>NZ_CP092497.1:0-9660387 GCF_022479115.1 Amycolatopsis sp. EV170708-02-1
AGCAGCCACACCGCGCACCGAGGCGAACACGGGGTCACCGACAGTTCAGCGTGAAGACGGTCGTGGTGATCCCGCTGCGCCGCAGTGTCAGCGTCGACCACCTCACCCGTCGACTTCGTCAGGTACTTGGTCAGGTAGCCGATATGACGCCCGGATTCCTCCGTGCCGCCAAGATCCCCTTGGAGTGCACCTGACGGCCGAACGTGACCACGTGCGCCGGTTCCTCCACCGCCTCCGAGCTTCGTCGAACGACGGCAGAGGCTCCCGCGTGTCCGGGTCCACAAACGAGCGGGAATCCATGTCCCACAACGGTTCCCGGTCCGTGTACACGATCTCGTCATGGTTGGGCCACCACACCTGATGGTAGGTAGCCTCCGTGACCATCCTGATGACTTCGTGGGAGATGGAGCCCCGGAGCGCGGTGTGCAGGTGCGGAGCCGCCCGCCGTTGGGGTTCCACGGTGGCGAAGTACTGCACATCCCAGCCGACCACGCGCCGCAGGTTCTGCCACCACCTGTCCACCAGCGCCGAGAAGTGCACCGCGTCCCGAGCCGCCGCCGGTAGTCATACGTCGACGGGTTCACCGGCGAACCATCGGACCGCACCGGGCCGTAGGTGTCGCAGGTGAGCGTGACGAACATCGACGGCCGGAACTTCCCCGCGTACTCACGACCCACGGTGGTCTTGGCGACCTTGCGCCGAGGCAGGTTCGGCGCATCCTGCCGCCGCTTCGTGGACCGCTTCACCGGACGCTTCTCCGGAACGTCGAGAGCGGGCAGGCGCCCCGTCATCCCGGACGCCCGCAGCTCCTCGTCCACCGAGGCGACCTCTGCCCGCAGCTCCTCCGCCTCGACCTCATCCCCGGCTTCGATCGCGTCCCGGTAGTGCGCCGCCAGGTCAGCCCGGAACTCCAGTAGCTCCGTTTGCGTCTCTGACGGCCTCTCGCGGGTGATCACGGGTTCTTCGGTCATGTGCCAGCCCTCGCGGCACTGTGCCTGCCTCAGCGCCTTTGCCTTGCGAGCACAGGGAAGGCACACCGACTCCACAGTGGACCCGCACGGCACAGGCACGTAGCGGATCTCGCCGGTTTCGGTGTCTCCGACCTCCATAGTGAACGGCCGAACACACACGCCGTGCTTCTCCGCAGTGGCCTTCACGACCTCCGCTGACAGCGTCCCGCGGCTTACCCTGACCCCTACTCCATTCGGGGGTGCCGGCCGGGCGTCCGCACCCGCTTCTACCTGCGAATTCGTGATTTCGGTGGTGGTCATGCCGTCCCCCTCTCGCCGCGCCGATCTGACAGGTGCACCACCGACGCGCCACCGTTGGTGACGTAGTGCTCCAGATGCTTGACCGTCTGATCGGACACCCAGCCCGCCCGCACACGCAGCGGTTCGCGGATGCCCTCTCCCCACACGTAGCCGACACCGGCCGCCGACTCCGGAATCCGGTTCGCCCACGCCCCGCGCTCGAACGCGCCGTCACCGAGCACCATCGGAACCTGCGACTTGGACGTCACCCGCAGCGCCACCCGCCGGGGCAGCAACTCCCGCACCGGAACGGTTTCCTTCGTCGGCTCCTGCACATAGCCGCGCACCGTGAACAACAGCGCACGGCCTTGCGTGGCCAGCACTGCTACCCGCTCCACAATGGCCTCACGGGTCTTGCGGTCGGTGTAGCGGGTCAACGCGCCGATCTCGTCGAACTCCAGAAGCTCCAACGGATACTCCGTCGAGAGCGGCACCTCACGGGTGTTTCCCGCGAAGACGCGCTTACGGTTCTCCAGCTCATCGATCAGCGCGTCCAGGATCTCCAGAGCCTCCTTACCGCTCTGGCCGTAGCGGGTGAAGATCCCGCGCCCGTAGGACAATTCCATCGCTTTCGGGTCGATCCCCGACACACGCACCAGACCGGCCCGGATGGCCGGGGCAGCCGACACCAGCGGCGACCACATCACCGAGCCCTTACCGGCCCCGGTCGCGCCAGCCACCAACGTGTGCGCGCCACGACCCATCAGCGGCAGCGTCCACGGCGTGCCGTACTCCGTCGACCCCGCATAGACCGCCCGCAGATCCACCCCCGACCCGTCGGTGGGCAGCAGCTCCGGGACAGGCAGGCACGTCACCGCCGCGTCGAGCAGATCACGGCGCATGAAGTCGATGGACACCACATTGGGTTCCAGCTCCCGCACCTGACACCGCTGAACCTTGCGCGCCACCGCCAGCTCCCGCGCGACCTCATCGAAGTCTTCCGGCTTCTGGCCCGGAACCAGCCGGACCCGGACCTCATCCCACGACGGGCCGGAGCGCACGGACAGCAGTTTCGGCACTGCCACCCCGGATGCCTGCCGAGCCTTCGCGACCGCCTCACGCTTACGCCGACGTGACACCAGATTCACCGTCACATCAACGGGAATCGCGTCATCCCGGACAGTCAGGCCGCAGGCGTGCAGCCAACCGGCCAGCTTCCGACCGTAGAGCGCCCAGCGCAGCCACCACCCGCGCAGCCACCGACCGCACCACTGGTCATAGCCCACCTCGTCCAGCCGCCACCACACCAGCAGCACGACCGCCAGCACGCCCACCGTGACGACGAGCGAGATCCAGCCCAGCCAGGTGCACCAGGCCCACAAAGCCAGCAGTGCCAGGCAGGTACGCCAGCGCGTGACCAGTTGCCGAACAATCCAGCCGACCACCCGCAACAGGCCCCACAGCGCCATTCCGAGCACCGCCAGCGCGGCCAATGCCTCCAGCACACTCGCCAGGACACGGCCGACCTTGGCCAGCACCCACAGCACCACCGCCAGACCGCCGCCGACCGCAAGGGTGGTCATGATCTCCTGCGTGTTCATCGCCGACCACCCCGCAGACCAGCAGCGGGAACCACGATCGGCAGCGGCAGCATCCCCATGCACGGGGAGCACTTCTCCTCACCCGGCAGCAGCCGAGCGAACCGTTTGCATTCCGTACAGCGCGTTCGGGTGACCCCCGTTGACGCGCGCCGCGTGTCATCATTTATCTTATTCATTGTTCACTTGCTCCAGTGGACAGGCGCAGAACCGGTTTCAGTTTGCCGACCAAGGCCGGTTCTGCGTTCTTATGGGACACTTTTAGCCGCGTGAGGACGTGTTTATGTATCGCACGTCCTCACGCGCGTTTTTGTTTCTATATTGACTTTTCGTTCGGTCTATCTGAATTAGTAGCGCGAGATTCGATCCGCTCCCCACTGCGTCGAAGCCTGCCTGCCGGGTGGGCGAAGCTGAACACCCTCGGCCAGCAGGACCCGCCGAGTCTGGCCGCAGCTCATGCCATGAATGTCAGCCAGTTGCTGAATCGTGTGGCCGCCGTTGTAAGCGTTCACCAGACCCGGAGGCGCTGGCGGCAGCGGGACCTTTGGGGGGCGAAGCTTGACCTTCGCACCGAGGAGCGCCGTTCGGACCGCCCGATAGCTGAACCCGTATTGCTGAGCCAGGCCCTCGATAGTTCTCCCCTCATTCACGTAACGGTCGGCAAGCTCGACGACCACGTCAGAATCAAGCGCCATCAGCGAGTCTCCGCCTTCTCTTTCGCGATCCTCGCCGCCAGCTCCTCCGCCTTGTCTTCCTCGTGTGCGACCCAGTACCGAATCTCGTGATGATGGAAACGGTCCACATCGGACACTGCGCGGTACATCTTTGCGTTGGCCTGCCGCCATTTCAGCCACGTTGCGAGGTTCGAGCCCGGCAGCGGCCGAGTGGACGCCGCAACGTGGTGAGCATCCTTGAGCGTTTGCGGCTCATTCCTGCCCGGGTAGTCATCACAGACCCCGTTCCTTGCGCGGCTTTCGAGCAGCGCCGCCAGTTCGTCCGCGCAATCGCGGAGTCGGCGAAGGAAGGCGGCTCGGTCCGGCCAAGTGCTCCGGTCGCCCGGGGGCCTGATCAGCAGCAGGCCAGCCGTACCCGACAGCACCAGCGCCGGGGGTGATTCCGGACTCGAACCAGTCTCCTCCACTGTCGCCTCGTCCCACCGGGAGATCACCCATGTCGGACCGAACCCCTCCCGCATACTCGTCACCTCCTGCCCTGCGTTCCCACTCCCGTGCTTGGTCTTCGAACGCTTGCGCGGCCGAGCCCACGGCGGCAACCACCCACCACGGCTGATCACGGTCACCGGCCAACGCCCGCCAGGCCTGCGCGACCGACCGCGACGCCGCCGCCATCTCCCAGGCAACCTCCGGATTCGTGCCCCGCGACCGTGCGTCCGCGTCCGACGCGTCCCGATAGGCGCGATAGGCCGTCTCCCACGCTGATACCCGCTTGTTCGGCATCACGACACCACTTCCCTGTAGAAGTCAGTGCCGTCACGCGGCCTTGGCCGAGGACTCACCCGCCGTCGACCGGGCCGCCTTCCCACCCGGGGCCGAACCCGAGCCACTCGCCGCAGCCTTGAACCCGGTCGCGCGGAACATGTAGGCCAGGTACTTGAACTCGCCCTGCCCGGTCACCTTCGGCTCAGCGGTCAACCCGTCGAGCTCCACCGGCCGCATCCCCGGCATCACCTCCGCCGTCGTCGGCACCGGCTGCACATCAGCCAGCAACGTGATTTCAAACGATGCCCGCTTCGCCTTCGCCTCACCCGGATCGGTCGCCGTGAACTTCCACTGCCGCTTACCCGTCACTTCATCGACCCTCTGCCGCACCGGCCGCCCCTGCGCCTTGTCCTCACGCGACTGGTACTCGTTGTCCGCCGACACCTCTCCCACCATCACCAGACCCATAGGGAACGCGTCGTCGTGCTCGATGCTGAACCGGATACCTTTTTCGATCGCCATGTCGTGTTGAACCTTTCCGCTTGTCGTTTCCGCCTTTACCGGCGTACCTACAACAATCGGCCAAACAGGTGTCCCGTCACGACACCATGGAGTACTCACCTGAACGCATCGCGTGCTCATGTTGTCTCATCTTGTCTTGTCTCGCGTGCTAGATTGGTCTCATGAGCACCGATACGGCCACGTCGGAGGCCCGCCCCATCGTTCTCAAAGTGCTGCTCAGGGGACGGCACTTGCAGAGCTACCGCGCGTTCTGTCGCGAGTACGACAAGGTGGCCGAGAGGGTCGACAAGAGCCTACGAGGCGGCGCCCCCAGCAAGGCCCAGTTCTATCGGTGGCTATCCGGTGACATGGTCGGCCTTCCCTACGCCGACCATTGCCGCATCCTTGAAGCAATGCTCCCCGGCTGGCAGGCCGAACAACTCTTCGAGCCCCACGACGGCGGAATCGAGTTCGTACCCGAACCACCGAGTGCCACCCCGGAGCAGCCCGAGGAAACTCGCCTCGAACCCGAAGTGCGCCGCGCTCCGTACGGAAGCCAAATCGGCGAGGAATTTACTCTATCGGTTCCCCGTGCCGAATTCGGCGAAGCGAAGATCGACGTATTTTCCCTACCAAACCCCCAGCCCGGAAGTCTCCTGGATCTCAACTGGGAAACTTTTGGCCTTGGCATTGAACGACTCGGAAGCCAGATCAAGAACCTCGGAAGCCGTCTCGACGTCGATATTTGCTTCGGCATCAACGAGGCCGGATTGGTAATGGCTACCTTTCTTTCTTCCTCACGGTTCTCGCGATGCCCTATCGGATACCTTCGCTGCAACAAGGTTCGCGGCGGAATTGAACTCGATGACGCTTCCGTCTTCCCGGAATCAAAAGACCATCCCACGATCGTATTGTGCGATTTCGAAGTCAAACACTCGGACGCAATTGGTTACCTCGCAAAACAGGTCCGAGAGCGCTACCCGACGGCAGACCTCTACTTTGCGGTGTTTGGCGCCATGACCCACGGGGACGACCCCCGCGCGTACAGCTTTGACGACCTCGCGGGCGTGCAAAACCTGCGCAAGGCAGACTTCTCGGCTATCTTCATCGCTGCAACCATGAGCCCGCCCGGCATTGAACCCCCATTGGAACTGCGCTAAACCTCGAAGGTGGCCAATCAATGAAGCCCGACAGCTTGATTCCTGATCTGGCGGCAAATATCGCCAATTCAGTCAAGGCAATGATGCTCGAAATACGCCCGCGGCTTGAATACGCCGCCCTTTCAGGCAAGCGTAGTGAGCATGAAAACCTACGACACAGTGACAACTTTCTCTCAGACTTCGACCTCTGGATGCACCAACGCTACAAAGAGGAAATCGCCAAACACGTCCGTTCGTTCGTGTACGCCTCAGAGGAAGCTGATCCCGAGGTGATCGGCCCGGACCCAGACCCCGATCTGTGCGTCTTGGTTGATCCGCTGGACACGAGCGAACTTGCCGTGCGGGGCCTGTACGGCTACACCCACATCATGGTCTACTCGCGCTCGCTTGCGCGACCGATCGTTTCGGTGATCGGAGATATCTTCCATCACATTCAGCTCTACATTGGCGCGCGAGATGCACAAGGCGTGGACCGCGCGTTCATGGTTACCGCCGACTCGACGGAATACGTTCTCGATCGACCGTCCCAAGCCTCTCTGTCGCAAGCGTTGGTCACCAACTACCTCATGCGGCCAGACACACGGTTTGTCTCCCTTGCACAGCAAAGGGATTTTCTCGCTGCGCTCAGCGCGCCGTCCGCCGGGGACAAGAAGAAGGGGCGCATTGGCGTCGACTTCGGCTCGGTGAGCTTGTGTCATGTGGCCGCAGGGATGACCGATGCCACCGTCGAATTTGCCAAGGGTTTCGCCATCTGGGATCTCGCACCAGGCCACTACATACTTCACGCAGCAGGCGGGGCCGTCATCGACCTGCACGGCCGACCGATCCCTCTTGACTACGGCTTTCATTCGCTTGCCGACATTGGTGCAGCGATGGACCCGCGCCAAAAGTTCATCGCCGCCGGTAGCGCCAGCCTTGCCGACGAGATCCTGAAATCCTTGCGCGTGTAGCCCCTCTGTACCTCTCACTTCGGCAGGCGACGGCTACATGCGTTGCCTGCCGAATTTGGCTCTATGGGATCAAGGCGCCGCCGTTGGCGGCGCGCGGGTCACCACCCGTCCGGCGGGCTACGCCCAGGAGGCGACGCCGGCCTCCCGCTCCGCTCCGGCAGGCGCCGCCGGGCGAGCCCGCCGCAGGGCAGCACCCGCAGCGCGCCACCAACGACGACGGAGACCCAGGAGCAACACGGCCAGGTCACCCGACCCACCCGACTGACGTGGAGTGGTCACCGGGGCTCCCTCGCCTTTCAGCGTCTAACACCGGCCCGCCCGCATCAAGGCGGGAAAGCGTGCCTTGACACGACCGAACCGGCGCTAGAGGCAGCAGGGACGAGGGGGACGGGGGCAGAACAGGGACCGGCATTGGGCCAGGACACAGCGATAGCCCCGCCTCTTGTTCTGAAGCGGGGCTATCGTTTCCTGCTTTCCCACATGATCAGGTTGCTAACACCCAGCTCGAACCCGGGCATGACCGCCTGCCCGCCAGGCCGTCTACAGGCCGTCAGACGACAGGACACGGCCGGACACAGCGGGACACAACCGGTCCGAAAGAGGCAGGTCAGAGCACCTTTAGCCCCCAGGCACCGAGGTGGCATCCACCAGGCATCAAGTTGTACGACTTCTACATCTACGCCACGGCCGCGAGCCTCGTCTTCGGCACCGTGTTCTTCCCCGCCACCGGCGACCGGCTGACCGGCGTCGCGGCGGCCTTCGCGACGTACGCCGTCGGGTTCTTCGCGCGGCCGCTCGGCGGCATCGTGTTCGGGCACGTCGGTGACCGGGTCGGCCGCAAGACCGCGCTCGTGGTCACGCTGACCATGATGGGCGTGGCGACCTTCCTGGTCGGCTGCCTGCCCGGCTACGACCAGATCGGCACGTGGGCGCCCGTCCTGCTCGTGGTGCTCAGGTTCGTCCAGGGGCTCGCCGTCGGCGGCGAGTGGGGCGGCGCCGTGCTGATGGCCGTCGAGCACGCGCCGGCGGACAAGAAGACCTTCTACGGTGCCTTCGCGCAGGCGGGAAACCCGGCGGGCGCGTTGCTGGCCACCGGTCTGTTCAGCCTGCTGAGCATCGGCGGCACCGAATGGCTCGCCACCTGGGGCTGGCGGATCCCCTTCTTCGCGTCCGTGCTGCTCATCGGCGTCGGCCTCGTCGTGCGGCTGAAGGTCGAGGAGTCACCGGTCTTCGAGGAGACCGCCGAAGAGACCGGCGTGCCGATCCTCTACGCCGTCCGCACGAACTGGAAGCCGATCCTGCTGGGCATCTGCGTGCTGCCGGTCGCGGTCGGCGGCTACTACCTCGTCACCACCTTCGCGACGGCGTACGCGACCGATCCGGCTGTCGGTGTCTCCGAATCGCTGGTGCTCAACGCGCTCACCATCGCGGCCTTCGTGGAACTGGCCGTGAGCTTCGGCGCGGCCTGGCTCGGCGACCGTTTCGGCCGGGTGCGGGTGGTCGTGATCGGTCTCGTCGGGGTGGCCGTGCTCGCGGCCCCGCAGTTCCTGGTGCTGTCGACCAAGAACGCGGTGCTGATCATCGCGGCGTTCGTGGCGATGCGCCTGGCGATGACGGCGACCTACAGCCCGATCGCCGCCATCCTGTCGCAGATGTTCCGGCCGCGGGCACGCTACACCAGCATCTCGCTGTCGTACCAGCTCGCGGGCGCGCTGTTCGGCGGCCTCTCGCCGTTGGTGTCGACGCTGCTGTTCCAGGCGACCGGCAGCATCTGGCCGGCGATCGGCCTGCTGATCGGGATGTGCGTGCTGAGCATCGCCTGTGTGCTGGCCGCTCCGCAGCACACCGACGAGGTCTAGCGGATACGCAAGCGCCGCATGAGTTTCAGCCCCGACAGCATCCCGTCGACGTACTTCTCGTAGGTCTGGCCGCCGCGGGGACCCATGACCTGCTTCTTGAGCACCGCGACGTTCTTGACGTCGGTGTACTTGAGCAGGCCCTGGTCCCCGTGGCGGGCGCCGACGCCGGAGTTCTTGACTCCGCCGGACGGCGTCCCCTTCGAGGCGTACGCGGTGGCCAGGATGTCGTTGATGTTGACATTGCCGGACTCGATCCGCGCGGCCACGGCGCGGGCGGCGCCGACGTCACCACCCCAGACCGAGGCGTTGAGGCCGTACTCGGTGTCGTTGGCGAGCGCGACGGCTTCGTCGACCGTGCGGTACTTGTGGAGTGCGACAACGGGTCCGAAGGTTTCCGTCACGCCGCAGAGCATGTCCTTCGTGACGCCTTCGAGGATCGTCGGCTCGAAGAACGCCGGGCCGAGGTCGGGCCGGGGCTTTCCTCCACAAAGGACGGTCGCGCCCTTCGCGACGGCGTCGTCGACATGCGACTTGACCCGGCTCATGTGGTCGACGGAGACGAGCGAGCCCATGTCCGGCCCGAAGTCGTAGGCGGCACGGACGTCGAGGGCCTCGGTCTTGGCCACGTACGCGGTCTTGAACTCCTCGTAGCGGGACTCCGGCAGGTAGATCCGCTCGATGTGCATGCAGATCTGCCCGGTGTTGCCGAAAGCACCGAAGATCGCGCCCTGCACGGTCTCGTCCAGATCGGCGTCTTCCAGCACGATCATCGGGTTCTTGCCGCCGAGTTCGAGGCAGCAGCCGATGAGGTTGCGGCCCGCCTGTTCGCCGATCACCCGGCCGGTCGCGGTGGAACCGGTGAACATCACGTAGTTCGCCTGGCCGATGAGCGTGGGTCCGACGTCCGGGCCCTCGCCGCACACCACCTGGAACAGCCCCTTCGGCAGCCCTGCCTGCTCCAGCAGTTCGACGCCGTAAAGCGGGGAGAGCGCGGTCTTGTTGTCGGGCTTGAGCACCACCGCGTTGCCGGCCATCAGCGCCGGGACGGCGTCGGAAATGCCGGTGGCGAACGGGAAGTTCCACGGCGCGATGATCCCGACCACGCCCTTGGGCTGCCTGATCTCGGTGGACGTCGTCAGGAATGGGACCGGTCCCCCGCGTTTCACCGGCGCCAGCAGTTTGGCCGCCCGCGTGAGGTAGTGGCTCATCACCATCGCCGGATCGCAGGTCTCCTCGATCGCCATCCGGCGGTTCTTGCCGCTCTCGACCTGGATGAGATCGGTGACGGCCGGCGCGTTGTCGACGAAGAGCGTGTGCGCCCGTTTGAACACCTCCAGCCGCTGCTTGAGCGGCGTGGCGGCCCACTTCTCCTGCGCGGCGCGCGCCGTGGTGAACGCCTGCTCGATGTCGGCGGGAGTCGACTGGGGCAGCTCGACGAGCACCTCGCTGGTGTAGACCTCGGTGAGTTTCCAGGTCGCGCCGGACGAGCCCGGCACACGGGCGACGAGCCGCCGGAGGAACGCGTCGGTCACCGACGCCGGACGGGTGAGCGCGAGCGGTGTGACGGTCATGGCCCTCTTTCCGTCAGTTGTCCGAAAGGACGAGCTGCGCGCCCATCTCGCCGATCATGATGGCGGGCGCGTTGGTGTTGCCACCGGTGATCGACGGCATGATCGAGGCGTCGCAGACCCGCAGGCCCTCGACACCGCGGACCTTGAGGTCGGGAGTCACGACCGCGAGTTCGTCCACGCCCATCCGGCAGGTGCCGACGCCGTGGTAGACCGAGGTCGCGCGGTTCAGGATCGCGTCGCGCAGTTCCTGTCCCCGCAGTGCTTCGCCCGGGTGCAGTTCCTCCTTGATCGAACCGTTGAACGCCTTCGACGCGAAGATCTCGCGGACCATTTCCGAGCCCTCGCCGAGCACCTCGAGATCGGCCGGATCGGACAGGTACTGGAAGTCGATGAGCGGCGCCGCCGTGGGATCGGCCGAAGCGAGACGAAGCGTGCCGCGGCTCCTCGGGTAGATCAGCGTGGTGAGCACGGTGAGCGCGGGCCGTTTGTCGACGTCGTGCCGGATGGGCGCGTCCTGGTTCGGCGTCACGTACGCCCACGGCAGGAGATGCAGCTGGAGATCCGGGACTTCGGCGGCCTGGGAGGTCTTGAGGAAGGCGACCGCCTCGAAGACCGAGTTCGCCAGGAACGTCGTGCCGGGCCGCATCAGTTCGCTGACGAGGCCGCGCGCGAAGTACGGCGGCGTGCCCCGGTTCTTGCTCGACGACGCGCGGAAGGTCAGCGCGTGGAACATGTGATCGTGCAGGTTGTCGCCGACCGGCAGATCCGCGACGACGTCGATGCCGTGCTCCTTCAGATGCTCGGCGTGGCCGACGCCGGACAGCATCAGCAGCTGCGCGGATCCGACAAAGCCCGCCGAGAGGATGACCTCCTTGCCCGCGCGCAGGATGCGCTGTCCCCCGTTCGCGTCGACGACCTCGACGCCGACGGCACGGCCGTTCTCGATGACCACCTTCTTCGCCAGCACCCCGGACTGGACCTGCAGGGTGGCGGGCGCGAGATGGTGGATATAGCCGCGCGAGGCGCTGTAGCGCAGGCCGTCGGCGGCGTTCTGCTGCATCCGGCTGACGCCCTCTTGGGACTCCGCGTTGTAGTCGTCGAGGATGTCGCAGCCGATCGCGTCGGCGGTCGCCTGGAGGAACTGGAGCGTGCCCTCCTGCGGGGTCTTGTTGCGGGTGACGCGGATCGGGCCGCCCGCGCCGCGGAAGTCGTTCTCGCCGTCCTCGAAGTCCTCCATCCGCTTGTACGCGGCGTTGACACTGTCGGCGTCCCAGCCCTTGTTGCCCTCGGCGGCCCAGGAGTCGAAGTTGGCGCGGTTGCCGCGGACGTAGACCATCCCGTTGATGGAACTGGAGCCGCCGACCACCTTGCCGCGCGGCACCGGCATCCGGCGATCGAGAACGTGTTTCTGCGGCACCGAGTAGTAGCCCCAGTCGAACGGCTTCTTGAGCTGGGGCACCGCGTGCATCGGGCCGACCAGCCCCGGCTTCTTGACGAGCATCTTCTCGTCCGTCTTGCCCGCTTCGAGCACGATCACGCTGGCCCCGGCCTCCGCCAGCCTGCCGGCGATCGCGGCGCCCGAGCTGCCCGATCCGACGACCACGTAGTCGGCCTCGTCGCCGCGCGCAGCCCTGTTCGCCATGTCCGCTCCTCGGTCAGCCCACCGTGCAGAACTGTAACCTGTTCTAGTTCTGTCACCGTATAGCGAGACCGGCCGGTTCCGCAACGGGCGCTCGCTCCCCGGCCGGTCTCCGAGGCCTCAGCGCAGCGGTTCGAGCGCCTTCGCCAGCGGCTCCAGCACGGCGGGGGTGTGCGGCGGCGGAAGGTAGATGATCGCCAGGTCGAGCCCCGCTTCACCGAGTGCTTCGGCCTCCGCGGCGACCTTCGCGTAGTCGCCGTCCGTGCCGAGGCGCACGTGCGAGGACAAGGTGATCTCCTTCGGATCCCGGCCGATGTCCGCGCAGTGCCGGTGCAGCACCTCGCGCTTGTGCGCGAACTCCTCCGGCGTGCCGCCGACGAAGTTCCAGTGCTGGGCGTATTTCGCGGTCGTGCGCAGGGTCCGCTTCTCGCCGCTGCCACCGATGCAGATCGGCGGATGCGGTTTCTGCACGCCCTTGGGTTCACAGCGGGCGTCGGTCAGCTGGTAGTGCTCGCCCTGGAAGCTCGTGGTCTCCTGGGTCAGCAGGCCGACGAGGACCTCGCAGGCCTCTTCGAACCGGTCACTGCGCTCCTTGATGGTGCCCAGTTCCATGCCGTACGCGCCGGATTCCTCTTCGTTCCAGCCCGCGCCGACGCCGATCTCCAGCCGTCCGCCGGAAACGATGTCCAGTGTCGCGGCCATGTTCGCGAGGAGCGCGGGGTGACGGTAATGGATCCCGCTGACCAGCGTGCCCAGCCGGAGCCGTTTCGTGGCCTGCGCGAGCGCCGTGAGCGTCACCCACCCTTCCAGGCACGGACCGGTCGAATCCGAGAAAATGGGGTAGAAGTGATCGAAGGTCCAGCCCGATTCGAAGAGTTCGATCTCGTCGGCGGCCTGCCAGACGGCGAGCATGTCGGACCAGACGGTGTCCTGCGGCGAAGTCTTGATGGCGAATCGCATGATCTCGAGCGTAAACCTGGAGTTCCTCCAGTCGCTCGCGGAAATTCAGCGGGCGATGCCACGGCGAAGGTAGTCGTCGGCGTCCACTCCGGACTCGACGAGCAACGCGCGCGTGTGCTCCCCCAATGCCGGGACGTCGCCCATGCACGCCTCGAAATCGTCGAAGGTCACCGGCGGCAGCAGCGCGTCGACCCGGGCGAATTCAGTGCCGACCTTGCGCCACCGATCGCGCGCCCGCAGCTGGGGATGATCGGCGACCTGGCCGACGTCCTTCAGCTGGGCGGCGGGAACCCCGGCCGCGGCGAGCCGTTCGTCGAGCTCGCCGTTGGTCCACAGTGATGTCCTGGCGGCGACAGCGGCATCGCACTCCTCGCGGTGGGCCACCCGCCGCACGTTCGTGGTGAAGCGTGGGTCGTCGGCGAGTTCGGGCGCGTCGAGGACGTCGGTGACGAGGGTGCGCCAGCCGGTGTCGTTCTGGACGCCGATGAGCATCTGGCCGTCGCGCGTGGGGAAGGCGTCGTACGGCGCGATCGAACTGTGGCTCAGCCCCATCCGCTCGGGCTCGGTGCCGGCGTACATCCGGGTGTTGAGCGCGTACCCCATCCATTCGACGGTGGCTTCCAGCATCGACACCTCGATCGTCGCGCCTTCGCCGGTCCGCCACCGGCGTAGCAACGCCGCCAGCACCGCCTGCGCGCAGTACATGCCCGACGCGATGTCGGCGGTCGGGATCCCGGTCTTCGCCGGCGCGTCCGGGGTGCCGGTGATCGCGATGAGCCCTGCCTCGGCCTGGATCAGCATGTCGTAGGCCTTGCGTCGTTCCATCGGCCCGCCCGCGCCGAAGCCGGACAGATTCACCACGACGAGCTCGGGATGCTCCGCCCGCAGATCGCCGAAACCGAGCCGTTCCGCCGCGCCGGGCGCGAGGTTCTGCACGAACACGTCGGCCTTCGCGACCAGCCGCCGGACGACGTCGCGGCCCTCGTCGGTCTTGAGGTCGACGGCGAGCGATTCCTTGCCGCGGTTGAGCCACACGAAATGCGCGCCGCTGCCGTGCACGGCGTGGTCGTAGGCGCGGGCGAAATCCCCGCCGTCGACGCGTTCGACCTTGATCACCCGCGCGCCGAGGTCGGCGAGGTTGCGCGTGGCCAGCGGTGCGGCGACGGCCTGTTCGACGGCGACGACGGTGACCCCGTCGAGTGGCCGCGTCATGCTTTCTTCTTCTCGGCCCGCACCAGCCCGCCGCCGATGATCAACCGCTGGATCTCGCTCGTGCCCTCGTACAGCCGCATCAGCCGGACATCGCGGTAGATCCGTTCGACCGCGACCTCGCGCAGGTAGCCGCTCCCACCGTGGACCTGCACCGCGAGGTCCGCGGCCTTGCCCGCCATCTCGGTGCAGAACAGCTTCGCCGCCGACGGCGCGATCCGCCGGTCCTCCCCCGTCACGTACGCCCGCGCCGCCTCACGGGCGAGCGCGCGACCGGCGAGCACACCGGTCTGCTGATCGGCCAGCATCGCTTGCACCAGCTGGAAATCCCCGATCGGCGTGCCGCCCTGGGTCGCCGTCGCGGCGTACGCGACCGACTCGTCCAGCGCCCGCTGCGCCGTTCCGACGGCGAGGCCCGCCATGTGGATCCGGCCGCGCGCCAACGACGTCATCGCCGCCTTGTACCCGACGTCGCCGTCCCCGCCGACCAACGCCTCGGGTCCGACGCGGACCTGCGAGAACGTCACGTCCGCAGTCCGGGAACCCTCCTGCCCCATCTTCGCGTCCTTCGCCCCGACCGTGATGCCTGGCGCGTCGGCGGGCACCAGGAACACCGCGATGCCGGTGTCGATGCGCGCGAAGACCACGAACAACCCGGCCTCGGTGGCGTTGGTGATGAACTGCTTCCCGCCGTCGATCACCCAGCCGTCACCGTCCGGCTTCGCGCTGGTCCGCAATCCGGCCGGATTCGATCCCGCGCCGGGTTCGGTCAGCGCGAACGACGCGACGACCTCACCTGACGCGATCCCCGGCAACCATCGGGCCTGTTGTTCCTGGGTGCCGAACCCGACCAGCACCTGCCCGGCGATCCCGTTGTTCGTGCCGAACATCGACCGCAACGCCAGCGACGTGTACCCCAGCGCCATCGCGACCTCGACGTCCTGCACCAGATCGAGGCCGAGCCCGCCCCACTCCTGGGGGATCGCGTAACCGAACAGCCCCATCTCCGCGGCCTGCGCCCGCAGATCGGCCGGAATGGCGTCCGTGTTCATGATCTCCAGCTCACGGGGCATCACCCGGGTGCGCACGAAATCCTTGATCTGGCCGAGAACGTCCGCGAACACGTCGTCGGGGACGTCGGGGTTGCCGGTGTACATGCCCCTCACTATCGATCACCGTCCGGACTTCGGTCCACTCCCCAGAGTGGATCTGGCCGCGAGACCTACCGGAGATGTTGATCACCGTCCTAACGTCGAAGGGCCCGTTTTCCGGAAAGGACACCTTTCATGCGCACACGTACCGCTTTCCTCGCCGTCGCCAGTGCCGTCGCCCTGTGCTTCACGATCCCCGCGGTGGCCTCCGCGGCCGAAGGCGAATTCACCTACCGCTACTACGACGAAGACGAAGAGATCCAGATCGGCGTCCTGGTGGATCCGCCCAGCGGCGAATGTATCGAGCTCCCCGAAATAGCCGACTGGGACGTCGACGCGTTCCGCCCGCGCAACGACACCGACTCGACCGCGGTGGTGTTCCTGGACGACGATTGCGCGAGCGACTCCTACTTCTCGCTCCGCCCCAACGGCGGCCGGGGCTCGGACAGACTTCTCCTGCGCTCGGTCATCTTCAGTTAGGCCAAGCGGATCTCGACACCGCACCCCGCGCGGCGAAGGATGAGTCGCGGGGGTGGTCGTCGTGGCACGACGCGGACTTGTCTTCCTGGCCCTGCTCACGATCTTCCTGGGGCTGCTGGTGCCCCGCGCCTCGGCCGCCGGCCCGGCCGGCAGGTACGAGGGCGAACTCGAAGGCGCACGCTATCTGGTGCTGGTGCCGGAAAACTGGAACGGCACCCTCGTGCTGTGGAGCCACGGGATGTACTCCCTGGCCTATCCGGAGCCGGATCGGATCGCGCTGACCTCACAGCCCGCGACCGAGTCCTTCCTGCTGGAGCAGGGTTACGCGCTGGCCGCGTCCCAGTACCGGACCGTGCGCGGCTGGTCGATCGAGGAGGCGCTGACCGACCAGACCCGCTTGCACGACTGGTTCACCCGCACGATCGGCCCGCCGCGACGCACCGTCGCGGCGGGCGAATCGGTGGGCGCCATCACCGCGACCCTGCTCGCCGAGAGGAACCCGCGCCGGTTCGACGGCCTGATGACCTTCTGCGGCAACCTCGCCGGCGGGGCCGCGCACTGGAACTCGTCACTCGATCTCGGGTACGCGCTGAACACCCTGCTCGACGCGCGGCTCCAGCTGGTGCGGATCACCGATCCCGCCACGAACGTGAGCAGATTCGTCGACGTCGTGCAGGCCGCCACCGCGAACCCGGAAGGCCGGGCCCGGCTCGCCCTGGCGAACGCCCTGGCCGAGATCCCCGGGTGGTTCGACGCCACCCAACCCAGGCCCTCGGATGTCGCCGATCAGGTTTTCTGGCAGGGCGTATGGGATCGCTTCTACCGCGCCGGCGCGTTCGGCGTCGACAGGGTCGCGCTGGAACAGCGGGCGGGCGGCAACCCGAGCTGGAACGTGGGCGTCGACTACCGGCGGATCCTGGCGAAGTCCGGCGAGCGATCGCTGGTGGAACGGGCCTACGCGGAGGCCGGCCTCGATCTCGGCACCGATCTCGACAAGCTGGCGGAAGCTCCGCGAATCACTCCCGACGCGGCCGCCGTCGGCTATCTGGCCAGGTTCGGGTTGCCGCTGGGTCGGACGCGGGTCCCGGTGCTGACCATGCACACCGTCGCGGACGGCACCGCGCCCGCGGCGCACGAACGCGCCTACGCCGAACGAGTGGGGCCGGACGGCGATCTCCGTCAGCTGTTCGTGAACCGCGCGGGTCACTGTGTGTTCACCGCGTCCGAGGAGATCACCGCCCTGCGCGCCCTGGAACGGCGGCTGGACCGCGCAGAGTGGCCGTCGACCCGCCCTGCCACGCTCAACGCCGAAGCGGGCACGCTCGCCCCGGAGTACCAGACGATCTTCGACAGCGTCCGCGAAACCCGGGTGACGACCACGCCGGCGTTCGTGCGGCATTCGCCTCCCCCGTATCCGAGGGCACTGCCGTTCTAGGCTCCGGCGAGGATCGTCAGCCCGTAGGCCGACAGGACCCGGTTGACCGGGTAGAAGAAGGTGGAGCCGCCGCTCGAGCAGTTGCCGGTGCCACCGACCAGCACGCCCTGCGCCTGCGTCCCGCTGACGAACGGCCCGCCGTTGTCCCCCGGCTCCGCGCAGACGGAAGTCCGGGTCAAACCGGTGAGCGTCCCTTCGGGGAAGGTGATCGTCACGTTCTTCGCCTGGATGATGCCGCAGTGCCAGCCGGTGGTCGCGCCGTACCTGCACACCGACGCGCCGACCGGGGCCTCGACCGACCCGGTGATCGTCACCCGGCTGTCGGTGGGCGGGATGGAGCCCACCAGCCGCCAGTCGGTCGTGTTCGTCACCCGGATGACGATCGCACCCGTCGGCGGGGTCTGGGCGCCCACGACCACCCCGACCACCCGGCCGGCGCTGCGGATCGTGTCACCGGGCTTGCCGCAAGCCGAACTCGCGATCAGGTAGCCGACCTTGCCCTGCACGGCGGCGAACCCGGCCGTGCAGCGCGTCGCGGCGCTGCTCTGCAACACGCTCCCACCGCCGAGCGGGGCGGGAGCACTCGCTTGCGCTGTCGACGGAAGCGCCAGGCCTAAGGCCAGAACCAGGCAGGACAATGATCGGGGCAGTCGCACGGGACCCTCCGATGGCCGGGGATCCCCCGATCGTAACGAGCGGGACGCCCCGGCCCATCCGCCGAACCGCGCATTCTCAGCGCCAGCCGAGCTCCGGCGCCACGTGCGTGAGGATGCTCTCCAGCCACGTGCGCGTTGTACTCGACGCCGAGCTGGTTCGGAATGGTCAGCAACAGGGTGTCCGCGGCCTCGATCGCCTCGTCCTCCTTGAGCGCCCGCACCAACTCGTCCGGCTCGGCGGCGTACGACCGCCCGAAGATCGCCCTGGTCGTCTCGTCGATCATGCCGACCTGGTCCCGCGAGTTCCGGTCGCGGCCGAAGTAGGCGCGGTCCAGGTCGTTGGTCAACGCGAAGATGCTGCGGCTGACCGACACCCGCGGCTCACGCGAGTGACCGGCCTCCTTCCAGGCTTCGCGGTAGGCCTCGATCTGCTTGCGCTGCTGAACGTGCAGCGGCTCCCCCGTCTCGTCGTCCTTGAGGGTGGAACTCTGCAGGTTCATGCCCTGCTCCGCCGCCCACACCGCGGTCGCGTTGGAGCTGGAACCCCACCAGATCCGCTCGCGCAACCCCTCCGAGTACGGCTCCAGCCGCAGCAACCCCGGCGGATTGGCGAACATCGGCCGCGGATTCGGCTGCGCGAACCCCTCGCCCTCGAGCAGCTTGAGGAAGACCTCGGTGCGCTGCCGGGCCATGTCCGCCGCGGTCTGCCCCTCGGCGGGCCCGTACCCGAAGTACCGCCAGCCGTCGATGACCTGCTCCGGGGATCCCCGGCTGACCCCGAGCTGGAGCCTGCCGCGGGAGATGAGGTCGGCGGCGCCCGCCTCCTCGGCCATGTACATCGGGTTCTCGTAGCGCATGTCGATCACGCCGGTGCCGATCTCGATCTTCGACGTCCGGGCTCCGATCGCCGACAACAACGGGAACGGACTCCCCGCCTGCCGCGCGAAGTGATGCACCCGGAAGTACGCCCCGTCGACGCCGAGCTCCTCGGCCGCGACGGCCAGGTCGATCGACTGATGCAGGAAGTCGGCCGCGGACCGCGTCTCGGAGTGCGCGCCCGGTGACCAGTGGCCGAAGGACAGGAAACCAATCTTCTTCACGCCCGTGTAAGCGTCCGGTGACCGGGTTTGATTCCCCACCCTCCGTAGCCGTCGGTCACACTACGCACTTTCGGCTTCCGACCTGGGGGAACTTGCCCTTCCGGCCCCCTGGAAGCTGTCGGAGGGTAACCAATCATCGTCTCAATGTAGGTCTGCGTGACTATACGTACCCCCCTGATTGAGGCCTCCCAGGCGACGTATACTCTTCTCACATCAGCAAGTCCGAGTGGCGGAATGGCAGACGCGCTAGCTTGAGGTGCTAGTGTCCTTAACGGACGTGGGGGTTCAAGTCCCCCCTCGGACACCGCTTTAGGTGAGATCTCACCAGTTGCGAGAACCTTCACTCAACTCTACCGAGTGAAGGTTTCTTCTATTTCAAGGCCCGGGGCCGACGTCACGAGTACGCACGGCTGCGGCCATCGGATCAAGCGCGCGATGGCGTCGTGTGAGCTGGAATCCCCGGGCGCGGCTCAAACAAGTACCCCACGCCCAAAATGGCCTGTTGAGCTGCGGATCTCCGCGACGACCGTGATTGAGCGGCACCGCCGCAAGGCCAGGTGACCGCCATGAACAACCCGAACGGGGCAGCATCATTCGGCCCGTTTCGTAGCCTGACTCTGGCGGTGCAGTGCGGCTGCACCGCCTGGGTCGCTGTTGGCGCCACCTACGCCTCGTACCGCCACGGACGAGACTTCGCCCTCTAATTCGGCGCCGACCACACCACCGCCGCCATCTGGCCCCTCATCATCGACGGCCTCCTCATGATCGCCACCGTCGAACTCTGAAAACCCACCGACACCGAACGAACACGAAGCCGCTGGACCGCGTGGCTCGCCTTCACCTTCGACATCTCCCTCTCGCTCTGCGCCAACATCGGCTCCACACCCGACCTCAGTGTCTTCGGAGTCACGGTCGCCGCCTGCCCTCCACTGGCCCTGCTCCTCGCCGTCGAACTCCTGAATCGGGCACTCAGCCGAACCAGAACCGATGCCGAAGGCCCGACCAAACCACAGAGCGACGACAACGACGAACCAGGCCCGCACGGCGACACCACCGTCAGCCGGCACATATGGGCGAACAGGCAGGCATCACCTCTCGAGCAGACTGCCGAAGAACGCATGCGGGCCCGCTCCATCGCCGAACAAGCCAATGGCCGAACGCCCACCGGCGCCGACCTCGATCGCGTCGCCGGAACCCACAACTACGGCCGCCGCACCCCGGAAATGGCGTCATCAAGGCACTCTCATGCGGACCGCCGCAGCCGAATTACCCGTACATGTGAAACGCCACTCCGGCCGAGACAACGACAACACCCAACCGACGTCCTCACACCAACTCCCCGGGCCGAGCACCTGCCGAATCAGCACCCTGAGTTTCGATCCGCCCCGGATCAGCATGAGGAAATGGCGACGCTAGGGGCCTGTGTCCTCTGGGGTAAGGACCGACCCCTGAAAGCCGTCGACCGTCACCTCCGCCGGACTCAACTGAATCGAACGATGCTCAGCCACCGTTGTGCGAGGCTCGGCGCAGGTCAGCACCGACGAGATCCGCGTCGTCAGGATGAGGGAAGATCCAGCGACGCGTGTTCCGGATCGTCGCGGAGTTGAAGGCGTTGGCGAGCCGAGAAGTCCCTCGTTCCTGTACATCCAGGCCACCTGCGGCCACACAGTCGAACTTCGCGAGTTCACCCAAGACATGTAGGTCGGCCATGAGGATTCCTGCAGTGCGCGCCAGCGGGAAAGTGATACCCCACGCAGCCGCCCTGCGCGGCCCCAGGCCACGCAAGCCGGGCGGCGCACTCGCCTGCTTCGCCGGCGGCGCCGTGGCCGACGACCTCTTCACGCTCACCGACGAGGAGATCGTCACCCGGTTCACCGCCGATCTCCTCTCGCTCTACCCCGAACTCGAGGGAAAACTCGGCGACGGGATCGTCCGGCGCCACCCCCGCGTCGTGCCGTTCTGGGCGCCCGGCGGACGCGCCTCACTACCGACGCTGCGCGAACACCTCGGCCCCATCTATCTCGCAGGTGACTACCAGCTCGACATGCCTTCACTCGCCGACGCGGCCTCATCAGGCGAACGAACGGCCAAAGAGATTCTGGCGAGCCTGGCACGTTGACGAAAGAGACCCATGCCGTCCACACGGTACGGAACGGACTGGCGCCACGTCCAACTATTCGAGGGGTGGACACGAAACTCGCCGTTTCCCATCGACACCTGGCTGACGGAGGGAAATCTTGTACCGCGCACCAGAAGGGTCACCAGCCGAATTCTTCTCCGGTTGACAATGCTCATCACTCCCGTTGACACAACCACACCCAGTGGTCGATCCTTCACCCAGTGGGCCGTGCCAGTAGTGGCAAGTCACATACCGCGGACTCGAGGCACACCAAAGCTCGAGCGCATGCTCAACGAGCGGAACCCTCAAGGATGCGACACTGTGAAAGAAGCCACAATCCCGACCGCGATCGCCGATTTGGCTTTCTTTCGACGCTTTTCCGCCGAGGAAATCAGCCGGGTCCTGCGATACGGGCGCAGGGTCACCCTCCCTCAAGGGTGGCCATTGATGTCCGAGGGCACCCCCGGCGATGTCGCCTATATTCTGCTCGAAGGACAACTGGCCATCTGGTGCGGCAGAGAGCTCACCGCGACCCTGGAGCCGGGCAGCCTCGTCGGGGAGATCTCACTGCAGCAAGGCACTCTTCGTGCGGCCACCGTTTCCGCGGCGACACCGGTCACCGTGCTTCGGCTGAGTACTCGGACCTTTACCCGCTTGATCGCGAACTCCCCCGTTTTCGCGCGGACGGTGGACGAGATCGTCGCGCACCGGACCGCATCACCTGTTTCCGAGGTGTCGGCCGAGTGCCGGCCGGGCGACTGGAGCCCGCGCTGCGCGGTGATCTTCCTCCTGTGCTGGCTCTTCGTCTGCTCGGCGTCACGATGCCGGCCGGTCCAGGAACCGTTGGTACGGCTGATTCCCCTGATGGAGCCTGCTCTCCGGATGGTGTCCGGTCCCGCTCGGCCCGCTGCGCCGCGACGAGCACAGGCGACACAGCGAACCGGCAAAGCCCGGAACGGCAGCTGAGGGGAGCTCTCAGCCGACGATCTGGGTGGTGCCGAGCAGTGTGTCCTGGGTGGGCGGGGCGAGTACGAGGTTGAGGTCGAACTCCCCCAGGCCGCTGTCGGTCACGATGTGCGAGGTGGCCTTCGGTTCCACATTGACCTTCGTCTCTCCGGTGGGAACGCCGCGGGGAACGGTGAACTTGAGCCCGCCCTTGGCTTGGAAGGTCAACGGGCCTTGGGCCGGCACCGGGGTGTCCGGGATCGGGAGCCGGACGGCGAGCGGAACACTCAGCCCGTTGCTCACCGTGATCCGCGCGGCCGACCTGATCTCACCGGAGATCTTCGTGGCTCCGACCAGGCGCAAACCGTCCGCCGCGGCGTCTCCCCCGTTCACATCCAGCGTGAACGGGACATCGAGTGGTCCGCCGAGCGTGACGTTCGCGGGGATGTCGACGTGGACGACCACCTTCACCGTCTGGATGCCGATGATCGGGAACTCGCCCTCGAAGGTCAGTTCCTTGTCCGCGGCCGCGGCCGTCCCCGCGGTGAGGACACTCGCTGCCACCACGGCGGTCGCCGTGACGGCAACGGCCTTCACCGCGCCGCGTGCGCTGTCTCTCAAGGCTTTCACAGACATTCCAATACCCCTTCTTCGCGGATGATTCCTTTGTCGGGCAACCGGATCAGCGGGCACCGAGGACCGGCTCGGACTCCACGAGGCCGACGTCGTCGGGCGCGCGATTCTCCTTGAACACCCGTTCACGCTGTCTGGCCCTCAGTTCGAGGTGCGCCAGCGCGGGCGGCGGGTAGCCGTACCGTTCACGGGCTTGAGCGGGAGTGAGGGTTTCTTCCGTGGCGGGCGGGATGCCGAGCAGCACGGGCGCCACGATCGGCAAGGTCGATGGTGAGAGCAGGCGCAGGGCGGCCAGCTGGAGCCAGCTGCTCAGGCGGATGACCCGGAACGACAGCCGCATGACCGGTACCACCAACGCGTCCAGTAGCCGGCTCTGCCGGATCCCCGCCAGATCCCGCATCCAGTGCGGCATCGACGCGATGGTCGCGACGCGAAGAGTACGGGTGATGACCAAGACGGCGGGCCAGTACGCCGGTGGCATCGGGGGCAACATCACCTCGGCGTGCAGGAGGTGGTCCATGGTCGAACGCGCGACAGGTGAGCCGATCAGCTGGGGACGCATGCGTTCGAAGTAGGCGCGGACGCCGTCGCGGTCACGGGGGACCTCCGCCGGGTCGCAGGTCTGGAGTTCGGCCGCCGCGGCGCAATCCGCCCAATAACGAGCCTCGTCCTCCGCGCTGAGCTTTCCCGGCCCGTACTTTTCGTAGGCGTAGAGGATCGAGTGCCACGCCGTCAGATGGATCCACAGCTGTGACGCTGGATCGTTGGCGTCGTAACGCTTTCCGGTGACCGGGTCGACACCAACCCCTGTCGAATGGACCTTCACCAGGATGTCCGACGCCTTCATGGTGACGCGGGTACCGGCGAAGGCGACCATCGCGAAGTAGCGCAGGGTCCGGTCATAGCGCGTGTGCGAGCGGGTCCTCAGGGCCTTGGTCTTGTCGACGGCGGCGACCAGCGCCGGATCGAGCTCCTCGACGACGACAGCGCGCTGGAAACCCACGGTAAGCGAAGTCGGGTAGGTCCACACCTTCCAGGTCACCGACCCCGGGCCGAAGAAGCCCCGGTCGTCATGAGGCGTGATCTTCGACCGGATGCCGCGTGCGAGCTCCCACGCCGATGCCTCCGACGGCGGTTGGCCAGGCTTGCCGGTGGTCACCGCGGTCAGTACCGGACGCACGACACGCGCCAAACCCAGCAGCACCAACCCGAAGAAGCCGGTGCCGAGCAGCAAGACCATGGCCGCGACGACGATCAACGCCCCGCGCGTGCCCCACCGCAGGTCTCCCGCGTACCGCAGGACTCCCACCAGGGCCAGCAGTCCGAACACGACCAGCGCCGCGAGCCCGACCGCCGCCTGCCGGAGATCACCGACGACCGCGGCGTACACGATCAGCAGCCCCAAGGTGATCGACCAAACCGACAGTTCGCGCAGATCGAGCGCGCTCACCGGCCACGGCCACCACGCCACGTAGGGGCCTGGGCGGACCGTGGCGCCGATGCCGGCGACGAGCAACCCCATCCCCTCGATCCCCGCGAAAACCCGTGCCCACGCAGGGATCGGTGTCGCGGCCGCGACACCGTCGACATCGACACGGCGAAGAAGCTGCGCGGGCACTGTCAGCACGGTGAGCAGGATCGTGATCCCCAGTGCGATCAACCAGATGTCAGGGACGGGCACGCTGAAGGCCGTCCCTGCGATGGCCAACTCGCGGGCGGGTTCAGCTCCGCCTGATAGCGCTTGGTCACGACGAGGCTTCCGGCGGCCATCACCAGCGGCGCGAAACTCGCGATGCGGGCGTTCGTCCATCCCGGTTCCAACGCGGCGAGGAACAAGAGCACGACCGCGGCACCGAAACCGGCGCCGACGGTCGTGGCGGTGAGGGGGCTCGCCATGGTCCACGCGAACCACACGTCGGTCGCACCACTACCCAGGTACAGCACGAGGAACACCACCGCACAGGCCAGGACGAGTGGCGCGAACAGGCCGTCGCGGACCGCGGGGTGCAGGTTCTTGCCCGGTTCCTGTGGCACCTTCAGCCGGCTGTCGACGTCTTCCGCCGACGGATCCGACGTGTCCATGACGCCTCCTGGAGGTGACCGCAACCGACCGAAGTGGCCTGCGCACAAAGGAAAGGCCGGACTTGCCCGCTAAACGCGAAACGGTCCGGCGGCCGACTCTGAAAAGAGTTTCAAGTACTTGTCCGTACTCTGCGTACGCTAGCGTTCTCCAAAAGTCCCGACAAGGGACGCCGATATGCTTGGCCACGATTCGAGTAGAGAGCACAGTTTCCCGGCCTCGCGATATCAGCGACGGCACAAAACGACGACGAGCGTCACGATCCTGCCGGGTCCGCGCTCGCTCGACGCGCGTGATGAGAAGGTGGTGCCATGAGTGAGCGGCCGGCGTTGACCGGCGTGGAGGCCCTCGCCACGGTGGGGCAACGGCTGCCGAGCCGGCACGGACTCACCGCGGAAGAGGTCGCGGCGTCGCAACGGGCGCGGATTCTGGTCGGCTTCATGGAGGTCGCCGCGGAGAAAGGGTACGGGGCGGCCACGATCGCCGACATCGTGGAGCGAGCCGGAGTGTCACGTCAGACCTTCTACACCATGTTTCCCACCAAACAAGCGTGTTTCGTCGCCGCTTTCCGGGCTGGTGCGTCAACGGCCTTGGGGGAAATCACGAAACCCTTGAGCGAGCTCTCCTATCTGGATTGGCGAGCCGCCGTGACGCTGACGATGGAGCGTTACCTGGCGAAAATGGCCTCGCAGCCGAAGGCGACCTGGACCCTGCAGATCGAATGCCTTGCCGCCGGCCCGGAGATCGCCGCGATGTACCACCGCCGGATCGCCCGTATCGCCGAGTTGTACCGGATCACCTACAAACACGTGGTGCGAAAAGAGGACCCGTCCAGGCCGGAACTACCGGACGAGGCGTTCGATCTGCTGGTCGGCGGGATGTCCGACCTGATCCGTCAGTGTCTCTACACGAAAGGCGCCGAGGCGATTCCCGACCTGGCGCCCGTGTTCCTCAGCACTCTCATGGCCCTCTTCGGCGAACGCGACACTCCCTCCGCCTGATCGCACCGAGATCCGGCCCGAAAGTTGCGAGCGGCAGGACGCCCCCGGAAAATGGCACCTTCGCCCGGTGAGCCGCAGCAGCGAGAAGGGACTGGAATGAGCCTGGCAAAGTACTCCGGCGGCTCAGGACGGGTACCGGCGGAGTCGACCACCTTCGTCGGCAGGAAGACCGAACTCCTTCGGCTGTCCGAGACCTTCCGGAGCGGCCCGATGGTGACGTTGACCGGGCCTGGAGGAGTCGGCAAGTCACGCCTCGCGGCGCATTTCGCGACTTCGGAACAGGCAGGATTCGCCGACGGCGCGTACTTCGTGGCGCTGGCCGATCTCAACGAACCGGCGTTGCTGGCGAGCACGGTCGCCGAGGCGCTGGGGCTGACGGATCGCTCGGCCCGTCCGGCGGTCGAGCTGCTGGCCGAATGGCTGCGCGATCGGCACGCCCTGCTGGTGCTGGACAACTGCGAGCACCTGGCCGACGGCTGCGCCCGGCTGGCAGGCACCCTCCTGGCCCGATGTCCGGGCTTGGCGATCCTGGCGACCAGCAGGCATCCCTTGAAATCGGCTGACGAGAAGGTCTTGCCGGTACCTCCTCTCGCCGTCCCCCGGCCACGGATGGGTCTGCGGGAGCTGTTGGCGGTCGACGCGGTGCGCTTGTTCGCCGATCGGGCGTCGGCCGTGCTGCCCTCGTTCGAGATCAGCGAGAGCAACGCCGAGGACGTGGCCCGGCTCTGCGAGTGCCTGGAAGGTGTGCCGCTCGCCATCGAGCTCGCCGCCGTGCGAATACGGGCGCTGTCGGTCCGGCAGATCACCGAACGCCTGGACAAGCAGCTCGCGCTGCTGACCACGAGCGCCACGAGGCACGGTCCGGAGCGGCACGGAACACTCCGGGCGATGATCGACTGGAGCCATCAGCTGTGCTCCGGGCCCGAACGCCTGCTCTGGGCCCGGGCGTCGGTGTTCTCCGGAGGATTCGAGGCCGATGCGGCGGCGGCAGTGTGCTCCGACGCCGGACTGACGGCCGAACAGACACTCGAGCTCATCGACAGCCTGGTCGAAAAGTCGATCCTGATCCGCGATGAGCGAGACGATGTCGTGTGGTACCGCCTCCTGGAGACGATCCGTCAGTACGGCCACGAAAAGCTCGCCGCCGCGGGCGACGTGGCCCGTATGCGGCGGCGCCACAGCGAGTGGTACCTGGCTCTCGGCCGGCAGTGCGGGCAAGCGTGGATCGGCCCGGATCAGCTGAGCTGGAGCCGGCGGCTGCACCGCGAGCACGCCAACTTGCGGGCGGCACTGGACTTCTGCGGCGAGAACCCGGACGACGCCGTCGACGGGATGTCCATGGCGTTCCAGATCAAGGAGTTCTGGCTGATCCATGGCCTCACCTCGGAGGGCAGGCTGCACCTCGGCAAACTGCTCGACGCGGCTCGCCCGGACGCCCCGGGACGCGCGAACGCCCTGCTCACCTATACCTTTCTCGCCTTGATCCAAGGGGATCGGCCCGCCTACGAAACGGCACTGGAACAGACAGCGCAAGCCGCCGAGCAGGAACGCGACGACTCCGTCAAGGCCTACCTCCTGCTCGTTCGCGGCTACGACGCCCTGACCGCGGACCGCATGGCCGAAGCCTCCGATCTGTTCGCGCGATCCGGTGCGCGACAGCACGAACTGGACGATCTCAGCGGCGAGCTGTGGGCACGCTTCAACCACGGCATTTCGACCGGGCTTTCCGGCGACCTCGACCACGGGCGCCGGATACTGCGTGAGTGCGTCGCCGAGTACGCCTCCCGCGGCGAGATCTTCTGGCGATCGTGGGCACTGTGGTCGCTGGGCGCCACCGAGTACCTCGTCGGCGACCTCGAGAAAGCACGGGATGCCTGCCGTGAAACCCTGCAGCTCGAACAAGAGGTGCAGGACAAGGCCATCCTCGCCTTCGTCCTCACGGTCAGCGCGGGCGTCGCCGCCCGCACCGGACAGCACCGGCGGGCAGCGACGGTATTCGGTGCTGCGACGGCGATGTGGGCGACGATCGGCATGTCCCCGGCTCGGTACGCGGCCTTCACCGACCCGATCCAGAAAGACACCGAAACCGTCACCACCCAACTCGGTCTCGACGCCGCCGCAGCCGCCTTCACCCGGGGCTACACCATGCCCACGCACGAAAGCATCGCCTACACCCTCGCCGACGAGAGCCCTTCGCCGCATACCGGCGCTCGTCATCCCTTGACCACACGCGAGACCGAAGTCGCCAACCTGGTCGCCCAGGGCATGACCAACCGTCAGATCGCCGAGACACTGTCCATCAGCCGGCGGACCGCCTCCACGCACGTCGACCACATCATGACCAAGCTGAACTTCACCAACCGGACTCAGATCGCCACCTGGGTCATCACCGACGCACCTGGTTGACCGCGCACCCTGGAGGCCCCTGATCCTCCCGCACACCGGTCACCCGACGCGCACAAAGTCACGCCGAGGAAAGCGGATTCCCGTGGGTAGGCGAATACCGGTGCGCCAGAGCCGAAAGCTCCTTTCGTCCCATCAGACTCGGAGAAAGGAGCCTTCAGCCCACTGCGGCCCCGCCCACGAACCCGACATGTTCGCCTTACCCCTCAAGGGAGCCAACCTGTCGTAGGGGACGACAAGCACCAGCGGGCGTCAGTATCGCTGCGCGATGAACTTCGCGGCCAGGTCCACGCTTCCGTCCCTTCCGTACGACAGATGGCCCACCCCCGGACCGCGGGTGCCTTGGCCGCCGTAGACCGTGTCGCCGGGGTTGCAGAGTTCGAGTGCTTTCGGCCCGTAGGTGGGGCTGGTGGACTTGATCGTCTGTCCGTATACGCCGCCGAGGGGATTGCCGAAGACCCCACGGCTACCACACGCCCGGCCAGCTGACTCGGTATCACTTCGCCGGTTCCGAGACCCGACTTGATGCCGATGGCGATGTCGGTCACGCTCGCCCCCTGGGATAGGCCGCCCAGGACGAACTGTGTCTACCTGGCGATCATGAGCCTGGGCCCCACCGGCACCGGCCGCAAACGATGGACGATGCGGTGGAAACCCGCGTTGAACGCGTTCGAGATCGCCTTCGACGGCCGTCTGGCCGCCGGACGCAAATAGTTTCCCTCAACCCGAGTTACACCGTTCGTCTGACAGCCCCCGAACGTCCAGTTGAGCACTCATCCAAACGTGTTCCGGAACCTGGAGCGTGGTGAGCTCAGCTAGGGCCGGTCACCATGATTTCGGGGGCGATGTCCAGCACCAGCAGTGCGGCTGCGACATGGGTGGGGTTGTCCTCGACTTTGACGACCGAAAGTTCGTTGGCCCGCGAGACTCGCCGCTCGACGGTGTTGCGGTGGGCGTAGAGGTTGGCGGCTGCCCGGGTGGTGTTGAAGCCGCACTGCACGTAGGTGAGGAGTGCCTGCCGTAGCGCCGAGTCGGCTTCGGCGAGCGGGCCGAGGGTGTTGAGGACGAACCGGCGTGCGCTGGCGCGGTCCTTCGTGAGGGCGTCGATCAGCTCGACGTCGGCGTAGGCCGTGAATCGGCGTTCGGATCCGAGGCGGACGATCAGCGCCTGGGCCGAGAGGGCGTCTTGGTGGCTGGACCTGAACCCGTCGAGTCCGCGTCCAGGCCTGCCCACCGCAACGCGAATCTCGCCTGCTGTCCCCACGATCTTCTCGGCCGGGTGCAGGTCCGGGGGCTCGGCTCCCGACAGCCAGATCCAGCGCGATGTGGTGCTGGCACGGGCGACCAGCGTGCTCCGGTCCGCGTCGGTGGAGCGCAGGGCCGCGATCGCTTCGTCCAGCGTGCCCGCCAAGCCGGGACCATCGACCCACAGCACGAGACCGACGTGCCATCGCGCCATCCGGTAGCGCAGGCGTTCCTCGGCGAAGTCCTCCGCCATCGGCGCCCCGCTGGCGATCATCTGGATCAGGGCGATCGCCTCGGCGTCCGCGTTGCCCATCGCGGCGGCGAGGCTGACCTCGCGCAGGGTCGCGACCGAGTCGAGGGCGTACTGCATCAGCGACTTCGCCGACACGTCCAAGACGTCCACGAGAAGGTCCCGGTCCGCGCAATGCGCCGAGCATTCCTCCAGCCATCGGCGCCAGCCGATCCCCAGCGCGGCCCGCCACCCCGCGGCGAAGTCGGGTGCGATGCCGCGGGCCACGAGATCGCCGATGTACGCGGTGATCCGCGGGCCGATGTAGGGCTCCACCCGCCGCCCGGGGTGCTGGATGTTCGAGGTCAGCCATTGGACGAGATCCGAGTGGTTGAGGTCGCGGTCCTCCTCGCCCAGCGATGCGTCCGACAGCACGGCCGGGTCGTACTGCACCCTGCGGGCGGACAAGGAGAGGGCGTCGGCCAGTACTTCCGCGTCCGGCAGGAGTCGCTGGCACACAGACCGGATCGCCTCGGCGGCCTCGGGTGTCGGCGGGGGCCACAGCTCTTCCATCCCCGAAGTGTGCCTTCCCGGCGATGAGTCGGCACGACATGTCGGGAGGAGTGCATCGTGCACCGGCTCCGGGCAAACCCTGTGCACGGTGTCGTTGTGACCGGAGTCGCAGCTGGCGACAGTGGACGCCACATCAGCAGCCGGCTCAGCGAGGAGAGGCAGACATGACAGCTGAAATGTCGGACGCGGTCGAGGAGTTCGACGTCGTCGTCATCGGCGCGGGAATCTCCGGAATCGGCGCGGCAACGTATTTCAGCCGGGAGCTGCCCGGCAAGTCGCTCGTCGTGCTGGAGGGCCGCGACAACATCGGCGGCACCTGGGATCTGTTCCGTTACCCGGGCATCCGGTCGGACTCGGACCTGCACACCTTCGGCTACGAGTTCAAACCGTGGCGCCACGAGGCCGCGATCGCCGACGCTCCGCTCATCCGGGAGTACCTCCAGGAAACAGTGGAGGAGAACGACCTGCGGCGGTTGATCAGGCTGTGCCACCGGGTCGTCCGGGCGGAATGGTCCACAACGGACTCTCGATGGACACTGCTCGTCGAAGCGTCGGATCCCGCCACAGGGTCGGCCACGACGAAGACGATCCGGGCGGAGTGGGTGTTCGCCGCCACCGGCTATTACCGGTACGACAAGGGTTTCACTCCGGAGTTCCCCGGGCGTGACGACTTCGGGGGGACGATCGTCCATCCGCAGCACTGGCCAGAGGACCTCGACTACCGCGGCAAGAAGGTCGTCGTCATCGGCAGCGGCGCGACCGCGATCACGCTGGTGCCTGCCATGTCCGCCGGGCCGGACGCCGCCCGGCACGTCACGATGCTGCAACGCACCCCCAGCTACGTCATGGGGCTGCCCCGCGTCGACCGGGTCGCCACGACCCTGACGAAAGTGCTGGGAGAGAAGCGCGGGTACGCCGCGACGAGGTTCAAGAACATCTGGATCGAACACGGGATCGTCAAGGGCCTGCGGGCGTTCCCGAAGATCGGTCGAGCGCTGATCCGGCGGGAGAACATCAAGCGGCTGCCCAAGGGATTCGACGTCGACAAGCATTTCAACCCGCCGTACGACCCATGGGACCAACGCTTGTGCCTGGCCCCGGACGGCGACTTCTTCGACGCGATCTCGGCAGGTACCGCCTCCGTCGTCACCGACGCCATCACCAGGTTCAGCGAACGCGGCATCGTCCTGGGATCGGGCGAGGAGCTGGAAGCCGACATCATCGTCACCGCGACCGGGCTGAACATGCGGCTCTTCGACGGGATGCCGATCCTGGTCGACGGGCGCGAGGCCGACATCGCGGACTCGGTGTCCTATCGCGGGATGCTGCTGAGCGGGATTCCCAACTGGGCGATGGCGATCGGCTACACGACCTCGTCCTGGACGCTCAAGGTGAGCCTGATGTGCCGCTACTTCATCGACCTGCTCCGGCACATGGACGCCCACGGCTACGACCGGGTGGTCGCGGTCGCGTCGCCCGGGATGCCGCGCAGGCCGGTCATGGACCTGCAGGCCGGCTATGCCAAACGCGCCGAGAAGCGGCTGCCCAAACAGGGGCAGGACGCCCCGTGGCGGATGGCGATGTCCTTCCCCGAGGACGCCAAGGCGCTACGCGGCCCGGTCGCCGACGAGCACCTCGAGTTCGGCACCGCCAGGCCGGCGGCGCTGCCCGGGGAGAGGCGGTCGGCTCATGTCTGAAGCGAACGCCGACCAGTACGCCGCGCTCCCGTCCGGCACGACGATCTGCTTCCGCGACCACGGTGACCAGGCCGACCCCGCGATCGTGCTCGTCGCGGGGCTGGGCGAGGACCTCACCTTCTGGCCCGGCTCGTTCGTCGGTGCGCTGGTGGATCGGGGTTTCCGGGTCGTCACGATGGACAACCGCGACGTCGGCCAGTCCACGTTCGCGGACGCCCCGCCGCCCGCCCTGTGGCGCCAACTGCTCGCACGCCCCCGAGCGGACGCCTACTCGCTGGCGGACATGGCCTCCGACGCCGTCGGCGTCCTCGACCACCTTGGGATCGAGCGGGTTCACCTGGTCGGCCGCTCCATGGGCGGGATGATCGCGCAGACGGTCGCCGCGGCCGAACCGGCCCGGGTCCTGTCCCTGACCTCGATCTTCTCGACCACGGGCGCGAAGAAGGTCGGTCGGCCGGCGTGGTCGACGATGCGGCTGCTCGCCGGGCCGCCGGCGCGGACCAGAACCGCGGCGGTACGCGCCCACCTGCGGATCACCGGCCACATCGCCGGAACGGGATACCCCATCGACGACGCGGCCGAGGCCGCCGTCGCGGCGGGCGGCTGGGACCGCGCCGCCGGTGACCTCGCCGCGGGCTCGGCCCGGCAGATCCAGGCGATCCAGGCGTCCGGGGACCGGACCGCCCAGCTGAGCCGGATCAGCGCCCCCACTCTGGTGCTCAACGGCGACCGGGATCGGCTGGTCGCCCCCAGCGGCGGCGCCGCGACGGTGCAGGCGATCCGCTCCGCGCAGCACGTCGTCATCCCCGGGATGGGGCACCACATTCCCGAGGCCCTGGTCAAGCCCATCACCCAATACATCTCCGAACACGCCAAGCGCGTGACCTCAGGGGGAAACCATGTCCGGCTCTCCTGAGCGGAAAGCGAGCGCAGCCACATGAAGACCGACAACGTCGAATACAGCACCTTCAGCGGATGGATCGACCCGCCCGCGGACGTCCTCCCCAGCCTCGACGGCGACCTCACGTGCGAGGTCGCGGTCATCGGCGGAGGCATGGGCGGCATGGCGACCGCGCTCCGGCTCGCCGAACGCGGCCAGGACGTGGTGCTGCTGGAGGCCGAGTTCTGCGGCTACGGTTCCAGCTCCCGCAACGGGGGCCAGATCGCGAGCGTCCCAGGAGGGGACCTCCGTCTGCTGAGCCTCTTCTATCCCAAGAAAGTGCCCGGCATGGTCCGGCTGGCCGAGAATTCCGCCGGCTTCGTGGAAGACCTCATCAAGACCCACGACATCGACTGCGACTACGAGCCCAACGGCCTGGCGTTCGCCGCCGTGGGACACGGGCAGATGCTGCGAACGCGGACCTTGGCGGCGATTCTCCGGCGGGCCGGCGGACGCGGTCACGTCGGCACGAGCGAGGAACTCGGCATTCCCCGCGCCTTCGTCGGCGGCATGCGCGAGGCCGTGGGAGGAATGCTGAACCCGGGCAAGCTGAGCCGCGGGGTACGCCGTGCCCTGATCTCGTCGCCGGCCCGGGTCTTCGAACGGACCAAGGTCACCGATGTGCGGCGCGACGGCGGCAAGGTCGTGCTCTCGACCCCCGCCGGCACCGTGCGCGCGAACAAGGTGGTGCTCGCGACGAACGCCTACTCGGGAGAGTGGGACATCACCCCGAACGTCTCTCGGTGCCGATGTGGCTCATCGAGGTGGAGACCGAGCCGATCGCTCCGGAGCGCCTCGCCGCACTGGGCTGGAGCAGCCGGTCGGGAGTGATCACCCAGCACCAGGTCATGGAGCACTACCGCCTCACCGCGCGGGGCACCATCGTGTTCGGCGTCCGGCGGGTCGAGCGCGGCATGACCTATCCCCTGCCGGCGAAGGCCCCGGACCGGAAGCTGGTCGAAGAGCTCGCCGGCGCGTTCGCGACCCGTTTCCCAGCCCTCGCCGACGTCGCCGTGGAACGGGCGTGGGGCGGCTGGATCGCGATCACCTCGTCGTGGTTGTCGATCGCCGGCCGGATCGAGGACGACATCTACTACTCGATCGCGTGCAACGGGCACGGACTGGCCCAGGCGCCGTACGTCGGGTCGCTCATCGCCGAGCTGATCGTGGACGGGTCACGGCACGAGGATCTCGACGGCATTTGGGCGAAGAAGCCGAAGTTCCCTCCCTTCACGATGGTCGGCCCGCGCGGCCTGCGCATGGTGTGGGCACTCGACCGCTTCACCGATCTGATCAACGGAAGCCGGCGCCGCGCTCTTCGCGCCGCCGCTCGGGCGCGCTGAACCACGCACCACCTCTCGCAGCACGCGAACCGCGTGGGCAAAGGAGAAAAGCATGTCGAGTTCTCGTAAAGCAGGCTCCCACCCCTCAGTCGACGTCGTGATCGTCGGCGCCGGGTTCGCCGGCCTGAGCGCCGCGGAGCGGCTCGTGAGCATGGGCCGGTCCGTCCTCGTACTGGAAGGACGCGACCGCGTCGGCGGCCGATCGCTCTCCGGCGAGGTGGCCGGGGTACCGGTCGATCTCGGCGCGACCTGGGTCTCCCGGCGGCACACGGCGATCCGCGACCTCGCGAGCCGAGCCGGATGCACCACGACCGGCCAGTTCGACCGAGGACGCAACGTCCTGTGGGCAGCCGGGCGGCGCCGCACCTACCCGGGCACGATTCCCACGGTCTCGCCGGTGGCGCTGGTCGACATGGCCCGCGTGCAGCTGGCGCTGAACAAACTCGTCGCGGGTATCGATGTCGACGCGGCCTGGAACTCCCCCGAGGCCGGTCGGCTCGACGCGATCTCGTTCGGCGAATGGCTCGACCGGAAGAACGCGCTGCCCGCCACCCGTACCTTGATGACCATCGTCAGCAAGGTGCAGTGGGGCTGCAGCCCGGGGGACGTCTCGATGCTGCACGCGTTGCGCTACATCCGTGCGGCGGGCGGAGTCGACCATATGCTCGACGTGGAGGGCGGCCAGCAACAGGAACGGTACGCCGAAACCACCCAAGAGATCGCGAAACGGGTCGCCGAGCGACTCGGTGACCGCGTCGTCCTCGGGACACCGGTCCGCCGGATCTCCCAAGACGGCAACGGCGTCACGGTCCGCACCGATTCGGAAGAAATCAAGGCGAAGTACGCGATCGTCACGGTCGCGCCGGCGCACCGCGCCGGGATCGGCTTCGACCCGGCCCTGCCCGAGCAGGCCGGAGGGCTCGCCAAAACCTGGCGCATGGGCGTGCTGAGCAAAGCGTTCGTCGCCTACGACAAGCCCTTCTGGCGGGCCGACGGACTCTCGGGCGAGGCACTGACCGACACCGGGGCCGTGTTCATCACCTTCGACGTGTCACCTGATGCCAACGGGCCAGGCGTCCTGATGGCGTTCTGCGACCCTCGCGTCTTCGACGGCTTCGACCTCGAGTCGAGGCGCAGCAGGGTCATCCAGCAACTCGTCCAGCTGTACGGCACACGAGCGAGCGTGCCCATCGACTACCTGGACCATTGCTGGGGTGAGGAACCTTTCGCCCCGGGCGGCCCGAATCCGGCCGTCGCCCCGTACGCGACCACGAGCTACGGCCCCGCTCTCACCGAGCCGCACGGGCGCGTCCACTGGGCAGGCACCGAAACCGCGGGCGAGTGGGCGGGCACCATGAACGGCGCCGTCCTGACCGGCCAGCGCACCGCCGAGCGCGTCGCGGCCGCGGTGGCGCGCGAGTCCGAGGAGGTGTCGGTGCGATGAAGGACGCTCTATTCCTGCTCGCCGATGTGTGGATGATCTTCGCCGGCTACTTCTTCGGCTGGAAGTTCATCCGCCGCTACGGCAATTACCTGCTCGGCCTCGAATGGATGGTCGTCGCGACCTCGGGCAGCAACTTCCTGCTCTGGTCGTTGCTCGGTGCCAGCCCGGACAGCCTCCTGTACGACGTGGCGTACTTCTTCGACGCCTTCTCCCGGTCGGTCGGCATCACGCTCATCCTGGTCATGGGCCTGATGAAGGTCACCCATCGCTACAAGCCGTCTCGCACCGTCGACGTCGTCGTGTTCGCCTTCGCCACCGTGGCCGGGCTGTTCCTGCGCCAGTTCCACGGCGAAGACCCGCGCGTCGACGATGTCGCGTTCGCCGTCGCCACGTTTTACGTCGTGGTCAACCTCGTCACGGCCGTCTTCCTGGCCTACTTCGCCAAGCGGCTCTGGGACATCGGCGCGAAATGGCCTGCGTTCTGGACCGGGCTGGTGACCGCGGCCGCCACCACCATCGCGATCACCTACGACTTCTTCCCCTTCCCGTTCGACGACGCGAACCGCACGATCTTCTACACCGCCGCGCTGGCGACCTGGGGAACCCAGGGATTCGTCTACTTCTTCGCCTATCGCGCGCTGCACGACCACAACGTGGCCTCGGCCTCGAAGACGACACAGGAAGCGGGTGCGTCGTCATGAACGCGATCACGCAGCGGTACGCCGTGGTCGACCCGGCCACCGGCGAACTCGTACCGGAAGGGTCGGAACAGACCACAAAGGCATAACCGACGGGAAGGCGCGGGCGAACGACCTCGGCACCCAGCGTGATCGACCAGGGCTGATCGCCGCGTCTTCCCCGGTGCCGCAACAGACATCGAGGGCGCGGCACCACGCCGAGAACCGGCGACGACCACCGTGGCGACACTGCTGGGTCCCACAAAGGGCGGCCGAGAGCGCCGAAGGCGCCACGGGTTCGGCCTGTCGCTCGCAAGCATACAGTGATGATAATCATTGCCAAGTCTGCGCAACCTGGATCCACTACTGTTGATAACGATTATCGAGTGCAGTTAAGCTCCGGTGTCCTTCCCCCACAGATCGATCGGCGTCCCCCATGGTTGTTCGTTCGCGGCCGTCCGCGTCGCCCTCGGGCGTTCGCGACCGGCAGGCGGCACTTGCCCGGTCCCGCCTTCTGCACCGGGGGACGGTCACGGTCCTCGCCGTCGCGATCCTCGTGCTGCTGGTCGTATCCGGTTCGGTGGGGACGGTCGAGGTCGGGCTCACGGACACGGCGCGGATCGTGGCCGGTCATCTGGTGCCGGACGTGCCGTGGATGTCGGACGGCAGCCTGACCGTGTTGCAGGACCAGGCGGTATGGCAGTTCCGGCTCCCTCGCGCGCTACTGGCGGGGCTCGCCGGGGCGGGGCTGGCGCTCGCCGGGGCGATCATGCAGGTGATCGTGCGCAACCCGCTCGCGGAGCCGTATCTGCTCGGCGTGTCGTCCGGGGCGGGGGTCGGCGCGGTGCTCGTGATCACCTTCGGTTCGGCCGCCGTGGGCGGGCTTCCCCTGGGCGCGGCGGCCTTCGCCGGGGCTTTGGTGGCCAGTGTGTGCGTCGCGCTGGTCGCCCGGCATCGCGGCATCCTGTCGCCGACCAGGATGATCCTGTCCGGTGTCGCGCTGGGTTCCCTGTTCAGCGCGATCACGAGCTATCTGACGTTGACCACCGAGGCACAGAACGTCTTCAGCGTCCTGTTCTTCTTACTCGGCAGCGTTTCCGCCGCCTCGATGGCTTCCTTGGCCGTGCCGGCGGTGGCGTTCGCGGCCGCCTGTGTCGTCGTGGGACTGCGGACCAGGGCCATGAACGCGCTGCTGAGCGGCGACGAGTCCGCGACCGCGCTGGGAGTCGACGTGAACCGCCTCCGCGCCGTCCTTCTCGTGACCGCCGCCCTCCTGACGGGGTCGATCGTGTCGGTCAGCGGCGGCATCGGTTTCGTCGGTCTCGTGATCCCGCACGTGGCGCGGATCCTCGTCGGCTCGGACCATCGCCGGATGCTGCCGGTCGCGGTACTCGGCGGCGCCCTGTTCCTCATGGTCGCCGACCTGCTCTCGCGCACGGTCGCGGCACCCGGCGAAATACCGATCGGGATCCTCACCGCGGTCGTGGGCGCGCCGTTCTTCCTGTGGCTGATGCGCCGGGACACCGCCACGCGAGCGGGGTTCGGCCGGTGAAGGTCCATTTCCACGAGGTCAGCGCCACGCTGGGCGGCAACCGGGTACTGCGGAACGTGGACATCGAGGTCCGCTCCGGCCGTTTCCTCGGGCTCGTCGGCCCGAACGGCAGCGGCAAGTCGACCTTGCTACGCACGCTCTACCGCGCCGTCGCACCGTCCTCGGGCCGGGTGCTGCTGGGCGAGCACGACGTGTGGCGCACCGACAGGCGGACCGTCGCCAGGGCGGTGGCGGTGATGACTCAGGAGACGTCGTCCGAGTTCGACCTAACGGTCCTCGACGTCGTGCTCCTGGGCCGGGTGCCCTTCCAGCGCGGATTCGGCCGTGACACCGAAGCCGACCTCGATCTCGCGTGGGCCGCGCTCGACCGGGTCGGCGCCACCGACATCGCTGACAGGCCCATCGGACGGCTCTCGGGCGGACAGCGGCAGCGGGTGATGCTGGCCCGCGCGCTGGCGGCCGACTCCCCCGTCCTCGTCCTCGACGAACCGACCAACCACCTCGACATCGCCTTCCAGCTGGAACTCATGCGGATCGCGGCCGGGCTCGATCGCACCATCGTCGCCGCCCTGCACGACCTCAACCTCGCCGCCACCTACTGCGACGACATCGCGGTACTCGACGCCGGCCGCGTCGTCGCCACCGGAACGCCGGACGAAGCGCTCACCCCACGCGTCGTGGAAGACGTGTTCGGCGTCGCCGTCGACCAGCTCACCCACCCGCGCGACGGCAGGCCGGTGCTGGTCTTCGGCCGTCGCACGGAGACCCGTTCACCTCTCAGCACTCCCGGAAAAGAGAACCATGCGTAAAACCCTGTCCTTTGCTGCGTTCGGTGCCGGCCTGTCGCTGATCGCGGGGTGCGGTACCTCGGTCACTCCGGCCGCGCCGTCGAACAACGCCGGCACGGCGGTCACCGTCTCTAACTGCGGCCGGGACGTCACCGTCGGCGCCGCACCCCGCGCCGCGGTCGGGCTCAGCCCGTCGCAGACGGAACTGTTGCTGCGGCTCGGTCTCGCGGGCTCGCTCGTCGGACAGGCACAGACCGCCACCGCACCGCTCCCGGAAGACGTGGCCGCCCAGGCCGCCGCCATCCCGGTGCTGAGCGAGTCCGGGCCGCCGAGCAGGGAGAAGCTCCTGGCCGCCAAGCCGGACTTCGTCTTCTCCCCCACCACCTACGAATTCACCGCGGAGAAGGGCTTCGCCAGCTTGGAGCAACTGCGGCAAAGCGGCGTCGCCGCCTATGTCGCCGCTGGCGGCTGCGCCGAACGCCGCATGAACGGCACGGTCGAAGATCTCTTCACCGACTTGGAGAACCTCGGCAGGATCTTCGCCGTGCCGGACAAGGCCAAGGCTCTGGTCGATCAGGGCCGTACGGATCTGGCCACTGTGGACAAAGCGATCGCTGGCCGCCCCCGCCCCACCGTCGCCCAGGTGTTCCTGGAGGGCACCACCGTCACCGCGATCGGCGCCGGCATCGAGTACGACATCATCCGCAGGGCGGGCGGGGACAACGTGTTCTCGCCGAAGGACCCGCAGTTCGCCAAGTTCTTCGCCGCGCAGATCACCCCCGAGGCGCTCGCCGCGAAGAATCCCGACGCGATCGTGTTCGCGGTCAACGGGCCCGCGCAGAAGCAGGCGAGCATCGACTACCTCACCCGTACCTTCCCCGCCATGACCGCCGTCCGCGAACAGCGCTTGATCGCGATCGACGCCGCCGACACCTATCCCGGCACCCTCGGGAACATCTCGGTGGTGCGGGAGATCGCGCAACGACTCCACGCGGACGCGTTCACCCGGTGATCCATCGCAGGCTCCTGCGCCTTGCGGGTGTCGTCCTCGCGCCCGTCCTGCTGCTCGCGCTGCTGTCGATACTCGTGTCGGCCTGCTACGTCGGCGGAGCGGTCCTGACGGCGTCCGTCCTCGCCGATCTCACCCGAGGCGGGGACTTCACGACGGTGGCACCCGCGATCGCGGCCTTGACCGGCGTCGTCGGGGTGCGCGCGGTCCTGCTGTGGACACGGGAGGTGGCCGCGGCCAGGTTCGGCATCGCCATCCGCACCCGGCTGCGCGGGGAGTTACTGCGCCGCATCGCCGCACTGGGACCGGCCTGGACGCGAGGAGAGCGCACGGGCGCCATCACGCACACGGTCGTCGACGGGGTCGAAGCCCTCGACGCCTACTACAGCCGCTATCTGCCGCAGCTGCTCGTGACCTGTCTGGTTCCTGCCGCCATCGCCGGGTGGTTGTTCACCGTGTCGGTCCCCGCCGCCGCGATCCTCGCGACGGCTGTCCTGTGCGCCGTGGCCGTCCCCCGTTTCTGGGACGCCCGGCTGCTCCGGACGGGCCGAACCCGGTGGAGCGCCTACGAAAGGCTGGCCGCCGACTATCTGGAGGCGACCCAGTCGATCGGTGTCCTCCGGCTCTTCGGCGCGGGACGCCGGGCAGGCGAGGCACTGGCCCATCGCGGCGATCGCCTGCACCGGGTCACGATGGCCCAGCTGCGCGTCTCACTGGTGGAAGCGGGAGTCAGCGCCCTGGCACTGCACCTCGGCCTCGCGGCCACGATCGTCGTCGCGTGCGCCGGGGTCGTCAGCGGTCCGGCGCCCGCCGCATCGGTGTTCCTGTTCTTGTTGTGCGCCAGGGAATGTTTCCGCCCGGTACTCGACCTGTCCGCCCACTGGCACGTCGGTTATCAAGGGCTGGGCGCGGTCGAGGGCATCGACGAGATCATGACGGCTCGTCCGCAGGTCGCCGACACCGGCACCCGCACCGAACCCGCTCGGCACGGGGCTCGGCTGCTACTGCGGGACGTCGGGTACCGGTACCCGAACGGCGCGGGCGTTTCCGGCATCGGCTTCGAATGCGCGCCGGGGAGCACGACCGGGATCGTGGGCCCGTCGGGTGCCGGGAAGAGCACGATCGCCCGGCTTCTCGTCCGCGAGGCCGACCCGCAGCAGGGGACGATCGAACTCGACGGAACCCCGATCACCGGGTACACCCTCGCCGCGCTCCGCGCGAGCATCGGCGTCGTCGGCCAGCACAGCTATCTTTTCCATGGCACCGTGGAAGAAAACCTCCGGCTCGCCCGTCCCGGCGCCACACACGACGAGATCCGCGCCGCCGCCCACGTCGCGGACGCGATCGAATTCGTCGAGGCACTCCCCCACGGCTTCGCGACGGTCCTCACCGAGAACGGGACCCAGCTGTCCGGCGGTCAGCGGCAACGCCTCGCCATCGCCAGGGCCGTGCTCGCCGCGCCTCCGGTGCTGCTGCTCGACGAAGCGACCTCGGCCCTGGACGTCGACACCGAGAACCGCGTACTCACCCGGCTTGCAGAGCATTGCGACGGCACCACCCGGATCGTGATCGCCCACCGCGAGACCGCCCTGCGTGACGCCGGTGCGATCGTCACGATCGAGTCCGGCCGCGTCACCGGGCAGGCGGTCCACTCGTGAGCGGGCCGCTCCGGCGGCTTCTGCCGGTCATCGGCGAGCAGCGGGCCACCTTCGTCTGGACGGTCGTGAGCAACGCGGCCGTCCAGCTCGGCGCGCTGACGACGACCGTGCTCGGCACGTGGCTGGCCGGGCGGGCTGCGGCGACCGGCACCGCGCCACTGGCCATCGTCGTCACCGTCCTGTGTGGCCTGGCCGTGGTGACCGCGGCGATGACCTGGCGCGAGTCCTGGGTCTCCCACGATCTGGCCTACCGGCTGATCGGCACCCTGCGTGCCCGGGTGTTCGATCGGCTGCGCGTGAGCCTGCCCGACCGCCGGAAGCCCCGCCGGAGCGGCGATCTCGTATCCGTCGCCTTCGCCGACATCGACCGTCTCGAATGGCTCTACGCGCACACCGCGGCCCAAGCACTCACCTCGGCCATGATGCTCGCCGCCACCGCGACCCTGTCGCTCCTCGTCACGCCGTGGCTGCTGCTGGCGTGGGTACCGTTCGTCGCCGTGACCGCGGCGCTGCCGTGGCTTTCCGGCCGGGCGGGAACGCGGCAGGGCACCGAACTCACCGAGGCCGCCGCGACCCTCAACGCCGAACTCGTCGACACCGTCCGCGGACTCGGCGAACTCAGCAGTGCGGGCGCCCTGCACCGTCGCACCGCCGCCCTGGAGGAACAGACGCGTGCGCTGACCGCCGTGCAGACGAGGATCGGCTCCCGGATCGGTGGGGAACGCGCCGTCACGGACGCCGCTCTGGCGCTCAGCGCGATCGGCGCGCTCGCGGTCTGCGCGGCGAATCTCGACGCGATCGACCGCGCGCTCGCACCGGTCGCCATGGTGCTGGCCACCGCGGCGCTCGGCCCGATCGCGCAGATTTCGGATCTGCTGCGCAACGTCGGCACGTTGCGCGCCGCCGGTACCAGGATCACCGAAATCCTCGACCGGGCACCGGCGGTCCACGAGCCCCGCGTACCCCGGCCGCTGCCGCCCCGCGAGCGCGCGACCGGACTCGTCTTCGATCGCGTGTCCTTCGGTTACCGCGACGGCGCTCCACCGGTCCTGCGCGACGTGTCGTTCACCGTCCGCCCCGGTGAAAGGGTCGCCCTCACCGGGACATCCGGCGCAGGCAAGACCACGTGCGCGCTGCTCGCGACCCGGATGTGGGACCCCGACACCGGTCACATCACCCTGGACGGCGTCGACCTCACCGAGCTGACCGACGACGACCTCCGCCGCGCGATCAGCGCCGTTCCCCAGGAACCCGGCCTGCTCACCGGGACGATCGCCACCAACATCCGGCTCGGAAAACCCGAAGCCGACGACACCGAAGTCGAACGGGCCGCGCGGCGGGCGGGGATCCTCGACCCGGGAGCCGGATTCCCCGCCGGACTCGCCACCGCCGTCGGCGAATCCGGTGACGGACTGTCCGGTGGACAGCGAGCACGAGTCGCCGTCGCCAGGGCACTACTGGTGAACCCGCGCATTCTCGTCCTCGACGAGGCCACCGCCAACCTCGACCCCGAGGCCGACGAAGCCATCACCGCGGCACTCGCCTCAGCCGGGAACGACATCGGTGTCCTCGTCATCAGCCACCGCCCCGCCACACTGGCAAGCTGCCACCGCGTGGTCGCGCTGCGAGAAGGATCGGTATGCCGGACGGCCACCTGACCACGTACGAAGGCAATGACACGTGCCAGGACTACCGCGGCGAAACCGTCATCCAGGCAGATGCGGCCCACAACCCCAGCGTTGACCCGACGAGATAGCAACAGAGGGGCGTGACCGCCACTGCGAAGATCCGTCCGGTGTTCGAAGGGCTCCTTGCGGGACGGGCCGTGGTACTACTCCTCCCGCTCCACGATCCTGACCTTTCTGCGTACCAGCAGAACCCGCCGGATTGATGCGACGAGGGTCTTTGGCAACAGCGGCCAAGACTTGCCGGCATCTCGAGCGTGGGCGATGTCCTGCTGAAGCCGCCCGATACGGGCGGTGTTACTCCGGGTTCGCGCTCGGCGAGCCCTGGAGCGCGTCGATCCGGCTGGCCGCCTCCCGGCCAGCCGGATCTACAACCGCCTCGGCGCCTGAACGCGGCTGACGACGCTCTCCCTTTGTGACACCGAAGCCCAGTGGCCTGTGTCACAAGGGCGTTCTGTCACGGGAATCGGGTCACCGGGATCTCTTGGGCACGACGCCAAGAGAAAGGAAAACCACCCATGTCAACGACGACGGGCCCGCGATCCCGGATGCCCGACGCCGAGATCGCGGCCGCCGGCGGCTTCCTGCCGAGCCCGCACACCAAGCTCGTGGACCCCACGTTCACCGAGTGGCTCGACGTCCAATCCTGAACCGGAAAGGCAGAAAATGACCGAAGCAATGCCGCTTCACATGCGAAGGAACGGTCTCAACCCGGTCGCGGAGTTGGCGAAGGCCCGCGACGGCGAGGGGGTCGTGCGGGTCGAGACGCCTTTCGGCCTGCCCGCCTATCTGGTCAGCCGCAAGGAAGACGTCCGTGAGGTGCTGGCGGATCCGGCCCGGTTCAGCAGCGCACTGACGCCGGTACCGGGGGACGCCCCCACGGCGGGGCAGCTGATCCGGCTCGACCCGCCCGACCACACGCGCTTGCGACGGCTGCTCACGCCCGAGTTCACCGTACGGCGGATGGGCAGGCTCGAGCCGCGGATCACCGAGATCGTCCAAGCGACCCTGGACAATCTGGAGCGAGCCGGCAGGAATGCCGATCTGGTGACGCACTTCGCGTTGCCGGTGCCGTCGCTGGTGATCTGCGAGCTGCTGGGTGTCCCGTACGCCGACCGCGGCGAGTTCCACCAGCGTGCCGTGCGGATTCTCGACACCTCGCTGCCGATGGACCAGCGAGTCGCGGCGCAACGGGAGGACCACGACTACATGGCGGGCCTGGTGGCCCGCGCCCGGGCGAATCCCGGCGAGGACCTCCTCGGCATGCTCGTGCGGGAGCACGGCGACGAGCTCGGTTCGGACGAGTTGACCGGCATCGCGGGACTTCTGCTGCTCGCCGGGCACGACACGACCGCGAACATGCTCGGCCTCGGCACACTGGCTCTGTTGTGGCACCCGGACCAGCTGGCGATGCTTCGCGAGGATCCCGGGCTGATCGAGCCCGCCGTCGAGGAACTGTTGCGCTGGTTGTCCGTCGTCCAGTCGCTGCCGCCGCGAACGACCACGACGGACATGGAGATCGGCGGGCACCGCATCCCCGGGGGATCGCTCGTGATCTGCTCGCTTCCGGCCGCCAACCGCGACCCCGCCCTGATCGACGATCCCGAGACGTTCGACATCACGCGGGGAACCACCGGCCACGTTGCCTTCGGGCATGGTCCACACCACTGTCTCGGGGCGCCACTGGCGAGGATGGAGCTGCGCATCGCCCTCCCCGCGCTGCTTCGACGCTTTCCCGGTCTCGCCTTGGCCTCCCCGGAAGAACCGATGGACTTCCGTGTCTTCAGCCTCGTGTACGGCGTGCGCGCTTTGCGGGTGACCTGGTGAGCGACATGCAGCGTCCCCGGTTCTACGGCCTGTTGAAGGTGAGCACGGTGTTGCTGGCGGCCACGCTGCTGGTGCAGGGGATCACCGCCGGTCAGCTCCTGTCCGGCGGAGGCGGCGGCTCGGTGCACCACGCCACGGGCCCCCTCGTCACGGCGGCGATGATCGTGCAGATCGTCGCCGCGCTCCTGGTGTGGCGTGTGGGCCGCGGATCGGCGCGGCACGCGGCCATCAGCGCGATCCTTCTGGTGCTGATCGGCGTCCAGTTCGTGGTCGGCGGCAGCGGCGACCTCGCCGTCCATGCCCCGCTGGGGGTGGCGTTGTTCGGGGCGAGCACCGTGCTGGTCGCGCAGGTTTGGTCGCCCCGTCTCGCAGGCTGATGCCCTCGCCCCGTTTCCCGCGGACAAGAACGGAAGCAGCAAATGAAACTGACCATCTTCGGACCGACCGGCCTGGTCGGACGGCAGATCCTGGCTCAGGCCATCGCCGCGGGCCACGACATCACGGCGGTGGCCCGCGATCCGGCGAAACTCGGCGCCCAGGTGCGCAGTGCGCCGAACGTGCGGGTGGTGACCGCAGACCTGAGCCACGCGGATCCGGCCCCGCTCAAGGCCTCGGTCGACGGCGCTGACGCGGTGCTGTCGGCGATCGGACCGCGCAAGAAAGCCGAGCACGGCATCGTCTCGAAAAGTGCCAGGGCGCTCGCCGCCGCGGTGGAGTCCGCGTCGGTACCCCGCCTGCTCGTCGTCAGCGGGGTCGGTGTCTCGACCGTGCCGACGCCCGGCCGCCCGCACCCGCCCAAACGCGAACCGGGCGCGGGGCTGATCATGCACTACTTCGCCACACCGGTGGCCAAGCGTGTGCTCGGCGCTCATTTCATCGATGTCGCGCTGATGGAGGATTTCATGCGCGGCTGTGACCTGGACTGGACGGTCATGCGGGTGCCGTACGTGATGGACCGACCGCCGACCGGCCGCTACCGGACGGCCTACGGGCACACCCTGCGCGCTGCCCTCCGCATCGCGGCCGCGGACGCGGCCGAATTCATGCTGCGGCTGATCGACCAGCCCGAGGCGAGCAGGAAGGTCGTCACAGTCGCGTACTGACCGCGCTACCGGTAGCGGTGCGTGGACGCACTCCTCGGTTCCGCTGTCCATAGCGATCAGGACCATGCCGTAGGAACGGTTGCGGCACAACACGAAAGTCGGCGTCCCGGTCTCGCCACGCGCTGACCTACTGAGTCGAGGTGGCCCACTACATGCCGAACCCGCGCTATCGGAAGAGGTCCTGCGCGTCGCCCGAGAACGCGCGACGGGGTGACCTCGGTCATCCGGCCGTCCCCCACCCGGGAGGCTCCACCAACGCAGCCCATGGCTCCGGACTGGGCAAGGTCCGCTCGGTGACAGAGCGGGTGCGCCGAGGTACTTGCGATCGAGTGAGGTGACCTGCAGCAACCTGCTTGGCCGTCACCATGGCGGCGACCGTCCCGTACCTCGCCGGCCGACAGAACCGCGGGCGCACAAGCGGCCTCGACCGAGTATGTCGACGAGTTTCAGCATCGTCGCCGACGCGGTAGACCCCGCAACCGCCGCTCAGCGCATTGCCGAACTCGTCCACTCGAACGACTGAGGAGCCACATGAAGATCTCGCCGCTTCGCCAGGAGTTCATCTCTCAGGCGGTCGACCTGATGGAACTCGGCGCATGCTTCGGGAGCGCGTCGACCACAGCCGCCACGATCGGTCGGGCCTCGCGGCCCGAGCGGTCATGGCGCGATCACGGGGAAATAGGTCTGAACTTCGCCGGTCGACGGCTCGAAGTAACCCGCCAGTTCGAGATCTCGCCACATACCTGACCATAAGCCGGTCGTCTCGTCGCGAAGTGCGGTCGGCGACGTCCAAGCTCCCTGGCCCGCTGCCCGCACGTCGTCGGCGGTCCAGTCCGCCGGGAAATAGGTGTGGGTGACGAAGAACGGCTTGCTCATGTCTTCGGCGGAGTCCTCGAAATGGCGCACTGGCGCTAGCGGGTATCCCTCCGGGCGATCCAACCCCGGCTGCCCCGCAGTGGCCTCCAGGAACGACTTCAACCCGTTGAGCACGGGCCAGAAGACCGACTGCGGCAGAACTTTCCGCGACCACCGGCTATAGCGGCTCTCCAGCACGACGAGATCGTTGACGAAATCGATCATGCATCCGTTCCCGACCAGGGTCCGTTCCTCGGCGTGGCATCGCTGCAATGTCGCACCGAGCTGATCGAGCATCGAGAGGTTCGGTTGCACGTCGGTGTAGAGCCAGGCCGCGAGCGGCAAGAGTTCTTCCGGCGCCATGATCCGCAACCGGCGATGATCGTCGAAGGCGAGCCCGATCGAGTCCCCCACGGTGAGAGGCGAGCTCAGGGTGGGAGACGTCATTTGCGCGGGTTCTCCTTCGTCGTCACGGGAACTTCACCGGCGGATCCAGCCTGCCGTCGGGATAGTAGGTGGGCGGGCTGAGGAATCCGCCCGGCCCCGCCATTCCGTTCGGGTTGGCGAAGCCCGAGATGTTGATGGTGCTGCCCGCGTTCGGATGGTTCCCGCTGCCGCTGCCGTGGTTGGCACCACCGGGATCCCAAATAGGTGTGAAGGGGATCTGTCCCTGCCCCTGCCACTGGTAGCTCTGCTGGCCTCCAGGCCTGACCGGCATCGGCGTGATCCCCCCGTTCGGGTTGCCACCGTTCCACGCCTGATCCCCGAGGTTCTGCACGGTTCCCTGGTTCAGGCCCTGCGGGAACATCGTGCTCATCGGCTTGCCCGCCACGCCGCCGTTCGGGTCGGCCATCGTCGGGTGGTGCAGGTTGTAGACACCATTGGCGTCAGGGTATGAACCATACGGTCCCGTGCCGGGCGGCGCCGGTGGCGCGTTGTGCGGCGGCGGGCCGACCGGGCCCTGGTACACCGGCGGGTTACCGCCGTTCACCCCGGCTCCGTGCCAGTTGGGGCGGCCACCAGGCCCGGGCGTGTTGTGCGGGGCGGTGCCCGGGGGCAGGTCGCTGTTCAACATGTGTCCGCCGGTGAACCCCCAAGGCCTCGGCGGCGCCGTGCTGCCGGGTGGCCGTGGCCTCGGCGGCTTGAGGTTCCCCAGGCTCACGTGGTCGTGCGCGGACTGGGGGACGTCCACGCCCCCGTAGGGATGCTGGTCCGGTTTGCCCGGTGACTGGTCGAGCGAGCGCGATCCACCGCCCGAGCTGCTGGGACCGGTCCTTCCCGGGGACAGCGAGCCCGGCGGTCGCGCGGCCGGCGGTTTGCCGGTCTTGATCTTCTTGAGCCCGTCCGACGCCTTCCCGAAGACGTCGTCCGCCTTGCGAATCAGCACCGACAGCTTCTTGAGCGCGCCGATGAGGCTCTTGACGATGCCGGCGATCTTGGTCGCGGTCTTCGCGACCAGCGCCGCCACCTGCGGCACCACCCAGGTCAGCCCGATCCCGCAGGTCGCGATCACCTGCAGGGCCCAGGAAACCAGGTGTGCCACCACTTCCGCGATGATGTCGCGGACGAGTCCACGCACTGCCGCGACCACCTCGCCCGCGGTCTGGACCCCGCTCCCCGCGCCCGCGCTCGCCTCCCCCGCAGCCGAGATCAACGTGGCCAGCTCGGTGCTCTGCGCGCGGTAGGCGTCGGCGCTCGTGCCCACCCAGCTCTGCACGTCGGCGTCGACCTGCATGACCAGGTCTTGCCCCACGCTCTCGAGCTCCTTCGCGATGTTCTGCCAAGTCTGCGCTTGCGCGGCGACCTGATCCGGATTGCCCGCGAGTTCGTCCAGCGCCTCCTTGAGCGGGCCGACGTGCTCCATCAACCAGCCGACGCCCGCGGCGAGGACCGAACCGAACGGATCGGCCACCACCGACAGGGCTTCCAGCGCCGTCCCCGCGACACCCATCACCGCCGAAGCCCAGTCACCGCTTTCGATGCTGGACTTCACTCCCTGGGCTTCCTCCAGCAGCGGGACCCCGGTCGCCCACGTCGTCGAGCTGACCGTCTCCGCGACCAACGGATTCGCCAAAACCAACCATCCCCAGTAGCAGGACTCACTCGTGCCCGCCCAGGCAAGCACGAGCCGGCGCACACCACCAGTCACCAGATCCGACTATGCCCGTTCATCGCGAAAGAGTGCCCGGAACGGCCATGCAATGGCACGAAGACGACAAAGCACCCGAGCCGACCAATAGCCAGACGCACTGCACCCAAAGCGTGGGCGGCACTAGACGAGGCCGGCGCCGTGGAACCGCACCGCGCAGTCGGCCACATCCCCAGCCGTCCCCCTCCGGAATGGCAGTCCCGGGACATCGTGTTCGGCGGACCTCGCCAATCCGGTCATGCGTCCTTTCGCCCGAGATACTTGAACGCGCAACCAAATGCGAGTACTAGTGGCACCAGGACCGATAGGGTCCGTCCGCACTTCAGGGGAGTATTGATGCGTCTTGGATTCAGCCTTCCGGTATTCGGCAAGGCGGCGGCCACACCGGGCGGAATCGCGCGATACGCGCGTACGGCGGAGCAGGCCGGGGCAGCCAGTCTCTGGGTCGGCGACCGGTTGCTGTCGCCGGTAAACCCGGAGGTGTCCTACCCGGGCTACGACACCATGCCCGAGGAGTTCTGGACCGCCCAGGATCCGTTCACCGCACTGGCCGTCGCCGCCGCCGTGACCGAAACCGCGATCCTCGGGTCCAGCACCATCAACGCGACGCAGTATCAGCCTGCCAACTTCGCCCGGCTGCTGACCAGCATCGACGTGGCCAGCAACGGCCGGCTACTCCCCGGCCTGGGCATCGGCTGGTCACCCGACGAATACGCGGCCGTCGGCATTCCGATGGCGGAACGCGGCAAGCGACTGGACGACCTACTCGATCTTCTCGACACCTGGTGGACCAAGGACACCGTGTCCCACAACGGCATCGGCTACACCATCCCGGAGACCCACGTCCACCTGAAACCGGCACGCAAGCCGCCCGTACACCTGGCCGGGTTCGGCGAGAAGGCCCTGCGCCGGGTCGCCGAGCGGGCGGACGGCTGGCTGCCGGTCTGGACGGTGCCCGAAACCTTCCCCGCCGACATGCTCACCTCCACCCTGGCCAAGATCCGGGCCGACGCCGAACAAGCCGGTCGCGACCCGCAGACACTGGGCGTGGCGCTGCGAGTGAACGCCGCCCCGGACACGAAGCCGGAACTCATCGCCGAGTCAGTGACGAAGATCGTCGCGACACTCGACCCGGACCACACCTTCGTCGACCTCACCTACCTGACCGGCAGCGTAGACGAACACATCGACCTCACCGGCCTCCTGCTGGAACTGACCGCCAGGGGCTGATCTGTCCGCCGCGGCACCCGCGACCCAGGCGACGATGGAAGGGCGACCTCGGCAGACACGCCGGCGCCAAAGTCGTTCGGCACACATCCCCGACCGCGTCCCGATCTGGATCGCATCACTCCGCCGGAAAGAGAGCCGCAGCACCGGCGCCTGCGTGGTCATCGCAAGAAGCCCCCTCGACTCAGCGATTCCGGCGGGCGGCGCGCAGCCCTTGGGCGGGACCGGAACGCCGGCAGCCCCAGGCATCAGCTCAAGCAAGGTTGGGTTCAGTCCCCCACCCGGCCGGTGTCGTACGCCCACATCGCGATCTCGACCCTGTTTCGGACGCCGATTTTGGTCAGCAGGCTGGCGACGTGGGTTTTGGCGGTCGTCAAGCCGATGAACAGCTCGGCGGCGATCTCGGCGTTCGTGCGGCCGCGGGCGACCAGCGTCAGCACCTGTTCCTCGCGTTCGGTGAGCGGCTCGATCGGTTGGGTCCGCCGGCTCGACGGTTCCCTGGCGGCGAACGTGGCCAGCAGCCGCCGGGTGATGTTCGGCGCGATCAGGGCATCGCCGACGGCGGCGGCATGGACGGCCTGGACGAGCAGCTCCGTCCCGGCGTCCTTGAGCAGAAAGCCTCGGGCGCCGGCCCGGAGCGCACCCTGGATGTACTCGTCGAGGTCGAATGTCGTGATCACGACTACCGCGATCGGGTCCGGAACGCCCCGCCCTGCGAGGAGCTTGGTCACTTCGATGCCGTCGAGCCCGGGCATCTGGATGTCGACCAGGCACACGTCGGGGTGGAGCCGACGCGCCAGCTCGACGGCGGCGTGGCCGTCGGCGGCTTGGCCGACGACCTCGATACCGGGCTGGGCGTCAAGGATCATCGACAGGCCGGTGCGCACCAGATCCTGGTCGTCGGCCACCAGCACGCGCACCGTCATCGGCGTACTTTAGTCGGCAGTTCGGCGTCGACCGTCCACCCGCCCTCGGGCGCCGGCCCGGCACGCAGCGTGCCGCCGAGCAGCTGCACACGCTCGGTCATCCCCAGCAGCCCGAAGCCATGGTTCACCGACCGTGCCGGGTCGATCTGCCCGTCGTCGGTCACGCGCAGCCGCAGCGTTCCCGCGCCCTCCTCGACCCGGATCTCCACGCGTGAAGCGTTGCGGGCGTGCCGCAGGGCGTTGGTCAGCGCCTCCTGCGCCAGCCGGTAGACCGCCGTGTCGATCTGGGGCGGAAGTTCGTCCAGGTCATCCGGCAACTCCACGTCGACGACCGGGGCCGGGGCGCGTCGCGCGAGGGACATCAGGTCGGCAACGCCGGGCTGGGGGGCGTACCCCGCCGGTGCTCCGTCGCGCAGCACCCGGACCATCGCCCGCATCTCCGCAAGTGTCCGCGACGCTTCCCCTTCGATCGCCGCCAGCACGTCGAGTGCCGCCTCGGGTCGCTGGCCGGCCATCGCCCGGCCCGCTTGCGCCTGCACGGCGATCGCCGAGACGTGGTGGGCGACGATGTCGTGCAACTCGCGCGCGAGACCGACCCGCTCCTGGCCGCGGATTTGGTCCACCGCCCGGCGACGGCTCTCGGCGCGGTAGCGGAACGCCGCTCCGCCCGCCGCCGCCGCGGCGAGGATGGCGAGCCCGCCGAAGATCTCGGTCGGCCCGATGTGGTCGGGGACCATTCCGATTCCCGCGGCGACCGCCACCACCGCCAGCCCGATCGCGATCTCGCGCCCTGAGCCCCAGCGAACCAGCGCGTAGACGAGCACCAGGACGTAGATCATCGTGTCGAGGCCCACGCTCGGGGCCCCGCCCAGCAGACTCGCCAGTCCCAACGCCGTCGCGGTGCCGAAGGCCACCACGACACAGGCCAACGGGTGGGTACGCCGCCACAGCAGCACCGGCGCGAGTCCGACCGCCACGATCGTCGCGAACGGCCGCCAGGCGACGTCGTCCCGGAGGGCTCCCTCGAGCAGCGCCGTCACGATCAACGCCCCGACCAGCACCCAGTCGCGCGGCATCCGTCCGGGAGCGTCCGTGGCGCGCGGTTCGGTCCACAGCGAGCGCAGGGTGTTGGGGGTCACGCGCCCAGCCTAGGGACCGCCGAGGCGCCAGGGACCGACCGAAAGAACGAGACGCCGCTCCTCCCTGCGGCCGGGCGGGTCCGGCCTCGACGCCGATGTGCCCGCGGCCGGGCTCGGCGATCGTTGGCCCACCGGTCCTCACCACGACAACGGAGCCCACGATGACAACACGTCAAACCACCACGACCGCACTGGACGAGCAGCGGATCCCGGTGAGAGCCAAACTCGCCGCGGCGTGGACGAGCCTGGTGCTCCTCTACGCCTATGTGGACATTCTCGCCTTCTACAAACCCGGCGTCATCAAGGACATCGAGGCAGGCGTCGTCTTCGAGTTCGACATCAGCCAGACGTTGTTCGCCGTCTTCCTCACGCTCATGGCGATCCCGGCCCTCATGGTCGTGCTGTCGATGACCCTGCCCGCCCGGGCGAACCGCACCACGAACCTCATCGTGGCCTCGATACAGGTCCCCTTCGCGGCGTTCAACGCGGTGGGCGAGTCCTGGAGGTACTTCTACGGCCTCGGTGTCGCACTGGAATTGATCGTTCTCGCCCTCATCCTGCGGTGCGCCTGGACCTGGCCCCGCACCGCACGGTGATCTTGTCTACACCGCGAGCGCGACCGCCAGGACCAGGTCCGCCTTGTGCGTGATCGAGACCTGAACCTCCACGACGCCGAGCGCGGCGGCGCCCGCGGCCGCCGCGCCGGTGAGCACCACCAGGGCCGCTCCGGAATCGGCTCGTTCGACGGCGATCTGGCGCGGCGCGACGCCTCCGGCGAAACCGGTGCCGATCGCCTTCGCGACGGCTTCCTTCGCGGCGAACCGGCCCGCCAGGAACTCCCGGCGTCGATCGGGGCCGAACCCGGCCGCGGTGGCGAGTTCGGACTCGGCGTAAACGTAGGCACGGAACCACGGCCGTGCCAGCAGCCGGTCCAGTTCGCCGAGGTACAGCAGGTCGGCCCCGATCCGCATCAGGCTTACCCGGCCGGGAAGGTGAAGGCCGCGGCGTGACTGCGTCCGTTCATCGGATCGGTGTCGCAGAGCACGACCTTCCGGTATGTCTCCTGCCACGCCGGCCAGTTTCCCGCCAGGGCGAGCCACACACTGGTGCAGTACGAGCCCGGCGCGACCCGGTGGACGTCCCCGGCATCGACGGTTTCCGTCACCCACGGGCCGAGGACCACGAGCGTGCCGGGCTCCCGATGCGGCCCGAGCAACTCGCCGACCGTCCCGCCGGACGACACCGACGCCAGACGTGGCCCCGGCCCGGTGCCGAGGACCAGCGCGGCAGCCGAGTCGACCAGCCCGCCGTCGTCGACCAGGGGATGCGGGGTCGGGAGCGTCGTCTGCTCCAGTACCGCGACGACCGCCTCCTCGCACCGTCCCGAGCGCTGATACGCCGCCACGATGCGCAAGGCCGTGAACGGCGCGGCCAAACCCTGCTGCGCCACGGAGAACGTGGTCGCCGTGACGTCCAGCCGGTCGGCGAGGTACGGCGCCACGGCGGTGAACGGGAGAACGTCGGGCAGGGCGTGGGTCACGATGATCAGCTGCGGGCGGCTCGCACGCACGCCCTCGGCTTCCAGCAGCCGGTCGGTCAGCGCCTTGTGCGAGACGTGCGCGCCGCGTTGCCAGCGTTCTTCGTCCACTTTGGACCCGAACGGTTCGACGAGATCCGCGAGGAACCTCGAGACCGCCGCGTCCTCCCGGTAGCCGGGCCCCGGCGGTGAGATCACCGCGTTCGTGCCGCGCAGGGTCGGTTCGCCGCTCATGCCACTCCTTCCCCGATGGCCTGCCTGGATTCGACGTAGTCGGCGAACGAACGGACGGTACGGAGGTGATCGATGTCGAGGTCGTCCGGATCCACCGTGATGCCGACGGCCATCTCCACCAGCATCAGCAGTTCCAGTACCTTCGACGAGTCCAGCCGCAGGTCGTCGAACAGCCGTGTGTCCTCGGTCAGCCCGGTGATCTCCCGCTCCAGGACGTCCCGAGCGCGTCCCCGATCGCCGACACCACCTCGTCGCGGGCCGTCATGTCCCGCTCCCCGCGTCCGATGGGTGATCACCATGGCGCCGAACGTCGCACCGAGACCGACCGTGACGAGCACGTAGCGGGCACCGTCGACGAGCCTGCCGTTCTCCCGCAAGGTCGTGTAGTTGAGGAACACGTCCGACGAGAAGCAATGGCTGAGCTTGGGGATGTTCTCCAGGAAGAACTTCTCCGGCGGCGCCTCCAGCGCCTTCACCGTCTGCCGCCAGGCGAGGGCGTTGACGTTGTGCGGGATCACCAGATCGATATCGTCGAACCCGCATCCCGCCTCTGCCACCGCCGCCAGGATCACCTCGGCCAGCCGCGGCCCGTAGAGCTGGCCGAACTCGGTGTTCTGCTCCGGGGTCAGCGCCAGCCATTCCGCGTACTCCCCCAGCGTCTTCGTGACGAAGGAATGCACGACGTCGCCGTCGCCGTCCACCGTCAGCAGGCACGCCGAGGCCGCGTCCGCCATGATCGCGGTGTTGGGGATCAGCTGCACGATCGGCGAGAACGCCCGCTCGCCGGTCACCATCAGCGCGTAGCCGCCGGTCTTGCCTTCGGCCCGCAGCAGCTCGGCCGCGACGTCGATGGCACCCAGACTGCTCACGCACGCCTGGTGGGACAACGCGAACGCCTCGACGTCCACCAGCCCCAGCCGCCGCGCGAGCTCCTGGGCGATGTCGACGTCCGCCGGCGCGAGCGCCTGGGTCGTATGCGCGAACACCAGCCTGTCGATCCTCCGGCCGGCGGGCAGCGCCGCCAGCGCCCGCTTCGCGGCGGGCAACAGCAGGTCGAACAGGTCCATCCCGGGATCGAACCGGAGGGTGTCGAGGCCGTAGAACTTCCGGAACACGCCGAGTTCCGCCCGGCGCAGCCCGAGGTGCTCGCCGAGCTCCTCGATGCGCACGCTGCGCTCGGGGACGAACGATTCGACCCGTTCCAGGGTGGTCGCGCCCATCAGCCCTCCAGGTATTCGGCCCGCAAGAGCCAGAGCCGGTTGGCGCCGCGGCGTTCCGGCGGCTGTACCTCGTACGGCCAGCGGCCCTCACCCGCGCCGGGCTGGCCGGGCTCCTTGATCTCGTCGACCTTCCAGCCGTGGGCCAGCAGGAACTCCTCCGGCTTGTCGGTGCCGAAGATCCACGGTGTCCCGTCGTCGGCCAGCCGGTCGAGGAACGGCTTCGAGAACGGGCTGCGCAGCAGGGCACGGCCGAGGATGTCCAGCGCCAGCCTGCTTCCCGGGACCGACACCGAACCCAGCGTCTCCAGCAGACCGCCCGCCTGCTCCGCGGTCAGGAAGAAGGTGAGGGCCTCGGCCACCCACAACGTCGGGCGGGCCGGGTCGAAGCCCGCCTTCTCCAGTTCCGGCAGCCATTCGCGGGTCAGGTCGGCGGGGACGACCCGACGATCGACCCGCGGCTCGGCGCCCAGTTCGGTCAGTCGCCGCTGCTTCTCCACCAGCAGCGGCTCGTGGTCCACCTCGAAGACGACGGTGTCCTCGGGCCAGTCCAGCCGGAACGCCCTGGTGTCCATCCCCGCCGCGATCAGCACGACCTGGCGGATGGCGGGATCCGACCGCAGCTCGCCGATCGTGTCGTCGAGGAACCTGGTGCGGATGCTGATGAACGGCAGCAGTCCGCCACCGGCGTAGCGCTCGATCAGCCGGAACCCGTCCGGCGCGGCAAGGGCGCTCGCCAGCGGGTCGACGAACAGCGCGTCCTCGCGCTCGGACTCGAGCGAACGAGCGGCCGCCATCCACTGCGCGGTATAGGAAACGGCGTGCATCAGCTGACTCCCGCTCCGGCGAAGAACGCCTTCTCGATGGCCGACAGGGTTTTGAAGTCCGCGATGTCGATGTTGTCGAAGTCGACCTCGACGCCGCTGGCGTCCTCGATCACGTAGACCAGTTCGACGAACGACAGCGAGTCGACCAGGCGGCTTTCGATCAGGTCCTCTTCGAACGCCAGCTCGGTGCGTTCCGGGTGCCTGCCGAGGATCCAGTCACTGACCTTTTCGATACCGGGAGTGGGCATGTCTTCTCCTTCGAGGTTGGTTCCTTCTCAGTCCGCGGCGGACACCGCGACCGCGATGGCGTACGCGTCGTCGTGGGTGATGCTGATTTCGATCTCGCCGAGCCCGGCTTCCCGGGCCAGCCGCGCGGCGCGTCCGGTGAGCCGGACCACCGGCCAGCCGCCGTCGCTCTTGAGCACTTCGGTCGAGAGCCAGGGCACGGGCTGCCCACCGACGTGGAAGAGTTTGAACACCGCTTCCTTGGCGGCCAGGCGGCCCGCGATACCGGGCAGGTCCGGACCGTCCGGAGTGGACGAACTCAGCAGTTCGGCGGCGGAGAGCATGCGTCGCAGCGCGGTTTCCGCGTCCTGGGCGACGAGCTCGCGCACCCGGCTGAGCGGGACGACGTCGATGCCGATCCGTCTCGCGGGCATGGTCACCCGGCCCGGCCGGCCGCCGCTCGGACGGCCGCCAGCGCCGCCGGGAGATCGCCGTGGTGGACCTCGGTCAGCACGGCGAGCCAGCGCTCCAGGCCGAACGCCACACAACTGGTGTAGGCGAACTCCTTGCCGTCACCGAGGCGGATGTCGCACCGTTCGCCGAAGAAGTTCCGATGGGTGTTGACCGAGGCGATCGCGAGGGTGCCGTGCTGGAACTCGTATTTGACCGGGCTCAGCTTCTGCAGGAGAGCGCGGGCGCCGTCGTTCTGGAAGAACGGATCGATCGCGGCCTCCTTCTCCAGGCCGAGGCCGAGCTCACCGGAGAACGCCAGGATCCGTTCCGTGAAGCGGGAAACGACTTCCTGCGTGTGCTCGAACGAGCCGAGCGCGACGATCTCACGCATCTGGAAACTCGCCAGCCGCCGCAATCCGCTGTAGTGGTCCTCACTGCGGAAACAGCGGTTGACGAGCGTGACGATCTCCGTCTCGGACACCTTCGTGCCTTCGTAGAAAAGATAGGCCCCGTAACAGGTCGCGTGCGGCAGGCCGTAACGGCCGTCCTGCAGATCGCCGCCGGCGAACCGCCCGTCGACCGGCTTTCCCTCCCGGCTGGTCAGATCCAGCGGGCCTGCCACGAACGCCAGATGCGGGAAGTTCGCGTAGACGTCGAACTTCTCCAGGTCGGTGACCGGGTACAGCGGCGGCGGGCTGATCTCCCGCGCCCCGGCGGTGCCTGCCCAGCCGAGGAAGGTCCGGTCGAGTTCCTGGACGAGTGCGGTCTCGTCGGGGCCGAGGATCGCCAGCGCTTCGGCGCCGTCCACGCCGGTGGTGCGGGTCATCGCAGGATCCCCGTTCGCTCCAGGTACTTCAAGGTCTTGCGGAACACCTGTTTCTCGGTGGCGGGCCGGGTGGGCGCGTCGAGCAGCGCGCGCCGGAATTCCAGCGGGTTCTCGATGCCGGCGTCGCGGTAGACCTGCGGGTTGTACAGCGACTCGAAGCTGTAGGTGAGATACCGCCGGAGATAGGCCGAGACCTCGGCGAGGTCCTCTTCGGTCGCCGTCTTCTTGAGGTCGCCGTAGAGATGCTCCACCAGCTCCCGGCCGAACGCGATATGCCGCGATTCGTCCTGATGGTGGATGCGGTTGATCGCGCGGATCGTCTCGTGCAGGCGTTCGTCCCGCGCCATCAGCGAGTTGTAGTGGTCCACCAGTTCCTCGAAGATCAGGATCCTCGCGAACACCAGCAGGCTCTCCACTTTGGACGAGGACGCGGGCGGGATGGCGGCGCCGGCCGCCGGTGCGCGATAGATCTTTTCGCCGTAGCGGAGGCAGAATTCGGCGAAGAACCACATGTGCTCGTTCTCTTCGCCGATGAAGTGGTGGAAGAACTCCGACGGCGTCTCGAAGCCCGCCGTGTGGATACGCGCGACGACCTCGATGAGCAGCTCGCGGATCCCGTGCACGTTGAGGCTGTAGAAGTTGATGCTTTCGAACCGCGACAGGGCGAAGAGCCGGTCTTCGCTCAGCGTCGTGGCGAACTCGGTGCCGTGAGTGGTGGTGAGCTCGGGGCTCATCCACCACATCCGTTCGGGCAGGCTGTCCGGCCACTCGAACATCTGATAGGGGTTGTAGTAGTCGTCGATCGACTTCGACGAAAGGCGATCGAGCAGGCCGCGAAACCGTTCGTCCGCGTCGATGATGTCGCTGATGTCACTGGTCACGAAGGCTTCCTCCGTTCTTCCGGGCTCGATTCGACGCTACGGCAAGGAATCCGCGCGATTCAACGTCCGCAAGCGGACTGGCCGACACCGGCCAGCACCCTGGTTTCCCGGTGCGGTGGCGGCTTAGAGTGGCCACATGGCGAGGCGATTCGGATTATTGAGGGGTAAGGCAAAAGTGTCGTAGAGGGTCACCCGCTCTACCGGTCTGTGAACGCCTCCTACGCTGATTGCAAGGAAGGGATCTTCGCGGGCTTCCGCCTGTCGAACGTGTCGCGAAAGCCACTTTCGGGACATCAGGCGTCGCGAAAGTGGCTTTCGCGACACGGGCGCCGGCGGCGTGGCGGTCGGCGCGGGTTAGCGGCCGGGGTGAAGGCTCCCTTCACCCCACCAGCGACCCGTCCGCGACCACGCCACCTTTGACTTGACCCTCAAGAGAACACGAGTCACCACTCACGACCCACTCGACACGGGGGGTCCGGCGCGAAGCGCGAAGGGACACGGGAACGGATGACCACGCTCGTCGGAGTGGACGCGCTGCGCGTGGCCGAACTCGACCTGCTCGCGCGGCGCGGCTGGTTCCTGAAGTTCCTGTTCTCCCAGGAGGAACTCGGCGACCTGGCGGCGGCGGGCAGCGTCTGTCTCGCTTGCCGGTTCGCCGCGAAGGAGGCGGTGCTGAAGGTGCTCAGGACCTGCCTGTCCGGTCCGGTTCCGCCCGCCCAGATCGTGATCCGGCGTTCCGGAGCGGGCGCGACGTCGGTGGAGTTGCGCGGTGCGGCGGCCGAACGTGCCCGCGCGCTGGGCATCGAGCGGGTCGACGTCTCCATTTCCTGCGAACGGGGGCTCGTGATCGCGATCGCGCTGGGGACAGCCTGACCTCAGGTCGAGAGCAGGTCCGCCACCCGGAATCGTTCGACCGAACCGCAGTCGGCGAGGATGTCGTGCGCCTCCCGCAGAAGTCCCTGCCCGGCGCCGGGATCCCGTTTCGCGGTGACTTCGCCGAGGACGGCGAGCGCGTGTCCCTCGCCGATCCGGTTGCCGATACCGCGATGCAGGATCAGCGCCCGCTCGGCGCATTCGGCCGCCTGTTTCCGGTCGCCGCGGTCCCGCCTGGTGGTGGCCAGCACCGTGTGCGCCCTGGCCGCGAGGAGCCGGAAGTCCCGCCGTGCGGCCAATTCCGTGGCCGCGGCCGCATGCGTGACGGCGTCGTCGAGCCGCCCGCCACGACGACATACCTCCGCCAGCGCCAGCAGGCTGACGATCTCCGCGCGGGTGTAGCGGATCTCGTGGGCGAGTTCGACCGCCTGTCCGGCCAGGACCTCGGGAGCCACGGACAACTCGGTCCGGCCACCGAGTTCGGCCAGCGCGGCGAGCGCGTTCGCCTCCGCCCGGCGATCACCTGTCTCCCGGGCCAGTTCCAGCATCGTCTCGGCGTGCTCGGCCGCTTCGGCGAAATCCCCGGCCTCGGCGCACAACGCCGCCAGCGTGCAGAGTGCGGTCGTCTCGCCGTAACGAGCGCCGTTCTCCCGGTGCAGGGAAACACCCTTCGACAGCGACTCGCGCGCATCGGTCAGCCTGCCGAGGTCGAGATAGACCTCGCCGAGCGTGGTGTACACGTGCGCGGCGCCGTCACGATTGCCGGTGCGTTCGATGAGCGAAAGGGCCTGGGCCAGCCGCCGCATGGCTTCCCGCGGCTTGCCCAGCTCCCGCAGCAGTGTCCCGATGTTGTGCAGGTTGGCCGAAAGTCCCGCTTCCCAGCCCATCCGGCTGTTCAGTTCGATCGCGCGGTCGAGTTCGGCGACGGCCTCGTCGAGCGCGCCGAGCTCCCAGTGGACTCCGGCGAGATTCCCGCGCGCGGCGGCTTCCGCTTCCGGCCACCGTTCGGCGGCCGCCAGCTCCAGCGCCCCGGTGTAGTGCGTGACGGCGGCCGTGTAGTCGCCCAGCCCGCGATACACCTGCGCGAGGCTTTGCTGGGCGGCGATCCGGCCGCGCGGCTCGCCGTCGACGACCGCCGCGGCCAGCCCGGCCTTCGCGACGGCGACCCAGTCCACGGAATGCCTTCTGAGCCAGAAGAAGCCGCGAAGGGCGTCCGCCAGTAACCAGACGACCCGGTGCGGCCCCTGCGCGGCGGCGTCGTGGACGATGGCCACGAGGTCGGCACGTTCCGCTTCGAGCCACTCCAACGCCTCGGCATCGTCGTCGAAGACGACATCGGTCTCGCCGAATTCGGCTCCTTCACGAAGCCGCAGGATCTGCGGCGTGATCCGTGTGACCGCGGCGGTCGCCGTCGCGAGATACCAGCCGAACAGCCGGATCCTGGCCTCGTCGCGTTCGGCCGGGCCGTCCTCGGCCCGCGCGCGTTCGGTCGCGTACAGCCGGAGCAGGTCGTGGCACTGGTACCGGCCGTCGGCGCCCCGGGCGACGAGATGCGCGCGCTCCAGTTCGGCGAGAGCCTGTGACGTGTTCCCGGGGGACTGCCCGGCGAGCACGGCGATCGACCGCGCGCTGAAATCCGGCACCTGGACCACGCCGAGCAACCGGAACAAGCCCTGGGCGGCCGGGCCGAGCCGCCGGTACGAGAGCGCGAACGCGGCGCGGACCGCGGTCGACGGATCGCCGTCGACCCCGAGCCGGTCCAGCCGGTCGGCCCGCAGCAGCCCGTCGACCACGGCGCCGATCGGCCGGTCCCGGCCGATGCCGATGTCCGCGGCCGCGATCCGCAACGCGAGCGGCAGCCCGGCGCACAACCGGACCAGCGTCGCCGCCGCCCGGCGTTCCTCCTTGACCCGCTGCGCGCCGACGATCCTGGCGAGCAGCTTGAGCCCGTCCTCTTCGCTCAGCAGGTCGAGCCGGACGGCGCCGGCGTCGTGCAGGACGACGAGCCCGGGCAGTTCCTGCCTGCCGGTCACCACGACGAGGCTGCCGGGACGGCCGGGCAGCAGCGGCCGCACCTGATCGGCCGTGCCGGCGTTGTCGAGCACCACGAGCATCCGCTTGCCCGCGAGCTCGGACCGGTAGAGCGCGGCCAGTTCGTCGAGGTCCACCGGTATCCGGTCGGGCGGGACGCCCAGCGAGCGCACGAGCCGGACCAGCGCTTCGGCCGCGGTCACCGTGGCCGACCGCGCGTAGCCGTGCAGATTCAGGTAGAGCTGGCCGTCGGGGAACCGGTCGAGCGCGCCGTGCGCCCATTGCAGTGCCAGCGCGGTCTTGCCCACTCCCGCGGTGCCGCTGACGACCACCACCGGCGCGCCGCCGGCGACCAGGGCGTCGATCCGGCGCAGGTACGCGGTGCGGCCGGTGAACGTCGGCACCGCGGCGGGCAGCTGCCGCGGCCCGGGGGAAACCGGCTGTTCGGCGGCGGGCAGGTCCAGTGCCGGATCGGTGCGCAGGATGGCCTGGGCGAGGTCGGTCAGCTCCGCCCCCGGTTCGAGACCGAGCTCGCCGGTGAGCAGGGCGCGTGCCCGGCGGTAGACCTTGAGCGCCTCGGCCTGGCGCCGCGACCGGTAGAGCGCGAGCATGAGCTGGGCCTGGAAATGTTCCCGCAGCGGATGTTCCGAGACCAGCTCGGTGAGTTCGGCGACGACGTCCGCGTGCCTGCCGAGCGCCAGATCCGCGTCGATGCGCTGCCCCAGCAGGACCAGCCGTCGTTCCTGCAGCCGGTCCGCCTCGACCTGGAGGGCGGCGCTGCTGTCGGCCAGGCCGCTGAACGGAGGCCCCTGCCAGACCGCGAGCGCCTGCCGCGCGAGACTTCCGGCGACGACCGCGTTCCGCCGCTCGTGTGCCGTGCGCGCCTGGTCGGCGAGGTCCTCGAACCGCCGCACGTCCAGTTCGCCGGGATTCACCACCAGCAGGTAGCCGGGTCTGCGGTGCACCACGCGATCCGGATCCGCCAGTGCGCGGCGGAGCTGGAGGACGTAGAGCTGGAGGTTCTTCGCCGCGGTGCGCGGCGGGCGGCCCGCCCACAGACCGTCGACCAGCGCACTCACCGGGACCACCTCGCCCGCGCGATGGAGCAGGAGCGCCAGCAGACGGCGGACTTTCGGCGCGCCAAGATCGATTTCGGTATTCCCGTCGCGGACACCGAGCGGCCCGAGAATCGTGAACTCCATATACCCCCCACTCACCTCGCCGGAATAATCGCGAAGTGCTCGCGACCTTCCCGGATTAGTGGTCTATACCAGATTTATACCGGCTCTCCGCATGCTTCGGAACAAGAATTCAGCTGGCGGGAAACAAAGTGCGATCGTGTAGGACGAACACGCCTGGGGGCAAGGTCAGTGTCTGCGTCATCCGCTCCGAACCCGGCCGATGGAACGAGCTTGTCGACTGTACTCGATCTGGTTTCCACCGCAAGACGGGAAGTGCTGACCACGGCGACGGGCGGTTCGCCGTGGTTCGGCGGGACCGTCACCGCGGCCGCGCGCCGCGGCGCCTTCCCGCCGCACGTCCGGGTGCGGCTGCTGTGCACGGCACCGGCGGAGCACGCGCGCGGTGAGATCGTCGAGGCGGTGCGGCACGGGCTCCGGGTCAAGGTGACCGATCGGGCGATCGAAGAATCCCTTTTGATAGACCGCAGACTGGCGTTGGTCCCTTCGGGTGGCGACGACGCCAGAGGTTTGCTCATGGTGACCACGCCGACGTTGATCACCGCCCTCGCCGACGCCTTCGACCCTCGCTGGGAGGAGGCGACGCCTTGGGAGATGACGTCCGCTCGGCCGGACGAGTTCGAACAGGCGATCCTGCGCTGCCTGGTCGACGGAATGACCGATGAAGCGGTCGCGAACCGGCTGGGCGTATCCGCGAGGACCGTTCGGCGGTACGTGAACGTCCTCATGGCCCGCGTCGGCGCGAGGAGCCGGTTCGAACTCGGATTCCGGGCGGCGGAATGCGGGTGGCTTCCCGCCGACGCGCTCGGCTGAAGCGATCGTCCGGCTCCGGCCGCATTCTTCGTCCACTGTGGATTGATCATTACCGGAGTATCTTTCGCCGGGCGCCGAGTCCGCTTTCGGCCAAATTCTGGTGGTGCCAACCGGGACCGACCTAGATTCCGTTCTGGATCGTCTCGAATTCTCGTCCTGATTGGACCAGCCACGTGACCACTCCGACCCCCTGCCACGACATAGTGCTCACCGGTGCCGTCATGACCCATCCGCGACGGCCGGGACTCACCGGCCGTCTGCTGGCCGCCGCGCCCGCCGGGGCGCTGCGGCCGGTCGCCGATCCGGAGCCGTCCGGACCGCCGACCGCCCTGCGCACCGCGATCCGGGCCTGGTCCGCGATCGCCGAAGGCACGACCCACCACCTGGTCCTCCAGGACGACGCCGTTCCCGCCGACGGCTTCTTCGGCCACGCCCGGGCCGCCGTCGCGGCCGCGCCCGAGGCCGCGATCGCCTTCTACACCAACTGGAACTCCCGCAACGGCGCCGCCGTGCGGCTCGCCGCGCTGGCCGGGGCGAGATGGGTCACCGCGACCCACGAGTACACCCCGACCGTCGCGCTGGCACTGCCCGCGGGGGTCGCGGCCGGTTTCGCGGATTTCGCCGAAGCGCACGGCTCGACCTGGCCCGACGACGTCGTCATGTCCCGGTACCTGCGCGCGGCCGGGGTACCGGTGCTCCTGGTCGCGCCGAATCTCGTCGAGCACGCGGACGAGCCCAGCGTCCTCCGCAACGACTCCCACGGCTCGCGGCGGTCGGCGTGCTTCGCCGTCCCGTCCGACGACGACTGGTCGCTCGGCGCGGGCCCGCTCGATCCCGACGTCATCCCGTTCTTCAAGCACGGGGTCGCGCAGTGCGTCGTCCGCGACGACGGAAGACGGGCGACCATCGACGCGGAGCGGTACTTCGGCCGGGCTGGCCTGGATTTCGACGCCTGCCAGAAGCAACGGCTCGAAGTCACCGGATCGGTGTTCGGCGCTCTCGCCGAGCTGGAACGGCATCTCGACGAAGAAGCCGTCGAAGGTCTCTGGACCACGGCCTATCTCCTCGGCGCACTCGGGACCGGCCGTCGGCTCGACCGGGTCGGCTCCCTCGCGCTGGGCACGATCGGCGCGGGCGGCGTCTGCACGACCGTCGGCGCTTCCACGCTCCGGACGCTGCGGCCCGCTCTGTCCGAATTGGCCCGTCTCGGTCACCAGGCGGGTGCCCGGGCACGACGTTCGCCCGCGCGCAGGCGGGAACGCGTCCTCGTCACCACCACCGACCGCCCGCTCGGCCGGGAGATCGCGCGTCATCTGGCCGATCGCGGATACGAGGTCCTGGACGGAAACGACGGGCCGGACGTCGACGCCGTGGTCCACGTCGCCGAACCCGGTTCCACACTCCCGCCGGTGGCGGCGCGGCACGTGGTCCAGGTCTGCCCTCCCGGCGCACCCGTCCCCGCCGCCACGCCGGGCACCAGCGTCCTGCGGACCGGCTCTCCGTACGGGCCCGGAATCGAGGGCTATTCCGTCCTGGAGACGTTCACCCGGCAAGCCCTGCTGGCCCAGCCGATCCAGGCCGACGTCCCGGCGCGGGCGACCCACCGGCCGGCCTACATCCGGGACATCGCGCTCGCCGTGCACCACCTCCTGCACCAGCCCGTGCCGCGGCGGACCGTCGCGACGCCGTCCCCGCTGACCAGCCAGGAACTGGCCGACGCGGTCGCCAGGACCGTCCGGAGGGTTCCGGTCAGCTGGCCGGCGTCGCCGCACGGCCCATCCGCCCCTCCCCTGGTCGCCGACGAACCGGCGACGGAACTCGATCAAGGCATCCGCGCACTGGCCCAGTGGCTCGCCTACGAAAGGGAAGAAGCATGAAAGTCGATCGTCTCTCCCAGCCGGGTGACGGCCTGGTCAACGAGGATCTGGTGCTGTCGGGCCGGTATCACGCGCTGGTCATCGACGGTGCGACGGCGGAACCCGGCGCGGAGACCGGCTGCGTGCACGACGTCCGCTGGCTGGTGGCGAGGCTCGGCACCGCGCTGGACCGGCTCCTCGTCGAACGTCCCGCCGAAGACCTGCGCGCCGTCCTCCGCGCGGCCATCGAGTCGGTCCGCGACGCCCACTCCGGCACCTGCGACCTCGGCAATCCCTGCGGCCCGACCGCGACCGTGGCGATCCTGCGCGAACGGGACGGTCTCGCCGACTACCTGGTGCTCAGCGATGCGGCGGTGGTGCTCGAACGGCTCGACGGCACCGTCGAGGCCGTCATCGACGACCGGATCGACCAGCTGCTGCACCTGACCTGGCAAGAGGTCCGGCCCTTGCGCAACGCGCCCGGCGGGTTCTGGGTCGCGGGCAGTGATCCGGCCGCCGCCGACCAGGCCCGCACCGGCACCGTGGAACTCTCGCGGCTGCGGCGCGCCGCGCTCCTCACCGACGGCGCGTACCGGCTCGTCGAACGCTACGGGTGGACCTGGCACCAGCTGCTCGACGTCGCCGAGCTCGACGGCCCGGCCGCCGTCGTCCACGAGACCCGCCGCGCCGAACTTCGGACCGCGCCAGGCCACTTCGCCGGGAAACACCACGACGACGCGACAGTCGCCTTCTGCCGATTCGAGACCACCGCCGCTCCCCTGGCCCGCCCGACCCACGAGGTGACGAAATGACCCGGTTCCAGGTCCGTTTCACCGGCAAGACGGCACGCTCCGGCCCATTGGCGTTCGGCCACGCGAACATCGTCCGCGCCATCACCCTCGACGACGATCCGACGCGGCTCAACCTCGCGATGGTGTTCGACGTGCCTGGCGCGCCGCTGGACCAGGTCGCCGCCTGGATCCGGGTGCTGCTCGAACGCCACGAGTCGCTGCGGACGACGTACTCGTTCGGCGACCGGACGCTCCAGCATGTGCTGGCGGAAGGCGAGCTGGAGGCCGAGGTCGTCGAGAGCGGCGGCGACGTCCTCCAGACGGCCGAGGGCACCGCGCGCGCCCTGCGGTCCCGGGTTTTCGATCTGACCGCGGAGCTGCCGCTGCGGCTCGCCGTGGTGACCGAGAACGCCGTCCCGCGCCGGCTCGTCTGGGTGGTGAGCCACGCCGCGATGGACGTCGCCACCTGCGAACTCCTCCTCGGCGAATGGACCGAGCTGGCCGCGGGGCGCGAGCTGCCCGAGGACGACTCGCCGCAGCCTCTCGACGTCGTCGAACTCGAGAAGACGCCTGCGGTGCAGCGGCTGGGACAAGCGGCGACGCGGTACTGGGAAAGCAAGCTGCGCACGGTTCCGCAGGCGATGTTCCCGGTGCCCGCCACCGGAACCGGCTTCCTCCGGCCCGGGCTGCGAGTCCGTTCGCGGGCCGCGATCGGCCATATCGCGGCGATCGCCGAGCGGACCAGCGCGAGCCCCTCCGCCATCGCCCTCGCCGCGCTCAACGCGCTGATCGCGCACCGGACCGCGCACTCCACCTGCGTGACGACGTCCTTGTCCGGCAACCGGGTGCTCAAGCAGTTGCGCCGCTTCTTCGGCTCGATGGCGCAGGACGCGCTGCTCCCGGTCACCATCCCGGAGACGTTCGACGAACTGGTCCACGCCGTCCGCGCCGCGTCCGTGCCCGCGTACCGGCACAGCTGGTTCGAAGCCGACGCCATCTGGGAAGTGATCACCCGCGTCACCGGCGAACGGGGCTTCTCCTTCGCCAGGGATCTCGTGTTCAACGACATGAGCGCGCTGGGCGACACCGCCATCGGCACGCCGCCTCGCTCCGCGTACAGCAGGCTGCCGTCGGTATGGCTGCCGGGTGGACCGGACGTCGAGGACGACCCCGAACTCGGTGGCACGCTGGAGCTGCTGCCGCAGGAGGACATCCCGACCCGTTTCTTCGGCTGCCTGTACCGCCTCGACACGGAACTGGATCTGACGCTGTGGGTCGACCCCGCCTGCCTCGACACCGCCGAGGTGACCGAGTTCGGCCGCGGCCTCCTGGCGTTGTTGCGCGCGGCGGCCGAGGCGGATCTTCCGGTGAAGGAACTGCATTCGCTCACCACGCTCGCCCCCGTCGAACATGGGGAAGGCTGGTACCTCTCGGACTCGTGCTGGGTCGAGCTCGACGCCGTCCGGGAACTGGTCTCCGACGTCCTCGGTGACCGGCCGCATCTGGTGACCGCGGAGCCCGACGACGTCCTGGGTCACCGGCTGGTGTGTCATCTGGCCGGTCCGGCGGCGCCCGCGGACCTGCACGCCCGGGTACTGGCCGCGCTGCCGGGACGGCCGACCGCGCTGGCACCGCACCACTACGTGATCTGCGCCGAGCCTCCCGCCGATCCGCTGGATCCGGGCGCCTGGACGGCCACGGCCATCGACTCCGCGAGCGGGCGGGAGCTGCCGGTATGAGTCACGACACGGAAACCCTGACCGGTGAGGGAAAACCGGCCGCCGGACGGCTCTGGACCGGCAACTTCAAGCTCTACCTCACCGCGCGCAGCGGGTCGATGCTGGGCGACGCGATGCTGCCCGTCGCGCTCTCGATCGCCGTGCTGGCGGCGGGTCACGGGATCGACGGCGTCGGCTACGCCCTCGGCGCGTGGATGGGCGCGCTCGCGCTGTTCATGCTGTTCGGCGGCGTGCTCGCGGACCGGTTCACGCCGCGCCGGATGATGATCATCGCGGATCTCGTCCGGCTGGTCGTCCAGGGCGGGATGGCGGTCGCCTTCGCCGTCGGAACGCCGTCGCTGCCGACGATCGTCGTCCTGCAGTTCCTCAGCGGTGCCGCCACCGCGTTGTTCCAGCCCGGTGTGGCGAGCATGGTCCCGCAGGTCGCGGAGGACGTCCAGGGCGCGAACGGCATCTTGCGGATTTCCGAGGCGATCTCGGGCGTTCTCGGCCCGGCGCTCGCCGGTGTGCTGGTGGCCGTCGCCGGAACCGGGACCGTGTTCGGGATCTACGCCGCGACGTACGGCATCAGCGCCCTCTGCCTGTTCGCCCTGCGGCTCACGCCGGTGAAGTCCACTGAGGACAGTGAACCGTCGTTCTGGCGTCAGCTGGTCGAAGGCTGGCGGGAGTTCGCCGCCCGTGGCTGGCTCTGGGGCGTGATCGCGATCCACCTGGTGTACGGCTGTTTCGTGGCGGGTGTGTCCCTGCCGGTCGGCGCGGACCTGGTCGTCTCGGACTACGGTTCGACCGCGCTGGGCATCGGGATGGCCGCGTTCGGCGCGGGCGGGGTCGCGGGCGGCGCGATCGCCATGCGCGTCCGCCCGAGCCGCCCGCTGCTGTCCGGGGCGATCGGCTGGGCGTTGTTCGCGCTGTACCCGATCACGCCCGCGGTGGGACTTCCGGTCGCCTTGCTCGTCGCCGGCTGGACGCTGGCCGGTTTCGGCCTCGCCTACTGGGGTGTCCTGTGGTCCACCACGGTCCAGACCCAGATTCCCGCGGAACTCCTGAACCGGGTCTACGCCTACGACGTCTCGGGGTCGCTGCTCGCGCTGGTGCTGGGCAGGTCGCTCGCCGGGCCGATGGCGAGCCTTTTCGGCGCACGGCCGCTGATGATCCTCGCGACCGTGCTCGGGCTCGGCTGTACCGGGCTGCTGATCGCGGTCCGCTCGATCAGGGATCTGCGAAGTGCCCCATGACCTGATCGAGGCCGACGAGTTCGCCGTCGAGGTCTACGCACGGATCCTCGACGGCGACGGCCCCGCGGAGATCGCGTCCCGGCTCGGTGTCCCGGCGGCCGAGGTGGGCCGCGCGTTCGGCCTCCTGCGGCGGCTGCGGCTGATCCGGGAGACCCGCGACGGCGAGGTCGTCGCGGTCGATCCCGACAGCGCGCGGACCGAACTGCTGCTGCCGCTGGAACGGGCGATCCACGACCAGCGCAGCCTGCTGCTGGCCCGGCGACGGCAACTGCGCTCGTTCGCCGACGCCTTCGGCCGGGCGGAACGGGCGGACCCGCGCCGCTCGCCGATCCAGGTCTCGCGCGATCCGCGCGAGACCGAGTTGCGGCTCGTCGAAACGGCGAACGGCTGCAAATCCGAGGTGCTGATGATGCAGTCCTGCGTGGCGCACGAGCCGCCCGAAGCGCGGCATCTGCGGCCGCTCGTGCTGGACGCGCTGCGGCGCGGGATCCGCGTCCGGGTGCTGTATCCGCACGCGGCCCGCGCGGACGCGGCGACCCGCTCGTTCCTGTGCAACGTCGCCTCCCTCGGCGGCCGGGTGCGGACCTCGGACGAGATCTTCGACCGGTTCGCCGTCTTCGACCGCGAGGTCGCGTTCCTCCGAGCCGGCCTCGAAGGCGACCAGGCCGTCGCGATGGTGCACGGGCCGGTGATCGCGCAGTTCCTCGCCGGGTCGCACGACCGAGGCTGGGAATCCGGCACCGACTTCGATCCCGGCCGGGCGGGTTACGCCGGCACCCTCGACGTCGTCAAGTCCCGGGTGCTGGACCTGCTCGCCGCCGGCCTCAAGGACGAGGTGATCGCGCGCCGCGTCGGCCTGTCCGAACGGACGTTGCGCAGGCACATCTCGGCGCTGATGCAGGAACTCGCCGCGGAGAGCCGGTTCCAGGCGGGCGTCGCCGCCGCACGGGCGGGCCTGGTGGCCACCACCACTCGTACGCGTCACCGATAGGAAGGATCTTCCATGCGACCGAAGAATCTGGCCCTGCGGCTCGGGCTGTGCCTTGCCGCGGTCCTGGCCCTGCTCCCCGCCTCACCTGCCTCCGGGGCACCGGAGATCGAGGCCGCCCCGCCACCGGACCGGCCGATCCTGGAGGCGTTCTGGGGCGGCACGCCGCCCGCCGATCAGGTCCCCTGGGAAATGTTGAACACCATCAGCTACTGGTTCGCCTCACCGGCGGGCGGCCGGTGCAGCATCCCGGACGCCAAGCAGCGCAAGGACATCGAAAGTCTCGCGGCGGTGAAGCGTGGTCACCCCGGCCTGACCTTGCTGATCTCCATCGGCGGCTGGGCCGCACCGGGTTTCGGCGCCGGCGCCGCGACCGCGGAATCCCGGCGTGCCTTCGTCAAGTCCTGTGTGGACAACTGGCTGAGCGCGTTCCCCGTCGGGCTGGTCGACGGATTCGACGTCGACTGGGAGTTCCCGGTCTCCGGAGGGCTGCCCAGTATCGGCAACTCGCCCGCCGACCGCGCCAACTTCACCTTGCTGCTCAAGGAATTCCGGGCACAACTGCAGCGCTATGCCCGCGAACACGGCAGGCCCGGCCGCGCCATGAAGCTGTCCGCGGACATCCCCGCGGGCCGCGTGCAGGACGACGGCACCGGGACCGGGGGCGCGCCCTACGACGCGTCCAACAGTTTCGACCTGCGCGAAGTCGGCAGGCTCGTCGACATCTTCAACCTGATGACCTACGACTTCTGCACGGGCTACTCGAAGTTCTCCTGCTTCAACGACCCGCTGGTCAAACGGCCCGGTGATCCGAACGACGAGTACAACAACAACGTCGGGGCGCTCAAGTACATGACCGACCACGGTGTCCCGCGGGAGAAGATCGTCCTCGGCGTTCCGTTCTACGGCCGGGCGTTCACCGTCACCTCGACCGCCAACGACGGCCTCTACCAGCCGTACACGGCCATGCAGTTCCTCGACTACAAGGTCCTCATGGGCCCGGAGTGGGCCGGTGACCCCGGCTTCCGCAAGGGCTGGGACCCGATCGTGCGCTCCCCGTACCTCTGGAACCCGGAGAAGAAGATCTGGGTGAGCTACGAGAACCCGCGGTCCATCCAGGACCGCTCGCTGTTCGCGAAACGCCACCGCCTGGCGGGCATGATGATGTGGGAGCTGGGCGCCGACGATCCGCAACACAGCCTTCTCGCCGCGATGACCGGGCCCTGGCTCCGGCACTGATGGAGCGGCCGGCGGTTCCTCGGCTGGGGAACCGCCGGCCCCGCGGGATCATGGCGAAGAAGACGTGGTGGTCACGCGTGCGCGCGGTGTCAGCCACTTCACGGTCGGGCCGGCACCGATGCCGTGCAGCACCACGCTGCCCAGCACCAGGGTGACGGTGATGAGCAGGATGGTGTCGGCGACCGGCCCCTCGGGAAGGCGATTGAAGGCGAGGAGCCCGAAGACGACCGACGTGGTGCCGCGTGGCCCGAGTATCCCGACCTGCAGGCGTTCGCGGTGGGTCAGCGCCGATCCGGCCAGGGAGAGATGGACGGGAATGATGCGGACCACGGTGATCGCGGCGAAGCAGAACAGCGCGACCTGCCACGGAAGCCCGGCGGAGAACGCCAGAACGGCGCTCACGCCCACGACGAACCACAAGGTCATCGTCAACAGCGAGGTGAAGTCTTCCAGCAGGCGGAAGTCCTCGTCCAACGCACCGGCGCGCACCAGGTCGCGCCCTGCCGGGGAACGATGGATCTGCCTGGCCTTGGCCAGGCGGTGAACGTAACGGAACGTGACGCCACAGACGAAAGAGGCCACGAACCCGTTGCCGTCGATGGCGACGGTGGCGGTGTAGGTCAGGAGCGGCACCAGCAGCACGGCCACGCGCCCGGACTGTTCCGTGAGCCAGCGCGCGCGGTGGGCCGCGGTCAGCAGCAAGGCCAGTCCCGCGCCGAACAGCACGCCGACCACCAGGGCTTTGAGCGCGAAGGGCAACACGGTCCCCAGCGCGTCCAGCGGGGTCCGCTGCTGAGTCCGATCGCCGGCCAGGATCAGCGCGAAGAGGAACAAGGGGGAAATGATTCCGTCGTTGTAGCCGCTTTCGACGTTGAGCACACTGCGCACCCGCGAGGGCAGGCCACGGTCGCGCACGACCCGCTCGGCGGGGGCGAAGTCGATCGGCACGACCACCCCGGCGAGCAGCAGGAGCACCGGCCACGGCAGGCCGGGGAACAGCAGCCAGCCGAGCAGCATCGCCGCCACGAGGCTGATCGGCATCGCGATGAGCAGCACCCTGGCCACCAGGCCGGGCGAGCTGCCCCACAACCGCCCTCCGCGTACCTCGGTGGCGTCCACGAACAGCAGCACGGCGAGGACGATCTCCGCCACGTACAGCATGGCTTCGGTGTTGAGGGCGATCGCGATGGAACTCTCGTTGACGAGGCCGATCACGACGCCCGCGGCGACCATGACGACCGGTGCGCCGAGGTTCCACCGGTCCAGCCGCGCCGCCGCGAACGAACGGATCGCGATGGCGACCGCGATCATGAGCAGTAACGAATTCATGGGACCGTGCTTCGGATCGATTTCGATGTCGGCGGAAGCCTACTCGCCGGCACTGACCACTGTGGACTCCCAGTCTCGTCCGGAGCGGCTGTCACGTGCCCGATCGCCCGCCGGTCGGCGGGTACGGCCCCGCCACCCGGCTGGACGGTCCGACCGGTTCACGGGTGCCGCGAGGCCCGCCACGCGGCGGAAGATCGAAGGCCGGCCCGCGGCCTGCCCAGGTCGCGCTCCCTTGGCCACGTGACCGAAGAAAACGGAGTTGTTCCACCGTGCGCACCCCGATCGACCGCTCGACCTGGCGAATGCTCGCGGGGTACGTCAAGCCGCAGCGACGCACCGTCCTCTTCGGCGGAGCCCTCGTCCTGCTCGGCGGCCTCGCCGCCGCGGCTCAGCCTCTCGCCGCGAAGGCCCTGATGGACCGGCTGGGCTCCAGTGGCGGGATCACCGGTCTCCTGGCGCTGCTGGTCGGCCTCGCGTTGGCCGGTGCCGCGATCTCCGTGGCAGGCGACTACCTGCTCGAACGGGCAGGTGAGTCGGTGGTGCTGGTCGCCAGGAAACGGCTGGCCCGGCGGCTGCTCTCGTTGCGGGTGCCCGCTGTGCAGCGCGCCGAGCCCGGCGACCTGCTGTCCCGGTTCACCAGCGACACGACGTTGCTGCGCGAGGTGTGCACTCACGCCTTCGTCGCGCTGGTCACCGGCTCGGCGACGACCGTCGTGATGGTCGTGATGATGGGCGTGATGGACCTCGTCCTCCTGGGCATCACCCTGGCCGTGCTCCTGCTCGTCGGCCTGCTCGCCGCCGCCGGGATGCCGATGATCGAGAAGGCTTCCCACGCCGCGCAGAGCGCCGTCGGTGAGACCGGTGCGCGGCTGGAGCGTGTGCTCGGCGCCTTCCGCACCGTCAAGGCAGCCGGCGCCGAAACCAGGGAGATCGCCGCGATCGAGCGCGGCGCCGAGGACGCGTGGCGTGCCGGTGTCCGTTCGGCACGGTGGGAGTCGCTGGTGCACGGCGCGAACACCCTCGCTGTCCAGGCCTCCTTCCTCGCCGTGCTCGGTATCGGTGGCGCGCGGGTGGCGACCGGCGCCCTGTCACTGTCCTCTTTGGTCGCTTTCCTGCTGTTCCTGTTCTATCTGCACGAGCCGATCGGGCAGCTGCTGCACGCAGGCAGCAGGCTCCAGATCGGGGTGGCCGCGGTTCGCCGCCTCGCCGAGATCGAGACGATGCCCGCCGAGCGGACCGGCTCCGGCGGCGCCCGGCCCGACGCGGTCGATGAACGAGGGACGGGCCTGGTCTTCGACGACGTGCGGTTCCGGTACGGTCCCGACCGGCCGGAAGTCCTGCGTGGAGTGAGCATCGAGATCCCGGCCGTGGGCATGACGGCGTTCGTGGGTCCCTCCGGTGCGGGCAAGTCCACGCTTTTCGGACTGGTGGAAAGGTTCCACGAGCCGGACTCCGGCCGGATAGTGCTGGACGGCCGCGATCTGGCGGACTGGGATCTGGCGAAGCTCCGTGCGGACATCGGGTACGTGGAGCAGGACGCGCCTCTGCTTTCGGGCACGTTGCGGGACAATCTCGTCTACGGCAGGCCGGACGCCGCCGAGGAGGAGATCCGCGACGCGGTGGCACAGACCCGGCTGGACACGCTCGTCGACCGCCTTCCCGACGGGCTGGACACCGCCGTCGGACACCGCGGCAGCTTCCTGTCCGGCGGTGAGCGGCAACGGGTCGCGCTCGCCCGCGCACTGATCCGGCGGCCTCGCGTCCTTCTCCTCGACGAGATCACCTCGCAGCTGGACGCCGCGAACGAGATGGCGATCCGCGACGTGGTCACGACGGCGGCGAAGACGATGACCGTCATCGTGGTGGCGCACCGGCTGTCGACGGTCACGCAGGCCGACCGGATCGTGGTGCTGGACAACGGAGTCGTGCGGGCGACCGGCACGCACGACGAGCTGCTCGCGAACGATCTGCTGTACGCCGACTTCGCCGCGACGCAGCTGCTCACCGGCGAACGCGACGCATGATTCAACCCCGGGGCTGGTGTCCGTGAGGGCCTCCAGAACAGGACATTCGCCGGGAACTCCAGCGCCACCGCCATCCGACTTTCCCAACAGCATCATCACACGTCGCGAAAGCCACTTTCGGGACATCACACGTCTCGAAAGTGGCTTTCGCGCCGCGCCGCAACTTGCCGACCTCGACACACCCGGTCGCCGATCAGGACGAGGACACGGAATAGCTGTTCGCCGAGAAGTTCATGCCACCGCTGGACGATGTGATCTCGAAGCCGAACTGGACCTCGCCGACCGTCACGTCGCCGTACCAGCCGCGATTCTTGATCCAGTTCAGCACGGCGAGCACGTCGACCGAACCCGCGTTCGTGTCGGAGGTGCGCAGGAAGGAGAACACCGCGTTGGCACCGTTGCTCCCCCGGTAGACGTCCCAGGTGTGGCCGCCCACGGACACGGTGGTCTCCTTCGACCCGATCGCGCCCACCGCGCCCTGCTTGTTCATCCACAGCATGATCTCGTAGGCGTTGTTGTTCGCCCAGATGTCGTACGCCGTCGCGTACGCGCCGCCACCCGGCCTGGAAACGGCGAAGCTGCTGGAAAGACTCCGCAGTCCGCTCAACGGGCGGCCCACGTTCTTCGCCGAATGCGGGTACGACTTCACCCCGCCGGTGTTCGGGTGGTCCGCCCAGACACCGAAGTCGCGGTAGGAGTTCGCCCAGATCGATTGCGGGCCGGCGCCGCCGCCCCAGACGTTGTTGCGGACGGTGTAGCCGCCGTTCGACCAGGTCCCCCACTTGTCCGAAGAGCTCCAGGTGGCGGCCTGTGCCGTCCCGCCCGTCACCAGGACGGCGACCAGCGCCATGACGGCACCGCCGATCGAGAATCGTGCTTGCCTGCGCATAGCCGGGTTCCTTCCGTGTCTTTCGCCAGGGCCTCTACCGAAGGGAGAACGTGCTGATCCTCGAGCCGGACGCGAAGACGAGATAGACGTCGTGCCGTCCGCTCAATCCGGACACTGTCGCGCTGGTGGTCGAGTACGTGTACTTGTCACCGGTACTGGCGATCCGCGCGGTTCCGGCGAGTCTGCCGCGCGGGCCGCCGAGCCGGATTTCGACGGTGGACGTTCCCGGTTCCGCGCGAGCCGTCATGGCGGTGAATGTCCTTGCCCCGGCACGGAAGTCCACGTCGCTGAAGCGCAGCCAGTCTCCCGCGCCGACGCCGACCGCGTCACCGCGGACCTTGCTTTCGTCGACCAGTTCGACACCCGAGTAGTCGTCGAAGTCGATCGCCCTGGTGTCCCTGGTCAGGTCACGCGGCGGGATCCGCTCGCCCCGTACGGGGAGCGCGGAGCGCAGCCTGACGTCGGAAGCGGACGCCCCGACCATGACTTCGTGGACGGACGATTCCAGCACCCATTTGCCCCGGGTGACATCCCAGTGCCGGAGGTCGGGCACCGACAGGCGCACCGTCTTGGTCTGTCCGGGTTCGAGGTTCACTCGTTGGAACGCGCGGAGCTGCCGATTCGGCTGCTTGTCACGGGAGACGAGCTGGTGGGTGTAGAGCTGCACCACTTCGTCACCGGCGCGTGCACCGGTGTTGGTCACCTTCACCGTCGCTTCGAACGTCCCTTGTGGACCCGGCTTGCCGAGGCGCAGGTCGCTGTAGCGGAAATCGGTGTAGGACAGGCCGTGCCCGAAGGCGTAGAGCGGATCACCGGTGAAGTACCGGTAAGTGCTGCCGCGTTTCATGATGTCGTAGTCGAGGATGTCCGAGAGGTCGGCGTCCGAGCGGTACCAGGTCTGGGTGAGCCTGCCCGCCGGGTTCACGTCGCCGTACAGCACGTCGGCCAGGGCGTTGCCGGTCTCCTGGCCGGCGTGTGAGGTCCACAGGATCGCCGGGATGTTCTCCTGCTCCCAGTTCAGGGTCGTGGGATAACTGTTCTCGACCACCACGACGGTGTTCGGGTTCGCCGCGCGCACCGCCTTGATCAATTCGCTCTGGCTCTCCGCCAGCGCCATCGTGGTGCGGTCATGGTCTTCCCTGCCGTTGATGAACGGCATGCTGCCCACCACCACGACCGCCGTTTCGGCCGAACGCGCCGCCTTCACCGCGCTTTCGATCCCCGAGGTGACCCGCTCCTTGCGGAACTTGGCCGCCCCGGCCGCGTTCGGCGAGCCCAGGGTGAGCGTGCCGTCGGCGGCGACGGTGAGATAGCTGTTCGGACCGTCCCAGTCGTTCGGGGTTTCGTAACCGGCGTACCTGATCACGACCGTGCCGTCGCCCGCGTCCTCCAGCTTGAACTGCTGGTGGACGAACCAGTCCCGCGGCTGTGGTGCCTGGTTGACGAACCGGCTGGTGGCGTCCGCGAGGTTCTGCCGCTCGACGTACTTGCCGTTGGCCACACCGCGCAACGTCAGCACGCCGTCGCCCCAGCCGAAGACGTCGAACTGTTCCGTGGCGCCGGCGCTGGTGGGACCGGTCTTGAGCACCGCGCCCGTCTCGCCCGCGCCGCCACTGACGTACTTGCCGGTGACGGCGTCGCGCAAGGCGATCCTGTCGACGGCTTCGGTGTCGGTGACCCGCGCCCCCGCGCCGAGCCGCGCGCGGATCCCGTCCACCGGGGTCACCTTGTACGGCAGTCCGCCGGAGTACCAGTCGGTGTACAGGGTCTTCTCCAGCGGCCCGATGACCGCGACGCTCCGCTTCGGATCCAGCGGCAGGGTGCCGCGGTCGTTCTTCAGCAGCACCATGGCCTCGCCCGCCGCCTCGCGGGCGAGTCGCCGGTGCGCCGGGCTGTCGACCACGTCCTTGCCGATCTTGGCGTACGGGCCGCCGTCCGGGTCGAACTCGCCGAGCCGGAAGCGGACGCTCAGGACGTGCGAGGCCGCCTTGTCGATGTCGGCTTCGGCGAGCAACCCCTTGGCCAGCGCGGAGGAGACGATCCTGATGGTGTTCGCGGGGTCCTGGTTGTCGACGGTGAAGCCGTCGAGACCGGCCTTGAGCGCGGCCGCGAACCCTTCCTCGCTGGTGCCGAAGTACTTCTGCGAGCCGTTGAGGTTGTGCGGGCCGGCGGCGTCACTGACGTTGTAGAGCGTCTTGCCGGTCCAGGACCGCACCACCTCGTCGAGATCGGGATTGACCGTCGCCGGCCGTCCGTTGACGAGGTTGTACGAGCTCATCACGCCGGTCGCCGCGTCGGCCGCGATCGCCGCTTTGAACGCCTGCTCGTCGTATTCCCGCAGGACCCGTGGACGCAGGTTGGACGACGTCGTGGTGCGGTCGACCTCGTTGTTGTTGGCCAAATAATGTTTCAGGACCGGAGCGGTCTTGAGGTACTGGGGATGGTCACCGACCATTCCCTTTCCGTACGCCGTCGAAATGGCCCCGGTCAGCAAGGGGTCTTCGGAGTAGCCTTCCTCGTTGCGTCCCCACCGCGGGTCACGCAGCAGGTTCACCACCGGCGCCCACAATTGGAGGCCCCAGAAACCGGGGTCCTGCGAGTGGTAACCCCGCGCCTCGTCACCGACGACCGATCCGACCCGTTCGATCAGGTCCGGATTCCAGGTGGAAGCCAGCCCGATCGACTGCGGGAAGACCGTGGCGTTCGCGGTCACGACGGTGCCGTTCGTCCGCTCCGTCGTCCAGCCGAGGCCGTGGAGCGCTTCGGTCCCCGTTTTGAACTCGGGTATCCCCAGGCGCGGTATCGCCGGCTGGAACTGGTGCAGCAACGAGATCTTCTCGGCGAGAGTCAGCCGCCGCACCAGATCGTCCACCCTCGCCGCCAGCGGGAGGCCGGGATCACGGAACGGGAGGTCGTCCGCGACCGCCGGGGAAGCGAGTCCCACCAGCAGGGCGACCGTCGTGGCGAACATACCCATCCGGCGGAAGCGGAGGGAGAAAGCTGCTCTGCGCATGGGAACTCCGTCACTTATCGAAGCGCTTCGATGAACTTCGTGGAGGTGTCCGAGGCATTCGTGTGCAGTGTTCGACGTAGCGAGGTCAAACGAGAGGACCGAGTATCGAAGCGATTCGATACCACAGTCGAAGCGATGTTAGCGGACGGAGCAAAGGGAGACAATGGCTCCCTCTGGAGGCTTCCGTGCCGTGCCACCATGGGATCCGTCTGGCATTCTCGGGCACAGTGGACAGTTCCCAGCCGGAAGGAATCCCGTTGACCTCTCAGCACGAACCCACCGGCCTCACCCTCGAACAGAAGGCGTCGCTGCTGTCCGGCCGGGACTTCTGGCACACCGAGGCGATCGAAGCCGCCGGGATCCCGTCGATCCTGCTCTCCGACGGTCCGCACGGCCTGCGGCGTCAGGACAGCGAGGCCGACAATCTCGGCGTGCACGACAGCGTGGCCGCCACCTGTTTTCCGCCGTCGGTCGCGGTGGGGAACAGCTGGGACACCGAGGTCGCCGCGCGGATCGGCGCGGCCATCGGCAGGGAAGCTCGCGCGGCGGGAGTCTCGGTGGTGCTCGGCCCGGGTGTGAACATCAAGCGGTCCCCGTTGTGCGGCCGCAATTTCGAGTACTACTCCGAGGATCCGTTGCTGAGCGGGGTGCTCGCCGCCGCCTACGTGCGGGCCATGCAGGCCGAGGGCGTGGGCGCGTCGGTGAAGCATTTCGCGGCCAACAACCAGGAGACCGACCGGATGCGGGTCAGTGTGGAGGTCGACGAACGGACCCTGCGCGAGATCTACTTCCCGGCGTTCGAACGTGTCGTGACCGAAGCGCACCCGGCCACGGTGATGTGCTCGTACAACCGGGTCAACGGCGTCTACGCCGCCCAGAACCGCCGTCTGCTCACCGGCGTCCTGCGCGACGAATGGGGTTTCGACGGTGCCGTCGTCTCGGACTGGGGCGCGGTGAACGACCGGGTGGCCGCGCTCGCGGCCGGGCTGGACCTCGAGATGCCGGGCACTGGCGGCAGCGGCGACGCCGAGATCGTGGCGGCCGTCCGGAGCGGGGAACTGGACGAAGCCGTCGTCGACAGGAGTGTCCGGCGCGTTCTCGCGCTCACCGGCCAGCTGCTGCCCGCGGGCGGTGACGTCGATTCCGACGAGCAGCACCGGATCGCGAAGGAGGTCGCCGCCGGCTGCGCCGTCCTGCTGAAGAACGACCGGGACACGCTGCCCCTGGCCACGCGGTCGACGGTGGCGGTCATCGGCGGATTCGCCGCGAACCCGCGGTTCCAGGGCGGCGGCAGCTCCCACGTCAATCCGACCCGGGTCGACACCGCGCTCGACGCCATCCGGGCGCTCGGGGAATCCGTGACCTACGCGAGCGGCCTGGCCGACAACGCCGTCGAGATCGCCGCTGAGGCCGATGTCGCGGTGGTCTTCGCGGGTCTGGGCGAACGGGACGAATCCGAGGGTTTCGACCGGGACACGATCGAGCTCCCCGCGGCGCAGGTCGGGCTCATCAGGGCGATCGCGGCGGTGAGCAGGCGCACCGTCGTCGTCCTGTCCCACGGCGGCGTGGTGTCGCTGGAGGGCTGGCACGACGACGTCGACGCCATCCTCGACGGCTGGCTCCTGGGGCAGGCCGGCGGCAGCGCGCTCGCCGATCTCCTCTTCGGGATCACCAGCCCGTCGGGGCATCTCGCCGAGAGCATTCCGTTGCGTTTGCAGGACAACCCCAGCTATCTCACCTTCCCCGGCGAGTCGGGCCACGTCCGGTACGGCGAGGGGGTCATGGTCGGCTACCGGTACTACGAAACCGCCGAGGTCGCGGTCCGCTACCCTTTCGGCCACGGCCTGTCCTACACGACCTTCGAGACCACCGGCCTGAAGGTGGCGGCGACGGGAGACGACTCCGCCACCGTCGCGGTGAACGTCACCAACACCGGGACCCGCGCCGGCAAACACGTCGTCCAGGTCTACGTCGCCACCGACGCCGCTCCCGTTCGCAACCCGGCACGGGAGCTCCGCGCGTTCACCAAGATCTCCCTCGAACCGGGCGAGACCCGGCGGGTCGAGCTCACCCTCGATCGCCGCGCTTTCGCCTGGTACGACATCGGGCTGAGCCGGTGGGTGGTCTCGCCCGGCGCGTACACCGTCCAGATCGGCCAGAGCGCGGCGCATATCGTCGCCGAAGCGCCCATCACGCTGGCCGGCGACGTCATCGTCCCGGTCCTGTCGATCGACTCGGCGGTCGAGGAGTGGTTCGGTCACCCGATCGTGGGTCCGGAGCTCGGCAAGTTGCTCGCCGGCCAGGGCGACCGGGCCGAAAGCAGCGCGGACTGGATGCGCATGGTCGCCTCGATGCCGATGCGCCAGTTCACCAAACTCATGGCCTACCGCGGTGTCTCGCTGCCCACGGACGCGTTGCCCAGGTTGATCGAACTGAGCAAGGGCTGAGCCCGTCGAATCGATTCGACTCGCACTATCATCGGCTGATGGTCACCATCGCAGACGTCGCCCGGGCGGCCGGGGTCTCCCCGAGCACCGTGTCCTACGTGCTGTCCGGGCGGCGTTCGATCTCGGAGGACACCCGCCGCCGGGTCCAGCACAGCATCACCGAACTCGGCTACCACCCGAACGCGGGCGCCCGTGCGCTGGCCAGCAGCCGCACCAACGTGCTCGCGCTCGTCGTCCCGCTGCGGACGGACCTGAACGTCCCGGTGGTCATGCAGTTCGTCGCGGCCACCGTCACCGAGGCACGCACCTACGACCACGACGTACTCCTGCTGACCAAGAACGAAGGCCCGGACGGCCTGCGCCGCGTCGCCGCGTCCGCCATCGCGGACGCGCTGATCGTGATGGACGTCGAGACCTCCGAGCCGCGTCTCCCGGTGCTGAGATCCTTGCACCGGCCGGTGGTGCTGATCGGAGTTCCTTCCGACCCCGGCGACCTGACCTGCGTCGATCTCGACTTCACCGCCGCCGGCTCCGCGAGCGTCACGCATCTGGCCGACCTCGGCCATCGCGAGGTCGCGTTGATCGGCCCCTCCCCCGCGGTCTACAAACGCGGCACGAGCTACGCGGGACGCTTTCTCCGCGGTTTCCGTCAGACGGCCACGAAACGCAAGGTGCGCGCCGGCTCGTTCCCGTGCGCGCCGTCCTACGACGCGCTGCGCGCCTGCCTCGACGACCTGTTCGCCGAACATCCCGGCGTCACCGGGCTGGTCGTGCACAACGAGGCCATCCTCGGCCCGTTGCTGTCCGAACTGAACCGTCGCGGCAAGCAGGTGCCCCGGGACATCTCGGTGCTGGCCGTCTGCCCGGAGGACATGGCCGAGGCGCAATCGGTCCAGCTCACTTCGATCGCCATCCCCGCCGCCGAACTCGGCAGCCTCGCCGTCGAGATGGCGATGCGCCGTCTCGACGACGGAGGTCAGGCCGAGGTCCGGCTGCTGTCGCCCCGCCTGACCGAACGGGGCAGCACCGGTCCGGCGCCTTCCTAGGCCTGGGCCTTCGTGCTCACGTCGCGAAAGCCACTTTCGGGACATCAGACGTCGCGAAAGTGGCTTTCGCGACACGCCACTTTTGCCTTGCCCCTCAAAGAGAACCCGAAACACCACTCACGACCCACGTGCGGCGACCAGTGCCGAAAGCTCCTTTCAGCGCATCGGCCTCGGCGAAAGGAGCCTTCAGCCCACCGCACCCCGCCCACGAACCCGGCATATTTGCCTTACCCCTCGACACCTACTCCCGCGCCGGCCGGGTCCCGCCTCGAATCGTCAACGCGCTCCCTGTCGCCACGATCGTCTCGTCACCCGCGGGAAAAGCCACCTGCCAGCCGTCGGGCGCGGAGTCGACCTCGATGTGGACGCTGTCGCCGTCCCGGCGGGTGTGGAACGTCGAGCCGCCGACGGGAGTGGTGATCCTGGCGCCGTCTTCGAGCCGGTACAGCCGCAGCGTGACGCCGTCGGCGTAGTCGTAGTCCGGCCGGTCGTCGACGGCGCCCAGCGGCAGAACGGTGCCGGGACGGACGAGCAGCGGGACGGTGAGCATGTCGCAGACGGTGGTCACCCACCGCGGCCCCTGGATCTCGTCGCCGGTGAAGAAGTCGGTCCAGACCCCGTCCGGGACGTAGTAGGTCACTTCGCCCTCGTCCGTGAACACCGGGGCCACCAGGAGCGAGTCGCCGAGCATGTACTGCCGCTCCAGGTGGGCGCACGCCGGATCGGCGGGGAACTCCAGCGCCATCGCCCGCATCATCGGTATGCCCTCGGCCGCCGCCTGCGCCGCCGCTTGCCACAGGTACGGCATCAGCCGTGCCTTGAGCTTGGAGAACACCCGCAGGACGTCGACGGCCTCCTCGTCGAACAGCCAGGGCACCCGGTAGGACGAACTGCCGTGCAACCGGCTGTGCGAAGACAGCATCCCGAACGCGATCCAGCGTTTGAACAGCGCCGGATCCGGGGTGCCTTCGAAGCCGCCGATGTCGTGGCTCCAGTATCCGAAACCGGACAGACCGAGGGAAAGGCCGCCACGCAGGCTCTCGGCCATCGATTCGTACGTCGATTCGCAGTCGCCGCCCCAATGCACCGGGAACTGCTGAGACCCCGTGGTCGCCGAGCGCGCGAACACCACGGCTTCGCCCTCGCCGCGCCGCTTGCGGAGCACGTCGAAGACGGTCTGGTTGTACAGGTAGGTGTAGTAGTTGTGCATGCGTTCGGGATCGGATCCGTCGAAGTAGACGACGTCCGTCGGCACCCGCTCGCCGAAGTCGGTCTTGAAACAGTCCACGCCTTGTTCGAGCAGAGTGTCCAATTTGGACGCGTACCACGCGCGCGCGGCGGGGTTGGTGAAGTCGACCAGTGCCATTCCCGGCTGCCAGAGATCCCACTGCCACACGTCACCGTTCGGTTTCCGCAGCAGGTATCCACCGGCGACACCCTCGGCGAACAACGGTGACCGTTGCGCCACGTACGGGTTGATCCACACCGAGATGCGCAGGTCCCGCGCTTTCAGCCGCTCCAGCATGCCGACGGGGTCCGGGAACGTCCGCGGATCCCATTCGAAGTCGCACCAGTTGAATTCACGCATCCAGAAGCAGTCGAAATGGAACACGCTCAGCGGCAGATCGCGTTCGATCATGCCGTCGACGAACCCGGAGACGGTCTCCTCGTCGTAGGAGGTGGTGAACGACGTCGACAGCCACAGCCCGAAGGACCACGCGGGCGGGAGCGCCGGTCTGCCGGTCAGCGCCGTGTACTTGCGCAGGATCTCCTTCGGGCTCGGCCCGTAGATGACGAAGTACTCCAGGGACTGGCCCACGACGCTGAACTGCACCCGCGACACCGCTTCGGAGGCGACCTCGAAGGACACGTGCCCCGGATGGTCGACGAACACACCGTAGCCGGCGTTGGTCAGGTAGAACGGGACGTTCTTGTAGGCCTGTTCGCTGCTCGTGCCGGCGTCGGCGTTCCAGATGTCGACGACCTGCCCGTTGCGCACCAGCGGCCCGAATCGCTCGCCGAGCCCGTAGACCTGGGTCCCCACCGAGAGGTCCAGCTGGTCGCGGACATGATGCTCGCCGTCGAGGCTCATGAAGCCCATGCCCTTGGCCCCGCTGGTGGTGAGCACCTTGCCGTCCGCGAGGAAGTCGACCTTCCACCCTTCGCCGCGGTGGAGCCGCGCCGACAACGCGCCCGCGGTGAGCGTGTGCCCGTCCTCGGAGACTTTCGCCTCGTCATCGGCGGCCGACAGCCCGAAGCGGGGTTCCCGCGGCAGCCCGCCCTCGAAATGCGTGACGCTCACCCCGATCACGTCCGGCATCGGCGAGGAGAAAGCGACCGTCGCCACCGGTCCCTTCAACAGGTCGCCACGATGGCGGATGGGGTGGGTCGGCGCGTGCACCACGATCCGGCCGTCCCCCGCGGTGAGGTCGTACACCTCGACCGGATGCGCCGCCTGTACCCCGTCGCGCAGCAGCCAGTAGCCGTTGCTGAACTTCATTTGACCGCCCCTGCCGTGATGCCACGTGTCAACGTCCGCTGGAAGATCAGGAAGAAGGCGATCGCCGGGATGACCCGAGCAACGCCGAGGCACTGGTCATGGTCGCGTCCATCATCCGCTGGCCCTGCAGCACACCCAGCGCGACCGGGACGGTCTGGGTGTCGTTGGAGATGAGCAGGATCAGCGGGAGGAAGAACTCGTTCCACGTCCAGATGAAGAAGAACACGAACAGCACACCGAGGGTCGGCCTGCTGATCGGTACCACGACCCGCACCAGGGTCTGCCATTTGTTCGCACCGTCGAGATAGGCGGCCTCGAGCAGTTCGTGCGGGAATCCGACGTACGTCGAGGACAGCAGGTACGTGCCGAACGCGGCCTGGATGATCGTGAAGATGATGATCACGCCGAGTCGCGTGTCGTAAAGGCCGGTCTCGTTGGCGAGGAAGTACAGCGGGTACGCCAGCGCTTCCTGCGGCAGCGTGTTCGCGATGAGGAAGGCGACCAGGATCCACGTGCGGCCGCGGACCCGGCCGATACCCAGCGCGTACGCGTTCAGCACCGAGATCACCACCGCGAGCACCGCGACCGACCCGCTGATCACGACGCTGTTGAGCAGTTTCTGCCCGAACCCGACCCGGGCCCAGAAGTCGATCAGCCCTTGCAGATACACCCCGTCCGGAAAGGACAACGGACCGTCCGTCGCGTATTCCGACGGCGACTTCAGCGCGTTCAGCGCCACGACCAGGAACGGCGCCAGCATCACGACCGCGAGAACGATCAACGACCAGAGCGTCACATGCCGTTTCACGGGCGCTCACCCCGCTTCTGGACCCGGAGGAACACCGTGGTGAGCACGAGGATCAGCACCGTGAGCACGGTCGCGATCGCCGCGCCGTAGCCGACCTGCGTCTTCTCGAAGAAGTTCTGGAACGAGTAGTACGACGGCACGTTGGTGGACCCTCCCGGGCCTCCCCTGGTCAGCACGTAGATCGGCCCGAACACCTTCAGTGCGGCGATGGTGCAGGTCAGCAGGACCACGAACAGCTCGGGCCGCAGCTGCGGCACCGTCACATGCCAGAACCGGCCCCACCACGACGCACCGTCCAGCTCCGCCGCCTCGTGCAGGGAAGGATCCGCTCGCTGCATCCCGGCCATGAAGATCACCACCGGGTAGCCGACCTGGATCCACACCATCACACCCATCACGCTCCACAGCGCGACATCCGGATCGCCCAGCCAGTTCTGGGCGAGCGAGCCGAGCCCGACGGCGGAGAGAACCTCGTTCACCGCGCCCTCGGGTGCCAGCAGCCAGCTCCACACGATTCCGGCGACCGCGATCGGCAGCACCTGTGGCAGATAGACACAGGCCCGCAGCACGCTGGCCGCCCGCGCCCCGAACCGCTTGGCCACGAAGTCGAACAGCGCGGCCGCGATGACCAGCCCCGCCACCGTCGGCACGATGGCCATCGCCACCACGAGCCCGACGTTGTGGCGGAACGACGCCCAGAAGACGTCGTCCGCGAACAACCGCCGGTAATTGTCCAGTCCTGTCCACTTCGGATCGCCGGCGCCGGACCACTGGGTGAAGCTGATGCCGATGTTCATCGCGAACGGCACCAGGATCACCGCGATCAGCAGCAGCGCGCCGGGGATCAGGAAGAGCAGATAGCTTCCTCGGCTTCTGGTCATTTCCCGACGTTCGCCAGATTCTCCTCGTAGGGCTTGGCGAGCTCGTCGAGCACCTGTGACGGCGAGGCGCTCGAGGTGATGAGTTTCTGGGCCGCCGAGACGTGGACATCGTAGTAGCCGGGAGCGGGCCAGTCGGGGTAGAAGGCCAGCTTGTCCTGTGTGGACAGAGCGGTGAAGTCCTCCACCAGTTCCTTCAGCCGCGGATCGGCGGGCGGCGTGGGGCTGTGCACCACCGGGACCCCGCCTGCCTCGCGCAGCTTGTCCTGAATGGGCTGGGACATCGTGATCGCGATGAAGTCGAGCGCGAGGTCGCGGTTCTTCGAGCCCTTGGGGATGACCCACATGTTGCCCGCGGAACCCGAAGTCATCCCCGGCCACGGGACCGAACCCCACTGGAAGTCCTTGATGCTCTGCACCAGCCTGCCGTACCACCAGCTGCCGCTGATCATGATCGGGTACTTGCCCTGCATGAACGACGTGCCCATGCCCTCGGTGTCCACCCCGGCCGAATCCTTGCTGATGTACCCCTTCTTCACCCAGTCGGCGAAGGTCGTCGCGCCGTAGGTCCACGCGGCGTCGTGGAAGTCCACCTTGCCGGTGTAGCGCTGGTACCGGTCCACCCAGGCGCGGTCGGCCTTGGTCAGCGCGAGCTGGTACAGGATCTGGTGCGCCGGGTACTCCGAGCCGCCGACGGCCAGCGGGGTGATCCCGGCCGTGGTGAACTTGTCCATGGCGGCGGTCAGCTGCTCGATCGTCCTGGGCGGTTCGAGCCCCTGCCGCGCGAACATGTCCTTGTTGTAGAAGATCTTCACGTACTCGGCGTAATTCGGGACGCCGTACCAGTTTCCGGATCCCATCACGCCGTTCTCGTCGTAGCGGGCGGTGGTCTGAAGCGCCGGGGTGAGCTGCTTGTCCCAGCCGCGTTTGGCGACCTCTTCGCCGATGTCGGTCAGCAGGCCCTGTTTGGACAGCAGCCCCGCGGTGGCGTTGCCCTTGTTGTACTCCAAGACATCCGGCGCGTCACCCGAGTTGAGCACCATCGGCGCGGTCTTCTGGATCTGCTCGAACCCCTTCTCCTCGAAGGCGACCTTGACGCCGGGGTGGCTCGCTTCGAACTGCTTGATCGCCTCGGCCCAAGCCACACCCATCGCACTGTCCGGCGCCTCGTAGTGCCACAGCTTCAACGTCTTCGGGTCGCCGCTGCCGGATCCGGACCCGCAGCCCGCGATCGCCAGCACGGCGACCATCGCGGCGGCCAGTACTCGCTTGGACATCAAGGTTTCCTCCAGGAAAGTCTGGTGATCGTCAGCCGGTGAAGGTCCACGTGGCCGATACGGCGTGGACCGCGGTCCGACGACCCGGGGCCACCGGCGCGAACGCGACGGGGCCGAAAGAGCCGCTTTCCGGCGATGTCCTCCGGCCATGGGCGGCCTCCCCGAATCCGCGGTGATCCGACTGTCGAAGCGCTTCGATGACACGATAGAGCCGGGTGCGCGATCAGCACAACGTCTTGACCCGACGGGACTCCCCCTCTACTGTCACGCCCTTTTCGAGCGGCCCCCTACGGCGGGCGTACTTCGAAAACCTCCGCACCACCTTGACGCGCAAGAGGCGCATCGTTCACAGTCCATGGGCACGTTTCACTCGCACCACATCCGGCCGCCCATTCTCGATCACTGCTCGCGCAGTGCCGTCCTCCAGGAATGTTAACGCTAACACTCGCCGAGGAAAGGAAGATGCCATGTCGATCGGGTCCGTGCGCACCTCGAGGTGGCGTCGTCGCTGGAAGCCGGTGCTCGCCACCGCGGTGGTCGTGGCGTCCGGCGGCGGGCTGCTCACCGCGGCCCCCGCCCCGGCGGCGGCCGCCACAGTGGACACCACGGCCTGGTACGTCCTGGTGAACCGCAACAGCGGCAAGGCACTCGACGTCAACGGGGCGTCCGCCGCGGAAGGCGCCGGACTGGTCCAATGGACCCGCACCAACGCCACGAACCAGCAGTTCCAGTTCCTGGACGCCGGCGGCGGGGACTACCGGCTCCGCGCACGCCATTCCGGCAAGGTCGCCGATGTCCGGGAGGCTTCGACGGCCGACGGCGCGAGCGTCGTGCAGTGGACGGACAACGGCGGCACCCATCAGCGGTTCAGGCTCGCCGACTCCGGCGACGGATACGTCCGGCTACTGAACCGCAACAGCGGCAAGGCCGTCGAAGTGCAGGGCGGGTCGACCGCCGACGGCGCGAGCGTGGTGCAGTGGAGCGACTGGAACGGCGGCAACCAGCAGTGGCAGCTCGTCAAGGTCGCCGGAGGCACCGGTGCCTGCACACTGCCGTCGACGTACCGCTGGACGTCGACCGGACCGCTGGCGAGCCCGAAGCCGGGATGGGTCTCGCTGAAGGACTTCACCACGGTCGTCCACAACGGCAAGCACCTCGTCTACGGCACCACGCACGACACCGGCACGAGCTGGGGTTCGATGAGCTTCAGTCCCTTCACGAACTGGTCCGACATGGCCACCGCGACCCAGAACACGTTGTCCATCGGTGCCGTCGCACCCACCTTGTTCTACTTCGCCCCGAAGAACGTCTGGGTACTCGCCTACCAATGGGGCGGACCGACCTTCTCCTACCGCACATCGAGCGATCCCACCAACCCCAACGGCTGGTCCGCGCCGCAGACGCTGTTCACCGGCCGCCTTCCCGTGGGGGCGCCACTCGACCAGACCATCATCGCCGACGACAGGAACATGTACCTGTTCTTCGCCGACGACCTCGGCAACATCTACCGCGCCGTCATGCCCATCGGAAACTTCCCCGGCAGTTTCGGCTCGAACTACACGAAGATCATGAGCGACACGCCGGCCAAGCTGTTCGAGGCGGTGGAGGTCTACAAGGTCCAGGGCCAGAACCAGTACCTCATGATCGTCGAGGCGCAGGGGACGAACGGACGCTACTTCCGGTCGTTCACCGCGACCGGCCTGGACGGTTCGTGGACTCCGCAGGCCGCGACCGAGAACAACCCGTTCGCAGGCAAAGCCAACAGTGGCGCCACCTGGACCAACGACGTCAGCCACGGCGATCTGGTGCGCACCAACCCGGATCAGACCAAATCCGTCGACCCCTGCGATCTGCGGTTGCTTTACCAGGGACGTGATCCCAAATCCGATGGCACGCCCTACGGCCTCCTGCCCTACCGGCCGGGCGTGCTGACCCTGCAGCGTTGAAGCTCGTCGCGGAGGCCGGGTCACTTCGGGCCAGGTCCCCCGTGCACCGCGAGCGGGAGCCACAGCCTGAGCCGGAAGCCGCCGTCGGGCATCGATCCGGCGTGCAGCCTTCCGCCCAGCAGCGCGGCCCGTTCCTGCAAGCCGACGAGTCCGTGGCGAGCGCTGGGCAGGGCGAGTGTCGGCCTGGTGGGCCGGGTGTTGGTGACCGTGACGGTCAGATCCGTGTCGTCCCGGCTGAGGTCGATGGTGACGCCCGCGCCCGGCGCGTGCTTACGCACGTTGGTCAGCGCCTCCTGGATGGTGCGATAGATGGCCCGCTGCACCGGCGGTTCGAGGTCCTCGGGGACGTCCCCACGAGCCGGGCGTCGATCGCGCTGGTGCCGATGAGCCGGTGGAGGTCGGTCAGCATGGGCTGAGGGGTCAGCTCGGTCGCCGGTGTACCGGAGGCGCGCAGCAGATTCACCATGTGGCGCAGCTCGTCGAGCGTGTTCACCGACAGCTGCCGGATGTTCTCCGCCGCCGCCTTCGACGCGGGGTCCGTGGTGCTGACCTTCATCGCGCCCGCCTGCACCGCGATGAGACTCACCTGATGCGAGACGACGTCATGCATCTCGCGGGCCAGCTGGTTGCGTTCCTTGGCCAGGACCGCCTGGGCGTCCAGCCGCCGTTCGTGTTCCCTGGCCTCTTTGACTTCGTTCAGCCGCAGGGCCAGCTCGCGCCTGCTGTGCAGGAACCGGCCGAGAAGGATCGGCGCGCCCGCCGTCATGGTGAAGTAGATGACACCGAGCAGCATCTCCGTGTGCCAGAACTGCGGCGCCACGTCGAGCAGCGGGAAGGCGAGGGTACCGGCGGTGACCAGCCAGCAACCCGTGAGCAGCCACCAGCTCCGGTATCGGACGGCGACGGTGTACAACGCGGCCAACGCCGCGACTAGCGCGCCGGGGAACACGACCGCGGGCAAGGTCGCCACGAACGACACGAGCGGCCACCGCTCGCGCACCAGGACGGCGAGCACGGCGATCAGGCACACGACGAGACTTTCCGACGACTCCTCGCCGATCGCCGTCAGCATCCCCTCGACCACGGCGACCACGATCACCACAGCCTCGATGATCATGGCGCGAAGCCGCTCGGTCATGTCACACTCCTTTGTGGACTCATCCGAGGCGAAGGCCCATCACGCGGCTTCGGAGACGAAGCCGGAATGACCGTTCACCGTCTGTTTCGTCTTGCCGGGCCGCCCGGCCTTGTCTATCCAGGCGAGGGCCACCGCCGAAACGATGAAGGCGAGGTGGATCACCGTCTGCCACAGGATGATCTGGCCGGCGTGCGGTGTGGTCGCGTACAGCGACTGTGCCTGGATGAAGGTCCTCAAGAGGTGGATCGACGAGATGCCGATGATGGCCATGGCCAGTTTCACCTTGAGCACGTTGGCGTTGACATGCGACAGCCATTCCGGCTGGTCCGGGTGATCCTGCAAGCGGATGCGGGACACGAACGTCTCGTATCCGCCGATGATCACCATGATGAGCAGGTTCGCGATCATCACGACGTCGACCAGGCCGAGCACGATGAGCATGATCTCGGATTCGTTCAGGGAACCGATTTTCGTGATCAGATGCCATAGTTCGAGCATGAACTGCCAGACGTAGGCGCCTTGCGCCACGATGAGGCCGATGTAGAGCGGCGCCTGCAACCAGCGGCTCAGGAAGATCAACGCCCCGAGTCTGGGCGCCGTGGTGGGAAGATTCTTTTCCGCGTTCATGGACTTTCGTTCCGTAGTGACTGAATGGGCGCCCGCGTCAGCGTGAGTTCGATGACGGCACGCAGGGTGGGAAACTGCCCGATGTACATGTTCACGTTCACCGCGGCGGCGGCCACGACGAGCGCGGCGGCCGCCAGTGCGAGAGCGCCGCGCCGCAAGCCGCCCCGCCACGCCGACGCGATCCCGAGACCCACCCCGAACAACGCGACGCCGATCCAGGCGAAGACGTGCAGCGGCAACGGATCCGGCGAACGCCGCCACACCCCGTCGACGAGCCACCAGATCACCAGGGTCGACACCACGCACCCGGCCGCGAGGACAGGTACGGTCTTCGACCACCAGCGATGGTCCCGTCTGTGGAGCAGGAGCGCGCAGCCCGCCACCATCCCGGCCGCGGTGACCACAGCGGGAAGGGCTCCTCGCAGCAGATCCCCCTCCGGCAATCCGCTCATCCGATGACACCTCCCGCTTTCGACGGTAAGCGCCGAATCCGCTCTCCACCACGAACAAACGACGGGTCGCGGGCGAACTACGGCCGCCCAGGCCCGGCACGCCGGCCGATCGGCGGGCGAAACCGGTCACCTGGCGGATGGCCGATCGCCGCGTTGTACCTCCGGACCACAATGGACCGTGCGGCCGTTGGAGACCTGTTCGCGGTCAGTGCGCCGAGCCGCCCGCCGGAATCCCGTCTCGCCGGGCCACGTCGGAGCCGTCCGCCCACGTCGGCGCGTCCGCTATGCCCGCCATTCCCGCGAAGAGAGCACCGAACAACACTCCGGCTTCCGCGTCCCACACACCACTGTCCGAAGCGGACCTCCACCAGGGCCGGCTGTACCAGCCCCGCGGCACCGGACGACCCGCCACTTCGCCGCCGGGATGGTAGTGACGCCGGCTGGGGCCGGGCTGCGGAGACGCTTCATGGACCTCGTCGCCGACCTCTACTCGCCGGTGCTCGGAAACGACGCCGGCTCGTGACCGCTCGTCTTCGTCCGGCAGCGCGGACCCCGGATTGAGACTCATCGCCAGCCGTGCCGCCCGAATGTAGTGAAGCCCCTCCATCGCGGTCTCTTTGGCCAGCCCCGCTTGCTCGACTGTCTTCGCCGAGTCCAGCCGGGAGCACGCGTCGGTGAACCGGCCGGAAGCATCGGCCACCGCCTGTTTCGCGGGCGCGTTGGTGCCGAGCAGATGCGCGACCTGGCCGGCGAGGCGTTCCACCCAGCGCCTCGCTTCGGCGAGGGCGTCGTCCAGTTCACGTTTCCGGGCGATGTCCTGGAACCTCAGGTAAAGCAGGCCACCCAGGAAGGCCACACCGGACAGCACGATCAGGACGAGCAAGATATTCACGAGAACACTCCAAGGTAAAGGCCACCCCGGCGACGGGTGGGCGTTCTTGCACTACCTGGGCCCGTTCTTGAACACCGAGTCCGCGAAGGCGAGCAGGTAGGGAAGGGCGGCGCGGGCCGTATGCCAGGTGTGGTTGTAGCCGCGCTGCGTGTGGACCACGGCACCCTGCCCGCGGGCGTGGAGAGCGTCGGCGATGCGGTTCGCGGTGGCGATATCCGCTGGGGCGCCGGTTCCGGCGGTGAGGATGGTGGCGACGGGATTCGGGAACGGCATGGTGGGCAGGTAGGTCCGCGGTGTGTTGGCGGCGACGAGTGCCGGATCTGCGCCGAGCAACGCGCCGTTGGTGGTGGTGTCGTACGGCATGGTGAGCAGCAGCGCGGCGAACTTGTCGGTGTGGTGCAAGCCGATGTTCAACGCGGCGAAGGCACCACCCGACATGCCGCCCAGTGCCCGGTGTGTGCGATCGGGGACGGTCCGGTAATACCGGTCGATCGCGGTGACGACCGTTCGCGCCAGGTAGGTTTCCAGCCGGGGACCGCCAGGGATGTCGAGACCGTCCAGATCCCGTCCCGGCTGCCCCGCGGTCAGGTCGACGGACACGACGATCATCGGAGCGATCGCCCGGTGCTGGTAGGCCATGCGCAGGGTCCCCGGCGCGTCACCGGCGCCGAGCCAGTCTTCCGGAGCGGCGGGAAAGCCGTGCACGAGGTAGGTGACGGGATAGCGCCGGTTGTCGTTGGCGCGATCGTGGTAGCCGGGTGGAAGCAGGACGAACGTCCGCCCCTCCGGTACGGCGTTGGCGGGATCGGCGACCGCGAGACGTTCGAGGATCGGCGCGTGAACGCCTTCGGGGGTGGCGAAACCGGCCGGTCGCGGGCGCGACTCGGCGGATCCGTCGTCGATCATCTCGCCGAGCGCACGCAGCGGCCCACCGCCACGCTGGAGCAGAAGCGCGAGATCTCGTGGCGTCCGGATGTAGCCGACGTAACTGTTGGTGGCGGTGACCGCGCCGAGCAGGACACAACAAAGCATGACCGCGATGGCGCTCCGGCGTGCTCCGGTCCGTCCGCGGAACCGGAACGCGAGCATCGCGGCCACGACGGCCAGCGACACGAAAGTCCCCCAGATCCAAGGGGATTCGAGTGCCCCGGTCGCCTGTGCGTGTTCGACGACCTCACGAGGGACCACTGGGATGGCGACGCCCATGGCGGCTCCTTCGGCCGGTAGCCTTCATAAGGGGCCCGGCGGCGACTCACGGGAGCTCGGGGAATGAGCCGCCGCCGGTTGTACCGACGACTGCCGCTACGCGGGGACGACGACGGCAGCCATCGGTGGTTCTTCGCGGATCACCACTGATCGTCGCCGCCGTGGTCCATCCCGCCGTCCTGGCCGCCGTGGTGCTGCTGCTCGCCCGCGGAGGCCTCGTTTCCGCCGAAGGCTCCGGTGAGCCCGCCGAGCAGCAGACCACCACCGGCGACACCCGCCGCGGCCGCGGCGGCCGTCTTGAGGAACCCTCCCCCGCCCGGGCGGCCCTGCTGGGCTTCCCCGGTGTCGCGGCCACGGCCGAACATGCCCGAGAGGAATCCGCCGCCGGACTGCGCCGGAGGATTCCCATACGGGTCCCGATGCGCCTCATACGGGTCTCGGTGATTCCCATACGGGTCTTGGTAAGGCGTCGAACGCTCCAGCTCGGCGATGCGTGTCTTCGCGTTACGCAGAGCGTCCTCCTGCATCAGGACGGCGCCCACCAAGAGGTACATCGCGTCCGGCTGTCCGGCGATGTGCCTGGTGATCAGGTCGGCGACCTCCGGGTCCTTGTACACCGGCTGGGCCTGGCGAAGTCGTTCGGCGAGGCCGAGAACGAGTTGCCGGTCTTCGTGTTCCATGGGATCTCCCTTCCTCTGCTTCAATCCTGTGCGAAGCCGGAGAGATCCGGCATCGGTGACCCGGCCGGAAACACCCCGCCAGGTGGCTGCCCGTGACCGACCGGTCAGGCGGTGCCGGTCCAATAGAGCGGATTGACGCCCTGGTAAGCGATCTTGACCGTCACCTCGGCCGGGTTGGCCGGTAACGCCACGACGAATCCGAAGGCGCGATCCGCGCCAGGAAGGACATCGGCGGAGAGTTTGGCCCCGACGCCCTTGGCCGCGTCGGTGATGGTCACCGACGCGGCGCCATTCGTGGTCGCAGCGAAGGTGAAGGCCGAAGCCTCCAGCGCCTTTTGGGTCGTATTACGAACAGTGATGGTGAACTTCGCGCCACGTGTCAGTTCTTTCGACCGTTGCGGATCAGCGGGCAATTCGTAGCCCTCGGGTTTGCCGACGGAAATGACGCCGCGCTTTCCGGTCCGCTCCTCGCCGAATTTCATCACCTGCGGAGCCGCGCTCTTAGCCGTGCCGGCCGAGCTCGTGGAGGACGACTTGCTCGCCTGGCCTCCGCATCCCGTCACGACGAGGCAGGTTGCCACGGCCACGGCGACTGCTGTGCGTCGCATGAATTCTCTCCCGGTGTCCGGAACATTGTCTGGTGGCGACGATATGCGGATCCCCGGGCCGATTTCATCGGACCGGCGGCGAATCCCGGCCGCCAGGTGACGGGAAACGCCCATCCGGTCGGCCGGCCACGAGCGACACCTGCCGGATGGTCGGCGCGCCTCGGCATTGGGACGTTTTGACTATGTCGCAGACAAAGTCCTCCCCAGGATCGCCACCGCCCGAACTCGCCGAACCCGCCGTGCCCGTGGAAACCGGACCGTCGACGGCGCGGCTGATCGGGGTGGACCTGGCCCGCGCGCTCGCCGTGTTCGGCATGTACGCCGTGCACCTCGGACCGGCACCGACCGCGGTGAGCGGCTTCGGCGGCTGGCTGCTCGGCTTGGCGGAAGGCCGGGCGTCGGCGCTTTTCGCCACTCTCGCGGGGTTCTCGCTGATGCTGATCGCCGGCCGGCTGGAGCCGAAGACCGGTTTGGCGGCACGGCAGGCCCGGGCCCGGATCGTGATCCGCGCCGTGATCCTGTTCGCGATGGGAACCCTGTTGGCGATGACCGACGCCGGAACCGTCGTCATCCTCGCCTACTACGGGGTGTACTTCCTGCTGGCGCTGCCTCTGCTGCGGCTGCGGGCGAAGACCCTCGCGATCATCGCGGCCGTGCTCGCGGTCTTCACTCCGCTGGCGAAGTTCGGCCTGACGGCTCTGGTGAGCGGGCCGGTCATGGAGACCGTCAACGCCTATGACCCGCTCAAGCGGCTCAGTGAGGTCGGCGTGCTGGACCTTCTCCTCAGCGGGCTCTACCCGACCATCACCTGGATGACGTTCGTGGTCGCCGGGATGGCGCTGGGACGAGTGGACATCGACTCCGGCGAGGTGAGGCGACGGCTGGCCGCGATCGGCGCCGCCCTCGTCGCCTTCGGCTACGGAGTGCCTTGGCTGCTGACCAGGTTCATCGACGGACTCCGGGAAGCCGCGGAGCAGCCATGGGGCCGTGGCGCCGAGAAGGCGGGCTCGGCGGCCGTCGAATCCCTGGGCGAAGGCGCGAAGGTCATGGCCGAAGGCGGCCCGAAGGGTATGGACGGATCGGGCTGGGGGCTGTTGCTGGCCAGGCCGCACAGCTCCTCCACCTTCGACCTGGTCGGCAGTGTGGGCATCGCGATCATCGTGCTGGTGGGCGCGACGGTGCTGGTGACCCGGCTGTCGTGGCTGCGGCGGCTGCTGACCCCGGTCATCGCCGTGGGCACCATGTCGCTGACCCTCTACGTCGGCCACTTCCTGGTGGGTGGGCAGATCGGGGCCCTCGGAAAGGGCCAGGGCGCCGGGAACGACTCCGCCATGGTGCTGTTCTGGTTCATCGTCGGGGCCACCGTCTTCGCCTGGCTCTGGTCGCGCTTCTTCCGCCGCGGACCGCTGGAGTACCTGCTCCACCTCGCCACCAAGGCGGCGAAATTCGTCCGGTGAGTCACCGCGACCTGTTCCCCGCACTACTTTGGAGTGTTCTTCGTGAGTTTCGCGATTGTTCTGGTCGTGCTGGCCGCCCTCGCTTTCGGGATCGGCCTGCTCTTCACGCGTCTCCAGGCCGTGGCCAAGAAACGACGGCTGGACGAAGCGCTGTCCGAGGCACGCCGCTGGGTGGAGCGGCTCGCCGGTCAGGTGATGCATCTGACCGGGACCAACGCCGCGGCGAAGCAGGCCTTGGCCGATGCGTCGGAGCGGTACACCGCCGCGGGTTCGCAGCTGGACCTGGCGCGGACCGTCGGGCAGGCGGGTTTGGCCAAGGAGACCGCGTTGGAAGGCCTGTACTACATCCGCGCGGCACGAGTCGCGATGGCTTTGGATCCGGGTCCCGCGCTCCCGGCCGACGCCGAGCGCGCACGGGCGGGCGCGGTCACGGAGCATCGCAAGGTCGAAGTCGAGGGTGCGACGTACGAAGCATCGCCGACGCCCGGTCACGACACGCCGCACTACTACCCCGGTGGCCAGGTCGCGGGGCGCCCGGTGCCGGAGGGCTGGTACAACCGGCCGTGGTGGAAGCCGGCGCTGATCGGTGGCGCGTGGGGCGCCGGGGCGGCCGTACTGTTCGGTTCGCTGTTCGCGGGAATGGCGGGTGTCGCGGCGGCGCAGACCTGGCAAGCGGGCGGTCAGGACGTGTTCGCTCCGGACGACGTCGGTTTCGACGACGTGGGGGAGTTCTGAACACGATGCGCGGGATCGTGGCGATGGCGCTTATTCTCTTCCCGGTGGTCCGGCGGCGTGGGTAGGAGTGAAGTGTGATCCGGGTAGTGGTGGTCGACGACGAGGCGCTGGTCCGCTCGGGATTCCAGCTGATCCTGCGGGCCGCCGGTGACATCGACGTGGTGGCCACCGCGACCGGTGCGCACGCGGTGCGCGAGATCGGGGTGCACAAGCCGGACGTCGTACTCCTCGACATCCGCATGCCGGACGTCGACGGCCTGACCATCCTGCGGCAGCTGCGCGCCCTGCCCAATCCACCTGTCGTGGCGATGCTGACCACGTTCGACTCGGACGAGTACATCGCGACCGCGCTCCGCTCGGGCGCCTCGGGTTTCCTGCTCAAGGACACCGAGCCGGAGCACCTCGCGCAGCTCGTGCGGACGCTGGCGAGCGGCGGGGTCGTGCTTTCCCCGAAGGTCACCCGGTCCGTTGTGGACGGATTCCTCGATTCGGGCGCCGACGCGAAAGCCGTCGACGGGGTGGCGCGGCTGACCGATCGGGAGCGCGACGTCCTGGTGCTGATCGCCGAGGGACTGTCCAATGCGGACATCGGCGCCAGGGTGCATCTCAGCGTCGGCACGATCAAGGATCACGTCAGCGCGATCCTCACCAAGCTCAAGGTGAACAGCCGGGTCCAGGCGGCGCTGCTCGCGCAGCGTGCGGGGCTGTTGCGGGACCGGGACGGGACTCAGCCTTGAGCCGGCGGAAGGCGGAGCTGCACCCGGTATCCCCCGCCGGGTGTCGGCCCGGCCGCCAGCGTCCCCTCCAGCAGCTCGGCTCGCTCCCGTAGGCCGATCAAACCGTGTTGAGCGCTCGGCAGGGACAGCGTCGGCCGGGTCGACGGGCCGTTGGTGATCGTGACTCCCATGCCGTTCTCGTGGTGCCACAGGTGCACGGCCGCGGTGGCCCCCGGCGCGTGTTTACGCACGTTGGTCAGCGCTTCCTGGACCGTGCGGTAGACGGCGCGCTGCGTTGCGGCGTCCACATCGGACGGAAGCTCGCCTTCGATCGTCGTCTCGATACCGCTGTTGGCGATCAGCGCCGGCAGCACGGCGAGCGTCGGCTGGGGGGCGAGATCCGTCGAGGCGCCGCCGGACGCCCGCAGCAGCGTCACCATATGGCGAAGCTCATCGAGGGTGTCGACGCTGAGCCGTCGAATGGAGGACGCGACGTCCTTCGTGTCCGGACCTGCCGGGGTGACCTGCAGCACCCCGGCCTGCACCGCGATGAGGCTGACCTGATGCGACACGACGTCGTGCATCTCACGGGCCAGCTGGGCCCGCTCCTTGGCCAGGATCGTCTGTTCGATCAGCAGCCGCTCGTGATCGCGCGCCTCCGCGATCTCCTTGAGCCGTGACGTCAGATCCCTTCGCGCCTGCACGAGCTGGCCGAGGACGGCGGGCGCGGCGCCCATCAACAGCGCGTAGAGCGCGTCGATCAGGACGGACCGCCCCGATTCCACGTCGATCTGGCCTTGCCAGGGCACGGCGTAGCCGAGGATCACGACCGCCACGCACAACGTGACCAGGCGCCGGTCGCGGGTCTCGGCCGCGACGCTGTACAGCGCGATCAGAACCGCGACGACCGAAAACGAGAACGCCAGCATCGGCAGTGTCAGCACGAAACCGGCGTACGGATGACGCCGCCGGATCAGCAGTGCGAGGATCGCGACACCGGCGGCCACCTTGGCACTCAGGTCGGCCTGCTCGAGACCGAGCCACGCGTCCAGTAGCGCCAGGCCGATCAAGGCCACGTCCACCGCCCACGAAGGGACGCGCCGCCGGGGCGTCACCTCGGCGCCTGATCGTTCATCCACCGCGCCATTATGGGCATTCGGCGTCACGAGGCGAAACTTCACCCGCCGGGCTCGCGGTCCACCCGGCAGGTGGCTGGTCCTCCCCCGCCGGTCGGCGGGAATCTCCGGCCCGTCATCCGGTTGTGGGTCCGGTTCCCGGCTCTGTCCATGGTGGACCGACCGCGCCGCATTTACCGTGAACGAGGGGCTGCGCCTATCACCGACGAACGATCGAACGGGAGTATTCACTGTGCTGGACTGGGACCTGGTGCGCGGGGCCGTACCGGCCGTCGTCACCGTGGCCGGTCTGGTCGCCGGTGCCGTGCTGCTGTTCCGGCGGGATCGCCGGCGGTGGTCGCGGACGGTACCGATCGTCGCGGCCACGTGCGCGGTGATCCTGTTCCTGCTCTGGCTGGTCGTCGACGTCCTGTGGAAGCCTTTTCCCGACCCGGTGCCACGCGGCGTCGTCGGGTGGATCGGCGTCGCGCTGTTCGGGTTCGGGCTGGCGATCGTGTGGCAATGGCGAAGCCGATGGCCGCGGCGCGGTCTCAGCGTTCTCGCCTGCCTCGCGGTGGTGCTGGCCGCCGGAGCGAACATCAACGCGCACTACGGACAGTTTCCCAGCCTGCGGGCGGCCTTCGAACTGCCGCCCGCCAACGAGATCCCCTTCACGAGCCTGCACTCGGCGCCCGGGCCTCCCCTTCCGCGGTCACCGGAGCGGGCGCTGCTCGACGGCTGGAAGCCGCCGGCCACGATGCCGAAGAACGGCGTGGTCACCCAGGTCTCCATCCCCGCGGCGACGTCACACTTCCCGGTGACCCGGAACGCGTATCTCTATCTGCCGCCCGCCTACCGGGCCTCGCCGCGCCCATTGCTGCCGGTGCTCGTCCTGCTCCACGGCCAGCCCGGCGGACCGCGTGACTGGATCGACGGCGGTCAGGTCGCGACGATGATGGACCGGTTCGCCGCGGCGCACAAGGGACTCGCGCCGGTCGTCGTGATGCCGGACGCCACCGGCAGCGGCTTCGCGAACCCGCTCTGCGTCGATTCGCGTCTCGGCCACAGCGAGACCTACTTGGCCGGTGATGTCCCCCGCTGGATCAAGAAAACCCTCCAAATCGACCCGGACAGCACGAAATGGGCGGTAGCGGGCTATTCCTATGGCGGAACGTGCGCGCTCCAGCTGGCCTTGCGCAAACCGATGGTGTTCCCCACCTTCGTGGATATTTCCGGCCAGGACGAACCGACCCTCGGCTCGCGGGCCAGGACCGTCGACGAGGCCTTCGGCGGCGACGAGCGAGCGTTCCGCCGGTTCAACCCGGTCGATCTGCTCACCACACACAGCTACCCCGGATCCGCGGGCGTCTTCAGTGTCGGCAGGTCCGACTCGGTGTTCCTGCCGCAGCAGAAGCGTGTCTTCGAAGCCGCTCAGCGCAATGGGATCAAGGTGATCTGGCGTGAAACGCCCGGTACGCACAACTGGCAAGCATGGTCCGCCGGGCTGAGCGATTCACTCGCTTGGCTGGCCGGCCGGATGGGACTGGTCAAGCAGTGAAGGCATGGTTCGGCAAGGTCGCCCGGATTCCGCTGGGCGTCCCCTTCACCTCCACGATGGTGGTGCTGCTCTGGCTGATCGGGCCGGCCACCGGGAGCCTGTGGTCCGGGCCGTCCGGCGCCGTGCTGGACAAGGTCGGGTTCGGTTTCGACCAATGGCTGCGAGGTCAGTGGTGGACGCCGTTCACCTCGACGTTCTGGTCCGGCGGGCTCGCCCAGTACTTCGGGAACACCATTCTCGTCGCGGTCTTGTGCGGCTTCGCCGAACGGCACCTGTCGACCGTGCGGACCATGTCGATCTTCCTGCTCACTCAGCTGCTGGGAACGACGGCGACCGCGGTGATCGTCATCGGGTCGGGCGCCGACGAATGGTGGTCCGCCGATCTGCTGTCGGCGGTCGAGGTCGGCCCGTCCGCCGGTGCCGTCGGGGTCGCCGTCGCCGCGACGTCCGCGCTGTCCACCGTCTGGCGGAGGCGCCTGCGCCTGATCCTCCTGCTGGCCGTGATCATGCTCGCCTTGTACGTCGGGTCCATGATCCAGCTGTCGCAGGTCTTCGCGGCCCTGGTCGGGCTCACGCTCGGGATGCCGATCGAGCGCAAGCGCCTGGAGGAGCCGTCACCGCCCTCCAGGGGTGAGGCCCGCCTCCTGGTGGCCTTGGCCGTCGCGGCGTCGGCGGTCGGCCCGCTGGTCGCCGCGGTGTCGCAGACCGCGAGCGGTCCCCTCTCGGTGTTCCAGTACCTCTTGGTCGGATCGCAACCGGATCTCGCCTTCGTGGATTCCATTTGTGCCGATCCCGGCGCGCTGGTGGAGTGCCGCAGGCTGCGCGCCGAAGTCCGGATGAGCGGGCTCGGCTCCGCCCTGATGTCGGTCGTCCCGGTCGTTCTGCTGCTGGTACTGGCCGAAGGGCTGCGCAGGGGCCGGAAGTTCGCCTGGTGGGCCACGATGGCCTTGAACGTCGTACTCGTCGGCCTGGGCGCTGTCCTGTTGACGTCCTACACCGACGAGCCGTCGCCCCGGTCCACCGCGGACTGGGTGCAGACGCTCGCCCCGCTGGTGCAGCCGGTCGCCATCCTCGTACTGCTGGCGGTGACGAGGGCGAAGTTCGACGTGTCGGCGCCACGGGGCACCTACCGCCGGTTCGCCGGTCTCGCCGCCAAGGCGCTGCTGATCTGTGCGGTCGTCTACGTCTGGGGCGCTTATCTGCTTCGCGACCAGTTCGAACCGACGGCGACGATCGGCGGGATCCTCGCGGACCTCCCGACCCGGTTCGCCCCGCCCGGCTATCTCGGCGCCGTCGAAACGGCGGTGCTGCCCACCGGCTGGCTCGCGACGATGCTGCACCAGTGGATCGGCGTGATCTTCTGGCTCGTCGTGCTCACCGGAGGGTTGATCACGTTCAGGAAGGCTATCGTCGAACGACGCGCGGCCGACCGCGCCCGCGCCCGCGAACTGCTCGCGTCCCACGGCGGCACTTCGATGGCCCATATGATCACCTGGCCGGGCAACGACTACTGGTTCACTCCGGACGGCCAGGCCGTCATCGCCTACCGCGTCATCTCCTCCGTCGCACTCACCACGGGAGAGCCGGTCGGCGCGCCCGCCGCGAGAGGCGCCGCCGCACAGGAGTTCTCCCGATTCTGCGTCCGCAACGGGTGGACCCCGTGCTTCTACAGCATCACCGACGACCTCCGGCGAGACCTGCCGTCGTGGGATTCGGTTCAGGTCGCCGAAGAGACCGTCGTCCCGCTGGAAGGCCTGGAGTTCAAGGGAAAGAAGTGGCAGGACATCCGCACCGCGATGAACAAGGCGAAGAAGTTCGGTGTCACCGCCGAATGGTGGTCCTATGCGGACGCTCCGCCGTGGATGTCCGGCCAGATCAAGGCCTTGTCCCGGGAATGGCTGGCCGAGTCCCGGGAATGGCTGGCCGACAAGGGTCTCCCGGAAATGAGGTTCACCCTCGGTGGCCTCGACGAGCTCGCCGACCCCGACGTCCGTTGTCTTGTCGCGGTCGACGGCGAGCGGCGTGTCCACGGCGTCACGAGCTGGCTTCCGGTCCGCGACGAAGGCCGGATCGTGGCCTGGACACTGGACTTCATGCGCCGTGGCCCGGATGCTTTCCCAGGGGTGATGGAATTCCTGATCGCGTCCATGGTCGTCCGCTGCCGCGACGAAGGCTCCGCGTACCTGAGCCTGTCGGGCGCACCGCTCGCGCGGCTCGACCGGGACGAGCAGACCGTGCTCCTGCAACGGCTGCTCGACGTCGTCGGCAAGACACTGGAACCCGTCTACGGATTCCGGTCGCTCCTGGCCTTCAAGGCCAAATTCCAGCCCACGTACCTCCCGCTGTACATGGCCTACCCGCGGGTGGCGGCGTTGCCGAGCGTCGGCAACGCCATCGCCAAGGCGTATCTGCCGAGGATCACGTTCAGGCAAGCGGTCCAGCTGATCGGCAAGGTGATCAGCCGCCGCTGAGGCGGCGTGGCCCGGCCCGCGGGTCCCACCTGGTTTTGATCGCGCGACGTCCTCCGCGGTGGATCCGGAGAACCCTTCACCGGACATTTCACCCGCTTGGCTGAGTCACATCCGGATCGTCCCGTGCGACTCCTCCATCGGGAGGCACGATGAGATCGACGAAGGCACTGTCGGTGTTGGTGGCGGTCGCCTCGACCGTGGTGGCCGGGTGCGGAAGCCACGACGACTCCGGCCGCGGTGAGCCGACGCTCGATCCGACGTCGTACACCACACCGCCGACCGAATCCACCGGCCGGACCACCGGTGCGACCACCGGCGGCTCTTCCGGCGGGAAGATCATCCGTATCGGCGGCCCCAACGCCGAAAACCGCAATCCCAGCACGCCGTGGCCGGACATCTACGTGAACACCAATCGTTACGGATGCACCGAACGGCACAACAACGGTGCCGACGTCCCGGTCACGATCACCGGCGTGCAGATCGTCGGCCGGGGCATCCGGCTGGTCACGGCGTGGGACCAGTGCACGAAGATGGGATACACGAACCCGGTGGATCACGGTTGCCAGGGCCGCACCCTGCAACCGGACCCGGCCAAATCCGGCCGGGGATGTCTGCTCGCGCTGTACGCGGACAAGGTCTCCGGGGCCCGGCAGCAGGTCATTCTGCGCCTGACCTTCCAAGCCACCTGCCGCTCGGCGAAGGAAAGGCCGTGTGGCCAGGTGCCGGCATCGAAGCTGCCGGCCACGGTCCAGTGGACCGCGGACGAGACCGTGACCGCCCGGGGCGATGGTGGCGGTGGAGTCACGACGTCGAGCCCACCCGGCTCCACGTCGAACACTCCCAGCACGACGACGTCCACCTCGTGAACGACCAGGCGGAGCCGCCGAGCCCCTGGCTGCACCGGCTTTCCCAGTTCGCGTCCATCGCGGCGCCGACGAGCGTCGCGGCGGCCCTGCTGTTCTATTTCGGCTACGTCGCGACTTACGCGCGGTACCTGTACTTCGGCGTCGACCTCACCGCGCTCGACCTGTCGACGACGGAGGTGGTGCTGCACGGCGCCGAAGCGCTGTACGCGCCGCTCGCCGGGCTCGTGGTGCTCGCCCTGGCCGTCCACCTCACGGTACGCGGGGTCCGGCGGGCGCTCGCCCGGAAAGCGTGGTCACGCACGCTGCGGGTCGTCGCGATCGTGCTCGTACCGTCGGGCGCGATCCTCTTCGGCCGCGGGGTCGTCGGAGTTCTGTGGCCGGAGGTGTCACAGACGGAATTCCCCGGTGTCACGCCGATCAGCCTCGGCTTCGGCCTGCCGCTGGCGGCGATCGGGGTGTGGCTCTCGCGGGCGGTTCGCGGGCGCGAACGCCGTCCGGGCGGGACGGTGGTGCTCGCCTGCCTGACACTCATCGCGCTGCTCGGCGTCTTCTGGGCGACGAACAGCTTCGCGGCCGCGTACGGCCGGGGAATCGCCGAGACCGTGGGCACGCGGATCGCCAAGGAACGCCCGGCGGTCGTGCTCGACACGGAAGAGCCACTCCATCTGAACCTTCCGGGCCTGCAGGAGCGACTACTGCCCAGCGCCGAAGGACACAAGTTCCGCTACCGCTACCGCGGACTGCACGTGCTCACCGAAGCGGGCGGGAAACTGCTTCTCGTCACCGCGGAACGGAACGGCCGCTCGGGCACGATCGTCGTGCCTTACGACGGTTCGGCCCGCATCCTGTTCGTGCCGAGCTAGCCGGCGGCACCCGGCCGTACTCGGCGTTCAAGCGCGGAGGGCGCGAAGGATCAACATCCCTTTCGCGTGGCGCTTCGTCGATGTACGGGAAGCTCGCCACGAGGATGCGGCCGCTTCGGACACTCCGGCGACGTCACCGAGACCGACGCCTCGATACCTCGCGTGACTGGCGCGGCGGGCAGGAGCGCGGCACATACGGCGACCACGGCACAGGTCAGGTACTTCGCTGCCGAAATCGGCATGATGGAGCGATCCGGCCCGAGCTCGCCGATGCTCACGGATCGCCCACCGGAAGTTCGGACGCGGACCAGGACCTCATCGCGCGCGGTCAGCGGGCGCAGCGGCCGCAGACACCGAAGATCTCCACGGTGTAGGCGATGTCGGAGAAGCCGTGTTCGCCCGCGATCCGGCGGACCCAAGCCGCCACGGCGGGGCCGGCGACCTCGACCGCGTGCCCGCAGGAGCGGCACACCAGGTGATGATGACGACGGCTCGAGCGTCGCCGGTAGACGGCCTCACCGTGGTCCAGGCGCAGCATGTCGGCCTGCCCGGCGGTCACGAGGGTCTGCAAGGTCCGGTAGACGGTGGTGAGCCCGACGTCCTCGCCGCGCTCTCCCAGCAGTTCGTGCAGGTGCCGGGCGGATCGGAAACCCTCGATCTCATCGAGCAGGCGCACCAGCGCCGTACGTTGCCGGGTGATGCGCCTGTCCGCCCGGTTCATGTCCCGTCGCCGGCGGTCACCCGCCCGCGTGCCGCGCCGGCCACTTTCCCGGCGGCGGCCAGATAGGTGACACGGAGGACGCCCGTGGTGGATTCGCGGTCGATCACCACGTCGACGCCGTAGACCGACTCGATCAAGGGGGCGGTCAGCACGGTCTCGGGTGCGCCCGCCGTGACGACCTGCCCGTGCTCGAGGACGACGACGTGGTCACAGTACCGCGCGGCGAGGTTGAGGTCGTGCAGCGCGACGACGCAGGTGACCCCCAACGTGGTCAGCAGGTCGAGCAGTTCGAGCTGATGCCGGATGTCGAGGTGGTTGGTCGGCTCGTCCAGGAGGATTTCCAGCGGCTCCTGCGCGAGAGCGCGGGCGAGCTGGGTGCGCTGTTTCTCGCCCCCGGAGAGGGTGTGCCAGCTCTGGTGCTCCTTGTCGGCGATGTCGACCCGTTCCAGCGCCGCGTCGACGATGTGCCGATCGCGTTCGGTCAGCGCGTCGAAGCGGCCCCGGAAGGGGGTGCGGCCGAGTTCCACGACCTGGCGGACGCTGACGTGGCTGTGGGCGGTCACGTCCTGTTCGACCACGGCGAGGCGCCGGGCGAGCACGCGGCGGCCGAGGTCGCGCAGGCTGGAATCGTCGTAGCGGACGGTCCCCGTGTCGGGGCGGCGCAAACCGGCGAGCAAGCGAAGCAGAGTGGACTTGCCCGAGCCGTTGGGCCCGAGCAGCCCGACGATCTTCCCGTCGTGCGCCGCCATGTCGATGTTGTCGAGCAGCCGGTGCCCCTTGACCGACCAGGACAGTTCGGTGGCGGTGATACGCCCCATCAGGACTCCAGACGCTTCAGGACCAGCGCGAACGCGGGCGCGCCGAGCAGCGCGGTGATGACGCCGGCGGGTAGTTCGTGAGGAGAGAAAACGGTGCGTGCGAAGGTGTCCACCCAGATGAGGAAGAGGGCACCGACGATCGCCGACAGCGGAAGCAGGAGGCGGTGCATCGGGCTCGCCAGGATGCGGACGGCGTGCGGGATCAGCAGCCCGATGAACCCGATCGCACCGGAGGACGCCACCGCGGCCGCGGTGATGACCGAGGTCAGCACCATCAGCCAGATCCGGGCGGCGGTGACGTTGATGCCCAGCGCGGCGGCGGAGTCCCAGCCGAAGGTGAAGGCGTCCAGTGCCGGCGCGAAGAACAGGATGGCGAACACGCCGGCCAGGATGATCACGACGGTGACGGTCACCCCCTCCCACCGGGCACCGGCGAGGGTGCCGAGCAGCCAGTAGGTGAAGCCACGGGTGGAGTTCGCGTCCCCGCTGACCATGAGGATCACCGACGTGACCGCGGCGAAGAACTGGGACACGAGCACGCCGGTGAGCACCACCCGGGAAGGACTGGCCACCCGCCCTCCACCGAGCAGTGCCAGCAGCAGGCCGAAGGAGACCAGGCCGCCGACGAACGCCCCCGTCGAGAGGGAGATGCCTCCGCCGACGCCGAGCAGGAGAACGGCCACCGCGCCGGTGGACGAACCGGACGAGACACCCAGCAGATACGGGTCCGCCAACGGATTCCGGGTGATCGCTTGCAGGACCGCGCCGGCGACGGCCAACGCCGTGCCGACGGCGGCGGCGAGCAACACCCGCGGGAAGCGTGACTCCCAGATCAGGGCGTCCAGCAGTCTCGGCAGCGGTGGCGTAGGGGCCATCCCGTCGAGACCGATATGCCGCAGGATCACGGAAACCACGTCGAGGGGACCGATCTCGGCGCTCCCGAACAGGGACGCCGCGACGATCGACACGAGCAGCCCCGCGGCGGCCACGAAGAAGAACAACACCGTCGGGACACGCCGCGGGCGCGCCGGAATCGCCCCGCGGTCCGTGCCCGGGGCCTTGGCTGAACTCGTCGTCATAACGGCAGGCTGCTCACGGGATTTCGTTCAGGGCGTCGACAAGCGCGGGAACCATCTGCACGCTGCCGTAGCTCGGATCCATCTGCGCGCCGGGGAGGGTGATGAACCGGTTGCCCGCCACCGCGCCGAGCTTGCTGGTGAGCGGATCCTTCTTCAGGAGGTCGAGCTTCTCCTGCACAGTGTCGTTGGGCTCCCCGCGGGTCAAGTCGGCCAGGATGATGACGTCGGGATTCCGGGCGGCGACCTCGTCCCAGCTCACCTCGGCCCATTTGGTCGAAGCGTCGTCGAAGATGTTCTTCACCCCCACGAGTTCGGAGACGCGCTGCGGCAGCCCACCGGGGCCGGCTGCCCACGGGGTTCCCGCGTAGGTGGAGTAGAACCACATCACCCTCAGTGGCTTGTCCCGCTTCTTGACCTTGCCGAGCGCCTTGTCCACCACGGCCTGTTGTTCGGACGCCAGCTTCTCCCCCGCGGCGGGCACACCGAAGATCTTGGCCAGCCGCCGGTATTCCTCGTACAGCATCGGGAAGTCGGCGTTGGCGACGCTGACGTGCTTGGCGCAGTCGAACTCGGTCACGTAGGTCGGCACGCCCAGCTTGTGCAGCTGCTCCCGTTCACCGCCCTGCGCCGCGGTGAGGAAACTCGCGAAGGAGCTGTAGACGAAGTCCGGCTGCGCCTCCAGCAGCTTCTCGTGTTTGATCGTGTCCTTGGGCGCCGACAGGATCGGGATCTTCTTGTACTGCTCGGCGATATCGTCCGGCACCTTGAAGTTCTCGTAGCCCGATCCGACGATGCGGTCCCCCACCCCCAGATGGATGAGGATCTCGGCGGCCGTCTGGTTCATCGTGACCGCTCTCTTCGGCGCCGCCTCGAAGGTCACGTCGATGCCGCAGTTCTTGATGCTGAACGGATAGGCCGTCGCACCCGGCGCCGCTTCCCGCCCGCCCGCTTCGGTGGCCCCGCCGCCCGCACAGCCCGCGAGGCCGGCCAGCATCGCCGCGATCATGACACTGATACCCGATTTCATTTTCATTAAGCGCACGATAGCAGGCCGCGCGCGGACAACGAAGAGCCTCGGCGGCGTTCGAGATGAGGTCACAGGTGGCGAGCAGTGGACAGCACAGTGTCCTCGGCCACAGGGCGACGCTCGCCCCATCGCACGCTGTTTTCCTTGCCTGCCAGGAACATCCGTCAGGCCACCGGCGACCGGACGGCCTATTGCACATGATAACCATTTGCAGTAAAACAGGGAGGTGCCCATGCCTCGACAAGGACAAGGGTCCCTGCTGACCGCTGTCCCACCCTTCCCGCTCACCGCTCTCCGACATCCCGCCGTCTCGTCGCTCCTCGACGATCACCGGGCCCTGCTGACCGAACTTCTGGACGGTCTGGGGTCACCTCTGCACGTCGTGCTGCCGGAGGTCTTCGAGGAGAACATCACCGGTCTCCGGCAAGCGTTCGCCGAGACGGGTGCCGACGTCGACATCCTCTTCGCCAAGAAGGCGAACAAGGCGGACTGCTTCGTCTCCTCGGCCGCCGCCCTCGATGCCGGAATCGACGCCGCCAGCGCCCCCGAACTGGTCAAAGCACTGGCCGGTGGAGTGCCCGGCCACCGGATCGGCGTCTCCGGCCCGGAAAAGGACGACGCCCTGCACTCTCTCGCCGTCCAGCACAACTGCCTGGTCGCGATCGATTCGCTCAGCGAGCTCCGCAGGCTGGCCGCGACGGCCCGGCTCGCCCGACGGCGGGTCCGGGTGCTGCTGCGATCCCGTACGACCGGTCAACCGGGCAGCCGCTTCGGTATGGCCGAGGCCGAACGCGACGCGGCCGTCGGCCTTTGCCTCGACCTCTCGGACCACGTGCGTTTCCAAGGCTTTTCGTTCCATTTGAACGGATATTCCCCGGAGGAACGCGCGACGGCGGCGAACGAGATGATCGAGCACTGCCTCGACGCCAGGCGGCGTGGCGCGCTTTCCGCCGAAGTGGTCGACATCGGCGGCGGGCTGCCGATGCGCTATGTCGAACCGCGACTCTGGGACGAGTTCCTCCTGCAGAACGAGCCCGCCCACTACCACGGAACCAAGGCCGCCAAAGGCTTCTACTTCTATCCGTACGGCGGGCAGCCGACCGCTCAGGCGGCGCGCACACTCATGAACCATCCCGTCGACGGTAACGAGAGCCTGTCGGCGAAGGCGGCCCGCAACGGCATCCGCTTCCTCGTCGAACCCGGCCGGTCCCTGTTGGACCAGGCCGGTTTCACCGTGTACCGCGCACAGCAGGTCGACGACCGGCGGGACACCGACGGGTACGCGATCGTCACCGTCGCGGGCAACAGCCTCAGCCTCAGCGAACCGTGGTTCAACACCGACTATCTCCCGGATCCCGTGCTGCTCTCCGCCGAGCCCGGCGCCGACGAGGTGTTCCCGGCCTGTGTCGCGGGTTCGACCTGCCTGGAGAACGACATGGTGACCTGGCGGAAGATCGGGTTCCCCCGGCCCGTGCGGCCCGGTGATCACCTGGTCTATCTCAATACGGCCGGTTACCACATGGATTTCCTCGAATCACGGTTCCACGACACCCCGCTGCCGTCGAAGGCCGTCATCCGGCTCGGCGACGGCGACGCGCCACCACGCTGGCGACTCGACGGAATCTGAGCGGCCTCGAAACAAAGGAGAAATCCCGAATGTCACAGAACTACGCCGAGCCCGGCCAGTTGTGGTTGCTGCCGCAGTCGCAGCAAGACGGGCTGGACTTCGACTACCGGCAGGTGCTCAAGGTCGTCGAACAGGCCTACTGCGCGGTCCGTGAACGTGGGTCGGACAGCCCGGTCAAGACGATCATCGAAGACCCGGACGACCACTCGCTGAGCTACTCGATGGTGGCCAGGGACGCTGCCAGCGACACCGTGTGTTTCAAGGCCGTCTACGAATTCGACCCGAGCCGCCGCCGGGACGAATACCGGTTCCACTCCTTCATCTTCATCGCCGACGACACCACCGGGGCGCCGATCGCGCTGATGGACGTGGTGAAGCTCGGGCCGTTGCGGTCGTCGGCCACGAGCGCCCTGTTCGCCCGCGCGGCCTGCCCTGACGCCCGCACCGCCCTGGTCGTCGGTACCGGCGTGCAGGGGCAGATCGCCCTGCCGATGCTGCTCGCGGCGTTGCCGGATCTGGAGCGCCTGCAGGTGTTCGGCACCTATCCCGAGGGGTTGCGCGCCGTACAGGACAGTGTCGAGGGCCGCGACGTCGAGATCGTCGACGACCTGGAGAAGGCCGCGGGCCAAGCCGACATCCTGATCGGCACCTCCGGCCTGTCCGTGACGCAAACGGTCCAGCGCGACTGGGTGAAACCGGGATCGATCTCCGTGTTGCTCGGATACGGCGTACACGACGTGTTCCACGGCGCGGACTACCGGATCGCCACCAACACCACCCAGATGCACGTCACCTGCGGCAAACTGCGTGCCCCGGACGGCAGCCTGCCACCGGTGGACGCCGAACTGCCGGACATCCTGCTCGGCCACACGCCCGCCCGGCGCGATCCCGGTGACGTGGTTTTCGCCTACAACAGCGGGATGGCGGTCACCGACGCCGCGCTGGGCCGGTACATCGCCGATCTCGCGCTGGCGGCCGGGCGCGGGGAAAGGGTCAACTTCTGGTGAGCACCGGCACGATCGAGACCGGCGCCTTCCCGAGGCCCCGGCATCGGGGGGCGATCGTCCCATGAACCACGTCCTCGAACCGGCGACCTCGATCTCCTTGGTACGCCAAGAGGTTCTGGGCCTGCCCGCCTACGATCCAGGCGCCGACCCGGACGAGGTGGCCCGGGTCAGCGGCACCGGCCGCGTGATCAAATTGTCCAACAACGAGAGCCCGTTCGGTGTCTCCCCAGCGGTCGCCGAAGCCATGCGGCTGCGCCTGGCCGACGGATTCTCCCGCTATCCCGACCCCACCGGCAAACGGCTGGCCGAGACGATCGGGCGGACGCTGGCCGTACCGGCCGGTCACGTCGTGCTCGGCAACGGTTCGGAGAACATCCTGGAACTGCTGTGCCAGGCCGTACTCGATCCGGGTGACCTGGTCACCACCCAGGCGCCGGGGTTCAGCCTGCACGAGATCTTCCCGCGCATGATGGGCGCCCGGGTCGAGAAGGTCCCGGTCACCGCCGGGTTCGGCTTCGACGCGGGCGCCTGGCGCGACGCCCTCGCCGCGGGTCCGAAACTCGTGTTCCTCGCCAATCCCTGCAACCCGACCGGCGCGATACTCACCGCCGGCGAGCTGGAACGCGTCGTGGCCGGCACACCCGAGTCGGCGTTGCTGGTGCTCGACGAGGCCTACTGCGAGTTCGCCCGTCCCGATCCGGAGTACCCCGACGGGCTGGCGGTCCTGCGCGGGCAGGACCGGCCGTGGATCGTGCTGCGCACCTTCTCCAAGGCCTACGGATTGGCGGGCATCCGGGTCGGGTTCGGCGTCGCCTCGGACGCCGGCCTGGTCCACGCACTGAACCGGGTTCGTACCCCCTACAACGTCAACCAGCCGGCCCAGGACGCCGCGATCGCCGCACTGGGCGATCACACGCATCTGGCGGACACGGTCCGCCGGACCCGCCTCGAGCTCGCCAGGATCACGGATCGCTTGCGCGGCGCGGGGTTCCGCGTGGCGCCGTCCTCGGCCAACTTCGTGTTCGTCGACACGGACCACGGCTCCGACTGGGTGGCGAAGGAGCTGCATCGCGCCGGAATCATCGTCAAGGCATGGCGCGAGCCGGGATACGAGACCTTCATTCGAGCCTCACTGTCGACCCCGAAGAGAACGACGTCTTCGTCAGGTGCCTGACGGAGATCTGCGCGAAGGGCAAGCGATGATCAAGGACAGGGTGTCCGATCTGGTCGGGCGAACGCCGCTGATCAGACTGGCGGTGGCGGACGGGGCGGGAACGGTCCTGCTGAAGATGGAGCAGTACAACCCCACCGGCACCGCCAAGATCCGGATGGCCAGGAACATGGTGGACGAGGCCGAGGAGCAGGGACTGCTCGCCCCCGGCGGCTGGCTGGTCGAGGCCACCTCCGGCAACACCGGGATCGGTTTGGCGCTCATCGCCGCCGAACGTGGCTACAAGTTCACCGCCGTGGTCGACAACCACGCCAGTATCGACAAATTGCGCGGCATGCTCGCCTACGGCGCCGAACTGCTCAATGTCTCCGGGGACGAGGACGGCCTGGCCACCGCCGAACGCTACGCCACTGCTCGACGGCTCGCCGCGGAGCAGGGCGCCTTCTGCACCGCGCAGGACAGCAATCCGGGAAATCCCAACGGATATCGGCCACTCGCCCGCGAGTTGCGTGACGACCTTGGCGAGGACATCGATTACCTGTTCGGAGCGGTCGGCACCGGCGGTTCGCTGTCCGGCACCGGCCGCGCCCTGCGGGAACACATCCCGGATCTGAGGATCATCGGTGTCGAGCCGGTGGGTTCCATCGCTTTCGGCGGCGAAGAAGCGCCCTACCACCAAACCGGCACCGGCACACCGGAAGTCTCGGAAATCTGCGACGTCCTCGACTACGACCTGATCGACGAAGGGATCAAGGTCAGCGACTCGGAGGCCTTCGAGACCTGCCGCTATCTGGCAAGGAATTTCGGAATTCTGATCGGGGGCTCGGCGGGCGGCGTGGTGTACAAGGCCTTGGAACGCGCGCGGACCGCCGGACCCGAGACCACCATCGTCGTCCTGGTGTGCGACGGCGGTGAACGGTACTTGGACACCGTGTACAACGACGAGTGGATGGCGGCCAAGGGCCTGTTCGACGAGCAGGTCGCCGACCGGCTCGCCGCCATGCTGCGGCCCGCCCCGGCCGACGCCATCAGGAAGGCGCCCGCGGAAATCCACTGAATCACCGCGTATCGACGAGCTCGCCCGTTCACCGCCGTGAACGGGCGAGCTCGCTTTACGGGCCGGGTGCTGCCGCAGTGGCGAGTGGGGAGGTTTTCGGACGTTCAGCGTCCGAAATCCTCCCCACTCGGCTGTGAATCGGTCCGTACAAGCTGGATCAGGGTGCCCCCGATCCTCCGTTGAGCAAAGGTGAAGTGTCGGCGGCGGTCGAAGCCGGCACCCGGTCTCGGAGCTTGGCGTGCTCGTCAGCTGGGCCGAAGGGGCCCATCGCCGTGTCTGATGCGGCGATGGGCCCCTTCGCGTCGTGCAGGTGCCGCGAGCTTCGCGTGATCCGAGGGAGGACACGCGTGATCGGACGGCGATCACGCGTGTCCAGAAGGCGATCTCGCGTGATTGAACGCGGAACTCACCATCGGTCAGGAAGCGTCCTCGGTCTCGATGAATCCTTCGAGTTGCGAGGCGAGCAGTTCGACATAGGCACCGTTGCGCGCGACGAGTTCTTCGTGCGTGCCGGTTTCGGCGACGCGTCCATCGGAGATGACGACGATCCGGTCCGCGGTGCGGATGGTGGAGAGCCGGTGGGCGATCACCAGGGTGGTGCGGCCGTGCCGGGCTTCGTCCATCGCCTCCGTCACCGCCTGCTCGCTGGCGGCGTCGAGGTTGGACACGGCTTCGTCCATGACCAGGATGGGAGCGTCCTTCAGCAGCGCTCGCGCGATCGCGATCCGTTGCCGTTGGCCACCGGACATGAGGGCGCCGAGTTCGCCCGCGACGGTGTCGTAGCCGTTCGGCAGTGTCGTGATGAACTCGTGGGCCTGCGCGGCCCGTGCCGCGGCCTCGACCTCGTCGTCGGAGGCGTCGGCGCGGCCGAGGCGGATGTTGTCGCGCAGACTGGTGTTGAACAGGAAGGTGTCCTGCGGTACCAGGGTCATGAGGCCGCGCAGGTCTTCCTGGGGGAAGTCGCGGACGTCGTGCCCGCCGACGGAAACCGATCCGCCGGTGACGTCCCAGAACCTCAGCAGCAGGTTGGCGCAGGTCGATTTGCCGGCGCCGGAGCGTCCGACCAGTGCGACGGTCTCGCCGGGACGGACCTCGAAGCTGATGTCCCGTACAGCGGGCCGAAGATCGCTGCGGTAGGCGAAAGTGACGTCGGTGAAGCGGACATGCGGCACGACCGGCCCCTCCGGCGGGCGGCTGACCAGATCGGTGACCGGGGCGGGCGCGTCGAGCAGCGTGTTGATGCGATCGGCCGACGACGCGACCATCGACAGCTCGCGCGCCACCTCGGTCACCTTCAGCACCGGCAGCATCGCCATCGAGGCGAGCACGACGGCGACCGGGAAGAGCGAGCGGTCGAGCTCGCCCGCGATGACGAGCCGTGCGCCCAGGACGAGCACCACGAGAATCCCCAGCAGGGCGATGGTGTCCGTGGCGGCGTACTCGATACCGCTGCGGCGCCCGTGCGCGGATTTCGCCTTGGCCAGCCGGACACTCTGTTTGCGCAGCAACCCGAGCCGCTGCGAGTGCGCGCCGAAATTCACCAGTTCGCGCAAGCCCTGGAAGGTGTCGGTGCTGTCGGCGCTCATCCGGCCGAGAGAGTCACGCAATTCGTTCCCGTGCAGTTCGGCCTGACGCCGCAACCAGGCCGGGACCGAGGCGAGCAGGATCAGGATCGGCACCAGAACACAGGCCAGCGACCAGTGGAACCAGCCCAGCGCGACCGTGGTGGCCACCGGGACGGTCGACGCGACGGCCAGCGGGCTGAGCGTGTGGGCGAAGAACAGCTCGATCTGTTCGACGTCGGAGACCGCGGCCGAGCCGAGGTCACCGGACCGCCGTTCGAGCATGTAGCCGGGCGAGAGCCGTTCGAAGGCGGCGAACACCTTCGCCCGGGTGTCGGCCAGCGCGCGGAAGGCCGCGACATGCGCGTACGTGTTGTCGGCGATGCTCAGGACCACCAACGGAAGGATCAGGCAGGCGAGCGTGATCAGCCAGCCGGTGAGCTGCTCCAGCGAGGCCCCCGACGCCGCCCGCGCGACCACGTACGCGCCGATCCCGGACGATGCGAGCAGGAGCAGCTGGTGCAGCACCCCGGCCAGGTAGGCCACCGTGATGAGCCGGCGGTGCTCCCCCAGCAGGGGCATCAGGCTCCGCAGCCTGGCGACGAGCGACCGGTCCGACCTCGGCGGCCCGGCTTCGCTGTGGCTGTGGCCGTGGCCGTGCTCGTGGATGTGGATGGTCGAGGTCATGCCGGCACTCCAGTCTGGGTCGCGACGAGTTCGGCGTAAAGGCCCTTGCGTGCCAACAGATCCGGGTGGCTGCCGAATTCGGCCACCCGGCCGGAGTCCATCACCACGATCCGGTCGGCGTCGCGCACCGTGGACAGCCGGTGGGCGATGATGATCGTCGTGCGGCCGCGGGTCAGCTCGCCGAGGGCCTCGGTGATCTCCGCTTCGTTGGCGGCGTCGATACTCGATGTCGGCTCGTCGAGGATGAGTACGGGAGCGTCTTTCAGCAGGGCGCGGGCGATCGCGATGCGCTGGCGCTCGCCACCGGACAGTTTCAGGCCGCGTTCGCCGACGATCGTGTCGAAACCCTGAGGCAGGCGGTCGATGAAATCGGCCGCCTGAGCCGCCGTCACCGCACGCCGGATCTCCTCGTCGGTGGCGTCCGGTTTGGCGAGCAGCAGGTTCTCCCGGATCGTGCCGTGGAACAGGTAGGTGTCCTGCGCCACGACGCCGATCAAGGATCGCAGGTGCGCCAACGGGAATTCGGAGATGTCGCGACCATCGACGCGGATGGAGCCCGCGTCGACGTCGAAGTACCGCATCATCAGTCCGAGCACGGTGCTCTTGCCCGCTCCGGACCGGCCGACGATGGCCACCCGCTCCCCCGGTGCGACGGTCAGGCTGAACCCGTCGAGAGCCGGAGCACGCCGGGTCGGGTAGCAGAACCGGAGATCGGTGAACTCCAGGCCCGGAGGGTTCTGCCGCAGCGCCGGGGCCGTGGTCGCGGTGTCCCGCGCGTCCGGTTCCAGGCGCAGCACGTCGGCGACCGCGCGTCCGGCCGGGATGGCGTGGTACGCCGAGTGATACGCCGCCTCCAGCTCGGTCATGGGCCGGAAGGTCTCGCGGGTCAGCATCAGGATGGTGAACAGCCCGGCGATGCTCACCGCGCCGGTGGCCGCGTGCCAGGCACCCAGGCCCACGGCGGCGGTCGTGCCGATCGGCACCATCAGGGCGCCGATGCTCGATGTCCCGCACCAGGCGATCATCAGCCGGATGGAGTCCCGGCAGAACGCCTCGCCCCGCTCGACGATCTCGCGGCCGCGCCGTCCGCTGGCGTTGAACGCCTTGAGTGTCCCCATTCCCTGCACCGCGTCCAGGCTCTCGGAGTACATGCCGCGGTAGGACACCATCCAGCGCCCGCCACGTTCCCTGATCGCCTGTTCCCGAACAACTTGGACAGTGGCGCCAGCAAGGCGCACGCGAGCACGACCAGGCCCACCAACGGATCGACCGCGATCACGTACACCGAAGCCAGGCAGGACCCCAGCACCGACGCCACCACGGACGGCACGAACCGGCCCACCAGCGGGTCGAGCAGCTCCACCGAGTCCACCAGCGTCGACTGAAGATCCCCGGTGCGCATCCGCTGCGCCTGGCCGGGCCCGATCTCCATCAGCTTGAGAGTCAGCCCTTCGCGCACCGCCTCCTTCACCCGCGCCGACACCCGGGGCGCCCACCAGTCCCGGACGACGATCAAGCCGATACGCGCCAGCTGCAGCACACCGATGACAGCCAAAGACGCCAGCAGACCACCGATGTCACCGGAGGAGAAGGCCTTGAACAGCAGATCCGCGATCATCAGGCCCTGGCCGACATACGTCGCCGTGATCAGCAGCATCAGGCCGACAAGACCGGCTATCTCCACCCAAGCCCGCGGACGCAAGCCCAGGAACAACTTGATCGTCGACCACACGGCCGCACCTCCACAGAAAGATTCGTTCGCTTGCGGACGGGCGATCCCGCCGGAACGGGACGGCGGCCGCCCGGCCGACGGGATCGATCTCGCCGGACTCACCGACGCAACTCTACAATGAAAACCGTTATCAATATCAGTCAGGTGGCCCGGGTTTCCCGGGCGCATCCAAGGAGCGGCGCACCTGCACTACGTTATTGATAATGATAATCATGTCAAGGTAGACTACGCGACGGCTCGCGGACCACACTTCCCGGCACCCGCGACGACCGGGCGCGTGACCGAAGAGAGTCCTCGTGGGCGGCATGCGCGGAGGCCTCTGTGAAGCCGACGCCGGTGTCGGTCCGGCGAGGACCTACCCGGCCAGTTGACCGGGCTGCGTCGTTCGAGGAAGACGATGTCGTGGCAGTGAGCGATGCGCCCGGGGATGCCGACGGTGCGGCAGCAGGCGTGGTTGTCGAGCCCTTCGCCGCATACCGGCGGACCGCCTCCACTCACGTCGGCCACATCATGCCCAAGCCGACCTCACCGACCGGACTCGGATCGCCACCGACGCGCCTGGCCTACCGCGCATCCGAACCAGGCGGGTTCCCGCGGGCAGGCGAATACCGAAAGCTCCTTACGTCGCATCGGACTCGACGAAAGGAGCCTTCAGCCCACCGCGACCCCACCCACTGGTCAGGACCGCTTCCACTCCTGCTGTTCCCACGCCGGGTCCAGCGGGGTATGAGCAAGGTGATTGGCGTACTTGGACAACGTCTTCATGCCCACGCCGAGGATCCACTCCAGCACGTTGCGCATGCGCGACCTTGCGGACACTCACGTTCCCGCGCGCGCTCGTTCAAGCCGATCACGACACATTCGTTGCCTTGCAAGACATCCACGAACAGACTGCGCACCACGGAACCTTCACCGACGTCGCCACGGCCGTCCGCTATCGCTCCCCGAAAAGGAGCCCGCCGAGGCGCGACGTTCGCCCCGGCGAAGGCACGCGGCGGATCACAGGGCCGTGCCGAGCCCCCGGGTGATCCGATATGCCGCCTCCGCGACGGCGCGGCCGTGGTCGTCGAACACCGCCTCGGTCATCCGCACGGTGGGGCCGGACACGGACACGGCGCCGATCGGGCGGCCGTCCGCGTCCAGGATCGCCGCGCCGACAGCGACGATGCCGTCGCTGAGGCCTTCCTGGTTGAGCGACCAGCCACGGGCCCGGATTTCCGCCAGCCGGGTACGCAGCGCATCCGGATCGACGATGGTGCGCCGGGTACGTTCCTCCAGCGCGCCACCTTCGAGGTAGGCGTCGACTTCGAGATCGGTGCACGCCGCCAGATACGCCTGCCCGGTGGCGGAGGCGTTGAGCGGGATGCGGTAGCCCAGCGGCAGGAACGCGCGCAAGGAATGCGCGGTGTCGAGCCGTTCGAGAAGCACCAGTTCCCGGCCGTCGGCAGCGGCCAGGTGGATGGTCTCCCCGGTGCCGAGCTGAAGCTCGTGCAGGATCGGCAGCGCGCGTTCCCGCAGCCCCCCGGCGTCACGCGCCTGGTTCCCGACGGCGAACGCCCGATACGTCAGCTGCCAGCGGGCGGCGTCGTCGGTGCGGCACCACCCGACCTCCTCGAGCGTCCGCAGAGTCCGCTGCACCGTGCTCTTCGGGAGTCCGACGGTGCGAGCCAGTTCGGACAGGCCGACGGGCTGCGACTCGCCCACCGCCTCCAGCACCTTGATCGCCGAGAGAACGCTATTCGTCGTCATCCGCTTGACCCTCCTCGCGTGTCCGTCTTACGGTAGCCGCCAGCGGTCCACATGGCGCACCATTGTGCCACACAGTGGACCGATCGGGCGGCGGTACACCAACGGAGGTGCGCACATGACCGTGCAGATCGTGGCGTTGACGATATTCGCGGCCGTGTTCGTGATCGCCGAGATCCGCCGCACGCATATCGGTATCGCGATGTTCGCCGCCGCCGCGGCGATGGGGCTGCTCGCGGGTGTGCCGCTCGACGACATCGTCAGCGGCTATCCCATCGACATCCTGATCCTGCTGGTCGGGGTGACGTTCTTCTTCGGGATCGCCAAGTCCAACGGCACGATCGAACGACTCGTCGACCGGGCACTGGTCTTCGTCCGGGGCCGGACCGGAGCGCTGCCCGTGGCCTTCTTCGTCCTCACCGGGCTGATCTCGGCGATGGGTTCCCCGCTCGGCGGCCTGGTGATGGCCCCGATCGGCATGTCGGTGGCACACCGGCGCGGGATCGACCCGATGTTGATGGCGCTCGCGATCGGCACGGGGTTGTCGGCCGGCGGGTTCGCTCCGACCTCCCTGTTCGGCATCGTCACCTGGGGCACCGCCGATTCGGCCGGTATCGAACTCGACCCGCTCGTCCTGTTCGCCGTCGCGATCGGCGTGAACCTGCTGCTACTCGCGGCGGCCTACCTGATGTTCGGCTCCCGAGGCGACCGGCGGACCCTGCCCTCGGACGACGACGTGGCCGACCCGGCCGGGATCCCGCCGCTGCGGGCGATCCACGTCATCACCGCCTTCGCCGTGCTGGGCCTGCTCGCCGTGGTCGTCGTGCTCGCGCTGCGGGACAGCCGGCCCGATGTCGGCGTACTCGCCTTCGGGTTCGGCGCGGTCCTCGCGCTGATCGACCCGGAGAGCGGCCGGACCGCGCTCAAGGAGATCGACTGGTCGACCGTGCTGCTGGTGGGCGGAATCATCACCTACGTCGGTGTCCTGCAGAAGATCGGCGCCATCGACCTCCTCGGCGACCTCGCCTCCGGCCCGAGCGCGCCGATCTTCGCCGCACTCGTGATCTGCGCGGTCAGCGGCCTGGTGTCGGCCTTCGCCTCCACGACCGGCATCCTCGCCGCCCTGGTCCCGCTCGCCATCCCCCTGGTGCAGCACGGGGATCTGCCGGGCTGGGCGCTGATCTGCGCACTGGCCCTCTGTTCCTCCATTGTGGACATTTCCCCCTTCTCGACGGTGGGTGCGGCGCTGGTCGCGACCACCGTCGATCCCGAAGCGCGGCCCCGCGTGACCGCGTTGCTGACCAGGTACGGCCTCACCATGGTCGTGCTCGGGCCGGTCGTCCTGGTCGGCGTGCTCGTGTTGCCCGCGATGGCGCTCTGATCACCCCAAGAAAAGAAGCCGGAGATCCCGTTGTTACTCACCTCGCTTGGTTCAGGACAAGACCTCGAGCGCGCCGTCGTCGTCGGAGACGAAGTGCTGTCGAGGTCCGGGCTGGCCGATCGGGCCTGCCGGTTCGCGGCCGCGATCCCCGACGCCGGGCCGATCGCGGTCCTGGCGACGCCGACGATGGACACGGTCGTCGCCGTGACCGGCTGCCTGCTCGCCGGCGTACCGGTGGTGCCGGTCCCCCCGGACTCCGGTCCCGCCGAGCTGTCGCACATGATCCGCGACTCGGGTGCGACGGCCTGGTCCGGCGACCTCCCGCCGTGTGTCGATCTGCCGACGATCACTCCCGGCCGGACCGCGATAGCGCCGCGAGCCGTCGATCCGGAGCGAACGGCGATGCTCGTCTACACCTCCGGGACGACAGGTGCGCCGAAAGGCGTGCAGCTGTCCGGCGCCGCGATCGCCGCCGGCTTGGACGGCCTGTTCACCGCCTGGGACTGGACTCCGGACGACACCGTCGTACACGGTCTGCCGCTGTTCCACGTCCATGGCCTCGTGCTGGGGGTGCTCGGCTCGCTGCGGCGAGGATCCCGTGTCGTGCACACGGTGGCGCCGCGCCCGGATCGGTACGCGGCCACCGACGGCACCATGTACTTCGGCGTCCCGACCGTGTGGAACCGGATAGCGCAGGACCCTCGGTCGGCTCATGCCCTGCGCAAGGCCCGGCTGCTGGTGTCCGGGAGCGCGCCCTTGCCGTCCCCCTTGTTCGAAGCCATCGCGGAATTGACCGGGCAGTCGCCGGTCGAGCGTTACGGCATGTCCGAAACCATGATCACGGTGAGCGCGCAGGCGTCGGGCGAACGGCGCGCCGGCTGGGTCGGCCTACCGATTCCCGGTGCCGAAACGCGGTTGATGTCACCCTCGGAGGACGACGCGGGCCCGGTCCCGGACGACGGCCGAACCGTCGGCGCGCTCCAGGTCCGCGGCCCGATGCTGTTCAGCGGCTACCTCGGCCGACCGGACGCCACCGCGGAAGCCTGGACCGAGGACGGCTGGTTCCGCACCGGCGACCTGGCCGTCCGCGATCCCGGCGGCTTCCACCGGATCGTCGGACGCGAGTCCACCGACCTGATCAAGTCGGGCGGCTATCGCATCGGGGCGGGCGAGATCGAGGCGGCGCTGATGGACCATCCCTCGGTCGTCGATGTCGCGGTGGTCGGAGTCCCGGACCCCGACCTCGGCCAGAAGATCATCGCGTTCGTGATCAGTCCCGATCGTGACGGCCAAGTTCTCATCGATCACGTCGCCCAACGCCTGTCCCGGCACAAGCGGCCCCGCGAGGTCGTGTTCCTCGACGAGCTGCCGCGCAACCAGATGGGCAAAGTCGTCAAACAGCGGCTGAGGCCGCGATAGCCCGATGCGGAACGCGGTCGGCCGGTGATGACTTCAGGGCGGCACCCGCCGAACTCGCGGCTCGACAGGCGCGCTCGAAATTGAGGAAATCAGGGCAGCCCGCCATCTCGACGCCGTAGGCGATGAGATGGCGGGCTGCCCTGACGGACTACATCGCTCAGGGAAGGCGGTGTCATGTCAGAGGCCGTCACGCTGGTCGATGCGTTCGCGGATGCCCACGGGGCGGTAAGCCCGGCTTGTCGGAGACATGGCACTTGACATGGCAATTCCAATCAAGGAAATCGTAGATGATCAGCTGAACTTTTCCCTTAATCGTCACTGCCAGGCATGCCCGCGCCTTGAATCGCAGGCGCCTCGAGTTCGAGGTGTTTACGTGCCACTACGACGAACATATCGGCCAATGGCGGTTCAGGGGTGACGGGCTCGCGCGCGATGATCGCGTGTAATGTCCCCCGGCGTGCCCTTGTTGCGCCACAATCCCGAACGAGCCGGCTCTACCCGATCGGCCAACACCGCCGCGCCGCCTGACCGGAGTGCTCTCGCGGTTCCGCCAGGAGCTCGCGACATCACGCTTGCAGCACCGAAGTCGGTATCCGTGCCGGCGTCATTCCTCTCCCCGGAGGACGAGCGACTGAACGCCGTCTTCACCGGCCACGAGTCAGCGGTACTCGACGTTCTTTCCTGGCTCGACGAAAATGCGGCATTCGCACACAGCGGGACGGATACATTCGGCTGCCGGGGGCTGAACACCATGGTGGTCCTGCACACCAGCAGCGCCCGCCGGCACCCGCACATCCACTCCCACGTCCTGGTCGATCCCACCGTCACGGGCATGGACGGTCGCCCATACCCGGTGGACTGGGACGTGTTCGAGCAGGCGCTCATTGCCGCGGCTCCGCTGTACAGAGCCTCACTGCGACACAATCTCGTCCAATCACTCGGCGTGACTTGGACTCGCGACCACCACGGGAGCGAGTGGCAGATCGCCGGCGTTCCCGAGGCACTGCTGTTTCAATGGCCGGACACAACCTGCGACTTCCCGTCATTTCACGAAGTCCGGTAATTCACCCACGCTGAGTGGGCCGCTCCAGCCGAGGCCGGGATCATGTGGGGGTAACGTGATCGATCCACGAACCGAAGCGGTGCTGATCCGCGATCGCCAGACCGGTGTCTTCAAGGATGAAACATCGCGAGTGGCGCGATACGAGTTTCAGCCTGCGAACCAACGGATTCGAATAACCTTCACCGGTCAAGGCAAGGTCTTCCCGTATGGGCAGGATCGCGTGCAGGTCCTGCGCAACGCGGTACGACGCATCGTGACGGGCGAAGACCGGGTCGAAGTCGACGGAGCCCTGTGGGAAAGCGCGACCGAAACCGTCACGTTCTCCGGAGTCGACGGCGCATGGTGCCGGGTCTTCTATCGAACTCGCGCTGGAGAGTCGTACCGGACCTACCCCGCTGCCCAAGTCCGCGTCATCACGTCGGGAACTGCGATACCCCTCGTCAATGCCGTATTGAACTACTGGCGCGCGATCGTGTCCCGCCTCGACTCCGATGATCCCTTGCGATCAGCGTACGACCGGCTCGCCTTCGTCCACCCGGAGAGCGTCCTCAGTTCGTACCTGACAGGAGCGCCGATAGCGTCGCGTCCGCTGGAGGCCGTCCCGATCTTCCCGTTCCGGTGCAATCTCAGTCAACGCGAGGCTGTCGAGAACGCCCTGAGCAGGTCGATCTCTGTCATCGAGGGACCACCGGGAACCGGGAAAACCGAGACGATCCTCAACCTGATCGCCAACATCACCGCCGTCCAGCACAAGACAGTCGGCATCGTCTCGTTCGGCAATGCGGCAGTCGACAACGTTCGCGACAAGCTCGACGAGCTTGGCTTCGGACACGTGCTCGGCAACCTCGGCCGTAAGGAGAAGCGAGAGGAGTTCTTCACGCGGCAGTCGCCCCGAAACGCGGCGGTCTCTCAGTTCGTGTCCGGTGCCCCGCAGCCGCCTGACCCGAGACAGCTGGCGGATCTGGATCGACGACTCCGTGATCTGCAGGAGCACGAACGCTTCCGTGCAGACCGGCGCCAGGCGCTCGACGCGCACCGTCTCGAACTACGGCACTTCGAAGGCCATCTCAACCGGGTACAGCTTCCTGATCTGGAAAAACTCCCGCTACTGAGGAAGTCCGCCGACCGGATCATCGACTACCTGGCCGAGAGTCAGCTAGAACTGACAGGCTCGCGCCCACGAATACTGAGGCGGCTCAGGAACTACTTCAAGTACGGGTCGCTGCGTGCACTCGACAAGGCCGACACCGACGTCGTACTCCGTCTGCAACTGGCGTACTACACCAAACGAATCGCCGAGTTGGAGCACGAGGTCGAGCTTGTCGACGCCCGACTGCAAAAAGCCGCCTTCGAGCAGATCGCTCAAGACCACCAACGGTTGTCCATCCAGCTCCTCCACGCCGAACTCGCCGATCGATACCGAAAACTGTCCCGTACCGACTACAAGGCGGACTCATATCGGAACGGGCGCACGTTCGCGACCTTCATGGAGGACTACCCGGCGTTGTTGAGCACGTGTCATTCACTGCGGGCCAGCATCGCCGACGGATACCTGCTCGACTACCTCATCATCGATGAGGCTTCTCAGGTCAACCTCCTGCTCGCCGGCCTGGCGATGTCGTGCGCCCGCAACGTGATCGTGGTCGGTGACCAAAAGCAGCTTCCGCCCATCCCTGTCGAAGCCGCGGCCGATCTCGCACCGCCGATGCCTGCTTATGACTGCCGACGCCACAACCTCCTGTCCTCGCTTTCGGAGCGGTACGGCGCGGAACTACCAAGTGCGCTGCTGCGAGAACACTATCGATGCGATCCCGCCATCATCGGCTTCTGCAACAAGAAGTTCTACGACGGCGAACTGATCCCGTACACGACGAGCGGCGCCGAGCAGCCGATGATCGTGGTACGGACCGTCGAGGGCAACCACATGCGCCGCCACCACACAGGGGGTCGCTCGAACCAGCGCGAGGTGGACGTCATCAGCCAAGAGGTGATCAGGGATCACTGCCGGGGCTTCACCGACGCGGACATCGGGATCACCACCCCTTACCGACTACAGGCTGACAAGACCCGCGACGTACTCGATCAGATCCAGGCCGACACGGTTCATCGATTCCAAGGCCGCCAAAAGCAGGTGGTCATCCTGACCACCGTTCTGGACGAGACCTGGCGCGGCCATACGGGGCTACCGTTCGTCGACGATCCGCAGATGATCAATGTGGCGGTGTCGCGCGCGGTCCGACGCTTCATCCTCGTTACGAACCACGCCATGATGCCCACCAGTCGTCATATTCAGGACTTGGTCGGGTACATCCGCTATCACAACCCCGGCGACGAAGTCGTCGACAGCACCGTGGTCTCCGTGTTCGATCTGCTCTACAAAGCCTATTCGCAGCGGCTGCGACCACTGGCCGCACGACTCAGGAAGGAACGCAAGTACCTGTCCGAAGACATCATCTGGACCGTGCTGCATGACATCTTCGCCGAGCGGCGTTACGCGCACCTGACGGCCGTTCCTCAGGTACTTCTGAAGAATCTGCTGCCAGATCTTGATCGACTCAACCCGGCCCAAGCCGCTTACGTGAAGAACCGGGCGTCGCTCGACTTCGTGGTGTACAACCGGGTGACCAACCAACCGCTGCTGCCCATCGAGGTCGACGGGTTCGCGTTCCACGAGAACAAGCCGGCCCAGCTGGCGCGGGACGCACTCAAGAACGAGATCTTACGTGTGCACGACCTGCCATTGCTGCGGCTGCCGACCACCGGCAGCGGCGAGCAGCAACGAATCCTGGACGCGCTGGGCAAAGCCGAAGACCACTGGGCGCGTCGATCAGCACAGTGACAGCGTCGGACGGTATCCGCACGTACCGAAGCCACGAGCAAGCAGGTAGATCGACGGAATGCGCTACCCGCTGAACGGTTGATAGGGCATTTTCGGCGGCTGTGCGGGTGGCGCGACAAGGTTGTCGCCTGGCCAAAAGGGACCGCCCTGCGCGACGTAGCCGCGGATGTGAGTCATGAGTTCATCAATATGCCGTTCACGCTCCTGCCACCCCACCTGAACCTGTCGCCCGTCTGGATAATGAAGCGTCAAGGTGGAGGTGGGGCCTTGTGCGAGCAGCGCGGCCATTGCTTCCGGAAGACCCATCGGCATCGCATCGCAGCCTTTGTGGCGAGCGATATGCACGACAGCGTCGACGACCCGTTCCCAGTTCGCGACCACGGGCCACAGCCGTCCGCCGTCAAGCTCGAAGGTCAGCGTGGAGAGAGGCACGAGACAACCCGGTTCGCGGAGCGGAAACTCCGTGAGGCACCTGTACATGCGGCCACCATCGGGCTGCGGAACGGACGGGTGAAGCAAAGTCGTCGCGTGCACGATGGTGGCGTTGATCGGCACCGGGTGCTCTGGAACCCGATAGGGCTCGTGCATCGCCAACAAGTAGACGTCTTTGACCGCCACACGTTCCCCTCGGTCTTCCGGAAGTTCGATCCCCTTCGTCCGCGAAGTATCGCAGACGAAGGATTGTCGTCGGCCGTGTCGGCACGACTACATGATCAGCTCATAATGCCCGGCCCTGGGTAGCGCCGGAGGTGCTGACCGTTCGCGTCGGATCAGATCTCCCACCCGTCGAACTGAGAATAGTTGCCGCAGTTCACCGTCCAGGTGCATGTGTGACACCGACGGCGCTCAGGCGACAGCGTGGGCCGATCAAGGACCGCCAGGGGGCTCGGCGACTTCCACGAGCCTCACCGACGAGGGCCGCGAAGTCTCCTGACTGGGCGGCCGTTCGCCTGACGAGACGACCAACGCGCGTTCAGCGGGTGCTCACCGTGATCCGTCCCGTTGCTCGCCCCTCGCCGAGGTCTGCTCGGGACGTCTCCGGGTGGCGACCGAACGGGGCGGTTCGGCGCGCATGTGGTCGCGGACGCGGGTCATGATGTCGCCCAGCACGTCCAGGTCCTTGCCGGACAGCGGGTCGAACAGCAGCCGGCGCGCCACCTCGATATGCCCGGGCAGCACCTTCGCGACCAGAGCCCGGCCTTCCTCGGTGATGGTGACGACGGTGGCGCGCTGGTCTTCCGCGCTCGGGCCGCGGGTGACCAGGCCCGCCTTCTCGAGCAGGCCCGCCTGATGGGTCAGGCCGCTGCGGCTGTAGACGACGCCGTCGGCCAGCTCCGTCATCGTCGCCTGACCCGTGGAGTCGGCGAGCCGGGCCAGAAGCTCGAACTGGACGTAGCTGATGCCGCCCTCGGCCTGCAGCTGCTGCGTGACGGCGTGCTGCAGCAGGCTGACGGCCTCCATGAGCGCGAAGTAAGTGTTGAGCTGCTCCGGTTCCAGCGCGTCCGACATTCCTCCAGTCTAGTTGCTTCGACATCGAAGCATTGTGGCAACCCTCACACCTTCGACGACTTGCTTCGATATCGAAGCATAGTAGTCTCGAGATTGCTTCGATATTGAAGCAGTTAGGGAGGATGTCATGAAGGCAGTGCGCTATCACCGCTACGGCGGCAGCGAAGTACTGATCCACGAAGTGGCCGAGCGGCCGACGCCTCGAGAGGGGCAGGTGCTGGTGAAAGTGGCCGCCACCTCGTTCAACCCGGTCGACATCGGGATCCGCGCCGGCGGCTTGCAGGAGGTGTTCCCCCTCTCCTTCCCGCACGTGCCGGGTATCGAAGTCGCCGGGACCGTCGCCGAGCTGGGTCCCGGGGTCGGCGGCCATCAGGTCGGGGACGCGGTCGTGGCCTTCCTGCCGATGAACGCCGACGGCGCGGCCGCCGAGTACGCGATCGTTCCGGCCGACGCATTGGCCACCGCGCCGCGGACGGTCGAGCTGGCCGACGCCGCCGCGCTGCCGGTCGGTGGGCTGACCGCCTGGCAGGCGTTGTTCGACGACGCCCGCCTGGAGGCGGGCCAGACGGTCTTGGTCAACGGTGCGGGCGGGGCGGTCGGTGGGTACGCCGTCCAGCTGGCCCACGAAGCGGGCGCGACCGTCACCGCGACATCGAGCCCTCGCCACGAAGACCGCCTTCGCGGCTACGGAGCCGACCGGATCATCGGTCACCTCGACTTCACGGCAGGCCCCCTCTCCGTCGACGGCGGACCGTTCGACGTCGTGGTCAACCTCGTGCCCACCACGCCGGAGGAGACAGCGGCGCTGGTCGGCCTGGTCGCCGACGGCGGCGCGCTGGTCAGCACCACCACTCCCCCGCCGGAGAACACCGCGCGCGGGGTCCGCACCGCTCGCGTGTTCGTCGTCAGCGACGCCGGCCGGCTGGCCGAGCTCGTATCCCGCGTCGACGCGGGAACGCTGCGGATCCATGTCGCCGATCGACGGCCGCTGACGGACCTCCCTGCCGTCCACGACGAGGCGACCGCCGGACGCCTCGCCGGCAAGACCGTCCTGATCCCCTGAAAGCACGAGAGGAACCTGAAATGACCACCGCATTCGACCCCGTCGACCTGGCGGGCAAGCGCCTGCCCAACCGCATCGTGATGTCGCCGATGACGCGCAGCCGTGCCTACGGGCCCGGTGCCACGGTGACCGACCTGACCGCGACCTACTACGCCCAGCGCGCGTCCGCCGGCCTGATCATCACCGAAGGGACCCAGCCTTCGGTGATCGGGCAGGGCTACCCCGACACGCCCGGTCTGCACTCCGCCGGACAGGTCGACGCCTGGCGAGGCGTGACCGAAGCCGTCCACGCCGAGGGCGGCACGATCTTCGCCCAGCTCATGCACACCGGCCGGATCGGCCATCCGAGCCTGCTGCCCGACGGTCTCGTCCCGGTCGGCCCGTCCCCGGTCCGGCCGCAGGGCCAGGTGTTCACCCACCAGGGCATGCAGGATTACGTCACCCCGAAGGAGCTGACCGAGGAGGAAATCCAGGAGACGATCGCCGACTTCGCCCGGGCCGCCGTCAACGCGATCGCCGCCGGTTTCGACGGCGTGGAGATCCACGGCGCGAACGGCTACCTGATCCACCAGTTCCTCGCCCCGAACTCCAACGTGCGGAGCGACGGCTGGGGTGGCTCGGTGACGGGCCGGATCCGGCTCGGCGCCGAGGTCGCCAAGGCGGTCGCGGAGGCCATCGGCGGTGAACGAACCGGTTTCCGCATTTCCCCCGGCAATCCGCTGAACGACATCGCGGAGACCGACCCCGCCGACGTCGAACGCACCTACACGGCTCTGGTCGCCGAGCTCGCGCCGCTCGAGCTGGCCTACCTGCACCTCCTGGAAGGACCCGACCGGGAGCTGACGCGGCGGCTGCGCAAGGACTGGCCAGGTGTGTTCGTCCTCAACCCGTTCACCTATCCGGAGCCGACCGGGCCGGAATCCCTCGACCTGGTCCAGGACGGCACCGCGGACCTGATCTCTTTCGGCGCGCTGTTCCTGGCCAACCCCGACCTGCCCCGCCGCCTCGCCGACGGCGGACCGTTCACCAGCCCCGACAAGGCCACCTTCTACGGCGGCGACCACCGCGGCTACACCGACTATCCGGCACTGCCGGCCTAGGAGACCGAAATGCCGTTCAAGGATTCGGCCGTCGCCTGGCGGCCCGCGCTGCTCGCCCGCACGTTCCAGGCGGTCTACCCGGTCGTCACCCGGCTCGCGCTCAAATCGCCGAAACTGCAGTTCGCGACGAAACCCGTCGCCGGGCCGGAGCGGATCACCATCCCGACCCGGCACGGGGACATCCCCGCCCTGCTCTACTCGCCTCTGCCCGCGGACCTCGAAGCGCAACTCGCAGCGGGGCGCCGTCCGCCTGTCCACCTGCTGGTGCATGGCGGGGCGTTCGTAGTGCGCCACCCGGAGCAGGAGGACAACGTCGCCAGGTACCTGGCCAGCGAGGTCGGCTGCTACGTGGTCCTTCCCGATTACGATGTCGGCCCGCAGGTCCGGTTCCCGGTCGCCGAACAGGAGTGCTACGACGCGTATCTGTGGATTCTCGAACAGGCAGGCACGCGGGGCTGGGACAAGGACCGGGTGTCGGTCGGCGGGGCCAGCGCGGGAGCGAAGCTCTCGCTCAGCGTGCTCGTCCAGGCCCTGCAGGACGGCCAGCCCGCCCCCGTGGCCGCCAGCCTGGAATACGGGGTCTCCGACATCTCCCTCCCCGACGAAAGCCGGACCTCACCGCGGAGAATGCCGATCATCGGCCCGTGGATGATGCGGATGATCCGGGAGACCTACTTCCTCGGGGCCGATCTGACCGACCCGGTGGTATCCCCCGCCAAGTACCCGAAGCTGGGCGACTTCCCGCCGCTGCTGATCCTCACGGGTGGTCTCGACACTCTTCGCCACGACATGCGTGCCCTCGCCGACGAGGCCGGCAAGAACGGCGTCGAAGTCGTCCGTCACGAGTTCGACGACTCCGACCACGGCTTCACCCATGTCAAACCCGTGGAGACCGCCCGCGCCGCCATCACGATGGTCGGCGACCACCTCCGCACCGCCTACGACACCACAACGAATCGAGGCACGGCAGCATGACCGACGTCACGGCGTTCAACGAGCGCACCATCGCCGAATTCCGCCGGAACGACGGAAAAGTGGGCGGGCCGTTCGCGGGCGCACCACTGTTGTTGTTGCACACCACCGGCGCCCGCAGCGGCAAGCCCCGGGTGAATCCGATGATGTACCTGGCCGACGGCGGCCGCTATCTCGTCTTCGCGTCCAAGGCGGGCTCCGATCGCAACCCCGACTGGTACTGGAACCTGCGGGCCGAGCCGCGGGCGCGCATCGAGGTCGGCGACCGGACGCTGGACGTGCGCGCCGTCGAACTGGACGGCGCCGAACGCGACGAAAAGTACCAAGTACAGGCGGAGCACTACCCAGGCTTCGCCGAGTATCAGCGCATGACCGACCGGGTCATCCCGGTCATCGCGCTCGTCCCCGACCGCGACTGACCGGAGGCCGCGGCGGATTCCGGCCGTCCGGCGGCGAAACACGGCTGTACACGAGCGTCGTCTGGACCTACCGTGACGCCGGTCGGAGAAACACCACATCGCAGTGCCGCGATGTGCCGGGAAGACCGCCGAGGTGAAGGCCATGTCGCCGACGAACGCCGCCGGGCCGGGTCCGTGGGACGTGCCGGACTCGATCAGCGAACCGGCCGGGCGGTTGCTGCGGACCGCCGACGTCGACCAGGCGGTGGCGGCGATCACGGAGAACTACCAGCCGGGGCGGCTGGAGATCGCCGACGCGAGACGGCCGCTGGACATGGTCATGTGGACCAACACCCTGCCGAACCTCCGCCTGAACTACCTCTCGTACGGCACGGACGTCATCGTGACGGCACCACCGATGGAGCGGTACGTCCTGTGCTTCCCCGTGACCGGTCGCCTGCGAATCGGTTCCGCACGGACGCAGATCGAGGCTTCGGCGAACCTGCTCGGCACGGCGATCAGCGCCGGTATCCCGATGTTCTTCGAGAAGTGGAGCGACGACTGCCGGGTGCTGACCGTCCGGTTCGCGCCGGTACAGCTGGAGGAACTGCTGACGACCATGCTGGACCGTCCGCTGACCGGACCCATCCGGTTCGACCTCCGGATGGATCTCGCCGATCGGGCCGTACAGCCGCTGCTGCGCACGCTGACCCTGGTGCGCACCGAACTGGACCGCCCCGGCGGGATCGTCTCGGATCCCGCGATGGGCGCCGGGCTCACCCGGTTGGTGATGACCGGGCTCTTGCTGGCCCAGCCGCACAACTACAGCGCCCTGTTACGCCAACCGGCGAAACCCGCCGCTCCGGGTCAGATCCGCGACGCCATCGAATTCATGGAGTCCCATCCGACCGAGATCGCCGGCGTCGCGGATCTGGCCAGGGCGGCCAGGTTGAGCGTGCGGGCACTGGAAGCGGGTTTTCGCAAGCACATCGGGATGCCTCCGATGACCTATCTCCGCAAGATCAGGATGGCCGGGGCGCGGTCCGATCTCGAGCGTGCCGACGCCGCCGCGGCCACGGCGGCGTCGATCGCGCGACGCTGGGGTTTCCACCACTATGGACGGTTCGCGACCGCCTACCGCGAAAGGTACGACGAGGCACCTTCCGACACGTTGCGGAAATAGCGGCCCACCGCGGTCGCATCGGGTGGATCCGTCGCAATCCGGCTCATGCCCGGCGGGAAACGGACCTGTCGACACCGTCATCGTTCCTACGCTGTCCGGCGAGCCAGTCGGTGAGCGTGAAGGAGGGTCACGATGTACCCGGATCTCGAAGACAAAGTCGTCATCGTCACGGGGGCAGGCGGAGGGATCGGCCGCGAAACCGTCAAACGGTTCGTGCGCAACGGCGCCCTGGTCATCGCCGCGGATCTCGACGAGACGGCGGGCCAGGAAACGGTCGCGAGTACAGGTGAGGAAAAGCGCGTGACCTATGTACGCGCCGATGTGAGCGACCCCGAGTCCATGGCACGGCTCGTCGAGCGGACCGTGGAACTCCACGGCCGCCTCGATGTCGCACACAACAATGCCGGGATCGAACTCAACGGTCCCTTGCTCGCCGATGTCACACCCGAACAGTTCAACCGGGTCATCGCCGTCAACCTCTCCGGGGTGTTCCTGGCGATGCGCGCGCAGATCCCCGCGATGGCACAGGGATCCGGCGGCTCCATCATCAACACCTCGTCCGGGCTCGGGGTCGTCGCGTTCGCCGGCCAGTCCGCGTACGTCGCCTCCAAGCACGGGGTCATCGGCTTGACCAAGACCGCGGCACTCGAGTATTCGTCCCGGGGAATCCGCGTCAACGCCCTCCTGCCAGGCGTCGTTCGCACTCCGATGGTCGAGGCCATCGAAAGGGATGTGCCCGGCTTCCTCGAAATGGCGACCGCGAAGCATCCGATCGGCCGGCTCGCGGTACCCGCCGACATCGCGAACGCCGTACTGTGGCTGGCCTCCGAGGCTTCGTCGTTCGTGACCGGCGCCTCGATCGCCGTCGACGGCGGATTCCTCGCCCAATGACCGCGAAAACCGGTACCTCACCGGCGAATACCGGACACCACGCGGACGGTCGGATTCCTATGCTTTTCCCATGGTCAAATCGTGGTTGTTCGACATCTTCAACTATCCTTACGATTCCCGGCCGGAAGGTCTCGATCCGGAATTGGTGCAGGAAGAATACGACTGGCACCTCGAAACCTGGGCGGGCGCGGAAGAGCTCGGCTACGACGGCGTCTTCTTCTCGGAACATCATTTCACCGCGTACAACATGAGTCCTTCGCCGAACCTGCTCGTCTCGGCGGTGGCGCAGCGCACGAACACGATGCACCTCGGCGTGATGTGCAACGTGACCGCCTTCCACAATCCCCGGCGGCTCGCCGAGGAGACCGCGATGCTGGACTACCTGACCAAGGGCAGGCTCGAAGTCGGTCTCGGCCGGGGTTCGGACGACTTCGAGTTCCGGAAAGAAGGCTTTCCCCTCGAAGACACGCGTGCCTGGTTCGAGGAATCGCTCGAACTGATGCACAAGGCGTGGGACCAGCCCCGTTTCACCCACCACGGCCGGTTCTTCGACTACGAGGACGCGTCGATCTATCCGCGGCCGAAGAACCCGCCGAGGATCTGGGTCACCGCGCTGAGCCCCGCCACGATCACCTGGGCGGCCTCCAGGGGATACCGGATGGCGATGTCGTTCCTGCCCAGTTCGGGACTCGCCGCCATGCGCGAGGCGTACAACGAGGCGGCCGCCGTGGCGGGCCATTCCACCTCGCCGGAACAGGTCGCGGTACTTCGCAACATCTTCGTCGCCGACACCGACGAACAGGCTCGAGAACTCGCCGAACCGGCGCTGGATCACGTCTTCCGCCTGTTCAAGGACGCGGCCGTACCCGAGGACATCGACCACATGGCGGAGGGATACGAGGGTTACTCGTCGTTCTTCCGGCCGTTCGTGACCGAGGGCGGCGTGACGTTCGGGGACTGCAGGACGCCGGGATCGTCGTCGTCGGCTCACCGCGGACCGTGCGCGACCAGCTCGTCGCGCAGGTCGAGGAAATCGGCTGTGGGCACCTGCTCAACTGGTTCTCCTTCGGACAGCTGACCAAGGAGCAGACCCAGCGATCGGTGGAGCTGTACGCGAAGGAAGTCATGCCCGCCCTGCGCTCGATCACGAAGGCAGACGAGCGATGAAGTTCTCTTTCCTGTGTTCGCAGATCTACGGCGACACCGCCCACTACCGGACCCAGACCGGCTGGCCGGTGCCCCCGGCGGGCTACCGGGCCGAGATCGGTGAACGCTCCACCGATTTCGCCCTCGATCAGGCCGCGCTGGCCGAAGAGCTCGGTTTCGACATGGTCAGTGTGTCGGAGCACCACTACTGGCCCTCGCTGCCGACCCCCAATCCGGCGGTGCTCGCCGCGGCGTTGACGCAACGCACCAGCCGGGTCCGGATCGGCTGGATGGGCCCGTTGGTGTCGATCGGCAATCCGCTTCGGGTCGCCGAAGAGGCGGCGATGCTCGACCAGCTCAGCCACGGCAGGCTCGATCTGCTGTTGTTGCGCGGGACCCCCAACGAGTTCGTCTCCTACAACACCAACCCCGCCGAATCCCGTGGCCGGACACAGGAGGCGATCGCGCTGATCACCAAGGCACTGACCGAACCACAGCCGTTCGGCTGGCAGGGCCGCTACTACCGCTATCCCACGATCTCGGTGTGGCCGGGGGTTTCCCAGCATCCGCATCCGCCGATCTACGGTTCGGGCAACAGTCCCGAATCCGTCCGCTACGCCGTCGCGCACGGGCACAAGATCGGGATCTCGTTCTATCCCTCGGCCTTGACCGCGAAACTGGTCCGGTCCTATCAGGACGCTTGCGCCGAGGCCGGCCGGAAGACCCGGCCCTCGGACATCCTGTACCGCGCGCACGTCGCCGTCGCCGAGACCGAACGCGACGCCAAGGCGCTGGCCGACAGGTACTACGGCGAGGGCGGGCTCGGCCAGGCCGCGGCGTTCATGGGCCGCGGTGCGACCGTCGCGTCCGAACTGAGGCCGCCACCCCCGACCGAGCTGGGCACCGACGCCGACGGAAAGAACCGCGAAGCCGACGCCAAGGGAACGGCCGCCGGGTTCGCCCTCGGCAAGCTCGACTTCTTCGGCACCCCCGACACCGTGGTGCGGCAGCTGACCGAGTTCTCCGAAGAGAGCGGGGTCGGACTCTTCGACCTCGGTTTCTCCGGCGGCGGCCTGACCGAAGACGAACGCGCCCGCAGCCTGACGCTGTTCGGCCGCGAGGTCATGCCGAAACTCCGGCACCTCGGTGCCGACCGCGACGAGGAGTACGCCGATGCCCAATGAGACCAGCACTCCCGTGACGTTCACCGAATCCCGCCTGCGCGCCGAGGGCTTCGACATCCGCTATCGGGAAGCGGGAACCGGGACGCCGCTGGTGTTCCTGCACGGTGCGGGCGGACCTGCCATCGCGCCGGCGCATGAGATCCTCGCGCGGACTTCCGTGTGATCCTCTTCGAGATGCCCGGATTCGGCGGCTCCCCGGCCGACACCCGCCACGAAACAGCTCGGCAACTCGCCGACACGATGCATGCGGCGGCCCAGCAGGTCGCCGGGGAACTCTACACGCTGGCAGGCACGTCGTTCGGCAGCCGCGTCGCCTCCTGGCAAGCGGTACGGCATCCCGGCGAGGTCGAAGCGCTCGTACTGCTGGCGCCGACCGGGATTCTGCCCGACGGCTTCGTTCCACCGACGGCGGACGCGATGCTCGGCGACCGAGCCGGCCTCTACGCGCACCCTGAGAAGTTCGACACCAGGTCCCCGCTCGACCGTGAGACGGCGCTCAGGCAGGCGGACGTCGTCGGTCGGCTGCTGACCCCGCGCGACGAAGAACTCGAGGAGGCCTATCGCGTCTTGGAGGTGCCGACGCTGCTGCTGTTCGGCACCGAGGACCGGCGCGTCCCCTCGTCGCTGGCGCGCCGTTACCTCGAATTGAACCAGGAGTTCGCCGTGTTGTTCGTCTACGACGCCGCCCACGTGCTCGAAGAGGAACGTCCCGAAGCCACCGCCGACGCGATCGGGAATTTCGCCAGGCACCGGCTCGGGTTCGTCGTCAATCGTGCCGACGAACGGGTCTTCCCGTGACCGGCCGGCTCTCGGGCAAGGTCGCCATCGTGACGGGAGCGGCGGGCGGGATCGGCGCCGCCGTCGCCGGACTGTTCGCCGGTGAAGGCGCGACCGTCGTCGCCACGGACGTCCGCGCCGGCCAGGGCCTCGTCGAGCTCGACGTATCGTCCGAAGTGGACTGGCGCGACGTCGTCGCCCAAGTCGAGCAGGAACACGGCAGACTCGACGTGCTCGTCAACAACGCGGGAATCGGTGCTCCGGACGGCATCGTCGACACCGCGCTGGCCACGTTCAACCACGTCGTCGGGGTCACGCAGACCGGCACCTTCCTCGGCATGCGGGAAGTGATCCCGCCCATGCGGCGCGCCGGTGGCGGTTCGATCGTCAACGTCTGCTCGATCTGGGGCGTCGCCGCCGTGCCCGGGCTCGCCGCCTATCACGCCGCCAAGGGCGCGGTACGGATGCTGAGCAAGAACGCCGCGATCAGCCATGCGCCGGACGGTATCCGGGTCAACGCGGTGTACCCGGGTTTCGTCGACACCCCGTTGACACAGGCCAACGACCCGGCGGCCAACGCGGCGATCATCGGCGTCACCCCACTCGCCCGCGCGGCCCAGCCCAGCGAAATCGCCTACGGCTGCCTGTTCCTCGCCTCCGACGAAGCGAGCTTCGTGACGGGTGCCGACCTCGCGATCGACGGCGGCTACCTCGCCCGCTGAAAGGAATCCACCGTGGACTTCATCCGCAGGTTCGACCCCGATCGACTGGCCGGGGACAGGTTCGACCACCACCCGCTCGCCGACTTCGAGAGCTGCCTGATCGAGGGCGTCCGGGCACCGCACGGAGCGGTGGCCTACGAGCGCCACAAACACGACGACGCCGACCAGCTCTACTACATTCTGGACGGCCGGATGTCGTTGGACCTCGACGGTGTCCACCACGACGTCGATGCCGGGTCGGTCGTGTTCATCCCCGCCGGGACCCCGCACCGCAACCACTATCCCCATGACGGGACCGAACTCCACCTCGACGTCATGGTGGCTCCCCCACCACGCGGCCGGCCGCTGGCCACCCCGGCCGAACCGGACGAACGAGGTGGTCCCGGCACCGGCTACGTCCGCGCCGCCGAAGACATCCCGGGCATGGAAGTCCTGCCGGGCTTCCACATGCGTGTCCTCGCCGACCGGGAAACAGGCAGCGGCCGGGTGTCCTTCCGGCTCGCGACGGTCGAACCCGATTCGCCCGGCACACCCTGGCATATCCACGACTTCGACCAGTTCTACTTCATCCTCGACGGCACTCTCGACATCGACATCGCCGACCGGCACTACCGCGCGGTGAAGAACGACCTCGTCGTCCTGCCCGCCGGTGTCCCGCATCGCAACCGCAACGCCGGGCCGGGCCCGGAAAGCCATCTCGTCCTGCTGGTGCCCGAACCCCTCCCCGGGACGCCGCCCGATCGCGAGGTCGACTTCGCCGCCACCACCCGCAGCTTCGGCTGAGGCAGAAAGGAACCCCGAACCATGGCAACGATGACCGTGGACGGCGACGTCCGCCTCCACTACCGGCTGGCAGGCACCGGGCCCGCGGTGGTGTTCCACCCCGGCTTCGCCAACACCCTCGACATCTGGAACTGGGTCGTGCGCGAACTCGTCCCCGACCGCACGTGCGTGACCTTCGATCCGCGCGGCCACGGTGCGTCGGACAAACCCGATTCCACCTACACGCTCGACGAACTCGCCGCGGACACGGGGGCATTGCTCGCCCACCTCGACCTCGCCGACGTCACCCTCGTCGGGCACTCCCTCGGCGGGGCCGTCGCCTTCCAGACCGCGCTCAAGCACGACGACGGGCGGATCGCGCGACTCGCCCTGCTCTCACCCGCGATCCCGACCTTCGTCGCCGCCGGCGACCTCGGCATCGGCGTTCCCCGCGAGGAATTCTCCGCCATGCGGCAAGGATTGGGCGCCGGGATGGCCTCGATGGTCTTGGGCATGGCCGAATTCTTCTTCCACCGTACCGACGACGCCACCGCGCGCTGGCTGCTGGAGAAATGCCTGGAGATGCCGGTCCACCTCGCGGAACGGTACTTCGCGCAACTCGGCACCATCGATTTCCGGCCGGTGCTGGCCGACGTCGGGGTCCCGGTGCTGACGGCGTGGGGCGAACACGACCGGATGGCCGACCTGCGGTGGGTGGAGTGGCTGCGGGCGGCGAACCTGCCGGGCTGGTCGGTGGAAACGCTGGCGCACAGCGGGCACGGGATGATGGTCGACGAACCGGAGGCACTCGCCGCTCTGCTGCGGGACTTCGGCGGGAGCCGGTCATGACCGGCGACCTGCGTGCCCTCTTCACCGACGTCATGGCCGCGGTACCCACCCCGGTGTCGGTGGTGACCGCGATGGACGGGGACCGTCCACACGGGACGACGGTCAGCGCGTTCGCCTCGCTGTCCTTGGAACCGCCCATGGTCCTCGTCGCCCTCGACCAGCGTTCGGATCTGCTGAAAGTCGTACGAGCGACGAGGCGGTTCGGGCTGAACGTCCTCGCCGGCACACAATCCCCGCTCGCGATGGCCTTCGCGCGCAAGGGCGAGACGAAGTTCGAAGGGGTCGCGTGGCACCGGGCGGACGACCTGCCCCTGCTCGACGGCGTCTCGGGCTGGCTCGCCTGCGACGTGTCCGACCTGACCGACGGCGGCGACCACGTGGTCGCGCTGGGGTCGGTCGTAGCGGCGCACCTGGGCGACGCCGTCCCGCTGACCTACCACGCCCGCACCTTCGGCACCCCGGTCGCGCTCGACGGAGCGACGCGATGACCGGGAGCTCCTCCGCCGACGCCGTCGAGCGCGCCGTATCCGCGCTCGCCGGTGGCGGACTGGTCGTCGTGGTCGACGACGCCGATCGCGAGAACGAAGGCGACCTCGTCATGGTCGCCGAATTCGTCACCGCCGAGCAGATGGCGTTCCTCGTCCGGCACACCACCGGGATCGTCTGCGTACCGATGCCCGGCGAACGCTGCGACGAACTCGGCCTGCCCCAGATGGTCGCGGACAACACCGACACCCATGGCACCGCGTTCACCGTGACCGTCGACCACGCCGGTACCGGCACCGGCGTGTCCGCGGCCGACCGTGCCGGGACCGTGCGCGCCTTGGCGGACCCCCACACCACCCCGGACCACCTGCGGCGGCCGGGCCACGTGTTCCCGCTCCGCGCCCGGCCCGGTGGCGTGCTGAGCAGAGCGGGGCACACCGAAGCCGCGGTCGACCTCGCGAAGCTGGCCGGTGGCAGCGGGGTCGCGGTGATCGGGGAACTCGTCGCCCCCGACGGATCGATGCTGCGCGGGGACCTGCTGGCCGCTTTCGCCACCTATCATGACCTGCCGGTGCTGACGGTCGCGGAGCTCATCCGGTACCGGCGAACCACCGAATGCCTCGTGGAGCACGTCGCCGATGCCACCCTGCCAACGAGGTTCGGCGAATTCCGCGCTCGGGCGTACCGGTCCACCTCGGATGGATCGGAACATCTCGCGATCACCCTCGGCGACGTGTCCGCGGCCGGGAGCACACGGGACGGTGTGCTCGCCCGCGTGCACAGCGAATGCCTCACCGGCGACGTGTTCGGCTCGCTACGGTGCGACTGCGGAACACAGCTCGATCAAGCCCTGCGAACGATCCAGGCCGAGGGCCGCGGCGTGGTCGTGTACCTGCGCGGGCACGAAGGCCGTGGAATCGGTCTCGCGCACAAGATCCGGGCCTACTCTCTCCAGGAGCAGGGACTGGACACAGTGGACGCCAACGTCGCACAAGGCCTTCCCGTCGACTCGCGCAGTTACGACGTGGGTGCGCACATCCTCGCGAAGCTGGGTGTGCGGCGGCTGCGGCTGATCACCAACAACCCGGCCAAGTACGCCGGGCTGGACTCCTACGGCCTGGAGATCGTCGGCCGGGTCGCCCTTCCGGCGGTGACCACGGCCGAGAACCTGAGCTACCTGCACACCAAGAAAGAGCGGCTGGGCCACCTGCTCGACATCCGGAGGAGCAGCTGATGAGCCACCTCGACGACCGTCGTTTCCACGGGTTCGGCCCGCGGCCCGACGGCCTCTACGCCCTGGACGGGGTCCGGATGAACGCCGCCGACCTTCCCCGCGAGATCGTCGCGCTCATCCCCGACGTCGTCGCGGCCGCCGAAGAACCGTTCGTCGGTGTCACCACCGACGGCATCCCCGTCCCCGATCTGTTCGCACTGCAGGACGAAGGTTTCGATCCTCGGCCTGCCGCGCGCGCGGCAGGCCGGTTCCTGGCGGACCTCACTCCCACGCAAAGGTCGACGGCGTGGTTCGACATCGGCGCGAAACACTGGCGTTTGTGGACCAACGCCTTCCCGACCTGGGAGCCGCACGGCGTGTTGCTCGAAGATCTCGAACCCGGGCAGCGTGACACCGCCTTCGCGGTCATGGAGGCGAGCCTGTCCGCGAAGGGATTCGCGGACGCGCGGGCCGCCATGGCCCTCAACGCCGCGCTCGGTGAGCTGATCCGGCAATATCCGGACACGCTGACGGAATACAATTACTTCTTCGCCGTCTACGGCACACCATCGGACACCGCCCCGTGGGGCTGGCAGCTCTGGGGCCACCATCTCGTCCTGCACTGCTTCGTCCTAGGCGGCCAGATCGTACTCACCCCCGCCTTCATCGGCGCCGAACCGACCATCGCGGACCGCGGACCCCATCAAGGGACCCGGCTTTTCGACGCCGAACGGGAAGCAGGCCTGGCCCTGCGGAACAGTCTCGACCGCCGGCAAGCAGGCCGTGCCGTCCTCCATCGGTCACTGCTGTCCGCCGAACTGCCTGCCGACCTGGTCAACTTCGTGGACGGGCGGCACAAGGGCGGAGCGGGGAGGGACAACCGAGTCATCCCTTACGAAGGTCTACGCTCCGACGCCCTCTCTCCAGGGCAGCGGGACCTGCTCCTCGCGCTGATCGGCACCTACGCCGGCCGCGCGCCGGAAGGTCCGGCGGCCGCGCTGATGACCCGCGTCCGCGCGCACCTCGACGAGACGTACCTGACGTGGATCGGCGGGGACACCGATGCGGACGCCTTCTACTACAAGGTGCACAGCCCGGTGCTGCTCATCGAGTTCGACTGCCATCAGGGCGTGTTCCTCGACAACGAGGAGCCGGAGCCGTTCCACGTGCACACGATCGTGCGCACTCCCAACGGTGGCGACTACGGCCAGGACCTCCTGCGTCGCCACTACGCACTGCACCACCACGGCACACACAAGCCGTAAACGCCCAGGAGACAAGGAAACCCATGCGCATCGCCAACCTCGACGGACGGCTGGTCCTCGTCGAAACCGTCGACGGCGCCGAACTGGCCGTCGACGTCGAGACGCTCAGCGACGGCCGGTTCAGCGCTGTCCCCCACCAGGTCTATCAACGCTGGGATGAATTCCGGCACTGGGCCGACGGTGCGGCCCGCCACGGCGGGGCACCGATCGACCAGTCGCGACTCGGCGCGCCGTCACCGGCCCCGCGCCAGGTGTTCGCGATCGGACTCAACTACGCGGAACACGTCCAGGAATCGGGAAGCACGATGCCGGCCGACGACCCGGCCGTGTTCACCAAGTTCCCCTCGTGCATCACCGGACCTTACGGCGAGATCGCGTTGCCGCCGCACGGCCATACCGACTGGGAGGTCGAACTCGTCGCGATCATCGGACGGCGGGCACACCACGTGTCGATCGAAGACGCGCTGGATCACGTCGCCGGCTATGCGATCGGACAGGACATCTCGGAACGGATCCTCCAGATGGCCACGCGGCCTCCCCAGTTCAGCCTCGGCAAGTCACTGCCCGGCTTCGGGCCGATCGGTCCCTGGCTCGTCACTCTCGACGAGTTCATCGATCCGAACGACCTCGAGCTGGGCTGCTCGCTCAACGGCGAACCCGTCCAGCTCGCCCGGACGAGCGAGTTGATCTTCCCGGTGCCCGCCCTGATCGCGAAGCTGTCCGAAGCCGTGATCCTCCTGCCCGGAGACGTGATCTTCACCGGCACTCCGTCGGGTGTGGGGCTCGGGAGGACACCGCAGCGGTGGCTCCGGGACGGTGACGTGCTCACCAGCCATGTCGAGGGCATCGGCGAGCTCCGGCATCGGTTCGCCGTCCGGCGGAATGCCTGACCGGCAGGTGGCGATGACGAAACAGAACCGGGCGCGGGTCGCGGGGATGGCCGGCTTCGTCCTGGCGCTGCACCTGCTGGGGTGGGGTCTGCTGCTGCTCGCGGTCGTCCCCGGCGGCTATCACATCGGACCGGCGGACGTCTTCGGCGTGGGTCTCGGCGTCACCGCGTACCTTCTCGGCGCGAGGCACGCGTTCGACGCCGACCACGTCGCCGCGATCGACAACACCACGCGCAAGCTGATGTCCGAAGGCCGCACCGCTCCGACCGTCGGGTTCTGGTTCGCCCTCGGTCACTCCACCGTCGTCATCGGCCTGTGTGTGCTTCTCGTGTTCGGCGCGCAGGCGCTCGCCGGTCCGGTGGCCGACGACGGATCCGCGCTGCACAACACCACCGGAGTCATCGGCAGCCTGGTCTCCGGCATGTTCCTTCTGCTCATCGGGCTGGTCAACCTGCTCGCGCTGCGGCACATCCTGCGCATGGTGCGACGGATGCGGCGGGGTGAGTACGACGACGCCGAACTGGAGCGGCGGCTGGACGAACGCGGTTTCCTGGCCAGGCTGCTGCGCGGCGTGATCGGCAGGATCCGCGAACCGACACATATGTACCCGCTGGGGTTCCTGTTCGGGCTCGGATTCGACACCGCGACCGAGGTTTCGCTGCTGATCCTGGCCGGCGGTGCCGCGGCCGGCAGGCTGCCGTGGTTCGCCATCCTGACGCTCCCGGTCCTGTTCACCGCGGGCATGACCCTGTTCGACGGGCTGAACGGCTTCGTCATGACCTACGCCTATGGCTGGTCCTACGCCTCGCCCGCACGGAAGGTGTACTACAACCTGGTGATCACCGGGCTGTCCGTGGCCATCGCGCTTCTGATCGGCGGGCACCAGCTCGTCGGGCTACTGGCCGAGCGGCTGCACGTCACCGACGGCCCGCCGGCCTGGATCGCCGGACTGGACCTCGGCACGCTGGGCTTCGTCATCGTCGGGATGTTCCTGCTCACGTGGATCGCCGCGGTGACCGTATGGCGATTCGGCAAGGTCGAGCAGCGCTGGGCGCCCCGCTCCCCCGCGGAATGACCTTCATCCGCCAGACCGCGCGGTTTCATCCGTTTGCCGGTCAACCTCACGGCCTCGCAAGGCGTAAGTGTGTCGTTACGTCCAGAAGCGAAAGGGTCGCCGGCGAGGGGAATCGCATCCGTGGCGGACAACTGGAAAACGATCAACGGAAACCGGGTCAACCTGGGGTCGAAGAACGGCGGGAAGGTCGCGGCGGTCGCGGCCGGCCTGGTGATCGCCGGGGTAGGGGGTGCAGGCGGGCTGGGGGCGTTGGGCGGCTCCGCCGGTTCCGGCGCGGGCGCCGGAGCGGAGGCCCTCTCGGGTAATACCGGTGGCGTCGCGGACGCGCTGCCCGGCAGGTCACTGAAGACACGGCGGGCGGAAGGCCGGGAATCGGCCAAGCGCGGCAACACCACCGAGGCATGGGGACGGCTGCGATTCAAGGAGCTCAGACGGGCACCCCGCAAGGCCCTGCGCCAGGCCGACTGCGTCGCGGCGGCCTCGGACGAAGTCCGGGACTTCCTGATCACCACACCGTGCACGTCGCTGGACGGAATGCTGCTGGCCGTGGGCGACGGCCACGGCAACGCCGCGGTCATTTCCGTGGTCCGCGTCGGGTTCGCCACCAAGAAGCGGGCACGCGACTTCGAGAAAGTCGAAGCGGTGCAGGGCAGCGGTGACATCCGGCCGTTCGACGTCGCGACGGCTTTGGGGATCACCGGCGTCACCATGACCGGCCATCACTACCATGCCCGGCCGGACGGCACCGCCATGGTCATCGCCGAAGCCGACGCCGCCGACGGCCGCGTCGACAAGCAGACCCTCGACGCCTTGGCCGACGTCGCGGCCCACCTTCCTGTTCGGTAGCTGTCGCTCGCCTCGCTTCGGCGCTCATGACGGTTCTCGGCGAGCGCCCCGGCCGTTGAGGATGTCCCTGATCCGATCGAGCGCCGTGGCGTCCTCGATCGTCGAAGGGACCGGTTCGTCCCTCCCTTCCGCGATACCCCGCATCGTCTTCCGGAGGATCTTGCCCGACCGGGTCTTCGGCAAGCGCCGTCGTCAACCGGTCGAGCCGCTCGGCCACGCGACCTGCGGCATCGAAGCGTCGATGAGCGGCGAAGCGGTGGCAGAGTCGCAGTGACCACCGAGCACCGGTGCACGCGCCACATCCCTTGCTGAGGTACCCCGTTTGAGGGAGCGTCCGGGTTACTCCGGGTACCACTTCCAGCGAGTTTGCTCTCGCCATCAAACTGTTACCCCAGTCGGACTAACGGCGTCGTATCTTTCGGACCAACACCTCTGACGGTTACCACCTAACGGAAGAGAGCAGCAAGCAGTCTCGCACCTTTCCCGCGGTCGGCGCGGCCACGGAGTCCCCCAAAGGAGCGAGTAAGGCGAGATCGAACTCGCCAGGTCGCGTCATCGGCGTACATCCCGGCCCCTCGCCGGGATCGCGCGACATCGTGAAAATTCCTTTGCCGGGCAAGGCAACGGGTTCCTTCGTCCGATATGGACAAGCAGGTGCAGGCGCCTGTTTGCCGTCGGCGGAATCGCGTCGCGCCCCGCAAACTTCGCGTTCGACGGGACGGCGGTCCCGTCGACGAATCGATCCGGGAGAACGTGGCGATGAAGACTGTCCTCAGCCCACTGTCCACAATAGACATCGAGGGTGGCCGTCGCCGGACGTATCTGTGTTTTCCTCCCGCCGGGGCAACCGTTCTCTGTCTGCGCGGGATCGCCCGCTTCTCGGTCGGCTGCGAGGTATGGGGGGTGGAATACCCCGGGCGCGGCGAGCATCTGACCGAGCCGCCCGCGGAGTCGCTCGGAGATCTCGCCGACCGGATCACGCAGGACATTCTCGTCCACTTCGGAGCCGAAAGACTTTCGCGAACCGTCCTCATCGGATTCAGCATGGGCGCGTTCGTCGCACACGAGGTGGCCCAACGCGTCCATTCCCGGGCACGCACGGCACCGGCGGCGTTGGTGGTCGTGGGAGCGTGCGCGCCCCAGCGGCGTGTGCCGGGAAGGTACGCGGAGATGGACGCGGCCGAGGTGGAGCGGCTGCTCGACCGGACCGGGCTGACGCCCGCCGCCGGCTACCGGGACTCGCCCGAACTGCGGGAATACGCGGTGGATCTGCTGCTCGGTGATCTGCGGCTGATGAGCGAATATGCCGGCCCCGCGAAGGTGATGCTGTCCTGCCCGATCGTCGCGATCCGCGGCGACGACGACCCGGCCTTCGCGGCGGGCGAGGAGGAAGTCCGGGCGTGGCAAGCATGGACGTCCGGGCGGTTCACCGGCGTCGCCGTGCCCGGCGGGCATCTCGGGATACTCAAGCCCGGACGGGAAGCCGAGTTCTGGTCCTGTGTCCGCCGTCCCGAACCCGCCCGGCAAGGAGCCTGGCGATGAGCGGCCCGGCACCGTCCACGGTGAACGGCACTCGACGGCGGCTTCCGCGGGTCGGCTGGTGCGACCTGTTCGAGCACCAGGCCCGGCGGACTCCGGACGGCATCTGCCTGGTCGCCGACGAGGTCGCCTGGACCTTCCACGAACTCGACCGCTGGGGTGACCGGCTCGCCCGCGTCCTCCGGGACACGGGCGCCGCACCGGGAACGGTGGTGGCCTGCGCGATGACGAGGTCCGTGCGGGCGGTGCTGGCCGTACTCGCCACGGCGAAGGCGGGAGCGGTGCATCTGCCGATCGATCCGTCCCTGCCCGCCGCACGCGTCGGCGCGATCCTCGCCGACGCCCGCCCTTCCGTGGTGCTGACCGATGCCGCGAGCCTCGCGGATCGGGCGGATCTGCTGCTGTCCGGCGAGGACTGGCAGGGCGAACTCGCCGGGCGGGACGAGCGGCGGCTGCCGCGGACCGGCGACGGCGCGGCGTACGTCATCTACACCTCTGGTTCGACGGGACGGCCCAAAGGAGTGGTGGTCGGCCATCGCAGCCTGGTCAACCTGCACGGCGAACTGACGGCCCGGTTCTTCCCGGCCGGTCGCGGCCCTCAGCGGGTGGCGCACGGATTGCCGCTGGTCTTCGACGCGTCGTGGAATCCGCTGTTGTGGATGGTGGGCGGGCACGAGCTGCATCTGGTCCCCGATCCGGTACGCGCGGATCCGGAGTCCTATGTGGACTTCGTGCGGGAGCACCGGTTGTCGGTCGTGGAGGCGGTGCCCGCGCAGATGTCTGCGCTGCTTCAGGCCGGGCTGCTCGAAGACCGCAACCGCCCGCGGACGCTGCTGATGGGCGGCGAGGCCATCGGCCAGGAACTGTGGTCGCACCTGCGTGGAGCAGTGGGCGTCACCGCGGTGAACCTCTACGGCCCGACCGAGTGCACGGTGTTCACCACGGCGTGCCGGCTGAGCGACCGCGCGACGCCGTCGATCGGGCGGCCCATCGGCAACACCGCCGTCCAGGTCGTCGACGACGAGCTGCGGCCGGTGCCGGTCGGGGAACCCGGCGAACTCCTGATCGGCGGCTCCTGCCTCGCGCTGGGCTACTTCGGGCGGCCGGAACTGACCGCGGACCGGTTCGTCACCACGGGCGAGCGCCGGTACCGGACGGGCGACCGAGGCCGCCTCGCGCCCGACGGCCGGCTGGAATGGCTGGGCAGGCTGGACGATCAGGTCAAGATCCGGGGTCATCGGGTCGAGCCGGGTGAGGTGGAGCAGGCGCTGCTTTCGCTGCCAGGGGTCCGGCAGGCCGTCGTCCGGGCCGAAGGCGCCGAGCCCCGGTTGGTCGCCTACGTCGTGCTCGGCACCGGCACCGTCCCTCTCGTATGGGAACGGCTGCGAGCGACGCTGCCGCCGTATCTGTTGCCCTCCAGTGTGATCCCGCTCGAGACGATGCCGCTCGGGCCGAACGGGAAGATCGACCGGGCGGCCCTCACCCCACCCGTTCCGGCGGTGCGGGTGAGCGTGCTGACCCCCACGCAGGAACTCGTCGCGACCGCCTTCCGGGTCCAGCTGGAGATTCCGGCGGTCGACGCGGACAGCGATTTCTTCGCCCTCGGCGGGCACAGCCTGTCCGCCGCGGCGCTCGCCGTCCGGCTGAGGGCGCTGGGCGTGCCGTGTTCGCTGCGGGACGTCCTGGCGCGCCGCACGGTCGCGCGGCTCGCCGAACTCGTACCCACCACACCGAAAGGAGCGACGCCGTCATGGACGACTACGACGTGATCGTGGTGGGCGGCGGTCCGGGCGGCTCGACCGCCGCCGGGCTCACCGCCGCGGAAGGCCACCGGGTACTGCTGCTCGACAAGGACGTCTTCCCTCGCTACCAGATCGGGGAATCCCTGCTGCCGGCCACGATCCACGGGATCTGCGCGATGCTCGGCGTACGCGACGACATCGAGCGGGCCGGATTCGTCCGCAAACACGGCGGGACCTTCAAATGGGGTACCAGGCCCGAGCCGTGGACGTTCTCCTTCGCCGCGTCCGACCGCATGGCCGGGCCCACGTCCTACGCGTATCAGGTCGAGCGCGCCCGGTTCGACACGCTCCTGCTCGACGGCGCCCGCCGGCTCGGCGCCGAGGTCCGGCAGGAACATCGAGCGCTCGGCACGATCCGGACCGGCGACCGGATCGGCGGTGTCCGCTACCTCGACGACACGGGACGGGAACGGCGGGCGACGGCCCGGTTCGTCGTGGACGCCTCCGGTCACGGCAGCAGGCTCCACCACGATGTCGGCGGCACCCGCGAGTATTCGCCGCATTTCCGCAACCTGGCGCTGTTCGGCTATTTCGAGGGCGGCGGCCGGATGCCCGCGCCCGGCTCCGGGAACATCCTGTGCGTCTCGTTCACCGACGGCTGGTTCTGGTACATCCCGCTTTCGGACACCCTGACCAGTGTCGGTGCCGTCGTCAAACACAGTTCGGCGAACAGGGTGCAGGGCGACCCCGCGGCGGCCTACACCTCGCTGATCGGGGAATGTCCGCTCATCGGCGAACTCCTCCGGAACGCCCGCCGCGCGACCGAACCACCGTACGACCGGCTCCGCGTCCGGAAGGACTATTCCTACGATCGGACCGCCCTGTGGGCCCCGGGGATGGTGCTGGTCGGGGACGCCGCCTGCTTCATCGACCCGGTGTTCTCCTCGGGAGTGCACCTGGCCACCTACAGCGCGCTGCTGGCCGCTCGATCCATCAACAGCGTCCTGGCCGGTTTCGCGGACGAGAAACGGTGCTTCGCGGAGTTCGAAGCCCGCTACCGCCGGGAGTTCGGCCTGTTCCGGGATTTCCTCGTCACCTTCTACGAACTGGACACCGACGAAGACGCCTACTTCGCGCACGCGCGACAGCTCACCGATCATCACGGGAGCGACGGCGAGGCTTTCGCGGATCTCGTCGGCGGAGTGTCCTCGAAGGACTTCTCCCGCGCGATGTTCGGCGACGTGCTCGCCGAAGGTGTGCAGCTGCAGTTACGCGGCCTGCTCGGTGAAGCCGCGGGCGACGAGCCGCCGATGTTCCCCGGCGGGCTCGTCCCCACCGCGGACGGCAGGCGGTGGCGGGTGCCCGATGCCTGACCTCCCGCTCCTGCTGGCCGCGCTCGCCGTGCTGCTGCCGCTGGCACGCTGCTTCGGCTGGGCCTTCACCCGGCTCGGGCAACCGGCCGTCCTCGGGGAGATCAGCTGCGGGCTCGTCGTCGGCATCGCCCTGCAAACCGGCTCCGGCCTTCCCGGCAGCGTCGAAACGGCGCTGGACGCCTTCGCCCAGCTCGGCCTGATCGTGTTCCTGTTCGGGGTCGGCGCCCGCCTCGCCCCCTCGATCACCCCCGCGCGGATCACGGCGGCGTTCGTGCCCGCGCTCGGCGCGATCGTCGTCCCGGTCGCCCTCGGCGCGCTGCTGGCACTCCTGCTCGCCACCCGCCACGCCCCCGCCGGTGTGACCCCGTTCGTCCTGTTCGCCGCCGCGGCGATGGCGGTGACCGCCTTTCCCGTGCTGGCGAGGATCCTGGCCGAACGACGCATGCTGGACGACCCGGACGGCCGCTGCGCGCTCACCGCGGCCGCGCTCACCGACGCCGCGGCGTGGGCGGCGCTCGCCTTCGTCGCCGCGTCCGTCCACAATGGAGCCACGGTCTGGTCGATGCCGGCCCTGATCCCGTTCCTGCTCGGCCTGACCGTCCTCGCCCGCCCGTGGTTCGGCCGGGCACTGGATCGGCTGTCCGCCCCGGCCGCGGCGTCGACCATGGTCGTCCTCGCCTGCGCGGGGGCGGCGGTGACCGGCGCGATCGGCTTGCACGCCGCGATCGGCGCCTTCCTCATCGGGGCCGCAGCCGGCCGCCCCGCGTCCCGCCACGACGCCGCCGCGGTGACCGCGCCCGTCGTGTCCCTGCTGGTCCCGCTGTACTTCGTCCTCATCGGACGGAAGGTCGACCTCGGTGACCTCGACGCCGTCCTGGTGACCGAAACCCTCGCGATCATCGCGGTCGCCGTCCTCGCCAAGGGCGGCGGCGCGTACCTCGGTGCCCGCCTCGCCGGGCAGGAACCCCGCCGCGCCGCGGTGTTCGCGACCCTGATGAACACCCGCGGTGTCACCGAACTCGTCTTCCTCGGCGTCGGGCTCGGCCTCGGCGTCATCGACAGCGCCTTCTACACCGCGATGGTCGCCATGGCCCTCGTCACGACCGCCATGACCGGCCCACTCCTCAACCACCTCGAACGGAACAAGGTGACCCGAGATGCCTGACCACCCGGCCGAACCCTGGCGGATCAAAATGGTCGAACCGATCCGCGCCACCACCCGCGAACACCGTGAACGGGCGCTCCGGGCCGCGGGCTGGAATCCCTGCCTGCTCCGCTCCGAAGACGTCTACATCGACCTCTTCACCGACTCCGGCACCAACGCCATGTCCGACCGGCAGTGGGCGGCCCTCATGCGCGGCGACGAAGCCTACGCCGGCGCTCGCAGCTTCTACCTCTTCGAACAAGCCGTCCGCACCCACTACGGCTACGAACACGTCATCCCCGTCCACCAAGGGCGCGGCGGCGAGAACATCCTCTCCCGGTGCCTCATCCGCCCGGGTACCCATGTCCCCGGCAACATGTACTTCCCCAGCACCCGCGCCCACCAGGAGCTCAACGGCGCCACCTTCCACGACGTCATCATCGACGAAGCACACGACCCCGCGGGCGAACATCCGTTCAAGGGCGACGTCGACCTCGGCAAGCTGCAGGCGGTCATCGCCGAACACGGCGCCGACATCCCTTACGTCTCACTCGCCGCGACCGTGAACATGGCGGGTGGCCAGCCCATCAGCGTCGCCAACCTCACCGCCGCCTGCGACCTCGCCCACGCCCACGGCATCCCGGTCTTCCTCGACACCGCCCGCGCGGTGGAAAACGCCTGGTTCGTCAAACAACGCGAGCCCGGCTGGGAGCACCACTCGATCGCGGAGATCCTGCTCGCCCTCTGCGCCCCCACCGACGGCGCCGTCATGTCGGCCAAAAAGGACTGTCTCGCCAACATCGGCGGCTGGATCGCCCTGCGCGACCCCGATCTCGCCGAACAAGCACGCGGGCTCGTCCTGCTCTACGAAGGACTCCACACCTACGGCGGCATGGCGGGCCGCGACATGGAAGCCATCGCCCAGGGCATCACCGAATCCGTCGACGAGGACCACATCCGCGCGCGCGTCGCCCAGATCGAATACCTCGGCCACCGGCTCCACACCGCGGGCGTCCCGATCGTCCGCCCCCTCGGCGGCCACTGTGTCTGCGTCGACGCCACCGCCGTCCTCGGCCATCTCCCCCGCACCGAACTCCCCGGCCAGACCCTCGCCGCCGCCGTCTACCTCGAAGGCGGTGTCCGCGGCGTCGAACGCGGAACCGTCTCAGCCGGACGCGACCCGGCCACCGGCGAAAACCGCTACCCGTCGCTGGAGTTCCTCCGGCTCGCCATCCCCCGCCGCGTCTACACCCAAAGCCATATCGACCACGTCGCCGACACGCTCATCCGCGTCCACAAGGACCGGCACCACATCACCCACGGACTCACCTTCACCCACGAACCACCCCACCTCCGCTTCTTCCAAGCCCGCTTCGCCCCGACGGCCGGCACGAGTATCCGCACCACCTGAACCTGCCCGTCCCTCTCCTCGTGCCCTGGAAGCCGCGGGAAACGTTGCGTACACGAACACGGATCCCGCGCTCACGGCCTGCCTTGTCGCTGCGGGGGCGTCACACTCCCGCCAGACCTTTCGCCATCTCCGTCAACGACTCCAGCCCCTCCCGGGCACGGGTGTCGTCAGGGTCGCAGACGTATTGCAGGGTCAAGCCGTCCACGCCGGCGACGATCATGCGCGCCAGGTGGTCGAAGGGAACAGCGGCGGTCTCGCCCGCGCGCTCGGCGGCGTGCCGGCACCAGTCGGCCACGACGGTGGCGTAGCGCTCGTACTGGAGCCGGGCGAGATCTTCGTGGCCCGCGGTGCGCAGGGCGTACATGGTGAGCTCGTACTGGAGCAACTGCAGCTCGCGCCCGTTCCGGACGAGTCTGCCCCAGTAGGCGTCGAGTCCCTGATGGATCGCGTTCGCCAGCCCCTGGTCGGTAGCCGCGGAGTCGGCGAGGACCTGGGCGATGTCGTCGACGACGCTCTCGATCACCGCGCGGAGCAGCTTCTCCTTCGACGGGAAGACGTACTGCATGGTGGCGAGCGGGGCCCCGGCCTCGGCGGCGACGACGCGCACCGATGTCTTGGCGACGCCGTGGGTGGCCAGCGCGGTGCGTGCGGCCGCGATGAACTGCTGCCGGCGTACCGCCGCCTCGACGTACGGCATGGCCACCTCTTTCGGTCGGATGACCGAGATTTTGCCACGAACGCTTGCCAGGGCAGGCGTGACGCTCCTAATCTGAGGCAACTCGGTCAATCGACCGAATCTCCGGATCCGAGGAGTGGGTCATGAAGGTCGTGGTCGTCGGTGCGGGACTGGCTGGGCTGTCCGCCGCCCGGGAACTCAGCCGGGCCGGAGCCGAGGTCGTGGTGCTCGAAGCCCGCGACCGGGTCGGCGGCAGGCTCGAAGGCGGCGAGCTCGCGGGCCATCCGATCGAGCTCGGCGGGACTTGGATCGGCGAGGGACACTCCCGGATGCACGGGCTCGTCGAAGAGCTGGGGCTGGAAACCTTCCGCACCTGGAACGACGAGGGCAAGGTGCTCATCCGGCTCGGCGGCAAGCGCGCCCTCGTCAGCGGCACCAAAGGCACCGTCCCCGGCTCAACCCCGTCGCGCTCGCCGACCTCGCCCAGGGCTTGGCCCGCTTCGGCAGGCTCGCCCGCACCATCGACCCCGCCCAGCCGTGGGCGCACCCGAAGGCGCGGCTGCTCGACGGCCAGACCTTCGAGACCTGGGTACGCCGCACCCTGCGCACGCCGAGCGGGAGGGCTTACTTCAGGATCGCGACCGAAGCGATCTTCGCCACCGACACCCACGACCTCTCCTTGCTGCACGCGCTCTTCTACGCGGTCAGCAACACCGACCTCGAGACCCTCCTCGCCGTCGACCGCGGCGCCCAGCAGGACCGCGTCGTGGGCGGCTCGGTCCTTGTGGCCCAACGGCTCGCCGACGGTCTCGACGTCAGGCTGTCCACCCCGGTCGTCTCGGTGGCCCACGACGCCACCGCCGTCACGGTCGGCACTCTCACCGGCGAGGACTTCGTCGCCGACCGTGTCGTCATCGCCCTCCCGCCCACGCTCGCCGGACGTCTGCGGTACGACCCGGTGCTGCCGGCGTGGCGCGATCAGCTCACCCAGAAACTCCCCGCCGGCACCGTCGCGAAGACCTTCGCGGCGTACCCGTCCCCGTTCTGGCGCGAGCAGGGACTCAACGGTCAGATCGTGTCCGACACCGGCCCGGTCAAGGTCACCTTCGACGTCTCCCCGCCGGGCGGCGAGATCGGCATTCTCCTCGGCTTCGTCGAAGGCGGCGACGCCCGGCGCTGGCAACGGCTCCCCGACGCCCAGCGCCGCCAGGCCGTGATCGACTCCTTCGTCGGCCACCTCGGTCCGCAGGCAGCCACCCCGACCGCGTACACGGAGAAGAACTGGAGCGCCGAGGAGTTCACCCGCGGCTGCTACGGCGCCCACTTCGCACCCGGTGTGTGGACCGGCTACGGCGACATGCTGCGGCCCGCGATCGGCCGGATCCACTGGGCCGGGGCCGAATACGCCGTCCACTGGAACGGCTACATGGAGGGCGCTGTCCGCTCCGGCAGCGCGACCGCACAAGAGATCATCGACGGTTGACCGCGAAGTCCGTTCCTCCGAGCTGCCCCGGGCTCAAGAAGCGACGGTGTCGATCAGCCGGTTGAACCGAAGTCGCGTCGCGCGTTCGACGGCGGAAAGCGCGGTCGCGACACCCAGCGTGATCTTTCCCCAAGCGGGCAGATTCGGTGACGGCCTCGGCGCCGTGCATGAGCCCGCAGTCCTTCCTGGGAGCGATCGTGCGGGCGCAGTGCCGGGCCGGGCCAGGGCCCGCCCGGCACCTACGGCCGGCGCGCTACTCGGAGGGCAGGACCTCGTCGTCGGCGTGCGTGCCGAACTCGGCGACCCGTACCTCCGCGATGTGCTCGTACCGGTTGATCCGGTCGGTCCACTCGGTGTCGACCCCGAACGCGGCCTGCGCGAAACCCACCCGGCCGATGGCCTCGGCCAGCCCCGGATCGCCGGGGGCCATCAGCCGCACCGGCGCGTCGAGGGCCACGGTGTGCGGCGGCACGAAGTACTCGTCCGGCACCACGGTCCGCGCGTGGACGAGCGCGCCGACGGCGACGACCGAGCCGGCCCCCAACCGTGCGCGCTGCAGGACCGTCGCCGCGGTCGCCACATAGGAGCACCGGCCGACCTCGCAGCCCAGCAGCGTGGCGTGCGGCCCCACGAAAACGTGGTCACCGACGAGCACCGGCTGTTCACCGGCGACCGCGGACCCGCGCACCACGGCGTTCTCGCAGATCACCGACGCCTCCCCGACCTCGATCCGGGCCCCTTCGGCATCGAGCACCGCCCCGTACATCACCCGAGCCCTCGGCCCCACCCGGACATCACCGACCAGCGTGGCCGTCGGCGCGACGTAGGCGGTCGGATGGACCTGGGGTTCCCGCCCGCGGTGCCGGATGCGGATACCCCGCGTTTCACCGATCATCAGCCGATATTCGCCTGGCCCGCCGCCGGCCTGCTGGCGGATTTCGGACATCGTGTTCGCCGCGCGGAGTCACGGTGTCGTCGGCTCGGGCAGCACGGCGGTCATCGCGCCGTCCACGGTGACGGTCTCACCGGAGACGAACCTGGCCTGATCGCCGAGGAGGAAGGCGATCACGCTCGCGACGTCCTCCGGCCCGGCGAGTTCGCCGACCGGCTGCAGCCCGGTCAACGCTTCGCGAGTGGCGGCGTCCTGCCAGCGATGCGCGTTGCGCGGCACTTTGACGAACCCCGGCCGGACGGTGTTGCACCGCAACCCGCGCGGTCCGAGTTCCACGGCGGCCGCGCGGCCGAGCGCCTCCAGCGCGGCCTTGGCCATCGCGTACGGGGCCTGCCCGCCCCACGCCAGGCCCGCGTGGATCGAACTGACCAGCACCGCGGCGCACGGCCGTCCCCCGGCACGGGCGACCAGCTGCTGCAACGGCTCCAGCGCGGACACCGCGCCGACGTCCAGCACCCTGCGCAGCGCGTCCGCGGTCTGCTCGGCGAAGGGGGCGCGATACTCGCTCAGCAGGCAATGCACCAGTCCGGTCGCGCCGCCGAGGGTGTCGAACGCGGCGCCGATCACGGCCGGATCGGTCGCGTCACCACGGATCCACGGCACCCCGGCATGGTCCGGTGGCGGTGGTGCGATGTCCACCACCGCCACCGGTCGTCCCTCCAGCAGCAACGCCCGCACCACGGCCGAGCCGATACCGCCCGCGCCGCCGAGTACCACCACACCGCTCATGACCACTCCCCACTGGTGAAAAAGGCACGCACGACGAGCCCCGCCGCCGCGACGACCAACGGATTGCCCCGCGCCAGTGGCCGGGCCAGTGCTCCCGGCGGAGCCGTCTCGACGCGATCGCGCACCGCGTCGAGCCATCGGTCCGACGGCGCGCCGCTGCCACCGAGGACGATCAGGTCCGGCCGCATCAGGTCGTACACCGTGTCGGCCACCAGAGCCACCTGGGCGCTGCGAGCCTCGAGCAGCCCGGCCGCGGCCGGATCCGTCGCCGCCAAGCGGATCAGCTCCCCCAGCGAGGTCGCCACGATCCCGGCGGACCGGGCGGCGGCGAGCAACGCCACGTCCGTCCCGCACTCACCGAAGCGCCCGTACCCGCCACCGGTGAGCTCGGGTACGAGAAGGCGGCCGAAACCGCCCTGAACGATGCCGTTCGAGTGCGTATCCACCGGCCTGCGGAGGAACCCCGTCTCCGTGACGTTGCCGATGAACAGGTACGACACGTCGTGCCGGCCGAGCCCCGCGCCGAAGGTGAGTTCGGCACCCAGCAGGGCCGCCACGTTGCCGTCCACCACGACGTCGAGCCCGGTCCGCTCGCGGAACACGCCGTCGACCCGGACGTCGGCCCAGCCCAGCACGTCGTTGCGCACGACCCGGCCGGTCGCCCGGTCCACTTCACCGCCGGCGGTGACCCCGACGCCCAGCACAGGTCCCGGCGCGGCGTCCGCCATCCCGGCGGCCAGCTCCGCGGCGTGCCGCACTGTGGCGGCGCTGTCCGCCGGATCGCGGGTCTCGGCGTACGTCTCGACGCAGCGACCGGAGAGGTCGATCAGTCCGAGCGTGGTCCGTTCGAGGCCGAGGTGCACACCGACCGAGTACCGGCTGGACGAGTCGAGCTCCACCGGCACGCGGGGCCTGCCGACCCGGGCGCCGACCGGCCGCTCGACGAGTTCACGGACGACACCGGCGGACAGCAAGGGCTCGACGATCCGGCTGACGCTGCCGTGGTTGAGTGACAGTTCCTTCGCGATGTCGCCGCGCGCCAACGGACCGCTCCGGGCGAGCAACTGGAGCACGGCGGCCGTGTTGGCCCGCCGGGCCTCACGCGGCCGGGTTCCGCTGTGGCCCGGGTGGTTCATCCTCACTCCGGCTTCCCGGACTCGACACCGTTGGTGTCTTCGAGCTCGACACCGGTGGTGGCCAGCCACGGGGACACCAGCACGATCACCGCGCTCACCAGGAACGCGCAGGCGTACCACGCCACGACCGTGATCCCGTGCTTCTGCGCCAGCATGGGTGCCAGGAACACGTTGAGCGCGATCGCGAGCCGGGTCACGCACTGCGCGATACCGGATCCCAGGCCCCGCAAGGAAGTGGGGAACGCCTCGGTGCTCCACACCCAGGACAGCACGCCCGGGCCGAACCAGGTCAGCATGGCGTAGACGACCCAGAAGGCCACCAGGCCGACGCCCGCCCGCTCGCCGGTGAACGCTATGCCCAGCCCGGCGGCGAACACCCCGAGGCACGTCCACACGCCCAGCCAACGCCGGTTGACCCGGTCGATGATCGCGGCCCCCGCCACCACGGCGACCAGCCCCACCACGAAACCCAGCAAGGAGAAGTGCAGGGTGTTGGAGACCCCGATGCCGGTGCTGCTGATGATCAGCGGTCCGGCGACCGTCGCCACCGCGCCGCCGAAGGCCTGGATGGCGAAGAAGGCCGTGACCGTCGCCAGCCGCCGCCAGGCACCACCGGCCAGCAACATCCGGTAGCTCCGCTTCTCCGAGACCTCGCGCTTCGGCGGTTCCAGCCCGAGTGCGTCGTAGATTCGCCGCGCCTCGTCGACGCGGCCGCGTGCGCTCAGCCAACGGGGCGACTCCGGCAGGAACTGCCTCGCCACCAGCACCGCGGCCGCGGGCAGTGCGGCCAGCCCGAACAGCAACCGCCACGTCTCATCGCCGAACAACGGCTGGAGCGCCAGCGCGAGCAGCACCGACGTGACGGCTCCGCTCAGCCACATCATGTTCGGCAAGCTGCCCGCGATCCGGCCCCGGCGGGATTTGGGGGCGATCTCGGTGAGGAAGGCGTGGGAGGTCGGGATGTCCATCCCCACCGCGACACCGAGCACGAACCGGGCCGCGACCAGTTGCCACACGTCCTGGACGAACGCCGCGGCGAGGGAGGCCACCACGAACACCACCAGGTTGATCATGAAGATCACCCGGCGGCCGAACCGGTCGGACAGATCACCGAAGACCACCAGGCCGAGCGCCGTGCCCACGAACGCCGCCGCGGTCACGAGGCCCACCTGGGACGCGGTGAGGTGGAACGACGGCTTGAGGAACAGGACGGCGGCGCCGATGACGAGCAGGTCGTAGCCGTCGATGAACTCGCCGAACGCGACCAGTCTTCCGGTCCAGTTCCGCACGAACCGCGCCCGCCTCGGCGACATCGCCGCCCGGCTCGCCATCCCCGACACCATCAGGATTCCTCCCCGCTCCGCCTTTTGTGCGACGTGCACCAAATTAGGAGCGGGTGCGCCTCCCCCGCCCGTATCGGGCGTCGCGGGGGCCGATCGGCCTGCCGAGTCAGGCCGATCGGGCAAGCGCCCTGGCGGTCGGCAGGGCTCAGGCGACGGTCTTGGACTCGACTTCCGCGTTCGCCTTCTCGTGCAGGTCGACGCCCCGCGTTTCCGGCAGGGTGAAGACGACCAAGGCGCTGATGATCATCAGCACCATGCCGTAGAGGACGAACAGCGACGGGAAGCCGTTCTTGGCGAGGAGCGTCTGCAGGTACGGCGCGGTACCGCCGAAGGCCGCGACCGCGATCGAGTACGGCACGCCGACACCGATGGTGCGGATGCGGGTCGGGAAGATCTCCGCGTAGACCGCCGGGCCGATGGAGGAGAACCCGGCCATGAAGATCAGCGCGATCGACATCGCCAGGAAGAGCTGCCACGCCTGGTCGCCGACCATCGCGTTCAACGGGAAGCTCAGCACCAGGAGGCCGACGATCGCGATGAACAGGACCGGTTTCCTGCCGATGCGGTCGGACAGCCTTCCCCACAACGGCAAGGCGATCAGGAAGACCACGTTCGCGAACACGCCGGCCCACAGCGCACCGGTCGGGTCGACGCCGCGCACGGTGATCGCGTACGACGGCGCGGCGACGGCCCACATGTAGTAGATGACCGTCGCCCCGACGGTCAACCCGACGACCTGCACGAGCAGCTTCGGGTTCTGCTTGATCGTCTGCCAGATCCGGCCCTTCTCGGCCTTCTTCCCGGCGGCGTCGTCCTTGGCCGTCTCGGCGAGGAACACCCCGGTCTCCCGCATGCGCAGCCGCATGTAGAGCGAGTAGATCCCGAAGACGCCACCGAGCACGAACGGGATCCGCCAGCCGAAGGAGAGCATCTGCTCGTGGCTCAGCGCACCGGAGAGGACCGCGCCCAGCAGCGTCCCGGCGAGCACGCCGCAGGTACCGGAGAAGTAGATCAGGCTCGACCACAGCCCGCGCCGGGCGGGCGGGGCGACCTCGGCGATGTAGGTCTGCGCCGAAGGCAGCTCACCGCCGTGCGCGAGGCCTTGGGCCAGCCGTGCCACCACGAGGATCACCGACGCCCAGACACCGATTTGGCCGTACGTGGGGGAAAAGCCGATGACGAGGCTGCCGCCGGCGGCGATCGCGACCGTCAGCGTCATCGCCAGCTGACGGCCTTTGCGGTCGGCGATCCAGCCGAAGACCAGACCGCCCAGCGGCCGGGCGGCGAAACCGACCGCGAAGACCGCCAAGGTGCTCAGCAGCGCCGAAACCTCGTCTTGGGCGTTGAAGAACTGCGCGGCGAAGAACGACGCGAACGTCGCGTAGATGTTCCAGTCGAACCATTCCATCGCGTTGCCCGCGCCGAGCCCGAACAGGGTGCGGCGGCGGTCCGTGCCCGCGGACGCGCTCATCGGGTGGCTCCTTCGGCGAAGCGGTCGAGACGGCGGACGGCGAGTTCGGCGTAGACGGTGGCGGCCCTGGACAGCACGGACGGGTCGAAATCGGCGTACGGGCTGTGGTTGTTGGGCGCGGTGTCCGGCTCGAGCCCGGGCATCAGCGCACCGAGCCCGAGGAACGTGCCCGGTACCTCGGCCAGCACCCGGGAGAAGTCCTCGGAACCGGCCACCGGATTGGGCAGCTCGGTGTAGTACTGCTCGCCGATCGTCTCGCGGACGACCTCCGCGCCGAACGCGGTCTCGTCGACGTCGGTGACGGTGACCGGGTACTCGCTTTCGAACACGACGTCGGCGGTGACGCCGTGCGCCCGCGCGACGCCGTCGATCGTCTCGCGGATCGCCGTGTCGAGCAGCGCGCCGGTGGCGTCCGAGAAACAGCGGACGGTGGCCTCGAATTCGGCGGTGGCGGGGATGACGTTGCGCTTGGTGCCGCCGCGGATGACGCCGACGGTGAGCACGGCCGGGTCGAAGATGTCCAGCCGCCGGGTGACCATCGTCTGCAGCGCGGTGATCATCGCGGCGGTCGCGGAGATCGGATCCTTGGCGCGGTGCGGCATCGACCCGTGGCCGCCTTCACCGTGCACGGTGACGAGCAGCCGGTACGACGCGGACATCAGCGTGCCGGGACGGCTGGCGAATTGCCCGCTGGGCAGCATCGACGAGAAGACGTGCAGCCCGTAGGCCGCGTCGGCACGGCTGCCCGCGGCGTCGAGCACGCCTTCGCGGAGCATCACGCCGGCGCCGTCCCAGCCCTCCTCGCCCGGCTGGAACATCAGGACGACGTCGCCGTTGAGGCGATCGCGGTGGGCGTGCAGCAGCCGAGCCGCGCCGACCAGCGACGTGGTGTGCAGATCGTGGCCGCAGGCGTGCATCGCGCCGTTCGTGGCGGCGAAGTCCAGCCCGGTCGCTTCGGCCACCGGCAGGGCGTCCATGTCCGCGCGCAGCAGGACGGTGCGCGGCCGGGCCGAATCCCGGGCCGTACCTTCGCCGCGCAGCACCGCGGTCACCGAGGTCGTGTCGGTGCCGGTGGAGACCTCCAGGCCGAGCCCGTCGAGTTCACGCAGAACCCGCTCCTGGGTGCGGGGCAGGTCGAGACCGATCTCGGGCTCGCGGTGCAGGTCGCGCCGCAACCGGACCAGCTCGTCCTGCAGGCTTCGAGCGTCGTCGTGAAGGTCCACCGGTCGATCTCCTCTTCGTCGGACGTCGGCGTCTTGGTCGTCGAGTGTGCGAATCCACGTCCGATATCGGGCTAGAATTGTCGGAATCGCTCAACGATCGGCCCCCGGAAGAGCAAATGGTGATCGGTTCGCTGGATGAGGACGACTTTTCGCTCATTCACGCTCTGCAACTGCGGCCCCGTGCCACCTGGGCGCAGCTGGGCGACGCCCTCGGTTCGTCGCCGGTGACGCTGACGCGGCGCTGGGAACGGCTGCGTGACGGAGGCGGCGCCTGGGTGACGGCCTATCCGCGCGTGCCCGGGCACTCCCGGATTCAGGCCGCGTATGTCGAGATCCGCTGCGCGAGCGGCCAGGTCCGGGAGCTCATCCGCGAGCTGTCCACGTGGCCTTCGGTGGTCAGCATCGAGGAGGCCTCACGCGAGTACAGCCTGGTGCTGACGGTGTTCGGCCTCGGCATGCACGACCTCTCCACCCTGCTGCTGGACGCGATCCCCGGGCTTCCCGGTGTCCTCAACATCCGTTCGCATCTGGTGTCGCGGTTGCACGTCGAAGGCAGCTCGTGGCGGGTGGGCGCGCTGGACCGGGGGCGCGTGCAGGCGTTGTCCCAGCTGCCGCCGTCCGGCGGCGCGGGCGGACGGCAGACGGCGGTGCAGCCGTGGCACGAGCCTTACGCCTCGCTGACCAGCGCGCTCGGCGAGGACGGGCGCCGCAATGCCGCGGACCTCGCCCGGCTCACCGGCCGTCCGGTGTCGACCGTCCGGCGCCAGCTCGGCCATCTGCTCGCCGCCGACGCGCTGACGTTCCGGTGCGAGATCGCGCAGGGGCTCACCCCGTCGCCGATCGTCGTCAACTGGTGGTGCCAGGTGCCCGTCGCGCACGTGCCGACCTGCGTGGACCGGCTGCGGGCGAACCCGGCCATCCGCCAGATCGCGAGCCTGCCCGGCCCGGCGAACCTGCTGGTGACCACCTGGATGCGCTCGATCGAGGAATCGATGCGGATGCAGGAACATCTGGAACAGGACCTGGCCCCGCTGTCGATCGTCGACTCGGCGCTGATCCTGCGGACGGCCAAACGGATGGGCTGGCTGCTGGACGATCTGGGGCGCAGCACGGGATTCGTCGTCACCATGCCGGCTCGCCGGGAATGAGCCTTGTGCCTGGGAGTCGCATAGCCACTCGGTCTGCACACAGAGGCAGCCGGAGCGGCTCATCCAGGAGATCTCGACTGTCCATAAGGGACTCAGCTTGCGGCTTGAGTGCCCGATTCAGGTGATTTACGCACCTCAGGGAGGGGTCGTGAGTGTTTTGGGTCGTTCTAACCTCCTTTACCACTCACGACCCCTGCGCGGAACTGCACATATGTACATTGATCGGACATCCAGCCGTCAGGAAGTGTCCCTTGTGGACACTCTTCGCCTGCGCCATCTCGACTTCGCCGAGCCCCTGACGCTGAAGGTTGGGGAAAGTGGCTTTCGCAACGTGTGTGGCCTCGACGCGTGTCGCGAAAGCCACTTTCGGGACATCACACGTCCCGAAAGTGGCTTTCGCGACACGATCGCTGCCCGCATCCGACCGGGGGGCTGAAGGCTCCTTTCGTCGCATCAGACGCGGCGAAAGGAGCCTTCAGCCCACCACCGACCCCGCCCCGGAAGACGAAGGTCACGTCATCGCGACCAGGGTCCGCCGCTTGCCCGTGAACGGCTCCCGCCCATGCGCCATCAGCATGTTGTTGATCACCATGATGTCGCCCGGCTGCCACGGGAACGCGTAGCTGACCTCGTCGTAGGCCGCCTTGATCGTGTCCAGGTCCGCCTGCGGGATCGGCGAGCCGTCGGCGAAGAAGGCGTTGCGGGGCAGGTCTTCCACGGGGTACAGCTCCAGCAGCGCCTCGCTGACCTCCTCCCCCAGGCTGGAAACGTGGAACAGATTGGCCTGGTTGAACCACACCATCCCGCCGGTGAGCGGTTCCGCGACGAAGGACGGCCGCACGTGGCGCGTGCGCAGGCCCTCGTCGGTCCACTCGAACGTCTGCCCGTTCTCGGCGCAGTAGGCCTCCACCGCCTGCCGGTCTTCGGTCTGGAACGCCTCCTGCCAGCTCAGCCCGAGGCCTTCGCGGAACGCCCGCGTGTAGGTGACGCCGCCCGCGAAGCGCTCGCGCAGGTCCTCCGGCAGCAGCCGGTACATCGCGCGGCTGTCGGCGATCGGCGTCGCGCCACCGGTTTCGGCCGCGATGTCGCACAGGAAGAACAGCCGGTCCGGCCAGTGCGCCGAGTACGAGCTCTCGTTGTGCATCGGGATCGACTCGGCCGGCGGGTACTCCGTCGAGGTGTAGATGTTGCCCGAGACCGCCGAGCGCGGCGTCGACCGTTCCGTGTAGGTCAGCAGCGAGCCGCCGATCTCCTCGGTGACCTGGTTGAACACCGTCAGGTCGGCGGGCATCCCGCGCAGCAGGATCGCGCCGTGTTCGCGCAGGCGGTCCTGCAGTGTTTCGCGGTGCGCGCGCACCCAGTCCAGGCCCGTGGCCGCGTACACGGCGAGCTTCGTGTGTTCGTTGCCCTCGATGTGACCGAGGTTCGCCGTGAGTTCGGCGGTCATGATTCCTCCAGTTCGAATCGGATCAGCTTGGCGGCCTCGGCGTGCAGCGCGGCGAGGTCTTCGGTGTCGGCGAACCCGGCGGCGAGCACGTTCACCGCGTAGATCTCCTGGTCGTCGGTGAGCAGCTGGCCGGGGCGCACGATCGTGACGACCTCCAGGACCTCGGGCAGGCCGGCGACCTCGTCGGTGCCGTCGACGCGGACCAGCCGCCCGGTGCCCTCGGCGTAGAAGATCAGGTAGCCGACCGGCACGGGCAGGCCCTTGCCTCGCGCGGGCGGCGGCGTGCCGAGTGCCAGCGACACGGCTTCGGCGATGACGTCGATGCCGGTCGCGAGCTTCAGCAGCACCGGCTGGGCGCCACCGGCCGGGCGGCCCGCGTTCACCTCGACGATCGTCGCGCCCAGTTCGGCGTCGTCGATCAGCTCCAGATGAGCGCAGGTGTTGTCCAGGCCCAGCGCGAGCGCGGCGGACGTCGCCGCCGCGAACAGCCGCTCGGTGTCCTTTTCGGACAGTTCGAGCGGCGGGCAGACCATGCCGAGCTCGAATTTGCGCTCGTCGATCAGCGGCTTCTCCACCACGGCAACCGGTTCCGCGACGCCGTCGCGCACCAGGACGTCGACCGCGTACTCCGGCCCACGCAGCAAGCCTTCCACGAGGAACGTCTTCAGCGGGTCGATCGACCCGACGAGCCGGTGGTACCGGGCGTCCTCTGACAGCGGCAACCGCTCGGCCAGCAGCCGGTACGCCGCCGCCAGTTCGTCCACAGTGGACACCGTGCGCACGAGATTGCTCGCCGCGCCGTTCACCGGTTTGACGATCGCCGGAAGCCCGACCGCCTCGGCCACCGACGCCGCCTCGGACTCGGCGGAGATCAGCGCGCAACGCGGCCCCGGCAACCCGGCGGCGGCCAGCGCCTGCCGGACCGCGAACTTGTTGTGCGTCACCGTGAACACCGACGCCGGGCAGCGTGCGACGCCGAGCAGTTCGGCCGCACGGGCGACGCTCGCGACGATCCCCTCGGCGGCGGTCACTACGCCGGCCGGAAGCGGGGTCCGCGCCCGGATCGCCTCGGCGACGGATTCGGCGTCACGGACGTCGGCGACGATGATGAAGCCGTCCACGACTTCGCCCAGTCGCGTCAGCTCGGCCGGGTCCAGGGGCTCGCTGACCAGCTCGGCCCGCAGGCCGGTCGCCCGGACGGCGGCCACGACGTCGGCGATCCACTGTCCGGCGGTCTCGCAGACCACGAACGCGGTGTTCACACTTCCTCCAGGTCCAGCTGGACGAGTTTGCTCGCCTCCGCGTGCAGGGAGGCGAGGTCGTCGTGGTCGGCGAACCCGGCCACGACGAGGTTGACCGCGTAGGTCTCCTGTTCGTCGGTGAGCACCTGCCCCGGCGAGACGGTGGTGACGACGTCGATCACCTCGGGCAGCTCGGCGATCTCGTCGAGCCCGCCGATCCTCGTCAACCGGCCCGAACCGGCCGCGTAGAGGATCAGCATGCCCAGCGGGATCGGCAGTTTCGCGGGCTCCCGCGCCGGCGGCGGAGCGTCCACCGCGAGTGCCGCCAGCTCGGCGAACACGTCGATGCCGGTGCGCAGCTTCGCCAGCAGCGGCATGATCGACCCGGCGGGCCTGCCCGCGTTGACCTCGACGATCGTCGGACCGCGGTCGGCGTCGTCGATCAGCTCGACGTGGGCACAGGTGTTGTCGAGACCCAGCGCGCGGACGGCGGCGACCGCCGCGGCGGTGACCAGCTCGGCCCGGTCGGCGGTGAGCCCGGCTGGCGGGCACGACAGCGCCAGCTCGAACTTCCGCTCGTCGATCAGCGGTTTGTCGAGGATTTCGACCGGTTCCGCCACCCCGTCACGGACCAGCACGTCCACCGCGTACTCCGGGCCGCTCAGGAACCCTTCGACGAGGAACGTCGCCGAAGGATCGAGTGTCCCCAAGGGACGGTGGTAGCGCGGATCCACCGACTCGGGCAGCCGCGCGGCCAGCAGCTCGTACGCGGCCGCCAGCTCGTCCACAGTGGACACGGTACGGACGAGGTTGCTGCCCGCGCCGTTGACCGGTTTGACGATCGCCGGGAGCCCGACCGCGGCGGCCACCGACTCCGCCTCGGCGGCCGACGAGATCAAAGCGTGGGAAGGTCCCGGCAGCCCGGCCGCGGCGAGGGCCTCCCGGACGGCGAACTTGTTCGCGCACAAGGCGAACACCGACGCCGGGCAGCGTGCCACCCCGAGCAGTTCCGCGGCTTGGGCGGTGCTCGCGATGGCGCCGTCCGAGCCGGTGAAGATCCCGGCCAAGGCGCTGCCCGCGATCTCCCGGACCTTCGCCGCGACGGCCTCCGCGTCGTGGACGTCGTCGAGCGCGACGACGTCGTCCACCACGCCGTCCAGCGCGGCGCGCTCGGCCGCGTCCATCGGCGGGGCGAGCAGCACCACGCGATGCCCGGCCGCCCGCATCGACGGGGCGACCTCGCCGACCCAGTGCCCGCGGGCCTCCCTGACCAGCACTGCGGTACTCATGCGGCTTCCTTCCCGGCGAGCTTGCGCTCCCGTTCCTGTGCCCCCACCAGGTCGTCGGGCAGTGAATCGGGCACTTCGGTGTCGAACCGGCGCAACAGCCGCAGCGAGAACCCGCCCACGTTGATCAGCAGCAGGATCAGGGCGAAGACGACGTAGGCGAGCCCGATGCCCCGAGTCTCACCCGTGCCGAGCACGGCACCGACCGACCCGGTCAGCGCGCCGCCCGGCGCCAGCAACGGCGAGAACCAGCCGACGGCCAGCGGCGCCAGCACGGCGAACCCGATCGGCAGCGTCGACCACGTGATCGTCTGGTTGATCGCGAACACCCGGCCGTGGAACCGCTGCGGCACCTTGACCTGCACCAGCGTCGCGTAAATACCCTGCGACACGGACATCGCGGCGGCCAGGAGGAACACCCCGGCCGCGACGACGATCAGCGACGGCCGCAGGCCCATCACCAGGCTGCCGAGCGCGATCCCGACGTTGCCGACGAGCACGCCGACCATCCGCCGGTGCCGCGGGCCGCCCCACAACGCCATCCCGATCCCGCCGGCCACCGCGCCGACGGCCTCGGCCAGCGCCACCTGCGCGACGTCGGTGACCGAACCGAACGACAGCACGAGCGGCGACAGCAGCACCAGCGCGGGGGCGAGGAAGACGTTCGCCAGCGCGAAGTACAGCAGCATCGTGCGGAAACCGCGATGGTTCCACGAGTACCGCAGCCCGCCCGCGATCGCCGTCAGCAGCGGTTCGCGCGGGCGCCAGCCCAGCATGTCCGGGAACCGCACCAGCAGCAGACCCACGATCGCGAACACATAGCTCGCCATGTCCAGGATCAGGATTCCGGACAGCTGGATCGTCGCCAGCAGCCCGGCCGCGATCACCGGCATCAGCAGCTGGGCGAACCCGGTGGACAGCTGCGCGAGACCCATCGCGTGCCCGAGGTACTGCTTCGGCACCAGCTGCGCCACCGACGACTGATAAGCGATGCGCTGGAACGAAGCGGCCACCGACCCGAGCGGGATCAGCACGTAGAACAACCACAGCTGGACGTGCCCGGTGATCAGCACCAACGCCAGTATCAGCTGGATCCCGCCCGCGATACCGCTGGCCGCGATCATGATCCGCCGCCGGTCGCCGCGGTCGACCAGCGCACCCGCCACCGGCAGGACGAGCACGCCGAACAGCAGCGCGAGCGCCCACAGCAGGCCGAGGTCGGCGACCGAGCCCGTGCGGGTGTAGAGCCAGATCGGCACCGCGAACGACGTCAGCGCCGAGCCGGTCGAGGACACCAGCTGCCCGATCGTGATCGTGACGAACCGGCCCATGCTCGGCCGCACCGCGGGTTTGTCGTCCACTTCTGCTTTATGGGTCTCGTGCACCGCCCAGCCCGCGTCCTCGCCGCGGACCCGGACGTCGAGCTCGCCGGGATCGTCCAGCGCCGGGTGCACGCGCGTGACGATCTCCGCGAGCTCCTCGGCCCGGTACCGCAGGAAGAAATGCCCGGCCTGGTCGAGCACCACGAGCGCGGTGGTGTCGGTGAGGAACTCCCATTCCCGGTACCGCTCGGCGTAGTAGTCGGTGACCGGGTCCTCGGAGCCGACGACCGACACGATCGGCGCGCGCAGCTTGGCCACGCGGGCGTCGAGCAGGCCGCTGAAGTACTCCTCGGCGGCGCGGCTGTCGGCGCGCATGTTCGTGATGATCCGGTCGGCCTGCGCCGGGTCGAGGTCGTCGGTGTCGACGCCCATGCCCTTGAGCCAGTTCGAGTAGTACCGGTTGCTGCGCAGCTTCTCCAGCCGGGTGCGCAGCGTCCCCACCGCGCCCTTCATCCGGGCGAACGGGAAGATCGCGCCGATGTAGACGACCTCCAGTTCGCGGCCGCGTTCTTCGAGCATCCGGGCGACGGCGACGGCGAGCGCGTTGCCGACACCGCAGTGGCCGTAGATGGCCAGCGGGCCGTCGATGCGGTCCAGGATCTCGTCGGCCAGCCGCTCGACCAGGTCGTCGAAGGGCAACGCCTCTTCGGACAGTCCGACGTCGTGGCCGGGGATGGCGACCGAGTAGAGCGAGTAGCCCTCCGGGAGCGCGTCGGCCAGTGGCTGGTAGACGATCGCGCTGCCGCCGCCGTAGGGGAAGCAGACGTAGGTCAGCGTCCGCTGTTTCGCCGGCTTGGTCAGCTCGTACAGCAGGTGCCGCGGCCGGTCGGTGTCGTCACCGTCCATGAAGGACGCCAGCTCGCGGATCGTGCGGTGCTGGAACAGGTCCATGACGCCGACCTGGCCCGCGCCCGCCTTGCCGATCCGCGCCACCACCTGGGTGGCCAGCATCGAATGGCCGCCGAGGTCGAAGAAGTCGTCGTCGACGCCCAGCTCGTCCACCTTGAGCACGTCGCGCCAGATCTCGGCCAGCAGGGTCTCGACCGGGGTCGACGGCGCGACCAGTTCCTTGGTCGCGTCGCGGGCGGCGACCGGAGCGGGCAGCGCCTTGCGGTCGAGTTTGCCGTTCGGGGTGAGCGGCAGCTCGTCGAGCGCGACGAACGACGGCGGGACCATGTAGTCCGGGAGGCTCTGCTTGAGCGCCGTCCGCAGCGCCCCGGGCTCGGCGTCGCCGACGACGTACCCGACCAGCCGCTTGTCCCCCGGCGTGTCCTCGCGGACGATCACGGCGGCGTCGCGCACGCCCGGCTGGGCGCGCAAGGTCGTCTCGATCTCCCCCAGCTCGATACGGAGGCCGCGCAGTTTGACCTGGTGGTCGATCCGGCCGAGGAACGCGATCGTCCCGTCCGGGCGCCAGTGCGCGAGGTCGCCGGTGCGGTACATCCGTCCACTGTGGAACGGATCGGGCACGAACCGCTCGGCCGTCAGTTCCGGGCGATGGTGGTAGCCCAGGGCGAGACCGACGCCGGCGATGTGCAGCTCGCCGGGCACGCCGACCGGGCAGGGCCGCCCGGCACGATCGAGCACGTAGATCCGGATGTTCTGGATAGGCGCGCCGATCGGCACCGACGCGACGTTGGCGAGCGCGGCGGGCGTGCAGTGCCAGGCGGTGACGTCGATGGCGGCTTCGGTCGGGCCGTAGAGGTTGTGCAGCTCGCAGTCCGGCAGCCGCCGCGTGAACTCGCGCGCGGCGTCGAGCGGCAGTTCCTCGCCGCTGCACACGACCCGCCGCAACGCCGTGCAGGTCTCGACGCCTTGTTCGGCCAGGAAGAGCGTGAGCATCGACGGCACGAAATGCGCGGTGGTGATGCCTTCGGACGCGAGCAGCTCACGCAGGTACGCGGCGTCCTTGTGGCCGCCGGGTTCGGCGAGGACGAGCCGCGCGCCGCTGATCAGCGGCCAGAAGAACTCCCAGACCGACACGTCGAACCCGGCCGGGGTCTTCTGCAGCACCGAATCGGTGCCGTCGAGGCGGTACACGCGCTGCATCCAGTCGAGCCGGTTGACGATGCCGCGGTGGCCGTTGGGCACGCCCTTCGGCTGCCCTGTGGAGCCCGAGGTGTAGATGACATACGCCGGGTCTTCCGGTCCGGCGAGCGGCTCGGGCGGCTCGGCCGTCTCGGCGAGATCGTCAGGGTTGTCTAGAACTATGACGGTCGCGTCCCCCGGTGGCAGCGTCTCGCGCAACGCGGCCTGCGTCAGCACGACGGGAGCGGCGGCGTCCCGCAGCATGAACGCCAGCCGGTCGGCCGGGTACTCCGGGTCGAGCGGGACGTACGCGCCACCGGCTTTCAGCACGCCGAGGAGCGCGACAACCAGCTCGAACGACCGCTCCGCGAACACACCGGTGAGCACGCCCGGACCGACGCCGAGGCCACGCAGCCGGTGCGCGAGCCGGTTGGCCCGCTCGTCCAGCTCGCGGTAGGTCAGCGACGCGCCGCGGAAGGTCACCGCGGGCGCGTCCGGCGTCCGGGCGGCCTGCTCCTCGACGAGCGCGTGCAGCGTGGTCTGCGGGAACTCGGCCGTCGTGGCGTTCCAGCGCTCCAGGACGAGCTCGCGCTGCGTGTCGTCGAGGATGTCCACTTCGGACAGCCGCCGGTCCGGCTCGGCGACGATCGAGCGCAGCAGCGTGACCAGCCGCCCGGCCATCCCGGCGACCGTGTCCTCGGTGAACAGCGCGGTGTTGTACACGAGCTTGCCGATCAGCCCGCGTTCGAGCTCGATCGCGTGGAACTCGAAGTCGAACCGGGTCGCGGGCAGGTCCATCGGCAGCCAGCGGAAGTCCACTTCGGACTCCCCGGCCGCGTCCATCCGGCCCATCTCGTAGTTCTGCAGCACGAACATCGCCTGGAACACCGGCGAGCGGCTGACGTCGCGGGGTACGCCGAGCGCGTTCACCAGCCGCTCGAACGGGACGTCGGCGTGGTCGAACGCGTCCAGCACGTGCCGCCGGGTGCGTTCGAGCAGTTCGGCGAACGTCGGATCGCCCGCGAGCTGGGCACGCAGCGGCAGCATGTTGATGAACATGCCCGCCACGCCCTCCAGCTCGGGCAGGCCGCGCCCGGCCGACGACGAGCCGATCGCGAAGTCCTCCTGGCCCGAGTACCGCGAAAGCAGCACCTGGTAGGCGGCCAGCAGCGTCATGAAGAGCGTGACCCCGTGCTCGCGGCTCAGCTCGCCGAGGGCACGGGCGAGCTCGCGCTCGACGAAGAACTCGTGGATCGCGCCGTCGAAGCTCTGCTTGGCGGGCCGGGGCCGGTCGGTGGGCAGCTCCAGGGGCTCGACCCCGGCGAGCTGCGCCTTCCAGTGCTCCAGCTGCCGGTCGAGCTCGCCGCCGGTGAGCGTGCGGCGCTGCCAGTGCGCGAAGTCGCCGTACCCGATGCTCAGCGCGGGCAGCTCGGCCGTGCCGCCGGTGCTCAGGGCGTGGTACTGCGCGGCGAGGTCACGCAGCAGCAGGTCGACCGACCAGCCGTCGCCCACGATGTGGTGCGTGCACAGGACCAGCAGGTGGTCCTCGTCGGACACCCGGGCCAGCGTCGCCCGCAGCAGCGGTCCCGTGGCGAGGTCGAACGTCTCGGCCGCGGCGGCGTCGACGGCGGCACGGGCCGCGTCCTCGCTTCCCGAGTCCACTATGGACAGGCCGACCGGGACCGAAGGTTCGATGTGGACGGACGGCTGACCGTCCTCCCCTTCCGGGAAGCGCATCCGCAGTGCCTCGTGCCGCGCGGGCAAAGTGTCCAAAGCGGACTGAAGCGCGGCGACGTCGAGCCTGCCGGTCAGCCGGATCGGCACCGGGATGTGATACGACCCGGTGCCCGGCGCGAACTGCTCCATGAACCAGACGCGTTCCTGCTGATACGACAGCGGGACGACGGCGTCGGCAGGACGCGGGGTGATGGTCGCGGCCGGCTCCGCGCGCCGTCGCAATCGCCGTTCGAGCAGGGCGCGGCGCGCGGCCGCGCTGGTTTCGTCGATCGCGGTCATGACTTCTCACCTTCGGCCAGCTGGCGCTGGACCTCCTCGTCGCTGAGCTGGTCGAGGTCTTCCTCGAGCCGCCGCTCGATCTCCGCGGCGAGCCCGGCGACAGTGGTGAGGGTGAACAGGCCCCGCACCGGGATGTCGACCTCGATCTGCTTGCGGAGCCGGGCCATCGCGCGGATCGCCAGCAGCGAGTTGCCGCCGCGGGCGAAGAAGTCGTCGTGCGCGCCGAGGTCGTCGATGCCGAGCAGCTCCCCGAGCACCTCGGCGACGAGTTCTTCGGCCGCGGTCCGGGGTGCGACGTACGCCGGTGCCTCATCGGGTTCGGGATCCGGCAGCGCGGCCCGGTCGAGTTTGCCGCTGGCCGCCATCGGCAGCGCGTCGAGCGACACGAACCGGGTCGGCACCAGGTACTCCGGCAACGTCTTCCTCAGGGCCTCGGCCGCGCCTTCGGTGCTGCCGACGACGTAGCCGACGAGCGCGTCGCCGCGGACCGCCACGGCCGCGTCCCGCACGTCCGACAGCTCCCGCAGCGCCGCTTCGACCTCGCCGGGCTCGATGCGGTAGCCGCGCAGCTTCACCTGCTCGTCGGCGCGGCCGAGGTAGTCGAGCGAGCCGTCGCGACGCCAGCGGACGAGGTCGCCGGTGGCGTACATCCGGCCGGACGGTCCCTCGATGAACTTCTCCGCGGTCAGGTCCGGCAGCCCGAGGTAGCCGCGGGCGAGCTGCGGCCCGGCGACGTACAGCTCGCCCGGGACGCCCGGCGGCACCGGACGCCGCCGCTCGTCGAGGACGTACACGCGGGTGCCGGGCACCGGACGGCCGATCGAGACCGGCCCGGAGGGAAGTTCGTCCCCGGGTTCGATCCGGTGCACGACGCAGCCGACCGTGGCCTCCGTCGGGCCGTACTCGTTGACGACGAGCGTGCCGGGGTGCCGGTCCCGCCACGGCTGGACGGTCTCGGCGGTCAGCGCTTCGCCACCGAGCACCAGCTCACCCGTCGGGAACAGCTCCTCGGCGAGGATGGCGAGGTGCGTCGGAGTCGCTTTGACGAACGTCGGGCGGCCGCCGTCGACCACCGCTCCCCCGGCGGTGAGGGTGCCGAGCAGTGTCGTCACGGTGAGGTCGAACGACGGCGACGTGTGCAGCAACGCACGCCCGGCCAGGCCGGGGTACGCCTCACGCGCCCACGCCAGGTACGTGTCGACGGCCCGATGCTCGACCTCGACACCCTTGGGCCGCCCGGTCGATCCCGACGTGTAGATCACGTAGGCGACGTCGCCCGGCCCGGCCGCCGGTTCCGGATCCTCGGCGGCCGCGGCGGACCACTCGGCCGGGTCGTCCAGGGCCAGCGTCTTCGTGTCCAAAGTGGACTCGCCGGTGACCAGCACGAACGGGACACCCGCGTCGGCGAGGATCAGCTCCTGCCGTGGGGCCGGGTTGTCCGGGTCGAGCGGGACGTAGGCCGCGCCGCTCTTCAGCACCCCGAGTACGCCGGTCAGCAGGTCCGCCGAGTTCGGCACGCAGACGCCGACGACGGTGCCGGGACCGGCGCCCAGCTCGCGCAGCCGGTGTGCGACACGGTTGGCCCGCGCGTTCAGCTCGGCATACGTCAAGCGAACCCCGCCGAAGTCGACGGCGGGTGCGTCCGGAGTTCGCCGCGCCTGGTCCTCGAACCTGACGTGCACCGGCTGGGTGTCCGAAGTGGACACTGCCGGGTTCCAGCCGGTCAGGACCAGTTCACGTTCGGCGTCCGACAGCAGCGGCAGATCCGCGACCGACTGAGCGGGATCGGCGATCGCCGCGGTCAGCAGCCGCACGTATCGCTCGGCCAGGGCTTCGGCGGTCTCGCGGTCGAACAGGTCGGTGCGGTAGACGAGCCTGCCGTCCACGGCGGTCAGATCGATCGCGATGTCGTCCTTCGCGGTGGCCGAGCGGATCGGCTCCAGCCCCGAGTCGGGCAGGAAGTTGAACCCGAGCTGGTACAGCGCCTGCACGCCGGGGTCGCGTTCGGCCCCGACCGCCTCGGCGACCGCCTGGAACGGCACCTGGCTGTGGTCGATCGCCTCCAGCAGCGTGGTCCGGACCCGGCCGACCAGCTCGGTGAACGCGGGCGCGCCGGAGCAGTCGACCCGCACGGCCATCTGGTTGACGAACATGCCGATCAGATCGGCCAGCTCGGGCAGGTCGCGGCCGGCGACCGGGACGCCGACGACGATGTCGTCCACTCTGGACAGTCGCGACAGCAGTGCCGCGTAGCCGGCCAGCAGCACCATGAACGGCGACGCCGACAGCTCCCGGCTCAGCTCGCCGACCCGGTCGATCAGACCGTCCGGGAGGGTGAAATGCACCTGGTCACCGGCGAACGTCAGCTCCGACGGCCGCGGCCGGTCGGTGGGCAGGCCGTGCACCGGCGGCAGCCCGGCGAGCTGCTTGCGCCAGTAGTCCAGCTGTTCGCTGGACGTTTCGAGCTGCCCGCGCTGCCAGGCCGAGTAGTCCGGGTACTGGATGGCCAGCTCGGGCAGCTTCGGCTCGCGGCCCTCGAACACGGCGTCGCACGCCTCGCCCAGCTCCGTGCCCAGCACCAGCACCGAACCGGCGTCGAAAACGGTGTGGTGCACGACGAACGTGAGCACCCACTCGTCGTCGGCCATCCGGCACACCTGGGCCCGCCACGGCGGCGGCGCGTCGAGCGGGATGGCCCCGCGCGACACATCACCGACGAGCTCGGCGAGCCGCTCTTCACGGGCGCCGGCGGGCAGGTCCCGCAAGTCGTGCACCTCGGGCTCGATCGGCACCTCGGCGTGCACCACCTGCATCAGCGCGCCGCCGTCCATGCGGAACGACGTGCGCAGGGCCTCGTGCCGCCCGACGATGACGCCGAGCGCGGCGCGCCACTGCTCCGGGGTCAGCGGGCGGTCCAGCCGGGCCTGGCAGTGCAGGTTGTACACCGGGGACGCCGGGTCGAGCTGGCCGGACAGCCAGATCCGCTCCTGCCCGAACGAGGCTGGGAACGTCCATTCCTTCGTGTCGCTCATGATTTCCTGTTCAGTGGGAGGTCAAGCGAAAGTGCCGCGGCGGTCCAGGTGGTCGTGAGTGCTGAGGACGGTTCTAACCGTCCTCAACACTCACGAGACCGCACCCACGGCTCAGCGCTCGAGCTTCGGGATGGTGGTCCGGGCGGGTTCTTCGGCGGGTGCCTCGGCCTTGTCGGCGCGCAGCTCCTCGATCCGCTCGGCCAGGGTGGCCACTGTGGACGCTTCGAACAGCGTCTTCATCGCCAGCCGTGTGCCGGTGGCCTTGCGCACCTGGGCGATGAGCTGGATCGCGACCAGCGAGTTGCCGCCGAGGGCGAAGAAGTCGTCGTGCACGCCGATCTTCTCCACGCCGAGCAGCTCGGTCCACTGGCGGGCGATCTCGGCCTCCAGGTCGGTGCGCGGGGCGACGTAGTCGTCCTCCGAAACCGTCACCGGCGTTTCGCCGGGTTCCTCCAGTTCTTCGGCGCCGACCTGGCGCTCGATCAGCTCCCGCACCGGCAGGGTGGCGATCACCACCTGCCCGCCGAGACCGGGCGACAACGCCCGGACGAACGCCTCGGCGCCGTCCACCGGCCGGATCCCGGTCGACGTCTTGTCCACAGTGGACACAGCTGAGGTCGCGGTCAGGCCGCCGCCGACGGCCTCTTGATCCACTTGCCGCAGCACGAAGTCCTCGATCGTGACGAGCACTCGGCCGGTCTCGTCGCACAGCGACAGATCGGCCGCCACCACCTGGTCGCCGCCGGTGTCGCGGTAGCGCAGGTGGCTGCGGAAACTCGCCGGGAGCGCGTCGTGCACGACGATCCGGCCGTAGCTCATCGGCAGGTAGGTGCCGCTCCCCCGGCCGCGGCCGAACGCGGTCGCCACGTCGAGCAGTGCCGGATGCAGGCCCCATGCGCCGAGGTCACCCGCCGCCGCGCCGGGAGCCGTGATCGTGGCCAGCTCCTCCTGCGCGCCGATACGGTGTTCGCGCAGCGCCGCCCAGCGCGGGCCGAAGGTGACCATGCTGGTGCGGCCGGTGCCGAAACCGTTCCCGTCGTCGATCGGCTCGGTCCGCCCCGTCACCGCGTCGATGTCCACAGTGGACACCGCCTCGGCCGCCGTCCACCCCGCGGCCCCGCGCACGTGGGTCCGGCTCGCGCCGGCGACGTGGCTGGTCACGGTGAATTCGTCGCCGTCGAACTCCACGCGGTACTCCGCGGTCGAGCCGTCCGGGACACCGAACGGCTCCAGGAACACGACGTCCCGCAGTTCGACGACGTGTCCCTCACCGGGCTTCGGCAGCGCCGCGGCCACCGCCGCGCGGACGGTCTCGAGATGTCCCGTGCCCGGCACCACCGGCACCCCGGCGATCCGGTGCTCGTCGAGCAGCCAGTGCGTGGCCGCCGAGACGAGACCGTGCGCGCCGTTCTCGGTGCGCGTGGTGAGCACGGGGTGCTCGACCGGGCCGAGCGCCCGCGACCGGGCGGTGCGGATCGTGGTCGGCGCGGCCACCTCCGCGGCCATGCCGACCTCGTCCCAGCCACCCCAGGCATGCGAGACCAGCCGCGCCTGCCAGCCGTGGCCGCCCCGCGCGTAGGCGTCGAGGAAGTTGTTGGCGGCGCAGTAGTCGACCTGCCCGATACCGCCCGCCACCGCGGTGATCGACGAGCACAGCGCGACGAAATCCATCGGCAGGTCGGCGAACGCCTCGGCCAGCGCCAGCGTCCCGGCGATCTTCGGGGCCAGCACGGCCTCGGCCGCGGCCCGCTCCTTCACCTCGGCGACGCCACCACCGGGCAACCCGGCGGCGTGCACGATCCCGTCGAGACCGCCGAACTCGCGCTCGGCCAGCTCACGCACCTCGCGCAGGCGCGCCGCGTCGGTGACGTCGGCGGCGACGACGTGCACCACCGCGCCCGCGGCCTCCATCCGCCGCACGGCGAGCATCGCGCGCCCGGCGCGGTCGGTGCCGCCGTGCGCGGCGAGGTGCGCGTCCCACTCAGCCCGCGGCGGCAGCCCGGCGCGGGTGAGCAGCACGAGCTTCGCCCGCACCCGGCGGGCGAGGTCCTCGGCGAGCGTGATGCCGATGCCGCCGGTCCCGCCTGTGATCAGGTACCGGCCGCCGTCGCGCAGCACCGGCTCGGCGGCCGCGGGCAGTTCGAGCTGGGTGTAGTCCAGCACCCAGCGACGACCGGCCCGCAGCGCGACCTCGGCCGCCGCGTCGGCCGGGCGGAACAGCTCGGCGACGGCGTCCATGACGTCGGCAGCGTCGATCACGTCGATCCGGCGCACCACCGTGCCCGCGATCTCCAGCGGCACCACCCGCGCGATACCGGCGAGGGTCGCGTGCTCGGGCCGGGTCAGATCGGTTCCGGTGACGTCGGCGGCGCCGGTGCTCACCACGTCGATCCGCACCGGCTCGCCCCAGGCCTGGACGAGGTTCAGCACGCTGAAGAACCCGAGGTCCTGTGCGGCCATGCCGCGCTCTTCCCCGGCCATCGTCCAGGCGTGCACGACCCGCTCGGGCCGGGCGGGCAGCGCGGCGACGAGCGCGTCGTAGTCGTCGCGCACTCCGGGCCGGACGGTGAAGCCGGTCTCCGTCGCGGCGAACGCGTCGCCGGGCCGCACCTCGGTGACCGTCACACCCGCGTCGCGCAGCAGTGCGGGCAGGACGTCTTCGGCGGCGAAGACGAGCGCGTTCGCGAACGGCTCGCGTCTCAGGTCCGGTTCCGCCTGCCGCCACGCGGGAACCGCGAACCACTCGGGCAGCGGCAACGGACCACTCGACCGCACGGGCTGGGTGGCCGTCACCGGGTCCGGGTCGACCCAGTACCGCTTGCGCGCGTACGGGTAGCCGGGAAGCGGGACCCGGTGGCCGGGCGCGCCGAACGTCCGCGGTTCCAGGGAAACCCCGTTCGTCCACAAGAGACCGGCCGCGCCGTAGAGCGTTTCGACGTCGCCGATGCGCTCGGTACGGCCCGGCAGGCTCGGCTGCGGCGCGGGCATGCCCTTCGGCACCTGGCCGCGGGACAGCCCGGACAGCTGATGACCCGGGCCGCATTCGACGAGCGCCCACCGTCCGCCGCGGGCGAACAGGTTCTTGACGCAGTCGCCGAACCGGACGGCCTGACGCAGGTGCGAGGCCCAGTAGGCGGGGTCGGTGGCCTGCGCGTCGGTGATCCACTCGCCGGTGACGTTCGACAGGAACGGCAGCGCGGGCGCGGTGCGCGCGACGGCGGCGACGGCCGCGGTGAACTCGGCGAGGATCGGGTCCATCATCGGCGAGTGGAACGCGTGCGAGGTCACCAGCTCGCGGCATTGCACGCCGCTGGCCTTGAGCGTCGCCGCGAACTCCGCGACCGCTTCCGACGGCCCGGCCACGACGCAGGTGCCGGGCCCGTTCACCCCGGCGATCGCGAGCGTGTCCGGCAGCCGCGAGGCGACGCTCTCCTCGTCGAGCTGGACGGCCAGCATCGCCCCGGCGGGCATCGACTGCATCAGGCGGCCGCGGGTGGCGACCAGGTTCAGCGCGTCCGGCAGGGTGAAGACCCCGGCGACGGTGGCGGCGACGTATTCGCCGACCGAGTGACCGATCATCGCCGCTGGCCGCACACCCCAGCTCTGCCACAGCTTCGCCAGCGCGTACTCGACGACGAACAGCGCGGGCTGGGTCACGCGGGTTTCCCGCAGCGCCTGCTCGCCGCCGCGCCCGAAGATCAGCTCGCGTAGCTCCGGCAGCTCGGATTCGAGCAGCCGCAGGCACTCGTCGACGGCCGCGGCGAACACCGGCTCGGCGTCGTACAGCTCGGCGCCCATCCCGGCGTACTGGGAACCCTGCCCGGGGAAGAGGAACGCCACGTTCGTCTCCCCGGCCCGCGCGGACACGAGACGCCGGGGATCGCGCAGGCCGTCGACCGCGTCCTCCGGGTCACGGGCGACGACGACCGCGCGGTGCGGGTACTCGGTGCGCCCGGCGGCGAGGGTGTACGCCACGTCGGCGAGATCGAGGTCGACGTCCCCGGCCAGCCGGTCGGCGAGCCGGTCGACCGCGGCCGAGAGCGCTTCCGCGGTGTTGGCCGACACCCGCAGCAGATGCGCCGGACGCGGTGTCCGGGACCGCTGCGGGCTCGGCGCCTCTTCCAGCACGACGTGCGCGTTGGTGCCGCCGACGCCGAACGAGCTGACGCCCGCCCGTCGCGGCGCCCGGCCCGCCTCCCATTTCGTCACCTCGCGCGCCGGGTAGAACGGGGTCGCCGGGAAGTCGATCCCCGGGTTGGGTTCGTGGTAGTTGATGGTCGGCGGGATCAGCCCGTGCTCCATGACCAGGACGGCCTTGATCAACGCGACCACGCCCGCGGCCTGCGACAGGTGGCCGATGTTGGACTTCACCGAGCCGATCGCGCACCAGCCGGTGTCCGTGACCCGGTCACCGTACACAGTGGACAGTGCGGTGATCTCGATCGGATCGCCCAGCGCGGTGCCGGTGCCGTGTGCCTCGACGTAGCCGATGGTGCGCGGATCGACGCCTGCCATGCCGACGGCCTGCGCGACCGCTTCCGTCTGCCCGGACACGCTGGGCGCGGAGAAGCCGACCTTGGTGGCGCCGTCGTTGTTGATCGCGTTGCCCAGCACGACACCGCGGATGTGGTCGCCGTCCTCGATCGCCTGCGACAGCCGCTTCACCAGCACGACCCCGACGCCGCTGCTCCAGACCGTGCCGTTGGCGCCCGCGTCGAACGCGCGCACGTGGCCGTCCGGCGAGGTGAAACCGTCGACGCCCATGTAGCCGACGCCGTGCGGCATCTCCACGTTGACCCCGCCCGCCAGCGCCATGTCGCACTCGCCGTTGCGCAGCGCCTCGCAGGCGAGATGCACCGCGACCAGGGACGTCGAGCAGGCGGTGAACACCGCGAGGCTCGGGCCGCGCAGGTTGAGCTTGTACGACACCGAGGTCGTCAGGTAGCTCGGCTGGTTGCCGGTCGAGATGCCGATCCCGCCGTGCTGCGAGGCGAGGAGCCGCTCGTTGCGCATCAGGTTCTCGGTCAGGTAGCCGGTGCCGCCCGACCCGCCGTAGACGCCGATCGCGCCGTCGAAGCGGGCCGGGTCGTAACCCGCGTCGGTCAGCGCGGCGTGGCACGACTGGAGGAACAGCCGATGCTGCGGGTCGGTGATCTCGGCCTCGCGGCTGGTCATACCGAACAGTTCGGCGTCGAACTCGTCGAAGCCGTCGACCACGGCGGTGGCGTTCACCCAGCTCGGATCGTCCACCGTGTCCGGCGCGGCGCCGCGGGCGATCATCTCCTCGCGGGTGGCGGGCACGATCGACTCGACACCGTCGACGAGATTGCGCCAGAACTGGTGCGCGTCACGCGCGCCGGGCACGCGCACGTCGAGTCCGACGATCGCGATCGGTTCGGCTCCGGGATCGCCGGTGCCGGTTTCGGGGAGGTGGGTCACGGTGGTGCTCCTATCCGGGGCCGGCCGGGCCGGCGGTGCGACGGGGTCTTCTGGTCTGGATGCGGCCGCGGCGGGCGGCGACGCGTTCGGCGGCACGGGCCAGCTCCGGGACGGCGGCGCCGCCGGAGTGCAGGTGCGCGGCGAGGGCGCGGACGGTGGGGTGGGTGAACAGGTCGACCATCGGGATCCGGCGGCCGAGCCGGTCGGTGACCTGGGCGTGCACCCGGGCGAGGGCGAGCGAATGGCCGCCCACGTCGAAGAAGTTGTCGGTGTGCCCCACTTCGGCGACGCCGAGGACGTCGCACCAGGCGCGCGCGATCACGGCCTCGGTCGCGGCGAGCGCCGCCGGGTCCGCGGCCACCGACGGCGGCCGTGCTTGGACGCGGGTCGCCGCGGCCGGCGCGGCGGTGCGGACGCTCACCCGCGGCAGTTCCGGCACGCTCGTCCCGACCGGCGCGTCCGGCGCCGCGGCCAGCGCGCCGAGCAGGGCGACGTAGTCCTCGGCGAGCCCGGCCATCCGGGCGTGGTCGAACAGATCGGGGTTGTACAGCAGTTCGACGCCGTCGTCGTGGACGTACACCGTGAGGTCGAACGGCGACCCCGGCTTGTCGACCGGCAGCCACGCCGAGGCCACACCGGGCAGGTCCAGGCGTGGCTCGGCGAAGTTCAGGACGTTGAACATCACCTGCACGAGCGGGGCGCGCGCGGGATCGCGGGGCACGCCGAGCGCCTCGACGAGCCGCTCGACCGGCGCGGCCGGATGCGCGGTCGCGGCGAGGAGTTCCGCGCCGCCGTCGCGGACGTGCGTGGCGAAGGCCGCGGCGTCGTCGGCCCGCAGCCGCACCGGCACGATGTCCACGAAGAACCCCGCGACGTCCTGGCATTCGGCGAGCTGCCGGTCCGCGACGACCGTGGCGACCAGGTGGTCGGCCGCGCCGGTGAGCCGCCGCAGCAGCTGGCCGAACGCGGCGAGCAACACCCCGGCGCGGGTCGTGCCCGTGCGGGCGGCCAGTGCCCGCACCGATTCGGCGGCACCGTCCGGAAAGGACTGACGCAGGCTCGCGCCCCGGTAGGTCTGCACGGCCGGGCGCGGCCGGTCCCTCGGAAGGTCCATTGTGGCCGGTGCACCGGCCAGATGTTCGGTCCACCAGGCGACATCCACCGCTTCCCGGCGTTCGTCGCGGCCAGCCCGCCACACCGCGTAGTCCGCGTAGGACGCCACCGGCGGCGGCAGCGTTTCGCCCCGATAGGCCGCCGACAGGTCGGCGCACAGCAGGTCCTGCGACCAGCCGTCGAACACCGCGTGATGCAGCGTGAAGCCGAGCACGTGCTCCGACTCGCCGAGCCGGTAGAGCCGCACGCGCCAAGGAGCCTCGCGGTCGACGTGCACGGGCGTCGCGGCGTCGGCGGCCAGCCGGGCCCTCAGACCGTCCTCGGTCACCGGCGCCACCGGCAGCGGAACGTCCGACGGCGGCAGGCGATCCGCCACCGGCGCGCCGTCGACGGCCCGGATCCGCCAGCGGAGCACGTCATGCCGCTCGGCGACCGCGCGCAAGGCTTGGCGCAGCGCGTCGACGTCCAGCGGGCCGGTCAGCCGGAACGCCATCGCGATGTTGTACGGCGCCGCCTCCGGGGCGAGCTGGTCGAGGAACCACAGCCGTCGCTGCTGCGGCGACAGCGCGGGCGCGTGCCCGGTGGTCAGCCCCTGGCCGGTCAGCGGCGACGCGGCCGCGACCCGCCGGGTGAGCCCGTCGAGCGTGCCACCGGCCAGGACGTCCTCGGTGGCGACGTCCGCGGCCAGCTCCGTCCGCAGCGCCGCGACCAGGCGCATCGCGGCGATCGAGTTCCCGCCCGAGGCCAGGAAATCCGTCCCCGCGCCGTCGCCGAGCACTCGCCGCCAGATGGCCGCGACCGCGCGTTCGGCCGGGGTGCCGAGCGGGCCGAGGTCTTGCTTGCCCGCCAGTGCCGCTTCGGCCAGGTCGCGTAGTGCGGGCCGGTCGATCTTGCCGGTGAGCGGGTTGACCGGCAGGCGATCGAGCACCCGGATCGCGGCCGGGCGCATCGCCGCGGTGAGCCGGTCCCGGCCCAGTTCGTCCACATCGGACGGTGCGGACGCCGGCGCGAGGAAGGCCACCAGCCGCGTGCCCGCCGGACCGGAGACGGCCGCCACGGCGGCGGCGTCGACGTCCGGGTGGGTCGTGAGCGCGGCCTCCACCTCGCCCAGCTCGATCCGCTGGCCGCGGACCTTCACCTGCCGGTCGGCGCGGCCGAGGAACTCCAGGCGGCCGTCGGGCAGCTCGCGGGCCAGGTCTCCGGTGCGGTAGAGCCGTTCTCCCGGCGTGGCCGGGTCGTCGACGAACTTCGCGGCGGTCAGCTCCGGGCTGCCGAGGTAGCCGTGCGCGACGCCCGGCCCGCCGATGAGCAGTTCGCCGATCTCGCCGGGCGCGACCGGACGCAGCCCGGCGTCCACGACGTACGCCCGGTGGTTCGGCGTCGGGCGGCCGAGCGGCAACGGGTCGCTGGGGATGCCGGTGACCTCGTCGGTGACGACCACGACGGTGGTCTCGGTCGGACCGTAGGCGTTGAAGAACCGCCGTCCCGGCAGCCAGCGCGCGGCGAGCTCCGCGGGCACCGGCTCGCCACCGCAGGCGATGACGCGCCAGCCGGGAACCGCCGCGGGGTCCACCATGGACAGCAGCGTCGGCGTGACGAAGCCCCATTCGACGTCGTGGTCGACGAGGAACCGCCGCAGCCGTTCGGGGTCGGCCCGGTCGGCGGCGCCGGCGAGCTGGACCGATCCGCCGTGCGCCAGCGGGACGAACACGTCCATGGTGAAGGCGTCGAAGGCGGGCGAGGAGATGCCGAGCGCCCGGGCGCCGGGCCGGATCCCGAGCGCGGCGGCGAACCCGGTGACGAACGCGACCACGTTGCGGTGGCTGGTCAGCACGCCCTTGGGGCGGCCGGTGGAGCCGGAGGTGTAGAGGAGGTGGACGAGGTCGTCCGGCCCGGCTGGGCATTCGACGGGTTCCTCCGAAGGCGGTGGCACAGCGAACGCCTCGATGCCCCCCTTGGCACCGAATTCGGCCCGCGCGCGATCACCGACGACGAGGGAGATCTCGGCGTCCTCGGTGATTTCGGCCAGCCGCGCCTTCGGGCCGCCGGGTTCGAGCGGTACATAGGCGGCGCCGGACAGCAGAACCCCCACGACGGTCGAGATCAACTCCGGCCGACGGTCGGCGCAGACGCCGACGCGGGTGCCGGGCCCGGCACCCCTGGCCCGCAGCAGCCGGGCGACGCCGGTCGCCGACGCGATCAGTTCGCGGTAGGTGAGCCGCGCTTCGCCTTGCCGGACGGCGACGGCATCGGGCGTGCGCGCGGCCTGGGCGAGGATCAGCCCGCTGAGCGTCGTGTCCGGATAGGACAGTGGCGGGCCATGGCCACCCGCGACGGGCAAGGTGTCGGTCACCGAGGGATCTCCTGGTCGGTCGTGTGCTGAGGCCGTGGTTCGATCCAGTGCCGCTCGCGCTGGAACGGATAGCCCGGCAACGGGACACGGCCGGGTTCGCCGCCCGCGCCCCACTCGATCTCGCCGCCCCCGGCCCAATGGGCGGCCAGCTCCCGCTCCGTCCCGGCCGGGCCTTCGACGTCGGTTCCGTTCGCCAGCACCGCGTCGAGCGCGGCGACCGCCGACGCGGCCGAATCCGCCACCACGGCGGCCCGGCACGCGAACGCCCGCCGGACGGAAAGCGTGTACGCCACGTCCCCGAGGTCCGGCGCGTCCGTGGCGAGCCGGTCACGCAGCCGGGAAACCGCCTCGCGCAACGCCTTCGCGTCACGCGCGGAAACCGGCAGGACGAACGGGCCGCGCGCCTCCGGCCGTGGCGGGACGGCGGGGGCCTCCTCCACGATCACGTGCACGTTCGTGCCGCCCATGCCGAACGAGCTGACCCCGGCCACCCGCCGCTCGCGGGCGGGCCAGTCGGCGGCCTTCGCCGGGACGTACCAGGGGCCGCCCGCCAGATCGACCTCCGGGTGCGGGGCCGTGAAGTGCAGGTTCGGCGGGATGACGCCGTGCCGCACGGACAGCACGGCCTTGATCAGCCCGGCGATACCGGACGCCGCGTCGAGGTGCCCGATGTTCGTCTTCACCGAACCCAGCGCGCACGTTTCCGGCGGCACGTCCCGGTAGACGCGGTTGAGCGCGGCCACCTCGATCGCGTCGCCGAGCGGGGTGCCGCTGCCGTGGGCTTCGAGCAGCGCGACCTCGTCCGGGGCGACGTCCGCGACGGCGAGCGCCTCGGCCACCGCGGACGCCTGCCCGGCCGGTCCCGGCACGGCGTAACCCGCGCGGTCCGGGCCGTCGTTCGTGATCGCCCAGCCGGGCAGCACGGCGTAGACGTGGTCGCGGTCGGCGAGCGCGTCCGCCAGCCGCCGCAGCACGACGGCCCCGGCGCCCGAGCCGAACCCGGCGCCCGCCGCGGCGACGTCGAACGCGCGGCACCGGCCGTCCGGCGAGACGAGCCCGCCACTGCGGTAGCGCGGCCACGTCACGCTCGCCCCGCCGGCCAGCGCGACGTCGCACCGGTAGTCCAGGAGGCTCTGCGCGGCCAGCGCCACCGCCGCGAGCGAGCTGGAGCACGCGCTCTGCACGGCCACCGCCGGCCCGGTCAGCCCGAGCCGGTACGCGACCTGGCCGGGCAGATGGTCGGTGAGCTGGCGGCCGGGCAGCCGCCCCTCCCAGTCGTCCGGGTCGACGTCGCCGGTCACCGCCGGGTTGCCGAACAGGTGGAACAGGAAGTAGCGGTTCACCGAGGTGGACGTGAAGACCCCGACCGGCCCGGTCTCGGCGGCGGGATCACGTCCCGCGTCCTCCAGTGCCTGCCACGCGGTTTCGAGGAACAGCCGGTGCTGCGGATCGGTCCGCGCGGCCTCGTCGGCGGTGAACCCGAAGAACCCGGCGTCGAACTCCTCGACACCCTCGATCCGGCCGCCCGACCGTACGTACGCCGGGTCGGCCCGCAGGCCCGGCCCGATGCCCAGCGCCGCCAGCTCTTCGTCGGTGTGGTCGTGGATCGAGTCGACGCCCGCGCAGAGGTTCCACCAGAACGAGGCGGCGTCCGGCGCGCCGGGGAACCGGCAGGCCAGCCCGACGACGGCGATGAGGTCCCCGGTCTGTTCCTCCGCGGCGACCGGCTGCCGGGTGTCCGAAGTGGACTCCGTGAGCCAGGCGGCCTGCCCGGCGATCGTCGTACGCTCGAACAGGGCGAGCAGCGGGACGTCCACCCCGAACTCGTCGGCCAGCCCCGCCTGCACCCGGCCGAGCCGCAGCGAGTCGCCGCCGGCGTCGAAGAACGCCTCGGCGCGCCCGACGCGGTCACGGCCCAGCACCGTGCACCAGATCCGGTGCACGCGTTCCTCGGCCGGGGTCAGCCGCTCGGACGGCACGGTCGTGATCGTCCGCGGGTCCGGAAGCGCCAGCTCGTAGAGTTTCCCGGTGACGGTCAGCGGAAAACCGTCCAGCACCGCGACGGCGGCGGGGACCGAAGAGGCGGGCAGGACGTCCGCCAGCGCGGCGCGCAGTACCCGACCGTCCGGACGCGGACCGTCCGCGGTCACATAGGCGAGCAGGTCGCCGTCGCGCACGATCGCGCGCGCCTCGGCCACGCCGGGCTGTTCGGCGAGCCGTGCCTCGATCTCGGTCAGCTCCACCCGGAAGCCGCGGACCTTGACCTGCCGGTCGAGCCTGCCGAGGCAGACGAGATTGCCGTCCGGCAGCAACCGTCCGAGGTCGCCGGTCCGGTAGCGGCGGCCGCCGTCGGCCGTCACCCCGAACGCCGGGCTCGGCTGGTCGAGGTAACCGTCGACGAGGTGCCGCCCGCGCACCTCGATCTCGCCGCTGTCCAGCACGGTGAGCGTGAATCCGGGCAGCGCCCGCCCGATCGGCAGCGGCCCGTCGGCGTCCGGGCCCAGCTCGGCGGCGGTCGTCCGGTAGTGCGCGGCGAAGGTCACCTCGGTGGCGCCGTAACCGTTGACGAACACGCAGTCCGGCGCGAACCGGCCGCGGCGGACATCGGCGTGGGTCGCCTGCTCGCCGCCGAGCAGCACGGTCCGCACGGACGGTAGGCCGGTCTCGTCGAGGACGTCGAGCAGGTGCCGGTAGACCGTGGGCGTCGAGTGGTAGACGGTCACCTCGTGCCGGGCCAGCTCGCGCGCGGCGTGGGCGAGGCCGTGCGCGCGCAGGTCGACCGGTATGAGCGCGGCGCCGCTGAGCAGGGCCGGGTAGAGGTCCGGGATCGCCGCGTCGAAACCGAACGACGCGAGCAGGCTGAGCCGATCGGCCGAGGTGATACCGAGCGCGGTGATCTGGTTGTCGACGACGTGCAGGAGGTTGCGATGGGTCTGCGCGACGGCCTTCGGCCTGCCGGTGGATCCGGAGGTGAACAGCACGTACGCCGGGCTGTCCGGATCGGGCTCGGGCACCGGGAGCCGCGCGGTCTCCGTGCCCGACCGCACGAGCCGCGCGGATCCGGTGCGGCACAAGGACTCCGCGAGCTCTGCGTGGTCCGGATCCGCGAGCACGGCGGTCACCCTCGCGGCCGCGAGCTGGTGGTCGAGACGCTCCCGGGGAAGGTCGGGTCCAGCGGGACGTAGGTGCAGCCCGCGGCGAGGGTGCCGAGGATCGCCGCGATCGCGGCACCGCCGTGCCGGGTGACGAGCCCGACCCGCTCCCCCGGCCGGACACCGGCGTCGCGCAACCGCAGCGCGTGGCCGCCCGCGAGCCCGGCGAGCCCGGCGTAGGTGAGCACGGTGCCGTGTTCGAAGACCGCGATCCGGCCGGGCGATCGCCGGGCGAGCACAGCGAATCGGCCGACGCAGCCGTCTTGTCTCATCGGGCGTCGAGCAGTCGCTCCGAGGCTTTTCGGGCGCGCGACAACAACGGCGTGGACTTCATCTTGCTCCCCAGTGACCGTGCAGGTGAAGAATTACGCAAGGTTAAGACGACCGGCCGCGACGAGGAATACGATTTCCGTCTATTTGGTCCGAATGGCGCATTGATCTTGGACCACAAGACGCAGTTATCCACGTCTTCCAGTCCAATCGCCGTCCCTGACGGCTTTCGCGGCGAACCCCGCCGGCCACCATCGACACTCGGTTGATCACCTTCGGTAATGGTCGGATATTAACCGACACTATGCCCGGGAATGTATTCACGAAAACAAAGTGGACAATTTTCCACAATCGATTCAGAAATGCGAACCACCCCCGGAACGAGTAAGAATTCACCCTTGCTCGCGGCAAGGTGCGGTCGTCGCACATCGCGCGGCAATGGACGAGCCCGGCTCCCTGAGCCGATCGACGACGCCGTTGGCGATCAGCGGCCGAGCTGTCTCCGGCGGGGCGGGCTTCGATGCGCGGCAGGGCGGCGAACGCCCGGCCGATGGATCTCCCGAAGGCCTTGACGGCACTGGCTCGCGGAGCCCTTGGCCGCCCCCTTGAGAGTCAAGGTGAATCCGGCATGATCGGCTCGCATCCACGAAGAACCCTCCCCGATGCCCGATTTGAGCGCTTTGCACCGGGGTCGTGAGTGGCAATGATCGTTCCAACGCTCTCTTTCACTCAGGACCCCCGACAAGAAGCGGACATCACGGCAGCTCATCGAGGATGAACTGTCCCTTGCGGACACTTCGCGGACTCATGCCGGCCGCCGGTCCGAAACCGTGCCTTACTCCTCAAGCGATCCACCGCGCGGCATCGTCGGCGATGCCCGGCGCCGACCGCTCCCCCGCCGCCGTGTCGGTTCGGCGGGAAAGGACGTGAGTCGCCGGAACCACACGCGCCTCCGGCGAGTCCAAGTTGAGAACTGGACGTACGACGACTACAAGGGAACGAATGAAGACGCTACTCAAGAAGGCGACGATCACCGCCGCGGCGAGCACGCTCCTGCTCGGCCTGACGGTGGTGGGCAGCGCCTCCGCTGAGGCCGCGGCCATCACCTGTGACACGAAGTCCAGCGGCAAGGACGGGCCCTTCTACCACGGGGAATCCGCCTCTTACGCCTACGACAACCGGTTCGGCAAGAGTCACCCCGTCCCCGCGCTGGAGACCAACATCCCGCAGGGCACGGCAACCTGGTCGAACTGGGACGGTTCGAACGACCTGATCCTGGTCACCTCGTACGAGTCGGGCCACCGCAGCGCGATCATCATCGGCATCGACGCCAAGACCGGCAAGCAGGTCGGCCAGGCGCTGCTCGCGTACTCGCACGTCGGCGGGATCGCCGTGTTCGAGAAGCAGGGCTGGGCGTTCGTCTCCGGCAAGGGCGACACGATCCGCAAGTACTCGCTGGCGAAGCTGAAGAACGCGATCAAGAAGTCGCTGCCCATCGAGCAGGAGGGGACGGCGCAGACCGTCTACGCCTCCTCGTTCCTCACCAGCCACGGCCCGACGAACACGCTGTGGGCGGGGAAGTTCGAGGACGCCAAGCGCGGGCTGATGCACTCGTACACGGTCGGCTCCGACGGCAAGCTGAGCTACCGGCCGGGATCGTGGGAGGTGCCGACGAAGACGCAGGGCCTCATCGTCACCAAGGACCTGTTCATCTACAGCACGTCGCACGGCAGGAACAACCGCAGCAACATCTATGTCGTCCGGCGCGGTGCCGGCGACAAGGACCTGGACACGGCCAAGAAGCACTGCTTCCGCGCGCCGAGCATGTCCGAGGGGCTGACCGTCTACGGCAGCAACGTCTACCTGGCGTTCGAGTCCGGCGCGCACTACTACAGCAAGGCGGCGGACAAGCCGAGGAACATCATCTCGAACCTGCACAAGGCACCGCTCTCGTCTTTGGCGGAGCTCGCGCCCCGGTGACGGGCCTGGGCACCGGTTCATAGCGAACGGGCGAGGACGGCCGCGTGCCGTCCTCGCCCTGCGACCGTCCCAGCCGCCACATGTCCACTGTGGACCTACGTGCGTCAGGCCACGCTCGGGTGACTCGCCTGCTGCTCGGCGATCCAGTCCCGGTACACCGTCACATCGGTCCAGATGCCCAGGCCGCTGGCGCACTTCGGATCCGCGTCACCGTCGCGGCTGGTGGCACCGACCAGTTCCCACTCGCCCGGCCTGCCCTTGATCTGCGGGCCGCCCGAGTCGCCGTAGCAGCCCATCGCGTCCGGCGTGTCGGAGCCGGTGCAGATCTCCTTGCCCGCGGCCAGATTGCGGCAGTCCTCCGCCGGCCGCACCTTGGTGTCCAGCTCCTGGAGGATCTCCGGCGCCCCGCAGGTCTGGTCGGCGCAGTGCTCACCCCAGCCGAGGATCCGGGTCGCCGTCCCCGCGTCGCCCACCGCCTCGGCGATCTTGATCGGCTTCTCGGTCACCGGTTTGTCCAGCCGCACCAACGCGATGTCCCCGCCCGGCGGGTTCTGCCCGACGAAGTCCGGGTGCACGATGATCCGGCTGACGCCGGTCTCGGTGCCCCCGCTGTTGTGTTGCCGCGCCCCGATCCTGGTCCTGATCTCCCCCGGCTGCGCCCCCTTCACGCAATGCGCCGCGGTCACCACCCAGTTCTCGCTGATCAGCGAACCACCGCAGAAATGGTCGCCGCCCTGCTGCAGCGACACCATGAACGAGTAGTCCTCGGTGGCGTCGTGCCCGCCGATGACGAAGGGCGTCGGCCCGCCGGCCGCCGAAGCGACCCCCGGGATCAGCATCGCTCCCGCCGCGGCCAGCCCGACCGCCAGTACCCCTGTTTTGCGAAGCATTATCGTGATCTCCCCGTAGACGACGAATTACTGACAGTCGTCACACTATGGGGTGGTGATCACCGCTGGATCGGCTCATCGGCCGGGTCCCCATCGGCCGAATGGCCGACCCAGCGTGACCGCGCCACTCGATCGGTGGCGGCGATCATCGTCGAGACACGAGCCTGTCCGGATCCGCGAAAAAGGTAACGACCCCTGGCAAAAGGCCCCGACCGACGGTTTGCCAGCGGCACCGAAGTCGGTACGGTGCTTGTGACAACAGGGGTTCCGCCGGTCGACGCGTTATGAGGTGCAGGGTGTCCGTGCAGGGTGAACGGGTTCCGGAGGGTGTCGACGTCCGCTTGCCCAGCGCGGCCCGGGTCTACGACTGGCTGCTCGGCGGCAGCCACAACTTCGACGCCGATCGCGCCGTCGGGGAAAAGGTCGTGGCCGTCCTGCCGTCCGGGCGCCGGGTCGCCGCGTCCAACCGGGCGTTCCTCCGCCGAGCCGTGCGATACATGGTCTCCCACGGCATCACCCAGTTCCTCGATCTGGGCTCCGGGATCCCGACCGTCGGCAACGTGCACGAGATCGCGCAGGACATGGACCCCGGCTGCAAGGTGGTCTACGTCGACTACGACAAGGTCGCCGTGGCCCACAGCCGCCTCATCCTCGGCGAAAATCCGAACGCCGCCGTCGTCGAGGCGGACCTCTGCCGGCCAGAGGAGGTACTGAACTCCCCGGCGGCGCGGGAAATGCTGGACTTCGATCGGCCGATCGGGCTGCTCATGGTGGCCGTGTTCCACTTCATCCCGGACAGTCTGCGACCCGCCGAGATCGTCGCCCGGTACCGCGAGACGCTGCCGCCCGGCAGCCTGGTGGCGCTCTCGCATCTGACCGCCGACCACGCGCCCGAGGCGATGGCGGCGGTCACCGAGGCGATGAAGAACAGCCGAGACCCCATGTACTTCCGCCCCTACGCGGAGGTCGCCGCCCTCTTCGACGGACTCGACCTGGTCGAACCCGGTGTCGTGAGCGCGCCGCTGTGGCACGCGGAACCGGGCCTCCGCGACGTCGAGCCGGACGACGTCTACGCCGGCGTCGGACGCAAGGTCTGAGAAACCCGGCCCGCCCGGTCAGCCGGCGACGACCTCCGCGAGTGGCACCGAGGTGTCGGCGAGCCTCTCCGGGTTCACCGGCCGTCCGCCGCGGATCAAGGCCTTGATCGGGTCGGTGACGTCCCAGACGTTGACGTTCATCCCCGCCAGCACCCGGTCTTCCTTGAGCCAGAAGGCGATGAACTCCCGGGCCTCGACGTCGCCGCGGAAGACGACACGGTCGTGACCGGCGTTGTGGCCGAGGTACTCCATCCCGAGGTCGTACTGGTCGGTGAAGAAGTAGGGCAGTTCGTCGTAGGTTTCGTCCTTGCCGAGCATCCCGGCGGCCGCGACGGCCGGCTGCTTGAGCGCGTTCGCCCAGTGCTCCACCCGGACCGGGCGGCCGAGGAACGGGTGATCGGCGTTGGCGACGTCCCCGGCGGCGAAGATGTCCGGGTCGCCGGTGCGCAGGTGGGCGTCGACGCGGACCCCGTTGTCCACCGTCAGCCCGGCGGCTTCGGCCAGTGCGGTGTTCGGGACCGCGCCGATCCCGACGAGAACGGCGTCGGCGTCGACCCGTGTGCCGTCGGCGAGCCGGACGTGCCTCGCGCCCGTTTCGGTCACCTTGACCCCGAGCCGCAGGTCGACGCCGTGTGCGAGGTGCAGGTCCGCGAACACCTTGGCCGCGTCGGGCCCCAGCACGGGCAGCAGTGGCAGCTCGAGTGCCTCCAGCACCGTCACGTCGAGACCGGCCTGCCTGGCCGCCGCCGCGGCTTCGAGACCGATCCACCCGGCGCCGACCACGGCGAGCCGGGATCCGCTCGCCAGTACCTGCCGCAGCCGCTCGGAGTCGCCGAGGCGGCGCAGCGTGAGCGCGTCCTCCGCACCCGGCAGGACGCGAGGTTCGGCGCCCGTCGCCAGCAGCAGCTTGCTGTAGCCGACCCGGGTGCCGTCGGCGAGCTCGACCTCGTGGGCGGCGCGATGGATCGCGGTGACACGGGCGCCGAGCCGCAGGTCGACCTCGTGGCCGGAGTACCAACCCTCGTCGTGCACGAAGGCGCTGTCGGACCCGGCCTTCCCGGTGAGCATGTCCTTCGAGAGCGGCGGCCGTTCGTACGGACGGTGCGCTTCCTCGCCGAGCAGCACGATCCGCCCGTCAAATCCCTTGTCGCGTAAGGCTTCCGCGGCCTTCGCACCGGCAAGGCCGGCGCCGATGACCACAAACGTCGGCGATTCCACTGGTCAGCTCCTCAATGGTCGGGCTACAGGTCGGCCGCCCCCGGTCGCGACCGCTCCGTGCACCGGCCGCTTCGCCTGCTCCGGGTCGTTCGTCGTGATGACCCCTTTTCGCCAATGAAGTTTGGTCTTATTCTCGTCGGCGGTCAAGTCCGCAGGCAGGAGTTACCCGATCGAAGCTGGTCCAGCGGGTGACGGTGTTAGTGCCGACGCCCCCAACATCGCCCCCGTAGCCACTCCGCGTGACTGGTGGCATCTGCTTGTCACCGTGTGGAAACAGGGACGTTCACCGTCTCTAGCTCCACACACCCCGTCGTGACCGGTCCTGTCACGCGGGGACCGTGTGGATTTCCGGTCATCCAACGCCCCGAAATCCACACAGTCGCGGGCCGAAGGCTCCCTTCGCCGCGTCTGATGCGGCGAAGGGAGCCTTCGGCCCGAGTCGGGTCACTCGACGGCGGTCGGCCTAGTCGGGACGGCCGACCTGGGTGTTCGACAGGTCGAGCCCGATGGCGAAGTCCGCCACGTAGCCGGTTCCGCTCTGCTGCGGGCGCAGCAGCATTTGGGATCCGCCGTTGCGGTAGATCGAGTCCCGGTTGTTGGTCGTGTCGGCCGGGCCTTTCCGCCGGTACGGATCGGTCCGCAGATAGGCCGCGCCGAACTCGGGCGTGAAGTAAAGCTGCGAGGTGAACTCGTACGGCCTGCCGTTGGTGCCGGTGGTGCGTATTTTGACGTGGATATGCAGCGTGCGTCCGGTGTACCAGCCGGGAAGAATGGTGGTGAACCGGGCCGTGCCCGCCTGGTCGGTGTTCTGATAACCGCGCAGGAAACGGCGGCCGCGGCTTCCCTGGGACGGAATGTCGGAGTACAGCCCGAACGCGTCGCACTGCCAGAGGTCGATCATCGCCCCGGCAGTGGCGTGCACTGCTGCTGGCGAACCTGCTGAATGGTGAAATTGATTACCAGCGCGGTGCCGGGAACCAGTTGTCCAGTGGACGGCTCACTGCGGATATCGGAGCGATTCAGCCGTTCGTCGACGAAATACGGACCCTCCATCTGCTCCGGCTTGACCACGCAATCCAGCGTGCAAACCTCGGGCGTGCCCGCGGTGGAGGTGGTGGCGCTCGCCGTGGCGGAGCCGGCGGCGGCGAGTGTCGCACCGGCGGCGCCGAGCAGAATCAATGCCTGCCGCCTGCCGAGCACCCGGCCTACCGGTTCATCATCGTCATGCATGGGTTTCCTTTTCGCCAAATGATGGGAGCAGGGAACTGAGCGCAACAGACGGAAATTGTTCGCAGGGTGCCGCGCGGATCCGATTGTCCTTCACGGTCTCGTCCACTGTCGAGAAAATTCACTCGCGCGCATCATACTTCGCAGCACGCACCCTCATTTGATGACCCAAATTCTCGAACCCCTATTACGGCATTCGCCGCTGGGCGGGTGCTGACTGCCGGAGGCCGCCGTCCGCATCGGCTCCAAACCGTTACCTGAACCGGCGGCGGACGGGGAAACATCGGGACCGGGTCGCGCGACTAGAACAGCGAGTGACCAGAACGCTACGCCCAACCGAGCCGCGCCACCTGCGAGAACCGGTTCCCCGGACACCAGGGGAGCCGGCTCATGCCGCCCGACGGGGGAGAAGATGCGCCGGACATTCGTCGTCACCGACGTCGTTCATCCTGCCGGGTACGAAGACCGGCTCCGGACGGTGCTCAACGACCTCCACGACGGCGTCGGACCGACACTCGCCATGGCCGTGCTCGGCTTGCGGGCGGCCCGTGACCTGATCGTCCGTGACCGGGCCGGGGCCGAGCGTCTCCTGTGCCGGCTCGAGGAAGAACTCCACGGCGCCATCACCGAACTGCGCCGCATCGTGACCGACGCGCGCCCGCCCGCGCTCGACGAAGCGGGGCTCGTCACGGCCGTGCGCCGGTACGCCGGGATGCTCGCCGACCGGGTACCCGCCGAACACGGTCCGCTCGCGGTGACCGTGGAGGTCCGCCGCGAGCTGCCGCCGCTGTCGACCGAGGTGGAGGTCACCGCGTACCGGATCATCCGCGAGGCACTCGTGAACATCGCCCGCCATTCCGGCGCCCGGCAATGCGCGGTGCGCCTCTGGCCGCTGGACGGCGATCTGCGCGTGGAGATCGTCGACGACGGGGTCGGCACGAGCGGCGAGGCGCCCCCCGTCGTCGGCGGGACCGGGCTGCGTTCGATGCGGGAACACGCCGTCGACCTCGGCGGCGGCTGCGTGATCGAGCCGGTGCCCTCGGGCGGGACCCGGATCGCCGCCTGGCTGCCGCTCGCGACCCAGGAGTGAGCGCGATGTTCCCGCCCCTCCGTGTCCTCGTGGTGGACGACCATCCCGCCTTCCGGGCGGCCATCTGCGCGATGCTCGACGGCACCCACGGCATCGAGGTCGCCGGGCAGGCCGCCGACGGCCGCACCGCCGTCGCGGAAGCGGGCAGGCTGGAGCCCGACGTCATCCTGATGGACCTGAACCTCCCGGACCTCGACGGCGTCGAGGCGACCCGACGGATCGTGAAGGCCTGCCCGCACACCGGCGTGCTCATGCTGACCATGTTCGAGAACGAAGCCGCGGTGTTCGCCGCCATGCGCGCGGGTGCGCGCGGCTACCTGCTCAAGGGGGCGCGCAACGAGCAGGTCGTCCGCGCGGTACGGGTGATCGGCGACGGCGAGGCGATCTTCAGCCCGGCGATCGCGACCCAGGTGCTTTCCCTGCTGGGCACGGAATCCCCGCGCGACGAGTCCTTTCCGAAGCTGACCGCGCGTGAACGGGAGATCATGCGGCTCATCGCGCAGGGCATGGGGAACGCCTCCATCGCCGACCAGCTGGTGCTCAGCCCGAAAACCGTGCGGAACCATGTGTCCCACATCTTCCGCAAGCTCCAGGTCACCGACCGGGCCCAGGCCATCGCCAAGATCAGGAAGGCGGGCGTCGCTCGATCGGAGTAGCAAAGCGGGACATATCGGGACTCCGGATCCCTGTTGGCGAAACCCCGTCCGCACGATCCTGGTGAAGGACGAAACGCCGTTCGCGGGAGGGGTTCATCGATGCTCGTCGACCAGATCCCGGTGCTGCTCCATGCCACCGACACCATCACGCACGCGGGGGTCACCGCCGCGCTGCGCGCACGCCCTGAGATCCGCTTCGCCGACGACACCGACGAGCCGGCCGTCGTACTGGTCATCGTCGAACGCCTGAACGAGGAGGCACGGCAGTTGCTGCGCAGCCTCCATTGCGCCGGCTGCGCCGGGGTCGTCCTGGTCGCCGGGGAGGTGGACGACTCGGAATTGCTGGACGTGGTGGGCAACGGTGTCTCCGCGATCATCCGGCGGGCCGACGCCACCCCGACACCCTGGTGCGGCTGGTGAAGGCCGCGGCCGCCGGGGAAGGCGCGCTGCCGCCGGACCTGCTCGGCCGTCTGCTGTCCCGGGTGTCCCGGCTGCAGCGTGACGTGCTGAAACCGAACGGCTGGGATCTGGCCGGGATGTCGCACCGCGAGACCACGGTGCTGCGGATGGTCGCCGACGGGTTCGAGACGAAGGAGATCGCCGACCGGCTGAGCTATTCCGAGCGGACGGTGAAATCGATCCTGCATGACATCACCAACCGTTTCCAGCTCCGCAACCGCGCTCACGCCGTCGCATTCGCCTTGCGCGAGGGATTGATCTGATCCGGTCTATTCGATCCGCCCGAGAAGGAGACCGACGGCGTGCACCGGCCGCCGCCTCCCGGTGTCTGGCAGCTGACCGCGAGGACGATCTTCTCCCCAGGGGCGAACCGCCATGCCTGCAACCAGTGGTGGTCGAGGTCGCGGAAGTTCGCGAGGCCGACTTCCAGCAGGACGGTCTTGGTGCCTCCGGCGTCCCGCAACAGCCGCAGGGTTCCGTTGTCACCACGCGGGTTCTGCAGGATGAGGTCGGTGACGACCAGCGTTTTCGTGGCGTCCGGCATGGCGTAGGGGAATTCGGCGAAGCGGTTGACGTTCGAGTCGACGGCCGCGTCCGCCGCCACCCGGAAGTCGGTCGGTGTCCCGTTGGCGTTGCCCGCCGGGTTGGGGACACCGTTCGACGCCCTGGGGCCGGGAGGCGCGCCGTCCGGAGGCGGGGTCAGCCCGACGGCCTTCATCGCGTCTTCGGAGTTCTGTTTGGCCTGATCGGCCTCCTTCTTCGCCTCCCCCGCGGCACCGCCGGCCTCCTGCGCGGCCTTGATCACCTCCTGGTTCTGCTCCTGAGCGGCTTCACGGGCGGCCGACTTCACCGCGGGCCTCAGCACGGTGAACCACAGTGTCACCAAGGCCAGCAGCAGCACCAGCAACGCGGCCAGCGCCGGCAGCAGCCACTTCGGCAGCAACTGCCGCTGCACCATGGTGCCTTCGGTTTTGAGCGGTTCGGCATCGTCGGCGACGACGAACACCTGGAAGCGATGACGGACAGGTTGCCCGCGCAGGAACCGTTTCCGCGGCCGGGTCCGCAGACGGATGAACGCGGCGGTGCCCGGCGCGAGATCGGCCCGGTTCCGTTCGAGCTCGAAGTCGAGCTCGTCCTCGGGGTCGAGGGCGCTCAGTTCGATGGCGACCGGGTGGTTGCCGCGGTTGTCGACCGCCACCTCGAAATCGGCCTTGGCACCGGCCTCCACCTTCGCCGGGACGACTTCGGCGGTCACCTCGGTGAACGCGCCGAGCTGGAGGGTGCCCTCCTCGACCACCGACCCTGCCGGGTCCTCGCTCGAGAAAACCCTGACACCGAAGGGAATCAGCCCCGCCCGGACGTCGGACGACCGTGGCGGCGCGAACCGGACGACGACCGTGCCCGTCTCCCCCGGCAGCAGGTTCACCGTCGCCGGTTCCGCGGTGGCCCAGGCACCCGGGTCGCCGACCACTTCGATCGCGAACTGATCGACCACCCGGCCGGCGTTGCGAACGGTCACCGAGCAGCTGATCTCCTGGCCCGGTTCCGCGACCAGGCCCGACTCCGACAGCGTCGCCGTTGCTCCCATACCCGGAAGTCTGCGCGTCCGTCGCCGCGATCGGCACCAGCGGACGGGTGTGCGGCCGTGCGCCGGTCGTTGCCCATAGGGGCAGTGGCCTCCTCGGCCTGCTGGCGGGCTCTGTTGCCGGCCTGGTGTGCGGAGTGGCCGACGCGTCGCGAAAGTGGCTTTCGCGACATGCCAGAACCTCAAGGAGAAGGTCAACCGTGCCGTGTGCGGGGCGGGTGGTGGCTAAAAGCTCCCTTCGCCGCGTCTGATGCGACGAAAGGAGCCTTCAGCCCAGGCGGCGGGCGATCGTGACCCCACAGAAACTCAGCCTCGGGTGATGAACGGGGGTTGCTGGGTGCGGAGCACCACCAGGATCGGATTCGACCCCACCGTCCCGAATTTCACGCCGCCCACCGAGGTCACGTTCACCGTGCGCGGGCCGATCAGGTCGTGGTGGAAGATCAGGAAGCGGGCCTCGAATCTTCCGTCGGCGCCGACGGTGACCAGTCCCGGTGCGGAGATGCCCGCCGACCAGGCCAGCCGGACCACCGCGCCCGGCGGGAAATCCGTTCCCCGCACCCGCGGGACGAAGCCGAGGGTGCCGATCTTCGGATCCAGCTCGACCACCGGCTGCCGGACCACCACACGCGCGTTCGCCGTGTTGTCCGCGGCGTTGTTGTCCGGTCCGGTCGTGCTCACCGTTCCGGACACCTGGCCTTCGAAAGCGGCCTTCGCGGCCAACGAGATCCGGACCGCGACCGTCTGTCCCGGCCCCAGCGTCCCGAGCGCGCAGCTTCCGCCACCGGGCACACAGCCGGGCGCGGCCGAAGTCGCGGGAAGCCCGGGCGGCAGCTGGGTCACGAGCCGGACGGCCGGCATCGCGGCCTGGGAACCGTTGTGCACCAAGTAGGTCAGCACCACGTCGTCGCCGCCGGTGAACAGCGGGACCGCCGAGACCGACATCCCGACCGACAGGGATCCGGGCGTCACCGGCGGCGCCGGTTTTTCGCCGACCGTCACGACCGCGGTCGCGGAGTTGTCCCGTGTGTCGGCGTCCGGGGCGGTCGTGGTGGCCGTTCCGGTCGCCGCCTGTGCCCCGGCTGCCAGGCCGGTCGCGCCGAACCGCACCCGCACCTCCTCGCCCGGCACCAGGGTGCCGAACGCGCACACCAGCTCGGGCGTACAGGTGCCCTTGGTGGGGATTGCGGCCGACGGCCGCAATCCGGCCGTCAGCCGGACGAACAGCCCCACCACGGGCGACGCGGTCGCGCCGCGGTTGGTGACGACGAATTCGACCGTGGTGAGCCCCTCGAACGGGATCGCGGCGGGTACGGCGCTCGTGCTCACGGCGAGGTCGGGGATCCGCTGGAACGTGGGCTGCGAGGCGCCACCGGGGCCGTCGATCAGGATCCGGCCGTCGCCGCCGGTGAACGGAACGACCGCGATCCGTGGCGGATCCTCGCTCGGCGAGTTCGTGTACGCGACGAGCCCGCCGTCCGGCGACCAGGCCGGATCGTCGACGTATCCCGTGCGCTGCACCAGGATCCGGGCCGCACCCCCGTCGGCGGGAGCCACGCAGACCAGCCCGTAGCCGCTCTGGAACGCGAGGGTGGCCCCGTCCGGCGAGACGTCCGCCGCGCCTTCTTCGCCGGTGCCGCAACCGGGGCCGAACAACGACGAAAGGTCACGCTGGTCTCCCGGCACGACGACGTCCGGCGAAGGCTGGGTCAGGGTGACCTGCCACAACTGCCTCCGCCGGTCTTCGCCGGGCGGGGCGACGGCCATGACCGCGGTCTCGACGGCGGTACCGTTCTTTCCTCTCGCCGTGCATGCCACCGTGGTGGCACCGACCGGGAACAGGCTTCCGGACAAGGGAACGCAGCTCGGCTCGAGCCTGCTCCCGTCCACGTCCACCGCGGTCGCGGGGTACTCGATCACCATCGGGCCGGTCCCGGTCACCGTCCGGTCGTGCAGCGTGATCAGTGGCAGAGCCGGATCCTTGACACGCACGGTGACGTTCTCGGTGTAACCCGGCCGCACGGTGGTTTCCCCGTTCAACCGGAACTCCACGCGGCAACGCAGGAAAGAACCCAGCGCGGCCGTCTGGGACACCGTCGCCGTTTCGGTGAACCGCGCCTTCGCGCCGCCTGGAACGCTTTGCGGGCCCGCGGGATCGAACGTCATCGTCAGGCCCGGATCGCAGAAGCTCACCGGCTGGACGCTGACCGGGAGGTCACCGATTCCCGCGATGATCGCCTCCGAGATCCGGCCGGGGTCGGTGCCGGGCGTGAGCACACCGTTGGTGGCGCTGGTGATCGCGGTCGCCTGTCCCCGCGCGTCGAGGCCACGGTCGGGATCCGTGCTCGGCCCGCCGGTGACCGCGGGAACGGCCACCACGCTGATCTTCGCCGCGTTCAAGGCGGCGATCACCTCCGCCCGGGTGTCCGGTGGGGTCTCGTGGCTCGCCGCGTCACCGACCAGGACGATGACCCGGCTGCTGCCCGGGCGGAAGGTGATGGCTCCGGTCGCGATCTTCCGCAAGGCCAGAAGCCAGTCCTCGGCGGTGTCTCCGCCGCCGTCCGACTTGATCCGGGCGAACGCGTCGGACAGCAGTTTCCGCTCGGCGTCGGTACCCGCCGGGGTCAGCGGCTGCTGAACGTGGAACGGCCGCGGGGCCGGGTCTTTCGCGTCGCCGAAGGCCACGACGGCGAAGTTCGCTTCCTTCTCCCGCTCCCGCACGCTGTCGATGACCGCGCCGAGGTTCGTCTTGACGTCCTCGATCACCCCGCCCATGGAGCCGGTCTGGTCCATCAGCAGGACGACGTCCGGCAGGGACCGGATCCGGTCGGTCTCCACCGTCTTGCCGATCCGCGCCGAACCGCCGCGCCCGACCGGGACGTCCACCACCGCGGGGTCCACTCTGGACGGTCCCGGCGGCCCGATCCGGGTGGCCGCGCGGGTGAGCGTGATCTTCGTCCCGTCCGCCGACCACACCGGCTGTGAGTCGTCACCGCGCAGGTGTGCCGGGATCGGGATGTCACCGAGCGGACGGCCGTCCGCGACGCGCACGATCCGCACGAAGCTGTCGGAACCCTCGCCGCTCGACACGGTCCGGGTGAACGCGATCTTCGTCGCGTCCGGCGACCAGGCCGGGTGGCGTTCCCGTTTGCCGCGCTCGGCCGCGGTCAGCGGTCGCGGTGCGTCGCCGTCGGCGTTCGCCACGACGACCTGACTGTTCCGGCTCTCGCCGGTGCCGAATTCCGTGTAGGCCAGCGAAGTCCCGTCCGGGGAGAAAGCGGGATCGGCTTCGTCCGCGTCCGGCCGGTTCGTGAGGTCGCGGCGGTCGCCGCCGCGCGCGTCCGAGCTCCAGATGTCGGTGGTGGCGCCACCGTGGAGCCGGGTGAACACCGGCTGCCCGTCGGCACGGAAGGTCGGTTCGGTCTCGCCGACGCCGGACAGCGCGGAGATCACCGAGACCTGACCGCCCGCGACCTGTTTGACGTCACCGAGCGGATCCGGTTGCCGGGTGGTGAAGGCCAGCCGCGCGCCGTCCGGCGACCACGCGGGCTCGGACGAGTCGCCGGGCTCTGGGACCGCCCGGGTGACCGCGCCACCGGTTTCGGCCATGACCACGACGTCCCCGGCCGGGTCGAACCTGGTGGTGGTGAACGCGATCCGGGAACCGGTGGGGGCCCAGGCGGGCTCGGTGTCGGCACCGGGGTCGTTGGTCAGGCGCGTCGGCGCACCGCCGCCGGACGGCACGGTGTAGAGGTCGCCGGCCGGATCCTCGCCGGTCCCGCTGAACACGAGACGGCCGCCGTCGGGCGACCAGCTCGGCGAATCGTCGGCGGCCGGTCCGGAGGTCACTTGGCGGAGCCCTCGTCCGTCCACGCCGATCACGAAGATGTCCTTGCTGCCCGTACGTTCCGAGACGAACGCGATCGACGAACCGTCGGGCGACAACGCCGGACGTGTGTCGGCGGTCGCGTCGTCGGTCAGGCGCACCGGCACCCGGGTGCCGTCCCGCAGGTACCAGATCTCGCCGTCGCGTTCGGCACCGTCGCGGACGGCCCGTTTGCTCACCCACGCCAGGCCGCCTTTGCCCGCGGACGCGTCGGAATCGACGCCCCCGGCGCCCGGGGGCAAGGCGTCGCCGGTGGCCTGGACCAAACCCGTGGTCGCGGCGCTGACGTAGCCGACGCGGTACGGCGCGGCGGGAGGCGCGGGCTGCTGCGCCGCGGTCGGCGCGAGCACCCCGGTGATCGCCGCTCCGCCCAGCACCGCGACGAACACGATCGCCGCCACCGCTCGGTTCGGGCGCATGGTCATCCGGTCCTTCCTCGGGGGTGGCTGAGGGATCGTGTCGCGAAAGCCACTTCCGCCGTACCTCTCGTCAGCCGGTCTCGAACAGTTCGATCTCGGAGATCGCGACGTCCATGCCTTCCAGCGAGCGATGCAGCCCGACCACGTGCAGCTCGACGCCCGTCGCGCCCGCGCTGTTCTCGATCGGGACCTCCTGGGCGTCCGGCGTGTCGGCCAGCACCATGTCGTAGGTCTTGCCGGTGGAGAACACGAGATGCAGGGTCTTCGGCCGATGCGCGGCTTGGTAGTTCGCGGGGTTGCCGGACCGCACGATCGCCTTTCGCAGGTCCACCGGACGGTCGAAGGTGAACACCAGCACGGGCTCGTTCTGGACGCCTGCCGCCCAGAAGGTGTTCGTGGCGTTGTCGCTGGCCAGGTTTCCCGGATGGCCGGCCGACTGCGCGTTCGCGGTCACCTTGCTCGGGCGCACCGGGTTCAGCTTCGTCTCGAAGATGCCCGTCACCTGGCCCCACAGGCCGACCGCGGCGGTGTTGATCGCGCCACGGAACGGCTGGTACAGCGCGTAGATCAGCGCCGAGAGCACCAGCATCACCGCGATCACCCGGCGGACGGCCTTGCCGACGCTGCGTCGCACGGCACCGGCCCGGCCGACACGGCGGCGGACACCGTCCTTGCCCGGCCGCTCCCCCGCCTTGTGCTCCCGGGGGCCGCGGCGGAACAGCCGGCGCCACCACGAGGTCTTCACGACCTCGGACTCGGCCAGCGACGCACCACACCGGCCGCAGAAGTTGCGGGTGGGCACGTTGCCCTTGCCGCATCTGCCGCAGATCAGGTCGCCCGGATTGAGCACCTGCTCCTCAAGCGTCCGCTGTTGCGGCTGCCGGACCGGCGCCAGCGGCTCGGCCGGCTGCACGACCTGGGCCTGGGCGACCGGCTGGCGCACCGCGACGGGTTCCTCGTCGTCCCATTTCAGGTACCGCCCGCATTCGCCGCAGAACTCGACGTCGGCGGGGCCCTGATGCCCGCATTCCCGGTAGATGACCATCCGCTACCCCTCCACCACTTCGACCGTGACGCGCACGTGGGCGGGTACCGCGTCCACGACCGCCGCCGTCAGCCGCCGTTCGTCGATCCGGTCCCGCTCGGGCACCCGCACCCGCACGTGGACCCACGCCTGCCCCGGATCCGGGAGCGGCGCCCCGGGCTCCGGCGACGCCACGACACCACCGCTGTCGGTCACCTCGACCGCGCCTCCGGTCAGCAGCCGCACGTGCTCGGCGAGGCCGCGCTGCGTACCGCGCCACCGATGCAGCTCGACCGACCGGGTCACGAGTTCGCGCAGCCGCACCGGGCTCCAGCCCTCGTCGACCCGCAACGCCACCCAATGCGCCAGCCAGCCGACGAAATCCTCCGGCGCCAGATTCGGGTCGAGGTAACCGGCGAAGTTGTCCAGCGTCGCGAAGACCGGCGCGAGCACTTCGTCGAGCGCACCGGTGAAGCCCTGGACGAACCGGTCCTCGGCGTAGACCGAGGGCAGTTGCTCGCCGATCGGGTGCGGGCTCGGCAGACCCGGCACGGCCGCTCTCATCGGTCCCCCTCCCGGACCCGGACCTGGTGCCCGAACGAGAACGCGAGCGCGTGGGGCGGCAGGTCGAGCCGGTCGACCTGCTCGCCGCGTTCCCGCGTGACCGGGTTGGCCGCGAACAGGCGCACGTCCTCGACCATCTCGACACCGGGAAGCCGTTGCAGCACCGCGAAGACCTCGCCCGACTGCACCGGCCGCCCGAACGGCCAGCCGTCGCCGTCCGGTCCGCCGGTGAGCGGGTTGAAGTAGTCGTAGAGCGCCTGTGTCGCCCGCGGGCCGAGGGCGCCGGGGCTGGTCCGGCGGCGCGACCGCAGCCGGGCGACGACCGTGACGCCGTGGTAGAACGGCGCTTCCACGGACACGAGCGCCCCGACACAGCGGCGTTCGTCGAGATGGCGCTCGATCCGGGTCCGCATCCCGGGGTCGAGCATCAGCGTCGCGAACTTCAGCTCGCCGGTGTCGGGAACGGCGGGCACGACGAGAACGCGGATCGCGCCGGTCTCACGGCCGTCGGGGCCGTGCGCGGGCACGCAGCGCACCCTCGCCGCCTCGGGCGCCGCTTCGCGCGCGAGCTGCTCGTAGTCCTCGGCGGTGACGGCGCGGTCGCGGGTGCGCAGCAGCAGCGGACCGCGGACCGCCGCGTCCCGCACCGACTCGCCGTCCACCCCACCGGTCGCCGGGCGCCGGTTCACCACGGTGCTGACGAACGGGATCGGATCCCGTTGCACCTCGAGCACCTCGCGGGCGACGTTCCCGCGCCGCCCGCCACCGGCCCGGTAGGCGGGCACCCGGATCGCGGCGGACTTGGCCGGAACGGCGCCGTAGTACCGGATACCGCCCTCGGGCTGGCGCACGGCGGGGCCGAACGCGATCTCACCGGCGACCCGGTCGAGCTGGACGTGCCGGTCGTCCGGGCCCGACTCGGCGAACGAGGACACCTCGGTCCACTCCTGCCAGCCGTCGGGACCGGACACCTCCACGATCAGCTCGTCCCCGCCGGCGACCACCGGACGCCTGCCGAGCGGGAACCGCTGTCCCGGCAGACCGTCCGAGGTGCCGACGATCTCGCCGCGCACGACGTCGGCGTGCACCGCGCCGACCGTGCCGCCGATCGTCGACGCCTCGACCGAGCGCAGCCGCGGCGACCGCTGGAAGAACGGCTGATGCTGCTTCGGTTCCGTCAAACGGCAACGGATCCAGCCCGCGTGCCGCCCGGCGAGCACCGACTCCGTGTGCTCCGGCGGCACGTGCAGCACGACGTCCCCTGGCCGGTTGAACGCGCCGGTGCTGTCCCGGTCGATCTCGCCGACGGCCCAGCCGTGCCCGTCCCAGGCCTCCCACACCCACGGCGGGTCGTGCGGGTCGACGCCCTGCCCCTCGACCTCGCAGTCCATCCGCAGCAGCACCGCGCAGCCGGGCACGGCGCCCGACAGTCCGAAGTAGACGGCGTCGCCGGGCACCGGGCCTTCGCCGAAGCACGCGGGTTCGCCGCCGACCAGCAGCTCGTCGGTGCGGTCGACCGGTGGCACACCGGGGTCGGCGCCGGCGGTCGCCAGGCCCGCGAGCGAACACGGCACGATCGTCAGCGTGCGCTCCACGGTGAACACGACCGGGTCCTCGGCCTCGTCGCGCACACTGGCGACCTGTTTCCCCGCGGTGACGACCACCGGGACGTCACGTGCCGCCGAGAGCCAGAAGGTCACGTCGGTGCGCGCGGCGGTCGGTGCGAACAAGCGCACGCCGATGAGGTCGAGGAACCGCAGGTAATGCAGGTCCGGCACCCGGTTGAGCCGGTAGAGCACCTGGTCGACCATCTGCGCGAACGTCTCGATCAACGTCACCCCGGGGTCGGAGACGTTGTGATCCGTCCATTCCGGACAGTTGCGCTGGACGAGGTACTTGGCTTCGTCGACGAGGTCCTGGAACCGGCGATCGTCGAGGTTGGGCATGGGCAGCGACATCACGCACCGTCCTCAGTGGACTCGTGCGGCGGGATGACGTAGAACGGGAAGACCAGGTTGCGCGGGTCGTTGGTGCCGCGCAGCTGGTATTTGATGTCGATCAGCAGCGTGCCGCGTTCGGCCTCCGAGAACCCGACCACCACGTCGGTGAGCGTGATCCGCGGCTCCCACCGCTCCAGCGCGGTGCGCACCTCGTAGGCGATCTGCCCGGCGGTGGCCGAGTCGGCGGGCGCGAACACGAGATCGTGCACCGCGCAGCCGAACTCCGGACGCATCGGCCGTTCACCGGGAGCGGTGGCCAGTATCAGCCGGATGCTCTCGACGACCTCGCGTTCACCACTGACCAAGGCGATCGACCCCGTCGCGTCGGTGCGCACCGGGAACGCCAGTCCCCTGCCGAGGAAATCCACGTCAGCCTCCGATCAGGACGGTCGGGCAGCCCAGGACGATCGGCGCGCCGCAGGCGGCCAGGTCGCCCATACGCGCCGCGGGCAGACCGCCGATCAGCACCGTCGGGCAGCCCGGCGGCACGATCGGTGTCGGCGGATGCACCGCGGGCGGCGGGAACGAGCAGGTGTGCGGCGTGCCGACGGTGGCGGCGGGCATCCCGCCGATGAGCACGGTCGGCACCCCGGGCCCGGCGATGACGCCCGGATGCCCGGTCGGGTCGCCGACCCTCGCGGCTGGTGGCATGCCTGCTCCCTTCAGTGTCCGTCGGCGGGTATCGGTTGCTGGTCTGGCCGGTGTGCGGAGTCGCCGGCGCGTCGCGAAAGTGGCATTCGCGACATCCCGCAAGCGTCCGTGCCGGTTTCCGCAGACATCTCCGCCCCCTCAGTTGATCTTGACCACGCTGCCGCGCACGGTCACGACACCGCTCGCGGTCAGCTCCGCCTGGCCCTGCCCCTTGACCGACACCGTCGCGCCTTCGACGTTCACGCCCGCCGTGCCGGACAGCTTCAGGCTGCTGCCCGCTTCGATGGTCGCGTCGGTCGACGACTTCACGGAAACCTTCTGGCCCTTGAGCTCCAGCGGACCGGTGCCCGCGTCGATGCTCACCCCGTTCCGCGCCTTCACCGTGACGCCTTTGCCGCTGGTCACTTCGATCATCTGGTTCTTCTGGTCGAGCTTGACCACCAGCTTCCCGTCCCCGGAGGCGACGACGATGCCGTCCTGCTCGGCGAATTCGAGCTTGTGTCCCTTGCGGGAGACGAAGCCCCGCACGGCGATCTCGCCGCTGGTGCCGTCGATCGGCGGCGCGGTGAACTTCGGGACCGCGTCGGCGCCGTTGTAGAGCCCGCCGAGGACGTACGGGGCCTCGAAGTCGCCTTGTTCGAAGCCCACGAGCACTTCGTCGCCGACCTCGGACATCACCATCGCGCCCCGCCCGTTCCCGGCACCGGGTTGCACAGTGCGCGCCCAGTTGCTGGTGAACTCCTGATCCAGCCAGGGAAAAGTGAGCTTGACCCGGCCGAGCCCGGCGGGATCCTTGGCGTCGCTGACCACCGCGGGCACCACTCCGGGCCACGCCGACGTCCTGGAGCCACCGGCGACCAGCCCGTAGAGGGAGCGTTCCTGCCTGCCGGAGACGGCGAACTCGGTGGTGTAACCGACTTCCGCGTTGAACAGATGCCGGGTGCTGGTGAGCGTGTACTTGCCGGCGAACGGCTTTCCGACACCGGTCAGCGTCACCGCCGCGCCCGCCCGGAGCTTCGGGTTGCCCTTGGCCACCCCGTCGAGTTCGGTGCAGGCGCCGCCGAGCCGTTCGGACAGCGCGACCGCCGCCGCCTTGGCCTCGGCCTGGGTCCGGCGCGGGGTGTCCGCCGAGACGTACTTGGGGCTGGAGAACTTTTTCGCGAGCGCGACCGGGTCGACGCCCTCGACCTCGGTTCCCGCGTTCTTCGGCTTTTCGACGGCCACCAAGGGTTTCTTCGCCGTGATGTCCCAGCCTCGGGCCTCGACCTCGGGCACCTGCTCGGCCGCGGTGACACTGGCGCGCAGGCTGACCAGCGTCCGGTGCGCTTCGAGCACCAGCGGGTCGGTGTTGGCCTTCGCGGTGGTGGCGGGTGCGGCCGAAGGCTTCTCCGCGAGGCGGAAGTTCAGCGCGCCCCCGCGCACGGCGATCTGGGCGCCGACCGACTCCGCCAGCCGGGACAGGAAGTCCCAGTCGCTCACGTTGTCCTGGCTGAACTGCGTATGCGCGCGGCCGCCGACACCGGGGACCGGATCGATCTTGCCGACCTTCAGCCCGGCGCGCTGAGTCACCTTCGTGACGACGTCCGCGAGGGTCATGCCCGGGTAGACCGCGACCCGGCGGCCACGGAACAGGCGATGCGCGTGGTCGTAGCCGCGGATCTCGGTGAAGGTGCCGATCCGGTCGAGGTCGATCGCGACCGCGGTGACCTCGCCGGAAAGCAGTTCCTGCGGGGCTTCGGGATCGGAGGTCTGCACCTTCAGCTTGATCTGCGCGCCGACGGTGAACTTCCCCTTGTCCAGCACCACGTGCCCGGAGTCGCGGAACCGCAGGACGAACATGTCCGGCAGGTTCCGGCTGTCGTCGACATAGGCGTAGGAGAGCAGCGTCTTCACGTCGTCGGGCAGCGGTCCCCCGGCGACCTCGACGATGAGGTTGTTCGCGAAACTCTCGTTAGCCATCGAGTTCCTCCAGCGCCGGCACGAGCAGCCGGGTGCCGGGCCGCAACCGCATCGGGTCGTCGATGTCGTTCGCGTCGGCGATCTCACGCCACTTCGCCGCGTCGCCGTAGGCACGGAACGCCACCGCCTGCAGGGAATCGCCGGCGACGAACACATGGGTGTCCCGTGCCGCCAGCGCGCCCGAGGTCGGGTTCTGCCCGCTCAGCTCACCGGCGATCTCCTCCAGGTTCACCGTGCAGACCGCGCGCACCGGGGTGCCCGACGGCGTGAACAGCGTGTACTTCGCGGTCACGTTGGCGACATACGCGGGGAAGCCGGTCATCCCGCCCCATTTGAAGATCACCCACGGCGGCGAACCCTTGCCGTGCTGGCGGCTTTCCTCGGTGGCGACACAGCAGGTGAAGAGCTGCTCGACCTTCTTGACGACGGCGTCGTCCATCTTGTCCGTGGCGTCGAGGAACATCTCCAGCGCGAGCTTGCACGGATCCGAGCCCTTGAACTCGGGTGGCCCGCTCTTCTTCGCGTTGCGCTGCGGATCACGGGCCCATTTGGCGTTCTTGGTGAGCGAGAGTTCCTTGGGGTTGAACTGGAACTTGATCTCGAACAGTTTGGCGCCGGGCTGCCCGGTGCCACCGGACTGCGGGGGTTTGCGGACCTCGAGCAGTGCGCGCTGGAGGTTGTTCGGCGCCGGTTCGCCGGAGCCGTACGCCGCGGGCGGCTGGGATCCGGCGGAGGTGAAGGTGACGGGTGAGGACATGGCTAGCCCTTCTTCGCCGGGCTGAGAAAGCCGTGGTGGGCCAGTTCGAGCGTCTCGGTGGCGACCTTCGGCGAGTCGGGCGAAAGTTGCGGCCCGCTCCAGCGCACGGGCACGACCCCCTCCAGCGACCAGCTGGCGATCACGGTGCCTTCGAGGGTGCGCGCTTCGATGGTCGCGGTCTTGCGCTCGATGCCGCCCGCCATCCCGGCGAACCACTTCGTGATCTGCGAGCTGGCTTCGGTGACCGGACGGGAGAGTTTGATGTTGGAGTACTTGATCCGGGTCGGGAGCTGCCAGACCATGCCGTTGTTGCCGCCCTCTTCCCGCTGCTCCATGACGAACTCGCAGCCCAGCCCGTCACAACTGCTGAACGTGCCGAGGTTCCCGAGGTTCTTGTCGTCGAGCTTGACGACGTAGCAAACGGCGACGGCTTCTTCCGCGTCCGGCATCGGCTTCTCCTTCAGTGCGGGCGATCGGTGAGGGCGCCGCGGCGCTCACGGTCGAGTCGGAGTTCGGTCTTCAGCCGCCGCAGCAGCGGGTCGAAAAGCTTCTTGACGAGTTCCTCGGTCTCCGGCTGCGCGGCCGGTGCAGCCGGACCCGCCGTCGCGGGCACCGGCACCGGCGCCGCGGCCGGCGGTGCGACGGGCTCCGGCGGTGATGCTTCCGGCTCGCGCTGGACGGCCGGGACTTCGGCCGGTCGCGGCACGACGACGGGCGGCAGGTCGAGCACAAGGCCGTTCTCGCTCGGCGCAGCGCGTCGCGCCGTCCGCAGAACGTCCATTGTGGACCGTTCGCCGTTCACGGCTTCGACGGTCCTCGCCACCGGCAACGGCCCGGTTCGCTCGCCGCCCGGCTCAGCGGTTCCCGCCCTTGGAAGCGCCTGCCACGGGGAAGCTCCGGCGTCATTCCGTTGAACGACCGGCGGCAACGCGACCTTCGTGGCCGTAAGCGTCTCCGCGACCTGCGGACTCGGCTCGTGGGCGCGCTGGATCGCCGGTGGTGCCGAGACGTCCACGACACGGGCGGACGGCAGCGCGTTCGTGATCGGCGGAGCCTCGATCACGCGGGACACAGGCAGTTCCGGAAGCGGCGTGGCAGCGCTCCCCCCGCCAGTCAAGGCGGCGAGGGTCGGCCGGTCCACCGCTTCCGGTGTGGGTGATGCCGCGACCGTGCCGTCGACGACTCGTGCCACCGGCAGCGGTGACGTCGAGGTCGCCGCTGCCGGTGGCGCGCCCACCGAGCCGCCCGGTGTCCCGGGCGGCTCCGAGGTTTCTGTTGTCCCGGACCGGATCCGTGGTGATTCGGGCAGGTGGACCGTGGTGCCGGGGGAAGATCGCGACGACGTGACCGTCGTCAGGCCCGGCGGCGGTTCGCTCGCCCGGGAGACCAGGATCGGGGCGTCCGGAGTCTCCCGCGGCGGCTCGTGCACCGGCGTCCGAACCGAGGTCTCGGACTGCGGCACCATGTCGGGTTTCGGCGACGATTCGACCGCCCGCGAGACCAAGATCGGCGCGACCGGAGTCTCGCCCGACGGCTCGTGCGCCGAGTGCCTAACCAAGATCGGCGCGACCGAAGTCTCCCCCGGTGGCTCATGCACCGGCCTCCGAACCGCGGCATCGGACCGCTGCACCACCTCGGGTTCAGCCGGCGATTCGACCGCCCGCGAGGCCAGGACCGGCTCATCGTCCCGCAGACGCTGCACCGGTTCCTGGGCCGAAGGCACGTCCTGCGGTTTCTCCCGGACCGGTTGGACGACCGGATGCCGGGCGGGCTCCGGCGCAAAGGACCGAACCGAAGCCCCGGACCGCGGCACCTCCCGGTGGTCCGGCGCCGGCAGCTCCCGGACCGGGTCGATGTCCGAACCCCGGGCGGCCACCGGCGCGGTGGTAACCGTCGTCTCCACTGCCGTGGCCGGAGGAGCCCACTCCTCCCCCGCCACCATCCGGGCCACCGGCCGCGGGACCTCGTCCGCCACCGGCGCCGGGGCGGCAGGCTCCGCGGGAAGCACCGAGGTCTCGACGTCGCCCGCCAGCGGAGCGTCCGCTTCGGCGACATCGTTTTCGACGACGGGTACCGGGGGAACAGGAGTCTCGATGGGGCCCGGGTCCGGCAGGATCGGTGCGCCGAGCCCCAGCCGCCGCGGGACCGCCTCGACCTGTTCCGTCCGCTGGACGACCGGTAGCGCGGGCCTAGGCGGTTCGACCGGCCGCGAGGTCACCACGTCCGCGGCGGGAAGCGGGTCCGGGGCCTCGACCGGCACGGTCTCGGCGACAACCGGATCGGGCTCGGTCGCGATCGGGCCAGAGGGTGTCGAAGGGAGTTCGACCGCGGGCTCCGGCGTGTGCTGCGGAGCGCTCGGGGTTTCCGCCCGGATCGCCTGGACCGTCCTCACCGGCGGGCGGTCCGGGACCATCGATGGGCCGGCGGAGGTCAACGGCATCGACGGCCGGCCGGCTTCACGCGGCGCGGCCGCGACGGCAGGCAGCACCAGCGCGGCCGTCGGCTCGAAAGCCTCCGGCAACGGCTGCGCGGTCGCCGCCGAGGACGCCGGAGCATCCGGTTCGGGGGCGAGGCTTTCGGCCTCCGGGGCATCCGGTTCGGCGGCACGCTGCACGGACATTCCCCAAAGACGTGACAGCACACCACGTTTGCGGGCCGACCGCTGCACCACGGGCAGGTCCGGCACGGGGGTCTCGGCCGTCCGCGCGAGACCATCGATGACACCCGAGGGCTCCGCCGGACCGACCCGATGCCCCAGCGGCTCCAGGTAGGCCGGGCTCTGCCAGGAGGTCAGCGAGGAACTGAATCGCCGCACCGGATTGATCAGCGGATGTTCGGCGACGGCGCGCTGGATCGGCGGCAGGCTTCGCCATTCGGCACGGGTCACCGGCAGCGTGGCCGGTGACGGCGTTTCCGGGGGCGAGCCCGGCTCCTTCCTGCGCCACGTCCACATCGAAGCGTCACCGTCCCTCGCTCATCCGAGTGTTGATCCGGGCGATCTCGGCGACGTAGGTCAACCGGTCGTGGTGTTCGAGGTCGAGGATGTCGTCCAGCGACCAGTGCAGGTGATAGGCGACGTACGCGACTTCCTCGTGCAGCCGTCCGGCCGCGTACGTCACGATTCCCCCAGGCGGCCGCCGGCGACGTCGACGACGAACTCGTGGCCGCACTCCGGGCAGGCGACCCCGCCCGCGTATGGCCTTCGCTGTTGATCCGCCGGTACATGTCCTGCAGGAACGCCAGATCCGAGGCGAACAGGTTCTCGACGACCCCGGCGTGCACATCGGTGACGTCGCCGATCCGGGTGATCACCCTGGCCAGCAGCACCACCGTGAGGAAGGCCGAGTTCTCGCGGACCCGGTCGTCCCGCAGCGGGACGAGCTCGTCCCGCGCGGTCGCCAGCCGCATCACCCCGGAGTGGTGCACCTTGCCCGCGTCGTCGACGTACCCGCGCGGCAGTTCGAACGCGAACTCGGTCCGCAGCTTCGGCCTGGCCTGCGTCTCCGGCACGACGGGGGCTTCTTCGGCCGGCGCCGACGCCATCACCCTGCGCATGGGCTCACTCGACTTCCATCTGCTCGTAGGTGACCACGAGCTTTTCGGTGAGCACGCTGGTGTCGCCCGCCTTCAGCGAACCGATCTCCAGGCTCTTCGGCCACGCGTTGGTGAGCTTGTAGCGTTTGAGCGCGGTGCCTTCGTAGTCGTAGACGATGATCGCGCCGCCTTTACGGGCGGAGCCCATCTTGCCGAAGTGCGCGTCCTTGACCCACTTCTCGAAGCTGCTGTCGTCGGTCAGGCCGCGGGTCAGCGTCACTTCGCCCGCCTTCGGCCGGCCGGGGAGCTTCTTGATGACGTACTTGCCGTCCACGGTGTTCTGCTTGAGCTCGATGACGTCCTGCTCCATCTTCAGTCCGGAGACCTCGGAGATCTGCTTGATCTGGACGCCATCGATTTCGAGCCCGAAGGAGTGACCGACGGCCTTGTCAAGGTCGGGAAGTGCCATTTCGGAGCCCTTTCACTATTCGTTGACGAGGCTGGTGCCGCCGGACATCTGGGCCAGCCGGAAGATCACGAACTCCGCCGGTTTGACCGGCGCGATGCCCACTTCGCAGATCACCTGGCCGAGATCGATCCCCTCGGCCGGGTTGGTCTCCCGGTCGCACTTCACGAAGAAGGCCTCGTCGGGAGTGAGGCCGAACAACGCGCCCTTGCGCCACTCCATCACCAGGAAGGCGCTGATGGTGCGCCGGATGCGGGCCCACAGCGCGTCGTCGTTCGGCTCGAACACGACCCACTGGGTGCCGTTGAGGATCGACTCCTCGAGGTAGTTGAACAGCCGCCGCACGTTGAGGTAGCGCCACGCCGGATCGCTCGACAGCGTGCGCGCGCCCCAGATCCGGATCCCCTTGCCCGCGAAGGAGCGCACACAGTTCACGCCGATCGGGTTGAGCAGCTCCTGCTCCGCCTTGGTCAGATGCGTCTCGAGCGCCAGCACGCCGCGGACGACCTCGTTCGCCGGTGCCTTGTGGACACCGCGGGTCGCGTCGGTGCGCGCCCACACGCCCGCCATGTATCCGCTCGGCGGCACGTAGGTGTTGGTGCCGCTCGCGGCGTCGAGCACCTGCACCCACGGGTAGTACAACGCCGCGTACTTCGAGTCGTATCCGGCTTGGTCCATGCGCCAGGAGCGGACCTCCTGCGGGTTGAGCCCGGGTGGCGGGTCGACGATCGCCATCCGGTCGCCCATCAGCTCGCAGTGCGCGATCATCGCCAGCTGCACGGCCTTGACCCCGTCGAGGTCGATCAGGTCGCGCTGGTGGGCCGCCATCAGGTCCGGCACCGCGACCATGGTGATCTCGTCGATCGCCTCCAGGCCACCGAAACCGGTGCGATCGGCGACGTCGCCGACGTAGTCGTCGGCCGCGATGCGACGCGGGACGGGCGGTGGCTGCGGCGGCTCGGTGAGCACGGCGGTGCCACGGTCCGGCTTCGCCACGGCGCCACCGGTCGCGAGCTCTTCGATCGTGATGAAGCTGGACTTCTCACGCACCAGCGTGACGACGTTCTCCTTGGTGCGCTTGGTGGTCACGTTGTGGGTCTCGACGACCTTGCCGTCCTTCTTGACGAGCACGGTGAACCGGTCGTCGCCGGGGTTCTCGCCGGCCGGTTCGGTGACCTCGACGGTGAGCTCCCCGGTCTGTCCACCACTCTCGAGCTCTTTCGCGACGAAACGGTAGCCGCCGAGCACGGCCTGGCGAGTCGCCGCCTTGGGCGCCGCACCGTTCTCCTGACCCCGGGGACCGCCGATGCGGACGATGTAGCAATTGGCGCCGCCGTTGAGGAAATAGCCGTAGACCGACTGGGCCAGATAGCAGCCTTCGACGAAGTCGCCGAACGTCTGGGTGAACTGGGTCCAGTTGGACACCAGGGTGGGTGTGTTGAAGGGACCGTCCGCCGCGAAACCGACGAAGGCGGCTACGGCGGTGCCCACACCCTCGATCGGCCGGGCGCCCGCCTCGATCTCCTCGACGTACACACCCGGGGTGAGATAGGTGGGCATGCGGGGCCTCCTTTGTCGGCGCAGTCGGCGCACTCTCTGTCATCGGCGATGCTCCGGTGTGGGCGCGCGCGGCGAAACGACCAAGCGGATAGGTCGGCGGGAACCAATCTCTGCCCGAAAAGGCAGCTGCCCGTTCGGGCAGCCGGGCCCGCCCGTCCGGCTGTTGGCATTCGACACGGCGAAGCCGAAAGTGAAGGCATGCCGGCGGGCCGGGACAAGGTGACACAGGCCCCGGCCGCGCAACCCGCGCGGCCGGTCAAGCCCGCGCGCCGTGCCACCCCGCCCGCGCTGCTGCGGCTGCAGGCCGCCGCGGGCAACGCGGCGGTGACCCGCCTCGTCGGTTTGCAGCGCAGCAGCTGCCCCGCTCCCCCGGTCGCGCCCACCGGCGTGACGCCCGCCTCGGACCCGAAATTCGGGTCGCTCAGGAAGGACGTCAGCGGGCAGGCGAAGGCGGCCAAAGCGCATCCGCCCGCCTCCGCGGAGGTCAGGAAGGCGCAGGACGCCGCGGTCGCGCCCGCCGACGACAAGGAAGCCCAAGCCAAGGCGGCGCAGGCGGACAAGATGGCCGCGGCCAAACCCGCGGGGTTCGACAAGGCCGCCTTCGTCGCCGCGGTGAACGCCGCCGTCGCCAAGCAAGCGCCGAAGAATCTCGACGAGGCCGACAAGTTCGCCTCGTCCGGCAAGGCGGACCAGATCAAGTCCGAAGTGATGGGCAAGGTCACCAGCGGCAAGGACGCTTCCGCCAAGGACGTCACCGACCGCACCAAGGAAGCGCCGGACACCAGCAGGGCCACGGAAAAACCGGTGAAGCCGCTGCCGGAAACCCCGCCGCCGCCCGCGTTGTCCCCGCCGGATGCGCGCAAGGCCACCCCGGACAAGGCCCCGCCCGCCCAAACCGACCTTCGCGCCGACCAATGCGAAACCCACGGCAAGATGGCCGAGGCCGGAGTCACCGACCAGCAGCTGGCGCAGTCCAACGAACCCGAGTTCACCGGCGCCCTCGCGGCGAAACAAGAAGGCGAACAGCATACGGCGTCCGCGCCCGCGGCGGTCCGCGAATCGGAGGCGGGCCAGTTGGCCGCCGTCACGGGCGCGGCGCAGGCGTCCGGGCAGGCCGCGATGGCGGGTATGACCGGCGCGCGGTCGTCCGCCGGGCAGCGCGGGCAGGCGGCGAAGTCGGCCACGAAGGCCAAGGACGAACAGGACCGGGCGCGGATCACCGCGGAGATCAAGGCGATCTTCGAGGAGACCAAGACGAAGGTCGAAGGGGTCCTCGGCGCGCTCGACGACCAGGTGGCCAAACGGTTCGAGACCGGGGAGGCGGCGGCGAAGGCCGCGTTCACCGCCGACCACCAGGCCCGGATGAAGAAGTACAAGGACGAACGCTACGACGGCGTCACCGGCGCGGCCCGCTGGACCTACGACCTGTTCGCCGGCCTGCCCGCCGAGGCGAACAACCTCTTCCTCGAAGCCAAGAAGGTCTACGAGTCGAAGATGCAGGCCGTCATCGGCGAGATCGCCGATTTCGTCGGGCAGCAGCTGACCGAGGCGAAACGGCTGATCGCCGAAGGCCGGGAGCGCGTGCGGCAGAAGGTCGACTCGCAGTCCCCCGCCCTGCGCAAGATCGCGGGCGAGGCGGCCAAGGAGTTCGGGAGCCAGTTCGACGAACTCGAGAACTCCGTCGACGAGAAACAGCAGGCACTGGTCGAGGACCTGGCACAGAAGTACAGCGAAGCCCGCAACGCGGTCGACGAGGAGATCAAGGCGCTGCAGGCGGAGAACAAAGGCCTGTGGGACAAGGCGAAGGAGGCGATCGGCGGCGCGATCGACACGATCCTCAAGCTGAAGGACATGCTGCTGAGCGTGCTGTCCCGGGCGGCGAACGCGGTCGGCCTGATCATCGCCAAACCGATCGAGTTCCTCGGCAACCTGGTCAACGCGGTCAAGACCGGCGTGGTGAACTTCGGCGCGAACATCGTGCAGCACCTCAAGGACGGCCTGAAGGCCTGGCTGCTCGGCAACCTGGCCGGCGCGGGCATCGAGATCCCGGAGACGCTGGACGCCAAGGGCATCCTGAAGATGATCATGTCGATCCTCGGGCTCACGTGGGCGAGTGTCCGCGCGCGGATCCTCCGCTTCATCCCGGAACCCGTGCTCGCCAAGCTGGAGCAGACGCTCGAGGTGGTCAAGATCCTGATCACCGAAGGCGTACCGGGGCTCTGGCGCTGGGTGGTCGAGAAACTGGGCGATCTCAAGGAACTGGTGCTCGGCCAGATCAAGGAATTCGTGATCGAGAAGATCGTCAAGGCGGGCATCACCTGGATCATCTCGATGCTCAACCCGGCGGCCGCGTTCATCAAGGCCTGCAAGGCGATCTACGACATCGTCATGTTCTTCGTCGACAAGGCCGCCCAGATCAAGGAGTTCGTCTCGTCGGTGCTGGACTCGGTCGAGTCGATCGCCCGCGGCGGGGCGGGCGCGGTGGCCGGGCTGATCGAGCGCACGCTGGCGAAGGCGCTGCCGATGGTGCTCGGATTCCTGGCGAGCCTGCTCGGGCTGGGCGGGATCTCGGAGAAGATCAAGTCGATCCTGGAGAAGGTCCAGGCCCCGGTCGCGAAGGTGATCGACACGGTGGTCGGGACGATCGTCAAGGCCGGCAAGAAGATCTGGTCGAAGGTCAAAGGCGTCGGGCGCGATGCCAAGGACAAGGTCATGTCACTGTTCGCGCCGGTGAGGAAGAACGCCGGTATGAAAGGCGCTTCCCATGAACTCACCGCGGCTCCGGGGCCCCCGTTCCAGCTGACGATGGCGTCGAACAACCCCGGCCGCATGGTCGGCCGCATCGACTTCGCCGCCGCCCAGCTCCGGCGTCGCGCGCCGCAGGCCACCGACCAGCTCGACGCACTCGCGAAGCTGCGCGAGTTCGCGATCATGATCGAGAAGACCGGCCTGCGGGCGACACGAGGAGACAACGCCGCCGCCAAGAAACTCGAAAGCCAGCTGGCGCAGCTCGGAACGATGGTGGTCGAGTACGCCAACCGGTTCAACGCGCGCGACTTGGACGATCTCGACCCGGCCAACGATGTGGAGGCGACCGTCCGGACCGCGGAGGCCGCGGCCAACCAGAAGCGCTTGGCCGCCGTCGACATCGCGCTCATCCGGATGCAGATCGAGCGGCATATGGGCCCGGCGTGGCGCGAGTTCGTCGTCACGCTCGGCTCCAACATCTGGACATTGAGCCGCGAATCGCTGATCGCCGTCTATGGCCGGGAGGAAGCGACACGATTGATCAACCACCCGGCCAAGCCGCTGGAGGGCAACGGGCTCTACGATGGCAAACGCAATCAGATGTTCGTCAAGATGGGCCGGTCGATCAACGAGGTGTCGTCCAGCATCATCCACGAGAGCACTCACTCGTTGCAAGAACGGTTCGGCGGCGACATGGCCCGGTTCGAGAAGGAATTCCAGGCCTTCAGCGTGCAGCGGACCTTCCTGCTGCGCCTGAGCCCCGGGGCCCAGGAAAAACTGTCCGACAATTACAAGGCCCTACTACGCTGCGACACGGACCAGAAACTCCGCGACTTCGTTCAGGGCAAATACAACTTCGAGGTCAAGGGCATGCTCGACCAACGTGCGAACGTTCAGCTGATCAAGCGGCTCGTCAAACGGGAGTTCGGACTTTGAGTACCGTCGAACACGCGCGCCGTGTCGTGGCCGAGCATCTCCTGTCACCGGGCGATGAGATCGAAAGCGTCCAAGAAGACTCGAACGGTGTTCTCGTCGAGAGCCACCACTGGCGTTGGCGGATGACGCCCGCACCGGTGTCCACATCGGACTGGCAGCTCTACGACGTAGAACTCGATCTCTTCACGGACCCGCCGATGACGCCCTACGGTTTCGCCGTCGACACGGACGGACGGGTGCTGCGGCTGGACGACCGTTCAGGGTTGTCGGAGTTCTTCCGTCTCGCCGGCACATCGCTGGCACGACGCGACATCGCGATACTGCTGACTCACTACCACGGCGGCCCAGCGCACCTTCTGGACGACGTCACCGACCTCGACCGTGTCGTGGGCCCAGAGGTCGCGGCGGGGATCGACAGCCTTACCGCCCTGGTGACCGAAACCAAGGGTGCGCTGGCCTTCTGCACCTGGCGCGTCGATGCCGACGGCACCGTCGCGATCGACCGCTGGGACGTCGACTTGCCGGAGTGGGAAAAACGCACGCTCGCGAGTCACCTGCCTTGGCGGCGAAGCGGCTGACCCGGGATGAGCACGCCGTCCAAACACCGGCCGTGCCCCAGTTGCCAAGAACGACTGCCGGCTACACCTCTTCTTCGGTTTCTTCCTCCCGCTGCACGTACGTCTGCGCCATCTTCTCCTCTTCGCCTTCCTCGGCTTCAGGAGCTTCTTCACGCTGGACGTGCGCCTCGCCGCCGTCCTCGCACCGCTGAACCGCGGGTCCGGCCGAGGCCGGCGCAGGGGCAGACATCAGCCGGTCCGCGTTCGCGACGGCCTCGCGTTCGAACCGGTCCGAGGGATCCGAAACCTTCACCCCGCCACCGGCGTCCGTGCCCTCGACCGGCCCGCTGCGTTGCTGGACGACATGGGTCAGCTCGTGGGCGAGCATATGCTTGCCCGCGTCGGAACCAGGGTCGTATTTGTCCCGCTGGAACACGATGTTCGAACCCACCGTGTAGGCCTGCGCGTTCACGGACTTCGCCGAATCGTGCGCGGCGCCGTCGGTGTGCACCCGGACGTCGCCGAAGTCGTGCCCGAAGCGGCCCTCCATGTCCGCACGCGTCGCGGTGTCCAACGGCGCGCCGCCGCCGGAGCCGACGACGTCGTGCACCGGCGAGCGTTCTTCTTCGACCAGCGTGCTCACTCCCGCGTTTCCCACCGCCCGCTGCAGGTCCAGCATTCCGGCGGCGCCGAGGACGTCGGTGCGCCCGGCCGCGGCGGCGCGGCCCAGCAGGCCGCCCTCGTCGCGGTCCGCCCGGTCGCCCTTCGGCCGCAGGCTCGGTTCAAGGTCGTTGTCGTGACTGTGCCCGCGCATGGTCCGCTCCCTCGGTCGCTACGCCGCCCGTCCAGCTTGCGCCGTCGCCGCGCCGCGCGCCAGGCTGCGATGCGCGGCCGGAAGGGCGGCATCGGCTGCCCGAACGGGCAGGTCAGCCATCGGTCACCAGCGCCAGGTACGGGCCGAACTCGCGGTCGAGGCAGAGTCTGCCCAGCTTGCGGTACTCCCGCGCGACCGCGCCGACCAGATCCGCCATCGCCACCGGGCGGCCGGCTTCCGCGGCCAGATACGCGCCGGTCACCGCGGCCGAGCGGATATGCCCGCCCGCCAGCTCGAAGGCCTCCGCGAGGAACCCGAGGTCCAGGTCGCCGGAACGGGGCATCCGCTCGCCGAGGCAGCGGTCCCACAGCTGACGCCGCAACTCGACGTCCGGCAGCGGGAAGTCCACGATCACGTCAAGCCGCCGGGTGAACGCGTCGTCGAGGTTCGCTCGCAGGTTGGTGGCCAGCACGGCGATGCCGTCGAAGGTTTCCATCCGCTGCAGCAGGTAGGCGCTCTCGATGTTCGCGTACCGGTCGTGCGCGTCGCGCACCTCGGACCGTTTGCCGAAGATCGCGTCCGCCTCGTCGAACAGCAGCACCCCGTTGACTCCGGCGGCCTCGGTGAAGATCCGTTCCAGGTTCTTCTCCGTCTCGCCGACGTACTTGTCGACCACCGTCGCCAGGTTCACCGTGTAGAGATCCAGCCCCAGCGAGGCGGCGACGACCTCGGCGGACATCGTCTTGCCCGTCCCCGAATCCCCGGCGAAGAGCCCCGTCACACCCCGGCCGCGGCCGCCGCCCGGCCGCATCCGCCACTCGTCGAGCACCTGGTCCCGGTAGCGTGCCCGGGCGGCCAGTTCGTCCAAAAGGGACAGTACGCCCGCGGGCAGCACGAGGTCGCTCCAGCCGACCGCGGGTTCGATCCGCCGGGCGAGCCGCTGCAGACCGGCCGCGTTCTGGCTCCGCGCGCCCGCGCGAAGATGGGACGTCCGCACCGGCCCGCCGTCGGCGAGCGCCGTCACCGACGCCGCCTTCGCCGCGCGGGCGATCTGCCCCGGCCCCAGCACGAAATGCGCGGTCGCCTCCCCCGGATCGACGTCCGGAGCGAGCCTGCCGTCGAGGTGGCTGCGCCAAAGATCCACCCTGCTCGCCGCGGACAGGGGGAAAGCGTCGAGCTGCAACGGCGGGACGGCGCTCCATCGCGGGTCCCAGGCCCCGGTGCCGTGCACGACGAACGGGACCGCCGGATGAGCGAGCCGCTCCAGACGCGGCGAATCGTCGACCGGGCCCAGCACCAGCCCCGCACCGCGCAGCAACGCCTCCCGCACCAGCGAACCGGTGAGCTCGCCCTGCCGGGATTCCGCCTGCCAGCGTGCCGCGTCGACCACCAGCGCGGGAAAGCCAGCACCGGTCAGGGCCGCGACACCGAGCTCTTCCGCGCCTCCGCCTGGATGCTCCTTCAGATAGACCAGCCCGACCTGGCCTCTGATCGCCCGCGCGAGCCGATCGGCGCCGGCCACGTCGGTGCTCTCCGTGCCGAGGCGTGCGCATCCGGCGAGTTCCGGGGCGAGCCGGTCGTCACCCAGCAGGTGGTTCACCACCCGGTCGGGTACCCGGAGCGTGCGTGACAGGAAGGGGCGTTCCTCCTCTTCCATGGTGAGCAGGCCACAGGTGATCAGCGGGGCGTCGGCGTCGAGCCGCGCCCGGCCGGCGGCCGACGCTTCGGGGACGCCGCAGAGGCGCAGGGCCAGACCCGCCGTCGCCCGGCGGCGGGTCACGTCGTCGTTGAGGTAGCCGTAGAACTGCTCGAACCGGCTGTCGAGGTCGGGCGCGAGCGCGACGAGCAGCAGTTCGACGTCGACACCGGTGAGCCCCGCGCGTTCCGCCAGCGGGTACAGCCGACCGCCCGGCACGGAGTCCGTGAACGGCGGGAACGGCTCACGGTGGCCCTCCAGCAGCGCGTCGATCGTCTCGTTCGACAGGTACAGCCCGCGGAAGGGATCGTCGGGGTTCGGGTCGGCGGCGCGGCGGCTCTCGACCGCGTCGCGGATCCGCTGTTCGAGCCGGGCCAGCCGCTCGAACAGGTACTCCAGGCTCATCGGGGCTTCCGGTGGGTGCGCGCCATCGCGACCCGGCGCTGACCTTCGACCGTCCCGCTCTCCGCCACGTGGTGCCCGACCAGCTCGCCGTCGTGGGTGTCGAGCTTCAGGCCTTCCTTCGGCGGCTGTTCGGCCGGGTACACCCGTCCACTGTGGACCGGCGCGGAGATGACGACGTCCAGCGACGGTTTCAGTTCGCCGCCCAAAGCGGTCCAGACGTCGGCGAAGGCGCGGTCCTCGGGCGGCGGCAACGCCACCGTCATCGGCACCGGCAGGCCCAGCTCGGCCAGCGACCCGGTGAGCGCCGACGCCGGGACGGCGTCGTAGGCGAGCAGGCCGAGCAACAGGTCGGACAGCACGCGATGCTCGTCTTCCGGGCGCTGCGTCCATGCGGTGACCAGATAGGACAGCTTGATGTGCCGCGGCGGGAGGTGCCGAGCCGAGACCTTGCCGAGCTGGTCGTACTCGTTGAGCAGGCCCCGCGAGCGGCGTCGCAGGTCTTCGCGGACGTCGTAGAGATAGACGTTCACCGTGGGGGCGTTGCGCCGCGCCGCCCATTCCTTGTTGGGCGCGTCGAACGCGACCTCGATCTCGCTGCCGCGCCGGGTCTCGCCGCGGACGAGCCGCCGCAACGCCTCGTCGACCTCATGGATCACTGCGGACCTCCTCGGACGGCGGTCTTCCCACGATGATCGCGGCGGCGCCGACCGGCCAGCCGCGCAGCGGCAGACCTTCGGGTACGCCAGGCTGCCCGTACGGGCAACACCCCTGGCCGCACCCACATCACCGTGGTCGGACGCGTCGTCGGTTACAGTGCCGGTCGTGCCCGAACAGACATGGTCACCCGCTCCGGGGACGCCCGTAATCGAGTACCGGTCCAGTCGCTGGTTGTTCATCGGCGGACTGGCCCTGTTGATCTTCTTCGGGTTGGCCGCGATCTTCCCGGAAGCCGGGAACTCGTCGTCGTCGCGCAAACTCAAGATGCCCGCGGAACCCGCGGCCTTCATCTTCGGCGCGCTCGCGGTGGGCGGTCTGCTGACGGCGATCGGCTCGGTCCCCCACATGATCCGCTTCGCGGCCGACGAACGTGGACTGTGGTGGCGAGCCGGGCGCAAATCCGACCTGATCGCGTGGGACGAGCTGCGCGCGGTGCGCGGCCAGGAACTACTCCCGCGGGACCAGAGCGACCCGAACTCGAAGGCCGTCCTGCCGGCCATGGTGTTCATCCCCAAGGACCGGTACTTCGAAAGCCGCCACGCGAAACTGTTCACGCGCCCGTCCACCCCCGGTCCCGAGGTGGAACTGAGACTGCCGAACAGCACCATCGTCCGGCAGCTGACCCAGGGGATCGCGAGAGTCCGGCCGGACCTGGTCACCTAGCGCCGCAAGTCCGGTGGTTCCGCGTGTTCGGCCGGACGACACTCGTGATGGGATGGACGACACGCGTGTCGGCGGGGTCTTGCCGAGAGTCGTCCACCTGGACACGCGTGTCGTCCATCGGATCACACGCGCCGTCCCTCCAGACACGCGCAAGTGCCCGACAGCACCTAAGACACCCAGTCCGAATCGCCACTCGCGGCCCGTATCCGACCAAGGGCCGAAGGCTCCCTTCGCCGCATCAGACTCGGCGAAGGGAGCCTTCAGCCCACCATCGGTCCAAGAACACCGGCGTCACCGAAGACCGGCGAACGTGATCGGACGGCCCGAGACCGGAGCGGGGTCGAGCTTCCCGGTACGGGCGAAGGTCGCCCAGACGGAGCGAAGGGCGGTACCGAAGGCGTCGACCTCGGCCCACGGGACCTCGCCCAGCATCGGACTGTCCTGCCAGGCGTGCCGGGTCCCGAGCAGCAGCGGCAGTTCCAGGCAGTGGGTCGCACCGAACTCGGCGCCTTCGGGCCGCCAGTCCAGGCGATACGACGAGACACCGGCTCCCGCCGAGCGCAGCCGGTCGCCGAAGGCGGCCAGCGGTCCGACGTAGACCTCGTCGGTCCCGGCGGCGCCGGGGAACGCGGTCATGTCGTCGGCGTTCCAGCCGTACAGCACATCGAGGTCGCGCACGTTGTCCGCGAAGGGCGCCTTGTCCAGGCTGTCCACCGGAACGAACGCGGGCGCCATCGGGTCGCCGCTGAGCCGCAGGTTGGCCAGCGCGGTTTCCTTCTGCGCGGCGAGGATCTCCGTGATCCCTGCGGTGCGCGGGTCGGTGCCCAGCGCCTCGGCGAACACGTGGCCGAGCCTGTCCGCCTGGTCCGGCGCCCGGGTGGCGAGGCCGAGCGGCGCGCTCTGCAGGATCGCCCGCCGGAACAGGCCGCGCGCCTCGGGCAGGTCCATCAGCAGCCGGATGGAGATACCGCCCGCCGACTGCCCGGCGACCGTCACGTTGCCCGGATCCCCGCCGTAAGCCGCGATGTTCGCCCGCACCCAGCGCAGCGCCTCCAGCTGGTCGGCCAGCCCGAGGTTGCCGGGGCTGACGCCGTCCAGGTACAGGTAGCCGAGCGCGCCGAGCCGGTAGTTCACGCCGACCACCACGAGGTCGCCCTCGGCGGCCAGCGCGCCGCCGTCGTACCAGTCCAGCAACCCGCCACCGCTGGAGAATCCGCCGCCGTGCAGCCACACCAGCACGGGCCTGCGCGCGGCATCCAGGCCGGGAGTGCTGATCGTCAGGTTGAGACAGTCCTCGCCCTGCGGGAGCCGGTCACGCGGCGGGCCCATCACGCGGTCCAGCCGGGACGGCGGCTGCGGGCTGATCTCCCCGCTCGACGGCGCCTGCCCCGAAACGGCGACCGGCGGCGCGAACCGGGCCGCCGTGGCGTAGCGAATCGGTCCGGTTCGGACAATCGTGGTCATACGCACCTCACGGGTAGGATCGGCCGGTGATCTTGCCACGCCTGCTGGACGGCCGACTGAAGTTCCGCCATCTCGTCCTGCTCGACGCGCTGGCCAGGCAGGGCACCGTGGTCGGCGCCGCCGCCGAGCTGCACGTGACGCAACCGGTGGCGACCCGAAGTCTGCACGAACTCGAAGAGATCCTCGACGTGCGGTTGTTCGAACGCGGCCCGCGCGGTGTCACCCCGACCGTGTTCGGCGAGGCGTTCACCGGGCACGCCCGGGCGGTACTCGCCCAGCTCGAACAGGCCGGGCGGCACGTCGCCGAGCTGGCCGACGCGGAACGCGGCACGGTCGTGGTCGGCACGCATCTCGCCGGGTCGAACATGTTGCTGCCGCGCGCCATCGCCGCGATCAAGACCGAGCGGCCGTACCTCACCATCGTGGTCCGGGAGGGTTCTCCGGAAGCGCTGCTGGTGGAGCTGGAGGCGGGCCGGGTCGACCTCATCATCGGCAGGCTGACCGCGCCTTCGGACGAGCGGATCGAGCGGCGCAAACTGTACGACGAGTCGGTGGATCTGGTGGTGCGCACCGCGCATCCGCTGGCGGGCGCGACCGAGGTCGCGCTGGCCGACCTCGCGGAGTACCCGTGGATCCTGCCCGGCGCGGAGACCGCGCTGCGCCGCGAACTGGAACAGTTGTTCACCCGCAACGACTTCCCGCTGCCCGCGAACCGGGTGGAGACCACGTCGTTCCTCACCGTGCGGCAGCTCCTGCTGGAGACCGACGTGATCGCCGCGCTGCCGAGCCTCATCACCAAGGACGATCCGAGGATCACCAGGGTCGCGCTGGCGCTGGAACCCATCGGGCACAGCGTCGGGCTCACCCTGCCCGCCCAGCGCACGCTCAGCCCGTCGGTGGACGCGCTCATCCGCAGCCTGACCGAAGTCGCCACCGGAATGTCCCCTTAGGACGGTCACAACAGGGAGAGGAAGCGTTCGGCGTTCCCGCTGGTGATCAGCCGCCGCTCGGCCTCGGTCAGGAAGCCGCTCTTGCGCACCACCTCACCGACCGGGCGTTCGCCGAGCGGATACGGGTAGTCGCTGCCGACCATCACCCGCTCGGCGCCGAGGGTGTCCACGAGCAGCCGCAGCGCCCGCTCGTCGAAGACCACCGAATCGACGTGGAACCGGTCGAGGTAGTGCGACGGTGGGAACTCCGAAGTGCCGATCACGTCGTTCCGCCGATGCCAGGCGTTCTCCATCCGGCCGAGCCAGAACGCGAACGATCCGCCGCCGTGCGCGAAACAGATCTTCAGGCTCGCGTCGATCCGGTCGAAGACCCCGCCGAGCACCAATGCCAGGATCGACAGATGCGTTTCGGCCGGCATCGCGGTCAGCCATCGCGCCATCCACCGGTCCAGCCGGGGCGAACCGTCCATGTCCCACGGATGCACGAACACCGGGACCCCGAGCGACGCGCAGTGCTGCAGAAAGGTCTCCACCCCGGCGCTGTCCAGATCGCGGTCGCCGACGTGGTTGCCGATCTCCACTCCCCGGTGCCCCGCGGCCAGGCAGCGTTCCAGTTCACGGCACGCGGCGTCGGTGTCCTGCAACGGAACCTGGCAGAACGGGATCAGCCGGTCCGGCGCCGGTGCGACGATCTCCAGCGCCAGATCGTTGAAGATCCGGGCGATCCGGCCCGCCTGCTCGCCGGTCCGGCCGTAGTTGAAGAAGGCGGGCGTCGGGGAGACCACCTGGGTGCGCACGCCGTCGGCGTCCATGTCCAGCAGCCGGGTCTCCGCGTTCCAGCAGTCCGCGCCGATCCGGCGGAACTCCTTGTCCCCCATCATGATCATCGCTTCGGACTCGGTTTCCGCGCGCAGCCACGGCGCCTCCGGTCCGGCGTCCGCACGCAGATCCGGCCAACCGTTCGGCACGTAATGCGTGTGGATGTCGATCAGGCCGGTCATCTCAGCCCTTCCCGGGGTGCAAGGTGCCGCAGTTTCCGCAGGTGCGGGCCTGCTCGTCGCCGTAGAACGCGGTGAAGACCGGCGGCAGATCCTCGACGATGTCGCGCACCTGGAGCTCCACCTCGTGCACCAGAGACGCGCATTCCAGGCAGTACCACTGGAACTTCTCCAGCGTGCCCTCTTCACGGACGCGCTCGATGACCAGGCCGATCGAATCCGCCTCCGGGCGCTGCGGCGAATGCGGGATGTCGCCCGGCAGCAGCCAGGTGTCGCCTTCGGAGATGCGAACGGTCTTCTGACCTTCTTCGGTCATGATGTTCACGTGCATGTTCCCCTTGAGCTGGTAGAACCATTCCTCGTAGGGGTCGACGTGAAAGTCGGTGCGCTGGTTCGGCCCGCCGACGATCTGCACGATGAAATCCTTGCCCAGTGCCATGGTCCGGTTGTTCACCGGCGGCTTGAGCAGATGCTCGTGCTCCGCGATCCAGGCCTGGAAATTGACGACCTCGGGAATGCCGGTCATCGGGGGACCTCCGTGTCTTTCGGTAGCTGGGCGATGGCCTGGATTTCGATCAGCAGATGCGGATGCGGCAGCTGATGCACGGCGACCGTGGTGCGGGCAGGGCCCGTTTCGTCGAAGTACTCGCCGTAGATCTCGTTGTAGCCGCCGAAATCGTTCATCGAAACCAGGAACGTGGTGATCTGCGTGATGTCGGCGAGATCGGCGCCGACCTCGTGCAGGATGCCGCGGATGTTCTCGATCACCGCGCGGGTCTGCGCCCGGATGTCCAGGTTCGTGGTGCCGAGCTCGTCCACCTCGACACCCTCGAACGTGTTGTCCGGGCGCCGGGAACTCGTCCCGGACACGAAGACCAGATCTCCGGCGACCTTCACATGCGGGAACCGGCCCCTCGGCTTGGCCAGCCCGGCGATCACGCGCCCGTTCATGCCAGCCCCCGCACCGAGACCCGGCCGAGCCCGGCGATGTCCGCCTCGGCGACGCCGGGCGCGAACGGCACCGCTTCGGTCGCCGCCCCGGCCAGCACCACCTGCCCGGCCCGCAACGGGATGTCCCGTTTCCGGCACAGCTCGACCAGCGCGTGCAGCGCGCGCACCGGATCGCCGAGGATCGCCGACGTCGAGCCGATCACCTCCCGGTCGCCGGAGCGCAGCCGCACCGCCCGGTTCGCCACCTCGCCGAACGCGCGCCACGGCCCGAGCACATATCCCGCGGCCGAGGTGTTGTCCGCGACCACATCGGTGTGGGTGAACCGGAAATCCCGGTACCGGGAGTCGATGATCTCGATCGCCGGGGCCATCGCGTCCACAGCGGACTCCACGTCGAACGCGGGGTCGGCGAGATCGATGTCGCGGGCCAGCCGGTACGCGACCTCCGGCTCCACCTTCGGATGGATGAAGCGCGCCAACGGGACCTCGCCGCCGTCGGCGACCCGCATCGCGTCGGTGAGCCTGCCGGCGATCACCTCGGACACGCCCATCTGCGCCATCTTCGCCTTACTGGTCAGTCCCAGTTTGACCCCGATCACCCGCTCGCCACGGGTCTCCCGCCGCGCCACCAGCGCGGCCTGGATCGCGTACGCGTCGGCGATGTCCAGCGCGTGGTCGTCGGCGAGGCTCGGCGTGTCCACACGCGTCGTCTGCGCGGTGTCCAGGCGCTCGGCGAGCGCCGCGATGGCCGTCATGTGCCGCTCCGTACCAGGTCGAGTGCGATGTCCACGATCATGTCCTCCTGCCCGCCGACCAGCTCGCGCCTGCCGACCTCGGTGAGAATCCGCCGGGTGTCCAGCCCGTAGCGGGCCGCCGCGCGTTCGGCGTGCAGCAGGAAACTCGAGTACACCCCGGCGTAGCCGAGGGTCAGCGTCTCGCGGTCCACCTGGACCGGCCGTTCCCGCAGCGGGCGGATCAGGTCGTCCGCCGCGTCCTGCAACGCGAACAGGTCCGCGCCGTGCTCCCAGCCGAGCAGGTCGGCGACCGCGACGAACGGTTCGGCCGGGCAGTTGCCCGCCCCCGCGCCCTGCCCGGCCAGCGCGACGTCCACCCGGGACGCGCCGTGCTCGACCGCGGTCACGCTGTTCGCCACCGAAAGGGAAAGGTTCTCGTGCGCGTGGATGCCGATCTCGGTCCGCGCGTCGAGCACCTGCCGATACGCGTCGATCCGTTCAGCGACCCCGTTCATCGTCAGCCGCCCACCGGAATCGGTGACGTAGACGCACTGCGCACCGTAGGACTCCATCAGCCTGGCCTGTTCGGCGAGCGCGGCCGGCGGGGAAAGGTGGCTCATCATCAGGAATCCGGATACGTCCATACCGTGTTCGCGGGCCCAGGCGATGTGCTGCGCGGCCACGTCGGCCTCGGTGCAGTGGGTGGCGATCCGCACGCTGCGCACCCCGAGGTCGCGGGCGCGGCGCAGCTGTCCGATGGTGCCGATTCCGGGCAGCAGCAACGTGGTCAGCGTCGCGTTCTCGATCACCTCGGCGGCCGCGGTGATCCATTCCTCGTCGGTGTGCGCGCCGAAACCGTACGTCGCGCTGGACCCGCCGAGTCCGTCGCCGTGCGCGACCTCGATCGCCGCCACGCCGGCCTTGTCCACGGCGGACACGATCCGCCGGACCTGGTCCACCGTGTACGCGTGCCCCATCGCGTGCATGCCGTCGCGCAAGGTCACGTCCTGCAGGTAGACCTTCATCCGAGCCACCCCCTCAGTTCGGCGATCCGCTCGGCCGTGCGCAGCGCCGCCGAGGTCATGATGTCGAGATTTCCCGCGTAATCCGGCAGATAGTGGGCCGCGCCGAGCACTTCGAGGAACACCGAGACCTTCAACCCGGTGAGCTCCCGGCCCAGTCCGGGCACCCACTGCCGGCGCACCGGGTCGAACTGCACTTCCTGTTTCAGCGTGTAGCCCGGTACGTACTCGCGTACCCGTTCGGCCATCTGCCGGACCGCCGCCGCGATCTTCTCCCGGTCCGGCTCCCCCTCGACGAGGCAGTACACCGTGTCCCGCATGACGATCGGCGGGTCGGCCGGGTTCAGCACGATGATCGCCTTGCCCGTCGCGGCGCCACCGACCTCGCGGATCGCGGCCGCCGTGGTCTCGGTGAACTCGTCGATGTTCGCCCTGGTCCCGGGCCCTGCCGAACGGGACGAAATGGAGGCGACGATCTCCGCGTACGCGACCGGCGCGACCGAAGACACCGCGGCCACCATCGGGATCGTGGCCTGTCCGCCGCAGGTCACCATGTTCACGTTCGGCGCGGCGAGGTGCTCGTCGAGGTTCACCGGCGGCACCACGAACGGGCCGAGCGCGGCCGGGGTCAGGTCGATCATCAGCTTGCCGTGTGCCTCGGCCACCTCGGCGTGCCGCCGGTGCGCACCGGCCGACGTCGCGTCGAAGATCACCCGCACACCGGCGAACTCCGGCAGCGCGACGAGGCCGTCGATGCCGCCGTGGGTGGTGGCCACCTTCAGCCTGGCCGCCCTGGCGAGCCCGTCCGACGCCGGATCGATGCCCGCCATCGCGGCCATCCGCAGCGTCTTCGACAACCGCAGCACCTTGATCATCAGATCGGTGCCGATATTGCCGGAGCCGATGACGGCGACCGGAACCGTTGCTGTCACTGAGTTTCCTCCTCGATCACCGCGTCGACCTCGCCGAGCCCGTCCAGCCGCAGCCGGAACCGGCCCGCTCCCGTGACCGGCACCATCGGGCCGAGCGCCCCGGACATCACCACGTCGCCGGCGCGCAACGGCTGCTCGCGGGCGGCCAGCTCGCGGGCCAGCCAGGCCACGGCGGCCACCGGCGAACCGAGGCAGGCGTGGCCCGCGCCGAAGGACACCGGCTCGCCGTCCAGCTCCAGCGTCATCCCGGTCGCGGCGAGATCCCGGCCGGTCAACGAGAACGGCGTGCACCCCAGCACCACCGCCCCACTGGACGCGTTGTCCGCCACCGTGTCCACAATGGACAGGTCCCAGGCGTCGATCCGGGAGTCCACGATCTCGATCGCGGGCACCACGAACTCGGTCGCCCGCAGCACGTCCGCGACCGAAGCACCCGGCACGTCCAGATCACGGCCGAGCACGAACGCGATCTCGCCCTCGGCCCGCGGTTGCAGGAAGCGCCGATATGGAACGGGCTCGGTGTGCGCGTACAGCATGTCGTCGAACAGCACACCGAAATCCGGCTGGTACACGCCGAACTGGCGCTGCACCGAGGGCGCGGTCAGCCCGATCTTCGCCCCGGCCACCCTGGCGCCCGCCGCGACCCGCTCGTCGCGCAGCCTGCGCTGCACCGCGTAGGCCGCGTCGATGTCTTGCGTACCAAGGAACTCCCGCACCGGCGGGCACGGCGTCGTGGTGCTCGCCGCGGCCGTGAGCCGCGCGGCGGCCGCGTCGACCGGCGCGGTCACAGCCGCACGCACACATTCGTCGGCTCGGTGTAGAAGTGCAGCGAAGACGCGCCGCCCTCCCGGCCGATGCCGGAAAGCCCCATCCCGCCGAACGGCGAGCGCAGGTCGCGCAGGAACCAGGTGTTCACCCACGACATGCCGACGTGCATGGCCTGCGCGACGCGGTGCCCCCGGCGCAGGTCCCGGGTCCACACCGAGGACGCGAGCCCGTATTCGGTGTCGTTGGCCAGCGCGATCGCCTCGTCCTCGGTGTCGAACGGGATCAGCGCGGCCACCGGGCCGAAGATCTCCTCCCGCACTGGCCGGTCCTTGTTGGTCAAGCCGGTCCACAGGGTCGGCTCCAGCCAGGAGCCGCCGTCGAGTTCCGGCCCGAGCTCGGGGATCCCGCCGCCGGTCAGGGTCTTGGCGCCGGCCTCCTCGGCCAGCGCGAGGTAGTCCAGCACCTTGCGCCGGTGCTCCGGCGAGATCAGCGGGCCGGTGGTGGTCCGCTCGGCCTTCGGGTCGCCGAGCCGCAGCCCGCGCGCCCGCTCCACCAGCCCGGCCGCGACGTCGTCGAACACCGAGCGCTGCACGTACACCCGCTCGGTGCACAGGCACACCTGCCCGGTGTTCGCGAACACCGACCGGGTCAGCCCGGCCAGCGTCTCGTCGAGATCGGCGTCCTCGAACACGATGGCGGCGTTCTTCCCGCCGAGCTCGAACGACACCGGCCGGACCCGGGGCGCGACCGTGCGCATCACCTGGGTGCCGGTGGCCGACGAGCCGGTGAACGTCACCCCGTCGATGCCGGGATGCTCGGTCAGATATTGCCCCGCCGAATCGCCGCCGAACCCGTGCACCACGTTGTAGGCGCCTGCGGGCAGGCCGGCCTCGGCCAGCACTTCGGCCAGCAGGGTCGCGGTGGACGGCGTCTGGTCGCTCGGCTTGACCACGACCGCGTTGCCGCAGCCGAGCGCGGGCGCGACCTTCCAGGTCAGCAACAGCAGCGGCAGGTTCCACGGCACGATCACCGCGACCACGCCGAGCGGTTTGCGCACCGCGTAGTTCAGCGCCTGCGCCCCGCCGGGCAGGTCGGTGACGAACGATTCCTGGCCGGCGGCCGCGATCACGTCGGCGAAGGTGCGGAAGTTCGCCACCGCGCGGGCCACGTCCAGCTCGCGGGCCTGCGTGACCGGCTTTCCGGTGTCCGCGACCTCGGCCGCGACGAACTCCTCGAACCGGGCCTCGATCCGGTCGGCCACCCGGCGCAGCAACGCCGTCCGCTCCCGCACCGGGGTGTCCGCCCAGCCGTCGTGCAACGCGGCGCGGGCGCCGGTGACCGCACGGTGCACCAGCGCCCGGTCCGCCTCGTGCACCCGGGCGAACTCCGCGCCGGTCGCCGGATCGACCGCCGGGAACCCCGGTCCGTCCGGCTCGGCGAACCCACCGTCCACGAAGTTGCGGATCCACCGCACTGGCTGTGTCATGCCGTCCACTGTGGCCCGCCGGGCCATGCGGAACAAATGCGTATCCGCTCCCCTGCTATAGCCAAACGAACATATCCCAGGGTCAGGCGTTCGCTCGCCGAAGACGTTCGGCCGCCTGCGCGCGGAGAGCGTCGTCAGCCTTCGGAGCCGTGCCGTGCAGCGCTTCCCAGCGGACGTCGTGCGCCGCCGTCCACAGGCTGGCCGCCCACGCGACCTCCTGCTCCTCCGCGGTGAACCGTCGCCCACGATGGTCCTGATAGGCCGCCAGGAACGCGTCGGAGCTCTCGATCGGCGGCAGCATGGCAGGCCCGGTCTTGGGGAACACGCCACTCGCCGCGCCCACCAGCGCCGCCTCCGGCTGCCACGCCAAGCTGTCCCAGTCGTGCACCGACCACACCTCCGTGCCGTGCCAGCAGAGGTTCTGCGCTTCGAAGTCCGCGTGGCCCAGCACGCACGGCAGCTTCGCGGCCAGCAGCCGCTCGCGTACCCGGCGCGCCGTGTCGACGACATAAGCGGGCACCGCGCTCTGATCCAGCTCGTCGAGAGACCGGATCGACGGCCACACCCCGGGATCCCGGTGATCCCACCGCGACCAGCGCGGATTCGGCAACGGCGGCGAGACGGCCAAGCCGGACAGGCCGGCCATCAGCCGGGCGAACACCTCCGCGTAGCGCACGGCGACGTCCGGCGAGTCGCCGGGCAGCGGCTCACCGCCGGGCCGGAACTCCTCGGCGTGCACGGCCAGCAGGCCGACGCCGATCGCGGACGTGAGCGGCCGCGGACAAGGAAACCCCTTGTCCGCCAACCAGGTCTGCGCGGCGAGACAGGACGCAGCCCGCCCGTCGTCCTCGCGCGCCTTCACGACGACGTCCCGCCCGCCTGCCAGCCGCAGGCCGAAGACCTCCGACATCGACCGCAGTTCGAACCGGACGCCGACCGGTTCGGCCCCCAAGTGCTCCGCACACCAGGCCGGCAGCCAGTCCGGCAGATCGTCCAACGCCACAGGGGGACTGTGCCAGGTTCGCCACCCTCCCGCGCCCCGCCCCGGACCTTGATCAACGGAAGATTCAGGACGCTCACCGTCCCCGATCTTCCGCCAAGCCCGTCGAGCGGGGAGGATTTCGGACGTTGGACGTCCGAAATCCTCCCCACTCACCTCGCCGGCTCCGCCACGGCACCGAGCCGCGATCAGGGTCCGGAGGGTGAGCGACCGACCCGGCCATCGTGTTGCGAAAGCCACTTTCGCAACACACCGCGGCAACGCAAGCCCACCCAAAGCGCCCCACCTCGCCAGCTATACCCATATGGACATAACAGACTGACGATTCGGCATTTGTGGCCTATGCCTCACGGTGTCAGGCTTCTGCCCAATCGCCAGCAGCCGCGCTCGGCTGTCGCCCGACTCGATTGGGTTATCGCAGATGAACGCTCCCGCGCCCCGCAAGATCGCCGCCGCCACCCTCGCCGGGACCACCCTGGAGTGGTACGACTTCTTCCTCTACGGCACCGCGTCCGCGCTGATCTTCAACAAACAGTTCTTCCCCTCGCTCAGCCCCGCTGTCGGCACCCTCGCCGCCTTCAGCACCTTCGCCGTCGGCTTCATCGCCCGCCCGCTCGGCGGTCTGGTGTTCGGCCACTTCGGCGACCGGATCGGCCGCAAGTCCACGCTGGTGGTCTCGCTGATGCTGATGGGCGTCGGCTCCACGTTGATCGGGTTGATCCCGAACTACCAGGCGATCGGCATCTGGGCGCCGATCCTGCTGGTCGCGATGCGGATCGTGCAGGGCATCGGGCTCGGCGGCGAAGGCGCGGGGGCGACCCTGATGTCGATGGAACACGCGCCCGCCGGACAGCGGAACCGGTACGCCGGGTTCCCGCAGATGGGCACGCCCGCCGGGCTGGTGCTGGCGAATCTGCTGTTCCTCGGCAGCAGCGCGGTGATGCCCGCGAGCGTGTTCGCCGCGTGGGGCTGGCGGATCCCGTTCCTCCTGAGCTTCGTGCTGGTCGCGATCGGCCTGATGATCCGGCTGCGGATCACCGAATCACCGTCGTTCACCCGGGCGGCGCAGGACGACAAGGTGGTCCGGTTCCCGCTCGGGGCGGCGTTCAAGGTCGGCTTCGGCAGGCTCGCACTGACCCTGCTGGTCGGCGTGGCGAACTCGGCGGTCGCCTACGTGTTCATGGTCTTCACCCTGTCCTACGGGACCCAGAGCCTCCACTACGACCGGCAGTTCCTGATCCTCTCGGTGACCGGGTCGGCGGTGCTGTGGTTCGCCACCATCCCGCTCTGGACCCGGATCGCCGACCGCCACGGCAGGCGCACCATGTTCGTCGCCGGGTCGGCCGCGCTCCTGCTGTGGTGTCTCGCCTTCTTCCCGCTGCTGAACACCGGGAACACCGGGCTCGCGATGCTCGCGCTGGCGGGCATGGGCCTGGTCGTCCCGATCACCCATTGCGTGCAGGGCGCGATCATCGCGGACACCTTCCCGGTCAACGTCCGGTTCTCCGGGATGTCGCTGCTGCTGCAGGGCGGCGCGATCCTCGGCGGCGGGCTCGCCCCGATGATCGCGACCGCGGTGCTCAACGCCACCGGCTCGACCACCGGCATCACCTGGTATCTGGCCGCGATCTGCGGCGTCAGCATGGTCAGCGCGATGGCCCTGTTCCGCCTGGTCCCGTCCCGCGCCGCGGAATCCACAATGGACGGACCTCGCGACGGGGACGCCGTTCCGCTGTCCGTGAACACCGGCCCGGCCGGGCTCGACGATCATTAGAGTCCGGTTCATGCCGGTCACGACACGCACGGTCGAATACCCCGCCGACGGGCTGACGATGGTCGGGCGCCTCGCGCTCCCCGCCGGGGCCGGCCGCCGTCCCGCGGTCCTGATCGGTCCCGAAGGGCCGGGGCTGAACGACTTCCAGCGCCGCCGGGCCGACGCCCTTGCCGAGCTGGGGTACGTGGCGCTGGCGTTCGACATCAACGGCGGGCGCTGGTTCGCCGACCCCGAAGAGATGCTGGCGTACGCGATGCCGCTGCTCGCCGATCCCGGCCGGATGCGGGAAATCGGTCACGCGGCCCTCGATGTGCTGCGCGCCGAGCCGCGGACCGACCCGGACCGGATCGCCGCCATCGGATACGGCACCGGCGGCGCGATCGCGCTGGAGCTCGGACGGGACGGCGTCGACCTGCGCGCGATCGGCACGGTCAACGCGCTGACCACCGGGCGGCCGGGCGAAGCGGCGCGCATCCGCTGCCCGGTCTGGGCCGGGGTCGGCTCGGAAGACCCGATCATGCCGCCCGCGCAACGGGAAGCGTTCACCGCCGAAATGCAGGAGGCGGGCGTCGACTGGCGGCTCGTGGTCTACGGCGGCGCCGAGCACGCCTTCCACCACCCGACGGTCGACCACGCCGTGCTCCCCGGCGTCGCCTACCACGCGCGGCACGCGGAGCGGGCTTGGCGCGACGTCGTCGGCCTGCTCGCCGAATGCCTGCCCGTGACGGAGTGATCCGAGGCGTCGCGGACCTCGGTCAGCTCGACGCCGAGGCGGCTCGCACGAAGTCCGCGAGTGCCGCCGGCGCCGGATGGGCGAAGACGTCGGCGAGGCGCACCCGTACACCGGTCAGGTGTTTGACCTGCTGGGCCAGTTTGGCCGCCAGCAGCGAATGGCCACCGTGCGAGAAGAAGTTCGTGCCGGGCCCGATGTCACCGCGGTCGAGCAGCTCACGGAACAGCGCGACCACATCGGCGGTCAACGGGTCGAGTTCCTGCTCCTCGCCGGGCGTGGTCGCGCGCTCCGCGGCCCTGTCCGCCGCCCGCCGCACGAGTTCCGGGTAGTCCACCTTGTCGTTGCCGGTGAGCGGGATCCGGTCGACCACGACGAACTCCTGTGGCACCGCGGACTTCGGCAGCAGGGCGCCCGCGTGCGCCCAGAGCCGCTCCTCCAGGCCGGGTTCCGTGTCCGCCTCGACATAGGCGACCAGTACGTCGTCGGACACGACCACCGCCGCGCCCGCGACCTCGTCATGGGCGAGCAGCACCGATTCGACCTCGGTCAGCTCGATCCTGTTGCCCCGCAGCTTGACCTGACGGTCGGCCCGGCCGAGCAGCTCCAGGGTGCCGTCCTCCAGCCAGCGGGCCAGATCCCCCGTCCGGTAGAAGCGGCCGTGGCGGGGGTGCACGGAGAACCGCGCCTCGGTGAGCTCCGGCCGGTCGTGATAGCCCTCGGCCAGCCCCGCGCCCGCGATGCACAGCTCGCCGGTCACGCCGACGGGCAGTTCCCGGCCGCTCGGATCGGCGAGGAACACCGTCGTGTTGCCGATCGGGGCGCCCGCGGTGATCCGGCCGTCGTGCACCCGGCCCGCGGTGGACCAGATCGTCGTCTCCGTCGGGCCGTACACGTTCCACAGCTCGCATCCGGTGTCCACCAGCTGACGCGCCAGCGACGACGGCAGCGGTTCACCGCCGCACAGCACGGTCCGGCCGGCCAGCTCGCCGGACACGTCGTCGACGACCAGACGCCAGGTGGTCGGGGTCGCCTGCAGGGTCGACACCTCGTGGCGGCCCAGCAGTTCCTTCAGCACGCCGCCGTCGACGCGCGCTTCGTCCGGCGCGACGACGAGCCGTCCGCCGGTGGCCAGCGGGAGGAACAGTTCGAGGGCCGAGATGTCGAAGGAGAACGTGGTCAGCCAAAGCGTTCCGGTTTGGCCTCGGTGGCCCAGTTCGTCGGCGAAATGACTGATCAGGTTGGCCAGCGCCGGATGTCCGACGACCGTCCCTTTAGGACGTCCGGTGGAGCCGGACGTGTAGATGAGATAGGCGGGCGCGTCGGTGGCGGGGAGCGGGAGCGCGGGCTTGGCCGGGACGGATCCGATCGGGGTCAACGCGAGTGCCCGGCAGCCGGTCCCGCCCGGGATCGCCGCCTCGGCGAGCGCGACCTTGGCGCCGGAATCCGCCAGCTGGTAGGCGATGCGCTGTTCGGGGTGGTCCGGGTCGAGCGGCAGGTAGGTGGCACCGGCCAGCCAGACACCGAGCGCGGCCGCCGCGAGTTCCGCGCTCCGCGGCGCGACGAGCGCGACGACCTCGCCGGGGCCGACGCCGGCGTCGCGCAGCCGCTCACAGGTCGCGGCCGCGGTGTCCCACAGCTGCCGGTAGGTCACCTCGCGGTCGCCGTCCTCGACCGCGACCGCCTCCGGTGCCGCCTCGACGGCCGCGGCGACGGCCGACGGCACCGAGGGCCACGCGACCGGTTTACCGGTGCGGTTCGCCTTCCCGATCACGGCGTCGTCCTCGGCGCTGAACACCAGGGCGTCACCGACCGGGCGATCGAGATTCTCCGCCAGCGACGACAGCAACGCTTCATAACGCCGGACCAACGCCTGCACGTCCGCCTGCCCGAGCACCTCGGTGTAGTACGCGGCACGCACGCGGAGGCCGTCCGCGGTCGGCAGCAGGAAGAACTCCAGATCGAACTTGCTGAACCCCGGCTCGGCCGCGAGCGGTTCGGCGGGCAGGCCGCCCAGCCGGAACGACGGCGTGCCGGTCTCGGGGATGTAGTTGAACACGTGCCGGAACACGGTGTGCCGCCACGAAGAACCCGTCCGCGGGATCTCGGCGAGCAGGTTGTCCACCGGGACGTCCAGATGGGTGAGCGCGCCGAAGAACACTCCCCTGACCCGCCGGACCAGGCCGCGGAAATCCTCCGCCGGGTCGACCCGCAGCCGCAGCGGCGTCACGTTGACGTGATAGCCGACGGCCTTGGCGGTCTCCCGCCCCCGGACGTTCATCGGCGAGCCCACGACGAGGTCCGGGCCGGCGCCGTGCGCGTGCAGCAGCAGGTAGTAGGCGGCCAGCAGCACCACGGCTTCCGGCACCCGCAACGCTTTCCGGAGCTCCTGCACCACCTCGACGGTCTCCGCGGCGAACTGCCACGTCACCTGCGCGCCCGTGAGATTCGGTTCGGCCACGTCCGGCCTGCCGCAGGACAGTTCGAGCTCGCCGGGCCGGACCTCGCGCAACTGGTCACGCCAGAAGGCCAGGCTCTCCGGCTTCGGCTCCACCTCGTCGAGGGTCACCGCGGTGCCCTCCAGCTCCGGCGGCAAGGCGTCGCCGGCGGCGAAAGCGTTGTAAGCCGCGACGAATTCCTCGTGCAGCACGGCCGCGGACACCGTGTCGAAGTTGAGGTGGTGCACCACGACACAGCACACGTCCTCCCCCGCGCACCGCAGCCGCAGCGCGCGCAGCAAGGCACCGCCGTCGAGTTCGAAAGGCTCGGCGACGAAGGCCGCGAGGCGTCCGTCCACCTCGTCCGCGGGGCACTCCTGGTCTTCGAAGGCGACCGGAAGGTCCTCGTGGATTTCCTTCGACAGGCCGGTCTCGCCCGCGCGGTAAACGGTCCGCAGCGCCGGATGCCTGCGCACCAGCATCGACAGCACCCGGTCGAGCAGCACGAGGTCCAGCTCGCCGGACGCCCGGAAGGCGAGGTGCAGGTTGTTGACCCCGCTGCCCGGCACCAGCCGCTCGAGCAGCCAGAGTGCCTCTTCCTTGCGGGTGGCCGATCGCATCACGCGGGTTCCTTCACGGTCGATGAGCCGCTCAGAGCTCGGCCAGCACGAACAGGTTGCCGAACGGATCCTTGAAATGCGCGAACCGGCCGCCCGCCGACTCGGTCGGCTCCAGTTCGAACTCGACGCCCTTGGCCACCAGCTCTTCGTGCAGGCCGATCAGGTCCTGGCATTCCAGGACGATGCGCGTGAAGACGCCCGCCTTGTCGTCGTGGTGATCCAGCCAGGTGTACGGCGTGAGCACGGTTTCCGCGCCCGGCGGCGCGACCTCGATCCACCTTCCCCGTTCGACAGGGACGTCGACCCGCTTTTCGAAACCGAGGACACCGACGAAGAACTCGACGGCCACGTCCTGGTCGGTGACCGGTACTCCGATGGAAGCCGCCCTGGTGATCACTGCTCGGCCTTTCCGTTCAGCCGGACCGGCAACGACCGGAGTCCGTGGATGAGCGTGCTTTGGGTCCACGCCAGGTCTTTCTCGTCGACGGCCAGCGCGATTTCGGGGAAACGCTCCAGCAGCCTGCCGAGCGCGATACGGCCTTCCATCCTGGCCAGCGGCGCGCCGACGCAATGGTGGATGCCGTGCCCGAAGGCGAGGTTGGAGGTCTGCGGCCGGGACCAGTCGAGGACGTCGGGCCGCTCGAACTGGGCCGGATCGCGGTTGGCGGCGATCAGGGAGACGAGGACCAGCTCGTCCGCCGGGATCACCACGTCGCCCAGCGGGAGCTCCGCCGTGGTCGTCCGGAAGGTGCCGTGACTGCTCGGGCTCTCGTGGCGCAGCAGCTCGTCGACGGCCCGCGGGAGCAGGGAGCTGTCGGCGCGAAGCCGCTCCAGCTGGGGGCGATCGCGAAGCAGGGCGTACACGCCGTTGCCGATCAGGTTGATCGTCGTCTCGTGCCCCGCGATGAGCAGCACGAAGGTGATCGGCACCAGTTCCGCGTCGGCGAGCTGGTCACCGTTCTCGTTGGCCCGGATGAGCTCGGAGAGCAGGTCGTCCGAGGGGTCGGCGCGCTTCCGGGCGACCAGATCGGTCAGGTAGGCGCCGATCTCCTCGGAGGCGGTGGCCATCTCGGCGGGTGAGGCGCCGGAGACGAGACCCTTCGTCCACGACCGGATGGCGTCCTCGTCGGTGGCCGGGATGCCCAGCAGCTCGCAGATGACGATGATCGGCAGCGGCGAGGCGTAGGAGACCAGCAGATCGGTCTCGTCGACGCCGTCCAGCCGGTCGAGCAGATCCGCGGTGATCTGTTCGATCCGGGGTTCCAGCCGCTGCACCGCCCGCGAGGTGAACGCCTTGTTGACCAGCTTCCGCAGCCTGGTGTGGTCGGGCGGGTCGGCGTGCAGCAGGTTGCGGGACAACGCGACGGAGAACGCTCCCCGGCTGTTCCCCGCCCCGCCGCCGAAGAAACGGGCGGTGCGCTGCAGGTCGTTGCTCAGCCGCGGGTCGGCGAGCGCGGCCCGCGCCTCGCGGTAGCCAGTGACCAGCCACACCGGCAGTCCGCTCCACGGCCCCGCGCCGGGCGGCATGATCACGCGCTGCACCCCGGCGCCCGTCTCGTGCAGGCTCCGGTACAGCTCGTGCGGCCGCTGCGACAGGGAGTCGTCCAGTCTCAACGCCGGTTCGGCGGGACGCCCTTGAAGTGCCGACACAGTCGGGAACCACCTTCCTCAGCCTGCGGGTGCGTGCTCGTCCCCAGCGCGTTTGCACAGCTCAGAGCCCCAGAGACGGCTCGACGCTAACAGCGGCCAGCACCGGCGAGGCACCCCTAACGTGCCCTTACCGCGGCGGTCGGCGCCCCGCCCGCCGACCTGCCCGAGGCCAAATAGTCTTTTTGGACTATACTGATCGGACTCGATCGGAGAAGTGTCTATGCGAACCCTCACCATCCTCGGTCTGGCCGTGCTGCGACTGCTCAGCCAGCAACCCCAGCACCCCTACGAAGTCCGGCAGCGCCTGCGAGAACAAGGACTCGATCACTTGATCAAAGTCACCCACGGCGCGCTCTATCACACGTTCGACGTGCTCACGAAGGCCGCGCTGATCGAAATGGTCGAGACCACCCGGGAGGGCAAGCGCCCGGAGCGGACGGTCTACGCGATCACCGACGAAGGGCGCGAGGTCGCCCTCGAACGGCTACGTGAACTGCTTTCCACGCTCCAGCCGGAGTACCCGACCTACTGCGCCGCGCTCGCCTTCATGTCGCTGCTCTCCAAGGAGGACGCGGTCGCACAGCTGGAGCAGCGGGCCGTGCTCCTGGAGGCGTCGCTGGCGTCGGCGACGACCGGGAGCGACGCGCTGGTCAAACGCGGCGTGGCGGCGATCGACATCGTCGAGATCCGGCACCTGCAAGCACATCTGCGCGCCGATCTGGACCTGACGCGCGCGATCGTCGAGGACATCCACGAGGGCCGCCTGGACTGGCGGGCCGGCGAACAGTCAACCGAAGAGAAAGCGGACGGATGAGTAAACTGCGGGGGAATCCCTGGGCCGTGCTGGTGGCCCTCTGTCTCGGGTTCTTCATGACCCTGCTCGACACGACGGTCGTCGGCGTCGCGATCCCGAACATCGTCGAGCGGCTGGGCACGTCCTACAACGAGGTGCTCTGGGTCAGCAACTCCTACGTGCTGGTGCTGGCGGTCTTCCTGATCACCGGCGGCAGGCTCGGCGACCTGTTCGGGAAACGCGGCGTCTACCTCGCCGGGGTCGCGGTGTTCACGCTCGCGTCCCTGCTGTGCGCGCTGGCGCAGGACCCCGGCCAGCTCATCGCGGCCCGCACGCTGCAAGGCCTCGGCGCCGCTTTGCTGATCCCCCAGACGATGTCGATCATCATGAGCGTCTTCCCGCCGGAGCGGCGCGGAGCCGCACTGGGGGTCTGGGGCGCGGTGGCCGGCGTCGCCACCATCACCGGACCGCCGCTGGGCGGCTTCCTCGTCGGCGTGCTCGACTGGCGCTGGATCTTCACCATCAACGTGCCGCTGGGCATCCTGATCCTGGTGTTCGCGCCGATGATCATCCCGGCGGGGGCCAAGCCGCCGAGGACCGGCCGCTTTGACGTGCCCGGCGCGGTGCTGGTGATCCTCGGCCTGTCCTGCCTGGCGTTCGGCCTGCAGGAGGGCCAGCGCTACGGCTGGGGGACGATCTGGTCGTTCGTGAGCATCCCGCTGCTGCTGGTGCTGGGCGTGGTACTGCTGGTCGCGTTCGGCTTCACCCAGCGCAGGCCCGGCACGCGCACGCCCATGGTGCCGTTCGCGCTGCTGGCCAACCGCAACTTCAGCCTGATGAACGCCAGCGCCATCGGCTTGTCGGTCGGCATCATGAGCATGGCGATCGGCTTCCAGCTCTACGCGCAGTCGGTGCTGGGCTTCTCGGCGCTGGCCGCGGGCATGATCAGCCTGCCGATGTCGGCGATCTCCGTGGTGCTCGGCCCGTACGCGGGCAGGCTCAGCGACAAGGTGGGCGGCAAACCGATCGTCGTCACCGGCCTGCTGCTGTTCGGCCTCGGCCTGCTGATCTTCTCCCTGACGTCCACTGTGGACAGTACAGTGTGGACGCTGCTGCCCGCGATGATCGTGATGGGGCTGGGCCTCGGCGCGACGTTCGCACCACTGACCACCGTGGCCATGTACGACGTGCAGCCGATGATGGCGGGCTCGGCGGCCGGCGTGCTGAACGCGACCAGGCAGATCGGCGCGGTGCTCGGCACCGCCGGTTTCGGTGTGCTGCTGCAGAACCAGCTCGTCGGCAACCTGGTGACCCGCGCCGAGTCGGTGGCCGCGACGCTGCCTCCCGAGGTGCGCGGGGAATTCGTCGACGGAGTGCGGCGTGCCACCGGCAGCGGCCTGGACTTCGCCGATCTGCAGGCCGGCACCGCGGTGCCGGTCCCGAGCGGGGCCACCCCGGCCGTCGCCCGGCAGATCACGGCCGCGGCGAACGAGGTGTTCTCCGGCGGTTACGTCGCGGCCATGCACGGCGCGATGGTCCTGCCGATCGCCGCGGTGCTCCTCGGCGCGGTCTGCGGGCTGCTGGCCAAACGCAGGCGGCCACCGGCGCCGGCCGCGGTGGACAGCACGGCGGAACAGTCCGTGGCGTCCGGGGCATGACCGAGCCCGTCGACGGGCCGCTGCGGCTGCCCCAGCCGAGGACCTGCCCGTACGGTCCGCCGACGGCGTATCGCGAGCTGCACGCCCGGCGGCCCGTCTCCCGGGTCACCTTGCCCAACGGCGATTCCGGTTGGCTGGTCACGGGTTTCGCCGAAACCCGTGACCTGCTCGCGGACCGGCGGGTCTCGGCGGACCGGACAAGGCCGGGTTTCCCCGCGCTGCTCCCCTCCCCCGCCGAGGGCACGCCGCTGCGGACGCTGGCCGGGATGGACGACCCGGAGCACCATCGCTTCCGCCGGATGGTGACCTCCTGGTTCACCGTCCGGCGCGTGCGGGAGATGCGCCCGGCACTGCGGCGGCTGGCGGAATCACTCGTGGACGAGATGGCGAACGACGCCCGGTCCGCGGACCTCGTGGCCGCCTACTGCCTGCCCCTGCCGTCGATGGTGATCTGCGAGATGCTCGGGGTCCCCTACGCCGACCACGAGTTCTTCCAGCACCGCACCCGCACGATGATCACCGCCGACGACCAGGCCGAAGTCGTACGGGCCGCGACGGAACTGATCGGCTATCTCAGCGAATTGGCCGAGGCGAAGGCCGATCACCCGGGGCCGGATCTGATCAGTCATCTGCTGGCCGAACAGGTCCTGCCCGGCCGGATGACCATGGCGCAGCTGGTCAACACGATGGTGCTGCTGCTCGGAGCCGGGCACGAGACCTTGTCGAGCAGCATCGCCCTCGGCGCCGCGCTGCTGGCCGGTGACGCGGAGCGGCTGGCCGCGCTCCGCGCAGCACCGGAGGCCGCGGTGGAAGCCCTCGTGCGGCACACCTCCGTGACCGACACGGTCGTCAACCGGGTGGCGACCGCCGACATCGACATCGCCGGCGTCCGGATCCTGGCCGGGGAGGCCCTGATCTTCTCCACCGCGGTCGCCAACCGCGACCACCGCGAGAATCCCGACCCGGACCGGCTCGACCTGAGCGACGGCCACCGCAGGCATGTCGCCTTCGGATTCGGGGTGCACCAGTGCCTCGGGCAGAACCTGGCCCGTCAGGAACTCGAAGTCGCGTTGACGGTGCTTTTCGAGCGGTTGCCGAGGCTGCGGGTGGCGATCCCGGCGGCCGAACTCCCGATCAAGTCGTCGCCTTTGGTCAACGGGCTCAAGGCTTTGCCGGTGCGGTGGTGAACGGCGCCGGTCACCACCGCACCGGCAGCTCCCGCAGGCCGCGGACCACCCGATCGGTGTGCCAGCGCAGTTCCCCGGGCTCCACCGCCAGCCGAAGGCCGGGTACCCGCTCCAGCAGCGCGGTCAGCGCCACCACGAGTTCCATCCGGGCCAGCTGCGCGCCCAGGCAGAAATGCGGGCCGTGCCCGAAGGCCAGATGCGGCGGCCCCACCCGGTCCAGCCGTAGCTCGTCGGTGTCGTCGTACAGGGCCTCGTCGCGGTTGGCCGAATCCAGGTCGACCAGCACCGCGTCACCCGCTTGGATGGTGACACCGCCGAGCGGCACGTCCTCGGTGGCCACCCTGGTGAACCCGGCGCTGGTCGCGATCGGGGTGAAGCGCAGCATCTCCTCGACGGCGCCCGGCAGCCTGGTGAGGTCTTCGCGCAGCCAAGCCATCCGCTCGGGACGGCTGAGCAGATGCCAGGCGAAGTTGCCGATCTGATTGGTCGTCGTCTCCAGGCCGGCCAGCAGCAGTGTCACGCTGATGCCGACCAGTTCCTGCTCGGTGAGCCGGTCCCCTTCGTCGCGCGCGGCGACCAGGACGCTGAGCAGGTCGTCCCGCGGTTCCCGGCGGCGCTCGGCGACCAGGCCGGTCAGGTAGCTGTCCAGCTCGCCGATCGTGGCGATGATCTCGGCAGGCGCCAACCCGGCGCCGCTGACCATGATCTCGGCCCAGCCGAAGAACTTCTCCTGATCTGCGGCGGGCAGCCCGAGCAGCTCCGACATCAGCGCGCTAGGCAGCGGCTTGGCCAGATCACGCACCAGATCGGCGGGTGGTCCCTCGGCCAGCATGCGATCCACCAGCCCTTCGGCCAGCCGCACCGCGTGAGGACGGAGCGCCTCGATGCCACGCGGGCTGAACGCGGGGGCGACCAGCCGCCGCAACCTCGTGTGTTCCGGCGGGTCCATGGTCAGGATGGTGCTCTTCGTCAGCACCCGCGGGGTCACCCTCGGCACGTCGGCGCCGACCAGCGCGGCCCGGCTGAACCGGCGGTCGGACAGCACGGTCTTCACCTCGTGGTGGCCGACCACGAGCCATCCTTCGCCGCCGTACGGCAGCGTGACCCGGCTGACCGGGGCCTCACGACGCAGCTCGGCGGACCGTGGGTCGGTTTCGAGCCGCTCCGCCTGCCGGAACGGATACGGGCAGGCGCCGCTCGTCCCGGTCACCGGCGGCCTGCCTTCGTGGCGGCCAGCACCGCGGCGCAGATCAGGTTCACCGGCGCGTAGAGGTCCTTGCCGACCCAGAGGGCCGGATGCGGATCCGTCGTGCCGGCGCGTTCGAGGTGAGCGACCCCGCCCGCGATCGCGTCCTGGTGGTCTCCGGGCACCCCGGCCAGCAGCAGCACGGCGTACGCGGTCTCCTCGGCCGTGCCGCCGCGAACACCCCACGAACCGTCCGCGTGCTGCCCTGCCCGCACCATCGCCACGGCCCGGTCGAGTGGTTCACCGATCCCGGCGACGGACAGCGCCGCTCCGCAGGAAAACGTGGCGTAGTAAGGCGAAACGTGCCAACGGTCGTGCCAGCCGCCGTCGGGCCGCTGGTTTTCCGCCAGGTAGCGGGCGACGCGCGCCACGGCGTCGGCGTAGCGATCGGCGTCCGGCGGATCCTGCCGCCGGTACCGGTCGAGCACTTCGAGCACGCGGGCGTTGCTGATCACCGACGGCGCGCCGACCGGCACGGTGGTGAGGAAATGCGTGTCCCGGTCGTACTCCCACAAGCATTTCGGCTCGGCCATCCCGCCGGTGCGGTCGGCCTCGGCGAGCAGAAGCAGCGCCGCGGATTCGGAGTCGGCCGCCGCTCCCGGCGCCGAGGGCGCGCCCGTCCGGCCGACGTCGGTGGGCAGACCGGCCAGCAGTGGCGCGATGACCGCCGGGTCCTCGCCCGCCGCGGCCAGCACTCGATAGGACCAGGCTCGCTCGAAGTACGTCATCGAGGTCAGCCCGGCGACCGGACCGTCCAAAAGGGACTGGGTCCGCACGAGGAAGTCCGCGGACGCGTCGCCCGGCTCCGGGGCCTCGGGGCCGAGCCAGGCCGCGGTGGCCGCGGCCGAGCAGCCGATCACGCCGTTCACCGGGGTCACCGCGGCCGAGCCGACCGCCGCGGGGCCGACGATCTCCAGATAGAACGCCGACACCGGATTCCGCCAGCCGTCGGTGCGCAGCGCGGTCAGCGCCGCCGGGTCGAGGCCGTCGGGCAGGGCGAGGCGTTCGTGGCCGAGGCGCTCGTTGATGTCCGCGACCAGCGCGGGCACGATCAGGAAGGGGATCAGCGTCTCCGGCAGCCCGTCGCGCCCCACCTCGGCCAGCAGCCGGGTGGCGGCGGCCAGTCCCCGATCGACGGCGGCGCCGGTCCGGCCCGCGGCGAGCAAGGCCTCCACCGCGCTGAGCGTCGGGACCAGTGCGACCGTGCCCGGCCCGCTCCACGCCCCGTCCGGTTGCTGCGCGGAAAGCAGGAAGCCGATCCGCCGGTCGTGCCCGGCCAGCCAGGGCGCCAGGGAGACCAGCCGTCCCGTTTCGTACACCGAGGGGTACAGCCCGCCGCCGGGATCGGCCACGAGGTCCGCGACCACCTGGCCGGTGGTGTCGTTCAGCGCGTCGATGCCGGTCATCGCGGCACCCTCCCCTTCGCGAGGACCTCGGTGGCGGCGGCCGCGACCGCCGTCGTGCGCAGCAGGTCGGCGTGTTCGACGTCGAAGCGCAGTTCCCGGTCGGTGAGTTCCGCCCGTGCGGCGGGGTCGAGCGGGTTCAGGCCGCTGGTCGGCGTGGCCGAGCTGAACACGTACGCTCCCGCCCAGCGCTTGCGGTGATCGGCCTGCGAAGCCGCGGTGAGGTAGCGGACGAACGAGCGGTAGGTGCCGGTCAGTTCCTCGACGTAGTCCTCTTCCAGGCCCGCTTCGGCGCACGCCGCCCGCGCGGCGCCGACGAAGATCTCGACGAGCGCCGCGCCCACCTGTTCGACGCCGTCGGCCTCGGCCATGGCGCGGTCGCCGTCCGCGACGGCGGCCGCGGTCCGCTCCGCGCCGAGCACCGCGGCCAGGCTCTCCACCACCTTGCGGTACTGGTAGTACATCGTCAGCGGCGTCGGCGACTCGGGATCGAACAGCAGCAGCGGCACCTCCCGCCCGTCACGCTCGGACAGCCGCGCGACGAGCTCACCGGCGAACGCGGCGCCCGCGCAGTACCCGAGCACGGCCTCGACGGGCCGGTCGGGGAGCTCCGCCACCCAGCCGTCCACGTAGTCGGCGAGACCGAAACCGTCCTCCGCGCCGAGTGACGGCTGCACCGTCTCCCACACCGGTCGATCCACGGCTAGGTCACCGAACGCGGCCTCCGGGCGGCCGCTGGCCGCGTAGTCCACCGCGAGCACGATCGGCCCGCCGGGATCGGCGCCGAGGCTCCGCCATGACGGCATCGTGGTCATTTCGCTCCTCCGGTCGCGGGCAGCCGCCCGAGGTAGTGGAAGACGGGGTACACGGCGGTCACCGGCCCGTCCCCGGCGCGGGAGGACAGCTCGGCGGCCAGTTCCGCGGCCACCTCCTCGCGCCGTGCGGCGGGCACGAGTTCCCAGTACACGCGCAAGCCGTTGGACCAGGTCCAGTCGATCAGCGCCTGTGCGGTCGGTGCCGTGAGCACGACGTCGTGGCGTTGTTCGGCGACGTCGGTGAATCCGGCGGCACGCAGGGCGTCGCAGATCCGGCCGGGCCTGCCGAACGGATATTCGCCGTAGAGCGCCGCCACTCTCGGATGCGCGGCGGCGAGCGCCGCCGGATCGGCCGCGGCGATGATCCGGTCGACCCGCAGCGCGCCCAGATCCCATTCGGACAGTGCGGGCGGTGGCACCGGCCCGGTCATCCCGATCCGGCCGCCCGGCCGCAGCAGCCGCGCGTAGTTCTCCGCCGTGGCGAACGGATCCGGGAAGTGCGCGGCGCTCATACTCGCCGTGATCAGGTCGAACGACGCGGCGGGCAGCTCGGGCGCGATCCCGTCGAGCACCTGGACCTCGACGTGGTCGAGTGCCCGCGCCGCCACGTCGGCGGCGGTCGCGGTGACCATCGCCTCCGCGATGTCGATCCCGAGTACGTACCCTTCCGGGCCGACGGCGGACGCGGCCGGGAACAGCACGGCACCCCGTCCGCATCCCACGTCGAGCACGTGCTCCCCGGCCGCGGATCGAGCAGTTCGAGCAGCTTGTGCGCGATCGGGCCGAAGAACTCGACGCCGGTGTTGTCGTACTGCCCGGCCAGTTCGTCGAACACGATGGTGCGCTCCGTCGACTTCACCACGCGACCGGCACCTCGTGGACGCCGTAGATGTTCGCGCCGACCTTGTACCGCAGGTCGTCGACCGGCGCGGTCACCCGCAGGCCGGGCAGCCGCTGGAACAGCGTGCCGAACACGACCTCCAGCTCCAGCCTGGCCAGGTGCAGCCCGATGCACTGGTGGGCGCCGTGCCCGAAGGCCAGGTGGCCGCGGGCCTTGCGCCGGATGTCCAGCCGTTCCGGCTCGTCGAAGACCGACGGATCCCAGTTGGCCGCCCCGGCCAGCGCGATCACGCCTTCGCCGGCGGGGATCGTCACGCCGCCGATCTCGATGTCCTCGAGGGCGACGCGGGAACCCGCCGGGTCGGAGACGCTGAAGTAGCGCAGCAGCTCGTCGACCGCGCTTCCCGCCAGGCCCGGGTCTTCGATCAGCAGCTCGAGCTGGCCGGGGTTCTCCAGCAGCCCGAGGGTGCCCATCGAAATCATGTTGGCGGTGGTCTCGAACCCGGAAATGAGCAGGAACGCCGCCACGCCGACGATCTCGTCATGGCTGAGCACGCCCAGCTCGACGTTGCGCCGCACGATCCGGCCGAGCACGTCGTCCGCCGGATCGGCCTCCTTGGCCTTGATCAACCCGTCGAGTTTGCCGAGCACGTCGAGGTTGGCCTGCAGACGCTGCTCGACCGTGCTCGACTGGTCCACCATCGTGGTCGTCCGGTCGAGGAAGTACTGCCTGTCCTCCTGGGGGACGTCGAGCAGCTCGCAGATCACGCGGGACGGCACCGGCAGCGCGAGCGCCGACATCAGTTCGGCGGGGCTGCCCGCCGCCACCATCTCGTCCAGCACGTCGTCCACGATCTCCTGGATCCGCGGCCGGAACGCCTGCACCCGCCGCACGGTGAATTCCGGTACGACCAGCCGTTTGCGTTCGGCGTGCTCGGGACCGTCGACCCCGAACGCCCGCCCGATGACGGCGGACCCCTTCTTCATCTGCTCGGTCTGCTGCGCCGCCGTCTGCACCCGGCGGAACTGATGCGGGAATCCGCCGAGGAAACGATTGGCGCTGACCCGCGGATCGGTCAGGATCTCTTTGACCAGCTCGTGACTGGCGACCAGCCACACCGGTTTTCCCGACGGGAGAACCGCTCGGCTGACCGGCCGCCGTGTGCTCAGGTCCGCGTATTCCGCGGGCGGGTGCAACGGACAACCCCGGGCCATCGGATACGCGGGGAATTCCGCCGGATCGACGTTATCGGTCGTGCTCACGAGGCAAGGCCCCCAATTCCGGAAAACGAAAGGTGGCAAATTTCCATGCGAAGAGAACGAAGCGAGGCGAGGTGGCGTGATCGAGGCCGTCTCGGGTCATGACGTTCTCGCGGTCACGGCGTGTCGCGAAAGCCACTTTCGCGACGCCTGATGTCCCGAAAGTGGCTTTCGCGACACGAACCCTGGGGGCGGATCGGCGGCGCCGGGGCGAAGGGGACTTTCCCCACATCCGACGCGACGAAAGCCTCCTTCACACCACCTTGCACCTTTGCCTGCTCTTCAAGAGAACGCCCGGCGGGCCGGCCCTTCCCGGAAACGATTATGTCGCCGCCACCGCGCCACCGTCACCATTCCGGCCGCCCCTAGACGACCCCTACCCGACTCCTATCGACCCTGCGGAACCACAGGGATCCACAGCGGACGCGAGAGTCCTGGATGACGTGAAGGGAGCTTTCCCCGCATCGCGTGCGGGGAAAGCTCCCTTCACGTCGTCCGAAGGCCGGGATCGACGCCTCGTTCGGCCTCCTCAACCGTCCATAATGGACTATCGACCCTGCGGTGACGCGGCGGTGCGGGCATAGGCCTCCACCCGGCTTTGCAGATCGCGCCGGGTGGCCGGCCCCGCCTGTGCCGGCAGGCCGAGGTCGGCGGGCAGATCACTCCGGCTCACGTTGAGCTTGCGATAGACGCGGGTGAGGTGCTGTTCGACCGTGCTGATCGTGACGTGCAGGCTGCGGGCGATCTCCCGGTTGGTGTTGCCCCAGGAGGCCAGCTCGGCCACCAGCCGCTCGGCGTCGCTGAGCGATTCCAGCCCCTGCTCGGCACCCGTGCCCCCGGCGCGGGCGGGCCGTTGCTGGCCGGTGAGCCCGGAGACCAGCGGCTCGGCACGGCACAACGTGGCCAGGTGCAGCGCCCGGCGGGTCACCATCCGCGCCCGGCGGCCGTCCCCGGAGGCACGATGCGCGTCACCCAGCACGGCCAGCGCCTTGGCCAGCTCCAGCCGGTCCTGCGCCGCCTCCAGATGCTCCACCGCGACGGCGGCGGTCCGGGCGCGGCTGCGGTCTCCCCGGTCGGTATTGCTCGCCCGGATACGGGCTTCGACCCCGCGCAGTTTGCCGCTGTCACCGCCCGGCAGGCTCGCCTGCTCGTCCAGCAGCCGCACCACTTCCTCGCTCTCGCCGAGCTGCAAGTGGACCTCGGCCGCGTCGGACCGCCAGGGCAGCAGAACCGGGCTGTCCAGCTTCCATTCGGCCATCAGCGAACCGATCGACCTGAAGTCGCCGAGAGCGGCACGGAAACCCCCGGTGTGGAGGTAGTAGTAGCCGCGCGAGCGCAGGAATCGCAGGCCCCACACGGTGCGGAACATGGCGGCGGGCACCGGCCTGCCCAGCTCGGCGGCCGCGTCCTCGAACCGGCCCATCCCCACCAGCGCGGCGACGAGCGTGCTCAGCGGGCCGCCGATGGCGGTGCCCCAGCCTTCGGCGGGCAGGACGTCGAGCGCCCGCCGGGCATGCGTCTCGGCGGCGGGCAGGTCGCCCGCGGTCAGCGCGATATGCGCACGGGAGCCGAGCAGCGTCGCCTCCAGCGACAGGATGCCGCGCCGCTCGGCCTCTTCGAGCAGCTGATCGCACCAGTGCGCGGCGCTGCCCAGCTCGTCGGCGTAGACCAGGGACAGCAACGCGAACAGGCAGGGTTCGAGCGGCATCCGGCGCAGGGCGCAGACTTCCAGCAGGCGCAGCGCCTCGCGCACCAGGTCTTCGCTCGGGCCGTTGACGATCACGGCGCGCAGGACGTGCATCGAATGCAGGAGCGCGTCGCTGGCCCTGGTCACCACGTCGTTGCGGGCCCGCTCGGGATCCACGGAGGCGAGATGCCCGGTCATCCCCGGATGGGTGATCGCGATATGCAGCGAGAGGGTCTGCACATCAGCGGCGTCGTCCGGGGCGAACTTGTCCTCGTTCGTGGCCAGCCAGTCCAGGATCGGGCCTGCCTCGTCGTACCAGCCGTGCCAGAGGAGCTGCCCGGCCAGCATGATCGCCTCGCGGGCGGTGAATCCGCCGCTTTCGACGGCCTGGACGGCACCTCCGAGCCAGCGCGGAACGGTGGCCGGGTCGAGCAGCCAGCCCAGCGAGATCGCGCGGGCGTCGACGCCGGAGGACTCGCGGCCGGGACGGGGATGCGCCGCCAGATGCAGGTACCGGCGCGCCAGGTCGACGTCGCCCTCGTCCAGGCAGCGGCCCGCCGCGTCGAACAGCGCGGTGACCCCCCATTCGTCCGGCGCGCAGCCCGCTTCCAGCAGGAGCGCCGCGACCTCGCCGTCGTCGGCGCCACGGGAACGCAGCGCGGAAGCCGTGCGGACCCGCAGATCGGTGGCACGAGCGGCACTGACCACGGAAAGCACGGCGGCGGCCAGCCCCGGCGACCGGAACGCGGGAGCGTCCCCGTCGGCGAACAGGCCGATGCCGCCCAGAGTGCGCACGAGCGCGGGCAGCCGTGCCTCGTCGACGCCCAGGACGGCGGCGAGCACGGCCGGATCGATCGCTTCGCCGAGCACGGCGGCACATTCCGCGAGCTCGGCCGCCTGCGGTTCGATCCGGCTGAGACAGACCGACACCACCTCGCGGAAGGCGTGTCCCGGTGACAACGGCAGCCGGTCTTCCGGGTCCACGGCGAGCAGGTCTTCCACGAGCGCGCGCACGAGCAGCGGGTTTCCGGCGGTCATGGCGTACACCTCGGCGACGAGCCCGGGGTCGCCGGGGCCGTCCAGGTGGCCGGACAGCACTTCCAGCACCCCGGACGACGTCAGCGCGGGCAGCCTGATCGAGCGGAAACCGGGCAGCCGCAACAGTTCCGCGTACATCGCGGCCCAAGCCGGGGTGACCTCGACGTCACCGGCCAGCACGACCAGCACGCCGAGGGCGCTCAACCGCGCCGCGGCGGCGGGCAGTTCCACCGGGGCGGCGCCCACCCGGTGCAGGTCGTCCACGAACACGGCCAGCGGGCCCTGTGCGACCAGTTCGGTGAGCGCCGCCATCGGGTCGGCGCCCCGGTGCCCCGCCGCGGCGGCGACCTCGGCCGTCAGATTCCAGTGGTTCGTACCGCTCGAAGCGGCCGTGACCGTGACACAACGCACTCCGCCCTCGGCGGCCAGCCGGGCGAATTCCGCCAGCAGCACGGTCTTTCCGCTGCCGATGGAACCGCGCACCGTCACGACACCGCCAAGGCCGGCTTTCACCATCCCTTCCAAGGTCGTCAATTGCCGATTACGTTCGACCAGCGCAACCACAAAGACCCCCACGGCACATTTATTTTGCACAGCGGAGCCAGACCGGCATAATCGCCGGCCGAAAGACCCCAGACACACCCCAGTCATCGGGAAATGAGACTCGGCCCCGATGCTTCGTGTTGATCACGATACCAGAGGAGTAGCCGGGATGTCAGGTTACGCAGAGCAGTCCCGCTTATCACCCATTTGAGCTATTGATATGCGACAGCCGATTCAAAAAGCGTCCACTCTTACACCATTCATGAATATTTGGGAAACGGGTTGTGCTGTTCCAGCGCTTCTGCCATGCGCAGCGAACTCTCGGTTCCCCGTGCCCGAAATGCCTTCGCTTGGGCGGCCATGTCCCGTGGTGTCTTGTTCTGCCCGAGCTTGAATATGCCGTCGATCCGGCCGATGAAGATCTCGAAGCCCTGGATGAGTTGCAGATACTCGTCGAAAAGCTCCGAGGACTCCCGAGGCAGCACGAAGGGCTCTTTGGGGGCCAGACGAGCCTCCTGATCGGCGATCAGGTCGGTCAGCTGCCGCACCGTCCTGGCGTCGTCGAGCAGCCGTGGCCGCCCCTTCACGTGCACCGCCGCGTAGGCCCAGGTGGGGAAATGCGGCTGGCTTTCGTAGTGGTCGGGAGAGATATACGAGCTCGGGCCGGTGAAAGCGACCAGCACCTCGACGTTCTCCGACAACGCTTTCGCGATGGGATTACCCCTGGACAGGTGACCACGCAGCTTGCCGTACGGCCAGGAGTCCCGGTCGAGCACGAACGGGAGGTGCACGGCGGCGGGCGAGCCGAACATGGACAGGGTGAGCAGACCGAACGGGTATTCCTCGATGAGGTCGTGCTGCGCCTCCAGATCGGGGGCGCGGAAGTATTCGGGCCGGTACATCAGTCCTCCACCAGTGCGAAACTGTCCAGTGCGGACAGATAGTCGAGTACCGCCTGCGCGTCGTCCGCCGGCGCGACGAGGCCGATGTAGCCGTCCGGCCGTACCAGGACGAGCCGGTCGTCCGGCGCCGCGTACGCCTCGGGATGTTCGGTCAGGAGGACGGTCCGCACGTCGCCGGGCTGCCGGTCGGCCACGGCGCCCAGCGCGGCGGCGGTGCTCGCGCCGACACCCACCAGCGTCAGGTGCGGGCCGCGGAAGACGTCGAACAGCGTGGTCGCCTCGTCGCCGGCCCCAGGACACGGCGAATCGGGCGCCCGGTCACCCGCGCGGAGCAGCCCGCCGTCGACGAGGTCGCGGCTGAGCGGACCTTCCCGGTAATTCAGGCCGAGCTGCAAGGACTCCTCGGTCAGCCCCTTTTCGGCGCCGCCCTTGCCTGCCAGCATGGCCTCGAAGATCAGGTCGCCCGCGTCGCAGGCGGTCTTGAGCGTCCACTCGGCGATGGGCACCCGTTCGCGCTCGTAGGTGTCGAGCAGCCCGTCGTCGGCGCCGCCGAGGACCCTGGCGAGCTTCCAGCTCAGGTTGTACGCGTCCTGCACTCCGGTGTTCGCGCCCAGCGCGGCCGTGACCGGATGCACGTGGGCGGCGTCCCCCGCCAGGAAGACACGGTCGACGCGGAGGGTGTCGACCATCCGCACGTTCCGCTTCATGGTCGACATCCAGGTGGGGTTGCCGAGCCGGATCGGCATCCCGGTGATCCGGTCCACCGCGGACTGCAACGCCTCGAGCGACGGACCCATCGGCGTGCCGTCGGCGTCCATCGGCGGCGACGCCTGGATCTGCCAGGTGCCGGTATCCGCGAGCGGGCACAGCAAGAGGATGCCGCGCTCCATGTCGTACCACTGGTACCAGGCGTCCGGCTCCAGCCCGTCGACCTCGACGTCCCCGACGAGCAGCTTGCGGTCCTCCTCGGTGAACCCGCGGAACTCCAGCCCGAGCGCCTTGCGCACGGTGCTCGCCCCGCCGTCGCACCCGACCAGGTAATCGGCGGTGACCTCTTCGGACCCTTCCGCCGAGCCGAGTGTCGCTTTCACCCCTTCGGTGCCCTGCTCGAACCGCAGCAGCTCGACACCGGACTCGACCGTGTATCCCGTTTCCGCGAGCCGATCCCGGAGGATCCCCTCGACCAGTGACTGCCGGACGAACAGCAGCCGCCGGTACGGCGCGTCCGGCCGCGGATCGTTGGCCTCGTACGGGACCGCTTCGCTGACGATCCGGTCGCGGTGGTAGCGCCGGAACGGCAGCCGGGTGGTGCCCACCCGCATGACCTGGTCGACGATGCCGAAATCGTCGAACACTTCCTGGGTTCGCGGCTGGATCCCGGCTTTGCCCCGGGACGCGGTGGTGAACTTCGCGTCCCGGTCGATGATGCGCACCGAGACACCTCGCCGAGCGAGGTCGTAGGCCAGTGTGAGACCGGTGGGACCGGCGCCCACGACAAGAACATTGACAGAATTCATTGTTATTCCACATCCAGAATTCATGAGATCTCGCCGACAAGGAGAATCGCCTCAACGATTCACTCACGTTATCCAGCCGCCGAATCCTCCCCCACCCCTAGCCGACCCTTACGCTCCTCTCCGAAACCCGCACCATCTCGGATTCCACTGTGGCCTAATGGATTTCGGCCAGCACACGGTCACCGGCGAGAGCCGCCGGGAGCGGCCGGGCGTGCACGACGTGAAGCCTGCTCACCGCACGGGTCAACGCCACGTACAAACGCTGGAGTCCACGGGGCTCCGCGTCGACGATGCGGCTCGGCTCGACGACCAGGACAGTGTCGTATTCAAGACCTTTCGCCAGGGTGACCGGGGCCAATGTCACGCGTTCCGCGTCCAGGACATCGCCGCCGAGGACAGTGTGCCTGATGCCTTCGGCCGTCAAGGCCGCTTGCAGTTCCGGAATCTCTTCGTCGGCGGCGATGAGGCAAACCGAACCTTCCCGCGACAGCGCGGTTTCGCAGGCCTCGATGAGCGTTTCGGTCCGCCTGTCCTCGCTCGTCCGGGTCACGTGGAGCGCGTCCGCGCTGTGGCGGAAGGAGGTCGGGCCCGTCAGGTCCGGGGCGATATGCGGCAGGAGGCGGGCCGCGTAGTCCAGCACCTCCGCGGGCACGCGATAGCCACGGTCGAGCACTTCGATCCGCCCGCCGGGACGGTCGAGGTGGGCGAGCACCTCCGACCAGTCCCGCACCGCCGACGGACTCGTCGCCTGTGCCAGATCTCCCAGCACCGTGCAGGCACCCGCGACCCGGCGGGAGATCGCCCGGAAATGCATCGGGCTGAGATCCTGGGCCTCGTCGATCACGATGTGGCCCAGCCGGACCGGCCGATCGACCAGGCCCGCGGCTTCGTCGAGGAGGGCCAGGTCGAGCGTCGACCAGACCATCGCCTTGACACTGCGCGGACGCGGGCTGAGCAGGATCGTCCGCTGATCCTCCGGCGACAGGACGCCGTCGGCCGCGGCGGCCAGCCGGTCCGGATCCGTGAGGAGGTCGAAGACCAGGCGGGCGGGATCGATGGCGGGCCACATCCGGCGGATGGCCTGGCCGATCGCCCTGTTGCGGCAAAGCTGGGTCAACGTGGTCCCCGCGCGGCCGACCCGTTCCATCTGGCGCAGCACGCGGTGCGCCAGGCGCTGGACGAGCAGTTCGCGGCCGGCGCCGTAGCCGGTCCGCCTGCCGAGCACGTCTTCGAGTTCGGCGGCCTGCTCCTCGACGGACACCCGCCAGGTGCGGTGCTGGTGTTTGAGTTCGAGCGGCTCCGTCGGCTCGGCGATCTGCGACCACAGGTGACGCCGCAGCACCTCCGCCATCTCCAGGCCGCCTTTGACGTGCGCCGCCGCCGGGCTGTCGACGCGACCGGCCGTGCGGCCCTGACCGGTGAGATCGTCGATGGTGACCTGGGAGACCTCGATCTCGCCCAGTGCGGGCAGGACGTTGCGGATGTAGGCGAGGAACGAGCTGTTGGGGCCGATGACGGCGACGCCGCCCTCCTTGCGCAGCCTGTCCCGCTCGGAGAAGAGCAGGTACGCCAGCCTGTGCAGGCCCACCGCGGTCTTCCCGGTGCCCGGCGCGCCCTGGATGCACAGCGTCTGGTCGACGGCGGCGCGCACCAGGCGCATCTGCTCGGGCTGGATCGTGGCCACGATGTCGCGCATCGGTCCCTGGCGGGGACGCTCGATCTCCGCCGCCAGCAAGCCGCCACCGTCGTCGGAGCGGTTCTCGCCGGTGAGCGGTTCGTCTTCGTAGGCGGTGAGCACGCCGTTCTGGTCGAAGCCGTACCGGCGCCGGACGCGCACGCCCATCGAGTCGCCGGAGGACGCTTCGTAGAACGCGCGCGAAAGCATGGCGCGCCAATCGATCACGATGGGCTCGCCGTCTTCGTCGCGGACACCGCGGCGGCCGACGTAGACGAGATCGCTGTCCTCGGTGCGCGTATGGGAGTCACCGCCGCGGACCGCGTCGGCCTTGATGTCGAAGACATCGCCCGCCGGGTAGTCGAGGCGGCCGAAGAACAGCGGCACGTCGTCGAAGCCGGACAGGTCCTTGACCACCTGCTTGCGGAACTCGCGCAGCGCGTGGTTGAAGTACTTGTCCGTGACGGCGTCGCCCTCGGCCGCGCCGCTGTCGAGCATCGCGGTGACCTCGCCGCGCATGCGGGTCAGCTTCGCGCGGCAGTGCTCCATGAAATCGCGCTCGACGCGGATCTCCGCGTCCTCCTGATGTCCGGTGGGGAGCTTCACGTCCCGCGCAGCCATGTCCGTCGCCCCCTGAAGCCGTCCGTGCAAAATAGTACAATCAGACTATACTTGCCGGACCAAGTTGCGGGGAGCAGGAGTGCGGACTCTCACTGCGCTGGGCCTCACGGTGCTGCGCCTGCTCACCGATCGGCCGCAGCACGCGTACGAGCTGCAGCAGCGGATGCGGGAACAGGGGCTGGACCAGATCGTCAAGGTCACGCACGGGGCGCTGTACAACACGGTGGACACGCTGGCGAAGGCCGGGCTGATCGAGCCGGTCGAGACCGTCCGCGACGGCAGACGCCCCGAACGCACCGTCTACTCGATCACCGCGCCGGGCCGCGAGCAGGCCCGCGAACGGTTGCGCGAGCTGCTGGTCACCCTCACCCCGGAGTACCCCGCGTACTGCGCCGCGCTGGCATTCATGTCACTGCTGACCGCGGAGGACGCCGCGAGCAGGCTCGAACATCGATGCGTGCTGCTCGAAGGCAGGCTCGCGGCTTCGCAGGCCGAGTACGACGCGCTGACCGGGCGCGACGTGCCACGCGTCGCGCTGGTGGAGATGCGGCACCTGCGCGCCCATCTGCGGGCGGACCTCGAGCTCACTCGCGCCCTTGTCGACGAGATCCACAGTGGGCGGCTGGAGTTGAGCGGTTCCGCCGCCGTGCGGTGAAGGCCTTGGCGGGAGGCGAAGGTGGCGTGTCGCGAAAGCCACTTTCGAGACATCCAACGTCGCGAAAGCGGCTTTCGCGACATACGCCCAGCACTCCCGTGGCTCAGATCGCCCGGTTGATGTCGACTTGACCGATCACCGACGTACGTGAAGGCCCCCTTCACTGCGCTAGACGCAGTGAAGGGGGCCTTCACGTACTTGAGCCGGGTCAGGCGGGCGGCGCCACCTCCGCGACGGTGACGCGGTCGACGAGCATCGTCGTCGGGAAGGCGGCGGGATCGGGTTCCCCGGGCATCACGGGGCCGCCCGGGCTGCCGACCACCACGAGCAGTCCGACGAAGACCTCCTGGTTGAACAGCCAGCCCTTCGGGGTGGTGTCGGCCGGGGTGAGCCGCAGGTACTCACGGCCGTCGAGGTACCAGGTGATCGAGTCCGGGTCGCGGGTCCACACGACGGAGTAGGTGTGGAAGTCCTCGCTCAGCGGCCGTCCGTCCGGCGTGGCGGTGGCGGTGCCCATCCCCAGTGACGGCAGCTGGTGGCACTCCGGCGAGTGCACGACGCCGTACACGTTGGCGGGTTCGGAGTTCACCACTTCGAAGATGTCCAGCTCGCCGGAGAGGTACCAGCCCTGCAGCGGCTCGGTCTCCCCGAGGTGACGCATCCGGTTCGCCCACGCGAACATCGCGCAGTCGAGGCCCAGTCCCGGCGCGGTCTTGACCACGGCCTCGATCTTGAGCGCGCCGCCCGGCGCCGGGACGAAATCCTCGCGCACCGTCTCGATCCAGGCCGAGACGTAGCCGTCCTCTTCGCTGTGCGTGGCCGTCATCCGCAGATGGCCTTCGCCGTCCAGGCTCAGGTGGCCGGTGTCGTCCGCGTAGGACTCGATGCCCGCCGCCCAAGGCTTTCCGGTGATCACCTTCCAGCGGTCGCGGTCGAGCGGCGCTCCCCGCGGGCCGTCGAAGTCGTCCTGCCACAGGACCTTCCAGTCCGTCGAGGTGGGCGAGTTCAGCGTTTCCATGGTTCCTCTTCCTTCTTACGGGGTGGCCAGCTCGGCACGCAGGTAGCGCATGAGCTCGAGGGGGGTCGCGTGGTCGAAGACCAGCGTCGGCGCCAAGTCCAAACCGGTCGCCGTGGCCAGCCGGTTGCTCAGCTCGACCGCGGTCAGGGAGGCGAAGCCGAGGTCGAGCAGGTCGGCCTCCGGCGGCACCTCGTCCGGGGAGTCGTGGCCCAGCACGGCCGCGATGGCCGCCCGCAGCAGATCCAGCACCGCCTTGTCGCGGCCGCTCTGGTCCAGTGCGTCGAGCTCCTGGCGGAGATCGGCGACGACGACTTCGTCCGGCTCCGTGGCCGGGCCGGCCGTGACCGGCTCGGCGTCCAGCCAGAAACGCTTGCGCTGGAACGGATAAGTGGGCAGGTCGACCCGGCGGGCCGCGGTCCCTTCCAGTACCGCGGGCCACTCCACGCCGACGCCGCGGACGTGCAGGGCGCCGAGCGCGGCCAGCACCGACTCCGGCTCGGGCCGGTCGGCCCGCAGCAACGCGGTGGCGCCCGGCGTCAGCGCGGAGAGCGGTCCGTCCGGGCCGATCTCGACGAAGGTCGTCACGCCCGCGGCCTGTGCCGCGGCCACGCCGTCGGCGAAGCGGACCGTCTCGCGCACGTGACGGACCCAGTACTCGGGTGAGCGCAGTTCCTCGCCGCCCACCCGGCCGGTCAGGTTCGACACGATGGGCGTCGACGGCTCGCGGAATTCGACGTCGTCGAGCACCCGGCGGAAGTCGGCCAGCATCGGCTCCATCAGCGGCGAGTGGAACGCGTGGCTCACCCGCAGCCGTTTGGTCCGGCGGCCCCAGGCACGGACGGTCTCGGCGATCCGGGTGACCTCCGCGTCGGCTCCGGAGACGACCACCGCCGACGACCGGTTCACCGCGGCGAGGCTCACCGACTCGGTGAGCAAGGGCGTCACCTCGGCTTCGGTGGCCTCGACCGCGACCATCGCGCCGCCTTCCGGCAACGCCTGCATCAGCCTGCCGCGGGCGGCGACCACCCGGCAGGCGTCGGCCGTCGACCAGAGCCCGGCGACGTGCGCCGCCACGAGTTCACCGATCGAGTGCCCGGCCAGCACTTTCGCCGTCACGCCCCACGATTCGAGCAGCCGGTGGAGCGCCACCTCGAACGCGAACAGCGCGGGCTGGGCGAATTCGGTGCGGTCGAGCAGCTCGGGCTTGTCCCACACGATGTCGGCCAGCGGGCCGAACTCACCGCAGATCCCGTCGAAGGCCTTGGCGAACACGGGGAACCGGGCGGCCAGTTCCCTGCCCATCCCGGCGCGCTGGGAACCCTGGCCGGAGAACAGGAAACAGACCGCGCCGGATTCGGGCACGCCGACGCTGACCTGCGCGGCCGGAGTGCCGGTCGCGATCGCGGTCAGGCCGCGCTCCAGGTCCGCGCGGTCGCGGGCGATCACCACAGCCCGGTGGTCGAAGAGGGTCCGGGTGGTCGCCGACGACCACGCGATTCCCGCCGGGTCCTGATCGGCCACGAGCCGGAAGCGCTCGGCCTGCGCACGCAAGGCCTGTTCGGTCTTCGCGGACAGCAGCACCGGGACGGCGACGTCGTCACGCGGCTCCGGAGGCGTGGCGAGTTCGGCGGGCGGGGCTTCGAGGATCACGTGTGCGTTCGTTCCGCTGATACCGAAGGACGACACCGCGGCGCGACGCGCTCGGCCCACCTCAGGCCACTGCTGTTTCCTGGTGAGCAGGGCGACCTCGCCTGCCGTCCAGTCGACGTGGGAGGAGGGCTCGTCCACGTGCAGGGTCTTCGGCAGCACGCCGTGCCGCATGGCTTCCACCATCTTGATGACCCCGGCGACGCCCGCGGCGGCTTGGGTGTGCCCGAGGTTCGACTTCACCGAACCCAACCACAGCGGGTGATCGCGGTCCTGGCCGTACGTGGCGAGCAACGCCTGCGCCTCGATCGGGTCACCCAGTGTGGTGCCGGTCCCGTGCGCTTCGACGGCGTCGACGTCGCGGGCGGCCAGGCCCGCGCTGTCGAGAGCCTGACGGATGACTCGCTGCTGTGACGGGCCGTTCGGCGCGGTGAGGCCGTTCGAGGCGCCGTCCGAGTTGACCGCGCTCCCCCGCACGACCGCCAGCACCGGATGGCCGAGGCGCCGGGCGTCCGACAGCCGTTCCACCAGCACGGCGCCCGCGCCCTCGCCCCAAGCGGTCCCGTCGGCGGCTTCGGCGAACGATTTGCACCGGCCGTCCACCGCGAGCCCTCGCTGGCGGCTGAAGTCCACGAACGCCGCGGGTGTCGCCATGACCGTGACGCCGGAGGCGATGGCGGAGTCGCACTCCCCCTGCCGCACGGCCTGCGCAGCCAGATGCAACGCGACCAGCGACGACGAGCACGCGGTGTCGATGGTGAGCACGGGACCTTCGAGCCCCAGCGTATAGGCGAGCCTGCCGGAGGCGACGCTGCCCGCGTTGCCGCTGCCCAGGTAACCCTCGACGTCCTCGGGAACGGTCAGGAGACGGGCGGCGTAGTCGTGGTACATCATCCCGGTGAACACGCCGGTCCGGCTGCCGCGCACCGAGCGCGGGTCGATCCCGGCGCGCTCGAACAGTTCCCACGTGATCTCCAGCAGCAGCCGCTGCTGAGGGTCCATCGCGATGGCTTCGCGCGGCGAGATGCCGAAGAACGCCGCGTCGAACTGGGCCGCGTCGTGCAGGAATCCGCCTTCGCGGACGTAAGACCGGCCGCGGCGGTCCGGGTCCGGGTCGTAGAGCCCCTCGACGTCCCACCCGCGGTCCGCCGGGAAGGGCGTGATCGCGTCCCGGCCCGCCGAGACGAGATCCCACAGCTCCGACGGCGACGTGACCCCGCCCGGATAGCGGCAGCTCATCGCCACGATGACGACCGGGTCGTCGTCGGCAGGCGCCTGGCGTGCCGTCACCACGCGCTCCGGCGAGGCGCCGTGCAGTTCCTGGCGCAGATGCTCGGCCAGCGCGGCCGGCGTCGGATGGTCGAAGACCAGTGTCGCCGTCAGCCGCAGGCCGAGGGCGGCGTTGAGCTGGTTGCGCAGCTCGACGGCGGTCAGCGAATCGAACCCGAGCTCCTTGAAGGCGCGGTCCGGGTCGATGGCGCCCGCGCCGCCGTGGCCGAGTACGGCCGCGACTTCGGCCAGCACCAGGTCCAGCAGTTCGGCTTCGCCGGGAACGCCGGTGGCGCGGGGTGCCGGAGTCCGGGCAGGTACCCGGACCAGGTCCCGCACCAGCGGATGGGGCTCGGCCTGGTCACGCAGGACGGCGAGGTCGAGCTTGATCGGGACGAGGGCGGGGTGGTCCGAGCCGAGCGCGGCGTCGAACAGCGCGAGACCTTCGTCGGCCGTCAGCGCGGCGGTGCCCCCTCTGGTCATCCTGGCCAGATCGTTCGCCCCGAGGCCGCCCGCCATCCCGCCTTGCTCCCACAGGCCCCAGGCCATGGACGTCGCCGGGAGGCCGCGGGCGTGGCGGGACTGCGCGAACGCGTCGAGGAAGGCGTTGGCCGCGGCGTAGCCCGCTTGGCCCGCTCCGCCGAAGACACCGGCGGCCGAAGAGAACACCACGAATTCGGTGTCGTCGTCGGTGAGCTCCTCGAGGTGCAGGGCGCCGTCGACCTTCGCGCGCAGCACCCGGTCGACCTGGTCCGCGGACAGGCCGCCGACCACACCGTCGTCCAGGATCCCGGCCGCGTGCACGACCATGCCGACGCGTCCCACCCGGGACAGCGCGTCGGCCAGTGCGGCGCGGTCGGCGACGTCGCAGGCGACGACCTCGACGCCGTCCCCGATCCCTTCCGGCACGGTGCCCGTGCGGCTGAGCAGCACGAGGTCGCGGACCCCGTGCTCGGCGGCCAGATGCCGGGCCACCAGCAGACCGAGCCCACCGGTGCCGCCGGTGATCAGCACCTTGCCCCGCGGCTCGCGGCCGTCCGGTTCGTCCGGCAGGGCGGCCCTGCTCAGCCGTGGCACCAGCACCGCGTCGCCGCGGACCGCCAGCTGCGGTTCGGCCGAGGCGGGCACGGCACCGCGCTCGTCGAGGTCGACGAGCCGGAAGCGGCCCGGATGTTCGGTCTGTGCCGACCGGACCAGGCCCCAGACCGCGGCGTTCGTCAGATCCGGCTCGTCGCCCGGTCCGGTGGAGACCGCGCCGCGGGTGGCGAACACGAGCCGCCCTGGCCGGTCCTCGGCCAGCCAGGCCTGGATCAGGTTCAGCGCGCGGCGGGTCGCCGCGTGGATCTCCTCGACGGTGCCGCCACCGGCCGGGAACTCCTCGACGACGGTGTCTTGTTCCGCTGCTTCGCCCGGCTGGGCCGGCTTCCATTCGAGGGTGAAGAGCAAGTCGTGGCCCGCGGGGAGCGGACGCGGGACCAGGGAGCCGATCGACAGCACCGGACGTCCGCCCTCGTCGGTGGCGAGCAGCGAGATCCCTTCCGGTGCCGACGGCGTGATCCGGACCCGGAGCGCGGTGGCGCCGGTCGCGTGCAGGGTCACGCCTCGCCAGGCGAACGGCAGCCCGCTGCCCGCGTACTCCGCCAGCGCCGAGGCGTGCAGCGCGGAGTCGAACAGGGCCGGGTGTAATCCCTTGCCGCCGCTTTGTCCGCCAGGCAGCCGAATTTCGGCGAAGATCTCCTCGCCGCGCGTCCACACCGCTTCCGCACCACGGAAAGCAGGCCCGTACCCGATGCCGTGGTCGGCGAACCGGCCGTACAACTCGTCGATGTCCGCGGGTTCCGCGCCACGCGGCGGCCACTCGTGCATCGCGTCGAAGGAGAAAGCCTCGCCCGCCGTCGTCAGTGAACCGGTCGCGTGGCGGGTCCATGGCCCGTCGGCCTGGCGTGCGAAGAGATTCAGCTCGCGGCGACCCGACCCGTCCGGCTCGTCCGCGGTCAGCTGGAGCTCCACCGCACCTTCGGCGGGCACGACGAGCGGGGCTTCGAGCACGAGGTCGTGGAGGTGGCCCGCACCGATCCGGGCCGCCGCCTGTAGCGTGAAGTCGACGAGAGCCGTGCCGGGAGCGACGACCGTTCCGTGCACGGTGTGCTCGCGCAACCAGGGCTGCGCGGCGACCGAGAGTTCACCGGTGCACACGAAGCGATCCCGGCCGGCGATCTCCACCATCGAGGTGAACGTGGCGGGCTCGGCCGAGCCGTCCCTCAGCCAGTAGCGCTCGCGCTGGAACGGGTACGTCGGGAGGTCGACCCGGCGGGCGCCGTCGAACAGCGGCGCCCAGTCGATCGGCACCCCGCGGACGAACAAGCGTCCCAGCGCGGCCATCAGGGCGGGCTCTTCCGGGCGATCCGCGCGCAAGGCCGCGACGGCGCCCTCGTCCGCCATCGCCGTCAACGCTCCGCCCGGCCCGATTTCCAGGAACGTGGTGACACCGCGAGCCCTGGCCGTGGCGACCCCGTCGGCGAACCGGACCGGCTCACGCACATGCCGCACCCAATAGTCCGGCGAGCACAACTCCTCCCCCGCCACCACACCCGACAGGTTCGACACGACTGTTTTCGAGGGTGTCCGGAACTCCACTTCCTCAAGCACACGACGGAATTCGGCCAGCATCGGCTCCATCAACACCGAATGGAACGCATGACTCACCCGCAACCGCTTCACCTTGCGACCGAGCCCGGTGAACTCCGCGGCCACCGCCAGCACCGCTTCCTCCACACCGGAGATCACCACCGACGAAGGACCGTTCACCGCCGCGACACCGGCCCCCTCGGGCAGCAACGGAAGAACTTCCGCCTCCGACGCCTGCACCGCCACCATCGCGCCGCCCGAAGGCAACGCCTGCATCAGCTTTCCGCGAGCGGCCACCACCCGGCACGCATCATCCAGCGACCACACACCGGCCACATACGCCGCCGCGAGCTCACCGATCGAATGCCCCACCAGCACATCCGCGACGACACCCCACGACTCCAGCAACCGATACAGCGCCACCTCGAACGCGAACAACCCCGGCTGCGTGAACCCGGTGAGATGCAGCTCCTCCGAAGACCACACGACCTCCCGCAGGGACCCGAACCGAGCGCATATCTCATCGAAAGCCTCAGCGAACACCGGGAACCGCGCCGACAACCCACGACCCATTCCCACCCGCTGCGAACCCTGACCAGCGAACAGGAAACCCAGCCGCCCATCCGCGATCGCGGTACCGACGGGCCCGCCGCCGGCGATGGCGTCGAGGCCGCGCAGCAGCTCGTCCCGGTCGGCGGCGACGAACGCCGCCCTGCGTTCCAAACCCGCTCTCGTGGTCGCCAGTGAGAAGGCCACGTCGGTGGGCTCCAGATCCCGCGCGGTCGCGCGCACCCGCCGAGCCGACTCCCGGACCGCCTCGGCGTCGCGACCGGACAGGACCACCGGAAGGGGCACCGGGTCAGCGGGTTCCCTCGGCTCCACGGCGGGCTCTTCGACCGCTTCGAGGATCACGTGCGCGTTCGCGCCGCTCACCCCGAACGACGACACACCGGCCCGGCGCGGCTCGGCGCTCTCGGGCCAGGCGCGGGCTTCGGTGAGCAGCCGCACGTTCCCGGCCGACCAGTCGACATGGGTGGTGGGCCGGTCGACGTGCAGCGTCTTCGGCAGCAGGCCGTGCCGCATGGCGAGCACCATCTTGATCACGCCGGCCAGCCCGGCGGCGGCCTGGGTGTGGCCGATGTTGGACTTCACCGATCCCAGCCACAGCGGACGTTCGCGCCCTTGGCCGTAGGTGTCGAGGATGGCCTGCGCCTCGATCGGGTCGCCGAGGGTCGTACCGGTCCCGTGCGCCTCGACCACGTCGACCTGGCCGGCGGTCACCCGCGCGTTCGCCAGTGCCTGCCGGATCATCCGTTGCTGCGAAGGGCCGTTGGGCGCGGTGAGCCCGTTCGAAGCGCCGTCGGAGTTGATCGCCGACCCGCGGACGACCGCCAGCACGGGATGCCCGTTGCGCCGGGCGTCGGAAAGGCGTTCCAGCAACAGCACGCCCGCGCCCTCGGCCAGGCTGGTGCCGTCGGCGGAGTCGGCGAACGTCTTGCACCGGCCGTCGGGGGCGAGCGCCTGCTGGCGGCCGAACTCGGCGAACGTGCCCGCCGTGGCCATCACCGTGACCCCGGCGGCCAGCGCGAGGGTGCATTCGTCCTGTCGCAGGGACCGGCACGCCAGGTGCAGCGCGATCAGCGACGACGAGCACGCGGTGTCGACGGTGAGGGTGGGGCCTTCGAAGCCGAAGGTGTACGAGACCCGGCCGGAGGCGATGCTGCCCGCGCTGCCGTTGCCGACGTACCCGGCCACTCCGGGCGGGATCGACCGCAGCCGCGAGCCGTATTCGTTGTTGAGCACGCCCGCGAACACGCCGGTCCGGCTCCCGCGCAGGGAGCGGGGATCGATCGCGGCGCGTTCGAGCACCTCCCACGACGTCTCCAGCAGCAGCCTCTGTTGGGGGTCCATCGCGAGCGCCTCGCGCGGCGAGATCTCGAAGAAGGCGGGGTCGAAGTCCGCCGCGTCGTAAAGGAAACCGCCGTGGCGGACTTCGCCGGTGCCGCGCCCGTCGCCGCCCCAGCCGCGGTCGTCCGGGAAGTCCGAGATGGCGTCGGTCCCGCCAGCCAGCAGGTCCCAGAACTGCTCCGGGGAGCGCACGCCACCGGGGAACCGGCAGCTCATCGACACGATCGCGATGGGCTCGTCCGCCGCGGCGGTGAGCTGCCGGAGCCGTTCGGTCTCCTTGAGCGAGGCTCGCAGGGCCTCGACGACCTTGTCGTGCGATGTGGTCATCGGCCCGCTCCCGCTTCCAGCGCCAGGTCGACCAGACCGGCGACGTCCAGTTCGTCGATTTCCGCGACGGCGTCGCGCTCGGGTGCGGTCACGTCCGAAGGTGCTTCCTCCGCCGGGAACAGCCGCTCGCGCAGGAACCCGGCCAGCGCCGCGGAGGTCGGGTGGTCGAACACGAGGGTCGCGGGCAGGCGCAGCCCGGTCGCCGAGCTGAGCCGGTTGCGCAGTTCGACGGCGGTGAGCGACTCGAATCCCAGGTCCGTGAAGGCGCGCCCGGACTCGATCTCCTGTGGCGACGAGTGCCCGAGCACGTTCGCGACATGCCCGCGCACCAAGTCGACAAGTGCCCATTCCCGCTCGCCCGTGGGAAGCCCGGCGAGCCGCTGCCTCAGGCCGCCGTCGACGGCCACGCCCGCCGAGGCCCGGCGCACCGGTGCCCGGACGAGGTCGCGCAGCAGCGTCGGGACGGTCTCCGGACGGGCGCGCAGTTTGGCGGTGTCGAATTTGACCGGCACCAGCGCGGGATGGGCCGAGCCCAGTGCCGCGTCGAACAACGTCAGCCCGTCCCGGGAAGCCAGCGGGATCATGCCGCCCTTCATCATCCGCGCGACGTCGGTTTCGCCGAGGTGCTCGGTCATGCCACTGCGTTGCGCCCACAACGCCCACGCCAGCGACACGGCGGGAAGGCCCTGGGCGCGGCGGTGGTGGGCGAAGGCGTCGAGGAACGCGTTGGCGGCGGCGTAGTTCGCCTGTCCCACGCTGCCGAATGTGCCTGCCGCGGAAGAGAAGAGCACGAAGGCCGAGAGCCCGGCGTCCTTGGTCAGCTCGTGCAGGTTGACCACGGCGTCGACCTTCGGGGTGAACACCCGGTCCACCCGGTCCGGGGACTGGGCGGTGACGACGCCGTCGTCCAGGACGCCGGCGACGTGCACGACCGCGGACAACCGCCCCTCCAGCCCGGACAGCACCTTCGCGAGATCGGCGCGGTCGCCGACGTCGCAGGCATGGATCTCCACCTTCGCCCCGAGCCGTTCCAGCTCCCCGTCCCCTTCGCCGGCGCCGCGACGGCTGAGCAGCACGAGGCTCCGCACCCCGTGCGCCTCGACGAGGTGCCGGGCGACGAGCCTGCCGAGCGTCCCGGTCCCGCCGGTGACCAGCACCGTCCCGGAGAGGTCGACGGAGGTGTCGTCGCCGGGCGAGGTCGCGCGGGCCAGTCGTGGCGCGTGGATCTCCCCCGCGCGGATCGCCAGCTGGGGCTCACCGGTCGCCAGCGCGGCCGGGAGAGCGGCCGCGGACGCCGGGTGTTCGTCGATGTCGAGCAGGACGAACCGGCCGGGGTGCTCGGTCTGCGCGGTCCTGAGCAGGCCCCACACCGTGGCCGCGGCCAGATCCTGGCCGGGGTCGCCGGTCCCGGTGAGCACCGCTCCACGGGTGCGGAACACCAGCGTGCTCTCGGCGAGGCGGTCGTCGGCCAGCCATCGCTGGACCAGTTCCAGTGCCTGTCCGGTGACCGCGCGGGCCTCGGCCGCCAGATCCCCGGTTCCTCCTGCCAGCGTGGCGAGCACGATGGCGGGCGGGGATCCGGCCGCTTCCGCGGGTGAGCCGTAGCGCTCGACGCGCAGGCCGGTGTGCGCGGCGAGCCCAAGGTCGTCGCGGAGCACGCCGATCGTCTGATCGTGCGGCGGATTCCCTTGCCGGACCGGCTTCCAGGTGACGTGGAACAGCGAGTCGTGGCCGGTGCGCAGCCGGTCCTTGGTCACCGGGCGGACCGTCAGCGATTCGACGGTGAGCACCGGCGCGCCGCTCTCGTCGGTCAGCGCCACCCGGTAGGTCTCCGGTCCGGTCGCCGCGACCCGCACCCGGACCGCGGCCGCACCGGCGGCGTGCAGGGTCACGCCCTGCCAGGAGAACGGCAGGTGGGCCTGGTCCGGCTGGGCCGCGGTGAGCGCGACCGCGTGCGAGGCCGCGTCGAGCAGTGCCGGGTGCAGGCCGTAGTGCCCCGCGTGGCCGGTGTGCTCTTCGGGCAGGCGGACCTCGGCGTACACCTCGTCGCCGTGGCGCCACGCGGCGCGCAAGCCCTGGAACGCGGGCCCGTGGCCGTAACCGCGCTCGGCGAACGCAGCGTAGAAACCTTCGACCGCAACAGGTTCCGCGCCCGGCGGTGGCCAGGCCGCGGCCGTGTCGAAGCCGGGTTCGCCGGGTTCGGGGCTCATCACGCCGGTGGCGTTGCGCACCCATTCGCCCGCGTCGCCGGTGCGGGTGTGCACCTGGAACGCCCGGCCACCGTCGTCGCCCTCCGGTTCGGTCACGACCTGGATCCGCACCCCGTCGCCTTCCGGGAGCACCAGCGGCGCCTCCAGCACCAGCTCGTCGACCCGGCCGCAGCCGGCGAGGTCGGCCGCGTGCACGGCGAGCTCGACGAATCCGGTGCCGGGCAGCAGAACCGAGTCGAAGACCCGGTGCTCCGCCAGCCAACCGTGGTCGCGCAAGGAGATCCGGCCGGTGAGGACCAGAGCGCCGTCCGGCGTCTCGAGGGCCGCGCCGAGCAGCGGGTGCCCGGCCTGCCGCAGACCGGCCGACTCGAGATCCGCGCCCGTCGACCCCGACACCGGGAGACGGTGGCGCTGCCGCTGGAACGGATAGGTGGGGAGGTCGACGCGATGCGCTCCGGTGAAAGCCGGGGCCCAGTCGACATCGACGCCCTGAACGTAAGCCTCGCCCAGCGACAACAACATGCGGTCGAGGTCACCGTCGTCCCGACGAAGAGTGCCAACAGCCACCGCGTCTTCCGCGGTCTGCTGAATCGCCATCGTCAAGACCGGATGTGCGCTCGTCTCCACGAACACACCGAAACCCTGCTCCGACAACGACCTGATCGCATGCTCGAATTCGACGGTCTGCCGCAGATTCCGATACCAGTACTCCGCATCCAAACCCGAACCATCGACCAACTCGCCGGTGACGGTGGAGAACAACGGAACCCGGCCCGCCACCGGACCAACCGCGCTCAGCACCTCCAGCAACTCGGCACGGATCTGCTCCACCTGAACCGAATGCGACGCGTAATCCACCGGAATCCGCTTCGCCCGAACCCCGTCCTGGCCACAAGCCGCCATGAACTCGTCCAGCGCCGCGGGATCACCCGACACCACCGTCGCCCCGGAACCATTCACCGCCGCCACAGACAGCGACTCCCCGAGCCGGATGCGCACCTCATCGACCGGCAACGCGACCGACACCATCCCACCCTGACCAGCCAGAGCCGTGATCGCCTTACTCCGCAACGCAACCACCCGCGCACCATCGACCAGCGACAACGCACCACTCACACACGCCGCCGCGATCTCACCCTGCGAATGCCCCACCACCACATCAGGACGGACACCGTAGGACTCCCACACCGCCGCCAACGACACCATCACCGCCCACAACACCGGCTGCACCACATCAACCCGCACCAACGCGGCCTCGTCACCAAGCACATCCGGCAACGACCAGTCCACAAAGGACGAAAGAGCCTCCGCACACTCATCCAACCGTGACGCGAAAACCGGGGAAGACTCATACAACTCCAGGCCCATCCCCGCCCACTGCGAACCCTGACCGGGGAACACGAACACGACCTTGCCCGGATCGCCCGCACTCCCCTGCACCAGACCGGCGACCTCCTTGCCGTCGGCCAACGCCCGGAGTCCCTGTTCGGCCGAGCCCCCGTCGCGGGCCACCAGGACGGCTCGGCGCTCGAAGCCGGAGCGAGTGGTGGCGAGCGAGAAGCCGACGTCGGGCAGTCCGGTGCCCACAAGCGGGGCGAGCTGCCAGGCCGCTTCGCGCAGCGCGGGCTCGGTCTTGGCCGAGAACACCAGCGGTACGACCGAGTCCACAGTAGACGGTTCCGGCTCCTCGGCCGGGACGTGTTCCAGGATCACGTGGGCGTTGGTTCCGCTGACGCCGAACGACGACACACCGGCACGACGCGGACGGTCCACCTCCGGCCAGGGCCGCGCTTCGGTCAGCAACGACACCTTCCCCGCCGACCAGTCCACATGGGACGAAGGCTTGTCCACGTGCAAAGTCTTCGGCAGCAGGCCGTTCCGCATCGCCAGCACCATCTTGATCACACCGGCGACGCCGGAGGCGGTCTGGGCGTGGCCGATATTGGACTTGATCGACCCCAGCCACAACGGTTGCTCGCGGCTCTGCCCGTAGGTCGCCAGCAACGCCTGCGCCTCGATCGGGTCGCCCAGTGTGGTCCCCGTGCCGTGTGCTTCCACGGCGTCGACCTGGTCGGCCGAGAGCCGGGCGTCGACGAGGGCCTGCCGGATGACCTCCTGCTGGGAAGTGCCGTTCGGCGCGGTGAGCCCGTTGGACGCCCCGTCCTGGTTGATCGCCGAACCCCGCACGATCGCCAGCACCGGATGCCCGAGACGGCGCGCCTCCGACAGCCGCTCGACGAGCACGAGGCCGACGCCCTCGGCCAGCCCCATCCCGTCGGCGGCGTCGGCGAACGCCTTGCAGCGGCCGTCGTGGGCGAGCCCGCGCTGCCTGCTGAACCCGGTGAACGAGGCAGGCGTGGCCATCACCGCGACCCCGCCAGCCAGTGCGCGCTCGCACTCGCCGTGCCGCACCGCCTGGACCGCGAGGTGGAGCGCGGTCAGCGAAGACGAGCACGCCGTGTCGATGGTGACGGCGGGGCCTTCGAGCCCCAGCGCGTAGGCGATCCGGCCGGACACCACGCTCGGGTTGCTCGCGGTGACGACGTAGCCCTCGTAGCTGTCCGGCGCCTGCTTCAGCAGCACGCCGTGGTCCTGGTAGTGGCAGCCGACGTAGACGCCGGTGCGGCTGCCCTTGAGCGACAACGGGTCGATGCCCGCGCGTTCGAGGGTCTCCCACGCGGTCTCCAGCAGCAGCCGCTGCTGCGGGTCGGTGGCGGCCGCTTCGCGTGGCGAGATCCCGAAGAACCCCGCGTCGAAGTCGTCCACATCGGACAGGAAGCCGCCTTCCCGCACGTACGTCCGGCCGGGTGTGTCCGGATCCGGGTCGTAGAGCGCGTCGGCGTCCCAGCCACGGTCGGCCGGGAACCCGGAGACCAGATCGGCCTCGGCCACCAACAGCCGCCAGAGCTGCTCCGGCGTGCGCACCCCGCCGGGGAAACGGCAGCCCATGGCGACCACGGCGACCGGGTCGGGTGCCCTGTCCTCCACCTCGGCGAGCCGGCGGCGGGTCTGCCGCAGCTCCGCGGTCACTCGTTTGAGATAGTCCCGGAGTTTCTGTTCCTCAGCCATTTGCGCGGATCCCCCGTCAGGCACTGCCGAACTCGGCGTCGATCAGGTCGAATATCTCGTCGTCGGTGGCGATGTCGAGGCCGTCGTCGGCCGCCGGGTCCACCGCACCGGCGAGGTCGGTCCACTTCCACACCATCGACCGCAGCCGGGCGATGATCTTGGCGGCCGCCTCGTCCCCGGTCTCCGCGCCGAACAGCGCCGCCTCGATCCGGTCGAGCTCGTCGAGTACGGGGGTGGCACGGGGAACCAGCTGAGCGTGGACATAGCGGGCCAGCGCCGCCGGGCTCGGGTGGTCGTAGACCATCGTGGCCGGCAGCCGGACCCCGGTCGCCGCGGTCAGCTTGTTGCGCAGCTCGACCGCGGTCAGCGAGTCGAACCCCATCTCCTTGAACGGCCGGGCGGGCGCCACGGCGTCGGGGGCGGAGTGCCCGAGCACCACCGTCACCTGCGCGCGGACCAGGTCGAGGACGAGACGTTCGCCGTCGGCCGCGGCGGCCACCCTCCGCGCGAGATCGGATCCGGCCGCTTCGGGCACGGTGCCGGCCTGCACCGCGCCTTGGACGTCGGGCAGGTCGTCGAACAGCGGCCGCGCCCTGGTCGAGGTGAAGACCGGGACGAACTTCGCCCAGTCCACGTGGGCGACGGTCAACGTCGTCTCGTCGTGGTCGAGGACGTGCTGCAGCGCGGTGAAAGCGAGCGCGGGATCCATCAGCGGCAAACCGCGGCGGCGCAGCTGATCGTTGTCGATGCCCTCGATGGCCCGGTCGGTGTCCCAGGGGTTCGCCGCGGCCCAGACGCCCCAGGCGATCGAGGTCGCGGTGCGCCCTTCCGCCCGGCGACGCGCCGCGAGCGCGTCGAGGAAGGCGTTGGCCGCGGCGTAGGCGCCGTGGTCTCCGCTGCCCCACACTCCGGCGATGGAGGAGAACAACACGAACGCGTCGAGGTCGTCGTCACGGAAGATCTCGTCGAGATGTCCGGCGCCGTCCGCCTTCGCACCGACGACGTCGGCGAAGTCGGCCAGCGTCGTCTCGTCGAGGGAGCCGAGGCCGATCTGCGCGGCGGCGTGGATGACGGCGCGGATCGGCGGACCGCTGCGCCGCACCCGCGACACGAGGTCCTCCAGCGCCGCCCGGTCGGCCACGTCGCACTCGGCCGGTATCAGCTCGACGCCCTGCCCGGCCAGCTCCGCGGTCAGTTCGGGCATGCCCGGCGCGGCCGGTCCGCGCCGGGAGGGCAGCACGATCCGAGCCGCGCCGTTGCCCGCGAGCCACCGCACGATATGCGTGCCCAGTACGCCGGTCCCGCCGGTGAGCAGGACGGTGTCGCTCGGCCGCCAGGTCCGGTCCGGCTTGCCCGTCCGCGCGGCCCTGACCAGTCGGCGGACGAGGACACCCGGTTCCCTGATCGCCAGCTGATCCTCGGCGCCCGCGCCTGCCAGCACCGCGCAGAGCCGGCCGGCGGCCGCCTCGTCGAACTCGGCGGGCAGGTCGATCAGGCCGCCCCAGCGGTCGGCGTGCTCCAGTCCCGCGACGCGACCGACTCCCCAGGCGTGGGCCTGTACCGGGTTGGTCAGCGGGTCCCGGGGCCCGGTCGTCACGGCACCGCGGGTGAGGATCCACAGTGGAGCGTCGTGTCCGGCGTCGCCGAGTGCCTGGATCAGCTGGACGGTCCTGGCCAAGCCGTCGGACAGCGCCGGGGTGACGGCGTCCGGTCGTTCGTCGAGCGCCAGCAGACTCACCACGCCGCTGAGCACGCCGAGCCCGCGCAGCCGGTCCGCGAGGGCTTCCCGGCCGGGGTCGACGGGCAGGATGCGGGTCTCCGCGCCGCGGGCTTCGAGACTCCGGACGACCGGGTCCACGAGGTCGCTGTCCGTTCCCGCGGGCACGGTGACCAGCCACCGCCCGGTCAGCGATGCTTCGGGGAGAGCTTCGATCGTCTTCCACGTCACCCGGTACCGGATGTCGTCCAGCGGGTCCGCGGCCGTGCCGCCCGCCGTTCGCTGGAGCCAGAACCGCTCGCGCTGGAACGGATACGCGGGCAGGTCGACACGGTGCGCGCCGGCGAAGGCCCGGGTCCAGTCGACCTCGACGCCTTGGACGTACGCCTCGCCGAGCGACAACAGCACACGGTCCAGACCGCCTTCGTCACGGCGAAGGGAACCGGCGACGACCGCGTCCTCGACGGTCTGCTGGATGGCCATGGTCAGCACCGGATGCGCGCTCGTCTCCACGAACGCGCCGAAACCCTGCTCCGACAGTGACCGGATCGCGTGGCCGAATTCGACGGTCTGCCGCAGATTGCGGTACCAGTACTCGGCGTCCAGCCCCGAACCGTCGACCAGCTCGCCGGTGACGGTGGAGAACAACGGGAGGCGGCCGGACATCGGGCGAACCGCGCTGAGAACGTCCAGCAACTCGGCACGGATCTGTTCCACCTGCACCGAATGCGACGCGTAGTCCACCGGGATCCGTTTCGCCCGGACGCCGTCCCGTTCGCACGCCGCCATCAGCTCGTCCAGTGCCTCGGGATCACCCGAGACCACCGTCGCCCCGGCGCCGTTCACCGCGGCGATCGACAGGCTTTCGGTCAGCCGAGCCCGTACGTCGTCCACGGGCAGCGCGAGGGAAACCATCCCGCCCTGACCCGCCAAGGCCGTGATCGCCTTGCTGCGCAACGCGACGACCCGGGCGCCGTCCGGCAAGGACAGAGCACCGCTCACACAAGCGGCCGCGATCTCACCCTGCGAATGACCGACGACGGCGTCGGGGCGCACACCGTAGAACTCCCACACCGCGGCCAACGACACCATCACCGCCCACAACACCGGCTGCACGACATCGACCCGGGCCAACGCGGACTCGTCGCCGAGCACATCCGGCAACGACCAGTCCACAAAGGACGAAAGAGCCTCCGCGCACTCGTCCAGCCGCGCCGCGAACACCGGGCTGGCCTGATACAACTCCAGCCCCATCCCCGCCCACTGCGAACCCTGGCCCGGGAACACGAACACGACCTTGCCCGGATCGCCCGCCACGCCCCGAACGAGACCGGCGGCGTCCCGGCCGTCGGCGAGTGCGGTGAGACTCTCGCGGTCGGCCGCCACCAGTGCCGCGCGGTACTCCCACGCCGAGCGAGTGGTGGCCAGGGACAGGCCGACGTCCGGCAAGCCCGCGCCGAGCGCGGGGACGAGCTGCCGCGCGGTCTCCCGGAGGGCGGCTTCGCTCTTGGCCGAGAACGCCAAGGGGACAATCGAGTCCATAGTGGAGGGTTCGGGTTCCTCGGTGGGAACCTGTTCCAGGATCACGTGGGCGTTGGTCCCGCTGACCCCGAACGACGACACACCGGCACGCCGCGGACGATCCACCTCCGGCCAGGGCTGGGACTCGGTCAGCAGCGACACCTTCCCCGCCGACCAGTCCACATGCGACGAAGGCTTGTCCACATGCAACGTCTTCGGCAACAGGCCGTTCCGCATCGCCTCGACCATCTTGATCACACCCGCGACCCCGGCCGCCGCCTGCGTATGACCGAGATTCGATTTCACCGAACCCAGCCACAACGGTTGCTCGCGGCTCTGCCCGTAGGTCGCCAGTAGCGCCTGCGCTTCGATCGGATCGCCCAGCTTGGTACCCGTGCCATGCGCCTCCACCGCGTCGACATCCGCCGCGGAAAGACCCGCATTCGCCAACGCCGCAACAATCACCCGACGCTGCGAAGGACCATTCGGCGCCGTCAAACCATTCGACGCACCATCCTGATTCACCGCCGAACCCCGCACCACCGCCAACACCGGATGCCCATTACGACGCGCGTCCGATAGCCGCTCCAGGAGCACTACGCCGGCGCCTTCGGCCAGCCCGGTGCCGTCGGCGGCGTCCGCGAACGCCTTGCAGCGCGCGTCCTCGGCCAGTCCGCGCTGGCGGCTGAACTCGACGAGGAACCCCGGGGTCGACATCACCGTCACCCCGGCCGCCAGCGCCATGGTGCAGTCCCCGTGGCGCAGCCCCTGGCACGCGAGGTGCAGGGCGACCAGCGAAGCCGAGCAGGCGGTGTCGATCGTGAGGGCCGGGCCTTCCAGCCCGAAGGTGTACGCGAGCCTGCCCGAAGCGACCGAGGCGGCGCTGCCGATGCCGAGATATCCGGCGACGCCGTCCGGCGTCTCCTGCAAAACTTCGGAGTAGTCGGTCCCGTTGCCACCGACGTAGACGCCGGTCCGGCTGCCGCGCACTGCGGCGGTGGCGATGCCGGCGCGCTCGAACGCCTCCCACGCGGTCTCCAGCAGCAACCGGTGCTGCGGGTCCATGGCGAGCGCTTCGCGCGGGCTGATCCCGAAGAACCCCGGGTCGAATCGGTCGGCGTCGTAGAGGAAACCGCCGTCCTGGACATAGCATTTGCCGGGCTTGTCCGGGTCCGGGTCGTACAGCGAGGCCAGGTCCCAGCCCCGGTTGTCCGGGAAGCCGGACACCGCGTCACGTTCCTGCGTCAGCAGCTCCCACAGGTCCTCGGGAGACCGGACGCCGCCGGGGAACCGGCAGCTCATCCCGATGATCGCGATCGGCTCCCTGTCCCGGCGCTCGTGTGCCCGGATCCGGTCGTGCGCGTCGTCCAACTCGGTCGTGACCCGCTTGAGGTAGTCCCGCAGCCTGCTTTCGTTCGCCGTCACAGCGCGCCCAACTTCCGGTCGATGAGATCGAACAACTCGTCGTCGGTGGCCGCTTCGATCCGCTCCGCCACCGGGGAGGAACCGGCGACCGCCGAAGCGGCGCCGCGCAGCCGGACGGCGACGTCCTCCCGCTCGGCCGCGCTCAGCTCGACGGCCGCGAGTGCGCTTTCGAGCCGGTCGAGCAGCTCGGTCAGCGGGGCGGGCTCGTCCGCGACCAGCTCCGCGCGGAGCTGGTCCGCCAGCGCCCGCGGAGTGGGATGGTCGAACACCAGCGTCGCGCTCAGCCGGACACCGGTCGCGGCGGCGAGCCGGTTGCGCAGGTCGATGCCGGTGAGCGAGTCGAAGCCCAGCTCCTTGAACGCCTGGTCCGCGGCGATCGCGCGAGGGTTCGCGTGTCCGAGCACCGCCGAGGCGTGCCGCCGGACCAGGTCGAGCAGCACGCTTTCCTGTTCCGGTCCGGACAGCCCGGCCAGCCGCCGGGCGAATCCGGGGTCGTCTTCCGCGGCGGCCTCCGCCCGTCGCGCCCGTCGCGGCACCAATCCGCGCAGCAGCAAGGGAAGTTCGTCCGCCTGCTCGCGCAGCACCGTGGTGTCCAGCCGGATCGGCAGCACCACGTCCGCGTCCGACCGGCAAGCCGCGTCGAAGAGCGCGAGCCCCTCGGTCTCGGACATCGCCGCGACGCCGTCACGGCCCATCCGGGCGAGGTCGGCCGCGCCGAGCCTGCCCGCCATCCCGCCGGTCCGCGCCCAGAGCCCCCACGCCAGCGACTGGCCGGGCAGTCCGGCGGCGCGGCGGTGCCGCATGAACGCGTCGAGGAAGGCGTTCGCCGCCGCGTAGCTGCCCATCCCCGGCCCGCCGAAGGTGCCGGCGGCGGAGGAGAACACGATGAAGGCGTCGAGATCGCCTGCCAGCTCGTGGAAGTTGAGCACGGCGTCGACCTTGGCGCGCAGCACCCGGTCGAGACCGTCGGCGGTGAGCGAGGTGAGCATGCCGTCTTCGAGCACGGCCGCCGTGTGCACGACGGCACTCAGCGGTCCGGTCCGCGCGAGCAATGCCGCCAGCGCGGAGCGGTCCGCGACGTCGCAGGCGGCCACCGTCACCTGTGCGCCCGAGCCGGTGAGCTCCTGCCGCAATTCGGTCACGCCGTCGGCGTCCTCGCCCCGTCGGCTGACGAACACCAGGTGCCGCACGCCGTGCTCGGCGGCCAGGTGCCGGGCGACGAGCCCGCCGAGGCCTTCCGCGGATCCGGTCACCAGGACCGTGCCGGTGAACGGGGCCGCCTCGGCGGACTGTCCGGCGCTGGTCAGCCGGGGCCGGAACACGGCACCGGCCCGCAACGCGACCTCGGGTTCGCCCAGTGCCGCCGCGGCGGGCAGCATCCGGAGCGAGTCCTCGTGGCCGTCCGTGTCGACCAGCACGAACCGTCCGGGGTGTTCCCGCTGTGCGGAGCGGACCAGGCCCCATACCGTCGCCGCCGCGGGGGCGGGCGTGTCCAGTACCGCGCCGCGGGTGACGACGGCGAGCGTTCCCCGGCGGTCCGCGGCGAGCCAATCCTGCAGCAGCCGCAGGGCCTGCCGCGCGACCTGGTGGGTCACCGCGCCCAGGTCGCCGGGTGGCTGGTCGCAGGAGGCGATGGTGATCTCCGCCGCCGCGTCCTCGGCCGGGCTCACGTCGGCGACCTCGGTCCATTCGAGGACGAACAGTGATTCCTGCCGGTCGGGCACGCCCGCCGAAACCGGCCGGGACACCAAGGAGTCGACCGTGGCGACCGGAGCGCCGGTGACGTCGGTGGCGAGGACGGCCAGTTTGTCCACCCCCGCCGGGCTCAGCCGCAGACGCACCGTGGCCGCGCCCGTGGCGTGCAGGGTGAAACCGTTCCATTCGAAGGGGCGCCGGTCTTCGTGGCCGTTGACCACGGCCATCGCCGCGAGGCCGGTGTCGAGCAGCGCGGGGTGCAGCCCGAACCGCTCGGCCGCGGCCCGCTCCTCCCCCGCCAGTGCGACCTCCGCGAACACCTCGTCCCCGCGCTGCCACAAGGCACGTACACCGGCGGGTGCGCTGTCGACCGGCAGCCGGTCCGCTCCCGGCGGCGGCCAAGGCTCGGCCGCCGGACGTTCCGCTCCGCCTCGGCCGAGCACACCGGTGGCGTTCCGGGTCCATCCGGTGAGGTCCGGCTTCCGGGAGCGGACCTCGATCCGCCTGGTCTCGCTTTCCGGGCCGACCACGACCTGGACCTCGACCGCGCCGTGCTCGGGCAGCACCAGCGGCGTCTCCAGGGTGAGCTCGTCGACCCGGCCGCATCCCGCCGCGTCACCCGCTCTCACCGCGAGTTCGAGGAACGCGGTGCCGGGCAGCACGACCGAGCCGCCGAGGACGTGCTCGGCGTACCAGGGCTGAACCCCGAGCCGGCAGGCGAGGACGACACCGCCGTCGGGCAGCTCGGCGATCACGTCGAGACCGTCCACATCGCCGCCGGAGCCGGTCGGCCAGAACCGCTCGTACTGGAACGGATAGGTGGGGAGGTCGACGCGATGCGCTCCGGTGAAAGCCGGTGTCCAGTCGACATCGACACCCTGAACGTACGCCTCACCCAGCGACAACAGCACCCGATCCAGACCGCCGTCATCACGACGAAGAGTGCCAACAGCCACCGCGTCTTCCGCGGTCTGCTGAATCGCCATCGTCAAGACCGGATGCGCGCTCGTTTCCACGAACACACCGAAACCCTGCTCCGACAACGACCTGATCGCATGCTCGAACTCCACCGTCTGCCGCAGATTCCGATACCAGTACGCCGCATCCAAACCCGAACCATCGACCAACTCACCGGTGACGGTGGAGAACAACGGAACCCGACCCGCCACCGGAACAACCCCAGCTAGAACGTCCAGCAACTCGGCACGGATCTGCTCCACCTGAACCGAATGCGACGCGTAATCCACCGGAATCCGCTTCGCCCGAACCCCATCCCGCTCGCACACGGCCATCAGCTCGTCCAGCGCCGCGACATCACCCGACACCACCGTCGCCGACGAACCATTCACCGCCGCCACAGACAAACCCTCGACCAAACGACCGCGCACCTCATCAACCGGCAACGCGACCGACACCATCCCGCCCCGACCAGCCAGAGCCGTGATCGCCTTACTCCGCAACGCAACCACCCGAGCACCATCCGACAACGACAGAGCACCACTCACACACGCCGCCACGATCTCACCCTGCGAATGCCCCACCACAGCGTCCGGAACAACCCCATAGGACTCCCACACCGCCGCCAACGACACCATCACCGCCCACAACACCGGCTGAACCACATCAACCCGCATCAACGCGGCCTCATCACCAAGCACATCCGGCAACGACCAGTCCACAAAGGACGAAAGAGCCTCCGCACACTCATCCAACCGTGACGCGAAAACCGGAGAAGACTCATACAGCTCCAGCCCCATCCCCGCCCACTGCGAACCCTGACCGGGGAAGACAAAGGCGACCTTGCCCCGGGTGCCCGCGATTCCCCGCACCACACCGGGAACCTCGTGCCCCGATGCCAGCGCCATGAGCCCGTCTGCCTCGGCCACCACCGCCCGGTGGTCCCACTCCGAGCGGGTCGAGACGAGCGAGAAACCGACGTCCGCGATACCACTGTCGAGTGCCGGAACGAGCTGTCGGGCCGCCTCGCGCAGCGCCGCTTCACTCTTCGCCGAAATCACCAAGGGCGCAGCCGAGTCCACAGTGGAGGGTTCTGACTGCTCGGCGGGAACCTGTTCCAGGAGCACATGGGCGTTGGTCCCGCTCACCCCGAACGACGACACACCAGCACGACGCGGACGATCCACCTCCGGCCAGGGCTGGGACTCGGTCAGCAACGACACCTTCCCCGCCGACCAATCCACATGCGACGAAGGCTCATCCACATGCAACGTCTTCGGCAACACACCATTCCGCATCGCCTGAACCATCTTGATCACACCCGCGACCCCGGCCGCCGCCTGCGTATGACCGAGATTCGACTTCACCGAACCCAGCCACAACGGTTGCTCGCGGCTCTGCCCATACGTCGCCAGCAACGCCTGCGCCTCGATCGGATCACCCAACGTCGTACCCGTGCCATGCGCCTCCACCGCATCGACATCCGCCGCCGAAAGACCCGCATTCGCCAACGCCGCAACAATCACCCGACGCTGCGAAGGACCATTCGGCGCCGTCAAACCATTCGACGCACCATCCTGATTCACCGCCGAACCCCGCACCACCGCCAACACCGGATGCCCATTACGACGCGCATCCGACAACCGCTCCAGCAACAGCACGCCCACGCCCTCGCCCCAGCCGGTGCCGTCGGCCGCGTCCGCGAACGCCTTGCAGCGCCCGTCTTCCGCCAGTCCGCGCTGGCGGCTGAACTCGACGAACGTGCCGGGGGTGGCCATCACCGTCGCGCCGCCCGCCAGCGCGAGCGAACACTCCCGCTGCCTCAACGACTGGCACGCGAGATGCAAGGCGACGAGCGAGGACGAGCACGCGGTGTCGACGCTGAGCGCCGGGCCCTCCAGCCCGAGGGTGTAGGCGACGCGGCCGGAGAACACGCTCGCCGCGTTGCCGGTGCCGGCGTACCCCTCGACGTCTTGCGCGGCCCCGTCCAGCAACGCCGGGTAGTCCTGGCCGTTCGTGCCCGCGAAGACGCCGGTCCGGCTGCCGCGCAACGACCGCGGCGCGATCCCGGCCCGCTCGACCGCCTCCCAGGCGGCCGTCAGCAGCAACCGTTGCTGCGGATCCATCGCGAGCGCCTCGCGGGGCGAGATCTCGAAGAACGCGGCGTCGAAACCCGCCACGTCGTCGAGGAAACCGCCCTCCCGCACGTAGGACGTGCCCCGGCGGTCCGGATCGGGATGATGGAGCGCGCCGGTGTCCCAGCCGCGGTCCTCCGGGAATTCGGCGACGGCGTCCACACCGTCGGCGAGCAATCGCCACAGGTCTTCCGGGGATCGCACGCCGCCGGGGAAGCGGCAGCTCATCCCGATGATCGCGATCGGCTCGTGGTCGGCGGCCTCGGCCGCCCGCAGGCGCTCCTTCACCGACTGGAGCTCGGCGGTGACCCGCCGGAGATAGTCGAGCAGTTTCGGGTCTTCCATCAGTCCGACACTCCGAGTTCGTTGTCGATGAGATCGAGCAGTTCGTCCCGGTCGGCGTCCCACACGTCGCTCGCGGCCACCGGCGCACCCGACCACCTGGCCAGCAGGCCGTTGAGCCGGGCGGCCACCCCCGCGCGGACCTCGTCGCCCGCCGCGGCCATCGCGGCCTCCAGCCGGTCCAGCTCGGTGAACGGATCGGGCCGCCCGTCGTCCTCGTCCGGCAGCAACGTGGCCCGCAAGTGGTCCGCGAGCGCCTCCGCCGTCGGATGGTCGAAGACCAGCGTGGCCGGCAGCCGCACCCCGGTCGCGGTGGCCAAGCGGTTGCGCAGCTCGACGGCGGTGAGCGAGTCGAAGCCGAGGTCCTTGAACGCCCGCTCGGCCCGCACCGAGTCCGGCGAGTGGCCGAGCACGGTGGCCGCGCTCTCGGTCACGAAGCGCACCAGCATGGCCTGTCGTTCCGCGGGTGCGGCCGCGGTGAGCCGGTCCAGCAAGGATTCCGGCTCGCCGTGCGCCGTCCGCACGTTCGGCAGGTCCAGCAACAGCCGGTTCGGGCGGGACAGTCCGCCGGCGAAACGCGCCCAGTCGATGTCGGCGACGACGGCGAACGGGTCGTCCTGCCCGGCGGCGCGCCACAGGGCGTCGAGCGCCCGATCCGGCTCCATCGGCGAAACGCCGTCGCGCCGCAGCCGCTCGGCCGCGGTGGCGTCGGCCGCCATGCCCGCCCCCGCCCAGGCGCCCCACGCCACGGTGGTCGCCGGGAGGCCGAGCCCGTGCCGGTACTGGGCGAAGGCGTCCAGGAAGGCGTTCGCGGCGGCGTAGTTGCCCTGTCCGGCGTTGCCCAGCGTGCCCGCGGCCGAGGAGAACAGCACGAACGCGGACAGGTCGAACCCGCGCGTCAGCTCGTGCAATTCGATCGTCGCGGCGATCTTGGGCGCGAGCACCTCGTCGAGCCGGGCCGGTGACAGCGAGTCGATCACGCCGTCGTCGAGCACCCCCGCCGTGTGCACGACCGCGTCGAGCTCCGGCAGCCGCCCGACGAGCGCGGCCAGCGAGTCGTGGTCGGTGACGTCGCAGGCGGCGACCGTCACCTGGACGCCGAGCCCGCCCAGCTCGGCCGTCAGCTCGGCCGCTCCCGGCGCGTCCGGTCCCTGCCTGCTGGTCAGGACGAGATGCTCGGCGCCTTGGGACGCCAGTGATCGGGCGACCTGCGCGCCGAGCGCGCCCGTGCCACCGGTGACCAGGACCGTGCCCCGAGGCCGCCAGCTCTCGTCTCTCGCGGGCGCACCGGGCACGAGCCGTTTGGCCAGCACCGACGAACGGATGGCGATCTGGTCCTCCTCGCCGTCGGCGATGACGGCACGCAGGCGGTCCCACGTCCGCTCGTCCGGCTGCTCCGGCAGGTCGATCAGGCCGCCCCAGAGTTCCGGGTGTTCGAGCGCGAGCACGCTGCCGAGCCCCCAGACCGCCGCTTGTCCCGGGTGAAGCGGCGTCTGCGAGCCGGCCGCCGTCGCCCCGCTCGTGACACACCACAGCGGGATCTCGGTCCCGCTCAGCGCCTGGATCAGCGCGGTGGTGAGGGCGAGCCCCGTGGACAGCGCCCGGTGGCCGGGCAGGGTCTCCCCCGCCAGCGCGAGCAGCGAGACCACGCCGTCGATCCCGGCCGTCGCGACCTTGGCCGCGACCGCTTCGCGCCCGGTGTCCGCGGCGGTGAGCACCACCTCGGTGAGCCGCGTGCCGCCGAGCGCGCGGCGCAGTCCGGCCACGGCGGGGTCGCCGGTGTGCCCCTCCGGTACGACCAGCAGCCACGTCCCGGTCAGGTCGCGGTCCACCGGTTCGGCCAGTGGCTTCCAGACCACGCGGTGGGTCCACTCGTCCGCGGCCGCCCGGGCCGTCGGCCCGGCCGTGAGCCAATAGTGCTTGCGCTGGAAGGGATACGTGGGCAGGTCGACTCGGTTGGCGCCGGTACCGTCGAAGAACCGGCTCCACGCGACGGGAACGCCGCGCACATGGAGCCTGCCCAGCGCGGACAGCAACGTCTCGACCTCGGGACGGCCGTCACGCGACACGGTGACCACGTCCGCCTCCGTCGCGAGGCCGCCCAGCACGCCTCCGGGGCCGATCTCGACGAACACCGTGACGCCGTCCGCTTCCGCCGCGGCGATCCCGTCGCCGAACCGGACAGCCTCGCGGACGTGGCGGAGCCAGTAGCCGGCGGTGCACAGCTCGTCCCCCGCCACCCGGCCGGTCAGGTTCGACACGATCACCTTGTCCGGCGCGTGGAACTCGACTTGTTCGAGCACCTCGCGGAAGTCGTCCAGCATCGGCTCCATCAGCCCGGAGTGGAACGCGTGGCTCACCCGCAGGCGTTTGGTCTTGCGGCCCAGCGCTTCGAGTGCCGCGGCGACCGCGAGCACCGCCTCCTCCTCGCCGGAGACGACCACCGAGTCGGGGCCGTTCACCGCGGCGATGTCGACGCCGCCGGTCAGCAGCGGCGTGACCTCGTCCTCCGCCGCCTGCACGGCGACCATCGCGCCGCCTTCGGGCAGCGCCTGCATCAGCCTGCCGCGCGCGCCCACCACCAGACAGGCGTCCGCCAGCGACCACACCCCGGCGACGTATGCCGCGGCCAGCTCGCCGATGGAGTGCCCGGCCACCACGTCGGGCGTGACACCCCAGGACTCCAGCAACCGGTAGAGGGCCACCTCGAAGGCGAACAGCCCCGGCTGGGTGAACTCGGTCCGGTGCAGCCGGTCGTCGGTGACGATCAGCTCCCCGAAGTGCTCGCACACCTCGTCGAAGGCGGCGGCGAAGACCGGGAACCGCTCGGCGAGCTCACGTCCCATGCCGACGCGCTGGGATCCCTGACCGGCGAACAGGAACCCGATCCGGTGCTCGGCGCCGGTCTCGGTTCCGGTCACGACGGCCGGATGCTGCTCCGCGCGCCCGATCGACTGCAGTGCTTCGCGCGCCAGATCCGTCGAATCCGCGACGACGACCGCCCGGTATTCCAGCGACGCCCTGGTGGTCGCCGCCGAAAACGCCACGTCGGTCAGGCCGGGTCCGGGGAGCGTGCCGAGGTGGGCACGAAGGCGATCGGCCTGCTCCCGCAACGCTCCCTCGTCCGCGCCGGACACCAGCAGCGGCAGCGCACCGACGTGTGGCGCGGGAACCGGCTCGGCGATCTCGACGGCCTCGATGATCGCGTGCGCGTTCGTCCCGCTCACGCCGAAGGAGGAAATGCCCGCCCGGCGCGGCCTTCCCGTCTCCGGCCACTCCTCGGCGTCGGTGAGCAGCCGGACATCGCCGCGGGACCAGTCCACCTGCGGGGTCGGCTCGTCGGCGTGCAGGGTCCTCGGCAGGACACCGTGCCGCATCGCCTGCACCATCTTGATCACGCCGCCGATTCCGGACGCCGACTGGGTGTGCCCGATGTTGGATTTGAGCGAGCCCAGCCACAGCGGGTGATCCCGGTCCTGGCCGTAGGTGGCGATGATCGCCTCGGCCTCGATCGGATCGCCCAGCCGGGTGCCGGTGCCGTGTGCTTCGACCGCGTCGACGTCGTTCGCGGACAGCCCCGCGGCGGCCAGCGCCTGCCGGATCACCCGCTGCTGGGCCGTGCCGTTCGGCGCGGTCAGCCCGTTGGACGCGCCGTCCTGGTTGATCGCCGAACCGCGCAGCACCGCCAGCACCGGATGCCCGTTGCGACGGGCGTCGGACAGCCGCTCCAGCAACACCATGCCGACGCCCTCGGCCCAGCTCGTGCCGTCGCCGCCGGCGCCGAACGACTTGCTGCGCCCGTCGGGGGCGAGCCCGCGCTGCCTGCTGAATTCGACGAACACACCCGGCGTCGCCATCACCGCCGCCCCGCCCGCCAGCGCCAGCGAGCACTCGCCCTGCCTCAGCGACTGGGCGGCGTAGTGCAGCGCCACCAAGGACGACGAGCAGGCCGTGTCGATCGTGACCGCGGGCCCCTCCAGACCGAAGGTGTAGGCGATCCGTCCGGACGCGACGGCCGACAGGTTGCCGGTCATCAGGTAGCCCTCGACGCCGTCCGCCGCCTCGTGCATCCGCGGCCCGTAGTCCTGGCCGACGGTGCCCACGAACACCCCGGATCGGCTGCCTCGCACCGTGCCGGGGTCGATCCCCGCTCGTTCCAGGACTTCCCACGCGGTCTCCATGAGCAGCCGCTGCTGGGGATCCATGGCGAGGGCTTCGCGGGGCGAGATGCCGAAGAACTCGGGATCGAATTCGGCCGCGTCGTGCAGGAAACCGCCGTGCCGGACGTAGGACCGGCCCGCGCGGTCCGGATCGGGGTCGTACAGCCCGGCCACGTCCCAGCCGCGGTCGACGGGGAACTCCGAGATGGCGTCGCGGCCTTCGAGCACCAGTTGCCACAGGTCCTCCGGCGACCGCACGCCGCCCGGGTACCGGCAGCTCATCGCGACCAGGGCGATCGGCTCGTCGGTGGCGCCGGCCACGATGGCGCTCGTGTCCGCCGCACCACCCGCCAGCTCGGCGGCGAGGAACTCCGCCATCGCCGCGGGGTTGGCATGGTCGAAGACCGCCGACGTGGGCAGTTTGAGACCGGTGGCGGCGCCGAGCCGGTTACGCAGTTCCAAGGCCATCAAGGAGTCGAAGCCCGCCTCGGCGAAGGCCCGGGTGGACCGGACCGCCTCCGGCCCGGCGTGCCCGAGGATCGCGGCGACCTCGGTGCGCACCAGGTGCAGCAGGCGCCGGTCCCGCTCGGCGTCCGAGGCCCCGGTCAGCCGGGCGGCCGACGAGGGTGCCGCCTCGGGCTTGCGTACCCGCGGCACGGCCGACGGGGTGGCGGACGAGGTCTCCAGCCAGAACCGCTCCCGCTGGAACGGATACGTGGGCAGATCGACCCGCCGGCCACCGTCGAACGTGTCCGCCCAGTCGACCTCGACGCCCTGAACGTGCGCTTCGGCCAACGACAGCAGGACACGGCCCAGACCGCCTTCGTTCCGGCGAAGGGTGCCGAGCGCCACGGCGTCTTCGGCGGTCTGCTGGATGGCCATGGTCAGCACCGGATGCGCGCTCGCTTCCACGAACGCCCCGAACCCCAGCCCCGACAACGACCGGACCGCGTACTCGAACTCCACCGTCTGCCGCAGATTCCGGTACCAGTACGCGGCGTCCAGGCCCGAACCGTCGGTCAGCTCGCCCGACACCGTCGAGAACAACGGGACCCTGCCGGACATCGGGCGAACCGCGCCGAGAACGTCCAGCAACTCGGCACGGATCTGCTCCACCTGGACCGAATGCGACGCGTAATCCACCGGGATCCGCTTCGCCCGAACCCCGTCCTGGCCACAGGCCGCCATGAACTCGTCCAGCGCGGCGACGTCACCCGAGACCACCGTGGCCTCGGCACCGTTCACCGCCGCGATCGACAGCGACTCGCCGAGCCGTTCACGTACCTCATCCGCAGGCAACGCGACGGAGACCATGCCGCCCTGACCGGCCAAGGCCGTGATCGCCTTGCTGCGCAACGCGACCACCCGCGCACCATCGACCAGCGACAACGCACCACTCACACAAGCAGCCGCGATCTCACCCTGCGAATGCCCCACCACGGCGTCCGGAACAACCCCATAGGACTCCCAGACCGCCGCCAACGACACCATCACCGCCCACAACACCGGCTGCACCACATCGACCCGCATCAACGCGGCCTCGTCAGCGAGAACGTCCACAAGCGACCAGTCCACAAAGGACGAAAATGCCTCCGCGCACTCGTCCAGCCGCGACGCGAAAACCGGGGAAGACTCGTACAACTCCAGGCCCATCCCCGCCCACTGCGAACCCTGACCGGGGAACACGAACACGACCTTGCCCGGATCGGCCGCGACACCGCGCACCACCCCCGGCGCGCCCACGCCGTCGGCGACGGCACGCACCCCGGCTTGGAATCCGTCCCGGTCGCCGGCCACGACCGCGGCGCGGTACTCGAAATCCGGCCTGCCGGTGAGCAGTGACCAGCCGACGTCCAGCACTCGTTCGTCCCGGACGGACGCGTCGAGCCGGGCCGCCTGCTCCCGGAGCGCGGCCTCGCTCTTGGCGGAGAGCAGCCACGGGACCATCGCCTCGCCGGACGGCAGCTCGGTCTCTTCGGCGGGCGCCTGTTCGAGGATGGCGTGCGCGTTGGTCCCGCTGACCCCGAAGGCCGACACCCCCGCGCGGCGGACCCGGCCGGTCTCCGGCCACGGGCGCGACTCGGTCAGCAGCGACACCTTCCCCGCCGACCAGTCCACATGCGACGAAGGCTCGTCGACGTGCAGCGTCTTCGGCAGGACGCCGTGGCGCAGTGCCAGCACCATCTTGATGACCCCCGCCACGCCGGCGGCGGCCTGCGGGTGGGCGATGTTCGACTTCAGCGAACCGAGCCACAGCGGCGTTTCCCGGTCCTGGCCGTAGGTGGCCAGCAGCGCCTGCGCCTCGATCGGGTCACCCAGCGTGGTACCCGTGCCGTGCGCCTCCACCGCATCCACGTCCACTGTGGACAGACCGGCGTTCGCCAGCGCGTCCATGATCACCCGCCGCTGGGACGGCCCGCTCGGCGCGGTCAGCCCGTTGGACGCGCCGTCCTGGTTGATCGCCGATCCCCGCAGCACCGCCAGCACCGGATGCCCGTTGCGGCGCGCGTCGGACAGCCGCTCAAGCAACACCATGCCCGCGCCCTCGCCCCATGCCGTTCCGTCGGCCGCGGCGGCGAAGGGTTTGCACCGGCCGTCGGGAGCGAGCCCGCGCTGCCTGCTGAACTCGATGAACATGCCGGGCGCGGCCATCACCGTCGTGCCACCGGCCAGCGCCAGCGAACAGTCGCCCTGCCGCAGCGCCTGCGCGGCCAGGTGAAGGGTGACCAGCGAAGACGAGCAGGCGGTGTCGACCGTGACCGCGGGTCCCTCCAGGCCGAGGCTGTAGGCGACCCGGCCGGAGACGACGCTGGACGACTTTCCGGTGACGAGGAAACCCTCCAGGCCCTCGGGGCCTCGTGCAGGCGGGAGCCGTAATCCTGGTACACCATCCCGGCGAAGACCCCGGTACGGCTGCCGCGCAACGACACCGGGTCGATCCCGGACCGCTCGATCGTCTCCCAGGACGTCTCCAGCAGCAGCCGCTGCTGCGGATCGATCGTCAGCGCCTCTCGCGGCGAGATCCCGAAGAACTCGGCGTCGAAATCCGCCGCGTCGTAGAGAAAGCCGCCTTCGCGGACATAGGACTTGCCCTGGGCGTCCGGATCCGGGTCGTACAACCCGGCCACGTCCCAGCCGCGGTCGTCCGGAAGATCGCCGACGACGTCGCGTTCGGCGACCAGCAGTTCCCAGAGCTCGTCGGGATCGGTCACGCCGCCGGGGAACCGGCAGCCCATCCCGATGATCGCGATCGGCTCGTCGGCCGGTCCCCGGCTGACCACGACCGGTGCGGCCGTCTGCTCGGCGCCCACGAGCGCGTCACGGAGGTACGCGGCCAACGAGGTCACCGTCGGGTGGTCGAACAGGACGGTCGACGGCAGCCGCAGCCCGGTGGCGGCGGCCAGCCGGTTGCGCAGCTCGACCACGGTCAGGGAGTCGAAGCCGATCTCCCGGAACGCGCGGGTGGTGTCGACGGATCCGGCGTCCTGGTGCCGCAGCGTCGATGCCGCGTGCGCGCGGACCAGGTCGACCAGAACCCGGAGCTGCTCCGCCTCGCCGAGCCCGGCCAGCTGCTCCGGCAGCCCCGCTTGCTGTCCGTCCGACTGCCCGGCCACCTCCGGCAGGTCACCGATCAGCGAGCTCGCCCTGGCGGCGGTGAACGCGGGAGCGAACCGGTCCCAGCGCACGTCGGCGATGACCACGCAGTCGTCGCCGCGGCTCAGCGCGTCCTGAAGGCCGGCGATCGCGCGATCCGGCGCCATCCCGGGGAGGCCTCGTCCGCCCATCCGGTCCTCGATGGAACCGTCCACCATGCCGCCGCCCGCCCAGATGCCCCACGCCACGGACAGCGCGGGCAGGCCGAGGCCGCGGCGGTGCCGGGCGAGGGCGTCGAGGTAGGCGTTGGCGGCGGCGTACGCGGCCTGGCCGCCGTTGCCCAGCACCCCGATGACGGACGAGAACAGCACGAACGCGTCGAGGTCGAGATGCGCGGTGAGCTCGTGCAGGTTCTCGGCCGCGGTGACCTTCGGCCGGGCGACCCCGGCGAGCCGTTCCGGGGTCAGCGTGTCGATGATGCCGTCGTCCAGCACGCCCGCGGTGTGGATGACCGCGTTCGGGGTGACGGTGTCCAGCAGCGCGGAGAGCGCGTCCCGGTCGGCCGCGTCGCAGGCGGCCAGCGTCACCCGTGCGCCGAGCCCGATCAGTTCGTCGCGCAGCTCCTCCGCACCGGGCGCGGCGGGCCCTCGCCTGCCCGCCAGCACGATGTGCTCGGCGCCGGAGGCGGCCAGCCACCGCGCGACGTGACCGCCCAGCGCGCCGGTGCCACCGGTGACGAGCACCGTGCCGCGCGGGACCCAGGCCGTCGCCGCGGCCGGTGTCGTCGCGTGCGCGAGCCGCCTGGCGAACAGTCCGGAGCCGCGCAGGGCGACTTGGTCTTCCTTGCGCCAGGCCAGAACCGAGCGCACCCGCCGCCACAGCCGATCGTCGGCGTCCACCGGCAGATCGATCAGGCCGCCCCAGCGTTCCGGATGTTCCTGGGCGACGACCTGGCCGAGCCCCCACAGCCGGGCCTGCGCCGGATCGGTCACCTCGTCACCGGGGCCGGTGGACACCGCGCCCCTGGTGACGCACCAGAGCGGCGCGGCGATCCCGGTGTCTCCGAGTGCCTGGACCAAGGTCACGGTGTCGGCCGGGTCTTCGAGCAAGGACAGCACACCGGTCACTTCGCGTCCGGCGAGCCGCCGGGCGAGCCGTTCCCGGCCCTCGCCGGGTTCCACGATCACGACTTCGGCGTCGTCGAGCGGCGAAGTGGCGTGCGTGGGCGGCGCCACGACCAGCCAGATGCCGGGCAGCGTCGCGGTCGTGGGCTCGGTGACCGGCTTCCAGGTCACCACGTAACGCCAAGCGTCGGTCGTGGACCGGCCGCCGGCACGACGGCGCCAGGCGGAGAGCACGGGCAGCGCGGCCGCGAGTTCGTCCCGGTCCGCGTGCTCGACCACGGCGGCCAGCGCGTCGAGATCCTCGCTGTCGACCGCGTCCCACAGTTCGACGTCGGCGGACGCCGAGGCGGGTGCTTCGAGCCAATACCGTTCGTGCTGGAAGGCGTAGGTGGGCAGTTCGACGTGATTGCCGGACAGCACCGCGGTCCAGTCCACCGCGAGACCGGCGACGTGCGCTTCGGCCATCGAGGTCAGCAACCGCCGCCTGCCACCGTCTTCGCGGCGCAGCGAGCCGAGGACGACGGCGGGCGCGCCGTGGTCGCCGATCGTCTCCTGCACCCCGACGGTCAGCACGGGGTGCGGGCTGACCTCGACGAAGGCGTCGTGGCCGTCGTCGAGCAGCGCGCGGACGGTCTGCTCGAAGCGGACGGTGTGCCGCAGGTTGCGGAACCAGTACCCGGTGTCCAGCTCCGCGGTGTCGATCCGGGCGCCGGTGACGGTGGAGTAGAAGGGGATCTCGCCGGGCCGCGCCGTGATTCCGGCCAGCGCGGCCATGAGGGTGTCGTGGATGGCGTCGACCTGCGGCGAGTGGGAGGCGTAGTCCACCGGGATCGCCTTGGCCTGGACACCGTCGCGCGCGCATTCGGCGAGTACTTCGGCCAGCGCTTCCGGTTCGCCCGCGACCACGGTGGAGGCCGGACCGTTGATCGTCGCGACGCCGACCCGGTCCCCCTTGCCCTCGATCCGGGCGCGCACCTCGTCCACCGGGAGCGGCACCGAGACCATGCCGCCCTTGCCCGCCAGCGCGGACAGCGCCTGGCTGCGCAGGGTCACGATCTTGGCCGCGTCCGCCAGGCTCAGCGCGCCCGCCACGTGCGCGGCCGCGATCTCGCCCTGGGAATGTCCGATCACGGCGGCCGGGCGGATCCCGAGCGACCGCCACAACTCGGCGAGCGACACCATCACCGCGAACAGCGCGGGCTGCACGACGTCGACCCGTTCGAGTGCCTCGGCGCTGCGAAGCGCCTCGGTGAGCCGCCAGTCCACGTACGGCTCGAAGGCCGCCTCGCAGTCCCGCAGCTTGTCCGCGAACACCGGCGAGGTCTCCATCAGCTCGACCGCCATACCGCACCATTGCGAGCCCTGGCCGGGGAAGACGAACACCGGCTTGTCGCGCCGGCCCGCGACGCCTTCGACGACCAGGCCGTCGGGTTCGCCGGCGGCGAGCGCCCGCAAGCCCGCCTCGAGTTCGTCGCGGTCGCCGACGACCACCGCGCGCGTGTCGAATCCCGGCCGGGCAGCCAGCGAGACCGCGACGTCCGCCGGATGCGCGCCGGTCACGCCGAGCAGCCGGGCGGCCTGGTCGCGCAGAGCCTGGCCCGTCCGCGCGGAGATCGGCCATGCCAGCAGACCCTCCGTCCGCGGCAGCGGTGCCGGGGGTTCGGGAGCGGCTTCGAGGATGAGGTGGGCGTTGGTCCCGCTGATGCCGAAGGACGAAACGCCCGCCCGGCGGCCGCGGCCGGTGTCGGCCCAGTCGCGGTTCTCGGTCAGCAGCGACACCGCTCCCGCGGACCAGTCGACATGCGGGGAGGGCTCGTCCACGTGCAGGGTCTTCGGCAGGGTACCTGCGCGCAGTGCCATCACCATCTTGATCACCCCGCCGACCCCGGCGGCCGCCTGCGCGTGACCGATGTTCGACTTCAGCGAACCGAGCCACAGCGGGGTTTCGCGGTCCTGGCCGTAGGTGGCCAGCAGCGCCTGCGCCTCGATCGGGTCACCGAGCGCGGTTCCCGTGCCGTGCGCTTCGACGACGTCGACGTCGGCCGCGGTGACACCCGAACGGGCGAGCGCCTGCCGGATCACCTGCTCCTGCGCGGGTCCGTTGGGCGCGGTGAGCCCGTTGCTCGTGCCGTCCTGGTTGACGGCGGAACCGCGGATGACCGCCAGCACCGGGTGGCCGTTGCGCCGCGCGTCCGAAAGCCTTTCCAGCACGACCATTCCGGCGCCCTCGGACCACGCGGTGCCGTCCGCCGCGGCGGCGAAGGCCTTGCAGCGCCCGTCCGCGGCCAGCCCGCGCTGCCTGCTGAACTCGACGAACATGCCCGGGGTCGCGAGCACCGCCACCCCGCCGGTGACCGCGAGCGAGCATTCGCCGTCGCGCAGTGCCTTGGCCGCCAGGTGCAGGGCGACCAGCGAAGAGGAGCACGCCGTGTCGACGGTCACGGCCGGGCCGGAAAACCCGAGTGTGTAGGAAATCCGGCCGGAGGCGACGCTGACCGTGCTGCCCGTCAACGAGTAGCCCTCGTATCCTTCGAGCCCCTCGTGCAGCCGGGGACCGTAGTCCTGGGCCATCGCGCCGACGAAGACTCCGGTGTCGCTGCCGCGCAGCGCTCGCGGGTCGATGCCCGCCCGTTCCAGTGCTTCCCAGGAGGTCTCGAGCAGGAGCCGTTGTTGCGGGTCCATCGCGGTGGCTTCGCGCGGACTGATCCCGAAGAACACCGGGTCGAAATCGCCGGCGTCGTAGAGGAATCCGCCTTCACGCGTGTAGGTTTTGCCGCTGCGTTCCGGATCCGGGTCGTACAGGCCTTCGAGGTCCCAGCCGCGGTCGGCGGGGAAACCACCGATCGCGTCCCGGCCGTCGAGCACGAGCCGCCACAGCTCGTCCGGGGTGGTCACGCCGCCGGGGAACCGGCAGCCCATCCCCACGATCGCGATCGGCTCGTCCGCGGAGCCGCGCACCACCGTGGCGGTGTCGCGCGGGGCTTCGGTGAGCTCGGCCCGCAGATGGCGGACGAGCGCCGCCGGTGTCGGATGGTTGAACAGCAACGCGGCGGGCAGCGACAGCCCGGTCAGCTCGGCCAGCGCGTCGCGGAGTTCGACCGCGGTCAGCGAATCGAAGCCGAGATCCTTGAACGTCAGCTCGGTGTCCACGGTGTCTGTCGCGGCGTGGCCGAGCACCGCGGCGACGTGGGTGTGCACCTGGTCGAGCAGCAACCGGTCCTGTTCCACTTCGGACAGTCCCGAAAGCCGCTGCCGCAACGGCGATCCGTCCTCGGCGGGCCGGGGCGCGGTCGTGGCCGGGCCGTCGAACCAGTACCGCTGCCGCTGGAATTCGTAGGTCGGCAAGGCCACCCGGCGGGCGCCGCTGCCCTCGAACAGCTTCGCCCACTCGACGGTGGCGCCGCGGACGTGCAGCCCGGCGACCGCCGTGACCAGTGTCCGCACCTCCGGCCGGTCCGCCCGCTGGGCGGGGTGGATCGCGACGTCGGCGCCGGCGAGGCACTCGCGTGCCATCGAACTCAGGGTGCCGTCCGGCCCGATCTCCAGGAAGGTGCCGGCGCCCCAAGCCTCGGCCGCGATCACGCCGTCGGCGAACCGGACCGGCTCACGCACATGCCGCACCCAATACTCCGGCGAGCACAGCTCCTCCCTCGCCACCGCGCCGGACAGGTTCGACACGATCACCTTCGACGGTGTCCGGAACTCCACTTCCTCAAGCACACGACGGAATTCCGCCAGCATCGGCTCCATCAGCGGCGAGTGGAACGCATGACTCACCCGCAACCGCTTCACCTTGCGGCCACGATCCGCGAACTCCGCCGCGACCCCGGCGACCGCGTTCTCCTCGCCGGACACCACCACCGACATCGGGCCGTTCACCGCCGCGATACCCGCGCCTTCGGTCACCAGCGGAACCACTTCCGCCTCCGACGCCTGCACCGCCACCATCGCGCCGCCTTCCGGCAGCGCCTGCATCAAACGACCACGCGCACCCACCACCCGGCAGGCATCATCCAGCGACCACACACCGGCCACATACGCCGCCGCGAGCTCACCGATCGAATGCCCGACGAGCACATCCGCGACAACACCCCACGACTCCAGCAACCGACACAACGCCACCTCGAACGCGAACAACCCCGGCTGCGTGAACTCCGTCCGATGCAACCGATCATCGCCCAACACCAACGACCCGAACCGAGCACACACCTCATCGAAAGCCTCAGCGAACACCGGGAACCGCGCCGACAAATCACGACCCATCCCCACCCGCTGCGAACCCTGACCAGCGAACAGGAAACCCAACCGCCCATCCGCGACGACCCGGCCGCGCACGACCTGCGCGGACGGTGTCCCGGCGACGAGCGCGGCCAGTCCACTGTCCAATTCGGACCGATCGGCGCCGAGCACGACGGCCCGATGGCTGTGCGCCGAACGGGTGGTGGCCAGGGACAAGCCCACGTCCACGGGATCGAGCGCCTCGGCGTGCTCCCACAACCGGGCGGCCTGCGCACCGAGCGCCTGGTCCCCCACCCCGGAAACCAGCCAGGGCACGATGTCCAGCGCGGTACGCGGCTCGCCGGAATGCTGGGGCTGCGGGGCGTCGGACAACACCACGTGGCAGTTCGTGCCGCCCATGCCGAACGACGAGACCCCCGCCACCAAGGGCGCGTCGGGCCGGGGCCAGGCGGACAGCGACCGTTGCACGGACAGGTTGAGCCGCTCCAGCGGGATCGCGGGGTTCGGCGTCTCGAAGTTCAAGCTGGCGGGCAGTTCCCGGTGCCTGATGCTGAGCGCGGTCTTCACCAGCCCGGTGATGCCCGCGCCCGCCTCCAGATGGCCCACGTTCGTCTTCGCCGAGCCGACGAGCAGCGGCGAGCCGTCCGGGCGATGCCGTCCCAACGCCGCGCCGAGCGCCGAGGCCTCGATCGGGTCGCCGAGCCGGGTGCCGGTCCCGTGCAGTTCGACGTACTGGACCTCCTCCGGCCGCACTCCGGCGCGCTCGCAGGCGAGACGGACGGCCTGCTCCTGGGCGGCGGCGTCCGGCACGGTGAGGCCGGGGGTCGCGCCGTCGTTGTTGACCGCGCTTCCCCGGATGACGCAGTGGACCTCGTCGCCGTCGGCGATCGCGACGGACAACGGCTTGAGTACGACGACCGCGCCGCCTTCACCGCGGACGTAGCCGTTGGCCCTGGCGTCGAAGGTGAAGCACCTGCCATCCGGTGACAGCGCGCCGAACTTCGCGGCCCCGATCGTGCTCTCCGGCGCCAGGTTCAGGTTCACGCCACCGGCGATGGCCACAGTGGACTCACCGTTGCGCAGGCTCTCGCAGGCCAGGTGCACGGCGACGAGCGAGGAGGACTGGGCGGTGTCGACGGTCAGGCTCGGGCCGTTGACACCGAGGGTGAAGGAGATCCGGTTGGCGAGGATGCCGCGGTTGAGCCCGGTCAAGGTGTGCGGCCCGATGGCCTCCGTGCCGCGCAGGTTCGCCAGCGCGGCATAGTCGCTCGCGGTCGCGCCGACGAACACGCCCGCGTTCGTGCCGGCCAGGCCGGCGGGCACGATCCCGGCGTCCTCGAGCGCCTCCCAGCTCAGTTCGAGCATGAGGCGCTGCTGGGGGTCCATCGCCGCGGCTTCCCGTGGCGAGATCCCGAAGAACGCCGGATCGAATTCGTCGACCCGGTCGAGGAAACCGCCCCGCTCGACGGGAACCCGGCCCGCCTCGTCCACGTCCCAGCGGTCCGCGGGCACCGCGGAGATCGCGTCCGCGCCCTCGCGCAGCAACCGCCAGAACTCGCTCACCCCGGGCGCGCCGGGCAACCGGCAGGACAGCCCGACAATGGCGATCGAATCATCAGTACCGACACCGACCTGCGTCAGAAAGTCCATCTTCCCCAGTCTTTCGGAACGAATTGGCGAAAATGCGCCCCAGGCACACTCGCACGGCTCCCGAATTTCGAGGCTACTGGCGCCCGCGGGGAAGGAATCACCCCAACGTCACCCCCAAAGCACCCCTAGAGGGCCGTTGAAGCGCCCCTACAAGAACTCGATACAGCGCGCCTACCAGCACTTTCGCCGCCGGGAGCCCCCAGGCCCTCGTGCGGGCGGACCATTTCTCCGCCTCGCCGCTTGTGGCAGGATCGCCGACTAAAGTCTTCGCGCCAATCCAGGGGAGAAATCATGCGGGAATTGCGGGGAAGAATTGCCGCCGTCACCGGCGCGGCGAGCGGCATCGGGCGCGCGCTGGCCGTCGAGTTCGCGGCACAGGGGATGCACGTGGCGATCGCCGACGTGGACACCGCCGGTCTCACCGGCACCGCCGACGCCGTCCGCGCCCACGGCGGGCAAGCACTGGCCGTGCCCACCGACGTCCGCGACGCCGCGGCCGTCGAACGTTTCGCCGAAGCGGTGACGACCGAATTCGGCGCGGTACACGTGGTCTGCAACAACGCGGGCGTTTCGCGGATGGGCCTCTCGTGGGAGGTCCCGCTGGAGGACTGGCGGTGGGTGCTCGATGTCGCGTTCTGGGGCGTGGTGCACGGGATCCGCTCCTTCACGCCCCGGCTGCTCGCGCACGGCGAGCCCGGCCACCTGGTCAACACCTCGTCGGTCGGCGGCCTGGCCCAGGTGCCGTACATCGCCCCCTACACGGCGGCCAAGCACGCGGTCGTCGGGCTGACGAGGTCACTCCGGGCCGAACTCTCCGGCACCCCGGTCGGCGTGAGCCTGCTGTGCCCCGGGCCGGTGGTGAGCAACATGGATCCGAACACACCGCGGCCGGGCGAGGTCGAGCATCTCGCCGACGGCCCGGCCGCGCTGGCCGCGCACGCGCGCGAATCGCATCACCAGGGCATGCCGGCCGAACACGTGGCGCGGATGACCGTCACGGCCATCCGAGAGGATCAGTTCTACGTGCTGCCCAACCTCGCGGACTTCCTCCCCGTGCTCGAAAGCGACTTCGAAGAGCAGCTGTCCGCCCCGACGCGCTAGGGCAGAAAACCCCTCTTGACCTGGGCCGCGGCGCGAGACGATGCTGGGAGTCTTGTCTGCTTTTCCGGAGGGGAACAATGCGACGACTCTTCGTGCTTCTCTGCGCCCTTTTCCTGACCGCGACAGCCGTCCCCGCGTGGGCCGATACACCGTCCGATCCGGTTCCCGGCGAAAGACCCCCGCTGGGGATCACCTGGGCGACGGGGGATCCCTACTGCGTCTACCAGTACGGCGAGAACGCCGTGAAGGCCGCGGCGGACCAGCTGGTCAGCTCGGGGCTGCGTGACGCCGGATACGAGTACGTCATGCTCGGCGACTGCTGGCAGGCGGCCCAGCGCGACGCCGACGGCAAGCTCACCGCACGCGCCAGTTTCCCGTCGGGCATCCCGGCGCTGGTGGACTACGTGCACTCGCGCGGGCTCAAGATCGGTTTCTACAGCGGCACGGGCGCGACGACCTGCAGCCGCCAGGCGGCGGGCTCGCTCGACCACGAAGACCTCGACGCCCGGACCTTCGCCGACTGGGGCGCGGACTACCTGCGCTACGACACTTGCCACAGCGTCAACGGCGATGCTCCCGCCCGGGTCAAGAAGATGGCGGACGCGATCAAACGGACCGGCCGTCCGATCACCCTCGAAGTCGACGACTACGACCGTGAGCAGAAGCCGTGGCTGTGGGCACGGGCGGCGGGCGCCCAGCTCTGGCGCACCTACAAGACCGCGACCTTCACCTTTGGCTACTCGACGGGCAGTCTCGACAAGCAGTACGGGCTCGACGGCTACCAGGGCCCGGGTGGCTGGAACATGCCGGGCTCGTTCACCTTCAGCTACCTCGACACCGCGGAGCGCCAGGCCAAACTCGGGCTGTGGGCGGTGCTCAACGCGCCGCTCGTCGCCGACATGGCGCTGACGGCCGACACCACGCTCCCGGCCGCCGAGATGGGCAACCGCGACATCATCGCCGTCCAGCGGGACTGGGCGGGCGTCGCCGGGCACAAGGTCCGCGACACGGGCTGGACCGAGGTGTGGACGAAACCGATGTCCGACGGTTCGGCCGTCCTGGTGCTGTTCAACCGCGGCGAGCTGGCCGCGCCGATCAGCACCTCCGTGGCCGACGCCGGGCTTCCCGCCGCGTCCGGCTATCGCGTGCGTGACCTGTGGACGGGCGACGAGACCGTGACCACCGGCGCGCTCGGCGGCGTCGTCGGGCGGCACGCCGCCACCGTGCTGCGGGTGTGGCCGTCGAACGTGGCCGCCGCGCCGCGGACGTCGCTGACCGTTGACCTGCCCGACTCCGTGCCGCCGTCCCAGCCGGTGACCACCACGGTCAAGTTCACCAACTCCGGCACGACGCCGATCACCGGGGCCCACCTGCGGTTGACCGCGCCCGCGCAATGGCTGTTCGACGGCCCCTCCGAAGCGACCACCGGCACCGTCGAACCGGGTGCCACCTGGGAGACCGCGGTGACCCTGCGCCCGGTGTCGACCGCCACCGAGCCGTTCAAGATGCCGGCCACGGTGACGTACACGACCGCGCAAGGCCCGCGGACCGCGACCGCGTCGGCCGAGTCGCCGCTCATGCTCGCGCCGAACCCGCCTTACACCAACGGATTGCTGAGCACACTCCCGTGGATCTCGACGGAGAACGGCCTCGGCCCGGTCGAGCGGGACAGCATCGACAACGGCCATCCGTTCACGATCAACGGCAAGGTCGAAACGCGCGGCGGGCTGGGCGCGCACGCGCCTTCGGTCGTGCGGTACTACCTCGGCGGCAAGTGCAAGCAGTTCACCGCGACCGTGGGTGTCGACGATCGCGGGCCGAACGGGACGCTCGGGTTCCGGGTGCTCGGTGACGGCGTCGAACTGGAGGCGACGGGGAACATGCGGCACGGGGACGCCGCGCAGCGTCTCGTCGTGCCGCTGACGGGTGTGCAGGTGCTCGTACTCGCCGTCGACGACGCCGGCGACGGCTCCGCCGGGGACTGGGGAGACTGGGTGAACCCGTACATCAGCTGCTGAAGCCTTTTCCGTGAAGGCCCCCTTCATTGCGTCTAGCGCGGTGAAGGGGGCCTTCACGGACCTTCAGGACCCCGGTATTTGGCCCGGACGCAGAATGTCGCCGCAGGACCGCAGATGCGCGACGGCGTTGGTCGCGACGACCTTCTCGGTCTCGGTGGTGACGTAGTTCCGCGCCCCGGCGAGAAGGGCGGGATCCCGCACCAGATCCTTGCGCACCCAGACCCCGACGTCACCGAACGCCGCCGGGCCCCGCGGGCTGCGGTAGAGCACCTCGTACTCCTGCTCGAATCGCGGGTCCTGGGCGAAACCGAGTGTGGTGTCCCAGGTGCCGATGAGCGAAATCAGCTCCGGCCGGGCCACGTCGAAGACGTAACGGCGCTCTCCGGCGAAATCGGCGGTGCGGAGATAGTCGGCGATGACGCGGTCGGCGAGCCCGGCGAGGTCGATCACCTGGAGCCTGCTGACCAGCGCCATACCGCCGAGGTCGATCACCCCGATCTTCGCGGAATCGGGCAGCTTCAACAGATCCGCCACACCATTGGTCACCCGCGCGTCGCGCTCGACGACGCTGCAGAACGGCGTTTTCGGTGTGTCGCGGTAGTTCTTGCCCTGGGTGTGGAAGCCGCTCACCGACGACGCCGCCGCGATGACGAGCGTGATCGCCAGCAGGACACGGCCCCGGACCCGTGCCCGGCGCAGGGTTTCGACGACCACGATCGTGCCGCCGAGCGTGCCGAGCGCCCAGATCGGGGTGGCGAACCGGAGCTGCCCCATCCAGTCGGCCTGGAGAACGCAGAAGGCGATCACCGACAGGGCGAACGGGACCAGCAGCGCGACCATCGCCGCGCGGAGCTTGGACGGCTTCTGCATCACCAGCGCGAGGCAGACGACCGCCACCGCGACCAGCAGCCAGCCCGCGTACTGGAGGACCGTCCCGGCCTTGGCGATGTCGGTGAGAGTCGGCAGCGGCTGCGCCTTGGCGACCGCGGTGTTGGGCAGGAGGCGCCCGTACTCGATCCAGCGGAAGAGCAGGTAGCCACCGAAGGGGACGGCGAACCCGGCCGCGGACAGCAGCACCGCACGGAGGGCGGCGGGCACACCGCCGCGGCGGGTGAACAGCGCGACCACGATCGGGAACGCGGCCGCGTAGATGACCCCGTCCGGGCGGCTCAGCCCGGCGAGGGCGGCGAGCGCTCCGGCGGGCACGGCGATCTTCGCGGTCAGGAGCGTGCCGGAATCGACGCCGCACAGGATCACCACGGCGAGCGCGGTGGCCGCGAGCGCGTAAACGGAGTTCTCCAGACCGGAGAAGGACCAGATGACGAACGAGGGGTTCGCCGCGAGCGCCGCGCCGGCGATCAGCGTGACCAGGGCGGGCCGCGATGTCACGCGCTTCGCCGCGACGTACACCAGAACCAGGATGGCCGCGCAGCAGAGCAGAGCCAGCCCCTTGGGGAACAGGACGTAGTCGGGGATGCCGAAGATCGTGCCGTTGTCGAACAGGCCGAGCAGTTTTCCGAGCGCCAGCAGCACCATCCACAACGGGTTCGAGAATCCCTCGACGGGTTCCACTCCGGGTTGCAGCACCGGCCCGAAACCGTCGGCGAGGTTCCGGGAATACGCGAAGGTGATGGCCGCGTCGTCGATCATCCAGTTGCCGTAGAAACTCGCGTGGACGGCGATCGACACCGTGCCGACGACGACCGCCACGAAGGCCGGGAAACCCCGTCGGGACGGCGGCGCGCCGCCCTGTCTCAGCCGGTTTCCGGCGCGGCCCGGACCCGCCACCTTCGGCGGTCTGGCCAGCTCGACATCGCTCATTTGTGGAACCCCCATCGTCCCGGTTCGAGAATCCGGCGAACGCGCCACGGATCGCCCGAGAAACCCCATCGTTTTCACCAGATGATCCCGGCGGCAGAAAGCCGCACCGAAGATCATCACCCCGAATGAGGATTCTACCGCACGGAAAGTTGATCTTTCATTCCGACGAACGGCACTCGTGAAATCATTTCCGTTGTGCGTCGGCAGGTAATGGGAAAATCACTGAATCGCGTCACGGCGGAAGGCGGCGCGATAGTCCCTTGGCCGCCGCCCCGTGTGCTTCGCGAAAAGAGCGGCGAACGTCCCCGCGTCCCGATAGCCGACGGCGGCACAGATCCCGGCGACCGTGCGATCCGTCGTCTCCAGGAGGTGGCGGGCGCGCCGGACCCGTGAGGAATGCAGGTATTCGAGCGGGCTCTGCCCGGTTTCCTCCGCGAACCGCCGCAACATCGTCCGGGTGCTGACGTTGAACCGTCCGGCCAGGGCGGTGAGGTCGTACCGGGCGGCCAGGTTCTGGTCGAGCCAGCGCATGACCGGGCGGGCGAACCCGCTGCCAGGCCGCGGAAGCAGCCGCGCGTCGACGTACGGCGTCTGCGAAGACCGCGCGTCGTCGACCAGCGCCACCCGCGCCGTCGTCCGTGCGACTTCGGCGCCGCTGTGTTCCCGGATCAGTCCGAGCGCGAAGTCGTACATGGCGCTGAAGGCGGCCGTCGTCGTGACTCCCTTGTCGGTGACGACGAGACGCTCCGGCTGGAGCCGGGCTTCGGGACGACGCCGAGCGAGCTCGTCCGCGAAGAGCCACGAGGTCGTGGCGCGACGATGGTCGAGGAGCCCGGCCTCGGCGAGCAGGAACGCTCCGACACAGATCGAGACCACGACGTTGCCCCCGGCCGCGTGGGACCGGATCGCCTCGACCTCCCCCGCGAGGTGCGCCAGCTTCGCGTCGATGTCCTGGCCTGGCCGGTGCTCGAATCCCGGTACGACGAGGACGTCGACCTCGCGCAGCGGCGAGACGCTCAACGTGACACCGCCCGACGCGACGACCCGGTGGCGGGGCGAGACGACGGAGACCTCGTACCCGGCCTGGTCCGGACCGGCGACGTACGTGGCCATGGTGAGCAGGTCGGGGACACCGAACACTTCGGACGCGAAGCAGCCCGGGTACGCCAGGACACCCACTCGCAGCACGTGGCGAGATTACCCCGATATCCGGCGATCCGGCCTGTTCCCCGGCGGCCGCGCCGGCCGAAGCTGCGGTCATGCGCGAAAACCCGGACGACGCGATCACCGATTTCTCCCACCGCCGGCTGGAGGTGGACGACGTGACGAAGACGGTTCACGTCGCGGGTTCCGGCCCCGGCGTGGTGCTGATGCCGGAGATGCCCGGCATCAGCCCTGACGTCCTTCGGTTCGCGCGGTGGGTGCGAGACGCCGGGTTCACCGTCTACCTCCCCTCGCTCTTCGGCGTCGACGGCGCCTATCCCACCGCCGGGGCAGGTGAGGAAGTGGTCCGCCGCGCCTGTGTCAGCGCCGAATTCCGGGCGTTCGCCGGCGGCGGCACCAGCCCTGTCACAGGGTGGCTCCGGGGGCTCGCGCGGATCGCCCACGCGGAATGCGGCGGCCCCGGAGTCGGTGCGATCGGCCTGTGCTTCACCGGCAACTTCGCGCTCACCATGGCGCTCGAACCCGCCGTCATCGCCCCCGTGGTCAACCACCCGTCACTGCCGCTGGACGACCCGGGCGGCCTCGAACTCGGCGACGAGGACGCGGCCGCGCTCCGTGACCGGATCTCGCGCGACGGGCTGAAGGTGCTCGCCTACCGCTTCGAGGGCGACCGCTGGTGCACCGGACAGCGATTCGCCGCCTACCGGGCCCTCCTCGGCGACGCCTTCGACGGGCGTGTCCTGCCGGACAGCGCCGCGAACACCGACCCGCCACCGTTCTTCCGCGACCTGGTCGGCACGCCGCACAGCGTCGTCACCGCCCACCTCGTCGACTCCGAAGGCCACCCCACGGTGCGGGCCAGGGACGAGATCCTCGCCTTCCTCGCCGAACGCCTGACGGCTCGGCGGTGAGCTGCCGTCCCGGCGAACGGCTGGACGATGCCACGACCCCCGTACGTCGCCTTTCCCTGATAGAAACGAAGATCATCTGCCCCGAGAGGAGAACCCCATGCCGGAACCGCGCCGAGCCGACGTCTCCGATCACGGTGCGATCGTCGACCGTGTCCAGCGGTGGTGGGGCGACTCGCGCACCCCCGCCGAGGCCCGCGAACTCTCGCTGCTGCTCCCCAAGCTGTTCCTCCAGTTCTTCTCCAGTACGAGCCTGGTCCTGGAAGACGAAACCGGCATCAGGGCGTTCCTCGTCGGCCTCCACGCCCCCGACAACGACGTCGAGGCGTACATCCACTTCGTCGGCGTGGACCCGGAACTCCGCGGACAGGGGACGGCGCGTCGTCTGTACACGACCTTCTTCCGGCGCGCCGCCGAGGCGGGCCGCACGGAAGTCCGCGCGATCACCTCCCCGGGGAACACCGGGTCGATCGCCTTCCACCGCGCCATGGGGTTCACGCTCGAAGCAGGCGACCGGGTGATCGACGGTCTTCCCGTGCACGGCGACTACGACGGCCCCGGCCAGGACCGGGTCTGCTTCTTCCGGAAGATCACCCGCTAGCCGTAGATGGAGGCCGCCCATTCCGGGTGGTCGATGAACGGGTTGCGGTTGTGCTGGAACTGGTCGTGGATGATCTGGTTCCGGCGCTGCTCGGTGGCGTCGGGCGGGTCCTGGGTGTTCCAGGTCAGCAGCACCGAGAGCCGGCCGATATTGGGCTTGGAGCCGTTGTCGACGGCGTCATTGGGCTCGAGATCCGGGAAACCGTCGGTTCCGTCGTACCGGACGGACATATACAGGATCATGCGCGCCACGTCGCCCTTGACCGCGTCCCGCGGCTCGAACGAGTCGTCGTCGGTCAGGTTCCCCGGCGCTTCCTCGACCGGAGAGCCACCGGCGTCGAAGTCCTTGTTCCCACGGGTGCTGTTGACCGACGCGTCCTCCGCGCGCAGGTGATGCAGGTCGGTCCCCGGCCCGACGGCCGTGCCGAAATCGCCGTGCGACTTGGCCCAGACGTGTTCCCGGTTCCAGTCGTCGACTCCCCCGCCGTTGGCGGTCTTCGCCTGCGAACGGCCGCTGTAGAGCAGCACGACGTTCGCCTTGTTGGCGGGATCCTCGTCGGTGGCCCTGATCCCGTCCCACACCTGCTCGTAGGTCAGTTTGGTGTTGGTGCTGATGATCTTGTGCAGCGCGGCCTTGAGTTCGGGGCCGGTCTTGCCCAGCGCGTCCTGGTAGTAGTCGTCACCGGACGCCTCCGCGGAAGCCGGTGGTGCGAACGCGAGCCCCGCCGCGGCGCCGAGCGCGAGGACGAACGGGATACGGCGGGTCGGCTGCATGCACAGTTCCTCTCCCCAGAGGCGCCGGCCGGGGCGTCGTCAGTTCGACCACAACCCGGCAACGCACTAGTCATCTAGTTGGAAAAATACTGTCATGCTTGTCAATAGCCCGGTGACATCCGCGGCCGGTCACGCAACAATCGTCGTCCTGATCGCGAACCAGTGGAGGGCCGCGTGGCCGAGTTGAGCGAGCAGATCCGCGAGTGGGTCGTGGCACCGAACTTCTGGCATCTGGCCACGGTGAACGAGGACGGTTCACCTCAGGTCTCCCCCATGTGGATCGACATCGAAGGCGACCTCATCGTCTTCAACACCGCCGTCGGCCGCGTGAAGGAGGAGAACCTGCGCCGCGATCCTCGTGTCTCGTTGTCGTGCCTGGACACGGCCGATCCCTACGACCGGGTCGTGATCCACGGCCGGGCCGTCGAGTTCGTCGAAGGCGACGAGGCGGATCGCTGCATGGACCGGCTGGCGAAGAAGTACGTCGGGACCGACCGGTTCGAATGGCGGATCCCGGGAGAACGACGGGTGAAGGTCCTCGTCGAACCGACCCGCGTCCGCCATGTCGTCGGCGTCGAGCCTTTCCGGCGCGGACGTCTCGGCTGAGGCTGTCCTTTGTGGACGCTTACGCATGTGGCATGTGGCGTGTCGCGAAAGCCACTTTCGCGACGTCCGATGTCCCGAAAGTGGCTTTCGCGACGCAACCGAATGCCCCACCCGTTACGTCCTCGGCACATGAGATGGATCGCAGCGTGTCTTCTCCTGCTCCTGGCGGGATGTGACCTCGGCACGGGCCGGCCGAGGCTGGAGTCCTTCGTGGAACTCGGCTCGGCTCGCCCGCCGGCAGGTTCGAAGGCCGTGGAACTGGGCACGGCCGGCGGTCAGGAGTTCCAGCGCACGCTGGAACGCGCCAAGATCTCGAACCCGGACAAGGTCCGTGCGGCCTTGTCGTTCACACCGACGGCCGATCGGCGCGCTTTCGCGTTCGTCAAGCCCGGCTGTGCCGAGGACGGCGCCGAACTGACCATCGAGCGCGACACGCTGAAAGTGGAGCTCACCGGCGGGGAGAACGTCAACTGCGGCACGGCGAACTACTTCCTCACCGTCTTTTCCGTCGACCGTGACTCGATCCCGGCGACGCCGACGTTACGGTGACTCCACGACGACATCGGGCAGCACCAGTGCGGTGTGCGCCGGACGCCCGCTGTCCGGCGCCGACACGGTCAGGCCACGCAGCCGGCTGTCGCGTCGCGCCAAGGCTTCGGCGGTGACCGGGAAGAGCGCCGCTTCGCCCACACCGACCTGCGCTTGGTTCAGCTCGACGAACTCCCGCGTCTCCCTTTCGTAAGCGTCGAAAGCGCCGGTGGCGGCCAGTGACCTGGCGAGCATGTAGGCCCCGACGAGAGCGAGGCTGGAGCCCTGTCCGGTCAGGAACGACGGCGCGTAAGCGGCGTCGCCCACCAAACCGATCCGTCCCCGGGACCAGCGCGGCAGGTGGATCTGGCTGACGGTGTCGAAGAACAGGTCGTCCGCGTCGCGCAGGGCGCCGATCATGGCCGGGATCTCCCAGCCGTCGCCGTCGAAGGTCGCGGCGATGAGGTCACGTTGCGCTCCAGGATCGCGGAGTACCTCGTACGGCGGTTCGGGGCGGGCGGCGACGAGGAACCCGTGCACCTTGTCGCTTCCCTTGACCGCGTAAAGCGCCGCTCCCCGGCCGGGCGCGTTCCAGATCACGCCTTCCCGTGAGAGGCCGAACGCGTTGGGCAGGGTGAATCCGGCGAAGCAATATCCCAGATAGCGGTGGTACCTGTGTTCCGGGCCGAAAACCAGCTCCCTGGTACGCGAGTGCAGGCCGTCGGCTCCCACCACCAGGTCGAAATCGCGCCGCGCTCCGCCGCGGAAGGTGACTTCGACACCGTGCTCGTGTTCGATGAGCGTTTCGATCGAATCGTCGAAGACGTATTCCACGTCGTCGCGGGTGACTCCGTACAGGATTTCGGCCAGGTCGCCTCGCCGCACCTCGACGTCGTGCCCGTCGACCCCGCCGGTCACCGTCTGCGGATGCAGCGAAGTCACCTCGCCGCCCTCGGTGTCGACGAAGGTCAGCGAACGCGTCTCGATATGCGCTTCGCGAAGCCGCGGCAGGATTCCCATCCGGCGGGCCACCTCCAACGCCGTGCCGCGGACGTCGATCGGGTAGCCGCCGCCACGCAGCCCGCCCGCTTTCTCCACCACCGTCACGGCGAATCCGTGCCGTCGCAGCCAGAACGCGGCCGCGGGGCCCGCGATGCTCGCGCCGGAGACCAGAACCGTGCCTTTCATTTGTTTCCCCACTTCTCTCAGAGAGACGCCAATGCTTGTGTTTTGTTGCCGGAGCGCGTCTTTCGCACCAGCAGGACGACGAGGACCGCGGCCATCGCGAAGGCGACGGAAGCGATCGTGATGTAGCTGAAGACACCCGTGCCCGAGTTCATCGTTTCGCCGCCGACGGACACGGTGGTGGACTTGAGCACCGCGGCGCCCACGAAATCCAGGACCACCGAACCGATCGCGACGACGACCATGACCAGGCTGGACACGATGCCCTGCCGTTCGGCGGGCGCCAGGCTGCCCGCCAGGTTGAAGCCGGAGGTCCCGAGCGCGCCGACCGTGAAACCCAGCAGGAAAGCGAAGAACACCGCGACGGGGAACTGCGAGACACCGGCGAACATCCCGATGGTTCCCACGGTTCCGAGTGCGATTCCGCCCGCCAGCGTCATCGGGGGCCCGACCCGGGTGGCGAGCAGCCCGGCGACCGGACCGCCGATCATGACGCCGACGCCGGGCGCCGCAAGCAGCAGCGCCAGCGTTCCCTGGCCGGCCAGCCCGTACCCGAGGCCCTGATCCGCCGAGACGTCGCTGACCAGAGGGATGAGCTGGAGCATGCTCTGATACGAGCCGGTGCTCAGGACGAGCACGAGCAACGTGAGCGCCAACGGCGCCCCGATGTTCCGGATGTCGATCAGCGCGTCGGGCCTGCGGCTCGAAACCAGCAGCCATCGGGACAACGCGGCGGCACCACCGGCGAGCAGCACCATCGGAGCGAGGGCGAACCAGCCGAACTCCGAGCCGAGGCTGACGTACGCGAGCACCCCGGCCAGGCCACCGCCGAGAAGCAGTGCGCCTCCGAAGTCGATCCGGCCCGGTGTCCTGACCACGGATTCGGGAATGACGCCGCGCACGCAGATCGCCATCGCGATCGCGACGACGGCCGAGACGACGAACAAGATCCGGAAGCCGAACTCGGCGGCCAGTTTCTCGGTGAGGAACCGGGAACCGATGTTGAGCACCGCGGACCCGGAGGTCACGATACCGACCACGACCATCGCGATCCGGGGCGCGCAGAGCTCGCGGACGATCGCGACGGAAAGGAACAGGGCGGCCACGGCCGCCCCTTGCAGCAGGCGTCCGGGCACGAAGAGCCAGAGGTCAGGTGCCACCGCGCAGACGAGCGCGCCCGCACAGCTGAGCAGCAAGGTCAGGACGAGCACCTTGCGCTTTCCGTGCACGTCGGCGCTCTTGCCGAGCAGCGGCGCCCACATCACGCCCGCCAGCATCGCGCTGGCGTTGAGCCACGCCGTCTGATCGGTGCCGAAGTGGTCGAGCATTTCCGGGAGGACGAGCAACGGCGCGGTGATCGCCGTGTCGACCATGAAGTTGACGAGCACCAAGACCGCGACGAGGCCGACGAGCCGTCCGCTCCACCTCGTATGCGGTCCCGCGCCGATCCTGTTCTCCTGCATGAAGGACTCCTTGTGCGGGATTTCAGGGAAAGGCGGTCCGCCCGCCTCAAAAACTACACTACACGGTGCAGTTTTCTTCGGCTGAGAATACGATGAGAACATGGCGACCCCGCGAGCGACCGCGCGAACACCGGGCCGTCGGCTGCGAGCCGAGGCCAAGCAGGCGGCGATCCTTGACGCCGCCGAGGCGTTGTTCGTGTCGGACGGCTACGAACTCACCAGCGTCGACGCGATCTCCGCACGGGCCGGGGTGTCCAAACGCACCGTCTACGACCACTTCGGCGACAAGCAGACCCTGTTCCGCGCCGTTCTGGGCCGGGCGAACGACGCCGTGGTCGCGACCGTGCGCAAGGCGATCGATGAAGAACTCACCGACGACCGCGACCTCCGCGACGCGTTGCTCGGCTTCGCGCGGCGGGTGACGACCGGGATGTTCCCGACTTCGGACTACGCGACGTTCCGGCGGCTGAGTTCGCAGGCCCCGGTGGCGCCGCGGCTGCCGGAAGCGGCACGCGACCAACCGGAACGGATGATGGAGGAACGCTTCGCGAAGTTCGCGGCGGACGGCAAGCTCCGGCCGAGCGACCCGCGACGCGCCATGCAGCATTTCGTCACCCTGACCATGCGCCTCGTCCTCGACGTGACCGACGAGGACCCGACGGTGGGCAAGGCGGAGATCCTCGCGATCCTCACCGACGGGGTGGACGTGTTCCTGCGCGCCTATCGCTGACGCGCTTTGTCACCCTTGAGAGCTACCCGCAGGTGTCCTCCGCATGGTGACGATTCCCGGCGGCCGGATCCGTAGCGTGCCAGGTGAATCGTTCCCCTGTACCAGGAGTTCACCATGTCCCGTAAGGCATCCGCTCTGATCGCGCTGTGCTGCGCAGTGGCAGGCGTCGCGCTGTCGGCCTGCGACGAAGCCACGGAAGCGGAATCGGAGTCGCCCGCGAGCAGCAGCGCCCCGGAGAATCGAGCCGCGTTCACCGGAACACAGAAGCTCAAGGTCGGCGAGCGATCCGTGAACGTGTCGTGCGCGGGGAACCCGGTCGCGGGACGGCCGGTCGTCGTCCTGCTGCACGGCGGGGGCGACGACCTCGGGAAGCTGAGCGGGCTCCAGAACACCCTTGCCGCGCAAGGGCAGGTCTGTTCCTACGACCGGCTCGGCGCGGGCGCCAGCGATCAGCCGGACGGGCCGCAGAGTTTCGAAAGCACCGGGAAGATCCTCACCGGAGTGCTCGACCAGGTCGCCGGCGGCAAACCGGTCGTCCTCGCCGGGCATTCACTCGGCGGGCTGATCGCCGCCAGGTACTCCCCCGACCACCAGGACCGGGTCAAGGGCCTGGTGCTGATGGACGCCACCTCGCCGACCCAGGAAGCCGATCTGCGGCAGCGGATACCGGATTCGGCCACCGGGATGGCGGCCGAGCTGCGGGCGCAGACCTTGGCGGTGTTCGCCGGACAGGGCCCGGAGAAACTGGTGGTCACCGACGCCGAAGTCCGCTCCGCCGGGAACATCCCGGTCGAGGTGATCCAGCACGGCAAGCAGTACCTCACGGCCGTCCCCGAGTACGGACCGGGCCTGGAGCAGGCCTGGTCGGAAGGGCAGCGGAAGTGGCTCGCGCTGTCCGGCCGCAGCAATCTGAGCACCGCGGCGAACAGTGAGCACTACATCTACGTCGACCAGCCCGACCTCGCCGTCCGGGCGATCCAGCGCGTCGTCGGCGAAGCCAAGTCCGAATAGGACAGTCAAGTCACGAGGCCGTGGCGGAAGGCGTAGATGACCGCCTGGACCCGGTCGCGGAGCCCGAGTTTGGCGAGCATGCGCGAAACGAACGTCTTGACGGTCTCCTGGCTGATCATGAGCGCCGCGGCGATCTCGCTGTTGGACCGGCCGTCCGCGATGAGCCGGAGGACCTCCAGCTCGCGGGGAGTCAGCGGGCTTTCGGCCGGGGCTTCGTCCTCGGCGGGCCGGATCCGGGCGGCGTACCGGCCCACCAGCTGCCGGGTCACTTCGGGATCCAGCAGGGCGGCGCCGGCGGCCACGGTGCGGATCCCGTGCAGCAGCCGGTCGGGCGGGCTGTCCTTGAGCAGGAACCCGCTCGCACCGGCGCGCAACGCCCGGTAGACGTACTCGTCGAGATTGAACGTGGTCACCACCAGGACCTTGCCCGGTTCGGCCACGCCGGCGCCCGCCAGCAGGCGGGTGGCTTCGATTCCGTCGAGCACCGGCATGCGCACGTCCATCACCACGACGTCCGGGCGCAGGCGGGCGGCGAGCTCGACCGCCGTCCGCCCGTCACCGCATTCGCCCGCCACCTCGAGGTCGGGCTGCGCGTCGATGATCGTCACCAGGCCGGTGCGCACCAGCATCTGGTCGTCGCAGACCAGCACCCTGGTCGGCGCGGTCACGACGGGTTCCCCGCCGGAATGCGGGCGCGAACGGAGAACCCGCCGTCTCTTCTGCGGCCCGCGCTGAATTCACCGTCCAGGACGTCGATCCGTTCGCGCAGCCCGGCGAGGCCCCTTCCCCCGCCGGCGGATTCCACAGTGGACACGGATTCCTCCGTGTCCACGGAGACGGTGATCTCCCCGTCCCCGTGGCGCACCAGCACCGAGGTGCGGCTGCCGCGGGCGTGTTTCAGCGCGTTGGTCAGCGCCTCCTGCACGACGCGGTAGGCCACCGGACCGGCGCCCCCCGCCGTGGGCTCGCCCTGCTCGGAGAACTCCACCGGCTGCCCCGCCCGGCGCGTGCGCTCCACGAGGGTCGGGATCGCTTCGGCGCCGCGGCCGGGATCGACCACGTCGAGCAGGTGGCGGAGATCGGTGATGGCCAGCCGTCCGGTGTCGGCCACGGCGGTCAAGCTCTGTTCGAGCCGCGCATCGGTCAGATACCGGGCGGCTTCGGCTTGCACGACCATCGCCGTGACGTGATGGGTCACGACGTCGTGGAGTTCGGCGGCGATGCGGGCGCGTTCGGCCGCCCGCGTCTCCTCGGCGACACGGCGGCGACGTTCCACTTCCGCGATCCGGCTGGATCGCAACGCCGTCCCGATCCCCCATGCCAGTACCAGCGCGAGATAGAAGGTCACGTAGCCCGTCAGGGGCTCCGTCCCGCCGAGCGAAACGAACGCGATCGCCGACGCGAGGAACACCGCGGTGAACACGATCGCCACCAGGCGACGACGCCGCTCCAGACGGAGACCCACGGTCAGCACGGCGATCGGCAGCGCCGTGCCGGCGAACGAGTGATAGCCCCCGAACTGGTCGACGGCGAACCCGAGCGACACCAGGGCGAAACAGGTGACCGGCCACCGGCCGCACACGACCAGCGGGACGCATTGCAGGGCGATCCCGACGACGGCCAGCGCGTCGTACGGGCGGTCCGGCAGCCCGCCGAACCGCGTTCCGTGGCTCTGCAACGCCGGGAGCAGTGATCCCACGAAGAGGGTCAGGGCGACCGGGAGGTACCAGGCCGGGCCGTACCGCCACTGCGTCGAGACCCACCGAAGGTTGACCACGCAGCGGATCTTATTCCGAACGGGTGAATCGTCCGTATGCCACTCGCGATGTTACGGGCGTAACATCGCGGTGTGACTGACGAATCCAGCGAACCGGGCTGGCTGGTGATCAGCGTGTCCACCGCCGGCGCGCCGGACTCGCTGCGCGTGCAGGTCTGGCGCAAACTCCGCTCCCTCGGCGCGCTCTACCTGCAGCAATCGGTCTGCCTGCTGCCCGCGCGGACGGAGGTGGTGCGGGAGATCCGCCGCCTGCTCGACCGGGTCCGCCATCAGGGTGGGACGGCTCGCGCGCTGCCGATGGCGTTCACCGCCCCGGCCGAGGAGCGAGCGGTGATCGCCGAACTGAACGAGGCCCGCGACGCCGAGTACGCCGAAGTCCTGGAGCGGCTGCCCGAGCTTCGGCGGGAACTCGCGGACGAGCGGGCCCGCGGCAACGCCACCTACGCGGAAGTCGAAGAATCCGAGGCCGACTTGCACCGGTTCCGCAGCTGGCTGGCCAAAATCGCCGCCCGCGACTATTTCGCCGCACCCCTCGGGCGGGAGGCCCGCGACGCCGTCGAGCTGGCCGCGGCCGAACTCGCCGCCTTCGAGGAAGCCGCCCTGCGCGCTGAAGCGCCCGAGGCGGGGAAGCCGCGATGACCGGGTCGTTCTGGTGGGATCTCCTGCTCGGCCTCGCCGGTGCGCTGCTCGTGGCCTGGCTCGCGCTCGTCGTGGCACTCGTCGTCGCCCGGCCGCGGGGCGGAGCACTCCGGGAAGCACTGCGGCTGCTGCCCGACGTACTGCGGCTCATCCGCCGTCTGGCCGCGGACGAGACCCTGTCCCGCGGCGTCCGGATCAGGCTCGCGCTGCTGCTCGTCTACCTCGCCCTGCCGATCGATCTCGTCCCCGACTTCATCCCCGTTCTGGGCTACGCCGACGACGCCATCATCGTCGTCCTCGTCCTGCGTGGCGTCGTCCGCCGCGCCGGGCTCGACGCCGTCCGCGAGCACTGGCCCGGTACCGACGACGGGTTCGGCGCACTCGCCCGCCTGACCGGTTTCCCCGCCGCCACGGCCTGATCCCGTTGCGCGAGTTGTGCGCATTTCTGTCAGAGGCGTAACAACTTCCGGCCTTCCCACGGCATACCGGAGAGCTGTCTTGTTCTGTCCGGTCCCCGCCGCAGGAGGATTCGCGTGCTGAGTTCCCGTCGTTTCCCGTTCCCCCGAAGATCGCGGCGCGCGCTGGCGGTGGGCGTCGTCGGCCCGCTGGCCGGCGCGCTCGCGGTCGGGCTCGTCGCCGCGGCACCCGCCGGAGCCGCCGTGCCCACCGGTTTCACCGACACGGTGGCGATCGGCGGGCTCAGCTCGCCGACCGCCACCGCTTTCGCGCCGGACGGCCGGGTGTTCGTCGCCGAGAAGAGCGGCCTGGTCAAGGTCTTCGACTCGCTCGCCGACCCGACGGCGACGGTGTTCGCCGACCTCCGCACGCAGACACAGGACTTCTGGGACCGCGGCCTGCTCGGGCTCGCCGTCGACCCCGCCTTTCCCGCCAGGCCGTACGTCTACGTCTCGTACACCCTCGACGCGGAGCCCGGCGGCACCGCGCCGCGATGGGGTGACACCTGCCCGACCCCGCCGGGCGCCACCGACAAGGGCTGCGTCGTGACCGGCCGCGTCTCCCAGCTGACGATGGGCTCGGCAGGCACGGCCGTGAGCGAGAAGCCGCTGGTCACGGGCTGGTGCCAGCAGTTCCCCAGCCACTCGGTCGGTGCCCTCGCCTTCGGCCCGGACGGCGCCCTGTACGCGGGTGGCGGCGACGGCGCCAGCTTCACCTTCGCCGACTACGGCCAGGCCGGGAACCCTTGTGCCGATCCGCCTTCGCCCGCCGGCACGAACCTCACGCCGCCGACGGCCGAAGGCGGCGCGCTGCGTTCGCAATCGCCGCGACGCGCCGCCGGGCAACCGGTCCTGCTCAACGGAACGGTGCTGCGCATCGACCCGGACACCGGCGAAGGCGTCCCTGGCAACCCCTTCGCGAACAGCGCCGACGCCAACGCCCGGCGCGTGATCGCCTACGGCGCGCGGAACCAGTTCCGGTTCGGCTTCCGGCCGGGCACCGGCGAGCTCTGGGCCGGCGACGTCGGGTGGGACACCTGGGAGGAGATCAACCGCGTCGCCGACGTCGGTGACGGCGTGGCGGAGAACTTCGGCTGGCCCTGCTTCGAAGGCAACGCCAGGCAAGCCGGTTACGACGGCGCGAACCTCGACCGGTGCGAATCGCTGTACTCCTCCGGCGGGCACTCCGCGCCGTATTACGCCTACAACCACCGCGCCAAAGTGGTCGCGAGCGACCCGTGCCCCACGGGCGGCTCTTCGATCAGCGGCATCGCGTTCGAATCCGGCAGCAACTACCCCGCCGAGTATTCCGGCGCGCTGTTCTTCTCCGACTCGTCCCGTGGCTGCATCTGGGCCATGCAGACCGTCGACGGCCAGCCGAGCGCGAGCCGTCTCGTGCCGTTCGTGACCGGCGTCAACCTCCCGGTGCAGGTGCTCACCGGACCGGGCGGCGACCTGTTCTACGTCGCGCTCGGCAGCGGCGAACTCCGTCGCGTCAGCCATCCCGGCGGCACCAACCGGCCGCCCACCGCGGTGGCCACGGCGAACCCGTCGAGCGGACCGGCGCCGCTGACGGTGCGATTCGACGGCGCCTCGTCCACCGACCCGGACGCCGGGGACACCCTGTCCTACGCCTGGGACCTCGACGCCGACGGCGCGTACGACGACTCGTCGGCCGCCGACCCCACCTGGACCTACACCGCGGCCGCCGCCGTCGACGCCGGGCTGCGGGTGACGGACTCCCACGGCGCGAGCGCGACCACGACGGTGCGGGTGACCGTCGGGAACCCGGAGGGCCTCGACCCGGTGCCGGTCATCGACGGCCCGGCGGGCACGCTGACCTGGTCGGTCGGCCAGACCGTGGCCTTCTCCGGCCGCGCCGTCGACGCCCAGGACGGGCAGCTCCCGGCATCGGCGCTGACCTGGCGGCTCGCGATCCGGCACTGCGCGACCAACGGCACCTGCCATACGCACAACGTCCAGGACTTCCCCGGCGTCGCGTCCGGCTCGTTCGTCGCGCCGGACCACGACTACCCGTCGTACCTGCAGCTGACCCTCACCGCGACCGACTCCACCGGCCGGACCGGCAGCAAGACCCTCGACCTCCAGCCGAAGACGGTGTCGCTGAACTTCACCTCCAGCCCCAGCCAGGCGACGCTCACCGTCGGCGGCACCCAGCAACGCACGCCGTTCTCCCGGACGGTGATCGCCGGATCCACCAACTCGATCAGCGCGGACAGCCCGCAGAAGCTGCCCCCGCTCAACCTGAAGTACGCCTTCACCGGCTGGGCGCACGGCGGCGCGCGGACGCAGAACATCGTCGCGCCGGGCACGTCCACGACCTACCAGGCGAACTATCGGCTCTGCTGGCTGTTGAACCCCTGCTGACCCAGGGGTCGCGAAAGGCGGTCGTGAGCGGCGATTCGGGTCCCGGTACGAGCTGCGCTCCTGAAGGTAGTGAAGGCCTCCTTCACTACCTTCAGGGTAGGCAAGGAGGCCCTCACGGACCTGACCCGGAACCTGAGGCGCTCTTGGCCCCGGAACACCACTCACGGCCCCTATCCGATCAGGGCCGAAGGCTCTTTTCGTCGCATCGGACTCGGCGAAGGGAGCCTTCGGCCCACCACATGCCCCGCCCGCGATCAGCCCCGGCCGACGCGCCCCGAAACCGTCCATGATGGAGCTCAGCGGCAAGCTTTTCGCGAAGCCGTAAGACCCCTGAAAGGATCGGAACCCCTACCGGAGAAGCCCCGTCGGATCGCCCATTCAGATCCCGCACGGAAGGTGACTCCGATGACCTATCCCGGCCTGCCCGACCAGCAGCACCCCCGTCCCTCGACCGTCAAGCCCGGCGTGGCCGTCGGGATCCTGGTCGCGGTGATCGCACTGGTCGCCTTCTGCATCACCGGTTTCGCCGCCCCCGGTTTCCTGCTCCGCAAGGGCCCCGGGCTGTCGTTGCCCGTCCCGACCGCCGGCTCGGCGCCGACCTCCGCACCCACGAGCACCACGGAAAGCCCGAGCAGCACCAGGGTCAGCCGTCCGAGGATCACCGTCACCCGGCGCCCGGCGGCGCCGCCGGAGAAGGGCGTTCAGGTGATCACGGACTTCCTCGCCAAGATCGCCGGGAGCGACAAGCCGGCGGCGATCGCGCTGGCCTGCGAGGCGCAGAAGAGGTTCATGGACGACAAGATCGATTCCCTGCTGCCGCTGGGGTCACGGGTGCACGTGACCACGGCCAACGGGACGTCCAGGTTCGTTCTCGCCGACGTCGCCGGGGTCGCCAAAGGACGGTCGGCGAAGGGCATCGTGATCTCGGACCAGATGGCGGACGGCGGCTTCTGCATCACGAACTTCAGCATCCGCACCGCGTGAGGTCAGTCGAGACAGAACTCGTTGCCCTCGATGTCCTGCATGACGATGCACGACTCGTTCTCCTCGTCGGCGAGCAGGACACGCTGCTGCACCGCCCCGAGCGCCGTCAGGCGGTCGGATTCGGCCTGGAGCGCGGCGAGGCGCTCCTCGCCGACGAGCCCGGTGCCTGCCCGGACACAGAGATGCACCCGGTTCTTGACGACCTTGCCTTCCGGAACGCGCTGGAAGTACAGCCGCGGTCCCACTCCGGTGGGGTCACTGCAGACGAAGCCGGCGTCCTGCTTCTCGGGCGGCAACGTGCGGTTGTAGTCGTCCCAGGTGTCGAACCCTTCCGGCGGCGAGGGCACGACGTAGCCCAGGATCTCGCACCAGAACCGGGCGAGGCGCTCGGGTTTCGCGCAATCGAACGTGACCTGGACCTGTTTGACCGACACCATCAGACCACCCTAATCGCTGTCGGACGGATCAAGCCCGCGGCCCGCAGATCGGCCCAGACCTGCGCGGGAACCTCCGCGGCGAAGGATTCCAAGTTGCTTCGAGCCTCTTCGGCGGACCGCATCCCGACCGCGATGCCGGCGACGGCCGGATGCTGCAGCGGGAAGGCCATCGCCGCCTGGGGAAGCGTCACGCCGTGCGCCTCGCACACGTCGGCGATCCGGTTCGCCCGCTCCACGACCTCCGGAGCGGCGGCCTCGTAGTCGAAGTACGCACCCTCGGCCGGTCGCGGCACGGCGAGCAGCCCCGAGTTGAAGATCGACGCCGCGATCACCGAGACACCGCGTTCCTCGCACGCCGGAAGGAAAGTGTCGAGCGCGCTGTGGTCGAGCAGCGTGTGACGCCCGGACTGCATGACCACGTCGACATCGGTCTCCCTGACCAGAGTGGTCAGCATGGCCGTGTCGTACATGCCGGCGCCGATCGCGCCGACGATCCCTTCCGACCGCAGCTGCGCGAGGGCCGGATAGCCGTCGCGCAGCGCGTCTTCGAAGTACTCCTCGGCGTCGTGCAGGTACAGCACGTCGATCCGGTCCAGGCCCATCCGCTCCAGCGAATCCTCGACACTGCGCCGGATCCCGTCACGCGTGAAGTCGCGGACCCGGCGGTGCGCCGCGGGCACGTGGAAGCCCGCCGGGTCCAGCTTCCCGTCCGGATCCTGGGGAATCAGCAGGCGGCCGACCTTCGTCGACAGGACGTAGGAAGCACGCGGCCGCGAGCGCAGGAACTCGCCGATGCGGCGCTCGGAATGCCCGATCCCGTAATGCGGAGACGTGTCGTAGTAGCGAATCCCGCCGTCCCAGGCCGCGGCCAGCGCCCCCGCCGCGGTGTCGTCGTCCAGCGGCGCGAACAGGCCACCGAGCGGTCCACCGCCGAACCCCAGCCTCGTCACCTCGACTTCGGTGCGCCCGAGTCGCTTCGTCTCCATCCGCAGCCCCCTTGATCAGCTCGCCGATCACGGTGCCATACCCGGGCGTTTCACTCGCGCGATTTATTCGCCGGGCCAGTCCGCACACTTCACGACCTCGAACCCCCGGCTCGGGAAGACCGCGTCCACGAAGAAGTCGTGCATCGCCTGATCGCCGTCCGCGCAACCGTCGCGCAGCACGGTCACGTGATAGCCGCGGTCCGCCGCGTCGTAGGCCGTCGCGGCCACCATCGCGCTGGTCGCGACCCCGGCGATCGCGACGGTGCCGACGCCGCGGGCGCGGAGCACGAGATCGAGATCGGTGCCCGCGAACGCGCTGGCACGGCGTTTCAGCACGACCACGTCCTCGTCGGCCACCGGCAGATCGATCTCGGTCCCGGCCGAGCCCTCGTGGAAGGTGTCGCCCGCTTCGTGGAAGGACTTGAACAACGCGTTCCCGGGCGGCAGGTCGGCCCCGTTGCCGCGGAGTGCGAAGTGGACGAACACGACGAGCGCGCCGGCCGCCCGCGCCCGCGGCAGCAGACTCCTGATCGGCGGCAGGACTGTTCCGGTGAACGGGTAATTGCCCGTGATACCTCGCTGAAGGTCACCGATGATCAACGCGGTGGTCATGCGGGCAAGCTACCCGATCGTCCGTATACAACCGACCGCGCGAGTGGCTAGCCTGCGGCGGGTGAGGATCAAGAGTGTGCTGCTCGCCGTCCTGGTGACCGCCGGAATCGTGATTCCCCCGACCGCCGTCGCCTCGGCGGACCCGTCGGGTTGGGTGGCGCCGCTCAGCACGCGCGGCCGCTACATCGTCGACGCGGCGGGCGACCGGTTCAAGTTGAAGGCCGCCAACTGGCACGGCGCGAGCGGTACGTGGACCGGGTCGGGCGACGTGAACGATCCGGCCGCGCACCACGCCGGTGAGATCGCCTACCAGACCCCGCTCGGGCTGGACCGGGCGTCGATCGACACCGTCATCGACGGGCTGGCGGAGCTGGGCCTGAACAGTGTCCGGCTGCCCTTCTCCAACGCGATGATCCACGACACCAAGCCGGTCCCCGACCTCCCGGCGAACCCGGGTCTGCGGGGCCTGACCCCGTTGCAGGTCTACGATCGCGTCGTCGAGCGGCTGACCGCGCGCGGGTTCGCGGTGATCCTCAACAATCACACCACGACGTCCCGCTGGTGCTGCGGTCTCGACGGCAACGAACGCTGGAACACCGCGCAGACCGAGCAGCGGTGGCAGGACGACTGGCTGTTCATGGTCCGCCGCTACGCCGCGAACAAGCGGGTCGTCGGCGCCGATCTGTACAACGAAGTCCGTCGTAACGTCTTCGACGATCCCAACTGGGGCTGGGGAAACGGCACGGACTGGCAACGTGCGAGCCAGCGCGTTGCCGACCGCATCCAGACCGAGGCCAACCCCGACCTGCTGCTCATCGTCGAGGGCATCAACTGGACCGGCCTGCCCGTGGACGGCCTTCCCCACGGCAGGCCGACGCTGGAGCCGGCCCGCACGCTCTCGCATACGCTCGTGGACTCCGGAAAGCTGGTCTACGCCGCGCATTTCTACGGGTACACGGGGCCGAATCATTCCGGGGCGACCGGCACCGGCGAGACACACGACCCGCGCTACCGTGACCTGTCACCCCAGGAACTACGCGATGTCCTTTACCGGCAAGCGTTCTTCGTCTCGGCGGAGACCGGCAAGCACTACACCGCGCCGCTCTGGATCAGCGAGTTCGGCGAAGGCCGTCACACCACCGACGCGGCGAGCCGTGCCTGGTTCGAGAACTTCGTCCGCCATCTCGCCGAGACCGACACGGATTTCGCCTACTGGCCCGCGGTCGGTTTCCACCAGGACGGCACGGGCAACGGGTGGTCGCTGCTCTCGTGGGACACCGGCGGCCGACGCGTCGACGTGCTCGACGGCGCGGACTGGCGTGGCCCGGCTTGGCGGCGGCTGGTGGACGCGCCGTCGCGCTCCGGCCGGATCCCCGACGCCGAGCGCTGGTCGATGCTGAACCTCGACTACGCCGATTTCCAGGCCTCGCGCAAGATTCGCGCGATGGCGGACTGGAATCCGGGCGCGCGCAAGGGCGCCTGCCCCGACGGCCAGCGGCTCAGCGCCCTTTCCCACACCGGGAACCGGGGCCTGTGCACCGGCACGCTCGCCGCGCCGGCGGGATACGCCGTGGTCCGCGACGAGTCCTATGTGGACACGGACTGGGCGTCCGGCTACACCAAGGTGCAATGCCCGCCAGGGCACGCCGCCGTCGGCTACAGCGTCACCGGCGCGGCGTTCTCCGCCCTCCTGTGCGGCCGCTCCCCCACTCCGCTGGGCCGCACCGGCCGGACGGTCTGGTTCGACCGCGGCGACAACCGGCCGTCCGGGAATCCCGGCGGAGACTTCGCGTCGGGCCATTACAAGGGGCAATGCGCTCCGGGCGAGTACGTCGCCGGTGTCGCGTATACCGGCCGTGTCGGCTCGAATCGCACTCCGGACGCGTTGCTCTGCCGTGTCTGAGCGCGTTCAGGCGACGAAGACGCAGAACGGATGCCCGGCCGGATCCGCGTACACCCGCAGGGGTTCTTCCGGGTCTTCGCTGCGGTCGTACCGGAGCCGCCCGCCGAGTTCGAGGACGCGGGCGTGCTGCTCTTCCAGGTCCTTGACCGACTCCACGGTCAGGTCCAGGTGGAGTTGCTGGGGTACGGGTTCGGCGTCCGGCCAGCTCGCCTCCGGCAGCCGATCGACCTGCTGGAAGGCGAGTTGCGCCCCGCCGTCCGGGTTTCGCAGCACCAGCCAGTCCTTGTCGTCGCCGGCCTCGTCACCGGGGCGGTAGTCCCAGACCAGAAGACGCCGGTAGAACTCCGCCAGCGCGCGGACGTCGGTGCAATCCAGCACCACCTGACGGAACCTCGGCCCCTTTTTCCGCTCAACCAAGCCGTTCACCTCTGTTCGAGCACCGCGAGAACCTGCTCGCACCAGCGAATGTTCTCCTGCTCGAAGATGATCCCACGGGCAAGGGTCAGATACGGCCCGACGCGGGGCGCAGTGGCGAGGAACTCCGCCTCGACGGAGTCGCCGAGCAAGCGCTCCCGAAGGCGCTCGAACCGTTTGAGCTTCGTTTCGGCGACGGCCATCCTCTCCGCGACCGCGCGCCGGATCTCCTCGTCGTCGCCCGCCTCGACCGCCTGGACCTGCACCAGCAGCTCGTCGCGGATCGCGGTCGGCTTCGGCGCCCGCGTGGTGAAGTCGGCGAGTTCGGCCGCGCCGGCGTCGGTCAAGGAGAAGAGTCGCTTGTTGGGACGCCGTTGCTGTTCCACGATCCGGGCCGCCACCAGGCCCTGCGATTCCATCTTGTCCAGCTCGCGGTAGAGCTGCTGCGGTGTCGCCGTCCAGAAGTTGGCGACCGACGCGTTGAAGCTCTTCGCCAGGTCGTAGCCCGAGGACTCACCGTCCAGGAGCGTCGCGAGGATCGCGTTCCGCAGCGCCATGGCGCGATGATAGGCACCGCGCGGACTAGTCGCAAAGTTGATTAGGCACTTTGATGGACACCGGGATGGCGATCACCTACGCTCGGCGACATCTACTCAACAAGTTGACTATGAGGAGATCGTCATGCCCACGTTCCGTGAAGCAGTCGAAGCGAAGGACGCCGCCGCGATCGAGGCGTTGCTCGCCGACGACGTGGTCTTCACCAGCCCGGTGGCGTTCAAGCCCTATCAGGGGAAGGCGATCACGGCGGCGATCCTGCGCGGGGTCATGCGGGTGTTCGAGGATTTCCGCTATGTCCGCGAGATCCACGACGGCGCGCACCACGTGTACGAGTTCGAAGCGACCGTCGACGGGCTCGAAATCAACGGCTGCGACCTGCTGACCTTCGACGCCGAGGGCAAGATCATCGACTTCAAGGTGATGGTGCGGCCGCTGCGGGCGGCGCAGGCGCTCGCAGCGCGCATGGGCGCCCAGTTCGAGGCCATCAAGGCGGACGCGCTCGGCTGAGCGGGCCGGCACGCGTGACTGGCCGGACGGCGCGTGTGATCAGACGGACGACACGCGTGTCGTCCGTCTGATCACGAGTGTCGTCCGCGCCGCACCATCTCGGCGATCCAGACGGGCGCGAACGGCGACGTGCAGTTCGGCGGGGTCGGATAGTCCTTGAGCACTTCCAGCCGCTCCCCGATGCCGACCGCGCGGGAACGGTGCTCGGCGTGCTCGATGCCGATCTGCGCCAGGCAGTGGTTCATCGCCCACTGCAGGCGGTCCGGCGCGGCCTTCATCTCCGCCTCGATGACGTCGAGCAGCCCGGCGAGGTCAAGACCCTCGGGCTTCTTCGCCACGCGTTCGGTGGTCAGTGCCCAGCCCGCGCTCGCGACCACGGGGTCCGGATCGGCGAACCACGCCTGGCGCAGCTCTTCGGCGTGCGGATTCTTCTTGACCACGTAGTTCACGAGCCAGTCGTGCACCTTCGGGGTGCGGGCCTCGCGCACCATGCGGTCCAGGTCGGCGTGCCCGAACGCCTTCGGGCGGCAGATGAGGAGTGCCAGCAGTTTCGCGGCGGTGTCGTCCGTCTCCCAGAGCTCCAGCGCGAGTTCTTGCTGGGTCTTCAGCCGCTTCGCGACCGCGCGCAGCTTGCCGAGGTTCACCCCGTGGTCGTCGCCGTGCTTCTCGTTCACCTGCCGTACGCGAGGGTCCTCGAGCTCGGCCAGTTCGGCCAGCACCTCGGCCGTCGTCGTCCCGGTCACCTGTCCAGCCTACGAGGCGCTCCGGGTGGAGGAGCCGCTCGGCCCCTCCACCCGGGCGCTTCGACCGCTATCCGCGTCGTGCCAGGTCGTCGGCGTGCTCACGCAGGAGCGCGGCGACCCGCGGCCAGCCGACGTTGATCCGCCGGGCCCAGCCACGATGACGCTGCGCGAGATCCCCCGCGTCCCCGTCCTGGACGGTCAATCCGGTGGCGAAGCCTTCCCGGAGGTACCCGCCGTCGGCGACGTCCAGGACGTCCCGCACCGGCTCCGGCGGCCACCCACCATCGGGAACGGAAGAACCGCTCGCCAGCAGGGTGCCGATCGCCCGGTCGCCGAATTCGGCCCGACCCCGTTCGGCGAACTCCGTGCGGGCACGCGAAACCCAGGCCTTGAGCGCGGCACCGTCGAGACCGGAATCGGTGGTCCCCGGCAGGGTGCGCGTCTCGAAGATCGTCAGCCACGCGCCGACCAGTTCGACGCTCGGAGCGCCGTCGTCCGCGGGCTGGATCCGGGTGCAGAGATCGACGAACGCGCCGGGGTTCTCGGTGAGGATCCGCCGCAGGCTCCGCGGTTTCCGGTGGTGTTTGAGCGCCGCGTGGAACCGCAGCTCCAACCGGGCGACCGCGACGTCCGAGCCGCCCGCCTCGGCCAGCTGGTCCAGCAGCGGACCGACGTGCGCGACAGCCTTGCGGTCCGGGGCCTCGACACCGTCGGCGGACGCCTGGAGCAGCACGTCCTCGATCAGGGACGCGGGCAGGGACGCCGCGGCGCGCACGCCCGCCGCGAGCGCCTTGACCGCGGCCCACGGCCGACGCCGCGCGAGCTGCGTGACGAAGAACGCTTCCTGTCCTTCGGGAAGCGGCCAGGGACCGACGTGCGTCCAGTAGCCCTCGAGAACCCCTTCGTCGGCGGACTCGAAAAGCTCCAGCGCGTGGTCCACCGGAATGGCCAGGAGATAGTCGACCAGCCTGTCCTGCTCCTTGAGCTGGATCGCGACCTCCTGCCGCCATTCTCCGCCCTGCGAACGGGCCATCTCGCCCGCCCAGCCCGCCGCCCAGTCCTCGCGCCCGAGCTCCGCGAGCGCGTCTTCCCGAAGGTCGTCCGCGGCCACGTGCGCCGCGACCACGCCGACCAGCCTGGGCAGGGCACTCTCTGCGGCGAGCGCGCTCAGCCCGGCGGCACCGTGTTCGCGGAGGACACCGCCGACGGCGTCGCGGCGAAGGCGCCCGATCTCCGCTTCACGCGCCTCCGGGTCGAGGGATTCGCCGCCGTCCAGGTACGGACTCCGGCCGAACAACAGGCCGTGCCGCCCGGGATTGACCGCGGGCTCGATCAGCTCGGCGCACGATTCGAGCCATTGCAGCAACTCCTCCGGCAGCGTCCAGCCGGCGCCCGCGTGATGCCGGTGCTCGGCGGTGACTCCGGTGAGCAGGCCCCACAGGCGGAGACGTTCGTCCGCCGAGAGCCGTTCGGTGTCCAGCCGTGTGAAGGCTTCCACGACGCGGTCCCACTGCGCCGCGTTCAGCTCGGGCAGCCGCTCGAAGAACTCGCACCATCGATACGGCCGTTCCGCCAGCGCCGACAACGCCGAGGCGACCAGCTCGTCCTCGAATTCCGGTCCGTCGGCGACGGCCACGGGCGCCGCCGGGACCGTCCATTCGAGCCGGACCTGGGGCCGCCTCGGGCTCGCGAGCAGATGTTCTCGCGGACCGCGTAGCAGCGCGAGAGCCAGCCGCCAGCCCGCTTCCGGCGAGCGACGGCCGATCGCCTTGACCAGCTCCGTCCGCTGCCCGCCGGGTAGGTCGAGGTACGGGTACCACGGTTGCACGAGGGTGATCAGGGATTCGAGCGGCCGGTCGCCCGCCTCCCGTCCCGGCCGCGTCAGCTCGGCCAGCAGGGACACCACCATCGGCAACGCGTCGTCGGACCAGCCGACCGTTTCCAGCGCCGCGATCAGCCCGTCGGAAGTGCCGCTCAGCGGCGACGGATCGCCGGTCAGCGCCTGATCGACGGCGCCGAGGAACTCGTGAGGAGCGGCTTCGGCGAGCAGGGGCAGTACGTCGGCGAGCGACCGCCAGAGCATCCCGTCCCCGTCGTCGTTGGCCCGCCCGAGCACTTCGCGGACGAACCTCGCGGCGTGGTCGGCGCCCGCCACGCCGCCGGACAGCGCCGTCTCCCCCTCGTCGGCCAGGAGCGCCGCGCTCCGCGCCAACCCGTGCCGCATTTCCGCCGACCATTTCCGGCCCGGCTCCCGCTCGGTGAGCACCTTGACGGCTTCTTCGTGCCAGCGCCGCAGATCCTGTGCGCTCAGCCTGCCGTGGAGAAGGGCCCAGGCGTCATGCGGATCCGCCAGCCGGACGACGTCACCCGAGCGGGTGAGCAGCGGATCGTCGCCGGTCTCGGTCCTGGCGAAGAAGCGCGTGAGTTCGTCGGTCTCCCGGCCGGCGATCGCGGCGATCTCGTCCAGGTCGTACCGCGACCCCGCCGACCACCTGCCGATCAGCAGCAGCGGGGCGGCGAGATCGCGCTCCAGCGGATTCACCCATCTCGGGAGGTCGCCGGCGACGGCGAGCTTGCGGCGCAAGGCGCCAAGACTCCGCCGGGCGAGATCCGCGCAGGCGGTCGCGTCGGAGGGAGGGACGCCGGCCGCCGCGAACGCCTCCGCCGCCTCGTCGCGCGGAATGCCGGGCAGGACCAGGAGATCGGCACCGTCACGGTCCGGCGTGCTCCGCACCACGACGACATGGCCGCCGAGCGTCTCCTTCCCCACGTCGACGCCGTCCACCACGGCGACGAAAGGCCCGTCCAGGTCGCGGCATTGTCGCCAGGCCTCCCGACTGGACACCCGCACCGCCCGGAGGCCCGGGCGGTGGGCCGCCAGCACGGTCGCGACGAATGCCGCAGCCTCGGTACGGCTGCCCGCGTACACGGGCAGGACCGACGGATCGGCGTCCACCCATTCGCGCAGCCGTTCCACTTCGCGGGCCCGCCCGAGCAGCGGGAGGCTCTCGGGCAGGACGGGACGCGTCTCGTCCCGCCAGGACTCGAGCCACTCCGCCAGGTCTTCGAGACCAGGGACGACACCGATGCCCAGCTCCGGGGCGACCCGGGTCAGTTCGGTGATCAGGCCCGCGATGTCCTGTTCCGCCGTGCGCCTGCCGAGCCGCCGGTGGGAATCGGCGGCGATTTCCCCGGGTATGACGGCGTCGTCCACAAGGACCGCGACTACCTTCTTCCCGAGCCGCGAGGCTTCGGCGATCTCTTCCTGGACCGCGTCGTCGAGCCCTTCGGTGCCGATCGGTACCACCAGGACGGACGCGGCGTCGCCGGACCGGACGATCCGGTCCTTGCCGAACACGTGACCGAGACTCCGGTCGAGACCGCGGAACCGGTCCTGGCCGTCACCGGCTCGGACGGTGATGAAGATTCCTGCCATGGTGCGAAATCCTTTCCAGCGAGCACAGTTGTCGAGACGAACGGGTTGTGGTTTCACTCGGCTTCGCCGCGGGCGCGGGCCAGCACCTCCTCGACGCTGAGCGGGCTGGCCGGATGATGGGTGAGACACAGCGGGGTGGTCACCCGCTGGAAGCCGAACGCCTCCCCCGACACGTAGAACTGGGCGCGTTCCAGCCGCGAGATGTCGTCGACGGGGCTGCCCTTGGCCCTGGCGAGTTCGTTCGCGGCGGCGATCTGGGCCGGGCTGTTGAGCCTGCCGAAGAACTGCGTCATCGCGTTGCCGACGACCTGGTTGTGCAGCCCCTTCGGCGCCTGCGTCGCGAACAGCAGCCCCAGACCGTACTTCCGGGCCTGCGAGGCGAGCACGATGGTGCTGCGGGTGCTCGCCGTGAGCGTCCCCGACGCGGCGAGCATCTGCGCCTCGTCCATCACGAAGAGGGCGCCGAGCGGCCGGTCACCGGCCGGATTCCGCTTGGCCCAGGCGAAAAGTTCCATCTGGAGCTGGTTGACGAAGTTCTGCCGCTGGTTCTCCGAGGGCAGCCCGACGAAGCTGATCACCGAAACCCTTGCCCGCTTGCCTTCCCCGGGAGCGAGCAGGAGCGCCGGGTCGACGGGCTCGCCGCCGCCCGCCAGGAGGGGGTCGTTGACCATGGAGGCCTTCAGCAGCTCGGCCAGCTCGGCCGCCAGCTTTCGCCCGTCGTTCAACGTGCTCACCCCGTCGGGCAGGTCTTCGAGCACCTCGATGAGTTCGGGCAGGCTCCGTGATCCGGTGCGGGCGTGGTGCACGACGGCCTGCCGCAGCACCGCGAGCCCGACGGTCGCCTTCCCCGTGCTGCCGGTCAGTTTCACCTGCGGTGCGAGGGTCGCCACCGCGACCTCGACGGCCGCGTTGAACTCGTCCTCGTCGTCGAGGACACCGGCGAAATCAGGCAACGGCTGGAACGCGAGCGGTCTGCCGCCCGCACGACCCGGCGTCCACACGACGACGTCGGTCTCGGCCAGATAGCGCTTGGCGAGCTCGGCGTCGTCCGCTCCCCAGGCCTCGGGCGGCTCCGGCCAGGCGTCGCCGAGGCGGGCGAGGTCGTTGTTCGGATCCAGCACGATCGCGGAAACGCCCTGCAGCGCGCACTCCTCCACGATCCGCCGCAGCAGCACCGTCTTCCCGGAACCCGAACCCGCGAACACCGCGGCGTGCTTGCGCAGGGCCGCCAGTTCGATCCGGACCGGTTTCCCGCTGCCGGACACGGTGCCGAGGGTGATCTCGCCTTCCGCCGTCGGGGTCGCATCAGTGGACGCCGCCCTGGGCAACGGTTCCGGCAGGACTTCCGCCAGGAGTTCCGACCGGCCGGCGGGTCGGCGGTCGACGAGCCACTCGTGCAGTTCCCGGCTTCCCTCGGCGAACATCTTGTCCAGTGCCCAGAACGTGCGGACGTCCGCATCGGACATTCCCCGGGATTTACCGCCCTGCTTGAAGAATTCCTTGAGTTCCGCCTGGGTCTTCACCCCTGGCGACCACGCCGGGTTGCGCAGCAGCACCAGATGCCGGTTCTCCGCGCCCTTCCGGACCCCGGCCGCCGATCGCGCCTTGCGGAACCGGTGCAGCGCGGCGATGTGATGCGACGCCGCGATGGCCCGGAACGCCCAGTGTTCCTCCAGGTCCGACGCTTCGTCCACCGTTCGGGTGAGCCAGGCGTGCAGCTCGTTCCGGTCGCTCTTCGCGCCATGGACCCATTCCATGTTGTCGTTGCCGACCTCGGTGATCCAGCCCCGGATCGCGGCGGACAGCAGCCGGGGCATCACCTTGTCCTCGGCCTTCGGATCCAGCAAGGCCGACGGGTCGGCCTTCGAGCGGTGTTCCTCGAACCGCTTGTCCAGTTCCGCGAACCGATCGGCGGCCATCGCCGGACGCGGCGGTCCGGCCGAACGCACACCGCCTTCGTCGAACGTGGTCAGCTCGATCACCCGGCCCGCCCGGACGCAGGCGTCGATATGCGCGCCGATCCGCTTCAGGACGTCTCGCGGCGACATCTCCTCCCATTCGCCATCGAAGGCCGACGGGGACACCGGCCAGGTGGGGTAGGGCGGCACGAACTTCATCGCCTCATACGCGACTCCGAGGCGTTTCTCGACCAAGGCCCTGCCGACTTCGGCATCGGTGACCCGGCCGAGGATCAAGGCTTCACGGAAGCGATCCGGGACGGTGTCGGTGGCCTTCTCCTTGAGCAGTTCCCACGTGCCGGGGAGACACGCGAGGACCGTCATGGTCCTTCTGGTCACTTCCCGCAGGCCCATCAGCCCGTCCGCGATCTGGGCGACGAGCAGATCCTGCTCGTCGCTGTTCTGCACTTGCCGCTGGCCGACGGCGGACCGGGCCACCAGGGTGTCGAGCTGATCGACGGCGATCACGATCGGGCCGGTGAGCGCGAGCAGCCGCGTGATGTTCCTGACCTGCGTCTTCGCGGATTTGGGGTCCGACCGGATCCCCCATTTGCGGCGGTCCCCGGATTTCGACTCCGGGAACACGCCGAGGTAGTCGTCCCCGACGTAGTTCTTGCTCGGGTCTTCGCTCGCGTAGAGCACCAGCGCCCGTGCCGTGTCGGCGCATTCCCTGGCGACGTCCCGATCGAGAGTGCGCAGGCCGTCGATGAACGTGTCGACGTCGGCCCTCGACAGGCCACGCCCGTCCAGGATCTTCTTGGTGACGTTCGCGTCGATGCTCGCGCGGAGGCAGACACGACGGAGGAAGCTGGTGAGCTGAGGGACGCCGGAGCCGTCGAGCCGCGAAAGCCCCCGGCGCATCGCCTCGGCGGTGTTCTCCCAGAACGCGTCGCCCGCCGTGAGGTCGTTGAGGAAGAAGTAGCCGCGGGCGTCGTGGGCCTGTTTCCGGACGAGGCCGAGCAGGTGGGTCTTGCCCACGCCCTTCTTCCCTTGGAGGACCAGCCCGATCGGGCTCGGGCCGTCACTGGCGACGGCCTCCTTGATCCCCGAGCTGACCTGCTTCAGCACACCGGTGTGCAGGCCGTCGACGTGATACGGCGAATCACGCCACACGTGATCGGGAGTGTCGGCCCAGTCGAACCGCAGGGCCGCGAGCGCGCTCAGCTCGTCCATCACGGCGCCTCGATCGAGATCAGATGGTTGTCCTCACCGCCGATGCGGATCGCCGCCTCGTGATCGGCGGCGGTGAGCGCCTTGCGATTCGATTCCGGCACGAGATGCGCCTGTCCCGAGCGGCTGAGCTCCTTCAGTACCGCGTCGACGTCCACAGTGGACGCTTCGCCGAGCATCGGCCGCAGCTCCACCAGCGCGACCCAGTCACGTGGCGAACGGGACAGTTTGCGGTAGGCGATCCGGATCCGGGACTCGATCTCCTCCACCGTCAGGTCGACCTCGGGCATGAAGAGGTCGGCGAGCCGGAGCTTCTCGCGCCGGAGATGTCTGCCGAGCCCGCCGAGCACGACGTACAGGGCACTGCCCAGACTGCTCCGGGGCTGCGGCGCCTCTTCCTGGCTCAGTTCCTCCTCGCACCAGGCCCAGCCGCGCTCGGTCAGCTCGTGGTAGAAGGGACGGCCGCGTTGTTCGCTGGCGACCAGATCGAGGCCGTTGAGCTGACGGCGTTCCTTACCGTCGAGGGCGAAGCCGACGATCTCGCGCAGCTCCGGGTTCGACACCTCGCGGGCGACCACCATCAGCGCCAGCATCGCCGCGGTCTGCTTCTGTCCCAATCGATCCGTCATCCGTGATCCTTCCGTACGTGATTAGCGCTGATCGAGAAATCCGCTGAATCCCTGGCGTGTCACCCTGGCCTCCGAGGTGCGCACGGCCCATTCGATCGCCTCCCGCGTCTCCGGCGGGGCGAGCACGCGATGTCCCGGTGCCGCGTCGGTCGCGCGGACCCGCGTGGCCGACATGAGCTCCTCGGCGAGGTCTTGCACCCGTTCCCGGTCCCCCGCGCCGATCGCGATCTGCAGCTCGGCGACGATCTCGTCCACGAACCCCCACATGGGCGGCCGCAGCCGGGCGTGCGCGGTCTGCCGGAGCACGCCGGCGACGTCGAGGTCGCCCGGTTCGACGAGCGCCGTGGTGCCGGTGAGCTGGTCGACGAGGTTCTGGGCGATCTCCATCGGTCCACGCGACGGGCCGAACTGGAGATGCCGCAGATTGCCGACGTACCCCGGCAGGCTGTTCGGCTCGGTCCCCTTGGTGAGCACCGGGACGACACGGCGGTCCTGCCCGAGTGTCCGGTGCAGGAACAGTTCGACCTCGGCCGACTGCCACCGGCTCACCTCGCGGTCGACGATCAGGCACAGGTGTTTCGCGTCGTCCGCGGTCTTTTCGAGCAGCGACCGCTCCCCGGACAAGGACAGCACCGGCCGGACACCGAGCTCCACCAGGTATTTCATGAGTTCTTCGGCGAGGTACATCGTCGGCCTGGTCGTGCTGACCCGGACGTCGTGGGTGAAGGTGCGCTTCTCGGCCCGGACCGCGGCGACGTAGGCGTCGCGGTTCTCCGCGAGCAGGTCCGTCCGGTCGAAGTCGTGCGCGACGACCGACGCGACCGTTTCCAGTGCGAAACTGATCTGGTCGGCGGTCGGGCTGATCTCCGTCAACACCGGGAGCTGTTCGCCGAAGGTCCAAAAGGAGACGTACGGCAGCGTCAGATGACGTGACATCACGTCCGGCGAGACGTCGCGGTCGAGCCAGCTGCGGAACAGGTCCTTGGTCTCTTCGAGACAGATGCGCCGCCACTCCTCCGAGCGCGCGTATTCCTCGCGGGCGTCGAATCTCGACAGCACCGGAAGAACGGTGAGCTGTGGACGGTCGTAGGGCATGCGGTCGCGCGCCGCGTTGGCGCGTTCGGCGATGTCGACCGCGCCCCGCATGCTCTGCACGTTCGCCGTGAACAGGACGACGAGCCGGTCCGGAAGGTGCGCGGTGCAGATACCCCCGATGTCGGAGATCCCGGTGCGGCTGTCGATGAGGACGTAGTCGTAGGCGGCCGTCCACTGGTCACGGCATTGTTCGAGGTAGTCGCCGAAACCCTGTTCGTACAAGCCTTCCCAGTCGAGATCCTGTACCCGCCGGACGTAGGCGTCGTCCCCGCGGCCGGCGGTGATGACGTCGAGCTTCACTTTCCCGGTGAGCCGGGTCGTATGCGCGCCCGGAGTCAGCCTGCCTTCACGGAAATCGTCGATCAGGTCCACGACGCCGCCCGACGGGGGCGCGCTCATCATCGGCCGGAAGTAGGTGTCCAGACCGGGTGCTTCGAGGTCCCAGTCCAGGCACAACACCCGATATCCCCAGCGTGCCAGGAGAACGGCGATGTTGGCCAAGGTGAAGCTCCGGCCGACACCGCCCTTGTAGGAGTAGAAGGTGACCACGGTTCCCGGCATGGGTCAGAACCTCGGCAGCTTCGACGGTCGTGGCGGCTCGGGTGGTGGTGTCTCAATCGGCCACTCGGGAGACCACGGCGGTGCCTGCGCGATGATCTCCACCAGTTCCTCCACCATCCGCCCCAGCTCGTCTTCGAACTCGATGTACTCGGGGGTCTTCTGGTACTGCGGATGCGGTTTGTTCCAGTCCCGGAAACTGCGCATCCGGCGTTCGTGAGCCCAGTCCGGGTAGTAATCCGAGTCGCTGAAGATCACCGGATAGATCAACCGGCCCGCCTTCGTCACGCCGTCCCGCGCGACGATTTCCTCCCGCTTCGCCATCGTGTGCCATTCGGCCAGGCACCGCTCGTCGCGAAAGTACTTCGGGGAGCAGACCGGGATCAGGATCCGGGCACGCTGCAACGCGTCACGGACTTCCTGAGGCCACTTCCCGCCGACGGCGACACTGTCTTCGAGAAATATCTTGACGTCGTAGTCGACATTGTCGTCCAGAAGTCTCTGCAGCCGAGGGTGGAAGTGATTCCGCACCCAGTCCGGGGCGTCGCCTCCGCCTCGGCGATAGCTGATGAACAGGTGGTACTCGTACACGAGCGCCATCGCCCCTTCGCACCCGGATCCGTTTGACAGCACCGATCGTAGGGGGCGAAGACACTCTCAAAAAGGTACAAAAACACGACAAAAACTGGACACGTACTCGCCTGTGAGTCCACGAAAGACAGAAAGATGACAAGCGGGCGACAATGGCTGCCCGTCGACGTCCGATCGTCGAGAATGCGACCATCCGGCGGGCAGTACGCCCTTCACCTGACAGGAGTTTCGATGGCCGACAACGAGCCACCGCATGTGTTCGTCACTTACGCACATGATTCACCGGAGCACAAGGAACGGGTCCGCCGCTTCGCGGATTTCCTGCACGGCCGGATCGGCCTCGAAGTGCACCTTGATCAATGGGACGACGGCGAACGTCGCGACTGGTCGTTATGGGCGTTGAAGCACCTCGACACGGCGAATTTCGTAGTCGTCATCGCCTCGCCGGACTACAAACGCCGTGCCGAGGGAAACGCGGCGTTCGACGAAGGGCGCGGCTCCCAGTTCGAGGCGGCGCGGATCCGCGATCGCCTGACGAGGGATCTCGGCGGCGAGATCAAGCGGATCCTTCCGGTGGTGTTCCCCCAGCAGTCCGTCGACGACATCCCGAACTTCCTCAATCCGCACTCCACAACGAGGTATCAGGTCGACGTGTTCACCGAGGAAGGGGTGGAGGACCTTCTGGCCGCGATCACCGGCAGGGCCCGGCACCAGCGGCCCGAACGCGGCCAGTGGCGCGGCGGCGCGGTGGACGTGGCCGGCCCCGGCAAGACCTCGGTGGCGACCGGCCTGGAATGGCGGGCGTGCAGCGACGGTATCCGGACCGAAGGCGCGCGGATCAACGACGTGCACTATGCGGACAGCATCGTCTTGCGGGCGGCGGAGCGGCTGGCCTTCGTGGAGGTGGACCTCGGGATGGCCTACCGAAGACTGACCGCGGTGGCCGGCGTCCTCGACGACGCGGCCGAACCCTTCCAGGTCGGGCACTTCCGCGTCCTCCTCGACGGAAGGCCGTCACCCGAGGTCAAGGTGGCATTGGGGAAACCGGCGAAGATCGACATCGGGGTCACCGGCGTGCTGAGGCTCCGGCTGGAGTTCCACCGTCCGGGTACGACGGAGAACAAGTGGCTCCCGGAACTGGCCTGGGGCGATCCCGTCCTGGAGTAGGGCTGATGTCGCCCCCGATCGCGTGACGGGGTGGACGGCACGTGTGCTCAGACGGACGACACGCGTGATTGGACGGACGACACGCGTGTGCGGCCGGGTCCGCCGCGAGTCGTCCGCCTGGACACGTGTGTCGTCCGTCTGATCACAGGTGTCGTCCGCCTGAGCACGCGAAACCGCCGGCTGTGGGGATGCTGGGCAGGCCAGGGCCGAAGGCTCCTTTCACCGTATCTGACGCGGCGAAAGGAGCCTTCGGCCCGCTACTGGCCCCGCTCACGTCGCAACGCGCGCCCTTCCGCCTTGCCCTCAAGAGAAGTCGTCCTCCCGCACCAGTTCGCGCAGCTTCACCAGCCCCCGGTGCTGTTTCACCCGGACGTTCCCCGGCGTCAGCCCGAGCGCGGCCGCGGTCTCGGTGGCGGTCAACCCGACGACGATCCGGAGGGTGAGCACCTCCCGCTGCAGCTTCGGGAGCTGGGCGACGAGCCTGCCCAGACGCGCGCCGAGGTCGACGTCGAGCACGTGGCTTTCGGGCTCGTTGCGGACCGGCCCCGCCTCTGGCAGTTCGGGCACCGGATCGGACCGGTCACGGGACACCGCGCGAAAGGCGTCGGCGACCTTGTTGGCCGCGATCGCCCGCACGAGGTAGAGGAACGAGCCGCCACGATCTTCGTACACCGGCAGCATTTTGAAGACCGCGAGGCACACCTCTTGCGCGACGTCGTCGGCCGACAGGTAGGAAAGGTCGCGCCCGCCCATCCGCGCGCGGCAGTAGCGCACCAGCATCGGTTTGACGACGGCCAGCAACCTCTCGACCGCGTCCTCGTCACCGGCCTTCGCCGCCATGACGAGCGGATCGAGCACCTCTTTGGTCAGCCCGCCCGACGGGCGCGGGAGGGTGTCCAAAGTGCGGTATCCCCGGACTTCGCCGCCGATCGGGCGGGTGTCGATGGTCGGCATCGGATCAGCCCACCACTTTCGCGGTGGAATCGAGCCGCCGCACCTGCGCGACGAAGCCGTTCATCCGCCATCGCAGGCTGTACGCTTTCGCCGTGTCGCCGAAGATCTTCTTGTCGTGGAGGATCGCGGCCAGCTCGCCGACGGTGCGTCCGTCCGCCTCGGAGATTCTGAGGGAGATCCCGTGCCTGGCTCCGTCGAATTCCGCGGATCGGGCGATCATCGGGTTGCCGTCGTCCGCGACGGACCAGCCCTTCCTCGCGATCTTCTTCTTGAAGACCTGCCGCAACTGCTGCCCGGTCAGGGTGGTTTCCACGCGCCGTGGCCGGAATCCGTGTCGTTTGAAGGCGATATAGCCCAGGTACAGAACGGCGATCACGACGAGGATCAGGGCACCCGCCGTGCCGTTTCCCTCGCTCGTGGTGTCAATGGCGATTCCCATGCTCTCTCTCCCGGGCGTTCGCGGTTCGAATGCCCGATAATCGGGGAAATCGGGGACGGCGTTGCGAACCGGGGTTTGTTGTCCTGGTTTTGTCCGTTGCCGTTCGGCGGAAAGCGGGCAGATCAAGGACAGCTTTCGCCACGGCGCGATCATCGGTAGCGAAACCGTCTCCGGGATCGATCCCTGCGCTGTCGAATCGCCACGATCACGGGGAGAGCGCGGATGACGGATCGTTTCGATGTCTTGTTGTGTTTCACTCCGGCCGATCCGGACGGCGCGGCACTGATGGACGAGTGGGAAAGCGCTCTTCGCGACGCGGGGCTCAGTGTTCTCCGGGACACCGCCGTCGACGATTCCGCCGACGCGCTCGCGAACTCGCGTGCCGTGCTGGTCCTTTGCTCGCGTGCCGACCGGGCCCTGGTCGTCGCTCCGGGGGCGGACGGCGAACACGCGGTCGATCCGCGGAACCTGCCCGCCCTCGTCGGACTCGTCCTGCGCAAGGTGGCCGACGTCCGCTGCGGACGCCCGGCCCGGATGGTCGGGCGGTATCGCGAGCTCCTGGCGGTCCATCGTGGTCTGCAGGCCCGCCCGGTCCTGATGGTGCGAGGTCTGCCGGGCGTGGGCAAGACAACGTTGGCCGAAGAGTACGCCCGTCTCTTCCAGGACACCTTCGACGGCGGTGTCCTGCGGCTGGGCCCGTTCGGCCAGCACGCGCCGGAGGACGTCCTGTCCCAGTTCCACCTCGCGCTGGCACGCGCGGCCGGGGATCGGCTGGGCGCCGACCTGGCCGGTGTCGACTTCGACCGGCTGCGCGACCACGTCGCCGAACGGATCGGCGCCGACGGACGTCGCGTTCTCGTCCTCGTCGACGACGTACCGGCGGGGCTCCCTCCGGACGTCCTCGAACGGCTGATCCTCCCCACTTCCGCGGTGTGCACGGTGCTCGTCAGCCGGATGGGGAACTCTCCGTGGGACGTCTCGGCGCTGGACCTCGCCGGGTTGTCACCGGGCGAAGGGCTCGGTTTGTTCAGCGAGTACCGCGCGCCGGCCGACGACGCCGAACGAGAAGCGGTGCTCCGTCTCGTCGAGCACTGTGGAGGGCATCCGATCACGCTGCGCGCCAACGCTTTGGCCAGGCCACGCCAGGGCATCGAGCCACTCGTGTCCTGCCCGGACACGGCACCGCAGGCGATCCGCGGACTGCTCGCCGGCTGCGGCCCGGTCGCCGCCGGGATCGTCCGGCTGGGCGGGCTGCTGGCGCCTGTCCCCTTCCCGCTCGGCATCGCCCATGACGTTCTCGGAGGTGAAGACGGTTTCGCCGAAGCCGTCGGCGAGCTGGAAGAACGAGGTGTCGCCTCGCTTGTGGACGGCGGGTTACGGCTGCAACCCCTCGTGGCGGAAGTCGCCAGGGCCGGGATCGATCCCGGCGACCTGCCCGAGTCCGCGGCGACGTCCTTGCTAAGGCTGCTTTCCGACGATCGCACCGAGTACCGGGACTTCCTCCTCCAGCATGCCCGCGCCCTCGCCGAGCGCACGTCCGCGGTGCTCCGGATCCGGTTGCTGCGCTCGGTCGCGGCCGCTCACGAACGGCACCGGGACTTCTTCGCGGCCGGTGAGATCCACGCCGTGATCTTGTCCACGGAAGGCGTCACGAGCACGGACTTCGCGACGGCCGCACGGGTGGAGATCGCCTGCGGGCTGTCCCCGGAGGCCGTGCGGCACGCCCGGCACGCGCTGCTGTCCGCGGCCGACGACGACGAGCGATACGCGGCCAGGCTGATCGCCGCGCAGGCATTCGACTGTCAGGGTGACTACGACGCCGGCGATCGGACGTTCTGGCACGAGTTCCCGTGCCGGGGTGAGACCCGGTTACCGGTGATCGTGGCGCACGCACGGGCCCTGCGTCTCCGAGGCCGAGCCAGGGAGGCCATCGCCTCGCTCGACGCGATCCTGCCGGAGCTTCACGGCCCGCCGCCCGAAGACCTCCTGCTGGAATACGCCCGCGCTCTGCTTCTCGACGACCGGCCTGGGCGGGCACGCGAAGTCGCGGCGGAGGTGATCGCCGCCTTCCACGCCACCGGCAGGGTGCGGCACTTCCAGTGCGTCGAAGCCGAATTGCTGTGGGCCGAGGCGACGATCACCCTCGAACTTCGAGACGTCCACCCGGACCGCTCCGCCGCCGTATCGCGCGAACTCGAAGCCAGGTATGGCCGATGTCACGGCTCGGAGAGCCCGACGGCCTTGACCGCCGCGGCACTGGCCGGCCGCGCGCTCCTGCTGAGGGGACAGCCTGAGCGGGCCTTGACCGCGCTGAGCGCGACCGAGCGGACCGTGCTCCGCGTGGTCGGCGGCGAGAACCGCCTGCGGTACCGGATCAGGCACGGCATCGCGCTGGCGCACGGACAGCTGCGCGACTTCGGCCGCCAGGCCGAAATCCTCGAGGAGATCCTCCAGCCACAGATCCGCTTGCTGGGCTCGACCCACCCGGAAACCCTCGAGAGCCGGCTCGACCTCGGCCTCGCGCTGGCCTTCAGCGGACGCGACCAGTACCGGCGGGCCACCGAGCTGGTCGACGGCGCCGCGGACGACATCGTCGCGACACTCGGCCATGCCACCGAACTGTCCGAAAAGGCGATCGCGGCGAAACGGGTGTTGCGGGGCAAGGCGATCGCGGCGTGGTCGTGACCCTCGTGAGCGGTAAGGGCGGGTGTGCATGCCGCGAAAGTGGCTTTCGCGGCACGTCGGCGTTCCGTCACCCCGCCGCTTGCCGGAAGTACCCGATCCCGCGGGTTTCAGTTCACCGAGCCGGACTGCGACGGCCTCCAGCGCACCCCGTAGGCGAAACCCGGTGTCAGGCGGCGGAACTGGACGTGGATCTCGCCCGACGCGTCCGGCGTCAAGGCGCACCCGCGCGCCGCATAATCACTCGCGTCGTCCTGGAAGACCCGTTCCAGCAGCACGACCTCCACCGGGATCGGCCGGGCGAACCGGACGTGCAGGTCGAACAGATCGACCGGATGCCGCGGGACGCAGACGAAATGCGGATGCCTGAACTCCGCCCTGAACCGCAACGCGATGTCGTGTTTGCTCTGCCGTTTGAGCGGCCTGGGCAACCGCAACGCCAGCCCGACGCGATCGGTGGACTCCATCACCCGTCCGGTCAGCCGTCCACCGTGGAACACGTCCACGCGGAGATCCTCGCTGCCGATGGCCTCGCCCCGGTAGACCGAGTCGGTCAGGGTGAGCGCGAGGTCCAGTTCGGCGATGTCGTCGGCATCGGCGACGATCCGGCGGGACTCGAGAACCTCCGGCACCGGCTGGTCGAGAGCCACCGCCACGCGCAGTTCCTCCGTATGCCACCTTCGGCTGGGTTGAGCAGCTTCCGCCTCGTCGGATTCGCCTGTGGACGCGACGGCGACCTCGGCGAGCCGATCGATGCCTTCGTCGATACGACGGCGGGCGGTGCGGTCGTCGCGCTGCAGATGCCTGGCCAGCCAGCGGACCCGATCCTGATAGAAGGGGTGCACCGCGTCCGGGTGCAGCCCGAGCGCGGCCAGCACGGCGGTGCACAGATCCTCGGGCAGCGAACGCGCCCATCCGGACAGGCATTCGCCCAGCGTTCGCCGGATCGCCGCGTTCCCGTCGCTCCCGGACGTACCGCAGACCGCGCGTAACGCGGGGCCGGCCCGTTCGGCCAGCTGAGGTGCCGCAATTCCCCTGCCCCGGCGAAGCAGCTTCAATTCGCCGGCCAGATCCGCAGCGCTGACGGTCACCAGTCCTCCCCTAGTGGTTCAAGCACGGTCGTCAATAGTCGCCAGCCCGGCGGCCCGTGTCCAGCCGGTCGCGGCCGTGTATCGCCGATCGTTATTTTGGGTTTTCCTTTCCCGCTCATACGGGAAACAGGAAACTCCTTGTCGCTCCCAGAGCGGCGACGCATTCTTGGTGAGCCGCCCCAATTCGTGGCGATAACACTCCAACCAGCGGTTTTCCCGCGTTGCCGAGTGCTGCCCTCATGCGCTCACCGAAGGAGTCGGAATGACCGTCAAGTGCTCGCTTTCGCTGCTCTTGCGGCTCGCTTTCTGGCTGTGGGTGATCGCGCTCGTCATCGGGCTGGCGCTCGGCGGCGCACAGGGAACCGCGCCCGCGAACCCGGGCTCGCCCGCGGTCGCCACATACGGAAAGGAGGTGGACTGACCATGCAGACCCACGCCATCGGCCTGATCCTGGCCCTGCTCGGCTTCGTGTTCGGCTGAGGACACGGCATGAAATGCGCACGCGCCCTCCGGCCGGATCCGTGGATCCGGCCGGAGGGCGGAAGCCACTGCCGGAACATCGTCCACACGGCCATACTGATCCTCCGACGAGGATGGGTGCCGATGAACGAAAGAGCCACGTTCGGAGCGGAGTTGCGCCGCCGTCGCAAAGCGGCGGGCCTTTCCCTCACCGAACTCGCCGCCCGTACTCACTACAGCAAGGGTTACCTCAGCAAAGTCGAGACCGGTCTTTCCGCCCCGAATCCGGCACTCGCCGCGTTGTGCGAAACGGAACTCGGCGCGGAAGGAGAGCTGAAACCGCTGCTGCCCGGTGGACCCGTGCGGCGCAGGACACGGCCGGACGTGCGGCCGTCCGGCCTGCCGCCGGCGACCTCCTCCTTCACCGGCCGGGCGGCCGAACTGCGGGCGATCCGCACGGCGCTCGAAGCCGACGGAGGCGTCTGTGTCGTGTCCGGTATGGGCGGTGTCGGCAAGACGGAACTCGCGGTGCGCTGCGCGCACCGGCTGGAATCCGGATTCGCCGACGGTTGCCTGTTCGTCGATCTTCGCGACGATGCCGGTGAGTCCGCCGCGGTACACGACAGGCTGCTGCGCGTGCTCGGGGTCCCGGCGGACCGTATCCCGGCCGAACCGGCCGACCGCGCGGCGCTGTACCGGTCCCGGCTTCGCGGCCGCGGTCTGCTGCTGGTGCTCGACAACGCGGTCAGCGCGGCGCAGGTGCGTCCGTTGCTTCCCGCCGAACCGAAATGCCGCGTGCTGATCACGTCCAGATCCCGGCTGAGCGCACTCGACGACGCCACGCACGTCTCCTTGGACATGCTCCCGCTCGACGCGGCGGTCGGCCTCTTCACCACGGTCACCGGCGTTCCCGCCGGACCGGCTGTCACCCGGGTGGTCCGGCGATGCGCCCGGCTCCCCCTCGCGATCCGGATCGCCGCGGCGCGGCTTCGCGCGCACGCCGCGTGGGACGTGGCGGAACTCGACCGGCGCCTGGCGGACGAATCCGCCCGTCTCGGCGAACTCGACGACGGCGAACGCTCGCTCGCCGCCGCGTTCCGGCTGTCGGTTCAGCAGTTGAGCACCGCCGAGGCGAGGCTTTTCGGGCTGCTCACCGTCCACCCCGGAACCGGCGTCGACGTCCATACCGCGAGCGCGCTGAGCGCGCTTCCGTTCCGGGAGGCCGACCGGCTGCTGGACCGTTTGCACGAAGCCCACCTGCTCACTCAACCGGAACCCGACCGATACGGATTCCATGACCTGTTGCGCGCGTTCGCCACCGAATTCGTGCTCACCGACGCGGAGGACGGGATGAACGCATTCAGCAGGCTCGCCGATTTCACGGTCCGGACGGCCGCGCGGGCCGACCGGGAGCTCACCCCGCACCGCTACTTCCCGGAGATCGTCTTCGACCCCGGCGTCCCGGAACCGGCGAGGCTGGACGACAGCGAGATGGCGATGTCCTGGTTCCGCGCCGAATGGCCCGGCCTGGTGGCCCTGTGCAGGACGGCGCGGGAACGCGGCGAACACGAGAGATGCTGGCAGCTCGCCTACTTCCTGCGCGACTTCTTCTTCGTGGCCAAGCTCTGGGATCCTTGGCTGGAGACCCATCGGTGGGCGCGCTCGTCCGCCGAAGCGATCGGGGACACGTGGGCCCTGGCCACCACCACCGCCAACCTCGGGGTCGCGCACGTCGATCGCGGCGATCTGGACGAAGCTTCGGCGTGCTACGGCGAAGCGCTCGCGCTGTTCCGGCGGATCGGCGACGGGCACGGGGAGACCACCACCCTCGCGCACAACGGCTGGGCCGAGCACTATCGGGGCAACCACGACGACGCCTTGCGGGATCTCCGGCAGGCGCACGCGTCCTACGTCCGTGACGGCAATCGCCGCAACGCCGCGATCACCGACCGCGGGATCGCACTGGTGCTGACCGCGTTGGGGCGGCCCGCCGACGCCGCCTCGATCGCCACCCGCACGTTGACCGTCTTCGACGAACTGGGGCTGGACCTCGACGCCGCCATGGCGCTCAACTGCCTGGGCTGGGCCTGGTACCACGCGGAGCGCCACGACCTGGCCGCCTCGGCCTATCGTGCCGCCGCGGACCGGGCCGAGGCCTGCGGAAGCGAGTACGAAACCGCGCGCGCCTACACCGGCCTCGGCAATGTCGCGGCCGCTGAAGGCTCCGCCGAACTGGCGGCCGACCTGTGGAATCGAGCCGACGAGATCCACCCCGGCCTCGATCAGGTCATGGTCGGCGAAGCCCGGGTGCGGATGGCGTGACAGCCGAGGCCGGGTCGCTCAACCGGCGTAACCGGCCGCGAGGCTGCTACGGTTGGCCTTGTCGCGGTTCAGACACCAGCCGCCGGGTCCCTAGTTCTGGGTCCGGCATGTCCACGGGCAGCAGCCGGTCCCCCGTACCGGCAAGGAGTCAACTTGACCGACTACCGCGCTCCCGCTTCCGATCCACCCCGTTCGACACGGAGATTCGTGTCCCCTCTCGACATCTCGATCACGGCTTCCGCCACCGACACGGTGGTCACCGTATCCGGCGAAATCGACCTCAGCGTCTCCCACGACCTGCGGAGGGCGTTGGACGAAGAGCTCCGGTTCAAGCCGGCGCTGCTGATCGCCGACCTGTCCGCGGTCACTTTCTGTGATTCGTCCGGCTTCACCGTCTTCGTTCAGATCCGCGCGGAGGCCGAAGAAGCCGGCGTTCCGTTCATCCTGGTCACCCAGGAGCGGGCCCTGCTGCGCCCGATGGCGCTGCTCGGCCTCGACGCCGTCTTCAACGTGCACCCGACCCTCGATTCCGCACGGGACGTGCTCACACGCTGACCAGCTGTCATGATGGGCGGTTGTGACGGGTGACAAGGATCCGGGCTTCCGTATCGGCGGACGTCCACTGGCGGAACGGCTGACCGAAGTCCTGCCGTCGCTCGCGAAGACGGTGCTCTCCGAGATCGTCCACCGGATCCCGGAGTACGGCCTGCTGCCCGCCGAGGAACTCAGCGGCGACATCACACACGTGATCGAGCAGAACCTGCGTTCGTTCATCGACACTCTGCGCACCGGGGCGCCGCCGACGCGGAAAGAGCTCGACTTCCTCCGCGAATCGGCGGCCCGGCGCGCGGAGGAGGGCATCCCGATCGACATCGTGCTCACCGCGTACCACATCGGCATCCAGGTGGTCTGGGCGTCGCTGACGCCGGACGCGCGCCCGGACGAGGTCGCCGACGTCCTCGCCGTCAACGCGCTGACCCTGCGTTACCTGGAGGTGGTCACGCCCGCGGTCGGCGCGGGATATCTCGACGAACGCCGGACCATGTTCGACGACGAGCGTTCGGCGCGGCACACGGTGCTGTCCGCACTGCTCGACGGCGAACCCGCGGAAGTCGCTGCGGGACAGGCGGGCCTGCGGCTGCCGCCGTGCTACATCGTCCTCGCCGCGTCGGTCGGGGCGCATCCGGACGAGGAGGTCGACGGGGTCGACCCGCTGGTCGCCGGACGCCGGAAGCTCCGGCGGCTGCGGGTCGAACTGGAGCGCCAGATCCGGGGCACCGTCCTGACGTCGCTCACCCCGGACGGCGGGCTTGCCTTGCTACCGCACGAAACCGCGGCCGGTGAACTGTCCACACGAGACTGGGTGCGGCTGGAGCGAGTGCTCGCCGACGTCGCCCGTACGGCGGGCGCCGAGGTCATCGCCGGGACCGCCGCGGCCGAGCCGTCCGGTGTGCCCGCCGCGGCGAGGCTCGCGCAGGACGTGCTCGCGGTCGCCACCGCCTCCGGGCGGCCGCCCGGGCTGTACCGGCTCGACGACGTCCTGCTCGAATACCAGCTTTCGCGCCCTGGCCCGGCACTCGACCGGCTGGCCACCCGGCTGACGCCGCTGGACGGCAACGAGGAACTCCTGCAGACGTTGGAGACCTTCCTCCACCGGGGAGGACGCCGTCAGACCGCCGCGGCCTTGCACGTCCACCCCAACACCGTCGACTACCGGCTCCGCCGGATCGCCGACCTCACCGGGCTGGATCCCACCCGGCTCGAACATATCGCCCTGCTGAACGCGGCTCTCGCGGCTCGCGCCGCCACCGGACCCAGGCCCTTGTGACGCGTCACAGCACGCGGAGGCCTCCGTTCTGGCACAGGCCGAGCAGACGGCAGGCGGAACGGCACTCACCCGCGAAGACGAACAAATCCGTTCCCGTCTCCTCGGCGAGCAACTGGGCGCGTTCGAGTGTCCGGATACCCGTCACCCCGAAGAACTCGAGCTCGGACAGGTTGACGATCACCGTGGTGCCGCTGCCGTGGAGCCGCTGGTCGAGCATGTCCCACAGACGCGGCGCGGTCCCGAGGTCGACCTCTCCGTTCATCTTGACGACGGTGGTCCCCCTGGTCGGCCTGCTCACGTGCAGCCGAAGACGTCCCCGCGGCTCCTCGGGTGCCCTTCGCCGGGCGGACACCGAGAAGGCGGGCTTCTTGTCAAGCGCGCGAGGCGTCGACAGGGAAGTCATATGGGAGAGGTACCCAGGCATACGGTCCGGTGAAACCGGCCGTCCGCTTGAAGACCGCGGAAAGCGGGTATCACCAGCGCGTCGGAGGTGATGTCCCATGTCCGCTGAACAGACCGGCCGCGGGCCGGTGGTGACCGGTTTCGACGGATCGCCCGAGGCCAGGCGCGCCGTCCGCTGGGCCGTCGCCGAGGCGAAGACCCGCGGCCTCGGCCTGGTCCTCGCGTACTGCACCCGCGACCGGCTTCCCCCGCCCGGCTCCGACCCGGTCGCGACGCCGCTGAACGAAGCGGTCCCTCAGGCCGCCGACGAAGCCGCGGAAGTGGAACCCGCGCGGCGGCAGCTCGCCTCGATGGCCGAGGCACTGAAACGATCCGACCCGGACCTCGACGTCCGGACGGTCGTCCGCGGAGGTACTCCGGAGCAGGTCCTGACCTCGGTCGCCGACGAGACGGACGCGGCGATGATCGTGCTGGGCGAATCGCACACGGGGTTGTTCACCAGGGCCGTCCTCGGCTCGACGGAATCCGGCGTGACCAAGACGGCCGGACGTCCCGTCGTGGTCGTGCGCGGGGACGAGCCGCCCCCTGGCGGACCGGTGATCCTCGGCACCGACGGCTCGGAGCACAGCGCGCAGGCGGCCGGGTTCGCGTTCGACTTCGCCGCTCGGCACGGACTCACCGTGCACGCGGTCCACGTCGCGCGGATGCCGCTCTGGGGGCCCGCGAGCGAGCCGCTGCTCGGCGGGCCGGTGCTGGATCCGGCACCCGGTATCCCCCAGGAGGTCGCCGACGAACTCGTCTCCCGGCAGCTCGAACCGTGGCGTGAGCGCTATCCGGACGTCGCCGTGGAGATGGTGCACGGGGTGGGACCCGCCGCGCAGGCGTTGACCGTGCAATCCAGCGAGGCCGCGCTGCTGGTGCTCGGGCGGAGCGATCACGGCGATCTCCGCCGTCTGCTGCTGGGCTCCGTCAGCGACGACGCGCTGCACCACGCGCATTGCCCGGTGGCGGTGGTCCGTGCCCAGCCGGTCGGCTGAGCGTCACGAAGAAGCGAGCTCTCCGAGCGTACGCCGCGAAACCCGCAGTTCCGCGGCCAGCAGAAGGCCGCCCGTGCGGGCCTGGGCGAGGGCGTAACCGACGTCGGCGACCTTGTCCCAGGCCTCGCCCGCCGTGTCGCCCGCGCCGATCCGGCCCGCCAGCAGGCTTTCCTCGAGCTGCGCCTGCAGGCCGGGCAGGACCGCGGTGAGGTCGTCGGCGAGCTGCTGCAGCGCCCCGATGGTCCGGCACAGGTCGGCGGGAGAGGCCTGCTCACCGGCCCGCAACCTGCCGTACAGGTGACGCACGACCGATCCGGCCTGCGCGGCCAGCAGATACGGCGGCTCCTCCGACTTCGGGCTCATTGCCCTGAAATACCCCGTCCACGACCTGCGAAAACAAGTTTGTGCCGAGATGGCCGGGGGTATCACCGGTTGTGAACAACGACGTGCTCACCTTCGGGGTCGAGGAAGAGTTCTTCGTGGTGGACCGGGAGGGTCACCTTTCCCCGGCCGGCGACGCCGTCGTCGACGCCGCGGACGAAGAACAGGGTGAGCTGCAGCAGGAACTCACCCGCTCCCAGGCCGAATCGGCCACCGGTATCTGCACGACACGCGACGAGGCCGAGCGGCAGCTGAGGACCATGCGAACGGAACTGGCCGAAGGCGCCGCAACACGGGGCTGCCGCCTGCTGCCCAGCGGTAGCGCACCGCTCGCGGAAACGGTGCTGCCCGCCATCACCCCGAATCCGCGCTACCAACGGATGTCCGAGCATTTCGGGGCGACCGCGCGGACGTCGCACACCTGCGGCTGTCACGTCCACATCGCCGTCCCCGACCGGGAAACCGGGATCCGGGTGATCGACCATGTGCGGCCCTTCCTGCCCGCGCTGCTGACCGTCACCGCCAATTCCGCGATCTGCGACGGATACGACACCGGGTACGCCAGCTGGCGCTACCAGCAATGGAACCGCTGGCCCTCGGCGGGCGCGCCGCCGCTGTTCGGCTCGCTGGACCACTACGAAAGCATCGTCGACGCCTGGCTCCGGGCGGGCGCCATCCTCGATCGCGCCATGATCTATTGGGACGTAAGGCTTTCCGAGAAACAGCCGACGGTGGAGTTCCGGCTCGGCGACGTCGCGGCCACCGTCGGCGAAGCCGTCCTCTACGGGGTGCTGATCCGCGGCCTGGTCGGCACGATCCTCGCCTCGGACGAACGCCCCTCGAAGCTGTCGAACGAGGTCCTGCGGGCGCAGATCTGGTGCGCGTCGCGCGAAGGACTTTCCGGCCGCTGCCCGCATTTCCGGACCGGGGATCTCGCCCCGGCACGGGACGTGCTCGACGACGTCGTCGCGTTCACCGCCGGCGCCCTGGCCGAGACCGGTGATCTCGACTTCGTCCGCGACGGCTGCGCCCGGCTGGCCGCCGAGGGCGGCGGGGCCGACCGGCAACGGACACGCTTCACGAAACGAAGTGCCGCGGAGGACGTGGTGGACCTGCTGGCGGTCCGCCCGAGCTGACGGCGCCCCCGTGCTTGAAGCTGTAACTCGCGTGACTGGAGACGTAACTCGCGTGCTTGGAGCCGTATGACGTGAGTTACGGCTCCAAGCACGCGAGTTACGGCTTCGAGTCCGGCCGAGCTCCGGAGCCGGTCATCGTGTCAGGCAGGTGAGCGCCTCCGTAGCGAGCCGCCGAACGTCGCTCCAGCCACGGTCACCGAACCAGGCCGCATCCGAACTCATCGGGCCTTGGCGCTCCGACACGGTAACTACCGCGGCCACGACTTCGCGAATCGCGTCGCCTTCACGGCTGTCACGGAGGATCGTCCCGATCGACTTGACCGGATCCACCAAGTCCCACGGGGTGTCGTCCACCAGCCAATGGACGGCATTGGTGAGGTCCGGCCACCGGGTGTCCCGGCCCGCGCCGTCCAGCACCGGAGGCTCTGCCGCCAGCACTCTGAGCGCGGCGAGTACATCCTCACGCCGTTCGGGCCAGGCGACATCCATGGGTCCATGGTGTCAGGTCGGCCCAATCTGACGGCGCCCCCGTGCTTGAAGCCGTAACTCGCGTGACTGGAGACGTAACTCGCGTGCTTGGAGCCGTATGACGTGAGTTACGGCTTCAGGTCCGGCCGAGCTCCGGCGGGCGGCGCAACGGACCCAATCCGCGTTGCGCCGCGCCCGGTCCCGCAACAGCTCCCGAGCCTCCCCGAGGAGCGCGGTGGAGATCCTTCCGACGGGTTCGGGGTCGGTCAGCAGCGGCTCGTTGTCCGGGCCGGAACCCACGATGCGGCGAGGTCTCCCAGTGACTCCAGCTGCTGCATCGAGGACTCCAGGCGGAAGATGGACACGGTGACCGGCGCGCCGGCGTCCCTGCTCCGCCGGGGCTGCCCACGCCGGTCCACCTCACGGCCGGCGGACGTACAACCTCGCTGCGCCGGCCGTTGCTCTCCGGTTACCCACTCTTCGCGCGGCTACACCGATTTCACCAGCGATCGATCCACGAGATGCGCGATCTCCTCCAGCGCCTGCCGCGCCTCCGGGATCGAGGCCAGCATCCACGCGTGGATCATGCCTTCGTACTCGTGATAGCTCAGCGGCACCCCTTGTTCCGTGCACAGGGTGTGGAGGCGACGGGCGTCGGCGAGCAGGACGTCCTTGGTTCCGATGTAGACGGTCAGCGCCCCGAGCCCGGACAGATCGCCGAACAGGGGGCTGAGCCTGGGATCGGTCCGGGGCAACCGTCCACTGTAGAGCCTTGCCGCCTCGTTCAGCCCGGTGAGCGCGAGGTACGGGTCGCGCTCGTCCAGCGAGGGTTGCGCCGGGTGGCTCATCGTCAGATCCAGCCACGGCGACAGCAGGACGGTCTCCTTCGGCACCGGCTTGCCTTCATCCCGCAACGCCTTGGTGAGCGCCAGCGCGATCCCGGCACCGGCGGAGTCCCCCATCACGATCCGGTCCTCCGGATCGACGTCCGCGGCGAACTCGTCGTAGGCGCGGCGGACGAACGCGGTGGTCTCCGGGCATCGATGTTCCGGAGCCAGCGGGTAGATCGGCACGGTGACCGCGCAGCCGGTGCGGTCGATCAGCCTGCCGAAGAACCGCCAATGGTCGTGCTGGATCTGGTGCACGTAGGCGCCGCCGTAGAAGTACAGCACGTGTTTGCCGTTCCCGCCGCGGCGCGGGCGGATCGTGTAGCAGGGTCGTCCGTCCACTTCGGACCGCCGGACGTCGAACCGGCGCCGGATCGAGCGGATCGGGCCCTGATCTCCTTTCGCCTGGCTGTTTTCGATGCTCCGGCGGAATCGGTCGAGCTCGGCATACGTCCGCTTCCGGTTGGTGAGGCGCAGCCAAGCGAGCAGCGATTTCGCCGTGAGACTCGGCTTAGACCTGATCACGGGGAACCGTCCGATGCCAGTTGCGGGAGAACGTCCTTCGCTCGCCCTCGTAAGCGTCGAGTCGCGCGTCGATCACGAACTCGGTGGGAGTGCACGAAACGCGGGTCCGGGTCTCGGACCTGGCCGCCCAATCCCCGCGGGCGAACGTCATCGACCACGCCGTCTCCGCCACCGGGGAACAGAAATCGTCGGCCACCCACGAGTACCGCTCGAACACGTTCCTGGTGACGTCGAGGTCGATGTCCTCGAACCGGACCTTGCCCTCGTTCTTCACGATGTCGAGCGCGGAGCGGTAGTCGATCAGGTCGCGGGAGACGGTCCAGCGCTGTTCGCCGGGTTCGATCCGGGTGGCCGGCAGCGGTTCCGCGCCTTCGGGTTCACCGAACGGCCGGGCCGGGACCTCGTCGGCTTCGGCCATCGGCCGCACCGGCAGCGTCAGCGTGCTCTGTCCGGTGTGGACGGTCACCCTCGCCGGTTCCGGCGGCGGCCACGCCAGCGGCCAGTACGACGACGAGATCGACAGCCGGATCCGGTGCCCGGCGGGAAGGCCTGCGCGACGGCGTTGAGCTCGACACGCACCCGGTATCGCCTGCCCGGTTCGAGCGGCTCCGGGTCGTCGTGCCCGTCCCGGTGGGTCAGGTTCAGCAGCCCGTAGGTCACCCGCGTGGCCCGGCCGTCCGGCGCGACATCGGACAGCCGGACGGCGACCTGCGCCACCGGCTTGTCCGCCGAAACCTCCAGGTCCACCACCGGCGACCCGAGGATCTCGCACGGCTCGGTGAGCTCGTCGGTTTCGAAGACGAGCGAGCCGCCGTCCTCTTCCCGCTGGTCGTACGGCAGGTCGGGCGGAGCGCTGTAGGAAGCCCACTTTCCGGCGAACTGGCCGACCGAGAGCGGCGATTCCACCGGCAGATCCTCCGCCGGGACCTCCTCGCCGGGCCGCGCGATCCGGTGCCGGGCAAGGCGATGCTCCGACGGGTGCACATGCGGCGACGGCCAGGACGGCTCCCCCACCCAGCGGCCGGGGCGGTCCTCGTACGAGGTCGAGGGCGGCACGCTGTCCTGCATCCAGGTCTGCAGCATCGGCCCGTCCATGACGCCGTTTTCGACGTCCTTCAGCCAGTGGTCCCACCAGCGCACCAGTTCCTGCAGGTAGCCGATCGCGGGGCCCGGCCGCCCGAGATGCGGGTACTTGTGCGACCACGGCCCGATCAGCCCGCGCCGCGGCACGTCGAGATGGGCCAGCAGCCGCGAGACCGCGTTCGAGTACCCGTCCGCCCAGCCGCTGGAGGCGAGGACCGGCACCTGGACGTCGCTGTAGTTCTCGCAGACCGACGCGTGCCGCCAGTACTCGTCGCGCCGCTGGTGGCTCAGCCATTCGCCCGCCCAGAGCCCGCAGTTCTCCAGCCGTTCGTGCCACAGGTCGCGCCAGCGCTCCCCCGCCAGCGCGGGGTCGGGCGGCAACGTGGCGTAGGCGAACATCGTGGAGGCTTCGGCGACGTTGTCCGACAGCAGGCACCCGCCCATGTAGTGCATGTCGTCGGAATACCGGTCGTCGGTGAACGAGGAGATCGCGATGGCGCTCAGGCTCGGCGGTTTGCGGGCCGCCACCTGGAGGGCGGCGAACCCGCCCCAGGAGATGCCCATCATGCCGGTCCGGCCGGAACACCATGGCTGCGCGGCGATCCACTCGAGGACGTCCTCGGCGTCGAGTTGCTCCCGTTCGAGGTACTCGTCGGCGAGGACTCCTTCCGACTCCCCCGAGCCGCGGATGTCGAGGCGGACGCACGCGTAGCCGTGCCCCGCGAGATACGGATGGTGCACCGAGTCCCGCACCGAGGTCAGGTCTCGGTGCCGGTACGGGATGTACTCCAGGATCGCGGGGACCGGCTCACGGTCCGAGGCGACCGGCCGCCAGATCCGGGCCGACAACCGGACGCCGTCGGAAACCGGGATCCAGACATGGTCCTCCTCGGTGATCTCGTACGGCAGCGAAGCCACCGTCCGCATGGGCTATCCCTCCTCGAAGTCGAACCGCAGCGCCTCGACGCACCGGCGGTACTTGCTCTCCATCTCCCGTTCGGTCTGCGCCGCGACGAAGACGTGCGCGAGTTCGTAGCTGTAGCTGTCCTGCTCGGGCAGATCGGACAGCCGGACCCCCTTCTCGGCCACCGGTTCGATCTTCACCCCGGGGATCTCCGCCTCCAGGTCGGCGATCTCGGCGCGGGTGGGCACCCGGGTGACCAGCCCGTCGCGGAAACGGCGGTGGTACCACTTGCCCGCGATCCGGTAGTCGCCCCGGTTCCGGCGCGCTCCGGGATCCTGGCCGAGGCCCAGCCGGACCATGATCTGGTGGTTCGCCACCCCGTCCACGTACTCGAACAGCTCCGCGTGGGACTGCGAATGCCGCGGGTTGATCTCCAGCAGGCAGACCTGCCCGGATTCCGGGTGACAGAAGAATTCGATGCTGAACGTCGCGTTGTCGAACCCGATCTGCTCCATCACGCGGATGGAGATCTCCTTCATCCGCTCGACGGCGTCCTCCGGCAGCTGTGACGGGTACTGATGCCGCAGGAAGGACGTCGAATCGGGATAGTTGATCGAATCGAGCACCCCGTAGACCGTGACCTGTCCTTTGTAGACATAGCCTTCGGTCGCGGCCTGCACGCCGTTGAGCTCCCCTTCGGCGAGGCACGCGGCTCCACCGGCGTCCGCCACCTCGACGGGCGGGTCGACCGTGGCGAGGACGCGCTCGAAGGGTTTCCCGACCCTGTCGACCCCCGCCCGGATCTCGGCGACGGCCTTGTCGAACTCGTCGTCGTCGGCGACGTGGAAGGCCAGCTCCGAGGAGAACGACTTCACCGGCTTGAGCCACATGGGGTAGCCGACGCCCTCGGGCGGGCGGGGGTCGTCGTCGTCCAGATCGACGATGCCGAACGACGGCACCTCGTCGATCACCTTCACCTGTTCGAGGCGGCTCCAGTACTTGTGTTCGCATTTCAGCACCGCTTCCAAGGAAACTCCCGGGAGCCCGTACTTCTCGCACAGCATCGCCACCATCGTCGAGGACGGGAAGTCCCAGTAGCTGACGATCGCGTCGATCGATTCGGAGAAGGCGTCCAGCCGCGCCTCCGCCTTCTCCACGAGTTCGATGATCGGGATCTCGCCGTGCTGGAGCTCCTCCGGCGACAGCAGCGGGTGGAAGCGATAGTGGCCGGCACCGGGGATTCGTCTCAGCACCTCGTCGTTGCCCTCGTCGAGACCGATGACGAAGATGTTCTTTTCCTCTGGGGGCCTGGAGGATGTGGTCATAGGCCAGTGCTACCCGCTCGGGTGACCCGGAAAACCATGGTTTGCCCGGCCCGTCCCCAGGGAATCCGGCCCCCATGACGGAGTTGCCCGGAACGCGTTCTTTGTGGCTCGACACCGCTCCCGCTCCCGATCGCACCGGCACGCCGTTGCCGCCGAAGGTCGGCGTCGCCGTCCTCGGCGGCGGCATCGCCGGGCTCACCACGGCGTACCGGCTGGCGAGGGCCGGACGCTCGGTGCTGGTGCTGGAGGCCGGCCGTCTCGCGGCCGGGGTCTCCGGCCACACCACCGCGAAGGTCAGCACCCAGCACGGGCTCAAGTACGCCGCGCTGGCCAAGGCCAAGGGCACCGAAGCCGCCGCGATGTACGCGTACACGCAGGCCGCCGCCCTGGACTGGATCGCGGCGGCCACGGCCGAACTCGGCATCGACTGCGGGTTCACGCGCGCCGACGGCTTCGTCTACACGACCAGGCCCGAAACCGTCGAAAGCCTCGAACGGGAGGCGGAAGCGGCCGCCGAGGCCGGTCTCCCGGCCACCTACGTCACCGAGGTCGGCCTCGACGTGCCCGCCCTCGGCGCGGTCAAGTTCGCGTCGCAGGCCCATTTCCATCCGCGCCGCTGGCTGCTGGCCCTGGCCGATGAGATCGAACGCGCGGGCGGGACGATCGTCGAGGGTGTACGCGCGGAAGGTCTCGACGAATTCGGCGGGACCAAGGTGCGCACCAGCTCGGGCGACGTGCGCGCCGGTGAGGTCGTGGTGGCGACGCACTACCCCGTGTTCGACCGCGGCCTGTTCTTCGCCAGGCTCGATCCGGTCCGCGATCTGGTGGTCGCCGGACCGGTCGCGGGAAATCACCCGCCCGAGGGGATGTACCTGGACGCCGACACCCACCACTCCGTGCGGAGCTACCGCAACGACGGCGTCCCGTACGCGGTCGTGGGCGGCGAGCACTACCGGGTCGGCGACTCCGTCGACGTCGAGAGCCGGTACGAACGGCTGGCCACGTGGGCGGGTGAGCACGCCGGCGTGCACCGCGTCACCCACCGGTGGTCCGCGCACGATCTGTCCACTTTGGACTCCGTGCCGTATGTCGGGCGCTATCACCCGGCGAGCCGTCACCTCTGGGTCGCCACCGGCTTCGGCCAATGGGGCATGACCGGCGGCACCGCGGCCGGGCTGCTGCTCGCGGACCTGCTGACCGGACGCGACAATCCGTCGGCAGGCCTGTACGACCCGAACCGTTTCGACCTCCGGTCCGCGATTTCGACCGTGGAGAACAACGCCACCGTGGCGAAATTCCTGGTGGGCGACCATCTCAGCGCGTTGCGCAAACCGGCTTCCCTGGACGAACTCGTGCCCGGCGAGGCGAAGGTGACCCGTGACGGCGGCGAACTCGTCGCCGCCTACCGCGATCCGGGCGGCGAACTGCACGCCGTCGGCGCCCACTGCACCCATCTCGGCTGCCTCGTCGCGTTCAACAACGCGGAGAAGACCTGGGATTGCCCGTGCCACGGTTCGAGGTTCGGGCTGGACGGGTCGGTGATCCAGGGGCCGGCCGTGCGCGCACTGCCGAAGAAGCGGGAGCGGTGATGACCGGTATCGGCATCGAAGAGGAGTTCCTGCTGGTCGATCCCAGAACCGGGGTGAGCTGTCCTCGGGCCGAAGCCGTGCTCGAACGGCACCGGATCTGCGGTCCGCTGCCGGAGGGCGCGGCCGTCCACCGGGAACTGCGGCCGACCCAGATCGAGGCCGCCACCGGCGTCTGCGACACCGCCGACGAGCTGTACGAGCAGCTGACCGCGGGACGCCGCACGCTCGCGGAAGCCGCCGCGGGCGAGGACTGCGCCATCATCGCCGCCGGCACTCCCCCGCGACGGTCACCCGAGCGCGACTACGACACCGTCGACCGGTTCGGCAAGGTCGACGCGCTGTACGCCGGCGTGGTCAAGGCCTACGAGGCGTGCGGCTGCCACGTGCACGTCGGTGTGCCCGACCGGGAGACCGCGGTCGCCGTGGTGAACCATCTGGGCGAATGGCTGCCCACATTGCTGGCGTTGTCGGGCAACTCGCCTTTCGAAGGCGGCCGCGACACCGGCTACGAGAGCTGGCGGATGGTGGAGCAGAGCCGGTTCCCCGGCGCAGGGGTCGCCCCGTACTTCGTGGACGCCGCCGCTTACGAAGAGCAGGTCGGGAAGCTGGTGGACTGCGGGGTGCTGGTGGACGAGAACCAGACCTTCTGGCTCGCGAGGCCGTCCGCGCGGTGGCCGACGGTCGAGGTCCGCGCCGCCGACACCGCGTCCACAGTGGACGAAGCCGTCCTGCAGGGACTGCTGACCCGGGCGCTGGTGCGCACCGCCCTCACCGCACTCGACCACGGGGTGGAGGCCGCGCCGCTGGATCCGCAGATCGCCGCCGCGGCCGTGTGGTCGGCCGCGCGTCACGGGCTTTCGGGGCCGGCCGTCGACCCGGTGGCGGGAAAGCCGGTCCCGGCGGGCGACCGGGTCGCCGCCCTGCTGGCACATACGCGGCAGGCGCTGGAGGACACGGGCGACGCGGAGCTCGTTCGCATCCTGCTCGGCAGCCTGGAACGGGAGGGCACCGGCGCCGAACGGCAGCGCCGCGCCGCCGCCGACGGAGAGATCGCGGTGGTGCGGATGCTGACCGAAGAGACGGTTCCGCACGCGTAGATCGGGTACCCGCGCGGCATGACGACGATCGACCGTGACGTGGCGAGGCTGCCCGAGATCCGCGGCCCGCTTTCGGCCGCCGTGGTGGACACCCTGGCGGGCGGACGCCGAGACGGTTTCGACCTCGAAGTGGCGACCGGCGCCGACCCGTTCGGTGAAGACCTGCAGCTGGCGCTGCACGTCTGCTACGAGTTGCACTACCAGGGCTTCGACGGGGTCGACTCGGAATGGGAGTGGGACTCGCGCCTGCTCGCCTTCCGGTCCGTGCTGGAGCACGTGTTCCTCGACGGCATCCGTGCCGCCGTACCCGGAGGGGACGACGTCGGCGAGCTGCTGGACGAGTTGCTCGTCGAACCGGCCGATGGCGGCGGCGTGTCCCATTTCCTGCGTGACGAAGGCGAATGGTGGCACGTCGAGGAATACTTCGCGCAGCGGTCGATCTATCACCTCAAGGAGGCCGATCCCCACGCGTGGGTGATCCCTCGGCTGCGGGGCAGGGCCAAGGCCGCGCTGGTCGCCGTGGAGTTCGACGAATTCGGCGGCGGGCGGGCCGATCGGGCGCACTCCCGGCTGTTCGGGGAGCTGCTGACCGCGGCCGGCCTGTCGGACGGCTACCTCGCCTACCTCGACCATGTCCCCGCGTGCATGCTCGCGACGGTGAACATGATGTCCCTGTTCGGCCTGCACCGGGGCCTGCGCGGCGCGCTCGTCGGGCATTTCGCGGCCGCCGAGATCACCACCGCGCCCGCCGCCAGGCGGATGGACCAGGCGCTGGAACGCCTCGGCTCGGCACCGGAATGCCGCTACTTCTACACCGAGCACATCGAGGCCGACGCGGTGCACGAACAGGTGCTGCGGCACGACGTCGTCGGTGATCTGCTCGACCGGGAACCGGAGCTGGCGGCGGACGTCGCCTTGGGCATCCAGGCCACCGATCTGCTGGAGACCCGGCTGACCGAGCACCTGCTGGACTGCTGGTCGGCCGGGGAGAGCTCACTCGTCAGGCCGCTGCGTCCCTTGCCGTGACCGGCGGCGGTGGCTGGTGTCGCAGAACGGGTAGCGCTTGCTGCGGCGGCAGGCGCAGAGGGCGACCACGAAACGATCCGAGGTCACCGTCTCGCCGTCGCCGGTGACGACCTCGACCGGCCCCTCCACCAGGAGGGGCCCGCCGGGTTCGAGCCGGACCCTGGTCCTACGGCCGGTCGGCACGGATCACCACCAGTTCCTCATGGGACTGCCCGGCCTCGATCAGGCCCGCCGCTTCGAGGAAGGCCGCCCGTGCCCGCATGACGGGTCCGAACGGGATCGATCGGGTGGCGACCACCGACGGTGTCAATCCCGCCGCCCGCAACTGCGTCAGCGACGTGCCGGGCCTGGCGACCGCGGAGTGGACCAGCATCAGGTAGCCGCCCGGCGCCACCAAGGTGTCCGCCTGGGCACAGACCTGATCGAGCACGATCCGGCCGTCCGGCCCGGCGTCCCATGCCCGCGCGGCGCCGGCGGCAGGCACGGGCGAGGGAACGTACGGCGGGTTCGCCAGCACGACGTCGAACGGGCCACCGCGGGCCGCCTCGGCCAGGCCGCCGCGAAGCGGCCGGACCGGGAGGCGGCGCAGGCGCGCGTTGACCCACACCGCGGCCAGCGCCCGCCGGGAGATGTCCACGGCGGTCACCGATCTCGCGCCGTGCGCCGCGGCCCTCAGCGCGAGGGCGCCGGTGCCGGTACAGAGGTCGAGAACCCTTGCCCCGGCGGGCATTCCCGACGCGCTCAGCGCGCTCGCCAGGAACCAGGTGTCGTGTTGCGGGCGGTAGACCCCCGGCGGCCGCAGCAGCCATGGCCGCGCCGGGACGAGTGGGATCGTCGCTGTCTGGGAGATCGCGGTCATGTTCCCTCCGGTTCGCCGTCGTTGCTCGGGGCTTCCCCGGCCGCGCGGGGTCAAACGTCCACAATGGCCCGGTTGGAACGGGCGGAAACGGGTAGCCACAAGAAAACCGAGCGAAGGAGACGCTTATGGGCACCGGACCCGCCAAGGGCGATTCCACCGAAAGCGAGAAACTGGACAAGGAAGACCGCGAAGAGACCCGAGGCGAACAGGGCACCTCGTCGGGCGACCCTCACGACGACACCGACCCGCAGTCCGGGGAATGAGGCGTGTCGCTGATCGCGTTTCGCGGCCGCACCACCGGGTACCCATCGGGCCTGCGGTGAAACGGAGGCTTTCCGATGAACCTACGTACGACTGGCTTCCTGCTGCGACCGGTGGTGCTGGTCGTCGCGCTGGTCCACCTCGTCCTGGGTGTGCTCGGCTTCTTCTACCTCCCCGAGGCGAACGAGGCCGGCCAGAACACGCTGTGGGTCTTCAGCGCGACCGGCATGCTCGACGTCATCCGCACCGTGATCGGCGTCCTCGGTCTGGTCGCGGTGGTCAAACCGTCCGCCATCCCGGCCTATAGCTGGCTGATTTTCGTCGCGTTCACGGGTTTGACCGCATTCGGCGTCCTCTCGGCGGGGACCGACTCCGCCGGCGACGCGGTCAACCTCAGCTGGGCCGACAACGCCCTCCACGCGGCGACCGCGCTCACAGCGCTCGTCGTGGGCGTCGTCGCCACTCGCACTTCCCAGCGGAAGCAAAGTAAGACAACGGAAAACGTTTAGCCCGTCCACGACGGGCAACTTGGCGGGTATGACGAAAACGGCCCCGCTCCGGATTCTCCTGTGGCACGTCCACGGTTCGTGGTCCCGCGAGCTCGACTGGGACCGGCTCGCCGCCGTCGGCGAAGCGGGCTTCGTCCACACGGGACTCGGCACCGATCCGAACAGGAGGACAGGATGACCCAGCCGTTGAAGGCCCTCGCACTGGTGTGTTCGCTCAAACCGTCCCCCGCCCCGTCGAGCAGCGCCTTGATCGCGCAGCAGGTTCTCGACGAACTGGCCGGGCACGGCGCCAGCGGGGAACTCGTGCGCGTGGTCGACCACGACATCGCACCGGGCGTGGAGGCCGACATGGGCGACGGCGACGCCTGGCCGGGGATCCGCCGCAAGATCGCCGCCGCCGACATCCTGCTGATCTCGACGCCGACCTGGGTCGGCCACCTGTCCAGCGTGGCGCAGCGGGTGCTGGAACGGCTCGACGCCGAACTGTCCGAAACGGACGACGAGGGCAGGCCCGCGATGTTCGGCAAGATCGGCGTCACCGCCGTCGTCGGCAACGAGGACGGCGCGCACAAGATCACCGCCGACCTCTTCCAGGCCCTCAACGACATCGGCTTCACCGTGCCCGCGCAGGGCGGGACCTACTGGAACGGCGAAGCGATGAAGGGCGGGGACTACAACGACCTGGACGAAACGCCCGAGGCCGTCGCGTCGACCAACGCGACACTGGCCCGCAACGCGATCTATCTGGCGAACCTGCTGCGCGAGCGCCGGTACCCCGCGTCCTGAGCAGACGTGTAGCCACCAGCTGGGCCGGGTACCCGCTTTCCGTGATCGTCAAAACGGTGGCGTTCGGTGCGTGCCTGCTGCTCGCCGGGTGTGCCGGGGCGAGCGGGCAAGAGCCGGTGAAGGAGACCGCCGGGCGGTTCCTCGGCGCGCTCGCGTCGGGGGATCACCGCTCGGCGTGCGCCCTGCTCGCGCCACGGGCCCGGGAATCCTGGGCGCCGGAAAGCTGCGAACGCGGCCTGGCCGGCGCGGACGTCCCGGACGGCGCGCCGGAGACGGTCTCGATCTGGAGCGAGGAAGCCCAGGTGAAGACCGCCCGCGACACGCTTTTCCTGCACGAGTCGTCCACCGGGTGGGTGATCACGGGAGCAGGCTGCCGCCACCGCAACGAACAGGTCTACGACTGCGCGGTGGGTGGCCCATGAGAGCGCGTCCGGTGTTCACCGTCTATCTCGTCTTCGTCGTGGCGGTCCTCGGCTATTGCGTCCTGCTGGGCCTGCTGCACCGGTGAAGGGGGCGGATGATGCGAGGCTTCCTTCGTGACAACGCCCTTTCGCTGGGATTCGGGCTGCTGTTCCTGCTCAGTCTCGTGGGGCAGGCGTTCGCCGGTCTCGCCGCCTACAACGACGGGCGGCTCAGTCACGCCGCCGAACCGGTCGGCCTGCTCGACTACGTCGCCTCCGCGGACTTCGCCGTCGACGTCGCCGAAAACTGGCAATCGGAGTACCTGCAGTTCTTCCTGTACGTGTTCGCGACCGTGTGGCTGCTGCAACGAGGTTCCCCCGAATCGAAACCGGCCGGCCGGGCCGGGCTGGAGACGGACGAGGACCAGCAGGTCGGCCGGCACGCGACGGCCGATTCACCGAAATGGGTAAGGGCGGGCGGCTGGCGCACGAGAATCTTCTCGATGTCACTCGGACTGGTGATGCTGGGCCTGTTCCTGCTGTCCTGGCTCGCCCAGTCCGTCGCCGGGATGAGCGCCTACAACGCCGAACAGCTCACCGAATTCGGCGATCCGGTGTCGTGGTCCGGCTATCTGGTGTCTTCGGACTTCTGGAACCGGACCCTGCAGAACTGGCAGTCGGAATTCCTCGCCATCGGCTCGATGGCGGTGTTCAGCGTGTACCTGCGCCAGCGCGGCTCCCCGGAATCCAAACCCGTCGGCGCGCCGCACCGCGCCACGGACGAATCCGGGTGATTGAACCGCGGGGAACGGGTATCCGTCCGGCGTCGGACTGACGACCACGGACAGGAGTGTCCATGACCACCACCACGAAACACGACCTCGTCACGGTGATCACCGAGGATCACCGGGCCTTCGAACGGATCTTCAAGGAACTGGAGTCCGGCAAGGGCGGTGATCAGCACCGCAAGGACCTCGCGGACCACGTGATCGCCGAACTCGTACGGCATTCGATCGCCGAAGAACAGCACATGTACCCCGCCGCGCGGAAACACCTCCCCGACGGCGACGAGGTCGCCGACCACGAGATCGAGGAGCACGCCGAAGCCGAGCGGGTGATGAACGACCTCATCGGCCTGGAACCGGCGGACAAGCGGTTCGACGAACTGGTCGCCAAGCTGATCGAAGACGTCCGGCACCACATCGAGGAGGAGGAAAGCGACCTGCTGCCCAAGCTCCAGGCCGCCTGCTCTCCGGAGGCCCTGCGGGAACTGGGCGAGAAAGTGTTGCGGGCCAAGGAGATCGCCCCGACCAGGCCGCATCCCGCCGCTCCGGACCGGCCACCGGCGAACCGGATCCTCGCGCCGGGGACGGCGTTCATCGACAAGATCCGGGACGCGCTGACCGACCGCGCCACCTGACTCCACGTCTTTCTTGCGCGGATGTCCGTGAAGGCCTCCTTGAGGGACTCTGGGTCCCTCAAGGAGGCCTTCACGGAACTTCGCAAAACCCAGCCACCTCAGAGCTCGGCAGGCGCATCCCGCACGGAAGACTCCGGCAATTCCCCGGTGAGCGCGAAGTCCACCCGCCGCGCCACGGAGACGACCTGGTCCGCGAACCGTTCGTAGAACCTCGCCAGCAGCGCCACCGAGATCGCCGGGGCGATGCCGTGGGCCCAGTCCGGCTCGGTCACCAGGGTCATCAGCTCCTCGTACAGCGCGTCGACCCGCTGATCGGACCGGGCCAGCGAGTGGAACACCTCCGCCGTCGGCCCTTCGATCGCGGCGCCGAGGTCTTCCGCCATCGAGCAGACGAGCCCGGCCATCTCCCCGAAACGTCCGGTGAGCGCCTCGGGGACGGCGAATTCGGGCGCTCGCAAGGCCTGTTCGGCGATGTGCTGGGCGAGGTCGCCCATCCGCTCCAGCCGGTCGGCGCAGTACACCGCCGCGAGCACGGTCCGCAGATCGCCCGCGACCGGCGCCTGCAGAGCGAGCAGTTTCTGCGCGGACTCCTCGCATCGGGTCCGTGCAGCGTTCAGTCTCGCTTCGACCGTCGCCAGCTCGGCGGCGGCTTCGACGTCCCGGTCGAGGAAGACCCGGTTCGCCAGGTGCAGTTCTTCGCAGGCCATGCCGCACATGCTCGACAGGAGCTCGCCGAGAACGCTCAGCTGACCGTGGAATCGTTCCCTCATATCAGCACTTTCGCAGGTTCGAGGACGTACGTCGCGTACGCCGCGCGGATCACCGGCTGGGCGACGTTGCGCACCGGGACCCCGCCGGGGCTGACCCCTTGTTCGCTGCCGTAGTGCGCGTGCCCGTGCACGGCGAGGGCCACCTGGGCGTCGTCGATCGGCTCGCACAGCAGATACGACCCCAGGAACGGGTGGATCTCCGGCGGTTCACCGTGCAGGGTGCCGGGGATCGGCGAGTAGTGGGTCAGCGCGACGGTCACGTCGGGCTGCTCGTGTTCGAGCCCTTCCAGCGCGGTGCGCAGCCGCTTGGCCGCCGCCATGGTGTGCTCGACGAAGTCCTTCATCTCGCGTTCGCCGAACCGGCTCGCGCATTTGCCCGCGAACCCGCCGCCGAAACCCTTCACCCCGGCGACGCCGAGCTTCCCGCCCTCCAGCTCCACCGTGGTCGCCGAACCCTCGAGGACGGTGATCCCGCTTTCCTCCAGCAGCCCGCTGACCGCTTCGGCCGCGTCCGAGTGGTAGTCGTGGTTGCCCAGCACCGAGATCACCGGGACGGGGAGCCCGGCGAACTCGTCGGCCACCACCCTGGCCTCTTCGACGCTGCCGTGCCGGGTGAGGTCGCCCGCGAGCAGCAGCACGTCGGCGTGTTCGGCGATGTTGTCCAGTGCCGGCCGCAGCAGGCCTCGGTTGTCCTCGCCGAGGTGGACGTCCCCGACCGCGGCGACCCGGATCATCGGATCTCCTCGGCGTGCGACGGCTCCCGGACGTCGGCCGTCCGGACGTCGTTGTGCACCAGCTCGGCCGCGATGTGTTCGCAGACGACCGCCTCGATGTCGGCCTTGCGGTTGGCGCACGGGACCTCGCCGCTGAGCCGGACCTGGTCGCCGCGCACGGTGACGTGCACGCCGAGTTCGGCGGTCCTCGGGTCTTCCGCCAGCGCCTTGGTCAGCCTGGCGACCAGGTACTGGGGCGCTTCCTCGGGCATCGGAAGCTCCTTTCTGTCGATGATGGACAGTGCCGCGAGCAGGGTCAGGAACGACCACGCGTAGGGCGATTCGGAGGTCTCTTCGGCCACCCGGTGCCAGTCGACCTGCTCGCGGAGGTCGCGCGCGATCCGCAGCAGCGGCGCGAAGTCGCACCGGTGCGCGCTGAGTACGAGGGTCTTGTCGACGAGCAGGTCGGTCCCGCCGAGCACGGGCGCGGCGGTCGCCCCGACCCGCATCAGCGAGGCGCGGTCGAGCATCTCGTCGGTGACCGGCCGATGGTTGGGCCGGAAGATCAGGTCGACCAGGCAGTCGCCGTCGTAGACCTTGGTGAGCCAGTCCTCCGGCGGGTGCTCCCGCCGCAGACCCGCGGCTTCCAGGGCCTCCGCCGCTTCCTCGATGTCCTCCTCCTTGAGGAAGAGGTCGACGTCGTGATCGGACGGCGGCCCGCCCCGCGCGTAGACGGCGAGACCGCCCGCGACGGCGAACCGCACCGCGGTCTGGTCCAAAGTGGACACGACCCTGGTCAGGGTGTGCAGCAGCTCCTTCTCGTTCACGGTCGCTCCCCCACCCCGGTGGCCAGTTCGTGTCCCCTGCCGACGTCCGGATTCAGCGGTTCGGTCGGGAATCCTTCGCCTTCCCGCAGTCCCTTGAGGAAGGCTTCGATCGCGTCCTCCGACGAGTATCGGGGTGCCCAGCCCAGTTCTTCCCTGGCGCGCGTGCAGTCCATCACCGGCAGGTGCAGGACGGCGTCGAAAAGCCCTGGCGTCGCCGGGATCAGATGCAACGACCAGGCCGCGGCCAGCGCTCGCCGGACGAAGGACGCCGGGGCCTTCACCGGCTTGGCGCCGAAGATCCGCGCCAGCGCGCGGGTGTCCAGTACCGGATCGGCGGCGATGTTGAAGGCTCCCTTGACGTCCTGGAGCGCGCAGCGGCGATAGGCGTCGGCCACGTCCTCCGTGTGCGCGGTCTGGATCCTCAGTTGCGGGATGTCCGGGAGCACCGGGATCAGCGACGGCCGCACGAGCCTGCCCGGGACGAACGGGCCGCCGAAGAGCCGGCGCTGCTCGGGCGCCGCGGCCTTCTGGAAGAGGAATCCCGGGCGCACCCGAACCACCCGCAGCCGCGGATGACTCCGGTCGAACGCTTCGAGAACCCTTTCCACGTAAGCCTTTTCGCGGGTGTATGCCGCTTTCGGTGACCCATGGGTCGGCCATTCCTCGGTCACCGGATGGTCGTCGTCCCTCGGCGAGTACGCCCCGATCGACGACGCGTACACCAGCGACGGCACCCGCATCACCTGCGCGGTCTCGAACACCCGGATCGAACCCAGCACGTTGGAGCGCCAGGTGACCTCGGGCCGGTGGGTGGGCTGGAAGAGCCACGCCAGGTGGATCACCACGTCGGCGCCGTCGAACACGGCACGGAGGTCGTCGCGGGCGACGTCGGCGGTGACGAACTCGGTCTTCGGGTTCTCCCATCGGCTCGGGCGCCTCGCCACGCCGACGATGGATCCGACCTCGGGGTCCGCGCCCAGCGCACGGACCAGCGCCGTCCCGACGTTGCCGGTGGCGCCGGTGACCACGATCCGTTTACCGCTCATGGGTACGGTTACCCACCGTCGCCTCGCCTTAATCGGCGCGGAGCCGCTGGACGAGCCGCCGGGCGGGCAGCGCCATGGCGCCCAGCCCGATCGAGGTGGTGACCTCGTCCGTGGGCGTCATGAGCAGGTGGTCGATCTCGCCGACCAGGTCGCGGCATCGATCGAGCTTGTCCGGATCACCCGAACGGGCCACCTCGGCGAGGGCTTCGAGCAGGTCGCCGACCACCCCGCGCGCGTGTTCGCCGGGATGCCGGAACGGCTGCTCGCTCCGGGCGGCCTCGCTCACGGCGTCGATCAGCTGGGCGAGCGGATGCCACAGGGAGACGAGGTTCGCCAAGGGCTCCTCCGGCGTCTCACGCCGTCCACGGAGGTTCAGGTACCGGCCCTCCCTGGTCCAGCCGATCGCGTCCTCGGCCTCCGCGACGAGGCTGCGGACGTCCTCCATGCGGTCGTCCAGGCCGTCGGGTGCCTCGCCGCCGCGAACCAGCTCCGCCGTCCGGTCGAGGACGTCGGCGATCGCCGCAGCCAGCCGGGAGGTCGCCGCCCGCAGGCGCTCGCCGTGCAGCGGCGGCAGGATCACCGCGTTGAGCACCGCGCCGATCGCCGCCCCCAGCGCGGTTTCCAGCAGCCGGTCGGCGAGCAGGACGGGTTCGGTCGCGTTTCCGTAGGAGATCAGCAGCATGCCGGTGATCCCGACCCACACCCCCGAATCGCCGAACCCCCGCCACGAGCCGATCAGCAGGCCGACGAAGATGACCAGCCCGAGCGCCACCGTCACCGAGGGGACGACCTGGCCGGCGCCCGCGGCGAGCAGCACTCCCACGCTGACGGCGCCGACCTGCTGTGCCCACCCGCGCAGGGACCGATAGACGGTGGCCTGTACCAGGAACACCGCCGCGTACGGCGCCAGGAAGGGCTGGGGCAGCCGCAGGACCGCCGTCGCGACGATCCACGCGATCACGGCCGCGGACGTGGCCTTAGCCGTCTGGATAAGACTCCGGCGTTCCTCCCCCGGCACCCGGAACGCCCGGGCGATCCAGGCGATCGGGGTCTTCCGGCCACCCATCACGGCCCCGGAGGGCCCAGGTGGACGACCTTGGTCTGCGTCATCTCGTCGAGCAGTTCCGGCCCGTAGCCGTAGCCACTGCCGCTGGCGCCCCGCGGATGGGCGGCCCCGCCGGGTGCGCCGCCGAAGACGTTGTTGATCTTCACGGTGCCGGCCGGGAGTTCGCGCCAGGCGCGCTGCGCGTGGACCATCGAGGTCGTGAGCACGGTGGCCGCGAGACCGTACTCGCCGGCGGCCGCCTGTTCGAGTGCCTGGTCGAAGTCCGCCACCACGGTCACCGGTGCGACCGGGCCGAAGGTCTCTTCGGTCAGGACCCGCATCCCCGGCGTGCACCCGGCGAGGACGGTCGCCGGGTAGTGGGCGCCGGGGCCGTCGGGCAGGAACCCTCCGGCGAGCGGATCGGCGCCTTGCGCGATCGCCTCCGCGACCTGGGCGTGGACCCCTTCGCGGTGGCGCCGGTCGACGAGCGGGGCCAGTTCGCGATGGCCCGCTTCGGCGGCCAAAGCGGTGAGGAAGGCGTCCGCGACGTCCTGGTGCACATGGATGCGTTCGACCGAGACACAGATCTGCCCGGAGTTGGTGAAGGCCCCGATCGCTGCCTGCTCGGCCGCCCAGACCGGGTCCACGCCGGCGTCGACGACGAGCGGGTCGTTCCCGCCGTTCTCCAGCAAGACCTTGGCACCGGTCCGCGCCGCGCTCGCCGCGATCGAGCGGCCCGCGGCCGTGCCGCCGACATGGGCGACGACATCGACGTCCGGCTGGGCCGCGAGTTCGGCGCCGACGCTTCCGTCGCCCTGCACGGTCTGGAGCACGCCGTCGGGGAAGGCCTGCGCCAGCACGTTTCCCAGCCAGGCGCCGGTATGCGGGCAGCGTTCGCTCGGCTTGTGCACCACCGTGTTCCCCGTGACCAATGCCGCGCCCAGCAGCCCGCAGGCCACGGCGACGGGATCGTTCCACGGTGTCAGCGCGACGACCACGCCCCGGGGTTCCGGCACCATCAGGTCGGTGGCCGACGAATCACCCAGCAGAGACTTGCCGCGGTGCACCGGCCCCAGTTCCGCGTACTGCTCCAGGGTCCCGGCTCCGGCCAGGACACCCTCCTCGGCCTCGCCCCGGGGTTTGCCGGTCTCGCTCGCGATGAGGACGGCGAGTTCGCCCGCTCGCGCCCGGAGCGACCTGGCCGCGTCCTTCAGCGCGATCCCGCGGGCGGCCGCCGTCGTGGCGGCCCAGCCCTTGGCCCGACGCTTCGCGGCGGCGATCGCCGTCTTGACCCCGTCGGTCGTCGCCGCCTTGACCGTGCCGACGAGACTGCCGTCGGCGGGATCGCGGATCTCCAGCACGGCCGGCCGGCCCACCGTCGTCATTCGCACCTCCTCGAAGGTCCCGCCCGCCGGTTACCCGGTGTCGTTTCGCCGAAACGGCGCCGGGGTAGCCGCGAGGGAACCCACCACCGCGAAGGGGCGAGACCTGTGCGACAGGACGCGAAGAACGAGCAGCTGCACGGAAGCCGGGTGGATCCGGAAGAGTCCGTGCTGACGACCCAGCAGGGAGTCCGGGTCGACCACACCGACGACTCGTTGACCGCGGGTAGCCGGGGCCCGACCCTGCTCGAGGATTTCCACGCGCGTGGCGCGGGCGCCTACGGCTTCTTCGAAGCCTACGACGACGCGCTGGCCGACTACACGGTCGCCGAATTCCTCACCAGCGGCGAGAAGATCCCGGTGTTCGTGCGGTTCTCCACCGTGGCCGGTTCCCGCGGTTCGGCCGACACGGTGCGCGACGTCCGCGGCTTCGCGACGAAGTTCTACACCCGCCAAGGCAATTACGACCTGGTGGGCAACAACATGCCGGTGTTCTTCATCCAGGACGGCATCAAGTTCCCCGATTTCGTGCACGCGGTGAAGCCGGAGCCGGGCGATCCCGGCGTGAGTTCGTGCCTGGACCGTGTGGCGCCCGAAGCCGACGCCGTGGCGCGCCTCAGCCGGGTGTGGTCTCGCCGCCCAGCGCGGCGATGACCTCACCGCTGTAGTACGACGAAAGCCGGTTGGACGCCAGGAAGACGTACGACGGCGCGAGATCGTCCGGATGAGCGGCACGCTCGAAGGGGACCTGGAGGCCGAACTTCTCCACCTTCTCCGGCGGGAACGTCGACGGGATCAGCGGTGTCCACACCGGACCGGGCGCGACGCAGTTGATCCGGATGCCGCGATCGGCCAGCGCCTGCGCCATCGCGTACGTCCAGGCGTGCACGGCTCCCTTGGTCGCCGAATAGTCGATCAGGGATTTGTTGCCCCGCAAGCCGTTCACCGAACCGGTGTTGATGATGACCGAGCCCTCGCCCAGATGGGGCAACGCGGCGTTCGTCACCCGGAAGAAGCTGTGGATGTTCACGTCGAAGGTATGCGTCCACTGCTCGTCGGTGAGCTCCTCCGGAGAGTCGACCGGCCATTGCGTGGCGACGTTGTTGACCAGGATGTCCAGCCCGCCGAGCTCCTGCACGGTCCGGTCCACGATCTCGCGGCATCGCGTCGCTTCGGCGAGATCACCCGGCAGGAGGAGACACTCGCGCCCTTCGGCGCGGACACGTTCCTCGGTGTACTTCGCGTCCTCGTGTTCGTTGAGATACGCGATCGCCACGTCGGCGCCTTCCTTCGCGAAGGCGATGGCGACCGCGCGGCCGATCCCGGAGTCGCCGCCGGTGATCAAGGCACGCTGGCCCGCCAGCAGCTCGCGGCCCTCGTAGTCCTCCATGGAGTCACGGGGCCGCGGGTCCATTTTCGACGTCACGCCCGGCGGTTCCTGCTGCTGCGGCGGCCGGAGCTTCTCTGTCATCGGGTTCCCTCCCGTCGGGTGCTTTCGCGGACGGTTACCCGGTCGGCCGCTCGCCTGAACATGCCTCGTGCGGCGTCCGCGGAGGCAGGCTGTCCGTGAAGGCCTCCTTGAGGGAATCTGGGTCCCTCAAGGAGGCCTTCACGGACTCGCGACCCGAAACCTCAGTGCACCCGCCGGTCCTCAGCGGTCCCCCGGTACCGGATCGTCCACAGACTCCGCCGGATGTAGGTACGCTGCAGCCACCGATCCCGCCCGTTGTGCCGCGCGAAGAACTGCGACCGCGCGTGCAGCCCCTTCCGGTTGTTGATCAGCAGCGCCGTCCCCGGCTCCAGCTTCACCTGGTGGGCCACCTCGCGGCAGACCCGCTGCAGCTCCTCCAGCGCCTGCTCCGCCTCGACGGTCTCCCCCACCACGCCGTTGGCCGAGACCGCCACTTCCGGCGAATCCGCCGGCCCGGAGATCACCGGCACGAGGTCGGAGAGCACGTCGGCCCCCTTGGCCACGTCGCGCACGTAGCTGCCGGGCGCGTTGAGCCGGAACAGCGGGCGACGCAGGACGTCGAGCACCTCCGGGGCCAGTGCGGCCGAGATGTCCCTGCCGTCGGCGTAGTAGGTGACGGCTTCCTTGTTGCCGTCCTGGCGCACGCAGTTCAGCACCAGGAAGTCCGGATTGGACACGTCGTAGCGACCGACTTCGTCGTGCACGATGTCATTGTGGAAGTTCAGGAACACGTGCGAGCTCTGGTTCGTCTGGCTCCGCGACCCTGCCGACACCGGGACGACGTCGTGTACGAGCCGCCCGCTCTTCTCGGTGGTGAACCCGACGGGCTCGCCGAGCAGCTGGCTCAGTCCCAAAAGGACGGTCTCGGCGACGAACGTCTTCTTGTCCTTGCTGGGCTCGCCGTCGATCGGCGTCTCCGGCAGCTCCGGATCCACCGGCAGGTTGCGCACGAGCGCGACGCCGGGGGTGTCGACGTGCCTGCCGAAGTCCAGGATCGCCTGAAGCTGGTCGATCGGCAGCTTCGAGAACGTGACACGGAGCATCGCCAGCGAGCGGTCGATGTCGTCGACGGGGTTCGGGAAGGACCGCAGGTCGCTCCCGACGGTGTCCCGGACCTCGTCGTCGAGGACGACCTCGGCGAAGGTGCTGACTAGGGTTTCCTTGCTGGTCATGGTGTCCTATCCACTTTCCGCCGCCGCTCTACCGGCGGTCTCGTCTTGAACTTGGCGATGAGGGTGAGCGCCGGGGCGGTGGCGATCGTCGACACCAGCGTCATGATCACGAGCATCGCGAACACGGCCGGGCTGATCACCTTCAGCTGGAGGCCGACGTTGAGCACCACCAGTTCCGTCAGCCCCCGGCAGTTCATCAGCGCCCCGAGGGACAGCGATTCGCGCCAGCCGACCCCGGTCAGCCGCGCCGCCGTCGTGCTGCCCACCCACTTCCCGAACACCGCCACCGCTGTGATCAGCACGGTCCAGAGCCACAGCGACCCGGAACCGAGCAGGCTGAACTCGGTGTGCAGCCCGGTGTAGGCGAAGAAGAGCGGCAGCAGCAACGTCAGGGTCACGCTGCCGAGCTTCCCGGCGGCGCGGGCGACGACCGGCTCCTTCCTCGGCGCGATCACCCCGAAGAGGAAGGCGCCGAAGATCGCGTGGATGCCGATCTCGTTGGTGGCCAGCGCCGACAGCATGATCCCGCCGAGCAGGATCGCGAGCACCGCGGATTCCGGCACGCGCGCGAGCACCTTGGCCAGCAGCGGCTTGACGACGTAGATCATCGCCACGACGAACACCAGGGTGAGCCCGACGGTCAGGAAGACCTCCGACGGCGTCCCGCCCTGGCTGACGGCGACCACCACGGCCAGCAGGCACCAGGCGGCGACGTCGTCGACGGCGGCGCAGGTGAGCGCGAGCGCGCCCAGCGGTGTCTTCGCGAGGCCGCGGTCTGTCAGGATCCGCGCCAGCACCGGGAACGCCGTCACGCTCATGGAGACCGCGATGAACAGGCCGAAGGCGAGGAAGCCGACGTCACCGCCGAAGGCCGGGTACATGCCGAGCGCGAGCACGATGCCGCAGACCATCGGCAGCGCGATGCTGACCTGGCTGACGGTCACCGCGGTGAACCCGCGCCGCCGCACCGCGTCGAGGTCGATCTCGGAACCGACCAGGTACATGAAGAAGATCAGACCCAGCTGCGACAGGATGTTGATCGCCGAGACCACCCCGCCGGGGAACAGCCAGCCGAACGCGGCCGGCCAGACGATCCCGAACAGCGACGGCCCCAGGAGGATGCCGGCGACGATCTCGCCGATCACCGCGGGCTGGCCGAGCCGCCGGGCCAGGACACCCGCCAGATGGCAGGCGCCCAGGATCACCGGAAGCGCGACCAGCAGGCGCGCGTAGGTGTCGGGCCCGCTGCCCGCGGCCTTGGCCCCAGTGCCCGCGACGGGCGCGTAGGCCGATCCCAGGCCGAGCACCACGACGACGACCGCCACCGGAACCGCGATCAGCGCGGCCCCGACGACGATCCGGCGCAATGTGATACGCCCGGATCGCTCCTGTACAGCCGATTCCATCTAGTCTCCTTGAGCGGCACGCAGTTCCAGCGTGCAGCATTTGACGCTCCCGCCCGCCTTGAGCAATTCGGACAGGTCGGCGCCGATCGGTTCGAAACCGTGTTCCCTCAGTTGCGCGGTCAGCTCGGTGGCCGCCTGCGGGAGCACGACGTGCTTGCTGTCGGAGACGGCGTTGAGGCCGAACACGGACGCGTCGGCTTCGGAAGCCAGGATCGCGTCGGGGTAAAGCTCCTTCAGCAGCAGACGACTGTCCTCGGAGAACGCCCCCGGGTAGTACATGACCGTGTCTTCGTCGAGGACGGCGAGTGCCGTGTCGAGGTGGTAGTACCGCGGGTCGATCAGCGTCAGCTTGGTCACCGGACGGCCGAAGAACTCGCGGGATTCGTTGTGCGCCTCCGGGTTCGTGCGGAACCCGGTGCCGGCGAGGATCGTCTTCCCGGCGACGAGATAGTCGCCTTCCCCCTCGTTGACCCATTGCGCCTGCCGCACGTAGCGGTATCCGTTGTCGCGGAACCACTTGAGATACGCGTCGGACTCCCCTGCCCGCTGCACGTGGTGGAACCGCGCCACGAGCACCTGCCCGTCGACCACGGTGGCGCCGTTGGCCGCGAACACCATGTCGGGCAGGCCGGGCAGCGGATCGAGCAGCTCGACGCGATGCCCCAGGTCGGCGTACAGATCACGCAGCCACTCCCACTGCGCGATGGCCAGCTCGGTGTCCGTCGGCTTCTTCGGGTCCATCCAGGGGTTGATCGAGTACTCGACGTCGAAATACGTCGGTCTGACCATCAGGTAGTGCCGTTGGGTGGCAGTCCGTGACACGCTTCCTCCACGCGGTTTTGGGCGTCTTCCGCCACCGAGCCCTTGGGTGTGGGTCCGGTTTCGTCGAACAGGATCCGGTGCTACTTCTGGGTTTCGGAGAGTTTGACCTCGATCTTCCCGGCTAGGTCGTTCGCGTTGCGCATGGCTTCGTCGAAGGACGCGCCGAGTGCGCCGATGCCGCCGAAGATGTTGTTGCCGAGCGGCGGGCGCTTGATCAGGTCACCCGGCTTGGCGAAGATCTTGAGGTAGTACAAGGCTTCCGATTCGTTCACCGCGGGCGGGACCTCGATCGAGGCGATCACCCCGCCCGGGCAGATCAGGCACATCGCGGCGGTGTGCAATCCGGTCGGGCTGAAGTGGTGGACATCCGGCCGGACACCGCGGGAGACGTCCATGAGCCCCCTGATCGGGTCGTAGCCGGCCGAAAGCCGTGCCATGTGGTCGAGTCCGCCGCCGCCCGGCCGCACGGCGATCTCCAGCAGGAACGGTTTTCCCTGATGGAAACGGACTTCGGCGTGCAGCGCGCCGCGGGTGAGGCCCTGTGCTCGCACACCGGCGGCCACTACCGCGTGCACCTCGGCCACCTGCTCGGCGGTGAGCGACGTGGGCGCGTGGTGCACGTCGTCGTCGAAGGTCTCCCCCTCCGAAGTGACCCTGTCCACAATGGAACCGAGGTAGACCTCGTCGTCCCAGGCGACCGCTTCGATGAGATGCTCGTGACCGTCCAGAAAGGACTCGACGAGCAGGCCGTGCGGGCCGAGGTCCAGCCCTTCGGCCTCCATGTTGTACCAGGACATCCCGTCGATGCCTTCGCGTGCCTGCGCGTAGCGTTCCCGCATCTTGTCTTCGTCGTCGACCCGGAAGACGAAGTTGCTCGCCGCGCCGAGGGTCGGCTTGAGGATCACCGGATAGCCGAAGTCCTCGGCCGCCCGCAGGGCCGCGTCGAGGTCTTCGACGAACCGGTAGTCCGGATGCGCGGCCCCGCCCTTCTCGTGCGCCTGCCGCATGATCAGCTTGTTCCGGCTGGTCCGCGCCGCGTCGGCACCGATACCCGGCAGGCCGAGCGCTTCGGCGACCGCGGCGACCAGGACGACCCCGGACTCGGAGAAGGTGAGCACACCGTCGAAGGATTCTTCCGCGTGCCAGGCCTTCGCGTGCCGGATCAGGTCGTCGATGTGGTTGCTGCCGGCGATCCGGTAGCGATCCGACGGCCAGAGATCCTCGGTGCCGATCCCGTTGAGCACGTACAGCACCCCGCCGAAGTCCTCGATCTGCTGGTACCGGGGCAGGTAGTAGTAGGAGTTCTGGCTGGCTTCCAGCGCGAGCAGTTTCACGACACACCTCGTAGGGCAGGACGGATCGGGTGGGCACCGCCCGCTCGCACGAGCGGCCGGTCGAGCGGTTCGAGCCCGGTCCGGACCGGGTCGGCGCCGGTCAGGCGCGCGGCCAGGGACCGGGCGATCAGCGGCGCGAATTTGAACGACGAGCCGCCGCACGCCGCGTAGGACAGGACCCGGTCGCCGAGGACGGCGAGCATCGGGCCGAGGGTGGAGCGCCGGGCCAGGTAGTGACAGTCCCGGGTGTCGACCAGCCAATCCCGGCGGAAACCCGGGATCAGCGCGGCGAACGTGTCGATCAGGTGCTCACGCCACCACGAGGGCACGGTGGCGCCGCCGATCTCGTCGACGACGCGGCACGCGCTCGCGGCGCTGAGCTTCAACGGCGTCCCGGCGACGGGCGGCACCAGCCACGCGCCGCCCGCCGAGCCGAGCGAGGTGATCGCCGGAGTGGCGGCCCACGCGGCGGCGTCGGCGGGTGGGACGTCGCAGTAGAGCATCGTTTGCCGGTGCAGCACGAGCTCCCTGGACAGCGCCGGGGCCAGCAGTTCCCTGGACCACGGGCCCGCCGCCACCAGGACGGCGTCGCCGCGAAGGATCGCGCCATCGGCCAGCCGGACCTCCGCCCGGTCGGCGTCGATCCCGATCACCTTGCGGTGCGGGTGGAGTTCCGCGTTCGCGTGCCACCGCAGGCGGGTGGCGCACGCCGTCAGCACCCGGTCGGCGAGCAGGACCCCGGCCTGCGCCTCGAAGACCGCGCCCGTCCCCGGCACGAACCCGGCGTGCGGGAATTCCCCGGCGAGTTCGTCCGCGCCGAGCACTTCGGCCTTCGATCCCGCCGCGGCCACCAGATCCCGCGCGGCCGCCGCCTCGTCCGGCGGCATCGCGGTGAGCGCGCCGACCTGTTCGTAGAACGACGTGGACAACGAGTGCTCCAGTTCGAGCCACGCGTGATGCGCGCCGACCGCGGCCGCGGTGGCCGCGGGGTCGCCGGGATGCACCGCGCGCAGCACGCGGTGCCGGTCGAACGAGGTCGCGCCGGAGAACGGGATGTCCGCCTGGTCGGCGAGCACCACTTCATGCCCGGCGGACACGCACTCCAGCGCCGTCAGCAGTGCGATGACGCCGCCGCCCGCGAGCACGACTCGCATGGTCTTCCCCGTTCGTTCGGGCACCACGAGGTACCCGGACGCCACTGCTGGGACGGTGGCATCCGGGCCTTACCCCCGTTGGGCAAGGATTTCAGGAGGCGCGCGGGGTCACGAACGTGTCGTTGATGACGTAGCCGTCGAGGCCGTACGTCTCCCCGTACTCGATGAGATCGCTGGTGCGGTTGAGGAAACCGCGCCCGTTGTTGTTCAGCGAGGTGTTGCACAGCACGCTGAACCCGGTCTGCTCGCGGAACGCTTCGAGCAGGTCGGTGATGCCGGCGTTGCGCTCCCGCGTCACCGTCTGAGTGCGCGCGGTCCCGTCGACGTGCGTGATGGCCTTCAACTCGTCCGAGGTGACGTGGTTGAAGTACAGCATGTACGGATCCTGCACCGAGCCGACGAACCATTTGGGTGCGTCGGATTCCAGCGCGATCGGGGCGATCGGGCGGTAGTCCTCGCGGCGCTTGATCTTGTTGAGCCGCACCGTGGTGTCCACGGTGAACGGCGCGGCCAGGATCGACCGGTTGCCCAGCGCCCGCGGGCCCATCTCGTACCGGCCGCGGGCCCAGCCGATGATGTTGCCGTCCTTGAGGTACTTCGCGACCTCACTCGCCACGAGCGGCCGCGTCTCGTACTTCGCGGGATCCGGGACGACGTCCTCGACGAAGTTCTCCCCCGCGTAGACGTCCCATTCGATGGTCGCCTGTCCGGTGTAGAACCATTGCGCGTCGATGGCCGTGCCCAGCGCGGAACCGCTGTCGTTGGGACACGGCGGCACGAACACCGAGGAGAACAGGCCGCTCTCGCGCCACAACCGGTTCCAGTCGCAGTTCAGGCCGCAGCCGCCGGAGATCAGCAGCGGCAGGCCTTCGGTCAGGTTCTTCTCCGCGTAGTCGTAGAACCGGTTGAAGATGGCCTGCGAGTGCTTCGCCGCCGCGTTGCGGTATTCCTGCGACCAGACGCCGGCGTTGTACAGATGGGACCAGGACATCTCCTCTTTGGACAGACCGAGGATGATGCCGTCGCGGTCGAGGATGAAGTCGATGGTCTTCTGCTCGTCCGGCGTGAGCGGGCCCGGCTCGGCGAACCCGGTCAGCGCCATCTGCTTGCCGGCGTCGTTGAACCGGAACTTCCCCTTGCCCAGCGGGAAACCCGGGTCCGCCAGCGCGAAGAGGTACGCGTACTTCGCGCCGGGGTCGGTCAGGACGTGCTGCAGGTGGGTGGCCTCGCCGCGCTCGTCGATCCGGTAGAAGTCACCGATGTTCCCTTCCCACACCAGGGAGTAGTACGCCTGGCCGGGTGCCGCGGGGGCCATCCCGAGGGAGGTGTAGATATGCGAGCGCTCGTGGGTGGAGGAGAAGTAGCGCACGTCCTTGCCGAAGAACCTGCCCGCCTCATCGGAGATCGCGCCCTCGCCGACACCGAAGTACCCGGTGCGCGACGGCGGTTCCACCGAGAACTCCCCTTGACCCAGCCGCCGAGCGCGACCACGTCGGGCTGCTTGTCGAGCATGCCCGCCGCGCGCGCCATCAGCTCGCCGGTGATCCGGTCGTAGCGCGGGTAGTTGTCCTTTTCCGACTCCAGCGCGAACAGCAGCTTGCCGTCCTCGATCGCCACGATCCCGCCATCGTGGCCCTCCTTCATCGACAGAATCAGCATTGTGTCACCGAATTTCGCTCGCCTTCATTCGTCGACTCATTCAAGCCGCGCGGCCCGTTGACCGGAAGCGCCGCGCGGCGAGAACAATCAACCTTCGGACGAGCCTCCCGGCAGGGTGCGCACGGCCTCGTGGCGCAGCGATTCGAACGCGTTCTTCCGCGCCCGGTGGCCCGCCATCGGGACGGCGGCGGCGAACGGTCCGGGCTCCCGCTGCCGTTCGGAGGCGAACGCGCTGACCAACCGGGAGACCGCGTAGCGGCCGGCGACGTTGGCGCGCTGGAGAAGTCCGGCGTCCACCACGGACTCGAGGAGTTCGTCGGCGGTCTCGATCATGATGCCCATCGCCGCGGCGACGCCGATCGACGTCGTCCAGCCCGCCCCGCTCTGCCCGAAGTGGTGGACGGCCTCCCGCTCGGTGGGCGAAAGGTGTTCGTACGCCGCGGTGAACCGGTCCCGCACGTTGACATCACCGACACAGAGGCTGTCCATGAGCCGTTCACGATCGGCGAGCTGGCCCGCCGTGTACGCGATCGCCCATTCCGGGCGGGCGGCGATCTTGCGGCCGACGATGTTGATCGCCAGCGGGAGATCCCCGCACAGTTCGGCGATCGTGTCGGTGGCGTCGTGCTCCGCCCGCACCCGGGCCGGTCCGGCGATCCGGCCGATCAAGGCCATCGATTCCTTGCGGGAAAACGTATCCAGCTCGACACGGTTCGTGTCCTCCAGGCCGAGCAGCCGCGCGCGGCTGGTCACCACGACCTGGCTGTGCGGGGCCTGACCCAGCAGCGGCCGCACCTGGCCCTCGTCGCTGACCCCGGCCAGGAGCACGAACAACTTGCGTTCCGCCAGCAGGGATCGGTAGAGCCCGATCCGCTGCATCGGGTCGTCGGGCACGAGATGCGCCGGCACGCCGAGCGCGCGCAGGAATCCGCGCACGATCCCGTTGGCCGACCGGCCCCCGGTTCCGCTGCCGCCCAGATCGGCGTAGAGCTGCCCGTCCGGGAAGTCCGCCGCCACCTCTTCCGCCAGCCGCAAGGCGAAAGCCGTCTTCCCCACCCCGATCGGGCCGCTGACGAGCAACGGCACCTTGACCGGGCCGCTCGACCCGATCATCTCCGCGGCGTCGGCGAGATCCCCTTCCCTGCCGACGAAAGTCCTCGATCCCATCGGCAGCTGGGCCGGACGGGCGAGGCGGATGACGCCGGATGCCAACGCGTGCACGCCATCCGGCGGTGCTTCGGCCGTCGGTGGCGCGGGCGCGCGTTCCTCGCCGCCACCCCCGGTCTGCCCGGCGACACTCCGCCAGCGCCGTTCCCACGCGGCGCGGTCCCCACCGCACGCGGAGACGAACGCCAGCGTCACGGCGAGCGTGGGCAGCCGGTGGCCGCTGGCCGCGCTGGACAGCACGGAAGGTGCGAACAGTGCCGTCCTGGCGAGCTCCCGGTAACTCGGGTTTCCCGCACGGTTCCTCAAAACGCGCAGATCGTGAGCGAATGCGGCGATCGGACCAGTGGAGCCGTCCAACGGTCGCTCGGGTCTGCCCATGCCATCTCCTCCCCTGGATGGGGTAACGCAATCGCACTGCGTGACCGTCATCCCTGCAGCCTTCCTGGCCACAACCCTAAAGGACCAATGAACCATGCAGCAGATACAAATAGGTGACTCAATGTACAAAGTCCAATAGTTGGACGCGGAAATTCACCCCCTTGGTGGCACCGGATAGGGTTCGCCCATGTCTGACCCCCTGCCGCCACTCGCCGAACTCCGGCGGGCCGCCGAAGTGTTCAACGGCTTCGCGAATGCGGACACCTCGTGGCTTCGACTCAGAGCGGAAACGCGGTCCGCGATCGACCTGTCACTGCCCGCGCATCGCACAATTCTTCTTCGCTGGCTCAACTCGTGGGGATGCCGAATCCGGTACCCGCGGGAAGGCGAGCCCGCCCCCTTCGACGACGGGATCCTGGCCTGGTGGGAGACCTGGGGCGCCACCCTGCCCTCGGCCGATCTCGTCGACCTGACGGACGAGGGGATCGACACCGCCGCGAAGGCGTACGCGGACCTCGCGGGTGTCGTCGTCTCGGCGGGACGGACCAGGCGTACGCTGGGCCAGACCGCCGCGGCCAAGGCACTGTATGCGTTGCGGCCCAACACGATCATGCCGTGGGACGCCGCCATCGCGGCCACTCTCCACGGCGCGCGTGACGGCGCCGCGTTCGGGAGACATCTGCGACTCGGCCGCGCGTGGGCCGCCGCGGTGATCGCGGAGGCGGGAGACGGCGGGGCGGAGATCCCCGCCCTGATGGGCAGGCCCGTGTCACTGGCGAAGATCCTCGACGAATACCTTTACGTCGCCTTCACCATGGGCGCCAAGGGTGACTGGGGAACAGACAGCGGAGAATGGTGGAAAAATGGTAACCGGGGATGACGTCAGAGAGATCGTTTCGGGGCTCCCCCGCGCCTATGAGGCGCTGGTCCGGGACCGGGCGAAGTTCCGCGTGGGGCGAATCGTCTTCCTTTCGCTCTCGCCCGACGAAACCGTGATGGGATTCGGCTATCCCAAAGAGGAGCGGGAAGCACTGGTGGCGGGCGAGCCGGACAAGTTCATGATGCCGATTCCGTCCGATATGCGCTATCAGTGGGTCCGCGCCCGGCTGTCCGCACTCGATTACGAAGAGTTACGAGAGCTGATCGTCGACGCGTGGCGAATGTGCGTGCCCAAGAAGGTCTGGGCGGAATACCTGGAAAAGAACCCGAGCTGAACTACTCCTTTCGGAGTGCGCCGTTCAGCCCTCCCGATTGCCCTTTTCGGTCCCGTGAATTCCCTTTCGGGTGACCGAAAGGCCGGAAGGCGCAGGGTCGCCGACGAAGATGGCGGGTTCGCGTGATTGAACGGACGACACACGTGTCTGCAAGGACGACACGCGTGATCAGACGGACGACACACGCGAACTCCGTCCAGTCACGCGTGTCGTCCGTCTGATCACGCGTGTCGTCCGTCTGATCACGCGAGTTCCGGGGCCGAGCACGTGTGAAGGCCCCTTTCCTCGGCTGAGCCGAGGGAAGGGGGCCTTCACAGGCGAAAGGGGCTACTCCGCGACCTCTTCGATGGCCGAGGTGCCGCGAGAGCCGGGGTTCCCGTACCGCTCCCACACCTCGTTCAGGCGGATCCGCCCGTCCGGCAGGAACTCCGGGGTGTTCGTGCTGTGCCCCGCGATCACCTGCCCGCCGGCCAGGACCATCGTGTAGGCCATGTCGATCGTCCCGTCCTCGCCGCACTTCCCGGTCAGCGAGCCGAGCCGCACCCCGCCGCCGCTCAGCTCGGCCCATACCAGGTCGTCCTTCTGCCGGTACAGGGTGACCGGCGCGTCCGGGTCGCTGCTGACCTTGCGGAACCGTTTCCCGTCGTAGTTGATCATCCGTCCTGCTCCGTCCGAGTCGGGAACCAAAGGTCGTCCGTGGTCAGATCCGCGAGGTCGTACTTCCCGAGCGCGCTGGCGAGCAGCCGCAGTTCGAGTTCGAGGCAGCGCACCAGCCGCACGAGCCCTTCGGTCGCGTCCTCGTCGACGGCGAGCAGCGCCGCCCGCCCGAGGCCGACCGCGGAAGCGCCCATCGCCAGGCACTTCAGCGCGCGGGCGCCTTCCCAGATCCGTCCCGACACCAGCAGCGACGCGTCGTGTTTGCCGACCCGGCGCAGGCATTCCACCAGCGGCAACCCCACCTGGTCGAGGAACACCGACGGCGCCCAGCCGGTGCCGCCCTCCGCGCCGTCCACGGTGACGGCGTCCGCTCCCGCCGCCCACGCGACCCGCGCCGCCTCGCCGACGTCGCGGCCCGGGTGCAGTTTCACCCAGGCACGCGCCCGCGGGTAGTTGTTGCGCATCAGGTGGATCTGCTGGCGCAGGATCTCCCCGGTGAACGTGCCCGGGCTGCTGGACCGCAGCACCATGGCCTGGTCCCTGCCGAAGGCTTCGTCCACTGTGTACTGTTCGGCGATCTCGCCGGCGGCCGTGCGCGAGAGCACGGTCATCCCGCCGAGCCCCGGCTTGGCACCCTGACCGACCTTGAGCTCGAACGCCAGCCGCCCGGTCTCCAGCAGTTCCGTCGCGGACGGGTCGCTGTAGACGAGGTTCCACACCTCCGCGTCGGCGTCTTCGGTGCTCTGCTGGACGACGACACCGCCCAGCCCGTCCGGAACGGCGCCGGCGTACGCGCGGATCCGGCCGAGCAGACCGTCCTCGACGGTTTCGCCCATCCTGCCGTAGCCGTGCATGGGCACGACGTTCTCGCCGATCACCATCGGCATCCCGAGCCTGCCCGCCTGCTCGCTCGCGGCGATCCCGAGCCCGCTGCCCGCCACCTGCGTGGAGCCGAACGCGCACAGGAACACCGGCGACGGCGCGGTGAACCCGCCGAGCACGGTCGACAGCCCGACGTCGCCGTACACCGGTTCGCGGGCGAGGTCGAACATCTTCTCCAGGCGCCGCGGGACGAACACCGGCGGCACGATCCGCGCGCGGTCGAGTTCGTCCGGCGGGGTGCCGGCGTCCGCGCCGAACAGCGACCGGCCGTATCCCGCGACGTCGGGGAAGATCGCCGCGCTGCCTTCCCGTGCCCTGGCCCGGATCGCATCCTCCGGGAGCTGCCGCGCGGTGATCACGGCGTCGCGATCCCGGGCAGCTTCGGGTACGCGTTCGCCTGCCAGATCGCGTCGAGCCCGGCGATGTACCGCGTCACCCGCTCCAGCCCCATCCCGAAACCGGCGCTCGGCGGCAGCCCCTCGCGCGCGAGGTCGAGGTACCAGGCGTACTTGGCCGGGTTCTCCCCCGTCTCCCGCATCCGCTCGATCAGCCGCCGGTACTCGTGCGTGCGCTCACCACCACTGCAGAGCTCGCCGAACCCGTCGGAGGCGATGAGGTCGAAGTTCCGCAGCACCCCCGGTTCGGTGCTGGACTCGCCGTCGGTGAACCCGCGCGACCCCTTGGGGTAGTCGACGATGAAGAACGGCCGGTTCGTCTGCTCGGAGATGATCCGCTCGCCCTGCCAGTCGATCTCCGCGTCGGCGCTCTGCCCGTGCCGCAGCCCCTGCAGCCGCGACACCGCCTCGCGGTGCGTCATCCGTTCGAAGTCCTCTTCCAGCAGCGCCGTGAACGCCTCCTGATCCCGCCCCAGTGTGGCCAAGTCCACTTTGGACTCTCGAAGGGTGTGGGCGACCACGTGCCGCAGCAGTCCCTGCGCGATGTCGAGGACCTCCTCGCGGCTCGCACGGGCGACCTCGACGTCGATCTGGGTGAACTCGACCAGATGCCGTCCGGTGGTCGAGGTCTCCAGCGGCTCCAGCCGCACATTCGGGGCGACGTAGAAGATCTTGTCGAACGCGAGCAGCGACGCCTGCTTGTACAGGATGACGCTGGTCATCATCTTGTACTTGTGCCCGTAGTAGTCGACGTCGACCTGTTTGGCGCCACGGCATCCCGGGTCGGTGACCGGCCCGATCAGCGGCGGCTGCAGCTCGACGAACCCGTTCATGCCGAGGTACTCGCGGGTGCCGGCGGTGATGCTGTTCTGGATGCGCAGGGCAGCCTGCGTCACCGGCGACGTCAGATGTTCGCGGGTGCCCGGCGGCAGCGCCGCCTCCGATGGTCCGGTCATGTCCTACTCCCCTGTGTCAGTCGGTTCACGGTCTCGATTCCCGGTAGCCCGTACTTCTCGTCGAACGACCGCTCGACGTACCGGAGCGCGTCCAGCAGGTCGTTCGAGGTCATCCGCCGGTCGCCGGGCAGGTCGACGAGGTCGCCCAGCGGCATCGCGCCGATCCGCTGCCACTCCAGGCGGCCGTCGCCGGCCAGCCGTCCGCGGGCGCGGCCGGCGTTGTCCGGATGCAGGCAGAACGGGACGTCCAACTGGCCGCGCGCGAACGCGGTGACCAGCGCCCTGCCGAGGTCGGCGTCGAGCGAGAGAACGTTGTCCACCAACGCCTTCGCCTGAGCGTGGATCCCGGTGTCGCCGAGCCTGCCGATCCGGGAGACGCCCCGGGCGGCCTCGGCGGCGTGCTCCAGCGCGGTCACGTTCTCCGCCACGGTCGGCAGCCGGTGCGCTTCGGCGGTGGTCTTGACGATCAGCCTGCTCGCCCCGGAGCGGGCGGCCAGCCGCGCGGACTCGGCGATCAGCTCCAGCGCGCCGCCCGGTGTCCTCGGGTAGACGCCCATGTAGCCGTAGATCACCACGTGCGTCCGCGCGTGCGGCACGTATTCCCTGATCAGCGCGTGCAGCGCGGCGACGGCCTCCTCGTCCTGCCCGGCGTGGGTCTGCTGCGCGTAGCTGAAGGACAAGCAGCGGATCCCGTGCCGCCAGAAGAACATCCCCTCCAGCACGCTGAGCGCGACCAGCAGCGCGGGCGGGCACAGCTGGCCCATCATGCAGCCGCCGAACGTCTCCAGATGCGGCTCCAGCTCGGGACCGCGGGCCTCGGCCAGCGTCTCGCAGGAGCGCCGCCAGTTGTCGACGGCCGCCGAAAGCGGCATCCGGCTGTACGGCAGGCAATACGACACCGGGCCGCCCTCGGTCGCGTGCAGCCCGAAGTCCAGCAGCGCCCGCACGATCCGGCGGGGATCCGCCGAACCGTGCCGCACCTGCACCGGGAAATCCCCGGTCAGCACCCCGTCGAGCAACGCCGTCGTCGTCACGGGGTCGTGGTCGACGAGCGGATACCCGTTGAGGTCGGCGCGCGCCGCCAGCGCCGCGCGCGCCGCCTCGTGGTCGCCGACCCTGGTGTAGCTGTCGATCGTGATCGTGCCGACCGTCGCGGCCCGCGCCGACCGTGTCGCCAGCAGCCCCCTGGCCATCCGTCCCGGATCGGCGAACCCCATCCTGGGCTGGACGACCAGTTCCCCCTGCGCGTGGTGGCGTGCGACCACCTCGCCGAACGAAAGTCCCCGCGGCGGGGCGAGCACGTTCATCCCGCGCCCAGCGGGACACCGGGGGCGCGGACGGACAGCGTGCGAAGGAACGTGCGGAACGGGGTCAGCCCGGCGGAGTCCTCGAACACCGCGTCGAAGCCGGCCTCCAGCAGCCGGGCCGCGTTGCTGCCGCCCGTGACGTCGAGCTTCCCGCCGATGACGACCGGCGTGGTGACCAGCTCCGGCCGGGCGCGGAAGGCCTCCATCAGCCGGACGCCGTCCTGACGGCCGTGCCCGTTGAGGCTGCTGATCACCAGCAGATCCGGCCGCCGGGTGACGCATTCGCGCACGATGGTCGCGTCCGGGACGCAGGCGCCGAGGTTGGTGACCCGGCAGCCCAGTTCCTCCAGCAAGAGCTCCAGGTACACCAGGTTCCAGGTGTGCGCGTCGGACGAGAGTCCGGTGACGATCACGTCGAGGCCGGCGTCCGGGAGCGTGGGCTGGACGGCTTCGATGGTCATGGTGCGGCGTTCTCCCTCTCTCCTCGGTCCGGCCGCACGTCGATCTCGATCAGCGCGACCGCCTCTTCGGCCAGGCGCGACGCCTCCGCCGGGCTGTCCGCGGTCACCATCAGATCGCCGACGCGGTCCCACGAACTGCGCAGCCCGTCGAACCGGTCACCCGCCGAGACACTGACGTCGCACATGAACACGCCTTCGGCCTGCGACGCCTTCTCCACCCCGCGCACGTCCTCGATACGGCCGGGCTCGATCGACAGGAAGCGGACCGCGGCACCGCGTTCGGCCTTGCGCGGCAACACGTCCACGACCGGCTCGTCCTTCATCACCGAGAAGTAGGCGCGGTTCAGCTCCACCGGATAGGCGCGCTGGATCAGCTCGATGATGCCGTCGCCCGCGAACCGGCCGGCGCATTCGACCAGGTACGGCACGCCGTCCGAGACGATCCACTCGCAGTGGACGATCCCGGTGCGGAACCCGGCCGCGTCGGTGAGCCGCCTCGTCTCCTCGGTCAGCGTCGCGGTCAGCTCGTCCGGGATGTCGGCGGGGACGATATGCGCGAGTTCGATCGGACGCGGCCCGGGGAACAGCCGTTTACCGGTGACGTTGGCGAACAGCGGCTCGCCGTCCCGCAGCAGCATCTCGACGCTGAACTCGTCGCCCTCGACGAAGCTTTCGGCGAGCATCTTCAGGTCCATCGCGCGGTCCGGGACGAAGATCCCCTCGTCCTGCACGACACAGTTCGTCCACGCCTGCTCGGCCTCGGCCGGGTCGGTGAGCACCTGCGTCCCCACCGAAGCCTGCCGGTTCGACGGCTTCAGCACGATCTTCCCCGGATGCCGCGCCATGAACTCCCGGACCTGCTCCGGGCTCTCGACGCGCGCCGACGCCGGGTTCGCGATCCCCGCCGCCCGGCTGACCAGGCGCAGCACCGCCTTGTCCCGCAGGATCTGCGCCGCGCCGAACCCCGCTCCCGGCAGGCCGTAGCGTTCCGCGAGCCGGGCCGCGAACGGCGTCGCGTACTCGGTCAGCGGGACGACGGCGGCCGGGTCGAGGTCGTGGTGGACGTGGTAGAACTCGTCCGCCTTGCCGGGCAGGTGGAACTCCCACTCGATGAGCTCGCGCACCAGCGCCGAACCGGCCACCGTCTTCCGTGCTTCGCGTTTGCGGACGACGTCGGGTTCTTCGACGAAGATGACCGAGCCGTCCGGCTGGAAGTCCTTGATGGACGAACCCAATGCCGCGGCCACGAACCCGACCAGCACCACCGGGCGTGTCATGACCCCTCCTCGACGTAGTACCAGTTCTCAGGGTTGATCAAGCCGTACGGGTTGATCGGCGAGAAGCCGCGCAGGTTCCCCGCGACCTCGAACAACCGCCGCGGGAACGTCGGCATGAAGATCACCGGTGCCTGCTCGGCGATGTACTCCTGGTACTCGTAGAGCGCTTCGAGCGAGTCGGTGGTGACCGTCTTCGCGATCAGCTCGTCCGCCTTGGCGTCGCGCCAGTTGCTGAAGTTGCAGGCGGCGCCGCTCTGGAAGAGGTTCTCCCCGGTCGGGTAGTTGTAGACCCAGCCGCCGCCCCAGCAGGACAGCTGCCACATCCGCTTCTCGCCCGGACCGTCCTCCGCCACCAGGACCGAACCCATCACCTCTTCGAGGCGGATCTCGATCCCGGCCTTGGCCGCGTCGTCCCGGAACTGCGCCATGAGCCGCGCCAGCGACGGCCGCCCTTCCCAGTAACGCAAGGAGAAGCTCAGTTCGGTGCCGGCGGGGATGCCTTCACCCGCTTCACCGGGGCCGGTTCCGGGCCGCACGCATACCGCGGGCGAGGTGGTGACGTCCCAGCCGTTGTCGGCGAGCAGCTGCCGCGCCTTCTCCAGGTCGAACGGCCAGAACCCGCCGCGCTCGGTGATCTTCGGCGAGACCAGGTCGCTCTTGGGCAGCACCGGGATCGACCCCGTCTGGCTCCAGCCGTAACCCTGGTAGACCTCGCGAGCCCCGTACTCCTGGTCGAAGCAGCTCTGGAGGGCCTGTCGGACGTACGGCTGCCGGATCATGTTCCCCGCGACGGTCGGGTTGCTGAAGTTGACCGCCATGAAGTTGATGTTGAACAGGATCTGCGGTTCCAGCTGGAAGCCGTCGCCCAGCGGGTTCGGACCGCCCTTCGTCGGGTCTCCGTCCGGCTGGACGCCCATCCCCGGTGGCAGGAAACCGACCTGGACGTCACCGGACTGCAACAGCTCGTACTGCTGCTCGTCCGACGTCGTCGAGACCTGGCGAAGCTCGTCGAGATGCGGCGGGTTGGGCCCGCTGTAGTGCTCGTTGGGGACGAAGGTGACGACACCTTCCTCGGTGTAGCTCTTGAGCCGCCACGGCCCGTTCACGACACTCCACACCGGACTGTCGGCCCACCGTGTGCGGTGCGAGTTGTCCTCTTCGACGACGTCGCCGTTTTCCGCCATCAAGAACTCGTAGACCGCTTCGGCCTGCTCGATGTCGTGCGTCGCGTCGGCCGGGCCGTCCGCGGTGCGGTCCCACGCCTTCGGCATCGGTGTGATCATGGTGAGCTGGTTCAGCAGCACCCAGTTCTTCGAATACGCCTTGTCGAAGGTGAAGCTCACCTTGTCATCGGCGACCTTTTCGAACGACACCAGGTTGTCCGGGAAGTAGCCCTCGGAGTACGCCCCGAATCTCGGCCCCTTCACCTTCAGCATGTTCATCCAGAAGATGACGTTGTCCGCGCAGAGCGTCTCGCCGTTGGACCATTTCCACGGTTTGATCCGGACCACGCAGGTGCGGCCGGTCTCGTCCCACACCGGCTCCTCGCCGACGCTGAGGTCCCAGTCGATCTCCGGCGCGCCGTCCCGGCCCAGCCAGTAGAGCGGCCGGTACATCAGCATCTGGAACTCGTAGAGGCTCCGCACGCCGAAGCGTTCGCCCGGGGTGAAGGGGAAGATCACCGCGGGCGGGAACCCGGGCAGGCAGGCCCAGGTGGCGACGCCACCCTTGATCGGCTTGTCCGTCATGACTTTCGCTTCCTCCGCATGTCGGCCGCGCTCAGGCGGCGGTCGCCTCGAGAACCTCGGCCGGCCGCTTCTCCTGCGCCGACAGCGGTTTCGCCAAGCTGAAGTAGGTACCGATCACGATCGCGCCCTGCAGGATCGCCAAGCCCCAGAAGGCGTAGGGCACGGTGGTCGCGTCCGCCAGCGAGGACAACGCGACCGTCGCGCCGACGCCGAGCCCGAGACCGAGGGCCTGCGTGCCGCCGAAGATCCGGCCGACCCGCTCCTCCGGGCTGGCCCGCATCAGCAGCGTGCGGGCCGCGATCCGGCCCTGCGCGAAGCAGAACCCGGCGAACGGGATCGCCGCCATCAGCGCGATGTAGTGCAGCGGCTGGATCGCGAGGCAGATCAGATTGCCGAGCGTGCCGAACACGGCCAGATGGATCCCCTTGAACCGCTTGCTGACCTTGCCGTACGCCGCGGCGCCGACGATGAACCCGACCCCGGCCAGCGCGTCGACCACGCCGATCATCCACGCGCCCTGATTGAACGTCTGCAGGATCAGCGTCGTCAGGATGACGTTGGCGACCATCAGGCCGATGTTGCCGTTGGCGTACAACAGCGCGAGCCGCTTGATGGGCTGGCGCACGGGGGCTTCGACCGGCGCCGACGGGTCGGTGGCCGTGGTCTCCTCGATCACCGGGGCCTTGGCGGGTTTGCGGCCGATCGCGTAGACCAGCACGGCCGAGAGGACGAAGCTCAGCGAGTTGAACACGAACAACGGCGTGGCGCCGAACCAGATCACCAGGAAGCCGGCCAGCGAAGACGCCAGCAGCATGCCGGCGTTGCTCGCCATCTCGAAATGCGAGTTGAACTTCCCGAGCCGCTCGTCGCGGATCCGTTCCTTGATGAGCCCGTTGCTCGCGGGCATGAACAACGCCGCGGTGCAGGCGAGCATGAAGTTCGCTATGTAGGAACCGAGGTTCGCCGGGCCGCCGATCCACAGCCACACCGGCAGCGCGAACGCGGTCATCGCGCTCACGAGGTCCGCCGCCACGCACAGCATCCGGCGGTCGACCTTGTCGACCAGCTTGCCGAACAGGACCGCGAGCGCGACCTGCGGGATGGACACCGCGATGAACAGCCAGCCGACCGCCAGGGTGGTCTGCTCGGCGTGGAAGACCAGGATCGCGGCGGCGGTGATCTGGAAGGCGTTGCCCGCGGTGGTGATGAATCCCGCCGGGACCAGCAGGCGTTCGGCGAGCCGGGAACTCCGGATCGCGTCGGTGGACAAGGTGCTGTCGAGTGACATGGTGGGTCAGACCTCGCTCGTCAGGGGGAATTCCAGTGAGGGCACAGGGAAGGCCGTGGTGTGCGTGACGTCGAACGCGGCCGGGGTGATCCGGAGGGCGAACCCGCCCGCCGCGGCGGCGCGTGCGGCGAGGTCGATCAGGATCGGCGAGGCACAGCCGATCAACGCCCGCAGTTCGAGGAAGAGGTCGCCGAGCCGCGCGCGGAGCATCTCCTGGTCGAGGTTGCCCTTCAGGGTGCGTTCCGTCGCCGCCCGCAGGCGTTCGACGTGCTGCACGATCAGATCGGCGGCCCGGCTCAGGCTGAAGTCCTCCAGCTCGTAGTTCAGGGCGAACCGGGACACCATCGCCGCGGCCCGCTCCGTGGCCTCGGTCGACACCGGGAGCGAGCCGTTCTCGCCGCCGACCTCGGCGGTGAGCTTGGCCAGTGTCTCGGCGAGCTCGTTCCACGGCGTGACGAGCCGCTCCCCCGCGACCTTCTCCAGCGCGGCGCGGGAGAAGTTGGTCCGCGCGAACTCGGGGGCGGTGAGGTTGAGGTGGAACCGCGCGATGTCGCGGGGCACCTCGGCCGCCAGCTCACGGGCCCAGACCACGTGGCCCTTGCTGGTGGAGAACTTCTCGTTCTCCAGTTCGTAGAACTCGTTGACCAGCAAGGTGTCCGGCAGGACGTAGCGGCCTTCGAGGGCCATCAGCTCCGCGACGTGGACGACGCCCCAGGTGAAGAGGGGGTCGAAACCCATGAACACCACGACCCGTGCGTCGTTCTCCGCGAGCCAGGCGTCGTCGTCGGCGGCTTTCGGCTTCCCGTTGCGCCGCAACGCGTACTCGGTGCAGTACATCGAGGCGGGCATCCCCTCGACCCACGCGTTGAGCCGTTGCCCCGGCGTCTGGAGGAACGGAGCCGGCAGCCCCCACTTCACCGGGTACGTGATCGCGAAGTCGGGCAACGGCCCGGCGAGCAGTTCCCGCATCAGCCCGAGCACGTGCGGCCGCCACGCCGGCCCGCGTTCTTCGTAGTAGGCCAGGAGCTGCTCGCGGTACTCCGAAACCGGGAAGACCATGATCTCGGTCTCCCGGTAGGTCACCTCGTCGGCCGGGTCGAGCACCGAGTACGGCTCGATGAGCGCGTCGAAGTCGATCGGATGCCCGCAGCCCTCGCAGAATCCGCCGCGGCTGTCGGCGAGGCAGGTCGGGCAGCCACCGCCGACGAAACCCTCGACCAGGAACTCGCCCTTGCACTCGTTGTAGGGCAGCCGCACCTTGCGCAGGCGCAGCTTTCCCTTGTCGTACAAGCGCTTCACGTAGTCGTAGACGAGCGCCTTGTAGCCGTCGTCGGTCGGCGAGAAGCCGTCGACCTCGACCCCCATCGCCTCGAACGTGCGCTGGATGTTCTCCGTCGACTGCTCCACCAGTTCGGGCGGCGTCAGCCCGACCCTGGCCGCGCTGGTGACGAGGTAGGTCTGGCTGTCGTCGGTGCAGGAGGCGAACACGGCCTCGCGGCCCGCCGCGCGCAGGTACCGGCGGTGCACGTCGGCACCGAGGTACGGGCCCGCGATATGCCCGATGTGCAGATCCCCGTTGGACGTCGGCGGGCCGCCGATGATCACCACCGGTCGCTTGTCGGCCATCCTCATGCCTCCGCTTCATGGCGAGCGGCGAACTTCACCGTCATGTCGGAGTCCCACCAGATCGCGTACATCTCGAAGTCCTCGGCACCGTCGTTGAGGATGCGGTGCTCGGTGCCGGGTTTGTGGAACTCGATGTCGCCGGGCCGGAACGCGCGGCGCTCTCCACCGGACTCGACGACCGCCTCGCCGCTGACGGCGATGAAGATCTCGTACTCGTGGTGGGAATGCGCACCCGTCGCGCCGTGCGCGGGCACCGTGACCCACGCGCCTTCGAACGGCGCGTTCAGCGCCGCCCACGGCAGGAGCCGCTGGCCGTAGGCACCGTTCTCGAAGACCATCTTTTCCCGCTCGAGCGGCCGGATCTCCATGACTTTCTCTTCCTTCTCGTTGGTCAGCGGGTGGCGACGATGGGGGCGGTTTCCGAAGTCGGCTGCGGTGGCACCGAAGGGGTCTCGCCGCGGTGGGCGAGGATGTCCTGCAGGATGTCGTTGGCACGCGGGGCGAGGACGCTCAGCAGCGAGTCCGCGATCCCGTGCGTCGCCTCGTTGACGCCCTGGAGGTAGACGGCCGCGGTGGCGGGCTGCTCGATCTCCAGCCGGTAGTCGCGGGTCACCTTGATCTCCGACAGCCCGATCGACTTCGCGATCTCCTGGACCATTCTCGGCATCTCCGGGGAGAAACCGGTGCCGAGCAGCACGAGATCGGTGCGCAGTTCCTGGACCTCGCCGGTGCGCCGATCCGTCAGTTCCAGCACGATCTCGTCGCCCTCGTCGCGGGCGTCGGTGATGTCGTTCATCGTGATCATCGACAGCCGCGAACGGCCGGAGAGGCGGTCGAGGTAGATCGAGCGGTAGAGCGCGTCCATCGTGCCCGGGGCGAGCCCGGAGTAGTTCGTGTGGTGCATCTCCTTGAGCATCTGCTCGCGCGCTTCGGGCCGCGCTTCGAAGAACTTGTCCACATGGGACGGGAAGAACAGCTCGTTGTTGAACTTGCTGCTCTCGTAGTAGTTCAGGCCGATCGACCGCATCACCATGGTCGGCTTGCATTCGGGCAGGTCGTTCTGCACCGCGCTGAACAGTTCCGCCGCGCTCTGCCCGGCGCCGATCACCGCGACGCGGTACGGGAGATCCTTGCGCAGCTTGGCGATCCTCGGCAGGTACTGCGTGCTGTGGATGACGCGGTCCTGGTTCACCGTGCGGAGCCGGTCCGGGATCCGCGCGTCGCGGCCCGCGCCGACGACCAGGTACCGGCTGCGGATGGTCTCGCCGTCGGCGACGTGGGTGTCCCAGCCGGTGAGCGTGCCGTCCGTCCACACGGGAGTGATTTCGAGGCATTCGCGGCCGCGCTGCAGGTCCACCAGCGACAGCGAGTCGGCCGTCCACTTGAGATAGTCGGCGAGCTCCACCCGGTACGGGACGAAGCTGCCCATGTTCACGAACTCGTTGAGCCGGTTCGTGGCGTGCAGGTAGTTGAGGAACGAGAAGCGGCTGCGCGGGTTGCGCAGGGTCACCAGGTCCTTGAGGAACGAGACCTGCGAGAGGGCCTCGGGCAGGAGCATCCCCCGCTGCCAGGAGACCTCTTCGTCGCGTTCGAGCAGGACCGATTCGCGGGCCAGGCCGGGCGCGAGCTCTTCCAGCGCCACGGCCAGTGCCAGGTTCGACGGTCCTGCTCCGACTGCGAGCAGCTCGACATCACGGTTCGCCATTTGTTCGCTCCGCCATCTTTGTGAGTGCTGGGAAGGTGTTCTGTGGTACCGGTGCGCGGTCAGCCACCGGCGGCCACCGAGGGCAGCAGGGGGTGCGCGGTCAGCCGGACCTGGGCCATGGCCTTGTCCAGCACCGCTTCGCAGTCGTCGGGGTCGGCGCCCGCGCAGATCACGTACGCGTGGCGCGAAATGAACTCGGCAGGCGGCAGCCGCAGACGCGAACCCGGCTCGACGAGCCGGTCCGCCGCGAGGATTCCATTGTTCCGCAAGGAATCCGGCACGGACACGGACTCGACGACGCAGTCCTGTCTCGGGTAGCCGAACCGGACGCCGACCCACCGGGGCTCCGCCTCGTGCGGGATGTGGGGACGCATGCCGAGCGCGACGTCGACCGCGGCCGCGCCGGGGTCGATCCCGGTCGCGAACTTGGCGAGCAACGGGATCAGGTCGCCGCCGAGCCTGCCATTGATTTCCACGATCACCGGCCCCCGCTCGGTGAGCTTGAGCTCGGTGTGGGTGATGCCGTACCGGAAGTCGATCGCGCCGTGCGCACGGGCCAGTGTCGAGCGCAGGGCCGGGTCGGCGAGCAGTTCGTCCGCGGAACTGACCAGGTGGCCGAGCTCCTCGAAGTACGGATGCATGCCGACCGTTTTGCGGGCGACGAACATCGGCGTGTACTCACCGTCGACGACGGCGCCGTCCACACTGATCTCCGGGCCGCTCAGGTACTCCTCGACCAGCGCCCCGCCCTTGTAGGCGGGAGAGCCGTTGAAGCTGGCGTCCTCCGCGGTCCGGAACGCCTTCCGCACCGCCTCGGCGTCTTCCGCGAGGCTGACGCCGATGCTGGCCCCGCCGCCGCGCGGTTTGACGACGACCGGATACCCGATCCGCTCCGCCACGCGGACCGCCTGCTCGTCGTCGTGCACGAACCCGAAATCGGGCTGCGCGACGCCGGCCGCCGTGAGCGTCCGGCGGCTGAACCATTTGTCACGGCAGCCTTCGATCGCGGAGACCCCGGCGCCCGGCACGCCGAGTTCGTCCGCGACGTGCGCCGCCGCCACGATCAGCGCCTCGTCCCAGCACACCACGCCGAGCACCGGCGTGGTGGCGTGGAGCGCTCGGGCCGCGGCCAGCACGGCGTCCTGGTCCTGCGTGTCCAGCACGGTCGCGCCGGTGATGTAGCGCTCCTGCCAGGTCGGTTCGGTCCCGTTGAACAACCACAAGGGATGCCGGTGCCCGGCCGACGCCAACAGGTACTCCCGGTACGGCCGCATCCCGCAGCCGATCACCAGGACAACACCCTCCGCTGAGCTCATTCCCTCTCCCCACCAGCCCGTCACTTCGTCGCGGGCTACTACATCCCGGGGCGGGTTGACCGGAACCCTTGATTCGGGAAGAACAATCAACGAGATGCGTGGTGCCGAGACGGATGCCATGAGGAATGCGACCGGCAGGAGGCCGTGATGCTCGAACCCCAGACCGCGGACGGGAAGGTGCTCTGGCACTTCACGATGTCGCTCGACGGCTTCGTCGCGGGCCCGGGCCACAGCATGGACTGGATGACCGGCACCACCTTCCGGCCGGACCTGGTCGGCGAATACGCCACGACCACCGGCGCCGTCCTCGGCGGCCGCGACGGCTGGGACGCCTACCCCGACCCGAGCGGCATCTACGGGGGCGCCTGGAAAGGGCCGCTGTTCGTCCTCACCCACCACCCCGAGGACGCCACACCGGCCCCCGGCGTCACGTTCCTGAACTGCGGTGTCGAAGACGCCGTCCGGATCGGCCTGGAAGCGGCGAAGGGGAAGAACCTCGAAGTGTTCTCGCCGGACATCGGCAGGCAACTGCTCGCCTTGGGGTTGATCGACGAGATCGACCTGCACATCGCGCCGGTGCTGCTCGGCGACGGCGTCCGGCTGTACGACCATCCTGGCGGGGCGCCGATCCACCTGCTCGGCGTCGGCCGGGAAGACCCACGCGCTGCGATCGACGTCCGGTTCCGGCCGGACCGGTGAGCCGAGTGCACCCGATGCCATATCGGGCGCACTCGACTCGCCGGGGAGCTAGGATTGGATGACGTTCACCATCCACGAGATGCCGAACTTGTCGGTGCAGGCACCGAATTCGTCACCCCACATCTGCTTTTCGAAGGGCACCGAAACGGTACCTTCGGCGGAGAGTTTCTCCCAGTATCCGCGCAATTCCTCACCGTCGTCACCGCTGAGGCTGACCGACACGTTGGTGCCCGGCCGGTGCCCCATTCCCGGCGGCGTGTCCGACGCCATGATCGTGTAACCGCTCGGGGAATCGAGCTGGCTGTGCATGATCTGATCCTCCGCCGGCGTTCCCGCCATACCGGACTCACCGAACGTATTCAGCGTCAGTTCTCCGCCGAACACCGACTTGTAGAACTCCATGGCCTGCCGGGCGTCGCCGGCGAAGCTGATGTAGGGATTGAGACGAGAAGCCACTGGAACGCTCCTTCTGTTCGGGTCACGAGCATCCTGGCAGACACCCCCTGCCGCGACAACGGACGGACTACGGCCGGGTGAATCCTTCGCGCAACGAAAATTCAACCCCGTTCGCCGAATACGTGAGCGATTTCCCGAGCGCCGCTTTAATGTCGGCACATGCCCGCCTTCCGGATCCACCCCGCGACGGCCGACCGGTTCGGCGACGTCGCGACGATCCTCAATCCGAACGGGAACGACCGCGCCTGCTGGTGTCTCGCCTACCGCGCGAAACCCGCCGACTACAGCCGGCTGCGCGGTGACGAACGCGCCGAACACGTCCGCGCCCTGTGCGCGGCGGATCCGGCGCCCGGCGTGCTCGCCTACCACGGCGCCACCCCGGTCGGCTGGTGCGGCGTCGGCCCGCGCGCGCAGCTGCACCGGATGACGCGGTCGCGCACGATGCCGCCGATCGACGACGTCCCGGCGTGGACGGTCATCTGCTTCGTCGTCCGGGCGGGCCATCGCCGGAAGGGCGTGGCGCACGCGCTGCTGGACGGCGCCGTCTCCTACGCGCGGTCGCACGGCGCCCCCGTCATCGAGGGCTATCCCGTCGACCCCGGCGAAGGGCGGATCAACTCCTCCGCCGCCCACGTGGGGACCATCGGCCTGTTCTCGGCCGCGGGGTTCGAACTGGTCGAAGAGACCAAGGCGCGGTCGGACCGGAAACCGCGCTGGCTCATGCGGCTGGACCTGCGCTCCGGCCCTTGAGCGGCGCGGCGCGAAGCCTCGGACTCCCACCGCCGCAGGGACAGCAGCGTTGCGAAAGCGGCTTTCGCAACCCTCCCCCAAAGCGCCGCGCCCCGGCCGGAAACCCGCGCTGGCTCGTGCGGCTGGTGCTGGGCGCCGGTTCGTGAGCGGCGACCGGCCCGGCCCAGGGTGTCGCGAAAGCCACTTTCGGGACACCAGATCTCCCGAAAGTGGCTTTCGCGACACCACCCCACGAGCCACCCGACCACCGCGGGCCGAAGGGGCCTTTCACCGCGTCAGATGCGGCGAAGGACGCTTTCAGCCCACCGCGCCTCGATAGCTACCGATTGACTTTCGATAGATAACGCGCGAAACTCGATGCATGATCACAGGTCAACGGGCGGTCGCGCCCCTGCGGGTGTTCCTCGTGCTGCTCTTCGGGATCCTGGTCCTCTTCCAGACCATGTCCCTGCCAGGGCAGTTCGCGCATATGGCTCGGCAGGATCCGGAGATGGCGTACCTGCGCTGGCCCGCGACGGCGGTCTCCGTCTTCTGGGTGCTGTGCGTCCAGGTCGTGATCGTCGCCACCTGGCAACTGCTCTCCCTGGTCAAGAAGGACCGGATCTTCACCGAGGCGTCCTTGAGATGGGTGGACGCGATCGTGTGGGCGATCCTCGCGGGCTGGGTGGTGCTCGCGGGCGTGTTCCTCTACGTCGGCTTCAACGCCGACGACCCCGGCCTGCCGCTGTTGTTGTTCCTGGCGTTGATCGGCGTCGCCGTGCTCGGCCTGCTCATGATCGTGCTGCGCACCCTGCTGCGGCAGGCCACCACCCTGCGCTCCGACCTCGAACAGGTGATCTGATGCCGATCGTCGTCCGCATCGACGTCGAGCTGGCCAAACGCAAGATGAGCGTCGGCGAGTTCGCCGAACTCGTCGGGCTCACCCCGGCGAACGTCGCGGTGCTGAAGAACGGCCGCGCCAAGGCCGTCCGGTTCAGCACTCTCGAGGCGATGTGCCGGGTGCTCGAATGCCAGCCCGGAGACCTGCTCGAATGGGTCGAAGACGAGCCTTAAGCCGCCGAGAACCTCAGGTGGAAGTTGTCCAGCGTCGCGGGCAACGGCCGCTCCGGCCCGAGGACGGCACCGGAGGCCAGTTCGAAGCGGCGATCCTTGATCAGGTGCGCCAGCATCGTGCTCGCGCAGAACAGCACCAGATCCCGGCCGGGGCAGATGGCGGGCCCGGCACTGAACGGGACCAGCGCCGGATTCGCCGCCGCGCTGCCGTCCAGCCAGATCCCGGGTTCGAACCGGTCGGCATAGGGCAGCGATTCGGGATCGCGGTGGAAGAACGGGGTGAAGATCAGCACAGTGGTCCCCGCGGGTCCCCACGCCGTCTCGGCCGTGCTCTCACGCAGCAGCGCCGGAGTGGTCGGCCACAGCCGGACCGATTCGAGGGCGCAGGCGCGCAGGTACGGGAACCGGCCGGGCAGGCTGAGGTCGGCGGCCGCGACCTCCTCGTCGGCGCGTTCCCGTGCGGCCGGATGGGTGGCCAGCAGCGCGAGCGCGCGGTAGGTGACGATCCCGGCGGCGTCGAACGCGAAGAGCCAGTGGGCGACCTGGTCGGCGACGACCTCCATCGTCCGCTCGCCCGCCGGGCCCGCCGAGGCGATGGCTTCGGCCAGGCTCCCCGGCTCGGCCCGTTCCAGATGGCCGATGAGCCGGGTGCGGAATTGATCGTGGAGCCGGTCGCGCCGAGGGCGCGCGTACGCCCAGTTCGCGTCCTTCCGCAGCCGGGCGAGCATGTCGGTGAGGCCGTCGTCGCCCGCCGCGGACTCGCCGAGCGTGACCCGGCGGACGATCCGCCACCAAGCGACGTTGAAGGTGTCCCAGTCCAGCGTGCCGCCGTCCCAGAGCGACGCCGTTTCCTCGCCGATCGCCGCGGCGAAGGGGGCGGCGAGGTCGTGCAACGGCTTGCCAGGTTCGAGGACCTCCTCGTTGAAGCCGCGGCGCGGCGCCCGCTCCACCGCGTCCGACACGAGTACGCCGTGGGGCTGGAAATGTCCCAGCGCCGCCCGCTTCTCCTTGGTCGACGGGCTGAACGGGACCGGCGCGGCGGCGAGCACGTCACCGACGTCGTCCCCGGACAGCGCGAGGTCGATCGCCCGGCCGGGCACCCGCAGGCGCAGCGGCCCGGGGCCGTACTGGGACCGGAGCCGGCACAGCAGCCGCACCGCGGGGCGGTCCAGCTGGAGTTTCTGCGCCACGGCCAGCCCCAGCGGCCGCCGTTTGATCACCCCGCCCGCGAGCGTGGGCAGCACGACCCGCAACGCGACACGCACGGTGTCCTGAACGGAAGCGATGGCTGGTTCGGTCGTAGTCGCCATGGCGAGGGGCTACCCGCCGCGGCGCGCACGTAACCGGTTTGCCCCACGGCCGGGCGGGGAATCCGGCGGCCATGGCGACCAAGGCACCCGGGGCGGATCCGCCCGAGACCGCCGACCTGGGCGAGCTGCGTTCGGCGGCGTCCGGGTGCCGCGGCTGCGACCTCTACCGTGATGCCACCCAGACCGTCTTCGGCGAAGGCCCGCGCGCGGCGGAGACCATGGTGATCGGCGAACAACCCGGTGACCAGGAGGATCGCCAAGGCGCCCCGTTCGTCGGACCCGCGGGACGGCTGCTCGACCGGGCCCTCGGCGAAGCGGGCTTCGACCGCCGGAAGATCTACGTCACCAACGCGGTCAAGCACTTCAAGTTCAAACGGGACGAGCGCGGCAAGCGGCGGATCCACAAGACGCCGTCGAAGACCGAGATCGTCGCCTGCCGTCCGTGGCTGCACGCCGAGCTGGCGGCGGTCCACCCGGATCTGCTCATCTTCCTCGGCGCGACGGCGGCGAAGGCGCTGCTGGGCGACGATTTCCGCATCACCCGAAGCCGCGGCGAGCGGATCGGCCTCGCCGAGTTCGCCGCCACCGCGGTCGCCACCGTGCACCCGTCCGCGGTACTGCGCGCGCCGGATCGCGACGAGGCCTACCAGGCCTTCGTCGCGGATCTCGTGGCGGCGCGTGGTGCCCGCTGAATCAAGCCACTTCGGAGCTGCGGCCGCTGTCGTGCAGGCCGAGCATGTCCAGCAGGGTCGCGCAGTCTTCGGGGCTCTTGGCCCGCGAAGCCACGGCGAGGGCCGCCTTACGCCGGATGGCCTCTTGCTCCGGCGTGTCCTGGCCGTCCGGCAGCAGGTCCGGTACCGGATGAAGGCCGAGATCGTTGTGCATCGGTTCCCCCTTGGCTGAAGGATGAGGTGTCTGTCTGGTACCCGCGCTCGCGGGTTTGCACACAGGTGTCCCCGTTCGGGTGCGCGGAGACGCAGCGCTCCTACTCCGTGCGGGTGAATCAGCTCCGCAGCGCCGGGAGCAGCGTGTCCTCGGCGAAGCGCAGGAATCCTTCCTGCTGGTCGCCGCCGATCTGGATCAACGCCAGATCGGTGAACCCGGCCGCCTCGAACTCGCCCGCCCGCTTCACGATCCCGTCCACGTCGGGACCGCACGGGATCGCCGCGGCGACGTCGTCCGGCGTGACGAACTGCGTGGCCCCGGCGAACCCCGACGGCCCCGGCAGTTCGGCGTTGACCTTCCAGCCACCGCCGAACCAGCGGAACTGCTCGTGCGCCCGCCGGATCGCGGCGTCGCGATCCTCGCCCCAGGACACCGGCAGCTGCGCGATCTTCCTGGTGGGCGGGCCGAGTTTGGTGGCGTCCCACTCCCGGCTCAGGGATTCGTCCGGCTCCACCGCGATCATCGCGTCGGCGATGGGCGCGAAGCGGGTCACCGACTGCGGCCCGGACACCGCGACCGCGAGGGGGACGCGCTGCTCCGGAAGATCCCAGAGCTTCGCCGAGTCCACCCGGAAGTGGTCACCCTTGTAGTTGAAGTAGCCGCCGTCGAAGAGCCCGCCGATGATCTGGACCGCTTCGGCGAGCATCTCGTGGCGGACGTTCGCCGGCGGCCAGCCGCGGCCGACGACGTGCTCGTTGAGGTTCTCCCCCGCGCCGAGCCCGAGGGTGAACCGGCCGTCCGACAGCGCCTGGACGGTCGCCGCCTTCTGCGCCACCACCGCCGGGTGATAGCGCATGGTCGGACACGTCACGAACGTCATCAGTTCGACCCGTTCGGTGCTCTGGGTGACCGCTCCCAGCACGCTCCACGCGTACGGCGAATGCCCCTGCTCGTCGAGCCACGGCGAATAGTGGTCGCTCATCACCTCGAAGTCGAAGCCCGCCTTCTCGCCCCCGGCGGCGTGTCCCACCAGGTCCTTCGGTCCGGCCTGTTCGGTCATGAGTGTGTAGCCGATGCGCATCGAAGCCTCCTTCGCGTCCGACCCCCGCGTACCCGCCCGTTCCCGGGGTCAACCGGACGTTTATCCGGCGAATCGAACGGGGTACCTGACCCGAGAAGGAGAGGAGCCGCGATGCCACAGCAGGCTTGGAGCGACAAACGAGAACGTCAGTACGAGCACATCAAGGATTCGGCGAAGGACCGGGGCGCGAGCACCGACCGCGCCGAGGAGATCGCCGCGCGGACGGTCAACAAGAACCGCGCACAGGCCGGCGAGTCCCGCGAGGCGAGCCGGACGTCGCTGAAGGACATGTCACCGCAGCGGCGTGGCGGCAAGCGATCCGGAAACCGGCTGGGCCCGAACGGCCCGACGAAGGACCAGCTCTACAACGAAGCGAAACAGCGCAACGTCAAGGGCAGGTCGAAGATGTCCAAAAAGGAGCTTCAACGAGCTCTGGGCCGTTGAGCACGCGTCACGCGGCGGACCCCCGTCGCGGTCTTCCCACGGCCATGGACGGATGGACTCAGTAATGGATGCATACGGGCGGGGCGGCCTGACCCCGCAGACCCGGTCCCAGTCGGACGGCCTGTCCGACCGGGTCGAACTGCGTCTGCCCGCCGAGGCGGAGCAGATCCCACTCGTCCGCACGCTAGCCCACGGTCTCGTGGCCCGTGCGGACTTCGGCTTGGACGCCATTTCAGACGCGAAGATGGCCGTCGACGAAGCCTGTTCCCAACTTGTCCAGCCCGCAGAACTGGGAGCCGTTCTTTGTTGTGTCTTTCACGAGATACCGGAAGGAATAGCCGTCTCGATCTCCACGCGGACGAGCAGGCCCTACCTGCCGAGCGAGACGACCTTCGGCTGGCACGTCCTGACGACCTTGACCGGGTCGGTGACCGCGCGATGCGAACCGATCCCCGGCGAGCTGGGGGCACGACGACGATCGAGCTCGTCCTGACCCCGGGAACGAGCGACGGGTGAGTGGCGAGCGCAAGACACTCACCCGGCAGGCGGACGACTACGCCCATTGCGAACCCCTCTTCGAAGAACTGTCGTCACTGCCGGAGGACTCTCCGCGCCGCCAAGAACTGCGTGCCCGCCTCGTCACCGAGCTCCTGCCGCTCGCCGAGCACATCGCCACCAGGTTCTCCGGCCGGGGAGAACCCCGCGAGGACCTGGTGCAGGTGGCGCGGATCGGCCTGATCAACGCGGTCGACCGGTTCGACCCCGGCCGTGGGCACGATTTCCTCTCGTTCGCCGTGCCCACGGTGATGGGCGAGGTCCGGCGTCACTTCCGGGACACCGGCTGGTCGGTGCGGGTGCCGAGGCGGCTCAAGGAACTCCACGTCTCGCTCAGCCAGGGCACGGCCGCGCTGTCCCAGCGGCTCGGCCGCGCGCCGACGCCCACCGAACTCGCCGAATACCTCGGGCTCGAGGTCAACGACGTACGCGAGGGGCTGCTGGCCGGCCAGGCGTACCAGACGCTGTCGGTCGACAAACCGGTCCACGACAACGCCACCGAGGCCCTCTCGCTCGCCGACACGATCGGCGAGGAGGACCACGAGATGGCCTTGGTGGAAACCCACGAGGCGCTGCAACCGCTGCTGCGGGAACTCCCGAAGCGCGAACGCGCGATCCTCGTCATGCGCTTCTTCGGCGGCTACACCCAGACACAGATCGCGGAACGGATCGGCATCTCGCAGATGCACGTTTCGCGGCTCCTGTCGCAGACGCTGGAACAGCTGCGCGGGAAGCTCTCGGAGTAGCGGCCCTCAAGTCCGAACTCGCGTGCCTGCAAGCGTAACTCGCGTGCTTGGAGCCGTAACTCGCGTGCCTGGAGGCGGAACTCTCACATCCGGCTTCAAGCACGCGAGTTACGGCCCCGAGCACGCGAGTTACGGCTTCAAGCACCGGACCTGAAGTACACAAAGGCCCCCTTCACCGCGTCTAGCGCGGTGAAGGGGGCCTTTGTGTACAAGGGTCACGCGGGTTTCAGCGGATCGTGCCCCACCGACATCAGCTTGTGCCGCCAGTGCGCCTCGCCCGCGACCGGCTCCAGATCGTCGCGTCGCTCCGCCTCGACCCGCCGCACGACCGAGCGCATCACCCGCTCGTCCTCGGCGGTGAGGTCGGTCCGGCGTTTGCCGAGAATGCCCAGCACATGCCGCCCGGTCGGCGTACCCGCCTGGTCCGGCAGTGCTTCGTCCTCGGCGTCGGCCGACCGCGTGCGCAGCCAGTCGGCCAGTTCCCGCGAGGTCATGTTGACCACGCGATGGAAGTCTTCCCAAAGTTCGTCATCGATCTCGTGCACGGCGAAACCTCCTGCCAGCACTCGACTTCTACGGCGTCGTGTACGGCGCCTGCTGTTCGATGGACGGGCTCGCCGCAGGGTAACGGCCGTCCTGCCCGGGCACCGGCGTCACGGTCGTGCCCTGCTGCTCGGGCTCAACGCGCTGCCTGGGGCGGTTGATGACCGCTTCGGCCTCCTGCTCACCACGGATCCGCGAAAGCACGCTGAGCGTGATCGCGTGGGCGATGGCCAGTACCAGCAGCAGAACACCGAGCCTGCCCACCACACCGGGAAGATCGCTGCCCCCGATGTCGATGGTCGACAGTAGCGCCAAAACTCCCAGCGTCGCGAGGTGGAACAGCACCGTCACGAGCCACGTCATGGACGCGCCGGCGGCCGGATCGCCGTGGGAACCCCGCAGGTAGCGCTTACCGCTCTGGTAGATGATCAGACCGTCGAGCATGACCAGGGCCACCCCGATGACGAGGAAGGCCACGTATGCGTTGGTAGTCATGCCGGAACGCTCCCTTCGTAATGGACCTCACCCCTTGACATACCCGGGACCTCCCCAGGAAAACGCCGTATTCCAGGGGAGGTCCCGGGCGGTGGTCAGCTGCCGGGGCGGTCCACGTCACCGCGCCACGCGCCGGACTCGCGGCCGCGGCTCTCGATGAATTCCTTGAACCGCTTCATATCGCCCTTGATCCGGCGATCGAGCACGCCGAGTTTGTCGGCGACGTTCTCGGCGAAGCCTTCCGGGTCGATCTCCATCTGCGCCGTGACCCGGGTCTTGTTGTCGTCCAAGCGATGGAAAGTGATGACGCCCGCGTGGTCGGGGCCGGAGTCCGACGTCCACGCGACACGTTCGTCGGGATGTTGCTCGGTGATCGTCGCGTCGAATTCCCGGCTCACCCCACCGAATTTGGTCACCCAGTGGGTGTGCGTCGCGTCGATCTGACGGATCTCCTCGACACCTTCCATGAACTGCGGGAAGCTCTCGAACTGGGTCCACTGGTTGTACGCGGTCTTCACCGGGACTTCGACGTCCACCATTTCGGTGATCGTGCTCATGCATCCTCCTGTCGGTTGGGTGCTTCTCGAGCCGGCACTCCCCGGCTACCCGGCGCTCAGTGGAGCGAAACACGCTGTGATTGACCCGCCGGACGGCCGGGTACCCGGCGGGCAGAACGCTCCGAGGAGGTGCCCCATGATCGAAGAGACCCACCGGAAGCCACCCGAGGAACGGTCGGTCGGCGAACTGGTTTCCGATCTCAGTGATGAGGTCAAGCACCTGGTCCGCGACGAGATACGGCTCGCCGTGTTCGAGTTGCAGGGCAAGGGGAAGAAAATGGGCGTCGGCGCCGGATTGTTCGGCGCGGCGGGTATTTTCGTGCTCTTCGGCCTGGCGACCCTGATCGCCGCGGTGGTGCTGGCCCTCGCCTTGGTCATGCCGGCGTGGCTGGCGGCCGTGGTGATCGGCGCGGCGCTGCTGCTGATCGGCGGCCTTTCCGCGGTCGTCGGCAAGAAGGAGGTCACCAGCGCGACGCCGCCGGTGCCGGAAGAGGCCATCGAGGGTGTCCGCGACGACGTCGACACCGTCAAACAGGGAGTGCGCTCATGACCGATTTCCCCAAGAACGCCGAAGAAGCCCGCGCCGACCGCGACGTGACGCGCGAAGAACTCACCGAGACCCTCGACGCGCTGGGCAAGAAGATGGACGTCAAGACGAGGGTGAACGACAACCTCGACGCGAAGGTCGATCAGGCCAGTGCCGCGATCTCGGACAAGGTGTCCGAACCGGCGGCCGAAAAGTTCCGCCAGGGCACCGAAGTCGTGCGTGCCAATCCCCTGCCGATCTTCGCCGGTGTGCTCGCGTTGCTCGTCACGATCCGGCTGATCCTGCGAAAGAGGTCGTCGTGAACAAGGTTCTCTACAAACCGCTGAACATGGTCGTCAGCGCCGCGGGCGGTGTGCTCGCCGGGATCGCGTTCAAGCAGATCTGGAAACGCGTGAGCGGTGAGGAGGACGCGCCGAACGCCACCGACCGGGATTTCACCTGGACCCAGGTGATCGTCGCGGCCGCCGCGCAGGGCGCGATCTTCGGTGCGGTGAAGGCGGCCACGGAGCGCGCGGGCGCGGTCGGCTACCGCAAGGCGACCGGCGACTGGCCCACGGAGGACTGACGATGCGGGTTGTGATCATCGGGGGCGGCTTCGCCGGATACAACGCGGCGAAGACGCTTCTCAAGTCGGTCGGCGACGACACCGAGATCGTGGTGCTGAACCCGACCGACTACTTCCTCTATCTCCCCCTGCTGCCCGAAGTCGCCGCCGGAATCCTGGAACCGCGGCGGATCTCGGTGTCCATTCCCGGCACGCTGCGCGGTGTGCGCCTCGTGCTCGGCACCGCGACGTCGGTCGACTTCGATGGCCACACCGTGACCTACACCGACCCCGAGGACCGCGAGCACCACCTCGGCTACGACCGCCTGGTGGTCGCCGCGGGCAGTGTCAACAAGCTGTTGCCGATCCCCGGCGTGCCGGAGTACGCCCACGGCTTCCGTGGTCTGCCGGAAGCCTTGTACCTGCGGGACCACGTCACCCGGCAGATAGAGCTCGCCGCCTCCGCGAAGGATCCGGCCGAACGCGACGCTCGCTGCACGTTCGTCGTGGTCGGCGCTGGGTACACCGGCACGGAGGTCGCCGCGCAGGGTCCGGCGTTCACCGCCGCGCTCGCCGCCCGGCACTCCGAACTGAAGGAGCAGAAGATCCGGTGGCTGCTGCTGGATCTGGCCGACCGGGTCCTGCCGGAACTCGACCGGCGGCTCGGCTCCACCGCGGACGAGGTGTTGCGCGCACGCGGCGTCGAGGTGCTGATGAAGACGTCGATCGAGAACGCCGGCGAGAAGGGCGTCACCCTGACCTCCGGCGAATCCGTGCCGACACACACCTTGGTGTGGTGCGTCGGCGTCCGGCCGGATCCGCTCATCGAGGACCTGGGGCTGAAGACCGCCAAGGGCAGGCTGGTCGTGACGGCACAGCTGAACGTTCCCGGGCGGCGCGACGTCTACGCGTGCGGAGACGCCGCGGCCGTGCCGGATCTGACCAGGCCCGGCGAGTACACGCCGATGACGGCCCAGCACGCCGAGCGGCAGGGCAAACTCGCCGGACGGAACGTGGCGGCGTCACTCGGACACGGTTCGCACGGCACCTACCGGCACCACGATCTCGGCTTCGTCGTCGACCTCGGCGCCCACCAGGCCGCCGCGAATCCCTTGCACATCCCGCTTTCCGGCTTCGCCGCGAAGACGGTCACCCGTGGCTACCACCTGCTGGCCATGCCGGGCAACCGGCTGCGGACCGCCACGGACTGGGCATTGGAAGCGGTGACGAAACGGCAGACCGTCCAATTAGGACTCGTACGCTCGGGTTCCGTGCCGCTGGACACGGATTCCCCCGAGCTCCCCCGCACGAACCGCTAGAGGAGACGCCATGACCGCCGAATCCGATCCCGTCCGCGCCGAAGGTCCCTCCGTGGTCACCGAAGGCGGCGACGAAGCGGCCAAGCTGCTGGTGCTCGACCCCGCCGGAGAGGGCAAGCACGGCGAACTCCCGGCGACATGGCGGCCGCTCGCGGCCCAGCGTCAGGTCATCTGGTGCAGACTGCCCGTCGACGGCGCGCTCAGCCAGGCCGAAGACGTCCTCGGCGACGCGGAACCCGGCGGCCCGCCGATCGACGTGGTGGCCGCCGGCGGCTCGGCCGCGGACGCGCTGCGCCTGGCCGAACGCCATCCCGGCGCCGCGGCCCATGTCCTGCTGGTCGACCCGGTGCCGGACGAGTCCTCCGCACTGGCCGAACGGGTGCGCTCCGCAGGGACCGCCGTGGACTCGCTCCCGCACAGCACCGGCGAGCCGTACAACCGGGTCCCGCCGCCGCTGACGCTCGGGCATCCGGACGTCGTCGCGGGGATCACCAAGATCCTCGAGGACGTTTAGCCGCCGGACCGGGGCGGTATCCGGCGCCCATGAGCGAAACCGTTGCGGACCATGTTCTGACCAGGCTGCGCGAATGGGACGTGGAGCAGGTCTTCGCCTATCCCGGTGACGGCATCAACGGACTGGTGACCGCGTTCGGCGCGGCGGACGACAAGCCACGTTTCGTGCAGACACGCCACGAGGAGATGGCGGCGTTCGCGGCCGTCGGGTACGCGAAGCTGAGCGGACGGCCCGGTGTCTGCATGGCCACCTCCGGCCCGGGGGCGATCCACCTGCTCAACGGCCTCTACGACGCCAAGCTCGACCATGTGCCGGTGGTGGCGATCGTCGGGCAGACGGCGCGCAGCGCGATGGGCGGCAGCTACCAGCAGGAAGTGGACCTGCAAGCGCTGTTCAAGGACGTCGCGAGCGAGTACCTCGTCGAGGTCAACGTTCCCGAACAGCTGCCGAACGCCCTCGACCGCGCCCTCCGCACGGCCATCGCCCAGCGCGCGCCCACGGCGCTGATCATCCCCGCGGATCTGCAGGAGGAGCCCTATCAGCCGCCACGGCACGAGTTCAAGCACGTGCCGTCCTCCCCGCCCGATCATCCGCGGGCCAGTGTCATCCCGCCGTCGGACGAGGTCGCCCGCGCGGCGGAGGTGCTGAACGCGGGCGAAAGGGTCGCGATCCTGGTCGGCCAGGGCGCGCGCAACGCCGTCACCGAGGTGCGCGAGGTCGCCGACCTCACCGGTGCCGGAGTGGCGAAAGCATTGCTGGGCAAGGATGTCCTGCCCGACGACCTGCCGTACGTCACCGGATCCATCGGGCTGCTCGGCACCCGGCCGACGTACGAGATGATGCGGGACTGCGACACGCTCCTGATCGTCGGCTCGAACATGCCGTACGCGCAGTTCCTGCCGGAATTCGGCCAGGCCAGGGCAGTCCAGATCGACATCGATCCACGGTTCCTCGGGCTGCGTTATCCGACCGAGGTCAATCTGCTCGGCGACGCGAAGGGCACCTTGCAGCAGCTGATCCCGTTGCTGGCAGGGAAAACCGAACGCGGCTGGCGGGAAAAGATCGAGAAGAACGTCGGCGACTGGCAGGAGACGCTGACCCGCCAGGCGATGCTGGACGCGGATCCGGTCAACCCGATGCGGATCGTGCACGAGCTGTCCGAGCGGATCCCCGAAGACGCCATCGTCACCGCCGACTCCGGTTCCGCCACCAACTGGTACGCCAGGAACCTCCGGATGCGCGGCCGGATGCGGGGCACGCTTTCCGGCACCCTCGCGACGATGGGTTCCGGTGTCCCCTACGCGATCGGCGCGAAGTTCGCCCATCCCGACCGGCCGGTGATCGCACTGGTCGGCGACGGCGCGATGCAGATGAACGGGATGGCGGAACTGCTGACCATCGCCCGCTACCGCGAACTGTGGACGGACCCGAGGTGCGTCGTCTGCGTGTTCCACAACGGTGATCTCAACCAGGTCACCTGGGAACTGCGCGCGATGGGCGGCGCGCCGAAGTTCGAGCCGTCGCAGACCCTGCCGGAAGTGTCCTATTCGGACTTCGCGCTGGAGATCGGCCTCGGCGGGATCGCCGTCGACGATCCCGCCCAGCTCGGCGAGGCGTGGGACGTCGCGCTGTCGACCGACGTGCCGACCGTGCTCGACGTCCGCTGCGATCCCGAGGTGCCGCCGATCCCGCCGCACGCCACCTTCGACCAGGTGAAGGCCATGACCGAAGCCGTCCTCAAGGGCGAACCCGACGCCTGGCACCTGCTGACGCAGGGCATCAAGACGAAGATGCAGGAGCTGCTGCCGTCGCGCCGCTGAGGCTCACGCGCTGGCGCCGCCGTCGAGGACGATGTCGTGCCCCACGACGAACGCGGACTCGTCCGACGCCAGCCACAGGACCGCCGCGGCGATCTCGTCGACCGCGCCGATCCGGCCGAGCGGGATGACCGCGCCGAGCCGGGCGGCGCGATCGGCCTCGGTCTCGCCGGGCCGGAACGACATGCCGGTGTCGGTGGCGCCGGGGCTGACCGCGTTGATCCGGATGCCCTCGGCGATGTGGTCGCGGGCGGCGGTCCTGGTCAGCACGTCCACGGCGGCCTTCGAGGCGGCGTAGGCGGCCATCCCCGGCAGACGGGTGTGCGAGCCGACGTTGGACGACATGTTGACGATGGCGCCCCCGCCGGTCTTCCTCATCTGGGCGATCTCGTGCTTCATGGACAGCCAGGTGCCGGTGAGGTTCGTCCGGACGACGGCGTCGAAGCCGTCTTCGTCGAGATCCGCCGCCGGGGCCGGGCTGCCGAGGATGCCGGCGTTGTTGAACGCGATGTCGAGTTTGCCGTGCCTCCGCACGGTCTCGGCGACGAGGCGCTCGACTTCCGCGCCGACACTCACGTCCGCGGTCACCGCGTCGGCCGTTCCGCCATCCGTCTCGATCTCCTTCACGGTCTGGCGCAGCTTCTCGCCGTCCCGCCCCGAAACGACGACCTGGGCGCCTTCGCGTGCGAAGGCCGCCGCCGTGGCGCGCCCGATCCCGGAGCCGCCCCCGGTGACCAGGACGACCTTGCCGCTGAATCGCTTCCCCACAGTTTTATCCAACTTTCTGGTCCGATCGTTCCATTATCACTGTTTGCGAGCGGCTTCGAGGACCGCGATGGCCTGCCTCGCCGTCGCCTTGGCCCGCGCCGCGGGGTCCGGCCCCTTGCTCAGCACCCGCATGCCCTGCAGGACGGTGAGCAGGAATCCGGCCAGCTCTTCGGGATCGGCGGTGGCGTCGAGTTCGCCCTGCGCCTTCGCCCGGCTCAACGCCATCCGCACCGCCAGCTCGAGCGCGTCCCAGCTGCGCTCGATCACCCGCACGACCTCGGGATCCTTCGGCATCATCTCCATGGCGGCGTTGACCACGAAACAGCCCTTGCGCCCCGATTCGCCCAGGATTTCGGCGAGATAGCGATCGATGAGCCGTCGCACTCCCGCGAGCGCCGGCCCCGGCCCGGCGAAGTCCTCGACGAACCGCTCGTTGCCCCGGGCGATGTAGCGATTCAAGGCCGTCAGGTACAGCTCGTGCTTGGTACCGAAGGTCGCGTACAGGCTCGCCTTGCCGATGCCGAGCTCGGCGACCAGGTCACTGACGGAGGTGGCTTCATAGCCCTGCCGCCAGAACAGTTCCAGCGCGGCCTCGCAGGCCGCGTCGACGTCGAATTCCTTCACCCTGGACACGACGGAAGCTTAGCCACATCTGGACCGATCGGTCAAATAAGCGGCGGTTAGCTACCTGGTCTCGTGAGTGGTGAGGACGGTCAGAGCCAAGGGCGGCTTAGGTATCTACCGCCGGTGCGCCGGCGGCGGGTTCGCGTGACTGACCGGACGACACGCGTGGCTGGATGGACGACACACGTGATCAGACGGACGACTCGCGGCGGAACCCGGCCGCGGTCGTGTCGTTCCTCCAGCCACGCGTGTCGTCCGCCGGATCACGCGTGTCGTCCGGTCGGTCACGTGACATCGCCGGTCGAGCTTCCTCGACCGAGCCGAGGTGTCCCTCACGCGCCACCCGCTGGGACCAGTGGCGTCGCCGAGGTCGCGGGGGCGACCGCGTAGTCCGTGAGGAAGCCGCTCAGCTACCCGAGTCGTAAGCCGACCGCGCCTCTTCCACCTTCGGCAGGTTCTCCGTCGACCAGTCCGCGAGGGTCGCGAACAGCGGCGCCAGGCTCCGGCCGAGGTCGCTGATCTCGTACTCGACCCGGGGCGGCACCTCGGCGTGATAGGTCCGGGTGATCAGACCGTCGCGTTCGAGTTGCCGCAGCCGCTGCGTCAGCACCTTCGGCGTGATCGAGCCGATGCGACGCTCGAGTTCGACGAACCGCTGCCTGCCGAACTCGTTGAGCGCCCACAGGATCGGCGTGGTCCAGCGGCTGAAGACGAGGTCGACCACGGGGGCGATCGGGCAGGCTTGGTCAGGGGCGATCGAGGCGTCGGCGCGCATGAAGCCAAGGTACGCGGGTTGCCGAGTTGTCATGATCCGGACACCCCATGGCCCCACCGGTGCGCGTAACGTTCTGTTATGGACTTGACCACCGAGAGGCTCGTCGTCCGTGATTGGTCCGAGGACGACGCCGAAGCCGCGCTGGCGATCTACGGCACCACAGACGTGACCCGTTGGCTCACCCCGGCGATGGACCGGGTGACCGACGCGGCGGCCATGCGTTCGGTTCTGCAGGCCTGGCAGCAGGCGCAGCCGAATCTCGTGCCACCGCGCGGAAGATGGGCGGTGCAGCGCAAGGAAGACGGCATGGTCGTCGGCGGGCTGGGCATCCATCTGCTGCCACCGTTCGAAGAAGACCTGGAGATCAGCTGGCAGCTGCACCCGGACGCCTGGGGCGAGGGTTACGCCTCCGAGGCCGCCCGCGCGCTGATCGGCTGGGCGTTCACCCAGGACACGGACGAACTGTTCGCCGTCGCCCGGCCGAACAACACGCGCGCCATCGCGACCGCGAAACGGCTCGGGATGGTCTGGGTCGGGGAAACCGACAAGTACTACGGGCTTCGCCTGCAGGTGTACCGGATCCGGCACACGGACACGGTTTAGGCACTGTCCACACGGGACACTTCGCCCGAGACCGCGTAGCCCGCGCCGCGCCCGTCCGCCGTGGCGACGATGCGGCCCCGCTCGACCCGGATCGCGGCCTCGGTCTCGTCGCTGACCGCGAGCACCCCTGCCGCGGCCGCCAGTGTGCCGGTCGTGTCGCACACCACGCGCACCCCGGCCACGACGAGTCCGGGAACGCCTGCCGCAGGCCACCGCACACTTCCGCGACGATCAGCCGGGTCAGCGGCACCAGCTCGTCGGGATCACTGGTCACGGCGACGACCGTGACGTCGCGACCCGAGGCCCGGACGGCCTCTTCCGCGGCGGCCAGCCGGTGGGTGCCCAGGACGACGACCACGCCGTCGCCGGGCACGAAGGATTCGGCGCGCACGAGGTCGACGGCCCCGGGCGGTGACCACGGCCGGTCGGCGGCCTGCGCCGTCGGCGTGATCACCGGTGGCGCCCACCAGTCGTTGAAGGCCAGCCCCGCCAGCCGTTCGCACGCGCTCACGACGTCGAAGGGCTCGACGAGCCCTGGCGCGGTAGCCGCCAGCTGGCCGGCGCCGTGCAGCGTGGTCAGCACGGTCTCCGCGAGCCGGACACGCCGCGGGATCGGCGATCCCGCCGGCCGTTCCGGCGGGTCGAGCCGCTCCAGCGCGAGCCCGAGGAGCAGCCCGCTGAGCTTCACCAGCTGGGCGAACGGGCGCCGGACGTGCTCGTCCGCGAGCACCTCGGGCATCAGGTCGCGGGTGAGCCCCGCCTGGTCCTCGTCCAGGGGAAACGCCGCCACCCGAGCCCTGGCCAGCGCGCCCAGCGCACCCTGGAGCGTCTCCCCCGGCACGGCGTGCGGCGCTCCGGCGGACCGTTCGGCCAGCTCGGCGAGGACGGCGAAGTACAGCGCGCGTTTCCCCGGGAAATTCGAGTAGACCGCGCCGCGGGTGAGCTCCGCCCGTTCGGCGATGACGTCGATCTTGGCGTCCCGGAAACCCTGCTCCGCGAACTCGTCGCGCGCGGCGGCCAGCACCTTCGCACGATTGCGCTCCTGCGTCTCCGCCCTGCTCAGCCGGACCATCGGCCTCCCGTCAGCCAGCACGATTGCTCTCGGACCCGGATCAAGATACCTTGACCATTCAGATGATGAGAACATCTGATTTGAACATCCGAACTGGGAGAGCCACCTTGTCCGACGTTCCCGAGATCCTCCTGACCGACCCCGAGGTCCTGCGCGACCCGTTCACCGCCTACGGCCCCGTCCGCGAGCGCTCCCCGATCGCCAAACTCGCCGCGCCGGGGTTCTCGATGTGGGCGGTCCTGCGCCACGAAGAGGCACGGAAGATGCTGAGCGACCCGCGGTTCGCCCTGAGCGCGAACAGCTACCAGCGGATGGACATCCCCGACCACTGCCGCCCGTACATGCGGACGATGCAGGAGGTCGAGGGCCCGGAGCACCTCCGGCTCCGGCGGCTCGTCGCCCCGCGTTCACCCCGCGCAAGGCCGCCGCGCTCCGCGAGGGAATCGAGCGGCTCGTGAACGATCTCCTCGACGAACTCGCCGGAGAAGACCGGATCGACCTGGTCACCGCGTTCGCGCGCCCGCTGCCGGTGGACGTGATCTGCGCACTGGTCGGCATCCCCGAGGCCGACCGTCCGCGATGGCGTGAATACGGCGCCTTGGTCTCGGCCGGCGACGGGACGGGGCTGGCGAAGGCGGTCCCGGGGATCGTCGAGGGCGCGCTCGCCGCCATCGCGGACCGGAAGCTCGATCCGGCCGAGGACGTCGTGTCGCAGCTGCTTCAGATCCAGGCCGAAGACGGCGACAGGCTGAGCGAAACCGAACTGGTCGCCCTCGTCTGGCAACTCGTACTGGGCGGCCAGGTCCCCGGCAATCTCATCGCCAACGCCGTCGAAATCCTGCTGTCCCATCCCGAACAGCTGGCCGAGCTTCGCGAAGACCCGGCGCTCATGCCCGGTGCGATCGAGGAGGTGATGCGCTGGCAGAGCCCGCAGCTGCTGACGATCCCCCGGTTCGCGACCACGGACGTCCGCATCGGCGACACCCTCATCCCCGAAGGAGAACCTGTTACCGTCGCGATCGCCGCGGCGAACCGGGATCCCAGTGCGTTCCCCGACGCGGACGTCTTCGACATCCGGCGCGCGGCGGGACCGGCGTGGCATCTCGCCTTCGCCCACGGGCCGCACTTCTGCCTCGGCGCTTCACTGGCCAGGGTTCAGGTCGAGGTCGCGCTCACCGCCCTGCTGCGCAGGTTCCCCGATCTCGCCCTCGCCGACGGCCTCCTGCGGATCCCGGATCCGGGCACCTGGCGGCTGAACGCCCTGCCGGTCACGCTGCACGCGACGGTTGCGAACTGAAACACGTTCTAATAGCGTGACCGCCTGTGAGACACGGGATTGTGCTGTTCACCAGTGACCGGGGCATCAGTCCGGCGGCCGCCGCGCGGGCGGCCGAAGCCGCGGGCTTCGACGCCTTCCACGTGCCCGAACACACGCATATCCCGGTCAAACGGGAGGCTCCGCATCCGCGCACCGGCGACTCGTCGCTCCCCGACGACCGCTACCTGCGCACGCTGGACCCGTGGGTCGCGCTGGCCACGGCGGCCTCGGTGACCACGCGGATCCGGCTCGCGACGGCGGTGGCCCTCCCGGTCGAGAGCGACCCGATCACGCTGGCGAAGACGATCGCCAGCCTCGACCATCTCTCGGCCGGGCGGGTCACGCTCGGCGTCGGCTTCGGCTGGAACGTCGACGAGCTGGCCGATCACGGCGTCCCCGGCGGCAAACGCCGCACGGTGCTGCGCGAGTACCTGGAAGCGATGCGCGCGCTCTGGACGCAGGACGAAGCCTCGTACGCGGGCGAGTTCGTCTCGTTCGGCGCCAGCTGGGCATGGCCGAAACCGGCTCAAGCGCATATCCCGGTGATCGTCGGCGCGGGCGCGACGGAGAAGACGTTCCGCTGGATCGCGAAATCGGCCGACGGGTGGCTCACCACACCCGGCGACACGGACATCGAGGACAAAGCGCGGCGGCTGCGCGAGATCTGGCACGAAGAGGGCCGCGCCGGGGAGCCGGAGATCTCGGCGCTCGGCGTCCGCCCGGATCCGGACAAACTGGCCGAACTGGAAGCGGCCGGGGTCACCGAGACGATCTTCGGTCTCCCGGACCGCTCCCCCGACGAGGTCGAGGCCTGGCTTCAGCGCCTCGCCGGGAAACTCAACCTGCCCGCTGGGAGTCGATGAGGTACCGGCCGTCCTTCTGGACCAGGACGAAGGTCTCCCGCCCCGTCGTGGTCCCGCCGGAGGCCCGCACATAGGTGAGCGTCGCCGTCACCGTGTTGCCGGATTCGGTCACGTTCGACACGGTCACCGCGCTGAACTGCCTCCAGTAGTTCGAATACCGCTCGAAGCTCTGGTTCCTGGTCTGCTTGAAGTTGTCGCTCAGGGTGGCGAACCCCGCCTGGAGATTCCCCGGGATGAGGGCGTAGTAGGCCGAGAGCGCCTGCCCCGGTGTCTGCGCGGGCGGCGGCGCGACCGAGGAAGACGAGGACGGCGGCGGCGTCGAAGGCGGCGCGGAGGACGGCGAAGGCTGCACCGGCTCCGAGGTGGCCGGGGCCACGGACTGCGACTGGGAAGCCGGCGGCGGAGCCTGCCCCGCCGGGGCGTCGTCGTCGCGGTTGAGCACCACGACCACGGCCGCGGCGGCGGCCGCCGCGAGCACGAGGAACACCGCGAGCACGCCGATCAGCATTCCCTTGCGCGCCTTCGGCGGCGGCTCCTCGGCGACGAGCGTCGTCGGCTCCCCCGCCGCCAGCGCCCGCAGCTCCCGCTCGGTCTCGGACATCGTCGGCCGGCTGTCCGGCCGGACGTCGAGCAGCCGGTTCAGCAGCGGTGTCAGGATCCCGGACCTGGTCGGCGGCGTGATCTCGCCGCTCGACGCGCGGTACAGCAACGCGATCGGGTTCTCCGCCGTGCCGTAAGGCGTGCCGCCTTCGAGCGCGGTGTACAGCGTCGCGCCGAGTGAGAAGACGTCGGAAGCGGACGTGGCGTCCTCACCACGGGCCACCTCGGGCGCCAGGAACGCCGGGGTCCCGGAGATCTCGCCGGTCGCGGTGAGCTGCACGTCGCCCATCGCCCGCGAGATCCCGAAGTCGGTGATCTTGACGGTATCGTCGTCGCCCAGCAGGACGTTGCCGGGCTTGATGTCGCGGTGGACGATGCCCGCCCGGTGCGCGGCCGCCAGCGCCGAGCAGAGCTGGATGCCGAGACGGATGACGTCGTCGACCTCCATCGGCCCTTCACGCAGCTTCTCCGCGAGGCTGGTCGAGGGCAGGTACTCCATGATGATCCACGGGCGGTCCTGCTCGTCGATCACGCCGAAGACGGTGATGGCGTGCGGATGCACCAGCCGCGCCGCGATCCTGGCCTCGCGCAGCGCGCGGTTCTTGGCCTCGTCGGCCTTCTGCTCCCCGGCGCCGTGCGGCAGAAGGAGTTCCTTGACCGCGACCGTGCGCTCCAGATTCTCGTCGCGCGCCCGCCACACGGTGCCCATGGAGCCACCGCCGACAGGCTCGATGAGATCGAACCGATCGGCGAGGCGGCGGATCTCCTCCATTATCGACGTCCCCCTGGAGCTGTGGTGTTCGCGCGAACCTTGCCAGCATGCCAGGAACGCGCCGGGACGCCGGACCCGGCAGGGTGGTTCGCGACGCGGTGTCGGTCACGTCGGCGAAGGGGCCGTTCAGCGGAACCCCGCCCGATCGGCTGCCCGGAAGTTCGTATCCCGGCCGGGTGGGGGCGCACTTTACTTCTCCGGTGTGGCCTGTTTTCGGGAAAGGGCGGCGATGCGGGAAACCATGGGCGGACGCGGCGTGCTCGAAGGCGCGTTCGCGTTGCTCGAAGCACTCAACGAGCACGGCGGGCAGGCCGGGCTGACCCAGCTCGTGCGGACCACCGGGCTCCCGAAGACCACCGCGCACCGGCTGCTGGACCAGCTGGCCGACCTGGGCGCGGTGGAACGGGCGGGCCGCGGCTACCGGATCGGTTCGCGGGTGTTCCGGCTCGGGCGGCACTGGCAGCCCGAACTACGGGACCTGGCCAAGGAATGGCTGCCGGCGCTTTCGGCGCGGATGCGCGCGAGCCTGGTGCTCGTGGTCCCGAGGGAGGGGCGCGCGCTCGTCGCGGCCGGGGCCGTCCTGCCCGCGGACGACGTCCCGGTGTGGCCGGGCAGCCCGCTGCCGCCCGGGACCGCCGCCGGACGGCTCCTCGCCGCCCATCACCCGGCGCTCGCCGAACCGGACACCGACGCGCTGGAGATCCGCGCGGCCGGGTTCGCGGCGGAGTCGGAGACGATCACCGAGGGGCTCGGCTGTGCCGCCGTCGCCGTCCGGACCCCGGACGGCCGGGTCGGCGCGGCACTCGCCGCCGTCCTGCCCGCCCGCCGCGACCCGCTTTCCGCGGTCACCGCCCTGACGAGCACCGCCCGTTCCTTCGGTGCCGCGCTCGCCGAATGTTCGCGCCAGAACCGGGCCGGATGATCGGCGAACCCCGAACAATCCCCGACCAACGCGGGCACCGGGCGATCGATCGAATACGGGCGGAATATTTCCGACGAAATCCCGGGAATCGCCTCACCGTGCGTCCACGACCGGTGCCACCCCGTGCAGAACCGTTGGGCCACCGGCTGTTTGCGTGACCGGCCGCCTACCGGCCGAGGCGTTCGCGAGGCGATTAAATCACCGTCCCGCCACCTTTTCCGGCACTTCCGAAACGGGGTGACACACGTACTGTTCAGGAATTCTTTCGACCAAGGAGGGAATTCCTTGACAAGACATTCCTTGAAAAGACGTGGCGCGGCCGTGGCGGCGTTCCTCGCCATGGTGTCCGTGGCGTCCGCCACCACGGCCGTCCCGGCATGGGCCGCGGAACGGTCCGGGCGCCCCGTCGTGGCCGGGATCGACCTGGAGCGGGCGACGATCCCCGATCTGCAGCGGGCGATGCGCTCCGGGCGGCTGTCCTCGGTCGAGCTGACCGCCTTCTACCTGCACCGGATCCGCAAGCTGAACCCGACGCTGCACGCGGTGCTCTCCACGAACCCGGACGCGCTGCGGCTCGCCGCGGAGAGTGACCTGCGGCGGCACCGGCACCGCTCGAAGGGCCCCATGGACGGCATCCCGGTGCTGCTCAAGGACAACATCGACACCGCGGACCGGCAGCCGACCACCGCGGGCTCGACCGCGCTGCTGGAGTCGCGCCCGTACCGTGACGCCGGCGTGGTCGAGAACCTGCGCGAGGCCGGGGCGGTCATCCTCGGCAAGGCCAACCTTTCGGAGTGGTCGAGCTACCGCTCCACCAGCTCGTCGAACGGCTGGAGCCCGCTCGCCGGCCAGACCGCGAACCCCTATGTCCTCGACCGCAACCCGTGCGGCTCGTCGTCCGGCCCGGGGGTCGCCGTCGCGGCACACCTGGCGACCGTCGCCGTCGGGACCGAAACGGACGGTTCGATCAGCTGCCCATCCGGCGCCAACGGCATCGTGGGCGTCAAGCCGAGCCTCGGGCTCGTCAGCCGCAGCGGGATCGTGCCGGTGTCGAAACAGCAGGACACCGCGGGCCCGATGGCGCGCAACGTGGTCGACGCCGCGATCCTGCTCGCGGCCCTCAACGGCGCCGACCGTCGTGACCCGATCACCGTCGACGCCGCGAGACAGTCTCTCGACGACTACACGAAGTTCCTGCGTCCCAACGCTTTGCACGGGAAACGGATCGGTGTCTGGCGCGAGGTCTACACCCCGGACGACACGACGAAGGCGGCGTTCGAGCAGGCGTTGACCAGGCTGCGGAAGCTCGGCGCGACCACGGTCGAGATCACCATCCCGTACCTGGACGTCATCGCGGCCAACGAGTTCCCCGCGATCAGGACCGAGTTCAAACACGACATCAACGCCTACCTCGCCTCCACCGGCGGCAAGCATCCTGCCGACCTCGCGGGGCTGATCCAGTACAACCTGGACCACGCGGCCGTCGAAATGCCGTACTGGACCCACAATCTCTGGGACCGGTCGCAGGCCACCACCGGTGATCTGAACGATCCGGCGTATCGCGCGATGCGGGAAGCCGCGACGAGCGCCGCCCGGCGAGGCCTCGACGAGACGCTGCGCGGCGCGAAACTGGACGCGATCGTCGCGCCGACGAACAACGCCGCGTGGAAGACACAGCTCGGGGTCGGCGACGGCGCGCTGCTGATCGACTCGTCCGGCCCGGCGGCCGTTTCGGGCTACGCCAACATGACCGTCCCGATGGCGTACGCCGGGCCGTTGCCACTGGGACTGTCGATCATGGGCGGGCGGTTCAGCGAACCGTCACTGCTGGCCGTCGCCTACGCCTTCGAGCAGGACACGAAGGTCCGGCGGCTGCCGACGTTCATCCCGTCGATCGGCTGACCCCAGGCTCGTGGTCACGACGCCCCGCGGCTACCCGACGTGATCGGGGACGCGCGAGTGTCACCGCAGGTGAGGGGTGTGTGGAGATAGGGACGTTCAACGTCCCGATATCCACACACCCCGCCGCGACCGGACCGGTCACGCGGGACCGTGTGGATTCCTGGTCATCCAACGCACCGAAATCCACACAGTCGTTCGAGCTACCCCGACATGACCGTTCCCACGTCCTCGGCTAATGGACCAGAAGCCCGAGGCTGCGCTCAGCCTCCGCCACAGCGGAATCGCGCTCGACGTGACCGTCGATCACGAGCGTGGCGAGCCCATGAAGCAGGCACCAGAGCGTGACGGCGAAGCCGCCCGGATCGTTCCGCTCCCCCACCCGATCGGCCAGTACCGCACAGGTCGCCCGGTGCGCCTCGGCCAGTTCCGGATACGCGGCACGGTCACCGATCCCGGCGCCCGCCATCAAGCGATACAGCGCGGGATTCTCCAGGGCGAAGCCCAGGTAGGAATGCCCGAGCGCGGTGACCGTCCCGTCGCCGCTGCCCCGCAGACACTCCTGCAACCCGGCATGCCCTTCCAGCGCGACCGCCACCAGCAGCGCGTCCTTGTCGCGGAAATGCCGATATGGCGCCGCGGTGGACGCACCCACCTTCGCGACGGCGGCGCGCAAACTCACCCCCTCCGGACCTCGTTCGACCAGGAGCTCCCGTGCGGCGAGGACGAGCGCACGACGAAGATCCCCGTGGTGATAGGCACGTTTGATGATCATGGCGGACCCCCCAGCCCTTGATGCCACGCGAACGCCTCACCTTAACGGAGGCCTTCACGGACTGGCCCGACAGCAATAAATCAGACACGTTGTCAGACTTACTCGATCCGGCTATGTTTGACAGAATGTCAAAGATAAGGTCAGATCTCGTCACCGGCGTCGCCCTCCTGTCGACCGGACTGCTCGCGGGGGCGTTCGGCTACGGCGTGGTCAACGTCGCCGCCACGTTCGACGTCGTCCCGCTCGACGTGCGGTTGACCTTCCACACGGCGCTGATGCAGCGGAACGGCGTGGTCATGCAGTCCGCGATGGCGCTCGCGGCGATCAGCTCCCTCGCGCTCGCCCTGCTGAGCCGCGGGCGGCCGCGATGGCTGGCAGGCGCGGCCGCGGCCCTGGTCGTGACGTCGTTCCTGGTCACCCGCTTCGGCAACGTCCCGATCAACGGCCGGATCAAGGTCTGGGCGGTCACCACGGCCCCCGCCGACCACGCGGCCATACTCGATCGCTGGGAGACCTACAACGTCATCCGGACCGTCGCCGCCCTCACCGCTTTCGCGCTCGTCATCGCCGTTTCACGACTCAAGCTCCCGGATCGCGCCCGTCAGCTCGAAGCCTGATCGGCGAGATCGTTCGCCGCGACGTAACCGAAGGTCATCGCCGGCCCGATCGTCGACCCCGCGCCCGCGTAACTGTTGCCCATCACCGCCGCGCTGGCGTTCCCGGCGGCGTACAGCCCGGGGATGACCGACCCGTCCGCCCGCAGGACCCGCGCCCGCGCGTCGGTGCGCATCCCGCCCTTGGTGCCGAGGTCGCCCGGCACGATCTTGAACGCGTAGAAGGGCGGCTCCCAGAGCGGGGCGAGGCACGAGTTCGGCAGGACGTACGGGTCGGTGTAGTAATGGTCGTAAACACTGGCGCCCCGATGGAAGTCACCGTCCACACCGGACAGTGCCTGCCCGTTGAACCGGTTGACGGTGGCGCGCAACGCCTGCGACGGGACACCGATCGCGGTGCCGAGCGATTCCACGGTCCACGCCTTCTTGACCGCGCCCGCCGAGTACCACTCGTCGGGAAACGGCAGCAGCGGCGCGACGTCGCGGAAGAGATACCGGTTGCGGTAGTGCTGATCGACGACCAGCCACGCGGGAATGGTGGGCGACGTCGGGTTCCGGTCGTACATCGTGTGCACGACATCGCTGTACGGGGCAGCTTCGTTGACGAACCGCCTGCCCGCCGCGTCCACCATCAGCCCGCCGGGCAGGGTCCGCTCGGCGAGGCAGAAATACGGTTCGCCGGGCAGCGGGATCGCCGGGCCCCACCAGGCGTCGTCCATCAGGTCCAGCGCCGCCCCGGCGCGCTTTCCGGCCAGGATCCCGTCGCCGGTGTTCGACCGGGCGCCGACAGTCCATTGTGTACCGATCGGCTGGCGCTGGTATTCGGCCCGCATGGCGGCGTTGTGCTCGAACCCGCCGGAGCCGACGATGACCCCGCGCCGTGCCTTCACCACACCCGCCGCGACGGTCACCCCGGCGACTTTCCCGTTCTCGATGACGAGATCGGTCAACGGCGTGTTCAGCCAGACCGGGACACCGGCGCGCTGCAGCCCGGCCCGCAGTCCCGCGGCCAGCGACTGGCCCATGGTGAGCGGTTTCTGCCCGGCGAGCGCCGCGGCGGTGCCGCGGGCGAGGCAGGCGGCCGCCACCGCGGCGCCCTTCGGGTTGACCGCGGCCAGCGCGAGCCATTTGTAGTCCGCGCTGAAGACGACCATGCCCGCGGGTGTGGCGAGATAGGGCGGGTTCAGATTGGCCAGTTCGGCGCCGAGGATGTTCCCGTCCAGCTGGTCGGGTTCGATCGAGCGGCCGTCCGGCATGCCGCCGGGCAGTTCCGGGTAGTAGTCGCTGTAGCCCTCCATCCACCGGAACCGCAGCGGGCTGTTGGCCATCACGAAGGACAGCATCGCCGGGCCGTTGGCGAGGAACGCTTCTTGCCGCGAGGCGGGGATCGACGGGCCGACCACGGCGGCCAAGTACCGTGCGGCCTGTTCCGGGGTGTCGCGGACGCCGGCCTGTGCCAGCACCGAGTTGCACGGAATCCAGATCCCCGCCCCGGACCGGGCGGCCGAACCACCGAATTTCGCCGCCTTCTCCAGCACCACGCAGCTGAGGCCCCGCTTGGCCGCCGTCAGCGCGGCGGTCATCCCCGCCGCGCCCGCCCCGACCACGACGACGTCGTACTCGCCGACCACCGAGGAGGCGGCCGAAGCCGTCCCGGCGAACGGCAGCCCCGAAGCGAGCGCGAGCCCGGTGCCGCGCAGGACCTGACGGCGGGACAGATCGGGACCCATGAATCCTCCTCGCGTGGGAAACGAGCGAGGTCATGTTCTCCGGACGGCGGGCGAAAGTGAAACAAGTTCTACCCGCTTGGAGCAGGCGTCCGCCGTCGCGCTCGGCCGGTCACCTCAACCGGCGCGGGCATTCAGCCCAGCGCCCGGACCAGGTCCAGCGCGCGTCCCAGGGTCGTGAGCCGGTCGGCGACCGTCTCCCCCGCCGGATACAGCCGGACCGTGTCGACGCCGGCGTCCCGCCAGACACGCAGCCGTCGCGCCACCATCGGTTCGGTGCCGATCAGCGTCGTGCCGAGCACCATCTCGTCGGTCACCAGCGCGGCCGCGCCCTCCCGGTCGCCCGCCTGCCAGCGTTCCCGCACCGCCGCGGCGGCCTCGGCCCAGCCTTGCCTGCTGTAGGCGTTGTTGTAGAAGTTCGTCTTCGCCGAGCCCATCCCGCCGAGGCTGAACGCGAGCTCGGCCTTGCGGCTCGCGACCATCCCGCGCAACTCGTCCTCGTCTTTAGCGAAGGCGACCTCCGCGCCTTGGCAGACTTCGAGGTCCGCCCGCGATCGGCCCGCCTTCGCGAGGCCTGCGTCGAGATGCGAGAAGTAGGCCTGCGCCCCTTCCGGCACGAAACTGGTCCCCAGCCAGCCGTCCGCGATCTCACCGGTCAGCTCCAGCAGCTTCGGCGAAAGCGTGGCCAGATGGATCGGGATGTCCGGGTTCGGCGCCGTCGAAAGCCGCATCGGCCTGCTCTCCCCCGGCAGCGGGATCTCGAACTCCTTGCCGGAGAACGCGATCTTCTCCCCGGCGAACGCCTGACGGATGATCGCGACCGTCTCCCGCATCCGCGTCAGCGGCCGGGCGAACGGAACACCGTGGAGCCCCTCGATCACCTGCGGCCCCGAGGCACCGAGCCCGAGGACGAACCGGCCTTCGGAAAGCTCCGAGAGCGTCAGCGCGGCCTGCGCGATCGCCACCGGGGTCCGGGTGCCGAGCTGGATGATGCCCGAGCCGAGCCGGATCCGCTCCGTCCGCGCCGCGAGATAACCGAGCACCGACGGCGCGTCCGAACCCCACGCCTCGGCCACCCAGCACTCGTCGAGACCGAGTTTTTCCGCCTCCAGCACGAAATCCAGCGTCTCCCGAGAGCCACGGGAAGCCTCGACCGTGGTCGCCGTCCGCATCACGCGCCGTCCGCCTCGGCCCGCTCCTTGATCGCGGCGAGAGTGCCGGTCATCGCCTTCTCGAATTCACGCAACCGGACGAAGACGATCTTCTCCTCTTTGTCCGGCATCCGGTCGATGGCCAGCGAAAGACCCGACCGTCCCGGCCCCAGCTGCATCCATTGCCGGAGTTTCGTCCCGCCGTTCTCGGGTTCCAGCGTGAAGCGCCACAGCGCGGTGGGGGTCTCGGCGTCGTGCACGGCCCAGGCGAACACGCGCGGCTCGTCGCATTCGACGACATGCGACGTGGTCTCCCATTCGCCGAGCGCGTCGTGTTTGCTGCGGCCGACGAACCGCCTGCCGACCGCGGCCGCGCCTTCCGCGCCGTCACACCATTCCGCGGCTTGGAGCTCCTGGCTCATCTCCGGCATCAGCCGCACGTCGGAGACGATCGACCAGACCCGTTCCGGGACGGCGTCGACCCACGCCTCGACCTCGACCGTCGGCTTGTCGGCGTACTTGGCGCCCGTCCACTCCATCGTGGCCCGCCTCCCATGCTCGTGACCTCGATAGTTGCGTAGATGGACTTACCTTGTCAAACCCTCCTGCGCGGCGAAGCGGCGCACCACATCGGGCCGGTCCGCGAGCTTCGGCGGGTAGCCGGGCCCGAGCCGCGCCCGGGTGTTCTCCCCGGTCAACGGCCCGGCGCACCGCGCGCAGACGACCTCCGCGTGCGTGTCCTGCCCGCAGGTCTCGTGATGAAGGGTGACGGGCGGCCCGGCCTCCCCGGAGAGCCAGCGGTCGCCCCAGCGCGACATCGCGGCGAGCACGCCGTAGAAATCCGCGCCCTTCTCGGTCAGGACGTAGTCGTAACGGACCGGGTCGGCCTGGTAGGCGCGCTTTTCCAGCAACCCCTCCCCGACCAGGCGGCGCAGCCGGTCGGCGAGGGTGTTCCGCGCGATGCCGAGCTCCTGCTGGAACTCGTCGAACCTGCGGATCCCGTAGAACGCCTCGCGCAGGACCAGCGGCGTCCACCAGTCGCCGAGCAGGTCCATGGTGCGCGCGATCGAACACGGCCACTGCGCGAACGAAGTCCGTTTCATACCCGCGAGCCTACGCCCGGCGAAATTGATCCGGTCATTCCTCCACCTATTCTCCGGCGCTCAGGCACTGGCTCGAAAGGTTGCGATCCGGTCAAGGATATCTCGCGCATTAATATCGCCGACTCGCTTCCGAACGCTTTCCGACAGGGGTTTCAAACGATCTCGCGTCCGCGCGGAACGGATCCCATCCGCGATCTCCATCGCGGCGAGACCGACCTCCGCGGCCCGGTCCAGATCGCCTTCCAGCGCGTGGTCGACGGCGAGCCAGATCATCGTCAGCGACCGGCTGCGCAGCATGTCCGGGCCGTAGCCGTCGATGGCCCGGGTGAGCGCGGGAATCGCCTCCCGGCAGTGCCGGACGTCGACGAGCCTGGCGAGTTCGGTCCGCACCGTGCCGATCATCGCGGCCAGGTCGTTGGCCGTGAAGAAGGCGGACCACGAGGGGACGGCGTCGCCGACGGAGTTCGCGAATTGTTCCGGGGCAAGGGAAAGCTTGTCCAGCGCTTGGCGGACGTCACCGAGCAGCGCGTACGCCCACGCCTCGTTCGCCGAAAGGATCGCCTGCGACAGCGGCCGCCCCGCGCGGCGCGCCGCGAGCTGGCCTTGTGCGAACTGCTCGAGCGCGTCCGCCGGCGAGCGGTGATGCAGGTACATCCGGCCGAGCCGGTAACGGATATTCGCGACGAGGTCGTCGTCGCCCGCCTCCGCCGCGAGTTCGAGCGCGCACCGGAAGTGCCGCTCGGCCCGCGCGGGGCGGCCGGAATCGAACTCCGTCCAGCCCCTGAGGTTGTGCAGATCGGCGACCACGCCCGCCAGCCGCCGGGCCAGCGGCTCGGGCATCATCCCCCGCCGCAGCGCCGCGCCGTAGGGCTCCAGCACCTGGAGGAGTTCCCGGCAGGAGCCGCCGCCCTCCCGGTAGTCGCGTGCCCGGAGCGCGGCGATGACACCCTCGAGCCGGTCGATGTCGGCCTGCCCGACCCGCATCGGGAGCCGGTCAATCACGGCGACGCCCCTGGACACGGGGCACCGCCGGCGCGGTCACCACACCCGGCGAGACCGGCGCGCAGTTCGGAACCACCCGGCCGCGCGGCCCGTGAACCGTGTTCCGCTGCCCGGCGTCCTGCCTGGGAATGGCGACGGTGATGCGTACGCCCATTACCGCTCCTTTCCCTATCCGCAACGACCATGCTCGCCGGGGTCCAGGACGGAGCCACGCCGATCTCCTGGAATACGTGAACGACGCACAATGATGTTAACCACGAGGAAAAGTGATTCACTCCGCCGAACGGCTGGCTATTCTCATTCACCGGAATATGCACGTGCGGAGTCTCTTTCTTTTGCACGGCTGATCGCATTTACCGGCCGCTCACCGCACGTGCCCGACGAGAACCGTCCGTGAGCACGTGAGACGCAGCTCTCAGCCGAACGTGTGAACCTTGTCAACTCGGGTCACGAAAAGGCTTCACATTGCGTTATCAATAGCTGAAGATCAACAGCAACCGAACGTAAGGGGCTGAAGCGTTGGACAAGGAAAGCGACCTCATCCGGGGGACGATCGTCTTCGGCCTGCGCACTTTCGGTGCGGATCCGCTCCCCGTCCAAGCCGATCTCGAATACGACCCCGAAGACCCCTATGCCGTCGTGGTGGCCTACCACTCGGGCGGCGGGACGGTCCGGTGGATGTTCGGCCGTGATCTCCTCGCGGACGGGCTCCTCACCCCATCGGGTGAGGGCGATGTGATCATCAGCCCGGCCGACGACACCTCGATCGTGATTTTCGCGCTCAGCGCGCCCGACGGCTGCGCGGTACTCGAAGCCCCGGCGCAGGAGCTGGCCGAATTCCTCGACCGTACCTACGACGTCGTCCCCGCCGGGTCCGAGCCGGAATGGTTCGACTTCGACCAGGAGATCGGCAAACTCGTCACCGAGTCCTGACCACCGGTCTCGACCCGGTGGCGGCACCGCTCGCGCGGTGCCGCCCGCAACCTCGGGTCAGGCGAGTTCGCGCAGCCCCGGGACGACCTGCTCGGAGAACGACCGCAGGAACCGCTCCTGGTCGTGGCCGGGACCGTGGAAGACGAGGTGGTTGAAGCCCGCCTCGACGTACGGCTTGATCTGCTCGACGGCGTCGGCCGGGTCGGAGGTCACGATCCAGCGGCGGGCGACCTGTTCGATCGGCAGCGCGTCCGCGGCCTTCTCCATTTCGGCCGGGTCCTCGATACCCGCCTTCTGCTCCGGCGTCAGTGAGAGCGGAGCCCAGAACCGGGTGTTCTCCAGCGCCTGCGCCGGATCCGGGTCGTAGGACAGTTTGATCTCGATCATCTTGTCGATGTCGCCGGTGCTGCGGCCCGCCTGCTCCGCGCCTTCCGCGACCGCGGGCAGCAGCTTCTCGGTGTAGAGCTCCATCCCCTTGCCGCTCGTGCAGATGAAACCGTCACCCTGCTTGCCGACGTACTTCGCCATCACCGGGCCGCCCGCCGCGATGTAGATCGGCACCCCGCCCTCGGGCCGGTCGTACACGGTGGCGTCGGTGGTCTGGAAGTACTCGCCCTCGAACGTGACGCGCTCCTCGGACCACAGTTTGCGCATCAGGTCGATCGCCTCGCGCAGCCGCGCGAACCGCTCCTTGAACGCGGGCCACTCGATACGGGCGACCGCGACCTCGTTGAGGGCCTCACCGCTGCCGACGCCGAGCAGGACGCGGCCCGGGTACAGGCTGCCGAGCGTGCCGAACGCCTGCGCGACCACGGCCGGGTTGTAGCGGAAGGTCGCGGTCAGCACGCTGGTGCCGAGGACCACCCGTTCGGTGCGCTCGCCGACCGCCGCCATCCACGCGAAGGAGAACGGCGCGTGCCCGCCCTGGTGCCGCCAGGGCTGGAAATGGTCGCTGACCATCACGCTGTCCAGCCCCACCTGCTCGGCGAGCACGGAGTACTCGACGAGGTCGCGCGGGCCGAACTGCTCGGCCGACGCCTTGTAACCGATCTTCAGTGCCATCCGGGGTCACCACCTGGGCTCTTGGGTTGTTCCGCTCTTCACCTTGGCACAGAGTCGATCAGCCGCGCCCATGCCTCGGCGGGGTGAAGATGTCGGGAACACCACTGCGCGCACGGGAATGCGCGTGGAAAGGCCCCGTACCCGCCCTCGCCCTCCGGGACCGGCACGTGGTGATGAACTGTGCCGTTTGCGCCGTCACCTGTGTGCCGTGCTGGGCGGGTGATCGGGGAGTCGAACCCCACGCTGCCCGCGACGTACCAGGAGGCGGACCGGAATACCGCCGGTCCTCGGCTTGTGCCCGCTTCCCGGAGGGCTACCTTCTTTCCACGTTCAGTCCAGGAGGTCGGTCTCCCAGTTGGTGCGCTGGATCTCGACGTCGACCACCCGGATCTCCCCGGCGACGCGGTCCGCGCGGGACCGCAGTTCCGCGACCGGCAGCGCGGAGAGGTAGCGCAGTTCCGAACGGAGCTGGCGGCCGTAACCGCCCTGGTTGCGCCCCGCGGCGGCGTCGGCGGCCGCGGTCAGGACACCGTGCCTGAGCCGGAGGACGTCCCGGCGCGCGATCGCGTCGGTGATCGTGCCCTCCCCGAGCGAGGTCGCGGCGTTGGTCCGGTTGATCCGCCGGATCAGCGATTCCAGTTCGTCCAGCGCGGTTTCGGCTTCGACGAGCAGGGCGGAGGCGTCTTCCGACGGTTCCTCGCCCTCCTGGTGCCGCGCGTTGTCGACGATGCGGGAGCGCAGTGCCTCCACCTTCTTGGTCGCGTCGGCGCGCAGAGCGAGCGCTTCGGCCAGCTTGATCCGGGACATGCCGGGAAGTATCGCCAAGATCCACGGCGGCCGCACCCGGTTTTCAGCCCGCCGGTGAATGTCTGCGGTAGGACGAATCGGGCTCGGTGTACTCGATGCCGTTCTCGTCGAGCGCGTTGAAGACGGTGAACCGGCCGTGCGGGAAGACGAAGCCGAGCGCGACCATGCCGTTCGCCATGTCCCGTGTCGCGCACTCGAGCAGCTCGACGTCTTGGAGCACCTGACCCTCCAAAGCGGACAGTTCCGGGAAGACGTCCTGCCGCCACCGGAGCGGGCTGGGCTCGGCCGGGTCACCCCAGTCCCATGAGGACTTCCCGTACGGATCGATCGTGTTCCAGGTCAGGGAAAGCTCGTCGAACTTCCAGTGCGTGATCTCCAGCCGCTCTTCGCCGAAGTCGGCCACGACAGGCGCGTCCGAGAGCCACTCGGCGTACTCGGTGAACCAGGTCAGGTGGACAGCCCGCAACCGCTTGCCCACCAGGGAACGCAAGCGATCCCCGTGCGCCCTCCGGATCGCCTGGAGCCCGGAGAGCCACACGGGTTCGTAACCCTCGATGTCGAAGAACGCCACCGAGCGAGTATGCCGGGTCAGTCGTAGGACAGGGCTTCCACCAGTTCACCGCTGTCCGGGTTGGGCAGGGCCCTGGCCACGTCGGCCTGCGCCACGATGCCGACGAGCTTGTGCCCGTCGATCACCGGCAGGCGCCGGACCTTGTGGTTCGCCATGGTGCGCATGATCTCCTCGGCGTCGTCGTCCGCGCCGATCGTCACCGCCTCGCCCTGAGCCAGCTCCGAAGCGTGCAGCGCCCTCGGGTCCTTGCCTTCGGCCAGCACCTTCACCACGATGTCGCGATCGGTCAGCATGCCCTTGAGCTTGCCGTCCTCGCCGCAGATCGGTACCGCGCCCACGGACTCGGCGGCCATCTTCTTCGCCGCGTCGAGCACGGTTTCGGAGGCGGACACACAGGTCGCGCCCGCGGTCATGATGTCTCGTGCCGTGGTCATCCCATCGCTCCTTCCGTCAGGGTCCATCCACCGGATACCCGGCTTCGGCGGGCCGACACCTCAGGCCGCCGACGGCTCCAGAAGGATCTTGACGGCACCGTCCTGCTTCTTCTGGAAGATCTCGTAGGCGTGGGGCGCGTCCTTCAGCGGCATCTTGTGCGTCGCGAATCCCTCGACGCCGAGCGGATCGGCGGAGTCGGTGATCAGCGGCATGATGTCGTCGATCCAGCGCCGGACGTTGGCCTGCCCCATCCGCAGGGTGAGCTGCTTGTCGAACAGGTCCATCATCGGCAGCGGGTCGACCATGCCGCCGTAGACGCCGCTCAGCGAGATCGTGCCGCCGCGACGGACGCAGTCGATGGCCGCGTACAGCACGCTGAGCCGGTCGATCGCGGCCTTCTCGGTGATCTTCGCGCCGATCGGGTCGGGCAGCAGGGCGACCAGGTTCTGCGCCATTCGCCCGATCGGGGCACCGTGTGCCTCCATCCCGACGGCGTCGATCACCGAGTCCGCTCCCCGGCCGCCGGTGGTCTCGCGGATGAGGTCGCCGAGGTACTTGTGTTCACGCGTGTCGAAGGTGATGGCTCCGGCCGCGGCCGCCTTCGCGAGGCGTTCCGGCACCAGGTCGATGCCGATCACCTTGCCGGCGCCGCGGTGTTTCGCGATCCGGCAGCAGAACTGCCCGATCGGACCCAGCCCGAAGACCACGACCGTGCCGCCTTCCGGGATGTCCGCGTAGTCGACGGCCTGCCAAGCCGTGGGCACGACGTCGGAGAGGTACACGAACCGCTCGTCCGGCGGGCCGTCCGGCACCTTGATCGGGCCGTAGTGAGCCTGCGGGACGCGCAGGTATTCGGCCTGGCCGCCCGGGACCTGCCCGTAGAGCTTGGTGTAGCCGAGCAGCGCCGCGCCCTTGCCTCGTTCGGTGACCTGGGTGGTCTCGCATTGCGATTGCAGGCCGCGGTCGCACATGAAGCAGTGGCCGCAGGAGATGTTGAAGGGGACGACGACGCGATCGCCGGGTTTCAGGTTCCTCACGCCGGAACCGACCTCTTCGACGATGCCCATGGGCTCGTGCCCGAGGATGTCGCCCTCGTCGATGAAGGCGCCGAGGACCTCGTAAAGGTGCAGGTCGGACCCGCAGATACCGGTCGAGGTGATCCGCACGACCGCGTCGGTCGGTTCGACCAGTTTCGGATCCGGGACGGTGTCGACCCGGACATCGCGTTTGCCGTGCCAGGTGACGGCCTTCATGGTGCTCCCTTCGGCGAGTGGCTCTGCTCCCCGCCGGATGCCCGTCCGCGTATCCGGCAAACCTCGCCGTTCCGTGCCACCGTGGATGCATGCGCACCCGGATGCTCGCCGTCGCCGTCGACTGCCGTGAGGCCGAAGCACTGGCCGCGTTCTGGAAGGAAGCACTCGGCTACCCCGAGACCGAGCGGTGGACCGACGGTCATGGCGTGACCTATGTCGAGCTGAAGAGCCCCGGCGTGCCGAGCCTGCTCTTCCAGCCGGTGCCCGAGGGGAAGTCGGGCAAGAACCGGCTGCACCTCGACCTCGCGCCCACCGAACTCGAGCAGCGCGAAGAGGTCGCCCGGCTCGTGTCACTCGGCGCCAGGATCGTCGAAGACCCCGAGTCGGACGACTGGGTCGTCATGGCCGATCCGGAAGAGAACGAGTTCTGCGTGCTGCCGCGGCGTTGAACCTCCTGAGCCGTTTGGGGCTCGTGAGTGGCAAGGACGGTTCTAACCGTCCTCAACACTCACGAGCCCGAATGGCCTCAGGCGGCCTCGTCCTCGGTCCGCACCGCCTTTTCGGAATGCAGCCCCAGCATCTCCAGCAGCATCCGGCAGTCCGTCGCGTCGCGGGCGTTCGCGACCACCGCTTCGGTCGCCTTGCGCAACACCGCCGCCCGCACGGTCGTCGCCCCACCGTCGACCAGTTCCCGCACCGGACGCAATTCCTCGATCGGGTTCCCCATGACCCACCTCCGTCGTCCCTTTCGTTGATACCGGATTCCGGCTGGGAAAGCCCCCGTGTTCTTGCGGTCCGGCGGCGCCTCCGCCGGTTTCTCCCTAGACTGAAGCCATTCGGACGAGCGGACGGAGCGGGGAACTGACCACCGAGTTGCGCGGGGAGATCGTGACACTGACCCCGGTCACCGAGGCCCACGTCCCGGACCTGCGGCGGATCCGCGGCACGGCCGAGGTCGGGGCGCGCTGGGGTTCGGTCGACGACTCCCCCACCTGGCCGTTCGACGACCCCACGACCGCCTGTTTCACGGTACTGGAAGGGAACGTCGTCCGAGGCTTCGTCCAGTACGGCGAGGAGGAGGACCCGATGTACCGGCACGCGTCGGTCGACCTCTTCCTCGACCCGGCCGCGCACGGCCGGGGGCTGGGCACGGACACCGTCCGCACGATGGCGCGGCATCTCCTGCACGATCGCGGGCACCATCGGCTGGTGATCGATCCCGCCGTGGACAACGACGCCGCCATCCGCTGCTACAAGGCCGTCGGCTTCCGCGAGGTCGGTGTGATGCGCGGCTACGAACGCGACACCGACGGCGAGGGCTGGCACGACGGGTTGCTGATGGACTTGCTCGCCGAAGACCTCACGTAGCGCGTCAGCGCGACTCCGAGCAGCACCACCGCCATCCCGGCGAGCACCCGCGGGCCGAGGTCCTCGCCGAGCACGATCGCGCCCAGCGCGACCGAGACGACCGGCAGCAGGTACCCGACCGTCGCCGCGGAGGTCGCGCCTTCGTCGGCGATGAGGCGGTAGTTGAGGTAGAAGGTGACGCCGGTGCCGAAGATCCCGAGGACCACGACGGCGAGCACCGCGGTCACGTTCAGCGGCCCGGCCGGTGCGGCGTCGAAGGGCAGCGCGAGCGCGCTGAGCCCGGTGGCGGTCAGCAGCTGGGCGGCGGAGATCGCGACCGGACCGCCTTCGCCGACGAGTTTCCTTCCCATGTAAGCGAAAGCGACCGCGTAACTGATTCCGGCGCCGAGCAGGGCCAGCGTCCCCCAGCCCAGCAGGCCGCTCTTCTGCCAGGGCGCGAAGATCAGCAGGATGCCGGCGAAACCGAGGACGAGCCCGCCAACGCGGACCACCGTGAGCCGTCGTTCGGTGCCGATCCCGATCCCGATCAGCAACGACCACAGCGGCGTCGTCGCGTTCATCACCCCCGCGACGCCGGAATCCACGGTCAGTTCACCGATACTGAACAACGCGAACGGCAAGGCGTTGCAGAAGAACGCGGCGACGAGGAGCCTGCCCCAGATCCGGCGGCCGCGCGGGAGGCGTTGCCCGGCCCATCGGCTCAGCACGAGAAGGACGGCCGCGCCGAGGGCGCAGCGGATGACGGTCACCTGAACGGGCGGCAGCCCGGTCAGCGCGAGCTTGATCCACAGGAACCCCGATCCCCACGCCCACGCGAGAACGCCCATCCGGGCCAGGGTTCCCGGCGCGCCGATGTTCACTTGGTTCCTTTCGCCGGGCCGCTCGATACCTCTCCAAGCTGCCTCGGGCGACTCGTCAGGACAAGTGAAAAGATCTACACCGACGTTAAGCGGTCCTACATGTTCCGAAAGGTCCCGGTCGTGGCCGCCGGAACGGGCGGCCACGACCGGTTTCCGAGGAGATCAGCACTCGCCCGGTGTTCGCAAGGCGGAACAGGGCCTGCTCACATTTCGCGGTCGCGCATGATCCACCTCCCTTTCGACCGGCGCACCGGTGGGGAACGGGCGCGTTCTCGCACAGTTTGGGGGCAGAGTTCGCGTCCGCGCACACCCGGTGGCCATGTTGTGACCCAGGTAATGGGAAGGTTGTGGCACGATCTGCCGCGAAGCGGGGAGAAAGGTGCTTCTGGTGACCGAGAATTCCGGTTCGGCCAGATCCGGGGAGACCGGGAAAGCACGCGCGGAACCGAGGCCGGTTTCGACGGCCGCGTCGACGTTCGGCCGCGCCTTGCGGCAACGGCGGCAGGCCTGCGGGCTGGCGTTGCGCGAGCTTCAGAAACTCGCCTATGTCGACAAAAGTCTCATCAGCCGGGTCGAACGCGGGCTCACCCCGCCGAGCGCGGAATTCGCCGAAGCCTGCGATCGCGCGCTGGGCGCGGGCGGGACACTGATCGTGCTCGCCGAGGCCGCCCGCGCGGAACCGTATGTGCATCTTCCCCCGCCGCCTGATCATTTCGTCGGCCGCGAAGAACATTTGGCGTTGCTGGACGAAAAGGTCTTCACCGAAAAGGCGAAAGTGGTCTTCGTCGCCGGGCCGCCCGGGGTCGGGAAGACCGCGCTCGTGCTGAATTGGGCGAACCGGCGCCAAGAAGAGTTCGATTGCGTCCTCTGGTCGGATCTGCGCGGCTACGCGGCGGGCTCGCCCGCGCAACCCGCCGACATCCTCGACGACCTCCTTCGCTGTGTCGGCGTCCGCCCCGACCGGGTCCCCGCCGAGGAGCACATGCGGCTCGCGCTCCTGCGCGGCCTGTTGCGCGGCCAGCGCACCCTCGTCGTACTGGACAACGCCCTCGACTCGCCCCAGGTGCGGCCGGTGCTGCCCGGCACGCCGGACACCACCGTGCTGATCACCAGCAGGCGGCGGCTTTCCGGGCTGGTCGTCGGCGGCGGCGCGGTCGGGGTTTCCTTGGAGCCGCTGCGAGAGCTCGAAGCGACGCAGCTCATGGCCGACCTCATCGGCGACGACCGCGCGGCGGGCGATCCCGAAGGCGTCGGCAGGCTCGTCCGGCTGTGCGCGGCACTGCCGCTCGCGGTGAACATCGCCGCCGAACGGGTCGCCACCCACCCCCATCAGAGCGTCGGCGACCTCGCGCGCGAACTCGTCGCCGAGGGGCGGCGGCTGGAACTGCTCGCCGTCGAGGACGACACCGTCGGGGTCAAGGCCGCCTTCAGCTGGTCGTATCGCGCGCTGGAGGCCGACACCGCCCGGATGTTCCGGCTGCTCGGTCTCCATCCCGGCCCGCGGTTCACGGCGGGTGCGGCTTCCGCGCTCGCGGGGCTGCCCGAGCACGACGCGCGAAAGCTGCTGGACCGGCTCGTGCAGGCGCATCTCGTCCAGCAGGTCGGCGCGCGGTACTACCGGTTCCACGATCTGCTCCGCGTCTACGCCGCCGAAGAGGCCAACGCCGGGCAGTGGCGGGACGAGCGGCAGGCGGCGGTCTCCCGGCTGGCCCACTGGTACCTGTACGCGGCCAACGCGGCGAGCTGGACGCTGACCCCGGCCCGCGACCACCACATCGATCTGGGCCCCGCGCCCGACGGTGTCGAGCCGCTCCGGTTCGCCACGTTCGACGAGGCCTACATCTGGTGCGCGTCGGAGATGCCGAGCATCACCGGCGTCGCCCGGCTGGCGCTGGACCACGGGCTGTACGAGGTCGGCTGGCGGCTGCCGGTGGAGCTGTTCGACTACCACCTGCTCGGCAGGCCGTGGCAGACGTGGATCTCCAGCCACGAGGTGGCGATCGAGTCCGCGAAGGCGGGCGATGACCTCGGCGGGCTGGCGTGGTCGGCGATCAACCTCGCCGAGGCGCACCGGCGGCGCGGCGACCTCGATCGCGCGCGCGATCTGTTCGGCCAGGCCGTCGAGATCTCCGAGGAGATCGGCGAGAATCCGAGCCTCGGCTGGGCGCTGGTCGGGCTCGGCAACATCGCGCACGAACGCGAGGACTACGCCGAAGCCGTCCGGCTCGCCGAGCAGAGCGTGGAGGTGAACGCGCGGATCGGGTACCGGCTCGGCGAAGCGACCGCGCGGGTCCATCTCGGCCGCGCCTACCGCGACCTCGGGGAGCGGGACCTGGCCCTCGATCACGGCCTGCGCGCCTTCGACGCCTACGCGAAGGACGCCGACCAGCACGGAATGGGTTTCGCGCTGGTGCCGCTCGCCAGGACCTGCCGCCGGTTCGGCGATCTGGACCAGGCGCTCGGGTACTGCGAGCAGGCGCTGACCGCCTACCGCAACTGCGGCGACGTCTGGGGTCAGGCCGACGCGCTCGACGAACGCGGCTGCGCGCTGGCCGACCAGGGGCACAAAGACGAGGCGATGGCCGCGTGGCGCGACGCGCTCCAGCTCGTCATGGATCTCGACGACCGGAAGGCGAACGTGCTGCGGGGCCGTCTCGAAGGCGCGGTCTAGAGCGAGCTGAAGGGGACTTTCCCCGCATGCGACGCGGTGAAGGACGCTTTCACCGCATGAGATGAGGTGAAGGACGCTTTCAGCCCACGCTAGAGCTTCACCGGCAGGTTGTGCAGGCCGCGCGTGATCGCGCTCGGCCACCACACGAGCCGGTCCTCCGGCACGGTCAGCGTCATCGACGGCGCGCGGCCGAACAACGTCTCCAGTGCCGCGGACGCCTGCATCCGCGCGAGCGCGGCGCCGATGCAGATATGCGGTCCGACGCCGAAGGCCACGTGCCGCACCGGCCGCTCGCCCGGCCGGAAGGCGAGCGGTTCGGGATGGACCGCCGGATCGCGATTGGCCGCCAGCAACGACAACAGGATCGGATCGCCCGGTTCCATCCGCTGCCCGGCGAGTTCCATCGGTTCGGTGACGAACCGCCAGCTGGTGTTCTGCAGCGGGGTGTCGCGGCGCAGGACCTCTTCGATGACGAGCGTCAGATGCGCACCGTCGGCGCGGGCGCGGGCCGCCTCCTCCGGATGCGTGATGAGGGTCAGCGCGGTGGACGCGATGAGGCTGATCGTCGTCTCGTGCCCGGCGATCAGCGACAGGAACGCCGTCGCGGCGACCTCGTCGTCGGTCAGTTTCCCGGCCGACTCCTGGGTGAGCAGATCGCTGATCAGGTCCGCCCCCGGTTCGGCGCGTTTGCGGGCGACGACGTCGGCGAGCAGCGCGTCGAGGTCGTCGGTCGCCTTGAGCATCGCCGCCATGTCCGTGACGTCGCCGGCGGCGACCACCAGCGCGGGCGGGCGGACCTCGTCGAGCAGGCTTTCCGGGATGCCGATCAGCTCGCAGATCGACCGGATTCCCAGCGGGTACGCGAAATCCTCGACGAGGTCGCCTTCGCCGCGGTCCAGGATCGGGTCGAGCAGCTCGTTCGCGAGCCGGTGCGTGCGGTCGCGCATATGCTGCAGCCGCCGCGGGCCGAAGGCACCGGCGCAGGCCTTGCGCAGCCGCGCGTGTTCCTCGCCTTCGAAGTTGTTCATATGCCCGATGAGCGTCGGCCGGTGGTCGGCGGGCAGCCCGAGATTGGCCTTGCGCCAGTGCTCCGCGGCGACGGACGGGCATTTGGACAACCGGGGGTCGGCCATCGCGGAAACGACGTCCGCGTGCCGGGTCAGCAACCAGGTCCACGTGTCGCCGGGCAGCGGGAGCCGGAACGCCGGGGCGTTGCTCCGAAGCCATTCGTAGGCGGGCGAGGGATCCCTGTCGAAGTCCGGGCCGAACATCACGGGAACCTCGGCGGCGTCGTATGCGGCGTCAGGCATACGAGCCACCATGCCAGCCCGCGGCGGAATCGCGTCCGGCGAACGTGGGTATCGGCCTGTCTCACGCGATCGTCAACGCGGTCCCCCTGTCACCCCCTTGTGGTGACCCAGCAAGATCGAAGCGGGTGCGGTGCGTAACGGGTTGGAGGTGACCCTCGTCAGCGAGTTCGGCAAGCACGACCGTGACGCGGTCTCGGCGCGGCCGCGCGGTTCGCTCCGGGGTTTCGCCGACACCCTCGGCCTCGCCTCCGCCCGCGTCTGGCGGCTGCGTGGCCGCGCCTGGAACACCCTGCGGCATCCGGCGGGGTGGGAACTGTGGCGCCTGCCGCCCGCGGCGATCGTCTGGATGCTCGGCACCGAGATCGCGGTCGCGTTCTGGGCGCTCTACAGCGGTTTCACGACCTCCGCCACGACAACGGATCTCGTCCGCTTCGGCGTGATCGCGGGCTGCACGATCTGGTATCTGGTCCAGACGCAGCATCCGGAGGAGCAACGCCGGGCCGACGACCGCCGCGGCGAGCACATCGACCAGACCGCCGTCTGGCTCGGCGGGGCGGCCGTGCTGCTGCCGCCCGCGTTGTCGCTCGCGCTGCTGCTGATGGTGCGCGTGCAGCGCTACTCCATCGCGCACAAGGCGATGACGACCTTCCTCTTCACCACCGCCGCGCACGCCGCCTCCATCCTCGGCGTGCACACGATCACCCGGCTGACGTCACTGCGCACCTGGCTCGAATCGGGCACGCTCCCCCAGCGTCCCGGCGACATCGCGGTGGCCGCCGTCGCGCTGGTGGGCGCCGCGCTCTGGTACTTCGCGTCCCAGACACTGCTGATCAGCATCGCGCGTGGCCTGGCGTGGGGCGGCTGGCGGCGGCAGAAGCTGATCGGCAGCTGGGCCGACAACGCGGACTTCGTCTACGCGCTGCAGCTCGCCGCGTGCACGACGATCCTCGGCGCGGTCAACATCGCGCTGGTGCCGCTGGTGATGATCGGGATCGCGCTGCGCTCGACCCGGCTCTCGCAGGCGCTGGCGGACACGATCGCGCGCAGCCAGCGCGACCGGAAGACCGGGCTGCTGACCGAAGACTCCTTCCACGCCCCGGCCGCGCTCCGGCTGCTCGAAGACCAGACCGGGCGGCGGCCGACGGCGTTCTTGATGCTGGACCTCGACCACTTCAAGCAGTGGAACGACAAGTACGGGCACTCCGGCGGCGACATCGTGCTCGGCTGTGTCAGCGCCGTGCTGCGGCAGAACACCCGCTCCACGGACGTCGTCGGGCGGTGGGGCGGCGAGGAGTTCTCGGTGCTGCTGCCGGACACCACGCGCGAGGAGGCGATGCGGATCGCCGAACGGATCCGGGTGGCCGTCGCGAAGACCGCGATCACCGGCCTGACCGAACTCGCCAGCGGGCACGCCACCAACGAACCCCGTGCGGTGGGGCCGATCCACGGATGCACCGTGTCGATCGGCGTCGGGCTGTCGCCCGAACACTCGACGGACTACGGCGAGCTCTTCCGCGCCGCGGACGCGGCCATGTACCAGGCGAAACGGAGCGGGCGGAACCGGGTGGTCGTGGCACCCTCGGCGGTTCCGCCTTCGCCGCGGGTCCCGACGTCGCCGTTGAGCCGGGCCCGGGATTGACGCATTCGGTCCGCTGAATGCGCTCGGCGGGACTCGACCGGCGTTGTGAAAGCACCGATGTCACGTACGGGACCCGAACGGTCCCATACGTGACATTCCGGAGCGCCTCCGAAGACCCGCGTCAGCGGCGGGTCACGAGGCGGGTCTCGAGCAGATCGTCGACCACCCTGGTCTCCACGCCGGTCCGCCGTTCGAACGCGGATCCGCGCAGCGGCCACAGCGCGACCAGCACGACCCCCACCGCGGACAGGGCGGCCAGCACCAGCGCGGCGACGAACTGGGCGGCGCCGTCGGTGGCCGTGCTCAGCACCGCGAATCCGATCAGGACGATCCCGGTCGGCAGCACGGTGGCCAGCGCGACCAGGTAGGCGGGCGTGCGGCGCAGGTCGCGGCGCCGGGTGGTCAGCCAGGCGGCGAGCAGGCAGGCGAACGACGCCCCGAGCAGGCAGGCGCCCGCCGTGTCACTGAGCCGGTGCCAGCCGAGCGCGATGGTCGACGACGCGACCCAGGCGACGGCGACGCCGCCGATCCCGATGATCGCCGGACGGAACCGTTGGGGCAGAACGAAAGCGAGCGCCATCAGGATGGCCATGGCGGCACTGACGTGACCGCTGGGGAAGCTGTTGTGTCCCGGCCCGCGGCCGCCGTCGGGCAGTTCGGGACGGACGAGCACGTAGAGCTTGAGCAGCTGCGCGGCGACGAGCGGGAGCACGAGGACGCTCAGCGCGGGGATCAGGAGGCCGGGTTTGCGCCGCAGCAGCGCCAGGACGACGAGCCCGATCCCGGCGGCGCCGATCACGAGCACCATGTCCTGGTCGCGCAGCGGCCCCGCCCAGTCCATTGTGGACCACCGGCCGGACTGCGCGCTCCGGACGACACCGTTCTCCGCGAGCTGCCCGGCCGACGTGTGCACGAACAGCACGTAGGTCACGACGAACGCGACGGCCAGTCCCAGTCCGGTGGCGAGCTGGAACACGGCCCTGGACAGGGTGCGCCTGGTCTCGGCGTGCCGTCCCGGCAGCGGACGGCGGGCGGGGGTCGGCTTCGCTTCGTGGATGAGGAGGGCCATGGGTCCCACTGTCCCCACGCCGTTTAGCCGTGAGGTCCGGACAATGTCATGGTTCTGCTACAAGATCGAGCCGAGTCGCACACGCGCGGAGAGATCCGAATAATGGCGGCGTGGCAAGTGTCCTTGTGATCGAAGACGACGCGTCCGTGCGGGAGGGGCTGGAACTCGCGCTGCGACGGCAGGCGCACACCGTGTACACCGCCGAGAGCGGTGAGCTGGGGCTGGAGAAACTGCGGGTGTTCCAGCCCGACATCGTCGTGCTGGACCTGATGCTCCCCGGCATCGACGGCTTCGAGACCTGCCGCCGCATCCGCTCGGCGGGTGAGGTGCCGATCATCATGCTCACCGCCCGCAGCGACGACTTCGACATCGTGGCCGGGCTGGAGGCGGGCGCCGACGACTACGTCACCAAGCCGATCGAGCCGCGCGTGCTCGACGCCCGGATCCGGGCGGTGCTGCGGCGCGCGGTGAGCGAGAAGCCCGCGAGCGACGACGCCGCCGGGGAACGGCACGGCGGCCTGGTCATCGACCGGGCCGGGCTGGTGGTCACGAAGAACGGCGAGCCGGTCTCGCTCACCCCCACCGAGCTGAAACTGCTGCTGGAGCTGTCGCGCACGCCGGGCCAGGTCTACAGCCGCCAGCAGATCCTCTCCGCCGTCTGGGATCACGACTACCTCGGCGACTCCCGGCTGGTCGACGCCTGTGTCCAGCGGCTGCGGGCGAAGATCGAAGACGTGCCCGCGAAACCCGAACACGTCCAGACCGTCCGCGGCTTCGGGTACCGGTTCGGCCGTTCATGAGGCTGCTCTCCGGGCTGCGGCCCCGGCTCATCCTGGCCTTCGCGGCGATGACGATCATCGGGGCGGCGGCCGCGGCGGGGGCCAGCTACGTCTCGGCCCGGACCGAGATCCTCGAGGCGGTCCAGGACGCGGCGATGAACCAGCTGAAGGACCGGGTCAGCGCCTACGGCCGCCCGCTGTCCACGCCGCCGACCCAGGATCAGCTCAACGACTTCGCCGGCAGCCTGCGCTTGAACGCCGTCGCGGTCTACCGCGATATGCGATCGGTCAACGGGCCGGACCTGACCACCTTCTCCCCCGAGCTACGGCAGACCGTCGCGAGCGACGGCCGTATCCAGTTCCAGCGCGTGGACCGCGGCACCATCCCGGAACTGCTGGTCGGGCTGCCGGTGCTGGCCCGGCAACCCGACGGGACGATGAGGAACAGCGGCGTCGAGGTGTACTCGCTCACGTCACTAGTGCAGCAGCAACAGGCCATCGACGAACTCGCGAAATCCGCCTGGCAGACGGCCGCGCTCGTCCTTCCGCTGGCCGTCGCGCTCGCCCTGCTGGCGGCGAGACAGGTGCTCAGGCCGGTCCGGGCGCTCAACACCGCCGCCGCACAGCTCGGCGAGGGCAGGCTCGACGTCCGGCTGCCTGCCAAGGGCTCCGACGAGCTGGCCGAACTGGTCACGACCTTCAACAACACCGCCGCCGAACTGGAGCGCACGGTCGGGGAGCTGAGAGCCATGGAGGCCGACGCCCGCCGGTTCGTGGCCGACGTCTCGCACGAGCTCCGCACCCCGCTCGCCGCGATGAACGCGGTCACCGACGTCCTCGACGAAGACGCCGAGACACTGCCGCCCGACACCGCCGTCGCGGCGCGGCTGGTCTCCGGCGAGACCCGGCGGCTGACCCGGCTGGTGCAGGACCTGGTCGAGATCTCCCGGTTCGACGCCGGCCGCGCCGAACTCGTCCTCGACGAATGGGATCTCGCGACGGCGATCCGGGACAGTCTCGACGCGAGGGGCTGGCGCGACGGCGAAGGCTTGGTCACCGACCTGCCGGAGGGCGTCCTAGCCCGGGTCGACCGGCGGCGGCTCGACCTGATCGTGGCCAACCTCGTCGGCAACGCGTTCCGGCACGGCGCGGCCCCGGTCGAAGTGCGGCTGCGCGACGACGGCGGCGAAGTCACCCTGACGGTCGAAGATCACGGACCCGGGATCGATCCCGCGGTCCTGCCGCACGTGTTCGACCGGTTCACCAAGGCCGACACCGCCCGTGCCCGGTCGGAAGGCAGCGGGCTGGGCCTGGCGATCGCGCTGGAGAACGCCCGCCTGCACGGCGGCGACATCACGGCGGCCGACAGCGGGCACGGTGCCCGGTTCGTGCTGCGCCTGCCCGCAGGAGGGACGCGATGAGGAAGACCCGCGTACTGCTCGCCCTCGCGGCCGCCGCGCTGACGGCGGCCTGCGGCGTCCAGCCGACCGGCGTCGTCCCGGCCGGGCCGGGGCCGTCGATCCGCGCCACCGCGGGGCAGAGCTTCCTCGGCGGCCTGACGCTGTACTTCGTCTCCGACGGCCGGGTGATCCCGGTGACCCGGCCCAGCGAAGGCTTCATCTCCCCCGAAGGCGCGATCACACTGCTGCTGAAGGGACCGACGGAACGGGAAGCCGCGCAAGGGCTCACCACGTTCGTCCCGCCGGAGGTGGGGCGGGTCGAGGTGTACTCGGGCGACCCGGCGTCCATGGTGGTGCCGTTCCCGGTCCGGAAGTTGTCCAACCAGGCCATCAACCAGCTGGTCTGCACGGCGATCGCGGCCTCGATGGCGAGCGACCGGACTCCGCGGCCCCAAGGGGTCAACGTGACCTCGCCGGACGGGCCGATGTACTTCCAATCCTGCAAAGCGGACTGAATTCGTCACTCACAGTGCTCACATAAAAGCACTTCTCGTATCTGTACGGACGTGAGCCTCTTTTGGTTCAACGATCAAGGTAACTGTGGGCGAACACACTCGGGCGTGACATTGCCGTGTCCTTTTCGTAATGTTGCCCGGAGCTCGCGGCCCCCGACGCGAGTTCCCGTCCCCGAAGTGGTGAGTGATCAGAGAAATGGCCGGCAGACATCGCAAGAACAAGGCTCCGCAGTGGAAGCTCCCCGCGGGTATCGCGGCAGCGGTCGCCACGGCGCTCCCGGCGTCGATGTGGCTGACCTCCGCGGGTTCCCCCGACGTCGAAGCGGCCAGCGCCGCGCTCGCGCTGAAGGCTCCCCCGGTCTCCAGCGTGACTCCCCCGCCGTCGACCAGCAGCACCCCGCCCTCCAGCACGAGTACCCCGCCCCCGTCGACCTCCTCGGCTCCCCCGAAGCCGACGACGTCGACCAAGGCCCCCGCCCCGGTCAAGAAGACCGTGCCCGCCGCGACGGCGTGCTCGACCAGCCTCGCCGGCACCAAGCCGCACGTGGCCCAGGTCGGTAACCACGTCAAGGCGAAGTTCGGCGTGACGAACGTCGGCGGTGTCGCCGGCCGGGCGAACGCCAGCGACCACCCCTCCGGCCTCGCGCTGGACTTCATGGTGGACACCGCCACCGGCAACGCCATCGCCGAGTACCTCATGGCCAACCAGAAGGACTTCGGCATCACCTACGTCATCTGGCGCCAGCGCTACAACGACGGCAGCGGCTGGGACACCATGGAGGACCGCGGCGGCGCGACCGCCAACCACATGGACCACGTCCACGTCTCCTTCGCCAAGAGCGCGAAGGTGAACGTCAGCTGCTAACCGTGCCGGGCGGACCGCTCGCCGGGCTGGATCACGGGTCGCCCCACGACCTCTTCCAAGCCTTTGACGGCGAGCCGGTCCGCTCGCTCGTTCTCCGGATGCCCGGCGTGGCCCTTGACCCAATGCCACTCGACGTCGTGCCGTGACGCGGCTTCGTCGAGACGGCGCCACAGGTCGGCGTTCTTGACCGGGGTCTTGGCCGAGGTCATCCAGCCGTTGTTCTTCCAGTTCCGCACCCAGCTGGTGATGCCGTTCCGGACGTAGGTGCTGTCGGTGTAGATGTCGACCGTGACCCGGCGCTTCAGGCTTTCCAGCGCCTCGATCGGCGCGGTCAGTTCCATCCGGTTGTTCGTGGTCGGCCCGGGGTCCCCGCCGTAGATCTCCTTCTCGACGGTGCCGTACCGCAGCACCGCGCCCCAGCCGCCGGGACCGGGATTCCCGCTGCACGCGCCATCGGTGTAGATCTCGACTTCCGCCACCGGGACACCCTAGCGACGGGGTTCAGTCCGGCAAGAGCGGCACCCACGGCTCCTCGACCTGTCCCAGATGCACCGCGCGCGTGATGGACTTCGAGCCGAACCGGTCCCGGACGGTGTCGAGCGTCGAGTCGAGCGCGTCCCTCGGCTTCGCCCCGAACGGCAGGGCCAGCTGGATCGCGTCGTCCTTCGACAGGTTCGTGAGCGCGAGCCCGATCAGGGTGAGGCCGCGTTCGTCGATCAGCGGTCTCGCCGTCGCGAGCAGGTCACGCGCGGCCGCGACGATCGCGCCGGTCTGCTCGGTCGCCTCCATGAGGGTGTGCGAACGCGTCGCCTTCGTGAAATCGGCGAACCGCATCCGCAGCACGACGGTGCGGCACACCCGGTGCGCGGCACGCAGGCGGCGGGCGAGCCGATCGGCCAGGGTCAGCAGCGTCGCGTCGAGTTCGGCAGGCGAACGCGGCCTGCTGCCGTGCGCGCGCTGCGCCCCGATCGACCGGCGGCGACGGCCCGTCTGCACCCGGCGGGGATCGTCGTTGTGGGACAAGGCGTGCAGATGCGCGCCGACGCCGCGGCCGAGCATCCGGACGAGCTCCTTCTCCCCGAACCCCTCCATCTGCCCGACCGTCGTCACCCCGCGCTCGCGGAGCTTCCGCGCCGTCACCTTGCCCACCCCCCACAGCCGCTCGACCGGGAGCGGATGCAGGAACTCCAGCTCCTTGTCGTGCGGCACGACAAGGAGGCCGTCGGGTTTCGCGACCCCGCTGGCCACCTTCGCGAGGAACTTCGTCCTGGCGACGCCGACCGTGATCGGCAGGCCGACCTGCTCCAGGACGTCCTTCCGCAGCTTCGCGGCGATCCGGCTCGGCGTGCCCGCGATCTTCAGCAGCCCGCCGACGTCGAGGAAGGCCTCGTCGATCGAAATGCCTTCCACGAGCGGCGTCGTGTTGCCGAAGACCTCGAAGACCGCCTTGCTCGCCGCCGAATACGCGCGCATCCGGGGCGGGACCACGATCGCGTCCGGGCACAGCCGCCGCGCCTGGCCGCCGCCCATCGCCGTGCGCACGCCGAACGCCTTCGCCTCGTAGCTGGCCGCCAGCACGACACCGCCGCCGACGATCACCGGGCGCCCGCGGAGCCTCGGGTCGTCACGTTGCTCGACCGACGCGTAGAACGAGTCCAGGTCGGCGTGCAGGATGGGACCCTCGGTCGTCATAGAACATATGTTCGCATCAAATGGCGCAGTGGCCAAGCGGTCTCACCCGAGCGTTCCCGCCAGGGCCGAAGCGAGGAGGGCGACGGTGCGATCGTCGTCTTCGGCCAGGTCGCGCAGCACGTCCAGCGCGAGCGCGGGCGGCATCTCGACGAGGGCCTGGGTGAGGCGGATCCGCGCCGCGGGTTCCGCGGTGGCGAGCTCGCCGGTCAACGCGCTCATGATCCGGCCAGCGGTGCCGTCGTCACGTGCCAAGGCGCCGAGGACCTCGGCCGCCTCGACGTCGGTCGTGCCCTCGACCACCATGCGGACGAGCTCCGGCACGGCCGTGTCCTCACCACGCGCCCCCAGGGCGAGCGCGGCGCGGGCACGGACCGCCGGGTCCGCGTCGCCGAGTGCCTCCGCCAGCGCCGCGGTCGCCTCGGCACCGGGCATCCCGGCGATCGCGAGGATCGCGCGCCGCCGGACGTCGACGTCCTCCGAACGCGCGCCGGACGCCAGGCTCGCCACGCCGTCACCGCCCGCCCTCGCGAGAGCCCAGCGCAGCGCTCCGGCGACGTTCGGATCGGCTTCGGCGAGCACCGCACCGGCCAGCAGCTCGGTGGGGACCGGGGCGTCCTCGGCCGGGGAAAGAACGGCCTGCTGCCGTCGCGCGGCGTGGGGCGAGTTGAGCCCGTGCAGGAGCTCGACGATGCGCAAGACCCCTTCCCAGCCCGTGGGTGCCGAACCGTCGACCGCGCGGAGCCGGTCGAGCAGCTCCTGCTCCCGGTTCAGGCGCTCCTCGGTCCGCTTGATGAGGTCGCGGACGAGATCGGACGGCTCGAAGGCCGGATCCTCCAGGGCGCGTCCGATCTCGCGCAGCGACAAGCCGAGGGACCGCAGGCTCTCCACGTGGAAGATCCGGCGGATGTCCTCGTCGGAGTACTCGCGGTAGCCGCCGAAGGTGCGGCCGGTCGGCCGCACCAGCCCGAGGGAGTCGTAATGCCGGAGCATCCGGCTGCTCACCCCCGAGCGGCGCGCCACCTCACCGATCAGCATCAGGCCCCCTCCGGTCCCAGCGCGACGATCCGTTTCGACTCGTCGAAACCGGCGTCCGGGTCGCGCAGGAGCCGCTCCGTGGCGTGGGCGTGCGCCCGCACCTCCAGGTCGGCACTCGCCGAGCCCGCCCGCAAGACGGGCTCGATCACGGTCCCGAGCGCGACGAGCGCCCTGCTGAGGCTCAGCCGGACCGTCCGGTCGCCCCGGCCGAACTGGTCGGCCAGGTCACGGGCCAGCCGAGGCCGCTCCCCGTCGGGGACGAGGACGACGGCGGCACGCCACGCGCTCCGGGCGACCTCGTCGTCGGCGTCGTGCAGCAGCGACCTCGTGATCGCGGGCCACGCGGCGCGGTCCCCGATCTTGGACAGCGTGTGCAACGCCTGGCTCCGGGCCTGGGCGACCTCCGAACCGAGCTCGGCCAGCAGCACCGGCACCGTGTCCGCCGCGGGCAGCCGGGTCAACGCCCAGGTCAGCATGTCCCGGACGTAGAAGTCCGGCTCGATCGCGCACCGCGCCACGAGCGGGCCGACGAACCGGACGTCCGGATGCGTCCCGGCCGCCAGCGCCGCCTGGAGCCGTGTCGACGAGCTGTCGGAGCCCAGCGCGTCGAGCACGCGCAGGTCCGGTGAAGTCCTCTGTGTCGTGTTGATGGGGATCACCTCCTGCGCTCCAGTGAAGACCTTGTCACGATGTCAAGGTCAAGTCCGGCGCTCCACCGCGATCAGTCGAACGGGGGTCCGGAGTAGGAGACCCGGTGCTTGAAGACCTCGCCGTCCAGGATTTCGGCGGAGTACGTCGGCCTAGGCGAGACCGCGCGCCAGGCGTTCAGTACCTCCTCCGACTCCCAGCACTCGAAGATGTTCACCCGGCCCGGTTCGAGGGTGTCCGCCGAGATCACCAGGTCGAGGCAGCCGGGATGGGCCCGCGCCTTCTCGACGATCACCTGGTGTCCTTCGACGTATCGGTCCCGTTCCTCCGGGGCGACGTACACCTTTCCCGCCACGATCACCGTCATTTCAGCGTCCTTTCGTCCGGTCGGTTCACCCCACCGACGAACGGGGACGACGCGAACCGACACGGGCGCGGACGAAATCCGTCACCGATCGCCCGCCGGCGAAACACCAGATCGCGATCACCGGGTCGCAGATCGCGCAGCCGAACGAGGAATCGTCCAGGAACGGGATGATCGGGGCGCCCTTCAGATGGTGCACGACGTCCCAAGCCGTGTGCAGCAGCCAGCCGATCCCGATGAACGTCCACGATTCGAGCCCGCGGTACGCCACATAGGCCATCAGCGCGGTGAAGACGAGTTCCCAGATCCCGAGCCCACCGCCGCTGGCGTAGGCCGCGCCCGCACCGGCGATCATGACCGCGTTGAAGCGGCGGCGGTGCGGCTCGTGGATCAACGACATCAGGACGACATAGGCGAGGCCGACGAGAATCGGCGCGATGATCATCATGGTTCGACGCTAGAACCGGGCGGCCCCCGCTCCCAGTGGCGTGAACGACGCCTTCCAACGGGATCTCGCCATCGGGCGGGTACGTTGCGGTCCATGCACACCGTCGCCGTGCTCGCGCTGGACAAAGTGGTCCCGTTCGATCTCTCGACACCGATCGAGGTCTTCACCAGGACCCGGCTAGCCGACGGGAGCGCGGCCTATCGCGTGGTCGTCTGCGCCGAACACCCGGACGTCGACGCCGGGCACTTCACCCTGCGCGCGCCGCGAGGGCTGGACGCGCTGCGCGAGGCGGGCACGATCATCGTCCCCGGCACCACCGAGCCGGCCCGGACGTTGCCGGAATCCGTCCACGCCGCGCTGACCTCGGCCGCCGCGAGGGGCACGCGGATCGCCTCGATCTGTTCCGGCACCTTCATTCTCGCCGCCGCGGGCCTGCTCGACGGCCTTCGCGCCACCACCCACTGGGTCGCCGCGGAGGCGCTGGCCGCGGCGTATCCGGAGGTCGACGTCGACCCGGACGTGCTCTATGTCGACAACGGGCAGATCCTGACGTCCGCGGGCGCCGCCGCGGGCCTGGATCTGTGCCTGCACCTGATCCGGCGGGATCACGGTTCCGCGATCGCGGCCGACGCCGCCCGCCTTTCGGTCATGGCGCTCGAACGCGAGGGCGGACAGGCGCAGTTCATCGCGTTGCGGCATCCACCCGCTCCGCGAGGCGCGACGCTGGAGCCGACCCTGTTGTGGATGCAGGAAAATCTCGCGCGCGAACTCACACTGGCCGACATCGCCACGCGCGCCGGGATGAGCACGCGCACGCTGATCCGGCATTTCCGCGAGCAGACCGGGACGACGCCGTTGCAGTGGCTGCACCGGACCCGTGTCCGGCAGGCGCAGCATCTGCTGGAGACCACCGAGTACGCCGTCGAACGGATCGGCGCCGAAGTCGGGTTCGGTTCGCCCACCTCGTTCCGCGACCGGTTCAAGCGCACGACCGGCGTCAGCCCGGGCACCTATCGGCGCGCTTTCCGTTAAGCGGCGAGAGCCAGAGCGGTGTCCGAAGCCCGCGCCCGGGCCTGGTCGGCGAACCGCCTCCGCGCGACGACGACTCTGAGCCACCGTTCCGAACGCTCGGCGTCCAGCTCGGAGGTGGCGCGGGCGAGCACCTCGGCGGCGTGCGCGGCGGAATCGATCTCCGCGGCGGCGCCGAGGTAGTCGCCCGCCTCGATCAGCTTGTAGGCGTGGCGCATCTCGGTCTGCGCGGTCGAGTAGATGGCGTAGGCGGTGAGGTTGTTCGCCAGCGGGCCCAGTGAATGCGACATCGGATTCTCCGTTCCTTCTCTTACTGACACGTCGAACGGGCCCGCGCCGGTTCGACATGGCGGACGGATTTTTTCCGAGGGTTGCGCAAAGTGGCCGCTTCACGACAGCCTGAGGCGCATGCCAGCCCGAGCGGCGTCGTTCCGCAGCGTCTTCGCGGTCGCCGGATTCCGCCGGATCTGGCTCGCGCATCTGCTCTCGGTCGCCGGCGACCAGCTGGCCAGGGTCGCCCTCACGGTGCTGGTGTTCGACCGGACGTCGTCGGCGGGCTGGGCTTCGGCGGCGTACGCGCTGACCTTCGTGCCCGACCTCCTCGGCGGCGCGCTGGGCGGTGTCGCGGACCGGTTCTCGCGACGCACCGTGATGGTGGTGACCGACGTCGGCCGCGCGGTCCTGATCGCGCTGATGGCGGTCCCCGGACTCCCGCTGCCCGCCGCGGCGGCGCTGCTGTTCCTCGTCCAGCTCATGGCCGGGCCGTTCCACGCGGCCCGCCAGGCGATGCTGCCCGATCTGCTCGATCCGGACCGGCTGGTCGTCGGCCAGGCCGTCATCTCGTCCACGTACCAGGCCGGGCTCGTGGTGGGCTTCGGCGCGGGCGCCGCCGTCGTCACCGGCCTCGGGGTGCCGGGGGCACTGCTCATCGACGCGGGAACGTTCGCGCTTTCCGCGCTCATGCTCCGCTTCGGGCTCGAACGCTTCCCGCCCTCGGCGCCCGTCCACCACGAACGCCCGTCCCTGATCGAGGGCTGCCGCCTGGTGGCGCGCGACCGCAAACTGCGCTGGCTGCTGCTCATCGCCTGCTGCTGCGGCTTCTACGTCGTGCCGGAGGGCCTCGCCGTCCCGGTCGCCGCCGAACTGGGTGGCGCGGGCGCGCTGCCGTGGCTGCTGGCCGCGAACCCGGTCGGTTCGGTGCTCGGCGGCATCCTGCTGAGCCGGATCCCGCGCGAACGGCAGATCCGGGTGCTGGGCGCGCTGACGGTGGCGAGCAGCCTGGTGCTGATCCCGACCGGCTGGGCTCCCGGCCTGGTCACGATCGTCGTGCTGTGGACGATCTCCGGCGTGTTCTCCGCGCACGACATGATCACGCAGACGCAGTACAGTCTCGCCGCTCCGCCCGCCCATCGCGGCCAGGTGATCGGGGTCGCGATCGCGGCGTTGCGGGCGGCTCAGGCGGCCGGGATCGCGGCGGCCGGGCTGCTGGCCCAGGTCGTCGCGCCGACCACCGTGGTCACCGTCGCGGCGACCGGCGGTGTGGTGGTCGCCTTCGTCGCCGGAGTGGGCTGGTCACGGGCGGTGTCGTCCCGCCGCGGCCCCGGGGAACCCGAAGATCCCGTGGGTCCGGCAGGCGGGACGACACCCGTTGGCGAACACGGTTCCTGACACATCACGTCCAGTTGTTGTCACGACGGGTCGTCCAGTTGTTGTCACGCACTACGTTCACCTCCCTTCGCGAAGCCGCGCTCTCGTGGGCGAGATCACTCACGTCCAGTTGTTGTCCCGCATGCGGTTCACCTCCCTCGAAATAGCGATCTATCCGGCAAAACACTCACCAGTTGTTGTCCTGCATCGGTGCACCTCCCTCGTTTCGGTTGGGCTGTCCGGGGGAATTCGGGGCCACGGCTCTCATCGTCCGGACAACGACGGTCGTCGCAGTCCCGGTTCGATTACGGTGTAGATCACCGACGGAAGAGGGTGCGTGGACGGACGACTCGGCGGCGCGCGGCGGCGGCTCAGGGCCTGGCACCTGTGGAGCCTGCCGCGACCTGTGCGTTCCTACGTCCTGGTCGTGAATCTCATCGCAGTCCTCTCGACCGCCGCCACGGCCCGGCTGATCCCGGTGACCGGTACCGACCTGGTCCGGTTCGGCGTGCTGACGCTGTGCGCGGCCATCGCGATCGAGGGCACCCGGCAGATCGAACGCCAACGGGAGTACGACAGGGCCCCGTCGGTCGCCTACGTCGACACCAAGGCGGTGTGGAGCGTCGCCGCCGTCATCGCGCTGCCTCCGGTGCTCGCCGCCGCGATGGTCGTGGTGACCTACACCATCGCATGGCTGCGGATCTGGCCACATCAACGGCCGGTTCTCCCCCATCGGTGGATCTTCTCCGCCGCGACGGTGCTCTGCGGCACGCAGGCCGCCGTCGTCGTCCTCAGCCTCGGCATGCGCCACTACCCCGGCTCGCCCGACTCCGGGCTGCTCGCCGGGCTGGGCGACCTCGCCGTCATCATCGTGGCCGCCGCCTTGCGCTGGGCGATCAACACCGCGCTGGTGATGATCGCGATCGCGCTCTCGTCGCCGCCGAAGTCGATCGGCGAACTGTTCTCCGGGTTCGGTGACCAGATCCTCGAAGCGGGCGCGCTCGGCCTCGGCCTCGTGACGGCCGTCGTACTCGTCCAGGCCAACCCGCTGGTGCTGGTCGGCGTCGTCATCGCGCTGGTCGCGCTGCACCGCGGGCTGCTGCTGACGCAGTACCGGCGCGACGCGCATACCGACGCCACCACCGGTCTCGTCACGAAACGCCGCTGGCGCCAGCTGGCCGAAGAACAGCTGGGCCGCACGCGCGCCGGCCGCAAACTCGGCGTGCTGTTCCTCGACCTCGACAACTTCAAGACGATCAACGACACCTACGGCCATCCCAACGGCGACCTCGTCCTGCGCGCGGTCGGCGACGCGCTGCGCGCCGAGATCCGCGAGCAGGACGTCTGCGGGCGGTGGGGCGGCGAGGAGTTCGCGATCGTCATCCCGGACATCCACGGCGAGGAGACGCTGCGCCAGGTGGCCGAACGGATCCGGCACCAGGTGGCGGTGGTCTCGGTCGCGCTGCCCGATCGCGACACGGTGCTGACCGATCTGACGGTGTCGATCGGCGGGGCCATGTACCCGGCGGCCAACATCTCCAGCGTCGACGACCTGCTCGTCGCCACCGACATGGCGCTCTACCGCGCGAAGCAGGGTGGCCGCAACAGGGTCGAATTGGCGCCGCCCGCGCAGTAGGATTCCCCGCGTCTGGGGAGGCGCGATGGAGCGATTCGCTCGCGGTCCGGTCGGTCTGGTGGTCGCGATCCAGGTCTTGGTGCTGACGCTGGTTTCGGGGCGGTACGGCTTCCATCGCGACGAGCTGTACTTCCTCGCCGCGGGGAAACGGCTTGCCTGGGGCTATGTCGATCAACCGCCACTGACACCCTTGCTCGCGAGGATCTCCACCGACGTCTTCGGCGCCACTCCCGCCGGCCTGCGCGTGGCCGCGACACTCTGCGCCGCCGCGACGGTGGTCCTGCTGGCGCTGGTCGCCCGCGAGTTCGGTGGCGGCCGTGGCGCGCAGGTCCTCACCGCGGCGGCGACCGCGCTGGCGGCGTTCGTCGTGGTCGACGGGCACATGCTGTCGACGGCCACCGTCGACCTGCTGATCTGGAGCGCGCTGGGCCTGGTGACCCTGCGCCTGTTCCGCACCGGCGACGGACGGTGGTGGCTCGCGATCGGCGCCGTCGTCGGTATCGGGCTGGAGGGCAAATGGCTTGTCCTGCTGATGGTCGCCTCGATCGGCCTGGCGGTACTCGTCACCGGGCCGCGGACGGTGTTCCGCAGCGGCTGGCTCGCCGTCGGGATCCTGCTCGCGCTCGTGCTGGCCGCACCGGGCCTGATCTGGCAGGCGGCGCACGATTTCCCTTTGCTGACCGTGGCTTCCGGGATCAGCGAGGACGACGGTGCGGAGAACCGGATCCTGTTCGTGCCGATGCAGCTGGTCTATCTTTCGCCGGTGGCCGTGCCGATCTGGATCGCGGGCGGTCTCCGGCTCTGGCGTGATCCGGCTCTGCGCTGGGCGCGCTCCCTGGCACTCGCCTATCCGGTGCTGTGCGTGATTTTGTTGGTGCTGGGCGGAAAACCGTACTACTCGGCACCGTTTCTGTTGCTGCTCACCGCAGCCGGCGCCGAGCCCTGCCTGCGCTGGCTCGACCGGACCTGGCGCCGTACTTCGGCTGTCCTGCTGGCTTTCGTGGGCGCGGCAGTGTCACTCGTCGTCGGACTGCCACTGCTGCCGGTGTCCGCGCTGGACCCGGTCCTGGTGGTGAACAAGGAACAAGGCGAGCAGGCCGGCTGGCCGGAGCTGGCCACTTCGGTCACCTGGGTCTGGGAGCAGATCCCGGCGGAGCAGCGCTCGACCGCGGTGATCTTCACGCGGAACTACGGACAGGCGGGGGCTCTGGAGTACTACGGGCTTCCCGGCGTGCACTCGGGGCATATGTCCTATGCGGACTGGGGGCCGCCTCCTGCTACGGCTTCGGGACCCGTGGTCGTCGTGGGCCCGTATCGTCCGGCTTGGTTCACCGGATGTCGTGAGATGGCCGTTCACGACAACGGTCTCGGGGTCGAGAACGACGAGCAAGGGGTGCGGATTTCCTTGTGTACGGGGACTTCCCGGCCCTGGGCCGCGCTTTGGGGCGAGTTGAGGCACTACTACTGAGTCGCTCTCGCCGGAAACTGTCGGTGGTCGGTTGTACGTTCTGCGTGTGGACACTCTCAACGCCACTGTGGCGCTATTGAAGGAAATCACGTCGTCGGACGCTCTTCGGGAGGTCAATGCTTCGCTGGATTCGTTGGGGGACAACGATGCCATGGACGCCGCCGTCGCGGCGTCGGAAGGCATCGCACGCCTGGAGGCGGTCCGGTTCCGCGCGCTGGGGCGGTTGAGCCGCCATCGTGACGGGGCCGGCAGTGTGGCACAGGAGGTCGCGCTCGCTCTGTCCGTTGTGGACGGTCACGCTGCCGGCCTGGTGTCCACCGCTGAGGCGTTGACCACCCGCCTGCCCCACACGCTGGGGCTGCTGGACCGGGGGAAGGTGGGCGGCTTCGGAGCGATGAAGGTCGCCGCCGCCACCGCGTGGCTGTCCGACGACGACGCCCGCGCGGTGGACGCGGCCCTGGAAGACCGGCTACCGGACAAGAACTCCGACCAGATCCGGAAAGCGGCAAACCACGCCGCGATGATGACCGACCGCGACGGCGCCGCCCGGCGGACCGAACGGAACCGCGCCGGACGCCGGGTGACGGTGCGACAGGGCGAGACCGGAGTGGCCTCCATCGAGGTCGAAGACGGCCCTGTCGAGAAAGTCGCCGCCGCCTACACCCGCATCGACCGCGAAGCACGCGCACTACGCGCCGGTGGCGAGACGCGCACACTGGACCAGCTGCGCGCGGACGTCGCCCTCGATCTTCTACTCGACGGCCAAGGAGGGAAGACCGAACGATCCGAGGTGTTCCTCTACATGGACCTGCACACCTACCTCGGACTAAACGATGACCCCGCCGAGCTAGCCGGACACGGCCACATCCCCGCCTCACTAGCCCGGCACATCGCCTCCGGACCCAACACGGTGTTACGGCGAATCATCACCGACCCACTCTCCGGACAGGTCCTCGACCTCGGCCGCGACCGATACCGACCCACCGCAGGCCTGGACGAATTCGTCCGAGTCCGAGACCGCGAATGCCGAAGACCCGGCTGCCACCGCGTCGCCCAAGCCTGCGACCTCGACCACTCACTCCCCTGGCAATTCGGCGGCCACACCACCGACACCGAACTCATCGACCTCTGCCGCCGCGACCACCGCCTGAAAGACGAACCCGGCTGGAACTACCGACTAGGCCCCGACGGAACCCTCACCATCACCACACCCACCGGACAAAGCCACGACAGCACACCCCCACCACTACACACGCCGCGCACTGACGAACCACCACCGTTCTAAGCCATCGCCGAAAAACGACAACAGCCCGCGAACGGCACTGATCCGCTCGCCGCCGTACGGCCACAGCGCACACCGGCCGACTCCGAATCACTACGTTCCCAACGTCGCCGCAAACCGCGCACGAAGACGCCCTTCAGCCATCGCCGAAAAACGACAACGGCACCGTGGCCGCGAACGCCACTGCCCTGCTGGCCGACACACAGCCAGAGCCCGGTCGCGGGCAGGCCGACTCCTGCCGAGGAATCACTACATTCCCAGAGTCGCCAACCGCCCAAGGCCGTCGCCGAAAAGCGCCTACCGTGCCGCACGCCGCGAACCGACTGACTCCGGCTGAGAACCACCACCGTTCTCGACGTCGCCCCAAACACCCAAGACGACACCCCCACCCGTCGCCGAAAAACGACCACGATGCCGCACGTCACGAACCCGGCCGCCGTTTCCCCTGCCTGAGAACCTTCGACATTCGTTTGCCGAGAAACGGCGACGTCCACCGAGCCGCCTCGCAGGCAGCCAGCGCATCAAAACGACGCCACACTCCACCGTGACCGAAAACCGGCCAAGGCTCGGCAACCTCCACTTCAAGACCCGCCGCTCAGCTCGACGCCGAACACGCGCAGCCGGCCCTCGCCGAAAACCGACCCCAGACCCGATACCGCGAACCCGACCACTCTCGCTCGTCGTCGCCGGAAAACGGCAACCGCCACCCGACGGCCCGCCCGAAAGTGCCCAGCGCATCACAACGACGCCGCGACTTGCCGGCCGAACGCCCGTAGCCGAAAACCGACCACACCCACCCCAACCGCCGAGACCCAGGACAACGACCCGTCACCAGAAACGGCCGGCAAGCCCCGGGCACCCCGGTGAAACCGGCGTGAACACCCGGTGACACCTCGCGACCCCGCCCGGCAAGCCGAGCCGTCAGTTGTCCACTTCATGACGTCATCGGGCCCCTCCGCTAGGTGTTCCACGACACTTTTTGGCGGGTTCCTACAATCCCCGGCCCCCGGCATGCGCCACCGGCGACATTCTCGTACCGGCCGGTAAGAGGCAGGCTGTTAGACAGGTACAGAAGACTGCCCCGCGCGTGATCCGGCGGGGCGGTGTCGCGCACTTGGGAGGCTCAGTCGGTGTTCAGTCGTGTCGCCATCGTCAACCGCGGAGAAGCCGCGATGCGGCTCATCCACGCCGTCCGCGAGCTTTCGGCGGAGACCGGACGGCGGATCGAGACCGTCGCGCTCTTCACGGACGCGGACCGGTCGGCGACGTTCGTGCGGGAAGCCGACATCAGCTACAACCTCGGCCCCGCGTCGGCTCGCCCGTATCTCGATTTCGCCGTGCTGGAGCGGGCGCTGACCGAGACCGGGGCCGACGCGGCCTGGGTCGGCTGGGGTTTCGTGGCCGAGGATCCGGCCTTCGCCGAGCTGTGTGAGCGGCTGGGCGTCACCTTCATCGGGCCGAGCGCGGACGCGATGCGCAAGCTCGGCGACAAGATCGGCGCGAAGCTGATCGCCGAAGAGGTCGGCGTGCCCGTCGCTCCGTGGAGCCGCGGCGCCGTCGCGGATCTCGACTCCGCCATCAAGGCCGCCGCCGAGATCGGTTATCCGCTGATGCTCAAGGCGACCGCAGGCGGTGGCGGCCGCGGTATCCGCGTCATCACTTCCGCCGACGAGCTCAAGGACGCCTACGAGCGCACCAGCCTCGAGGCCGAGCGCGCCTTCGGCAGCGGCGTCGTCTTCCTGGAGCGCCTGGTCACCGGCGCCCGGCACGTCGAGGTCCAGGTCATCGCCGACGGCCAGGGCACCGCGTGGGCGCTCGGCGTCCGCGACTGTTCGGTGCAGCGCCGCAACCAGAAGATCATCGAGGAGTCCGCCTCCCCGGTGCTGAGCCCCGAGCAGGCCGACGAGCTCAAGCGGTCCGCCGAGCGGCTCGCGCTCGCGGTCGATTACCGCGGCGCCGGAACGGTCGAGTTCCTCTACCACCCCGGCGACAAGCTGTTCGCGTTCCTCGAGGTGAACACCCGCCTGCAGGTCGAGCACCCGATCACCGAGCTGACCACCGGCATGGACCTGGTCAAGGCCCAGCTGCACGTCGCTTCCGGCGGCAAGCTCGACGGCGTCCAGCCCGTCGAGTTCGGTCACGCCGTCGAGGCGCGGCTCAACGCCGAGGACCCGGACCGCGACTTCGCGCCGTCGCCGGGCCGTATCGCCCGCCTGGACCTGCCCGCCGGCCCCGGCATCCGCGTCGACACCGGGGTCAGCGAAGGCGACACGATCCCGGCCGACTTCGACTCGATGATCGCGAAGATCATCGCCTACGGCCGCGACCGTGACGAGGCGCTCGGCCGTCTGCGCCGCGCGATGGCGCAGACCACGGTCATCATCGAGGGCGGCGCGACCAACAAGAGCTTCGTCCTCGACCTGCTCGACCAGCCCGAGGTGATCGACGGCAGCGCCGACACCGGCTGGATCGACCGCGTCCGCGGCGAAGGCAAGCTGGTCACCCACCGCCATTCCGCGATCGCGCTCGCGGCCGCCGCGATCGAGGCCTACGAGGACGAGGAAGCCGTCGAGCGCCAGCGGCTCCTCTCCACCGCGCACGGCGGCCGCCCGCAGGTCCAGCACGAAAGCGGCCGTCCGCTCGACCTCAAGCTGCGCGGCGCCGCGTACCGCGTGAGCGTCGCCAGGATCGGCCACCGCCGGTTCCGTGTCGGCGTCTCGGCGGGCGGCGGCGACATCCACCCCGCCGACGTCGAGGTCGACCGGTTCGACGAGCACACCGGCCAGATCACCGTCAACGGCACCCGGTTCCGCCTGGTCACCGGCACCCACGGCCCGATCCACCTGGTCGAGGTCGACGGCATCACCCACCGCATCAGCCGCGACGAGGGCGGCGTCGTCCGCTCCCCCGCGCCCGCGCTCGTCGTCGCGACCCCGCTGGAGGTCGGCGCCGAGGTCGAGGCGGGCGCCCCCGTGCTGGTGCTGGAAAGCATGAAGATGGAGACGGTGCTCCGCGCGCCGTTCCGCGCGAAGCTGCGTGAGTGCGTCGTCTCGGTCGGCAGCCAGGTCGAGACCGGTGCTCCCCTGCTGCGGCTCGAGCCGCTGGCGGAGGAAGGCGCCGAGGTCGCGGAGGACGCGGGCAGTGTCGAGATCGAGCTGCCCGCCGAACCGGACGGGACGTCGGCCGCGCAGCGGATCACGCGGGGACAGCAGGATCTGCGCAGTCTCCTGCTGGGCTTCGACGTCGACCCGCACGACGAGCGCCGCACGCTCAGCGCGTACCTCGCCGCCCGTGACGAACTGGAGGGCAACGGCGACCGCCCGCTGGAGGGCGAGGTCGAGCTGCTGACCGTGTTCGCGGACCTTTCCGAGCTGATGCGCAACAAGCCGGCCCGCGAAGACGCCAAGACGGACACCCGGGTGCACAGCTCCCGCGAGTTCTTCCACACGTACCTGCAGAGCCTCGACGTCGAACGCGCGGGGCTGTCGGAGTCGTTCCAGAACAAGCTCAAGAAGGTGCTGGCGCACTACGGCATCAAGGATCTGGAGCGGACGCCGGAGCTGGAGGAGGCGGTCTTCCGCATCTTCCTCGCCCAGCAGCGGACCTCGTCCGACGTCGCGATCGTCACCGCGCTGCTGCGGCAGTGGCTCACCGAGCCGCAGCCGTTCGAGTCGATGCGCGAGCCGGCGGGCAAGGCGCTGGAGCAGCTCATCGCCGCCACCCAGCTCCGCTTCCCGGTCGTCGGCGACCTGGCGCGCAGCGTGGTGTTCCGCTGGTTCGCCCAGCCGCTGCTGCGCCGCACCCGCGCCGAGGTGTACAGCGAGGTCCGCAAACACCTGCGTCACCTCGACCTGCACCCGGATTCGCCGGACCGCGCCGAGCGGATCGCGAGCATGCTGGCCAGCGCGCAGCCGCTCGTCCGCCTGCTCGGACAGCGGATCGGCCGCCCCGGCACCGACCACACGCCGCTGCTGGAAGTGCTGAGCCGCCGCTACTACGGCAACCGCGCGCTCACCGGCGTCGGCCAGGTCACCGTCGGCGGCTGCACCTTCGTCACCGGCGACTACGCCGACGCGAACGAGCGGTTCCACATGGCCACCACCGCCGTCGACCGCGCCGGCCTGCCCGGCGCGATCAAGGCGGTCGCCGATCTCGCCGCCCAGCTGCCCGCCGACACCGACGTCGAGGCGGACGTGTACCTGACGTGGGACGACGAGTCGGCCGACGACGACGCGATGGCCGCCGGGCTGCGCGAGGTCCTCACGGCCGGGGCGTTGCCGAGCCGGATCCGGCGGATCACCACCACGGTCGCCGGGCACGGCGGCGCGGTGATGCACCACCACTTCACCTTCCGCCCGTCCTCGACCGGGTTCAGCGAAGAGCGGCTGATCCGCGGCCTGCACCCGTTGATCGCCCAGCGGATGCAGTTGCAGCGGCTGGCGAACTTCGACCTCACGCGCCTGCCGTCGGGCGACGAGGACGTCTACCTGTTCAAGTGCGTCTCGCCGATGAACCCGTCGGATCAGCGGCTGGTCGCGCTCGCCCAGGTCCGTGACCTGACCCCGTTGCGGGACAACGACGGGAAACTGCTGGCCCTGCCCGCGGTCGAAGGCACGCTGGCCGGCTGCCTCGACGCGATCCGTGAGGTGCAGGCGAAGCTTCCGCCGAAGAAACGCTTCGACACCAACAGGATCATGCTGTACGTGTGGCCGACCAGTGAGCTCACCGGCGAGGAGCTGGACACGGTCGCCCAGCGGGTGCAGCCGTCGACGGCGGGCGCGGGCCTCGAAGAGGTCCAGTTCCTCGGCAGGCAGCGCGACCGCGCGACCGGCGAGGTCAAAGAGGTCGCCGTGCGCATCGGCTACGACGTGAGCGGCGGCGTGCAGATGTCGCTGTCCGAGCCCACCACCGAGCCGATCCTCCCGCTCGACGACTACCGCCAGAACGTGCTGCGCGCCCGGCGCCGCGACACCGTGTACCCGTACGAGCTGACCGAGATGCTCGGCTCGTTCACCGAGTACGACATGGACGACACGAACACCCTCGTCCCGGTCGACCGGAAGAAGGGGCGCAACAAGGCGGCGATCGTCGCCGGTGTGGTCACCACGCCGACCGAACGCCACCCGGAGGGCGTCAAGCGCGTGGTGCTGCTGGGCGACCCGACAAAGGCGCTCGGCGCGCTGTCGGAGCCGGAATGCTCACGCGTGATCGCGGCACTGGACCTCGCCGAGCGGCTGCGCGTCCCGCTGGAGTGGTACGCGCTCTCGGCGGGCGCCCGGATCTCGATGGAGTCCGGCACCGAGAACATGGACTGGGTCGCGGCCGCGCTCAAGCGGATCGTGCACTTCACCCAGGACGGCGGCGAGATCAACATCGTCGTCGCGGGGATCAACGTCGGCGCCCAGCCGTACTGGAACGCCGAAGCGACGATGCTCATGCACACCAAGGGAATCCTGGTGATGACGCCGGATTCCGCAATGGTGCTGACCGGTAAGCAGTCCCTCGACTTCTCCGGTGGCGTCTCGGCCGAGGACAACTTCGGCATCGGCGGCTACGACCGTGTCATGGGCCCGAACGGCCAGGCGCAGTACTGGGCGCCGAACCTCGCCGCGGCGCGTGACGTGCTGATGTCGCACTACGACCACACCTACGTGGCACCGGACGAGTCCGGTCCGCGCAAGGCGGTCACGAACGACCCTATCGACCGGGACATCTCGTCGTTCCCGCACGCGGCCGTCGACAGCGACTTCACCACGGTCGGCCAGATCTTCTCGCGGGAGGCCAACCCGGACCGCAAGAAGCCGTTCGACATCCGCACCGTGATGCGCGCGCTGTCGGATCAGGACCACCCGGTGCTGGAGCGCTGGCCCGGCATGGCGGACGCGGAGACCGCGGCCGTGCAGGACGTGCACCTCGGCGGACGGCCGGTGTGCCTGCTCGGTATCGAGTCGCGTTCGGTGCCGCGCCGCGGCTTCCCGCCCACCGACGGCCCGGACACCTACACCGCGGGCACGCTGTTCCCGCGGTCGTCGAAGAAGGCGGCGCGGGCGATCAACGCGGCCAGCGGCAACCGGCCGCTGGTGGTGCTGGCGAACCTGTCCGGCTTCGACGGCTCACCGGAGTCGATGCGGAAGCTGCAGCTTGAGTACGGCGCGGAGATCGGCCGGGCGATCGTCAACTTCGAGGGCCCGATCGTGTTCACCGTGATCTCGCGGTACCACGGCGGCGCGTTCGTGGTCTTCTCGAAGGCACTGAACCCGAACATGACGGTGCTGGCGCTGGAAGGCTCGTTCGCCTCCGTGCTCGGCGGGGCGCCCGCCGCGGCGGTCGTGTTCGCCGGTGAGGTCAACGCGCGGACCGCGGCGGATCAGCGGGTGCGGTCGCTCACCGAGAAGCTCAGCGGGGCGGCGGGTGCCGAACGCGCCGCGCTGGCCGCGGAGCTGGCCGAGGTGCAGGCGTCGGTGCGGGCCGAGAAGCTGGGCGCGGTCGCGTCCGAGTTCGACGGCGTGCACAGCATCGAGCGCGCGGTGAAGGTCGGTTCGGTGGACGCGATCATCAGCGCCGCCGAGATGCGGCCGCGCATCATCGAGGCGATCGAAGAGGGCCTGGCGAAGCTGCGGTAACACGCGCCATGAAAGGTCCTTTCCTGGCGAAATTCGCCGGGAAAGGACCTTTCATGACATCCGGGGATGGCTAGCGCAAAGGCGGATCGGGCGGCTGGTCCCCGAAGTCCTCCGGCGCGATCTTGTCCAGCGCCGCCCGGAACTCCTCGACCTCCCGCTCCTGCGCGACCGGGTCGGACGGCACCGTCGGGAGTTCCGCGTCGGGCCCGGTCCCCACGATCTCGACCCGCACCGAAGCGACCTCCAGTACCGCGTCCGCCACCTCGATCCCGACCCCGGCCCGCAAACCGATCGCGACCGCGTCGCTCGGCCGGGCCGAAACGCGGATCCCGGAATCGAGTACCAGGTCGGCGAAGAAGATGCCGTCCCGCAGCGCGGTGACCTGCACTCCGGTGACCCGGTGCCCGAACGACTCGACGACCTGGCCGATCAGTTCGATCGTGCCGGGCCTGGGCAGCCGGATCCGCTCCTGAGCGAGCGCCACCGCGCTCGCCTCCGGGCCGCCGATCGTGATCGCCAGCCAGCGGCGTTCGCCTTCCCGTTCGCGGAGCAACATCACCGGTGCCGCTTCCGGGGCCAGGACTGCCATCCCCTCGACGTCCATCGAAATCATGCGCGGTACCTCATTTCCTCGCCTCAGGTGGTGTGGTCGTCCTTCAGTGCCTTGTCCGCCACCACTTCCGACGGGGCGGGCCGGTTACGGCGCTGGAACGGGGTCGTATGCCCCTCGGCGCGCAGCCGGGGAACCATATGCGGATAGTGGAGTTCGAACGCCGGCCGTTCCGACCGGATCCTCGGCAGGTCGTAGAAGTTGTGCCGGGGCGGCGGGCAGGTCGTCGCCCACTCCAGGGAGTTCCCGTGTCCCCACGGGTCGTCGACTTCGACGACCTCCCCGAACCGGTAGCTGCGGACGACGTTCCAGAGGAACGGCAGTACCGACGCGCCCAGCAGGAACGCACCGATCGTGGAAATGGTGTGCAGCAGGGTGAAACCGTCCGTGCTCAGGTAGTCGGCGTAGCGGCGCGGCATTCCCTCGTTGCCGAGCCAGTGCTGGACGAGGAACGTCATGTGGAAGCCGATGAACGTCGTCCAGAAATGGAGCTTCGCGAGCCGCTCGTCGAGCATCCGCCCGGTCATCTTGGGGAACCAGAAGTAGATCCCGGCGAAGGTGGCGAACACGATGGTGCCGAACAGCACGTAGTGGAAGTGCGCCACCACGAAATAGGTGTCGTGGATGTGGAAGTCCAGCGGTGGCGCGGCGAGGATGATCCCGGTCAGCCCGCCGAGCAGGAACGTCACCATGAACCCGATCGACCACAGCATCGGCGACTCGAAGGTGAGCTGCCCCTTCCACATGGTGCCGATCCAGTTGAAGAACTTGATCCCGGTCGGCACCGCGATGAGGAAGGTCATGATGGAGAAGAACGGCAACAGCACCGCGCCGGTGGCGAACATGTGGTGCGCCCACACGGCGAACGACAGCGCCGTGATCGCGATCGTCGCGAACACCATGAGTTTGTAGCCGAACAACGGTTTCCGGCTGAACACGGGGACGATCTCGGTGATGATGCCGAAATACGGCAACGCGACGATGTACACCTCGGGATGCCCGAAGAACCAGAACAGGTGCTGGAAGAGGATCGCGCCGCCGTTCGCCGGATCGAACACGTGCGCGCCGAGCCGCCGGTCCGCCTCCAGCCCGAACAGGGCGGCGGTGAGGATCGGGAAGACCGCCAGGATCAGGATCGTGGTGAACAGGATGTTCCAGGTGAACAGCGGCAGCCGCCACATGGTCATCCCGGGCGCGCGCAGGCAGAGGATCGTGGTGACCATGTTGACCGCGCCGAGGATCGTCCCGAGCCCGGACACGATCAGGCCCATGAGCACCAGATCGGCGCCCACTCCCGGCGCGTGCGCGGCGTTGGACAGCGGCGTGTACATCGTCCACCCGAAGTCGGGCGCGCCACCCGGCGTCAGGAACGAGCTGAGCACCATCAGCCCACCGAAGAGGTAGAGCCAGTAGGAGAACGCGTTCAGGCGCGGGAACGCGACGTCCGGGGACCCGATCTGCAGCGGCAGGATGTAGTTGGCGAAGGCGAAGAGGTTCGGCGTCGCGTACAGCAGCAGCATGATCAGGCCGTGCATGGTGAACAGCTGGTTGTACTGCTCCTGCGACAGGAACTGCATACCCGGCCTGCCCAGCTCGCCGCGCATCAGCAGCGCCATGAAGCCGCCGGCGAGGAAGAACGCGAACGAGGTACTCAGGTAGAGCAGACCGATCGTCTTGTGGTCGGTGGTGCGGACGACGCTGAGGAAGACACTCCCCTTCGGGGCACGGATCCTTCCGCCGAAGCGGACGGCCTCCGGTCGCGGAGAGGGCTTCACGGCGGTCATGGCGACTCCCAGCACGAGGACACACCTTCTGAAGGCTGGTACCCCTCCAGGAGAGTCCCTACACGCGGGCTTTTCAAGGGCTAGCCGAGTAGAGGACCCTGGCCACCGTGCGTGAAGGGGGGTCTTCTGTGAAGCTGTCCGTCATCCGTGCCGCCGCGGCGGCACAGCAGGCGCGTGTCACGCCGGGAATCGAAGACATGGCGAGCTACCTGGAGTCTCAGGTGGCCGACGCTTCCCACCGGGAGGTGATCGGGCCGGTGCTGCCCGCGTCCGGAGCGAGCGGGGTGGTGGTCCACGGCGGGGAACGCGTCGCGTCCTGGGGTGATCCCGATGTTCCCGAAATGGCGTTCAGCGCCACGAAGAGCGTCGTGTCGACCGTCGCGGGCCTCGCCTTCGATGCCGGACTGATCCCCGATCTCCACCGGCCGGTGACCGAAACGCTCGACCTGCCCGGACTGCGCGTCCCGAGCGCGATCACCTGGCACCACCTGCTGCAGCAGACCAGCCAATGGGACGGCGAGCTCTGGGGCAAACCGGCCTGGGCGGACGCTTCGAGCCATCGTCCGGAGAGCGCGCCATGGGACGCCCCGCCGGGCGCGGGCTGGGCCTACAACGACGTCCGGGTGAATCTGCTCTGTCTCGCCCTCACCCGTCTGTTCGCCCGGCCGCTGCCCTCGGTGCTGCGGGACCACGTCCTCGGGCCGATGGGCGCGTCCGGCACCTGGTCGTGGCACGGCTACCGCGGCGCGACGACCGACATCGACGGCGAAGCCGTTCCGGTCGTCAGCGGTGGAGCGCACTGGGGAGGCGGCCTGTGGATCTCCGCCGGCGACCTCGCCTTGCTCGGCCTGCTCTACCTTCGCGACGGCGAACACGACGGCCGCCGCCTGCTCAGCAGGGAGTGGATCGATCGCACCTGGAGCCCGTGCGACCACAACCCGGACTACGGCTACCTCTGGTGGCTCAACGACCGGCGGCAGGTCTACCCCACCGCCCCGCCGAGCGGCCGGTGCGCCCGGGGAAACGGCGGCAGGCACCTGCTGTGGGTCGATCCCGGACGCGACCTCGTCGTCGTTTCCCGCTGGGGCGAAGACGCCGGAGAACTCTTGCGCGAGGTCTCGGCCGCGGTCTCCTAGGCGAGCAGAGCCTCCAGGTGGTCCGCCGCCGCCGCGGCCCCGCCCGCCTCCCGGAACGACGCGCCCACCTTTTCGGCGGCCGACCGGTAGCCCGGATCGCCCAGCACCCTGGTCACGGCGGCCGCGATCCGTTCGGGTTTCGCCTTTCCGAACCGCAGCCGGACGCCGGCGCCCGCGTCGACGACCTGACCGGCGATGATCGGCTGGTCGTCCCGGATCGGCGCGACCACGAGCGGCACCCCGTGCCACAGGCTTTCGCAGACGGTGTTGTGCCCGCCGTGGCAGACGACGGCGTCCACCCGGGCCAGAAGGGCCATCTGGGGTACCTGCGGCACCACGAGCACCGTGTCTCCCACCGGCCCCACCGCGCCACCGGGATCGGTGATGACCGTCCGGATCCCGTCGACCTCGGAGAGTCCCTTGGCGGCCGCGCGGAGGAAGTCCCCGACGGCGTCGGCGTTCGCGGTGCCGAGGGTGACGAACACCGTCGGCACCGCCCGGTCGAGCCGGTCCCACGGGAAGCCGCCGGTCGGCGCGCGCCCGCCGATGGACGGCCCGACCAGCCGGACCCGGCTCGGGAGCGTGGCCGGGCCGAGCAGCTCCCGGGTGGTGAACGCGAGCACGCCGTGCGGCGACATCCTCGGGTCGGCGGGGCCGCCGTCGATCCGCGCGCGCAGGCCGTCGAGGAGGTCGTCGAGCCAGGCCGCCACCTTGGGGAGCCCGGCCAAGGGATCGACGAGTTCCGCGGACGTCGTCGCGGAGGTGACCCACGGCAGGCCGAGCCCGTCGGCGACGAGACCGCCCGCGACGGCCTGCTGGTCGGCGACCACCACCTGCGGGCGGAACCGGCCGATCGCGGCGCGGACCCCGGGCGCCATCGCCTCGGCCAGCGGGATCAGGAACTCCTCCCACAGGAACCGGAACGCCGCAGGCCCTTTGAGGCTCGCGTCGCGTTCGGGCAGGCGGCGCGGGATCGCGCACGGGAACACGTCGGCGCCGTCGCCGGCGAGCCGCCGGATGACCTCGGGCCGCCCCGCCCAGGCGACCTGGTGCCCGCGGGCGGTGAGGGCGGCCGCGACCCCGACCGCGGGGTTCACGTGCCCGGTCAGCGGCGGGGTGACGAAGAGGAATCTGCCCACTCAGGCCGCCGTTTCGCACGAGTGTTCGCGAACCCAGTCCAGGATCAGCTCCGACGTCTCCGCAGTGCGCTCGACGAGCACCGAATGTCCCTGGTCCGGCAGGACGACGGTGCGGCAGCGGCCGAGGTTCGCCTCCAGGTCCGGGACCTGCGCCGAGAGCCCGGACAGGTCACCGAACAGCGCGAAGACCGGGCAGCGGACGGCCGCGAGGTCGTCGTCGATGGTCCGGCTCAGCGGGACGTCCTCCGCCAGCGTGGTGGCCGCGAGGATCTTGTACGCGGATTTCGACAGCCGGGCGGTGTGCGCCCCGTGGTTCTCGGCGATCCAGCCGATCACCTCGTCGCGCGCGAGCCGGTTCTTCGCGTCGGCGAGCCCTTCGGCCATATGCCCGGCCCACGCCCGTACCGGTGGCTCCGCTTCGATGGCGACGACGCTGGCGACGCGCTCCGGACGCGAAGCCGCGAGCCCGAAGGCGATCGAGCCGCCGAAGGAGTTCCCGGCCACGTGCACGGGCCGGTCGATCCCCAGCGCGGTGAGCAGGCCGTCGAGATCGGCGACGAACTCCTCCAGCCGGTAGCCGGTGGCGGGCCGCGTCGTGCGGCCATGCCCGCGAAGGTCGTACATGACGACGTCGATGCCCTGCGCCGCGAAGGCGGGCCCGAGCGTGAAATAGTAGCTCGCCAGGCTGTCGGTGAGGAGGCCGTGGACGAACACCACGACCGGCGCCGCGCCGTCCGACGGCCCGAGCCGCTGGACATGGACGTCGAGGTCGCCGACCTTGACCTTCGCCATGCTCAGGCCTTCCCGTCGAGGGACACGACCACGTGGTCGACGAGTTCGCCGACGGTCAGCGCGATGATCTCGTCCAGTTCGCGTTCCGCGATGAACTCGGCGAAGTTGACCTTGTCGCCGTAGTGGTCGCGCAGCCGCCCGGACAGCGTCACGAGGTCGATGCTCTCCAGTTCGAGGTCGTCGTGGAATTTCGTGTCCCGGCCGATCTCGGCGTCGTTCAGGCCGTATTCTTCGAGCAGTTCGCGCAGCATCACGGTGAGGTCGGCCAGCACGGCCCCGGCCGCCACGGTCTCAGTGGTCATTCTTCGTTCTCCGTCCAAGCCACGACATAGTCCTTCGCCCGGGTGGTGATCGTGGTGTGCCACACCGGATACCGGGCACCGCCCACCTCGACGGTGAGCCGCCCGTCGTCCGCGCCGACGACGGCGAAAGCGCGCGGATCACCGCGCAGGCCGGTGCGGAGCCGTTTCGCGACGGCCTCCTTGGCGGCCCAGAATCTGGTGAACCACAACGCTTCCGGCTCGCCGAGCAGGGCACGTTCCGGCGCGCCGAGTGCGGCGGCGACCGTGCTCTCCGGCCGGTCTTCGATGGCTTCGATGTCGATCCCGCAGAGCCCTCGGCGGGCGATGGCGACGCCGAGTGAGTCCCGATGGGCGATCGAGACGGTGAGCTCCGGCAGGCTTCTCCCGTACGCTCCCGAGACGATCGGCGCCCCCGACGAGTCGTTCCCGACCCGCAGCTCGGCGGGAAAGACGTCTCCCGCGCCGTCTGTCCACAAGAGACGCCGGACGGCGTCCTTCACCGCGATCCGGCCGAGCAGCCATGTCCGTTTCCGGCGCGGGGACTGGCCGGCGTAAGCCTGTCTTTCCTCCCCCGCCAGCACGTTCCGCATGATCAGCTCGCGGGTGGCCAGATCCGGCCACTGCTCGCGGACCAGCGCCCAGCCACCGGGACGTTCTTCGGACAGCGTGGCCCGCTCGGGCCGCCGGTCCATCGCCCGGATCACCGGATTGCTGTCGAACCGGCGATCGCGCCAGCCCTCGATCTCGGCCCAGACCCGGCCGCCGCGGATCAGCTGGACGTCCGCTTCGAGTTCCGCGTCGGTCACCGAAACGACGCGCACGACACAGTCGACGCGGTCTCCTGGCAAGGGATGCTCGCCGTAGAACCGGATCCGCCGCATCCCCACCGGGAACACGGTGGTCCGCGCGGGCAACCGGGACATGATCCAGTACCCGAGCAACTGTCCCGCGTTGTCCAGCAGCGCCCCCGGCGCGTCCGGTGTCCGCAGCACTCCGCGCACGTGGCGATCCCCGACCGCGACCAGTTCCTCGACGCCCTGGAACCGCGGCCCGTGGAACATCCAGCGTTCGGTGTAGAGCTGCTCGGCGCGCAGGTCCGGTGTCCGTTCCCGGGCGGCCGGGAAGGTCCACGGCCCGGGCGGATCGGCGGGGAACGCGGCGTCCAGGTCGATGACGGCCCTGGAGTAGTCGCCGAGGGAGACACCGGCTCGCGAAACCCCTTGCGGGACAACGGTCACCGGTACGTCCAGCGCGGGGATCGCGGCGATCCACTGGTTCAGCCGGACGTCTTCCAGCGCCACCGCGCGGCTGCCCGGCGCGGCCTGCTCGGCGAAGTCCATCAGGTGCCCGATCACCGTCGTGGCGGGCACGACCGGCCACGAGTCGGCGGGATCGGCACCTGGTGGCTGTTTGAAGAAGCAGTGGTCGAGCAGATACGGCATGGTCTCGACGGAGACGCGGAGTTCGGTGCGCAACGGCCGGATCCGGGGCGCCGGCCTGGCGGCGAACAGTTCGGCCGCCAGGCCGGCGGTGTCGGCCAGCAACCCGGAGAATTCGGCTGCCAGCGGGTTCCGTCGTCCGATCCGGTCCAAAGTGGACGTGTTCGCCCCCGGCGGCCGGAAGCCGCGCCGGACGCGCTCGTCGAGCGACACCAGCGCGCCGCCGAGGTCGAGCCGGATCGTCCGGCCACGGTTCGCGCCGCGTTGGCCGGGAAGGAGTTCGAACGCCGGATCTGCGCCGTCGGCCCACAAGGCCGTCGCGGTCCTCAGCAGTTGCGGAACACCGGGGCGGTGCGCGGAATGCGCGGCGACGACGAGGTGTTCGCGGTCGTGCAGGGTGTTCCCGATCAGCGACCCGAGCTGTCCGGCACCCGTCTGCACGAACGCGCGGAACCCGGCCGCGTACATGTTCTCCACGAGGCCGCGGAACCGCACCGGCTCCAGCAGATGCCGGACGAACAGGTCCCGGATCCCCGCGGCGGCCGCCGGGTACGGCTTTCCGGTCGTGGCGGACCAGACCGGGAGTTTCGCCGGATGCAGCGTGTAGCGTTCGGCGGCCTCGCGGATCGGGCCGAGATACGGCGCGAGCATCGGCGTGTGGAAACCGGACCGGAACGGCAGCACCTGGGAGATCACGCCGTCCGCGCGGAATCCGCGGACGAAGCCGTCGACGGCCTCGGCGGGCCCGCAGATCATCGCCTGATGGGGCGCGTTGTCGTGGGAAAGGACCACTTCGGACTGTCCTTTGAGGACATCGGTGACCACGGGCGCGGCCGCGCCGATCACCGCGAACGCCAGCCCCGGCACGTTGAGCGCGTCGGGATCGAAGCCCGCCAGGAACGCGTCCACCTCGGTGTCGGCGTGGATCCCGGCGACGGCCATGGCGGTCCACTCCCCCAGACTGTGCCCGGCGAGCGCGTCCGGCGTGACGCGCAGTGCGCGCAACGCCGTGTCGAGCAGCCTGCCCAGCTGGAACACGCCCTTGCCGTGCCTGCCGACGTCGCCGATGGTGACGTCCGGTGCTTCCCAGCGAATACCGAAATGCCGGGCCACGTCATCTGCGTGGGCCTCGAATTCGTTCTCCAGCCCGGGGAAGACGAACGCGAGCCTGCCCCCGCCCTGGCCGAGCAGCGGTTCCGGAACGAACCAGAGGTCGTTGCGGCCGCGCCAGGGTTTGCCCTTCGCGACCACTTTCCTGGCCAGGTTCAGCCGTTTGGGCGTCGGATCGACGAGCCCGAGCCGGACCCGGCCGCGACCGGTGTCACCCTCGCTCAGGACGTCGTCGTGGTCGAGCAGGCATCCCATTTCGGCGACGGTCGGCGCCGAGAGCCGCAGGACCTGCTCGGGCTCGGAAACCTCCACGGCGGGCCGTGTCGCGGCCTGCTCCAGGACCACGTGGGCGTTGATCCCGCCGAAACCGAACGCGTTGACCCCGGCCCGCCGCACCGGCCGCCGGTCGTCGGTCTCCCAGGCCTTCGCGGCGCCGAGCGTCTCGAACCGGGTCGCGGCCAGCGCCGGATGCGGGTTCTCGCAGTGCAGGGTCGGCGGGAGAACCCCGTGGTACACGGCCAAAGCGGCCTTGACGAGTCCGGCGACGCCCGCCGCGGGCATGGTGTGCCCGATCATCGACTTCACCGAGCCGAGCACCGCGGTCGGCCGGTCCGTCCGCCCGAAGACCTCCGCGATCGTCGCGAGTTCGGCGGCATCGCCCGCCGGTGTGGCGGTCCCGTGCGCTTCGAGCAGGCCGATCGTGGCGGGGTCGATCCCCGCGGCGCTCCAGGCCTGCCGCACCGCGCGGACCTGTCCGGCGGTGTCCGGAGTGGACAGTCCGGCGGTCCGGCCGTCGCTGGCCACCCCGGTCCCGGTGACGACGGCGTAGACCCGGTCACCGTCCCGTTCGGCGTCCGCGAGCCGCTTGAGCACGACGACCCCGGTGCCCTCGCCGATCAGCACCCCGTCCGCGTCCTGATGGAACGGCCGGATCCGCTGGCTCCGCGACAACGCGCCGAGCTGGGAGAACACGCTCCAGAACGTGACGTCGTGGCAGTGGTGCACGCCGCCGGCCAGCACGACGTCGCACCGCCCGCTCCCCAGTTCGCGGACGGCGTGGTCGACGGCGACGAGCGAGGAGGCGCAGGCGGCGTCCACCGTGTACGCGGGTCCGCGCAGGTCGAGCCGGTTCGCCAGCCGCGAAGCCGCGAGGTTGGGCACGAGCCCGATCGCGGCGTCGGGGGCTTCGGGACCGAGCCGGTCGGTGAAGGCCCGGCGGAGTTCCTCCAGCCGCTCGCGGCCGAGTTCGGGCATCAGCTCGCCGAGCGTGCGGACGACCTGGGTGGCCGTGCGGACCCGCTGGTCGAGCCGCACCAGACCGGGTGTCAGATAACCGCCGCGGCCGAGGATGACCCCGGTCCGCTGCCGGTCGGTGGGCAGCCGGTGCTCCCCGCCCGCGTCGGCGATGGCCTGTGCGGCCACCCGCAGCGCGATCAGCTGGTCGGGTTCGGTACCCGGGACCGACGACGGCATGACACCGAAGCCGGTGACGTCCACTTCGGCCAGTTCACCGACGAAACCGCCGCGATGGCAATAGAGCCGGTCCGCCCGTGGTTCGGCGTCGGGCTGGTAGAAACCCGGATCCCAGCGGTCGGCCGGGACCTCGGTGATCGCGTCGACCCCGTCGACGATGTTGCGCCAGTAGGTGTCGAGATCAGGAGCGCCGGGGAAGAGCACCGACATTCCGACGATCGCGATCGGGGGCGTTTCGGCCACCGGTCACCACCCCGACGCGGTGTAGGTGACGGCCGTCAGTCCCTCGTCGCCCCACGCCAGTTCACGCAGCAGGCTCAAGGTGCCTTCCTCGGGGTCGATCAGCTCGATCCCGCGCCGGGCGTAGTCCCGCATCAGTTCCGGGGTGACCATCCCGTTGTTCACCCCGGTGGGCGCCCACGGTCCCCAATGGACGGTGAGCCCGCGACGTCCGTACACAGTGGACCACCGGTGCCCGAGCGCCTCCAGCGCGTCGTTCGCGGCCGCGTAGTCGGCCTGGCCGCGGTTTCCCAGTGTCGCGGCGACGCTGCCGAACAGGACGGCGAACTTCGGCGCCTCCGGCAGTTCACCGGCCGCCGCGAGCAGGGTGCTCGCCCCTTCGACCTTGGTGGCGAAGACCCGGTCGAACGACGCCGGGTCCTTCTCCGCGATCAGCTTGTCCTCGATGACGCCCGCCGCGTAGACGATGCCGTCGAGCCTGCCGTGTTCGGCGTGGATCTCCTTGACCGCGCGGTGCACGGCCTCCGCGTCGAGCATGTCCACCGAGTGGTACCGCACCGGGCTGCCGAGGTCGCCGATCCGCCGCAGCGTCCCGCGGACCTCGCGTTCGGACTCGATGAGCCGGATGGTCCGCTCGATCTCGGCCGGTTTGGACAGCCCGCTCCCGATCAGGGCGGCGCGCAGCTCTTCCGTCGTCGTCGCGGTCGCGATCTCCGGCTCCTCGCCGTCGATGGGCACGGCGGTTCGGCCGAACAGTTCGATGCGGCACCGCGACGCCGAGGCCAGCGTGGTGGCCAGCCGGGCGGTGATGCCCTTCGCCCCGCCGACCAGGAGGACGACCGAATCCCGGTCCAGGCCGAGCGCTTCGGCCTCGGCCGTCCCGTCACCGGCCGGGCCGGCGCCCGTGCTGCCGAGCAGGCCGAGGCCTTCCTCGGTCATCCGCAGCCCTCGCCGCGCGCCGCCGCGGCGGACGACGACCGGCTCCCAGTCCCCGGCGGACAGCTCGGCGAGCAGGGTCTCCACTTGTTCGTCCACAGTGGATTCGGGATGCTGCTCCACCACGCGGGCGACCGTGTCCGGGTATTCCTTGGCCACCGTCCGGAAGAAGCCGCGGGCACCGTCGGCGGGGCCGTTCGCGATGAGCCAGCGCGGTCCGCCCGCCAGGACCGCTTGGTACAGCGGGAAATCGTCGGGGAAGGACGGTGACAGGTGGAACACGCCGTCCGCGCCGTGCTCCGGCACGCCCTGGACCAGTTCGACTTCGGCGCCATACCCGGAGAGGCGGGCGGTGAGCATCTCCGCGACCTGGCCTTCCCCGACGACGGCGAAGCGGAGCCCGGCGAGTTCTTCGTCGGTGGGGTTCGGGGCGGCGAGATCGAATTCCCGCATGAGATAGCGCTTCGGCGCCACCACGACGGCGTCGCTCTCGTCGGCGGGCTGGTCACCGGCAGGGGCGCCACCGAGCAGGTCGGCGAGTTCCGCCGCCGTGCGGGCCTTGGCGAGGACTTCGGGATCGCCGCCGGTCAGGCCCAGCCGGGTCGCCAGTTCCCCGGCGATCTCGGCACGTTTGATCGAGTCGACGCTCAGATCCGCTTCGAGGTCCAGATCCGGCTCGATCATGTCCACCGGATAGCCGGTCCGCTCGCCGATCACCTCGACGACGGTGCCGAAGATCGAGCGTTCGGGCGCTGGAGCGGGGGCGGAGACGGGTACGGGTACCGGCTCGGGAAGGCTGAGGGGTGCGGGCGGCCGGACACCGGGATCGGTACCGAGGTAGCCGAGCAGGACGTCCCGTTGCGCGGCGATCATCTCGCGGCTGGTGCGGAGGAACTCCGAGATGAGCGCCTCACCGCCGTCGGTGCCGGGCCGGGAAGTCACGATCGCCTCCGTGGGGATTCGCTGGGGTGGGTGCAGGGCGGTGGCGGGGATCTCACCGTCGGCGGTGCGGACGAGGTGTCCGTCGACGGTCCAGCCCGCCTTCTTCGGTGGCCGCGCGGACAACGCGTCCGTGCAGGTGCGGCCGGTGAACAGCCGGCCGGTGCGGACGTCCGCACCGGCGACCGCCAGCCTCGCCAACGCGGCGAGGAAACCGGGGATCCCGGTACGGCGGCCGCCTTCGAGGGTGACCGTCCGATGTGGACGGCCGTCGAGCACGGCGGCGACGAGCCTGGTGAGGACCGAGCCTGGGCCCGCTTCGACGAAGGTCCGGGCGCCCGCCTCGTACATGGCCTCGATCTGGTCGGCGAACCGCACCGGCGCGCCGATCTGCGCGGCCAGTTCGGCGCGGATCCCGTCCGGCGCGGCCGGGTAGGGTGCGGCGATCCGGTTCGCCCACACCGGGATCTCCGGTTCCGTGACCGTGACGGTGCCGAGCACGCGGGCGAACTCCGTCTCCGCCGGGGCGACCATCGGGCTGTGGAACGCGCACGCGACCGAGAGCGGCTTCGCCCCGACCCCTCGGGCCCGCAGCCGGTCCACCGCCACGCCGACGGCGGCGGTCGGTCCCGAGATCACCGTCTGTTCCGGTGAATTCCGGTTCGCGGTGACGACGCTCCCGGTCAGGCCCTCGGCGGCGAGCACCTCGGTGACGTCCGTGGCGTTCGCGGCGACGGCCGCCATCGTCCCCGGGTCGCCGGCGCCGGTCGCGCCGAGGATCGCCGCCGCCCGTGCCCGGCTGAGCTCCAGCAGGGAAGCCGAACTCAACGCACCGGCGGCGGTCAGCGCGACCAGTTCGCCGTAGCTGTGTCCCGCCACCATCGAAGGCCGGACCCCGGCCATGCCCAGCAGATGGTGCGCGGCGAGCCCCACGATCCCGAGCGCGGGCTGCGCGGCCCGGGTGTCGGTCAGCCCGTCACGCTGCGCTTCACGCCCGGCCTCGTCGAACACGGCGGGCGGGAACAGGACGTCGACGGTGCTCCCGCCGCGCGCGAGGTAGCGCCGCAGCTCGGGAAAGGCGACGAACAGCTCCGCGAACATCCCCGGCCGCTGGCTGCCCTGCCCGGGAAAGAGGAACGCGATCTCGCCCACCGGCCCGTCGCCGCCGCCGAAGATCCCCGTCTTCTCGTCCCGCTCCCCCGCGATGGCCCGGCGCAGCGACGAGGCCAATCCGTCCACTGTGGACGCCAGGATGGCGAACCTCGTCCGGCCGCCCCGGCTTTCCGCCCGGCGGGACGCGGCGAACGCCAGATCCCGCAGCCGCCAGCCCTGTCCCGTGGCGGCCAGGAGATCCTGGGCGTCCTTGTCACCCGCGAACAGGAACAGCTCGGCAGGCCATTCGTCGAGAGTCTTCGCGGGCGGGACGGCGCCTTCGTGCGAGGTGAGGACGACGTGGAAGTTCGTGCCGCCGAACCCGAAGGCGCTCACCCCGGCGACGCGTTCGGAGTCGGCCCACGGCCGGGCCTCGGTGTGGAACGCGAACGGGCTGGTCTCCGGGTCCCACGCCGGATTCGGCTTCTCCAGATGCAGCGTCGGCGGTTTGACGCCGGTGTGCAGCGCGAGGCTCGCCTTGATCAACCCGGCCAGCCCGGCGGCGCATTTCGTGTGCCCGATCTGGGATTTCACCGAACCGAGCGCGCACCGGCCGGGTTCGGCGCCCGCTTCGGCGAACACCTTGGTCAGGGTGGCGAGTTCGGTGCGGTCGCCGACGACGGTGCCGGTGCCGTGCGCTTCGACGAGCCCGGCTCGCGACGGAGAGATCCCGGCGTTGCGGTACGCCCTGGTGAGCGCGTTGTACTGCCCCTCCGGCCGGGGCGCGGTGAGCCCGAGCGCCCGCCCGTCGCTGGCGCTGCCGACGCCCTTGATGACGGCGTAGACGCGATCGCCGTCGCGTTCGGCGTCCGCCAGCCGCTTCAGGACGACGCACGCGACGCCCTCGCCCAGCGCGATCCCGTCGGCGTCGCTGTCGAAGGTGGCCGAGCGGCCGGACGGCGAGAGCGCGTGCACCGAAGAGAACAGCAGGTAGTCGTTGATGCCGTTGTGCAGGTCGGCGCCGCCGCACAGGACGAGGTCGCTGGTACCGGTGACGAGCTCCTTGCAGGCGACGTCGACGGCGGTCAGCGACGACGCGCACGCCGCGTCGACCGTGTAGTTCGCGCCGCCGAGGTCGAGCCGGTTCGCGACCCGGCCCGCGATGACGTTGGCGAGCACCCCGGGGAACGAGTCCTCGGTCAGGCGCGGCAGCTGGCGGTCGAGGTCGGCCGGGAGTTCGCCGAGGTAGGACGGGAGCACGGTCCGCAGGGTCATCGCGTTGGACAGATCGCTCCCGGCTTCCGCGCCGAAGACCACCGACGTGCGGGACCGGTCGAAGGCGCGTTCGGCGTATCCGGCGTCGGCGAGCGCCCGCCGCGACACCTCCAGCGCCAGCAGCTGCACGGGTTCGATACTCGCGAGCGACGCGGGCGGGATGCCGTGGTCGAGCGGGTCGAACGGGATCTCCGGCAGGAAACCGCCCCAGCGCGACGGCGTCTTCTCGCCGTCGCCGTCGGGCGCGTAGTAGAGCGCCGGATCCCAGCGCCGGGCCGGGACCTCGGTGACGGAATCCGCTCCGGACAGGATGTTCGCCCAGAACGCGGCGAGATCCCCGGCCTGCGGGAAGACACCGGCCATCCCGACGATGGCGATGTCGAGCGGTTCCGGCACGGGCTCGTCGTCCACGCCGTCCAGCAGCTCGGCGGCGCGGGCGGCGAGAAACGCCTGGGCTCCCGGCCCGACGGCCTCGTGCAACCGGGCGATCGTCGTGACCTCGGACCGCAGCACGGCGACGTCGCCCGCCATGAACATGCCCTCGGCGAGCTGCCGGTCTTCGGCGACCGGGCCGAGCGTGTCCCCGACTCGCTCGATTCCCTTGCTCGCCAGGCGAAGCCGTCCGACGTTGAGCTTCTCCAGCCGCTCCCAGGCCTCACGGTCCGGCACCGCCTGGTCCTTCAGTGCCCGTTTGAGTTCCGCGTATTCGGTGGTGAACGCCGAACGTACGCATCGTGTCGCGTGTCCCGGCGCGGTCTCCAGCAGGTCGGTGCGCGTGGCTTCGACGACCTGGCGCTGGAACAACGGCAGGACGGCGCCCGCGCGGACGGCCTCCTCGGTGAACAGATACGCGGTGCCCATCACCAGGCCGGCCGTCGCGCCGAGCCGGGTCAGCGGTGCCGCGGCGGCGGTGACCATCGCGGCCGATCGCTCGTCGTGGACCCCACCGGCGAAGTACACCTCGACCTCGGCCGCGTAGTCGCGGAGCACGTCGATCTGGGCTTCCCACAAGGGAAAACTCGCCCGCGGCCCGACGTGCCCACCGCATTCGGAGCCTTCGAAGACGAACTTGCGCGCGCCCGCTTCGAGGAACTGGCGCAGCAATCCCGGCGACGGGACGTGCAGGAACGTCGAGATGCCGTCCTCTTCCAGCGCCTTCGCCTGTGCCGGACGGCCACCGGCGATGATCGCGTGGCTCGGCCGGATCTCCCGGATCACCTCGAGCTGCGCGGCACGGACGTCCTCGGCCGCGAACCCGAGCACCCCCACGCCCCAGGGCGCGTCACCCAGCGCGGTCTTGGTCGCTTCGAGCATCTCGCGGGTCTGCTCAGGCCCGGACAACGCCAGGGCCAGGAACGGCAGCGCTCCCCCGGCGGCGACGGCCCGTGCGAATTCGGGCCGGTCGCTGACCCGGGTCATCGGGCCCTGCGCGAGCGGCAACGGGCCGCCGGAAGCGGTGAGCCCCTCGGCGATCGACGCGCGAACGCCGTGGATCGCGGCGGGGAGGGTTCCCCAGCGGTCGCGGAACCGCTCGGGCAGGAAGGCGTCCTGCCCGGCTTCCACCGGCAGGCGGCGGAGCCGTCGGACACCGCCGTCCACAATGGTCTCGGAACCGTCGAGGCCTTCCAGCGCCCTCGTGACGTCCGACGGGAGCTCCGCTTCGGGGAGCAGCGCGAACGCCGTGTCGAGGACGACACCGGCGGCACCTCCGGCCACCGCGGCGGCCGCGGTGTGCGCGCCGATCCCGCCGTACGCCCAGACCGGGACGCCGATCGCCGGATCGGCCAGCAACTGCTGCAGGAACACGAACGTGCCGAGTTCGCCGATCCTGCCGCCCGCCTCGTGGCCACGGGCGACGAGCCCGTCCGCTCCGGCGGCGACCGCTCGCACGGCTTCGTCCCGGCTCGTGACCTCCGCGAGCACGCGCCGTCCCGCGAAGTCCACAGTGGACTTTCGCGCATCGGCGGCGAGCAGCACCGTGTGCACCGCGGCAGGAAGGTCGGCCGACCCCGCGACGCGGACACCGAAGCCGGTCGCGAGCCAGTCCCCGGCCAGGTCGAGTTCTTCGCGGGCCGCCCGGTTTCCGCTGGTCAGGTCCAGGACACCGAGCGCGCCCGCCCGCGTCGCCGCGGCGGCGAACCGCGCGGACGGCACACCGAAGGGGTGCACCGCGATGAGCAGATCCGCCGTCCCGGTCGACGGTGAGGCATCGGCGCCACGAATCGACTTACCCACGGGAAGCCTCCGGCACACGGAAGAGTGACTTGGTTACCGGGCGTACTTAAACGCAGGCGAGGCTTCACGTCAATACTCGACAGTAGGGTTTCCGGTCACAGGAACCGGATGGCGGTACGCCGACCTGCGAAACGCGAAGTCCGTCGCGAGAATTTAGCGTTCCGGATACACACGGGACATCGTTTTTCCGTGCTCCCACAGGAAAGAACCGGCAACGACCAGGTGTCCCAACGGCCGATACGCCATCCGGCCTGTTACCCGGAGTTCACCATTCCGCTTTCATCGGACCACTGGAATTAGTGGTCCGTACCCATTTCGGGAAATCGACTCCGATTCGCCCTATCGTCGGTATCACGCCGCCCGGGGATTCGGTATCACGCGCGAAAAACATGAAGGGATTCAGCGGGATTTCGCATTCCGGACCGCGATGCTCAGCAGTTCCGCGGCCGGACCGGCGAGCCGCCGCCCGGCGGGCCACACCGCGCGCAGCTCCCGGCCGAAGTCGACGCCGTCCACCGCGACCGCGACGAGCCGCCGGTCGGCGACGTCACGGGCGATGGCGAGCTCGCTGATCACCGCCGGTCCGGCGCCCGCGATCACGGCGTTGCGGACAGCGGAGGCGGAGCCCAGTTCCAGCAACGGTTTCGCCGGGCCGACCCCGGCCTTGCGCAGGGCGGCGTCGACCGTCTCCCTGGTCCCGGAACCGAGTTCGCGGACCACGAGCGGCGTGATCGCCAGCTCGGCCGCGGTCAGCGGACGGCGTTTGCGCGCCCACGGATGACTCGCGGGCACGACGAGGACGAGGCGGTCGGTGGCCACCCGCCGGGACGAGAGCCCGGGCAGCGAACCGGGCGACTCGACGAACCCGAGATCGACCTTGCCCTCTCGCGCCATTTCGGCGGCCTGGTCGGAGTTGGTGACCTCCAGCCCGAGATATAGCCCGGGGTCGCCGCGTTTGAGTTCGCCGATCCAGCCCGGCACCAGATACTCGGCCAAGGTCATGCTCGCGGCGACGCGCAGATGCGCCTCGTGCTGGGTGCGCAGGGCTTCGGCGCCGTCGAGCAGACCGTCGAGTTCGGACAGCACGCGGTGCGCCCAGCCCGCGATGACCCGGCCGTCGGGGGTGAGCGCGGAGCCGCGCCGCGTACGGTCGACCAGCACCAGACCCAGCCGTCGCTCGACTGTGGACAGTCGTTTGCTCGCCGACGGCTGCGCGATCCCGAGGCTGGCCGCGGCCTGCCCGATACTGCCGAGCTCGTCCACGAGCACCAGCAGGCGCAGGGAGTCCAGATCGGGTGTGGTCATAGCCCAAGTGTATGACCTACCCCCGGTATTCCCGGCTACCGAGGCCACCTGTGCCGGGCGAAGCTCGAATCATGAGCACCACGCACGCGAGACCGACGAAGCCCTACCTCACGGCCCTGGCCGTCACCGGCGCCGGAGTGGCCGCCGCGTACCTGGTCGGCACCGCTTTCCCGGTCGTCAGCGCGCTCACCGTCGCCGTCGTGCTCGGCATCCTCACCGGCTCGCTGTCGTCGGTCTCGGAGGAGACCCGGAAGGCCATCGCCGGGATCACCAAGAAGCTGCTTCGCGCCGGTGTCGTGCTGCTCGGCCTGCAGCTCTCTCTCCCGGCCGTCCTCGCGCTGGGCCCCGGGACCCTGCTCGCCGTCGTGCTCACGGTCGGCATCACGTTCCTCGGCACCATCGGCCTCGGCAGGCTCCTCGGCGTGCCTCGCGGCCTGGCGATGCTGGTCGCGACCGGGTTCTCGATCTGTGGCGCGTCCGCGATCGCCGCCATGGAAGGCGTGGTGAAACGCGAGGACTCCGACGTCGCGACCGCGGTCGCGCTGGTCACCTTCTACGGCGGGCTCGCCATCGCGGCGGTCCCGCTGATCGGCGGCTGGCTGCGGCTCGACGCGGCCAGGATCGGCGAGTGGGCCGGGCTCAGCGTGCACGAGGTCGCGCAGGTCGTCGCCGCGGCCACGCCCGCGGGCAGCGCCGCCATCGCGGTGGCGATCGTGATCAAGCTCAGCCGGGTGGTCCTGCTCGCCCCGATGGTCGCCGCGGTCGGCGTGCACGAACGGAAGCGCCCCATCGACGGCAAGCGGCCGCCGCTGGTGCCGCTGTTCGTCGTCGGTTTCCTGGCGATGGCCGCCCTGCGCAGCACCGGGATCCTGCCGGGGCTCGCGCTCGACGTCGCCAAGATCGCCTGCACGCTGCTGCTGGCCGGAGCGCTGTTCGGGCTCGGCTGCGCGGTCCGGATCGGCACGCTCGTCCGCACCGGCGGCCGCGCCCTGCTGCTCGGTCTGCTCTCCACCCTGCTGGTCGGGACCACCGCGCTGGTCACGCTGACCGTGCTCGGCTGAGGACCGCCACCGCGAGCAGCGCGACCACGCCGCCGGTGACCATCACCGCCGGGACGGAGACCGCGTCGACGACCAGACCCCCGAGCAGTGCTCCCGCCGAAAGGGTCGCCTGGAACGACGAGGTGAACAGCACCGACGCCGCCTCGGGCGCTTGCGGAGCCGCCCTCGCGAACCACGTTCCCGAACAGACCGGGACGGCACCATAGGCGAAACCCCAGAGCACCAGCAGCGCGAGCGCGCCCGGTTTCGAGCCGCCGAGGAACGGCAACGCGCAGGTCACCACGCCGATCAGTCCGGCAGCGGTGAGGAAGGTCAGCCGGAGGTCGCGCGCGATCGCCGCGCCCGCGGCGAAGTTGCCGGCGATCCCGGCGGTGCCGTAGACGAACAGGAAGACGGTGATCAGCTCCGGGCTCACCTGCGTCACCTGGCGCAGCAGCGGCGTGACGTAGGTGTAGGTCCCGAAGTGGGCGAGCACGACCAGCACCGTGACGAGCAGGCCGAGCCGGGTCGCGCGCTGACGGGTCATCTCGCGCAGGACGCCGAGCCGGGTCGCACCCGCCGACGGCAGCGGGGGCAACGCCCACGCCAGCGCGGCGAGGACTCCGGCCGTGAACACCGCCATCACGGCGAACGCCGCCCGCCAGCCGAAGAGTTCACCGAGGAAGGTCCCCGCGGGCACCCCCAGCACGGAGCCGAGCGGCACGGCGGAGAAGATCACTGCGGTCGCCGTGCCCGCGCGTTCCGGGCCGATGAGCCGGGCGGCGAGCCCGGAACCGATCGCCCAGAAGGCGCCGATCACCAGCCCGACCAGGACTCGCGAGACCAGCACGGCCCAATAGGCGTTCGCCGTCGCCGCGAGGACGTCGGACAGGGCCAGCACCACCATCAACGCGCACAGCAGGATCCGGCGGTCGAGCCGTCCGGCGGCGACGGTGACCGCCGGGGCCGCGAGCGCGGCGAGGAAACCCGGCAGGGTCATGGTCAGGCCCGCCGTCCCCGGCGTGATCCGGAAATCCTCGCCGATCGGGGTCAGGAGGCCGATCGGCAGGATCTCCGTGGTGACGAGGGAGAAGATCCCCAGCGTCACCGCGAGGACGGCGAGCCATCCCTTCAGCGGGGTCCGTGCGGAGGTGTCGAGGGTCGAAGCGGTCATGTGCTCCAGCCCATCACCGCGCGGGCACCGCGGTCTGGCGGATTCGCGACGTCGATCTTGTTCGAGGGGCTGAAGGGGACTTTCCCCGCATGCCATGCGACGAAAGCGTCCTTCACCGCGTCGCATGCGGCGATGGGCCCCTTCAGCCCACGGGGTCTAGGTACGGGACCGCTGGGTCACCACGATGCAGGCGACGACGATCAGCGCGGTCACCGGCGCGGCGGCCGGGAGATGCTCGCCGAGCAGCAGGACCGCCCAGACCAGCGTCAGCAGCGGCTGGGCGAGCTGCAGCTGGCTCGCCCGCGCGACACCGATCTCGGCCATTCCCCGGTACCAGGCGAAGAACCCGCCGAACTGCGAGATGAGCGCGACGTACAGCAGGCCGGCGATCCCCTCGCCGGTGACGTGCAGCGGCTCGGTCGCGAGCCCGAAGACGGCGAACGCCCCGGTGACCGGCAGGGCCATCACCAGCGCCCAGGCGATCACGTGCCAGCCCGCCATCTCCCTGGCCAGCCTGCCGCCCTCGGCGTACCCGAACGCGCACAGCACGAGCGCGCCGAACAGGAACAGGTCCGCTGTGGACAGTCCGCCGCCGCTCTGGGCGACGGTGAACACCACGACCGCGCTCGCGCCGACCGCGGCGGCGAGCCAGAACCGGCGGGGCGGCCGGTTCCCGGTCAGCTTCGAGGAGATGACGGCGGTGGCCAGCGGCAGCAGCCCGATCACCACCGCGGAATGCGCCGTCGACGACGTCTTGAGCGCGAGCGTGGTCAGGATCGGGAAGGCGAGGACACAGCCGAGGGAGACCACCGCCAGGCCCCGCCATTGGTCGCGCCTCGGCAACGGGACCCGGAAGACCCGGAGACAGGTGCCGGCGACCAGCGCGGCCAGGACGCTGCGCAGCCCGGTGGCGGTCCACGGGTCGAAGCCCTTGAGCGCCCACACGGTGGCGGGGAACGTGAACGAGAAGGCGAGGACACCCAGCGCCGCCAGCGCGGTCCCGGAGCGGACCGCTACTGCCCGGTCCGCGATAGCGCTATCATCCAGTCTCATGTCCGATGGTAGCAGCGTCACCAGCCTGGTCATACAGCTGCGGTCCACTTTGGAGCGCTATCCGATTGATGGAAAGCTCCCGTCGAGCCGGGAGCTGGTCCGGGAGCTGAAGGTGAGCCCGGTGACGGTGTCGCGCGCCATCGCCGCGCTGGCCGCCGAAGGACTGGTGATCACCCGCCCCGGTGCCGGCGTCTTCCGCGCGCCGCCGCCTCGTGAAGCGGCGGTGTCCGGCGACGTGTCGTGGCAGGAGGTGGCGCTGAGCTCCCAGTCCGGCACCCGCGCGATCGACGCGAGCGGCGTGCTCACCGCGCTGAGCGATCCGCCCTCGGGCGTCATCGACCTCAACGGCGGCTACACGCATCCGAGCCTCCAGCCGGAACGCGAACTCGCGGCGGCGTCGGCCCGTGCCGGCCGCCGTCCCGGCGCGTGGACGCGGCCGCCGATCTGCGGCCTGCCCGAACTGCGGGCCTGGTTCGCCCGCGACATCGGCAGCCCGGTGAACGTCGAGAACGTGCTGGTCACCTCGGGCGGGCAGAGCGCGCTGACCACGGCGTTGCGCGCGCTCGGCGCCCCCGGCGCGCCGGTGCTGGTGGAATCCCCGACGTATCCGGGGATGCTGGCCATCGCGCGGGCGTCCGGGCTGCGGCCGGTCCCGGTGCCGATCGACCGGGACGGCGTCCGGCCCGAACTGCTCGCGGACGCCTTCCGCGACACCGGAGCCCGGCTGTTCGTCTGCCAGCCCGCGTTCCAGAACCCGACCGGCGCGGTGCTGTGCGCCGAACGCCGCGCCGAGGTGCTGCGGATCGCCCGTGACGCGGGCGCCTTCGTGATCGAGGACGATTTCGCCCGCCTGATGGCGCATCCCGGCAGCCCGGCTCCCCCGCCGCCGCTGGTGGCCGACGACCCCGACGGCGTCGTGGTGCACATCCGCTCGCTCACGAAACCGGCGTCGCCGAGCCTGCGGATCAGCGCGCTGGCTGCCCGCGGCCCGGCACTGGAACGGCTGCGCGGCCTCCACGCCGTCGAGAGCTTCTTCGTGCCGCGGCCGCTGCAGGAAACCGCGCTCGAACTGGTGAGCTCTCCGGCTTGGTCACGTCACCTGCGGACGCTCGCGGCCTCGCTGCGGGAACGTCGCGACGTGGCCGTCTCGGCGCTGCGGGAGTTCCTGCCGTCCTGGCAAGCCGTGCCGGTCCCGACCGGGGGCTACCACCTGTGGCAGCCGCTCCCCGGTTTCGTCGACGAAGTAGCGCTGACCAGCGCCGCTTTCCGCGCGGGAGTAGCGGTCACCCCCGGCAGGATGTACTTCGCGGCCGAGGCGCCGGGCCCGTATCTGCGCCTGAGCTACGTCAGCGCCGCGACAGGCGCGCAGCTGCGCGAAGGCGTCCAGCGCCTTTCCCAGGCGTACCAGGAGATCCCCGGCTGACATCTCGTACGATCGCGCACGGAGGCGACGAGAAGGCATGACTCAGCCGGCGGCGGAGCCGCACGATCCACCCGGCAGGCTCTGGGAGCTGCTCGACGACGGCCAGCGCAAGGCGCTGCGGGCCGAGGCCGAACTGCGCCAGTACCCGGCGGGCACGGTGATCATCCGCGAGGGTGACCGCTCGGACTGGGTGCTGATCCTGATGACCGGGCGGGTCAAGATCACGTCGGTGTCCACCGGCGGCTACGACGCCGTGCTGGCCGTCCGCGATCCGGGCGACATCATCGGCGAGATGGCGTCGATGGACGGCAGCCTGCGCTCGGCGACGGCGATCGCCGTCGAGCCGGTCACCGGGCTGTGGCTGTCTTCGCGGGCCTTCAACTCCGTGCTCCGCGAACAACCCGGCATCTCGGTGGTCCTGCTCCGGATCATCACCTCCCGCCTGCGCTACGCCAACTCGCGCCGCACCGAATTCGGGGACAGCACCGCCGCCGAACGCATCGCCGCCATCCTCGTCGACCTCGCCGAGCGCTACGGCGTACCCGTCGCCGAAGGCACCCTGATCGCCCTGAAGATCAACCAACGCGACCTCGCCGGGCTCGCGTCCGCGTCGCGCGAAGCCGTCGCGCGGACCCTGCGGACCTTGCGCGCCGACGGGCTGCTCAGCACCGGCCGCCAAAGGCTGGTCGTCCGGAGCCTGAACGACCTCAGGCAGCTGGCGCCCGACGACCACTGAACCAGCGTCCTCATCGGCGCACGGCTCTCCGGCGAAGCAGGGTCCGATGGCGTTCCACCCGAGCCCCGAACCGGGTGAGCGTTTCGTGCACGGCCGGGTCGCCGGGGTCGAACATCACGCGGTCGCGCACCAAGGCGCGCAGTTCGATGATCAGCGGCCCCGCCAGGCCTTCATGGACCTTGAGAATCGTCAGCGAGGCCAGACCACTCTGCTCCTTGTGCCAGGCGAGGACGTCGACGCGGACCGGCGCCCTCCGGAACCTCCGCACGCCCATGGCGACGAGCCCCGCGACACCCTGGCACAGCAATTCCAGCACCAGGAACGGCAGCAGGAAGAGCCCCAGCAGCAAGTACACCGGTATATGAACGAGTGCTTCCAAGAAGACCAGCAGCCCGAAAACACCCGTCGCCACCTTGTCCAGAGGTCCGTCGTCTTCGGCCTCGTCCCGGGCCTTGGGCTCGTCGTCGAGGTAGAGCCCCCAGTCCGGGGTGAGCTTGTAGTGCCGGTAACCGCCGGCGAGTCCAGCGAACGGCTGGACCCACCGGCGCCACGGGGCGAACCGGCGATCGACCGCCCATTCGCGCCCCTCCGGATCGAACACCTTCATCGCCCTCCCCCTCTCGATCTCGCCCCGTGTCGGCGGGATCGAGCTTGACAGGAAAAGCACCGTCGTTCTGCGTCACCTGACACAGAACGCGAGACCGGTTGTACGCGCCTTGTACGACCGAGAAGGACGCTGATGCCCCGTCACCCGGAAACCATCCAGGACGGAGCAATCCCTTGAAGATCTCTCGCGTCGCACAGGGCCTGTTCGCGGCCCTCGTCGCCATCGCGGCGGTCGGCGCCTTCCCGGTCACCTCATTCGCCGCGACCGCCGCCGTCGGGAACACGGTGGTGTACAAACAGAAAACAGAAGGTTACGACTGTTTCAGAATCCCCGCGATCGTCAAGGCGAACAACGGCGAGCTGCTCGCGTTCGCCGAAGGCCGCAACGGCGGCGCCAGCTTCTGCAACGACAGCGGCGACATCGACCTCGTCGTGAAACGCTCCGCCGACAACGGCAAGACCTGGAGCGCCCCGAAGATCGTCATCGAAGGTTTCGGTGACACCAAAGGAAACCCGACGCCGATCGTGATCCCCTCCACCGGGCGGATCGTGCTGCTGTCGGTGATGGAATGCGTCAAGAACCCCGACTGCAACCGGATTCCGCGCGTCTCGATCAGCGACGACCACGGCAAGACCTGGACCGCGCCGAAGGTGCTCACCACGCAGCTCGGGTTCAGCACGGCGCCGGGCTGGCTCGCGACCGGCCCGTCACACGGCATCGTGCTGACGCGCGGCGCGCACGCCGGCCGGATCGTCGCCGGGATGAGCTACACCGTCGACGGCAAGAACAGCGGCGCGCTGATCTACAGCGACGACCAGGGTGTCACGTGGAAGCGTGGCGCCACCGACACCCCGGCGTCGACGGCCGGGCTCAACCCGCAGGAGATCAGCGTCACCGAGCTGCTCGACGGGCGGGTCTACGCAGCGGCGCGCAACCAGGCGAACAACGACGACAAATGCCTCAGCGGGGGCGCGAAGAACCGTGCCTACGCCATCAGTTCCGACGGCGGGGCGAGCTTCTCCACCAAGTTCACCTTCGAGGAGGACCTGATCACGCCGGTGGTGCAGGCCTCGACCGCGCGGATGACCGCGACCGACAAGGCGGGCAAGTACAACCGGATCCTGTTCGCCGCGCCGTCGGTCTGCGACCGCCGCAAGGAACTCGTCGTGCGCTCGTCGTTCGACGAGGGCGCGAACTGGCAGGGCAACTCCGCCGGAACCCTGGTGTGGAGCGGTGACGCCGCGTACTCCGACATGGTCCAGCTTTCGTCGGGCTCGGTCGGCGTGCTGTACGAAGCCGGGCCGGCGGGCAACGCCAACGAGACCATCCGCTTCTCGACCGTCACCGAGACGACCCTCGGCGCCCCGGTGTGCGGCGGCGGATACGGCGTGATCGACTCGGCGCCCCTCGGGACGGCGGGCACGGTTTACCTGTCCTACAACGCTTCCAACGGTCAGAACTGTGTCAGCACGATGAAGAGCGAAGCCGCGGGCACCGCGACCGCGACGTCGGCCTACCTCGAAGTGTCAGGGTCGTCCCGGATCACCGACTCCGGCTCGTTCTCGTGGTTCGCCGGTCCGGTGCGGGCGGCCGCGGCGGGCAAATGCGTGAAGTGGGGCGGTTCCGCGGGCGGGATCAAGTACGACAGCCCGTCCGAACACTGCGGCTGAGCACTACGTCTCGTGAGTGGTAAGGACGGTTCTAACCGTCCTTACCACTCACGAGGTCACGCGCGGCGCGTCACCCACCAGAGCCTCGCGCCCAGCACCGCGGCGACGGCGGCCGCGGCGGTGAGCCACCAGAACGTCGCTTGGAACGCCGAATCCGCTCCCGCGGGCAACAGGTTCGCCAGTACGACGGCGAACAGGGCGGTCCCGGCGGCCCCGCCGACCCGGCTGACGATGTTGATCTGCGCGGCGGCGTCGGGCAACTGGTCCTTGGTGACCGCGGCGTACCCGGCCGTCGTCGCGGGCATCAGCAGGAAGGCCACGGCGATTCCCCTGGCCAGCAACAGGATCTGCACGACGGCACCGTCCGGCGGGAAGCCGCCGATGGCGAAGGGGACGGTGGTGGCGAGCGTCGCGACACTCCCCCAGGCGGCGACGAGGCCCGCGCCGTAGCGGTCGGTGAGCTTGCCGGAGATCGGCAACGCGATCGCCGAACCGACCCCGAGCCCCATCAGCAGCAGCCCCGTCTCGACGACCCCGCTCCCGCCCAGCACCTGGAAGTACAGCGGCAGCAGGAAAAGCGCGCCGAACAACGCGGGCGCGGCGAAGAAGGACAACGCGGCCGCGGCGGTGTAGACGCGGCTGGAGAACAACGTCAGGTCCAAGACCGGGTTCTCCCGGCCCCACGACCGCCGGACGAACAACGCCAGCAGCACGACCCCCGCCACGAGCGGCGCCAGCACCCCCGCGCCGAACTCCTCGCCACCCTCGCCCCAGGTGGTGAGCCCGTACAGCAGCGCCGGGATTCCCGCGCTCACCAGGACGAAGCCGAGCCAGTCGGGCCGGGTCGCCGCTCCCTTCGCGCCGCGAGGCACCAAGCGCAGCCCGAGCACCAGCGCGATCACGCCGACCGGGATGTTGATCAGGAACAGCCATTCCCAGGAAAGACCGCGCAACAGCAGCCCACCGAGAACCGGGCCGAAGGCCGGGCCGACGCTCATCACGATGCCCAGCGTCCCCATGACGCGGCCGAGCCGGGTGGGGCCGACCGCCTGACCGAGCACCGTTTGCCCGGCGGGCAGGAGCAGACCGGCGGCGAGCCCCTGCAGCACCCGCAGCCCGATCAGCCAGCCGACGTTCCCGGCGAGCGCGCACAGCACCGAAGCCACGGTGAACGCCGCCAGCGACACCAGCCAGACCCGGCCCGCGCCGAAGCGGCGGCTGAGCCAGCCGCACAACGGCAGCGCGACCGCCAGCGCGACCAGGTACGCGGTGAAAACCCATTGCACGGAGGCGATTCCGGCGCCGAGTTCACGGGTGAGCGTCTCGGCCCCGACCGCGAGGACCGTGGTGTCCAGCATGGTCATGAACGCGCCGAGCACGATCACCCAGGCCATCCGCCAGGTCTCGGCCGGAATCCTGTCCGGCGGCGGGGCCGGGTTCGCCCGCCGTTCCAGCGAAACAGCCATCGGGGTGTTCTCCTCACGTGCCCGGGGATCTTGACCCGGCTCACGCTAAGACCTCTACTTAACTCAAGGTCAAGTGAAGAACACCTCGATCACTTCGGCGGGCGCAGCCGCGGGGAAAGCTTGGTGAGCGCCAATTCCTCCAGCCGGCTCGAGATCTCCGCGAGCCCGGCGTCGAACCGGTCCAGATCCACCCCCTTCTCGGACAGGTCTTCGCGAACGTGCTTCTCCACCTTCGCCCAGTCGTTGCGGTACCGGGTGGCGAGTTCCTTCCACGGCACACCGGCCAGCCCGGCGGCGAGGCCGCAGTCGTAGGCGAGCACGCCGCGCTCCATCAGGTACGCGATACCCGGGTAGCCGAGGTACCCCTGCCAGTAGGACCCGTTGTCGTTGGCCGTGATCGATCCCGCGGCCGGATCGTGGCGGACGTCGTAGGTCTTGGCCTTGTCCGACGACGTGACGCGCGCCGTGTCACCGTCGATCTCGACCCGTCCGTCGGCCACCGCGCCGAGCGCCTCGTAGATCTTGATGACCGGGGACGGCTTCCATGCGGTGGCCAACTCAGCCCTCGAGCCGTTCGAGCAGGACGATGTCGACGGTGTCACCCTCCTCTTTGCCGATCGCCTTGCGCACGTCGGCCTTCACCGGCAGCTTGTGGGTGCCGTCCCCCAGCGCCATGAACGAGCTCCGGAACGGATGCCCGTCGATCGTCCCGCGCACCTTCACCAGCCCTCTGGTGCCGAAGAACTCGGCGGAGCCGGGCATGATCACGTACGTCCAGCCGCCCTTCTCCGGGCTCTTGAGCAGCTTCGCGGTGAACTCTTTCTTGTCCATGGAGCCACCCTACGACAGCGCACCGACGAAACCAGGCCCTCAGAGGGTGACTCGGATGCGCACGCGGCGGCCGACATCGCGGGCCCATGCCCGGATCGACGGCCAGTCGCGGAAATCGCCCGCCCACGGGCCCGCCGCCATGATCTTCCAGAACAGGCCGCTCGCGGTCTCCGGAGTGAGCTTTCCGCCGAAAGTGGCCGTGCGTTCGGCGTCGATCCTCGCGGCCAGCAGGGCGACTCCGGCGGGCAGGCTCACCCGTTTGCCCGCGGCGAGCGGCCCGCAAGGCCCGCTATGGAACAGCCAGACGGGGCGGTTCCGAAGCGCCTCCTCGTGCTCGGCGAGCAGGCGGACCGCCTCCGGGCGCCAGCGCCGGTGGTACAGCGCGCTTCCCACGATCACCGCGCCGTACGGCTCGACGTCCTCGACCTCGGCCGCGTCCAGCAGGTCGGCCGTCAGACCGCCTTCCCGCAGCTCGGCGGCGATCACCTCGGCGATCTCCCTTGTCCCACCGGATCTCCCGGCGTGGACGACGAGCACTGCGGTCATGTCCCCATTGTCCGCGCGGTCGCAACCCGTGCCACCGTTCAGTCCATCGACACGCCGCATTCGGCTCACCTCTTCACCCGTCGGAGCGCTACCCGGGAGGCAGGAAGGCCGGCCTCGCGGCCGGGTCGGGTTCGTCGTAGTAGCGGTGGAACACGGCGGTCTGCCCGCCGGACAGCGGAGGGACGATCCAGCTCCACTCGGCCCGGCACCGGCGTCCCGCGCGCTCTTCCTTGGCGATATGCGTGAGGAACCGCCGCGATTCGGTGTGGTGGTCGGCGACGGTCACGCCCGCCGCGTCGAAGGAGTGCTGCACGGCCAGCGTCAGTTCCACCAGCGCGCGGTCGCGCCACAGGGTGCGCTCGGACTTCGTCGACAGGCCCATCAGATCGGCGATCACCGGCAGCAGGTCGTAGCGGTCGGCGTCGGCGAGGTTGCGCGCGCCGACCTCGGTGGCGAGGTACCAGCCGTTGAACGGTGCCGCGGGGTAGGTGAGGCCGCCGATGACCAGCCGCATGTTGCTGATCGCCGGTACCGCGTGCCAGCGCAGGCCGAGCCCGGCGAACCAGCGGTGGTCGGGATGCGACAACGGGACTTCCAGCACGGCGTCCGGCGGCAGCCGGAACAAGCGCCGCTCCCCCGGCTCGGATTCGACGAGGAGCGGGAGGACGTCGAAGGAGCCTTTCCGTTCGGGCGGACGCCAGCCGTGCTCCCGGACGGTCTCGGTGAAGTCGGCGTGGCGCGGATCGCCCAGTACCGAGCCGTCGCCGAGCCGATAGCCCGCGTACCGGACGAGCTGATCGTTGTGGATCTTCGGGCCGGGCCCCGCCGGGCCGTCCGGCGCGAACACGGTGATGGTCGAGCGGATCCGGCCACCCCGGGTCGCCTCCCGCAGATGGGCGACGCACTCGTCGGCGACGGCGGCGGCGCCGACGACGTCACGGCGGTCCCGCACCTTCAACCCCTGCCAGTACAGCCTGCCGATGCACCGGGCGGAGTTCCGCCAGGCCACCCTGGCGCCGAACTCGAGCTCGGCGGCCGTGTGCCGGTAGGTACCGGTCGCGTCGATCTCGGCACGCACCCGGTCGAGCCGCGCGTCCAGCCGCGCCTGCCCACCGTCCGTTTCGGCGTGGAAGAGCCGGAGGAAGTCCTCGGCCTCCGCCAGGTCCACGCTCCGTTCCCGCGGCCGCACCTCCGGAGGCAAGCGAGGGATATCCGTCACCCGCATGGACGCCGTCGCCACCTCGGCTTCCCACTCTCCGAATTCGACGCCGGCACCGGCGGCGGGAACGATCACCATTCCTCCTGCACTCGGAAATGCCCGGAGGATCCCGTCTGATCGACGGGATGGCCAGGTCCGGACCAGGCAAAAGACGATACCCCACAGAAACGGGGCCACTATCCACCAAATGGCAGAAGCTTCGACCAGGCTGACATTTCGGCAGGTAGAAAGCTTGCCGACGACAATATTTGGAATTGAGTAAGACTTCGCGGGATATTCACCGAGTTTCCCCGAACGAAATGATCAAACGCGGCCAAGATCACTTTATGATCGTCATTAATCACTCTTTCGAGCGTATTCACGCCTCACCCCTTCTGCTCTTTCCCCGTGCCGGTGTATTGACCCGCTTCCGCCGCCGCTAGAGTGCGGGGAGCTCCGAGGCGAAAGGAAAATCGTGGTCGACAGGCGGATTCCGGTCATCCTGGTCGCGGGCTTCCTCGGCTCCGGCAAGACCACCCTGCTCAACCACCTGCTGGCGAACCGGCAGGGTGCGCGGATCGGGGTCGTGGTCAACGACTTCGGCAGCATCGCGGTCGACGCGATGGCCGTCTCCGGCCAGGTCGATACCATGATGTCGTTCGGCAACGGCTGCCTGTGCTGCGCCGTCGACGCGAGCGGCCTCGACGCCATGCTCGCGAAGCTCTCCGAGGCCGAGGCCGGGATCGACGTCATCGTGATCGAAGCCAGCGGACTCGCCGAACCGCGTGACCTCATCCGCCTGATGATCGCCAGCGAGAACCCCGCCATCGCCTACGGCGGACTGGTCGAGCTCGTCGACACCGCCGAGTTCGAGTCGACCAGGAAGCGGCATCCGGAACTGGACGAGCACCTCGGGTTCGCCGACCTCGTCGTGCTCAACAAGACCGACCGGACCGACGAGGACACCCTGGCCAAACTGCGCGGCACGATCGACGAGATCGCGCCCGGCACGCCGGTGATCGAGACCTCCCACGGCCGGATCGATCCCACCCTGTTCTTCGACGCCCGGCCGCGTGAACGGGCGGGCCAGATGTCGTTCGACGACCTCCGCGAGGAGGAGCACGACCACGAGCACCACTTCCACACCGCGTACGACAGCGTCGCCTTCACCACCGAACGCCCGCTGGACCCTCGACGGCTGATGGACTTCCTCGAACAGCGCCCCGGCGGGCTCTACCGGATCAAGGGGTTCCTCGACTTCGGCCCGAACGGCCCGCGGTCCCGGTTCGGCCTGCACACGGTGGGCTCGTTCATCCAGCTGGACCGGTCGGCGTGGCCGTCCGGCCAGCCGCGCCGGAGCGAACTGGTGCTGATCGGTTCGGGGATCGACACCGACGCCGTCACCGCGCGCCTCGAAGACTGTGTCGCGGACGATCCCGGCGTCGTCGACGAACGCGCCATGCTGCGCGTCCTGCGGTTCATTCAGGACTGACACGCTCGCCCCGCTCACCAGCCGATCTCGCGTGTCCGGGCCCGTATCTCCCGTGATCAGAGACGACACTCGCGTGCTTGGACGCGTATCTCACGTGATCGAAAGCGATACTCGTCCTGATGGCGAGTTACGCCTCCAAACACGCGAGTGTCGCCGCCAAGCACGCGAGTTACGCCTTGCGAGACACGCCGAAGGCCGAAATACCGCGAATCGCGGCGCGTCTGCTTGACACTGGTTTCCGGAAGGAATCTCGAGCTGGACCACCTGTATCGGGAGGACAGTTCCATGACGAACACCGCCGGACGCTGGTACCTGGTCGGCGCGCTGCCGGAGGACTCCCCCGCCGCGCACCTGATGACCCGCTCCGAAGACCTCCGGTACCGGCGTTCCGCCTGCGGGGACAAGGAATCCCGGCTGTGGACGCCGGTGGATCTCACCACCACCGACGTCGCCCCGTGCCCGCGGTGCGCCGCGACCCTGCCCGGCCACCGGTCCGCCCGCAAGGCCGAACCCGCCGCCGTGAACACGCAACTCGCCTTCGACCTGCCGCTCTGAACCGCGTTTAGTCCTCTGAATGCGGTAATTGCGCGCGCAAGGACCGCGTTCAGAGGACTAAACGCCTTCTTTCTTCGCCCGGCTCGGCGCCACCCGGGGCGGCTCGTTCGGCATCTTCGGGTAGACGGGCGGCCAAGGCGCGTCCATCAGCCCGTTCGCCATGTCCTTCCTGGACATTTCCAGCAGCGGCTCGATCGACTGCGGTTCCGTTGCCGCCCAAGGGTCTCCGCGTTCGGCGAGACGAGCGGGCACAGTGGACAGGGTGAGCTTGTCCGGCTCGACGGTCTCCAGTTCGTCCCAGCCGATCGGCGTCGACACCTGCCCGCCGACCCGCGGCCGCACGCACCACGCGCCGAACACCGTCTTGTGCGGCGCGTTCTGGTTGAAGTCGACGAACACGCGGGAGCCGCGTTCTTCCTTCCACCACTGCGCCGTCATCTCCTCCGGGTGGCGGCGTTCGAGCTCGCGGGCGAGCGCGACGGCGGCCGCGCGGACCTCGTAGGCGTCCCACCTCGGTTCCAGTGGCACATAAAGATGCAGGCCGCGCGAGCCCGAGGTCTTCAGCTGCGCGGTGATGCCCAGCTCGTCGAGCAACGCCTTCGTGAGGATGGCACCGTGCCGCAACTCGGGGAACCCGATCCCCGGTGACGGGTCGAGGTCGACACGCAGCTGGTCGCTGATGTCCGGCGCGTCGGCCCGGTTCGGCCAGACGTGGAAACCGAGGCAGCCCTGATTGACCGCCCAGACGACGTGCGCGAGGTCCTTCGCCACGAGCGCGTCCGAAGTGGTGCCGTTCGGAGTGGACACCACGGTCGTGGTCAGCCAGCCGGGCGCGTTCTTCGGGACCCGCTTCTGGAACCACGACTTCCCGCCGGCCCCGTCGGGATAGCGTTCCAGCAGCAGGGGCCGGTCGCCGAGTTGCGCCAGCAGCGGGACCGAGACCGCGCGGTAGTACTCGACGAGGTCCAATTTGGTCTCGCCGTGCTCCGGGAAGTAGACCTTGCCCGGATTGGACACCGTGAACTCGACGCCGTCGAGGTCCAGCGTGACCGGCTCCGCTTTCATGTTTCCCCCAGCTCGGTGAACATGGTGACCAGCTCGGCGGGCGGGACCTCTTCGAGCTGCGCGTACGTGCAGGAGGCCGGGTCACGGTCGGGGCGGAAGCGCACGAGCCTCCCGCCATGACGGAACCGGGTGCCCTCGACGTGTTCGTAGCGGACCTCGGCGACCCATTCGATACGCACCGGCTCCCAGCTCAGGTCCTTCTTCGGCGCCCACCGGCTGCCCGCGCCCGGCATCCGCCCGCCGGCCTCCTCGTGGGCTTCGGCCCACTCGCGCCAGGGATGATTCTCCAGCGCGTTCTCCCGCAGCGGCGCGAGCTCGTCCACCAGCTCACGGCGCCTCGCGGCGGTGAAACTGCTGGCCACGCCCACATGGTGCAGGACGCCTTCGTCGTTGTAGAGCCCGAGCAGCAGCGACCCGACCCCGGCCCCGTCCTTGTGCCACCGGAATCCGGCGACGACGCAGTCCGCGGTGCGCTGATGCTTGACCTTCCACATCACCCGCTTGTCCTGTTCGTACGGCGCGTCGGCGGGTTTGGCCATCACTCCGTCGAAGCCCGCGCCCTCGAAGCGGGTGAACCAGTCCTGTGCGACGTCGGGATCTTCGGACAGAGGGGTGAGGTGCACCCGGGCGAACTTCGTGTCGACCACGCTTTCGAGCAGTTTCCGCCGCTCCGCGAACGGTTCCGGCGTGAGATCCCGCTCGTGAAGGGCGAGCAGGTCGAACACGACGAAACTGGCCGGTGTCTCCTCGGCGAGTTTGTTCACGCGGGACGCCGCCGGATGCAGGCGCAGCTGGAGCGCCTCGAAATCGAGCCCTCCCTCGGTGACCAGCACGATCTCGCCGTCGACGACGCAGCGCTCGGGCAGCGCGTCCTTGAGCAGCTCGACCAGCTCGGGGAAGTACCTCGTCAGCGGCCTGTCGTTGCGCGAGCCCAGCACGACCTCGTCGCCGTCGCGGAAGACCACGCAGCGGAAGCCGTCCCACTTCGGCTCGTACAGCAGCCCCGGCGTGCGCGGCAGTTCGTGCACGGCCTTGGCCAGCATCGGCTTGACGGGCGGCATCACGGGCAGTTCCACGAGGCGATCCTAAGCCGCGCCACTGACAAAAGCGCGACGTCAGAGCTCGGCAAGCAGGAGCCCGCTGCGCGGTTTCGGCGTGAAATAGGTGGCCTTCCTCGGCATCCGCGACCCGGCCGCGTGCACGGCGAGCACCTCCGCGTACGGGACCGGGGCCAGCAGCAGCACCGCGTCCGCGTCGTCGGGCACCGGCACGCCGGGCAGCAGCGGACGCACGTTCGGCCCTTCCGGATCGACGCCGAGCGCCGCGCGGAGCAGCTCCTGCTCGACCACCGCGTGGTCTCCGCCCGCCTTGCCGAGCGACACGCGGAAAGCCGACGTCCCCGCCACCACGGTCACCTCGCCCGCCTCGGACGGCGGCGCCGCCGGACCGGGGTGGACGTCGTATCCCGCCTCCGTCCAGCGCCGGATCAGGGTGTCCGCGTCGAATCCGGTGCCGGCGAGCACCCGGTGGATGGGCCCGATCCGCAGCCCCGGCCCGCCGGTGACCAGCGCCAGCAGCGCGCCGCGCCCCGAAGCGGCGGCGGCCGCGACCCGGTGGTTGCCGTCCGCGACCAGGAGGTCCAGGCCGTCCAGGGTCGCCAGCAGCCGGTCCTGGTCTTCACCGGGACCGGTGAGCCACAGTTCGTGCTTGCGGCCCGCGCCGTCCACTGTGGACAGGCTGGGCACCCGGCCCCGGCAGATCCGTTCGATCAGCGCGGTCAGCCCGCGACCGCCGGTCGCGGGGACCAGCATCGCCGCGCTCGTCGCGACACCGAGCCCGGCGAGCATCGCGGCCCGTTCCGCGACGACGTCCGGATAGACGTCCTCGGTGTGCCGGACCCTGGTCACGCCGTCGTCCCGGACCGCGGCCGGGTCGACCAGGCAGAGCACGCCCAGCGCGACCCCGTCCGGCCCGTCGATGCGATACGGCGCGACCACGGCGGAGACCGGGCGGTAATGCCGCTCCCGGATCCGCTCGAACGTCGCCCTGGCCTGCGGCAACGCGGCCTCGATCGAGAGCCCGCCCGCCAGCGCGGCCGGGGTCCTCGCCGGATGCTGCACCGCCAGCAGGCTGTCGCCGTGGGCCCCGGCGAGCGCGGCGGCCACCCGGTCCGGGTCGGCGAACTCGTCGACGTCGGGCCCCGGGACGGTGTCGCGGACTACCCAGCCACGGTCGATCGGGCGGATCCAGGTGCTCATCCGATCCATTTTGCGGGATAGCTCACGGAAAAAATCGGTCCCATGACCGGGTGTCTCCGTGGAATGCTTACCCATGCGAAGTAGTTGACGTCGTTCATGAGCCTGAGGAGACCGTCACAGATGACCACCCCGGCCCCGGTCACCGCGAAGGAAGGGGTCGGTTTCCGGTCCGAACGCGGCCCCGTCCTGATCGCCGTGATGCTGTGTTCCGGCCTGATCGCGCTGGACTCGACCATCATCGCCACGGCGGTGCCCTCGGTGGTCGCCGATCTGGGCGGGTTCTCGCAGTTCCCGTGGCTGTTCTCGATCTATCTGCTGACCCAGGCGGTCACCGTCCCGCTGTACGGCAAGTTCGCGGACGTCCTCGGCAGGCGCCCGGTGATGTTCTTCGGCATCGCGGCGTTCCTCCTGGGCTCGGTGCTGTGCGGCGCGGCCTGGAGCATGCCGGTGCTGATCGCCGCCCGCGCGGTGCAGGGCATCGGCGCGGGCGCCATCCAGCCGATCGCGCTGACCATGGTCGGCGACATGTACACCGTCGAGGAACGCGCCAGGGTGCAGGGCTATCTCGCCAGCGTGTGGGCCATCTCGTCGGTGGTCGGGCCGACGCTGGGCGGGGTGTTCGCCGAGTACCTCGACTGGCGCTGGATCTTCTTCATCAACCTGCCGCTCGGCGCGCTGGCGGCGTGGATGCTGTTCCGGAACTTCCGCGAGCGCGTCGACCGCCGCTCGCACCGCATCGACTACCTCGGCGCCACGCTGCTCACCCTCGGCTGTTCGCTGCTGATCCTCGGCCTGCTGGAGGGCGGGGTCGCCTGGGGCTGGGCGTCCGCGCCGAGCCTGGCGATCTTCGGCGGCGCGGTGGTGCTGCTGGCGGCGTTCGTGTTCGTGGAACGCAAGGCCGACGAACCCGTGCTGCCGCTGTGGATCTTCACCAAACGGACGCTGATCGGCGGCAACCTGGTCGCCGTCGTCGTCGGCATGCTGCTGATGGGCCTGACGTCGTATCTGCCGACCTTCTCGCAGGGCGTGCTCGGCACGGGCGCGCTCGTCGCCGGTTTCGCGCTGGCGGCGCTGACCGTCGGCTGGCCGATCTCGGCGTCGCTGGCAGGCCGGATCTACATGCGGATCGGGTTCCGGGACACCGCGCTGATCGGCAGCGGGGCGGTCATCGCGGGCGCGGCGCTCACGGTGTTCCTGGCCGCGGGGTCGTCCATCTGGCTGGCGGCCGCGGCCGCGTTCGTCCTCGGGCTGGGACTGGGGCTGGCGTCGAGCCCGACGCTGATCGCCGTGCAGTCCACCATCGGCTGGGAACGCCGCGGCGTCGTCACCGCGACCAACATGTTCAGCCGTTCGCTGGGCAGCGCCGTCGGGGTGGCGATCTTCGGCGCGATCGCGAACGCGACCCTGGCGAACCGCTTCGCCAACCCGCCCGCCGGGGTCACCGGGCTGCCGTCCGGCGTCGACGCGACCAGCGTCGTCCTGGAGGGCAACGGCCCGGAGACCCCGACGACGACGTTCGTGCGCGGCGCCCTCGCGGACGCCACGCACCACGTCTTCCTGGCGATGCTGGTGGTCGCCGTGCTCAGCGTCGGCGCGCTGCTGCTGATGCCGCGGCGGACCGAAGAACTGAAGTTCGACTGAGCGCCTCAGTTCTGCAGCGGGACGGCGTGCTCGGCGAAGTTCTCCAGGAACCGCTCGATCGGCTCCGGCCCGGCCGGGTACAGCACGAACTTGCTGAGCCCGGCGTCGATGTGCTCGGCGATCAGGTCGCGGGCGGCGCTCCAGCCGTCCGCGATCAGCCGGGACGGGTCCGCGCCGGACCGTGCCGCGACCGAAGCCGCGAGCGCGTCCGGGATCCCGTCCTCCGAGACGAGGAGACTGATCCCGAAGTGGTCGGCCTCGATCTCCCGGTCCGCCTCGGCGGCCGCCTCCTGGATGGCCTCGCGGCCGGCCCGCGCCTCCTCCGGCGTGAGGAAACTGGCCAGCCAGCCGTCCGCGAGCCTGCCGACCCGCCGCAGCGCGCCGGGTGCCTTCCCGCCGAGCCAGAGGTCGAGCCGCTTGAGCGGGGTGAGGCCGAGACCCACCCCTTCGACGCGGAAGAACTCGCCGTCGAAGGTCACTTCCTCCTGTTCCAGCAGAGCCCTGATCAGCCGCAACGACTCGTCGAACACCGCGGCGCGGCGGCCCTGCGGCACCGGGAACAACGGCAGTTCCGCGTCGCGCGCGGGCTTCAGGCCGAAGACCGGGAGCACCCTTTTCGGCGCCAGCGCGGCGAGTGAGGCGAGCTGTTTGGCGACCAGCACCGGATCACGGCCCGGCAGCACCATCACCCCGGTGCCGACCTTCAGTTTCGTGGTGCGGGCGAGCCCGTGCGTCAGCCCGACGACCGGATCGATCCTCGGCGAGTACACCGCCTCGGGCAGCCAGAGCGAATCGACGCCCGCCCGCTCCAGCAGGTCGACCGCGGCGCCGAACTCCCCGGGCGCCGTCCCGGTCCCCAGCCCGACGCCGATCCTGATCTTCAGGTCCTCCGCCACATCCGCTCCCTCCACCGAGCCCCGGTGTCCAGTGTTCCCAGCGTGAACAACCCCGCACAAGCATGGACTCATTCCGCGAATCCCCCGTACATTCCAGTGTCGTGCGGGTCGTTCCCGCGCGGATTGGGGGATTTTCGATGGCAGGACGGGCTCTGAGCAGTTGGACGCGCTGCTTCCACCCGGCACCGTCGGCCGGGATGCGGCTTCTCGCCTTCCCGCACGCCGGTGGGTCCGCGAGCGCGTACCGCTCGTTTTCGGCCGCTCTCTCACCCACCGTCGAGGTGCACACCGCCCAGTACCCGGGGCGGCAGGACCGGATGGGCGAGCCGGTCGTCGACGACCTGCACGTCCTCGCCGAGCAGCTGGTGGACGTCGTCGCCGCGTTCCCGAAACCCTTCGCGCTCTTCGGCCACAGCATGGGCGCCATCGTCGCGTTCGAGGTCGCACGGCGGCTCGAAGCGCGCGGCATCGTGCCGGCGGCGATGTTCGTCTCGGCCCGCCGCGGCCCGGACATCCACAAGGAGAAGGCGCACCACCTCGCCGACGACGACACGTTCCTCAAGGAGGTCAGCCGTCTCGGTGGCACGGATCCCACGATCTTCGACGATCCGGACATCCGCGCGCTCGCGTTGCCCGCGCTGCGCGGCGACTACAAGGCCGTCGAGACCTATCGGTACCGGCCCGGCCCCGACGTGAGCTGCCCGATCGTGGCGCTCGCGGGCGACGCGGACCCCGTCCTGGAGGTACCGGACGCCGAAAACTGGCGCGAACACACCAGCGGCTCCTTCGAGCTGGAAGTGTTCGAAGGCGGGCACTTCTTCCTCGACGACAACCTGGACGCCGTCGCCGCGCGCATCCTCGGCAAGCTGACCGTCAGTCCCTGAGACCTTCCCTGCTCGCCCACGCGACGACCTCGGTCCGGTTCGCCAGGCCGAGTTTCGCCAGGATGCTCCGGACGTGGCTTTCCACCGTACGTTCGGAAAGCACCAGCTTCTCGGCGATCCGGCGGTTGCTCAGCGCGTCGGCGAGCAGGGCGACGATCTCGCGTTCGCGCCCGGTCAGCGGGTCCGCGGCGCGGCGTTCGGCGCGGATCCGGTCGAGCAGCGCCGAGGCCCGCGCGAGCGGGCCCGGCATGGCCAGCCGCCGGAACTCGTCGAGAGCCTCGCGCGCGATCCCTCGCGCACGCCCGAAATCGCCCCTGGCGGCCAGGACTTCGGCGAGCAGCAACCGCGCCTGGGCGACGCCTGGCCGCGCGCCGATGCCTTCGTTGACCGCGATGGCCTGCTCGGACAACCGCACCGCCTCGTCGTGGCGGCCCAGCAGGGCGTTGAGCCGGGCGGGGTGTTCCAGGCTCGATCCGGTGCAGAAGACGCCCGCGCCGCCGGACACGATCGGGCGCACCTCTTCGAGACGCCGCAACAGGTATTCCGCCATCTCGACGTCATGAAAGGCCTCGACCAGCGGCATGAGATTGGGCAGCGCGCCGGTGGCGTGCAGCGCGAACTCCGGGCTCCGCACCAGCGGGACCAGCTGTTCGTACCGGACCCTCGCCTCGTCGAGGTCGCCCGCGAGCAGGCTCAGCAACGGCCGCGACACCAAGGTGACCGGCAGATGTGGTGCCCGGTCCAGCAAACCCGCGTAGTCCCTTCGCAGGTCGCCGGGATCACCCGTGAGCAGCACGAGCTGCGTGCGGAACGCATACGACATCCCTTTCGCGGAAAAATCGTCCGCGAGTTCGGTGTCCGCCAGTTCCTCCGCCGCGAGGTCGAGTTCGCGCGCCTCGGCCAGATCTCCGCGCAACGCCAGCACCGAACTGCGCAGCCGCAGGTCGTGCCAGCGGATCAGCGGCAGCCTCGTCAGCCGCGCCAGCGCGGTCACCGCGACGAGTTCGTCGTCGACGAGCGTCATCCGCCCGTCCGCCAAGGCCGCGTCGATCCGCCATTTGTGTCCCCACAACGAAACCAGCGGCTGCCCGGTGCGCGAGCCCAGCTCGGCGGCCAGCGCGCCGAGCCGTAACCGTTCGGACAGCGGCAGTTTCTCCGGAGCGACCTTCATCCGGGCGCGGACGGCGTCGACCAGCGCCTCCGGATCGCCTGATTCCTCGGCGAGCGCGAAGGCTTCGTCGGCCAGCTTCTCCGCGTCGGCGAACCGGCCGTAGTCGGCTTCCACCGACGCGCTGTGCGCCAGCAGGCGTGCCCGCGTCGTCCGGTCGACCCCGTCGGCGGCGAGCGCGCGGACGGCGAGGTCGCGGATGCCGGGCAGGAGATCCGGCGCCGCGACGTCGCGGACCACCAGTGCCGCGCGGGCGACCAGCCCCGCGTCGGCGGCGAGCCGGGCATGGTCGAGACTTCGCGCGAACCGGCCCGTCCGGTATTCGGCGACGGCGAGATCGAGGAGCAGCCCGGCACGGTCCACTTCGGACAGTCCGGCTTTCGCGCGGGCGTCGAGCGCCATCGCGAGGAAGCGCGCCGCTTCGTCGAAGGCCAGTGCCCGGTTCGCTTCCGCGGCCGCGAGCGCCGCCCAGTCCGCCGTCTTCCCCGGCGCGGTCGCCGAGCGCAGCCAATGCCCGGCGACCGTCCCGGCGAGCGCGGGTTCACGCCGGGCACGCGCTTCGAGCGCGGCCGCGGCGCGACCGTGCAACGCTTCCCGTTCGGCCTGGCCGAGATCCGCGTAGATCCCGTCGCGGACGACGGCGTGCGCGAACCGGCCGGAACCCAGCACCCCGGCTTTCTCGGCTTGATCGAGCCCGGCGGCGACCTCGCCTGCCGGCAGGCCGGACACCTCCGAGAGCAAGGCGGCGTCGACGTCCTCACCGAGCACCGCCGCGATGGCGAGCAGCCGCCGCGCCTCCGGTTCGAGGGCGGCCACCGCGGTCCGCACGAGGTGGCCGAGTTCCGCCCCACCGGCCGATCGCGCGATCGCGCCGAGGTAGAGCGGGTTCCCGCCGGAGCGGCGATATGCCTCGTGTATCTCCTCTTCCGACAGTCCGGTGAGCAGCGCCCGCGCGTCGGGCTCGGCCAGTGGCGGCAGCGAGATGCTCCGCGCGCCCGGACGGCGCAGGAGATCCGGCAGGGCCGCGTCCAGCGCGGGGGTGTGCCCGGTGTCCCGGTGCGTCGCGACCACGGCCAGCTTCGAGCGCCGCAGCTCCCCCGCCAGATGCCGCAACAACCGCAACGACGCCTCGTCGGCCCAGTGCAGGTCTTCGAGGACGACGACCAGGCCCGCCGGTTCCGCCGCGGCCACCAGCGCGTCCGACGCGGCGGCCACCAGCCGGAACCGCGCCGCCTGGACGTCGCCGGCGCCCTCGGTCTCGGCGAAAGCGGTCTTCACGGCCGAATCGACCGACGGCAGCGCCTCGACGACACGGCGCCACGGCCACAGCGGCGGCGCACCCGGATCGTCGGCGCACCGGCCCCACACGACGGCGGACGCCGCGGCCGTCGCCTCCTCGACCAGCCGGGTCTTGCCGATCCCGGGTGGACCCGAGACGAGCACGAGCCCGCCGGAACCCAGGGCGGCGTCGGCGAGCCTGCCGCGCAGAGTCGCCAGCTCGCCTTCCCGGCCCACGAACGGTTCCCGGTTCACGCAAGGAGTATCGCTCCCCGGACCCGATTCCGTACCGCCCTGCGTACTGGCACTGATGTCCGGCGGCCGCCGGGGGCGCAGAGTCGGCACGTCCGACGGAAAGGAAAGCCCATGTACGCCACCGTCCACCAATTCCGGCGTTCGCACGCCGACGAGTCCGCGGGCTGGGGCCACGCCCTCGCCGCCGAACTCCATCCCGGCACCGGTTCGCCGGGCACCTGCACCCTCGCCCAGGTCGGCGGCCTCGGCGGGCTCGTCGTCGCGTTGTGGCGCGACCGCGGGTCCGCGCTCGCCGCCGCCGACCGCCGCGTCTCCCGCGTCTCCGACGCCCGCGTCTACGCGGTCGCCGACGTCGAAAGCGGTGTGGCCGAGCCCAGGATCGCGCAGGCGACCTGGTTCGACCGGCCGCTCACCCAGGCACAGGCCGACGCCGCCCGGTTCGGCGGGCGCGAGCGGATCTGGCCCGCCGTGCGGGGGCTCGACGGGGTCGGCGGCTTCTACGTCCTGACCGCCGAGGACCGGTCCAGCCTCGTTCTCGGCTTCACCGAGTCGATCGAAGCGATGGAGAGCGTCCAGAAGACGATCATGAGCACGGACCTGCTGCCCGGCGAGGATCCCGCGCTGTTGCCGGGGCCGGACCGGGTCGACGTCCACCGCGTGCTCCACACGTCCCTGCCCTCGCTCGGCCTGGTGGGTGAGCCGCGATGACCGCCGGGACGTCCGCACGGGTCGGCACCTGGACCGTGCTCGCCGACCGGACCTCGGCCACGTTCACCGTCCGGAACTTCGGGTTCCGCGTGGTCCACGGCTCGATCCCGGTCGATCTGGGCTCGGTGCGGGTCACCGCCGACGGCGTCGTCGTCGTCGAAGCGGCACTGGACCTCGACAAGATCGACACCGGCAACGCCAAACGCGATGCCGACCTGCGTAAACCCCGTCTGCTGGCGATCGACGCGCAGCCCGTGCTGACCTTCGCGGCGGACCGGGTCGGCGAGGGCCCGGACGGGTGGTCGGTCGAGGGCACTCTCGGCGCGCGCGGCGAGTCCTGTCCGCTCACGGTGACCGCGACCGGGCCGGAGGACAACGGCGACGGCACCTGGCGGGTGCTCGCCGGGGCCGTTTTCGACCGGCGGGCTATCGGTCTCCGGGCGCCGAGGTTCCTGATCGGCAGGGAGATCACGATCGCGCTCGACGTGGTCCTCGCCCCGCCGGCGTGATCAGGCCCAGGCGGCGAGCTCCTTGGCGAGGGAGGAAGGTCCGGCGGCGGTGCGCAACGCCGGCGGACCGGGCCAGCAGTCCTGGTGGTCGCCGGTCCGCAGGGTCTCCGCGAACCTCGCGACCAGGCGCGGATGCGACGCCACCGTGCGGCCACCGAGGTAGGCGACGACGACATGGTGGTCGTCGTCCGCGTGCGTCGCCACGGCGGCCGACCAGCCGTGCTCCTCGTGCCACATCAGGTCGGCTTCGCGCTCGGGGAAGCCGGGGAGGCGCCAGTTCAGCCTCAGCCGGGCGGTGACCGGACCGGTGAGGTCGACCGTGCCCGAATCCCGGCGTATCCCCAGTGCCGCGGCCACGTCCTCCAGGTAGGCGTTCAGCCTGGTCATGAGCTCCAGACCTGCTTCCGTGGGCGCGGGGGTCGAGGTGGTCACGGTCCCTCATCTTCCTGTCACTGTGTGCTGGCGTGACGGGAATTACCCACCCCGGAGCGGCTTCACACCCTCATTTCGTCACACCCCGGTTTCGGTTCGCTCAAGCCGTGGCTTCGATGACCCGGGTGAGGGCCTTGTGCAGCGCTTCCAGCTCGGAGACCTCCATGCCGAGCTTCTCCACGACGCGATACGGGATCTTCTCCGCCTCCGCGCGCAACGCGCGACCGGATTCCGTCAGCTCGACCGTGAGCAGCCGCTCGTCCTCGGAGCTGCGCCGTCGGGTGACGTAACCGATCGTCTCCAGGCGCTTGAGCAGCGGTGACAGCGTCGCGGGTTCGGCGCGCAGGGCGACGCTCAGGTCCTTGACCGCCTGCGGGCCCCGCTCCCACAGCGCCAGCATGACCAGGTACTGCGGATGGGTGAGCCCATGGGGTTCCAGCAGCGGACGGTAGATGGCGATGACGCTGCGCGACGCGACCGACAGCGCGAAACACACCTGACGCTCCAGCGCGAGCGGGTCCTCGCCCAGATCGATCGACTTCATCTGGCGCCCCTCCGAGTTCATACCGCCGATCCTAGCCGCGACGCTAATATTTAGCGCACTAATCATTAGTGTACTGTGAGGACATCGACGGAAGGAGTCGCCCGATGCCCCGCAAGCGCCCGGACGTGTTCCGCTGGCTGTGGTACTCACTCGGCGGCAGGCTGCCCGAGCACTACCACGACTGGATCCTCCACGACGCGACCACCGGAAGCTGGCGCTGGCGGCACGTCGCCCGCAGCACGGTGATGATCGCCCCGCTCTGCACGGTGTGGCTGCTCCTGCCCGGTCCGCTCCCCCTGCGGCTGGCGATCGTGCTGATGGCCGCGCTCGTGGCGTACTTCTACTCGATGGCCTACATGGAGGAGAGCATCGAGCACCGGCTCGCCAAGAACGGCTTCCCGCCGGGCATCGGGCGCCGGACCCGAGCGGAGGCCGCCGCGGTCGCGGAAGCCGAGGTGACCGAGCGGTATCTCGCGCGGTACCGGGACCAGGCGGACTCCTGACCCCTTTCCGCGCGGGCGCCCGTCGTTGCGAAGGTGTCGCGAAAGCCACTCAGTGTCAGGGTGGTTGCGCTGCTCGTGTGAGTGGTTAGGGTCCGGACTTGGTCGCGTGGTGACTCAGAAAGCCACTGCCTTGCTGGCTTGTGAAAGAACTGTCCAGCGTGATCAAGGTCCGGGCCTGGCTGGCCTGACTTGATAGAAGCGTGGACTAGACGCATCAACCTCGACTGAGGTGTGTCCGACCAGCCCGGCCCGGAAAGGTGCACCCGTTCTCCGGCTAGGGAAGGAACACGCGCGTGTCCATGGTGGTCATCGGGATAGATCCGCACAAGTCCAGTCACACCGCGGTCGCTGTCGATCAGGCTGGACGGAAACTGGCCTGCAAGACCGTCCGCTCCGACAACGACGGACTCCTCCGCCTGCGGGCTTGGGCCGCCCGGTTCGGCACCGAGCTGATCTGGGCCGTCGAGGACGGCCGCGGCGTCGCCGGGCGGCTGGTCCGCGCCCTGATCGGCACCGGCGCCACAGTGAAATGGGTGCCCCCGAAGCTGATGGCCGCCTGCCGGGCCTCGGCCCGCACCCGCGGCAAGTCCGACCCGATCGACGCCCTCGCCGTCGCCCGCGCCGCCCTGCGCGAACCCGATCTGCCGACCGCGCACCTGGACCAGCAAGCCCTGGACCTGCGGCTGCTGACCGACCGACGCGAGAACCTGGTCAACCGCCGCACCGCCAGCATCAACCAGCTGCGCTGGCACCTGCACGACCTCGACCCCGCCCTCGACCAGAACCACCACGACCTGACCAGGCCACGCGCACTGGCCACCCTCACCAGCGCGATCACTGCCCTCGATCCTGGCGTCCGCCGCGACCTCACCCTCGATCTGCTCACCGAGATCACCACCCTCGGCCAGCAGATCACCCAGCTCGAACACCAGCTCACCGACCGAGTCCAGCCCCTGGCCCCCAAACTCCTGTCCATCACCGGCGTCGGCGCGATCACCGCCGCGAAAATCATCGGCGAAACCGCCGGCATCACCCGATTCCGCTCACCAGCCGCCTACGCCATGCACACCGGCACCGCACCCATCCCCGTCTGGTCCAGCAACAAACCCCACTACCGCCTCAACCGCGGCGGCAACCGACAACTCAACACCTGCATCCACCGCATCGCCATCACCCAACTCGCCCACCACCCACCAGCCCGCCACTACCGCGACACCTGGACCACAAACCACCCCCACGCCACCACCAAAGCCGCACTCCGAGCACTCAAACGACACCTCACCAACACCATCTACCAAGCACTCAAAGCAGACTTGACATAGAAGCTTCTTTCGAGACGTCTGATGTCCCGAAAGTGGCTTTCGCGACACTAGAAGCGACGCGGCCGCCCTATCCGATCAGGCAGCGCGACGCATACGAGCCTCGGCGGCACGGTACGCGGCCACGAGTTCCGCGGCGACCCGCTTCGGCTCCGTTCTCAACCGACTGGGCAAGGTCTGAAGGACCACGATGCCGGCGGCCGCATACCTGGCGTTTCTCGCCACCGTCGCGGCGTACTGCTGCTTGCCGAAGTGGAAGTCGTACGAATCGACCTCCCAGGCCATACCCGCCGACACGAAGTAGCCATCGGCGGTCGCGATGTATTCGCCGTTCTCATCCCGTAGCTCGTGATTCCACAAGGGTTCCGGCAAACCGCTCATCCGCCACACCTTCATCGCGTCGACCTCGGCTGCCGACCGGGCCCCGTCGGCGATCCGGTGCAACGCCTCTCGCGGAATCGCGGTGCCACGGCTGCTCCCGGCGTCGAGTTCGGCGAATAATTCGAGTAAGGGCGCACCGCGCTGGACCGCTTCGGCCAGCAATGCGGAAACCTCTTGTCGCGAGCCGAGCCGACGACACTCGTCGAGGACCGACCTGACCAATGGTGCCAGTGGAACACCGCTGAACATGACAGCCTGCGGCAGCCGGGTCGTTCGTTCGACGATCACGTGCCCGGAACTGCCGACCTTGTGCTCGAGCGGCACCAGGAGGTGAACCCGGAAAGTACCGTCCGGCAGCATTTTCAGCCCGTGCCGACGGCACGAGGCAGCTCCGGTCACCACTGCATCCGGCCCCGCGTACAACAGGGCCGCATCGACCAGCTGGCGTCGAGTCGGCTCCCCGGAATTCAGCATCAAGACTCCCGGCAGCAGCCGGCGCCACTGCTTTCCCGGACGGCACCGGCGATAACAGGTCCTCGACGGAACGCCGAGTTCCGTCAACCGGGCGACGGTGATCACGCCCCCGCGACTGTGCTGGTAGAGCCCCTCGGGATCACGAGCCCATTCTCCGGATTTCACCCCATGATCGTCGGCTCCCCTGCCTTCGGTCGCCAGTACCTTTCGCCCGCCCTGTGGACAACTCGCCACACCAGCCCCACTGTGGATAAGTTCCCATGGCCCCGTCGCCAAAGGTGTCGCGAAAGCCACTTTCAGGACGTCTGATGTCCCGAAAGTGGCTTTCGCGACACCGGCGAGCGCCCTGGGACACCACGGAAGCCGCTCGCGACCAGCAGCACGGCTAGAGTGCGCGGTGATGAGACGCAAGCTCCGCCCGCCGCTCCCGCCCCGCCACGGGCTCGACCCCGCGAGGCTCAAGATGCCCGCAGAGGGGCCGTGGACGACGCTGCGGGAGCACCTCGTCGAGCGTCTTCCCCGCGTCGCGCCCGAACGGATCGAGGAGATGCTCCGCGAGGAGCGCATCGTCGGCCTGGACGGTCCGCTGGGCGTCGATTCGCCGTTCGTGCCGGACTCGTTCATCTGGTTCCATCGCGACCTGCCCGACGAGGTCGAGGTGCCGTTCGAGGTTTCCGTCCTGCACCGCGACGAGCATTTCCTCATCGCCGACAAACCACATTTCCTCGCGACGATCCCGCGTGGACGGCACATCCTGCAGACCGCGCTGGTCCGGCTGCGCCGCGAGCTCGACCTCCCGCGGCTCACCCCCGCGCACCGGCTCGACCGGGTCACCGCGGGGCTCATCCTGTTCGTGAGTACCCCGAGGTCCGCGGCAAATACCAGACGATGTTCCGGGACCGGTTGGTACACAAGGAATACGAGGCGGTCGCGCGCTACGATCCGGCCGTCGCGATGCCGCGCGAGATCAGCAGCCGCATCGTCAAGGAACGCGGGGTCATCGCCGCGCAGGAGATCGACGGGCCGCCCAACGCCGAGACCCGCGTCGAGCTGATCGAGCACCGCGACGGCCTCGGCCGCTATCGCCTGATCCCGCGACCGGCCGCACCCACCAGCTCAGGCTGCACATGAGCGGCCTCGGATTGCCGATCCTCGGCGACGACTTCTACCCGGAGCTGACCGAGACCCCGCTCGACGACTTCACCGAACCCTTGCAACTGCTGGCGAAAGTCCTCGAGTTCACCGATCCGGTCACCGGGGAACGCCGCCGGTTCGAGAGCAGGCGGACGCTCCAGGCGTGGACGGACCTCGACGCTTGGAGCCGCGGCCCGGGCCTCGTGAGTGGCAAGGACGGTTAGAACCATCTGTGCTGTTTCAGGACCTCACGGACAGATGTGTTTCAGGACTTGTCGGACAGTTTGTTGTTGAGTGGTTGGTAGCGTACTGCTCGGTTGAGGGTGAGCTGGCGGGCGATGGTGTCGCCGATCATGATGGTGACGCGGTCGCCTTGCCAGAACACGGTGGCTGTGTGTCCGGTCCAGTTTCGGCCCAGGACGATGGAGCAGCCGGAGAAGGCGATGACGCCGGTGGCTGAGACGGTGCGTTGAGTGCGGCCGCTGGGGGCTTCGCGGCCGGTGGCGGGGGTGGCTTTGGGGCTGGCGTCGTAGCGTTGCCGTGGGGTGTGGCCGTCGAGGCTTTGGTGGCGCCGGTGGTTGTTGTAGATGTGGCGGTAGTCCTCGAGAAGCTGTTGCAGGACGGCAAGGTTCTCGGCCGGTGGGCGGGCGGCGAGCCATTTCCGCAGGGTTCGGTGGACGCGTTCGTTCTTGCCGCAGGTTTGCGGGCGATAGGGCCTGGAGGCGATGGCGGTGACGCCGTGTTCGGCGAGGTGGCGTTCGAGTTCGACCATCTGCCCACGGTGTTTTCCGGAGAAAGCCAATCCGTTGTCGGACAACACTTTGACCGGTAGACCGTGGCCGGCGAAGGCCTGTTGCAGCGCGGCCCAGGTGTCGGTGCCGTTCTCACTGCTCGCGGCGTAGGAGCCGACGTCGAGGCGGGAGTGGTCGTCGAGGATCTGGATGATGCAGACCTTCTGGCCGTCGGCCAGGTAGTACTCCATGCCGTCGATCTGCCAGCACCCGTTCGGGTCGGAGTACTCGAACCGGCGTCTCGTGCGGGGTCTCTTGCGGGGCTCCGGTTCGATCTGGCCGTGCTCGCGCAGGATCCGGTAGATCGCCGACTTCGACGGCAACGGTATGAACCCGGCCTTCTCCAGCCGCCAGCGGATCGAGATCGGCCCGTTGTCCCAGCCCTCGTCCGCGAGTTCCTTGCGGGCCCGCAGCACCGCCTCGACCACCTCCGCCCCGAACGCGGTGGGACGGTGGTGCGGGGCGGTGCTGCGGCGGATGAACCCGTTCGCCGCCTCGTTCCGGACCCGGGTCACATACCGATAGAACGTGTCCCGGGACACCCCGTGCTCGCGGCAGAACTGCGCCACGTTGACCTTCTCGCCCGCGGCCGCCCGAGCGACCGCGGCGACGAACTCAGGATCCATCGAAAACCCTGTACTGCCCATCGTCGCATGATCACCACGAAAGCCCTGGTCACCACACCGACAGGCCGGTCAGTGTCCGTGAGGTCCTGAAACATCAACTGTCCGACATGTCCTGAACTCAGACAGACGGTTAGAACCATCCTTGCCACTCACGAGGCGGCGGCTCACTTGCGCCAGAACTTGATCCCGCTCCAAGTCACCTTGACCGGCCCGGCGCCACTGGCCGTCCGGTAGGCGCCGAACTTGTCGTAGTAGCTCCCGCCGCTGCTGCTCACGGTGTGCTTCAGCGAACCGTTGAGGTACACCTTGTGCGTGCTCCCGACCTGGTGCACGGTGTTGACCCGCACCGACGTCCCGACGGTCGCGCCGCTCCCCACGGTGTCCCCGCCGTGCACGGCGTAGAGCCGCCCGCCGCGTTCGACCGCGAGCATGAAGTACGGTCCGGCGGTCGGCGCGTCGCGGAAGGTCTGCTTCAGGCTGATCCGGGTGCCCGCCATGCTGGTGATCCGGAACGACCCCTCGAACTGCCGGGTCCCGCCGGTGTAGGTGACGTAGCGTCGCTCCGCCCGTTGGTCCCCGCTTCCGGTGGAGCAGGTCAGCTCGAAGTTCAGCCCGTCCACTTGGCCGCATCCGCGTTCTTGCACAGTGAACGACGGGTTCTCCGCCGTCCACGGCCCCGTTCCGACCTGGGCGTTCGCCGGCATCGCCGACGCGATCAGGCCGAGGACGGCCGTCGCGACCACCCCGGCGGTCCGAAGTCGTCTCCGCATCCTGCCTCCTGCGTACTCGGGGCGGCGGTGGTCCAGACCAGGACCAGGCTGCGACTGTACGAGCACGAACCGTCGTCGTACAAGACGTTGACGCTCCGGCGTCCCGCTGATTGGGTAACGACGGTGATCCTCTCCTTGACGGTCCTCGAAGGACTGGCGGCCGGGACGATCGACCTGGCCTTCCGGCGCTGGTCGAAACCGAACGTCCGTCCCGGCGACGTCATGCGCCTGGAGGCCGGGGTGATCGAGGTCGTCTCGGTCGAGATAGTCGACCCCGACGGCATCACCGACGCCGACGCCCGCCGCTCCGGCGCGGAGTCCGCGAACGCGTCCGCGGGACACTGCGCGGCCCCGCGGACGCGCCGGTGTACCGGATCGGCCTGCGCCACCTCGGTCCCGATCCCCGGCGTGCGCTCAGCGCGGACGCCGAACTGTCCGAAAAGGACGCCGAGGCCATCGGCCAGCGCTTGTCCAAGATGGACAGACGCCGCCCGTGGACACACGAGACCCTGCGGCTCATCGCCGACAACCCCGGCCGCCGGGCGCAGGAGCTCGCCGACCTCCTCGGCCGCGCGAAGGAACCGCTGAAGGCCGACATCCGCAAGCTGAAGAACCTCGGCCTGACGCTCAGCCTCGAAGTCGGCTATCGGATCTCCCCGCGCGGCGCGGCCTATCTGCGCCTTATCGAGGATCCCGGTAGAACGCGCTGAGTTCCGGCGCGAGCCGCTCCGGCCGGACACTGTGGAACTCCCCGTCCAGCTCGACCTGCCGTGCACCCGGGACCGTCTTCGCCGTGGCGAGCGCCGCGGCCTTCAGCCAGTCGGTGCTGCCGTTGCTGTTCACCACGAGCACGGGCGTCTCGATCGACGCCAGTTCGCCCGGCACCTTGGCATCCCTCATCACGAAGGCGTCGTAGACGAGCGTGGGCGCGAACGAGCGCAGCTCCGCCCACATCGGCGTCGCCTTGGCCGCGGCGACGGCCTCCGCCGGGGTGCCGACCGCGGACATCGTGAACAGCGCGACGGCGTCGTCCCACCGGTCCGCCGCGACCAGCTCGCGCATCTCGCCGGCATACCCCTCGGGGACTTCCTCCGTCTCGCCGCGATAAGGCGGCTCGAAGACCGACAGGCGCGTCATCGGCACTCCCGCCGCGGCCGCGAGCAGCGCCAGCGCGCCACCGGAGGAGATGCCGTGCACGATCACCGGCTCACCGAGCGCGGCGACGACCGCCGCCAGGTCCTCGATCTCCCGCTCGACCGCGTACGGCGCGGTGTCCCCGCTGCCGCCGCGGCCCCGGCGGTCGTAGGTCACCACCGAGAACTCGGCCGTCAGCTCCGCGACCAGCGGTTCGTCTCCGTGCCGGTCGTTGCCCGCGCCCGCGACGACGACCAGCGCCTGCCCCTCGCCGCGTCGTTCGAACGCGATCGGCGTCCCGTCCGCGGACCTCGCTGTGTGGATCATGCCGACCATCGTGCCCGACGGCACCGACAGAAAGCAGGTCATTTACCCACTCGAACACCCGTTCGACAAATGATCGGATCCGGAGTAGGTTCGGTTGCCATGACCCCCGCCCTTCAAGCCTCGCTGTTCGACGAGTGCGCCGCGCTCGGGCTCGGCTCGCTCGACGGGCTCCGGCGCACCGAGCTGACCCGCGGCGCCTGGATCGACGTGCTGCCCGGCTGGCTCGCCGGCGCCGACGAACTGTTCACCCGGCTCGCCGAAGACGTGCCGTGGCACGCCGAACGACGGCAGATGTACGACCGCGTCGTCGCCGTTCCCCGGCTGCTGAGTTACTACCGCGAAGGCATGCCGCTCCCCCACCCGATCCTCACGGAGGCAAGGGAGACGCTTTCGGCGCACTACGCGGAAGAGCTCGGCGAGCCGTTCGTGACCTCCGGCCTGTGCTTCTACCGGGACGGGCGCGACAGTGTCGCCTGGCACGGCGACGACACCGGCCGCTCCCGCACCGAGGACACCATGGTCGCGATCGTCTCGGTCGGCGCCGCCCGGCAGCTGGCGCTGCGCCCGCGTGGCGGAGGCGAGACGGTCCGCCACGCCCTCGGCCACGGCGACCTGATCGTCATGGGCGGCAGCTGCCAGCGCACCTGGGAACACGCCGTCCCCAAGACCGCCAAACCGGTCGGGCCGAGGATCAGCATCCAGTTCCGCCCGAGAGGAGTCGCCTGAGGATCAGTCCAGCAGCACGGGCAGCGCGTCGACGCCGTAGACGATCGAGACCTTCCGGAAGCCCACCTCTTCCGGCGCGATCGCCAGCCGCATCTCCGGGAACCGGCGGACCAGCGCGGGATACGCGGTGCGCAGCTCCATCCTGGCCAGTTCGGCACCGATGCAGCGGTGGATGCCCCAGCCGAAGGCGAGATGCGACGTCGGCTCGCGGGTCGCGTCGAACTTCTCCATGTCCTCGCCGAGGACGCCATCGCGGTTCGCGACGCTGAGCGACACCAGCACGATGTCTCCCTTCGCGATCCGGACGCCGGCGATGTCCATGTCCTCCTTGGCGAACCGCGGGAAGGCCATCTGCACCACGGTGAGGTACCGCAGGAGTTCCTCGACGAACTTGTGGACGGCCTCGTCGTCGCCGCGGACGGCCTCGAACAGCTCGCGATCCTTGAGAAGCACGAGCGCGCCGAGCGCGAGCATGCTCGCCGTGGTCTCCAGCCCGCCGGTGAGCACGCCGTCGGCGAGACCGGCCAGTTCGCGGTCGTCGATCTCGTCGCCGTGCTCCTTGATGAGCATGCCGAGCAAGCCGTCGCCCGGCTTCTCGCGCTGCTTCTTGACGATCTCGTCCAAATAGGACAGTGACTCGGTCATCGCGCCGAGTGACGCGCCCGCGCCACCGAAGAGATCGAACCGCGCGGTGCTCAGCCGCTGGAAGTCGTCGCGATCCTCGTACGGGACGCCCAGCAGCTCACAGATCGTCAGCGACGGGATCGGCAGGGCGAAGGCCTCCCACAGATCGACGGGGCCGTCCGCCTTCGCCATCGCGTCGAGCTGGTCGGCGACGATCTCGTCGATCCGCGGTGTCAAGCGTGACAGCCGCCGCATGGTGAACTCCGGCGTGAGCAGCCGCCGCAGCCGGGTGTGCACCGGCGGATCGGCGAACCCGAGCCCGCCCGGGTTCTGGTCCTCGGTCACGCCGGCGTTCCCGACCAGGTTCGTGAAGTCGCTGCTGAACTCGCCGACCTTGCCGAGCACGGCCTTGGCCTCGTCGTAGCCGGTGACCAGCCAGCCGTTCATCCCGAACGGCAGGTCGAGTTTGCTGATCGGCTCCTCGGCGCGGATCCGGCCCAGCTCGGCCACCGGGTCGAGACCGTCGCGCTTGAGAGGCAGCAGCGCGTTGTCCGGGATGACCGACATCTTGGCCAGGTCGAACCCGTTCTTCTGCTGACGCGCGAGGTAACGGCGGCCGATCCAAGCCAGCACGCGCGAGCGAATGCTCCCCATACGTTGCACCCTACTCCAGCCCGCGACCACCTGACCTGGCACAACAGGCCGCCTTCGCCCATCGGGGCAGGAACTTCGACGGCTGTTCACCCGCCGTCCCACTCGATTACTCACGTCCAGAAAGTCGGTTTTCCCCGGTCGAAGGTTCCCGGCGGCCGGGAGACGTCGGTCACCGTCGGTCACCACGGACCGGAGGTAACGCCTGACAGCGGGCGCGCGTCGTGAGATTGTCGGACCCTACTGGGAGGATTCGGACATGTCAGCCGCGCTCATCGGACGTGACCATCCCGCGGGGGTGCTCCGCGCGGAGATCGCCCGTGCCACCGAAAGCCACGGCGGGCTGGTGCTGGTCACCGGGGAAGCCGGGATCGGCAAGACCACGCTCGTCACCGGCGCCGCCGAAGAAGCGAAGCGTCTCGGCGCCCTCGTGCTCAACGGGTCCTGCTGGGACTCGGCGAGCGCTCCTGGCTACTGGCCCTGGACACAGGTGGTCCGCGGGCTGCGGCGCGCGGTCGGCGAGCGTTGCTGGGCCGCGATGGCCGACAGTGCGCTCGATGTCCTGCTCGGAGAGGCACGCGGCGACGGCGCGGCGGACGGGTTCCGGTTGTACGACGCGGTGACGAGCGTGCTGGTGGCCGCCTCCCAGGACCAGCCGGTCGTCGTGGTGCTCGACGATCTGCACTGGGCCGACGCCGCGTCGCTGCGGTTGCTCGAGTTCGCCGCTCAGCACACCTGGTTCGAACGGCTGCTTCTGGTCGGCACGTACCGGGATGTCGAGGTCGAGGCGACCGATCACCCGCTTCGCTCGCTCATGCTGCCGCTGCTCGCGAAGGCCACTTCGGTCACTCTCACCGGCCTCGAACCGGACGAGGTCGGCACGCTCATGGCCAGGACGGCGGGCGCGGAGCCCGACGACGCGCTGATCGCCGAGGTCCACCGCCGCACCGGCGGGAATCCGTTCTTCGTCGAGCAGACGGCGCGGCTGTGGCACAGCGGCGGTTCCGCCGAGACCATCGCCCCCGGCGTGGCCGATGCCCTGCAGAGGCGGCTTTCCCTGCTCCCCCAGCCGGTTCTCGCCCTGCTGACCACCGCGTCCGTACTGGGCAGGGAATTCCACCGGCGGCTGCTCGCGGGGGTGGCGTCGGCGCCCGTGCCCCAGGTGGACCGGCTGCTCGATCAGGCCGTCGCGGCGCGGCTGGTCGTGGTGCACGGGCAGGGCCGGTTCGCCTTCGCCCACGACCTGGTCCGCGAGACGCTGTACGCGAGCCTGTCCGAACCGGAGCGCCGCAACCGTCACGCCGCGGTCGTCGCGGCGGCCCGCGAGACGCCGTCTTCGTCGGACAAGCTCTTCCCCGCGGACATGGCCCGCCACGCGTTGCTCGCGGGCCGGGAACTCGATCCGGACCAGGCCGTCGACCTGCTGCTCGCCGCTGCGATCGACGCCACCGGCCGGATGGCGATCGAGGAGACGACCACGCATTACCGGCGGGCGATGGAAATCGTCGAAGACCGGCGGCGCCAGGCGGTCATCGCGCTCGAATTGGGCGCGCATCTGACCCGCCACCACGACACGGAGGAGGGCAGGAAGGTCCTCGACGACGTCTCGGTGCTCATCCGTGAACTCGACGACGACGATCTCCTCGCCCGGCTGGCGCTGACCCTGATCCGCGCCGATCACAAGGGCCTGCGGCCCGACGAGACGGTCAAGGTACTCACCGAAGCGCATGGACGGTTGTGCGGCCGTGAGCCCGGCCGGGACGTCACCGTCGAAGAGATGACGCAGGAACTGACCGCGCACATCATGATCACCGCCCGCGACGACCAGGACGATTCCGCCCTGTTGTTCGGTTTGTGGGCCCGGCACGACGCGATCTGGGGGCCGGGCAGCGCCGCGGAACGCGAGCGGCTCACCGACGAACTGGTCCTCGTCGGCCGCCGCACGTCGAACGCGGAATTGGAGCACTACGCGGCGTCGTTCAAATGGGTGGCGCTGCTCGAACAGGGCGATCCCCGGTATTTCGAGCAGTATCAGGAATTCCTCGCCCTGGCGGCCACCGGCAGGGCGCCGAGTTCGCAGCTGGCGTCCCGGATCGACCAGAGCATCATCGCCACGCTCCAGGGCCGGTTCGCCGAAGCCGAGGCGTTGATCCAGCAGGTGATCTCGTGCCACGAAGGCGACGAGCATCCCCATTTCGGTGACCTGAACCAGTTGCAGCGGTGGGTCCGGTGGTGTCTGGAGGGGCGGTTCGACGAGCTCGCCGGGCTGCACCGCGAGATCTCCCGCGGTGGGTACGCGTACGGCCGGCTGCTGGAGGCGATCACCGCGGCCCAGCGCGAGGAAGCCAGGGAGGCCGTCCGGCTCACCGATCTCGCGGCCGACGTGAAGCCGTATCCGCGTGACCTGGAAGCGTTGTGGTTGCGCTGTCAGGCGCATACGGCGGCGGTCTCCCGCGATCCCGAACGCTGTGAAGCGGCCCGCGCGCTCCTCCTGCCGTACAGCGGGGAATGGCTGGTTTCCCTGTACGGCTGCGAGATCTCCGGCCCGGTCGACCTCTGGCTCGGCAGGCTCGATCTCGCGCAGGAACGGTGGAACGAAGCGGTGGACCGGCTGCGCGGTGCCCTGCTCTCCGCGGATCGTCTCAGGGCGACCGTCTGGGCGACCGAAGCCAAGTCCTGGCTGGCGAACGCCCTGCTCGGCCGTAACCTCGACGGCGACGCGACGGCCGCGGTGAACCTGCTGTCCGAAGTGGCCGAAGAAGCCACCGCGCTCGGTATGCGCCCGGTCATGGCCAGGGTGACGCGGGCGCGGGAGACCGCACGGACCCCGGCGGCGCCGACGGCCGAGTTCCGCCGCGACGAAGCCGTGTGGACGCTGCGCTTCGACGGCGTCACCGCCCACCTTCCGGACTCGAAAGGCTTGCGGGATCTGCATTTCCTGCTCGGCAGGCCGGGCTCGGAGGTGGCGGCCGTCCGGTTGCTCGATCCTGAGGGAGGCGAGGTGGTCGTCGCCGCGAAGAGTCTCGGCGGGGACGCCGTCCTCGACGAAGAGGCGAAGGCCCGGTACCGCGCGCGGCTGGACGAGCTCGACGAGCTGATCGACACCGCGACCGGGCTGGGACAGGACACGCGCGCCGCCGCGCTGGACCGGGAACGGGACGCGCTCCTCGCCGAGCTGCGGTCCGCGGCCGGGCTCGGCGGCCGCACCCGGCGGCTCGGCGACGAGGCCGAACGCGCCCGCAAGACGGTCACCGCCCGGATCCGGGACACCCTGCGCAAACTCGACGAGCAGCATCCGGCGCTGGCCGCGCACCTGCGCGCGTCGGTCACCACCGGTTCTTCGTGCCGGTACGCGCCCGAGAACAAGGTCCCCTGGCGGCTGTGAGCCGCCAGGGGACCTACCCCCGGCTCATTTGCGGTTGTAGAGCCGCATCGTCAAGGTGCCGAAGATCGCGAGGATGACCGCGCCGGCGATCAGCACCCAGCTGATCTCGCCGCCGTTCCAGTCGCCCTCCATCATCGAGCGGACCGCCGCGACCACGTGGGTCACCGGGTTCACGTCGACGAAGGCCTGCAACCAGCCCGGCATCGTCTCGGGGTTGACGTAGATGTTGCTGAGGAAGGTCAGCGGGAACAGCACCATCATGCTGACGCCCATCACCGACTTCTCGCTGCGCAGCAACAGGCCGAACATCGTCCAGATCCACGAGAACGCGAACGAGAACGCCAGCAGCAGGAGGATCGCTGCGGCCACGCCCCCGACTCCCCCGGCGGGGCGGAAGCCCATGATCAGCCCGACGCCGAGGATCACCAGCGAGGCGATGAGGTAGCGCAGCATGTCGCCGAGCAGGTAGCCGACCATCGCCGACGGCCGCCAGATCGGCAGCGTGCGGAACCGGTCGAAGACACCCTTTTCGATGTCGGTGTTGACCGAGATCCCGGTGTACATGGTGATCATCAGGATGCTGCTCGCCATGATGCCCGGCAGCAGATACTGCAGGTACTGCGTCGGCGAATCGGACAGCGCGCCGCCGAACAGGTAGGTGAACATCAGCGTCATCATGATCGGGAACGCCGTGACGTCGAACAACTGCTCGGGCACGTGCTTGATCTTCAGCATCGCGCGCCACCCGAAGGTGACCGACGTCGACAGCGCGCTGGGGCGCTGGGGGCGGTTCTTCGAGAGCAGGACGGCGGCGAGGTCCTCCGCCTTCGGTGCCGCGAGAACGGGTTCGTTGTCTTTGACTGCCGTGGTGCTCAAGCTGCACTCTCCTCAGGCGTGGCGGTGCGGTCGGTGAGGGCCAGGAAGACCTCGTCGAGGCTCGGCTGGCCGAGGGAGAAGGTGTCGACGACGATGCCGGCGCGGGCGAGTTCGGCCAGTGCGCGCGCGGCGTGCTCGGCGGCACCCTGTTCGGTGCTTTCGCCGGTGAGCCGCGCGGTGAGCGCGACCGGGTCCGGCTCCAGGAGCACCTGCGCCTCCAGGTGGCTGACGAGCAGCGCCTCGGCCGCGGGCCGCTGGTCGGCCTCGCGCAGCCGGACGTGGACGGCGCCCGCCCCGACCGACGCCTTCAGCTGCCCCTTGGTGCCTTCGGCGATCACCTTGCCGTGGTCGATGACCGCGATCCGCGAAGCCAGCTGGTCGGCCTCGTCGAGGTACTGCGTGGTCAGCAGGACGGTCGTGCCGTGCTTCACGATCGCGCGCACGATGTCCCAGACCTGGTTGCGGCTGCGGGGATCGAGACCGGTCGTCGGCTCGTCGAGGAAGAGCACGTCCGGGGTGTTGAGGATGCTCGCGGCGATGTCGATCCGCCGCCGCATCCCGCCGGAGTAGTTCTTCACCTGCCGTCCCGCGGCCTCGGTGAGGCCGAACGCCGCCAGCAGCTCCGCGGCCCGCGCGCGGGCCGCCGGTTTGCGGTGCCCGGTCAGCCTGCCGATCAGCACCAGGTTCTCGGTGCCGGTCAGGTCTTCGTCGACCGAGGCGTACTGCCCGGTCAGGCTCACCATGGACCGGACCGCGTCGGCGTCGCGGACGACGTCCTTGCCGAAGATGCGCGCTTCACCGCCGTCGGGGCGGAGCAGGGTCGCGAGCATCTTCACCGCGGTGGTCTTGCCGGCGCCGTTCGGCCCGAGGACGCCGTACACGGTGCCGGCGGGGACCTTCAGGTCGATCCCGTCGACCGCCCGGTTCTCGCCGAACACCTTGACCAGCCCCGAGGCTTCGATGGCCAGTTCACTCATTTTCCGTTTCCTTTCAGAAGCTTTCAGCAGACGTAGGGGCGGGCGGCGCGCGCGTCGCGCAGGGCGAGACCCCACCAGGCGAGTGCGTCGAGCAGGGTGGTCACGGCCTGCACCTGGCCGTCGGAGTCGAAGAGGGTGCCGTCGAGGAGGTTGAAGGCCACGGTGTCGCGCATGGTCACCGTGTGCAGCTCGGTGAAGATCGTGCGCAGCTGCTCCACGGCGTAGAGCCCCTGGGAGCGGTAGCCGTAGGAGACGAAGGCGACCGGTTTCGCGCGCCACTCGTCGTAGGCGCAGTCGATCGCCTGCTTGAGCGACGCCGGGAAACTGCGGTTGTACTCGGGGGTGACGACGACGAACGCCTCCGCCTCGTCGACCAGCCGCGCGAACCGCTGCATGTCGTGAGTCGGGTGCTCCGGCAGCCCGGCGGGCAGGTCGAAGTCGACCAGGTCGAGCACTTCGGTGACGAGGTCTTCCCGGTTTTCCGCCCGGTCGGTGAACCACTTGCCGACGGCGTCCCCCACCCGCCCTTCGCGGGTGCTGCCGACGATCACCGCGACCCGCAGCGGACTGACGTCCATGACCGGCCTCCTCTCGCCTCACCCCTTGGGCGCGAGAAAGCCGCCGGACTTTCGCTAGATCGGATCTAGCGAAAGTCCGGCGGCTCCGGTCGGTGATCTCGCTATGCGTCCAGCGCGATCGCGATCGCGCCCAGCAGGGACGCGTCCTGGTCGAATTTCGCCGACACCAGTTCCGGCGGGAACGGCACGGCCCGCGCCAGCCGCTCGCGCAGCGCGGGCAGCAGGATGTCGGCCGAGCGCACCAATCCCCCACCGACGGCGATGCGCTGCGGGTCGAGGGCGATGGCGAGGTTCGCGACGTGCATCGACAGTTCGTCGAGCGCCGCGCCGACGAGTTCCTTCGCCTGCGCGTTCTCCCTGGCGAGGCCGAACAGCTCGCCCGCGGTTACCGGGCGGCCGAGCAGCACACTCGCCCGGCCGCCCAGCCCACGCCCACCGACGGCCTCCTCCAGCGGCGCCGCTCCGCTGGCGAACCCGTCGGTGTCCTGCGGCGAGAGGAGGTTGTACCCGATCTCTCCCGCAGCGCCGTTGGCGCCGGCCAGCAGCCGGCCGCCGACCAGGACCGCCGCGGCGATCCCGGTCCCCAGCGAGAGGAACACCGCCGGATCGGTGTCCGCCAGTGCCCCCCACCGCCATTCCGCGAGCGCCGCCGCCTTGGCGTCGGTGCCCACCTCGATCGGGACGCCCTCGAACTCGGCCGCGACGAGGTCACGCAGCCGCAGTTCCTCCCAGCCCGGCACGTTCGGCGCGAGCAGGATGCGATCCTCCAGCACGATGCCCGGGCTGACGACGCCGATCGCGGCGAGCCGGTCCGCGGCGCCTTCGTCGGCGAGCAGTTTCCGCGCCGCGGCGAGCGCCCGGCTCACCACCTGCTCGGCGCCCGCTTGCGCGTCGGTGTCGAGCCGCCGGGTGACCAGCAGGCTCCCCGCTCTGTCGGCCAGCCCGATCGCGACCTTCGTCCCGCCGAAGTCGATCCCCAGGATCAGTTCTTCCCCCGTCACTTCCCGGTCCCCTCTGCCGCCCCCGCGAACGTTTCCTGAATCCCCTTGGGCCCGAACGGCCACACGCGCTCCGCCTTCGCGTAGGCGAGGAACGCCGCCACGCCCAGCACGATCCAGCCCACCGAAAGCCCGATCGAGAGCAAGGTGGCGGAGAAGTAGATGTAGACCCAGCCGAGCAGCGCGATGATCGTCGGGATCGGGTAGAGCCATTGGCGGTACGGCCGCTCCAGCTCCGGCCGTCGCCGCCGCAGCACCACGATCGCCGCGACCTGCGCGAGCGACTGGACGATCACCAGCACCGTCACCGCCGCGTTGATCACCGCGGTCAGGGTGAACAGCGAGCCGATCGCGGCGATGGCGCCCATCGTCAGCACACCGGCCGTCGGCAGGTTCAGTTTCGGGTGCAGCCTGGCGAACACCGGCAGGAACACCTTGTCGCGCGCGGCCTCGAACGGGACCCGCGATCCGCCGAGCAGGCCCGCGAACACCGAACCGATCGCCGCGATCACGATGAACACGGTGATGACCTTGGCCGCGCCGGTGCCCCACGCCTGTTCGAGCACGGTGGAGGCGACCGAAGTGGCGTTCTTCAGCTCTTCCAGCGGGATCGAGCCGAGGACGCCGAGCTGCAGCAGGAAGTACAGGCTCATGATGCCGAGGATCGAGAGGATGATCGAGCGCGGCAGCGTCCGGCCCGGATCGCGCACCTCGCCGCCGAGGTAGGCGCTGGTGTTGTAGCCGAGGTAGTCGTAGATGGCGATGATCAGGCCCGCGCCGAGCCCGGCCCAGAACGCGCCGCCGTCGAACGAGAAGGCGCCCGGCGTGAAGGCGAACGCTTGCGCGCCGTCGAAATGCGTGAAGGCCGCGACGATCACCGAGAGTGCGGCGAACAGCATGATCCCGAACAGGACGGTGGTCAGCTTCCCGATCTCGCCGATCTTGCGGAACAACGCCAGCACGATCAGGGCGATGATCCCGAGACCGATCACCTTGCCGAGCGCCGTCGTCCCGCCGTCGTCGGCGACCCCGGGGATCAGGTACCCCAGGTACTGGACGAGCCCGATGATGCCGGTGGACATGATCAGCGGGATGAACAGCACCGCGCTCCAGGCGAAGAGGAACGGCATGAGCCTGCCGGTGCGGGAGCCGAACGCCTCGCGCAGGTAGACGTAGGTGCCGCCGGCACCGGGGAGGGCGGCACCGAGTTCCGCCCAGATGAGGCCGTCGGCCAGCGCGATCACCGCGCCGATGAGCCAGCCGAACATGGCCTGCGGGCCGCCGAGGGTCACCACCATCGCGGGGATGGTGACGAACGGGCCGATCCCGCACATCTGGGTCATGTTGATGGCGGTCGCCTGGAGCGGCCCGATCTTCCGCTCGAGCCCCGGCCGCGGGGATGAACTCAAAACGCGCCTCCCTGTTAGTTAGTAAAGTTTCTTAACATAATTTCGGGCGTGTCGGAAGGCCGTGCGGCGAAGTTGTCGCGCACCGGTCCACCCGGATTTGCCCGAAAGGGCGGAATCCCGGGGAATACGCCCGAACGGACCAGCCGTGGACGTATCAGGGCCTCCCCGTCCCGCGTCCTTATCCAGAAGGGCGTCTTCCCCAAGGACGGTGAGGTCCATGAAACGGCTGTTCAGCGTGGCGATGGCGATCGCCGCACTCGGGTTCACGACGGCCTGCGGCGGGACGTCCGCACCCCGCGACACGGCGCCGGGCGATCTGACGACCGACAGCGGGATCACCACGGAGACGGCGCCCACGGCGACCTCCGAGCCGCCCCCGACGGGACCGGGCCCGACGAAGGACTCCCCGCCGCCCGGAGTCGTGCCCGGGAGCCCGATCAGGTACAACAGCGACCTTCTCGGCACCGACCCCGCCACCGCCAAGGACGCGATCGAGCAGCACCTCGAACGCCTCTGCAAGAGTTCCCGTCGGTGCGGGGTCTCGGTCGAGATCGTGGGCGAGGGGAAGTGCATCCGCGAGATCGGCCCGAATCCGGTCCAGCCCGGCAAGACGATCAAGATCCGGGCCAAGGCCTGCGAAACCGAGACGACGGAGGAAAGCTCGGCGCCTCCGAAGCCGGAAAGCACGCCGCCGAGCGAAACCACGGGCGGATGAGCGCCCGGAAGCCACTACGCCGGGGCCTGCGCGCCCCCACCCCGCCGGAGCCCGAACCCGCGGCGGGCCCGTCGCACGCGCTCAGGCTGGTCGGCACCGTGCTGGCCAACACGACCCTGCTCACGGCGTTGCTCTACTACTTCGGGCTCGTCTACACGCAGACGTACTTCAGCTATTTCCGTGTGCACTACACCCTGCTCGGCCAGACCCCGGACGAGATCTTCGGGCGGGGCGTCGACGGGGTGCTCCTGCCCCTGACCGGTGCCGCGGGCGCCGCGTTGCTCTTCCTCGTCCTGACCCGGTTCCTGAAGATCCGCCTCGGTGAGGGTTCCTGGGCCCGGCTGCTGCGGATCTGCTCCCCCGTCGCGGGTGTCCTCGGCCTCGCGCTGCTCGCCGTCACGACCGCGACCGCCCTCGACCCGGAACCCTTCCGCGATCATCCCGGCGCTCCCGGGCTCGGCTTCGCGATCGGGGTCCTGATGGTGCTCTTCTCCTGGCGCCACTGGACCTCGCGCCGAACGGGAAGCACCCGGTCGAGCGTCGCAGAACTGGTGACCGGCTACGCCCTGGTGAGCATGGGTCTCTTCTGGGCGGTCGGCGACTACTCGGGAGCCGTCGGCACGAGCCGCGCCTTCGAGGCCTCCGGGCTGATCGGGACCAGACCGGCCGCGACCTTGTACAGCGCGGAAAGCCTCAACCTGACCGCGAGCGGTGTCCAGCAGGTGAAATGCGCCGACCCCGGATCGGCCTACAAGTACCGGTACACCGGGCTGAAGCTGCTGCTCCAGTCCAGCGGCCAGTACGTCTTCCTCCCGGCGAACTGGCGGGCCTCGACCGGCGTCGCGTTCGTGATCCCGAAAACCGACAAGCTGCGCCTCGAATTCGGCCCGGCCCGATCGGTCCCGCCGCCCGCCTGCTGACGTGCGTCAGCCCAGATGCCGCACGAGCCACTCCGAGACCGTGTCGTCCACCAGTTTCGCGATCGGCAGCTGCGGCGCGGGCTCGATACCCGGCTCTTCGGCCAGCGGATGGGCGAGACCGGGCACCTCCGCCAGGCGGACGTCGTCCGGACGGGTGTACCGCTCGCGCAGCGCGGCGACCAGATCTCCGGCGTCGGTGCGCAACGACGGATAGTCGTCCTCGCCGCTGACGAGCAGCAGCGGAACTTGCGTTTCCCGCGCCGAAATTTCACCCGATCGTGCGACGAAGTCGAGCTGATCCGCGGCCTGCCGCGCCTCGTCGTTCCACGGATACGGCTGTTCCAGCAGGCCTTCCACCAGGCCGACCACCGAACGCGCCCGCACGGCGGGGTTGATCAGGGCCGCCACGCGGACCGGGATCTCGCGCGTGGCCAGGATCGTCAGCGCCACCGCACCACCCAGCGACCCGCCGACGACCGCCGTGCGGGACGTGTCGAAGCCGAAGCGTTCGCGCAGTTCGGCCAGCGCGGCGGGGAATTCCAGCGCGGCCTGCCGGACGAACGGGTCGACGTAGGCGAGCATCGCGTCACGCCGGGCGCGTTCGACCACGGCGTCCATGGCGCCGCCGACCATTCTCGCGCCGCACAACGGCATTCCGAGATACACCCGCCACGCCGGCACCCCCGCCAGCGGCAACGCGGCCGCGAACGCCGCGTCGGAGCGGGGCGCGTCGATCATGTGCCAGGCGACGACCACCGGCGCCGGTCCGCTGACCTCGGCGGATGGCGGCAAAACGGTGAACGGCACCCCGGCGGCCGTGCCCGTGACCGGTTCTCCCACCGCGATCCTTCCTCGTGTGCTGTCGATCTCCACGATATCCAGGACGCGGCGGAGGCGGACCTCGTTCCGCCACAAGCGAAACAGTATGCCCGCGACGTCACCCCGACGCGCCGCGGAGGTGGTTGCGAGCGAGCGGCGGCGGCCGAATAGTGTTGCGGCCCGGCCCTTTGGAGGTGAACCGCCCGTGCCCGACGTCGACTATTACGAGGTGCTCGGCGTGGGCAAGGCCGCCTCGGTCAACGAGATCAAGACCGCGTACCGGCGGCTGGCGAAATCGCATCACCCGGACACCGGCGGATCCGCCCTCACGTTCCAGCTGGTCCGCGAGGCCTACGACACGCTCAGCGATCCGATGCGGCGCGCGGGCTACGACGCGGGCGGACGCTCGGTGCGTGCCCCGATCCGGCCGCGGCCGCGACGGCGCTTCGGCGAAGAACCGGGTTACGAGCCCGAGCCGGTCGTGATCGATCCGGACGACCTCGAATGGTGGGAATTCGCCGCACAGGACGAGCGCGTGCGCCATGGCCGCCGTCGCGGGCCCGGGCACACCCCCGTGGTGGCGGCGGTCGGCGGGATGGTGCTGGTCCTGCTGCCGGTGCTGACCGGCGTCGGCTTCTCGGCCCCCACGCTGATCGTCTGGCTGCTCCTGACCGCCGGAACCGCCCTGCTGGTGCAACGGCTCGCGCGCGGCTATCTGGCCGCTTCCCGCGCCAAGAACCGGTTCGCCGCCGAATTCGGCGGGAAACGCGTGTTCGGCACCCCCGGCGTCGAGACCGACGAACTCGCCGAACGGCTCACCGCCGACCTGCTCGAGCGCTACCTGACCCGGCTGCCCGGCGCGCGGATCTTCCACGGCCTCTCGTGGCCGGATTCGGTGTTCGCCGACATCGACCACGCGGTGCTGTGCGGGAAGCGGCTCGTGCTCGTCGAATCGAAGCTGTGGCTGCCGGGACACTACGAAACCGGTGACGACGACCGCCTGCTGCGCAACGGCCGCGCCTTCCGCGGCGGCGGGAGCAGGCTGGAGGAAAGCCTCGCCGAGTACCGGCGGATCCTGCCCGGCGTCACGCTGCGCGGGGCGATGATCGTGTACCCGAGCCGGACCGGTGAGATCACCACGGACCTCGACGATCCCTCCCCCGCGCCGCCGATGACGCCGGAGCAGTTCCTGCACGAGATCGGCGGCTGGCTGGCGGCGGAGCCGTCCACTGTGGACACGGCGACGATGCGGGTGGTGCGGGACCGGGTGGTCGGCACCGGCTGAAGGGGACTTTCCCCTCGTGTCACGCGACGAAGGGCCCTTTCCCCGCATCGCATGCGGGGAAAGGGCCCTTCAGCAGCTTGAGCTACCGGCCCGAGCGCTCCTTCTTGGCACGCGCGGACCGGGTGCAGACCTCACCGACGTCGACCGTCTGGCCGCGGTCGATGTAGACGTCCGCCAGCCCGACGAGCTGGCCCCTCGGCGACGTACAGGTCAGCTGGTACGCCTCCTTGGGACCGTAGGTCGGCGGGATCGGCGACTGGAACGACACACCGCCGGTCCAGTCGTCCACAGTGGACGGGTTTGCCTGCGAGTAGTTGACCAGCACGGCCCGGTAGTCCCCGGCGGGCGGGTCGTACAGGATCGCGTGTTCCTCCGTGGTCGAACCGTTCGCCGACGAAGACACCATGTTGCCCGCGGAGTCGAAGACGTACAGGTCCCAGTCGGTGTCCTGGCTGGCCCACTTGACGTCGACGCTGAACTTCCCGTTGTCGACCTTGGGGAGCCCGTCCACGTGGAAGGTGAAGCTCTCCGAGGTCGGGTCCGTCGGGTAGTTCTGGTTGATCGCCGGGACCCCGGCCGGGTTCACGGCCTGGATCGCGGGCTGCGCCGGCCCCTGCGGCTCGCGGCCGTAACGGCCCGCGACGTAGGGACGGGTCGACGGGTTGATCGACCACGCGAACCGGCCACCGGTCGACGACAGCGACGAGTTCAGATCGTCGGTCACGTAGATCGGCGGCTTCGTCGAGCCGTCCGGCTGCACCACCGGGGAGGTCGGCGTCTGGAAGGTCTTGTGCAGCTTCAGCTGGTAGCCCTTCGGCGCGGTGCCGATCAGCGTCGAGTGCGCCGCCGGGTCCGCGGTGTTGGCCAGCATGTCGATGAACGCGGCCCGGTTGCCGCCCTTGCCGGCACCCGCCGCGGGGGCGACACCGGTGTACTCGGCGACGACACCGTCGGAGAACGGCGGGTGGAACTCGTTCGGGCCGACCTCGAAGGTGAAGCCCCAGCCACCGGTGGCCCAGTACGACCAGTCCTCGGTCGAGCCGGTCGTGTCGTAGAGCGCCCACGACGGCTGGCTGGTGTACCCGTTGCGCGAGGCCATCTTGTCGCCGAGCGCCTTGTACGCCGGCTCGTCGAGCGGCGGGCGGACGGCGGCGACACCCGGGACACGCAGCACCAGGTTCGAGAAGGTGTGCAGCGTGATCAGGTTGGTCACCTGGCGGTTCGACACGATCGAGCGGACGTTCTGCGTCTCGGGCTCGGAGAACGGTCCGGCACCGCGGAACGTGTCGCTGCGCCACAGCGTCGACGCGCCGGCGCCGCCCCAGAAGCCCGCGTAGTTGCGGTTCGGGTCGGTGCCGCGTTCACGGCCGCCGGGGTTGGCCTTGCAGACGCCGGTCGCGAACTCCTTGGGCGAGTCGTTGACGTTGCAGTTCTTGCGCTTCATTTCATAGTCGAAGCGCGAGAAGTCGCCCCTGGGCTCGGCCTCACGGGAGATTTCGAAGCCGTCGGGGTTGACGATCGGCACGATGATGTTGCGTGTCCGGCCGACCAGCCCGCGGATCTCGGCGTTGTTGCCGGTGTAGCCCTTGACCAGTTCGTAGGCCCATTCCATGGCGTGTTCGCCCGCCGGCCACTCACGGGCGTGGTGCACGCCCATGGTGAAGTTGACGGGTTTGCCGTCGGCGATGTTCTTGACGTCGGTCGCGATCTCGAGACCGACGACGTCACGACCTTCCCAGGTCGGCTGCGGCAGCGTGAACGCCGTGACGAGCCGGGGGTTCTTGCGGGCCAGTTCCTTGACCTCGAACTGGTAGTCGTAGAGATGCCGGTAGCTCGTGCGCCCGGACGGCAGGGTGGAGCCCGGCGTCTTCGCGGCGTACTCGCGGTCGGTCTTGGCGTTCTGGATCGACCGCGCCGAAAGGTCGCCGTCGACCACCTTCGCCTTGAAGCCGTTGTCCGCCAGCGTCTTGCGGTCGGCGTCGTTGGCGAGGACGACCTCGACGCCGGTGGCGTCGGCCTTCTCCGTGACGTCCAGCCCGAGCCGGAGGAGCTTGTCCTTGTCCTGCTTGGCGGGCGTCTCGACCCGGACCAGCTCGGCGCGCTGCGGCGCGGGCGCGGCGCCGGTCGGGGTCCCCTGCGGGGTGAGCGCGAGGAAGTCGACACCCAGTACCGCGTCGCGTGTCCGCCCGTCGTACCGGCAGGTCTGCACGACCAGCTTCTGGTCCTTCTTCACGAAGCCTTCGGCGAGCTCGTGGGTGCGCAACGCGGCGGACGCCGCCACCACGGCACCGGTGGCCTTGTCGAAGACCGCGAGGTCCCAGTCGCCCTCGTTACCGCCCCGCGGCGCCAGGCGGGCCTGCAGCAGACCGTCTACTGTGGACGTGAACTCGCGCCGATCGGTGCCGGACGCACCCGGCTTCTGCAGCGCGGCGAAACAGGAACGCGGCACGGCCTGATCGGCTCGCACCACGTTGTCCGCGGCCCCCGCCGTCGTGGCCGACGGAAGTGCCACGAAGGTGCCGGCGAGCACCAGGGTCGCCGCCGTCCATCCCGCTCTTCGCCGGTTTGGTGAATACCCCACAGACTGACCTCCTTGGACAGTCCGGTGACCGGGTGAGGTCACCGGTAGCGAGACCCTAGACCCGAGGCCCCGCCGGAGGGACCCGCCACAAGTCGCCTACACCTCTTTCGGCCCAACGATCTCACCGTCAGTGCTGGAACGATCACTCGCACACGCAGATAAATGGGGACTTCCCTGTCGATTTCGACAGGTCGGCCTAAGAAAACCTTCAGGTTGGGTGGTTACCTTTCAACCATGACGACGCCCCAGGTCACCGCCCGGTCACCGCTGGCCCTGCTGGCCGCCGTGGTCTCCGTCGCCGGCGGAGCGCTGCTGATCCTGTTGCTGCAGGTCCTCCCCGCCACCAGCGACATCAGCCCGGTCCGCCGCACCATCAGCGAATACGCGCTCAGCGAGAACAAGTGGATCTTCGACGTCGCGGTCCTGCTGGTCGCGTTCGGCTCGGCGATCGGCTTCGGCGCGCTGATCCGCCGCAAGCACCTCCCCGCCCTGTCCGCGGCGTCGGCCTTCTGCGCGCTCTGGACGGTGAGCCTGGTGGTGATCGTGGCGTTCCCCAAGAACAACTGGGCGATCGGGCCGAGCACCGGCGGGACGGTGCACCGGATCGCGAGCGTCGTCGCCTTCGTCTGCCTGCCGCTGGCCGTGTGGTTCGCGGCGAAAGCCGTCTTCCCCTCCTCCCCCGCGCGGCGCGTCGTGACCCGGGTGCTCGCGGTGGCGGCACTGGCCTGGTTCGGCGTGATCCTCGGGGCGATCGTGGTCTCGATGAACGGCGGCGAGCCCTGGTGGCGCGCGATCCCGCTCGGGCTGGTCGAACGCGCGATGGCGCTGACCGGGCTGATCGCGCTGGCGTCTCTGCTCATCCCCGCGCGGGTGGTCACCGCCCCGGTGACCGAGCAGGCCGAAGCCCTGGAGATCGCGTCCTGACCGCCGAACGCCTCGCCCGTGCCTGGGACGAAGCCGCCGACGGCTACGAGGCCTACTACGTCCCGCGGTTCGCGCCCTGGGTCTCCGCGGCGGTGCGCGCCCTCCCCCAGGCTCTGCCCGAGGGTCCCGTCTTCGTCCCCTGCTGTGGCACCTTCCCAGAGCTCGACGTGCTCACCGGGCACCTGCCCGGCCGCGAGATCGTCGGCATCGATCTGTCCGCGGGCATGGCCGCGAGGGCCAGAAACCGGGCCTCGGGCAACGCGCTCGTCCGCGTCGTCGAGGGCGACGCTTCGGAGCTCGACCCGGGCTCGGCCGCCGCGATCGTCTCGGTCTTCGGCCTCCAGCAACTGCCCGAACCCGACGCCGCGCTCCGGTCCTGGTGCGGCGCGCTGCGCCCCGGCGGAGTGCTTTCGGTCGTCTACTGGCCGCACAGCACCGAACCGGGCGGGGCGTTCACGGTGCTGTCCGACGTACTCCGGAAACACGTCCCGGCCGGTGATCGCTCTTGGGAGGAACGGCTCGTTCCCGCGCTGGACGGCGCCACGATCGACCGGGACCAGCCCTTGTCGTTCCCGATGACCCACCCCGACGCCGACACGTTCTTCACCGCGCACACCCGCTCGGGGCCGATGCGGCCGCTGGCGGACGCGCGCGGTGAAGAGTTCATCGCCGTGCTGCGCGAGGAATTCCTGCGAAGGGCGCCGGAAGGGGAATGGCGGCACCGTCCGTCTGCCCGGCATATCGTGGCGCGGGCGTGAGCTCGGCGGCGTCGTCGACGGCGTCCTTGCGCAACCGCGCCGTGCACACCGAAAGGTGCACCACGTTGGCGCGCTTGTGGTGGCGGTACACGTGGACGTCGGTGGCGAAGCACGCCGCGGCCAGCAGCGCCCGCCGCTGTTCGATGCGCTCGTAGCCGACCCCCGCCGGGCAGAACACGGTGACCTCGACCTCGTCGCCGCGCGGCCTGGTCCACAGGATCACCGGCAGCTTGCCGTCGAGGGTGCACACCCTGGCCCGGGCGAACCCGGTCCGCAGCCGGTGCTGCACGACGACCGAGCGGAGCCGGTCACGGAGGAACCTCCGCGCCGATTTCCAGTAGAACAGCCAATTCGCGACGCCGAACAGCACGACCGCGCCCCAGATCGGGCCGACCGCCTGGAAAAGCGAGAACAGCGCGTACGGGAGGACGAGGAGCGCGCCGATCTCGTATCGCCAGTGATAGAGGGCGGTGACCGGGTTGGGCCTCCTGACCACCGTGATCTCCCTGGCCAGCTCGGCGATCGCCTGAGGTTCCTGCCAACGGCTCATGACCTTCCTCCTGTCCGTCCGGCGGTTTGCTCGGCGGCCACGGCCGCCGCGGGAATGGAGCGGACGACACCGGCGCCGGCGCAGTCCGGGCAAACGGAGTCCTCGTAGGGCCACCACCCCGTGCCTCCGCACGGTTCGCACGCGTGCACGGTGTCCCAACGGGGATCGCGGTAGACGCGGCGCCTGCTGTTCGGCACCCGGGCCACCTGCCAGCCACGAGCGACCGCTCTCGCGTCCTCGCCGGACGCGAAAAGCCATTCGTGGAAGCGTTCGAGAAGTCGATCGAACCAAGATCGGGGCGCTGCCGTGTGGTTCTCGTGGTGGGACATGAGGTTCACCCCCGATGCGGCGAAGCACTGACTCGGGTCGGCACACACGACGCCTACTCCGGCATTCGTGTGGCCCGCAGGCGACGCGAACCGAAACGGATGCACAGCGTCACATTCAGATGGCTGACAGCATCCGCTCTCCGGTCGTGCCCTGTTCGGACCGGCCCTCGCGGCCGGGTGGGTCACGCACCCCAGGACCAGGTAGAACAGGCCCCGATGCGGCTACCCGCCCGCCGTGACACGACATTGACCGACGCGCCAGCGCGGTCCGATCCGCTTGCTGTACTCTCCCCGTTGTGTGCACGTTCAGTCACCGCCCTACTTTGCCTACTAAAGGTAGGTAAGCCTGTGTCTAGTGCCTACATGAAGCCTACATCGGCCGGACGGCGGCCGGTAAGCCCCGATGCGGAAACCGTTACCGCGTCGGGTGTCGGACGTGAGCTGCGGCGGCTGCGCAAGGCTGCGGGGGAAACCCAGGCCGAAACGGCCCGGATCATCGGCGTGACCAGGGCGAACCTGACCCAGTGGGAGACCGGCAAATACCTGCCGTCGACGCATAACGCCCGCCAGCTCGACGACCACTTCCGCGCCGCGAACGCACTGTTCACCCTGGTGGAGACGGCCCGTTCACCCCAGGAACACCCCCCGCCCACCGTCGGCGACGCCGGCGTCGTCGACACTTCGCGGTCGCTGCTGCAGGTGTTCCACACCGTCGGCGCCAAGCTCGCCGAGCGGTTGATCCGCGACGAGCACGGGAAACCGCTGGGCTGGCGGCACAACCTGCAGAAGAGCACCGGGCCGAAGGCACTCAGCACCGCCTACGGGATCAACACCATGCTGGTGGTAGGCGATCCCTACATCGACCTACATACGCTCGCCGAGGATCTCTACCGGCTCCAGTCGGCGCACGGCTGGCGTGGCCGCGCGGGCGGCAGGCGGCCGGAGACCACCGCGTCGGTGGTGGACGCGCTTTTCCGCACCAGCACCATGTCCGCCGAAGACGGGCTGAAACAGCTCGAAGGGTCGCTCCTGACCGACAAGGGGGAGCTCGACCCGTACAGCCGGACCCGTCCGTACCTGTTGTCCGCCGTGTTGCACACGGCGGTCCGGCTGCGGCCGGACGCCCCGCTGACCGACCGGCTGATCGACGCCCTCCTGGCGGCCCGGCTCGACTTCGACGGCTCACTGCTGTGGCCGGAGAAGAACGAGGCCGGGCTCGTCGCCCCGGAGGCCTCGGTCGTGCACACCGCGCGGTCGGTCGTCGCCCTGCGGGACGTCCTGCGCAGCCGTGAAGATCGCACCGACGTCCGTGAGGCGGCCGACGAAGCCACACAATGGCTCATCGATCGGTCGCATTCGGACGATGGCGTGGCAGAGGATCTAGAAAGGCCTCGCCCCGACGGTGAAGGAACGACCCGGATCATCATCCGGCACTTCACCTCCGCCTGGGTCGTCCAAGCGCTCGCCACCGCCCCCTTCCTGCCACTCCCCCGGCTCAACCGGGCGCTCGGAACCCTTTGGGAGCGCTACGACGCCGACCAGGGCTGTGGGCCTGGGAGAGCGGAGATCTACCGATTTGGCAGACCTTGGACGCAGTCACCGCGCTCCGCGCGGCCGCCTTCGCCGCCGCGGCGCCCCCGCTCAGCCCTCCAGGAATTCCAGGTACAACTCAATGATCGACACCCCGCCATCGACCCTGGCCGCCATTCCGGCGGACGGTGACGCCGACCTTCCCTGGCTGCGCACGGTCGCGCACCGGGTCCAGGACTCCCCCGACGTTTTCCTTTCGTGGCTCGAAGAAATCCTCGGTGACGAAGAAGCCGTCCGCGCCGCGGCGAAGCGTTCCTACTGGCATCCCAACGGATTCGCCAAAATGGTGCTGCACGCCTCGCCCGATTTCCGGATCCGGCTCCACGTCTGGCCCGACTCCGCGGAACCGTCCCGCGGCGAGTCCAATCCGCACAGCCATCGGTGGGAGTTCGCCTCGGCCATCGTCGCGGGCGAAGGCCTGCACATGGTCGAATTCCACGAAACGGCCGACGGCGGCAAGCCGTACGACCGGTACCGCTACGGCGCCGATCCGGCCAACCCGGCCGCACTGCTCGCGGACGGCGGAGCCCGGCTCGCGGTGGACAAGACCCCGCACGTCCGGCTCGGCGACGTCTACTCGTGCGACACCTCCGTCGTGCACACCGTGCGGCCGATCGCCGCGGGATTGACCGCGACGGTGGTGGTCCAAGGACCGCATCGCACCAGCACCACCGTCGTCTACTGCGAGCCCGGCGAGTCCGACGACCAGCCCAACGGCGAACTGACCGAGGCCGATTTCCGCGTCCTGGTCGGCGCGGTCGCGGAAGCGGTGGCGTCATGCCGCTGAGCCGGCCGCGCCGCGGCATCCTGACCGACCGGGCCATCAAACGCGCGCACCGCACCGGGGAGCTCACGATCACCCCGTTCGAGCCCGCCCTCGTCCGCCCCGCCGCGATCAGCCTGCGGCTCGGGCACGAGGCGTTCGCGCTGGAATCGACCGGCACCGTCGACATCGCCGACCGGAGCACCTATCCGGATCTCCGGCCGAAGGAACTCGACGCCGAAGGACGGCTGAGCGTCGAGCCCGGCGAGGTCGTCCTCGCGCCGACGCTGGAGAAGATCGGGCTTTCGGAGAAGCTCGCCGGCCTCGTCGACGGCACGAGCGACTACGCGCGGCTCGGCATCAGCGTCGTCCTTTGTGGACAGGTCAGCCCCGGCTTCGGCAGTGAGAAGGGCGCCGTGCTGACCTTGGAGATCGTGAACCACCTGCGGCATCCGGTACTGCTGCATCCCGGGGCGCGGATCTGCAACCTGATGCTGTTCGCCTCCACCGGGAGCGACCAGCCCTACGGCACGCTGCCGCACAACTATTCCAGCGACCACAACGTGGCCCCGTCCCGATTGGCGGATCATGTCGGCCGTAACTGAAATCTCGCCGGTCGGCGACGACGTCCGCCTCGGCGACCTCGGCGAGCACGCGATCCTGGAGCACATCCTGCGGCCGCGCTACGGCGGCGTCCGCGGGTTCGGGGACGACTGCGCCGTCCTCGACGCCGAGGAGGGGCTTCGCGGCGAGCTGGTCGCCACCACCGACAGCTGTCCCACGCCACTGGTCACCATCCTGGGTGAAACGGATCCGTATCACGCAGGCTGGCTGCTGGCGACGATCAACCTGTCCGATCTGGCGGCGGCCGGCGCGACGCCGCTCGGCCTGGTCGTCAACTACACCCTGCCGAAGACGACCACCGCGGGCGAGTTCCGGCGGCTTCTCGACGGCGTGGACGACTGCACGAAGGTGCACGGGACCAAGGTCGTCGGCGGCGACCTCCGTGACGGCCCGGTCCGGCAGCTCACCGCCACCGCGATCGGCCGCTGCGTCCCCGGCGGCAGGCTCGGGCGTATGGGCGCCGAGGCCGGCGACCGTCTGCTGCTGGTCGGTTCGCCCGGTTACCTGTGGTCGTACGCGTTGCTCGTCGAAAAGCAGGCGCGGCTCCCCGATTCGCTCGTCGCCGAGATCCGCGAGCGCGCCTGTGAGCCGATGGCGCAGGTGGCCGCCGGGAACGCGCTCGCCACGGCGGGGCTGGCCCGCGCCGCGATGGACGTCTCGGACGGGCTTTTCCCGACCGTGCGGACCCTGTGCGGGGCCAACGGCCTCGGCGCGCGGATCACGACGGCCATCCGGCTGGACGAGCCGCTCGCCGACGTCTGCGCGCAGTCGGGGCTCGGCCGCTTCGAGCTCGCGCAGGCTTGGGGCGACTGGACGCTCGTAGTCGCCGTGCGGCCGGAGGACGTCGAGCTCGCCAAGAAGACCCTCGCCGGCGAACGGGTCGCGGCGCAGGAGATCGGCGTGCTCGTTCCCCGCGAGGAAGGCATTTCGCTGGACGACGGCGAGCCTTGGGACGGGATCGCGCAGGAGCGGTTCTCGCCCAGTTCGTGGCACGGCGGTGAGCTGCCGAGGCTGATCACCGAGGTGCTGGGCAAGCGGGCGAGCTGATCCGCGGGGCGCGGAAAGCCGCTCCGCGCCCCGCTTTCACCAAAGGACGCCTCAACGGACATTGACCGCGTCGGCAGTAATGCCGTTCGGTGAATCCATAAGATCACGTAGCGTTCTCCGATCACCTCGAAACGTCCGCACGCGGGCGGCGCCGGTTGTCACGCGTGGCCACGGGCCACCCGGGGAAGGGACGAATGGACCAGCGGCGAGGAAATCCCCTGTCACGTATGTCGCCGTGTGTCAGCGATTCGCCGCCTCGCCGCCTTTGGGAACACCCATTCGGCCCAGAAACTTCCTGCTAGGATTAAAACATAGGATGTTTGGCCGGATTTTCCGCCATATGAGAACAATGTCCATTGCGCATACGGGGGTATCATGAGGTTGCGTATACTTGGCCGTCTTTCCTTGACCGCGAATGGCGTCGACTACACGCCGACGGCACCCAAGTTACGGCACCTTCTCGCATTGTTCATGATTAATTCCAATGAAGTCGTTTCGGTCGACTGCTGCATCGACGAACTGTGGCCGACGGACCCACCCAAGAGCGCTTTGTCGACGCTGCAGACCTATACCCTGCAACTGCGCAAGATCCTGCGCTCCATCCCGCCGAGCGCCGGCGCGACGCTCGAATTGCGCACCAGGCACCAGGGTTACCAGCTGGTGGTACCGAAGGAATGTCTCGACAGGGAACTGTTCGACAGGCAGGTCGAGGCGGCAAGGGAAGAACTGGCCCGGGACAACGTGTGCCGGGCCGCCACGCTGTTCCACTCCGCCTTGCGGCTGTGCGAAGAGCCCGTCCTCGCCGATGTCCGGCTCGGCCCTTCGGTCGCCGCCTACCAGCTGGAGATCAAGGAGACCAGGTTCAGCGTGCTCGGCGAACGCATCGACGCGGACCTCAGACTGGGACGGCATCGTGCGGTCATCGCCGAACTGCGGCAACTCACGACCAGCCATCCGATGGACGAGAACATCCACGCCCAGTTGATGGTGGCGCATTACCGTTCCGGTCAGCGCGCGGAATCGGTGATGGTGTTCCACCGGCTCCGCCGCACCCTCGCCGAAGACCTGGGACTGGAACCCAGCCCGCAGACGAAACGGCTGTTCGAGGCCATTCTCCAGACCGACACACTCCGCACCATGGAAGCGCCCGACACTTTGTCCGGCCTCCGGCTCGCCTGAGCGCCCGGTATCGAAACCCAGTAGTGGTAACCGCCAGCCTAGTACTGGCATTACCAGCTTTCCGAGGTTGTTCACCGCATCCGTTCCGCCATAATGGGTAGGTGCAGGCAAGGAAGGAACTCAGCGATTTCCTGCGGTCCCGGCGTGATCGGCTGCGGCCGGAGGACGTGGGACTGACCTCGGTCGGCCGCAGGCGCACGCCGGGCCTGCGGCGCACGGAGATCGCCCATCTGGCCGGGATCAGCGTCGATTACTACGTCCGGATGGAGCAGGGCCGGGACGGGCGGCCTTCGCCCACCGTGCTGGAGGCGCTGTCGCGGGTGCTGGGCCTCGACGAGGACGAACGCAGCCACCTGTACACGCTCGCCCGCTCCGAACCGGCGCCGCGCCGGGAGAATTCCGACGAAGAGGTCCGGCCGAGCGTGCGCAGGCTGCTCGAACTGCTCAACCCGAGCACGCCCGCGTTCGTCGTCGGGCGGCGGATGGAAGTGCTCGCCTGGAACGATCTCGCGGTCGCGCTGCTCACCGATTTCGAAGCCTGCCGCCCGCCCCTACGCAACATGGTGTGGCACGGTTTCTGCGACCCCGCCGCGCGACAGCTGTACGTGGACTGGGAACAGATGGCGCGGCAGGAACTGGCGCATCTGCGGGTGGCGGTCGGCCGCTATCCGGACGATCCCGGCATCGTCGCGCTGGTCGGGGAACTGTTCCTCAAGAGCGAGGATTTCCGCCAGTGGTGGGAGAACCACGACGTCCAGGACCGGAGTCACGGCCTGCGGGAGTTCGACCACCCGTTGGTGGGCAGGCTCGAATTGCACTATGAATCCCTTTCCGTTCCGGGTGTGCTCGACCAGAAACTGGTCACCTACACCGCGGACAAGGGCAGTCCGTCCCAAACCGCCCTCGAAGCGCTCGCCGCGGCGGCGGCCGAGACGAAGCGCGCCCACGCGGAGCGCGAAGCCGGACCGGAGAACAGGGTCACGGCGCCGGGCGCCTGACCTCTGCCGATTTTCGCCCGGTTCTTCAGCGTGCGCTGCCAGCCTGGCTCAAGGGAGAACCCGCACCGCTCGAATACCGGACGCGGAGCCCAGCAGCCCAAGGCAGGTACTTCGGATACGACACGCTAGGCGGGCAGATGTCAGTCAATCTTCTCACCGGGAAATCACTACGCATGGCGCGCCTGTCCCGGCGCGGCGACAACAGATACCTCTTCGTGCCGCTGGACCATTCGATATCCGATGGTCCCATCGGCACCGCGGCGGCTTTCACTCGCTTGATCGAAGACATCTCGGACGGCGGCGGCGACGCGATCGTCGTGCACAAGGGACGCGCGCGGATGGTCGATCCGGCGGCGCTGGGCGATTGTTCCCTGGTGGTGCACCTTTCCGCCAGCACCACGCACGCCAGCGATCGTGACGCCAAGGTGCTCGTCGGCGGTGTCGACGAAGCGGTCCGGCTGGGCGCGGACGCGGTCAGCGTGCACGTCAACATCGGGTCGGAGACCGAGGCGGTGCAACTGGCCGACCTGGGCGCCGTCGCGTCGGCCTGCGCGGACTGGGGAATGCCGTTGCTGGCCATGATCTATCCACGCGGCCCGCGGATCAGCGATCCCGGTGATCCGGCGCTGCTCGCGCATGTGGTCGGCATCGCGGCCGACCTCGGCGCCGACATCGTCAAGACGGTGCTGGCCACGCCCGCCGAGCGGATGGCCCAGGTGGTGCTGAGCTCGCCGATCCCGGTCGTGGTCGCGGGCGGCGCCGCCGTCGAAGGCGGCCTCACCGAGTTCGCCACCTCGGCCCTGTCGGCGGGCTGCCGAGGCGTGGCCGTGGGCAGGCGGGTCTTCGACAGCCCCGACCCTCGCCGCGCGGTCCGTGAACTGGCCGCGGCGATCCACGGCCCCCGGATGACCGACTCCCTGCGCAAGGAACTGGTGGGTGCCCCGTGAAGTTCGCCTGGATCGACCTCCGCACCGTGCCCGACGCCCAGCGGGAGGCGGTCGTCGACGCGGCCGTGCACGCCAGGGTGGACGCCATCGTGCACGACGACGTAAGCCTCCTCGACACCCTTCCCGCCACCGTCAAACGCGTCCTGGTCCAGAAGGACGGCGGCGGCTCGGGTGAGGGCTTGGTCCACCTCCGCGCCGTCGGCGGGGAAACCGAACTGAACGCCCTCAAGAGCGCGTGGTACGACGACAAGACCGACATCGCCGGGCTGGTGCACGTGCGCGACGACGCCACGCTGACGCTCGCCTGCGAATCCGCGCGTGCGCTGCCTTACACGGTGGTGGAATTCCGCGATCCGACGAAGATCCCGCTGGAAATCGTGATCGCGGCCGCGGACGGCTCGCCGGGACAGCTGATCTGCCAGGCCGCCGATCTCGAAGAGGCGCAGATCATCGTGGACGTCCTCGAAAAAGGCTCCGAAGGCGTGTTGCTGGCGCCTCGCGACGCCAACGACGTCTTCGGGCTGATGGAGCTCCTGCGCGACAAGACCCGCAGCTGAGCCTGGCCAAACTCACCGTCGAGTCGATCGAGCACTGTGGACTCGGCGACCGGGTCTGCATCGACACCTGCACCCATTTCGGCGAGGACGAGGGCATGCTGGTCGGCTCGTACTCGCAAGGTTTCATCCTGTGCTGCAGCGAAACCCATCCGCTGCCCTACATGCCGACGAGGCCGTTCCGGATCAACGCCGGGGCACTGCATTCCTACGTCTTCGGGCAGGACAACCGGACGAACTACCTGAGCGAACTCAAAGCGGGCAGCACCGTGCTCGGCGTCGGAGCCGACGGGCGCACCCGCCGGATCGTGGTCGGGCGGATCAAACTGGAATCCCGGCCGTTGCTGAGCATCAAGGCCGTCTCGGAAGACGGCGTCGGCGTCAACCTGATCGTGCAGGACGACTGGCACGTGCGGGTGCTCGGCCCCGGCGGCGCGGTGCTCAACGTCACCGAGCTCACGCCGGGCACGCAGGTGCTGGGCTACCTGGCCACCGACCAGCGGCACGTCGGCTGGCCCGTCGGCGAATTCTGCCTGGAAAAGTGACCTCCGCCGGTCCGCCCGTGTCACCGGGCCCGGGCGGACCGGCCTTCGGACGGTGGTGGGCATGCGAACGCGATCCTGGTGGGGAGAGGATCTTCTCGGCCGCGGCGCCGACGACGAACCGTGGGCGTGCGGGGAGCGCGCCGTCACCCGGGGCAAGCTCCGGGCGGAGGTGGCCTGGCTCGCCAAGGCCTACCGCCATCACGGCATCGGCGCCGGCACCACGGTCGCCCTGCACGGAACCCCCAGCTTCACCCAGTTGTGGTCGGTGTTCGCCCTGTGGGAGCTGGGCGCGCAGATCGCCTTGATCGAACAGAAGACCTGCCTCGCCGAGATGACCTGTCTGCTCGGCCGGTGGCGGCCGCAGTACTTCGTCACCTTCGGCGGCAGCGGGCGCAGGCACCGGCCGTTCACCGACGAATGCGAAGTGCTGGTGAGGCGGCTGCCGGACGGCGAGCCCGCCTCGACCGGCCACTGTCTGCTCCAGCTCTCCTCGGGCACCACCGGCGCGGGAAAGCTCATCGGCCGGACGCCGGAGTCGATCCTCGCCGAACTCGGGCGGATCGCCGCCGTGGAAGGCGTTCCGGGTCCCGGTGAGCGGGTGCTGCTGCTGAACTCCCCCGCGCGTTCCTTCGGGCTCGTCGGCGGCGTGCTGCACGGCCTCGACACCGCCGCGGTGCTGCTGTTCCCCGCCCCGGCCGCGGCCACCCGGACGGCCGACGTCGTCATCGGGGAACCCCGGCATTTCGCGCGGCTCGGCGAAGACTCCGTCGAGCCCTTCACGTCCCTGCGTGCCGCGATCTCCGGCGGCGACGTCCTGCGCCACGACGTCTTCGACCGGTTCCGGGACCGGCACGGCGTGCGCATCGGCCAGGCCTACGGCACCACCGAAACCGGCGTGATCTCGATGGACGTCACGGGCCGGTTCGCGGTGTGCGGGGTCGGGAAACCGGTGCCGGGGATCAGGATCCGCGTCGCGGACGGCGTGCTGGACGTGCATCTGGCGCGTTCGCCGTACGTCATCGAGACCGATCCCTGGAACGGCGGCTGGCTGTCCACCGGTGACCGGGTCCGGCGGGACCCGGTCACCGGCTCGTTGCAGCTACTGGGCCGCGCGGGCGACGACCGGCGGGATCCGGACCGCCCGCCGGCCGTCGCGGCTAGCGCGCGGAGATGAGGTCCGCGCCGAGACCGGAAGGGGTCAGCGCGGGCCCTTCCAGTACCGGGTCGGCCAGCAGGATGGCGGTCTGAAGCTCGCTCAGCGCACGGGAACCCGTCTCGGCGGCGGTCAGGAACCGTTGGTACACCGCCAGCGCGTCGGCCTGTCTGCCGCTGCGGTAGAGCGCCGTCATCAGCTGCGCGGTCAGCTGTTCGTCCGCGGGGTGCCGGTGCACCAGCGCGGTGAGCTTGCCCAGCACCTGGCGGTGCTGACCGAGCCGGAGGGCGAGGTCGGCGCAGAGGACGACGGCCTCCATCCGCTTGGCCCGAAGCCCGACGAGCGTCCGCTGGGCCCCCGGCCCGATCTTGACGTCGACGAGTGCCTCGGTGCGCCACAGGTTCAGGGCTTCGGTGATCAGCCTGGCCGCGTCACCGAGATTCCCGTCGGCACGCCGGATCCGCGCGGTGCCGACGAGCCGGTCGAACCGGTCGAGGTCGAGTTCCCCCGGTTCGGTGGTGAACAGATAGCCCGCGTCGGGCCCGGCCCCGGTGGTGCGCAGACGTTTCGCCGCGGGACCGAGCGCCTTGCGCAGCTGCAGGATATGCGTGTGCACGGTCGACACCGAACAGTTCTTCGACGCGCCGTCCCCGAGCTCCTTGGCGCACTGGACGACGCTCACCTCGTGGTTGGCGTTGAGCAGCAGGAGCGCCAGCAGCGTTCGCTGCTTCGGCGCCGAGGGCGCGAGCGGCCTCCCGTCGTACAGCACCTCGAGCGGGCCCAGCAAAGCGATCCTCACGGTGACTCGACTCCCTTCGATCCACTGCGCTGACAAGTGATCCTCATCCGGTGACCGGGGTGCCCACTTCCGTCACCCGATCGTCGGCACGACGGCCGAACAAGGCGGCGGTGACCAGTGCGCCCACGACGACGACACAGCCGATCACCAGGTAGACCGCGTGATAGGTGGACAGGCGATCGGCCTGCTCCTCCGATCCGGAAAGCGCCGAAGCGAACGCCACGAGCGCGGCGATGCCGACGCTCGAACCGACCTGCTGGGCGGTGATGTTGAACGCGCCGGCGACACCGTGCCGCTCACCGGGCACGCCGGTGAGCGAGGCGGCGGTGAGCGCGGTGTAGGCCAGGCCCTGTCCGATGGCCATCACCGCGACCCCCGGCAGGATGTCGGTCAGGTAGTCGCCGTCCAGCGGTGTGCGGACCCAGAGCGCGACACCCACCGCGAGCAGGAGGAGGCCGGCGACGAGGATCCGTCGCTGGCCGAATCGCGTCAGCAGACGGCCGGCGACGTTCGAGAACACGGCGACGAGCAGGCTCATCGGGAGCACCGCCAGCCCCGACTGCAGGGGCGTGTAGCCGAGCATGCCCTGCATGTAGAGCGGCGCGAAGAACAAGACCCCGTTGAGCGCGAAGAAGAACAGGCCACCGGCGAGGGTCGCCGCCCGGACCGGCCGCGACCGCAGGATGCCGACCGAGAACAGCGGCTCGGATGCCCGGCGTTCCCAGGCCACGAACCCGGCGAGCAGCAGGAGCGCGAGCAGCGCCGACACGATCGTGCCGGTGTCCGACAGGCCCACTTCGCCCGCCCTGGTCACCGCGAAGATGCCGGCCAGCAGGCCGGCGGTGACCATCGCCGCGCCGGGCAGGTCGATCGGCCGTCGCTCGCCGACGGAACTCGGCAGGAGCGGCCGGATGCCGAGCAGCACCAGCACGCTCGTCACGGCGCTGAAGGCGAACACCGCGTGCCAGCCGAACGCGCTGGTGAGCACACCGCCGAGGACCAGGCCGACGCCGAAGCTCGCCGCGCCCACCGCGGTGTAGATCCCCAGCGCGCGGTTGCGCAGCCGTCCCGGCGGGAAGACCTGGAACAGCAACGCCATCGCCGCCGGAACGGACAGGGCCGCGCCGATCCCCTGCGCCGCCCTGGCGGCGATCAGCACCTCGGCGGTGGGCACGACGACCGGGGCGAGCGCGCCCGCGGCGAAGACGGCGATCCCCACCGCCAGCACCAGCCGCCTGCTGAACACGTCGGCCAGCCTGCCGCCGAACAGCAGGCAGCCCGCGAACGTGATCCCGTAGCCGGTCATCGTCCACTGGAGCAGCGCGTCGTCCATCTCCAGATCCCGCCCGATGTCGGGCAGCGCCGGATTGACCACGGCCACGCTGCCGACATCGAGCGCCACCGCCGCCGCCAGCAGGATCAGGGTCCACCACAGTCGTGGGGTGAAACCGGCAGCCGGTTCCTCGACGCGCGGCACTTGGTTGGCCACCAGAACGCTCCTTGGGTCGTGACTGGGCGACAAACCGGATCGGCGCTTTCCGATCCGGGGATTCCGCCAGCCTCGCAGGACCAGCGTCCGGCAGGTAGTGCTCTGTCATTCCTAGTAATCCGCGGGCTAGCCAACCGGATACCAGGAATCACGGGCATGGCTATAGCGGACCTTGCTCGATTTTTCATCGGACCTCGTGAGCATGGGACGAGTACGAGTTCGGTCACGGAGGGAGATACGGTGTCCGGCCAAGAACCCCACCCGCCCTTTCCCCGGCGAATCGGAAGTGGGCGGTGAACCAGGCGCTCCGGAACTGTCTCGCCCAGTTCGCCACCGGCGTCACCGTGGTCACCGTTCGCCATGAAGGCGCCGTCCACGGCGCGACGGTGAACGCTTTCGCGTCGATTTCGCTCGATCCGCCGCTCGTGATGGTCTCACTGGACCGGCGCAGCAGATTGTGTGCGCGACTCGACGGCGCCGCTTTCGAAATCAACATCCTTTCGACGTGGCAGCAAGGAATAGCCCGGCATTTCGCGGGCCGCGGCACGGATCCGGCACCGGAAATCCGCTGGGACGTGTTCCCGCATTCCGTCCGGCTCGCCGGCTGCGCCGCGTATCTGAGCTGCGTGCCGTGGGCCTCCTACGACGGCGGCGACCACGTGATCTACCTCGGCGAAGTGCGGAACTTCGAGATCCGGGGCGGTCCCCCGCTCGTCTTCCACCGCGGCGCCTTCCACGAACTGGGCCGAACCGCCACCGAAGCGCTCGCCCCCACCACCGACGGGACAGGAATCCTTCGATGACACTCCAGCAGGAAACCACCGCTTCGGCGAACGGCCGGACCCCGGTTCCCCGGCCGATGAACGGGAAGGAATACCTGGAAAGCCTGCGCGACGACCGGGAGATCTACCTCTACGGCGACCGTGTCGCCGACGTCACGAAGCATCCGGCGTTCCGCAACTCCGCCCTGATGACCGCGCGGCTCTACGACGCGCTGCACGATCCGGCCAAACACGACGTGCTCACGACCGCCACCGACACCGGGAGCGGCGGTTACACGCACAGCTTCTTCCGCACCCCGCGCAGCCCGCAGGACCTCCTCGACGATCGCGAGGCCATCGCCGAATGGGCGCGGCTCACCTACGGCTGGATGGGCCGGAGCCCCGACTACAAGGCCAGCTTCCTCGGAACGCTCGGCGCCAACGCGGACTTCTACTCGCCGTTCCAGGACAACGCGCGCCGTTGGTACCGCGAGTCACAGGAGAAGGTGCTCTTCTGGGACCACGCGATCGTGCACCCGCCGGTCGACCGGCACCTGCCGTCCGAAGCGGTGAAGGACGTCTTCGTCCACGTGGAGAAGGAAACCGACAGCGGCCTGATCGTCAGCGGGGCGAAGGTCGTCGCCACCGGCTCCGCGATCACCAACCTGAACTTCATCTCGCATTACGGCATGCCCATCAAGGAACGCGAGTTCGCGCTGATCGCGACGCTGCCGATGACCGCACCAGGGCTCAAGCTCATCTGCCGCCCGTCCTACGCGGCCACCGCCGCGGTGATGGGCAGCCCCTACGACCATCCCCTGTCCAGCCGGTTCGACGAGAACGACACGATCTTCGTGATGGACAAGGTGCTCATCCCATGGGAGAACGTCTTCATCTATGGCGATTCCGCCAAGGTGAACGAATTCGTCGCCGAGTCCGGTTCCCTGGAACGGCTGACCTTCCAGAGCTGCATCCGGCTGGCGGTGAAGATCGACTTCATCGCGGGTCTCCTGCTCAAGGCGATCGAGATGACCGGGACGAAGGACTTCCGCGGCGTGCAGGCACGGGCCGGTGAGGTACTGGCCTGGCGAAACCTGTTCTGGGCGCTCAGCGAGGCGATGGCAAGGAATCCCCGGGAATGGCGGGACGGCTCGCTGCTGCCGCGCAAGGACTACGGCCTCGCGTACCGCTGGTTCATGACGCTCGGCTACCCGCGGATCAAGGAGATCATCGAGCAGGACGTCGCCAGCGGCCTCATCTACGTGAACTCGAGCGCGGACGACTTCAAGAACCCCGCGATCCGGCCTTACCTCGACAAGTACGTCCGCGGTTCCAACGGGCACGACGCGGTGAGCCGGGTGAAGCTGATGAAGCTGTTGTGGGACGCCATCGGCACCGAGTTCGGCAGCAGGCACGAACTGTACGAACGCAACTCCTCCGGGAACCACGAGTCGATCCGCACCGAGATCCTCGCGGCGCAGACCGAAAGCGGTCAGGTCGACGGGTACAAGGGCTTCGCCGAACAGTGCCTGCGCGAGTACGACCTCGACGGCTGGACGGTGCCGGACCTCGATTCCTTCGACGAGCTGAAACACGTCATGCGCGGCCTCGGCCGCACGTCTTGAGCCGGAGGGCATCGTGTATCTGCTTGGCACGCACCGGTCCGTCGCCGACCGGCTGAAACTGTCGACCCGGCGCGAGCTCGGCGCGGGGAATTTCTTCTGGCACGTCTGCGAAATCGCCCGTGACCCCGACCGGCCGCTGTTGTTCCGGATCGAGGACGGCGCGGTGACCGGACGCTCCCTCGCCGAGCTGCGCGACGACGTACTGCGCCGCGCGCACTGGTACGCGCAGGAGGGCGTGAAGCCAGGGACACGGGTCGGTGTCCACCTGCGTGACGGGCTCGCCGGATTCCTGCACCACATCGCGATCACCACGCTCGGCGGGGTCACCACGCTGACCAATCCGCGGCTGCCCCCGGACGTGGCCGCGCACTACTTCGACCGCACGGAAACCGCTTTGGTGATCACCGACATCGAGGTGCCCGCCGGATCCGGAAGGAGGTACGTCGACGAGAAGACGGTCGACGTGCCCTGGGACGGCCCGTCTCCCCCGTTGCCGGATACCCACCGGCACACCGACGACGACCTGGTGCTGATCTCCCATTCCTCCGGCACCACCGGGGTGCCGAAGCCGACGGCCTTCGCGCACCGCACGTTCTCCGTCGGCAAACGGGAACGGCTCTGGAAGTTCCCGTCCCTGCGGACGGACCGGATGCTCACCGCGCTGCCGCACAGCCATTCCTCCGGGATCAGCTACCTCAGCCTCGCCCTGATGCTCGGGATGCCGACCATGCTGGCCGACGGGACATCGGGCGCAGCGGTCGCCGAGGCGATGAACGCCTTCCGGCCCACGCTCGTGCTCGGCTTCCCCGGCACGCTCGCGGAACTGCCGATCTCTTCACTGACAACGGAAGCGGCGGACGCCGTGCACACCTGGATGGGCATGGGCGACGCGTCCCACGAACGGCACATCCGTCCGCTGGTGACGCTCGGGCGCGGCGGATCGACCTATGTGGACGGTCTCGGTTCGTCCGAAATGGGCATGGTGCTGTTCAAACACGCCTACACCGCAGGCTCCACCACTTACGCGCGGGCGATCGGCAAGCCGGTGCGCGTGGTCCGCGAGGCCGCCGCACTCGACGACGAGGGCCGGGTCCTGCCGCCGGGCGAGGCCGGGCTGCTGGGAGTGCGCACGCCGAGCGTCACCCCGGGCTACGTCAACGACGAGACGCTGAACCACCTGGCCCGCAGCGGCGGTTTCTTCCTCACCGGCGACGTCGTGCGCCAGGACGAGAGCGGGATCTGGTACCACCTCGACCGGACGCCGGACGTCATCGAGACCGCCGGCGGCCCGGTGTACAGCCTGCCGCTGGAAGAGGTCGTGCTCAACGAGACGAAGGCCCTCGACGCCGCCGTGATCGCGGTGGCCGACCCCGCCGCACCGGGCCGGTCCGTGCCCGCCGCCGTGGTGCTGTTCGGGCACGGCGAAGTGCCGGACGCCGAAGAGATCCGCGCGTCGTGCAACCTCGCGCTCGCGCGGGCGGGGCTCACGACGCTGGCCGCCGTGGTCGTGGCCTGCTCACGGAGCGAACTGCCGGTGGGCGTCACCGGGAAGGTCCTCAAACGTGAGCTCCGGGAAAGACATCGGGAGCTGCTCACCGGCGCGGCGAACGGCGCCGAACCGAAGGGATGGCACGGATGACCGCGATCGACCCGGAAGTGCGCACCGGGAACGGGACGGACGAGACGGCCGCGCGGGCCGTGGTCGACATCGTCACCGGGACCTGGCGTGCCCAGGCGCTCCACGCGGCGGTCGCGCTCGGCCTGCCCGATCACCTCGCCGAAGGACACGTCACCAGTGCTTCCCTCGCTGCCCGCGCGCAGGCCGATCCCGACGGCGTGCTCAGGCTGATGCGGCTGCTCGTCGCGATCGGCGTGTTCGGCGGCGACGACCGGACCGGCTACCGCCTGACGCCGATCTCGCAGCTGCTGCGCACGGGCACCGCGACCTCGATGCGCGAGATGTGCCGTCTCTACGGCGAGGAGTTCCACCAGGCCTGGGGTTCGGTCGTCACCGCAGTGCGGACCGGGCGTTCCGGCTTCGAGCACGCTTTCGACCGCACCCTCCACGAGTACCTCGCGGAGGTGCCAGGGGCAGGGCAGCGGTTCCTCGACGCCATGAACGCCGGGAGCACCTTCTTCGCCGACGTCCCCGCCGCGTTCGACTTCACGCGGGGGAAGACGATCGCGGATCTCGGCGGCGGCAGCGGGAACCTGATGTCCACCGTGCTCCAGGCCCATCCGCATCTGCGCGGCGTGCTCGTGGACAAGGAGCACATGCTCCCGGTGGCCAGGAACCAGCTCGTCGCGCGCGGCTGCGCCGATCGCTGCGAAGTGGTGGCCGGCGACATCTTCGAAGGCGTGCCGAAGGACGTCGATTTCTACCTGCTGTCCCGGATCCTGCAGGACTGGGACGACAGCGAGTGCATCACGCTGCTGACGCACTGCCGCCGTGCCATGGCGGACGATTCCGCGCGCGTGCTGATCCTGGAGCGGGTCATTCCCGATTCCGGGACCGAGGTGCTGCCGCTGTTGTGGGATCTGCACCTGCTGATGATGGCGGGCGGCCGCGAGCGGACCCTGGCGAGCTACGAGTCCATTCTGGACGGTGCGGGGCTGCGCCTGGAGTCCGCGCATCCGCTGGCACTGGAGACCACCCTGCTGGTCGCGGCGCCGACCCGGCCCGACCGGTCGCGGTGACGTCGTCGTGGAGATCTGCATCATCGGCCTCGGCCCCCGCGGGCTTTCGGTACTGGAACGGTTGTGCGCGAACGCTTCCGCCAAGGTTCCCGACGGCCGCGAACTCGTGGTGACCGTCCTCGACTCCCATGTGCACGACGGCGGGCTGGTGTGGCACCGTCGCCAGGACCCGAAACTGCTGATGAACACGGTGGCCGCCCAGATCACCATGTTCCTCGACGACACCGTGGAGGCGGCGGGCCCGGTGCGGGACGGGCCGAGCCTGTACGAATGGGCGAAGTCGATCGCGGAGGCACCGTCGTCCGACGAGATCCCGGACACGGTGCGCGCGGAGGCCGGGACGCTGGGGCCGGATTCCTATCCGTCGCGGGCGTTCTACGGGTCGTACCTGTACTGGACACTGCGGCGGATCATCAGGACCGCTCCCGCCGCCGTGCGGATCGTGCTGTGCGCGGAGAAGGCCGTCGACCTGCGGGACGCCGAGGACGGTTCGCAGCGCGTCTGGCTGTCCGGCGGCACCGTGCTCGACGGACAGGACGTCGTGGTGCTCACACAGGGCCATCTGGACACGCTCCCGACCCGCGAAGAGGCCGCCATGGCGCGGTTCGCCCGGAAGCACGGCCTGCGGTATCTCGCTCCCCGCAACCCGGCGGGCGCCGAACTCGACGGGATCGGGCCGGGCGAGCCGACCGTCCTCAGAGGAATGGGACTGGCCTTCTTCGACTACCTGGCGCTGCTGACCGAAGGCCGGGGCGGTCGTTTCGTCCGCACCGGCGAGGGCCTGGTCTACCGGCCGTCCGGCCGCGAGCCCCGGATCGTCACCGGATCCCGGCGCGGCGTTCCGTACCACGCGCGCGGCGAGAACCAGAAAGGCGCCTTCGGCAGGCACGAGCCGTTGTTCCTCACCCCGAAGGTGATCGAGCGGCTGCGCGGACGCGCGGAGCCGGCCGACTTCCGGGCCGACGTCTGGCCGCTGATCGATCGCGAGGTCCGCGCGGTGTTCTACGGCACGCTGGTGCGTGACCGTGGAACGCCGGAGAGGGCGCGGGAGTTCACCCGTGCCTTCGTCGCGGCGGCGGGAGACGGGTCGCCGACCCCATCGGATCCACTGGCGCCGGAGCCGTCGCCCGCGGAAGAACGGGTGCTGGCCGAATTCGGCATCGGGAAACGCTGGGATTGGCGCCGTGTGGCGCAACCGATCCCGGCGGACGCCCTCACCGGCACCGGCCGGTTCCGCGGCTGGCTCCGGTCCTATTTGGACGAGGACATCGCGGAAGCAAGGCGGGGCAATGTGCACAGCCCGCTCAAGGCCGCGCTCGACGTACTTCGGGACCTGCGCAACGAGATCCGGCTCGTGGTCGATCACGGCGGTCTCTCCGGCGACTCCTACCGCGACGATCTCCAGGGCTGGTACACGCCGCTGAACGCGTTCCTCTCGATCGGCCCGCCCGTGCGGCGGATCGAGGAGATGGCGGCCCTGATCGACAGCGGTGTGCTGAGCGTCCTCGGCCCGCGGCTGTGCGTGCGGGCCTCGCCGGACGCGCGCCGGTTCCTCGCGCACTCGGCGCGGCTGCCCGACACCACCGAAGCCGCGACCACCCTGATCGAAGCCCGGCTTCCCGACGCCGATCTCCGGCGGACCCAGGACCTGTTGCTGCGGAATCTGCTGGCACGCGGCGAATGCCGGCTCCACCGGATCCCGATCACCCGGGGCGGTTCGTATCCGACCGGCGGCCTCGCCGTCACCCGCCGTCCGTATCGCCCGGTGGATCTCGGCGGCAGGCCGCACCCTCGCCGGTTCGCCTTCGGCGTGCCCACCGAGACCGTGCACTGGGTGACCGCCGCGGGAATCCGTCCCGGCGTCAACTCGGTCATCTTGACCGACGCGGACGCGGTCGCCAGGGCCGCTCTCGCGATCGCTTGCCCCGCACCATCCCGACCGAAGGAATCAGGAGAATCATGGATCTACAGCTGACCGGCCGCATCGCGGTGGTCACCGGCGCCTCCAAGGGAATCGGGCTCGCGATCGCCCGGACACTGCACGAGGAGGGCGCACGGGTCGTCGCCGTGTCCCGCAAGAGCAGCCCGGAACTCGACCTGCTCGCCGGCGCCGGCCTGACGCACGTCGCCGCCGACCTGATGGATCCCGGAGCGCCGGCGGAGGTGGTGGCGCGGGCCGCGGACCTCTACGGCGGTCTCGACATCCTGGTGAACAACGCGGGCGGGCCGCCGCCGGGGGTGACCCTGCCGCGCGACTCCTTCCTGGACGCGACGGACGAGGAATGGGGGAAGATGTTCGAGTTCAACCTGTTCTCCGCCGTGCGCGCCATCCGGGCCGCGCTGCCGCTGATGATCGAGCGCGGCGGCGGGTCGATCGTCAACATCTCCTCGTGCAACGCGCGGCAGCCCTCCCCGATCAACGTCGACTACGGCGCGGCCAAGGCGGGCTTGAACAACGTGAGCAAGGTGCTCTCGGACGAATTCGGCCCGCAGGGCATCAGGGTGAACGTGGTCTCGCCCGGGCCGGTCCGCACCGCGTGGTGGACCGAGGAAGGCGGCGTCGCGGATCTGTTCGCGGCCAAGACCGGCAAGGACCCCGAAACCGTGATGACCGAGGTGGTCCCGGCGATGATGGGGCTGGCCACCGGCCGGATCGCCGACCCGCGGGAGGTCGCCGCCGTCGTCGCGCTGCTGGCGTCGCCGCTTTCGGCCAACACCACCGGCGCGGAGTTCGCGGTGGATTCCGGGTTCGTCAAGACGATCTAGGAGGGCGACGGTCATGAACGCACCGGCGAGGACTCCGGTCGCCATCGTGGGCGGTGGACCGGTGGGCCTCCTGCTCGCCCTGTTCCTCGACCGCCACGGTGTCCCGTCGGTGGTGTTCGACCTCGCCGAGTCCACTTCGGACCAGCCGAGAGGGAGCACGCACGGCGCCCGCAGCATGGAACACTATCGGCGGCTCGGGCTGGCGGGCGAGGTCCGCGAACTCGGCCTGCCTTGGGACCATTCCACGGACATCGCGTTCTACACCCGCTACAACGGGTTCCGGCTCGCCCGCAATCGACGCCCCGCCGTGCGGGACCTGCTGCGTGAAGTCGCTTCGGGTCCGCGCACGGCGCAGGTGCCCGAGCCGATGCACCGCGCCAACCAGATGTACGTCGAACGGTTGCTGTATCGCCGGGCCCGCGGCCGGTCCCGCATCGACCTGCGGTTCGGCTGGCGGGTGACCGGGATCGCCGCCGACGCGGACGGCATCGACGTCCGGGCCGAGGACTCGGACGGCCGGATCCGGGCCTGGCGCGCGGGTTACCTGGCCGGCTGTGACGGCGCCCGCGGTGTCGTCCGGCCTCATCTCGGCTCCCGGTACGCCGGGGAGGGCGGGGTCGAGCAGGAGATCCTCGGCGGCCGCACGGTCGCGGCGCATCTGCGTGTTCCCACGCTGTACCGGGATTTCCTCGTCGACGGCGGGGCGTGGAGCCACTGGGCGGTGAACTCCGATCTGGTGCTGAACCTCATCGCGCTCAACGGCAAGGACGAGTTCTTCCTGCTCACCAGCTCCGCCGATCCGGACTCGGCACCCGACGGCGAGCTCGTCTCCCTCGTGCGACGGGCGGCGGGCGCGCCGATCCCGGTCACCGTGCTGGGCAGGCGACCGTGGACGTCGGGGATGGCGCTGGTCGCGGACGATTTCGGCACGGACCGGGTGTTCCTGGCCGGGGACGCGGCGCATCTGTTCACGCCGAACGGCGGTTTCGGGATGAACACCGGACTGGACGACGCGGCGAACCTGGCCTGGAAGCTGGCCGCGGCGGTGCAGGGCTGGGCCGGACCGGGCCTGCTCGCCTCCTACCACCACGAGCGTCGGCCGATCGCGATCCGCAACACCGGCGCGGCACGGGAACTCAACCTCGGCCTGGCGAACGTCGCGCGATCCCCCTCCATCGAACGGGACACCGAAGAGGGCCGTGCCGAACGCCGCCGGCTCGGGCGGCTGCTGGCGGACTACGGCGACCGGACGCTCGACACCCTTGGTATCCAGCTCGGTGCGCGGTACGACGGCTCCCCGATCGTCGCGTCCGCGGACGCACCGCCCGCGGACGCGTTCGACACCTACACCCCGACCAGCGTGCCGGGCGGCCGGGCGCCGCATCTGTGGCTGGACGACACCCGCGCGGCGGGCAGCTCGCTCTTCGACCACTTCGGCGTCGGATTCACGCTGCTTCGCCTGGGACCGGACGCGCCGCCCGCCGCCGGCCTGCGCACCGAGGCGGCGCGGCGCAACGTCCCGCTGAAGGTGCTCGACCTGGCCGATCCGCTGGCGCGAGACCTCTACGAAAAGGATCTGGTGCTGATCCGTCCCGACCAGCACGTGGCCTGGCGGGGCAACCATCTCGACCGCGCCGACCGGATCTTCGCCACCGTGACGGGAGGGACATGAACGACTCGGATTCCGGGCTGCTTTCCCCCGTCCGCGCCGGGACATCGGTCGAAGCGGCCACGTCCGACGAGGCGTGGCTCCAGGCCCTCCTCGACGCGGAGGCGGGTCTGGCCCGTGCCCAGGCCGAACTCGGCGTCATCCCCACGGAAGCCGCCGAACGGATCGGCGCGATCGCACGGGCGAAGGCCATCGACCTGGTGAGCCTCGCGAGGCGGAGCCGCGAATCCGCGAACCCGGTGGTCGCGCTGGTCGCCGACCTGACCGCGCTGGCCGATCCGGAAACCGCGGAGTACGTCCATCGCGGCTCGACCAGCCAGGACATCGCCGACAGCGCGGCGATGCTGGTCGCGCACCGGGCGACCGGGCTGATCCTGGCCGATCTGGAGCGGGTGGCCGAAGGACTCGCCAGGCTCGCGGAAGAGCACCGCGACCTCGTCATGCCGGGCCGCACGCTCGCCCTGCAGGCGGTGCCGGTGACGTTCGGGCTGAAGGCGGCCGGATGGCTCCAGCCGATCCTGGCGGCCGAAGACGGGCTGCGCCGGGTACGGGCCATGCTCCCCGTCCAGCTCGGCGGCGCGGCGGGCACGCTCGCCGGTTACGTCGAGTACGCCCGCCCCCTGTGCGGCGAACGGTATCCCGATGAGCTCCTCGCCGGATTCGCCCGCGCGCTGGGCCTCGCCACGCCGGTGCTGCCGTGGCACACCGCGCGCGTCCCGCCGGCCGAACTCGGCTCGGCGCTTTCGGTGGTCTCCGGGGCGCTCGGCAAGCTGGCCATCGACGTCCAGACGCTGTCCCGCACGGAAATCGGCGAGGTCTCCGAGCCGTCGGGTGCAGCGCGGGGAGTGTCTTCGGCGATGCCGCACAAGCGGAACCCGGTGCTGGCCACGCTGATCCGCACGGCCGCGCTCCAGGTGCCCGCGTTCGCCCTGATCCTCACGCAGGCGATGCTCGCCGAGGACGAGCGGCCCGGCGGCCCGTGGCACGCCGAATGGCTGCCGTTGCGGGACTGCCTCCGGCTGACCGGTGGCGCCGCCGCCACCGCGGCCGAACTGGTGGCGGGGCTGGTGGTACATCCGGATCGGATGCGGGAGAACCTGGACCGCACCGGCGGCCTGATCCTGACCGAGCGGCTCGCCGCCGTCCTGTCGCCGTCGCTGGGCCGGGTCGCGGCGAAGGCCTTGATGACCGAGGTGTCGGCTGAAGCCGCGCGCACGGGCCGTTCCCTCCGCGAGACGCTACTGGCCGACCAGGCCCTCGCCGCCCGGTTCGACGGCGAGGACCTGCCTGCCCTTCTCGATCCTGAGGGGTACACGGGCGCGGCCGGGCGGCTGGTGGACCGGGCGCTGGCCGATTACCGGCGACGCCGGAAGGGGTGAGGCGACGCGTCGCGAAAGCCACTTTCGGGACACCTGATGTCTCGAAAGTGGCTTTCGCGACGCGCGCTCACCGCGGGCGGTAGACGTCCGCGTCACCGAATTCCGGCCAGAATCGGCCGCGACGACACGAAAGCCGGAGAACCGAACGGCGGCGCCACGACAAGGGCCTGCCGCCGTCGAAAAGACGCCCGGTCACTCCGAGCACGATCACCAGGAGCAGACCGGTCAGGACAGGGGCTCTTCGGCGCATGTGGCACCTCCGTGTGCGCTCGTATCGGCGGGCCGAGGCTTTCGGAAGTAGCCGTTCGGGCACCCGTGATTACGATCACAGCGAGACTCCTGGCCTGACATCTCTACAAACCGACCGCTCAGTACGGCAGACTCGACGGCACTTCCACTCGACGACGAGGAGAACACCCGTGACCGAACACCCCTCCCGTGTAGCGATCGTCACCGGCGCCGGCCGCGGCATCGGGGCGGCCGTGGCCAAGCGGCTCGCTTCCGACGGATTCGCCGTCGGCCTGCTGGACCTCGACGAGGCCGGCGTCAAGCAGGGTGCAGAAGCGATCGTCGCCGAGGGCGGCAAGGCCGTCGGTGTCGCGCTGGACGTCAACGACGCCGCGCAGGTCGAAGCCGCGGTGACCCGGGTGGCCGAGGAGCTCGGCGCGCCGACCGTGCTGATCAACAACGCCGGTATCACCCGCGACAACCTGCTGTTCAAGATGACCGAACAGGACTGGGACTCGGTGCTGGGCGTGCACCTGAAGGGCTCGTTCCTGATGACCCGCGAGGTGCAGAAGTACCAGACGCAGGAGAAGTGGGGCCGCATCGTCAACCTGTCCAGCACCTCGGCGCTGGGCAACCGCGGCCAGGTCAACTACTCCGCCGCCAAGGCGGGTATGCAGGGCTTCACCAAGACCCTCGCGATCGAACTGGGCAAGTTCAACGTCACCGCGAACGCCATCGCCCCCGGGTTCATCGCCACCGACATGACCGCGGCGACCGCCGAGCGGCTCGGCATGTCGTTCGAGGACTTCAAGGCGGCGGCCGCGTCGCAGATCCCGGTGCAGCGCGTCGGCACCCCCGACGACATCGCCAACCTCGCGTCGTTCCTGGTGAGCGACGGCGCCGGATTCATCTCCGGCCAGGTCATCTACGTCGCCGGCGGACCGAAGGACTGAGCCATGCGCGCATTCGCCTCCCTGCAGGAGTTCGAGAACGCCGTCGGTGAGCATTTCGGCTACAGCGACTGGCTGACCCTCACCCAGGAACGGGTGAACCTGTTCGCCGACGCCACCGACGATCACCAGTGGATCCACGTCGACGTCGAGAAGGCCGCCCAAGGCCCGTTCGGGGCGCCGATCGCCCACGGCTTCCTGACGCTGTCGCTCATTTCGGGTTTCGTCGGCAAGCTCTACCGGGTCGACGGGCTCAAGATGGGCATCAACTACGGCCTGAACAAGGTCCGGTTCCCCCAGCCGGTCAAGGTCGGCGCGAAGATCCGGGCGGGTGCCGAACTGGTCGAGGTCACCGACGTCGCCGGCGGCAAACAGGCCGTCGTCCGGTGGACGATCGAGATCGACGGCGAGCCCAAACCGGCGTGCGTCGCGGAGATGGTCGTCCGGCTGATCGCCTGAGAAGTGACCTCCGGCACCTCGCCGGACCAGCCCTACCCGACATACCGACTGGTCGGTACTGTAACCGGAAAGCGAGACGCTGGAGGCACCATGAACCAGTCCGACCTGCCGGGCCTCGACCTGGCCAGGCTCAAGGCCCATCTGGACGAGCACCGGCCGGGTCTCGTCCAGGGCGACCTGAGCGGCCAGGTCGTGGAAGGGGGCCGGTCGAACCTCACCTACATCGTGGGCGACGGCCGGTCCCGCTGGGTGGTCCGCCGCCCGCCGCTGGGCCACGTCCTGCCGACGGCGCACGACATGGGCCGCGAGTACCGGGTGATCTCCGGCCTGCACGGCACGGCCGTCCCGGTGCCGGAAACCGTGCTGTTGTGCGAAGACACCGACGTCATCGGCTCGCGGTTCTACGTGATGGAGTTCGTGGAGGGCACGCCCTTCCGCTCCGACACCGAACTCGCCGCGCTCGGCCCCGCCCGGACCAAGGCGATCGCGGAGGAACTGGTCGACACCCTGGTCGCCCTGCACGCCGTCGAGCCGGAATCGGTGGGGCTGGGCGATTTCGGCCGCCCCGAGGGCTTCCTCGAACGCCAGCTGCGGCGCTGGAAGAAGCAGCTCGACGGCAACCGCAGCCGCGACCTCCCCGGCGTCGACGAACTGCACGACCGGCTCGCCTCGTCGGTGCCCGAGTCAGGGAAGCCGTCGATCGTCCACGGTGACTACCGGCTGGACAACGTGCTGGTGAACGCCGACGACCGGATCACCGCGGTGCTGGACTGGGAGATGTCCACCCTCGGCGACCCGCTGACCGACCTCGCGCTGCTGGTGGCCTACGCCGAACGCGACAAGGTCTCCTTGCAGTTCGTGTCCAATGCCAGCTCGGCGCCGGGTTATCCGCGCAACGACGAGGTCATCGCGCGGTACGCCGAGCGCTCCGGCCGCGACGTCTCCCGGCTCAACTGGTACGTGAGCTTCGCGTTCTTCAAACTCGCGGTGATCCTGGAAGGCATCCACCTCCGCTACAGCAAGGGGCAGACCGTCGGCGCCGGGTTCGACGGCATCGGCTCGGGCGTGGTCCCGTTGATCGCGCACGGCAACGAGACTCTCAAGGAAGAGGGATAGAGATGGACTTCGCCTTCGACGCGAAAACCGAGGAACTGCGGGGAAAGCTCCTCGAGTTCATGGATTCGCACATCTATCCGGCCGAGGCCGTCTTCGAGCGGCAGCTGGCCGAGCGCGACAATGAATGGTCGCAACCGCCGATCGTCGAGGAACTCAAGGCCGAGGCCCGCAAACGCGGGCTGTGGAACTTCTTCCTCCCCGGCGACCACGGCGCGGGGCTGACGAACCTGCAGTACGCGCCGCTGGCCGAGATCACCGGCCGCAGCCTCCGGCTCGCGCCGACCGCGGTGAACTGCGCGGCGCCGGACACCGGGAACATGGAAGTGCTCACCATGTTCGGCACCGAGCAGCAGAAGAAGCAGTGGCTGCAACCGTTGCTGGACGGCGAGATCCGGTCCGCGTTCGCGATGACCGAGCCCGACGTCGCCTCCTCCGACGCGCGCAACATCGCCACCAGCATCCGGCGTGACGGCGACGAGTACGTCATCAACGGCCGCAAGTGGTACATCTCCGGCGCGATGAACCCGAACTGCAAGATCTTCATCGTGATGGGCAAAACCGATCCGGACGGGCCCGCCCACAAGCAGCAGAGCATGATCCTGGTCCCCCGCGACACCCCCGGCATGACCGTGAAACGCGGTATGCACGTGTTCGGCTACACCGACGGGGACCACGGCGGCCACGCCGAAGTGCTCTTCGAGGACGTCCGCGTGCCGGCGGAGAACCTCATCGCCGGCGAGGGCGACGGATTCGCCATCGCGCAGGCACGCCTCGGGCCGGGCCGGATCCACCACTGCATGCGCGCCATCGGCATGGCCGAACGTGCGCTGGAACTGATGTGCCGCCGTGCGCTCTCGCGCGAGACCTTCGGCAAGCCGATCGCCGAACAGGGCGTGGTGCAGGACTGGATCGCCGAAGCGCGGGTCAAGATCGAGCAGCAGCGGCTGCTGGTGCTCAAAACCGCGTGGCTGATGGACACCGTCGGCAACCAGGGCGCGCACACCGAGATCCAGGCGATCAAGATCTCCACGCCGATCACCGTCGAGTGGATCCTCGACAAGGCGGTGCAGCTGTTCGGCGCGGGCGGGGTCAGCCAGGACTTCCCGGTCGCCGAGATGTGGGCGCAGGTGCGGACGCTGCGCCTGGCCGACGGCCCGGACGAGGTGCACAAGCGCTCGCTGGCGCACCGCGAGCTGAAGAAGTACCGCGGGGAGGCCTCGAAGTGACCACTGTGGACGATCTCAAGCGGCGCGTGGCCGACCTGCTGGCCGCGTATCCGCCGGAAAGCACGCCGCGCCAGGACTTCCTTGACGCGCGGTTCGACGCCGGGCTGGCGTGGATCCACTTTCCGGAAGGCCTGGGCGGCCTCGACGCGCCCCGCTCCCTTCAGTCCGTTGTCGACAAAGAGCTCGCCGCGGCGGGCGCCCCGGACAACGACAAACGGCGGATCGGGATCGGCCTCGGCATGGCCGCGCCGACCATCCTCGCCTTCGGCACGCCTGAACAGCATCAGCGCTTCTTGCGTCCACTGTGGACCGAGCGCGAGGTGTGGTGCCAGCTGTTCAGCGAGCCCGGCGCCGGATCCGACCTGGCCGCGCTGGGCACCCGCGCGGTCCGCGACGGCGACGACTGGGTGGTCACCGGCCAGAAGGTCTGGACGTCGGGCGCGCACAAGTCGCAGTGGGCCATCCTGGTCACCCGCACCGATCCCGACGTGCCGAAACACCGCGGCATGACGTACTTCCTGTGCGACATGACCGCGCCGGGCGTCGAGGTCCGGCCGCTGCGGCAGATCACCGGGGAGGCCGAATTCAACGAGGTCTTCCTCAGCGAGGTCCGCATTCCCGACGCGCACCGCCTCGGCGCCGTCGGTGAAGGCTGGAAGGTCGCGCAGACCACGCTGATGAACGAACGGGTCGCGATCGGCGGGACCGAGTTCCCGCGCGACGGCGGCATGGTCGGCGTCGTCACGGAAGTCTGGCGGGAGCGCCCGGAACTGCGCACGTCCGAACTGCACGACAAGCTGCTGAAACTGTGGGTGGAGGGCGAAAGCCTGCGCCTGGTGAGTTCGCGGCTGCGGCAGCAGCTCGCCGCGGGCGCGCCGGGGCCGGAGGGTTCCGCGGTGAAGGTCGCCTTCTCCGAACTGAACCAGGCCGCGTCCGGGCTGGAGATCGAGCTGCTCGGCGACGAGGGCCTGCGCTACGACGACTGGACGATGCGCCGTCCCGACGGCGTGAACTTCCTCGGCCGCGAAGCCGGCTATCGCTACCTGCGCGCGAAGGGGAACTCCATCGAGGGCGGCACCTCGGAGGTCCTGCGCAACATCATCGCCGAACGCGTGCTGGGGCTGCCGTCCGAGCCGCGGATCGACAAGGACGTCGCCTGGAAGGACCTGCCCCGATGAGCGACCTGCTGTACTCCGAGGTCGAAGAGGACCTTCGCGCCAGCGTCCGCGACCTGTTCAAAGACCGCGCCGAACCGGCGGCCCTGATCGCCAGGACCGAAACGGCGGAACCGTACGACCTCGAGTTGTGGCGCACGCTCGCCGCCGACCTCGGCACGGCGGGCCTCGCCGTCCCGGAGGCGCTGGGCGGGCACGGCGCTTCGGCGCGGGAAGTCGCCGTCGTGATGGAGGAGCTCGGGCGCAGCGTCGCCCCGGTCCCCTATCTCGGCAGCGCCGTCCTGGCGACGTCGGCCCTGCTGGCGACCGACACGTCGCAGGCGGAAGTGACCGAGCGGCTCGGGAAACTGGCCGCGGGCACGCTCATCGGCGCGCTGGCCGTACCGCTGTCGACCGCGCCCGGCGCCGAGTTCCCCTCGGCGGTCACCGCGGCGGCCGACGGCACGCTGAGCGGCCAGGTCCGCAGCGTCGTCGACGCTTCGGTGGCCGAACTGCTCGTCGTCCCGGCGGTGGGGCCCGACGGCCCCGGCCTGTACACGGTCGACGTGTCGTCGGCCGGTGTGACGGTCACCGAGGCCATTTCCCTCGACCTCACCCGGCGCATCGCCGACGTCACCCTGGAGAACGTGGTCGCGAAACACGTCGCCGACTCCTCGGTGGCCACGTCCGCGCTCGACACGGCGCTCGTGACCGCGGCGGGACTGCTCGCCTCGGAGCAGCTCGGCATCGCCGAGTGGGCGCTGACGGAAACGGTGCGCTACCTCAAGGAGCGCTACCAGTTCGGCCGCCAGGTCGGTTCCTTCCAGTCGCTGAAGCACCGGCTGGCGAACCTGTACACGGATCTCGTCAACGCCAGGGCGACCGCGCGGTACGCCGCCGACTGCCTCGCTTCCGGTGACGACATCGCGATCGCGGTCGCGGTGGCGCAGGCCCGCAACTCCCCCATCGCCGTCCACGCGGCCGAAGAGGCGATCCAGCTGCACGGCGGGATCGGCATGACCTGGGAGCACCCCGCGCACCTGTACCTGAAGCGCGCGAAGAGCGACGAGATCGCCTTGGGCACGCCTGGACGGCATCGCGCCGCCCTCGCGCCGCTGATCGACCTTCCCGCCTGACCCGCCCGGCGGGGTCCGCCCGGAAACTGTCGGACCCCGCCGGTACAACTGTTCGAACATCCGATCGAACAGGGAGACGGCATGAAACTGCTCGTGGCCACCGCGAAGACCCAGGGCGCGCGGGAGAACGACTTCGATCACTGCGTGGAAGGCGAACTGATCTGGGTCGCCCCGCCCTGCGGCGACGGTGAGCGTTCGCCCGATTCCCGCTGCGGCTGCGGCCGGGCGTTCGGCGGGCTGAGCTCGCACCGCGGAACGACGACGGCGCTCGTCGCGGACCTGCCCGGTTTCACCTTTTCCGACTACGCGGACGCGTTGCGGTCGAGTCTGGCCGCTCAGGGCTGGCCGCCCGAAGCCGCCGAGGACGTGGCGACGGATCTGCTCGCCCTCGCCTCCGAATGGGCGGTGGGAACGGTGCTCGAACGCCGCGAAGACTGGTTCGCCGAACGGCTGGTACCTGGGGGCTGAGCGCTACTCCGGCCGCAGCGCGGCCAGCAGGAGGTCGGCGAAGTGGTCGCCGATCTGGCGGGCCGAGAGCGCGCCGCCACGCCGGTACCACGAACCGAGGTGGTGCACCGAGCCGAAGAAGAAGTCGACGATCACGTCCGCCGGTTTGTCCCCGCGGAATTCGCCGGACTCCTGCCCTTCCTCGATCAGCGTGCGGAACCGCTCGTGGTACTTGCGGCGTTCCGCGCGGACGGCCTTCTGCTTCTCCACGCTGAGCTGATGCATGGACTGCATGAAGATCGTGTTGTCGTCGAGGTTGTCGATCGTGCTGACGATGACGTCGGAGGCGGCGGAACGCAGCCGCTCCCGCAGCGGCGCCTCACTCGAGGCCACCTTTTCCAGTTGCTCGGTCTGCGAGCGCAGCACCCGGGCGTAGATCTCGTAGAGGAGGTCGTCCTTGGAGCCGAAGTAGTGGTACATCGCGCCCTTGGTGACCCCGGCCGCTTCGACGATCTCCTGCACGGAGGTGCGGTCGAAACCCTTCTTGGCGAAGAGCTTCGTGGCGTGCGACAGCAGACGGCGCGGGACGGCGGCCTGGTCTTCGCCGCCTGCCTCGGCCTTCCGGGTGGTCGCTCGTGTCATGACCGGCTCCTTCTCGTGCGGACACTCAGCATACCGGCCGGTTTGTCGACTCACCGGGAAAGGGGACTCGAGGCCGCATGGACGCACCGGGAAAGGAGGGACGCAAGGCCGCATGGCTGCGCCGTGGGGCGAAGGGCGCCATCCCCGCATGCCATGCGCTGAAAGCTCCCTTCACCACGCGAGACGCGGGGAAAGGGACCTTCAGCGCCCGCCCGGGACGAAAGGTCAATACGCGCCGCCGTGCTCGAAGAACCGGCGGGGATTCGTCACCAGCATCGTCGTTATGTCCTTTTCGGAAACACCCCGCTCCCGTAAGGCGGGCAGCACGTCACGGGTGATGTGGAGGAAATGCCAGTTGGGCGCCACGGCGGCGATCTTGTCCTGCTCGAACCAGTCGATGAAACAGGAGGCGTCATGGGAGAGCACCATGCTTCCGGCGTAACCGCGCTCGCACATCGCCGCGACCGTGGCCACCCGCTCGTCGAACGACAGCAACGGGTCGAGCCCGAACCGGTCCATCCCCAGCAACGAGCCCTTGTCGGCGATCTCGGTGAGGTAATCGAGGTCGGTGCTGTCACCGCTGTGGCCGATGAGGACCCTGCCCAGGTCGACACCTTCGGCCGCGAAGACGGCCTGCTGCTCGAGGCCGCGCCGGGTGGGCGCGTGGGTGTGGGTCATGATCGGCGCGCCGGTCTCCCGGTGCGCCTTCGCGACCGCACGCAGGACGCGTTCGACGCCGGGAGTGACCCCGGGCTCGTCGGTCGCGCACTTCAGCAGGGCCGCCTTCACCCCGGTGCCGGCGATCCCGTCGACGATGTCGCCGGTGAAGAGGCCGACGAGCGGGTCCTCGCCGTCGTCGAAGATGAGGCCCGGCCCGCGATGGTGGAGGTAGTGCGGGACGTCGTTGTAGGTGTAGAGCCCGGTCGCGACGATGATCCGGAGCTCGGTTTCGGCCGCGACCCTCCGCACGCGCGGGATGTAGCGGCCGAGCCCGATCACGGTGGGGTCGACGATGGTGTCGATCCCGGCGGCCTTGAGCTCGTCGAGCCGCCGGATGGCGTCGGCGACGTGTTCGTCCTCGCGGAATCCGTCGTGCTCGGGATGGTTCGCCATGAACTCGGGACTGAGCACGAACAGGTGCTCGTGCATGAGCACCCGGCCCAGTTCACCGGTGTCGACGGGCCCGCGGACGGTTTCGACCTGTGCCATGCCGCTCAGCCCCTTTCCCGGAGTTCGCGGCGGAGGATCTTGCCGCTCACCGTCTTCGGCAGTTCGTCGAGCACCTCGATCACGCGCGGGTACTTGTACGCGGCGAGGCGTTCCTTGCAGTACGCGACGAGGTCCTGCGGATCGGGCGTGGTACCCGGCGCCGGGCTGACGTAGGCCTTCACGGTCTCGCCCCGGTATTCGTCCGGAACGCCGACGACGGCCGCTTCACGCACCGCCGGATGCGTGTACAGGACGTCTTCGACCTCACGCGGCCAGACCTTGAACCCGGAGGCGTTGATCATGTCCTTCTTGCGGTCGACGACGTAGACCCAGCCGCTCGGCTCCATGAAGCCGATGTCACCGGTCAGCAGCCTGCCGCCGGGCAGTGCGGCTTCGGTCGCCTCGGGCCGGTTCCAGTAGCCGGGGATCACCATCGGACCTTCGACGGCGATCTCACCCGCCGTCCCGAACGGCAGTTCCTCGCCGTTTTCGCCGAGGATGCGCACGATGGTCCCCGGTACGGGCAGGCCGATCGAGATCGTGCCGGACGCTTCGTCGATGGGCGCTTCGAGACTGCTCGGCACGACGATGCAGCCAGCGGTCGTCTCGGTGAGCCCGTAGCCGTTGTGGATGTAGTGGCCGAACCGTTCGCGGAACGTGCCGACCACGGCGGGCGGCAGCGCGGCACCACCGGAGTACAGCAGCTCGAAGGAGGCGAAATGTTCGCGGCCGACGCCGGGATGGGCCAGCAGCGCCATGTACGCCGTGGACGGCCCGACCGTGTACACGGGCTTGTGCTCCAGGAAGGCGTCGAGCACCACTCCGGGTTCGAACCGGTACGCGAGCGCGAGTGTGCCGCCGATGTCGATCGCGGAGGCGATCTCGCAGACCATGCCGGTGATGTGGAACAGCGGGGCCAGGCCGAACAGGGTGGCGCCCTCGCCGAGACCGCTGAACGCGCTGAGCACGGCCGCGTTCGCGCCGAGGTTGCCGTGGGTGTTCATCGCCCCCTTCGGTGTCCCGCTGGTGCCCGACGTGTAACTGATCAGCGCGACGTCGTCGAGCCCGAGGCCGGGATCGGGGAGCGGCTCCCCCGCCGCGGCCCGCGCGACCGTCAGCAGATCGGCGGCGCCGGGGGTCGGCTCCCGCACGATCCCGCCGAACACGCGTGCGTCGTCGCGGCCCTGCAGGTCGAGTTCGCTGGTGGTCAGCGCGATGGTCACGCCGCTGCCGGGGACGAGCGGGCCGATACGGCGGTTCCAGCCGCTCTGCGAGCAGACGACCGCGCGCACCCCCGCGTCGTCGAAGACGTGCCGGAGTTCCCGCTCGCGGTACATCGGGTTGACCGGGACGACGATCCCGCCGGCCTTCCAGGCGCCGAGCAACGCCAGCACGAACTGCGGGATGTTCTGCAGGACCAGGGCGAGCCGGTCGCCCGGAGCGAAACCGGAGGCCAGCAGATGACGTGCGACGCCGTCGGAGAGCTCGTCGACCTCGCGGTAGCTCATCCGGCCGTCGAAGTAGGCGATCGCCGTGGCCTGCGGAGAGCGCTGGACCGCCCGCCGGAAGGATGCCGGGACCGTGGTCGTTTTCGGCGCCTCCGCCGCCTTCATCCGATCTTCGTAGGCGGCCAGCCACGGCTTCGCTTCGTACCGGCTCATGCAGGTTTCCTCCCTGACAAGTCTCGACGATCCTGTAAGCATCCGCTTAGTATGTCGATGACGCAAGGAGGTCGCCGTGACCGATCAGCTCTCACCGTCCGAAGTGGACACTGTGGACACCGCGGACACCGTCCGGTACGCCGTGGACGGCGCCGTCGCCACGATCACCTTCGACAAACCCGGGCGCGGCAACGCGATGGACCAGCCGATGCAGATCCGCTACGGCAAGCTGCTGGGCGAAGCCGCAGCCGATCCCGGGGTCCGCGCCGTCGTCGTCACGGGCAGCGGGCGTTCCTTCTGCCCCGGAGCGGACCTGGGGTTGCTGGAGGACATCTCCGTCAGCGGCACGGGCGCGCCGGAACGGGAGGGCTTCCGGGACGTCCTCGCCGCCGCGTATGCCGACGTGCCGGTGGTCGCGGCGATCAACGGCGGCTGCGCCGGGCTCGGTTTCGTGATCGCCTGCGCCGCCGACGTCCGGTTCGCCGCGGCGGGCGCGAAGTTCACCACCGCCTTCGCGCGGCGGGGCCTCATCGCCGAATACGGTGTGGCGAAACTGCTGCCCGAACTCGTCGGCCGCGGCCGGGCGCTCGATCTGCTGCTCTCCGGACGGACCTTCACCGCCGAACAGGCGTACGAGTACGGCCTGGTGCAGGAAGTCGTGCCGCCGGAAGAGCTTTCGGCGCGGGCGATGGCCTACGCCACCGAACTCGCGACCTACAGCGCACCACGCTCCATGGCGCTCATGAAACGGCAGGTTCTCCGGGAAGCCGGGCTCTCCCTGGAGGATTCCGCCCGCGAAGCCACCGCGCTGATGCTCGAATCCTTCGGCCATCCGGAACTTCCCGAAGGTCTCGCGAGCTGGAACGAACGCCGCCCGCCGGCTTTCCCGCCGTACCAAGGAGACTAGGCCGCCCGGACGCGTTTCCAAGGCGCTCGCGCGTGGTCACCGCGGCCTTCCCGGACGGCACTCGGGTGACTGGAGCTGGATCACGCGTGCCCGGGGACGGATCTCCGAGTTCCGCCTTCAAGCACGCGAGTTCCGTCTCCAAGCACGCGAGTTCGCCTTCCGGGCACGCCGGGGGTTCTGGATCCCGCCCGGCGGGCTCGACCGCGGCCCCCGAAGATCACTCCCCGATGACCTGCTCCACCTTGCGCTGCAGCTTGTTCATCCCGCCGAGCCAGCGGTCGGTCTGCGTGGCCCGCGCGGCGTAGTAGTCCGCGACCTCGGGATGCGGCAGCACCAGGAAGCGGTCGGCGGCGATGGCCTCGAACAACGCGTCCGCGACCTGTTCCGGCTGGATCGCCGAAGCGCCCATCAGCAGCTCGCCCGCGGGGCCGGTGTTCTCCAGCATCGCCGTCCGCACGCCCTGCGGGCAGATGGCCTGCACGGTGAGCCCGCGGTGCCGGTACGTCGCCGACAGCCATTCGGCGAAGGCGAGCGCGCCGTGTTTGGTCACCGAATACGACGCCGAACCGAGGCTGGTCAGCAATCCCGCCGCCGACACCGTCGAGATGAAGTGCCCGCGCCCGCGTTCGAGCCACGGCGGCAGGAGCAGCCGCGCCGCGCGCACGTGCGCCATGACGTTGACGTCCCAGATCCGCGCCCAGTCCTCCTCGGGCGCGTCCACGCCGCCCATCGGCGCGATCCCGGCGTTGGCGCAGAAGACGTCGATCTCGCCGAGGGTTTCGCGGGCCGCCTCGATCAGCGACGCGACGCCCGCTTCGCTCGCGGCGTCACCGGCGACGGCGGTTCCGCCGATCTCCTTCGCGACCTCCGCCGCGGCGTCCCCGTTCAGGTCGCCGACGACCACGCGCGCGCCCTCGGCGGCGAACCGGCGGGCGAGTACGGCACCGATCCCGCCGCCCCCGCCGGTGACGACGACACCGGATCCGGTGAAGGACGGGGTCACAGGCCACCGGCCAGTGTCACGCCGCCGTCGAGGACCATCGTCTGCCCGGTGATCCAGCCCGCCTCTTCCGAAAGCAGGAACGACACGGCGCTCGCGATGTCCGCCGGGACGCCGAGGCGCTTCATCGGGTACGGCTCCGAGACCTCTTCTTCGCGGCCTTCGTACAGCGCGGTCGCGAACTTGGTCTTGACCACGGCCGGCGCGACGGCGTTCACGCGGATCTTCGGGCCCAGCTCGAAACCGAGTTCCTTGGTGAGCCGGATCAGCGCGGCCTTGCTGACGCCGTACATCCCGATCCCGGGCGACGCGCCGAGCCCGGCGATGGACGCGACGTTCACCACCGCGCCGCCGTGCTCCCCCATCCAGGCGTCCCGCGCCTTGCGGGTCCACGAAAGCGGGGCGAGCACGTTGACGGCGAAGATCTTCGCGGCGGCGGCGGGGTCGACGTCCAGAGTCGGCCCGAACACCGGGTTGATGCCGGTGTTGTTGACCAGCATGTCGAGCCGTCCGAAGGCCTCGATGGTCTTGGCGACGGCCTCGTCCTGATGCGCGTCATCGTCGGCCTTGCCCGGCACGGCGATGGCGACCGCTTCGCCGCCGAGTTCGGCCACTGCCTCGGCCAGCGGCTCCGGCTTGCGCGCGGTGATGCACACCTTCGCGCCGCGCTCGACGAGGTCCTTGGCGATCCCGAGGCCGATACCCCGGCTGGCGCCGGTGACGATCGCGACGCGATCCTTGAAGGAGTGGTTCACTCTGTCGATCTCCTCTGTGTTCACTAGCGAGCGCATTCACTAAGCGAGCGCTCACTTACAATGGGAAGGTCCGGAGGCGCTGTCAAGCCCACACTCCGGTTCGAGCGTCTGGGAGGATCTGCGGATGACCATGTCGCTGTCGGCCGAACTGTGGCCCGACGTCCAGCCGGAGACGGCACGGCGGCTGATGCTGGCCGGGGTCGAATCCTTCGCGCGGCGCGGCTATCACGCGACCACCACCAGGGACATCGCCTCGGCGGCGGGCATGAGCCCCGCGGCGCTGTACGTGCACTTCCCGTCCAAGGCCGCGCTGCTGTTCGCGATCTCGAAGTACGGCCACGAGCAGACACTCTCCCTCGTCGAGAGCGTCGTGGCACGGGAGTCCGACCCGGTCGAGCGGATCCGGCTGCTGGTGGAGGACTTCGTGGCCTGGCACGCGCGGAGGCACACCGTGGCCCGCGTGGTGCAGTACGAACTGCAGGCACTGCCCGACGAGGAGTTCGAGATCGTCGCGAAACTGCGCCGCCGCATCGAGCAGGTCGTCCGCGAGGTCATCACCGAAGGCGCCCAGGCGGGCGTGTTCACCGTCGGCGACCCGCACACCGCGGCCCGCGCCGTGCTCTCGCTCGGCGTCGACGTCTCCCGCTGGTACAGCGAGCGGGCCCGCCAGACACCCAAGAAGCTGGGCCAGGAGTACAGCGAGCTGGTGCTGCGCATGCTCGGCACGAAACTCTCCTGACCAGTACTGATCGACCTTCCCCGGCGATACCGCCACCAGAGTGACATACCAACTGGTCGGTATCTAGAATTACCCGTTGAGACGTTGACCACATACTAAGCGGTTGTTAACTTGCCCGGACTGCATCGCCGCAGCAGCGCCGAGCGAAGGGCATCCAGATGGCCGACACCGCACCGAACGCCCCCGAAACCGCCGCCGAACCGACGATCACCGTCTCCCAGCGCAGGAGGGCCGCGACGGCGGCGGCACTCGCCTCATCGGTCGAGTGGTACGACTACTTCGTCTTCGGGATCGCCGCCGCCCTGGTGTTCGGGAAGACCTTCTTCCCCACCACCAACGCCGCGGCCGGCGTCCTCGCCTCATTCGCCACCTTCGCGGTCGGCTTCCTCGCCAGGCCGCTCGGCGGGATCATCGCGGGCAGCCTCGGCGACAAACGCGGCCGGAAACCCGTGCTGGTGCTGGCGATCGCGCTGATGGGCGCGGCGACCACACTGATCGGCCTGCTGCCGACCTACGACTCGATCGGCATCGCCGCGCCGCTCCTCTTGGTGCTGCTACGGCTCGTGCAGGGCGTCGCCGTCGGCGCCCAATGGGGTGGCGCGATGCTGCTCGCCACCGAATACGCGCCGCCCGGGAAACGCGGCCTCTACGGCAGCCTCGTCCAGCTCGGCGTCCCGATCGGGGTCGTGCTGGCGAACACGGTGTTCCTGGTCGCCGCGCAGGTGGCGCCGCCGTCGGATTTCCTCGTGTGGGCGTGGCGGATCCCGTTCCTGGTCGGCGTCCTCGTGCTCGGGCTGGCCTGGTACATGCACGTCAAGATCGACGAGACGCCCGAATACCGCCGTGCCGAAGCGAAACTCGCCGCCGAGGAACGCGGCCGCGCCAAGTCGCCGCTGCGTGACGTCCTGCGCCACCACAAGGGCACCGTGCTGCTGGCCGGTGGTTCCTTCATGGTCAACACCGCCACCTTCTACATCCTGCTGAACGGCGTCCTCGACTACGCCACCCGTCATCTGGGCATGTCGCGGACCACCGTGCTCGTCGCGACCCTGCTGATCAGCACACTCCAGCTGGCGATCATCCCGCTGGCGGCGAAGCTGTCCGACCGGATCGGCAGGCTCAAGATCTACACCTTCGGCGCGGTGGGGGTCGCTCTCTGGGCGATTCCGATGTTCCTGCTGATCGACACGGCGTCGCTGCCGCTGTTCGTGGTCGCCTCGTTCGTCGGGTCGCTGTTCCTCGGCATCATGTACGGCCCGCAGGCGGCGCTGTTCGCCGAGCTGTTCACCGCCGAGATGCGCTACACCGGCGCCTCGCTCGGCTACCAGATCAGCGCGGTCGTCGGCGGCGGGCTCGCGCCGTTCATCATGGTGCTGCTGCTGGAATCCACCGGGACGTCGATGTCGGTTTCGCTCTACATCATCGTGCTGGCCCTGATCTCGCTCGGTTCGATCGGACTGCTGGCCAAACGCGCACGGTCCACTTCGGACTCAGCCGACCGCGCGCGCGAAGCGGTCGGCGACCAGCCGTAGCCGCTCCTTGACCTCGTCCGGTGCCTCCTCCACGACGAAGTCGACGTCCCAGTGGGCGAGGTAGTAGGGCATCACGGAGAGGTCGTTGGAACCGACCCTGACCCGGCAGGTGCGCTCGTCGATGGCCTCGATCGTCCCGGCGGTCGGTGACACGTACTCGGCGAGCGCCTCCGCCGAGGCCTCGACCCGCAGCACCATCTGGTGCGGATACGGCGATGACGTGATCCCGCGGGAAACGTAGGCCGCGAGGTCCTCGGCGGGCGGTTCCCTCGGCGTGAACCGGAAACTCGTGTCCGGGACACCGTCGATCCGGTCGACGCGGAAGGTCCGCCAGTCGTCACGATCGAGGTCGAACGCGACCAGGTACCACCGGCGCCCGGTGTGCACCAGGCGCAACGGCTCGATGTAGCGCTCGGTGACGTCACCGCTGTGGCTGCGGTAGCCGAACCGGAGCCGCTGATGGTCGCGGCACGCGGACGCGATGACCGTCAGCGCCGCCGCGTCGATGACCGGGACGACGCCGCCGAGCGGGATCATCGCGGCGTTCAGCGCGGTCACCCGGTGCCGGAGCCGGGCGGGCAGCACCTGCTCCAGTTTCGTGAGCGCGCGCACCGAGGTCTCCTCGATGCCCGACACCGTGCCGTTCGCGGCGGTGCGGAGCCCGACGGCGACCGCGACCGCCTCGTCGTCGTCCAGCAGCAGGGGCGGCAACGCGGCCCCCGCACCGAGCCGGTAGCCGCCCGCGACCCCGGGGGTGGCGTGCACCGGGTAGCCCAGCTCCCGCAGCCGTTCGACGTCGCGCCGGACCGTGCGGACGTCCACCTGCAGCCGGTCGGCCAGGTCGGCGCCCGGCCAGTCGCGCCGCGCCTGCAGCAGGGAGAGGAGCCTCAGCAGCCGGGCCGACGTACCCGTGGTCATCGGTTCGCTCGCTTCATGGGAGGGAGTCTGGCAGATATTCAGGACAGGTCCGGTCCGCATTTGGGCTCGTGAGTGGCAAGGACGGTTCTAACCGTCCTTGCCACTCACGAGCCGTAAGCTGACCCAGGTGATCGATCCCGCGCAGCTGCTGTCCGTCGCCCGCGAAGAGGCCGAACTCGGCAAGGCCGAGGGCGGGGTTCCGATCGGCGCCGCCCTCTTCGACACCACCGGTGCCCTGCTCGGCCGCGGCCACAACCGCCGGGTCCAGGACGGCGACCCGTCGATGCACGCCGAGACCTCCGCGTTCCGGAACGCGGGCAGGCGGCCGCACTACCGGGACACGATCATGGTCACCACCCTCTCCCCCTGCTGGTACTGCAGCGGGCTGGTACGCCAGTTCGGCATCGGCCGGGTGATCATCGGCGAGGCCACCACGTTCGAGGGCGGGCACGGCTGGCTCGAAGAGAACGGCGTCGAGATCACCCTGCTGGACGATCCGGCCTGCACCGCGCTGATGACGGAGTTCATCCGGGATCACCCGGAGCTGTGGTTCGAGGACATCGGCGTCCCCGCCGAGGACTAGCTTTCGGCCTCGAAGACGACGGTCCGGTTGCGCCCGGCCCCCTTCGCCGCGCGCATCGCCTGATCCGCCGCGCCGACAAGCCGGTCGAGCGTCTCGCCACCGGCGGGATGCGACGACACCCCGATCGAGACGGTCGCCCCGGCGAACGTCCCACCCAGTGAGACGAACGTCGAGGAGATCCGCATCCGGATGCGTTCGGCGATCGCGTGCGCGTCGAACCGGCTGGTGCCGGGCAGCAGGACGACGAATTCCTCACCACCGAACCGGCCGACCAGGTCCGCCGCACGGACCTCGGCGCGCAAAGTGTCCGCCACCGCGCGGAGGACGTCGTCCCCGACGTGCCTGCCGTGCCGGTCGTTGAGCCGTGCGAAGTGGTCCAGGTCGAGCATCAGCAGCGAAAGATCGGCGCCACGGCCCCGAAGCAGTTCGAATTGGGTGCGCGCACCGTCCAACCAGGACGACGCGGTGAGCAGCCCGGTGCCGGCGTCCGTACCCGCGTGGCCACGCAGGGCGCGCATCGTCCCGGCCCGGTGAAGTACCACGAGTGCCCCGGCGAGTACCAAGGTGACGTACGGCCAATCCGCCGCCGACCACGCGAGCAGCAAGCCGAACGCGACCATCGCCGCGTCGAAGGCGAACCCCGACGGTTCCGCCCCGAATTCGGCGGCCGGCGCGGCCAAAGCGGCGTCGACGGACAGGAAGATCAGGCCGGTCGCGAAAACCAGCGCGAAACTCTCGAAATCCCTTGCCGCGTCGGCGAACGGCGGCGCGCCCAGCAGTACCGGGATGATCGAGGCACCGAGCGCCGAAAGCATGGTGGCGGAGGCCGCGAACACCTGGCGATGCGGGATCCCCCGCCGGATCCGGAACCAGCGGTAGCCCGCCGAAGCGACGACGAGCACCGCGGCGAGTGCGGGCGGCAGCAGCAAAGCGCCCGCGAAAATCCACGCCGCGTCCAGTCCGGCACCGAGCCGGGTGTCGGCACGCGACCGCTCGACGGGCCGCGAAAGCTCCGAGCTCAGGATCATTCCCGTCAGCAGAGCCGAAAACGGGAGCAAGGACGACGGCGCGGGCGGCCGTAACACGAAGAGGTAGGCGGTGGCGGCGAAAGCGGCGAAGTCGACGAGGAGCAGGTACCCGATCAGGCCTCGCCTGGGTAGTTCCCACAGGCTCCAGGACCCCAGTATCCGGCGCGGCGCGGCGAGCCGGTCTCTCCGGCCGCGGCTTCCGGTCGCCATCAGGGAGTCCCCCACCATTTCGGCAAACTAGCCGGTAATCGCGGTGGTGTCGATCCGCTTTCCGGGTCATCACCCCCCTACTAAGGTCGGTCGTTTCCCCGGGAAACCCGGTGAATTCTTGACAGTCCTCAATGGTCTAGTCCACTGTGAGTGAGCACACAGTGACCTCCCGGTTGATACGCCGCGTCAAGACGGAGGTGCTCCACACCTGCGCGCCTCGCCGCGCGCGTACCAGTTGGAGGACCTATGAAATCCCTACGACGCTGGGCAACACTGGCCACCGCCGCCGGCGCCGCTCTCGCCACGGCCGTCGGCCTCGCCCCCGTCGCCTCGGCCGCCCCGGACCCGGTGCTCGCCTCGCCCTATCTGTACCAGTGGTCGGGACAGACGGACCCGATCGCCGCGATGAACGCCACCGGGGTCAAGGCCTTCACCCTCGCGTTCATCCTCTCCGACGGCGGCTGCAACCCGAAATGGGACGGGAGCCGTTCCCTCACCGGCTCCGACGCCACGATGATCGCCAACATCCGGGCCAAGGGCGGCGACGTCATCCCGTCGTTCGGCGGCTGGTCCGGCACGAAGCTCGGGCCGAAATGCGGCACCCCCGCCGCACTCGCCGGCGCGTACCAGAAGGTCATCGACGCCTACAAGCTCAAGGCGATCGACCTCGACGTCGAGAACACCGACGAATTCGAGAACTACACCGTCCAGGACCGGATCCTGAACGCCGTCAAGATCACGAAGCAGAAGAACCCCGGCCTGCGCGTGGTCATCACCATCCCGACCGAGGTGGGCGGCCCCAACGCGCACGGGAAGCGGCTGATCAACCAGTCGAAGGCGCTCGGCGCGGGGGTCGACGCGTGGTCGGTCATGCCGTTCGACTTCTCCAGCGGCGGTGACATGGCGGGCAAGACCCGCAGCGCCGTCGACGGGCTGAAGAACGTCGTGAAGTCCACCTTCGGCCTGAGCGACGACGCGGCCTACCGGCGCAGCGGGCTTTCGTCGATGAACGGGAAGACCGACGTGGCGGGCGAGACCGTCAGCGTCGCCGACTTCCGCGCGATCCGCGACTACGCGGCGAGCAAACATCTCGCCCGGCTGTCGTTCTGGGCGGTGAACCGCGACTGCAACAACTGCGCGGGAATCTCGCAGGGCAAGTACGACTACACCAAGATCGTGGCGGGTTACACCGGCTGACTTCCGTTCCCCACCGGTGTCAGTCCGTGAGGGCCTCCTTCCCTACGCTCAAGGTAGGGAAGGAGGCCCTCATCGCTTCCAGCCCAGATGCCCCGTGTCGCGAAAGCCACTTTCGGGACATCAGACGCCGCGAAAGTGGCTTTCGCGACGCGCCTCCACCCCGCTCATGCCGCCTACCGCCCGCAGTCCGGATTCGTGTTCAGCGGCCGCCCCTCGACCACACCAGGTCGACCGGATGCACCGAACCGTCCGGATCGATCGACAGGATCGGCAACGCCTTGTCGAGCTGATTCCCCGTCGCCTGATCGAACGCGACGAACCCCGTCGCGCCGGGCACCGGGGAGTTGCAGTCGATGCTGCGCAACACGTCCGGCACCGAAACCGGATCCGACGACACGTTCTGCACCGCGGCTTCGACGGCCGCCGCGACCGCGTCGTGTTCGATCATCGCGGCGCCGTCCCACAATTCCGCCTTGGGAAAACCGTGGGTACCGGTGAATTCGGCGACGAAGTTGTCGTAATTCTTCTTGTACGTCGGATGCGCCGGATCGGCGGTGAACATATCCCACTGGTCGGGATACGCGAGGGCCGTGTAGCGGAGCCGGACACTGATGTCCTTGTTCAGCTGCAAGGGTTTCCCGGCGAGCGTGCTCGCGTCGTCCCCGGTCATCACGGTCACCGTTTCGAGCCCTTCGCAGGCGCCGTCGCCCGCCAGCGCCGCCACGAGGGCACCGAGGTCGAGCCCGCGGCCGGCGAAGTAGATCAGATCGGGTCTCGCACCACAGATGTCGTTGTGCCATCTGCTGAACAGCCCTCGCAGATACGCCTCGCGCGAGGTGTCGGTGAGCGGTTTGACGTCGTAGGTCTTCGTGAAGATGACCGGGACCTTCGAGGAGCTCTGGAAGGCTTCGGCGAGCGTGGTCGCGTAGGTGTCCTCTTTGCTGACTCCCTGGATCATCATCACGCGCTTGAAACCGTGCGAGGCGATGTACCCGGCCGCGGCGCGGGCCTCGTCGGTGTTGGTCGGGCCCACCCGGAAGAAGTTGTCGATCCGCGCGCCCTTCGGGTCGGTGTTCATGTTGTCCGCGGTGACGGTCGCGCCGATCGTGGCGATGCCGTGGCGGGACAGTTCGGCCACCAGCGCCCGGCTGCTCTCCGTGCTGATGCCGATGTCGGTGACCGCCACGATGCGCTGGGCGGTGGCCGCGGCGACGATCTCGTCGGCGACGACGCGCCAGTGTTCTGCGTTGCTCCCGTAGTTGGCCAGCAGGAGCTTGATCCCCGGCGGCCCGTTCTTCGGCCACGCGGCGGTGATCGCGCCCTGGACCTCCCGCCGGACGAACGGGAACGGCTGGCTGTCGATCTTCGGATCGGGCGCGAGGTTCTCCAGCACCACGATGGTCTTGAAGTTGTCGCCCGCCCTCTCGTTGCGGCCCTTGATGAGCTTCTCCAGCGGGTCGAGCGGATCGTCGTCCCGCATCGGGCCGGAGTCGAGGTTCAGCCCGACGCAGACGTACGACGAGCCGACCGACTCCTCGTCCGCGTCCACCGCGTGCAGGCCGGCACCGCAGGACTCCCACGGCCGGAACGACACCAGCACGGCGCTCAGCAGCAGGACCACGACCGCGATCAGCAGCACCCGATGACGGCGCGCCCAGCCGCGGGGCCGCACCGGAGGTCCCGTCGCCGCGCGTTCACGGGCCTCGGACATACGAGTTCTCAACGAATCGAGCCAGGACATCACTGGGTTCCGTTCAGGTTCAGGGGAATTCACCGCGACGGGCGGCTTCCTTGGCCGACACGAGCGCGCCGACGTCGGGCTGGTGCGAGGTGGTGGCCAGCGCGGCGAAGGCGTTCGCGATCACCTGGTGCTGGGCTTGCCCGCGGACCGCGAAGGGGTTGGCGGTCAGCCAGCCCGCCGCGATGAGCCGGGCGACGTTGTTCCGGATCTCGGACCGGTCTGCCGGGCATCGCGCGTTGTCGAGGTTGACGAGTTCTTCGTACAGTTCCGCGTGATCCCGCTCGGGCGGCAGGTCGTCCGGCGCGTTCAGCACCAGCTCGAGTTTCGCGATCCACTCCGCGTGCGGGATCCGGTTGAACTCGCGCTCGAAGAACGTGACCACTTCGCCGATGTCGCCCAGCGCGAGATTGCAGTAGGCCAGGCGCACCGGATCCTGCGCGGTGTCCGGATCGTCGCGCAGAGCCTTGAACTGGTCGGTGTAGGTGGGCCCGTCCCCGTCGCCGCGCCGGGCCAGCGCGGACACCAGGTTCGCGGCGATCCACGGATGCAGTGCCGCTTGGTCGGTCGTCGAACCGGGCGAGTTCTTCGCCGTCACCCACAACGACGTGCGCAGTTCGGTCAGGATCCGCCCGACGTGCGGCTGGTCGATCCGGCTCTGCGCGGCGTCCGGGATCAGCCAGGGCGCGGTCGCGAACGGGGCCGCGGTCACGAAGTCGTCGACGTGGACGTCGTCGAGGTGCTCGGTCAGGGCGAGCTCGGTCAGCCTGCGGTAGCAAGGATCCCGTTCGCCACGCGGATCGGTGGTGAGCAGGTCGCGGCCCCCTTCGCGCGCGTCGCTCGCCCGCAACCGCCCGGTGAGCTGCTCGACCGCCGACGGCAGCCCGCCGGTCGCCCGGTGCGCGAGCGTGACCTTCGGTGTCCGCGCGCCCGAATCGAGGATCCGCGCGATCCGCCCGATCGACTGAGGCGAGATCCGGACCGGGTAGTAGGCCGAGTCGAGCGCGCCATTGCCCGGGTTCGCCCAGTCGTCGTACGAGGCCTCCTCGCAGTCCACGATCGGCCGGACGGCGGGCGGGGCGCCGGACGCGGGTCTCCACGGCGCCAGCCATGCGGTGCCCCAGTCGTCGTGCCACCGCCCGCTGGTGGCGATGACCAGCAGTGCGTCGTGTGCCTCGCGGTCGTTCGGATGCTGGACGGCATGTCGTTCCCTGGCGGCGATCAGGTCGGCGAGGAACTCGGTCCCGCCGGGATGGTCGACGTCGTCGAGCACCACCACCCAGTTGTGCCAGTGCCTGCGCTGCTGCGAGATGTCGCAGGTACAGGGGCTCTTCTCCTCCGGCCTCGCCATCCGCGGATGGTTCTCCCGGACATCGCCGAGGAACGCCGCCATCAGCCACTCGGTGACCGCTTTGGCGTCACGGGCGCTGCCATGCGCCAGCCGGTTGAGTTCGAGCAGCGCGTCGAACGGGGATCTCCCCTCGGCGTGCGGGAAGTCCGCCAGCGACCGCAGCGCCTTCCCGAGTCTTGGCCGGATGTTCCGGACCAGATGCGGGAACGTCTGGCGGAACAGATCCGCGTACGGGGGCTCGACGAGACCGGTCGCCTTCGCCGTCTCGGTCAGCGTGTCGAGCGTGCTGTCCATCGCCGGGGTCCAGATGATCCGGTCGAGACTGCCGAGCAGCGACTTCAGTTGCGCCAGGTCTTCGTCGCGATTTCGACCGGAAAGCTCCGCCTGGACTGCGATCAGCGCAATCGTGAAACGAATGAACTGCGGTTTCGGCCGGTTTCGCCATTTACTCGACAACGAGTAGGCCAGTTTGGTGAGCACGTCGATCGTGCCCGCTCGGCCACCTTGCCCGAAATCGAATCCGGCGTGCACGACGCCCCAGCCCAGATCTCGGCGGATCGCCTCCAGTGCCGTGGTCTTCCCCGAACCGACCGGTCCGAGCAGCAGCGTCACCGGCTGCGGGCGGGACGGATTCCCCGTCTCGCGGTTGATCAGCATTCTCCGCGCGAACTGCACCGCGGGAGAATGTCGGTCCACACTCATTTTCCTGTTCAGCCCCTAGCCGTGCTCCGGGAGGAATGGAGAGTGCGAACCATCGTAGGTATCCGGCCGAAGGCGGGACACCGGAAAAATGACAGCAGACACGAACGGCCGAAACTGGGGGTGAATCGTAATTCTTCTTCGACGGTGAGCGACGCCGTCGATCACCCGATCGGCGCTACCGGCCCCATTGTGGCCAGCGACCGCCTTGATGACCGCCGCCGTAATACCAGTCGTAGTACTCGTCGAAATCGTGGTGACCGGCGCGCGGATCCGGCCGCTCTTCGGGTTCCGGGGTGGGTGTCGGGGACGGCGTCTCCGAGCCGTGCAGCGACGCGGTCATCGGCGGCGGGGGTGCGACATCGCCGCCCGAAGGGCCGGACGGGACGGGTGAGGACACCGCGTCGGCCGGGACGTCGATCGCCTGCGGGGCGATGGTCAGCGACGGCGGCGGGAGTGGGGTGCCTGGGACCACCTCGGCCGGGTCGGCCGGGACGAGCAGGACGGCCAGCAGCCCGCAGACGAGCACGCCGCCCGCCGAAAGCGCCGAAATCCGCCGGATCCGGCCGGTGCCCGGAGCGGTTTCCGGAGCCCGGTGCTTCGGCCCGCGCGGTCCCCGGCGACGGGGTGCCGCGCCGGCTTCCCGCATCAACGTGCTCAGGGCGTCCTCACCGGTATCGCGGCGAGCCGTGCGTGCCATCGGCACCTCCCAACCCGGTCCGTCGCCCGGCGACGGCCTCATCCCGGGGTGGATCCTAGGAACGCGGGAGGTGGTTGTAAACGGTCGTCGTCCACTGCGGACAGACGATGCGCCGAAAGGTCAGGCGGCGGCGGTGACCGCGATCGCGGCTTCGCCCGCCTCGGTCAGCTCGGCGGGCACCCGGCCGGTGACCGCGGAGGGTCCGGTGGACTCGGCGGGGCGGATGTACCCGCCGTGGGCCAGCGCGTGCGCGGTCATCTGATCGCAGCAGGCGAACCCGTCGATGAAGAGATCCGGCTCGCAGCTGCACGACATCTGGGCGCGGCGCGCCGCGACCGCTCGCAGCATCGCCATCGCGCGATGGGACAGTTCGACCTCTGAACCGGACACCGGACTGGACCTCTCTCGATCAGCCACCTGAATCAGCAGCACTCACACCGTGTTATCGGCCGCTGCTCCATCAGTGTTAACAAGATCTCGGACGTTGTCGGTGCCATGTCGGTTCCGTCAGATCTTCGCCGACGCCAAGGTCGGTTCCAGGACCCGCGCCCACTGCGCGACGATCTGCTTGCGCCGCTTCGTGTCGTCGGTCAGCAGGTTCGCCAGGCCCAGGCCGCGGGCAAGATCGAGAGTGGCCTGGACCAGCTCGCGAACGCCCTGGTGGGACTCGTCGACGCCGAGCAGCTCGACGGTGACGCGGTGGGCTTCCCGGCCGACCCGGGCCTCCAGCGGCACCAGCGTCGCGCGCAGCGAGTCATCGGTCGAAGCCGCGACCCACAGATGGAGCGCGGCACGGAACAGCGGCCCGCTGTAGAGGTTGAGCACCATGTCGACGGCCCGCTCGATCCGCGACCGGCCCGACGGCAGTTCCGCCGCGCGGGCGCGCAGTTCCACTATCTGGATCTCACCGACGTGCTCGACCGCGGCCGCGACCAGATCCTCCCTGGTCGGGAAGTGGTGCTGGGCGGCGCCGCGCGACACCCCGGCGCGTTCGGCGATGACCGCGACGGTGGTCCCGTGCCAGCCCAGCTCCCCGATCGTCTCGACGGCGGCCTCGACCAGCCGCCGCCGGGTCGTGCGGCTGCGCTCCTGCTGCGGTTCGCGGATCACGGGGTGCGGCCCTCGACCCAGAAGTCGAGCTGCAGGTCTTCCTCCCGCCCGCCGACGCGGTACTTCGAGAAGTCGGTGACGCCCTCGGCGGCCAGCACCTCGTCGTCGAGGTAGAAGTTCCCCGTCGCCTCGGTGCTCGGTTTGGTGAGGATCGCGTGCGCGGCGTCCGCCATGATCTCCGGCGTCCGCGATTTGGCCGCCAGTTCCGCGCCGACGACGTTGCGGATCGCCGCGGTGTCGATCGTCGTGCGCGGCCACAACGAGTTCGCCGCGATCCCGTACTGCCGCAGTTCCGCGGCGAGCCCGACGGTCACCAGGCTCATCGAGTACTTCGCGATGCTGTACGCGAGATGCCCGGCCTGGAACCACTTCTCGTCGAGGCTGATCGGCGGCGACAGTGTCAGGATGTGCGCGTTCTCCGCGAGCTTCAGGTACGGGATGGCGAGTTTCGACAGCAGGAAGGATCCGCGCGCGTTGATGTCCTGCATCAGGTCGTAGCGCTTCATGCTGACGGATTCGGTCGGGGTCAGGTCGATCGCGCTCGCGTTGTTGAGCACGATGTCGATGCCGCCGAACTGCTCCGCGGTCCGCGCGATCGCGGCCTCGACCGACGTGTCGTCCCGGACGTCGCCGACGATCGGCAGCGCCTGCCCGCCGGCGTCCTCGATCGCCTTGGCCGCGGTGTAGAGCGTGCCCGGCAGCTTCGGATGCGGCTCGGCGGTCTTCGCCAGGAGGGCGATGTTCGCCCCGTCGCGGGCGGCGCGCACCGCGATGGCCTCGCCGATCCCGCGGCTGCCGCCGGAGATGATGATCGTCTTGCCGTGGAGTGTGCTCATGGAGCTCGCCTTCCGTAGGACGCTCGTGAGTGGCAAGGACGGTTAGAACCGTCCTTGCCACTCACGAGTCAGTAGGAGCGGGGCAGGCCGAGGCTGTGCTGGCCGACGAAGTTGAGCACCATCTCGCGGCTCACCGGCGCGATCCGGCCGAGCCGGACGGCCGCGACCAGCGTGCCCAGCCCGTATTCGCTGGCGAGCCCGTTGCCGCCGTGGGTCTGCACGGCCTGGTCGACGGCGCGGATGGCGACCTCGGCGGCGGCGTACTTCGCCATGTTCGCCGACTCGCCCGCGCCGAAGTCGTCACCGGAGTCGTAGAGCGACGCCGCCTTCTGCGTCATGAGCTTGGCGAGTTCCAGCTCGATCTTGATCTCGGCCAGCGGATGCGCGAGCCCCTGGTGGGTACCGATCGGCGCGCCCCACACCTTGCGGTCGTTGGCGTAGGCGACCGCCTTGCCCAGCGCGTAGCGCGCGATGCCGAGCGAGAACGACGCGCCCATGATGCGTTCGGGGTTGAGCCCGGCGAACAGCTGCGCGATCGCCGCGTCCTCCTCGCCGACCAGTGCGTCGGCGGGCAGGTGGACGTCGTCGAGGAACAGGCCGAACTGCTTCTCCGGCGCGATCAGGTCCATCTCGATCTGCTTGTACTCGAAGCCGGGCGCGTCGGTCGGGACGATGAACAGCGCGGGCTTGAGCTTGCCGGTCTTGGCGTCCTCGGTGCGGCCGACGACCAGGACGGCGTCCGCCTCGTCGACACCGGAGATGAAGACCTTCCGTCCACTGAGGACCCAATCGCCACCGTCGCGTTTCGCGGTCGTGGTGATCTTGTGCGAGTTCGACCCGGCGTCCGGTTCGGTGATCGCGAAGACCATCCGCCTGCTACCGTCGGCGATCCCCGGCAGCCAGCGCTTCTTCTGCTCGTCGGTGCCGAAACGCGAGATGACCGTGCCGCAGATCGCCGGCGAGACGACCATGAGCAGCAGCGGGGAGCCCGCCGCGGCGAGTTCTTCGAGCACCGCGGCGAGATCCGCGATCCCCGCTCCCCCGCCGCCGTACTCCTCGGGCAGGTTCACGCCGAGGTAGCCCAGCCGTCCGGCTTCGGCCCACAGTTCCTCGGTCTTGAGCCCGGCACGCGCCTGCTTGGCGTAGTACTCGTGCCCGTACTTCTTGCCGAGTTCGGCGACCGCGGCCCGCAGCGCGACGCGCTCCTCGGGCTCGGTGAAGTTCATCGCGTTCATTCGTCGTCTCCTACCACCGCGAGGATCGTGCCCACTTCGACCTGCTGTCCGACCACCACCGGGAGTTCGGTCACGACGCCGTCGGCGGGCGCCGCGATCCGGTGTTCCATCTTCATCGCTTCGAGCCACAGCAACGGGTCGCCGGTCTTGACGGTGTCGCCCGCCTCGACCGCGAGCCGGACGACCGTGCCCGGCATCGGCGCCACGAGCGACCCGGCGGCGAGCGCCGCGTCGGGATCGGTGTACCGCGGCACCACGTCCAGTTCGACGGCGCCGTCCGGAGAATCGACGTACACCGTGTCGCCGTACCGGGCGACGGCGAACTTCCGCCGCACCCCGGAGACCTCCAGGACGACGCCGCCGCTCTCGGCGGAAACCAGCTCGACGCCTTCGAAACCGTCGGCGCGCAGGCCGTCCCGGCCGAGGCTGTAGCCGACCTCGATCTCGTCGTCGCCGTGACGAAAACGTTTGCGCTGCCCTTGGGAACGGACGTTGCGCCAGCCGCTCGGCAGCCTGCCCTGCACCCGGGCGGCCGAGCGATTCGTGGCCGCACCGGCCAGAGCCACGGCCAGCGCCGAAATCCGTACAGCGTCCACAGTGGCCAGTGGCTTCGCCAGGGTTTCGAGACCATGCCGGTCGAAGAACGCGGTGTCGGTCTCCCCGGCGAGGAAAGCCTCATGGCGCAACACGTTCACCAGCAGGTCGCGATTGGTCACCACTCCGTGGATCTCCGCACCGGCCAACGCCCCGGCCAGTGCCCGTGCCGCGCTCCGGCGATCCGGGGCAAAGGCGATGACCTTGGCGAGCATCGGGTCGTAGTGCACGCCGACGGTCTGGCCGCTGACGAAACCCGAGTCGAGCCGGACACCCGGGCCGACCTCGAATTCCCGCTGTGCCGCGGGAAGCTCGAACCGGTGCAAGGTGCCGCTCTGCGGCTGCCAGCCCGCGGCGGGGTCTTCGGCGTACAGCCGGACCTCGATGGCGTGGCCGGTCGTCTCCGGCTCGTCGATCGGCAGGTGCTCACCCTCCGCGATCCGCAACTGCAGCGAGACGAGGTCGAGCCCGGTCGTGGCTTCGGTGACCGGATGTTCGACCTGGAGCCGGGTGTTCATCTCCAGGAAGTAGAACCGCCCGTCCGGTCCGGCGAGGAACTCGACCGTCCCGGCGCCGACGTAGTCGATCGCCTGCGCGGCCTTGCGCGCGGCGTCGAACAGCGCCTCCCGCATGGCCTCGTCGACGAACGGCGACGGCGCCTCTTCGACGACCTTCTGGTGGCGGCGCTGGATCGAGCACTCGCGCTCCCCCACCGCCCACACCGTGCCGTGGGTGTCGGCGAGCACCTGGACCTCGATGTGACGGCCGGTCTCCAGGTACCGCTCGCAGAACACGGTCGGGTCGCCGAACGCCGACGCGGCCTCCGCGCTCGCGCCTTCGACGGCCTCGGCGAGTTCGCCGAGCGTGCGCACGACCCGCATCCCGCGTCCGCCACCGCCGGCGGAAGCCTTGACCAGCAAGGGAAGGTCGGCTTCGGTGACCTCGGCGGGGTCCAATTCGGACAAGATCGGGACTCCGGCTTCGGCCATCATCCGCTTGGACTCGACCTTAGAGCCCATGCTCTCGATGGCTTCCGGCGGCGGGCCGACCCAGGTGAGTCCCGCGTCGAGCACGGCACGGGCGAAGGCGGCGTTCTCGGACAGGAACCCGTAGCCGGGGTGGATCGCGTCGGCGCCGGTCTCGACGGCCGCCTTGATCAGCAGTTCGGCCCGCAGGTACGTGTCGGCGGGCGCGTTGCCCGGCAACCGGACGGCGACGTCCGCCTCGGCGGTGTGCGGCGCGTCGGCGTCCGCGTCGGAGAACACCGCGACGGTGCCGATCCCGGCGTCGCGGCAGGTGCGGAACACGCGGCGGGCGATCTCGCCGCGGTTGGCGACCAAGAGTTTCTGGATCATGCCGCTCACATCCTGAAGACGCCGAAGCCTTCGGCGCCCTTCACTGGTCCATTGTGGATCACGGACAGGCTGAGCCCGAGCACCGTGCGGGTGTCGCGGGGATCGATGATCCCGTCGTCGTAGAGCATCCCGGAGAGGAACATCGGCATCGACTCGGCCTCGATCTGGCCTTCCACCATGGCGCGCATGGCGGCGTCGTGCTCCTCGTTGTACTCCTGCCCGCGCGACGCGGCGGCGGCACGGGCCACGATGGACAGCACGCCCGCCAGCTGCTGCGGCCCCATGACCGCGGATTTCGCACTAGGCCAGGCGAAGAGGAACCGGGGATCGTAGGCGCGGCCGCACATGCCGTAATGCCCGGCGCCGTAGGAGGCGCCCATGAGCACCGACAGGTGCGGCACCTTCGAGTTCGACACGGCGTTGATCATCATCGCGCCGTGTTTGATGATGCCGCTCTGCTCGTACTCCTTGCCGACCATGTAGCCGGTGGTGTTGTGCAGGAAGACCAGCGGCGTGTCGATCTGGTTGGCCAGCTGGATGAACTGCGCGGCCTTCTGCGACTCCTCGCCGAACAGCACACCCTGCGCGTTGGCCAGGATGCCGACCGGGTAGCCGTGGATACTCGCCCAGCCGGTGGCGAGGCTGCTGCCGTACAAGGGTTTGAACTCGTCGAAGTCCGAACCGTCGGCGACCCTGGCGATCACCTCGCGCGGGTCGAACGGCACCTTGAGGTCGGTGGGCACGATGCCGAGCAGGTCTTCCGCGGAGTACAACGGCTCCGCGTAGTCCGGCTTCGGCGTCGGGCCCTGTTTGGTCCAGTTGAGCCGTTTGACGATGCTGCGGCCGAGCCGGATCGCGTCCTCTTCGTCCGCCGCGAGGTAGTCCGCGAGCCCCGACGTGCGGGCGTGCATCTCGGCGCCGCCGAGCGATTCGTCGTCGGACTCCTCGCCGGTGGCCATCTTGACCAGCGGAGGTCCGCCGAGGAACACCTTCGCGCGTTCCTTGACCATCACGACGTAGTCCGACATGCCGGGCAGGTACGCGCCGCCCGCGGTCGAGTTGCCGAACACCAGCGCGATCGTGGGCACCTTCGCCGCCGACGAACGCGTGATGTCACGGAAGATCCGGCCGCCGGGAATGAAGATCTCCTTCTGCGTCGGCAGATCCGCCCCGCCGGACTCGACGAGGTTGATCACCGGCAGCCGGTTCTGCGCGGCGATGTCCGCCGCGCGGTAGCTCTTCTTGGCCGTCCACGGATTGCTCGCCCCGCCTTTGACCGTCGGGTCGCTCGCCGAGATCATGCACTCGACGCCTTCGACGACGCCGATGCCGGTGATCACGCTGGCGCCGACCTGGTAGTCCGAACCCCAGGCCGCCAGCGGCGACAGCTCCAGGAACGGCGAGTCCTCGTCGAGGAGGAGCTCGATCCGCTCGCGGGCCAGCAGTTTGCCGCGTTTGCGGTGGCGGGCGACGTACTTCTCGCCGCCGCCCGCGATCGCCTTCGCGTGCTCGCCGTCGATCTCGGCGAGTTTGCCGAGCATGGACTCGCGGTTGGTGGCGAACTCCTCGCTCCGCGTGTCCACAGTAGACCTGATCGTGCTCATGCGGTGTATCCCAATCGCTTCGCGGCCAAGCCGGTGAGGATCTCGTTCGTCCCGCCGCCGATACCGAGGATGCGCACGTCACGGTAGTGACGCTCCACTTCGGACTCCCGCATGTAGCCGAGTCCGCCATGCAGCTGCACGGCCTCGTTGACCACCCATTCGGCGGTCTCGACGGCGGTGTTCTTCGCGAAACAGGCTTCGGCGATGACCTCTTCGCCCGCGACGTGCCGCTGGGCGACCTGCCGGGTGTAGGTGCGGGCGACGTCGATCCTGCGGGCCATCTCGGTGAGCTTGTGCTGCACCAGCTGACGGGAGATCAGCGGGCGGCCGAAGGTCTCGCGCAGGCGGCACCAGTCCAAGGTCAGGTCGAGTGCCCGCTGGGCGTGCGCGTAACCCTGCACGGCCAGCGAGACCCGCTCGGTGACGAACTGCGTGGCGACCTGCGCGAACCCGCTGTTCTCGGCGCCGATCAGGTTCTCCGCGGGCACCCGGACGTCCACATAGGACAGCTCGGCGGTGTCCGAGCAGAGCCAGCCCATCTTCTCCAGCTTGCGGGAGACGGTGAAGCCCGGTGTGCCGCGTTCGACCACGATGAGCGAGATCCCGTGGGCGCCCGCTTCACCGGTGCGGACCACGGTGGTCACGAAGTCGGCGCGGCAGCCCGAGGTGATGAAGGTCTTGGCGCCGTTGATGACGTACTCGTCGCCCTCGCGCACCGCCGTCGTGCGGATCCCGGCGACGTCGGAGCCGCCGTCGGGTTCGGTGACCGCGAGCGAGCCGATCTTGGCACCTTCCAGCGTCGGCCGGACCCAGCGTTCGATCTGCACCGGATCCCCGGCCGCCGCGATATGCGGGACGGCGATGCCGCAGGTGAACAGCGAGGCGAACAGACCACCGGAACCGCCCGCGTAGTGCAGTTCCTCGGCGATGACCACCGCGTCGAGATAGTCGCCGCCCCCGCCTCCGACCTCTTCGGGGAAGCCGACGCCGAGCAGCCCGAGTTCCCCGGCCTTGCGGTGCAAATCGCGGGGCAACTCGCCCTCGCGCTCCCAGTCGTCGAGGTGCGGCAGGATCTCGGTTTCGGCGAACCGCCGCACGGTCTTGCGCAGTTCGGCGCGTTCCGGCGTGGCGAAGGGGTCGGTCACAGGAGGGCCTCCGGGATGTCGATCTCGCGGGAGCGCAGCCATTCCCGAGCGCCTTCGCCTGCGGGTCGAACCGCGCCTGCGACGCGACGCCCTCGCCGAGGATGCCTTCGACGACGAAGTTGACCGCCCGGAGGTTCGGCAGCAGATGCCGCCGGACCTCGAGATCCGCGGTCTCCGGGAGCAGCAGCTTGAACTCGGTGACGGTGAGCCGGTGCGCGAGCCAGCGCCACGCCTCGTCGGAACGCGCCCAGACGCCGACGTTCGCGTTGCCGCCCTTGTCACCGCTGCGGGCGCCGACGACCTTGCCCAGCGGCACACGGCGGACCTCGGCCTGGGTGAACGGGGCGGGCAGCTGCTCGTTGTCCACTTCGGACAGTGGCAGGGTTTCGGCGGCGGGCGCGATGTCGCGGCGCGTTCCGTCCGGCAGGACGACGACGTGCGGGACCTCGTGCGCGTCGACGAACGCGGGCCGGTACACGCCGTAGGGCGAGGCGGCCGCGGGTGGCGCGGTGACGTGGAACCCGGGATAACTCGCCAGCGCGAGCTCGATCGCCGCGCCGCTGAACGCGCGCCCGGCGACCTCGGGATCGGGGTCCTTCACCGCGACGTGCAGCAGCGCGCTCGCCTGCTGCTCGGTTTCGGCGTCGGGCCGGTCGGTGCGGGCCAGGGTCCACTGGACGTCGGCGGGCGGGCGGGCCTTGAGCGCGCCTTCGAGTTGTTCCTTGACCAGCGCGGCTTTCGCCTCGATGTCGAGCCCGGTGAGGACGAACGTCGTCTCGTTGCGGAAACCGCCGAGCCCGTTCAGGCAGACCTTGAGCGTCGGAGGCGGCGGCTCGCCCGTGACGCCGCTGATCCGGACGCGGTCCGGGCCGTCCTCGGTGAGGGTCAGGGTGTCGAACCGCGCCGTGACGTCCGGACCGGCGTACCGGGCGCCGGTGATCTCGTAGAGCAGTTGCGCCGTCACGGTTCCGGCGTTCACCACGCCGCCCGTTCCGGGGTGTTTGGTGATCACGCTGGAGCCGTCGGCGGCGATCTCGGCGATCGGGAACCCCGGGACGCCGATCTCGTGCTCGGCGAAGAAGGCGTAGTTGCCGCCGGTAGCCTGCGTCCCGCATTCGATCACATGCCCGGCCGCGACGGCGCCCGCCAGCGCGTCGTAGTCGTCGCGCGCCCAGCCGAAGTGCGCGGCGGCGGGGCCGACGATCACCGAAGCGTCGGTGACGCGGCCGGTCACCACGATGTCGGCGCCCGCGTTCAGGCATTCCGCGATCCCCCACGCGCCGAGGTAGGCGTTCGCGGTCAAGGTCTTGCCGAAGCCGAGCTCTTCCGCGCGCTGGACGAGATCGTCGCCCTCGACGTGCGCGATCGCGACGTCGACACCGAGCTTCGCGGCCAGTTCGCGGAGCGCGTCCGCGAGACCGGCTGGGTTGAGCCCGCCGGCGTTCGCGACGATCTTGACGCCCTTTTCCTTGGCCAGCGCGAGATTCTGCTCCATCTGGCGCAGGAAGGTCTTGGCGTACCCGCGGTTCGGGTCCTTCATCCGGTCCCGGCCGAGGATGAGCATGGTCAGCTCGGCCAGGTAGTCGCCGGTCAGCACGTCGAGCGGGCCGCCGGTGAGCATCTCGTGGACCGCGGAGAACCGGTCGCCGTAGAACCCGGACGCGTTGCCGATGCGGATCGGGGCGGCGGTCATGCGAACTGCCCCGGCCGTCGCCCTGCCCCGGGCGGCCCGGCGAACGCCTGGGCGATCCCGAGCCATTCCTCGACGTCCTTGCCCGTGGCCACCAGGTCGGTGTCGGCGGGGTGACGCCGCTGGGTGATGACGAGGCAGAAGTCGACCGCGCTCCCGGTGAGCCGCTGCGTCGCGTCCTCGGGCCCGAACGCCCAGGTGGTGCCGTCGGGCGCGATCAGCTCCACACGGAACTCCCCGGCGGGCGGGGACAGCGAGTTGAGCTTGTAGGCGAAGTCGCGGGTGCGGGTGCCGAACCGGGCGATATGCCAGAGCCGGGCCGTGTTCTCCCGCGCGACGCCGAGCGTGTCGAAGATGTCCTGGCCGTGCGCCCACGTCTCCATGAGGCGCGCCGTCACCATGGACGCGGCGCTCATCGGCGGGCCGTACCAAGGGATCTTCTGCCCGTCGGGCACCGCGGCGAGCGCTTCGGCGAGCTCCGCGCGACCGGCGCGCCACTCCTCCAGCAACTCACGGGGCGGCGTCTTCGCGCCCTCGGCGGCACCGTCGTCGACGTAGGACTCGCCCGTCGCGAGCAGCCCTTCGATCTCGGCCTGCCACTCGGCCTCGGATCCGCGCGCCGCGATCAGCGCCTTCCTGTCCGTCCAGGCCAGATGGGCGATCTGATGGGCGATCGTCCAGCCTTCGGCCGGGGTCTGCCGTGCCCAGTCCGACGCGGGCAGATCCGCCACCACGTCGTCGATGGCCTGCGATTCCGCCGCGAGATCCCCAAGGATCACGCCCAGGTCAGCCATACCCGCCTCCTCGCGTCCTCCTCAGGCTGACACCCGGCGCCGGAAAAATCAAGCACGCCTGATTGTTTTAACGGCGGAAGCCACCCATCGGTCAGCCGGAGAGGATGGCGACACCCGCGTCACAGCCGCGCCGTCCGCCTAGTCACGCGTGTCGTCCGTCTGATCACGCCTGCCGTCCGCCCAGTCACGTGAAGCTCCCGGAGGGGTGGCCAGTTCGCTCGCGACCTCGCCGGCGCTCGTGTCGCGAAAGCCACTTTCGGGACACCAGACGTCTCGAAAGTGGCTTTCGCGGCACGCCACCTTTGCCGCTCCCACCCCCACCGGGACCGAACGGACGGCTCACGTGATCAGACAGACGACACGCGTGACTGGGAGGCGCTCAAGACACGGCGCCGCCTTACTCCCCCGCCCGCTCGAATTCCCGGATCAGCACCGGGTACTGCTCGCCCCCGTGCCCGGCGGCGATCGCGCGGTCGGCCATCGCCTTGATCAGCTTCGGCAGTTCGGCGTTCACGCCCAGCGCCTCGCTCTCCTCGACCATATGCGCCATCGCCCGCGCGTCGGTCTCCAATGCCGCCACTTCGGCGGGGAAGGCACCCTTGTCGATCTGTTCCGCGTAGCCGGGCAGCCAGTCCGCCACCCCGGCGGCGATCTGCCGCGCGAAGGGCGCGTACGTCGCGGCGCCGACACCGGCCGTCCTGAGCATCGCGGTGCCCTGGAGCCACGCGTTCAGGACGCTCCACATCATCGTCAGGCCGGCGACGTCGTACAGGGACGCGAGTCCGGGGTCTTCGCCGAGATGGCTGATCGTGCCGAGCGCGCCGAGGTCGAAGTCCGGGAGCGGTCCGCTGAGCAGGATCACCGCCTCGTCGGTCCCGATCACCGACGGGATGGCCATGATCGCGCCGTCCAGGTAGCGGGCGCCCCGCTTTTCGGCCCAGGCGGCGGTTTCCCGTGCCTGCGCGGAGTCGCCCGAGGTGAGGTTGACCAGTGTCGTGCCCTCGATCCCGGCGTCGCCGAGCAGTTCGCGCGCGGCGGAATAGTCGGTGAGGCACAGGATCGTCACGCCGTCCGGGCCGAGCGCGTCGCCGATCGTCGGCGCGAGCCGCGCGCCTTCGGCGACCAGGGAGTCCGCCTTGGCGGCCGTCCGGTTCCACACGGTCGTGGGATGTCCCGCCTTCAGGAACGCGCGGGCGAGCGCGGTGCCCATCAGGCCGAGGCCGACGACCGAAATCGGGGTGTTCGCGTTGTCTGTCATGGCACGATCGTCAACGTTGATACCGGTATGAAGGTCAAGTGGGGAAAGCGATGAAGATCGGTGAACTGAGTCACCGGACGGGCGTCAACGCCCACCAGTTGCGCTACTACGAAGCACAAGGCCTCTTGGAGGCGAGCCGTGGTTCGAACGGTTACCGCGAGTACGACGAGACGGCTTTGCTGCGGGTGAAGCAGATCCGCCATCTGCTCGCCGCCGGCCTGTCGTCCGAGGACATCGCGTACCTGCTCCCCTGCGCGATCGGCGAGGAGCCCGAGCTGATCGGCTGCCCCGAGCTGCTGGCCGCGATGCGCGAGCGGCTCGGCCGCCTGGACGAGCAGCTGGCCAAGCTGACCCGGTCGCGTGACGCGCTGGCGGGGTACATCGTCGTGGCCGAGCGGGTCGGCGCCGAGACCTACCCGCCGTTCGACGGCACCGCCGCGTGAACGAGGCGATCCGGCTGCGGCAGCAGGGCACCGACGAGGCACGCCTGCGGCTGATCGAGCTGGCCGAGAAGAATCCGCGGGACGCCGTGATCGCCTACCAAACCGCGTGGGCGCACGATTCAGCCGGGCTGGAAGCCGAAGCGGCCCCGTTCTACGAACAGGCGCTCGCGGGCGAAGGTCTGTCCACAGAGGACAGGCACGGGGTGTTCGTCGGGCTCGGCAGCACCTATCGCGTCCTCGGCCGGTACGACGAGTCGCTCGAGACCTTGCGGCGCGGTCTCGGCGAATTCCCGGACGATCCCGCGCTGAGGACGTTCCTCGCGATGGCGCTCTACAACGTCGGCGAAGCGCGCGAGGCGGCGGGAACCCTGTTGAAGGTGCTCGCGGCGACCAGCGCGGACGACGGTGTCCAGCGGTACCGGCGAGCGGTCGAGTACTACGCCGACCATCTGGACGACGTCGAATGAGCCTTGTTGACACTTTGTCAACACTGGCTTACTTTTCACGTCATGAGCGCGTACGCCGAAATCACCTACGAGGTCGAAGACCGCATCGCGACGGTCACGCTCAACCGGCCCGAGGCCCGCAACGGCTACACCATCCGCATGGCCGACGAGCTCGGCGACGCGATGGACCGCGCCGACCGCGACGAGGACGTCCGCGTGGTGATCCTGACCGGCAACGGCAAGGACTTCTCGGTGGGCGCCGACCTCACCCAGGGCGGTTTCGACTTCGATCCGGAGACCGGGCCGGACGCGGCGTGGCAGGAGCCGGCCGGACGCTGCTCGAAACGGATCTTCACGATGAACAAGCCGGTGATCGCGGCCCTGCGGGGCGCGGCCGTCGGCGGCGGCGTCACGATCACGCTGTCGTGCGACTACCGCCTCGCGTCCACGGACTCCCGGTTCGGCTTCGTGTTCGTCCGCCGCGGGATCTACCCCGAAGGCGCGTCCGCGTGGTTCCTCCCCCGGCTCGTCGGGATGGGCACGGCACTCGACTGGATGATCAGCGGCCGCGTCTTCGGCGCCGAAGAGGCGAAAACCGCCGGACTGGTCCACAGTGTCCACGAGCCCGGGGAAGTACTCGGCAAAGCCCGCGAACTGGCTCACGAGATCGCCGCGACCACGTCGCCGGTCTCGGTCGCCGTGACCCGCCAGCTGCTGTACCGGATGGCGAGCGCGGAATCGCCGTTCCCCGTGCACGAGCTGGACTCCCGGCTGATCGGCGGCCTGGGCTCCAGCCCGGACGCGGTCGAAGGGGTCGTGTCCTTCCTGCAGAAACGACCACCGGAGTTCTCGATGCGTGTCGACACCGACCAGCCCGACTACCTGCCGTGGCGGAACTCGTGACCGCCTATCCCCCGGAGCCCTGGAACCTGGCAGGCCAGGCGTACCTGTCGATCTGGCGTGTACCGGTGAGCGAACTGCCCGGGCTGCCCGGCGGCGTCGAGCCGATCACGCTGGGCGGCCGCGCCCAGGTGTTCACCGCCTGGATCGACTACCAGGAACCCGGACAGCTCCAGTACCACGAGCTGCTGGCGACGGTCGCGGTCCGCGGCGAACGCCTCTCCAGCTCCATCACCGACATCTGGGTCGACAGCGAGGTCTCGCTCGCCGGCGGACGGGCGCTGTGGGGTATCCCCAAGGATCTCGCCGCGCTCGACTTCGCCCACGGGCGGACCTTCACCGCCTCGGCGGCCACCCACGAAGACTGGATCGCGACGGCCGCCTTCACTCCCCGCCCGAGCCTCCCGCTGCGGATGCCCGCCGCCTTCGACGTCGTCCAAATGCTGGACGGCCGTCTCAAAAGGAGCCCCGTCCGGGCGACGGCCAGGCCTTGTCCGGCGGCCGCGGACTGGCGGATCAACGAGTCCGGACCGTTCGGCTTCCTCGCCGGTCAGCGGCCCGCGCTGAACGCCTGCCTGCGCGATTTCAAGATCGTCTTCGGCGGCTGACCAGCCGCTCAGCGTGATCGTCTAACCCGCCAGGGTGAGCCCACGACACGCCACCCATTGGGGCACGTGCAGCCTCCGACCCCTACATGTAGTCTCTGGGAACCGGCACCGCCCAGCGACGGGGAGACCGCTCGGGAGCGGTGGTCGGACAGCTTTGTGAACGTGCAGCGCACGGCCTTGTGAGGCCTTGTGGTGCTTCAACGCGCCCTTTTGGAGACATGCATGTCAGTGGAAACCGGTCAGCGGCCGCCCTCGTCCTCGGACACCACGCCCGCGACCGTGCGAGTCATCCGGCGGGACGGCAGCGTGTCCCCCTTCGACGCGAACAAGATCTCGGTCGCCGTGACCAAGGCCTTCCTCGCCGTCGAGGGCGGTGACGCGGCCGCCTCGTCGCGGATCCACCACCTGGTCAAGGAACTGACCGAGCAGATCGAGACCACCCTGCTCCGCCACGCCGGTCCCGAGACCGCGCTGCACATCGAGCAGATCCAGGACATCGTCGAGCTCGCGCTGATGCGCGGCGAGCACCACAAGGTCGCCCGCGCGTACGTCCTGTACCGCGAGGAGCGCGCGAAGGCCCGCGAGGCCGAGAAGCCGGCCTCGTCCGACGTCGCCATCAGCGTCAAGGCCGCCGACGGCTCGCTCCGCCCGCTCGACTGGGCCCGGGTCTCGCACGTGGTCGGGGAAGCCGTCGCCGGTCTCGAAGACGTTTCGGCCGAGCCGGTGCTGGCCGAGACCAAGCGCAACGTCTACGACGGCATCAGCGCCGACGAACTCGCCCTCGCCCAGATCATGGCCGCGCGCGTGCTCGTCGAGCAGGAGCCGAACTACTCCTACGTCAGCGCCCGGCTGCTCGCGGACAAGCTCCGCGGCGAAGCGCTCAGCTACCTCGCGGGCGTTCCGCAGCAGGCCAGCCAGGACGAGATGACCACCCGGTACCCGCAGTACTTCCGGGACTACCTCAAGCGCGCCATCGAGCTGGAGCTGGTCAACCCCGAGCTGCAGACCTTCGACCTGGACAAGATCACCGCGGCCATCCACGCCGAGCGCGACCTCGACTTCGGCTTCCTCGGCCTGCAGACCCTGTACGACCGGTACTTCCAGCACCACGACGGCGTCCGCTTCGAGCTGCCGCAGGCGTTCTTCATGCGCGTCGCGATGGGCCTGGCGATCCGCGAGGACGACCGTGAGGCTCGTGCCATCGAGTTCTACGAGCTGCTCTCGACGTTCCACTTCATGGCGTCCACCCCGACGCTGTTCAACTCGGGCACCACGCGTCCGCAGCTGTCGTCCTGCTTCCTGACCACCGTGGACGACGACCTGGACTCGATCTTCCAGGCGTACAAGAACAACGCGCTGCTGGCGAAGTACTCGGGCGGTCTCGGCAACGACTGGACCCCGGTCCGCGGTCTCGGCGCGCACATCAAGGGCACCAACGGCCAGTCGCAGGGTGTCGTGCCGTTCCTCAAGATCGCCAACGACACCGCGGTCGCGGTGAACCAGGGCGGCAAGCGCAAGGGCGCGGCCTGCGCGTACCTCGAGACCTGGCACGTGGACATCGAGGAATTCCTCGACCTGCGCAAGAACACCGGTGACGACCGTCGCCGCACGCACGACATGAACACCGCGAACTGGGTGCCGGACGAGTTCCTGCGCCGCGTCGAGGCCGACGCGCAGTGGACGCTGTTCTCGCCGAACGAGACCCCGGACCTGCACGACCTCTACGGCAACGCGTTCGCCGAGCGCTACCGCGAGTACGAGGCCGCCGCCGAGCGTGGCGAGCTGAAGGTGTTCCGCAAGGTCCGCGCGGTCGACCTGTGGCGCCGCATGCTGACCATGCTGTTCGAGACCGGCCACCCGTGGATCACCTTCAAGGACCCGTGCAACCTGCGTTCGCCGCAGCAGCACGTGGGTGTCGTGCACTCGTCCAACCTGTGCACCGAGATCACCCTGAACACCACCACCGACGAGGTCGCGGTCTGCAACCTGGGCTCGGTGAACCTGCTCAAGCACGTCACCCCCGAGGGCCTCGACACGAAGCGCCTCGAGAAGACCGTGCGCACGGCCGTTCGCATGCTCGACAACGTGATCGACATCAACTTCTACACGATCCCGGAGGCGCGCCGCTCCAACCTGCGTCACCGCCCGATCGGGCTGGGCCTGATGGGCTTCCAGGACGCGCTGTTCGAGATCGGTGTCCCGCTGTCCTCGGATGAGGCCGTCCAGTTCGCGGACACCAGCATGGAGCACATCAGCTACTACGCGATCTCGGCATCGACCGACCTCGCGGAGGAGCGCGGCCAGTACCAGACGTTCGAGGGTTCCTTGTGGAGCAAGGGAATCCTGCCGATCGACTCGATGCAGCTCCTGATCGACGCCCGCCAGGGCGACGCGCTCGACGTCGACACTTCGTCCACTTTGGACTGGGCGCCGCTGCGCGAGCGGGTCAAGACCGTCGGCATGCGCAACTCCAACGTGATGGCGATCGCGCCGACCGCGACGATCTCCAACATCTGCGGGGTCGGGCAGTCGATCGAGCCGCTGTTCCAGAACCTGTTCGTCAAGTCGAACATGTCCGGTGACTTCACCGTGGTGAACCCGCACCTGGTCCGCTCACTCAAGGAGCGCGGGCTGTGGGACGAGGTCATGGTGTCGGACCTGAAGTACTTCGACGGCAGCCTCGGCCAGATCGACCGCGTGCCGGACGACTTGAAGGCGCTGTACGCGACCGCGTTCGAGATCGAGTCCAAGTGGCTGGTGGACGCCGGTTCGCGGCGCCAGAAGTGGATCGACCAGGCGCAGTCGCTGAACCTGTACATCGCGGCGCCCAGCGGCCGCAAGCTCGACGAGCTGTACCGCTACGCCTGGCACAAGGGCCTCAAGACCACGTACTACCTGCGGGCGCGGTCCGCGACGCACGTGGAGAAGAGCACCCTGCGCGGCACCGACGGCAAGCTGAACGCGGTCTCGGCCACCCCGGCCCCCGCCGCACCCGCTTCGCCGAAGCCCGCCGCCGCCGCTCCGGCTCCCGCCGCTTCGCCCGCCCCGTCGGCTTCCGCCGCGGTGTCGCCGTCGCCTGCCGCCGCTGTTCCGGCCGTCCCGGTGACCGCCCCGGAGCCGAAGGAGATGCCGAAGGTCTCGGACGTCGACTTCGTCGCCACCGACGGCGCCGCCTGCCGGATCGACGACCCCGACTGCGAAGCCTGCCAGTAAACATCCTCGTGAGTGGTAAGGACGGTTAGAACCGTCCTTACCACTCACGACCCCCGACTCGTGAAGTGAGCTTTCATGACCACCTTTGACGCCTCCACCGACGCCACCGGGCTCGGTGAGATCGAAGTCGGCGCCGCCCGCATCAACGTCGACGACAAGCGGATGATCAACGCCCGCGCCGACGTCAACCAGCTGCTGCCGATGAAGTACACCTGGGCGTGGGAGAAGTACCTCGCCGGCTGCAACAACCACTGGATGCCGACCGAGGTCGCCATGCAGGCCGACATCGCGCTGTGGAAGTCGCCCGACGGCCTCACCGAGGACGAGCGCACCATGCTCAAGCGCAACCTCGGCTTCTTCGCCACCGCGGAATCGCTGGTGGCCAACAACATCGTGCTCGCGGTGTACCGGCAGATCACCAACCCGAATGCCGCCAGTACCTGCTGCGCCAGGCGTTCGAGGAGGCCGTGCACACGCACACCTTCCAGTACATCTGCGAGAGCCTCGGCCTGGTCGAGGGCGAGCTGTTCAACATGTACCGCGAGGTCCCGTCGATCTCGGACAAGGACGCGTGGGCGCTGAAGTACACGCAGAACCTGGAGAACCCGGACTTCGAGACCGGGACGCCGGAAGCCGACCAGGCCTTCCTGCGTGACCTCGTCGCGTTCTACGTGATCTTCGAGGGCATGTGGTTCTACACCGGCTTCGCGCAGATCCTGTCGCTCGGCCGCCGGAACAAGATGGTCGGCATCGCCGAGCAGTACCAGTACATCCTGCGCGACGAGTCGATCCACCTGAACTTCGGCATCGACTGCATCAACCAGATCAAGATCGAGAACCCGCACCTGTGGACCGAGGAGTTCCAGGCCGAGGTCCGCACCATGCTCACCGAGGCGTGCGAACTCGAGGTCGCCTACGCCCGCGACACGATGCCGCGCGGCATGCTCGGGCTCTCGGCCGAGCTGATCGAGCAGTACATGCACTTCATCACCGACCGGCGGGCCCAGCAGATCGGTCTCGCGCCGATCTTCGGCGAGACCGAGAACCCGTTCCCGTGGATGTCGGAGGCGATGGACCTCAAGAAGGAGAAGAACTTCTTCGAGACCCGCGTCATCGAGTACCAGTCGGGCGGCGCCCTCGACTGGGACTGACCCCGAACGCGTAACTCGCGTGCTCAGACACGTAACTCGCGTGCCTGAGCGCGTAACTCACGTGATCGAGCACGGAACACGCCGGGCGGCTTCCGCCCGGCGTGTTCCGTTTCCAGACACGCGAGTGGAGTTGCCCCCTGGGAGCGGACACCTTGATTCCAGACACAGGTCTGGAGGGAGGATGTCCTGGTGTCTCGCAGGTCGAAGTATCCGGAGCAGTTCCGTCGTGACGCGATCGAGCTGGTGAACACGAGTGGTCGCCCGTTGCGTCAGATCGCTCGTGAGCTGGGTGTCAATCACGAGACCTTGCGGTCGTGGGTGAATGCCGCCAAACAGGCCGTGGAAGTCGGGCCGGTGGAGGATCGCGCGGTCGTCGATGAGGTGCAGCGGTTGCGGAAGCAGGTCGCTGAGCTGCAGAAAGAGAAGGAGATCCTGCGTCGAGCGGCCGCTTATTTTGCCAAAGAGATGGATCGATGATCTACCGCTACCGGTTCATCTCCGAGCATCGCGCCGAGTTCGGTGTGAAGCGGTTGTGTCAGGTCCTGGGTCTGCGCCGGCAGGGTTTCCACGAGTGGGCCGCGGCCGGGGCGGCCCGTGAGGCCGCGGCGGAACAGGAGCGGGAGCTGGTGGTGGTGATCGCGTCGATCCACGCGCAGCACCGGGGTGCCTATGGGCGGCCCCGGATCACCGCGGAGCTGCGCCGGCGCGGGCGGGTGGTGAACCACAAGCGGGTGGAGCGGTTGATGCGTGAGCAGGGCCTGGTCGGGAGCACCCGCCGCAAACGCCGGTCGCTCACCAAGGCCGATCCGTCGCCGGTCGCGGTGGTCCAGGATCTGATCCGCCGTGATTTCACTGCCGAGCGCCCTGGTCAGCGGTTCGTCGGGGACATCACCTATCTGCCCACGTTCCAGGGCTGGCTTTACCTGGCCACGGTGATCGATCTGCACAACCGTGAGGTCGTCGGGCACGCGATGGGCGATCACCTGCGCACAGACCTGGTCTGCGACGCGATCGCCCTGGCCACCGCACGCGGCTTGATCCGCCCCGACGCGGTGTTCCACTCCGACCGCGGCGTCCAGTACACCTCCGGCCGATTCCGCGCCGCGCTCACCGAGCACAGGATCCGGTCCTCGATCGGACGGGCCGGATCCTGCTACGACAACGCCGTCGCCGAGTCGTTCTTCGCCACCCTCAAAACCGAGATCGGCACCACCATCTGGCGCACCCGTGACCAGGCACGACACGACCTATACCGCTACCTCCACTACTACAACCACGACCGTCTACATTCGACAGTCGGCCACCGAACACCCCACGAAACCCGAACCAGCTACAGCCACCACCAAACCGCGTGAAAACCCCGTGTCCGCCATCCGGGGACAACTCCACGAGTTGCGCCCTCAATCACGCGAGTTCGCCGTTCAATCACGCGTGTCGTCCGTCTGATCACGCGTGTCGTCCGGTTCGTCACATGTCCGGCGGCGCCGTTGCGTCCCTGAGTACGCTCCGAAGTGCTACTGGTTCGCCCGGCCGTCCAGGCCGGGCGAGGTAACAGGGAACCCGGTGCGAATCCGGGACTGCCCCGCAGCGGTATGTGGGAACGAAAGCCGTCACCGTGCGAGACACGGTAAAGCACTGGGACATGGCGCCCCGGGAAGCGACGGCCGGTAGGAGCGAGCGAGTCGCCCACGAGTCCGAAGACCTGCCCGTGGTACGCGCGCCGACGGCGTGCGTGAGTCCGGGCCTCGTGGGATGGGCACGACCGAACGGCGGTCACTCCTGCGCGCGCTCCGGGCTCCGACGACAAGCTCGCGAGGAGAGAGCTGTGACCGAAATCGGCACGACGGTGCTGGGCCACCCCCGGATCGGACCGGACAGGGAACTCAAGCGTTCACTCGAACGCTATTGGGCGCGCAAGATCGACGAAGCCGAGCTACTCGGCACCGGCCGCGCGCTGCGCACCCGCGCCTGGCGGGAACTCAAGGACGCGGGGCTCGATTCCGTCCCCTCCAACACGTTCTCCCATTACGACCAGGTGCTCGACACCACCGAGCTGTTCGGGGCGCTGCCGGAGCGCTTCACCACGCTTGGTCTCTCGCCGCTCGACACCTACTTCGCCGCCGCGCGCGGAGTGCAGGACGCGCCGGCGATGGAGATGACGAAGTGGTTCGACACGAACTACCACTACATCGTCCCCGAACTCGGCCCGGGCACGACGTTCTCGCTCACCGGCACCAAGCCGCTCGACGAGTACCGCGAAGCCCGCGCGATCGGCGTCGAGACGCGGCCGGTTCTGGTCGGACCGGTGACGTACCTGCTGCTCGCGAAGCCGGCTGAAGACGCACCGGAGGGTTTCCGCCCGCTGGAGCTGCTCGACAACCTTCTCGACGGCTACGTCGAACTGCTCCGCCGCCTGCACGACGAAGGCGTCGAGTGGGTCCAGCTCGACGAGCCCGCCTTCGCCGCGGACCGCACGGAGCGGGAGCTCAACGCGCTCATCCGCGCCTATCACCGCCTCGCGAAGGAGACCGCGCGGCCGAAGATCCTGGTCGCCGGGTACTTCGGCGGGCTCGGGCGCGCCCTCGGCGTGCTCGCCCGCTCCCCGATCGACGCCATCGCGGTCGACCTCGTCACCGATGGGTCCTTTGTGGACGCGGTCGCCGCCGAACCCGCCTTGCGGGACAAGGAGGTCCTGGCCGGTGTCGTGGACGGGCGCAACGTCTGGCGCACCGACCCGACCCGCGCGCTCAGCCGCGCGGCGATGCTGCTGGGCACCGCGAAGTCGGTCAGCGTGTCGACGTCCTGCTCGCTGCTGCACGTGCCCTACGACGTCGAGCGGGAGGACGGGCTCCACCCGCGCCTGAAGGGCTGGCTCGCTTTCGCCAGGCAGAAGGTCGACGAGGTCGTCCTTCTCGGGCGCGCCTTGAAGGAAGAAGGAGTCGACCTCTCGGCCGCCCGCGCCGCGGCCGCGGATCGCGCGACGGCGGCCGACCTGGCCGACTCCGGAGTACGCGCCCGGCTGGAGGCGTTGCGGCCGGAGGACACCGTCCGCTCCCCCTACGCCGAGCGCGCGGCGGCGCAGCAGGCCGCGCTGAAGCTGCCGCCGTTGCCGAGCACCACGATCGGCTCGTTCCCGCAGACCACCGAGGTCCGCAAAGCGCGGGCCGCGCACAAGGCGGGTTCGCTCGACGACGCGGGCTACGAAGCCGCGATGAAGGCGGAGATCGAGCGCGTCGTCCGGCTGCAGGAAGACCTCGGCCTCGACGTGCTGGTGCACGGCGAGCCCGAGCGCAACGACATGGTGCAGTACTTCGCCGAACGGCTGGCCGGGTTCGCGGCCACCGACTTCGGCTGGGTGCAGTCCTACGGTTCGCGCTGCGTCCGGCCGCCGATCCTGTACGGCGACGTCTCCCGCCCGGAGCCGATGACGGTCGAGTGGGCCCGCTACGCGCAAGGCCTCACCGGCAAACCCGTCAAGGGCATGCTGACCGGGCCGGTGACGATCCTGGCGTGGTCCTTCGTCCGCGACGATCAGCCGCTGGGCGAGACCGCCCGTCAGGTGGCGCTGGCCATCCGCGACGAGGTGCACGACCTCCAGGAGGCGGGCATCCGCGTCATCCAGGTCGACGAGCCGGCGCTGCGGGAGCTGCTCCCCCTGCACGCGGCGGCGCACGAGGCGTACTTCGCGTGGGCGGTTTCGTCGTTCCGGCTGGCGACTTCCGGGATCGACGACGCCACCCAGATCCACACGCATATGTGCTATTCGGAGTTCGGTGAGGTGGTCAAGGCGATCGACGCGCTCGACGCCGACGTCACCAGCATCGAGGCCGCGCGGTCGAAGATGGAGGTCGTCACCGACCTCGGCGCGGCGGGCTACGGCCGCGGTGTCGGGCCGGGTGTCTACGACATCCACTCCCCGCGCGTGCCCGGCGTCGACGAGGTCAGCGACCTGCTGAGGACCGCGGTCGGCGCCGTGCCTGCCGAGCGGATCTGGGTCAACCCGGACTGCGGCCTGAAGACCCGCGGCTACGCCGAGGTCGAACCGGCCCTGCGGAACCTGGTCGCGGCCGCCCGCGTGGTCCGCTCCGAGCTGGCCTGACCGGTCCGTGAGGGCCTCCTTCCCTACCTTCAAGGTAGTGAAGGAGGCCCTCACGGAACTTCCATCGAGGTATTGTCAGGACGTCAACAAGGGTGCGATGGTGGACCGGTAACCGATCTCAGCGGGGAGATGGTCACCATGGCGAACGCCGTCGAAAAGGTCACCGGGGCGCTGCGCGAGCGGGTTCCGCCGCTCACTTCGATCCCCCTGCCACGCTCGGTCGACCAGCGCTGGCTCGGCGCGACCTGGCCGGTCCGCGAACTCGCGCCCGCCCCGCCGGGCCTCAAACCCGTCCTCGGCGACGAAGGCCCGCCGGTCGTCGGGCACGCGCTGGACTTCATGCGCTTCGGCATCGAGTTCGGCCTCAAACGCTACGAGACCTACGGGCCGGTGTCGTGGATGGGCGCGTTCGGACGCCGCATCGTCGCGCTCACCGGCCCGGAGGCCACCCAGATCGCGCTGGTGAACAAGGACAAGGCCTTCTCCCAGGAGGGCTGGAAGTTCTTCATCGAGCAGTTCTTCGACCGCGGCCTCATGCTGCTCGACTTCGGCGAGCACCATCTGCACCGCCGGATCATGCAGGCGGCGTTCACCCGGCAACGGCTCACCGGGTACGTCGACCAGATGGGACCGGCCCTGCGCGACGGCATCGCCGCGTGGGCCGACCGGCCGAACCCGCGGATCTACTGGTCCCTCAAACAGCTCACGCTCGACGTCGCGACGCGCGTGTTCATGGGCATGCGCTCCGGCGACGACGCGGCCGCGATCAACCGCGCGTTCGTGAACTCCGTGCGCGCGGGCACGGCCATCGTCCGGTTCCCCGTTCCCGGCGGCCGCTGGGCCGCGGGATTGCACGGCCGCAAGGTCCTCGAACGCTACTTTTCGGCGAACCTGCCCGCGAAACGGGCGAGCGACGGCGACGACCTCTTCACCGCGTTGTGCCACGCCACCACCGAAGACGGCGACCGCTTCACCGACTCCGACGTCGTCAACCACATGATCTTCCTGATGATGGCCGCGCACGACACGTCGACCATCACCAGCGCCGCCGCCGTCTACCACCTCGCCAAGAACCCCGAATGGCAGGAACGCGCGCGCCAGGAATCGCTCGCGCTCGGCGACGACGTGCCGGACATCGAGGCGCTGGAGACGCTGACGACGCTGGACCTGGTGATCAAGGAGGCCCTGCGGCTGGTGGCCCCGGTTCCTTCCCTGACCAGGAAGACCGTGAAGGACACCGAGGTTCTGGGGCATTTCATTCCCGAAGGGACACTCGTCGGGGTCTCTCCGACCGTCAACCATTTCTCGCCGGAACACTGGACCGACCCGATGCGGTTCGACCCGGACCGGTTCGGCGAGGACCGCCGGGAGGACAAGTCGCATCGTTACGCGTGGATGCCGTTCGGCGGCGGGGCGCACAAGTGCATCGGGCTGCATTTCGGGACGTTCGAAGTGAAGGCGCTGCTGCACGAGATGCTGCGGGCGTACCGGTGGTCGGTCCCGGAGGGCTACACCGCGCGCTGGGATTACGTCTCGCTGCCCGTTCCCGCGGACGGCCTGCCGATCCGGCTGGCCGCCCGCTGAAGCCGGACCAAACGGACAACCACGATCGAGTACTCTTGGTAACTTCCGGTCACCACTCGTGTAGCAGCGATCACCCTTTCAGCCGGTAGACACCCCGGATCGCGCATGATGCCGTGGCACTACACCCGGTCGGCTCATACCTAGTGTGGGCCCATGGGCTCGGACACCCGGTCTGAGCTGGCCATCAACCGCGCATGAAGAGGTGAAGTGTGCCCGAACCTGGTTCCGCGCCAGGGTTGGTGGACGTCGCTCGGAGATGGGCCGAGACGCTCGCTGACACTAAAGGAGTATCGCTTCCCAAGGAGCAACTCGAACAGCTGCTGCTCGGCGTCGCGCAGGACGCCGTCCGCGCCGAGCCCGATCACCAGCCCGCGCTGCTGCGCTTCTCCAAGCTCTACTCCGCCTCCCCCATCGGGATCGCGCTGGCCGACTCCGACGGCTCGATCGTCGAGGCGAACGCCGCGCTCGGCACGCTTCTCGGCTGCCGTCCCGCCGAGCTGCGCGGACGGAAGATCCCCGATCTCGGCTCCGCCGACCACGACGTCGCCCGCCTGCGGAACGGGCTCGCGCAGCTCATGACGCTCGGCCAGCCGACCCAGCAGGAACGGCTGCTGATGGACCACACCGAGGAAGGCACGCTCTGGGTCGACGTGACCCTGACCGACCTCCCGGGTGACCGGCCCGGTACGACCTATCCGGTGCTGATGGTCGCCGACGCCAACGAGATCCACCTGCTCCAGGAACGGCTGCTGCACCAGAACGTGCACGACCCGCTGACCGGCCTGCCCAACGCCACCGCGTTCGGCAACGCCCTCGAAACCGCGCTGGCCGGCTCCGTCGGCGATCAGGTCGCGCTCGTCTATCTCGACGTCGACGGCTTCAAGGTGATCAACGACGGTCTCGGGGCCGGCGTCGGCGATCAGGTGCTGCGCGGGGTGGCGAAGAAGCTCACGTCCGTGTTCACCGGCAGGCACGACGGTTCGGTCGCCCGGCTCTCCGGCGACGGGTTCGCCGTCCTGTTGCGCGGCGACTTCACCCCGCCCGAGGTGATCACGCTGGTCGAGCAGGCCTTGGAGGAACTGGTCGAGCCGATCTACGTCGGCGGGCACGGGATCGGGGTCAGCGCGAGCGCGGGCATCGTCGTCCGCCCGGTCGCCGAAGGCGGTCCCGAAGACCTGCTTCGCGCCGCGGAGATCGCCCTGCACCGCGCCAAGGAGGCGGGCAAGGCGCAGTGGATGCTGTTCGACCCGGAACTCGACGCGCGTGACCGTGGCCGCTACCAGCTCGGCGCGGTCATCGCGGGCGCGCTGGAGAACGGCGAGTTCTCGCTGATCTACCAGCCGACGGTGAAGCTCGCGAATCCCGACCAGCTGGCCGCCGTCAACGCCGGGCTGCGCTGGAGCCATCCGGAGAAGGGCGAACTGGATTCCGACGAGTTCTATCCGCTGGCACAGATCACCGGGATGACCATCCCGCTCGGCCGGTGGCTACTGGCCGAATCGCTCGCCGCCACCGCGCGATGGCGGAGCAGGTTCGGCGACGCGGCCCCCGACGTCTGCGTGCGGCTGCCGAACCGGCTGGCCATCGAGCCCGATCTCGTGCTGCTCGTCAAGGAACAGCTCGACCGGCACAACCTGCCCGCCCAGGCGCTGCGGCTGTGCACGGACCGCGAATCCGTGCTCGATCCCCACGGTGAGGTCCTCGACTCGTTCGCCGTACTGGCCGATCTGGGTGCCCAGCTGGTGCTGACCATCTCCGGTTCGGACGATCTGGAGCTGATCCCGCGGCACGGGCTGCCCGTCCGCCACGTGATCCTGTCCGGCGCGGTCGTCGACGCGCTGGCCGACGGCGAGGACGAGGCCGACGTCCGCCATCTGTGCCAGCTGGTCGCCAGGGCCAAGGAGCTGAAACTGCGCATCGGCGCGGAAGGCGTCCACAGTCACGAACAGGCCGAACGGCTGCGGCGGTACGGCGTCCTCGCGGCACGTGGTTCGTTCATCGCGGATTCCGCGACCGGGGACGAGGTCGACGAGCTGATCGAACGGCACGCCCACTGACGTGACAGGATCGGTCCATGGACCAAGGTGACCTCGCCCCGGACTTCACGCTGCCCGACGACAAGGGTGAAGAGCGCACGCTTTCGGACTTCCTCTCGTCCGGCCCGGTGGTGCTGTTCTTCTACCCCGCCGCGATGACCAGCGGCTGCACCGCGGAAAGCTGCCATTTCCGCGATCTGGCCGCGGAATTCGCCGAAGTGGGCGCGCACCGCGTCGGCATCAGTCCGGACGCCGTCGCCAAGCAGCAGGAGTTCTCCGCCAAACACGGCTTCGACTACCCCCTGCTGTCCGATGTGGACGGTGTGGTGGCGAAACAGTTCGGCGTATGGCGCAAGTTCAGCCCGCTGCACGCCAAGCGGCACACCTTCGTCATCGACACCGACCGCAAGGTGCTCGAAGTGATCAAGAGCGAGCTGAAGTTCACCGTGCACGCCGACAAGGCGCTCGCGGCCTTGCGCGAGCGCGCGGCTAAGGACGCTTGAGCCGCCAGATCTTCATGACACCCGCGCAGGCGGGGGCGAGCGGTGGTTCGGCGGCCTCGTCGCCGATCATCGTGAACCCCAGCCGCGCGGGCACGGCCCCGCTCGCGAGGTTCTTCTCGTCGTGCCGGATCTCGACCTCCGGCGCGCCGAGCCGGAAAGCCTCGTCTGCCAGGAGCTTCGCGGCCCTGGTCGCGAAGCCGCAGCCGGTGTGGTGCCTGCCGAGCCAGTAGCCGATCTCGATCCGGTCCGGATGCGTGATCATGCCCGCGCCGCCGACGAGGTCTTCCCCGGTGAGGATCGCGAAGTCGTAGGTCTTGCCGTCGGCCCAGTTCTTCGCGGTCAGCTCAAGGAAGTCGGCGGCTTCGGGGCGGCCGTAGCCGAAGGCGGCCCAGATCATCCAGGCGCCCAGATGCCCGGCCGAGTCCCCCGCGACGGCCGCGAGGGTTTCGAGCTGCTCCGGCTTCCAGCGGCGCAGCGTGACGACTTCGTCGGCGAGGGTTTCGGCAGGCGCTTCCATCAGGCTCCTTGTGAGTGGTAAGGACGGTTAGAACCAAGACGTTGGCCTGGTGGTCGCAGGTCCGTGAGGGCCTCCTTCCCTACTCTCAAGGTAGGGAAGGAGGCCCTCACGGACTACGCGATCGCTATCCGCAGCCTCGGCGACACCACTGGTCCCAGCAGTCATCGCGGGTGACGCCGAGGAAACTCGACCTTCACACCTCGCCAAGTACGTGATGGCCCCCTTCACTGCGCTAGACGCAAGGAAGGGGGCCATCACGTACCTCCGGGCCGAGCAAGGGGTGAGACCGGAGGTCAGGTCAGGATCGCGCTGTCCGGGATCTCCGTGTCGTTCTTCAACGCGTCGAAGAGCAGCTTCGACTTCGTCTTGTCCCAGTTCTCCGCCGAACCGCTGGTCACCGGCACCGTCGTGGTGACGACGCCACCCGAGGAGATCCCGCGCATCGCCAGCGCCAGCCCGACCAGGTTGTGCACGTGGTCGCCCGAATCCATGGTCAGCGCGTCCGGCGCGGTCGACAGCAGGGGGAACAGCGTGAACGGGTTCAGCAGCGTGCCCGGGCTGCCGATCTCGCTGACCATCGCGCCGATGAACTTCCGCTGGTTGGCGACGCGGTCGAGGTCCGAACGCGGGGTGGCCTCGCTGTGCCGCATGCGGACGAACCCGAGCGCCTGCGGGCCCTGGAGGTCCTGGCAGCCCGCGGGGATCTTGATCTTGGTGAGGGTGTCCTCCATCGGCTTCTCGACGCACATGTGCACTCCGCCGATCGCGTCGACGATCTTCGCGAAGCCGCCGAAGCCGATCTCGGCGTAGTGGTCGATGCGCAGGCCGGTGGCGCCTTCGACGGTCTGCGCGAGCAGCGTCGGGCCGCCGATCGAGAACGCCGCGTTGATCTTGTTCTTGCCGTGCCCGGGAATGCTCACCTGCGAGTCGCGCGGGAGGCTCAGCAGCGTCGGTTTGACGCTGTTGGACGGGATGTGCGCGATCATGATGGTGTCGGTCCGCTTGCCGCCGCCGGCGGCCTTGGAGTCACCGGTGACCAGCTTCTCCTGCTCTTCGGGGGTCAGCCCGTCCCGGCTGTCGGAGCCCACGATCAGCCAGTTGGTGCCCTCGGCCGCGACGGGACGGCCGGAATAGTCGGCCAGCGCGTCGACGCGGTTGATCGAGAACTCCAGGTACACCCACACGCCGGCGAGGAACACCACGAACACGGTCAGCAAGGTGAGCAGCACCTTGCCGAAGCCCCAGCGCTTACGCCGCCGCGGCGGGCGCGCGTCGTCCATCGGGCGCCCCGGAGGGGGCTGCGGCGGGCCTGGGCGGCGCGGAGGCGGGCCCGCGGGGCGCTCCTGGCCTCCGTGCCCCATGGGCGTCGTCCGCTCGTCGTACGGGCTGCTCCCCCGGCCCGGCAGCGGCATCATCTGCGCGGGCTGGTGCCGCCGGGGGCGGCCGGACGGCGGCCGTTGTGGCGGCATCCGTCGCCCTCGGTCGTCGCCTCCATACGTCATGCCGAATCACCCGTCCCGATCTCGCGTGTGGGGCCCAGTCAACCGCAGACCCTAGGTGAAGGACGTCCGGCACCCCGCATCGGTTGGGTGGTCGTCACCGTCCGTTTTCGGCGAATCCGAACTGGTGGACCTTGAGATACCCGGAACGGAACCCCGCTTCGGAGTACGCCAGATAGAACTCCCACATCCGTTTGAACACGTCGTCGAAGCCCAATTCGGTGATCTCGCCCCACCGCTGGGTGAACCTTTCCCGCCACAGCCGCAACGTGCGGGCGTAGTCGTGGCCGAATTCGCGCACCCCCTCCAGCCGCAACCGCGCGTGCTCCAGCAGGCCCTGTTCGACGGAGGTGGTCGACGGGATGAGCCCGCCGGGGAAGATGTACTTGTGCATCCAGGTGTACGAACGGGCCGCGGCCACCATGCGCTCGTGGTCCATGGTGATCGCCTGAAGCCCCAGTCTTCCGCCCGGTTTCAGCCGTTTCCCGATGGTCTCGAAGAACGTCGGCCAGTACGCCTCCCCGACCGCTTCGATCATCTCGACACTCACCACGGCGTCGTACTCGCCGGAGGAGTCGCGGTAGTCGCACAGCCGGACGTCGACGCGGTCGGCGAAGCCCGCCGCCGCGATGCGTTCGGTCGCCAGCGCCGCCTGCTCGTCGGAAATGGTCAATGACGTGACCGTGGCCCCGCGCGCGGCGGCCCGGATCGAGAGTTCGCCCCAGCCGGTGCCGATCTCGAGCACCGTGCTGCCTTCGCGGACGCCGGCGTAGTCGAGGACGCTGTCGATCTTGCGGTGCTGGGCGGCGGTGAGGTCGTCGTCCGGACCGAACAACGCCGACGAGTACATCATCGACGGGTCCAGGAACGCGCCGAACAGGTCGTTGGACAGGTCGTAGTGGCGATGGATGTTCGCCCGCGCACCCTCGACGGTGTTCTCCTCGCCGTCCGGGTGGCCGCGATCGACGAACCGGCGGAACCGCTGCAGCAGCGGCGGGATGAGCGTCGCCATCCGCTCCGCGAACGGGGTCAGCACCTCGGCGAGCGCGTCGCTCGTCCAGTCGCCGACCATGTACGCCTCGCCGAAGCCGATCTTCGCGTCCACGCCGAGGCGATGGAAGAAGGCGGCGGGACGGTTGAGCCGCATTTCGGGCGCGTCCGGGCCGCCCGCGCCCAGCTGTGAGCCGTCGGGCATGCGCACGCGGACGTTCAGCGGGCGCACCGCGTGCCGGAACAACTGCTCGGCGATCCGCGCCCGGAACGGGGAATGCGGCGGGGTGGCCAATCCCGGCCACCGGGTTTCGTCGGGACCGGGCAGGCCGGACGAACCTGCCGTCCGATCGACGCTCGACGTGGACATGGGTACTCCCTCCCGCCCGGTCTAGACCGGGATCCGCAGCCGTTCCGAGCTCGGCCGATCCCAGGCTCCGCTCAGTGTTTCGTCAGTGCCCCCGGCTTCGATGAGCTCGAGTGCGAATGCCCGTACGAGACGGTTCCAGACGCGAGACCTTCGTAGCATCGCGTGCCCTTCACCGCCGATTTCGAACCGCGCCGACCGCGACGTCACCTTTTCGGCGCGTTCGGCGAAAGCGTGTGATGCCACCGGATCGGTCATGCGGTCCTTGGTCCCGTGCGCGATGAGCACGGCGCGGCCGCCGACGGCGTCGATGGGTTCACCCGGTGGTGTCCAGGGTGCCAGCGCGCAGACGCCGATGACGGCCGGATCGTCGGCGACCCGCAGGCCGACCCGTCCCCCATCGAATGGCCGACGAGGATCACCGGGACGCCAGGGTGGTCCTCGTGGATCCGGTTCAGCGCCCAGCGCGCGTCGGCGAGCGCGTCGGCGCCGTGGTCGTTCCAGCCGTAGATCCGGTTGCGCAGCAGCCGCACCTCGACCCCGTGCCCCCGGCCGGCCCGGTGCACGTCCTTCGCCAGCGGCACCATCCGCTGGTACGCCAGCCGCCACGGCGCCACGCGGGCATGACTGTGCTCCGCGCCGCCGTGCAGTACCAGCACCACGGCTTTCACCTGGCCGCGTGCTCGCCAAGTCCGCACCGCGGGATCAGCCTCGCTCACCCTGGACCCTCCAGTCTCCGAAACCCCGGCCGCAGTGATCGGGTCAACCTCGATCATGACCCCATGTATTCCACTTCGGCGATTGGTCCACGCGCTACATTCGTCGCTGATCTCCAGACGGAAGGGCGGATGTGGTGAGCACCACCGAACGTTGTGCAGACGTCGCCGGACGGCTCGCGGAGGCCGAACGGGGTAACGCGGAGCAGATCCGGAAGTCGGCCGAGCTGATCCTGGGGTCATCCGGGCCGACGCCCTGGTGTTCACCGCCGGGGCCGGTCATTCACTGGCCGCGGTCGCCGAAACCTTCTACCGGGCGGGCGGGCTCGCCTGTGTCTACCCGCTCTACCACCCCGAGCTGCTGCCGCTGCACGGCGCGCAGCACAGCACCAAGACCGAGCGCCGCTCCGGGCTCGCCGAAGAGGTGCTCGCCGAGCGCGCCCCCGGCCCGGACGACCTGCTGGTGGTGTTCTCGACCTCGGGGGTCAACCCGTACCCGGTCGAACTGGCCGCCGGGGCGCGCAAACGCGGCGCGTCGGTCATCGCGGTGAGCTCGGCCGCGTCCGTGGCCGCGGCGCCCAAACGCGCGGCCACGACGCTGATCGAAGAGGCGAGCATCGTGCTCGACTCCCACGTCCGTCCCGGCGACTCGAGCTATCCACCGGAGGCGCCGCGGACCGCGCCACTGTCCACAGTGATCAACGCGTTCCTCTGGAACCTCGTGCTCGCCGAGGTCGTGGACCTCGGTGCGGCGCAGGGCGTCGACATCCCGCTGTGGCGCAGCTCCAACGTGGACGGTGGCGACGAGGCCAACGCCGCGCTGCTGGCCAAGTACGGCGCGCGGGTCCCGGCGCTGCGGTAGCGATCCGCAGGGACGGGCCTCTTGACTCGTCCCCGCGACACTCCTACGGTCACATACCGACCGGTCGGTGTCCGCAGGAGGTCCGTGCCATGACCGAGATCCACGGTGAATGCGCGGCGGACTTCGAACCCGTCCGGGCCGCCTTCGAGGAGAACTTCGCCGCACGCGGTGAGATCGGCGCCGCGTTCTCGGTGACCCGGCACGGCGAGACCGTGGTCGACCTCTGGGCGGGCTGGGCCGATCCGGACCGGACGACCCCGTGGCGAGCGGAGACGCTGACCAACGTCTGGTCGACCACCAAGGGCATGACCGCGCTCTGCGCGCACCACCTCGCCGACGCCGGCGCGCTCGACATCGAGGCTCCCGTCGCGAAGTACTGGCCCGAGTTCGCGGCCGCGGGCAAGCAGGACATCCCGGTGCGATGGCTGCTCTCGCACCGCTCCGGGGTGACCGGGATCGGCCTCGACCGGCCGGTGGCGGTCGAGGAACTGTACGACTGGGACCACATCACCGGACTGCTCGCCGCGCAGCCGCCGCTGTTCGAGCCGGGGACGGCCAGCGGCTACCACGCGCTGTCGTTCGGCTTTCTCGTCGGCGAGGTGATCCGCCGGGTGAGCGGGCAGGACGTCCGCGCGTACTTCGCCGAGCACATCGCCGGTCCGCTGGGCGCGGACTTCCGGATCGGCCTGGATTCCGACGACGATCTGGCACGCTGCTCCACCCTGGTCGAGCCCGTGCTCAGCGCCGAGATGAAGACCGCGCTGACCCAGGCGTTCGCCAACGCCGGCCCCGTCGCCCTCGCGGCGCTGGCGAACCCGCGCGTCCAAGGCCGCGACGCCAACGAACCCGGCTGGCGGCGCGCGATCCTGCCCGCGCTGAACGGGCACGGCACCGCCCGGGCCATCGCGACCGTCTACGGCGCGCTCGCCTCCGGGCGGCTGCTCTCGGCGGAAGCGCTCGCGACGGCCCGCGAAGGGCAGGGCCGGGAGGCCGACGTCGTCGGCGGGCTGGGCAACGAATGGGCGCTGGGGTTCTACCTCGGCAGCGAGGAACGCGGCTTCGGCCCGAACCCGCGCGCGTTCGGGCACGACGGGCTCGGCGGCTCGTCCGGCGGCGCCGATCCCGAGAGCGGGATCGCCTTCGGCTACACGATGAACCGGATGGGGCCGCTGATGCGGGACGATCCGCGGAAGATGGCGCTGGTGAACGCGACCTTCGCGTCTCCCGCCCTCGTGAGTGGCGAGGACGGTTCTAACCGTCCTCGCCACTCACGAGGCACCTGAGGGTCACGCGGCCGCGGGTTCCTCCGAGAACTGCGTCAGGTACAGCGACGCGTAGCGGCCTTCGCGCGCGAGGAGCTCTTCGTGCGTCCCCCGCTCGACGATCTCCCCGTGCTCGATCACCAGGATCTGATCCGCTGCGCGGACCGTCGACAACCGGTGCGCGATGACCAGCGCCGTCCGCCCGTCCAGCGCGTCGGTCAGCGCTTCCCCCACGGCCGCTTCGGACTGGGAGTCCAGATGCGCGGTCGCCTCGTCGAGGACGACGACCCTCGGCTGTGCGAGCAGGAGCCGGGCGATGGTCAGCCGCTGCCGTTCGCCGCCGGAGAGCCGGTAGCCGCGCTCCCCCACCACGGTCTCCAGCCCGTCCGGCAGGTCCCGGATCAGCTCGGCCAGCCGGGCGCGGTCCAGCGCCGACCAGATCTCGGCGTCGGTGATCCCCGGCCGCGCGTACTCGAGGTTCGCGCGGATCGTGTCGTGGAAGAGGTGCCCGTCCTGGGTCACCACGCCGACGGTTTCCCGCAGCGAGGCGAACTCCAGCTCGCGAACGTCCACATCGGACAGGCGAACCGAACCGGCATCGACGTCGTACAGCCGCGGCAGCAGCGAGGCGATCGTCGACTTGCCCGCGCCCGACGATCCCACCAATGCCACCATCTGCCCGGGTTCGGCGCGGAAGCTGATGCCGTGCAACACCTCCTCGCCACCCCGGTGATCCAAAGTGGACACATCCTCCAGCGACGCCAGCGAGTACCGGTCCGCCGCCGGGTAACCGAACCGGACGTCCGAGAACTCCACCGAAACCGGGCCTTCGGGAACCCGTCGCGCGTCCGGCTTCTCCTCGATCATCGGCTTGAGGTCGAGCACCTCGAAGACCCGCTCGAACGACACCAGCGCCGTCATCACGTCCACCCGGACGTTCGCCAGCGCGGTCAGCGGCGAGTACAGCCTGGTCAGCAGCAACGCCAGCGCCACGACGGTGCCCGGCGCGAGCGCCCCGGTCAGCGCCAGATAGCCGCCCAGCCCGTAGACCAGCGCCTGCGCGAGCGCGGAGACCGTGGTCAGGCTGGTCAGGAACCAGCGCGTCAGCATCGCCGTGCGAACACCGATGTCGCGCACCCGTCCGGCCCGCGCGCCGAACTCGCCGGTCTCGCGCTCCGGGTCGCCGAACAGCTTCACCAGCGTCGCGCCCGGCGCGGAAAACCGTTCGGTCATCTGCGTGGTCATCGACGCGTTGAGCCCGCCGGCCTCCCGCTGCAGCCCGGCCATCCGCCGCCCGAGCCGCCGCGTCGGCAGGATGAACACCGGCAGCAGCACCAGCGCCAGCAGGGTGACCTGCCAGGACAGCGTCACCATGACCACCAGCGACAGCGCCAGCTGGATCACGTTGGTGACCAAGCCCGACAGTGTCGCGGTGAACGTGCGCTGCGCGCCGATGACGTCGTTGTTGAGCCTGCTCACCAGCGCGCCGGTGCGGGTGCGGGTGAAGAACGCGACCGGCATCCGCTGCACATGGCGGTACACCGCGAGCCGCAGGTCGAGGATGATCCCCTCGCCGATCCTCGACGACTGCGCCCGTTCGGCCAGCCCGAGCCCGGCGTCGATCAGGGCCAGCGCCGCGATCACCACGGCGAGCCACACCACCAGCGCGACGTCGCGCCCGCCGACGATCGCGTCGACCACCTTCCCGGCCAGCACCGGCGTGCTCACCGCCAGCACCGCCGAAACGACGGTGAGCACCAGGAATATCATCAATCTCCGCCAGTGCGGCCTGGCGAACCGCGCGACGCGGCGGAGCGTCCCCTTGTGCAGCCCCTTCGGAACGTCGGCGGATCTCATCGCCGAGTTCATCAGCGCGTACGTGTTGTCCATGAGAACCCTCTCTCAGCCCCCAAAACCTCGATATTAGTCGAGAGTTTTCCCGGATATAAGCAAGACCAACACCGCGGCGCACCGGATGCTTCCCGGTTTCCGCGTCCTCTTTCCGGCGGGCGTGGCCGCGTCGGTAGCCTGAGCCTGTGACCAAGGACCCAGACCGGCGGCGACTGACCATCGACCTGGTCTTCTACACGGGCTGCCTGATCTTCGCCGTCGTGAACACCGCCGTCGCGGAATTCTACGGTTATCGCGTGTGGGCGAACTTCGCTGTAGCGGGTTACGGGCTCGCCGTGGTCCACACCGGCTGGCTGACGATCGCCGCGCGGCGCGGCAAGCGGCTGCCCGGCGCGCTCGGTTCGCGGTGGATCGGTATCGGCGCCATCGGCTTGTTCGCCATGATCCTTCCGTTGGGAATGCTCGTCATTCGCCGTCTGACCGGAGTGGACTGGCTCATCACGCCGGTCTCATGGGCCGCGCAGCCCGAGGTCTGGGTCATCGAACGGTCGGCGAAACTCCTTCTGGAGAACGGAACCCCGTACGTCGACGTCACCGCGCTCGGTCGCGCGGTGGAAGTAAACGATTACACGCCATACGGTCCGGTGATGACCGTCTTCGGCCTGCCGCGCGCCTTGCTGGGCGGCGGGCCGGTCGCGAACGCCCTCACCGACGCGCGCTGGATGTTCGCGCTGGCGGCCGTCGCGTGTGTACTGCTGACGCTGCGGCTGCTGAAGTGGCCGAAAATCCCCGTCAGCGCGGCACAACTCGCGCTCGCCTGCCCGCTGACCGCGCTGACCTGGGCGGTCGCCGGCCCGGATCTGGCCATCGTCGGGCTGCTGGTGCTGTCCTTCGCGCTGGCCACGACGGGCCGCGTGGTCCTGTCGGGCCTGGTGCTGGCCTTGGTGGTCAGCGCGAAACTCATCGTCGCGCCGGCGATCGTGGTGCTGGGTGTCCTGGTGATCACGCGGCGTGGCCCTCGCGCACTGGGCGGATTCGCCGCGGCACTCGTGGTGACGACCCTCGTCCTGCACGTACCCGTGTACCTGGTGGACCCCAAGGCGTTCGTCGAGCACGTCTTCCGGTTCCCGCTGGGAATCGGCGTGATCAAGTCACCGGCGGCGAGCCCGTTGCCCGGCCACCTCATCGCCTCGCTCGGCCCGGTGGGCACGGCGGTTTCCTTCGCCCTGCTCGGGATCGCGGCCGTCGCGATCCTTCTCTGGCTGCTGCGACGCCCGCCCGCGACCGGTTCGGACGCGTTGCTGCGCATGGCCGTCGGGCTCGTCGCGCTGATCATGCTCACTCCGGCGACGCGGTACGGCTACCTGGTGTATCCGCTGGTCCTGCTCGGTGCCAGGCTGGCCTTCCTGGCCGCGGAAACCCGTGAAACAGCGGTCCCTGGAAAGGGAACTGCGCCCCCCGCGCAGCAGTCCGCTACTTCCTCGTGACTACTTCTTCTTGACCCTGGTGGCACCGCCACGGCCGCGCAGCTGGACGCCGGACTCCGAGAGGACCCGGTGCACGAACCCGTACGAGCGGCCCGTGGACTCCGCGAGAGCGCGGATGCTCGAGCCCTTCTCGTATTTCTTCTTCAGGTCAGCGGCCAGCTTGTCACGCGTGTTGCCGGTGATCCGCGCGCCTTTCTTGAGATCAGCCACGTCGATCGCCTTCCCGCCGAGAGTGTTCTGGGCCACATAACGGCCCCTGTCGCCGCAATGATCGAACACTGAGCGCCGGAATGCCAGACGACGAGCGCAAAACTGCTGAAACCGCGATCACATTGGGCCATTTCAGTGGCCGGATGGCATCGATCAAGCACCCGAACGGACGCAGGGCTCACGCAAGCTGGACAAGTTCCAGATAATCCGCCGACCAATGGTCCTCGGTTCCGTCCGGCAGGAGGATCACGCGTTCCGGCTCCAGCGCCTCGACCGCGCCCGGGTCGTGCGTCACCAGGACGACCGCTCCGGCGAAGCTGCGCAAGGCGTCCAGGACCTGGGCACGGCTGGCCGGGTCCAGGTTGTTCGTCGGCTCGTCGAGCAGCAAAACGTTGGCAGCGCTGGACACCAGACCGGCGAGCGCGAGCCGCGTCTTCTCGCCGCCGGAGAGCGTGCCGGCGGGCTGATCGAGCTGCTCGCCGGTGAACAGGAACGAGCCGAGAAGGTTCCGCAACTCCTGCGCGCCGGTGTCCGGCGCGAGGTGACGGATATTTTCCCACACGGACGCATCATGGTCGAGCGTTTCGTGTTCCTGTGCGTAATAGCCCAAACGCAATCCGTGACCTGGAATGGTCTCGCCGGTATCCGGAGTTTCCATTCCGCCGAGCAGCCGGAGCAGAGTCGTCTTTCCGGCACCGTTCAATCCGAGCACGACGACCTTCGAACCACGGTCGATGGCGAGGTCGACCCCGGTGAAGATCTCGAGCGAGCCGTAGGACTTCGAGAGCCCCTCCGCGGTGAGCGGGGTCCGGCCGCACGGGGCGGGCTCGGGGAACTTGATCCGGGCGACCTTGTCGGCCTGCCGGGTCTCGTCGAGCGCGGACAGCATCTGCTCGGCGCGGCGGGCCATGTTCTTGGCGGCCACGGCCTTCGTCGCCTTGGCACCCAGTTTGGCGGCCTGCTGCTGCAGCGCGGACGCCTTCTTCTCGGCGTTCGCGCGTTCGCGACGGCGGCGCTTCTCGTCCGTGGCGCGTGCGTCGAGGTACCGCTGCCAGCCCATGTTGTAGAGGTCGAGCTCGCCGCGGGTCGCGTCGAGGAACCACACCTTGTTGACCACGTCCGCGAGCAGTTCGACGTCGTGGCTGATGACCACGAGACCGCCGTCGTGCTGCTTCAGGAATCCTCGAAGCCAGTTGATGGAGTCGGCGTCGAGGTGGTTGGTGGGCTCGTCGAGCAGCAGGATCGTTTCGGACTTGCCGCCCGCGCCCGCTTCGGCGGCGGCGAACAGGATCCGGGCCAGCTCGACACGGCGTCGCTGACCACCGGAGAGCGTCTGCAGCGTCTGCGCGAGCACCCGGTCGGCGAGGCCGAGGTTGGAACAGATCCGCGCGGCCTCACTCTCGGCGGCGTACCCACCGAGGGAGGCGAAGCGCTCTTCGAGACGGCTGTAGCGGTTGACCGCCTTGTCGCGTTCCTTCTCGTCCACCAGCTCCGACATCGCGTTCTGCGCTTTTTCCATGTTGCGCAGCAACGAGTCGAGGCCGCGCGCGGAGAGCACACGGTCCTTCGCGGTGACGGACAGGTCGCCCTCACGCGGGTCCTGCGGGAGATAGCCGAGCTCGCCGCTGCGGCGGACCTCGCCCGCGTACGGCTCGCCCTCCCCCGCCAACACCTTGAGCGAGGTGGTCTTGCCGGCGCCGTTGCGGCCGACCAGGCCGATGCGGTCGCCCTGCTGGATGCGGACGTTGGTGTCGTCGAGCAGGATGCGCGAACCAGCGCGCAGCTGCAGGCCAGAGGCCGTGATCACGGGAACTCCCGGTACAAGGGGTGGATGAGCGGACAGCTTCGACTCGCCGGCCGACGGGCCGGCGAGGAGCTACTCCAAGAGGATGTCCACGCGATCAGTGTACGGGCCGGTGTCGAACGGTTTTATCGGACCGTGCCCGACGTCACGGCCCGGCGAGGGTGATTTCGACCGCGACGGCCCGTTCCGCCGCGTCTTCGAGCACCGTGCGGCGCGGTTCGGGGATGTCGAGAACGCGGGGCTCGGCACGCCGGAACAACGGGGTCAGCCGCCTGTCCTCGCGGAGGGTGTCCACGGCCCGGCGGTCACCACCGAGGACGACTGCGTCCACTTCGGACAGTTGAGGGACGAGCACCTCGAAGGCGTCGTCCGCCGCGGAGCGGAGCGCCGTGCGGGCCTGCCCCTCCCTGCGCCGCGCGAACCGCTGCTGCGACCACCCGCCCGCCGCGGACCGGCCTTGGACGAGATGCCGGTCCGTCCTGGACTGGACGAGCACTCCCCGCGCGCGATCCCGACGCTGTGCCCGCCGCGGCGCACCAGCAGGAGCGCGATCCGCCGCGAGATCAGCGCGTGCTCGACGAGCGGGCCGACGGCCAGTCCCGTCACTGTTCCTTCCGCCCGCAGCGGTCCGAAAGGGACGGTCGCGACGGCGACGACGCCGTTTCCGGCGACGACGGTGACGGTGTCCGGCTTCAGCTCCGTCGAGCGCACGCCGTCGTTGCGGACGGCGAAGCGGGCGTACCAGCCTTCGAGGCGCTCCGGGGCGACCTCGACCGCCCGGCCCCCGCCCGCCACCTGCCGCTCCCTCGCCATGGGTCCAACCTACGGGGCACGGGCGGATCGGCAACACCGCACTCGCGTGCTCGAAGACGTAACTCGCGTGCTTGGAGACGTAACTCGCGAGTTACGTCTCCAAGCACGCGAGTGTCGCGTTCAAGCACGCGAGTTACGCCTTCGCGCCGCGGGCCCCGACGCGTGTGAAGGCCTCCTTCCCTCGGCTGAGCCAAGGGAAGGAGGCCTTCACACACAAACCAGAGGACTAGACCGGCTTCACCGGCCCTTCCCTACGGACTTCCCGACGCTCGCCGGCCGCTCAGCCACGCCAGGCTGCACGAAACCGTTGATGTGCAAGGAAATCGAGCGGATCGACCCGGTGTCGCCACCGGCGACGTCGACCGCGGTGAACTTCCACGTGCCGTCGGCCGCCGCACCGGCCAGGCCGCCGAGCGCCTGCGCCGGCTTGTAGGTGCCGGTGAACGGCGCGTTCGCCGCGCTCACCGAGCTGAACGCGGCGGCCGCGTTGTCGGCGAAGACGACCTGGCACAGGTTGTTGCCCGAGCCGCCGCTGCGCTGGAACACGGTCGCCTTCGCCCCGCGGGCGACGTCAGCGTGCCGACCAGGTCACCGGCGTACGAGTGGTTGATGCCCACCGTCGTCGAGGTCTGGTCGGTGTTGCAGGTCGCGCCGTCCACCGAGAACGTCAGCTTCGACGCGCGTCCGACGCCGCTCACCGTGATCGGCACGGTCACACCGGTCGGGTCGCTGTCCGGGATCGCCACCGCGTCACCGGCGTAGGCGAAGTTCTGCGTCACCGGCGACGGGGTGCCGACCGGCAGCGAGAACGTGGACGTCGTCGGCGAGTACGAACCCGCGAACGTCACGCGCGCGTTCAGCACCACCGGCACCCCGAGTTCCTGCGTGGCGGGGACGGTGATCGTGAAGTCGTTCACGCCGGTCTGCCCGGGGCTGATCGTGCCGTACGACTTCGACCGCGGCGCCACCGTGACACCGGGGGTCGGGCTGGAGAGCACGACGCTGGTGGACGTCGCGGTGCCGTCGCCGCGGTTGGTCACCGGCAGGGTCACCTTGGCGGTGTCGCCAGGGTCGAGCGCGGAGCCGCCGTCGGCCGGGGTGACCGTCGGCTGCCCTGCGGACGCGAGCGGCTGCGGGCTGGCGCCGGTGTAGGCGAGCACCTTGTCGGCGAGGATGACGCCCGCGCCGCTGGAGTCGTCGCGGCCGGGGGCCAGGATGTCGACGGCGGTGGTGATCAGCGCCTCGCGCACCTCGGCCGGGGGCAGCCCCGGGTTGCCCGAGAGCACCAGGCCCGCGATCGCGGCGGCGTGCGGCGCGGCGGCCGACGTGCCGTAGAACGTGGTGAAGCCGGTGACGCTGGTGGAAACGCCGTCGGCCGCGGTGATGTCCGGCTTGGCGCGGACCTCACCACCGGTCCCGGACACGTCGCCCGGGGTGATCGGCGTGCCGTCGGCCTGGTAGAACATCCGCCGCGGACCGTCCGAAGTGAACCGTTCGACCTTCGACGTCGTGCCGAACGCGCCCGGGAACGGGCCAGCCGGGTTGGCCGGGTCGCCCGGTTCGAGGGCACGGGGGAACGCCTTGGCGGCCGGTGCGGCCGCGACGCTGAAGGCGTCCCGCGCGGCCGAGTGGCCCACGGTCACGCCGGGTTTGGTGTAGGCCTTGAGGCCGTCGGCCGAATCGGTGAACCGGCCGCGCAGCGCGGACAGCGAAAGGTAGCGGCCCTCACCGGAGAACTTGACGATGGCCAGCCGCAGCCCGGCGACGCCCGTGGTGTCCACCCGTTCGTAGGCGTCCTGGGTGCCGGTCTGGACGTCCTGGCTGAAGTCGACGACGTTGCCCGCCGCGTTCAGCAGGTACAGGTCGTAGTCGTTGTTCGAACGGCCCAGCGGGTCCGACCAGAACAACGTGACCGGCACCCGGCCCGACGCGCTCGACAGCGGCTGGAAGACCTGGTTGCCCTCGGCGCCGGCGAAGTTGTGCGCGGTACCGGCGTATTTGCCGATGCTCTTGCCGGAGTCGACGAAGTCGCCTTCCCAGTGGCCCGAAGTGCCGTCGGCGACGTTGCCCTCGTTACCGGCCGAGGAGAAGTACAGCGCGCCGTTCGCGGTCACGTCGTTCACGGCCTGGGCGATGATCCAGTCCTGGAACGGGGATTCCTTGAAGTACAGGACATCGTCGACGATGACGTCGCAGTGCGCGTCGAAGCGCAGCTTGCGGATGTTGTCGGCGAAACTGGCGTCGGAGTTGAACGCGCTGGCGAAACCGAGTTCCGCGTTCGGCGCGAGATCGTGGATGATCTCGAGCATCGCGGTGCCCTCGTCACCGTCGCCTTCCTGGCCGGGGATCACGTCGACGCCCGCCGGGAGTTCGCCGCGCGCCTGCGAGGTCGCGAGCGAATCGATGCCGTCGGACAGCGCGCAGATCTTCGTGCCCACACCGGTGACACCGAACTGCTGGCGCGCGGTGTCGGCGTTGTGCGCGCGGTCGCCTTCGCTGTTGACCGGCCCGGCCGCGATACCCGGCTGCCCCTTGGCTTCGACGGCCTTCTTCAGCTCGTCCGCGATCCGGGCGGCCTTCTCTTCCTTGCTCTCCCGTTTGCCCGCGGTGGCGGGCTCGGCGAGCTGGCGGGCGGTGAACGCCTCGTTGGCGGTCTCGACCTTCTTGACGTCGGCGCGGGCCGCGATCGCCGGGACCGCGTTCAGCGGCACCTCGGCGCGGACACTGCCGTACCGCTCGGAGACCGCGCGGATCCCCGCACCGGATTCACGCAGTCCCTTGAGGAGTTCTTCCGAGACCTGGCCACGGATGTCCACGAGTACGGTGCCGGCCGCGGAGACATTCGCCCCAGACCCCAGTGCGGGAACCGCGGAGGCCGACATCCGCTGCGCGCGGAGTTTCTGCTCGACGAGCAGTCGGCTGTCCATTTTGGACTCACCGGCGCTCTGGCTCTTCTTGATCGACTGCAGCGCTTCGATCTGCCGGACGGTGTTCGCCGAGAACGCGTCCGGGGACTGCGTGGTCTCCGCCGTCGCGACGGGCGGGCTCACCAGGCCGAGCGCGGTGACGAGGGCCGCGGTGCCCGCGGTCAGGATCGTTCTTCTTCTCCTACTAGAACGGGTTGGACGCACGTGCGCCTCCGATTCCTAGGCGCGTGCCCCGACTCACGCTGACCGACGCCGGCGATCACCGGCTGGATCAAGCTAAGTACCGGGCGTGCACCGGCGGCAGGAGCCGTTCGGGTGACGTCGGATGGAGAATTTCCGGATTCGGCCGCAGGTCGTGGGCCGTTCAGGGTAATCGCGCGATCACAGGACGAAGGAGTCCGACCAAGGCTGCGAAGCACGGCCCGACAAGCCGTCCAAAAGGGTCACCGCCTGCTTGTCCGTCAGCGACGCCACGAAGTCGACGACCGCCCGCCCTCGCGCCAGGCCTCGTACGGCGTCGGCACCGGTGACCGGTTCCCCGGTCGCCCCGACGAGCAGTTCCGGCGACGTCCGCGCCAGCGCGGAGAACTCGGACCGCGCCAGCTCCACCAGATCGTGCAGCCGTCGTGGGAGGCGGTAGAACTCGTCGCGGTCGAGCAGCCACGCGTCGAGCGCGTCGACCAGGGTGGTCACCAGGCTCGCCTGCCCGCGTTGGTGCAGCGCGAGTTCCGGGCGCAGGAGGACGAATTGCCGGTGCACGAACTTCAGCACCTGCACCTCGTGCCACTGCGCGGGACGCAGCGTGAGATGCCCTGTCCGGGTGGAGGGCGACGCCACCACCTGGACACCGTCGACGAGCCGCGCGGTCCATTTCGCGGAGAAGGCGGCGGTGGCCTGTTCGGCCTCGATGGAACCGTCGAACCCGGTGGCGAGCAGACCGTCGACGAGTTCGGCGCGCACCCGGACCACGGCGCTGGTGAAGGCGTCGTCGTCGACGATCCATCCGTCCTTGGCGTGCATCCGGCGGCGCAGCCGTTCCAGCGAACGGCCGGGCAGCCGCCGTTCGGCGGTCAAGGTCGCGTCGTCCAGCGCGGCCAGTGCCACCGCGTGGTCGACCCAGCCGGTGAACTCGGCGGCGACCGGAGCGTGCTGCAGCACACCGATCCGGTGGAAGTCCTGGAGATCGTGGATGGCGTACGCGATGTCGTCGGCGGTGTCCATCACGGACGCTTCGACGGTCTGCTGCCAGGGTTCGATCCGGCCGTCGAATGGGGCCCGCGCGTGGGTGAAGTCGTCGAGTTCGGTGCTGTAGGCGGAGAACTTGCTCGCGCCGGTGCCGGGAGCGTCGGCCGGTTCGGCCGCGCCGCGTGGCTGGACGGGCATCGACGTCGGATGCGGATCGGGCACGTGCAGCCGCGCCCACGGGTATTTCAGCACCGCGGCGCGCACCGCCGTCGTGAGGTCCAGACCGGAAGCGGACGGGCCGCGGACGTCGGTGGTGGTGATGATCCGGAACGATTGCGCGTTGCCTTCGAAACCGTCGGCGAGGCCGAACCGGTGCCGGGCGATCCGGTCCAGGGTCTGCTCGCCGAGGTGCCCGAACGGCGGATGCCCCAGATCGTGCGCGAGCGAGGCGGCCTCGGCGACGTCCGGATCGCACCCGCCCAGTTTCGCGGCCAGTTCGGCGGAATCGCTCGCGGAATTGATCCGCTCGGCGATCGCGCGGGCGACCTGCGCGACCTTGAGGCTGTGGGTGAGCCGGTTGTGCAGGAGCCCGGAACCGCCGGCGCTGACCACCTGCGTCACCCCGCCGAGCCGCGCGAAGAAGGGCGAGGCGGCGATCCGGTCGCGGTCGATCCGGAACGGGCTCGTGGCGAGGTCGGTGAACCCGGCGCTCTCGCTCGCCGGATCGCGCCGCCACGTCCTCGGGTCCGTCTGTTCCATGCGCAACACCGTATCCGTCGGGGCGGCGTGATGAGATACGAAGGTGGCGGACGTGGTGATCGCGGGCGGCGGCCCGGCGGGCCGGGCGCTCGCGCGTGCCTGCGCCCGGCGAGGCCTGGCGACGACCCTGATCGACCCGGCACCGGGGAGACGCTGGCGGGCGACCTACGGGCTGTGGGCCGACGAGCTGCCCGCGCTGCCCCGGAGCGCCGTCGCGTGCGCTCCTTCGGCCACGCTCGCCTTCGGGACCGGACCGCACGTCCTGGATCGTCAGTACCTCGTGGTGGACAACGACGGCCTGCGCCGATGGCTCGACGAGGGCTACGACGTCGTCGCCGGGACGGTGTCCGACGTGGACCATGGCGGCCAAGGCTCGTCAGTGCGCCTCGACGACGGCCAGGTCCTCGCGACAGGTCTGTACGTGGACGCGTCCGGCGTCCGACCGCGGGGGAACCGGTACGAACAGACGGCGGTCGGCGTCGTCCTCCCCGCCGAGGACGCGCTGCGGCTGGCCGAAGGCCCGGACACCGCCGTGTTCATGGACTGGCGGAACACGGAGTCCGGATTCCTCTATGTACTGCCGCTCGGCGACGGCACCGTGCTGGTCGAGGAGACCTCGCTCGCCCGCAAGCCCGGGCTGCCCCTGGACGTCCTGGCGGCGCGGCTGCGCACCCGGCTACGGACCGTCGGCGTGACCTCACGCGGACGCGAGGAGCGCGTGCGGATCGTGCTCGACCAGCCCGTGCCCCGGCGCGGCCGGACGGTGCCGTTCGGGGCCGCCGGAGCGCTGGTGCATCCGGCGACCGGGTACAGCGTCGCGACGTCGGTGCGGCTCGCGGAGCCGGTCGCGGACGCGATCGTCCGGGCTTGGGACCGTGGGCCCGCCGCGGTGGCGTCGGCCGCGCACAGGGCGTTGTGGCCGTCCTCGGCACGCACAGTGCACGGGTTGCGACGGTACGGATTGCGCGCGTTGTGCGGGATGCCGCCCGAACTGGTCCCGGTGTTCTTCGATCTGTTCTTCACGTTGCCCGCGGAGCTCCAGCGCGCATTCACCAGCGGTCGCGAAGATGTTTCGGGTACCGCCGAAGCGATGTCGGCGCTTTTCCGAATGTCACCGTGGCCAGTAAGAAAACACCTGATCGGGTGGCGTGCGTTACGCCGTTCTAGGTAACCCAGGTGCCTTCACGATGAACATCAGTTGACACGTGTTTTGTTTCGCGCCGCCACCGGCGAACATTCGCTTGTGACGTTGCAGATCGCTGTCCGCTTCGCTTACCAGCCGTTGTACAGCCTGCACACCGGCGGCGTCGTCGCGTTCGAAGCCTTGGCGCGGCCGGGCCGTGGTACCGCCCACGAGCTGCTCGCCGACGCCCGGCGCAACGGCAGGCTGGCCGAGGTCGACGTCGGGCTGGCCGCCGAGGCCGTCCGGCAGCTGCGCGAACCGCAGGCCGCCCTCCCCCTGCACCTGAACCTGTCCGCGCGGACGGTGGCGGCGCCGCCGTCACAGTTCGACCCGCTGACCGACGCGCTCAGCCTGGTGGGCCGCCGGACCAGGGACGTGGTGCTGGAGATCGGGCCGCCGTTCACCCAGATCCCCGCCGACCTGCTGCTCACCGGTATGCGGCGGCTCACCGAACTCGGCTTCCGGCTCGCGCTCGACGGCCTCGGCCGCGGCGACCTCCCGCTGACGCTGCTCGCTTCGGCGCCCGTGGACCTGGTGAAACTGGACCGCAGCGTGCTGCGGGGCCTGCCGCACGACCCGGCCGCCGTCGCGGTGGTCGAAGCGGTGCTGCACTTCGCGTCGCGCACCGACAACCGCCTGGTCGCGACCGGGCTCGAGACCACGGAGCAGCTGGAGTCCGCCCGGCGGCTCGGCGTGCGGATCGCGCAGGGCAACCTGCTCGCCCCGCCGGACGGCGACCACGCGCCGCTGCCCGCGCCGGACGCGCCGGGGCCGTTCATCCCCGGCACCGCCCGCGCCCGCCGCGTCGGCGACTTCCTCCGGCCCGCGACCACGCTGCCGGAAGACGCGACCTGCGACGACGTGCGCGAGGTACTGGCCGCCGCCGACGGCCCGAGCGGCATCGTCGGCATCGACGACCGCCACCGTCCACAGTGGTCGATCGACCGGACCCGGTTCCTGGTCGCGGTCACCGGGTTGTACGGCCACGCCCTGCACGCCAAACGGCCGGCGTCGCGGCTCGCCGACCGGCCGCACACGATCCACGCCGACGCGAGCGCGCTCGAATTCCTCGAACTGGTCACCGACGCGGACTGGGGCCGGACCGGCGACGACGTCGTCGTGGTCGACGACCGCGGCCGGTGTGTCGGCGTGGTGCTGGTGAACGAGGTCGTCCGCGGGGTCGCGGAGGCGAAGGTCGAGGAGGCGGTCTCGCTGAGCCCGCTGACCCGCCTGCCCGGCAGCGACGCGGTCGCGAGGGATGTCGACCGCCGTATCAACGCCCGGGAGCCGTTCGTCGCCGCTTGGCTGGACGTCGACTCGTTCAAGACGGTCAACGACACCGCCGGGTTCGCCGCGGGCGACGACCTGATCCGCACACTCGGCCGGACGCTCACCGATCTGGAGGCCCGGCTGCGCCGGATGCGCGTCAGCCACGTGGGCGGGGACGACTTCCTGATCGCCTGCGACGTCGACGAGATCGGCACGGTCGCCGCCGCGCTGCTGGACACGCCGTGGTCGGCCGACGGGCTCCCGGTGACGGTCTCGCTGGCGACCCTGGTGTGCGGGAACGGCGCCATCCGGTCCTACAAGGACGCTTCCCGGCTCCTGGCGCCGTTGAAGAAGCAGGCCAAGGAGGTCCCGGGATCGAGCTGGGTGCTCCGGCGGCCGGGCTCGGACCGCGTCGAGGTGCTGCGCGGGATCACGACGCGCGGCCTGCCCTCGCAACGCGTCGCGGGCTTCTGACCCCTTCCGCGTTTCGTCCTCTGAACGCGGGAGGTCAGAGGTCGTAGGCGGCGCGATAGGACGAGAAGCGCTCGTCGACCTCGCCGGCGGTGAGCCCGAAGTCCGCGAGGTCGTACCGGTGCACGGGTTTCCTTTCGCCGGAACGGCTTTCGGCGTGCACGACGGTCATCGCGTCCCGCGCGGCGTCGCTCAGCGGGAGGCCGAAATGCCGGTAGACGCCCTCGACCGTGCCGATCGGGTCGGCCACGAAATCCTCGTACCGGACATCGCAGAACTGCGCCGGATCATGCCGCTTCCGCGCCTCCAAGGACTTTTCCGCACCCCGCGCCCAGAGATCCAGCTGGCTTCGGCCGATCACGTCGCCGCGGAAGACGTCGGACCAGCCCTCCGAAGCCTGCTCGTTCAGGCTGCACACCGACGCGACGATGGTGCTCGGCGCGCGATGGGTCTGGACGATCAGCGCGTCCGGATACACCTCCAGCAGGGCGTCGAGCGCGAAGAGGTGGCTCGGGTTCTTGAGCACCCAGCGGCGGCCGGCGTCGGGCAGACCGATGAGCTGCAGGTTGCGCCGGTGCCTGCGATAGGCGTCGGTCCAGCTCTGCCCGTCCAGCCACCGCGAGTACGACGGCACGTGCGCGAGGCATTCGTAGGACACCGATTTCAGGGACTGCCGCAGGAGCTGCCAGCATTCCTCGACCTGGTCGGCGGACATGTGGTGCAACCCCATGAACTCGGGATGCTCGACATGATGCTTCTCATAGCCCGCCTGGATCCCTTGGAAGACCGGGTTTTCCGCCCACGTCTCGCGCGGTGGCCGCGGTTGCGGCACCTCGGTCAGCCAGACCTCCAGCCCCTGATGCGCCGGATCCTCGGTGAGCAGCCGGTGCAGGGCCGTGGTCCCGGTGCGCGGCAAGCCGGTGACGAAAATGGGCCGCTCGACGGGAACCTCGGCGTACTCCGGGTTCTGCTTCCACGAGGCCTCGCTCAACGACCTCGCCACCAGTGCTCCGCGCAGGAAGGCGCGATGGATCTTGTTGCCGTACGGGGTCAACCCCGCCTCGCCGGCATACGAATCGAGCAGCACGCCGAGACCTTCGAGATGGTCTTCGTCGCCGAAGTCGTCCAACCCGGTGAGCTTCGCCGCCGACGCGTGCAGATCTTCCACGGTGCCGACGTTTTCCCGCCCTGGCAGCATGTTCTCTCCTTTGGAGCCGGTTGGCGGAGCTGAAGATGGATCTTGAAGGGTGACCGAACGCGTGAACCCGCCCTCGGCCGAAGGCCCCGCTGTCGCGGTGGCAGGGCGCCCTCTCCTCCTCCGTGAGCTGGAAGCCAGCGGCGCCCTGCCGACGTCGATCGCGGACGCGGGTTCCCCCATGGATTCAGTGGTGATATTCACCGGCGTTGACGTCGAGGCACTGGCCGGTGACGCACCGGGCGAGCGACGAGGCGAGGAACACGACGGTGTCGGCGATCTCGTCCGGCTCCGGCAGGCGGCGCAGGTCGATCGTCTCCGCCGTCTCGGCGTACACCTGCTCCGGCGGCACCCCGCGTTCCTTGGCCAGATAAGCGAAATACCATTTCAGCGAGTCCGCCCAGATGTAGCCGGGCGCGACGGAATTGACCCGGATCCCCCGCGGCCCGACCTCCGAGGCGAGGCTCTGCGCGAGCGCGAGCAGGCTCGCCTTCGCCATCTTGTACGCGCCGAACGTCCGCCGGGAATGCCGCAGTACGGCCGAATTGATCATCACGACCGAACCGCCGCTCTCGGCGAGCGAAGGAGTGAACAGCCGCGTGAGCCGCAGGGCGGCGAGCACGTTGGTTTCGAAACCCGCCCGCACGTCGGCCAGGTCGACGTCGGCGAGATCCATGATCGGCGGGATGGCGAAAGCGTTGTTCACCAAGGCGTCCACCCGGCCGAACGCCTTCAAGGCGGCGTCGGCGAGGTTCGTGGCCGAAGCGTCGTCGGTGATGTCGGTGGGCACGGTGACCGCGCGGCGGCCGAGCGCGTCGACCTCCTTCGCGACCTCGGCGAGCCTCGATTCGGTGCGGGCGGCGAGGACGACGTCGGCGCCCGCCGCGGCACAGCGCGTGGCGATGGACCGGCCGAGCCCCGGCCCGACACCGGAAACCACGACCACCTTGTCCCGCAACAGATCCGTCATCCCAGCATCCTCGCCGCGACGGCGGTCTGCCGGGCCGAGATCCGGTCCGCCCATTCCTCCGGGGTCACCCGCGCCTCGTCGTGGAACGGCAACCGGTCGGCGAGTTCGCCGAACTTCACCACCTCGACCTCGGGACCGTCGGCTTCGTCGAGCGCACGGGAGAGGCGCTGCCAGCGGATCTGGACGTACCCGCGGTCGTGCCCGGTGCGTTCGAGCCAGTTGGCCAGCCCCGGGTCGCGTTCGCTGATCACGAAGCGAATCTTGCCGTCCGGGTCGACCCGCGCCTGGTCGGCGGTGAGGCTCGTCTGATGGTTGATGTAGTCGAGCGAGAGGTACCAGACGCTGCCGAGCTGGATGCCCTGATAGGGCGCGTCCGACCGCGGCACCGTCACGATCATGACCTCTTCGTCGCCGAGTTCGTAATGCCCGGCCGACGAATACTGCGTGGTCAGCCCGCCAGGGGTGGGACGTGGCTCGGTCATCGTGTTCACCGGCAGGTTCAGATAGAACCACTTCGGGAAGGCGAGGAAGGTGCGCAGCCTGCTCAGCAGGATCTTGCCGGTGACGCCATAACGCTTGGCCAGCCCGTCGCGGGTGAGCGGCGCGGGCGAGCCGCCCGCGGTGTCGGCGCACTGGATCTGGATCGTGCCGCGGCGTTCCGTGGCCCAATCGCTGTAGACCTCGCGCACCACGAGCATCGACGACCCCGGGCCGAGGACGAAATAGTTGGGGCCCGGGTCGGGTTTGGCCGGTCCGAAGCGGAGCTCGAAAGAGCCGTCTTCGGCGATCTCGATCTGACGGTCGTCGAAGGCGGCGAGGCTGTCCGGCACCTCGACGGGCGAGTAGTCGCCGTTGAGGACCTGGAAGCTGACGTCGGCCGTGCTCCCCCGCGTCCCGGTGACGACGTATTCACGGTCCTCGCGGATGTTCGCGTTGAAGTACAACGTGTCCGGGTTGTCCAGGCCCATCTTCGTGTACGGCCCGGTGGACTGGGTGAAGAACGGATAGTCGCGTTCGTAGGCCCATGCCATCTGCAGAGAGGCGCGGATGCTGCCGGCGAGGTAGTCGTACCCCTCGATCAGATCCTGTTCGGTGCGGATATGCGGCGCCTCCGCGATGACCTTCTCGGCTTCGGCGATCGCGTCCGCCAACGGTTGAGTGAGCACCGGCGACTCCTCATACTGGTACAAATACGTACCGACTTGGTACGTTCTTCGCATCATCAGACTAGAACGCGTTCTAAGGATGGGTCAATGGCCCGGCATTCCCCGCCCACCGAGCGAGTCGTGAAGCTGCTCGACTTCTTCGCCGCGCACCCCGGCCGGCGCTTCGGCCTTTCGGAGCTCGCCCGCGAGCTGGACCTGGCGAAACCGACCTGTCTCGGCATCCTGACCGAGCTGACGACGGGCGGCTACCTGGTCCGAGACCCGCAGCCGGTCACCTACCGGCTGGGGCCCGCGATGGTCGCCGCCGGCCGTGTCGCGAGCGAGGGCTTCGGCGCGAGCGAGGTGGCGCGACGGCATCTGGAAGAGCTGAGCAGGCGCTACGGCGCCACGTGCACGGCGTCGGCCGTGGTCGGCGACCGGATCCTGATGCTGCAGAGCGCCGGTCCGGGCCGGGTCAAACTCGGCGAGACGTATCCGTTCGCGCCGCCGGTCGGCCTGATGTACGTGCTGTGGGATTCCGACGCGGCGTTCGACGCGTGGCTCGCCAAACCCCCGGCGGTGCCGGTGCGGCTGGACGAAGCGCACCTTCGCCGCGTCGTCGCCGAATGCCGGGAGCACGGTTATCTGGTGGAGAGCCTGACTTCCGCGGGGCGGCGGCTCTACGCGCTGATGGCGGGCGTCGGCGCGGAGGAACTGCCGCCGGAGGTGCGGGGCCTGGTGGGAGAACTCGTCTCGAGTCTCGGCGAGCGCGTCTACCTCGGCGCCGATCTGGAGCCGCGCCGCAAGCACGCGGTGAGTCTGCTGGCCGCCCCGACGTTCGACGCTTCCGGGCGGCAGGAACTGGTGCTCACGCTGTCGGTCGGCGAGCCGGTCACCGGCGCCGAGATCGCGCGGCGGGGCGCGGCTCTGGTCGCCGCCGCCGATGCCGTCACCGCCGAATCCGGCGGCCGGCACCCGCGCGTTTAGTCCTCTGGATGCGGTAGTTGCGCGCGCAAGGACCGCATCCAGAGGACTAAACGCGGGTCAGGAGGACCACCGGTTGGCGGTGAGCTTCAGGCTCGGCACGTCGTCCATCGACATCATCGTTTCGTACAACCGGTCGTACTGGGTGGACGCGGTCAGCCATACGCCGTCCACCCGCCGGTAGGTGTCCTCGTAGTACGCCGCGCCCTCGATGATCACCCGATGCTCGGGCACGATCACCTTGTCCCGCATCAGCCAGGTGCCCGTCGCGGTGTCGCCGTCGACGTCGATCTCCGGCTGCCCGGCGAAGTGCACCGTGGTGACGCCGGGGCCGACCGCGTTCCGGAAGAACTCGACGATCGCTTCGCGGCCTTCGAAGGTCAGGGGTTTGCCGTACGACGGCGTTCCGTACCGCGCGTGCACGTCGGCGGTCAGTGTCCCGGCCATCTCGTCCCACAGCTTGAGGTCGAGGCAGCGGAGGTAGCGGGCTTTGAGGCGTCGGATGTCTTCGAGCGCGACCAGGTCCATGCCGACAGCGTCCTCCTCCCCTTGACCAAGCACAAGAACTTGTTCTACTTTTCTGATCTCGAACGACGGAGGTCACGATGGCGTCCCCGGCCTACGAGCTCACCCATCTCGAAGCACTCGAAGCCGAAGCCGTGCACATCTTCCGCGAGGTCGCGGCGACCTTCGAACGGCCCGTGCTGCTGTTCTCCGGCGGCAAGGACTCGATGGTGATGCTCCACGTGGCGGCCAAGGCCTTCTGGCCGTCGCCGCCCCCGTTCCCGGTGATGCACGTCGACACCGGGCACAACTTCGACGAGGTCATCGAGTTCCGGGACCGCACGGTCGGCACATACGGGCTCCGGCTCGTCGTCTCCAGCGTCCAGGACGACATCGACGCGGGCCGGGTCGTCGAAGACCCGAAGGCGGGCCGTAACCGTCTCCAGACCGCCGCCCTGCTGCGCGGGATCCGCGAGCATTCCTTCGACGCGGTCTTCGGCGGCGCCCGGCGCGACGAGGAGAAGGCCCGCGCGAAGGAACGAGTGTTCAGCTTCCGCGACGAGTTCGGCCAGTGGGATCCGCGCAATCAGCGGCCGGAGCTGTGGGATCTGTACAACGGCAGGCATCGCAAGGGCGAGCACATCCGCGTCTTCCCGCTGTCGAACTGGACCGAACTCGACATCTGGCAGTACATCGAAGCGGAGAACATCGACCTGCCGTCGATCTACTACTCGCACCGGCGTCCGGTCGTCCAGCGGGACGGCATGCTGCTCGCGCACACCCGCTTCCTCACCTTGAACGAAGACGAAATTCCTTACGAGGCAACGGTTCGCTTCCGCACCGTCGGCGACGCGACCTGCACCGGCTGCGTCGAGTCGGCGGCGGCGTCACCCGGCGAGGTGGTCGCCGAAGTGGCGGCCAGCAGGCTCACCGAACGCGGCGCCACCCGCGCCGACGACCGGATCTCCGAGGCGGGCATGGAAGACCGGAAGAAGGAAGGCTACTTCTGATGGGCGCTTCACTGGTCCGCCTCGCGACCGCGGGCAGCGTCGACGACGGGAAATCGACCCTGATCGGCCGTCTGCTGTTCGATTCGAAGACGGTGTTCACCGACCAGCTCGAAGCCATCGAACGCACCAGCCGCGACCGCGGCGAGGCGTACCCGAACCTCGCCCTGCTGACCGACGGCCTACGCGCCGAACGCGAACAAGGCATCACGATCGACGTCGCCCATCGGTATTTCGCCACCCCGCGGCGGAAGTTCATCATCGCCGACACGCCGGGACACGTGCAGTACACCCGGAACATGGTCACCGGCGCGTCCACGGCGGATCTCGCGCTGATCCTGATCGACGCCCGCAAAGGCGTGCTCGAACAGTCGCGGCGGCACGCGTTCCTGGCCAGCCTGCTGGGAATCCCGCATCTGGTGCTCTGCGTCAACAAGATGGACCTCGTCGGCTGGTCACAGGAACGCTTCGAGGAGATCCGTGAGGATTTCCGCCGCTTCGCCATGAAACTCCAGGTGCACGACCTCACCTTCGTGCCGATGTCAGCCTTGCACGGCGACAACGTCGTGCACCGGGGCGCCAGTATGCCTTGGTACGAAGGGACTTCCCTGCTGCATCACCTCGAACAGGTGCACGTGGCCTCGGATCGCAACCTCATCGACGCGCGATTCCCCGTGCAGTACGTGATCCGGGAGCACAGCCGCGACTTCCGCGGCTACGCGGGCACTGTCGCGGGCGGGGTGTTCAAACCCGGTGACGAGGTCGCTGTCCTGCCGTCCGGTTTCACCACCACGGTGCGCGCGATCTGGGGGCCTGGCGGCGCCGCGGTCACCGAGGCCTTCGCCTCGCAGGCCGTCACGATCGAACTCGAAGACGATCTCGACCTCGGCCGCGGCGATCTGATCTGCCGTCCCGGCAACCGGCCCCATTCGAGCCGGGACGTCGACGCGATGGTGTGCTGGTTCTCCGAACAAGGCGCCCTGTCCCCCGGCTCGAACTACCTCGTGCGGCACACCACCAGGGAGACCAAGGCCGAGATCCGCGACCTGGACTACCGGCTCGACGTCACCACCCTGCACCGCGACGAGACCGCGAAGTCGTTGTCACTCAACGAAATCGGCCGGATCCGGCTACGCGCCCGGCAGCCGCTGCTGTTCGATTCCTACCGGCGCAACCGATCCACCGGAGGGTTCCTGCTCGTCGACGAGCACTCCGGGGCGACGGTCGCCGCGGGCATGATCACCGGGCCGAGCGTCACCGCGTCGAACGTCGTCTGGCACACCGCCGCGGTCACCAGGGCCGAACGCGCGACGCGCGGGCTCACCGTCTGGCTCACCGGGCTTTCCGCGTCCGGGAAGTCGAGTGTGGCCGTGGAACTGGAGCGGCGGCTGGTGGCGTCGGGCAGGCCCGCGTACCTGCTGGACGGCGACAACCTGCGGCACGGGCTGAACGGGAACCTCGGCTTCAGCCCCGCCGATCGCGCCGAGAACGTCCGCCGCGTCGCCGAGGTCGCGAAGCTGTTCGCCGACGCCGGTGTGGTGTCGGTGGTCTCCTTGATCAGCCCGTACCGGGCCGACCGCGAACTCGCCCGCGCCACGCACGAGGCCGCCGGGCTGCCGTTCCTCGAGATCTTCGTCGACACCCCGCTGGAGGTCTGCGAAGACCGCGACCCCAAGGGGATGTACGCGAAGGCGCGGGCGGGCGAGATCAGCGGGTTCACCGGGGTGGACGCTCCGTACGAGCAACCCGAGAGCCCGGAACTGGTGCTGCGCCCGGAAAACGGGGATCCCGCGGCGATGGCCGCGCTGATCCTCGCCGCCCTGGAGTAGCCGAAGGACGCTTTCCCCGCATCAGATGCGACGAAAGCGTCCTTCGCCGCGTCCTATGTGGCGAAAGCGTCCTTCAGCCGCCGTTGGTCGCCCGGTACGGAGCGGCCGCGTACGTCCGGGCGGTGGCGGCCGTCAGCTTCTCGACCGAACGGAACATCGTCTTGCCGAGCTTCGCCCGCGCCCGCAACGCCGGATGCGTCGCGGCGTAGTCGTCCTTGTTCACCGCCGGATCTCCGGCGAACTCACCGGAGGCGAACAGCGAATAGGTGAGGATCGGCTTGCCGTCCGCGCTGAACATCACGCCGGCCTCGTTGCGGCCGTCGTTGAACCAGCCCGCCTTCGTCGCGACCCGCAACCGCTCGGCCGAGGTCAGGCCCAGCCGCACACCGTCGGTGAACGCGCTCAGCGAACGCAGGATGTTCAGCAGGTACTCGGTCGACTTCGCCGAAAGCAGCGTCCCGCCGACCAGTTTCCGCAGCAGCGTATGAGTTTCGGCCGGGGTCGTCTTGCCGAGGAAGAAGCGGTTCGGGTTCGCGACCGGAACCACCTGGGTGTGCACGAAACCCTTGCCGCGCAGGATCTCGTTGAGTTCCGCGGCCGGGCAGACCAGGCCGCACAGGCGGACGGCGGTGTTGTCGGACAGTGTCAGCAACGCGGCCATCGCGTGCCCGAGCGTCACCGAACTCGGGTACGCGCCGTCGAGGGCGAAGATCCCGTCGGTGTCCTTGATGACGATGTCGGCCGTGACGTCGACACGCTGGTCCAAAGTGAGCAGTCCGCGGTCGATCTTGTCGAGGACCGCGGTCGCGACGGCGATCTTGTTGACGCTGTACGCCTCGACGATCTGGTCGGCCCGCTCGGAGACGGCGGGAACCAGGTTCCCGGCGGAATCCGCGACACTGACGTAGGAGGACCAGGTGCCGCCCGCCTTCCCGGTTTCGCGGGCGTAGACCTGGGAAATCCGGCGCGCGGCGGCCGAAGCGTCGACGGCGGGAGTGTCTGATTCGGACTCTTCGGCGGCTTGAGCGACCTGCGCCGTCCCGAGCACCGCGCCCGCGGCGGCGACCGTGCCCAGCCCCAGCAGGCGACGACGATTGACGTTGGTATCCACGCCGGAACCCTACCGCGTTCAGCCAGCCGGCGTGACGAATCCGGTGTCGTAGGCCTTGATCACCGCTTGCGTCCGGTCCCGCGCGCCGAGCTTCGCGAGCACGTTCCCGACATGGGTCTTGACCGTCTGCACGCCGAGGTACAGCTCACCCGCGATCTCCACATTGGACAGTCCGCCCGCCATCAGCCGCAGCACCTCGCTTTCGCGTTCGGTGAGCCCGGCGCCGGCGAGACCGTCCAGCGGCCCCCGGTTCGCCTGCTGCGCGGCCAGCCGCCGGATCGCCGCCGGGAACAGCAGCGACTCCCCCGCCGCCACGGTGCGGATCGCCGCGACGATCTCCTCGGGACGGGCCCGCTTCAGCAGGAAGCCGCTCGCCCCGGCGAGCAAGGCGTCGTAGACGTAGTCGTCGTTCTCGAAGGTGGTCACCACGATCACCTTCGGCGGATTGTCCATAGTAGACATCAGATGCGTGGTCGCGCGGATCCCGTCGACCGAAGGCATCCGGACGTCCATCAGCACGACGTCGGGCCGGAACCGCGACACCAGCCCCGGCACCTCGGCGCCGTCGGCCGCTTCGCCCACGACCTGCAGGTCGGGTTCGGAGGCGACGATCGCCCGCAGCCCCGCCCGGATGAGCTGTTCGTCGTCGACCAGCAGCACTCCGATGCTCATCGCCGGTTCCCCCATGGCACCGCCACCTCGACCTTCCAGAATCCGTCCGCCCGGCCCGCGGCGATCGTGCCCCCGAGCACTTCCACCCGTTCCGTCATTCCCCGCAGCCCCCGGCCGCCCCCGTCGCGTGACGGCTCCGCGGCGCCGAGCGGGTTGGACACCCGCAGGCGCAACAGCTCCGTCCCGGCGTCGACGAGGACCGTCACCGGAACCTTACCGGCGTGCCGCAGCGCGTTCGTCAGGCATTCCTGCAAGATCCGGTACGCCTCGCGGGAGACGACCGGCGGCACCGAGGACGGCTCACCTCGCACCTCGGCCGAAACCTCGGCACCCGCCAGCCGCGTCGCCTCGACCAGTGCGGGCAACTCCGCGAGCCCCGATTGCGGTGTCCGCGACGACGCCTCGTCGCGCAGCAGCCCGAGCACGTGGTCGAGATCGTCCAGCGCGGCGCGGGCCGAGTCCTCGATCGCGGTGAGCGCCTGCTCGGTGAAATCCGGATCGGACCTCAGGGTGCGCCGCGCCGCGCCGGCCTGGATGGTCACGACGCTCAGCGCGTGCCCGACCGAGTCGTGCAGTTCGCGCGCGAGCCGGTTGCGTTCGGCGAGCTGTTCGGTGCGTTTCTCCAGCTGGGCGATCCGTTCCGCGGCCGAGATCCCCAGCAGGCTCTTGGCGCAGCGGGTCAGCACCGCGCCCGCGCCCCACACGACGTAGGCCAGCGCGACGACGCCGAGCAGGAACGCCACCGGGATCCACGCGCTCGCCCAGCCCTTCGGCACGTCGATCGCGCTCTCGGCGGTCAGCGCGATCCGGCCGCTGAACGGAGCCGCGATCGTGAAACCGAACGCGACCGGGACGAACAGGCTCACCAGGCTGACGACACAACCGGTGATCACGTGCAGCAGGAACATCGCGCTCGAACGCAGGCGCACGGGCCAGCTCCCCGCGGGCCCGAACACGACTCCCGGCACGGGGTCGTCCAGCAGCTCCCGCACGGCCGCGCCTTCCAGCACGCGGACGGCCGGGATGAACGACGACGCGATCATCACCAGGACGACGGTGATCATCCCGATGACAGCCCCGCGTTCCATCGTCACGACGAGGGGCAGCAGCGACGGCACCATGATGGCGGCGAAGAGCACGTACGGCACGCTCAGCGCGCCACCGAGGATGAAGTAGACCCATCGACGATAGGTCGCCCGATCCAGGAGCGGGCCGAAAAGTCGCATGCGCTCTTTCTAGCGTGCGCCGGCGTCGTGCGTATCCCTCACGAGTATCTCCGCGATCTCCCTCGCGAGCGTGACCCGGTGCGCATCCCCGTCGATGCCGGTGTGCGCGACCGCGCCTTCGAGCAGGAGGAAGAGCTGCTCGGCGAGCCGCTCCGGATCGGCCGCGCCCGGGGCGTCCTCGCGGAGGAGTTCGGCGAACTTCGCCCGCACCGCCGCCTTGTGCCGCCGGATCACGTCGAGCCCGGGATGGCCCGCGGGCAGTTCGGCGGCCGCGTTGAGGAACGCGCAGCCCCGGTCGCTCCCGAGCTTGGGGTGATCGACGTAGGCGTCGAAGACCGTCAGCGCCCGGGGCGCTTCGGCCTCCGCCAGCCGCTCTTCGAGGTACGCCCACCAGACGTCGTGACGGCTTCGCAGGTACGCGATCGTGAGCTCCGTCTTCGACCCGAAGGACGCGTACAGCGTCTTCTTCGTGACGCCCGCGGCCTCGGCGATGGCCGCGACGCCCACGGCGTTCAGGCCCTCCCGGTAGAAGAGCTCGCTCGCGGCGCTCAGGACGCGCTCGCCGGCCGGTGTCAGCATGCTTCGACTATACCGATCGGTTGACCCGAGCGCCAAATGCGGGAACACTCCAGAAGTATACCGCTCGGTATACCTCTGAAGGAGAGCTGATGGTTTCTTTGTACAAACGCGAGCTGACGCTCACCGCGGCCGGGTTGTCGCTGATCGCGGTCTCGTACGGACTCGCGAGGTACGCGTACGGCCTCTTCGCGCCGACGCTCCGGACGGAGTTCGATCTCGACGGCGGCACGCTCGGCGCCATCGCGGCGGGCAGCTATGTCGCGTACTGCCTCGCGGTCGTCGCGTCGACCGCCGTGACGGCCCGCCGGGGCGCGCGGGCGGGCGCGCTCGCCGCCGGGACGACCGCCACCGCGGGGACCGCCCTGATCGCGGCCGCGCCGAACGCGGGCGTCCTCGCGCTCGGCGTCGTCCTCGCCGGAGCCAGCACAGGCCTGGCTTCCCCCTCACTCGCCGACGCGGTCTCACGCGTCGTCCGCGTGACCCGCCGGGACCGTGCCCAGTCCGTGGTGAACGCCGGGACCGGACTCGGCGTGCTGATCTCGGGCCCGGTCTCCCTGCTCGCCGTCGGCGACTGGCGAATGGCCTGGTGGGCCTTCGCCGGGGCGTCGGCCCTGGTGACCTTGTGGATCGCCCGTGTCGTGCCGCCGGTGAAGGACGACCGCGCGCGGGGCCTGCCGTCACCGCTGTTCCCGCCCGCCACCGGACGGCTGCTGCCCGCCGCCGCGGCGCTCGGCCTGGCGAGCGCCGCGATTTGGACGTTCGGCCGGGACATCGCCGTGAGCGTCGGCGGGCTCGACGAGACCGCCTCGACGGTGGTGTGGATCGTGCTCGGCGCGGTCGGCCTGGCGGGGGCGTTCACCGCGGAACTGACCTCCCGGGCGGGGCTGCGCCGCGCCTGGTCGGCGGGGATGGTCCTGTTCGCCGCCGCCACGGGCCTCTTCGCCCTCGCCACCCGGTCGCTTCCGGCGCTCGTCATCGCGGCGGCGGTCTTCGGCGCCGTCTACATCGGACTGACCGGCGTGCTGATCCTCTGGGGCACCAGGGCTTACCCGGCGGCGCCCGCGTTCGGTGTCGGCGTGGCCTTCCTGATGCTGGCACTCGGGCAGGCCGCCGGAGCGCCGCTCATCGGTCTCCTCGGCGATCTCCTCGATCTTCGCGCCGGCTTCCTCGCGGCGGCGGCGATCGCCGTCCTCGGCGTCCTGTTCGCGCCCAGGGAGGCGACCACGACCTACAACTTCGGGGTCCGCTCCCTCTCAGGGGTGAGCACCGTCCCGCCGGAGCGGGAATCCCGCGCCGGCTGCGCGTGATGTCCTCTTCCGCATGAACCTGCTGCTCGGCCTGCTCACCCTGCCCGTTTACGCGCTCATGCTGTGGCCGCTCGTGGTCGGCGCCCGCCGCGTCCTCGGGGTGCGGATCGGACTGGTCCGCGCGGGCTGCGCCGCCGGCTTCGGCTGGCTGGTCGCGGGCGGCATCCTCAGCGCGTTCCCACGGGCGATGTACGCGGGTGGCGCCTTCGCCGGGCTGGTCATCCCGGTGGCGGGCGGCGCCTTCCTGGCGACGCTGATCTTCCTGTTCGTCGCGGAACTCGCGCTGCCCTCCGGCTCGGGCCTCGGGCTGATCGGCAGGATCCGGTCGATGCGCCGCCGCGCGGCCCGCACCCGGCGCTACTCGCAGATCACCCGGATCGCGATCAAGCACGGCCTCGGCCGCTACCTCACCGGCCGCCGCGAACCCGGCCTCGCCCAGGTCCGCCACGCCAAACTGGCGCGCTCGCTGCGGCGCGCGCTGGAGGAGGGCGGCGTGACGTTCGTGAAACTCGGCCAGCTGCTCTCGACCCGATCCGATCTGCTCCCCCCGGTTTTCGTCGACGAACTCAGCAAGCTCCAGGACCAGGTCGCCTTCGCCGACGCCGACGAGGTCGCGACGGTGCTGCGGGAGGAACTGGGCGGGGACCCGGACGAGGTCTTCGCCGAATTCGACCCGGAGCCGATCGCCGCCGCGTCGATCGCACAGGTCTACCGGGCCAAGCTGCGCGGCGGGCAGGACGTGGTCGTCAAGGTGCAGCGGCCCGGCGTGCAGGCCTTGGTCGAGCGGGACCTCGACATCGTCCGCCGGGTGGCGGCCGCGCTGGACCTGCGTGCGGGCTGGGCGCGCTCGCTCGGCGTCGTCGACCTCGCCGAAGGATTCGCCGACGCGCTGGTCGAGGAGCTCGATTTCCGCACCGAGGCCAGGAACATCGAAGCGGTCGCCGCCGCCTACCCCGGCACCGAGGTCGCTCTTCCGACCGTCCACAAAGAACTGTCCACCGAACGGGTACTGGTGATGCGGCGCCTCGACGGCAAACCGCTCGCCGCCGCCAAGGAGCGGGTGCCGGTCGCGGAACGGGCGAAGCTCGCGCGATCGATGCTGCGGTGTGTGCTCGGCCAGGTGATGGGCAGCGGTGTCTTCCACGCCGACCCGCATCCCGGCAACGTCCTGCTGCTCGCCGACGGCAGGCTGGGCCTGCTCGACTTCGGCTCCGTCGGCAGGCTCGACGCGGGTCTGCGCGGCGGGCTGCAGAACCTGATCCTCGCCCTGGACCGCGGCGACCCGGCCGCGTTGCGCGACGGCCTGCTGGAGATCGTCGACCGGCCGGACGAGATCGAGGAACGACGGCTGGAGCGGGCGCTGGGTGCCTTGGTGGCCAAGCATTTCAACCACGGCCAGGCGCCGGATCTGGACATGTTCACCGACCTGTTCCGGGTGATCGCCGACTTCCGGCTCAGCGTGCCCCCGCCGATCGCCGCGGTGTTCCGCGCCCTGGCCACTCTGGAGGGAACGCTGGCCGCGCTGGCGCCGGGATTCAACATCGTCGTCGAATCCCGCGCCTACGCCGCCGAGCAGGTCGGCGCCGGATTGCGTCCGGAGTCGTTGCGGGCCACGGCCACCAACGAACTGATGGCGCTCCTGCCGGTATTGCGACGGCTGCCCCGCCGTGTCGACCGGATCGGCGACGCACTGGAGCAGGGCAGGCTTTCGGTCAACGTCCGGCTGTTCTCCGACGAACGCGACCGCGACGTGGTCACCGGGCTGGTGCACGAGATCCTGCTGGCGTTCGTCGGCGTGGCCACCGGCCTGATGGCCGTGCTGCTGCTGGGCAGCGCGACCGGCCCGGAGGTGCTGACCGGGGTCACGCTGCACCAGATGTTCGGCTACAACCTGCTGGTGGTCAGCGCGCTGGTGGGATTGCGGCTGCTCTTCGTCGTTTTCCGGCGGAGCGGACAACGCTCACGATCGCCCCGATGACCCCGACGGCGACAAGCCCGGCACCGCCGAGCGCGAGGTTGCGCGAAGTGCGGAACCCGGTGTCGGACACCGGATCGCCGGGCAGGCCTGCCTCGACGAACGCGGTGGTCTGCGGGAACGGGTCGGCGGCGAGGACACTGCCCAGCCCGACGACGACTCCGTTCACCTTCGACAGCGGCACGGCGCCGTCGCCCGGCATGCCGACGTAAAGCCGCGAGTCCCGGGAGTTGTTCCGCTGATCCCCCACGACAAACACGGCCTCGGGCGGCACTTGGACGCTGAACGGCCGGTACTCCTTGCGGCCGTAACCGTTGTCGTCGTCGGCGTACGGCTCCTTGACCGGCTTCCCGTTGACGGTGATCAGGTTGTCGTTCGTGCAGCAGACGACCTGATCACCCCCGACGCCGATCACCCGCTTGATGATCTGACCGTCGCCGGGGCTCGCGTCCGGGAACGCGGAAAGATCCATGAGAACCACCGCGCCGCGAGGGATCTCGGCAAGCGGGGTCCAGCGGTAGAGCACTACCGTCCCAGGCTGGACCGAGGGCAACATACCGCCGCTGGGAACACTCACCATGCGATAGCTCAGCAGGGTCCAGAACCCGTATCCGCCGGTGCCGACGCCGACGACCGCCAGCAGGATCATCACGAACAGGAGCGGGGAGAATCTTCGCTTCGGCCCGGGTCTGTCGGCGGGCGGAGCGGGGAAATCCGTTTCAGTCACAGCGCAGAGTAGCGCCACTCAACCTCGGGGCGCGTACATGATGACGCCGACGCCGGCCAGGCAGATGAGCGCACCGATCACGTCATAGCGGTCCGGCCGGTAGCCGTCGGCGACCATCCCCCACGCCAGCGAACCCGCGACGAACACTCCGCCGTACGCGGCGAGGATACGGCCGAAGTTCGCGTCAGGCTGCAGTGTCGCGACGAAGCCGTAGAGGCCCAGCGCGACGACACCGGCGCCGATCCAGAGGTAGCCGCGGTGCTCCCGGACGCCCTGCCAGATCAGCCAGGCGCCGCCGATCTCCAGCAGGGCGGCGAGTGCGAAGAGCGCGATGGACCGGACGATCATCGGTGCAGCCTATTGCGGCAGGGTCGCGTGCTTGACCGGACGACTCGCGTGATCCGACGGACGACACGTGTGTCTGGATGGACGACACGCGCCCGGCCGAGGTTTCGCCGCGAGTCGTCCGCCCAATCACGCCTGTCGTCCGTCGGATCACGCGTGTCGTCCATCCAGACACGCGAACCGGCGCTACCCGCACTCGCGATGCGGTATAGGTCGTTATACGCCACCGCAAGCCCCAAAAGCGCGTGAAGGCCCCCTTCACCCGGCTGAGCCGGGTGAAGGGGGCCTTCACGCAAAAGCAGGGAATCAGACGGTGAAGCCGAGCGCCCGCAGCTGTTCGCGGCCGTCGTCGGTGATCTTCTCCGGACCCCACGGCGGCATCCAGACCCAGTTGATCCGGAAGTCCTTGACCAGTCCCGTTCCCCCGCCGACGAGTGCGGCACCGGTCTGGTCCTCGATGACGTCGGTCAGCGGGCAGGCCGCCGAGGTCAGGGTCATGTCGATGGTGGCGGTGTTGTCCGCCTCGACGCGGATGTCGTAGACCAGCCCGAGGTCGACGACGTTGATGCCGAGTTCGGGGTCGACGACGTCGCGCATCGCCTCTTCGACGTCCTCGACCTTCGCCACGTCGGCGGCGTCCGGGGCGGCGGCGGTCTCGGCGTCGAGGTCGGCGGCCGTGCGCCCCTCGCGGGTTTCGGTCTGCTGTTCGGTCATGCCGTCTCAACTCCGTTGGTCGTGCGGGCGACGGCGTCCTTGAACGCCATCCACCCGAGCAGGGCGCATTTCACGCGGGCCGGGTACTTGGCCACGCCGGCGAAGGCGATGCCGTCCTCCAGCACGTCCTCGTCGGGTTCGATCTGCCCTTTGCCCTGCATCAGCTCGACGAAGGCGTCCATGGTGGTGAACGCCTCCTCCACGGTGTGCCCGACGACGAGATCCGTCAAGACCGACGTGGAAGCCTGGCTGATCGAACAGCCCTGTCCCTCGTAGGAGACGTCGTCGACCTTCCCGTCGTCGACCTTCACCCGCAACGTCACCTCGTCGCCGCAGGTCGGGTTGACCTGGAACGACTCGGCGTCGAACGGCTCGCGCAGACCGCGGCCGTGCGGGTTCTTGTAGTGATCCAGGATGATCTCCTGGTACATGCTCTCCAGGTTCATCACGCCACCCCGAAGAACTTCTGCGCCTCACGCACACCGTTCACCAGCGCGTCCACTTCGGACAGTGTGTTGTAGACGTAGAACGACGCGCGCACGGTCGCGGGCACCGAGCAGGCCCGGTGCAGCGGCCACGCGCAGTGGTGCCCGACGCGGACGGCGACACCGAGGCTGTCCAGCACCTGCCCCGAGTCGTGCGGGTGGACGCCGTCGATGACGAACGACACCAGTCCGCCGCGGTCGGCCATGTCGGTCGGGCCGATGATCCGCACACCCGGGATCTCGCCGAGCCCGGCGAGCGCCGCCTCGGTGAGGAGATGCTCGTGCGCGGCGACCCGGTCCATGCCGATCGCCGACAGGTAGTCGGCGGCCGCGCCGAGACCGACGGCCTGCGACGTCATCGGCGTGCCGGCCTCGAACCGCTGCGGCGGCGCGGCGAAGGTGGTCTGCTCCATGCGGACCAGCTCGATCATCGAGCCACCGGTCAGGAACGGCGGCATCGCTTCGAGCAGCTCACGGCGGCCGTACAGGACACCGATACCGTACGGGCCGACCATCTTGTGCCCGGCGAAAGCGGCGAAGTCGACGTCCAGCGCGTGCAGATCCACGGGGAAGTGCGGCACCGACTGGCAGGCGTCCAGCACGACCAGCGCGCCGACCTTGCGGGCCTTCTTCACCAGGAACTCGACCGGGTTGATCGTGCCGAGCACGTTGGACTGGTGCGTGAACGCGAGCACCTTGGTCCGCTCGGTGATCAGCTCGTCCACATTGGACAGATCGAGGCGGCCGTCCGCGGTGACGGAGAACCACTTCAGCGTGGCGCCGGTGCGCTGGCAGAGCTGCTGCCACGGCACCAGGTTCGCGTGGTGCTCCATCTCGGTGATGACGATCTCGTCACCGGGACCGATCTTGAACCGCTCGGCCCCGGGACCGGCCGTGGCGGCGTTGCTCATCGCGTAGGCGACGAGGTTGATGCCCTCGGTGGCGTTCTTGGTGAACACCAGCTCGTGCGGGGAGGCGCCGACGAACTCCGCGATCCGCACGCGGGCGGATTCGTAGGCGTCGGTCGCCTCCTCGGCGAGCTGGTGCGCGCCGCGGTGCACCGCGGCGTTCGAGGTCTCCAGGAACCGGCGCTCGGCTTCGAGCACCTGCGCCGGCTTCTGGGACGTCGCACCGGAATCCAGATACACCAAGGGTTTCCCGTCCCGCACGGTGCGGGTCAGGATCGGGAAGTCGGCCCTGATGGCCGCTACGTCCAGCGGAACACGACCCGACGTACTCGTCTCAGCGGAGGGTCCATCAGGAGAGTTAGCCGTGGTGGTGGTCATCGGGCCAACTCCTCTCGGTGTAGTCGTGAAGTTCAGTGATCAGACGGCGGCGGTCTCGGCGGAGCCGGTGTACTTCACGTACCCGTTCTCCTCCAGCTCGTCCGCGAGCTCACGGCCACCGGACTCGACGATCTTGCCGCCGGCGAAGACGTGCACGAAGTCGGGCGTGATGTGCCGCAGGATCCGCGTGTAGTGCGTGATCAGCATGACGCCGGCGTCGTTGTTGGCCTTGAACTCGTTGACGCCCTCGGACACGACGCGCAGCGCGTCGACGTCGAGGCCGGAGTCGGTCTCGTCGAGGATGGCGATCTTCGGCTTGAGCAGCGCCAGCTGCAGGATCTCGTGGCGCTTCTTCTCGCCGCCGGAGAAGCCCTCGTTCACCGAACGCTCGGCGAACTCGGACGAGATCTCCAGCTTGCCCATCTCCTCCTTGACCTCCTTGACCCAGTGGCGCAGCTTGGGGGCCTCGCCACGGACCGCGGTGGCCGCGGTGCGGAGGAAGTTGGACATGGACACGCCCGGCACCTCGACCGGGTACTGCATGGCGAGGAACAGGCCCGCGCGGGCACGCTCGTCGACGCTCATCTCCAGCACGTCCTCACCGTCGAGCAGGACCTGCCCGGAGGTGACTTCGTACTTGGGGTGACCGGCGATGGCGTAGGACAGCGTGGACTTGCCCGAACCGTTGGGGCCCATGATCGCGTGGGTCTCGCCCGACTTGATGGTCAGGTTGACGCCCTTGAGGATCTCCTTGGGGCCCTCCTCGGTCGTGACCGAGGCGTGCAGATCCTTGATTTCCAGCGTAGGCATTTCTTTCCTAAAAGTCTGATGTGGACGGACGAGGGCTCAGGCGCCCACGGCTTCGAGTTCGGCTTCGATCGCGGCCTCGAGACGCTCGCGCACCTCGGGAACGCCGATCTTGACCAGGATCTCGTGGAAGAACCCGCGTACGACCAGGCGGCGCGCGGCGTCTTCGCCGATTCCGCGCGACTGGAGGTAGAACAACTGCTCGTCGTCGAACCTTCCCGTCGCGCTCGCGTGGCCGGCGCCTTCGATCTCGCCGGTCTCGATCTCGAGGTTCGGGATCGAGTCCGCCCGCGCGCCCGGCGTCAGCACCAGGTTGCGGTTGAGCTCGTAGGTGTCGGTGGCCTCGGCGGCCGCCCGGATCAGCACGTCGCCGACCCATACGGTGTGCGCGTCGTCGCCCTGCAGCGCGCCCTTGTACATCACCCGCGACTTGCAGTTCGGCACCGCGTGGTCGACGAAGAGACGGTGCTCCTGGTGCTGGCCCGAGTCCGCGAAGTACAGGCCGAGCATCTCGACGTCGCCGCCCTTGTCGGCGAAGGTCGCCGTCGGCGAGACGCGGACGAGGTCACCGCCCAGGGTGATGACGATGTGCTTGAGCGTGGCGTCGCGGCCGAGCTTGAGGTGCTGCTCGGAGACGTGCACCGCGTCGTCGGCCCAGTCCTGGACGCTGACCACGGTGACGTTCGCCGAATCGCCGATGACGAACTCGACGTTGTCGGCGTAGGTGCCGGAGCCGACGTGGTCGAGGACGATGACGGCCTCGGAGAACTGCTCGGCGCGCACCTGCACGTGCCCGTAGGCGACCTTGCCCTCGCCGGGTCCGGTGATCTTCACCGTCGACGGCTTGGACGTCTTCGTCTCCTTGGGCACCGTGATGACGGTGGCCTCGGTGAACGAGGAGTAGGCCTGCGCGGCGATCCGGTCGCTCGGGACACCCGCGGCGCCGAGGCGCTCGTCGTCCCGGCCGACCGTCTCGATCTTCAGTTCGGGGGCGGCGTCGGCGTCCACGGTGGCCGAACCCGAGGCGGCGGCGGACCCGTCGTGCAGGCCGCGCAGCCGCTTCATCGGAGTGAAACGCCAGTTCTCCTCACGGCCGCCGGGACCTCGAAGGCCTCGACGTCGTAGGAGGTGAAGCGCTCCGCGCGAGAGGTCGCCGGGATGACGACCCCTTCGCGCATCGCTTCGGAAACGTTGTTCTCGGTAACCGACATGACTAGCCGACGGACCCTTCCATCTGAAGCTCGATCAGGCGGTTCAGCTCGAGCGCGTACTCCATCGGCAGCTCACGCGCGATCGGCTCGACGAACCCGCGCACGATCATCGCCATGGCCTCGGCCTCGTCGAGACCGCGCGACATGAGGTAGAACATCTGGTCTTCGCTGACCTTCGAGACGGTCGCCTCGTGGCCCATGGAGACCTCGTCGTTGCGGATGTCGACGTACGGGTACGTGTCCGACCGCGAGATCGTGTCCACCAGCAGCGCGTCACAGACGACGCTGGAGCGCGAGTGGTGCGCCCGCTTCGCGACCTTCACCAGGCCGCGGTACGAGGTGCGGCCACCGCCGCGCGCCACCGACTTCGACACGATGGTCGAGGAGGTGTGCGGCGCCAGGTGCTCCATCTTCGCGCCGGCGTCCTGGTGCTGTCCCTCGCCCGCGAACGCGACCGAGAGGACCTCGCCCTTGGCGTGCTCGCCCATGAGGAACACGGACGGGTACTTCATCGTGACCTTGGACCCGATGTTGCCGTCGATCCACTCCATGGTCGCGCCCTCTTCGCACTTGGCGCGCTTGGTGACCAGGTTGTAGACGTTGTTCGACCAGTTCTGGATGGTCGTGTAGCGGCAGCGGGCGCCCTTCTTCACGATGATCTCCACGACCGCCGAGTGCAGCGAGTCGGACTGGTAGATCGGCGCGGTGCAACCCTCGACGTAGTGCACGTAGGCGTCTTCGTCGACGATGATCAGGGTCCGCTCGAACTGACCCATGTTCTCGGTGTTGATGCGGAAGTACGCCTGCAGCGGGATGTCCACCTTGACGCCCTTGGGCACGTAGATGAACGAACCGCCGGACCACACCGCGGTGTTCAGCGCGGAGAACTTGTTGTCCCCGGCCGGGATCACGGAGCCGAAGTACTCCTTGAAGATCTCCGGGTGCTCCTTGAGCGCGGTGTCGGTGTCCAGGAACAGGACGCCTTGGGCCTCCAGGTCCTCGCGGATCTGGTGGTAGACGACCTCGGACTCGTACTGCGCGGCGACACCGGCGACGAGGCGCTGCTTCTCCGCCTCGGGGATGCCCAGCTTGTCGTACGTGTTCTTGATGTCCTCGGGCAGGTCTTCCCAGGAAGTGGCCTGCTTCTCCGTGGACCGCACGAAGTACTTGATGTTGTCGAAGTCGATCCCGGAGAGGTCCGCACCCCAGTTGGGCATCGGCTTCAAGTCGAAGAGCTTGAGCGCCTTCAGTCGCGCTTCGCGCATCCACTCCGGCTCGGACTTCTTCGAGGAGATGTCGGTGACGACGTCCTCGTTCAGTCCGCGACGGGCCGTTGAGCCCGCCTCGTCGGAGTCCGCCCAGCCGAACGCGTACTTGCCAAGGGACTCGATGGTCTCTTCCTGGCTCATGGGCGCGGTGGTGGGAGTGCGCTGCTCGGCAGCGGCAGTCATGCGGGTTTCCCTCCATTCGGGATCCGTGCTGTGCGCCCTGGGGAGGGCGCCGTGCTTCCCGGCCCGGGTGTGGCCGGGTGACCCGCCGGAACGACGGGTACGTGTGTGGTGCACGCGTTGTCACCGCGCGCGATGGTCGCCAGCCGCTGGACGTGAGTACCCAGAAGTTCCGCGAAAGCCTCTGTCTCGGCTTCGCACAACTGAGGGAACTCGGCGGCGACGTGGGCGACCGGGCAATGGTGCTGGCAGAGCTGTTCGCCGACACCGACCTGACGGGTCGACGCAGCGTAGCCCTCCCTGGTCAGCGCCGCAGCGAGAGCCTCGGCACGGGCGGCCGGGTCCGTGTGCTTGGTGATCGCGTCCTGGTGCGGGCCGACCAGCGAAGCGACGCGAGCCTCCGCGAAGGCCTTCACGGCGTCTTCCCCGGCGTGTTCGGCGAGGAAGCGGATGGCCGAGGACGCGAGGTCGTCGTAGGCGTGCCCGAACCGGGCACGGCCCGCTTCGGTGAGCAGGAAGTTCTTGGCGGGACGGCCTCGTCCGCGGGGGCCGCGGCGGGGCGCGTCCCGGGTTTCGGCCTCGCCGTCGGCGAGCAGCGCGTCGAGATGACGGCGGACGGCGGCGGCGCTGATCCCCAGCTGCTCGGCCACCACGACGGCGGTCATCGGACCCTGTTCCAGCAGCAAACGGGCCACTTCGTGCCTGGTCCGCCCCTCGGGGCCGACCTGCGCGGGGACAGGCTGAACCTCGGCGCGGGGCATGTCGCCACCGGCCTCGTCCTGCGTCCCCGTCTTTTTCACAACACAAGTGTGACGTATTTCCGGGGAGACGGCAAAGAGGGGTGCCTCACGGAGTGGCGTGGGTCACTTCACGGGGCTGAAGGACGCTTTCCCCGCATGCGATGAGACGAAAGCGTCCTTCACCGCGTCGCATGCGGGGAAAGTCCCCTTCAGCCCCCGGTAACCACGTACCCGCCCGGTCTGTTCCCGCGATCGCTACCCTTCGTGCGTGGCAGTGGGCGATCACCCGGCACAGCGGGACACGGACGGGGCAGAGCCGGAAGACCGGGATCCGGGGTCGGTGGCGACGCTCGTTCCCGGGCGCCCGCACGATCCGGAACCACTGGACGACAAGGAACTGCGCGGGCTGAACGTGGTCCGCCGGTTCGGCGCGGTCGGTTCCCTGTTCCTCGCGCTGGGCTCGCTCGGCGCGGGCGCCGCCCCGGTGATCAACCCGGTGCAGGAGATCCCGGTCCTGCGGCTGTTCACCCGGATCCCGATGGTCTCGCTCGCGATGGGCCTGGCCGGGATGGCGATCATCGTGCTCAGCTGGCTGCTGCTCGGCCGGTTCGCGCAGCCCGCGCGCCGCCGCCTCGCCACCCAGGGCCAGCTCGCCCGCACCATCGCGCTCTGGTGCGCGCCACTGCTGTTCATCCCCCCGCTGTTCTCCCGCGACGTCTACAGCTATCTCGCGCAGAGCGAGATCGTGGCCCGCGGGATGGACCCGTACTCGCTCGGCCCAGCCGAAGCGCTCGGCGTCTCCGACCCGCTGACCTCGGGCGTCTCCAACATGTGGCGCGAGACCCCGGCGCCGTACGGTCCGCTGCTGCTGCGTCTCGGCGGCTGGCTCGCCCCGCTCAGCAGCGGCAACATCGTCACCGGTGTGCTGCTGCAGCGCGGGCTCGCGCTGATCGGCGTCATCCTGATCATCTGGGCGCTGCCCCGGCTGGCCCGGCGGTTCGGCGTGCAGCCCGCCACCGCGTTGTGGCTCGGCGCGGCGAACCCGCTGCTGATCTTCCACTTCGTCGCGGGCGCCCACAACGACGCGCTCGCGATCGGGCTCATGGTGGCCGGGCTGGAGGTCGGCCTCCAGCGGATGCCGGTGCGGTTCAAGAACGACACCGTCCCCCCGCTGGCCAAGGGCGAGCTCCTCTACATCGGGCTCGGGGTGGTGCTCATCACCCTCGGCGTCGCGGTGAAGATCAACGCGATCCTGGCGCTGCCGTTCTTCACCGTGATGGTGGCCAGACGCTGGCACGGCCGGATCAAGGACCTGGTCACCGCCGCGGTGCCGATGGCGTTGCTGTTCGGGGTGACCCTGGTGGCGGTCTGTTACGGCACCGGACTCGGTTTCGGCTGGGTCGGCGCGCTCGGGACGCCCGGGCTGGTCCGCTCGTGGATCTCGCCGACCTCGGAGCTCGCCGCGCTCGGCGGTGTCCTCGGCATCGCGCTCGGCCTCGGCAACCACACCAACGCGATGGTGCCGATCCTGGGCGCCCTCGGCTATCTCGTCGCGGGCGCGGTGACGGTCAAATTCCTCTGGGACAGCTTCAAATGGCGCTACCGGCCGATCATCGGCCTCGGTGTCTCCCTCGGCGCGGTGATGGTGCTGCACGTCGCGCTGCAGCCCTGGTACCTGCTGTGGGCGATCATCCCGCTCGCCGCGGCGGCGGGGACCTCGCGGTTCCGCATCGCCGCGACGATCGTCACCGCCGTCCTGCCGTTCCTGCTGCCGACGACGGGAAGCACCTTCGAGGGCCGCGGTTTCGTCCTGCCGTTCGCGTGGGCCGCGGCCGGGGTCGTCACGCTGCTGGGGCTGTTCATCGTCCACCGCCTCTCACCACTGCTGCTGTCCAGACCGTCCCCGGAGCATTCGGTCCCGGCGTGAGGCCGTATCGTGACCTGTCGTGAACGCCCCCGCCGTCGAGATCACCGGGCTGGTGAAGCGCTACGGATCCACCACCGCCGTCGATGGACTCGACCTGCGGATGGAACGTGGCACACTGCTCGCGCTGCTCGGCCCGAACGGGGCCGGCAAAACCACCACCGTCGAGATCTGCGAAGGCTTCCTGCGGCCTGACGACGGCGAAGTCCGGGTGCTGGGCCTGAACCCGGCCCGCGACGGCGCCGCGCTGCGGCCCCGGATCGGCGTGATGCCCCAGGGCGGCGGCGCGTATCCCGGCGTCCGCGCCGACGAGATGCTCGGACTGGTCGCCGCGTGCGCGGCGAATCCGCTCGACCCGGCCTGGCTGCTGGACGTGCTCGGTCTTTCGGGAGCGAGGAAGACGCCGTTCAAACGGCTTTCCGGCGGGCAGCAGCAACGGCTCTCGCTCGCCTGCGCGCTCGTCGGACGGCCGGAGCTGCTCTTCCTCGACGAGCCGACGGCCGGGATGGACCCGCAGGCCCGCCGCCTGGTCTGGGATCTGCTCGAAGCGCTGCGCGCCGACGGCGTCAGCGTGCTGCTCACCACGCATCTGATGGAGGAGGCCGAAACGCTGGCCGACACCGTGGTGATCGTCGACCACGGCAAGGTCGTCGTCGAAGGCTCCCCGCAGTCGCTGACCGTCGAAGCCGGCGAGACGGCGCAGCTGCGGTTCAAGGCCCGCACGCGGCTCGACACCGCGCTGCTGACCGCGGCGCTGCCCGAGGGTCACCTCGTCCACGAGTCGGCGCCGGGGACGTATCTCGTCGAGGGCGCGATCGACCCGCAGGTGGTGTCGACGGTGACCGCGTGGTGCGCGCAGCAGGGTGTCATGCCGGAGGAACTGCAGGTCGGCAGGCGCACGCTGGAAGAGGTCTTCCTGGAGCTGACCGGACGGGAACTGCGCGCATGACCACCACGCCCACCCCCCGGTTCGCCCCGGGCACGTTCACCCCCGCCCCGGTCGCGGGTCGCTCGGCAAGATGCTCCGCACGCACGCGAAGGTCGAGGCGAGCCTGACGCTGCGCCACGGCGAGCAGATCCTGCTGACCCTGCTCATCCCGCTCGCGCTGCTGATCGGCCTGTCGCTGCTGGACATCCTGCCGTCGTCGCAGCTCGGCGATGCGTCCAAAGTGGACTGGATCACGCCGAGGATCCTGGCGCTGGCGGTGATGTCGTCCGCGTTCACCGGGCAGGCCATCGCGCTGGGCTTCGACCGTCGTTACGGCGTCCTCAAACGGCTTTCCGCCACCGCGCTGCCCCGCTGGCTGCTCGTCGCGGGCCGGGTGGCCGCCGCGCTCGTGGTGGTCGCGCTGCAGGCGGTGATCCTCGGTGTCGTCGCCGCGCTGCTGGGCTGGTCGCCGTCGCTCGGCGGGATCCTCGGCGCGATCCCGTTCCTGATCGTCGGCACGCTCGCGTTCGGCGCGCTGGGCCTGCTGCTCGGCGGGGCGCTGCGCGCGGAGGCCGTGCTGGCGCTGGCGAACATCGTGTGGTTCGTGCTGCTGCTCGCCGGCGGCATCCTGCTGGCGCCGTCGACGATGCCGTCCGGCGTCGCGTGGATCGTCGAACTGCTGCCCTCGGGCGCGCTCGCCGAAGGCCTGCGGTCGGTGCTGCTGGACGGTTCGTTCGGCTGGGGCCCGTTCGCGGTGCTCGTCGGCTGGGGCGTCGTCGCGGGCGCGGTGGCGAGCAAGACCACCAAGCTCACCTGAGGCGGCCGACACAGCCGGTGCGGCCGGTGCAACGCTCTCAGGAAGGGCGTTCTAGCATCGGACGGTGCCGTTCCAGAGCCTTGTAGCGCGTCTGCCGTATCCCTCGTTCGCGGTCCAGCGGGCGGTCGCGATAGCGGCGGTGATCGCCCAGGCCGGAATCGGCGTCACCGGATCGGTCGTCCGGGTCACGGGTTCGGGTCTCGGCTGCCCGACCTGGCCGCAGTGCGTCGAAGGCAGCATCGTGCCGGTCGCGCACCCCGAGTTCGACGCGCTCACCCAGTGGATCGAGTTCAGCAACCGGATGCTGACCGGGGTGGTCATCCTGGTCGCCGCCCTGTGCGTGATCACCGCGTGGCGCGTGCAGATCGAGCACCCGAGCCGCCGTCGCCTGGTGAAGCTGGCCTGGACGATGCCCGCGGGCGTGATGCTGCAGGCGGTCGTCGGCGGGATCACCGTGCTCGCGAAGCTCGAATGGTGGACCGTCGCGCTCCACTTCCTGGCCTCCACTCCCCTGGTCTGGCTCGCGGTACTGCTGCTGCGGGCGTTCAAGGAGGGCGACGAGCCCGCACGCTGGCTCATCCCGGACGCGGGCCGCAAGACGCTGATCGTGCTCGCCGCGGCCATGTGGGCCGTCCTCGTCGCGGGCACCGTGGTGACCGGCGCGGGCCCGCACGGCGGCGACCCCGGCACCCACCGGCTCCAGGCCCCGATCGAGACGCTCACCCAGATCCACGGTGGTCTGCTCGTGGTCTACCTGATCGTGCTGGCCGTCTTCGGGCTCCAGCTGATGCGGGGCGAGACGCCGAAGCAGCTGTGGCAGCGCTACGCCATCGTGTGGGTCGTGGCGGTCCTCCAGGGCGTCGTGGGCTCGGTCCAGTACGGCCTCGGTGTCCCGGAGGCGCTGGTCTCCTTCCACGTCCTCGGCTCCGCGCTGGTGATCATCTCGACGGCGGCGCTGTGGTGCAGCTCGCGCGACCGTGGTCCCGTGGCCTCGGCGAACGCGCCGGAACGCGAACTCGCCACCTCGAACTGAACCGGACGTAACCCCCAGGCGGCGTGTTCGCCAGACGGTGCCCTTACGCTGCGCTCGGTGCCCCACACGGGGGTCACCACCGAGTCGAGGCACGAGGTGTCGCATGACCGCCAGCACGGAGCCGGACGCACCGGCCAGTCCGTCCAAACCCCTGATCTCCCACCGCCGAGGCTCCGGGGAGATGCTGATACTCAAGACCTTCCTGCTGGTCCCGTTCGTCGCGCTGCTCGCCGCCGTGCCGATCGTGTGGGGCTGGGGCATGACCTGGGTCGATCTCGCGCTGGCGGCGGTGTTCTACACCCTCGGGACGCTCGGGGTGACCGTCGGCTACCACCGGTACTTCACCCACGGCGCCTTCAAGGCCCGGCGCCCGCTGCGGGTCGCGCTCGCCATCGCCGGCAGTTTCGCGGTGCAGGGTTCGGTGATCTTCTGGGTGGCCAGCCACCGTCGCCACCACGCCTTCGCCGACCGTGAAGGCGACCCGCACTCCCCCTGGCTGTTCGGGACGTCGCCCGGGGCGCTGCTGCGCGGCTTCTGGCACGCGCACATGGGCTGGATGTTCAGCCGCGAGGTGACCAACTACGACCGTTTCGCGCCGGACCTGGTGGCCGACAAGGACCTTCGCGTGGTGAACCGCTACTTCTGGCTGTGGATCACGCTGAGCCTCGCGCTGCCCGCGGTGCTCGGCGGGCTGATCAGCTGGTCGTGGTGGGGTGTGGTGACCGGGTTCTTCTGGGCCGGGCTGGTCCGGATCGCGTTCCTCCACCACGTCACCTGGTCGGTGAACTCGATCTGTCACCTGGTCGGCGAGCGCCCGTTCGCGAGCCGGGACAAGGCGGCGAACTTCTGGCCGCTGGCGATCCTGTCCATGGGCGAGTCGTGGCACAACTCCCACCACGCCGACCCGACCTGCGCGCGGCACGGTGTCCTGCGCGGACAGGTCGACGTGTCGGCACGCGTGATCTGGCTGTTCGAGAAGTTCGGCTGGGCGCGGGACGTGCGGTGGCCGAAGCCGGAGCGGCTGGCGGCGAAGCTCGTGAAACCCGCCTGACCCCGTCGCATTTAGTCCTCTGAATGCGGTACTTGCACACGCAAGGATCGCGTTCAGAGGACGAAATGCGGGGTGTCAGGCGAGTTGCTGCCGCACGGCGGAGGCGAAGCGCCACGCGGCGGCCGCATCGGTCTGCCGGAAACCGAGCGAAGGCTCGACGAGCTCCAGTTCCAGCAGCAGCGGCCGTCCGTCCGGCCCGGCGACGAGGTCGACACGGGCGTAGAGCAGCTCCGCGCGCAGGATGCCGAGCAGCGCCGCTGTCGCGTCGAGAGTGTCTTCGGCCAGCGCGCGGAATCCCGCGGCGGGCTGCACGGGCGCGAGCTTCTCCGTCACGTACAGCCCGGATTCGTCGAGTTCCCGGCCCAGCATCGCGGCCTTCGAGAACGCGTGCGAGTACACGCCGCCGAAGTACACCAGCGCGATCTCGCCCTCACTGTCCACACTGGACTGATACGGCTGGAGCAGCACGGTGTTCCCGTCCGCCTGCAGCCCGGACAGGTGCGCTGCGGCCTCGTCGCCCGCGGTGAACCGGCCCGCTCCGCGCGAACCGGCGCCGATGGCCGGCTTCAGCACGAACTCGCCCTTGGGCCAGCGCGGGGCCTTGTCGTCCGGCGCGATCAGGGTCGTCGGCACGACCGCGACCCCGGCGTCGCCGAGTTCGGCCAGATAGGACTTGTCGGTGTTCCAGCGCACGACTTCGGCCGCGTTGGACAGCGCCGGCACGGATTCGGTCCAGGACAGGAACTCGTCGTGGCGCTCGGCGTAATCCCAGGTGGCGCGCAGCACCACGATATCCGCGGCGCCGAAGTCGACCGTCGTGTCGTCCCAGGCGGCCCAGCGGGTCTTGAAGCCGAGGTCGGCCAGCGCCTCGGGAACGGCGTGCTCGTCGCCGTCGCCTTCCGGCAGGGTGGAACAGGCGACGAAGATCGCGGAGCCGCTCACTTCCCCGCCATCCGGCGGCGGTGCTCGGCGCCGATCTTGGTGGCCTTCACGGTCTCGCTGTCCCATTCGGCCGGTTCGAGGTCTTCGACGGCCTCGACCAGCGCCTCGCCCGCTTCCACGGAGGCGACGACGACGTCGCCGAGCGCGCCGTCGGCGCCCACGAGCACGACCCGCGCGCCGACCCGGCCGATGTTCTCCACCACCGCGCGCGAAGGCTTCCCGTGCCGCTTCACGAAGTCGCGGGCGGCCGCGACCTGGCGCGACGTGGGGGCGGCGGTCTCGGTCTTCTCTTCGGTCTCAGCCACGCGCCGAGCTTAACCGCGAAAGGCCCGGGACGCGGAATAACCGTGGCGTCGGCCATAGTTGTGCCGGTCGGAACGACCTTGAACGAGGAGGATGTATGCCCGCGGCAGTGCAGATCCGGCGAACCGGTGGCCCCGAAGTCCTTGAGCTGTCGGAAGTCGAGGTCGGCGAACCCGGTTCCGGCGAACTGCTCGTGGACGTCGCCGCGGCGGGCGTCAACTACATCGACACCTATCACCGCGAGGGCATCTACCCGGTCGACACGCCGTTCGTCCTGGGCATGGAGGGCGCCGGCACGGTGGCGGCGGTCGGCGCGGACGTGACCGGTTTCGCCGTCGGCGACCGGGTCGCCTGGCAGGGTTCGCTGGGCAGCTACGCCCAGCGTCGTCTGGTTCCGGCGACGATCGCGGTGAAGATCCCGGACGGCGTGTCCGAGGAGACCGCCGCCGCGACGATGCTCCAAGGGATCACCGCGCACGCGCTGATCGCCTCGACCTACGAGGTCAAGGCCGGTGACGACGTGCTCATCCACGCCGCGGCGGGTGGTATGGGCCTGCTGCTGGTCCAGCTGGCGAAGGCCCGCGGTGCCCGGGTGATCGGCACCGTCTCCACCGAAGAGAAGGCCGGACTCGCCAAGCAGGCGGGCGCGGACGACGTCATCCGTTACGACCAGGTCGACTTCGCCGAGGCGACCCGGGACCTCACCGGCGGCAAGGGCGTCGACGTGGTCTACGACGGCGTCGGCAAGTCCACTGTGGACGGCAGCCTGGCGAGCCTGAAGATCCGCGGCCTGCTCGCCCTCTACGGTGCGGCCAGCGGTCCGGTGCCGCCGATCGACCCGCAGCTGCTCAACCGCAGCGGCTCGGTGTACCTCACCCGCCCGACCTCCGCGCACTACGTGCTCACGCGCGAGGAACTGGAGTGGCGCGTGAACGAACTGTTCACCGCCGTCCAGGACGGCTCGCTGACCATCCGGATCGGCGGCCGCTACCCGCTGGCCGACGCGCGCCAGGCGCACGAAGACCTCCAGGGGCGCCGCACCACCGGCAAGCTCCTGCTGATCCCGTGACGAACCTCTGGCCGGAGGAGGTCCGGCTCACCGGTGAGGGACTCGTCCTGCGGGAGTGGGCCGAGGACGACATCGCGTTCATGCCGGGGCTGTTCGACAACCCGGCCGTCGCGCGGTTCACGCCGCTGCCCTCCCCGTTCGACGAGGTGGCGGCGAAGGCGCACTATGAGAAGTACGTCACCCGTCGCGCGGAGGGCACGGGGCTGCGGCTCGCCATCACGGACGACGGCGGCGAACCGCTCGGCGAGGTGGTGCTGTTCCTGAACGAGGATGCGGCCGAACTCGGGTACGCCGTCGGCCCCGCCCACCGCGGGCGCGATCTGGCGGCACGGTCCCTGCGGGTGCTCACCACGCACGCGCTGGACCTCGGGCTCGGACCGCTCCGGCTGAAGATCGACGCCGAGAACGCGGCCAGCCAGGCCGTCGCTCGCCGGGTCGGCTACGCCCTGACCGACCTGCCGCCCGAGGCGAAGGTCGAGAAGGGGCTGGAGATCACGCTGCTCACCTGGGAGTACGCCGGCTGACCAGGAAGTCCGTGAAGGCCTCCTTGAGGGACCCTGGGTCCCTCAAGGAGGCCTTCACGGACTTGCGGCACGGACCCAGAGCGCCCGCAGCCGGAACTCGTCCTGTTCCGCGTGCTCGACGGTCAGCTCGACCTCGTCGCCCACGTCGAGCTTCCGGAATTCTCCGGGCCCGAAACCCTCCAGCATCGAATAATGGACCCAGATCGGGTCGGCGAAATCGGCCGACCCGACCACTCCCCAGCCGTCGTCCACCAGCCAGGAACGAACCCGTCCGCGGTGGACGCGGCCGTCGGAGGTCCCCATCAGCCCTTGTCGGTCGGGACACTCACCGCGTCGGTCACGAACACCAGGGTCTCGTTCGGCGCGATGCCGTTGCCGCCCTGGCCGTAGCCGAGGTCCGGCGGGATGATCAGCAGCCGCCGCGCGCCCTGCTTGATCCCTTCGAGGCCCTTGTCCCAGCCCTGGATGACCATGCCGGCGCCGAGCGTCAGCTCGAACGGTTCACCGCGGTCGAACGAGCTGTCCAGCTTCTGCTTGTTGGACCAGGTGACCAGCGAATAGTTCATCTTCAGGTTCGCGCCGGCCTTGGCGCCCTCGCCGGTGCCCGGCTCGAGGTCCTTGGTGATGAGCTTCTTCGGCGGATCGCAGTCGTCCGGGATGGTGATGGTCGGCGCCTCGCCGAACTTCCCGGTGGTCTTCACGTCCTCCGCCGTGCATTCCTTGCCCTTGGGGGCGGCCGGAGCCGACGACGCCGCCGACGCGGGGGCCGCGCCGGAGGACGACTGGACGGAACCTGCGGTGTTCTGCTTTTCGCCACAGGCCGCCAGGGCGAGGACGCCCGCGCCGATGACCACGATCTTGCCGAATGTGCGCATGCGGCCGACCTTAGCCAAGACCCTCCAGCGCGGGAACAAGGTCACCGGTCTGCACTACGCCCATCCGCCGGGTCGCCCTGGTCAGGGCCACGTAAAGATCGTTGAGCCCGCGCGGCGACTCGGCGACGACCTCGTCCGGGGCGACCAGCAGGACCGAATCGAACTCCAGCCCCTTCGCCCGCTCGACCGGCATCACCGACACCCGGTCCCCCGCCTCGCCGAGCGTCTCCGAAAGTGTCGAGACCAACGACGACGGGCACAGCACCGCGACCGTCCCACCGTCCACCGCGGACAGTTCGGCGCCGACGAGACCGGGCAGTTCCGCGGCGAGATCCGCCGGGTCCACCACCCGCAGCCAAGGCTCGAAACCCGTCTCCCGCACCGAAACCGGCGCCTCCAACTCCGGGTTGACGTCGGCGAGCACCCGGGACGCGACGGCCATGATCTCCGCCGGGGTCCGGTAGTTGACGGTCAGTTCTTCGAGGCGCCAGCGGTCGGCGACGTACGGCGAAAGCGCCTCTCCCCACGACTTCGCCCCACCGGCCGCGCCGGTCTGGGCGACATCGCCGACCAGCGTCATCGACCGGTTCGGTGACCGGCGCATCAGCAGCCGCCAGTCCATCGCGGTCAGCTCCTGCGCCTCGTCGACGATCACATGCCCGAAGGTCCAGGTCCGGTCCTGGGCGGCCCGCTGTGCCGCGGTCATCTCGCTGCGGCGCTGCTGACGTTCGGCGAACAGTTCGGCGTCGAGGACGTCGCCCACCCGCAGCAGTTCCTCGTCGACGATCTCCTCGTCCTGTTCGAGGATGTCGAGCACGCCTTCCGCGTAGGCGCGGTCCTCCCGCTCACGGCGGGCGGCCTCGGCGCGGGCTTCGGTGTCGTCCTCGCCGAGCAGTTCGGCGAGTTCGTCGAGCAGCGGGACGTCCGACGGGCTCCATTTCGCGTCCGTCGGACTGTAGAGATGCTCACGATCGGTGTCCGACAAGGCTTTCCCGGCCGCGCTGCGTAGCCGTTCGCGGTCGGCGAACAGCTCGTCGAGCACGATCTCGGGGGTGAGTTTCGGCCACAGCCCGTTGATCGCGGCGGCCACGTTCTTGTCCGCCGCGACCTCCGCGCGGATGTCCTGGACATCGCGCGCGTCGAGCAGGTCCTCCCCCAGTTTGCGGGCGGCCTGCCGGGTCAGCGCGTCGAGGAGGTCCGAGACGAAGATCCGCCGCGCGAGGTTGTGCGGACGGCGCGACCGGCGGGCCCGTGTCCGCGCTTCGGTGCAGGTCTTGCGGTCGAGCATGAGGATCTCGCGTTCGAACTCGATCTCCAGCACCGGCTCCGGCACCCGCTGACGGTCGCGGACCGCGTTGGCGAGCACGTCGGCCATCACCGGGCGCCCCTTGATCTCGGCCGCTTCGCGGGTCACCGGCCCGGCGGCGTCCAGACCCGGGTACAGCTGCCCGATCGTGGCCAGCAGCACCCCGGTCTCGCCCAGCGACGGCAGGACCTGCCCGATGTAGCGGAGGAACGTGCTGTTCGGCCCGACCACCAGCACGCCGCGCGTGGTGAGCTGCTGGCGATGCGTGTACAGCAGGTACGCCGCGCGGTGCAGCGCGACGGCGGTCTTGCCGGTGCCCGGCCCGCCCTGCACCACCAGGACGCCGTTCGGCGACGCACGGATGATGCGGTCCTGTTCGGCCTGGATGGTGGCGACGATGTCGCTCATCTCGCCGGTGCGGCGGCGCTCCAGCGCGGCCAGCAGCGCCGCCTCGCCCGCGAGCCCGAGGTCCTGGCCCTGGTCGGCGGCGGAGAGGTCGAGGATCTCGTCGTCGACGCCGACGACCTTCCGGCTCAGCGACCGGATGTGGCGACGGCGCCGGACACCTTCGGGCGAGGCGGCGGTGGCGAGGTAGAAGGGCCGCGCGACCGGCGCGCGCCAGTCGACGAGCAGCGGGCGGTAGTCGTCGTCCTCGTCGAACAGCCCGAGCCGCCCGATGTAGGTGGTCTCCTCGGCGTGGTCCGGCAGGAAGTCGAGGCGGCCGAAGCACAGGCCCTGCTCGACGGAGCTCAGCTGGGACAGCCTGTCGGTGTAGAGCGTCGTGGCGACGTCGCGTTCGGTGCGCGCCTGCGGGGTGCCGCCGGTCTGGCGCAGCGTCTCGTCGAGCCTGCGCTGCGCGTCGGCGCGTTCGGTGTCGAGCTTGCGGTAGAGGGTGGTGACGTACTGCTGCTCGAGCGCGACGTCCTGCTCGAGCGCGTCGAGTTCCCGGTCCGGGGACACGGACAAAAGCAGCCTGCTTTCGAGAGGTGGGACAGGGGCCGAACGAAGTACAACGGCGCCCTCCATCCTCTCATTCCCGCACTCGCGCCCGGACCAGGAGGAAGGCGGCGAGGGACAGGACGGTGGCCACACTCGCCCACACGACGTTCGCGTGGAGCAGCGCGGCGAAGGTGGCCGCGACACCCGCGATGGACTGCGCCACGAACCCGCACAGCGCGACGGCATACGCGCCGTGCCCGGGCACTTCGCTCACGGCGACGGCCATGCCGCTCGGGAAGAGCGCGGCCTGGCCGAAGGTGATCCCGCAGTAGAGCGCGACGAACGTCACGAGCGCGGCCGTGAGCGGGATCGCGGGCAAGAGCCACAAGACGACCGTCAGCAGGCCGGCGCCGGTCATGACCAGCGCGCCCGCGCGCATCAGCCACGGCGAGCCTTTGCGCCCGGCCAGCCGGTTGACCAGCAGCGCACCGGCGAAGTAGGCCAGTCCGAAGAGGAGGCCGAGGCCGCCGTACTGGTCGACGCTCAGCCCGAAGTGCCGCTGGAAGACGAACGGCGAGACCTCTTGCAGGAGCACGATCGTCGCGAAGCCGAGTCCGGCCGCGATCGTCGGCCGCAGGAACGCCGGAACGGCGAGGATCCTGAGGTAGATCCGGACCATTCCGGTCTTCTCCGCGCGGCCCTTGGCGAGCGGGATCGTCAGCGTGCCCAGGACGCAGAGCACGCCCGCCGCCGTCAGCACCGCGAAACCGCCCTGCCATCCGCCGAGCAGCCCGCCGGCGAACTGCCCGCCGCCGAGTGCTGTGACGAACGCGATGGACAGCACCGAAAGCCGTCGGGCTAGCGCGTCGCCGTCGCCGAGGTCCCGCACGACGATACGGGCGACGATGGCCGCCCCTCCGGCACCGATCCCTTGCAGGGAACGGAGAAGGAGGAGCCACGTGGGTGAGGTGTTGACGATGAGCGCCTCGCTGGCGACGACGAACAGGCCCAGCGACGCCAGCATCGCGGCCCGGCGCCCGAGACGGTCGGCCGCCCGGCCCCACAGCACCACCGGCGCCGCCGCGCCGATGACGAACAGCGACACCGAGAGCGCCGCGAAGCTGCGCGACACCGCGAAGTCGCGTTCGACCATCGGGAGGGAGGGGAGGTAGATCGTCGTCGCCATCTGCGCGGTGAAGACGATCAGGCAGGCGACCGCCATGGTCCCGCGTCCGGCGCGGACGGTGGCCGGGCGCTCGGTTGTGCTCGTCACTCCGCCGGAAGGTACCGACGGGTAGCCGGGCTGGGTAGCGCGCTCCAGCAGGTGGGAAGTCGGGCTCACTTGACGTACATGAAGGCCCCCTTCCTTGCGTCTAGCGCAAGGAAGGGGGCCTTCATGTACTTGGGAAGGCGTGAAGGTCGAGTTTCAGCCGAGGGAAGGGGCCCTTCACACGCCGCCGCCGTGACTGCTGGGGCTGGTGGTGTTGCAGAACCGCAGGTGGCGATCGAGAAGTCCGTGAAGGCCTCCTTCCCTACCTTCAGGGTAGGCAAGGAGGCCTTCACGGACCCTGCGGCCAACGGCCACCCATCTTCAGTAGGCAGCCTTGGCCCTAACCCGAATCGCCACTCACGACCACATGGACCGAGCCCCCCACCACCCAGACACGCGTGAAGGCCCCCTCCCCTCGACTCAGCCGGGGAAGGGGGCCTTCACGCGCTACAAGATCAGAAAGGCAGCCCGATGGCGGGAAGCCCGATCGCCGAGTCCACCGCCAGCGCGACGAACACGATCATCAGGTACGTGTTCGACCGGTGGAACAGCGACATCGGCTTGGTCTCCTCGCCGCGCCGCACCGCCGCGTTCAGGCTGTGCGCGTAGAAGAGGAACCAACCACCGGCGAGCAAAGCGAACGTCGTGTAGATCCAGCTCGTCACCGGGACCAGCAGGAGCGTCCACGCGACCATCACCCACGAGTAGATGACGATCTGCCGCGCCACGTGCTGCGGGGTGGCGACCACCGGCAGCATCGGCACGCCGGCGCGCTCGTAGTCCTCGCGGTACTTCATGCCCAGCGCCCAGGTGTGGGGCGGGGTCCAGAAGAAGATGACGCCGAACATCACGAACGCGGGCCACTCGACGGTGCCGGTGACGGCTGCCCAGCCGATGACGACCGGCATACAGCCCGCGGCGCCGCCCCAGACCACGTTCTGTGACGTACGCCGCTTCAACACCAGCGTGTAGACGAAGATGTAGAAGAGGATCGTCACGATCGCGAGGATCGCCGAGAGCAGGTTCACCGTGAAATAGAGCACGACGAACGACAGGACGCCGAGCACGAGACCGAAGATCAGCGCGCCGCGCCGGGGAACGGATTCCTTCACCAGCGGCCGGCGCTTCGTGCGGTTCATCACCTTGTCGATGTCCGCGTCGATGACGCAGTTCAAGGCGTTGGCGCTGCCGGCGGCCATGGTGCCACCCACGAGCGTCGCGAGAACCAGCCACGGGGACGGGATTTCCCGGCCCGCCAGGAACATCGCGGGAATCGTGGTGACAAGGAGGAGCTCGATCACCCTGGGCTTCGCGAGGGCGGCGTACGCGCCGACGACCTGGCGGATTGTTCGCCGGCCACCGTGCGGTCGTTCACCGGTCGGATGTACGGCGCTGGTGCTGTCACTGCGTCCGTGCGCAGCGTTCACCAACGACATTTCACTCCCTGCGTCAGTTTTCGGGGCGGGGTCCACCAGGCTTCCGGGTGATGTGGCGGCCCCGGATCCGGAGTGTTCTGAACCCTTCCCCGATGGTAGACGTGCTGTTTCCAGAGGGTGATCGCGGGTCCTCGACCGGCCGAACCATTAGGCTGGCCGCGGTAGCTCGCGGCGTGCCCCTGCGAACGGCCCGGAGCAGGAATATCGTCCCTTCCGGATCGATTGAGATTAGTAGCGGTACCCGTGGGCTATCCACGAGGGAAGAGAAGCCACAACCTGATGACGGGGAGTTCGAGTTCAGTGTCCGAAACCGCCTCTACCAGCGAGAAGAACCCACTCCTCCGGCGCAACGTGCCCGCCGACTGGACCGAGAACGACACGCGGGCCGTCGACACCGTGCGGGTGCTCGCCGCGGACGCGGTCGAGAACTGCGGCAGCGGTCACCCCGGCACCGCGATGAGCCTCGCGCCGCTCGCGTACACGCTCTTCCAGCGGACGCTGCGTCATGACCCGGCCGACCCGGAGTGGCCCGCCCGTGACCGCTTCGTCCTCTCCGCCGGGCACTCGAGCCTCACCCTCTACATCCAGCTGTACCTCGCCGGGTTCGGCCTGGAGCTGGAAGACCTGAAGCAGCTGCGCAAGTGGGACTCGAAGACCCCGGGTCACCCGGAGTACCGCCACACCAAGGGCGTCGAGACCACCACCGGCCCGCTCGGCCAGGGCCTGGCCAACGCGGTCGGCATGGCGATGGCGGCCCGCCGCGAGCGCGGCCTGCTGGACCCGGACGCCCCGCAGGGCGAGAGCATCTTCGACCACTACGTCTACGTGATCGCCTCCGACGGTGACATCGAAGAGGGCGTCACCGCCGAGGCCTCCTCGATCGCCGGTCGCCAGGAGCTGGGCAACCTGATCGTCTTCTGGGACGACAACGAGATCTCGATCGAGGACGACACCAAGATCGCCCTCTCCGAAGACGTCGTGAAGCGTTACGAGGCCTACGGGTGGCACACCCAGGTCGTCGAGGGTGGCGAGGACGTCGTCGCGATCGAAGAGGCCATCAAGGCCGCGAAGGCCGAGACGGAGCGCCCGTCGTTCATCGCGCTGAAGACCGTCATCGGGTACCCGGCGCCGAAGAAGATGGGCACCGGCAAGGCCCACGGCGCCGCGCTCGGCGCCGAAGAGGTCGCCGCGGTCAAGGAGATCCTCGGCTTCGACCCGGAGCAGAGCTTCCAGGTCGACGACGAGGTCATCACGCACACCCGCCAGGCCGTCGACCGCGGCAAGACCGCCCGCGCCGAATGGCAGGAGAAGTTCGAGGCGTGGGGCGCCGCGAACCCGGAGCGCAAGAAGATCGCGGACCGGATGGCCACCCGCTCGCTGCCCGAGGGCTTCGCGGACAACCTGCCGACGTGGGAGCCGGACGCCAAGGGCATCGCGACCCGCAAGGCCTCCGGTGAGGTGCTCAACGCCCTCGCCGACCCGCTTCCCGAGCTGTGGGGCGGTTCCGCGGACCTCGCGGAGAGCAACAACACCACCATGAAGGGGGCCGACTCGTTCGGCCCGGAGAAGGCTTCCACCGACATGTGGAAGACCAGCCCGTACGGCCGGACGCTGCACTTCGGCATCCGTGAGCACGCGATGGGCTCGATCCTCAACGGCATCGCGCTGCACGGCGGCACCCGCCCCTACGGCGCGACGTTCCTGATCTTCTCCGACTACATGCGCCCGCCCGTCCGGCTGGCCGCGCTGATGAAGGCGCCGGTCACCTACGTGTGGACGCACGACTCGATCGGCCTGGGCGAGGACGGCCCCACCCACCAGCCGATCGAGCAGCTCTCCTCGCTGCGCGCGATCCCCGGCCTCAACGTCGTCCGCCCGGCGGACGCCAACGAGACCGCGTACGCGTGGAAGGCCGTCCTGGAGGACGTCCACCACCCGTCGGGTCTCGCGCTCACCCGGCAGAACGTGCCGGTCCTGGAGGGCACCAGCGCCGAAGGCGTCAAGCGGGGCGGTTACGTCCTCGCCGAGGCGTCCAACGGCAGCCCCGAGGTCGTGCTGATCGCGACCGGCTCCGAGGTCCAGCTGGCCGTCGAGGCCCGCAAGACCCTCGAAGCCGACGGCATCCCGGCGAGCGTCGTCTCGATGCCGTGTGTCGAGTGGTTCGACGCGCAGGACCAGTCCTACAAGGACGCGGTGCTCCCGCCGTCGGTCAAGGCACGCGTCTCCGTCGAGGCCGGTGTCGCCCAGTCGTGGCACCGCTTCACCGGTGACGCCGGGGTGAACGTTTCGATCGAGCACTTCGGTGCGTCGGCCGACGCCGCCACACTGTTCCGTGAGTTCGGTTTCACCGCGGAGGCAGTCGTCGAGGCCGCCCGTCGCTCGATCGCCAACACCAAGAACTGAAGGGGAAAGAGGAACAGCATGAGCAACGACAAGCTCGCGCAGCTGTCCGAGGCCGGGGTGTCGATCTGGCTCGACGACCTGTCCCGTGAGCGCCTGAACACGGGCAACCTCGCCGACCTGATCCGCGACAAGCACGTCGTGGGCGTGACGACCAACCCGACGATCTTCGCCAACGCGATGTCGAAGGGCGAGGCGTACGACGAGCAGACCAAGGAGCTCGCCGCCCGCGGCGCCGACGTCGAGGCCACCATCCGTGAGCTGACCACCACCGACGTGCGCAACGCCGCGGACCTGTTCCGCGACGTGTACACCGCCACGAACGGGGTCGACGGCCGGGTGTCCATCGAGGTGGACCCGCGGCTGGCCAAGGACTCCGACAAGACGGTGGCCGAGGCGCAGGACCTGTGGAAGACCGTGGACCGGCCGAACGTGCTGATCAAGATCCCGGCCACCGAAGAGGGCCTCCCGGCGATCACCAAGACCCTGGCGGAGGGCATCAGCGTCAACGTCACGCTGATCTTCTCGGTCGAGCGGTACCGGGCGGTCATCGAGGCCTACTTCGCCGGCCTGGAGCAGGCGAAGGCCAACGGCCACGACCTCAAGGGCATCCACTCGGTCGCGTCGTTCTTCGTGTCCCGTGTGGACACCGAGATCGACAAGCGCCTCGACGCGATCGGCACCGACTCCGCCACCGCGCTGCGCGGCGAGGCCGCGATCGCCAACGCGCGGCTCGCGTACGCGGCGTTCGAGGAGCTCTTCGCTTCGGACCGCTGGAAGGCGCTCGCCGAGGCCGGCGCGAACCCGCAGCGTCCGCTGTGGGCCTCCACCGGCGTGAAGGACCCGCAGTACTCCGACACCCGCTACGTGGACCAGCTCGTCGTCAAGGACACGGTCAACACGATGCCGGAGAAGACCCTCGACGCCGCGGGCGACCACGCCGAGATCACCGGTGACACGGTGACCGGCAAGGGCCCGGACGCGCAGGTCGTCTTCGACAAGCTGCGTGTGGTCGGCATCGACATCGAAGACGTGTTCAAGGTCCTCGAAGACGAGGGCGTCGAGAAGTTCGAGAAGTCGTGGACCGAGCTTCTCGAGACCGTCACCGGGCAGCTGGAAAAGGCGAAGGACTGATCTGGACCATGGCAGGGGAAACGACCGGCGTCGAAATCGTCGACGCCGCCCTGGCCGGCGAAGCCGCTCCGTTCGCGGAGCGGCTCGTCGCCGACCAGGTCGCATCGAAACTGGCGTCCCAGGACGCCACACTGTGGGGTCCCGAAGCCGAGTCCGAAGCGTCGATCCGTCTCTCGTGGACGACGCTGCACAAGTCCTCGCGGCCGTTGATCGGCGAGATCGAGGCACTGCGGACCGACCTGCGTTCCGAGGGCGTCGACCGCGTCGTCCTCGCGGGCATGGGCGGTTCGTCGCTGGCCCCCGAGGTCATCACCGCGACCGACGGCGTCCCGCTGACGGTCCTCGACACCACCGACCCGGGTCAGGTCGCCGACGCGCTGGCCGGTGACCTGGAGCGCACGGTCATCGTCGTGTCGTCGAAATCCGGCGGCACCGTCGAGACCGACAGCCACCGCCGGATCTTCGCGAAGGCCTTCGCCGACGCGGGCATCGACGCGGCCCGGCGGATCGTGGTCGTCACCGACCCCGGCTCGCCGTTCGCGGAACTGTCCGAAAAGGAGGGTTACCGCAAGGTCTTCCTCGCCGACCCGAACGTCGGCGGCCGGTACTCGGCGCTGACCGCGTTCGGGCTCGTCCCGGCAGGGCTCGCCGGCGCGGACGTCGCCCGCCTGCTCGACCAGGCCGCTTCGGTGGCCGACGAGCTGGCCACCGACTCCGTCGACAACCCCGCGGTCAAGCTCGCGGCGGCTTGGGGCGCGGCGCACGAAAAGGGCGCCGAGAAGGTCGTCATCGGCGACACCGGTTCCGGGATCAAGGGTTTCGCCGACTGGGCGGAGCAGCTGATCGCCGAATCCACCGGCAAGCAGGGCACCGGTCTCCTGCCGGTGGCCGTCGAGGGCCCGGACTCCCCCGGTTTCGCCGACGCCAAGGGCGACGCCACCCCGGTGGCCGTCGGCGCGGCGGAAGGCGCGGCGAAGATCGCCGTGACCGGTTCGCTCGGCGCGCAGTTCCTGCTGTGGGAGTTCGCCACCGCACTGGTCGGACGGCTGCTCGGGATCAACCCGTTCGACCAGCCCGACGTCGAGGCCGCCAAGAAGGCCGCGCGTTCGCTGCTCGACAACCCGGACAAGCTCAAGGGCGGCGAGAAGCCGTCCACTGTGGACGGCGCGGTCGAGGTGTTCGGCTCGGAAGGCGTTTCGACGGACGGAAAGCTCGCGGACATCCTGCGGGCTTTCTTCGATTCCGCCCCGGAAAACGGCTACATCGCGGTGCAGGCGTACCTCGACCGGCTCGACGACGCGTCGACGGCGGTCCTGCGCGGCGAGATCGCCAAGCGCACCGGGCGCCAGACCACCTTCGGGTGGGGGCCGCGGTTCCTGCACTCGACCGGGCAGTACCACAAGGGCGGGCACCAGAACGGTGTCTTCCTGCAGATCACCGGCGCCGTCGAGGACGATCTCGACGTTCCGGACCGGCCGTACACGCTCGGCGTCCTGCAGCACGCGCAGGCACTGGGTGACGGCCAGGTGCTCGCCGAGCACGGCCGTCCGGTGCTGCGCCTGCACCTCACCGACCGGGCCGCCGGCCTGGCCGGACTGGTCCGCGCGGTACAGGAGGCCGGCGAGTGACACGAGCCTGGAACAACCCGCTGCGCGACCCGCGCGACAAGCGGCTGCCGCGGATCGCCGGGCCGTCCAGCCTGGTGATCTTCGGTGTCACCGGTGACCTCGCCCGCAAGAAGCTGATGCCGGCGATCTACGACCTCGCCCACCGCGGGCTGCTGCCCGCCGGGTTCTCGCTCGTCGGGTTCGCCCGCCGGGACTGGGAGCACCAGGACTTCGGCGAGCTCGTGCACGACTCGGTCAAGGAGCACGCGCGGACGCCGTTCAAGGAGTCGGTGTGGAACCGGCTCGCCGAAGGCATCCGGTTCGTGCAGGGCACCTTCGACGACGACGACGCCTTCGACCGGCTCGCGCAGACGGTCAAGGACCTCGACGCCGAGCGTGGCACCGGTGGCAACACCGCGTTCTACCTGTCGATCCCGCCGAGCGCGTTCCCGGTGGTGACCAAGCAGCTCGCCCGCTCCGGCCTCGCCGAGGCGAGCGAGGACACCTGGCGCCGCGTCGTCATCGAGAAGCCGTTCGGCCGCGATCTCAAGAGCGCCAAGGAGCTCAACGAGATCGTGAACGACGTCTTCCCCGAGGAGTCGGTGTTCCGCATCGACCACTACCTCGGCAAGGAGACGGTGCAGAACCTGCTGGCGCTGCGTTTCGCGAACCAGCTGTTCGAGCCGATCTGGAACGCCAACTACGTCGACCACGTGCAGATCACCATGGCCGAGGACATCGGCCTCGGCGGCCGCGCGGGGTACTACGACGGCATCGGCGCGGCCCGCGACGTCATCCAGAACCACCTGTTGCAGCTCCTCGCGCTGACCGCGATGGAGGAGCCGGTCTCGTTCGCCCCGCGTGCTCTCCGCGCGGAGAAGGTCAAGGTGCTCTCGGCGACGAAGCCCCTGGGCCCGCTCGACGAGACCACCGCGCGCGGGCAGTACGCGGGCGGCTGGCAGGGCGGCATGAAGGTGCCGGGCCTGCTGCAGGAAGGCGGTTTCGCGAAGGACTCGACCACCGAGACCTACGCCGCGGTGACGCTGGAGGTGCAGAACCGCCGCTGGGCGGGCGTGCCGTTCTACCTGCGCACCGGTAAGCGGCTGGGCCGCCGGGTCACCGAGATCGCCGTGGTGTTCAAGCGGGCGCCGCATCTGCCGTTCGACTCGACCTCGACCGAGGAGCTGGGCCAGAACGCGCTGGTGATCCGGGTGCAGCCCGACGAAGGCATCACGCTGCGGTTCGGGTCGAAGGTGCCGGGGACCACGATGGAGGTCCGCGACGTCACGATGGACTTCGGTTACGGGCACGCCTTCACCGAGTCGTCCCCGGAAGCCTACGAGCGGCTCATCCTGGACGTGCTGCTCGGCGAACCGTCGCTGTTCCCGGTGAACGAAGAGGTCGAGCTGTCCTGGGAGATCCTGGACCCGATCCTCGACCACTGGGCCAAGAAGGGCGCGCCCGAGGCGTACCCGCCCGGTTCGTGGGGACCGCCGTCCGCCGACGAAATGCTGGAACGTACCGGCCGGAACTGGAGGCGTCCGTGATCATCGACCTGCCGTCGACCACGACGTCGCAGCTGAACAAGAAACTCGTCGAGATCCGTGAACAGGGCGGGCAGGTCGCGCTCGGGCGCGTGCTGACGCTGGTCATAGTGGCCGACGACGACGACCGGCTCGAAGAGGCGATCGAGGCCGCCAACGAGGCCAGCCGCGAACACCCCTCGCGGGTGATCGTGGTGGCCAAGGGCGCGCGGACCGCCGCACCGCGGATCGACGGCCAGATCCGGGTCGGCGGCGACGCCGGCGCGAGCGAGGTCATCGTCCTGCGGCTCTACGGTCCGCTGGCCACGCAGGGGCAGAGCGCGGTCGTGCCGCTGCTGCTGCCGGACGCGCCGATCGTCACCTGGTGGCCCGGCACCGGTCCGAAGGCCCCGGCCAAGGACCCGCTCGGCGAGCTGGCGCAACGCCGGATCACCGACTCGGCGGCGGAAAAGGCGCCCATAAGGGCACTCACCACGCGGGCGAAGTCCTATGTGGAGGGTGACACCGACCTGGCGTGGACCCGGCTGACCCGGTGGCGCGCACAGCTGGTGTCCGCTTTGGACCTTCCGCCGTACGAGAAGGTCACCGGCGCGACCGTGACCGGCGAGGCCGACTCGCCCTCGACCGAACTGCTCGCCGGCTGGCTGGCCGAGTACCTCAAGGTGCCGGTGAAGCGGGTCAAGAGCAGCGGCGCGGCGGGCATCATCTCGGTGACGCTGGACCGGCGGTCCGGCCCGGTGGAACTGCACCGGCCGGACGGACGGGTCGGCATGCTGACCCAGCCTGGCCAGCCGACGCGCCGGATCGCCCTGCAGCGGCGGGACAACAAGGACTGCCTGATCGAGGAGCTGCGGCGGCTCGACCCGGACGAGGTCTACGAGGCTTCGCTGAACGGGCTCGGCAAGATCTCGACAGGCACCGCGAAGCCCGCTCCGGCGAAGAAGGCTGCTCCGGCGGCGAAGAAGGCTCCGGCCGCCAAGACCGCGAAGAGCGCCTCATGAGCAAGACCGAGGTCGTCGTCTACGAGAACCCGGACCTCCTGGCCGCCGCCGCGGCGGCCAGGCTGGTCACCCGGATCGTGGACGTCCAGGCCGCCAAGGGTTCCGCTTCGGTGGTGCTCACCGGCGGCGGCACCGGGATCGCGATCCTGCGGGAGCTCCGCGACTCCAGTGCCCGCGACGCCATCGACTGGTCGCGGCTGGACGTCTACTGGGGCGACGAGCGCTTCGTCCCGGCGGATTCGGACGACCGCAACGAGAAGCAGGCCCGCGAGGCGCTGCTCGACCACGTCCCGCTCGACCCGAAGCGGGTGCACGCCATGGCACCTTCGGACGGCGAGTTCGGCGATGACGTGGATGCCGCCGCCGCGGCTTACGCGGAGGTCCTGGCGGCCAACGACGCGGCGTTCGACATCATGCTGCTGGGGCTCGGCGGGGAGGGGCACACCGCCTCGATCTTCCCCGACAGCCCGGCGGTGCACGAGAAGGAGCGCTCGGTCGTCGCGGTGCGGGACTGCCCCAAGCCGCCGCCGACCCGGATCTCGCTGACCCTGCCCGCGATCCGTCGCGCGCAGGACATCTGGCTGGTCACCGGCGGCGACGCCAAGGCCGACGCCGTCGCGCAGGCGCTGGCCGGTGCGGGCGAGGTCGAGATCCCGGTCGCCGGGGCACGCGGCTCGCGCCGCACGCTCTGGCTGCTGGACCGAGGCTCCGCCTCGAAACTCACGAAGGTCTACCAGCCACCTACGGGCTGACCTTTCAAGTACGTGAAGGCCCCTTCCTTGCGCCTACCGCAAGAAAGGGGGCCTTCACACGTTCCGGGCAAGGTGCCCCAAGGCGTAACTCGCGTGATCAGGGACGTATCTCGCGTGCTTGAAGGCGTATCTCGCGAGTTACGGCTCCAAGCACGCGAGTTACGTCTCCAAGCACGCGAGTTACGTCTCCAGGCACGCGAGTCACGGGTTCGAGCACGACCACCGGTGGTGACACCCTCATGGCGGAAGTCCGTGAAGGCCTCCTTCCCTACCCTGAAGGACGGGAAGGACGCGCGGCGGGGTCACCGCGCGGCCACGAAACGTGACATAGATCAACTTCCGGGGCTTCGGCATCAGAGAGGACTTCTTCGCGCGTCGAAACGATCAACGGACCACCGAGCCCGGGTGGTCCGGTGTGGATTCGACCGACCGAACGTTCATGCACTTGTCCGCAGAACGGACAGTGACCGGCCAGTCGCTAGCCCGACTGGGGGAAACTTACCGCCCTTGTACATCCACCCGTTAGCATCCGCACATTTGTTCGTTCCTGCGCGTCCCGATCGGGCGAAGAACACGTCTCACCATTCAAGTCCACAAGACGAGTGAGGTCGCCAGCGATGAGCACAGAGGGTCTCTCGATGCCAGGTATCTCGGTGGGCGGCTCCGGAGCGGACGCCGCCGACCGGATGCGCCGTGCTGCCGGGGTCATGTCGTTCGCCAAGATCAAACGCCCGGCGCTGGTCGCGCTGGGCATCGACACGCTCGCGATCTTCCTGGCCGCGCTCGACGTCTGGCTGGTGATCCCGAGAAGGCCCAGCCGTACTCGATCTACCTGTCCGGCGCCGCGTGCCTCGGCCTCGCCTTCCGGCGCAAGCTGCCGTTCCTCGCGGTGATCGTCACCGTCCCCGGCTTCCTCGCGGGCTGGTCACAGCTGGCCGCGATGATCGCGCTGGGCTTCCTCGCCACCCGCAAACAGATGCACTGGCAGACCTGGACCGGGTTCGCGCTCGTCTTCACCTGCCGTTTCGTGCAGTGGCCGCTGGCCGACTTCGTCGAGCTCAGCTGGCGCGAACACGTCTTGGACGGCATCTACGGCGTCATCGTCGCCGGGATGCCGGTGGCCATCGGCCTGCTCATCGGAGCGCGGACCGAGATCTCGCAGAAGCTCTCCGAACTCGCCGCCAGCCGCGACCGTGAACGCCGCTTCCACGCCGACGCCGTCCGCGCGGAGGAGCGCGCCCGCCTCGCGCGGGAGATGCACGACGTCGTCTCGCATCAGATCACGCTGATCGCGATGCAGGCCGGCGCGCTGCAGGCCCAGACCACCGACGCCCGCTCGCTCGAAACCGCGCAGGTCATCCGGAAGCTGAGCACCAAGACCCTCGAAGAGCTGCGCTCACTCGTGAGCGTGCTCCGCTCGGGCTCCGAGGACGACGGGCCGCGGCCGGGCATCAACGAACTCGACCGGCTGATCCGCGGCTCGGACGTCCCGGTGCACCTCACCGTGGAGCGGATCCCCGACCTGCTGCCCAGCCAGGTTTCGGCGGCGGCCTATCGGACCGTGCAGGAATGCCTCACCAACGTGCACAAGCACGCACCGGGCGCCACCGCGACCATCCGGATCCAGGGCGAGCACGGTTCGCTCAAGGTCGAAATACGCAACGAGCGCGCTCGGACCCCCGGTGCGGCCCTGCCCTCGGGAGGGCACGGGCTGACCGGGCTGGCCGAACGCGCTCGACTGCTGGGTGGGAGCTTCGAGACCGCCGACACCGAGGACGGCGGGTTCCGGGTGCGTGCCCGGTACCCGCTCGACCGGTGAGCGAAGGCTAGGTCAGATCTCCCGGCGCTGGCGCAACCGCTCCAGCGCCTCGGCGAGGATGGCCTCGCCGTCGGCGTCGGAACGCCGTTCCTTCACGTACGCGAGGTGAGTCTTGTAAGGCTCGGTCCGCGGCGCGGCAGGAGGGTTCTTCTCGTCCTGCCCACCGGGGAGCCCGCAACGCGGGCAGTCCCACTCGTCGGGAATCTCGGCGTCCATCGAGAACGAGGGCTGTGCCTCGTGCCCGTTGGCGCACCAGTAGGAAATACGGCGCCGCGGCGCCGACTCACCCCGCTCCGATTCGCCCGAAGGACCGGCACCCACACGGGTGCCCCGAATCGCGTTACCGCCAACCATGAATCCTCACACCTATAGGGATCGGCGGCGCGCCCCCCATAGGCACGCCGAAACACCTGGATCGATCAGACCTTGAGCAGGAGCCCGAGGCCGATGATGCTGATCAGCCACACCGCGCCCAGCAGCAGCGTGATCCGGTCGAGGTTCTTCTCGGCCACGCTCGAGCCGGAGAGGCTCGACTGCATACCGCCACCGAACAGCGAAGACAGACCGCCACCACGGCCGCGGTGCAGCAACACGGCGACCACCAGCAGCACGCTGGAGGCGATCAACAGGATTTGCAGGAACAGCTTCATGTCATCCTCTGCGCTCTTGGAGAATGCAGGAAAACGGTGTGCCACCAGCGGCTCTTGACCGCCAGAACACACCGTACTCCTGGACTCGTCCACTGCTGTGTGACGGACCGGATACCCAGGTTACCCGGTAGGTGCCCCGATCAGGGCAGGGGCCCGCCCGCGGCGAGTGCGCAGAGTTTGGTGAACTCGTCACCATCCAGGCTGGCACCACCGACGAGCGCACCATCGATGTTCTCGCAGGCGACGAGGTCACTGATGTTGTTGGCCTTGGCCGAGCCGCCGTAGAGCACGCGGACCGAGGACGCGACCTCGGCACCGTACTTCTCCGCGAGGGTGGCGCGGATGGCTCCGCACACCTCCTCGGCGTCCTGCGGGGTCGCGACCTTGCCGGTCCCGATCGCCCAGACCGGCTCGTAGGCGACGACGACGTCCTTGACCTGCTCGGCCTTGAGCCCCTTGAGGCCCTCGACCAGCTGGGTCGTGGTGTGGGTGATGTGCTCCCCGGCCTCGCGGACCTCGAGCTTCTCCCCCACGCACAGGATCGGCGTGATGCCGTGCTTGAGCGCGGCCTTGACCTTCTTGTTCACCAGTTCGTCGGATTCGCCGTGGTACTCACGCCGCTCCGAGTGCCCGACGGTGACGAAGCTGCAGCCCAGCTTCGCCAGCATCGGGCCCGACACGTCACCGGTGTAGGCACCGGAGTCGTGCGGCGACAGGTCCTGGGCGCCGTAGGTGAGCGACAGCTTGTCGCCGTCGGTCAGCGTCTGGACGCTGCGGATGTCGGTGAACGGCGGCAGGACCGCGACGTCGACCTTCGCGTAGTACTTCTCCGGCAGGGCGAAGGCGATCTTCTGAACCAGCGCGATGGCTTCGAGGTGGTTCTGGTTCATCTTCCAGTTGCCGGCGATGAGCGGTTTGCGCGCCACTAGTCGTTCTCTCCCAGCACAGCGACTCCGGGCAGTTCCTTGCCCTCCAGGTACTCCAGCGACGCGCCGCCGCCGGTCGAGATGTGCGAGAAGCCGTCCTCCGGCAGGCCGAGCTGCCGCACGGCCGCGGCGGAGTCGCCACCGCCGACCACGGTGAAGGCGTCGCTCTCGACCAGCGCTTCGGCCACGGCACGGGTGCCGCCGGCGAAGGACTCGAACTCGAACACGCCCATCGGGCCGTTCCAGAACACGGTCGCGGCGTCGGCCAGCTTGCCCGCGAACAGCTCACGCGACTTCGGGCCGATGTCGAGGCCCATACGGCCGGCCGGGATGGCCGTCGCGTCGACGACGTCGAACTCCGCGTCGGCCGCGAAGCCCGTCGCGGCGAGGACGTCCACCGGCAGGATCAGCTCGACGCCGCGCTTCTCCGCCTCGGCGAGGAAGCCGCGGACCTGGTCCAGCTGGTCCTCCTGCAGCAGCGAGTTCCCGACCTCGTGGCCCTGGGCCTTGAGGAAGGTGTACGCCATGCCGCCGCCGATGAGGAGCCTGTCGACCTTGGTCAGCAGGTTGGCGATGACGCCCAGCTTGTCCGACACCTTCGCGCCGCCGAGGACGACGACGTACGGCCGCGCGAGGTCCTCGGTGAGCTTTTTGAGGACGTCGACCTCCGCCAGCACGAGGCCGCCCGCGTACGCCGGAAGCGCACGGGCGATCTCGTAGACCGAGGCCTGCTTGCGGTGCACGACACCGAAACCGTCGGAGACGAACGCGCCGCCCGGGACGAGCGCGGCCAGCTCGGCGGCCAGCTCCTGACGCTCGGCCTCGACCTTGCTGGTCTCGCGCGCGTCGAAACGCACGTTCTCCAGCAGGGCCACCTGGCCGTCGTTCAGGCCGGCGACGGTCGCCTTGGCGGACTCGCCGACCAGGTCACCCGCCAGCGGGACGTCGACGCCGAGCAGCTCGGTGAGCTTCGCGGCGACGGGCGCGAGCGAGAACTTCGGGTCCGGCTCGCCCTTGGGACGGCCGAGGTGCGCCGTGACGACCACCTTCGCGCCCGCCTCGGCGAGCCGCTTGAGGGTCGGCAGGGCCGCGCGGACACGGCCGTCGTCGGTGATGGTCTCCCCGTCGAGCGGGACGTTCAGGTCGGAACGTACGAGTACGTACCGGCCTGAGACGTCCTCGCCCAGCAGGTCTTCGAGGTTCTTCAGCGCCATGGCTCAGGAGAGCTTGGTGCCGACGAGCTTGACGAGGTCGGCGAGGCGGTTGGAGTAGCCCCACTCGTTGTCGTACCAGCCGACGACCTTGACCTGGTTGCCGATGACCTTGGTCAGCGGCGCGTCGTAGATGCAGGACGCCGGGTCGGTGACGATGTCGGCCGAGACGATCGGGTCGTCGCTGTAGCGCAGGATGCCGGCCAGGGGGCCCTCGGCGGCGGCCTTGTACGCGGCGTTGATCTCGTCGAGGGTCGCGCTCTTGGTCAGCGTGACGGTGAGGTCGGTGGCCGAACCGGTCGGGACCGGGACGCGGACCGCGTAGCCGTCGAGCTTGCCGTTGAGCTCCGGCAGGACCAGGCCGATGGCCTTGGCGGCACCGGTCGAGGTCGGGACCATCGACAGCGCGGCGGCGCGGGCGCGGCGCAGGTCCTTGTGCGGCGCGTCCTGCAGGTTCTGGTCCTGCGTGTACGCGTGGATCGTGGTCATCAGGCCCTGCTCGATGCCGAAGGCGTCGTTGAGGACCTTGGCCAGCGGGCCGAGGCAGTTGGTGGTGCAGGACGCGTTCGAGATGATGGTCTGCGAACCGTCGTACTTGTCGTCGTTGACGCCCAGCACCACGGTCAGGTCCTCGCCCTTGGCGGGCGCGGAGATGATGACCTTCTTGGCGCCACCGGCGATGTGCGCCTTGGCGGCGTCGCCGTTGGTGAAGAAGCCGGTCGACTCGACGACGACGTCCACGCCGAGGTCGCCCCAGGGCAGGTTGGCCGGGTCGCGCTCGGCGAGGGCCTTGATCGTCTTGCCGTCGACGACGATGCCCTCGTCGCTGACGCTGACCTCGCCCGGGAAGCGGCCGAGGATGGAGTCGTACTTCAGCAGGTGGGCCATGGTGGCGACGTCGCCGAGGTCGTTGAACGCGACCACCTCGATGTCGTGACCGGCGGCCTGCACGGCCCGGAAGAAGTTGCGGCCGATGCGGCCGAAGCCGTTGACACCTACGCGAACCGTCACTGCTGCCACTCCCTTGAGACTCGTCCGGGATCGCCCCGGTAAGACGTCCTTTACTCGGGCGCAACCCTAGCGTGCGTGCTCGGGCGGCCCTCTTTGCCCTGACGAGACTTCCACCACTCGGTGGGTCAGGTCAAGAATCGATTAAGTGCGTCGCTACCAGGACGTCTTGGGAAAACTCTCAGCTTCGCTGTGCTAGCCGTCGCTCCAGCGGCGTGCGCATCCGTGGCGTGACTCGCACCTCCCCGAACCACTCGGCCAGGTGGTTCGCCTCCGCCTCGACGGCCCGTTCGACGTCCGCGCCCACGTCTTCCAGGAGGTGGTGGACGACCTCGCCGTCCGGCCGCTGCGCCCAGCCGCCGACGATGCGGCCGTCGGCCCAGACGGTGGGCCCGATGTTGCCGGTACCGTCGAACAGCGGCGCCTTGTGCGGGCCGAGATACCAGTCGCGCTCGATCCACCCCATCGCCGTCGGGTCGAGGGACGGGAGCAGGGCGACCCAGGGCTCGGGCTCGGCGACCGGCTCCAGATCGTCGGCGAGCACCACGCCGGGAACGCCGTCGAGGTCGACCTCGACCGGTTGAATCTCCGCGAGCGCCTTCTTCGTCTGGCCGATCGTCCAGCCCGTCCACCAGCGGAGGTCCGCGATCGGGGCGGGGCCGTAGGCGTACAGCCACCTGCGGGCGAGCTCGACCCTGGCGGCGTCGGCGTCCCATTCGGCGAGGCCTTGCGGCAGCCAGCCCGCCATCGGCGCCCAGTAGTACTGGCTGCTGATCCAGCTGCCGCGCGGGCGGCCGCGCACGATGCGGCCGTCGACCGCGAGCTGGAACAGGACCCGGCTGGTGACGTTGGCGATCGCCTCGTACGGCTTTCCCTTCGCCATCAGGAGTTGCTGCTTCAGGCGCGGCTCGTCCTGGGAAAGCTCCTGCGCCGTGGCGGAACCGCGGGCCTTCAGCGCGCGCTCTGTCGCGTCCTCGACCTCGGCCAGCCAGCGCCCGGGTTCGGGGACGTTCTCCGGATGGCCCTGCGTGCCGAGATGCTGTTCGAGCAGGCGGCGCTGCTTCTTGGCGATGTCGGCGGAACACGCGGCCTGCACGAGGGCCGCGTTCTCGTGCCCGAGGACGAAGACCGTACGGCGCATGCCGAGCATCCGGATCAGCGTGCGCTCCTCGTAGAGCGCGCTCTCCAGCTCGGCGACGCCGTCTCCCTTCATGCGCGCCCACGCCGACAGGTGCACCGACGCCGGATCCGTGGCGTGCAGCGCGACGACCGCGTCCGCGGCGGCGAGCACCGACTCGGCGGGCGTGGTGAGGCGATGACGCGTCGCGAGGCGGGCGCGGCGCTGCGCGGTGTCGATCTTGGGGGTCACGGATCGGTTCTATCACCGGGGTCCGACAAAAGCGCCGGATCCGCGTGGGCTCGTGAGTGGTGGTTCCGCGACTGCCGGGCGCGACGATGGAGGATTTGGGACGTTGAACGTCCCAAATCCTCCATCGTCGCCAGGGACGCCCGGTCTTGGACCTTGATCAACGGAAGGTTCGGGGCACTCAACGTCCCCGATCCTCCGTTGATCAAGGTCGCGCCAGGCGTGACCGGTGGCAGACGAGGTGACGGGGGAAGATTCCGGACGTTCAACGGCCGGAATCTTCCCCCGTCGACCGCCAATCACACCTGTGGGTAGGTAATACGAGTCCATTAGAACCGTCCTCACCACTCACGAGGGGCTAGACGCGCTCCAGCTCGAACACCGGGATGACCCGGCTGGTCTTGCTCTGGTACTCGGCGAATTGCGGCATGACGGCCGACTGCCTGGCGTAGACCTCGTCGCGCTCGGCGCCGGTGAGCACGCGTGCGCGGACGGGAAAGGTCTCGGTGCCGAGCTCGACCTTGGTGTCCGGGTTGGCCACGAGGTTGTGGAACCACGCCGGATTGTCGTCGGCGCCGCCCTTGCTCGCGAAGATGTAGATCCGATCGTCCTCGAGAAGCGGGACGAGCGGCGCGATCCGCTCGGTACCGGACTTCGCGCCGGTGTGGTGGACGAGGACGAGCGGATAGCCCTCGAACATGCCGCCCGCCTTGCCGCCCCTCTCACGGAACTCGGCGATCACGCTTCGGTTGATCTTGTCGAAGTCGAACGTTTCTGTCATGACCTCGATCGTATGGCGCACCGCGTGACCGTATCGATGCTCGAAACCGCCATGAACATATCCATCTGTCGCATTACCCTCACTGCCATGGACCTCTTGGCCGAAGTGCTCGCCGTGGGCGGAGTCCGGGGCGCCGCCGGGGCACGCATCGAGGCGTCCGGGCCGTGGGGCATCCTGTGGCACGGCCTCCCCCGCGCCGCCTTCTACGCCGTCACCTGCGGGACGGCCTGGCTGGAACTGGCCGGGCACCCGCCGCGGCAGCTCATGCCCGGCGACGTCGTCCTGTTGCCGAACGGGCCGGAACACACCCTGCGCAGCGCCCCGGACGTCGCGATCATTCCCAATGTGTGCACCGCGGCGGAGGAGGCGCGGGACTGCGGCGGTGTGCTGCGCCTCGGCTCCGGGGAGGTCGAGACCCATGTCCTCGGCGCGTCCTACGACTACGACCCGGCGGTGTCCACCCAGGTGCTCGCCACCCTGCCGGAAGTGGTGCACATCCGCGCGAACCGCGGCAGCGACGGGCTGGACGACACAGTGCGGCTGCTGTCGCGGGAACTGGCGAGCCCGCAGATCGCCACCGAGTTCGTCCTCAACCGGCTCGTCGACATCCTCCTGGTCCAGCTGCTCCGCGCTTGGCGGACCGAGAAACCGGCCGAGACGCGGGGAACCTGGCTCGGCATCCTGGGCGATCCGCTGATCGGCGTGGCGCTGGCCAAGATCCACGAAGACCCGGCGAAATCCTGGACGACCGACCTGCTCGCGGCGGAACTGGCGACCTCGCGCAGCACGTTGACCCGCCGCTTCCGCGAAACCACCGGCCGGACGCCCGGCGACTACCTGACCCTGTGGCGGATGGACCTGGCCGCGGTCCGGCTGCGCGACACCGACGACACGGTGGACACCATCGCGCGCTCGGTCGGCTACACGTCGGTGTACGCGTTCAGCCGGGCTTTCCGGCGGGCCCGTGACCAGGCGCCGGGGCAGTACCGGACCTCGACGCGGAAGCGCCTCACGACGGCCGGGTGAGCGGAACCGAGGTGGTCACCGGGCGAACGTGTGTCGGCTTGGTGGGCGGAAAGCTCCTTTCGCCGCGTCTAATGCGGCGAAAGGAGCCTTCGCTCCTGGTCAGCAGTGAGGTCGTGGGCCGGTCAGGCGCCCGGCCGGGTGACCGGAACGACCTCGAGAAGTTCCTTCAGGCCTTCGAAATCCTGCGGATTCGTCGTGTAGAGCGGCATCCGGTGCGCGATGGCCACGCTGGCGATCATCAGATCGGCCACCCGGCGCCGGGGTGTCCTGCCCATCGCGAGCACGGACGCCGACACCCGGCCGAAGATCCTGGCCGCTTCGGTACCGAAGGGCAGCGGGTCGAATTCGGACTCCACCCGTTGCAGCAGATCCGTACGCCGGGCCCGCTCGGCCGGATCGGTGGCGTAGTGCGGCCCCGCCGACAGTTCGGCGAGCGTGATCGTGCTGATCGACATCAGGTCCGGCAGCTGGGCGTGGTCGATCGTCCTCCGGAGGATGAGGATGTTCGTGTCGAGCAGGCCGTGGACCTCAGCGGCCATAGGGATCTTCCGCCTCCCCTTCGAAAGCGTCATCGAGGTCGGCACGGAACCTGTCCGGGTCGATGAGCGGAGCGTTGGCCGAGCCGGTGGCGAATTGGTCCCGCGAAACGGCGTGACGGCGACAAAGCGGGACCAGTTGGGCGATGGGCGAGCCGCTACGGGTCACGGTGAAGGTCTCGCCGTGCTCGACCGCGTCCATGATCTCGCCGGACCGGTTCCGGAGATCACGCTGGGAGATCTCGTGCTGAACGCTCATGAAGTCGAGGGTAGCGCAACGTGGCACGGTGTGCCACGTTGCGCGTCAGGCCGTCTCTTCCTCCTGCTCAGGCTCCTCCGACGGCCGGGTGAACAGCCGTGTCGCCGAAAGCCGCGCGACACCGTCCGGCTCGCCGAGTTCGTCGGTCGCGTTCCGGATCGTCGCGTCGACGGACAGGTACTTGCGCCCCGCCCGCAGGTCCGCGTCGTTGCGCAGCCGCACGATCAACGGGAACTCGCTCAGCGCGCCGGCGTCGAACAGGCCGGTGGTGTAGATCAGCTGGACGCCCAGCGCCTCCGCGACCGCGCGCTGCAGTTCCAGCAGGTAGCCCGCCGACGCGCGGCCGATCGGGTTGTCGAGGAACAGCACGCCGGAATGCCGGTTGCGGGCCTTGCCGCGGTTGTTCGCCCGCAGCGCCGCCAGGGTGCAGTACAGGATGATCGCAGCGGTCAGCTGCTGCCCGCCGGAGAAGACGTCCCGGATCTCGGAGACGCGCTGCCGTTCGGTCCGCAGTACCGAGTCCGGCTTCAGCATGTCGACCCGGAAACCCTTGGGAGCGGCGGCCTGCACGCCACGCAGCACGAGCGAAAGCCCGTCCCGTTTGACGTCACGGCCGTCGGAGGTCTTCCCCACCGCGGCCTCGTCGACGACCTCGCCCAGCTTCTCGGCGAGCACGTTCTCTTCGAGTTCGGTGAAGCGGATCCGCAGGAACTCCTGCCCGGACCAGTCGCCGAGACCATCGGGCAGCCGCGAAACCCGTTGTGCCGCACGGAGAGTACGCAGCGCGCCGTCGACCATGCCCTGCAGCCGGGTGATGATGCCGCCGCGGTGCCGGTCGATCTGCGCCAGATCGTCGGTGAGCGTGCGCAACCGGGGCCGCAACGCCTCGGCCCATTCGCCGGCGTGGGCGGGCAGCTGGTCGCGGCGGACCGAGATCACCTGCTGCCGCACCGGCGTGCTGAGCTTTTCGAACCGCTTGTCCGTGGCGTACTGCGCGAGCTGGTCGGCCGCGGCCCGCACCCGGCGGTCACCCGCGTCGGCCGCGTCCTGCGCCTCGGTGAGCGCCGTGTTGAGCCGGGAGTGCTTGGTGCGCGCGGATTCGACGTCGCCCTCGAACGGCGCTTCTTCGTCCTCTTTGGACAACAGATGCGCCATCGATTCGGCCAGGAGACCGAAGCCGGACGCGGATGTCTTCGCGGACTCCAGCGTCGCTTCGGCAGCGGCGCGGCGCTCCTGCAGTTCCTCCCATTTCCGCGCGGCGGCGGACACTTCGAGACCGGCTTCGTCGATCAGCTCCAGGCCGTGCTCGATGTCCTTCGGCCTCGCGTCGAGGGCGAGTGCCGAGGGCTGTTCGGGGAGCTGGCCCAGTTCCGCCTTGCGGGTCGCGACGAGGCCGACGATCTCGGTGCGTTCGTCCTCAAGCACCGCGACGGCCCGGTTCGCCCGTGCCTGCGCCGCTGCCCGCGCCGAAGCGTCGGAGCCGTCCGGTGTCTCCAGCAGGGCCGAGGCCCGCTCGCGGACGGCGTCGTCCAGCGCTTCGAGGGCCGCCCGCGCAGACGCCTCGACGCTCTCGGCCTGCTCGAGTTCGGCACGGAGATCACTGCCGACCTCCACTTTCGCGTACGCCTCGGAAGCCGACGCGAAAGTACGCCGCAACGCGTCCACCGGTTCGGCGGGCACGGGATCGTCCTCGGTGACGTCGCTCGATCCCGGCACCTCGGCCAGTTCCGCCTTCGCGGTCGTCGCCGTGCGCCGGTGCCCGTCGGCGGTGCGTTGTTCCTCGCCCGCCTGCTCGCGCAGCCGGGAAGCCTTCACCGCGGCTTCGGACGCCGTGGCCTCGGCCCGCTCGGCGTTCTCGGTCGCGCGTTCGACGTCGTCCGTCCACTCGGGATCTTCGCGGCACGGGTGGCGAGTGCTTCCAGCCCGCGAACGCGCTCCCCCGCCTCGGCCGAGGCGGTGCGCAGCTCGGGGATCCGTTCCCGCAGCCCGGCCGCCTTCTCCCCGAGCCGCTGGAACTCCTTTTCGGCCTGCTCCAACGCGGTCCGAGCGGTCTCGTGCGCGGTGCGCGCGTTCTGGAGCTGTTCGGCGAGCGTCGCGATGCTGCCGGGCGGGTAGTCCTCGCGCCAGGTCTTGAGCTTCCACGACAGCGCGCTGTCGTCGGCCAGCGACGTCGCGAGTGCCTCCAGCCGGCGCTGGCGTTCCGCGTGCCGGAGCGCGATGGCCTCACGTTCGGCGTCGGCGGCCTCCTCGTCGTACATCGCCGGGTTGGGCGGCACGAGGAATTCGATCCCGGCCTCACCGGGCAGGCGGTCGGTCGTGGTGGCCTCGGTGGTGGCGACCGGGATGATCGTGGTGGGCAGCAGACGCCGCTCCGCCAGGACCTTCTCGGCGAGCCGGACCTGTTCCGGTTCGTTGAGCAGGATCCCCGAGACCAGCTGGGGTGCGCGGGCCAGCACGGCCGCCCGCCGCTTCTTGTCCAAAGTAGACAGGTAGCGCCAGCCGGACCACGCGTTCATCCCGGCGGCTTCCAACGCGTCCAGTGCCGCTTGGACCTCTTCGGTGGCGGGCAGGAGGCCGCCCGAACCGAGCGCGTTCAGCGCGCGCTCGTCGACGGATTCCTCCATCCGCAACGCCGTCTGTTCCTTCTCCGCGGCCGAACCCGCCTCGCGCAGACGTTCCAGCAGCACCGGGAGATCCGTCTCCAGCGCGACGTCGTCCACGCCGAGGAGTTCACTCAGCCGGGGTTCGACGGCGAGCGCGTCCGTGCGCCGGTTGGCGCGGTCGAGTTCGTCGGCCGCGCGCTCCAGACGGTCCTTTGTGGACCCCGCGAGGCGGTGCGCGTCGTTGACCGTGGCCTGCGCGGCACGCAAATCCTCGGCGACCCGTTCGAGTTCCTGTTCACGGCGGGCGAGCTCCGCGGCGGTCGTCTCGGCCTCGGCCCTGGCCGCGCGCGCCGCTTCGGCGACGTCCGCCCCGGCCTTGAGCGCGCCGGACCGGACGGTTTCCGCGATCTCCTCACGGATTTCGGCGATCCGCGCGCCCAGCCCGCGAGCCTCCGCCCGGCGCGAGGCCGCGAGATTCGCCGACTCGTCGCGTTCCGCCTGTGCCTTCTCCGCCTCGGCCCGCAAGGCGCCGACATGGGCTTCGGCCTTCGCCGCCTGCTCGGTGGCGTTCTTGGCCAGCCCCAGCAGTCCCCTGGCGAGCGCGCCCGCGGCGGCGTTGCGCGCCTGCAGCGCGGGCTGCGCCTTCTGCTCGCGATTCCCCACCAGTTCCCGGAAATCGCGGGCCTTGCGGGCGGCGTTGAGATGGTTGAGCACGGTGGCGCATTCACGCCAGGCCTCGGCGGCGGTCTTGGCCTCGGCCAGTTCGCCGTCGATCCGCTTCTTGCTCTCCTGCGCCTCTTCGAGCCGCAGTTTCCCGACCAGACGGCGGAGTTCGGTGACCCCGGCGGTGAGCCGGCGGTGGTCGCCCTCGGCCAGTTTCTCCGCGGACTTCACCTCGTCGACGTGCTGTTCGAGCCCGCTCAGCCGCTCGTTCTCCAGCTTGTCGCGGGCGGCGACCTGCCCGGCCAGCGTCCGCATCTCGGCGCGGGCGGCGTCGGCGAGCTTCCGTGACGCGGCGGCGACGCCTTCCTCCTCCGCCAACGGCGTGAGCAGGTCGAGCGCGCCCGCGACGAAGTCCCGCTCCGACAACAGGTCCCCGCGCTGGGCGAGGTTGTGCGCGTAGGTCGCGACGACCTCGGCGAGGTCCTTCGGCTCCTCCTCCGAAAGCACCGCGCGCAACAGGAACTCGACGAACGCCTCGTCGGTGCTGAAGGCGAAGGCGTCGGCCGCCTCGCCCTCACCGGCGTTCATCGCGCGCTGGTAGCGGAAAAGCTCGGTGTCGAGGCCGAGACCGTCGAGCCGGGACGTCCATTCGTGGTGCCGCCGGGTCCAGAACAGCTCCAGTTCCGGCTCGTCGCCGTGCACCTTGTCGAGCTGGTCGTGGAAGCCGGACATCGTCAGCAGCCTGCCGTCCGAGGTCAGCGGCAGCGAGTCCAGATCGAGCGAGGGCGTCGGCCGGAAGCAGTACCAGGAATCGACGAGGTTCTCCGAGTCGGCCGACACCACGTGCCCGCGCCATTCCGACACCTTGCCGGTGATCACCCGGTGGCCGGTCTCGACCTGCAGCCACTCCAGCACGACGTGCGAAACGTCCTTGGCGGCGACGAATTTCTCCAGCACCTTGGTGTTCGTCGTGCCGACGACCTGGCGGCGGCCGGGCAGCATCACCGAGAAGATCAGCTTGATCAGGACGGATTTGCCGCCGCCGTTCTCCAGGAACAGCACGCTCGCGGGCGACGGGCGCCGCGGCGGCCCCTCCCCCGCCAGATGGATCCCGGCGCTGAACAACGCGTCTTGTTTGGGCGCGGTGATGGCGGCGCCGACGCCGCTGAAGTCCAGCACGACGTCCTGGTAGCGCGCGCCCGCCGGACCCACCGAGTGCAGGCGAACCCGCGAAAGCTCGTACATCGATTCCCCTCTAAAGCGTGTCCGACGCGGCCGCGCGCAAAGTCCCGCCGCCGTTGGCGACGGATACCACGTTCAGCTCCAGCAGATCGTCGAAGGCCGCGTCGGCGGCGAGTTCCCGCACCTGCACCTGATAGCGCGGTGTCGTCCGGTAGGTCCCGCCCTGTTCTCCGCTGACCTGGACGAGAAAGCCTTGATCGGCGAGGAAGCGCAGCGCCCGCGCGACCATGCCGCGTGTGGTGTCCGACGACAGCCTGCCGTCCTTGGTCGCGGCGGCCGCCGGACGCCGCGCGTAGGCCCGCCAGGCCTGTTCGAGTTCGGGCGCGTCGGCCAGCGGGTCGTTGTTCGCTTCGGCCTCCGCCGCGCGCTCGTCGAGGATCCGGCAGGCCTCGCGCACCATCGCGTCCACCTGCTCGACGCTGACGCGGCCGATGTAGGTGTCGTTCGCGAGATCGTCCGGTCGCGGGTAGCCGAGCGCGGCGGTGGCGAGGTGGACGAGCCCGTGCAGGACCTTCTCGGTCTCCCGGCGTTCGCGGATCTTGCTCTGCCGCGCGTAGCTGTCCATCTTGATCTCGAAGACGGACTCGTCGGTCGCCGCCAGCACGGCACCGGCCTGGAGGTTGACCTCCAGCACCATCAGCCCGAGCCCGGCCGCGACCGCGTGCGTGAGCTGCTTGAACGCCCTGTCCTCGCCGTAGCGCCGGACCAGGTCGCCGTACACGACGTCCCGCGACGGCAGCTGTTTCGGGCGCATGCCGAACGAGACGAGCCGGGCCGCGGATTCGACGTCCCCTGTGGTCGTCACGCGACCTCCTCCTCTTCTTCGTGGCGATCGACCGCGGCCGACGAGAGCAACAGATCCGCGCCACCGAACTCGGGGTCTTCGAGCAGCGTGCCGTCGTCGACGGCCAGCAGCACCTGGCGCTCCCCCTGCCGGAGCGCCGCGCCGACCTCGGGACTGTAGGCGTGCACCGCCCGCAGTGCGACCAGGGCGGGCAGCCCCGGATCGATCCGGCGCGCCTCTTCGAGCAGCCCGGACAGCCGTCGCGGCACCTCCGGGAGGTCGAGCAGGTCGTCGGCGAGGCGCCACTGCTCGTCGCCGAACCTGTCGGTGACGTCGGCGGGCATCAGCTCGGGCTCGGGGATCTCGCCGACGAGCTGGTCGCGTTCGGGAGCGGGCCGCAGCAGCAGCGACACCAGCGACGACAGCGACGGCACGGTCGGCGGGGAGATCCCGGCACCGGCGTGGAAGAACGACTCGGCGGGCGCGACGGCCTCGGCGATCGGCAGGCGCAGCGTCGGCATCAGGAGCTGGCCGAACAGATCGATCGTGGCGCGCTGCGGCGGCCCGGAGAACTGCTGGCGGTCCTGTTCGGCGCGGAACACCGCTCCCGCGTCGGCGAGCCGGGACTGGAGCCGGGTGTGACGGCGGATGCAATCGCCGACGATGTCGACCAGTTCGGCGGCGCGGCGTTTGCGGTCGGGGTCTTCGGTCTCGTCCCGTGACGCGGTGATGTTCTTGAGGATCGCGTTCTCGGCGCGGAACCGGGACTCGATATGGGACAGCGCCTGATCCAGCAGATCCGGGACCTCGCGCTCCCAGTCGACCGCGCGCACGTCACGGCGGGTGGCGTCGAGTTTGGCGCGCAACGTCTCGCCGTACTGGACCGTCCGGTAGCGGGCCTGTTCGGCGGCGAGTTTCGCGTCGGCGAGGCGGCCGCGGTTGATCAGGTTCTCCAGTTTGACCTCGGCCGCGATCTGCGCGGACTCGACGTCGGTGTCCAGCGCGCCGACGAGCACGTTGATCGCCTCGTCGGTGGCGCGCAGGTAGACCTCGCCGTCGGGCGCGGCCAGCTCGACGAGCAGCTTGAAGTCGAACTGGCGGCGCTGGTAGCCGCCGCCGGGGCCGATGGAACCGTAGACGCGGCGGAACCCGCGATCGGTGGTGCCGACGTTGATCAGGTTGTCGAGCACCCACCGGGCCACCTTGGCGTGCTCGTCGGGCGTCCGGCCGGGTGCCTGGAGCGCGACGAACGGCAGCAGCCGCGCGATGACCTGATCGTGGTCGGCGCCGGTGTCGAAGTCCATCGACACGGTGACCTGGTCGATCGTGTGCAGGGCGATCTCGGCCATCTGGTAGATCGTGGCGTCCGCCCAGTCCAGCTTCGACTTGCGCGCGTCGAGGTCGTGCAAGGGCGCTGTGCAGGCCAGCGCCTTGAGGCGGCGCGTCAGCCCCTCGTCGGCCAGCCCCATCCCGGTCAGCTCGTCGTCTCGCACAGCAGGCCAGGCTAGTCGCCGTCCCCTCCACCCCGCACGGGTGACCTGGGTGCCCGGCCCTCGGGGCGGCGGTAGCGTCTGGTCCATGCGTGAAATGAGCAGGGACGAATGGTGGGAGTTCGCGAGCGCGGGCACGCGGACGGGCATGCTGGGGCTGGTACGGGCGAACGGGGCACCGATCGTGACGCCGGTGTGGTTCCTGCTGAACGAGGGGCCGGACGGTGACGAACTGATCTTCACCACCGGCACGGACACCCTCAAGGGGAAGGCGCTGCGGCGAGACCCGCGGCTCTCGCTCGCCGTCGACGACCAGAAGCCTCCTTACTCGTATGTGCAGTTCACCGCCGAAGCCGTGTTGCACAGCGACCTCGACGAAATGCTCGAATGGGCGACCAGGCTCGGTGGCCGGTACATGGGTGAGGACAAGGCCGAGGCCTACGGCAAGCGCAACGCTGTCCCGGAGGAGTCCTTGGTACGCGCGCGGATCACGAAGGTGATCGCCCGGGCGGACATCGCCGGCTGACGCTCCCCCACTTCTCGCGTTTAGTCCTCTGGATGCGGTACTTGCACACGCAAGGACCGCATCCAGAGGACTAAACGCTTTCAGGGGCGTGACCCTCCGTGTTGATGTTGGTCAAGTATTGACACGAAGCACCCACTGGTGTGTGATCTGAACCATAGATAGGAAAGTTTCCTAACTAAAACTCCACCTCCCCGCCGGGCCCCGCCCGGTCCGCCGTTGTACCTCCCGACCCCCGAACTTCCCGCATGGAGGCTCCAGTGGCACCCCGACCACCGTGGCGCGCGCTGCTCACGTGTGCCGCCGCGACGGCGATGACGTTCGCCGTCCTGCCGGCCCCACCCGCCGGCGCGGCACCGACCGATCACGAATCCGAAGCCGCGACGATCTCCCAAGGCGCCGTCGAAAAGAACCACGCGGGCTATTCCGGCACGGGGTTCGTGAACTTCGACAACGTCGTGGGCAGCTATGTCGAGTACACGGTGAACGCCGCACAGGCCGGAACCCAGACACTGACCTTCCGCTACGCCAACGGAACCACGATCGACAGGCCGGTGTCCCTCAGCGTCAACGGCACCGCGGCCGGGACGCTGTCGTTCCCCGGCACCGGCGCGTGGACCACCTGGAAGACCGTCACCAAGGACGTCGCGCTGGCCGCCGGGGCCAACAAGATCCGCACCACCGCGACGACCGCGAACGGCGGGCCCAACGCGGACAAGCTCACCGCGAGCGGCGTGACCGACGCCGAGGCGCCGACACCGCCGAAGAACCTGGCCGCCAAGGACATCAAGGCCCGCAGCGCCACCTTCACCTGGGAGGCCGCGACCGACAACGTCGGCGTGGTCCGCTACGACGTGATGCGCGGCGGCAACGTCCTCAAGACCGTCGACGGGACCACGCTCACCACGACCGTCGACGACCTGCAGCCGAACACGGCCTACGACATCTCCGTAGGCGCCTTCGACGCGGCCGGGAATCCTTCTCAGCAAAGCAATGTCGTCCAGTTCACGACGCCGCCCAGCGGGGACACCACCCCGCCGACGGTGCCGGGCAACCTGCGCTCGACGTCGGTGACCGCGAACAGTGTTTCCTTGGCGTGGAACGCCTCCACGGACAACAGCGGCACCATCGCCGGTTACGACGTGTACCAGGGCACCACGAAGGTCGCGACGACGCCGTCGCTCGAAGCCACGGTCACCGGGCTGACGGCGAACACTTCGTACACGTTCACGGTGAAGGCGCGTGACCTCGACGGCAACGCTTCCGCCGCGAGCAACGCGCTGACCGCGAAGACGAGCGGCGCCGCGGGCGGCGGGATTCCCGAGTACGACAAGGACATCACGAAGGTGGACCTCGCCTGGTCCGTCGACTTCCTGCCGGACGGCACGGCGCTGGCGACCGAACGGGACCGCTTCGAGATCCTGCGGATCACGCCGTCGGGCGAGAAGACCGCGCTCGGCAAGGTCCCCGGCGCGGTCGGCACCAACGGCGAGGGCGGCCTGCTCGGCATCGCGATCTCGCCGGACTACGCCACCGATCACGCGATCTACCTGTACCACACGGCATCCGGGGACAACCGGATCGTGAAGATGACCTACGAGAACGGAAAGCTGTCCTCGACGTCGACCCCGGTGCTCACCGGGATCGCCAAGAACCGTTACCACAACGGCGGAAGGGTGCGGTTCGGCCCGGACGGCAAGCTCTACGCCACCGTCGGCGACGGGCAGAACAAGGCGACGGCGCAGAACAAGAGTTCGCTCAACGGGAAGATCCTGCGGCTCAACCCCGACGGCTCGGCACCGAGCGACAACCCGTTCTTCTCCACCGGCGGCAACGCCCGGTACGTCTGGAGCTACGGGCACCGCAACCCACAGGGCCTGGCGTGGGACTCCCGCGGCCAGTTGTGGTCGTCGGAATTCGGCGACGGCACCCAGGACGAGCTCAACCTGATCCAGAAGGGCGGCAACTTCGGCTGGTCCCAGTGCGAAGGGACCACCGGCAGCTGCGCCGGCACGATCGCGCCGAAGAAGACCTGGCCGACCAGTTCCGGCGGGCCGAGCGGGATCGAGATCGTCAACGACTGGATCTATGTCGCGGCGGTCACCAGCGAGCAGCTCTTCGCGACGCAGATCAACGCGGCGGGCAACGGCGTCGGCTCGGTGCAGTCGCTGTTCTCCGGCCGCTGGGGCAGGCTCCGCTCGGTCACCAAGACGCCGGACGGCGGGCTGTGGGTCACCTCGACCAACGCGGACAAGAACGGCGGCACGCCGAGCGGGATCGACAACGTGGTGGTCCGGCTGAAGTTCCCCGGCACCTCGCAGCCGGGAGCGTTCAAGCTGACCAGCTCCGCGTTCGCCGACAACGCGACCATCCCGGACAAGTTCACCTGCGCCGGTGACGGCACCGCGGGGCAGGACACCTCGCCGCCGCTGGCGTGGAGCGCCGGCACCACCGGCGCCAAGGGATACGCGATCGTCTTCGCCGACGTGGCCAACAACGGCAACAAACTGCACTGGGCGATCTGGGACATCCCGGTGTCGGCGGCGTCACTGCCGGAAGGGCTGGGCTCCGGCTTCACCGTCCCGAACCAGAACGGGGCCAAGCAGAAGGCCATGGGCAGCGGGGCGAACTCGCAGAAGTACTTCGGCCCCTGCCCCGGCGGCTCCAGCCATCCCTACACCTTCACGCTCTACGCGCTGAAGTCGGCGACGGTGCCGGGCTTGTCCTCGTCCTCGACGATGGCGCAGATCGAAACGGCCATCAAGAACGCTTCGACGGCCAACGTCAAGCTGCGCGGCAAATCCAGCGCCGCGTCCTGAGCACGGCCGGGGTGTCCGGAGCGGCGCCGGGCACCCCGACCGTATCCAGTGTGACTGGAGGAACGCCACCCCGTCCGGGATTTCCCGGCGGGGTGGCGTTTTCGTGGGGCCAGTAGGCTTCGGTGGGTGAAGGACTGGACGTTCTGCCCGCGCTGCGGAGACCGGACGAGACTCGACGGCGACGGCGAGGACACCCATGTCCGCTGCCCCGCCTGCGGCTTCACCAAATACGACAACCCGCTGCCGACCACGGTCGGTCTCATCCTCGACGGCGACCGGATCCTGTTGCTGCGCCGGGCACACGAGCCCCGCAAGGGCGGCTGGGACACCGTCGGCGGTTTCCTCTCCGGCACCGAAACCGCCGAGGAGAACCTCGTCCGCGAAGGGCTGGAAGAGATCGGCTGCGAACTCCGGAACCTCAGCTTCACCGGGACTTATCCGTCGGTCTACGGCGAAACAGGCCTGAAGACGATCGGCCTCGCCTTCACCTGCGAACTACCGCCGGACGCGGAAATCGTGCTGTCGGAAGAGAATTCCGCGTACGCCTGGTTCCCGCTGGCCGGTCGCCCGCCGCTCGCCTTCGCCGACTGCGAAGCCGCGGCCGCCTCCCTCACCAGCCGAACAGGTTCCGCATGATCCGCGAGCACCGCTCGGTCATCGCCGCGGCGTCCTGATCCGGCTGGTCGATCCACCAGCTGATCAGGGAGTCGACGACGCCGGTCCACACCTGGGCGATCGCCTCGATGTCGCGATCGTCGTCCAGCCCCCGCGAGTGCATCAGCTGGGCGGCGCCGACCAGCGCGAACCCGTCGAGCCGGTAGCGGTAGCCGACCGCGACGCCGGCGATCTCACCGGTCGAGGGCACCGTCGGGTCGCGAAGCAGCTTCCAGGCGTACCGGTCCTTGTCGAACGTCTCGAAGATGGCCGAGAGCACCGCGAGCGGCATCCGTTCCGGCGGCTCGCCGTCGGCCGCCATCGTCTCGGCGACCCCTTCGGTCAGCCTGTCCCCCGCCCGGTGCAGGCAGGCGAGGTACAGCCCGTCCTTCGAGCCGAAGTACTGGTACAGCAAAGGTTTCGTGACGCCGACCCGGCGGGCGATCTCCACCATCGACGCCCCGGCGTACCCGTTCTTGCCGAACTCCTCCGTCCCGGCGCGCACGATCTGGGTCTCCCGCTCTTCGCGGGGCACCCCCTTCGTGCCGACGGCCCTTGCTTCTGTCACGGCGGTTATCTTACCCTGAGGTAAATGACCCTAGGGTAAGTTACCTGATGGTCAGATAACCGGGGGCGAGACAGGGAGAGGTGCGGTGGCGGATTTTCTTGCCCATCTGAGTGACCCGGTGCTGATGGCGACACCGGTGTTCCTGCTGTTCGTCGCGATCGAGATCCTCGCGCTGCACGTGCTGGGGCACGACGACAACGTCATCGGCTACAGCGTCAAGGACACCCGCACCAGCATGTCCATGGGCGCGGTGGCGGTGGTGATCAACGGTGTCTTCCGCATAGCCATGCTGTTCGTGTTCGCCGCGCTCTACGAGCTCGCGCCGGTGAAGTTCAGCCCGCACGACTGGTGGACCTGGGTCCTGATGCTGCTGGGCCAGGAGATCGTCTTCTACGCCTACCACCGGGCGAGCCACCGCGTCCGGCTCATGTGGGCGGGCCACCAGGTGCACCATTCGAGCGAGCACTACAACTTCTCGACGGCGTTACGGCAGAAGTGGACGCCGTACTTCCAGCTGCCGTTCTGGTCGATCCTCGCACTGGCGGGCATCCCGCCGTGGATGATCCTCACCGGCCTGTCGATCGACCTCGTGTACCAGTTCTTCGTGCACACCGAGAAGATCCGGAAGCTGCCGCGCTGGTTCGAGTACGTGTTCAACACGCCGTCACACCATCGTGTGCACCACGGCAGCGACCAGGAGTACCTGGACGCGAACTACGGCGGGATCCTGATCATCTGGGACCGGATGTTCGGCAGTTTCGTGCCGGAGGGCAAACGCCCGACCTACGGGCTGACCAAGAACGTCGAGTCCTACAACCTGCTCAAGGTGGGCTTCCACGAGTACGGCTCGATCCTGCGCGACGTCCGCGCGGCCGGCTCGTGGCGGGACAAACTCGGGTACGTGTTCGGCCCGCCGGGCTGGCAGCCCAAGGAGGCGCTAAGCGCTCCTGCGCAAAGCGGGTGAGTTCTCCGGGCGGATCTCCGGCGGGAGGCTTTCCAGCGGCGGCCGCTGAGTGAGGCCCACGTCGGTGAGCACGAGTTCCCGCTCCACGGCCTCCCCCGCGCCGCGCCGGAACTGGGCGAGCGACGTCGACGGCGGGGCCGCGGAGATCACCCGGCCGCCGCGTTCCAGCCGGTCCATCAGGGTCAGCATGATCTGCGCGGCCATCCGGCCGAGTGCCTGGGTGCCCTGATGCCGGTGGGCGCGGTGGCCGAGGTCGACCTGCGCGAGCGCGTCGAGCCCGTGCAGTTCGAGCAGGTCGATCAGGTGGCCGACCTCGACACCGTAATGCGTGACGAACGGGATGCCTTCGAGCACTTCACGCCGTCCCGCGTACTCACCGGCGAGCGGCTGGACGAAACCGGCCAGCTCCGGCCAGTACATGTTGAGCAGCGGACGGGCGACGAGTTCGGTGACCCGGCCACCGCCGTCGGGTTCGACGCCCGCCGCCCCGGCGAGCGGACGGTGGTAGAACCCTTTGACGTAGGCGACCCCCGGGTCGGTCAGCAGCGGCCCGAGCAGTCCGGTCACGTAGTCCGCGGTGAAGTCGCGGAGATCGCCGTCGACGAAGACGACGAGGTCCCCGCTGGTTTCGGCGACCCCCTTCCAGAGCGCTTCTCCCTTGCCCGCAAGGCTTCCCAGCGCCGGGAACACCGCGTCCTGCGCGACGACGTCCGCCCCGGCCGCCGCGGCGACCTCGGCCGTCGCGTCCGTGGAATGGCTGTCCACCACCAGGATCTCGTCCACCAGGGGAAAGCGTTCGACGAGTTCGCGCCGGATGGTGCCGACGATCGCCCCCACCGTCTCCGCCTCGTCGCGGGCCGGGATCACCACCGAAACCCGCGTCCCGCGTTTGGCGGCGACCAGCTCCGCCGCCCACCAGTCACCCGCGCGGCTGCTGCGCCGCGCGAGCCATGTGCCGACCTCCGCCGATACCCGCATGGCTTCCTCTTTCCCTCGAAGATCACCTCACCGGTGAGCTTCGAGGGCGACTGTTTCCCTCCGTCGTCGCCGCGGAAACCGTCGCGTTACGCCTGCCCGCCGGAGGTTAACGACCGCGAGAGCACCTCACCGGTCCGTCGTTTGGCGAGGTAGAACGCCGCCTCGTGCGGCTTCGCCCCGTTGTCGACCGTGTAGCCGCTGTCCAGGACTCCGTCGGCGCCGGGGAACAGCCCGCTGAGGTCGGGCCGGGCCGCGACGAGATCGTCCCGGTCGGCCAGGTTCACCCAGCTCGCGACGCCGGGCGGGACGGACGGCGGCTGCGGGCGGGTCCGTTCGTAGACCACCGTGCGCAGGCCCAGCGGCGAGCCGAGGGTGAGCAGCAGCGGCAGCGGGCGGCCGTGCCGATGGGCGGCTTCGTACGCGACGACCGAGCCGAGGGAATGCCCGATGATCGCCTCGGTCTCCGGTCCGATGTGCTCGGCGACGCGGTCCTGCACGCGTTCCCGGATCGTCTCGTCGGTGAGGTACAGCGTCACCTGTTTGAGTGCCTTGACCACCACGCGTTCGGCGAACGCCACCCCGAGCCTCGCGAACGGCTTCAGCCGCACCAGCGCGTTCAGCACCGGGCGGGCGGCCGCGCGGACGCCTTGGGTCTCCCCCGCCGGGCCACCGAGCAGGTCCAATTCGGCCTTGGCCCGGTTCCGGTCGGCCTCGCGGGACGCCGAAGAAGCCGCGTTCCGGAGCCATTCCGCCGCCAGCGCCTCGGCCAGCCCCCACTCGTCCTCGGTGAGTTCGTCCGCGCCGCCCTGCTGGCCGTCCTTGAGGAAAAGGTCGCCGTAGAAGGCCATCCGCGCGTCTCCGGGCCGGGCGTCGCGCCACAGGGTGTCGGCCAGCGCGGCGTCACCGGCGAGCCGGACGCCGCCCGCCAGACTCGGCAGCCATTCCGCCTCGAGAGTGTCCGCGGACTTCTGTTCCTGGGCGATGCCGTGCACCAGAACGATCCGAGCCATGGCGCACAGTATCGCGGGCCGCCCTTGCCGGTGGCCGCCCGATGAGACAAAGTGATCTCCGTGGGAGAGCGGAGGTCGTTGGTGGTCGCGTCGCAATGCGACTCACTGAACCTTCTCTCGTTCCTCCCCGACGCGGGCCACCAGGTCTCGACGGCCCTGCTCGACCCCGAGATCGGCGGCTGCGTCCCCGCGCTCGAAGACGGTCGCGGCCTGCTCGTCGACCCGACGATGGTCGAGCTGGACGACGCGCTGGTGGAGGCCTTCGAGCGCGCGTCGGAAGACGAGGCGACGCTCTTCCTCTCACTCGTCGGGCACGGCGAATACGCCGACGACGACTTCTACTTCCTCACCAAGGACACCGGCCTGCCGGTGGACAGCCGCCGCTCCTTCCTGTTCGCCCAGCGGATCAAGGAACTCCTCGGCCGTCACTCGATGCTCGACGGGCTGGTGATCCTGCTCGACACCTGCCACGCCGGCATCGGGGCGAGGCAGGCTGGCCAGCGCTGGCTGCGGATCGTCGGTGAGGCAGGCAAGCGGTTCGACCTGCTCACCGCCTCGGACGACCGTGTCGCCGCGAACGGGTGTTTCAGCCGGTCTCTGGTCTCGGTCCTGCGGACGGGGCACGCGGAGTTCGGCGAGCGGGTGCGATGCGCGGATCTCAAACGGGTGATCACCGGCCTGTGCCCGGCGCAGACCGCCGTCCACCTGGGTTTCGACGGCACCCGCGAGGTGCCCGAGGCCGATCAGGGCCTGTGGCTCGCACTGAACTCCTCCCCCGCCTGGCGGCGTTCACCGCTGGCGGGCAACCCGGCCGCGCCCACGATCGAACGGCTGACCGCGGGCTACCAGCCGGATCCGAAACTCGGCGAGACCGTCGGGCATCTGCTCACCGGTGCCCGGCTGGTCGCGATCACCGGTGAGGAGGGCGCGGGGAAGTCGACCATGCTCGCCGCGCTCGCCCGGCCTTCGGTGGCCGGATCGTATGTACCGCCCGACTTCCTGCACGCCGTGCTGTTCGCGAGCCGCGGCGACACGGCCGAGCGGCTCGCGCACGAACTCGCCCGCCAGTTGCGGCGCACCGTGCCCGGTTTCGCCGACGCCGAGCAGGCGTACCGGACCGGGCTCGGCGACGCCGCCCTCAGCGGTGCGAGCGCTTTCGATCTGGCGCTGCTCGGTCCGCTGCGAACCCTCGCTCCACAGTGGACCGGAGCCCCCGTGCGGATCGCGGTCGACGGGCTCGACGACCTCGATCCCGGCGTCCGGGAACGGCTGTGCGGTCTCCTCCGGAGCCTGTCGACGGCACCGGAGCTGGCACTGGTCAAGACGGTCGCGACCACGCGGGATCCGGCCTGCCTCCCGCCCGCGGTCGAGGTTCGCCTGGAGATGGCCGGCGGTTTCGAGCCGCCCGACGCGGCTCCCGTGGTGCGGGAACCGGAAGACAGTGGACCTTGGGGCGGCTGGCCGGGCTACGACACGGGTTCGCCCACCTCGCCGAGGATCACCCCCGCCACGCTGATCATCGACGTGCCGGGGCAGCCGCCCGCGCACCACGAACTGTCCTTCGGGCTCACGACGCTCGGCCGCAGCAGGAACGCCGCGGTCCGGCTCGGCGACTCGCGGGTGTCCCGGCTCCATTGCAAGATCCGCTGGGACGGCACGAACGCGTGGCTGACCGATCTCGACTCCGCCAACGGCACCTTCGTCAACGGGCAGCGCGTGCCGAGCGCCGAGCTGGCGCACGGTGACGTGCTCCGGCTCGGTGATTCGACGGTCACCTTCATCAGCGTGGCACAAGAGGAGGCCGACATCGACCAGAGCACCGGCGCCGTGGCCTCGCCGCGGCCCGGTCACGCGGTCCTGCTGGAGTTGCTGGGTCTCGCGGCCACCCGCGGGCCCGTCCCGATCTCGATCCTCACCGCGGCGAGCGCGGCGGCGGGCGGCCCGGACCGGCGGGTGCGCGTCCGCGATTTCCTGGCCGGGCTCGGTGACTCGGTCAGCCGGACGCGCGCCGGCCTCGACGACGAAACCGTCCTGCTGACCTCCGACGCGCCCGTGCTCTCCCCCGATACGGTGACCCGGTTGCACGCCCGGCTGGCGGCGGCGACCTCGGAGGTGGCACTCGTGGCCGGAGACGACGAGCCGACGCTCGAACAGAGCTACGCGGCGGCCAACGAGGCCGAGCACTTCTGGCTCGCGGGGCTCCGAGAAGACGCCCTCGCCGCGTTGGAGCGACGGGCCTCCCACATCCCCGTCGAGAACCGGGAACGCTGGGCGGCCTGGGCGAACCGTGCGGCCCTGGAGCTCGGCGACACCGACCGGATCACGTTGCGCTGCAAGGCACGGCATGCGACCTGGACCGGTAAGGCTGGCGACGCGGCCGGAGCGCTCGCCCGGTTCGAGGAGCTGCTGCCGGTCGCCACGGCCGCCCTCTCCGGTGGCGACGAAGAGGTCTTGAGCATGCGCCACAACATCGGCTACCTCCTCATGGAACTCGGCCGTTTCGAAGAGTCCCGGGCCGCGTTCGAAGCCCTCGTCCGCGACGCCACCCACGCTCTCGGCGCCGATCATCGCGAGACACTGCACGCCCGGCACCTGCTCGCGGTGACGACGGGCAAGACCGGGAACGGGGAGGAGTCCCTCCGCCTCTCCCGGGAGCTGCTGCCGCAGGCGAAACAGGCGCTGGGCGACGACGAGATCGTCGGCCACGTCCAGCACAACATCGCGTTCTGGAGCGCCGAAATCGAGCACCCCCCCCCGTTGTTTCGGAGTATCGACAGCTCATCGACGAAGCGACGGGACGGCTGAGTGAACGGCATCCCGACGTCCTCGACCTCCGGTTCGGTCTCGCGCTGGCCCTCGCCAAAGCGGGCCGGGTCACCGAGGCGCTCTCGGTCTGGACCTTGCTGCTCGGCGATTCCGTCGAGGTCCGCGGCGAACGGCACGAAGAAACCCGGAAGATCCGCGAACAGCTCGAGTACTGGGGTACGCCGGAGTGAGCGGTGAGCGCCCTGCGGATCGCGCTCCTGACCTACCGCGGAAACCCGCGCAGCGGCGGTCAAGGCGTCTATGTTCGGCATCTGAGTCGCGAACTCGCCGCGCTGGGGCATCATGTCGAGGTGCTGTCCGGGCCTCCCTACCCGGAGGTCGATGAGGGCGTGCGGCTGACGAAGATCCCGAGCCTCGACCTGTTCGCGGAGCCGGATCCCTTCCGGACCCCGCGCCCGCGGGAGCTGCGCGATCTGCCGTCGTGGGTCGAGTTCCTCGGCATGCGCCGCGGCGGCTTCCCCGAACCCCTCGCGTTCTCGCTGCGTGCCGCGCGCCATCTCGCGAAGCGCCGGGACGAATTCGACATCGTCCACGACAACCAGGGACTCGGCTACGGGATGCTCCACTGTGGACTGCCGACGATCGCCACGATCCACCATCCCATCGCCGTGGACCGGACGCTGAAGCTCGCCACCGTCACCGGGCGGGAGGCGGAGCGGGTCAAGCGGTGGTACGGCTTCGTGGACATGCAGCATCGCGTCGCACGACGGCTGCCCGCGCTGACGGTGTCGCGGGCTTCCCGGGCGGCCATCGGCCGGGAGATGGGTGTCCCGGAAGACCGGATCCACGTCGTCCCGCTCGCCGCGGACACCCGGATCTTCCGGCCTCGGCCCGAGATCCCGCGGATCCCCGGCCGGGTCGTGGCCACCGCGAGCGCGGACGAACCGTTGAAGGGGCTCGAACATCTGCTGGCGGCGTGGGACCGGATCGAAGGCGAACTGGTGATCGTCGGCAAACCGAAGCCGGACGGCCCGGCGGCGCGGGCCCTCGCCCGGCTCGGTCCCGGAGCCGGCGTCCGATTCGTCAGCGGGCTGACCGACGACGAACTCGCGCGGTTGCTGTGTTCGGCCGAAATCGCTTGCATACCCTCACTGTTCGAAGGTTTCTCGCTGCCGGCGGCCGAGGCCATGGCCTGCGGGACGCCGATCGTCGCGACGACCGGCGGGGCGTTGCCCGAAGTCGTGGGTGACGCGGGGATCCTGGTGCCGCCGGGCGATGTCCCGGCGCTCGCGGAAGCGCTCACCAAGGTCCTCGGTGACGAACACCTGCGCGCCGATCTGGCGGCTCGTGGTCTGGCGACGGCGGGGACGCTGAGCTGGCGGCGCACCGCCGAGGAGACCGCCGCGTACTACCGGCGCGTCCTCGGCCGGGAGCGTGCGGAGTGCTGACCGTCGATTTCGACCGGTTCCCCGTCGGCCCCGGCGACCGGGTGCTCGATCTCGGCTGCGGGGACGGCCGTCACGCCTACGAGGCGTACAAACGCGGCGCGGACGTGGTCGCCGCCGACCTCGACGACATCGCGCTCAAACACGTGCGGGACATGTTCGCCAATCTGGCGGAGGCGGGCGAAGCACCCGCGTCGGCTTCGGCGCTGGCCGTCCGAGCGGACGCCCTCCGGCTCCCGTTCCCGAGCGGCTCCTTCACCCGGGTGATCGTCGCCGAGACGCTGGAACACATCCACGCCGACCGGACGGTGCTCGCGGAGGCGAGCCGCGTGCTGGCGCCCGGCGGCAGGCTGGTGGCGACCGTGCCGCGCTGGTGGCCGGAGCGGATCTGCTGGCTGCTCTCGGACGCGTACCACGAGGTCGAAGGCGGGCACATCCGGATCTACCGGCGCCGCGAACTGCTCGGCAAGCTCACCGAGGCCGGGCTGCGGACGACCGGCGGGCATCACGCGCACGCCCTGCACTCGCCGTACTGGTGGCTGAAATGCGCGGTCGGCCCCGACGAGGAGCACCGGCTCTGCGCGCTGTACCACCGGTTCCTCGTCTGGGACATCATGCGGAGCCCTCGGCCGGTGCGGTTCGCCGAGTGGATGCTGAACCCGGTGCTCGGCAAGAGCCTCGTCGTGTACGCGCGCAAGCCGTGAAGGCCACCGCCGCCGGCATCGCGGCCGTCCAGCGGTCCGACGGCGGGATCCCCTGGGAGCCCGGCGGGCACCTCGATCCGTGGAATCACCTCGAAGCCGCCATGGGACTGGACGTCGCCGGGCTGGGAGCGGAGGCCGAAGCCGCGTACGAGTGGCTGGTCCGCAACCAGCGCCCTGACGGATCCTGGGCGGCCCGCTACCGCGACGGCCGCGTCGATTTGTCCACTATGGACACGAACTTCACCGCCTATGCCGCGGTCGGGGCCAGGCACCACTTCCTCCTGACCGGGGACGACGCCTGGCTGGAGCGGATGTGGCCGGTCGTGGACAGGGCCGTCGGCGCCGTCCTGCGGCGGCAGCAGCGCTCGGGTGCCTTCTCCTGGCGGGACGACGAACCCGGCATCCGGCTGGTCACGGGCTGCAGCAGCATCCACCACGCGCTGACCCAGGCGCTGGCGCTGGCGTCCGCGCGAGGACTGGACCGTCCACAATGGCGAGTCGCGGCGAACCGGCTCCGTGCCGCCCTGCTCGGCGAGCCGGGGCTCTTCGCCGCGAAACCGCACGCGATGGATTGGTACTACCCGGTTCTGGGCTCGGTCGTCACCGGCGCCGACGCGACGGCGCGGCTGGCGGCGGGCTGGGACCGGTTCGTCGAGCCCGGGCTGGGCGTGCGCTGTGTGCACCACGAGCCCTGGGCGACCGGCGGCGAGACGGCCGAACTGGCGCTCACCCTCGCCACTCGCGGCGACCGTGCCCGCGCGGGAGAACTCCTCGCGTGCCTTGCCCGGCTACGCCACGACGATGGCTCGTACTGGACCGGCTACCAGTTCGCGGACGAGGAATTCTGGCCGGACGAACGGACCACGTGGACCTCGGGCGCGGTCCTCCTGGCGACCGCCGCCTTCGACGGCGACCCGGCCACGTGCGAAGTCTTCGGCGAGCAACGCGTTTAGTCCTCTGGATGCGGTCCTTGCACACGCAAGTACCGCATCCAGAGGACTAAACGCGGGCCGATCAGGCCTCGTCTTCTTCCAGCATGTCCGGCGTGACGGCGGATTCGGTGTCCGGAATGCCTTGTTCCTTCGCCTTCTTGTCGGCCATCGCCAGCAGGCGGCGGATCCGGCCGGCGACCGCGTCCTTCGTCATCTGCGGATCGGACAGCTGGCCCAGTTCCTCAAGCGAGGCTTGCCGGTTCGACAGCCGCAGCTTGCCCGCCGCGAGCAGATGCTCCGGGGCGGATTCGCCGAGGATGTCCAGCGCGCGCTCCACCCTGGCCGCCGCCGCGACGGCCGCGCGGGCCGAACGCCGCAGGTTGGCGTCGTCGAAGTTCGCGAGCCGGTTCGCGGTGGCGCGCACCTCGCGCCGCATCCGCCGCTCTTCCCAGGCGAGCACGCTCGTATGCGCGCCGAGCCGGGTCAGCAGGGCACCGATGGCGTCACCGTCGCGCACCACGACCCGGTCCGCGCCGCGGACCTCGCGCGACTTCGCCTGGATGCCCATCCGCCGGGCGGCACCGACGAGCGCCAGCGCGGCCTCCGGGCCGGGGCAGGTGACCTCGAGCGACGACGAACGGCCGGGCTCGGTCAGCGAACCGTGCGCCAGGAACGCACCACGCCAGGCGGCTTCCGCGTCGGCGACGCCACCGGACACGACGGCGGCGGGCAGCCCGCGCACCGGGCGGCCGCGCTGGTCGATCAGGCCGGTCTGCCGGGCGAGCCCCTCGCCGTCCTTGACCACCCGGACGACGTACCGCGTGCCCTTGCGCAAACCGCTGGAGGAAATGACGTGCACGTCGGACTGGTGTCCGTACAGTTCGTGGATCTCCTTGCGCAGCCGCCTCGCCACCGAACCGGTGTCGAGTTCGGCCTCCACCACGACGCGGCCGGCCACGATGTGCAGCCCGCCCGCGAATCGCAGCATCGACGCGACCTCCGCGCGGCGCGGGCCGATCTTGGTGATCTCCAGCCGGCTCAGCTCGTCCTTCACGGCGGCGGTCATCGCCATCGCTGCCCCTCCATACCTTCAGCTCCTCCCCCGGTGAGACTCCAGAGCGTCTCGCATACAGCCCGCGAGCGCATCAGGATCATGCCGCCCCGTCACGACCGGGTCAGCCACCGCCCCCAGCAACGCCCGCGCGCCCAGTCTCCCGGCCGCGTCCCGCAATCGGGCTGGTGAGGGCACCGAGTCCCGGTCTGCGATGACCGCGTCCACCCGTAATTCCGGGGCGTGTTCGAAGAGTACGTCCAAATGCTTCTCCGGCGAGAACCCCGCCGTCTCCCCCGGTTGGGGGATCAGGTTGAGGATCACGACCTTCGTGGCGTCCGTTCGGAGCAACGCGTCGTGCAGATCCGGCACCAGCAGATGCGGCAGCACACTCGTGAACCACGAGCCCGGACCGAGGAACACCACGTCCGCGTCGAGCACGGCCTCGATCGCCTCGGCGCAGCCGCGCGGCGGCCGGTCGGCCTGCCCCGTCGGGTGCAGGCTGATCCGGTGCACCTGTCCCGGGGTCGTCGCCACCGCCACCTGACCGCGGATCCGCCGGAGCGCCTCGGGATTCTCGGCGTCCAGCCCCGAAACCTCGCCTTGGATCTCCAGCGGTTCGGGTGACATCGGCAGGACCCGGCCGGAGATGCCCATGAGCCTGCTCGCCTCGTCGAGCGCGGCGACCGGATCCCCGAGCACCTCGAACAGCCCGGCCAGCAACAGGTTCCCGACCGCGTGCCCGGCGAGCGCGCCGTCGCCGCCGAAGCGGTGCTGGAACACCTCCGCCCACAGGGTCCCGCCGTCTTCGGCGGCGAACGCGGCGAAGGCCTGCCGCAGGTCGCCCGGCGGCAGCAGCCCGAGCTCCCGGCGCAGCCTGCCGGACGAGCCCCCGTCGTCCGCGACGGTGACCACGGCGGTGACCTGCGAGGTCACCCGGCGCAACGCGGTGAGGGTGGCGTGCAGGCCGTGCCCGCCCCCCAGTGCGACCGCGCGCGGTTCACTCGCGGCCAAGGTCGCGGTGCACCACCTTCACGGCCATACCGTCCTCATTGGACAGACGCTGGGCGAGCTCCTCGGAGATGGCGACGCTGCGGTGCTTTCCGCCGGTGCAGCCGACGGCCAGCGTCAGATACCGCTTGCCCTCGCGCTTGTAGCCCGCGCCGATCAGGCGCAGGAGCTGGTGGTAGCGGTCGAGGAACTCGTCCGCTCCTTCCTGGCTGAGCACGTAGTTGCGGACCTCGCCCTCGAGACCGGTGTGGTCGCGCAGTTCCGGGATCCAGAACGGGTTCGGCAGGAAGCGGACGTCCATCACCAGGTCGGCGTCCATCGGCAGGCCGTACTTGTAGCCGAACGACAGCACGGTGACGCGGGTCTGCGTGCTCGCCTCGGAGCCGAAGGCGTCCTCGATCTTGGCGCGCAGGTCGTGCACCGAAAGCGACGACGTGTCGAGCACGAGGTCGGCCTCTTCCCGCAGCGGCTCCAGGAGCGTGCGCTCGGCGGTGATGCCGTCGGCGAGCCTGCCGTCGGCCTGCATCGGGTGCCCGCGGCGGACGGCCTCGAACCGGCGCACCAGCACCGCGTCGGTGGCCTCCAGGAACAGCACGCGCGGCTTGTAGCCACGGGCGTCGAGGTCCTTGATGACCGAGGCCAGGTCGTCGGTGAACGCGCGCGAGCGCACGTCCATCACCACGGCGACCTTGGTGATCGCGCCCCGCGCCTGCGCGCCGAGCTCGACCATGGTCGCGATCAGCTCGGGCGGCAGGTTGTCCACCACGAACCAGCCCAGGTCTTCCAGGCATTTCGCGGCGGTGCTGCGGCCGGCGCCGGACAGACCGGAAACGACCGCGACCTCCATCCCGGAACCGCGGCCTTCTTCTTGCGCACTCACAATGGTCCCTTCACCGATCACGTACTGGACTCCCCCGCCGTCTGCGGCTGCTCCCCTGCGAGTGCCGCGACGACCGCTTCCGCGGTGCGCCTGCCGAAGCCGGGCACCGCCTCGATCTCCTCTATCCGCGCTTCGCGGAGTTTCTTCACCGAGCCGAAATGCTTGATCAGCGCGGTACGGCGAGCCTGCCCCAGCCCGGGCACACCGTCCAATGCGGACACCTGCATCCGCTTGGACCGCTTCTCGCGGTGGTACCGGATGGCGAAGCGGTGCGCCTCGTCGCGCAGCCGCTGCAGCAGATACAGCGCGTCGGAGGTGCGCGGCAGGATCACCGGATCGGGGTCGCCCGGCAGCCACACCTCCTCCAGCCGCTTCGCCAGGCCGACCACGGCGATGTCGGTGACGCCCAGTTCGGAAAGGACGTCCGCGGCGGCGGTGGCCTGCGGGCCCGCGCCGTCGACGACGAGCAGATTCGGCGCGTACGCGAACTTGCGCGGCTTGCCGGTCTCCGGGTCGATGCCCGGGCGGTCCGGATCGACGGCGGCGTCTTCGGCGTTTTCCTTGAGATACCGCGAAAACCGGCGGCGGACGACCTCCGCGATCGACGCGACGTCGCCTTCCTCCGCGGCCTCACGCAAGGCGAAGCGCCGGTACTCGGACTTGCGCGGGATGCCGTCCTCGAACACCACGAGCGAGGCCACCACGTCACTGCCCTGGATATGGCTGATGTCGACGCATTCGATGCGCAGCGGCGCGGTTTCCAGCGCGAGGTAGTCCTGCAGTTCCGCCAGCGCCGCCGAGCGCGCGGTGAGGTCACCCGCGCGGCGCAGTTTGTGCTGGGTGAACGCCTCGCCGGCGTTGCGTGTCACGGTCTCGGCGAGCGCGCGTTTGTCGCCGCGCTGCGGCACCCGCAGGCTCACCTTCGACCCGCGCAGCCCGGACAGCCATTCGCCGAGCGCTTCCGCGTCGGCGGGCAGCTCGGGGACGAGCACCTCGCGCGGCACCGGAGAGCCGCCGTCGGGATCGTCCGCCCGTTCGGCCTGCTCGCCGTAGAACTGCGTGATGAAGTGGTCGACGAGATCCTTGACGTCCATCTCTTCGGCCTTGTCGATCACCCAGCCGCGCTGCCCGCGGACCCGGCCGCCGCGCACGTGGAAGACCTGGACGGCGGCTTCGAGTTCGTCGTGGGCGAAGGCGACGACGTCCGCGTCGGTGCCGTCGCCGAGCACGACCGCCTGCTTCTCCATCGCCCGCCGCAGCGCGCCGAGGTCGTCACGCAGACGCGCGGCGCGCTCGAACTCCAGCTCTTCGGACGCGGCCGCCATTTCCTGTTCCAGGCGGCGGATCAGCGCGTCGGTGCGGCCGGCGAGGAAGTCGCAGAAGTCCTCGACGATCTCCCGGTGCTCGTCGGCGGAGACCTTGCCGACGCACGGCGCGGAGCACTTCCCGATGTAGCCGAGCAGGCACGGCCTGCCGATCTGGCCGTGCCGTTTGAAGACGCCCGCCGAGCAGGTGCGCGCCGGGAAGACCCGGAGCAGCAGGTCGAGCGTTTCGCGGATGGCCCAAGCGTGCGCGTACGGCCCGAAGTACCGCACGCCCTTCTTGCGCGCGCCGCGATAGACGTGCAGGCGCGGGTACTCCTCGTTCATCGTCACGGCGAGGACCGGGTAGCTCTTGTCGTCGCGGTACCGGACGTTGAACCGCGGGTCGAACTCCTTGATCCAGTTGTACTCGAGCTGGAGCGCCTCGACCTCGGTGCCCACGACGGTCCACTCGACGCTCGCCGCCGTCGTCACCATCTGGCGGGTGCGCGGGTGCAGGCCCGTGATGTCGGCGAAGTACGAGTTCAGCCTGCTTCGGAGGCTTTTCGCCTTGCCGACATAGATGACCCTCTTCGTGGCGTCACGAAATTTGTACACGCCAGGGGCGTCCGGGATGCTCCCCGGCGAGGGACGGTAGGTGGTCGGGTCAGCCACATCGTCAAGCCTATGGGGCACCACCGACAGTCTTACGAGGCCCCGTCCTTACGCGCGGCCGGGTCAACCCTTCGAGTGGCCGTTCCCACCATCCGGTCCGTATTTCACTACGTATACCGACCTAAGTCTGGTCTTCGGCCGGAACCGACGTTCGTTGGTTCCAGGCGGGTGAATCGGTTGATTACTTTCCGTCCCAGTTCCACTTCATTCGGTTCTTCGTCAGATGACGCTCGAAAGGACTCCTGCACCGTGAGCCGTCTTCGTACGCTGGGCGCCGCCACCCTCGCCGCCGCAGCCCTCACCATGACCGCCGGCGTCGCCTCGGCGGGCACCCCGACCGGTGTCCAGCCCAACATCGTGGGCGGCGGCACCGCCCCCACCGTGAGCTGGGGTGCCCAGGTCTACGTCAACACCCCGGGCCGTCAGTGGGACGGGTTCAACTGCTCCGGCAGTGTCATCGCCCAGCGCTGGGTCCTGACCGCCAAGCACTGCCTCGACTCCGACGGCACCGGCATGCGGGTCCGCGTCGGCAGCAACCAGCTGCAGGGCGGCCGTGAGATCGCCGTCGACCGCAAGGTGTCCTCGCCGAACGGCGCCGACATCTCGCTGCTGCACCTCGCGTCCGACGCCGGTGTCACGCCGATCAGCCTGGCGAGCTCGAACCCGTCGGTCGGCAGCACCAACCAGCTCTACGGCTGGGGCCGCGAGACCCCGACCGGCCCGCCCGCCTCGGCGCTGAAGGTGGCCGACGTCCGCGTCACCGGCAGCTCGCGCGACGCCTACGGCGGCCCGGCCATCCAGAGCGTCGGCATCAACGGTTCGGCGTGGAAGGGCGACTCGGGCGGCCCCCAGGTCTACAACGGCGTCCAGGTCGGTGTCGCTTCGACCGTGCAGAACCAGAGTGGTTCGAACATCCGCGGCACCAACAACTACGGCAGCGTCGCTTCGGCCCGCTCCTGGATCCGCTCGACCACCGGGGTCTGACCTCCACCCCGGCGGCCCCTGTCACGACGTGACCCGTCGTGACAGGGGCCTTTCACGTCGGAGTGTCGGTGGGGTGTGGGACGCTCGCGGGCATGCGGATCGCGACCTGGAACGTGAACTCGATCGGGCCCCGGCTGCCGAGGGTGCTGGAGTGGCTCGGTTCGGCTCAGCCGGACGTGCTGTGCCTGCAGGAACTCAAATGCGGCACCGACGCCTTCCCCTTCGACGCAGTGAAGGAACTGGGCTACGAGACGGCCGCCTACGGCATCGGGCGCTGGAACGGCGTCGCGATCCTGTCGCGCGTCGGGCTGGAAGACGTGACACGCGGGCTGACCGGCGAGCCCACCTTCGAGGACAAGACCGACGCGCGGGCCATCGGCGCCACCTGCGGCGGGCTGCGGCTGTGGTCGGTGTACGTGCCGAACGGGCGCGACCTGGAGAACCCGCACTACGGCTACAAACTCGCCTGGCTCTCGGCGCTGGAGGCGACCGTGCGGGAGGAGCAGGCGCGCGGCCTGCCGTTCGCGGTGCTCGGCGACTTCAACATCGCGCCGACCGACGCGGACGTCTGGGACATCGCCGTATTCGCCGAATCGACGCACGTGACCGAGCCGGAGCGGAAGGCGCTCGCCGCGCTGCGGGACCTCGGGCTGTCCGACGTGTTCCCGCGGCCGCTGAAGTACGACCACCCGTTCACGTACTGGGACTACCGGGCCGGGAACTTCCCGAACAACAAGGGAATGCGGATCGACCTCGTGTACGCCGACGCCGTCGTGGCTGGCGCGGTGACGGATTCCTATGTGGACCGTGAGGCGCGGAAGGGGAAGGGGCCCTCGGACCACGCGCCGATCGTGGTGGACCTCTCGCTCTGAACAGTGGGTCCGGTCTCGTGAGTGGCGAGGACGGTTAGAACCGTCCTCGCCACTCACGAGAGGTCAGGCTTCCCAGGCCGCCTTGTGCAACTTCCGCAGCGCCCGCACCGCCGCCACCGCGCGTTCCCGGTCCACGGCCTGCACGGCCATGACCGAGTAGTACTCGTCCTCCGGCAGCTCCAGCCGGGCCCACGAGGCACCGTCCGGGAAGCTCACCGAGAGCACCTCGCTCCACGCGAACCTCTTGGTCATCAGCACGTTCCGGACCTCGATACCGTCCGCGTCGGCCTTCACGCGCGCGGTCGCGAACAGCATCGTGCCCAGGGCGAGCAGGACCCCGATGCCGATCATCGCCGCCTGGTCGGACGGCTGGAAGATCACGCCGGTGTCCGAGCCGCGCAGCAGGACCGCGACGACCACGAACGTCGCCAGCAGGATCACCGCCAGCACGGAGCACATCACCAGGGCGCGGCGGGGCCGCACCACCACGACCTCGGACTCGGTCATCACATCCGCCTCGACGCTCACACGAATCCCCGCTCGGTCCACGGCTGGCGCAGGTTCCGCAGCGCGTGCGCGGCGTCCAGCGCGGCGACCGTCGCTTCGTAGCCTTTGTCCTCGACGGAGCCGGGCAGCCCCGACCGGTCGAGGGCCTGCTGCTCGGTGTCGCAGGTGAGGACGCCGTTGCCGACCGGGGTGCTCTCGTCGAGCGCGACCCTGGTCAGGCCCGCGGTGACCGCGTCGCAGACGTACTCGAAATGCGGCGTCCCGCCCCGGATGACCACGCCCAGCGCGACGACCGCGTCGTGCGTACGGGCCAACGCCTGCGCGGCGACGGGCAGTTCGACGGCGCCCGCGACGCGCACGACCGTCGGCTCCTCCTCCAGGTCGGCCGCCTTGGCCGCCTCGAGGGCGCGGTCCAGCAGGGCGCTCGTGATCTTCGTGTGCCAGCGCGTGGCCACGATCCCGAGCCGGATGTTCTTACAGTCGGACAGGTCGAGTTCGACGTCCGGACGGCCTTCGCCGCTCACCGCGTGCCACCTCCGTTGCCCTGGTCGACCTCGGCGCCGACCTGGTCGAAATGCTCGAGCTGGGACAGGTCGTGCCCCATCCGGTCCCGTTTGGTCTTGAGGTAGCGCAGGTTCTCCGGGTTCGGCGAGATCGGCAGCGACACCCGCCCGCTCACCCGCAGGCCGTAGCCCTCCAGCCCGACGCGTTTGGCCGGGTTGTTCGTCAGCAGCCGCATCGAGCGGACGCCGAGGTCGCACAGGATCTGCGCGCCGGTGCCGTAGTCCCGCGCGTCGGCGGGGACGCCGAGCTGCAGGTTCGCGTCGACGGTGTCCGCGCCGGCGTCCTGCAGCTGGTACGCCTGCAGTTTGTGCAGCAGCCCGATGCCGCGGCCCTCGTGGCCGCGGATGTAGAGCACGACGCCGCGGCCTTCCTTGGCCACCGCTTCCAGCGCGGCTTCCAGCTGCGGGCCGCAGTCGCAGCGCAGCGAGCCGAAGACGTCACCGGTCAGGCACTCGGAGTGCACGCGGACCAGGATGTCCTCGCCGTCGCCGATCTCGCCGTAGACGAACGCGATGTGCTCGATGCCGTCGAGCAGGCTGTCGTAGCCGACCGCCCGGAACGTGCCCGCGTTCAGCGGGATCCGCGCCTCGGCGACCCGCTCGACCTGCTTCTCGGTGCGCCGCCGGTACGCGATCAGGTCGGCGATGGTGATCATCTTGAGGTCGTGGTCCGCGGCGAAGACCTCGAGCTCGTCGCGGCGGGCCATGTCGCCCTCGTCCTTCTGCGACACGATCTCGCAGAGCACCCCGGACGGCGAAAGACCGGCCAGCCGGGCCAGGTCGACGGAGGCTTCGGTGTGCCCCGGGCGCCGCAGGACGCCGCCCTGCTTGGCGCGCAGCGGGACCACGTGGCCGGGCCGCCGGAAGTCCGACGCCTTGGACGCCGGATCGGCGAGCAACCGGATGGTGTGCGACCGGTCGGCCGCGGAGATCCCGGTGGTGATGCCCTCGGCGGCGTCGACCGTGACGCTGTACGCGGTGCCGCGCTGGTCCTGGTTCGTGTGGTACATCGGCGGCAGGTCGAGCCGGTCCGCCTCGGCCTCGGTCAGCGCCACGCAGACGTAACCCGAGGTGTAGCGCACCATGAAGGCCATCAGTTCCGGCGTGGCCTTCTCCGCCGCGAAGATCAGGTCGCCCTCGTTCTCGCGGTCTTCGTCGTCCACCACGACGACCGGACGGCCCGCCTTGATGTCGGCGATCGCCGCCTCGATGGCATCGACGTTCACGGCCACCACCCCGCCCGCACAGGGGGTCAGATCGGCCGACCCCGGAATCGCACTCGTCTCGCTCACGCCCGCTCCTCCGTACCGCCATTGTCCCCCTGCGCGCGCAGGTGCGGCATGGCCAGCTTCTCGACGTACTTGGCGACCACGTCCACCTCGAGATTCACCAGGTCACCCGGGGTGTTCCGGCCGAGCGTGGTGAGTTCGAGGGTGGTCGGGATCAGGGCGACGGAGAACTCCTCGTCGGTCACCGAAGCGACCGTGAGGGAGACGCCGTCGACCGCGATCGACCCCTTCTCGACGACGTACCGGGACAGCTTCTTCGGCAGCGCGAACGTGGTGAGTCCCTGCTCGTCGCGTTTGAGGAAGACGCCGGTGCCGTCGACATGGCCCTGCATGATGTGCCCGCCGAGCCTGCCGCCCGCCGGCGTCGCGCGTTCGAGGTTGACGACGTCGCCGACGTGCACCTTCGCGAGGCTGGAGCGCTGCAGGGTCTCGTGCACGACATCGACGGTAAACTCACCGCCCGCCACCGCGACCACGGTGAGGCACACGCCACTCACCGCGATGGAGTCGCCGTGCCCGGCGTCGCTGGTCACCAGCGGCCCCCGAACGGTCAGTCTCGCGGCGTTCGGGACCTGCTCGACCGCGGTGACCTCGCCGAGTTCCTCGACAATGCCGGTGAACACTCCTGCTGCCCTCCTCCTGGCTCGCACCGTCGCTGGGAACGGTGCTCCCCTCATCCAACACCCATCGGCGCCGATTCCTTCTCCTGACCCGACGGCGGATCACGAGGCGGGATCAGCCGCGGACGCGGGCCGCCTGCTCGCGAAGCGCCGCGACGGCCTTACCAGGGTCTTCGGCGCCGTAGACGGCGGAACCGGCGACGAAGCAGTCCACTCCGGCTTCGGCGGCCTGCTCGATGGTGTCGGCGTTGATCCCGCCGTCGATCTCGACGACGAGCTTGAGGTGGCCGGTGTCGACCAGGCGCCGCGCGGTGCGGACCTTGTCGAGGACGCCCTCGATGAACGACTGGCCGCCGAAACCGGGCTCGACCGACATCACCAGGAGCGTGTCGTAGTGCTTGAGGGTCTCGAGGTGGTCCTCGATCGGCGTGTTCGGCTTGATCGACAGCCCGGCCTTCGCCCCGGCGGCGCGCAGGTTCTTCGCCAGCGCGATCGGGTCGTGCGCGGCCTCGACGTGCACGGTGACGTTGTAAGCGCCCGCTTCGGCGTACCCGATGGCCCACTTGTCGGGGTTCTCGATCATCAGGTGGCAGTCGATCGGGACGTCGGTGGCCTTGAGCAGCGACTGCACCACGGGCAGGCCCAGGGTCAGGTTCGGCACGAAGTGCGCGTCCATGACGTCGACGTGGACCCAGTCCGCGCGAGTGTCCCCCTCGCCCGCGACGGCGCGGATCTCGTCGCCGAGCCGGGCGAAGTCCGCGGAGAGGATGCTGGGTGCGATCAAAGGTCGGTGAGCCACGCGCCCGAGTGTAGGAGGGCGCCGCTAACGCCCGCTAACCGGCTGTGACGCCTCGACCCGGCCTGGAGTATGACGCGAAATGGCACCGCAGTGGGAGGTGCGCGCACGCGCCGCCGAATAGCGTTCCCCTCATGGTCAACCCACTCAAGCCCCTCGTGCGGATCGGCAGCTACCGCAGCCTGCCGTTCGGTTTCCTCGGCATGGCGATCACCGCGATCCCGTTCCCGATCGCGCTCATCCCCGCCGTTCTCATCCCGGGCGACGTGCGGGCGAAGATGGCCTACGGCGTACTCGCCATGGGCTTGCTGGTCGCGCTGGCAGGCTTGCCGGGACCGATGCGGCGGGTCGGCATCTGGTTCTCCAACCAGATGCTGGGCACCCGGATCGCGCAGCCCCCGCCGAACACGAAGGTCGCCTGGGCGGAGCGCCGGCGCTCGGCGGCCTGGCTGGTCGTGCACACCGCGCTCGGCTGGGTGCTGTTCGGCCTCGGCTGCTTCCTGTTCCTGGGGTTCGTCCTGACCCTGGTGTGGGCAGGAGGCGGTGGCAGCCCCATCGCGATCTTCGGTGAAGAGGTGACGATCGAACCCGGCATCGCCGGTGCGTGGACGCTGCCGATCGGGTTCTTCACGCTCGTCGTCATCGCCTACGTCCTCGCGGGTTTCACCAAGCTGTTCCAGTACAGCGCGGTGACCCTGCTGGGCCCCTCAGCCGCCGAACGCGTCGCCGCGGCCGAAGTCCGGGCGAACCATTTCGAGCAGCGCAACCGGCTGGCCCGCGAACTGCACGACTCCATCGGTCACACGCTGACGACGTCGACCATCCAGGCCGCCGCGGCCGCCGAGCTGGTCGATTCCGAACCGCAGCTGGTGCGCCGGGCACTGGGCACCATCGAGGAGTCTTCGCGGGCGGCGCTCGAAGACCTCGACCACGTGCTCGGCCTGCTGCGGGACGACCGGTCGTCCCGCGAGCCCGAGCGGCGGCTCATCGAGGCCGGGACACTGGCCGAACGGGCCCGCGCGGGCGGCGCGGTGATCGACTACGAGCTCACCGGTCCCGCCGCCGAACTGCCCGCGACCCTCTCGCGGGAGGCGTACCGGATCGTCCAAGAAGGACTGACGAACGCGTTGCGGCACGCCCATCCGGGCCCGGTGACCGTGCGGGTCGCGGTCCTCGCCGACGCGTTGCGGATCGAGATCGTGAACCCGCTCATGGAGCACGCGGCCGCCTCCGGCCGCGGCGGCAACGGGCTGCCGGGGCTCACCGAACGCGTCGAGGCCCTGCGCGGGGAGCTCGTCGCGGGGCCCGCCATCGACGGGGAACCGTTGTGGCGGCTGGTGACCACGATCCCGCTACGGTCGCACTCATGACACTGCGCGTCCTGATCGTCGACGACGAACCCTTGCTGCGAGCCGGATTGCGCTCCCTGCTGGACAACCAGCCCGACCTGACCGTGGTCGGCGAGGCGGGTGACGGCGGGGAGGTGGTCGATCTGGTGCGGCGGACGCGTCCCGAGGTGGTCCTGATGGACGTGCGCATGCCAGGGATGGACGGGATCGAGGCGACCCGGCGGATACTCGCCGAGATCCCCGACCCGCCGAAGGTCCTCGTGATCACGACGTTCGACAACGACGACTACGTCTACGACGCGCTGCTGGCCGGGGCGAGCGGATTCCTGCTGAAGCGGGCGCGCAAGGAGGAGTTCGCGCACGCCATCCGGACGATCGCCGCCGGGGAGACGCTCCTGTTCCCCGACGCGATCCGCCGGATGGTCACCGCGCGCCCGGCGACGTCCGGCCTCGCTCCCCGCCCGTCGTCGCTGACGAAACGGGAGACCGAGGTGCTGCGGCTCATCGCCACCGGGAAGTCCAATGTGGACATCGCGGCCGAGCTCGTCATCAGCCTCGAAACCGTCAAGACCCATGTGGGCAACATCTTCGGGAAACTGGGCGCGGCCAACCGGAGCCAGGCGGTGGTGTTCGCCTACGAGACCGGCATCGTCGCGCCGGGGCACAGCCTGCGCTGAGCCTCTCGGCGCGCGGTCCCACGCCAGGCTGTGTCACGCGACGGCCGGCCGGACAGGTGGGGCAAACCTCAGTATGACGTGGGGGCGTACCCCATGGTCACCGCACGCACCCGTCTCTAGCTTGGATTCATGCGAAAATCCTTGCCAGGCAAGAAGATCATCGCCGTCGGTTCACTGGTCGCACTGCTCGCCGCGACGACCGCCACGCCGGCCCTCGCCGCGACCCATCCGCGGGACGAAGTCGACAAAGCGCTGAAGACGCTGGTGCAGGACGGCGTCCCCGGCGCGCAGGCGACCGTGACCAGCCGGTCCGGGCGGACGTGGTCGGAGCGCGAAGGCGTCGGGAACGTCGAGACCGGGACACCGTTCCCGCACGGCTCGAAGTTCCGGGCGGCCAGCATCACCAAGACCTTCGTCGCCGTCGTGGTCCTTCAGCTGGTCGCCGAGGGGAAGGTGCGGCTGGACACTCCGATCGAGGAGTACCTGCCCGGTCTCGTCCGCGGGAACGGCAACGACGGCACCAAGATCACCGTGCGGCAGCTGCTGCAGCACACCAGCGGGATCTACAACTACCTCCGCGACCTCGACCTCGAAGAGTGGCGCCATCGCGGCGCCGAACCGGAGGAGCTGGTCGCGATCGGTCTCGCGCATCCACCGCTGTTCGCCCCCGGCACGAGCTGGTCGTACTCCAACACGAACTACATCATCGCCGGGATGCTGATCGAGAAGCTCACCGGTCGTTCCGTCGCCGGCGAGATCCGGAGCAGGATCACCGGACCGCTGGGCCTGCGTGACACCTCTCTGCCGTCGCGCGGCGACGAAAGCCTGCCGTATCCGCACGCCAGGGGCTACGGGCCCGGCCCCACCGACTACACCGAATTCGATCCCTCGGCCGCCGGTGCCTCCGGCGGGCTCATCTCGACCGGCGCGGACCTGAACCGGTTCTACGGCGCGCTCGTCGACGGCCGTCTCCTGCCGCGCGCGCAGCTGGCGGAAATGCAGCGGACCGTTCCGGCGCCCGTCGGGCTCCCCGGCGCGGAGTACGGCCTCGGGATCGCGTCCGTCCCGCTGTCGTGCGGCGGCAGGTTCTGGGGGCACGGCGGGAACATCGTCGGCTACGCGAACCTGTCCGGCGCCGTCCCGCACGGCAGGCGGGTGAACGTCGTGGTGAACCTGAATCCCGCGCCGCCCAAGGTGGCCGACGACCTCGCCAAGGCGCTGGACACCGGGTTCTGCGCCCGCTAGGCCGACGGCAGCAGGTCCAGCACGGAGGTCCACGAGGCCTCCGGGCTGAGCCTCGTGGTGGTGACCCCGGCCGAGGCGAGCGTGTCGAGATGGCGTCGCCACGCCGGATGGTGGATCCGTGTGTCCTGGATCTGGTAACCCAGCACGATCGTGATGCCCGGTGTGCCGAGGACGTCGCCCAGCAGGGTCAGCGCCTGGTTGTCGGCGATGCCCAGCGCCAGTTTCGCCACGGAGTTGGCGGACGCGGGCGCGAACAGGAACACCGTCGGGTCCGGATGTGGGCGGGGTTCGCCCGGCAGCCGGGATGTGCTGCGGACCGGCAGCTCGGTGCACTTTTCGAGGTCACCGAGCCCGCCGGTCGTCTCCAGCCAGCGGGCCGCGGTGGGGGTCAGCGTGATCGCGAGCTCCCAGCCGCGGTCCGCGGCCGGTTTCGCGAGCTGCGCGGCGAACCGGGTGTCCAGTCCGCCGCACGAGCTCGCGACCAGGCCGAGGACCCTGCTCACCTGGCGGAGTCCGGCTTCCGCAGGACGGCGCAGAACATCGCGTCCGTGCCGTGGCGGTGCGGCCACAGCTGGACGTACGGGCCGTTGCCGAGCTGCGGGACACCGGGGAAGAACTCCCGCGCGTCGACGATCTGGGCACCGGCGCGGCGCGCGGTCTCCCCCACGACGCCTTCGGTCTCGGCCAGATGCGGCGAGCAGACGACGTAGGTGACGATGCCGCCGGGCCGGACCAGGTCCAGTGCCGCGGTGATCAGCTGGCCCTGCAGTTTCGTCAGGTCCGCGATGTCGCTGGGCTGACGGCGCCAGCGTGCCTCGGGGCGGCGCCGCAGCGAGCCGAGACCGCTGCACGGCGCGTCGACGAGGACGCGGTCGTAGCCCGGTTCGAGACCGGTCTCGCGGCCGTCGGCGACGTGCACGGTCACCGGCAGGTCCTGGACGGCCTTTTCGATCAGCTTCGCCCGGTGCGGCGCCTTCTCGACGGCGTCGACGGTGGCGCCGGCGGCCACCGCCAGCGCGCCGAGCAGCGCCGCCTTGCCGCCCGGACCGGCGCACAGGTCCAGCCACCGCACGTCGGAGCCGGAGCCGGAGAGCGGGACCCTCGTGACGGCGTAGGCGCAGAGCTGGCTGCCCTCGTCCTGCACCGCGGCCAGCTTTTCCTTGATCGGCTCGAGGTCTCCGGGGTCGCCGGAACCCGCGGGCAGCCGGACGCCGTAGGGCGAGTACGGCGCGACGTCGCCACCGGTGATGGCGGCCAGTTCCTCGGCGCTGATCTCGCCGGGCCGGGCGACCAGGTGGACGTCGGGGCGGTCGTCGTCGGCCTCCAGTGCCGCCTTCAGCTCCGCGCCCTTGTCCCCCAAGGCTTCCGCGAACGACCGCGCGACCCAGCGCGGATGCGCCGTCCGCAGGGCGTAGGCGCCGATCGGGTCGGCGGCCTCGTCGGGCGCCAGTTCGTTCAGCCAGGTCTCTTCGTCCTTTTCGGACACCGAGCGCAGTACGGCGTTCACGAAACCCGCGATCCAGGAACCGACTTCGGCGCGGACGAGGTCCACAGTGGACCCGACGGCGGCGTGCTGGGGGATGCGGGTGCGCAACAGCTGATAGGCGCCGAGGCGGAGCCCGTCCAGCACGATGGCGTCGACCTTCTCCAGCGGGCGATCCAGGCAGGCCGCGATGACGGCGTCCAGCATGCCGACCGCGCGGCAGGTGCCGTAGGTCAGTTCGGTGGCCAGCGCGGCGTCGCGGCCGGAGATCCGGCGGTTGCGCAGCAGCTGCGGCAGCACCAGGTTCGCGTACGCGTCGTCCTCGCGGACCGCGCGCAGGACGTCGAAGGCGACCTGACGAGCCGGGTCGATCTGCGGCGGGCGGCTCGGCCCTTCCTTGCGCGGGGCCGGACGGCCTCGCTGCGGCCTCGACGGCCGGCGTTCCCTACGCTCGTTCACTGCAGGCGCTCTCCTTGTTCGATCCTCGTACCGCGCGCCCAGTCGGTGGCCGCCATCCGCTTCTTCCCCTGCGCCTGCACCTCGCCCAGCCGCACCGGCTTCGACGCCGTGCCGACCAGGACCCGCTTGCGCTCCACGACCAGTTCGCCGGGCGGGGGCCCCGGCTCGTCGACGATCGTCACCGGACCGAGTTTCAGCCGCTCGCCCCGGAACTCCGCCCACGCGCCCGGCTCCGGCGTGACCGCGCGGATCTGCCGGTCGACCGCGGCGGCCGGATCGGCGAACGACACCCGCGCGTCCTCGACCGTCACCTTGGGCGCGTAGCTCACGCCGTCGCCGGTCTGCGCGACCGCGCGCAGCGAGCCGTCGGCGATTCCGTCCATCGTGGACACGAGCAGCTTCGCCCCGGACTCCGCCAGCCTGCCGAGCAGTTCCCCGGCGGTGTCGGTGGCGGCGATCTGCTCGGTGACCACGCCGTAGACGGGGCCCGCGTCGAGTTCCTTGACGATGCGGAACGTCGAGGCGCCGGTGATCTCGTCCCCGGCGCGGATCGCGGCCTGGACCGGCGCGGCGCCGCGCCACGCGGGCAGCAGCGAGAAGTGCAGGTTGACCCAGCCGTGCGCCGGGATGTCCAGCGCGGCCTGGGGCAGCAATGCCCCGTACGCGACCACCGGGCACGCGTCGGGCGCGATCTCCGCGAGCCGGGCGAGGAACGCGGGGTCGCTCGCCTTCGGCGGGGTCAGCACCTCGATCCCGTGCTCGTCGGCCAGCGCGCCGATCGGCGACCGGACGACCCGGCGGCCGCGGCCTGCCTGCGCGTCCGGCCGGGTCACGACGGCGACGACCTCGTGCTGCTCGGACGCGAGGAGCGCGCGCAGCGACGGGACCGCGGGTTCGGGGGTGCCGGCGAAGACGAGGCGCATCAACGCACCTCCGCCGGGGGGACGGGTACCTCTGACTGGGCGAACATCGCCGCTCAGTCTAGAAGGACCCCACCGCCGGGGCGCGCTCGCTCCACTCGTGGGGGCTGAAGGACGCTTTCCCCGCATGTCATGTGGGGAAAGCGCCCTTCACCGCGTGGGATGCGGGGAAAGCGTCCTTCAGCTACCTGGGCGGCCAGGGCAGCACGACGGCCGCCGAGCCACCACCCCGGCGCGTGGGTTCGGCGGCCGCGAGCCACCGGCCGTCCTTCAGCCGCTCGACGCCGGTCGCCGCCCCGATCTCCCCTGGTGACGTCGAGAAGCCCTGTCCCTTGGCCTTCAGCGCCTTGAGCACCTCGGTCTGGTCCAGGAACGCCTGCTCCACCTGCGCGGCCGCGGAGTTCCGCTGTGAGGCGCGCGGTTCCGCGATCGCGTCGACCAGCTTCAGCCCGCGGTCGATGCGGCCGGTCAGGATCTGCAGCACCGTGGTGATGATCGACGCGCCACCGGGCGAGCCGACGGCGAGGAACGGCTTGCCATGATCGAGCACGATGGTCGGCGCCATCGACGAACGCGGCCGCTTCGCCGGGCCCGGCAGGTTCGGGTCGGGCACGCCCGGCGTCACCGGGGTGAAGGAGAAGTCGGTCAGTTCGTTGTTGAGCAGGAACCCGCGGCCCGGCACGACGATGCCGCTGCCGCCCTCCTGCTCGATGGTCAGCGTGTAGGCGACGACGTTGCCCCACCGGTCGGCGACCGTGAGGTGTGTGGTGTTCTCGCCCTCGTACGGCGTCGGCGCGGGGTTCGTCCCGGCCACGCACGGCGTGGGCTTACGCGGGTCGGCCGGCGCGACCGGGCTGGTCCCGGCTTTCGCGGGGTCGATCAGGCACGCGCGGCTGTCGGCGAACTTCTGGCTGATCAGTTGCTTCGCCGGGACGTCGACGAAGGCCGGGTCGCCGATCCACCGGTTGCGGTCGGCGAAGGCGTACCGGGTCGACTCCAGGAAGTAGTGCAGGTAGTCGGCCTTCTCCAGCTTCGAGAGCTTCGTGTTCTCGAGGATGTTCAGCGCCTCGCCGACGGTCAGCCCGCCGGACGACGGCGCGGGCATGCCGTACACGTCGAGGCCGCGGTACTGGGTCTTGGTCGGCTTCCGCTCGACCACGCGGTACTTGGCGAGGTCGGCCGCGGTCATGTCGCCGGGGCGCACCTTCAGCGTCGAGGCGGGGTCGACCGGCGGCTTCCGCACCGTGTCGACGACGTCCGCGCCGATCTGGCCGCGGTACAGCACGTCGGTGCCCTTCGCGGCGAGCTGCGCGTACGTGCCCGCGAGATCGGGGTTCTTGAACGTCGTTCCGACCGCGGGCGGGGCGCCGCCGGGCAGGTACAGCGACCGGGTGGACGGGAACGCCGAGAAGCGGGCGGCGTTGTTCGCGATCTGGGTGTTGAAGGTCTGGTCGACGGTGAAACCCTTGCGGGCGAGGTCTTCGGCGGGCTTGACCGCCTTCGCCAGCGACTTGGTCCCCCACTTGCGCAGGGCTTCGTCCCAGGTGGCGGGTGTGCCGGGCACGCCGACGCCCAGTCCGCTCGTGACGGCCTCGGCGAACGGGATCGCCTTGCCGTTCTCGACGAAGAGGTTCTCGTTCGCCGTCGACGGCGCGGTCTCGCGGCCGTCGAGGGTGTGCACCTTACCGGAGCGCGCATCGTAGTAGACGAAGAAGCCGCCACCGCCGAATCCGGCGGAGAACGGGTCGGTGACGCCGAGCGCGGCCGCTGTCGCGACCGCGGCGTCGACGGCGTTGCCGCCCTCGCGCAGGATCTTCGTGCCGATCGCGGTCGCGTCCGCGTCGATGCTCGACACCGCGCCCAGATAGCCGACGGCGGTCGGCGACTTGGGTGTCGGTGGTGCCGCGGCCGCGGTACCCGGCGCGGCGGTGCCGACCAGGACGGCGATCGCGGTGACTGCGGTGATGCGTACCGGAATGCTTCTGTGCGCGGCCATGGCGCGAGTCTGCCCCGCCTGTCCACCCCGGACAAGACCCGCCGAGACCTGCGAACGTCGGTGGTGCGGCCAGGCCCGGCTGAGAAGAATGCGGTCCATGAAGACTCCCGGCAGGCGGTGGGGCGTGTTCCTCCCGCTGCTCATCGCTCTTCCCGTCCTCGCTGTCCCCCGTGTCGCGCAGGCAGAAGGCGCGAGCTCCTGCTTCGACGGCTCCGCCGCGATCACCGTCGAGGAGAAGCGGCTCACCGCGACCATGCCTTCGGGTGGCCCGGCGGTCGGCCCGGAACTCGTCCGGCTCGCCGGATTCGACAAGCTCGTCTCCGACTTCACGGCGCGTCTCTGCGCCACGAAGACCGCTTTGCGGGCCGAGAAGCTCGCCGAGACGGCTGGTGAGGGGCTCTGGCGCACCGCGGTCGACCGCGCGCAGGGCCGCCGTCCGGACCTCGGCGGGCTCGACAAGGCCGACGACCGGCCGCTCTATTGGGCCCGCCTCCAGATGAGCAAGGCGTTGCGGCAGTGGACGCCGCGTTTCCCGCTGTCCGCGCCCGCCCGCGCGGAGCTGCTGAAGACGTTCGACTTCGGCGCGCGAGGACTCGACGACTCCCGCTTCCCCTCCGGCCCGAAGCTGCGCAGGGTGTTAGTGAGCGGTTTCGACCCGTTCACCCTCAACGGCGCGGGCGTCCGCATCGCGAACCCGTCGGGCGCGGCGGCACTGCATCTCGACGGCAAGACGATCCAGACGCCGACCGGGCCCGCGCTGGTGCAGGCGGTGTCGTTCCCGGTGGTGTGGAGCTACTTCGACGCCGGCATCGTGGAAGCCGCCTACGGCAAGGCGTTCCAGGACCGTTTCCGCCGCCCGGAGCTGATCATGACGATCAGCCAGGGCCGTCCCGGCCGGTTCGACATCGAGCGGTGGGCCGGTGCCTGGCGCGGCGGTTCGCCGGACAACCTCGACGAGCCCGTCCGCGGCCAGGTCCCGCCCGCCGATGGCTGGCCGCAGCCGGACGTCCAGTTCATCGAGACCACGCTGCCGTACGAAAAGATGCTCGCCGCGCCCGCCGGGGCGTATCAGGTGCTGTACAACCAGGCTTTCTGTGTCTGGCCGGACAGCACGAAGCCGGGCACGGGAACCGCGGTGTGCCGGACGGACGCGCCGAAACCCGGTGAGGTCGCCGCCTCCGGGGGCGGCGGCAACTATCTCAGCAACGAGTCCATGTATCGCAGCAACCGGCTCCGGACGGGGCTCGGCCTGGACGGGATCGCGGGCGGGCATCTGCACACGCCCGTCCTCGGCACGCCCGCCGATCCGTCGGCGCTGACCGACGCCGATTTCGAGGCGCGGCGGGCGGCGATCACTTCGCAGATCGTCACCCTGCTCACGGCGGCCCTCAGCGGCTCCGCCACGAAGGCCGCTTCGCCCGCTCCGGGCGCTTCGGCTCGCGCCGACGTCCTCTCCACCCCCGGCACCACCCTCTGACCCCGCGCATTCAGTCCTCTGGATGCGGTGGTTCGACACCGAACTACCGCATCCAGAGGACGAAACGCGGGGCGCGCTAGATGAGCTCCAGCGGGTCCAGCTGGATCCGGATGGGCTCGGACGCCTTGCGCGCGTCCCGGCGGGCGGCCGCGGCGTGGACGGCGGCGGCGAGCGCCTTCCCGTCCGGGCGCGCGACGCGCACCAGTGCCCGCTCCCGTTCGGCGTTGCCGTCCTCGTCGACGTCGCCGAGCGGCACCGGGCCCAGTACCTCGCCGGTTTCCGGGAGGGCCAGGTCGTCGAGCAGTCCGGCGACCGCGTCCGGCGTGCCTTCGATACTCGCCATCCGCATCGCGGGCGGGAACCCGAGCTCGCGCCGCTCGGCCAGTTCGAGGCTCGCGTGCCAGCCCGGGTCCCAGCGCACCAGCGCCTGCACCACCGCGAGGCCCGCTTCCGCGCCGACGAACACGCGACCGCCTTCGGTCCCCGGCCGCACCAGGGCCGCCGCCGCCATCCACCGGCGCAGGGTCTCCTCCCCCGCGCGCAGGTCTTGCCGGCCCAGCAGCGCCCAGCCGTCCAGCAGCAGCGCCGCGCCGTAGCCGCCTTCCGCGACCGGCTCGGCGCCCGGCGTGCACACCACCAGCGCCGGTTTCCCGGGCACCGAAGCCAGAACCTCCGTCGCGCCCGAGGTCCGCACGGGGAATCCGGAGAAAGCGCGGCCCAGCTCCTCCGCGGTGCGCTTCGACCCGACGACGACCGCCCGCAGCCGCACCGAACCGCAAGCCGCGCAATGGAAGTTCGTCTCGGGGACGCCGCACCACCGGCAGGCGGGCGGCCTCGGCGCGCCGTCGATCAGCCCGCCCGGCAGGGAAAGCGGGCCGGCGCACCGGCGGCAGTGCGCTGAGGTCCGGCAGTTGCCGCACGCGAGCCCCGGGACGTACCCGCGACGCGGAACCTGCACCAGCACGGGGAATCCGCCGGCCAGCGACTGCCGCGCCGCCTCGAAGGCGACCGACGGGAGCCGCGCGGCCTTGGCCGCTTCGTCCCGGGCGACGTCGAAGTCCTCGCCGACCGGCGTGACCCGCGGCGCCGCCGCCCGCAGTTCCGGCCGGGCGGCCACGAGGGGCTGCGCCCAGCCCGATTCCACGAGGAACTGCGCTTCCGCGGTGCGCGCGAAACCCGCGACGAGCATCGAGCCCTTCGCGGCGTGCGCGCGGTCCATCAGCACGTCGCGGACGTGCGGATACGGCGCGTGCTGGTCGAGGTGGACGTCGTCGCCGTCGTCCCACACCACGAACAGGCCGGGATCGGCGACCGGCGCGAACATCGCCGCGCGCGTGCCGACGACGACGCGCACCGCGCCACGCAGCACCGCGAGCCACCGGCGGTACCGCTCGGCAGGCCCCAGCCCGGCGATCAGCGCGACCACGGAATCGGCGCCCAGCAAGGAAACGCACGCGTCGTGCAGCCGGGTCAGGTCACGATGGTCGGGAACGACCATGACGACGCCCCGGCCCGCGGAAGCCGCGACGGCCGCCGCTTCGGCGAGACGGCGCGGCCAGGCCTCCCCCGGCAGCGCCTGCCAGACCGCGTTGGCCGGACGCCGTTCCGCGACGGCCTCCAGGAACGCCGGACCGCTCTGATACCTCTCCCAGGCGGTGGTTTCGGGCGGTTCCGGCGTCGGCGCGGGCTCGGCGGGTGGCTCGCCCTCGACCTTCGCGTGCCGGGACGGAATCGCGAGCCGCAGGACGTCGCTGAGCGTGCCGCCGTAGCGGTCCGCGACGGATCGGCAGAGCTTGAGCAGCGCCGGGGGCAGCACGGGCTCGCTGGAGGTCACTCTGTCGATGTACGCGAGCTTCCCGGTGAACTCCGTGGTGTCGGCGCGCTCGACGAGGTACCCGTCGACGAGCTGGCCCGCGAACCGGACCCGCACCCGGCAGCCGGGGACGGCGGTTTCGTGCAGTTTCTCGGGGATCCGGTAGTCGAAGGTGCGGTCGAGGTGGGTGAGCGGGATGTCCACGACGATCCGCGCGACCGGGTTCTCGGGCGCGGGGTTCTGCGCTCCGCGCCGGCTGGCCGTTTTCGCGCGCGCCGGTTTGGCCTTCCGCGCCGGCTCGGCCTTCGGCTCCGGAAGGTCCCACAGCGGGGTCGGTTCGGGACTGCTGCTCACCCGGTGATCTCTACCAGACTCCCCCGTCACCGGCCGTACCGCGTGGCCGGGGTGACCGAACCCGGAACTCGCGTGCTTGAAGCCGGAACTCGCGTGCTTGGAGACGTAACTCGCGTATGTCGCCTCCAAGCACGCGAGTTACGTCTCCAAGCACGCGAGTTACGCCCTGGGGCACACGCCGTGAGGGCCTCCTTCCCTACCCTCAAGGTAGGCAAGGAGGCCCTCACGGAACGGCGGATCAGGCGCCCGCGGCCGACTTCAGGTCCGCGGCCCGCGCCGTGCTCTCCCACGGGAGCGACAGCTCAGGACGGCCGAAGTGGCCGTACGCGGCCGTCGGCGCGTAGATCGGGCGAAGCAGGTCGAGGTCGCGGATGATCGCGGCCGGGCGCAGGTCGAAGACCTCCGTGATGGCGGCCTGGATCTTCGTCGGGTCGACCGTCTCGGTGCCGAAGGTCTCGACGAAGAGGCCCACCGGGGCCGCCTTGCCGATCGCGTACGCGACCTGGACCTCGGCGCGGGCGGCGAGCCCGGCGGCGACGACGTTCTTCGCCACCCAGCGCATCGCGTACGCGGCCGAGCGGTCCACCTTGGAGGGGTCCTTGCCCGAGAACGCGCCGCCACCGTGGCGGGCCATGCCGCCGTAGGTGTCGACGATGATCTTGCGGCCGGTCAGGCCCGCGTCGCCCATCGGGCCGCCGATGACGAAGCGGCCGGTCGGGTTGACCAGCAGCCGCACGTCGGAGGTGTCGAGCCCGAGCTCGGCGATCTCCGGGGCGACCACGTGCTCACGGACGTCGACGCCGAGCATCTGCTCCAGGTCGATGCCGTCCGCGTGCTGGGTGGACACGACCACCGTGTCGAGCCGCACCGGCTGGTCGCCGGCGTACTCGATGGTGACCTGGGTCTTGCCGTCCGGGCGCAGGTACGGCAGCACGCCTTCCTTGCGGACCCGGGTCAGCCGCTGCGAGAGCCGGTGCGCCAGCGCGATCGGCAGCGGCATCAGCTCGGGGGTGTCCGAGCAGGCGTAGCCGAACATCAGGCCCTGGTCGCCCGCGCCCTGGCGGTTGATCTCGTCCTCGTCGGATTCCACACGGGATTCGTATGCGGTGTCGACGCCCTGCGCGATGTCCGGCGACTGGGAGCCGATCGCGACGTTGACGCCGCACGAGTTGCCGTCGAAGCCCTTGGCCGAGGAGTCGTAGCCGATCTTCAGGATCACGTCGCGGACGATGGTCGGGATGTCCGCGTAGGCCTCAGTGGTCACCTCGCCGGCGACGTGCACCTGCCCGGTGGTGATGAGGGTTTCGACGGCCACCCGGCTGCGCGGGTCCTTGGCCAGCAGGCCGTCCAGGATCGAGTCGCTGATGGCATCGCAAATTTTGTCGGGATGACCCTCAGTCACCGATTCCGATGTGAACAGTCTGCTCGTGGACGCGGTCACGGTGCCCGTCACTCCCTCACCTAGACGTCTGATGCCTAGAAAGTTAGGCACCCCTCAGCTCGAACTCAAGCCTACTGACTATCGCTTTGGGGGCTCTCAACGCTTCATCAAGGTCACAACAGCATCCCACAATGTGGACGCCAGTTCGGCCTTGGCGCCGAGCGGGATCGGGATTTCGGTGCCGTCGGCCCCGAGCAGCCAGCCCGAGTTGTCCTCGGTCCCGAAGGCCTTCCCTTCACCGACGGCGTTCACCACCAGCAGATCCGCGCCCTTGCGCTTGAGTTTGACCCGGGCGTGGTCGAGGACGCCACCCTTATCGTCCCCTGTTTCGGCGGCGAACCCGACGACCACCTGCCCCTGGGCGCGATTCCGCACCAGCTCGGCCAGGATGTCCGCGTTGCGGGCGAGCTCGACGACGGGATCCGGCGTGTCGTCGGACTTCTTGATCTTGTGGTCGGCCCGGTTCGACGGCCGGAAGTCGGCGACGGCGGCGGCCATCACGAGCACGTCGGCGGAGGCCGCCTCGGCGTGCATGGCCTGGCGCAGCTCCTCGGCGGTCGACACGTGGACGACCTTCGCGCCCGCGGGCTCCGGCAGCGCGACTGTGTGCGCGGTGACCAGGGTGACCTCGGCGCCACGCTGGGCGGCGACGCGTGCCAGCGCGTACCCCTGTTTGCCCGACGAGCGGTTGCCCAGATACCGGACCGGGTCCAGCGGTTCACGGGTGCCGCCCGCGGAGATCGCCACGCGCACGCCTTCGAGGTCGCGCGGGAGGGCGTTCGGCACGGCGAGCAGGAGCCGGGCGAGGTCGACGATCTCGGCGGGGTCGGCGAGCCGTCCCTTGCCGGTGTCGGCGCCGGTGAGCCTGCCGGCGGCGGGTTCGGCGACGATCAGGCCGCGCGAACGCAGCAGCGCCACGTTGTCGCGGGTGGCCGGGTGCTCCCACATCTCGGTGTGCATCGCCGGGAAGAAGGCGACCGGGCACCGGGCGGTGAGCAGGGTGTTCGTCAGCAGATCGTCCGCGATGCCGTGCGCGGCCTTGGCGAGCAGGTTCGCCGTGGCGGGCACGACGATCACCAGGTCGGCTTCCTTGCCGACGCGGACGTGCTGGACCTCGGGCACTTCGGTGAACACGCCGGTGTGCACCGGGTTCCCGGAGAGTGCCTCGAAGGTGGCCGCGCCGACGAAGTTCAGCGCGGCTTCGGTGGGGACCACGCGGACGTCGTGACCGGATTCGGTCAGTCCGCGCAGGACCTCACAGGCCTTGTAGGCGGCGATCCCGCCACCTACGCCCAGTACGACGCGAGGCTTATTCACCCTCGGTGTGCTCGAGCAGGCCGCCGTGGATCTCGCGCAGGGCGATGGACAGCGGCTTCTCGCGCGGGCCCGGCTCGACCAGCGGGCCGACGTACTCCAGCAGGCCCTCGCCCAGCTGGGCGTAGTAGTCGTTGATCTGGCGAGCGCGCTTGGCCGAGTAGATCACCAGCGCGTACTTCGAGCTGACCTTCTCGAGGAGGTCGTCGATGGGCGGGTTGGTGATGCCTTCGAGCTCTTCGTGCAGCGTGGCCTGAGTCGTCACTCGTGGTGCTCCGAATCTTCGGTAGAGATGTCGCCGGTTATCAAGTTTAGCAACCGCTCGGCGGCCTCTCGCACGTCGGCGTTGACGACGCGCTCGTCGAACTCCCCGGCGGCGGCGAGTTCGCGTTCGGCCTCGGCGAGCCTGGCCTTCACCGCGGCCTGGTTCTCGGTGCCGCGGCCGGTCAGCCTGCCGACCAGTTCTTCCCACGACGGCGGCATCAGCATCACCAGCCGGGCCTCCGGCATCGCCTTGCGGACCTGCCGCGCGCCCTGGAGTTCGATCTCCAGTATCGCGTTGCGGCCTTCGGCTAGCACCCGCTCGACGGGCCCGCGCGGGGTGCCGTAGCAGTTGCCCGCGAACTCGGCGTGTTCGAGCAGTTCGCCGCCGGCGACCATGCGGTCGAACTCGGCCCGGTCGATGAAGTGGTAGTGCTCGCCGTCCACCTCACCCGGCCTCGGCTTCCTGGTGGTCACCGAGACGCTGAAATAGATCTCCGGATCCAGCTTGCGTAGCTCCTTGGCCACGCTCGACTTCCCGACCCCCGAAGGCCCTGAGACGACCGTGAGCCGGTGCCGGGATTCGACTCCCGCCACCGGCTCACCGCCGCGGTCAGCGCCCGGGTTCACCGGGTGGTCCTGACCGGTGCCGCTCACTCGCCGCTGAATTCGGCCAGCAGCGCCTTGCGCTGCCGGTCGCCGAGGCCGCGAAGACGACGGCTGGGTGCGATCTCCAGTCGTTCCATGGTCTGCTGGGCACGGACCTTGCCGACGCCCGGAAGAGCCTCGAGCAGAGCCGAGACCTTCATCTTGCCGAGGACTTCGTTCTCCTCGGCCTGCTTCAACACGTCGACCAGAGTGGTACCGCCCCGCTTCAGCCGCTCCTTCAGCTCAGCACGGATGCGGCGGGCGGCGGCGGCCTTCTCCAGCGCCGCAGCGCGCTGTTCCTCTGTCAGCTGGGGAAGTGCCACGTTTTCCTCCGGTAGTTCTCAAATCTGGGTGGGTGTGGCGACGGTACCCACCCGTTACCTCGGGCCACAATGCGGGGGTGGCTGGTCATGACGGATTCCCGGGCCTGCTATTGGCCTTTTTCCAGGGGACCGAGGGAATCCCGGGTCCGCCGAACGGCCGCACGCAACGCCTCCGGGTCCGGTCCGTTCTTGAGGACGTCACGGGAGGACGCCGGGAGCACACCCGGGAGTCCTGGGCCGAAAAGGCCCCGAAGATCGGCCACGGTGGCTCCCTGGGCCCCGAAACCGGGCGCCAGGATCGGACCGTTCAGCTTGCTCAGGTCGAGCTCCCCCGGCGCGACGGTGGCGCCGACGACGACGCCGATGTCACCCAGGGGGCCGACGCCCGCGTTGTACGCGGCCGCCGTGTCGACGATGTCCTGCGCGACGGTCTTTCCGTTGGGCAGCAAGGCGTTCTGCAATCCCTGCGCCTCCGGGTTGGAGGTGCGCGCGAGGACGATCAGCCCCTTGCCCTGCGCCTGCGCGACGTCGATCGCGGGAGCGAGCGAACCGAACCCGAGGTACGGCGACACCGTGATGGCGTCCGCCTCGAACTCCGCCCCGGACGGCAGGAACGCCGCCGTGTACGCCGCCATCGTCGAACCGATGTCGCCGCGTTTGACGTCCAGCAGGACGAGCGCGCCCGCTTCCCGGCACACCTTCATCGTCTTGGCCAGAACAGCGACCCCAGGAGGCCCGTAGGCCTCGAAAAAGGCCGACTGGGGCTTGATCACCGCGACCTCGGGCGCGAGCGTCTCAGCGGCCGTGAGGGCGAACTTCTCCAAACCGCTCGCGTCCGCGGGGAGACCCCACGCCTGGAGCAACCCGGGATGGGGGTCGATCCCGGCGCAGAGCGGCCCCTTCTCCGCGACCGCCCGCGCCAGCCTCGCCCCGAACCGCTCGCTCATGCCTTGGCCTTCAGCGCCGCCTGCAGGCTCTGCAGCGACCGCACGCCGATGTCGCCCTTGATGACGGCCTCTATCCCGTGCACGGCCGCCGCCGCGCCCTGCACCGTGGTGATGCAGGGGATGTCCCGCGACACCGCGGCGGTGCGGATCTCGTAGCCGTCGATGCGGGGACCGCTGTTGCCGTAAGGGGTGTTGATCACCATCTGCACCTCGCCGCTGAGGATGACGTCGACGACGTTCTGTTCGCCTTCGGCGGAACCCTCGTAGTGCTTGCGCACGACGGTGCAGGCGATCCCGTTGCGCCGCAACACTTCCGCGGTGCCCGACGTGGCGAGGATCTCGAAACCGAGGTCCGCCAGCCGCTTCACCGGGAACACCAGCGAACGCTTGTCGCGGTTGGCGACGGAGACGAACACCTTGCCCGACGTCGGCAGCGAACCGTAGGCACCGGCCTGCGACTTGGCGAACGCCTTGCCGAAGGAGACGTCCACGCCCATGACCTCGCCGGTGGACTTCATCTCCGGGCCGAGCAGCGAGTCGACGCCGTGCCCCTCGGGGGTGCGGAAGCGGTGGAACGGCAGGACCGCCTCCTTGACCGCGACCGGCGAATCGGCGGGCAGGTGACCGCCGTCACCCTCGGCCGGGAGGACACCGGACTCGCGCAGATCCTTGATCGACGAGCCGGTCATGATCAGCGCCGCGGCCTTCGCCAGCGGCACCGCGGTCGCCTTCGACACGAACGGCACCGTCCGCGACGCGCGCGGGTTGGCCTCCAGGACGTACAGGACGTCGTCCTTGAGCGCGTACTGGACGTTCAGGAGCCCACGGACGCCGACGCCGCGCGCGATGGCCTCGGTCGAACGGCGCACCGTCTCGATGTCGGTCCGGCCCAGTGTGATCGGCGGCAGCGCGCACGAGGAGTCGCCGGAGTGGATCCCGGCCTCCTCGATGTGCTCCATGACGCCGCCGAGGAAGAGCTCGTCGCCGTCGAACAGCGCGTCGACGTCGATCTCGATGGCGTCGTCGAGGAACCGGTCCACCAGCACCGGGTGCTCGGGGTGACCTCGGTGGCGCGGTGGATGTACCCGGCGAGGGACTCCTCGTCGTAGACGATCTCCATGCCGCGCCCGCCGAGCACGTAGGACGGCCGCACGAGGACCGGGTAGCCGATCTGGTCGGCGATCCGCTTCGCGCCCTCGAACGAGGTCGCCGTGCCGTACTTCGGCGCGGGCAGCCCGGCGTCGGTGAGGACCTCGCCGAACGCGCCGCGGTCCTCGGCGAGGTGGATCGCGTCCGGGGAGGTGCCGATCACCGGGACACCGGCGTCGGCGAGGCGCTTCGCGAGCGAGAGCGGGGTCTGGCCGCCCAGCTGCACGATCACCCCGGCGACAGTGCCCGACTCCTGCTCCGCGTTGACCACTTCGAGGACGTCCTCGAACGACAGCGGCTCGAAGTAGAGCCGGTCCGAGGTGTCGTAGTCGGTGGAGACGGTCTCGGGGTTGCAGTTGACCATGACGGCCTCGAAACCGGCCTCGCGCAGGGCGATCGCGGCGTGCACGCACGAGTAGTCGAACTCGATGCCCTGCCCGATGCGGTTCGGCCCGGAGCCGAGGATCAGCACCTTCGGCTTCTCGGTCTGCGCGGTGATCTCCGACTGCGCCGCGGGGTCGGTCTCGTAGGCCGAGTAGTGGTACGGCGTCTTGGCCGCGAACTCGGCCGCGCAGGTGTCGACGGTCTTGTACACCGGCCGCACCCCGAGACGGCGGCGCAGCGCGCGGACGCCGTCCTCCCCGGCCAGTTCCGGCCGCAGCGAGGCGATCTGGCGGTCGGAGAGGCCGATCCGCTTGGCGCGCCGCAGCAGCGGCTCGTCGAGGACCTGGGCGTCGCGGACCTCGGCGCCGACCTCGCCGATGAGGGCGATCTGGTCGATGAACCAGGGGTCGATCCCCGAGGCCTCGTGCACCTGCTGGACGGAGGCGCCGAACCGCAGCGCCCGCTCCACCTCGTAGAGACGCCCGTCGTGCGGCGTGCGCAGCGCCTCCAGGACGGACTCCAGCGTCGCGCCCTCGGGGTCGGGGCGGGTCCAGAAGCCGGTGGCCTTGGTGTCGATGGAGCGCAGTGCCTTGCCGAGCGCCTCGGGGAAGCTGCGGCCGAACGACATCGCCTCGCCGACGCTCTTCATGGTGGTGGTGAGTGTCGGGTCCGCGCCGGGGAACTTCTCGAAGGCGAACCGCGGCACCTTCACCACGACGTAGTCCAGCGTCGGCTCGAAGGCCGCCGGGGTCTCGCCGGTGATGTCGTTGCGGATCTCGTCGAGGGTGTAGCCGATGGCGAGCTTCGCGGCGATCTTGGCGATCGGGAACCCGGTCGCCTTCGACGCCAGCGCGCTGGAGCGGGACACGCGCGGGTTCATCTCGATGACGACCATGCGGCCGTCCTCGGGGTTGATCGCGAACTGGATGTTGCAGCCGCCGGTGTCGACGCCGACCTCGCGCAGCACCGCGATGCCGACGTCGCGCATGTGCTGGTACTCGCGGTCGGTCAGGGTCATCGCGGGCGCGACGGTGACCGAGTCGCCGGTGTGCACGCCCATCGCGTCGATGTTCTCGATCGAGCAGACGACCACCACGTTGTCGTGCCGGTCGCGCATGAGCTCGAGTTCGAACTCCTTCCAGCCGAGGACGCTCTCCTCGATGAGCACCTCGGTGACCGGCGACTCGGTGAGCCCGGTGGAGGCGAGACGCTCCAGTTCCTCGTCGGTGTGCGCCATGCCGGAGCCGAGCCCGCCCATGGTGAACGACGGCCGGATGACCACCGGGAGGCCGACCTCGGCGACGGTCGCGCGGACCTCGTCCATGTCGTGGCAGACCCGCGAACGCGGCACCTCGCCGCCGATGGTGCGGACGATGTCCTTGAACTTCTGCCGGTCCTCGCCGCGCTGGATGGCGTCGACGTCGGCGCCGATCAGCTCGACGCCGTACTTTTCGAGCACGCCGCGCTCGTGCAGGGCGACCGCGCAGTTCAGCGCCGTCTGCCCGCCGAGGGTCGCGAGGATCGCGTCGGGGCGTTCCTCGGCGATGACCTTCTCGACGAATTCCGGCGTGACCGGCTCGATGTAGGTGGCGTCGGCGAACTCGGGGTCGGTCATGATGGTCGCCGGGTTCGAGTTCACCAGCGAGACGCGCAGTCCCTCTTCGCGGAGTACGCGGCAGGCCTGGGTGCCGGAGTAGTCGAACTCCGCCGCCTGGCCGATCACGATCGGCCCGGAGCCGATCACCAGCACGTGCTGGATGTCTGTCCTCTTCGGCATTACTTGGCCTTCTCCATCAAAGCGACGAACTCATCGAACAGGGGGGCCGCGTCGTGCGGGCCGGCGGCGGCCTCGGGGTGGTACTGCACCGAGAACGCGGGGACGTCGAACGCGCGGACACCTTCGACGGTGTCGTCGTTCGGGCAGTAGTGCGAGATCTGCGCGGCGCCGAACGGCGACTCGAAGCGCTGGCCCGGCTCGCCTTCGAGGGCGAAACCGTGGTTCTGCGCGGTGATCGCGACCCGTTTGGTGGCCACGTCGATCACCGGGATGTTGATGCCGCGGTGGCCGTAGCGCATCTTGTAGGTGCCCAGCCCCAGCGCGCGGCCGAGGATCTGGTTGCCGAAGCAGATGCCGAACAGCGGGATCTCCCGCTGCAGCACCGATTTCGTCAGCTCGGTGGCGTGCGCGGTGGTCGCCGGGTCTCCGGGACCGTTGGACAGGAACACGCCGTCGGCCTCGACCGCGAGCAGGTCGTCCACAGTGGACGACGAGGGCAGCACGTGCACCTCGATGCCGCGCGCGGCCATCAGGCGCGGGGTGTTGGACTTGATGCCCAGGTCCAGCGCGGCGACACGGAACTTCCGCTCTCCCTGCGCCTCGACGACGTACGTCTGCTTCGTGCTGACCTCGCCGGCGAGGTCAGCACCCTTCATCTGCGGGCTCGCCTGCACCTGCGCGAGCATCTCCTCGTCGGAGCCCAGCGCGTCGCCCGAGAAGACGCCGGACCGCATGGCGCCCTGCTCGCGCAGGTGCCGGGTCAGCGTGCGGGTGTCCACCTCGGAGATCCCGACGACGCCCTGGCGCTCCAGTTCCTCGTCCAGCGTGCGCTTGGAGCGCCAGTTGGACGGGGTGCGCGCGGGGTCGCGGACGACGTAGCCCGAGACCCAGATGCGCGAGGACTCGTCGTCCTCGTCGTTCCAGCCGGTGTTGCCGATCTGCGGCGCGGTCTGGACCACGATCTGCCGGTGGTAGGAGGGGTCGGTCAGCGTCTCCTGGTAGCCGGTCATGCCGGTGCAGAACACCGCCTCACCCAGGCTGCGGCCGCGGGCGCCGTACGCGGAGCCGCGGAAGACCCGGCCGTCCTCCAGGACGAGCGCGGCGGGGGTCCTGGTGCTGTTCGCGGTGCTCATCAGGCACCTCCCTTGATGTCGTTGCGGGTGTCTTGCAAAGCTTCGATCCACTGTGGATAGTCGTCGACGTCGTCGCCGCGGAATCCGGTGTCCAGTTCGACGTCCCCGGCCAGCCAGGTGATGACGAGCAGCGCGTCGATGCCCATCACCTTCCCGGCCATCCCCTTGTCCTTGCGGACGCCGGTGACCGAGGCGCGCGGGATCCAGAAGTCCGGGGCGCCGCCGCGCTCGATGGCGATGCCGTCTTCGTGCAGGCGCCACACCGCGCCGGTGCGCAGGCCGGCGCCGCGCGTGACGACACGGTCCTGCCAGTGCCCGGCGGTCGTCGTGCTGACGTAGAGGCCGGTCGATTCGAGCGACGCCTCGCCGGGCTCCGCGGGGATCTGCGGGAACGGCGGCACCTGGACGCTCTGCGCCCGGGACTTCCGCCGCCAGCCGCGCCACATCAGGAACACGCAGAACAGGAAGAAGGCGAAGACCGCCAGGGTCAGCAGGATCCGGTCACTCATTGCGCGATCTTCCCTTCCCGCGCGGTGATCCGCCCGCGCAGCAACGTCGCCGTCACCACGCCGGGGAGCCGCATTCCTTCGTACGGGGTGTTGGCCGCGATACTCGCGAACTCGGCCCCTCGCACGGTCCATTCGGTGTCCGGGTCCACCAGCGTCAGGTTGGCGGGTTCGCCGACCTCGATCGGGCGGCCGTGGTCGGTCAGGTTGCCGATCTCGGCGGGCCGCTCGCTCATCACCCGCGCGACGCCCCGCCAGTCCAGCAGGCCGGTGCGGACCATGGTCTCGACCACGATCGACAGCGCGGTCTGCAGGCCGAGCATGCCCGGCCGGGCCGAGCTCCACTCGCAGTCCTTGTCCTGGACCGCGTGCGGCGCGTGGTCGGTGGCGACGCAGTCGATGACGCCCTCGGCCAGCGCGGCGCGCAGCTTCTCGGCGTCGGACTCGGTGCGCAGCGGCGGGTTGACCTTGTTGACCGGGTCGTAGGTCGCGAGCCGCTCGTCGGTCAGCAGCAGGTGGTGCGGGGTGACCTCGGCCGAGACCTTGGTGCCGCGGTCCTTGGCCCATTTGAGGATGTCCGCGGTCCCCGAGGTCGAAACGTGGCAGACGTGCAGCCGCGCGTTCGCGTGCTCGGCGAGCAGGCAGTCGCGGGCGACGATCGACTCCTCCGCCGAGGCGGGCCAGCCGGTGTAGCCCAGGCGCGCGGCCTGCTCGCCTTCGTGCGCCTGCGCGCCGACGGTCAGCCGCGGCTCCTCGGCGTGCTGGGCGATGACCACGCCCAGCGCCGTCGAGTACTCCAGCGCGCGGCGCATGAGCAGCGGGTCCGCGACGCAGAGGCCGTCGTCGGAGAACACCTTCACCTGGGCTTCGGATTTCGCCATGGTGCCCAGTTCGGCGAGCTTCTCGCCCTTGAGCCCCACGGTGACCGCGCCGACCGGGTGCACGTCGACCAGCCCGGCCTCCTGCCCGCGCCGCCACACGTGATCCACGATCACCGCGTTGTCGGCCACCGGGTCGGTGTTGGCCATGGCGAACACCGCGGTGTAGCCGCCGAGCGCGGCCGCGGCCGAACCGGTGGCGATGGTCTCGGTGTCCTCGCGGCCGGGTTCGCGCAGGTGGGTGTGGAGGTCGACGAAACCGGGGAGCAGCACCTGGCCGCCCGCGTCGATCACTTCGGCTTCTTCCGGCGCGTCGAGGGAGCCGATGTCGGTGATGACCCCGTCCTCGACGAGCACGTCGACCGGATCGCCCTCGCCGTAGGGTCGGGCGCCCTTGATCAGGACGGTGGTCACGCGGCGGCTCCTTCGCTGGCGAGCAGGTGGTAGAGGACCGCCATGCGCACGTGGACGCCGTTGCGGACCTGTTCGGTGATGGCCGAGGCCGGGGAGTCGGCGACCGCCGAGGCGATCTCCATCCCGCGCAGCATCGGGCCGGGGTGCAGGACGACGGCGTGCTCGGGCAGCAGCTTCATCCGCCGTTCGTTGAGGCCGTACGCGATCGAGTACTCGCGCGCGCTCGGGAAAAAGCCCCCGTGCATCCGCTCGGCCTGGACCCGCAGCATCATGACCGCGTCGAGCGCGGGCAGTTCGGCGTCGAGTTCGTGCGAAACGGTGACCGGCAGGCTCTCCACGCCGGCGGGCAGCAGCGTCGGCGGCGCGACGAGCACCACCTCCGCGCCCAGTGCCGACAGCAGGTGGATGTTCGACCGCGCGACCCGGCTGTGCAGGACGTCGCCGACGATCCCGATGCGGCGGCCCTCGAAGGAACCGAGGCGCTCCCGCAGCGTCGCCGCGTCGAGCAGCGCCTGCGTCGGATGCTCGTGGGTGCCGTCCCCGGCGTTGACGACCGCCGTCCCCGCTTCGGCGAGCCAGCCCGAAAGCCGCTGCGCCGCACCGGACGCGGGGTGCCGGATGATCACGCAGTCGGCGCCGGCCGCGGCCAGCGTCAGCGCGGTGTCCCGCAGCGATTCGCCCTTGTTGACCGAGGAACTGGACGCGGAGACGTTGATCACGTCGGCGCTCATCCACTTCCCCGCGATCTCGAACGAGACGCGGGTGCGGGTGGAGTTCTCGTAGAACAGCGTGATGACGGTGCGGCCGCGCAACGTCGGCAGTTTGCGGACCTCGCGGCCCAGCAAGGTGTGCTTGAGCTCTTCGGCGGTGTCCAGCACGGCTGTCGCGAGCGCCGGGTCGAGCCCGTCGGTGGCGAGCAGGTGCTTCACGATCGATCTCCTTCTGGTTGCGCGCGAAGCAGAACCGTGTCCCGTCCGTCCACTTCGGACAGCAGGACCTCGATCCCCTCGGCGCGCGAGGTGGGCACGTTCTTGCCCACGTAGTCGGCGCGGATCGGCAGTTCGCGGTGGCCGCGGTCGACCAGCACGGCGAGCTGGACCGCGCGCGGGCGGCCGTGGTCGCGCAGGGCGTCGAGGGCGGCACGGATGGTGCGGCCGGAGAACAGCACGTCGTCGACCAGGATCACCACCGCGTCGTCGATACCGGTCGGCGGCAGCTGCGAATGTTCGAGCGCGCGGGGCGGGCGGCGGCGGAGATCATCGCGGTAGAGCGTGATGTCCAGCGCGCCGGTCGGCGGACGGATGCCGGAGAACTCGGCGATCTTGTCCGCGAGCCGCAGGGCGAGCGGGGTTCCCCTGGTGGGGATGCCCAGCAACACGGGCGGGTTCGAGCCACCGGCACCGAGAGCGGTCTTCTCGATGACCTGGTGGGCCATTCGGGCGATCGTGCGCGCGACATCGCCGGACGAGAGCAGCTCGCGCTCTCCCGCCGGTTCCGCCGCGCCACGCGGGCGTGACGACAAGGCGGACCTCCTTCCCCGCCTCTCTGGACGGGTCCTTAAAGGACGTCGACTTCCTGCGTAGCGAGGAAATCTCCCCGACACTAGCAGGAGCGATGGCTCATTCTTACGAGTGGCGCGCCCCAGGTGACGAAGGCCTCTCGAAAGCACCCGCTTGACCTGGTGACAACTATGCGTAACCATTACTCTGAGTATTCGACTCTAGGAGTCCCCTGGATCGGTCACCCCGACCGGTTGGGGGTGAGGAAACGGAGAACCACCAGATGGGCGATTACGCCAAGGCGCTCGGGGCCAAGCTCCGCGGGATCCGCCAGCAGCAGGGCCTGTCCCTGCACGGGGTCGAGCAGAAGTCCGGAGGCCGCTGGAAGGCCGTCGTCGTCGGTTCGTACGAGCGCGGCGACCGCGCCGTCACCGTGCAGAAGCTCGCCGAGCTCGCCGATTTCTACGGCGTCCCGGTGGTCGAGCTGCTGCCGGAGGGCCGGGTGCCGTCGGGCGCCGAGCCCGCCACGAAGATCGTCATCAACCTGGAGCGTCTCCAGCAGCTCCCGGCGGAGAAGGTCGGGCCGCTCGCCCGCTACGCCGCCACCATCCAGAGCCAGCGCGGCGACTACAACGGCAAGGTGCTCTCCATCCGCACCGAGGACCTGCGTTCGCTGGCGATCATCTACGACATGACCCCCGGCGAGCTCACCGAGCAGCTGATCGACTGGGGTGTGCTGCCGCCCGAGGCTCGACCGTCCAAAGAGGACTAGAGATGGCGACGTTTTCGGTCCGGGGGGACCGGAAACGCCAACCGGCACCACCGAGCACGAGAACGGGCCGTGCCCTCGGCAGAGGACACGGCCCGTCGCAGTACGTCTTCTAGAGGACCGCGCGCAGCCTGTCGGCGATCGTGCCGATCCGGCCGAGCACGCCGTTCACGAAGCGCGGCGAATCGTCGGTCGACAGCTCCTTCGCCAGCCCGACGGCCTCGTCGATGGCGACCGGGTCCGGTACGTCCTCGGCCCACAGCAGCTCGTAGACGCCGACCCGCAGCACCGCCAGGTCCACCGGCGGCATCCGGTCCAGCGTCCAGCCCTGAGCGTGCTCGGAGAGCAGCTCGTCGATCTGGGTCTTGCGGCCGGTGACGCCCTCGACCAGCGAGATCGTGTAGTCCGCGATCGGGTCGACCTCGACCGAACCGACCCGGTCCGCCAGCAGCGTCACCGCGTCGGCACCGCGCTGGGCGGCCTCGTACATCATCTCGACGGCCCGCTTGCGGGCCTGACGACGGCTGATCGGCCCGCCGCGGTTCGGCGACTTGCCGGATTTGGCTGAGTCGGCCATCAGCTGGAAACGCGGCCCAGGTAGCGGCCGTCACGGGTGTCGACCTTGATCTTCTCGCCGGTGGTGAGGAACAGCGGCACCTGGATCTCGGCGCCGGTCTCCAGGGTGGCGGGCTTGGTGCCACCGGTGGAGCGGTCGCCCTGCAGGCCGGGGTCGGTGTGCTGGACGACGAGCTCGACCGAGGTCGGCAGCTCGATGTACAGCGGCGTGCCGTCGTGCACCGCGACCTGGACCTCGAAGTTCTCGAGCAGGTAGTTCGCGTTGTCGCCGACGGTCTCGGCCAGCACGGTGATCTGGTCGTAGGTCTCCGCGTCCATGAACACGAAGTCCGCGCCGTCCTTGTACAGGTACGTCATGTTGCGGCGGTCGACGGTGGCCGTGTCGACCTTCGTCCCCGCGTTGAAGGTCTTGTCGACGACCTTGCCGGTGAGCACGTGCTTGAGCGTGGTGCGGACGAACGCGCCGCCCTTGCCCGGCTTGACGTGCTGGAACGCGGTGACGGTCCAGAGCTGGCCGTCGAGGTTGAGGACGAGCCCGTTCTTCAGGTCGTTGGTGGTGGCCACGAGTGTGCAGTCTCCTGTGTCGATCTTCCGGGCCGTCGTCAGACGACCACGAGTTCCTTGGTGCTCAGCGTGAGGAGTTCGGGCGTACCTTCCCGCACGACCAGCGTGTCCTCGATGCGCACGCCTCCGCGTCCGGGCAGATACACACCAGGCTCGACGGTGACGGCCATACCGGCGGACAGTGTACCGACGCCGGTGGTGGCGAGGCTGGGCGCCTCGTGCACCTGCAGTCCGACGCCGTGGCCGAGGCCGTGGCCGAACTCCTCGCCGCGCCCCGCGTCGACGATCACGCCACGAGCCGCTTTGTCCACTTCGGACACTTCGGCACCGGGCAGGACGGCGTCGCAGCCCGCCGCCTGCGCGCGCTGGACCAGCTCGTAGATCTCCTCCTGCCAGGCCGCGGGCTTGCCGAGGACGAACGTGCGGGTCATGTCGGAGTGGTAGCCGTCGACCGTGGCACCGAAGTCGATCTTGACGAAGTCCCCGGTCGCCAGCACGGCCGAGGTGGGCCGGTGGTGCGGGATCGCGGAGTTGGCGCCCGCCGCGACGATGGTGTCGAACGAGGGCCCGGTCGAGCCGTGGCCGAGCATGCGGTTCTCGAGGTCACGGGCGACGTCGAGCTCGGTGCGGCCGGGGCGGAGCCCGCCGGCGGACACCAGGTCCTCCAGCGCCCTGTCCGCCGCCGCGCACGCCTGGCGCAGCGCCTCGATCTCCTGCTCGTCCTTGACCAGCCGCAGCTGCTCGACGAGACCGGGCGTCCGGACCAGCTCGACGCGGTCGAAGCGGACCTTGAGCTCCTCGTGCTGCTCGACACTCACGTGCTGGCTCTCGAAGCCGGTCTTGCCGAGCTTCTTCCCCGCCGCCAGATCGGCCAGCTTCGCCGCGCTCGCGCGGTCCAGCACCCGTTCGAGATCGGGGACCTCCGTCGCCGACTGGACCTGGTAACGGCCGTCGGTGCAGAAGATCGTCTTGTCGTCGCCGCTCCCGTGGACGAGGAGAGCGGCGTTGGACCCGGTGAAGCCGGTCAGGTACCTGATGTTGAGCAGGTCCGTGACCAGCAGCGCGTCCACCCCGGAGTCGGCCAGCAGGGAACGCAGCGCCGCGCGGCGGCGAGAGAAGTATTCACGCACGTCATGGAGTTTAGGGGGTGGGCCGCCGGTGGCACGCTTTTCGCCTGCTGCTGGCGCTCGCTGTGGCTCGTGGGCGCGTGGGTCGCTACTGGCGAGTTAAACTCCCCCAATGGCACCGTGGCTGACTCGTGGACTCGTGATGGCGCTGCTGCACGGCGCGGCCGTCACCGTGCTGGCCAAGTACGAGGTCTTCAACCCCACCGACAAGACGCTCGTGACCTCCCTCGCCCTCGCCGTCCTGGTCGGCGCGGCGGCGGGCTGGGGTGCCGTGGACGCCTGGCAGGGCAAACCCGAACGCGGCAAGAACTGGTTCATCGCGGCGCTGATCGCCGGCCCGGTCTCGGGCGTGCTGTACGTGATCGGCCGGGCGGTATTCGTCGACCAGACCGGCGCTTCGGAGCTCGGCGGCGCGCTCACCGGCGGCGCCGCCTTCTCGGCCCTGCTGGTGCTCATCCCGGCCGGGCTCGGCCTGTTCGTCGGCGGCCGCATCACCAGGACCGGCGACGACGAGGATCAGCCGGCGAGCGAGAAACCGGCCGGGAAGCCGTCCCAGGCCTGATCACTGATCTCTTCGACGGTCGAGTCGTTCAGCGCCGCCATCCCGGCGTCCGGCACCGTGTACAGCTTGCCGTCGAGCACCACGCCGAACCCGCGACCGGGCGCGTGCACCGCCTTCGCCCCGGCGCTCAGCCGCGCGGCCTGCGGGAACTTGTCGACGACCTTGAGCCGCTGGTCCAGCACCTCGCCCGCGAGCGCCGCCGCCACCGAGCGCCGGTCGACCCGCACGAGCTTGCCGTCGGCCACCAGATCGATGGTCCGCTGCGGCGACGGCATCGCGACGCCTTCGAACGAGGTCCGGACGCGGGCGTCGCCGTCGCACGCGCGCGAGCCGCGGACGTCCAGGCCGAAATGCTTCAGGTCGGTCGGTGCCCCCGCGCCGCCGACGACCGTGGCGCGGACGACATCGAACGGCACCCGATCGCACACGTCGCCCGACGAGAGCGGCGCGTGCCCGTCGGGCCGCCGGACCAGGCCGGGGCCTTCCTTCCAGGCGCCGGGGATGAGCGACGGCCGGTACGGCTGCGCGGAGAAGTCCCTGGTCCAGAAGGTGAGCGTGGTCCCGGCGTCGGTCTCGTGCGCGATCACGAAGGCGTCGAGCGCACCGACCCACATGAGGTCGGTGCTGAACCCGTCGACCAGCGAGCGGGTGCGCGGCGAGATCGTGGTGGGCTTGGCGACGAAGCCCTGCTCCCCCAGCGTCTCCACGCCCCGGGTGAACGCCGCGTCCCTGGCGCGGAGCAGGAACTGCCCGGCACCGTTCCACCCGGCGGCCTTGGCCGTGGTGTCGGTGAAGAGCACGTAGAACCAGCCGTCGAGGTACACCGCCGAGGGCTGGCCCGCGCCGTAGACGTTGGCGCGGTGGACGTCGTGCGCCGGTCCGATGATCGGCTGCCCGCCTGCCGCGCGGGTCCAGTTGAGCCCGTCGGGGCTGGTCGCGAGGCCGATCGAGTTGCCGAGGGCGTGATCGCCCGCCGCGCCGGTGTAATACATGTAGTAGGTCGAGCCGACCTTGATCACCGACGGGTCGCAGGTGTGCATCCCGTCGAAACCGCCGGGCGCGCCGGAGAACACCGCCGCCGGGCCACCGCCGGACGGGCCGGTGAAGGGTCCGTCGAGCGAGGGCGACTGCGCGTAGAGGACGTCGTCACCGGGCGGCTGGGCGCTGCCGTACTGGCTGCACCACCACATCTTGAGTTTGCCGCCGTCCCGCATCACGGTCGGGCTGTAGTTGTAGACCGCGTCCTGATCGCCCGCGGCGATCACGCCGCCGCTGGCCCGGGGATCGCTCGTCGCGAGCTCGACGTCCATCGGCCGCGGCTTTTCCTGGGGCGCCTGCTGGGCGCCGCCGATCCCGCCGCCCTTGCCGTCGGCCTGGGACTGCACGTTCCCGTCGCTGCACGCCGCGAGGACCGCGCCCGCCGCGACGACGGCCACCACGGCACGGGCGGGTCGCCGACCCCCACGAAAAAGGCGCATGATGGCCGAGTGTAGCGAGGCTTAACCCGGCCGGGTGACGTCAGTACCCGGGAGGGCGACCAATTCCACTTCGAAGCCGTCGGCGTTTTCGAGGTAGGCGGCGTAGTGATGGTCACCGCCCGCATTCGGATAGCGGTCCGCGAACATCGGCGACCAGCCGTGTTCGACGGCCCGCGAAGCCAGTTCATCCACCCGATCGCGTGACTCGACGTGCAGCGCGAGGTGGTTCAGGCCCGGCGCGGTGCGGTCGTGCTCTTCGCCGCTGAGCGCCGGAGAACGTTCGACGACCAGGTAGGTCACGCCGTGCTTCCAGCTGACCCCGGCGGGCCAGCGCTGGAACTCCCGCCAGCCGAGCTCGCCCAGCAGCCAGCCCCAGCTCTCCTCGGCGCGGCCGAGATCGGGCACCCACAGCTCGATGTGGTGCGCGCGGCCATGCGCCGACGGCAACGCGACGAAGACGCGATGCGGCCCGCTGCCGTAGTGGTCGCCGCCGCCGACATCAAGGAAACCCAAGCGCCGCACCAGGTTCTGACTGGCCACATTGGACTCCCCGACCAGCGCCCACACCGAGGACAGGCCCAGCCCGACGAGCCCGTGCTCCAGCAGTGCCTTCGCGGCCTCGGTCGCCAGCCCCTGCCCGCCGTGCGCCCGCGACAGGTAGTACCCGAGCTCCGGAACGTCGCCGGGAAGCTCCTGCGACGGCCGCAGATGCGCGAGCCCGATCACCTCTCCGTCGCGCTCGATCGCCCAGTGCCCCATTCCCGCCGGGCCGTCGTAGGACAGCCTGCGGCCGACCATGGCGCGGACCAGATCCGGCTCGGTCAGCGGTGTCGCGAAATGCGCGCTCATCGCCGGGTCGGCGAAGAGTTCGACGATCGCGTCGGTGTCGGCTGCCGTCAGCGCGCGCAGCCGCAGCCTCGCGGTCTTGAGCTCGGGCGGGTGGTTCACGCCGCGTTCGCGGCCATCCAGCGCAGGGCCAGCGGGTAGCCGTCGACCCCGAGCCCGGCGATCACCGCGGTGGCGATATCCGACAGCACGCTGTGGTGCCGGAACGCCTCGCGTTTGTGCACGTTGGAGATGTGCAGTTCGATCAGCGGCGCCTTGAGCTGGGCGGCGGCGTCGCGGACGGCGATCGAGTAGTGCGTCCACGCGGCGGCGTTGAGCACCACCGGCCAGCCCGCGTCGGCGGCTTCGTGCAGCCAGCCGACCATCTCGCCCTCGTGGTCGGTCTGCCGGACCTCGACGTCGATCCCCAGCTCCTTGCCGGTTTCGACGCAGGTGGAGGCCAGATCCGCGTGGGTGGCCGAACCGTAGATCCCGGGCTCGCGCAGGCCGAGCCTGCCGAGGTTGGGGCCGTTGAGGACGAGCACCTTCACAGCAGCACGCTCCCGCCCGGTTTGGGGGCCTCGCCCGCCACCACCGAGTACGCCGCGGCGAGCAGCGACGGGTCCGGGCCTTCCAGCCTGCCGGGCTTCGCGAGCCCGTCGAGGACGACGAAACGCAGCACGCCCGAACGGGTCTTCTTGTCGCCCTTCATCGTCTCCAGCAGCTGCGGGAGCGCGTCGGGGTCGTAGGTGGTCGGCAGGCCCAGCAGCTTGAGCACCTTCGAGTGCCGCTCGGCGGTGGCGTCGTCGAGACGACCGGCCAGCCGCGCGAGCTCGGCGGCGAACACCAGGCCGACGCTGACCGCCGCGCCGTGACGCCACCGGTACCGCTCACGGCGTTCGATGGCGTGGGCGAGCGTGTGCCCGTAGTTGAGGATCTCGCGCAGATCCGATTCGCGCAGATCCGCGGCGACGACGTCGGCCTTGACCTGGATCGAGCGGCGGACCAGCTCGCCGAGGACCTCGCCGGTGGTGTCCAGCGCCGCGGCGGGATCCTGCTCGACGAGCTCGACGATGCGCGGGTCCGCGATGAACCCGGCCTTGACCACCTCGGCCATTCCGGCGACGAGTTCGTTGGGAGGCAACGTTTCCAGCGTCGCGAGGTCGACGAGGACCGCGCTCGGCTCGTGGAAGACGCCGACCAGGTTCTTGCCGGCCTCGGTGTTGATGCCGGTCTTCCCGCCGAGGGACGCGTCGACCATGCCCAGCAGCGTGGTGGGCACGTTGACCAGCCGGACGCCGCGCATCCAGGTGGCGGCGACGAACCCGGCGAGGTCGGTCACGGCGCCGCCGCCGAGCCCGACGACCACGCCCTGGCGGTCGAGGCCGATGCGGCCGAGGACCTCCCAGCAGAAGCTGGCGACGGTGAGCGCCTTGCCGTCTTCGGCGTCGGGGATCTCGACCCGGTGCGCGTCGATGCCGGCCTCGGCCAGCTCGTCGCGGATGGCCTCGGCGGTGGTCGTCAGCGTCGGCGGGTGGATCAGCGCGACCTTGGAGGCGTCGGCGAGCTGCTCGGTGAGCTCGCCCAGCAGGCCGCGGCCGACGACGACGTCGTACGGCTTGGCGGTGTTGACGGTGATGCGGACCGGCTCGGTCATCGTTCCCCTCACTTCGGCGGAAGCCGCTTGGCCCTCGCGACCTCACAGGTGATCTTGCCCTTGACCGGGGTGTCCCCCGGGATCTCTTCGGTCACCGTCTGGCCGGGCGTCATCCGGTTCTTCGCGAACAGCGCCTCACCGGAGGCCTTGCCCTCGGCGTCCTTGATCGCGATGGTGACGGCGTACCGCGCGTCCTCACCGGTGCTGTTGGTGACCTCGATGGTGATCTTCGGGGTGTAGCCGCCGCTGTCGCATTTGGTGACCTTGACGTCGGCCGCGACATCCGTCTCCGGTGCGGCGCCGGTGGCCGCGCTCGTCTGGATCACGTCCGCGCCGGGAGGCTGTTTCTCCTCGCCGCACGCGGTCAGGGTCAAGGCCGCGACGGCGAGAAGGACTCCGGCGGTGGTGCGCTTCATGCTCGTTCCTTGCTGATCTCGGTCAGCCCGATGACGGCGGCTTCGACGACCTCGTCGGCGGTCAGCTGGTCGGTCTCGATCTCGAACGAGGCCACCTCGCGGTACACCGGCAGGCGCGCGTCGAGGAGCGCTTTGTAGGTGGCGCGGGGGTTCACCCCGGCCAGCAGCGGGCGCGCGGTCGAGAGCCCGGCGCGCTGGACACCCGCGGCCATCCCGACGTTGAGGAAGATCACGGTGTGCCCGGCGAGGCGTTCGCGGGTGCCCGGCGTGATCGGCGCTCCCCCGCCCAGGGAAAGGACGCCTTCGTGTTCGGCCAGCGCCTTCGCGACCATCTCCTCCTCCAGCGCGCGGAAGGCGGGCTCGCCCTCCTCGGCGAAGATGTCGGTGATGGGCTTGCCCGCGCTCGCGACGATGTCGTCGTCGCTGTCGCGGAAGGCGAGACCGAGCCGGGCGGCGAGCGCCGGGCCGACCGTGCTCTTGCCCGAGCCCGGCGGCCCGATGATCACCGCGCGAGGGGTCACCAGCGCTCCTCGAGCGCCTTCAAGTAGGCCTCGACGTTGCGCTTGCCCTCGATCAGCGAGTCGCCGCCGAACTTCTCCAGCGCGGCGTCGGCGAGCACGAGCGCGACCACCGACTCCAGCACGACCCCGGCGCGGGGTACCGCGCAGACGTCGGAACGCTGGTGGATGGCCACCGCGGGTTCCCCGGTGGTGACATCCACAGTGGACAGTGCTTTGGGGACGGTCGAGATCGGCTTCATGGCGACGCGCACGCGCAGCGGCTCGCCGTTGGTGATGCCGCCTTCGAGCCCGCCCGCGCGGTTGGACCGGCGGGTCACCCCGACCGGGCCGGTGCCGCGGTCGATCTCGTCGTGGGCCTGGCTGCCCCAGCGCTTGGCCGTGGTGAAGCCGTCGCCGACCTCCACGCCCTTCATCGCCTGGACACCCATGAGCGCGCCGGCGAGGCGGGCGTCGAGCCTGCGGTCCCAGTGGACGTGCGAGCCGAGGCCCGGCGGCAGGCCGTACGCGATCACCTCGATCACGCCGCCGACGGTGTCACCCGCCTTCCGCACGGCGTCGACCTCGGCGACCATCGCGTCGGTCCCCTCCTGGCCGAAGGCGCGGACCGGGCTCTCGTCGATGGCCGGGAGGTCCGACGGCACCGGCAGCGGCCCCTCGGGCGCCGAGGCGCCGCCGATGGAGACGACGTGGCTGAGGATCTCGACCCCGAGCAGCTGCTTGAGGTACGCGCGGGCCACCGTGCCGAGCGCCGTGCGGGACGCCGTCTCGCGGGCACTCGCGCGCTCCAGCACCGGACGGGCCTCGGGGAAGCCGTACTTCTGCATGCCGGGCAGGTCCGCGTGGCCGGGCCGGGGACGCGTCAGCGGCTCGTTGCGCGCGAGGCCTTCCAGCTCCTCGGCGGGCACGGGATCGGCCGACATGACCTTCTCCCACTTGGGCCACTCGGCGTTCTCGATCTGGACCGCGACGGGGCCACCCTGGGTGAGCCCGTGCCGGACACCGCCGGTGAACTCGATGTGGTCGGTCTCGAACCCCATCCGGGGGCTGCGGCCGAACCCGAGCCTCCGGCGCGCGAGCTGCTCGCCCACTTCGGCGGTGGTGACCTCGACCCCGGCGGGCATCCCTTCCAGGATGGCGGCGAGGGCGGGTCCGTGCGATTCCCCTGCGGTTATCCAGCGCAACACCTGACAGATCCTGTCACAACCTCCCAACCTTCCTAGGAAGGGTCGGGCTATCCAGGGCCGGGTCCGGCGAAGACGGCGAGCGCCCACGCCGCGACCAGGAGACCGGGACCGTGCGGCACCGTGGGATGCCGGGGCCCGCCCACCGCGAGCGCCACGCTCAGTAACGCGGCTGCGACGGCGCCGAGCACGATGGACGGCCAGCCCGTCGCAGCGAGGACCGCGCCGAGGCTGCCGGCGAGCTTCACGTCCCCGGCGCCGAGCGAGCGCGGCGACACCGCGTGCACGAGCGCGTGCGCCCCGCCGAACACCAGCGCGCCCAGCACCGCCCGCCACGCGATGGCGGCCCCTCCCCCGTGCGCGGCGAGCGCAAGCGCGGCGGCCAGCGCCGGGTAAGCGGGCAGGGTCAGGATGTCGGGCAGGCGGCGGTACTTCAGGTCGGCGAGGGTGAGCGGGACCGCGAAGACGGTCAGCACGGCCGGGACCGCGAGCCACCACGACGGCCACGCTCCCGACTGGTACCTGAGGCAGACCGCGACGAGCGCCGCCGCGGTGAGGGCGGCGGCCCAGGCCGTGATCGGCGCTCCGGCGCGGCGCAGGCAGGAGCGCGTGGCGAGCGCCGATCCGGCGCCCGCCACCGCGAAGGCGATCGGCGTGAACACGAGATCAAGAGTGCGTCCGGTGGTTCACCGGGGCAAGATTTTCTTTTCGTGACAGGGACTTTCACGCCTTTTCGCCAGGTCGGGCGGGGGTGCGGAAGTCGTGAACGGACCGTTCACGCACGGGCGCGCGGCGCGGGGGCGGCCGGGTTGGTCGTGAGTGGCGTTTCGGGTTAGGGCGGATCTGTATTTGTTCACCCACTCCTGAGCAGGGCGAATGTCGAGAGTCGTACGAGTCTCGGGGGTGATGGTCGTGCCAGGTGCCGACGATGTAGGAATCGGGACGTTGAGCGTCCCGATTCCTACATCGTCGAGGGGGCCCTCGGGCCTAGGAGCTTGATCAACGGAAGATCGGGGACGTTGAATGTCCCGAATCCTCCGTTGATCAAGGTCATGCCGAGCGGGGAATCCTCCCCACTCGCCGATATCGGCTCCGCGACGGCAGCATGACGGCGTCAAGCCGAGTGGGTAAGCAAATACAGGTTCACCAGAACCCGAAACGCCACTCACGACCAACTGGACCCAATCCACCCCGTCCCCGGCTCCGAAGACCTGTCATGACACCGGGATCAGGGGTTCATCCGCAGCAGCGGGAGACCCGAGGGCGTGCGGATCTCCAGCGCCTTGATGTCCCCGGCGCGCATCGCGGTGCCGACCACGATATGCGCGGTGTCCTTGGGCATCGCGCGCCAGGACGCGAGCTCGCTGGTGCCGCCGTCGGCGCCGACGGCGACCAGGATGTAGTCCCCGGTGCGGGTGCCGCCGTAGCTGCAGGTCATGTCGACCTTCGTGCCGGTGTCCGTGGCGGACATGGCGACTTCGGCGGTCACCGGGTAGTCGCCGAGCGGGGTCATCGGGTCGCCCGCCGCCGCCATCGGCCCGGTCAGGACCACCACGAGCGCGACGCCGGCGGCCACGGCCAGCCCGGCCGCGGTGGTGGTGATCGCCCGTTGGATCCGCCTTCCCCGGCGGACCCGTTTGAGCACGGTCGGCAGCAGGTCCGGCGAGGGCGCCGGTTCGTCTTCCAGCAGGGCGGGAGCGCCGGCCTGGGCGAGCAGCCCGGGGATCCCGGCCAGGTCGCGCACGGACGCCGCACACCGGTCGCAGACGCGAAGGTGCTTTTCGTAGGCGGACCGGTCTTCCGGGGACAACGCACCGAGCACGTAGGCCGCGTCGTAGGTGGCGAAGGGGTCGGTCATTGAGTCACCCCTCTTTCCTCCAATATCAGCCGCAGCGCCCGCAGCGCGTAGTGCGTCCGCGACTTGATCGTCCCTTCGGCCACACCCAGCCGCTTCGCGGCGTCGGCGACGGAGTAACCCTGGAAATAGCACAGGACGAGGACGTCCCGGTGCCTCGGCGAGAGCTCGCCGAGCGCTTCGGCGACCAGCCAGCCCTGAACCGCCCGTTCGGTGCCGTCCGTGACCGCCGTTTCGGGCGGTTGCCCGGTCACCACCTCCGGATGCGCCTCGGAGGCGCGCCAGTCGTCGATGGCGATCCGTCTCGCCACGGTGAACAGCCAGCCCCGCGCCGATCCCTCGGACTGGTCGAGCACCTTGGCGTTGCGCCAGGCCCGCAGCAGCGTCTCCTGGACCACGTCCTCCGCGCGGACCCGGTCTCCGCTGGTGAGGTGCAGCGCGTAGGACCAGAGTGCCGCCGCGTGCTCGTCGTGCAGAGCCCGCATCAGCCGGTCCTCCGCGAATTCCTTCACCGATCCGTGCTTTCCCGGTTCAGGAGCAGCGGGAGCGCGAAGACCACGCAGGCCACTTCGGTGATCAGGCCCCACAGCTCGGCCTGGGTGGTGAAGCGCTCCGAGACGCCGAAGAATCCCGTGGTCAGCGAGAGCACGTACGCCCCCAGCGTGGCCAGGCCGAAGCCGATCGCCGCGAGCGCGGGAAGCCAGTGGTGCCACGCCAGGACGGCGATCGCGATGACCACGCCCGCCACGACGTTCACCAGGAAGAGCGGACCCACCACATCCGTTTCCGAGGCCCAGTCCTGCCATACGACGTAATGCACCCACGCCGAGCCGAGGAGGCCCGCCGCCACCACCGCCCGCAACAACCACCGGATCATGTCCGTATCTCTTTCCGCGTGTTCGGTTCCCCTATGCCTTTGAACACGGAAAAGAGGGCCTCTCGGTTCAATCCGGCACCCGATGGACGGCGAAATTGAACCGGATGGCCGCTCGGACCGTGTGTATGGGCATGACTGCCGAACTCCACTCCCGCCGCAAGGTCCTGACCACGGGCGCCGCCGTCGCCGGTGCCGCCGCCGGGACCATGGCCCTCACCGCCTGCGGAAGCGACGGCAACCCGCCGTCCGGTTCGACCGCCGCACCGCCCGCCGCGGCGCCGGGCGAGACCCTGACCGCGCTCTCCGACATCCAGGTCGGCCAGGCGAAGGCCGCCAAGACCGCCGACGGCAAGGACGTCATCGTCACCAGGACCGCCGAAGGCACGGCCGCCGCGTTCAGCGCGATCTGCACCCATCAGGGGTGCGCGGTCGTCCCCGAGGGCGCGGAACTCAAATGTCCCTGTCACAACTCGATCTTCGACGCCGTGACCGGCGCGGTCAAAAAGGGGCCCGCGGACCAGCCGCTGCCCTCGATCGCGGTCAAGGTCACCAACGGCCAGGTCGTCACGGCCTGAAACGCGAGAAGGGTCCCTTTAGGACGTGAATACCGTCCTAAAGGGACCCTTCTCGCGAGCTTTCAGCTGTCCCAGGTGAAAATCGCGTCGCCCGCCTCGACGTCTCCGCCGGTGAGCAGTCCGGAAAGGACCTCCGCCTTCGCGTCGAGCGCCACCACGGGCACGATCGGCGAGTAGCCCGCGGCCTTGACCGCGTCGGGGTCCCAGCCGACCACCGGCTGCCCGGCACGGACGGCCTCACCCTTGACGACGTGGAGGGTGAACCCCTCGCCCTTCTGCTTCACCGTGTCGATCCCCAGGTGGACCAGCACGCCGCGGCCGTCCTCGGTGGCCACCACGAACGCGTGCGGGTGCAGGGTCACGACCGTCCCGTCCACCGGGGCGACCGCGTCCTGGCGCCCGCCCGACGGCAGGACCGCGATGCCGGGGCCGACCATCGCCTGCGCGAAGACCGGATCGGGCACTTCGGTCATAGCGGTCGTCTTGCCGCCCACCGGGCTGAGGATTTCGAGACTCACAGCAGATCCTCGATGTCGCTGGCGATGTTGTCGGCCTCGGGGCCCACGATGACCTGAACACCGGCCCCCATGCGGACCACGCCCATCGCACCGGCGGCCTTCAGCGCCGCTTCGTCGAGCAGGCTCATGTCTTCGAGCTCACAGCGGAGCCGGGTGATACACCCCTCGACCTCGATGACGTTCTCGGCACCGCCGAGGCCCGCGAGGATCTTTTCCGCCCTGTCATCCGCCATCGCGGTCTCCCTGTTCCCTGTCGGTTTCCCACATGCGAACCAGCTGTACTACGCCGTTCGCCGACTCGCACCCGATCCCTGGCCACGAACGCGTAACGGTGGTTGACACCCGCTCGTGCGACGGAGCATCCTGCCCCATCGGATCATTGGTCTAGACCGGAACGTACCAATCTTCCGGACCAGATGCGAGTACGGGTTGCCCAACACGACCGGCCCGAAAGGACGGTGACCTTCATGAGCGCTTCGGCGCAGGTGCCGCCGTCCGACCGTGTGATCAACGGACCGACGCCCAAGCACGCCCAGCTGCGGGAGATTCTGCGCCGCACGGTGGAGCGTGAGCTACCCCCCGGCTCGCCGATCCCCTCGGAACGTGACCTCGCCGAGACCTACCAGGTGTCGAGGCTCACGGTCCGCTCGGCCATCGGCAAGCTGGTCGAAGAAGGGCTCTTGTCGCGGGTGCGCGGCAAGGGGACGTTCACCGCCGCGAGGCGGATGGAACTGCAGCTCTACCTGATGTCCTTCACCGAGGACATGCGCCGTCGCGGGATGACGCCGACCACGGAGGTCGTCAAAACGGCCACCGAGGTCCCGCCCGCCCCCTCGGCGCACGCGCTCGGCCTGACCGCCGGGACACCGGCGCACCACCTGGTGCGGCTCCGCCGTGCCGACGGGGTGCCGCTGGCGGTCGAACGCGGCTGGTATCACGCCGGCCGGATGCCCGGTCTGCTCGACCTCGATCTCACCCGATCGTTGTACGTCCAACTCGCCCAGTCGTACGACCTGCGCCCGGACCACGCGTGGCAGACGGTCTGGGCCGAATCCGCGGACCGCGAAACGGCACGCCTGCTCGGCATGCGCGCGGGCAGTCCGCTTCTCGTCTTCCGCCGGGTCTCCAGCGTCAACGGGGAACCGATCGAAGACATGACTTCCTGGTACCGGGGCGATCACTACCAGGTCACCATGCAGCTGGACCGGAACACCCCGGATTCCGGTCATCATCCTCACTACGGAGGTACCCGATGAGCTCCACCACCGCGGAGGGGGCGAAGGGCAAGGGCAAGGGACTGGCCGGGCTTCAGCGCTTCGGCCGCAGCCTCATGCTCCCCATCGCCGCTCTTCCCGCCGCAGGCCTCCTGTCCAGGCTGGGCCAAGACGACCTGCTCGGCAAAGACGGGCTCGGCTGGGACAAGGTCGCCGCGGTCCTCGGTTCCGCCGGCGACTCCCTGTTCAACTGGTTGCCGCTCCTGTTCGCGGTGGGTATCGCCGTCGGCTTCGCCCGTAAGAGCGACGGTGCCACCGGCCTCGCCGCCGTGGTCGGCTTCTTCGTGTTCACCAGTGTCCTCCGGGTGTTCGCGCCGTTCGCCGAGCTGCCGGGCTGGAACCCCGAAAAGCCCGCGGGCCTGATGCTCAACCCGCTCAAATGGCCCTACAGTGTGCTGGCCGGCGTGATCGTCGGTCTGGTCACCGCGCTGCTGTGGCAGAAGTTCTATCGCATCAAGCTGCCGCCGTACCTGGCCTTCTTCGGCGGCCGCCGGTTCGTGCCGATCATCACCGCCCTGACGCTGATGATCCTCGCGGTGCCGCTGGGCCTGGTCTTCCACTGGGTCAACGACGGCATCCAGGCGGCGGGCGAAGCGGTCACCGGCTCACCGGTGGTCGGTGGCGGTATCTACGGTGTGCTCAACCGGTTGCTGATCCCGGTCGGTCTGCACCAGCTGCTGAACGTGCCGGTGTGGTTCATCTTCGACGGTGGCGACCTGACCGAGTTCTTCAAGGGTGACCCGACCCGCGGCACCTTCATGACCGGGTTCTTCCCGATCTTCATGTTCGCCATCCCCGCCGCGGCGCTGGCGATCTGGCAGACCGCGAAGCCCAGCCAGAAGAAGATCGTCGGCGGTGTGATGATCGCCGGTGCGCTGACCTCGTTCCTGACCGGTGTCACCGAGCCGATCGAGTTCTCGTTCATGTTCGTCGCGTGGCCCCTGTACCTGATCCACGCGGTCCTGACCGGAACCTCGCTGGCGCTGGTGAACGCGCTCGACATCCACCTCGGCTTCTCCTTCTCCGCCGGGGCGATCGACTTCGCGCTCAACAGCTCACACCCGGCGGCCAGCAAGGCGTGGCTCCTCATCCCGATCGGCCTGGCCTACGGGGTCATCTATTACGTGATCTTCCGCTTCGTGATCAAGAAGTGGAACCTGCGTACCCCGGGCCGCGAGGACGACTCGATCGAGGCCGACCTCGAAGCCACCGCGGCCAAACCCGCCAAGTAGTTTCAGCTCAGCAGTACCGAAGGCACGAAAGGGAAAGAACATGCCGGAGAAACGCGTCACCGTGGCCAGCAAGGTGGGCCTGCACGCCAGGCCCGCGGCGACGGTCGCCAAGGCGGCCGCGGCGCAGCCCGTCGCGGTGCACATCGCCAAGGCGGGCGGTGACCCGGTCGCGGCCGGCAGCGTGCTGAACCTGATGACGCTCGCCGCCGGTTTCGGCGACGAGGTCATCATCAGTGCCGAGGGTGAGGGGGCCGAGGCGGCCGTCGACGCCATCGCCGAGCTGGTGGCGACCGACCTCGACGCCTGATCCCGATCTTGGCCGTCCGTGGTGAACCCGCGACCGCGATCGACGTCGGCAGGGCGCCACCTGATCGTCCACGTCACGGCTGTGGACGAGGCGCCCTGCCACCGCGATAGCGAGGCCTTCGGCCGGGGCGGGTTCACGCGTACGGTCGCCTGACAGGTACATCTCCAGCTCCGCCATCGATCTCCGCGAAGCCCGGGCCGCCCCGACCGGCCCGGGCTTCGTAGGGTGTGGACATGGACAGCGTGCGCAGGATCGAACAGTGGCCGGTGGACAACGCCGCCACGGCCGTGGTGACCGCCGCCGGTGACGTGCTGGGCACGCACGGCGACACGACGAAGGTGTACCGGCTGGCGTCGGTGACCAAACCGCTCACGGCCTACGCCGCGCTGATCGCCATCGAAGAGGGCGTCGTCGAACTCGATACCCCCGCCGGGCCGGAGGGCTCCACGATCCGGCATCTGCTCGCGCACACCTCGGGCCTGGCCTTCAACGAGCACAAGCCGATGGCCGCTCCCGGCAACCGGCGCCTGTACTCGAACGCCGGCTTCGAACAGCTCGCCGACGCGCTCACCGAGCATTCCGGCATCCCCTTCGCCGACTATCAGGCAGAGGCGCTCTTCCAGCCGCTGGGCATGAAGTCGACCAAGCTGACCGGCTCCCCCGCTTCGGGCGCGGAGTCCACTGTGGACGATCTGGTCGCGTTCGCCGCCGAACTGCAGGCCCCGAAGCTCATCGCCGCCGAAACGGTGCGCGAGGCGACTTCCGTGGTCTTCCCCGGGCTTTCCGGTGTCCTGCCCGGCTTCGGCCACCAGAAGCCGAACGACTGGGGCCTGGGCTTCGAGATCCGTGACCACAAGAGTCCACATTGGACCGGATCGTCGAGCTCCCCGCGGACCTTCGGCCACTTCGGGCAGTCCGGCACCTTCCTCTGGGTCGATCCCGACGCCGGCGCCGCCTGTGTCGCGCTCACCGACCGCGCCTTCGGCCCGTGGGCGGCCGAGGTGTGGCCGCCCTACACCGACGCCGTGCTCGCGGAGCTGGGTCAATAACCCACCCCGAACCCGGTCATCCCTCGAATGAGTGACGTGACCGAGGTTGCATCACGCAATGGCCACGATGCCTTGTCAGCCCATTAGGTGAGCTTTACCTTAGCCGCGGCACAACCGTGGGGGCTGACCGAAGGAGGACCCCGTGGCTGTGGGCCGAGTAGCCGTCGTCCTGTGCATCGCGGCGCTGCTGACGACTTCCGTCGCCGCTTGCGACAGCGCGGAGGAATCCGACGCGCTGGTGATCTACTCCGGACGCAACAAGGAGCTCGTCGGCGGGCTCCTCGACCGGCTGAAGCAGGCCACCGGGACCCCCGTCGAAGTGCGCTACGGCGGCAGCGGGGAGATGGCCGCGCAACTGCTGGAAGAGGGTGAGCGGACCCAGGCGGACGTCTTCTTCGCCCAGGACGCCGGCGCGCTCGGCGCGGTCGCGGGCCAGGGCAGGCTCTCGCCCCTCCCCGCCGACGTGCTGGACCTGGTGCCCGCCGGGTATCGCGCCGACGACGGCCGCTGGGTCGCCACCTCGGCGCGGGTACGGGTCGTCGCCTACGACCCACGCGCGGTCGCCGAAGCCGACCTGCCGAAGGGCCTCGACGACATCGTCGACCCGAAGTGGAAGGGCAGGCTGGGGTTCGCCCCGACCAACGGCTCCTGGCAGGCGTTCGTGACCTCGGTCCGGGTCCTCAAGGGCGAGGACTTCGCCCGCGACTGGCTGCGCAGGTTCGCCGCGAACGAACCGAAGCGGTTCGACAACAACGTCGCGATCCTCAACGCCGTCAACGACGGCCAGCTCCCCGCCGGGTTGATCAACCACTACTACTGGCACGCCAAGGTCGCCGAGATGGGCGCGGGCGCGGTGCGGGCGAAACTGCACCACGTGCCCGGCGGCGACCCGCTCGGCCTGGTCAACGTCGCCGGCGCGGGGGTCGTCGAGGGGACCGACCGGAAGGACGCCGCGCTGAAGGCCGTCCGGTTCCTGCTGTCCGAGGAGGCGCAACGGCACTTCGCCGACGTCACCGCGGAGTACCCGGTCGTCCCGGCGGTGAAGGGGTCGAAGCACCAGTTGCCTCCGCTCACCGAGCTGCACGGTCCCGACATCGATCTCTCCAAGCTGTCGTCGCTTCAGCAGACCGTCGCGCTGCTTCAGGAAACGGGCCTGTCCTGAAAGGCGTCTTCCGCGCCGCCCCGGCACTGACGACGCTCGGTGTCCTGGTCGCGGCCGCGGCGGTGACGCCGCTCGGCTACCTCGCGGTCCGCTCGTTCGACCGCGGGGTGGGCGAGGTGTGGCGCGTCCTGTGGCGGTCGCGCACCTTCGACCTCGCCGCGCGCAGTGTCGCGCTGGCGGTGGCGGTCACCGCGGCCTGCCTGGTCCTCGGTGTGCTCTCCGCGTGGCTCGTCGTGCGCAGCGACCTGCCGGGACGCCGGTTCGCCGGGATCCTCCTGGTACTGCCGCTGGCCGTGCCGTCCTACGTCGCCGGGTTCACCTGGCTGGCGCTGGCTCCGGGCCTGACCGGGTTCTGGGGCGCGTTCCTGGTGCTGACGCTGGTGTCGTACCCGTATGTCCTGCTTCCCGTCGCGGCGGCGCTGCGCACCGCGGATCCGGCGGTCGAAGAGGTCGCGCGATCGCTGGGCCGCACGAGCGCGCGAACGTTCTTCTCGGTGACGCTGCGGCAGATCCGGCCCGCGGCCACCGCGGGCGGGCTGCTGGTCGCGCTGTACGTGCTGAGCGACTTCGGCGCGGTGTCGCTGATGCGGTTCGAGGCGTTCACCCTCGGTATCTACACCAGCTATCGCGGCACCTTCGACCGGACGCCCGCCGCCATCCTCGGCTGCGTCCTGGTCGTCCTCGCGATCCTGCTGACCGTCGGCGAACGGCGCGCCCGGGGCGCGACCGGCGGCCGGGGTGACCGCGAGCCCGTCCGCGTTCCCCTCGGCGGGGCGAAGATCCCGGCTGTGGCCGGGACGGCGGTGGTGCTCCTGCTCGCCCTCGGCGTGCCGGTGGCCAGCCTCGTCCGATGGCTGGTCGCGGGCAGTTCGGCCGCGGGCGGCGATCTGCTCTCGACGGCCGGGAACACCGTGGCGGTGGCGGCCTACGGCGCGCTCCTCACCGTCGTGTTCGCCCTGCCGGTCGGGATCCTCGCGGCACGGCACCGGGGGCCGCTCGTCCGCGGGATGGAAGTGGCGAGCTTCGCCGGGCACGCGCTGCCGGGTATCACGGTCGGGCTCGCGCTGGTGTTCTTCGGGATCCGCGTGCTGCCGGAGCTCTACCAGACGACGTCGATGTTGGCCTTCGCCTACGCGGTGCTCTTCCTCCCGCTGGCGGTGAGCGCGGTGCGGACCGCCGTGGCGCACGCGCAACCGGTACTCGAAGACGTCTCGCGGTCGCTCGGGAAGGGCCGTTCGGCCACCCGGCTGCTGGTCACCGTGCCGCTGGCGGCTCCGGGCATCTCGGCGGGCGCGGCGCTCGTCTTCCTCACCTGCGCCAAGGAACTGCCCGCGACCTTGCTGCTCCGGCCGACCGGGGTGGACACGCTGGCCACCGAGCTGTGGACGAAGACCGAGATCGGCGCCTACGCCGCGGCCGCGCCCTACGCGGCGGTCCTGCTGGTGGTGGCGGCCGTCCCGGCCGTCGTCCTCGACCGGTTCCTGCGAGGAGTGACGCGATGAGCGGCTTGGACGTGAAGGGCCTGATCGCCGGGTACGGACCGGAACCGGTGCTGCGCGGGCTGGATCTGCGGGTGCCCGAGGGCGGGCTCGTGGCGGTGCTCGGGCCGTCCGGCTGCGGGAAGACGACCCTGCTCCGGGTGCTCGCCGGGTTCCACCCGGTCCGCGACGGCGAGATCCGCCTCGGTGGCAGGCTGCTCGCCGGCGGATCCGCGCACGTGCCGCCGGAACGACGCGGCATCGGGATCGTGCCGCAGGAGGGCGCCCTGTTCCCGCATCTGAGCGTCGCGGGCAACGTGGGTTTCGGCTTGTCCCGCGCCGGACGGCGCGACGGCCGGATCGGCGAACTCCTCGATCTGGTCGGGCTTTCCGGTTACGACGCGCGAAAACCCGGCGAACTGTCCGGCGGGCAGCAACGCCGGGTCGCGCTCGCCCGCGCGCTCGCGCCGCGGCCGGGTGTCGTGCTGATGGACGAGCCGTTCTCCTCGCTCGACGCGAGCCTGCGCGACGAACTCCGGGTGGACGTCCGCGCGGCGCTGCGCGCGTTCGGCGCGACGGCGTTGCTCGTGACGCACGACCAGGAGGAGGCGCTCGGCATGGCCGATCTGGTCGCGGTGCTGCGTGACGGCGTCGTCGCGCAACTCGGGACACCACAAGAGATCTACGCCCGGCCCGCCGATCTCGGTGTCGCGCTCTTCGTCGGCGAGGCGGTCACTTTCCCCGGGCACGCGGAAAACGGGACGGTGGACACGCCGCTGGGCAGGCTCCCCGTCCAGGGCGCCGGCGGCGGAACCGTCCTGCTGCGCCCCGAACAACTGCACGCCGACGCCGAGGGCGTACCGGCCACAGTGGACGATGTCCGGTTCCACGGGCACGACGCCACCGTGTCGCTTCGGCTCGCCGGAGGCGAGCGGGTACGCCAGCGTGTCCAAGGACCGCTCGCGTTCTCCCCTGGTGACGAGGTCCGCGTGCGCGTGTCGGGCCCCGCCTTGTTCTTCGCCGGGGAACCGGCATGACCAAGGCGGCCGGTCTCGGCTTCCTCGGCGACCTGGCGATCCATGGCGACCGGACCGCGCTGATCGCCCCGGACGGCTCGGCGCTGAGCTATCGGGAACTGGACCGGCGAGTGTCCACTGTGGCCGATCGGCTCGGGCCGGTCCGCCGGTTGGTGTTGCTGGCCGCCGCCAACGACGTCGACACCCTGGTCGCCTACCTCGCGGCGCTCCGCGGCGGGCATCCCGTGCTGCTGGTCCCCCGCGGCCAGGCGGACACGCTGACCGAGAGCTACGACCCCGACGTCGTCATCGACGGCGGCCTGACCGAACGGCGGCCGGGCACCGCCCACGAACTACATCCCGAGCTGGCGTTGCTGCTTTCCACCTCGGGGTCCACCGGTTCACCCAAACTGGTGCGCCTTTCGGCCGAAAGCCTGCGGGCCAACGCCGCCGCCATCGCCGAGTACCTCGACATCCGGGCCGGCGACCGCGCCGTCGCCGCGCTGCCGTTGTCCTACTGCTATGGGCTTTCCGTGGTGAACAGCAACCTCCTGCGCGGCGCGTGCCTGCTGCTGACCGAGCGGTCCGTCCTCGATCCCGCGTTCTGGACGCTGGTGAAGGAGCGGCGCGCGACGAGCCTGCACGGTGTCCCGCATACCTTCGCCCTGCTCGACCGGGCCGGGTTCGATCGGCTCGAACTGCCCGATCTCCGCTATGTCACGCAGGCGGGCGGCCGGCTCGATCCCGCGAAGGTGGCCGAGTACGCCGAGCTCGGACGGCGGCGCGGCTGGCGGTTCTTCGTGATGTACGGCCAGACCGAGGCCACCGCCCGGATGGCGTATCTGCCGCCGGAGCTGGCGGGCGCGCATCCCACCGCGATCGGCCTGCCCGTCCCGGGCGGCGAGTTCGACCTCGCCGACGACGGGGAGCTGATCTATCGCGGCCCGAACGTGATGCTCGGCTACGCGCACACCCCCGCGGACCTGGCCTTGGGCCGGACCGTCCACGAACTCCCGACCGGCGACCTCGGACGGCGGAACCCGGCCGGGCTGTACGAGGTGACCGGCCGCAAGAGCCGCTTCGTCAAGCCGTTCGGGCTGCGCGTCGACCTCGACCGGGTGGAACGCCTCCTCGCCGAGGCCGGGATCGAGGCCGTGGCCGCGGGTGACGACACCCGGGTGGTGATCGCCGTCCACCGGTCCGCCGAGCGGGCGGCCGCCCTCGTCCGCGCCCGGTTCGGCCTGCCGCCGTCGAGCGTCTTCGTCCATCGCATGCCTGAATTCCCGTTGCTGCCCAACGGAAAACCCGACTACCGGGCCATCGCCGCGGCCGGGGAACCGGCGAACGCGGAGCCTGGATCCGTACGCCAGGCGTTCGCCGCCGTCTTCGGCCGCCGCGACATCCCCGGTGACGCGACCTTCGTCGGGCTGGGCGGCGATTCCCTTTCCTACGTCAGGATGTCGATCGCGCTGGAACGGGTGCTCGGACGGCTTCCCGACGACTGGCCGTCCACACCGGTCTCGGACCTCGAGCACCTGCGCGCGACACCCTCGCGGTGGGCGACGCTGGAGACCAACGTCCTCCTTCGCGCGCTGGCGATCGTCTTCATCGTGGGCACGCACATGGAGTTGTTCACCGTCCACGGCGGCGCGCATCTGCTGCTGATCGTGGCGGGCTGGAACTTCGCCCGGTTCGTGCTGCCCGGCCCGGCGACGCGGATCGCCCGCGCCGCGCTGCCGATCGCCGTACCCGCGATCGCCTGGCTCGGCTACCGGCTCGCCGTCACCGACGACGTGTCGTGGACGAACGTGCTGCTGATCAACAACTTCACGCTCACCGGCGCATACGGGTACTGGTTCGTCGAAGTGCTCGTGCACGCCTTCCTGGCGCTGTCACTGGTGTTCGCGATCCCGGCGGTACGCCGTGCCGAGCGGGAGCACGGGTTCGCCACGGCGCTGGTCGCGCTCGGCGCCGGGCTCCTGCTCCGGGTGAGCCTCGGGGAGGCTCCGTCGTTCCCCGAGCTGCACTGGACGACGCTCGGCACGGTCTGGTTCTTCGCGCTCGGCTGGCTCGCCCACAAGGCGCGCACGGGCACGCAGCGGGCCGTCGTGCTGGCGTTCGGTTTCCTGCTCGTCCCGGGGATGGTCGGCGACCCGCTGTGGGAGGCCGTGGTGCTGGGCGGGCTGGTGCTGGTGCTGCTCCAGATCCGCGTGCCGGTGCCGGGCGTGGCGGTCGGCCCCCTCGGGCTGCTCGCGAGCGCGTCGCTCTACGTCTACCTGACCCACTGGACGGTCTTCCCCGCCCTGCTGCCGTACCTTCCGGCGCCGGTCGTGCTGGCGCTGAGCCTGGCGGCGGGCACGGCCGTGTGGTGGATCGTGCAGCTCGTCACGCACCGGGTGCGGCGCTACTCCATGACGCGGATCGGCGAACCCGCCTGGAAGGCCGCGATGTCCTCGACCGCGTCGCGGTAGAAGATCTCGTAGGCCTCCCGGGTGACGTAGCCGATATGCGGCGTGAGCACGACGTTGTCCAGCGTCCGCAGCGGATGCTCCGAGGGCAGCGGCTCGACGTCGTACACGTCCAGCGCGGCGACCGCGATCTCCTTGCGGCGCAAGGCGTCCACGAGCGCGGCTTCGTCCACGATCGGGCCTCGTGAGGTGTTGACCAGCATCGCCGTCGGCTTCATCGCGGCGAGTTCGGGCGCGCCGACGAGCCCGCGGCTGCGGCCGCTGAGCACCAGATGGACCGACAGGACGTCCGCGCGGGCGAACAGTTCGTCCTTCGACACCGCGGTCACGCCGTGCGGGTCGGCCTTCTCCTGGGTCAGGTTCTGGCTCCACGCGATGGTCTCCATGCCGAACGCCTGGCCGATCCTGGCCGCGCCGGCGCCGAGCCTGCCGAGCCCGAGCAGCCCGAGCGTCTTGCCGGACAGGATCGTGCCGACGGTGGTCTGCCAGCCGCCCTCACGCATGTTCCGCGACTCCACCGGCACGTTCCGCGCGGCGGCGAGGATCAGCGCCCAGGTGTGCTCGGCCGCGGGGGCCGCGATGTACCCGGTGGACGAGACGACCACGCCGTTGCGCCGGGCGGCGGCCACGTCGATCGCGGCGTTGCGGTGGCCGGTGCTCACCAGCAGCTTGAGCGCGGGCAGCCGGTCGAGGACTTCGGCGGGGAAGCGGGTGCGTTCGCGCATCGCCACCACCACCTCGAAGTCACGCAGGCGGCCCACCACGTCGGCGGGATCCGCGAACGGCTTCGTGAACACCTCGATCTCGGCGCCGAGGGAGTCCCAGTCCCCGAAACCGAGCGCCACTTCCTGGTAGTCGTCGAGAATCGCGATCTTCATGTCCCCCAGGCTAGAGTCGGCGCCGAAGCCATGCCTGGGGAGGCCACCGTGATCCTGGAAGTCCGCACCTACCGGTTGAAACCGGGCACGAGCGAAGAGTTCCTCCGCGTGATGACCGAAGAGTCCGTTCCCCTGCTGGAGCGCGCGGGGCTGCGGGTCGTCGGCTTCGGACGTTCGCTGGTCGCCGAGGACGGACACGAAGAGGCCTACCTGATCCGCGCATTCGGCTCTCTCGAAGAACACGAACGGCAGGAACGCGAGTTCTATGGCAGTGAGGCCTGGCGGACGGGCCCCCGCGAGGCGATCGTCTCGCGGATCGAGAGCTACCACACGATCGTCATGGAGACCTCCGAAGAGGCGGTCGAGGCGCTCGGGCAACGGTGACCGGAGGAGTGGGATGCACGAGGGCGAGATCCTGGCCTGGACCGAGGCGGAGCGGTTGAGCTTCGCCGAGCTGCTGGAGGGGCTCGGCGACAAGGACTGGTCGGCGCGCACGCTGTGTCCGGAGTGGACGGTCCACGCGATGGCCGCGCATCTGGCGCAGACCACCAGGAACCGGCTCACGGACACCCTCGCCGGCATCGTGAAGGCCAGAGGGAACTGGGACCGGATGAACACCGGCCAGGCCATCGCCTACGGCACCCGGTTCTCCCCCGCCGAACTCGTCGCCCAGATCCGCGAGGACGCCGCCTCACCGCGCCGCTCGCCCGGGGCCAAACCGATCGACCCGCTCGCCGACGTGCTCATCCACGGCCAGGACGTCGCCCGCCCGCTCGGGATCGCGCGGCCGATGCCGGAAGAGCCCGCCATCGCGGCACTGGAGCATCTGCTCGTCAGCCCCTTCTGGGGCGCCAAGAAACGCTGCAAGGACCTCCGGCTGATCGCCACCGACGCCGCCTGGACCGGCGGAACGGGCCCCGAGGAAGTACGGGGCCCGCTCGTCGATCTGCTGCTGTCCGTGAGCGGCCGGAGCACCGGGCTGGCCACTCTGACCGGCCCGGGCGCGGCGCTGCTCGGCGCCCGCTGAGACGCCGGCGGTGGGCTGAAGGCTCGGTGCCGTCCGATCACACGAAATCGCCGGACCGGCTGCGAGACCTACCAGCGCGGGACGAACACGTCGACGCGCACCAGGTGGTGGTCCGAGGCGTCGTTGAGCCTGGACAGCGGCGAATCGGGCAGCGGCCAGAAGACCTCGGCCCGCCAGGGGAACAGGCCCTTCGACGGCAGGACGTAGTCGATCCGCAGGTTCCCCGGCGCCTTGTCGTTGAAGTCGCCGGTGTCGAAGTACGGGTCGCCCTTCTGGCCGATGTTGGCGCCCGCCTGGTCCTGAGCGGCCCGCACGCCGCCTTCGCTGCCCGGCCGGGTCTCGATGACGCGCGGGGCGTTCAGCAGCCGCGAGATGGCGCCGGGGACGCTGTCGCCGTCGAGCGGGTCGGAGTTCTGGTCGCCGGCGATGACGAACTTCTCGTGCGCGCCCAGCCCGCCGCGGCGGCCGCGGTCGTCGTGGATGTAGCGGCCCTTGCCCGGGGTCACGTAGTCCGCCCAGAAGCGGATCTCGTCGTGGTTGCGGGTGCCGTTGCGGTCCTCGGGGCCGTCGAAGGTGGGCGGCGTCGGATGCGAGGCCAGGAAGTGCACGGTCGAGCGGCCGACCCGGATCGGCACGTCCCAATGGGACTTCGACGACAGGCGCAGCACGTCGAGCGCCTGCGGCGAGTACCAGTCGTTCGGCGCCGGGGTGGCCGGGTCGTCCGGCAGCAGCGCACCCGGCATGTCCTTCCAGAGGAATTTCTGGAACGTCCGCACACGGCCGGTGTCGATCGGGTACTTGGAGAGCACGAGCATGCCGTACTGGCCCTCGAAGAGGCCGAAGCCGTGCGCGTCGTTGCCGCCGCCGACCTTGCCGTCGCGGTCGAGGTCGAGGCCGGTCGCGACGCCGGTGTTCGAGGGCGCGGTGAAGGCGTACGGGTAGTCGATCGGCGCGGCCCCGTTCTGGCCGTGCTTCAGGTAGTTCTCGCGGAACAGGTCCGCGGCGCGGTTGCCGGGCACGTAGTCGAACTCGTTGATCAGCAGCACGTCGGGCCGGTTGCGCTGGATCACCTCGGCGACCTCGTTCGCCTGGGCGTTGCCCGGCTGCGACAGGTCGGTCACGAGCTGGCCGGCGGCCCCGCGGTTGAGCGAAGCGTTGAACGTCGCGAAGCGGACGCTCTGCCCGACGGCGGCTTCCGCCGGTGTGGCGGCCAGCACTGTGCCGGCCAGCAAGGCGCCCGAGGTGAGCACGGCGGCGATGCGTTTCACGGTCTTACCTCCCAGAGTCGGTGCGACCTTACGCACCTGTCGTGGCCACTGGGGTGAGGTTCAGGTGAACAGCATCTCTTGAACGCGTTCAAAATCTGGGCTACGGTTCTTCTTGAACACGTTCAAAAGGAGGTCCCCATGCAACCCGTAGTCGTGGCCTACGCGCTCTACCTGGTCATCACCGTCCCGTTGACCGTGCTGGTCGCCCGCACGCTGAGCAGGCACGGCAAAACGTTCCTGGAAGACGTCTTCCAGGACAAACAAGCGCTCGCCCATTCGGTCAACCAACTGCTCGTCGTCGGGTTCTACCTGGTCAGCCTGGGTTTCGTGACCCTGTTCCTGACCAGTGACGACACCGTCCTCGACGCCCGCGACGTCTTCGAGATGCTGTCGGTCAAGGTCGGCACCGTGGCGCTCGTGCTCGGCGTGATGCACGTCGGGAACGTGCTGGTGTTCAACGGGATCCGGCGCAAGCACCTCAACCACGCCACCGCGCGGCCCGCGCCGGTGCCGCCGCCCTACCCCGGCTACCCGGCGCCCGCTCCACACCCCGCGCCCTGACCGGATAACGTGCAGTGGTGGCGAAGAGTGAGGAAACCAGGTCACTGATCGTGGCGACCGCGTTGCGGCTGTTCGCCGAGAACGGCTACGACCGCACGACCATGCGGGCCATCGCCGCCGAAGCGGGGGTGTCGGTCGGGAACGCCTACTACTACTTCGCCTCGAAAGACCAGCTGATCCAGGGTTTCTACGACGAGATCGCCAACGCGCACCTGACGAAGGCGCGCGAGACGATCGAAGGTGAGCGGGACTTCAGCGCCCGGCTCAAAACGGTCCTGCTCACCTGGCTCGACGTCGCCGAGCCGTATCACCGCTTCGGCAAGCAGCTCTTCGTCAACGCCGCCGACCCGGACTCGCCGCTGAGCCCGTTCAGCGAGGAGTCCTCGCCCGCGCGGGACGCCTCCGTCGGCCTGATGCGCGACGTCATCGCGGACTCCGACGTCAAACTCGACCCGGACCTGCGCGACGACCTGCCCGATCTGCTGTGGCTGTACCAGATGGGGGTCGTGCTGTTCTGGGTCCACGACCGGTCCGCCGGGCAGAACCGCAGCCGGATCCTGGTGGAACGGACGGTGCCGCTGATCGCGCGGCTGGTGGGGCTTTCGCGGTTGCGGGTGCTGCGGCCGGTCAGCCGGGAGATCGTTTCGCTGATCCGGGACCTCTCGAAACGAGACGACGTCTGAGCCCCAGGGCCGCCCACGTCGCGAAAGCCACTTTCGCGACCTCAGATGTCCCGAAAGTGGCTTTCGCGACGCCTCCGGTCTCCCGAGCCAGCCGCATTCAGAGGACTAAACGCGGGATTCGCGCACGGTCCGGAAGTACAGGAACCGCGGCTCGGTCCGCAGCTTCGCGTACCACCGCGGGTCCGCTTCGGCGATCGACTCGTCCGGCATCGGCTCGACCAGCCTGTCGACGGCGAACCCGGCTTCCCGCACCGCGTCGAACGTCCAGCTCAAGGGCCGCCGGTAGAAGTGGACCTTCTGCCCCGCCGGGAACTCGTCCTCCAGCAGTTCGAGCTCGAAGTAGTTCCGCTTCCCGAACCACCGCCAGTCCTCGCCCGGATGATGCACCGAGAACACCAGGAGCCCGCCCGGTTTGAGCACCCGCCGGAACTCCGCCAGCGCGGGCGTCCAGTCCTTCAGGTAGTGCAGCACCAGCGAGGCCGTGACGACGTCGATCGAAGCGTCCTCCACAAAGGACATCGGCCGCGAAACGTCCGCCGTCTCGAAACGGACGACATGCCCGAACTTCTCCCTGGCGACGGCGACCATGCCCTCGCTGGCGTCGACGCCGAGGACGTCCGCGCCCTTCTCGGCGAGCAGGGCGCTGAGGTGTCCCGCCGCGCTGCCGACGTCCAGCACCCGTTTGCCCGCCACGTCCCCGGCCAGCTCGACGATGGCCGGCCGGTCGTAGTGGGCGTTGGTGCTGCTGGTCTCGGCGTGCGCCGCGTAGAGCCGCGCGAAGCCGTCGTACTGGGCCGCGCGCGCCCGCTCGATGATCTCGTCGATCACCTCCGTCTTGGCGTCGGCGTAGTGCTGGATGTACTTCCAGGTGCGCGACGCCAGCTCGCGCTTCTTCGCCTCGTAGAGCTTCCGCTCGTCCTCGTGCGCGATGAGACGGTTGCGAAAGAGGCGGTAGCGCTCGGTCTGGCCGTTGTCCGGCGAGTAGACGTGCAGGTTGATGTTCGTGTCCGGGCCTTTGAAGCACCGGTGCTTCTCCCACTCCGGCTCGCGGATGACGAGTTTGTAGCCCTCGGCCTCCAGCTGCGGCACGTAGGCGTCCTCGTCGTCCGAATCCGCGACGATCAGCATGATGTCGATGATCGGTTTCGCGCAGAGCCCCGGCACCGACGTGGAGCCGACGTGCTCCAGGACCAGCGCGCGCTCCCCCAGGATCTCCCTGACGCGCTTGGCCTCCCGGTCGAACAGCCCCGGCCACTCCGGGTCGTATTCGGCCAGGGTGACGGTGGAATTCAGCACCGGGGCCTGTTCGACCCAAATATCCTGGATGTCTTCTTCGGTGTAGGCGTCTTGATCGGGTTTGGGCATCGACCCGTGTTCCTTCCTCGGCACTCCTCGGCGAATCTGCGCGCGACGTGATCACGTCGCCAGGGCGCAAGGAGGAATCAGACGTCCCGTCCCCCAGCAAGAGCGCCCTGCCGCCGAGATCGCGGGCCGTTCGGCCAAGGGCGCGCGGTCACCTGGTCGCCGCGACGCCCCTCTCGAGGCAGTCGGCCAGATTATCGAATCCGGGCGCTCTTGTCAGGTTTTCCGCTGAAAGACAGCTGTGAGGGATGGGTTACCGGCCGCCTATCGGTGTTCGAGACTCGCCGCCTGTGGCCCGGCACCTCCACAGGCATTTCCGACATACCAAAAGTCTGATTTGGGCGCTTTGCGCGCGAGGGTGAGTGGGTCGATGGCGGGATGAAGGGTCCCTTCACCGCGTCTAATGCGGTGAAGGGAGCCTTCGGCCCTGGTCAAGCGGGTCGGAAGCCGTACCGAGACACATCGAACCCCACCTGGCGCCTGACGTCCTTTGTGGACATCGTCTGCCCCGCTCCTACCCGCCGAGCCGCGCGACCTGGCCCCGGGCCCGGTCAGGAGATCGGCAAAGAAAGAATCCCGCCGGTGGCCTCGCGCAGCGCGTCCCGCATCTCCGCCCGCGGCGCGGGCCGCCCGGTGAAGTACTCGGACTGCCCGAAGGCCTGATGCAGCAACATGTCCAGCCCGGTCGCGAGCCGCCCGCCCCGTTCAGCGACGGCTTCGGCGAGCGCGGTCGGCCAGGGGTGGTAGATGACGTCGAGGACGCAACCGATCGTGGACAGCTCCGCCAGATGCGGCCGGACGGCGTCCGGGGGCACGGTGTTCACGAGCACCGCAGAATCGGCCGCGAGCTTCCCGAAACCGGCGTCGGCCCAGCGGAGGACCTCGACGTCGAGCCCGGCCCGCCGAGCCGCCTCGACCGTTTCCGTGGCCCGTCCCGGATCCCGCACGACGAGCCGGACCGTCCGCACGCCGAGCGAAGCCAGCCCGACGACGGCCGCGGCGGCCGTCCCGCCCGCACCGAGAACGACGGCGGCGTCGTCGGCCCCGGGCGAGTACTCCCCCGCGATCCGCAATGCCTCGGTGACCCCGTCGACGTCGGTGCAGTCGGCGAGCCAGCCGGTTTCGCGGCGCACCAGCGTGTTCGCCGCGCCGACGGCGGCCGCGCGCGGCGTGACCTCGTCGGCGTACTCCAGCGCGGCCCGTTTCCCCGGCATGGTCACCGAAAGGCCGGTCCACTCCGGACCGAGACCGTCGACGAACGCGGGCAGCCCGGGACCGTCCATCTCGACCCGCTCGTAGGTCCAGCCGTCCAGCCCCAGCGCGCGGAAGGCGGCGCCGTGCAGGACGGGCGAGAGCGAGTGTTCGACCGGCTTCCCGAGGATCGCGGCCCTGCGGTCAGATGACACCTCGCCTCACCGCGTCATCTCGGTTCTTCAGGTGGTCTCCGAAGGTCACCGCGAAGCAGGAAAGCCCGTTCTTCTCGCATTTGACGAAGAACAGCCACTCACCCGCCGCCGGCTTCAACGCGGCCTGGATCGCCTCCGCGCTCGGGACCGCGATCGGCGTCGGGGTCAGGCCGATCATCTTGTAGGTGTTGTAGGCGCCCGCCTTTTCCCGTTCTTCGGGTTTGGTGAGCAGGGTCGGCCGGTCGAGGACGTAGTTGACCGTCGAGTCCATCTCGAGCCGCATCTTCTTGTCGAGCCGGTTGTAGATGACCCGCGAGATCTTCCCGAAGTCGGCCTTCACCGCTTCGCGTTCGATGATCGACGCGATGACGAGCGTCTCGTACGGGGACTTGCCCTCGCCCTTCGACTGCTCGCTCAGCCCGGCGTTGAGGATGCGATCCGCCGACGTCTTGACGACGTAGGTGAGCAGTTCTTCGGCCGTCCAGCCGGGTTTGACGTTGTAGATACCCGCGGCGATCAGCCCTTCGAGACGGCGGTCCTTGTGCTCGGCGTTCGTGGCGGCCTCGACGGCCCACGACGGGACGCCCAGCTTCGCCAGATCCGCGGTCTCGATCGTCTTCCGCAGTTCCTCGACCGGGATGCAGGTGCTCTTGCCGTTCAGATCGGCGCAGGAAGCCTTGGACAGCAACGTGTACACCCCGGGCGTCACCTTGCCGTCGGGCTGGGTGATGTCGTGGAACTGGGTGTACGGCCGGATCTCGACCTGGCCGACCTTCGTCGTGGGAGCGAGCATCTTCTCGACCGCGCTGGCCCCGGACATCTTCGTCTTCATGACGTAGTAGCCCTGCTGGAGCCGCGAGACGGCGGCGTTGTCCTCGCCCGCCTTCACGAACGCCTTGCCGCTGGCGACCACCCCGGCCGCCTGCAGCCGGTTGCCGATCGCCGACGTCGAGTCGCCCTTCTCCACCTGGACGAGGACGTCGCCCTCGCCGGTGCCCTCGTAGTCGTCGTAGCCGAAGATCTCGGTGAAGCCGTAATAGGCACCACCGGCGAGCAGGACGAGCACCGTCAGCGCGGCGATCCAGCCCAGCGCGCGCTTCTTCCTGCGCTTCTTGGGCGGCGGGCCCTGACGTTCCGGGCGCTCGTCCTCGATGCGCTCCGGCTCGGCACGGTCCTCGTCGTCGTAGTCCTCGTAATCCTCGTAGTCGTCGTACTCGTCATAGTCGTCGTACGCGTCGTCGCCGAAGATCTCGTTGTATTCCTCTTCGCTGCCCTGCGGCGGCGAAGAAGGAGCCGCGCCGGGGCGCCGTGCCATCGGCGCCTCCTGGATCGCGGGGAGGATGTCGGTCGGCCGCTCGTCCGGGAGCGGGCCGTCGTCCTCGCGGCGCCTGCGGCGGCCGGGACGAGGCGTCTCGTCCTGGGCGTAGGCGGGCATGCCAAGACCCCGGTCACCCGGCTGGGGGACCGCCGCTGCGGTGCGGGTGGCGGCGGGACCGCCTGTTCCGGAGCCCGCCTGGCCGGGGCCGGACGCGGCGCCCGCGGCGGCGGTTCCTCGGCGGCACGCCGGGCACGCGGCGGCGGCTCTTCCGGCGACCGGCGGGCACGCGGCGGCTCTTCCGCCGGGCGCCGCACGGGTGGCTCCGGCGGTTCCTCGCGGATGTGCCGTCGTCCCGTCGGCTGGGGTTCGGGCCGCCGACGCGGCGGGACCGGTGGCGGGCTGGCCTCCTCAGGCTCCCGTAACCGTCGTCTACCGCCCTGACGGCGCTCGGGCCGGCCGTGGGGCTCGGTCATGTATCGCCCTTCCGTGCGCGATGTGCCGCTACCGCGTCGATCCACGCCTGCAGGATCTCGACCGCGGCCGCCTGATCGACGACGGCACGTTGCTTACGTCCCTTCACCCCACGCTGCGACAGCATCCTGGATGCCGTCACCGTGGTCAACCGCTCGTCGGCCAGTCGCACCGGCACCGGCGCGATCCTGGCGGCGAGCTTTCCGGCGTAGTCGAGCGCCGCTTCGGCCGCCGGGCCGTGACGGTCCTTGAGCGTCCTCGGCAAGCCGACGACGACCTCGACCACGTCGTGTTCCGTGACGAGTTCGACGAGCTGGTCGACGTCCTTGTCGCCCGCCGCGTCGCGAGTGAGGGTAACGAGCGGGCTCGCGAGGATGGGGTCGGGATCGCTGAGCGCGATCCCGACCCGGACGGATCCGACATCCACCCCGAGCCGCCTGCCGCGCCCCGGATCGGACTCCCCTGGCCGATCCGGGCGCCGCTGAGGGGCGTCGTCAGCCAACTTGGGCGACCGCCGCGCGCAGGGAGGCGATGGCCTGGTCGGCCCCGGCCGGGTTGGTGCCCCCGCCCTGGGCCATGTCCGGCTTGCCGCCGCCACGGCCGCCGATCGCCTCGGCGAACGACGGGACGAGCTTGCCCGCCGCGACGCCCTTGGCCTGCGCCGCCTTCGTGGTGGCGACGACGAAGGCGACCTTCTCGCCCTGCGGGGCGAACAGCGCGACGATGCCGGGCCGGTCGCCGAGCCTGCCGCGGATGTCCGAAGCGAGCGCGCGCAGACCGTTCGAGTCGACGCCTTCGCCGAGCTTCTGGGCGACGACCGCGATCCCGCCGATGTCCTCGGCCTTGTCCGCGAGCGAGCCCGCCGAGCCGAGCACCTGCTGGGTGCGCAGCTGCTCGATCTCCTTCTCCGCGTTCTTGAGCCGGGTGAGCACGTCGTCGATCCGCGACGGCAGCTGCTCCGAGGGCACCTTGAAGGTGTTCGCGAGCTGCGAGACGAGCAGCTGCTCCTTGCGGACGTACTTGAGCGCGTCCGTGCCGACGAGCGCCTCGACGCGGTGCACGCCGGAACCGATGGACGAGTCGCCCACCAGCTTCACCAGGCCGAGCTGGCCGATGCGGTCGACGTGGGTGCCACCGCAGAGTTCGCGGGAGTACTCGCCCATGTCGACGACGCGGACGTCGTTGCCGTACTTCTCGCCGAACAGCGCGACCGCGCCCAGTTCGAGGGCCTTGTCCTTCGTGGTGACGAAGGTGTTCACCTCGACGTTGGTCTGGAGGTAGTCGTTGACCTCCTCCTCGACCTCGGTGAGCACGTCGGCCGACACCCCGCCGGAAGTGGTGAAGTCGAAACGCATCCGGCCCGGCGAGTTCAGCGAACCGGCCTGTGCCGCGCGTTTGCCGTACGCGCCGCGCACGGCGGCGTGGACGAGGTGCGTCGCGGAGTGCGACCGCTCGATCGACAGGCGGCGGTGCTGGTCGACCGAACCGGTCAGCGAGCTGCCGATGCCGACCTCGCCGTCGAGCACCTCGACACGGTGCACGAACAGGCCCGGCACGATCTTCTGCACGTCGTGGACCTTGAGCTCGACGCCGTCGCCGAGCAGCACGCCGGTGTCGGCGACCTGGCCACCGCTTTCGGCGTAGAACGGCGTGCGGTCCAGGACCAGCTCCGCCTTCTTGCCCGCGCCGACGCTGGACACCGGAACGCCGTCTTCCAGCAGCGCGACGACCTTCGCCTCGGCCTGCAGGTCGGTGTAGCCGAGGAACTCGGTCTCACCGTTCCGCTCCAGCACCTTGCGGTACTCGGACAGGTCGCCGTGGCCGGTCTTGCGCGAGGCCGCGTCCGCCTTCGCGCGCTGCCGCTGCTCGTTCATGAGCGTGCGGAAGCCCTCTTCGTCGACGGTGAGGCCCTGCTCGGACGCCATCTCCAAGGTCAGGTCGATCGGGAAGCCGTACGTGTCGTGCAGCTGGAACGCCTTGTCCCCGGCCAGCAGCGAACCGCCGGACCGCTTGGTCTCCTCGGCCGCGAGGTCGAAGATGCGCGAACCGCTGGTGAGCGTGGAGAGGAAGGCCTCCTCCTCGACGCGCACGACGTCCTCGATGCGGTCGAAACCGGAGACCAGCTCGGGGTACGTCGGGCCCATCGTGTCGCGGACGACCGCGGCGAAGGCGGGCAGCACCGGCTCGTGCACGCCGAGCAGGCGCGCGGAGCGGATGATGCGGCGCAGCAGGCGGCGCAGCACGTAGCCGCGGCCGTCGTTGCCCGGGGTGACGCCGTCGCCGATGAGCAGCACACCGGTGCGGGCGTGGTCGGCGATGACACGGAAGCGGACGTCGTCGGTGTGGTCGGAGCCGTAGCGCCGGCCGGAGAACTCCTCGGCGCGGCCGATCACCGGGCGGACGAGGTCGGTCTCGTAGACGTTCTCGACGCCCTGCAGGATCGTCGCGACCCGCTCGACGCCCATGCCGGTGTCGATGTTCTTCTTCGGCAGCTCGCCGATCGGCTTGTGGCCGTGCTTCGGGCTCTTGTCGCCCCGCACGTCCTGCATGAAGACGAGGTTCCAGATCTCGATGTAGCGGTCCTCGTCGGCGACCGGGCCGCCCTCGCGGCCGTAGTCGGGGCCGCGGTCGTAGTAGATCTCCGAGCACGGGCCACCGGGGCCGGGCACGCCCATGTCCCAGTAGTTGTCCTTGCCGTCACGGGACTGGATCCGCTCGCCGGGCAGGCCGGTGAGCTTCTTCCACAGGCCCGCCGCCTCGGAGTCGTCCTCGTAGACGGTCGCCCAGATGCGGTTCGGGTCGAGGCCGTAGCCGCCTTCGCTCTGGGGCTTGGTGATCAGCTCCCAGGCCGCCTCAATGGCGCCTTCCTTGAAGTAGTCGCCGAAGGAGAAGTTCCCGGCCATCTGGAAGAACGTGTTGTGCCGGGTGGTCTTGCCGACCTCGTCGATGTCCGGCGTGCGGACGCATTTCTGGACGCTGGTCGCGCGCGGGTACGGCGGCGGGGCCTCGCCGAGGAAGTACGGCTTGAACTGGACCATGCCCGCGTTGACGAACAGCAGGTTCGGGTCGTCCAGGATCAGGGGCGCGCTGGGGACGCGGGTATGTCCCTTGTTCTCGAAATGGCTCAGAAAACGCTGGGTGATTTCGTGTGTTTCCACGGGATCGTCCTTGTATACGGGCTCGCGCGAAGGCGCGGGGAATGCGGACAGGCGAGAACGGCGAAGGGCTGGGGATCTTCCGGTCGCGGACGCGACCCGATCAGCCCTCCGCCCGGCGAGCTCGCCGGACCGGGCGCCGCGACTGCGCCGCGTGCCTGCCCTCGGTCACGGGGGCCGTGCTCAAGCCGGTCCGTTCGGACACCATGTCGTGCAACTCCTGTTCCCGTTCGCTCATCCCGGCGCGGACCTCCGCGCCGAACGAACCGACGGCGCCCGCGAGTTCCCGCACGGCGTCGCCCAGGTTCGAGGCTAACCCCGCCGGCGTGGCCTGGCGAGCGGTTTCCGTCGCTTTGCGTGACAAGGCGACGCCGGCGACCACGCCGACGCCGAGCCAGAACAGGCGCTTCATTTGCGGCCCCGCTTCTTCGCCGGGCGGGAGGCTTTCGCTTCCGCCTTCTTCCGGCGGGCCTTGATGGCCTTGCTGAGGCCGTAGGACAGTGCGGCCGTCTTCACCAGCGGGCCGCCGAGCGTCGCGGTGAACACCGACGACAGCGCGGACACGTTGCCGGAGACGGCCTGCGCGTTGGCGGTGATGCCGTCGACCCGCTCCAGCTGCGTGTTGACGTGCGTGATCGTCTCGTTCGCGCCGATCAGCAGCGGGTCGGTGTTCTCGTGCGCCTTGCGGATGGCGATCGTGGCCTCGTCCAGGGTCCGGCCGAGCTTGAACAGCACGATCGCCAGCAGCACGACGAGTACGACGAATGCTCCTGCGGCGATCAGCGCGGCGATCTGCCCTGCCGACACGGGCCCTCCTCAAGGGTCTGCGGTCTTGGTGCACGTGAGGTTACCGCGCAGGTGGCGTTCCGGCGGTGCCACCCCGCCGGACGGTCACTCAGCGTCCACAAGTGACCTCGGTGGAGCGCTCTGGCCGAGGCGATCGAGCTTGTGCCAGGGCAGCCGGGCCCCCGCCAGCGCCGTCATCACCGACTGGATGACCACGAGGTACATCAGCTGGCGGTAGACGAACTGTTGCAGGGGAAGGAAAAGCAGCGGGCGGAGCGATTCCCCGTCGAGCCGGAAGGCGATCACGCCCGGCACGAGCTGCAGCAGCAGGAACACCGACCAGTACAGCAAGGCCGTCTTCCAGTCCCCGGTCAGCACGCCGAAAAGGGCGGCGACGTCGACGAACGGCGCGAGCACGGGCAGTGCCACCTGGAACAGCAACAGATACGGGATGCCTCGGCGGCCGAGCCTGCCCGCCGCGCCCTTCGAGACGACGGCGCCCCGGTGCTTCCACACCGCCTGGAGCGTGCCGTAGCACCAGCGGTAGCGCTGTTTCCACAGCTGCCCCAGCGTCGCGGGCGCCTCGGTCCAGGCGCGGGCCTCCTGTTCGTAGACCACCCGCCAGCCGTCGCGCTCCAGCGCCATCGTGAGGTCGGTGTCCTCGGCGAGGGTGTCCTCGGGGACGCCGCCGAGCGCGAGCACCGCCGACCGGCGGAAGGCCCCGACCGCGCCGGGCACCGTCGGCATGCACTCGCCGACGTCGTACATCCGCCGGTCGAGATTGAAGCCGATGACGTACTCGATGTGCTGCCAGCGGCCGAGCAGCCCGCCGCGGTTGGCGACCTTGGCGTTGCCCGAGACCGCGCCGACGGACGGGTCCGCGAACGGCTGGATCACCGCGCCCACGGTGCCGGGTTCGAGCACGGTGTCGCCGTCGACCATGACCACCAGTTCGGTGCGGGCGGCGGCGAGGCCGGTGTTGAGCGCGGCCGGTTTGCCCGCGTTCCGTTGCCGGATCAGCGTGACCCGGCGCAGGGCGAGCCGCTCGACGACGTCGGCGGTGCCGTCGGTGGAGCCGTCGTCGACCACGATCACCCAGGTGGGATGGTGGTCGGAGGCGAGGATCGAGCGGATGGTCGCCTCGATCCCGGCGGCCTCGTTGTAGGCGGGGACGATCACGGTCACCGGTTCCCGCAGCGGCGGGCGCGAGGGCGCGGTCCTGCCCCGCCGGACGTGGATCGCAGTGGTGACCAGGACCAGGACGGTGCGCAGGAGGGCGAGCACACTCGCCGCGACGAGCAGCCAGCCCAGCGCCGTCGAGAGGGCCTCGCCCGTCTGGACGGCGGCGATCAGGAGCCAGCCGCCGAAGCGGGTGAGGCCGTCCACTCCGGCCGTGGTCCCGCTGAGCCCGGCGGCCCCGCTGACGGTGTCGAACCGCCAGCCCTTGGCCTTGAGCTCGGGGATCACGCGGTCGAGCGCGGCGAGGGTCTCCGAACGGTCGCCGCCCGCGTCGTGCAGGAGGACGACGGCGCCGTCGTCCGTCCGAGGGGTGATCGCGGCGGCGATGGCGTCGACGCCGGGCCGCCGCCAGTCCTGGGAGTCGAGTTCGGACAGCACGATCAGCCTGCCCTCGCCGCCGAGGCGGCTCGCCGCGCGCCAGCCCGCGTCGTCCACCGCGTCGGCGGTCGAGGAGTAGGGCGGCCGGACCAGTGAAGTCCCCGTCCCGGCGGCACCGGCGATGGCGAGGTCGGTGGCCCGGAGCTCGATCTGCGCCCGGACGTCCCCGGCCGAGCCGAGGTCGGTGTGGGTGGCGGTGTGGTTCCCGAGTTCGTGACCACGGTGGACGATGTCCGCCGTCAGCCTGGGATGACGCGTCACCTGCCCGCCGGTCACGAAGAACGTGGCGTGGACCCCGTGCCGGGCGAGGGCGTCGAGGATCCGTGGCGTCCACTCCGGATCGGGACCGTCGTCGAAGGTGAGCGCCACCGTCTTCGGCTGGAGCCGGGAAGTGACGGGCTCGGCTCCGCGGGAGTCGATGATCGGCCCGCCGTCGCGCACCGCGGCCGGGACCTCCGCCGCGGTGCGCGACGCGTGCGTACCGTCGGCGGCGAACCCGCCGCCGACCAGGGCGGTCAACCCCAGCAGGACGGTGACGGCGAACAGCAGGGTCGCCAGGAGCGCCCAATGCGCCTTGGGCGGCGGCAAACGCCGATGGTGGGACAAGTGGGTTTCCTCGGTGTCAGTGTCTGTCGGTGAACCCGCATCCGCGATCGACCTTTCGAATCCTTCTGCGGCTCCGGCAACCGGCTCAGTGCCCGTTGCCGGGAGGCGCGGTCCTCGTCTGTCCTGGCGGGACGTCGGGCGCGCGGCTGTTGCGGCGGTCGATACCCGGCGAGGAGGTGCTCGTGAGCCCCGGCGGCGTCGTCCTGGACGAGACCGGGTTCACCGGCGGGGCCTGACCGGCGCTCGTGTCCACCGGCTCACCCTCGGTGGCGGGCGAATCGGCCGGGTCGGCCCGGGTGGACGTGGGCCGGGGCCGGCGGAAGTCGTCTCGGGCGGCGGTTCGGTGGTCGCCGAGGGCGCGGGCGCCGGAGCGGGGATCAGCGCGGAAGGCAGGGTCGGCGCCCCGAAAAGCGCGGCGGTGAGGAGGATCCCATAGCCGACGACGACCGCGCAGGCACCGATCGCGATCCGCCGGACGACGGTGCGGCGACGGCCGCTGGGGTCGACGAACACCGGTCTCGCGGGGTCTCCCGCGCTCTCGTTTTCGTTGTGATGATCAGGAAACACGGCCATCCAGGGGTTCGTACGGGCGGCATACTCTAAACACAGGGATCGCCGGAGACCAAGCCCGCGACGACGGATCGACGCGGTGTCACCACCCGGCTACGACTCCGAGTCGACCTGTTCGGTTCTTGTGACGTTCATGTTCCTGGGACAAGGTTCCGGCATGCCTGAACTGTCACGCCGTACGTTGCTGGGCGTCACCGGCGCCGCGGCCGCCACCACGCTTCTCCCGCCGTCCGTGCACGCCGCCATGGCCGAACCCATGCGCCGGGGCGGACTCGACGCCATCGAGCACGTGATCGTGCTGATGCAGGAGAACCGGTCGTTCGATCACTACTACGGCAGCCTGCGCGGTGTCCGCGGTTTCTCCGATCCGCGTCCGCTCGAACTGCCGTCGGGGAGATCGGTGTTCGAGCAGCCGAATCCCGCCGGCGGCACGGTGCTGCCGTTCTCGGTGCGCAAGGCGGCCGAACTCGCCGGCCGGAAACCGGACGACATCCAGTACCTCGGCGACCTCGACCACAGCTGGAACGGCAGCGGCAAGGCGTGGGCGCGCGGCTGGAACAACGGCTGGATCGCGGCGAAGACGCCGGCGACCATGACCTACTACGAGCGCCGCGACATCGCGCTCCAGTACGAACTCGCGGACACCTTCACCATCTGCGACGCCTACCACTGCTCGATCTTCGGCTCCACCAACCCGAACCGGAACTTCCTGTGGACCGGGACCACCGGGTTCGAACCGGGCAGCACGACGAACCGCGCAGTCACGAACGCGGCGTACTCCTACGACCACAAGGGCTACGACTGGACGACGTACCCGGAACGCCTCGAAGCCGCCGGGGTGCCGTGGCGGATCTACCAGGAGTGGGACAACTTCACCGACAACGCGGTCGAGTACTTCGTGCCGTTCAAGAAGGTCGGCACGAAGATCCTCGCCTCGGTCGAGGAGAAGTTCCGCACCACCGAGGAGTTCTACGACGCGTTGCCCAAGAAGACCGCCGAGGAGCGCGCCAAGCTGCTGGCGCAGTTCGACGCCGGCGTCGCCAAGCTGACGCCCGCCGAGCGGAGTCTGTTCGAGAAGGCCATGTACCGCAGCGAGCCGGAGACGCTGGTGACCCGGCTGAAGGCGGACATCCAGGCGCGGCGCCTGCCCGCGGTGAGTTGGCTGGTGCCGTCCGCGAAGGACTCCGAGCACCCTGGCGCGTCCACTCCGGTCGGCAGCGCGAACCTGATCTACCGCGTGCTCGACGCCCTGGCGTCCGACCGTGAGACGTGGTCCAAAACGGTGCTGCTGATCAATTTCGACGAGAACGACGGCTACTTCGACCACGTCCCGCCGCCGATGCCGCCCGGGAACGCGGCCAACGACGCCGACCACTTCAACGGCCAGCCGCTCGGCTTCGGCCCGCGCGTGCCGATGACGGTCGTCTCGCCGTGGTCGATCGGCGGCCACGTCGACTCCACCGTGTACGACCACACCTCGGTGCTGCGGTTCCTCGAACGCTGGACCGGGATCGCCGAGCCGAACATCAGCAAGTGGCGGCGGACCGTCGCGGGCGATCTCACCGGCGCCTTCGACTTCTCGCGCGCGGGACGTCAGCCGCGGGTGAACCGGCCCGGCCCGGTGCCCGCGCCGATCAGCCGCTGGCGGCCGTCCGCCCCGGCGGAGCAGAGCCTGCCCGTGGCCGAGCCCGGCAACCGGCCGTCGCGTCCGCTGCCGTACCAGGTTTCGGTGTCCGGCGCGGTGGACAAGTCGGGGAATCTGGCGCTCTCGCTGGCGAACAGCGGCTCTTCTTCGGCGCATTTCGCGCTGTACCCGTACAAGGGCGAGTTCGCCGAGCCCGCGCACCGCGACGTGCGCGGCGAGGCGCCGGAACTCGTGCGGCTAGCCGGTGACGAATACCGCGTCGTCGTCCAGGGGCCGAATCGGTCGTGGTGGGAATTTCGCGGGAACCGTCGCGGGGCCGCCGCGGGTGTCGACGTCCGGACGCGGTTCCTGACGTGGCGCTCGGGCGTCGAGTTCAAGCTGTCCAACTCGGGCACTTCGGCACTGACGCTGCGGCTGTCTTCTTCGCGCTTCACGCGTGTCGTGCGGGTCGGGGCGGGGCGTTCGGTCACGGTGGACTGGCCGGTTTCGGGCGGCTGGTACGACGCTCGCGTGACGGCGGACGGGGACCCGTCGTTCCTGCGGACGCTGACCGCGCGGGTGGAGAACGGACGGCCCGGCGTCTCCTGCTGACGGTCCCGAAGACGTGACTCGCGTGATCGGGCACCGCACGCCTGAGTGCGCCGTCCGATCACGCGAGTTACGCGTTTGATCACGCGAGTCACGTCTTTGATCACGCGTTAATCGAGTTGCGTGCCGGGCGCCGCTGTTCCTAGCGTCGCTTATGGCCGCCACCCTGCACGCGCTCCGTATCGCCGCGCACGATCCGCACGCCCTCGAACGGTTCTGGTCCGGACTGCTCGGCCGGGCGATCGAGGACATAGGTTTCCGGCTGAGTTTCGTGCGAAGCGACGAACCGAAGACCCGCCAGAACCAGATGCATTTCGACCTGACGAGTGAGTCGCTAGAGGACCAGCGGCGCACGGTCGCGACGGCACTGGAACTCGGCGGACGGCACATCGACATCGGCCAGCTTCCCGAAGAGCAGCACGTCGTGCTCGCCGACCCCGAGGGCAACGAGTTCTGCGTCATCGAGCCGGGCAACGACTTCCTCGCCGAATGCGGTTTCGTCGGCGCCATCACGAGCGACGGTTCACAGGAAGTCGGCTACTTCTGGAGCGAGGCGCTCGGCTGGCCGCTCGTGTGGGACCAGGACCAGGAGACCGCGATCCGGTCGCCGCACGGTGGCCCGAAGATCACCTGGGGCGGTCCGCCGTTCACGCCGAAGACCGGACCGAACCGGCTGCGTTTCGTTATGACCGGACCGCTTTCCGAGGTCGAGCGGCTGGTTTCGCTCGGCGCCGCCCGGCTCGGCACCGGCCGCGAGGGACAGGTGGAGATGGCGGATCCCGACGGGAACGAGTTTTCCTTCGTGGTGTTCGGCGGTACCGGCGGCACACAGGATGCGTCGTGCTGAAACCACGCCCCTCCGGCATCAGGTGGCGTCGGACGCCGCGAGATTCCGGACCGAGTGCAGAGCCAGTGGCAGAAGCGCGACCACGAAGTAGATGATCCCTCCCAATATCACGACCCGTGGCATCCCCGCTGCCGACGCGATGGGCACTACGGCCAGTTGCCCGACCGGTATGGCCACATAGGAGCCGAAGTCGTCGTATGAGGTCACCCTGGAGATCAGGGTGTTCGGGATGTTCCGTTGGCGCACTGTGTCCCAGACGATGCCGAAGAACGCGGAGCCCAGCCCGGAGACGAAGGTCGCGGTAGCCAGCAGGACGAGGTTCGAGCCGGCGCCGAGCATGACGAGCGGGATCGCCGTCGCCGACATCGCGATCAGGCCTGTCAGGAGCAGCCGCCGGACCGCGATCTTGATCATCGCCAAGCCGGCGATCACCAGTCCTGCCGCCTTCACGCTGACGACCAGGCCCCAGCCTGTCGCGCCGATCGTCGTCAAGGCCATGGCGGGGCCGAGTACCTGCCAGACGCCCATCTGAATCGCGTTCAGAAACATAAAAGCGAGGGTGATCGACGAGATCCACGGCGTCGAACTGAAATAGGACCATCCCTCACAGAGGTCTCGCAGCAGGTTGGCGGAGGCCGACTTCGCCTTCGTCGGCAGGACGACGCAGGTCAGGCACGCCGCGGCGACGAGAAAAGACGCGGCGTCCAGCGCAATCGCCCATCCACCGCCCGCGACCGCGACGAGAACACCGGCCACGGAAGGGCCCAGGACGCGGGCCGTGTTCCGGGAGGCGCTGAGCATCGAGTTCGCTTTTTGAATATTCGCACTGCCGACAAGCTGTGGAACGATGCCTTGCATCGCCGGGCTGATGAAGGCCTGCAACGTGCCGTTGACGAGTGCCAGGACTATCAGGAACAGCGGATCCTGTTTCGTAAGCACGCAGAACGCGACACAGGCTTGGGAGAGCCCGGCCCCGACGTTGGTGATCCGCAGTACTACGTCACGTCGCCAACGGTCGGCCACGCTGCCACCGACGAGGACGAACACAATCTCCGGCACCATCGCGGCGGCCAGGACGAAGCCGAGATACTCCGGACTGGATGTTGTTTCCAGTACGGCGAAGGCAAGCGCTACCGGCGTCATGGAACTTCCGAGCACCGACACGACCCTGCCGACGAAGAACCACCGAAAGGGGCGTGCGCTCAGCGGCCCATCGACCTGACTTCGGAACCTTGGATCAGTGCCCGAGGTGCTCGCCATCGCCACCCCTTCTTCGATGCCACCTTGACTTCCGGAATTCAGGTCCGACGAGATGAATACCATGATCACGGCCAGGGGATGCCCTGGCCGGACCGGCGAGCAAGACAACAAACCTAGACGAGGCTAAAACAGACAATCTGACCACGGTAAAGGGATTGCCGATTCTTCTCATCTTCGAACAAATGGATGCAGACCGGAATTTCCGGCATTTACGCGCAGGGGCCAAGGATTTTCCGCGTCGACACCATGGTTACCGCGCGAGGTTTGGTCGTGCACACGCGCGCCGAAGGACACGGGGTCATAGCACTCAAGGGATATGGCCGACAGTATGGCCATGCACGAACCCTGTTGCGTGGCCTGACTTACCGAACCGGCGCCCCACTCCTCGACGAAGACCGGACCTGACGGACCACAGGTACGCTCCGCCGTACGACACAGGATGGAAATTGGTCTACACCTATTGACGCGCGCCAGGTCGGCGGCTCAAGCTGCTGTGACCGAGGGCCATCTTCCACTGTCGGAGGTTCGGCGTGCCAAGGAGAACCAGGAAACTACTCCCCCTGCTGGCGTCACTCATCACGCTGGCCGGACTCATGATCGTCGTCATCAGCCCGACCACGTCGAGCGCGGCAGGCCACGAGGACTGCCGTCCCGACGGGCTGTACCGGACACCCGGCGTCGACACCCCCTACTGCACCGTCTACGACACGAACGGCCGGGAATCCCTGGGAGAAGGGCATTCCCGCCGCGTGATCGGCTACTTCACCAGCTGGCGCACCGGAAAGAACGGCGCGCCCGCGTATCTGGCGAGCAATATCCCGTGGACCAAGGTCACCCACCTCAACTACGCGTTCGCGCATGTCGACGCGCAGAACAAGGTGTCGGTCGGCGCCGCGGGCCCGAACAACGAGTCCATCGGCATGGAATGGCCGGGCGTGCCCGACGCCGAGATGGATCCCTCGTTGCCCTACAAGGGACATTTCAATCTGCTGAACAAGTACAAGAAGCAGTACCCGAACGTGAAGTCGCTGATCTCGATCGGTGGCTGGGCCGAGACCGGCGGTTTCCTCAACCCGGACGGCACGCGCAACGCGTCGGGCGGTTTCTACAAGATGACGCAAAGCCAAGCGAGTATCGACACCTTCGCGGATTCCGTCGTGAAGTTCCTGCGCGACTACGGATTCAACGGCGCGGACATCGACTACGAGTACGCGACGTCGGCGAACTACGCCGGTAACCCGGACGACTACTGGATCGCGCAGGCGAACCGCGGCACCCTCTGGGCAGGCTACGAGAACCTGATGCGCACGCTGCGCCACAAGATCGACCAGGCCGGCGCCGCCGACGGAAAGCACTACCTGCTGACCGCGGCCGTCCCCGCGTCCGGCTGGCTGCTGCGCGGCCAGGAGGTCTACGGCGTCACGCAGTATCTCGACTACGCCAACATGATGAGCTACGACCTGCACGGCGCGTGGAACCAGTTCGCCGGGCCGAACGCCGCGCTCTACGACAACGGCAAGGACGCCGAACTCGCGCACTGGCAGGTGTACACGACACCGCAATACGACGGGCAGGGCTACCTCAACACCGACTGGGCGTATCACTACTTCCGCGGCGCCATGCAGGCCGGCCGGATCAACATCGGCGTCGGGTTCTACACCCGCGGCTGGCAAGGCGTGTCCGGCGGGACCAACGGTTTGTGGGGCACCGCTCCACTGCCGGACCAGAAACAGTGTCCACCGGGAACCGGATCCCATGTCGGCTCGACGGTGCCGTGCGGCAACGGCGCGATCGGCATCGACAACCTCTGGCACGACATGAGCCTGACGGGCGCCGAGGTACCGGCGGGCGCGAACCCCATGTGGCACGCGAAAAACCTCGAGAACGAGATCACCCCGGACTACCTGGAGAAGTACGGGCTGGATCCGAAGAACAACCCGAAGGACCGGCTCTCCGGCTCCTACAACAGGTTCTACGACAACACGATGGTGACGCCGTGGCTGTGGAACAACGACAAGAAGGTGTTCCTGTCCACTGAGGACGAAGAGTCGCTCGCCACGAAGGCCAAGTACGTGGCCGACAAGGGCATCGGCGGCATCATGATCTGGGAGCTGGCGGGCGACTACGCCTTCGACAGTGCCAAGGGCCAGTACTTCATGGGCGACACGCTGATCACGAAGATCAACGACGGCCTGCGCGGCGCCGCCCCGTACGGCAACGCCAAGTCGCCGCGTCCCGCGCCTTCGTCGGTGCTGAACGCGCATGTCAACCTGACCGGTTTCGCGCTGGGCGACGCGAACTACCCGATCACCCCGCGGATGCGCATCACCAACAATTCGACCACCACCATCCCCGGTGGGACGAAGATCGAGTTCGACTACGGCACGAGCGCGCCCGGCAGCATGTCCGACCAGTCCGGCTTCGGGCTGACGGTCACGAGCAAGGGCCACAGCGGGCCCAACGTCGGCGGGATGAAGGGAGACTTCCAGCATGTCGCGGTGACCGTGCCCAGCTGGCAGACCATCGCCCCGGGCGCCACGATCGAGATCCGGCTGAACTACTACATGCCGATCGCGTCGCCGTCGAACTTCACGTTCACCTTCGGCGGGACGACGTACGCGATCGCGTCGGACAACCCGCGTGGTGGCGGCGCCCCGCCGACGACCACGACCACACCGACGACGGGAACCACGACCACGACCAGTCCGACGACCACGACCAGGACGACCACCACCACCCCGACGACGACCACGTCGGTGCCGTCGGATGCCTGGAAGCCGGGTGTCGACTACGCCACCGGCGCCAGGGTGACCTACAACGGCACGGCGTACGTGTGCCGGCAGGGCCACCGGTCGCTGTCCGGCTGGGAGCCGCCGAACGTGCCCGCCCTCTGGGCACCCGCCTGACAGACCCCGGCAGCGCGCGAAGGCTCGTGAGTGGCGAGGACGGTTAGAACCGTCCTCGCCACTCACGAGCCCCAAGCGCTCAGTAACGCCCGGCGGTGAGCTCGTCGAAGCCCGGGAAGTCCCCCGCGAGCGTCGCGCCGGTGAAGTTGCCGACCCAGCCGCCGTCGTCGTGGAAGAACCGGATGGACACGTAGTCGGGCCGCGTCCCCATGTCGAACCAGTGCGTGGTGTTCGCGGGCACGCTCAGCAGGTCCCCCGCCTCGCACAGCACCGCGTACACCTTGCCCCCGACGTGCAGGTAGAACACGCCGGACCCGCGCGCGAAGAAGCGGTCTTCGTCATCGTCGTGGGTGTGCTCGGCGAGGAACTTCTGCCGGGCTTCGGCGGCCGTGGCCGCCCAGCCGGGCTCGTCGGACGGGGTCATGCGCACGGCGTCCACGAAGGTGTAGCCCTCGGCCGCCGAGACCTTGGCGATCGGCTCCTCGTAGGCGGCCAGCACCTGCTCGGGCGTCACTTCGCGCGGCAGGCCGGGCACGAGGTCCCACCGGTCGAAGCGGACACCGAGCCGCCCCAGTTCCCCGGTGATCACGGCCGGATCCTCGGTCCTGAGCGCGATCTCGCCGGGCCGGTCGTCCGGCCATACGGTCAGCAGGGTCATCGCACTCCCCTTTCTTCACCCACGAGTCTTGTCTCTACCCGGAACCGGAGCAACCACTCCAAACATTCCAGGCGATGACGCGCGTGGCGCAGGTCATCTCCCCAGACGTAGATCCCGTGCCGCGCGACGATCACCGCCGGCGTGTCCGCCCGGAACCCCGCCTCGAACGCGTCGCCGAGGACCCGCATGTCCTGGCCGTTGGCGATCACCGGGATGGTCACCAGGTCGTCGTGCGCGGCGCGGCCGAAACCCTTGAGCATCTCCAGGTCGCGCAGTTCGACACCGTCCGGCCAGTGCTCGGCGGCCACCACCGGCGCGAGCGCGTGCACGTGGATCACCGCGCCCGCGCCCGACACCGCCGCGATCCGGGCGTGCAGCCCGGCCTCGGCCGACGGCACCTTGTCCGGATGCGGCTGGTCGGCGACGGCGAGCCCGTCCTCGCCGACCACCACGACGTCGTCGCTGGTCAGCTCGCCTTTGTCCCGTCCGCTGACGGTGACGGCGACCCGCAGCGGGTCGCGTCCGAGCACCACCGAGAGGTTGCCGGACGTGCCCCGCATCCAGCCCAGCCCGGCGAACCGGGCGGACTCCTCGGCCAGCGCGCGTCCGGCGAGTTCCAGCACACTCATCGAGGAACGACCTTGATCTCGTCGAACGTCCGGATGGTCCGGTGTGTCCCGAAATCGGCGTCGCCGAACGGTTCACCCTCGCGGGCGAGCCCGACGGTCTGCCAGCCGTCGGCCGCCGCCCCGTCGAGTTCGGCCGGGACGTCGGAGAAGAACACGACGTCGCCCGGCTCCGCCTCCAGCGCGGAGGCGATCGCGCGGTAGGACGGCGCCTCGCGCTTCGGCCCGGCGTTGACGGTGTCGAAATGCTTCTCGAACAGGCCGGTGACGTCGCCGTCGGTGGTCCGCGAGAACGACGCGATCTGCCCGGCGACCGAACCGGACGAGAACACCGCGAGCCGCAGCCCCGCCTCGTGCCACGACCGCAGTGCCGGGGCGACGTCGCCGAAGAACTCCGTCGTGAGGTCGCCCTCGGCGTACCCGCGCTGCCAGATGAGCCCCTGCAACGTCTTCAGCGGCGCGATCTTCCGATCCGCGTCCATCCAGCCGTGCAGCACCCGCACGATGTCCACTGTGGACGCGTCGGCCGGGAGCCCGCCGAGTTCCTTGATCTCGGCGACAGCGCCGACGACTTCGGGGTCCTCCGGGTGGTCGTCGATCCACGGGCCCAGCCGCGGCCGCGCGTAGTCGTAGAGGGTCACGTGCACGTAGCTGGTGGCGGTCAGCGTGCCCTCGATGTCGAGGACCACCCAACGGGCGGTCAGCGTTGCGGTCACTGGTTCGCTTCCCCTTCTGCGTAGTACTCGCGGAGCCGTCCGGGCTCGAAGGCCCCGCGGTCGGTCACCACCGTGGTCACGAAACGCGGTGGTGTCACGTCGAAAGCCGGATAGTGCCCCCGGACGCGTTCGCTCGCGACGCGGTGGCCGAGCGCGCTCAGCACCTCGTCGCCGTCGCGGTATTCGATCGGCACGTCGGCGCCGGTCGGCGTGGCCTGGTCGGGTGCCTGGACCATCGCGTGGAACGGCACGCCGAACGCCTCCGCCGCCACCGCGAGCCCCAGGGTGCCGATCTTGTTGACGACGTGACCGTCCATGGTCACGCGGTCGGCCGCGGTCACCAGCGCGCCGACCTCGCCGGAGGACAGCACCGCGGCGCCCATCCCGTCGGTGATCAGCCGGGTGTCGGCGCCCATCTCGGCGAGCGTCTCGGCGGTCAGCCGCGCGCCCTGCAGGTACGGCCGGGTTTCCGTGCAGAAGAAGGAGAACTCCTTGTTCCGCCGCCGCGCGGCGAGCACGAATTCGACGAGGTACAGATCCGCCCAGCAATGCGTCAGCACGGTCGCCCCGTCCGGCACCAGCGCGGCCGCGTGTTCGCCGAGCGCGCGGCTACGCGAACGGTATAACTCGTCACCCGCCCGTGCCCCGGCCGTCGCGGCCTCGACGAGGTCGCCCGCCGCTTTGTCCACTTCGGACAGTACGGCGGCGACGGCCTTGCGCAGGTGGTTGTTCGTCTTGCGGGTCGCGACGATCCGCTCCCCCATCCGGTCCAGATACGCGCGAGGGTCGGCGAACCCGGACGCCTCACGGGCGGCAAGCACCATCGCGCCGAGCGCGGCGAAATACGGCCCGGACGACTGCGTGACCATGTCTTCGATGGCCACCGCGACCTCTTCCGAGGTCCGGCACAGCACCCATTCCCGCTCGAACGGGAAGACCCGGCGGTCGAGGATGTGCACGCCTTCGTCGTCGAGGCGGACGCTTTCGGCGAGGATCGGCAGCGTCATCAGCTGTACCCCGAAAGGCACGGCGGGATCCCGTTGAGGAAGTGGTCGCCGACCTCCCGCGCCTTGTATGTCACGGGATCGTGCAGGGTCAGCGTGCGGGCGTTGCGCCAGAAGCGGTCGAAGCCGTACTTCGTCGCCGTGGCCCGCGCGCCGGTGAACTCGAAGACCTTGCTGGTGGTTTCGACCGCGGCCCGGCTCGCCACGATCTTCGCCGACGAAATGGCGATCGCCGCTTCGGCGCGCTCGGCCGGGGTCAGGTCGAAGCCGCGTTCGTCGGCCTCGCCGAGCGCGGAAACCGCGGCGTCGACGGCGAATCCGGCCGCTCGCGCCGTCGCGACCAGCTCACCGTAGCCCGCCAGTGTGTACGGATCCTGGGCCGCTTTGTCCACATCGGACAGTGTCCAGGGCCGGGCGGTCTCCCGCGTGTAGACGGCCGCCGCGTCGAGCGCGCCGAACGCGAGGCCGACGTACACCTGCGCGAGCATGAGCTGGAACCCGATCGCCGCCAGGGAAATGCGGGGCACCTTCGGATCGGACTGGTCTTCCGGCTGGGCGCCGAGCACGTCGTCGCGAGCGACACGGACGGCCTCGAACCGCACCGCGCCACTCGCGGTGAGCCGCTGGCCGATGTTGTCCCACTCACCGGGGAAGGTGATCCCGTCGGCCCGCGCGTCGACGACGAAGGTCAGCTTCTCGCCGTTGTCGGTCCTGGTCGCGCTGACCACCAGACGGTCGGCGACGGCCGCGCCGGTCGCGAAGGTCTTGGTGCCCTCGACGGTGAACCCGCCGTCGACCGGGGTCAGCAGGAGGGCTGCGTCGAGCGGGTTGCTCACGCCCGCCCAGAACCAGCCCGGTTCGCTCGCCGCACGCGGCCCGAACAGGCCGGTGCGCCAGAGCTGCAGGTAGTGATAGCCGAGCAGATGGCCGACCGACGCGTCCGCGGCGGAGACGATCCGGGTGGCCTCGTTCGCGGCCGCCCACCCGGCGGTGTCGAGCAGGGGCAGCAGCCCGGACTCGCGCAGCAAGCCGACCTCCTGCACCGGGAGACGTCCGGCGAGGTCCCGCTCGGCCGCGTCCGCCGTCAGGGTGTTCGCCAGCTCGTGAGCCGCCTTGCGCCACACTTCGGTCATTCCGCCCCTTCCACGTCGATGAGAGCGTCGAGGGCGACACGAGTTGCCCTCGCCACCCCCTCGGCCACGACGTCGCGGTGCGGGTCGTAGGCCGACGGGTCGGGGTGCTCGGGCCGCGCGTCGCCGTCGATCACGAGCACACCACCGGCCCGCAGGCCGCGCAATGCCGCGAACACCAGCAACGTGGAGAGTTCCATCTCAATGGCGATCACCCGTGCGGCCAGGTACTCGCTCATCGGGAGGGTGAGCACCAGCGGGCTGAACGCGGCCCGCGTCCACACCACGCCGCGGTGCGCCTCCGGTGCCGCGCGGCTCAGCGCCACGACGAGCTCCGGGGTGGCGAACGCCGGGTACTCCGGATGGATGAGCTGCTGGGTGACGCCGTCGTCGCGGACCGCCGCCTCGGCGATGACGAGGTCGCCATCGACGATCCCCTCGGCCAGGGAGCCGGCGGTACCGAGGCGCAGGAACGTACGGACGCCCGCTTCGGCCAGCTCGCCGAACTGGCACAACGCGCCCGGCCCGCCGACGCCGTGCGACGACACGACGACCGGGACCCCCTTCCAGGCTCCGGTGTAGCTGCGGTATTCGCGGTTCTGGCCGACGAGGACGGCGTTCTCCAGCGATCCGGCCACCGCGGTCGCGCGGTCGGGATCGCCCACGACCAGCGCACGCGGCGGCAGTCCGTGCCGGGAGATCTTGGTGATGGGCAGGACGTCGCTCACGCGGGCTGTCCCTTCTTGCGCTTGATATTCGACAGGAACAGCGCCACGAGCGTGACGACATAGGGTGCGGCGTCGGTGGCCTGCTGCGGCAACCCGATGCCCTGGAGCCGGAAGCCGAACGCCTCGGCGAGGCCGAAGAGCAGCGCCGCGAGCAGCACGCCGAGCGGATGCGCACGCCCCAGCATCACCGCCACGACGGCGATCCAGCCGCGACCGGCGGTCATGTTTTCGGCGAAGAGCGTCACCGAGCCCAGCGCCAGCTGCGCGCCGCCGAGACCGCACAGCGCTCCCCCGGCGAGGATCACCCCGTAGCGGTACTTGGTCACGTTGACGCCGAGGCTGGACGCGGCCTCCGGACGCTCCCCGACGCCGCGCAGCCGCAGCCCCCACGGATGCCGGTACAGCAGCACGGCGAGCGCGGGCACGGCCAGCCAGGACAGGTAGACCAGCAGCGACTGCCCCGGAATCGGGCCGAACTGGCCCAGCCCCTGCAACGACGGATCGCTGAAGGAGCCTTCGGTGCCGAAGACGGTGCGGATGAGGAAGCTCGTCAGGCCGACCGCGAGCAGGTTGCTCGCGACGCCCAGGACGATCGGGTCGCCGTCGAAGGTGATCGAGCCGATCGCGAGGATCAGCGAGTACGCCGTCGCCGCGATCACCGCCACGACGACACCGATCCAGGCGCTGCCGGTGTACCAGCTCCCGGCGACGGCGCCGAAGCAGCCGACCAGCAGCGAGCCTTCGAGGGAGATGTTGAAGACCCCGGCCCGCTGGCACAACGCGCCCGCGAGCGCGGCGAACAGGATCGGCGTCAACGCGGTGAGCGCCGAGGAGAACAGGCTCGCGTCGATCATGCGCGCCTCGCCTTCCGCTTGAAGACTCCCGAGGCCGCCGCCAGGAAGATGATCAGCACCGCCTGCAGGACCGCGGTGAGTTCGCGCGGGACCTGGGTGGCGCGTTCCATCGCGAACCCGCCGCTGGTCAGCGCGGCGAAGAAGACCGCCGCGAGCAGCGTGCCGAGCGGGCTGGCCCCGGCGAGCAGCGCCGCGAGCAGGCCGATCCAGGTGTACTGCGGCGTGATCAGCGCGCCGTCGATGAACCGGTACGGGAAACCGAGGACGGCGATCGCGCCGACCAGCCCGGCCGTCCCGCCCGAGGCGGCCAGCAGCCGCAGGGTGAGTTTCGGCCGGTCGATCCCGGCGTAGGCGGCGAACCGCGGCGCCCAGCCGGTCACCTTGGTCTCGAAACCGGCCGGGGTGCGGGCGTCGATCACCGTGTAGACCGCGATCACCGCCACCACCAGGAAGATCCCGGTCGTCACGCCGTCGATCTCGGGGAGCCGCGCGCCTTCGGTCAGTTGCGGGCTCTGCGGCAGGCTGGAGCCGGCGTCCTTCATCGGGAAACGCACCAGATACCCGGCGAGCGACATCGCCGGATAGCTCAGCAGCAGCGTGCTGATCAGCAACGGGACACCGAGCCGGTTCTCGCAGACCGCGGCCAGCGCGGCGTACGCGGCTCCGGCGATGACCCCCGCGAGCAGCGCGAGGATCACCTTGACCGGTCCGGGGCCGGGCACGTACAGGCCGACGGCGAGCGCGCTGACCGCGCCGAGCACCAGCTGTCCCTCGCCGCCGAGGTTCACCATGCCCGCGCGCAGCGGGATCGCGAGCGCCGTGGCCATCCCCGCGACCGGGACGGCGTAGGCGAGGGTGTCTCCGATGCCGTCGGGGCCGAACGCGCCGGAGACGATCGCGCCATAGGCCGCCAGCGGGTCGGTTCCGGTGGCCAGCAACAGGATCGCGCCGAGGACGAGCGCGGCGGCGACCGGCACGGCGATGAGGCGGACGCGGCTCATCCGGCGCCTCCCGCCATCGCGAGCCCGACCGTGTGCCGATCGGCGTCGTCCTTGGTGAACTCCGCGACGATCCGGCCCTCGAACAGCACCAGCACCCGGTCCGACAACGCGAGAACCTCGCTGAGCTCGGCGGAGATCAGCAGGACGGCGTGCCCGGCGTCGCGATGGGCGACGAGCCTCGCGTGGATGTTCTCGATCGCGCCGACGTCGACACCGCGGGTGGGCTGTTCGATCAGCAGGAAGGGCGCGTCGTGGGTGAGTTCGCGGCCGAAGATCGCCTTCTGCTGGTTGCCGCCGGACAGCGTGCCCATCGCGGCGGCGGGGCCGGACGCGCGGACGTCGTAGTCCTCGATGATCGTCGACGCGTGCTCGTCGATCGCCTTGCGGCGCAGGAATCCCTTACGTACCAACGGTCGTTTGCGGTGGAAGCCGACGGCCAAGTTCTCCCGGAGTCCCGCCGCGGGCGCCGATCCGACCTCCGACCGATCTTCCGGGACGTGGGCCAGCCCGGCGTCCCTCCGCGCTCGGACCGACAGCCCGCCGAGGTTCTGTCCATTGAGGACGATCGTCCCGGCGGTCTTCAAGAGGCCGGTGATGGCGCCGGAAAGCTCCGCCTGCCCGTTGCCCGCGACCCCGGCGACGCCGACGATCTCCCCGGCGCGCACGGTCAAGGACACGTTGTCCAGCAACGGTTTTCCTTCCACCCCGGGTACGGTCAGGGAACGGGCTTCGAGGACGGCGCCGCCGGGAGTCCCGGCCGGGTGGACGCGATCGAGGTCGACCTCACGCCCGGTCATCGCCTCGGCGAGCCCGGCGGCCGTCTGGTCGGCGGTGCGCCCGCGCGCGCTGACGCGGCCGTCCCGCAGCACCGTGACGTGGTCGCTGACGGCGAGGACCTCCTGGAGTTTGTGCGACACCAGCAGGATCGTGCGGTCCTCGGCGGCGAGGGCGCGCAGCACGCCGAACAGCCGCTCGGTTTCGGGCGGGGTCAGCACGGCGGTGGGTTCGTCGAGGATCAGCACTCCCGCGTCGCGGTACAGCAGTTTGAGGATCTCGACGCGCTGCCGGAGCCCGACCGGCAGGTCACGGACCCGGTCGCCGGGCCGCAGCCGCAGTTCGTGGCGTTCGATCAGCTCGGTGACGCGGGCCGTCGCCGCCTTGCGGTCCAGCAGGCCGCGACGGGTCGGTTCGCTGCCGAACACCACGTTCTCGGTGACGGTGAGTTCGCCGAACAACGCGAACCCCTGCTGCACCATGCCGACACCGGCTTCGATCGCCCGCGCGGGCGAGCCGAAGGAGACTTCCTGGCCATGCAAGGAGATCGTGCCCTCGTCGGGCCGGTGCAGACCGTAGAGCACGGACATGAGCGTCGATTTGCCCGCGCCGTTCTCCCCCATCAGGGCATGGATCTCGCCCCTGCCGACGTCGAGGTCCACGTGATCGTTCGCGAGCACTCCGGGGAACCGCTTGACGATCCCCCGGAGCGAGACGGCGTCAGGATTTGGCCGGGTCATCGACGACGATCGCGCCCGAGATGATCTGGTCCCGCAGTTCGCCGACCTTGGCCAGCACGTCGGGATGGCTCGCGACGACACACTGCGACGTCGCGGCGTCGGGCTCCAGCCCGGTCAGGGAAATGCCCTTCTCCTTGACGCCGTAGGACTTCGTCTCGCCGGTTTTGCCGCCGAGGATCGCGTCGACCCCGTCGCCGATGACCACGTTGGTACGTTTGACGACGTTGTCCACGACCTGGCCGGGGCTGGCCGGGCACTGGTTGGCGTCGACGCCGAACGCGAAGAAACCACCCTGCTTGGCCGCCTCGAACACGCCGAGGTTGCCCGCCGCGGAGGCCGCGCCCATGACCTGGTCGACGCCCTGACCGGCGAGCGTGGCGGCCAGCGCCTTCGCCCGCGCGGGATCGTTGAACGGGTTCGCGCCGCCGATGAACAGCGGCGCCAGCGTGGTGCCGGGCTTGGCCTTCTCGGCGCCCTGCCCGAACGGGATCGAGTACCGGCGGAACTGGGGCGTGTCGAGGACGACGACCGCGCCGACCTTGCCGCTCTTGCTCAGCAGCCCGGCTTCGGCGCCGGCGAGGTAGCTGCCTTCGTGCTCGCGGAACACCGCGCAGGTCACGTTCGGGAACGGTTTCGTCGTGCAGGAGTCCACGAACAGGAACTTCTGCCCGGGATTGCGCTCGGCCTCGGCCGCGATCGCGTCGGCGAAGTTGAAGCCGACGGCGACGATCACGGCGGGCTTCTCCCGCACCGCCGCCGCGAGGTTCTGCTGGATCGAGGCCGGATCGGTGCTCTGGTACACCTTCTGCGTCCCGTTGTGCTTCTTGGCCGAATCCTCGATGCCCTGGACGGCGAGCTTGAGGAAGTCGTTGACGCCGACCGGGCTCGGCGTGATCAGGACCAGCGCGGGCCCGGCGGTGTTCTGCGCGGCCGGGTCCTTGGCCGAGGCGTTGCACGCGGCGAGGAGCGTGACGGCGGAAACGGCCATGACGGCCCGCAGGAGGGTTCTCGGCGACATGTCCCGGACTGTATGTCTCCGGTCCACGATATGGCACCGAGTCCCACCATGCGGAACCGTGTAGGTCGTTATACGTCGCCAGGGTCGGCGCCGAGGGCCGCGTGCCCCGGCCGATGAAGACCGGCGGTGCGGCTGAGCGTGAACCGGTCGATCTCGGCTCCATCGTTGCGCAGGGTGCGCACGGTCAGCGTCGTCCGGCGGCCGGGCCAGGCGGGCTCGACGTCGATCGCGAGGAACGAGTATCCGGTGTAGCGCACGCGCGACCACGAGACGGTCTCGGTCACCTTCTCGCCGCCCTGGACCCAGTGATACGACTGGAACTCCCCCGCGAACGTGTCGGGCACGGGGAAGCTGTAGAGACTCTTCCCGCCGCCACCGCAGGTCGCGTACACGGTGCCGTCGCGGTCCGGCTCGACGGTGTCGCCGATCTTCACCTCACGGGTCACCTTGCCGCCGCGCAGGGCGTCGGTGCGCTCGTAGATGTGGTTGTGCCCGTTGATCACGAGATCGACCCGGTACTCGTCGAACAACGGGACCCACTGCTCGCGGACGCCGCCCTCGGACGCGTGCTGGTTGGTCGTCGAGTAGGCGCAATGGTGGAAGAACACCACGATGAAGTCGACGTCCGGCTGCGACCGCAGATACCGCAGGCGGCGTTTGAGCCACGCCGTCTGGGAGCCGTGCGAGTAGCCGAGGTTGGCGGGAATCTCGTAGGAGACGTCGTTGGCGTCGAGCGAGATCACCCCGACGTTGCCGTAGATGAAGGAGTACACGCTGGGGCAGTCGTGCGGGCCGGTGCCGGGGAAGTCCCAGCGTTTGACCTGGCCGCCGTAGCCGTCGGGCGAGTAGAGGGCCTCCATGTCGTGATTGCCGGTGGTGACCATCCACGGCACCGACGCCGCGACGCCCTCGATCTGACGGTAGTAGGCGTCCCAGACCTTGGGGTCGAAGAGATCGTGGTCCGCGTCGGGCTTGGACCCCGGCGGCTTGCCCGCGCCGCTCGGATCGGCGTACGCGATGTCGCCCGCCAGCAGGTGGAAACGCGGGTTCTGGCGCGCGACGGCGCCGTCCTGCGCGAGCGCCGTCGTCGAGACCCCCTGGTCACCGAACGCGGTGAAGGTGAACTTGCCCGCCGGGATCCCCCGCGCGGGCGCGGTGGTGAAGGTCGAGATCGCGGCGGGGCCGCCGTCGCCCGAAGCCGGGTCGAAGCCCTCATGCCCGACGGCGTACCGGTAGGTGTGGCCGGGCCAGAGATGGTCGGCCTCGGCGTGCAGGTAGTACTGGTCGTACGGCGCGATGACCCCGGCGACCTCGGAATGCAGCGCGCGGACCTCGGCCGGGATGCGGTGACTCCAGCCGCCATGCGCGTCGGCGATGCGCAGGAACGGCTTCCGCACCGGCGCGGGCACCTGCCACGCGACCCGCATCGACGTCCGCGGATTCCGGCCGAACGCGAGATGCCGCCCCGCCGGGACGACCTTGTCGCCGTCGGCATACGCGGTGCCCTGCAAGAGAAGCGGACCGGCCGCGAGGACGGCGCCCTTCAGAATCGTGCGGCGGCTGAGGAATTCGTGCTGTTCGGCCATCGTGAGACGCGAGGCCAGCGCGTCGGGAACACCGCCCCTGGGGATTTCCATGCGCGGATACTCGCCGACGGACATGTTCGGCTCGCGACGGTGAGACCAACGGGAGTGGTCGAGCTGCCCAGGGTGGGATCAAGGGGTTCTCAAGCGGGCTTTACCTTTTCGGCCTCGTGAGCTTTGTGCGCTCGCCGCATTTAGTCGACTGACTGCGGCACCACCCTTCGCATTTAGTCGGCTAAATGCGGGGGTTGCCCAAGGTGATTCGACGTTGACGACCGTTTCACTCTTCAGTGTTGTTCGCACGTTTCGCTGGTTGCTTAAAATTACGAACACGTGTTCGAATTCTTCGGGTATGATGGAGGCGTGTCCGAGACCTTCCTCCCCGAACTGCCGCAGGAACTGTGGCGCGCTGGCAAGCTGGAGCTTGCTCATGGCGTGCAGCAGTCCTTGCAGGTGATCCGGATGGCGACCGCCGCGCTGGGGCAGTTCTTGGCGGAGATCGAATCTCGGGGCGTCAAAGACTTGTACGGCCATGGCAGCACGGCCAGCTGGTTTGCGGAGATGGCGGGATTGTCCCGCGGTGAGGCCGGTGCGGTGGTGAAGCGGGCCATCGCCCTGAACCCCACCCGCGCTCTGGACGGCACCGAAGTCCCCGCCGTTGCTCCTGCCACCGCCGCGGTCGCCGCCGCGGGACTGGTCGGGAACGAGCGGATCGACCAGATCCTGGAGATCCTGAAACGACTCCCCGCCGATACCTCTGCCGAGGATCGGGCGAACGCGGAGAAGATCCTCGCCGACCTGGCCCCGAACGCCGGACCCGCACAGCTCACCAAAGCTGAGGCGAACCTGCTGGGCTGGCTCGACCCGGACGGCAAGGAACCCAAGGACCCCGAACCTAAGGAACCACGCCGCGAGATCACCCTGGAACGCCGCAAAGACGGCTTCTGGAAACTCACCGGCCTCCTCGACGACGAAACCGGTGCACGCACCGCCGCCGCCCTGGAAGCGCACGCCCAGCCACGGCCAGTCGACGAATTCGGCCAAGCCGACCTGCGGATGAAATGCGAACGCATGGGAGACGCCTGGGCCGACCTCCTCGACCTGGCCATCGCCTGCCCCGACCAACCCGGCACCAGCGGCTACCGCACCCTCGTGAACGTCACCATCGGACTCGAAGAACTCAAATCCGGCCTAGGCACTGCCTGCTTGGATTTCGTCGGGACGATGACCGCGCGGGAAGCGAGGCTCGCGGCCTGCGACTGCCTCATGCTCCCGGTCGTCATGAGCGCCTCGGGTGAGCCCCTCGATATGGGACGCCTGCGAAGATTCGTCACACCCGGCCAGAGACGTGCGTTGAACATCCGTGACGGTGGCTGCGCCTTTCCGGGTTGTCATCGGAAACCCAAGAATTGCCACGCTCATCATATCGAGCACTGGGTAGACGGCGGGCCGACGGATCTCCGGAACCTGGTCCTGCTCTGCAGCTTCCACCACCGGCTAATCCACCACGGCGACTGGGAAGTACGCATGGCCGCCGACGGCCTACCCAAGTTCATCCCACCCCAATACCGGGATCCGCTCCGACAACCCCGGCGCAACACCCTGCACCACGTATAGGCCCGAGGAGCCCGCCAGCCACCAGGCGACGGGCTCCTCGGCATGCCCGCCTACAGCCAATGCCTAGGTCCGGCCGTTCACTAGCCACCCTTCCTGACCCGACCGATCACGCACGGCTGTGTGGGCTTAAGTCCCAAAACCCACACAGCCCATCGCCAACGGGCCAGTCACGACCGAAAGAACCAGCACCCGTCAAAGGCACCCGAACCTTGATCGACGGAAGATCCGGGACACTCAACGTCCCCGATCCTCCGTTGATCAAGCCCCAGCCGCACACGACCGGACCGACCACACAACCGTGCGGAGGCCGAGCCACCCAACCGAAGATCTCCCCCTGCAAGGCGCGACAGCCGGCAGCCCGACCCGACCACCGATCCTCGCCCGGGCCCAGATCCCGCGCACCAAAGGCCCTGCCTGCCCCGAATGCGGACTAACGCTCACCGCGGATGGTTCGCCGCAGCTTCGGCACCCGCTCGTGCAATGTCCGCTCCGCCCCGCGCTGCGTCGGCTCGTAGTAGTCCCGCCCCACCAGCTCGTCCGGCGGATACTGTTGCGCCAGAACACCTTCCGGCACGTTGTGCGGATACCGGTAGCCCTTCGCGTTGCCGAGCTTCTCCGCGCCCGCGTAGTGCCCGTCACGCAGATGCGGCGGAACCGTCCCGATCCGCCCGGACCGGACATCGCTGAGCGCGGCGTCGATCCCGGTGATGACGGCGTTCGACTTCGGCGCCGTCGCCAGGTGCACGGTCGCCTGCGCCAGCGCGAGACGGCCTTCCGGCATACCGATGAACTGCACGGCGTGCGCCGCCGCGACGGCCGACTGCAACGCCGTCGGGTCGGCCATGCCGATGTCTTCGCTCGCGTGCACCACCAGCCGCCGGGCCAGGAACCGCGGGTCCTCCCCCGCCTCGATCATCCGCGCCAGGTAATGCAACGCGGCGTCCACGTCCGACCCGCGGATCGATTTGATGAACGCGCTGATGACGTCGTAGTGCTGGTCGCCGTCGCGGTCGTAGCGCACCGCCGCCTTGTCCACTGTGGACTCGACGATGGCGAGATCGATCGTCTTGGCCTCGGTCGCGCTCGCCGCGTCGGCCGCCGCTTCCAGCGCGGTGAGCGCTCGCCGCGCGTCGCCGGAGGCCAGCCGCACCAGATGGTCCCGCGCGTCCTCGGTCAGGGTGAGTTCGCCGCCGAGACCGCGTTCGTCGGCCAGCGCGCGCTCGATCAGCTCGACGATGTCGGCGTCGGTCAGCGGCCGCAGCTGCAGCACCAGCGACCGCGAGAGCAGCGGCGAGACCACCGAGAACGACGGGTTCTCCGTGGTGGCGGCCACGAGCAGCACCGTTCGGTCCTCCACCGCGCCGAGCAGGGCGTCCTGCTGGGTCTTGGAGAACCGGTGGACCTCGTCGATGAACAGCACGGTGTTCTCGGCGTTGTAGTTCCGGCGGCGGCGGGCTTCTTCGATGACCCCGCGCACCTCCTTCACCCCGGCCGACAGCGCCGACATCGCCACGAACCGGCGGCCGGTCGCGGCCGAGACGAGGTTCGCCAGCGTGGTCTTGCCGGTTCCCGGCGGGCCGTAGAGCAGCACGGAAGCGGGGGCCGCGCCTTCGACGAGCCGCCGCAGCGGCGCGCCCTCACGCAGCAGGTGCTGCTGGCCGACGACCTCGTCGAGCGACCGCGGCCGCATCCGCACCGCCAGCGGCGAGCCCGCTGGAACAGCGACGTCCCTCGGCTCGGCCGGCTCCGGCGGCGGACCGAGGTCGGGGTTCACGGTGAAGAGTTCGTCCTGTGCCACGGTGTCGACGGTAGCCGTACCCACCGACGGTTCCGGCCACAGGTCAGCGCAGCCGCTCCCGGAACGAATGCCACATGATCACGGCCGCGTACGGCACGAACTCGCGGCCCCGCCGCCACACCCACGGGATGCCCTTGAGCACCAGCCAGCCGACGTGCCCGGCGGTACTCGGCTCCACGCCTCCCGAGCAGGTCAGGCTCACCGGCCGCGGCACCGCGAACCCGGCCTCGGCGAGCCGTTCGGTGAACCCGGCCGCCAGCATCCGGTGCCCGAGTTCCGACGGGTGCAGCCGGTCGACGCTCCACGCGGTGAGGTCGTAGGCGCCGGGCAGCAGTTCGAGGTCGAGGCACGGCACGCCCTCGCGTTCGACGACCCCGTCGATGGCGGCGTTCAGCTCGGCCACCCGCTGGCTCAACGCGCGCCGCAGCGACTGCGGGAGGCGGAACACCTTCCCGTGGTCGTGGTAGCGCACCGGGACCACGACGGTGCCGACCGCGGCCAGCGAACGGATCACCTCGGTGAGGTCCGCGGCGATCTTCTCGGCGCTGAAATCGGGGCGCAGCGTGTCGTTCATACCCGCCACCACCAGCGCGACGTCCGGCCGGTGCGCCACGGCCTCCGGAAGCTGCTTGGTCAGCACGCAGCCCATGCGCGCTCCGGTGAACGACGGGTTCAGGTAGCCGTCCGGCTCGACGCCGAGCGCGTCGGCGACGAGCGGGCCGACCCCGCGCCAGCCGCCCCGGTCCGGCAGCGGGTCGCCGAGGCCCACGGCCGTGGAATCGCCGAGCACGACCAGTCTGCGAGCGGACCGCGGGACGGCCGGTGCGGGAGGAAGGAGGGGTTCGGGACTCGGAGTGACTTCGACACTGATCACGGTCACGGTAGCCACCATCGGCCACGCAGACTCACCCGTGGTGATGCCTGGGTAACGCGGCGAGGACGGTCGAGCGAAAAGTCCGTGCGGCGGTTACCGGAAGGCCGGATAGAACGCGAGGTCGGCGTGCGGCCCGAGCCTGGCGCCGAGGGCCGCGGCGACCCGGGTGGCGTGCTCGGAGATATGCGTCAGCCGGGCACGCAGCGAGTGTTTGGCCAGCTCACGCCACCAGGTGACCAGCGCGGCCTCCCGGCTGATCGGCGTGGCGTGCCGGTCCAGATCCAGCTCCGGGAGGATCTCCCAGGTGAGGACCCACAGCAGGAGCAGCTGACCGTCCATCAGGTGCTCGGCCAGCGCGTCCTCGTCGGCGAGCCCCGGCCAGACCGAGACGACCTCGGATCGCCAGGCCGCGATCATCGCCTCGCTCATCCCCGGCGGCAGGGCCAGCGCGTCCGCGCTCGACGCGAACGGGAGCCGCAGGTACGCCACGTCCATCAGGGTGCTGCGCACCCGGCCGCGTTCGAAGTCGAGGAACCGCACTCCGCCACTGGTCACGAGGTTGTTGTCCGGGCTGAGGTCGACGGGGCTGAACGCTCGGTACGACGGCGCGCCCGCCCGCCCGGCGACCTCCATGACCCGCTGTTGCACCGGCTCCGGCGTCTCGACGTCGAGCACTTCCTCCAGCAGTCCCGGCAGCTGCGCGCAGACCGCGGGCAGCGGCGCGTCCTCGTTCTTGACCGGACCGCCCAGACGGCGCAGCAGCGCGTTGAAATCGGGCTCGCGGCTCGCGGTGGTCGCGTGCAGCCTGCCCAGCGACCGCGCCCAGGACAGCAGCGCTCGTTCGGCGCCGCGGGCGTCACGGGCGTGGAGCTTGTCGTGCAGTGTCGGGACGCCGCCGAGGTCCTCGATCACCAGCACCCGGTCCCGGCCGTCGTGGGCCAGCAGTTCCGGGCACATCCGGTCCTCCGGCGCGAGCGCGGTGAACAGCTGGTAGCTGACCGCCTCCTGCGCGAACGGATCGGGCCGTCCCGGTTCGGGTGGATCGGGGTAGTGCTTGATGACCAGGGTGCGCGGCAGCGCGAACGGCGACGACGCCACCCGCGCCCGCACGACCGTGGCCGGGCCGCTGCCGGCGAGGTCTTCGGGGGCGACGAGGGTGATCGCGCTGCCGAATCGGCGCGTGAGGACCGACTCGCCGGCGGCGACCGCGGCCGCGACGGCGAGGGTTTCGGCTCCAGCTCCGACGGTCGAATCGTCGGCAGAGGAGGTATCGACTGTCATTGCCACCGACCCTACTCGTGACTGAGCAACCATGACCACTGAGATCCGGGCAATCGCGCGCACTGGCGCGATCCGGGGATCATCCGCGTGAAAGCGGACGTTCCGTCACCCTCGATCGTTGCCCACGACGGCGCAATGTCAGCACAATGGCCGCAGCTGCAACGATTCCGATGAGATTGACCAGCAGCTGGCCCGCCGAATAAAGGCACCGTTCCCACTGACCGGCAACCGCCGCGACCACCGCGTAGCCGGCCGCGGGCACCGTCGTCACCGAGATGAACACGCCCACGAGCGCGGCGGATTTGGCCGACGTCATGGAAAGCATGCCCGCGGCGCCGGCGAGCAGCGCGACGATCAGTGACGGGATTCCCACCTGGTAAACGAAATCCACCTCGTGGTTCTCGGCCAGCTTGCTGACTTCGAGCACTCCGGTCGCGTTGCCCACGAGCACGACACCGAGGGTGATCAGCATGGCGATCGGGAAACCGCCGAGCAGCGCGACGGTGCCCTGCTTCACGAGATCTCCCCGCCGGAGCACCAACCCGACGGCGATGGCCGCCAGCGGCCCGAATTCCGGCCCCACGACCATGGCGCCGACGATGGTGACGGCCGAGTTCGTGATGACGCCGACCGACGCCAGCAGGCACGCGATGGTCAGGAATGCCTGAAATGTCCAGGTGAGCCGGGACTCCTCGCCGGAGCGGCCGACGAGTTCCTGCCACACCACCGCGTCCGCGCCTTCACCCGGCGCGGTTTCTTCGGCCTTGTCCGCGGCGTCGGACACCGCGGTGTCCAGCGCTTCCAGCGTGATGCCGCCGGTGTGGTCGAGATCGAGTCCGCACAGCGACTCGACGATCTCGTCGGTCGCCTCGCGGGCGATGTCGGCCTCGATCAGGTCGCCCTCCGGCGCGACCGCCACCCCGCGATGCACGACGAGGTGTGCGGTCCCGGCGTGTGCCCGCAGGATCCGGATCGCTTCGTCGGTCCGGTCCGGCGGGCACACGGCCCTGAGGTGGAGCATCAGTTCTTGACGGGCGGCGCGGGCTTGGCGTCGATGCCCGCTTCCTTGCGCTGCTCCGCGGTGATCGGCGCGGGAGCGGCGGTCAGCGGGTCGTACCCGCCACCGGTCTTCGGGAACGCGATCACGTCACGCAGCGACTCGGCCTTGGCCAGCAGCATGACGATCCGGTCCCAGCCGAACGCGATCCCGCCGTGCGGCGGCGGGCCGAAGGCGAAGGCGTCGAGCAGGAAGCCGAACTTCTCCTGCGCCTCCTCCTCGGACAGGCCCATCAGCTCGAAGACCTGCTTCTGCAGCTCCTGCTGGTGGATACGGATCGAGCCGCCGCCGATCTCGTTGCCGTTGCAGACGATGTCGTAGGCGTAGGCCAGCGCGTTGCCGGGGTCGTCGGCGAGTTTGCCGATCCACTCCGGGGTCGGCGAAGTGAAGGCGTGGTGCAATGCCTTCCACTTGCCGCCGCCGACGGCGACGTCGTCGGACTCCTCGGCCGAGATGAACATCGGGAAGTCGACGACCCAGACGAACGACCAGGCGTTCTCGTCGATCAGGCCGAGACGGCTGCCGATCTCGAGCCGGGTGGCGCCCAGCAGCGCACGCGCGTCGGCGGGCTTGCCGGCGGCGAAGAAGACGCAGTCGCCGGGCTTGGCGCCGACCGCTTCGGCGACCGTCTCGCGCTCCTTCTCCGACAGGTTCTTCGCGACCGGCCCGCCGAGCGTGCCGTCCTCGTTGACCAGGATGTAGGCGAGGCCGCGGTGCCCGCGCTGCTTGGCGAAGTCCTGCCAGGCGTCGAGGGTGCGGCGCGGCTGGTCGGCGCCGCCCGCCATCACGACGGCGCCGACGTACGGCGCCTGGAACACGCGGAACGGGGTGTCGGCGAAGAACGCCGTCATGTCGGTGAGTTCGAGGTCGAAGCGCAGGTCCGGCTTGTCCGAGCCGTACTTCTCCATCGCCTCGGCGTAGGTGATGCGACGGAAGGGCTTCGGGATCTCGGCGCCGATCAGCTTCCACAGCGCGGTGACGATCTCCTCGCCGAGCGCGATGACGTCGTCCTGCTCGACGAAGCTCATCTCGATGTCGAGCTGGGTGAACTCCGGCTGCCGGTCGGCGCGGAAGTCCTCGTCCCGGTAGCAGCGCGCGATCTGGTAGTACCGCTCGAGGCCGCCGACCATGAGCAGCTGCTTGAACAGCTGCGGCGACTGCGGGAGCGCGTACCAGGAGCCGGGCTTGAGCCGGGCCGGGACCACGAAGTCGCGGGCACCCTCGGGGTGGAGCGGGTCATGGTCGGGGTCTCGACCTCGACGAACTCCTGGGCGTGCAGCACCTCGCGGGCGGCGCGGTTGACCTCGCTGCGCAGGCGCATCGCGGCCGCGGGGCCGCTGCGGCGCAGGTCGAGGTAGCGGTGCTTGAGGCGCACCTCCTCGCCGACGTCGACCCGGTCGTCGATCGGGAACGGCAGCACGGCGGCCTCGGACAGCACCTCGAGCTCGGTGACCAGCACCTCGATCTCGCCGGTGGGGATCTCGGCGTTGGCGTTGCCCTCGGGCCGCTTCGAGACCTCGCCGACGATGCGGACGCAGTACTCGGAGCGCAGCTGGTGGGCGCGCTCGGCCATCTCGCCCTCGCGGAAGACGATCTGGCTCACGCCGCTGGCGTCGCGCAGATCGATGAAGATGACGCCGCCGTGATCGCGCCGCCGAGCCACCCATCCGGTGAGGGTGACCGTCTGACCGGCGTGCTCGGCACGCAAGGTGCCGGCTTTGTGGGTGCGAAGCACTGCGGGTGCTCTCCTTCGGCATCACGATTCTGCGATTCGACGGCGCTGCGGTTCGACTGCTCCGCGCCGACGTCAAAGGCTAACGAATCGCCCCGGATGCCTCGCGACCAGGTGTTCTCAGATCGTCGGCCAGGCCTCCAGCGCCGCGACCATCCGCCGCGTATGCGCCAGATAGCCGGGCACGGACAGGACCCGGCCGTCGATGTTCTCCAGCAGCCAGCCCGAGGCCGCCTCCTTCGACGCGAAGAACTCCGTGCAGACCAGCGCCTCGACGTAGTCCTGGCCGAGGGCCAGGTCGATCCCGGACAGCCGTGACGCGGCGACCACGGCATGCGGCGGGTCGACGCTCAAGACCCGCTCGCGGGTGAAGTGGACACGGACGCGCGCGCCGGTCGCCGGGCAGACGGCGTCCGCGTGCACCGGTTCGCCGGTGGCGACGGCCAGGAGGAACAGGTCGACCCGGTACCGGTCGGAGCCGGCCCGTTCGGCCGGGCGCGAGCCGCGGTCCATCACGACCAGGCCGTCGCGGATGACGAAACCCATCAGGTCCATCAACCGGTGGGCTTCGGCCGGGTCCATGCCGACGGTGGCGGCGAGTCTTCCTATGGCGATGGGGTGTCTGCCCGCTCTGGTCAGCTTGGTCGCGGCCCAGGCGATGCGGACAGCGGCGGTGCGATCCGTACGGGTGGTCAACAGGCACCTCCTCGCCTTCCTCCCGTTGAGATTAGGCACGAAAAGGTTTTCCGCCAAGCCACTGCGCCGAACGGCCGAATCCGTTGTGCGGTAAGAAAATTCACAGTGCGTGACGGGCAACGGGACGCCGTTCCCGCGGTTGGCGCGGAAAGGAGACACACTTTCGGCCACACGAGGCGAAAGTGGCATGCGCCGCCCCGGCCGGCTGTGAGCTTCCGGCGGCGCTGCGAAAGTGGCTTTCGCAACGCGCCATCGTCGCAGGTGAACGCACCTGGCGGAGCGCGGGAGCCGCGGGGCACCTCACAGCAGTTTCAGTTGCTCGGCCGCCGGAATCACCGCCTCCTCCGAACGCTGCACGGGCATCGTCACCTGCATCCGTTCCCCTTCATCCGCACGGGAACCGAAGCCGTGGCGGCGCAGCAACGGGCCGACCCTGGCGCCGAGCCGTTCCCGATAGGACTTCGGCAGATACGCGCCGCGCGAGTACAGCTCGCGGTATTTCGGCACCAGCACCGGATGTTCCCGGCCGAGCCAGCGTGCGAACCATTCCCGCGCGCCCGGCCGCAGATGCAACGGAAGGACGGTGACCCGGGTGGCACCGGCCTCGGCCAGCCTGGCGAACAGCGCGTCGAGCGCGGCCACCGAGTCGGTCAGGTACGGCAGCACGGGCGCGACCAGCACCGAACACGGCAGCCCGGCGTCGCGTGCCTTGCGGATCAGGTCGAGCCTCGCCCGCGGGCCCGGCGTCCCCGGCTCGAGGCGGCGTTGCAGCTCCTCGTCCAGCAGCGCGAGCGAGATCGCGAGCCCGGCGGGCACGTCCTTCGACACCGACTCCAGCAACGGGAGATCCCTCGCCAGCACGGTTCCCTTGGTCAGGATCGACAGCGGCGTGCCCGAATCGGCCAGCGCGGTGATGATGCGCGGCATCAGCTTGTACCGGCCCTCGGCGCGTTGGTAGGGATCGGTGTTCGTGCCCATCGCGACGTGCTCGCGTGTCCAGCTCGGCCGCCGCAGCTGCGCGGCCAGCACCTCGGGCGCGTTGACCTTCACGACCACCTGCGTGTCGAAATCGCGTCCGGCGTCGAAGTCCAGATACGTGTGGGTGTTCCTGGCGAAGCAGTTGTGCGTGACCATGCCGTCGGCGATGAAGTCGCCCGTGCCGGTGGTGATGTCGAACAACGGCAGCTCGATGCCCAGCGGCTCGATCGACGTCACCTTCCGCCTCGTCCGGCCGATGGGGAGGCCGTCGAGCGACCGTTTCCAGCCGACGGCCGGGTCCGCGAGCTGGAAGAACCGCACCTCCTCCGAAGGCCCGCCGAGGATCTGCACCGTCCACAACGGACGGAACTTGGCATTCTCGCTTCTGACGTAACGGAAGCCGAAGTTCCCCAGCGCGGTGCAGAAGGTCGAGACGATGTCCTGTTCGTCATGGGTGACGCGCAACGCGCCGTGCCGGTAGCTCCCGGCGAGGTCGAACAACCCGGCCAGGAATCCGCGCAGCCAATGGGAATCCGGCGACGGCGGCACCTGCACGAAGCCGACCGACGCGCCGAAATCGGGCAGGTATCGAAGCGCGCGGTCCGCGGCGTCCTTCTCGGCGGAGAACCCGCCGGAGCGCAGCATCCCGCACAGATATCCGGCGCGATAGCCGAGGTTGTCGTCCGGGGTGCGCGCGAGCTTGCCGACGCCGACGAGTTCGGTGCCGCCGACCAGATGCGGCCGCTGCGCCGCGCCGAACCGGGTGCCGGTGACGTGTTTCCAGCCGCGACCGGTCAGGAACCGGTGGTCGCCGCTGGCCACGATGGACGTCCCGTCGTCGAGGGTCAGGCGGTACGCCGGTTTCAGCGTCGACCAGTGCGCGAGGACCTTCGTCGGCACCAGGCGTCGCCCCGCGCCACGCCCGCGCGTCCCGTAGATCGCGTCGCCGGGCGCCAGCTCCGCCAGCGCCTTCGTCCTGCCGTCGGCCATCAGGACCGGTGTCGCGCCCTCCAAGCAGTACGTGCACGCGTGCGAACAACCGCGATACGGGTTCACCGTCCATCCGAACGGGACACCCGAGCCCTCGGGCACCTTGTTCAGCACGGATTTGGCGTGCACCTCGTGAAAGGTGACGCCGTCGAACTCGGGTGTGCGCACCGAACGCAGCAGCCCGTCCAATCCGGGCAGTACCGGCTCGCCGCCGTCCGCCCGCTGTCGATCCCATCGCACCCGGCCAGTCGAACACACGTTCTAGACGGGTGTCAAACGTATGTTCGAACGCGGGTGAGAAGGGGCTCAGCCCGGAAAGACCGGGCTGAGGTCCATCGGCGACCGCAGGTGGAGGTCCGGGGGCCAATAGCGGGCAACCATCCGGTGATAGACGCCCTCCGGATCATTTCCGTCGAGGTAGGCCCACGGCCGCCCGTAGAACCGGTCCCTGGTGCCGAGCAGATGCAGGAAGGCCCGCTCGGCGTTGCCGCCGCAGGCGAACGCGGCCGCGAAGTAGTGGTGCGCCTGCAGACCGCGCGAGTGCGGCTTCTCCTCGGCCAGCCAGCGGTCCGACGCGGCCACCAGCGTCGCCTGCATGCGCTCGCTGGAAAAGTAGCGCTTCTCGAACTCGTCGAGGCGGTCGTCGTCCAGCTGCCTCGACGCCATCAGGTAGATCTCGAAGCAGGCGGCTGGCTGGATCGCGGTCAACGGGTCGCCCGGCGGCGCGGCGCGCGCGGTTTCGAGGGCGAACGCCAGCATTTCCTCCTCGGTGCCGCCCCACTTAGGCGCCAGGGTCTGAAGCCGGATCATATGCGCGGAGAAGTGAGCCGGGCTCCGCCGGACTGCTTCCCGCCACACCTCGTCCCGCTGGTCGCGGGGCGCGCTGAGGACGAGCGCCGCCGACATCAGGTTGACCCACGGCGTCGAGTCTTCCGGCATCAGTTCGGCGGCGCGGTGCAGCGGGCCGATCGCCTTGGCACCCACCTGGTGCACCATTTTGAAGCGGTCCTGGCCGACGCCGTCGGCCCAGCCGGTGCCGCGGATCGCCATGGCCTCGTCGAGATAGGCCGCGCCCGCCATCAGCCACAGCTCGGGCTCGTCGTGCTGCCGGGCGAGATCCGCGATCTCGTCAGCGTGCCCGACCAGCCCTTTCGCCAGCAGGTCCAACCGCAGGCCGCGGGTCTCGGCGTCCTCGCGAGATTCGGCCAACACGGTTCGGGCCGCGCGAAGGTCACCTTCGCGCAGCCCATCGAGCGCCGCGTCGAGCGCGAGGTCGTCATAACAGTGATCGAGGATCAGCGTGCGACGTTCGGGCTCGGGCCGCGGCACACGTCTGCCAAAGAGCTTCACCACAGCACTCTATCGGGCGAAAAACCTCGCTCTGTCAGAGCTTCGTGATCTCTTCGGCCACGTACCCGGCGGGCTGGATCAGCCCCGCGCACCGGCTCTCCCCGCGCGGCGCCGTCGAGCGTCGCCGCACCGTCACCGAGTAGAAGTCCTCGCCGCCGCGCACGGTGACGACCCGCGCGTCGGATTCGAGCAGCGGCTCCTCCTGGACGGCGAGCACGTCGTCCAGACCGGTCAGGTCCAGCCTCCGCCGGAGTGCGATCTCCGCGAACTGCGCCCACGCCGTCCGGGCGGACGTCCGGCCGCGAAGCTGCTCCGGCTCGACCTGGCCGCGCAGCGCGGCCTTGGCGACGAGCGCCGCCTCGGCCGGGTTGAGCTGGCCGTGCAGGAAACCGTCGGGGACCACCAGCAGGTTGCCCGCCCAGCGATCGCCGCCGACGTGGCTGACCTCCCAGGCGCGGCCGGGGTGGTTGGTGTTGAGCGTCGAAGCCAGCGGGCGGCCGAGGACCGCGCAGCACATGTCCTTGGTGCCGTGGGTGCAGACCAGGAACAGCGGCCCGTCCACCCGGGTGCCCAGCCCGCCGGTGCCCTCGGCGACGGCTTCGAGGTCCAGCGCGGCCAGTTCGCCCAGGTCGTGGAGCTCGAGGCGTTCCAGCCAGCGGTTACCCGGTTCGCCCCCGCCGACGTACACCGAACGCGGGCGATCCGGGTCTCGCTGGTGTTTGCCGGGGCGGCGGATGAGCAGCGGACGGAGCCCGTGCGACCGTCTCAAGTTCTCGAGCAGCTCACGGCGCTCGGCGGGGAAGGCCTCGTCGAGGACGTTCTCCAGCGCGTCCGCGGGCCAGGGGCCCGGCTGCTCGATGAGCAGCCAGCACCGCATGTCCGCCGCGGTGCCGGCGGGGCTCGCCCCGAGCATGCGCGCGACGGTGGCGCAGCCCGGCAACGCGGCGGGCGGCGCTTGACCGTCCGGGGCTGGGGTGTCCGAGAGCTGAACGGTCATCGGCTGACCCCTCCGGACCTCACCTTAGGCATGCCTTAGCTTACCCCGTCCGGGCTCCCTTCACACTTCTCGTCTCCTGTGACCTTCAGCCGATCGAGAGCAGCCCCTGCGTGGTGAGCTCGCCGAGGAAGGCCCGCACCGTCCCCCGATCGAGTTCGGACAGCTCGGCGAGTCGTTTGACCGCCTGCGGCGTTCCGTCGAGCAGCGCCTTCAGCAGCGGGGCCGCGGCGCCCGCGAAGACGAACCGTTTCCCGTCCGCGAGCAGGGTCACCCGGCCATCGCGCGCGCTGTCTTCTTCGAGCACCGCCCTCGGGACGAGGAACCGGACTTCGGTCTCGTCTCCGTCCGGCAGCAGGCCGGGGGTCGCCGCCCAGGGCAGGCCGACGCGCGGATGCGCTGGGGCCGCCGAGTCGCGTTCGGCGAGGAACCGGTCGACGACGTCGACGGTCAGCGTGGCTTCCAGTTCCGCGCGCAGGGCCGCGGCGCGGGCCGCGCGCTCCTCCGCCGTCCCGAACCTCGGGAGGTCCTGCCGGAACGTGGTACTCGCCCGCAGCTTGTCGGCGAGCCACGAGACGAGGTCGATCCCCGTCGCCGGGCTGAAGCCGAGCGTGAGATGCAGCGACATCTCCCCCACCGCGGTGACGTCGTGCCAGTGCCCGCGCGGGACGTAGAGGACGTCGCCGTCTTCGAGCACGAAGTCGTCGATCGGCTCACCGGGCCGCTCGGGCTGCTCGACGTCGCGATGCAGCGGCGCCGGCCTGGTCGGGCCGTGCATCCGCCAGCGTTTGCGGCCGGCGACCTGGATGATGAACGCGTCGTGGTCGTCCCAGTGCACGTCGAAACCGTGGGTCACGCCCCAGCCGGCGTAGAGGTTGACCTGGACGCTCTCCCGGAGGTCGTGTTCGAGGCTCCTGGCGAGATCGCCGATCGGGTCGCTGAGTTCCTGGATGGCGTCGAGCACCATCGTCGCGCCGCCGCGCAGGTGCTCGGTGAACGGAGCGGCCTGCAGACGGGGGACGGTGCCACTGCGGCGGGTGGGGACGAGATCGGTGTAGCTCTCCATGGGCACCGGGGTGCCATCGAGCGCGAGGCGCAGCCGCGGGAACTCCAGGCGATGCTGCCGGAGGATCGCGTTCAGCGCCGACCACGGCAACAGGTCGGCGAAGCGGCCCGCGCGGCCTTCGAAACGGCGGTAGGTCTCGCCCTGGACGTCTTGGAAGAACTGGCTGACCCCGAGCGGAGCCACGAGGTCAGCCAGCGTCGGCGTTTCGGGCACTCAGCCGTCGTTGCCGTCGTTGTCGGCGGCCGCGCCGTTGGCCTTCCCGCGGTCGACCGCGGTCGGGATCTTCTCGACCTCCAGCAGCAAACCGCTGTCGGGAGCCTGCGTACCTGACTGTTCCTGTGCCATCCTGCCACCTTTTTCTAGACGAGCGGACGGACCGAAAATCGGCCTGGAGCGCAGCCCAGCCTACGACACGTTTCCGGAAAATTCACTGTCCAGCAGGGAAAAACGGCCTTGCGAGCGATCTTCGACACCGTGGCGCCGGTTCACCCGGACAGCGGTTCTAAGCTGGCATTCATGGCTGATCCGGCATCCGTCCCCCGCCCGCGATGGGACGTGCTCGCGGCCATCGGCGCGGGTGGCGCGCTGGGCAGCCTGGCCCGCTACGGCCTCTCGGTCGCGATCCCTCATTCCCGGGCCCAGTTCCCGCTTTCCACCTTTGCCACCAACGTTTCCGGCTGCCTGCTGATCGGCGTCCTGATGGCGCTGCTGACCGCGGCGACGAACCCGCACAGACTGCTGCGGCCGTTCCTCGGGGTCGGGATCCTGGGCGGCTACACCACGTTTTCGACCTATGCGACGGACACACTCGATCTCGTGACGGCGGGACATCCGTTCACCGGGTTGGCGTACGCGTCCGCCACGGTGGCCGCCGCGCTGGTAGCGGTCTACGCCGGGCACGAGATCACCCGCGCGGTGAGGAAATGACCGTTCTGTTCGTCGCGATCGGCGGCGGCCTCGGCGCGATCCTGCGCTACCTGACCGACCGGCGCGTCCAGGCGTGGCGGAATTCCGCGTTCCCGTGGGGCACGCTCACGGTGAACGTCGTCGGCTCGGCGATCCTCGGCGTGCTGACCGGCTGGGCACTGCACGGCGGGCAGCCGGACGAGGTCCGCGCGTTGCTGGCCGTCGGATTCTGCGGCGGGCTCACGACATTCTCGACCTTCGGGTACGAAACCCTGCGCCTGGTCACGGAGAAGGCGCGGCTCCACGCCGTCGTCAACGTCTGCGTGACGGTCTTCGCCGGGCTGGCCGCGGCGGCCGCGGGACTGCTGCTGGCCGCCGCCGTGTGGCACTGACTCAGTCTTCGGGCGCCATCCGCCACGCGGCCGCCGCGATCGCCTCACGCTGCTCGACCGGAAGGTCGGCCGCCATCTCCTCCAGCTTCTCGACGACGCCTTCGTGAGCGGCGTTCGCCAGCCGGAGCCCCTCTTCCGTCAGCGTGATCTTCAGCGCGCGGCGATCGCAGGAATCCGCGACCCGCTCGACGAGCGCGCGCCGCTGCACGCGGTCCACCAGGCCGGTGACGCTGGACTTCTCGAGGTTCAGCATCTTGCCGAGGTCGGTCATCCCGACGCCCGTCTCCCCCTGCGCCAGCACGCAGAGCAGCTGCGCCTGCTGCGGCGTGAGGTCGTGAGACCGGCCGACATCGATGAAAGCCCGCTGCACGAGATGCGAAAGCCGCACCAGCGCCGTCGCGAATCCGAGGTCTTCGGCCGTGGTCATGACCGAAGTCTACTTGACGATCGTTCGGAGTACGAACTACTGTAGTTCGCAGTACCAACATTACGTACTACGAACTAGGGGATTCTCATGACCACGACCGTGGCCGTCATCGGCGGGGGATACGGCGGCACGACCGTCGCCAAGGAGCTGGACTCGTTCACCGACGTCGTGCTCGTCGAGCCGCGCGAGGACTTCGTCCACCACGTCGCCGCGTTGCGGGGGCTCGTCGATCCCGAGTGGACGGATCGGCTCTTCTACCCGTACGCGGGGCTTCTCGAACGGGGACGGGTGCTGCGCGACCGCGCGGTGAGCGTGGACCAGAGCGGCGTCACGCTCGCGTCGGGTGAGCGGCTCGCGCCGGACTACGTCGTGCTGGCGACCGGCTCGGCGTACCCGTTCCCGGCGAAGATCGATTTCCACGACAGCGCTTCGGCGAAGGCGAAGATCCGCGCCACGCGCGAAGAACTCGCGGGAGCGGAGAAGGTGCTGCTGCTCGGCGCGGGCCCGGTGGGGCTCGAACTGGCAGGCGAGATCAAGGCGGTGTGGCCGGAGAAGGCCGTGACGATCGTCGACCCGGCGAAGGAGATCCTGCCCGGCTTCCCGGAGGACTTCCGCGCGGAGATCCTCCGGCAGCTCGACGGCCTGGGCGTCGAGCTCCTGCTCGGCACTTCACTGACCGAGGCCCCCGTGTCGGAGCCCGGGCAGGCCAAGACGTTCACCTCGGGGCTCACCGGCGGCGGCGAGGTGACCGCCGATCTGTGGTTCCAGTGCTACGGCGGCGCGCCGCACACCGCGTACCTCGACGGCGAACTGGCCGCCGCACGGCAGGCGAACGGGCAGGTCGAGGTGACGCCCGAGCTGCGTCTGCCGGGGCAGCCCCGCGTGTTCGCGCTCGGCGACATCACCGCGTTGCCGGAGGGGAAGCTCGCGAAGGTGGCCGGTGACCACGCGGAGGTCGTCGTCGCCAACATCCGGGCGCTGATCGACGGCGGCGAGCTGCGTGCGCACACCCCTGGCGCGCCGATGATCTCGTTGCCGCTCGGGCCGTCCGGGGGCGCGACCTACACCGAGGAGACCGGGATCCTGGACGCGGCGACGACCTCGGAGATCAAGGGTTCGCACATGATGGCGTCCAGGTACGAGGAGATGTTCCGGGGCGCCTAACGCTCGTGAGTGGCGAGGACGGTTCTAACCGTCCTCGCCACTCACGAGGCTTTAGCGCGGAGCCAACCCACGCACGTGCGCGAACGGGTCCTCCCCCGTCGGCAGCAGCGCGATGATCGGCGTCGTCAGCCCGTTGTCCACATAAGACTGCACCTGCTCGCGGCAGGAGTCGAGGCTGCCATGGACGATCAGGTCGTCGACGACCTCGTCCGGGATGACCTGGTTCGCCTTCTGCCGGTCGCCCGCCGCCCACGCCTCGTGCATCGGCGCGAGCGCGTCGCCCCGGCCGAGCCATTCGTGGAACGCGGCGTACACCGGCACGGTGAGATAGCTCGAGATGAGCATCCGCCCGAGCCCGCGCGCGGCGTTCTCGTCCTCGGTGGGGCACACGAAGATCCGCGCGGCCAGTTCGACGTCCGGCCCGATCTCCGCGCGGACCTTGGGCACGTCGGACGCGGCGAGCCAGTTGGTGATGGCGCCATCGGCCTCCTTCGCGGCCAGCCGCAGCATGCCCGGCCGCAGCGCGGCGAGCATGATCGACGGCGGCGGGTCGGCGGGCCGCTCCAGCCGGAACTTGCTGACGGAGAACGACTCGTACTCCTCGGTGACCTTCTCCCCCGCCAGCGCCGAGCGCAGGAAGCGCAGAGTATCCCGCGAACGCGCGAACGGTGCCTCGAACTCGGCGGCGTTCCAGTTCTTCACGATCACCGGCGACGACGCGCCGATGCCGAGCACGAACCGGCCGGGCGCCAGTTCCGCGACGGTCGCCGCGCTCATCGCCAGCAGCCCGGGCCCGCGCGTGTACACCGGCACGATCGCGGTGCCCAGCCGCAGCTGCGGCGCCCACTGCGAGGCCAGCACCAGCGGGGTGAAGGCGTCGTGGCCCGCCGTCTCGGCCGACCACGCGTCGGTGTAGCCGAGATCCGGCAGCTCCCGCACCATCTCCTCGTGCGCCGCGAGCGGCACCCCGGTCAGCGGAATGGTGATGCCCCACCGTTTCATGCGTTCTCCTCGCTCTTGACCGCGGCACCGGACAGCTCACGCACGATCCAGTCCACCTGCGTGCGCATCAGGTTCTCCGCGACCTCTTCGGCTTGCGGCGTCATATGCGTCGCGCCGGCCAGCGGCAGGAACACGTGCGCGCGTCCCTTGGCCAGCAAGGCCGACGACAGGCGCAACGAGTGGGCGACGAAAACGTTGTCGTCGGCCAGTCCGTGCACGATCAGCAGCGCCCGCGAGAGGTCGCCGGCTCCGGCGATCAGCGAATTGTGCTCGTAGGCGGCCGTTTCCTCCTGCGGCAGCCCGAGGTAACGCTCGGTGTAGTGCGTGTCGTACAGCGACCAGTCGGTCACCGGGGCACCCGCGACGCCGGCGTGGAAGACGTCCGGTCGGCGCAGCACGGCCAGCGCGGACAGGTAACCGCCGTAGGACCAGCCGCGGATCGCGACCCGTTCCAGATCCAGTTCCGGATGGAGCGCGGCCGCCGCGTGCAGGGCGTCGACCTGGTCGGCGAGGGTGACGTCGGCGAGCTTGCCCGCGATCTCCTTCTCCCAGGCCGAACCCCGGCCGGGGGTGCCGCGACCGTCGGCGACCAGCACCGCGAAACCCTGGTCCGCCAGCCACTGCGGGGTGAGGAAGGCGTTGCGGGTCTGCAGGACACGCTGGGCGTGCGGGCCGCCGTACGGGTCGAGCAGCACCGGGAGCTTGCCCTCGCTCTCCTCGTACCCGGTCGGCAGCACCAGCGCGGCACGCAGGCCCCGCTCCCCCAGCGTCAGCCAGGTCAGGTTCGGCACGACGTCGGGATCCACGGTGTACGAACCGATGCGCGCCACCGTCTTCTCACCGGACACCACGGTCACCACCGGGCCGCTGCGCTCCAGGCTCCACGACGAGAGCACGGTCAACGCCGCGTTCCCGGAGCCGACGTGCACACCGTCCTCAGTGGACAGACGGCGCAGCTCGCCGCCCTCGGTGCGGAAGACGTGGATCTGGGTCGGGTCGGCCTCCGACGCGCTGAACAGCACCTCGTCGCCGACGTGCAGGATCGAGCGCACCTGCAGTCCCGGCGGGGTGACGGCCACGCCGTCGACGACCAGCCGGTGGTCGCCGTCGGCGGCGCTCTCGCGCACCAGACGGCCGTCGGCGGTCCACGCCGGGACACCCGCGGTGAGCTCGACCCAGTGCTCGTCGGTCTCGGTGTGCAGCACCTCGACCGAACCGGTCGCCGGGTCGACCGCCTGGATCTCCAGCTTCCGCTGGTCACGCGGCTGGACCGACAGCAGCGGCTTGCCCGCGGCGGACCAGTGCACCGCGGCCAGGTACTCCCAGCCGGTCTTCGTGACGTCGACGCGGGAACCGTCGAGGCCGAGGATCGCCAGCGTCACGTCCGCGTTCGTGGTGCCCGCGGCCGGATACGCGACGACGTTGGCCGCCGACTGCGGGTTGGCCGGATCGGCGATCGTCCAGCGCGGCACGGCCGCCCGGTCGGACCGCTCGGCCAGCAGGCTCTTCCCGTCCGGCGACCACCAGTACCCGCGGGTGCGGCCCATCTCCTCGGCCGCGATGAACTCCGCGAGCCCCCAGGCGATGTCTTCCCCCGCCTCGTCGACGAGCAGGCGATCTTCACCGGTGGCCCGCTCGATCACCCGCAGGCGCCGGTCCCGGACGTAGGCGACGTGCGTGCCGTCCGGGCTGGGCCGCGGGTCGACGACCGAACCGTCGACCAGCACCGCGACCTCGCCGGTGGCCAGGTCGAGGGTGTGGAGCTTGCCCGAGAGCGAGAACGCGGCGACGGTGAAGGCGTCGTCGACCGCGTAGCCGACCACGCCGCCGCCGGTCTCCCGGCTGCGCTCGCGGCGGGCACGCTCCTCCGGCGGCAGATCCTCTTCACCGGGCAGCAGTTCGGCCGCGTCGACCAGCTTCGTCTCCTCGCCCGACGCGACGTCGAACGACCACAGGCTGTGCCGCGGGTCCGTCCCGGACTCGGTCCGCAGGAACAGGATGCGGGAGCCGTCCGGGGCGACCTTGAACTCTTTGGGCGCGCCGAGGGTGAAGCGCTGGGTGCGGGCCTGACGGCGAAGGAACGGGAGATCTTCGAGGCTGGTGTCGGTCACCTCCGCACTCTCTCAGACGATCAACCGGAGACGCCAACGCCTTCCAGCTTCTTCAGTTCCGTCTCGGGATCGAAGTCGGCGGGCGGGAACTTCGGGTCCATCCCCTCGATCGTCTCGATCAGCAGCCGCGCGACCAGCCAGTTGCGATACCACTTGCGATCGGCCGGGACGGCGTACCAGGGCGCGGCCGCCGTCGAGGTCTTGGCGAAGATGTCGGCGTACGCCTTCTGATAGTCGTTCCACTGGGCGCGTGCGTCGAGGTCGGCGGGGTTGTACTTCCACCACTTCGCCGGGGTCTCCAGCCGCGCCTTGAGCCGCTTCAGCTGCTCCTCCGGCGAGATGTCGAGGAAGACCTTCACGATGGTCGTGCCCGCCTCGGTCAGCTCCTTCTCGAACGCGTTGATCTCGGCGTAGCGCTTGCGCCATTCCGCCGCGGGCACCAGCTTCTGCACGCGCGGGACCAGGATGTCCTCGTAGTGGGAACGGTCGAAGACGCCGATCTGCCCCGGCCCGGGGAGCTGTTTGCGGATCCGCCACAGGTAGTGGTGACGCCGCTCGGCCGCGGTCGGCTTCTTGAACCCGGCGTACCGCACGCCCATCGGGTTGACGAGCCCGAGGACGTGGCCCACCGTGCCGCCCTTGCCGGAGGTGTCCATCCCCTGCAGGACCAGCAGGAGGCTCCGGTTCCCGCCGCCGACGCCCTCCGCGTACAACGCCTCTTGCAGCTCGGCGAGCCTGCCTCCGGCGTCCGCGAGGTCTTTGAGCCCCTTGGGCTTCTTGTTCGGCCCGATCGGGAACGTGCCCGGGTGGTGCCGCTCGCCGCCCTTGCCGATCCTCAGCGTGTCCCGGACGGAGACGGTGTCCTTTTTCGCCATCCGGCGACCATAACCGCGGTCCGGGCAGCTCGCCTCCGGTGATCGACGACGCCGCTGCACGATTTCGCCACTCGATGGAGTCGATACGCAACGAACAACGGGTCAAAGCAACGTTTCCCGGATGAAAGCCGCCGGACGGGCATCTAACCTGAACGCATGACGACCGCCGACTTCATCGCGCTCGACGAGCAGTGGAGCACGCACAACTACCACCCCCTGCCCGTGGTGATCGCCACCGCCGAAGGCGCCTCGGTCACCGATGTCGAGGGCAAGACCTACCTCGACTTCCTCTCCGGCTACTCGGCGCTGAACTTCGGGCACCGGCACCCCGGGCTCGTCGCCGCCGCGGTCGAGCAGTTCGGCCGGGTGACGCTGACCTCGCGCGCCTTCCACCACGACCAGCTCGGGCTGTTCTGCCGGGAGCTCGCCGAGCTGACCGGCACCGAGATGACCCTGCCGATGAACTCCGGCGCCGAAGCCGTCGAATCCGCGGTGAAGATCGCCAGGAAGTGGGCGTACCGGGTCAAGGGCGTGCCCGACGGGACCGCGGAGATCGTCGTCGCGGGCTCCAACTTCCACGGCCGCACGACCACCATCGTGTCCTTCTCCACCGACGAGACCGCGCGCGCCGACTTCGGCCCGTTCACGCCGGGCTTCGTCACGGTCAAGTACGGCGACGCCGAAGCGCTGCGCGACGCCATCACCGAACGCACCGCCGCGGTCCTGCTGGAGCCGGTGCAGGGCGAGGCAGGCGTGATCGTGCCGCCCGCCGGCTACTTCGCCGAGGCGCGACGGCTGTGCGACGAGCACAACGTCCTGCTGATCGCCGACGAGATCCAGTCCGGTCTCGCCCGCACCGGCACCGTCCTCGCGCTCGACCACGAAGGCGTCCGCGCCGATGTCTACACGCTGGGCAAGGCGCTCGGCGGCGGCATCATGCCGGTCTCGGCGGTCGTCGGGAGCAAGGACGTGCTCGGCGTGCTGCGGCCGGGTGAGCACGGCTCCACCTTCGGCGGGAACCCGGTCGCCTGCGCGATCGGCCGTGCCGTCGTGGGCCTGCTGAAGACCGGCGAGTTCCAGGAGCGCTCGCGGGAACTGGGCGCCCACCTGCACTCGCGGCTCGGCGAACTGGTCGGCAACGGGCTGGCGGAGGTCCGCGGGCGCGGGCTCTGGGCCGGGATCGACATCGCGCCCGGCGGGCCGACCGGCCGCGAGGCGTCCACCGCGCTCGCCGAACGCGGCGTCCTGTGCAAGGAGACGCACGACCACACGCTGCGGATCGCGCCGCCGCTGGTGATCAGCCGCGAGGAGCTCGACCGCGGTATCGACGCGATCACGGAGGTCGTCGAGACGCGGTGAACCTTTCGGACGGGTTGTACGTTGCCTGTCCATGGGAGAAGAGCGGGAGTGGGTGGAGCGGCCGCTGGTCGGCACCGAGACGGTGTCGCCGGAGGACTGGTCCGCCAGGGGTAAGGCGCTGCGGGCCGAGGCGCCGACGTCCGCGCACGATCACGCGGCGGCGGGCGAAGGACGGCCGAGTGTGGCGGAGTTCTTCGCGCGGAGCAACGAAGGCCGCCTGCCGGAACTGGTGGACCTGCGGCGCGAGCGCATGCTCGCGTCGCCGTTCACCTTCTATCGCGGGGCCGCCGGGCTGATGGCCGCCGATCTGGCTGGTTCGCCGTCTTCCGGGCTGACGGCGCAGCTCTGCGGCGACGCGCACGCCGCGAACTTCGGGCTGTACGGCACGCCCGAAGGCCAGATCGTCATGGACATCAACGATTTCGACGAATCGGTGCCGGGACCGTGGGAGTGGGATCTCAAACGGCTCGCCGCGAGTCTCGTCCTGGCCGGGCGCGAGGGCGGCATCGGTGAATCCGGCTGCCGTGAAGCCGCCGAGGACGCGGTGAAGTCGTACCGGCGCACCATCCGGGGGCTGGCGGAGCTGCCGTTCCTGCGGTCGTGGAACGCGTTGCCGGACGCGTCGGTGCTGAGCAAGGTGCGCGCGCACGATCTGATCGACGACTTCGAGGAAGCGGCCGAGAAGGCGCGGAAGAACACCAGCGCCAAGGTCACCGCGAAGTGGACCAGGCGGATCGACGACCACGAGACCGGCCTCGAACGGCACCGCTTCGTCGAAGACCCACCGGTGCTCACGCACGTCGACGACGCGACCGCCGAAGCCGTCGTCGCCGGGCTGGTGTCCTATGTGGACACGCTGCGTGAGTCGCGGCGGACGCTGCTCTCGCGGTACCGGGTGTCCGATGTGGCCTTCCGGGTGGTCGGCACCGGGAGCGTCGGGCTGCGCAGTTATGTGGCGCTGCTGCACGGGAACTCGGGCGAAGACCTCGTGCTGCAAGTGAAACAGGCCGTCCCGTCGGCGCTCGCGCCATTCCTCGGCCTGCCCGCCCCGGAGCACGAGGGCCGCCGGATCGTCGAAGGCGCGCGGCTCGTGCAGGCTGAAACCGACATCCTGCTCGGCTGGACGACCATCGACGGCGTGCCGTACATCGTGCGGCAGTTCCGGAACCTCAAGGGCGACATCGATCCGGCGGAGCTGAAGAAGGACCACCTCGACGACTACGGCCGCCTGGCCGGCGCATTGCTGGCGCGGGCGCACGCGCGATCGCTGCATCCGCGGATGCTGGCGGGGTACTTCGAGGACGACGAAGACCTCGATGAGGCCATCGGGGCCTACGCCGTGCGGTATGCGGATCAGACCGAAGCGGACTTCGCCGCCTTCGGCCGCGTTTAGTCCTCTAAATGCGGTAGGGGGCGGTCGGGGGACAAACCGATCCGGCACTTCGCGTGACTGATCGGACGGCATGTGTGATCCGACGGACGACACACGTGATGGAGTGGACGACAAACGGAGAGCCCGCCCAGGCACGCGTGTCGTCCATCTGATCACGTGTGTCGTCCATCCAGACACGCAACATCGCCAGTAGGTATCTACGACACCGTTGGGCCCTCACGACCCCGAGCACCCCCTGCCGCATTTAGAGGACTAAATGCGGGCTTAGACCAGGGCCAGGACATCGTCGGCGCAACCCCAGGCCACCGTGATCCCCGCGCCCCCGTGCCCGTAGCAGTGCACGACGCGGCCCTCCCGCTCCAGCCGCACCTCGGGCCGGAACGGCCGCAAGCCGACCTTCGCGCCCAGCACGGGCGCGTCGGCCAGCGCGGGCACGAGTTCGCGGCACCGGCGCACGATGTCGGCGGTCACGCCGGGGTCCGGCTCGACCGAATCGCGGCCGGGCTCCTGCGTGCCACCGCAGACGACGTGACGGCCGTGCGGGATCACGTGCCGCAGCACCGGCGTCGAGCCGTCGACGATCCATTCGGTCAGCCCCGGATCGGCGAGGTGGACGACCTGGCCGCCGACCGGCACCACCGTGCCGTCGCCCGCCAGCCGTCCCCCGCCGAGCCCGGCGGCGTTCACCACGAGATCCGCGTCGAGGTCGGCCAAACGCGACACGGTGCGATACTCGGTCCGCACGCCCAGCGCGGCGACCTCCCCGGCGAGCCAGGCGAGGTACACCGGGGTGTCGACCAGCGCGGTGGTGAAGGTGAGCCGCCCGGGTTCGTGGTCGAGGCCCGGCATGGCCAGCGCCCACGACGGCGGCGCCGCCTCGCGCGGGACGATGTAGGTCCCCCGGAGCATGCGGATCCCGGGAGCACCGAGGGTGCGGTACTCCTCGACGCTCGTCGTGGTCCAGCGGTCGACCCGGTCGGAGTTCGCCGCCAGCGGTGGAAACAGCACGCCACCCGCGACCGCGGAGGTCGTCTCCCCCGGTGCGGCGTCGGTGAGCACCGTGACGTCGTGCCCGGCGCCCGCCAGCCGGTGCGCGCAGCTCAGCCCGATCACCCCGCCGCCGACCACCGTGATCCGCATCGAAAGCCCCCTTCGTCCTCGCGAGCCGTCCCTGCATGGTGACTGATCACCCGTCACGTAATCTCGCCGGATGAGCGGAAGAGCGCCGTACGGGCTGGTCGCGGTGACGTGCGCCGTGATCATGGTCGTGCTCGGGGTGCTGGTCTCCGGCGAAGGTCTCTCCGGCCCCGACGAACTCGCCGTCAAGTGGGTGGAGCGCAGCTTCGGCCCCGACACCGTCCTCCTACGGCTCCTCGTGCTGCCGACCGAGGCCTACGTCCTGATCCCGGTCGCGGTCCTCGCCGTCCTGTGCCTGATCGGCGGCCGCAGGCTCGAAGCGGTGCTGACCATCGTGGGCCCGCTCGTCGCGATCCTCGCGAACACCTGGGTCCTCAAACCGCTCTTCGACCGCTGGAAGTACACCTACCTCGCCTACCCCAGCGGGCATACCGTCGCGCTGGTCGCGGTGCTGACCGTGCTCGTCCTGCTCGCCCGCCCCGGCGTCGCGACGGCGGTGATCGCGACCGTGGGCGCGGTGGTGCTCTGCGGCGTGACGATCGGCATGATCGGCCTCGGCTACCACTACCTGACCGACGTCGTGGGCGGCACGCTGTTCGCCGTCGCGACCGTGTGCGCCACGTGGGTCCTGCTCACCTGGGCTGCACGGCGTCGCGCGCCAGTGCCGTCAGACGGCTGACGGCGCGCAGGTACTTCTTGCGGTAGCCGCCGTTCACCATCTCTTCGGTGAACAGCTCGGGCACCGGCTCGCCGGAGACCACCAGCGGGATCGCGCGGTCGTAGAGCCGGTCGGCGAAGGCGACCAGCCGCAATCCGACGTTCTGGTCGGGCACCGGGTGGATGTCGCGCAGATGCACCCGGGTCACGCCGTCGAGAAGCCTGCCGTAGCGCGAAGGGTGCAGCTTGCCGAGGTGCTCGCACAGCGCGTCGAAATCGTCCACAGTGGACTCGGGATGGGTGGCGGCGGAGGCTTCCAGCTCCTCGGGGCTCGCGGGCGGCGGCGCGTCCGGCAGGCCGCGGTGGCGGTAGTCCGGGCCGTCGACGCGGCAGACACCGAACCGGGCGGACAACGACTGGATCTCGCGCAGGAAGTCCGCGGCGGCGAACCGGCCTTCGCCGAGTTTGTCCGGGAGCGTGTTGGAGGTCGCCGCGACGAACACCCCGGCCGAGATCAGCTCCTGCAGCAGCCGGGTGACGAGCATCGTGTCGCCGGGGTCGTCGAGTTCGAACTCGTCGATCGCCAGGAACCGGTGCTCCGACAGGCGCCGCACCGCCTCGGCGAAGCCCAGCGCGCCGACGAGGTGGGTCAGCTCCACGAACGTGCCGTACGCCTTGGGCGACGGCGTCTCGTGCCAGGTCGAGGCGAGCAGGTGCGTCTTGCCGACACCGAAACCGCCGTCGAGATAGAGCCCCATCGGCCCGGACGGCGCCTCGTCCCCGCCGCCGAACAGCGCGCGCAGCTTCGACTTCGGCTTCCGGTTCGAGGCCTCCGCCACGCGCTTCGCGAACGCGCCGCAGTCGACGACGGCCTGTGCCTGGCTCGGCTCGTCCGGATTGGGCACATAAGTGGAGAACCGGACCGCGTCGAACCTCGGCGGCGGGACGAGCGCGGTGATCAGCTCGTCGGCGGACAGCTCCGGACGGCGATCGATCAGGCGGGCGGGCATTCGCCGAGCGTAACGGCACCGTCGTCGCGGGTTCACTCTCCCTGACCGGGCGTATCCCCGCTCAGCGGTGCCGTCGGGCGCGTGCTGGGATGGCGGTGTGCAGCTTTTGTGGCCAACGACACCGGCGGAACCCGTCTCCGATGGCGACCTCGAACGGCTCTACGGGTATCCGGAAGGCCTGACCCGCCCCTGGGTCCAGGTCAACTTCGTCAGCTCCGCCGACGGCGCGGTGGCGGTCGACGAGCTGTCCGAGGGGCTCTCCTCCCCCGCCGACAAGCGGATCTTCGTGATGGGGCGGCTGCTTTCCGACGTGATCCTGGTCGGCGCCGGCACGGCGCGCGCCGAGGGCTACCGCGGCGCGCGGATCACTCCCGAACGCGCCGCCCGCCGGGTCTCGCTCGGGCTGTCCGAAGTGCCGCCGATCGCGGTGGTGACCCGTTCCGGTGAACTCGACCCGGAAGGCCCGTTGTTCACCGACACCAAGGTCCCGCCGATCGTCATCACCACCGAAAAGGCGCCCTGGGCGGCGCTGGAGCGCGCCGGCGCCGAGGTGCTCGTCGCCGGGACCCAGGACGTCGACCTCCACCGCGCGCTCGCGCTGCTGAACGAACGCGGGCTGCGCCGGATCGACTGCGAGGGCGGGCCGGCGCTGTTCGCCGACCTGATCGCGGCCGACCTGGTCGACCAGCTGTGCCTGACCGTCGCCCCGCTGCTGGCGGGCGCGGGCGAGCGCCGGATCGCCGACGGCCGCCCGGCCCCGGAACCGCGGCGGATGGACCTCGCGTCCGTGCTCTTCGAAGACGGCTTCACCATGCTGCGTTATCGCCGCCGGGAGGGCGGGTGAGCGAGGCCGTGCCGGTTCCGGACGAGGAACTGGCGGCCAGGGCCGCCGGCGGGGACCACGGCGCCTTCGACATCCTGGTCCGGCGGCACACGGCCAGGATGTACCGGGTGGCGCTGCGGATCACCGGCAGCTCGTCGGAAGCCGAGGACGTCGTCCAGGAGGCCTGGCTCTCCGCGTGGCGCGCGCTGCCCGGCTTCCGGTTCGAATCGGCGGTGTCGACCTGGCTCTACCGGGTGACGACGAACGGCGCGCTCGGCACGGTCCGGCGCCGGAAACCGACGGTGCCGCTCGACGAGGGCGACGCGGGTGTCGTGCCTGGTCCGGAGGGGTACGTGGTGAGCGCCGAACAGGTCGGCACGGTGCTGCGCGCGATCGCCGAACTCGACGTCGGCCAGCGGATCCCGCTGATTCTGCGAGAATTCGAGGGGTTGACCTACGAAGAGGTGGCCGAGGTGCTGGAAGTCAGCGTGCCCGCACTGCGCGCCCGCCTGCACCGCGCGCGGGTGGCGCTGCTGGCGAAACTCGGCGACAACTTCCGACCCGGGGAACGGTGATGAGCGAGGATCCGCGCGACGACCCCCGGTGGCAGCAGGTGCGCGCCGCCGCGAGCCGTCCGGTGCCGACGCCGCCGGGGCTCGTCGAACGCGTGCTCCGCTCGGTCGGCGGCGTCCGCGGCGGGCACACCACCGCCCCGCTCGATCTGCCCTCGTCGGGCGGCAAGACCCAGGTGTCGGAACGGGCGCTGGTGCTGATGACCAGAAGCCTCGCCGCCGAGATCGGCCGCGAGCTCGGCGGGGTCCACGTCTCGGCCGTCGCGCTCGAAGAGGACGTGCTCCAGGTGCTGGTGACGATCCGGTTCGGCGTCGAGGCGGCCGTCGCGGACCTGTTGCGGCAGCGGGTCAGCGCGGCGCTGACCGGCCAGCTCGGGTCGGCCCCGCCCACGATCAACGTCCACGTCGTCGACGTCCACCCGGACTGAACCCCCGCAACTGATTACCCCATCCGGGGGACATCGCGTGACGGCTCGGCATGCGCGCGTGTCCTGGTCGGTGAGAGCGTAGGGACCGCCGCGCGCGCAGGTCGCGCGGCACAGGCCGAGAAGGAGCGAACTTCATGGCGCAGCCGAGCGCGAGCAAGCCCGACACCCCCTCGGTGGGGGCTGGGTCGGGGTCGTCCCTCAACGAGGAAGGAGCCGCCGGCAAGACCACGATCTCGTCGGTGGTGGTGCAGAAGGTGGCGGGTCTCGCCACCCGCGAGGTGACCGGGATCCACGCGCTGGGCGGCGGCGTCTCGCGGGCCTTCGGCGCGATCCGCGAGCGCATCCCCGGCTCCGGCACGGTCACCACGTCCGGCGTGTCGGTCGAGGTCGGCGAGAAGCAGGCCGCGATCGACCTCGACGTGGTCGTCGAGTACGGCGCCCGCATCGTCGACGTCGCGCGCGCGGTGCGCCGCAACGTGATCGGCCAGGTCGAGCAGATCACCGGCCTCGAGGTGATCGAGGTGAACATCGCGGTCAACGACATCCACCTGCCCGACGAGAACGGCGGCGAGACCGAGTCCTCGCGGGTCGAGTGATGAACGGGACCCAGACCGGCCTGCTCGCCGGCCTCATCCTCGGCCTCGCCGCGACCCAGGGCTTCACCGCGTTCCTGGTGACGCTGGCCGTCGGCGTCATCGGCCTCGTCCTCGGCCGCGTGCTCGACGGCGAACTCGACCTCGGCGACCTGTTCGGCCGGGGCCGCGACAAATGACCCTCCCGGCCGAACCGGAGGACCGCGGCACCCTCACCATCGCGCCGGCCGTGGTCCGCAAGATCGCGCAGCACGCCGCGGACCAGGTCGACGGGACCACGCGCGCCGAGCGGCGGATCGCCGGGCTCGGGCTGGGGACGCACGGCGCGAGCGCGAAGGTCGGCGGTGAGGGCAACGACGTCGATCTCGTGCTCGACGTGGCGCTGCACTACCCGGCGCCGGTGCGGCGGATCGTCGGCGATCTGCGCGCCAAGGTCACCGAGGAGGTCGAGCGGATCACCTCGTACCAGGTCCGGGACGTCTCGGTGACGGTGTCCGCGCTCCTGCCCGACATCGCGCCCCGCGTCCGTTAGAAGGAGCGAACCGCATGCGTGTGATCGTCCGCCTGCTGTCGGCCCTGATCGGGCTGGCACTGGCCGCCGCCGGGGTCCTGCTCGCGTTGGAGGTCGGCTGGGGCTGGTGGCGGCCGGGACGCGGGCCGCTGTTCGTCCCGTGGGACGACTGGCGCGACAGGCTCGCGGAGCTGTCCTGGAGTGATCCGGCGGTCCGGTACCTCTCGATCGCCGTCGCGGTCGTCGGGCTGCTCCTGATCGTGGCGGCCGCCTCGGCCGGGCGGCGGGCCATCCGGCTGACCGATCCGGCGAACGAGGTCAGCGTGACCACGTCGCCGCGTTCGCTGGCGAGGCTGGTCGGGGTGACGGTGCGCGCGCAGGACAACGTCGCGGGCGCGAAGGTCACGGCCACCGCCAAGAAGATCCGTGTCCGCGCGACGAGCAGGCTGGAAACCGAAGGCGAGCTGCGGCCGCGGCTGCTGGAGACGGTCTCCGGCCTGCTCGACGACGTCCCGCTGGTGCGGCGGCCGAAGGTGTCGGTCGTCGTCGACTCCCCGAAGGACCGCCGATGACCCGTTCGGTCTCCGCCAAGGCACTCGGCCGGTCCACCGGCACGGAACGGACGCTGACCGTCCTCATCGGACTCCTCGCGCTGCTCGGCGGGGCGGCGGCGCTGGTGGTCGGCGCGGGCTGGCTCGGCACGTACCGCGCCGACCGGCCGCTCGTGGACCCGATCGCCCTCGACTGGCTGTCGCGGCACGCGCTCGCCGGCCGTATCGGTGCGATCGTGCTCGGCCTCCTCCTGCTGTGGCTGGGCCTGTGGTGGTTCTTCCGGTCGCTGCGCCCGGAAGGCCGCCCGGACCTCGAACTCGACGACGACCTGGTGGTGACCTCCTCGGCCATCTCCGAGGCCGTCCGCCTCGACGCCGAGACGGTCGACGGGGTCGGGCGCGCCCGGGTCCGCGCGGTCGGCGACAAGGAGAACCCGGCGCTGCGGATCACGCTCTGGCTCGTCGAGGGCACCGACCTGAAACGGGTCTGGGAACAGCTCGACCACACCGTGCTGGCCCGCGCGCGGGAATCGCTCGGCGTGGACGTGCTGCCGACCGCCGTCCGGATCGAACTCGACACGACGGCACCGCAACGGGTGCGCTGACCGCGCCGGTGCGGCAAGAATGGCCGTCATGTCGCTTCCCTTGACGCCGCCGGTCAAACCGATGCTCGCCAAACCGGCGAAGGCGATCCCCGATTCCGGCGGGCTGCTGTTCGAGCCCAAATGGGACGGGTACCGCTGCCTGGTGTTCCGCGACGGCGACGAGCTGACCCTGCAGTCACGGTCGGAGAAACCGCTGAACCGGTACTTCCCCGAGGTCGTCGAGCGGTTGAAGGCGACGCTGCCCGACCGGATCGTGCTGGACGGCGAACTGGTGGTCGCCCGGGGCGGGAAGCTGGACTTCGACGCGCTCACCGACCGGGTCCACCCCGCCGAGAGCCGGGTCAAGCTGCTGGCGGAACAGACCCCGGCGGAGTTCGTCGCGTTCGACCTGCTGGCACTCGGCGACGAGTCCTTTCTGGACGAACCGACCTCGAAACGGCGGGAACGGCTGGAGAAACTCGCCTCCGACGGGATCCATCTCACCCCGGCCACCGCGGACCCGGCGGTCGCGCGGCACTGGTTCGAGCTGTTCGAGGGCGCCGAGCTCGACGGGGTCATCGGCAAGCCGCTCGACGAGCCGTACACGCCAGGCAAACGCGTGCTGCTGAAGTACAAGCACTCGCGCACCGCCGACTGCGTGCTCGCGGGGCTGCGCTGGCATGTAGACGGCGAGCCGGGCGAGCTGGTCGGCTCGTTCCTGCTCGGGCTCTACGACGAGAACGGCGTGCTGCACCATCCCGGTGTCGTCGGCTCGTTCCCGGTTACCCGGCGGCGTGAACTGGCCGAGGAGCTGGCGCCGCTGATCACCGACGGGGCCGATCACCCCTGGCTGGGCGACAACGTGCGGGAGCACCAGCGGATCCCCGGCGGGATCACCCGGTGGAAGGCGAAGGAAGCCCCGTGGGTGCCGCTGAAACTGGAAAAGGTGGTCGAGGTCGGCTACGAGCACACGGAAGGCGGATATCCGTCGCGGTTCCGCCACACCGCGCAGTTCAAACGCTGGCGCCCCGACCGCGAACCGGACTCCTGCACCTACGCCCAGCTCGACGAGGTCGCCCGCTACGACCTGGACGCCGTGTTCCGCGGCGAGGTGAAACGCACCCGCTAACCGTGTCCTGACATCCGACCTGCGAAGCTCTGTTCCGAGCTTTTGTCATGCCCTGGAAGTGAGGACCAGCCCGTGAGCACCGCCCGCCGCACGCCACGGCTGTTCCTGATGACGACCGTGGTCGCGGCCGTGCTCGCGGGCTGCACCGCCGGGCCGTCGGTCCGGCCCGCGGTGATCGACAACGACGGCAAGCCGGATCCCGGCGGCCAGACGACGGCGCAGCAGGTGCCGCTGCCGCCGCTCGCCGAACCCCGGTCGCCGTCGATCAAATGGGAGGACTGCGACGAGGCGACCCGGCAGCGGCTGGGCCAGCCGTCCGTGCCGGACACACTGAAGTTCTCCTGCGCCAGGGTGGCCACGACGCTCGACGCGCCGGACCTGCCGGGCCGAGGGCTCTCGCGGCTGTCGGTGGTCAAGACCGGCGGCGGGCCGATCCCGCTCGTCGTGGTGAACGACGTCGACGGTGAGCCGGGGTCGCTGTACGCCGCGCGGCTGGCCGCGACGCTGCCGCCCGAGTTCCTGCAGAAGTTCTCCCTGGTCGGCGTCGACCGGCGCGGGACCGGGTCGTCCGCGCCGGTGCAGTGCATCCCGGCGGAGATCCGCACCGATCTGCTGAGCGGCGACCCGACGGCCGCCGACCTCGAAGGCGTCGTCGACGCGGCGCGCAAGGCCGGTCAGCAATGCGCGATCGAACTGGACGACTCGCAGGTCGCGATGGACAGCTGGCGGGCGGCGGGCGACCTCGAAGAACTCCGCGAGCAACTGGGCATGGACAAACTGCACGCGCTGGGACGGGGCGACGGTTCGAAGGTCCTCGCCGAATACGCCGTGCGGTTCCCGGCGCAGGTCGGCCGCGTGATGCTCGACGGGCTGCCCGATCCGGCCCCCGACGCGGCCGCGGTGCAGGAACAGGTCGCCGCGAGCGCGCAGGCCACCCTCGACGCTTTCGGCGCCGACTGCATCGCGAGGGGCTGCCCGATCGGCGACGCCCGCTCGGCCGTGTCCGCCGTCGCGGACCGGCTCCGCTCCGCCTCCGCGACGACCACCGACGGCACGGAGATCACGCCGGGGATCGCCCTGTACGCCATCTACTCCGGGCTCGCGCAGCGCTCGCGCTGGGTGGAACTCGCCGAAGCGCTCAAGACCGCGCAGACCGGCGACGTCACCCCGCTGGCCGCGTTCGCCGAACCGGTGCTGAAGGACTCCCGGGCGCGGCCTTCGCGACTGGACGGCACGCTCGCGACCAAGTGCAATGACAGCGCGACCCGGCTCTCGGCCGAGGAACTCACGCGCGTGACCACGACGCTGCGCGACAAGTACCCGCAGTTCGGTGTCTTCGCCGCGCAGCAACTGGCCTGGTGCAGCCCGTGGCCCGTGCGCCGCGAACCGCTCCCGCCCGCGGGCGCGCCCGGTGCGCCGCCGATGCTCGTCGCGGGCACCGCGACCGACCCGGTCACCCCGGAACAGGGCACCGGCCGGGCCGCCGACCAGATGCCGAGCGCGGTCACGATCACCTGGCAGGGTGCCGGGCACGGGGCGCTGAGCCTGTCGCCGTGTGTCGCGGACGCGACGCGGGCGTTCCTGATCGACGGGAAGGTGCCCGTGGACGGGACCCTCTGCCCGGCCTGACCCGTCGCGGGGGCTGAAGGACGCTTTCACCGCATGTGATGCGACGAAAGCGCCCTTCACCGCGTGACATGCGGGGAAAGCGTCCTTCAGCCGCGCGAAGCGCTACTGCCGGTAAGACTCCACCTCGGACACCGGACGCGCCGTGGCCTGATCCGGGTCGTCGTCGAACTCGACCCGCGCCCGCCGCTGCCGCAGCAGGTCCCAGCACTGGTCCAGCTGCTGCTCCACACTCGCGAGGCGGGACCGGTCGTCCGAGCTGAGCCCGGTGCCGATCGCCCGCGAACGGAGTTCGTGCTCCTCGCTGACCAGCTCGTCGATCCGGCTGAGGATGTCCCCGTCGGCCATACGCACCTCCCGCGAAACGTGGGTTGCTCCATCCGAGACGCTACGCGCACTCACGGGAATGCGCGTACCGCCCGATTCGTTACGCCGGGCATGAGCACAGTGGAGCTGACCGCCGCCAACTTCGACCAGGTCGTGTCGGACAACGACTTCGTCATCATCGACTTCTGGGCCGGCTGGTGCATGCCGTGCCGTCAGTTCGCGCCGACCTACGAGAAGGTGTCGGAGAACCACGACGACATCGTGTTCGCGAGCGTCGACACCGAGGCCGAGCAGCAGCTGGCCGCCGCCTTCGACGTACGCTCGATCCCCACCCTCGCGGTCATCCGCGACAAGACGGTGATCTACGCCCAGCCCGGCGCGCTCCCGGAGAAGACGCTCGAAGACCTCATCCAGCAGGCACGCGACATCGACATGGACAAGCTCAAGGAAGACGCGCAAGAAGCCTGACGAAAGAAGGGGCCCTTCCCGGCGGATTTCGCCCGGGAAGGGCCCCTTTGTACTTCAGCGGAACTGTGCCACCGGGGCCGGGTCAGCCCCTGGTGGCGAGTCCGCGCAGGAAGAACGCCAGGTTCGCCGGGCGTTCCGCCAGCCTGCGCATGAAATAGCCGTACCATTCGTCGCCGTAGGGGACGTAGACGCGCATCGTCTTGCCGTCGCCCGCGATCCGGCGCTGCTCTTCGGGACGGATCCCGTACAGCATCTGGAATTCGTGGTCGTCCGCCTTGCGGCCCGCGTCGGCCGCGAGCTTCTCGGCGATCGCGATCATCCGCGGGTCGTGCGAGGCGACCATCGGATAACCCTTGCCCTGCATCAGGATCTTCAGGCAGCGCACGTAGGACCTGTCCACTTCGGACTTGTCCTGGAACGCGACCTCCTCGGGTTCGGCGTACGCGCCCTTGCAGAGCCGGACGCGGGAACCCTCGGTCGCCAGGTCGCGGCAGTCCTGCTCGGTGCGCCGCAGGTAGGCCTGCAGCACCGCGCCGACCCAGGGGTACTCGGTGCGCAGCTCCTTGAGGATGCCCAGCGTCGAGTCGGTGGTGGTGTGGTCCTCCATGTCGAGGGTCACCGTGGCCCCGACCGCTTCGGCCGCCGCGCAGATCTTGCGGGCGTTCTCCAGCGCGACCTTCTCACCGTCGGCGGGCAGGAACTGGCCCACCGCGGACAGTTTCACCGACACGTCGGCGCCGAACGCGAGGCCGTCGGCCGCCAGCGCGGTCAGCAGCTCCTCGTAGGCGCGGACGGTCGTCGCGGCCTGCTCGGCGTCGGTGGTGTCCTCGCCGAGGTGGTCGAGGGTGACCCGGAGGCCGTCGTCGGCCAGTCCGCGGACCACCCGGGCGGCGTCGGGCGTCTTCGCGCCGGCGACGAACCGGCTCACCACCGATCGGGTGGCGGGGACGACCTCGACCAGCTTGCGCATCCGCTGGGATCGAGCGGCGGCGAGCAACGGGGCACGCAACATCACGAACTCCTGGTTCTCAGCCCTGGTGGGGGTAACGGACGCTGGTGGGCGGCACGAAGGTCTCCTTGACCGAGCGCGGGCTCGTCCAGCGGAGCAGGTTGAACACCGAACCGGCCTTGTCGTTGGTGCCGGACGCGCGACCGCCGCCGAAGGGCTGCTGGCCGACGACCGCGCCGGTCGGCTTGTCGTTGACGTAGAAGTTGCCGGCGGCGAAGCGCAGCGCCTCGGACGCCTTCGCCACGGCGGTGCGGTCGTTCGCGATGACCGCGCCGGTGAGCGCGTAGTCGGCGGTCTCGTCGACCAGCTTCAGCACCTTGTCGAAGCCCTCGTCGGTGCTGTCGTCGTACACGTGCAGCGCGAGGATCGGGCCGAAGTACTCGGTGCGGAAGATCTCGTGGTTCGGGTTGTCCGACACCAGGATCGTCGGGCGCACGAAGTAGCCGACGCTGTCATCGGCGGTGCCACCGGCGATGACCTCGATCTCGGCGTCCTCGGCCGCGCTCTTCAGCACGGCGGCGTGCTTGTCGAAGGCGCGGCGGTCGATCACGGCGCCACCGAAGTTGCCCAGGTCGTTGACGTCGCCGTAGGTGATGGCCTCGGTCTCGGAGACCAGGTCGTCCTTCAGGCTCGCCCACAGCGAGCGCGGGACGTACGCGCGGGACGCGGCCGAGCACTTCTGGCCCTGGTACTCGAAGGCGCCGCGGATCAGCGCGGTGCGCAGGATGTCGACGTCGGCGGAGGCGTGCGCGAGCACGAAGTCCTTGCCGCCGGTCTCGCCGACCAGGCGCGGGTACGTGCGGTAGCCGGAGATGTTGGCGCCGACGGTGGCCCACAGGTGCTGGAAGGTCGCGGTGGAACCGGTGAAGTGGATCCCGGCCAGGTCGCGGTGGGTCAGGGCGACCTCGGAGACGGCCTTGCCGTCACCCGGCAGCAGGTTGATCACGCCCGGCGGCATACCGGCCTCTTCGAGCAGCCGCATCAGCATGTGCGCGGCGTAGCTCTGCGTCGGCGACGGCTTCCACAGCACGACGTTGCCCATCAGCGCGGGCGCGGTCGGCAGGTTGCCGGAGATCGCGGTGAAGTTGAACGGGGTGATGGCGTACACGAAGCCCTCGAGCGGGCGGTGCTCCATCCGGTTCCAGATACCGGGCGAGCTGACCGGCTGCTCGGCGAGGATCTGACGGCCGAAGGCGACGTTGAAGCGCCAGAAGTCGATCAGCTCGCAGGCGGAGTCGATCTCGGCCTGGAAGGCGGTCTTCGACTGGCCGAGCATGGTGGCGGCGTTCAGCTTGGCGCGCCACGGGCCGGCGAGCAGGTCGGCGGCGCGCAGGATGATCGCGGCGCGGTCGTCGAAGGACAGCGCGCGCCAGCCGGGGGCGGCGGCCTTGGCGGCGGCGATCGCGTCGTGGGTGTCCTGCGCGGTCGCGCTGTGGATGACGCCCAGCACCGCCTTGTGGTTGTGCGGCTGGACGACCTCGATCTTCTCGCCGCCGCCCTTGCGCTGCTCACCACCGATCGTCGCGGTGATGTCGATGGGGTCGGCGTTGCCCAGCGACTTGAGCGCGCCCTCGAGTTCAGCGCGCTCAGCGCTGCCCGGCGCGTAGTTCAGCACCGGCTCGTTCTTCGGGGCGGGGGTCTGGGTCACGGCGTCCACTGACTGCTCCTGACTTCACTTCGCCGGATAGAGGTCTCACCCCGAACGGTAGACCGGACGGCTTCGCCACGGCTTGTCCGACTGGCTAGAATCAGGGTGACCATCTTGTCCGATCGGCTTAATCCGGTGATGACCTGACCACGGATACGACACCAGGCGCCTCCCTCCGGCATGTCCTCGCCACGCTCGGGGAACCGCTGGTCAGGGTGCTCGCGGCCCCCGGCGGGCTCGGGGTCGGAGTGGAGGACGTCGTCATCCACGATCCGGAGGATCCGCCCGACGCCCATCCGGGTGACCTCGTCCTGGTGATCGGCGCTCGCGGACGCTCGGCGTCCGGGGCGATCCGGGCCGCGGGGCGGTCCGGCGCGGCCGCCGTCGCGGTCAAGAACGGCTCGGCCGTCGTCAACGTCGCGGCCGACGCGGGGATCGCGCTGATCGAAGTCGGCCACGAGGCGCGCTGGGAGCAGGTCGAAGCACTGGCCAGAGGCGTCGTCGACGCGGCCCGCGCCGGTGGCGAGGCGGACAGCGGTGAGGTACTGGGCGATCTGTTCTCGCTGGCGCAGACCATCGCGACGCTGACCGGCGGCCTGGTCAGCATCGAGGACACCGCGAGCCGCGTGCTCGCCTATTCGCGGGCGGGCGACGAGGTGGACGAGCTGCGCCGGCTCTCGATCCTCGGCCGCGAAGGCCCGGAACGCTATCTCGCGATGCTGCGCGAATGGGGTGTCTACCAGCGGCTTCGTGCCGGTGAAGGCATCGTCCGCATCGACGAGCGGCCCGATCTCGGCATCCGGCGGCGGATCGCGGCCGGGATCCACGCCGGATCGCAGCCGCTGGGAACGATCTGGGTCCAGGAGGGCGCGCATCCGCTCACCGAAAGCGCGGAGGTCGCGTTGCTCGGCGCGAGCCGGGCGCTGGCACCGCAGCTGATCCGCCACCGGACGCTGCCCAGCCCCGAACTCCGGCTGCGCGAGGATCTGCTGGCAGGGCTGCTCGACGGACGCGTCGACGCCGAGTCCGTCGCCGACGACATCGGCGCGGATCCCGGGAAACCCGCCATGGTGCTGGCGTTCTCGCTCCCCCGGGACCGGGCCGCGACCGACCGGCAGCTGCGGCGTGCCGAACTGGTGCACCTGATCACCGTGCACACCGCCGCGTACCGGCGCAGCGCGCTGGTGAGCGTGATCGGCGGCCGGGTCTACGCGCTCCTCCCCGACCTCCCGGAGCACGCCGAAGCGCCGATCCTGGCGCTGGCCAAGGAGATCGTCGGCACCGCGCAACGGCATCTCGACGTCCGGGTGCGCGCGGCGCTGGGCGGTGTCGTGCCCCGTCTCTCTGAGGCGGCGGCCTCCCGCGGCGACGCGGACCGCGTGCTGGCGACGATGGCGCGCGGGCACGAGACCGCGGACGTCGCCTCGCTGGCCGACGTCCGCGCCGAAGTCCTGCTCTCGGAGGTGCTCGCGTTCCTCGGCGAGCAGCCGAGGATCCGCGATCCGCGGCTGACCGACCTTCTCGCGCACGACGCCGAGCACGGCGGCATCCTGGTGCCCGCCGTGCTCGCGTACCTCGACGCGTTCGGGGACGTCCGGAGCGCGGCGCGCGAGCTGAACATCCATCCGAACACGGTCCGCTACCGGGTGCGCCGCGCCGGCGAGGTGTCCGGGATCGACCTGGACGACCCCGCGCAGCGCCTGCTCACCCAGCTTCTGTTGCGCCTCTAGGGTTTCCCCTGCCCGCATTTAGTCCTCTGAATGCGGTCCTTGCGCGTGCAAGTACCGCATCCAGAGGACGAAACGCGTGGGGTCAGGCCAGGGTCAGGCTGAACCGCCGGTTCTGGACGTCCAGCTTGTCCAGCCGCACCGCGACGGCCGCCCCGGCGGCGAACGGGCCGGTTCCGCCGACGGTCGGCAACAGCCCTTCCATCCCGGGGGCCACTTCGACGAACGCGCCGAACGGGAGCACCCGCGTGACGACGCCGTCCAGAATGCCGCCATCGGCATGCGCGGCGACGAAAGCGCGCCAGTTTTCGGTGGGAGACATGCGATTCACCTCCTTTCCGCGCATGGTCCACATATGAGGACACCTACGCGGAGGCGGGCTGCGGGCCCGCGCGGAGATCAAGCGGCGGCCGGGGAACCCGTCCGCTCACGGCACGAGGCCGACCCGGCAGTCATGCCGCGACAGTAGCAAAGTCACGACACCGCGGCGAGGCTCCGCGAGCCGGCGACCTCGGCCAGCGCGCGATAGGACTCCAGCCGCTCCGCCTGGTCGAAAGTGCTGGTGGTCACGAGGATCTCATCGGCGCCGGTCTTGGCGACGAGATCGGCCAGCCGGTCCCCCACCTCGTCCGGGGTGCCGGCGAGCTGACCGTCGAGCGCCCGGTCCAGCCGGTCCCGGTCGCGCTCCGACAGCGGCCCGGCGAGGATCTCCTCCGCCGGCGACAACGGCGGGAAGACACCGTGCGTGCGCGAATAGACGGTCGACCACGCTTCGGGGATCAGCAGCCGCCGCGCCCGTTCGGCCGTCTCGGCGACCGCGATGGCCGTGGACACCACGACATACGGCCGCGACGCCCGCGGGGAAGGGCGGAATCCGGAGCGATATCCCTCGACGGCTTCGAGCATCGGTGCCTCGCCCCGGACCGGCGCGATCACCAGCGGCAACCCCAGTTCCGCGGCCAGCCGCGCCCCGGCGCCGGTGGCCAGCAGGAACGCGGGCACGCGCAGGCCTTCCGCGGGAATGGCGTGCACGCCCGGATACGTCGTCTGATCGCCCGCGAGGAAGCCCAGCAGCTCGCGAACCTGCTCGCCGAAGCGATCGGCGTCGTCCTTGTCGTGCCCGAGCGCCTGCCGGACCCCGCCGGTGAACCCGACCGAACGCCCCAGCCCCATGTCGATCCGGCCGGGGAAGAGCGATTCGAGCACGCCGAACTGTTCCGCGACCACGAGCGGCCGGTGGTTGGGCAGCATCACGCCGCCGGTGCCGACCCGGATCCGCTCGGTCGCCGAGGCGACCGCCGCCGCCAGGACGGTGGGCGCGGAACCGGCGACACCGGGCACGCTGTGGTGTTCGGAGACCCAGAACCGGTGATAGCCGAGCGCTTCGATCTCCCGCGCGAAGGCGACCGTGTCCCGCAAGGCGCGGGGTGCGTCGCCGCCGCGGCGGGTCGGGGACCGGTCCAGTACCGAAAGCGTGATCACCTTCGGCTCAACGCGTCCGGGGCGGGCGCGCATTCCCCGCTCAGGGGCGCCAGCGCTCGCTGTAGTCCGGGTGGTCGGCGTGCGGCAGGGCCAGCAGCCGCAGGGTCAGGCACCAGTTCGTCCCGGCCTCGTCGGCGGGCACATGGCACGTCTCGCACCAGTACTCGTTGCCGTACAACGGAAATCCCGGGACCTTCTCCGAAACCGTGGTGCGATGCGCCTGCAGGAGCCGCCGGGTCGCCTCGATCTCGTTGATCATCTGATTGACCGCGTCGAGTTCGATGTCGTTGAGCGAGCGGATCTTCTTTTCGATGACGACCTTGGTCTCACCGCGAGTGAGCGATTCGTTGATCTCGGTTTTCTTGACCGCCTGCATGATCAACGCCTGGCGTTGCCCCACACGCGCGGCGAGAAAGGCGATCAGGTCGTCCACGGGTACTCCTTCGTCTCCCCCAGCCTAGTGTTCGGAGGGAAATGTCGCTGGCAGGAGGCCCGGCGTTACGGCTGAGTCCCGCGCGTCACACAGTCTCGTATCGATCCACCGCGCGGCGGTGACTGGTTTCTGGATCGACACAAAAGCGCAATCACTCCGGGAGCAAAACGAAGGAAAAACGTGAATTCGTCACCGACGCCGCACGCGTCGTCACTTGATGCGTGCTACGTGTCGTCCCGCGCCTTGCTGGGCTGGACGCGCTTCGGCTCGCCGGGCATCTTCGGGTAGTCCGGCGGATACGGCATCTCGCCGAGGCCGTGGTCGCGTTCGTCCCGCGCGTACCACTCCAGCAGCGTCTCGATGCCGAACGCCTGCTCGTCCATCGGCGCGTGGAGGTCGCCACGCTCGGCGTAGAAGGCGCCGGCGGTGAGGACGTCGAAGTCGTCCGGGTCGACCTCGGTCAGCAGATCCCAGGTCAGCGGCGTCGACACCGTCGCCCTCGGGGTGCCGCGGACCGACCAGGACGACGCCACCGTGCGGTCGCGTGCCGCCTGGTTGTAGTCGATGAAGACCCGGCCGCCGCGTTCTTCCTTCCACCACGCGATGGTCGCCTTGTCCGGGATCCGGCGCTCGACCTCGCGGCCCAGCGCGATCACCGCGTGCCGCACGTCGATGAAGTCCCAGTCCGGCCGGATCCGCACCAGGACGTGCACGCCACGCCCGCCCGACGTCTTCGGATAGCCGGTCAGACCGGCCGAGTCGAGGACTTCGCGGACGACGCCCGCGACCTCGACCGCGTCGGAGAAGCCCGCCTCGTCCGGCGGGTCCACGTCGATGCGGAGTTCGTCGGGATGGTCGACGTCGGGCCGCCGCACCGGCCACGGGTGGAAGTCGAAGGTGCCCAGATTCGCCGCCCACGCGAACACGGCGGGCTCGGTCGGGCAGACCTCCTCGGCCGTCCGGCCCGACGGGAAGGTGATCTTCGCGGTCTCCACCCAGTCCGGGGCGCCCTTCGGCACGCGCTTGGCGTAGAACCACTCGCCCTCGACGCCGTCGACGTAGCGCTTCAGCGTCGTCGGCCGCTCCCCGATCGCGCGCAGCAACGGCTCGCCGACCGCGACGTAGTGCTCCACGACCTGGCGCTTCGTGATCCCTCGGGCCGGGAAATACACCTTGTCCGGGCTGGACACCCGGACCTTGCGCTCGCCTGCCTCGACCTCGATCGGCTCACCGTTCTTGGGCATGCGCCCACCGTATCGCCGATCAGGGCCGGGGATCGGTCTCCACGACGGCCATCGTGACGACGTCATGCCACTCGCCGTCCCACCACAGCGCTTCCCGCTGAAGCCCCTCACGGACGAATCCGGCCTTCTCGTAGACACGCTGGGCCCGCGGGTTGTAGTCGAACACCTCCAGCGAGACACGGTGCAGGCCGACGGAGCCGAACGCGTAGTCCAGGAGGAGCCTGGTCGCCTCGGTGCCGTAGCCCTTGCCGAAGAACTCCGGCCCGTTCAGCGCGATGCGGAACGCCGCGGAACGGTTGTCCTTGTCGATGTCGGTGAGCGCGAGATCGCCGACGTGCGCGCGATCGGCCTTGCGCACGATCGCGTAGTCCGCACGGTCGTCGAGACCGGTCCGCCCGGCCAGCCAGGTCCGGATCTGCTCGGGGGTGAACTTGGTGTGCGTACCGGTCAGCCGGGTGGTTTCCGGTTCCTGGAGGGCCTTCCAGGCGGTCTCGAAGTAGGTCTCGTCGAGCTGCGTGAGCACGACGGTCTCGCCGGCGAGTTCGGGCTGCGCCCGCAGCGCCTCGGTGTCGATCACGGCGGACACGGTACGGTGGACGCGGTGTCCGGGCGTACCAAATTAATTCTCGCGCTCACCGTGCTCGCCCTGTTCGTGGCGGCCGCGGTGCTGCTGCCGATCCCGAGCCCGGCCGGGCTGCGGGCCTGGGCCGCCGACACCGGCCCGGCCACTCCGCTGGTGTTCTTCCTGGTCTATTCGGTGCTGACGGTGGCGCCGATCCCGCGCACCGTGTTCAACCTGGCCGGCGGGCTGCTGCTCGGCGCCACGACGGGAATCGTCGTCGGCATCCTGGCGACCACGGTCGCCTCGGGGCTCTCGTTCGCCCTTTCGCGGGCACTCGGCCGCGATCTGGTCACCCGGCACCTGCACCGGGCGAAGGTCCGCGCGGTCAACGACCGGCTTTCGGACGGCGGCGTTCTGGCGATCACCTCCTTACGGCTGATCCCGATGGTGCCGTTCGCTCCGTTCAGTTACCTGTGCGGAGTGTCATCGGTCCGTTTCGCCCCGTATCTGATCGGGACCGCGCTCGGCAGCCTGCCGGGTACGGTCGCGGTCGTCGTCCTCGGCGACGCGCTGACCGGGGAAACGCCTCCCGCCCTGCTGATCTGTTACGCCGTGTTCGCCGCCGCAGGCGCCATCGGGCTGGTGAAGGTCTTCCGGCGCAAGGCCCGTCCGGTGCCCGAACCGAGCGGCGAGGAAGAATTGCCCGCTTCCGCACCGGCGAGCTGACGGGGAGCCGAAACCGCCGCCCGCTACACTCGATCGAGTGCGCGGGACCTGTCAGGCCGCGTAGCGCCACCATCACCCGGAGAATGTGTCAGGAGCAGTCGCCATCGACACCGGTCAGCTGATCGCTGGGCACTATCGCCTGGTCGAGCAAATTGGTAGCGGTGCCATGGGGGTGGTCTGGCGTGCCATCGATGTCCGCCTCGAGCGCTCGGTGGCGGTCAAGCAGATCCTCCCGCAGCCGGGTGTCTCCGAGGCCGAACGCGACAACATGCGCCAGCGCGCCATGCGCGAGGCGAAGAACGCGGCCCGGTTCCAGCATCCGAACGCGATCGTGGTGTTCGACATCGCCGAGCACGGCGGCGACCCCTGCCTGGTGATGGAGTACCTGAACGGCCCGAGCCTCTCGGCGATCATCTCCGATGAGGGCACGCTGCCGCTGGGGCGCGTCGCGAAGATCGGCGAGCAGGTCGCGTCGGCGCTGGTCGCCGCGCACCGCGCCGGGATCGTGCACCGCGACGTCAAACCGGGCAACATCCTGATCGACGAGGCCGGCACCGCGAAGATCACCGATTTCGGCATCTCCCGCGCGGCCGGGGACATGACGCTCACCCAGACCGGCCTGATCGGCGGCACCCCGGCGTACCTCGCGCCCGAGCTGGCGCGCGGCTCGGACCCCGTGCCCAGCTCCGACGTCTTCGCGCTCGGCGCGACGCTCTACCAGGCGATCGAAGGCCAGACGCCGTACGGGAACAGCTCGAACCAGCTGGCGCTCCTGTACGCGGCCGCGAACGGCCAGATCAACCCGCCGCAGCAGGCGGGCCCCGCGACGGCGCTGCTGATGAGCCTCCTGCGCACCGAGCCGACCGAGCGGCCCACCATGGCCGAGGCCAGGGAGCGCCTCGCCGCGCTGGCGGCGAACGAATCGGGCGCGGGCACGGCCGCGTCGCCGCGGCTTTTCGGAGCGGGCGGCGGTAGACAGCCCGCCGTGCCCGAGACTCCCGGGCACGGCATCCCCGGCGGGGACCGCCCGCCGTGGCAGCGGACCGACAAGCCGGTCCCCTCCGCCGCGGCTCCTCCGCAACCCGCCAAGACGCACACGCCGACGGCCGCGTTCATCCCGATGCGCTCGCCGTCCGCCCCGCCGAACACCCCGCCGCGTCCGGTCGCCGCGATGAGCCCGCCGCCGTCCGCGGCAGCTCCGATGCGGCCGTCCCCGGCCAAGCCGACCGACGCGAAGCGCAAGGCCGTCCTGTTCGCGGGCGCCGGTGCCGCGGTCGTGGTGATCGCGGTGATCGTGTTCCTGATCCTGAACTCGAGCAACGGGGGTAATACCCCGGGTGGCAACAACGCCGGGGCGAACCCGCAGCCCGGCACCTCGGCGCCGCCGAAGAGCGGCTCGTCTTCGTCGCGTCCCGCACCCGCGGGCCTGGGGAAGACCCCGAGCGAGAAGGTCACCAGCTACTCCAGCGTGGGGCAATTCCTGCTGGACTTCTTCGACACCGACAAGATCGGGACGTCCGCGAGCTGGAACAAGCTCACGGAGGCCGCGAAGGCGGTCTACGGCTCGGAGCAGGCGTTCGCCGAGTACTGGAGCACTCACAAGGTCACTGGTGCCGAAACCGCGCGAGCGGACAGCGGTGGCGGAAACCCCGACGGCTCGATCGACATGAACATCACGCTCAACAAGGGACCGCGGCCGGCGCTGCGCGTGGTCCAGGTCGGCGGGCAGTACTACATCGACGCCGACACGCGAGTACTCGGCAACTGACGCAGAGTGGCGGTGGTGAGACCCGCCTCGCTGGTGGTAGGCCAATCGACGATCGTGGCTTACTGTTGCTCCATGGCCGATAGCGGACCTTTCGGGCCTGGCCAGCACCCTCGTTTCGACGAGGATCTGGTAGGCCTCGACCCGGACGATCCCGAAGCCCGGGCCTTCGCCGAGCATCTGGACCGCATCGAACGCTGCGGCCCGAACTTCACCGTGGAGGCCTGCCTCGACGGTGTCTCCGATTTCGCCGACTCCAGCAACCGTCTCGGCGGCCTGCGCTGGTGGGTTTCGGCACTCGTCGTGGTCCTCATCGTGCTCGGCGTGATGGTCACCGCATGGGACATCATCGGCCGGGCCATCGCGTGGCTCGCGGGGTAACGTGGAACCGGTGAAAGGCATGAAACCCGTTGTCGGAGCCACGCCGCGCGTGGTCAAGTCCGAGCAGGAATGGCGGGAGCAGCTCAGCCCCGACGAGTACGCCGTCCTTCGCCAGGCGGGCACCGAGCGCCCCTTCACCGGTGAGTACACCGATGAGAAGACCACCGGGGTCTACCAGTGCCGGGCCTGTGGCGCCGAACTGTTCCGCAGCGACACGAAATTCGAGAGCCACTGCGGCTGGCCGTCGTTCTACGACCCGGCCGACACCGACGCCGTCCTCCTCCGCGAGGACACCACCATGGGGATGCGCCGGATCGAGGTGCTGTGCAAGTCGTGCCACAGCCACCTCGGGCACGTCTTCGAAGGCGAGGGCTACGCCACGCCGACGGATCAGCGGTACTGCATCAACTCGATCTCGCTGAAGCTCGTTCCCGAGTCGTAACCGAACGAAGCGAACCACCTCCCTTCCCAGCGCGTTCCCGGATGACAGGAACAGCGTCGGGGAGGGCGGTGTCGCGTATGAACGAACCCTGGGGAATCTCCGGACCGGCTTTCGCGTGGCTGTACGGAGTCTGTGCCGTGCTGCCGTTTCTCGTCGCCGGCTTGTGGACACATTCGCTCCGGCGCCGTGCCGCCGACGAGCGGACGCCGCCGAGCCCATATCACCTCGCCGCTCTGGCCGGTGGCACCGAGCGGGTCGCCGATGTCGCGGTGGCCACCATGGTCGCCGGTGAACAGATACGGCTGGACAGCCGAGGGCGGGTCACCGTCCTCCGAGCCGCATCAGGAGACCCGCTCACACGCGCCGCCGCCGAACTCGTCCCGCGGGCGGGCGACGGTGGACTCTACCGGTTGAAGAAGCTGCTGAGCCGGAGCGCGGCCGTCCAGGAAGTGCGCAACGATCTTCAGCTGAGCGGCCTGCAAGTGGATGAACGTCGCCGTCGCACCGGGTGGCTGGTGGCCTTGATCGTCTACCTCCCCGTGCTCGCGCTCGGGCTGGCGAGGCTCGCCAACGCCATCCCGCTGGGTCGCCCGGTCGGGGTGCTGACGGGTCTCCTCCTCGCAGTGGTCGCGGCCATCGCCGGGACCGCCCTTCTCCAACGGCCGAGCCGCACCGTCCTGCCGACCTTGGCCGGGCTGGGCGTCATCGGCGCGGCCCGGCGGAACCCGCTTCTGGTCCCTGGAGTGGCGGGCGCGGTGGCGCTCGGCGGGTTGGCGGCGTATCCCGATCCGGTGATGGCGGACGTGCTGGTCAGGACCGGCGACGCCACCGCCAAGGGATCGGCGGGTTCGTCGGGCAGTGGAAGCGGCTGTGCGAACGGTTCGTCCTGCGGTGGCGGAGGCGGTTGTGGCGGCTGACGGCCCAACTGCCGTCGCCGGACACCGCACCGGATGCTCGAATCACGGAACCACCACCGGACGGAAAAGCGTCCGACTACGGTAAGTGCACCTGCTCGTGAAAGGCCCGTGCGATGGAAGACACCTGGGGCATCCCCGGACCTACTTTCCTGGCGATCTATGGCGCCCTGATCGTGTTCCCGGTGGTCGCCGGTTTCGTGTGGACGATCGCGGCCAAACTGGGCAACAGAGGGCCACGCGCCGAAGTGAGCGGCCCGCAGCCGACCGTGTACGAGTTCGCCTATCTCGCCGGCGGCCCGGACCGGGTGGTCGACACGGCCATCGCGACGCTGGTCGACCGCGGGACCTTGCGGGTCAGCAGTTCGAAGCAGCTCCAGCTGACGGGCCCCGAGCCCGCCGACCCGATCGAGAAGGCCGTCGCCAAGGGCGCGCGGCCGGGCCACAACGCCACGACCCGCGGCATTCGCGACCGGTTGCGGCTGTCGGGTCCGATGCAGGCGCTCGCCAAGGGGCTGGAGACGCGAGGGCTGGTCGTCGTCGATCAGACGCCGCGGATCCGCCGGGTCGTGTACTTCCTGTACCTCGCCGTCCTGATCCTCGGCGTGGCGCGCCTGATCGCCGGGATCGCCGGGGACCGCCCGGTCGGATACCTGATCCCGCTGCTGATCTCGGCCGTGTTCGCGACGGTGATCGCCCGTGCGCTCAAGAACAAGCGGCCGGGCCCGCGTCCGACCAGCGAGGGCGCCCGGGTCCTCCACAAGGCCAGGTCCGCGCACGGGCGGGAGCGCAAACGCGGCATCCCGAACGGACCGGGGTACGCCGGCGGCGCGGTGCTGGGCGGCGCCGCCGCGGCGGTCGCGTTCGGCGGTCTCGCCTCGTACCCCGACGAGGAGCTGAGCGCGGCCCTGATCCCGCCGCCGGTCTCCAGCGGGTTCGGCGGCGGTTCGTCCGGCGGCGGCTCTTCGTGCAGCAGTGGCGGAAGCTCGTGCAGCAGCGGCGGCAGCTCCTGCGGTGGAGGCGGCGGTTGTGGCGGCTGACGGGCCCGGCAGGCTCGGGATCGGCATCGGCTGGCGGCACGAGCTCGACCTTTCGATCGCGCGGCTGCCGGGCGTCGACTGGGTCGAGGTCGTCGCCGAGAACCTGCACGCCGGGCATCTTCCGGAGACCTTGGTCGCGTTGCGCGACAAGGGAATGCCGGTCCTGCCGCACGCCGTCTCGCTGTCGCTGGGCGGGGCCGAACCGCTGGACACCGCGCGCGTCGAGCATCTCGCGGTCCTCACCCGCGAGCTCGGCGCTCCGCTGGCCAGCGACCACGTGTGCTTCGTGCGCGCGGGCGGCCTCGACTCGGGTCATCTGATGCCGCTCCCCCGCACCCGGGAGGCGCTGGACGTCCTGGTGGACAACGTCAACCTGACGCAGTCCATCGTGGAGGTCCCGTTCGCGCTGGAGAACATCGCGGCCGTGCTGGAATGGCCGGACGCGGAGTTCACCGAGTCGGAGTTCCTGCGGGAGCTCACCGAGCGGACCGGCTGCCTGCTGATCGTCGACGTCGCCAATCTGTACGCCAACGCCCGCAACCTCGGCACCGATCCCGAGCGGTTCCTCGACGAGATCCCGTGGGAGCGCCTGGCGTACACCCATATGGCGGGCGGTGTCGAACGCGACGGCGTCTATCACGACACGCACGCCCATCCGGTGGTGCCGGAGGTCCTGGAGCTGCTGCGCGAACTGCGGCGCCGCACCGAACCGCCCGGCGTCCTGCTGGAACGCGACGACGACTACCCGTCCGACACGGAACTGGCGGCCGAGCTGGCCGCGCTGCGGGAAGCGGTCTCGCCGTGACGTCGCCCCGGGAGCGGCTCGCCGGGCAGCAGGCGGAGCTGCTCAAGGCGCTTCTCGCCGGAGGCGAGGCTCCGGCGGGCTTCGACGCGGACAGGCTCCGCATCGAGGCGAACGTCTTGCGGAACAAGCAAAGCAGGCTGGCCGCCTACCTCCGCCCGGATCTCGCCGAGGCCCTCGGCGACCGGTTCGCCGCCCTCTTCCGCGAGTACGCGGTCGCCCACCCGAAGACCGACGCGATCCGCGCGCGTGCCTACGCGGATGCTTTCGGCACGTGGCTCGTGGAGCGCGGCGAGGTCCCGAAGCCCCGGGCCGGCTCGCGAGCTGGCTACGCCGCATTTAGTCCTCTGAATGCGGTTTCACCAAACCGGGCGGTCGCTCCCCGCCACGTGCGTCGCTTCCGTCCATTGTGGATTCGAGCCCGGGAGGGTGCCTGCCATCTTCACCCGGGTGACCCGGCCGAGCTGGCCGTCGACGTCTTCGAGCCACTCGCCGCCGTCGAAGCCGGTGGGCCCAGGCTCCTTGCGTCCCAAAGAGTTCAGCCACTCCCCGGTCCCGGCGAGCGACGTCCGGACATGCTGACTGCCGCCTTCGGTGACGGCCCGGCGGACGGCGGTCATGATCGCCGCCGCGGTGAGCCAGCCGGTCGCGTGGTCGAGTGCCTGCACCGGAAGCGGTCCCGGGCCGTCGAGCCCGGCCGTCTTGCCGCCTTCGTCGGCGATCCCCGACGCCATCTGCACCAGGCTGTCGAACCCGCGCCTGCGCGCCCACGGCCCTTCCCAGCCATAGGCGGAGAGGTCCGCGACCACGATGCCCGGCCGCAGCTCGGCGATCGCTTCCGGCGAGAAACCCTTGGCCGTCAACGAACCCGGCCGGAAACCCTGCAGCACGACGTCGGCGCGGGCGATCAGCTTGCGCAGCCGTGAGCGCCCGGCCTCGGTCTCCAGGTCGACGTACGCCGAGAGCTTCCCCATGCCGGTGTCGACGGCCAGCGGCGGCACGGTCGGCAGCTGCGCCGAACCGATGTGCATGACGGTCGCGCCGTGCGCGGCGAGCACCCGGCCCGCGACCGGCCCGGCGATGACGTGGGTCAGGTCCAGGATCCGCACCCCGCCCAGCGGCCGGCCGGATTCGAAGAGCCGCACGGGTTCCGACGGGCCGAGCGGCCGGATGTCGGCGACCGGCAACGCGCTCGACGCCTGTCCCTGTTTGTGCGCCAGCCACTCGTCACGGGTCCGCATCACGGCGGCGGCACCACCGGCGCCGACCACGGCCGACTCGACCTCGTACTTCGACTTGGCCGCCACGACCTTCTCGAACGCCGCCCGTGTCGCGGGTACGCCGAGACCCCAGCACACGGCGGACACGTGACGCGGGTAGTTGCAGTGCAGCCGCACCCAGCCGTCGTTCGCGCGGTAGTCGCCGGACAGCGGGGCGCTGAACGGCACCGGCTCCCCGTCGACGCGGACGTACTGCTCGCTGTGGAACGACGCGGCGGCGTGCCGGGTGTCGACCGAGACCTTGCCCGGCTCGATTCCCCTCAGCCTCAACAGTTCCCCGGCCGCGAGCGTCGCCGCGGCGATACTCGTCGTCGCCGCCTCCTCGACCCGGAAGGTCCCGGGCAGCACCGACTCGGGGCCGGTGATCTCGACGGCGTCTTCGGCGAGGGCATCGCCGGTGAGCGTGGTCCAGACGCGGGTGTCCACGGAGGCCTTCACTAGGGCAGGAGCGCGATCAGCTCGGCCGGTTCCACCTTGGTCCCGGTGTAGAACGGGATCTCCTCGCGCACGTGCAGGCGGGCCTCGGTGCCACGCAGATGACGCATCAGGTCGACGATGCGGTGCAGTTCGTCGGCCTCGAAGGCCAGGATCCACTCGTAGTCGCCCAGCGCGAACGACGCGACCGTGTTGGCGCGGACGTCCGGGTAGTCGCGGGCCTCCTTGCCGTGGTCGGCGAGCATCTTGCGGCGCTCGTCGTCGGGCAGCAGGTACCACTCGTAGGAGCGCACGAACGGGTACACGCAGATGAACTTGCGGGCCTCTTCCCCGGCGAGGAACGCCGGGATGTGGCTCTTGTTGAACTCCGCCGGGCGGTGCAGCGCGACCTGGCTCCACACCGGCGCCGACGCGCGGCCGAGCGGCGTGTGCCGGAAACCGCTGTACGCCGCCTGGACCTGCTCGATCTCCTCGGCGTGCCACCAGATCATGTAGTCGGCGTCGGCGCGCAGGCCGGAGAGGTCGTAGACACCGCGGACGACGACGCCCTTGGCCTCCAGCGCGTCGAGGTACTCGGTGGTCTCCGCGGTCGCCTTCGCCCGGTCTTCGCCGAGCTTGCCCTGCTCGGCACGGAAGACCGACCAGGCGGTGTAGCGGATGGTGTCATTGAGCTCGTTGTAGTTCAGCCGCGCCATACCGCCATCTTGGCACTGCCGGTGCTCAGGAGCCCTCGTGGGGCGGTGTGATCCCGGCGATGCGGCGGGCGGCCGCGTCGGCGGTCGCGATACAGGCGGGCAGCCCGACGCCGTGCAGCGTCGCGCCCGCCACGGCGAGCCCCGGGACGGCCGCCACGGCACGTTCGATCCGCTCGACGCGGACGAGGTGCCCGGTGCCGTACTGCGGGAGCCCGCCGCCCCATCGGGTCACCAGGGTGTCGATCGGCTCGGCCGTGACGCCGGTCAGCCGGGCCAGGTCGTCACGGACCACGCGCACGAGTTCGTCGTCGTCGGCGTGCAGCGCCCCCGGTTCGCCGAAACGGCCGACCGAGCCACGCACCAGCACCGGGCCTTCGCCGTACTGCGCCCACTTGCGGGAGGAGAACGTGAACGCCTTGGCGGCGAACGGCTTCCCGGCCGCGTCCCGCTCCCCCGCGCCGATCAGCACCCCGGACGACTCCGGCAACGCGGTCCCCGGCGGCAGCGCGAGCGCGACCACCGCCATGGACGCGAGTTCGATCTTGGCGAACACCGACGAGGCCACTCCCGCGACACCGTCGAGCAGTCGCCGCGCCGAGGGCGCCGGGACGGCGAGGAGGACGGAGTCGGCGTCGAGGTCGTCGACCTTCCAGCCGCCGGCGGTGCGTTCGAGCGCCGTCACCGTGGTCCCGGTCCGGATCTCGGCGCGGGACAGCTCCGCGAGCCGGGCGATCAATGTCCCGAGGCCACCCAGGAGGGTGCCGAAGACCGGGGCCGTATTCGGCGAGGCGGGCGTGAGCGACGCGGCGCCTTCGGTGAGCGAACGCGCGCCGCGATCGATCGCGGACGCGAGACCGGGCATGGTCGCGCGCAGCCCGAGGCCGTCCGCTCCCCCGGCGTAGACCCCGCCGAGCAGCGGATCGACGAGCCGGTCGACCAGTTCGTCGCCGAACCGTTCGCGCAGCAGCGGGCCGAGCGGCACATCTTCCGCGGGCAGTTCCAGCGGAGGCAGCGACGCCTCGGCCTCGACCAGGGCGCGGCCTTTCTCCGACAGCACCCCCGCGACCGCGTCGGCGGAGGCGGGCACACCCATGACCGTGCCCGGCGGCAGACCGAGCACGGAGCCACCGGCGTGGATCTTGGCGCGGGCCTTGGTGGGGTGGACGAGGATTTCGCCCAGTCCGACCTCGCGGACCAGGGCGAGCGCCTCGGGACGGCGGGCGAGGAAGGCCTCCGCGCCGACGTCGTAGCGTTCTCCGGCGAGTTCCACCGTGCGGAGCTTCCCGCCGAGCGAACCCGTCGCCTCGAAGACGACGATCCGGGCGTCTTCGCCGAGCAGCGTCCGCAGCCGGTACGCCGCGGTCAGTCCCGAGATACCGCCACCGACGACGGCGATGGTCCTCACGGGAGCTCGTGCACCAGCCCGACCACGCGCGTCAGCACGTCCGGGTCGACGCCGGGCAGCACGCCGTGGCCGAGGTTGAAGATGTGGCCGTCGGCCGCGCGGCCCTCGGCGTGGATCCGCCGGACCTCGGCCTCGACGACCGGCCAGGACGCGTGCAGCAGCGCCGGGTCGAGGTTGCCCTGGACCACGCCGCCGCCGAGCCGCCGGACCGCCTCGTCGAGCGGAATGCGCCAGTCGACGCCGACGACGTCGGCGCCCGCGTCGCGCATGGCCACCAGCAGCTCGCCGGTGCCGACGCCGAAGTGGATCCGGGGCACACCGTAGCCCGCGACCGCGGACAGCACCTTCGCCGAATGCGGCAGGACGAACTCGCGGTAGTCCCGCTCCGAGAGCGCGCCCGCCCACGAGTCGAACAGCTGGATCGCGTCGGCCCCGGCGTCGAGCTGCGCGGAGAGGAAGGTGATCGCCATGTCCGCCAGGCGCCCCGCCAGCTCGTGCCACAGCCCCGGCTCGGAGTGCATGAGCGCCTTGGTGTGCTCGTGGTTGCGGCTCGGCCCGCCCTCGATGAGGTACGAGGCCAGCGTGAACGGCGCGCCGGCGAACCCGATCAGCGGCGTCTCGCCCAGCGACCCGACCAGCAGCCGGACCCCCTCGGCGACCCGCTCCACCTGCTCCGGCTCCAGCACCGGCAGCGCGCGCACGCCCGCGGCGTCGCGGATCGGCTCGGCGACGACCGGGCCGGTGCCCGCGACGATGTCGATGTCGAGGCCCGCCGCCTTGAGCGGGACGACGATGTCACTGAAGAGGATGGCCGCGTCGACGCCGTGACGGCGGATCGGCTGCAGCGTGATCTCGGCGAGCATCTCGGGGTCGAAGCACGCCTCGAACATCGAGGTGCCCTCGCGCAGCGCCCGGTACTCGGGCAGCGACCGGCCCGCCTGGCGCATGAACCACACGGGGGTGTGGGCCGGGCGTTCGCCGCGCGCGGCGGCCAGGAACGGCGCACCGGGCAGGGCGCGCCGGGCCGCCGGGACGGTCTGCGCGGGAGAAGCAACTGAAGGAGACATCACGGTTCATGGTGCCATGTGCGCTCGGAGGCCTTACTCTCGGCGCGCCTGCGCCCCGAACCGGACGATCGCGTCTTACAGTCGGTTGGTGACCGCGATGACGTCAGTACCCGATCTCTTCCGTGAAGCCGTCGCGGCGTTGCAATCGGTCCGGCCCCGCCCCGAAGTCCAGCTGGAGACGATGCGCCCGCCGCAGCGGCTGGCGCCGTGGTCCTACGCGGTCAGCTGCGAAGTGGAAGGGCCGGCGGACGTGCTGGCGTCGGGGCGGCTGGTGCTGTTGCACGATCCGGAGGGCCAGGAGGGCTGGGACGGGGTCCTGCGGCTGGTCATGTACGTCCGCGCGGAACTCGACCGGGAACTGGCGACCGATCCCTTCCTGCCCGCCGTGGGCTGGTCGTGGCTGACCGACGCTTTGGAGACCTCCGGCGCGGAGTGGACGGCGCTGGGCGGCACGGTCACCGAGACCTCGTCGGCCCGCTTCGGCGACATCTCCGGGCCCGCGCGTACCGACGATCTGGAGCTCCGGGCGTCCTGGACACCGACCGACGCCGCGCTGCGGCCGCACGGGCAGGCGTTCTGCCAGGTGATGGCGAGCGTCGTGGGGCTGCCGCCGGTCGGCGTGACCCTGTTCGAGCAGCGCCAGTCCTCCTGAGCCACTTCTCCGCAAGTCCGTGAAGGCCTCCTTGAGGGACTCTGGGTCCCTCAAGGAGGCCTTCACGGACTCGGCCACGGTCCCCGACACGCCGGGTTCCCATCAATCGAGACATAGCATTCGGGTTATATTGCGATCGTCGGCCATCTAGCGCCGCTAGGAAAACTAGCGCTGTAGCAAAGGTCCCTTGCTCCACTCGCGGAGCCGTGAGGGACTCCTTCACTACCCTCAAGGTAGGCAAGGAGGCCTTCACGGACAGCCGCGATGCCGCGAAGGGCCTGAAGCGACTTCGCTTACCCCATTCGCGAGCCTCTCAGAGCGTCCGTACGCCGCCGAAGGTCACCAAGCGGCCATCTGGACTAGACCAGCCCCCACCTGCGCGGAGCCGTCCACCCAGAGGTCTGGACCACCCCGTTCGTGCTACCCCGGCTGTCACCGTCCGCAACAAGATCGAATACGTCCGCGAGTGAGCCGAGACGCTTCCGGAGCGTTACCACCTCCGTCACCGAGCGAAGCGATCATGACTCTCCGCGAAGTTGATCAAGGCCGACGCCAGAGGCACTTTCCGGCCTCGGTCACCCCGCCCCGCGAAGGTCCCGGGCAGAGGCACCGGCAGGTGCACGGCTCATCTGCACAGTCGATTGGACCCCGGTAACCCCAGTGCATCGTGTTCTTTCGGCGATGTGTTAGCCACCGGCTGTGTACTAGCCCGATCGTGTTACTACGAACTCCCTGAGTGACCACTGGTTTGAGATAGATACCCATTCGATCCCCCGCGAAGGCCTCAGGGCGGCTACAGTGCCATCGACGACACCACTTTCGGTCTAAAGCTGGCGCGGCTAAACGGCCGAAAGTCCCGGTGCCGGTCGGGGGGCACGACCGACTCCAGGGAGGTAGTGACGTGGCTACCGTCGGCATTTCTCAGGCCGTCCGATCCACGCCAGCCGGTTCATTGCCGGCGAGCATGGTTCCGCACCCGCGGGAAGAGCTTTTTTCCGTGTTGGTGGTCGATGACCACCCGCTGTTGAGGGAGGCAATCTCAGCAAGACTCGCACAGATGGGTGCGGGCACCGTCCACGAGGCCGCCACGGTGGCCGAGGCGAGGGCGCGAGCACAGGCCACCGGGCCTTGTGACCTGGCGATCCTCGATCTCGGACTGCCGGATGGCAGCGGCATCGAGCTGGTTACGGAACTCCGTAGCCACGGCTGGCCTCGAGTAGTGGTGCTCGCTTCATCAGACGACCCGTACGCGGTCAGGTCGGCGTTCCAGGCCGGCGCCCAGGCATACCTGCTCAAGTCGGCTTCGCCGGTCGTGGTGACCGACGGCGTCCGCAGGGTGCTCGAGGGCGGCGTCTACGCGGACCCGAGCGTCGCACCGGTCTTGGCCACCGGCACCCGGGTCGCCGGCACCGACAACACCCCGCGCGAGCTTTCCGCGCGCGAGGTCGAGGTGCTGCAGCTCGTGGCCGACGGCCAGAGCAACAAGGAGATCGGCGAGGAACTCAGCCTCTCCGCTCTCACGGTGAAGTCGCACCTCTCCCGCATCGGGCGCAAGCTCGGCACGGGTGACCGGGCTCAGATGGTGGCGCTGGCCATGCGTGCCGGCGTGATCCGCTGACAAAGGCGAACAGCCCTGCGGGGCGGGCGGACCAGGCGCGGTCCGCTCGTCCCGTAGGGTCTTCACCTATGGAAGGCGACCGACCCGGAGAACCGCAGACGGACCCGAAGACCGGCACCGACGACACCGGTGGACCGGTCCTGCTGCGCGAGCCCGCCGAGGGCACTCCACCGGTGATCGCCGACGCGACCGCCCTCGCCGAAGCCTGCGTGAAGATCGCGGGCGGCAGCGGGGCCATCGCCGTGGACACCGAACGCGCGTCCGGCTACCGATACTGGCCCAAGGCCTATCTCGTGCAGCTGCGCCGCGAAGGTGCCGGCTCCTTCCTCATCGACCCCATTCCGCTCGAAGGGCAGCTCGAACCCCTCGCGGAAGTCCTCAACAACGCCGAATGGGTGTTGCACGCGGCCTCGCAGGACCTGCCGTGCCTCGCCGAACTCGACCTGCACCCGAAGAGCCTGTTCGACACCGAACTCGCCGGACGGCTCGCCGGGTACGAACGGGTCGCCCTCGGCACCCTCGTCGAACTCCTCCTCGGCTACCAGCTGGAGAAGGGGCACAGCGCCGCCGACTGGTCGAAGCGCCCGCTTCCCGTCGACTGGCTGAACTACGCCGCCCTCGACGTCGAGCTGCTCATCGAGCTGCGCGAGAAGCTCGAAGCCGACTTGGCCGCCCAGGGCAAGCTCGAATGGGCCCAGCAGGAATTCGAGGCCGTCCGCACCGCGCCGCCGCCCGCCCCTCGGGCCGAGCCGTGGCGCCGGACGTCCGGCGTGCACAAGATCCGCAGCGCCCGCGGCCTCGCCGCCGTCCGCGAGCTGTGGCAGGCGCGCGACGAGCTCGCCCGCAAACGCGACCGCGCGCCGAGCCGGATCCTGCCCGACAGCGCGATCATCAACGCCGTCACCGCCGACCCGAAGACCGTCGAGCAGCTGCAGGCGCTGCCGGTGTTCAGCGGCCGGGTGCAGCGCAAGTACACCGCGAGCTGGCTGCGGCATCTGCAGGCCGCCCGCGCGCTCCCCGCCGACGAACTGCCCACCCCGCGCAGCAGACCGACGGGCCGCCGCCGGTGAACCGGTGGTCGGACAAGGATCCCGACGCCGCCGCCCGGCTTTCCGCCGCCCGCGCGGCGCTTTCGGCGATCGCGGAGGACCGGCGGCTGCCGGTGGAGAACCTGCTGCTGCCGGAACTGGTGCGCCGCACCTGCTGGCGTCCGCCCGCGGAGCTGAGCGAGGACTCCGTCGCCGAGGTCCTGCGCGACGGCGGTGCCCGGCCCTGGCAGGTCGAGCTGACGGTCGCGGTGCTGAGCAAGGCGCTCCACTCCACCGCGACCTGAGCGGGAGCTGAAGGACGCCTTCACCGCATGTCACGCGGTGAAGGACGCTTTCGCCTCGTCGCACGCGGTCAAGGACGCTTTCGCCTCATGGCATGCGGTGAAGGACGCTTTCAGCCCTCCAGCAGCGCTCGCGCGGAGCCGCGCAGGACGGTGTCCGGCTCCCCGAGCCCGACGAGCCTCAGCACGCTGTCGGCCCCTTCGACGGCGTGCGCCTCGACGTCCAGGTCCGGCTGGTCTCGCCGGACGATCGCGATGCTCTCGACGAGCCCGAACACGAGGTCCGTCCGGATCGCCTGGAGGGCGGCCGTGACGCCCGCCGCCGCGACGAGCGAGCCGTACACGCGTTTGAGCTCCGCCCGTTCGGCCCGGAACCGCGCGAGCCGCGGCGACGAGATCTCCGGCAGCAGGTACAGGGCGCCGAGGTTGTGCCGCGCGCTGCCGAGCAAGTGGATGTCCGCGTAGGCCAGCGCCCACAGCCTCGTGCCGACCGGCGCGAGCTTGGCCGACAGCCCGCCCGCGACGTCCAGCGACGGCCGGACGGTGTCCTCCAGCAGCGCCGCGAGAATGTCCTCTTTGGACGGAAAGTGGTAGTAGAGCGACGCCTGGCGCAGGCCGGCGCGTTCGGCGATGGCCCGCGTGGTCGTCGCCGCGTAGCCGGCGCCGGTGAACAGCTCCCCCGCCGCGTCCAAGACGGCGAGCCGCGCCTCCCGCTTGCTCGCGGCCGCGCCGCTGGCTCTCGGTCTGCCCACCCCGGTCGTTTTCGTCATCTATCCGATCCTGCCATTTCTCCGCGAAGATCTTTGTTACGTCCGGCGGTCGGCCCAGGTTACCGAATCCGGTATCTGTTAACACCGCGCTTACCCGGCGGAGATCGGAAGGATCCCGCACGCGCTTAATTTCGGTCAGCCGATCGAAATCCGGCCCTTGAGACAGGAGCCTCCGCAATGCCCTCCGAGGACCTTTCCGCCTTCGGGTACCGCCAAGAACTTCGCCGGACACTGGGCGGTTTCTCCGCCTTCGCCGCCGGTTTCTCCTTCGTTTCCATCCTTACGACGGTGTTCCAGCTGTTCGCCTTCGGCTATTCGTTCGGCGACACGCTCTTCTTCTGGACATGGCCGCTGGTGATCGCCGGGCAATTGCTCGTCGCGCTCAACTTCGCCGAACTCGCCGCCCGATTCCCGCTGGCCGGATCGGTTTACCAGTGGGCGAAACACCTCTCCCCCGGATTCGCGGGGTGGCTCGCCGGCTGGATGATGCTGGTGGGCTGCGTCGTGGCACTCGCCGGTGCCGCGATCGCGCTGCAGGTCGTCCTCCCGTCGGTCTGGAGCGGGTTCCAGCTCGTCGGCGGGGATCCGGCGATCACCTCCCCGACCGGTGCCAGCAACGCGGTCCTGCTCGGCACCGCGCTGATCGTCGTCACCACCGCGATCAACGCGGGCGGCGTGCGGCTGATGGCGCGGATCAACGACGTCGGGGTCGCGGCCGAACTCGTCGGCGTCCTCGTGCTGATCATCGGGCTCGCGCTGTTCGCCGTCCGCGGTCCGCAGGTCGTGCTCCAGCCCGCGTGTGACAGCCCTGGAGCCGGCGGTGTCCTCGCTTCGGCGTTGATGGCGGCGTACGTGCTGTACGGCTTCGATACCGCCGCCTCCGTCGCCGAGGAGACGAAGGACGCCCGCCGCACCGCTCCTCGCGCCGTGCTTCGCGCCCTCCTGATCTCCGGGATCGGCGGGCTCGCGGTCGTCATCACCGCGTTGATGGCCGCGCCGAGCCTGACCGACGGGCAGCTGGCCGGGAAGGGCCTGCCGTATGTGATCACGGCCGTCTTCGGCGACACGCTCGGCCGGGTCTTCCTCGCCGACGTCGCGATCGCGGTCGTCGTCTGCACCCTGACCATCCAGACCGGCACGGTCCGGCTGTTCTACTCGATGGCCCGCGACGGCGCGCTCCCCGGCGCCAAACGCCTTTCCGCGGTGAACGCCCGCACCGGCACGCCGATCGCGCCCGCGGTGCTGTCCGGGGTGCTCGCCATCGGGCTGCTGCTGCTGAATCTGGGGAACCCGACGATCTTCAGCACCATCACCGGCACTTCGGTGGTCGTGGTCTATCTGGCCTATCTGCTGGTGACCGGACCCCTGCTGATCCGCCGCCGTCAAGGCCGTTTCACCGCCGAACCCGGCCATTTCTCCCTGGGGCGATGGGCTATTCCGGTCAACATCGCGGCAGTAGGGTACGGCGCGATGATGATCGTCAACATCGCCTGGCCACGAGCCGAAATCTACGACCTGGCGGGCACCGGTTCCGTCTGGGTCCTGTTGTTCCCGATCGAGTTCGTCGGCGCCGCGCTGCTCACCGGCTATCTCTGCTGGCGCCGCCGCTCCGCGCTCACCACGGTTCCCGTCCCCGCGACCTGAAGGAAGGTTCCATGAGCACGACATCGACCACGTACGGCGCGCGCGACCATGCCCGCGCCCAGGCGGGCACGGTGGCCGAAGCGATGCCGTCCATCCCGGCGTCCACCTGGCCGGACCCGCCGCCCGGGATCGACCCGGCGAAGCTGGTCTGGGCCGAGACCGTCGCCGGCGGCGGCTACACCCACAAGGTCCTCGCCCGCGGCACCGAACTGCGGCTGACCGACCTCGAAGGCGACGCCTGCGCGCATGTGCTGCTGTTCAACGCCGACCAGCCCTGGGAACGGCTGAACGTCGCGGACACGGTGAAGGTCCAGTGGAACGCCTACCTCGACGAGTCGATCGCCTTGCTTTCGGACCAGGCGCGGGTGCTCGCGACCGTCGTCACCGACGAAAGCGGGAAACACGACGCCCTCTGCGGAACGTCCACTGTGGACGGCAACGCCGAGCGCTACGGCGACGGGAGCCCACAAGGCGATTCGCCGTCGGGCAACGCGCTGTTCACCCTCGCCGCCGCCAAACACGGCCTCGCGCCGCGCGATCTCCCGCCGAGCCTGTCCTTCTTCCAGGGCGTCCACGTGGAGACCGACGGCGGGCTGACGTTCACCGGTTCGGCGGGCCCCGGCAAGACCGTGGTCCTGCGCACCGAACTCCCGGTGATCGTCCTGATCGTCAACGTCGCGCACCCGCTCGACCCGCGCCCGGACTACACGGTCACCCCGTTGCGCGTCCTCGCCCAGCGAAGCGCGCCGTCCACACCGGACAGTCCTGAATGGACATCCTCTCCCGAAGCACAGCGCGCCTTCGAGAACACCGCCGACTACCTCACCGCTAGGGGCCTGGCATGACGACGATCATCTCCGACACCGAGGTCGCCGCGCGGGCGCCGTATTCCACCGTGCTGCGCGAGGGCGAGACGCTCGCGATCATCGATCTCGGCGGCAACCAGGCCGTCGACTTCCTCTGCTACGACGCCGCCGACACGGCGAAGAGGTACAGCGCGGCCGCCACGATCGCCGCGCAGCGCAACATCTTCCTCACCACCGGCAGCGTGCTGCGCACCGGCGAGGGCGCACCGCTGCTGACCGTCGTGGAGGACACCTGCGGGCGGCACGACACGATCGGCGGCGCCTGCAGCAAGGAATCGAACAGCCTCCGCTACGGCCAGCACACGCGGTACCAGCACGCCTGCGTCGAGAACTTCCTGACCGAAGGCGCCAAATGGGGGCTCGGCAAACGGGATCTGGTCAGCAACGTCAACTGGTACATGAACGTGCCGGTGGAACAGGACGGCACGCTCGGTATCGTCGACGGCATCTCCGCGCCCGGTCTCGAAGTCCGGCTGCGCGCCGAGACCGACGTGCTCGTGCTGGTGTCGAACTGCCCGCAGATCAACAATCCGTGCAACGGTTTCGACCCGACGCCGGTCCGGATGATCGTCACCGGCGGTGGCGCGTGAAACTGCTCGTCGCCAACCGGGGGGAAATCGCCGTCCGGATCATCCGGACGGCAAGGGAGATGGGCATTCCGACGGTCGCCGTCTACTCCGACGCCGACCGCACGGCCGCGCACGTACGGCTTTCCGACGAAGCCGTCCGTCTCGGCCCGGCGCCGGCGAGAGAGAGCTATCTCCTCGGCGACGCCATCATCGAAGCCGCGCTGAAGACCGGGGCGGACACGATCCACCCTGGTTACGGCTTCCTGTCCGAGGACGCCGCCTTCGCCAGGGCCGTGGAAGCGGCCGGGATCCGGTTCGCCGGTCCCGCGGCGGAGCATCTGGAGGTCTTCGGCAGCAAGCACACCGCACGGGAAAAGGCCGTCGAAGCCGGCGTTCCGCTGCTGCCGGGTACCGGCTTGCTGGCCGCCCTGGAAGACGCCGAGAGGGCGGCAGCGGAGATCGGTTATCCCGTGATGCTCAAGGCCACCGGCGGTGGCGGCGGGATCGGCATGCGGGCCTGCGCGTCCGCCGGGGAACTCCGCGACGCCTGGGAGGCGGTGCAGAACATCGCGGCCAAGAGCTTCTCGACGTCGGGCGTGTTCCTCGAACGGCTCGTGACCCGCGCGCGGCATGTCGAGGTCCAGGTGTTCGGCGACGGCACGGGTGAGGTGCTGGCGCTGGGCACGCGGGACTGCACCCTGCAGCGGCGCAATCAGAAGGTGCTCGAAGAGTGCCCCGCGCCGGGGCTTTCCGAAGCGGTGCGGGAGAAACTGGTCTCGGCGGCCGTCGACCTCTGCGCTTCGGTGCGCTACCGGTCCGCCGGAACGGTCGAGTTCATCTACGACCCGGAGCGCGAAGAGGCCGCGTTCCTCGAAGTCAACACGAGGCTGCAGGTCGAACATCCGGTCACCGAGGCGGTCTACGGCATCGACCTGGTCTCGTGGATGCTCCGGCTCGCCGACGGCGACACCGGGATGTTCGCCACCACGCCGTCGCCGCGCGGGCACGCGATCGAAGCCCGCGTGTACGCGGAGGATCCGGCCGCCGGGCACCGGCCGAGCGCGGGCCTGCTGACCCGCGCTCATTTCCCCGAGGGCGTCCGGGTCGACACCTGGGTCGAGGCCGGGGCGAAGGTGACGACGCATTACGACCCGCTGCTCGCCAAGGTGATCACCGTCGGCGCGGATCGGCGCGAGGCGCTTTCCGCGCTGAGCGAGGCGCTCGGGATAAGCCGGGTGGACGGCGTCCGGACGAACCTCGGCCAGCTGCGCGCGGTCGCCGCGGATCGGCGGCTGCACGAGGTCACGCACGACACCGCGACCCTCGGCACGATCACCGATCCCGAACCGCGGATCGAGGTCCTGCGGGGCGGCACGATGACCACCGTCCAGGACTGGCCGGGCCGGCTGGGGTTCTGGCACGTGGGTGTCCCGCCGAACGGGCCGATGGACGACCTGTCCCTGCGGCTGGGCAACCGCGCCCTCGGCAATCCCGAAGGCGCGGCCGGCCTGGAGTGCACTGTGGACGGTGTCTCGCTGCGGTTCACCGCGGACGCAATCGTTTGCGTCACGGGTTCTCCTTCGCCGGTGACCGTCGACGGTTCCTCTGTTCCACAATGGACACCGGTCGAGATCCCCGCGGGCGGCGTGCTCGACGTCGGCACCGGGACCGCCGGGCTCCGCGCGTACGTCCTCGTGCGCGGCGGGATCGACGTGCCGGACTTCCTCGGCAGCGCGGCGACGTTCACCCTCGGCGGTTTCGGCGGGCACGGCGGGCGCGCGCTGGCGACCGGGGACGTCCTCTCCCCCGGGCCGCTTCCGGAGAACGCCGTCACCGGTCCCGTCCCCGAGGCCGAACGCCCGGTCTTCGCCACGCACTGGGAGATCGGCGCGGCCGAGGGGCCGCACGCCGCGCCGGAGTTCTTCACCACGGACGACGTCGAGACCTTCTACGCCACCGATTGGGAGGTGCACTTCAACTCCGCGCGGACCGGCGTCCGGCTCGTCGGGCCACGGCCGCGCTGGGCGCGGGAGGACGGCGGCGAAGCGGGACTGCACCCGTCGAACATTCACGACACGCCGTACGCGATCGGCGCCGTCGACTACACCGGCGACCTGCCGATCCTGCTGGGCCCGGACGGGCCGAGCCTCGGCGGGTTCGTCTGCCCGGCGACCGTGGTGACCGGGCAGCGGTGGAAACTCGGCCAGCTGCGGCCGGGCGACACCGTGCGGTTCGTGCCGATCACCACCGAGCACGCGGGCGCGCTGCGGGACGAGCCGGCGACTGCGGTCAAGGCGAGCCGGAAGCCGATCGACGACGGCGGCATCCTCGGCCGTCTGTCCACAGCGGACGAGAACCCCGAGGTCACCTACCGGCGCAGCGGCGACGACAACCTGCTGATCGAGTACGGGCCGATGAAACTGGACCTGGCGCTGCGGATGCGGGTCCACGCCCTGGCCGATCGGCTGGCCACGGAAGGGCTCGACGGCGTGATCGACCTGACTCCGGGCATTCGCTCGCTGCAGGTCCACGTCGATCCGGACGTGCTCCCGGTGCCGAAACTGCTCGGCCTCGTGCAGGAGGTGGAGCACGACCTGCCGCGCACCGCCGATCTCGTGGTGCCGAGCCGGACTGTGCGGATGCCGTTGTCCTGGGACGACCCGGCGACGCGTGAGGCGATCGAGCGGTACATGGCGGGCGTGCGGGACGACGCGCCGTGGTGCCCGTGGAACATCGAGTTCATCCGCCGGGTGAACGGTCTGTCCAGTGTGGACGACGTCTACCGCACGGTGTTCGACGCGGAGTACCTGGTGCTCGGCCTCGGCGACGTCTATCTCGGCGCGCCGGTGGCCACTCCCCTGGACCCGCGGCACCGGCTGGTGACCACGAAGTACAACCCGGCCCGCACCTGGACCGCGGAGAACTCGGTCGGCATCGGCGGCTCGTACCTGTGCATCTACGGTATGGAGGGCCCCGGCGGCTACCAGTTCGTCGGGCGGACCGTGCAGGTGTGGAGCGGCTGGCGGCAGCGCGGGTCGTTCGAGCCGGGTTCGCCGTGGCTGCTGCGGTTCTTCGACCGGATCTCGTGGTACCCGGTGAGCGCGGAGGAACTGCTCGACCTGCGGGCACGGAGTTCGGCGGGAGAGCTCGAACTCGACATCACCGACGGCGAGTTCGCGCTGGCCGACCACGAACGCTTCCTGGCCGACAACGCGGCCGACATCGCCGCGTTCCGGGCGAAGCAGAGCGCGGCGTTCGAGGCGGAGCGGCAGGCGTGGGCGGCGGCGGGCGAGTTCGACCCGCGGCCGGAGCCGGTCGGCGCGAAGGTCCCGACCACGAAGGTCGAGGCCCCGCCCGGCGGGCACGTCGTCGAAGCGCCGTTCGCGGCGACCGTGTGGCGGGTGGACGTCGAGCCCGGGAAGAAGATCGACGCGGCCGAGACGCTGGTGATCCTCGAAGCGATGAAGACCGAGGCGCGGATCCCCGCGCCCGCGGCCGGTGAGGTCGTCGAGGTCCTCGTCTCGCCGGGTGATCAAGTCGCCCCCGGCACACCGCTGGTGGTAGTGGGAAGGAGCGCGGGATGAGCGTGCCGGAGCGGGTGCGCGCCGCGTACCACCGGATCGCGCGGGCCGGCCGGCCCGAGATCTGGATCGACCTGCGTCCCGAGGCGGACGTGCTCGACGACGCGGAGAAGCTGGAAGCCCGTCGCGCGGCGGGGGAATCCTTGCCGCTGTACGGGAAACTCGCCGCGGTCAAGGGCAACATCGACGTCGCCGGGCTGCCGACCACGGCGGCTTGCCCCGAGTACGCCTATCGGCCGGACGAGGACGCGCCGGTGGTGGCGCGGCTGCGCGCGGCCGGGGCGCTGATCCTGGGCACGACCAATCTGGACCAGTTCGCGACCGGGCTGGTCGGCACGCGCAGCCCGCACGGGGCGGTCCGGAACGCGATCGATCCGGCGTACGTCTCGGGCGGGTCGAGTTCGGGGTCGGCGGTCGCGGTGGCGCTCGGGATCGCGGATCTCGCGCTGGGCACGGACACCGCCGGATCCGGCCGGGTCCCGGCGGCGTTCAACGGGATCGTCGGGCTGAAGCCGACGCGCGGACTGCTGCCGACGACCGGTGTCGTGCCCGCGTGCGCGAGCATCGACTGCGTCACGGTGTTCGCGCGGACGGTCGACGAGGCGATGGCGGCGTTCGCCTGCCTGAGCGAGCCGCGTGATCTTCCGGTGCCGAACCGTCCTTTCCGGATCGGCGTGCCGTCCGAGGTGGGCCCGTTGCAGGACGGCTGGGCCGAGGCGTTCGCCGAGGCGGCTCGCTCGTATCGGGAGGCGGGCGCGGAACTGGTCCCTGTCGACATATCACCGTTCCTGGCCGCGGCGCGCCTGCTGTACGAAGGCGCTTTCGTGGCCGAGCGGTACTCGGCGGTCGGCGAGTTCATCGACAGGCATCCGGATGCCGTCGATCCGGCCGTGCGGCAAATCATCGGCGCGGCGAGGGACATCCCGGCGCATCGGTTGTTCAGTGACCTCGCCACGCTCGACGGTCTTTCCGGCGAGGCGTCGGCAGTGTTGTCCACTGTGGACTGCATCCTGCTGCCCACGACGACGGAACACCCGACGATCGCCGAAGTCGAGGCCGACCCGCTGGGCGTGAACGCGCGGCTGGGCCGGTTCACGAACTCGACGAACCTGCTGGGCCTGTCGTCGCTCGCCGTGCCCGCCGGAACCGTGGGCGGGCTGCCGTTCGGGGTGATGCTGGTCGGGCCCGCGTACGCCGACCGGATCCTCGCCGACGTCGCCCGCTCGGTGCCGCGGCGGACGCGGATCGCGGTCGTCGGCGCGCATCTGCGCGGGCAGCCGCTGAACCACGAGCTGACCTCGCGTGGTGGCCGGTTCGTTTCCGCGGGACCGACGGCGGCGGAGTACCGGCTGTTCGCGCTGGACACCGTGCCGCCGAAACCCGGCCTCGTCCGGGTCGCTTCGGGCGGTGCGGCGATCGAGGCCGAGGTGTGGGACCTGCCCCTGAGCGGCTTCGGCGAGTTCGTGGCGGGTGTTCCCGCGCCGCTGGCCATCGGGAAGGTCCGGCTGGCCGACGGGAGCGAGGTGCCCGGATTCGTCTGCGAGCCCGGCGCCGTGGAGGGTGCCGAGGACATCACGGGGTACGGCGGGTGGCTCGGGTACTTGAGTCGTTGAGTCCCGCCTCGTGAGTGGTAAGGACGGTTAGAACCGTCCTTACCACTCACGAGGTTGTCTGGTTCCGCCGTTCTGGGAACAACCTCACAAACCGTGGCGGCCCGCCAGGCGCTGGGTAACTTCGGAGTGGTGCCCACCACATCCACCTCCAGCCGCCGGACCGTGATCAGCGTGTTCGCGGCGCTGGGACTCGTCGTGGCCGCGATGGTGACGCTCGGCGCCACCGGCCTGGCCGTCAAACCGGTGAACGGGCAGGCGCTCGCGGTCCTCGAAGAGGTCCCCGGCCCCGAGAGCGGCCCGACCTGCGCCGTCGACAAGCGCTATGTCGACGAAGACACCTTCGGGATGCGCACGGACGTGATCGAGGCGTGGAACGCCATGCGCGCCAAGGCCAAAGCACAGAACATCACGCTCTGCGTGAACGACGGCAAGCGAAGCCGGGCCCAGCAGCAGCGCGAATTCGACAAGGCCGTCGAGCGGTTCGGCTCCGTGGAGCAGGCCAAGAAATGGGCACTGCAGCCGGAGACGTCCATGCACGTCAAGGGGATCGCCGTCGACATCCAGCCGCTGAATTCGGCCGCGTGGGTGGACAAGAACGGCGGCGCGCTCGGCTGGTGCCGCCGCTACGACAACGAGAAATGGCATTTCGAGTACGACCCGGCTTACAAGACCGCCGGTTGCCCCGCCCTGCTCCCCAGCGCCACCGGCAACTAAGCCGTAACTCGCGTGCCTGGACGCGTAACTCGCGTGCCTGGAGCCGTATCTCATGAGTTACGGCTCCAAGCACGCGAGTTCCGTCTTCGAGCACGCGAGTTACGGGTTAGGCGAGCGTTTCCACGACGTATTTCGCGGCCTCGGCGAGCAGCGCTTCGTCGTACGGAGCGTCCTTCGCCGCCTTGCTGGACATGATCGCCAGGACGATCGGCGCCTTGTCCGGCGGCCACAGGACGGCGATGTCGTTCAGCGTGCCGTACTCACCCGTTCCGGTCTTGCCGGCGAGGGTCCAGCCGGGCGGCAGGCCCGCCCGGATCCGGCCGGCGCCGGTGACGGTGCGCTGGAGCAGATCGCGCAGGAAGTCGCGTTTCTCGGCGGGCAGCGTGTCCCCGAGCACGATCTCCCGGTAGTCGGCCGCGAAGGCCCGCGGCGTGGTGGTGTCGCGAAGGTCGCCCGGCGTGGCCTCGGTGATGGCCGGTTCGACCCGGTCCATCCGCGTGACCGTGTCGCCGAGACCGCGCGTGAACGCCGTCAGCGCGGCGGGGCCGCCGAGATCCCGCAGCAGGAGGTTGCCCGCGGTGCCGTCGCTGAACCGGACGGCGGCGTCGCACAGCTGGCGGATCGTCATGCCCGTGGCCACGTGCCGCTCGGTGACCGGGGCGTGTTTCATCAGGTCGTCCCGCGAGTAGCGGACCCGGGTTTCCAGATGCGACAACGGGTTGCGCTGCAGGACCGCGGCCGCCGCGACCCCTTTGAACGTCGAGCAGAACGCGAACCGCTCGTCGGCACGATGCTCGACGGTGCCGCCGCCTTCGGTGTCGAGCGCGTACACGCCGAGCCGGGCGTCGAACTTCTTCTCCAGCTCCATCAACCGGTCGTGGAACTGCCGCGTGGTGGGTGGCGGAGGGGCGGGCGGCGGCGCGGGCGGGTTCGCCCGAGTGCAGGCGGCCAGTGACGCGAGGACCGCCGTCCCCAGTAGCGCACGACGGGTGACGGCAGGCCCCGGCGAGTTCATCGTGATCCCTCCCCCTGATCACTTCGAACATAGCAACTTCCCCACCGCCCCCGGATCGGCCAAGCGGCCGAGGCGGGTGACCCCGGGAGTGTGCCTTCCCCCACTCGACCGGGCCACCAACCTGGTTACCGACGGGTAACCGGGGCTAGGGTGCGGTCAGGACAACCTCTACTTCAGGAGCATTCGTGGCCGCAGGAGCAACACCGCTCGCGCCGAACGCGCGGTCGGTACGCAATGTCGCCTTCGTCGAAGGGGTGCGGACGCCCTTCGGCAAGGCAGGCGAAAAGGGCATGTACGCCGGCACCCGTGCCGACGACCTCGTCGTCAACGCCATCCGTGAACTGCTGCGGCGGCACCCCGAGCTGCCGCCCGAGCGCGTCGACGAGGTGGCGATCGCCGCCACCACGCAGATCGGCGACCAGGGCCTGACCATCGGCCGCACCGCCGCGCTGCTGGCGGGCCTGCCGAAGTCGGTGCCCGGTTTCGCGCTGGACCGGATGTGCGCGGGCGCGATGACCGCGGTCACCACCACCGCGAGCGGGATCGGCTTCGGCGCCTACGACATCGCCATCGCCGGCGGCGTCGAGCACATGGGCCGCCACCCGATGGGCGAGGGCGTGGACCCGAACCCGCGCATCATCGCCGACAAGCTCGTCGGCCCGACGGCGCTCGTCATGGGCCAGACCGCGGAGAACCTGCACGACCGGTTCCCGGCGATCACCAAGCAGCGCACCGACGCCTTCGCCGCGCGCAGCCAGGAGAAATACGCCGAAGCCGTGAAGACCGGCAAGATCGGCCCCGAGCTGGTCCCGGTCGCCACCCGGTCCAAGGAACTCGGCTGGGGTCTCGCGACCGAGGACGAGCCGCCGCGCCCGGGCACCACCGTCGAGCAGCTCGCCGGGCTGAAGACGCCGTTCCGCCCGCACGGCCGGATCACCGCGGGCAACGCGGCCGGGCTCAACGACGGCGCCACCGCGGCCCTGCTCGCCGACGAGGACACCGCCCGCGAGCTCGGCCTGCCGATCGGCATGCGCCTGGTGGGCTACTCCTTCGCCGGCGTCGAGCCGGAGGTCATGGGCATCGGCCCGGTGCCCGCCACCGAGAAGCTGTTCAAGCGCACCGGCCTGTCGATCGACGACATCGGCCTGTTCGAGATCAACGAGGCGTTCGCGGTCCAGGTGCTCGCGTTCCTCGACCACTTCGGCATCGCCGACGACGACCCCCGCGTCAACCAGTGGGGTGGCGCGATCGCCTGCGGTCACCCGCTCGCGTCCTCCGGGGTCCGGCTGATGACGCAGCTTTCGCGTCAGTTCGCCGAGCGTCCCGACGTGCGCTACGGCCTGACCACCATGTGCATCGGCATCGGCATGGGCGGCACGGTCATCTGGGAGAACCCGGCTTTCGAGGGGGCCAAGTAACATGACTTTCACCGCTGAGCAGGCGAAAGCCGCCTTCCCCGACGAGGTCGTCACGAACGCGGTCACCCGGCTGGTGAAGGTGCCCGGGCTCGACAAGCCCGTCGCGCTGATCACCCTCGACAACGGCCACGACCACACCCGGCCGAACACCTTCGGCCCGCAGGGCCTGGTGAGCCTCAACACCGCGATCGACGCCGCCTTCGCCGCGGAACCCGCCGCGATCGCGGTCACCGGCAAGCCGTTCATCTTCGCCGTCGGCGCCGACCTTTCCGGCGTCGAAGCGGTCGCGGATCCGGCGCTGGCGCGGGAGATCGCGCAGACCGGGCACGACGTGTTCCGGCGCCTCACCGAATCCGAGATCCCGACGTTCGGGTTCGTCAACGGCGCGGTGATGGGCGGCGGGCTCGAACTCGCGCTCTCCTGCCACTACCGCACGCTTTCGGAGAACACCGCCGCGATCGCGTTCCCCGAGGTCTTCCTCGGCCTGTTCCCGGGCTGGGGCGGCACGCAGCTGCTGCCGAACCTGATCGGGCCGGACGCCGCGGTCACCGTGATCATCGAGAACGCGCTGGCCCAGAACAAGATGCTGAAGGTCGCGCAGGCGGCGGAGCTCGGCATCGTCGACGAGGTCTTCGGTTCGGCCGATTACCTCGAACAGTCCCTGCTGTGGCTGGCGAAGGTCGTCAACGGCGAGATCACCCCCGCCCGCCGCGAGATCGACCGCGGCGCGGGCTGGGACGCCGCGATCGCCCGCGCCAAGGCCATTGTGGACGGACGCACCAAGGGCGCGTCCCCCGGTGCGACCAAGGCCGTCGAGCTGCTGGAGCTGGCCCGCGAGAACGACCTCGACCGCGGCTACGCGGCCGAGACCGACGGGCTCGCCGAACTGCTCATGGACGACACCCTGCGGGCCGGGCTGTACTCGTTCAACCTGGTCAACAAGCGGGCCAAGCGGCCGGCGGGCGCGCCGGACAAGTCGCTGGCGCGCAAGGTGAACAAGGTCGGCATCGTCGGCGCGGGCCTGATGGCCAGCCAGATGGCGCTGCTGTTCGTGCGCCGTCTCAAGGTGCCGGTGGTGCTCACCGACGTCGACCAGGAACGCGTCGACAAGGGTGTGTCCTATGTGCACGGTGAGATCGACAAGCTGCTGGCCAAGAAGCGGGTTTCGCCGGACGGCGCGAACCGGCTGAAGGCGCTCGTCACCGGCTCGCTCGACAAGTCCGCGTTCGCCGACGCCGACTTCGTGATCGAGGCGGTGTTCGAGGAGCTGGGCGTCAAGCAGAAGGTCTTCGCCGACCTGGAGCAGTACGTCTCGCCCGAGGCGATCCTGGCGACGAACACCTCGTCGCTGTCGATCACCGCGATGGCGTCGCAGCTGAAGCACCCGGAGCGCGTGGTCGGGTTCCACTTCTTCAACCCGGTCGCGGTGATGCCGCTGCTGGAGATCGTCCGCGCGGAGAAGACCGACGACGCCGCCCTGGCGACGGCGTTCGCGCTCGGCAAGCAGCTCAAGAAGTCGAGCGTGCTGGTCAAGGACGCGTCCGCGTTCGTGGTCAACCGGTTGCTGCTGCGTTTCCTCGGCGAGGTGCTGGTGACCGTGGACGAGGGCACGCCGTTCGACGTCGCGGACAAGGCACTGGAGCCGTTGGGCCTGCCGATGACGCCGCTGACGCTGATGCAGCTGGTCGGCCCGGCGATCGCCCTGCACGTCGGGGAGACCCTGCACGGGGCGTTCCCGGACCGGTTCACCGTCAGCGAGAACCTCGACCGCTTCGTGAAGGCGGGCAAGAAGGGCGTCTGGCAGTGGGACGACAAGGGCAACGCCACCGTCGACCCCGAGGTGGCCGAGCTCTGGCAGCAAGGCGACTCGCCGTCGACGTCCGAGCAGGTGCGTGACCGCGCTCTGGCCGCGATCGCCGAGGAGATCCGGATCATGCTCGACGAGGGTGTGGTCGCGGAGGCGCAGGACATCGACCTGTGCCTGATCCTCGGCGCGGGCTGGCCGTTCTGGCTGGGCGGCATCACGCCGTACCTCGACCGGGCGGGTGTGTCCGAGAAGGTCAACGGCAAGCCGTTCCTGGCCCCGGGTGTGGCGAGCGTGCCGCTCTCCTGAGCCACGACGAAAGGCCACCGTCGGCGATCCCTTGATCGCAGGCGGTGGCCTTTCACGTTTTTCGTGGATTTGATGGCGAACGGCTACGTTTTCGTGAAAGCCTTGGGTGGTACGGGAAAGTTCGTCTCCCCGGCCATCCCCCGGGGAGACGGGCCGTCAGCGTTCCCCCGAAGGCGGGCAGGGCGACGGAGTGGTCGTCAGCTGGGCGGCGATCCGCGCGGGGTCGAGCACGTCGACCTTCTTCGCCTTGGGGAACCGCTGCCGCAGCTCGTCCGCCCACGCTGGGACATCGGTTCCGGCGACGGGCACGAGGTGCACCACCGCGGGAAGCGTGTCCGGCGTCGTCAGCTCCAGCAGTTCCGGCCGGTCCGCGAAGAGCTTCTTGAAGCGCTCGTACGCCTCGGCCTTGGTTTCGGTGAGCACCCGGCGTGCCTTCTGGTCGTCCTGGAGCGTCCGAGCGGCGGCGACCATGTCCTCGTCGGCGTCGATGAACATCGCCAGCCGGAGCCCGCAGAGCTCCCGCTCCCCCAGCGGGACGGGCGCCGTGTCCCGGGGCAGCGCCGCCGGGACGGGCCTCTCGGCGACCTGGTTCAGGAGGACGACGGCGGTCGTCGCGACGGCCGCGAGGACCAGGGCCGCGGCGGCGACGACCACCCAGAGCAACCGCCGTGACGCCTTCGGTGTCCGTTCCGGTTCTTCCACAGGGACGATCATCACACGGAGCGGTTCCTTCGCCGTCCGGACATCGTCCGTTCAACGAGGCTCTTTAGCGTCCGGCCGGTGAACAGCGAAAAACCCGGCGTCGACCGCCGCGGATTCCTCAAGCGCGCGGGCCTCGTGTCCGCGGCGGCCGCGGGCGCCCCGCTCGCCGCCACCGCCCCGGCGGAGGCCCTCGACCTGAATCTCGACCTCGATCTCGGCCTCGTCTTCGGCCGCGACCGCTATCGGTGGCTGGCGGGTGATCACCACATCCACACGCAGTACTCCTACGACGCGATGTACACAGTGGACGGAATCGCCGCCGACGCGCTCCGTCACGGCGCGGACTGGGCGGTGATCACCGATCACGGCCACGCCGCGCACGAGAAGTCTTCGGTCGAGCGCACGAACGCCGCGATCCGGGCCGCGCAGCGCGAGCATCCCGATCTCCTGCTGTGGCAGGGCATGGAGTGGAACGTGCCGGGCGCCGAGCACGCGACGCTGTTCTTCCAGGCCGGTGCGGACCAGGCCGCGAAACTGCGCGAGTTCGAGCGCGCCTTCGACTGGCGGCTGACCGGGACCGAACCCGGCACGCCGGACAACGAGGCGCTGGCCGTCAAGGCGATCCGCTGGCTCGCCGCCGAGGAACGGGCACGCCGGATCCACGCGCCGGTGGTGGTGATCAACCACCCGCTGCGCAACGGCCGGATCGCCCCGCACGAGATCCGCGCGCTGCGCGACGCCGCGCCCGGCATCGTCATCGGCATGGAAGGCGCGCCGGGAGCGCAGGCCGACGGTTTCCCCAAACCGCTCGGGAGCGGTGGTGGCGCGCGTGGCGGATACGGCAACTCGCCCGGCTCGAACTCGTGGCCCGGGTTCCCGGAGTCGGCGTACCGCACCTACGGCGGCTTCGACTGGAGCACCGCGACCGTCGGCGGGCTCTGGGATTCGCTGCTGGCCGAAGGAAAGCCGTGGTGGATCACCAGCAACTCCGACTCGCATTACAACCGCGGCGACACCCATGTCCGGCCCAGCGTCCCCGACGGCTACTACGACGAGCACGGCGGCTACCCGGACCCGATCGACACCGGTGTCCCGCAGACCCTACCGCCGTACGCGGACTTCGCTCCCGCCGAATTCAGCCGGACGATGGTCGGCGTGACCCGCCGAAGCCACGAAGGGGTGCTGGAAGGGCTGCGCGCTGGCCGCGTCTGGGTGGCGCACGGCGGGCTCGCGCAGGAACTCGAATTCGGCGCGTACAGCGGCTGGAGCTCGGCGACGATGGGCGGCAGGCTGCGGGTCCGGCGCGGATCCGACGTCACGGTCGTCGTCTCGGCGAAACTGGCGGCCCGGCCGAACGGTGGCGGCACGATCCCGCGGCTCGCGCGGCTCGACCTCGTGTCCGGACCGGTGACCGGCCCGGCCGCCGACCGCGACACGCAGACCGCCCCGGGCACGCGGGTGGTGCGGTCCTTCGAGCCGCGATGGGCGCCCGGGCGACGGGTCACCTTCCGACACACGTTCCGCGACGTGCGCGAGCCGTTCTTCGTGCGAACACGCGGAACGGACGGCAAGAAGCACGTGCCCGGCGGGATCGAGCCGAGCGCCGACGTGATCGGGCAGTCGAACCCGTTCGAAGACCTGTGGCTGTACGGGAACCCGATCTTCGTCGACGTGCGGTAGGCGACCGGGGCCGGGTCTAGGCGCCCAGTGTGTCCGGATCCGGCCCCAGCCGCTTCCCCTGCTCAAGCGTCGCGATCGCGGCGGTGTCGTGCGCGTCGAGCGCGAAGTCGAAGACGTCGATGTTCGCCTTGATCCGTTCGGGCGTGACGGACTTCGGGATCACCAGATGGTTCATCTCGACGTGCCAGCGCAGCACGACCTGAGCCGGCGTCTTGCCGTGTTTCCCGGCGATCGTGGTGATCTTCTCGTCGGCGAGCAGGTCTCCGCCGCGCGCCAGCGGGCCCCACGCCTCGGTGACGATCTCGTGCTTCTCGTGGAAGTCCCGCAGCAGCGGCTGCTGCAGCCACGGATGGCATTCGATCTGGTTCACCGCGGGAACGGTCCCGGTCTCCTCGATCAGCCGCTCCAGATGCGGGATCTGGAAGTTCGAGACGCCGATCGCCTTCGCCCGGCCGTCGGAGGCGATCTTTTCCAGCGCCCGCCACGTTTCCACGTACTTGTCCTGCGCGGGCAGCGGCCAGTGGATCAGGTACAGGTCGACGTACTCGAGCCCCAGCTCGTTCAGGCTCGTGTCGAAGGCGCGCAACGCCGGTTCGTAGCCGTGTTCGGTGTTCCACAGTTTCGTGGTGACGAACAGTTCCTCACGCGGCAGCCCGCTGGTGCGGACGGCCTCGCCGACACCGCGTTCGTTGGCGTACAGGGTCGCCGTGTCGATGGCGCGGTAGCCCGCCTCGATGGCGGTGCGGAGGGCACCGGCGACCTCGTCGTCGCCGATCTTGTACACCCCGAACCCGAGTTGCGGGAGGGATGTTCCGTTGTTCAGCCGAATACTGGGAACCATGCTCGAACCGTAACCCCAGCCGGGGTCAGGGCAGAGCGGGCAGGTGCACGGTCACCGAAAGACCGCCGCCCACAACGGGTTCCGCGGACACCGTGCCGCCGTGCGCCTGCACCGCGGCCCGCACGATCGACAGCCCCAGCCCGGCACCGGTGCGGGCCGTCCTGGCGACGCCGGCGCGGCGGAACGGCTCGAACAGTTCGGGGACGGCGGCCGGATCGAGCAGCCCGCCCGAAGACCGCACCCGCAGCACCGACCACTGTGGACCGGCCTGCGTGACGACGTCCAGCCAGCCGCCGTCGACGTTGTGCCGCACCGCGTTCTCCAGCAGATTGCCCGCGATCCGCTCCAGCAGCGCGGGATCGCCGAACGTCGGCGCCCCCGGGGTCGCGAATTCGGTGCGGATGCCGCGCTTTTCGGCTTCGGTGCGCACCGCGCGCCACGCGCTCGCGACGATCACCGCCAGATCGACCGGTTCCCTGGCCACCAGTCCCGCGCCGTCCGTGCGCGCGAGCAGCAGCAACGAGCCGACCAACCGCTCGGCCCGTTCGGTCGCGTCGCGGACGACACCCGCCATCCGGCGTAATTCGGCTTCGTCCGCGTGCTCGTCGGCCAGGGTGACGTCGAGTTCGGTGCGGATGACCGCGAGCGGCGTCCGCAGTTCGTGGCTGGCGTTCGCGACGAAATGCCGTTGCGCGTCGAACGCGGCCTGCAGCCGGTCGAGCATGTCGTCGAAGGTCTCGGCCAGTTCGGCGAGCTCGTCCTTCGTGCGGACCTCGCCGATCCGCTCCCCCATCGACTCGATCGAGAGACGGCGCGCGGTGCCGGTGATCTCGCGCAGCGGCTGCAGGACCCGCGCGGTGAACGTCCACGCGAGGATCCCGGCCGCCAGCACGACGAAACAGAACGCGACCGCGCCGAACAGCAGCACCCGGTTCCGGGCGTAGACCCGCAGATGCTCGGTGACGGCGGACGCGTCGACCTCGACGCCGTCGACGCGCACCGTGGTGCCCGGCGGCAGCTGCGGCACGGCGGAAACCGCGTCGCCGACCAGATTCCAGGTCAGCCAGAGCAACAGGAGGCTGACCAGCGCCACCAGCCCGGTCGCGAGCAGCGTGACCCGCGCGCGCAGGCTGCGGGCACCGGACAGGTTCACCCGCGTGCGGTCCCCTGCTCCGGCACCCGGTAGCCGGAGCCGACGACGGTTTCGATGATGCCCGGCTCGCCGAGCTTCTTGCGCAGGGTCATCACGGTGACCCGGACGGTGGTGGTGAACGGGTCGGCGTTCTCGTCCCACACGCGTTCGAGCAGTTCCTCGCTGCTGACCACCGAACCGGCGGCCGACAGCAGCACCTCCAGCACGCCGAACTCCTTGCGGGTCAGCTCCACCGGACCGCTCGCGCGGCGGACGGTCCGCCTCGCCGGATCCAGTTCGACGTCGCCGGAAGTCAGCAGCGGCGGCGCGGCCGGGGTCGCGCGGCGGCCCAGCGCCCGCACGCGGGCGACGAGTTCGGGGAAGGCGAACGGCTTGGCGAGATAATCGTCTGCGCCCAGGGAAAGCCCGTCGACCCGGTCCGAAACGGAACTGCTCGCGGTGAGCATCAGGACGCGGGTCAGCTCGCCGGACGCGACGATCTCGCGGCACAGATCGTCACCGGACATACCGGGCAGGTCGCGGTCGAGCAGGACGACGTCGTACCGGGTGACGGCGGCCTTCTCGTGCCCGTCGTCCCCGGTGAGCGCGATGTCCACCGCCATGCCCTCGCGCCGCAGGCCGCGTGCGATCGCGTCGGCGAGGGGTTCTTCGTCTTCGACTACCAGAATTCGCACGACCCTACGTTGCCACAGATTCCTGAGAGTGACCTTATTGGACTCGTGAGTGGCAAGGACGGTTAGAACCGTCTTTACCACTCACGAGGCCCAACGCAAGGCGAACCACAGCCGCATCCGGGTCTCCGGATCCGCGAGATCCATCCCCAGCGCCCGTTCGATCTGCCCGATCCGGTGCCGGACGCTGTTGCGGTGCACGCCGAGTTCGGCGGCCGTGCGGTCCCAGCCGCCGTGGTTCGCGAGCCACGTCCGCAGCGTGCCGACCAGTTCGCGGTCACCCTTCCGGTCGAGTTCGCGCAGCGGCGCCAGCACCTGGGCGGCGAACCCGGCCGCGGCGCCCGGATCGATCAGCGCGTCCAGCCCCAAGGACCTTCCGCCACCACCGGCCGTCCCAGCGCGATGGCCCGCGTCAGCAGCAGCTCGATCTCGCCCGCCGCTTCGGGAAGCCGTGCGGGCGGGACGGGCGAACCCACCACCGCGAGCCAGCCGTCGGCACGGAGCCGGTCGAGGTCGCCTGCCTCCGGCGCCTCGCGGACGATCGCGTCGAAGCGCGGCCCCTGCCGCAGCCGCACGAGCGGGGTGTCGAGCCGGGCGCGCAGCCAGTCGTAGCGGACGGCGACCTCGTTCGGCCCCCGGCGGTACGCGACCCCGGCGACCAGACGGCGTTCGTCCCCGCCGATCACCTTGGTCTCGCCCAGCAGCAGCCCCGTGGCGGTCGCCCCCAGCCCGGCCGCGTCCGAACCCGCGCGGCCCGCCAGCCCGAGCAGCGCCGCCCCGACCGACAGGATCGAGCGGTCCGCGCCGTCGAACCGCGCGACGCGGCCGACCACGACCAGATGCGACGCCGTCGCCTGCGGATACACCGGCTGCGCGACGACGTGCGTGCCGTCGGCCAGTTCCGTGGTCGCGCTGCGGATCCCCCGGCCCGCCCGCAGCGTGGCGACCAGCTCCCGGACCTCGGCGGGCAAGGGTGACGGCGCCCCGTGGTCCGCGGCCAGGACGTCGCCGTCGCCGACCAGCGCCACCCACGCCCCCAGCCGTCCGGCCAGCGCGCTCGCCAGTTCGCCGAGTCCCTCGCCCGCCGCCCTGGTCAGGGCCTCGCGCGCGACCGCGATCCGCCGCTGTTCGGCCTGCCCCGCCTCGGCGAGCGCGACCGACACGGCCCGGCTGATCGCGAGGAACGGCGTCCGCGGCTGGACGACCAGCAGCGGGAGACCGTGCCGGGCGCACGCCGCCGGCAGAGGCGGCGGCAACGTCTCGTAGGCGCCGGGGGTGAGGCCGAACCCCAGCGCGGAGATACCGCTGCCCGCCAGCCGCCGGACGTAGCGGTCGATCTCGATCGGTTCCACCGGCAGGTTCACCCCGGCGGTGAGCAGCAGCTCCGCCCCGAGCAGGTACGGCGCGGGATCCAGCAGCTCGCTGACGTGGGCCCAGCGCACCGGGGCGTCGAGCGCGCCCGGGCGCAAGGTCTCCACGACCGGGTCGAGTGCCAGTTCCGGGTTGCCGACCACGGCGTGTAACGGGACATTCACATCCGAGTCGAACGGAGCGCTGCTTTGGGTCATTTCATCCTCGATCTCCGATGACTTCGGATGGATCATCCCATGTCGTTCAAGCCGCGAACGAACCTACGGTGACCCGAACGAAGCGAACAGCCCCAAGTCAAGGAGGACACCGTGGCCGGTGACTACGCGGTGATCGCGCTCTACATAGCGGGCATGATCGGGGTCGGCTGGTTCGGGCTGCGGCTCGCCAAGACCAAATCCGACTATCTCGTCGCGGGCCGCCGCCTCGGCTGGTTCATGTACTCCGGCACGATGTCCGCGGTCGTCCTCGGCGGCGCTTCGACGGTCGGCGGGGTGAAGCTCGGCTACACCTACGGCATCTCCGGCGCCTGGCTCGTGATCGCGATCGGCGTCGGCATCCTGGTCCTGCACACGCTGTTCGCGCGGCGGCTGGTGAAACTGCGCGTCTACACCGTCGGCGAGATGCTCGACCTGCGCTACGGCGGGTCCACCAGCACCATCTCCGGCGTGGTCATGTGGGGCTACACGCTGATGCTGACCGTCACCTCGACGCTGGCGTTCGCCACCATCTTCAAGGTCCTCTTCAACGTGCCGAGCTGGGCCGGTATCGCCATCGGCGGCTCGATCGTGGTGCTCTACTCGGTGCTCGGCGGCATGTGGTCGATCACGCTGACCGACATCGTCCAGTTCGTCATCAAGACCATCGGCATCCTGCTGATCCTGCTGCCGGTCTCGATCGTCTCGGCGGGCGGTTTCGACGGGATGGCCGCGCGGCTGGACGAGAGCTACTTCGAGCTGACCGCCATCGGCGGCGACACGATCTTCACCTACTTCCTCATCTACAGCTTCGGCCTCCTGATCGGGCAGGACATCTGGCAGCGCGTGTTCACCGCGCGGACGCCGGGCATCGCGACCGGCGGCGGCGTCATCTCCGGTGTCTACTGCCTCGTCTACGGTCTCGCCGGCGCGCTGATCGGCACCGCGGCCAAGACGCTGTACCCGAACCTCGCCAGCGCGCAGGACGCGTTCGCGACCATCGTCGAGGAGCAGCTGCCCGCCGGGGTCCGCGGGCTGGTGCTCGCGGCTGCGCTCTCGGCGATGATGTCGACCGCGAGCGGCGCGCTCATCGCCTGCTCCACGGTCAGCACCTCGGATCTGCTTTCCAAGCTGGGCCTCAAGAAGGCCGCCGACGAGGTCAGCAGGAACCGGGTCACGACGCTGGTGCTCGGCATCGTCGCGATCGGCATCGCGATGGTCGTGGACGACGTCGTCAACGCGCTGACCATCGCCTACGACATCCTCGTCGGCGGCCTGCTGGTGGCGATCATCGGCGGGCTGGCCTGGAAACGCGGTACGCGTCAGGGCGCGCTCGCGTCGATGGTCGTCGGCACCGTCGTGGTCATCACGTTCATGTTCGTCGACGGCGTCGAGGCCAACAGCCCGATCTACTGGGGCCTCGGTTCGAGCCTCGCGGTGTACCTGCTGGTCAGCTTCCTCACCCCGCGGACCTCCGACGAAATCGTCACCGTGTGGACCCGCCGCCTGAACGGCAGCGCGGCCGCCGAAGAAGAAGAGGCGAAACTCGCCGCTTCGCAGTCCTGAAAACCCGTTAGAAGGAGACACAGTGCCTGAGCAGAACCCGATCGGACCCGTCGACTCTTCGAAGGTGCCCCGGTTCGCCGGTTTCGCGACCTTCGCGAGGCTTCCGCGGCTCGATCAGGTCGCGCACGCCGACGTCGCCGTCGTCGGGGTGCCGTTCGACGCCGGGGTGTCCTACCGCCCCGGCGCGCGCTTCGGCCCCTCCGCGCTCCGTGAGGCCAGCCGGCTCCTTCGCCCGTACCACCCGGAACTCGACGTTTCCCCGTTCGCCGAAACGCAGGTGGCCGACGCCGGCGACATCGCGCTCAACCCGTTCAACATCGGCGAGGCGATCGAAACGCTGCAGAGCGAGGCCGAGGCGCTCACCGCGGACGGGACGAGGCTGGTGACCGTCGGCGGCGACCACACGATCGCGCTGCCGCTGCTGCGGGCGGCGGCGAAGAAGCACGGACCGGTGGCACTGCTGCACTTCGACGCGCACCTCGACACCTGGGACACCTACTTCGGCGAGCCGTACACCCACGGCACCCCGTTCCGGCGGGCGTCCGAGGAAGGCATCCTCGACACCGAAGCGCTGTCCCACGTCGGCACGCGCGGCCCGCTGTACGGCAAGCGGGATCTGGAAGAGGACCGCCGCCTCGGATTCGGCATCGTCACCTCCGGCGACGTCATGCGCCGCGGGGTCGCCGAGACCGTCGACGCGCTGCGCCAGCGCATCGGTGGCCGCCCGCTCTACATCTCGGTCGACATCGACGTGCTCGACCCGGCGCACGCACCGGGCACCGGCACCCCCGAAGCGGGCGGCATGACCAGCCGCGAACTGCTGGAGATCCTGCGCGGGCTGCGGGACTGCAATCTCATCGGAGCCGATGTGGTGGAGCTGGCCCCGGCTTACGATCATGCCGAGATCACCGCCATCGCGGCTTCCCACGTCGCCTACGACCTGGTGAGCCTGCTCAGTTTGGGGAAGAGCGCATGACACAACGCATCGGCGGCGACGTCGTCGTCGAAACCCTCCACGCGCTCGGCGCGGACACCGTGTTCGGCCTGCCGGGCCAGCACGCGCTCGGTCTGTTCGAAGCGTTGCGGCGCACGGACGACCTGCGCGTCATCAGCTCGCGGGTGGAGAACAATCTGGCGTTCGCGGCCGACGGGTACGCCCGCGCCCGGCTCGCGGCGGATCCCGAAGGCCCGGTCCCGGTGACGCCGATGATCGTGTCGACCGGCCCCGGCGCGCTGCTGACTTTGGCTTCGTTGCAGGAATCGCGGGCGGCCTCGGTGCCGGTGCTCGGGATCTCCAGTCAAATCCCGGTCGCCGGGCTCGGCGGCGGGCGGCACGGCTACCTGCACGAGCTGCCCGATCAGCAGGCCAGTTTCCGTGACGTGGTGAAGTCGGTGCACGTGGTGCGCACCGTCAGCCAGATCCCGACGGCACTGCGCGAAGCCTGGGAATCGGCGGCGACCGCGCCGTACGGCCCGGTGTGGGTCGAGATCCCGCAGGACATCCTGCTGGCGACGACGGATCTGCCGCGGATCACGTCCGTGACCGCGCGGCCCGCACCGCTGGAGCCCCTGCCCGAGCTGATCACCGAAGCCGCGAATCTCCTTGGCTCGGCGAAGAATCCGGTGATCCTCGCCGGTGGTGGCGCGCTGCGCTCCGGCGCGCACGCGGAGCTGAAGGCACTCGCGGAGGCACTGCGCGCGCCGGTGCTGTCGACGTTCGGCGGCAAGGGCGTCTTCGGCTGGGATCACGAGCTGTCCGGGCAGTCGTGGCTGGAGGACTGGCACAGCACCGAGTTCCTCTCGGCCGCGGATGTGCTGCTGGTGCTGGGTTCCGGGCTCGGCGAGCTGTCCAGCAACTACCGCGAGTTCGCCCCGCGCGGCCGGGTGATCCAGGTCGAGGCCGATCTCGGGAAGCTGGAGTCGAACTACCCGGCCCTGGGCATCCACGCCGACGTCCGCCTTGCCCTGCAAGGACTTCTGGAGCAGGTGCCGTTCCGTCAGGCCGACGGCGCGGCCGAAGCGGCGGTGACGGAGCTGCTGGCCAAGGTGCGCGAACGCCTCGACGGCCAGCCCCTCGAAACCGAGCGCAAGCTCATCGACGACATCCGCGCGGCGATCCCCGAAGGCACCCAGACGTTCTGGGACATGACGATCGCGGCCTACTGGGCCTGGTCGGCGTGGAATCCCGAGGGTGCGCCGATCCACACCGCGCAGGGCGCGGGCGGCCTCGGCTACGGCCTGCCCGGCGCGCTCGGCGGCGCCGCGGCGACCGGCGGCCCGGCGCTCGCGGTGTCCGGCGACGGCGGCGCGATGTACGGCATCGCGGAGCTGGCCACGGCGGTCCAGCACGGGCTGGACGTCACGTGGCTCGTCGTCGACGACGGCGGTTACGGCATCCTGCGCGAGTACCTGACCGGCGCGTTCGGGCAGTCGACGGCCACCGAACTCGCGCGGCCCGATTTCGCCGCGCTGGCACGGTCCTTCGGCGTCCCGGCCACGGTGTCCTCTTTGGACACCGTCGGGAAGGACCTTGCCGAAGCCCTCGGCACACCCGGTCCGTCGCTGGTCGTCCTCCCCGCCCTGCTGAAGATGTTCGAGCCGACCCACCTGGAGAAGAAATGACTCAGGTCCTGAATCTCATCGACGGCGCCGAGGTCCCGGCGTCGGGTTCGCGCACGCTCGACCTGGTGAATCCCGCCACCGGCGAGGTCTTCGGCACCAGTGTCCTGTCGGAGCAGTCCGATGTGGACGCCGCGCTGGCCGCGGCCGAACGGGCGTTCAAGGTGTGGCGCAAGAGCACACCCGCCCAGCGTCAGCTCGCGCTGCTGAAGATCGCCGACGCGCTGGAGTCCCGCGCGGAAGAGTTCGCCGAGCTCGAAATCCGCGAGACCGGCAAGATCCGCGCCGTCGTACTGGACGAGGAGATCCCGGAGTGCGTCAGCGCGCTGCGGTTCTTCGCCGGTGCGGCACGGCAGCTCGAAGGCACCGCGTCCGGGGAGTACCTGCCCGGGCACACGTCGGCGATCCGCCGGGAGCCGGTCGGTGTCTGCGCGCAGATCGCGCCGTGGAACTACCCGCTGATGATGGGTGTCTGGAAGATCGCCCCCGCGCTGGCGGCGGGTAACACCGTGGTGCTGAAGCCCGCGGAGACCACGCCGTCGACGGCCGTGCTGCTGGCGAAGGTCGCGGCGGAGTTCCTGCCGCAGGGCGCTTTCAACGTGCTGTGCGGCGACCGCGACACCGGGCGCGCGCTGGTGAGGCACCCGATCACCGAACTGGTGTCGATCACCGGCTCGACCCGGGCGGGCATCGACGTCGCCACCGTCGCGGCGGCCGACCTCAAGCGCACGCATCTCGAACTCGGTGGCAACGCTCCACTGCTGGTCTTCGGCGACGTGAACCTCGCCGAGGCGGCCGAGGGCATCGTCGGCGCGGCGTTCTACAACGCCGGGCAGGACTGCACGGCGGGCAGCCGGGTCCTGGTGGACGCGGCGATCCACGACGAGTTCGTCGCGGAGCTGACCAAGGCCGCCGCCGCGCAGACTCCGGGCGAGGACTTCGGCCCGCTCAACAGCGAGGCGCAGTTCGGGCGGGTCCGCGGGCTCGTCGAGCGGCTGCCGTCGCACGCTCGTGTGGAGACCGGCGGCGCGCCCGCCGGCGACCGCGGTTTCTTCTTCTCCCCCACGGTGATCTCGGGCCTGAACCAGGATGACGAGATCGTGCAGGAGGAGATCTTCGGCCCGGTGATCACCGTCCAGTCCTTTGTGGACGAGGACGAGGCGGTGCGCCTGGCGAACGGCGTCCCCTACGGGCTGGCGTCGTCGATCTGGACCAACGACCTGGCACGCGCGACCCGCGTTTCGGGCGAACTCGACTTCGGCTGCGTCTGGGTCAACACCCACGGGCCGCTGGTCTCGGAAATGCCCCATGGCGGCTTCGGGCACTCGGGCCACGGGAAGGACCTCTCGTCCTACTCCTTCGCCGAGTACACCCGCGTGAAGCACGTCATGACCCGCTTCGCCTGAAGCTCTTAGCCGGAGGTCCCCATGGGTGACAAGGTCACCGAAGTCGAGCAGCACGGTATCGCGCCGATCCCGCCGGAAGAACAGACCTCGCGTCCGCGCGACCTGTTCCGGATGGCGTTCGGCGGCGCGAACACCTTCGCCACCATCATCCTCGGGACACTCCCGATCGCCTTCGGCCTGAGCTTCTGGGCCGCGGTGGCGGCCACCGTCGCGGGCGTGGTCGTCGGCGCGCTCGTGCTCTCGCCGATGTCGTTGTTCGGCCCGCTCACCCGGACCAACAACGCGGTCTCCTCCGGCGCGCACTTCGGCGTCGTCGGCCGCTGTGTCGGCTCCTTCCTCTCCCTCCTGACCGCGATCACCTTCTTCGCCATCTCGGTCTGGGTGAGCGGCGACGCCGTCGCCGGTGCGGCACAACGGCTTTTCGGTTTCGACGGCGGCGAAGTGCTCCGCGGCGTCGCGTACGGCGTCATCGCGATCGCGACTCTCGTGGTGTGCATCTACGGCTACCGGTTCATGCTGCTGGTGAACCGGGTCGCCGTGGTGCTGGGCACGGCGATCATGCTGCTCGGGATCGTCGCCTACGGCGGCACTTTCGACCCCGGGTTCGCCGGCACCGGCACCTACGCGCTCGGGGACTTCTGGCCGACGTGGATCCTCGCCGCGCTCACCACGATGGCGAACCCGATCTCGTTCGGCGCCTTCCTCGGCGACTGGACGCGCTACATCCCCGCACGCCACAGCCGCCGTTCGCTGCTGGCCGCGCCGTTCCTGGCGCAGGTGGCGACGCTGCTGCCGTTCGGGTTCGGCATCGCCACCGCGACCCTGGTCGCGGATCCGGCCGACTACATCACCGGCCTGACCGCGATCTCCCCGCTCTGGTACGCGATCCCGCTGATCGTGGTCGCGCTGATCGGCGGGCTGTCCACCGGCACGACGTCGCTCTACGGGACCGGGCTGGACTTCAGCTCGATCTTCGTGAAGCTGAGCCGGGTGCAGGCGACCCTGCTGATCGGCTCGCTCAGCGTCGTGTTCATCTTCGTCGGCAATTTCGTGCTGGACATGGTGTCCAGCATCAACGCCTTCGCCACGTTGATCGTGCTGTGCACCTCGCCGTGGATGGTGATCATGATGATCGGTTTCGTGCTGCGGCGCGGGTTCTACGACCCGGACGACCTCCAGGTCTTCAACCAGGGCCGCAAGGGCGGGCGCTACTGGTTCACCCGCGGCGTGAACTGGCGCGCGATGGCCGCGTGGATCCCGGCGACGACGCTGGGCCTGCTGACGGCCAACACCCCGATGATCGCCGGGCCGTTCAAGGACATCGCGGGCGGCGTCGACATCAGCATGGTGGTGACGCTGTGCACGGCGGCGATCGCGTACCCCGTGCTGGTGAAGCTCTTCCCCGAGCCGCGGGAGGTCTACTCGTACGCGGAGCCTGTCGCGGAACCGGCCGTCGCCGTCTAGGCGAAACGGCGCAGCGCCCCGAGGAACACCGCGTCGAAGGCGCGGTCCGGGAGCACCCGGCGCACGAACAGGATCGGCTTCGCCCCGAAACCGGCGGCGTAGCGGGTCTTCGGGCGCCGGGCCCGGACGGCCTTCAGGATGACGTCGGCGATCACCTTGGGGTGGGAACCGCGCGCGGCCTGGTCGAAGAACTTCGCCAAGGCCTTGGCCTGCGGCGCGTAAGCGGTGTCGCCCGAGGTCTTCATCAGGTTCTCGATGGCGATGCCGCCCCATTCGGTCTTGATGGCGCCGGGCTCGACCACCACGACGTCGATGCCGAACGGCTTCAGCTCCAGCCGCAGTGAGTCGCTCAGGCCTTCGACCGCGAACTTCGTCGAGTGGTACCAGCCGCCGAGCGGTTCGTAGATCTTGCCGCCGATCGACGAGATGTTCACGATCTTGCCTGTCCCCTGGGCACGCATATGCGGCGTGGTCAGCTGGACGAGCCGCGCGAGCCCGAACAGGTTGACCTCGAACTGGTATTTCCCTTCCGAGAGCGGCACATCCTCGAAGGCGCCGTACGAACCGTAGCCCGCGTTGTTGACCAGGACGTCGATGCGACCGGACTCCTCGATGATCCGCTCGATGCCCGCGACCATCGACGCGTCGTCGGTGACGTCCATCGCGAGGACCTTGACCCCGCGTTCGGCGAGCCCCGCCATCCGCTCGACGCGCCTCGCGGCGCCGTAGACCGTGTAGCCCGCCTCCTGCAGCGCGAGCGCCGTGGCTTCGCCGATCCCCGCGGAAGCGCCCGTGACCAGTGCGACCTTCATGTCCCTCTCCTAACTAACCAGTTGGTTGCCAACTCAGGGTGCCACGCGTCCAGACTGGCTGTCAACCAACCGGTTAGTTAGACTGGGTCATATGGTCAGGGACAAGGAAGCGACCAAGCGGAAACTGCTGGACGCGGCGACGACGGAGTTCGCGACGTACGGCATCGCCGGCGCCAGGGTGGATCGCATCGCGAAGAACGCGGGCGCGAACAAGGCGCTGATCTACGCCTACTTCTGCAGCAAGGAATACCTGTTCGAGATGGTCGTCCAGGAGCAGGTGGACCTCGCCATCCGGACCCTCACGATCACCCCCGAAGACCTGCCCGGCTACGCGGGGAAGCTGTTCGACCGCTACCTCGAACATCCCCATCTCCTCCGGCTCATGGGCTGGCTGCGCCTAGAGAACGGCTTCGACGCGACGCCGGAGGCCGAGGTCCGGGCGCACGCGGACAAGGTCGCCGCGATCCGGGACGCGCAACGCGCGGGCACCGTGCCGGACCACTTCGACGCCGAGGAACTGCTGAGCCTCGTCGTGCACCTGTCGATCCTCGGGTTCTCCTCCCCCACCGCGACCCGCGACCTCGTCGTCCGCGCGGTCGGCCGGATCGTGGGGGCTGAAGGACGCTTTCCTCGCATGACATGCGAGGAAAGCGTCCTTCACCGCGTCTGATGCGGGGAAAGTCCCCTTCAGCGCCGCGTGTCCTCCGGCGCCGGAGTCCGGCTCGCCAGCTTCGCCGACCACTCGGTCACCCGCCGCGCCACGTCCTGCGCGGTGAGCCCGACACGGGCCAGCACCTCTTCACGCGAACCGTGGTCGTGGAACATCTGCGGCACCGCGAGATCCCGCAGCGGCACGTCGCATTCGGCGTCACGGAACAGCGCGGCCAGCGCGGAGCCGAAGCCACCGTGCCGCCCGCTGTCCTCGACGGTCACGACGAGCTTGTGCTGCTCGGCCAGCGCCACCAGTTCGGCCGGGGCCGGGACGACCCAGCGCGGGTCCACCACGGTCACGCCGATGCCCTGATCCGCCAGCCGGTCCGCGGCGGCGAGCCCGAGCATCGCGAACGCGCCCACCGCGACGAGCAGGACGTCGGCCTCGCCGGTGGGTTTGCGCAGCACGTCCACCGTGCCGACGCGTTCCACGGCGGGTACCGAGTCGATCACGCCGCCCTTGGAGAACCGCAGCGCCGTCGGCCCGTCCTCGACCGCGACGGCCTCCCGCAGTTCCTCGCGGAGCGTTCCGGCGTCACGCGGAGCGGCGACCCGCATCCCGGGCACCATGCCGAGCAGCGAAAGGTCCCACATGCCGTGGTGGCTGGGGCCGTCCGGACCGGTGATGCCCGCGCGGTCCAGCACCAGCGTCACCGGCTGGCGGTGCAGCGCGACGTCCATCAGCACCTGGTCGAACGCCCGGTTCAGGAAGGTCGAGTAGACGGCGACCACGGGGTGCTTGCCGCCCATCGCGAGCCCGGCGGCCGAGGTCACCGCGTGCTGCTCGGCGATCCCGACGTCGTACCAGCGGTCGGGGTACGCCTCGGCGAACTTGTGCAGCCCGGTCGAGCGCAGCATGGCCGCGGTGATCGCGACGACGTCCTCGCGATCGGCGCCGATCTTGACCAGTTCGTCGGCGAAGACCCCGGTCCAGCTCGGGCCCTTGACCGGCGGGAGGCCGGTTTCCGGGTCGATCGGGTCGGTCTGGTGCATCTGGTCGGCCTGGTTGGTCACCGCGGGCTCGTAGCCATGGCCCTTCTCGGTGACCACGTGCACGATGACCGCGCCGCCGAAGTCGCGGGCGCTCTGGAACGCCTTCTCCAGCGCGACGAGGTCGTGCCCGTCGACCGGGCCGAGGTATTTGAGGCCGAGGTCGGAGAACATCATCTGCGGGCTCAGCGCGTCCTTCAGCCCCGCCTTCGCCGCGTGCAGCGCCGCGTAGATCGGCTTGCCGACGACGGGCGTGTGCCGCAGCAGTTCCTTGCCGCGGTCCAGCACGCGCTCGTAGCCCGGCTTGAGCCGCAGCGACGCGAGGTGGTCCGCGACGCCGCCGATGGTCGGCGAGTACGAGCGGCCGTTGTCGTTGATGACGATGACGACCGGGCGGCGCGGGTTCGCGGCGATATTGTTGAGCGCCTCCCAGCACATGCCGCCGGTCAGCGCGCCGTCGCCGACGACGGCGATCGCGTGCCTGCCACCGCCTTCGAGCTCGAACGCCTTCGCCAGACCGTCCACATAGGACAGCGCGGTCGAGGCGTGGCTGTTCTCGACCAGGTCGTGCTCGCTCTCGCAGCGCGCCGGGTAGCCGGTGAGGCCGCCGAGCTGGCGCAGCTTGCCGAAGCCGTCGTGACGGCCGGTGACGATCTTGTGCACGTACGCCTGGTGGCCGACGTCCCACACGATCGCGTCGTCCGGTGAATCGAAGACACGGTGCAGCGCCATGGTCAGCTCGACCACACCCAGGTTCGGGCCGAGGTGACCACCGGCGAGCCGCACCTTCTCGACGAGGAAGTCCCGGATCTCCGCGGCCAGCTCGCCGAGCTGGTCCTGGGTCATCCGCTTCAAGTCGGCCGGTCCGTGCACGGACTCGAGCAACGTCACTCTCCCACCTCGCCTGGTTCCTCTTCCGCCGTTCCGACCAGTCTACGGAGGTCGCCTGAGAGTCTTCCGTCCGCCGCGTCACGGGTCACATGTCAGAAAATCACCACTCGACACCCAAGGGTGTGAACATGGTCTCTTTTGCCAAGTAGCGGTCACGTCGGGTGGCCGCGATAATCGCTGATCGACGGTTGAGCAGAAGCCGGTTCGGAGGGCTTGATGGCGGACTTTTTCATCGGTGGCGAGTGGGTCGACGCGGTCGGCGGTGGTCGCCGGGAGATCCGCTGCCCCGCGGACGGGTCGCTGGTCGCGGAGGTCGCCGAGGGCACCAGGGAGGACACCGAAGCCGCCATCGCCGCCGCGCGGAAGGCGTTCGACACCGGCCCGTGGCCGCACACACCCGCCCCGCAACGCGGTGACCTGCTGCTGAAGGCCGCCGACCTGCTCGACCGCGACGCCGCCGCCTTCGCCCGCGCCGAATCGCTCGACACCGGGAAACGGCTGGTCGAGAGCGAATACGACATGGCCGACATCGCCGCGTGCCTGCGCTACTTCGGCAAGCTCGCCGCGAACGACGCGGGCCGCGTGGTCGACACCGGCAACCCGGACGCGTTCAGCCGGATCGTGCACGAGCCGGTCGGCGTCTGCGGCTTGATCACGCCGTGGAACTACCCGCTCCTGCAGACCATCTGGAAGGTCGCCCCCGCGCTCGCGGCGGGCAACACCTTCGTCCTCAAGCCCAGCGAGCTGACCCCGCACACCTCGATCATGCTGATGAAACTGCTGACCGAGGCCGGGCTCCCCGGCGGCGTCGCGAACCTGGTGCTCGGCGCCGGCGCGCAGGCCGGGGCACCGCTGTCCGAGCATCCGGACGTCGACCTCGTGTCGTTCACCGGCGGCCTCGCGACCGGCAAGATCATCGCCGCCTCCGCGGCCGCGACCATCAAGAAGGTCGCGCTGGAACTGGGCGGCAAGAACCCGAACGTCGTCTTCGCCGATTCGGACTTCGAGACCGCCGTCGACTACGCGCTGACCGCGGTGTTCCTGCACTCCGGGCAGGTCTGCTCGGCGGGCGCGCGTCTGATCGTCCAGGAGGAATGGCATGACCGGTTCGTCGACGAACTCGTCCGCCGCGCCGAACTGATCCGACTGGGTGGACCTTTCGACCCGAAGGCTGAAACCGGCCCGCTGATCTCGGCCGCCCATTTGGAAAAGATCGAACGTTACGTCGCCGCGGCGCTCAAAGAGGGCGCCGTCCTGCGCACCGGTGGCAAACGCCCCGACGATCGCGAGCTCGCGAAGGGGCACTACTACCTGCCGACCATCCTCGACAACGTGAAGCAGGGCAGCAGCGCCGTCGTCGACGAATCGTTCGGCCCGGTGCTCACCGTCGAGACCTTCACCGACGAGGACGACGCCGTCCGCATCGCCAACGACACCCACTACGGCCTCGCCGGCGCGGTGTTCACCTCGGACGCCTCCCGCGCGCAGCGGGTCGCGAACCGGCTGCGGCACGGCACGATCTGGATCAACGACTTCCACCCGTATCTGCCGCAGGCGGAATGGGGCGGCTACAAACAGTCCGGCTTCGGGCGCGAACTCGGCCCGACCGGGCTCGCCGAGTACACGGAGGCGAAGCACATCTACCAGAACCTCCGGCCCGCTCCACAGCGCTGGTTCTCCGGGGAGCCCGCGTCCAACTGAAGAGGGGAAAATTGCCGATGAGCAATCCTTCCGACGACGGCTTGGCCGGTTTCGGCTACAAACAGGAACTCGAAAGAACGCTCGGCAATTTCCACACCTTCGCCGCCGGGATCAGCTACATCTCGATCCTGACGGGGACCTTCCAGCTGTTCTACTTCGGCTTCAGCTTCGGCGGGCCGGCGTACTGGTGGTCGTGGCCGATGGTGTTCGTCGGCCAGCTGATGGTGGCGCTGTCGTTCGCCGAGCTGGCCGCGCACTATCCGGTCGCCGGTTCGATCTACAACTGGTCGAAACGGCTCGGCAGCCCGCACGTCGCCTGGTTGGCCGGGTGGATGATGCTCACCGCGTCGATCGTCAGCATCGCCGCGGTCGCGCTCGCGTACCAGATCACGCTCCCCCAGATCTCGTCGTTCTTCTCCTTCTCGGGCGACAGCGCGGTGAACGCGGTCATCCTGGGTACGGCGCTGATCGTGTTCACGACGCTGGTGAACGCCTGGGGCGTCAAGCTGATGGCGCGGATCAACAGCGCCGGGGTGTTCATCGAGCTGATCGCCGCGGTCCTGCTGATCGTCGCGCTCGCGGTGAACATCACGCGGGGCCCCGAGGTCGTCATGCAGACCAACAACACCGGCGCCGACCAGCCGTGGGGCTACTTCGGGGCGTTCCTGGTCGCGTCGCTCGCGTCGACCTACGTCATGTACGGCTTCGACACCGCCAGCTCGCTCGGCGAGGAATCGCACGACCCGCGCAAGAACGCGCCCAAGGCGATCCTGCGCGCGCTGATCGCGTCGTTCGTCATCGGCGGGCTCATCCTGATCCTCGCGCTGATGGCCGTCGGCGACATCAACAACCCGGAGATCTCGACCGGCGGGCTCCAGTTCATCGTGCTGGACGTCCTCGGCAGCACGATCGGCACGATCTTCCTACTGGCGGTGGTCGTCGCCATCACCGTGTGCAATCTGGCCGTGCAGTCGGCGGCGATCCGGATGATGTTCGCGATGGGCCGCGACAACAACCTCCCCGCCGGGAAGCATCTGGCGAGGGTGTCGCCGAAGACGAAGACGCCGGTGATCCCCGCCATCGTGTCCGGCGTGATCGCGGTGCTGATCCTGGTGGTGAACGTCGGCCAGCCGCAGATCTTCACGGTGATCACCAGTATCGGCATCATCATGATCTACCTGGCGTACCTGCTGGTCACCGTCCCGATGCTGGTCAAGCGTTTCCGCGGGCAGTGGCCGCCGCCGAAGGTGGCGGGCACCAAGTACTTCTCGCTCGGCAAGCTGGGGCTGCCGGTCAACATCCTGGGCGTGCTGTGGGGCGGCGCGATCGTGGTGAACCTGGCCTGGCCGCGGCGCGAGGTCTACAACGCGACCGAGCCGTATCACTGGTACCTCGAATGGGGGCCGTGCTGTTCGTCGGCGCGGTGGCGGTCGTCGGTTTCGCGTATTACTGGTTCGTCCTGCGGCACAAGAGCGGCGTCCTAGCCGATCACGCCGCGGAAGCACTTCCCGAGGAGGCAGCACAGTGACCGGAGAGTTCGACTACATCGTCGTCGGCGGCGGGACGGCGGGTTCGGTGGTCGCGGCGAGACTCTCGGAGGATCCGGACGTCACCGTGGCCCTCCTCGAAGCCGGACCGTCCGATGTGGACGATCCGGCGGTGCTGGAACTGACGAAGTGGATGGCCCTGCTGGAATCCGGCTACGACTGGGACTACCTGGTGGAGCCGCAGGAATCCGGCAACTCGTTCCTGCGGCACGCCCGCGCGCGGGTGCTCGGCGGCTGCTCGTCGCACAACTCGTGTATCGCGTTCTGGGCACCGGCCGAAGACCTCGACGAATGGGCGTCCCTCGGCCTGCCCGGCTGGTCTTCGAAGGATGTTTTCCCGCTGTACCAACGTCTTGAGACCAACGACGGCCCCGGTGACCACCACGGCCGCTCGGGTCCGGTGACCATCCGCTCGGTGCCGCCGAACGACCCGACCGGCGTCGCGCTGCTGCAGGCGTGCGAGCAGGCGGGGATCCCGAGGACGGAGTTCAACTCGGGCAAAACCGTGACACACGGGGCGAACTGGTTCCAGATCAACGCGCGCGAGGACGGCACGCGGTCGTCGGCGTCGGTGTCGTACCTGCACCCGATCATCGGCAAGCGGCCGAATCTGGAGATCATCACCGGTGCCCGCGTCCGGCGGCTGCTGTTCGACGGCAAACGCTGCACCGGCGCGGAATACCTCGCCGACGACCTGATCCACGGCGTCCGGCTGCGCGCGCGGCGCGAGGTGATCCTGTCTTCGGGCGCGATCGACACCCCGAAACTCCTGATGCTGTCCGGGATCGGCCCCGCCGAGCATCTGCGCGAGGTCGGCGTCGACGTCCTGGTGGACTCCCCCGGTGTCGGCGAGAACCTGCAGGATCACCCCGAAGGCGTCATCCAGTGGGACGCGCTGCAGCCGATGACCACCGAATCCACGCAATGGTGGGAGATCGGCATCTTCACCACCACCGAGGACGGCCTCGACCGGCCGGACCTGATGTTCCACTACGGCTCGGTGCCGTTCGACATGAACACGCTCCGGCAGGGGTATCCCACCACGGAGAACGGTTTCTGCCTGACCCCGAACGTCACCCGGTCACGGTCGACCGGCACCGTGCGGCTGCGCAGCCGCGACTACCGGGACAAGCCGAAGGTGGACCCGCGGTACTTCACCGACGAGCACGACATGCGCGTGATGACCTACGGCATCAAACTGGCGCGCAAGATCGCCGAGCAGCCCGCACTCGACGAATGGGCGGGCACGGAACTGGCGCCCGGCAAGGACGTCAAGACCGACGACGAGATCGCGGACTACCTGCGCAAGACGCACAACACGGTCTATCACCCGTCGTGCACCGCGAAAATGGGCGGCGACGGCGACCCGATGGCCGTCCTGGACGCCCGGCTGCGCGTGCGCGGCGTCGAAGGCCTGCGGGTCGCCGACGGTTCGGCGATGCCGTTCCTGGTCGCGGTGAACCCGTGCATCACGACGATGGCGATCGGTGAGAAGTGCGCGGACATGCTGAAGGAGGACGCGCGCTCGTAGGACTCGCTCGTTCGGCCCCCTGGTTTCGGCCAGGGGGCCTTTTCGTGCCCGAAAACCGGTGGAGCGGCCGCCGCCGGGCCATTACCGTGCTGCCGGACCACGTCGCCGAGCCGAGGGCCCGCCGTTGTACACCCTGTGAGACCTCCCGAGCGCTGATTTCGTCGCGCGTCGCGCCTTTCGCGCCGCGCCTCCTTTTGCTGCGGATTTCTCACTGAACGGGTGTGCTTCCCATGCTCGAAAACTGGGTGGTCGTTCCCACCTGCCTTCCTGCCGTCCTCCGCCGTTGCCACGCCTGCGGGTCCGGGCGTTTCCGGGCGAACGGCAAATTCCGGGTCAACGCCAACCACAAACTCCTCGATGTCTGGCTTCTCGTGCTCTGCACCGGGTGCGGGGACACCGCGAAACTCACGATCCTGGAGCGGGTGAACGTGCGCTCCGTCCGGCCCGAGTTGCTGAACCGGCTGCACGAGAACGACCTGGGGTTGACGGCCGAACTGCTTCAGGATCCGGCCGTGCTCCGCCGTAACCACGTCTCTCTCGACTGGGAGGGCGCCTGGCGGCTCGATACCGGCTCTACATGTCATGAGGACTTTCGCGATGTCTCGGTTCGCTTCGAGGCTCGCATTCCGCTCCGGCCCGTGCGGCTGATCGCCGAAGGGTGCGGTCTTTCGCGGGGCGAGGTCGAGAGGCTGATCGAGGCGGGGAAGGTGGTTTCGGCGGTGCGGTTGCGCGGGAAGGTGTCCGGGGACTTCACCTTTACGCTGAAACGCTGACCTTGGGTCTCGTGAGTGGTAAGGACGGTTAGAACCGTCCTTACCACTCACGAGGACGCGGCACCGCACTCACGTGATCAGCGGCGTGACTCGCGTGATCGAAGGCGGAACTCGCGTGATCAGCAGCGGAACACCCCGAGTGCGACCTCCAAGCACGCGAGTGACGTCCCTGATCACGGGAGTCACGCCTCCGATCACGCCGCGCCCTGTGCGCCCGGTCCGTGAAGGATGGAGCCCTTAGCACCTTCAGCGTCGCGAAGAGGCTTTCGCGACACGCTGACCTCCCGTCCGCCACCTTCACGAATCGCGAGAGTCACGGCACACAGCACTCAAATCACTCATCAGTGGTAAATGCGCAATTACCGTTGTAGCTTAAAATTACGAATGATTCCGGTGGCATTTTTCGGTAATATGGAGACGTGCCCGAGACGACCATTCCCGAACTGCCGCAGGAGCTGTGGCGCGCCGGCAAGCTGGAGCTTGCCCACGGCGTGACGCACCTGCTGCAGGTGATGCGGGTGGCCTCCGCAGGGCTGGGGAAATACCTGGCGGAGGTCGAGTCGCGGGGGCGCGGAAGACCTGTTCGGCCATGGGAGCGCGGCATCGTGGCTCGCCGAGGTCGCCCGGATCTCCCGGGGCGACGCGCAAGACATGGTGAACCGGGCCCTGGCCTTGAACCCCGCGCCGAGCGTCGGTGGCGAGGCTGTCGTGTTCGCGCCCGCGACCGCCGCCGCGGCCGAGGACGGCGCGCTCGGGGAGCAGCACATCGACCTGATCCTGGAGATCCTGCGCAAGATCCCGTCCGACGTGCCCATGGAGGAACGAGACGGGGCGGAGCAGATCCTCGCCACCCTCGCCCGCCACGCGGGACCGAAAGAGATCGCCGAGGTCGGAGCCGACCTGCTCGCACACCTCGACCCCGACGGGAACGAGCCGAAGGACCCCGAGCCCGCCCCGCCGCGCCGCGAGGTGTTCGTCGAGCGCCGCAAGGACGGCTTCTGGAAGCTCTCCGGGCTCCTGGACCCCGAGACCGGCGCCCGCACCGCGGCCGCGCTGGACGCCTACGCCGCGAAGCGGCCGGTCGACGAGTTCGGCCAGGCCGACCACCGCACCCTGCCTCAGCGCCGGGGCGACGCGTGGGCCGAACTCCTCGACCTCGCCATCGCCTGCCCCGACCAGCCGGGCACCTCCGGCTACCGCACGCTGGTACACGTGACCGTCGGGCTCGATGCACTGAAGACCGGACTGGGGACCGCGTGCCTCGACTTCGTCGGCCGGATCACCGCCCGCGAAGCCCGGTTGGCCGCCTGCGACTGCCTGATGATCCCGGTGGTGCTCGGCGCCGCCGGCGAGCCTCTCGACGTCGGACGGATGAAGCGCTTCGTCACTCCCGGCCAACGCCGGGCCCTGAACATCCGCGACGGCGGCTGCGCGTTCCCTGGCTGCCATCGAGCGCCGAAGCACTGTCACGCCCACCATATTCGGCACTGGGCCGACGGCGGCCCGACCGACCTGCGGAACCTGGTCCTGCTCTGCTCCTTCCACCACCGGCTCATTCACCACGGTGACTGGCAGGTCCGGATGGCTCCCGACGGGATACCGGAATTCGTGCCGCCCCAATACCTCGACCCGCTACAGGTGCCACGGCGCAATACGCTCCACCGCGTCGTGACCTGACCCCTTGCCCCATCCCGAGGAGCCCGCCGACCGCACTGGCGACGGGCTTCTCGGCATGCCCATGTCGCGCTTCTCCGTGGTTGACGCGTCCGCGTCCTCGTCGGGCGGTGCCTCGATGATCCCGATGTGGACGAAAGCGAGGCGACTGGGACGAGGCAGGCGCGCGGTCGTCTTCACGGCGGCCCGACTTCAACCAGCCCACTGACCCCGCTCAAGTCCGATGAGTCCCGACAAGTCACATTCCGACGCGTCGCGAAATTCAAATCGAAACAACGGCCGGAGTACCCCGGTCACCGGTGATCTGCTCCAGCGCCCACGCTTTGCCGAACTCCGCCAGCGCCGGCCCAGACCAGTAGGCGCGAATCCTGATTCCGGACCACAGCGGCATTTTCGGCCCACCCAGCGTTCCGTGGCTGACCTGGACGCGAACCGCGCCTTCCAGCCACGTGAAGACGAAGTGGGCGTACATGAACATCCATGCCTGCCTGCCCATCGCGTCCCGCACGAGCACCGGACCTTCGGACTGGTACGGCGCCGTGTAGATGACCTGCTTCCGGCCGTTGCGGTAGCGGATCTCCTGGGCGGTCACACCCGGAGGAAGCATCAACGGTTCCACTCGGTCAGTCCTCCACAATGGTGATCGTGCCGTGCCCGTCGCAGCCGACACAGCCTTTTCCGTCGCAATCACCACATACCGAAGTAAGATAATCCATGATCCGGAAATCCGTTCGCGTCGAAGAGAAGTGCCCGAAGTACCCGAATTACCTCGTGAGCACGAAACTCAAGTTAACGAGCACGACGACACCCGGACAAGCCGAACGAAGCCAGTCCATTCCGACGGATTACAAATCCCGAATTATTGCAACAACGCAACACATTCGACGTGGTGCGTCATCGGGAAAGCGTCGAAAGCGCGGAGATCCACCAGCCCGTATCCGTGCTCCTTGAACAGCGCGATGTCGCGCGCCAAGGCGGCCGGGTCGCACGCCACGTAGACGATCCGGTCCGGAGATCCCTCCACAATGGACTCCACGACGGCCTTGCCCGCACCCTTGCGCGGCGGGTCGAGGACGACGACGTCGACCGGTTTCGGGGCGTCGGCCAGCAGGTGTTCGACGCGGCCGGAGCGCCAGCGGACCTGGGGGAGGTCGGCCAGGTTCTCCTCGCCGTCGGCGACGGCCCGCCGTCCGGATTCGATGGCCAGGACGCGCCCGCGCGGGCCGACCTGCGAAGCAAGCACCGATGCGAAGAGGCCGACGCCGGCGTACAGGTCCCACGCCACGCCGTCGCGCGGCGCCTCCGCCCATTCCGCGACGACGGCGGAGAGCGCGTCCGCGGCGGCCGGGTGGACCTGCCAGAAGCCGTGGGCGTCCAGGCGCCAGTCGCGGCCGGCGGCGTGCTGCACGGCGATGCCGCCCGCCAGCTGCCGTGACCGGGTCTTCCCGTGGACCGTCGACAGGTCGCGAAGATGCACCTGTCCCTCACCGTCCTTGGTGACCTCGATTTCGCTGCCGGGCCGCCACTTGCGCGACACGACGTCGTCGAGCGCGCCGGGGACGGTGATCGGGCAGTCGTCGATCGCGATCACGCGGTGACTGTGGTGCGCGCGGAAACCGGCCTTGCCGTCCTTGCCCGCGACGAGCCGGACCCGGCTGCGCCAGTCCAGCGGGCCGCCGTCGAGCGCTTCGACGACGACGTCGCGCTCGATCCCGGCGAGCCGCTTCAGCTGCTCCATCACCACGGCGGCCTTGAGTTCACGCTGATGTTCGGGCGTGGCGTGCTGCCAGTCGCAGCCGCCGCACTCCCCCGGCGCCGCGAGCGGGCACGGCGGCTCGACGCGTTCCGGGGATGCCTCAAGGACCTCGATCGCGTCGGCACGGCAGAACGAGCCGCCCTTGTCCTCGGTGACCGAGGCCAGCACCCGCTCCCCGGGCAGCGCGTGCCGGACGAACACGACCCGGCCCTCCGTCCGTGCGACGCAGTGCCCGCCGTGCGCGACCGCGCCGACCTCCAACTCGATCGTCCGTCCGAGCCAGGTGCCGGTCGACGCGTCCACACTCATTCTGCTTTGTCCTTGTTCTTTTCAGGTTGCTTGACCACCGGGGAGAACCCTCGGCGCACATCGCCGGCCGCCGGACGTGCCTTCCGGTCGCGTTTGATCGCCTTTTCCGACGATTCGAGCTGCCACGGCACGCTCGTCACCATGACGCCGGGCTGGAACAGGAGACGCCCCTTGAGCCGCAGCGCGCTCTGGTTGTGCAGGACCTGCTCCCACCAGTGCCCGACCACGTATTCGGGGATGAACACGGTCACCACGTTGCGCGGATTGTCGCCGCGGACCCGCTTCACATAGTCCAGCACCGGTTTCGTGATTTCGCGATACGGCGATTCGATCACCTTCAGCGGTACCTTGAAATTGTGCTCGTCCCATTCCTGGACGAGTTTGCGCGTCTCGACGTCGTCGACGTTCACCGTCACGGCTTCGAGGACGTCCGGCCGCACCGCCTTGGCGTACGAGACCGCGCGCAGGGTCGGCAGGTGCAGTTTCGAAATCAGCACGATCGCGTGGTTGCGCGAGGGCAATACGGCCGGTTTCCGGTCCATTTCGCGCAATTCCTCGGCGACCCGGTCGTAGTGTTTCCGGATCGCGGTCATCAGCACGTAGATCGCCACCATCGCCGCGATCGCGATCCAGGCGCCGAGCAGGAACTTCGTCACCAGCACGATGATCAGCACGGTGCCGGTCATGGTGAGGCCGATCGCGTTGACCGTCTGCGACCGCCGCATCCGCCGCCGCACCGCCGGATCGGTTTCCCTGGCGAGCAAGCGGTTCCAGTGCCGGATCATGCCGGCCTGGCTGACCGTGAAGGAGACGAACACCCCCACGATGTAGAGCTGGATGAGCTTCGTGACCTCGGCGTCGAACGCGATGATCAGCACCAGCGCGAACGCCGACAGGAACAGGATGCCGTTGGAGAAGGCCAGCCGGTCGCCCCGGGTGTGCAGCTGACGCGGCAGGTAGCGGTCCTGCGCGAGGATCGAGCCGAGCACCGGGAAACCGTTGAACGCGGTGTTCGCGGCCAGCAGCAGGATGATGCCGGTGGCGAAGGAGATGTAGTAGAACGCCGGGGTGAAGTCGGCGAACACCGCCTGCGCGATCTGCGCGACGATCGTCTTCTGCTCGTAGCCCGCCGGAGTGCCGGTGAGCTGCGTCTCCGGATGCTCGGCGAATTTGACGTCGGTGATGATCGCCAGCGTGATGATGCCGACCAGCATCGTCACCGCGAGCACGCCCATCATCAGCAGGGTGGTCGCCGCGTTCTTCGATTTCGGCTTCTGGAACGCCGGGACACCGTTGCTGATCGCCTCGACCCCGGTCAGCGCCGCCGCGCCGGAGGAGAACGTGCGCAGCAGCAGGAAGAAGAACGCGAAGCCGGTCAAGGAAGCTTCTTCGTGCAGCTGGAAGTCCGCGCTCTCGGCCCGCATGTCGGCTCCGGAGGCCGCCTCGATCAGGCCCCAGATCACCATGCCGAGGATGCCGATGATGAAACCGTAGGTCGGGATCGCGAACGCTTTGCCCGATTCGCGTACTCCGCGCAGATTCAGCGCGGTCAGCACGACCACGATGATGACCGCGGCGATCACCTTGTGCTGCGCCACCCACGGAATGGCCGACCCGATGTTCGCCACGCCGGACGACGTCGACACCGCGACGGTGAGCACGTAGTCGACCAGCAGCGCGCTGGCGACGGTGAGGCCGAATTTGCCGCCCAGGTTGGTGTTCGCGACTTCGTAGTCACCGCCACCGCTGGGATAGGCGTGCACGTTCTGCCGGTAGGACGCCACCACGACCAGCATGACGAGCGCGACGGCGACGCCGATCCACGGCGCGAACGCGTACGCCGACAAACCGGCGACGCTGAGGGTCAGAAAGATTTCCTCAGGCGCGTAGGCGACGCTCGACAACGCGTCGGACGCGAAAATCGGCAGCGCGATGCGCTTCGGCAGCAGCGTATGCGAGAGGCGGTCACTCCGGAATGGACGTCCGAGGACGAGCCGCTTCAATACGGTCGGGAACTTCGACACCACGGAAGCGTAACGGGCGGTGCTCACGGTAGGTTCGGCGCTGGTATGTCTGGGTACCTGCGGACGGGTGAACGTCCGACGACGAAGGAGGCAGGGCGTGCACGTGGTGATCATGGGATGCGGCCGGGTAGGCGCATCCCTGGCCGCGGCGCTGGAGCGGCTGGGGCACGAAGTCGCCATCATCGACAAGGCCCAGCAGGCGTTCCGGCGGCTCGGCAGTGATTTCCACGGCCAGCAGGTGGTCGGCGTCGGCTTCGACCGGCAGGTGCTGATCGAGGCCGGGATCGAACGTGCGGGGGCCTTCGCGGCGGTGTCCAGCGGCGACAACTCCAACATCATCTCGGCGCGGGTGGCCAGGGAGAACTTCGGCATCGACAAGGTCGTCGCCAGGATCTACGACCACAAGCGCGCGGCGGTCTACGAACGGCTCGGCATCCCGACCGTGGCGACCGTGCCGTGGACCACCGACCGGTTCCTGCGCACCCTGCTCCCCGACGGCGTCGCTTCGGAGTGGCGGGACCCGTCGGGCAGCGTGGCGCTGCTGCGGCTCCCGCTGAACGAGGGCTGGGTCGGGCACAGCGTGCGTGATCTCCAGGACACCACCGGCGCGCGGATCGCGTTCATCATGCGGTTCGGCACCGCGGTGCTGCCCGACACCAAGGCCGTGATCCAGGCGGACGACGTCGTCTACGTCGCCGCGAAATCAGGCACTGTCAGCGACGTGACGAGCGTCGCCGCTCGCGAACCGGAAGAGGAGAACTGATGCGGGTCGCGATTGCCGGGGCCGGGGCGGTCGGCCGGTCGATCGCCGCGGAGCTGATCGACGGGCGCCACCAGGTGATGCTCATCGAACGCGAGGCCGACCAGTTCGAGCCGCACACCGTCGAGCAGGCGGACTGGGTGCTGGGCGACGCGTGCGAGGTCTCGATCCTCGAGGAGTCCGGGATCGAGGAGTGCGACGTCGTGATCGCCGCGACGGGCGACGACAAGGCGAACCTGGTGGTCTCGTTGCTCGCGAAGACCGAGTTCGCGGTGCGCCGGGTGGTGGCGCGGGTCAACAACCCGGCCAACGAATGGCTGTTCAACGACGCCTGGGGCGTCGACGTCGCCGTCTCGACCCCGCGGATGCTCGCGGCGATGGTCGAGGAGGCGGTGAGCGTCGGCGATCTGGTGCGGCTGATGACGTTCCGGCAGAGCCAGGCGAACCTCGTCGAACTCACCCTCCCGGAGGAGACGCCGCTCGCGGGCAAGGCGGTCAGCGAGATCAACCTGCCGCGTGACGCGGCGCTGGTGACGATCCTGCGCGGCGACCGCGTGATCGTGCCGCAGCCCGAAGACCCGCTGGAGCCGGGCGACGAGCTGCTGTTCGTGGCGACGTCGGACGTGGAGCCGGAGATCCGGACCGCGCTGGGGTATTAGTTGTCGACGGCGGGCGCCTGCGCGTACTTCGCGCGCAGGCGGGCCTCGACCTCTTCATCGGTCTCTTCGCGCGGGGCCTCTTCGGCCAGCGCCTTGAGGTGCTTGTCCGACCGCCGCACCGCCCAGACGACGGTGAGCAGGCCGAGCGCGTACAGCGGGTAGCCCATCGCGATCTTCGCGAACGCCAGCCAGCCGGTGTAGTCCTCGTCGTAGAGCCAGCGCTGCACGACGAACCGGGCGCCGAAGATCAGCGCCATCGCGGCGGTCGCGATCGAGTAGGAGATCAGCGACTTCTTGTCCTTGCGCCAGGCGTGGCCGCTGCCGTTGAGCGCGTTCCACACCACGCCGGCGAGCGGCCAGCGGACGACGATCGACAGCACGAAGACGCCGCAGTAGACCAGGCTCGTCCAGATGCCGAACAGGAAGAAGCCCTTCGCCGAGCCGGTCCGGTAGGCGATGAACGCCGCGATCGCGACGCCGAAGAACCCGGAGATCGCGGGTTGCAGCGGCTCCTTGCGGACGATCCGCAGCACGGTGATCGCCACCGCGCTGCCCACCGCGGCCCAGATCCCCACCGTGAGCCCGAAGATCGCGTTCGCGATCACGAACACGATGACCGGCAGCGAGGAATAGAACAGCCCGGACAGTCCGCCCATCTGTTCCAGCAGGGTGGGCTGGGGCTTCTTGTCTTCGGTCTTCTCTTCGCCGCCGACGGGTTCAGTCACGATGCGGGATCAACTCACAGGGCTCTGAAGTTCGTAATAGGGGTTGTACAGCACCTTCTGACCATCACGTTCGGCCATCCGGCCGCGCACCTTGATGGTTCGCCCGGGTTCGATCCCGGGGATCCGGCGGCGTCCGAGCCAGATTAGCGTCACACCCTGTGTGCCGTCGAACAGCTCGGCCTGCAGTGTCGCGGCCTCGTTGGTCGGGCAGAGCTCCACACTGCGGAGTCTGCCGAGCACCGTCACCTCTTGTCCCGACCGGCAGTCGCAGGCGCGCTGCGCTCCGCCGGCCTCGGATTTTTCGGACAGATCGTCGGCGTCGAGATCCTCGACGTCGCTGGTCAGCTTGCGGACCAGCCGGCTGAAGTAGCCGCCGTCTTTGGCGGGCATAACGGTGCTCCTGTGCTCCGGGGCCCCCGACTCGAACGGCCCGTGCGTAATCCAGCGTAACTGTGCTCGGACCAGGACAACGGGTTTGGGAGAAGATCGCAACGTGACCTCCGCTATTCCGCCTACGACGGCAGTAGTACTCCCCGGCACCGGGTCCGACGAAGTGTTCGTGCGCGCCGTGTTCGCCGGGCCCCTGCGGGCGCTCGGCGTCCGGCTGATCGCGCCGCCCCCGCCCACCGGCGACCGGCTCGCGGACGGCTATCTGGCGGAGCTGGACCGGCTCGCCGACGAGCATGGTCCGCTGCTCGTCGGCGGCATCTCGTTCGGCGCGCACCTCTCGGCGGAGTGGGCCGCGCTCAATCCCGGCCGCTGCACCGGCCTGCTGGCCGCGCTCCCGGCCTGGAACGGCCCGGCCGGACGAGCACCCGCGTCGCTCGCCGCGCGGCTGTCAGCGGATCTGGTGGCCGAAAACGGGGTCGACGGCGCGCTGGCGAAATCCTCCGACGGTGTCCCGGAGTGGCTCGCGGCGGAGCTCGGCCGCGCGTGGCGGCGGCACGGCGACGGGCTGGCGGCGAGCCTGCGGACGGCGGCGGCCCGTCCCGCGCCGACGCTCGAAGTCCTCGAGGGCCTCGACGTGCCCGCGGGGATCGGCGCGTGCGTGGACGATCCGATCCACCCGGCGGAGATCGCCCGCGCCTGGGCGGACGCCCTGCCGCGCGCCGAGGTCGGCGAGTCGACGCTCACCGCCCTCGGCGCGGACCGGGAGTCACTGGGCCGGGCGACCGTGCTGGCCTGGCTGAGGGTGCTTTAACCCTGCTGCTCGGCGATGTGCTGCGCGACGGCGTCGGGCAGCGTGATGGTCAGCGGGGTGCGGACCGGCATCGGCGCGTCACCGCGGTCGACGATGGTGTGCCGCACGATCTCCCGCAGCACGGCGGGCGCCTGCGACGCCTGCGACTGCGGCCCGGCGATGACGCCGCGGAGCATCCAGCGCGGGCCGTCGACCCCGACGAACCGCAGCGCGACGTCGCCGACGATCGCGGACAGCTCCAGCCCCCACTCCCCCATACCGACCGAGACCTTGGCGCCGTCGGCCCGCAGCTGCTCGGTGAGTTCGGTGCTGACGTCCTTCCACAGGCCGCCGGACCGCGGAGCCGCGTAACCGCTGACGGTGATCTGCCCCTGCTCGGTGACGACGTGCACCGCGCGGACGCCGCCGCTCTCCGGGTCCATCTCGACCTGGACCTGCGAACCGTCGGGCACCGGCACCTTCACCGAGCCGAGGTCGATCCTCGGGATCCCGTCCTCGGGCGCGTCGGCGAGGTCGAAGGGGCCGTCGGAGGTCTCCGACAGCTGCGACTCGATCTCGTCGGCGTCGTCGGCAGCGCTGTCGGGGCGCTCCTCGACCTCCGGCGCGGCATGCCGTCCGCTCGGCTTCGCCGCGCGCTTGCGTCCGAAAATCCCCACTAGTTCTCCGTTCCTTCCCTGGCTCCGGCTCCCAGTGTGGCGTGTCCGCCCGTGGAGCCATACCCTCCCTCGCCGCGCTCGGACGGCTCCAGCTCGGCGACCTCGACGAACTCGGCCTGTTCGACCCGTTGCACGACCAGCTGCGCGATCCGGTCGCCGCGGGTGAGCACGACCTTCTCGGAGAGATCATGGTTGATCAGGCAGACGCGGATCTCACCGCGGTACCCGGAGTCGATCGTGCCCGGGGTGTTGACGACCGAGAGGCCGACGCGGGCCGCGAGACCGGAGCGCGGGTGGACGAAGCCCGCGTACCCGGGCGGCAGCGCGATCGCGACACCCGTGCCGACGACGCCGCGTTCACCGGGCGCGAGCACGAGATCCGAGGTGGTGACGAGGTCCGCGCCCGCGTCGCCTGGGCGCGCGTAGGCGGGGAGGGGGACCGAAGGATCGATCCGGGAAAGCAGTACCTGAACGGTGGACACGGGCGGCGAGACTACCCTGAAGGCGTGGGTGAAAGCGTGAACGCGGCCGAAGGCGGCGCCGTCAAGCATTCAGAGCGGCTCTACGTCCCGTGGTGGGGCTGGCCGTTGCCGCTGCTGGGCGGCGGGCTGCTGGCGGCGGAGATCGACATGGGCTATCCCGGGCTGCGCGGGTGGCTGCCGTACGTGGTGCTGATCCCCGCGGTGATCGCGCTGATGGTCTCGCTCGGCCGGTCCCGCGTGAAGGTGACCGGCGGCGCCGAGCCGGAGCTGTGGCTGCGCGACGCGCACCTGCCGCTGAAGTTCGTCGGCGATGTCGACGTCATCGACAAGGAAGCGAAGCGCAAGGCGCTCGGCCGCGACGCCGATCCGGCGGCGTTCGTGCTGCACCGGGGCTGGGTCGGCCCGGTCGTGCGGGTCTGGCTCACCGACCCCGACGACGCGACGCCGTACTGGCTGTTCAGCACCCGGCATCCGGAGAAGGTGGCGGAGCTGCTCCGCCAGCCCGCCTCGAAGTCCCAGGCATAGGAAAGGGGGCCGGCCACCTGGCCGGCCCCTTATTCCTGTTCAGTCCCCGAAACCCCTGTCGCGCCGTCCCCTGTGCCCGTAGGCTCAGGCGCAGTCGCGGCAGATGAGCCGTCCGCCACTCTCCTCGGCCAGCCTGCTGCGGTGGTGCACCAGGAAGCAGACGGAGCAGGTGAACTCGTCGGCCTGCTTGGGCACGACCTTGACGGTCAGGTCCTCCCCGGAAAGTCCGGAGAGGTCCGCGCCCGGCAGCTCGAAGTTCTCGGCGGTCGCGTCCTCGTCGACGTCCACGACGCCGGACTGGTTTTCGTTACGCCTTGCCTTCAGCTCTTCCAACGAGTCTTCGGCCAGCTCGTCGGCTTCGCTGCGGCGCGGAGCGTCGTAGTCGGTCGCCATTAGTCCCTCACCCCTGCGATGCTTTCGATGTCAGATGGCCCGGACCCGCGAGCGCGCGGCTCGTGAGTCCTTCGTGCCGCTGGTTAACGTCCCAGCGCCCCTGTTTGTGCCCGGCTGGGCAGTGAGCGAGGTCTCTCTTTTGCGCCTCTTACTGCCGCCTGAGCCCGCGAAGGGTAGCTCACGTCGATACCGGCTCTGCAACGAGTCAGACATTGCCGCGATTACGTCACCCAACAGGGGGAACCCTGCTGTCAAGACGCCTGTCGTCCGAATGGGTTGCCCCCGCGTCGGGTACCTCACCCCTTGGGCCTGGCTGCTTGCCCGGAGTGGCCATCGCGTGGTGCTATCCGGAGGCCCGCGCCGATCATCCTCGCCGCAACGCATAGGCTGATCGGACACGATGGTGAGATGAAGCACCGTCCGGGGATCCGGGCTTTGGGGAAGGGACTGGCAGGTGGCGTCGGGGAACGGCATCGGGGACCGCGGGGCGAGGCCGTATCGCAAGCACAAGCCGCTGCCCGCGCTCATCGTCATCGGGGTGATGGCCCTCGGCGCGGTGATCGTCTGGGTGAACGTCGTCGCGAGCAAATCCGATATCGACGCCAGGGTCCGCTGCGATCCGCCGCCCGTCCCGCAGCAGGGCGTCACCTACACGCCGCTGGCGCACAACGGCCTCGACGACCGCGCGCCGGTCCCGCCGGACAAGGTCGCCGTCCAGGTGCTCAACGGCTCCCAGGTCCGCGGCCAGGGCGGCATCGTCACCAGCACGCTCCGGGAGCTCGGTTTCTCCCAGATCGTCGAACCGGACGTCGACCCGGCCTACAAGAACGCCGAAGCCAAATGCCGCGGCCAGATCCGCTTCGGCGAGAACGGCGCCGCGGCGGCCCGCACGCTGAGCCTGGTGGTCCCGTGCGCCGAACTGGTCAAGGACAACCGCAAGGACGCTTCGGTCACGCTCACCACCGGCACCCTGCTCGGCGACATCCGCCCGAAGGCGGAGGCGCGCCAGGTGCTCGACCAGCTCACGCAGTGGTCGAAGGCGCAGCAGGGCAGCGGCGGCGGTGAGCAGTCCGCGGGCGGCGGTGCCCCGGTGATCGACCAGGCGCTGCTGAAGGCCGCCCGCGAAGCCCCCTGCTGAGGCTCAGATAGCGCCCACGCCCGATTCGATCAGCGCCTCACGCAACGGCGCCGCGATCGACGGAGCCACCGCGAAGGTCGCGTCGGGCCCCAGCTCCGTGTCCTCCCCCGGCAGCGACACCTGAGCGCCCGCCTCGGCCGCGATGAGCGCTCCGGCGGCCCAGTCCCCAGTGCCCGAGGCCGTGTTCGACGTAGGCGTCCAGCCAGCCCGCCGCGACCGCGCACAGATCGAGTGACGCGGCCCCGTTGCGCCGGACGTCCCGCACCCGGGTCGCCAGTTCCGCGACGAACCGCGCCTGCTTCGTCCGCCGTTCGACCTTGTAGGCGAATCCGGTGCCGACGAGCGTCAAATCCAGCCGGGAAGGGGCGTTGACCGACAGCGGCCGCCCGTCGAGGAACGCGCCCCGCCCGCGCGCGGCGGTCCAGCGGCGCCCGCTGACCGGTTCGACGACGGCGCCCGCCACCGACACCCCGCCGACCTGCGCGGCCACCGAGACGGCGAACCAGGGCAGCCCGTAGAGGAAGTTCACCGTCCCGTCGATCGGGTCGACCACCCAGGTCACCCCGTCACCGGCGATCCCCCCGCCCTCCTCGCCGAGCACGGCGTCGTCCGGGCGCAGTTCGGCCAGCCGGGCGCGCACCAGCCGTTCCGACTCGTGGTCCACCGCGGTCACCACGTCGGTGTCGGCGGATTTGGTGTCCACCCGCACCTCGCGGCCCGCGTTCATCCCGGTCCAGGCCTCGTGGACCAGCTCGGCGGCCTCGCCCGCGACACGCTCGGCGACACCCTTCAGCAACGTCTCGTCAACTCCCACGTCCGCCATGTCACCACATCCGGTTAAAGTCTCCGAGGCAGGCTTCTGAATCGTGCGAGAAGGGACCACGTCCGTGGTGGAGGCGACCCGAGGGTTCGGTATCGACATCGGCGGCAGCGGGATCAAGGGCGCGCTGGTGGACTTGGCGCAGGGACAGCTGATCGGCGACCGGATCCGCATCGACACGCCGAAGCCGTCGACCCCGGAGGCGGTGGCGGACGTCGTCGCCGAGATCACCGGCCAGGCGGGCTGGGACGGCCCGGTGGGGGTCACGCTGCCCGCGGTGGTCAAGAAGGGGGTCGCGCACACCGCGGCCAACATCGACCGCAAGTGGATCGGCACCGACGCCGACGCCCTGTTCGCCAAGCGGCTCGGCCGCGGCGTGGACGACATCGCGATGCTCAACGACGCGGACGCCGCCGGCATGGCCGAGATCCGCTGGGGCGACCCCGCGGCGCGGCGTGGCGTGACGGCGCTGCTGACCTTCGGCACCGGCATCGGCAGCGCGGTCTTCCAGGACGGCAAGCTCGTGCCCAACACCGAGTTCGGCCACATCGAGGTCGACGGCTTCGACGCGGAGAAGAAGGCCGCGGCGTCGGTGAAGGACAACGAGGAGCTGTCGTATCCCGAATGGGCGGAACGGGTGAACAGGTATCTCTCCGTGCTGGAAAACCTGATCTGGCCGGATCTGTTCATCGTCGGCGGCGGGGTCAGCAAGAAGTCGCACAAGTGGGTCCCGCTGCTGGACATCCGCACGCCGGTCGTCGTCGCGTCGTTGCAGAACAACGCGGGCATCGTCGGCGCGGCGGCCGCCGCGGCGGAGGGCATCGAACACTGACCCGCCCACGCTGACATCCATGCCCCGGATGTCACTTCGGCGCGTCGCACGGCGTGTCGCGCCCGCCGGTCGGTGGTCCGCGCCGCGACGCTGTCACGTATCGTCGTTACAATGGAACACGGCCCCCGGCGGCGGCACTCACGAGAACGAGGGAAACCGCAGGCCGAGGGGTGTTCCCCGAAGTTTGAGGCAGCCGAGACCATCACGCCTCGGCTCGTCATGATCGACCGCTGCGAAAGGGCGTAAGTGGCAGCCGCAAGAACCGCAACCCGAAGCGGGACGAAGACAGCGACCGCAGCCGGCGAGCCGGCCGACGAGGCAGCCACCGACGCGGCGAAGCCCGCGGCGCGCAAGACCGCCGCCAAGGCGGCCGGCGCGAAGAAGGCCCCGGCGAAGAAGGCTCCGGCCAAGAAACCCAGCACCAAGAGTGCGAAGACCGAAGACGGCGACCCGGAAGACGGTCCCGGCGACCTCGACGAGGCCGACCTCGAGACCCCGGATCTGTCCGACCTCGAAGAGGTCGAGGTGGATGTCGTCGACGCTTCCGTCACCGAGGAGACGGACGAGGACGCGGAGTCCGAGGAGGACGTCGAAGAGACGCCCGCCCGCGGGCGCCGCACGTCGACCGACAAGAACGCCGGCAAGTCTTCCGACAACCCGGACTTCGTCTGGGACGAGGAAGAGTCCGAGGCGCTGCGCCAGGCCCGCAAGGACGCCGAGCTCACCGCTTCGGCCGACTCGGTCCGCGCGTACCTCAAGCAGATCGGCAAGGTCGCCCTGCTGAACGCCGAGGAGGAGGTGGAGCTCGCCAAGCGCATCGAGGCCGGGCTCTACGCCGCCGAGCGCGTCCGCAACGCCGAGGAGGAGGGCGAGAAGCTCGTCACCCAGATGCGGCGCGACCTCAAGTGGATCGTGCGCGACGGTGAGCGGGCGAAGAACCACCTCCTGGAGGCGAACCTCCGGCTCGTGGTCTCGCTGGCCAAGCGCTACACCGGCCGCGGCATGGCGTTCCTGGACCTGATCCAGGAGGGCAACCTCGGCCTGATCCGCGCGGTCGAGAAGTTCGACTACACCAAGGGCTACAAGTTCTCCACGTACGCCACCTGGTGGATCCGGCAGGCGATCACCCGCGCGATGGCCGACCAGGCCCGCACCATCCGTATCCCGGTGCACATGGTCGAGGTCATCAACAAGCTCGGCCGTATACAGCGCGAACTGCTGCAGGACCTCGGTCGCGAGCCCACCCCGAAGAGCTCGCGAAGGAAATGGACATCTCCCCGGAGAAGGTCCTCGAGATCCAGCAGTACGCCCGCGAGCCGATCTCGCTCGACCAGACCATCGGCGACGAGGGCGACTCGCAGCTCGGTGACTTCATCGAAGACTCCGAGGCCGTCGTCGCGGTCGACGCGGTGTCGTTCACGCTGCTGCAGGACCAGCTCCAGTCGGTGCTGCAGACCCTGTCCGAACGTGAGGCGGGGGTGGTGCGGCTGCGGTTCGGCCTCACCGACGGCCAGCCGCGCACGCTCGACGAGATCGGCCAGGTGTACGGGGTGACCCGTGAGCGCATCCGGCAGATCGAGTCGAAGACGATGTCGAAGCTGCGTCACCCGTCGCGTTCGCAGGTCCTGCGCGATTACCTGGACTGAGCCCAGGGTTCACGGAAGACCCCGTCACCGTTTCGGTGGCGGGGTTTTCCGCGTCCGGTGTCGAATCGCGGCCCGCCCGTTCGACGCGTGGGTATGACGAAACCTCACGCCACCAAGAACCTCGACCGCTACGGCTCCGCGGAACTCCCCTGGAGCCGCGCGCGGGACGTCCTCGCCGAGGACACCCCGACCGCCGACCTGACCTTCTTCGTGACCACCGTCCGTCCCGACGGGCGCCCGCATTCGGCGGGTGTCGGCGCTGTCTGGGTGGACGACGCCCTGTACTTCAAGGGCGGGCCGGGCACCCGCCGGTCCCGCAACCTGGCCGCGAACCCGGCATGCGCCGTTTCGGTGCGGCTGCGGGGAATCGACCTCACGCTGGAGGGCGAGGCGCACCGGGTCACCGACCCGGCGACGCTGGAACAGGTGGCGGCGGTCTACCGGAGCGGCGGCTGGCCAGCGACGGTGGAGGGCGACGCGCTCACCGCTCCCTTCAGCGCGCCCAGCGCGGGCGCCCCGCCGTGGTATCTGTACCGCCTCACCCTGCGCCGGGCCATCGGCGTGGCGGGCGCCGAACCGCACGGCGCCACGCGCTGGGACTTCGCCCCCTGACCTCGTGAGTGGTAAGGACGGTTCTAACCGTCCTTACCACTCACGACCTCCCCGTCAAGGTGGTCCACGGGACGTGCACGGTCACCCGCTCCCGGAGCTGTTCGTTCATCAGCCACAGCTCCCCCGTCGCCGGCCAGTACGACAGGTTCTGCGAGTTCACCGGCGCCCGGCCGCTCAGCCGCGACGTCGAGGTGCCGCCGACCCCGCCGTGCAGGCACGAAGGATGGTCGCCCGCCACACCGGCGTACTCGGGGCAGACGCCGGTCAGCACGAAATATCCGTTGCGCGCCACCGCTCCCTGCATGCCCCACACCGGTGACACGAAGCCTTCCTTCGCGTGCACGGTGCCGTCGGCGGACACCTTGGGCAGGCCGGTCGCGCGGTCGAACGGCCACCGCAGCACCCGGCCGCCCGAGGCGTTCGGGATGTGCTCCGAAGTCACGATCGAGCCGTCGCTGTGGTCGAACGACATCGTCGCGAGACACGGCCGCGTGCCGGGAGCGTTGGTGCAGGCGCCGCCGCCGGGGTACCAGTAGGCGCCGATCTGCGGCATCGCGTAGTCGTAGAAAGCCGCGTGGTACTTGCCGTCCGAGCCCTTGCCGACGACGCCGGAGCTGTCGTCGACCTTCCAGAAATGCGTGGTGTCGAAGACCCGCACCACACCACCGGTGGTCGCGACGAACAGCCGGTTCCCGATCCAGGTCATCCCGTGGCCATGTCCTTGCACGACGGCGAAGTTGTCGTTCGACGTCGGTTCGACGAGCAGCACGTGCCGGTATCCCAGCCCGGTGGCGTCCACAAAGGACAAACGGACCATGGTGTCGCCGGGAGTGTGCCAGGACGTCGCCACCACGCGTTTGCCGCCGACCTTCCCGGTCGCCGCGTCGGCGTCACCTGAACCGGTGAGCCCCTGCGGGATCCAGTCGTTGGTCTTGTCGTCGTTGGCGTCTTCCCAGCAGAATCCCGCCGGGTTCAGCGCCGCCGCGAGATACGTGGCGTGGCACAGCGGCCGCGCCTTCCGGTTCGCCGACGACAGGATCTCCGGCAGCCCGCGCGCCGGGAGGTGCTTCTCCAGCGCGGCGATCCGGGCGCCGTAGGTGCCGAAGCTCGAACCCGAGGTCCAGCGGAAGCCGTCGACCGTGGCCGCGTCCATCCTCGGGAAGGCGGCCGCGGCGGAGGCGACGCCCGGGATGAGCGCGAACACCAGCAGGAGCGAAGCGAGAAGTCCCAGCCTCTTCATGCCCGCGAGCCTCCCGGCCGCGCGCATACTTTCGATACAAACCGCTTCAGGACACGGAAAGCCCGCGCTCGGCCAGGGATTCCTCGACGCGCAGCCGTTCGATCTCCCGGTCGAAACCCTCCGGCAGTTCGGCCAGCCGGTGCTCGATCTCCACCTCCCGGCAGGCCTGCACGAGCAGCGCGTCGTACGCCTGCCTGGTGCCGTACCGGCGGACGGCGGAGGTGCCGGGCGGAAGCTCCGCCAGCAGCCGATGCACCCGGCGGAGATCGGCGGCGAGTTTCTCGATGGGCGGCCCGGCCGGGAGTTCCGGTCGACGGCGGCCGCGCCACCACCGCACTGCGGCCGGCGCTTTCAGCGCGCACCAGAAAAGCACCGAAGGCGCCACGGCGACAACGGCGTACAGCGCGACAGGCCCGATGGCCATGACTCATGGTAATCCCGCGCGGAGCACCGGAGAACCCGCGAATCCGGGCTATATTCGCGACTGTGCTGACCGAGGGCTACCGCTACCCGGACGCCGGCGACCACGTCACCGGCGTGTTCATCCGACGGCACGAACCCTACGACGGCTACTGGACGGCCAGTGAGGACCGCGCGCTCGGGAAGGCCGCCGGACGGCTCGCCGCGATCCTCGGCCCGCGCGAAGAGGTCAAGGCGCTCGACGCCGGCTGCGGAGAAGGCCGCCTGCTCCCCTGGCTCGCCCGGTTCTCCGCCGACGTCACCGCCGCGGATCCCGACCCGGACAGGCTGGCCAAGGCTCGCGAGACCGTCGTCGAGGACACCGAGTTCTCCTTCGCCGTCTCGCCGATCACGGGCTTGGACGGCGGCCCGTACGACCTCGTGGTGTGCAGTCACGTCATCCAGCACGTGCCGACACCGGACGTCGGGCCGATCCTGCGGCGGCTGGCCGGGATCACCGCACCCGGCGGCGTACTGGTGCTCGCCTACAGCCGGTCGCCGATCGGGCAGGGCGCGTTCAGCCTCGACAGCGTCGAATCGGGCGACGAAGTCCGCTCACGCCGGGTGTCGCGTGAAGAGTTCGACAAAGCGCTCCACGACGGCGGTCCGGCGCTCCCGGTGCGTTATCTGGACCCGGCGGAGATCGCCGCCGACGCGGCCGAAGCGGGCTGGCGGACCGAGTGGGAGTGGACGTACCACGTCCTCGACGATCTCGGCCCGGCCGACGAGCACATCGACCGCGACGAACTGGTCAACGCCTCCGGCCCGCTGCGCCGCCACCTCGGCCGGGACCTGATCACGCTGCTGCGCCGCGGATGACCGCGGTGCTCCTCACCTTCGCGTGGGCCGTCCCGCTGTCCGAGCGGGAGGCCGGGAAGGTGCTGGACGGCGGGCGGGACCGCGGGCTGCTGGCCCACCTCGACGGGAAGCTCGGCGACGAGTGGACGGCGGCGGAGAACTTCCTGGCCAGTTACACGCAACCACCGCGAAGACGGGTGCTGCGCAAACGACGGCTGTCGATCCGCCTCGGCGAGACGGGCCTGCCGTGCGAACTCGTCGTCACCTGGCATCCCGCCTACCACGCGATGACGCTGGTCCTCGCCGCCACGATCACCGGCGCGGCGGCGGACGGGCCCGCCGCCGAATTCGATCTCGTCATCGCGATCCTGCAAAGCCTGCAGGGCCGGGAGACGGCGAACGGGGAAGAAGGGCTGCACGGTGTTTACGGCGAGAAGACCTTCCCCTCGCTCCTCAAGGCCGTCACCCACGTCTTCGAGGACCTGACCAAGGGCTGCGGCCTGACCGAGGGGCTCGGGCGCAAGGGCTGGTGCGTCGAACTGCGCTCCCACGACGGGCATCCGCCCGCCCAGCGGGTCGCCGCCGATCCCCGGCCGTTCTACGGGATGGCGACCAGCGACGAGGGCTGGCGGTTCGTCCCCCGCGAAGTCGCCAGGGACGCGCTCGGCCCGTCGTGGGGCACGCGGTCCTTCGTCGCCGCGTACACGATGGCGGGCGGGATCGTCTGTCTCAACAGCAAGGATTCCGAGTACGTCGAGCAGCAGGCCGAGCTGATGCGCGGCCCGTTCGGCGACGCCGAACCGTATTTCGGCATCGACAGCGAGATCGGCGGGCTCGACCACGGGATGCTCTTCATCCTCGAACGGGTCCTGATCCGGATGGCGCTGGCCGACCAGTGGCTGGCGTCGATGAAGACGGCCGGGAGCCGCACCAGGCTCCTGCGCGGCTCGCTCGACGACATCCTCGAAATGCTGCATTCGGTGCTCCCGCCCGAGATCGATTCGCTGGAGCGCCGCCTGGTCACCAGCATGGGCGTGGAGCGGATCATCGCCCAGCTCGACCGTCAGGCCGAGGCGATGGACGAGGAGACCAGATACGCCTACGAGAACACGGTGAGCGCGCGGGTCACGCGGCTCACCGTGGTGACCGTCGTGCTGACGGTCGTCACCATCGTCCTCGGAGTCCTCCAGGTGCTCGTCTCACTCTGACCGGCGACGCTGTTTGCGGGCGCGTTCGGCGAACAGCACCACCACGCCCGCGGCCACCATCAGCGCGCTCGCCACCACGTGCATCCCCGGCGGGAGCAGGTGGAGCTGGACGAACCAGCTCGGGTTCGTGCTCCCCAGCAACCGGTTGATCAGCCCGCCCCCGCCCTGTACCAGCAGGAGGATCCCCAGCAGTTCGATCATCGGCGTACCCCTTCCTCGACCCTGTCCTTGGGTGAAAGCTCCTGCCACAGCGGCCCGGTGGCGAACCAGATGGCCGTCACGACCCCCAGCCGCGGCAGCCACCCCCACAACGGGTCGACCTGCGCGGTGCCGCCGGCCATGACGATCAGCAGGAGCAGCACCCCGGCGGCCAGCCCGCAGGCCAGCACGCATTTGAACCAGTCACGCCATTCGGCGCGCAGCTTCTCCCGGCCCCTCGGCTTGGGCGGCGGTGGCGGCCCGCCCGCGAACCGGTGCGCGAACCGCACGTCGGCCCACTTGATCATCGAATGCCCGAACACCACGCTGAAGCCCAGGTACACCGCGGCGAGGCCGTGCACGAAGTTCGCCGTGGCACCGTTGCGCAAGTCGACGACCGTCGCGACCAGCACGACGACGTCGATCACCGGGGTCAGGAGCAGCAGCGCGACGCCCGTGCGCTTCAGCTTGAGCGGATAGCGGGCCACGAGGCCGGCGAGGATGGCGACCCAGAAACCGATCTCCCCGCCGGCGATCACGGCCGCCATCGGGTTTTCCGCGATGAAGTCCCAGATCTTGTTCACGAACCGAGTCTCGCTCGCGAGCCGCCGGGGCCGCGTCGGCGTACGGCACGAGATCATCGTCATCAGTTCGTAGGACCCCGTGGCGGGTGCCGGTGTGCTGGGATGGAACGGTGCCCACGTTCGTCCCGCGCCTGAACCACCTCGCCGAATGGAAACAGGACCTCGTCATCGCCGCCGGCACCTGGGTCCTCGGTGTGCTGGTCTACCTCAGCGGGATGCACGTGCTGCTCGGCGGCAAGGACGACACGCCGCTGTGGATCCGGCTGACCGAACTGACCGTGTTGTGCCTCCTGCAGTTGCTGCGCCGCAAGGTCCCTTGGGGACTGATGTGCGGGCTCGTCGTCCTCGGCGTGGACATCGCGTTCGGTCCCTCGCTGCCGATCTTCGTCATCTTCACCGACTTCCTCTACGCGACGACCCTGTACGGCTCCCGGCGCGTCAGCCGGGTGATGATCGGCATCGCCGCGGTCGGGACGCTCGCGGCGGTCTGTCTGGCGCTCCTCTTCTCCTCGCAGTGGCGTACGGCGATCCTCGTCGCGTTCGCGTTCCTGCCGTTCCTGGTCACCCCGGTGTGGTGGGCGGCCAACGTCCGCCAGCAGCGGGACATCGCCCACAACGAGCGGGCGAACGCGGTCCAGCTGGCCACGATCGGCGAACTGGACCGGAAGGCCGCCGTGGCGGGGGAACGGTCGAAGATGGCGCGGGATCTGCACGACGTCATCGCCGGGCATCTCTCGGCGATCGCGATCCAGTCCGAGGCCGCGCTGTCGATGGCCACCGCCGACCCGAAGCTGTCCAGGAAGGTCCTGGAATCGGTGCGGGAGAACAGTGTCAGCGCGCTGGAGGAGATGCGCGCGATGATCGGGCTGCTGCGCGCCGACACCGAGATCGAGCCGACCGCGCCCGCCCGGCTGGCCGAACTGTCCAAACTGGTCGAATCGGCGCGGGCGAGCGGGCTGACGGTCGAACTCGGTGCCGTGCCGGACCGGTCCGCCCACCTGCCCGCCGCGGTCGACCTGACCGCGTACCGGATCGCGCAGGAGGCGCTGACCAACGCGATGAAACACGCTCCCGGCGGGCGGGCCGTCCTCGATATCCGTTCCAACGGCGGCATACTCACCGTCGAGGTGCGTAACGATCTTCAGCCGGGCCGCCCCGGCGACGGCGGGACCGGCCTCGGCCTGCTGAACATGCGGGAACGCGCCGCCGCGGTGGGCGGCACCTTCACCGCCGGACCGTCCGGCGGCCGCTGGCTGGTCCGCGCCGAACTGCCTCTGGAGGGGTCTTGAGCGACGGGAACATCAGGGTGCTGGTCGCCGACGACCACGGCGCGATCCGTGCCGGGCTGATGATGATCCTCGGCAACGCCGAGGGAATCGAGGTGGTCGGCGAGGCCGCGGACGGTGCCATCGCCGTCCGCCAGGCGAAGGCGCTGAAGCCGGACGTCGTGCTGATGGACGTGCGGATGCCCGGGGTCGACGGCATCGCGGCCACGCGGGAACTGACCGCGGAGGGGCTGTGCGAAGTCCTCGTGCTCACCACCTTCGATCTCGACGAGTACGTCCATGCCGCCCTGCGGGCGGGCGCGGCCGGGTTCCTGCTGAAGTCGGTGGAGGCGTCGCGGCTGATCGAGGCGGTGAAGCTGGTCGCGGCGGGCGAAGGTGTGCTCGCGCCGCAGGTCACGCGGAAGCTGATCGCCGCCTTCGCCGCCGGGACCCGTGAGCCTTCCGCTGTGCCCGCCGGGCTCGGCGACCTGACCGAACGCGAGCGCGAAGTGCTGGCTTGCCTGGGCGGCGGCCTGTCCAACGCGCAGATCGGGACGCGGCTGCACATCGGCGAGACCACGGTGAAGACGCATGTCTCCCGGGTGCTGACGAAACTGGAGCTGCGGTCACGGGTGCAGGCGGCGATCCTGGCGCAGGAGAACGGTGTCGTGCTGGAGGGGTGAACTCCCATCGCAGGGTTCACCGCCGTCGCGCATGGGCTGAAGGCTCCCTTCACCGCGTCTGATGCGGCGAAAGCTCCCTTCGCCTCCGCCGGATACGGGCTCCCACCGATCTGCGAGGTGGACGGCGATCTTCTAGCGTGACCCTTCATGCGGCGAACTCTGGACGTGGACGAGGTCCTGAAACGGCAGGATTCCGGTGAGCTGAAGCGCCGCCTGCACGGGCGCGATCTGATCGGGTTCGGGGTCGGCATCATCATCGGCACCGGCATCTTCACCCTCGCCGGGGTCGAGGCGAAAACCCATGCGGGACCGTCGGTCACGCTGTCGTTCGTGCTCGGCGCCGTGGTGGCCGGGATGGCCGCCCTCTGTTACGCCGAACTCGCTTCCAGCGTGCCGACGGCCGGAAGCGCCTACACCTACGCCTTCGCCACCCTCGGCGAGACCTTCGCCTGGATCATCGGCTGGGATCTGCTGCTCGAGTTCGCCCTCGGCGCGGCCGTCGTGTCGCGCGGCTGGTCCGGCTATCTCGCGAATCTGATGGGGCTCTCCCCCGACTGGTTCGGCGAAGACGCGAAGGTCAACATAGGCGCGGTCGTGATCATCGCCGTGCTGACCGTGATCGCCGTCCTCGGGATCAAGGAGTCGGCGAGGGTGACGAATCTGCTCGTGCTGGTCAAGGTCGCGGTCTGCGTGCTGATCCTCGCGGTCGGCGTGTTCTACGTCCGCGGCGAGAACCTCACCCCGTTCATCCCGGCCGCGCAGCCGCCGACGGAGACGGCCGGGACCCTGCACCAGCCGATCGTCCAAGCCGCGCTCGGGCTCGAACAGTCCGTCTACGGCATCGCCGGGATGGTGACCGCCGCCGCCGTCGTCTTCTTCGCCTACACCGGTTTCGAGGCGCTCGCCAACCTCGGCGAGGAGACCGTGAACCCCAAACGCGATCTGCGGGTCGGCATCCTCGGCGCGCTCGGCGTCTGCGCGCTGCTCTACATCGGAGTCTCGCTGGTGCTGACCGGGATGGTGCCGTTCGCCGAGATCGACGCGGGCGCCCCGCTCGCCGACGCCTTCGACCGGGTCGGGCAGCACTGGGTTGGCGCGCTGATCTCGCTCGGCGCGGTCACCGGGCTGACGTCGGTGATGATGGTGGAACTGGTGACGATCGGCCGGATCGGCTTCGCGATGGGCCGCGACGGCCTGCTGCCGAAGAAGTTCGGCACGGCGCATCCGCGCTGGGGCACCCCGCACCGGATGACGATCACCGGCGCGGTGCTGATCGCGGCGCTGGCCGCGTTCGTCCCGATCTCCGAACTCGCCGACATGGTCAGCATCGGCGCCCTTTCGGCGATGATCATCGTCGCGCTGGCGGTCCCGGTGCTGCGCAGGCGCCGCCCGGACCTGGAACGGCCGTTCACCGTGCCGTTCTCGCCCTACCTGCCCATCGTGGCGGCGCTGGCGTGCTTCTACCTGATGCTGAACCTGGACGTGATGACGTGGCTGCGGTTCGCCGCGTGGCTGCTGCTCGGCCTGCTGATCTACGTCTTCTACGGACGCAAGCATTCCCGTTTCGCGAAGGACGACCTCAGCTCCACAGACCGGCCGTCGTGATCGCGTCGACGGCGGCCTCGGTGTCGCCGTCGTCCACCACGACCAGCATCCGCTTCAGTGCCGCGGCCACCCATTCCACCGGCTGGTCGTGCAAACCGTTGTCCCCCAGGGACGGATAACCGTCCATAATGGACACCAGGGTGCCTTCGGCGCCGATGCGCATCCCGGCCGCCAGCACGAAATGCCCCTCGGGCGGGCGCCAGCGCGACGACCACAGCGGCGGGATCCCGGTGTCGAGATAGTCGAGCAGCGCTCGCACCGGGGTGTCGTGCGCGCCGAATTCGGCCGGGTCGACCTCCGCGATCAACGCCACCCTCGGCAGCCGCCACAGCGCCGCCAGGAGCATGAACAACGAGTGCGGCGCCCAGTTCCCGGTGGCGGGCACGGCGACGAGCCGTCCGCCCGACAGCGTCCCGATCGCCCGTGCCAGGCCCTCGCCCGCGGCCGCCGCGACCTCGTCCTGGCCCGCGACGTCGAAACCCGCCGCGCGCAGGGCGGCCAGCGCCGTGAACGGCCCGGCGAGCCCGTCCCGCTGCGGGAGTTCGGCCCGTGCGACGGCGACGAGGTGCTCGCCGCCAGGCAGCCAGCGGCGACCGGACAGCCCCGTCCGGTCGCCGTCGATTCCGGAGGACATCAGTCTTCGAACGTCCACGACTGCATGATGAACGGCCCGTCGTTCGACGCCCCGGCCGAGGTGTAGGTCGCCAGTGCGGCCTTGTTGTCCGTCTCGACCCCGACCCACATCCCGCGGCAGCCGCGTTCCCGCGCGATCCCGGCCAGCGCGTCGACGAGGTCGCGGCCGATCCCGCGCCGCTGGTAGTCCGGGCTGACGTCGAGCTCGTTGAGGAACATCTCGGTGCCCTTGTCCGGATGCGTCACCTCGGTGCCGGTGATCATCCCCGCGGGCTCGCCGTCCTCGTAGGCGATGAGGAGATGGTTCTCCTCCCCCGCGAGGAACTTTTCGGACGCCTCCCGCTGCGCGGGGCCGTCGAACAGGTGCTGGGCGGCGACGACCTCCTCGACGGTGACGGCCCGCCGGATCTCGGCCACGTGTCCTCCCGGTGCTGAAAGCGCCTCAGACCGCTCAGTATCCCGCTCAGAGGGGCGCCGAGTCATCACGTTTCCCCGGGGAGCGCAGCGCCACCCCGGCGACGACGGCCAGCGTGCCGAGCGCTTCGGGCAGGGCCGGGACCTGACGGAGCCAGAGGAAGCCGACCACCCCCGCCGTGACCGGCAGCAACGCGAGCAGCAGCGCGAACCGCGCCTGCCCGGCCTTGCGCAAAACCACCTGGTCGAGCGCGTACGGCACGACGGTCGAAAGCACACCCACTCCGATGCCGAGCAGCAGCAAACGTGGCGAACCCCACACCGCCCCGGTGCCGAGCGCCAGCGGCGACAGCACGACGGTGCCGACCGCGAACCCGACGGCCAGCCCGTCGATCCCGTTCCCGGCGACCGCGACCCGCTTCCCGAGCAGGATGTATCCCGCCCAGGCGGCCGCCGCGCCGAGGGCGAACAGCACGCCGAGCAGGCTGCCTTCGAGCCGGACGTCCGCGATGGCGAGTACGCCGGCCGCCACCAGCACCAGCGCGAAGACGTCACGACGGGTCCGCGAGCCGAACGCGGCCACCACCACGGGCCCGGCGAACTCGAGCGCGACCGCGGTGCCCAGCGGCAGCCGCGCGATCGCCTCGTAGAAGAGCACGTTCATCCCGGCGGTGACGACGCCGAAGGCACCCGCGAGCAGGAACGTGCGGCCGGTCCACGCCGAGCGGGGTGGCCTGCGCCACGCGAGGAGGACCAACGCCGCCCCGAGACAGCGGAGCCAGGCCACCCCCGCGGGGGAGGCGACCGAAAAGAGACCTACGGCGACGGCCGCACCGGCGTACATCGAAATTCCGCTGAGAACGAACAAGATCGGCGACGGCACGCTCGGAAGACGGTTCCGGACGACTGCGATTCCCACCCCCGCATGGTGCCTGACGTGGGAAAAGAGCCTTCGGCGGGGAGTCTTCTCCCACGTTGCGTGATTACGCTACGGCATCCGAGGTAATTACCAGTGACAAACGAAACACCCGCACGGGAACACTTGCGGGCCGCCAAACGTCTGGAAGAGTGGAAGCACGAACACGGCGGGGCCGGGAACGAACGTTGCCGGCATCAGTGCCGAAGTGGTCGTAGCTGGATCGATGGCACCGGGCCACCGGTGCCGGGACGGAGGGAGACTCCAATGACTTCACCGACGCTCACCCGCCCCGAACTGACCGCTGCCGACCGATGCGACCGGTGTGGAGCTGCAGCCCAGGTTCGAGCCATTCTCAGCACCGGTGGCGAGTTGCTCTTCTGTGGTCACCACGCCCGCGCACACGAGACGAAGCTCAAGGAAATGTCCGCGGACATTCAGCGGTAACCCACCAGTCCACGACCACCGGCGGCCGGCTACTCCCCAGGGAGAGAGCCGGCCGCCCTGTTTTTGTGGTTCAAAAACATACAGACAGCATGTATGTTAGTTGCCATGACGACCAGCGACCTCCTCGGCGAAGCCCACGTGGTGGATCTCGGCGACGCCCGCATCCGCTACCGCGACCGCGGCGACGGCCCACCCGTGGTCTTCGTGCACGGACTGCTGACCAACGGCCTGCTCTGGCGCAAGGTGGCGCCCGCCGTCTCCGACGCCGGTTTCCGCTGCCTGACCCCGGACTGGCCGCTGGGTTCGCACGAGATCCCGGTCCCCCACGCCGACCTGAGCCCGCCCGGCGTCGCGGCGCTCATCGCGCGGTTCCTCGAAGCGCTCGACCTGACCGGCGTCACCGTGGTCGCGAACGACACCGGCGGCGCGCTGACGCAACTGCTCATGACCACGAGTCCGGAACGGGTGGGCCGGGTCGTGCTGACCCCGTCGGACTCCTTCGAACGCTTCCTGCCGCCGTTGTTCGCGGGGCTGAGCCCGCTGGCGCGGATCCCCGGTGGCGTCGGGCTGGTGACCGCGGCGCTGCGCTGGCGGTGGCTGCTGAAGACGACGGACTTCCTCTGGCTGGCCAAGCACCCGGTCCCGGACCACGTCCTCGACGCGTACCTCCTGCCCAGCCGCCGGAGCGCGGAGATCCGCGACGACCTGCGCCGGTTCACGGCGAGCGTCGACAACCGCTACACCCTCACCGCCGCCGAGCGGCTGCCCGCGTTCACCAAGCCCGTCCTGCTGGCCTGGGCGCCGGAAGACCGGCACTTCCCGTTGTGGGTGGGCCGCAAGCTCGCCGGGGTCCTGCCGAACGCCGAACTGAAGACGATCGAGGACTCCTACGCCTTCGTGCCGGAGGACCAGCCGGAGCGGCTGAGCGGCATGATGGTGGAATTCCTGCGTGCCCACGCCACGACGTAGCCAGACCGAACGTTCGCAATCGACGCAGGCCGCGTTGATCACGGCGGCGCGGACGCTGTTCGCCGAACCGGGTTACGCCGCAGTGCCCGCCGACGAGATCGTTCGGTTGGCCGGCGTCACCCGTGGCGCGCTGTATCACCACTTCGGGGACAAACAGGGGCTGTTCCGTGCCGTGATCGAGCAGATCGAAACGGAGATCACCGAGGAACTCCAGGCCGTCCGGCTGGCGACGGACGACCCGTGGGCGGGGGCGCTCGGGGTGCTGAGCCGGTTCCTGGACCTGTGCCTGCGGCCCGAGGTGGTGCGGATCGCGCTCACGGACGCCGTCTCCGTCCTCGGTTGGCAGGAATGGCGGGAGCTGGAGAACCGGTACGGGCTGGGGCTGATCACGGAGATCCTGGAGTCCGCCGCGGCGGACGGGCTGCTGATCGACGCGCCGATCCCGGAGCTGGCGCAACTGGCGCTGAGCGCCTGCGCGGAGGCGGCGCTGATGATCGCGCACGCCGAAGACCGCGAAGCCGCGAAGGAAAAAGCCCTGGCCGCCCTCGTGGCCCTTCTGTCCGGCCTCGTGAGTGGCAAGGACGGTTAGAACCGTCCTCGCCACTCACGAGGTCTAGACGGTGTCCAGGATCATCTCGAAGGCCGCTTCAGCGGCACCGAGCAGTTTCACGTCCGCCCCGAGCGCCGAGCTCACGATCTGCGTCCCGCCCACGGCCCGGCTGACCAGGCTCCGCCGCCGGACCTCGCCCGCCACCGACTTCACGATCGAATCGGGCAGCACGGTGAGCAGATCGCCCAGCACCACCAGCTGCGGGCCGAGCAGGTTGACCACGTTCACCAGGCCCAGGGTCAGCCATTCCGCGAACTCCGAGAGCCGTTCTTCGGCCGCACGCGGATCCCGGCCCAGCTCGCGGAGCTCGAACAGGATCGCCCCGCGCGGGGTGTCCTCGGGCAGGTCGAGCGCGCGGCACAGCGCCGCCTCGCCGACCTCGGTCTCCCAGCAACCGCTGGACCCGCAGTAGCAGGGGCGGCCGCCCGGCCGGATCGCCATATGCCCGATCTCGCCGACGTAGCCCGCGCCGCCGCGCAGCGACGAGCCGTCCGCGATGATCCCGCCGCCGACACCGACGTCGGCGGAGACGTACACGGCGTCGGAGGAGCCCCGCGCGGCGCCGCGCAGGTGTTCGGCGATGGCGCCGAGTTCGGCGTCGTTGCCGACCAGGACGGGAATACGCAGCACACCGCCGAGCCGTTCCCCCAGCGCCACGTCGGTCCAGCGCAGGTTGGGCGCCTCGTGGACGTGCCCGTCGGCCCGGCGGACGACACCGGGCACGGACACGCCCGCGGCGATCGGCTGGACACCCAGGTCACCGGCCAGGACGGTGGTCGACTCGATCACATGCGTGATCACCTCGTCGGCCTCCCGCGTCCGGCCGTGCAGGTTCCAGCTGTTGCGCCCGAGGATCTGGCCGCCGAACCCGACCAGCGCGATCGCCACGTGTTCGACCTGGAGGTCCACCGCGAGCACCACCGCCGCGTGCGGCTGCGGCAGGACCAGGAGCGAGGGACGGCCCGCCCCTCGTCCCGGCCTCGGGACCCGCTCCTCGACGACCCCCGCTTCCGCGAGGCCGTCGACGAGGGTCTTGATGGTGCTGCGGTTGAGCCCCAGCTCGGTGGCGAGGGTCGCCCTGGTGCTCGGGCCGCTGACGTGCAGCAACCGGAGCAAGGTCGTGCGGTTGTGCCTGCGCACCTCGTCTGGTCGTGCAACGGGTGTGCTGGTCACGGGCTTCATCATTCCATGCGGACTCAGCGCGGCGACGCAGCCGCGCGGCGCCGGGACAGCGCGTCCACCGTGGCCGCGAGAAGCAGCACCAGACCGGTGACGATGTTGACCACCGCCGCCGACTGCTTCAGCAGGCCCAGCGCGTTCTCGACGACCGCCAGCACGAGACCACCGATCACCGCGTCGACGACCCGGCCCTTGCCGCCGAACAGCGACGTACCACCGATGACGGCGGCACCGACCGCGAACAACAGCGTGTTGAGGCCACCGGCCTGCGGGTCGACCGAACCGACCTTCGACGAGTAGACGATCGCGCCGACCGCCGCCACCGCCGAGCAGATCACGAACACCGAGGCGCGGATCTTCTCGACGTTGATACCGGCGCGGCGGGCCGCCTCGCGGTTGCCACCGACGGCGTAGATGTGGCGGCCGTACTGCGTGCGGTTGAGCACGTAGGTCCCGAGCACCAGCAGGCCGAGCACGATCGGCACGACGTACGGGACGCCGGAGATCACGATGTTCGGGTTCGGCGCGCGGTTCAGCGTGAGCAGATAGGTCGCGACCGCGGCGACCACGCCGATCGCGCCGACCTTGAACAGCACCATCGGCGTCGGCTGGGTGACCAGGCCGCGTTTGAGCCGCGAGAAGTGCTGGCCCAGCGTCACCGCGGCGAAACCACCGGCGGCGATCAGGAACAGGACCCAGCTGCCCACAGTGGACAGATTGCCGTTGGCGACCTTGAACAGCACGTCCGAGGTGCTGATGCCGAGCGTGCCGCCCTCACCGATGAATTGGAGGATGACACCCTGCCAGGCGAGGAAGAGCGCCAGCGTCACGACGAACGAGGGCATGCCGATCTTCGAGACGAGGAAGCCGGTGAGGACACCGATCGCGCCACCGACGCTGATCGCGAGGAGCATCTCGATCCACGCGTTGGCCGCGGTTCCCGACAGCACGAGCGCGATGGCGAGCACGGCGAACCCGACGCCCGCCCAGATCCGCAGGATCACCCCGAGCAGAGCGGCGATCGCGAGGACGACGAGGAACGCGATGAACACGCCGTTCCCCATACCGCCCAACAGGTTTCCGTTGCGCACGTAGTGCATCGCCAGCACCGCGGCGGTGACACCGGAGGCCGTACCGGCGGAGAGGTCGATCTCGCCGAGCAGCAGCACGAACACGATGCCCATCGCGATGATCGCCTTGCCGGCGCCCTGTGCCATCAGGTTCGCGATGTTGTTCATCGTCAGGAAGGTGTCCGACAGCGAGGCGAACACGATCACCAGCACGAGCAGGCCGAGCAGCGCCGGGAGCGAACCCAGCTGTCCGGCCTTGAGCCGGGAGAAGTAGTCGCCGACGGCTTCGCGCGTCGACATCGATGTCGTGTCGATGCCGAAGTCCGTGATGGCCGCCGACGGGTTGAGCGCGGCGGCCGCCGACTTGCCCCCCTCCGGCGAGGCGGGCTTTGCAGGTGTCTCAGTCATTTCCGGTTCTTTCTCGCCTCGGGTCAGAGGACGGCGGCTTCGGGGCGGGCAAGGCCGAGGTCGCCGGAGCGACCGGCGGTGATCAGTTCCACGACCTGGCCGTGGGTGACGTCCTTGGTGTGCACCTCGGCGACGAGACGGCCGAGGTAGAGCACCGCGATCCGGTCGGCGACCTCGAAGACGTCGGCCATGTTGTGGCTGATCAGCACCACACCGAGGCCCTGTTCGGCGAGGCGGCGGACGAGGTCGAGCACCTGACGGGTCTGCGCGACACCCAGCGCGGCGGTGGGCTCGTCGAGCAGGACGACCTTCGAGTCCCACAGCACGGATTTGGCGATCGCGACGGTCTGCCGCTGCCCGCCCGAGAGGGCCGAAACGGGCGTACGGACCGATTTCACGGTGCGGACCGAGAGCGACGCGAGCGTCTCGCGGGCCGCCTTCTCCATGCTGGCCTCGTCGAGCAGCCATTTGCTGCCGCGTTCCCGGCCGAGGAACATGTTCTGCACGATGTCGAGGTTCTCGGCCAGCGCGAGGTCCTGGTAGACGACCTCGATGCCCAGATCCGCGGCGTCGCGCGGGCCGTGGATGTTCACCTGCTTGCCCTGGAACGTCACCGTTCCCGAGTCGTAGCCGTGGATCCCGGCGATCGACTTGACCAAAGTGGACTTACCGGCACCGTTGTCGCCGACCAGCGCGGTGACCTCACCGGCCCGCACGTTGAAGTCCACGTCGTGGAGGACGTGGACCGGCCCGAAGCTCTTGTTCAGCTGCTTCAGTTCGAGGATGGGTTCACTCATGGGGGTTCTCGAATTCTCCCGGCTGGGTACCGGGCCGGTGCGCGCTGTCGGGAGCACGCACCGGCCCGGTCGTCTGGATTTAACGGGTCAGGAGATACCGAGCTGCGTGCACGCCGCGGCCAGGTCGCCGCCGCAGATCTCGGCGGCCTTGACGTAGCCCTGCGTCACGACCTCCTTGACACCGTCCTTGGTGGTCAGCTTCGGCTCGAGGAGCACGGACTTGACCTCGCGGTTGCCCTTCGGGTCCTTCGCCTTGCCGGTGGCCAGCGCGTCGGCGCCCGCCTTGTCGCCCTTGGCCAGCAGGACGGCGAGCTTCGCCGCGGCCTCGGCCTCTTCCTTGATGGGCTTGAAGACCGTCATGTACTGGTCGCCGCGCAGGATCGCCATGAGGCCGTCCGCGGTGGCGTCCTGGCCGGTGACCGGGACCTTGCCGTTGAGGCCGTTCTTCTTCAGCACGGTGATGACCGCGCCGGCGAGACCGTCGTTCGCGGCGACGACGCCGTCGACCTTGCCCTTGTTGTCGGTCAGGATCTGCTCGAAGGTCTGGCCGCCCTTCTGGTTGTCCCAGTTGTCGATGGCCTGCTCGCGCACGAGCTTCAGGTCACCGGCGGCGAACTTCGGCTGCAGGACGGACTTCTGGCCGTTGGCGAACAGCGTCGCGTTGTTGTCGGTCGGGGCACCCTCGATCATGACGACCTCGGCGCCCTTCTTGTCCTTCAGCGCGTCGGCGAGGCCCTGGCCCTGGAGCTGGCCGACCTTCTCGTTGTCGAACGAGACGTAGTAGTCGGAGCTGCCGCCGAGGTTGAGGCGGTCGTAGTCGATCGTCGGGATGCCCGCGGCCTGCGCCTTGCGGGCGACCGCCGCGCCGACCTCGCCGTTGATGGCGGCGATGATGAGGACCTTGACGTTCTGCGCGATCATGCCGTCGGCCAGGGTGGTGAACTTCTGGACGTCGCCCTGGGCGTTCTGGACGTCGGCGTCGAAGCCCGCGTCCTTGAGCGCCTTGGTCAGGAACGGCTTGTCGAAGGCTTCCCAGCGCGCGGAGGTGGCGGTCTCCGGCAGGATGACGCCGACCTTGCCACCGGCGGCGGCACCGCCCGGGGCGGGCGCGGACTGCGAGGAGTTGCCGCTGCCCGAGTCGGCGGTGTTGGCGCCACAGGCGGAGAGCACCAGGCCGGCGCCCACCGTCGCGGCGAGGAGGGTAAGGGTTCTGCTGCGCATCCTCTGTCCTTCCGGATCTTGCTCGCGGGCGGCGATCCCCGGAGGACCGGTCGCACCATCGCGCATATGTTGTGGGCGACAACATATGCCGCCGAACGTGTTTCGCGGAAGACGGCTGAATCGATTAAGCCGCATCAAATGGACACGGTTTGGCAACGTGGCCGTAGCAAGACGTACGAAGTCTAGGTGCGCTGACGGTGTGACCGCCACCACTCACTGAGCGTGAACAGCGCGGCTCCGGTTCCCCGCCCCCGAACGCTATGAACGGTCCGTTCCTTGCAAATTTTGCAAGGAACGGACCGTTCATAGTGCTTGCCAGGGGGCAGCTACCAGGAACGCAGGGTGACGATCCGCTCTTCGAGCTGTTCGACGGACGCCATCGCGGTCGGCGGCCCGCCGCAGACCCGGCGCAGCTCGTTGTGGATCGCGCCGTGCGGCTTCTTCGTCCGGTGGTGGTGCACGCCCACCAGGGCGTTCAGCTCCTTGCGCAGGCTGCCGAGCCGCTCACTGACCGACTGCGGCCGCGCGACCGGAGCCGCCTCCTCGGCCTTGGGCTTGCGCCGCTTCTCGTCGGAGAGCTGCTCCTCCTGCCGCTTACGCAGCAGCGCGCGGACCTGGTCCGGCTCCAGCAGCCCCGGCAGGCCGAGGTACTCCTGCTCCTCGTCGGAACCGGAGAACACCGCGGTGCCGAACGAGTTGCCGTCGTAGATCACCTGGTCGAGCTCCGCGGAGGCGCCCAGCGAGGTGAACGCCTTCTCCTCCTCGCCCGGCTCGTCCTCGGTGCGGTTGGCCTGGGCCAGGAGTTCGTCGTCCCAGCCCTCCTTCTCGCGGTGCGGCTTGCCGAGGACGTGGTCGCGCTGCGCCTCCAGCTCGCTGGCCAGCTCCAGCAGCACCGGCACGCTCGGCAGGAAGACCGAAGCCGTCTCGCCGGGCTTGCGCGACCGCACGTACCGGCCGATGGCCTGCGCGAAGAACAGCGGCGTCGACGCGCTCGTGGCGTAGACACCGACGGCCAGACGCGGGACGTCGACGCCTTCGGACACCATCCGGACCGCGACGAGCCAGCGGTCGGTCGAATCGGAGAACTCCTTGATCCGCCCGGACGCCTTGGGGTCGTCGGAGAGGACGACCGTCGGGTTCTGGCCGGAGATGCGCTGCAGGATCTTGGCGTAGGCGCGCGCGGAGTCCTGGTCGGTGGCGATCACCAGGCCGCCCGCGTCCGGGATGCCGTTGGCCCGGAGCTGCGCGAGACGCGTGTCCGCGGCCTGCAGCACCGACGGGATCCACTCGCCGGCCGGGTCGAGCGCCGTGCGCCAGGCCCGCGCGTTCTGCTCGGCGGTCAGCGGCTCGCCGAGCCGCGCGGTGAACTCCTCCCCCGCGCTGGTGCGCCAGGAGGCCTCACCGGAGTAGGCGAGGAAGACGACCGGCCGGACCACGCCGTCGGCGAGCGCGTCGGCGTAGCCGTAGGAATGGTCGGCCTTGCTGCGCTGGAAACCCGAGCCGTCGGCCTCGTAGGTGACGAACGGGATCGGCGAGTCGTCGCTGCGGAACGGCGTCCCGGTGAGCGCGAGACGGCGGACGGCGGGGGTGAACGCCTCGCGGATCGCGTCGCCCCACGACTTCGCGTCGCCGCCGTGGTGGATCTCGTCCAGGATGACCAGCGTCTTGCGGTTCTCGGTGCGCACGCGGTGCAGCGTCGGATGCGCGGCGACCTGCGCGTAGGTGAGCGCGACACCTTGATAGTCACGCGAGGTGACGCCGGTGCCGTTGCGGAAGTTCGAGTCGATCGCGATACCGGCGGCCGCGGCGGAGGCGGCCCACTGGTGCTTCAGGTGCTCGGTCGGCGCGACGATGGTGATCCGCTCGACGGTCCGGTCGCTCAGCAGCTCGGCGGCGATCCGGAGACCGAACACCGTCTTGCCCGCGCCCGGCGTCGCCACGGCCAGGAAGTCCTGCGGTTTCTTCGTGAGGTACTTCGTCAGCGCTCGCCGCTGCCAGGCACGCAGCGGGCGGGCCGTGCTGTCCTTCGCCGCGGGAGGCGCGCCAAGCTCGCCTCGATCGCGTTCAACCGTTTCCGACATGCCGGTTCCCCACCTCCCTCATCGAAAACCGCTGGTCAATCGCCTTGTCACAAGCGAAAACCCCCACTTGGGTATCCGGCCGCGACGCCGGCGCCTGAGGTGAGGGCACTGGAGACAAGCCTACCTCGCGGGCCCGTGGAACGCGGGAAGCGCCACCCCCGTTGTCGGGTTACTCACCCGAAAACCCAGGGGTGGCGAGCCGAATGGCGCGGCATGGACCATGCTGGACACCGTCAAGGGCGCTCGGCGCCGGCGGAGGAGCTGCATGAGCGAGGAGAACGGCCGTCCCGGCACGGCCGCCGAGGTCGCGAAGGGCCGCAGGGGTCCGTTGCGCCTGCTCAGCCGCACGCTCAGCAAGGCGTGGGACGGCAACATCTTCTCCGAGGCCGCCGAAGCCGCCTTCTGGCAGACACTCTCCCTGCCGCCGCTGCTGCTCGGTCTCCTCGGTTGCCTCGGCTTCGTCGGCGACTGGTTCGGCCAGGAGGTCGTGACCGCGGTCCACGACCGGATCATCACCTTCAGCAAGACGATCTTCAGCGACAACGCCGTCCACGACATCATCGAGCCGACGGTCAACAGCATCCTGTTCGTCGGCAAGGGAGAGATCGTCTCCGTCGGCTTCCTGATCTCCCTGTGGGCCGGTTCGTCGGCGATGTCGTCGTTCGTCGACGCGATCACCGTCGCGCACGACCAGTACGGCGTCCGCAACGACGTCTGGCAGCGGATCTTCGCGCTGCTGCTGTACCTGGCCGGGCTGGTCATCCTGGTGGTCGGGCTGCCGCTGCTGGCGATCGGGCCGGATCTGCTCCCCCAGTTCTTCCCCACCGACTGGCGCGGCACGGTGTCGTACTGGGTCGGCACGCTGTACTACCCGGTGCTGGCCGTGATGATCGTGCTGGCGCTGACGACGCTGTACAAGCTGGCCCTGCCGCGCCGGCTGCCGTGGCACCGCGGGCTGCCGGGCGCGATGCTCGCCATGGTCGTGTTCCTGCTCTCCAGTATCGGGCTGCGGATCTACCTGAACTGGATCACCAAGACCGGCTACACCTACGGCGCGCTCGCCGCGCCGATCGCGTTCCTGTTGCTGATGTTCTTCATCGGGCTCGCGGTGGTCGGCGGCGCGTACTTCAACAGCGCGATCCAGGAACTGTGGCCCGCCAAGGCGACGAAACGCCAGCGCCGGAAATGGCGGCGGCTGGAAATGGAACGCGCCAGCGAACGGATCCGTGCCGAAGAGGGCCGCAAACTGTGGGAACGGACGACCGTCCCGCTCCGCCGCCCCCGCCAGAACGGCGATTCCCCCGATGGTGACGCGGAGCACGCTTCGGAACAATCGGTGAACGCGGAAACGCAGAGCGAAACCGATTCGGTGACCGAACGGCGAAGTTGAGCGGGGCCTCATCCCGAAGTCGTACTCCGATTCCACCCGTGGTGTGAATCCACTCCACCCCCTCCCGTGAAAAGCTCGCGGTAATCCGCACGTTCCCGAGCTGTCTTCCTGGGGATCCCGTCATGTCCACGCTGGCCAGACTGAGCCTGCGCAACCGAAGTCTCATCGGGCTGCTCGCCCTGGTGGTGATCGGCTTCGGCGCCTTCGCCCTGCCGCAGCTGAAGCAGCAGCTGTTCCCGTCACTGCAGTTCCCGCAGGCGCAGGTCATCACGCCGTACGCGGGCGCGTCGCCGGACGCGGTCGACCGTCAGGTCACCGAGCCGCTCGAAGGCGGGCTGCAGGGTTTGAAGGGGCTCGAAGAACTGAGCTCGACGTCGTCGGAGGGGCTGTCGCGGATCACCGCGCAGTTCGAATTCGGCACGGACATCGACGCGGCCGTCGGGCAGATCCAGCGCGTCGTCGACGGGCTCAAGGCCCGCCTGCCGCAGAACAGCGAGCCGACGGTTTCGGCGGGGTCCACCGACGATCTCCCGGTCGTGCTGCTCGCCGCCGGGACCACCGGTGACCCGCAGGCGCTCGCGCCCGCGCTGACCGGGGAGGTCGCGCCGGAACTGCGCAAGATCGACGGCGTCCGCGAGGTCGAGGTGACCGGTGCGCGGCAGCCGCGGGTCACCATCGCGCTGGACTACGCGAAGCTTGCGGCCGCGGGGGTCGACCCGTCGTCCATCGCCACCACGTTGCAGACCGCCGGTGCCGCCGTCCCGGCCGGAACGCTGACCGAAGGCGGCAAGACGCTCACCGTCCAGGTCGGCGGCGGACCGACCACAGTGGACACGATCAAGAACCTTTACCTGACGCCCGCTTCTCGTCCCGGGGCGCAGGCTAAACCGGTGAAGCTCGGTGATGTCGCGGATGTCCAGGCCGGCTTCGCGCCGCCGACGTCGATCACGCGCACCAACGGCAAGCCGAGCCTCGGGCTCTCAATCACCATGGTGGAGAACGGGAACGCGGTCGCGATCTCGGAAGCGGTGCGGGACAAGCTGCCCGAGCTGTCGAAGAAGATCGGCGCCGAGATGAGCGTCGTGTTCGACCAGGGCACCCCGGTCAAGGACGCGATCAGCGGCCTGACCACCGAAGGCCTGCTGGGGCTGGCGTTCGCGGTCGTGGTGATCCTGCTGTTCCTGCTGTCGGTGCGCTCGACGCTGGTGACGGCGGTGTCGATCCCGCTTTCGGTGGTCGTGGCGCTTTTGGCGTTGTGGACCGGCGATCTCTCGCTGAACCTGCTCACCCTCGGCGCGCTCACCATCGCCATCGGGCGGGTGGTCGACGACTCGATCGTGGTGCTGGAGAACATCAAACGACATCTGGCCTACGGCGAGGAGAAGGAGCGCGCGGTGCTCGACGGCGTGCGCGAGGTCGCGGGTGCCGTGACGTCGTCCACCCTCACCACGGTCGCGGTGTTCCTGCCGATCGCCTTCGTGGGCGGGTTCGTCGGCGAGCTGTTCTCACCGTTCGCGATCACGGTCACCGTGGCGCTGCTGGCGTCGCTGCTGGTCTCGCTGACGATCGTGCCGGTGCTGGCGTACTGGTTCCTCAAGCCGCCCAAGGCCCCGGCGGACGAACGCGAGGCCGAGCTCACGCGCCAGGCCGCCGAGGACAAGGAACGCCGGGGGCTGCTGCAGCGCGGGTACGTGCCGGTGATCCGGTTCGCGACCCGGCGCCGCGTCACCGTCGTGCTGCTGGCGCTGATCATCTTCGGCGGCACGGTCGGGCTGGCCTCGCGGCTGAACACGAACTTCCTCGACCAGTCCGGCTCGACGACGCTGAGCCTTTCGCAGAAGCTGCCGCCCGGCACCAGTCCCGAGGCCAAGGAGAAGGCCGCGGGCGCGGTGGAGCAGGCGCTCGCCGCCGAACCGGCCGTCGAGACCTACCAGGTCAGCATCGGCGGGGGCAACTTCTTCGGCGGCGGCGGGACGGCGACCAGCATCCAGGTCACCGTCGCCAAGGACACCGACCTCGACGCGCTGTCGGATCGCCTGCGGGGCAAGCTGGACAAGCCGGAACTCGGCGAGGTCAAGATCGGCGCGGAGGCGGGCGGGTTCAACTCCGACCAGATCTCGATCACCGTCACCGCACCGGACGAAGCGGCGCTGAAGCCCGCCGCCGAGCAGGTCCGCCAGGCCCTGTCCGGCGTCCCGGACCTCACCGAGGTGACCAGTGACCTCGCGCAGGGCTCGCCGCGCGTGCAGGTCGAGGTCGACGCCGCCAAGGCGGCCGCGAGCGGGCTTTCGGCGACCACGATCGGCCAGATCGCGAACCAGGCCATCGCCGGCCGCACGGTGACGCAGCTGCCGGTCGACGGCAGGCGCACGGACATCGTGCTGCGCGCGGGCACGGCCCCGGTGTCGGTCGACGCGGTCAAGGCGCTGCCGATCCCGAGCGCGACCGGCGTGGTGCGGCTGGATTCCGTCGCCACCGTGTCCACAGTGGACGGACCGGCCGCGGTGCACCGCACCTCGGGCGAGCTGAGCACCACGGTCACCGCCAAGAACACCGGAGCGGACCTGGCCGCCACCACGAAGGCCATCCAGTCCAAATTGGACGGACTGACCTTCAGCGGCGGCGCGGCGTACAAGCTCGGCGGGGTCAGCGAGGACCAGCAGGAGGCGTTCGGGAACCTGTTCCTCGCGCTGCTGGCCGCGGTCGCGATCGTGTACCTGATCATGGTGGCGACGTTCCGCAGCCTGATCCAGCCGCTGATCCTGCTGGTGTCGATCCCGTTCGCGGCGACCGGCGCGATCGGGCTGCTGCTGGCCACCGGGACCGCGCTGGGCCTGCCCGCGCTGATCGGGATGCTGATGCTCGTCGGCATCGTGGTGACCAACGCGATCGTGCTGATCGACCTGATCAACCAGTACCGGGCTTCGGGGATGAGCGTCGCGGACGCCGTCGTCGAAGGCGGGCGGCGACGGCTGCGGCCGATCCTGATGACCGCGGCGGCGACCATCTTCGCGCTGGTCCCGATGGCGCTCGGGCTGACCGGGCAGGGCGGGTTCATCGGGCAGCCGCTGGCGATCGTGGTGATCGGCGGGCTCGTCAGCTCGACCCTGCTGACGCTGATCCTGGTGCCGACGCTGTACACGATGGTCGAGACGCGGAAAGAGAAGCGCCGCGCCAAGAAGGCGGCCCGCCGGTCCCCTTCGGAGGCACCCACGACGGAAACGCTGACGCCGGAACCGACCGCATAGGGTCTCGTGAGTGGTAAGGACGGTTAGAACCGTCCTTACCACTCACGAGCCTGCGGGAGTCACGCCTTACGGAACCGCCAGGTCTTGCTGTCGAAGGCCACGCACCACGAAGGTGACAGCACGACGACCCGCAGGGTCCCGTCGGCGGCGACGTCGATGCCCTCGGTCTCGAAGTTCCCGCTGCAGGTGCTCTTCAGGGGCAGCTGCCCGAGCGACGTCACCCGCCCGGTCACGTCCGAACCGGACAGCGCGCCGGAGAGGTCGACCTGCAGCAGCGGCTTCGTGGTCCCGAACAGCGACCCTTCGGGATCGTCGGACGAGCACAGCAGCCGGGTCGCGGTGACGAAGTCGCAGCCCTGGATGTCCCGCACCGGCTTGTCGAGCCGGATCGCGGACGAGTACGGCAGGTTCGCCGAGGGATTCGTGTGCGCGACGCCGGGCATCGGGTGCACGAGGAGCCGGTCCATCGTGCCCCACTCGCCCGCCACCATCCAGCGCGCGTCGGGGGTCACGGCGGCGAACGAGTTGTTGTTCGCCTCCCACGATTCCAGCGTGTGCGTGTAGTTCGCCCACTTCCCGTCGGGCGACTCGACGCGGAAGAGCTTCGCTCCCCGGTCGTCGCGCTGGTACGGCTCGACGTACCAGCCTTGCGCGGAGCCCGGGTCGCCGACGTGGTTCCAGCCCTGGGTCGAGAGGCTCATCGGGACGGTCGCGATCCCGGTGTAGCGGTAGATCGTCCCGGACGGCCGTTCGATGGTGGCCAGGCCCTGGCCCTCGTCGAGCGGGCGGGCGTTGTCCGAACCGACCGTGGTCCAGCCGGTGACGGCTTGGGCGGCGGCGGGTGAGAACACCGCGACCAACGCGGCGATGGCGAGCACGATCCCGGTTCTACGCATGAAGGCTCCGTCCCGGCTGGGTTTCGCTGGCGGGTACTGATTACCAGCGAAAACCGGGCCGGGCAGCCACCATGTGAAGGATTTTCAGATTTTGTCCGGTTTCGGACACCGGACGGACACTCAGTCGCCCGGCTTGAGACCGTCGTAGATCTTCTTGCAGTCCGGGCAGACCGGCGAACCGGGCTTCGCCGACTTCGTCACCGGGAAGACCTCACCGCACAGCGCCACCACGTGCGTGCCCATGACCGCGCTTTCGGCGATCTTGTTCTTGCGCACGTAGTGGAACATCTTCGGCGAATCGTCGTCGGTGCCGTCGGTGCCCTCGGGACGGGTATCCGGCTTCGGAAGGGTCTGAGTACTCACCCCTCCATAATGCCCCAAATCCTCCTGCGCACACCGGCGACCTGGCAGGATCTCGCCCATGTTCCAGAAGGTGCTCGCGACGTTCGGCTCGGGCGGGGCGAAGATCGACGCCCGGCTGCTCGACCGCACGGTCTCCCCCGGCCGCCCGTTGCGCGGCGAGGTCCTGCTGCTCGGCGGCGAAGTCGATCAAGAGATCAACGGTCTCTCGGTGAAGCTGCTCGCCAGGGTCACCGTCCCCGACGAACGCCGCCCCGGCGTCGAGGACCTCGAGTTCGGCACCCAGCAGCTGGCGGGCAACGAGCGGATCGGGCCCGGCCAGCAGGTCCGGATCCCGTTCGAGGTGGCCTTGCCCTGGGAGACGCCGATCTCCAGCGTCTTCGGCAAACCGCTGACCGGGATGGCCGTCGGCCTGCAGACCAGCCTCGACATCGCCAACTCCGTCACCGACCCGGTCGACGTCGACGGCGCCGCGATCGAGCCGCTGCCCGCGCAGAAACGGATCTTGGACGCCTTCAGCCGGATCGGCTTCGTCTTCCGCGAAGCCGTGCTGGAACGCGGCCGGGTGGACGGCGCGGTCCAGCAGCTCCCGTTCTTCCAGGAGATCCGCTTCACCCCTTCGCCGCGGTTCGCGCCCGTCTTCACCTCGGTGGCGGTGACCTTCCTGTCCTCGCCGTCGGAGACGCAGGTCGTGCTGGAGGTGACCAAACGGGTCCGGGTGTCCAAGAGCGGCGGGTTCGGCGGCCGCGGCCAGGAGTTCCTCGGCCTGTTCAAGGTCGACCACGCCGCGGTGGAGCGGGTCAAGTGGGAGCCGCAGCTCGAAGGCTGGCTGCACGAGGTGGCCAAGGCACGCGGGATCTTCGACTGATGGACTGGCCGACCGCGATCACCCGGCTCGGTGGCGATCACCGGATCGCCGCCGTCGCGTGGGACGACCTGCAGACCCGTTACGCCGAACCACACCGCCGCTACCACGACCTCCGGCACGTCACGGCCGTCGCCCGGGACAGCGGGGCCCTCGCCGTCGCCTTCGGCCTGGGCGCCCGCGAGCGCGCGCTCGTCGCCATCGCGGCGTGGACGCACGACGTCGTCTACGACGCCCGCCCCGGCGAGGACGAACGGGCCAGCGCCGCCTGGACCCGCGACGAACTCACCAACGCCGGGGTCCCCGCGGCCGACGTCGACCGTGCCGGGGAGCTGGTCCTCAGCACGATCCACCACGCCGCCCCCGACGAAGACCTCCTCGCCACGGCGCTGCTGGACGCCGACCTCGCGATCCTCGGCGCCGCGCCGGAGGACTACGAGCAGTACGCGAAAGGTGTCCGGGAGGAGTACTCGATCTACTCCGACGAGGACTGGCGGGCCGGACGCACGGCGGTGCTGAAGAACCTGCTGGCCAGGCCGCGGTTGTACCGCAGCGACATCGCGCGGGCACGCTGGGAGGGCAAGGCGCGCGAGAACCTCTCGAACGAACTGACCCGATGGCGTGACGCGGACCCACATCACCGATGATGTTCGTTCGTGACTCCGCAACTGTCCCTTCACGAAGAGGTCGCCTCCGCCCTCGCCGGCGGTGACCCCGTCGTCGCGCTGGAGAGCACCATCCTCTCCCACGGTCTCCCGCCCGGCCGCAACCTCGACGTCGCCCGGCGGCTGGAGAAGGTCGTGCGCGACGGCGGCGCCGTCCCCGCGACCATCGCCGTCCTCGACGGCGTCCCCCTGATCGGCCTCACCGGCGAGCAGCTGGAACGCGTGTGCGCGCCCGGCGCGGACCTGGACAAGCTCTCCCTGCGTGACATCGGCCCGGCCGTCGGCCTCGGCCGCTCCGGCGCGACCACGGTCGCGAGCACCGCGGCACTGGCCGCCGCGGCCGGGATCGGGATGTTCGCCACCGGCGGGCTCGGCGGTGTGCACCAGGGTGCGGCACAGAGCTGGGACGTGTCGGCGGATCTGGGCGTGCTCGCGAAGGTGCCCACCACGGTCGTCTGCTCGGGCGTGAAGTCGGTGCTCGACATCGCCGCGACCCTCGAAGTGCTGGAGACCAACTCGGTGCCGGTGCTGGGGTACCGCACCGGCGAGTTCCCGGCGTTCTACCTCCGCTCGTCCGGTTTCGAGGTGCCATGGCGGGTCGACGACGCCGCGCAGGCCGCCGCGGTCATCGCCGCGCACCGGGCGCACGCGTCTTCCGGTGTGCTGCTGGCGAATCCGATCCCGGAAGCGTCCGAAATGGACCGGGAGCTGCACGACCGGCTGCTCGCCGAAGGGCTGGAACTCCTCAAGACCCGTGGTGTGCACGGGAAGGACGTCACGCCGGTGCTGCTGGAGCACTTCCACACCGCCAGCGAAGGTGTGAGCCTCGACGCGAACGAAGCCCTGGTGCTGTCCAACGCCGAACTGGCCACTTCGGTCGCCGTCGCGCTCGGGACCGCCGCATGAGCGGCATTGTCGTCGTCGGCGACGTCGGTCTGGACGTCGTCGCGCGGCACGAAGGCCCCATCCCGCACGGCGGCGACATCCGCGCGAAGGTCCATTTCACCAGCGGCGGCGCGGGCGCGAACACCGCGCTGTGGCTGCGGGCCGAGGACACGGAGACCACGCTGGTCGCCCGGATCGGGGACGACTCCGGCGGCCGCATGGTGAAAAGCGAACTGGAAGCGGCGGGCGTCCGCTGCGAGTTCGCGGTGGACCCCGAGGAACCGACGTTCTGCGTCGTCGTGCTCGTCGACGGCGCGGGTGAGCGGAGCATGCTGGCCGACCGCGCGGCGAACGCGAAGTTCAGCCCTTCCGACATCACCGAGGCGGCGCTGGCCGGGGCGAGTCACCTGCACCTCTCGGGGTACGTCCTGCTGTACCCGTCGTCACGGCCCGCAGCGCTCGCGTCCCTGGCGGCGGCGAAGAAGGCCGGGCTGACGACGTCGGTCGACCCGCAGGCGGCGACGCTGATCACCGATCCCGCGGCCTTCCTCGACGACGTGCGCGGCGTGGACCTGCTGATGCCGAACACCAGCGAGCTCGTCGCGCTGACCGGGTCGAGTGATCCCGAGGCGGCGAAGGAACTGCTGGACTACGTCGGCGAGGTCGTGGTCACCGCCGGTCTCGACGGCGCCAGCTGGGTGGACGCGAGCGGCACCATCACGTCGGTGCCCGCGCAGCCGGCGGAGTGCGTCGACTCGACCGGCGCCGGGGACGCCTTCGACGCCGGTGTGCTGGCGGCGTGGCTGCGCGGCGAGTCCACCGTGGAGGTGCTTCGGGCGGGGACGCGGCTGGGTGCCCGCGCGGTTTCGAAGGTCGGCCCGCAGCCGTAGTCCCACCCCTCGTGAGTGGTGAGGACGGTTCTAACCGTCCTCACCACTCACGAGGCCTGACCCATTCGGTACCGGGGTTCTGCTGGGTGCTGGGCTTGGCCGAGGGTTGCGAAAGCCACTTTCGCAACGTTGAAGGTTGCGAAAGTGGCTTTCGCAACGTCGGCCGTGGCCGGGCCCGGGACCGTCCTGGTGATCATGTCCCGAAAGCCACTTTCGAGACGTCTGATGTCCCGAAAGTGGCTTTCGCGACACCGGCTCCAGACCCCCACGCCTTCATAGACCTGGCCCGGGATCAAGGGCGGCCGGAAGCCACTAGGTCCCACCCTCGTGAGTGGTGAGGACGGTTCTAACCGTCCTCACCACTCACGAGGCGCGAAACGGGTCAGCCGCCGTCGATGACGCGGTGACCGGAGCTCTCGATGCGGGTCGGTTCGGACTGGTACCGGTTGACCTTCTCGCTCTTGCGCGGCGGCCGGTCGTTGGCCACCAGGACGGCGATCCACGGCAGCGGGATCGAGATCGCGATCAGCGCCAGCGCGAGCCACCAGGTCTGGTAGAAGATCCCGGCGAGGATGAGGCACGGGATGCGGAACGACATCATGATGATGTACTTCCGCTTCCGCTTGGCCAGCTGGTCTTCGTAGGACGGGGCGGCTTCGGTGATCAGCACCGGAGCGGGTTCCCTCGGTTCGGGACCGTGGGCGGGCGCGTTCACAGCACCACCTCCGGCTTCCATGCTCCCACTCGCCGGGCTCATCCGACACCCGGGTGGGTGAGCCGGTGCAAAGCCGCGACCACGAGTGTCTCGACGCCGGCCGAAAGCGTCGGATGCGGGACCGGCGCGAAGAGCGGCGAATGGTTCGACGGGATGTCCTGTTCGAAGCGCCCGGCGGTCATCGCGGCGATCACCTTGCCCTCGTCCAGGCCGCCGACCAGCCAGAACACCGACGGAACCCCGGCGGCGCGGCCGAATTCGCTGAAGTCCTCGCTGCCGGTGACCAGCGGCGCGGGCATCACCCGGCCCTCGCCGAAGTGGTCGCGGAAGGCGGCGGTGAGCCCCTCGGTGGCCGCGTCGTCGTTCTCGGTGACCGGGAACGCGCCGATCCGCTCGATCTCCGGCGGTTTCGGCGCGCCCGCGGTGGCCGCCTCGCCCTGGACGATCCGCTCGACCGCCGCGACGACCTTCTCCCGCACGGCCTGGTCGAACGACCGGATGTTGACTTCGAGGACGGCGTGGTCGGCGATGATGTTGTGCGCGGTGCCGACGTGCAGTGACCCCACGGTCACCACCGCCGATTCGGTCGCCGAGATCTCCCGCGAAACGATGGTCTGCAGCTTGAGCACCACGGACGCGGCGAGCACGGCGGGATCCACCGTGGTCTCGGGGCGCGAACCGTGCCCGCCCCGGCCGTGCAGGGTGATGCGGAGCGCGTCGGTCGCCGCCATGATCACGCCCGGCCTGGTCAGCACCCAGCCCGCGGGACCGGGCACGACATGCTGGCCGAGCACGACGTCGGGCTTGCCGGCGGGGGCGAAGACGCCGTCGCGGACCATGCCGGCGGCACCGTCCCCGGCCTCCTCCCCCGGCTGGAAGACGACCATGAGCGTGCCGGACCAGTGCTCGCGTCCGGCCGCGAGCAGCGACGCGGCGCCGGAGAGCCAGGTGGCGTGCATGTCGTGACCGCAGGCGTGCATCACCGGGACGTCGCGGCCGTCGGCGTCGACCCCGCGCGCGGTGCTCGCGTACGGCAGGCCGGTCTTCTCCTCGACCGGCAGCGCGTCGATGTCGGCGCGCAGCATCACCTTCGGGCCGGGGCCGTTGCGCAGCACGCCCAGGACGCCGGTGCGCCCGATGCCGGTGTGCACCTCGTAACCGTCGGCCTCCAGGCGCCGCGCCAGTTCGGCGGCGGTGCGGGTTTCGGCGAACGACAGCTCCGGATGCCGGTGGAGGTCGGTGTACAGGTCTTCCAATCCGGGCAGCGCCGCCTTCAGCGGTGCCAGGACACTCTCAAGGCTCACGACGTCATCCTGGCAGTATTACCCACCGTGAGCACACGAGCGGCCCTCCCCGAACTGTCCGACGACGTCTGCGCGAGGCTCCGTGACGCCTTCCGCCGGACGGGTTACGACGCCGACGGCGTGGTCGGCGCCCTCGGCTCCGCGCACGGCGCCCTCGGGCGCGGCGAACCCGAACTCGCCTACCGCGCGACCCGCGACGCGGGCGAACTCGGCACGCTGATCCGGCTGTTCCTGCTGGGTTCGACCGAACCGGAGAAGGACGTCGAGGCCGCGTTCGCGCCGCTGTCCCTCGATGACGCGGTCGCCGCCACCCTGCTCGTCCCCGCGGCCGACGGCTACCGCGCCGGTCTCGACGTCCGCCCGCACGGCGACGACGAAGGCTCGTGGTGGGTCGTCGCCGACCTCGACGCCGACATCCTGGGCGGGACCGTGCCCGAGGACCACGTGCTCGGTGTCGGGCACGCCTCCCTCAGCCTGATCCGCGCGACCAGCCGCCGCGAGGTCGGCAGCCTGCTCGACGTCGGCACGGGCAACGGCGTCCAGGCGCTGCACGCCACCCGGCACGCGAAGAAGGTCACCGCGACCGACGTCTCGGCCCGCGCGCTGGCGCTCGCCGCGGCCACGTTCCGGCTCAACGAGCTGGACGTCGAACTCGTCCGGGGCGAATGGTTCGCGCCGGTCGCGCGGCGTCGGTTCGACCAGATCGTCTGCAATCCGCCGTTCGTGGTGGGCCCGCCGCGGGTCGACTACACCTACCGCGACTCCGGTCTCGCCGGTGACGACGCCAGCGCGCTCGTGGTGCGGCAGCTGCCCGGGTTCCTCAACGACGGCGGCACCGGCCAGCTCCTGGCGTCCTGGCTGCACGTGAAGGGCGAGGATTGGGGCGATCGGGTGACCCGCTGGCTGCCCGCCGAGACCGACGCGTGGTTCGTCCAGCGGGACATCGCCGATCCGGGCCTCTATGTCGGCACGTGGCTGCGCGACGCGGGCATCGACCCGCGCTCCCCCGAAGGCCGCGCGAAATCGGGCGCGTGGCTCGATTGGTTCGCCGAGAACGACGTCCAGGGCATCGGTTTCGGCTTCGTCACCCTGCGCCGGGCGGACGGCGCGACCCCGACGATCGTGTGCGAGGACCTGCGCCAGGCCTACGACGACCCGCTGGGCGCCGAGGCCGCGAACTGGCTCGATCGGGTGGAATGGCTTCGCACCAACGGGGATTCGCTCCTCGATGTCCGGTTCCGGGTCCCGGAGACCGTTCTCCTGGAGAGCGTCGCCGAGCCGGGCGAGGAGGGCTGGGCCACGACCGTCCAGCGGCTGCACCGCACCGACGGTCCCGGTTGGTCGCACGAAGTGGACGAGCTCGCGACACGGCTGCTCGCCGGTTGCCAGGGCGCGTTGCCCTTGGAGGACCTGATCGTGCTCCTGGCGGCCGCCCAGGGCCTGGAACCGGAGGAACTGGCCGAAGCCGCGTTACCGGTCGTCCGGGAACTGGTCCGGCACGGCATGCTGCTGCCCGCCGTCTGATGCGGGCGGTGGTGGCGAGGGTCACGGAAGCGAGCGTGACCGTCGGCGACGAGGTGACCGGCGCCATCGGCGAGCCGGGTTTGCTGGTGCTGCTGGGAATCCACGTCGACGACGATGCGTCGAAGGTTCCGGCGATGGCCCGCAAACTGCACGAAGCTCGCATACTTCGCGACGAGGAGTCGTGCGCCACCACCGGCGCTCCGCTTCTCGTCGTAAGCCAATTCACCCTTTACGGCGACACCCGCAAAGGCCGCCGTCCCTCCTGGACCGCGGCCGCCCGGCCCGAGGTCGCCGAACCGCTCGTGACGGCCGTCGTCGACGCGTTGCGCGAACGCGGCGCCCGGGTCGAAACCGGCCGGTTCGGGGCCATGATGGCGGTCCGGAGCGTGAACGACGGTCCGTTCACCCTCCTCATAGAGGTCTAGACCACGTTTCTTCGTCCCCGGCACGGGCATTCTCAGGAAAAGCTCAGGGTTGGTCGAGCAACGCCCCAGGTCAGCCGCCCGTCTCCTCTATAGCGGCCGGGAACGTTTTCGGACCTCCCGGCGTTGAGCCAAGTGTCCAGCCAAGCTGGGCCGACGAGGAGTAGCCGGTTTCCACAGGGCCTGCTACGCCGAGGCGGATCCGGCGGACACATCGCAGCACGTTCAGCCCGTGACCGGGGAGGCAGAATGTCAGTCCAGACTCTCGAACGCGAAGCGCGCGGGATTCGCGAGCGCCGTATCCCGGCGCAATCCACCCAGGAGCCGGTGAGCACGGGGGCGCTCACCGACGCCGACCTCGACGCCCAGAGCCCGGCCGCGGACCTCGTTCGCGTGTACCTCAACGGAATCGGCAAGACGGCGCTGCTGTCCGCCGCCGACGAGGTCGAGCTGGCCAAGCGCATCGAAGCCGGCGTGTTCGCCCAGCACATGCTGGACACGGCCGAGGGCCTCACGCCGAAGCGGCGTTCGGAGATGTCCGCCCTCGTGCGTGACGGACACAGCGCGAAGAACCACCTGCTGGAGGCGAACCTCCGCCTCGTGGTCTCGCTCGCGAAGCGGTACACCGGCCGGGGGATGCCACTGCTCGACCTGATCCAGGAGGGGAACCTGGGTCTGATCCGCGCGGTGGAGAAGTTCGACTACTCCAAGGGATTCAAGTTCTCGACGTACGCCACCTGGTGGATCCGCCAGGCCATCACCAGGGGGATGGCCGACCAGGGCCGCACCATCCGGCTGCCGGTCCACCTGGTGGAACAGGTGAACAAGCTGGCCCGCATCAAGCGCGACCTGCACCAGCAGCTCGGCCGGGACGCCACCCACGAGGAGCTTGCCGCCGAATCGGGCATTCCGGCGCACAAGATCTCGGACCTGCTCGACCACTCGCGTGACCCGGTGAGCCTCGACATGCCGGTCGGCACCGAGGAGGACGCCCCGCTCGGTGACTTCATCGAGGACTCCGAGGCGACCGACGCCGAGAGCGCCGTGATCTCCGGTCTGCTCCAGGACGACCTGCGCCGCGTGCTCGCGACGCTGGACGACCGCGAGTCCCAGGTGATCCGCCTGCGCTACGGCCTCGACGACGGCCAGCCGCGCACGCTCGACCAGATCGGCAAGCACTTCGGGCTCTCCCGTGAGCGCGTTCGTCAGATCGAGCGAGAGGTCATGTCGAAGCTGCGTCAAGGTGAGCGGGCGGACCGCCTGCGCGCCTACGCTTCGTAGCGCCACAGAGCCATTCGGCGCGGAAAAAGCAACACCCGTTCGGCAGCGTTGACTTATGACCTGCGTCACGAGACCGTCGAGCAGGTAAAAAGTCTTCGCGGTCGGGTGTTCGCGCCCGGATCGCTTTCCCCGGGAGGTCGGGTCCGTCGGGGTGGGCCCGGCCTCCCGAACTATTTGTGCGGCGCGGCGACAAATTGCAGCGCGGGAATTGCATTCGGTCCCGAGCCTCGTGAGTGGCAAGGACGGTTCTAACCGTCCTTGCCACTCACGAGGCCGGTGACGGCGCCCACCGGAAGTGGCCTCGGTTACGTCAGCCGTGGCCTCTCGGGCGCCTTGCCCGGGCTTGGGTACCGTGGGCGGGTTCCCGATGCCGGCAAAGGAGCCCGCGCAGTGGCGCCCACCACGTTCCAGTACACCGAAGTCCTTCCGCTCGCGAAGGACACCCACACCGAGTACCGGCTGATCGGCACCGAAGGTGTCGAGGTCGTCGAAGCCGCGGGCCGGAAGTTCCTCAAGGTCGAGCCCGAGGCGCTGACCAAGCTCGCCAAGACCGCGATCACCGACATCCAGCATCTGTTGCGCTCGTCACACCTGGCGCAGCTGCGAGCGATCGTCGACGACCCCGAGGCCAGCGGCAACGACCGGTTCGTCGCGATGGACCTGCTGCGCAACGCGGCCATCTCCGCCGGCGGCGTCCTCCCGATGTGCCAGGACACCGGCACCGCGATCGTGATCGGCAAACGCGGCGAAGGCGTGCTCACCGGCGCCGACGACGAGCGCGCGCTCTCTCGCGGTATTTTCGACGCCTATCAGGAGTTGAATCTGCGCTATTCGCAGATGGCGCCGGTGAATTTCTGGGATGAGCGCAATACGGGTACCAACCTGCCTGCCCAGATCGAGCTCTATCACAAAGATGGACAGGGCGACCCGAGCTATGAATTCCTGTTCATGGCCAAGGGCGGCGGCAGCGCGAACAAGACGTTCCTCTATCAGGAAACGAAAGCCGTCCTGAACCCGAAGCGGGCTCGCGAAGTTCCTCGACGAGAAGCTGCGCAGCCTCGGCACCGCGGCCTGCCCGCCGTACCACCTCGCGATCGTCGTCGGCGGCACGTCGGCGGAGTTCAACCTGAAGGTCGCGAAGCTGGCCTCGGCCCGCTATCTCGACGATCTGCCCACCGAGGGTTCCGAGCTGGGTCACGGTTTCCGCGACGTCGACCTCGAACAGCAGGTGCTGGAGATGACGCGCCAGTTCGGCATCGGCGCGCAGTTCGGCGGCAAGTACTTCTGCCACGACGTCCGCGTGATCCGCCTGCCGCGCCACGGCGCGTCCTGCCCGGTCGGGGTCGCCGTGTCGTGCTCGGCCGACCGCCAGGCGAAGGCGAAGATCACCGCCGACGGCGTGTTCCTGGAGCAGCTGGAGCGCGATCCGGCGCAGTTCCTGCCGGACGTCACCGAGGACGACCTGTCCGACGAGGTGGTGACCGTCGACCTCAACCGGCCGATGGCCGAGATCCGCGCCCAGCTCTCGCAGCTGCCGGTGAAGACCCGCCTGTCGCTGACCGGTCCGCTCGTCGTCGCCCGCGACATCGCGCACGCGAAGATCGCCGAGCGGCTCGACGCGGGCGAAGAGATGCCTCAGTACCTTCGCGACCACCCCGTGTACTACGCGGGCCCGGCGAAGACGCCCGAGGGCTACGCGTCGGGGTCCTTCGGGCCGACCACCGCGGGCCGCATGGACTCCTACGTCGAGCAGTTCCAGGCCGCGGGCGGTTCGCTGGTGATGCTGGCGAAGGGCAACCGGTCCAAGAAGGTGACCGCGGCGTGCAACGAGCACGGCGGGTTCTACCTCGGCTCGATCGGCGGCCCGGCCGCGCGGCTCGCGCAGGACTGCATCAAGAAGGTCGACGTCCTCGAGTACGCCGAACTGGGGATGGAAGCGGTCTGGAAGATCGAGGTCGAGGACTTCCCCGCGTTCATCGTCATCGACGACAAGGGCAACGACTTCTTCGAGGCCACGTCGGAACCGGTGCTGCAGATCAGCTTCCGCTGAGATCCGTGAAGGCCTCCTTCGCTACCTTCAGGGTAGCGAAGGAGGCCTTCACGGCATTACGGTCGGTCAGCGCATCTGCTTCAGGACCACGGTCCGCTCCCCCAGCGGCGCCGACAGCGCCACCGAGATCACCGGATGCCGGATGTCCATCGTGCACATCTGGCCGGTCTGGCCCTTGAGTTCGGTCAGGTTGACGGTGACCCTGGTCCCGTCCTGCTGCGCGGCCTCCGCCGTCGCGTGCCCGCAGCCGCCTTCCTGGCCGCGGATGTTCAGGATCGTCCCGCCGTTGCTGGTGTACACCTCACGCGGATAGTCCGCGGGCAGTGCCGACGCGTCGAGCTGCTTGTCCGGCAGCTTGGTGCTGCCTTCCGGCACCTCCTGGCGCGGCGCGCCCGGCACACCCGGCTGGCTCCCGGGCTTGCTGCTCGGTGCGGGCGCCGACGACGAAGGCGGCGCGGTCGGGGACGGCGGCACGGTACTCAGGGTGCCGCTCCCGGGTCCGGCCGCGGGTTCCGCTGCCTGGTTCTGCGCCCCGCAAGCGGATACCGCAACGACGATCAGGCCAAGGCCGATGACATTCGTTAAGTACCTCATGTGACTGGGACGGAACGAAGGCGCCGTGGGGTTGCACATGATCCCGGCCCGTTCACAAGACCACGGTCCGGGTGCCGAGCGGCTCGGCGAGTTTCACCGGCAGGACGGCGTAGCGGATCACCTGCGGGCACATCTGCCCCGGCTTCCCGTGGTCGATGGTCACGGTGACCACGACCCGCTGCGCGTTCTCTTCGGCGAGGTCCGCCCTCGCCTCGTCGCAGCCGCTCAGTTCGAGGTGCACGTTCAGGCCGCCGTTCTCGGCGCTGACCCGCACGGGCAGCTTGGTGTCGACCTGGGACGGCGGCAGCATCTTGTCCGAGGGCGGCGGGCCGACGGTCGGCCGTGACATCGGCGGTTTCGCGACCGGCGGGCTCGCCGGGAGCGAGGTGGGCAGATCCGAAGGTGTGGTGACGACCGGAGGGGTGCTCGTGTTCGCCGGTGCTCCGGGGCCGCCCGCGCCGCAGGCCGCCGTCGCGGCGAGCACGAGTCCCGCGCCCAGCGTCTTCGCTGCGTTCATCATGGTTTCAAGACGGAACGAAGCGGACAAACGGTTGCATCAACGCTGTGTCATTCAACGCTGCGCCGCGCGGCCACGGGCAAGCCCGAGGATCACCACCCCCGCGAGGGTGACGGCCAGCAGCAGCACCGTGCTCGCCGACGCGAGGAACACCTGGCCCCGGTCGGTGAGCGCGAAGATGCTCGCGGGCAGCGTGCGCCAGTCCGGCGGGTACAGCATCATCGTCGCGCCCAGTTCGCCCATCGACATCGCCAGCGCGAGGCTCGCCGACGCCGAGATCGACGGCAGCAGGACCGGCAGCCGCACCCGCAGCAGCACCCGGACCGGCGAGGCGCCGAGGCTCGCCGCCGCCTGTGCCAGCAGCGGATCCATCCGCGCGATCGCGGCCGAGACCGTGCTGTAGGAGAACGGCAGCAGGATCATCACGTGCCCCAGCAGCACGATCCAGCGCGTGCCGTTGAAGGCGAGCGGAGGACGGCTGAACGCGACGAGCAGCGCCAGCCCCAGCACCACCGACGGCACCGCGATCGGCAGATGGAACAGGGTGTCGACCGCCTTCCGCAGCTTCGACGGCGCCGACTGCGAAGCGAGCGCGGCCCACGTGCCGAGCAGTACCGACACCAGCGACGCGATGACCCCGGTCTGGACGCTCACCGAGAGACTCGCGAACGTCTCCCCGGACAGCGCCCGCGCGAAATGCGAGCCGGTGAACGCGCCCGGCAGCAGCCCCGTCCAGTTCCCGGCGACCGACGCCAGCACGATCATCAGCAGCGGCGCCAGCACGATCGCGGTGAACAGCACCGCGAACACCACCCACAGCAGGACGCGGCTACGCCTGGTCCACAGCAGCACGGCTGCCTCCCTTCGTCAGTCGCCGGTAGGTTCCGTACAGGGCGAGGGAGAAGACCACGTTGACCACCGCGATGACACAGGCCTGCGGGAAGTCGAAGGTGACGATCCCCTTGCCGTAGACCAGCATCGGCAGTGTCGTGACGTCCTTGGCGCCGAGGAACAGCACGATGCCGAACTCGTTCATCGCCAGCAGCATGGTCAGGCAGGCGCCGGAAGCCAGTGACGGCAAGGCCTCCGGCAGGATCACCTGGCGCAGCACGCGGCCGGGTTTCGCGCCGAGGCTGGCCGCGACCTCCATCTGCGCCGAGGAGACCTGACCGAACGCGGCGAGCGCGGGCCGCATCACGAACGGCGTGTAGAAGGTGATCTCCGCCAGCAGGATCCCGAACGGCGAGTACAGGAACCCGCCCGCGCCGAGGATTCCGGCGCTGCCGTAGATGAAGGTGAACGCGAGCGCGATGAGGAACGACGGGAACGCGAGCACGGTGTCCACCAGCCGCGAGAGCGTCCGCGCGCCGGGGAACGGCACGAACGCGATCACCAGCGCGAGGAACGTCCCCAGCACCACGCAGCCCGCGGTGGCGCCGAGCGCGAGCGCGACGGTCTTCCAGGCGGCGTCCCGGAATTCCGCCGAACCCAGCACATCCAGCCAGACCGACAAGCCGAACTCGCCGGTCTTCGATTCCAGTGACTGCAGGACGACCAGCACCAGCGGGTAGCCGAAGAAGCCGAGCAGGGCGAGCACCGGTGGCAACAGGAGCCAACCGTGGCCGGGCCGTTTCTCCCGCCGCCGCGCCGGTGCCGCCACGGCGGCGAGCGCGAGGCCGGTCATCCGACACCCACCAGCGGGCAACCGTCCGGAATGGACACTCCGACCCGCTCCCCCACACTCGGCAGGCCGTCGATGTCCGGCACTTCGGCCCGGATCTCGTTCCCATCGAGGTCCAGATCGAGCCGGAAACCCGTGCCACGCCACTGGACACCGCGCAGGACCGCGGGCAGCGCGCCGGGAGCGTCCGCCGCGGTGATCCCGACCCGATGCGGCCGGACACCGAGCGCGACGGGCCGGCCCGCCCGGAAGGTCCCGGACGGATCGGCCGCCAGCTCGCGGTCGCCGAGCCGGACGCGGGTGCCGTCGGGCTGGATCAGCTCGACCGGGATGAGGTTGGACGCGCCGAGGAAGCTCGCGGTGAACTCCGTCGAGGGCCGCTGGTACAGCTCGCGGCTGGGCCCGAGTTCGACCAGTTTCGAGTCACGCATCACGGCGATGCGGTCGGCCAGCGCCAGCGCCTCGCCCTGGTCGTGGGTGACGTAGATCAGGGTGGTGTCGGGGAGTTCGGCCCGCAGCCGCAGCAGTTCCGCGACCATGTCCTCGCGCAGGGCGGCGTCCAAAGCGGACAGTGGTTCGTCGAGCAGCAGCACCCGCGGCCGGATCGCCAAAGCCCGCGCGAGCGCGACGCGTTGCTGCTGCCCGCCCGAAAGTTCGCGGGGGTAGCGGCGGGCGTATTCGCCCATCCCGACCAGCTCCAGCGCCTCGGCGACCCGGCGCGCGGTCTCGGCCCGAGGCGTTTTCCGTGCCTTGAGACCGAAAGCGACATTGGCCTCGACCCGCATATGCGGGAACAGCGCGTAGCTCTGCACGACCACGCCGAGGCCGCGCCGGTGCGGCGGCAGAGCGGTGACGTCCTCGCCGTCGAGCAGGACCCGGCCCGTGCTCGGCACGACGAAACCCGCGAGTGCCTTCAGCGCCGTCGACTTGCCGGAGCCGGACGGCCCGAGCATCGCCAGCGTCTCCCCTCTCGCCACGGTGAGGTCCAGTGGCGAGAGGGCGGTCGTCCGGCCGAAGCGGACGGAAACGCCGCGGAATTCGACCGCCGGGGTCATCGGCCCACGGCCTTCTTGTACGCGGCGAGGTCGGCGTCGAGCTTCGCCAGGACCGCGTCCCAGTCCGGCTGCCAGATCTCGACCCCGGCGAGGGCGGCCTTCACCTTGTCCGCGCGCGGGCCGGACGGCGTGACGTCGGTCCGCGACGGGGCACCGAAGGCGTCGACGGCCTTGCCCTGCACCTCGGGCGAGAGCAGGAAGTCCAGGAACTTCTTGGCGTTCTCGGCGTGCGGCGCGTTGTTCACCAGCCCGGCGTAGTACGGGAGGGCGAAAGTGGAGCGCTTGCCCTGCGCGTCGGCCGGGAAGAAGACCTCGAAACCGCCGCTTTTCTCGATTTCGGCGAGGTTCATCTGGACGTCGCCGTTGGCCACCAGGATCTCGGCCTTGGCCACCTTCGGCTGCAGTTTGCCGGTGGAGGACGACGGCCCGACGTTGTTGGCTTCGAGCTTCGCGAGGTAGTCGAGCGCGCCCTGATCACCGAGGACGTGCTGGAGCTGCAGCAGGACCGCGGTGCCGTCGCCCGCCTCGCCGGGGGTCGAGTACTGGAGTTTGCCCTTGAGCGACGGGGACAGGAGGTCGTCCCACGTCTTGGGCGAGGCCTGCGGGTTGCGGATGAAGCTGAGGTAGTTGTTCATGAGCGCGAAGTAGCGGCCCTGGCCGTCCTTCTGCCCGGCGGGAACCTGGTCGATCCCGGCGGGCGCCGTGGCGGCGAGCAGCCCCTGCGACGCGGCCCGCTGGATGAACGGCGGCAGCGTGACCAGGATGTCGGCCTGGGTGTTGGCCTTCTCCTTCTCCACCCGCGAGGCGACCTCGCCGGAGCCGGCGGTCACCGCCTGGACGGTGATCCCGGTTTTGGCCTTGAACTCCTCGATGCGCTGGGCGTACCAGTCTTCGAGACCGTCCACTGTGTACAGCGTGACGGTCTGGTCGCCGGACGCGCCACCGGCGGTCCCGCCGCAGGCGCCCAGGGTGAGGGCGAGCAGGCCCGCGAGGGCGGTGGCCGCGAGTTTCTTCATGTCGTCAAAGCTCCTTTTAGGACAGCAGGGCGGGGAGGTCGCGGACGGAGTCGAGGACGTGGGTGGCGCCGGCGGCTTCGAGTTCCGGCTTCTTCGCCGATCCGGTGAGCACGCCGGCGACGAGCGAGGCACCGGACCGCAGCCCGGTCAGGACGTCCGAAGGGGTGTCACCGGCGACGGCGACGCGGCGGACGTCGGTGACTTCGAGCCGCAGCGCGGCGGCGAGGACGAGGTCGGGGAACGGGCGGCCGCGCACGCCGTCGCCCGGCGCCAGGACGGCGTCGGCGAGGCCGTGCCAGCCCAGCGCGTCCAGGATCGCGTTCTGCGTGTCCGGCGCGAAGCCGGTGGTGAGCGCGACCTTCACGCCGTGCGCGCGCAGTTCCTGGATCGTCTGCTCGGCGCCGGGGATCGGCTCGCAGTGGCCGTCGGCGACGAGTTTCCCGTAGGCGTCCTGGAAGGCGGTGTTCGCGCGCTGGGCGAGCTCCTCGTCCCCGTCGAGCAGGGCGCGGAAGACGACGATCTTGGACTGTCCCATGGTTTCGACGACGTAGTCGAGCATGGCGGGGAAGCGACCGTCCTCTTCGGACACTCCGGCGGCGGCGATCGCGGCGGTGAAGGCGCGGATCACCAGGCCGTCGTCGGCGACGGTGGTCCCGGCCATGTCCAGGACGACGAGTTCGGTGTTCACCAGGACAGCTCCTCGGCGGTGTCTTCGGCGATGGCGGGGGAACAGGTCATGCCGCGGCCGCCCGGACCGGTGACGAGCCACGCGTTGTCCGCGACGCGGGCGCGGTGCACGATCCGGGAGGTGTCGGTCGTCTGGGCGTAGACGCCGGCCCAGCGGCGGGTGATGCGCGGGAGCGGGCGTCCGAGCAGCGCCCCGGCGACCTCGGCGAGGTGGTCGTACGGGGCTTCGGTGGTGTCGAACGAGAACGGCTCGTCGTATTCGTGGGTGTCGCCGATGGTCAGCGAGCCGTCGAGGCGCTGGACCATGAGCAGCTGCATCTTGGCGGCCGCGGCGATCTCGCCCTGCGGCTGGCCCGCGTTGAGGCCGTCGAGCGCCTCGCCCTGGTAAGCCGGGTAGTACCGGAAGCTGTCCGCGTCGGCGACCGTGGTGGTGAGGGTTTCCCCGAGCGGCTCGGTCTGGGCCATCTGCAGCCGCACGCGGCGGACCGGCGCCGTCCCGGCGAGCTCCTTGACCAGGCCGCCGGTCCAGGCGCCGGTGCACAGCACCACGACGTCGCCCTCGTGGGTCTCGCCCGCGTCGTCGACGACACCGCGGCCGGTCAGGTCGCGGATCTCGCGGCCGGGCACCCAGGTGTAGCGGCCGGATTTCGCGAGTTCGGCGCGCAGCGCGGGCTGGGCGACGCGCGGTTCGACGGCGGCGTCGCGGTCGCACCAGAGCGCGCCGAGGAAGTCGCCGCGCAGGGCCGGGTTGAGCTCGCGGGTCTCGGCGGCGTCGAGCAGCTTGAATCCGCGGTCCTCCGTGCTCGCGGCCGCGGCCGCGGCGACGGCGAGTTCGGCCTCGGTGCGGACGACGGTGAGCGAGCCGTTCGGCCGGAAGCCGATCCCTTCGACGCGTTCCCCGATGCGCTCCCACAGCACCCGCGCCCTGGCGGCGGTCTCCAGTTCGGGGCCACTGGCGCGGCCACCGACCCAGACCAGGCCGAAGTTGCGCACGGACGCGCCCCTGGCCTCGGGTTCCCGTTCGATCTGGACGACTTCGTGGCCGCGTTCGACGGCCTGCCAGGCGTGCTGAGTGCCGAGCACTCCGCCGCCGATGATGAGGATTCGCACACCGCAGACGCTCGCCTGCGCGCACCAACGCTCCGTGGCCCTGGCCCTAACCCCAGGTGAAGTGCCCGCCAAATCTGGACCAGACCTGTTATCTTCGCGTTACATTACGCCGCGTTTCGTCCTCTGGATGCGGTCGTTGAATCCGCAAATATCGCGTTCAGAGGACTAACTGCGGTAGTGGCTACTCCACTCGGCCCAAGCGGGTCTCGAAGGAGAGCCGGTCACCGCGGAACAGCGACCGGACACGTTCGAACGGGACCCCGTCGGTCCCCCACGAGGTCCGGTGCATCAGCAGCATCGGCAGCGCCGGGTTCGTCCCGATCAGCAGCGCCTCCCGCGGCGTGGCGAGCACGGTCTCGACCCGCTCCTCCGCGCCGTCGAAGACCACCCCAGCCTTTCCCGCAAACAGGCGTAGAGCGACTGTGTGGGATCGAACACATCCATGAGCGTCGGGAATCGCGCGGCGGTGAGATAGGTCGATTCCAGCCCGACCCGCTCGTCGTCGGCGAGCAGCACCCGTTCGATGTGGATGACGTCGTCTTCGGGATCGATTTCCAGTTCCGAAGCCAGCGACGGACCCGCCTCACGGCGTTCCAAAGAGATCAAATTCCGGCCAGGCTCGATGCCCTGCCTCCTGAGTCCTTCGGTGTAACTCACCAAGGCGAGCGGCTGGACGAGCTTGGGGCCCGCGACGTACGTGCCGCTCCCCTGTCGCCTGCTCAGCCGCCCTTCCAGGACGAGTTCACCGACGGCCTGGCGGACCGTCGCACGGGAAACCTCGAATCTTTCGGACAGTTCCCTTTCGGTGGGAAGTACCGCCCCTTGGCCTAATTCGGAGATCACGTCGAGCAGATCGACTTTGACCGCGTAATAGCGGGGAATGCGGCCGTGCTCGGGAATTCCGTCCCGAACCGGGCCGTCGGCGGGGGGATGCAGTCTAGGCGAACGCGCTTTCACGATCCAGATCCTAGGCCCGATTCCCCATGCCTGTACTGACCCGAACGAAGTGTTCATGCCACGCTCACACTGGTGGCCGAAAAGGGCACCCTCGGCGGGTGTTCAGCCTTCCGGCGGTTCCGGCGATCACCGGTCCGGGAGTAGGGGCGTTGGGCGCTCCGGCCTACGCCATTCGTCGGCAACCAGGCCCGGACGTCCGTTAATCACCACCAACGGCCGAAAGATCCGAAGAAAGTTGGTTGTCCCCGTGTATGCCCACCTGCTGTAGTCAGGTGGCCGCAGTCAGTCTCCCTGCCTCCACTGTGGACAGCCGGAAGGAATGAACCCTTGAACATCAAGCGTCGGTTCAGCCTGCTCAAAAAGACCCTGATCGCCGTCGCGGCGGCCGGAACCCTGGCGGGTCTCGCCACGGCTCCGCAAGCCGCCGCCGCGCAGCCGCCGTCCACCGACGTGGTCGGTGGCACCCGGGCCGCTCAGGGCGAATTCCCTTGGATGGTCAGGCTTTCCATGGGTTGCGGTGGTGCGCTCTACACCCCGCAGATCGTGCTGACGGCCGCGCACTGTGTGTCGCGGACCGGGGCCAACACGGGTATCACCGCCACCCTCGGCGTGGTGGACCTGCAGAGCACCGCGGCCAAGAAGGTCAAGTCGACCTACGTGTACCGGTCGCCGACCTACCCCACCTCCACCGGTGGTGACTGGGCCCTGATCAAGCTCGCCAGCCCGGTCAGCGGCATCCCGACGCTGCCGATCACCACCTCGACCGCCTACAACAGCGGCACGTTCACCGTCGCCGGCTGGGGTGCCGCGACCGAGGGCGGCGCGCAGCAGCGTTACCTGCTCAAGGCCACCGTCCCGTTCGTCTCCGACTCGACCTGCAAGGCGCAGGGCGGCAGCTACGCCGACCTGATCGACAGCGCCGAGATCTGCGCGGGCAACATCGACTCGGGCGGCGTCGACACCTGCCAGGGCGACTCGGGCGGCCCGATGTTCCGTCGCGACAGCGCCGGGGCCTGGATCCAGGTCGGCATCGTCAGCTGGGGCGAAGGCTGCGCGCGGGCGCACGCTCCCGGCGTCTACACCGAGGTGAGCACCTTCGCGACCGCGATCAAGAACGCGGCCGCCGGGCTCTAGTTTCCACCCGCACGGCATGCCCTGACTCGTGAGTGGCAAGGACGGTTCTAACCGTCCTTGCCACTCACGAGTCTTTTCAGCGGGTCTTGTCCAAACGCGACAGTGTTTCTTCGTACCCCGAAACGAGTTCCGCGATCACGTCGGCGACCGGGCGCACCCGGTCCATCCGCCCGACGATCTGCCCCACCGGCATCGAGACCACGCTCGGATCCGCCGCGTGGTGGATCCGGTTGTGCGCGTGGGAGACCAACAGGTTCTGCAGCGGCATCGGCAGCGGCTCGGGCGCGCCGGGCGCGGCCCACGCCTCGGTCCACCGCGTCTTGAGCAGCCGCGCCGGTTTGCCGGTGTAGATCCGCGTCCGGACGGTGTCGGACGACCCCGCCGCGACCAGCGCCCGCTGCATCGCCTCGGACTCCCCCATGGTCTGGAGGTATTCCTCGGTGGCGAGCCAGAAGGAGCCCATCCAGACCCCGGACGCGCCCAGCGCGAGCGCGGCCGCGACCTGCCTGCCCGAGCCGATCCCGCCCGCGGCGAGCACCGGGACCCGGTCGCCGACGGCGTCCACCACCTCGGGCAGCAGGACCATCGACGCGATCTCGCCGGTATGCCCGCCCGCCTCATAGCCTTGTGCCACAACGATGTCGACGCCGTTGTCGACGTGCCGGACGGCGTGCTCGGCCTTGCCGGCCAACGCCGCGACCGGCACGCCCTTCGCGTGGCACTGCTCGATGACGTCCACCGGCGGTGACCCCAAGGCGTTGGCGATCAACCGGATGGGGTGTTTCAGCGCGACCTCGACATGGGACCGGGCGACCGAATGCAGCCAGCCCAGCACGCCGGCGCGTTCGTCGGTGTCGTCCGGCAGCGGCGGCACCGCGAGGTCGCGCAGCGTCCGCTCCACGAAGTCGCGATGCTCCTGCGGGATGTGCTTCGCGAGATCGATCGACGTCCCTTCGGCCGGGATCTTCGCGGGCATCACGATGTCGACGCCGTACGGCTTCCCGCCGGTGTTCTCGTCCATCCAGGACAGGACGGCGTCGAGTTCGGCCGCGTCGTTGAACCGCACACAGCCCAGCACGCCGAGACCGCCCGCCCGGCTGATCGCCGCGGCCACGTGCTCGGACGGGGTGAACCCGACGATCGGCAGGTCGATCCCGAGCCGGTCGCACAGAGACGTCCGCATGAAACTCCTTACGCCGGTTGGATGGAAACGGGCTCGTTCTCGGAGGCGTAGCGCTGCGCCCAGGGATAGTCCGGCTTCCCGCTGGGGGAGCGCCCGATCTCCTCCGCGAGCCAGAGACTGCGCGGCACCTTGTACCCGGCGATCTCGGTCCGTACGTGCGCTTCGAGCGCGGCGACGTCGAGTTCCTTGCCGGACCTCGGCTGGATCACCGCGGCCACCCGCTGGCCGAGCCGGTCGTCGGGGATGCCGATGACGAGCGCGTCGAAGACGTCCGGATGCGATTTGAGCGCGCCCTCGACCTCTTCCGGGTACACCTTCTCGCCGCCGGTGTTCACGCACTGCGACCCCCGGCCGAGCAGGGTCACCGTGAGGTCTTCCTCGTAGCGCGCGTAGTCACCCGGGACGACGTACCGCTTGCCGTCGATCTCGACGAAGATCTTCTCGGTCTTCGCGGGATCCTTGTAATACCCGAGCGGGACGTGCCCGCGCCGGGCGATCAGGCCGATGGCGCCCGGTTCCGGCTCGACGAGCGCGCCGTCGTCGTCCACGAGGATCGCGTCCTTGCCGAAGTTGACCCGGGGGCCGGCGGAATGATCGCTGTCCTTGCTGACCATGCCGATGCCGGTGAACCCGCTTTCGGAGGAGCCGATCGCGTCGGTGATCACCACATGCGGGAGCAGCGCCAGGAATTCCTGCTTCACCGATTGGGAGAACAGGGCGGCGTGACTCGACACCGCCACGATCGACGACGCGTCGTAGTCGCCCTCGCGATAGGCGTCGATCAGCGGCCGCGCCATCGCGTCGCCGACGATGGTGAGCACCTGGACCTTGTTGTCCTGCACGGCTTTCCAGACGTCGTGCGCGTCGAACCGCGGGACGAAAACGACCGGGCTGCCGGTGAACAGCGCGCCGAACGCGGCCCACTGCGCGGCGCCGTGGATCAGCGGCGCGGCCGGGAGCCGGACCAGGCTGCCCGACTTGCCCTGTTCGGCGAGCGTCCACTCGTCGGGGACGTACTCGCCGGTGACGAAGTTGATGCCGCCGCCGAGCGCGCGCCAGATGTCCTCGTGGCGCCACAGGACGCCCTTGGGATAGCCGGTGGTGCCGCCGGTGTAGAGGATGTAGATGTCGTCGGCGCTGCGCTCGGCGAAGTCCCGCTCGGGCGAGCCTTCCGCGAGCGCGGTTTCGTAGTCCACGCCGCCGTAGGACGAGTAGTCGCCGTCGCTTCCGTCGTCGATGACGACAACGTGTTTCAATTTCGGCGTTTCCGGGAGGACGGCGGCGACCTTGTCCGAATAGCCGCGTTCGTGGACCAGCGCCACGAGGTCGGCGTTGTCGAACAGGTACCGCAGTTCGCCGTGGACGTAGCGGTAGTTGACGTTGACCGCGATCGCGCGCAGCTTGTACGCGGCGATCATCGATTCCAGGGCCTCGATCGAGTTCCGGGAATAGACACCGATGTGGGATCCGGGTCCCACGCCGTGTGCCGCGAGGTGATGCGCCAGCCGGTTGGCGCGCTCTTCCAGTTCGGCGAAGGTGACCCGCCGATCGCCGCAGACGACCGCGATGCGCTCCGGCACGGCGTCGACGGCGTGCTCGAGTAGATCCGCGATGTTGAGTGCCACTTCCCCAAAGTAGAACATGTTATCGTTCTGGGCAATGGCCGCTCTATGGGAGGCTGAAACTTTGAAAAATGTGGTGAACGAACCGCACGCGCTGGTGGAAAAGACCGGACACACCCTCGTGGTGACGATGAACCGGCCGGAGGCCCGCAACGCGCTCAGCGGCGAGATGCTCGGGATCATGGTCGAGGCGTGGAACCGGGTCGACGAGGACGACGACATCCGGTGCTGCGTGCTCACCGGCGCGGGTGGCGCGTTCTGCGCGGGCGCGGACCTGAAGTCGATGTCGAAGAACTCGCCGTCCGATTCGTTCGAGAAGGGCACTTTCGACCCCAGCAAGATCGAGGGGCTGTTGAAGGGGCGGCGGCTGACGAAGCCGTTGATCGCGGCCGTCGAGGGCCCCGCGATCGCGGGCGGGACCGAGATCCTTCAAGGCACCGATATCCGCGTCGCGGGCGAGAGCGCGAGGTTCGGCGTGTCCGAAGCGCGATGGAGCCTGTTCCCGATGGGCGGTTCGGCCGTGCGGCTCCCCCGGCAGATCCCGTACACCGTCGCGGCCGACCTCCTGCTGACCGGACGCCACATCAAGGCGGCCGAGGCACTGGAGATCGGCCTGATCGGCCACGTCGTGCCGGACGGCAAGGCGCTGGACAAGGCGCTCGAACTCGCCAGCCTCATCTCCCAGAACGGCCCGCTCGCGGTCCGCGCGATCCTCAAGACGATGCGCGACACCGAGGGCATGCACGAGGAAGAGGCCTTCAAGCTCGACGCCCAGTACGGCATCGAGGTCTTCGCGAGCGAAGACGCGAAGGAAGGCCCCCGCGCCTTCGCCGAGAAGCGCAAGCCCGTCTTCCGAGGCCGCTAACCCGTAACTCGCGTGATTGAGGCCGTAACTCACGTGATTGGAGGCGTAACTCCCGAGTTACGCCTCCAATCACGCGAGTTACGAGTTACGGCACGCGGTGGCCTTCCCAGTACGGGTCGCGGAGCTTGCGCTTGTAGAGCTTCCCGTTCGGATCTCGCGGGAGTTCGGGCAAGTAGTCGACGGAACGCGGGAGCTTGAACTTCGCGAGGCGTGACGCCGCGTACTCGAGGATCTCCGCGGTCAGCTCGTCGGAGGGCTCGACACCGTCCGCGGGCTCGACGACGGCCTTGATCGCCTCGCCCCAGTCCTCGTGCGGGACGCCGAACACGGCGACGTCGGCGATCTTCGGGTGCATCACCAGTTCGCCCTCGATCTCCGCCGGGTAGATGTTGACCCCGCCCGAGATGATCAGATCCGCCTTGCGGTCGTGCAGGAAGAGGTAGCCGTCCTCGTCGAGATGCCCGACGTCGCCGAGGGTGAACAGGTCCCCGACCCGCGCCTTGTCCGTCTTGGCCCGGTCCTTGTGGTACTCGAACTTCGAGTCGCCCATCTTCATGTACACCGTGCCGGTCTCGCCCGCGGGGAGTTCCGTGCCTTCGTCGTCGAGGATCTTGATCGTCGAACCCGGCCACGGCAGCCCGACCGAACCCGGTTTCTTCAGCCATTCCTCGCCCGAGATCGCCGTGCCGCCACCTTCGGTGGCCGCGTAGTACTCGGTGACGACCGGGCCCCACCAGTCGAGCATCCGGCGTTTGACCTCCAGCGGGCACGGCGCGGCGCCGTGGATCATCACGCGCAGCGAACTCAGGTCGTAGGCCGCGCGGACGTCGTCCGGCAGCGCGAGCAGGCGGCGGAACTGCGTCGGGACCATATGGCTGTGCGTGACGCGGTGCCGGTCGATCAGCCGCAGCATGTCCTCGGCGTCCCAGCGGTCCATCAGCACCGCGGTATGGCCCAGCTGCAGGGAAATCGCGACGAAGTTGAGCACGGCCGTGTGGTAGAGCGGCGATCCGCACAGGTGCACGTGGCCGTCGTGCGGCGCGAGCCCGAAGATCCCGAAGAACCACGTCGACGCGGCGGGCACGGAGTCGGGGTCGGCGCCGGTCAACGGCCGCCGGACACCCTTGGGCCGCCCCGTGGTCCCCGACGTGTAGAGCATCGGCGAGCCCGCCGTACGCCGCTCCGGGCGCCCGTCGCCCTCTCCGGAGCCGAGTTCCTCGATCCGGCGGAAGCCCTCGACGTCGCCGACGGCGAACCGGCCCCATTCCGGGATCCCGGCCTCGTCGGCGGCGGCGATCGCGACGTCGGCGAACCGTTCGTGCGCGAGGAAGGCCTTGGCGCCGCTGTCGGACAGGATGTAGGCGACCTCCGGCCCGACCAGATGCCAGTTGACCACCACGATGTACAGGCCGGACTGGATGGCGGCGAAGTAGGCCGCCACGAGTTCGTCGCCGTTGGGCTGCAGGACGACGACCACGTCTCCGGCCTCCAGCCCGAGGGCCTGCAGGCCACGGGCGTACGCGTTCGCTTTCGCGGCGAGGTCCCCGTAGCCGATCGAGCGGCCGTCCGGATCGACGAGCGCGACCCGCTCCGGCTCCTGTGCGGCGATGTTCCAGACCCCAAGTGTCCCGGTGGCAGTCGACATACCCGCAAATCTAGAACGCGTTCCACTCAAGGGCAACCGTCAGCCAAGCCCAGATGGCCGATCTTGCCGAGAAATCGAGAACATGTTTCACTCAGGATGTGAGCGCACCTGAACTTCCGCTGTCGGCCCCGCTCAACGTGGGCTTCGACTACACGCGTTCGGTCGGCCCGGTACTCGGCCGGTTCGTCGACGCCCTGCGCGAGCGCCGCGTCGAAGGCGTCCGGGGCAGCGACGGCCGCGTCCACGTGCCCCCGCTGGAGTACGACCCCGTGACCGCCGAAGCCTTGTCCGAGTTCGTTCCGGTGGCCTCCGAGGGCGAGATCGTCTCCTGGTCCTGGATCGCCGAACCCGTCGACGGTCAGCCGTTGTCGCGGCCGTTCGCGTGGGCGCTGATCCGCCTCGACGGCGCCGACACCTCGATGCTGCACGCCGTCGACGCCGGCTCCCCTTCGAATGTCCACACGGGACAGCGGGTCCGGATCCGCTGGGCGGACGAGACCGTCGGCCACATCCGGGACATCGCCTACTTCGTCCCCGCCGACGGGCCCGACACCGAAACCACCGAGCCGCCTCCTCCGGTCGCGAAACGCGAGGACGGCGCGCCGGTCAGCGTGGTGATCACGCCGATCCACCTGCGCTACGAGCATTCCGCGTCGCCGGAGGAAAGCCGGTACCTGCGCGGGCTCGCCGAGGGGAAGCTGATCGGCCAGCGCTGCCCGTCGTGCGAGAAGGTCTACATCCCGCCGCGCGGCGCGTGCCCGACCGACGGTGTCCCGACCACCGACGAGGTCGAACTGCCCGACACCGGCATCGTCACCACGTTCTGCATCGTGAACGTGCCGTTCCTCGGCCAGAAGATCAAACCGCCGTACGTCGCCGCGTACATCCTGCTCGACGGCGCGGACATCGCGTTCCTGCACCTCGTCCTCGGCTGCGACGCCGCCGACGTCCGGATGGGCATGCGGGTCCGGGCCGTCTGGAAGCCACGGGACGAATGGTGGACGTCGCTGGAGAACATCGGCCATTTCGAACCGACCGGCGAACCCGACGCGCCCTACGAATCCTTCGCCCACCATCTGTGAGGACCACCGTGCCAGATGTAGCAGTCGTGGGCTTCGCGCAGGCCCCCAACGTCCGCAGCACCCCGGGCACCACCAACGGCGTGGAAATGCTGGTGCCGATCTTCGCCGAGGTCTTCGAGCGCACCGGTCTGTCCAAAGAGGACATCGGGTTCTGGTGCTCGGGTTCCTCGGACTACCTCGCCGGCCGCGCGTTCTCGTTCATCGCCGCGGTCGACGCCATCGGCGCCTTCCCGCCGATCCACGAGTCGCATGTCGAGATGGACGCCGCCTGGGCGCTCTACGAGGCGTGGCTGAAGATCCGGATGGGCGAGGTCGAGACCGCGCTGGTCTACGGCTTCGGCAAATCCTCCGCCGGACAATTGCGGCGGGTGCTCGCCTTGCAGATGGATCCTTACGTCGTCGCGCCGCTGTGGCCGGATTCGGTGAGCGTCGCCGGGATCCAGGCGCGGCTGGGGCTCGAATCCGGGCTGTGGTCGGAAAAGGATCTCGCCGAGGTCGCCGCGCGCAGCCGCGCCGACGCCGCCGGCAATCCCGCCGCGCAACTCTCCGGAACGGTCGAGGTCGCGGAGCTTCTCGACGCCCCGTACTTCGCGGATCCCTTGCGGGCCCACGACATCGCGCCCATCACCGACGGCGCCGCCGTGCTCGTCCTCGCGTCGGCCGAACGGGCGGCGGACCTCGTCGACAGCCCCGCGGTGATCACCGGGATCGAGCACCGCGTCGACTCCCCCGCGCTCGGCGTGCGGGACCTCACTAAGTCGCCGTCGACGGCCGCCGCCGGACGGGCGCTCGACCTCGACGGCGTCGAAGTGGCCGAACTGCACGCGCCGTTCACCCATCAGGAATTGATCCTGCGCGACGCGCTGGGCCTCGGCGACCAGGTGCGGATCAATCCCTCCGGCGGCGTCCTGACCGGTAATCCGATGTTCTCGGCGGGGCTGGCGCGGATCGGCGAGGCGGCGAACCGCATCCTCGACGGCAGCGCGCGCAAGACCCTCGCCCACGCGACCAGCGGCCCCGTCCTCCAGCAGAACCTGGTCGCGACCTTGGAGGTCCTCTCGTGAAGCACCTCGCGGCCGTGTTGGGAACCGGCCAGACGCACCACAAGGCCAAACGCACCGACGTGTCCATGCCCGGCCTGCTCCGGGAGGCCATCGACCGGGCGATGCTCGACGCGGGGACCGGTTGGGACGACATCGACGCGGTCGTCCTCGGCAAGGCGCCGGACCTGTTCGAGGGCGTGATGATGCCCGAACTGTTCCTCGCCGATTCGCTCGGCGCCACCGGGAAACCGTTGCTGCGGGTGCACACCGCGGGTTCGGTCGGCGGCTCGACCGCGCTCGTGGCGGCGTCGCTGGTGCAGGCGGGCGTGCACAAACGGGTGCTGACCGTGGCTTTCGAGAAGCAGTCAGAGTCGAACGCGATGTGGGGCCTGTCGATCCTGCCGCCGTTCCAGATGCCGGTGGGCGCCGGGGCGGGCGGGTATTTCGCGCCGCACGTGCGCTCGTACATCCGGCGATCCGGCGCGCCCGACCACGTCGGGGCGATCGTCGCGGCCAAGGACCGGCGCAACGGCGCGCTGAATCCGTACGCGCATCTGCGGCAGTCCGACATCACGGTGGAGTCGGTGCGGGCGTCGCAGATGCTGTGGGATCCGATCCGTTACGACGAGACGTGCCCGTCCTCGGACGGCGCGTGCGCGATGGTGATCGGGGACGAGGCGTCGGGCGATGCCGTTCCCGGTGGCGCGGCGTGGATCCACGCGACCGCGATGCGCACCGAACCGACCACGTTCGCCGGTCGCGACCAGGTCAACCCGCAAGCCGGCCGGGACGCCGCGGCGGCGTTGTGGCGCGACGCGGGCATCACCGACCCACTGTCCGAAGTGGACGCCGCCGAGATCTACGTGCCGTTCTCGTGGTTCGAGCCGATGTGGCTGGAGAACCTGGGCTTCACCGACGAGGGTCAGGGCTGGAAGCTCACCGAGGCGGGTGAGACCGCGCTCGGCGGACGCCTGCCGGTCAACCCGTCGGGCGGCGTGCTGTCGTCGAACCCGATCGGCGCGTCCGGGATGCTCCGGTTCTCCGAGGCGGCCAAGCAGGTGATGGGCCGGGCCGGGGACTACCAGGTCGACGGCGCGCGGATCGCGCTCGGGCACGCGTACGGCGGCGGTTCGCAGTTCTTCTCGATGTGGGTGGTGGGGTCGGCCAAGCCGAGCTAGATCCGGCGGCGGGGCCGGAGGCGTTGCGCGGCCAAGGTCGCGACCACCCCGGTCACCGCGCCCACCAGCACCGGCTTGAGCCCGTGCCGATCGGGTGCCGCGACCACCGGCCGGACCACCACCGGAGGCGGCGGTTCGACCGGGTCCGGCGGGGCGTCGCGCGCGGTCGCCGTCCAGGCCGTGACGAACACCAGCATCCGCGCCACCAGTGAGATGAAGAAGATCAGACCGATGATGGAACCGAACGCGACCCCGGTCGGCGAGTTCCCGATCAGGCGCAGGTAGATCCCACCGGCCTGCTTCAGCAGTTCGAAGCCCAGCGCCAGCGCGACCGCGCCGCGCATCGCGCTCGAGACCCCGACCGGTTTCCGCGGCAACCGGGTGAGCACCCAGAGGAACACGAGCCAGTTCGCCAGCAGCGCCAACGGGATCGAGATCGCCGACAGCACGTTGTGGCCCCACGCGGTGTCGTCCACCCCGGCCAGCCCCAGCAGGTACCGGCCGAGCGCGGACCCCGAGATGGTGATGGCGAACGAGAGCAGCAGCGCGCTCGCGAGGCCGAGCAGCGCGAGCAGGTCCGCGGCGATCGTACGCAGCAGCGGGAGATCCGACCGGTTCTGGCCCCACAGCGCGGTGAGCGCGTCCCGCAGCGAGTTCATCCAGTTCCAGCCGGAGTACAAGCCGATGATCAGACCGATGATCCCGACACTGGTGCGCTGCTCGACGAAGCCGGTGAGCAGCTCCCCCGCCTTGTCACCGAGGCCGCCGGGCAGGGTGCCGGTGATCGCGTTCAGCATCGACTCGATCAGCTGCGGCTGGCTCGCCAGCACGAAACCGGCCACCGAAACCGCGACCATCAGGATGGGCACCAGCGAGAACAGGCTGAAATAGGTGATCGACGCGACGTAGTGGTAACCGCCGTACTCGATGTAGCGGTTCACGGCCCGCGCCACGTGGTCCAGCCAGCGGTAGCGGGCACGCAGCCGCTTCCATTTCGTCGATGCTTGCTTCTCCCTCACACGCCAATGTCTACCTCAGGCAGGTCACGGGTCGGGGGCAACACGCGATCAAGCGAGCGCGATCAGCCGCGAGCCGTCGTCCTCCGGCAGCGACGGGCCCGCGGTCGCCAGCACGGTGTTGCCGAGAAAGTCCAGCTCACAGCCGAGGGTGGAGAGGAACGCGGTGTCGGCGGCGTCCCGGCCGGTGGCGATCCGGCAGAGGCTCTGCCTCGGCGCGAGGCCGGTGGCGTCGAACACGTACCAGCGGCCGTCGATCGCGGCCTCGAACACGGCGTGGAAGTCCATTGGGGACAGTCCGGGCGCGTAGACGGCGGCGAACCGGGCGGGGATGTCGAGCACACGGCACAGCGAGATGCAGACGTGCGCGTAGTCGCGGCAGACCCCTTCCCCGGCGAGGTAGGTGTCGACGGCGTCGTCGGTCGGCGAACCGGAACCGACCACATAGGACAGGTGCTCGCCCACGTGCCGGACGATCGCCTCCACCTGGGTTCGCGCGTCGGGCAGGCCGCCGAAGCGGGACAGCGCGAGCCCGCCCATCCGGTCCGAGGGGCAGTACCGGCTGGGCCTGGTGTAGCGGATGACGTCGTCCATAGCGACCGGCTCGGCGTCGGCCGGGTCGAGCGTGCGTCCGGCGCGGTACCGCACGACGTGTTCACCGGGCGGAAGCTCGACGACCTGGGCCCGGGTCCCGTGTTCGAACGCCACCTGGCGCGGCGGCGCGGGATAGGCGAACTCCTCGTGCCCGGCCCCACCGGCGAGCGCGATCACGAACGCGGCGGGGCCGGGTTTCGTGACCCGGAAGGACATTTCGACGTCGACCTGTACGTGGGGACCCATGGCCCCATGGTGCCCCACGGGGTCGCGTCCGGCCGATCAGGTCAGGCGTAGCGGACCTGGTAGTGCTTGATCCCGTTGAGCCAGCTCGACCGGAGGCGGTCGGGCGGGGCGAGTTCGGTGATGTCCGGCATGACATCGGCGATGGCGTTGAAGATCAGGTCGATCTCCAGCCGCGCGAGGTTGGCGCCGATGCAGTAGTGCGAACCCGTGCCGCCGAATCCGACGTGCGGGTTGTCCTCGCGGAGGATGTCGAACTTCTCCGGCCGGTCGAAGTGGTCCGGGTCGAAGTTCGCGGAGCTGTAGAACATCCCGACCCGGTCGCCCTTGCGGATGTGCTGCCCGCCGAGTTCGGTGTCCCGGGTCGCGGTGCGCTGGAAGGCGACCACCGGGGTGGCCCAGCGGACGATCTCGTCCGGCGCGGTCTTCGGGCGCTCCTTCTTGTACAGCTCCCACTGGTCGGGGTGATCGAGGAACGCCTTCATCCCGTGGGTGATCGCGTTGCGCGTGGTCTCGTTGCCGGCGACGGCGAGGAGGATGACGAAGAAGCCGAACTCGTCCGACGCCAGCGATTCGCCGTCGACGTCGGCCTGCACCAGCTTCGTGACGATGTCGTCCATCGGGCACTTGCGGCGTTCTTCGGCCATGTTCCAGGCGTAGCCGACGATCTCCGCGGACGCGGCGAGCGGTTCGACCTCGTACTCGGGGTCGTCGTAGGAGACCATCTGGTTCGACCAGTCGAAGATCTTCAGCCGGTCTTCCTGCGGGATGCCGATCAGTTCGGCGATGGCCTGCAAGGGAAGTTCGCAAGCGACGTCGACGACGAAATCGCCGGAGCCCTTCTTCTTGGCCTCGCTGACGATCTTCTCCGCGCGATCGCGCAGGGTGTCCTCGAGCTTCGCGATCGACCTCGGCGTGAAACCCTTCGACACGATCCGGCGCAGCTTCGTGTGCTGCGGGGCGTCCATGTTGAGCAGGACCAGACGGTTGGCTTCGAGGCTGTCGTCGGTCATGTTCTCGTCGAACCGGATGATCGCGGTCTTCTCCCGGGAGGAGAACAGCTCGCTGTCCCTCGACACCGCCTTGACGTCATCGAGCCGGCTGACCACCCAGTAGCCGTCATCGCGGAAGCCCGCGGTGTTGTGCGGCTGGGGGTTCCACCAGACCGGTGCCGTACGGCGGAGTTCGGCGAACTCCTCCAGAGGCAGTCTGGTGGCGTACAGATCCGGATCGGTGAAATCGAAACCGGCGGGGATCAGGGGAGCGGCCACGGGCTACCTCCTACGCGGTTCGCCAATGAAACACGTTCTAGACCCGATTGAAGCATACGACGTTTACCAAGTGAAGAGTTTCAGTGAAACCCGTTTACTCGGCGCACGTGGATCTTGCGATCCCTGCAAGAAGCGGGAACGGCGACCAGTGATCAAAATCCGGCCGCCCCTGGGATCGCTTGCTCAAATCAAGAACGTGTTCTACTTTTCTCGGTAGTGAACAGTGTTTCCCAGGAGGCGAACGTGGGTAGTCCGGTGATCGTCGAGGCGGTCCGCACCCCTGTCGGCAAGCGCAGGGGGCACCTGGCGGGGCTGCACGCCGCCGAGATCCTCGGCGCGGCGCAGCGCGCGCTGCTCGAACGCGCGGGAGTGGATCCCGCGCTCGTCGAGCAGGCGATCGGCGGCGCCGTGACCCAGGCGGGCGAGCAGGCGGGCAACGTCACGCGCACGGCGTGGCTGCACGCCGGGCTCCCGGAGACCACGGGCGCGACGACCATCGACGCCCAATGCGGCTCGGCACAGCAGGCGACGCATCTGATCGCCGGGCTCATCGCGGCGGGCGCGATCGACGCCGGGGTCTCGTGCGGCGTCGAGGCGATGAGCCGGGTCCCGCTGGGCGCGAACCGCGGCGAGGGCATCGGCGCGCCACGGCCGGAGTCGTGGTCGATCGACATGCCGAACCAGTACGGCGCGGCCGAGCGGATCGCGGAACGCCGCGGGATCACGCGCCTCGACGTCGACGAGTTCGGGACCGCCTCGCAGGCCAAGGCCGCCGCCGCGTGGGCCGCGGGCCACTTCGACCGCGAAGTCGTCGCCGTGAAGGCGCCCGTGCTCGGCGAAGACGGCACGCCGACCGGCGAGACCCGGCTGGTGTCGCGCGACCAAGGACTTCGCGAGACGACCGTCGAAGGCCTCTCCAAGCTCAAGCCCGTCCTCGAAGGCGGCGTGCACACGGCCGGGACGTCGTCGCAGATCTCCGACGGCGCGGCCGCGCTCCTCCTCATGGACTCGGACCGGGCCAAGGCACTGGGCCTCAGGCCGCGGGCGCGGATCGTCTCGCAGGCGTTGGTCGGCGCGGAGCCGTACTACCACCTCGACGGCCCCGTGCAGGCGACCGAACGCGTCCTCGCCAGGGCGGGGATGACGATCGGCGACCTCGACCTCTTCGAAGTCAACGAGGCGTTCGCTTCGGTCGTGTTGTCATGGCAACGGGTGCACCGGCCCGACGAGGCCAAGGTCAACGTGAACGGTGGCGCGATCGCGCTCGGGCATCCCGTCGGCAGCACCGGCGCCCGCCTGCTGACGACGGCGTTGCACGAACTGGAACGCCGCGACGCGAGCACCGCGCTGGTGACGATGTGCGCCGGCGGCGCGCTTTCCACCGGCACGATCATCGAACGGATCTAGCTCAAGGCGACCTCGACCACCGGACCGTTGTCCGGCCTCGCGAGCCTTTTGAGCCCCTGCCCCTCCTTCCAGAAGTCGAAATAGATGGTGTTGCCCTCGACCCAGGTCAGCACCGCCTCGGTGAGGTCGAGCCGGAAGACGTGGGCCTCCCCGTCGTCACCCTGCAGGCGGGCGACCTCCGCCGGATCGGTGATCTCGACGGCCTTTCCCGACACCTTCGCGTCCGCGCCGCCCTCGTCGATCGCCGAGGCGGCGTGGATCGCGAACCTGCCGTCGTGCTGCAGATCCTTCGCCTTCATCGCGCCGATCATCGAACCGATCAGCAGGTCCTGCTCACGGAAGTCGACCTCACTGCCACTGACCCGGGGCGAACCGTCCCGCCGGACCGTCGCCAGCACATGCGACTTCGCCGCGGTGAACCGTTCCTTGATCTTCTCCGCCAGCGCGGGTGCCTCTTCACTGAACTGCTGCCACGTCGCCATGCCGCACAGCGTCCCACCGGGGTCCGACAGTTTCGAACGATCAGGGCCGCGGCGCCCCCATCGGGTTCGGCAGCGGGATCGCGCCGACGTCGAAGATCCGGCGGCTCAGCGGGACGGCGATCCGCACGGCCTCGGCCGCCCCGTCCTCCCCCAAGGCGTCGAGCGGGCCGATGGCGAGGCGGTCCGTCTCGTCCTCGATGCGTTGGCGCAGCTCGATTCCCGGGCCGGTGAGGCTGAGATCGCCGTCGAGGATTCCCCGGTCCGAGAGCCGCGCGACGCTCGCGTCCCACTCGCCGTCGGACCAGCCACGGTTGATCTGGATGACCTCGCGGGTCACCGCGCCGCTGCCGATGTGGGTCAGCGTCGTGTCGAGCCCGCGCAGCCCGGCGGCGACGGCGGAGAGCACATGACCGTCCCCGCGATGCTCGCGCAGCACCGTCGCCGCGAGCCAGACCCGGCCCGCCGGCGACGCCGGCCTGGCGACCGAGGACCAGGCGGCGGCGAGCGGCCTGGCCTCGTAGTCGCAGCCGGTGACGGCCTGTTCGAGCAGCTCGGCGAGGGCTGCGAGTGGCGCGCCGGCGGGAAGGATCCGGTTCAGGGCTTCCTCGACGGCCTCCATCCGGCTCTGGAGGACGACCGCCGGTTCGGCGTACTTCCACGCGTCGGGCAGGGATCGCGCGACCATCCTCGGGGCGAACCCGAAGAGCATCGCGGTCGCGGGTGGTTCCGGCAGGGGCCCGAGCGGCGCGACCCGGCCGGCGAAATAGCCCATCCACCAGCCCGGCAGACCTGCCGCCTTGGCCGCGGCCGCGGTCTCCGGGGCGAAGTAGACGACGGCGTGCAGCGGCTCGACCGCTTCCCAGAGACGGCGCTGAAGTGACTTCACTCCCCCATCTTGCCCCGCCGAAAACCGAATGCGGCTCCTCGCGGCGTGGTGTGTGATCGCGACATGGTGATCAGTTTGGAGAAACCGGGGCTCGATGGGCTGAACGAGGCCGTCGGCGCGCTGCGGGAGTGGCAATCCGAAGGCGTGGCTTGGCAAGTGCATCCCGGTGACCTCGGCTGGTTCTGGCGTTCGGGGGCGGAAGCGACGGCCGCGGCGGTGCGGATCTGGCGCCGGGACGGGCGGATCCTCGCCGTCGGGCTGCTGGACGGAGCCGACCTCCTGCGGCTCACGACCGCGCCGGACGTCCGCCGGGACGAAGACCTGGCACGGCGGCTGGCCGAAGACGTGCACGCGCCGGATCGCGGTGTGCTCCCGCCCGGAGAGGTGTCCATCGAAGCGCCGATGGACGCGCTGCTCCAGGATCTGCTGCCCGGCCACGGCTGGCACACCGGCGAACCGTGGACCCCGTTGCGCCGCGATCTCACCGAACCGGTGAAGGCCCCGGACCTGCGGATCGAGACGATCGGGCCGGACGACTGCCGGGTATGGGCCGACGTGATGCGCGGCGCCTTCGACGGCTCGACGTTCACGCCCGAGAAGTGGCGCACGCTGGCGACCGGCGCGCCGTACGCCGACGCCCGGTTCCTGGTGGGATACGACGAGAAGGACGACGCTGTCGCGGCGGTCGCGGTGTGGTCGGCCGGTCCGGGGAAACCCGGTGTACTGGAGCCGATGGGCGTGCACCGGGACCACCGCGGGCACGGTCACGGGCGCGCGATCACCTTCGCCGCGGCTGCCGCGCTCCGGGAGCTCGGCTCGTCGAGCGCGGGCGTGAACACGCCGAGTTCCAACGTCGCCGCCGTCGCGACCTACGAATCGGGCGGGTTCCAGCGGCTGCCCGAGGTCCGGGACCTGACGCGGGACGCCTGAGCTGAAGGACTTGGCTGAGACGTCGCGAAAGTGGCTTTCGCGACACACTTCGGCTCTGAAGGTACTTCATCGGCCGCATTCACCGTGGCTGAGGCGGACGGGCACCGATTCCCTTTGCCGACAAGGGGCCAGGTGACGGCGAGCCAGACCGGGTCCCCTTGGGGGTATAGCCGTCACACCCCCATTTTCCGTGCGCCCAGGCCGCCACCGCAGCACCCACGACACTCAACGCCACCACCGCGCAGCCCGAATCATTCGAAGCGGCGTTCCGGCGTGTGTTCAGCAGTCGTCGCCACAGCTCCTTCTCGTGATCCGCCAGGTAGAAACCAGCCGCCTGCCCGGTGGCTACGCCGTCCGGCACCCGGTACACGAACCAGGCGTGCGTCGGCGGTGCCGTCACCAACAGGCCATTGCCGGTCGGCGCCGCCTGCCGTACCAAGGGCGCGGCGACCTCGCATGTCGGATTCCCGACGTTTTCCAGATACAGCAGGAGATGCTCCTGCGCGCGGGCCTTCGATTCGAACGAGTCCGGATAGGTGGTGATGTCCCCTCGGTACGGGCCGATGGCGACGAACTCCGACCAGCCCCATCGCTCTCCCATTCCCTGGCCTCCTCAGGCGAGTATCGCTCCGATGACCACGCCGACCCCGGCCGCCCACACCGCGATCAAGATCAAGGTGCGCATCGAACAGATGACCTTCATCTGCCCTCCTCCGAGTGTCGAGGGTCTTATGGTCAGATTGACTATTAGCGACTATCCGGACGATACCGTTAACAACCTCTTTTGGTCAATGCGACCAGAAGGTAGGGTGGAGTTCGTGAGCAAGCTGGAAACCCCTCCCGCCGCGGTCGCGGTCGACCTGGCCGTGCTGACCATCCGCGAGCGGTCCCTGCATGTCCTGGTCGTCGAACGCGCCACTCCGCCCTACCGCGGCCGGTTCGCGTTACCTGGCGGATTCCTCGAAGACGGCGAAGACCTCGACCAGGCCGCGTATCGGGAACTGGCCGAGGAGACCAGCTTGGACGCCGCCTGGCTGCGCGTCCGACAGCTCCACAGCTATGGCGCGCCGGACCGGGATCCGCGGGGCCGCGTCGTATCCGTCTGTTACGTCGCGCTGATGCCGGACCTGCCCATGCCCGTGGCCGGCGGCGACGCCCGCGCCGCTCATTGGCTCCCCGTCCGCGATTTGCTGGACACGGAGGCGAAACTGGCTTTCGACCACCACCGTTTGCTGACTGACGCGGTCGAACATGCCCGAGAAGCGCTTACCAGTACCACCCTCGCGACCGCGTTCTGCCCACCGGAGTTCACCATCGGCCAGCTACGCGACGTGTACGAAATCGTCTGGGGTATCCGGCTGGATCCGGCGAACTTCCACCGGAAGGTGACCGGCGTACCTGGTTTCCTGATCGCCACTGGCGGAAAGTCGTCCGAGACCGGAGGCAGGCCCGCGGCCCTGTACCGGGCCGGACCGGTGACCCGCCTGCACCCGGCGATCCTGCGCGAGCAGACGGCATGAGCGCCGGGGAGGTCTCGGTGGTGGTCTGCGCCGCACTGGGTGTGGAGTACCTTGCCGTTCGCGACCATCTGCGCGGGCCGTTCGCTGAACGCGAGGAACGCGGCACCCTCTATCAGATCGGCGTCTTCCCCACCGGCCGCGGCCCCTGCCGGGTGGCACTCACCCAGACCGGTGCCGGCGCCACCCACGCGGGAATCGAGCTCGAACGCGCCATCTCCGTCTTCCACCCCCAAATGGTGCTGTTCGTCGGGGTGGCAGGCGGCCGCAAGGACGTGTCCCTCGGCGACGTCGTGATCGCCGACCACATCTACGACTACGAATCCGGCAGGGAGACTGCCACCGATTTCTTGCCCCGCATCAAAACCGCGGCCCCGACCACGCGGCTGCTCCGCCGCGCCCAGCAGCTCGCCCGCGACGAGGCGTGGCAACACCGTATCCTTCCCGCCACTCCGGCGACCGCACCGAAAGCCGTGGTCAAGCCGATCGCGGCGGGCGGCAAGGTCGTCGGCGACACGGGCTCGGCCACCGCGCGCTTTCTGGACCGGCACTGTGGGGACGCGGCCGCGGTCGAAATGGAAGGCCACGGCTTCCTGCACGGCGCCTACCTCAACGACGGCGTCCAGGCCCTGGTCGTGCGCGGCATCTCCGATCTGCTGTCCGGCAAGAGCGGCGCTGCCGACGAACACTGGCAGCCCGTGGCATCCCGGCACGCGGCCGCGTTCGCTTTCGAACTGCTCGCACACGAAGCGGTGCCCGAGGCCGTTCTCGACGGCACTCATGCCTATGAGACCGCCCGCGAACTGGAAATGCGGTTCGAGACGACGGTCGAGGACCTGGTCGAAATCGAACGGCTCTACCGCGAAGCGGCGGCCGCCGGGCACGCCGACGCGATGGCTCGGGTGGGCTTGATCGCCGAAGGCCGACTACGGGCATCGCGGCGCGGGCAAGAGTCAGGTGAGCCGTCCGCCGCTGATGTGGAAACCGCGATGTACTGGTACGCCAAATCCGCGGAACTCGGCAGCGTGTTCGGGGCGCTCTACCTCGGACGGCTCTACGAGGAACGGCTGGGAAAGCCCGCCGAAGCGCTCAAGTGGTACGAGAAATCCGCCGACGGCGGTCACGGTGGCGCGCGATCCCGCCTGGAGGGCTTGCAACGCAGACTGGCGATGGGGCTCGGCCCGCTACAGGGCCGCGCCCAGTTCGATTCCACACCGCAGCTCCCCCACCCGGACGAAAGGAAGCCCATGGCCACCGACACCGAGTACGAACGCTGGGTCGAACGGGAATGGGGAGGCTCCAAGTACCGAATGTTCGCGTTCTGCCTGGGCGACCTGGATCGGGAGTGCGGTGGGACCTACGGAGAGTGGGGGACCCTGACCGAAGACGAAAGCGTGGCGATCCTCGGCCATTTCACCCTGCTCATGCCCACACGGATCCATTTGCCGGCGGTCGCGCTCGAATACTGCCGGAGCATCGGCGAAGGGAACCTTCGGAAATTCGCGGCCGATCTGCGACAGGGTTCCGGCCCCCGGCCCGAAGAGCTGGCGCCGGTCTGGTGGCGGCAGCGCGCGGAGAACCGGATCTGTACCGAGCTGTTCCACTACAACTTCGTGCTCTCGGTGCAAGACTACGATTCGCTCGTCTCGCTGGTGGATGCCCTCATCGGGCACATGGCGGACGACAGCGCTTCGAACCCCGAAGCTCTCCTGAACCTGCGGATGCTCTCGCGGGAGCTGGCGAAGCGACGCGAGCAGGCTCTCCCGACGGAGAGTGAAGGCGATTGGGAGTTTTCGTTGCTTGTCACGCAGGAGCAGATCGGAACCTTCCGCCGCCTCGCCGCCATGCAATCAGGCAACCAGGAGGCCGATGCGGACTTCCGGGCGTTCTGGCAACGTGTCCACGCAGCCCTCGAAGCCGCCACGACGGCCCCTTTCGTCTAGTTCCGCGACGGGGCCCGGATCACTGATCGAGCGCCACTACGCCCCATAAACGGGTTCAGGCTCGGGAGCCTCCGCCAGCAGCTCCCCCACCACCGGACCGAGTTCGGCAGGCGACCACCGGGAACCCTTGTCCCGCACCGTTCCGTGCCGCCAACCCTGCGCGATCGAGACGCGTCCGCCGTCGACCTCGAACACCCGGCCGGTGACCCCGGACGACTCCTCGCTGCCGAGCCACACCACCAGCGGCGACACGTTTTCCGGTGCCATCGCGTCGAAACCGTCCTCCGGCGCGGCCATGTCGTCGGCGAAGGCCACTTCGGTCATGCGAGTGCGGGCGGCCGGGGCGATCGCGTTCACGGTGACGCCGTAGCGCGCGAATTCGGTCGCCGCGACCAGCGTGAGGCCCAGGATGCCGGACTTCGCGGCCGCGTAGTTCCCCTGCCCGACACTGCCGAGCAGCCCGGCACCGGAGCTGGTGTTGATCACCCGCGCGGCCCGCGTCCGGCCCGCCTTCGCTTCGGCCCGCCAGTACTCGGCGGCGTGCCGCGTCGGCGCGAAATGCCCCTTCAGGTGGACGCGGATGACGGCGTCCCATTCGTCCTCGCCGAGGTTGACCAGCATCCGGTCGCGCAGGAAGCCCGCGTTGTTGACCAGGACGTCCAGCCCGCCGAAGGTCTCGACGGCCGTCCGCACCAGCGCCGCGGCGCCGTCCCACGAGGCGATGTCGTCGGTGTTCGCCACCGCTTTGCCGCCGAGCGCCTCGATCTCGTCCACGACGTCCTGCGCGGGCCCGGCCGATCCGCCGCTTCCGTCGATCCCGGCGCCGAGGTCGTTCACCACCACCCGTGCGCCCTCGGCGGCGAACGCGAGCGCGTGCGCCCGTCCGATGCCGCGACCGGCTCCGGTCACCACCACGATCCGGCCGTCGGCGATCCCGCTCACACCGGCTCCTTTCGTTCTTTCACCAGGGAATTGGATGCGGCGAGGAAGGCAGGCACCTCTCCCCCGCCGTGGACGGTCAGGCAGGCTCCGCTGACATAGGAGGCCAGCGGGGAAGCCAGGAACACCGCGCAGGAACCGATCTCGTCCGGATCGGCCAACCGTCCTAACGGGACAGTCGCGCCCACGGCCTCGATGCCCGCTTCGTCGCCGTAGTGCAGATGCGAGTGCTCCGTCCGCACCATGCCGACGTCGAGCCCGTTGACCCGCACCTTCGGCGCCCACTCGACGGCGAGCGACGCGGTCAGGTTGTCCAGGCCCGCTTTCGCCGCGCCGTAGGACGCCGTCCCCGGCGACGGTCTCGTCGCGCTGACGCTGCTGATGTTCACGATGACACCGCCGCTTTCCTGCTCCTGCATGACGGCGTTCGCCGCACGGGCGACGGCCAGCGGCGCCAGCAGGTTCAGCGCGACGATCTTCTCGTGGAACCGCGGCGACGCGTTCGCGGCCTCGGCGTACGGCGCGCCGCCCGCGTTGTTGACCACGACGTCGATCCTGCCATGGCGCCGGACTATCTCGTCGACGAGCGCGTCGACCTCCTTCGGGTCGCGGACGTCGCAGGAGATGAAGCTCGACGCCTTCTCCCCGGCGCACACCGGCCGCTCGGGTTCGGTGCGGGCGCAGGTGACGACTTCGGCGCCGGCGCGCAGAAAAGTCCTGGTGACACCGGCGCCGACGCCGCGGACGCCACCGGTCACCAGCACCACGGCGCCGTCGAGCCGGAGTTCGAGTGCCATGCCGGGCCTCCTTCACGTCGCTGTACCCGGGCCGGACGTCCTGCTAACGTACCAAGCAAGTGCTAGGTTTGGTAGCGGAGAAGGGTGCACGATGACCGTTTCCACCCACTCACCGGAGCCCGGCATCGCCGTGGTCACGGTCGACGCGCCCCCGGTGAACGCGCTGAGCGTGAAGGGATGGTTCGCCCTCGCGTCCGCCGTCACCGACGCCGGACGCGACCCCGCGACCCACGTGGTGGTGCTGCGCGCGGAAGGCCGCGGGTTCAACGCGGGGGTCGACATCAAGGAGATCCAGCGCGATCCGGGATATGGCGCGCTGATCGGCGCGAACGAGGGCTGCGCGGCAGCGTTCTCCGCGGTGTACGACTGCGCGGTCCCGGTGATCGCCGCGGTACAGGGTTTCTGCCTCGGCGGCGGGGTCGGCCTGGTCGGCAACGCGGACGTCGTGGTCGCCAGCGAGGACGCCACCTTCGGGCTCCCCGAGGTCGATCGCGGCGCGCTGGGCGCGGCGACCCATCTCGCGCGGCTGGTCCCCCAGCATCTGATGCGGGCCCTGTACTACACGGCCTCCACGATCACCGCGGCCCAGTTGCACCACCACGGTTCGGTCTACGCCGTCGTCCCGCGCGAGGATCTCGACGAGACCGCGCTCGGTGTCGCACGGCAGATCGCGGCGAAGGACACCCGCGTGATCCGCGCCGCGAAACAGGCCATCAACGGCATCGACGTCCAGCCCGTGCACCGCAGCTACCGCTTCGAGCAGGGATTCACCTTCGAACTCAACCTGGCGGGCGTCTCGGACGGCGCACGCCAGGAATTCTTGGACGGTAAGGGGAAGTGATGGCCGACAAGCGGATGACGCCGGACGAGATCGTCGCCGAGCTGAAGGACGGCATGACGATCGGGATCGGCGGCTGGGGCTCGCGGCGCAAACCGATGGCGCTGGTGCGCGCGATCCTGCGCTCGCCGGTCAAGGATCTCACCGTGGTCTCCTACGGCGGTCCGGACGTCGGGCTGCTGGCGTCGGCGGGCAAGATCAAGCATCTCGTCTTCGGCTTCGTCACGCTGGATTCGATCCCCTACGACCCGTGGTTCTCCCGGGTGCGGGAATCCGGGGCGATCACCGTCACGGAATACGACGAGGGCGTGTTCGGCACCGGGCTTTCCGCTGCCGCGCAACGGCTTCCGTTCCTGCCGACGCGGGCGGGCCTCGGCTCCGGCGTGATGGACCTGAACCCGTCGCTGCGCACCGTCCGTTCGCCGTACGACGACGCCGAAGAACTGCTGGCCGCGCCCGCCCTCAGGCTCGATGCCGCCTTCGTCCACCTCAACCGTGCCGACGCCCGGGGCAACGCGCAGTATCTCGGGCCGGATCCGTACTTCGACGAACTGTTCGCGCTCGCCGCCGACAAGTGTTACGTGTCCACGGAAAAGATCGTCGAGACGGCCGAGCTCACCGAAGCGGGTCCGGTGCAAAGCCTGCTGCTGAGCCGGATGCTCGTCACCGGGGTGGCCGAAACGCCGAACGGCGCGCATTTCACCACGGCCGTCCCGGACTACGGCCGCGACGAACGTTTCCAGCGCCACTACGCCGCATCGGCCAAGGACCTCGACGCGTGGCCGGAATTCGTCGACAGGTTCCTGTCCGGGGACGAAGCGCACTATCAGAAGGCCGTCGCCGAATTCGGGGAGTCCGCGTGAGTGACATCAGCCGTGCCGAAGTGGCTGTCGTGGCCTGTGCCGAATTGTTCCGCGGTGACGGCGAGATCGTGGTGAGCCCCATGGGTTTCATCCCGTCGCTGGGCGCGCGGCTGGCCAGGCTGACGTTCGAGCCGGACATCCTGCTGTCCGACGGCGAGGCGTACCTGATGACCCCGGACGCCGTCGTCGAAGGCTGGCAGCCGTTCCGCAAGGTCCTCGACACCGTGGTACCGCGAGGGAAACGGCATGTGGTGATGGGCGCCAACCAGATCGACGGCGAGGGCAACCAGAACATCTCGGCGATCGGCGAGCATTCCCGGCCCAAGAAACAACTTCTCGGCGTGCGAGGCGGGCCGGGCAACACGGCCAACCACCGCACGAGCTACTGGGTCCCCCGGCACGGCAAGCGGGTCTTCGTCGATCGGGTCGACGTCGTGTCCGGTGTCGGCTACGCCAGGGCGCGCGCGGCCGGCTTGCGGCATCACGACGTCCACCGGATCGTCACGAACCTCGGCGTCCTGGACTTCGGCGGTGAAGACCACGCGCCACGGCTGCTTTCCGTACATCCGGGGGTTTCCGTGGACGAGGTCGTCGAGGCGACGTCGTTCCCGCTGATCACCGAAGGCGTCACGGAGACCCGGCTGCCGACCGAGTCCGAACTGCTCCTGATCCGCACCAGCCTGGACCCGAAGTCCTTGCGGGACAAGGAAGTCCCGTCATGAAGACCGCGCTGACCGAACTGGCGGGCATCCGTCACCCGATCGTGCAGACCGGGATGGGCTGGGTCGCCGGGCCGCGGCTGGTGTCCGCGACGGCGGAGGCGGGCGGCCTCGGCATCCTCGCCTCCGCGACGATGACCTACGACGAGCTGGCGGCGGCGATCAAGGAGGTCAAGAGCCGCACGTCGGAACCGTTCGGGGTCAACCTCCGCGCGGACGCCGACGACGCCGCGCGCCGGGTCGAGCTGCTCATCACCGAGGAAGTCCGCGTCGCGTCCTTCGCGCTCGCGCCGAAGAAGGACATGATCGCGCGGCTCAAGGACAACGGCGTCCTCGTCGTTCCCTCGGTCGGCGCGGCCAGGCACGCGGAGAAGGTCGCGGGCTGGGGCGCCGACGCCGTCATCGTGCAGGGCGGCGAGGGCGGCGGGCATACCGGCGGGGTCGCGACGACACTGCTGCTGCCCTCGGTGCTGGACGCGGTCGACATCCCGGTGGTCGCGGCGGGCGGCTTCTTCGACGGCCGGGGCCTGGCCGCCGCGCTCGCCTACGGGGCGGCCGGGGTCGCCATGGGCACCCGGTTCCTCCTGACGAGGGAAAGCACCGTCCCCGACGAGATCAAGCAGGCGTACCTCGCCCGCGACCTCAACGGCACCGTCGTCACCCGCAAGGTGGACGGCATGCCGCATCGCGTGCTCCGGACGGAACTGGTCGACGCGCTCGAGTCCGCCGGTCCGGTGAGCGGGCTCGCCCGTGCCGCCCGCAACGCCGCGAAGTTCCGGAAGCTCACCGGGCTGTCGTGGCGTTCCCTGGCCACCGAAGGGCTGCGGATGAAACGCGGCGGCGACCGGACGTGGTCGCAGGTCCTGATGGCCGCCAACACGCCGATGCTGTTGCGCGCCGGGCTTGTCGAAGGCGACCGGAGCGCCGGGGTGCTGGCGTCCGGGCAGGTCGTCGGCCTGCTCGACGACCTGCCCGCCGTCGGCGACCTCATCGAGACGATCGTCGCCGACGCCACCGGCATCCTGCGGCGGCTGGCCTCGGAGTGAGCGGCCGGGCGCGCTGTGCTTGACTTCGGCCATGATCTCGGAGAGTCGTTGTCCGGTCGAGGACGGTGAGCTGTACGTCCGCAGCACCGGCGAAGGGCCGCTTCTGCTCCTGATCGCGGGCGGGCTGGGCTCGGCGGACACCTTCCGGGCGATGACGAAGCTGCTCGCGGACGACTACACCGTCGTCACCTACGACCGGCGCGGCCACTTCCGCAGCACGGACACCAGCACCGGCCCGGTCAGCGTGCCCAAGCAGGCCGACGACGCCCACGCGGTGCTCCAGCACGTCGGGGGCGGCCCCGCGAGCGTGTTCGGGACCAGCGCGGGCGCCATGATCGGCCTCGACCTCGTGGCCCGTTACCCGGACGCGGCGACGGTGCTGGTCGCGCACGAACCGCCGGCCATCCAGCTGCTGCCCGACGCGCTCGGCTGGCTCGACGAGGCCAACGCGCAGGTCCGGCTCGCCCAGGCCGGTGACCTGATGGGGGCGTTCAAGCGGTTCACCGACGGGATCGCCGGCGCCGCGCTGCCCGAACTGCGCGCGATCCGGCTGCCGAACGAGGAGGACTGGAAACGGCTGTTCGGCCGCGAGCTGGCCGAGATCCTCGACTACCTCCCCGATCTGCGGGCGCTGCGCAGGAGCAGGACCGAGATCGTCCCCGTCGCGGGTGTCGGCAGCCGCGGGCACTACCACTACCAGCCCGCGAAGATCCTCGCGCTGGAGCTGGGGTTGCCGTTCACGGAGGTACCCGGCGCGCATCTGGCGCCGCAGCGGAACCCCGCCCAGTTCGCCGAAGCGCTGCGGGGCCTGCTCGAAGGCTGAGTCACGGCATCAGCGGCAGCTTCCCGACCAGCTTGTCGATCCGGTTGCGCGGGCCCACGATGCCGATCGCGCAGAAGTCCATCTCCTCGGTCGGGATCTCCTTCATCGTCGCGAGGAAGTCGGTGTAGACCCGGATCTGCTGCGCGACGGCGGGCATGTCGGCGACGTGGCAGCCCGGCGAGGCCGCGGCCTTGGCGCGGATGGCGCGCAGCTTCTCCGCATCGGCCGACAGGATCGAGCAGCCGGTCCACGGCAAACCCGTGTAGTGCTCGCCGCCGGCGTCGACCGCTTCGTCGCCGAGCAGACCGGTGACGCCCCGCGCGGTGGCGACGGCGGTGCAGACCGCCGCGTTGACCGCGCGGCCGGGCGGCAGCTCGCTGTTGACCACGATCACCCACTTCAAGCGGGCCGACCGGGTGGACGCGGAGAAGTCGATCTCCTCGGGGGCGAATCCGATGGCCGTACCGTACTCGGACATTCAGCTGATCTCCTGCTCACTTCAACGGATGAACAGGGCCAAGCTAAGAGGACATACGAGTACTGTCCACCGTGTTCGTACTTAATACGGCGAGAGGGCCACGATGACCCGTTTGGACGAACTTGATAAGGCGATCCTGGCGCAACTGCAGTCGGACGCACGGAAGACCAACCGCGAAGTGGCCGCGGCGGTGGGCGTTTCGCCGACGACCGCGCTGGACCGCACCCGCGGGCTGCGCGAACGCGGCGTGATCCGCGGCGCGCTGCTGGACGTGGACCTGCCCTCGATCGGCCGCGGGGTGCAGGCGCTCATCGCGGTGCGCGTCCGCCCGCCCTCGCGGCGGAACATCGAGGGCTTCCGCAACTGGGTCAACGCGCTGCCCGATCTCGTCGGGCTCTACGTGACCACCGGGACCGAGGACTTCATCCTGCATGTCGCGGTCCCCGACAACGACGCCCTCTACGCCTTCGTGATCGACAAGCTGACCGAACGCCCCGAGGTGGCCGACGTGCGCACCTCGATGGTGTTCGAGCACAGCAGGCGCACCAAGATCACGCCGGTGGACCGCTAAAGCTCCCGGATGACGCGGGCGGGGTTGCCCGCGGCGAACACCTTCGACGGCAGGTCACGCGTGACGACGCTGCCCGCGCCCACGACGACGTCGTCGCCGATGGTGACGCCGGCGCAGACGATCACGCCACCGCCGAACCAGACGTTGTCCCCGATGGTGATCGGCGCGGCCGATTCCCAGCGCTGCCGCCGCAGTTCGTGGTCCTCCATGGGATGCAGCGCGGTCAGCAGCTGGCAGCGCGGGCCGATCGAGCAGTCCGAGCCGATCTTGATCGGCGCGCAGTCGAGCAGGATGGCGTCGTAGTTGAGGAAACTGTTGGCGCCGATCTCGATCAGGTAGCCGTAGTCGCACTGGAACCGCGGCATGATCCAGGAACCCTCGCCGAGCTTTCCCAGCAGCTCGCGCAGAATCGTGTCCCGCTCACCGGTCTCCTCGGCGCCCGTGCCGTTGAACCGGTCGACGAGCGCCTGTGCGCGTCGGCGGTCCGCCACCAGCTCGGGGTCGTTGTCCCGGTACAGCTCTCCGCGCAGCATGCGGTCCTTCTGCTCACCCATGCCGCCAACCTACCGAAGAGCCCTGCCGGCGAGCCTCCCTCGGGAAGCCACCGGCAGGGCGGGGTGAATGCTTGCGGAGCGTTCTTCAGTTGTGTCGATCGGTTTCCGAGTAGGGCCGGCCCGGCGGGTGGGTGAGGTGTAGGGGGACCCGCCGGGCCGGAGTTTCTTCCTCCTGTTCGCCGGTTCTTCCGTACATCCCCGGCCGTCGGAGTGTGCCGAGGAGACTTGGCGCCGCTTCAGCGGCCTATTCGCGGCACTCGCGGCCTTCGTTGACGCAGTCGACGAGGCGGTCCATGACCCGGTCCGGCATCACGTTCGCGAAATCGTCGTGGTCGGAGAAGGGGTTGTGGTCCTCCTCGGGGAACGAGTCCACTTTGTACTGTCCATTGGCCTGTATCTGCCGCGGGATCTCGTAGGTCAGCGAGATGGTCAGCTCCGGGACGGCGGTCAGGCCGTTCGCGCATTCGCCGTTCTCGTCCGGGTACTTGATGTGGTCCCGATGGTTCTCGCTGTCGATGTTGTTCCCGTCGAGACAGCTCGGGAACGTGTGCACCCGTTTGACGTCACTGCCCTCGGGGCAGATCGGGTACTGCTTGATGAGCCGGTTCTCGAAGCCGGTGCACGTCCAGCTCTCCCGCGCGTTCGCCGGGCCGTTCGTGGTGACTTTCGCGTCACCGTAAAGGATCCGGAGGAACTTCGGCATCTCTTTCACCTTCTCCCTGGCGTTGCCCTTGAAGGTGATGTCGACGACCGCGGGACGCTGGATCTCACCGTCGTTGCCGGCGAGTTCGTTGTCCGCGTTCGGTTCTTCCAGCTGAGCCTGCTCGTTGTTCTGGTTGTTCTGCTCGTTGTCGTTCTGCTCCTGGTTGTCCTGGTCCCGGCGGCGATTCCGGTCGCCGTCGCGGTTCTGCTGCTGCCCGGCTTCTTCCTCCCCGGTGTCGATCCGCACCACGGGCCAGAAGTACGCCGACTCGTCGCCGTTCGCGCAGGTCGTCCCGGCGCCCAGCAGGCTGTCGTTGTCCGAATCCGCGTTCGTGGACAGGTTTCCGACGTAATCGTGCAGATGCTGGGCGCCGTTGCGGACACCCGGCTGCGCGATGAAGTTGTCGGGATTGAAATGCCCGTTCTCGTTCCTGCCGCAGTCGACGGTGAACGAACCCGTGGACGCGTTCCGGCCCGGCCTCGGCTCGTCGACGTTCGGCCGCACCTTCGTGATGTCCACGAACTGCGACCTGTCCACCTCGTCCGCGGAGGCGCGCTCGGGTTCGCCGGTCGTGGTGGACACCACCAGCCCGCCGACCGCGATCGACAGGCCCAGCAACGCGGTCGCGATCTTGGTCCTGCGGGCGATACGATGGCGCCCTTGATTTCGTGCCATTGGCTGCTCACCTCATTCTTTTCCGGGCACGCCGATCACTCGCGCCCGGGCATGAGCCACGCATTTGTCGAATACGGGAATAACCGAATTCGCGGCGAACCCTTCTGTTCGCCCGCCGATTCAGATCCGGCTATCTGGAGATACGGACCCCAGGCGGACCCGGTTCAAAACGCGATCCGGCCGTTATCTTTCCGTTATAAGACTAGCGGCGTACGACGGCCAGCACGGTGCCGTCCCGCTTGTGAACCTCGAAGCGTTCGATGTCGGCCTTCTGCAACGCCGTCGAACCGGTGATCACGAGGGGATCCGGGGAACCGGGGACGCCGTAACCCTTGGACGGCACGCTCCAGTTGTTGACCACGTAGGCCTCGCCGCCGTGGGAGTAGGCGAAAAGCTGACAGGTCATCGGCCCGATGAGGCCGCGCAGTTCGAGCTCGACGGCGCTGCCCCACTCCTTCTCCTGGACCGTGACCTCGGCCGCGACGGCGTTGCCCGCTTCGGACCAGCCGAACGGGGCGGCGCCGCCGTCCGGGCCCGCCTCGCGCTCCCGGGACGACAACGGAGACGGCACCACCGACGTCACGACGGAGGGCGCCGCCTGCGTGACGACCGGCTCACGATCGGTGAGCGAAAGAACCGTGAGCGGCCCGCCGACGACGAGCACGAGCACGGCGGCCGCCGTCGCCAGCCGGACGACCTTGCGCCGGCGGCCCGCCTTGGCGGCGTCCGCGAGCAGCATCCGCAGCACCCGCGGGCCCGGCCCCTTCACGGGCGGGTCCGGCCAGCTCTTCTTGACCATGTCCAGGATGTCGGGCAGGTGGTACATCTCCACCAGCTCGACCTGACATTCGGGGCACTCCAGCAGATGCGCCTCGAACCTGGCGTGATCCTCCTCGCCGAGGACGCCCAGCACGTAGGCGGCGATATCCGTGTGGACGGCTCCGGACACTTCGCTCACCCCCGCTCCTGCAGCGCCCTGCGCAGCGCGCGCACAGCGTGGTGGATCCGCGATTTCACCGTACCCGGCGGAACCCCGAGCGTCGCCGCGACCTCGTTCACGGTGCGGTCACGCAGGTAGGTCTGCTGGACGGCCTCACGTTGCTCCGGGGAAAGATTGCGCAGGGCCTCGTAAACGATCATGGCCGCGAGCGTCTTCTCCGATTCGTCCGGCACTCCGATCGAATCCGACTCCAGTTCCTCCACCTCTTGAGGGCGGGCGCTCCGGCTCCGCCAGCCGTCGATGACGATGCGCCTGGCCACGGTGAACAGCCAGGCGCGCAGCATTTCCGGCTGCCGGTCGAGTTTGCCGGCGTTGCGCCACGCTTTGATGAGCGTCTCCTGGACCACGTCCTCGGCCCATTGGCGATCGTGGCCGGTCAGCTTCAGCACGAAGGCCATCAGGCTGGACCCGAACTCCTGGTACAACGCCCTGATGAGGTCGTCATGCCCGTTCGACGCGGGTTCATGATCGACTATTGGCTGCAGTATCCGAGAGTGGCGTCCCACGCGGCACATCTTTGTGGGCGCGGGGGCGATAAGTCCAGTACCAAAACCGTTCCGGCCCGGTTCATCGCACGCGGGAAAGTTTTTTGAACCGTTTCCCGCCCGTGACCGTATCCCCTACCGAAGACCCCGACCCGGCGCTGTCCCCCGCACCGCCGAATCCACTGTGGATCATGACTGTCCACAGTGGAATTGAACCTGCCTGCACACCATCTCCCCGCGGTGATGGCGTTCTCCTCTGGCCCCGACAGGAGGATTTCCGTGAACCCCGTGTCACGCTCGGTCATACCTCTGCCCCTCATCCTGGCCGCGGTCGCGCTGACCGCCGCCTGCACCACCGGTACCGCGGGACCGAACGGCGCTCCCGGCGCGGCCTCCACCGCGGGAGCGGCGCAGATCCCGGGAATGCCCGACCCCGCGGCCGAACCCGCCCCCGGTGTCACGGCGGCGATCCTGTTCGACCTCGGGCCGATCGTCACCGACACGAACGGCTTCACGCTTTACCGCTACGACAAGGACACGGTGAATCCGCCCAAATCGAATTGCGCCGAAACCTGTGCGCGGACCTGGATTCCCGCCAAAGCGGGCGCCGACCTCGTGGTCACCGGGATCGATCGGGCCCTGGTCGGCACCGTGACCAGGGACGACGGCACCGAGCAGCTCACGCTCGCGGGCTGGCCGCTCTACCGCAACGCCAAGGACGCGATGCCCGGCAACACCGGCGGGCAAGGCGCCGACGACGCGTGGTTCCCCGCCAAACCGGACGGGACGAAAGTGCTGCTGACCGCCGAGACCTGGCAGGCCGATGACCTCGGCATCTGACCTCCCCAGACTCGTCCGCCCGCTGCTCGTCCTGCTGGCCGCGGCCATGGTGAGCCTCTTCGGCCCTGTCCGCGACGCGCAGGCCCAGGAACTCTCCGCCGCGGACAAGAACCTGATCGTCAACGTGAAACTGGCCGGGCTGTGGGAAATGCCCGCCGGGATGTGGGCGCAGGAACGCGGGAAGAGCAAACGGACCCGCGAAGTCGGCCGGACGTTGATGATCGACCACGGCAGGCTCGACACCGCGACGCACGCCATCGCCGACCGGTTCGGCATCGCCCTGCCCGCCGAGCCGTCGGATCAGCAGTCCGCGTGGCTCGGCGAGATGAAGGCCGCCCGCGACGACACCGAGTTCGACCGGATCTTCGCCAACCGGCTCCGGTACGCGCACGGCGTGCTGTTCCCCGTCATCGCGCAGGTCCGGGCCGGTACCCGCAACGACGTCGTCCGCGACTACGCCACCACGGCCAACCAGGCGGTGCTGCGGCATATGACGCTGCTGGAGAGCACCGGCCTCGTCGACCAGTCGCTGATGCCGGAAGCCCCGGTGCCGCAGTCGAATTCCGCCAACTCCGCGATGGACGTCGGTTTCGGCGACTTCGCGCTCGGCCTGCTGCTCGCGGTGGCGATCGGCGGCGGACTGTTCCTCGCCGTGCGGGCCCTGCGCAGCAAGAACACCCGGACCCGCAACCGCGCGGCCGTCCCCGAACCGGATCCGGTTCCCGGTGCCCCAGGAGAGATCAATGTATGACCAGTGGTCCGAGGTGGTGATCGTGCTGACCCAGAAGGCGGACACCGACCCCGGCATCAAGGGTATGGCGCAGACCTCCGCCCGGATCTCGTACGGCTTCATGTGCCTCACCCTGTGCTGGGGCGTGTTCACCGCGACCGGCTGGATCAAGTCGCTGACCGGGCGGAAGGCGCTGCGCAACTCGCATATGGTGCTCGGCATCCTGACGTTGTCGTTCGGCGTCGTGCACGCGATGTCGTTCCTGTTCCTGCCCGACGGTTTCACCCTGGCGCAGGTCACCATCCCGCTCCTGCCGGGCACGCTGGCGCGGCACGAACTCGGCGTCGTCGGGCTCGAGGTGATGATCGCCGTCGCGCTGACCGGCGGGATCAGCCGGTTCAGTTCCTATCGGCGCTTTCTGTGGATCCACCGGCTCGCCTATCCGGCGGTCGCGATCACCGCGCTGCATTCGTTCTTCGGCGCCATGGCCAACGGGCATCTCGGCCTGCTGTGGTTCGGCGGCATCACCCTGCTGGTCCCCGTGGTGCTGCTGACCGCGCTGCGGTTCACGCCGGCCAGGTACCTGGAACGACTGGGCCTGGTCGAAGAGCTGGTCTGAAGACTTGGAGAGACGAAAGATGATCTTCGGAAGCATACGGCGTGGCACCCGCGTCAGCGTCGACAACGAGCGGTGCGAGATCTTCGGCTTCTGCGAGATGGAGGCGCCGTCCACCTTCAAGATCGGACCGGACGGCAAGCTCCGCATCCGCCGGATGGTCGACCGGGACGGGCTGGACCAGGCCATCTCCGCCGCGCGGCTCTGCCCGAAACAAGCCATCAGAGTCAAGGGAGAAGGAGCGTACGACGATGAGTGACGGAGATCGGATCGTCATCGTCGGCGCGGGCGTCGCCGGTCTCCGCTCCGCGGAACGGTTGCGGGAGCTCGGTTTCGACGGCGAGATCGTGCTGGTCGGCGACGAGCCGCGCAAGCCGTACCACCGGCCGATGGTGTCGAAGGAGCTCATCACCGGCGGGGTGAAACCGGTGGCCGCGAGCCTGGAACCCTACGTGGATCTGGACGTCCACTGGCGGCTCGGCACCCGCGCGACCTGGCTCGACAGCAAGGAGCGCACGGTGCACCTGCCGGGCGGGGAATCCCTTTGGTACGACGGGTTGATCATCGCGACCGGCGTCTACCCCCGGCATCTCCCGGGCTCGCCGCGCCACGACCCCAGGGTCCGGGTGCTGCGCACCGTGGAGGATTCACTGGCCGTCCGGCGGGCTTTGGGCAACAGCACCAAATCCGTCGTGGTGATCGGCAGCGGCCTGATCGGGAACGAGTTCGCCGCGTCGATGCGGTACATGGGCCGGGACGTCACGCTCATCGGTCACGCGAAGGCGCCTTTGCACCGCTTCGGGGAACGGATCGCGTCGGCGCTCACCAAGGAGCATCAGCACCATCGCGCCAAGCTGGCGATGAACACCGAGGTGCGGAACTGGATCAGCACCAAGGAGACGGTCGGCCTGCACCTGACCAACAACCAGTTCCTGGTGGCCAGTTGCGTGGTGCTTTCGATCGGCAGCGTGCCGGCCGTGGATTGGCTGCGCGGCTCGGAGCTGACCATCGACGACGGCGTGCTGTGTGAAGCGACCTTGTTCGCCACCGGGGCGGAGGACGTCGTGGTCGCCGGTGACGTCGCGAAATGGCCGAACCTGCGGATCGACGAGACCCCGCGGCGGGTCGAGCATTGGATGAACGGCGTCGAATCCGGGCGCGCGGCGGCGGAAAGCCTGATGCTGGGCCGCGGCAACGCGCGGCCGTACACGCCGCTCCCCCGCGCCTGGTCGTCGCTCTACGACGCGCGGCTGCAGACGGTCGGGATGCCTTCGCTGGGCAAGGACACGATCGAACTTTCCGACGGCGTCACCGGTTTCGTCCGCGACGGCAGGCTGATCGGCGCGGCGGGCTGGGACCGGCCGAAGGCGATGATGCACTGGACGGCCGAACTCGACCGGCGGCTGCCGGTGCCCGAGCCGGTGTTCTCCGCGCCCGCCGAACCCTCGTTGCCGTCGACACCCATCGGCGAGGACATCCTCGCCCCCTTCGAGCGGGACTTCCTGTCCGAGACCCCGACCGAGGCCGTTCCTGCGCCGGAAAGGATGCCCTGGGCTCGCGTTCCCGCCGGGTGACCCGGGAGCGCGAACGGACCGGGGCCGCGCGCGGCGGCCGCGGTCCCCTCAGGTGGCGGTGGGCAGCTGGGCCTCCGCACCCACCGCCACCCCCTGGGGACGCCGGGAGGTACCGGGACCGACGGTGATTCGGGCTCCGTCGGGTACCGCCCTCCGGGTTCCCCGTATCCGGTCGGGGCCCTTCCAGGCCTGACTCACCTGGGAGGGCCCCGATCCACGGCTGCTGAAGGACGCTTTCGCCGCATGCGATGCGGTGAAGGGCGCTTTCACCGCATCGCATGCGGGGAAAGCGTCCTTCAGCTCACGGAGCCTTCACGACCACGGTGTCCTCCGGCCCGACCACCCGCCCGTCCGAGGCCCGGACCTCCAGCCCTCGCAACGCAAGGCCGCCATCGCGGTCCACCAGTTCCGACCGCGGCTCCCCCTCGGCGAAGAAGTGCGCCTCGCCCCATTGCCGCAGCGCGACGATCACCGGGAACAGGTCTCGCCCCTTCGGCGTCAGGACGTACTCGCTGTACGCGCTCCCGTCCGAAGCCGGGACCACGTCGAGCACCCCGTGCCCGACGAGCGCCCGCAGCCGCGCGGACAGGATGTTCTTCGCGACGCCCAGGCTCCGCTGGAACTCCCCGAAGCGGCGGACGCCGTCGAAGGCGTCGCGCACGATCAGGAGCGACCACCAGTCGCCGATCGTGTCGACCGAGCGCGCCACCGGGCATGAGGCTTCGTCGAACGTCGTCCGCTTCACCATGGTTGCATCTTACAACCGCAGTGCCCTACCGTCAGGTGGTAGCAAGTTGAAACCATCTGGAGGGTCTGTGCATCGCGGTGTCGTCCTGTTGTTCGCCGTGGCCGCCGGGACGGCCGTCGCCACGATCTACTTCGCCCAGCCCCTGCTCGTCACCATGGGCGCCGATCTCGGCATCGCCGCCTCGACCGTGGGCGGCATCGTCACGCTCACCCAGTTCGGCTACGGCCTCGGCCTGTTCCTCCTGGTCCCGCTCGGTGACCTGCTCGACCGGCGGCGGCTCGTCGTCGGCCTGCTGGCGCTGCTGGCGGTCGCCGAACTGGTCGCCGCGACCGCCGCGAACGGGCTGGTGCTGTTCGCCGGGATGGCGGCGATCGGCGTGCTCGCGGTGGTCACACAGCTCCTGGTCGCGTTCGCCGCGTCGCTGGCCGCGCCCGCCGAACGCGGACGCGTGGTCGGTCTCGTGACGACCGGTGTCGTCCTCGGGATCCTGCTCGCGCGCACGGTGTCCGGTACGCTCGCCGACCTCGCCGGCTGGCGCGCGGTGTACGTCGTGTCCGCGGGGGTGACCGCGGTGATCGCGATCGTGCTCTACCGCGTCCTTCCTGCCTCACCAGGCGGAAAGACCATGGGCTACGGGCGGTTGCTGCGGTCCACGCTGTCCCTTTTCGCCGAGGAGCCCGTCTTCCGGACACGCGGAACACTGGCGCTGCTGATCTTCGCCGCGTTCGGCACATTGTGGAGCTCGGTCGCCCTGCCGCTGAGCGAAGACGGCCTGTCACACACCGCGATCGGCGCGTTCGGGCTGGCCGGGGCCGCGGGCGCGCTGGCGGCCGCACCCGCGGGACGGCTCGCCGATCGCGGCCGCGCGCGGTGGACGACCGGGATCGCGCTCGGCCTGCTGCTGCTTTCCTGGGTGCCGCTGGGTTTCACCCGCGTGTCACTGTGGGCGCTGGTGGCTGGCGCGATCCTGCTCGATCTCGCCGTCCAGGCCGTGCACGTCACGAGCCAGACCCTGATCTACCCGCTCCGGCCGGACGCCGGAAGCAGGCTGATCGGCGGGTACATGATCTTCTACTCCGCCGGCAGCGGCCTGGGCGCGATCGGCTCGACCGCCGTGTACGCCGTCGCCGGCTGGACGGGCGTCTGCCTGCTCGGCGCGCTGTTCAGCGCGTCGGCACTCGCCGTGTGGGGTGTCAAAGCCGCTCGATGATCGTGACGTTCGCCGTGCCGCCGCCCTCGCACATCGTCTGCAACCCGTAGCGGCCGCCCCGCCGTTCGAGTTCGTGCAGCAGGGTCGCGAACAGTTTCGTCCCGGTCGCCCCGATGGGATGGCCGAGCGCGATCCCGCCGCCGTTGACGTTGACGCGGTCCGGATCGGCGCCCGTCTCCTCGATCCACGCCAGGACGACACTCGCGAACGCCTCGTTGACCTCGAACAGGTCGATGTCGTCGATGCTCAGCCCCGTCTTCCGCAGCGCGTGCGCGGTCGCCGGGATGGGCCCGGTCAGCATCCACACCGGATCGGCCGCCCGCACGGAAAGGTGATGGATCCTGGCGCGCGGGGTGAGGCCGTGTTCCTCGACGAACTTCTCCGACGCGATGAGCGCCGCGCTGGCGCCGTCCGAGATCTGGCTGGCCACGGCGGCGGTGATACGCGAACCCTCGCTCAGCGGCTTGAGCCCGGCCATCCGTTCCATGCTGGTGTCGCGCCTGGGCCCCTCGTCCAGGGCGGCACCGGCGAACGGCGTGATCTCGGCGGCGAAGCGCCCTTCGTCGATGGCCGCGATCGCTCGCTGATGGCTGCGGAACGCGAACTCCTCCATCGCCTCGCGGGTCAGATCCCAGTGTTCGGCGATCATGTCGGCACTGCGGAACTGCGAGACCTCGACGCTGCCGTACCGCTCCTGCCAGCCTTTCGAGCCGGAGAACGGGTCTTCGAAGCCGTACTCGCGCCCGGCCAGCATCGCCGCGCTGATCGGGATGGCGCTCATGTTCTGCACGCCACCGGCGAGGACGAGGTCCATCGTCCCGGACAGCACCGCCTGCGCGGCGAAGTGCACGGCCTGCTGGCTCGAACCGCACTGCCGGTCGATCGTCACACCCGGCACGTGGTGCCCGAACCCCGCGGCGAGCCACGCCGTGCGCGCGATGTTCCCGGACTGTGGCCCGAGTGTGTCGCAGCAGCCGAGGATGACGTCGTCCACCAGATCGGCGTCGACCCCCGTCCGCTCGACGACGGCTTGGATCACGTGGGCGCCGAGGTCCGCGGAATGGACACCACTGAGGGCTCCCCCGCGTTTGCCGACCGGGGTCCGGACCGCGTCGAGAACATACGCTTCAGCCACGCCGCCTCCTTTTCGTCGTCGCGATGCCGTCCAGCAGGATCCCGAGGTACTGCTGCGCGACGTCGTCCGCGCTCAGCGTGCCGCCGGGGTTGTACCAGCGCACCGCCACCCAGACGGTGTCGCGGATGAACCGGTAGGTGAGTTCGACGTCGAGATCCTCGCGGAACACGCCCGCCGCGATGCCGTCGGTGAGGATCCCGTTCCACAGTTTGCGGAATTCGGTGTTGCGGTCGTTGAGGTAGTCGAACCGCGGCAACTGCATGAGATGCTTCGCCTCGGATTGGTAGATCGCCACCTCGGCGGGCCGCCGGTGAATGGATTCGAACGACGCCACGACGACGGCTTCGAGCGTTTCCCTCGGCCCTTTCCCTTTCGCGACGATCTCGGCGTAGGCGCCGAAGAGTTCGTCGAGGAATCCGGTGAGGATCTCGTCGGCCATCGACTCCTTCGAGTCGAAATGGTGGTAGAGACTGCCGGAAAGGATGCCCGCCGCGTCCGCGATGTCCCGCACCGTGGTGGAGACGTAACCGCGCTCGGCGAACAGCTTCGCCGCCAGGGCGAGCAGTTCGGCGCGGCGGGACCCTGGGCTGGCTTTCATCGCTACCTCACGCATGCTGGGAACTCACGGACACGACCTCGCCGGTGAGGTACGACGAGTACTCACTGGCGAGGAACACCATCACATTCGCCACTTCCCAGGGTTCCGCCGCCCTCCCCGAGACCTCGCGCGCGGTGAGCTCGGTGAGCAGCTCCTCGCTGGTCACCTTGGCCAGGAACGGATGCATCGCCAGGCTCGGCGCGACCGCGTTGACCCGGATGCCGTGTTCGGCGACATCGACGGCCGAGCAGCGCGTGAGCGCCATGACGCCCGCCTTCGCGGCCGCGTAATGGGCCTGCCCGGCCTGCGCCCGCCAGCCGATCACCGACGCGTTGTTGACGATCACCCCGCCGTCGCCTTGGGCGATGAACCGGTTCACCGCGGCCCGCGTCGCGCGGAACGTGCCGTTGAGGGTCACGTCGATGACCCGCGCCCACTCGTCGTCCGCCATGTCCACAATGGACTTCGTGCCGCCGAGCCCGGCGTTGTTGATGAGCACGTCGACCCGGCCGTAGTGCGCGGCCGCACCGTCGATGAGCGCCTGTACCTGCTCTTCTTGCGTGACGTCGCAAGGGATCGCGTGGACGTCACCGAGTTCGGCCGCCTTCTCGCCGAGGCGCCGCTCGTGCCAGTCGCTGATCACGACGCGCGCGCCCTCCTCCAGCGCGCGTTTCGCCACCGCCGAACCGATCCCGGTGCCGGCCGCCGCCGTCACCACGACCACCTTGTCCCGCAGGAGGTTCGCCCCCTCGGGGTACTTCGGCACCGGGATCACGGGCGTACCTCCCTTGGCAGGCCGAGCACCCGCTCGGCGATGACGTTGCGCTGGATTTCGTTGGAGCCGCCGTAGATCGTGTCGGCGCGGGTGAAGAGGAAGAGCCGCTGCCAGGCGTCGAGCCCGTCTTCAGCGATCATCCCCCGCGCTCCGCGGACGAGCATCGCGAGCTCCCCGAGGTCACGATGCCAGTTCGCCCAGACCAGTTTGGACACTTCGGCGACACCCGGCGAAGAGTCGCCAAGGGTGCGGATCGCCTGTGCCCGCATGACCTCCAGGCCCACCCACGCGCGATCGATCCGTTCGGCGATCACCGGATCGCCGGGAGCGATCCTGGTGAGTTCTTCGAGTTCCCGGCGGAAGCCGACCTGCTGCCCGAGCGTCGCGACGCCGCGCTCGAAGGCGAGGGTGCCCATCGCCACGCGCCAGCCGTCGCCGGGTTCGCCGACGACGAGATCCTTCGCCGTGCGGGCGCCGTCGAAGAAGACTTCGTTGAACTCGGAGGTCCCGGTGAGCTGCTGGATCGGCCGGACCACGACGCCGGGCTGGTTCATCGGGACGAGCAAATAGGACAGTCCTTTGTGGCGTTTCGAGCCGGGCTCGGTGCGGGCGAGGACGAAACACCAGTCGGCGACGTGCGCGAGCGACGTCCACACCTTCTGGCCGTTCAGCACCCACTCGCCGCCTTCGAGTGTCGCGGTGGTGGACACGGCGGCGAGATCGGACCCCGCGCCGGGCTCGGAATACCCTTGGCACCACAGTTCTTCGACACCCACGATCGGCGGAAGGAACCGCTTCTGTTGTTCAGGCGTACCGAAAGTGATCAGGGTGGGGCCGAGGAGCTCTTGCGCCAGGTGACTCACCCTCGCCGGCGCGTTCGCTCGCGCGTACTCCTCGTGGAAGACGACCTGCTGTTCGAGCGTCGCGCCCTGGCCGCCGTGCTCGACCGGCCAGCCGACGCAGGTCCAGCCCGCCGCCGCGAGCCGCCGCTCCCACTCCACGCGTTCGTCGAAGGCCTCGTGCTCCCGCCCAGGACCGCCCAAGCCGCGCAGTTCCGGCGGCAGGTTGTCCGCCAGCCAGGTGCGCACACGGTCACGGAAACCGTCCTGAGCCACGCCTGCCTCCTCTAGCCAAACCAGAGCCTGCTGCGTAGGCTACCCTACCAAGCACTTGCTAGGGAGACTTCGATGACTGAAGGAACCATCCCGGCGGCGCTCGACAGGGCCGCGGAGCGCTTCGCCGGGCGGGAAGCGCTGGTCGACGGCGAGGTCCGGCTCACCTATGCCGAACTCGCCCGCCGGGTGCGGCAGGCCGCGCGGTTCTTCGAGGGCCACGAACGGGTCGCGATCTGTTCCCCCAACACCTGGCATTGGGTCGTCGCCGGGCTCGGCGCGCTGTACGCCGGCGCGACACTGATCCCGGTCAACACCCGCTTCACCGCGCGCGAGACCGTCGATGTCCTTCACCGCGCGAAGGTTTCCGCGCTGGCGATCACCGGCACGTTCCTCGGCACGGACCGGCTGGCGGACCTCGGCTCCGCGCGCCCGGGCACCGTGGTGCGCATCCCCGTCGAAGGCGCCGAAGACCCCGTCGACGGCGTCACGGAATGGGACACGCTCTCCGGTCTCGACAGTGACTTCGCCAGTCCCGCGCGGCCGGGCGACGTCAGCGACATCCTGTTCACTTCCGGGACCACCGGCCGCAGCAAGGGCGCGATGAGCAGTCACCGGCAGGCCTTGAGCGTCGCCGAAGCCTGGGCCGAGTGCGGCGGTTTGACCGAAGAAGACCGGTATCTCGTGATCAACCCGTTCTTCCACAGCTTCGGGTACAAGGCGGGGATCCTCGCCGCCGTGCTGCGCGGCGCGACCCTGCTGCCCCAGCGCACCTTCGACGTCCGGGAGACCCTGCGGCTCATCGAAACCGAGCGGATCACCGTGCTGCCCGGCGCGCCCACGATCTACCAAGTGTTGCTCGAGGCGCCCGAACGCGGGAACCACGACCTGTCCAGCCTCCGGCTCGCCGTCACCGGCGCCGCCACCGTGCCGGTCACGCTCGTCGAGAGGATGCGGACGGACCTGGGCATCGACACGGTGCTCACCGCGTACGGCCTCACCGAAGCCGTGGTGGCCACGATGTCGCGCCCCGAGGACGACGTCGAACTCGTGGCGAACTTCTCCGGCCGCGCCACGGCCGGCTTCGAGGTGAAACTCGGCGAGCACGACGAAGTCCTGCTGCGCGGCCCGAACGTGATGCTCGGCTATCTCGACGATCCGGACGCCACCGCGAAAGCCGTCGACGCCGACGGCTGGCTGCACACCGGCGATGTCGGCGTGCTGAACGAACGCGGGTATCTGAAGATCGTCGACCGGATCAAGGACATGTACGTCTGCGGCGGCTTCAACGTCTACCCGGCCGAGGTCGAGCAGGTGCTGAGCCGTCTGGCCGGGGTCGCCGAAGCGGCCGTCGTCGGTGTTCCGGACGAACGACTCGGCGAGGTCGGCAAGGCCTTCATCCGGCTGACCCCTGGGGCTTCACTGTCCACAGAGGACGTATTGACTCATTGCGAAGGCCAGTTGGCCAACTACAAGACCCCTCGATTTGTCGACTTCGTGGCGGAGCTTCCGCGGAATCTGTCGGGGAAGGTACTGAAACGCGTGTTGCGGGAGGAGAACGGATGACCGTCGAGTACGAGCGGCGCGGGCCGGTGGCCGTCGTCACGATGAACCGGCCGGAGTACCGGAACGCGCAGAACTCGGCGATGACCTACGCGCTCGACGCCGCGTTCACCCGCGCCGTCGACGATCCCGAGGTCAAGGTGATCGTGCTGGCCGGGGCGGGCAAGCATTTCTCCGCCGGGCACGACATCGGGACACCGGAACGGGACGTGGACGTCTCGTTCGAGCGCAAGGCGGTGCTGTGGTGGGACCACGTCGGCGCCGAGGGCGGTGATCAGCGGTTCGCCCGCGAGTCCGAGGTCTACCTCGGCATGTGCCGCCGATGGCGCGAGATCCCGAAGCCGACCATCGCGAGCGTGCAGGGCGCGTGCATCGCGGGCGCGCTGATGCTGGCGTGGGTCTGCGACATGATCGTCGCCTCCGACGACGCGTTCTTCGCCGATCCCGTGGTGCGGATGGGAATCCCCGGTGTCGAGTACTTCGCGCATCCCTGGGTGCTCGGTCCGCGCGCGGCCAAGGAGGTGCTGTTCACCGGTGAGCGCTTCACGGCGCAGCAGGCCAAGGAGTGGGGCATGCTGAACCGCGTCGTCCCCCGCGCCGACCTCGAAACCGAGACGATGGCGCTGGCGGAGAAGATCGCGGTGATGCCGCGAATGGGGCTCGCGCTCGCCAAGAAGGCCGTCAACCAGGCCGAGGATCTGATGGGTCTCCGGTCCGGAATGGACTCGGTGTTCGGGCTGCACCACTTCGCGCACGCGCACAACGCCGAGGTTTCCGGCGGTGACTCGCTGGGCGGGCAGGACGCGCGCTCGATGCGGGACGCGAGTTCATGATGAACCTCGACCTGGACGAGCGCACGCTCGCCTTCCGCGACGAAGCCCGCGCCTGGCTCGCCGCGAACATCCCCGCCGAGCCGCTGAAGTCGTTCGACACCGCCGAGGGATTCGCTCAGCACCGCGAGTGGGAGGCCCGGCTGGCCGACGCCCGCTGGTCGGTCGTCTCGTGGCCGCGCGAGTTCGGCGGGCGGGACGCGAGCCTTTTGGAGTGGGTGCTGTTCGAGGAGGAGTACTACGCGGCGGGAGCGCCGTCGCGGGTCAACCAGAACGGCATCTTCATGCTCGCGCCCACACTGTTCTCCCATGGCACGGAAGAACAGCAGCGCCGCGTCCTGCCGAAGATGGCGCGCTCGGAGGAGGTCTGGGCGCAAGCATGGTCGGAACCCGAGGCGGGCAGCGACATCGCCGCCCTCCGGAGCACCGCGACCCGCTGCGACGGCGGCTGGCGGGTCAGCGGGCAGAAGACGTGGAGCTCGCGGGCGGCGTTCGCCGATCGCGCGTTCGGCCTGTTCCGCAGCGATCCGGAGTCGGTGCGGCACAAGGGACTCACCTATCTGATGGTGGATCTGCGGGCCGAAGGCGTCACCGTGCGGCCGATCCCCCAGCTGGACGGCGAACCGGGGTTCGCCGAGATCTTCTTCGACGACGTCTTCGTCCCCGACGAGGACGTGATCGGCGCGCCGGGCGAGGGCTGGCGGGTCGCGATGACCACGGCGAACAACGAACGCGGTCTGTCGCTGCGCAGCCCCGGCCGGTTCCTCGCCGCGGCGGACAGGCTGGTCTCGCTCTGGCGCGACGCCGGGCGCCCCGCGCACACCGCGGACCGGGTCGCCGACGCGTGGATCGGCGCGCGGGCCTACCAGCTGTACACCCTGGGCACGGTCACCCGCCTCTCGGGCGGTGCCGAGCTCGGCCCGGAATCCAGTGTCAACAAGCTGTTCTGGTCACATCTCGACGTCGCCCTCCACGAGACCGCGCTCGACGTCCTCGGCCCGGACGCCGAACTGCGGGGCCGCTGGAGCGACGGCTGGCTGTTCTCCCTGGCGGGACCGATCTACGGCGGGACCGACCAGATCCAGCGGTCCATCGTCGCCGAACGGTTGCTCGGCCTGCCGAAGGGGCTCGATGAGGTTCGCACTCTCCGGCGAGCAGGAGCAGTTCTCCCGCAGCCTGAACGATCTCCTGTCCGGTGTGGACACCGATTCGGCCAACCGTGCCTGGGCGGCGGGTGATCCCGGCCCCGGGCTCAAGATCTGGCGCCGCCTGGCGGAGCTCGGCGTCACCGCGCTGGCGGTCCCCGAGAAGTACGACGGGGTCGGCGCCACCCCGGTGGATCTGGCCGTCGGCTTCGAACGGCTCGGCTACCACTGCGCTCCAGGGCCGTGGACCGACACCGTGGCCGTCCTGCCGTCCTTGCTGGACGACGAGCTGCTGACGTCGGTCGCTTCCGGTGAGACGCTGGCGTCGGTCGCGTACGCGCCACACGTGCCGTACGCCTTGGATTCCGACGTTGCGGACGCGCGGTTGTCGGTCGAGAACGGCAGGCTCCGCGCGTTCACCCCCGGCGCGCTTTTGTCCTCTGTGGACGGTTCGCGACGGCTTTTCCCACCGGTGGCCGGGGACGACCTCGGCACGGCACTCGACGCGGACCGAGCGTTCGAACTGGGCTGTCTCGCCACCGCCGCACAACTCCTCGGCGCGGGACGGTGGCTGCTCGACACGTCGGTCGCCTACGCCGCGCAGCGCAAGCAGTACGGCCGAGAGATCGGCGGATACCAGGCGGTCAAACACCTGCTCGCCGACGTGGCGACCGCGCTCACGCTGGCCGAACCGTTGCTGTTCGGCGCGGCCGTCACCCTGGACCGGCGCGACGTCTCCGCGGCCAAGGTGGCGTGTGGCGACGCCGCGCATCTCGCCGCCCGGACGGGGCTGCAGGTGCACGGCGCGATCGGCTACACCGCGGAACACGCGCTCGGCCTGCGCCTGACCAGGGTCCGCGCGCTGGTCGGCGCCTGGGGCACGCCGCGGTTCCATCGGGAGCGGGTGCTGTCATGACGTTCACCGCCGAGCAGGACGCGCTGCGGGACAGCGTCCGGAAACTGCTGGACCGGGAAGCGGATCCCTGGCCGGAACTGTGCGAACAGATCGGCGTCGCGGCGCTGGCCGTGCCCGAGCGCTTCGGCGGGCTCGGCGCCGGGACGGCGGAGCTGCAGGTGGTCGCCGAGGAACTGGGCAGGGTTCTCGCCGACGTGCCGTTCCTCGGCTCGGCCGTGCTCGCCGTGCACGCCGTCCTGGCCACGGGAAACGACGAGGCTTGCGAACGGCTGCTCCCCCGCCTCGCCGAAGGCACCGTCGGCGCGGTGGCCTGGACCGGCGCCGATGGCCGTTGGGACACGTCTGCCTGCCGGGTCGTCGGCTCCGCGCTGGAGGGCGAGGCGCACTACGTCCTCCACGGTGACGAGGCCGAGATCCTCCTGGTCGTGGCCGGCGGCTCGCTGTACGAGGTCTCCGATGCCCGGCGTGTGCGGACTCCGGCGATGGACGAAACCCGGCGGCTGGCCCGCGTGAGCTTCGAGCGCGCTCCTGCCCGGCTGCTCGGCCCCGTCGACCTCGGCGCCTTGCGGGACGTCGCGTGCGCCGTCCTGGCCGCCGAACAGGCCGGGGCCGCGGCGCGGGCGTTCGAGCTGACCGTGGAGTACAGCAAGCAGCGGCACCAGTTCGGCAGGCCGATCGGCGGCTTCCAGGCGCTGAAGCACCGGATGGCGGATCTCCACGTGCTGGTGGAGACCGCGCGCTCGGCGGCCTACGCGGCTCCGGAGTCGAGCCGGCTGGCGGCGGTGGCGAAGGTGCATTGTTCGGAGGCGCTGGCGACGGTGGCGGGCGAGATGATCCAGCTGCACGGCGGGATCGCGATCACCTGGGAGCATCCGGCGCACCGCTATTTCAAACGGGCGCACGGCGCGGCGCAGTTGTTCGGCTCGCCCGGGGAACACCTGGCGCGGGTGCGGCCACCGATGTCGTGAGTGGTAAGGATGGTTCTAACCGTCTTTACCACTCACGAGGCCCAAGGAACCGGGTGATGGCGCGAACACGGTCGCCGTCGAGCGTGAGGACCATCAACCCGGCCGGTGTCCCACCGTGACGACAGGCGAACGCGGGCTGGTTGTTCGCCCGCGCCGGCGTCATGGTGAAACCCTCCACGGGAACGGCCATCGTGACGCGGAGGAAACCGGCGATCGCTTCGAGACCGTGGTACTCGTGCGGTGCCGGCGGCATGGCGAGCCAAGCGTCGTCGGTGAGCAGCCCGAGGACGCCATCGAGGTCGCCCGCGGTGAAGGCGTCGGCGAATCGCCTGGTCAGCTCGCGTTCTTGAGGTGACGGCCGGTGCCCGGCGCGCTCGCGATGCTTGTCGAGGGAGGCACGGGCGCGCTGAAGGATGCCTTTGACCGCCGTCTCGGTGGTGCCGAGCATGCCCGCGACCTCACCGGCGGGGAAACAGAGGACGTCCCGCAGGACGAGCACGGCGGCCTGCCTCGGCGGGAGGAGCTGGAGTCCGGTGATGAAGGCGAGCTCGACCGCCTCCCTGGCGGTGTAGCGCGCTTCGGGGCCGGGTTCGCGGTCGGCGACGCGTTCGAGGAACTCGTCCGGATACGGCTGCAACCAGGTCACTTCACCACGGCGGCTCGGCTCCGGCGGGTCGAACGGCGGCACCGGCTCGGGCGGGCGACGGCGGCCCGCGTCCCTCAGGGCGTTGAGGCAGCGGTTGGTGGCGATGCGGTACAGCCAGGTGCGAAGCGATGAGCGCCCCTCGAAGCCGTCGAGGCCGCGCCATGCGGCCAGGAGCGTCTCCTGGACGGCGTCCTCGGCGTCGGTGAGAGAGCCGAGGATCCGGTAACAGTGCAGGTGGAGCTCGTGCCGATACGTCTCGGCGAGCTCGCGAAACGACTGCTCGTCCGTTGCCGTGGTGCTCACAGACCGTTCCTTTCGCGGCGGGGCTGGTGTCTGACTGGGTGAAGACCGACGAAAGGAACCATCATGACCAGTCCAGCCTTGGATGTCGCGCTCTCCTACCACCACGCGTGGACGGGCAAGGACTTCGAGAAGGCGATGACCTACGTCGCCGACGACATCGTCTGCCACACACCCGGCGGACCGCTCTCCGGTGCGGGAGCGTTTCGCGGGTTCATGGGCCCGTTCACCGAGATCCTGACCGGTTCGACCCTGCTTTCGGCGTTCGGGGACGAGACGACGGCGTTGCTGATGTACGACACGGCGACCCTGCCGGTGGCGAGCGCGCCGGGGGCCGAGCTGCTGACGGTGCGGGAAGGGAAGATCGTGGAGTTGCGCATCGTGTTCGATCGGGCTCCTTTCGACGCGGCACGGGAAGCGGCCACGAAACCCGCACAAGAATCACTCATCGACCAATGATTCCGTAAAGCCGAGAAATCGCCCATGCACCGACACCATCCACAAAGGACAGTCCGGTTGCGGTGAAGGGCAACGAAATCAGCAGTCCCTTCAGGTCTTGACAACGAGTGGTCATCCGATCATGGTGGATGAGGACCTGCGGGAGCCATCGCGACAATCGATCACCACGGCAATGGGGAATTCCTCTCCTGCGCAATTCCCACTCGGCCGAGCCCAAGCCGAGAAACGGAGTCACGCCCGGAGGGAGGTTCGATCATGAAGCACCTGTACTGATGGATCGTGATCCGTTGTACCCCGTGTTCCCGGGTCCGCCCGGGAACACGGGAACACCACACCGGAAATCGGAGCCGCCGTGCCGACCACGCTGACGTGGGATCCGCTCGACCCCGCCTTCCTCGCCGACCCGTATCCGATCTATCGAGAACTCCGTGAGCGGCATCCGGTCCATTGGCATCGAACGCTCGAATCGTGGGTGGTATCGAGATATTCGCACTGCCTTGCGGTGCTGGAGAACACCGATGCCTTCGGGGCGGACCCACGAAAGATCGGCGAGGACCTGCCCGAGCCGGGCGGCAGCATCCAGACCCTCGATCCACCGGAACAGACTGTCGTCCGGCGGATGATCGTGCACGCGATGCGCTCCCTCGACCTCGACGAGATCGTACGGACCGCCTGGCGACGAGCCGATGAGCTCGTCCGGGCGGCCGAGGGCCGGGAAATCGACTTCGTCGAAGCGGTGTCCCTGCCGATCACGACGGAGCTCACGATGACCGCGGTCGGCGCGCCGGACAGCGCGGCCCACGACTTCGGCGAGGTGTCCGCCGTGATCATCCGCGGGATGATGAGCGGGCTCCTCCCCGACGGACGGGAAGCCGAACTGGCGGCGGCACGCAGGCAGCTCAGCACGATGCTCGAGCAGTGGTGGCACGGGCCCGCGGGCGGCGTACTGGCCGCACTGCGAGAGAACCCGCTGGCCGGGAAGGCCGATCTGCGGGTGCTGATGAACTCGGTGCGGGTTCTGCTGCTGGCGGGGATCAATTCGACCCAGCGGTTCGTGTCACTCGCCCTGTACGCGCTGCTGGCCAGACCCGGCGGGCTGAGGTCGATCGCCGGGACCACCGATCTCAAGCGACTGTTGCACGAGCTCATCCGCTTCGACGGCAGCGCGCAGGTGGCCAGCCGCTACTGCGTCAAGTCCACCGTGCTCGGCGAGCAGAGGATCGAGGCCGGCGAGACCGTCATCTTGCTGCTGGGTGCGGCGAACCGGGACGAGAGGCGCTTCGGTGACGCCGCGGACCTCGTACCGGATCGGGCGGCCAACCCGCATCTCGGCTTCGGCCACGGCACCCACGCCTGTGTCGGGATCTCCCTCGCGCTCGCGGTCGGCGACGGCGTCCTGCGCGCGCTGGCCGCCCACTATCCGGACATGTGCCTCGCTCCGGGCGCGATCCGGGATCCCAATCCCGCCCTGCGCGGCTTTCAGCGACTGCCGATCGCCCCGGGCGGCAGAAGGGAGCGCGGGTGACCGACCAGGACGCGACCGAGATCAACCGCGCCTGGTGGGACCACCTGGCCGGTCTGCACGGTGACGACGACTATTACGACGTCCCCGGGTTCCTCGACGGCGGGTCCAGTCTCGACGAACGCGAGTGGGCCGAGGTCACCGCGGCCGTCGGGCAGGTGTCCGGCATGACCCTGCTGCACCTGCAATGCCATATCGGACTCGACACGCTGTCCTTCGCCAGGAAGGGCGCCGTCGTGACCGGAATCGACTATTCGACGACCGCGATCAGGCGGGCACGCGAGCTGGCGGCGGCGGCCGGCCTTCCCGCGACCTTCCGGCTCGCCGACGTCCAAGACCTGCCGACGGATCTGCATGGCCGGTTCGACCTGGTGTTCGCGTCGTACGGGATCTTCTACTGGATCGAGAAGCCGCTTTCGTGGATGCGGTCGGCGGCCGCGGCGTTGCGCCCCGGCGGCGGGCTCGTGATCGTGGAGACCCATCCGCTGTTGCAGATGTTCCGCTCCGGCGACCCGGCCGTCGCCGTCTTCCCCTACGGTGGCGGACAACCCCAGCGCCGGCCGGTCGGCAGCACCTATGCCGGGGTCAGCCTGCCGCCCGCGCGGAGTATGACCGTCGGGTTCGCCCACGGGATCGGGGAAATGGTCACGGCGGCGGCCGAGTCCGGTTTCCGGATCGACACGGTCACCGAGTACCTGGATCGCGCGACACCGGAACTCGGAGCACCGGAGACGCTCACGCGAGGCTCGGACGGCAGGTACCGGCTCGTGGTCGGCGGGCAGGCTTTGCCCGTGGCGTACGGCATCCGTGCGACCAAACCCGGGACCGGCCACGCTGATCGCGAACACCCACCGGCACCAGGGTAGGGCCAGCCCCCGCATCAACCCACCGGCGCACCGCATTCACCCCGCCCCGGTCCCGAGCCAGACTCACAACGGTGACCGCAAACCTCCGCACAGGCAGCGATTTCGCCCGCCTGTCCCGCCGCGTCAGCGAAGCGGGCCTCCTCGACCGCCGTCCCGGCTACTACGTCTTCCGCATCGGCCTGGTCGCCACCCTCTTCGTCTCCGGCTGGATCGCCTTCTTCGCCATCGGGGATTCCTGGTGGCAGCTGGGGATCGCTGTCTTCCAGGCGGTGATGTTCGGCCAGATCGCCCTGCTGTCGCACGATCTCGCGCACCGCCAGGTGTTCCGCACCCGCCGCCCGAGCGAGATCGCCGGCCGGATCGCGGGCAATCTCGGTGTCGGCATGAGTTACGGCTGGTGGATGGACAAGCACACCCGCCACCACGCGAACCCGAACCACGAGGACCTCGACCCCGACGTCGATCCGGACATCCTCGTCTGGTCGAAGGACCAGGCGCGGGCCAGCAAGGGACTCCCCCGTTTCATCGGCCGGTACCAGGCGTTCCTGTTCTTCCCGCTGCTCACCCTCGAAGGCCTGAACCTGCACTTCTCCGGGATCCGCGCGGTCGCGAAGCCGGGCCTCCGGCGGCGCGGGCTCGAAGCGGCCTTGCTCCTGGCGCATTTCGCGCTCTACTTCAGCGCGCTGCTCGTGGTCCTGTCCCCCGGTAAGGCGCTCGTCTTCTTCATCGTCCACAAAGCACTGTGGGGTGTCTACATGGGATCGATCTTCGCGCCGAACCACAAGGGGATGCCGATCCTGTCCGGCGACACCGAGCTCGACTTCCTCCGCAAGCAGGTGCTCACGTCACGCAACGTCCGCGGCGGCCGGGTGGTCGACGTCGCGCTCGGCGGGCTCAACTACCAGATCGAGCACCATCTGTTCCCGAGCATGCCGTCTCCGCATCTGCGCCGTGCGCGGCCCATCGTCCAGCGGTACTGCGACGAGATCGGCGTGCCGTATCACGAGACCGGGCTCATCGAGTCGTACTCGCTCGCGTTGCGCAGTCTGCACGAAGCCGGCGAGCCGATCAGAGCCAGTCGTCGGGACGCGGCCAGGGCATGAGCGCGGCCAGCGCGTCCGTCACCGGCTCGGTCACCGTGTACCGCCCGCGGTGGAACAGCAGCGGCCGATCGTCCGACGGTTCCCCGAGCGCGGTGACCCGGCCGACGACGACATAGTGGTCCCCCGCCTCGTGCACGGCTTCGAGCGTGCAGTCGATCCACGTCAAGGCCCCGGTCAGCAAAGGGGATCCGGACGGGGCGGGGGTCCAGTCGACCGACGCGAACTTGTCCGCGCCCCGCGCGCCGAACACCGCGCTGACCTCTTGCTGGTCTTCGGCGAGCACGTTGACGGCGAACCGGCCGGACTCGGCGAGCACCGCCCAGGTCCGGGAGGTCTTGGCAGGACAGAAAAGCACCAGCGGCGGATCCAGCGAAAGCGCCGCGAACGACTGGCACGCGAAACCCACCGGTGCCGTGCCGTCGTGCCCGGTCACCACCGCGACACCGGTGCAGAAATGCCCGAGCACCGTGCGGAACCGTGCCGGATCGATATCCGCGCCGAGGTCCGTCACCGGGGTCACGACTGCCCCGGCGGACGGGCGCCGACTGAAAAGTCGTGTCCCCACAAGGAAACCGCCGTACTCTCTCGGGCGATCCAGCTCTCGTCGTCCACTTGACGCCCCTCGCAGCCGTATTCGACGTCGAAGCCGCCGGGGGTCTTCATGTAGAACGAGAGCATCAGATCGTTGACGTGCCGCCCGAGGGTCGCCGACATCGGCACCTTCCGGCGGATGGCCCGGTCGAGGCAGAGGCCGACATCGTCGGTGTTCTCCACCTCGACCATGAGGTGCACGATGCCGCTCGGTGTCGGCATCGGCAGGAACGCGAGACTGTGGTGCCGCGGGTTGCAACCGAAGAACCGCAGCCAAGCCGGTGCGCCGTCCGCGGGCCTGCCGACCATCTGCGGCGGCAGTTTCATCGAATCCCGAAGCCGGAACCCGAGCACGTCACGATAGAAGCGCAAGGAGGCCTCGTCGTCGTGCGTGGACAGCACGACGTGCCCGAGTCCTTGCTCACCGGTCACGAATTTGTGCCCGTACGGGCTCACCACGCGCCGGTGCTGCAGCGCGACACCGTGGAACACTTCGAGCGTGTTGCCGGAAGGGTCCTCAAAGGACACGAGGCCGTCGACCCGGCGATCGGCCAGCTGATCCGGCGTGCCCTCCTTGTACGGCACCGAGTGCGCGTCGAGTGACGCGCGGATCTCGTCGAGTTCGCCGGCGTTGGCGACCTCCCAGCCCGCGACGGCGAGCCGGTCGCGCTCGCCGGGGAAGATCACGAGCCGCGCCGGGAAATCGTCCATGCGCAGGTAGAGCGCTTCCGGATTCGTGCCGGAACCCTCGACCATGCCGAGGACCTTCAGCCCGTATTCGCGCCACGCGGCCATGTCCGTGGCTTCGATGCGGAGGTAGGCGAGCGAGCGGATACCCATCAGGAGGCTCCCAGGAAGTCGAGTGCCAGCCGGTTGAATTCGTCGAACTTCTCCAGCTGCGCCCAGTGCCCGCAGCCGCCGAACACGTGCAGCTGGGCACGCGGGATCGTCTTGAGCGCGAGCAACGCGCCGTCGAGCGGGTTCACCCGGTCTTCCCGGCCCCAGATCAGGAGCACGCGCTGGCGCAGGCGATGCGCCTCACGCCACAACATGCCCTCTTCGTAGGTGTCGGGCTGGGCGAACGACTTGCCCATCGCCTTCATCGCGGCCAGCGACTCCGGCGCGCTCGCGGCGGCGAACCGCTCGTCGATCAGCTCGTCGGTGATCAGCGACTGGTCGTGCACCATGATCCGGAGGAAGGCTTCGAGCTTCTCGCGGCTCGGCCCCGGCGGAGCACTGAACCTGCCGAGGTTCTTGATGCCTTCCGTGGGATCGGGCGCGAACAGGTTCACGCTCAGGCCGCCCGGCCCCATCAGGACGAGACGCCCGGCGCGCTTCGGATGGTTGAGCGCGAGCCGCACGGACGCCCCGCCGCCGAGCGAATTCCCGACGAAATGCGCCCGCTCGATGCCGAGTTCGTCCATGAGCCCGACGACGGCGTCCGCGCTGTGCCGGAAGTACTGCGGATGCTCGGTCGGTTTGTCCGAGCGGCCGAACCCGGGCTGATCGATGGCCAGCGTCCGGTAGTTCTTGCCGAACACCGGCAGGTTGCGGCCGAAGTTGCTCCACGCCGACGCGCCGGGCCCGCCGCCGTGCAGCAGGATCACCGTCTCTTGGTGTTCCGTGCCCGCCTCGTGGTAGTGCAGCTTCAGTCCGCCCTCTTGTTCACCGGTGCGGACGGTGACGTACTTGCCTTCGGTCATCAGACCATCGCATTCTCGACGGGCAGCCCGAAGGCGCCGGTTCCGAACATGACGTAGGCGCGCTCGGCGTCGTTCGCCGCGTGCACCCGGCCCGCGTGCGCGTCGCGCCAGAACCGCTGGATCGGCGTTCCGGCCTGCAGCGCGCGGCCGCCGGAGTTCTCGAAAAGCCGGTCGATGGCGAAGATCGCGCGTTCCGTGCCGCGGACCTGATCACGGCGGACCCGCAGCCGCGTCGGGAACGGGAGCTTCTCCCCCTGGCACGCCAGCTGGTACAGCTCGTCGATGTTGTGCGTCAGCTGGAGCCAGGCCGCGTCGATCTCGCTGGCCGCCTCCGCGATCCGCACCTTGGCGAACGGGTCCTCTTTGGACTGTTCACCGGCGTACGCCGCGCGGACCCGCTTGCCCTGGTACTCGACGTGCGCGTCGTACGCGCCCTGCGCCATCCCGATGATCGGCGCGGTGATCGTGCTCGGATGCACCGAACCGTAAGGGAGTTTGTACAGCGGACCGGGGTTGATCTCCTGCCCGGGAGTCTTGCACTTCGAGGTCGCGATGAAGCTCAGCGCACGGTGCTTCGGCACGAAGACGTCGTTCACGATGATGTCGTTGGACCCGGTGCCGCGCAGGCCCACGGTGTCCCAGACGTCTTCGATCGTGTAGTCGGAGATCGGCACCAGGTAGGTGCAGAAGTCGACGGGTTTGCCGCCGGAGAACGTCGGCCCGCCCAGCAGCACCCAGGTCGCATGGTCGCAGCCGGAGGAGAAACTCCAGCGCCCGCTCAGCCGGTAGCCGCCGTCGACGACGTCCGCCTTGCCCATCGGCGCGTACGACGACGAGATGCGGACATCGGTGTCGTCACCCCAGACGTCCTGCTGCGCCTGCGCCTCGAACAGACCGAGGTGCCACGGGTGGACGCCGAGGATGGAGGCGACCCAGCCGGTGGACCCGCACGCGCTCGCGACGAGTTTGACCGCGGTGTAGAAGCTCACCGGGTCGGCTTCGATGCCGCCGAACGTCTTCGGCTGCAACATCTTGAAGAACCCGGTCTCCTGCAGGGATTTGACGGACTCCTCGGGAACGCGCCTGGCGTCCTCCGCCTCCTGCGCCCGTTCCCGCAGGACCGGCAGCAGCTCCCGGATCCCCGCGATCACGTCCTGCGCGGCGTGCTCGCTCATATGCGTTCCCTCTCTCGCCATACTCCGTGAACCGGATCCAAGACTAGAACACGTTCTCGTTTTTGTCGACCGATCCCCGGTCGAGCGCACTGTGCAGTCCGGCACGCCGCCCGGAAAACACGCAGTCGGCCAGCGACAGACCACTCACGTAGGACCTAGAACAGATTCCCACCGCGGTCCGCCCCGCCGCGTACAGACCGCGAATGGGCACGCCGGCACCGGACCGGACGGCACCGGTCTCCTCGTCCACGACCAGGCCGCCCAACGTCAGCATCGGGCACGGATAGCCGAGGTTCGGCTTGATCGAGACGTCGATCAGCGAGTACGGCGCCTGGTCCAGCGGCCGCGCGAACTCCGCGGGCTTGCCCGTCGGATCCGCGCCGGACCGCGCCGCCTCGACACTGGTGGCCAGCCCGCCGGGATCAACGCCCGCCTTGCGCGCGACCTCGTCGAGCGAACCGGCGACGACGCGCTGCCGCAGCAGATACCGCACCTGAAGCCCTTGGAACCATTGACTTTGCCCGCGCGCGTCCCGTTTGACCTCCTGGACGATGGCGTCGTCGACCAGCAGCCAGCCTCGTCCGTCATGTTCGGTGATCATCCGTTCGCCGACGGCGGCGCCGTACCGGGATTCGTCGATGATGCGGCCGCCCGTCTTGTCCACGAGCAGGCCACCCAGGAATGCCGACGGCGGGGTGATGAACCGCCACGCGGAGATCCGCCCGAGTTCGGCGGTGGCCCCGCCCGCCTCGACGCCCATCCGGATGCCGGACCCGTCGTCGGCGGAGGTCCCGAGCGCCAGCCCGCCCCGATACGCGGGCGCGTGCTCGCGCACCATCTCGCGGTTCGCGATGAACCCGCCCGCCGCGAGAACGACTCCGCGGGTAGCGGAAATCCGCAGTTCACGGCCGTAGCGGCGTTCGATCCGCTCCGCTCGCCGGTGCAGCGACTTCCGCAGCGAGGGCACGTAGATCCCCGGTTTGGCGGCATACGCCGACAGCCTCCGGTGCGCGGCCCGCACGCGAGCGGGGGCGTCCCGCAAAGACGAGACGACGACACCGGTGACTGCCCCGTCCTCATCGACGATGAGGTTCCGCGCGGCGGTCTGCGGCAGCACCTGGATCCCGCGGCTCCGGACCGCCTCCATCAGCCGCTTCATCAGCAGTTTTCCCGAAGTGCCCGGCCCCTTGACGCGATGCCCGCGCGGCGCCGGCTTGGCCGCGTCGCGGAAACCGCCCGCCGCCTCGCTGCCCGAGTAGTACAGATAGTGCTTGTCGCTCGGGTAAGACGTCTTGTACGGGCACAGACTGCCCTCGAAGGGCACGCCGTTGCCTTCCAGCCAGGAGATCATCTCCGTACTACCCGCGCAGAACCGCCGCAGCGTCTCCTCGGAGACGACGTCGCCGACCTCCAGCCGCAGGTAGTCGTACATCGCGTCGACGCTGTCGTCGACGCCGGCGTCCCGCTGCTGCGCCGTCCCGCCGCCGGCGTAGACGACACCGCCACTGACCGCGCTCGCGCCACCGCCGGAGAACCGGTCCAGCACGAGCACCCGGGCACCGGCGTCGGCCGCTTCGATCGCCGCGCAGGCGCCCGCCGCACCGAAACCCACGATCACCACATCCGCGACGAGGGAGTCCATGGCCCTACCCTAGAACTAGAACACGTTCTCGTCTATGGTGACTGGAGCAGCGCGGATGCTGCTCGATACTTCCTACAACGTGTTTCAGGTGAGGGGCGTATGGAGTTCGACGTGATCGTGGCGGGCACCGGTGCCGCCGGGATGACCGCCGCACTGTCCGCAGCCCACCGGGGACTCGAGGTCCTGGTCGTGGAGAAGGCCGCCCACTTCGGCGGCTCCACCGCGCGCTCCGGCGGCGGCGTCTGGATCCCCGGCAACCACGCGCTGCGGGCGGCCGGGATCTCCGAACCCCCCGAGCGGGCGCGCGAGTACCTCGAAGCGATCGTCGGTGACGTGGTCCCCGCCGAACTCCGCTCGGCCTTCCTCGACCGCGGCCCCGAGGTCCTCGCCTTCGTCTGCGACAAGACGCCGTTGCGCTTCCGCTGGGTCCGCGGCTACTCGGACTACCACCCGGAAGCCCCCGGCGGGCGCGCGGGCGGACGGTCGGTGGAGCCGGCCGCGCTCGACGGCAACCTGCTCGGACCGGAGCTGGCGAATCTGGAGCCGCCGTACAGCGCTCCCCCGCTGGGCGCGCCGATCACCCAGGCGGACTACCGGTGGCTGAGCCTGCTCGCCCGGCATCCGCGCGGCATCCTCCGCGTACTGAGTCTCGGCGGCCGCTGGCTCGCGGGCCGGATCCGCCGTCAGCGGCTGCTGTCCATGGGGCAAGCGCTTGCGGCCGGGCTGCGCGAAGGACTGCGGCGGGCGGAGGTCCCCGTCTGGCTGAACACCCCCTGGTGGATCTGGAGATCGAAGGCGACCGGGTGACCGGCGTCGTCGTGCGCCACGAGGGCGAGGACAAGCTGATCCGGGCTCGGCTCGGCGTCGTCCTCGGCGCCGGCGGGTTCGAACGCAACGAGGAGATGCGGGTCAAGTACCAGCGGGCGCCCATCGGCACGGAATGGACCGTCGGCGCGGAGGCCAACACCGGCGACGCCATCGACGCCGGGCTCAAACTCGGCGCGGCCGTCGACCTGATGGACGACGCCTGGTGGGGTCCGTCCATCCCGCTCACCGGCGGCCCGTGGTTCGCGCTCGCCGAGCGGTCGCGGCCGGGCTGCCTGATGGTCAACGCGCGAGGCGAGCGCTTCGTCAACGAGTCGGCGCCCTACGTCGAGGCCGTGCACGCGATGTACGGCGACGGGGACGGACCCGGCGAGAACATTCCGACCTGGCTGGTGTTCGACCAGCGCAACCGCAACCGGTACATGTTCACCGGCCTCGGCCCGCGCCAGCCGCTGCCCGGCCGCTGGTTCAAAGCGGGCATCGCGGTCAAAGCGAGCACCATCGCGAAACTCGCCGAGCGGATCGAGGTCCCGGCCGACGCGCTGGAGAACACCGTGCGCCGCTTCAACGGCTTCGCGAAAAGCGGTGTGGACGAGGACTTCCACCGCGGGCGCAGCGCGTACGACCACTACTACGGCGACCCGCGGAACAAACCCAACCCGAGCCTGGGTCCGCTGGACGTCGCGCCGTACTACGCGGTGAAGATCGTGCCCGGCGACCTGGGCACCAAGGGCGGATTGAGGATCGACCCGCACGCGCGCGTCCTGCGCGAGGACGGGTCGGTCATCGACGGGCTTTACGCGGCGGGCAACACGAGCGCGGCGGTGATGGGCCGCACCTACGCGGGCCCCGGCGCGACGATCGGCCCGGCGATGGTGTTCGGCTACCTTGCGGCCGAGCACCTCGCGCAGCAAGATCACACCAAAGCGGGAGGCAGCCGATGACGACGGAATCCGTACGGCAGATCGACGCGGGCGCGCCCCCCACGCGGTTCGCGCGCGGGTGGCACTGTCTCGGCCTGGCCGAGTCGTTCCGCGACGGGAAACCGCACGCCATCACCGCGTTCGGGACGAAACTGGTGGTCTTCGCCGATTCGTCCGGCAAGCTGAACGTGCTCGACGGGTACTGCCGCCACATGGGCGGCGACCTCACCCAGGGCGAGGTCAAGGGCGACGAGATCGCCTGCCCGTTCCACGACTGGCGCTGGAACGGCAACGGCAAATGCGTGTCGATCCCCTACGCCAAACGGGTTCCGCTGCGGGCGCGGACGAAGTCGTGGACCGTGCTGGAGGAGAACAAGCAGCTCTTCGTCTGGCACGACCCGGAGGGCAACCCGCCGCCGGAAGACGTCGTCATCCCGCGGATCGAGGGCATCTTCACCGGCGAGTGGAGCAACTGGACCTGGGACTCGGTGCTCATCGAGGGCTCCAACTGCCGCGAGATCATCGACAACATGGTCGACATGGCGCACTTCTTCTACATCCACTACGCCTTCCCGACCTACTTCAAGAACGTGTTCGAGGGCCATATCGCCACGCAGTACCTGAACACGAAAGGCCGCCCGGACAAGGGGATGGCGTCCAACTACGGCGGCGAGGAGAACCTGCTGCGGTCGGAGGCGTCGTACTTCGGCCCGTCGTACATGATCAACACGCTGCTCAACACGTACCAGGGTTTCGAGATCGAGAACGTGCTGATCAACTGCCACTACCCGGTCACCGAGAACTCGTTCGTCCTGCAGTGGGGCGTGAGCGTGAAGAAGTTCGAGGGCGTCTCGGACGAGCACGCGGACAAGATCGCCGGGAAGTTCGCCAAGGGCATCGGCGTCGGGTTCCTGCAGGACGTCGAGATCTGGCGCAACAAGACCCGCATCGACAACCCGTTGCTGTGCGAGGAGGACGGGCCGGTGTATCAGCTGCGCCGCTGGTACGACCAGTTCTATGTGGACGCCGCCGACGTCACCGAGGACATGACGCGGCGGTTCGAGTTCGAAGTGGACACCAGCCGCGCCAACGAGGTCTGGGCGGCGGAGGTGGCCGACAACCTGGCGCGGCAGCAGGCGGAAGAGGCCGGGGTGTGAAGCCCGAGACCGTCGAATTCCTCACCGCCGGGCTGCGGCCGCTGAGCTGCCGCGCGTGCGGGACCTGCGTGCTGGTCAAGAAGAACAGCATGCAGCACACCAGCATCCAGTGGACGAGCGACGCGTCCCGGAGCTGCCCGGTGTTCGCCGAGCAGAAGGCCTCCGGCGCGCAGACGGCGTTGCTCGACACCTGCGGCAATCTCAGCGACAGCATCGAGATCGCCTTGAAGGACGGCCTGCTGGAGGTGCCCGAATGAGCGGCCCCGTCACCGTGACCGTCGCCGAGGTGATCACCGAGACGCCCGACGCGCGCTCGATCGTGTTCGAGATCCCGGCCGAGCACGCCTCCGTTTTCGCTTACACCCCAGGGCAGTTCCTCACGCTGCGCGTGCCGAGCGACCGGACCGGTTCGGTGGCCCGCTGCTACTCGCTCTCCAGCGCGCCGCACGAGGGCCGGGTGCAGGTCACCGTCAAGCGCACCGCCGACGGCTATGGGTCGAACTGGCTGTGCGACAACCTCCAGGCGGGGCAAGAGGTCCAGGTGCTGCCACCGGCCGGGGTGTTCAGCCCCGCGTCGCTCGACGAGGACTTCCTGCTGCTCGCGGGCGGCAGCGGCATCACCCCGGTGATGTCGATCCTCAAATCCGCGCTGGAGCACGGCACCGGCAAGGTGGTGCTGCTGTACGCCAATCGCGACGAAGGTTCGGTGATCTTCGCCCGGGAGCTGGCGGATCTCGCTGCTCGGTATCAGGACCGGCTGGTCGTCGTGCACTGGCTGGAGAGCCTGCAGGGGTTGCCGACGGAGGCGCACCTGCGCGCGCTGGTGACGCCGTACACCGCGCACGAGGCGTTCATCTGCGGCCCGGGGCCGTTCATGGACGCCGCGCGCACGGTGCTCAAGGACCTCGGGTTGCCGCGCAAGCGGATCCACCTGGAGCGGTTCCTGTCCCTGGGCGGGAACCCGTTCGAGGTGGCCGAGCCCGTCGCCGTCGAAGAGGCCGAGACCCCGGCGTCGGTCGAAGTCACGCTCGACGGCGAGACCAAGAACCTCACCTGGCCACGCCGGACGAAGCTGCTGGACCTGTTGCTGGAAAAGGGTTTCGACGCGCCGTACTCCTGCCGCGAGGGCCAGTGCAGCGCGTGCGCCTGCCGGGTCACCTCCGGCGAGGTGAAGATGCTGAACAACGAGGTCCTCGACGGCGACGACATCGCCGAAGGCATCGTGCTGGCGTGCCAGTCCCTGCCGCTGACCGACGAGGTCACCGTCACCTACGAGTAGGAGATGCCGGTGGTTTCCTCAGCGCCAGCCCGTGTCCAGACCCGTAACTCGCGTGCTCAGAGCCGTAACTCGCGTGATCGGGGCCGTATGACGCGCGGCCCGCGAGTTACGCCCCCAATCACGCGAGTTACGCCTTCGATCACGCGTGATCGCCCTGTCCCGAACAAACCCACAGCACCGTAGGAGTCCCCATGCCCATCGATCCTTCGGTCGCGATCGGCGCCGACCTCGGCGAGGTGAGTTTCGCCTGGACCGCGTCGGACGTGCAGCTCTACCACCTGGCGCTGGGCGCCGGCGCGGACCCGATGAGCCCGCGCGAACTGCGCTACACCTACGAAGACGGCCTCCAGGTGCTGCCGACGTTCGCCACCGTGGCGGCGAACTTGCGGGTGTTCGAGCCGCCGGCGGTCTCGTTCCCCGGCGTCGAGGTCGACCTCGGGAAGGTGTTGCACGGCAAGCAGGAGGTGATCGCGCACCGGCCCATCCCGGTCTCGGGGAAGGCCGTGGCGCGGACGCGGATCGTCGACGTGTTCGACAAGGGCAAGGCGGCCGTGATCGTGAACGAGACGGTCGCCACCGACTCGGATGGGACTCCACTGTGGACACTGCGGTCTAGCATCTTCGCCCGTGGTGAAGGAGGTTTCGGCGGCGAACGCGGACCCTCCGACCGGGTCGAACCCCCGTCTCGGGAGCCGGACGCCGTCATCGACACACCGACGCTGCCGCAACAGGCGCTGCTCTACCGGCTCTGCGGGGACCGCAACCCGCTGCACGCCGATCCCGCGTTCGCCGCGGCGGCCGGGTTCGACCGGCCGATCCTGCACGGCCTGTGCACGTACGGCGTCATCGCGAAGGCCGTCACCGACGAATTCCTCGACGGCGACGCCGCCCGCGTCGCGTCGTTCTCGGCCAAGTTCGCCGGCGTCGTCTTCCCCGGCGAACCGCTGCGGACCCGGGTCTGGCGCGAGCCTGCCGGGCTGCTGATCGCGACCACGGCGCCGGACCGGGACGACGCGCCCGTCCTTTCCGACACTTTCTTGACCACGACAGACTGAATCATCGTTCCCGCAGGTAGCGGACCTGGCTAGACTCGACCGAGTGCGCCCCTTGATCTCGGACCCGTATGCCGAACTCGGCCGGGACTACGCGCGATCGAGACGGCCGGATCCCCGCGTCGCCGCCGCCATCACCGCCGCCCTCGGTGACGCGCGCTCGGTGGTCAACGTCGGGGCCGGAGCCGGTTCCTACGAGCCGGAAGACCGCGACGTGGTGGCCGTCGAGCCGTCGCGGCGGATGATCACGCAGCGTCCGTCCACCGCCGCCCCCGCCGTCCAGGCGTGCGCGGAAGGGCTGCCCTTCGCCGACGGCGCCTTCGACGCCGCGCTGGCGGTGCTCACCGTCCACCACTGGACGGACGTGACCGCCGGGCTGACCGAGTTGCGGCGCGTCTCCCGCCGCCAGGTGATCGTGACCTGGGACCAGGCGGTGTTCGCACGGTTCTGGCTGGTGCGGGACTACCTGCCGGAGATCGCCGAACACGAGAGCAGGCTGGCCTGCCTCGACCGGGTCGTCGAAGAACTGACCGCGGCGGGCCGGGCACCCACGGTGGCCCCGCTGCCGGTGCCGTCCGACTGCGTCGACGGGTTCCTCGGCGCGTATTGGCGCAGGCCGGAGGCCTACCTGTCCGAGCGCGTGCGCGCGGGGATGTCCGGGGTGGCCCTGCTGGACCAGAACGTCGTCGCGACGGCGGTCGGCCGGCTGCGCGCCGATCTCGCGGACGGGCATTGGCACCGGCACCACGTCGGCCTGCTCGGCCGGACGGAACTCGACCTGGGCTACCGGCTCGTCACGGCGTGATTCAGTACACAGTGGACACTCTCGCGGCGTGGACGGCGGTCGACCCCGGCCGCGAGGCGTGGTATTCATGGCTCTCGTGACGGCAGGGACGGGAGCGGCATGACGACGGAGTACTTCGTGGTCCGTGGCCAGGTGGAGAAGGGCGATCAGCGCGGCAGGGAGCTGGGTTTCCCGACCGCCAACATCGCGCTGCGCGACCAGGACGGCCAGGTCGGCGACGGGGTGTGGGCGGGCTGGGCCGAACGCGCCGACGGCACCCGGATCGCGGCCGCGGTCTCGGTCGGCAGGCGGCCGACCTACTACGGCGCGGACGGCTACCGGCTCGTCGAGGCGCACCTGCTGGACTTCAGCGGAGACCTCTACGGCGAGGTGCTGACCGTCTGGCTGGGCCACCACTTGCGCGAGCAGGAGGCGTACCCGTCGTCGGAGGCGCTGATCGTCGCGCTCAACAAGGACATCGCCGACGCCCGCAAGTGGGCCGCGGAGAACCCGGCCGAGGGCCTGCCGGACGCGGGCGCCGCGGAGGCCGGTGTCGTGCGGCGCGTCCCGCTCGCCTGAGCTGAAGGACGCTTTCCTCGCATAAGACGCGGTGAAAGCGCCCTTCACCGCGTGACATGAGGGGAAAGCGTCCTTCAGCCGCTACACCGCCGCACCCAGCAGCATGTAGCCCATGCCGAGCCCCATGATCACCCGGCACACCCGCCGCGACGTCTGACCGGAGACCGAGGCGCCCCGCGCCGCGAGCACCCCGGCGCGCACCGCGTCCGCCGCGAAATACGCGGCCACGGCGCCGAAGATCAGCGAGAGCCACAACGCCGAAGTGCCGCCGGGGCCGGACATCACCAGCCACGGGCCGTGGGTGACGTCACTGTGCGGCATGAACGTCACCATGAACAGCATCGCGACGGCCGAGACGGCGTGATGCCCGCACGACGCGTGCCCGGAGCGCCGCCCCTTCCACCACGAGACGGCGAACCAGCCGGCCGTCAGCGCCAGCACCGCCTGCCAGCCCGCCGCCGGGATCGGGCCGCCCACCGGCGACAGCATCGCGACCATGGCGACGACGAGCAGCAGTTCGGCCAGGTCGCCGTTGCGGACCGCCGTGCCCTGCCTGCCGTAGTCCAGCCGGACGAGTCTCAGCACGCACGGCAGCACCAGCGCGGCGAACACCGCGGTCAGGGCCCACGCGACGACGATTGGTCCAGACATGGCACCTCCCGGCCGGTAGCCCTTTCACCGTGGCAGGTACCGCTCTAGTACACCATCGGGCATTGAGGTGATCTCAACCCGCGGTCAGGACCAGTCCGCTCGTGGGTACGCCCGTGCCGGCGGTCACCAGCACACGCGAGGCCCCGTCGACCTGGTTGACGGCGTCGCCCCGGAGCTGCCGGACCCCTTCGGCGATCCCGTTCATCCCGTGGATGTAGGCCTCCCCCAGCTGCCCGCCGTGCGGGTTGAGCGGGAGCTTCCCGTCGAGCTCCAGGGTGCCGCCGCCGATGAAGTCCTTGGCCTCCCCCTTCCCGCAGAAGCCGAGTTCTTCCAGCTGCATCAGGACATAAGGGGTGAAGTGGTCGTACAGCACGGCGAGGTCCATGTCGCCGGGGCCCAGCCCGGACTGCTCCCACAGCTGCCGTCCCACCACGCCCATCTCGGGCAGCGCCGGCAGGTCGTCGCGGTAGTAGCTGGTCATCACGTACTGGTCCGGCCCGCTCCCCTGCGCGGCCGCCGCGATCACGGCGGGCCGGTGCGGCAGGTCGCGCGCCCGCTCGGCACTGGTGACCACCAGGGCGACCCCGCCGTCGCTCTCCTGGCAGCAGTCCAGCAGATGCAACGGTTCGGCGACCCAGCGGGAGGCCTGGTGCTCTTCGAGCGTGATCGGCTTGCCGTAGAACCACGCCTGGGGGTTGGTCGCCGCGCGGGCGCGGTCGACGACGGCCACCCGGCCGAAGTCCTCGCTGGTCGCGCCGTACTCGTGCATGTAGCGCCGGGCGAGCATGGCGACGGTCGCGGCCGGGGTCGCGATGCCCATCGGGTAATGGAACGCGTTGTCGACGCCGGACGAGTTCACCTGCCCCGCCGCGGCCGAGGACACCTGCCCGAACCGCATGCCGGACCGTTCGTTGAACGCCCGGTACGCGACGACGACGTCCGCGATCCCGGTCGCGACGGCCATCGCGGCCTGCTGCACGGTCGCGGCCGCGGCCCCGCCGCCGTAATGGATCCGGCTGAAGAACTTGAGCTCCGGGATGCCGAGCTCCCGCGCGACGGCGATCTCGCTGTTGCCGTCCATGGTGAACGACACCAGTCCGTCCACATCGGACGGAGTGAGCCCGGCGTCCTTCAGCGCGCTCGAAACCGCTTCCGCCGCCAGCCGCAGCTCACTGCGCCCGGAATCCTTGGAGAACTCGGTCGCACCGATCCCGGCGATGGCCGCCCGTCCGGAGAGGGTCATCACTCGCCTCCCAACGTGATCGCCACGGTGCCCACCACATGCTCGCCGAGACTGTCCACACCGGACACCGAGACCACGACGTCGTCGCCGTCCCGTTCCGTGACCCGGCCGGTGAAGGTCAGCGTGTCGTAGGCGTAACAGGGCACGCCGAGCCGGATCTTGATCGACCGCACGAACGCCTCCGGGCCCGCCCAGTCGGTCACGAACCGTTGCACCAGGCCGGTGTCGGTGAGGATGTTGAGGAAGATGTCCTTCGAGCCGCGCTGCACGGCGGCGTCGCGATCGTGGTGGACGTCCTGGAAATCCCGGGTCGCCAGCGCGGTGCTCACCACGAAGGTCGGGGTGGCCTCGATCGTCAGCGGCGGCAGCTCGGTGCCGACCGAACAGTCCTTCATCGCGCGACCCTCCAAGCGGGCAACGTCAGTTCGTCGTCGATCTTCACGAACGCGGCCTCCACCGGGAGTCCGATGTGGACGGACTCGGGATCGGCGTCGAGCAGCTCGCCCATCACCCGGACACCCTCCTCCAGTTCGACCAGCGCGACCACGAACGGCAGATCCTTGCCGGGGACCTTCGGATGGTGGTGCACCACGTAGCTGTAAACCGTTCCGCGTCCGCACGCCACGACGTAGTCGGGCTTGGCGTCGAAATCCCCGTCCGGTGGCATGGGGCCCGGCGGATGCCGCAAGGTCTCACCCCAGCGCTGGATCCGCAGTTCCCCTTCCCGCAGACCGGCCCAGAAGAACTCGGTGTCCTTGCTGATCACCGGCCGCAGGACGGGCGCGGCCGTCTTGGCGGGCCCGGCGCCCGGCGGTCGGAACTTCAGCACCCGGAACACCATGTCCGCGACGGCCTCGTCGCCGACGTACCAGGTGGTCTTCGTCGTCACGAACCAGCCTTCGCCCAGCGCGGTGCGTTTCGGCCCGACGACGCTTTCGAGTTTCGCGGTCGCGGCGACGCGTTCCCCGTGCCGGAGATACCGGAAGTAGTTCTGCTCGGAGTTCGTCGCGACGACCGAGGTGAACCCGGCCTCGTCGAGCACCTCCATCATCGCGCCGAGCGGATCGTCCGACGCCCTCGTCCAGTGCAGCCCGCCCATCGTCCACACCTGCGCCATCGCGGGTGGCGCGACAAGTCCCTTGTGGACACTCGCGGCGGCGAACTCCTCGTCGACGTACACCGGATTGCGGTCGCCGATGGCTTCGACCCAGTTGTTCACCATCGCCTGGTTGACCGCGTCACGCGCGGCCCTCGGCGCGGATTCCCCGCGTGCGGCGATGCGTTCAGCCGCTTCCTGGATGCTCATCGCGGCACCCTCGGCAGGCCGAGCCCGGCGGTGGCGATCAGCTCGCGCTGGATTTCGCTGACGCCGCCGCCGAAGGTCAGCACCAGATTGCGTTTGGCCACCACGTCCAGCCACCGCGCCAGTTCCGCGGTTTCGGCGTCGGCTTGATCGCCGTGTCGCGCCACGATCTCCTCCAGTTTCCTGGTCAGCCGCTGGATGCGCTCGGAGCCGACGATCTTGGTGGCCGACGCGTCGGCCACCGCCACCGGCCCGGTCGCCGACGACGCCGCGACCTGCCAGTTCAGCAGTTCGTTGATCCGGGCGGTCGCCAAGGTCTCCGCGAGGACGGCCCGGACGTCGGGCAGGTGGAGCAGCGGGGCGCCGTCCGGGGTCTTCCGCGACGCCGCCCACTCGCGGACGCGGTCGTGGAGACCGCCGATCCGTCCGGCGGGGCCGAGCATGACGCGTTCGTGGTTCAGCTGGGTGGTGATCAGCCGCCAGCCCTCGTTCTCCTTGCCCACCAGCATGTTCGCGGGCACCCGGACATCCGAGTAGTAGGTGGCGTTCACGTGGTGGGCGCCGTCGCAGGTGATGATCGGCGTCCACGAATAGCCCGGGTCGCGGGTGTCCATGATGAGGATCGAGATTCCCTTGTGCCGGGGCGCGCCGGGATCGGTGCGCACGGCCAGCCAGATGTAGTCGGCGTCGTGCCCGCCGGTGGTGAAGATCTTCTGGCCGTTGACGACGTACTCGTCCCCTTCGCGCACCGCTGTCGTGCGCAGCGCCGCCAGGTCCGTTCCCGCCTCGGGTTCGGTGTAGCCGATGGCGAAATGCACCTCGCCCGCGAGGATCTTGGGCAGGAACAGGGATTTCTGCTCCTCGGTGCCGAACGCCTGCAACGTGGGGCCGACGGTCTGCAAGGTCACCGACGGCAGCTGGACGTCGGCGCGGGCGGCCTCGTCGACGAAGATGTGCTGCTCGATCTCGCCGAAACCCCGGCCGCCGTACTGTTCCGGCCAGCCGACGCCCAACCAGCCGTCACGGCCCATCCGGCGCACGATCTCGCGGTACACCGGCCCGTGCCGCTCCCGCAGCATCGCGCGCCGTTCGTCGGCGCTCACCAGCCCGGCGAAGTACTTGCGCAGTTCGGAGCGCAACTCGTGTTGCGCCGCGGTCAGTTCGATCAGCATCGGTTCACCCCGCCACCAGTTCGCCCAGACCGGCCAGCCGATGCGAGGCGCCGCCGAGCGTTCGTCCCAGATCCTTGACCGCCGACGAGAACCGGTGCAGCGGATACGTTTCGTCCACGCCGATCCCGCCGTGCAGGTGATGACAGACGGCCAGCGCCGCGGGCGCCTCCTCCGCCAGCCAGTAGGCCGCGATGTCGAGTTCAGCGTCGGCGTCGAGCCCCGCCGCGAGCCGCCAGACCGCCGACCGGGCGGCCAGCTGGACCGTCCTCGAAGCGATGTAGACGTCCGCGATCTGTTGCGCCACCGCCTGGAACGCCGCCAGCGGGCGCCCGAACTGCTCCCGCTCGCCGACGTGTTTCGTGGTGAGCGCGAGCGCGCCGGCGAGCAGCCCGTCGCCGAACGCCACGGCACCCGCGAGCGCGAAGCGGTGCAGCGTCGCGATCGACTCGCCGGGGCCGTGCCCGTTGAGGAGATCGGCGTCGGTGACGGTCACCGAATCGAGCGTCATCGTGTAATCCGGTGTGCCGGAAGAGGTTCTCGTCGGGGTCAGGGTCACGCCGTCCGCGTGGGGATCGACGAGGAAGACGCCGGTGCCGCCGGGCAGCGAAGCGGGCGTCAGGATCCGGGTCGCTTCCGCCGCGAACGGCACGCCGACCTTGACCCCGCTCAGGCGCCAGTCCCCGGCCGATTCCGCGACGGTCGCGGGCCGGGTGGTGAACGGCGCGGAAGGTTCGTGCAGCGCGGCGGTGAGCACCGATTCCCCCGCGGCGACCGGCGGGAGCAGCGCCGAGCGCTGATCCGGCCCGCCGAGCGCGGTGACCGGCAGGACCCCGAAGGCCAGCGACGCCAGCGCGGGCGCCGTCGAGGCGACGCGGCCGAGTTCGGTCAGCACCAAGGCGACTTCGGCGACACCGAGACCGTCGCCACCGAGTTCGGCGGGCAGCGCCAGCGCGAGCAAACCGGCGTCGGCCAGCGCGCGCCACGTGTCCGCGGGCTCACGCTCCTTGCCGAGCACGCGCGCGGCCAGCGCGGTGACCTCGGTCTGCGTCTCGTCGAACTGGAAGTCCACACTGGCTCCTCACCGGGGCGAACGGGCACAATATTGAAACCTGTTCTAGTCTTATCCGGAAGGAGCCGCGACGGCAAGGGGGAGGATCTAGGAGGTGGCCTTGAGCAGTTCCGCGAGCGCGTCGGCGAAGTGGTCGGCGAGCGGCCACAGGTCCCCGGTGAGTTCACGGGCGCCGAGCAGGCCGACGTCGACCCGGCCCGCGTTGGACAGCACGGTGATGTTGAGCCCGGCGCCGTGGAACACCGGGCCGAGCGGGTAGAGCCCGGTGATCCGGCAGCCCAGCAGGTACAGCGGCATCGGCGGACCGGGCACGTTGGAGACCACCAGGTTGTGCACCACCGGATGCCGTTCGGCCAGGCGCAGCGCGGAATACGCGCGTACCGCGAGCCCGAACATGGTCGCCGCCGAGAACTGCGCCCAGTCCTGGAGCATGTCCGCGTCGATGTCGTGGTGATGGTCCTTGGACAGCCGGTTCGACTCCGCGAGCATGAACACGCGCGCGGCCGGATCGTCCAGATGGGTGGGCAGCGACGCGAAGAACGCCGAGACCTTGTTGTTCCCGTGCTCGCGTTCGGTGCGGCCGTGCACCGACACCGGCACGGTCGCCACCAGCGGATCCGCCGGCAGTTCGCCCCGATCTCGCAGGAACTGCCGCAGGGCACCGGCCACCACGGCGAGGACGACGTCGTTGACCGTCACCCCGAAGGCGTTCTTGATCCGTTTGACGTCGTCGAGATCGAGGGAGGCGTAGGCGACGCTGCGATGCGCGGTGATCGTCCCGTTGAACGACGTCCGCGGCGCCGTGAACGGAACCGGCATCCCCTTGCCCTGCAACGCTTTGCCCAGCCATCTCGGCACGAGTTCGACCAGGCCGGGAAGTAGCTTCACCACCTCGACCGGGCGTTTCGCGAACGACGTCAGCCCGGCGCCGAACAGCGCGCGCCTGCCGGGAACGTCCGCGTTGCGGCGTTCGTCCCGTGCGATCTCCGGCGGCGGGGCGTCCGGTTCGAGCCCGGCGAGGGAGGCGATCAGGCTGGCGCCGCCGACCCCGTCGACGCTGGCGTGGTGCATCTTCAGCAGGACCGCGATCCCGCCGCCGGCCAGGCCCTCGATGACGTACAACTGCCACAGCGGCTGCGCCCGGTCCAGCCGTTGTCCCGCGATGTGGGCGCAGAGCTCGGCCAGTTCCCGCCGGTCACCGGGCGCGGGTACGCCGATGCGGTGAACATGGGCTTCGAGGTCGAAGTCCTCGTCCTCCACCCACACCGGATGCGCCAGATTCCAGAGTGGATTGTGCAGCTTGCGCCGGAACGCCGGGATCAGCTCCACCCGTTCGGCCAGTTTCTCCTTGAAACGCTCGAAATCGTAGCCGCCGGGCATGGTCGAACCGTCCAAGGTGAGCAGCCCGCACACGTGCAGTACCTGGGCAGGTGTCTCCAGGTACAGAAAACTCGCGTCCAGACCACTCAATCTCTGCATGAGAATCACCTTAAGTGAACTTTGCAACCCGTTCTAGCCGGTCACCCGGCGGTAGGATCGGTGCCCATGCAGCCGAGTTTCGTCGTCCGCCAGGCCCTCCAGCTCGCGCTCACCGCGAACGCGCTGAAGCCGCCGAGAGGCGCCCGGACGGCGGTCCCGGCGTTCTTCGCGGGCTGGCTCACCGGGGAGCTCGCCCCGCATCTGCTCGCGCTCACCGCGGCCGACGCGGCGGCGCACGTCGCCCGGCACCGCGGCGGGTCGAGCAAGGCGGGGCTCGCCCTCGCGGCGGCGTCGGCGGCCGGGCTCGGCACGCTGATCGCGCAGTCGCAGCGGGCCCGCGACGAGATCGAGACCGCGCTGACCGAGGGCATCGGCGAGGCGTACGTCGACGAACTCGAGCACCCGCCGAGCCTGACCGACCTCGCGACGCCGTGGGGCCAGCTGGCCATGCCGTTCCGCATGCGCGACCCCGAGGTCCGGCGGACCCGCAACATCGCCTACGCGCCCGGCGGGAAACGGTTCCTGCTCGACATCTACGCCCCGCGCGAACCGGTCACCGGCGCGCCGATCCTGCTCCAGGTGCACGGCGGCGCCTGGGTGATCGGCAACAAGGACCAGCAGGGCCTGCCGCTGATGCTGCACATGGCCAAACGCGGCTGGATCTGCGTCGCGATCAACTACCCGCTCTCCCCCGCCGCCCGCTGGCCCGCGCATATCGTCGCCGCGAAACGCGCGCTGGCCTGGATCCGGGACAACGCCGAGACCTACGGCGGCGACCCGTCCTTCGTCGCCGTCACCGGCGGATCCGCGGGCGGGCATCTCGCCGCGCTGCTGGCCTTGACCGCCAACGACCCGGCGCTCCAGCCCGGCTTCACCGAAGCCGACACGAGCATCCAAGCGTGCGCCCCGCACTATGGCGTGTACGACTTCGCCGCGACCAGCGGACGGCGCTCCAGCCAGACCCGGCTGAAGACGCTCATCGCCCGGCACGTCTTCGAGGCGGACCGGGATCCGGTGAACTTCCTCGACGACTACATCGCGGCGTCCCCGCTCGACCGCATCACCGAGGACGCGCCGCCGTTCTTCGTCATCCACGGCGTCCACGACTCGCTGGTGCCGGTGGGCGAGGCACGCGAATTCGTGCGGCGCCTGCGGGACAAGTCCCAGCGTGAGGTCGCGTACGCGGAGATCTCCGGTGCGCAGCACGCCTTCGACGTCTTCCCGTCCATCCGCAGCGCCCATGTGGTGCGCGGGGTGGAACGGTTCCTGGAGTGGAGCTATCGCACCTGGCTGCGGTCCGGCTCCTCGTGAGTGGCAAGGACGGTTAGAACCGTCCTTGCCACTCACGAGACGGGAGGTCAGGGCGGGTAGATCACGTCGGCCGGCCGCGCGGAAGACGGCCCGTCGACCCGCCAGCCTTCGCCGTCGCGCACGAACCGGTACCACCGTTCGTCACGGCCGTAGCGCAGTTGCAGATCGCCCTGGGTGATCCGGTTCCGCCAGGTCCTGGGCTCTCCCGGCAATCCCGACTCGGCCAGGTCCGCCTTGGCCTGGGCGAGCGGCGCCTGTCCCGGCCGCCACGCCTCCCGGACCGCCGCCATCCCGCCCCGGCCCGCCTCACGCCAGGCCTGCGCCCACAAGGCCAGATCCCGCGCCGCCACCCCGGCCGCCTCGGCGAGTTCGGCGACCACGTGCGGATCGCTCGCCGCCGCGCGGCGCGCGAGGTCTTCTTCGAACGACAGCTCCACCTCGCGCTCGGGCCCCATGACCAGCAGCTCCCATGCCCTCGCGGCGGCGTCGGCGGCCAGTTCGACGAACATCTCCCCGCTCCAGCCGGTGCGGTGCGGCGGGTCGACGTCGAGGACCGCGGGCGGCCCGACCGTGCCCGGGACGGCCGGCCGCGGCGGCAGCGCGGCGATCCGCCGGGTGTAGGCCCGCCTTGGGTCCACGCCGGGCGCGGCGGGGGCGCGCACCCGTTTGCCCGGCTCGCTCGCGGGCGCGCGGCGGGACCGCAGTTCCGCGAGCACGGCTTCCCTCGGCCTGCCGCGCAACAGGAACAGCACGAACGGATCGGCGTCGACCTCGTCCGCGACCAGGTAGTACACCGCCGCGACGTGCTTGCACGGGTTCGCGCTGTCCGGACAGGAGCATTTCGGGCGCAGATCGCCGGGGCCAGGCAGCAGATCCGCGCCCGCGGTCCGCGCGTCCTCGGCCAGCTCGCCGGGCAACTCGCCGTCGAGGAGGGCGGCGACGTGCCCGAGCCGCGAGCCCACCATGCCGAGCAGGCTCTCCCACTGCGGCTCGGTGAACGCCCGCATGTGGATCGTCACCCGGTACGGCACCGCCCGGCTGCCCTGCACCCAGGCCGTCACCTCGCCCGCACCGACCGCGAGCTTGCTGACGGTGCCTTTGCGCGCGTACGTCCGGCCGCGCGGCAGGCGGTTCGGGTCGAGTTTGGCGCGCTCCTCCAGCGCCTCGACCCACGCCTTGCCCCACCACGTGTTGCCGAAGGTGCGCCGCTTCCGCCCTGTCACGCCGGGCATCACGTCTCCCCGAGCCGGACCAGGTCTGCCAGTTCGTCGTCGGACAGCTCGGTGATCCAGTCCTCGCCCGCGCCGATGACCGCGTCGGCCAGCCCGCGTTTGGTCTCCAGAACCTTGGCGATGCGCTCTTCGAGCGTGCCTTCGGCGATCAGCCGGTGCACCTGGACCGGCCGGTCCTGCCCGATCCGGTACGCGCGGTCGGTCGCCTGATCCTCGACCGCCGGGTTCCACCAGCGGTCGTAATGGATCACGTGGGTGGCCTTGGTCAGGTTGAGCCCGACCCCGCCCGCCTTGAGCGAGAGCAGGAACACCGGGACCTCGCCGGCCTGGAACCGGGCGACCATGTCCTCCCGGACCTTGGGCGTGCTCGACCCGGACAGCAGCATCGTCGGCAGCCCGCGTTCGGCCAGGCGTTTCTCCAGCAGGCGGCACAGCTGGACGTACTGGCTGAACACGAGCACGCTGTCGCCCTCGTCGAGGATGACGTCGAGCAGTTCCTCGAACGCGGCGAGTTTGCCGGACCGGCCGTGCAGCACGCCGGGCTCCTTGAGGTACTGCGCCGGATGGTTGCAGATCTGCTTGAGCTCGGTGAGCAGTTTGAGCACCTGCCCGCGCCGGGCCACGCCGTCCAGCTCGCGGATCATCGCGAGGTTCTCCCGGACCACGGCCTCGTACAGCGTCGTCTGCTCGGCGGTGAGCGGGACGAACCGGTCGGTCTCGGTCTTGCGCGGGAGCTCCGGCGCGATATCCGGGTCGGTTTTCTTGCGGCGCAACAGGAACGGCCGGACGGTCGCGGCGAGCCGTTCGGTCGCCGCGGTGTCGCGGTCCCGTTCGATCGGGCGGGCGACCTTGCGGCGGAACCCGTCGAGCGAACCGAGCAGGCCTGGCGTCGTCCAGTCGATGATGGACCACAGTTCGGTGAGCCGGTTCTCCATCGGCGTCCCGGTCAGCGCGACCTTCGCCGCGGCCGGGATCTTCCGCAGTTCCTTGGCGGTGACCGAAAGCGGGTTCTTGACGTGCTGCGCCTCGTCGGCGGCGATCATCCCCCAGTCCACTTCGGACAGTGCCTCGCGATCGCGGCGGAGCACACCGTACGTGGCGAGCACGACCTCGTCCGGCGCGACCTCGTCGAGATGGCGTCCGCCACCGTGGAACCGGCGTACCGGGATGTCCGGCGCGAACCGGGCGAATTCCCGTTCCCAGTTGCCCAGCAACGACGTCGGGCAGAGGACGAGCGTGGGCCCCTCGCCGCGCGGGCGGCGGTGCAGGTGCAGGGAGATGAGCTGGATCGTCTTGCCGAGCCCCATGTCGTCGGCGAGGCAGGCGCCGAGACCGAGCCCGGTCATCGTCGCCAGCCAAGCCAGCCCCGCCTTCTGATACGGCCGCAGGGTGGCCTTCAGTTCCGCGGGCTGCTCGATCGGTTCCGCGGCACTGTCCCGGATTCGCTGGAGCAGCCCCGTCAGCGCCGACGGGGCGGTGAACTCGACCTTTTCGCCGTCCAGCTCCAGTTCGCCGGTGAGCGCCGCGGCCAGCGCCTCGGCCCCGGTGAGCTTCTTCGCCCGGTGGGCACGCACCTTGGCGATCAGGCGGGCGTCGACCTTGACCCATTTGCCCCGCAGCCGCACCAGTGGCCGCTTCGCCTCCGCGAGCGCGGTGACCTCGGCGTCGGTGAGGTCCTCGTCGCCGAGACTCATCCGCCAGTGGAACCGCAGCAGGCTCTTGAGCGTGAACTCGGGCCCGGTGACGCTACCCGGAGCCTGCGTCGCACTCGCCTTCGCCTTGAGCTCGCCCGCGAAGAGATCCTTCGGCCACTGCACCTCGATGCCGGCGCCGCCCAGCGCCGCGTCCCCGTGGGTCAGCAGGTCGACGACCTCGTCGTAGTCCAGCACCAGCCCGGTCGGCGCGGCGGACTGGAGCATGCGGCCCAGCGGCGCCCACGCCCTCGCTCCTCGGCGCAGGCCGAGCAGCAACTGCGTCTCGACCTGCTCACCCATGCGTTCCAGCACCGCCTCCGGCGCGTCCCACAGCGTCGCCGCCTCGACGATCAGGCTCGGATCGGCGGCGCTCCGCACGGCGAGAACGGCCTCGAAGGTCGGCTCGTCTTCGGGATTTTCGGGCTCGTGCACCTCCATGCGCAGGATGAGATGCGCGCCCTGGGCCTGCCGGGCGCTCAGTTCCGCCAGCCACGCGGCGCCGTCCGGCCCGACCAGCGTCGGCTGGGCGGCCGCGAACGCCGGACCGCCCGCCGCGACGCTCGCGGCGGGCGTGCGGACCAGCACGTCCGCCGTCGCGTCCCAGAGCGCGCGGATCAGCGACTCCGGCGAATGCAGGCGGATCCGTTTCAGCCCGGACAACGGCAGCGCGTGCGCCTCGGGAGGCAGCGCGGCGGCGAGCCCGCGCAGCAGCTCCTCGTCGGCGACGTCGAGCGGGCCGACCCGCCACGAATCCACCCCGCCGGGTGAGGCCGCGGGCAGCAGCCTGCCGCGGGCGATGAGGTTCACCCCGGCCTCGGCGACGGCCGACCAGGCGGCGATGGCCGGGCTCAGCTCGCCCTCCGCGGTGAGCAGCCGCGGAATCGCGCGTGACAACGGGACGAGTGCCGCGTCGACCTTCGTGCGCCGGAAGATCTTGCCTGCCGGAAGCACGAGTTCGATCGCGGTGTCACCCGCTACGCCGTCTCCCCAGAGCGCCAGCACGCCGTCCCGCGGGGGATCCGACGGGACGAAGGTGGCTTGGGTTCCTGTGCCGAACTCCACGCCTCGCACGCTAGAGCACGGGACCGACATCGTTCGGGCGGCGGTGCCGTGACAGGACCTTTCCCGGCGGATTTTGCGAGGAAGGGACCTTTCATGGCACACGAAAAGGCCGTGACAGGGACTTTCAGGACCGAGGCAGCCCCAGCAACCGCTCCGCCGTCAGCGACAGCAGCACCTGGGTCGTCCCGCCCGCGATGCTGAGGCACCGGGTCAGCAGGAACTCGTGCTGCGCCGGGTCGCCGTCCACGAGGGCGCGCTCACCGAGCGACTCCAGCGCGAACTCCGCCACCGCCTGCCGATGCCGCACCCCCAGCAGCTTGCGCACACTCGACTCGGCGCCGGGGTCTTGCCCGTCGAGCCGCCGCAGCGTCGCCCGCAGGTCCAGCACCGAACAGGCGCTCCCGTCGGCGATCAGCGCACCGAGCCGCTCCCGATCGGCGTCCTCGCCGAGCGTGGCGAGCAGATTCTCGACGCCCTCCCCCACCGCCGAGCCGCTCCCGAGGGCGACCCGCTCGTTCGCCAGCGTCGTCCGCGCGAGCCGCCAGCCGCCGTCGACCTCCCCGACCACCATCTCGTCCGGCACGAACACGTCGTCGAGGAACACCTCGTTGAAGACGGCGTCGCCGGTGATCTCGCGCAGCGGTCGCGTACTGATGCCGCCGGACGTCATGTCGACCAGGAAGTAAGTGATCCCCTGGTGTTTCGGCGCGTCGGGATCGGTGCGCGCCAGGCAGATCGCCCAATCGGCTTCTCGCGCGAGAGACGTCCACACCTTCTGGCCGTTGAGCAGCCATCCGCCGTCGACGCGCCGGGCCGTCGTGCGCAGCGACGCGAGATCCGAACCCGCGCCAGGCTCGCTGAACAACTGGCACCAGATGATCTCGCCGCGCAAAGTCGGTGCGGCGAAACGTTCGCGCTGCGCCGGGGAGCCGTGTTCCAGCAACGTCGGCACGGCCCAGCCGCCGATGACCAGATCCGGCCGCCGGACACCCGCGCCGTCGAGCGCGGCGTCGATCCGCAGCTGCTCGGCCGCGGTGGCACCCCTGCCGTACGGCGCGGGCCAGTGCGGGGCCAGCAGTCCCGAATCGGCCAGCGCGACCCGTCGCTCCGGCTCGGGCAACGCGGCGATTTCGCTTACCAGGTCACGAAGTCCGGCGTCTTCGCCGACATCGACGCTCAACGTCCGGCGGTCGCCGCGCAGCGCGAGTTCGGCGGCGCGACGACGCCAGCGGGCCGAACCGCCGAGCCACTGCCGCAGGGCGACGGCGCGACGCAGGTAGAAGTGCGCGTCATGCTCCCAGGTGAAGCCGATACCGCCGAGGACTTGAATGCAGTCCTTCGCGTTGGCCACGGCCGCGTCGAGCGCGTAGGCCGCCGCTGTCGCGGCCGCGAGGGCATGCTGCGCGGGGTCTTCGGCAGCCCTCGCCGCGTCCCACGCGAGCGCGTCGGCGGCTTCGGCCCGGCACAGCATTTCCGCGCAAAGATGCTTGATCGCCTGGAACGACCCGATGGGGCGGCCGAACTGCTCCCGGACCTTCGCGTACTCGACAGCGGTCCGGAGACACCATCGGGCGATCCCCGCGGCTTCGGCGGCACCGAGCGTGGCGGCGTAGGAATCCACCGGCAGCGCCTCGAAAACCGCTTCGGCCCGCACCTTCGAGCACCGGACTCGCCCGACCTGCCGCGAGAGATCGAACGGCTCGCACTGCTCGATGTCCATTCCGGACGCTCCGGGCGGGATGAGCGCGGTGACGGCGCCGTCGGAGACCAGCGTCCACGCCGACGGGTGAACGTCGAGAGCAGGTCCCGATTCGCCGTCGACCACCGAATCCTCGATGCGGAAACCACTGCCCAGCACCACCGCCAGCCGTTCGGTCCCGTCCGCGAGACCGGGCAGGATCTCCTTGGCGGTCTGGGGCACCGTCGCGAGCAGCGCGCCACCCAGCGCCGTCCCGAGGACAGGGCCGGGTACGAGCGCTTCGGCTGCTTCGGCGAGCCCGGCGGCCAGATCGGCGAGCGTACCGCCGGCGCCGCCGACGTCTTCGGGAATCGCCACGCCGAACAGGCCGAGGTCCGCCAGCCCCGGCGGCGGCTCGGCGATCCGGCCACTTCGGACGGCGTCGACGGGACGGACGGAAGCCGCCCAGGCGCGGATCGACGCGGCCAAGGCCGCTTGTTCTTCGGTGAGCGCGATCGACACGGGTGAGACCTCCTCGCCGGACCTACCCGCGAGTGTAGAACGTGTTACAGTTTCTTGCCCAGTGGGTCACGTCTTGAACAGTTCGTCCGCTTAGGTACGCTACGTGAGGAAAGTGGAACAAGTTCCGACGAAGGGGGACGTGGCGATGCCAGGGAAGGCCAAGGCACCCACGAGCGCGAAGGCGCGAAGCGGCAACGGTCTCTCCGCGCTGGGCGGCGAGGAACTCGGCTCCGCGGCCCAACGCGACCGGCGGCGCCGCATCATCGACGCGACCCTGACGCTCGCCGCGAAGGGCGGCTACGACGCCGTCCAGATGCGGGCGGTCGCCGAGAAGGCGGATGTCGCGCTCGGCACGCTGTACCGCTACTTCCCCTCGAAGATCCACCTGCTGGTTTCCGGGCTGGCCAGGGAATTCGAGCGCGCGCAGGAGAAACTCGACCGCGCCGCCATCCCTGGCGACACCCCGAGCGAGCGGCTGATGTTCGTCCTCGGCCGCAACACCCGGCTGATGCAGCGGGACCCGCACCTCACCGAGGCGATGGTCCGCGCGTTCATGTTCGCCGACACGACCGCGGCCGCCGAGGTCGAACAGGTCGGGCGGCTGATGGAGAACATGTTCGCCAAGGCCATGGGCATCGAAGACCCGACCGAGGCCGATCGTGACATCTTCCACGTCATCGCCGACGTCTGGATGGCGAATCTGGTCGCCTGGGTGACGCGGCGCGCGTCGGCGGCCGACGTCGCGAACCGGCTGGAGCTTTCCGTGCACCTGCTGCTGGACAAGAACGTCTGAAACCTCGTGAGTGGCGAGGACGGTTAGAACCGTCCTCACCACTCACGAGGCGGGTCAGGCGGTCAGCTTCGGCAGCACGTCCCGCCCGAAGGTCTCGATGAACTCGTCCTGGTTCCGGCCCACGTTGTGGATGTAGATCCGGTTGAACCCGGCGTCGACGTACTTCTGCAGCGCCGCGCGGTGCACGTCCGGATCGGACGAGACGACCATGCGCCCCTCGAAGTCCTCACGCCGCACCAGTTTCGCCATCTGCGCGAAGTCGAACGGCGAGCGGATGTCGGCCTTCGGGAACTTCATGCCGCCGTTGGGCCACTGGTCGAGCGCGTTGGCCCACGCCGTCTCGTCGTCCTCGGCCCACGACAGGTGCACCTGCAGCAGCTTCGGCATCGAGTCCGGGTCCTTGCCCGCCTTGCGCGCGCCGGTGCCGAAGTTGTCGAGGATCCCCGCCAGCTTCTCGATCGACGCGCCCGGCGTGATCAGCCCGTCCGCGAGCTCGCCGGTCTTGCGCGAGGTGTACGGGCCTGCCGAAGCGATGTAGATCGGCGGCGGCTCGTCCGGCAGCGTCCACAGCCGGGTGGTGTGCAGCTTGAAGAACTCGCCGCTGTGCTTGACGTCCTTGCCGGTGAACAGCTTCCGGATCACTTCGAGTGCCTCGAACATCCGCCGGACGCGCTCGGGCGCTTCGGGCCAGTAGCCGCCGATGATGTGCTCGTTGAGCGCTTCGCCGGAGCCGATACCGAGCCAGGTGCGTCCCGGGTAGGTCGCCTCCAGTGTCGCCGCGGCTTGCGCGACCATCGACGGGTGCAGCCGGAACGACGGGCACGTCACGCCCGGCCCGAGGTCGCCCGTGGTGTTCTCCGCCAGCGACGCGAGCACGCTCCACACGAAGGACGCTTCACCCTGTTGAGGGACCCAGGGCTGGAAGTGGTCGGCGGCCATCTGGCCGGAGAACCCGTGCTGTTCGGCCAGTGCGGCCAGCCGGATCGACTCGCGCGGAGAGAACTGCTCCAGCGCCGCGGCCAAGCCGATTTGAACCTCAGTCACGCCTGCTGCCCCTTTCGAAAGCTCTCGGCGACCTTCGCGAACCGGTCGAGTCGTTCCAGTGTCGCCGCTTCGGGCTCGGTCGGCAGGAAGAGCGTCGCCTCGTCGACACCGCCCTCGGCCAGCCTGCCCAGCGCGCCCTCTTCCGGGGTGGCACCGAAGGCCGAGAACTTGAGATCACCACGGCCCTGGTCCGCCAGCCACTGCCGCGCCCGGCGAAGCTCTTCCGGCGGGGTGTGCGCGTGCGGCAGCCAGCCGTCGCCGTACTTGGCGATCCGCTCCATCGCCTTCTGTCCCGCGCCACCGATGTAAATGGGCGGATGCGGCTTCTGCACCGGCTTCGGCCACGCGAAGATCGGGTCGAAGTCGACGTGCTCGCCGTGGAATTCGGCCTCGTCCTTCGTCCAGATCTCCTTCAGGGCCGCGAGCTGCTCGTCGACGAGCGCGCCGCGGGTGCGCGGATCCGTGCCGTGATTGCGCATTTCCTCCCGGTTCCACCCGACACCGACGCCGAAGACGAACCGGCCCCGCGAAACCAGGTCGAGCGAAGCGACCTCTTTCGCCGTGTGGATGACGTCGCGCTGCTGCAGCAACGCGACGCCCGTGCCCAGCTTCAGGTTCGACGTGGCCCCGGCCGCCGCCGTCAGCGCGACGAACGGGTCCAGGGTCCGGTAGTACACGCGCGGCAGTTCGCCGCCGCCCGGGTACGGCGTCTCCCGGCTGACCGGGATATGCGAATGCTCCGCGATGTGGAGCGAGCTGAACCCGCGCTCTTCGGCTGCTGCGGCGAGGACGTCCGGCCTGATGCCCTCATCGGTGATGAAGGTGGCGATTCCGATCTCCATGCCCGGTAACTACCCGGACACGCCGCGCCATATTCCCGCCCCGCTAGACGTTGCGCCGGTACTGCCCGCCCACCTCGAAGAACGCCTCGGTGATCTGGCCGAGCGAGCACACCCGCGCCGCGTCCATCAGCACGCCGAACAGGTTGCCGCCGCGGGTCGCGGCCTCGCGCAATGTCTTGAGCGCGACCAGCGCCTCGGCCTGGTGGCGGTGCTGGAAGTCCTCGAGCCGCTCCAGCTGCGAACGCTTCTCGTCCTCGGTCGCCCGCGCGAGTTCGACCTCGACGTCGTCCTCGCCGCCGTTCGGGTTGCGGAAGGTGTTGACGCCGATGATCGGCAGGGTGCCGTCGTGCTTCTGGCGTTCGTACAGGATCGACTCGTCCTGGATCTTGCCGCGCTGGTAGCCGGTCTCCATCGCGCCCAGCACACCGCCGCGCTCGGAGATCCGGTCGAACTCCAGCAGCACGGCCTCTTCGACCAGATCGGTCAGCTCGTCGATGATGAACGAGCCCTGCAACGGGTTCTCGTTCTTCGACAGGCCCCACTCCTTGTTGATGATCATCTGGATGGCCATCGCGCGCCGCACCGAGCTCTCCGACGGCGTGGTGATCGCCTCGTCGAAAGCGTTGGTGTGCAAGGAGTTCGCGTTGTCGTAGAGCGCGCACAGCGCCTGCAGCGTGGTGCGGATGTCGTTGAAGCTCATCTCCTGCGCGTGCAGCGACCGGCCGGAGGTCTGCACGTGGTACTTGAGCTTCTGCGAGCGCTCGTTGGCGCCGTAGCGCTCCCGCATCGCGACGGCCCAGATCCGGCGCGCCACCCGGCCCAGCACCGAGTACTCGGCGTCCATGCCGTTGGAGAAGAAGAACGACAGGTTCGGCGCGAAGTCGTCGATGTTCATCCCGCGCGCCAGGTAGCTCTCGACGTAGGTGAAACCGTTCGACAGGGTGAACGCCAGCTGCGAGATCGGGTTCGCCCCGGCCTCGGCGATGTGATAGCCGGAGATCGACACCGAGTAGAAGTTCCGGACCCCGTGCTCGATGAACCATTCCTGGATGTCGGCCATCATGCGCAGGCTGAACTCGGTGGAGAAGATGCAGGTGTTCTGCCCCTGGTCCTCCTTGAGGATGTCCGCCTGCACGGTGCCGCGGACGTTGCGCAGCGCCCATTCGCGCAGTTCGGCGGCCTCGGTTTCGGACGGCTCGCGGCCGTGTTCGGCCTTGAACGCCGCCATCCGCTGGTCGATCGCGGTGTTGAGGAAGAACGCGAGGATCGTCGGCGCCGGGCCGTTGATCGTCATCGACACCGAGGTGCTCGGCGAGGTGAGATCGAAGCCGTCGTAGAGCACCTCCATGTCCTCCAGTGTCGCGATGGAGACGCCCGAGGTGCCGACCTTGCCGTAGATGTCGGGGCGGGTGTGCGGGTCGTGCCCGTACAGCGTCACCGAGTCGAAGGCGGTCGAAAGGCGCTTCGCGTCGGAATCGGCCGAGAGGAGCTTGAACCGCTTGTTGGTCCGGAACGGGTCGCCTTCGCCGGCGAACATCCGCGCCGGGTCCTCACCCTCGCGCTTGAACGGGAAAACGCCCGCGGTGTAAGGGAAGTATCCGGGCAGGTGCTCGCGGCGCAGGAACGACAGCAGCTCGCCGGACTCGGTGTAACGCGGCAGCGCCACGCGCGGGATCCGGTTGCCGGACAGCGTGTCGCGCCAGAGCTGGGTGTGCAGTTCCTTGTCGCGGATCTTCACGACCAGCTCGTCGGCGCGGTAGGACTCGGCGAGCTCCTGGAAGCGGGCCAGCAGCTTCGTCGACTCACCGTCCACATCGGACTCGGCGGCGGCGAGCAGGCCGTCGAGCGCGTCGGTGCTCGCGTCGACGGCGGTCAGCGCCTCCTTGGCGGCGGCGAGGTGTTCGCGTTTGCGCAGCGCGGCGACCTGCTGCTCGGTCTTGGCGTGGTAGCCGCGGACGGTGTCGGAGATCTCCGCGAGATAGCGCGTCCGGTTGGCCGGGATGATCGTGCTGGCGTCGGTGGAGACCTTGCCCTCGACCTTCGGGAGCACCCCGGCCGAGACGGTCAGGCCGCGTTCGGCGAGAGTGTCGCGCAGGTGCTGGTAGAGCGCGGTGACGCCGTCGTCGTTGAACTTCGCGGCGCTGGTGCCGTAGACCGGCATGTCCTCGGGCGAGGAGCTGAACGCCTCGCGGTTGCGCACGAGCTGGCGCGCGACGTCGCGACGGGCGTCTTCGGCGCCGCGGCGCTCGAACTTGTTGATCGCCACCGCGTCGGCGAAGTCGAGCATGTCGATCTTCTCCAGCTGCGACGCCGCGCCGAACTCCGGCGTCATGACGTACAGCGACTGGTCCACGTAGTCGACGATGCCGGCGTCGCCCTGGCCGATACCGGGCGTCTCGACGATCACGAGGTCGAAGCCCGCCGCCTTGCAGGCGAGGATGGACTCGGAAAGCCCGGTGGGGATCTCGCCGCTGGTGGTCCGCGTGGCGAGGGAACGGAAGTAGACCGGGCTGCCGTCGAGGCAGTTCATCCGGATGCGGTCGCCGAGCAGCGCTCCCCCGCCCTTGCGCCGCGACGGGTCGACGGCGAGCACGGCGATGCGGAGCTTGTCCTCCTGGTCCAGCCGGAACCGGCGGATCAGCTCGTCGGTGAGCGACGACTTGCCGGAACCACCCGTCCCGGTGATGCCGAGCACCGGCACCGTCCGCGATTTGGCGGCCTCGGTAATCTTGCCGAGCACGTCCTGCGGCAGGGCCTCGCGCTGGAGCTGCGTGATGACCCGGGACAACGCCGGGATGTCACCCGAAAGCAGTTTGTCGAGCGAACCAGGCGACTGCGCGGACAGATCCGTGTCGCAGGCCTTGATCATCAGGTTGATCATGCCCGGGAGGCCCATCTCGTAGCCGTCCTCGGGCGAGAAGATCCGCGCGACCCCTCGCGAGTGCAGCAGGTCGATCTCCTCGCGGACGATGACGCCGCCACCGCCGCCGAACACCTTGATATGCCCGGCGCCGCGTTCGTTGAGCAACTCGACCAGGTAGCTGAAGTACTCGACGTGCCCGCCCTGGTAGGCGCTGATGGCCACACCCTGGACGTCCTCGGCGATGGCCGCGGTCGCGACCTCGTCGACCGACCGGTTGTGCCCGAGGTGCACGACCTCCGCGCCCTGCGACTGCAGGATCCGCCGCATGATGTTGATGGACGCGTCGTGTCCGTCGAAGAGGCTCGACGCCGTCACGAAGCGAACGGGGTTCACGGGCCGGTGCAGGTCGCTGCTCATCCCTCCAAAATACTAGGACTTCCTACTGTTTTAAACCCATCCACTCGCGTGACGGCGCTCTCACTCGTCCTTGACAGATCGACTCGCACCAGTATATTCAACCCAAGGGTTAAACAACCGATCGATTGAGCAGCGATGACCACTGATCAGCTCAGCGCCACGTTCGCCGCCTTGGCGGACCCCACCCGGCGGGCGATCCTCGCCCGGCTCGCCACCGGCGAGGCCAGCGTCAACGAGCTGGCCGAACCCTTCTCGGTCAGCCTCCAAGCCGTCTCGAAACACCTCAAGGTCCTCGAGCGCGCGGGTTTGATCAGCCGGAGCCGGACGGCGCAATGGCGGCCCTGCCGGCTGGAGGCCGCCCCGCTCGGCGAGGTCTCCGACTGGGTCGAGCGCTACCGGCGCTTCTGGGAAGGCGGTTTCGACCGCATGGAAGAACACCTTGCCGAACTTCAGAAAGGCGAAAACGATGCCTGAGACCACCACCCTGCCGTCGATCGTCTCGGCCGACGAATGGCGGATCGCCCGAGACGCGTTGCTGGAGAAGGAGAAAGAGCTCACCCGTGCCGCGGACGCGATCGCCGCCGAACGACGACGCCTGCCGATGGTCCGGTTCGACGGCGGCTACGAATTCGAAGGCCCCCAGGGCAAGATGACCCTGCTGGACCTCTTCGAGGGACGACGCCAGCTGATCGTCTACCACTTCATGCTCGCCCCCGGGCAGAAGGCGGGCTGCCCCGGCTGCTCGATGCTCGTGGACAACATCGGCCACCCCGCCCATCTGCACGCCCGCGACACCACGCTGTACGTGGTCGCGCCGGCGACGCTGCCCGAGATCGAGCGGTACAAGGAGCGCATGGGCTGGACCGTGCCGTGGGTCTCGACCCTCGACGACTTCAACCCGGACTGCGGGATCGATGGCGGGTTCGGCGTCAGTGTCTTCCTGCGCGACGGCGACGACGTGTTCCGGACGTACTTCACCACCGGCCGCGGCGCGGACCAGCTGGTGGGGACGCTGCGTTATCTGGACCTGACGCCGCTCGGGCGGCAGGAGGCCTGGGAGGAAGGCGGCCGCGGGACCGACGGCCCCGGGTACTGGTGGAAGCGGCACGACGAGTACTGACGCATTCAGAGGACTAAATGCGGGGAGGCATGTCGAGAACCCCGCGACCGCTCCGACCCCTCGGTGTCCGGCGCCCGGAAGGCGGGCGCCACACCGGAGGGATCCAAGCCATGCGCAAGCTCGTCTACGCCGTCCACACCTCGCTCGACGGCCACATCGAAGGCCCGAACGGCGAGTTCGACTGGGCCATCATGGGCCCGGAGCTGTCCGCCCACTCACGGGAACTGACCGACCGCACCGGCACTCTCGTATACGGACGGCGGGTCTGGGACATGATGTCGTCGTACTGGCCGCGGGCGGAGGAGCTCTCGGACCACCCGCACGACCTCGCGTACGCGCCGGTCTGGCGGGAGACACCGAAGGTCGTCTTCTCCCGGACGCTGGAAAAAGCGGACTGGAGCACCGAAGTCGTGTCGGGTGACCTCGCCGAACGCACGGCCGGGCTGAAGAGCGGGCCGGGCAAGGACCTGCTGCTGATGGGCGGGGCCGAACTGGCGGGAGCGCTCGCCGATCTCGGTCTGATCGACGAGTTCCACATCGTCGTGCACCCGGTGGTGCTCGGCGGCGGCAAGAAGGTCTTCCCCGGCGGCGTCCGCACGGATCTGCGGTTGACCGGGACCCGCACGCTCGACGGGCGCGCGGTCCTGCTGACCTATGAGAAGAAGTGAGGTGAAACCCGGGCGGCAGCCCCTACGCTGCCGCCGTCAGGATCACCTCGCGTTGCTCGCCCGCAACGCGATCCACTGCCGCATCGCGTACTCGACCAGCGTGATCAACGTCTGCTTCGTCGACTCCCGCTCCCGCGCGTCGCACCGGACGATCGGGATGTTGGGGTCGATCGACAGCGCTTCACGCACGTCGTTGATGTCGTGCTCGAGGATGCCGTCGAAGGTGTTCACCCCGACGATATAGGGCAGGCCCCGGTCCTCGAAGAAGTCGATCGGCGCGAACGAGTCGGCCAGCCGCCGCGTGTCGGCCAGCACCACGGCGCCGATCGCGCCGCGGACGAGGTCGTCCCACATGAACCAGAACCGCTGCTGCCCGGGCGTGCCGAACAGGTAGAGGATCAGGTCCGCGTCCAGGGAGACCCGGCCGAAGTCCATCGCGACCGTGGTGGTCGATTTGTTGGGCGTCTGGTCGAGGTTGTCGATCCCCCGACTGGCGTCCGTCATCATCGCCTCGGTGGTGAGCGGGACGATCTCCGACACCGAACCGACGAAGGTCGTCTTACCCGCACCGAAGCCACCCGCCACGACGATCTTCGCGGATGTCATGGTCGGGGGCGCGGTTTCCCGCGGTGCCTTAAAGCCGACGGAGTCCACTCAAAACCCTTTCCATCAACACCAGATGTGCCTCGGCGCCGTCATTGCCCGAAATCGTCTTGTGCACGCTGACCAGACCAGCGTCCGCCGCGTCGCTGATCAGCACGCGTGCCACACCCAGCGGTACGCGCAGGGTCGCCGCGATCTCGGCGACCGAACGCGGGGTGCGGCACTCCTCGATGATCGAGACGCACTCGATCTGGTCCGCGGCCACCGCGGGGAGGCTACCCGCGGCGACATGGTCCTTGGTGGAGATGAGGGTCTCCAGCTCGAGAGCGTAGTTCGCCTTGGTCCGGCCACCGGTGAGGGCATAGGGACGGACGATCGCCGTCTCTTCGAGCGGCGACGGCGACTGCTCGAAGACGGCGGGCATGATGAACTCGCCGCTGGGCGGGCCCGGGTCGAAAAGACCACCTGGTCTCGGCCCGACGGCGCCTGCGCCGCTGTCGGGTGGAGAGGCAAGTGAGGTCACGCGGTCTCCTTGATCGGTCGGCTGCGGGACTGCCGGTTCCCCGGCGACGGATGGCCCGCCCGCCTGGGAATCCTCTGACTGCTTGCTCTTCTTGCGCTTCCGACGACCACGACCCGAATCCAAGGTGAAGCCGTTCAGGACGTCGGCGAAGGTGCCGTCGTCCCGTGAACCGGCGGCATTGGCAGCCCCCGCGTGCGGGGGCTGGTTCTCACCCGTCCCCGGCGGTTCGCCGAAGGATCCGGATCCGGTGCTCATCGGGACATCATCCCACCGGTTCGCCGATCAGCGACCCACCGGCGCCCTGCAATTGTGCGCGGAGTTCCGGCGTGAGGATCTGGCCGACGCGATCGACGAGCATCGTCATCTCGTAGGCGACCTGTCCGATGTCGCAGTTGGGGCGGCGAGGATGGCCAGGCAGGAGCCGTCGCTGATGGACATCAGCACCATGATGCCGAGTTCCATCTCGACGACGGTCTCGTTGACCGCGCCCGCCTCGAAGCAGCGCGCGGCGCCCTGGGTCAGGCTCACCAGGCCGGATGCGACGGCGGCCAGCTGATCGGCGCGGTCCAGCGGAAGCCTGCTGGACGCCGTGAGCAGGAGGCCGTCCGCCGACACGACCACGGCGTGCGCCACTCCGGGTACCCGCTCGGCGAAGTCGTTCACCAGCCACCCGAACTGGTTCTGCTGGGGCTGGGCCGGGTTCGGCGAGGTCATTCACCCTCCAGGGTTTCGTGGTTGGCTTCGGTCGCCTGGGCTGTGTGGTGCCGTCCGCGCTGGATGCCCTGCTGGAAACTGCTCAGGCGACCGCGCACGTCGTGCGCGTCTCGCTGTGGTCGGGGGGCGACCGCCCCGGCGGGCGGTCCCGCGCTGCCCGGGAGCAGCTGCTCCCCGCGACGGCGCCTGGGTAATCCTGCCGAAGTCATCCGCGAGGGCACGGACTGGGACACCGCTTGGGCGGCTTTCCAGCCCTCGTCGGAGCCGAAATTCCAGGCGTCCGTCTGCTCGGTGGCGGCGACCGGCTCCGGTTCCGGGCTCGCTGCCTGCGGTTTCCGGCTGGGCAACGCGGCGGGCGGGGCCGCCGGACGCTCGGCCGTCTCGGGCGCCTTCGCGGGCTCGGGCGCCTTCGCCGACTCGGGGGCCGCCGCCGGCTCGGGCTTCGTGTCCGGCTGGGCGGTCGCCGGCTCGGCGGCCGGCGTGGCCTTGTCCGCCGCTTCCTTGCGTCCTCGTTTGACGCCCTGCTGGAAGCTGCTCAGCCTGCCGCGCACGTTCGCCGGGTCGCGGACCGGCAGTTCCGATTTGGCGGTGGGTTCGGCGGCCGGGGCCGACGACGCCGCGCTACCCGGCAGAAGCTGCTCGCCCTTGCGGCGGCGCGGCAACCCGGCCTCGGTGAACGTCGACGGGGCGTTCTGGGAGACCTCCTGCACCGTGCGGAAGGCCTTGTCGCTGGCGAAGTCCCAGTTGCGGGCTTCCTGCTCGGCGGTGGGAGCGGCCTCGGCCGTCTTCTCCGCTTCGGGCTCCTTCTTCCCCGGCTTCTCCTTCTTGGCCGCGGGCTTCTCCGGAGCGGGCGCGGGCGAACGGAACCACGCCGAGAGCATCTCGTCGAAGATCGGCGTGGTCTCCGACTTGGGCGCTGCAGTGGGCGCCGCCGGGGCGGCCGGGGCCGGGGCGGGAGTGGCCGCCTGGTTCCACCACTCGCTCAACGTGGTGTTGTTCTTGGCCTCGAACAGTTCCTTGCCGCTGGGCAGATCGCCTTCCGCCGGGGCGGGCTTGTCCGCCTCCTTGGCGACCGGCTCGGGCTCGGCGGCGGGTTCCGGTTCGGGACGGCGGGGCTCCGGCGCGGGCGGAGGTGTCTTCTCGTCCTTGGGGATCGGGCTGAACAGCGCCGTTCCCGAGATCTCCAGATCGGACGGCGGCCGCGACTCCGGGGAGTGGCTGTGCCCGTTCACCCCGGGTTTGGCGTGCCCGGCCAGATCGTTCGCCGACGGCCACCGCTCGCCGCCCTGCGGCGGGACGCTCGGCATCGCCGGGCGTGAACCGTTCGCGGGCCGCTGGCGGCGGGGCAGGCCGCCCGGCTGCTGCGGCGGCAACGGCGCGAGACGCTGGGTGATCGGGCCGGTCGCGGGGCCGGGGTCTCCCCCGGGCGGGACCATCACCAGGTCCGCCGGCACCGAGACGGTGGCGCGCACGCCGACGATGTCCTTGCCGCCGTGCAGGGAGACACCGATGCGGTGCCTGCTGGCCAGCCGTCCGACGACGAACAGGCCCATCCGGCGCGAAGTGGTGAGGTCGACGTTGGGGGCCTCGGTGAGCCGGGCGTTGGCCTCGGCGACCTCGGCCTCGTTCATGCCGATGCCCTTGTCGAGGATGTCGATGCCGAACGAGCCGTCTTCGACGAGCCTGGTCGCGACGGTCACCTGGGTCTCCGGCGCGGAGAACGCCGTGGCGTTGTCCAGCAGTTCGGCGATCAGGCGCATCAGGTCGTTGGCCGCGTACCCGACCAGCCGCACCGGCGGCGGGTTCTGCACGGTGACCCGTTGGTACTGCTCGATCTCGGACACCGCCGCGCGCACGACGTCGGTGGCGGAGACCGGCTGGCCGGACCGCCTGCCCGGCTCGGCGCCGGAGAGCACCATCAGGTTCTCGTTGTTGCGGCGCATACGGGTGGCGAGGTGGTCCAGCTGGAACAGCGTGGCGAGCTGGTCGGCGTCCTCCTCGTCGCGCTCCAGCCGCTCGATCAGCTGCAACTGCCGCTGCACGAGGCTCTGGCTGCGACGGGAGAGGTTGACGAACACGTTGCTGTAGCCGGTGCGCATCGAGGCCTGCTCGGTGGCCAGGCGCAGCGCCTGGTGGTGCACCTTGTCGAAGGCCCTGGCGACCTCGCCGATCTCGTCGTCGCTGCCGACCGGGACCGGCCGCACGTCGGTGCCCTGCGAGCGGCCTTCCTGGATGTTGCGGACCGCGTCGGGCAGCTGCTTCTCGGCGACGTCGAGTGCGCTGGCGCGCAGCACCTTCAGCGAGCGCAGCAGCTGGCGGGTGATGAGGAAGACGACGGCGACGGCGAGCACCATCGCGCCGAACAGCAGGACCGCGAGCAGGCCCGCGCCGCTGCTGGCGTCGTCGACCAGTTCGGCCGACACCGCGCTCGTCTCGGCGCCGAATTTGTTCGCGACCTCGCCGACCTTGCCGATCACCGCGGTCGAGGCGTCGGTCCAGCCCTGCGCGGACAACGTGCGGAACGCTTGCGCCGACGGGGTTCCCTGCTCGCCGAGCGCGGTTTTCGCGAGCCTGTCACGGTTTTCCATCGCCTGGTCGGTGACGGCGGCGCCGAATTCCTGGCGCTGCCGTTCCGAAGCCGCGGCACGGAAGTCGGTGAGCCGATCGGTCAGCCGGAGTTCGGCGGTGCGCAGCTGGTCGAGTTCGCTCGGCGCGAGACCCGACCGCGCGATGCCGAAGGAGACCAGCGCCTGGCTCAGCGACAGCTGTTCCTTCATCACCGCGAGGTCGTGCAGCGCCGTCGGGGTGCCGCCGAGGTCGTCCTGGCTGGCGCCGGCCGCCAGCGCGGTGTCGAGGGCGAGCAGCGCGGTGGTCACCTCGGTGTACTCGCCGATCGCCTGGACGGGGTCGAGCTGCCCGGAGGACGCCCGCTGCCGGATGTCGGGCAGCCGGTCGAGCTGGGCGGCCGCCGCTTCACGCGCCGGACGGAGCGACGGCTCGTTCTCCACGGCCCGGGACGCGGCGGCGCCGTAGAGCGGGATGGCGGTGTCGACGTCGGCGCGGGCGGAGCCGAGCTCCAGGGTCCCGCCGACGGTGCCGGCGGTCAGCCCCGCGGCGGACTGGGTGCGTTCGCGGCCGAGGCCGTCAGCGAGGGTGCGGATGTGCCCGCTCAACGCGACGAGACGGTCCAGCCGCTGGTAGCCGTCGGAGCGGCCGACCTGGCCGGCGATGGTGGCGATGCCCAGCGCGAGCGCGATGAGGATCGGCACCAGCGTCACGGCCGACAGCTTCACCGGCAGGCTCCAGTCCCGCCAGCGCACGAGCGTGCGCCAGCCGGTGGCCCACCGAGATGGCCGGGGAGTGCGTCCCAGCAGCTCCCCGACCGGCACTTGGCCTTCTCCTGCAACGGTCACGTAGGTGACTCCCTGTCCGGCGTCCTGGCACGGTCTGAGGCGTCCGTTCCCGCGAGGTACCTGCCTGCGGGGAACTCGACCCCGGCCTGACCACGTGATCGATCGCGACGTGGGAGACCTCGTCCGGCGATGCCGGTGTCCCCAGGAACACCTGTCCGCTTCGGGAGGTCTTGCACCTGCACGTGCAGGTCGCAACCTGCGAAGTGCATGGTCGTCGAGATCAACTTTTCTTTGCCAATCGATCACTGCGGGTCGGCCGGGCCAAAGAATCGTACACCAATCCGGGTGCCGTCAATTCCGTTCAGTACACGGGTGCTGACCAGCGAAAAGTGTGCTCCCGAACGATCCGCGACGCTCGAAAACCGCCCGCACGTCACAAACGAGGGAATTCCGGTTACGGGTTGCGCGGATGCACAGGGTGCCCTAATCACCCGATCAGCCTACGTACGGTAGCCACGTCGCCCGGTCGAACTACTTTCCGTGCCCCCAACGGGTGGGTCAAGCCCAAATATGTGCCCGATGTTGTGGCCTTGCCGCCCAAGCCGGTTCGATGTCGCCCGACATGGTGATTTCTTTCGAGACACCCGGTGAAGCGGGGGATCTTCCCCGGTCCGGGATGGCGGGCACGGTATCGAAACCCGCCGCCGCCCGGTAGCGAAACTACGATCTGTCACCAAATTGAGGGACAGAGCGTGGTCATCGTCCGTCGTTTGCCGCAGTGGGCCGTTCGGGCGACGACCGCGCGTGACAACTCCGCTCACTATGACGAGTGATTAAGCCGGTTCATTCCGATCGAAACGATTTTCCGAAACACTAATACGAGGTAAAACCGAATACCCGCTCACGCCTTCGCGGAACCGGGGTCGCCTATTCAGAGCGGGTGAAGCCGTAGTTAGTATGTGCGCTCCCCGTACCGCGCCACGGATGCAAGCCCCGGAGGAACCCATGCCCGACGTCGCGCGTCCCTACGCGGCGAGCAACGCCCTGGAGGACACCGGGCAGATGCCCGCGCTGTTCGTCCGCGAGCGCCAGCCCACTCCCCCGCCGCCGCGGCCCGCCGGCCCGGACTTCGACCGGATCCAGCACGGCAAGGAGTTCGTCGCGCTGCGCAAGACCTTCCGGCGGTTCGTGTTCCCGATGAGCCTGCTGTTCTTCACCTGGTACATGACGTTCGTGCTGCTGGCGGCCTACGCCCACGACTTCATGAGCCGGAAGGTGTGGGGCGAGATCAACGTCGGCATCCTGCTCGGGCTCGGCCAGTTCGCCAGCACGATCCTGATCACGGTCGCGTACCTGAAGTTCGCGAAGAAGCGGCTCGACCCCAAGGTCGAGGCGCTGCGGGCCTCCGTCGGGGCCGGTGAGCGATGAGCATCCCCGACAACGACCCGGTGCTGAACATCGCGGTGTTCGCGCTGTTCGTCGCGATCACCCTGTACGTGGTGTACCGCGTCAGCACCCGCAACTCGTCCACTTCGGACTACTACGCCGCGGGCAGCGCCTTCACCGGACGCCAGAACGGCATCGCTCTTTCGGGTGACTTCCTCTCGGCGGCGTCGTTCCTCGGCATCGCCGGGGCGATCGCGATCCACGGCTACGACGGCTTCCTGTACTCGATCGGGTTCCTCGTCGCGTGGATGGTCGACCTGCTGCTGATCGCGGAACTGCTGCGCAACACCGGCCGCTTCACCATGGGCGACGTGCTGAGCTTCCGGATGAAGCAGCGCCCGGTCCGCGCCGCCGCCGCGACGTCGACCCTGGTGATCTCGTTCTTCTACATGCTCGCGCAGATGGCGGGCGCCGGTGGCCTGGTGGCGTTGCTGCTGGACATCCACGGCGGTATCGGCCAGGCGCTCGTGATCGGCGTCGTCGGCGTGGTCATGGTGCTGTACGTGCTGGTCGGCGGGATGAAGGGCACCACGTGGGTGCAGATCATCAAGGCGACCATCCTGCTGCTGACCGGTGCGCTGATCACCGTGTTCCTGTTCGGCAAGTTCGGCTTCAGCTTCTCGAACCTGCTCTCGGCCGCCGCCGACAACAGCCCGCTCGGCGACGAACTGCTGGAGCCCGGCGGTTCCTACGGCAAGAGCGAGGTCACGAAGCTCGACTTCGTCTCGCTGGCGCTGGCACTGGTGCTGGGCGCCGCCGCGCTCCCGCACGTGCTGATGCGCTTCTACACGGTGCCGAACTCGCGCGAGGCACGGCGCTCGGTGGTGTGGGCGACCGCGTGCATGACGATCTTCTACCTCTGCACGCTGGTCATCGGCTTCGGCGCGGCCGCACTGGTCGGCCCGGAGGCGATCAAGAACGCGCCCGGCGGGGAGAACTCGGCGGCGCCGCTGCTCGCGCTGAACATCGGCGGCACCGTCCTGCTCGGCATCGTCTCGGCGGTCGCCTTCGCGACCATCCTCGCCGTCGTCGCCGGGCTGACGATCACCGCTTCGGCCTCCTTCGCCCACGACGTGTACGCCAACATCTTCAAGCGCGGCAAGGCGGAACCGGCCTCGGAGGTCCGCGTCGCCCGGCTGACCGCGGTCGCCGTCGGGGCGCTCGCGATCATCGGCGGCATCCTGGCGAACGGGCAGAACATCGCGTTCCTGGTGGCGCTGGCGTTCGCCGTCGCGGCGTCAGCGAACCTCTCGACGCTGCTGTACTCGCTGTTCTGGAAACGCTTCAACACCACCGGGACCCTGTGGGGCATCTACGGCGGGCTGATCGCCAGCCTGGTGCTCGTGTTCTTCTCGCCGGTGATGTCCGGGGCGGCGGACTCGATCATCAAGAGCGTGGACTTCCACTGGTTCCCGCTGAAGAACCCGGGCCTGGTGTCGATCCCGTTCTCGTTCCTGTGCGGGTTCGTGGGCACCTTCGTCGGCCGGTCGAAGGCCGATCCGGTCAAGCACGCGGAGATGGAGGTGCGGTCCCTCACCGGGATCGGCTCCTGACACTCTCGTGAGTGGCGAGGACGGTTAGAACCATCCTCGCCACTCACGAGCCAGGACCTCATGGCGCGCGGAGACCGTCCAGCACGATCGTGAGAAGCCGCTTCGTGTCCTCCTCCGAAGCCTTGCTCGCCGCCGACCCCAGCCCGTGCCCGAGCCGCAGGATGTCGACCCCCGCGACGTCGGGCCGGAGCACACCCTCGTCCTGAGCCGCCTTCACGATCGTGTCGGCCGCGGCCCGCAACCGCGCCTGACACCAGCCGAAGACTTCGGAGCCGGCATCGACCGACGCCTTCAGCGTCATCGCGAGACCGTGCTTCTCCACCACGTAGATGACGTGCGTGGCCAGCCACGTCTCGAGCGCCTTCCCCGGCGGCAGCTCGTCGAGCAGGTCGTACGCCTGTTGCGCCAGCCCGTCGATCTCGTCTCGGTAGACGGCCTCGATCAGCTTGTCGCGCGTCGGGAAGTGCCGGTACAACGTGCCCGCGCCGACCCCGGCGCGTTTGGCGATGTCGTCGGCGGGCACGTCGATGCCGTCGGCGGTGAAGGCCTCCTTCGCCACGGCGACGATGCGCTCGTAGTTGCGCCGCGCGTCCGCACGCATGGGGCGGGCCGGATCGGCCGTGACCATCTGCACCTCCTCGGGCGACGAAAACGGAGACGTTCTCCGAATTCACTTGCGTAAGCGGAGACTGTCTCCATATCATCGCTCACGCCCTCAAGTGGAGAGTCTCTCCGCTTCATCTCGTTACGTCTTTGGAGTATTCCTTGACCGAACGAACCCTGCGTGCCGAGCCTAGGCCGGAGACGGCCGGGGCCCCACCACCTCCGCACCGGCTGGTCCTCCCGATCATCCTGACCTGCCAGCTCATGCTCATCCTCGACGCGACGGTGATGAACGTCGCGCTCCCCCGCATCCAGTCCGAACTGGGCTTCACCGACACCGGCCTGTCCTGGGTGATGACGGCGTACAGCCTGGTCTTCGGGGGCTTGCTGCTGCTCGGCGGCCGGGCAGGCGACCTGTTCGGCCGCCGCCGGACGTTCGTCGCCGGCGCGGCCGTGTTCACCGCCGCCTCCCTGCTCGGCGGCCTCGCCGGTTCGGCGGAACTGCTGATCGCCGCCCGCGTCGCGCAGGGCGTCGGCGCCGCGCTCGCCGGGCCGAGCACGCTGGCGCTGATCACCAGCACGTTCACCGAAGCCAAGGCGCGGGTGCGCGCTTTGGCGTTGTTCTCGGCGATGTCCAGCAGCGGTTTCGCGATCGGACTCCTGCTCGGCGGCCTGCTGACCGAATGGATCTCGTGGCGCGCGGCGCTGTACATCAACGTCCCGTTCGGGCTCGCGATCGTCCTGCTCACCTCGCGGTACGTGGCCGATCCGCCCCGGCGGCGCGCCAGGCTGGACCTCCCCGGCGCGTTCACCGGCACCCTCGGCGTCGGCTCGCTCGTGTTCGCCTTCACCCACGCCGCGTCGCACGGCTGGGGCGACATGATCACCCTCGGCGGCCTCGGCGCCGGGCTGGCCTTGCTGGCCGCGTTCCTCACCATCGAGACCAGGGTGAGCGAGCCCCTGATCCCGTTGCGCCTGTTCGCCGAACGCGACCGTGCCGCGGCCTACGTCAACTTCTTCCTCGGGCCGATGGCGATGATGTCGATGTTCTTCTTCCGCGAAAAGCAGACCAGCGCGCCAACCACGTCGTAGGCCGCTGATCTGCTCTTTTGCGCTGGTTGCGTCCGGTTGGGTTTGGTCCCGTCCGGACGTCTGACGGCCTGTAGACGGCCTGGCGCTGGTCGCTGCCTCGGTCCAGCGAGCAAGTTCAAAGAGGCTGAATAGAGCCGTTTGGTTCGGGCTGAGCTGACGGCTTGCCTGCTTCATCCTGGGACCTCCCGTGAGTCGACGACGGCGGTTGAGATGCCCGGGTGCCTGTTCGCCCCCGTTTCCCTCGCCCCTGCCGCGCCTTGCGCTGAGTCGGTCGTGTCAAGGCACGCTTTCCCGCCTTGATACGGGCGGCTCGGCGTAAGACGCTGAGAAGCGAGGGACCCTCAAGTGACCACTGCACGTCGGCTGAGCGGGTCGGGTGATCTAGCCGTGTTGCTCCTGGGTCTCCGTCGTCGTTGGCGGCGCGCTGCGGGTGCTGCCCTGCGGCGGGCTCGCCCGGCGGCGCCTGCCGGAGCGGAGCGGGAGGCCGGCGTCGCCTTCTTGGGCGTTAGCCCGCCGGACGGGTGGTGACCCGCGCGCCGCCAACGGCGGCGCCTTGATCCCATAGAGCCAAATTCGGCAGCAAAAAGCCCGGCCGGAAGAACCAGCCGGGCTCAGTGCTGCGTGGTGCTAGTGGATCTCCATGACGTAGCGCATCTCGTAACGGTCGACGGGGAACAGAATGTCGGCCGTTTCGACGGCGATATCGTCGGTCCCCCACTCCTCGACCTTGCGGAAGGTCTGGGTGATCTGGACTACTGGCCGAGTGGCTGAAATGTCGAGAAGCTTGGCTTCCTCGGCCGTGGGAGTACGGATGTCAAGCACTTCCTCGACCTGGTTTACGTAGATCTTGATGGCGGCGAACCGATCAGCTACGCCCTTGTCGGCATGCGGCCCTTCGTGCGGTAGCTCAATCTCAGTTCCGCCAGTGATGGCCAGAGGCTCCCACGCGTAGCTGCTGGTGACGGGCTGAGGCGGATTGCCCATGCGGATGAAGTAGCGCGTGCACGTAACGGGGTCGCCCTTTTCGATACCGAGACGTTCCGCGATGTTGGCGGGGGCGGTGGTCTTGGTCGTGTGGTGCTCGACCGTCATCCCGACGTCGGCAGCCTCGGCCTCCCGTACGTACGTACGCGCCTGCTGCCCTCGGAAGTAGCGCATCGGAGCTATCCGCGTGAGCTTTTGGAGGCGGCGGACGAACACGCCCTTGCCTTTGATCCCGTTCGCGAAGCCCCAATCGCGAAGCTGGCGCATCGCGGAACGCGCGGTGATCGGTGAGACGTCGTGTAGTTCACAGAGCTGCGCTTCGCTCGGCAGCTTCGCGCCGTCCTGAAGCTCGCCGTCGATGATCTTCTGTCGGTACTCCTTGGCGATCTGCTTGTAGCGGGGCTCGTCGTTGTCCGGCCACTCCGGATGGTCGCCGAACATCAGTTCTGACATGTCGTCCTCCCTGTGCGCGTTGTCGGTCAGTGTCTCATGAACCTCGTATGTTGACAGCTTCACATACGAGGTTTAACCTCGTATACGAGGTTGGCCCGATGGGCGTAACCGAAGGCCCGGACGGCGGGCACCGTACGAGCAAGGGACAGAAGTCATGGCGATCAGTAGGGGTCACAGGTTCGCGATCAGCTTCGACGAGGCGTTCCCGCAAGGGTTGGTCCTCGTCGGCGTCGTGACACCGGACAACGAATTCCAGTCGCGAGAGGACAAGGCGGCTGGTCGACCCGCAAGGCAGCGTGTGGACGAGATCACTGGCAAGCGGCAGTGGAAGGCCACGGTCACTGACCCGAGTGAGGAGAAAGCGAAGCGTGCTTCGTTCGAGGTGACGTTCTTGGCGGATGTGCAGCCGGTGCCGTCGACGTCGGAGGTGCTGCCGGGTATGCGGCCGATCGAGCTGGAAGGGCTGACGGCTGAGCCGAAGGTGGCTGGTCAGGGTGAGTACAAGTACCAGTCGTACGCATTCCGGGCGACCGGCTTCAAGGCGGCTGCTGCGGGCGGCGGCTCGAAGTCGGCTCGGGCTGGTTCCGGCGCTGCGGGCACCGGCGACGCGACGTCCAAGGCGGCGTGATGGTCGGCGGGGTGCGGACGGGGCTCGGCTTCGCTGTAGTCCCTCCGCCCCTGGTCGTGGCCTGGGAGCAGGCTTACCGCAAGTTTGGTGACCTGAACGACCGGGCGGCGTCTGGGGTTAACGCACGTCTGGCGCATGAAATGTCGCTGGCGTGTGAAGCGGTCGCCGACGCATTCAAGGCGCTGGCGGCTGAGGGCCGTTTGTCGTGGTGGGTGCGAGCTGCCGTTGTGTCGGCGGCTGAGGGATTCCAATACGACGCGCGCGAATGGGAGGCGCGCGCCCATAACGAGGGAAGGCGGGGCGATGGCGTTCAACGCGCTGTGGAAACCGGGGCCGAAGGCGGTCGCGGGAATGCAGGGAAATGGTTCGGCGAACCCGGCCTTGGTGATCTACCTCGATCCGGACAGTCTGGCGATTCTGCCTCCAGCGGACCCGGCTATGTGGCCGGAGTTCATCCGCCTGCTTCGGGAAGTACGGGACGGAGCGGACGAACTGGCGGTGTTTCTCACCAAGCACGCGGCAGGCACGCGGCAGGAGAACGATGATGCTGCAAACGACTAGGGCGCCGAACACGTTCGCGCCGGTCAAGCTGCCGGATATCGACAACGGTCGGTACGTGCCGCTTGGGGTACTGATTGCACGGGTTCGCCTGTGGAACCGCTGGTCGGTAATCGCGACGGCAAACCGGGCCGGAGTCAAAGAGCAGACGATACGCAAAATCGAAAATGGCGAACGTCAGCTAACACGCGTTCCGACAATTATGCGACTGGCGGATGCATTGGAAATGCCGCGAGAACAACTGTTCAACTGGGTCGTCAAGGAACAGGAGTACCGCGCAGCAAGGAAGGAGGCATGATGGCCGACTCTAAAGCACCTCAGACGCTCAAGGATGCACACGCCATCGCCTCGTCGACCCGCCCCCTGCCGGGCTCGAATCAGGCTACGTGGCTGAAATGGCACAAGGCGAATGCGCGAATGTATCGCGAAGTGTCCGATATCGATCGGTGGCACCACCACGAACTTCGGTACTGGGTGGGCTACGAGGAGAGCAAGGCGGAAGAAGTGGCGGCACAGATTCAGGCAAGGAAGGCGGAATCCGTCGATGTTGCTTGACTCTCAGGCCGTGGCAAAGCTGGTAGCCCGCTACGCGCACGGGGACACCATCGAAGGTCTCGCCAAGCAACATCAGCTCAGCTACCACAAAGTCCGCAATGCGCTCCTTGACGCGAACGTCAAGCTGCGGCCCCCAAAGATTCCCCTGCCACCAACGCCTCCAGGCATGGTCAACGCATACAACGGTGGCCGTTCGATCCGGCAACTGGCTGCCATACATGGCATGAGCTACTGCCAGACCCGGCGGATTCTTCTGGCGGAGGGGGTTCAGCTACGGCCGCGCGGCAGGCAGTAGGGAGCCGTCGGCACATAACAGGCGAAAAATCGATATAGAAACAAGAAACGCGCGTAGGGACGTGCGGAATATAAACACGTCCCTACGCGGCTAAAAGTGTCCCTTAAAACGCAGAACCGGCCCTTGGCTACCAACCTGTTCCGGTTCTGCGCCTGTCCACTGGAGCAGTGAACAATGAAGAAGATAAATGACGGCACACAGTGCGAGTCAACGGGGGTCACCCGAACGCGCTGTTCGGAATGCAAACGGTTCGCTCGGCTGCTGCCGGGTGAGGAGAAGTGCTCCCCGTGCATGGGGATGCTGCCGCTGCCGATCGTGGTTCCCGCTGCTGGTCTGCGGGGTGGTCGGCGATGAACACTCAGGAGATCATGACCACCCTCGCTGTCGGCGGCGGGCTCGCGGTGGTGCTGTGGGTACTGGCCAAGGTCGGCCGTGTCCTGGCGAGTGTGCTGGAGGCGCTGGCCGCGCTGGCAGTGCTCGGCGTAGCGCTGTGGGGCCTGCTGCGGGCGGTCGGCTGGATTGTTCGGCAACTGGTCACGCACTGGCGTACCTGCCTGGCCCTGCTGGGATTGTGGGCCTGGTGCACGTGGTTGGGCTGGGTATCCCTCGTCGTCACGGTCGGCGTGCTGGCGGTCATGCTGCTGGTGTGGCGGCGGCTGGACGCGGTGGGCTATGACCAGTGGTGCGGCCGGTGGCTGCGGGCGTGGTGGCTGCGCTGGGCGCTCTACGGGCGCAAGCTCGCCGGTTGGCTGCACGCCTGCGGGCTGACGGTCCGGGATGACGCGATTCCCGTTGATGTGACGGTGAACCTGGTGTCTCGGCGGCGTAAGCGTGAGGCGGTCGCGAAGGCTCGTCAGGAGTCCGGGGTGGCGGTGCCGAAACTGTTGTCCGTGCGCTCCGGCCCGTCGTGGGATGAGGTCCGGGTCCGGCTGGTTCCGGGCCAGAAGCCCGAGGACTTCGATGAGGTCGCGCGGGAGCTGGCGGTAGCGCGCAAGGTCGCGCGGTGTCAGGTGCGGGAGCTGGAACCGGATGTGGTGTCCATCGACTTCATGCGCCGAGATCTGCTCGACTCGGCGGTGACGTGCCTACCGGTTCCGGAGCTGATGCCTACGGACGGGTCGGGGGTGGATCTGCGGGCGGTATACGCGGGGTCGACGGAGTACGGCACGCCGTGGACGCTGCCGCTGATGGGCCGTGGCGCGCACACGTTGGTGGCTGGCGCGACGGGTGCAGGTAAGGGCTCGGTGATGTGGTCGCCGTTGGTGTCTGCGGCTCCGGCCATCCGCGCGGGCCTGGTGCGTATGTCGGGGATCGACCCGAAAGCCATGGAACTGTCCTACGGGCGCGGGATCTTCACCCGCTACGGCCAGAGCGGCAAGGAGGCTCTGGAAATCCTCGACGCGCTGATCGATGAACTGAACAACCGCAAGCGCGTCTTCGCGGGCAACACCCGTGAGGTGCCGCTCTCGACGGAGTATCCGTTGGAGCTTCTGGAGTTCGACGAGATCGGCGCGTTGACCCGCTACACCGACCGCAAGACCCGTGAGGCCATTGTGGAGCGGGTGGCGGTGCTGGCCACGCAAGGCCGTGCGCTGTTGTTCACGGTGCGCGGCTATGTGCAGGAGCCGACGAAGGAAACCGTTCCGGTGCGGGAGTTGCTGCCCCGGCGGGTGGCGCTGCGGGTGACGTCGAAGTCGCAGGTTCCGATGGTGCTCGGGGACGGTGCGTTCGAGCGCGGCGCGTGGGCCAACCGCATCCCGGAGTCGGCGGCCGGTGTCGGCTACGTCTGGGGTGAGGGCCTCCGCGAACCCCTGCGCGTGCGGGCGGGCTGGGTGTCGGATCAGACGATCAAGCATCTGGAGCACTACGTCACCAACGGTGGCGCGTCGGTGGTGCACCTGTCAGAGCGGCGCGGCGAGAGGGGGACGGCATGACCACCACCGAAATCACGAATTCGCAGGTCGAAGCGGGCGCGGACGCTCGGCCGGCACCCCCGAATGGAGTAGGGGTCAAGGTAAGCCGCGGGACGCTGTCAGCGGAGGTCGTAAAGGCCACTGCGGAGAAGCACGGCGTGTGTGTCCGGCCGTTCACGATGGAGGTCGGCGACACCGAAACCGGCGAGATCCGCTACGTGCCCGTGCCGTGCGGGTCCACTGTGGAGTCGGTGTGCCTTCCCTGTGCTCGCAAGGCAAAGGCGCTCCGGCAGGCGCAGTGCCGCGAGGGCTGGCACATGACCGAAGAACCCGTGATCACCCGCGAGCGGCCGTCGGAGACGCAAACGGAGCTACTGGAGTTCCGGGCTGACCTGGCGGCGCACTACCGGGACGCTGTGGCGGCCGGTGATGAGGTCGAGGCGGAGGAGCTGCGGGCAGAGGTCGCCTCGGTGGACGAGGAGCTGCGGGCGTCGGGCATGACGGGTCGCCTGCCCGCGCTCGACGTCCCGGAGAAGCGTCCGGTGAAACGGTCGACCAAGCGGCGGCAGGACGCACCGAACCTGCCACGCCGCAAGCTCGCCAAGACCACCGTGGGCCGCGAGTACGCGGGGAAGTTCCGGCCGTCGATGTTCGTCACGCTCACCTGCGACACCTACGGCCCGGTCCGGTCCGATGGTTCGCCGGTGAACCCCTCGACGTATGACTACCGGCGGGCTGCTCGGGACGCGGTGCACTTCTCGGCGCTGGTGGACAGGTGGTGGCAGAACCTGCGGCGCGTGGTCGGCTGGGATGTGCAGTACTTCGCCACCGTGGAACCCCAACGGCGGGCGGCTCCCCACCTGCACACCGCCCTACGCGGGTCCATCTCGCACGAGGTCATCCGGATGGTCACGGAGGCCACCTACCATCAGGTGTGGTGGCCCAACCATGACGAGATCGTCTACACGGACCGGGAACCGTTGTGGGACATGGATTCCCGGACGTTTGTGGACCCGGATACGCGGGAACCTCTGCCGTCGTTCGACGAAGCTCGGGAGGCAGTGGACGAACCCGCGCACGTCGTCACGTTCGGCCGTCAGGTGCACTCCAAGGGGATCTTGGGCGGCACGGAGGAATCCGGCCGTCACATCGGCTACCTGACCAAGTACCTGACGAAGTCCACGGGTGAGGTCGTGGAGGCCGATTCTGCGGCGCAGCGTGATCACCACGACCGGTTGCACGCTGAACTGTCGGTGACCCCGTGTTCGCCTCGGTGCGCGGTGTGGCTGCTGTACGGCATCAACCCCAAGGGAGCCAACGGAAAAACCGTCCCCGGACACTGCAAGGGACGCGCTCACCGCCGGACAACGCTCGGGCTGCCGGGGCGGCGAGTGCTCGTGTCGCGCAAGTGGTCGGGAAAGACGGTGGCCGATCACAAGGCGGACCGGAAGGCGTTCGTAGTGTCCGCGCTGGCGGATATCGGTGTGGTGAAAGAGGAACCGGCGGCGGATCGGTTCGTGTGGCGCAAGGTCGAACCCGGCGACACCCACTGCCCACCGAGGGACCACCTGGTGATGCGCGCCATCGCCGAACGGATCACCTGGCGGGCCGAGTACGACCGGGCGTTACTCGCCGCACAAGGCCCACCCGGCGACAGTCCGGAAACTTCGGCAACTCGGCAAGCGGCTTGACCTTGGGGGATGACATGACCGTGCGAATCAGGGTGGTGAGCATCGAAGGTCTGTGGACACCGGAGGAACTGGCCACATTCCTTGGCATACCAGAGAAGACGCTCCGGGATTGGCGGTTCAAGGGCTATGGACCGTCTTGGATCAAGATGGGGAAACACGTCCGGTACAGCCCCGACGTTGTCCGCGACTGGCTGACGTACCTCACCGAGACCACCGGCGCCGCATAACCGCGCACTCTTTCGGCAACTTCAAACAGAGAGGCATCTTCATGGCACACATCCAAGATCGTTGGTACCAGGACAAAAAAGACCCGGTAACCGGCGAAATTGTGTTGAACAGCAAGGGAAAGCCTGTCCAGGAACCCACCTCGGACCATGGGAAGGGCTTGCGCTACAAGGTCCGCTACCTCGACCCCGACAAAATCGAACGTGCGAAATCGTTTCCAGATAAGCAACTCGGCAGGGCCAAGGAATTCAAGACCAAAGTAGAGAACGATCTCTACGCGGGCACCTACGTAGACCCCAACGCGGGGAAGGTGGAATTCAGGGTCTACGCAAAGACGGTCCTTTCTGGACGGTCACAAGACGAGTCCACCGTAACCGTGGAGCGGATACGTCTGGAGAACCAGGCGTATCCGTTCCTCGGCCGGAAACTGCTGTCGTCGTTCAACACCCCCGACGTCATTCGAAAGTGGCTGGCGTGGATGAATGAGCGGGACCGGGAAACTTCGGCAACATATCAGCGGCTCGTGTTCGACCTCGTGTCTTCGATCCTGGATGCGGCGGTAGCGGATGGGAAGCTCAAGGTCAACCCGTGCCGTGACAAGTCGATCCAGGCTCCGAAGCCGATCCGGCGGAAGGTCACCCCATGGCCGGATGCGCGGTTGCGTCGCGTGGAGCTGGCGCTCCCGGCTCGGTTCAAGCCCTGCGTGCCGCTCGGGGCCGGGCTGGGGCTGCGGCAAGGTGAGATCCTGGCGTTCAGCCTCGACAACGTCGACCGGGACGAGATGGTGTACCACTGCACCCGGCAGATGGTCACCGTGGGCGGTGTACGCAAGTTCAAGCTTCCGAAGGGCCACAAGACCCGGTCTATCCCGCTGGGGCGGGGCGTGCTCGAACTGCTCGACGCGTACGCCGAGACCTACCCGCCCGTGTCGATCACCCTGCCTTGGGCGGAACGTGACGGACGGGCTACCGAGACAATCCGGGTTCTCATGGTCAACGATGCCGGGGACCTCTACACGGGCCAGACGTTCAACAAGTCCGTGTGGAAGGCCACCTTCAGGCGGGCAGGACTGCCTTACCAGGATCGTGAGGACGGCATGCACGCGATGCGGCACCTGTTCGCCTCGGCGATGCTCGCGCGGGGTGTGTCGATCAAGCCCCGTCAGGCACCACCAAGCGCCGAAGAGACGGCCTGACGGCCTGTAGACGGCCTGAGCACGTAGAGGAGCCCGGAATGACCCCTAAAATGCCTGCTCAGGCGCTAGATCCGGTTAAGACGTCGATGTTCTTCTTCCTGACCCAGTTCCTGCAGGACATCGCGGGTTTCGCCGCACTGGAGACCGGCTTCGCGTTCCTGCCGATGGCGGTCTGCATGTTCCTGCTGAGCAGGCTGATCCCCAAACTGCTCCCCCGGTTCGGGCCGAAACCGCTCGCGCTCACCGGTACCGCGCTGATGACCGGCGGGGTCGTCTGGCTGACCGCGCTCACCACCGGCAGCGGCTACTTCTCGCACCTGCTCGGGCCGATGCTGCTGATGGGCGTGGGCGCGGGGCTGGCGTTCTCCCCGCTCAGCGTGATCATCATGGCGACGGTGCCCACCGACGACGCGGGGGCCGCCGGCGGCGCGTTGCAGACGTTGCAGCAGGTCGGGGCGACCTTGGGGCTGGCGATCCTGATCACCGTGTTCGGCGCGGTGACCCGGACCCCGTCCGGGAGCCCGGCGGAGACCACCGTCGGCGGGATGACCGCGGCCTTCACCGTCGCCGCCGTGGTGACGTCGCTGTCGTTCCTGGTGGCACTGACCTTCCGGCGCCGGGCTTAGAGCTTCGCGCCCGCCTGGACCTTGTGCGTGACCTTGCGCTCCATCACGAACGAGAAGAACGGGATGCAGCCCGCGATCAGCACGAGCAGGGTGCCCTTCATCGACCAGCGGGCCTTGATCGCGAGGTCGACCGCGAGCAGCAGGTAGATCAGGTAGAGCCCGCCGTGGACCATGGGGATCATCTTCACGAACTGGGGAAGCTCCACCCGGAAGACGTACTGCAGCAGCATCTCGACGACCAGCCCGAGGAGGGCCACACCGGTGGCGTACGCCGCGACGCGGAACCGGATCAGCGGTCCGCCCAGCGAGACCGGGCGGGCCGGGGCGGCGTCGTCAGTTCGGGTGGTCATAGGGTCTCGAACCTCTCTGGGGACTACTTGTCGCGGGCGTTGAGTTCGCGCAGGTACCTGTTGTACGCGGCGAGCTCGTCGTCCTCGGGGGCGGCGGCACCGGGGCACGCCGCTGCCGGGGCGCCGGCACCTCGGGGACGGCGGTCTCGGCCACCGTCTCCTGGGCGTCGGCCTCGGCGGCGCGGCGGCGGAGCTTGCGGATCCGCCAGAACATGAAGGCGGGGAACAGCCCGAACAGCGGCCACTGCAGGACATAGCCGAGGTTCTGGAACGTCCCGCTGGCCGAGGAGAACCGCTCCCACTGCCACCAGGCGAGCCCGCAGCACAGCGCCAGGCTCACCAGGCAGACGCCGGCGATGCCGAGACGGCGCAGGATGACGGGCGAAGCGGACACACATCGACGCTAGCACTGGGCGCGCGGCGAATCGTCGCCGACCTGGGCGGTCGGGACCTTGGTCCCGCCTCGGGTCTCGTGAGTGGCAAGGACGGTTCTAACCGTCCTTGCCACTCACGAGACACCAGTCACGAGGCGGCGGCGACGGACTTCGCGTATCCGTCCGCCAGCCCGAAGACCTTCTGCGCGTACTCGGTCGAGTTGTTGTACGACAGGATCCCCTGCCACCACCCGGAGGCGGCCGACATGTCGCGGTTGTTCACGCACAGATAGCGCGCCGCCGCCAGCGTCGCGTCGTCGATCTGCTGCGGGTCGCCGACGCCGTCGCGGTTGCCGTCGGCGGCGTACCGGCGCCAGGTGCTGGGGATGAACTGCATCGGGCCGACCGCGCGGTCGACGGCCGCGTCGCCGTCGAACTGACCGCCGTCGGTGTCGCCGATGGCCTTCACCCCGGGCGATCCGTCGAGCGGTACGCCGATGATGGGCTTCGACGGCCGTCCGTCCTGGCCGAGGACGGCGCCGCCGTACTGGCCGTGGTTCGACTCGATCCGGCCGATGCCCGCCAGGGTCGCCCACGAGATCTTGCAGTTCGGCTGCATCTGGCGCATCGCCAGTTCGGCGTGGCCGTAGGCGAGCAGCGCCCTGGCCGGGATGCCGGTGGCCTGGGCCGCCCGCTCGGTCCAGGCGGTCAGGGGGTCCTTGCCGGGTTTCGGCTGCGCCTGCTGGGGCGAGGTCTGCTGGGTGGCGCCACCCGCGAGGGTGGCGTTGACCGGGGCGACCGAACCGGGTTTGACGTCCGCCGCCTTGACCTGCAGGGCGGGGATCTCCATCGTCGTGGGGCTCGCGACCGGGGCGGACGCCTTGGTCACCAGCCAGATCCCGCCCCCGGCGAGGCCGAGCACGGCCAGCACGATCACCAGCCTGCCGAGTACGGCGGCGCCCACCCCGCGGCGTGGCGGAGCGGGCGTGGCCGGGTCGTCGACGAGCTCGTCGTTTTCCGGGGTGGTGCGCACGAAGCGGGTCCTCCAGCGTGGGCGGCGATCACGACCGATGCTCGAACAACGAGCCCGCGCAGGTTAGCGTTACGCGGTAGCCGAGATCGCCCCTGCCACGCCGGTTCACCCGCGCGTGCGAGAAGTTCTCATCAGGCGGACTTCTGCTGCCTCGCCAGCCGCGCCACGCACCAGGCCGGGGCGCTGCCGCGGCGAAGGTGCTGCAAAACGGTCATCGGGCCGAGGCGACGGCTCAGGTCGGACGGGGCGAGCCCGGCCGCGCGGTAGTCGAGCGCGCGCTGGTCGAGCGGGCTGATCCCGGCGTCCCACCAGGCTTCGGCCTCGGCGACGTCGCCCACCATCTGCCACCAGCCGGCGGCCGCGACGAGCAGGTCCTGCGGGACCTCCGGGAGACGACGGCTCATGGCGTCGAGGTAGCCGGGGTCGGCGGCCTCGACCGGCGCCCAGCGCGCCTGGCCGGACTGCTGACGCTGGCCGGGGATTCCGGGAGCCTGCCTGGGCACGTCGGCCAGCCACGCCGACGCGATGCGGTCGGCCTCCTGCTCCTCGGGGGTCTGCTCACGCTCGGCCGCCCACTGCCGGATCAACGCATCGACTCCGGGATCTCCGGTCATCCCTGCCTCCTCATGATTCCCCGACTGACAAGTCCTGACTTACTTGCCCGGCTGGAAGTTCCCGCTGCCCTGGGGCTTGCACCTGCGGAAACTCCTCGCCCAGGAGGCCGGCTCCGGCGCCTGGAGGACCAACCGATCACGCAATGTGAGCACCGTAGGGGCGCGGAGGTCTTTTCCGCCAGAGCTTCCAGGGCACGAATTCGTCGACCAGCGGGTTTTCGGGGGCAATCCACCCGGATGGTCGAGTCGTCCGACCGAAATCCGAGACGGGTGACACTGAGTGATAACCGCAGGTGGCTGCGCACGGTGATCACCGGCGTCGCCGAGGACACCGGTGATCACGGGAGGCAGGTCAGGAGAAGAGGCTCCGGACGAACGTCACGATGGCTTCGGCACCGGACCGGAGCCAGCCGAGCGCGGTGTGGACGGCATCGGCGGATTGCGTCGGCCTGCTGATCAGAAAGAAGAGCACGAGCGCGACGACGGCGATCACAACGAATTTCTTCAAGCCGGGCGACATGGCTCCATCCCATCACACCGTAGTGTCCAGACGATGACTCCGCGCGCACTGCGGACTTTGTCACCACTTTAAGGAGAATCGGGCCCTGTTGCCCACCCGTATTCGCCTGAGGGAGCGATCGATGAGCGAAAACGTTCTCGTCCACCGGGAAGGGCCGGTGACGACGATCACGCTGAACCGCCCCGCGTCCCGCAACGCCGTGGACGGGCCGACCGCGGCCGCGCTGGCGGACGCGTTCCGCGCGTTCGACACGGACGGGGAAGCCGCGGTCGCCGTCCTCACCGGTTCGGGTGACGCCTTCTGTGCCGGAGCCGATCTGAAGGCCGTCGGCACCGACCGCACCAACTCCCTCAGCCCCGCAGGTGACGGGCCGATGGGCCCGACGCGCATGGCCCTGTCGAAGCCGGTGATCGCCGCGGTCCACGGGCACGCCGTCGCGGGCGGGCTGGAGCTGGCGCTGTGGTGCGACCTGCGGGTCGCCGACACCACGGCCGTCTTCGGCGTGTTCTGCCGCCGCTGGGGCGTGCCGCTCATCGACGGCGGCACGGTGCGCCTCCCCCGGCTGATCGGCCACTCGCGGGCGATGGACCTGATCCTCACCGGCAGGCCGGTCGACGCCGACGAGGCGCTCGCCATCGGGCTTGCGAACCGGGTCGTGCCGGACGGCGAGGCGCTGGCGGCCGCGCAAGCGCTGGCACGCGAACTGGCCGCGTTCCCCCAGGCGTGCCTGCGCGCGGATCGCAAGTCCGCGTACGGCCAGTACGGGCTCACCGAAGACGAGGCGATGCGGGCGGAGTTCTCGAACGCGCTGATCGGCGGCGGGCTCGCCGAGGAGGCCGTCGCGGGCGCCGGCCGGTTCAGTGACGGCGCGGGGCGTCACGGCAGCTTCGACGGCCCGCGCCCCTAGGGTCTGTCGGATGACCGAAACCGGAGTCGCGCTCAGACCGGTGTCCGAAGAAGACCTGCCGATGCTCGAAGCGCTCACGAACGACCCGCGGGCGGCGGGCCCGTTCGAGTGGCACGGCTGGCACGATCCGCATTTCCTGCGCCGCCGCTGGTCCGAGTCCGGCATGCTCGCGGCGGACAACGGGATGCTGATGATCGATCTCGGCGGGCAGCGGCTCGGTTTCGTCTCGTGGCACAAGACCAGGACCGGCTCGACGTCGTACTGCTGGAACGCCGGGCTCGTGCTCATCCCCGAGGCGCGCGGCCACGGCTACGGGACCGAAGCTCAGCGGCTGCTGGTCCGCTACCTCTTCGCGCATACGCAGATGAACCGGGTCGAAGCGTCGACGGAGGCCGGCAACGTCGCCGAGCAGCGCTCCCTGGCGAAGGCGGGCTTCACCAGGGAGGGCGTGCTGCGCGGCTACGGGTTCCGGGACGGGGCCTGGCGCGACCACGTCCTCTATGCGGTGCTGCGGTCCGATCTCGACGTGGGCTGAAAGCGTCCTTCACCGCGTGTGATGCGGTGAAGGACGCTTTCGCCGCGTCTCATGCGGGGAAAGCGTCCTTCAGCTCACGCGATGGTGCCCGCGGCCCTGAGCCGTTCGATCCCGTCGGCGTCCACGCCGAGTTCGGCGAGGACCTCGGCGGTGTCGCCGCCCTTGGGGCGCGGCGGTTCCGGCGTCTCGGCCGGCGTGCGGTCGAACCTCGGCGCGGGCGCGGGCTGCATCATGCCGCCGACGTCGACGAAGGTTTTGCGCGCGACGTTGTGCGGATGCGACGGCGCCTCCTTCGGGGAGAGCACCGCCGTCAGGCACGCGTCGGTGCCCTCGGCCTTCGCCACGAGTTCGTCGCGAGTGTGCTTCGCGACGGCTTCGGCGACGATCTTGCGCAGCTTCGGCCACTCGTTCTTGTCGACGTGGACCGGGGTCTCCTCGGGGTCGAGCCCGAGCACCTTCACCAGATCGCCCCAGAACCGCATCTCGATCGCGCCGATGGCGACGTACTTGCCGTCGGCGGTCTCGTAGGTGTCGTAGAACGGCGCGCCGCCGTCGAGCATGTTCTCGCCGCGCCCGCCGGACCACAGCCCGGAGTCCAGCAGCCCGTGCAGGCTGGTGGTCAGCAGCGCCGCACCGTCCACCATGGACGCGTCGACCACCTGTCCCTTGCCGGAGGTCTGGCGTTCGAACAGCGCCGCCAGCACACCCATCGCGAGCAGGAGGCCACCGCCGCCGAAGTCACCGACGAGGTTGAGCGGTACCACCGGCCGCTGCCCGGCGTGCCCGATGGGTTCGAGCGCACCGGAGATGCCGATGTAGTTGATGTCGTGCCCGGCGACGGTCGCGAGCGGGCCGTCCTGGCCGTAGCCGGTCATCCGCCCGTAGACCAGCCGCGGATTGCGGGCGTGGACCTGCTCCGGCCCGATGCCCATCCGCTCGGCGACGCCGGGACGGAATCCCTCGATGAGCACGTCGGCGTCGTCGGCGAGTTTCAGCACCAGTTCGACCCCCTCGGGGGTCTTGGTGTTGATCCCGATCGACCGCCTGCCGCGCGCGAGCGGATCGTTCGGGAACCCGATGACGTCGTTGCCGGGTGTCGCCCGGTCGATCCGGACGACCTCCGCGCCGAGATCGGCGAGGATCGTGCAGGCGAACGGCGCCGGGGCGAGCCCGGCCAGTTCGACGACCTTGAGCCCGCTGAGCGGGCCGGCCTTTTTCGCCACGTTCTTCCTTCCTGCGCCAACGGTTTCCGCTACAGCGTGCGGGAGATGATTTCCTTCATGATCTCGCTGGTGCCGCCGAAGATCCGGGAGATCCGGATGTCGGCCCACGCCCGCGCGATCGGGTACTCGGTCATGTAGCCGTAGCCGCCGAAGAGCTGCAGGCAGTCGTCGACGACCTTGTTGACCCGTTCGGTGGTCCACAGCTTCGCCATCGCCGCGCCCTGCACGTCGAGTTCCTTGCGCAGATGCCGTTCGATGCACTGGTCGAGGAAGGCGCGCGACACCGCGGCCTCGGTCGCGGCCTCGGCGAGCTTGAACTTGGTGTTCTGGAAGTTGTAGACCGGGCGGCCGAAGGCCTGGCGGTCCTTGGTGTAGGCGATGGTCTGGTCGATCGCGGCCTCCATCCCGGCGACCGCGGTGACCGCGATGATCAGCCGTTCCTGCGGCAGCTGCTGCATGAGCTGGATGAAGCCGAGCCCTTCCTGCGCGCCGAGGAGGTTGGCGGCCGGGACGCGGACGTCGTCGAAGTTCAGCTCCGCGGTGTCCTGGCCCTTGAGGCCGATCTTGTCGAGGACGCGGCCACGGCTGAAGCCCGGGGTGTCGGTCTCGACGGCGATCAGCGAGACACCCTGCGCGCCGGCGTCCGGGTCGGTCTTCACCGCGACGACGACGAGGTCGGCGTGGAAACCGTTGGTGATGAACGTCTTCGCGCCGTTGATCACGTAGTGGTCGCCGTCGCGCACCGCGCGGGTCTTGATGCTCTGCAGGTCCGAGCCCGTGCCGGGTTCGGTCATCGCGACCGCGCCGACCATCTCGCCGGAGGCGAACTTCGGCAGCCACGCCTTCTTCTGTTCTTCGTTCGCGTACTCCAGGATGTAGTGCGCGACGATTCCATTGTGGACGGTGACGCCCCATGCGCTGTCTCCGGACCGGGCCTGCTCCTCGTAGAGCACGGCCTCGTGGGCGAACGTGCCGCCGCCACCGCCGTACTCCTCCGGGATGGACAGTGCCAGCAGGCCGACCTCGCCCGCCTTCGTCCACAGCTCGCGGTCGACCTTCTTCTCGGCCGCCCAGCGCTCCTGGTTCGGCACGAGTTCCTTCTGGCAGAAGGTCCGGGCGAGGTCCCGGAGGTCTTCGAGCTCCGTCGTGCTCCACGAACTCTTCTGGATCTGCAAGGGCACGGCCAACGCCTCCTGATCGGACCTGGAAAACATGACGCTTAGGATGTAAGTTCCATTCGGAATGTACATCCGTACCGAGCTGCACGTAAAGGGGGCTGGATCCGGTGAGTGTGCTCGGCAGGACCCACCGCACCCAGGCCGAGCGACGGGAGCAGACCCGCGCCGCCCTGCTCGACGCGACCATCGACTGCCTCGTCGACCTCGGCTACGCGCGCACCTCGGTGCAGGAGATCTGTGCCCGCGCGGGTGTCTCGAAGGGCGCCGTGCAGCATCACTTCTCCGCGAAGGCCGAACTGATGGCCGCGGCGGTCGAACATCTGACGGAGAAGCTGCGCGGACGCCTGGCGACGTCGATCTCGGCGCTTCCCGGTGGCGCCTCCGGTGTCGCGGCGGCGATCGACCTGCTCTGGGAGGGCTACTCGGGCACGCTGTCCACGGCAGCGACGGAACTGTGGGTCGCGGCGCGCACCGACCCCGAACTCCGCGAGGCGATCCGCCCGGTCGACCGGGCGCTGGGCCGCTCGACGCTGGAGCATGTCACCGCGGTCGCCGGTGACCTCCCGAAGGAACGCGCGGAAATCCTCTTCTGGCTGACCGTGAACCTCACCCGCGGCCTGGCGCTGGACGCCGAACTCGGCGGCGATCCCCAGCGGCGGCGGCAATTGCTCGACGAATGGAAACGCGTCGCGGTCGTGTTGTACGAGGACGGCTCCGTGTAGCAAATGGCACTTATCTCCTCGGCCGATTCGTGGTGGAATTCCTTGCTGGCCACCAAAACCGGCGGAGGAGCCGACCATGAGCGCGCCGCAGCAGCAGCCGTACCAACCGACTGGCCCGTTCAGCTCAATCCCGCCGTCCGATGCCCGGCTCCCGCGCCTTTTCGCCGCGATGATGGGGGTTTTCGCCGGTCTGCTGGTCCTTCTCGCGACTTTCCTCCCGCAGTCGACGTACGAACAGATCTCCGAAGGCAAGCCGGTGTCGAAATTCGCCGAAACCGGCTGGACGCGGACCTTCGACATCGAACCTTCGGCCGAGGAGAAGGAGTTCTACGACAAGACCCATGTCGCCCGCTACGGCATCCCGCTGTCGGCCGCCGCGCTGACGCTGTTCGCCGGGGCCGCGGTGGGTTTCGCCGCGTACCAGCGGAGTTCGACCTCCATCGCCGCGACGACGTCGAGGACACTGCTGGTCGCCGGCGGGGCGGGGACCGCGATCGGCGTCTGGATGCTCGGCATGGACATCTCGGCGAGCCTGAGCTTCGGCCAGGACACCGGCCGCTTCGTCTCGCGTTATGGGACCGGCAGCGGTTTCTGGATCCTGCTCGCGGGCGGGCTCGTGGCGTTGCTCACCATCGGGCTGGCGATCGTGGCCAACCGGCGTGAACCGGCGCCGCCCCGGCAAGTCCCTTATCCGGTCGCCTATCCGCCTTACGCGCCCGGCGTCCCCCAGCAGCAGTATCCGCAGCAACAGCCCTACGAGCCGCCGTCTCCCCCGACGCCGCCCGCGGGGTCCGCGTTGCAGCAGCAGGACATCCTGCGCCCGTCCCCGGACAACCCGCCACGACCCGACAATATGTGAAACTTATTCATATCAGCGGTGGACAGTCTCCATACCGGCAGTATGCTGTACTCGTCGGTAACACCTGGGCTCTGCGTGGCGCCTCCCCGGCTCCGCGCGGCATGGAACGGAGACGGCATGACGAGCACGACACCGGCGAGCGCGGGCCACCACACCGAAGGACCGGCCACCATCGGCGACGTCCCCGGCGCCCCGGCCGCGGCCAGGGCGGAACGGCTCGTGCGGCGGGTCGTGGGCGGCGCGGATTCCGCACCGGTCCAGATGCGCGCGCCCTTCACCGGGCAGCCGATCGCGACGCTGCCCCAGGCCACCGACGCCGACGTCCGTGCCGTGTTCGACCAGGCCAGGGAGGCTCAGCGCGCGTGGGCCGAACGGCCGGTCGAAGACCGCCAGCGCATCCTGATCCGCTTGCACGACCTGGTCCTGAAGCGCCAGGAAGAAGCGCTCGACCTCGTGCAGATCGAGGCGGGCAAAGCACGGATGGACGCCTTCGACGAGGTCAGCGCCACCGCGCTCGTCGCCGCCTACTACGGCAAGCACAGCGCGAAGATCCTCTCCCCGCGTCGCGCCGCCGGGCTGATCCCGGTGCTGACGAAGGTCGGCGAGGTCCGGCACCCGAAGGGCGTCGTCGGGATCATCTCGCCGTGGAACTACCCTCTCGCGCTGACCGCGATGGACGTCCTCCCCGCGCTCGCGGCGGGCAACACCGTCGTGCAGAAACCGGACAACCAGACCGCGCTTTCGGCGCTGTGGCTGCAGGAGGTCGCCGAGGAGGCCGGGCTGCCCGCCGGGGTCTGGCAGATCGTGCTCGGCCGGGGCTCGCGGATCGGCGACGCCCTGGTCGAGGAATCGGACTACCTGTGCTTCACCGGATCCACGCCCACGGGTAAGGGGCTCGCCGCGAAGGTGGCGGAGCGGCTGACGAGCTACTCGCTGGAACTCGGCGGCAAGAACCCGATGATCGTGCTGCCCGACGCGGATATCGCCAAGACCGCCACGGGCGCGGTGACCGCGTGTTTCTCGTCCGCGGGGCAACTGTGCGTCTCGGTCGAGCGCATCTACGTCCACGAGTCGATCCGCGAAGAGTTCACCCGTGCCTTCGTCGCCAAGACCGCCGCGCTGCGGCTCGGCGGCGCGCTGGATTACCAGGCGCGGATGGGATCCCTGACTTCCGAGTCCCAGCTCGCGACGGTGTCGGCGCACGTCGAGGACGCCCGGTCCAAGGGCGCGAAGGTGCTCACCGGCGGCAAGGCCAGGCCCGACCTCGGCCCGCTGTTCTACGAGCCGACCGTGCTCACCGACGTCACCGAGGACGTCAAGCTGTTCGCCGAAGAGACCTTCGGGCCGGTCGTGTCGATCTACGGCTACACCGACGTCACCGACGCGATCGAGCGCGCCAACGACACGAAGTTCGGGCTGAACGCGAGCGTGTGGTCGCGTAACGGCCGGGCGGGCTGGGAGGTCGCGGCGCGGCTGAAGGCGGGGACCGTCAACGTCAACGAAGGCTTCGCGGCGACCTTCGGGACCGTCGGGCTGCCGATGGGCGGAATGAAGGAGTCCGGTGTCGGACGGCGCAACGGCGCCGAAGGACTGCTCAAGTACACCGAGGCCCAGGCGATCGCGGTGCAGCGCGGGATGCCGCTGCGGCCCGGTAAGGGAATCCCGCCGAAGCTGTGGGCGCGAGGCCTGAGCGCGGGCCTGAAGGCCCTCCGCCGCCTCCCGCGCCGCTGACCCCTTCCCGCGTTTCGTCCTCTGAACGCGGTACTTGCACGCGCAAGGATCGCATCCAGAGGACGAAACGCGGCTAGGAGGACGAAGACGGTGCGGCCAGGAGGCCCCGGTCGTAGGCGATCGCGACGGCCTCGGCCCGGCGGCTCGCGCCTAGTTTCGCCATCACGCGCGAGAGGTGGACGCTCACCGTCTTCTCGCTGATGTACAGCTCTTCGCCGACCTGCCGGTTGGTCCGGCCGAGCGCGACGCGCTCCAGCACGTCGCGCTCGCGGTCGGTGAGCGGGTCGACGACGTCACGGCGCGGCGGCAAGGCTTCCCCGGGCAGCTCGACCCGTGCCCGGTGGCTGAGCTCCCGGACGGCTTCACGCAACGGGCACGCGCCCAGCCGATCGGCCACCTCGTGCGCGGCCAGCAGCTCCGACGCGGCGAGCGCGGTGTCGCCGTCCGACGCCAGCAAGGACTTCGCGTGCTGCAGGCGGCACATGGCCTGCTCGTACACCGCGCCATACCCGAACGCCTCGACCGCCTTCGCCCACAACGCCGGATCCCCCGCGCCGCGCAGGCACGCACCGAGTGCCTCCAGCCGGGCGAGCCACGCCAGCGCCTCCGGACCCAGCGACACCGAACGCGGGATGCCGTGCTCGGCGCAGTGGCGGCCGTGGGCGAGCAGTTTCTCACCCGCTTCCACCGCGGCCTCGGCCGTCGCCAGATCGCCGCGCACCCGTGCTTCGGCGGCCTGCGCGACGGCCGCCGTGAGACCGTGCACGCTGATCCGGATCCCGCCGAGGACCGCGGGTTCGACCTCTTCGAGCCAGTCGATCAGTTCCTGTGCCTGCCGCACCGCCCCCGCGTGATCCCGGCGCCAGGACGCGAGCTGGATCGCGGCGTCGGCGGACGCGAGCGCGATCGAGTAATCCGCGCTCCAGTGCTGACGCAGGCTCGGCAGGATCTTGTCCGCGTCCGCGAACCGGCCCCGGCCGACGACGAACTGCGCCCAGATCCCCAGGAACCGTCCGGCGACGACACTCGACACCCCGCGGCCCGCGCGGCCGGCGTCGTCGTCTTCCGGCCAGTCCCCGCTGACATACCGCAGCGTGAGGTGCTTGGTCCGCAGCTCGATGCCGAACGAGCTCCAGGTCAGCCCGGTCTCCTTGGCCCGCTGGATGCCCTTGGCGTAGTACTTCAGCGCGGAACGGATCTCGGCCCGGTCGTCGTAGCTCAGCCCGAGGAAGTGCAGGGCCCGCAGTTCGCCGTTGAGCGCACCGGAATCCCTGGCCTTCCGCTCGGCCTCGCGCAGCCGCTCCCGCGCCTGCTCGACATCGCCCGCCGAATCGGCCAGCGTCCCGAGCGAGACCAGCGCCGCCGCCTCCGCTCCGCCCGCGCCGACTGCCCTGGCGTCGGCGACCGCGGCCAGCGCGCACTGCAGCGCCTCGTCGTGCCTGTCGATCAGCCGCAGGATCCCGGCGCGGGTGGCGAGCACCCACGCCCGCGCGGCACTCGCCTCGGTGTGTTCGACCAGCTCCCAGGCCTTGTCGATCGCCTCGACGACCTCGTCGATCGTGCCGTCGACCGAAAGCAGCGCCTCCGCGTGCCGTCGCCAGACCTTGGCGGCCCGCTCGTTGCCGGTGTCCGGGCCGAGGGCCTCGGTCGCGGACCGCGAGTAGGCGACCGCGCGCTCCGGCTCCCCCGACGTGCTCGCGAAATACGACGCCTCGTGCAGGAGGCGCAGCTCGTCGACGTCCGACGGCCGGTCCGCCGCGGGCACGGCGTCCCAGATGGACAGTGCCTGCTCGACGTGCCGCAGCGCGGAACCGGGCGCGCCCAGCTTCTCCGCCTCGTCCATCGCGCGCAGCAACGCGGCCAGCGCGGTGACGAAATCCTTGCTCTCCAGGCTGTGGTGCGCGAGCCTCGCGTCCTGGCCCCGGCCCTGTGTCCGGTTCCGGATCCGCGCCGCGTACGCCGCGTGCATGCGTACCCGCTCCCCCGGCAGGAGGTCGCCGTACACCGCTTCCTGCAGCAGCGCGTGGCGGAAGGTGTAGAAACCGTTCTCGATCACCAAGACGTGATGCTGCACGGCCTCGCGCAGCGCCTCGTCGAGTTCGAGCTCGTCCAGCCCGGAGATCTCGGCGAGCGCGGCGTGCGCCACCGCGTCCTTGGCGACCGAGACCACGCGCAGCACCCGGCGGGTGATCTGGGAGAGCTGCTCCACCCTGGCGAGGAGCACTTCGGCCAGCCCGGCGGGAAGCTCACGGCAGTCCTTCGCGGACGCGAGCAGCTCCTCGACGAAGAACGGATTGCCTTCGGACCGGGCGACGATGTCGGCGATCATGTCCTGGCCGATCGGCTCGTCGGCCAGCGCTTCGACGAAGGCGCGCGCGTCCTCGGCGCCGAACGGTTTGACCTCGACGCGTTCGACCGCGCCCAGCCGCACCACCTCGGACAGCAGCGCCCGCAGCGGATGCCGCCGGTGCACGTCCTCCTCGCGATAGCTCGCCACCACCAGCAGCCGCTGGGTGCGCAGCCTCGTCAAGAGGAAGGACAGCAGGTTCCGGGTGGAGCCGTCGGCCCAGTGCAGGTCCTCCAGGAGGATCACCACGGGCCGGCGCTGAGCGATGACGGTCAGCACCCCCAGTACCGCGTCGAACAGCTGGAGCTGGCCGAGGTCCTGTTCGGGCCCGAGCCGTTGCGTCGACATCCGTTCGCTCGCGGTGAGCTGACCGTCTTCGATGGCGGGGTAGTCCTCCGCCTGCTGCATCTGCGGGAGCAGCCTGCCCAGCGCCGGCCGGGCCCGGAGCGCGGCGGTGACCGCGGGATCGGAGGTCGTCGCCAGCGGCGCGAGCGCCTCGGCGAACGGAAGATAAGGAAGACCGCCCTCATGGACGTCGATACAGCGCCCGGTGAGCACCAGGGCGCCCGCGCCCGCGGCGTACTCGCCGAGCGCGGTCAGCAGGCGGGTCTTTCCGACGCCGGCGTCACCGGAGAGCAGCACCGCGCCGGCCTCAGCCCGTTCTGCACGGGCGAAGGCGGCGCGGAGCTGCCGCATCTCCTGTGTGCGGGCGACGATCGGGATTCCGGAGCCAAGACGGGGCACGAGGTGCATTCTTGCCTACCGGACCGACAACTTCGCCTGTGTTTTCGCCGAGAGCTTCATCGCACTCGACCTCTACCGGGTGATGTCGCCGCTGCGGGCGGGCACCTGCCGGGCCTCGCGGCGCTCCTGGGCGGGCACCTGGACTTCGGCGCGGTGCGCGCGGATCCGCTTGCTCGCCCGGCGAGCCCGCTCGACCCACATGCTGCGGCCCGCTCGCTGCAGCTCCTCCCGCCGGTACTCGACCTCGGCCAGTACGCCGGTGAGAAGGGCGTCGTTCGTGTTCATCTTTTCCCCTTAGGAACTTCACTGCCTTGTTGGTAGTGAAGAGATTCGTCCTGAGGGGTGCCCTGAGGCATCGGGTGATCACCTACACCCGGACGTGATTCGACCCCTTACGCCGGCCCATCCCCTGCTCGGGGGGCGTAAGGGGTCGAGTTCGAGGGTGTCTAGCCGTGATCGGGGCCACTCGCACGCACCGCACCGAGCAGCCCGCGCCAAGCCTGCGGCGAGAGGCGGAAGGAACCTCCCTCGGGGTCCTTGGAGTCCCTCAGCGCGGCACCGGAACCGGTGAAGGCGACCTCGACACAGTCGTTGCCGCCACCGCTGTGGCTGCTCTTGAACCACCGGGCCTGGGAAAGGTCATCGTTGGGCGTCATGCTCCCCACTCCTTACTTTGTTTCCAGGGACTTCTCCGGAAGGGCCGCCTGTTCGGCGAACCTCCCGGCGGCCTCGGCGATCACCTCGACCGAGTCGTCCGGCTTCAACGCGGCGGCACGCAGATGGTCGAACATCAACGCGTATCGCCGGACGTCCGGTGGTTCCTCCAGGTAGAGCCCGCTGGAGGTGCTGTCGACGTAGACCACGTCGGTGTCGGCCAGTTCGGGGAAGCCCATGATGAGGAACGGACCCTCCATCCCGGGATGGGCGCCCGCGCCGAACGGCACGATCTGGACGGTGACGTTCGGTTGGGCCGCCATCGTGACCATCCGGTACAGCTGTTCCGCCATCACCTCGGGCCCGTCGACCACGCGGTGCAGGACCGCTTCGTCGATGACCGCCCAGTACTCCGGGGCGAGGGATCGGTCAGCAGCTCCTGGCGCGCCATCCTCGCCGCCACCCGGCGCCTGATCTCGGCGTCCTCGGCGTCGGGCCGCATCGCCCTGATCACGGCCTTGGCGTAGCGCTCGGTCTGCAGCAGGCCCGGCACCAGCAGCGCCTGGAACGCCCGCAGCGAACTCGCGTCCGCCTCCAAACCGACGAAGGTGCCGGTGAACACCTCGTTATACGCGTGCCACCAGCCGCGTTTGCGGGCTTCCCTGGCCAGCTGGACGAGCGCCTCCTGCTCGTCACCGGCGATGCCGTACAGCTCCAGCATGTCGCGCGCGTCGCGCGGGGTGACCCCGACGTGCCCCGTCTCGATGCGGCTGACCTTCGACGCCGAGCATTCGAGCTTCTCGCTCACCTCGTCGATGGTGAGGTCGGCCGCCTCGCGCAGCCGCCTCAGCTCGCTCGCCAGCCGCCGGCGGCGCACGGTGGGCCCCTGACCCCTCGTCATCACGGCACCTCCACAAGCTGTCCGAGCAACACCGATCGCGACACGGCGAGGAGAACAGTGTTCGGCAACCCCGCACGAAGCACATCTAACCAGCCCGAGACACATTCGGTGAGATGGTCACACGACCATTTTCACCCACGCGTCGATTTTCATCCTGCAAATTGCAGATTGCCGTTGTAGGTTGAGCATTGTGCAACGCGGTACGCCCGCCCTCACCGGCGGCAGCGGATCCGCTCGCGGCACGGGCGCGGGGCCGCGAGCTGCACCGATGGGCTTTCGGAAGGATACCCGTCGAAGCCGGATTCACCCCCGGTGCAGGGCCGGAGCCGTCCCCCGATCGGTTCCGGCCCTCCCTTTATGCCCGCACCCATTCGGTAATACTCTGGCTCCAGATGTTAATGCGTTTCGCCATTCCCTCTAAAGGGTGGACAAGACCGGATCCCGACTGCGGAACGTCACACGACTCGGAGAAGACCTTCCTGTACGACGGTGGCGATATGCGTTCCGTCCGCGGCGAAGAACCGGCCGGTCGCCAGCCCCCGGGCACCCGACGCCGTCGGCGACGCGCTGTCGTAGAGGAACCACTCGTCGGCCCGGAACGGGCGGTGGAACCAGAGCGCGTGGTCGAGGCTCGCGCCGAGCACCTTATCGAGATCCCAGTAGACGCCGTGGCGCGCGAGGACCGAGTCCAGGAGCGTCATGTCGGAGGCGTAGGTGAGGACGCAGACGTGCAGCAGCTGCTCGTCCGGGAGCTTGCCGTCGGCCCGCATCCAGACCTGGTTCCTGGCGGGACGGTCGCCCGACTTCCTGGTCACCCACGGCGGATCGTTGACGTACCGCAGGTCGATCGGACGCGGCCGGTCGAGATGGCCCATGAAGTAACCCTCGGCCCGTTCCTGCAGCGTCGGGAGTGAGTCCGGGGCCGGGACGTCCGGCATGGCCTCGGAGTGCTCGATGCCGCCCTCGTCCTTCTGGAACGAGGCCGACAGCGAGAAGATCGCCTTGCCGTGCTGGATGCCCACGACGCGGCGGGTGGTGAACGAGCGGCCGTCGCGGATGCGGTCGACCTCGTAGACGATCGGGACACTCGGGTCGCCGCCGCGGATGAAGTACGCGTGCAGCGAGTGGACCTTCCGCTCCTCGGGGACCGTGCGGCCGGCGGCGACCAGCGCCTGCCCCGCGACCTGCCCGCCGAACACCCGCACCGGCGAGTGGGCGGGCGAGACGCCGCGGAAGATGTTCTCTTCGATCTTCTCCAAGTCCAGCAGCGCGACCAGCCGGTCGAGCACGGGCTGTCCGCCCACCCCGCCGGCGTTGTCGAAACCGGCCGCGGCTTCCCTGGCCATCTCAGTCATGTCCTGAACTTTAGGCCGTGCGGGTGCCCGGAGCCTCCGTGAGGCGGGACGTTTGTCGCGAAGGCCACCTTCGGGACACCTCGGTCGGTACCGGCACGGAACCCGGCCTCGGCGAGTTCCGCCTTCAAGCACGCGTGTCGCGCCTTGAAGCACGCGAGTTCCGCCTTCAAGCACGCGTGTCGCGGTCTCGGGCACGCGTCCGAGGCCCGTTCATAGCACCCGCCAACGGGCTGAAGGGGCCCTTCACCGCATGGCATGTGACGAAAGGCCCCTTCGCCACACGGACGCGGCATCAGCGAGCTTCCCACCGGGGTCGCGCCGCCTTCGGGACACCTCGGATGCCGTGAAGGCCTCCTTGAGGGACCCAGAGTCCCTCAAGGAGGCCTTCACGGACTTGCGTCCGAAGCAGGTCAGGCGTGGTCGTCTTCGCCGAGCCGGTGCACTCGGATGAGGTTGGTCGAGCCGACGGTCCCGGGCGGGGAGCCGGCCACGATGACCACCAGGTCACCCTTGGCGTACTTGCCCATTTCGAGCATCGCGTGGTCGACCTGCTGGATCATCTGGTCGGTGGAGCCCACCTTCGGCACGATCCGCGTCGTGGTGCCCCAGGTCATCGCGAGCTGGCTGCGGACGCTCTCCTCCGGCGTGAACGCCAGCAGCGGCAGCCGCGTGTGCAGCCGCGCGAGCCGGCGGACGGTGTCACCGGACTGGGTGAAGGCGACCAGGGCCTTGGCGTTCAGCCGCTCCCCGATGTCCCGCGCCGCGTAGGAGATGACGCCGCGCTTGGTGCGCGGGACGTGCGACAGCGGCGGCACGACCGGCGAGTCGGTTTCGACGGCTTCGATGATCCGGCCCATGGTCTTGACCACGTCGATGGCGTAGCGGCCGACGCTGGTCTCACCCGAGAGCATGAGCGCGTCCGCGCCGTCGAGCACCGCGTTCGCGACGTCCGAGGCCTCGGCGCGGGTCGGGCGGGAGCTGTTGATCATCGATTCGAGCATCTGCGTCGCGACGATGACGGGCTTCGCGTTCTCGCGGGCGATCTGGATGGTGCGCTTCTGCACCAGCGGGACCTGCTCCAGCGGAAGCTCGACGCCGAGGTCACCGCGGGCGATCATCACCGCGTCGAAGGCGAGCACGATGGCTTCGAGGTTGTAGACCGCTTCGGGCTTCTCGATCTTCGCGACCACCGGCAAGCGTCCCTTGCCGACGCGGTCCATCACCTGGTGGACCAGGTCGATGTCGGCGGGCGAGCGGACGAACGACAGCGCGATGAAGTCCACACCGAGTTCCAGCGCGAACTCGAGGTCTTCGATGTCCTTTTCGGACAGCGCCGGCACCGAGACGTCCATACCCGGCAGGGAAACGCCCTTGTTGTTGCTGACGGGGCCGCCTTCGGTGACCTCACAGACGACGTCCGGGCCCTCGACCTGCTTGACCACGAGGCCGACCTTGCCGTCGTCCACGAGGAGACGATCGCCGGGCTTCGCGTCGTCGGCGAGTCCCTTGTAGGTGGTCGAGACGCGGTCGTGCGTGCCCGCGACGTCCTCGACGGTGATGCGCACGATGTCGCCGTTGTGCCACTCGACCGGCCCGCCCGCGAAGGTGCCGAGACGGATCTTCGGCCCCTGGAGGTCGGCGAGGATGCCCACCGCGCGGCCCGATTCGGCGGCGGCGGTGCGGATGAGGTCGTAGACCTGCTTGTGGTCGCTGTGCGTCCCGTGGCTGAAGTTCATCCTCGCGACGTCCATCCCGGCGTCGACGAGTTGCCGCATCTTCTCCGGCGTAGCGGTCGCGGGGCCCAGGGTACAAACGATCTTCGCGCGTCGGCTCACGTTCGCACAGCGTAGTCCCTCATCGTGGCTACGTCTGTACCGATACCGAAAGTTCAAGAAAAGTGTCAGTTGACCTGGGCGACGGTGAAACCGCCGAACCGGGTTCGACGGTTATCGGCGCGGCTTCTCGCTCGGGCCGACGCGGTCCCGCGCCCATTCGTTGAACGCGCGGACCTGCCGCCACGCCTTCCGCACCCGGTCGAGGGCGCCGCGTTCGTGCAGGACGTCGTCCGGTTCCCAGCCGCGGACGGCGTACACCGAGCGGTACTTCAGCAGGTCGATGCGGGGATGGTCCTCGGCGAAGCCGCGCGGCTTCGACTTGAGCCTGTCCCCCTTGACCTCCCAGCCCGCCTTCTCCAGCTTCGCGAGGATCTTGGCGAGCTCGGCACCCCGGAGTTCCGTGTCGACGGCCTTGCGGAAGCGGGCGAGCTGATCGGACTCGAAGTGGAAGCAGCCGCCGCCGACGCGCAGCCCGGCCGGGCCGACCTCGACGTAGTACGCGCCGCCGCCGCGGCCCTGCTCGATCACCGCGCCGCAGTGGGTCTTGTACGGCGTCTTGTCCTTGGCGAACCGGACGTCGCGATACGGGCGGAAGACCTTGCCCTCGCCGAAACCGTCGCCGAACTCCGGGACGAGTTCGGCGAGCAGCGCCTCCATCGGCGCGCGGACGTCGGCCTTGTAGGTGGCGAGATTCGCGTCCCAATAGGACTTGGAGTTGTCCGCCTCGAGACCGTCGTAGAAGTCGATGGCGTACTCGCCGAAACCCTCGAAACCCATGCGGTGACCGTAATCCTCACCACCGACAGAAGCGCGTGAAGGGGGCCTTCACGCGCTTCTGCCGGAGAGGTCTTACTTGGCCAGCGCGGTGATCAGCTCGCCGTCGGCCGTGTCACCGGACAGCTCCCAGAAGAAGGCGCCGCCGAGACCCTGGTCCTTGGCGTAGGTGACCTTCCCGCCGATGGTCGCCGGGGTGTCGTAGCTCCACCAGTCGCTGCCGCATTTGGCGTACGCGGTGCCCGCGACGGTGCCGGTGGCCGGGCAGGTGGTCTTCAGGACCTTGTAGTCCTGGATGCCCGGCTCGGTGCCCGCCGCCGGACCGGTCGCGGTGCCGCCCGGGGCCTCCTGGGTGACGCCGGTCCAGCCTCGGCCGTAGAAACCGATGCCCAGCAGCAGCTTGTTCGCCGGGACTCCCTTGCCCTTCAGCTTCTGGATCGCCGCGTCGGAGTGGAAACCGGCGGTCGGAATGCCCTCATAGCCGGTCAGCGGCGAGTGCGGGGCCGTCGGGCCCTGCGCAGCCCAGGCACCGAAGTAGTCGTAGGTCATAACGTTGTACCAGTCGAAGTACTGCGCCGCGCCGCCGTAGTCCGCCGCGTCGATCTTGCCGCCGTCGGTGCCGTCCGCGGTGATCGCGGCGGTGACCAGCTTCGAGCCGAACTTCTCCCGCAAGGCCTGCGCGAGGTTCTTGATCGCGGCCGCGCCGCTGGTGTCACAGGAGAGACCGCAGGCGTTCGGGTACTCCCAGTCGATGTCGATACCGTCGAAGACACCGGCCCACCGCGGGTCGTTGACGAGGTTGTAGCAGGACTCCGCGAACTTGGCGGGGTTCTTGGCCGCCTCGCCGAATCCGCCGGACCAGGTCCAGCCGCCGAACGACCACAGCACCTTGAGGTTCGGGTACTTGGCCTTGAGCTTCTTCAGCTGGTTGAAGTTCCCGCGCAGCGCGCCGGTGTCCCAGCTGTCGGCGACGCCGTCCACACTGCCCGCGGCGTCGTAGAACTTGCTGGTCGCCGCCTCCGCGTCACCGAGCGCGCAGCCACCGTTCGTCACGTTGCCGAACGAGTAGTTGATATGCGTCAGCTTGCTCGCCGAACCCGACGTGTCGATGTTCTTCACGTGATAGTTCCGCTGGTAGACGCCCCATTCGGCGAAGTACCCGAGCACCTTGCCGACCGAGGCGTCCGGCGTTTCCGGTGCGGCCGAGGCCTGCTGCGCGGGCGCGGCGACGGCCAGCGCGCCGAGCGCGACGGCCGCGGCACCCAAGATCGCGGTGAACCTTTTCGAACGGGGCATGCGTTCTCCCTTCACGGTCACCAGCGGTGACGAGAGGACTGCGGCGGGACACGCACAAGCTAAGTGGACTAGACCACTCCGTCAATGGTTCAGACCAAGACTTTCGGATGGACATTTTCGAACATTCCTTGACGGAAATATGCCGCACGGGGCACATTTCCCGGATGATGCAGACTTTCGAGATCCTCGCCGAACCTCGGCGCAGGACCATCCTCGACCTCTTGCGCGGCGGCGAAAAGTCGGTCAACGAGCTGGTCGAGGTCCTCGAACTGAGCCAACCGGCCGTATCGAAGCACCTGCGTGTCCTACGCGAGGCCGGCCTGGTCACCGTCCGCGTCGCCGCCCAGCGCCGGTGCTACCGGCTCCGCCCGGAGCCGCTCGCGGAGGTCGACGCCTGGCTCGCGCCGTACCGCCGATTCTGGGAGGGCCGCATCGACGCGCTCGAACGGCACCTCGACGACGACAGTCAGTGAATAGGTAACGGCTCGAACGTGAGGCCGCGGTCGGCCGCGCGCCGCGTCCCCCAGTCGTAAAGCGCCTGGAGCGCGGGGCGTAACCGCTCCCCTTCCTCGCTCAGCCGGTACTCGACGTGCGGCACCCGGCCTTCGCGGCTCTCCCGGAGCACGAGGCCGTCCGCCTCCAGTTCGCGCAGATGCTGGGTCAGCATCTTCTCGCTCACGCCCGGCATCCGGCGCCGGAGTTCGCCGTAGCGGTGCACGCCTTCCTTCAGATGCGCCAGGATCACCGGCTTCCACTTGCCGCCGATGACGTCGACCGCGAGCTCGACCGCGCAGTGGTACCGCTTCATCGCCGCTCCCCTTGGCACGCACCGAAAAGTAAGCGGTTGTCCCCGGCGATCCGGGGTGGTTGCCTTGCCGGACCGGGAGATCATCGCCGCTGGGAGGACCTTACGTGACCGAGACGCCGACACTGTACGAATGGGCGGGCGGGCTGGCCGCCCTGCGACGGCTGACCACCGTCTTCTACGGCCACGTGCTGAAGGACCCGTTGCTGGAGCCGGTCTTCCGCCACATGGATCCCGGCCACCCCGAGCACGTGGCGGTCTGGCTGGCCGAGGTGTTCGGCGGGCCGGAGACCTACAGCGGCGAACACGGCGGGCACCGGCACATGGTCGGACGGCATCTGGGCCGGGCCATCACCGAGGAGCAGCGCCGGCGCTGGGTGAACCTGCTCTTCGACGCCGCCGACGAGGCCGGACTCCCGGCCGACCCCGAGTTCCGCTCCGCGTTCGCCGCGTACGTCGAATGGGCAGCAGGCTCGCGGTGATGTTCTCCCAGCCCGGCCGCGAGGTCACCGTTCCCGAGCCCATGCCGAAATGGGACTGGGGAAACCGCCCGCCCTGGCAGCCGCCGTCGGGCTGAGAGCGCATAGTGGGGCGGTCTTGAAAGGAGGCCGCCGTGATCCGGGTGGACGGCCGGACCCTGCGCTGCGCGGACGTCGTGACCGCCGCGAGCACCGAGGGCCCGCTGGGAATCGATGTTTCGATCGCCGCGCTGCGAGGCGCGGAAAGCGCGTGGAAGCTCGCCGAAGAACTGAGCACACGCAGGATCGTCTACGGCCGCACCACCGGCGTCGGCGCCAACAAGGAGGACCCGGTCGGCGAAGGCGAGTCGCCGGATCACGGGCTGCGGCTGCTGCGCAGTCACGCGGGCGGCAGCGGCGACGTCATGTCCCCCGGCCAGACCAGGGCGATGATGCTCATCCGGCTCAACCAGCTGCTGGCCGGGCGCGCCGGGCTCAGCCCCGTGCTGATCGGGGCGCTCGCCGACGCGGTGCGGACGGGGGCGCTGCCGCTCGTGCACCGGCTCGGCGCGATCGGCACCGGCGACCTCGCGCCGCTCGCGGAGACCGCGCTCGCCCTCACCGGCGAACGGCCGTGGCTGACCGGCGGGGTGCCCCCGGTGCCGGTCCAGGCGGGTGACGCGCTCGCGTTCATGAGCAGCAACGCCGCGACACTGGCCGAGGCGACTCTCGCGGCGATGCGGCTCGACACGCTGACGCGGGCGAGCCACGTCGTCGCGGCGCTCACCTACATCGCGCTCGACGGGAACCCGGAGGCGTACGCGACCCCCGTGCACGAGGCGCGTCCGCACGCCGGGCAGGTCGCCTGCGCGGCGGAGATGCGGCGGCTGCTCGGGATGGAGGGCACGCCCAAACCGGGCAGGCGTATCCAGGACCCGTTCGGGCTGCGTGCTTTCCCGCAGGTGCAGGGGCCCGCGCTGGACGCGATCCATTACCTGCGCGACGTCCTCGCGGTGGAGATCAACGCCAGCACCGAGAACCCGATGATCTCGACGGTGCACCAGGACGCCTACCACCACGCGCATTTCCACACCGCGTACGTCTCGACCGCGCTCGACCAGGTGCGCGCGACCGTCCACCAGGTCGCCGAGCTGTCCGTGGCCCGGCTGGGTGATCTGGTGGAACCGGAGTTCACCGGGCTGCGGCCGTTCCTGGCGGCCGGGCCGTCGGGCAGTTCGGGCGTGATGATCCTGGAGTACGTCGCGCACGACGCGCTGACCGAACTGCGGCAGGCCGCGCTCCCGGCGACGCTGGGCACGGCCGTCGTCTCGCGCGGTATCGAAGACCACGCGAGCTTCTCCACGCAGGCCGCGCGGGCGGCGACCGCGGCCGGGTCGGCGTACCAGCAGGTGCTGGCGTGCGAACTGGTCGCGGCCGTCCGGGCGCTGCGGATGCGCAAGGCCGAACTGGTCTCCTTGCCCGCGCGCGACGCCTACGAGACCGCCGCGGCCGTGCTCGACCCGAGCGTCGAGGACCGGCCGCTCACCGAGGACATCGCCCGCGCCGGGGCGCTCCTGGACACCCTTGCCCGGATCTGATCCGCCTGGGGCTCGTGAGTGGTAAGGACGGTTAGAACCGTCCTTACCACTCACGAGACCCAACCAGCTCAGCAACAGCAACCGGTGCGCGCGAGGGAGCGCGTCCGGGCGCTCGCAGGCGGAACCGTCCGGTTCGCGGCCGCCTCGACGGCGTCGAGCATCCGCCGTCGCTCCGCCTTGCCGAGCACCCGGCCGCGGGTGATCACCGTGTCGATCTTCGCGACGTTGCGGATGTCGGCGGCCGGGTTCGCGTCCAGCAGCACGAGATCCGCCTCCTTCCCCACCGCGACCGTGCCCGACGTCGCTTCCCTGCCGAGGAACCTCGCCGCGTCGGCCGTGACGGTCTTCAGCGCCCGCACCGGCGAGAGCCCGGCCTCGACCAGGAAGGCGAGCTCCTCGTGCAACCCGCTGCCGGGGAAGGTGTACGGGTTCAGGCAGTCGGTGCCGCCGATGAGCCCGACACCCGCATCGTGCGCGACGCCGACCAGCCGCAGCGTCTCCTGGTAGTACCGCTCCTGGAGGGCGATGTCCGCCGGGGTCTTCGGCGCGAAGCGTTCGATGCCCATGACCCAGCTCTCGCGCACCTCGGCGGGTACGTATTTCAGCCGCGGGTCCCCCTGGTGGGTCTCGGCGGGCTGCGTGACCACCCGGTTGATCGTCAGCGTCGGCGAATGCCAGGTGCCGTTGCACCGCAGCCGCTCGAAATAGGCCCGCGCCGCACCGCGGTCGTACGTGCCGACCGACCCGAACTCCAGCCGCCGCGCCAGGTTGAAGAAGTCCCGCGGCGCCGCGGGGTCGTAGGGCGTGGTCCTCAGCCTGGCCAGGATCTCGTCGCGCCGGGACGAGCAGTGGATGGAGACCCCGAAGAAATGCTCGAGGCTGTGCTGGCCGAGGTCGCTCACGTCGAGGTGGGACAGCCGGTACGGCCAGTGCCCGGAGAACCGCAGGCCCTGGGCGCGGGTCTCGTCCGCCACCGCGCGCACGACGTCGGGGGCGAGGTAGGAGTAGGTCTTGACGAACTCGGCGCCCGCGGCCTTCTCGGCGCGGACGACGGCCCGCGCTTCGTCCTCCGTCGACACCTGGAGCACCGGCGGGCCCAGGAGCGTGACCGGCCCGTCGACGATCCCGCTCGCCAGCACGACGCGCGGGCCGAGCAGCTCACCGCGGTCGATCTTGCCCTTCGTGGCGCGGTTCTCCGCGTACCCCCACATCTCCCGGACACCCGTGACGCCGTGGACCAGATGCAGCGGCGGGACGATGTCCTCGAGATCCGAGCCGTGGGTGTGCATGTCCCACAGTCCCGGGATGAGGTACTTGCCGCGGCCGTCGATCACCCGCGCGCCGGCGGTTTCCGGGACCGGACCGGAGCCGACCCAGGCGATCCGGTCGCCGACGAGCACGACCGAGACGTCACGCCGAGGGGCCGAACCCGTGCCGTCGATCAGCGTGACCCGGGTGATGACGACGATCGCGCCCGTCTCCGCGGCGGCCATACCGGGCAGCAGCCCGGCGAGCGCCACCCCGGTCCCGCCGGCGGCCAGCCACCTCAGGAACTCGCGCCTGCTGGATCCCATGAGAACCGCCGCCCTTCCACCCAGATCCCCCAGGTGGACGATTCAACTCGCCGCGATGGCGGTGCCGCAACACAAGCGAAGGCCCCTTACCCGAGGTCAGCACACAGTAAGGGGCCTTCTCCTGAAACAGGGCTCAGCCGAAGAAGACCTCGGCCTCTTCGTACCGCTCGACCGGGACGGTCTTCAGCTCGGCGGTCGCCTCGGAGAGCTTGACGCGGACGATGTCCGTGCCGCGCAGCGCCACCATCACGCCGAAGTCTCCGTCGGCCACGGCGTCGACGGCGTTGAGGCCGAACCGGGTGGCGAGCACGCGGTCGTACGCCGTCGGGGTGCCGCCGCGCTGGACGTGCCCGAGCACGACCGCGCGGGACTCCTTGCCGGTGCGGGCGGCGATCTCGTCGGCCAGCCAGGTGCCGATGCCGCCGAGCCGGACGTGCCCGAAGGCGTCCTTCTCACCGGTCAGCAGCTTCTCCTCGCCGCCCTCGGGCAGCGCGCCCTCGGCGACCACGATGATCGGCGCGTACTCCTTTTCGAAGCGGCGCTCGACCCACGAGACGACCTGGTCGACGCTGAAGTGCCGCTCCGGCACCAGGATCACGCTCGCGCCGCCGGCGAGGCCGGAGTGCAGCGCGATCCAGCCCGCGTGCCGCCCCATGACCTCGACGACCAGGGCGCGGTGGTGCGACTCGGCCGTGGTGTGCAGCCGGTCGATGGCCTCGGTGGCGATCGAAACGGCCGTGTCGAAGCCGAAGGTGTAGTCGGTGGCGCCGAGGTCGTTGTCGATCGTCTTGGGCACCCCGACGACGCCGACGCCGTCGTCCGTGAGCCGCTTCGCGACGCCGAGGGTGTCTTCGCCGCCGATCGCGATCAGCGCGTCGACCTGCTGCTCGGCAAGCACGGCCTTGATCTTGTCGACCCCGCCGTCGACCTTGTACGGGTTGGTCCGCGACGAGCGCAGGATCGTGCCGCCGCGGGTCAGGATGTCCTCGACGTCGTTCAGGCCGAGCGGGCGGCTGTCCCCGGTGAGGGGACCGTTCCAGCCGTTGCGGAACCCGACGATGTCCCAGCCGTGCACCTCGATGCCCTTGCGCACCACAGCGCGGATCACCGCGTTGAGCCCCGGGCAGTCGCCACCGCCGGTCAGCACACCGACACGCATGAGAAGCCTCCGTCTTGTGTTCCGTAGAGATGACAGTCACATGTCCCGCCGCCAGCGTAGCGGGAGTTCTCTGGATCGGTGCAGGGCGGACCACCTCGGGAATCGGTCCACGTCCGGGATGTGCTAGCTTGGCCCCGTGCAGCGCTATTTCTGGTTTACGAAGCCGGCCCCGGGTGGGCACGGCGGCGTGAACCTGCGCTGACCTCCACCCCGAGCCGGATTTCACACCGGCTCGGCGAGTTCCCGCGGGTCGGTATCCCTTTCGAAAGGAACCAGACCCGCGATGTCTCCCTCCGCTGACACCCTGATCGCCCTCGACGGGCACCGCACGGCGGCCATCGACCCGCTGCTGTCGCCCGCGATGCTGCGGCACGAACATCCGATGACGGCGGAAATCGCCGATACCGTCCTAGCCGGGCGGGCCTCCGCCGTCGACATCCTCGACGGCCGGGACGACCGGCTCCTCGTCGTCGTCGGACCCTGCTCGGTGCACGACGCGGACGCCGCGCTCGACTACGCCCGCCGTCTCGCCGCCAAGGCCGAGGAACACCGCCGCGACCTGCACATCGTCATGCGCGTCTACTTCGAGAAGCCGCGGACCACGCTGGGCTGGAAGGGCCTCATCAACGACCCCGGCCTCGACGGGACGTACGAGGTCAACCACGGCCTGCGGATGGCGCGCAAACTGCTGCTCGACATCTCCGCGCTCGGCCTGCCGGTGGGCTGCGAATTCCTCGACCCGATCACCCCGCAGTTCATCTCCGACACCGTGACCTGGGGATCCATCGGCGCGCGGACCGCGGCGAGCCAGGTGCACCGGCAGCTGTGCAGCGCGCTGTCGATGCCGGTCGGGATCAAGAACTCGACCGAGGGCGACGTCCAGGTCGCCGTCGACGCCACCCGCGCGGCCGGCGCGAGCCACGTCTTCGCCGGGATCAACCCCGACGGGCTCGCCGCGCTCATCACCACCGCGGGCAACGAGGACTGCCACGTCATCCTGCGCGGCAGCTCCGCCGGTCCGAACTACGACCCCGCGACGGTGGCCGACACGCTGGCGCGGCTGGCGAAATCGGGGCTGCCGGAACGCGTGATCATCGACGCGAGCCACGGCAACAGCGCGAAGGACCACGTGCGGCAGGCTTCGGTCGTCCGCGAGCTCGCCGGGCGGATCGGGGCCGGTGAGCGGGGTATCGCGGGGCTGATGCTGGAGAGCTTCCTGGTGGAGGGGCGGCAGGACCTGACGCTCGGCTCGGCCGCTTCGCTGACCTACGGGCAGTCGATCACGGACGCTTGCCTCGGGTGGGAGACGACGGCGGAGTTGCTGGACACCCTCGCGGAGGCGGTCGACTCGCGGCGCTGACCCCCTGCCTCGTGAGTGGCAAGGACGGTTCTAACCGTCCTTGCCACTCACGAGACGCGCCCCACCACGCCACCGCCGCCCTGACTCCTTACCGGTGCCAGTAGGACTCGATGATCTGCCACCGCTGGTAGTTGTGCCGCGCGTCCGCCAGCGCGTCGTGCTGGTCGTCCGGGGCCGACGGCAGCTTCGGCTTGCCCGCGTCCTCCCAGCGTTGCCGCAGGTCACGCGTGAAGCGCGGCAGCTGACGCGGCAGCGCGGGCATCGGCCCCCACAGCTGCGCCAGCGCGACGTGGTCGTAGGCGGCGAACCAGGCCCACAGTTCGATCCCGCCGGGCGGTTTGCCGAAGAACTCGAGCAGATCCGTGCGGATCTTCTCGCGGCTGCGCCACGCCGGGTCGGCGGGCGACGGGAGTTTCGGGAGCACGTTGTCGCGGACCCAGGGGCCGGCCTTGCCGGGATCGAAATCGGTCGAGACCGCGTAGAACTCGCGGCCTCTTTCGTCCACGACACCGATCGACACCAGATCGATGGTCACGCCGTCCTCAATGAATTCGGTGTCGTAGAAAAAGCGCACCGGAGAACCCTAGTGGGGCCTCAGCCGACCTTGGTGTCCGGGATACGGGCGACGTCCTGGGCGGACGGCTGCGCGGGCACCTTCGGGCGGACTCCCGCCTCCTCGGCGGCGATCAGTTCCTTCGCCTTGGCGGCGTAGATGTCGACGTACTCCTGGCCGGACAGCTCCATGAGCGCGTACATGATCTCGTCGGTGATGGACCGCTCGATGAAGCGGTCGCCGGCGAGGCCTTCGTAACGCGAGAAGTCGAGCGGCTTGCCGAAGCGGATCTCGAGGCGGCGCGGCCACCACATCTTCGAGCCGATCGGGTTGACCTTGTCGGTGCCGATCATGGCGACCGGGACCACGACGCCGCCGGATTCGAGCGCGATCCGCGCGACACCGGTCTTGCCCTTGTACAGGCGGCCGTCCGGGGAGCGGGTGCCTTCGGGGTAGATGCCGAGGAGGTGTCCTTCACGGACCAGCCGGGTCGCGGTGTCGAGCGCGGCCTGCGCCGCGTTGCCGCCGGAGCGGTCGATCGGGAACTGGCCGACGCCGGTGAAGAACCATTTCTTCAGCAGGCCCTTGAAGCCCTTTTCGGTGAAGTACTCCGATTTGGCCGGGAAGGTCACCTTGCGCTTGACGCGCAGCGGCATGAAGAAGGAGTCGGCGACCGCGAGGTGGTTGCCCGCGAGGATCGCGCCACCGTCGTCGGGGATGTTCTCCGCGCCGACGACTTTGGTGGGCCACAGTGCCTTGAGCAGTGGCCCGATAAACACGTGTTTCATGAGCCAGTACAGCACTGCGAAAACTCCTCCTAGCAGCTCAACCCCTGCGCCCGATGGTCAAGACTACGAATCGCGCACCCCGGACACAACGAAGTCCACCCGGTTACCCGCACCCAGCGACGGATCTCACACCCGAACCGGCCCGATTCCGGCAGTGGCCGGGGCCCCACAAGCCGCTCCGGTCGTGCGAACATAGTAGACCTACCCAGCTCTCACGGAAGGCGATCGCATGGCCGTCCTCGCCGGCGCGGAACCGTTCGCTCACACCGGTTCGACCGAAGCAGGGTTCCTGCTGTGCCACGGATTCACCGGCACTCCCGCGAGTATGCGGCCGTGGGGCGACCATCTCGCCGAAGCCGGGTACACGGTGCGCTGCCCGCTGCTGCCCGGGCACGGGACCCGGTGGCAGGACATGAACCGGACAGGCTGGGAGGACTGGTACGGCGCGGTCCGCGAAGAGCTGCTGGCGCTCTTCTCGACCTGCGAGACGGTGTTCGTCGCGGGGATGTCGATGGGCGGGACGCTGACCCTGCGGCTGGCCGAGGAGTTCGGCGACCGGATCGCCGGCATCGTGCTGGTGAACCCGTCGGTCATGACGCTGCGCTGGGACGCCAAGCTGCTGCCCGTCCTGTCGAGGATCCTGCCCTCGGTCCCGGGCGTGGCCAACGACATCGCGAAGCCGGGCGAGACCGAGCTCGCCTACTCGCGGACGCCCGTGCGCGCCGCGGCGAGCCTGGCGAAGCTGTGGAAGCTCACCCGCGCGGATCTGCGCAAGGTGACCCAGCCGGTGCTCCTGCTCCACTCGGCCGTCGACCATATCGTCGAGCCGGTCAACTCCCGGGTGATCCTGGACGGGATCGGCAGCGACGACGTGACCGAGGTGGTGCTGGAGAACAGCTTCCACGTCGCCACGCAAGACCACGACGCGGGCCTGATCTTCACGCGTACGGTGGACTTCGCCCGGTCCGTGCGCCGGGCGGGACAGGTGGACGCCGGATGAGCAGAGGCAAGGACGGGCCGGAGGACGTCGACGCGACGTTCGCCGAGATCGTGGCCGACCTCCGTGCGGAGGGCGTCGGCCTGTTCCCGGAAGACGACCTGGAGAAAACGCCGGAGAAGCCCGCCGAGAAGGCACCCCGGCCCGAGCCGTCGGACGCCGAACCCGAACCGGGCTGGCGCGGCGGCGGCACCAGCTGGGACAAGACTCTCTTCGAGGACGACCCGGCCGGGTCGAGCGACGACGAGGGCCACTTCGTGCCGCCCGAGCCGCCTCCACTGCCGCGTCCGCGCAAGGGCGCGTTCATCGTCCTGCTTTTCTTCCTGCTCGGCCTGCTGCTGCTGATCGCGCCGACCCTGATCGGCATGGGCACCCGGCTCGGCACGCCGCTCGGGATCCTCGCCCTCGCGACCGCGATCGCCCTGCTCCTCCTGCGGGTGCGCCAGGGGCCGCCGCCCGGCGCGGATCCGCACAACGGCGCCCAGGTCTGAACTACCGGACAATTCGGAAGATGAAGATCGACTTCACTCCCTCGCGCCGGTCGACGGTCGGCGCGGAATGGGAACTCGCCCTCGTCGACCGGCGGACCGGTGAGCTCTCGTCGGTCGCGGAGCAGGTGCTCGACGCCGTCCGTCCCGACGGCGAGGAAGAGCATCCGAAGATCAAACAGGAACTGCTGCTCAACACCATCGAGGTGATCAGCGGGATCTGCGACACGATCGCCGAGGTCAAGGCCGATCTGAACACCTCTCTCGACGTGGTGCATTCGGTGCTGGACCCGCTGGGCGTCGAGCTGTTCTCCGCCGGTTCGCATCCGTTCTCGACCTGGTACCAGCAGAAGGTCACGGACAAGGAGCGCTACGCCAAGCTCATCGACCGGACCCAGTGGTGGGGGCGGCAGATGCTGATCTACGGCGTCCACGTGCACGTCGGCGTCGACCACCGGGACAAGGCCCTGCCGATCCTGGACGCGCTGCTCAAGTACGCGCCGCACCTGCAAGCGCTTTCGGCGTCTTCGCCGTACTGGGGCGCGGAGGACACCGGGTACGCGTCGAACCGCGCGCTGATGTTCCAGCAGCTGCCGACCGCCGGGCTGCCGTTCCAGTTCCGGAAGTGGACCGAGCTGGAGAGCTACGTCGACGACATGTTCACCACGGGCGTGATCGACCACTTCTCCGAGATCCGCTGGGACATCCGGCCCGCGCCGCATTTCGGGACGATCGAGATGCGGGTGTGCGACGGGCTGCCGACGCTGGAGGAGGTCGGCGCGATCTCGGCGCTGACCCAATGCCTGGTCGACGACTTCAGCGCGCGCCTCGACGACGGCGAGATCCTGCCGACGCTGCCGCCGTGGCACGTCCAGGAGAACAAGTGGCGCGCGGCGCGCTACGGCGTCGACGCGATCGTCATCCTCGACGCGGCGGGCAACGAGCGGCTCGTCACCGACGACACCTACGACCTGCTGGACCGGCTCGAACCGGTGGCCCGGCGCCTGGACTGCGCCGACGAACTGCGTTCGGTGGAGACCATCCTCGAGTACGGGCCCAGCTACCTGCGGCAGCGCGCGGTGGCGAAGCAGTACAACGGCAGCCTTCGCGCCGTCGTCGCTTCGCTCATCGCGGAGATGCGGGACGGGAAGATCGCGCGCCCCTGACCCTCGCGCGTTTAGTCCTCTGAATGCGGTCCTTGCGCGTGCAACTACCGCATTCAGAGGACTAAACGCGGGAGTCGAGGTGCCCCAGGAGAGTGCCGGGGCCGAAGGTGGACGCGCCCAGGGCCTCGACGCGGGACCGCAGCTCCCGGTCGGCGGTCACCACGACGACGTGGTCGTCCGGGCCCGCGGCACGGGCTTCCCGCGCGACGGCCACGATCTTGTCGTCGCCTTCGCCGTCGGCCTCGACGACCTCGACCCCGGGCACCGGCGCGACTCCCCGCGCCTTGCCCTCGACGACCAGGACGACCTTCGGCCACCAGGACCATCCGCCGCCACCGGGCAGCGCCGGATCGGCGAGCCCGGTCCCGGACAGGGTCGCGAGCTTGTCCCGCAACCGTTCCGCGGCGCCGCGCCGGTCCCGCCACCAGCCGTCCGGCCGCGATCCGACGACGTTCGCGCCGTCGACCACCAGTACCAGCCCGCGATCCACGTGTTCCCTCAATCCCGGCCACGCCGCCGCGAAGTCGCGATGCAACCGGAAGTCCGCGACCTCGCCCGCGCGTACCCATCGCAGTTCCGCGCTCTCCGCGCTCTTCACCCTGGCCGAAAGCGGGCCGATCGGCACGGCCAGGACCGTGGTGTAGCGCCAGTTCCCGTGGTCGACGTGCGACGCGGCCAGCGGACGGACCCGCGCGGGCGGGATGTCGGCCTCCTCGTGCGCCTCACGGGTGGCCGCGTCACGCGGACTCTCCCCCGCCTCGACGGCGCCCCCGGGCAGCGCCCAGGTGCGTCCATGGTGGACCCACCAGGCCCGCCGCTGCAGCAGGACACCGCGCGCGGGATCGGACAGCAGCAACCCGGCCGCGCCGTGCAAACCCCAGTGAAGATGCCCGAAGTCGCACTTCACGAAGCCGTTGCCGTCCTGCCGGGTCACGGCTTCAGCGTGTCACACCGATCTCGGCACCGGGAGCCTTCGCCGCGTCGACGGCGAGCGCGGCGGCGCCCACGATCGCGGAATCGTCGCCGTGGTGCGCGGCCCTGATCCGCGCCAGCGGACGGTGCCCGGCACCGGTGATCTTGTCCGCGTAGTGCTCGCGGGCCTCGTCGAGGAACAGCGGAGCCGATTCCGACACACCACCGCCGATCACGATCAGCTCGGGATCGAAGACGTCGGCGACCAGCGCGAGCCCCTCGGCCAGCCACTTCGCCAGCTCGGTCATCGCGCGCTGGGCGATCGGGTCGCCGTCGCGGGCGGCCCCGGCGACGCGACGGCCGGTGACCGAGCCGGGGTCTCCCCTGGTCTCGCGCGCCAGCACGGTCGAGCGGCCGGGATGGCGCGCGAGCAGTTCCACCGCCGTCGCGGCCAGCGCCGTCCCGCTGCAGTACCGCTCCCAGCAGCCGTACTTCCCGCACGGGCAGGGCCTGCCGCCGGGGACGACGGTGAGGTGCCCGAGTTCCGGCGCGACACCGTACGCGCCCCGGTAGATCTTGCCGTCGAGCAGCAGTCCCGCGCCGATCCCGGTGCCGAGGGCGATCAGCGCGGCGACATGAGCGCCGCGGGCGGCCCCGAAGCGGTATTCGCCGACCGCGGCGGCGTTCACGTCGTGCTCCAGGGTCACCGGCAGGCCGACCCGCTTTTCGATGCGCTCGGCGACCGGCGCGGCACGCCAGGACAGATGCGGCGCGAACATCACCGTCCGCCGGTCCTTCGCGACGAATCCGGCGACCGCGAGCCCGACGCCGGACACATCGTGCCGGTTGCGGAGGTCTTCGACGACCCCGGCGATGGCGTCTTCGAGCGCGTCCTCCCCGCTGGGCGTCCCGACCCTGGCGGTGTCCATCAGCGAGCCGTGCTCGTCCACCACGCCGGCGCGCACGCTCGTGCCCCCGACGTCCACCCCTACCGTCAGCAACTCAGTTCTCCCGGTCCGGCTGCCAAGCGTCGCGCCTGGTCACCGTGATGTGCTGGACCCGCGAAGCTCCCATCGGCACATCTTCGGCCGCGGGCTCCTTCCGCGCAGGCTGGAACCCCGGCATGTGCACGCCCGCCTCGGGCTCCCACCGATCGGCGAGCACCGCCCGCAGTAAAGCGACGAGCTGCGCGGCCTGCTCCATCAGGCGGGCCACGAACTCGGGCCGTTCCCCTCGGAAGATCCCGACGATCGCGCAGAGCGGGCACCACCCGTCGGCGTCGTGGTCGGTGCAGCCGTGCCCGGCGGAGATCAGGCCCTCCAGCCACGGTGCGGCGTGCTCGACGACCAATTCGACCAGGAGGCGGATCTCTTCGGCCAGTTCGAGCGGCTTCGATCCGGTGTACTCGTTGTTCTCGCTCACCCGGGTCCCCGGTTCCCGGCCAGGCTCACGACCAGGCCGTGCGCGTCGGATTCCGCACCGGTGATCCGGCACGGGCGCAGCATCTCCGGCAGCGCGATCAGCCGCCGGAAACCGTCCACGGTGACGGCGAGATCATCGTCCACTCTGGCCAGGTCCACTTCGGAATCGCGGTGCAACGGCACCGCGACACGCAGCTCGTAGCCGTCGTCCGATTCGGCGACCTGCAGCAGCGGGGTGACACCTTTTTCGTTCCCTGCCAAGGGATCCAGCCCTTGATAGAGCTCGTACGCGATTTCCTGCAGCGCTTCGAGCCCCACCGGCTCGACGGCGCGGTGCTCGACGGGCTTCACCTGTCCGGGCCCGAAGCCCGCGTCGGCGAGTTCGGCGAGGACCGCGTTCTGCTGGGTGCGCCGGGTCCGCATCCACGTGGCCGCGGCGCCGCGCCAGAACCCGGGCGCGGGCATCAACCGGTTGACGATCAGGCCGTCGACCAGGATTCCGCGCAGGGCAAGGGAACTGAGCGTGCGGCGAGCTTCGGCGACGACGACGCGCTCCGGCGTCAGCACGAGCCGCACGGTGGTGGTGGCCGGGTCGGTCAGCAGCGTGCGCAGCGACTCCAGATGCGCGCCGAGCCGCCGCACCGCGGCCGCCGTCCGCCGCGCGCCGGGTTTGAACATCCTCGACAGATAGCCGGAGACGGCTTCGGGCAAAGCCAGCAGGCGCAGGGTTTCCGCGGTCGGACCGCAGTCGACGACGACCGTCTCCCAAGGACCGTGCTCGGCGAGCCGCTGGACCTCGGTGAGGGCGAGGAGTTCGTCGACGCCGGGCACCACGGTGAGTTCTTCGGCGTCGAGCGAGCCGAGGCCCACGCCCGCGAGCGCGGCCTGCAGTTCCCCCCGGAGCTCGCGCCAGGTGCTGTCGACGAGGCCGCGGGTGTCGATCTGGGCGGCGTGGAGCAGTCCCGACGTACTCCCTACCGCGGAGGGACCATCGGACACAGCGTCCACTTCGGACGGTTCGCCGCCGAGCGGGCGGCCGAAGGCGTCACCGAGGGAATGCGCCGGGTCGGTCGAGACCACGAGCGTCTTCCTGCCCCGCCCGGCCAGTGCCGCCGCCGTCGCCGCGGCCAGCGTGGTCTTGCCGACACCCCCCTTGCCGGTGAACAGCAGGATCCGCATGCCTACCCTTCGACTCAGGATGCTTCAGCGCGCTTCTTGAGCTCCTTGAGCGCGGTGTCCATGACCATCTTCTCGGCCTTGCGGCGCAGCAGCCCGATCATCGGCAGCGCCAGCTCGACGGACAGCGTATACGTCACCTTGGTGCGTCCGGCGCCCAGCGCTTCGAGCGCGTAGCGGCCGTTCTGCGCCTTCTGCATCTGCCCCTTGACCAGGTGCCAGCTGACTCCGTGGCCGTCGGCGTCCCAGTCGTACTCGAGGGTGTAGACGTCCTTGATGGGCCCGGCGTCGAGGGTGAGTTTCACCTGCTTGGCGCGGCCGTCGGCGTCCTCGCCGAGCACCTCGGTCTCCCGGACGGCCTTGGCCCATTCCGGGTACGCGGGAAAGTCGGCGATGACGGCCATGACCCGCTCGGGCTCGGCGTCGACCTCGATGGATTGCGTGGACTGCTCGGCCATGGAGTGAAGCCTAGAGCGTGTCGTGCGGTTCCCGGGCGGGCGGGTGACCACACGCGCGCGTTTCTTTGCGCCGAAGGCCCGGATTCGAGGAGGCGGGCCGCCGATCGACGTAAAGCGACATCGCGGCTGAGCCTCGGCCCGGCTGCTCGAATCCGGCAGCGCGCGCCCGAGGATCAGCACCTAGCCGGAGCCGAGCGTCACCAGCGCAGCACGTACGGCTGCGCGGTCTCTTTGAAGTGACCGACGTTACGGCATTCGGTCCTGCCGAGCCTCGTCCTCGGGGTCAGCGGCTGGTGGACGTGCCCGAAGACCGACCAGCGCGGCCGCTGTTCGCGGATGAGGTCCACCAGCGCCGCCGAGCCGATCTCGGAGCGCCGCGCGATCACGTCGTAGGTCAGCTCCGGGACGGCGGGCGGGATGTGGGTGCACAGGACGTCGACGTTCTCCAGCCCGGCGACCGCGACGTCGTACTCCTCGCGGGTGCGCAGGTACGGCCGCCAGAAACCGTTGCGGCGCGGGACCACGTTCGGCGGGAGGAGCGCGCCGCCGATGAAGCCGAACCGCAGGCCGCCGAACTCGGCGACCTCGCCGTCGAGGACGGTGATGCCGTCGCCGGCGAACTCGGGCCACAGCGAGGGGTCGTCGACGTTGCCGGGGGTCGCGAACGTCGGCGCGGTCAACGCGCCGAACAGGACGCCGTACTGGTCGTGGATCGCCTCGCCGACGGCGGCGGCGGGATCGGCCAATGTGGCCCACAACGATCGCGAGAAGGCAACGGTCTCATCACGAGTGCCCTCACGCCGCAGGCGCGCGAACTCGCCGACCTTCTCGGCGCCGAACAGCGCGCCCATGATGCCCTTGTCGTGCTCGCGGTAGTCGACGAAGTCCAGCAGGTCGCCCAGGACGATCAACGCGTCGGCGCCGTCACCCGCGCGTTTGAGCGCGTCGGCGTTGCCGTGCACGTCCGACACCACGTGAACCCGCATGCTCTCCCCTACTCGGCCCGGGGACCGACCCCGGGCTCGCGCCCGTCCTCCAGGACCTCCTTGAGCCCGAGCGCGATCGCCTTGGCGGCGCGGGCGCGGCGGTCGAACTCGCGGCGCAGTTCCCGCGGTGCCAGGCCGATCGGCTCCCCGTCGGGGCCGGCGGGGGTGGCGCGCAGGAAGTAGTGCAGCAAGGTGCCGTCGAGCACCGGCTCGAGCCAGACCTCCATGGTACCGATCAAGGCACCCCGCACGGTCCAGCGCAATCCTTGGTCCCCGCGGTCGGTGTAGACCTCCAGGACGAGGTCCGGCCAATAACGTGACCAAGATCGCGGATCCGCGAAAGCGGCGGCCACGGTGGAGGGCGGGACCACGAGGAAGGTCTCGTCGACGATGTCGAGAGCTGGCGGCGCCTGGTTCACAACGGCAGAATGTCATGCCCTGGGTATGGCCGATTCGTCAGCATGGTCTTAAGGTGCACGGCACGCTAAGTTGACTGGCGGGTAACACCGGTCACACCACTTGCACGCGAACACGGAGGTTCCTCGTGCGCGAATACAGCGCCCCCGCCGCCAATCCGGTGACCGACGACGAGAATCTCGCCGACGTCGTCTGGGCGAACGCCGAGCGGTTCTCCGATGTGGTGAGTTTCCGCCGCCAGGTCGACGGTACCTGGTTGGACGTCACCGCCAAAGACTTCGCCGCCCAGGTTCTGGCCGTGGCCAAGGGAATGGCCCAGGCGGGTATCGCACCGGGCGACCGGGTCGGGCTCATGTCCAAGACCCGCTACGAATGGACCCTGATCGACTTCGCGATCTGGGCCGCCGGCGCGGTCACCGTCCCGATCTACGACACGTCGTCGGCCGAGCAGGTCCACTGGATCCTCTCGGACTCGGCCGCGAAGGCCGTCTTCGTCGAGACCGACGACCACGTCGCGACGCTGGAGACCGTCAAGGGCCGTCTCGACGCGCTGGAGCACACCTGGCAGATCGAGGCGGGCGCCGTCGACCAGCTCACCACGCAGGGCGCCGACCTGAGCGACGACGACCTGCACGAGCGCCGCCGCACGGTGAAGGCGGGCGATCTGGCCACGATCGTGTACACCTCGGGCACGACCGGCCGCCCCAAGGGTGTCGAGCTCACCCACCGGAACCTCCTCGCCGAGATCCGCGCCGACATCGCCGCGTTCCCGCAGCTGATGGAGCAGGGCAACTCGCTACTGGTGTTCCTGCCGCTCGCGCACGTCCTCGCCCGCGCCATCGCGGTGACCGCGCTCAGCGCTCGGGTGACGCTCGGGCACACGTCGGACGTCAAGAACCTCGTCGCCGACCTCGGCACCTTCCGGCCGACCTTCGTCGTCGCCGTGCCGCGCGTGTTCGAGAAGGTCTACAACGGCGCCAAGCAGAAGGCGCACGGCGACGGCAAGGGCAAGATCTTCGACGCCGCCGAAGCCACCGCGGTCGCGTACAGCCAGGCTCAGGACACCGGCGGCGCCGGGCTGGGCCTGAAGGTCAAGCACGCGCTGTTCGACAAGCTCGTGTTCAGCAAGCTGCGTGCGGCCCTCGGCGGCCGGTGCGTCGCCGCGGTGTCCGGCGGTGCCCCGCTCGGTGTGCGGCTGGCGCACTTCTTCCGCGGCATCGGCGTCCCGGTGTTCGAGGGCTACGGCCTGACCGAGACCTCCGCCGCGGCCTGCGTCGGCACCCAGAACGGCTTCCGCGTCGGCACGGTGGGCCGCCCGGTCGCCGGCACTTCGGTCCGCATCGCCGACGACGGCGAGATCCTGCTCAAGGGCGACGTCGTGTTCGGCGGCTACTTCAACAACGCCGAAGCGACCGCCGAAGCGCTGGAGGACGGCTGGTTCCACACCGGCGACCTCGGCGAGCTGGACGACGACGGCTTCCTGAAGATCACCGGGCGCAAGAAGGAGATCATCGTCACGGCGGGCGGCAAGAACGTCGCCCCGTCCGGGCTCGAGGACACCATCAAGGCCAGCCCGCTGGTCAGCCAGGCGATGGTCGTCGGCGACCAGCGGCCCTTCATCGGCGCGCTGATCACCATCGACGAGGAGTACTTCCCGTCGTGGAAGTCGCAGCACGGCAAGCCCGCCGACGCGTCGGTGTCCGATCTGGCCGACGACGCCGAACTGCGCGCCGAGATCCAGACGGCCGTCGATCAGGCCAACAGCGCGGTGTCGCAGGCCGAAGCGATCAAGAAGTTCACGATCCTCTCGAAGGACTTCACCGAAGCGGGCGGGGAGATCACGCCGAGCCTGAAGCTGAAGCGCAACATCGTGAACAAGAACTACGCGACCGACATCGAAGCCCTGTACAAGAAGTAGCTTTTCGCGCGCTCCAGGCAGAGCAATCGTCCATTGTGGACATTTCTGCCCTGAAGGTGGCCTTCAGGACAGTCGCCCCGGGCGCTGTCGCCGTGAGGGCCTCCTTCCCTACCCTGAAGGTAGTGAAGGAGGCCCTCACGGGCACTCGCGGTCGGTCGGCTAAACGCGAATGGTCTCGTCCCAGTCGATGTGGTGCCGGTACAGCCAGTTCCGGTCCCGGTCGGAGTTCACCCCCGACGACACCGCCGCGCTGCTCGCCACCAGCTCCTCCACCCGCGCCCGCCGCAGCCGCTCATAGGCCGCGAAAGCCGTTGGCGCGTCGGGAAGATCCCGCAGACACTGCGCCAGCACGACACTGTCCTCCAGCGCCATCGACGCGCCCTGTCCCGCGGCGGGCGAGGCCGCGTGCGCCGCGTCGCCGACGAGCACCATCGACGCGTTGGACCACACCGGCGTCGAGGGCACGTCGTAGGAATGGCCGCCGAACACGTCGTCGCCCGTCGACGCGATGATTTCCGCGGCGGGCAACGGTTCCCCGTCGAAAGCGGCGAAAGCGGCCGAGCGCCATTCGGCCGGCGAAAGGCCGGAGCGCACGCCTTCGGCCGTGGGAAGCCGCGCGAACCAGTACGTCACGCCGTCGGGCGTGCTCGTGTAGCCGAAGAAGGCGTGCAAGCTCTGGATCATCCGATAGAGGGACGGCGCCTGCGGGATACCCGGGTCGGTCGTGTAGCCGTAAACGACGTCGAGGCCCGTCGAGCGCGGCGGCGGGCAGTCCGGGTCGATGATCGTCCGGACGACCGAGCGCAGGCCGTCGGCGCCGATCAGGATGTCGCCCTCGGCCACGGAACCGTCCTCGAAGCGAGCGACCCCCGGCGAGGCTGAAACCAGCCGTTTCCCGCGTTCGAAGGTGATCCCGCGTGAGATCGCCTCCTCCTGCAGCGCGCGGTAAAGCGACGCCCGCGTCATCGTGCGCGGCCCGGCGAGGCCCTCGATGTCGAAGGAACGTCGTTCGACCGTCCGTCCGTCCGGCGTCACGAGTTCCAGACCCGCCGCGCTGAAGGAGTTGCCGATCACCGGCCCGTCGGCATCGATGGCGCGCAGGGCGTCCATGCCGTTGTGCATGATCGTCAGGAACGCGCCCGCGTCCTCGCCGCCGGACGGGTACGCCTCGTGGACGCTCGCCTCGATCCCCGCCCGCCGCAACGCCATCGCGGTCACCGTGCCCGAGACGCCGCCGCCGATGATCACTGCCTTCACCGCGAACCCCCTCCTCGTGTCGCCGGCCCCCGACGGTACCGGGAAACGGCGACACGGCAGAGGAGGATCACGCGCCGCCGCTGGCCACGATGTCGCCGTTGACGCCCTTGGGGAAGAACCCGCCCTCCTTCACCGCGCCCGCGTTCAGGTAGACGACGTTCAGCACCCGGTCGGCGCTCCGGCCGAAGCAGATGCCGTTCTGGTCGGCCGGCACGATGTTGGCCTGGTTGCCGAGCAGGATGCCCTGGTCGTCGTCTCCGGGACCGTCGAGGGCGTCGCGCGCGTTGGAGATCTTGGCGGCCGCGTCGCCGAGTTCCCGGTCGAACAGCGCGGTCCGGATGGTGGCGGCGTGGTAGGCCTCGGCGGCCAGGATGCCGGCGGCCGCGTCGAGGAACGTCTTGTTGGTGATCAGCGGGGCGGCGCCCTTGTAGGCCGTCACGCCGACGTCCTCGAACAGGAACGCCGCGAGCAGGAAGTTCTTCTCGTTGGCGAACGGGTCGAACTGCTGGTACTCGCTGATCAGCCCGGCGGCACGGGCGGCGGCGGTGAAGCTGTTCTTGAGGTCGATCTCGGGCCGCGACACCGCCGCCTCACCCAGCGCACCGCGCAGGAACTTGACGTGCGCGACCTCGTCGCCCGCGATCTCCTTCGCGAACTGGTGCAGCGCCTTGTCGTGGAACATCACCTTCTTGCCGCCGGCGACCCCGCCCTGGGTGCCGGCGCCACCGGTGAGGTCGTCCGGCAGCCCGCGGCCGTGGACGGCGAAGGAGTAGAACTCGGCTTCGAGGTACTCCAGGTTGAGCGCGAAGTTGAGGACGGCCGCGTCGCTGGGCGCGTCCGCGGCGGCGGCCTCACCCGTCGCGGACGCGGATGAAGTGGCCTGAACCCCGAGGTAGGTCGCGCCGACGACACCGAGCCCCGCCGCGCCCGCGGCCTTCAGGAACCGGCGGCGGTCCGTGCGGTTCTCGGCGCTGCGGGAGATCAGGGTACGAACGAAGGGCTTTCCGAACACGAGTGGTTCCTCTCGTCTTTGCGGTGCACACCCACCCACTCGGACGTTCGGAACCACTCGCGGCCCGGATTGGAGAAGATCTCGGACTTGTTTTCGGGACAGGGCAGACGTGTCACGGACGATGTCGCGTGACCGAATGGCCGACACACGTGATCAGACGGACGACACGCGTGTCCAGAGGGACGGATCGGGGCGCGACCCCGGCCGTGCGCGTGCCGTCCGGCCAGTCACGCGTGTCGTCCGTCTGATCACGCGTGCCCGCCGGAGCGGTACCCCGGCGGGTCACGTCGCGAAAGTGGCTTTCGCGACATGCCCTCTGCCTGGGCCTCGGACTTAGTCCTTCGTCGCCGCGGCAAGGCGAACGCAGACGGCGAGGCCGCGGATGGCCTCTTCCACCTCGGCCAGCTCGGGGTACGTCGGCGCGATGCGGATGACGGCGTCCTCGGGGTCGTCGCCGTACGGGTGGGTCGCGCCGGCCGGGGTCAGGGCGATACCCGCCTCCTTGGCCAGCCGCACGACCTCCTTGGCGGTCCCGGACGGCACGGTCAGCGAGATGAAGTACCCGCCGGTCGGCTTGGTCCAGGACGCGAGGCCCGATTCGCCCAGTTCCTTGGTGAGGATCTCGTCGACGGCCGCGAACTTCGGCCCGATGAGCTCGGCGTGCTTGCGCATGTGCTCGCGGACGCCGTCCTCGTCGCGCAGGAACTGCGCGTGGCGGAGCTGGTTGACCTTGTCCGGGCCGATGGTCCGCTTGCCGATGAGGCCGGTCCACCAGGCCAGGTTCGCCTCGGAGGCGCCGAAGAAGCCGACACCGCCACCCGCGTAGGTGACCTTCGAGGTGGAGCCGAAGACGAACACGCGGTCGGCGTTGCCCGCCTCGGTGGCCAGCGCGAGCAGGTCCGCCAGGTGCGCCTCTTCGTCGGTGAGGTGGTGCACGGCGTAGGCGTTGTCCCAGAAGATCCGGAAGTCCGGGGCGGCCGTGACCATCGTCGCCAGGCGGCGCACGGTGTCGTCGCTGTAGGTGACGCCGGTCGGGTTGCTGTACTTCGGCACGCACCAGATGCCCTTGATCGCGGCGTCCTCGGCGACGAGACGCTCGACGAAGCCCATGTTCGGGCCGGTTTCGGTGAGCGGCACCTGGATCAGCTCGATCCCGAAGCGCTCCGCCAGCGCGAAGTGCCGGTCGTAGCCCGGCACGGGGCACAGGAACTTGACGCTCGGCTCGTCGGCCCAGCGGCGCTCGGCGCCGGGGAGCTTGCTGAGGAAGGCCTGCACGATCGAGTCGTGCATGAGCTCCAGGCTGGAGTTGCCCGCGGCCAGCAGCTGCTCGGCCGGGACCTGCAGCGGCCCGGCGAAGATGCGGCGGAGCTCGGGCAGGCCCTTGAGGCCGCCGTAGTTGCGGACGTCCGTGCCGTCCTCGGCCTTGCGCACGTCTCCGGGGAGGGCGAGCAGCCCGTCGGCGAGGTCCAGCTGGCGAGGGGACGGCTTGCCGCGGGTGATGTCCAGGGAGAGGCCACGGTCGACGAGGGCCGCGTAGTCGCGGCGGGCGCTCTCGACATCGACAGGTGCAGTGGTCATGCCTAACGCTAAACCCGGTGGCGATCCGGCGTGAGACGAGGGTGGCCCTCGGCCCGCGCGCGCAAGATCCGATAACGGTTCCGGTGCGTTTTTCAGCACTCGTAACGAGGCCAAATCCCCTATTGGCCCGGCACCGTTTCCCGCATTCTCGGCGCACGAGGAAAAGGGGAGAAAAATGGGAGCGAAGAAATGGGCGGCGGCGACGCTGATGACGGCGGGCGCGCTGGCCGCGTGCGCGGTCCCGAATCAGGGAACGGCGACTCCGGCCGTCGCGGTGGCCGCTCCGCCGAACACGATCGTGATCCAGCCGCCCGCGGTCGCCGCCCCGCCGCAGACGGTTTATGTCGCACCCTCGGTTCCCGTGGCGCAAACGGTGATCGCCTTCTACGACGCGATCAACCGGCGTGATTTCCCCACCGCGTGGAATCTCGGCGGGCAACGACTGGCGAAAGGCGGCACTTTTGCGTCCTGGGCCAGTGGATACGCGACGACTTCCTGGACCGTCGTCACCGTGCGGAACGTACGCGGGAACACCGTCCACGTCGATCTTTCGGCCCGGCAGACCGATGGGTCACTCCGCACTTTTTCCGGTTCTTACACCGTTTCCGGCGGCACGATCACCGGCGCGAACATGAAACGCGTCTCCTGATCACAGCGGGATGAGCTGGGAGATCTTCCACCGTCCGTCGACGCGCTGCGCGATGACCGAAAGCTGGGACACCGTCGACTGCGGCGCCCCGCCACCGGCGGTCATCGTCTGCTGGTCGAGGAACAGCAGCACCTCGGCCTGGTCGCCGCGCAGGGACCGCACGCCCAGTGACCGCACCGTCGTCGTGCGCACCAGCTTCCCTTCCTCGGCCCGCTTCCGCGCCGACGCGAACTGGTCCCGGTACTGCCCGGTCGCCTCGCCGGTCAGCACGTCGGCGGCGGCCCGCTCGGTCCGCGCGAGGTTGCTGTAGTCGTAGGAGAACACCGCCTTCACCCCGGCGCCGACCTGGTCCGCGACCTCGGCCGTGGCGGCCTGGTCCACCAGCGCCGCGTTGCCGTCCGAGCCCAGCGAGGACGCCTGGAGGCCGAACCACACCGCGCAGCCGCCGGCCAGCACGATGATCGCGATCAGGAGCCGCGGGACACGCCCGGTCATGAGCCCGCCGCCTGGACCGCGCTGACCTTCCAGCCGTCCGCGACGCGCTGGTAGTCCACCGTCAGCCTGCTCACCTTCGGCGCGGCCGACCCGCCGCCGGTGCTGACCCGTACGTCCAGCACGGCCATCAGGCGCGCCGTCCCGGCGACGGCGTCGAGCTCGGTGACCGCGGCCTGCTTGAGCTTGGCGGTGGCGACGGTCTTGCTCGCGGTCGCCCGGTCGATCTGGATCTGCCGGTCGCCGGTGAGGTCCTTGCCGAGCCGTCCGGTGGTGACGCCGAGCCAGCGGTCGACGTCCTTCGCGCCGCTGCGGTAGTCGATCGTGTTGAGCACCTCCAGCTGGCCGGACGCGGCGGCGAGGACGGCCTCGCGTTCGCGGCCCCTGGCCAGGCCGTCGTCGCCCGCGGCACGCCACCACGACCAGCCGAACCAGGCGGCCGCGAGGACCGCCAGCGCGGCCACGACGGTGAGGGCGCGGGTGAGCATCACTTCCCGCCCAGCAACGCGCCGAGCCCGCCGGGCGCGGACCCGGAGAGCAGGCTCAGCACACCCGGCAGCTGAGCAGATTCCGCCGCCTGCGGGGTCTGCTTCGGCCGCTCCGGAACCGCGGGCGGCTTTCCGGCGTACGGAGCGTTTTGCGAGCCGCGCACGCCGGTGGGGCTTCCCGGCGGCTCGGCGCAGTACGCCTGGGTGTTCACCGGCGCTTCGGTGGTGTCGTTGGCGGGACGCTGCTTCGTGCCCTCGTAGCCCTTCGTGCACGAGACCGGGTCGAAGAAGTTGAACACCACGCCGAGGTGACCGGTGCCGTCCGGCGACGTCGAACGCGAGAACGCCGAGATGATCGGGTACGCGACCAGGAGTTCCTCGATGGCGTCGGTGCGGGCGGAGGTGATCTGGGCGGTCGTGAGCGTGTTCGCGAACAGCACCCCGAGGTCGGTCCCGGACACCGCGAGCACGTCGCTGATCTGGCGGCTCAGCTTCGGCGCCTCGTCGATCACGCGCCGCAGGTCCGGGTCGGACGTCTTCAGCTGCGCGGCGATCGTCTTGAGCCCGCTGGAGAACTGGGTGATGTTGTCCGCCTGCCGCCGCTGCGTGTCCAGCACCGTCCGCGAGTTGGCGAGCAGGCCCTGGGTGTCGGGCAGGTACTGCGTCGCGGTCGCGGTGAGCGAACCGGTGCTGTTCAGCAGCTGCCGCAGATCCGGGCCGGCGTTCGCGAACGCCTCGTAGGTCTCGTCGACCACGGTCCGCAACGATTCCGGCTTCACACTCGACACCAGTTTGTCCAAATTGGACAGCACGGTGTCCGGGGCGAGCGGGATCGAGGTCTTGTCGCGTTTGATGACCGAACCCTCGGTGAGGTACGGCCCGTTTTCGTGCATGGGCAGCAGATCGACGTATTGCTCCCCCACCGCCGACCGGTTCGCGACCGCGGCCTTGGTGTCCGCGGGGATCTTCGGCGCGTCCGAATCGATGTCGAGACCGAGGTCGATGCCGTGCTCGGTGAGCGTCATCGACGCGACCTTGCCGACCGCGACGCCGCGATAGGAGACCTCGGCGTTGACGAAGATCCCGCCGGAGTCCACGAGCTGCGCGGTGACGAGGTAGCCGCGGGTGCCGAAGAGCCGGTCCAGCCCGGCGTAGTTGCCACCCGCGTAGACGACCGAAACCACCGCGATGACGACGAACACCGCCAGCTGGATCCTGATCTTGCGCGTGATCACCGGCCACCTCCCAGCAGCGGCCCGAGGATCCCGCCGAGCACGCCGCCCAGCGCGTCCCCTTGGGCAGCCGGAGGCGCTTGCGGGAGATCACCGGGCAACGGCAACACCGGCGGGGCCGCACCGTTGTTGAACGGGATCGCCCCGGGCGTGCCGGTGCCCTGGGTGCCCGGCAGCTGGATGATCGGTTGCGACGAGTTGTTCATGTTCTCCAGGAACGTGTCCAGCTTCAGATCGATCTTGGCCTCGACGTTCGCGTAGTCGCCCTTGATCACGTTGCCCGCGTAGTCCGGGAACGGATACGTGAGCAGGATCCGCAGCGCCGTCGGCAGGTCCTGGCCCGCCTCGGTCAGCTTCTTCAGCGTGGGCTGCAACGCGCGCAGGTTCGCGACCAGCTTGTCCTTGCTCGCGTTGATCGTCTCGGTCGCGACCCCGGACAGCGTGTTCAGCGACTGCAGCATGCCGACGAGCTGATCCCGCTGCTCGGTCACGACCTTGAGCCCCGGCGAGAGGTTGTCGAGCGCGTTCGTGATGTTCTGTGTCTGGCCGACCAGGGTCTTGGACAGTTTGTCGAGACCGTCGATCGCACGCAGGATCTCGCCCTTGTGCCCGTCGAGTTCCGTGGCGAGCTTGTCCACTTGGGACAGCAGGGAGCGGACCTCGGCCTCGTTGCCGGTGAGCGCCTCGTTGAGCTCGTGGCTGATCTTCTGGATCTGCTCGACGCCGCCGCCGTTGAGCAGCAGGGAAAGCGCGCCGAGGACCTCTTCGACCTCGGGGTTGCGGTTCGTGCGGTCCAGCGGGATCTTCGCGCCCTCGGCGAGCGCTCCCTCGGGCTTCTCCGGGGCGTGCAGATCGACGAACTTCTCTCCGAGCAGGCTCGACTGCCGCAGCTCGGCACGCGCGTTCGCGGGCAGCGCGATGTCGCCGTTGACGACCATGCTCACCCATGCCGAACGGGTGTCCGGCGCGAGATCGATCTTCTCGACGCGGCCGACCGGGACGTCGTTGACCTTCACGCTCGCCTGCGGCACGAGGTCCAGGACGTCGGAAAACTGCGCGGAGAGCCGGTACGGGTGATCGCCGAGATCCGCGCCACCCGGCAACGGAGTGTTGTACAGCCCCGAAAAACCGCCGTCACTGCAGCCGGCGAGCACGAGGACGCCCGCCATCACTCCCGCGATCTTCTGCCGTTGCCGCCTCATTTCGGGATCCCCTTGGTCATGACGTCGACGAGCGGGAGCGGCAGCGGCGGCAGTTCGCCACTCTGCAGCGAGGCCAGGACCTGCGGGACCGACGGGAGCTTCAGCGTGCCGTCGAGGACGGGCGCGAGCTGCTTGCAGATGTTGCCCAGCGCGTCCGGGATCGGTTTCGGCGTGCTGGCGCTGATCAGGCGGCAGACGGTCAGGATCGGCGGGTGGGTCAGCTCGTTCAGGTTGTCGCGCACCGCGATCGTGCCGGACGCGGCGTCGTAGGAGTTGATGAAGTTGGTCGCCCCGGTCGGCGCGATGTCGATCACCTCGGCGAGCGAGGCCCGCTGGTCCACGAGCACCTTCGTCAGCCCGGCCAGCTTGTCCACATTGGACGAGAGCAGGTCCTTGTTCTCCGCGACGAACTTCTCGACGTCGCCCATCGCCGTCGCCAGGGAGCTCAGCGCGCCGCCCACGTCCGCGGAGTCCGCGGCCAAGAACCCGCTCACGTCCGCCGCCCGGCGGTAGAACTCGTTGAGCTGCTTGTCGCTTTCGGCCAGCGCGCCGGTGAAGGAGTTCAGGTTCTGCACGGTGGTGAACAGGTCGCCTTTGGAGCTGTCCAGGGTCTTGGCCAGTTCGGACAGCCGCGTCACCGTGGTGTTGAGGTTCTTCCCGTTGCCGGCGAGGTTCGCCGCCGCGGTGTCGAGCACGTCGGAGAGCGCGCCGTTCTTGTTGGCGCCGTTGGGGCCGAGGCTGGTCGAGAGCTTGTCGAGGCTCGTGTAGAGGTCGTCGAGTTCGGCGGGTGTCGCGGTCTTCTCCTTGGCGATCACCGTGTCCGTCGCCATTTCGGGGCCGCTTTCGTAAGCCGGGGTCAGCTGGACGTAGCGGTCGCTGACCAGGCTCGGCGCTACGACGACGGCGCCCGCGTCGGCCGGGATCGGGGTGTCGCCGTCGATCCGCATGTCGACCCGGACCGCCTCGCCCTGCGGGGTCACGCCGGTGATCTCCCCGACCTTCACCCCGAGCACCCGGACCGACGAACCCGCGTAGAGCCCGACGGTCTTGCCGAAGTAGGCGCTGATCCTGGTCCCGCCCGGTTCCTTGAACACCAGCCACAGCCCGGCGGTCAGGAGCAGCACGAGGACGCAGGCGAACGCCACCCAGTTGTACAGCGTGCGGGTCCGGGTGCTCATCGTCCGCCCACCCCCTGGTTCGGCGCAGCGATCGGCGGGGTGCAGCCCTCCGGGTTCACCTGGAACGCGCCCGCGATGATCGTCGGCGGCAGCAGGCCGCACAGATAGCCCTCGAACCAGCGTCCGTTGCCGGTCGCGTTGGCCCCGACGCGGGCGAACGGCGCCATCAGCGCGAGGCTGCGGCTGAGGTTGTCCTGGTTGCGCTGCAGGATGTCGGTGACCTTGCCGAGTTTCTCCAGTGTCGGCTTCAGCTGTTGCCGGTTGTCGGCGACGAGACCGGACAGCTGCGCGGAAACCTGTTGCGTGCCCTTGAGCAAGGTGCTGATCGCGTCCTTCCGGTTCTGCAGTTCGGCGAGCAGGAGGTTGCCGTCGTCGAGGATCCGTTTCAGCTGCGCGTTGCGATCGGACAGCGTCTTGGACACCTTGCTCGTGTTGGCCAGCAACGTCTTCAGCTCACCGTCGCGGGAGGACACCGTCTTGGACAGGGAGGAAAGCCCGCCGAGGGCGTCCTTGAGGTACTGCGGGCTGTCCTTGAGCGCGTCGGAGAGGACGGTGAAACTCGTCGCCAGCTGCGCGGTGTCGATGTCGCCGACCGTGCCCGAAAGCTCCTGGAACGCGTCCTGCAGCTCGAACGGTGTCCGCGTGCGGTCGAGCCCGATGGTGGTGTTCGGGTCCTGGTTCCCCTTGCCTTTCGGGGTGAGCGCGAGGAACTTCTCGCCCAGCAGCGTCTTGATCTCGATCGACGCGGCGGTCGCGTCGCCGACCCGGACGTCCTTGACGCGGAACTTCACAAGCACCTTCTTGCCCGCCAGTTCCACCGAGCTGACCTGCCCGACCTTGACCCCGGCGACCTGGACCTCGTTGTCCGGCGCCAGCCCGGCCGACTCGCCGAAGTACGCCGAGTACGTCGTCCCGCTGCCGAACAACGGGATCCGGTCGGAGAAGTAGGTCGTCGCCGTGATCAGCACGATCAGGATCAGCGTCACGCCGCCGACCACGGCCTGGTTGCGTTCCTTGAGCGGCTTCACGGCCCGCACCTCTCCGGTCGCTGCGTGCCGGGCAGCGGCGTGATCGGCAGTTCGATGTCGAGCGACTTGATGCCGATGCTGCCGGAGATCCCGCACAGGTAGTAGTTGAACCAGCTGCCGTAGCTCAGCGTCCTGGTGAACTTCTGCAGGTTGCCCGGCAGCACCTGCAGGAGATGGTCGAGCAGCTGTTCCGAATCGCCGAGGTTCTGCGACAGCGCGCCGAGCTGCGCGACGTCGTCCTTGATCGCGGGCCGCGCGTCGGCGAGCAGGCCGGTCGTGGCGACGGTGAGGTCGCCGAGTGCCTTGACCGCCTCCCCGATCGGCTGCCGCTGCTCGGAAAGCCCCGTGACCAGCCGCTGGGTCTGATCGATCAGCTCGCCCAGCTGCGGCGAGCGTTGCTCGACCGTGCCCAGCACGGTGTTGAGGTTCGCGATGACCTCACCGATGATCTTGTCCTTGCCCGCGATGGCCGACGTGACCGACGCGGTGTGCGCGAGCAGGCTGGTGATCGTGCCGCCCTCGCCCTGGAAGACCTGGATGATCTCGTAGGACAGTTTGTTGACGTCCTCGGGGTTCAGCGCGCGGAAGAGCGGCTTGAACCCGTTGAAGAGCACCGTCAGGTTCAGCGCCGGCTTGGTGCGCTCGGGCGGGATGACCCCGCCGCGGGGCAACGACTTCTCGTCCCCGATATCCGTGCCGAGCGAGAGATACCGCTGCCCGACGAGGTTGCGGTACTTGATGGTCGCGGTCACCGACGCGGGCAGCCGGTGCGAGGTCTGGACGTCGAAATGGACCTGGGCGAAATTCCGCTCGCCCTCCTCGACCTCGATCTTGCCGACCTGGCCGACCTTCACGCCGACGATGCGGACGTCGTCGCCCTCCTTCAGGCCGGACGCGTCGGTGAACTTGGCCGTGTAGCCCGAGGTCTCGCCGAAGTTGGTGTTCGCGATGGTGGCGCCGAGGATCGCGGTGAGCAGCACCGTGACGACCGCGAAGACGAGGATCTTGACCAGATCCGGGACGAAGGACCTCATCGGGTGCCCCTCCCTTCCCGGGGGCTGAAGGACGCTTTCACCGCATGCGACGTGGTGAAAGCTCCCTTCACCGCGTGGCATGCGGTGAAGGACGCTTTCAGCCCGGCCCGGCCCGAGCTCGGCTGAGTCCTCATCGCAGCTCCACCTCCGCCCCGCGGTACAGCGGCCCCACCAGCAGGCTGCCCCAGTTCGGCACCTGGTCCGGCGGCGTGCCCATGGCCGGCGACACGAGCAGATCGATCAGCCGCTGCTCGTCCGGCGAGTTCACCACCGAACCACCCGCACCCCCGCCCGCGGGAATGGTCCCGTCCGAAGGCAGGGTGCCGTCGGGGTCGCGCGGCGGCGCGGGCTTCGACGATCCGTCGTCGATGGCGCCGTCCGGCGGATACTGGGGCCAGCGGCCCGGCGGCGGGAGCTCCGGATAGCACCGCGGCCCGCGTTTGTCGTTGTACTTCGGCTCGTCGACCCCGGGCAGGTACTTGCCCCGGCTCGGCGTGAACTCGATCGTCACCCGGCTGACCTCGGGATGCGCGGTGCCCTTGCCGAACGCGAGTTCCGCGCGCGGCACCGATCCGGCGAGCTGTTTGAGCAGGCACGGGTACTCCGGCGCGTATTTCGCGAGGACGTCCAAAGTGGGCTGCAGGTTCGTGGTGAGGCGGATCAGGTTGTCCTGGTTCACTTTCAGGAAGCTCGTCAGGTCGATCGACGCCGCCGTCACCGTCGAGTAGACGTCGGCGAGGCCGCGCTGGCTCTCCACCAGGGTCTTGCTCGTGGTGGTCAGATCCGAGAGCGCGGCCAGCAGATCCGGCGCGGCCTTGTCGTAGATCTTGGCGGCGTCGGCGACTCCGGTGATGTCGGCCTTGAGGTCGGGCAGCGACGGGTTCACCTTGCCGAGGTAGTCCGAAAGCCCCGCCATCGTCGCGCCGAGCTGTTTGCCCTGACCGTCCAAAGCGGACGCGACGGCGTTGAGCGTGCTGGCCATCTTCTCCGGCTGGACGGCCTGCAGCAACGGCATCACGTTGCCGAGCACGGTTTCCAGCTCGATCGCGCTGCTGCTGCGGTCCTGCGGGATCACGTCGCCCTCGGCGATGTGGCGCTCGGGTTTCTCGGGGATCTGCAAGGCGACGTACCGCTCGCCGAACAGCGTCTTCGGCAGCAGCCGCGCGGACACGTTCGACGGGATGACCGGCGTCTTGTCCGGCTGCAGCGCCAGATCCATCGTCGCGCGATCCCCGTGGGCCTGGATCGACCGCACCTCGCCGACGACCATCCCGCGCACCTTGACGTCCGCGCCCGCCCGCATCTGGTTGCCGATGCGGTCGGTCTCCAGTTTCACCAGCGTCACCGACGTGAAGGCCTTCTGGTAGAAGGCGATGGTGGTGACGAAGAACAGCACGACCACCACGAGGAAGATCAGGCCCAGCACCTGGTGCCGGAGCCGCTGCAGCAGAATCCTCCTGTTCACCCGGAAATCCTCACTGTCGTGGTGGCGCCCCAGATCGCGAGGCTCAGGAAGAAGTCGAGCACCGAGATCAGCACGATCGACGTCCGCACCGCGCGGCCGACCGCGACACCGACCCCGGCGGGCCCACCGCTGGCGGTATAGCCGTAGTAGCAATGCGACAGGATGACCAGCACGCTGAAGATGATCACCTTGAGGAACGACCAGAGCACGTCCTCGGGTGGCAGGAACAGCGTGAAGTAGTGGTCGTAGGTGCCCGCGGACTGGCCGTAGAGCCAGATGGTGATCTGCCGCGAGGCGAGATAGGACGAGAGCAGGCCGACGGCGTAGAGCGGGATGACCGCGGTGACACCGGCGATCACCCGCGTCGTCACCAGGTACGGCATGCTCGGCACACCCATCACTTCGAGCGCGTCGATCTCCTCGGAGATCTTCATCGCGCCCAGTTGCGCGGTGAACCCGCAGCCGACGGTGGCCGAAAGCGCGAGCCCGGCCGAAAGCGGCGCCACCTCGCGGGTGTTGAAGTAGGCCGAGATGAACCCGGTGAGCGCGGCGGTGCCGAGCTGGTTCAGCGCCGAATACCCCTGCAGGCCGACGATGAGACCGGTGAACAGCGTCATCCCGATCATCACGCCGAGCGTCCCGCCGATCACCGCGAGCGCGCCGGTGCCGAAGCTGACTTCGGTCAGCAGGCGGAAGATCTCCCGGCCGTAGCGCCGGATCGTGCGCGGGGTCCAGGCCAGCGCGCGGAAGTAGAACGACAGCTGGCCGCCGAAGCCTTCCAGCATCGCACCGGGACGCGCGATGATCTCGAGCGTCCGGTCGGAGACAGCGGGTTCGCCTGCCATGTCACATCGCCTTCGGCGGCACGATCCGCAGGTAGATCGCCGTCAGCACGACATTGATCAGGAACAGCAGCAGGAACGTGATGACCACGGCCTGGTTCACCGCGTCGCCGACGCCCTTCGGCCCGCCCGCCGGGTTCAGCCCGCGGAACGCCGCGACCACCCCGGCGACGAAACCGTAGAGGAGCGCCTTGATCTCGCTGATCCACAGATCCGGCACCTGCGCGAGCGCGTTGAAGCTCGCGAGGTACGCGCCCGGGGTGCCGCCCTGCATGACGACGTTGAAGAAGTAGCCGCCGAGCACGCCGACGACGCTGACCAAACCGTTCAGCAGCACCGAAACCACGATCGCGGCGAGGACGCGGGGCACGATCAGGCGCTGGATCGGGTTGACCCCGAGTACCTCCATCGCGTCGATCTCTTCGCGGATCTTGCGGGCGCCGATGTCGGCACAGACGGCGCTGCCGCCGGCGCCGGCCACCAGCAGCGCGGTGATCAGCGGGCTCGCCTGCTGGACGATCGCGAGGGCGCTGGCGGCGCCGGTGAACGACTGCGCGCCGATCTGCTGCGTCAGCGAGCCCAGCTGCAGGGCGATGACCGCGCCGAACGGGATCGCCACGAGTGCCGTCGGCAGGATGGTGACACTGGCGAAGAACCAGCACTGCTGGATCCATTCGCGGAACTGGAACGGGCGTTTGAAGATCGCGCGCAGGACTTCCCACGACAGCGTCGCCAGCCTGCCGACCTGTGTGAGCGCACCCGTACCGGGGACGGACACCGTCGCTCCCACAGAACCTCCCAGTCGCCTGCCCCGAGTCTTACTCCACCTGTCAACGCCCCATTGCGTTAGCGGTGTTCACTTTGCTCTCGGCACCTCCGCGTCAGAACTTGAGAGCGTGCGTCGCGGTCGCGCCGCCGTCGGCGACGAACTCCGCGCCCGTGCTGTACGAACTTTCGTCACTGGCCAGGAACAACACGAGTTTCGCGATGTCCTCCGGCTGCCCGACGCGGCCGAGGGCGACCTTCTTGCCCACCCACGACATGTCGACTTTCTGCCCGCCCGCGGCGGCGGCGACCATCGGGGTGTCGATCGCGCCGGGGTGGACCGAATTGACCCGGATGTTCTTCGCGCCGAGTTCGAGCGCGGCGACCTTCGTCATCCCGCGGATCGCGAACTTGCTCGCGGTGTAGGCGACGAGGAACGGCATCCCGGCGAGCCCCTCCACTGAGGACACGTTGACGATGGAGCCGCCTCCGGCCCCGGTCATCGGTTCAACGACCGAACGCATCCCGAGAAACGCCCCGATCTGGTTGACCCGGATGACGCGTTCGTAGTCGGCGAGCGTGGTCTTGCCCAGTTCCGAGAAGTGCAGGATGCCCGCGTTGTTCACCAGCACGGTCGGCGGGCCGAACTCCGCGCGGGTGCGCTCGATCGCGGCGTCCCATTCGGCCTCGTCACCGACGTCGAGGTGCTGGTAGACGGCCGATTCGCCGAGTTCCGTGGCGAGCTTCTTGCCGTCGAGGTCGTTGATGTCGGCGATCACCACGCGCGCGCCCTCGGCGACGAACAGCCGCGCGGCCGCCTCGCCCTGCCCGCGGGCGCCGCCGGTGATCAGCGCTACCTTGCCGTCGAGCCTGCCCATCGTCTATCTCCTCCGGTTCACGGCAGCGACATGATCTCGGACGCGGAGAACATCCGTTCCGGATCGCGGTCGGCGAAGTAGCCGCCCACGCTGGTGGCGAGTTCTTCGGGGGTCCAGGTGCCGTTGGCGGTGTCGAACCGCTGTTCCACCGACGGTGGCCGCATCAGCGCGACCATCCCGCCGTAGACGAGGAACACCTGGCCGTTGACGCGATCGGCGTCCGGCGAGCAGAGGAAGGACACGAACGGCGCGACGTGGTCCACCGAAAGCGGGTCGATCCCCTCCGGCGCGTCGGCGCCGAAGACGCCTTCGGTCATCGCCGTGCGGGCACGCGGGCAGATCGCGTTGGCGCGGACGCCGTAACGGGACAGGCCGCGCGCGGTGGAGACGGTGAGCGCTGCGATGCCCGCCTTGGCCGCGCCGTAGTTCGGCTGGCCGGGAGCGCCGAGCAGGAACGACTCCGACGCGGTGTTGACCACCCGGCCGTACACCGGCGCGCCGTCCACTTTGGACTTGTCGCGCCAGTACGCCCCCGCGTTGCGAGAAAGCAGGAAATGCCCGCGCAGGTGGACGCGGAGCACCGTGTCCCATTCGTCGTCGGTCATCGAGAAGAGCATCCGGTCGCGCAGCACGCCCGCGTTGTTGACCAGGACGTGCAGCCCGCCGAAGTGGTCGACGGCGGCGGTGAGCAGCGCGTCCGCGGTCGAGGACTCCGACACGTCGCCGGTGACCGCGATGGCCTTGCCGCCCTCGGCCTCGATCTCGTCGGCCACCGCCCGCGCCGCGGCCGACACGTCGTTGACCACCACCGACGCCCCCGCGGCGGCCAGCGCCAGCGCCTCGGCCCGGCCGAGTCCCGCGCCGGCGCCGGTCACGATGGCCGTCTTGCCGTCCAAACTCACTCCGGGCCTCCTTGTCTCTTCCCACACACTAGAATCTGTTCTTGCTCGATGCAAGCGGCAAATAAACGGTGCTAACCGCGTATGAGCAGGGCGTTTTTCGGACAGCTCGCCACGGCTTGAGTAACACGTTCTACCTGATTCTGCGGAACTTCGTCCGACGCGAGGACAAGCTCCTCGTCGTCGTCGAGATCGAAGACCTCGGGCGCGAAGCCGACACAGATCGCGTTCGCCTCGCAGAGCGAGCGGTCGACGTCGATCTCCATATTCCCTCCTCGCCGCCATACCTGGTACAACTAGAACAGGTTCTACCTTAGCGCCGCGAGCGGCCATGGCACCAGTAACGAGCACCGACGGCAGAGGTGACGGATGCGGATCGACTACACGCCGGAGCAGCGGGCACTGGCAGGCGAACTCCGGGAGTACTTCGCCGGGCTGATGACCCCGGAACGCCGCGAAGCCCTCGCAGGCGACGGCGGCGAATACGGCAACGGCCTGGTGTACAAGGAGATCGTTCGCGACCTCGGCAGTTCGGGCTGGCTCGCGATCGGCTGGCCCCGCGAGTACGGCGGGCAGGACCGGCCGATGCTCGACCAGCTCATCTTCACCGACGAGGCGGCCGCGGCCGGGGTGCCCGTCCCGTTCCTCACGGTGAACACCGTCGGGCCGACCATCATGCGCTACGGCACCGAAGAACAGAAGGCGTTCTACCTGCCGAAGATCGCCGCGGGTGAGCTGCATTTCGCGATCGGCTACTCCGAGCCGGGCGCGGGCACCGACCTGGCGGCCCTGCGCACCCGCGCGATCCGCGACGGCGACGACTACGTCATCAACGGCCAGAAGATGTGGACGAGCCTGATCGAATACGCCGACTACATCTGGCTGGCCGCCCGCACCGACCCCGAGGCGCATCGGCACAAGGGCCTGAGCATGCTGATCGTGCCGACCTCGGCCCCCGGTTTCTCCTGGACGAAGGTGCACACCGTCGCCGGCCCGGGCACGAGCGCGACCTACTACGACGACGTCCGCGTCCCGGTGACCTCCCGGGTCGCCGGGGAGAACGAGGGCTGGCCGCTCATCACGAACCAGCTCAACCACGAGCGGGTCGCGCTGACCTCGGCCGCGCCGATCCAGACGTCGCTGCGCGAGGTGCGGACCTGGGCGCAGACCACGAAGCTGCCCGACGGCACCCGCGTCGCCGACCAGCCGTGGGTGCGGCTGCACCTGGCGCGGATCCACACGCACGCCGAGTACCTCAAACTGCGGAACTGGCGGATCGCCTGGGCCGCCGCGAGCAGCGAGCTGGGCCCCGAAGAGGCGTCGGCGACCAAGGTGTTCGGCACGGAGTTCGCGACCGAGGCCTACCGGCTGATGATGGAGATCCTCGGCGCGGGCGCGGTGGTCCGCGAGGGCTCCCCCGGCGCCCAGCTGCGCGGCCGGATCGAACGGCTGCACCGCTCGTCGCTGATCCTCACCTTCGGCGGCGGCGCCAACGAGATCCAGCGGGACATGATCGCCGCGACCGCCCTCGGCCTGCCCGTCACGCGCTAGGAGATATCGATGGACTTCACGCTCACCGAAGCGCAGCGAGACCTCGCGTCGCTCACGCGCCGGATCCTGACGGACAAGGTCACCCCCGACGTGCTGGGGCCGCACGGTTCCGGCGGCTTCGACGCTCCACTGTGGACTTCGCTGGCCCAGGCCGGCGTGCTCGACGCCGCCCTTCCGCAGTCGGTCGGCGGTGGCGGCTTCGGACTGCTGGAGCAGTGTTCCGTACTCGCCGAGATCGGCCGCGCGGTCGCGCCCGTGCCGTATCTGACGTCGGTGGTCATGGGCGCGGCGGCGGTGGCCGCCTTCGGAGACGGGCGGCTGGCCGAGCGCTGGATCGTCCCGGTCCTGCGCGGTGACCACGTCCTCGCGGTGGCTCTGCCGGACTACGGCGTGCCGTGCGGGTTCACCGCCGAGGCCGACGGCGACGGCTGGCGGCTGACCGGCGCGCAGACCGCGGTGCCGTCGGGCGCGTTCGCGCACGGTTTCCTCGTCGAAGCCGCCATCGACGGCGGGCGTCAGGTGTTCCTGCTCGACCGCGACGCGGTGACGGTCTCGCCGCAGCGGACCGTCGACCACGCCGACGCGGCACTAGTCGAACTGTCCGGCGCGAAGGCCACGGCCTCGCTGGGCGACGTCGGCGAATGGCTGCGGCTTCGGGGCACGATCGGTGTCTGCGCGCAGCAGCTCGGCGTCGTCGAACGGGCACTGGAGCTGACCGCGGCGTACGCGCGGGAGCGCAAGCAGTTCGGTCATCTGATCGGGAGTTTCCAAGCCGTGCGGCAGCGGCTGGCCGACGCCTACGTCGACGTCGAAGCCGTCCGGCTGACGTTGTGGCAGGCCGCCTGGCGGCTGAGCGAAGGACTTCCGGCGGCCGAAGAGGCCGCGACGGCGAAGTTCTGGGCGGCCGAGGCGGGACATCGTGTCGCGCACACCGCCGTGCACATCCACGGCGGGGTCGGCATCGACGTCGACCACACCCTGCATCGCTACTTCGTCGCGGCGAAGCGGCTCGAGTTCACCTTCGGCGGGGCGACCGCGCAGCTGAGCGGGCTCGGCGATCTCCTGGCCGCGGATCCGGCATGACCCCCACGGTCACGGAACTCCTGCTCGCGCGGGCGGAGGACCACTCGACCGGGTTGCTGTTCGAGGACCGGCGCTGGACCTGGGCCGAGCACGTCCGGGCCTGCGCCGGATACGCGGCCGCGCTCACCGGGATCCTGCGTCCCGGCGGGCATTTCGGGGTGCTCGCGGACAACGTCCCGAGTTCTCGTTCCTGCTCGGCGGTGCGGCGCTCTCGGGACACGTGCTGGTCGGCCTGAACCCGACGCGCCGGGGCGCGGCGCTGGCCCGTGATATCGCACTGGCCGACTGCGAGCTGGTGTTCGCTGAGGAAAAGTACCTCCCGCTGCTGTCCGAGGCCGGTGTGCCGGTGCTGCCGCTGAGCGATCTCGAGCCGGCGCGGGAGGCCGTCGTCCCCGTCGCCGCGAAACCCGAAGACCTGCTCATGCTGATCTTCACCTCCGGCACCAGCGGAGACCCGAAGGCCGTCCGGTGCACCCACGGCAAGATCGCCTATCCCGGCGAGATGCTGGCCACCCGGTTCGGTCTGTCCACAGAGGACACCGTCTACGTGTCGATGCCGATGTTCCACTCCAACGCCGTCATGGCGGGCTGGTCGGTGGGGCTCGCCGCGGGCGCGGGGATCGCGCTGCGACGTCGGTTCTCGGCCTCCGGTTTCCTGCCGGACGTCCGGCGGTTCGGGGCGACCTACGCCAACTACGTCGGCAAGCCGCTGTCCTATGTGCTCACCACTCCCGCACGGGACGACGACGCCGACAATCCGCTGAAACTGGTCTATGGCAACGAAGGCGCGGAAGCCGACCTCTCCGCTTTCGCCACGCGATTCGGCTGTCACGTGGTCGACGCCTTCGGCTCGACCGAGGGTGGCGTGAACTTCGGCAGGGACGCCACCACCCCGCCCGGTTCGCTCGGCCGTCTGCTCGACGGCGTCGCCGTCCTCCACCCGGAGACCGGGAAACCCTGTCCCCCGGCGGAATTCGGCGAAGGCGGGAAGCTGCTCAACGCCGCCGAGGCGGTCGGCGAACTGGTCAACACCGGTGGTCCCGGGTTCTTCGCCGGGTACTACGGCGATCCCGCCGCCGAAGCCGAGCGGATGCGCGACGGGATGTACCACACCGGCGACCTGGCATACCTCGACACGGACGGCTACTGCTATTTCGCGGGCCGGTTGGGCGATTGGCTGCGCGTCGACGGCGAGAACCTCGGCACCGCCCCGATCGAACGCGCGCTCCTGCGGCATCCCGCCGTCAGCGAGGCCGCCGTGTACGGCGTCCCGGATCCGCGCGTCGGCGACCAGGTGCTGGCCGCACTGGTCTGCCGGGAGCCGATCGACGCGCACGAGTTCGCCGCTTTCGTCGCCGCACAAGGAGATCTCGGGCCGAAACAGCGGCCGAAGTTCGTGCGGGTGCTCGAAAGCTTGCCGCGGACGGCGACGCACAAGGTGCTCAAACGAGAGCTGGCCGCGGACGGCACGACCAACGCCTGGGAAGTCCGCTACCCCCGCGTTTAGTCCTCTGAATGCGGTGCTCACCCCGGGGCCGATCCCAGGGTCGCCACCGGTGATCTTCCCGATGTCCAGGACCGGTTCGCTCCCTAAGTTCGGTGCCATGAAACGAACTTCGCGCCGGATCGGCGTACTGGCGACCACTCTCGCCCTGCCCGCCGTCCTCCTCGCACCGTCCGCGTCGGCGTCGCCCGTCCGCTTGAGCCTTCCCGCGCCGACGGGCCCGTTCGCGGTCGGCAGCACCGACCTCCACCTGATCGACCATTCCCGCCAGGACCCGTGGGTTCCCGGTACGGCAAGGGAATTGATGGTCACCGTGCGGTACCCGGCGCTGCCGAGCGGAAAGCCGAAAGCGCCGTACATGGCGCCGGGTGTCGCGAAGGTGGTGGCCGAAGGCGACGCCGTCAAACTGGGGATGCCGCCGGATCGGCTCGACTACCGCTTCCCCACCCACTCCCGGATCGGCGCGCCCGCGATCGGCGGCAAGCGGCCTGTCGTGCTGTATTCGCCCGGCGGCACGTTGTCGCGTTCGCACGGCACCACCCACCAGGAACAGCTCGCGAGCGAGGGCTACGTCGTGGTGGCCATCGACCACACCCACGAAGCGGAAGCGGTGGAGTTCCCCGGCGGCCGTGTCGCGAAGAAGGCCTTGCCGCCGTCGAGTATCGAGGTGTCGAAGCGCGTGATCGAGACCCGCGTGCAGGACACGCGTTTCGTCCTCGACTCGCTCGGCCTCGCCCGGGCCGGCATGTTCGGTCACTCCGCCGGCGGGTTCACCGCGGGTGAGACGATGGTGAGCGATCGGCGCATCGTCGCGGGGGCGAACCTGGACGGCAGCATGGCCCACTCGCAGTCGCAGCGGATCTTCGGCCGCGTCGCCGACGAAGGGCTGGACCGGCCGTTCCTGCTGATGAGCGCCGGCGACCACAGCGCGGCGTCGGACGCGTCCTGGCAGGAATTCCAGCGCAATCAGCGCGGCTGGACAGGGGAAACGCGCCTGCCGGACGGTGAGCACTTCAGCTTCACCGATTACCAGACGCTGTTGCCGCAGCTGGGGAACGCTCCGGCCGCGTTCGTGGGCACCATCGACCCGGCGCGGAGCGTCGCCGTCCAGCGCGCCCGGCTCACGGCGTTCTTCGACGACCACCTGCGTCACCGAAGCAGCGACACGACCAAGGTCTCCTTGAGCCAGGCTTCGTAGTCGTCGTGACTCCACCCGGCCTCGGTGACGAGGCTGGTGTGGACGTCGGCGCTCATCAGGGCGACGGCGATGTCCGTGGCCCTGGGCACCAGGGTGCGGCCGCTCTTCCCGACGCGGTCCATGAGCATCTCGACGCCGAGCCGGTTGCGCCGCGCGCCCTCCGCCTGGGTCGCGGCGATGTCCGGATCGACGGCGGCACCGGAGCTCAGCATCGCGACGATGTCGCCGCAGCGTTCCCGGACTTGGCGGGCGACCGTGGCCAGCAGGCCGAGCAGCGCGACCGGATCCTCGGTCCGCTGCGCCTCGGCGACGACGTCGGGAATCCCGGCCTCGTCGTCGAGGAGGTCGACGAGACCGCCGAGGACGCCGGCCTTCGAGCCGAAGTGGGCGTAGATGGTCTGAGGGGAGACCCCCGCTTCCTGGGCGATGAGGCGGATCGGCGTCCGCGCGTACCCACGCTCGGCGAACAGGCCGCGGGCCGCCGTCAGGATCGTGCGCAGCGTCAGCGCCTCACGGCGATCGCGCAACCGGACGATGCCGGGAAGGTCCGCCGACATGTATGCTCCTCGAAAGTTGGAACGTTGTTCTAACAAATGGATCGTTGTTATAGGAGGATAGCGATGACCACCGAAGAGATCATCACCGCACTGGAACGTGCCTGGAACGCGGGCGACGGCGAGGCCTGGGCCGCGAACTTCGCCGAGGACGCGGACTTCGTCGACGTCGTCGGCCGGATCCAGCGCGGCCGGGCGACGATCGCGCGCGAGAGCCAGAACATCTTCGACACCATCTACCGGGGCAGCACGCTGCGGATCCGCCAGGTGTCGAGCCGCCCGCTCGGCGGCGGGTTCGACCTCGTGCACACCGCGACCAAGCTGGCCATCCCCGCCGGTCCCCTCGCCGGGGAAGCGCAAGCGGTGCAGACGATGGTCGTCCACGGCGAGCGGGTCGTCGCGTTCCACAACACGATCCGGGGCGATATCGCGGCGTTCACCGGCCACGACGCGGACCTCGCGGCCCGCTCGCCCCAAGAGTGGGATTCCTGAGCGGCGCCGTTCCCGGCAGACTCACGCTGTGACGCGTCTGAGAAAGCACTGGCTCTGGCCGCTCGTGATCAGTGTGCTCGCGCTCGGCGCCTTCGCCGGGCTCGGCCTGCTGACCCGGGCGGTGCTCGGCTCACGCGGTAACCGCGCTCTGGCGGACACCGGCGAATTCGGGGTGTGGTCGGCGCTGATCGCGGCGTCGGCGGTGCTCTTCGCCTTCCTGTTCGCGCATGCGATCCCCCTGACGGACTGGCGCCGCGTGGCCGGGATCGCGGTCTGGAAACCGGCTCTGGCGTATGGGATCTTCGCGGCGATCCTGTTCGCGTTCCAGTGGAAGACCGTTTCGCCGATCGGGAACCTCAAGCCCACGACGGCGATCGGGGTGTCACGGACGCTGCTCGCCCTCGGCCTGATCGCGGCGGCGCCCGCGGTGCTGGGCCTGTGGCTCAACCACACCCGGTTGCGCCGGATCTCGCGCGTGTTCGGCGGTGAGGCACGGGGGCAAGCCGCCGACGTCCTCGGCGAACTCCTCGAATGCAAGCGAGCCAACGGGATCTGTCTCGCCGTACTGGCGCTCATCGTGTCCACGGCAGTCATCGACGCCGGGGCCCAGCGCCGCGCCTTCCTCGCGACCGGAACACCGAAAGAGGCCTTCCCGCCCGAATCCGTGCTGCTCTACGGCGCGCTGTTCACCGCGATCTCGCTCCTGCTCTACGTCCCGGTGTTCCTCGCGTGGAAGACGCGGTGCCTGCGGCTGGTCGACGAGGTTTATCCACTGCCGTCCGACGCGCGGCCCGGCGAGGACTGGCTCGCCGGACGCGCCCGCCTGACCCAGCTGCTCGGCACCGACGCCACGGTGGGCAAGACCGTCACGGCGGCGTTCGGGATCCTCGCGCCACTGGCGGCGAGTGTGCTCAGCGTGGTGCTGCCCGGGCTCAAGTAGGGGCGTTGATCGGCCGCAGCCGTCGCGGCCCGGTGTCGGGGCGGGACGGTGGCGGGCCCAGCACGATCCGGGCGTTGGCCACGAAAGCGCCGTCCGGGGAGGCCAGGATCGGGTCGAGCGTCATCGACCGGACCTCGGGGTTGTCCTCGGCGAGCGCCGCGACACGCAACACGATGTCCTGGAGCGCGGCCAGATCCGCCGGTTCGTCGCCGCGGTAGCCGGTGAGCAGCGGCGAGGTCCGCGGTTCGCGCAGCAGGGTGGCGGCGTCGACGTCGGTCAGCGGGACGGCGCGATAGGCCCGGTCCCCCAGCAGCGTGCTGACCAGACCGGAGAGCCCGAACGACACGAGCGTGCCGAACGAAGGGTCGTCCTGCAGCCCGATCACGCAGGACAGGCCCTTGGGCGCCATCCGCTGGACGTAGACCTCGTCGTCGCCGGAGATCTCCCGCAGATCGAGGTACGCCCGGCGCACTCCGTCCACAGAGGACAGATCGAGCCGCACCCCGGCGAGGTCCGGCCTGCCGCGCAACCGTTCGTCGACGGCCTTGAGGGTGACCGGGAAACCGAGGTCTTCGGCCGCTTTCACCGCTTCGTCGGCGGACGTCACGACCCGGAACGGGACGACGTCGATGCCGTAGCAGCCCAGCAGCCGCACGACGTCGTCGTCGGAGAGCAGCGTCGTCTTGCCGTCCTCGGCCGCCAGCAGCTCGCCGACGATCACCTGCGCCTGCTCGGCGTGCAGCCCGGCGGGCCGCACCAGGTTGCCTTGCGGCCGCTGTCGCCAGGCGGCGTACCGCACGACCCGCGCGAGGGCGTTCACGGCGCGTTCCGGACTCGGGTACGACGGGACCGAACCCCGCGTCGGCACGCCGTCCTCCGACAGCACGGCCAGCTCGTCCGGCACCCCCTCGACGGCGAGGAAGGTCGACACGATCGGTTTGTTCTTGTCCATCTCGACGACGGCCTCCCGCAGCGCGCGGGCGTACGCGGTCCCCGGGATCGCCAAGGGCGGCACGAAGACCACGACGAGCGCGTCGGTCTCCGGCGAGTTGAGCGCCTCGCGCACGGCGGCGGCGAATTCCTCCGGGCTCGCCTGCGGCCCGACGTCGACCGGGTCGGCGGTCAGCCGGAGGCCGTGCGCCCGCGCCGTGTCGGCGGCGAGCAACCCGATGGCGCTGGAGTTGCCCACGATGGCGATCCGCGGCCCGGCGGGCAGTGGCTGGTGGGCGAAGACCAGCGCGGTGTCGAAGAGCTGCGCGAGCGTGTCGACGCGGACGACGCCCGCCTGCTCGAACAGGGCCTGGACGCTGGATTCGTCGACCTCCGCCGACGTCGCGGCGAGCTGCGGGCGGACGGCGTGCCTGCCGGATTTCACCGCGACCACCGGTTTCGTCCGCGCCAGCCGCCGCGCGAGCCGCGCGAACTTACGCGGGTTGCCGAACGATTCCAGGTACAGCAGGACGAGGTCGGTCGCCGGATCGGTCTCCCAGTACTGGAGCAGGTCGTTGCCGGAGACGTCGGCCCGGTTCCCCGCCGAGACGAACGTGGAAAGCCCGAGGCCGCGCGCTTCGGCGTCGGCCAGGATCGCGGTGCCCAGCGCGCCGGACTGACAGAAGAACCCGGTGCGGCCGCGCGCGGGCAGGCGGGGCGCGAGGGTGGCGTTGAGCCGGACCGAGGCGTCGGTGTTGAGCACACCCAGCGCGTTCGGGCCGACGACACGCATACCGTGCGCCCTGGCCTCCCCGACCAGCCTCAGTTCGGCGTGCAGCCCGTGCGGACCGGCCTCGGCGAACCCACCGGAGACGATCAGGAGGGTCTTGACCCCTTTGGCCAGCGCACCGTCCAAAACGGACTCGACGGCCTCGGCGGGCACGGCGACCAGCGCGAGGTCGACGTCTTCCGGAATGTCCACGACGGACGGATAGGCACGGACGCCGCGGACGGATTTGTGCTCCGGGTTGACCGGGTAGACCGTGCCGGCGAAGTCCGCGCTGAGCAGGTTCGTGAGGGCGACGTAGCCGATCTTGGTCGGATCGGTGGACGCGCCGATCACCGCGACCGACTTCGGATGCAGCAGGTTGTGCACACTGCGGGCCTCGGCGGCCTGCTCCCGGGAGCGGGCGACCGCGAGCGACTCCTCGGTCGGGTCGATGTCGAACTCCAGGTGCAGCACGCCTTCTTCGATCTCGCGGCTGACCTGGTAGCCCGCGTCACGGAACACCCGGACCATGCCCGCGTTCTCGGCGAGCACCTCGGCGACGAAACGGCGCAGCCCGGATTCCGAGGCGGCCGCGGCCAGATGCTCCAGCAGGATCGACCCGAGCCCGCGGCCCTGATGGGCGTCGTCGACGACGAACGCGACCTCGGCCGACGGTCCCTGTTCGAGCCGTTCGTACCGGCCGACCGCGACGATGTCGTCGCCCAGCAGCGCGACGAACGCGACCCTGTCGTGATGGTCGACGACGGAGAACCGTTCGAGGTCGCGCTGCGGGATCCGCGGATAGGCGCCGAAGTACCGGAAGTACCGGGTGCGTTCGGACAACCGGCCGTGGAAGGCGACCAGGCCGTCGGCGTCGCTCGGGATCACCGGGCGCAGGTGCACCGTCCCGCCGTCGGAGAGCAGGACGTCGGCCTCCCACTCACGCGGGTAGTCGTAGGGGTCGCGTTTGGTGTCCTCACTGACCATGTTCAGTCCCTCGGATCGTCCGGATCGAGGCCGTGCAGGGGGAAGATCGCGCGGCGGGTGTCGCGGATGGCGATGTCGACCGGCTCGTCCTCTCCGTCCCCCAAGGGACGAAGGCGGTGTCGCGGCCGTCGGACATGCCTGCCGGGATCTCGGCCTTCGGCGCCGCCCTGGAGATCGACGCGACCCAGTTCGGCGGCAGCGACGTCGCCGGGTCGACGTCGCGGTCGAGCACGGTGGCGAGCAGATGGGTCCAGGACCGAGGCACCACCCGGATCAGCTGGTAGCCACCGCCGCCCACGGCCAGCCAGCGGCCGCCGGTATGCGTCTCGGCCAGCTCGCGCAGCCGCCGGTAGATGGCGCGATGGCCGTCCACCGACAGCGAGAGATCCGCCAGCGGGTCTTCCTCGTGCGAGTCGACACCGCACTGGGTGACGAGGATCTGCGGCCGGAACTGCTCCAGCAGCGACGGCACCACCGCCTCGAACGCCCGCAGCCAGCCGCCGTCACGGGTGCCGGGCGGCAGCGGGAGGTTGACCGCCGTGCCCTCGGCCCCGCCCTTGCCGATCTCCGCCGAGTAGCCCGTGCCCGGCCACAACGTGAACGGGTGCTGGTGCAGGGAAACGGTCAGCACCCGCGGGTCGTCGTAGAACGACGTCTGCACACCGTCGCCGTGGTGGACGTCGGTGTCGACGTACGCGACGCGCTCGAAGCCGTGGTCCAGCAGCCACGAGATCGCCACCGAGCAGTCGTTGTAGACGCAGAAGCCCGACGCCTTGCCCGGCATCGCGTGGTGCAGCCCGCCGGCGATGTTCACCGCCCGGGTCGCCCCGCCCTCGGCGATCTTCCGCGCGGCCAGCAGCGTCGAGCCGACGACCAGCGCGGACGCCTCGTGCATCCCGCTGAAGACCGGGTTGTCCTCGGTGCCGAGCCCGTGCGCGAAATCGGCACCGGTCATCGGCGCCTGCCGGACGGCTTCGATGTACTCGCCGAGGTGCACGCGGCGTAACTCGTCCTCGCCCGCCGGGCCGGGGATCAGCAGTTCGACCCCGTCGAGCACGCCGAGTTCGGTGGCGAGCCGGATGGTCAGTTCGAGCCGCACCGGATTGAACGGATGCTCGCCGCCGAGGTCGTAACCCAGCAGCGAGGAGTCCCATACGACGGCCGGTGCTCGCATGGTCCGAACTCTAGTGCCCGGAAGCGGCTCGCGCGTCGCTCCGGACCGCCCGCGGGTCAGCCGGGCAGATCCCCCGTGGCCACCGGGCGCTCCGGATCGCGGGACCAGTGCGACCACGAACCCGCGTACAGCGCGGCGGGCGCGGGGTGACCGGCGACCTCGAGCGCGAGCACCACGGACGAGGCGGTGACGCCCGATCCACAGTAGACACCGACCGGTGTCTCCGGGGCCACGCCGAGCCCTTCGAACCGCTCCGCCAGCTCCGAGGCGTCACGCCAGCGGCCGTCCTCCCCGACGTGCCCGGAGAACGGCGCGTTGACCGCGCCGGGGATATGCCCGGCACGCGGATCGATCGGCTCGGTCTCCCCCGCGTACCTCGGCCGCGCCCGCGCGTCGAAGAGCAGCCCGTCCCTGGCGAGCTTGGCGGCCTCGGCCGCGTCGAGCACCGGCATGCCACCGGGCTTCACGACGATGTCGCCCTCCGCGGGCGAAGGGATCTCGCCGGTGAGCGGGCGGTCCTCGTCGGCCCAGGCGGCGAACCCTCCGTCCAGCAAGGCGACCTCGGCGTGCCCGGCCCAGCGCAGCAGCCACCACGCCCGGGCCGCGACCGAACCGTCGGAGTCGTCGTAGACCACGACCGGGTGACCGGCACGGACCCCGGCCGCCCGCAGGTGCCGCTGCAGCGTCTCCGGTTCGGGCAGCGGGTGACGGCCGCCCTCCCCCGGCTCCCCGGCGAGCGCCGTGTCGAGATCGACGTACACCGCACCTGGGAGATGCGCCTCACGGTAGGAATCGGCGCCGGGCGGCCCGGCGAGCCGCCAGCGGACATCGAGGACTACGGAGCGTGCGGATTCCGGCCCGGAGAGCTGCTCCGCGAGTTCGCTGGTGGTGATCATGGGGCGCATGGGCCCATCTTCCCGTGACTCGCGGCTCCATGCCCAGCTTGGGGGACTTTTCCCGCCTCGGCGCTTGTTCTCCCCACGCCTGCGTCGCTGTCGGTGCCAGCGACTACGATGAGCAACGCGGACGAAGGGGACAGCGTGAACGATCTCATCGACACCACAGAGATGTACTTGCGTACCATCTACGAGCTCGAAGAAGAAGGTGTCGTCCCGCTGCGGGCCCGGATCGCGGAGCGGCTGCAGCAGAGCGGCCCGACCGTGAGCCAGACCGTCGCCAGGATGGAACGCGACGGACTGGTCGTGGTCGCGGACGACAGGCACCTGCAGCTGACCGAGCACGGGCGCGAGCTCGCCATCGCGGTCATGCGCAAGCACCGGCTGGCCGAGCGCCTCCTGGTCGACGTCATCGGCCTGGAATGGGAGCACGTCCACAACGAGGCCTGCCGCTGGGAACACGTGATGAGCGAGGCCGTCGAGCGCAAGCTGGTCAAGCTGCTCGACCACCCCACCACGTCGCCCTACGGCAACCCGATCCCGGGGCTGGACAAGCTCGGCGACGGCGATCCCGCCCCGCCCGCCGAAGCCGACCTCGTGCGGCTCGACGAGTTCGCCCGCATGGGTGGCGGCGAGGTCGAGATCCGCCGCATCGCCGAGCACGTGCAGCTGGACGAGACGCTGATGACCGAGCTCAAGTCGGTCGGCATCGTGCCCGGCAGCCGGGTCAAGGTCGGCAAGACGGCGCCCGGCGGGACCATCGAGGTCACCGGCGGGAGCAGCACCGCGCAGGTGCCCGTCTCGGCGCTGCACGCCGTGCTGGCGCAGGCCAGGTGAGCGCCGCGTCCGACGCCGCGGAGACCTTCCAGGCCCTCCACGGCCGGGCTCCGGCCGGCGTCTGGTCCGCACCGGGCCGGGTGAACCTGATCGGTGAGCACACCGACTACAACGACGGTTTCGTGCTGCCGTTCGCCCTCCCGCACCGGCTCGCCGCCGCGGCGACGCCGCGCGAGGACGGTGTGCTGACCGTGGCCACCCTCGGCTCGGACGGCCGGGTGCAGGAGTCCGGCCCGCTCACCATCGCCGATCTGCGGCCCGGCTCGGTCGAGGGGTGGGCCGCGTACCCGGCCGGGGTCGCGTGGGTCCTGCGGGACCAGGGCCTCGGCGGCGGCGCGGACGTGGCGATCGCGGGGGACGTGCCCTCGGGGGCGGGGCTGTCCTCCTCCCACGCGCTCGAATGCGCCGTCGCGCTCGCCTTCCTGGGGCTGGCGGGCATCACCCCGGGGACCGGCGCGGGTTCGCCGACCCTGCACGAGGTGGCGCGCTGGGTGCAGCGTTCGGAGAACGACTTCGTCGGGGCGCCGACCGGCCTGCTCGACCAGACCGCTTCCCTGTGCTGCACGGAATCGAACGTGCTGTTCCTCGACGTCCGCTCCGGCGAGATGGAGCAGGTGCCGTTCCCGCTGGAGGAATCCGGCGTCCGGATCCTGATCATGGACAGCCGCACGAAGCATTCGCACGCCGAGGGCGGCTACGGCGAACGCCGCAGGGGCTGTGAGCGCGCCGCCGAGCTGCTCGGGGTGAAGGCGCTGAGGGACATCGGCGTCGACGGGCTGGACACCGCGCTCGCCAAGCTGCCGGACGAGCTCGTGCCGCTGGTGCGTCACGTCGTGACCGAGAACCAGCGCGTCCTCGACACCGTGGACCTGTTGCGCGCGGGCCGGATCACCGAGATCGGCCCTCAGCTGGACGCCTCGCACGTGAGCATGCGCGACGACTACCGGATCTCCACCCGCGAGCTCGACCTCGCCGTCGATTCGGCCCGTGCGGCCGGGGCGCTCGGCGCGCGGATGACCGGCGGCGGCTTCGGCGGGTCGGCGATCGCACTGGTCCGCGAGTCCGATGTGGACGCCGTGGGCCGAGCGGTGAAAGCCGCGTACGAAGCGGCGGATCTGCGCCACCCCAGGCTGTTCACCGCCGTGCCGTCGCGTGGCGCGGGCCGCGACACGCTTTAGCCGCCGCACCACCCCCGGGCGCGCACCGTGCCCGGGGGCGAGGACACTGGGCCGCGACCGCATCCGCAGCAGAAAGGCGCGAACGTGACCGACGAACCGACCAAGACCCTGAAACTGATGGTGACGGGCGGAGCCGGTTATGTGGGCAGCGTCTGCGCGGCCCGTCTCATCGAGGCCGGGCACGACGTCACCGTGGTCGACGACCTCTCCACCGGGCACGCCGACGCGGTGCACCCGGACGCCACCTTCGTCGAAGGCGACGCCGCCGAGGTCGCCCGGCGCCTGCTCGGCGACGGCTTCGACGGTGTCCTCCACTTCGCCGCCAAGTCGCTGGTCGGCGAATCGATGACGGATCCGGCGAAGTACTGGGAAGGCAACGTCCTCACCTCGCTCCGCCTGCTCGAGGCGATGCGCGACCACGGCACGAAGCGGCTGGTGTTCTCCTCCACCGCGGCCACCTACGGCGAACCCGAGTCCTCCCCCATCCCGGAGACGGCCCCGACCCAGCCGACCAACACCTACGGCGCGACGAAGCTGGCCATCGACCACGCGATCACGTCGTTCTCGCGCGCCCACGGCATCGCCGCGGTCAGCCTGCGCTACTTCAACGTCGCCGGCGCCTACGGCTCCTTCGGCGAGCGGCACACCACCGAAACCCACCTGATCCCCCTCGTGCTCCAGGTCGCCACCGGGGACCGCGAGCGGATCCAGATCTTCGGTGACGACTATCCGACCGCGGACGGCACCGCCATCCGCGACTACATCCACGTGGTCGACCTCGCCGACGCGCACCTGCTGGCCCTGCGGCACGCGGCCGACGGCGAACACCGCATCTACAACCTCGGCAGCGGCACCGGTTTCTCGGTGCTCGAGGTGATCGAGGCGTGCCGCCGCACCACCGGCCACGAAATCCCCGCCGCGGTCGCGCCGCGCCGCGCGGGCGACCCGTCGGTCCTGGTCGCCTCCAGCGAGCGGGCCGGCGACGAACTCGGCTGGAAGCCCGAGCGCACCGACCTCGACGGCATCGTGGCCGACGCCTGGGCGTTCACCCGGTCCCGCCGGAACGCCTGAGCCTGATCTCCGGTGGTCCTTCGGCCTGCTGCCGCAGGATCACCTCGATCAGGTCGTCCGGCGGCACCATCGCGTTGAGGGCCGTGCTCAGCAGCTTCGCCAGCCGGTGCTCAGGGTCGGCCTCTGCGGCCCTGGCCAAGGCCATCCCGGCGGTCGCCAGGTCGCCTCGGACATAGGCGGCGTGCGCCTTCAGGACGAGCGCCTCGGCCGCTTCGGGCGCCGGGAGCTCCCTGGCCAGGATGAGCCAGAGGTCCTCCGCCGCGCGGGCGAGCGACGAGTCCGCGGGGACGGCGGTGAGCAGGCAGGCGCCGCGGACCTCGACCAGGGACAGCGCCCAGGCCAGCCGGACGGCCTGGTCGTCGGTGATCGACGGGTCGCCGCCGTCGGCGCGGGTGAGGGCGGCGTTCACCTCGGCGACCCCGGCCGCGACGGGATCTTCCCCTCGCCACGGCGGATCGGCCATCCTGATGAGGAGATCGGCCCGTCTGGCGAGCGTCTCCGGCGCGACGGGGTCGAAGAGCCGCTCGAGCTCGTCCCGGCTCGCGTGGGTGATCTGCCCGGCACCGGTGACGATCGCGGCGGCCACCGAGTCCCGCGGATCCGGCAGGGTTCCGCCGCAGGTCCTTTCCCGGTAGCAGCCCCAGCGCACGTCGGCGGCGATCCGGGGCGCCCACACCGAATGCGTCACCGAGATCTCGTACTCGGCCAGCGAGGCTTCCAGGCGCCGGACGAACCGGCGCCGCGGTGGCCGTCCCGCCTTGTTCGCGGTGCCACCGCCGACCACCGCGAGGGTGGCTCCGGTGTGGCCGGACACGGCGAGCCTGATCGCCAGGTCACGCGCCTGGTCTTGTTCCAGGCCGGGCGGCGGCAGGTCCACGCGCATGACGAGGCCTTGCTTCATACGTCCAGGGCCGCGCAGGCCGAAGACGACGACGGAGTCCTCGGGGTGGAATCCGAGGAGGTACGGGATCGCGACGAGCAGGTCCGCCGGATCCGTCAGATCGACCTTGGTCCTGCCGGTCGGGGTGGAAGTGGTCATGCCCCCACCCTGCGGCGGGAATGGGGCCGCTGGGTGGGGCGGGACACATCTGTGGACAGCCGGGGCCGTTGTGGACAACCGCCGCGGGACCGATCGCGGGAGGCCGATCCTGTCGGTGGGGTGATCTACAGTGCCCGGCCCCGCGGGATCAGTCGCAGTGCTCGAACGGGCTCTCGTAGGCGTTCGACCCGACCGAACCGCCCCACTTGACGCAGGTCGAGGCGGCCGTCTTCTTCACCGGTCCGGCGTAGTAGGTGAAGCTGCCGGAGTCGGTCACGCGAGCCGAACCCTGCACCTCGAGGAAGGCCGAAACCGGCGAAGCGGTGCCGAGCGAAACAGCCTTCAGCGTGGTGACGCAGTTGGCCTTGGTCGAAGCGTTGTACAGCAGGTACGCCGTACCCGAACCGTTCGCGAGTCCCTGCGAGTCGACGACCGAGAAGCCGCTGCCGCATACCTCGGTGGCCTCGTACGGGTTGCCGCCGCACGAGTTCTTGCTGGTGAAGTTCGTGTGGCCGTAGTACGGCACCGCGACCCCGTTCAGCACCGCCTTCTGCGCCACTCCGTTGAGCCGCTCTTCGAAGTGCAGGTGGGGGCCGGTCACGCCGCCGGTCGCGCCGGCCGTGCCGATCTGCTTGCCGAGGCTGACGGCCTGGCCGACCGACACGGACTGGGTCGAAAGGTGCGCGTACCGGGTACGCCAGCCGCCACCGTGGTCGATCTCGACCCAGCGCCCGTAGCTCGTGCTGCCTTCGTTGGCGACGCGGGTGACGGTGCCGCCCGCCGACGCCAGCACCGGCATCCCGGTGATCCCGGACTTCTGGAAGTCGACCGAGTTCGCCGGGCTGTGCCCGCTGAACGTCGCCGCCGTGACCGTGACGCCGCATTTGAAGGGGACCTGGAAGTTCGGGGCGGCCGACGCCTGCGTCGTGCCGGCGAGGGTCAGGCCGAGCGCGGGGAGAACGGCGGCCGCGGCGAGCACTGCGAAACGGCGCAACCTGGACATGGAGACCTCCATCAGGTGGGGAAGCCGGACAGGACGGAGCAAAGCCGGGGGAAATACATTTTCCGTACAAGCCCGAGGTCGGGTCGGTGTTTTCCATCCGAAACGCCTGATGCCACGTCCCGCGGCAACGCCTGTCGTCGGTCGTGAGTGCTTCTCTGGCCGATGGACGTATCGGTGACGTAGTGAAGGCCTCCTTCCCTACCCTCAAGGTAAGGAAGGAGGCCTTCACGGACGTCGGCTCGCTCAGCCGAAGGCGGCACGCAGCGCGGGCTTGCCACCCGCCACCGGCAGCACCAGCGAAGAGCGGTTCAGCTCGACCGAGACAGCGGCGCCCGGCTTCGGGCGGAGCGTGTAGTCGTGATCGCTGGAGGCCACCAGGAACTCGATCTTGTGCCCGGCCGCGAGCAGGTAGTCCTTGGCGACCAGTTCCACCTCGACCTTGTAGTTCTCGCCGGGGGTGATCGGGTCGGTGCGGGCGGGGTCGCGCCGGTTCTGCGGGTCGGTCCAGCCCCGCGTGATCACCTTCGCCGTCCCGTCCGGGGCGCGGTCGAGGAGCACCGCGGTCACGTTCGCGGCCGGCTTGTCGAAGGACAGCGACAGGTCGGTCTTCACGGTTCCGGAAAGCCGCACGGGCTGCTTCGCCTCGGTGGTCGAGTACAGCAGGCGGTTGCCCGACGACGCGGCGGCCGCCAGCTGTTCGATCGTCTTGCTCGCGTCGTCCGCCAGCGTCTCGACGGCCGCCTTGCCCGGAACGGGGTTGCGCGTGTCGAGCTTGCCCTTCGAGGAACCGCCGGGCCACGGGTAGAGCCTGACGTCCTGGGTGCCGGGCAGCGGCCACTCCGGCTCGTCCACCCACGACTTGTCCTCGCGCTGGATGGTGGCCTTCGGCTCACGCTCGATGCCGTTGTCGATGCCGTAGAGGTAGTGCGACATCCACTTGTTCAGCGTGGCGAGCCAGACGTCGCGGCGGAGGCTGTACGGATCGGAGTGCCCGGACTGGTGCAGCCAGATCTTGTGCTCGACACCGCGCGCCTTGAGCATCTCGTACCAGCGGGTGCCTTGGTCGGTCTTGACGTTCCAGTCGCCGAGGCCGTGCACCACGAGCACCGAGGCGCGCACCTTGTTCACGTCGTTGCGGTAGTTCCGCGCGTCCCAGAAGGGGCTGTAGTCACCGGTCACCCGGTCCTGGTCGACCGTGATGCCGTCGATCAGCGGACGGCAGACGGCGCGATCCTGGCGCGTGTAGACGTAATCCGCGAGTACGTCCGCGTCTTCGCCCTGGAATCCGCCGGCCGCGACGACGGCGCCGTCGTTGCGGTAGTAGTCGTACCAGCTGGAGATCGCCGCGATCGGGACGATCGTCTCCAGGCCTTCGACACCCGTGCTGGCCACCGCGTTGGGCAGTGTCCCGTTGTAGGACACGCCCATCATGCCGGTCTTGCCGGTGCTCCAGTCCGCGACCGCGGCCTTGCCCGCCGCGTCCCGCGCCGTCGCGCGGCCGTTCAACCAGTCCACAATGGACTTCGCGCCGATGGTCTCGTTGACGTCGCCGCTGCTCGGGCAGCCGGTGGACTGGCCGCTGCCGAGCGACTCCCCGTAGACCACGGCGAAGCCGCGGGCGGTGAAGTAGTCCTGGTAACGCCAGCTGATCGGTGCCGCGTTCGGGCCGACGGTCTTCGTGGCGATCCGCGGGCCGGCCGGGGCGCGCTTCGCGCCGGGCACGTACAGCTCGACGTCGACGTTGTGGTTCGCGACGTCGTTGCCGCCCGCGTAGTACGGGCTAGCCTGGTAGACGACCGGGACCTTCATGCCCTGCTGCGTCGCGCGGGGCCGCACGACCTCCGCGTGCACGAGGTCGTCCTTGCCGTCGCGGTCGCTGTCGACCGGTGCGGTGACCCAGACGTTCTCCCGGATGACGTCCGCCGGGTCGAACACCGGCTGCGCTTGGCCGTCCTTGAAGACCGGCGTTGGCGGCGCGTCGGCTTGGGCGGGCAACGCCGTCGCCGGAAGGACCAGGACGGCGGTGAACAGGGCGGCGAGCCTGGCGACTCTCACAGGACCCCCAAGGGCAGGCGGGCAAGACGCAGCTGAGGCTTCCGGCCACCCGAACGAGAGTCAAGAGACTAACGTCGGAGGCATGCCGAGCACCCTGGAAGCACCGATCGTCGCCGTCACCGTCTACCCGCACCACGCCCGGATCACAAGGCGGGCTTCGGCGGCCCTCGACGGGGAAACGCGTTTCGCCTTCGCGGGCCTGCCGTGGAACCTGGACACCGATTCGGTCCGCGTCACCGGTTCCGGCCCCGCGGTCATCGCCGGGGTCGACGTCGCCGTCGAGCGCCATCCCGCGCCCGCGGACGCTTCCCTGCGCGCGCTGACCGAACAGCGGAAGACCGATCAGGCGGTGATCGACGAGGTCGCGGACGCGGTCTCCGCCGAGACGGCGAAGGTCGATCTGCTGACCGGCCTGGCGACGCGCAGCGGCAAGAGTTTCGCGAAGGCGCTCGCGGCGGGCACGGCGGAACCGCCCCGCGTCGCCGAGGTCACCGACGCGCTCGGCGCGCAACTGGCCGAAGCGCTGGGCAAGCGCCGCGAACTCGGCATCCGTCTCGCCCGGCTCCGTGACGACCTCAAGGCGCTCGACCGCGAGATCGAGGCGAAACAAGGCATGTCCGAAGTGGACAGCGCGACGGTCACGGTGGAGCTGGAGCCTGAGGAGGACGGCGCGGAGATCGGCCTCGAACTGTCCTATATGGTCGCGAACGCGAGCTGGGAGCCCGGTTACGACGTGCGTGTCCGCGGCGAGGACGTCTCGCTGACCTGGTACGGGCGGATCACCCAGCACACCGGCGAGGACTGGCCGGAATGCGAACTTGCCCTCTCGACCGCGCGGCCGGCGAACACCGTCGAGGTACCGGAACTCGAACCCTGGTTCCTCGACCGCGTGCGTCCGGTCCAGCCGCTGATGGCGCGCGCGGCGTACGGCAGCGCGGCACCCGCGGGCGGCGGGATGCCGGAGGCGGCGGGCCCGCCGGCACCCGGCGCCCCCGCGATGGCCGTGCGGACCGCGTCCGTCGAACAGGGCACCACCGCGGTCACCTACCGGCCGGGACGCCCGGTGGCGGTGCCGTCGGGAGCGCAGGGCCACCGCACGACGCTCGCGCAACTTGAACTGACGGCGAAACTGGGTTACATCACCGCTCCGGCGGTATCCCGGAGGCGTTCCTGCGGGCGACCGTGGTCAACACTTCGGAGCACACGCTGCGGCCGGGGAAGGCATCGGTGTTCCACGAGACGGAGTTCGTCGGCACCACGCGGCTGGACGTCTGGGCGCCGGGAGAGGAACTCGAACTCGCCCTCGGCGTGGACGACCGGATCCGGATCGAACGGGAGCTCACGCACCGCACGGCGAGCAAGGCGACGCTTTCCGGCGTCCGCAAACGGGAAGCCGCGTACACCACGACGATCGTCAACCACAGCCCGCGCGATGCCGTCGTGACCGTGCTGGACCAGGCGCCGGTCTCCCGGGACGACGCGATCACCGTCCGGGACGTGCGCACCACGCCGGAGACGGTGGAGCGGACCGAGCTGGGCGAGTTCACCTGGCGGCTGACGCTCGCTTCGGGCGCGAAGGGCGTCGTGACGCTCGGGTACCGGGTGGACGTCGCGAAGGGGGTCGAGCTGTCGGGGTGGCGCGAGTAACCCCAGGCACCTCGTGAGTGGTAAGGACGGCTAGAGCCAACCCTCTTTAAGTTACCTACTTGTGACGTGCGGTTTTGTCCTGTCGTCTAGTTCGGGTAGACGTCTCTCGGCTTGGCGGCGGGCAGGGCGGGCGGAGCTCCGCGTGAGCGGAGTCGAACGCCCGCAGCGAGGAGGACTCGACGGGTCTGGCTGTAGGTCATGCGGTGCTTGTCGGCCAGTTGCCGGATCGATCGGCCGTCGTGATAGACGTTGACCAGCCCGGCGGTGTGGGTGGGAGTTGGATCTTCGGTGGCCGCAAGGTCACACCGGCATCTAAGAGCAGCGTGCGGGCCTTGCGGTAGCTGAGGGAATACCGCAAGGCCAGGCTCTCGATGGTATCGCCGTCGGCGTATCGGCGTAGGAGTTCGGCAATCGTCGCCTGAGCGACGTTCTGACCTGGCCCGGTAGCCGTCATGGGTGAGAGCCCGGTGCGGCTTGACTGACCTGGAGTCGTTGGCCCGGTTTGCGGAGCGTGACTCCTGCGGCGAGGAGCATGCGGCGGGCGACACCGAAGCTGAGACCGTGTCGCTCGGCAAGTTCGGGGATGGTCGATCCGTTTCGGTAGGCGGCGGCCATGCCCGGCGGTATGGAGAGTGGCGTAGGGCCTACTCGCCGGAGGGTGACGCCTTCGGCGAGTAGGCGTTCGCGTGTCGCGTAGTAGGTCAGGCCAAAACGTGCGGCGAGGGCCGTAATCGTCGCTCCCGCGTGGTAGTCCTGCACCAGTGCGCATAGCTGCATCGGCGTCATGACTTGGTCGCGGTGTTCCTGCACTTCTCCTCTTCCTCCTCTGCTGTTGCTGAAACCTGGAAGCATCGGCAGCCGACCGAACACTGTCCAGCTATCCAGCGATGGCAATTCGAACGTTTCTTGCGCATGGTCCGAGAATGTAAATTCAGGGCCTGGCTAGAAATCTGCGTCATCTTCCGGCCAATCGTTGGTGCAAGCGGTCAGTCTTTTGTTGCATTCCCGTGCGAAAGCGAGCGCGTTGTAAGCCAGGTTGATCGCGAATTCTTTGGCTGCTCGCGCCTCGTGTCGCCGCGCTCCCGCAGTGAAAATGACTTCAGTCTGGCCGTCCGAGAGCATCAATCCCGGTAGCGCTTGCTGGTAGCGCGGGAAGCACTGCGACCACGTCAATCCATCCACTGCGACTTCAAAACGATCGGAGGCGGGCTCATGGTTCGTCGTCCGGCAAGTACGTAACTCAGCGTTGGTCACGGCCGTCGTCCCGCTTCCCACTCGCGCAGCATTCGCGCAGCTTCCGCCCAATCCTCGGGGGTCATGTCCGCGATCATCGTGGGGTGCTTGCGGTTCTCTATGTCGATCTCGCCACCTAGCCGATGGCCGCGATTGTCGAACATGAAGCACAACGACCCGTCAGTCGCGGAACTCTCCGGAGTCATCCTGTCCGCCCTCCCTCGGCGCTATCGACCGAACCCAGTACCTGCCACTACGAAACAGCAGGTCAGCGCGAGAGGACACCCCGTAGTACCGTGATCTTGTGGGACACTACATCCCTGTTCAACCGGTACGTCTTGCAACAGTTGGGTGTCGGGCGATCCACGCTCGCAGACGAGAGGACAGCGACCATGCCACCGGCTCTTCGAAGCTTGAGGCAAGAGCAGCGAGAACTAGCCGCCGCGCAACGGGCCGACCACAAAACATGGGTCGAAATCGCGGCTCTATTTTGCAGCCGTTACGGCGTGAATCTTCGGGCCGCATTGCGCATGGTTCGCGATTGGAGCCAACGTGATGCCGCCGATCAATGGAACGCGCGCTGGCCAGCTGAACCAAAGACGTTCAAGAATTTTTCTTACTGGGAGCTATGGCCAGGTCCTACCGGACACGCGCCATCCCTTGACGTTCTAGGGCGCCTCGCGGAACTCTATGAATGCAGCATTTCCGATCTGCTCGATGATTGCGCCAACTTTCGATCAAATGACTCGGCCTACAAAAACAGGAAGAGTCTCGCCCGTATTTCAAGAGTCTCAAAAGCAAATACTCTTTCGGCAGAAGCAGGCGAGGCGCAAGGCGTAGGCGAACTAATATCAACCTTGGAGTTGATTGACGTGAATGAACTGGCACGTCTCGCTACCGAATGGTCAGGCGCGCTCGGGACATACTCAAATCGTCGATCACTACTGCTCAAGTTAAGCGCTGGCCTATCTCTTGCTGCCGCCTCGCCTGCTCTCGCAGACGACATAAAGCCCGCAGATTCTGCGACGGAATTGTCGTCAGACAGGGAGGGATTGGCGGGTATTTGGCACAGTCAATATACGTATTCCAGCAGCGGCCGAGGGAAGGACTTCATTGGTCAGCACTATGTTGTGATCCGCCAGCAGGGCAACAAGCTAATAGGGCAGAGTCTACCGCATTCAACCGGCTCCAGCCTTCGACTTGAGCTCGCCGTTGACGGCTCCGTGGCGACCGGAAGCTGGCGAGAAACGACATCCCCGCACGGTTACTATAAAGGTGCAACATACCATGGGACCTTGCAATTGATTGTCGATCCTAGTGCACGACGCATGCACGGCATGTGGCTTGGATTCGGTCGGGAGTTTGTCATCAACAGTGGCCAGTGGGCACTCAGTCTGGAAAGCTCTTCCATTGGAAAGAGTTCCCAGCGTGAGTACCACAACAAGGCGTAGTGCGACTACTATCAAGAACTTGTCAACCAGCGATCAGGGCAACTATGGACGTTCCGGTTTTGAAGTGACCACGATCAACTAAGTCCATTAGTCCATACATCATCTTCGCTTCATAAATCCAGTCCAATTGAAGACCGAAGCGTCGCTCACAGTCGGCAATAAAAGTCTTTAACTCCGGCCTTGTTTTGGCGTACCCGCCAAAGTGATAGTCAAGTTCAATTGACCAGTTGTCGCTATCGTGCCCGAACGCCTTCTCTTGCAGTTCTCGAACGTTGTCCACCAGAAATTCGGCACCTTTGAGAACTGCAAACCCAATAGCTCGTTGATCTCCTCGCAGCGCGCTAGCGATACCCGCGAGCGTGCCACCCGTGCCGCAGGCGCAGCAGATAACATCAAAGTCTACCGTGATTTCTTCAATCAATTCTGCACAGCCGGGCAGGGCGAGAGCATTGCTTCCGCCTTCTGGAATGAGGTAGAACGGTCCGAACTCGTCAGCTAGGCGCCCGATCACATCCGATTCATCCTTGTGTCTATAGGTCTCGCGATCCATATACGTCAGCGTCATTCCGCAATCGATGGCGTACTCTAGAGTGCGGTTGAGCGGCCTATGCTCCTCGCCTCTGATGACGCCAACGGTACTGAATCCAAAGTGTTTACCGGCGGCCGCTACGGCTCGAACATGATTCGAGTAGGCGCCGCCAAAAGTCAAGAGTTTGGAGTGGCCCGCCTTCGTTGCCGCAGCCAGATTATATTTTAATTTGCGCCACTTGTTGCCTGGAAACTCTGAGTGAATCAGGTCATCACGCTTAAGGTAGAGGCGAATGCCATTGGCATCTAAACGTCCATCGCGGGCCTCAGTAAGAGGCGATGGTAGGCGCAGGTTCAAGCCGGTCATGAAGCCACATGCTATGGGACTGTTTCCGCCATGCCAGCGTGTCGATGACCTGAGGCTCCGGTGCAGCGAGCCGGGTGCCTGCTCCAGCGATGCACGTAACGTACAGTGACGAGAACCAACGCCATGATCACTCGAATGATCTATTGCGCTTCAGATTTGATCATGGGAATACTGGAAGGTCCTAGGTTGCGTCGGCGAGTTGCCCGCGAGAGGACTGGAAGGAGCGTAGCAGGGTGACCGGGCTAGCGCGACCGGGCGTCACTTTGGTTGATCGGCTGGAATAGCTCCGGAGTAGAGATCCCAGTGGCGCGCAGCGTCCCGATCGTGTCCAGTGCACGCGGCACCCGCGTGGTGTGGGTGTCAGTTTCTTGGGCCTAGGGTTCATGAACCGGAGAAGTGAGCCGGACCCCTTGTTTGCTCGTACCCTCGAATAGTGCCCGTGGCCGGATGATCCCCGCGCTGCTGAACATGTCCCGCCGAACGGCATCCGCTGACCGATGTCCGCGTCTGAGGTGCGCGTGTTTCCGGTCAGCTTCTGCCATCGTCGGCTAATTCCCTTTTGTGCCAAGCGAAACAGCTATCCCGCTGTTGTCGGCTTGCTGTACCCGCGCACTGCCGTGCGCTGGTTCGGCGTCGATACGGGCGGGGTTGCATCGTGCTGCGCCGCATTCTGCATGCCTGCAACACGGTGCCCTAAGAGGAGTTGATGCAACATGTTCAAGACAGTTCAGCAGTGGGACGCCTTCGCGCTGGCGGACCCGTGTACGGGGTCACCGCTGGCCCGGTTGGTATGTGATCCCTCGGCCGAGTTCAACGCGTTCATGGCGTGGTTGTCCTACACCTTGTGGGCATGGATCACGGTGTGGTGGCCGCTGCTCGTGATGGTCGCTGTGCTGGCGTTGGTGGCAGGTGCGGTGCTGGCCCAGGTGGTGCGGTTGCGCCGTAAGCGGGAGATGGAAGGAGCGCGGTTTTTCGAGATCACTCCGCCGCATCGTCTGCCCGCTGATGGGGCGGTGCCGTTGTGGCGGCTGCTCGCGTCGACGCTGGCCGGGGTGTCGGCGCGGACGCGGGTCGCGATGGTGTTGTGGGCCGATGATCCGGACGGCCGGATCCGTGCGGGGTTGTGGGTTCCGGGTGGTGGCCCGGCGCGGTCGGTAGCGCGGGCGGTCGAACACGCGTGGCCCGGATGCGGACTGACCCCGACCGAGCCGCCCCGGCCGCCTGCGGGCGCGGTCGGAGCGACGGAACTGGTACCGAGTGAGGGGCCGTGGGCTCCGCTGGTCGATCACCTGCATCGCCCGGAACGCGGCGTGGTGGCGGTCGAGGACGAACCGTTGCGCGCCGTGCTGGAAGGGATTTCCGACCACGCGGTGGCGGGTCGTTTCGCGTCGGTTCAGGTCGTGATTTCCCCTTCCCGCGGAGGCCGCCGGCGTGGCCGCGGGACGGGTCGCCGGCGCGGTCTGACCAGCCTGATCGGCGCCGCTCTGCTCGCGGTCATGCGTGGTGTGGTCGGCGCGGTGGAACTCATGTTGTCGTCGTCTTCGTCGCACGATTCTCGACGTGACACGCGGTCGTCCACACGGCGTGAGGACGACCCGGTGACCGTGGCGCGACGGCGGGCGCGGGAGGCAAAACAGAAAGCAGGACCGCACCTTCGCGCAACGGTCAGGTTGGTCGTCGCGGGCACGGTCACGCCGCGCACGGCGCGGCGTTCGTCGGGTGAGCTGGCCGCCGTGCTGGCGGCACTGGCCACCGACGAACACGACACCGCGAGACTGCGGGTGTGGCGTCCGGCGGGCAAGGTTGCGCGGTACGCGCACGGGCACGGTTTCGTCGCGAGTGTGCGGGAGCTGGCGTCGGTGTGGCACCTGCCGCACCAGCCCGGTAGCCACGGCTTGCCCCACCCGGAGGCGCCGTTGCGGAAGGCCGACCGCGCCTTGCCCCGGCTCGACGGCGACCGCTACCGGCGCCGTCCCGGACGGCGCGGGTTCGACGGGTTCGGCGGTGATCGCAATGCGGCCTGACACCACCCTCCACGATGACAGCGGGACCGGTCGGCGCGAACTGCTCGTGTCGCCGTGGGACGACCCACGCCGCCAGGCACCGAAGCTGCTCGGCGCGACCACGACCGGGGTGTCCGAACTGGTGGGCGTGAGCGTCGCGGATGCCCGGCATCACCTTCACGTGCAAGGCGTGACCGGGGTTGGCAAGTCCACCTGGCTCGCCCACCACGTCCTCGGTGAAGCCGAAGCCGGACGCGGGGTGGTGCTGCTCGATCCGCAAGGCGACCTCGCCGCGAACGTGATCGACCGGCTGCCCGCCGACTGCGGGGATCGGCTGGTGATCCTCGACCCGGACGAACGCGACGCACCTGCCGCGTTCAACGTCCTCGACGCCACCGACCCTGCACAACGGGAACTCGTGGCGGACGGGGTGGTGTCGGTGTTCCGGCGTCTCTACGCCGCGTCGTGGGGACCGCGCATGGACGACCTGATGCGCGCCGCCTGCCTCACGCTGATCCGGCGTGAGGGTTCGACGCTGGCCGATATCCCGCCGCTGCTGCATCACGCGCCGTTCCGGCGTGCGGTGCTGGCGGAAGTCGGGGAACCGGACGGGCTGGAAGGGTTCTGGGCCGCGTTCGATGAGGCCACCCCGGCACAACGTGCCCAGTTGTGCGCACCCGTCGTGTCCCGTCTGCGCGGGGTGCTGACCCGGCGGTTCGCCCGCGCCCTGCTCGGCGCTCCTCGGTCGAGTTTCACGCTTGCCGATGTGCTGGACGGCGGCATCCTGATCGCCCGCCTGCCGAAAGGAAACATCGGTGAGGACGCGTCGCGGTTGGTGGGGTCGCTGCTGATCGCCGGACTGTGGCAGGAGATCACCCGCCGCGCCGTCCGGCCGCCCGAACAGCGGCCGGACGCGACGGTCGTGGTGGACGAGTGTCACAACTTCCTGCACCTCCCGATCGGCGTCGAAGACGCGCTAGCCGAAGCACGCGGCTACCGGGTGTCGCTGGTACTGGCCCACCAGCACCAGGCACAGCTACAGCCGGATGTGCGGGAAGGGATCGACGCCAACGCCCGCACCAAGGTGTACTTCACCGTGTCGCCGGACGACGCCCGCCGCCTAGTGCGGCACGTCGCCCCCGATATCGACGAACACGGCCTGCGGCGACGCCCCGCGTTCCAGATCGTGGCCCGCGCCGTGGCAGGTGGCCGGGACACCCCGGCGTGCACCTTGGACACGCTCCCGATGCCCCCCGCCCCGCCCGGCCGTGGCGAGCTGGTACGGCGTGCGGCGCGGGCACGAACCGGACTGTCACACCGGGAACGGGACGGCAGCGCCTCGGCGCGCAGGCTCGACACCACGCCCGCCTCCAGCGGCGCGGCACAAGCCCTGCGGCATCACTGGAACACCAGTGAGGGCAACGCTTTCGGCGATGGCAACTCAGTGGGCAGCTCTATGGACAACTCGGTGGGCAACTCCAGGGGCAACTTATGAGTGGACCACCGAGTTGCCGCCTGAGGCGCCCTGAAACCCCTGCGTACGGCCACCGTGGAGGAACCATGCCCGCACCCCGACTTCCTAGGAACAGCAACACCCACCCCCTCAAAGTGGAAATAGAACCGGTCAGCACCGGCGACGCTCTCGCCCGCTCACGCGGGCTCACCGGCCGGGACCTGTCCCTGCTCGGCTACCTCGATCAGCACCGTGTGCTGACCGCCCTTCAGGTCACGCGGCTGCTGTTCGGGTCACCGCACCACGCCCGTCACCGGCTGGCCGCGCTGTACCACCGTGGCGTGCTCGCGCGGTTCCGGCGCGAGGTCTGGCCCGGCTCCCAGTCGTGGCGCTACACCCTCGGGCACGTCGGCGCGGCGGTGCACGCCGCAGCGACCGACACGCCACTACCGAAACCGTCGGCAGTCACGGAGAAAGTTCTCCGGCTGGCGCACTCGCCACACACCGAACACCTGCTTGGCGTGAACGAATTCTTCACTGCCCTCGCCGGACACGCCCGCACTCGTCCCGGCTGCCAGCTACGCACATGGACGCCCGAAGCCGTCACCGCCGACGCGTGCGGCGGCATCGTCCGCCCGGACGGCTACGGCGAATACAGCGACCCCCACGGAACCGTGGGCTTCTTTTACGAACACGACACCGGAACCGAAACCCTCGACACCCTCACCGACAAGATCACCAAATACGCCGAACTCGCCCGCTCCGGAATCCGGCAACCCGTCCTGTTCGGACTCCCCGGACCCGGCCGTGAACGTAACCTTCACGACGCGTGGGCGCGCCGCTGGCCAACCGGTCCGCCCGTCGCCGTGGCCACCACCGCAACCGGCGATACGGCGGTCGCGACAGACCCGGTATGGCTGCCCGCAGGACACCGGCAACGCCGCACCCTGACTCAAGTCGCGACGCCCGCACGCCGCCACTCACCGCGCCGGGAGGCGGCATGAACCAGCACACCCACAATCACGAAAGCACGGGCGGGTTGTCGGTGGCGCGGCTGGCCGCGATGGCCGACGCACTGACCGTTCCGGACGGCGGGTTCACCGTCGATCCCGCGACCGGTGCCGACGCCCGCACGGGTTACGCCGTCGCCGTACACCCGGAGTGCGAACACATCTGCGACGGCCGTGTCACTGCCGATGATCTCGCCGACTATCTCACCCGCACCCGGCACGCCCTCGCACTGCCGGGGCGGGTGTTCGGCGGATGGTGCGACCCCGGCACACGGCGGGTGTATCTCGACGTGTCCGCCGTCGTCGCCACACTCCCCGCCGCGCTGGAACTCGGACGCGACAACGGGCAGCGCGCCGTGTTCGACCTCGACGCCGCCACGTCGATACCCGTACCTCCCGCACCCATCCCCGTCACAGGAAAGGAGACGCCAGACAGCACCATCACGCACCCGCCGATTCCCGCACCGCGCAGCGAAAGGAGGAAGCGGACATGCCCACCCGGCCACAACCGCCCCCGCGCCGATCGCCGAACGCACGCCGCCACCTCACCGCCGTCCCATCCCCGCACGACAAGCCCACCAGGAAGGAAACCTACGCCGAAGAACAAGCACGGCTCGACGCGGAAGCGCTCGACAGGTGGGCGGCCATCGTCGCCGACCTGCCGCCGCTCACCGATGACCAGATCACCTCACTCGCGGTGATCCTCAACCGCATCGACAAACGACGCCGCGCCGCCCAAGACACCGAACAGAAACGCGCGGCCTGACACACCGACGACCGAGGACACACCCACCCCTTTTCCGGGGTGTGGTGTGGCCTCGGTCGTTGCTCTATCAGGCCACCGCCTGTTTCCCGCCCGTGCGGTGCTTGCCGGGCTTGTACGGGTCGATCCTTACTCGCTTCGGGTCGAACTGGCGTTGCCCGGTCTTGGCGGCGGGATAGAGATACAGGGTGTCCCGCCCCAGCGCGTCCGCCAGCATCGCGGCGCGTTCGGCGACCTCGGCGCCGTCCCACTGTTCGGCCGCGTCGTCCCGGCTCATCGCCTCGGTGGGGCCTTCCGGGTTCCCGCCGGTCAAGGCGTCCCGCTCGGCTTCCAACCGCGCGTGCGTGGCCATCAGCGGTTCGTTGGCCGTGTCGTAGGCAGCTTCGGTCATCCGCCCGGCACCGAGTTTCGCCGCGATAGAGGTCATCAGACGTTCGCATTCGGTGATCTCGGTGTGCAGCTCCGCCAGCCGTTCCGAGACACGCGCCCGTGCGGCACGGATCGCCGCCGCGTGCTTGGCATCCGACAACCGCGACACCACCAGCGACCGCAACTCACGATCCACCCGCCGGAAATCCGCACTCACCTTGCCGCACCCACCGGAACCTTTCACACACGCGTACTGCCGCCGCCGCTCACCATCCGGATAGGTCCCCTTGTGCGGACGCCCCGTCAACCCCTTGCCACACAACCGGCACCGCAGAATCCCCGACCCCACATAGATCCCGAACGGCCGCGCACCCCGCGTCCGCCCCGCATACAAACCACGCAGCTTGACGAAGTCCGCCGGGTCCACGATCGGCTCACCCGGCATCGTGCCCACCACCACGCCGCCATGCTCGACCAAACCGGCATTCACCGGACGCAACAGCGCCGCACCCACCAGCGACGCCGTCCACCTCTTCCCCGTGGTCGTCAGCAACCCTTCGGCGTTCCACTCATCAGCGATCGTGGTCTGAAACACCCCCGCCAGAACCGCCGCCGTGGCATCCCGCAACGCCCGCCGTTCCCGTTCCACCAACGACAACGGAACAGGCTTACGGGTGTCTTCCCCGTTCTCGTCCATCGCCTCATCCTTGGGCACCGTCCGGTCCAGACCGGGGAACCCGAACGTCCGGCCCTGGTGATGCGGAACCCCACGCTTACGCAACACCTCGAACTGTTTCGAGATCCGCTGTGACGCCTCATCGGAGTTGCGCTGGTTGTGCGCGACCTCCTGCCGCAACTGGTACCGATCGTTGTAGTCGGTCAGGTCATAACGGCCGTGCGAGGACGCCACCGTGAACGACTCGAACCCCTCGATCAGCTTGAACAGGTCCTCAAGGTCCGGCGACTGCCGCCAACCCCGGTCGGTGTTCCACAACACCACCCCGTCACACGCCCGCGCCGCGATCCGCTTCATGATCCGTTCCCACCCCGGACGATGAACCTTCGGGTTCCACGCCGACAGCTTCGGATCCGAGATCTCCTCACCCAGCACGCCGCCCAACCGGTTGATCACCTCCCGGTTGTCGGCGTGCTGGGTCTCGCACTTCTCGATCTTCCGCTTGTGGTTACGAGACAGCCGCGCATACGAGTCCAAGATCGGCTGGCGCCCGCCCTGACCTGCATTAACCTGGTGACTGGTAGCCATAGATCAACTGTAGGTAACTTAAACAGGGTTGGCTAGAACCGTCCTTACCACTCACGAGCAGGTCAGCCCTGCGAGATGTACGCCTCCAGCTGTTCCTGACTCTTCTCCAGCTGTTCCATCCGGGTCTTCACGACGTCGCCGATACTCACGATCCCCGCCAGCCTGCCGTCCACCACGACCGGGACGTGCCGGATGCGGCGTTCGGTCATCAGGACGGACAGCTGGTCCACCGAGTCCTCGGGGGTGCAGCTCGCGACCATCTTCGTCATGATCGCGGACACCGATCCGTCGAGCAGCTGGGGTCCGCGCTCGTTGAGCCGTCGCACGACGTCCCGTTCGGAGACGATCCCGACGATCCCGCCCTCGGCGTCGACGACCACCAGGGCACCGACGTTGTGCTCCGCCAGTCTCTCGAGCAGTTCGGTGACGTTCGTCTCCGGCGAGACGGTCGCGACGGCCGCCCCCTTGTTCCGCAACAGATCGGAAATCCGCATACGCGCTCCTCCCGGATGGGTGACCTGAGTCACTCCAGGTTATGGCCTCACCGCCCTGCGCGAAAGTCCGGAGAGTCCGGTTCGATACCGAGCCGGGAGGCGAGCGCTTCGTACGCCTCGATGATCCCGAGGCCGTAAGGGTCGTCGCCGAGCGCGCCGAGTGTCCCCCGCCCGAGTTCCCAGTGCGTCTTCGCGGACTCGTGATCACCGAGTTTGCGGTAGTCCTCGGCGAGGTTCAGGTGCAGCGACGGGTAGAACCCGCGCACGGCGAGCGTCGCGTGGTACTCCTGGGCGCGCTCGTCGGTGAGCGAATCGGCCGCGGCGAGCGCGCGGAGATCCCAGGCGAGCTCGTCGGCCGGTTCGTCCTGCACGTCGGCCATGTAGTGCGCGAGCGCGCACCGGTGCAGCGGGTCGCCGTCCTCGCCGATCCGTTCCCACAACGCGGCGAACTTCTCGCGCGCGCCGGCGCGGTCGCCGGAGATGTGCAGCTGGAGGCCGGTGTTGATCTCGGCCATCACCTCGTCGGTCATTTGATGTCCGAGGCGGGCGCCGCCCAGGTGTTGCACGCCGACGTCGTCTTCCCGGAGAACCCGGCCTTCGCCCATTTCAGCTGGTTACGACGGCTGCCGTGGGTGTCGCTGTCGTCGGCGCGGCCGTAGTCGTCGAGGGCCGCGTTGGCCAGCGACTTGCTGATCGAACCGCGACCGGCGGCTGCCGCGAGGGCGAGCGCGCCGAAACAGTTCGCCTGCAGTTCGATGCGGCGGACCAGTTCCTTGTCGGCCGGGCTGTCCTCGCCCGGCGACGACATCTTCTCCGCCGCCGCCGACAGGATCCCGCTGGAACGCTGGACGTGATGCCCGTACTCGTGGGCCATCGTCGCGAGGTGACGAGACCGTTCGAGCCCCGCGTCGCCCAGCATCCACTGGGTCGGCGCGTAGATCGTGGTGTCGCCGCCGCAGTAGTAGGCGACGGCCTCGTCCTCGCCCGGCGCCTTCCCGCACGCGCTGGTCTCGGGCAGCGTCACCTGCACGGTCACCGTCAACGCGGGCTCGTTCGCCTGGTCCAGGGCCGGCTTCCAGGATTCGGCGAGACAGGACACGAGGGTCTTGTAGTACGTCTCCAGTTTCGCGGGCTCGCGGCTGATCGCGGGCAGGCGGCAGGTGACGGCGCCGAGCGCGATCCCCTCCGCCAGCAGTGGGTTCGTCTCCAGTTCCCGCACCTCCTTGGGCGCGGGTTTCGCGTTCCCGGCGGGCGCTTTCGCCCCTTCGGAGGTGTACCCGCCGGACACCGGGAGGGCCTGACCGTCGATCTGGCGCGGCCCGCCGGCCATCGCCATCCCGGTGGTGGTCAGCGCGGCGACGATGAGGAGGCCGACCACGGCGGCCCCCGGGTTGCGGCGAGGCGGCGCAGGCGCGAACGGTCTGGGTACCTCGTCGGTGCCGGTCATGGTGTCCCCCAAACGTGCGAGCCCACAGCATACGGAATGCCACACCTGGTGGCGCCGGGACGGAGCACCCGGCAAGACTGTGTGCATGAGTGACGAGGACCCGTACCTGTGGTTGGAAGACGTGACCGGCGAGGAAGCGCTGGACTGGGTGCGAGCCCGCAACGCCGAGGCGCTGGCGGATCTGTCCACCAGTGAGCGGTTCGCCGGGATCCGCGACGAGGTCCGCGAGGTCCTCGACGCCGACGACCGGATCCCCTACATCCGCCGTCGCGGCGAGTATCTGTACAACTTCTGGCAGGACTCGGCCAACCCGCGCGGCCTGTGGCGCCGCACCACCCTGGAGCAGTACCGGCTCGACACACCGGAGTGGGAGCTCCTGCTCGACGTCGACGCCTTGGCCGAGGCCGACGGAGAGAACTGGGTCTGGCAGGGCGCGGCTGTCCTCCGTCCGGGGTACCACCGCGCTTTGGTCGAGCTGTCGCGCGGCGGCGCCGACGCGACCGTGGTCCGCGAGTTCGACCTCGACGAGCGCCGTTTCGTCGAAGACGGGTTCTTCGTCCCCGAGGCCAAGACCAGGATCGGCTGGATCGACCATGACCGCGTCTACATCGGCACCGATTTCGGCCCGGGGACGCTGACCAGTTCGGGCTATCCGAGGCTGGCGAAGGAATGGCGGCGCGGCACGCCGCTCGAAGAGGCGACGGTGGTCTTCGAGGGCAAGCCGGACGACGTCTCGGTGTCCGCGCACCACGACCCGACCGAGGGATGGGAGCGCGACTTCGTCTACCGGTCGATCGACTTCTACCGCACGGAAAGGTACGTCCGGACGGCCGCCGGTCTCGACCGCATCGAGGTCCCCGAAGACGCCCAGACGTCCTCACACCGCGAGTGGCTGCTGATCCGCCTTCGCTCGGACTGGACCGTCGAAGGCACGACGTACCCCTCCGGAACCCTGCTCGCCTCCGGCTTCGACGCGTTCATGGCGGGCGAGCGCACCTTCACGACCCTCTTCACCCCGGACGCGCACACGTCGCTGGAGTACTGGGTGTGGACGCACAACCATCTGCTGCTCTCGACGCTGTCCGACGTCCGGACGGAACTGCGCGTGCTCACGCCGTCCGACGGCTGGACCTCGCGGCCGCTCGCCGGTGCCCCGGAGCTGGGCACCGCGGAGATCACCGGTACCGACCCCGACGTAAGCGACGAGTACCTGCTCGACTCGAGCGGGTACACCCAGCCGTCGACGCTGAGCTACGGGCACGTCGGCGGTGAGGTCGAGGTGCTCAAGCGCGCTCCGTCGTTCTTCGACAGCGAAGGCATGGCGGTCTCGCAGTACTTCGCGACATCCGAAGACGGCACGAAGATCCCGTACTTCGTCGTACGCCCGTCCGGCGCCGAAGGCGGGCCGACGCTGCTGACCGGTTACGGCGGCTTCGAGGTCTCGTTGACCCCGGCTACAGCGGCGTCATCGGCCGCGGCTGGCTCGCGCGGGGCGGCACCTACGTCGTCGCGAACATCCGCGGCGGCGGCGAATACGGGCCGGACTGGCACACTTCGGTGACCAAAGCCAAGCGCTACAAGGTCTACGAGGACTTCTCGGCCGTCGCCGCCGACCTCGTCGAGCGCGGCATCAGCGAGCCGTCCCGGCTCGGCATCCAGGGCGGCAGCAACGGCGGGCTGCTGATGGGCGTCATGCTGACGCGCTACCCGCACCTGTTCGGCGCCATCGTGAGCCAGGTGCCGCTACTCGATATGAAGCGCTATCACAAGCTCCTCGCGGGCGCGTCGTGGATGGCCGAGTACGGCGACCCCGACGACCCGGCGGAATGGGACTTCATCGGCAAGTACTCGCCGTACCAGAACGTCCGCGGTGACGGCGAATACCCGCCGGTCCTGTTCGTCACCTCCACCCGGGACGACCGGGTACATCCCGCGCACGCGCGCAAGATGGTCGCGCGGATGGTGGAGCAGGGACACGACGTGCGGTACCACGAGAACATCGAGGGCGGGCACGGCGCGGCGGCCGACAACGAGCAGCTGGCGTTCAAATGGGCGCTGATGTTCGAATTCCTGTGGGAGAAGCTCTCCTGACCCGCTCGGAAGGGGACTTTCCGGCGAGAAAGTCCCCTTCCTGAGCTCACTCGGCCACTTTGGCGAGCACCACCCCGCCCACGATCAGCGCCATCGCCGCGAACCGGCCGAAACCGACCGGATCCTTGTGGATCACGATGCCGAACACGATCGCGCCGACCGCGCCGATGCCGGTGAAAACGGCGTACGCGGTCCCCACCGGGATCGAGTCCATCGCCTTCGACAGCAGGTACACCGCGGCGACGCCGAGCACGAAGCACAGCACGGTCGGCCAGAACCGGCTGAAGTTCTCGGTCGGCTTGATGCTCTGCGACCAGGCGACCTCGACGGCTCCCGCCAGGAGCAGGATTCCCCAGCCCATCAGGCTCCCCTTCCGGCCTTTTCGGCGCCGAGGAGCGCCTGCTCCCGCGACGCGATCCGGTCGGGATCGCGTGGGCTCAGCCGCGGGTCGACCAGGGCGTTCGTCAGTTCGGAGTGCAGGAAGGTGACGTCCCGGACGTCGTAGTGCCCGGCGAAGAAATCGCGCAGGTAGCGCTCGTGGTGGTCGACCGGCTCGCGCGGCGTGCCGGGCAGATAGGTGCCGCCACGCGCTCCCGCGACCACGAAAGCCTTGCCCGCCAAGGACATCTTCGGGAATGTCACCTGGTCGATCCACAGCTTGAGCGTCGCGGGGATCGAGAAGTTGTACATCGGCGCCCCGATCAGCACGACGTCGGCGGCGAGCAGTTCGGCCAGCAGCGGCTCGATGACCGCCCAAGCCTCGCGCTGCTCCGGCGTCTTCACCACGGAGGCGTAGCCCTCGGGATCGGTGATCCCGGCCTGGAGGAGGGCGTCGCAGATCTCGGTCCAGGCCTGGCCGATCGGCGGCACCGGGTCGGCGGCCAGGTCGCGGTAGGTGTAACCCGCGCCCGGGTTCGCGGCACGCCAGACCTCGGCGAACCGTGCGCTCAGTTCTCGGGAGAACGACGCGCTGCGGGCACTGGAGTCGAGGTGGAGAAGGTGGCTCATCGAGGCCTCCCGAACCAGGAAGTGGACACGGCGTCCACTTGCTTCGCCGGGTACAAGTGGACACCGCGTCCGGATATTCCCTAGGCTGCGGCACATGCCGGAAGATCTGCTCGCGAACGGCCGGGGACGGGAACGCTCGGACGCCGCCCGTAACCGCGCGAAGATCCTGGAGGCCGCCGAAGGGCTCTTCGCCGCACGTCCAGCGGCCGACGTCACCATGGAGGACATCGCCAAAGCGGCCCGGGTCGGCCGCGCGACGCTGTACCGCCGCTACCCGGACCGCTCGGCGATCGCCGTGGCCCTACTGGACGAGCACGAGCGGGAACTCCAGGAGCGGCTGCTCACCGGCCCTCCCCCGCTGGGTCCCGGCGCGCCGCCCGCCGAGCGGCTGGCCGCGTTCTACGCGGCGATGATCGGGCTGCTCGCCCGGCACGCGCATCTCGTCCTCGGCACCGAGGTCGGGCATTCGCGCTTCACCAGCGGGCCGTACCGGCTGTGGCGCACCCATGTCCGCCATCTCGCCGAACAGGCGGACACCCCGGATCCGGACGCGCTCGCCGACGTCCTGCTGGCACCGCTCGCCGCCGAGGTGTTCCTGTACCAAACAGGCGAGCTCGGCCTGAGCGCCGAACGGATCACCGACACCCTGGCCGAGCTCGCCCGGCGAACCCTCTCCTGATCAGCCTGCGAGACCGTCGACGACCAGCTTCATCACGGCCTGCCAGTGCTCGCGCTGCGCGGCGCGCTCTTCCGGGCCGGTGAGCCGTTCCTGATGGAAGACCACGGTCGTCTTGCCCGGCCCAGCCGGACGGAGGCCGACCTGGACCGTGCTCTCGTGATCCCAGTCCTTCGGACGCCAGGTGAGGCGGATCTTCTCGCGTTCCCGATAGCCGCGAACCTCGCCGACGGTGCCCTCGGCCGTCTCGTACGGCGCGCCCTTCTCCGGCTCCAGCCGCACATCGCCCAGCCAGGCCGCCAGGCCCGAACCCGAGAGGTACTCCCAAACCTGATCCAGCGGGTACGCCACCGTCTTGGACACGCCGATCTCCCAGCCCGCGTCCTTCGTCTTGCCGATCATCACGCCTCCGCCGTAACCGTCTTACCTGGTTTCTGAAACCGACTATAGTGGTTACATGACTCCGGGAACAAGAGTGCTCGTCGACGTTCAGGGCGAGCGGTACCGGTTCGATCCGGGCAGCCTCAGCCTCGAACTCATGCTGACCGGCGGTCCCGGCCCGTACGAGCGCTACGAGATCGCGCATACGCCGTCCGCCCTCGCCGACTGGTTCACCGGTTGCCGGCTGGCGCTGACCGCTCCCCTGACCGACGTCCGGATCCGGCCCGCCGAACTCACCGCGCTCAAGGAACTGCGGGACACGCTCTACCGCGTCGCACCCGCCCTCGCGCGGGGCGAAGCACCGTCGGAAGACGACCTCGCCGTGCTGAACGACGCGACCGAAGCCACCCCGAGGCCGCTCGTGGATCCGGAGACGCGGCGGCTCGCCTGGGCGCCGCCCGTCACCGGGAAGCAACTCCTCGGCGCCGTCGCCCGCGACGCCATCGGCCTGGTCGCGGGCGAACGCTCCGGCCGCGTCCGCGAATGTTCCGCGAGCGACTGCTACCTGCTGTTCTTCGACACCTCGCGGTCGGGCAACCGCCGCTGGTGCTCGATGGAGCGCTGCGGCAACCGCGCCAAGATCCGGGCGTACCGGGCCCGCGCCGAAACCGCGTGATCGCTAGGATTCCCGGCGATGCAGGGTGAAGCGAAACTGGAACAACGCGTCGTCGAGACGGCGGAGAAGCTGCTGGCCAAGAAGAAGTCGGTGACCGCGCTCGGTATCCTCACCGGGATCGGCTGGCTGCCGGAGAACGTCGTCGACGCCTGGCAGCGCGGCCGGATCCCCGTGCTGACGGGGGCGCTGCCGGTGGCACCGGAGAAGCTGACCTTCGCGCTCGGTGCCCTGCAACGCTGGGTCGCGGCGAACGGCCTCGAAGGGTCGGAGATCGAGCACGTCGGCGCGACCCGGGACCGGGCGGCCCTCCAGGTGACCTCCGGCGAGCTCGCCGGTCTCGAACCGCTGTTCCGGACACACTGGATCATGCCGGGGCTGTCCGATGCCAAACGCGCGCAAGTCGAGGCCAGGCAACGGAAAGCACCCGACCTCATCGTCTCGGTGGCACTCACGGCGTGGACGTGCGCCGACTGCGGCGGCACCGGCGACCTCCTGTTCCTGGAGGGTGAAAAGCCGCATTGCCTCGACTGCGCCGACCTCGGCCACCTGGTCTTCCTGCCGTCCGGCGACGCCACCCTGACCCGCCGGGCGAAGAAGGCGAGCCGGCTTTCCGCCGTCGTCACCAAGTTCAACCGGTCGCGGAAACGTCATGAGCGGCAAGGGATCCTGGTCGAAGAATCGGCACTGCGCGACGCCGAGGAGCAATGCTTCGCCGACGAAGACGTCCGGGAACGGCGCCGCGACCGCGACCGCGAACGGCGCGCCCGCGAAGACGTCGAGTTCACCGCCCGGTTCCACACCGCGATCACGGAGCTGTTCCCCGGCTGCCCGCCGGATCGGGCGCGAGCCATCGCCGAACACGCGGGCCTGCGCGGCAGCGGCCGGGTCGGCCGGTCCGCCGCCGGGCGGGAACTGGCCGAACGCGCGGTGTTCCTCGCCGTCGTCGCCTCGATCCGGCATCTGGACACCGAGTACGACGACCTCCTCATGGCGGGCGTGGAACGCCAGGCCGCCCGCGATCGCATCCGGCCGGCCATCGACGCGGTGCTCGACCGCTGGCGATCCTGACCGCTGTCACATTCCGGGCGCGGGCCTCGTCCAGTGGGCATGTTCACCGCATATCTCACCCTGGCCATCATGACGATCGTGATCAACGCCGGGATCGCCGCCGCCGACTTCGCGCGGATCCCGTTCGTTCTCAAGAACTCCGCCGAGGTCAACGTGCCTCAGTCCTGGATTCCGCCGTTGGCCTCGCTGAAGGCCGCGGGCGCGGCCGGGCTGCTGCTCGGCCTGCTCGGGGTGCCTTACCTCGGGACCGCGGCGGCCGCCGGGCTCGTGCTGTTCTACCTCGGCGCCGTCATCACCCACGTGCGCGCCCGCGTGTTCTACAACATCGCCTTCCCCGGCGGATTCCTCGCGCTGGCGGTGGCGACCTTCGTCCTCGATCTCGCTCAGGCCAAATAGGGGCCGAAGTGCTCAGCGACGACGTCCGCGACCGCTTCGGCGTCTCGTGAGCCGTCGATCTCCAGCACCCGGATGCCGAGTTCCTTCGCGGAACGGACGGCGTCCCCGGCGACGAGCCGGTCCCGCTCGATCCGGTTGCGCTGCGCGCGTTCGGGATCGCTGACCCGGTGCGCCACCGCGGCGGCCCGGGGCAGCACGCGGAGCTGGTGCTCACGGAAATCGTCGGTGGGCACCATCACGATCATCCGGCGCGGTGAGTCCAGCAGGGGCGCGACCAGCTCCGGGCGCAATCCCCAGCCCTCGGCGAGGATCGGCCGCCCGGAGACCAGCGCGCGCAGATCGTCCAGCGCCCATTCGAACCGCACCGGGAAACCCGCGATCGTGTCGGCGGCCATCCGCTCGGGTGCGGGGTCGACCCAGACGGTCTCCGGGTCCGGATCCGCGGTGGGCAGATTTTCCCGGACGCGGTGGGCGATGCGACGGTCCTGATGGGCGCGGGCGTCGTGGAAGTCGTAGTGGTAGACGGTGATGCCGTGGCGGCGGGCGAGCAGGCGGGAGACGGTGGACTTCCCCGCCCATTGACCGCCGCAGATCCAGAGTGCCTGCTTGAGTGTGCCGAAGGGATCAACGATGGTCACGCACGCGCCTCCGGTGTCATGAAAGGGCCGTTCAGGACATATATCGTCCTGAACGACCCTTTCATGACCTTCGTTATGACCTAGCTGCAGCCGGAGGTCGCGCCGCACCCTTCACAGGCGTAGCACGAACCGGCGGGCCGCATCTTCGTACCGCAGGTCATGCAGAGCGGCGCGTCGGACGCGGTGCCAAGGTTCAGCTCCACCAGTTCCGCCGTCGAGTGCGCGACCTTGGCGGGTTCCGCGGACGACGAGTCCACAGTGGACCGAAGGGCGTCGATGTCGACGTTCTCCGGTTCCGCGGCGGGCGCGGTGCCGTAGCTCGCCTCGACCTGTGCCGAGCGTTCGTCGGCGGTGAAGATGCCGAGCTGCGAACGCTTCTCGTACGGCAGGTAGTCCAGCGCCAGCCTGCGGAACAGGTAGTCCATGACGCTGGTGGCGATCCGGATGTCCGGGTCGTCGGTCATGCCGGCGGGCTCGAAGCGCAGGTTGGAGAACTTCGAAACGTAGAACTCCAGCGGGATCCCGTGCTGCAGGCCGACGGAGATCGACATCGAGAACGCGTCCATCACGCCGGAGAGGGTCGACCCCTGCTTGCCGAGCTTCACGAAGATCTCGCCGAGGCCGTCGTCCGGGTACGAACCAGCGTGCAGGTACCCCTCGGCGCCGCCGACGGTGAACGACACCGTCTGGCTCGGGCGCTTCTTCGGCAGGCGCTTGCGGACCGGCCGGTACTCGACGACCTTTTCGGCCTCGGGCTCGGCCTTCTCCTTCTTGCCGGTGGACAGCGGCTGGCCGACCTTGCAGTTGTCGCGGTAGATCGCGAGCGCCTTGAGGCCGTACTTCCAGCCCTGGAAGTAGATCTCCTCGACCTCTTCGACGGTCGCCGACTCCGGCATGTTGACCGTCTTGGAGATCGCGCCCGACAGGAACGGCTGCACCGCGGCCATCATCCGGACATGTCCCATCGGCGCGATGGACCGCTCCCCCACCGCGCAGTCGAACACCTCGTAGTGCTCCTGGCGCAGGCCGGGGGCGTCGACGACGTGGCCGTGCTGAGCGATGTACTCGACGATCGCTTCGATCTGCTCGCCCTGGTAGCCGAGCGCGGCCAGCGCGCGCGGGATCGTCTGGTTGACGATCTGCATCGAGCCGCCGCCGACCAGCTTCTTGAACTTGACCAGCGAGAAGTCCGGCTCGATGCCGGTCGTGTCGCAGTCCATCATGAAGCCGATGGTGCCGGTGGGCGCGAGCACGGAGGCCTGCGCGTTGCGCCAGCCGCTCTTCTCGCCCAGCTCGATGCCGTGCTTCCATTCCTGGGTCGCGAGCGCGCGGACCGCGGCGTCGTTCGAGTGGTAGGTCCGCACGAGTTCGTTGGCGGCGGCGTGCTTGCGCATGACCCGCTGGTGCGCTTCGGCGTTGCGCGCGTAGCCCTCGTACGGCCCGACGACCGCGGCGAGTTCTGCCGAACGCCGGTACGAGACGCCCGTCATCAGCGAGGTGATCGCGGCGGCGAGCGCGCGGCCGCCGTCGGAGTCGTATGCGTGGCCGAGCGCCATCAGCAGCGCGCCGAGGTTCGCGTACCCGATGCCCAGCTGGCGGAACTTGCGGGTGGTGTCGCCGATCGCCTCGGTCGGGAAGTCGGCGAAGCAGATCGAGATGTCCATCGCGGTGATGACCAGCTCGACGGCCTTCGCGAACAGCGGCGCGTCGAAACCGCCGTCCTCGGTGGCGAACTTGAGCAGGTTCAGCGAGGCGAGGTTGCAGCTGGAGTTGTCCAGGTGCATGTACTCCGAGCACGGGTTGGACGCGGTGATCCGGCCCGACTCGGGGCAGGTGTGCCAGTCGTTGATCGTGTCGTCGTACTGCAGGCCAGGATCGGCGCATTCCCAGGCGGCCTGCGCGATGGTGCGGAACAGCTTCTTGGCGTCGACCCGGTCGATGACCTCGCCGGTCGTCCGGGACCGCAGGCCGAAGTCGCCCTCGGTCTCGACGGCCTGCATGAACTCGTCGGAGACGCGGACCGAGTTGTTCGCGTTCTGGTACTGGACGGAGGCGATGTCCGAGCCGGACAGGTCCATGTCGAACCCGGCGTCGCGGAGGACCTTGATCTTCTCCTCTTCGCGTGCCTTGGTCTGCACGAACTCCTCGACGTCCGGGTGGTCGACGTCGAGGACTACCATCTTCGCCGCGCGGCGGGTGGCTCCGCCGGATTTGATGGTGCCCGCGGAGGCGTCGGCGCCGCGCATGAAGGAGACCGGACCGGACGCGGTGCCGCCGGAGGACAGCAGCTCACGCGAGGACCGGATGCGGGAGAGGTTCAGGCCGGCACCGGAGCCGCCCTTGAAGATCAGGCCCTCCTCGCGGTACCAGTTGAGGATCGACTCCATGGTGTCGTCGACCGCGAGGATGAAGCACGCGCTGACCTGCTGCTTCGACGTCGTGCCGACGTTGAACCACACCGGCGAGTTGAAGCTGAACACCTGGTGCAGCAGCATCCAGGTCAGTTCGTGTTCGAAGATCTCGGCGTCCGCGGGGCTCGCGAAGTAGCCGTGTTCGCGGCCGGCGTTCACGTAGGAGTGGACGACGCGGTCGATCAGCTGCTTCAGGCTCTGCTCGCGCTGAGGCGTGCCCACGGCGCCGCGGAAGTACTTGCTCGTGACGATGTTCGTCGCGTTGACCGACCAGAAGCCGGGGAACTCGACACCGCGCTGCTCGAAGTTGACCGTGCCGTCGCGCCAGTTCGTCATCACGACGTCCCGGTTCTCCCAGGTGACCTGGTCGTACGGGTGGACGCCCTCGGTGGTGAAGACGCGGCGCACGGTGAGCCCGCCCGCCTGCTTCTTCTTCCCGTTCGCCCGCGCTGTGGCCGGGTTGCCTGTTCCCACGGTCTCGGTCATGGGTCTTTCCCTCACTCCCACGCGGGAGGCGGCATCAGCCGTCTTTCGCGTCTCGATCGCTCTCGTCCGGTGTGGCAGCCATGGCCTCGCGGAGGTCCGAGATCTCCTTCTCGAAGTCCTCGACCGAGGAGAAGGAGCGGTAGACACTGGCGAACCGGAGATAGGCGACGCCGTCGAGTTCGCGCAGGGGGCCCAGGATCGCCAGGCCGACCTCGTGACTCGGGATCTCCGCCAGCCCCGCCGACCGGATCGATTCCTCGACCCGCTGCGCGAGCTGCTGCAACGCGTCGTCGTCGACCGGCCTGCCCTGGCAGGCGCGTCGCACCCCCCGGACCACCTTGTCCCGGCTGAACTGCTCGGTGACCCCGGATCGTTTGACGACGGCGAGCACCATCGTCTCCGAAGTGGTGAAGCGCCGGCCGCAAGCGGCGCAGGAGCGCCTCCGCCGGATCGCCTGACCCTCATCCACCTCTCGGGAGTCGACGACCCGAGAGTCCGCATGCCGGCAGAACGGGCACCTCATCCGCCGATCACCTTCCCCTCCGCGCCGGCCGGCCCCGAGTGGACGCCCGCCCCGTCGCCACGCAACGACGGAAAAGATCGACATGTGGATCGATCTGTGGACATCCGGTGGGTGAACACCGGCCAGCTGTGGACAACTGGTACCGAGTCTACCCCAAGCTATGGACCAACTACAGCCATGTAACTACTACATATAGCGGTGGAGACTAGATCGCTGGTCGGACGCACGCAAGCGCAACCGCCGGGCCGATCGGACACGAAAGAGGAGCTCACCCACGACGGGTGAGAGCGCCCTCCGGGATCACCTCCCGCCTTCCGCGACCTCGGCCGCGACGGGCACCGTGAGCGGCAGCCCGGGCACGAGAACGGCGTTTTCCAGGGAGTTGAGCTCCTTGATCCTGGCGACGACCGCGCCAGTGTCGCTGCCTGGCGCGAATCGCGCCGCGATATCCGTCAGCGTCTCGCCCTCGGAAACGGACACCGTCGTGGTCCGTTCGGGCACCGCGGCTCCGGGAACACCGGCCAAGAACAGACCCAATCCGGTGACGACCCCGGCGACGAGCAAGGCCATCCCGGCGAGCGACGGCCACCTGAGCGGGAGCCGCCGCGGCGCCGGGCACGCCGGGGCGACGGTGGCGACGCCGGGGCGGCGGCCCGCCACGACCCGCGCCCTGGTGGGCGGACGCAAGGGCTCGGCACGCCTGCCCCGCACCACCCGCACGGGCCGGGTCACCCCTGCCGGAACGGGCCCGGGGGAACTGGGCCGCACCAGTCCTCGATCGGCCAGAATCGACATCGGAACCTCCTCGCAGTCCTGCTGCACTCGCCGCCGGGCCGGGACCCGGCATCAAGATCGAACACGCGTTCTATCGAACGCCCGTGCGAATGTGTACCACCTCCCACCGACAAAAATCGAGCGACACGGCGTGTCCATCGAACAGATGTTTGAAATCGTCGTCCCGGCGGGCTAACGTCGTTGACCAGGGCGTCTGCTGCGCGGACGCCGCCGGTGCCGTGGGCGGGGAAGATCGTCCGCCACCGGCGAAGACACGCGAAGTCGGTCCGGGCGACCGGACGCACTGGGAGGCGACGCAGGAGATGAAGGAGCGAGACGGTGGCTAAGGAGAGCAAGGCGGGGAACGCGCCTAGGGGCTCGGGCAAGGTGCGCGCCTTGCCCGAGGTCTACGAGGTGGACGAGACCCTGACCGTGCGGCAGCAGCAGGTGCTCGACGTGATCAAACTGTGGGTGAGCCGGTTCGGCTACCCGCCGAGTGTGCGTGAGATCGGCGAGGCGGTCGGGCTGACCTCCACCTCGTCGGTGTCGCACCAGTTGCAGGCCCTGCAGCGCAAGGGTTATCTGCGACGCGACCCGAACCGCCCGCGTGCGGTGGGGGTGCTCGCCACGACGGACGACAACCCGATGGGCATCGACGTCGAGCAGCCGCAGTCGGCCGCGAAGGCCGCGTACGTACCGCTCGTCGGCCGGATCGCGGCCGGTGGCCCGGTGCTGGCGGAGCAGGCGATCGAAGACGTCTTCCCGCTGCCGAGGGAGATCGTCGGCGAGGGTGAGCTGTTCCTGCTCAGCGTCACCGGCGACTCGATGGTCGACGCCGCCATCACCGACGGCGACTGGGTCGTCGTGCGCCAGCAGCCCACGGCCGACCCCGGCGAGATCGTGGCGGCGATGATCGACGGCGAAGCGACGGTCAAGACGTTCAAGCGCAAGGACGGCCACATCTGGCTGATGCCGCACAACGAGGCGTACGAGCCCATCCCGGGTGACGACGCCACGATCCTCGGCAAGGTCGTCGCCGTTCTTCGCAGGCTGTAGCCCGGAGCCGGAGCACGCCGGGATCCCGGGTCACCCGACCCGGGTCAGGCTCGGCAGCTTCGGCAGCCTCACTCGGTCAGGCGCGCCGCTTGCGCAGCCTGCCGACCAGGAGAAGGCCGCCGATCACGACGATCGCGGCGATACCGACCTGCACGTACGGGAAGTCGGCCCCCTGGCCCGTGCCACCGGCCGCGGAGGTCCCGCCCGACGTGCTGCCCTCGGCTTTCGCCGCGTCCACGGCGAGTGCGGCCGCGCCCTTCACCGCCCGGATCTGCTCGCCGACGCCCTCCCCGCCGGACAGCAGCGTCCCGTCCGGATCGAAGGCGATCGCCTCGCCCTGTTTCTCGTTCGGCAAGGGCACGCGCACGGGTTCACGCTGCAGCGCGCTCTTGAGGTCTCCGTCGGTGACGGCGTAGAGGTAGGCGTCGGTGTAGGTACGCAACGCGACCACCGAGCCGTCGGCCATCGAGGCCGCGCCGGTGACGGTCATCGAGCCGATGGATCCGACGGGACCGCCCGGAGTCGAGGTTTCCTTGATCTGTAAAGACCCCACGTTCTCCAGCGGAGTCGGGCCGGGACTGGCGAGCGGTCCTGTCGGCCGGTAGACCTTGGAGCTGCCGAAGGGGTCCTTGGTGATCAGGTACGGCGTGCCCGAGCGGTCCATGATCAGCGCTTCGACGTCGTGCTGCCCGTCGGGATAGGTGAGCCGGTGCAGTGTCGCTTTGCCCTGCGGTGTCAGCGAGATCAGCGCGACCGTGTCCCGCTTCTTGCGGTTGTCGCCGGTGTCGGAAAGCCAGAAGGTGCCGTCCGCGGTACGGGCGAGGTCCTCGGGGTCGTACGGGTCCGTGGCGGCCGAGACGACCTTCTGGACCTTGCAGTCGCGGCCGAGGACGAAGACCTGCGTCTTGGTTCCGCCGTCGTTGAGGGCGTACAGACGCTCGCCGTCGGAAACCAGCCCGGAAAGCTCGCTGAGCCGGGAGTCGCTGTTCTTGCACACCGGCTGCGGCGCCGGGACCTCCTGCGCCAGGGCGGGAGCCGCCCCGCCGATGAAGGCCGCCAGCACGACCGTCGCCGCGACAATCCCCCGCACATCCACCTCCGTACCGTGGAACCCCTGAAGCCCCACACTACGGAGACGTCCGGGGCGGCGCGCAGTTCGGTGCGAACGCCGAGTTGGGGCGGAATGTCGTGAAGGCCACTTTCAGTGTTGAGCGTCGAACTCCTCCAGCCATGCCCGGAAGTCGGCCGGGCCGTGCAGGTAACTCGACGGCGAGGCCATCAGGTCGGCACCGAACAGCCGGCTGAGTGCCTGCAGGACCAGTTCGTCCTCGATCCGGATGCCGTCCTCGACCATCCAGGGGCGGGCCCAGTCGTCGGCTTGCGCAGGCGTGATCGCGCCCTCGGCGAGGGCCCGCAGCACTTCGCGAACTTCAGCACGAGACGGCACAGTCACGAATTCACCACCAACAGCAGGAGGCCCCCTTCACCGCGTCCAGCGCGATGAAGGGGGCCTTCACGTACTTGCCTACAGGGCCGAGCCGTCCGTCTGGAAGTCGCTCAGCGCCGCGGCCAGCTCCGGCCTGCCGCGGACGACCAGCCGCGTACCGGTCTCGACGTGCTCTTCCTCCAGCACCTCGCCGTCGGCGTGGGCGCGGGAGACGAGTTCGCCTCGCGAGTACGGGATCAGCACCTCGACCACGACCTCCGGCCTCGGCAGCCGCTCCGCGATCACCTCGGCCAGCTCCGTGATGCCGGTGCCGGTCCGCGCCGACACCTGCACCGAACCGGCCAGCTGGTGCCGCAACCGGGCCAGCGACACCTCGTCGGCGGCGTCGGCCTTGTTGATCACCAGCAGCTCCGGCGGGAGCGGCTCGGAACGGCGCTTCGTGATCTCGGCGAGCACTTCGCGCACCGCGTTGACCTGCTCCTCCGGCGTCGGGTCGGCCCCGTCGACGACGTGCACGAGCAGGTCGGCGCTCGCCGCCTCCTCCAGCGTCGACCGGAACGCGTCCACCAGCTGGTGCGGCAGGTGCCGGACGAAACCGACGGTGTCGGTCAGCGTGTAGGTGCGGCCGTCGGGGGTCTGCGCCCGCCGGGTCGTCGGATCCAGCGTGGCGAACAGCGCGTCCTCGACCAGCACCCCGGCGCCGGTCAGCGCGTTGAGCAGGCTCGACTTGCCGGCGTTGGTGTAACCGACGATCGCGACGCTCGGCACCTCGTTGGCCACCCGGCGACCGCGTTTGGTCTCGCGGATGGTGTCCATCGCGGCGATCTCGCGGCGCAGCTTGGCCACGCGCTTGTTAATCCGGCGGCGGTCGGTTTCGAGCTTCGTCTCACCGGGACCACGCAGACCCACACCACCGTTGGCGCCACCGGCCCGGCCACCGGCCTGCCGGGACAGCGCCGCACCCCACCCGCGAAGCCGCGGGATCAGGTACTGAAGCTGGGCCAGCTCGACCTGTGCCTTGCCCTCCTTGGAGCGGGCGTGCTGCGCGAAGATGTCGAGGATCAGGGCGGTGCGGTCGATGACCTTCACCTTGACCTTCTCCTCCAGCTGGCGCAGCTGACCGGGCGAAAGCTCACCGTCGCAGATCACCGTGTCGGCACCGGTGGCCGCCACGATGTCCCGCAGCTCCTTGACCTTGCCCGAGCCGATGTAGGTGGCGGGATCCGGGCGGATCCGCCGCTGCACCAGGCCTTCCAGCACCTCGGAGCCGGCCGTTTCGGCCAGTCGCGCGAGCTCGGCGAGCGAGGCCTCGGACTGGAGGGCGCTGCCCTCGGTCCACACACCGACCAGAACGACGCGCTCCAGGCGCAACTGCCGGTATTCGACCTCGGTGACATCCGCGAGTTCGGTGGACAGGCCCGCTACCCGGCGGAGCGAGGCGCGGTCCTCGAGCTCCAGTTCGCCGGTCGATGGGTCCATGTCGTCGTTCAGATCGTTGTGTGTCAGTTCCGTCATCGTGCCTCCATGGTCCCACGTTTCGGCGGCGGGACCGAATTCATTACCTGCTGGGATACTTCGACAGGTAGATGGCCGTGCGTTTCGCTTCCGGGTCGGCCGGCCGGGAGATGAAGTCGTCGACGAGCTCCATCAGCCGTGTTTCGAACTCGGCGATCTGCTCGTCCGGTACCTGGACGACCAGGCGCGTCTGCTGCACCTCGTCGAATCCCACCTCGGCGATCTCGGCCAGATAAGCCTCGAAGATCGCCTGATCGATCCCCCTGTCGCGGGAATCAAGATGCCACGACAACCCGGTCGAGCGATACGGAATTTCTTTCGCACCGCGCGTGCCGCGTCGCGGCGGGAGCGCTTCGAGGAACCCTGTGTCGACGAGCTTGCGCACATGGTGCAGCGTCGTCGCCGGGTCACGATCGAGCCGTTCGGCGAGTTCCTTGTTGGTCAGCGCCTCGGAGTAGGTCAACCGGATGATGCGCAGCCTTATTCCGGAGGCCATCGCGGCGATCTCGGCCTCGGTGGCGGCGCGTCGTGGAGTGGGCACCGGGACAGCCTAGAGCGATAAGTGATTGACAGTTTCCAATCACTCACGCCAAGGTGGCGTCGTGCGCAGAGACTCCCTCTTCTTCCACGCGGACTTCCGGCGGCTCTGGGCGGGTGACACGGCCAGCCAAATGGGGGCTTTCGCCGGTCACACGGTGATTCCCCTGCTCGCGGCCACCGTGCTGGCCGCGACGCCGTTCCAGATGGGACTGCTGACCGCGGCCGAGACCGTCGCGTTCCTGATCATCGGGCTGCCCGCCGGGGTGTGGGTCGACCGGATGCGGCGGCGGATGCTGATGCTGCGGGCCGACTTCGTCCGCGCGGCGTTGCTGTTCACCGTTCCGCTCGCCTGGTGGGTGGGGGTCCTGTCGCTGACGCAGCTGATCGTGGTCGCCACGCTCGTCGGCGTCGCGACGGTGTTCTTCGACGTCGCCTACCAGTCGTATCTGCCGTCGCTGGTCGGCCGGGAACACCTGCTCGAAGGCAACGCGAAACTCCAGGCGAGCCAGTCGGTCGCGTTCCTGACCGGACCGGGTGTCGGCGGCGGGCTCGTGCAGCTGGCGGGCGCGGCCAACGCCGTCCTGATGACCGGGGTGGGCTTCCTGACCTCCGCGCTCTGCCTGCTGCGGATCCGCACCGTCGAAGAAGTTCCCGAGCAGCATGAAGACGCGAAGCTGCTCCCCCAGATCGCCGAGGGACTGCGGTTCGTGTTCACCGACGCGGCTCTGCGCTCGATCGTCGCCTGCACCGCGACGGCCAACCTGGCCAACGGAGCCTTCACCACCGTGCAGATCCTGTTCCTGAACCGGGAACTCGGCCTGTCACCGGCGATCATCGGCGTCGTGCTGGCGACCGGTGGCGTGGGCGGGATCATCGGGGCGATCCTGGCCGGGCGCATCACCCGGCGGATCGGGCAAGCCCGCTCGATCTGGTTCGTCCCCTTGCTGACCTGGCCGTTCCACTTGCTGCTGCCGCTCGCCGCGCCGGGCTGGCGGATCGTGCTGTTCCCCGCGGCGCTGGCGATCGCGGGGTTCGGGATCATCGTCTACAACGTCGCGCAGGTGTCGTACCGGCAGGCCGTCTGCCCGGACCGGCTGCTCGGCCGCATGAACGCCAGCGTGCGCTTCGTGGTGTGGGGGATGCTGCCGCTGGGCGGGCTGATCGGCGGTGTGCTCGGCGAGGCGATCGGGATCCGGGGAACGCTGTGGTTCGCCGCGGCCGGAGAGGCGGCCGCGGTGTTGTGGGTGGTCTTCTCGCCGATCCGGAAACTGCGCGACCTGCCGCGCGAACCGATCGCGGTCGGCTAACCGAGCCCGGCCCACCAGGTTTCGTCGAGTTCGCCGCGCGCGACGATCTCCGCCGGCCCGGTCAGCGTGGATCCGCCTCGGCGGACCTCGACCACCACGCGGCCGCCGGGGATGTCGACGGTCGCCTCACCGGTGTCGGTGCCCGCGAGGTGCAGGGCGGCGGCGACCGCGGCGACCGTGCCGGTGCCGCAGGACCGCGTCTCGCCGACGCCGCGTTCGTGGACGCGCATCTTCAGCGCGTCTTCGCCCAGCAGGTTGATGAACTCGAGGTTCACGCCGTCGGGGAACACGTCGGAGTCGAAGTCGGGCTGGTCGCGCAGATCGAGCACGTCGACGTCGTCGTCGACGACCGACACCAGGTGCGGATTGCCGACGTTCACCGCGACCCCGGAGAACGGCTTGCCCGCGACCACGGTGACCGAGGTGCCGGTGATCGTCGCCGGTCCCATCTGCACGGTCACCGAACCGTCCGCGTGCATCCGCACCGGCCGGTCACCGGCGCGGGTGCCGATGACGAAGTCGCGCTCGGACACGAGCCCGGAATCGACGAGGTGGCGGACGAAGACGCGGACACCGTTGCCGCACATCTCCGCGATGGACCCGTCGGCGTTGCGGTAGTCCATGAACCATTCGCCCTCGGACTCGACCCCCAAGGCGGCCGAGCGCACGACACGAAGCACACCGTCGGCACCGAGACCACGCTGACGGTCGCACAACGCGGCCACCCGCGCTTCGGTCAGCTCGAGGCGGCCGTCGGGGTCGGGAAGCAGCACGAAATCGTTCTGTGTGCCGTGTCCCTTGAGGAATTCGATGCCGCCCATGGCCCCAAGATTACTGGGCCACCGCTTCGAGGACGCGTGCGGCCAGCCGCTCCGAACCGCCGTCGAACCAGCGGATGCGCTTGTCCCGCCGGAACCAGGAACGTTGTCTCCGCACGAACCTCCGGGTGGCCTGCGCGGTGGCCGCCGAGGCGGCCTGGAAGTCGCCGTCGCCGTCGATGGCGGCGATCACCTGGTGGTAGCCCAGTGCCCTCGACGCGGTGAGCCCGTCACGGAGTCCCCGGCCCAGCAACGTCCGGACCTCGTCGACCAGTCCGGCCTCGAACATGAGCTCCACCCGGCGATCGACGCGGACGTCGAGTTCCGCCGGTTCGCGGTCGATGCCGATCAGGACGGTGTCGTAGCGCGCGGGTCCCGGTTTCGGCAGGTTCGCCGAGAACGGTTCGCCGGTGATCTCGATGACCTCCAGCGCGCGCACGATCCGGCGGCTGTTGGTCGGCAGGATGGCCGTGGCGGCGACGGGGTCCAGTTCCGTGAGCCGGGCGTGCATCGCGGCGACCCCGATTTCGTCGGCTTCGGCGGTCAGCCGGGCACGCACGTCCGGATCGGTGCCCGGGAACTTGAGGTCGTCGAGCACGGCTTGGACGTACAGCCCCGACCCGCCGGCGAGGATCGGCACGCGGCCGGCGGCGAGGAGTTCTTCGATGCGTTGACGTGCGTCGCGCTGGTACGCGGCGACGGACGCCGTCTCGGTGACGTCGAGGACGTCCAGCAGGTGATGCGGAACGCCTCGCCGCTCCTCGACGGTCGCCTTGGCCGTCCCGATGTCCATCCCGCGGTAGAGCTGCAGCGCGTCGGCGTTGACCACCTCACCCCCGAGGGTGAGGGCGAGTTCGACCGCCAGCGCGGTCTTCCCGGTCGCCGTGGGCCCGACGACCGCGACCGGCCGGATCACGCGTGTTCCCAGACCGCGACGTGGTAGCCGACGCCGAACGGCGCGGCCGAGTAGAGGACCTCGGCCGTCCAGTCCCCGTCCGCCGCCAGACCGGCGAGGACCTGCCAGGGCACGCGGCCCCCGGCCCCGAGTTCGGCGGCCAAGGCGGGGTCGAGCGCGGCCAGCGCCTCCGTGTCGGCCTTGGCCAGTGCGTCGCGGACCCCGGCGTCGAAACCCTCCGCGCGCGCGTCCTCACCCCCGGGGGAACGGGGCCCGTGCCTGCTCGAACCGTCGCCGAGAACGAGCACCGCGGGGTGGTCCCCCACCGCACGGGCGAACTGTTCGCACTGGTCGGCGGGAGTGGCGGGATCCACGAGGTGGACCCGGACGGACGACGCGCCGCCCTGTTCACGAAGCCAGCCGGCGACGAGCGCGGGCAACGGCAGCTCGGTTTCGGGCGCCGTCACCCGGCTGAGTGAGACTCCGAGGTCGACGCCGAAACCGCGGAAAGAGCCGCTCGCGTGTTCCGGCACTTCGGGCGCGCCGGCGGCCGCGCCGATGACGACCCAGTCCGGCGAAGCACTGGTCAGGCGCCTCGCCGCGGCGAGGCAGGCTTCGCGCAGCTCGGCGCACTCGTCCGCCGCTCCGGCGGCGAGTTCGGGGATGAGCAACGGGGGCTGCGGGAGCATGGCGACACGGCGGATCACGGCCGCCGACGTTACCTTCCCCGCCTCCGGAGACGGGCAACCGACCGACACAGGGGGTCCACCGGAAGTAGGATCACTGCCCTCTGGTGATTCATCCGGTTCCACGGTGGACGCTGAGCTGCTTGAATGCCGCAAGGGGTTGATACCCCCGAAGCAAGACGGCAACGCATTACCCGGCCCCGCCGCTAGGCGGGGCGCCCGCGCCAGCGGGCGTACAGGCGATAAGGAGCCTGCGATGGCCCAGGAGAACACGTCCACCGGTACCCCGGCACCGCACCCGGTACCGCACGCGCTCGGTGGCGGGCATCCCGCACCCCCCGTGCCGCCCGCCGAGCCCAGCCCGTCCGCTTGGGGCAGGGTCGACGAAGAAGGAACGGTCTACGTGACCACACCCGACGGCGAGCGCGCGGTCGGTGTCTGGCAGGCCGGGAGCCCGGACGAGGGTCTGCTCCACTACGCGCGCCGCTTCGACGACCTGCGCACCGAGGTCGAGCTGCTGGAGACGCGGCTGGAGTCCGGCGCGGGCGACCCGAAGCACGCGCTGGCGACGGCCACGCAGCTGCGTGACGGCCTCGCCGAAGCCGCCGTCGTCGGCGACATCGCCGCGCTGAACGGCCGCATCGAGCAGGTCATCGCCCACGCCGAGAAGGCGCTGGCCTCGGCCAAGCAGGAGCGTGAGGAAGCCCGCGCGGCCGCCGTCGTCCGCAAGCAGGCCCTCGCCGACGAGGCCGAGAAGCTCGCCGCCGAGTCGACCCAGTGGAAGGCGGCCGGCGACCGGCTGCGCGCGATCCTGGACGAGTGGAAGACCGTCAAGGGTGTCGACCGCAAGACCGACGACGAACTGTGGAAGCGGTTCTCCAAGGCCCGTGAGGCGTTCAACCGCCGCCGCGGCTCGCATTTCGCCGAGCTCGACAAGCAGCGCGCGGGCGCCAAGCACCGCAAGGAAGAGCTGATCGCCGAGGCCGAATCGCTCTCGGAGTCGTCGGACTGGGGCGAGACGGCGGGTCGCTACAAGGACCTGATGACCGAGTGGAAGGCCGCCGGCCGGGCCCCCAAGGACAGCGACGAGGCGCTCTGGCAGCGGTTCCGCGCCGCGCAGGACAAGTTCTTCGCCCGGCGGTCCGCGGTGTTCTCCGAGCGGGACGCCGAGTTCGCGACCAACGCGCAGCAGAAGGAAGAACTCCTCGTCGAGGCCGAGAAGATCGATCCCGCCTCGAACCTGGAGGCGGCGAAGCAGCACATGCGGCGCATCCAGGACCAGTGGGACGAGATCGGCAAGGTCCCGCGCGAGCGCATCCGCGAGCTGGACGGGCGGCTGAAGGCCGTGCAGGACGCGATCAAATCGGCCGAGGACAGCAAGTGGCGGCGCACCGACCCGGAGGCGCAGGCCAGGGCGGCCCAGTTCCGCGAGCGGGTCGAGCAGTTCGAGTCGCAGGCGGCCAAGGCCCGTGCGGCGGGCGACGAGCGGCGCGCGAAGAAGGCGGACGAGCAGGCCGCGCAGTGGCGTGAGTGGCTCGAGGCGGCGGAGGCGGCCATCGCGGACCGCTGATCCGGGTCCGTCCGTGAAGGCCTCCTTTCCTACCCTGAACGTAGTGAAGGAGGCCTTCACTACGTTCAGGCGCCGACCTCTCGGCTGAGCGCTTCCGCGCGTCTTGTGATGGTGCAAGTGGGACTCGCGGTAAGGCTCCGGCAAGATGAGGGGAACTCCGAGGGACTCTGGGTCCCTCAAGGAGTCCTTCACGGCCCACGGCCGGCCTTCGCGGGCCAGCAGGTCGCCTGTCACTCCACTGTGGAGGGATGGCTAGCACCTTCGTGCGTATTCGAGCGCTCTCCGCGCTCAACCGTGGTCGACTTCGATCATGAACCAGACACTGATTCCCCCAGTACGCCGGGCGTTCGCCGCCCTGGCGATCAGTTGTGCTCTGGTGGCCGGGCTCGCCCCGGCCGCGTCGGCGACGGCTGCCCCGGCACCTGCCCCGGTCTCCGCCGAAGCGGGCAAGAAGAAGGTCAAACTCGACGCCTCCCTCAGCAAGAAACAGGTCAAGGTCAACGAAAAGGTCACCCTCAAGGGGACGCTGAAGGCCCTGGAAGGCGCAGACGGGACGGACAGCCTCGAAGCGATCATCGTGCAGCAGCTTCAGGGCAGCGTGTGGGTGAACATCGCCGACACCACCTGCCGGCCCAACTCGACGTTCTCGCTGAAGCTGAGCTTCTCCCTCAGCGCGGTGATCACGCTGCGGGCCTACCACCCCGAAACGACGCTCTACGCGAGCGCGTACACGTCCAGCAACCTCACCTTGCGCGTCGGCTAACTCCGCGAGAAGGCCGCACGCATCCAGTAGATGGCCAGCGCGACGGTGGCGATCCAGGCGACGAGCAGCCCGATGCCAGGACCGCCACCGGCCGCGCCGGTCGCGTTCGAGGACTGCTGGGACCAGATCGCGAGCATCCCGTCGACGGAGGCGAACCAGCCGCCCGCGGCGCAGACCCAGGCCAGCCACCAGCGGCGGGTCACCAGCGTGACGGCGCCGACGAACACCCCGATACCGGTGGAGGTCGCGGCGAACAGCTGCGGGATCCCGCCGCCCCGGCCGAGCAGCACCTCCCAGCCGGCGTGCTCGCCGACCCAGGGCAGCAGCTGGGCGATCAGCAGCACGAACACCAGCACGGCGATGGAGAACCCGCGCCTGCCCAGCTCGATCGTCTTGGCCGCGCGCTCACCGACTTCGTCGATCTCCGCGGCGAGTTCGTCGATCTTCGGTTCGGTCACAGCGCACACCCGCTCACCGGTTCCGGCGTGACGGCCGGGGCGCCGAAGCCCGGCAGGCCCAGCGTCACACCGTTGGTCTTCGGCCGGAGCCCGGCCTCGGAGTTGTCGCCCGCCTTGGTGCGGCGGTGCGACAGCAGATCACCGTCGGCGACGAGGTGGTGCGGGGCACCGTAGGTCACCACGGTCTCGACGACGTCGCCCGGGCGCACCAGGCGATCCACCTGCGGCCCCGTCGGCGTGAAGTGGACGAGCCTGCCGTCACGGGCGCGGCCGCTCATCCGCTGCGTCTCGGTGTCCTTGCGGCCCTCGCCGGAGGCGACCAGCAGCTCGACCCGCCGCCCGACGATCTTCTTGTTCTCGTCCCAGGAGATGTCGTTCTGCAGTTTCACGAGCCGTTCGTAGCGCTCCTGCACGACCTCCTTCGGCAGCTGCCCGTCCATCTCGGCGGCGGGCGTGCCCGGCCGGATCGAGTACTGGAAGGTGAACGCGCTGGAGAACCGCGCCTGCGCGACGACGTCGAGCGTCGCCTGGAAGTCTTCCTCGGTCTCGCCGGGGAAGCCGACGATGATGTCGGTGGTGATCGCGGCGTCGGGCATGGACTCGCGCACGCGGTCGAGGAGCTTGAGGTAGCGCGCCGAGCGGTAGGACCGCTTCATCTCGCGCAGCACCCGGTCCGAACCGGACTGCAGCGGCATGTGCAGCTGGTGGCATACGTTCGGCGTCTCGGCCATCGCGTCGATGACGTCCTCGGTGAACGCCGCCGGATGCGGCGAGGTGAAGCGGACGCGCTCCAGCCCGTCCACCGAACCGCAGGCGCGCAGCAGCTTCCCGAAGGCGAGCCGGTCGCCGAATTCGACGCCGTACGAGTTCACGTTCTGGCCGAGCAGGGTCACTTCCAGCACGCCTTCGGCGACGAGCGCCTCGACCTCGGCGAGGATCTCGCCGGGACGGCGGTCGCGTTCCTTGCCGCGCAGCGCCGGGACGATGCAGAAGGTGCAGGTGTTGTTGCAGCCGACCGAAATCGACACCCAGCCCGCGTACGCCGAGTCGCGTTTCGCCGGGAGCGTCGAAGGGAAGGTCTCGAGCGATTCGAGGATCTCGACCTCGGCCTCGGCGTTGTGCCGCGCGCGCTCCAGCAGCGTCGGCAGCGAACCGATGTTGTGCGTGCCGAAGACGACGTCGACCCAGGGCGCGCGCTTGACGATCTCGCCGCGGTCCTTCTGCGCGAGGCAGCCGCCGACGGCGATCTGCATGTCCGGCTTCGCGGTCTTCTGCGGGCGCAGATGGCCGAGGGTGCCGTACAGCTTGTTGTCCGCGTTCTCCCGCACCGCGCAGGTGTTGAACACGATCAGGTCGGGTGTGGCCTCGCCGTCACCCGGAACGTAGCCGGCGTCCTCGAGCTGCCCGGCAAGACGTTCGGAGTCATGCACGTTCATCTGGCAGCCGAAGGTGCGGATCTGGTAAGTGCGCGCGCTCATCTCGCCTTCGAGGGTACGCGGGCGGGGTTCCATGGCACGATCGACCCTCATGAGGAGACCAGGGGTGCTCGCGGTGGTGATCGCCGTGGTCTGTGCCCTGGTCACCGGGTGCGGCCCCGATCTGTCCGGGACGAAGGTGCGGATCGCGGCGGGGCTCAACGGCGGCGTCTACGACAAACTGGCCGAGGCGCTGGCCGACGCGTGGGCCGCGCAGCTCGACACCGAACGGCCCGTGATCCAGGAGACGCACGGCTCACCGGACAACGTCGACCGGGTGCGCGCGGGGAAGGCCGACGTCGCGTTCGTGGCCGCCGACGTCGCCGCCGCCGACAAGAACGCCGGGCTGGCCGCGCTGGCCCGCGTGCACGACGACTACCTGCACGTCATCGTGCGGGCCGACTCGTCGATCAAGTCGTTCGCGCAGTTGCGCGGGCACAAGGTCGCGATCGGCTCGCCGGACTCGGGGGTCGAGTTCCTGTCGAAGCAGCTGCTGAAGGCGTCCGGGCTGACCGGCGCGATCGACCGGCGCAACCTGGGCCTTCCCGAAGCGCTGCCCGCGCTGGAGAACCGGCAGATCGACGCCGTCATCTGGTCGGGTGGCCTGCCGACGCCCTCGATCACCGAGAAGGTGCACACGGTCGGGCTGCGGCTGCTCGACATCACCGACCTCGCGGACGCGCTGCGGGCCACCAGCCCGGTGTACCGGACGGCGACCATCCCGGTGACCGCCTACAACCTGCCGTCGCCGGTGACCACGCTCGTGCTGCCGAACTTCCTGGTGGTGCCCACGTCGATGCGCGACGACCTCGCCGAGGCGCTGGTGCGCGGGCTGTTCGACGCACGGGATCAGCTGGTCAAGGCGGCCGGGGCGGCGTTGTCGATCGACGTGCACCCCGCCATCGAGACCGCTCCCCTGCCGCTGCACCCGGGCGCGTTGCGCTACTTCCGGTCACTCAAGGACTAGCACTGTTCAAGGGCAGGGTCACCGTCACCTGGAGACCGCCACCTTCGGGTGAACCGAGCCGCAGCGAACCGTCCGATCGGGCCAGGATCTCGGTGACGATCGCCAGGCCGAGGCCGGAGCCGGGCACGTTCTGATGCGCCGTGCTGCGCCAGAACCGGTCCGCCGCGCGCTCCAGCTCGTCGTCGCGCAGGCCGGGGCCGTGGTCGCGGACGGCGATGTCCACCTTCCCGTCGGCGGTAGTGACGTCGACCCGCACCTCGGTCCCCGGTTCGGTGAATTTGAGCGCGTTGTCCAGCAGCGCGTCGAGGACCACTTCGAGGCCGCGCGCGGGCGTGAGCACCCTCAGCCCGCCGCCCAGCCCGGACGCGACCAGGGTGATGTCGCGTGCCGCGCCGACGACGGTCCAGTCGGCGACCCGGGCCCCCACCATCTCGTCGAGACCGACCGGCACCAGTTCGCCGCCCGAGGCTTCGGCCCGGGCCAGCGACAGGAGCTCGTCGAGGATCTGGTTGAGCCGTCGCGCGTCGACGAGGGCGGCTTCGAGGTCCGCCGCGGCCAGGTCGTCGTCGACGTGCCCGTCGAGGTTGCCGAGCCGGATCTTCAGCGCGGTCAACGGGTTCCGCAGCTGATGGGAGGCGTCGGCGACGAACGCGCGCTGCGCCGACAGCGCCTCGTCGACGCTGGCGGCCATCCGGTCGAAGGAGCGTTCGAGCTGCCGCAGTTCCGGCGGCCCGCCCGTCTCCCCGACCCGTTTGACCTCGCGGCCGCTGACCACCGAGGCGACCAGTTCGCCGGTGGCGTCGTCGAGCCGGCGGACCGGGCGCAGGATCCAGCGCACCACCGGCACCGCGATGAGCAGCGCGAGCCCGAACGCCAGCACCGCCCCGCCGCGATGAGCAGCCACCACCAGAGCAGTTCGGTGCGGGCCTTGCTCGTCGAAGAAACGGTGATCACCGCTCCCCGCACCTCGCCGTCGATCAGGATCGGCTCGGCCAGCACCAGCGGCTCGGTGGACCACGGCAGCAGCAGCGGTCCCGGTTCCGAACGGCGTCCCGCCAGCGCCTGCTGCAGATGCGACGCGATGGCGGGGTCCTTGAGGTCGATCCCGGGCGTATCCCCCGGCCCTCTGGCGACGGACTCGCCGTCCTGGTCGACGATCGCCACCGGCACCCCGTAGACCTCGGTGTAGCGGCGGAGTTCGTCCTCGATCAGGTCCGGCCGGTTCTCCACCAGCGGGCGCTGGGCCAGCGACGCGAACCGGGAGGTGTCGGTGAGCCGGTCGAGGAAGAGGTCGAGCTGCGCACTGGCCGCCACGCTGAGCGAGAGCGGGATGCCGAGGCCGAACACGAGCGCCGCGACCAGTGTCAGCACGATCGCCTGGAGCCGGACGCGCACCGGCTCAGCCCTCTTCGGCCGGGCCGTAGGCGCCGCCGAGGCGGTACCCGACGCCGCGGACGGTCTCGATCAGCGCGGGCCTGCCCAGTTTGGTCCGCAGGGTGGCGACGTGGACGTCGAGCGACCGGCTCTCCGCCGGGCCGCGGTGCCCCCAGACCTCGTTCAGCACATGGTCGCGGGCGCAGACCGCGCCACGGGCGGAGACCACCAGCGCGAGCACCTGGAATTCCTTGCGGGACAACGAAACCGGCTGCCCGTCGACCTGCACCTCGTGGCGCCCGATATCGACCGAGACATCACCCGCCTGGATGACGCCCGGCGGTTCGGGCGCGGCAGGCCGCTCGCCGCGGCGACGGCGCACGGCCTCGACGCGGGCGACCAGCTCGTCGACGTCGTAGGGCTTCACCAGATAGTCGTCGGCGCCGGACCGCAACCCCTGGATCCGGTCGTCGACCTCGCCCCGCGCCGAAACGACGATCACCGCGACGTCGCTGACCGCGCGGATCCGGCGGCACAGCACGATCCCGTCGATATCGGGGAGCCCCAGGTCGAGCAGCACGACGTCGACCTCGTGCACCAGATCGAGCACCCCGGCGCCGGAGGCCAGGCGTTTGATCGTCAGGCCGCGCCGGGTCAGCGCGGGCGTCAAGGCGCCCGCGACCCGGTCGTCGTCCTCCACCAGCAGTACCCGCACCCGTGTTTTCCCTTTCACGTCGTCCCCGCACCGCGACGACTTGAAGAACGACTCTATGGGGTGAGTCACCCCTCGCGCCGCCCGTCCCAGCCCGGTGAGGGACCCGTCGCACGCGGTAATGGTCACGATGCGTCACAGATCTGTTGTGACCCCGGTTACGGGATACCCCTGCCTTGTCTAGGCTGATCAGCGCCGGACGGCGGCGGATCGGGCCGTCCGGTGGCTTGAGAACGATACGGACTTGAAACCCTAAGTATTGGTCAAGCCGTCTTTACAAGCGGTCCGACGGGAGTAGGTTTCCGCCATCGCGTGGTGCCTGACCCCGCAGTCCCCTGCAAACGAACGCTCCTGGAGGCCAGATGACCGCGGAGGTGGCGGCGCCGATGATCAAGGCGGCCGCCGTGAACAAGTACTTCGGCGACCTGCACGTGCTCAAGGAGATCAACCTCGAGGTGCCGCGTGGGCAGGTCGTGGTCGTGCTCGGGCCGTCCGGGTCTGGCAAGTCGACGCTGTGCCGGGCGATCAACCGGCTGGAACCCATCAACTCCGGCGAGATCGCGGTGGACGGTGTTCCGCTGCCCGCCGAAGGAAAGGCGCTGGCCGCGCTGCGCGCCGACGTCGGCATGGTGTTCCAGTCGTTCAACCTGTTCGCGCACAAGACGATCGTCGAGAACGTCATGCTCGCGCCGATGAAGGTCCGCAAGGTCAACTCGGCCGAGGCCCGCAAGACCGCGATGGACCTGCTCGAACGAGTCGGCATCGCCAACCAGGCCGACAAGTACCCGGCGCAGCTTTCCGGCGGGCAGCAGCAGCGTGTGGCGATCGCCCGCGCGCTGGCCATGCGCCCCAAGGTGATGCTGTTCGACGAGCCGACCTCGGCGCTGGACCCGGAGATGGTCCAGGAGGTCCTCGACGTGATGACCACGCTCGCCAAGGACGGGATGACGATGCTCGTCGTCACCCACGAGATGGGCTTCGCGCGGCGCGCGGCGAACCGGGTGGTGTTCATGTCCGACGGCGAGATCGTCGAGGACTCCACCCCGGACGACTTCTTCACCAAGCCGAAGACGGATCGCGCCAAGGACTTCCTCGGCAAGATCCTGACCCACTGAGGTCTTCCCCGCCGGCCGGTATGGCTGGACAAGATTCGGAAGGAAACTGAGAACAATGCGGTTGAACCGAGTTCTGCGAATGAGCGCGGCCGTCGTGGCGGCCGGGCTCGCCCTCTCCGCCTGTGGCGGCGGCGGGTCGGACGCCGGCAGCGGCTCCAGCGGCGCCAAGAACGTCGTGGCGAAGGCCAAGAACGACAAGAAGCTCGTCATCGGCATCAAGTTCGACCAGCCCGGCCTCGGCCAGAAGCAGGCCGACGGCACCTACGCCGGCTTCGACGTCGACGTGGCGAAGTACATCGCCAAAGAGCTCGGCGTCGAAGAGTCGGGGATCACCTGGAAGGAAGCGCAGTCCGCGCAGCGCGAGGACCTGATCAAGAAGGGTGAGGTCGACTTCATCGTCGCCACCTACTCGATCACCGACAAGCGCAAGAACGAGGTCTCCTTCGCGGGCCCGTACTTCATCGCCCACCAGGACCTCCTGGTGCGCGCCGACTCCACCGACATCACCGGCCCGGAGTCGCTGACCGGCAACAAGAAGCTCTGCTCGGTCAAGGGCTCCACCCCGGCGCAGAACGTCAAGGAGAAGTACGCCAAGGAAGTCCAGCTCCAGGAAGTCGGCAAGTACACCGACTGCGTCACCGCGCTGCTCAACAAGACCGTCGACGCGATGACCACCGACGACGTCATCCTGGGCGGCTACGCCGCGCAGCAGCCCGGCAAGCTGAAGCTGGTCGGCAAGGGCTTCACCGACGAGAAGTACGGTGTCGGCCTGAAGAAGGACGACGCCGAGAGCATCACCGCGATCAACAACGCGATCAAGAAGATGCAGCAGGACGGCGCGTGGAAGGCCGCTCTGGAGAAGAACGTCGGCCCGTCGGGCTACAAGATCCCGGAGCCCCCGGCCATCTCCTGACCCCAGGCTCGCTGAGCCGCTGAACTGAAGGAATCGAACGGTGCGCCGTGTACCGCGGCGCACCGTTCCCATACCGAGGCTGGGTTGAGCACCTTGTTCGATTTCCTCGACAATCCCAATTACGACTTGCTCGGCGCCTTCTGGATGACGATCAAGCTGACCTTCTTCTCCGCGATCGGTTCCCTGATCTGGGGCACGATCCTGGTGGGGATGCGGGTGAGCCCGGTTCCGATCATGCGGGCGTTCGGCACCGCCTACGTCAACATCTTCCGGAACACCCCGCTGACGGTGATCATCGTCTTCACGTCGCTGGGATTGTCCTCCACCCTGGGGCTCAATCTGGCCTCGTCGGAATCGACGACGTCGTTGGAGGACAACTTCTTCCGGCTCGCGATCCTCGGTTTCGTCGCCTACACCGCGACATTCGTCTGTGAATCGTTGCGGTCGGGTATCAACACCGTGCCCGTCGGCCAGGCAGAGGCAGCACGCGCGCTGGGGCTCGGCTTCTTCCAGGTGCTGACGCTGATCGTGCTGCCGCAGGCGTTCCGGTCGGTGATCGCGCCGCTGACCAACGTCATGATCGCCCTCCTGAAGAACACCACCGTCGCCTCGATCATCGGTGTGGCCGAGGCATCACTGCTGATGTCGGAGATGGTGGAGAACGAGTCCGACTCGCTGCTCCTGGTCTTCCTGCTCTTCGCCGCCGGATTCGTCATCCTGGTCCTCCCCCTCGGCCTCCTGTTGGGCTGGGTCGCCAAGAAGGTCGAGGTCAAGCGATGAGCTCGCAGACCGTTCTCTACGACATCCCCGGCCCCAAGGCACGAGCGCGGAACTGGCTCTACAGTGTTCTGTTCGTCCTCGTCCTGGCGCTGGTCATCTACTACATCTATGTGGGCTTCGACGAGAAGGGGCAATGGGCGGGCGCGCTCTGGAAGCCTTTCGTCGACGGAACGACATGGACGCAGTTCCTGCTTCCCGGTCTGCTCAACACGCTGAAGGCAGCGGCGCTGTCGATCGTGATCGCGTTGCCGATCGGTGCGCTGCTGGGCATCGGCCGGTTGTCGGACCACAAGTGGATCCGAGTCCCGGTCGGCGCGGTCGTCGAGTTCTTCCGGGCGATCCCGGTGCTGCTGCTGATGGTCTTCGCCGCGGCGTTCTACGCGTTCTACACCGACATCGACGCCGAGATCCGCCCGCTGTTCGCGGCGGTGACCGGTCTTGTGCTGTACAACGGTTCGGTCATGGCGGAGGTGTTCCGCGCGGGCATCCTCTCCCTGCCCAAGGGCCAAGGTGAGGCCGCGTCCGCGCTGGGCATGCGCAAGACCCAGATCATGATGACGGTCCTGCTGCCGCAAGCGGTCACCCTGATGCTGCCCGCGCTGGTGAGCCAGCTGGTGGTCATCCTCAAGGACACCGCGCTGGCCGGTCAGCTGACCATCGGTTTCGACGAGCTGATCCGGGCTTCCGGTCCGCTCACCGGTCTCTACGGCAACACGATCCCGACGCTGATCGTCGTCGCGATCATCTTCATCGTGCTGAACCTGCTCCTGAGCTGGTTCGCGTCGTGGCTGGAGAACAAGCTGGCGCGGCGGAAGAAGGCTCCGAAGGGTGCCAAGCCGGTGCACTCCGCACCGTCGAGCGTGGTCATGCAGCGCGACGACGCGAGCGGTGGCGCACTGTAGCTCCGTAAGTACATGAAGGCCCCCTTCCTTGCGCCCAGGTGCAGGAAGGGGGCCTTCATGTACTTCGGGATAGGCCTCTTGGTCCTGTCGGGACTGTGACCTCGTCGGCTAACGTCGGCCGTATGGCGGACCAGGCCGCGACGCTGCTCGAAGCGCTGCCGGACCTGGCGAGCAGGTCGGTCCTGGTCGTCGGGTGCGGCGATGGCCGCTACCCGCGCCTGCTCCGGAAAGAGGGTGCGCGCCGCGTCGTCGGCGTCGACGCGGACCAGACGTTGATCGCGGTCGCGCAACGCGAGGAGGAACGCGACCCCGTCGGGATCTCCTACGAGGTCCACCAGCTCGCCCGGCTGCCGGTGATGGGGGCCTTCGACGTCGTCCTGGCCTTCCTGGACTCCCCCGCCCATCTCGGTCGCGTCGCCGCGAGCCTGGTGACGGGAGGGCTGCTGGTGGTCGTCGCCACGAACGGGCTCAACCTGGAAGAAGGTTTGCGGGACAACGGTTTCCAGGACCTCGTCCTGCGCCGCCACGAGAGCGGCGACGTGCACAGCGCCCGCAAGACGGACTGAGTCGCGCACCCTGGTGTCGAGCCAGGCTGGCCGGGGCTATGAATCCCGGCCGGTCGCCGGACCGTGCGCGTCTGGCGGTATGGGACACACGGACCCCACACCGCCGCACCGGTACGACGGAACAGGTTTCCCCGCCGTGCCGGGGCGTAGCGCGTGTGGGAGTCGAACCCACGTCACCGGGGTGAAAACCCGGTATCCCTTCCGCTGGACCAACGCGCCTTGGCCTGGAACACAGTCCGGCACGCGCCGCGCACCGGACTGCTTCGTTCCAGAAATCGGGGTCACCGAAAGAAAAAGCCGCCCGGTTCGGTTTCCCGAAGGGCGGCTCCGCGTATGCGACGTCCTGTTAGGACATCGGCCGGGAGCCGTGTTTTTCTTCCATACCAAGGGCCATGGCGTAACAACGTCGCGTCATGTGTCCTCCTCGGTCGGTGTGCGGGTAAGTGTGCGACAGGCATAGGGGCGGCGGCAACCGATTTAGCTCGTGAGTGGCAAGGACGGTTAGAACCGTCCTTGCCACTCACGAGGGGTGACTACTTGTCCCGCCGGAACAGTTTGTTCCCCAGCCAGACGATGGGGTCGTACTTCCGGTCGGCGACGCGTTCCTTCATCGGGATCAGCGCGTTGTCGGTGATGTGGATGCCCTCCGGGCACACGTCCGAGCAGCACTTGGTGATGTTGCAGTACCCGAGGCCGTGCTCCTCCTGCGCCTCGTCACGCCGGTCGGCGACGTCGAGGGGATGCATTTCGAGTTCGGCGATCCGCATCAGGTACCGGGGGCCGGCGAAGGCCTCCTTGTTCTCCTCGTGGTCACGCACCACGTGGCAGGTGTTCTGGCACAGGAAGCACTCGATGCACTTGCGGAACTCCTGCGAGCGCTCGACGTCCACCTGCTGCATCCGGTACTCCCCCGGCTTGAGCTCCGGGGGCGGCGTGAACGACGGGATCTCGCGGGCCTTGGTGTAGTTGAACGACACGTCGGTCACCAGGTCGCGGATCACCGGAAACGTCCGCATCGGCGTCACGGTGATGACCTCGTCCTCGGTGAAGGTCGACATCCGCGTCATGCACAGCAGCCGCGGTTTGCCGTTGATCTCCGCCGAGCACGAGCCGCATTTGCCCGCCTTGCAGTTCCACCGCACCGCCAGATCCGAGGCCTGGGTGGCCTGCAACCGGTGGATGATGTCGAGGACGACCTCGCCCTCGTTGACCTCGACGCTGTAGTCCTGCAGCTCACCCGAATCGGCGTCACCGCGCCAGACCCGGAAACTCGCCTTGTAGCTCATGCCGGACTCCCGGGGTGCGAAGCCAGTTCTTCGTCGGTGTAGTACTTCCCCAGCTCGGACAGTTCGAACAGCTCCAGCAGATCCTGCCGCAACGGTGTCTGCGCCTTGACCTCGATACCGATCTCCGGGATCACCGGGTTGTCGCCCGGCGTGGCCGAGCAGACCAGGAGTTTGTTGCGCCACTGGGCGTCCATGCCCGGATGGTCGTCCCGCGTGTGCCCGCCCCGGCTCTCGGTCCGCATCAGCGCGGCCCGCGCCACGCATTCGCTGACCATCAGCATGTTCCGCAGGTCGACGGCGAGATGCCAGCCGGGGTTGAACTGCCGGTGCCCCTCGACGGTGACCCGCTTGATCCGCTCGCGCAGTTCGCCGAGCTTCTCCAGCGCCCGTTCGATCTCCTCCGCCTTGCGGATGATGCCGACCAGATCGTTCATCGACTGCTGCAGCTCGGTGTGCAGGCTGTACGGGTTCTCCTCGACACCGTCACCCGGCGGGTCGAACGGCGCGAGCGCCATCGCCGCGGCGGCGTCCACATCGGACTGACTGACCTTGGGGCGGTCCTTCAGTTCCGCGACGTAGGACGCGGCGCCGAGACCAGCGCGGCGCCCGAAGACGAGCAGATCCGAAAGGGAGTTGCCGCCGAGCCGGTTCGAGCCGTGCATCCCGCCCGAGCACTCGCCGGCGGCGAACAGCCCCGGCACGCTCGACGACGCGGTGTCCGGGTCGACCTCGATCCCGCCCATCACGTAATGACAGGTGGGGCCGACCTCCATCGGTTCCTTCGTGATGTCGACGTCGGCGAGTTCCTTGAACTGGTGGTACATCGACGGCAGCCGCTTGCGGATCTCCTCCGCGGGCAGCCTGCTGGCGATGTCGAGGAAGACCCCGCCGTGCGGCGATCCCCGGCCCGCCTTGACCTCGGAGTTGATCGCGCGCGCCACCTCGTCGCGCGGCAGCAGATCCGGCGTGCGGCGGTTCTTCTCCTGGTCGGTGTACCAGCGGTCGGCTTCCTCCTCGCTGTCCGCGTACTGCCCCTTGAACACGTCGGGGACGTACTCGAACATGAACCGCTTGTCCTCGGTGTTCTTGAGGACCCCGCCGTCACCTCGGACGCCTTCGGTGACCAGGATCCCCTTCACACTCGGCGGCCAGACCATGCCCGTCGGGTGGAACTGGACGAACTCCATGTTGATGAGCGTCGCCCCGGCCCGCAGCGCCAGCGCGTGCCCGTCACCGGTGTACTCCCACGAGTTCGAGGTGACCTTGAAGGATTTCCCGATGCCGCCGGTCGCCAGCACCACCGCCGGCGCCTCGAACAGGATGAACCGGCCGCTCTCGCGCCAATACCCGAACGCGCCGGAGATCCGGCCGTCCTCGGTCAGCAGCTCGGTGATCGTGCATTCGGCGAAGACCTTGATCCGTGCCTCGTAGTCGCCGGTCTCCTTGAAGTCCTCTTGTTGCAGCGAAACGATTTTCTGCTGCATCGTGCGGATCAGTTCGAGCCCGGTCCGGTCGCCGACGTGCGCCAGCCGCGGGTACGTGTGCCCGCCGAAGTTGCGCTGGCTGATCCGGCCGTCGGCGGTGCGGTCGAACAGCGCGCCGTAGGTCTCCAGTTCCCAGACCCGGTCCGGTGCCTCCCTGGCGTGGAGTTCGGCCATCCGCCAGTTGTTGAGGAACTTCCCGCCACGCATGGTGTCGCGGAAGTGCACCTGCCAGTTGTCGTTCGAGTTCGCGTTGCCCATCGACGCCGCGCAGCCGCCTTCGGCCATCACCGTATGCGCCTTGCCGAAGAGCGATTTGCACACCACCGCGACGCTGAAGCCGCGTTCGCGGGCTTCGATGACCGCGCGGAGGCCGGCACCGCCGGCACCGATCACCACCACGTCGTAGCTGAGCCGTTCGACCTCGGTCATGAAAAGAGCCACCTCAAAGCTTGTCGCCGGGGACGGGAGATTCCCGCACCGCTAGTTGATGAACCGCAGATCCGAAATCGCACCGCTCGCCACGAGCATCACGTAGAGGTCGGTCAGCACGAGCGTGCCGAGCGTCGTCCACGCCAGCGCCATGTGGCGGGTGTTGAGTTTCGTCACCTGGGTCCAGATCCAGTAGCGGACCGGATGTCTGGAGAAATGCTTGAGCCTGCCACCGGTCACGTGACGGCACGAGTGGCACGACAACGTGTACGCCCACAACAGGATCACGTTGCCGAGCAGCACGATGTTGCCGAGCCCGAAACCGAACCCGCCGGTCTTGCCGTGGAACGCGGTGATCGCGTCGTAGGTGTTGACCAGCGAGACGACCACGGCCACGTAGAAGAAGTAGCGGTGGGCGTTCTGGATGATCAGCGGCAGCCGGGTCTCCCCGGTGTACTTCGCGTGCGGTTCGGCGACCGCGCAGGCGGGCGGCGAGAACCAGACGGCCCGGTAGTAGGCCTTGCGGTAGTAGTAGCAGGTCAGCCGGAAGCCCAGCAGGAACGGCAGGACCAGGAAGCCGAGCGGGATGAAGCCCGGCAGTTCGCCGAACCAGGCCCCGAAATGCCGGGAGCCTTCGACGCAGGATTCCGAGACACAGGGCGAATAGAACGGCGTCAGGTAGTGGTACTCGGGCACCCAGTACGCGGTGCGCACGAAGGACCTGATCGTCGCGTAGATGATGAAGGCGGAGAGGCCGAGGACGGTCAGCAGCGGGGACAGCCACCATCGGTCGGTGCGCAGCGTTTTCTCGACGATGAGGGCCCGCGACGGTGCGCGGACCCCCGTTCCCCGTCCGGCCTCGTTGCCGGCGGGGGCGCTCACCGCTGGTCGCGCTTGTAGCCGCCGACGCCTTCGTCATCGGCGCCTTGCCAGAGCGCCGGGTCGTAGGGCGTATCGGGAACTTGGACCCGGTCGGCGGCCTTCGCCTGCGCGGGGACCGCGTTCGGGGTCGTGTCGAGGTCGGTCGCGTCGATGTCGAGCCGCTCGACGTCGTTCGCCAGGCGCCGTACCGCCGAGGCGTCGCCGTATCGGGAGCGCAGCGCGCCGACGCACTGCCTCAGCTGACCGATGGCTCGCCGAAGCTCGGCGATCTCTGTGGTGGACATCGGTACCTCCCGATGGTCGGTTCGGTTGGCCGCTTGAGCCTTCGAGGGCAAGCGATTCCTCGCCATCCCGACTCTGCCGCGCGTTGTGCAATGTGACAAGTAGCACAGTAGAACCTAGGGGCGTGACGGAGGTCACGCGAGTCGATCTTCTGTATCGATTTTGATTCGGGCTTTCCCCTGGGTTACTGTGGCCACTGTCACGACCCAGCGACGTCAGCGTTGCCGTCCCGCGGACCACCACGACCAGTGATCCGGAGCCGGACAATGAGCACCGCCCCGAACGTCCACCCCATCATCGCCGAAGTCACCGAACGCGTCGCCGCCCGCAGCGCCGAAACCCGCGCCGCGTACCTCGAGCGCGTCGCCGCCGCCCACGAAGAAGGGCCGGTGCGGCGCGGCCTCGACTGCAGCAACCTCGCCCACGGCTTCGCCGCGATGGAAGGTGTCGACAAGGCGGCACTGCGCGCCGCGCGGGCGCCGGGCGTCGCGATCGTCTCGTCCTACAACGACATGCTGTCGGCCCACCAGCCGATGCAGGAGTACCCCGCGATGCTGAAGGGCTCGGTCCGCCAGGCGGGCGGCGTCGCCCAGTTCGCCGGCGGTGTGCCCGCGATGTGCGACGGCGTCACCCAGGGCCGCCCGGGGATGGAGCTGTCGCTGTTCAGCCGCGAGGTGATCGCGATGTCGACCGCGATCGCGCTGTCCCACGACATGTTCGACGCGGCGCTGCTGCTCGGCGTCTGCGACAAGATCGTGCCCGGTCTGCTGATCGGGGCGCTGTCCTTCGGGCATCTACCGGCGATCCTGGTGCCCGCCGGGCCGATGAACTCGGGCCTGCCGAACAAGGAGAAGGCGCGCGTGCGCCAGCTCTACGCCGAGGGCAAGGCGACCCGCGAAGACCTGCTGGACGCCGAAGCGGCTTCGTACCACTCGGCGGGCACGTGCACCTTCTACGGCACCGCCAACTCCAACCAGATGGTCGTCGAGGTGATGGGCCTGCACCTGCCGGGCGCCAGCTTCGTGCAGCCGAATTCGCCGCTGCGGCGGGTGCTCACCGAGGAGGCCGGACGCCGCGTCGTGAAGCTCTCGCGCGGCGAGGAGTACACGCCGGTTTCGCGCGTGATCGACGAGAAGGCCGTCGTCAACGGTGTCATCGCGCTGCTCGCCACGGGCGGTTCGACCAACCACACGATGCACCTCGTCGCGATCGCCGCCGCCGCGGGCATCCAGCTGACCTGGGACGACTTCTCCGATCTGTCGTCGGTGATCCCCCTGCTGGCCCGCGTGTACCCGAACGGCAGCGCCGACATCAACCACTTCCACGCCGCCGGGGGCATCCAGTTCCTGGTCGGCACGCTCCTCGACGCGGGCCTGCTGCACGAGGACGTCCAGACCGTCGCCGGCCCGGGCCTGCACCGCTACCGGCAGGAGCCGATCCTTTCCGAGGGCGAACTGGTCTGGCGCGACGTCCCGACGCGCAGCCTCGACGAGGACGTCCTGCGCCCCGCGTGGCGGCCGTTCGCCGCCGACGGCGGGCTGCGGATGGTCGCGGGCAACCTCGGCCGCGCGGTGATCAAGGTGTCGGCGGTGGCGCCCGAACACCGGATCGTGCAGGCCCCGGCGCGGGTGTTCACCGACCAGAAGTCCTTCAAGGACGCTTTCGAGGCCGGCGAGCTGGACCGCGACGTCGTCGTGGTCATCCGGCAGCAGGGTCCCCAGGCCAACGGGATGCCGGAGCTGCACGGGCTCACCCCCTCGCTCGGGGTGCTGATGGACCGCGGGCATCAGGTGGCGTTGCTCACCGACGGCCGCATGTCGGGCGCGTCCGGCAAGATCCCGGCGGCGATCCAGGTGACCCCGGAAGCCGCTGCGGGAGGCCCGATCGCGCGGATCGCCGACGGCGACGTCGTCCGTCTCGACGCCAAGGCCGGGACGCTCGACGTCCTCGTGGGTGACGAAGAACTCGCCCGCCGTGAACTGGTGGACTCCCCGCCTTCGGAGGCATCCTGGACCGGCACCGGCCGGGAGCTGTTCGCGGCGCTGCGCCGCGCGGTCGGCCCCGCCGATCAGGGCGCGAGCGTGTTCGGACCGCTCACGCCGGAACACTTCGGCGCTCCGGCGCACACGTTGACCCCTGTGGAGGTAACCCAGTGACCACCGGCGCCGACCTGCTCGGCCTGTCCCCCGTGATGCCCGTCGTCGTGCTCGACGACGCCGCCGACGCCGTGCCCACCGCGCGGGCCCTGCTCGCGGGCGGGATCGGCGTGATCGAGCTGACCCTGCGCACCCCGGCGGCACTCGCCTCCATCGAGCGGATCGCCGCGGAAGTGCCGGAGATCGTCATCGGCGCCGGCACCGTCACCGCGCCCGAACACGCCAAGCAGGCGGCCGACGCCGGCGCGAAGTTCCTGGTGACCCCGGGCTGCACGGACGCCGTGCTGGACGCCGCGTTCGATACCGGCCTGCCGTTCCTGCCGGGCGCGAGCACGGTTTCGGAGGCGATGCGGCTGGCCGAACGCGGGCTGACCGCGCTGAAGTTCTTCCCCGCCGAGGCCAGTGGCGGCGTCGCGTACCTGAAGTCGATCGGCGGGCCGCTGCCCGGGCTGAAGTTCTGCCCGACCGGCGGGATCACCGTGAAGACCGCACCGGACTATCTCGCACTGTCCAATGTGGGCTGCATCGGCGGTTCGTGGCTGACCCCGAAGGATGCCTTGGCCGCCAAGGACTTCGGGAAGATCGAGGCGTTCGCGGCGGAGGCTTCGAAGCTCTGATCTCGGTGAGGGCCACTGGCGTGCCGAGTGGCCCTCACTGCTTTCACAGTGGCAACTGGTACTGGATGAAGCCCCGGTTGACCGCGACCCGGTCGTACAGACGGCGCGCGGTCGCGTTGGATTCCTTGGTGTGCCAGTAGACCCTGCCGCAGTCGCGGGTGCGGGCCCAGTCCGCGACGGCCTCGATCAGTGCCCGCGCGACCCCTTTGCCGCAGGCTTCCGGCGCGGTGAACAGATCTTGCAGATAACAGACGTCGGTGAGCGCGGAGGTACTGGGATGCACCAGGAAATGCGTGATCCCGACGAGTTCACCGCCCACGTGGGCACCGAGCGCATGCATCCGCTCCCCCGTCCGGAACTCACGCCAGGCGCGGTCGTAGACCTCTTGGGGCGCAACACGTTCGTAGAAGTCGATGTACGCGCGGAACAGGTGTTCCCAGGCTTCGCGGTCTTCGGGCTTCAAGGGCTCGATGGTGATCATGGTCGTCCTCCCGGTGATCACCCGAGCCTAGGGTTTCCCCGCCGTCCCGCGTGTGGCCACTCACGCGGTAAAGCGGGCTGCCACTCCGGTCAGCTGACGGCTTGCTTGACCAAGGCGGCGACACGCTTCTTCACCGCCGGGGTGGCCCCGGTCAGCGCGAAGGCCGTCGCCCACATCGCACCGTCGTCCAGCTGTGCGGCCTCGTTGAAGCCGAGCGTCGCGTACCGCGTCTTGAATTTGGCCGCCGCCTGGAAGAAGCAGACGATCTTGCCGTCCAGCGCGTAAGCGGGCTGGCCGTACCAGAGCTTCGGCGCAAGCATCGGCGCGTTCGCCTTCACGACGTCGTGGACCAGCTCGGCCAGCGCCCGATCCTCATCGGACATCTCGGCGATCTTCGCGACCACGTCCTGCTCGGCCGCCGCCGCCTTGTCGGCGGCCGAGCCGCGGCGCGCGGCCTTCTTCATGTCCTGGGCGTGTTCCTTCATCGCGGCCTTCTCTTCGGCCGTGAAACCTTCGTACGTGGTGCTCATCGTGTTTTCTCCAAGGTAGGCGGCGAGCGGGGGCATCCGGAAGTGGCACATCAGGACTGGGCGGCGAGCGCCGAGGTCTCCCAGGCGAACCCGTCCGGATCGGTGAACGGGGCGGCCCCGCAGATCGCGATGCGGTGCGAACCGGTGCCCTCGGGGGACACACCGGCGTCCTTGGCCAGGGCCTTGCGCTTGTACAGCGCCAGCTTCACGGGGCCGGAGCCGGCTTCGAACTCGACGTACACGCGGCCGAAGCTCTTGCCGACGGCGAGGCCGTGCTCGACGTAGAACTTCTTGCTCGCGGCCACGTCGGCGACGCCCAGCAGCAGCACGATGTCGTCGAACTCGCGGGTGGCCGGCGCGGTGTTCTTCTTCGCCGAGGTGGCGATCTTCCAGATCGCGCCGTCCGGGGCCTGGACGGTTCCGCCGTAGCCCCACATCGACTTCGCGGCGGGCTTGATCACGGTCGCCCCGGCGGCGACCGCGGCCTCGATGAGCGCGTCCGCGTTGGCGGGCTGGGAAACCGTGAGGGAAAGGGTGTAACCGCGGAAGCCGGTGGACGGCTCCTGCGAGGCCCGCAGGCGAAGCTCGGGGCCGAGCCCGAAGGCGGTGGAGTAGAAGCGTTCGGCGGCCTCGGTGTCGGCCACTTCGAGGGTGATGGCGTCGATGAAGTTCATGCCGGTAACGCTATTTCGCGGCGGGCTTCCGGCGCTTCTCGATTCCTGATCGGTCGCGTTTGCGCTGTTCAGCAGCTTGCCGGAGGCGACCTGGACTGTGCGGGGGTTGCCAATGTCGCATTTGAGACACTCAGTGTCCCTGATGCGGCATTGGGGACACTCGGCCCAGGGCTGCCGTGGTGGCAGGGGCTGCCCGTAGTCACCGGGGTCGTGAGCCCAGGCGGCACTTTCGCGTGACCGAGCGGACGGCGCGTGTGATCAGGGGGCCGACACACGTGACTGGTCGGACGACACGCGCGTAGCCGGAATCCGCCCCTGAGCCGTCCACCTGGACACACGTGTCGTCCGTCTGCGCACGTGTGTCGTCCCTCTGGTCACGCGAAACCCCCGAACCGCAGGTTCCTAAGACCGGGTTGGCGCCAACCCGAAACGCCACTCACGGCCACCGCCCGGGAACGCAAAACACCGGCCGGCGGGAAGGTGCCCGCACAGCCGGTGAATGGCTTGGTGAGGAAGCTCAGTCGAGGGTGGCGTCGTCCAGCAGTGCCGACTCGGCGCCGAACTCGCGGAGTTCGTCGCGGATCACGGTGTAGGCCAGCCCTTGGGGATAGCCCTTGCGGGCGAGGAAGCCCAGCAGGCGGCGGATCGCCGTCTGCTCGTCGACGTTGCCCAAGGAGCGCATGCGCTTCCGTACCAGCTCTCGGGCGCGCTGCTCCTCTGCCTCTCGGTCCACCTCGTCGGCGGCCTGGACGGCGATATCCCCATCGATTCCTTTGCGTTTGAGTTCGGCTACGAGGGCGTTCCGTGCCAGGCCCATGTTGGCATGACGGGAACGCACCCACATCTCGGCGAACTCGGCGTCGTTGATGAGCCCTGCCTTGTCCAGCTTACCGAGCAGGGTCTCCGTCGTCTCCTCGTCGAAGCCCTTGCGCTTGAGGGCCTGACGCAGTTCCTCCGTGGAACGCGGGCGCGCGGCCAGGAGATCGAAGCAGATCTCCTTGGCCTTCTTCCTCCGCTCGTCCGGCGGCAGCTCCGCCGGATCCACTTTGGGCGCACGCATTCAGCTCTCACTCCAGTCGAAACGATCGATCGGTGACTTCACCCCTGGCGGGGCCGAAGGAACTCAGAAGTCGACCGGCGCGGGGGCGGCTTCGGCGTCGACGGCGGCACCGATGCCGAGCTTCTCCTTGATGCGCTTCTCGATCTCGTTGGCGATGTCCGGGTTGTCCAGCAGGAACTTGCGGGCGTTCTCCTTGCCCTGGCCCAGCTGGTCGCCCTCGTAGGTGTACCAGGCGCCGGACTTGCGCAGGATGCCCTGGTCGACACCCATGTCGATCAACGAACCCTCGCGGGAGACACCCTTGCCGTAGAGGATGTCGAACTCGGCCTGCTTGAAGGGCGGCGCGACCTTGTTCTTCACGACCTTGACGCGGGTGCGGTTGCCGACGGGCTCGCCGCCGTCCTTCAGCGTCTCGATCCGGCGGACGTCCAGGCGGACCGACGCGTAGAACTTCAGCGCCTTACCACCGGTCGTGGTCTCCGGGGAGCCGAACATGACGCCGATCTTCTCGCGCAGCTGGTTGATGAAGATCGCGGTGGTGCCGGAGTTGTTCATCGCACCGGTCATCTTCCGCAGCGCCTGGCTCATCAGCCGGGCCTGCAGGCCGACGTGGTTGTCACCCATCTCGCCCTCGATCTCGGCGCGCGGCACGAGCGCGGCGACCGAGTCGATGACCAGGATGTCGAGCGCGCCGGAACGGATCAGCATGTCCGCGATCTCGAGCGCCTGCTCACCGGTGTCCGGCTGGGAGACCAGGAGCGCGTCGGTGTCGACGCCGAGCTTCTTGGCGTACTCCGGGTCCAGCGCGTGCTCCGCGTCGATGAACGCGGCGATGCCGCCGTTCTTCTGCGCGTTGGCGACCGCGTGCAGGGCGACGGTGGTCTTACCGGAGGACTCCGGACCGTAGATCTCGATGACCCGGCCGCGGGGAAGGCCGCCGATCCCGAGCGCGACGTCGAGTGCGATGGCGCCGGTGGGGATGACCTCGATCGGCGCGCGGCCCTCTTCGCCGAGGCGCATGACCGAGCCCTTGCCGTACTGCTTGTCGATCTGGGCGAGGGCCAGTTCGAGCGCCTTGTCCTTGTCGGGTGCTGCTGGTGCCATGGAGTCCACCTCGTTGGTTGAGCCGGTAGGGCTTGATTCAGTTCTGAGCTGTCGGGTCCGACGCTACGGGCGACCACCGACAATTCCAGGCCTCGCGCCCAAGCTGTGGATCGCTGACCCCGTTGTGGACAACACCATAGACGAACGTGTGTTCGAGGCCGTCGCCGACACGCCGTTGCGCTAGAGTTCTTGCCCGTTCTTCGAGGTCAACGCCGCTCTGGTGGGATATCGAAGGCTTCGCAGACCGCCCGCCAGATGTCCTTGGCCGAGGTTCCCGCGTCGAGGGCCTGTTCGACGGTCCGGCCCCCGAGTTCGCCGAAGACGTGATCCCTGGAGAGGGTTTCCGCACGTCCGGGACCGAATTCGTCGGCCATCAGCCGCCGGAAGACCGTGATACGCATCGAGCGGAGTCTAGCCCGGGACCGGTCGCGGGAGGCCGGTGGTCCGTGAAGGCCTCCTTGAGGGACTCTGGGTCCCTCAAGGAGGCCTTCACGGACTTGAGGATCGGGAAAAGGCGGCTACTCGCCCGGCTGGACGCTCTTCTCGAAGTAGTCGGCCAGCTCACCCGGCGTCGGGGCCTGCCCTTCGGCCGGCACCTGGTAGATGAAGCCGACCAGCGGCCGGTCGGTCACGGTGAACACCAGCACGGCGGCGTTCCGCCCGGCGGCCGAGGAGTACTGGCCTTCCAGCGCGTTGCCGACCCATTTGGCCTCGGTGCGGTCCCCGCCGGCCGCTTTGAGCAGTCCGTCGGTGTAGGCCTTGATCTTCTCCGCCGAGTCGCTCTGCAGATAGGTCACCTGGGTCCCGGCGCGGCCCGGCGCGGAGCAGGTCGACGTCACGCCGAGGTCTTCCGCCGGTTTCGCCGGCCCGTTGCCCATCCCGGGTTTGCAGTCCCCGGTGTCGGCGATCTTCCCGGCGAGCTGGCGCAGGCAGCCGGTGAGGCCCTTGTCGTCGGCCGCGCCGGGCACCTTGCACTCGTCGGCCGTGTAGGTCGTCGCAGAAGAGGATGTCAGGAAGAACGTGAGCCCGGCGGCCAGCAGCACGACGACGGCCACGATGGCGCCGATGACGAGCGGCTTCTTCTTGCTCGCGGGCGCCTTTTCGGCGGTGGCCTGCCCGGCGAGCGAGTACGTCGGGAAATTCGTCGGCGCGGGCTGCTGCGCCTGCTGCGGGCCGCTGTTCGGATAACCCGACTGGGGGAAGCCGCCGGACTGGCCGGGGCCCCCGCCCGAGTAGCCGGGGATCGACGCGACCTGCTGCGGCGGCGGGTACGGGCCCGACGCGCCGGGGCCGACCTGATGCGCCCCGGTTCCCGCCGCGACCTGCCCTTCGACGCCCTGTGTACGCGAGCTGATGCCGTCGGAAGCGACGTGCTGGGCGCCGAGCGCCACCGCGGTCTCGGGCTGGTCGAGGCTGCCGGGGACGACGCCGAGCTTCTCCGCGATCAGGCTGCCGACCAGCGGGAGACGGCTCGAACCGCCGACGAGGTAGATACCGGCGAGCCGGTCCGGGGTCATCCCGGCCGAGCGGACCACCCGCGACATCAGCTCGACACTGCGCAGCATCGACGGCCGCACCAGCGCTTCGAGTTCGCCTCGCGTGACGAGGACGTCCTCGAACGGCTCCGGCATCGGGACCTCGGTTTGCGGGTGCCGGGAGAGGGCTTCCTTCGCCGCCTTCACGTCCTCCTGCAGCGCGCGCCGCGTACGACGATCCGGAGTGGACTCGGGCCGCAGGACCCGCTGCCAGCGCTGGGGGTCCCTGTGCGAGACCTCGCGGCCGACGTGCACCAGCAGCGCCTGGTCGACGTCGAGACCGCCGAGGTCGGGAAGGCCGTCTTCGGCGACGACGGTGAAGCCGCCGTTCTGGGTCGCGCCGACGATCGCGACGTCGAAGGTGCCGGCACCGAGGTCGTACACGGCGAGCGCCTGGCCCGGCGCGAGCGTCTTGCCGGGGAACGACGCGAAATGCGCGGCCGCGGCGACCGGCTCGGGGACGAGCACGAGGTTGCCGCCCATCCCGGCGAGCCGGGCGGCGGACAACAGCACGTTGCGGCGGGTTTGCCCCCACTGCGCGGGGTGGGTGAGCCGGACCTCGTCGGGCAGTTCGCCGCCGAGCTGGCGGGTGGTCTCGTCGAGGACGCGGCGCAGGATCGCGGCCAGCACCTCGGTGACCGGGATGACGTCCGTGCCCAGCAGGAGCGTCTGCTCGTCGATGCGGCGTTTGGGGTTGGGCTCGAAGCGGGTCGGGTCGAGCCGGGCACGGCGTTCGGCGTCGCGGCCGACCATGATCGTGCCGTCTTCGGTGGCGAACACCGCGGACGGCATGTTGGCCGAACCGTCGACCTCGACCACCCGCGGCGGCCTCCCGTGCGCCGATAGGACGGCCACGGTGTTGGACGTCCCGAGGTCCACCGACAGGATCCGCACAGCTCATACCCCTTCAACAGACGAACGGCGACCGCCCCAGCACTGATCCGGTCGCGCTGGCGGTGATGCTCCCATGAGCGAGGTCACCGCACGTGCGGAACCCGCCGATCTCGTCCCGACCGGGTGCCTCGTCACAGCCCTCGGAGCGAAACTGTCGGTGGTCCGGCGCAGTATGGAGGGCGTGGCAGACGTACTCGACCTCTTCTCCCCCGCGACCAGGGACTGGTTCACCGGGGCCTTCGCCGCGCCCACCCGCGCGCAGGAAGGGGCGTGGCGTGCCGCGCACGCCGGGGAACACGCGCTGGTCGTGGCCCCGACGGGGTCGGGCAAGACGTTGTCGGCCTTCCTCTGGGCGCTGGACAGGCTGTCGGTCGAGCCGCCGCCGTCCGAGCCGCGGAAACGCTGCCGTGTCCTCTACGTCTCGCCGCTGAAGGCGCTGGCGGTCGACGTCCAGCGCAACCTGCGGGCGCCGCTGGCGGGCATCTCGCAGGCGTCGCGGCGGCTGGGGCTGCCGGTGCCGGACATCGGCGTCGGCATGCGCACGGGCGACACCACCGCCGCCGAGCGGCGCTCGTTCGGCAAGACCCCGCCGGACGTGCTGGTCACCACGCCGGAGTCGCTGTTCCTGATCCTCACCTCCTCCGCCCGCGATTCGCTGCGCGGCGTGGAGACGGTGATCATCGACGAGGTGCACGCGGTCGCGGGCGGTAAACGCGGCGCGCATCTGGCCTTGTCCCTGGAGCGGCTCGACGCCCTTCTCGAAAAGCCCGCCCAGCGGATCGGGCTGTCGGCGACGGTCCGGCCGATCGACGAGGTCGCGTCGTTCCTGGCCGGTGGCAGGCCGGTCACCGTCGTCCAGCCGAAGCTCGCGAAGACGATCGAGGTCCGTGTCGAGGTCCCGGTCGAGGACATGGCCGATCTCGACGGTCCGCAGGGGCCGAAGCAGAACGAAGACCTCGACGCTGGTCTCGCGCGTTTGCCCGGCTCGCTGGAGGACATCGACGGCGCACCGCGGCGGCCGTCGATCTGGCCCGCCGTGGAGGAGCGGGTCCTCGAACTGATCCAGGCGCACCGGTCGACCATCGTGTTCGCCAACTCGCGGCGGCTCACCGAGCGGATGACGGCCCGGCTCAACGAACTCGTGGCGGAGCAGAGCGAGCTGGAGCCGGATCAGCGGTATCCCGCCGAGGCGATCGGCCAGTCCGGGCTCACCACCGGCGCGGCGCCGGTGATCGCGCGGGCGCACCACGGCTCGATGTCGCGTGAGCAGCGCACGCATGTGGAGGAGGAGCTCAAGTCCGGGCGGCTGGCGTGCGTCGTGGCGACGTCCTCGTTGGAGCTGGGCATCGACATGGGCGCGGTCGATCTCGTCGTGCAGATCGAGGCGCCGCCGACGGTCGCTTCGGGGCTGCAGCGGGTCGGCCGGGCGGGGCACCAGGTGGGCGCGGTGTCGAGCGGGGTGATGTTCCCGAAGTTCCGGGGCGACCTCGTCTCCTGCGCCGTGGTGGCGGAACGGATGGCGTCCGGGGCGATCGAAGCGGTGCGGTATCCGCGGAATCCGCTGGACGTGCTCGCGCAGCAGGTCGTGGCGATGGTGGCGCTCGAATCGTGGACGGTCGACGAGCTGGCCGCCCTCGCCCGCCGCGCGGCGCCGTTCGCGTCCCTGCCGGACGACGCGTTGCTCGCCGTGCTCGACATGCTCGCCGGCCGGTACCCCAGCGAGGAGTTCGGCGAGCTGCGCGCCCGGATCACCTGGGACAGGGTCAGCGGCGAGCTGCACGGCCGCCCGGGTTCGCAGCGGCTGGCCGTGACCTCGGGCGGCACGATCCCCGACCGCGGCCTGTTCACCGTGATGACGCCGGGCGGCGACGACAAACCCGGGTCGCGCGTGGGCGAGCTCGACGAGGAGATGGTCTACGAGTCCCGCGTCGGGGACACGATCCTGCTCGGCACCTCCTCCTGGCGGGTCACCGACATCACCCACGACCGGGTGATCGTGGTCCCCGCGCCGGGTGAGCCCGCCCGGATGCCGTTCTGGAAGGGCGACGCCCCCGGCCGCCCGCTGGAACTGGGGCGGGCGCTGGGCGCGTTCGTCCGCGAACTGTCCACTTCGGAGCCGTCCGCGGCCAGGGAACGCGCCGCCGTCGCCGGGCTGGACGAGTACGCCTGCGACAACCTGCTGGCGTACCTGGAGGAGCAGAAGTCGGCCACCCGTCATGTGCCGAACGACAAAACCGTGCTCCTGGAACGGTTTCGCGACGAGCTGGGCGATTGGCGCGTCATCCTGCACTCGCCGTTCGGCGCGCAGGTCAACGCGCCGTGGGCGCTCGCGATCGCGGCCCGGCTGCGGGAGAACCGCGGGGTCGACGCCCAGGTGGCCCATTCCGACGACGGCATCGTGCTGCGGCTGCCCGAAGCGCTGGACATGGACGGCGCCGAGGTCACCATCGGGGTCGAAGACGTGCTGCTCGATCCGGAAGAGGTCGAGCAGCTGATCGTCGCCGAGGTCGGCGGCTCCGCGCTGTTCGCCGCGCGGTTCCGGGAATGCGCGGCGCGGTCGCTGCTGCTCCCCCGCCGGGATCCGCGCCGCCGCACCCCGCTGTGGCAGCAACGGCAGCGGGCGTCCCAGCTGCTTTCGGTCGCGGCCAAGTACGAACGGTTCCCCGTGGTGCTCGAAGCGATGCGGGAAGTCCTGCAGGACGTGTACGACGTCGGCGGGCTGCGCGAGCTGATGACCGACGTCCGGTCCCGCAAGGTCAAGCTGGTCGAGGTCGAGACGCCGTCCGCGTCCCCGTTCGCGCGCAGCCTGCTCTTCGGCTACGTCGGGATGTTCCTGTACGAGACGGACGCCCCGCTCGCGGAACGGCGCGCCGCGGCGCTGGCACTGGATTCGACGCTGCTGGCCGAGCTGCTCGGCACCGAGGCGATCCGGGAACTGCTGGACGCCGAGGTCGTCGCCGAAGTCGAGCGTTCCCTGCAACGGCTCGACCCGGACAGGCATGCCCGCAACGCCGAGGACGCCGCGGATCTGTTGCGGTTCCTCGGCGATCTCTCGATCGAGGAGGCCGCCGCGCGCGGTATTCAGCGGGAATGGCTGGAGGAGCTGGAAGCCGCGCGACGGGTGATCCGGGTGCGCATCGGTGGCGGCGAGCGCTTCATCGCCATCGAGGACGCGGGCCGGGTGCGGGACGCGCTGGGCACCGCGCTGCCGGTCGGCGTGCCGGAGGCCTTCACCGAACCCGTCGAGGATCCGGTCGGAGACCTGCTTTCCCGCTATGCGCGAAGCCGTGGCCCGTTCAGCGCCCGCCAGGCCGCCGATCGGTTCGGGCTCGGGACGGCCGTGGTCACCGGCGTGCTGGACAGGCTGACCGCGCAGGGCAGGCTGGTCCGGGGTGAGCTGAGCCCGGTCGGGCATCCGGAGACCCACGGCGTCGGCATCGAGTTCTGCGACGCGTCGGTGCTGCGCAGGCTCCGGCGGGCGTCGCTGGCCCGGCTGCGGGCCGAGGTCGAGCCGGTCGAACCGGCGGCACTGGGCCGGTTCCTGCCGTCGTGGCACGGGATCGGGGCGCGAGTGCGGTCGGCGCCGACGGCGGACGACGTGCTGTCCGTGGTCGAGCAGCTGGCCGGTGCCCCGCTGCCGGCGAGCGCGGTCGAGTCCCTGATCCTGCCGAGCAGGCTGCCCGGCTACACCCCGTCGCTGCTGGACGAGCTCACCACGGCGGGCGAGGTGACCTGGTGCGGCTGCGGTTCCCTGTCCGGCGGAGACGGCTGGCTGGCGCTCGCACCCACGGACGTCGCCGATCTGCTCCTGCCGGATCTCGACGACGACCTGCCGTCCGGTCCGCTCCATGAAGCCATTCTGTCCACTTTGGACGGTGGAGCGCAGTTCTTCCGCCAGCTCGTGGACCGGGCGTCGCCGTTGGTCGAAACCCCGCCCAACGACGGCGAAGTCGTGGCGGCACTGTGGGATCTCGTGTGGGCCGGGCTGGTCACCGGGGACACGCTGGGCCCGCTGCGGGCACAGGTCTCCGGCTCCGGCGCGGCGCACAAGCCACGGCGGCAAGCTCCTCGCGGCCGGTACGCGAGGCTTCGGGCCGGGCGTCCGGCGATGCCTTCGCGCACCGGGCCGCCGACGGTGGCGGGACGCTGGGCCCTGACCCCCGATCGCGAGCCGGATCCGACCAGGCGCGCGCACGCGCGGACCGAGGCCTTCCTGGAACGGCACGGCGTCCTCACTCGCGGCGCCCTCGACACCGAGCGCGTGACGGGCGGTTTTTCCGGGATCTACAAGGTTTTGCGCGGGATGGAGGATTCGGGCCAGGTCGTCCGGGGCTATGTGGTCGAAGGGCTCGGCGCGGCGCAGTTCGCGGCGAAGGGTGCCGTCGACAGGCTGCGCGCGCAATCCGGGAATCAGCGCACGACCACCGAAGGCGCCGTCGTCCTCGCCGCCGCCGACCCGGCCCAGCCCTACGGTGCCGCGTTGCCGTGGCCCGCCGCGACGGGCGACACGAAGCACCGTCCGGCAAGGAAAGCGGGGGCGCTGGCGGTCCTCGTCGACGGTGTCCCGGCGATGTACGTCGAACGAGGCGGCCGGTCGCTGCTGAGCTTCACCGAAGATCAGGACACGTTGCGGTCGGCCGCGCGGGCGCTGTCCACGGCGGTACGGGAGGGCTGGCTCGGGCAGCTCGCGGTGCAGAAGGCCGACGGCGAGGTGGCGCTCACCTCGGAGCTTTCGGCCGTCCTCCAGGAGGCGGGTTTCCGGGCGACTCCCAAGGGGCTGCGCCTGCGGGCCTAGAATCACCGCTCAGACCCGCGGAGAAGGACGTTCGAACATGGTGATGCGCGACCTGCGCTATTTCGGGGATCCCGTGCTCAAGACCGTATGCGACCCGGTCACGACATTCGACAAGAAGATCGAGTCGCTGGTGACCGATCTGATGGACGGGGTGAAACCGGCCGGGCGCGCGGGGCTCGCGGCGCCGCAGATCGGGGTCGGGCTGCGGGTGTTCAGCTACGACGTCGGCGGGCTGAGCGGATACGTGATCAACCCCGAGATCGTCGAACTCTCCGAAGAGACGCACGAGATCGGCGAGGGCTGTCTGTCCGTGCCGGAGCTGTGGTTCCCGGTGGTGCGCGCGAAGCACGCCGTGGTGCGCGGCGTCGACCTGCGCAACGAGCCTGTCGAGGTCGAAGGCGTCGACGTGCTAGCCCAGTGCCTGCAGCACGAGACCGATCACCTCGACGGCAAGCTGTACCTGGAGCGGCTCACTCCCGAGCGCAAGAAGCGCGCGCTGGGCGAGGCCCGCTGCAAAGACTGGTTCTGGAACCGCTGACGCCCTCCCGCGTTTCGTCCTCCGAACGCGGTGGTCGGTAACGCGAACTACCGCGTCCAGAGGACTAAACGCGGGGGTCGGGGAGCGTGAAGCGCAGGGTGCCGGAGTCGTCGGCGACGCGTTCGGGGCGGAGCCCCACGCGGACGGCGGTGCGGTACAGGGAGTCGTCGCCGGGCAGGCAGACGGCGGTGAGTTCGCGCTCCCCCTTGGCCAGGGCGAGCGTGGCGAGCCGGGCCAGCAAAGCCGAGCCTATGCCTTGGCGCTGCCAGGAATCCTCGACCAGGAGCGAGACTTCGGCCGCGCCGCCGTCGGACGGCGGGATCAGCTGCCCGAGGCCGATCACGTCGCGGCCGCAGACCGCGAGCAGGCTGATCCCGCGCGGCGGCATCAGGAGCCGGTGCAGCCAGCGGCGCGGTACGGCACGCATCCCGGTGTGATAGCGGTGGAAGAGCGTCGTCATCGAGCATCTCTGATGCAGCGCGGACACCGCTTCCGCGTCACCGGGGACGCCCTTGCGCAGGACGATCGCGGCGCCGTCGGCACGGTCGAGCACGATCGGGCCGGTCACGTTGTCACGGACGGCGGCGACCAGGCCGGTCAGCGCGACGGCGCGGCTGAGTTCCAGTTCGACGAACGGCGACCACCGGCGGCGGGCGACAAACGCCGCGCCGTCCCCCGCGGGGAACACCGCCCGGTGCCCTCCTTCCGTGCGGGCCGGGTTCGACTCGATCGACGGGACCTTCGTGACGACGTCGGCCGCCAAGACGCCGCGGAGCACCTCCGCGAGGCCACCGGGTTCCTCGACGGCTCGTTTGGCCGCGGTGAGCGTCGCGGTGGCGGGATCGACCAGCTCCGCCAGGTCCGCGTCGACGACGGCTGAGCATTCGCATCCTTCGTCGCGGATCGCGTCGATGAGCAGCTGCCGCGGCAGGCCGGTGGCCGGCCTCAGGACGATCTCGTCGAGCACGCCGCCGGGCACCGGGAGCACCGACAGCCCGAGGATGTTGCACTCGAGGTCGGCCAGCCGGATCGCGATCCTGGCCAGGGTGCCGGGCCGGTCGTCCACGCGGATCCGGACGCGCCAGGCCGAAGCGGCCGTCGTCTCTTCGCCGGGATGGACCAGGGTGGGCCGGGCTCGATAGGTCTCCATGAGCTCAACGGTCCCGGCCGGTTGTTGCCTGCCCACGGCGCCGGTGTTTCGCTCAGGTCAGCGTTCGACGACGCCGCGCAACCCTGGCGAAACACTCAGCGGGGCGTGAGCACGCTGAACTCGTTACCCTCCGGATCCACCATGGCGTCGCCGTTCCGCCCGGTGGCGCCCAGCTCCCGCAGGCGCCGGACCTCGGCCGCCCGGCTCCCGCCTCGCCGTGGCGCGATCTCGAACCGCAGCCGGTTCCGGTGCCGTTTCTCCTCTTTCGTGAGGAGGAACTCCACCCACGGGCCGCGACCGTCCGGTGGCCGCAGGCCGACGATCGCCTCTTCCCGGACGCCGGCCTCCCAGCCCAGCGCGGCCGCCCAGAACCGCGCGAGCCGCTCCGGGTCGAGGGCTTCGGTGACGACCGACGCGATCGCGCCCGTGCCCTCGTACTGCTCGCGAGGCTCGAGGACGCAGAACTCGTTGCCCTCGGGGTCCGCGAGCACCACCCACGGCACCCGTTTCTCCTCCGGCGGCCCCTGGCCGATGTCGATATGCCGTGCGCCGAGGGACAGCGCACGGTCCACCAGCTCGGCCTGGTGCTCGGGCGAACGGCTCGCCAGATCCAGGTGCAGCCGGTTCTTGCCCCGTTTCGGGCCCGGTTCGGACCGGAACGCCGGCTCGAACGGGGCGTCCCAGCTGAACAGCCCTTCCCAGAAACCCGCCAGATTCCTGGGAAGGGCCGAGTCGAAGACCAGGTTCACCAGGCGCGTTGTCACCCTGATGAACCTAGACGGCACCACCGACAGTTTCAGTGCTGTGAGCGAACTCGGACATCTTCGGCTTCGCCGACCGCTCCTGACCGGTTTGGCTTCCCCACCGACCGGTCATCGGGTCGCGAGCCGCAGAAGGGCCCAGAGTTGTCCCGCCATGTCCTGGTCTCCGCTGACCGTCACCGCCGTCGGACCCGCCCGGCCCCAGAGCCAGCGGTAGATCTTGTCCGGTTTCCCGGTGACCAGATCGTCCGCGCGCCGGGCTTCCTCGGCCGAGCATCGCCAGGCGACCGTCTCCGTGGGCCCGGCCCTGGCGATCCAGGTGTGGCCCGCGGTGCGCACGCCGACCGATCCGGTCTTGGTGCCGGACAGCCCCAGCAACGGCAGCCGCTGGCCGAACCAGAGCACCAGTGCCTCGTCGATCCCGTCGACCGCCACGTCCTCGGGATCTCCGACACCTCCCGGCCGGCCGCGCTCTCGGCGTCGATCCGGTGGATCGTCGTCTCGTGCGCCATCCGGCGCCGCCAGAACCCGTAACTGCGGTCCGCCGGCCACCAGGTCGGCGCCAGTTCGTCCGGATCGTGCGCGGACAGCTCGGCGACGAGCTCGTCCCGGCCCTCGCGGAAGTACTCCTCCAGGGTCTGCCCCGGCCCCGGTTTGCGCTGCCAGTGCTCGGGACGCCGCCCGTCGGTGATCCAGCGGCGGGTGACCCGGTACACACTGCCCACGTGCCGGAGGACCTCGCCGAGCGTCCAGCCGGGGCAGGTCGGGACCGGCGCGTCGGCGGACGCGGTATGCGCCACCTGAGCCATCAGCTCGGTTTCGGCGCCGATCACCTCCAGGAACCTGCCCTGGTCGATCATGGCCTGCCCGGCCATCGGGCACCCCCTCTCCGTGGTGCGCTAAGCCACATGCGCCGAGTCACCCATCGGCAGCCCGTGCACCACCCGTCGCACCAGTTCCAGGAACACCGTGGCGGCCCGCGTCAGCTCGTCCGCCAGCTCGACGGTGACCTTGCCGGTGATACCCGCCTGCGCGGCGGCTCGCGTCGCCGAGTTGGCCGCGAAGAACGCCGCCCATTCCTTCAGCTCGGGCGCGACGGAATCGAGCAGAACCCAGCCGCTCGCCGGCCTGGCGCGGCCCCGGTGCGGACGGCCGCGGGCCTCCAGCACCGCCGCCGCGCCCCGCAGCGCGGCGAGGTAGGCGCCGATGAACCGCTCCGCGGGATCGTCTTCCCGCTCTGCCTCGGCGAGCCCCCGCCTCGCCTGCGCGTACAAGGAGACCGCCGCGGGTGGTGCCGGCGGGCGCAACGACATCGGCAGGGCGGGCTGCGCGGCGCCCCCCGGCCTCTCGGCTTCGTCAGGGGACACGACCGAAACGGACATGACGACCCTCCTCCTGTACGTGAGCGCCGGCCGGTGCCCGGAGCCGAGGCGCTTCCCCCGCCCCGCGCCGGGCACCTACCGGTGCGCGCTCACCGAATGTCGAACGTCTGTTCGAACAAGTCCAATGTAACCCTGAAGTGCCCATTCCTTCAACCCCGTAGCGAGGTGATCGCCGCATGTGGTGCGGGACACGGCATCGGCCACGTGATCTCATAGGCGTATGAGCACCATCGACCATCCCTCGGTGGCCAAGGTCGCGGCCGCGCTCGCCGAGGCGGGCCAGCAGGCCGCCGCGGACGGGATCCGGATCCTCCCCGCCGAAGTCCGCACGGCCGCCCAGGCCGCCGAAGCGCTCGGCGTCGAGGTCGGCGCGATCGCGAACAGCCTCGTCTTCCGCGGCCGCACCGGCGACACGGAAACGGCCCTGCTCGCCCTGACCTCCGGCGCGCACCGCGCCGACACCGGCCTCCTCGCATCGCTGACCGAAGCCGACGAGATCGGCAAGGCGGACGCGGATTTCGTCCGCACGCACACCGGGCAGCCGATCGGCGGCGTCGCCCCGGTCGGTCACCCGAAGGCGTTGACCACGCTCGTCGACATCGCGTTACGCGCTCACGAAGTCGTCTGGGCGGCCGCCGGGCATCCGAAGTCGGTGTACCCCACGACGTTCGACGATCTCGTCGCACTGACCGGGGGTACTCCCGCGGACGTCGCGGGCGACGGGCAGGATGGGCGCCCGTGACCGCGATGTCCTCGGAATGCACCCGTTACGTCCAGCTGTCCGCGGACGAGTTCCGCGCCCGGCTCCCCGAGGCGCTGACCATCTACGTCAACGCCATGCGCTACCCCGAAGGCACGGCCGAGCAACGCGCGCCGATGTGGCTCACGCACGCGCTGCGCGAAGGCTGGCGCTGCATGGCCGCGCTCGACGCGGACGGCGTGCTGCTCGGGCTCGCCTACGGCTACAAGGGCCGCGGCGGCCAGTGGTGGCACGAACAGGTGCGCCACGGCCTGACCCGCCGCGAGGGCCAGGCCGCCGCCGAGCACTGGATGTCCGACTACTTCGAGCTCACCGAGATCCACGTCAGCCCCGAAAGCCAGGGGAAGCGGATCGGCGAGGACCTCCTGCGACGGCTGCTCGACGGCGTACCCAACGCCCACGTCCTCCTGTCCACGCCGGAAGGCACCAGCCGGGCCTGGAACCTGTACCGGCGCGTCGGATTCGTCGATGTGCTGCGGGATTACCACTTCGCCGGGGATCCGCGGCCCTTCGCGATCCTCGGCCGGACGCTGCCGCTCTAAGGCTTCGTGTAGGCGATGGCGAGCGCGGCGATGAGCACCACCGCGCCGCACCAGCCCACGGCGCCGAGCCGTTCGCCGAGCACGGCCATGGACAGCAGCGCGGCGGTCAGCGGTTCGAGCAGGGCGGACAGCGCGGCCAGTACGGGATGTGCGCTCTCGAGGCCGCGGAAGTACGCGGCGTACGCCAGCGCCGTGGGCACGACACCGAAGTAGACGACGAGCGCGAGCACGTCGGCCTGGAGCGGCACGGCCATCCCGAACCACAAGGCGGCGGGAGAGAGCGCGGCGCCGCCGATCAAGCAGCCGAAAGCCGTGGTGGGCAAGGGATCCAGCCCCTCGACGCGGGTCGCGGTCACGAGCGTCAGCGCGGCGAACCCGGCCGCCGCGAGCAGGGCGAACAGCACTCCGGCGACGTTGACTTCCTGCCCTGGCGTCCATTGCAGCAGCGCGAGCCCGGCGAGCGACCCGGCCAGCGACACCGCCGTCCACGCTCCGGGCAGGCGGCGGGTTTTGACCACCGTCGCGACGGCGAGCAGGACGGGTGCGCTGCCGATGGTGGTCATCGTCGCGACGCTCACGGAACTCAGCGAGACCGAGGCGAAGTAGCTGGTCTGGAAGAGGGCGAACAACCCGCCGACCGCCAGGAGGCGACGACGGGCCTGTGACGTGCGGGGAAGGCCGCGAAGGCCTCCGGTGAGCCAGAGGTAGCCGGTGGCGATCACGCCGCCGATGAGCAGCCGGTACGCGGCGACGCTCAGCGGATGGAGGCCCGCACGGGAGGCGAGCAGGGATCCGGCGAGGCCGCCGGTCCCCCAGAGGACCCCGGCGAGGACGAGCGCGGCCGACGATCGGGCGCGCGTGGGTACGGCAACGGACATGGGGAAACGCTCCTGCGTCTGTGTCTGTCGGAAGGGACGTCGACGACGCGGGGTGCTTCAGTGCAGCACGGATCGGCCGGGCGGCGGGAACGCCGCGCGGCCGGAGACACCCCGCTCAGGAGGCGGGGGTGGGGTGACGAGAAAGATCCGGTGCACGGGAGGAACGTATCAAGGCGGGCAAGTGAATAGAGCTGAAGGACGCTTTCCCCGCGTGTGATGCGGGGAAAGCGCCCTTCGCCTCGTCTTATGCGGGGAAAGCGTCCTTCGGCTCAGTCGAGCGCGGCCAGCATCTCCCGCAGCGTGTCCAGCCCCATCCCGCCCAGCGCCAGCGCCCGCGTGTGGAACTGCTTGATGTCGAACGCGTCGCCCTGCCGCGCGCGGGCCTCCTCGCGGGCGGTGAGCCAGAGCCGTTCGCCGAGCTTGTACGACGGCGCCTGTCCCGGCCAGCCCAGGTAGCGGTCGATCTCGTCGTGCACGTGGGCCGGGTCGGTGACGGTCCGGGTGAGCATGAACTCCAGGCCCAGCTCGGGCGTCCACCGCTCGCCCTCGTGGAAACCGGTGCCCGCCGGGATCTCCAGTTCCAGGTGCATGCCGATGTCGACGATCACGCGCGCGGCGCGGAACAGCTGCTCGGACAGCATGCCGAACAGTTCGCCGTCGTCGGCGAGGAAGCCGAGGTCCTCCATGAGCCGCTCGGAGTACAGCGCCCAGCCCTCCGCGTGCCCGGAGGTGAACGCGAGCAGCCGCTGGTACTTGTTGAGCGATTCCGACTGGTCCACCGCGGTCGCGATCTGCAGGTGGTGACCCGGCGCGCCCTCGTGGTAGACCGTGCTGACCTCGCGCCAGGTGGTGAACTCGTCCCGGCCCTGCGGCAGCGACCACCACATGCGGCCGGGGCGGGAGAAGTCCTCGCTCGGGCCGGTGTAGTACGCGCCGACGGTGCCCCCGGGCGGGGCGATCTTGCACTCCAGCGCCATCACCCGGTCGGAGATGTCGAAGTGCTTGCCGCGCAACGACTTCAGTGCGTTGTCGGACAGGTTCTGCATCCAGGCCTGGAATTCCGCGCGACCGCGGACGACGTACTTGGGGTCGGCGTCGAGGGCGGCGGCCGCCTCGGCGAGGGTGGCGCCGGGCTTGATCCGGCCGGCGACCTCGCGCATCTCGGTCTCGATACGGGTGAATTCGGCCCAGCCCCAGGCGTAGGCCTCGTCCAGGTCGAGGGTGGCGCCGGTGAACACCCGGGACCACAGCTTGTACACCTCGGCGCCGACGGCGTCCTTGACCGGCGCCAGCGGGGCGAGCTCGGCGCGGAGGAACCCGGCGAACTCCGCGTACGCCTCCTGAGCGGCGTGCGCGGCCTGGCCGAGTTCGGCGCGGAGCTTGTCGTCGATGTCCTTCGCGCCCGAGGCGAGGGTCTCGAAGAAACCGGTCTCGTCCTTCAGGCCGGCCCAGGTCTCGGCCTGTTCGGCGACCTTGCCGACCTGCCGCAGCGCCGCCACCCGGCCCGCGGCCGCGGCGGCGAGCAGCGAGGCGCGGAGACCGTCGAGCGATTCGGGCACCCGCGCCATGCGGGCGGCGATCGTCGCCCAGTCCTCCGCGGTGTCGGTGGGCATGTAGTCGAAGACCATGCGCAGTTCCTGCACGGGGCTTTCGATCACGTTCAGCACCGCGAGGTCGAGACCGGCTTCGTGGATCTCGAGGTTCAGCGCGATCCGCTCGCTGAACACCGCCTTGGCCGCGCGTTCGCCGTCGTCGACCGGCTCCGCCTCGGCGATCTCGGCCAGCGCGCGCCGGGCGATCGCGGCCCTGGCCGCGTGCCCGGCGGGCGAGTAGTCGGTCAGCTGGTCGTCGTATCCGGAGATACCGAACGTCGTCGCGGCGACCGGGTCGGCCGCGGCGTACTCGTCGACGTACCGGTCACAGATCTGGTGCACACTTTGCGCGGTCGAAGCCATGCCCGGCACGCTACCGGGACCGGGGGCGACTTCGGTACGGAGTTACGCGCGGGCCGGGACCAGCCCGAGCCGGTTGACCACCTCACGCGTGGCCTTGGACCGGTTGAACGTGTAAAAGTGCAGGTCCGGCACGCCTTCGGCGATGAGCCGCTCGCACAGCTCGGTCACCGCGTCGATACCTTCGGCTCGGAAGGCCTTCGGGTCGCCCGCCAGCGGCTCGAGCCGGTCCAGCAGCCGCCGCGGCGCGGGCGCGCCGGACAGCTTGATGGACGTGTGCAGCGTCCGCGGCGTGGTCAGCGGCATGATGCCGGGGATGACCAGTGCCTCACAGCCGGTGGCCGCCACCCGGTCACGCAGGCGCAGGAAGTCCTCCGGCTCGAAGAACAGCTGCGCGATCGCGAAATCCGCGCCCGCGCGCAGCTTGCGCACGAGGTACTCGGTGTCGGCTTCGAGGTTCGCCGAGCGCGGGTGGCCGTACGGGAAGGCCGAGACGCCGACGCAGAAGTCGCCGAGCGAACGCACCAGTTCGACGAGTTCCTCGGCGTAGTTCAGCCCGTCCGGATGCGGGACCCAGTCGCCGTAGACGTCGCCCGGCGGGTCCCCCGCAGCGCGAGGATGTTCCGCACGCCGACGGCGGCGTACCAGCCGATGACGTTGCGCAGTTCCGCGACCGAGTGGTTCACGGCGGTGAGGTGCGCCATCGGCACCAGCGTGGTTTCGGTCGCGACGCGGGCGATGCTGCGGATCGTGCCGTCCCGGCTGGAGCCGCCAGCGCCGTAGGTGATCGACATGTACGCCGGGTCCAGCGGCTCGAGTTCCCGGATCGACTTCCACAGCACGGCCTCGTCGGCCGCGTCCCGGGGCGGGAAGAACTCGATGGAGAACACGGGTCCATCACCCTGCAACCGCTCGACCACCGACGTCATACGGTCATGTTAGGGGGGAATGTCCGCTGGCTGGGAGCCCCCTCTCAGGCTATGGGCGTGCGATTTGAACCACGTACGAGCGGTTGCCGAGCGGAGCCCGCCTGGGGAGACTCGGTGGTGAGCACAGGGAGCCGCCATGAGCGCCGAGACCGACACCAGCTGGGATGAGGACGTCCGCGTCGCGGTCTACCGCGCGTTCGCCGAGCACGGGAGGCCGCCGACGGCGCCCGAACTGGCCGACGCCGCCCACGGATCACTCGCGGTGGCGAAACAGGCACTGCACCGGCTCGCGGAGCGGCGGCATCTCGTGCTCGACGAATGCGAGCACGTCGTGCTGGCGCATCCGTTCGCGGCGATCCCGCTCGGCTTCTCCGTGATGGGCGAGCGCACGTTGTGGTGGGGCGGCTGCGCGTGGGATGCGTTCGCGATCCCGCATCTGGTGAAGGCCGAGCCCGAGGTGCTGGTGTCCACCCGCTGCCGCTGCTGCGGCGAACCACAGGCGCTGATGGTGAACGACCGGACACCGCCGAAGGGCGGGCTGGTCGCGCATTTCCTCGTCCCGGTGGCGCGGATGTGGGACGACGTCGTGCACACCTGCGCCAACCAGCGGCTGTTCTGCGATGAGTCCTGTGTGGACGAATGGCTGGCGGAAACGGGGCAGGACAAGGGTTACGTCATGGATCTGGCGACACTGTGGCGGCTCGCGGCCGGCTGGTACGACGGCAGGCTCGACCACGGCTACACCCGCCGGGACCCGGCCGCCGCGGCCGCGTACTTCGCCCAAGCCGGGCTGAGCGGACCGTTCTGGAGCTAGAGGAGGAACCGCAGCGCGGCCGTGACGACGACCCCGCAGAGGATCGCGGCGAGCACCGGCACGCGCAGCGCGTAGGTCACCGCGATCGCGGCCAGACCGGCGCAGAGCGTCCAGTCGAGCCCGGACCAGGCCGGACCGGTCACGTCCGTGAGCACGAGCCCGGCCAGCAGCGCGGGCGCGAGCAGCGCGATGACCCCCGCGAGCCGCGGCGGCAGCGTCCGGTCGCCGAGCAGGACCGGCCCCGCCGCCTTGAATCCGATGCTGACCAGCGCGACGGCGACGATCGCGAGCCAGAGCGTCATCGCCGCGCCCCCAGCCCGAGCAGCGCGGCGGCCGAAGCGCCGATCAGCGCGAGCCCGACGGGGACGAACAGCACCAGGATCCCGGCGAGGCAGGCGGCGAGGGCCGCGGTCAGCGCCGCCTGGCGCGAACGGCGCAGTTCGTCGATGAGCAGGACCAGGAAGAAGCCGGGGAACACGACGTCGAGCCCGAACCGGGAGACGACGTCCGGCGGCGGCGCGGCCAGGACCCCGAGCACCGTCCCCAGCACCCACGCGGGCAGCTGGACGAGCGTGCAGCCGATGAGTTTCTCGCGATCGAACCGCCCTTCGCCGAGGTGGGCGGCCACCCACGAACCGTCGACGACGGCCTGGCCCTCCCAGGCGCGGCGCAGGCGTCCGCCGCGCAGATCCGAGGCGACGGCGGCGCCCATCGGCAGGAACCGGGCGTTGATCAGGGCCGCCGCGCCGACCGCGACGGCGAGATTGCCGCCGCCCGCGAGCGCGGTGGCCATCGCGAACTGGGCGGAGCCGGAGAACACGACGAGCGAAGCGACGATCGGGGCGGCGATCCCCCAGCCGAGGGTCTGGCTGTACGCGCCGAAGGTGACGCCGAGGACGAAGGTCGCGACGCCCAGTCCGAGCCCGACACGGGCGCCGGCCAGGTAGCTGCGCCGGAGCGTTGTCATAGCCAGACCCTAACAAGCTAAACTGCTTTTGACCATTAGGAGGATTCGTGGACGGCCACTGGGACGGGTACGACAGCATCGGCGGGAGCGTGCCGTTGGACCTGGTCAACACCGTTTCCTGGCGGCGCGATCCGGCCCGGCGGGAAGACCGGCTTTCGGCTCCGGCACGGCTGTCCGAGTGGGTCGTCCTGGTCGGCGCGGGCACCGAACGGCTGGAGGTCTCCGAAGCCGTCCTGGAGGCGGTCAAGGACTTTCGCGAGACGCTGTATCGCGTGCTGGTGTCGGATCCGCCGGACGTCACGGCGTTGCGCAAGCCGCTGCTGGCGGCGTACCGGCACGCCGAACTCACGCCGTCCCTGCCGCTGCGGTGGCAGGTGCCGTTGGTGGACGACGCCGCGTTGCCGCACTTCCTCGCGCTGGCGGCCGAAGACCTGCTCCGGTCCGGCGAGCTGGAACGGATCCGGGAGTGCGAGGGACCGGGATGCGGCTGGGTCTTCACCGATCACACGCGCAACCGGTCGCGGCGCTGGTGCAGTTCGTCGGACTGCGGGAACCGGGCGCGGGCGAAGCGGCACTACGACAAGACCCGCGGCTGACGTCTCTTTCGCCACATTCGAAGGCACCCGACTGGGTCACGACGACGTCCTTCCCGGAGGATGTGCTCATGGACACGTCCGCCTACGACGCCGATCTGCCCGCCCACGTCGAGCGGGCGCTGGCCGGATTCCTCGAGCGCGCCGGTGCCGAAATCCGCCGCACCGAGCCGACGGTCGGGGCCGGGATCGACGCGCTGGCCGGATTCGTACTGGGCGGCGGCAAACGCCTGCGCCCGACGTTCGCCTGGTGGGGCTGGCGCGGCGCGGGCGGCGATCCGGCGGGGCCGGACGTCGAAGGCGTGCTGCAGGCAGTGGCGAGCCTGGAGTTGATCCAGGCGTGCGCGCTGATCCACGACGACCTCATCGACTCCTCCGATTCGCGCCGCGGTTCGCCGACGGTGCACATCGCGGGCGCGAAGCTGCACGCCGACAGCGGCTGGCTGGGTTCGCCGAGCACGTTCGGGCTCGCGACCGCCGTCCTGGTCGGCGACCTCGCGCTGGCCTGGGCCGACGACATGTTCGGCGAGGCCCCGCTCCCGCCCGCGGCCCTCGCGGCGGCGCGGCCGGCGTGGCGCGCGATGCGCACCGAGGTGCTCGCCGGCCAGTACCTCGACGTCCGCACCCAGGCCACCGGCGACGCCTCCCCCGAGGCGGCGCTGCACATCTGCAAGCTCAAGACGGCCGCGTACACCGTCCAGCGCCCGCTGCACCTCGGTGCCGCGCTCGGCGGTGCCGACGAGGCGCTGATCGCGACGCTGCGCGAGTTCGGCGACGAGGTCGGCGTGGCGTTCCAGCTGCGGGACGACCTGCTCGGCGTGTTCGGCGACCCGTCGGTCACCGGCAAACCCGCGGGCGACGACCTGCGTGAGGGCAAGCGGACGCTGCTGGTCGCGCTGGGTCTCCAGCGCGCGGCCGAACAGGGCAAGGACGCGGCGGCGAAGGTCATCTCCGACGCCATCGGCGACGCGCACCTGTCCGAAGACGCCGTCGAGACCGTGCGTGAGGCGCTGCAGGACGTGGGCGCCGTCGACGCGGTGGAACGCCGTATCGACGAGCTCACCGACTCCGCGATGGCCGCGCTGGACCGCGCCCACCTGGCCGAACCCGCCCCCGCCGCGCTGACCGGGCTGGTCGTCAAGGCGACCCAGCGGACGTACTGATGCGCACTGTCACCGGTCCGAGTGACCACGTGGTGGTGATCGGTGGCGGGCTCGCCGGGCTGTCGGCGACGCTGCACCTGCTCGGCGCCGGACGCCGGGTGACGCTGCTGGAGCAGGACAAGAGCCCCGGCGGGCGGGCCGGGCAGGCGGATTTCGGCGGCAACACCGTCGACACCGGCGCCAGCGTCCTGACCATGCCGGAGCTGCTCGACGAGGCCTTTTCCGCGGTCGGCGAATCGCTGGCGGACAACCTGACGCTGACGCGGCTCGACCCGGCCTACCGCGCGAGGTTCGCCGACGGGAGCACGATCGCCGTGCACACCGAGGCGGCGGCGATGGAGGCCGAGATCCGCGAAGCCGCCGGTCCGGCCGAGGCCGAGGGCTATCGGCGGCTGCGGCGCTGGCTGACCGAGCTGTACGCGGTGCAGAAGGACCATTTCATCGGCGCGAACTTCGACTCGCCGCTCGATCTCGTGCGCCCGGAACTGGCGAAATTGGCCGCACTGGGCGGTTTCGGACGGCTCGGCCCGAAGATCGGCGGGTTCCTGCGCGACGACCGGGTGCGTCGCCTGTTCTCCTTCCAGGCGCTCTACGCGGGACTCGACCCGGCGCGCGCGATCGGCGCGTACGGCGTCATCTCCTACATGGACACCGTCGGCGGGGTCTACTACCCGTCGGGCGGGATGGGCGCGATCGCGCGGGCGATGGCGAACGCGGCCGAACGCTCCGGCGCGGAGCTGCGCTTCGGCACCGAAGCAGCTTGGCTGGAAAGGGTTTCCTCGCGGGTGCGCGCGGTGCGGACCCGCACCGGTGAGCGGATCCCTTGCGACACGGTGGTTCTCGCGACCGAGCTCGGCACCGCGTACCGGCTGCTCGGCGCCCGTCCCCGGCGGCCGCTTCCGCTGCGGTACTCGCCGTCGGCCGTCGTGTTGCACGGGCACGCGCCGAAATCGTGGCCGGATCTGGGCCACCACACCATCTTCTTCGGCCACGCCTGGGAGAAGACGTTCTCGGAGATCATCCGCGAAGGCAAGCTGATGAGCGATCCGTCGCTGCTGGTGACCCGGCCGACGGCGACCGAGCCCGCCCTCGCCCCGGCGGCGACCAGGTGATCTCGGTACTGGCCCCGGCGCCGAACCTCGGCCGCGGCAAGATCGACTGGGACCGGGTCGGGCCCGCGTACCGCACGGAACTCCTGCGCACACTGGAAACCCGCGGCCTCACCGGCTTCGCGGACGATTTCTCCGTCGACGAGACGATCACCCCGGCGGGCTGGGCGGAACGCGGGCTCACCGCGGGCACCCCGTTCTCGCTCGCGCACACCTTCGCCCAGACCGGCCCGTTCCGGCCGGGGAACCTGATGCGGGCGGTGGACAACGTCGTACTGGCCGGCTGCGGGACGACGCCGGGCGTCGGTATCCCGCCGGTGGTGATCTCCGGCAGGCTCGCGGCGGGAAGGGTCACCGGCCGATGAGCGAACTCGACGCCGCGGGCATCACCGAACCGGCGTTGCGGGCCGCGTACACCGAATGCCGGCGCATCAACGCGCACTACGGCCGCACCTTCTTCCTCGCGACCCGGCTGCTGCCGCCGCGGACGAGGCCGTTCGCGCACGCGCTGTACGGCTTCGCGCGGATGGCGGACGAAGTGGTCGACAATCCCGCGCCCGGCACCGATCCGGCGGTCGCGCTCGACGAGGTCGCCGTCATGGTCGCGCGGGTCTTCGACGGCGGCACACCCGCCGATCCGGTACTGACAGCCCTCGCCGACACCGTGCGGCGCCACGATCTCGACCGCGACCTGTTCGACGCGTTCCTGCGGTCCATGGCGATGGACCTCAAGATCACCGAGTACGCGACCTACGCCGACCTCGGCGAGTACATCCACGGCTCGGCCGAGGTGATCGGCCTGCAGATGCTGCCCGTCTTCGGCACCGTCGTCCCGCTCGCGGAAGCCGTGCCCGGCGCCACCGCGCTGGGCGAGGCGTTCCAGCTGACCAACTTCCTGCGTGACGTCGGCGAGGATCTCGACCGGGGACGGCTGTACCTGCCGGCCGAGGAACTGGCCGCGTTCGGCGTCGACCGTGAGCTGCTCGAATTCTCCCGCGCCCGCGGCCTGCCCGACCGGCGGGTGCGGCGCGCGCTCGCCGTCGCGGTGGCGCGCAACCGGGCCGTCTACCGCCGCGCCGAAGCGGGAATCCCGTTGCTGCGCGCGGAATCCCGCGACTGCGTGCGGACCGCGCTCGCGCTCTACGAAGGCATCCTCGACGAGATCGAGGCCCTCGGATACGACGTGTTGAACACCCGCGCGGTCGTCCCCCGCCGTCGTCGGCTGGGTGTCGCTCTGCCGAGGCTGCTGGCGAGCACGTGGAGCAACTCCAGGCTTAGGGTGCGAACATGACCACTGCTGCGAACAGGAAGATCAGGATCGGCGTCCAGCTGCAGCCCCAGCACGCCGAATACAAGGCGATCCGCCGGGCGGCTTCGGAGGCCGAAGACCTCGGGGTGGACATCGTCTTCAACTGGGACCACTTCTACCCGCTCTACGGCGAGCCCGAGGGCCTGCACTACGAGTGCTGGACCATGCTGGGCGCCTGGGCGGAGTCGACGTCGCGGGTCGAGATCGGCGCGCTGGTGACGTGCAACAGCTACCGCAATCCCGAACTGCTGGCGGATATGGCCCGCACCGTCGACAACATCTCCGACGGACGGCTGATCCTCGGCATCGGCTCCGGCTGGTTCGAGAAGGACTACGACGAGTACGGCTACGAGTTCGGCACCGCGGGCGGACGGCTCGACAACCTCGCGGAGGCGCTCCCGCGGATCGAGAGCAGGCTCGGCAAGCTGAACCCGCAGCCGGTCCGGGACATCCCGGTGCTGATCGGCGGCGGCGGCGAGAAGAAGACCCTGCGCCTGGTGGCGAAGCACGCCGACATCTGGCACGGCTTCGGCGACCCGGAGGTCGTGGAGCGCAAGGTCAAGATCCTCGACCAGCACTGCGCCGACGTCGGGCGCGACCCGAAGGAGATCGAGCGTTCGGTCGCCGTCGAGGGCGAGCCCGAGGAGCTGGGCCCGAAGCTGCTGGAGCACGGTGTCTCGCTGTTCACCGTGGCGACCGGCGGGCCGGACTACAACCTGGACAAGCTGCGCTCCTGGATCGCTTGGCGGGACAAGCAGCAGTCCTGATCCGCTCGGGGCCTCGTGAGTGGTAAGGACGGTTCTAACCGTCCTTACCACTCACGAGCGTTACCGCTTACGAACGCTGCCGCCGGTGCGCCGCCACCCGCTCCCGAGTAGCGCACCGCGTCGAGCAGTACCGGCGAGGGCTTCCCCCGCCCAGGTGCGCGAACGGCTTCCCGCACCCCGACGCGGCACACAACCCGCCCGGCGGCGCCTGACGGTCCGCGAGCAGCACCGCCAGCGCCAGCGCGGACGACGTCACCAGCCACGCGCCCCACGGCCCGTCGTCGTCGGCGTCCACGTGCAGATGCCAGCCGAACCCGTCGGCGTGATCGGTCAGCCGCGGCGGATGCGCGTAGCGGGCCAGCAGCCGGTTGAGCACGCCGGCCGCTTCCGCGGCATCCCGCGCCGCGAACACCTCCCGCAGCTGGACGGCCGCCTCGCGCAGCGACGCCACGTCCGAAGGCGCCAGCTCGACCGAGGTTTCGCCGTGCGCTTCCAGCACCGCACGAACCGACGCGACCGAGGGTTCCGGCGCGAGCAGGACCTCCAGCAGATCGACCGCCCGCTGCGCCGCCGCCCGCGCCGACCGGCCGGGCAGGAAATCCCGCTGCGCTGAAGTCATATCCCACTGTAACGTCTCGCTCATGAGAAGCCGTTACAGGCTCGCCGCCTACCTGACCGGCGCGACGGTCGCCAGGACCGGCGACGAGCTGTCCGGACCGGCGTTGCTCCTGCTCAGTATGGGCGTCGACGGCTCGGCCGCCACCGGATCCGCGCTGCTCGCGGGCCTGACGATCTCCGCGGCGGCGGGCGGGCCGCTGCTCGGGGCCCTGCTCGACCGCAGTCCCCGGCCGGGACGGCTGCTGGCGTGGGCACTGCTCGCGTACGCGGGCGGGCTCGGCGCGGTACTCGCGCTGGTCGGACTCCCGGCGGCGATCGTGGTGGCCGTCGCGGCCGGGCTGCTCAACCCCGCGTTGGCCGGCGGGTGGACGGCGCAGCTGCCGCACGTCCGCGGCGCGATACCGCTGGAGCGGGCGAGCACGCTGGACGCGATGACATTCACCGCCGCGAGCCTCGCCGGGCCGGGACTCGCCGGGCTCGTGGCCGCGTACGCCGGCGCCCCGGCTGCCGTGGCGCTCGCGATCACGCTGGTCGCGGCGGCCTTCCCCGCCGCGTGGTCGCTACCCGCCACCGACGCGAAGCCGACGAGACCGATCCGCCGTCAGCTCGCCGACGGGTTCGCGGTCCTCTTCCGCAATCGCGCGCTGCTGCGGGCCACCGCGACGTCCACGGTGTCCTTCGTCGGCATCGGGATCGCCGTGGTCTGCTATCCGCTGCTCGGCGCCCAACGGCTGGGGAATCCGGGATTCGGCGCGCTCCTGCTCACCGTGCTGGCCGCCGCGTCACTGGTCGCGAACGCCGTGCTGGCCCGCAGGCCACCGCCGCCGGATCGCACCGTGCTCGCCAGTACGGTCCTGCTGGGCGCGAGCTTCCTGCTCGCGGCGGCAGGCCACGACGTGGTGCCCCTGCTGGCAGCCGCCGTGCTCGCCGGATTCGCCGAGGGGCCGCAGCTTTCGGCGCTGTTCGCCATCCGGCATCGGGAAGCGCCCACGGCGGTGCGGGCACAGGTTTTCACGACGGCGGCGAGCGTGAAAATCACCGGGCTCGCGGCCGGAGCCGCGGTCGCGGGACCGTTGAGCGCACTCTCCGTAACCGCCGCGCTGGGGGCGGCGGCGGGCTGCCAGCTCCTCGCGGCCGCGACGTATGTACTGGTCAGAACGCCCGGGCGGGCTAGAACGCCATCGCCTGCGCGCGCCGCTTGACCTCGGTGCCGTGGCTGGTGCGGAGCGCGTTGACCGGGGTGGTCCCGGGCAGGGTCTCGTCCTCGGCGAAGAGCCAGCGCAGCATCTCCGTCCGGCTGAACCCGGAATCCGCGAGCACGGTGATGGTGCCCGCCAGGCCCTTGACCACGCCGTCCTTCACGAGGAACGCGACAGGGACGTACAGCTCGCCCTTGCGCCGGACGGCGATCAGGTGGCCGTCGCGCAGCATCTGGCGGACCTTGTTGGCCGAAACGTTCAGCGCGGTCGCGACCTCCGGAAGCGGGAGAACGGCCACATCGGCATCGAGAACGTCGTCGGCGACGGGAATACCACTCACAGGTGACACTGTGCCACATTCCGTCTCCCGCTCCGTTAGTGCGCATGGGTGACGACTCGGGCGATGACGGAGCGTGCCGAACCGGTCACGGATACCGCCGATTCGACGAAATGGCGAGAATCGTGATCCCCGGCGACCCAGGTCCCGTACACCAGAACATGGGTACTTCCGTACGATCCATAGCCGTGACACGCACGGACCCCACGCTGGTGGGCACTCTGCTCGAGGGCCGCTACCGGGTGGACAAGCTGCTCGCACGCGGTGGGATGTCGTCGGTGTACCGCGGCGTCGACACCCGCCTGGACCGCCAGGTCGCCATCAAGATCATGGACCCGCGGTTCGCCGACGACAGGTCCTTCGTCGAACGCTTCGAACGGGAAGCCCGTTCGGCGGCCCGGCTGCACCACCCGCACGTGGTGGCGGTGCACGACCAGGGCTTCGACACCCCCGGCGGCGAGGAGTCCGGCCGCGCGTTCCTGGTGATGGAGCTCGTCGACGGCGGAACCCTGCGCGAACTGCTCGCCGAACGCGGTCCCCTGGACGTCGCGCTCGCGCTGAGCATCACCGAACCGGTCCTTTCGGCACTGGCCGCGGCGCACGCCGCCGGTCTGGTGCACCGCGACGTCAAACCGGAGAACGTCCTCATCGGCCGCGGCGGGACCGCGCTTTCGGGCGGCGTGGTCAAGGTCGGCGACTTCGGGCTGGTCCGCGCGGTCGCGAGTGCGGGCACCACGAGTTCGAGCGTCATCCTCGGCACCGTCGCCTACGTCTCGCCCGAGCAGGTCGCGACCGGCGCGACCACCTCGCGTGGCGACGTCTACTCGGCCGGGATCCTGCTGTACGAGATGCTCACCGGACGCCCGCCGTACACCGGCGACACCGCGCTCTCGGTGGCGTACCGGCACGTCAACGACGACGTCCCGCGCCCGAGCGAGCTGCGCCCGGGGATCCCGCCGCAGCTGGACGAGCTGATCCTGCGCGCCACGCGCCGCGACCCCGAGCAGCGCCCGGCCGACGCCGCGGCGTTCCTCGCCGAGCTGAACCACCTGCGCACCGTCCTCGGTGTCCCGGCGGTCCCGGTGCCCGTGCCGTTGCCCGCCGACGCCGACCGGGAGACCGACGCCGAGCGCACCACTCCCGGTATCCCCGCCGTTCCCGCGGTGGCCCCGGCCGCCGCCGCCACGACCGTGCTGCCCCCGGTCGCCGAGGCGACCCTGCCGGTCACCGGGCCGCGCGGAACGCAGGCGCTGCACCGCGAGCCGCAGATCCCCGCCGCGCAGCCGCCCCGCACGCCTCCCCCGCGGCCCAAACCGGCGGCGGACGACGAGCAGCCGGCGTCGCGCAAACGTCTCTACCTGATGATCGCGGCCGCTGTTCTGGTCCTCGGCGGGCTGATCGGCGCGTTCGCCTTCATCCTCAACGACTCCGGCCCGACGTCGTCGTCGGTGCCGAAGCTGGCCGGGATGAACCAGGCCGCCGCCGGCGACGCGCTCCGGTCGGCGAAGCTGACCCCGGCCTACACCGAGGAGTACAGCGACACCGCCGCCCAGCACACGGTGATCCGCTCCGACCCGGCGGAGGGCACGTCGCTCGCGCCGGGCGCCACGGTCAACGTCGTGCTGTCGAAGGGCCGTCCGATCGTGCCGGACATCCAGGCCGGGACGAGCCAGCAGGACGCGGAGACGGCGATCAAGGCAGCGCAGCTGACCCCGGTCCAGGGCGAGCAGGAGTACAGCGACGTCGCCAAGAACAAGGTGGTCCGCGTCGACCCGAGCCCCGGTTCGCAGCTGAACATCGGCGGGCAGGTCACGATCATCCTGTCGAAGGGCCCCGAGCCGCTGCCGCCGGTGCCGGACGTCACGGGCCAGAGCAAGGAGGCGGCGTTCCAGATCCTGCAGCAGGCCGGCTTCCAGCCGTTCCAGGCGGGCGAGGAGTTCTCCGACCAGTTCGCCGCCGGTCAGGTGATCCGCACCGACCCGAAGGGCGGCGGCAAGGCGAGCAACCGCCGGATCGGCGTGTTCGTTTCGAACGCCGTCGAAGTACCGAACGTGACCTTCAAACGGATGGAGGAGGCGATCCAGATCCTGAAACAGGCGGGTCTGGAGCCGGACCGTCAGGGTCGCGGAAACGGGAACGGTCACGGCGGCGGAAACGGTGGTTTCGACTTCGTCCTGGAGCAGGATCCGCAGCCGGGCACCAAGGTGCCGAAGGGCACGAAGGTGAAGATCAAGGGCTTCGGGTGACGCGAAAGGTGCGGTGAAACCGTTCAGTACCGGCGTGGTCATCGGCTACCGTGAGCGCATGGTGGTCGTCGACGGCGTGAACGGCAGGTCGGACAGCTTCACCCCGCGTCCCGCCACGCCGCGATGAGCTTCTTCACGGACGGTCCGCGCAGCCGGCCCCTGTTCCCGGTGCCGGAACAGGAGCTGTTCGGCTACAACGGCCGTCCCTGGGTGGAGACGCCGCACGAGTACATCGTCCCGGCGATCCTTCCCTGGTCGATGCCGCTGGGCCGGGCCGAACGGACCATCGTGGCGCTGCGTGGCATCGAGGTGTGGCCGGAGTCGGTGTCGTTCCAGCTGTCGGTGTACTCGCGGGATCTCCTGCTCGACGAACCCGGCGAAGGCCTGATCGATCACCGCCGCGTCCCGGACTACAACGCGCTGCTGGTCGGGGTGCTGTTCCCCGACGGCAGGCGGGCCAGTTCGGAGACCATCTCCGTGCCGTCGGCCACCAAACCGGATCAGCCGGTGCTGCGCGCGCAGGGTCTGGGCGGCTCGGCGTTCCACGTCGACCACGAGATCTTCCTGTGGCCGCTGCCGCCCGACGGGCCGCTGGAGTTCATCGTCCAGTGGCTCGATCGCGACATCGAGGAGTCGCGCACCTCGCTCGACGGCACCGCCATCCGCGACGCCGCCAAGGAGGCGGGCGAGATCTGGCCCGGCCTGCCCGCCCGGGAGTCGCACGGGCTGCCCGTCCGCCGGGTCGGGGCGCAGGCGATGATCACCCCGGCCTGGCCCGCTCAGGCCTCGCCACCCCTGCCCCAGCCGCAGCGATCGTCCCCGCCCGCCGAGGCCGCGGACCAGCCGCGAAAGGGCGCTCCGCTGCCGACCCGTCTCCCCCGCCGAGCCCGCTGAAACCCCTCGTGAGTGGTAAGGACGGTTAGAACCGTCCTTACCACTCACGAGGCGGTACCTGCGACCGAACCGGCGCTCCCCGTAGCCGACCGGCGGGGGGGCGAAGGCTCCTTTCGTCGCATCAGACTCGGTGAAGGGAGCCTTCAGCCCACACCACTCCGCTAGTCCCTCCTGACGCAGGTGGGATCAGCCTCAGCCACGCTCCGTGTAGGAACTTAAGACACCCTTGCCTCTAACCGTCCCTACCACTCACGAGGCCGAAAGATCAGCGGAACGCTTCGACGTTCGCCACCGCCCACTCCGCGTAGGTGACGCCCGGCCGTCCGGTGAGCTCCTGCACCACGCCGGTCGGCTTGTCGGGGTTCTCGGTGAAGTACGCGAAGCCGTCGAGGAGCCATTCGGCGATCTCCGCCGGGATGCCGGCAGCGGCCCACTGCTTGTTCGCCTCTTCCCTCGTGAGTTCCTGGAAGACCACCTCTTCGCCGAGCGCGGCCGAGATGGCGGCGACCTGTTCGCGCTGGCTGATCGCCGTCGGCCCGCTCAGCGTGTGCTTCTTGCCGACGTGTCCCTCGGTCAGGATGACGTGCGCCGCGACGGCGGCGATGTCCGCGAGGTCGATCGGCGTCATCCGGGATTCGGGGTAGGCCTCGCGGACCACCCGCTCGGCCTTGATCGTCTCGGCCCAGCCGAGGGTGTTGTTCATGAACGCGCCCGGCCGCAGGAACGTCCAGTCGAAACCCGCCGCCTGGACGGCCTTTTCGATGATCGCGTAGTCCACGCCGCTCGAGTTCTCCGCCGGGTCGTCGGCGTTGCTGCCCGACAGCGCCACCACGCGGCGCACTCCGGCCTCCTTCGCCAGCTTCACGAAGTCGTCCACCTTGGCCGCGAGCGGCGCCAGGTACACGGTCTCGATGCCTTCGAGGGCTTCCGGCAGCGTCTCCGGCTTGCCCAGGTAGCCCTTGGCGACCTCCACCTGCTCGGGCAGCGCCGCCTTCGCCGGGTTGACGGTCAGCGCCCGCACCGGCGCCCCGGCCTCCACCAGTTCGTCGACGAGCAGCCTGCCGACGCTTCCGGTCGCACCGGTCACCAGGATCGTCACGATTCCCCATTCCTTTTCGTACGCCCTACGGGATAAGATTAACCGTACCGCATACGAGAATGTAGAATCCAGCTTCACGGCCGAGTGGAGTGTGGATGGACTTCGAGCGCAGCCTCGATCTGTTGTGGCGTGACCGCGGCGAAGCCCGGCAGCCGACCAGGGGACGCAAGCCCAAACTGACCCTCGACCAGGTGATCGCCACCGCCGTCGCACTGGCCGACCGCGCGGGCGAGGCGACCGTGTCGATGAGCCAGATCGCCAAGGAACTCGGCGCCGGCACGATGACGCTCTACACCTACGTCCCCGGCAAGACGGAACTGCTCGATCTCATGGTCGACTCCGTGCTCGCCGAACGAAACCTCCCCGGCCCCGGCGATCCGCGTCCGGACGGCTGGCGCGAGCAGGTGTGGCTCTACGCCGAGCGCACCCTGGCCGTGTTCCGGGCGCATCCGTGGCTGCGGTCGACGTCGATGGTGCGGCCGGTGCTCGGGCCCGGGCTGATGGCGGGCCAGGAGTACGTGATCGCGGCGGTGTCGGACATCGGGCTGGAGCCGCGCAAGGCGGCCGCGGCCGCGAACAGCATCGAGATCTACGTGCAGGCCAACGCGACGCTCTTCGCCGAAACGGCGCAGGTCGAGCAGGAGACCGGGGAGTCGACGGACGCGTGGTGGGGGCAGCGCTCGGTGTTCTGGGAGAAGTACTTCGACGTGTCGCGGCATCCGGCGATGACGCGGATCTGGGAGAGCGGCGGCTACGACGCGGACACCTGCGAAGCCGCCGACGAGACCTTCGCGTTCGGGCTGGAACGCATGCTGGACGGTATCGAAGCCCTCGTCACCCGCTGAACCCCGCGTTTCGTCCTCTGAATGCGGTAGTTGGCGTCGCGAACTACCGCATTCAGAGGACGAAACGCGTCAGGAGACGGTGGGCAGGTCGGGGCCGAGACGTCGAAGACCTTGCCCTCACGGGTTAGCAGCGCGGCCAGGACCTTCGCCTTGCGTTCGGTGTCGGCCGAGGTCCCCCACCGCACGGTCTTCCCGTCGGCCAGCGCGAACTCGACGCTGCCGGGGGTCTTCGCCGTCGCGGTGGTGACCTGCTTGAGCAACTGCTGCGGGATCACCCCGAGGACGCCGGTCACCGCGCGGGTCACCGGGTCGTCGGCCGAGACCAAGGGAAGCTTGAGCTCGGGCAGCCCGGCGGGCCGTTCCTTGACGGTTTTGAACACCACTCCCCCGCCGTCGACGAGGTGCACGCCGTCGCCGCCGGGTCCGCTGTCGAAGAACGCGATGGCGGTCCGTTCGGTCACGGTGATCTCGAGGGTGCTCGGCCACGACCGGGAGACGTCGACGGTGGCGATGCCGGGCATCTGCGCCACCTTGTCCCGGATCTCGTCGGTGTCCAGGCGCAGCATCGGCTTCTGGTCCGGCACCGCCGCCGCGGCGCGGATCTGGTCCGCGGGCACGGAGCCCGCCCCGACGACCTCGACCTGCTGCACCCCCAGCATCGAGCTGAACCACAACAGGTAGACCAGCGCGACGGCGGTCAGCACCGAAAGCAGCGCGACCCAGCGCCGCCGCAGCTCCTTGTGCCGGTTCGGCCGGGCGGAACGGCGGCGGTCGTCGACCGACCGCCTGCCGCGCCGTTCCTTCAGCCGTCGAGTCCGTTCGGCCCGTGGGGTCCGCTTGACCCGTTCGGAGCGCGGACGCCGACCGGGTTCGGCCGGGCGGCGGCGTTCCCCGGTCTGTGGCATGACTTATCCCGCCCGCCGGTCCAGTTCGGCCAGGATCTCCGGGCCGAGCTGCGTGACGTCGCCGGCGCCCATGGTCACCAGCAGGTCGCCGGGTTTGACCAGGTCCGCCGCGAGCTTCGCCGCGACGTCGAACGCGGGCTGGTAGTGCACGGGGACACCGGAGATCCCCTCGGCGATGAGCGCGCCGCTCACGCCGGGCTCCGGCTTCTCGCGCGCCCCGAAGACGTCCAGCACGACGACCTCGTCGGCCAGCGACAGCGCGGCCGCGAACTCCTTCGAGAACGTCTTCGTGCGCGAGTACAGATGCGGCTGGAAGACCACGATGACCCGGCCCGAGCCGGCGGCGGTCCGCACCGCGCGCAGCTGGGCGTCGACCTCGGTGGGGTGGTGCGCGTAGTCGTCGTACACCCGGACGTCGCCCGCGCGGCCCTTGAACTCGAACCGCCGCCGGACACCGCCGAACGCGGCGAGACCTTCGGCCAGTCCTTCGACCGGCGCGCCGAGCTCGATCCCGGCCAGCAGCGCGGCGATCGCGTTCAGCGCCATGTGTTCGCCCGGCACCGCGACCCGGAGGACGATCTCCTCGCCCTGCAACGAGATCCGGACGACGCCGCCGTCCGGGGCGGGCGCGAAGTCCAGGATCCTGGCGTCGTCGGGGCCGGTGACCGAACGCCCGTAGCGGCGGACACGGATGCCCTGCTCGGACGCCCGTGCGCCCAGCTCCGAGGCGCCCTCGTCGTCACCGCAGACGACGAGCAGCCCGCCCGGCACGATCCGGCCGAGGAAGTCGCTGAACACCGACACGTAGGCCTCGGCCGTGCCGTGGTGGTCCAGGTGATCCGGTTCGACGTTGGTCACCACGGCGACCGACGGCGAGTAGGCCAGGAACGACCCGTCGCTCTCGTCGGCCTCGGCGACGAAGATCCCGCCCTCGCCGTGGTGCGCGTTGGCGCCCGACTCGTTGAGGTCGCCGCCGATGGCGAACGACGGGTCGAGACGGCACTGCTGCAGCGCGACGGTCAGCATCGACGTCGTCGACGTCTTGCCGTGCGTCCCGGCGATGCAGGCGACGCGGTGCCCCTCCATCAGCCCGGCCAGCGCCTCGGCGCGGTGCAGCACGGTGATCCCGCGTTCCCGCGCGGCCATCAGTTCCGGGTTGTCGTCCTTGATCGCGGTCGACACGATCACCGAGGACGGGCCTTCGGGGAACGCGTCGAGGTTTTCGGCGCGCTGGCCGACGGCGATCTCGGCGCCCTGGGCACGCAACGAAAGGAACGCGCGCGACTCCTTGGCGTCGGAGCCGGACACCTGGGCGCCGCGGGCCAGCAGGATCCGGGCGATACCGCTCATCCCGGCGCCGCCGATCCCGATCAGGTGGGCACGCGTCAGCGTGTCGGGGAGTTGGTCAGGCACCTGCGGCCTCCAGCACGATCTTGGCAAGGGTCTCGTCGGCCTCGCGGTGACCGAGGCCGACCGCGGCCGCGCTCATCTTCGCGACCCGGTCGGCGTCGGACACCAGCGGGATCACCAGCTCCGCGACCTTGGCGGGGGTGAGGTCGGCGTCGTCGACCATCAGCCCGGCACCGGCGTCGACCGCGGGCCGGGCGTTGACCGCCTGCTCGCCGTTGCCGTAGGGCAGCGGGACGAACACCGCGGGCAGGCCGACCGCGGACACCTCGGCGACGGTCATCGCGCCGGAGCGGCACAGCACCGCGTCGGCGGCGGCGTACGCGAGGTCCATGCGCTCCAGGTACGGCACCGGGACGTACGCGGGCCGTCCGGGGAACTCCTGGACGACCAGCGTGTTCTTCGGTCCGTGGGCGTGCAGGACGCCGACGCCGGCGTCCGCGAACTCCTTGGCCGCGCCGGAGACTGCGCCGTTGATCGACACCGCGCCCTGCGAGCCGCCGAAGACCAGCAGGGTCGGGGCGTCGGGGTCGAGCCCGAAGTGCTCGCGGGCTTCGGCGCGCAGCGCGGCCCTGTCGAGTGAGGTGATGGAGCGGCGCAGCGGGATGCCGATGACCTCGGCCTTCGCCAGTGGCGTCCCCGGGACCGCGACGGCGACGCGGACGGCGAACCGCGCGCCGACCTTGTTCGCCAGGCCCGGCTTCTCGTTGGCCTCGTGCACCACGATCGGCGTGCGGCCGCGCGCGGCGAGATACGCCGGAAGCGCGACGTAGCCGCCGAAGCCGACGACGACGTCCGCGCCGACCCGGTCCAGGACCTCACGGGTGCGCTTGACCGCGTCGCGGACCTTCAGCGGCATCTTCAGCAGCTCGGGGGTCGGCTTGCGCGGCATCGGCACCGGCGGGATCAGCTCCAGCGGGTAGCCCCGCGCCGGGACGAGCTTGTTCTCCAGCCCGCGCTCGGTCCCGAGCGCGATCACCTTCGCGTCGGGACGCAGGCGCATCACCGCGTCGGCGAGGGCGAGTGCCGGTTCGATATGCCCGGCGGTCCCACCGCCGGCGACCACGACCACCGGCGCTTTGCCGGCGACCTCGCCTGAAGCGCCACCTCTGACGGGGTTGTTCACCTATGACCTCTCCGGTTTGCGGTACCTCGTTTCGCGGTACCGCGGTTCGCCGCCGTTCGCGCGGCCGTCCTCCTGCCGGGCTCCCGTACCGAACGGCGCCGCTCCTGTGCGGGCGAAGGCCTCGCCGTCCTCGGCGCGGGCCTCGCCGCCTTGGCGGCGCCTCCCCTGGCCGCGCCGCCCTTGCGTTTGGCCGGCGGGCGGTACGGCTCGGGCGCGGGAAGCCTCAGCAGGCGTCCGAATTTACCTGGCCCCTGCGAGCGCAGTGCGGCCACCGCCTCCGGTTCGTGCCGGGCGGCGTTGGCCAGGATCCCCATGATGAGCATGGTGATCACCAGCGACGTCCCGCCGTAGGAGATCAACGGCAGCGTGACCCCGGTGACCGGCAGCAGGCCGACGACGTAGCCGATGTTGATGCCGGCCTGCGCGACCAGGAACACGGTCAGCGTGCCCGCCACGATACGGATCCACGGGTCGAGGTTGCGGGTGGCGATCCGCAGGCCGACGACGGCGACCCCGGCGAACAGCCCGAGGACCACCGCGCAGCCGATGAAGCCGAGTTCCTCGCCGATCAGGGCGAAGATGAAGTCGTTCTGCACGTTGGGCAGGTAGCCCCAGTTGGACTGGCCCTGGCCGAGGCCCTTGCCGAGGAATCCGCCGTCGGCGAGCGCGAGTTTCGCCTGGTTGGCCTGGAAGCCGTCGGCGCTGGTGTCCGGGTCGCCGGAGACGAACGACATGACCCGCGCCAGCCGGTACGGGGCGATGATCGCCAGCACCAGGATCCCGGCGAGGCCACCCGCGAGGATGACGCCGAACAGGCGTTTCGGCGCGCCCGCGAACCACAGCAGGGCCATCAGCACGACCGCGAGGGTGATCGTGCCGCCGAGGTCGGGCTGCATCATGACCAGCGCGAACATCAGCAGCGCGATCGGCACCACCGGCACGAGCAGATGGCGCCACTGGTTGATGATGTTGTACTTGATCACCAGGATGTGCGCGCCCCAGAAGGCCAGCGCGACCTTCGCCGCCTCGACCGGCTGGAAGGCGAACCCGCCGAGCCGGAACCAGCCCTGCGAGCCGTTGACCTCCGAGCCGAGCGGGGTCAGCACCAGCACGAGCAGCCCGAGACAGACCACCGTCGCCGTCGCCGACAGCCGCCGGACGCGTTCCAGCGGCACCCGAAGCCCGATCCAGAACACCACGGCGCCGATCGCGACGAACATGAGGTGCTTGCTGAACTGGGCGTACACGCCGGTGCCGGTCTTGGGGTTGTACGAGGCGACCGAAGACGCGGACAGCACCATCACGATGCCGATCACGGTCAGCACACCGGTAAGCGCCAGGACCAGGTGGAACGAGGCGAGCGGCCGCGAAAGCCAGGCCGTCAGCGCGGTCCGGAAGGCGACGAACGGGCTTTCCTTGCGTTCACGACGCTTGCGGGGCGCGGTTTCGCGCTTTCTCTCCTCAACCGCCGTCACTGGTCTCCCCCGCACCGTCGCGCAGGACACGGACCGCGCTGGCGAACGCGTCGCCGCGCGCGCCATAGCTCGAGTACATGTCCAACGACGCCGCGGCGGGGGCCAGCAGCACCACATCTCCAGGGCGCGCCAGGGCGCGGGCCGCCTTCACCGCCGCAGTCATGGTGTCATCGTCACCCGAAGGGAGGCTGTTCACCGGGACATCCGGCGCGTGTCGCGCGACAGCGGCGGCGATCACGGGTGAATCCACGCCGAACAGCACGACTCCGCGCAGCCTTCCGGCGATCGAGCCGACGAGCTCGTCCACGGAAGCGCCCTTGAGCTGGCCACCGGCGATCCAGACGACGTTCAGATGCGCGCGCAGCGAACCGCTCGCCGCGTGCGGGTTGGTCGCCTTGGAGTCGTTGATGTAGCGGACGCCGTCGATCTCGCCGATCTCCTCGGCCCGGTGCGGGGCGGGCCGGTACTCGCGCAGGCCCTTGGCGACGTCCTCGCCGGTGACGCCGTACGCCCTGGCCAGCGCGGCCGCGGCGAGCGCGTTCGAGACGTTGTGCGGACCGGCGGGACGCACGTCGGCGAGCGTGCCGAGTTCGTCGGCGCTGGTCGCCGGATCGGCCACGAAAGCGCGATCGACCAGCAGGTCTTCCACGATCCCGAGTTCACCGGGGCGCGGGGTGTCCATGCCGAAGGCGATACGGCGGGCGTCGGCGGGCGCGTGCTCGTCGGCGAGGCGGCCGGACCACTCCTCGTGGAGGTTGTGCACGACGTTCCGGGAGTGGGTGTGGACCCGTCCCTTCGCCGCCGCGTACTCCTCCATCGAGCCGTGCCAGTCGAGGTGGTCCTCGGCCAGGTTCAGCACCACCGACGCGAGCGGGGCCAGTGTCGACGACCAGTGCAGCTGGAAGCTCGACAGCTCGACGGCGAGCACCTCGTGCCCGGCGCGCACGGCGTCGAGCACCGCGAAACCGACGTTCCCGCAGGCCACGGCGTCGACCCCGGCGGTGCGCAGGATCGACTCCAGCATCCCGACCGTGGTGGTCTTGCCGTTGGTACCGGTGATCGCGAGCCACACCGGCGGCTTGTCGCGCAACTGCCCGACGCGCCACGCCAGCTCGACGTCGCCGATCACCTCGATCCCCGCCTGGGCCGCCGCCACCAGCAACGGCGACGTCGGCTTCCAGCCGGGGCTGGTCACGACCAGCTCGACACCTTCGGGCGGTTCGGTCAGGCCCGGCACCAGTTCGGCGCCGAGACCTTCCAGCTCCGCCAGCCGTTCGGCGTTGCCGTCGGTGACGGTGATCCGCGCGCCCAGGTCCGCCAGGACGGGGACGATGGATTTGCCGGTGACCCCGGCTCCGGCGACGAGGACGTGACGCCCGGCGAGCTCCACTTGCTAACCCCCGAGACCGAGCTGCTCGCTGTAGAACAGGCCGAGCCCGAACATGCAGCAGATGGCCGAAAGCAGCCAGAACCGGATGATGACGGTGGTTTCGGCCCAGCCCGCGAGCTCGAAGTGGTGATGGAACGGGGCCATCCGGAACAGCCGTCGCCTGGTCGTGCGGAACACGGCGATCTGCGCGACCACCGAGATCATCTCGACCATGAACAGACCGCCGATGACGATGGCGAGCAGTTCGGTGCGGGTGGTCATCGACAGCCCGGCGACGAGGCCACCGAGGGCCAGCGAACCGGTGTCACCCATGAAGATCTTCGCCGGTGCCGCGTTCCACCACAGGAAGCCGACACAGGCTCCGGTCGCCGCGGCGGCCACCACGGCCAGGTCCAGCGGGTCACGGACGTCGTAACAGGCGGCCTGCGGGGTGACCGCGCACGAGAGGCGGGTCTGCCAGAAGGCGATGACGACGTAGGTCGCCAGCACCATCGCCGCGGTGCCGCCGGCGAGCCCGTCGAGGCCGTCGGTGAAGTTCACCGCGTTCGACCAGCCCGAGATGACGATGTAGCAGAAGATCACGAAGAACACCGACGGGAAGGTGATCAGCGCGAGATCCCGCACGTAGGACAGGCTTTCCGACGCCGGGGTGAGCCCGCGTTCGTCGGCGAACTGCAGCGCCAGGATCGCGAAGGCGATCGTGACCACGAGCTGGCCGACCAGTTTCGCGGTCTTGTTCAGGCCGAGGTTGCGCTGCTTGCGGATCTTGATGAAGTCATCGAGGAATCCGACGAGCCCGAGGCCGACGGCCAGCAGGAGGACCAGCAGCCCCGAGGCGGACGGGCCGCCGGTGCCGTTGCCGCCGCTGAGCGCGCTGATCAGATGCGCCACGAAATACCCGACGACCATCGCGACGATGATCGCGACACCACCCATCGTCGGGGTACCGCGTTTGGATTTGTGTCCCTGCGGTCCTTCCTCCCGGATCTCCTGGCCGAAGCCCTGCCGGGAGAACACCCGGATCAGATAGGGAGTGAGGAGGATGGAGACCAGCAGGCCCGCCGCGGCCGCGATCAGGATGCTGATCACGCGTCACCACCGTTCGAGCGTTCGTGAGAGGGGGAAGGGGCTACTTCAGGGGATTCAGCGTCGGTTACGGGAGCGGCGAGCACGGCGTCGGCCACCCGCCACAGGGCGGCGGCCTTGGACGCCTTCACCAGCACCACGTCTCCCGCGCGGAGCTGATCATGCAGCAGGGCGATGGCGGCCTCGACGTCGGGTACCAGTACCGACTCCTCGCCCCAGGAACCCTCGTGCTGGGCGCCCTGATGCGTGGCCGCGGCGGCCTGGCCGATGACCACGAGCTTGTCGATGTTGAGCCGGACGACGAGCCTGCCGATGCCGTCGTGCGCCTCGACCGAGTTCTCGCCGAGGTCGCCCATCACGCCGAGCACGGCCCACGAGCGGCGGTTCGCGCTCATCGACGCGAGCGCCTTGAGCGCGGCCCGCATCGACTCGGGGCTGGCGTTGAAGGAGTCGTTGAGGACCGTGACACCGTCGGCGCGGGTGGTGACCTCCATACGGCGTTCGGAGCGCCGTTCGAGGCTCGACAGGCGGGCCGCGACCTCCTCGACCGTCGAGCCCATCTCCAGGGCCACGGCGGCCGCGCTGAGCGCGTTCCCGACCTGGTGCTCGCCGTAGAGCGGCAGCTTCACCGGCGCTTCGCCGTCCGGGGTGACCAGCCGGAACGACGCACGCGCTTCACCGTCGAGGGTGATGTCGGCGGCACGGACCTGCGCGGACTCGCTCTCGCCGACGAACACGACCTTGGCCGTCGTCCGGCTCGCCATGGCCGCGACGTACGGGTCGTCGAGGTTCAGGACCGCGACACCGCCGTCCTCGGCGCTCGGCAGTGCCTCCACGAGCTCGCCCTTGCCCTTGGCGATGCCTTCGCGCGAGCCGAACTCGCCGACGTGCGCGGTGCCGACGTTGAGCACGACCCCGATCCTCGGCGGCGCGATGGCCGCCAGTTCGGCGATGTGGCCGGGTCCGCGGGCGGAGAGCTCCAGCACCAGCTGCCGGGTCGAGTCGTCGGCCCGCAGCGCCGTCCAGGGGTGGCCCAGCTCGTTGTTGAACGAACCCGGCGGCGCCACCGTCGGGCCGAGCGGTTCGAGCAGCTGGGCGATGATGTCCTTGGTGGAGGTCTTGCCCGCCGAACCGGTGACCCCGACGACGGTCAGGTGGTCGCCGGCGAGCTTCCGGATCACGTGGCGGGCGAGCTTGGCGAGCGCGGCCAGCACCGCGGCACCCGCCCCGTCCTTGTCCGAGACCAGCGCGAACGCGCGCTCGTGCCCCTCGCCGGCTTTCAGCGGCGGCACGATCACGGCCGGGGCGTCGACCTCGCGGGCGGCGAGCACCGCGACGGCGCCCGACTCGACGGCCCGCGCGGCGAAGTCGTGGCCGTCGACCTTCGCGCCGGGCAGCGCGATGAACAGACCGCCGGGAGTGACCTCACGGGTGTCGAATTCGACGCTTCCGGTGACCTCGGCGGTCCCGTCGGTCCGATGCAGCCGCCCGCCGACGATGGCGGCGATCTCGGCCAGGCTGAGCACGATCACACTGTCTCCAGACGTCTGCGGATGGCGGCGGCCAGCTCTTCGGCGTCGGAGAACGGGTGCACGACACCCTGGACCTCCTGGCCGGTCTCGTGGCCCTTGCCCGCGATGAGCACGATGTCGCCGGGCTGGGCCAGCTCGACCGCGTGGACGATGGCCTCCCGGCGGTCGGCGATCTCGAGGATCTCGCCGCCCAAGGCCGGCCCGGCGTTGCGGGCACCGGCCAGCATCGCCGCCCGGATCGCGGCCGGATCCTCCGACCGCGGGTTGTCGTCGGTCACGATCAGCACCTCGCTGCGTCGGACCGCCGCCTCGCCCATGACCGGGCGCTTGGCCGTGTCGCGGTCCCCGCCGCAGCCGAGGACGGTGATGATCCGGCCCTCGGTGCGGGCACGCAGCGCGTCGAGCCCCTGCGCGACGGCGGCGGGCTTGTGCGCGTAGTCGACCACCGCGGTGAACGGCTGGCCGAGGTAGACCCGCTCCATCCGGCCCGGCACCTCGACCGAGGCGAGCCCGGCGACGATGGCGTCGAGCGGGACGCCCGCGGTGTTGAGGATCGCGGCCGCGAGCACGGCGTTCGCCACGTTGAACTCTCCCGGCAGCGGGATCTTCGCCGCGGCGGTGAGGCCCTCGGGGCCGTGGAGGGTGAAGGTCTGCTCCCCCGCCGGGGTGGGGTTGAGGTCGGTGGCGCGCCACAGCGCGTCCGTTCCCGGCTCGGTGGACACGGTCACCGTGTGCGGGGTGAGGAGTGCGTGGCCCCAGGCGCTGTCGACGACGACCACCTCGGCGGTGGACCGGCCGTCGAACAGCAGCGACTTGGCGGCGAAGTACTCCTCCATGTCCTTGTGGAAGTCCAGGTGGTCCTGGGAGAGGTTCGTGAACGCCCCGACCGCGAAGCGGGTGCCGTTGACCCGGCCCAGCGACAGCGCGTGGCTCGAGACCTCCATCGGGACGTGCGTGACGCCGCGTTCCACCATCACCGCGAACAGGGCCTGCAGATCCGGCGCCTCGGGGGTGGTGAACCCGCTGGCCAGTCGCTCCCCCGCGATCCGGGTCTCGACCGTGCCGATCAGCCCGGTGGTGAGCCCGGCCGCCTTGAGCCCGGCGTCGACCAGGTACGACGTCGTCGTCTTGCCGGACGTCCCGGTGATCCCGAGGACGGACAGCTCCAGCGACGGCTCTCCGTAGATCCAGGCTGCGATCTCGCCGAGGGCGGCCCGCGGGTCCGGGTGCACCAGGATCGGCACGCCGGCGTCGCGGAGCACCGGGCGCTCGGCGCCCGCCTCGTCGGTGAGCACGGCGGCCGCGCCGGCCGCGATGGCCTGGTCGCTGAAGTCCGCGCCGTGGGCGCGAGCACCGGGAAGCGCGGCGAAGAGGTCTCCGGGGAGGACGTGCTGCGCGCGGAGCGTGCTGCCCGTGACCGTCAGCTCGGCCGCGGCCGGGTAGTCGTCGCCACCCACCACGAGCCGTGCGCCCGCCCTGGCGAGCAGCGTGCCCAGCGGCATCGGCTCGATCCTGGCCGGACGAGGGGGTGCGGCGACGGCCTTGACCGGGCTGTCCGGGACCTGGGCAGCCGTCGCGCCGGACCCGCTTTCGACGGCGGGACCGCTGCGGGGATCTGAAGTAGGCACCGACACAGCCAAGGAGGTTACCGGCGCGGCATTCGGGTGACTGAAGCGGTGCGGGGTGTGAGCGCGGCGATCATGCTCGTGGTAATGGGTTTCGCGGCCTCTCCTTGGCACGCAAGGGCTTCCGACTGTCGCTTGAGGACTCGGGCCGCATCGGACCCGTGTTTTCCGCACGGTGCACAGCGCGGAGACCCGTTCACGCACAGCGACGATCACGAATTCTCGCTTGAGCACCGGTCACCGACGGCGTAACTCGCGTGATCGAAGGCGTAACTCAAGAGTTACGCCTTCAAGCACGCGAGTTACGTCCCCGAGCACGCGAGTTACGTCAGGAGAGCACCAGCGGCACCTGAGGCGACGGACCGTCCGAGAGCGGGATCTGGAACCGCTGCGCCAGGTACGCGGCCACCGAGTGGAACAGCGGCGCGGCCGAGAGTCCTTGCTGCAGGGTGGCGTCCGGCGCGTCGAGCCGGATGCCGACCACGAAGCGCGGGTTGTCGGCGGGCAGGATCCCGGCGAAGGTGATGTTGTACAGGTGGTTGCTGTACGTCTTCGTCTGCGGGTCGACCTGCTGGCCGGTGCCCGTCTTGCCCGAGATCTGGTAGCCCTCCAGCGCCGCCTTCGGCCCGGTGCCGCTCTGCTGCCCGCGGCCCTTCTGCGTCACCGCGCGCATCATGTCGCGCACGGTCTTCGCCGCCTGCGGGCTGATGACCTGCACGGTCTTCGGCGCCGGTTCCGGGACGAGGGTCCCGTCCGGGTTGACCTTCGCCTTGACCACCCGGGGTTCCACCCGCAGGCCGTCGTTCGCGATGGCCTGGTACATCCCGGCCATCTGCACGACCGTCATCGAAAGCCCCTGCCCGATCGGCAGGTTCCCGAAGGTCGTGGCCGACCACTGGTTGCGCGGCGGCACGACACCCGGGCTCTCACCGGGAAGGCCGAGCCCCGTGCGCTGGCCGAGACCGAACTTCTTCAGCAGATCCGCGTACCGGTCCTCGCCGAGTTTCTGCGCCAGCAACAGGGTGCCGACGTTCGACGACTTCGCGAAGATGCCGGTGGTGGTGAACTGCTGGGTGCCGTGGTGCCAGGCGTCCTTGACGATCTTGTCCGCGACCTGCAGCGAACCCGGCACCGGCAGCGACGCCTCGGGCGTGGTGATGCCCGCGTCGATCGCGCCCGCGGCGGTGACGATCTTGTTCACCGAACCGGGTTCGAACGGCGTGGTCACCGCGCGGTTGTTCAGGTTCTCCGTCTCGCTGCGCGAAGCGGGGTCGTTGAGGTTCACGGTCTTGTCGTTGGCCAGCGCGTAGACCTCGCCGGTCTTCGAGTCCAGGATGACCGCCTGGCCGCCCTTGGCCTTCGACTTGGCGACGTAATCGCTCAGCTGCCGCTGCAGTTCGTACTGCAGGTCGGTGTCGATCGTGAGCTGCAGATCCGAGCCGGGGACGGCGTTCTGGATATCCCGTTCGGTGCCGGGGATGACGAGGTTGTCGTTGCCGTTCCGGGTGTTGACGATCTTGCGGCCCGGCGTTCCGGCGAGGTCGTTGTCCCGCGAGGCTTCGAGACCGTAGCCACCGTGCAGGTTGTGCTTGGAGACGTCCTTGTCGTCGGTGCGCCAGTTCGCGTATCCGACGATGTTGGCGCCGACCGAGTCACCGGGGTATTCCCGCTTCGAGCGTTTCTCGACGCTGATCCACGGGAATTGCTTGACGATCGCGTCGGCGACCGACGGTTCGATGTCGTGGACCAGGTATGTGAACCCGTCCGGCTTGTGGAACTTGTCCAGCAGTTCCTTCTCGGTGATCACCCCGGGCAGCTTGGCCGCGATCACCTTCGCCGCGGCCGCCACGTCGGCCTCGAAGGTGTTGCCCTTGGCCGGGTTCTTCGCGGCGAAGTCTTCCCTGGTCTTGCGGAGCCAGTTCAGGCTCACCGCGAGCGTGCGCACCTCGACGCTGAACGCGATCTTCGTCCCGTTGCGGTCCAGGATGGAGCCACGCTGGGCGGGACTTTCGATCACCGACGTCCGCTGCCGTTCCGCCGCCTCGGACAGCGCGCCCGCCTCGAACCACTGCACCTGCACCAGTTTGAGGCCGGCGAGCACCATCACGACGATCAGCAGGATCCGGACGCCGGTGAACCGGCTCCGGTTCCCGCCGTTGCCCCGGCGGGCGGTGGCACGACGGGTCCCGGCGGCGTAGGTCCGCCGCGCGCTCCCCGCCGACCGGGCCCTGGCCTGTGCCGGGCGGCCGGGCGACATCACTGACCTCCCTGCGCCGGGGCCGCGTTCTCCTGGGGCACCGCGGGCTGGTCGCCCTCGTACGGCGTGCCCTGCTGTGTGCCCTCGGCGGGCGGAGGCGCCGCCGAGTCGGCCGGTGCGGCGGGCGCCTCGGCTTCGGCCTTCTTCGGCTCACCGACCACAGTGGACTGTCCATCCGGGCCGACCACGATATGCGCGGGGTCGCCGCCGGGCACCATGCCCAGTTCCCTGGCCTTGGGCGCCAGCGAAGCGGGCGATTCGGCCTTCGCGACCTCGCGCTGCAGCCGTTCCTTCGCCTCGGCGAGCCCGGCGTTGGTCGTGCGGAGCTGTTCGAGCCGGTACGAATCGGCGATGGCCTGCGTGGTCAGCCACAGCGTGCACGCCACGCCGACGGCCAGCATGCCCATCATCATCAGCACGAACGACGCGCGCGAACGCGGCCAGCGCAGCTTGAGCTTCTTCTTCGGCTCTTCCTTGCCCGCGCCGCCTTCCGCGTCGGGACGGTTGCGCTGCTGGTCTCGCTGCAGCAGGTCGGCGCGCTGGGCACGGCGGGCGTAGGCACGCTCGGCCGCCGACGTCCGGCCGCGGGAGGCGCGGGACTTCGTGGTCTCGGTGGTGTCGGGCGCCTGGTCGGCGGTGGCGGTCGCGCGGGCACGCCGTCCGGGCGGCGGTGTCCGGCGGCCGCGGGACTTCGCGGGAGCGGTCATCGTGCTCGGTCTCCGATCCGTTCGGCGGCTCGCAGCCGCACGGAGGCGGCCCGCGTGTTCTGTTCGGTCTCCGCCTCGCCGGCCTTCTCGGCCCCTCTGGTGAGCAGTTTCAGTTCCGGGCCGTGGCCCGGCAGTTCCACCGGAAGCCCTTCCGGCGTCCGGGATTTCGCCAGTTCCGCGAAGGCCTGCTTGACCAGCCTGTCTTCGAGGGACTGATAGGACTCCACGACGATGCGGCCGCCGACGGCGAGGCAGGACAGCGCCCTCGGCATCGCCCGCCGCAGCACCTCCAGTTCGCCGTTGACCTCGATCCGCAGCGCCTGGAAGGTGCGCTTCGCCGGATGCCCGCCGGTGCGCCTGCTCGCCGCGGGGACCGCGTCGTACAGCAGTTCCACCAGCCGCCCGCTGCGCGTGAAGGGTTCCTTTTCCCGTTCCGCCACAACGGCTTTGACGATCCGCTGGGCGAAGCGTTCCTCGCCGTAGTCGCGCAGGATCCGGATCAGCTCGCCGGGGGCGTAGGTGTTGAGCACGTCGGCCGCGGTGAACCCGGTGGTCGGGTCCATCCGCATGTCGAGCGGGGAATCCTTGGAATAGGCGAAACCGCGCTCGGCCCGGTCCAGCTGCATCGAGGAGACCCCGAGGTCGAACAGGATCCCGTCCACTCTGGACAGTCCGAGCCCCTGGAGCGCGGACGGCATCTCGTCGTAGACGGCGTGCACGAAGTCGACGCGATCACCATGCCGCGCAAGCCGTTTCGCGGAGAGTTCCAGCGCGTTGGGGTCGCGATCGAGGGCGACCAGGCGCAGCCGGGGAAACGCGGTGAGCAGCGCGTCGGAATGGCCGCCGAGCCCGACGGTCGCGTCGACCAGCACGGCCTCGCGGTCGGAGAAGACCGGCGCGAACAGTTCGACGATGCGGTCCAGCAGCACCGGGACGTGCTCGTGTTCGTCTGCCATGTCTTCCCCCCTTTCCTGTAGTGCCGGGGAAGATGCCGGATGCCGTCAGGTCCCTGTCCGCCCGCCTGCTGACCTGGTACCGGGGAAGGTGTACCAGGGCCACTGAGCGGACAGAGGCCTCACGGCATCCGTGTGGACGGTTCCCGGCGTGCCCGAAGCGTGAACCCGCGCCCCCCGACGGCGTGGGTGCTTCCTCGGTCACGTCTAGAAGACGCCCGGCAGAACTTCCTCTCGAGCCTTCGCGTAGCTGTCCTCGTGTTCGTCCAGGTAGCCCTGCCACGCTTGGGCGTCCCAGATCTCCAGCCTGGTGATCGCCCCGATCACCACGCACTCCTTGTTCAGCCCGGCGTAGCGTCGGAGCTCGGACGCGATCGCGATACGTCCTTGCCCGTCCGGGCGTTGTTCGTCCGTCCCGGCGAAGAGATAACGCTGATAGGCCCGGACCGCCTCGTTCGTGAACGGGGCGTCGGCGACCTTCCTCGCCATCTGCTCGAACTCGGCCCGGGGAAAGACGAAGAGACAGTGATCCTGTCCCTTGGTGACCATCAGCCCACCGGCGAGCGCGTCGCGGAACTTCGCGGGCAGCGTGAGCCGCCCCTTGTCATCCAGTTTCGGGGTGTGGGTGCCGAGGAACACCGGCTCCACCTCCCTACCGATCCTGGCTGCGAACAACCAAGCCCGGCCACGGGGCTCCCTTCTGCCCCACTGCGCACCACCGTACCCCACTTTTCACCACAGTCAACGCGGCAAAAGCCGCGACCACTCCGTCGTGTCAGACGTTTTCGCTGGTCAGCCAGGTGGGGCCAGGTGGGGGCGCGGTGGGGGACGGTGGCCAAGATCCCCTGCGCGGGTATCGAAGCAACCTCATCCATGCCTGACACGTCCCGATATCGGCCGCCGGAACCCTGCTGTGGGGCGAAGTGGGGGTGAAAGTGGGGAATCCGGTGGGGCGCGGTGGGGACACCCGGGGACACTGTGGAGGGTGACGACATCGGGTCATCCCATGACCCGTGTCGACAAAGGACACCGGCCCTCGCGAGGGCGGCTGGAGCCAGGCGCGTCGGGCGGTTTCGCGTGACTGCATGGACGGCACGCGTGACTGGATGGACGACACACGTGTCGTCCATCCAGTCACGCGTGCCGTCCGTCGGATCACGCGAGCCGTCCGATCAGGCGCGCGAAAGGCGCCCTCACGCGCCTGCTCTAGCGGTCCTCGTCCAGCAGTGAGGCCAGCCGCGCGGCCAGCCGGGGACCGTCCACAGGGGACACGTTCACCCACGCCTGCCCGCCGCGCCCCTCGGTCCGCGCCGCGCAGTACGCGCCGACGTCGGTGTCGAACCAGGTCAGCCCGCCGGCCCGGTGCGCCCGGCCGTCCCGGCCGCGGGTCCGCACGGTGAACTGGCCCGCGCTGTAGACGGGCCGTGCCTGGATCGCGAGTACCTCGCGCAGCTGACTGTCCGAAGCCGACGATCGCCCGCCGTCGCCGAACACCGGGTCCTCCAGGTCGTCGCCGAAACGCGCCGCGGGGAGGCTGACCCCGTAGCCGGGGCCGGGCCGCAGTTCGGGCAGGACGTCGACGATCGCGGCGAACACCTCGCCGTCGGTGATCCCGGACAGCGCGATGGTCTGTTCCGGCTGCGTGGCCAGCACGCCGTGCCGTCCGCGCGCGGCCGCGACCGCGCGAAACGGGGTTTCGGCGGTCATGTCGGCCAGCGCCTCGCATTCGACGTAGACCTCAGCGCGCGCGAGCAGATCCAGCCGCGCTTCCAGGGCGGCGTCGAGCCGGTCCCCGTCGTACAGGCCTCGTTCGGCGAGGTTTTCGTAGACCGCGCCGCGGATCTCGGCGCGTTCCGCTTCCGTGGCCCCGACACTGCGCACGGACAGCGGCCACGGCGGGGCCGCGTGTCCCAGATCCGACCAGAGGACGTCGAACGCCGACGCGGAAACGCGGATCAAGACCGCCCCAGCTCGGGCGGCTTCCCGAAGGAGACCTGCGGGGTCAGCGAACGCAGGGAGGCATCGCGGGTGTTCATGACATCGACGGCCTTGCGGCGGGCCTCCTCGGCTTCCGCGTGCTTGGCCTCCATCTCGTCGGCGAGCGCGGCCAGGAGCGCGAGGTTCCCGCCGGCCGCGGCGCCGCGGATCATCGCGCCGGGGTCGTAGTCCACCGGCGGCGGCATGTCGGCGCGGGCCCGCGCCGCCGCCTCGGCCTGCCCGGACACGGCCTTCCCGAGCGTGGACGAGAGGTCCGCGGACCAGGTCAGCCAGCCGGACGCGGTGGCCAGCACACCGCGGAGCGCGTCGCCCGCTTCCCCGCGCCAGTTCTCTTCACTGCTGCCGACCAGCCCGGCCAGTTCGGACGTCGCGTCCTGCATACGCCGCGCGAGCGCGTCCCAGCCGGCGCCGATGCCGCCCGCGGCCTCGGGGTCGTTGCCCGCTTCGACTTCGGCGGCCAGCGCTTCGTGGCTGTACGCCTCGTATCGCGTGGCCGCGACCGGGACCTCGCGTCCCGGCGTCTCTCCTTCAGGCACGGCACCTTCTCCTAAGGCAGTTTGGGTTCGGCCAATCCCGCCACCGTCACCGCGCGCTCGCAGGCGAGCGGGGTGTCGGTGAAGTTCGTGTTGCTCACGTCGATCTGGACGCTCGCCTTCTCCCCCATGCCGAGCAGGACCGCGCAGGTCCCGTCGGCGGCCTTCTTGTCGGCGACCTTGAGCGCGTCCCTGCCGCCGACCTTGGTCTTGGTGGCGGTCTTGCGCGCGACTTCGAGGTCGGCCAGGCCGTTCTTCTCGTCCACGGTGATGGTGACGCCGAAGGTCGCGGGCACCGTCCAGTCGCAGGCGCGGGCGCCGTTGATCTCCTTCGCGACGCCGAGCACGTTGATCCCGGCCGTCGACCGGTCCTGCGGGCCGAGCAGCGTGCACGGATCCACGCCGCGATCCGGCGCGGGCGCCGAAGACGAGGGCACGGGAGCGGGGCCGCCGGCGGCGGCCGGAACACGCGCTTGACCAGCGGCCCCTTGCCCGCAGGCGGACACTGTGAGGACGACCAGGACGCCGAGACCGGCAAGGCGGGAGCTCATGGGATCAGCCGCCGACACAGTCCACGTCCGCCGCCGCTTGTTCATCCTGTCGGGTGTACTTCGCCAGTGCCTTCTCGATCCGGTTCTTGAGCGCCTCGAGTTCCTTGCCGAACGCGGTGAGCGCCTCGACCGCGGACCCTTCGGCGCCTATCCCGTACTGCGCCATGAACTTGCCGACCTCGTCCGCGTATCCCCCGCCGAGGGGAACCGTGCGGCCGAGCACCTTGGCCTCGCGGACCATCTGGCCGACCACGTCTTGCAGGGCGGAGATCTTCGCGTGGGCGTCGGCGGCCAGCTCCGGCGCGACCGCGAACCCGCTCAGATCGAACCGGGGCTTGGCGGTACTCACCTCGCTCATAAGCGATTACGCCTCTCCGTAGTCGAGCGACCTCGCACCGGAGCATACGACAAAACAAGGCGTCAGCGGGAGCACCTGAAAACGCGCTCACCTCACCCGATCGAGGTAAGGTCCCTGGTTGCACAGAGTCATCGACTGGGGTTGGCGGGGTTCCCCCCACGAGTTCGCCCGAGTTTGACACACTTCGTGGGAGGCTGACCGCTGCCCGGGGGACTGACCGGTCCGGCAGAGGACCCAGCGGAAATCCAGCCACGCGGCATCAGGAGGTCGAGTGACGTCGAGAATCCAGTCTGCGACGCCCGGCGAACACCAGGGCGAGCAGGCAACCGGGCAAGCGCCGTACCCCACGGACGCCGGCTCGGTCAGCGGTCGGCAGAACGGCCGTGATGCCAGAGCATCGCTGGACGAGCTGCACGAGACCGCGCGGCGGATCGCCGCCAACGTGGAGCGGGTACTGGTCGGCAAACCCGACGTCATCCGCATCGCGCTCGTGACCCTGCTCGCCGAAGGCCACCTCCTCGTCGAAGACGTCCCCGGGGTCGGCAAGACCTCGCTGGCGAAGGCGCTGGCCCGCTCGATCGACTGCACCGTCAGCCGGATCCAGTTCACCCCCGACCTGCTGCCCAGCGACGTCACCGGGGTGTCCATCTACAACCGGCAGAGCGGCGAGTTCGAGTTCCGTCCCGGTCCGGTGTTCGCGAACATCGTGGTCGGCGACGAGATCAACCGCGCCTCGCCGAAGACGCAGTCGGCCCTGCTCGAATGCATGGAAGAGCACCAGGTCACCGTCGACACCTCGACCTACCACCTCGAAGAGCCGTTCATGGTGATCGCCACCCAGAACCCCATCGAGATGGAGGGCACCTACGCACTGCCCGAGGCCCAGCGGGACCGGTTCACCGCGCGGGTGTCCATCGGCTACCCCGACCAGCAGGCCGAGCTGGCCATGGTCGACGAGCACGCCGGGCACAACCCGCTGGCCGATCTCGAGCCCGTCTCCGACCGCGAGTCGGTGCAGCGGCTGATCGAGACGGTGCGCTCGGTGCACATGTCGCCGGAGATCCGCCGGTACGCCGTCGATCTGGTGGCCGCGACCCGCCAGGTGCCGGAGATCCGCCTCGGCGCCTCGCCGCGGGCGACCCTGCAGCTGGTCCGCGCGGCCCGCGCGCAGGCCGCGCTCTCGGGCCGTGAGTTCGTCGTCCCGGACGACCTGCACACGGTCGCGGTCCCGGTGCTGGCCCACCGCATGGTGCTCACCACCGAGGCGCACGCCGCCCGCCGGTCGGCCACCGACGTGGTCCGCGCGATCCTGCACCGTGTTCCCGTCCCGCAGGGCTCGAACCACCGCTGACAAGGGAAAAGGCGCATGCTGCGTGCTCTGTCCGGCCTGACCACACGCGGCCGCTGCCTCCTCGCCGCCGGCGTCGCCGCGGCGGCTTGCTCGTTCGTGCTCAACGAACGGGATCTGCTGCGGGTCGCGATGTTCGTCATCGCCCTGCCGCTGCTGGTCGCCTTCTTCATCTCGGCGACCCGGCTGCGGCTGGGCGCGGCCCGCTCGCTGCGCCCGGAGCGGGTCTCGGTCGGCTCGCCGGGCGAGGTCCAGCTCGAACTCTGGCGCAACGGGAGGCTCCCGGCCGGCGAGGTGCTGCTCGAAGACGGTGTGCCCTACGCGCTCGGTTCGCGGCCGCGGTTCGTCGTCGAACGCCTCCCCCACGACCGCCGCGTCGCGCTGCGGTATCCGCTGCAGCCGGTGCTGCGCGGGATCCAGCAGGTCGGCCCGCTGCGGGCGACGATCACCGACCCGTTCGGGCTGTGCGAGTTCGAACGTGAGCTGATCGGGCATTCCCGGCTGGTCGTGGTGCCGAAGGTGGTCGGCCTGTGGGGCCTGCCCAGCGGCGCCGGGATCGGCGCGGGCGACGACGGCAGCATCCGCCTGCACGCCGGGCAGGGCGAGTCGGACGTGATCGTCCGGCAGTACCGCCAGGGCGACGACCTGCGGAAGGTCCACTGGCGGTCGACCGCCCGCCGCGACGAGATCATGGTCCGCGTCGAGGAACGGCCGTGGCGCGGCGGCACCACGGTGCTGCTGGACCACCGCGCGGCGGCGCATCACGGCACCGGCCCCGCGGCGAGCCTCGAATGGGCCGTCTCGTTCGCCGCTTCGGTGTCCCTGCACCTGCGCCGGTCGGGGCACCGGGTCCGCCTGATCACCGAACACGGCCAGACGCTGGCCGACACCCCCGGCGAGGGTGGCGAGCACTACGACAACGTCGTGCTCGACGTCCTCGCCGCGCTCCAGCCCGCGCACCAGCGCGACATCACCCTCGGCCACGACCCGGCCGAGGGTCAGGAACTCATCGCGGTGCTCGGCACCGTCAGCAACGAATCCGTGCACGAGCTGTCCCGGTACCGCCCGCGCGGGATCCGGAGCCTCGCCGTGCTGCTCGACACCCCCGGCTGGTCGTCCGGCGTCAACCGGCCCGAAAACCGTGCCGCCGCCACCGAGGAGTCGGTGGCGCTGCTGCGCGCCGCGGGCTGGGGCGTCGTCGTCGCCGGTCCCGGATCGCCCATGCCGCAGGTCTGGGCCGAGCTCTGCCAGACGGCCACCCGCCGGGGCACGCTGATCGGAGGCGGCCTGTGACCGCGACCGCGCCACCCGTGCAGCACACCCCCAAACCGCGTCCCGCCGCCCCGCCGCCCGTCTGGACGAGCAGTGTTCTCGCGCCGGTCGCCGCCGGGCTCGCCACCTTGTTCGCCTCGACCTCGCTCACCGGCGTGGTCTCCGGCTGGGCGTGGTTCGGCTACCTGCTGGTCGCCGTCGTGCTGATCGCCTCGACCGGCCTCGCCCTGCGCTCGCTGCGCGCGCCGACCATCGTCGTCGGCCTGGCGCAGCTGCTGGTCCTGCTGTTCCTGATCACCGGGGCGTTCACCACCAGCGGGTTCCTGAAGATCTTCCCCGGCCCGGACGCGCTCGAAGAACTGCGCGGTGTCCTTGGCGCCGCGGCCGAGCAGATCCGCGTCGGCCTGCCCCCGGTCGAGGGCACGCCGCCGATCCTGTGCCTGATCACCATCGCGATCGGCCTGGTCGCGGTCCTGGTCGACACGCTGGCCGTGGCCGCCGCCGCGCCCGCCGCGACCGGCCTGGTCCTGCTGTGCGTGTACGCCGTCCCGGCCGCGCTGGCCGAGGACATGCTGCCCTGGTGGACGTTCCTGCTCGGCGCGGCCGCGTTCGCCGGGCTGCTCGCCGTCGACGGCAACCACCGGCATCGCCGCTGGCGCAACCGGGACGCGCCCGGGCTGGGCAACTCGGCGAGCACGTTGTCGGCCCCCGTCGGCGTGGTGGCCGCCGCGATCGCGATGGGCCTGGTGATCGGCACCGCCGTCACCGGCGTCGGCACCGTCGGCAGCCTTCCCGGCGGCCAGGGTTCGGGGCGCGGAGGCGCGGGCGGCTTCGGCGTCGAACCGTTCACCCAGCTGCGTGGCCTGCTCGACCAGGGCGAGAACGTGGAGCTGTTCAAGGTCTACGGGCTGGGCGCGGACAAGCGGCTGTTGCGCGCGTTCACGCTGGACACCTACACCCCGAACAAGGGCTGGGGGCTGGCGCAGAACGGCCGCGCCCAGCAGGGCGTGCAGGCCAACAAGGGACTTCCGCCCGCTCCGGGTGACGACGGCGCCGGGCCCGGGCGCGAGATCCGGATCGAGCCGACGAACTGGGTCGACAACTGGCTGCCGATCTACGGCGCGCCGAGGGCGCTCAACGGGCTGGCCGACAACTGGCTGTACGACCCGGTCGGCGGCGCAGTGTTCACCACGACCAAGCAGAGCGCGCCGGCCTACACCGAGACCGCGTCCATCAAGGAGCCGTCGAAGGACGAACTCCGGCTCGACGACGCCCGCCTGGCCGAGGTGCCGCAGCAGTTCACGCAGGTCGACCGCGTCGATCCCCGGGTCGCCGCGAAGGCAAGGCAGCTGACGGAGAACGAGACCAACAACTTCGACAAGGCGCAGGCGCTCTGGTCGTTCTTCACCGCGCAGAACGGGTTCGTCTACGACACCAAGACCGCCGACGCCACCGACTCCGACGCGCTCGCCGACTTCGTCCTCAACGGCAAACGCGGATTCTGCGAGCAGTTCGCGTCCGCGATGGCCGTGATGCTGCGGTCGGTCGGCATCCCGTCGCGGGTCGCCATCGGCTTCACCTCCGGGACACCGAAGGGCGATCACGTCTCGATCAGCTCCGAAGACGCCCACGCGTGGGTCGAGGTCTACTTCCAGACGAAGGGCTGGGTCAGCTTCGACCCGACCCCGCTGGTCGACGGCCGCGCGGTCGTCCCGCCGTACCTGCAGAACGACGCCGGCAGCTCCACGACCAACGACACCCAGGAAGTGCCGAGCGCGCCCGCGTCGAGCGCCCCCGCCACCGGCACCCCCGCGACCAGGGCGAGGACCTCGGTGCCGACGGCGGCACGGGCCAGCAGGAGGAAGAGCCGCTGTGGCCCGCGATCCTCGCCGGGATCCTCGGCGGGCTGGCGGCCGCGCTGACCGTGGTCGCGATCGTGCGGTCCCGGTTGAGATACCGGGCGCTGATGCGGCCGTCCGCGTCCAGGGACCCGTCCGCGCCGGAACCCGGGTTCCTCGGCAACCAGAACGTGACGAACTGGCTGCCGCTGATCGCGATCGCGCTGTGGGTGGCGTCGTTCGCGTTCCTGGCGGCGTGGGTGTCGTGGTGGTTCGCGCTGGCGCTGGTGATCGTCCTCGGGGTGCTCGGCACGCCGACGGCGATCCGGGAGATCAAGCGACGGCTGCGGCTGCAGAAGATCGCGTCCCGCTCCCCCGCCGCGGCCGACGCGGCGTGGCGCGAGCTGATGGACGAGTGCGCGGACCGCGGCCTGCCGCTGTCCGGCGGCGACACGGTGCGCGTGGCGGGCCGGAAGGTCGTCGAGAAGCACCGGCTGGACGAGGAGGGCCGCACCGGCCTGCGGACGGTCATCGGTGTCGTGGAGCGGTCCTGGTACTCGGACAAGCCGGCCGACGACGAGACGTTGGGCCCGGCCTTCGACGAGGTCCGCAAGAGCCTGAAGCGGAACGCGCCCATGTCGTGGAAGGGCCGCCTGTTCCCGCGGTCGCTGCGGCGAGGCAAGTAGCCAGGCGCTGAAGGGCGCTTTCCCCTCATCTCATGCGGGGAAAGCGCCCTTCGCCGCGTCTCATGCGGGGAAAGCGTCCTTCAGCTCGGCGCAGGACAACGCGAACATGCCGACAAGGCATCGCCCTGCCGGCATGTTCGCGTGTGTGAGAGCTATTGCTCCTCGAAGCGCTGGCGGAAGCGCTCTTCCATGCGCTGGGTGAACGAGCTCCGGCGCGTGGACGGCTTGCCGCCGCCACCTCCGCCGCCACCCGGGCCACCGCTGTCCTTGCCGCCTTCCGCTTCGGCTCCTTGCCGAATCGATGTGACGGCCATCATGACTCCGAAGAACATCACGAGGAACCCGAGCACGCTGATCACTGGGATCTCGGCCACCCGGATGTTGACCACCACGCCGAGCACCAACAGTGCGACGCCCACTACGAACAGGGCGATGCCCTGCAAACGCCGTCGGCGGGCGGGGCGGCGCAACCGGGTGCCTCGCACCGTGGATGCGAACTTGGGGTCCTCGGCATAGAGCTCGCGCTCGATCTGATCGAGCAGCCGCTGCTCATGCTCGGAGAGTGGCATCTTTCCTCCTCCGGCACAGCTGTCGCGGGCGCCGGGCCGCGCAACGTCATGGACCCAACAGACAACCCCAGGCGGGGTGTCTCTGTCCAGGATACGAGCCCCGCGCTCGTCCGACTACCCGATCCCGTATCCAGAAGGGATCGAATTGGCCGAAACCACCCGACTCGGCTCTCTCGAAGACGACGGAGCGGGCGATGTCACTGGTCACGGGGGGTCAGCAGTGACGCGGGCCGCACCGCGGCGGCGCCGAACTTCGACCTCGCGACGTCGGCGGCGACTTCCGCATCACGCCAACGGGGTTCGGCGGAGGCGAAAAGCAGTTGTTCTCCGTCACTCTCCGTGTCCAACCCCTCGACTCTTACGCCGATCAGGCGGACCGCGCCCGTCGGCGCGTGCTCGGCGAGGAGCTCGACGGCGGTGCGGTGGATGTCGCGGGCCACATCCACCGGGACGGCGGTTGTCCTCGCGCGGGTGATGGTCTTGAAGTCCGCGAACCGGACCTTGATCGACACCGTCCGCCCGCGAAGCCCCCGGCGGCGCAGGGTGGCGGCGACCCGTTCCGAGAGCCGGAGCAGTTCCAGCCCGAGGGCCGAGCGGTCGTGGAGGTCGACGTCGAAGGTCACTTCGGCGCCGACCGACTTGTCCGGCGACTCCGGGACGACCTTGCGGTCGTCGTGCCCGTTCGCGAGGGCGTACAGGTGCTCTCCCAGCGCCCGCCCGAGCGACCGCCTCAGCCTCGACAGCGGAGCGGCGGCGACGTCGGCGATGGTGTCGAGGCCCTGCTGCCGCAGCTGCTCCTCGGTCCGTTTGCCGACGCCCCACAGCGCCGACACGGGCAGCGGGTGCAGGAACGCGAGCGTCTCGGCCGCCGGGACGACGACCATGCCGTCCGGTTTCGCCATCCCGGACGCGAGCTTCGCGACGAACTTGACCTTCGCGACGCCGACCGAGCAGCTGATCCCGAACTCGGCGGCCACCCGCTCCCGGATCCGGGCGCCCAGCCGCGCGGGCGAGGAGTCCAGCCGCTTGAGCGCCCCGCTGACGTCCAGGAAGGCCTCGTCCAGGCTCAGCGGCTCCACCAGTGGCGTCAGCTCGCGGAAGATCCCCATGACCCCTTGGGACACCTCGCCGTAGAGCCCCGGGGTCGGGGTGATGCAGATCAGCTGCGGGCAGAGCCGTTTGGCGGTCGAGAACGGCATGGCCGACCGGACGCCGAACTCGCGCGCCGCGTAGCTCGCGGCCGCGACGACCGACCTCGGGCCGCCACCGGAGACGACCACCGGCTTGCCCGCCAGCTCCGGACGGGTGCGCAGCTCGCACGACACGAAGAAGGCGTCCATGTCGACGTGCAGCAGGCCGCAGCCGGTGTCGTCGGGCCAAGTGGTGGCCCCGGTCGTCACGCGGTAGCGGGCCATCCCCCGGGCAGTTCAGCGTTTCTCCCCACGGGTGGACGCTAGCCCGGACCACCGACAATTCCGGCCGCGGCGTGCCGGAAACGGTCAGGCCGGCCGGTGGGCCAGCAGGTGCAGCCGGCTGGCGATGTCCCGCAACGGCGGAACCGACGCCGCCGCCAGCTCGAACTCGGCCAGGTCCTCTTCCCGCACCCCGCCGGGCACGAAGTCCGCCACGACGCCGTCGCCCTGCAGCGAGGTCACCTCGAGACCCACCTCAATCAGCTGGGCGCGCAGGGCCTCGGCGTCGAACCGCCGCAGCACGGTCTCCCGGCCACCGCCGAGCACGCCGCTCTCGGCCGCGAGCAGCTCCCGCGCCTCCCCGAGGCGTCCGGCCAGCGCGCGCTGCAGGATCGCGGCGTGCCGGTTCGCCACCAGCACCGACACGGCGCCGCCGGGGCGCACGGCCGCGGCCAGCGCGGCGAGCACGAGCGCCGGGTCGTCGACGACTTCGAGCAGGCCGTGCGCGAGGACGAGGTCGGCCGATCCGGCGGCGACGTGGGCGCCGAGCGCGTCGGAGTCGTCGGCGATCACCGTGATGCTCGCGGAGACGCCCTCTTCTTCGGCGCGGCGGCGCAGGGTCGCCAGCGCGTTGGGGTTCGGTTCGACCACGGTCACCAGGCAACCGGCCGAGGCCAGCGGCACCGCCCAGCCGCCGCTGCCGCCGCCGACGTCGACGACGTGCGGCTGTTGTGCGCCTCGCGCCCGTGCGGCCCGGAGTTCTGCTTCGAGAACCCGGCGAACCGCCCCCGATCCCCGCGTGGCCACGGTGTCCGTCTTCATAAGCGCACAGGGTAATGCCCGCCTTCGCCGGCCCGCCGGGTGTAGTCCGATGCGGTGTTCGACACCTTGCCAAGGGGCTGCCCCGCCGACTGCCCGTAGGCTGTATCGAGTGCACACGGTCGCTGTTCTCAGCCTGAAGGGTGGCGTCGGTAAAACGACGGTCGCCCTCGGTGTCGCGTCCGCCGCGCTGCGTAGGGGCGCCCGGACTCTCGTGGCCGACCTCGACCCGCAGGGCAACGCCACCACCTCGCTGGACCCGCCCTTCACCGATCGCACGCTGGCCGACGTCCTCGAGACGCCGGTGCGCTCGGTGCTCGAACGCGCGATCGCGCCCAGCGTGTGGAGCGACCAGATCGACGTCCTCGTCGGCGCCGAAGAGCTGGAGATGCTCAACGAGCCCGACGCCGACAGCCGCCGCCTGGAGAACCTCTCCCGCGCGCTCGACGAGCTGCACACGAACCCGCTGCGCGAGGAACCCTACGAACTGGTGATCCTCGACTGCCCGCCGTCGCTGGGCAGGCTGACCCGCTCCGCGCTGGTGGCCGCGGACAGCGCCTTGATCGTCACCGAGCCGACGATGTACGCCGTCTCCGGTGCCCGCCGGGCGCTCGACGCGATCGAGAAGATCCGCGAGGAGCAGAACCCGGGGCTGCGGCCGATCGGCGTCGTGGTCAACAAGCTCCGCGTGCGCTCCTACGAGCATCAGTTCCGCGTGGCCGAGCTGCGGGAGAACTTCGGCCCGCTGGTGATGCCGACGGCCATCCCGGACCGGCTCGCCGTGCAGCAGGCGCAGGGCGCGTGCAGCCCGATCCACGAGTGGCACTCCCCCGGCGCGCAGGAGATCGCGCTCACCTTCAACATGGTGCTGGCGAAGGTCCTGCGTTCGAGCCGGGCCGGACGGCATCGCGTCCGCGGCGAGGAAGAGCCCGAAACAACCGAGGCGCCCGCCAAGCTGAGCGACACCGGCACGGGATAGGCGCCGATGCCCGAAGGCGACACCGTCTTCCTCGCCGGCAAGGTCCTCGACAAGGCGTTGGCGGGCAAGACCTTGCTGCGCGGCGAGTTCAGGGTCCCTCAGCTGGCCACGACGGATCTCGCCGGACGTGCCGTACTCGGCGTCGGCACGGTCGGCAAGCATCTGCTGACCCGGTTCTCCGGCGACCTCACCCTGCACAGCCATCTGCGGATGGACGGCAAGTGGGACGTCTACCGGGCCGGCGCGCGCTGGCGGCATCCGGCGCATCAGGCGCGGGTCATCCTGGCCACCGAGGAGCTGCAGGCGATCGGCTTCCGCGTGCACGACCTCGAACTCGTGCCCACCGACGAGGAAGACCGCCTGGTCGGCCACCTCGGCCCCGACCTTCTCGATCCACAATGGACGGACGAGCTTGCGGAGCGGGCCGCCGCCGCACTGGCCGCGGACCCCGGTCGCGAACTCGGCGACGCCCTGCTGGACCAGCGCATCATGGCGGGGATCGGGAACCTGTACAAGGTGGAGATCTGCTTCCTGCTCAAGGTCTCCCCGTGGACCCCGGTGTCCGAAGTGGACTCGGCGAAGGCGGTCGCGCTCGGGCGGAAACTACTGGCGGCCAACGCCTGGCGACACGAGCAGATCACGACCGGAGACCCGCGCCGCGGCCGACGCCAGTGGGTCTACGAGCGGACGCGACAGGGCTGCTTCCGCTGTGGCGGCAAGGTGGAGGTGCTCCAGCAGGGCACCGGGTACCAGCAGCGGCCGACCTGGTTCTGCCCGAATTGCCAGCCAGGGCCCCGTCCGGACCGGTAAGCTGGCCCGGTGACGCTGTTCAAGCTCCCGCTCTACGGGGCCGACACCGAACGCGGCGACCTCGCTCCCTGAGCCGCCCGCTCCCTCCGCACGTCACCTTTCACTTCTCCCAGGGAGCTTTGTCATGCCCGGAATCCTCACGGGCGAGGCGCTGCGCGCGTTCGTGCACGCCCTGCCCAAGGTCGAACTGCACGTCCATCTCGTCGGCTCGGCGAGCCTGCCCACGGTGCTGGAACTGGCCCGCCGCCGCCCGGCCGCGGGGGTACCGACGGAGCCTTCGGCACTCGCGGAGTTCTTCACCTTCCGCGATTTCCCGCATTTCCTCCGCAACTACCTGGCGGTGACGTCGCTGGTGCGCGACGCCCGCGACATCCACACCCTCGTCACCGGGCTGGCGGCCGACCTCGCCGCGCAGAACGCCCGCTACGCCGAGGTGACCGTGACGCCGTACAACCACGTCCTCGACGGCATGCCGTCCGACGATCTCCTCACCGGGCTCGCCACCGGACGGGCGGCGGCGCGGGCCGACCACGGGGTGGAACTGGCCTGGTGCTTCGACATTCCCGGCGAGAAAGGGATCGTCGCCGGCCGCGAGACGGTCGTGTTCGCGCTCCGCGAACGCCCCGAAGGGCTGGTGTCCTTCGGGCTCGGCGGCCCCGAGGTCGGTGTCGGCCGCGCGCAGTTCGCCCCGTTCTTCACCACGGCGAGGGAGGCGGGGCTGCACAGCGTCCCGCACGCGGGCGAGACCACCGGACCCGCCACCGTCTGGTCGGCGGTGCACGATCTCGGCGCCGAGCGGATCGGGCACGGCGTCGGCGCGCACACCGATCCGGCGCTCCTGGAATACCTTGCCGTGCAACGGATCCCGCTGGAGGTCTGCCCCACGTCGAACCTCCGGACCGGGCAGTTCCCGTCGATCGCGGCGCATCCCGTGCGGCGCCTGCTCGACCACGGCGTGACGGTCACGCTCAACACCGACGATCCGCCGATGTTCGGCGCCACCCTCGACGGCGAGTACGTGGCGGTGGCCGAAACCCTCGGGCTGACGGCGGCCGAAATCGCCCTGTTCGCGAAGAACGCCGTGGAAGCCTCTTTTCTGCCCTCGGCGGACAAAACCGTCCTGCTGGCGGAGATCGACGAAATCTTGTTGCAGGACCCCGAACTCCTCGCATAGCGTGGCGGTACACGAGAGAGGAGGTGGTCCAAAGTTGTATTCCAACAGGACTCGTGAGGTGGCTGTCCGCTAGCGGACCCCACGCGTAGGACTTCAGAGCAGCGATACAACGCAAGTTGGAGCCACCTTCGGCTCGTCGTCTCTGCTTCGCGTGATGCCTGATAGCGAATACCAGGCAGTCACCGGGCCCCCGAGGTTCCCGAGCACCGGTCCGGCTCGGGCCCGGACGCCGATTCCCGGCGTCCGGGAGCCGCCTCGGGGGTACCCCTATTTCCAGGGGTGCCATCCGGCGCTCCAGAAGACCGTCCGCCGCAGTTCCGCCCCCGGGAACCCCGCCGACTCCGATAACCTGACGCCATGCTGAGGCCCGATTTCCCGATCATCACCCAGCGACTGACCCTCCGCGCCTTCACCTCCGCGGATCTCGACGAACTCAACTCCTTCCAGTCCCGCGCCGACGTCGCCCGCTACCTCTATTGGGGCCCGCGCAGCCGGGCCGAATCCGCCGCCGCGCTCGCCAAACGGGTGCACAGCAGCAGCCTGTCGAAGGAAGGCCAGCTGCTCGCCGTGGCCGTGGAGCTGACCGAGACCGGGCAGCTCATCGGCGACCTGAACCTCGAGTACCTCAGCAGCGAGCACCGGCAGGGCGAGATCGGGTTCGTCTTCCATCCCGATCACCACGGCAAGGGTTTCGCCGCGGAGGCCGCCACCGAACTGCTGCGGCTCGGCTTCGAAGAACTGGGCCTGCACCGGATCATCGGCCGCTGTGACGGACGCAACACCGCGTCGGCCGCGCTGATGGAGCGCCTCGGCATGCGCAAGGAAGCGCATCTGCGCGAGAACGAGGTCGTCAAGGGCGAATGGACCGACGAGCTCGTCTTCGCGATGCTCGAAGACGAGTGGAAGGCGAAGCGCTAGAGCCCACCAGGCATGATGGGGCCGTGCTCTTCGACAAGATCGTCCGCCCCGCTCTCTACCGGGTCTCCGGCAGCGACCCCGAAACCGTGCACGAACGCACCATCGGCTCGCTCGCCAGGCTGAGCCGGGTCTCCCCCGCGCTCGCCGCGCTCGGCCGCGTCTACCGGACGGACGATCCGGTCACCTTCCTCGGCCTGCGCTTCCCGAACCGCGTCGGCCTCGCCGCCGGGATGGACAAGAACGGCCGCGCGCTGCACGCCTGGCCCGCGCTCGGTTTCGGCTTCGTCGAGGTCGGCACGGTCACCCGCCATCCGCAGCCGGGCAACGACAAACCGCGGCTGTTCACCCTCGCCGAGACCGACGCGGTGATCAACCGGATGGGCTTCAACAACGAAGGCGCCGAAGCGCTCGCCGCCCGGCTCGCCGCGACCGGGAAGCCTCCGGTGCCGCTCGGCGTCAGCATCGGCAAGTCCAAAGTGACCCCGCTCGACGAAGCCGTCGAGGACTACCGGTTCTCGCTCCGGGCCTTGTACCCGTACGCCGACTACTTCGCGATCAACGTCAGTTCCCCGAACACGCCGGGGCTGCGCGCGCTGCAGGACAAGTCCGCGCTGGCCGAACTGCTCGCCGAGCTGCGGAAGACCTCGGCCGAGCTCGCCGGGGACGCGAAGCCGACGCCGGTGCTGGTGAAGGTCGCCCCCGATCTCACCGACGAAGCACTCTCGGAACTGCTGGAGGTCTGCCTCGACCACGGGGTCGCCGGGCTGATCGCGACCAACACGACGCTGTCGCGCGAAGGGATCGCCCCGCCCGAGGCCGCAGTCGGCGAGCAGGCGGGCGGATTGTCCGGCCGCCCGCTCACCGCGCGTTCGGTCGAGGTGGTGCGGTTCGTGCACGACGAAACCGGCGGCAAGCTGCCGATCATCGGCGTCGGCGGGATCTTCGACGCCGGCGCCGCCGCACGGATGCTCGACGCCGGCGCCGGTCTCGTCCAGCTCTACACCGGTTTCGCCCTGCACGGCCCCGGTCTGGTCAAGCGGGTCGCCCGAGGTCTCGCGGCCCGGCCGTACTGACGAACCTGAGGTAGGCGCGCCAGCACTGGTACCGCGTCAGCTCCGTCGCCGTCGCGATGGCGGACTGGTCGCACAGGACGGCCAACGGTGTTTCCCCGTTCTCCAGCCGGATCCGGCCCAGGACGAACGGGGCGGGGAGCGTGGCCGCGAAGGCGCCGAGAGCGGCGGGCGAGAGCCGCCAGCGTTCACCCGAAAGCATCGTGTGCTCGCCCGTGGCGCTCACTGGAATCACCCCCGGCTGGGGCGGTTCGGTGGGCAGCAACAGCATCCGGTAGCCCTCGCCGGTCTGGACCAGCCCGGTGAACCGTGCCCCGGCGCGGACCAGGCTTCCGTTCAAGGGCTGCCCGCGCAGATGCGCGCCGAACACCACGAGATCCGCGCCCGGTGCGGGATAAGGGAAATCGGCCTGTTCGTCGGTGAGCACGGCGGCGAGATCGATGGCGACCTGGTCGTCGAACGGCCGCACCACCACCGACACCCCATACGGCCCCAGATCTGACGGCGACGACGGCACCGTGACCGCGGCCAGGTCGAGCAGGTTTACGAACGCCGTGAAACGCTCCAGCCGCTTCGAGACACCGTCCGGATCGGACAACGCCTCGGAGACCTCGGGATGGTCCGCGACGGTCGGGAGCACCAGCGCGTCGTACTCGGACAGCATGCGGAGCGCGAGCATCCCTGCCTCGGCGACACGATGCCTGTCGGCCGTGAAGCCGTCGTCGTGGATCAGTTCGCCCACCTTCAGCAGTGCCGAGACCTCCACCGTCTCCACGAGCGCCCCGGACGCCCTCAGCGCCGAAATCGCGCCCAGGAAAGCGGATCGGGACTGCAGCGAAAGGCCGGTGAGCGTGTCGGAGCCCGGGATCGCCACCCGTGGCCGGTCGCCGGCCGAGAGCCGGACGTCCGGTGGCCAGTCGCGGGCGAGCGGGTCGATCCCGTCGGGACCGGTCATCAGTCCCAGCGCGCGCTGCCCCAAGGTGAGGCTCCGGGCGAACAGGGCGATCCCGCCGCACGGCGCGGCGCCGGTCTTCGGTACGAGACCCAGCGTCGGCTTCAGCCCGACGATCCCGTTGAGCGAAGCGGGGATCCGGCCCGCGCCCGCCGTGTCCGTGCCGACCGCGAGATCGACGAGGCCGAGCGCGACGGCGACGGCCGCGCCGCTGCTCGCGCTCCCGGAGACCCGGGCGGTGTTCAGCGCCGCGCTCACAGCGCCATAGGGGCTGCGGGTGTGCTCGAAGTCGCTGCCGAACCGGTCGCAGTTGGTCTTGCCGAGCACGACCGCCCCGGCCGCGGTCAGCCGGGACACCGAAGTGGCACCGGTACAGCGGACCTCTTCGCCCGCCGTGGGGAGACCGGCGACGTCGACCACGTCCGCGACCGCCACCAAGGTGCCCGCGAGCGGCAGGTCCGCGCCCGCGCGCAGCCGTTCGTCGACCGCTTTCGCGTCCACGAGGGCGTCTTCCACCGGGCGGAGGGTGATCCAGACGTCGGGGCGGTCGACCTCGGCTATCCGGTCGTAGGCGGCTATGACGCGCTGGTAGGAGCTGGGAGGCGGGACGGGGGTCGGCTCTGGTTCCGGGGGGAGCGTCGTCACTGGGCGTCCTTTCCTCGGTGGGGACGAGAAAGACCACTGCGCGAGATCCACTGTGTCCGGTCCGCCACCCTGGGACGCCCGCTCACGCGGGCTGGGTTCAGGCCCGAGCTGGGATGAGCACTGCGTGCATGTAAGAAACGTTAGGCATCGCGGGTCGCCGTCACCAGCGGATTCGGGTCACGCGAGCGTTTCGGTACCACACAGTGAGCAGGTCGTTACGCAATGGAGTATTAGCGACGACGAATGAGACGATGGTCCAGGAAAGCGCCTGCTCAGAGCCTACCCGTTTCCGTCACTCGCGTGATCGAACGGACGACACGCGTGATTGAACGGCGATCTCGCGTGATCAGACGGACATCACGAGAGATGGCCGTCTGATCACGAGTGTCGTCCGCCCAATCACGCGTGTCGTCCGTCTGATCACGCGAGTTACGAGTTCAGGACAGCTCGCGCAGGGCCATGGCGAGGCCGGCGAGCTTGTCGGTCGCGTCGGAGAGCGACTCCTTGGACGACGTCATGCCGTCCGAGCTCGCGGCGACGGTGTGCCCGGCGGCCGCGACGAGACCGCCGTAGCCGTCGAGACCGTCGTCGAGCTGCTCGCGCAGTTGCTTGATGGCGGCGTCGAGGGCGCCGCGTTCCCGCTCGGGCGCGGCGTCGCGGCCGCGTTCGATGGCCTGGATCCGGCCCGCGAGGCCGCGCAAGGCCTGTGCCGCCTCGGCGGCGGTGGTGCGAGCGTCCGCGACGGCGATCTCCGAGACCGGCATGGTGCCGAGCGACGTCGGCTGCGAAAGCTGGCGAAGGAGCTCCGCCAGCGAAGCCTCGCTCTCGGCGAGGCGCTCCATCGGCTCACGCGCGACCGACCGCGCCGGGGGCAGCGGCGGCGGAGCGGCGGGGGCGGCGGGCAGCACGGTGCGGTTGAGCGTCCGCAGCCGCAGGCCCGATTTGACCCCGAAAGTCCCGAAGATGACGGCGAAAGCGCCACCCGCGATGGCCTGGAGGACGTCCGCCTCACCGTTCTTCAACAGGCCGGTGCCCGCCACGACGGCGAAAAGTCCACAAAGGAAGGTGAGGAGGATCCAGAACGTCAGTGCCCGCGAGGCCCGGCGTTTGCGTCGCTCCAGTTTGGCGGCGGGTTCGTTCCAGCGCGCCCATTTGGCCTTCGCGTCGGCCACGACCGGGATCTGCCCCGCGGCCATCGACGTCAGCTGCTGCGAGATCTTCGGCATGGCGGGCATCTGCGGCATCTGCGGACGCGGCCGCGAAGGCGGAGCGGGGCGCGGGGAAGAACCCTGCTCGGAGGGCGGGATGTAGCGCTGCAGCTTCTCCTGCGCGCGCTGGGCGTAGTCGGGCAGCTTCTCGATGTGCTTCTCAAGCTTGGCGGTGAACTCCCCGAAGTCCTTGCGCCTGCCCTGCCCCATGCCCTCTCCCCTGTCTTCTGGTGAGACCGGTCCCGCACCCGCGCGGGGTGCGGGACCGGCTCCAGTTGGTGTGTCAGGCGGGGTTCTTGCCCTGTTCGGCCTGAACCCGTGCCTGGATCTCACGCTGGATGTCCGCGGAGCTCGACGCCTTCGCCGGCGCGGCGGCGGTCTTGCCGTCGGTCACCTGAGCGACGGAGTCACCCTTCATGGACGCGCGGATCTGCTCCAGCCGCGAGTGTCCCGCGAGCTGCGTCGTGGAGGCCTGGACCTCCATCATCCGGCCCTGGACGGAGTTCTGTGCGAGTTCGGCCGAGCCCAGCGCGGTGGTGTAACGCTTCTCGATCTTGTCGCGAACGTCTTCCAGTGACGGGGTGTTGCCCGGAGCGGCCAGCTGGCTCATCTGGTTCAGCGAAGCGGAGACCTGCTCCTGCATCTTCGCCTGCTCCAGCTGCGAGAGCAGCTTGGTGCGCTCGGCCAGCTTCTGCTGCAGCATGGTCGCGTTGCGCTCGACGGCCTTCTTCGCCTGCTCCGCAGCCTGAAGCGACTGGTCGTGCAGGGTCTTGAGGTCCTCGATGCTCTGCTCGGCGGTGACGAGCTGCGCGGCGAAGCTCTCCGCCGCGTTCTCGAACTCGACCGCCTTCTGCTCGTCGCCCTTGGCACGCGCCTCGTCGGCGAGCACCAGCGCCTGGCGGGTCGAAGCCTGCAGCTTCTCCACGTCGCCGAGCTGGCGGTTCAGCTTCATCTCCAGCTGACGCTGGTTACCGATCACCGAGGCGGCCTGCTGGGTCAGCGCCTGGTGGTTGCGCTGCGCCTCCTCGATGGCCTGCTGGATCTGTACCTTCGGGTCGGCGTGCTCGTCGATCTTCGACGAGAACGCCGCCATCATGTACTTCCAGAACTTCACGAACGGGTTGGCCATCTCCTCCGCCTGCCTTCTCGCATCCCACGGGCTGTTACCTCGAGGTGGGGCGTCCCCTCTGTGATGTTGCAACGTCCCGACCCCGGCGTTGAGTTCCATCGTGTCAGGTCGGCGTCCCGCGTTCCAGGCGACCCCGACGGAATTCAGGGATCCCCCTGACTGTGATGTCCACGACCTTTCGGGTTGACCCTCCGTCAGCGGCGCAGCGCGGTCTCCTCGTCCATACGTGACAGCTTCTCGGGGTTGCGCACGGCGTAGAGCCCGGTGACGAGCCCGTCCTCCACGCGCAGCGCGACGACCGTGTCGACCTCGTCGCCGAGCCGGAGGATCAGCGCGGGATGGCCGTTGACCTGCGCGGTGGCCATCGTCGCCGCCTCGTCGCGGACCGGACGGCTCGCCGCCAGCAGCGGCGCGACCAGCGCGGCACCGACCACCGGCTCCAGCACGGCCTGCACCACCCCGCCGCCGTCGCCGAGGAAGACGACGTCCGGTGACAGCACGTCGAGCAGTCCCTGCAGGTCACCGGTCCGGACCGCGCGGTGGAACGCGTCGAGCACGTCCTTGGTCTCACCGGGCGACGCGGCCCCGCGCGGCCGCCGGGCGGCGACGTGGGCCCGCGCCCGGTGGGCGATCTGGTGGACCGCGGCCGGGGTCTTGCCGACGGCTTCGGCGATCTCGCCGTAGGACACGTCGAACACCTCGCGCAGCACGAACACCGCGCGCTCGGTCGGGGCGAGGGTCTCCAGCACCAGCAGCATCGCCATCGAGACGCTGTCGGCCAGCTCGACGTCGTCGGCCACGTCGGGGCTGGTGAGCAGGGGTTCGGGCAGCCACGGACCGACGTAGGACTCCTTGCGGCGGCCGAGCGTCCGCAGCCTGCCGAGCGCCTGCCGGGTGGTGATGCGGACCAGGTACGCGCGCGGGTTCTCCACGGTGCCGAGGTCGACACCCGACCAGCGCAGCCAGGTCTCCTGGAGGACGTCCTCCGCGTCGGCGGCCGAACCGAGCATCTCGTAGGCGACGGTGAACAGCAGGTTCCGGTGGGCGACGAACGCCTCCGTGGCGGTGTCGGACATGGGCTCGCTCCTGTTCTCGGCGACGGGGTTGCCCACACCGGATGCCACGGCTCCCCGATTCCTGACACATCGGGGCCGTGGCGCTCGTCACGTCCCGCTCCTGTCAGCGCGGCCCGGCCGACGGCGTCTGGTGGTCGTCAAGTTCGGCACACGACCACGAAAGAGGACGAGATCATGGACACCCGTTTCGATCTGAACGGCACCGAGCTCGGCGCCAAGCTCGGCAAGCGCTTCGCCAACGTCAGCGTCGGCGTCAAAGGCTCGACGCTGCCGAAGGTCACCCAGGAGCTGGTGTCGCTGCGGGCCAGCCAGCTCAACGGCTGCGGTTTCTGCGTCGACGCCCACGCCAAGGACCTGGCGGCCGCCGGTGAGCCCGCGGTCCGCGTCAACCTGGTCGCCGCCTGGCGCGAATCCACCGTGTTCACCGAGGCCGAGCAGGCCGCGCTGGCGCTCGCAGAGGAAGGAAGCCGGATCGTCGACGCGCACCAGGGTGTCTCCGACGAGACCTGGGCCCTGGTGCGGAAGCACTACGACGACGAGCAGGTCACGGCGCTGGTCTACCTGGTCGCGATGATCAACGCCGCCAACCGGCTGCTCGTGATCACGCACACCAAGGGCGGCTCCTACCAGGCGGGCACGTTCGACGCGAACTGACGGGAGAGGCCCCAGGCGGACTGCCTGGGGCCTCTCGGCGTTCACGGCCTTTGCTAGGCGGCGACCATCTTCGGAGCGGAGATCGTCGTCCGCAGCGTCGGGCTCATCCGCGGCGGCGGCGAGATCCGCAGGTCGGCCAGATCGTTGCCGATCAGCTCGGACACCAGACGGCCGCCTTCGAGCTCGCCCGCTTCGGCGCTTTCCCGCTCCGGAGCGCGCCGCTTGCCCGCTTCGACCTTCTCGTCCACCGGGGCGACCTCGACGTTGTCCATCGCCGAGACGTCCGCCGCGACCTTGTGCAGGAGTTCGCCCAGCGGAAGGTCCAGGGCCTCGCAAATGGACGCCAGCAGCTCGCTGGACGCCTCCTTCTGCCCGCGCTCGACCTCGGACAGGTATCCGAGGCTCACCCTGGCGGCGCGGGAGATGTCCCGCAGCGTTCGACGCTGGTTCGTGCGGGCGTGTCGGAGCCGGTCGCCGATCGCCTCGCGCAACAGCACGGTCATCACGCGCCTCCCTTCCAGGACTGACTACCCCCTACGTTACCCAGAGCGGTGCCCTGGGCGCAGGTGTTGACACGGCAATACGCCAAGGGCGAACGCGGCGATCATGCGAGATGTTCCCCCAGCAGGGCGAACGCGCCGGAGACGGCACCTGCCCTGACCGAGGCTCGATCACCGCTCAAGTCCAGCGTACGGACGGTGAGGACGTCCGGCCCGGCGAGACCGACGTGGACGGTGCCGGGCGCGACCCCGTCCTGACCGTCCGGACCCGCGACACCGGTCAGGCCGAGGCCCCAGGTGGCGCCGCACCGATCCCGCGCGCCGGCGGCCAACTGCGCCGCGACCTCGGGATGAACGGCGCCATGCGCGGCGAGAAGGTCTTCGTCGACGCCGGCCAGCTTCGCCTTGAGGTCGGTGGCGTAGACCACCAGCCCGCCCCGTACGACGGCACTCGATCCGGGGACCTCGGTCAGCGTCGCGCAGACCAGCCCGGCGGTCAGCGACTCGGCCGTCGCCACCGTCTCCCCGCGCTCGATCAGGTGAGTGATCAAGGTCTCAGGTTTCATGCTCCGGCGGCACGCCTTCCGGCGGCGCGCAGCCGGACCGCGCGCACGACGTAGTCGAGCCCCGTCACGACGGTCAGCACGAGCGCGAGCCCCATCAGCACCCAGCGCACCGGCTCGGCGGAGGCGGGCAGGGGCAGCAGGTACGCGGTGATGGCCGCGATCTGCGCGAGCGTCTTGGCCTTGCCGCCCCGGCTCGCCGGGATGACGCCGTGCCGGATCACCCAGAACCGCAGCAGCGTCACGCCGATCTCGCGGACCGCGATGACGATGGTGACCCACCAGCCCAGCTCGCCGAGCACGCTCAGCCCGATCAGCGCGGCGCCGATCAGCGCCTTGTCCGCGATCGGGTCGGCGATCTTGCCGAAGTCGGTGATCAGCCCGTACTTGCGCGCGACCCAGCCGTCGACCTGGTCGGTGAACGACGCGATCGCGAACAGCGCGGTGGCGATCGCGCGCCAGAACGTGTCCTCCCCGTCACCGGCGAACAGCGCCAGCACGAACAGCGGCACCAGCACCAGCCGCGACATCGTCAGCAGGTTCGCCAGGTTCAGGGTCGGGACCGGGGTGGCCTCGGGAACCCTGGCGTGCTCACCGCCCGTCCCCTCACCGGCCCCGGCGTCGCTCGGGGCGGCATTCACCGGTCGGCCTCGGGCGGCGCGGGCCGCACGATCAGGTCGACACCCTCGGAGTCGACGACCTCGCAGCGGACGAAATCGCCCACCGCGAGCTTCGGCAGGTCTTCGGTCTCGATCAGGACGCATTCGCCGTCGACCTCGGGGGCCTGGTGCGCGGCGCGGCCGATCGGGTCCTCGCCGTCCTCCGCCTGCTCGATCAGGACGGCGACGAAGTCCCCGATGCGGTCTTCGGCCCGCTGCGAGGTCAGCTCCTCGACCAGCGCGGAGATCCGCGCGACCCGCTCGGCCACGACGGACTCGTCGAGTTTGCCGTCGAAGGTCTCGGCCTCGGTGCCGTCCTCGTCGGAGTAACCGAAGACGCCGACCGCGTCCAGGCGGGCGCCGTTCAGGAAGCGCTCCAGCTCGGCGAGGTCCTCCTCGGTCTCGCCGGGGAACCCGACGATGACGTTGGTGCGGATGCCGGCGTTGGGCGAGTGCTCCCGGATCTGGTCGCACAGCGCGAGGAACGAATCCGTCGAGCCGAAGCGGCGCATGCGGCGCAGCACGGTCTCGCTGGAGTGCTGGAAGGACAGGTCGAAGTAGTCGGCGACGCCCGGGGTGGTCGCGATGGCCTTGACCAGGCCGGGGCGCGTCTCGGCGGGCTGCAGGTACGAGACGCGGACGCGTTCGATCCCGGGAACCGCGGCCAGGCGCGGCACCAGCAGCTCCAGCGCGCGGGCGCCGTCGCGGCCGAAGTCCTTGCCGTAGGAGGTGGAGTTCTCCGAGACGAGGAAGACCTCCTTGACGCCGTTCTCCGCGAGCCACATCGCCTCGGCGACGATCTCGTCCGGCTGCCGCGACACGAACGACCCGCGGAACGACGGGATCGCGCAGAACGAACAGCGACGGTCGCACCCGGAGGCGATCTTCAGCGCGGCGACCGGGGAGGTGTCGAGCCTGGTCCGCAGCACCCGCGGGCCCCAGCCGTGCTGCGCGTGCCCCGGCACCTCGACCGACTCGGCGGCGGTCGGACGCTGGACCGGGCTGATCGGCAGCAGCTTGCGGCGGTCGGACGGCGTGTGCGACTCGACCTTGCGGCCGGCCACGACGTCGTCGAGACGCTCGGCGAGGTCCGCGTAGTGGTCGAAGCCCAGGACCGCGTCGGCCTCCGGCAGGCTCTCGGCCAGCTCGTTGCCGTAGCGCTCGGCCATGCAGCCGACGGCGACGACCTTCTTGCCGGTGTCGGAGGCCGCGAGCAGCGTGTCGACGGAGTCCTTCTTGGCGGACTCGACGAAGCCGCAGGTGTTGACGACCACGACGTCGGAGTCCTCGGGCTCGGCGGCGAGCTCCCAGCCGCCCGCCGCCAGCCGTCCGGCGAGTTCCTCGGAATCGACCTCGTTGCGGGCGCAACCGAGGGTCAACAAGGAAACGCGACGGGTGGCGACAGGATCAGTGGTGGGAGAAGGCACGTGCCTTAGGGTAGCTGGCCTGTTCGCGGGGTCGGCGATCGCTCGCTCGGGCGAGCCCTCGGCCGGGCCGGGCGCCGGGGATGGCTTAATGGTGGACGTGCCCTCAGACCCTCTCCCACACCGCCGCCCCACCGTCCGCCGGGCGCGGATCGCGGACGTCCGCAAGATCAAGGCGCTGGTCGACTCCGACGCCGGGACGGTGCTGCTGGAGAAGGAACTCGTCACCCTCTACGAGAGCGTCCAGGAGTTCTGGGTGGTCGAGGACGGCGACGACGTGCTCGGCTGCGGCGCGCTCCACGTCCTGTGGGAGGACATCGCCGAGCTGCGCACCATCGCGGTCGACAAGGACTCCCGGGGTCGCGGCATCGGGCACGCGCTGGTGGCGCAGCTGATCGATTTCGCCCGCGAGATCGGGCTGAAGCGGCTGTTCGTGCTGACCTTCGAGACCCACTTCTTCGCCGGACACGGGTTCGTCGAGATCGACGGCACTCCGGTGACACAGGAGGTCTACGAGGAGATGCGGCGCTCGGCCGATCCGGGCGTCGCGGAGTTCCTCGACCTGCCGTACGTGAAGCCGAACACCTTGGGCAACAGCCGGATGCTGCTGGAGCTGTAGCTGAAGGGCGCTTTCCCCGCATAGGACGCGGTGAAGGGCGCTTTCACCGCATCACATGCGGTGAAGGACGCTTTCAGCCCTTCTTCGCGTGCCTGGCGACCCGCACCCGGTTGCCGCACAGCGACGGCGTGCACCACACGCGCCTGCTGTTGGCCGCCACGAACAGCATCGAGCAATCGTGCGCGCCGCATCGCCGCAGCCGAGCGGCACGCGGCCCGGACACGAGGTCGATCGCCGCGACCGCGACCGCGGCGAGGGCGATCTCGCCGCCGTCCTCGCCGTGCCAGCAGGTCTCCGCGCCCTCGGCGGTCAGCCGCGGGCTGGTCGGGACGGCGGCCGCGGCCGCGTTCACCCGCTCCACCGCCCACGCCTCGGGCTCCCGCGCCGCCACGACCGCTTCCAGCAGCTCGCGCACCGCCGAACGCAGCCGCCTCGTCTGCTCGGCCGACGGTGCCCGGGCGCCCTCGGGCAGCGCCTGTGTCGCCCAGAACTTCGCATGGCCGTCGTCAAGCAGATCGACCGACGGCGAGACGGCCAGCATGACCGTGTCGGCGAGGTTCACCGCGAGATCGTCACCGGGAAGCGAGTCGAGATCGAGCATGCCTTGACACTATCAGGTACTAATGGTTCGAGACAGTTTTAACCATTAGGGAGTGTTCATGGCGACCATCCGGCACCGTTCCGTCAAACTCGGCGACGTCGAGGTCTTCTATCGCGAAGCCGGTGACCCCGAAGCGCCCGTTTTGCTTCTGCTGCACGGCTTCCCGACGTCTTCGCACCAGTTCGTTCGGTTGATGCGGCGTCTCGCCGGACGGTGGCGGCTCATCGCCCCGGACCTGCCGGGCTTCGGGCAGACTGTCACGCCCGAGGGCTTCACGTTCACCTTCGACCGGCTCGCGGAGGTCGTCGGCGAGTTCGTGGACGCGCTGGAACTGCGGCGGTACGCGCTCTACGTCTTCGATTTCGGTGCCCCGACGGGCCTGCGGCTGGCCGTCTCGCGGCCGTCCCAGATCACGGCGCTGATCACGCAGAACGGCAACGCCTACGTCGAGGGGCTCGGCCCGGCGATGCCGGACTTCCCCTCCCTCACCGACGAAGCCGAGGCGCGGCGCGGGTTCGAGAAGATCCTCGAACCGGACCAGATCGAGTACCAGTACACCGGCGCCCGCGATCCGGAGACCATCGATCCCGCGAACTACCTGCTGGACCAGTACTTCCTGGAGCGTCCCGGGCGCGCGGAGGCGATGCTGGACCTGTTCTGGGACTACCGGAACAACCCGCCCGCGTACCCGAAGTTCCAGGCGTGGCTGCGCGAAGCCCAGCCGCCCGTGCTCGCCGTGTGGGGTCGTAACGACCCGTTCTTCGTCCCGGCGGGAGCCGAGGCTTTCCGGAATGATGTCCCCTCGGCGGAGGTCCACCTCTTCGACACCGGGCACTTCGCGCTGGAAGAGGACCTCGAACCGATCAGCGAGCTGATCGACCGCTTCCTGGCGGCGCATCTCTAGAAGGGCGGCATATGGACACCACGGTCACCGACCACCTGCTGAGCACGACACGAGCGGTCCGCCGCAAACTCGACCTGGACCGGCCGGTGGAACCCGAAGTGCTCGACGAATGCCTGCGGCTCGCGCTGCAGGCGCCCACACCGGGCAACCAGCAGGCATGGCGATGGCTCGTCGTGCGGGATCAGGGTGTGAAGGACCGGCTGTCCGAGCTGTTCCGGCGGGCCGGAAAGGCGTACCTGGAGACGAACGCGGCGGCGCTGGGCGAGGCCATCACCGAGCCTTTGGTGGCGCGGGCGTTCGCTTCGGGGCAGCACCTGATCGACGTGATCGACCGGGTGCCCGTGTTCGTCATCCCGTGCCTGACCGGCAGGCCGAGCGGCGACAACGCGACCGACGCCGCCTTCTACGGCGGGATCTTCCCGGCGGTGTGGAACTTCCAGCTGGCGCTGCGGTCACGAGGCCTCGGCTCGACACTCACGACGTACCACCTGACCCACGAGGCGGAGGCGGCCGAGATCCTCGGCATCCCGTCCGGCGTCACGCAGGCCGGGCTGCTGCCCGTCGCCTACACGACAGTGCCGGACTTCAAACCCGCGGCGCGCGTGCCGCTGTCCGAGGTCGCCTATCTCGACGGCTGGGGCAATCCGCTTTAAGCCTTGGACACCCGCAGGGTGACCTGGTCGCCCCCCGAACTCACGGCGACCAGGTCCACCCGGCAGGCGGCGAACTCGACGGACTGCCTGCCACCACGTCCGGTGGAGGCGAGGGCCGCCGTCGTCCGCTCACCGCGTCCCGGTTCGGCCAAGGTCAGCTCGACCACGGCCTCCCCTTCCCAGACGCAGACCATTCCCGTGGCGCAGCGGGAATCGGACATCAGGCGAGCGAAGCGGATACTGACGTCCTTCGACGCGACTTCGGCCGTGTCACCGGTCTTGAGGACGACGGTCTCCCCCAGCTCGACGCTGTCCTGAGCGTCGCTGGCCGGCTGAGGCCGCTGCACCGGCGCGGGCTGGGCCGCCGGGGGCTGGGCCGGCGCCGGTTGTTCGCGCGCGGAGGAGCTGCCGGCTCCGCAGGCGAGGCCGGCCAGTGCGCAGAAGACGACGAGCAGCTTCTTGAGGTCCACGGGCTAAGGACGTAGCGGAGGCTCCGGTCCGTTGCATCGGTCTTCAGCTGATCTTTTCGACCAAGGCCCAGACGCCCGTGGACGGGTTGTGGCCGTGCTCGAAACCCAGCTCGACGTCGTGTTTCTTCGCGCGCTGGACGGCGGATCCGACCCCGCTCTCGTAATCCGCGAACCGCAACGCCGACTTGCTGAAGCCCGGCACGTGCTTGATCAGGCGTTTCGCGACGTCGCCGTAGCACGTCAGCGGCGCCGAACAGGCCTCGAAATGCAACAACAGCCAGAACTCGAAACAGGGGTTCGAGATCGCCAGGTTGACCTGAAGCCTGCGCGCGGTCGTCGCCGCCTTGTCGAGGTCGAACTCGTCGACATCGACCACGCACCACACCTCGTCGTGCGTTCCCTCCGCGCGATCGCGCATCCCCGCCGCGTACTTGACCACGGCTTCCGGGTCTCCGCGCTTCGCTTTGATCTTGATCGTGATAGCGGGGTTGCGACGAGCCCGTTTGAGTCCTTCGAAGTACGCGGGCTCCGTGGCCTCGGCACCGCAGACGACGAGCATCGACGTTCGCTGTTCCCGGAACGCCGATCGCCGCCGACCGCTGTTCTCCCGGCGGGTCATCTGCCCAGCACTGCCTCGGTGAAGTCGCCCAGTACCGGCACGGCCCCGTAGCTACCAGCGAGATAACGCCGTTCGGTGTTCTGGTCTTTGCGCGGTTTGAAGTCCGTGAGCGGATACAGCTCGCTGGCGCCCGCGGTGTTCTTGTCGACGAACCAGATCTGGTCCCGTTCCAGGACGCTGCCACCGAGCATGGTGCCCTGGAGACTCGTGTCGTGGGTGGTGAAGACGAGCTGGGCGCCGTTGGGGTTGGTCACTTCGGACTGAAAGAGGCTCACGAGCTTCGCGGTCAGCATCGGATGCAGGCTCGAGTCGATCTCGTCGACGACGAGAACCTGCGCTTCGTCGAGCGCGTCCAGAACGGTCGGGATGAGCCTGAGCCAATTCCTGGTCCCAGCGGACTCGTCGTGCAGTTCGAACGGTGATTCGGCATCACCGTGCCAGAACCTCAGCCTCCATCGTGGCCCGGATACGGAACCGGCACCCCGCCCTGTCAGGAGCCGCACGTCCCGTTGGCTCGGCGCCTCATCGACCTGCTCCGCGAGGACATCCGCGATTCCCACATCAGCGGCGGTGAGCAAGGACAGCAACCGGTGGCTATTGCGTGCGTCGCGTTGCAGGAAATGGCCCACTCGGCTCCCCACGTCGTCGGAAGCCCACGTCCCCTCGGCCGACACGATCCGGAGAGATTGCTCGAACCAGCGATACACCGGCATCAACGGGCCGAGTTCGAGTCCGGAGCAGAAGCTCAGCAAGAGCACGTCACCACGGATCAACTCTTCCAGAGCGGCGAACTTACTCTTCAAACTCGCCGAAGTGGAACCGAATCGAAGGTCGTCTCCCGTTCGCTCGAACACCACCCGCCGACGCTTTTCGGGATAGGCATACAGCCATTCCTCGACGACCGCATCGTCACTCGCTCGGAAGCCGTACGTGTACCGCGTTCCTTCGGCAAGGATTTCGATCACGAACGTCGACGGCCGCTCCACCGCTTGGGGATCCAACCGGAATACGCTGCGTGGCCAAGCGCCGAGAAGTTTCGACGTCAGCACTCCGACCGCCATGTAGGTCAGCCCGTCGAGCAGGTTCGACTTGCCCGAGGCGTTCGCCCCGTAGATGGCCGCCACCGGAACCACCGGGCGGTCGTCCCCCGGCATCGCGGGCATCAGGAGCAGCTCATGCTCGTCACGGAACGAGCGATGGTTGCCCAACCGAAAGCTCCGGAGCACCCTGACCACCTCCCTGGCAAAGTTTCAGGCCGTTCCATGCCAGTAAACCGCACAGAACGGCCTGAAGCATCATCCAGGGCCGGGTTCAGTCGTCGGAGATGTCTCCGCCTCCTCCGTCCCCGCCGCCGCGGATCATGAACAGCACCGACTCCAGCTCCTCCGGCTTGATCAGCACGTCCCGCGCCTTCGAGCCCTCCGAAGGACCGACGACACCCCGGCTTTCCAGCAGGTCCATCAGCCGCCCGGCCTTGGCGAAGCCGACCCGCAGCTTCCGCTGCAGCATCGACGTCGAGCCGAACTGCGAGGTGACGATCAGCTCAGCCGCCTGCAACAGCACGTCGAGGTCGTCGCCGATGTCGGAGTCGATCTCCTTCTTCTCGCCCGCCTTCGCCGCGGTGACGCCGTCCTGGTAGTCCGGCTGTGCCTGCTCCTTGGCGAAGTTCACCACCGCGGAGATCTCTTCGTCGCCGACGAAGGCGCCCTGGATGCGGACCGGTTTCCCGGCACCCATCGGCAGGTATAGCGCATCACCCATACCGATGAGCTTCTCCGCGCCCGGCTGGTCGAGGATGACCCGCGAGTCGGTGAGCGACGAGGTCGCGAACGCCAGCCGCGACGGCACGTTCGTCTTGATCAGGCCGGTCACGACGTCGACCGACGGACGCTGGGTCGCCAGCACCAGGTGGATACCGGCGGCACGCGCCTTCTGGGTGATCCGGACGATCGCGTCCTCGACGTCGCGCGGGGCGGTCATCATGAGGTCGGCGAGCTCGTCGACGATGGCCATGATGTACGGGTACGGCTGGTAGACGCGCTCGCTGCCCGGCGGCGCGGTGATCTCGCCCGAGCGCACCTTCTTGTTGTAGTCGTCGATGTGCCGGACCTTGTTGACCTGCATGTCCTGATAGCGCTGCTCCATCTCCTCCACCAGCCAGGCCAGCGCCGCGGCGGCCTTCTTCGGCTGGGTGATGATGGGCGTGATCAGGTGCGGGATGCCCTCGTACGGGGTCAGCTCGACCATCTTCGGGTCGATCAGGATCATCCGGCACTCGTCCGGCGTCGACCGCGCCAGCAGCGACACCAGCATCGAGTTCACGAAGCTCGACTTACCGGAACCGGTGGACCCCGCCACCAGCAGGTGCGGCATCTTCGTCAGGTTCGCGGTGACGAAATGGCCCTCGATGTCCTTGCCGAGCCCGATGACCATCGGGTGGTTGTCCTTGACCGTCGACGGCGCGCGCAGCACGTCGCCGAGGCGCACCATCTCGCGGTCGGAGTTCGGCACCTCGATACCGACGGCGGATTTGCCGGGGATCGGCGCCAGCAGCCGGACGTTGTCGGTCGCCACCGCGTAGGCGATGTTCTTGGTCAGCGCGGTGATCTTCTCGACCTTCACGCCGGGGCCGAGCTCGACCTCGTACCGGGTGACCGTCGGCCCCCGCGTGAAGCCGGTGACCTGCGCGTCGACGTTGAACTGCTCCAGCACGCCGGTGATCGCCTCGATCATGGCGTCGTTGGCCTTGCTGCGGGACTTCGGCGCGTCGCCGAGCTTCAGCAGGTCCGGCGGCGGGAGCTTGTAGTCGCCCTCGACGGTCCTAGTGACCGCCAGCGGCGCCTCGGCCTTCTTCGGCTTCTTCTCTTCGACAGGCTTGGGAGCGGGCTTCGGCGGGCGCAGCGGCGTCGGCGCTTCGGCCAGCGCGGCCTCGATGTCGAGCTGCTCGCCCTCCTGGTCGGCCGAAGCCTGGCGGCGGCGCGACGGCTTCCGCAGGCGGACCGACTTCGGATCGGCCTCGGTGACGGCGTCGCGTTCCTCGTGGATGGCCTTGCGCTCGGCCTCGGCCTCTTCGATCTCTTCGGGGTCGAGACCCCAGTTCCGCAGGCGGTGCGGGATCTCCCGGACCGGCGTCCCGGTGAACACGAGCGTGCCGAACAGCAGCGCAAGCACCAGCAGCGGCACCGCGACCCACGTGGTGACGCCCATGGTCAGCAGGCCGCCGGAGAACGCGCCGATCACCCCGCCGGCGTACATCCGGCCGTCGTTGGTCTCGGGCAGCGCGGTGAAGATGTGCAGCAGGCCGAGTACCGCCAGGACCACCAGCAGGGTGCCGATGACCATCCGCGGCCGGGCCTCGGGCACCGGCTCGGACCGCATCAGCGCGACGGCCACCACGGTGAGCACCAGCGGCAGCGTCACCGCCCCGGCGCCCAGCAGGGAACGGGTGCCGACCTCGACCCAGCCGCCGATCGGGCCGGCGGCCCGCCACCAGACACCGAACGCGATCACCAGCGCCAGCGCGATGAGACCGAGGGCGAGACCGTCGCGACGGTGCTCGGGTTCCAGTTCGCGGCCGCGGCCGACCGTACGGGCGAGGGTGCCGAGGCCCTTCGCGAGCAGGTTCCAGGTGCCGCGCACGCCTTTGGCGAACGTGCCGGACGAGCGCTTCCGCGGCGCCGGTCGCCGTGGAGCGGGCTTCCTCGCAGCCGTTGACCTGGGCTTCGCCGGGGTACGCGGCTTTCGCGCCGGCCCCTTGCTGCCGCCGCTTCGCGCCGTACTCCGCTTCCTGGTCGTCGACCCGCTAGCCATGTCTCCACGGTAACCGCCTCGACCCTCCAGCCCCGGCTGCCACTCGGAGCACATCCGGAACATTCGTCTCAGGTCACAGCTTGAGCGGCCATCCGGGTGAAAAGGGGTTCATGACATGCTCTGCCCCATGTTCGCGCTGCATCAGGAGGATAATTCGGCTCGCCGCGCCCCGGCCATCTGGCGCACGATGCTGAACATCGACCGGGGGCTGGTCAACTTCGTCGGCAAACTGACCGTCACCGGCGGTGTTTCGGCGGAACTGCGACGGCGGCCCCTGCTCATGACGGCCAACCACATCGGCGTGTTCGACGCGTTCGTGCTGATGGCGGCCTGCAAACGGATCGGCATCAACCCGCGGTTCATGCTGGCGGGCGGCATCCTCGACGCACCGGTCATCGGCCCGGCGCTGCGGGTCAGCGGTCACCTGCGGGTCGACCGCAAAGAGGCGTCGACGGCCGTCGGCCAGTTCGCCGAAGCCGCCGAAGCACTGCGGACCACCCGCGACCCGCTGATCGTCTACCCCGAGGGCCGGATCAGCCACGACCCCGGCCTGTGGCCGGAGCGGGGCAAGACCGGCGCGGCGCGGCTGGCGCTGGCCGCCGGGGTGCCGGTGATCCCGATCAGCCAGTGGGGCGCGCACGAGGCCGTCTACTGGGGGACGGAGACCGTCAACGGCCCCGCCGATCTGGTGCCGCTCGCCAAGTCCGGGCTGAGCGCGCCCATGCGGCGGCCGCGGTTCAAGGTGCACTTCGGCGACCCTGTCGACCTGTCGGAGGTCGAGCCGGAGCGGCCGGGCGCCGGGGTCCGAGCGCACGCCAAGATCATGCAGGCGATCACCGACGGCCTGGTCCCGCTGCGCCGCGACGAACTGGACAAGCCCCGGTTCCACGACCCGACGCGGCCGACGGACACCGTCAGCCCCTGGAAGAAGCACTGAGTTCCGGATCCTGAGACGGGGGCTCACGCTCGCCTAGGGTCGGCGGACGTGAGCACCCGCATCCTCGTCGTCTACTACAGCGCGACCGGCAACACCGCGAAACTGGCGTCGGCGCTGGCCGGCGGCGCCCGCGAGGCCGAAGCCGACGTCCGCGTCCGCACGGTTCCCGAAACCGCCCCGCCCGGTGCGGTGGCGAGCAATCCGCGCTGGCAGGCGTGGGTGGACGCAGGGCCGCACCACGAGACGGCGACGCTGGAAGACCTGGAGTGGGCCGACGGTTTCGCGGCGGGCAGCCCGACCCGGTTCGGTGGCCCCGCCGCGCAACTGAAGTCCTTTTTGGACAGTACGGGCGGGCTGTGGGCCAAGGGAAAGCTCGTGAACAAGGTCGCGACGTCGTTCACCACCGCGTCCACCGCGCACGGCGGGCTCGAATCGACCGTGCTCGCGACGAACAACATCTTCTACCACTGGGGCGCCATCGTCCTGCCGCTCGGCTACACCGATCCGCGACTGCTCGAATCGGGCAATCCGTACGGTGGCTCGTTCGTCTCGCGCAAGTCCGCCGAGCCCGACGATCTCGCCCTCGACGCCCTCCGTCTGCAGGGGCGACGGCTCGCCACCGTCTCGCGCTACATCGCCGACGGGCTCTTCAAGGACGGGTGAAGGGAACCGCGCGGCCTTCTCCCGCGTCGTAGAGTGGTCACACAGCGTCACGCTACGGGGAGGAAGCGGGATGACCGGCGGGTACGAGGTGGCTCTGGGGGCGATCGGCGCGGCGTCAAGCGCGGCGAGAAGGGCTTCGGCCGATGTCGGGAAGGTGGACCTCGCGGCCACGCTCGCCGGCGTCGCGACGGGTTTGCCGGGCGGCGTTTCCGGTGAAGCGGCCCGGCTGCTCGCGGACGCCTGGGGCCGCGCGGTGCCCGGATGGGCCGGGAACACCGCGGACTACGCCGAACGGCTCGACGCGGCGGCCGTCCGCTACCGCGCCAACGAGCTGGCGGCGTCACGGGAACTCCCCGTCTGATGCTCACCTGGGGAGACGTGCGCCGGTGGGATCCGGCCGCGATCGGCGAGGTCGCCGACGCGCTCAACGACGGGTGCACCCGGATCGTCGCCGCGAACGACGACGTCGAAGCCATGGCGCGCTTCACGGGCTGGACCGGCGACGCCGCCATCGCCGCGTCGACGCGGGGCGAATCGCTGACGTCGACCTTGGAGCGGCTCGTCGCCGGGGCGTCCGCGGTCCGGCGGGGCGCGCACGAGGTGCAGATCGCGCTGGACCGGATCGTCGCGTTCGTGCGGGAGACCGACGAACTGGCCCACCGGAACGGCCTGGCCATCGGTGCCGGTGGCGAGATCACCGTCGGCGTCGCGCGGCCTGACCAGGCTCGCGTGATGGCGGAACTGGCCGACAGGGTCGAACAGGGCCTGCGCCGCGCGACCGACGTCGACGCCGATTTCGCCGAGATCCTGCGCCGCGCGCTGCGGGGCGAGATCACCGAGCAGGGTGGCGGCACGCTCGCCCAAGCGGCCGACGCCGGAGCCGCGCAAAGCGGCCTGTCGATCATCGGCCCGCCGGAGAACGGCACTCCCGGTGACAACAAGGCCTGGTGGGCGAGCCTGTCGGACACGGCGAAAGTCGCCCTGCTGCAAGGAAATCCCGGGCTCATCGGGAATCTCGACGGCATTCCGGCGGCCGACCGCGACGCCGCCAACCGCGCCGTCCTCGCCCGCGAGATCGCGCGGCTGCAAGGTGATCCCAAACTCAAGGGACTCGAAGCCATCCAACAGCGGCTGGACCGGTCGGAGCCGCGGGCGTTCCTGCTGGGGCTGGACACCGGCGGCGACGGGAAGGCGATCGTGTCCGCGGGGAATCCCGACACCGCGGTGAACGTGGCGACATACGTGCCGGGGACCGGTTCGGAGTTGTCGAAAATCGGCGGCGATCTCAACCGGTCCGACAAGATGTGGGCCGCGGCGACCACGTCGGGCTCGCCCTCGACCGCCGTGATCACCTGGCTCGGCTACGACGCGCCGAACGAGATCACCGACGCCGCGAGCGCCGAGTACGCCGACGGCGGCAAGGCGGCCCTCGCGCAATTCCAAGACGGGCTACGGGAAACGCATCAAGGGCCGCCCTCGCACAACACGGTGATGGGGCACAGCTACGGCACCACCGTCGTCGGGCACGCCGCCGTCGACGGTGGCCTCGCCGCGGACGAACTGGTCTTCGTGGCGAGCCCCGGCGTCGGCGCGCACGACGTGAGCGAACTGCGTCTCGACGGGGTGAATCAGGACGAGATCGGCAAGCACGTGCACGCGACGGTGGCCGAGCACGACATGATCAACCTGGCGAACCTCGAAATCGCCGGATACGACCCGATCCTCGGCCAGGACCCGACCGACGCGGACTTCGGCGGGCAGGTGTTCACCTCGGCGCCGGGCACGGACGGGTGGGGCGGGTACAGCAAGGAAGCGCACAGCGAATACTGGGAAGACAACAACCCGTCACTCCGGAATCTCGGCTTGATCATCGCCGGGAAGCCCTCCTCGTGAAACTCCCGCTCCTGACCGCTCTTCTCGTGCTCTTGTCCGCTTGTTCCTCCGGAGGTGGAGACGCCGTGAAACCGACCATCACCGAACACGAGGCGAAAGACAGGGTCGAGCAGTACATCGAGGCCGTGGTCGCCGCGCTGCCCGGCTCCGCGGAACGGAAACCGTTCACCCAGCACAGGTCGGAATGCACCGATCCCACCGACGACGGCCCCAAGGACGCTTCGAGATCTCCGCGACCTACGAGATCACCGGCCTCGAACCCGCACGGTTCGGCGAATACTTCGACGCGATCGTCCAGTGGTGGTCGGCTCACGACTTCGCGGTCCTGACGGATTCGCGGCCTAAAGATCAATACGTGTTCGTCAGGAACAAGGCGGACGCCTTCGACATGACCGTGCAGGCGAACGACCTCGGCAAGTTCTACGTCGGCGCCACCTCCCCCTGTGTCTGGCCGAACGGCACCCCCGAACCCCAGGCCCTCGAAACCGCCGAGCCCGAACAGCCGGTCGCCGCTCCCCCGGAGCCGGAGCCGGTACGCAAACCGCGTCGCGCTCCCGTCGACGACGAGGACTTCGCCCAGACGAACTGGACCGACGGCGGCACCTCCTTCTGACCGCTCGCCCAAGTACGTGAAGGTCGAGTTTCCTCGGCTGAGCCGAGGGAAGGGGCCTTCACGCGCAGGCGCCGTGGCTGCTGGTGCATATGGGACGCTCGTGGCGATCATCAAGTCCGTGAAGGCCTCCTTGAGGGACCCAGAGTCCCTCAAGGAGGCCTTCACGGACCTGCCCAGTGGCCCATCCGCAGCCAGGACCGCTCGTGAGTGGCCCGGCCGGTTCTAACCGTCCTCGCCACTCACGAGGCCCGGCCGGAGACCAGCCGTTGGGAAAACGGGTCGCCCCGCCGCCACCCGGCCTCTACCCTCCGGCCGTGACCGCCGAACTCGCCGCCGCCCCCAGCCAGCACGTCGCGCGTCGCGGCCGGGGCATCACGCTGATCCTGCTCGCCGCGCTCTTCTTCGGCACCTCGGGTGTGCTGGGCAAACCGGCGATGCAGGCCGGGTTGTCGCCGGAGCAGGTCGCGGCGATCCGCATCGGGCTGTCGGCGCTCGTGCTGCTCTCGCTGGTCGCCGTCTTCCGGCCGAAACTCCTGAAAGTCACGAAGAACGAGTGGCCGCTGCTGCTCGCGTACGGCTCGCTCGGCGTCGCGGGCGTCCAGCTCATGTACTTCCTCTCGGCGGGCCGGATCCCGGTCGGGATCGCGATCCTGCTCGAGTTCACCTCACCGGTGCTGATCGCGTTGTGGGTGCGGTTCGTGCGCCGGGTGCGCCTGCCGAGGGCGATGTGGGCGGGGATCGCGCTGGCGATGACCGGGCTCGTGCTGGTCGCGCAGGTCTGGGAGGGACTCAGCCTGGACGTCCTCGGGTTGCTCGCCGGGCTCGGCGCGGCCGTCTGTTCGGCGGGCTACTTCCTCCTCGGCGAGCGTGGCGTCGCGGACCGGGATCCGCTCGGCATGGTCACCTGGGGGATGACGATCGGCGCGGTCCTGGTGTGCGCCGTCGCCCCGCCGTGGACGATCCCGTGGGGCGTCCTCGACGCGCCGGCGACGTTCGGGCCGTGGGAGCCCCCGGTGTGGTCGTTGCTGATCGCGTTGGTGCTGATCGCGACCGTTCTCGCCTACGCGACGGGCATGGCGGCGCTCCGTCATCTCCCGGCGTCGGTGGCGAGCGTCGTCGGGCTGGTCGAGCCGCTGATCGCCGCCGCCGCGGCCTGGCTGCTGCTGGGCGAGGCACTCAGCTGGATTCAGGCCGCGGGCGCGGTGGTGCTGCTGACCGGCGCGTACATCGTCCAGCTGAATTCGAACGTGGTCCAGACGGACTCAACCCTGCTGGAAGCCCCGTAGGTCACCGATCTCCTGCTGCTGCGAACGCGAAGTCGTCGCGGCGAGGTCGCGGGCGTCGGGGTTGCGGCCGTGCTGGGTCTCGGCGTCGGCGATGCGCACACCCGCCTCGCGCTGGCGCAGCAGCCGCGCGACGAACTGGCGGTCGAAGTCCTTTCCGGACAGTTTGGCCAGTTCCGCCATGTCGCCGGGGCTGACGTAGCCGTCGCGCTGGACGTGTTCGAGGTTCGGGTCGTCCGGCGCGGGCTGCCCCCACGCCTCGATCAGCCCGGAGAGCCGGGCGATCTCCGGTTCGTGCGTGTCGATGATCCGCTTCGCGAGCGCCTTCAGCTGGTCGTTCGCCGCGCGGGTTTCCGCCAGGGAAGCCAGATCCACGCCCTGCTGGTGGTGTGCGAGGGCCTGCCGCGCGAAGGCGAGATCGGCGTCGTTGAACGGGACGGCGGCCTGCTGCGCCACCGGTGACGACCCGGGAGGAGCCGTCTGCGACTGGGGTGCCTCGTCCGAGCAGCCCGCGAGCGCGACGGCGGCCAGGGCGACGGCGGGCAGGAACCGGAGGACGGCGTGCGGCATCGAAGAGCTCCTCGGAACGCGCGGTGGAGGTGCCTAGGTTGGCAGAGTCCACATCGGCCTGTTCACCTGGGGTTGCGCAAACACTTTTCCTTCCGGCCGCGCGGTGCGACAATCCCGCGATCCGCCGCCACTCCGACAGGAGGTCACCGCGACATGGGTCCAGATTCCGGCTCCGAACGGGCGGGACTGCGCCCGGACCTGCGGCAACGCCACGTACGGATGATCGCCCTCGGCGGCATCATCGGCGCGAGCCTGTTCATCGGCAGCGGCGCGGTCATCCACACCGTCGGCCCGGCGGCCGTCCTCTCCTACGCCATCGGCGGCCTGATCGTCGTGCTGGTGATGCGGATGCTGGGCGAGATGGCGACCGCCTCGCCGTCACAAGGGTCCTTCATGGAGTACGCGCGGACCTCGCTCGGCGGCTGGGCGGGCTTCACCGTCGGCTGGCTGTACTGGTACTTCTGGGTCGGCGTGGTCGCGTTCGAGGCCGTCGCCGGGGCGAAGATCCTGCAGACGTGGATTCCCGTTGTACCGCAATGGATCTTCTCGCTGGTGCTGATGCTGCTGCTGACCGCGACCAACCTCGCCTCCGCCCGTTCGTTCGGGGAGACGGAGTTCTGGCTCGCGTCGGTCAAGATCGCCACGATCGTGGTGTTCCTCGTGGTGGGCGTCCTGTTCGTGCTCGGCGCCTGGCCCGGCGGCTCGTTCTCGGTCGGCAACATCGCGCAGGACGGCTTCCTCGCCAACGGCCCGTTCTCGGTGGTGCACGGGGTGGTGATCGTGATCTTCTCCTACTTCGGCGCGGAGATCGTCACCATCGCCGCCGCCGAATCACGCGAGCCCGAGACCGCCGTGCGCAAGGCGACCTCGTCGATCGTGTGGCGGGTCATCGTGTTCTACGTCGGCTCCGTGACCCTGCTGGTGATGATCACCGGCTGGCGTGACATCCCGACCACGACCAGCCCGTTCGCCGCCGCGTTCGGCCGGTTCGGCATCCCCGCCGCGGAGACGGTGGTCAGCGCGGTGGTGCTGACGGCCGTGCTGTCGGTGCTGAATTCGGGGCTGTACACCGCGTCCCGCATGCTGTTCGCGTTGCGCGGCAACGGCTGGGCGCCGAAATGGATCGCGGACACGAACCGGCGCGGTGTCCCGTGGAAGGCGATCCTGGTGTCCACTTCGGTCGGTTACGTGGCCGTGGTGATGAACTTCGTTTCCCCGGACAAGATCTTCTACTTCATCATCAACTCCGCCGGCGCGGTCGCGTTGTTCGTCTACGCGATCATCGCCGGCTCGCAGCTGCGGATGCGGCGCCGTCTGGAGACCGAAGCACCGGAACGGCTGAAACTGCGCATGTGGGGCTACCCGTGGCTGAGCCGGCTCACCCTCGCCGGGACATTGGCCGTGGTCGCGTCGATGTTGTTCGTGGACGCCGACACCCGAGCCCAGCTCTACCTGAGCCTGATCAGCCTGGCGGTGATCCTCGGCGTCTACTTCATCCAGCGCCGGCGATCCGGCCGAGAGCCCCGTAAAACACCTCTCCGATCTTCGCGGGATCACGGCTGAGGAACGCCTGGCCACCGGCGGGCGCGACGAGCTGCCGGAGTTCGGCCTCGTCGGCGTCCGGGCCGATCCCGATGGCGATCAACGGCACCGGGCGCTCCGGATCGCGCAACTTTCCCAGCTCCGCCACCAGGTTCTCGCGACTGATGCCGCCAGGATCGGTGTTGCGGCCGTCGGTCATCACGATGACCAGGTTCAGCTTTCCCCGCTCGAATTCCTGGTGTGCCAGCCGATGGACGTCGAGGATGCTGTCGTAGAGCCCGGTCTGCCCGTCCGGCACAGCGCGGACGGCACGTAACCGATCGACCGCCGTCAGCTGCTGCTTGACCGGGGCCATCGGCAGGATCTCGCGGTAGTCACGTTCACCGTCCATTTTGGTCGCGAAGGCCAGGAAACGGACCTGTGAGGCAGATTTGAACAAGTGCAACGCGTTCTCCGCCGCCTCCAGCGTGATCCGCAGACGGGACTTCCCGGTTCCCGGGACCGGCGCGCTCATCGAACCGGACACGTCGATCAGCACCTGGACCCGGGCGCTCGCGTTCACCGCGGCCCACTGGCGGAGCGCCTTGTCGACCTCGGCGGCGGCCGGGATCTCGGCACTGCGCTGCCCGTGCGCCTGGATGCGCTGATCGGTTTCGGCCGGCCGCAACGCTTGGCCGCCGGAGGCGCGCAGTTCGTACGGCGTGCCGGTCGCGGCGCCGTAGAGCAGAGCACGCTTCAGTTCCGCGACGGCCTCGGCTTGCCGCTGGGTCGCCCCCGCGATCTCGACGAACGGGTAGTCGAGCGCGGCGGCCGCGGGCGAGTACGCGGCCACCAGCGCTGTCTCGCCCTCGGAAAGCCCGGAATTGTGCCGCAGCACCGCGTTCTCCGACGCGGGGAACACCGTCGCACCGGCCGTGGTGGCGGAGAACTTCCGGAGCAAGGCGACGTACGCGGCCGCCGGATCCGGCGCGTCCTTCGCGACCTCGCGCAGCGCCAGCAACGCGGAGACCCCCACGGGATCACGCACCGGATCCGGCATTCCGGCGACGATCCCGGCGTGGCCCAGCACTTCCGGCCAGGTCGGCGATCTGCGGGGCCAGCCGAGTTCCCGCGCGACGGGTTCGGCGACCGCGAGCACCACGGGCGAGCTGGCGATCGACGGCCCGGAGGCGGGAACCCCGTTGGCGTGCCTCAGGAACAGCGTCGAAGACGGAATCCAGGCCTGGGGCTTGGGCGCGGTTCCGGACAGTTCCCGCGCCAGCTGGAGGGATTCCCTGGCCTGGACGTCGAACGTGACACACGCGAGATCGAGGGCGCGGGCGGCCCGCGTGACGGCCGGGGCGATGTCGGGCGACGCGGCGACGACCACCCGCTCGGGCTCGCAGCCGGGTTCGGATCGCGCCATGGCCACGACCACCCAGGTGGCCGCGCCGAGCACGGCCGCCAGCGCGAGCGCCAGCAGCGGCACCAGTATCCGTCTTCGGGTCCGGGTGGTGGCGTGGCGTCCCATCGGCTCTCCCGGCATGGGGCTCGAGGAGCGTCCGAGGGTACGCCGACAGCACCCCTAGGGGAAGGCTACGACTTTCGGCGTAGAGAAACCCTACCGAGGCGGGAGGTGCCCCGGCGCGGCTCGCGAAACACTTGCCCGGTAAGGAAAGCACTCGAAACCGGGGGAATTCGTGATGAACCGGCCCACTCGTGCGGAACAGCGCAAAGCCCGCAACGCCCTCTTCGGTCAGGCGATCACGGTCGCCTTCGCGCTGCTGCTCGCGTCACGCCTCGTGAGTGGCAAGGACGGTTAGAACCGTCTGTCTGAGTTCAGGACATGTCGGACAGTTGATGTTTCAGGACCTCACGGACACTGACCGGCCTGTCGGTGTGGTGACCAGGGCTTTCGTGGTGATCATGCGACGATGGGCAGTACAGGGTTTTCGATGGATCCTGAGTTCGTCGCCGCGGTCGCTCGGGCGGCCGCGGGCGAGAAGGTCAACGTGGCGCAGTTCTGCCGCGAGCACGGGGTGTCCCGGGACACGTTCTATCGGTATGTGACCCGGGTCCGGAACGAGGCGGCGAACGGGTTCATCCGCCGCAGCACCGCCCCGCACCACCGTCCCACCGCGTTCGGGCGGAGGTGGTCGAGGCGGTGCTGCGGGCCCGCAAGGAACTCGCGGACGAGGGCTGGGACAACGGGCCGATCTCGATCCGCTGGCGGCTGGAGAAGGCCGGGTTCATACCGTTGCCGTCGAAGTCGGCGATCTACCGGATCCTGCGCGAGCACGGCCAGATCGAACCGGAGCCCCGCAAGAGACCCCGCACGAGACGCCGGTTCGAGTACTCCGACCCGAACGGGTGCTGGCAGATCGACGGCATGGAGTACTACCTGGCCGACGGCCAGAAGGTCTGCATCATCCAGATCCTCGACGACCACTCCCGCCTCGACGTCGGCTCCTACGCCGCGAGCAGTGAGAACGGCACCGACACCTGGGCCGCGCTGCAACAGGCCTTCGCCGGCCACGGTCTACCGGTCAAAGTGTTGTCCGACAACGGATTGGCTTTCTCCGGAAAACACCGTGGGCAGATGGTCGAACTCGAACGCCACCTCGCCGAACACGGCGTCACCGCCATCGCCTCCAGGCCCTATCGCCCGCAAACCTGCGGCAAGAACGAACGCGTCCACCGAACCCTGCGGAAATGGCTCGCCGCCCGCCCACCGGCCGAGAACCTTGCCGTCCTGCAACAGCTTCTCGAGGACTACCGCCACATCTACAACAACCACCGGCGCCACCAAAGCCTCGACGGCCACACCCCACGGCAACGCTACGACGCCAGCCCCAAAGCCACCCCCGCCACCGGCCGCGAAGCCCCCAGCGGCCGCACTCAACGCACCGTCTCAGCCACCGGCGTCATCGCCTTCTCTGGCTGCTCCATCGTCCTGGGCCGAAACTGGACCGGACACACAGCCACCGTGTTCTGGCAAGGCGACCGCGTCACCATCATGATCGGCGACACCATCGCCCGCCAGCTCACCCTCAACCGAGCAGTACGCTACCAACCACTCAACAACAAACTGTCCGACAAGTCCTGAAACACATCTGTCCGTGAGGTCCTGAAACAGCACAGACGGTTAGAACCGTCCTCGCCACTCACGAGCTTTAAACGGGGATGACCGTCGGAACGATCATCGGGCGGCGCCGGTAGGTGTCGGCGACCCAGCGGCCGACGACCCGGCGCACGGCCTGCGCGATGCGATGCGTGTCGGTGATGCCCTCGGCCTCGGTCCTGGCGAGTTCCATCTCCACCATCGGGACCACGGCGTCGAGCGCCTTCGGGTCGTCGGAGAACCCGCGTCCGGACACCGTCGGCCGCGTCACCGCGCGGCCGGTGCTGGTGTCCACGGCGACGGTGATGGCGATGAAACCGCCCTCGCCGAGCACGAGCCGGTCGGACAGGGTCGACTCGCCGACGTCGCCGACCGAGAGGCCATCGACGTACACGTGCCCGACCTCGACCCGGCCGGTCCGCGTGGCCTTGCCGTCGACGAGGTCGACCACGACGCCGTCCTCGGCGATCACCACGTTCTCCGGGGCGACGCCGGTGCGCACGGCCAGCTCTCCGTTGGCGCGCAGGTGTTTCCACTCGCCGTGCACCGGCATGACGTTGCTGGGGCGCACCGCGTTGTACAGGTACAGCAGCTCGCCCGCCGACGCGTGCCCGGACACGTGCACCTTGGCGTTGCCCTGATGCACGACGTTCGCGCCGAGCCGGGTGAGGCCGTTGACGACCCCGAAGACCGCGGTCTCGTTGCCCGGGATCATCGAGCTGGCCAGCACGACGGTGTCGCCGGCGCGGATCGAGATCTGCCGGTGTTCGCCGCGCGCCATCCGCGACAGCGCCGACAGCGGCTCGCCCTGCGAACCGGTCGACACGAACAGCACCTTGCCTTCGGGCAGGTCACTGGCCTGGTCGAGGTTGACCAGCAGGCCGTCGGGCACGTTCAGCAGGCCGAGATCGGCCGCGATGCCCATGTTCCGGACCATCGACCGGCCGACGAACGCGACCCGGCGCCCGTGCCGCACGGCCGCGTCGAGCACCTGCTGGACCCGGTGCACGTGGCTCGCGAAACAGGCCACGATGACGCGCTGGCCGACCTTGCGGACGACGTCGTCGAGCACCGGGCCGATGTCGCGTTCCGGCATGACGAAACCGGGCACCTCGGCGTTGGTCGAGTCGACGCAGAACAGGTCCACGCCCTCGTCGCCGAGCCGGGAGAACCCGGCGAGGTCGGTCAGCCTGCCGTCGAGCGGGAGCTGGTCGAGCTTGATGTCGCCAGTGTGCAGCACGACCCCCGCGGGCGTGCGGATGGCCACCGCGAGCGCGTCCGGGATCGAGTGGTTGACCGCGAAGAACTCGAGGTCGAACTCGCCGACCTTGCGTCGCTCGCCCTCGCGGACCTCGATCAGGTTCGGCCGCTGGCGGTGCTCCTTGGCCTTGGCCGCGAGCAGCGCGTTCGTGAACCGCGAGCCGTAGATCTTCAGGTCCGGCACGAGCCGCAGCAGGAACGGGACGGCGCCGATGTGGTCCTCGTGCCCGTGGGTGAGGACGAGACCGTCGATGTCCTCGAGGCGGTCTTCGATCGCGCGGAAGTCGGGCAGGATCAGGTCGACGCCGGGCTGGTCGTCCTCGGGGAAGAGGACCCCGCAGTCGACGATCAGCAGACGGCCGCCGAACTCGAAGACGGTCATGTTGCGGCCGACTTCGCCGATCCCGCCGAGCGCGACCACGCGCAAGGCGCCTTCGGGCAGCGCGGGCGGTGGGGTGGTCGGTCCGGGTCCGGTTGGCAATGAACTCACCGAGGCATGGTCCCTACGCTGGTATGTGAGGTCGGCGCCGTGTAGGCCGCCGCTGAATCTGCTTGTGCCACTCGTGCACCATGCCAGTCACTGGCGGCGCTTTCCCCGAGCGGCACGCCCCCTTGGGCGAGATCGGCGGAAATCGCCTGGAGCTGTTCGTCGCTCGCGGCCACGATGGGCAGCCGCGGGTCGCCGATGTCGAATCCGCGCAGCTTGAGGGCCGCCTTCGAGAACGCGACCCCGCCGACGCGGGACATCGCCCGCAGGACCGGCAGCATGCCGCGGTGGTTGGTGCGCGCGGTGGAGGTGTCGCCGGACTCGTAGGCATCCATCATGCCGCGGATCCGGCCCGCCACGACGTGCCCGATCACGCTGACCACGCCCGCGCCGCCGACCGAGACCCACGGCAGGTTGAGGCCGTCGTCACCGGAGTAGTAGGCGAGCTGGGTGTTCGCGATGACCTCGGAGCCGGCGATCAGGTCGCCCTTGGCGTCCTTGACCGCGAGGATGCGCGGGTGCTCGGCCAGCCGCAGCAGCGTGTCGACCTCGATGGGGACGATCGAGCGCGGCGGGATGTCGTAGAGCATCACGGGCAGTTCGGTGGCGTCGGCGACCGTGGTGAAGTGCGCGTACAGCCCGGCCTGGCTGGGCCGCGAGTAGTACGGCGTGACGACGAGGATGCCGTGGGCGCCGGCCGCTTCGGCCTGCTTGGCCTGCTCGATGCTGTGCGCGGTGTTGTTGGTGCCCGCCCCGGCGACGATCGTCGCGCGATCGCCGACGGCTTCGACGACGGCGCGGACCAGCTCGGCCTTCTCGGCGTCGGTGGTGGTGGGGCTCTCCCCGGTCGTGCCGTTCACGACGAGACCGTCGTTGCCCAGTTCCACGAGGTGTTCGGCCAGCTCCTGCGCCCGCTTCAGGTCCAGCGCGCCGTCGGCGTCGAAGGGGGTGGCCATCGCGGTGAGCACGCGCCCGAACGGTCTTCCCGGCGCTGCGGTGGGTGGAGTGGACATGGTGTGAAGGTACCTCCTGCGAACGCCGGACCCCTTGCCGACGTGGTCGTTCCCGGGAATGCGGGAGATTTTCCGCGGCGAACGCGAACTCGGCGCAAACTCTCTGTGAGCTATTTGACCTTGGTCGTGATCTGAGAGGGGATCTGGCTCCCGTCGGTCTTGGCGAGCAGGCAGTAGTAGCCCCGCGAGTAGCTCGACGAATTCGAGTCGTTCTTGTCCACGGGCCGCTTCCACTCCGCCTCGGTCGGGACGACCGCCCGCCAGGTCAGCGAGGCCCGCTGCGCCGCGGGCACGACGTTCGAGTTGAAGGTCGCCGAGCAGGTCGCCTCGGCGATCCGGTTGACCGCTTCCGCTCCCGGGTACTCGGCGACCTGCGCGTCGTCGTCGCTGGAAGACTCGACTTCGAGCAGTGCCCGCTTGGCGAAGATCTCCAGCAGGTGATCCTTGTCGCAGCTGACCCCGTCGTTCAGGTTGATGCCCTCTTTGAGCGGCACGTTGTAGCAGTCCCCGGACGAACCGAGCTTGACCTGGCCGTTGATGCCGTACGTCAGCGTCGCCTGCGCCTGCGAACTCCCCTCGGGCGCGGCCATCCAGCGGCCGAGGAAGATCCCGCCGACGAGGGCGCCGATCACGGCGACCGCGGCAAGGCTGAGCCACAGCGGGCGCAGGTTGCGCTTCGCCGGAGCCGGGGCCGGGGCGAGCCGCGTCATCGGCTGGCCGGACTGCGGCATCATCGCCGTGCCACCCGAGGGCGGCGTCGGCTGGGCCTGCACGCCCTGTGCGGCCGCGAGCAGGCTGCGCACCTGGTCGTAGGACATCCGCGCCTCGGGTTTGGTGACCAGCAGGCCGAGGATCGCGGCGGCCAGCGGGCCCTGGACGCGGGTCAGGTACGGGGCCTCGGTCATGATCGCGTGCAGGGTCGCCGCGGTGGTCGACCGTTCGAACGCGACGATGCCTTCCGCGGCGAAGAACAGCGTCGTGCCCAGCGACCAGAGGTCGGATTCGGGCATCGCGTCGCGGCCCTCGACTCGCTCCGGCGCCATGAACGCGGGCGAGCCGACGATCATGCCGCTGGTGGTCAGGCGCGGGTCGTCGGCGGCGTGCGCGATGCCGAAGTCGGTGAGCTTCACCCGGCCGTCCGGCGCGACCATGATGTTCGCGGGTTTGACGTCGCGGTGCACGATCCCGGCGGCGTGCGCGGCCCGCAGCGCGGACAGCACCCGCTCCCCCACCAGCGCGATCTGCCGGGCGGGCAGCGGCCCGCGGTCGCGCACCAGGTCGGCCAGCGTCGGCGCCTCGACCAGCTCCATCACGATGAAGGTGGCGCCGTTCTCGGTGACGACGTCGTACACGGTGACGACGGCCGGGTCGTTGAGGCGGCCGCCGGAGCGGACCTCGCGCAGCATCCGCTCCGACAGCACCGAAGCGTCCTCGGGCGCGTTCGGGAACTTCAGCTCCTTGATCGCCACCTGACGGCCGATCACCTGGTCCTGCGCGCGCCAGACGATGCCCATCCCGCCGCGGCCGAGCTCGCCCAGCAGGGCGTATCGGCCGGCGACGATCCGCGCGCCGGAGGCCTGCTGGGTCTGCTGGGGCGGCCCGTACGGACGGGTCTGTTCGTCGGTCAAGGTTCGGTGCTCCTTCGGTTCGCGCAGGATGCTAACTCGGACCCGTTCGCGCTCCGAAAGGTTCCTTCTCCCGGCTGATGGATCAGACCGTGACCTCGTGCCCGGCCTCCCGGAGCGCCTTCACCGCGCGCTCCAGCTCGGCAGCCCGGACCAGCACGTGGTCGGTGTCGAAAGTGGACATCGAGAACAGCGCCACCCCGGCGGCGGCCAGCTCGCTGGACAGCGCCGCGATGACGCCGGTCAGCGTGAAGGCCAGCGGTCCGCGGACCGACAGCAGCCGCCAGCCGTCCTCGACGGTGGCCCCGGCCGGCGCGAGACCGGCCGGGCAGATCACCGACAGCTCCTCCGGCGTCCGCGTGAGGGAGATCAGCACGGGCTCGCCGGGGTCGAGCAGGTTCGCCGGAACCGGCGCGTCCGGGGCGAGGCGGGCGACCGCGTACTCGCCGGGCCGGACGTCGATCGCGAGGCGTCGCATCAGCCCTCGAGAACCTTCGGGCTGGACGCGACCTCGGTGCCGTCGGGCAGCGCGGAGATGGTGAAGTCCGCGAACACGTTGCCCGACGCCTTCTGCAGCTCGCGCAGGCACTCGATGGCGAGGGCGCGGATCTCGACGTCGGCGTGCTCGGTGGCGCGCATCGCGATGAAGTGCCGCCAGGCGCGGTAGTTGCCGGTGACCACGATGCGGGTCTCGGTCGCGTTCGGCAGCACGGCGCGGGCGGCCTGGCGGGCCTGCTTGCGGCGCAGGGTCGCGCTCGGCACGTCGGCGAACTTCTCCTCCAGCCCGGCGAGCAGCTCGGTGTAGGCGTCGACGGCGGCCTGCGAGGCGGCGAGGAACTTCGCGTGCAGCTCCGGGTCCTGCGCGATGACGTCGGGCTCGACGAAGGCGGCGTCGCGCTCCGGCACGTAGCGCTGCGAGAGCTGCGAGTAGGAGAAGTGACGGTGGCGGATCAGCTCGTGCGTCAGCGACCGGGAGATGCCGGTGATGTAGAAGCTGACGGAGCCGTGCTCCAGCACCGACAGGTGACCGACGTCGATGATGTGCTCGAGGTAGCCGGCGTTGGTGGCCGTCTTCGGGTTCGGCTTCTTCCAGGACTGGTAGCAGGCCCGGCCCGCGAATTCGGCCAGCGCCTCACCACCGTCGGCATCGGTCGACCACGGTACGTCGGACGGCGGGAAGAACTCCGTCTTCGCGATCAGTTGAACCTTGGGTGACACGGTCTCGGCCACGTTCGCACTCCTTTTCGACCCCTGCTCCACGACTCCGGGCAGCCTAACCGCAACCATGTTTGACGCCGGGGCGACATCACGGTGACGTCAGGTCTCCTTGACGTGACATCACAAGTGACGTCATAGTGGTGTCATGGATCTGACGCCGTACATCACAAGCCTTCGCGAGGACCTCGCGAACACGGCTTCGGCCGGCGACGAGCAGACGCGGCGCGCTGCCGCGCTGCTGTCGTCGGCGCTGGAGCCGGCCGCCCGCCTGACCATCATGAACGCCCTCGCCGACCTCGCCGCCGAAGTGACTTCCGCGCTGCCGGGGCACGTCGTCGACGTCCGGCTCGACGGCCGCGACGTGCGCGTCGTCGTCACCGGCGCGGGAGAGGGCGCCGAGCGGTCCGCGCCCCGCTCCGAGGCGCCGCGGGAGACCCCGCGCGCGCCCAAGGTGGACACGGGCGACATCACCCGCATCACGCTGCGCCTGTTCGAGCAGGTCAAGGGCCAGGCCGAAGCCGCGGCCGCCTCGCAGGGGGTTTCGCTGAACACGTTCGTCTCGCAGGCCGTCCAGGGCGCGCTGGGCAAGAGCGGGAGCGAGCACTGGCAGCACAAGCAGAAGCCGGGCGGCGGTGCCGGTTCGCACCTGCACGGCTGGGTCCAGGGCTGAGGGGGACGGAAATGACCGAGGAAAACATTCCCGCCGGTGAAGAGACCGTGCGCGTCGAGGATTTCGAGGCCGAGGGCCCGATCGAGGTCGACGTGAGCGTGGCCATCGGCCGGGTGACCATCGAACTGACCGGCGAGAGCGGCGTCCACGCCGAGGTCCGCCGCGACGGCGGCGAACAGCAGCCGTGGGTGGACGGGATGACGAGCCTGCTCAGCTGGGTCGGGGAACGTTTCGGCGACCAGCTCGGCGGTTCGCCGGTGGGGTCGGTGGACGACGCGGTGGCGCAGACGCGGATCGAGAAGGTCGGCAACCGGCTGGTCGTCCAGGCGCCGAAGGCCTGGCAGCTGAAGAACGTCCCGCTCGCCGTGACCGTCCGGGCACCCGCCGGTTCGCATCTGGAGGTGCGCGCCGGGGCGGCCGACGTGACGGTCACCGGCTCCGCCGGGCGGGCCGACCTCATGACCGGCGCCGGCAAGATCGCGCTCGAACGGGCCGACGGTTCGGCGATCGTCCGCACCGGCACCGGCGACATCAAACTCGGGCCGACGCAGTCTGGCCTGCAACTGCGCACCGGCAGCGGCTCGGTCGAGGCGGCCTCGGTGAACGGTTCGGCCACGGTCGCCACCGGAACGGGTGACGTCTGGCTCGGCGAGGTCGCGGGCGAGGTATTGGCGCGCACCGGCAGCGGCTCCCTCTCGGTGGCGGACGCCGCCTCCGGGACGCTGGAGCTGACCACCGGATCGGGTGAGGTCCGGGTCGGGATCCGCGGCGGTGTCCAGGCGGAGATCGACCTCTCGTCGACGACCGGTTCGGTATCGAGCGAACTGGAGGTCGCGGAGACCGCGCCTTCGGAGGTCTCGCTGAAGGTGCGGGCGCGCACCGGCACCGGTGACGCGGTGGTGACCAGCGCGGCCAGCTGAGCCGCGGACCGCAGGGGGATCGAGGGACCTTTGCTCGCACTTTTCCACGGGGGTGGGAGCAAAGGTCCCTCGTGCGTGGTCGTGAGTGGTGAGGACGGTTCTAACCGTCCTTACCACTCACGAGGCTCAGCGGACGAGGCGCGAGAGCACCGGAGCGAGATCGCCCCGCTCCCCCACGGCGACCCCGTCCAGCCCCTGCCACTCCGCCATCAGCCGCAGTTCGCCCGCCAGCTCACTGGCCACCCGCGCGACATCCACCCCAGGCTCGGCGAAGGCGCCCTGGACGCGAAGCAGCCCGGCGGCACGATCGCATTTGAGGTCGACCCGGCCGACGAGTTCGCCGTCGAGCAGGAACGGGAACACGTAGTACCCGTAGATCCGCTTCGGCTCGGGCACGTAGATCTCGATGCGGTAGAAGAAGTCGAAGATGCGCTCGGTGCGGGCCCGTTCCCAGATCAACGGGTCGAACGGCGACAGCAAGGCCCGGCCGGTGACGCGGCGAGGTGCCTTCGCCGCGACGTGCCGGTACGCCGGGGCGGGCCAGCCGTCCACGGTCACCGGTTCGAGGACGCCCTCCTCGACCAGCTCCGCCACCGCCCGCTTGCTGACGTCCGGGCCCAGCCGGTAGTAGTCCCGCAGATCCGGTTCGGTGCCGATGCCCAGCGCGACGGCCGCGCGGGTGATCAGCTCCCGGGCGCCTTCCTCCGGGCTCACGGTCCGCGACAGGATCTCCGGCGGGACGACGCGTTCGGTCAGGTCGTACAGCCGCTCGAAGGACCGGCGCGTGCCGGTGGTCAGCTCGCCCATACCGAAGAGCCACTCGCAGGCCTTCTTGACCTCCGACCGCTCCCACCACGAACCGGGCCGCGAGCCTCCCGACTTGCCCTCCAGCGCGCGCTCGATGCCGCCCGCGCCGATCGGCCCCTGTTCCTTGATCACGGTCAGGATGTCGTCCACCAGCTGCGGCGTCTGCTCCAGCACCCGGGCGTAGTTCGTCCACCAGCCCATGCGTTTCGCCCCGGACCGGATGAGCGGCCAGTCCGCCACCGGCAGCAGGCTTGCCTCGTGCGCCCACGTCTCCACCAGCATCCGGGGTTTGCGCGCGGAATGGGACCAGGCCGCGTCGTCCACCAGCGTGGGCTCGTACGCGCCGAGCCGGGAGAACAGCGGCATGTAGTGCGCGCGGACCGCGACGTTCACCGAATCCAGTTGCAGCAGCTGGATCCGCGACAGCACGCGCTGCAGATGCCTCCTCGTCACCGCTCCACCGGGACGCGCGTCGGCGAACCCTTGTGCGGCCAGGGCGATCCGGCGCGCGACCGGCCCGCTGATGGTCGTAGTGCTCATCGTCGGCATGGTGCCATCCCCCACCGACAGTTTCCGGCGAGCAGACTAAATTGCCTGCCATGGCCGCCGCCGAAGTCCGCCCAGCAGTCGTGTCCGACGCCCCCGAGATCGCCCGCATCCAGCGCGACACCTGGCGAAGCGCCTACACCGAGCTGCTCGGCGAAGCGGCCGTCGCCGGTCTCGACATCGAGGAACTCGAAAAGACCTGGACCGAGACGATCGAGTACCCGGGCACGCGTGTCTTCCTCGCCACCGAAGGCGAGTTCACCGTCGGTTTCTGTGTCGCCGGCCGCGCTCCGGTGAGCGAGGTCGCCACGGCCGACGGATCGCTGCCCGACGACGCGTCGACGACGGCGCTCATCGCCTCGCTGCTGGTCGAGCCGCGCTGGGGACGCCGAGGACACGCCGGACGGCTGCTGGCGAACGCGTCCGCCTGGCTGCGCGAGGACGGCGCCACCCGCGGGATCAGCTGGGTCGCCCAGACCGATCACGCGTCACTGGGCTTCTTCCGCCGCGCGGGCTGGTCGCCCGACGGGACCGTCCGCATCCTCGACACCGGAAGCACGAACGTGCGCGAAGTCCGCCTCACCGGCGGCCTCGACCTCGAGCTCACTCCCTGACTTCGCGAACACGACCCAGCGCATCACCGAGTACATGAACACGCCTTCGCACGCCCCGGCGATGAGCCGGGACAGGCGGTAATCGACGCCCAGCGCGGCCAGTCCCGCGCCGACGCCGAGCAGGAACGCCACGTAGTTGATCACGATCGCGATCACGTACAGCACCGCCTGCCTGCCGACGGGCGCGTGCGAGCGGAAGTTCATGCTGCGGTTCAGCACGAAGCTCAGCCCGAACGCCGTCGCGTAGGCGAGCGTGATCGCCAGCCACACCGGCAGGCCGAGCCAGCCGCGGAGCAGGGTCAGCAGGATCAGGTCGACCCCGAAGGTGAACCCGTTGATGAGCGCAAAACCGAGGAAACTCGGCGCCACCAGCCGGGAAAGCCCGAAGGGGAGGCGCCGCACCACGGCCGCGCAGAAGTCGGCGAAGCGATCCGCGAAACCCTTGCCGCGGACCGCGTCGTGCACGTCGGCCACGGCTCCAGCATGGCAGCGGCAGGTGGCCGCGAGCCGACGAACAGGTGATCTTCTGGTGCGGCCCGGAGGCCGGGAACGGGGGCTGGCCCCAGTGCGTCCAGGTTTTCAACTGATAACTTGGAGAGAACGAAGATAACGGGGAGGCAACGATGGCAGGCTGGTTGCTCCTGTCGTTCGGCGTCGCCTTCGGTTCCGCGATCCTCCCCGTGGTCAGCATCGAGATGTTCCTCATCGGCCTGTGCGCGAGCCAGCCGACGCTGCCGTGGCTGCTGCTCGGCGCCATCGTCGCGGCCGGTCAGGTGGGCGGGAAGACGCTCTACTACCTCGCCGCGAAGGGCACGATCAAGCTGCCGAAACCGCTGCACGACCGCCTGCACCGGGAGCGGCCGCCCACCCCGCGCCGGGAAAGATGGCGGGCGCGCACCAAGAAGATGCGCGCCCGGCTCGACGCCCTGCGCGAGCGGTGCCATCGGCATCCGCATTGGATGGCGGGCACGTACGGGGTGAGCTCGATCGTCGGCCTGCCGCCGTACATGGCCACGAGTGTGCTCGCGGGCCTGGTGCGGATGCCGCTGGTGACCTTCCTGGCCACCGGTTTCGTGGGCCGCTGGCTGCGGTTCAGCCTGCTGGCCGCCTCGCCCGCGCTGTTCGCGGGCTGGTTCCACTACTGAGCCCGGAAATGGGAATGCGCGCCGGAGCGGCGGGCCCCTAAGGTCTTCGCCCATGCCGACTTCGTTCGCGTATCCGCCGTTGAACGTGCAGGTGCACACACCCCGCCTTTCCCTGCTGGGGGCGACGGACGAGCTCCTGGAGCGGTTGATCCCGACGGTTCGCAAGGGCGTGGTCACCGAACCACCGTGGCCTTTCGACGATCCCGCCTCGCTCTACGAAGACAGCCCGGAGCGCGAATGGCGCTGGCTGCGCGGGATCTGGCGGGGCCGGGGCCAGGTGAGCGAGAGCCAATGGCGGCTGTACTTCGTCGTGGTCGTCGACGGCGAGCCGGTGGGTATGCAGGATCTGATCGGCATCGACTTCGCCATGTTCGGCACGGTCACCACGTTCTCCTGGCTCAGCCCGGACATGCGGGGGCGCGGCCTGGGCAAGGAGATGCGGCAGGCCGTGCTGCAGCTGGCCTTCGAGGGGTTCGGAGCACGTGAGGCGTCCAGCGACGCGTTCTCCGACAACCAGGCCTCGAACAGCGTCTCGCAGGCCCTGGGTTACGAGCCGAACGGCGTCACCTGGGACACCCGGCGCGGCGAACCCGCGCGGATCAAGCAATGGCTGCTGACCCGCGAACAGTGGCGGCGCCGGGACGACATCGAACTCGTCGCCGTCCGCGAATGCCTGCCCGTCCTGGGGATCGAGCCCCGCGTTTAGCGGGCTAAGCGCGGGAGGCGGCTTCGAGTTCCACGGCGCGCCGCATCGTCGCGCGGGCCCGCTTCCGGTCCCCGGCGATCTCGTACGCGTACGCCAGCCGGTACCAGACGCGCCAGTTCTCCTGATCCGCCTCGACCTCGGCGCGGCGCTCGTCGAACCAGGCGTCCGCGGCGTCGCGATCCACCCTGCCCGAAGGCCTGCGTGGCAGATCGGAGACGTCGGGCAGGCCGCCTTCTTCTTCCAACCGCCGGGAAAGCCGCTGGATCTGGATGCCGGACCGCCAGGTGGTGACGATGATCCAGATCCCGAGCACCGGCAGCAGCAGGACGCCGATGCCGAAGAGCACCGGCACCGTCTCGCCGGTGCGCAGCAACGCGATGGCCCGGCCCGCCAGCAGGACGACGTAGACGGCGAGCGCCGCCGTCATCACCAGCGCGAAGTTGCGGGCCCTCACAGGTCGAGGATGTTCTCGAGACCGACCGTGAGGCCGGGCCGCGTGAGCACCGAACGCACGCCGAGCAGCACACCGGGCATGAACGACGTGCGGTGCAGCGAGTCGTGCCGGATGGTCAGGGTCTCGCCCTCGCCACCGAACAGGATCTCCTCGTGCGCCACCAGCCCGGGCAGCCGGACCGAGTGCACGCGGACGTCGTCGACGAGCGCGCCGCGGGCACCGTCCACTTCGGACGTCGTCGCGTCTTCACCGGGAGCGAGACCGGCTTCCGCACGGGCCTCGCCGATCAGCCGCGCGGTGTGCGCGGCGGTGCCGGACGGCGCGTCGGCCTTGCGGTTGTGGTGCAGTTCGATGACCTCGGCCGAGTTGTAGAACCGCGCCGCCTGCTGGGCGAACCGCATCGCCAGCACCGCGCCGAGCGCGAAGTTCGGCGCGATGAGCACGCCGAGCGACGGGTCCGCCGCGAGCCACGAGCGCAGCTTCTCCAGCCGCTCCTCGCTGAACCCGGTGGTGCCGACCACGGCGTGGATCCCGTTGCCGGTCAGGAACTCCAGGTTGTCCATCACCGCGTCGGGATGGGTGAAGTCGACGACGACCTGTGCCTGCTTGAGCGCCGCGAAGTCGTCGCCGGCGTCGAGCGCGGCGACGAGCTCCATGTCGTCGGCGCCGTCGACGGCGTTCACCACTTCCTGGCCCATCCGGCCGCGTGCGCCCAGCACGCCGACGCGAATCCCAGCGGTCATGATGCGATCACCTCGTGCAGATCGTCCGGAAGGTCGTCGGCGTGAGCGTACGGCCCGACCACCGCCGCCGCCGAGACGCCACCAGGGCGGGCGAGCAGAGTGCGAGCGAGCGCACAGACCTCTTCGGTGGTGACGGCGTCGATCCGCGCCACCGTGTCGTCGACGCCGAGATAGCGGCCGTAGTTCAGTTCGTTCTTGCCGATCCGCGACATCCGCGACGAGGTGTCCTCCAGGCCGAGCACGAGCCCGCCCCGCAGCTGCCCCTTCGCCCGTGCGACCTCGGCTTCGCTCAGCCCGTCCTTGCCGACGAGTTCGAGCACCTCGCGGATCACGCCGGCGACCTCGCCGAGCTTCTCCGGCTGGCAGCCCGCGTACACGGCCATGTGCCCGGCGTCGGCGTAGCTCGCGACGGACGAGTACACCTGGTACGCCAGGCCGCGCTTCTCGCGGACCTCCTGGAACAGGCGCGAGCTCATCCCGCCGCCGAGCGCGGCGTTGAGCACCGACTGCGCGAACCGCCGGTCGTCGTGCCGCGACAGCGAACGCAGGCCGAGCATCACGTGCGCCTGCTCGGTGTCGTCGGTGTGCAGCGCGAGTTTCGGCGCCATCGCGATCCGCGCCCGCCCGCCACGCGGCGGCACCGGTGTCGCCGCCCCGGTCAGCCGGTTCCGCAAAGCCTTGCGCACCAAGCGAAGCACCTGGCCGTGCTCGATGTTCCCGGCGACCGCGAGCACCATCCGCGGCAGCGTGTAGCGCCGCCGGTAGAACCCGCGCAGCGCCGAAGCGGACATCTCGACGATGGACTTCTCGCTGCCGAGCACCGGCCGCCCGAGCGCGTGGTTGCCCAGGATGGCGCCGACGAACGTCTCGTGCAGCAGGTCTTCGGGGTCGTCGTCGCGCATCGAGATCTCTTCGAGCACGACACTGCGCTCGGTCTCGACGTCCTTGTCCGTGCACAGCGCCTCGAACACGACGTCGGTGACGAGGTCCATCGCGAGCGGCAGGTCCTCGTCGAGCACCTGCGCGTAGTAGCAGGTGTGCTCCTTCGCGGTGAACGCGTTGAACTCCCCGCCGACCGCGTCGATCTCCTCGGCGATCTGGGTGGCGTCCCGGTTCGTGGTGCCCTTGAAGAGCAGGTGTTCGAGATAGTGCGCCGCGCCCTCGACCGACGACGGTTCGTCGCGCGATCCGACACCGACCCACAGCCCGACCGTCACCGACCGGGACGCGGGAACGTGCTCGGTGATGACCCGGAGGCCACCGGCCAGCACACTGCGCTTGACCACCGCGCCGTCCGGAGTGGACTCGAGGGTGCGGGTGCTGCCGACGGGCTGTTCGTGCCCGGAGATCTGACGAGCCATGGATCCTTCTGCCTCACGTGCCGTGAAGGCCACCTTGAGGGACTCAGAGTCCCTCAAGGTGGCCTTCACGGATCACTTGGTGCTGTGGAGCGAAGCGGGACTGCTACGCGTCGGCCTTCGGGGCCTCGGCCTTGTCGCCCTCGGCGGGCTTCTCGGCGGCGTCGGCAGCGTCGTCTTCCTTGACCACGATCAGGCTGATCTTGCCGCGGTTGTCGATGTCGGCGATCTCGACGCGGAGCTTGTCGCCCACGTTGACCACGTCCTCGACCTTGGCGATCCGCTTGCCGTTGCCCAGCTTCGAGATGTGCACCAGGCCGTCCTTGCCCGGCAGCAGCGAGACGAACGCGCCGAACGCGGCCGTCTTCACCACGGTGCCGAGGAAGCGCTCGCCGACCTTGGGCAGCTGCGGGTTGGCGATGGCGTTGATCTTGTCGATCGCCGCCTCCGCCGACGGGCCGTCGGCCGCGCCCACGTAGATCGTGCCGTCGTCCTCGATGGAGATGTCGGCGCCGGTCTCCTCGGTGATCGAGTTGATCATCTTGCCCTTCGGGCCGATGACCTCGCCGATCTTGTCCACCGGGATCTTCACGCTGGTGACGCGCGGCGCGTACGGGCTCATCTCGTCCGGGCCGTCGATCGCCTCGGCGATGACCTCCAGGATGGTGAGGCGAGCGTCCTTCGCCTGCTTCAGCGCGGCCGCGAGGACCTCCGACGGGATGCCGTCGAGCTTCGTGTCGAGCTGCAGCGCCGTGATGATGTCCTTGGTGCCAGCGACCTTGAAGTCCATGTCGCCCATGGCGTCTTCGGCGCCCAGGATGTCGGTCAGCGCGACGTAGCGGGTCTCGCCGTCGACCTCGTCGGAGATGAGGCCCATGGCGATACCGGCGACCGGCGCCTTCAGCGGGACACCCGCGTTCAGCAGACCCATGGTCGAGGCACAGACCGAGCCCATCGAGGTGGAGCCGTTGGAGCCCAGCGCCTCGGAGACCTGGCGGATCGCGTACGGGAACTCGTCCCGCTTCGGCAGGACCGGGACCAGGGCGCGCTCGGCGAGCATGCCGTGGCCGATCTCGCGCCGCTTCGGCGAACCGACGCGGCCGGTCTCGCCGGTGGAGAACGGCGGGAAGTTGTAGTGGTGCAGGTACCGCTTCGTGGTCTCCGGGGAGAGCGAGTCGATCTGCTGCTCCATGCGGAGCATGTTCAGCGTGGTGACGCCCAGGATCTGGGTCTCACCGCGCTCGAACAGCGCGGAACCGTGCGCCCGCGGGATCACGGCGACCTCGGCGGCGAGCGAGCGGATGTCGGTCAGGCCGCGGCCGTCCATGCGGATCTTGTCCGTGAGGACGCGCTTGCGCATGATCTTCTTCGACAGGGCCTTGAACGCCGCGCCGATCTCCTTCTCGCGGCCCTGGAAGGCTTCGCCCTCGCCCAGGCCGACCTTCTCCAGCACCGCGGCCTTGACCTGGTCGGTCGCGTTGTCGCGGTCCTGCTTGCCCGCGATGGTCAGGGCGTTCGCGAGGTCGTCGGTCGCGATGGCGGCGACGGCGTCGTACGCGTCCTGCTCGTAGGCGAGGAAGACCGGGAACTCGCCGGTCGGCTTGGCAGCCAGCTCGGCCAGCTGCTGCTGGGCCTCGCACAGCACCTTGATGAACGGCTTCGCGGCTTCGAGGCCCTCGGCGACCGAGACCTCGTCCGGCGCCTTGCCGCCCGCGGCGATCAGGTCGAGGGTCTGCTCGGTGCCCTCGGCCTCGACCATCATGATGGCGACGTCGTCACCGACGATACGGCCGGCGACCACCATGTTGAAGGTGGCCTGCTCCAGCTGCTTCCAGGTCGGGAACGCGACCCACTGGTCCTCGATCAGCGCGACGCGGACGCCGCCGACCGGGCCCGAGAACGGCAGGCCGGCGATCTGGGTCGAGGCCGAGGCCGCGTTGATCGCGAGCACGTCGTACGGGTCGTCCGGGTTGAGGCTCTGGACGGTGATGACGACCTGGATCTCGTTGCGGAGACCGTCGGCGAACGACGGGCGCAGCGGCCGGTCGATCAGGCGGCAGGTCAGGATCGCGTCGGTCGACGGGCGGCCCTCGCGGCGGAAGAACGCGCCGGGGATGCGTCCGGCGGCGTACATCCGCTCCTCGACGTCCACGGTCAGCGGGAAGAAGTCGAAGTGGTCCTTCGGGTGCTTCGACGCGGTGGTCGCCGAGAGCAGCATGGTCTCTTCGTCGAGGTACGCGACGACGGCGCCGGCGGCCTGACGGGCCAGGCGGCCGGTCTCGAAGCGAACGGTGCGGGTGCCGAAACGGCCGTTGTCGATCACGGCTTCGGTTTCGTGCACGGTGACTCCGGTGGAGTCGGTCATAGGGTGTATCTCCTCTTTTGATCCTCTGTAACGGCGCGAGTCTCCCACCCTGGGACCTGTTTCGCCTGCGGACGCTCGAGGAGTGAGGCCGGTCTTCGATCGAAGCCCCGGGCCGTTGCCCGGGAACCACTACCGAGGACCGGCGGACGGTTCCTCGTGCGCGCTCGCGCCGCGTGTCTCTGTACTTGGACCGAGGGGGAGCGACCGATGCGGTCACTCCCCCTCGGGTTCGAGCTATCGGCGCAGGCCGAGGCGCTGGATCAGCGCACGGTAACGCTCGATGTCCACCTTCATCACGTAGTTCAGCAGCCGGCGGCGGCGGCCGACCAGCAGCAGAAGCCCGCGACGGGAGTGGTGGTCGTGCTTGTGAGCCTTGAGGTGCTCGGTGAGGCCGACGATGCGCTTGGTCAGCAGCGCGACCTGGGCCTCCGGGGATCCGGTGTCCGAGTCGTGCACGCCGTACTCGGCAAGGATCGACTTCTTTTCTTCGGTGGACAAAGCCACAGTGGTGCTCCTAGATACTCTGTGCCGTGCGGCCCGGACGATGTCTTCACGCCGGGTGAGACGGTCACGGCCGCCACGGACTGCAGCCGGACCCAATCATCGAGGCTACCAGCCTCGTGATCAGCGGCTTCAGTCGCGGGCGTGGTTCAACGCGTACGACCGGATCACCCGGTAGCGCGAGACGCCCCGCTCACGGTCACTGCTCATCAGAACGGCCTCGGTCGCCGTCCAAGTCTCACTGGTGAACCCGGCCAGCCGCTCCTCCCACGCGCTCGCGGCGTCCGGCCGGTCGCGGGGGAAGCGGGCCAGTGTCAGGTGGGCCACGTACGGCCTGCCCTCACTCCCCGCTCCGGCCTTCGCGGCCAGCTCGTGGAGCCCGGTTCCGGACACACTCAACCACAGCACCCCGGGGAATGTCGCGGCCTTTTCCAGCCGGAGGGCGACCGGGCCCGCGTCCGCCAGCCGTCCGGCGAGCCATTCGCCGCGTTCCGCCGGGTCGTCCGCGCCGTAGAAACCGAGGGTGACATGCCAGTTCTCCCGCGGCGACCAGCGGAAATCGCCTTCTTCGGGCGTACCGAGAGCGTCGGCGACCTGGTCGAGGACGCCGTCCGGCGGGATCAACGCGCTGAAGAGTGTCATGGGCGCGCGACTCGCGTGCTCAGGGCCGTGACTCGCGTGCTTGGAGGCGTAACTCACGAGGTACGTCAGGCACCGTTCTTGGCCGCCCGGCGCAGCAGATCCGCCAGGGACGGGAAATCGTCGTCGAGCAGCTTCGCGGCTTCGGTGAGGTCTTCGTCCTCGCCGATGTCCCGCAGTGCCGCGAGCACACCCTGGTCGTCGGCGACGGCGCCGACCGGGATGCTGTCCCTGCCCACCGTCGGCCGCGAGTCGCGGACGTCTTCCAGTGCCTCCTGCATGGCCTTGCGGTCCCCGGCGGCGACCGCAGGGACGAGCACCTTGCGCTCCAGCATGATCATCTTGGCGAGGACGACCGGGTTCCCGATCTTCGCGCGGCGCCCGCTCATCACCTGGCTGAGCATGGGCGCGCTGATGCCGAGGACCTCGGCGAGGAAGGCCTGGGAGATGTCGAAGGCGACGACCAGTCTCCGCACGCGATCGCCGAGCGGCTCCCCGTACCACTCCTTCTGCAGCGCGATGTTCCGCTGGACGATCTTGTGGTCCTCCACCTGGTCCGCTCCCCTAACCCCATCGAACGCCATGCGCGCGGTCCGTGACATCTTGCCACCGGAACGCACGCGGGCGGGCATGTTTGTCGATTCTCCTCCGGCCGGGGCCGGGTCCGGTCAGTCCTGCTCGCCGAGCAGTTCCCTGGTCCGCGCGACGTCCTCGTCGATCTGCTTCACCAGACCTTCCGACGTCGGGAAACGGACCTGATCCCGCAGCTTGGCGACGAAATCGAGCGAAACGTGCTGTCCGTAGAAATCCTCGTCGATGTCGAGGACGAAGGCCTCGACGGTGCGTTCCCGCCCGGAGAAGGTCGGGTTGGTGCCGACGGACACGGCCGCGCGCAGCCGCCGGCTGGAATCCGACGAACGGGTGAACCAGGCGCTGTAGACCCCGTCGGCGGGCACCGCCGCGAACCGCGGCGTCGACAGGTTCGCCGTCGGGTAGCCGAGGTCGTGCCCCCGGCCGTCGCCCCGGACGACGATGCCCTCCAGCCGATGCGGCCTGCCGAGCGCCTCGGACGCCGCCACGACGTCCCCGGCGTCGATGCACGAGCGGACGTAGGTCGAGGAGAACGTGATGTCGTTGTCCGCCTGCTCCTGCGCGAGCAGCCCCTGCAGCTCCGCCCCCTGTGCCACGAAACCGAACCGCTTCCCCAGCGTGCGGAGCAGGCCGACGTCACCGGCCGCCTTGGCGCCGAAGGTGAAGTTCTCCCCCACGATCACCGCGGCGGCGTGCAGCTTGTCCACCAGCACCTCGTGCACGAACTCGTGCGCCGTCAGCCGCGACAGCTCCAGGGTGAACGGCAGCACGCAGAAGACGTCCGCCCCGAGGCCCTCGACCAGTTCCGCCTTGCGGCGCAACGTGGTCAGCTGCGCGGGATGGCTGCCCGGCCGGATCACCTCGGAGGGATGCGGGTCGAAGGTCAGCACCACGCTCGGCACGCCGCGTTCGGCGGCGGCGCGGACCGTCCTCGAAATCAGTTCCTGATGACCGCGGTGCACGCCGTCGAAGACGCCGATCGTCACCACGCACCGTCCCCAGCTCCCGGGGAGGTCACCCAAACCACGCCAACGCTGCACTTCTAGCCCCGTCTCCTCAGGCCCGCTCCGTGCACCACCCTAGGCCGTGTCCTGTGTGGCACGCTCGCGGGCTTCGCGCCCAGGCGGCCCATCAACCGGCCACACAGGACACGACCTAGGCGGGCAGCAACACGACCACCGACCGGGCCAGTTCGCCTTCGTCCGCCGCGAGGGCGAGCACCCGGCCGTCCGGCCCGAACATCCCGTACGTGCCCTCGATCCCGGCCGCGGGCACCCTCTGTCCATATCGGACCGCCTGCGCCGTGCGGGCGTCCAGATCGCGGCGCGGGAACGCCGCGGCGACGGCGGCGTCGAGGTCCAGCGACAGCTCGGGCTTGTCTTCGAGCTGGTCGAGGGTACGGGCCTTGGCGAGCGTGAACGGCCCGACCGTGGTGCGCCGCAACGCGAGCAGATGTCCGCCCGCGCCGAGCCCGGCGCCGAGATCGCGGGCCAGCGCCCGGACGTAGGTCCCCGACGAGCATTCGACGATCGCGTCGAGTTCGATCCGGCCCGCCTCGCGGCGGGTGGCGAGCAGATCGAAACGGTGCACGGTGACCGGACGCGGCGGGATCACGACCTCTTCGCCCGCCCGGACCCGGGCGTACGCGCGTTTGCCGTCGATCTTGACCGCGCTGACCGCGCTCGGCACCTGCTGGATGTCACCGGTCAGCGCGGCGATCCCGGCGGCGATCGCCTCGTCGGTGATCTTCTCGACGACGTCCGGTGCGGCTTCGGCGATCGGCTCGCCCTCGGCGTCGTCGGTCGTGGTGGACAGTCCCAAGGAGAGGGTCGCGAGATAGGTCTTGCGGTCCAGGGCCAGATGGCCGAGGAGTTTCGTCGCGCGTTCGATGCCGAGCACGAGGACGCCGGTGGCCATCGGGTCGAGGGTGCCGGCGTGCCCGACCTTGCGGGTGCCCATGAAGCGACGCGCCTTGGCGACGACGTCGTGGGAAGTCATCCCGGACGGTTTGTCGACGATGACGAGACCGGGCGGCGGGGCGGGACGTTTCTTGGCTTGAGCCTGATTGGGGCGCGACACGGGCCGAACCCTATCTTTCGGCACCGGGCGAGGCTGAAGGGGACTTTCCCCGCGTCTTACGCGGTGAAGGACGCTTTCGTCGCGTGGCATGCGGGGAAAGTCCCCTTCGGCCCCTCGCCTAGGACGAGACGGGCAGCGGCGCTTCGGCGTCCCAGCGGCGGCGCCGGATCTGCACCGGGATCGCCTCGCCGCGGGCCTCGGCTTCGAACAGCAAGGCGCGGGTGCGCCGCCACCACACGAGCATCCGGAAGGTGCCGAACGCGAGCACCGCGATGACCGAAAGCAGCGCCAGGCGGAACGTGCCGCCCGTCCATTCCAGCAGCACGCCGACCGCGAGAGCCGAGATCGTCGTGGCCACGAATCCGCCGACGTTCACCACCCCGGTCGCGGTGCCCACGCGCGAGAGCGGGTTGTAGTCCCGTGCCAGCGCGAAACCGATCATCGACGCGGGACCGCCCAGGGAAAGGAACGCGAACACGGGGACCAGGACGGCGACCGGCATCGTCCCGCTCCAGCCGAGCAGGATCGCCCACATCACCGCGGCGCCGCCGATGTACCCGCCGACGAGCGGCATCCGCAGCGACGGGCGCCGTCCGATCAGCCCGCCGATCACCGGGCCGCCGATCATCGAGCCGAACACGAACACGATCAGCAGCGAACTCGCGGTGGCCTTCGGATATCCCTGCCCCTGCACCAGGAACGGGACACCCCACAGCATGGTCAGCACGTTGGGCGCGAACATCGTGCTGAAGTGGACCCAGAACCCCAGCCGGGTGCCCGGCGTTCGCCACGCCTCGGCGACCTGGCGGCCCAGCACCTTCGGGTGGACCTTTTCGCGCACGGGCTCCGGCATGCCGCGCGGGGTGTCTTCGACGCGGAGAGCGACGACCGCCGTGTAGAGCGCCGTCACCAGGCCGACGGCCAGGAACGTCGAGGTCCAGCCGGGGCCGTCGAGCAGCAGGCCCAGCGGGAGGGTCGCGGCGAGGTTGCCGACGTACCCGATCGCGCCGGTCAGGGCGGCGAGCAGGGCGTACTGGCGGCCGGGGAAATGCGCGGCGATCAGCCGCAGGATGCTCACGAAGGTCAGGGCGTCCCCGAAACCGACGACGGCACGGGCGAGCAGGCCGAGCGGGTAGGAATCCGCGATCGCGAGCAGGATCTGGCCGAGCCCGAGGAAGAACACGGCACCGGTGAGCACCCGTCGCGGGCCGTAGCGGTCGACGAGGACGCCGGTGGGGATCTGCATCGCAGCGTAGACGCCGACCTGCAGGACGGTGAACGTGCCGAGCGCGGCCGCGCCGACACCGAACCGGTCGGCGGCCTGGAGCCCGGCGACGCCGAACGAGGTGCGGTGGAAGACGGCGAGGAGATAGACGGTGACGGCGGCGAACCAGATGAACCAGGACCGGCGGGTGGCTCGGCCTGTCACAGTGTTTCCTCCTCGGAACGGTTTCGGGCGCAAGGACGCCCGCACTGCCGCCCCATATAGTTGTAGCTCCTAAGCAACGGTGAAACATACCCGTTACCCGGGTGGTTTTCGCCACAGCGCGGGCCGCCACCACCGCGTTTCGTCCTCTGAACGCGGTGGTTGCACGCGCAAGGACCGCATCCAGAGGACTAAACGCGGACTGCGCCCTCCACGGCCCACCGGCCAGAGCGCCACCGCACCAGCAGGGTCGCCAGCCGCAGCAGCATGAACAGCGAGAGGCCGGTCCAGATCCCGGCCAGCCCCCAGCCGAAGGCGAGCGACAGCCAGATCAGCGGCAGGAATCCCACCGCCGCGCTCAGCAGGGTCGCGTTGCGCAGGAACGCGGCGTCGCCCGCGCCGAGCAGGACGCCGTCCAGCGCGAACACCACCCCGGCGATCGGTTGCAGCGCGACGAAGAACCACCAGGCGTGCGGGATCTGGCCGAGTACGGCCGCGTCCGAGGTGAACACTCGCGGCAGCACCCCGGCCACCGACGCGAACACGACACCGAGGAAGCAGCCGAACACCAGGCCGTAGACGGTGATCTGGTTCGACACCCCGCGCGCCCGTTTGCTCGCCCCGGCGCCGAGCGCGGCGCCCACGAGCGACTGCGCGGCGATCGCGAGCGAGTCCAGCACCAGCGCGAGGAACGTCCACAGCTGCAGCACGACCTGGTGCGCACCGACGGCCTCGGTGGACGTCCGCGCGGCGACCGCGGCGGCGGAGACGAAGCACGCCTGGAACGCGAGGCTGCGCAGCACCAGATCCCGGCCGAGGCCGAGCTGGGCGCGCATCACCTTCGGCTCCGGGCGCAGCGGCACCCGCTCTCGCACGAGGGCCGCGACGAACAGCGACGCCGAGATCACCTGCGCGACGACGTTCGCGATCGCCGAACCTTCCAGCCCCCAGTCCGCGCCGTACACCAGCACCGGGCACAGTACGGCCGAGATCCCGTTGCCCGCCAGGACGTAGCGCAACGGTTTCGCGGAGTCCTGCACGCCGCGCATCCAGCCGTTGCCCGCCATCGTGATCAGGATGAACGGCGTGCCGAACAGGGCGATCCGCAGCCAGGAGACGGCGGCGTCGGTGATCGCGGCGTCCCCGGACAGGACCCGGGCGATCGGCGCGACCAGCAGCTGCCCGGCGACGATCACCACCAGCCCGACGATCACCGCCAGCCACGTCGCCTGGACGCCTTCGCGGACCGCGTCGCCACGACGGCCGGCGCCGTGCAACCGCGCCGTGCGCGACGTGGTGCCGTACGACAGGAACGTCAGCTGGCTCGAAACCTGCGACAGCACGACACCGCCGACGGCGAGACCGGCCAGCGGCAGCGCGCCGAGATGCCCGACGACGGCCGTGTCCACCAGGACGTACAGCGGTTCGGCGGCGAGGACGCCGAGCGCGGGCACGGCGAGGCCGAGTACGCGTTTCGGCGGGACGCGCTCGTCGGATCCGGAAGCTTCAGGCACCACCGCAGACTAAAGGTCTGGTACGACAGTCCCATCCGCCGGACCGAAGCGGGAGTGCTTCACCCCGGTGGCGAACGCCCAGTACCGGTCGCCGTAGGACCAGTGCCACCATTCGCTCGGATAGTTCACGAAACCCGTCGTGGTCATCGCGTCGATGAGCGTTTCCCGGTTCGCGCGCGCTTCGGGGCCGATCAGCGCGGACTCGGTGAAGCATTCCGTCCCATACTCCGGCGGCGTCGCGTTCACTTCGGTCCCCATCGGCAGTTCGACGCCGTCGACGGTGCACAGCGTGAGATCCACCGCTCCCCCGGCGACATGCGGCGCGACTTCGGGCGGCGACACGTAGGTGGCGGCTTCGGCGGCCACCTGTCCGGACGACCAGTCCGGGTTGGCGCGCGCGATCCGGGCCATGCTGTCCGCGAAGTACCGCTCCTGCGTTTCCCTCGGCCGGAATCCCTCGACGACGAGCAGCCGGAGCCCGCGCGGGAGCTGGCATTGCGCCGCGACGAGCCGGTCCGCGACGCTGAGCCGCACGTGCGCGAAGGCGCCCCGTTCGTCGGCGAGCCTGGGGTCGATCCGGATGGCGCCGGTTTCGCGCAGGTCCACCAAGGGTTCTCCGCACTCCCGGACGGGTACGGCGGCGATGCGGGGATCCGACAACGACACGAACGAAGACATGGGCCCCACTGTCCACCAGCGTCCTTCAGGAACGCTGTAACCCGGCTACAGCGGAGAGTTCCCGGTACTCGCGGGCACCGTAGGTCCGGAAGATCTCGCAGGCCTCCGTGGTCATCCGCCGCCCGGCCGGTGCGTCGCCGAGCGCGTCGTGGACCTCCGCGAGCGTGCGCAGGGTCCGTGCCCGGAACAGTTCGGCGCGCAGGTCGGTCCACCGCTGGAGCGCATCCTCCAGGCAGCCCTTCGCCTGGTACAACCGGCCTTCGGCGAGATGCACCTCCCCGACGACGCGAAGAGTGCACGCGTGGCCGAAGGCGTCGCCGAGTTCACGGCAGACCTCCAGCGCGTTCTCCGCGAACCGCCGCGCCGCGACCGAATCGCCGCGCCGCAGCAACGCCTTGGCCAGCGCGCGTTCGGAATACGCCGCCAGCATCCGGTCCTCGGTGCCCTCGAACACCGCGAGCGCGGCACGCGCGAACTCTTCGGCTTCGGCCCACTCGCCGCGCGCCCGGTGGTACAGCGACAGGCTGCGCAGCGTCAGCCCCTCGCCGCGCCGGGAGCCCGCCGCCGCGAACGACGCCCGCGCCTCGGTCAGCGCGGTCAGCGCTCCCGGGTATTCGCCCAGCTCCAGCCGCACCGTGCCGGCCAGCCGGTGGACGTGGCCCATCGCCCCCGGATCGTCCAGCCCGGACCACATCCGCCCGGCCCGGTCCAGGAAGTGCACCGCCTCGGGCAGGTAGCCCTGCTCACGGCAGGCGGCGCCGAGCGCGGCGAGAGTGGCGGCCTCGCCGCGGACGTCACCGGCGGCGCGGAACATCGACAGCGCCTGGCTCAGATGCGCGCGGGACCGGGGGAAATCGTCGTGCTCGTAGTACAGCTGCCCGAGCCCCGCCAGCAGAGTCGCCTCGCCCAGGGCGTTTTCGGTGCGGCGGGCGGCGGTGAGCGCCGCGTCGTGGGTGCGGCGCCATGAGCCGAGCGAATCGTCGAGGACCCGGTTGTGCCCGCCGAACGCGGTGCCGCACAAGGCGGACGAGAGTCCGACCGCGATGTCGACCAGATCCAGTGCCGCCGCCAACTCGACGGCGGTGGTCATCGCCTCCTCCTCGGCGCGGAACCATTCGTACGGCCTGGCCACCACCCGCCGGGCGATCTCCTCCCCGACGGGACGGCCCAGCCGGGAAGTGCCCTGGATCGACGGCACGACCGGCGGCAGGGTCTCGTTGATCCGTTCGACCAGCCAGATCCAGCCGCCGAGCACCCGCTCGACGGCGGCGGCCCGGTCCGCGGCCGTCTCCTCCGCCACGGCCCGTTCCAGCGCGAACAGGCGGACCAGGTCGTGCAGCCGATACCGCATGAGCCCCAAGGGATCCACGCCGTCGACTTCGAGCAGTGACACGTCGACGAGGTCTTCGAGCACCTGCTCCGCGTCGTCCGGATCGGCTTCCATCGCCGCCGCGGCGACCCACGCGGGGAACTGCGCGAGACCGAGCATTCCCAGCCGTCGCAACGCGATCCGCGCCGCCTTGGGCAGGAGCGTGTAGCTCAGGTTGATACTGGCCCGCACCTCCTGGTCGCCGACCACCAGTTCGTCGAGGCGGCGCTGCTCCTGGGCGAGGCGGTTCGCCAGCCGGGACAGCGACCACTGCCGCCGGGACACCAGCCGCGCGCCGGCGACGCGGATCGCGAGCGGCAACTGGCCGCACAGTTCGGTGATCTCGGCGGCCGAAGCGGGCTCGGTGCTCGCGCGTTCGGCCCCGACGATGCGGGTGAGCAGATCGAGCGCGGCGTCCGCGGGCAGCACCCCCAGCTCGCAGAAGGCCGCACCGGCGAGCGCGGGAAGCCGGTTGCGCGACGTGACGACCACCGCGCACCCCGGGCCGCCGGGCAGCAGCGGCCGCACCTGTGCCTCGTTCGCGGCGTCGTCGAGCACGACGAGCGTGCGGGTGCCGGCGAGCACCGTCCGGTAGCGGGCGACCCGTTCGTCGAGCGAGCCGGGCGGCGTCGTCGCGGGATCGAAGTCGCGCAGGACGCGGCCGAGTATTTCTTCGGCGGTGGCGGGGCTGTCGGTGGAGCCGTGGAGTTCGAGGTGCAGCTGCCCGTCGGGGAAGTGCTCGGCGATCTCGTGCGCGACCCGGTGCGCCAAGGTGGACTTGCCGACGCCGCCCGCGCCGGAGACGACGGCGACCGGCATCCCGCCGGGCCGTACCAAGGTCGCGCGCAGCGCCGCGAGCTCGGGCGCCCGGCCGGTGAAATCCGGTGGCGGCGACGGCAGTTGCCGGGGCGTGCGGGAGGTGACGGCCGGGAGCAGGGCGGTGTCGGAACGCAGGATCGATTCGTGCACCTGGCGCAGCTCCGGGCCGGGATCGATGCCGAGCTCGTCGGCTAGCACCTTCCGGCCGCGTTCGTAGGCTTCCAGCGCTTCGGCCTGCCGTCCGGACCGGTACAACGCGATCATGAGGCCGCCGCGCAGCCGTTCCCGCGTGGGATGCAGGGAGACCAGTTCGGTGAGTTCCGCGAGCAGCCGCGGCCCTTGCCCCGCCGCCAGGTCCGCGTCGACCCGCTCTTCGGTGACGGTCAGCCGCAGCTCGTCCAGCCTGGTCGCTTCGGCGCGCAGGAACGACTCGCCGATCCCGCCGAGCGCGGGCCCCCGCCACAGGGCGAGACCGGTGCGGAAGAGGTCCGCCGCCTCGGCGTGGTCCCCGCTCTGCGCGGCCCGCCGTCCCCGTTCCACCAGCTGTTCGAACATGCGCACGTCGAGGGCGTCCTCGGCGACGTCGGCGCGGTAGCCGTTCCGATCGGACACGATGACCTGCGGCGACCCCGCCGCGTCGAACGCGCGGCGCAGCGTCGCGACATACGTCTGCACCACCGCGCGGGCCGTCGTGGGCGGCTCCTCGCCCCAGACCACGCCGATCAGCCGTTCGGCGGGCACGGTCCGGCCGTGGCCCAGCAGCAGCGCGGCGAGCAGCGTGCGCGGTTTGACCCCCGGGAGCGCGATCGGCCCCGACGGGCCCGCCACCTCCATCGGCCCGAGCAGAGAAAACCTCATCCGTCCCTCCCCCAGAGCGGATCCGCCTCCAGCGCGCCCCCTCGCTGTAGCCCGCGTTGAAGCGTGGCTACAGCGGCCTCCCGGAGCCTCTGTGTCGTCCACTCCACATCATGCTCAGGAAAGGTCGTCATGAACAGCTCCGGTTCTCCCAGAGCGGTCCGGTTCGCCTCCGCATTCATGGCCCTCGTGACACTCGTCGCAGGCTTGCTCACGTTCGGCACGCGGAACGAGGCGAGTGCGGCGTCCACGGTGGGCGGCGCGATCTCCCGCGCCGAGATCATCGCCCGCGCCAAGTACTGGTACGACCGGGGCGACACCTGGTACAGCCAGGACCAGTCGGACGCGATCTCCGACGGCACCGGCGGCAAGTACCGGCCCGACTGCTCCGGCCTGGTGGCGATGGCCTGGCATCTGCCCAAGAAATCCGACGGCTGGGATCTCAACACCGGCGACTTCGAGTCGTATTCGCACAAGTCCTGGCTGCCGAGCCTGCACGATCTGCTGCCCGGTGACGCGCTGCTCAAGAACGGTCACATCGAGCTGTTCGAGAAGTGGGTCGACCCCAAGGACCACTCGGCGGGCGCCTGGGTCTACTCCGAGAACGACTACGGCCAGAAGACCAACCACAACACCAACTCCTGGTCGGAGATGACCACCTACCGCGGCATCCGCTACGACAAGGTCATCGAAAAGTCGCTCGACGGCGGGGACTTCGACGGCAACGGCGCGGGCGACATCTACGCGACCGGCACCGGGACGTTGACGATCTGGAACGGCAAGGGCAACAACAACTTCGGCACCGCCGATCCGATCGGCGGCGGCTGGGAAGGCTTCACCCGGCCCGCGGCCGGCGACTTCAACAAAGACGGCAAAACCGACCTCGCCGCCGTGAAGAACGGCACCCTCTACGTCTGGAACGGCAAAGGCGGCAACAAGTTCGGCGCCGCCGACGCCGTGGGCAGCGGCTGGGAACCCTTCACCGCGCCCGTCGCCGGAGACTTCAACAACGACGGCATCAGCGATCTCTCCGCCGTCAAGGACGGCACCCTCTACATCTGGAACGGCAAAGGCGCCAACCACTTCACCCCCGCAGACACCATCGGCGGCGGATGGGAACCCTTCACCGCACCCATCGCGGGCGACTTCAACAACGACGGCAAAACCGACCTCGCCGCGGTCCGCGACGACAGCACGCTCTACATCTGGAACGGCAAGGGCAGCAACAAATTCGGCGACGCCGACGCCATCGGCGGCGGCTGGACCAACTACCACCGCACCCTGATGTCGCTGGGCGACGTCAACAAGGACGGCCACACCGACATCGGCGCCGTCGACCAGACCACCGGCACCTTCTATCTCTGGAACGGCAAGGGCGCCAACAAGTTCGGCGCGGCCGACGCGCTCGGCGGCGGCTGGCTTCCGCACTTCTGACCGTTCCGTCCCCACCACACGACCTTGGAGGGTCGACCAGTGTCGAAGAACTTCACCCGCCGTGCGACCACGGCAGCCCTGACCGTCTTCGCGATCACCGCCCTGTCCCCCGTCGCGCACGCCGAAGAGGAACCGGCCGGCTTGGTGACCGCCGCGTACGCGACCGCGCCGTGCGACCGCTCGGGCACCACCAGCGAGGACGCCGCCCTGGCCACGCGGCTCAACGGCACCCTGACCGCGAAGATGCGGGGATACCTGACCGCGTACCGGATGTCGTGCGCCCGCATGGTCGTCGATGCCGTGCGCGATCGCGGGCTGAGCCAGAGAGCCGCGGCCATCGCCATCGCCACCGTGATCGTGGAGACGAGCCTCCAGAACATCAGCGAGGAGGTCGACCACGACAGCCTCGGTCTGTTCCAGCAACGCGCGTCCTGGGGCAGCGCGGCGAACCGGCTCAACCCCGTCTGGGCCACCAACGCCTTCCTCGACAAGATGGTGCGCGTGTACCCGAACGGCTCGTGGAGCACGGCGCCGATCGGCGAGGTGTGCCAGGCGGTGCAGGTCTCGGCCTATCCGGACCGCTACCAGACCGAGGCCGGTGACGCGCAGAAGATCGTCAGCGCGTTGTGGCAGCGCTCGGTCGCGGACGGCGCGGACTTCGACGGCAACGGCGCCGGTGACATCTACGCCACCGGCACCGGCACGCTGACGATCTGGAACGGCAAGGGCAACAACAACTTCACCGCGGCGGACGCGGTCGGCGGTGGCTGGGAAGGCTTCACTCGGCCCGCGGCCGGTGACTTCAACAAAGACGGCAAAACCGACCTCGCCGCCGTGAAGAACGGCACCCTCTACGTCTGGAACGGCAAGGGCGGCAACAAGTTCGGCGCCGCCGACGCCGTGGGCAGCGGCTGGGAACCCTTCACCGCACCTGTCGCCGGAGACTTCAACAACGACGGCATCAGCGATCTCTCCGCCGTCAAGGACGGCACCCTCTACATCTGGAACGGCAAAGGCGCCAACCACTTCACCCCCGCAGACACCATCGGCGGCGGATGGGAACCCTTCACCGCACCCATCGCGGGCGACTTCAACAACGACGGCAAAACCGACCTCGCCGCGGTCCGCGACGACAGCACGCTCTACATCTGGAACGGCAAGGGCAGCAACAAATTCGGCGAGGCCGACGCCATCGGCGGCGGCTGGGGCGACTACCACGCCACGCTGATGTCGCTCGGAGACGTCGACCAGGACGGCCACACCGACATCGGCGCCGTCAGCAAGACCAGCGGCACGCTGTACCTCTGGAACGGCAAGGGCGCCAACAGGTTCGGCGCGGCCGACGCGCTCGGCGGCGGCTGGCTCCCGCATTTCTGAGGCGACCCCGGTCCGCGCCCGGCCCCGGGCGCGGACCGATCGCTCAGCGGAGGAACGGTTCGTAGCGCCGCTGCTGGCGCAGCGCCTCGATCTGCTGCGTGGTGTCGAGCGAGACACCGACCAGGAAGACGAGGACCACCTGCACGGTCACCCCGGCGACGAGCAGCGTCGGGCCGACGCCCAGCAGGGCCAGACCGGCGACCGGGATCAGCGCGACCACTCCCAAGCCGAACGCCCCGAAGGCGATGATCCTTCGGTTCACGTACTCGAGGTACTCGGCGGTCCAGTTCCCCGGCCGGATCCCGGGGACGAAACCGCCCACCCGCACCAGCTCGCCCGCCACCTTGTCCATGTCCTGCCGCACGGCCGCCCTCGCGAAGGCGAAGAGGCAGACGAGGACGAAGTAGGCCGCGATCCACCCGGGGCCTTCCAGGCCGAAGAAGAACACCGGCACCGACAGCAGCACCGCGGCGAGCACGGCCGGACTGTTCGCTTGGGGGAAGCGAAGGGGAATGTAGGACGGTGTCCCGCCGAAGGCGCGCCTGCCGATCATCCGCTTCGCGTACTGCACCGGGACGCGGCGCTGCCCCTGCGCGACGACGATCGTGATCACGGTGACCGACAGCGTCACCACGGCCATCACCACGACGGCGGCCCAGCCCGTCTTTTCGTACAGGCGCAGGAACTCCGGCGGCAGCACCACCAGGACCTGGGCGAACAGCAGGATCCGGACACCGTCGCCGAACCCGCGGTCGGTGATCAGCTCGGTCAGCCGCTGGACCAGCGCGGTGCCCGCGGTCAGGCACGCCACCGTCACGGCTCCGTCCAGGACGTCCGGTCCGCCGGAGACGACCACGCCCACGGCGCCCAGCAGGCCGAGCACGACGACGAGCCGCCGCCGGTACCGCTTCAGCATCCGGGCGCCGGCTTCCCCTTCAGCCCGGAGTGCGGCCAGCCGCGGGATCAGGACGATCAGCGCTCGCAGGACGAACGGGGCGGCCAGGCAGGGCAGGACCCCGAACCCGAACACCGTGGCCAGGCGGCCGCCGGTGAGAAGGTCGAGGATCCACCGCAACGAGTGATCGACCAGCGGCAGGCGGGCCGTCTGAGGCATGGGCAGGCTCTGGCCGAGCCGGAACAGCACGATCACGCCCAGCGTGACCAGGATCCGGCGGCGGAGTGAGGTTCGGTCGTTCATCGTGGCCCACGTTAGGAACCACCGATGAAATTACGATGACACCGCCCGTCGGTCAGAGCAGCGGCGCCCTCGACAAGGCTTCCCGGAGCTTGCCGAGCACCTCGTCCGCCGTGCCCTCCGCGGTGCACCCGGCGGCCTGGCGATGTCCTCCGCCGCCCAGCTCCCCGGCCGCGGCCGACACGTCGACGCCACCCGCCGAACGCAGCGAGACCGTCCACCGCTGTCGCGGGCCGATCGGTGCGGCCTCCTTGAGCACCACGGCGACCCCGGCCTCGCGAACGGACCGGACGACGTCGACGACCGCTTCGACCTCCTCGGCACGGACGGACCGCGCGGCGTCGAGCGTCACGACCGCGTGCGCGAGGCCGAAGCCGCGCGCCTCGTCCGGTTCGAGCCGGGCTCCCGCGAGGACGTCCGAAAGCATCGGCAGCCACGCGAACGGGTGGTCGTCGACGATCTCGCGGACCACCTTGTCCGGGTCGACCCCGGCTTCGAGCAGCTTCGCGGCCATCAGATGGGTGGAGGGCCGGGCCCGGCGGAACCCGCTCGTGTCGGTGACGAGCCCCGCGTACAGGCACCGCGCGATCGGCTCGTCGATCTCGGCACCGAGCTCCTCCAGCAACGCGAACACGAGGACCGCGGTGGCTTCGGCGGTGTCGTCGACGACGTGGTGCGTGCCGTAGAAGACGTTGGACGCGTGGTGGTCGATCACCAGGACGTCGCCTCCCGCCGCGCGGACGGCGTCCACCCGCGGCGCGAGTTTCCCGAGCCTGCCCGGCGTGGGCGTGTCGAGCGCGATCAAGAGCCGTTCGCTCTCCGGCAGCTCGCTCGCGGGGACGTAGAGCCCGCCCTCGTCCAGGCTCCGCAGGGTTTCGGGCATCTCCTCGGGCTCGCCGACGGAGACGCGGACCTCGGCACCTCGCTGCTGAAGCGCCCGGCCCAGTGCCAGCGCGCTGCCGAGCGCGTCGGCGTCCGGGCGGACATGGCCGAGGAGGGTCACGTCGGTGGCGCCTGCCAGGAGGGCGGCGGCTTCCTTCAGGTTCGGCACTGGAGTGGCTGTCACAATCAGTCAAGCTACGCTCTACCGGATGTCCGAGTACGCGATCCTGGTCTACCCGTCCGCCAACCGGGTCTACACCGACTCCACCCCGGCCCTCCTGCGCGCGGAGCTGGCGGTGTTCGGTCTGTCCGCTTTGGAGACCGAGATCTCCGAGATCGGCGAGACGGAACTCGGCGGCGTCGGCTACCTCACCTTCACCACGCCTGCCCCGCTGAGCGAACGCGATCTCGCGCTCCTTTCGAACCTTTCGGCGCTGTACGCGCTGTTCGAACGCGGCGACGGCGTCCTGAAGCCGGTGACGATCAGCCCGCTCGCGAACTTCGACTCGGATCTGCTGACCATCCAGAAATACCCCGGCAAGACGAACGAGCTGTTCACCAAGCTCCTCGTCAACGTCACGCTCCTGTCGATGGCGGACCCGGCCGCCATGCTGGACAAGCCGCTGCACCTGCTCGACCCGCTCTGCGGCCGCGGCACCACGCTGAACCAGGCGATGATGTACGGCTTCGACGCCACCGGCCTCGACGTCGACGGCAAGGACTTCGACGCCTACGAGATGTTCGTCAAGACCTGGCTGAAGCAGAAGCGGATCAAGCACAGCGCCGAATCCGGCCAGGTGCGCCGCAACAAGGTCCGGCTCGGCAGGCGGCTCGACATCGGCTTCGGGATCACCAAGGAGCGGTACAAGGCGGGCGAGGTGCGCAAGCTGAGCTACCTCAACTGCGACACACTCACCACCGACGAACTGCTGCGGCCGAACTCGGTGGACCTCATCGTCACCGACGCCCCGTACGGCGTGCAGCACGGCAGCCACCGCACCCAGGACGCGTCGCTCGCGCGCAGCCCGCGCGACCTGCTCGCCGCCGCGGTCCCGGTGTGGACGCGGGTGCTGCGCCCGGGCGGCGCGCTCGGCATCTCGTGGAACACCAACGTCGCGCCGCGCGAGGAGCTCGCCGCGATCCTGGACAAGGCGGGCCTGGAGGTCCGCGAGGACGGCCCGTACGCCGGCTTCGCCCACCGGGTGGACCAGGCGATCGTGCGAGACCTGATCGTCGCGTCGAAACCCGCCTGACCCCTTCTTCCGCGTTTCGCCCACTGAATGCGGTGGTCGGCATCGTGCACCAGGTCCGGGAAAGCCTCCGCCGCTACCTGTTCACGAGCCGGCCGGTGAGGGCGGGACGTGTCGCGAAAGCCACTTTCGGGACATCAGACGTCTCGAAAGTGGCTTTCGGGACACGGGAGCCGAAAGGCTCCGCGTTCAGGCGAGGCGCTCCCCCACGAACTTCAGCACGTCGGGCATGATCTCGCGCCAGTAGTCGTCGTTGTGCGCGCCCGGGGTCATCTTCGCGACGGCGGGATCCAGGGCCTTGATGAGTTTGCGGTCCGCGCGGGCGAAGGGATCCGAATTGCCGCACCACACCCCCGTCGATGCGGCGGAAAGGTCGCCGGTGTGCAGCAGCGGCTCATGCGATTCCCACTGCGCGCGATCCGCGAAGACCTTGCGGGACTTGGCATCGGGCCAGCTGACGAACAGCGCCGCGCTGGCGACGGCGACGGCCTTGAGGTTCTTGTGGTCGCGGGCGTAGCGCAGGGCGCCGAAGCCGCCCATCGAGATCCCGAACATCGCCGACGGCGGCCGCAGCTGGCGCTGGGCGAGCCAGCCGGGCAGCTCGTCGGACAGCATCCGCTGCGGGTCGTCGGCCTTGCCGACGTCCACCCAGTAATTGTCCCCGTCGACGGCGGCGACCGCGAAGCCGGGCAGCCCGGCCGCGACGGCCCGGTTCAGCGAGTCCTGCACGCCCAGGTTCAGGAACGTCCGGGCGTCGGCGCCGCGGCCGTGCAGGGCGACGCAGACCGGCATCCCGACCCGGGACACCCCGTCCGGCGCGATGATGACGAGGTTGACGTCACGGTTCCGCGCCGCCGACCGCATCTTCTGCACCGTGACCGCTTCGGTGAGCGGGGTCGGAGTGGTCGGCGGGGCCACCGGCGGCGGCCCCACCAGAGGTGGTTTCTCGGCGCCGCAAGCGGAAAGCAGCGCCGAGCCGCCGAGAGCCGCGGCTCCCAGCAGGAGACCACGCCGGCTCACGGCGTGGTCCGCTCCCTCAGCGACGGGTCTCCTCGTCGGCGAACTCATCGTCTTCGGCCTCTTCCCGCGGCGGCTTGTACGGGTCGGCTTCGCCGGCGTGCTGCGCCCCAGTGGCCCGCCGGGCGACCTCCGCATCGGCTTCCCGCGCCTTCGCGAGAAGATCCTCGATGCGCTTGGCGTCCTCAGGAATACTGTCGGCCACGAAGGCCAGCGTCGGAGTGTAGCGGACTCCAGTGCCCTGACCGACCTTCGTGCGCAGGACCCCGCGGGCGGATTCGAGCGCCGCCGCGGCACCGGCGTGGTCGGGCGTGGACTCCAGGTTCTCGCCGAGCACCGTGTAGTAGACCGTGGCGTCGTGCAGATCCGCCGTGATCTTCGTGTCGGTGATCGTCACGTGGTTGAGCCGCGGATCCTTGATGTCGTGCTCGATCGCGTGCGCGACGATCTGCGAGATCCGCTTGGCGAGCTTACGAGCCCGAGCGGGGTCGGCCATGGGGTTTCGTCTCCTCGAAAGATTTGCTCAGTCGTCCGGGCCGAGCAGCCGGTGGCGTGTGGAGAGCAGTTCGAACTCCGGTCTTCCGGCCACGAGGCGCTCACACGAGTCGAGCACGTCACGAACGTGCTCGCCACTCGCCGCGACCACGGCCACACCGATCAGCGCGCGCCGGTGCAGGTCTTGATGGCCGGCTTCGGCGACGGAGACGTCGAAACGCCTGCGCACCTCGGCCAGCACCGGTTTGATCACGGATCGCTTCTGCTTGAGCGAGTGGACGTCGCCCAGCAGGATGTCGAGCTCAAGAGCTCCTACGAACATGGGGGGTTCTGGGTTGTTTCGAAGGTGAAGCGGCGCTCCCCCGCCCAGATGCGGAGGAGCGCCGCCCGTGTCACTTACGCACGCGGCTTTTCGCGCTGCTCGTAGGTCTCGATGATGTCGCCGACCTTGAGGTCGCTGTACGACCCCAGCGTCAGACCACACTCGTACCCGTCGCGAACCTCGACCACGTCGTCCTTGAACCGCCGCAGCGAGCTGATCGGCAGGTTCTCGGCGATGACGGTCGCGTCGCGAAGCAGACGTGCCCGCGCGTTGCGGCGGATCTCGCCCGAGACGACGAGACAACCGGCGATGGTGCCGATCTTCGACGACTTGAAGACGTCGCGGATCTCCGCCTTGCCGAGCTCGACCTCTTCGTACTCCGGCTTGAGCATGCCCTTCAGAGCCTGCTCGATCTCCTCGATCGCCTGGTAGATGACCGTGTAGTACCGGACGTCGACGCCTTCGCGGGTGGCCCGCTCGGTCGCCTTGCCCTGCGCACGGACGTTGAAGCCCAGGACGATCGCGTCGGACGCGGTCGCCAGGTCGATGTCGGACTCGGTGACTCCACCGACACCGCGGTGCACGACGTTGAGTTCGACGTCGTCGCCGACCTCGAGCTGCACCAGCGAGGCTTCGAGCGCCTCGACGGTACCGGAGTTGTCACCCTTGATGATCAGGTTGAGGCTGTTCGTCTCCTTCAAGGCGGAGTCGAGGTCCTCGAGGCTGACCCGCTTGCGACGCGACGCGTTGAGGGCGTTGCGCGTCCGGGCGGAGCGGCGCTCGGCGATCTGCCGGGCGACGCGGTCCTCGTCGACCACCAGGAAGGTGTCGCCCGCACCCGGCACCGAGGTGAACCCGATGACCTGGACGGGACGCGACGGGTACGCCTCGGTGACGTCGACGTTGTGCTCGTCGACCATCCGGCGGACGCGGCCGTAGGCGTCACCCGCCACGACCGAGTCACCGACGCGCAGCGTGCCTCGCTGGACCAGCACCGTGGCCACCGGACCGCGGCCGCGGTCGAGGTGGGCCTCGATCGCGACACCCTGGGCCTCCATGTCCGGGTTGGCCCGGAGGTCCAGGGCGGCGTCGGCGGTCAGCAGGATCGCCTCGAGCAGGCCGTCGATGTTGATGTTCTGCCGCGCGGAGATCTCGACGAACATCGTGTCGCCGCCGTACTCCTCGGCGACCAGGCCGTACTCGGTCAGCTGCTGCCGGATCTTGTCCGGGTTCGCGCCTTCCTTGTCGATCTTGTTGATCGCGACCACGATCGGCGCCTTGGCGGCCTGCGCGTGGTTGATCGCCTCGACCGTCTGCGGCATCACACCGTCGTCGGCCGCCACCACGATCACCGCGATGTCGGTCGAGTTGGCACCACGGGCACGCATGGCGGTGAACGCCTCGTGACCCGGGGTGTCGATGAAGGTGATCAGGCGCGGGGTGCCCTCGAGCTCGGTCTCGATCTGGTAGGCGCCGATGTGCTGGGTGATGCCACCGGCTTCACCTTCGCGCACCTTCGTCTTGCGGATCGTGTCGAGCAGGCGGGTCTTACCGTGGTCGACGTGACCCATGATGGTCACGACCGGCGGGCGGACCTGCAGATCCTCTTCCTCACCCGCGTCTTCGCCGTAGGTGATGTCGAAGGTCTCGAGCAGCTCCCGGTCCTCTTCCTCGGGACTGACGACCTGAACGTTGTAGTTCATTTCGCCGCCGAGCAGTTCCAGGATGTCGTCGGACACCGACTGCGTCGCCGTGACCATCTCACCGAGGTGGAAGAGCACCTGCACCAGCGAAGCCGGGTTGGCGTCGATCTTCTCGGCGAAGTCGGTCAGCGAGGCACCACGCGGGAGACGGATCGTCTCGCCCTGCCCCTTGGGCAGACGGACACCACCGACGCTGGGCGCCTGCATGTTGTCCATGTACTCCTGGCGCTTCTGCCGCTTCGACTTGCGGCCCTTGCGCGAGGGGCCACCGGGACGCCCGAAGGCACCCGCGGTACCGCCACGGCCACCGGGGCCGCCACGACCGCCGCCGCCACCACGGAAGCCGCCGCCACCGGCCGGGGCGCCGCCCCCACCGGGACCGCCGCCACCGGGACGGAAACCGCCGCCACCGCCGCCGGGACGGAAACCGCCACCGCCGCCGCCACCACCGGGACCGCCGCGGAAACCTCCGCCGCCGCCACCGGGACCGCCACGAGCGCCGCCACCGGGTCCACCACGGGCTCCGCCGCCAGGACCACCACGGCCGCCACCGGGACCACCGGCCGGACGGGCCGGACGGCCCGGCATCATGCCGGGGTTCGGCCGCGGGGGCATGTTGCCCGGGCTCGGCCGGTTACCGCCGGGCGCGCCGCCACCGGGACGGGGAGCCGGACGGTCGCCGCCCTGGCCACCGCCGGGACGCGGCGGGCGGTTGTCGCCGCCCTGCTGGCCGCCACCGGGACGGGGGCCGGACGGACGCGGGGCCGGGGAACCGGAACCCACACCGAACGGGTTGTTGCCGACGCGCGGGGTGCGCGGGCCGGGCTTCGGACCGCCGGGCTTGGGGCCCTGCGGCTTGGGCGGCACGACCGAACCCTGCGACGGCGTCTGGGACGCGGGCGGGGTGGCCGGTGCCGGGGGGACGTCCTTGGCCGGTTCGGCCTTCTTCGGCTCGGCCGGAGCGGCCTTCGCCGCCGGAGCGACCTCTTCCTTGGGCGCCGGCGGCCGGGGGCCGGGGCGCGGACCCGGGCGGGCGCCCGGGGTGGCGGGCCGGGACGGCTGCTGCGCCGGAGCCGACGGAGCGGACGCCGCCGGGGCGGCCTCGGACTTCGCCGCGGGCGCGGGCTGAGCCTGCTTCGCGGCCGGAGCCGGGGCGGCGGGCTTCGCGGGAGGCGCGGGCGAAGGGCGCGGGCCGGGGGTCGGAACCGGCTTCTTCTTGCCGTCCTTCGACGGGTACGCGTCACGGAGACGGCGGGCGACCGGCGCCTCGACGGTGGACGACGCGGACTTCACGAACTCGCCCTGTTCCTTCAACTTGGCGAGAACTTCCTTGCTGGTGATGCCGAGCTCTTTCGCGAGCTCATGTACTCGGGCCTTGCCTGGCACAGCTCTCCTCATCTGGGGAGGCCGGCGGCAGACCCGCAGACCTCGTCCTATTGTCGCGCGTTCATTGATTCAGCTTCACGGCTGACTCATGACGGGTCGACCTGCTTCCTGATTCCATCCGGCACCGGGGATGTCCCGGCGCCCTTTAGCCTTCGGCGTGCCGCTCCAGGCGTTCGTGGACACCCTGGGCGTCGAGCGACCCTGGAACACGAAGTGCTCGGGGGAACGCCCTGCGCCGCTCGGCCTTGGCCAGACAGTCCGGCACGGGATGCAACCAGGCACCCCGGCCCGGCAACCGCCGACGTTCGTCGACGATCAACCGACCGTCCGCCGCGACCACTCGCAGCAACTCGCCGATCAAGGCCCGCTTACGGCAACCCACACAAGTACGGACCGGGGCTTCCCGGTCATGCTGGAGGTCGGTTCCCGGCCGCGAGCTCTGAACCACTCGTAAGTCTAGCGCTTCGACCTTCACTCAGCCGAACCGGTTGCCGCGGCGGGCCGCGCCTGCCCGGCGTGTGCTTCGTCACCCTGCTCGGGAGCGGCGTCGCTGCGGATGTCGATCCGCCAGCCGGTGAGCCGGGCGGCCAGACGGGCGTTCTGCCCCTCCTTGCCGATCGCGAGCGAAAGCTGGAAGTCCGGGACGACGACGCGAGCGGTCTTGGCCCGCTCGTCGACGACCCGTACCGACACAACCTTCGCGGGCGACAGCGCATTCCCGACGAACTTCGCCGGGTCGTCGGAGTAGTCGATGATGTCGATCTTCTCGCCGGCCAGCTCGCTCATCACGTTGCGCACGCGCGCCCCGACCGGGCCGATGCAGGCGCCCTTGGCGTTGACGCCGGGCACCGTCGAGCGGACCGCGATCTTGGTCCGGTGTCCCGGTTCCCGCGCGACGGCGGCGATCTCGACCGTGCCGTCGGCGATCTCGGGGACTTCGAGGGCGAAGAGCTTGTGCACCAGCTTCGGATGCGAACGCGACAGCGTGATCTGCGGGCCCCGGTTGCCGCGCGAGACGGTGACGACGTAGGCCTTGATCCGGTCGCCGTGCTCGTAGGTCTCGCCGGGCACCTGCTCGATCGCGGGCAGCACGCCCTCGATGTCGCCGACCTGGATGACGACCATGCCGCGGGCGTTGGCGCGGGCGTCGCGCTGCACCACGCCTGCCACGAGCTCGTTCTCCTTGGCGGAGAACTCGCCGAAGGTCTTCTCGTGCTCGGCGTCGCGCAGGCGCTGCAGGATGACCTGCCGCGCGGTGGTCGCGGCGATCCGCCCGAAGCCTTCGGGGGTGTCGTCCCATTCCTCGTCGGTCTGGCCGTCCGGGGTGAGGGTGTGCGCGAGGACGCGGACCAGCCCGCTCTTGCGATCGATGTCGATCCTGGCGTGCGGCTGGTGGCCCTCGGTGTGCTTGTACGCGGTGAGCAGCGCGGTTTCGATCGCTTCGATCACCGTCTCGAAGGGGATGTCCTTGTCCCGTTCGATCGCGCGCAGCGCGGCGATGTCGACGTTCACTTCGGCTCCTCCTTCGGCTCCGTGGTGGCGGCGTTCAGGGCCGACGCATCGGTTTCCAACAGTTTCAGGTCCTCGGCAGGTGGTTGCTTGAACTCGATCTCGATGACCGCCTTGGCCACCGAGGCGTACGGGACGTCCCGGATCTCGCCGTCGACGAGCACACGCGCGGACTTCTCCCCCGCGTGCCCGACCCGGCCGATGAACGCCGCGCCTTCGGCCGGGGTGACCTTGACGAGACGGAACTTCGCGCGCCGCCAGTGCCGCTGCACGGTCAGCGGCCGGTCGAGACCCGGCGAGGTGACTTCGAGCGTGTACGCGCTCGCGATCACGTGCTCGTTCTCGTCGAGCGCGGCCGAGACCGCACGGCTGACGCCCGCCACCTCGTCCAGCCCGACGCCGTCGTCCCCGTCGACGACGACCTTGACCAGCTGACGGCGGCCTGCCTGCTGGACCTCGAAGGAATCGAGGTCGAAACCCGCGGCCTTGACGGCTTCGGCCACGATGGGCTCCAGCCTGCTGGCGAGGTCGTTGGGCACGGTGGAGCGCTCCTGTTCGGCTGTGGGCGACCCGGCGGCGTGGATCCGGGTTCGGTAGTGGACCAGCTTATCCGGTCACCCCCGCGTGACGCGCGAGCGGCGGCCCCGCGCGGGGTACTGGCAGGATGGGGCGGCGTGACCGGAAGATCGACAGAGCCGAGCCGTCGCACTTTCCTGCGGATGGGGGCGCTGGCCGCGCTCGCCGTGCCGCTGGCGTCCGCCTGCTCCCCCGGCTTCGACGAAAGCCCCGACCCGCTGGGCCCGTTGCTGCGCGCGGCGGAGGCCGACGCGGCGGGCGCGAAGGCGCTGGGCGCCGAGGGCGAAGCGGTCGCCACCGCGCGGGCGGCGCACGCGGCCGCGCTCAAGACCGAGGTGGACCGGCTCAACCGGCCGAAGCCGGAGCAGCCGGGTCCGGCGGCGATACCGCCGCCCTCGTCGCTGGACGGGCTCAAGGAGCGGCTCGCCACGGCCCGCAAGCAGGCCGAGGGCCTCGTGCCCTCGCTGCCCCGCTACCGCGCCGGGATGGTCGCCTCGATCGCCGCGGGCTGCGCGGCGCTGCAGCAGAGTTCGGAGAAGCTGGGCCGCGGCGACGACGCCGGAGCCGTCGAAGTGCCCGCCGGGGTCCAGCTCGGCGGGGAGGCGGCGGAGGCCGTCCAGCAGGCGCTGGCCGCCGAACACGCGGCGATCTGGGTGTACGGCCTGGTCAGCGCGTACCTGCCCGCGGCGTTCAGCGGCGCGGTGTCCCGGGGTACGGCCGAGCACGTCAAACGGCGGGACGTGTGCGAACGGATGCTTTCCGCGGCGGGACAGACGCCGACCGGGCCCGAGGCCGCGTACGTGCCGCCGAGGCCGGTGACCGAGGCGAACTCGGCGATGGAACTGGTGGCGACCGCCGAGTCGGACGCGAGCTCGGCCTGGCTCGGCGTGCTCGACCGGACCGACGACGCGGCCTTGCGGACGACCGCGCTGAACGCGCTGATCGGGTCGGCGCGGCGGGGTACCGCCTGGCGGGCGGAATTCGGCGCGAAACCGGTGGCGATCGCGATGCCGGGCCAGTCGGCGTAGAGCTGAAGGACGCTTTCCCCGCATCTGATGCGACGAAAGCGTCCTTCACCGCGTGAGATGCGGTGAAGGACGCTTTCAGCCCACGGCGGTCAGCGGCGCAGGTCGCCCGAGAGGCGCAGGGCGTCGGTCGCGATCTTCTCCAGTACGGACTTGTCCTTCTGCTTGTCGTAGAAGCCGGCCAGCACGATGGCCACCTCGGGCCCGGTGACGTGGGAGTCGTAGGCCGCGTCCTGCCCGGAGATCTTCGGCGCGCCTTGGTCCTTGAAGGTCCCGTCGCGCACCAGGTCGGACACGTTGCCCGTGCCGTCCTTGTCGGTCAGCGCCTTGAGCTGGGTCGCGGTGACCTCGCCGGGCATGGTGACCAGGACGACCGACACCAGCGCCTTCTTCCCGCCGGTCTCGGTCGTGTACAGCGCCCGCGACAGGCGCGTGCACGGCGTGTCGGTGAAGAACTTCTTGGTCTCGCCGTAGGACTTGCTCGCGCAGTCGGTGGTGACCTGCGGGCCTTCGACCAGCGTGTACTGGAACTGGCCGCTCTTCGACGGCGGGTCCGCGACCGGTGTGGGCTCCGGCTCGTGCCGGATCAGCCACCAGAGCAGGGCCGAGACGACCGCGATGACGACCAGCCCGCCACCCTTGAGCGCCAGGGCCTTGGTGTCCCTCGGCGGCTTCGGCGCGGGCGGCGGCCCGCCCGGCCCTGCCGGTCGCACCGGCTGAAGCCGGGCCGTTTCCGTCGGTCCCGGGGTAAATTGCGCACCAACCACGGGAACATACGGTAGTTCACGCCCGTCCGGCGGTTCACCTGAACGTGCTTATCACCCGTTCGACGTCGTCAGCCGTGTTGTAGAGATGGAAGCCGAAGCGCTGCCTCCCGGCCCGGGTACCGGCCACGATGCCCGCTTCCGCCACCCGGCGGGCGTCGGCGTCGAGCGAGACGATCGCACTCCCCTGACCGGGTGAGCCGACCGCTTCGAGGAGCGAGTCGGCGAGGCCGACGCAGTGCGCTCGGACGGCCTCCAGGTCCAAGGACGCGAGGTAGTCGAGCGAGGCGGCGGCGCCGACGAACGCCAGCCAGGCCGGGGACAGGTCGAGCGACCGGGCGCCCTCCGCGAGGCGCAGCGGGAGACCGTAGACGGTCTGCCAACGATCCTCGCCCGCGTACCAGTTCGCTGCGACCGGCACGGCCCGCTCCAGCACCCGCGGATGCGCGGCCAGCCACGCCGCCCCGCGCGGCGCGAGCAGCCATTTGTAGCCCGCGGCGACCACCCAGTCGGCCCAGCCGAGGTCCAGCGGCCGCCACCCGGCGGCCTGGGTGGCGTCGAGCAGGACCGCCGCGCCCGCCGCCTCGGCTGCGGCCCGGAGCGCGGCGAGGTCGATCTGGGCGCCGTCGGCCGACTGGACGACGCTGACCGCGACGAGGTCGTGCCCGGCGACGCGCTCGGTCAGCTCGGCCAGCGGGACTTCGGTGACCTTCACCCCGCGGTGCGCCTGGGCCGCGAACGGGAAGGTGACGCTCGTGAAGTCGTTCGCGGCGACCAGCACACTGGCGCCGTCGGGCAGCCCGGCGGCCACGTTCGCGATCAACTGCGAGACGGACGCGCCGATCGCGACCCGCTCCGCCGGGACGCCGATCAGCGCGCCGAAACCCGCCCTCGTCCGCGCGACGGGCTCGTCGAAGTCGGCCGGACGCGCCTCGCCGCGCCGCCACCGCTCGACCGCCTCCGCCACCGCGTCGGCCACGTGCGACGGCGGGATGCCGATGCTGGGCGTGTTCAGATATCCGGGCGGGACGGCGAATTCGGCTCCGAAGGTGTGCATGCTCCCGAGGTTAATGAGATTCCGGGAGCAGGGCGGCGACGTCGGCGTACGACGGCGGGGTCAGCGGGAGCTCCCCGCCGTCGCGCACGGCCTCCACCGTGCGCAGCGTGGCGGCCAGCGCCATCCGGTACGGCAGCGAACCGAGGCTGACCCGCGCGACACCGAGGCCGGCGAGCCCGGCGACGGTGACCTTGCCGGGCAGGAACAGCAGGTTCACCGGCACCCGGACGGCCTTCACCAGCCGTTCGACGTCCTGGGCTTCGGAAAGCCCCGGCACGAACACCCCGTCGGCGCCAGCGTCCACATAGGACAGACAGCGGTCGATCGCGGTGCCGATCTCGGGCTCGCCCAGCCAATGCGTGTCCGTGCGGGCGTTGACGAACAGACCGGGAGCGCGGTCCTTCGCGGCCGCGATCTTGGCCGCGTGCCGCACGGGGTCGCCCAGGGCGTCTTCGAGATTGATGCCCGCGACACCGGCTTCAGCGAGCTCCGCCGCCAGCGCGCCGACCTCGCCCGGGTCTTCGCTGAACCCGTCGGCGAGGTCGACGCTGATCAGCGCGTCCAGCCCGGCGAGCCGCCGCGCCAGCCGGACGGTGGCGTCCTTCGAGGACGGGGCGCCGTCCGGCTCGCCCTCGGCGGCCGAGACCCCGAGGCTGGTCGTGCCGAGCGCCGGGAAGCCTTGCGCGGCAAGGAAGGCGGCCGAGCCGAACTCCCAGACGTTCGGCAGGAGCAGCGGGGAACCGGGGACGTGCAGGGCGGCGAATGCGGTCATGGCACGACGGTAGCGAGTGGACGCTTCGGTGACGGCCGAAGCATGGGCCTCGTGAGTGGCAAGGACGGTTAGAGCCAACTAGCTTTTGGTTACCTACTTGTGACGTGCGCTTTTGTGGGTACCTGCTCTCGGTGCAGGGTCTATTCCGCTAGTGCGGGCCCGTACCGTGCGGGACGAGTCCGCACTACCCGTCCCACCACCGGGACGGGTCGAATGTGCCTTTTCACCTGCACGAACGTTGGTTCGGGCCAGGTGGGCCAGGTTTCAGTCAACCCGGCCCACCTGGCCCATTTCAGCGGTGCACCGCCATTTTCGAGACGCAGCGTGGGCGTGGCCGGTCCGACTAGTTATCAGGCGGCAGGGTCTTCCCCGTTCCGGGAATGTGCTGAGCCGGTCAGTAGCGTGAACACTTCAGTCCGCTGCCGCATGTCGCCGGGCGTGTTCTGTTCGAGTTCGCCGGTTCGATTGACGATCCAGTTCCGGGACTGGTCGCGGTCAAGCGCTGTGGTCGTGAGGCGGCGGAGGAACTCCTGGTAGTAGGCGATCACACTGTCCTCTTCCAGGAAGAGGCTGGCCGTGAAGGCATCGACGTGGAACACGGGTTGGTTCCCCTCGTGCTGGAAGACGCTGAACTCGGGCCCGTCGCCGGGTTCTTCAGCCGTGGCGGGTACGACGTGTATGTGACATTGCGGGAGCGACGACGCTAGCTGGAGCTGAACCAGTTGCTCGTTCATGACGGTCGAGTCGCCGACCACCGCGTTGAGGACGTTTTCGTGGATGTAGAAGTTGAGTAGTGGGCGTGAGCGCCGGTTGAAGAGGGAGTGGCGGGCGAGCCGGGCTTCGACGCCACTCTCAAGGTCGGGGCCGGTGTAGCCGCACCGTCGCAGAACGGCCCGGATGTACGGCTCGGTCTGGAGCAGGGCGGGAATGACTTTTGGGCTGTAGGTAGTGATTGCGACGCTGTGGGCTTCCAGCAGAGTGAGGGTGCGGAGCTGGTCGGGTAGTCCTGGACTGTGGAATTGCAACTGGTGGCCGTGGGGTTCGCTGGCCAGCGCGACGAGGTCTTCGAGTTCCTCGGGGGTCGCGCGAGCGCGCGCGAGGTAGATCGCGACATCTCCGGGCGGGACCGAGCGTTGGCCGCTTTCCAGTCGGGAGACCTTCGGGAAGCCCCAACCCAGCATCCGTGACATGTCTGCGCCGCTATAACCGTTCCGTTTACGGACTTGCTGAAGCTCATGGCCCAGTTCCCGTGTGTGCGCGGTCGACGTTTCGGGCTGCTTCATGGGTGCCGCCGAGCCGCGACAGTCGTACATGAGCTGCTCAGCCCTTCACATCCTCGTGCCTCCCGAAGCGTGTGGCGACCGGCGGAGACAGGCGCGGGCGAAGCGCAGCCTGTCTCCGCCGGAACCGGTGGGCGCCGTGAGCATGTGTCTCTGGCCAGCTGTCCCGCTCGGATGATGACGTCGCACAACGCGTCAAGGTGATCGGCGAGCCGGTCATGCCCGTAGTCGGTGAGTCGCCAGTGGGTGCGACTACCGTCCCTGCGCACTTCCAGGTATCCGGCTCGCCGGAGCCTGCGGAAGTTGGTCGATAGGGTTGCACGGTCGACGCCGATCGTGTCCGCGATCGTGGCGAAGTGGCGCCATTGCAGATCGGCGAGCATCGTTGCGCCGAGCAAACGGACCGGGTGCATGAGCAAGGGGTCCAGACTCTCGACAGAGTTCGGCATCGTCCGCTGCGGCTCGCCGCTCAGGCCGTCATCCTTCCTCGGTCGTGTTTCGTCGCTCACGATTCCTCCGCTACCTACCGGCTGACCAGCCACAACGAGTTGTACGATGTGAAATCAATATCTCTCGTGCGCTCATTTCATCGCGAGGCCACCGAGAGGCCAAAGCGGGGACATTCGAGCTGGCGACGACCGGAGAGGGGCGCGGGATGGCAGCCGATGAGGTGCACGAGTCGCCGCCGCGAACGGTGCTCGAACAGAAGCTGCGTGAGAGAAGCGAGACTCACGTCGAGTTCGTCAGGGCGGCCGAGGAGTTCGCGCGGAACTTCGGAGAAGCGGGAACGGTCAGTGAACGCAACCTGAAACGGCTTGTGGCGGGACGGAACCGGGACGGTTCGCGGGTCCGTCCGCGCCCGGCAACCGCTCGCCTGCTCGAACGGATGCTCGGACTCACTATCGATGAGCTGCTGTCGCCGCCGGACATGGTCCGCTCGGTTGAGACCGGGGAGCAGGAACTACGGCAGATGCTCAGTGCCGCGCGACGCGTGAACACCGAAGTCCTTGCCTTGCTGCATGAGCAGCTCACCGCAGTACGCCGTCTTGATCGGCAATTGGGCGCGGCAGTCGCGCACGATGAGGTGGCGACCAAGATCCGTCAGGTAGTGCGTCTGCGGTCGCACAGTCTGACGCCGGACACCCGGGCGGAACTCGCGGCGCTGCTTGCCGAGTTCGGCACCCTCGCCGGATGGCAAGCCCTGGACATGGGGGCCGTCGCCGAGTCGTGGCAACACTACGAACGCGCCAAGGAATCAGCCCACGAATCCGAAGACGTGGCGTTCGAGGTACACAGTGCGGCCGAACAAGCCTTTGTGCTGATCGAGGTGAACGAGACGGCGACCGCCGTCGAGCTGTTGCGAACGACTGAGCAGCGCGCTTGCCGGGCTACGGGAAGGTTGTTGCGCTCTTGGCTTGCGGCCGCCTATGGCGAAGCGCTCGCCGCGCACGGGCAGCGTTCGGAGAGCTTGCGCGCGTTCGACCGCGCAGCATCCTTGCTGCCCTCTGACGCGTCCACTCCGGACGGGCCTTACGTGGTTCTTGACCCCGTGCACCTCGCCCGGTGGCGCGGCCACGCTCTTGCACGCGTCGGCGAACCGGAAGCCGTCGACGTGCTGTCTTCGGCGCTCAGCCGCCTTGACCCGACGTTCACTCGCGCCGAGACGGGCTTGCGCGTCGACTTGGCAACCGCGTTCTCGGCCATGGGCGAACGTGAGCAGGGCCGACTACACGCAGACCGCGCAGCCGTGCTAGCGGCCGAGATCGGTTCGGCACGTCAGCAGCGACGAATCGACCACCTTCGTTCGTCGCTCAAGAGTTCCGACACAGTGCAACCGGGACGGGTCAGCAGGCCGTAGGCTGCCCGGCGTGGCTGACGAACATGGGTCGTGGAAGACGTTCGGTGAGCGGCTGGTCTACGACAACCGGTGGGTCAAGGTCGGGCTGACCGACGTGGAAGCGCCGAATGGCGAGCGGTGGGACTACCACGTCGTGCACCTGGCGCGGATCGCCATAGCGCTCATCGTGAACGACCGAGACGAAGCGCTCATGTTGTGGCGCTATCGGTTCGCTACCGAGCAGTGGGGCTATGAGCTGCTTGGCGGCATGGTCGATGACGGGGACGACTCCGCCAACACTGCCGCGCGGGAAGCGGCGGAGGAAAGCGGCTGGCGCCCGGTTGGCGAGCCCGAACTCCTGGTGAGCTTCGAGCCGTTGCCGGGACAGGTAACAGCCCCGGTCGACGTGTACCTATGGCGCGACGCGGAGCACATCGGCGACCCGACAGACACCGAAGAAGTCGGGCGAATCGAGTGGGTGCCGCTGTCGCGGGTTAACGAGCTTGCGCAGCGGCAAGAGCTTTTGGGGTCAGGCACGCTGGTGTCCCTGCTGTACTTCCTCAACTCACGCCGTACGTGAGTCGCCGGGCAACACGAGACCTTCAAGCCGTCGTCGCAGCCGGACTGATCCGACTTGCGAGATGATCCGCCGCGCCTGCTGAGCGTAGGTGCGGGCCGCTTCGCGGTCACCGGCCGCGCTGTAGGCAAGGGCAAGATCGACGTAGATTGACGCGCTTGCGCGGACGAACGACGGCTGCATTCCGTCGGCGAGTCCTTCAAGCTGGGCGATCGCTTGTGGATCGCCGAGCAAGACGAGTGCGTTTCCTCGCCAGCGGTCGAGATGCGTGCCACCGAGAAACAGGAACGGCAACTCCGGGTGCACGACCTCGGAAGGACGTAGCGCGTCTGCCTCATCGAACGCCCGGCGGGCATCACCATCGTTTCCGGCACGCGCGTATCCCTCGCCTTCCGCTGCGGCGAGCCATGCGCGCAGCAGGCGCGGTGCTCGCTGGCCGATCTCGCGTGCTTCGGCGAACAGAGACAGGGCGTCATCGACGTTGCCCGCGTCGATCAGGACGAAGGCCTGTTCAGCGGTCGCGTGGGCAAGCAATGCCGATGATCCGGATTCCAGGGCGGCCGACTTGGCGCGGTCGTAATGAGTCCACGCTTGCGCAAGCGAGCCGATGTCGAGCGCGTTCCAACCGGCCAATGTGGACGCCTCGGTGAGGACACCGGCCAGTGGCGCCCGGTCACGGCGCAACAGGGTGTGCCGTAGCAAGTCTTCTACCTCGGTGATCTGACCTCGCAGTCGTTCAAGACGTGCGGCGGAACCGAACCTCCGGTCCGCGTGCCTGACGCCGTCGACCTCTTGCCGGAACAACGCGATGGTCTGGGAGTCGACGCGGCGAGCGATGACGAGTCGTTCGGCGAGTTCCTCGCCGATGCCCCTGTCAGCGCCCTCGTCCGGGAATCCGAGTTCAGCGTTGGTTCTGCCGTAGATCTCACGCAGGATGGCGCGCATCGGCGGTTCCGGCACGATGCGCCCGTTTTCCCACCGCGATATTTCGGTCTTCCTGCTCGCGACCGGGAGCACGGGCAGATCACGCCCCGGACAGCGGTCATTGATCGCCCGCGCGAGCTTTTCCTGGCCCCATCCGAGTGCATGCCGCGCAGCCTGCAAGAGGCTTTTCGAGGTCATGAGCTAACACTCTCGGGCGCGCGATGACCTGCGGAAATAACACGGGATAACACAGGTCGTGTCATCCTCTGCCCGCTCCCGGCGGCCGATGAAATGCCGTTTCTTAGAGGCATGACATACGACACGAACCCTTGCCGGACGGCTATTCGAGCCGACCGGAAAACGGAACTCCCGCTACACGCCGGAATTCCTGTCACGGCTGACCAGTTCGGCGACGTCGGTCCGCAGATCCGCGAGCTGCTCGGTGATCTCGGACAACCGTCGTTCGATCACTGCCAGCCGGGCCGATACCGCGTCTTCCATGTCCTCACGGGGCTGCCCCAACGCTGGCGGTATCCGTCCATGCAAGACGGCCAGCAGGTGTTGCGGGTGCAGGCCAAGGGCCAACGCGAGCGCTTCAAGCGTGCGATCGCTGCGCTTGCGCTCGACAGTGTGGTTCTGGATTTCGCGGACGATCGCCTGCGAAACCTGCGAGCGTTCGGCCAGTTCGCGTTGTTTCCATCCGAGTTCGCTGACGCGCTCGTTGATGGCCTTCGCGACCGCCGCCCAATCTTCCGACACCCATTCCTCCGTGGTCCGCCTCAGCGCCGACATTAGCGCTTAAGGCGATTCCGCGGCGCCGGCGACGGGCCGTGGCGCTCATTCGGACCATTCTCACGCCATTGTGCGACTAAATCAGCTCTTTTTTCGCGACTAAATCAGCGATCTCACGTTAGGACTTCATTCTGATGAAAAAGACAACTCACGGCGCCGGGCATCCGGCGTTCTACTCGGTAGCGGACGCGGCGTGGATTCTGGGCGTCGACCGCGACCAGATCCACCGCGCTATCCGGCTCGGTGTACTGCCTCTCGTCCGGCGCCGCTCCCGTCTGGTGATTCCGGCCGCCGCTCTCCGGCGCGTGCTCGACGGCGGTGCGCGATGAACCACGACGAATACACGGAGATGACCGCCCGGCTTGACCGCTACGCCAGCGTCCCGGACGACGTCCTGGCCGAAGCGGTGACCAGGGATGGCCTGTGTTTCTGGGCGTTCGACAGGACCGACATGCCGGAACTGACCGGAGACGACCCGCCAGACCGGGAGCTAGCCGCACGACTGTGCGCGGGATGCCCGGTGATCGACGAGTGCCTTGAACTCGACCTGCGGACGGCTGGAGCGAACACGGTCGGAGTGTGGGGCGCGTTGCCGGACACGGATCGACGGGCCCTGTATCCGGTCTGGCGCCGCAGCCGGGGCGGTGAGGTGCGATGACGGTCAACCTCACGCCGACACAGATCCTCGCCGGAATCGGTGTCCTGCTCGTCCTGTTCGTGGTGTGGCGGTTCAGCGCCCGGAAAGCACGGCAGGCGGCCGACGTGGCCAGGGCAGGCGTCCGGGTCGTCTCGCTTGCCGGACGCGTCCTGTTCACGGGCGCCGCGTTCGTGGGCGTTCAGTGGCTGGTGATCACCCACCCCGGCAATCCAACGCTGCTGCTCGTGGTGCTCGCAGTGCCGGACTTGATCGCGGCACACGTGCTGACTCGCGCGCTCACCGTGACATCGCTGGACACCACATCCCGTGGTGGTGGTGGTCGCCGATGAACGCGGACGACAAGACCGTGAACGGCACGTCTGCCTTGGCACACAAGGATTCAGGAGAGCTAGAACACATCGGGCCAGTGCTCGACGCTGAGCTGATCGATGACACGTTGCCGCAGCCTCGCGGCCGGACGGTCCGGCGCCGGTTGGTGCGGTGGTGGCTGCATTCGCCTCTGGTGCCGTTGTGGCTGAAGAGCAAGCCTCAGGCGGTACAGGCCCTGAAAGACGCGGTCGTGGCGGTGCTGAAGTCGCCGTGGCGCTATCTCCGCGCGGTCGTACGTGGTCTCGTGGCCGGTGCCCGGTGGTGGCGCACGTGGGTCACGGTGCGGGACTACCGCACGGCGGCCGAAGAGTCGGACAAGCTCGCCGACAAGTTCACGGACATCCGTGAACTGACCTTGTTCCGATGGAAGGTCACCGGCGCGGTACTCGTCGTGGCGGCTGTCGCGGTCGCGATCGTCCATCTCGTGTACGGGAGCGATCCACTGTGGATAGCCGGAGCCGCCGCATCGGTGACGCTGGCGATCCTCGGTCGCCGTAAGGACGGCACACCGGGCCGAAAACCGGCGCTGGCGGGTCCGCGCTCGCTGACGTGGACGATGGACCCGCAAGTGCTGGTGGACGCGTTCCGGGACGCGAAGCTGATCGGGAAGGACGAGAGCCTGCGTCTGGTGGAGCGAGCGCACCGGATCGGTGACGGCTGGGCGATCACGGTCGACCTTCCGGCCACGCGCAAGGCGGCCGACGTGGTGAAGAACCGCGAAGCCCTCGCGTCAGCGCTGGCGGTCGATGAGGTACAGCTCATCGTGGAACGTGTCCGGGGTAACGGCGGACACGCCGGGCGCGTGTCGATGTGGGTCGCCGATGAGGACCCGTACGCATCCCCTCCATTGCGGACACCGTTGTTGGGTGTGACGAGATGGGATGCGTGGCGGGCGGTGCCGTTCGGTCGTGACGCACGGGATCGACGGATCGATCTGCCGTTGGTGTGGACGTCGCTTCTGATCGGCGCGATTCCGAGACAGGGAAAGACATTCGCGGCACGCCTCGCCGCAGCAGGCCTGATCTTGGACGCGTGGGTCCGGCTGTACGTGGCGGATTTCAAGGGAGGTAAGGACTGGGACGCAGCTGGCCAGCTGGCGCATCGGTTCATGTCCGGCGACGAACCCGAGCACGTCTTGTCGCTAGTGGACTGGCTCGTTGAGCTGGTCGCGGAGGTTCAGGGCCGATACCGGCGGATGCGGGACCTTGACGACCTGACGTGCCCGGAATCCAAGGTCACCCCGGACATGTCCCGGGACAACGCTCTGAACATGCCGATAACAGCGATCATCATCGATGAGGTCCAGCTACCGCTAGAGGACCGGACACCTGTTGTCGTGCAAGGAAAGAAGGTCCCTGCGGGTGAGTACATCGGCGAGTTGCTGACCTGGTTGGCGAAGAAAGGACCAGCCGCCGGAATCGTGCTTGTCCTCGCCACACAACGGCCGGACTCCAAGACCATCCCGTCCGGTCTGCGCGCGGTACTCGGCTCACGGTTCGCCCTGCGGGTGATGGACTGGCGAGACTCCAACATCGTGCTCGGAGAGCAGATGAACACCCGGGGCTACGACTCCAGCCGTCTCCTCCCGTCGCACAAGGGCGTGGGCATCTTGCGGCCGGACGGGGACACTGCCGCCGGGGCCGATGTGCTCGCGATGACGGTCCGGACCTACTACATGCCGAACGAGGATTGGCAGGCGATCTGCCAACAAGGCCGCGCGCTGCGCGAAGCGGCCGGGACACTGTCCGGACACGCGGCGGGGCACGACACCACACCCACACTCGATCACGCCGCCGTCGCTCGCGCGATCGGCACGGGGGCCACCACCGGGCGGACACCGGCCCCGGCGGACGTCGTGGAGCTACCGGAACCGCTCGCGTCCGTCGTCGCCTACCTCGGTGACGACCTGGATGACGGCGGCAGGGCGTTCGTGCCGACGTCCGAACTGGTCGATGCGCTCGACGTCGAACCGACCGCGTTCGGGCGAGCGATGGGCGACTACGGATGCCGCCCAAGCAGGGAACGCGTACCTGGTATTGACGGGGAGACCAAACGCGTACGCGGCTACCTCACAGCCGATGTCCGGGCCGCCATCGAACGTGTCACAGCGGGTGAGGCGGCGCCGGATGACGGCTGACAAGCGGGAGAGCTACGCCGAAGAGCAGGCGCGTTTGGACGCGGAAGCGGTCGACCGCTGGGCGGTAATCATGGCCGATTGGCCGCCGATGACAGACGAACAGATTCAGGCGATCGCGATAGTTCTTAACCGAATCGAGACACGTCTTGCAGAAAACTGGAAGCAGGCCTGAATAGTGGCTCATTATTCTAAACTAGGGTGATGAGCCACTATTCAATAAGTTTACTAACTTTACTTCCCGGAAGGTTCGCAGTAACCACTCGGTGTCAGCTTTTATTTAGAATAGCAAGGAATCCGATCTCGCCTAGGAGTCACTTGGCCCATTGGTGTTATCACTGGAACTAACTTGCTCGGTTTCGACACCCTGGTCGCGAGTCGATTCAACCGCCTGCCCCCACAATGCCAGTGCGCCAGCAATTATTCTTGAATCGATATCATCCGTTGTGAGCTCTGGCCACTGCAATCTGGCACGGAGAAGATTCCGAAGAAAGTACCTGGCCGCTTCGATAGTATCTACTTGACGGCCGTGCAGGGTTACATTCACAGCCTTAGCGGGCCTCTTGCGACCGTGAACAATGGCAGATCGCAGGGAATATAGAGACTTGGACGCCTCGATCACTTCGGCGGAATTGCTTATTCCAAGTTCAGCGAGGACTGCTGCTATACGTATGGCCACCTTGTATGTGGCGTCACCTGGATTGCCCGCAACTAAAGCTTCAATTCCAATGCAGAGGTCCAGAAGTCTGTCAACGTCACTCGGACGCCGCTCCGCGTCCAGTAAGCGCTGTGCCGCTACCGAAACAATATTCTCCTGCTGTCCCAGGGAGGTAAAGCCTTCTCGCAATAGCTCAATCTCTGATCCGCTTAGAGTCTTTGTGGGCTCGGTTGCGGCCTTTAAAGCGGTTGAATAATGCGGCAAGAATGGACCTGGGAGCACCTCGGGAAGTGGGCCCGTAAACTCATGACTCCATCCTACAGGGCGATATAGGACCTGCACATATCCGGTTGGCTCTTCGGCAAATGTTGATAAGACCTGAAAGAATCTATCTAGAACAGGGGCCTCGATTGGACTATCCTCCGGAGTCCATAGCCAAGTTAACGCAGTTGGGTTCGGGAGGGTCCATCCTTCCAGCACTATCGCATGTGTGGCCATGGGAATTAGCTCCTTATAGGCGCTCACGCGAGGGTTTCCAGATGCGCGCGCAAGCTGAAGCCCGTCATCCATTCGCTCAATAAATGTTTTCTCGTCTAATTCGATTCGATCGGATTCGAATGAAATATTGAGAATTGGTACCACTAGCCTTATCGGAACCTCATCAAGAACCCACCAGGCCGCTAACTTGAGAACATGCTCTCGAAGCGCCTCGGTGTTCAGTTCCCAGCCGTTCTCAAAGACATGCTTCTCGGCTGCAATAACAGGAAGCTTTCCTACGTTAACACGTAGGACGTGTTCCATGAACTCGTCCCTGCCGCCAGCGAGGGAATGAAATCGCTTGAGGTCATCATGGTCAATTACATAATTTATAAGGGCTTCGAATCCATCAAGCTCCGAGTACTGGTATTTCGTGCCCCACCTGTTATCGTTTGTGAAAGCGCCGTCGAGGTCTAGTGCGCGCTCCACGCTGGCGCCCGACTTCACGGTGCGATAATCGACGCGATCATCAACAAACGCAGGCAGTGAGATTGTTTTAAATTCGTGGCCAGACCTGTCTAGCTCAGCCGACTTTTGCAGCACATCCACTGCCACCCTGAACGCCAGGTCGACCAGTATGTCAAGTTCATCCAGATTGTTAATTCTTGTCAATCTGCAATCCTTTCGTGCACGGAATTTCCAGAGTGGCGCTTCTGGCTATGTCGACGTCCAGTATCTCTCATCTTCTGCGCGGCGGTAGCTAGGCTACCTCGCACGAGATGACGGGGTGACAACCTGGAACCCTAAGCGTATTGTCGTTCGACAAGCCCAAGGTAACGCGCGCCAACCTGAATGACCTCAAGGAAGGGTGCCGTCACCGGGGGACGCAGGATGCTTGCCCGTGGAGGCGGATACGCGATGACGACTTCGGCGCGGGAGGTTGCTTTTTGATTCCGGGAACTTCGTACCAGTTAATAGTCGCCGTCGCCCTGGTACTACCGGGTATTGTCTTTGGTACAACCTTGCAGCGTCTACGCGGCCCAACCCCGGAAGACAAGGACGCTAGCACTCGCATCTTGCGCGCAATCGCAGTCGGCGCTGCACTTGACGTACTATACGCCTTGGCCTTTGGGCCCAAGTTAGTTCAACTCGCGCATCCTGCGCCGGGACGTCAAGCGTCGTTGCTTTCAATATTTACCGCAAATCCACGTGAGATCGCACTCTGGGTGGCTCTCTTGGCGGGAGCAGTGCCCGCACTGGCGGCATTCTGCGTACATTTTCAATCGGCATTTCGTGAAACATCTCGCGAAATTTCCATAAAGAAGCGCCTTGCCGACGCGCTAAAAATCCACTACAGGACCACTCCGACCGCCTGGGATTACATTGCTCGTGAGGGCGGGTGCTTTATCCGCGTTCGCTTGTCGGATGGCGTATACTTCGGCGGATGGATTGACGAACAAAGTTTCGTGAGCGGCTACCCGGAGCCGAAGGATATTTTTATACGCTCTCAGTGGGCCCTGAATGAAAAGGGAGTCTTTCTTCATAAGATCCAGGGCACACGCGGGGTGTACATACCAGTGTCGGACGGTGTAGTTGTCGAATGGCTATCAATGCCAGATCAAGTTGAAGATGGGTCGTCGGTTGAACCCCTGAAACAGAGAAACAAGAAGTTAAGGAGTATTAATAGTGAGTGACGATCAGCGGACAGGACGTCCTCAGCGGTCCGTTACGGGTGGTGGACATCCGCGTTCCAACACGGAGGAGCGTGGGCGTAATCCTTCGTCAGGAGGCTCAAAAGAGCCAACTGTTGGCCCGAAGACTCCGAGTGGTGCAAGCAGCGCAAACGCATCGTCGGAAGACAAGTAATAGCCTGGCCAGGCAGCATAAGCCTTAGTCTTTGCAGGCTCTGGCATGAATGCTGCCTGGTCAGTTCGTCTTGCTTCGGTTGCTCACATGGTTGCGCAACTCGACGCGAACTCGATCTTTATCGAAAGTGCGAAACCCGGCTTTAGTAGATGGGTCTACTATGAGGGCGTCGGCACCGAGCGCGTCTAGCAGTAAGGCGCGTTTCTCGGAGACTTCGGCGCCATCCCACTTCTCGGCGGCTTCTTGGCGGGTCAAGGGTTCTGTGGGTCCTTCTGGATTTCCTCCGGTCAGTTCGTCGCGCTCGGCTTCCAGTCGCGCAAGTTCTTTCATGGCCGGTTCGTTGGCCTTGTCGTACGCCGCTTCGGTCATCTTGTCGGCCCCGAACTTCGCAGCGATCGCCTCAAGTCGAGCGTTGCATTTGGTGAGTGCTTCTTGCACCTGCTTGAGCCGATCGGAGATTCGGGCCCGTGCTGCCTTAATCGCCGCTGCATGGCTCTTGTCCGACAAGCGAGCGATCACGATGCCGCGAATCTCGCGATCAAGCATCCGCATGTCGGCTGCGACCTTGCCACACCCGCCACGCGCTTTCGTGCACGCGTACTGTCGTCGCCGTTGCCCATCCTTGTACTCCCCAACATGCGGACGGCCGGACAGCGACTTCCGGCATAGGGAACATGTCGCGATCCCCGAGCCGACATAGCTGTGCCCCGCCTGCTTGCCTCGCGTGCGTCCAGCAAACATCGCGCGCAACCGCTCGAACCTGATCGGGTCAATGATCGGCTCACCGGGCATGTGCCCTACGACCTCGCCGTCGTGCTCGATCAACCCGGCATTGCGAGGCCTCAGCAGTACCTCCCTGATCTGCACAGGCGAGAACACCTTTCCCGTGACCGTGCGCAGCCCGGCGGCCTTCCACTCGTCGTGCAGCGCGATCAGTGTCACTTCCGCGAGCAAGGCATCAGTGCCGGACCGTAGCGCTGCGCGTTCCCGTTCCACCAGTTCCGCCGGAACCTGCTTACGGGTGTCTTTGCCGTTCTCGTCCAGTGCGTTGTCCTTCGACACCGTCCGGTCCAGCCCGGGGAACCCAAACGTTCTGCCCTGGTGATGCGGAACGCCCCGTTTGCGCAGCGTCTCGAACCGGCGCGAGATCCTCTGAGATGCCTCATCGGAGTTGCGCTGGTTGTGGGCGACCTCCTGCCGCAGCTGATAGCGATCGTTGTAGTCCGAGAGGTCATATCGCCCATGTGACGACGCCACAGTGAACGAGTCGAACCCCTCGATCACCTTGAACATGTCCTCCAGGTCGGGCGAGCGACGCCACCCCCTGTCGGTGTTCCACAACACCACCCCGTCACACGCCCGCGCCGCAACTCGCTTCATGATCCGTTCCCACCCCGGACGACGAACCCTCGGGTTCCACGCCGAGAGCTTCGGGTCGGAAATCTCCTCGCCCAGCACGCCGCCCAACCGTTCGATCACCTCACGGTTGTCGGCGTGCTGGGTTTCGCACTTCTCCAGCTTGCCCGCTTGGTTGCGGGACAGTCGCGCGTACGAGTCCAATACCGGCTGCCGACCACCCTGACCTGCACTAACCTGATGATTGATCGCCATAGATCAACCGTAGGTCGACAAGAGAGGGTTGGCTAGAACCGTCCTCAACACTCACGAGGCTTCGGTGCGAGTCTCCAGTTTCTCCAGCCGCGCCTTGATCTCCTCAAGCTGGTAGACGATCTCCGGCAACTCGCCCGCGGCGAAGGTCGCCAGCCGCTCCGAGTGCTTGAGCGTCGCCCGTACGTCGTCGAGCGCGGCGGCGATCTTGGGGACCGCCTCGACGGCTTCGAGCGTCGAGACGAGCACGCGCCGCGCGACGGCGGTCAGCTGTCCGGGGATGGCGAATGCAGCGCCGAAAACGTCGAACATGGCCCTCCGATCACGCGGCGAACCTCGGGTGCGGCCTCTTCGTACCCGACTCCGGCCCGTGAGCACGCGGTGGGCTCGCGCTTTGGGGCGCTTGTGGCTACAGGGACTCTTGGGGCTCCCGCGAGGCGATCAGCGCGGCCAGCACGGTGGTGACCGGGACCGCGGCGACGATGCCGACGCTTCCGGCCAGCGTCCGCACGATCTCCTGGGCGATCTCCTCCGCGCCGAGGATCGAGCCGAGCCCGACCCCGAAAGCGACGTGTACAGCAGCACCGGCAGCGCCGCGCCCGCGTACGCCATCACGAGCGTGTTGACCGCCGAGCCGACGTGATCGCGCCCGATCCGCAGGCCCGCGCCGTACAGCTCACGCCAGCCGAGCGCCGGGTTCGCGCGCCGGAGCTCCCACACCGCGCTCGTCTGCGTCACCGTGACGTCGTCGAGCACACCGAGCGCGCCGATCACGACACCCGCCAGCAGCAGGCCCCGCGCGTCGACCCCGTGCCCGAGCGAGCCGATCAGCTGGGAGGTGCTGTCGTCGAGCCCGGTCAGCGCCGCGGCGGCCGAGAAGATCGCCGACAGGACGCCGATCAGGACCAGGCTCACCAGGGTGCCCAGCACCGCCACCGAGGTTCTCGCGGACAGCCCGTGCGTCAGGTACAGCGCGACGAACATGATCGCGCCCGCGCCCGCGATCGCCACCAGCAGCGGACTTTCGCCGGCGAGGATCGAAGGCAGCACGAAGAACGCCAGCACCAGGAAGCTCAGCCCGAGCGCGATGAGCGCGGCGAGCCCCCGCCAACGGCCGAGGACGATCACCGCGAGCGCGAACAACCCGGCGAGCAGCAGCAGCGGCGTACCCCGCTGGAAGTCGACGATCTGGAACGACGCGGGGTTCGCGACGTCGCCGCCGTTGTAGGACAGCACCACCTCGTCGCCGGCGGCGAACCGCGGCGTGCTCGGTTCGATGGGGAGCGTGAGCTTCAACGGCTTCCCGGACGCCGGCCCGTCGGTCATCGTGAGTTCGCTGGTGAGACACGGTTTCGCGTCCGGCGGTGGCTCGCCGACCTGAACCTGGCCTTCGGCGAGGCACGGTCCGGTGATCGTCCCGGTGACCGTCGCGCTCACCGGGGTCCCTTGGGGGAAGACGCTTTTCGCCGGATCCTTGCCCCACGGATAGAGGAAGACCATTCCGGCGACGGTCGCGACGGCGAGTGGGATCAGCAGCCACATCAGCAGCAGCCTGACCCGGCGCGACGCGGGCGCCGCTGGTCCGTGACCATGCGAATGCCCGTGGCCGACCGGCTCGGGTTCGGGCTTCGGTTCGGCGGCGCGACGTCTGCCCGGTTCGGCCGTTCTCGGCCGCTGGGCCGGAGGGCGGGGGCGCCGCGTGCCTTCGGGCGGCGGCGTCCGGCGCGGCGAACGGGACGTTCCGGGCGAACGATCGGACGGGGTGTCCGTTACCCGGCGAATCGGGCCGGTGTCGTCGTCGGAGATGTCGCGGCGGTTCACCCGCACATCCTCCACAGTGCGCGCCGGCCGCCGCACACGGCCTAGCCGAACGCCTGCCGAAGGTGGACACGGCGATAGGCCGAAGGCGGGGTGTCGAAGTGGTCGAGGAAGGCTTGGCGAAGCGTCTCGGTCGAGCCGAAACCGCATCGCCTCGCGATCGAGGACAAGGGGAGTTCGGTGCCGCACAACAGTTTCGCCGCGTTCTCGGTCCTCGCGGCCCGCACGTACCTGCTGGGTGTGGTGCTCAGATGCGCGTCGAACAACCTGGTCAGCTGCCGGGTGCTGATCCCGGCTCGCTCGGCGAGGACGGCGGTGCCGAGGTCACCGGCGAGGTGTTCGGCGACGTACGCCGTGATGTCGCGGACCAGCCGGTTCTCCGGCGGCGGGCCGGAGAGGAACATGCTCACCTGCGCCTGGTTGCCCGGCCGCTGCAGGTAGGTCACGAGCATGCGGGCGACCTCCCTGGCGAGGCTCGGGCCGTGGTCCTCCTCGACGAACGCGAGGGTGAGGTCGATCCCGCTGGTGACCCCCGCCGCCGTGTAGACGTTGCCGTCGCGCACGTACAGCGGCACCGGATCGACGTTCACCCGCGGGTAGTTCGTCGCGAGCCGGTTCGCGAACCGCCAGTGGGTGGTGGCGCGGCGGCCGTTGAGCAGCCCGCACGCGGCGAGCACGGTGGCGCCGGTGCACACGGAGGCGACACGACGGCTCTGCTGCGCGAGCCTGCGGACGTGGGTGACGAACCGCGTGTCCGCGGCGGCGGCCTCGTGCCCGGTGCCGCCCGCGACGATCAGCGTGTCGAGTTCGCCGGTGATCTGGTCGAGCCGGTGCTGTGCCTGCAGGGTCAGCCCGGACTCGCAGCGGATGCCGCGTCCGTCGACGCTGGCGAGCATGATCTCGTACCCCGGCTTGCCGCCGAGTTTGGTCGCGGCGTCCAGGACGTCCGACGGGCCGGCGATGTCGAGCAACTCGGCGTTGCTGTAGCCGACGATCAACACTCGTCTGGGTGAACCCGGCATGATCGAACGCTACCAGTAGTGCCCGGCCGTCGGACGTTGTTCGCAGGAATCCGGACATCCGGGCCACCGCGGGCCCGCGCCTGCGACACCGTTGTCCCCATGACAGACGACAAGAAGACGATCGCGTTCGTGGTGTACCCGGGGATGACCCCGCTCGACATGGTCGGGCCGCTGACCGTGCTGGACGGGATGGCGAGCACGACGCAGGAATACCGGACGGTCGTGGTCGGCGAGACGAAGGACCCGGTCACCACCGACAACCCCTTGAGGCTCGTGGCGACCCACACCTACGACGAGGTCCCGTCGCCGTACGCGCTGCTCGTCCCCGGCGGCGCCGCGCCGACGCTGAAGGCGCTCGCCGACGAGAAGCTGGTCGGCTACCTGCGTGGCGCCGCGGCGAACGCGGAGCTCGTGACCTCGGTATGCACGGGGTCGCTGTTGCTGGGGCAGGCGGGACTGCTGAAGGGCCGGAAGGCCGCGACGCACTGGATGTTCCGCGAACTGCTGGGCGCGTTCGGCGCGGAACCGGTCGCGGAGCGCTGGGTCGAGGACGGGAACGTGATCACCGCCGCCGGGGTGTCGGCGGGGATCGACCTAGCGCTGCATCTGGTCGAGCGGCTCGCCGGGGCCGAGATCGCCCGGACGATTCAGTTCGTCATCGAGTACGACCCGGAGCCGCCGCAGGGGCCGCTCGACTGGTCGAAGCGTCCGTACGGGGACCTCAAGCCCTTGCTGGAGCACACGCTGAACGACGCGCTCGCCAACGAGCCCGAGCTGCGGGACAGGCTCCTCGCCCACACCGGGAAGTAAGGGGGCGGCCATCCGGGTGAGAAATCGCCGACTCGGGGACAGCACCGGGTTACATTCGGGTCATCCGTCCAGGTGATAGGTGGTTCGTGGAGTTCAAGGTGCTCGGCCCGCTCGCGGCCTCGGTCCCGCTGCCGTCGGCGGCTCAGCCCCGTCGGGTGCTCGCGGTGCTCCTGACCCGGCCGAACGAGGTCGTCCACCGGGACACGCTCGTGGACGAACTCTGGCCGCAAGGGCCGCCGTCGAGTGCCGCGGCGGTCGTGCAGATGGCGATTTCCAAGCTGCGCAAGGCATTGTCACCCGGCGTGCCGGTGGACGACGAGCGGCAGCGGCTCAGGTCCGGCCGGAGCGGCTATCGGCTGACGGTGTCCGAAGGCGAGCTGGACGTCACCGATTTCTCCGAGCTGACGGCCGCGGCCGCGAGGGCGACCGGTGACGAACGCAAGGCCTTGCTCGAACGGGCTTTGGGGTTGTGGCGTGGCCGGGCCTTCGCCGACGTGCCGGTCGGTCCGCTGGTGGAGGCGCACCGGCTGTGGCTCGAGGACCGGCGCTGTTCGGTGCTGGGGAAGCTCGTGGAGCTGGACCTGGCCGCCGGTGACCACAAGGCGGTCGCGGACCGGTTGGGTCCGGAGCTCGTCGCCCGGCCGGGCGACGAGCGTCTCGCCGGGTGGCTGGCCGAGGCGTTGCACGGTCTCGGCAGGCGGGACGCGGCTCTCGCGGTCCTCGACCGCTGCCGCCAGGCGCTGTGGGAACAGTCCGGAGTCTCGCCGGGGGACGGCCTGCTCGCGGTCCACCGCCGGATCTCCGGAACCGGCTGGTCGGCGGGTGGCGCGCCGTGCCGTCTGCCCGCGGCGACACCGGATTTCACCGGCAGGGCGGCGGAGCTGGCGGAGGTGGGACGCGCGTTGCGGGCTCCCGCGCCGATCGTGCTGCACGGGGCGGCGGGAGCGGGGAAGAGCACGCTGGCCGTCCAAGCCGCGTGGCGCGTGCGCAAGCGGTTCCCGGACGGCCAGCTCGTCGCCGATCTGCGTGAACCCGGTGACGTCCTCGCCGGGTTCCTTCGCGCGCTCGGTCTTGCGGAAGCGGAACTCCCCGCGGACCGGGCGGGGCTGATCTCGTTGTGGCAGAGCCACTCCGCCGACCGGCGGCTGCTGGTGATCCTCGAGAACGGCCGGTCCGAAGCCGAGGTACGGCCGTTGCTGCCGAGTGGCCCCGGCTGCGCGACGATCGTCACGACACGGCGGCGGCTGGCCGGTCTCGCCGGTGCCAGGCCGGTCGAGGTCGGGGCGCTGCCCTACGAGGACGCGCGGACGCTGCTCGGCGAGATCGCCGGAGAAGCCCGGTTGTCCGCCGAACCCGATGCCGTCCGCCGGGTGCTGGCCTGCTGCGACGGTCTTCCGCTGGCGGTGCGGGCGGCGGGGACGAAGCTGCTGCAGCGGCCACGGCTGAGCGTCGCCGAGTTCGCGACACGCCTGGAGAACGAGCGGCTGCGCCTCGACGAGCTCGCCGTCGGCGACCTGGCCGTGCGCCCGGTGCTCGCCGAATACCTCGCCGAGCTGTCGGCGCGACAGCGGAATTCCCTGCGGTTGCTGGGTTTTCCCGGTTCCACCGAGATCGCCGACTGGTTCGCGACGGCCATGCTGGGGTGTCCGCCCCGCGAGGCGGCGGAACTGCTCGACGAACTCGTGGACGACCATGTGCTCCACGCCGAACCGGATCAGGCCGGTTCTCTCAGGTACCGGCTCCCGGGGCTGATCCGGCTCGCGCTCCGGGAACCGCCGGAGCCCGCGGCTCTCAGACGCGCGCTGACGGTGATGGCGGCGTTGGCCGAACACGCTTCCGCCGCGCTCGGCGCCGGGTACCCGCCCTCCCGGCGCGCGGACGTCCCGGCGGCTGTTTCGGATCGCGTCGCGGCCGACCCGATCGGCTGGCGGGTCGCGGAAACCGCGAATCTCGCGCTCGCCGTCCGTACCGCGAAGAACCATGGCTGGACCGGGCTGGCCATGCGGCTGGCCGACGCCTACAGCGATCTCGTCGGACCGCGGAAAGGCGGTTCTCCCGCCTGGCTCGGATTCGGCATCGTGCGTGATCGCCTCGATCTCCCCGCGGAGGCGGAGAAACTGCTGAAGCTCGGGCACGCCCACGCCGACGCGGGGGATCTGGCCCGGGCGAGGACCAGTTTCTCGTTGGCGGAGGCCAGGTTCCGCTCCGTGGGTGATCAGCCGGGCACCGGGGCCGCGCTCGTCGCGCTCGCCGACGTCGACGCGGACTCCGGCCGGACCGGCGCGGCGGTCCACGCGCTGCGCGAGGCATTGGACCTGTTGCGGGACTGTGGTGACCTCGCCGGGCAGGCCATGGCGTCGGCCCAGTTCGGCTCGCTGTGGGACGACCTCGGCGACTTCCGCCGGGCCAAAGAATGCTTCGACGCGAGCCTGCTCCTTTCACTCCATTGCGAAGACGGGCACCAGCACGACAGGTCCGCCAAGCGGTACGCCGACGTCCTGCGCCGGAACGGACGCGTCGACGAGGCCGGTGCCCTGCTGACGAGCGCCCTGATCGGCACGCGCAGCTCGCGTGAACGGCATTGGGAGGCGCACGTCCTCCGGAGCCTCGGTGACCTCCACGCGAAAACCGGTGACGCGGGGGAGAGCGAACGATGTCTCTCGCGCTCACTGGAACTGTTCGAGGATGTCGGGCACCGTCACGCCGCCGCGTACACGCATCGAAGCTTCGGCGAGTCGTTGCGTCTGGCGGGTGAACACAGCCGTGCCGCGGAGCACCTGAGCCTGGCGATGAGTACCTTCCGTGAGCTCGGAGACCGCCGGGGCGGCGGATACGCCTTGCTCAGCTTCGGGCGCCTTCGGTCGGACGAAGGCATCGTGACCGAAGCCGCCCAAGGGCTCCGGACCGCGGCAGGACTGTTCCGGGAACTGGGATTCCCGGTGTGGGAACTGCGTGCGCTCCAGGGCCTTTCCGCCGTCGACGGGAGCGGGCGCCAGCGGGATCGGGCTCGTGAAGCCTTGACGAAGATCCGCTTCGGGGTGACCCCGGCATAGCCCGGCGAGGGATCGACGGCCTCGGCGTTTGGCGAAGTTATGGCGACGGTGTGTTGACTGCTGCTCAAGTGAGCGGACTTCGCGCCGCCCCGAATTCGCGGAACTGGGGGTGGCGGCGCGTGCTCGTGGCCGGGTGACGCCTTCAGAGGGCAGGAGGCGTCACCCGGTTCGCAGGCTAGCCCCGGACGTGCAGGATCACGTCCGCGTCGTTCAGCATCCCTTGGTCGAGCGGGAAGTAGCCCTGCCGAGGGGTGGGATCGGTCCGGACGCTCGCGGTCGGGACGTCGGAGGCGGGGAGCAGCCCCCAAGCCGTCGTGACGTGCTTCTGCAGGAACCCTTCGTAGGTGTCGGGTTCCGGCTCCTTGAGCGCGATGTCCTCGCTTTCGCCGAGACTGGTCGCGACGAAGGTGTAGCGATCGCCGAGCAGCGGCGCCACCAGCGCGCCGGCGGGGAACCAGGTCGTCTCGGTTCCGGCGACGTGCATCGTGCTCGCTTGGCGCCGCAGATGGAGGTTGTGGGCGAAGACCAGCGTCCGCCCGCGACCCGCTTCGGCGGCGCGGATGTCCAGCAGGTTCCGCGCCATGAAGGCGTCCCTGGTCGCGACGAGGGGCGCGTAGCGCTCGTGCGGCGCGAGAGGCTCGGCGCACTGCCGGTGGTAGCGCAGCAGATCGATGCCCGCCATGAGATGGAGCTCCGCCCGCGACCACGCGTCCGCTTGGGGCTGCCGAGAGCGAAGGACGGTGAGCAGTTCGGCGGCGATCGCGCGCAGGCGGTAGGCATCGGCCGTGGCGCCGGGCGAGGAAGCCGCGTCCAGGACGGCTTCCGTGCGGCTCCAGCGTTCGTCGTCGCCCGCCGGGCCGGCGATGTCCACGTCGAGCCCCAGGAAGTCGCGGGCGTACTCGAGGTAGCGCCGTGGGCTGGGCGCGGACGTGTTCTCGGTCTGCGTGTCGAAGCCGTGGAACGAAAGCCGCTCCTCGGGCGGCCGGGTTTCGTTGTACTCGCGCATCCAGGCGATCAGCCGCCTGTTCGCCTCCACGGCACCGAAGACGTGCGAGAAGCCCTCGCTCATCGCGAGGTCGAGGCTTCCGGTGCCGTCCTGGACGAAGTCGTTCGCGACGAGCGCGGCCACGCGATCCGTTTCGAGGGCGATCGAGCGGAAGCCGCGCTCGACCAGCTGGGCGAACAGCTCGTTGCGGACCTCCGCGAAGACCGGGGTCGCGTGCGTCGGCTCGCCCAGTGCCAGCAGGTCGCAGGAGGGGGTCACGAAGTCTCGGATGTCTTGACTCATGAGGTTCAAGCATATCATTGATGTACCGGTTGAAACTTCTGTCGACTTGACCTGGAGATCCGGTGTTGAAGCTTCAAACCGGGCGTCAGGTGATGACTGTGGCTCGCCGAGGCGCGGCCGCCGTGACTGCGAGTCCCTTGCCGACGCGGAGTCCGTGAGGGCCTCCTTCACTACCTTCAAGGTAGGCAAGGAGGCCCTCACGGACCGAACCCGATTCTGCGGTACCGCAAGAAATCCACTGACGAATAGCTGGATCTCTTTTCTTTCTTCCGCTATAAAGCTTTAAAGAACCCTTCGCGCGCGAAGGCGCTTCGCTCGCGAAGCAGCCTTTCGCATAGGTGCGCGAGTGCAAGTTATCAGCAGTTGAGGTGAATCACCGCGTGGCAATCGCCGCGCGGCCGAAGTTCGGCCCTACTTTGTCCCGCATGGTTGAGAAGGATTCGACGGCGCGGACCCGGGAGCTGGGCCACCGCATGAAGGCGTTCCGGCAGCGCAGGCACTTCAGCGGCGCCGACGTCAGCCGCCGTAACGGCTGGTTGCAGAGCAAGGTCACGAGGTGGGAACAAGGGCTGCGCGAGCTGTCCGTGGTGGACGCGGCGCTGTATCTCGCGACCTGCGGCGAGGCGGAGCCCGAACGCGATCTGCTGCTGGAGCTGACCCAGCCCGGTGGCGACCTGTACTGGGTCCGGCCGTACTTCGACGAACTCGTCGACCCGATGAAATCCCTGGAAATACAAGAAAACCTCGCGCATACGCTGGTGCGCTACGAGTCGTTGACGCTCCCCGGGCTGCTGCAGACCGAACCGTACGCCCGCACCGCCTTCGAGCTGATCGGCAACCGCGACCAGGCCCGGCTGGACCAGGTCGTGAGCGCCCGGATGGAACGGCAGCGGTTGCTGCAGCGGGATCGTCCGCCGCGCTGCCGGTTCTACGTGCACGAGCGCGCGCTGCGGTCGGTCGTCGGCGGTCCCCGGATCATGCACGAGCAGCTGCTCCACCTCGTCCTGTCGGCGAACCTGCCTTATTGCTCCATTCGCATCGTCCCCGAAAGCGACGGAGTGGGCCGGGTGATCGAGAATTCGTTCACCATCATGGAATTCGCGGAACATCCGGCGGTGGTGTACACGGATTCCTACGCGGCCGGAGTGTTCATCGACGACCGGGTCGCGGTCGAGGCCTATTATTCCCTCGTCGCGAGGTTGGAAAGCGAGACGCTGACCGAGGAGAGATCTCGGCAAATGCTCGCCGAATGGGCGGACCGGTACGACCGGATGGAGGAATGATCCGTCCGGGGTTTCCCGCCGCCTCCGTACGGGGTAATCCTTCCTGGTAGCCGAGCAGAAGGAGTTCGTGGTGACGAAGACGCAGGGTGGTGCCCCGGTCGCCGAGGCGGAGATCGAGCGGAAGTACGACCTGGCGGCCGACCGGCCGATCCCGCCGCTGGTCCCGGCCGGTCCGGTGACGAACCAGGCCGAGCCGAGGGTCGACGTCCTCGACGCCACGTACTTCGACACCGCCGACTTCCGGCTCGCGCAGGCGGGCATCACACTGCGGCGGAGGCTCGGCGGGACCGACGAGGGCTGGCACCTCAAACTCCCGGTCGGGGAGGACAAGCGGGAGGAACTCCGCCTCCCGCTGGCGGGGAAGCCGGACAAGGTGCCCGGCGCGCTGGCGAAGCTGGTCCGGTCGCACACGCTCGGCGCCAAGCTGGTCCAGGCCGCGCATCTGCGCACCGAGCGCACGTCGTACGCCTTGCTCGACGCCGAGGGCCGCGAGCTCGCGACGCTGACCGACGACGTCGTCACCGGAGAGGCGGGTGGAGACAAGGCGCATCTCGACCGCTGGCGGGAGATCGAGATCGAACTCTCGCCCGGCGCCGATCCCGAAGTGCTCCAGAGCCTGGAACGGGCGGTCGTGGAAGGGGGCGCCGAGCGGTCGAGGTGGCCGTCGAAGCTCCGGCGGCTCACCGACGAGCTCGTGCCCCCGGTCACCGGGGCTTCGGGCTCGGTACTGGCGGATTACCTCGCCGCGCAGCTGGACGCGCTGCGCCGCAACGACATCGGGGTCCGCCGGGACGTCGAGGACGCGGTGCACCAGATGCGCGTCGCGAGCAGGCGGTTGCGGAGCGGCCTGAAAACCTTCCGTCGCTCGCTCGACGCCGACGTCGCGAACCGGCTCGCCGACGAACTCCGCTGGCTCGGCGGCGAGCTCGGTCCGGCGAGGGACAGCGAGGTGATGGCCGCGCGCCTTCACGACGAGGTCGAGGCGCTCCCGGCCGAACTCGTGCTCGGGAACGTCGAGCAGCTGATGACGCGGCACTTCGCGCGCGAGGCTGAAGAGGCCAAGGCGCGTGCCGTCCGGGCGCTCGACAGCAAGCGCTACACGAAGCTGTTGCAAGCACTGGAAAAGCTCGTCGGGAAGCCGCGGAAGATCAAGGATGGCACCAAGGAGCTGCGCAAGGCCGTCGCGCGGTCGGACCGGAAGCTGCGCGAGGCCGTGGCCGCGGCGACTGCGCTGAAGCCCGGCGCGGAGCAGGACGCGGCCTTGCACGAGGTGCGCAAGAAGGCCAAGCGAGCCCGCTACGCGGCGGACGCGGTCCGGCCGGTGACCGGCAAGAAGCTTCGAAAATGGCGAAAGAACGTCAAGGCGGTGCAGAGCACCCTCGGCGAGCATCACGACATCGTGGTCAGCCGGGAGGTCCTGCGGCTCCTCGGCCTCCGCGCCTACGCCGAAAACGAAAACGCGTTCACCTACGGGCTTCTGCACGGTCGTTCGGTCGCCGGCGCCGAGGCCGCGCACCGGCGCTTCGCCGGGGAATGGCAAAAGGTGGGTAAAGGTTCTCGTCCGAAATGGCTCAAATGAGGTAGCCCGGGTTGACCTGTCGCCGTCGCCGAGTAACGTCGAGGGAACTTGGTGGTCTGGAGAGAGGCGCCCCCAATGTTGCCTGGTCAGCGCGTACCCGGCGAACAGCCGGCCCTGGCCGTGACCACCTGCCGCCGCAAGGACGGCGTCTTCATCCTCACCGCGGTGGGGGAGATCGACGCGGCGACGGTCGGGCGCTTCCGCACCGAGCTCAGCGGCGCCTGCGTCAAAGGAAAGCACGTGATCCTCGACCTCTCCGGCGTCGGATTCCTCAGCTGTGCCGGATTGCAGGCGCTCGAAGAGGCCAACGCGACGTCACCCCGGTTCTCGGTGATCGTGAAGACCGCTTTGGTGTCACGGATTCTCGACGTCAGCGGGGTCGGCGCCGACCTCGACGTCCGGTGGGACGTCGAGGACGTGCGAATCTAGGCGCTGTCCTGCAAGTCTTGTCCGCGGTGGTGGGATGAAGGCTCCCTTCGCCGCGTCTAATGCGGTGAAGGGAGCCTTCGGCCCTGGTCAAGCGCGGGCCACATTTGCCTCACCCCTCGATACAGGACAGCGGTCTAGCCGAGTTCGACCTCGTCGGCGTCGACGTCCGGCAGCAGGCCACGCCACCGCGGATTGCGCAGGCAGCCCGCCTCGGTCCAGCCGCCGAAGACGACCTCTCCGACGATGGTCGGCCGCGACCAGCGCGCGTCCCGCGCCTGTTTGTCCGGTACGGAGTGGAACGGGGATGTCTTGCGTTCCAAGCGGAACAGCTGCTTGGAGAGCGTCTCCAGTTCGTCGCTCGCGAAGCCGACACCGACGTTTCCGATGTACCGCAAGCCGTCCTCGTGCGGGACGCCGAGCAACAGCGAACTGAACGTGCCCGCCCGGCTGCCGCCGCCCGGCCGCCAGCCGCCCAGGACCACTTGCTGCACCAGGGTTCCGGTGATGGAAAGCCATTCACCGGTGCGCTTTCCCGGGTGGTACGCGGAGTCGGCCCGTTTGGCGACGACACCGGCGAGCCCGTGTTCGCGGGCCGCCCTGGCGACCGCGCCGCCGTCGCCGAGGTAGTACCGGGGGACCTGCCAATGCGGACCGGCGAGCCCGAGTTCGTCGAGGAGTTCCCGCCGTTCGACGTAGGGCGTCCCGACACAGGAGCGGCCGTCCAGATGCAGGAGATCGTTCACCAGGTAGAACGCCGGATATCGGGAGGTGAGCCGTTTCGCGGAGTTCTTCGTCGCCCGCGCGCGGTGCCCGAGCCCTTCCGGACTCGGTTTCCCGCCGTCGAAGACGACGATTTCACCGTCGAGAAAGACTTCCGTGGCACCGAGTTGTTCGCCGAGGCCGCGGAATTCGGGATACAGCCCGGTGACGTCGTCGCCCGAATCGTCGTAGGCGGTGATCCGGCCGCCGGACACGCGAACGAGGGTGCGGCGCCCCGACCAGTCGAATTCGTAGGCCCATTCCGGGTCTTCGCCGGTCGACGGGAGACGGCCCGGTTTGGTCAGCATCGGGGCGAGGAAGGAGGGGAGTTCCTTCCGGCCGGGGTCGGCGGGGTCGAGCCGTTTGAGCAGCCAGCCGTTGTCGCGACCGTCCTTCTTCACGTTGAGGAACAGGTATTTCCCGCGTGCCCGCGTCCCGTGGAAGACCACTTCGACCTTGTGGTCGTTGAAGTGCAGCGTTTCGTACCGGCCGGTGTCCCAGATGGTCATGGTGCCGCCGCCGTATTCACCCGCCGGGATCTCGCCTTCGAAGGTGAGGTATTCCATCGGGTGGTCTTCGGTGTGCACGGCCAGGCGTTCTTGGTCCGGTGACATCGGCAGGCCCTTCGGCACCGCCCACGAGACGAGCACGCCGTCCCGTTCGAGGCGGATGTCCCAGTGCAGGCTGCTCGCGTGATGTTCCTGGATGACGAAGAGATCGTCGGCCCCGGTCTTCCCGTCGTGGTCCGGAAGGGGTTCGGGGGTTCGTCCCGGTCTGCGCTTACGGCGGTATTCGCCGAGTTTCTCCGCCATGGTCGGCCAGCGCGCCCCTTTCCGGATCGGGTCACGCAAGCCTAGCGCCGTTCACGGTCCTTCCGTGCGCCGAAGGTCCCTTTTCCCACGGTAAAAGGAGGAAAAGGGACCTTCGGCGCCGGTGCGGGTCAGTCGGTCTCGGCCAGCGCCTCCGCGAACTGGGCGGCGTAGAGCCGGGAGTACGCACCACCGGTGAGCAGCAGGGTTTCGTGATCGCCCTGTTCGACGATCGACCCGTTCTCCATCACCAGGATGACGTCCGCGTCGCGGATGGTGGAGAGCCGGTGCGCGATGACGAAACTCGTCCGCCCCTCGCGCAGCGAGTTCATCGCCCGCTGGATCAGCACCTCGGTCCGGGTGTCGACCGAACTGGTCGCCTCGTCCAGGATGAGGATCGCGGGCTTCGCCAGGAACGCCCGTGCGACGGTGATCAGCTGTTTCTCGCCGGCGCTGACCGTGCCGCCCTCGTCGTCGATCACCGTGTCGTAGCCGTCCGGAAGGGTGCGGACGAACCGGTCGACGTGGGTCGCCTTGGCCGCCGCCACGATCTCGTCGTGCGTGGCGCCCGCGGAACCGTAGGCGATGTTCTCCGCGATCGTGCCGCCGAACAGCCACGCGTCCTGCAGCACCATGCCGGTCTTGGCGCGCAGGTCTTCGCGGTCCATCCCGGCGATGTCGACGCCGTCGAGGGTGATCCTGCCGCCGTCGAGTTCGTAGAACCGCATGAGCAGGTTGACCAGCGTGGTCTTCCCCGCGCCGGTCGGGCCGACGATGGCGACGGTGTGCCCCGGTTCGACGGTGAGCGACAGGTCCTCGATGAGCGGCGTGTCCTCGGCGTACCGGAACGACACGTGCTCGAACTCGACCTGACCCCGCACCTGCCCGACCCGTGCGGGTTCGGCGGGCTCCGGCTCCTGCTCGTCCGCGTCGAGCAGCGCGAAGACCCGCTCCGCGGACGCGATACCGGACTGCAGCAGGTTCGCCATGCTGGCGATCTGGGTGACCGGCTGGCTGAACTGCCGTGAATACTGGATGAACGCCTGGACGTCGCCGAGCGACAGCGTCCCGGACGCCACCCGCAGCGCGCCGATCACGGCCACCAGCACGTAGCTCAGGTTGCCGATGAACATCATCGCGGGCTGGATGGTGCCCGAGATGAACTGTGCCTTGAAGCTCGCGCCGTAGAGTGTGTCGTTGTGCTCGCGGAAGACCTCCTCGGCCTCCTCGCGGCGGCCGAACACCTTGACCAGCGAGTGCCCGGTGTACATCTCCTCGATATGCGCGTTGAGCCGTCCGGTGGTGGACCACTGCTTGATGAACTGCGGCTGCGCCTTCTTGCCGATCTTGGCCGCGACGAGCACCGACGCCGGCACCGAAAGCAGCGCGACCAGCGCCAGCACCGGCGAGATGACGAACATCATCACCAGCACGCCGACGACCATCAGCAGCGACGACACGATCTGCGCGAGGGTCTGTTGCAGTGACAGCGCGAGATTGTCGATGTCGTTGGTCGCCCGGCTCAGCACCTCGCCGCGTGGCTGGCGGTCGAAGTAGCTCAGCGGGAGTTTGGCGAACTTCTCCTCGATCCGCTCCCGCAGGTCGAACACCGCCCGCTGGACCAGGTTCGTGGTCAGCCTCGCCTGCAGCAGCGAGAAGAACGACGCCACGATGTAGAGCAGCAGCACCCACAACAGGACCTGGCCGACGGCGTCGAGATCGATGCGCTGACCCGGTACGAAGTCGATCCCCGAGAAGAGGTCGGCGAGTGTGTTGTCGCCTTCCGCCCGCAGGCCGGCGATGACCTGTTCCTTGCTGACCCCCGCGGGCATGTCCTTCGCGACGACGCCCGCGAAGATGAGGTCCGTCGCCATGCCGAGGATCTTCGGCCCGATGACGCTCAGCGCGACGCTGACGACGCCGAACAGCAGGATGCCGTACAGCGTGGCGCGCTGCGGTTGGAGCAGCCGCAGCAGCCGTTTGAAGGATCCCTTGAAGTCCAAGGCCTTCTCGGCGGGCTGCCCGCCCATCAGGCCGGCGGGGCCACGGCCGAAACCGCCGCCCCCGCCCGGGCCCGGTCCCCGTGCCGCGCTCGCGCGCTCGCCGTGGGGTTTGGCCGGGGCGTTCGTCGTGGATTCGGGCGCGCTCATCAGGCGGCCTCCTGCTCGGTCAGCTGGGACAGCACGATCTCCCGGTAGGTTTCGTTGCCGTCCATGAGTTCGGTATGGGTCCCGGTCCCGACGACGCGGCCTTCGTCGAGTACGACGATGCGGTCCGCGTTGCGGATCGTGCTGACCCGTTGCGCGACGATCACGACGGTCGCTTCGGCGGTCTCGGCCACGAGTGCCCGCCGCAGCGCGGCGTCGGTCGCGTAGTCGAGCGCGGAGAACGAGTCGTCGAAAAGGTAGATCTCGGGGCGCCGCACCAGCATCCGGGCGATCGCGAGCCGCTGCCGCTGCCCGCCCGAGACGTTGGTCCCGCCCTGGGAGATGGGGGAGTCGAGCCCCTCGGGCATCCGTTCGACGAAGTCCTTGCCCTGCGCCACCTCCAGCGCGTGCCAGAGTTCCTCGTCGGTGGCGTCGGCCTTGCCGTAGCGAAGGTTGCTGGCGACCGTCCCCGCGAAGAGGTACGGCTTCTGAGGCACCAGCCCGACGGCGTCGGACAGCACGGTCGCGTCCAGTTCGCGGACGTCGACGCCGTCGACGCGCACCGAGCCGTCGGTGGCGTCCATCAGCCGGGGGATCAGGTTGAGCAGCGTGGTCTTCCCGCTGCCCGTGCTGCCGATGATCGCGGTGGTCTCACCGGGCAGCGCCAGCAGCGAGATGTCCTGCAGCACCGGCTTTTCCGCACCGGGATAGCGGAATTCCACATCGGACAGTTCGAGCCGCCCGTGCACCTCGCCGGGCGCCACCGGGTTCTCCGGGAGGACGACACTGGTGTGCGTGTCCAGCACCTCGGTGATGCGCTCGGCGCTCACCTCGGCACGGGGCACCATCATGAACATGAAGGTGGCCATCATGACCGCCATCAGGATCTGCATCAGGTACGACAGGAACGCGGTGAGCGCGCCGATCTGCATGCTGCCCTCGTCGATGCGCAGCCCGCCGAACCACAGCACGGCGACACTGGAGGCGTTCATCACGAGCATCACGATGGGGAACATCAGGGCCATCAGCCTGCCGACGATCAGCGAGACGTCCAGCAGTTCGGTGTTGGCCTTCGTGAACCTCCGCCGCTCGTGGGTGTCTTTGACGAACGCGCGGATCACCCGGATGCCCATGATCTGCTCGCGGAGGATCTGGTTGATCTTGTCGATGCGCTCCTGCATCAGCCGGAAGGCGGGCCGCATCTTCGCGATGATGATCCCGACCGAGACGCCGAGGATCGGCACCACGAGCACCAGCAGCCACGAGAGGGTGACGTCCTGGTTCAGCGCCATGATGATGCCGCCGAAGCACATGATCGGCGCGGACACCATCAGGGTGAACGCCATCAACGTCAGCATCTGCACCTGCTGGACGTCGTTGGTCGTGCGGGTGATCAGGGACGGCGTCCCGAACTGGCCGACCTCGCGGGCGGAGAAGTCCTGGACCCGGTGGAAGACCGCGGCGCGGACGTCGCGGCCGACCGCCATCGCGGTGCGGGCGCCGTAGTAGACGGCACCGATCGAACACGCGATCTGCACCAGCGACACCAGCAGCATGACGCCGCCGACCCCGAGGATGTAGTCGATGTCGCCCTTGACCACGCCGGAGTCGATGATGTCGGCGTTGAGGGTGGGGAGGTAGAGCCCGGCGAGGGTCTGGACGAACTGCAGCAGCACGATCAGCCACAGGTCTCGCCGGTACGGGCGCAGGTGAGTGCGCAACAACTTCGTCAGCACAACGGTTTCTCCCCAGTGGTGGGTAGGGTGTTACTGCTTGTTCGGTTTCTTCACCGGTTCGGGTCCGGTGAGGGACGGGATGCCCGCGGCGGCCTCGTGCAGGAGGACCTCGAGCGTCTCCAGGAACGGCCCGGCGCCCTCGTTCATCAACCAGCTGAAGAACGCGGTCTTCACCGCGGACTCCACGATCGCCGCCATGAGCCGCGCGTTCAACGCGTTTTCCGCGCCCGCGCCCGCGCGTTCCAGGATGGCGTCCGCCAGCACCTGTTCGACCTTGGCGTGCGCCTTGAGGAACTCGCCCTGCACCGACGGGTGCAGCAGCAGGGACCGTGCCAGCTCCACCGAGTGGCGGTTCGGTTCTCCCAAGCTGCCGTAGGCTTCCAGTGTCGCGGTGCCGACCGCCTCCCACAGCGTCTCTTCCGAAGGCCTCTCGCGCAGGGCCTCCCGCAAGATCTCCTGCCGCTCGACGATGAACGAGCAGATCGCCTCCTCCTTGCTGGAGAAGTAGTTGTTGAAGGTGCGCGGGGAGACGCCCACGGCGTTGGCGATGTCCTCGACGCGGACCTGCTCGACGCCCTTCTCCATGGCGAGCCTGAGCGCTGCCTCGCTCATGGCGCGCCGGGCCGCGCGCTTCTTGCGTTCACGCAGTCCCAAGGGTGCGGTCATACCAGCAGACTAGGGAAAAGTTGCGTGGCGCGCAAATTTCTGCGCAGTCCGCACTTTTCGGACATCACCCGTGGCGTGCAACACGCAAGATGCAGCCGAATGGCCTAGCGCGCCGCGCTCACCAGCCGTAACGCGTTCGTGACCACGTCACTGCCAGCGGTTGAACGGAAACCGACTGTGGACACGGATAGTGACTTCTGCTTGCATGGCCGTCGTTGTGCTGGGGAGTGCGACACGGGTCCGGGTATGCGAAGAGAAAGAAGTGGAAGCACATGGTGACGCGGGCTCGAGGCTTGCTTGACCGCTCACGGGTTCTTCTGGACCGTTCCAGGGTCGCCGCGGCGCAGTTCCTCGCCGCACCGCCCCGGCACGCTCCGTCGGCTCCACCGGTCGAACCGGAAGCGGAGCAGCGGCCTGCCGTGGACGCGCCGGACGCCGGCGCGCTCGCCGGGGTCTGCTCCAATGTCGCGCTGCGCGACCTCAACCTGCTCGACCAGCTGCTCGCGCAGCTGGAGGCGATGGAGGCGGGGGAGGAGAACTCCGACCGGCTCGCCGAGCTCTACCGGCTCGACCACCTGGCGACCCGGTTGCGGCGCAACGCCGAGAACCTGCGCGTTCTCGCCGGTCGCGACGCCGACGACACGACGGCCGGTATCTCGTCCGTGCTCGACGTGATGCGGGCGGCGATGTCGTCGATCGACCACTACTCGCGGATCACGATCGGCCGCGTCGTTTCGCTCGGCGTGGTCGGGTTCGCCGCCGAGGACGTCAGCCGGATCCTCGCGGAGCTGTTCGACAACGCCGCGAACCAGTCTTCGCCGAGCTCTCCGGTCAGCGTCAGCGCGCATCTCACCGAACAGGGGAGCGTGCTGATCCGGATCGAGGATGAGGGCATCGGCATGCCACCCGAACGCCTCGCGGCGCTGAACGAGCGGCTCGCGGCCGGTCCGGTGCTCGACGACGATTCCGTGCGGCATATGGGACTCGCGGTCGTCGGCAGGCTCGCCGACCGGCACGAGATCACCGTGAAACTCGACCGCCGCACCCCGCACGGCACGGTCGCCACCGTGCTGCTGCCGGTCCCGGTGGTCTCGGAACTGGCCGAGAAGCAGTGGTCCGGTTCGCAGACGGTCGTGCTGCCGCAGGCCAGGATCACCAACGGCGCGCCCGTGGGAACCCCGGTCGCGACACCGTCCGGGCTGCCGCGGCGCCGCCCGGCCCCCTCGGCGGCACCGGAACCGGAACGGAAGCCCAGCCCGCGTCCGCGCACGGCCTTCGAGCCGCCCGCCGACGGTGGCACCACGGCCAGCGGTCTCCCGCGCCGGGTTTCCCGCAGTATCAGGACTTTGCCCGACGAACCGGCCCCGCCGACCACCCCGCCCGCCGACGCGGCGGACGGGCACGAGGCGCTGCTGGCCGACCTCGATGCCTTCACCGACGGCGAGCGTGCCGCACTCGACGACCGGCACGAGCGTGAGACCGGAGGAAACACCCAGTGACCGCCCAGGACGCGACCACGGATTTCACGTGGTTGCTCGACGACTTCGTGCGCAAGGTGCACGGCGCCAGCCATGCGCTGATCATGTCCGTCGACGGTTTCCCTTTGACCGCCTCGGAATCGGTGTCCAGTGACGACGCCGAGCAGCTCGCCGCCATCGCGAGCGGCCTGCTCAGCCTCGCGGGCAACAGCGCCGCGCTGTTCGGCAAGGGCAACTGCGAGCAGATCATCATCCGGCTCACCCGCGGGTACTTCCTGTTCATGGGGATCGGTGCCGAAGCGGGGCTCGCGGTGCTCACCGAACCGGACTGCGACATGAAGGTCGTCGCCTACGAGATGACCCAGTTCATCACCAACGCCGGTCACGCCCTCACCCCCGAGGTGCGAGCGGGGCTCCGGCAGGTCCTGACCGCCCGACGGCCGCAGGCCTGAGAATCCGGAGAAGGAAGGGATGACCGTGTCCAGCGACCAATCTCCGGACCGGCCCGTCAAGATGCGCAGCCGCAGAATCCGGCCGTACGCGTTGACCGGCGGCCGGACCAAGAGCAGCCAGCTGCTGCTGGTGGAGACCCTGATCTCGGTCCCGCGTTACGACCCGTCGCTGGCCGAGGCGCTGATGCCCGAATCGCGCTCGCTGTACGAGCGCGCTCGCGAACGCTCGTCGATCGCCGAGCTTTCGGTGGGACTGGATCTGCCACTGGGCGTGGTCCGGGTGCTCATCGGCGACCTCGCCACCCAGGGCGCCGTCTTCGTGCACCCGACGGCCCACGCCTACAACCACGATACGAACGTGCTCGAGAGGATCCTCGATGGACTCAAGCGCCTCCCGGTCTGACACAGGCGGAGCGGCGGAGCCTTCGGGTCTTCGGTCGCATCGGTACCCAGTTCGAACCCGCCCCGGCCGGCAGGCCCCGTTTTCGGGGTGTCAGGGCGCCATTCAGGAAGGGCGTGAGTGACGTCGTGAAAGAGCGCCCTGGCGACACGAATGCGGTCGCGGGTTCCGAATCGAACACCGATCTGCTGGCGATCTCCGCCAAGATCGTGGTCGCCGGTGGATTCGGCGTTGGCAAGACGACGTTCGTCGGCTCCGTCTCCGAGGTCCCGCCCCTGAGCAACGAAGCCTGGATGACCGAGGCCGGGGCCGGGGTCGACGAGCTGGTCCCGCCCGGAACCAAATCCACCACCACGGTCGCGATGGACTTCGGCCGGATCACCCTGCGCGAAGACCTGCTCCTGTACCTGTTCGGCACGCCCGGACAGGCCCGGTTCTGGTTCCTCTGGGACGACCTCTCGCGCGGCGCGCTCGGCGCCGTCGTGCTGGTCGACACCAGCAGGATCGACCAGTCGTTCGCCGCGATCAACTACTTCGAGAACGACTCGGAGCTGCCGTTCATCGTCGCGGTCAACCAGTTCGAGGGCATGCCGGTGCACGACCTCGAAGAGGTCCGCGACGCGCTGGCGCTCTCTCCGGACATCCCGCTGGTCACCTGCGACGCCCGCGACCCGAAGTCGGCGGTCGCGACGCTGCAGGAACTGGTGTCGCACACGCTGTCCCTCGCGGTGGTCTCCGGACCGGGCCGCGAGTTCGCTTCACTCAGCTGAACGGTTCTGGGAGGAACGTCGAGGATGCGCAAGGTTCTGATCGTCGGTGCCGGGCAGTCGGGGTTGCAGCTGGCCTTGAGCCTGCTCGCCCACGACTACGACGTCACGGTGATGTCGGCGCGGACGCCGGACGAGATCCGGTCCGGCAAGGTGATGTCGACCCAGTGCATGTTCCATTCCGCTCTGCAGCACGAGCGGGATCACAAGCTGAACCTGTGGGAGGAAGAGACCGTCAAGGTCGAGGGGCTCGGCGTTTCCATCGCGGGACCGGACTCCAGCCGCGTGCTGGACTGGTTCGGCCCGCTGGAGCACTACGCGCAGTCGGTGGACCAGCGGGTGAAGATGGCCGCCTGGCTGGAGCTGGTGGAGGACCGCGGCGGCAAGGTCGTCATCCACGGCGTCACCACCTCGGATCTGGCTCCGCTGGCGAAGCTGTACGACCTGGTCGTCATCGCGGCCGGCAAGGGCGAGCTGGTCCAGCTGTTCGACCGGATCCCGGAGCGCTCGCCCTACACCGAACCCCAGCGGGCGCTCTCGCTGGCGTACGTGCACGGCCTGGAACGCCGGCCGGAGCATCCGGACAAGGCGGCGGTGCGGTTCAACATCATCCCCGGCGTGGGTGAACTGTTCATGATCCCCGCGTACACGCTGAGCGGGAACTGCGACATCCTGTTCTTCGAGGGCGTCCCCGGCGGCCCGCTCGACTGCTGGGACGACCGGCCGTCGCCCCAGCAGCATCTCGACCGGATCCTGTCGCTGATGAAGCAGTTCCTCCCCTGGGAGTACGAGCGCTCGCGGAACGCCGTGCTGACCGACGACAAGGCGACGCTGGCCGGCGGGTACACCCCGGTCGTGCGGAACGCGGTCGGCAAACTGGGTTCGGGGACCGCGGTGCTCGGCATGGCCGACGTCGTCGTCGCCAACGACCCGATCACCGGCCAGGGTTCCAACAACGCGAGTCACTGCGCGGCGTCCTATCTGGACTCGATCCTCGAACGCGGGGACAAGCCGTTCGACGAGGAGTGGATGACCGCGTCGTTCGAGAAGTACTGGGAGTACGCCCAGCACGTGACGACCTGGACGAACGCGATGCTGCAGCCGCCGCCCCCGCACGTGCTCCAGATCATCGGCGCGGCGGGGGAGAATCCCGCCGTGGCGAAGCGGTTCGCGAACGGGTTCTCCGATCCGACCGATTTCCAGCACTGGTTCCTCGATCCCGTGAAGGCGGAGAAGTACCTGGCCGAGGCCTGATTCCGGGAGCGCGACGGTCCCGCGTCCAGGTGCGCGGGACTGTCGCGGTGCGCCGTTTCGGGCTACCGTTGTCACCGTGCGTGAGTACGGTCGGTGACGGCAGCGGAGGTGCGGCTCGATGCGTTCGATGTGGAAGGGCTCGGTGTCCTTCGGGCTGGTGAGCATCCCGATCCAGCTCTACGCGGCCACCGAGAACAAGAACGTCTCGCTGCGCCAGGTGCACGAGGCCGACGGCGGCCGCATCCAGTACAAGCGGTTCTGCACGATCGACGGCGAGGAAGTGCCCTACGCCGAGATCGCCAAGGGCTACGAACTGCCCGACGGCGAGATGGTCGTCCTCACCGACGAGGACATGTCCGAACTGCCGCTGGCGTCGTCGCGGGCGATCGACGTGCTCGAATTCGTGCCGCTGGAGTCGATCGACCCGATCCAGTTCGACAAGACCTACTACCTCGAACCGCAGAAGAACGCCGTCAAACCGTACGTGGTCCTGCGTGACGCGCTGCAGAAGGCGAGCCACGTCGCGGTCGCGAAGGTCGCCATCCGGCAGCGGGAGACGCTCGCGATCCTGCGGGTGCACAGCGACGTCCTGACGATGACGACGATGCTGTGGCCCGACGAGGTCCGCGTCCCGGATTTCGGTTTCCTGCACGAGGATCCGCCGCAGGTGCGGCCACAGGAACTGACGATGGCGGGTTCGCTGATCGACTCGCTGTCGGAGCCGGTGTTCGAGCAGGACAAGTACACGGACTCCTACCGCGAGGCGCTGGAGGCCATGATCGAGGCGAAGGCCGCGGGCAACGAGACGGCGAAACCGAAGGCCGTCGGAGCGAAGGCCGACGTCGTCGACCTCATGGAGGCCTTGCAGGCCAGCGTGAGCGAGGCGAAGAAGAGCAGGAAGCCCGCGGCGGCCAAGAAGGCCACCGCGGCTAAGAAACCCGCCTCCGGCAAGCGAACCCCGAAGAGCGCTTGACCCTCCTTTGTGGACGGTTGTGCCCGGCGTCACCCCGCCGGGTGCCGCGACACGCCGCGCGGATGCCAGGATCTGTCGCCCCTCGGTGGTAGTAAGGCAATCGAGGAGAACTTTCCTGATCCCGGGAGGCGGTATGAGCATGGAGTGCGCGTTCTGCGCCGTCGGACTCGACCACTGCCACGGCACCCTGGTGGTCCACCTCGACGGCGGTTTCACGGAATGCAGCGAAGACGGCTGCGCCGACTTCGACTTCGCGCGGCACACGCTGACGATCGACTGTTTCGACGTCGACGGCGGCTGCTCGTGCGCGGAGGTTCCGGCGCGGGTGCTGCTGCGGGCTTCTTGACCGGCGGTCAATACACCACTCCGGCCCGATTCGGGTGATCGCGACCGATTGCCACTCGAAGGTGTAAGCGTTCGTGTACATCGCGGCCGGGAATGTGTTAACTATGACGGGGTCCTCCGGCTCTCCCTCCCCCTCGGAGCCGGGGGACCCCTTCATGTCACGGCGCTTCCTTCGCGGTGTCGTGGGTCGAAGCGCCGTCACAGGCGCACACCGCCTCCCAGACTCCGTCTCCATCCTGGTAGTCACGCGCGGGAAGGGCACCCAGCGGGCCGAGAACCTCGTCGCCCGCTCCGGCCGCGGCGGCGGCCCGCAGGAGCTCGTCGCGTCCGCACGGATAGCGTGCCTCCGTCAGATACGGGCGCGGGTCTGTTCCTGCCATCGGCTCTCCCTCCTTCTCCTTGTCCGGGGCGGATACCCGGCGGACGGAGGACGGAAACAGCCCGGGCACCCGGCGTGAGGGGAACGCCGGGTGCCCGGGCTGTTTCGGTGCCGGTACCGGGGGCTCGGTACCGGTTCGGTCCGGTGCTCAGTACCAGTGGGCGCGACCGCCGATGGCCTTCCCGGTGTTCCCGAGAACGGCCAGGATGATGCCGATGACCGCGAGCGCGATCCCGATCGAGTACAGAACGGGGATGCTGGCGATGACACCGACGACAATCAGGATGACGCCGAGAATGATCACGGGAACACCTTCTCCTTCGTAGTCGCCCGGCCCGGGTGCTGCCGAGGTGTGGCTACGCAAGGGATTCCCGCCTCGATTTCGTGAGAAACAGGGCCATCCGGCCGAAGTTTTCACGCATTCGGCCTATTCGGCCTAGTGGCTGCCCGCTCGGCCTCGTGAGTGGCAAGGACGGTTCTAACCGTCCTTGCCACTCACGAGGCGTGAAGACCTCAGTACCGGTAGTGGTCCAGTTTGTACGGACCCTCGACGTCCACGCCGATGTACTCGGCCTGGCGCTTGGTCAGCTTCGTCAGCCGGACACCCAGCGCGTCCAGGTGCAGGCGGGCCACCTTCTCGTCGAGGTGCTTCGGCAGCACGTGGACGTCGGTGGTGTACTCGCCGGGCTTCGTGAACAGCTCGATCTGGGCGATCGTCTGGTTGGTGAAGGAGTTCGACATCACGAAGCTCGGGTGGCCGGTCGCGTTCCCGAGGTTCATCAGCCTGCCCTCGGAAAGCACGATGATCGAGTGCGCCTCGCGGTCCGCCGTCGCGGGGAAGACCCACTCGTGCACCTGAGGCTTGACCTCGATCTTCTGGATGCCCGGGATCTTCGCGAGGCCGGCCATGTCGATCTCGTTGTCGAAGTGGCCGACGTTCGCGACGATCGCGTTGTGCTTCATCTTGGCCATCTGGTCGGCCATGATGATGTCGAAGTTGCCGGTGGTGGTGATGAAGATGTCACCGCGCTCGACGACGTCGTCGAGTTCCACGACGTCGAGGCCCTCCATCGCCGCCTGCAGCGCGCAGATCGGGTCGATCTCGGTGACGACCACGCGGGCGCCCTGGCCGCGCAGCGATTCCACCGCGCCCTTGCCGACGTCGCCGTAGCCGCAGACGACCGCGACCTTGCCCGCGATCATCACGTCGGTGCCGCGGTTGAGACCGTCGATGAGCGAGTGGCGGATGCCGTACTTGTTGTCGAACTTCGACTTGGTCACCGAGTCGTTCACGTTCATCGCCGGGAAGAGCAGCTCGCCTTCCTTGGCGAGCTTGTAGAGCCGCTTGACGCCGTTGGTGGTCTCCTCGGTGACCCCGCGGACCTCCTTGGCGATACGGGTGAACCGGCCGGTGTCGCGGCCGAGGCTCTCGCGCAGGGTCTCCAGCACGAGGCCGTACTCTTCGCCGTCTTCCTCGGTCGCCTGCGGGACGGCGCCCGCGGCCTCGAACTCGACGCCCTTGTGGATCAGCAGGGTCGCGTCGCCGCCGTCGTCCAGGACCATGTTCGGGACGCGGCCGTCGCCGAAGTCGAAGAGCTGGTCGGTGCACCACCAGTATTCGGCGAGCGTCTCGCCCTTCCATGCGAACACCGAGGAGCCCGACGGGTTCTCGACGGTGCCGTCCGGGCCGACGACGACGGCAGCGGCGGCTTCGTCCTGCGTGGAGAAGATGTTGCAGGACACCCAGCGCACCTCGGCGCCCAGCGCGACGAGCGTCTCGATCAGCACGGCGGTCTGGACGGTCATGTGCAGCGAACCCGCGACCCGGGCGCCCTTCAGCGGCTGTGAGTCGGCGTATTCGCGGCGCAGCGCCATCAAACCGGGCATCTCGACCTCGGCGAGGCGCAGCTGCTTGCGGCCGGCCTCGGCGAGCGAAAGGTCGGCGACGGCGAATTCGATCCCGTTGACCTTGGACAGGGTGGGGCTCACTGGTTCTCCATTCATCAAGGAAGGCAGGGCGGAGCGGTCCTTCTCGCCGGTGGCGGGAAGGACGGTGTCAGTGCGGGGGTTCAGCGCGCGGCCTCGACGACGAAGGCCGGAAAAGGGTTCTGACGCAAGAAAGGCACCTCCACAGTGGGAGGCGCCCTTACGTCTGTCGCGGCGGGCCGAGCGTGGCGGAAGAATTCCGTCGCAGCGCCTCTCGACCCGGAACCAGAATGGCAAAGCGCCGCGAGCGCTGTCAAGGCGACGCGGGCGTGCCGAATTCGGCGCGGACTCCCAGCAGCCGGACGGGTCTGCCGAGGTCGAACATGCCGAGCACGGTCCGCGCCGCCTTCTCGATTTCGACGGGGTCGGCGGTCGGTGCGGGCAGGGTCACGCTGTGCGTATGGGTCTGGAACGGGGCGAACCGGACCTTGACCGCGACCCGTGCGGCGGGCCTGCCTTCCTCGGCGACGTCCTGTGAGACCCGTTTCGCCAGCGCGGCGATTTCGGTGGCCATGACCTCGGGATCGGTGAGGTTCTGCTGGAAGGTCGTCTCGCGGCTACGGGAACGTGCGACGTAGGGCGTCGCGGTGACTTCGGCGTCGCCGAGCCCGCCGGCGAGGATCCGGTACCAAGGGCCGAGCTTCGGGCCGAACCGGGCCGCGAGATCCGCCGGATCGGCACCCGCCAGTTCCAGCACGGTGTGATAGCCGGCCTCGGCGAGCTTCTTCGTGGTCTTGGTGCCGATGCCCCAGAGCGCGTCCGTCGGCTTCTCGGCCATGACCTCCCACCAGTTGTCCTGGACGAGACGGAAGATCCCCGCCGGTTTGGCGAACCCGGTGGCGAGTTTGGCGCGCAGCTTGTTGTCCCCGATGCCGACCGAGCAGGAGAGCCCGGTCTCTTCGGCCACCGCCAGCCGGATGTCGGCGGCGAGCGCTTCGGGATCGGCGGTGGTGACACCGAGGAATGCTTCGTCCCAGCCGAGCACCTCGACGACCACGGGGAATTCCCGCAGCGTCGCCATCACCCGATCGGAGACTTCTTGGTACGCGGGTGCGTCCGTGGCGAGGAAGATCGCGCCCACGCAGCGTTTCGCGGCGGTTCGCAACGGCATCCCGGACCGGATGCCGAATTCCCGCGCCTCGTACGACGCCGTCGCCACCACGGCCCGTTCGGTCGGATCGCCCGTGCCGCCGACGACCACGGGCTTGCCGCGCAGCTCGGGACGCCGGGCGACCTCGACCGCGGCGATGAACTGGTCGAGGTCGACGTGGAGTACCCAGCGTATCCACTCCCGGTCGGTCATGAGCCGAGCTTAGGACCGTTCCGCGATCTCGTCGCGCATCCGCTGCTCGTTCTCCTGCAGTTCGGGCGTGAAGTTCTCACCGAAATCCTCGGCTTCGAGGATCTTGCGGACCTCGAGCACGGTGTCGCCGGTCGGGGGAGTGGGACAGCGCTTCGCCCACTCGATCGCCTCGGCTCGCGACGGGACATCGACGATCCAGAAGCCGCCGACGAGTTCCTTGGCCTCGGTGAACGGGCCGTCGGTGACGGTGGCCCCGGCCGAGTTGAGCGTGACGCGAGCGCCCTTGGAGCTCTCCTGCAGGCCTTCGCCGCCCACCAGTACACCGGCGTCGAGCATCTCCTGGTTGAACTTCGCCATGGCGGTCAAGGCCTCCATCGGCGGCATCTTCCCGGCTTCGGAATCCTCGTCCGCCTTGATGATGATCATGAACCGCATACGTCTTCCTCCCAGTGAACCCGACGTTTCGCCCGGACTCTACCGGCGGCGGGAAGACGATCAGTCGCGGCCGAACCGGGAAAGATGCACGATCACCGCGGTGGTCACGGTGATCATCCCGGTCAGCAGCAGGGCCGGACTGTTCAGCATCAACCCCAGCAGCATCAACAGTGCCGCGGTGCTGTCGAGGCTCAGCAGGACGGCCAGCCGGAGCAGGGGCGGCCGGGCGGGCCTGCCGGCGCGGAGCCGGGCCGCCAGCGCCGGCTCGGTGAGCTCGAACCAGCGCTCGATCTTCTCCAGCTCTTGCCGGTCGTGATGGCTCAGCATCGGTTTCTCCTTCGGCGCGCCCCGGCCGTCGACAACCACGGAATACCCAGGAGCAGGCCGGGATAAGCATCGAATTTCACCCTCCTTAGTATAACGGCCTATACGCTTGGGCGAAAGAAGATCGATTTCGATCGAATGGTTGCGCCATTAGGGGTTTCGGCACCGATAAAGATCGTCGAAGACGGGGGATCTCGGTAGCTTCTGCGCTTGTGGCCAGGGTGGCCGCGGTTGCGCCATCCGGGAGGACACGAGCGATGACCATGCCCACCGAACCGATCGGCAGTATTCCCCGGCCCGGTTATCTCATCGACGCGCTCGGTGAGCACGCGGCCGGACGGCTCGACGCCGACGGGCTCGGCGAGTTGCGGGAAAAGGCCCTGGTGGACACCATTCGGCGCCTGGAGGAGACCGGTTCCCCGGTCATCACCGACGGGGAACAGGGCAAGCCGAGCTTCGCCACGTATCCGTTGGCGGGCCTCACTTCGCTGGCGCCGGACGGTGTCGTGATCCCGTTCGCCGACGGGCACACCCGGCGGCTTCCGAGGCTCACCGCCGGGCCGTTCCGCTATCAGGCGTACGCCGACACCTATCTGCGCGAGGCGAAGAAGCACACGACCAGGCCGGTGAAGCAGGCGGTGATCGCGGCCTCGGCGGTCGGTCTCGTCTATCCCGGTGAAGAATTGGCGGGCTACGCCAAAGAACAGTTCATCGCCGACCTGGTGAACGAGGCCGAGGCCGATATCCGCCGCAGCCTCGACGCGGGGGCGCACAGCGTTCAGATCGACTTCACCGAGGGCAGGTTGTCGCTGAAGCTCGATCCGTCCGGCGGCCTGCTCCGGTCCTTTGTGGACTTGAACAACGCGGTGCTGGATCGCTTCTCCGAAGAAGAGCGGAAGAAGATCGGGGTGCACACCTGTCCCGGTGGGGACCAGGACTCCGTGCACAGCCTCGATGTCGATTACGCCGGCCTGCTGCCCACGCTGTTCCGGCTGAAGGTCGGCAACGTCTACGTCCAGCTCGCCAGTGAGGCGGATCCCGAACGGGCGCTGCGAGTGATCGCCGAGCACGGGAGGCCGGACCAGCGGGTCTTCATCGGTGTGACCGACCCGATCGACCCGCGGGTCGAAACCGCCGAGGAGGTCCGGGACCGGATTCTTCAGGCGGCGCGGTACCTTCCGCCGGACCGGCTGGGCACCTGCGACGACTGCGGGTTCTCCCCGTTCGCCGACGACACCTCGACCTCCCGGGACCTCGCGTTCGCCAAGATCGCCGCCCGCGTCGAAGGTACGCGCCTCGCCGCCGAAGCACTCTGACGTCGCGCGATGGGCGCCTTCGTCAGTTCTGGACCGCGACCCGGATGCCGAGTCCGACCAGGAAGGTGCCCATCACCGCGTCCATCGTGCGCCGGACGCGGCCGGAGCTGAAGAACCTCCGCAGCGAACCGACCAGCGTCGAGAGGACGAACGTCCAGACGACGGCCACCGTGGTGGCCAGGACGGCGAGTTGCAGGGTCTGCGCTGTCGAGGCCGAATGCGGGAGGAACTGGGGGATGAGCGCGAGGAAGAACATCGCGACCTTCGGGTTGAGCAGGTTCGTGAACAGTCCCTGCCGGAACGCCTCCTTGGGCGCGACGACCGGGGCGACCTTGTCCTTGAGCTCGCTGTAGTCGCCGCGGCGCACCGCGAGCCACGCCTTGACGCCGAGGAAGATCAGGTACGCGGCGCCGATCAGCTTCACCACGGTGAACGCGATCGCCGACGCGGTGAGGATCGCCGCGACCCCGAGCGCGATCGCGACCACCCAGACGAAGACGCCGAGCGCGATGCCGAGCCCGGCGGCGATCCCGGCCTTGCGCCCGCCGAGGATCGCGCTGCGGGTCACCACCAGGAAATCCGGGCCCGGTGCCATCGCGCCGAGCAGGCAGATCAGGACGAACGAAAGTGCGGTGGCCCCGGAGATCATGCTTCGATGCTATCCGGTTCGTCGATGTCCCTGGTCATGACGGCGCCCGGTACGTCCACCCCGTCGGGCGTCGTCACCGTGACTCGTTCGACCTCGGTGAAGCCGAACGAGAGGTACAGCGGGACACCGGGCAGCGTCGCCGTCAGGGTGAGCGAGCTGAAGCCCTCGGCCTTCGCCGCGAGACGGCAGGACTCGAGGATCGCGCGCCCGAGCCCGCGCCGGGTCCAGTCGCCGCGGACGAACATGGCGCGCACGCGGGCCGGCTCGGTGGCCGGATCGAGGGGACGGTCGTCGTCCGCCGCGTCGCCCGCGCCGGCGTGCGTTCGGTTGCGCCTGCTCCAGCCCCCGCAGGCGACGATCTCGCCGTCGGCCTCGTGTACGAAGTAGGTGCCGTCCTCGATCAACCGCAGATCGAGGCTCGCGATGTGTTCGGCCGCGCTCAGGGTCTGCCGCTCGTCGTAGAACCTGGGGAACAACTCCAGCACCGAGGCCCGCATCAGCGCCGCGATGGCGGGAGCGTCCGCGAGGGTGGCCGTCCGCTGCGGCGGTACGTAGGTCGTCATGCCGCGGAAGATAGCCAACGAACGCGCCGTCTCCTATCGGATAATCCCGTGATGATCACCGACGACGGACGTGAGCTGTGGACCTCGGCGACCGGCCGTGGCGAACCGATCCTGTGCTGCCACGGCGGTCCGGGCCTCTGGGACATGTTCGGCACGCTCGATCTCGGCCCGCGATTCCGGTCGATCCGGTGGGACCAGCGCGGTGCCGGGCGTTCGGAAGCGCGCGGCCCGTACACGCTCGAACGGATGGTCGCCGACGTGGACGCCGTCCGGGAATGGCATGGCCTCGACCGTGTTCCGGTGCTCGGGCATTCGTGGGGCGCGCACCTCGCTCTCCTGTACGCGCTCGCGCACCCGGAACGGGTGAGCGCGCTCGTTTACGTGTCGGGTGTCGGCCTCGGTCACGAGTGGCACGCGGAGTTCAAGCGGAACTTCGAGCGTGTGCTGGGTGGGGAGCTTCGCGGTGAAGGCCGTGAACGCGCGGTACGGCAATGGACGGCCGATTTCGTGACCGACGGCGAGCGCCACGCCGAAGCGATGGCGACGCCTTGGTTTCCGGTCAACTACGAGGCGAACGCGGCGCTGAGCGAGGAGATGCGGGCGGTGCCGGAGGCGGAGCTCGTCTCGGCCTGCCGCTCGCTGAGGGTGCCGACGCTGATCGTGGACGGGATGGCGGACAACCGGCCCCGGTGGGCCGTCGACTCGCTGGAGCAGGCCTTGCCTTCGGTGACCCGGGTGCGTTTCGACGGGGTCGGGCATGTGCCCTGGCTGGAGGCACCGGACGAGTTCCGGGCCGCGGTGACGGGCTTCCTCGCTGGTTCGTGACTGGACGGCCATCGACAAAGGTGTGGCGTCGCGAAAGCCACTTTCGCAACGCCGACGAGGCCGGGACGCGTGTCGCGAAAGCCACTTTCGCGACCTCAGATGTCCCGAAAGTGGCTTTCGCGACACTGGCGCAGGCGGTCACGGCCTAACGCCTTTCCCTTACCCCTCAAGAGAACCGTCGCTCAGGCGAGCGAGGGGTCAGGCTTTGACGATCGGTTGCTGCAGCTCGGTCACCCACTGGTCCCCGTCGGCCGGGCATTCGAGGTAGAACTCCCGCGCCGGGCCGTTCGCGCGGTAGCCGTGCGCGTCCACCCACTTCGCCAGCGCCTGGTAGCTGGGAAGCACGGTCTCCATCGAGCCACGGTGCAGGATCGTCGCCGCGGTCGCGACTTCGGCGAGGCGAACGGTCGAAAATCCTTCGGTGCCGTCGGTTTCGGCCGAGATCGGGACCGCGGCGTGGATCAGCACCCGTTCGCCGTCGGCGTCGTCTTCGTAGTAGGCGATGAGCGGTCCGGACGGCGTGATCGGGCCGAGCGCGCCGAACAGTTCCTTGTAGAGCCCTTGCACGATGGGCCCGATCTCCTCGTTCACGTATCCGCCGGCCGTCGCGGTGAGCTCGGCGACGCGTACCGCGGGAGGCTTTTGACGACGACGTCTTCGGAAGGCATGGTTCCCTCGCTTTCGATCGACCGGAGCCTCGCTTCGACGGCCTTGAGCCGCGCCTCGTCGGCCGCGATGGCCGCTTCGAGTTCGGCACGCCGCAGCCGCAGCATCCCGCGCAACTCGTCGACGCCGATCTCCGCGTCGAGGATCTCCTGCACCTGGGTGAGCGTGAAGCCGAGATCCTTGAGCGCGATCACCCGGTTGAGCCGGGCCAGCTGGTCGCCGGTGTAGGACCGGTAGCCGCTGAACGGATCGACATGGGCGGGCCGCAGCAGCCCGATGGCGTCGTAGTGACGCAGCATCCGGACCGACACCCGGCCGTGCTTGGCGAAGTCTCCGATACTGAACATGGTCCTCCCACCAGACAGCCTGACACGGTGTCACAGTCAACGGTCACCGCACGAGCCGGAAGAACGAGCGCACCTCCTCGGTGAAGACGCCCGGCTGCTCGAAGGCCCCGAAGTGGCCGCCCCGGTCCAGCTCGTTCCAGTACCGGATGTCGGTGAACCGGCGTTCGGCCCATCGGCGGGACGGGCGCGGGATCTCGCGCGGGAAGAGCGAACAGCCCGTCGGCACGGTGATCGTGTCCACGGTGGACTCGGAGAACCAGCCCGACACCTCGGCGAAACTCTCCCAGTACAGGCGGGCGGACGAGGCGCCGGTGCCGGTCAGCCAGTAGAGCGTGATGTCGTCGAGCATCGCGTCCCGGCTCAGCGCGTTCTCCGGATGGCCGTCGCAATCCGTCCACGCCTGGAACTTCTCGACGATCCACGCGCACAGCGCGACCGGCGAATCGGCCAGGGCGTAGCCGATCGTCTGTGGTCTCGTCGCCTGCTGGATCGCGTAACCCGAGCCGTCCGCCTTGGCGCTTTCGAGGTCGTCGAGCGATTTCTGCTCTGGCTCTGTCAGCTCGCCGAACGTCGCCGGATCCGGCGCGGCCAGCGGCGGGGTGAGGTGGATCCCCGCCAGCCGCTCCGGCGCCGTCCGCCCCATGAGCGTGGTGATGCTGGTGCCCCAATCGCCGCCCTGGGCGCCGTAGCGCTCGTAGCCCAGGCCGTCCATGAGGTGGATCCACGCTTCGGCGATGCGCTGGATCGACCAGCCGGTGCGGGCGGGTTTGTCGCTGAAGCCGTACCCGGGCAGGGACGGGACGACGACGTGGAAGGCGTCCGCCGCGTCCCCGCCGTGGGCGACCGGATCGGTGAGCGGGCCGAGCACGTCGAGGAACTCGAAGATCGAACCCGGCCAGCCGTGGGTGAGGACCAGCGGCAGCGCGCCGGGATGCGGGGAGCGGACGTGCAGATAGTGGATGCCGAGCCCGTCGATCTCGGCCCGGAACTGGGGGAACGCGTTGAGCCGGGACTCCGCGGCACGCCAGTCGTAGGCGTCCGCCCAGTACGAGCACAGTTCGCGCAGATACGCGGCGGGAACGCCTTGTGACCAGTCTTCGACGGTCTCGTCCTCGGGCCAGCGGGTGCGGCGGAGCCGATCCCGGAGGTCTTCGAGATCGGCCTCCGGGATCCGGGCTCGGAAGGGCGTGGTGTCCATGGCGGCCGACGCTAATGAGGGGGTCCGACAATTCGTGGACTTCCGCCGGGCCGAGTGCTATAACCAGACTACATACTGTATACAATCTGCCGTGAGCGGGGTGGGACCCATGCCCGATCCTCGAATTGTGCGAGACCACTACGGCCGCCGGTATCGCGTCGGCGAAAGCGACGTGGACCTGCTCGGCAAGCCCCGGTCGTGGATGTCATGGCTCAGTTGGGCCGCGATGTTCGCCGCCGGGATCCAGCAGTACGGCTTCGGTGTCGTCGCACCGGTCTTGATGGCCACCTACGGATGGACGTTCCCCGAAGTGGTCGTCTCCTTCGCGCTCTGGACGGTGTGCCAGGCGTGCGTGGTGTTCCCGGTCGCCCGGCTGCGCGAGCGCGGGATGTTCCCGCCCGCGGTGGCGGTGATCGCCGGTGGAGTGCTCTGCTCCACCGGGATGTTCACCCTGGGGCATGCGAGCACTCTGCTCACGATGTTCATCGGCTACTCCGTACTCGGCGGGATCGGGACGGGCGTCGTCTACGCGACTTGCGTCGGCACGGTGATGAACTGGTTCCCCGACCGTGTCCCGGCGCGGGTCGGCGCCGTCAGCGGCGCTTTCGCCTACGGGAGCGTGGTTTTCGTGCTGGCCGGGGGTTTCTGGCTGACGGAGGGCACTCGGCGGCCGATCCTGGACGTCGTCGCGGTGGCCGTGCTGATGATGATCGCGAGCACGGCGGTGCTGCTGCGCGATCCGCCGCCCCGGTGGTGGCCGGAACACCCGGATCCGCGCGTGTGGGCGGCCGACAAGGTGCGCAACCGCGGTGTCGCGGTCAACCGGCCCGCGCTGCGCGAGTACCGGCCGTCCGAAGTGCTCCGGTGCCCGACCGCGGTGGCGATGTACCTCATCGTCGTGCTCGCCGCCGCGGTCCTGCTCTTCGACGTCGCCTACCTCGCGACCTTCGTCGCCGCGCAGGGAGGCGGGCCGGTGCTCGCCGCCGTCGCGCTCGCGGTGCTCGCCGGGGTGACCGGCGCCGGACGGGTGCTGCTCGGCGGGCTGTCCGACCGGCTCGGCCGTCGCCGGATCCTGCGCCTGGCACTGGTCACGGGCGGGATCGCCCAGTTCGTCCTCCTCTACTCGGGCCACAACGCGGCGGGGCTCGTCGCCGGTGCCGCGCTGGCGGGGCTCGGCAACGGGAGCTGCTACTCGCTGCTGGTGTCCCTCGTCCGCGACTACTTCGGCGAAGAGTCCGCGCTGCAGAACTTCGGGGTGCTGTACAGCGCCAAAGCCGTCGGGGCACTGCTCGGGGTCGGTCTGGCCGCCTTCGTCGTGTCCACCCACGGCTATCTCGGCGCGTTCGCCGTCGCGGGGGCGCTCAGTGTGCTCGGGGCGTTGCTCGGCGGACGGCTTTCCCAGCCGGGACGGCCGAAATCGCTGCTGCCGGCGATCCGCTGATGGGCAGGGTGACGAGCCGACGGCGGGTGGTCCGGGTCGTGGAAGGGGTGCCCGGTGCCCGTCCGGACACGCTGACCGTCGAGGAACCGCTGGAGATCCGCGTCGGCGGCAAACCCCTGACGATCACGATGCGCACCCCTGGCCACGACTTCGATCTCGCGGCCGGTTTCCTGGTGGGCGAAGGGGTTTCACGGTCGAGCGACGACATCCGGTCGATCCGGTACTGCGCGGGCGCGACGGCCGACGGCGCCAACACCTACAACGTGCTGGACGTCGTCCTCGCCGACGGGGTCGCCCCACCCGACGCCTCCCTGGAGCGCAACTTCTACACCACGTCGTCGTGCGGGCTCTGCGGAAAGGCGAGCCTCGACGCGGTCCGGACGACCGCGACCTGGCCGGTGGACGGCGACGGTCTGGTGATCTCACCGTCCACAGTGGCCGAACTGCCCGATCGGCTCCGCACCGCGCAACTGGTCTTCGATCGCACCGGTGGGCTCCACGCGGCGGGTCTGTTCAGCGCGGCGGGGGAGCTGTTGTGCCTGCGGGAGGACGTCGGCAGGCACAACGCCGTCGACAAGGTGGTCGGCTGGGCGGCACGCCGGGGGAGGCTGCCGCTGTCCGGGACGGTGCTGATGGTCAGCGGGCGGGCGTCGTTCGAGCTGGTGCAGAAGGCGGTCATGGCCGGGATTCCGTTGCTGGCGGCGGTTTCCGCGCCGTCGTCGCTGGCGGTGGACCTCGCCGCGGAGATGGGCCTGACGCTGGTGGGATTCCTGCGGGGCACGTCGATGAACGTGTACAGCCGGCCGGACCGCCTCGGTTTGTCGGGTGACTGGCCGGGGTGAAGGCTCCCTTCACCGCATTAGACGCGGCGAAGGGATCCTTCACCCCACCTTCGACCCTCTCAACAGGACACTTCGGCGAGCTTCCCCGTCCGCTCGTCGTACACGAACCCGCGCACCGAGGCGGTGTGCAGCAGGAACGGCGAGGTCCGAAGGCGCGCGATGCACTGCCGGACGTCCTGGGCGGAGTCGGTGAACGTCTCCGCCGCCCACGGCGGCCGGATCCCCGTGCTCGCCTCGATCTGCCGGGCGAAATCGGTGTCGGTGAACGTCCGCATCCCGCAGTCGTGGTGGTGGATGAGCACGATCTCGCGCGTGCCGAGCAGACGCTGGCTCACGGTCAGGGACCGGATCGCGTCCTCGGTCACCGCGCCGCCCGCGTTCCGGATGACGTGTGCCTCGCCTTCGCGGAGCCCGAGCAGCCGGTACACGCTGATCCGCGCGTCCATGCAGGCCACGACGGCGATCCGCCGCCGTGGCCGCCTCGTCGCGTCGCCCACGGTCTCCTTGTAGGCGCTCGCGTTCGCCAGCAAGGCGTCGATCTCGCTCACCGGACGAGGGTTTCCCGGACGATCGCCGCGGTCTCGCTCGGCGTGCGGCCGACCTGGATCCCGGCCGCCTCCAGGGCCTTCTTCTTCGCTTCGGCCGTTCCGCCGGTCCCGGACACGATCGCGCCGGCGTGCCCCATCGTCTTCCCCGGTGGCGCGGTGAACCCGGCGATGTAGCCGACGACGGGTTTGCTCACCCTCGCCCGGATGTACTCGGCGGCCCGCTCCTCGGCGTCGCCACCGATCTCGCCGATGAGCACGATCACGTCGGTCTCGGGGTCCTTTTCGAACGCCTCGACGACGTCGATGTGCGTGGTGCCGATGATCGGGTCGCCGCCGATGCCGACACACGTCGAGAACCCGTGTTCGCGCAGTTCGTGCATCAGCTGATAGGTCAGTGTGCCGGATTTCGAGACCAGCCCGATCCGCCCGGGTTTCGTGATCCCGTCCGGGATGATGCCGGCGTTGGACCGGCCGGGGCTGATCACGCCCGGGCAGTTCGGCCCGATCACCCGCGTGGGGCTTCCCTGCGCGTGGGCCCAGAAAGCGGCGGCGTCGTGCACCGGAACCCCTTCGGTGATGACGACCGCCATCCCGACTCCGGCGTCCACGGCTTCGATGACGGCGTCCTTCACCGCGGGCGGGGGGACGAAGAGCACCGAGACGTCCGCACCGGTCGCCGCGACGGCCTCGGCGGTATCACCGAATACGGGCAGAGAACGCCCGGAGAGGTGGACCTCCTGTCCGGCTTTGCGCGGGTTGATCCCGCCGACGACGTTCGTTCCCGCGGCCAGCATGCGCGCGGTGTGCTTGCGTCCTTCGGCACCGGTCATACCCGCGACGACGACCTTGCTGTGTTCGTCCAGGAAGATCGCCATCTCACGCCTCCGGTTCCGCGGCCGCCAGTTTCGCCGCCGCACCGGCGGCGTCGTCCATCGTGTCCACCAAGGTCACCAGGGGATGCGCGGCCGCGACGAGGATCCGCCTGCCTTCGGCGACGTTGTTGCCGTCGAGCCGTACCACGAGCGGTTTGGCCGCGCGATCGCCGAGCAGGGCGAGCGCGCGGACGATCCCGTCGGCGACGGCGTCGCAAGCGGTGATCCCGCCGAAGACGTTGACGAAGACGCTGCGCACCTGCTCGTCGCCAAGTATGACACCGAGCCCGGCCGCCATGACCTCGGCCGACGCGCCGCCGCCGATGTCGAGGAAGTTCGCGGGCCCTCGGGCACCCGCTTCCGCGGCGGCCGCGGCCACGACGTCCAAAGTGGACATGACCAGTCCGGCGCCGTTGCCGATCACGCCGATGTCGCCGTCCAGTTTGACGTAGTTGAGCCCGGCCTCCCGGGCCCTTCGTTCGAGCGGGTCCTCGTCCGGCGAATCGACGAGCCCGGCGTGGGACGGTTGCCGGAACGCGGCGTTCGCGTCGAGGGTGACCTTCCCGTCGACCGCGACGACCGTCCCGTCCGTGGTCAGCACGAGCGGATTGACCTCCACCAGCGTGGCGTCTTCTTCGGTGAAGACCGTCCACAGCGCGACGATCGCGTCCGTCGCCGCGGCGGGCAGCCCGGCGGCTTCGATGATCCGGCAGGCCAGCGCGGTGTCCACACCGGTCAGTGGATCGACCGGGATCCGGGCCAGCGCACCGGGTTTCGTGGCCGCGACCGCCTCGATGTCCATCCCGCCTTCGGCCGACGCCATCGCGAGGAAGGTCCGGGCCGCGCGGTCGAGCAGGAAGGAGAGGTAGTACTCCTCGGCGATCGCGCTGGCTTCGGTGACGAGCACCTTGTGTACCCGATGTCCCTTGATGTCCATTCCGAGGATGTCCTCGGCGGCCTGTTCGGCGTCGTCGGGGGAGTGGACGACCTTCACCCCGCCGGCCTTACCGCGTCCACCGGTCTTGACCTGCGCCTTGACCACGACGGATCCACCCAGTTCGACGGCGATCGCCCTCGCCGATTCCGGTGTGGTGGCGACCTTTCCCCGGGGGACCGGGACACCGTGCCGCTCGAAGAGATCCCGTGCCTCGTGCTCGAAAAGGTCCACGTGAAGTCCTTTCTCCGCGGAAGAGGACGAGCCCCGGGGGCGGCCGGGAAAACCTTCTTGCGGCCCTGGACACCGGAGCGTTCGAAGAGTAACTATATGCCTACCTCATACGGTATGCAATCTACAGTCTGCCGCGACCAGGGGCTTCGAACAGGGGCGGGCGGACGGAGCAGAACCGGAAACGAGCGCACGGATCAGAGAGGTCCGGCGTGCGAGAAAGAGGAGTTGAACGATGGCGCCAACGACCGGCACCGCTGCGGGGGACACCGCGACGAAGGCCACCACCAACGGTTCCGAACCCGCCCCGGACCTGATCTCCGGCGGCCACCTGGTGGCCAAGGCGCTCAAGGCGGAGGGCGTCGACACGATCTTCACGTTGTGCGGCGGGCATATCATCGACATCTACGACGGCTGCGTCGACGAGGGCATCGAAGTCATCGACGTCCGGCACGAGCAGGTCGCGGCGCACGCGGCCGACGGCTACGCGCGGATCACCGGCCGCCCCGGCTGCGCGGTCGTCACCGCTGGCCCGGGGACCACGGACGCCGTCACCGGTGTCGCGAACGCGCTGCGGGCGGAGAGCCCCATGCTGCTCATCGGCGGCCAGGGCGCGTTGACCCAGCACAAGATGGGTTCACTGCAGGATCTCCCGCACGTCGACATGATGGCGCCGATCACCAAATTTTCCGCGACCGTCCCGCATACCGCGCGGGTCGCGGATCTGGTCTCGATGGCGTTCCGGGAGTGCTACCACGGCGCGCCGGGACCGTCCTTTTTGGAGATTCCCAGGGACGTTCTCGACGCGAAGGTCCCGGTGGACCAGGCGCGGATCCCCGCCGAAGGCCGGTACCGGGCGTCGACCCGCAACGCCGGTGACCCGGCCGACATCGAGAAACTCGCGGATCTGCTCGTCCACGCGAAGAAGCCGGCCATCCTGCTGGGCAGCCAGGTGTGGACGACCCGCGCCACCGGACCGGCGACGGAGCTGGTGCGCGGGCTGAACATCCCGGCGTACATGAACGGCGCCGGGCGCGGCACGCTGCCGCCCGGCGATCCGCACCACTTCCAGCTCTCGCGCCGGTACGCTTTCGACAACGCCGACGTGATCGTCATCGTCGGCACCCCGTTCGACTTCCGGATGGGCTACGGCAAACGGCTCTCGCCGGAGGCGACCGTCGTGCAGATCGACCTCGACTACCGCACCGTCGGGAAGAACCGCGACATCGACCTCGGCATCGTCGGCGACGCGGGGCAGGTGCTCGCCGCGGTCGCGGAGGCGGCCACCGGCCGGGTCGACAACGGTGCCGTCGCGCGCAAGGCCTGGCTGGAGGAACTGCAGGACGTGGAGGCGAAGGCGAAACAGAAGCGCCTGCCGCTCCAGCATTCCGACGCGAGCCCGATCCACCCGTACCGGCTGGTGCACGAGATCAACGAATTCCTCACCGAGGACTCGCTCTACATCGGCGACGGCGGCGACATCGTGACGTTCTCCGGACAGGTCGTCCAGCCGAAGGCGCCGGGGCATTGGATGGACCCCGGCCCGCTCGGCACGCTCGGCGTCGGGATCCCGTTCGTCCTCGCCGCGAAGCACGCGCGGCCGGAGAAGGAGGTCGTCGCCCTCTTCGGCGACGGCGCGTTCAGCCTGACCGGCTGGGACTTCGAGACCTTGGTGCGGTTCAACCTGCCGTTCGTCGGGATCGTCGGCAACAACTCCTCGATGAACCAGATCCGGTACGGCCAGGCGGCGAAGTACGGCCTCGGCCGGGAACGCGTCGGCAACACGCTCGGCGACGTCCCCTACGACGAGTTCGCCAGGATGCTCGGCGGGTACGGCGAGGCGGTGCGCGACCCCGCGGACATCGGCCCGGCGCTGCTGCGCGCCCGCGAGTCCGGAAAGCCTTCGCTGATCAACGTTTGGATCGACCCGGACGTGTACGCGCCCGGAACCATGAACCAGACCATGTACAAGTAGCCGGGAGGGATCACCGATGGGAAAGGCACTCGACGGCGTCCGCGTCCTCGACATGACGCATGTCCAATCAGGACCTTCGTCCACGCAGATTCTGGCCTGGCTCGGCGCGGACGTGATCAAACTGGAGACCCCCGGCCGCGGTGACATCACCCGCGGCCAGCTCCGGGACCTGCCAGGCGTGGACAGCCTTTACTTCACGATGCTCAACGCCAACAAACGCAGCATCACCCTGAACATGAAGAGCGAGCAGGGAAAGCAGGTCTTCGACCAGCTCGTGTCCAGTGTGGACGTCCTGGTGGAGAACTTCGGGCCCGGCGTGGTCGACCGGTTCGGCTACCCGTGGGAGCGGCTGGCGGAGCTGAACCCGCGGCTGATCTACGCCTCGATCAAGGGCTTCGGGCCCGGCCGGTACGCGGACTTCAAGGCCTACGAGGTCATCGCTCAGGCGATGGGCGGGGCGATGAGCACCACCGGCTTCGAGGACGGCCCGCCCACCGCGACCGGTGCGCAGATCGGGGACTCGGGGACCGGCATCCACCTCGTCGCCGCGATCCTGGCCGCGCTCTACCAGCGGACGAACACCGGCCGCGGGCAGCGGGTCCAGGTCGCGATGCAGGACGCGGTGCTGAACCTCTGCCGGGTCAAGCTTCGCGACCAGCAACGGCTCGCGCACGGCCCGCTCAACGAGTACCCGAACGACGTCTTCGGCGACGAGGTCCCGCGTTCGGGCAACGCGTCCGGCGGCGGCCAGCCGGGCTGGGCGGTGAAATGCGCGCCGGGCGGGCCGAACGACTACATCTACGTGATCATCCAGCCGGTCGGCTGGCAGCCCATCACCCGGCTGATCGGTAAACCCGAACTGGCCGAGGACCCGGACTGGGCCACCCCGGAAGCCCGGCTGTCCAAATTGGACAAGGCCTTCGGGATGATCGAGGAGTGGACCGAGAAGCACACCAAATGGGAGGTGATGGAGGCGCTCAACGCCCACAACATCCCCTGCGGCCCGATCCTGTCCACCAAGGAACTCGCCGAGGATGCCACGTTGGCCGAGCTCGGCTCGGTCGTCGAGGTCGACCACCCCGAACGCGGGGCCTTCAAGACCGTGGGCTGCCCGCTGAAGCTGTCGGATTCGCCGGTCGAGGTCGAACGCTCGCCGCTGCTCGGCGAACACAACGCCGAGGTCTTCGGCGAGCTCGGCTACGGCGCGGACGACCTGGACCGGCTGCGCGCGGCCGGCGTGATCTGAGTGGAGAAACTCGTGGCAGACAAAGAGATCGTCGAGAAGATCCTCGAAAAGGTCGCCGCCGAGGGGCGGACGTCGCTCACCGCGCCGGAAGGCCGTCAGGTATGCGAGGCGTACGGCATCCCGACCCCGGCGGAACGGCTGGCGACCACCGAGGAGGAGGCCGTCGCGCAGGCGGAGGAGATCGGGCTCCCCGTGGTGCTGAAGATCGTCTCGCCGGACATCCTGCACAAGACTGAGGCCGGTGGGGTGCTGGTCGGCCTCTCGACCGCCGAGGCGGTGGCGGACGGCTTCCGGACCATCGTCGCCAACGCCGAGGCGTACGACGCCGAAGCCGAGATCACCGGCGTACAGGTGCAGCGGATGCTCAGCAGCGGGCAGGAGGTGATCATCGGCGCCACCACCGACGCCACGTTCGGCAAGATCGTCGCCTTCGGCCTCGGCGGGGTGCTGGTCGAGGTGCTCAAGGACGTCACGTTCCGCCTCGCCCCGCTCGACCGCGACGAGGCGTTCTCGATGATCGACGGCATCGCCGCCGCCGAGATCCTGCGCGGCGTCCGAGGTGCGGAACCGGTGAGCCGGGACGCGCTGGCCGACGTGCTCACCCGCGTCGGCACCCTGGTCACCGACTTCCCGCAGCTGGCCGAGGTCGACCTCAACCCGGTGCTGGCCACCCCGGCGGCGCCACCGCGGTGGACGTCCGGATCCTGGTGGATCCCGAAGCGGCGCGGGAGCCGGTGCGGTTCACCCAGGAGGAGATCCTGGCGTCGATGACCCGGATCATGAAGCCGGCGTCGATCGCCGTCATCGGCGCGTCGGCCGAGGCGGGCAAGATCGGCAACTCGGTGATGAAGAACCTCGTCAACGGCGGGTTCGCGGGGGAGATCCATCCCATCAACCCCAAGGCGGCCGAGATCCTCGACCGCAAGGCCTATCCGAGCATTTCCGACGTTCCGGGCGACGTCGACGTCGCGGTGTTCGCCATCCCCGCGAAGTTCGTCCCCGCCGCGCTGGAGGAGGCGGGCCGCAAAGGGGTGGCCGGGGCGATCCTGATCCCGTCCGGCTTCGGCGAGACCGGGAACATCGAACTCCAGGACCAGGTCGTCGCGATCGCGCGGGAACACGGCGTCCGGATCCTCGGCCCCAACATCTACGGCTACTACTACACGCCGGAGAATCTTTCGGCGACGTTCTGCACGCCGTACGACGTCAAGGGCGGTGTCGCGCTCTCCTCGCAGAGCGGCGGTATCGGGATGGCGATCCTCGGTTTCAGCCGATCGGCGAAAATGGGTGTCTCGTCGATCGTCGGGGTCGGCAACAAGGCCGATATCGACGAGGACGATCTGCTCACCTTCTTCGAAAACGATGAAAACACCGACCTGATCGCCATGCATCTCGAAGATCTGAAAGACGGGCGATCGTTCGCGGAAACGGCGAAACGGGTTTCGGTGCGGAAACCGGTCGTCGTCCTCAAAGCGGGCCGCACTTCCCAGGGCGCGAAAGCGGCGAGCTCGCACACCGGCGCGCTGGCGGGTGACGACAAGGTCTACGACGACATCCTGCGGCAGAGCGGGGTCATCCGGGCACCCGGCCTCAACGATCTTCTCGAATACGCGCGCGGTATCCCCTTGCTGCCGACGCCGAAGGGTGAGAACGTCGTGATCATCACCGGCGCGGGCGGGTCGGGTGTGCTGCTTTCCGACGCCTGTGTGGACAACGGGCTGAATCTGATGGAGATCCCGCCCGATCTCGACGCGTCCTTCCGCGAATTCATCCCGCCGTTCGGCGCCGCGGGCAACCCCGTCGACATCACCGGCGGCGAGCCACCTACCACCTACCGGAACACCATCGCGCTCGGTTTGGCGGACGAGCGAATCCATGCCTTGATCCTCGGCTATTGGCATACTATCGTCACCCCGCCGATGATCTTCGCGGAACTGGTTTCGGAAGTCGTTTCCGAATATCGGGCGAAGGGGATCCACAAGCCCGTCGTCGCCTCGCTGGCAGGCGATGTCGAGGTCGAACAGGCCAGCAGTTTTCTGTACGAGCACGGTGTCGTCGCCTATCCCTACACGACGGAGAAACCGGTGGCCGTGCTCGGTGCGAAGTATCGCTGGGCACGTTCCGCGGGACTGCTCGGCTGATTCCGGCCCCAAACCGACCCAAGGAGAATGACAATGACGTCATCGACCGCGGCTCAACCACCCGGAGCGTACAAGGAAGTAATCGATTCGAACGGCCGGATCTATCGCGTCGGCGAAACCGATCGCGACATCATGGGCCGTCCACGATGGACGATGGTGATCCTGCCCTGGGTCGCCATGATGGCCATCAGTTCGTCGGAATACGCGTTCACGTCGGCGGAGGAGACGCTGTCGGCCGCACACGGCTGGCACGGCGCCACCATCTTCTGGCTGCTCGGGGTCTGGGTGTTCTTCCAGGCGATCGTCGCCTTCCCGGCGGGGAAGATGCGGGAGAACGGGACCTTGCCCGCCAAAGCGGCGATGCTGCTGGGTGCGGTGGGCACCCTGCTGGCGTACCTTTCGCTCGCGTACGCGCCCAGCGAGATCTGGGCGTACCTGGGCTTCGGGTTCTTCGGCGGCGGAGGGGCAGGGCTGGTGTACGCGACCTGCGTCAACATGGTGGGGAAGTGGTACCCGGAGCGCAGGGGTGGGAAGACCGGCTTCGTCAACGGCGGTTTCGCCTACGGTTCGGTGCCTTTCATCTTCCTCTTCACCTCTTATATGGACCTTTCCAACTTCTCGGGCGTCCTGCTCGTGGTCGGCATCTTCCTGGCGGCGGTGGTCGGGGTGAGCGGTTTCTACTTCCAGGACCCGCCGAAGAACTGGTGGCCGGCGCACGTCGACCCGTTGAAGGTGTCCGACGATCCCCGGGTCCGCCGTTCCCTGCAGAAGAATCCGCCGGCGGTGAAGCAGTACACGCCGAAGGAGGCGCTCAGGACCGGCATGCTGCCGCTGATGTGGTTCTGCCTGTTGTGCACGGCCGGGGTGAACATCTTCGGTATCGCGATGCAGGTCCCGTTCGGCAACGAGATGGGTTTCGCGGGCGGGATCGTCGCGCTCGCGATGAGCCTGAAGGCGATCATCAACGGCACCGGCCGCGGGGTGATCGGCTGGATCTCCGACCGCTACGGGCGGCGCCAGACCCTGTTCATGGTCTGCGTGGTGCTCGGCCTCGCGCAGGTGGCGGTGTACCTGTCCGGCTCGATCGGCAGCATGCCGCTGTTCCTGCTGGCCTCGATGATCTCCGGTTTCGGCGGCGGCGCGATCTTCCCGCTGTTCGCGGCGATGACGGCGGACTTCTACGGCGAGAACAACAACGCCAGCAACTACGGCCTGGTCTACAGCTCGAAGCTGATCTCGGGCCTGGTCGGCTCCGGTGTCGGCGCGATGGTCGTGGTGGCGTGGGGTTACGGCGGCGCGTTCTTCCTCGCGGGCGGGACGAGCCTGCTGGCGGCCGCGCTCAGCCTGCTGCTCCGGCAGCCTGGGCGCTCGCGTTCGCGGACGCCGAAGCGTGAGCAGGAGCTGAACCCGGCCTAATGCCGCGTGCCGTCCGTCTGGACACGCGTGTCGTCCGTCCGATCACGCGAGATCGCCGTTCAGTCGTCCTTCGGGCGTTCGTGGAAGGCCTGCCTGGTGCGCTCGGTGTGCTGGTTCATGATCCGTTCGGCGGCGACGGGGTCACCGGTGGCGATGGCCTTGATCAGGTCCTCGTGCTCCTGCCAGGCGTCGTGGCTGCGCGGACGGGCGATCGGGGTGTAGTACCAGCGGACCCGGCGGTCGACCATGCCGATCATCTCGGCGAGGACGGCGTTGCCGGACAGCTCGGTGATGAACGCGTGGAGTGCGGCGTTGGCCGCGACGAGGCCTTCGGTGTCGTCGGCGGCCAACGCCTCCAGCCCGGTCTTCTGCAGTTCCCACAGGCGTTCGACGTCTTCGCCGCCGGCCCTGTCGGCGGCGAGACGGGCGGAGTGCGCCTCCAGCACGGTGCGCACGCTGAGCAGTTGATCGGCTTCTTCGTCGGTGGGCATGTGCACGAAGGCGCCCTGCGCGGGGCGGAGGTCGACCCAGCCCTCGCTCTGCAGGCGCTGCAACGCTTCGCGGACCGGCTGGCGGCTGACGCCCAGGTACTCGGCGAGGTCCGCCTCGACCAGGTGCTGGCCGGGTTCGAGGGTCCGGTTGATGATCAGCTCCGCGAGCGCTTCGTAGACGACCTGGCGCAGGGGAGCGGGCCGCTCGACGCGTTTGGCCGTCGCCGGGTTGAGCGTGCCCTTGGCGCGGCGGCCGGTGGGGCCGCGGTCGGGCAGGGGTGAAACGGGCTGGCTCACAGGACCTCCGGATGACTCGTCCGGTTCAGGATACAGGTTTTGGTATGCAAAATCCCGACATTCGCCCCTCTGCTCCGCATTTCGTCCTCTGAGTGCGGCCCGGTGCAGTGCTTGGAGGCGTAACTCGCGTGATCGGAGGCCGAACTCGCGTGCTTGGAGGCGTAACTCGCCGGACCTGGCGCATTGAGAGGACGAAATGCGGGAGGGGTTGGCGCGACGACCATCTACAGGATACTGTATGCAATCTGGTCTTCGGCTGAGCGGGAGGCACGTCATGAAGGTCGCTGTTCTGGGTGCGGGCGCGATCGGCGCGTACGCCGGCGCCGCGCTCCACCGAGGCGGGGCGGAGGTCCACCTCATCGCGAGACGGGCGCACGGCGAAGCGATGCGCGCGCACGGCGTGCGGGTGCTCAGCCCGCGCGGGAACTTCACCGTCCGCCCCCATGTCACCGACGATCCGGCGCAGGTCGGACCGGTCGACTTCGTCTTCCTCGGCCTGAAGGCGAATTCGTACGCCTCCTGCGGTCCGCTGATCGCGCCGCTGCTGGGCGAGGACACCGCGATCGTGGCCGCGCAGAACGGGATCCCGTGGTGGTACTTCCACGGCCTGACCGGGCATCCGCTGGAGAACCGCCGGATCGAGACGGTCGACCCCGGGGCGCGGTGAGCGAGGTCCTCGAACTGCGCCGCGCGATCGGCTGCGTCGTCTACTGCTCGACGGTGATCGAGGAGCCGGGCGTGATCCGGCATCTCGAAGGAACCCGGTTCGCTTTGGGGGAGCCGAAAGGCGGCGTCACGTCCCGGTGCGCGGCGCTCGCCGACGCGATGATCGCGGGCGGGCTGAAGGCCCCGGTCGAACTCGACCTGCGCGACGAGATCTGGGTCAAGCTCATGGGCAATGTCGCCTTCAACCCCCTCAGCGCGCTGACCAGGGCGACCATGGTCCAGATATGCGAGCATCCGGACACTCGCGAGCTCGTCGCCGCGATGATGAACGAGACCCTCGCGATCGCCCGTGCCGCGGGCAGCGATCCCCAGGTGTCGGTCGAGAAACGCATCAACGGCGCCTGGCGCGTCGGCCACCACAAGACGTCGATGCTGCAAGACCTCGAGGCGGGCAAGCCGTTGGAGGTCGACGCGATCATCGGCGCCGTCGTCGAGCTCGCGGAGCTGACCGGCGTACCCGCCCCCGCGTTGCGCCACGTCCACGCCGCGATCGGCCTGCTCGGCCAGACCGCGAACGCCGTTCCCGTCGGAGCGCACTGAATCGGAGGAACCCGATGAAGCGCAAGAACACCGAGCCGTACGTCCGGCTCACCCAGCCCCTGGTCCGCGATTCGGGCGTGCTGCGCCCGGCGAGCTGGGAGGAGGCGCTGGAGCGCGCCGCCGCCGGGTTCCGGCGCACGCTCGACACCAAAGGGCCCGAAGCCTTCGGCATGTTCTCCTGTGCCAGGGCGACCAACGAGATGAACTACGTCGCACAGAAGTTCACGCGGTCGGTGATCGGCACCAACAACGTCGACTCGTGCAATCGCACCTGTCACGCGCCGAGCGTCGCCGGGCTGGCGCGAGTGTTCGACAGCGGCGGCGGGACGTCGTCGTATCAGGAGATCGAGGACGCCGACGTCATCGTCGTCTGGGGCGGCAACCCCCGCGAAGCCCACCCGATCTTCTTCCAGCACGTGCTCAAGGCCGTCCACCGCGGCGCGAAACTGTTCGTGATCGACCCGCGCCGGACCAGCACCGCGAGCTGGGCGCACCGGCAACTCCAGCTGCACGTCGGCACCGACATCCCGCTGGCGCACGCGATCGCGCGCGAGATCATCCATTCCGGACTGGCCAACACCGCCTTCATCGAACGGGCCACCGAAGGGTTCGCCGAGTTCGCGGCCTCCGTCGAGCCATGGACGCTGGAAGCCGCCGAGGAGACGACCGGCGTCCCGGCCGAGCTGATCCGCGAACTCGCGCACACCTACGCCCGCGCCGACCGCGGCCAGCTGTCGTGGACGCTCGGGATCACCGAGCACCACAACGGCACCGACAACGTCCTGTCCCTGATCAATCTCGCGCTGCTGGCCGGACACGTCGGCCGGTACGGCGCGGGGCTGAATCCGTTGCGCGGGCAGAACAACGTCCAGGGCGGCGGGGACATGGGCGCCATCCCGGACCGGATGCCGGGGTTCCAGAACATCCTCGACGCGGACGTCCGGGCGAAGTTCGACGCGGCCTGGGGTTCGAACATACCGCCACACAAGGGACTCAACCTCACGCAGATGCTCGACGCGATGGAACGCGGCGACCTGACCTGCGTCTACATCATCGGCGAGAACCCGGTCCAGTCCGAAGCGGACTGTGAGCACACGATCAAACGTCTGTCCAATGTGGAACACCTGGTGGTGCAGGACATCTTCCTCACCAAGACCGCACAGCTGGCGGACGTCGTGCTGCCCGCTTCGGCCGCGTGGTGCGAATCGGACGGCACCTTCACCAACAGCGAACGCCGCGTCCAGCGGGTCCGCAAGGCGCTCGAACCCCCGGAGGGCGCGCGAGACGACATCCAGCTGCTGTGCGAGCTCGCCCGGCGCCTCGGCCACGACTGGGATTACCAGGGCGGCGAGGAGGTCTGGAACGAACTCCGGACGTTGTCGCCGATGCACGCCGGGATGAGCTACGCGCGCTTGGAGGAGCTCGGCGGCATCCAGTGGCCCTGCTATCGCGAGGACGAGCTCGAACCGACGTTCCTGCACGGCAGGCTCTGGGAAGAGGATCCGGCGAAACGCGGCAGGCCGGCGCCGTTCACCGTGATCGCCCACAGCCCGCCGGTGGACCTGCTGACCGAGGACTTCCCGATCCGGCTGACCACCGGACGGCGGCTGGACTCCTACAACACCGGCGTCCAGTCCGGCGGTTTTCCCTCGCCGCTGCGCCGAGGGAGACCCTCGACCTGTGTCCGGCGGACGCGATGCGGCTCGGGGTCGCCGAGGACGAGGTCGTGCGGATCTCGTCCCGCCGCGGCGAGATCGAGGCACCGGTCCGGATCGACGAGGGGCTGCGTCCCGGTCTGGCGTTCATGACCTTCCATTTCCCGGACGAGATCGACGTCAACGTCATCACCATCGAGGCGACCTGTCCGGTCGCGGGAACGGCCGAGTACAAGGCCGCCGCGATCCGGGTCGAAAAGCTGCCCGTCACCGTGTGAGGAGTCCGGAATGGACCTGCGTTTCCTGAACGCCGAACCGACGGACGCCGAACGGCACGCCGTCGACGCGCTCGGAGCCGGAAGCCGCGATCAGCTGCTTCCCGCGTTGCACGCCGTGAACGACCGGGTCGGTTGGATCAGTCAGGGAGCGTTGAACCACATCTGCCGCCGGCTGAACGTCCCGCCGGCGGAAGCCTATGGTGTCGCGAGTTTCTACGCGTTGTTCTCGCTCAAGGAACGGCCGCCGCGCGTGATCCACGTCTGCACGGACCTGGCATGCCGGGTCAACGGCGCGGAGGCGGTGACCGACACCTTCGACGCCGCGGGAATCGCCTGGCATCGCAGCCCGTGCCTGGGCGTCTGCGAACGCGCTCCGGCGGCGCTGGCCTTCGAGGCAGGCGATCCGGCCGAGCTGAGATTGCTCGCTCCGGCCACCCCGGGTGAGCTCACCCGCGAACCCTCCGGCTGGACGGAAGCCCCGGCTTCCGTTCCGCAGCAAGGGGAACCAGGGCTGCGCCTGCTGCGCCGGGTCGGGGTCGTCGGGCCCGGGAGCCTGGACGCCTATCGTGCGGCAGGTGGCTACGCGGCGTTGAGGAACGCGTTGCTGCTCGGACCGGCCGGGGTCATCCGCGAGGTGACCGATTCGGGGCTGATGGGCCGGGGCGGGGCGGCGTTCCCGACGGGCCGGAAGTGGGACGCCGCCGCCCGGCAGCCCGAACGGACCCGGTACCTGGTGTGCAACGCCGACGAGAGTGAACCGGGCACGTTCAAGGACCGCGTGCTGATCGAGGGCGATCCGTTCGCGCTCGTCGAAGCGATGACGATCGCCGCGTTCGCCATCGGGGCGCAAAAAGGATACGTCTACCTACGCGGCGAGTACCCGCGCGCGCTGAGGATGCTGAGCGACGCCATCGACACGGCTCGCGAAAGAGGATTCCTGGGCGAGAACATCCTGGGACGGCAAGGGTTCTCGTTCGACATCGAGATCAGGCGCGGTGCGGGCGCCTACATCTGCGGCGAGGAGACGGCGATCTTCAACTCGATCGATGGCTTTCGCGGCGAGCCGAGATCGAAGCCGCCGTTCCCGGTCGAGAAGGGGCTGTTCGGCAAGCCCACAGTGGTGAACAACGTCGAGACCCTGGTCAACATCCCGCTGATCCTCACCGAAGGCTGCGAGGCGTATCGCCGCATCGGGACCGAACGTTCGACCGGGCCGAAGCTGTTCTGCCTGTCCGGCAACGTCCGGCGCCCCGGCGTGTACGAAGTGCCGTTCGGGACGACGCTGGCGGAGCTGCTCGAACTGGCCGGGGGAGTGCCGGAGGGCCGTGAACTGCGGGCCGTCCTGCTTGGCGGCGCGGCGGGTGGTTTCGTGCGCCCGGACGAAACCACCCTGCCGCTGACCATGGAGGACGCGCGCGCCGCGGGAACCACGCTGGGTTCCGGGGTCGTGCTCGCGCTCGACGACCAGGCCGACCTCGGCGGGTTCCTGTTGCGGATCGCGGCGTTCTTCCGGGACGAGTCGTGTGGGCAATGCGTGCCGTGCCGGATCGGCACCGTGCGGCAGGAGGAGGCGCTGCACCGGATCGTCGGCGGCCGCAGGCTCGGTACCGGCGGCGACGACCTCGCGCTGCTGCGCGAAGTCGGCCAGGTGATGCGGGATTCGTCCATCTGCGGACTGGGCCAGACCGCCTGGAACGCCATCGAGTCGGCGATCGACCGGCTCGGCGCACTGGAGGAGCGATCGTGAGCATTGTCGGATTGGGACTCCCGAGCCGGCTCGTCGAGTTCACTGTGGACGGTGAGGCCGTCAGGGTTCCCGAAGGATCCACGATCCTGGACGCCTGTGCCGCGGCGGGCAAGGACATCCCGACGCTCTGCCACGGAGACACCCTCGAGCCGGCGAACGCCTGTCGCGTCTGCATGGTGGAGGTCGAAGGTTCACGCACGCTCGTGCCGTCCTGCTCCCGCAAGGCGGAACCGGGCATGGTGGTGCGGACCGAGACCGACCGGACGAGGCTCAGCCGCAAGGTGGTGCTCGAACTCCTCGGATCGGCGACGGATCTGTCCACCACACCCGGCGTCGCGGGCTGGATGGCCGAATGCGGAGCGGAACCCGAGCGGTTCGGCCCGCCCGCGCCCCCTTCGGACGATCGCGACGACCGCCGCCCCGGCGAACACGAGATCCCGGACGGGCTGACGGCGGCGACCGTGCGCCAGCCGGTCAAAGTGGACAACGAGCTCTACGTCCGCGACTACGGGAAATGCATCCAGTGCTACAAATGCGTCGACGCGTGCGGCGAGCAGTGGCAGAACACGTTCGCCATCACCATGGCGGGGCGCGGTTTCGACGCGCGGATCTCGACGGAGTTCGCGAACCCGCTGCCGGACAGCGCGTGTGTCTACTGTGGAAACTGCGTCGAGGTCTGCCCGACCGGCGCGCTGAGTTTCAAACGCGAGCACGACAAGCGCGAGGACGGTACCTGGGACGAGTCGCGGCAGACCGCCACGACCACCATCTGCACCTTCTGCGGGGTCGGCTGCTCCTTGACGCTGCACGTCCAGGACAACGAGATCGTCAAGGTGACCTCGCCCCACGAGAGTTCGGTGACCCACGGGAACCTCTGCATCAAGGGTCGCTTCGGCTGGCAGCACGTCCAGAACCGCTGAGTCTCGCCAGGGTGCGTGACCGGATGGCCGACACGCGTGATCAGACGGACGACACGTGTGTCGGCCATCCAGTCACGTGTGTCGTCCACCTGATCACACGCGCCGTCCCCGCGGACACGCGAGACCGCTGAACCTCGCGACCGGCCGTACCCGCGCTCGACCGCCTCTGCCGGTATACCGCCCGTTGACCTGGACAGGTCAGCGGGCTATTCTCGATATACGAAAGAAAGTTTCCGCAGAGCGAAATTGCAGAGGTTTCGATGGCTGATCTTGCCGGTTCGCGTCACGCACTGCCCTACGTGCTGAACCTGTCGCTGGTCTTCACCGAGTTGCCGCTGCTCGACCGGGCGGAGGCGGCGCGCGCGGCGGGCTTCACCGCGGTCGAGTACTGGTGGCCGTTCGAGACGCCGGTGCCGGAGGCCGCCGAGGTCGACGCGTTCGTGGCGTCGGTCGAGCGGGCGGGTGTCGCGGTGACCGGGCTGAACTTCTTCCCCGGCGACATGGCGGGTGGTGATCGTGGCCTGGTCACCTGGCCCGGTCGCGAGGACGAGTTCGCCCGCGGTATCGCTTCCGCGATCGATCTCGGCGAGCGGCTCGGCTGCCGCCGGTTCAACGCGCTCTACGGCAACCGGGTCGACGGCGCGGATCCGGCCGCGCAGGACAAGCTCGGCTTGTCGAACCTGGCGCTCGCGTCGGACGCGGCCGCGCGGATCGGCGCGGAGATCGTCCTCGAGCCTTTGTCAGGGGCGGAGAAGTACCCGCTCAAGACCGCGGACGACGTACTGAAGGTGCTCGACGAACTCGGGCGGGACAACGTGAAGCTGCTGGCCGACCTGTACCACCTGGCGGTCAACGGTGACGACCTCGACACGGTCACGACCGTCCACACCGGACGGATCGGCCATGTGCAGATCGCCGATGCCCCAGGGCGCCACCAGCCGGGGACCGGAACGCTGGACATCGAGGGATACCTGGAAAAGCTGCAGACGGCGGGCTACCGCGGGCAGGTCGGCGTGGAGTACAAACCCGACGGGCCGAGCGCGGATTCGCTGTCGTGGCTGCCTTTCGAACGAAGGGGACTGGCATGACCAAGCTGGGATTCATCGGCCTGGGGATCATGGGCGGGCCGATGGCGGGACATCTCGTCGCCGCCGGCCACGAGGTGAGCGGATTCGACACGAACGCGGACGCGCTCGCCAGGCTGGAAGCCGCGGGCGGCCGCGCCGCGAACGGGGTGACCGACGCCGTGGCGGACGCGGAAGTCGTCATCACCATGCTGCCGAACCATCCGCAGGTCGAGGCGGTCGTGCTGGCGGCGGGCGGAGTGCTGGAATCGGCGAAGCCCGGCACGCTGCTGATCGACATGAGCACCATCAGGCCGGAGACCTCCATCGAGGTGGCCGAGCGGGCCGGTGAACGCGAGATCCGGGTGCTCGACGCGCCCGTTTCCGGCGGCCAGGCCGGGGCCGAGCAGGCCTCACTGTCCATTATGGTCGGTGGTGAGGCCGACGACTTCGCCGCCGGGCTCCCGATCCTGGAGTCGGTCGGCAAGACGATCGTCCATGTCGGGCCGCACGGCGCCGGCCAGGTCGTCAAGGCCGCGAACCAGCTGGTCGTCGGCGGCACGTACGGGCTGATCGCCGAAGCCATCGTGCTGCTGGAAGCCTCGGGCGTGGACGCCGGCGTCGGACTGGACGTCCTCGCGGGCGGCCTCGCGGGCAGCCGGATCCTCGAACTGAAGCGGAAGTCCATGGTGGCGAGGGAATTCGCGCCGGGTTTCCGGATCGACCTGCACCACAAGGACATGGGCATCGCGCTCGCCGCCGCCAGGCAGGCCGACGTCGCGCTGCCGCTCACCGGGCTGGTCGCCCAGCTCGTCGCCGCCGGACGGGCGATGGGCCACGGCTCGCTCGATCACTCCGCCCTGCTGAAGGTCGTCGAATCGCTGTCCGGCGCGGAAAACAAGGAGTGACGCATGCCCAGAATCCCCGCCATGCAGGCCGTCGTCGACGTCCTGGTCAGTGAGGGCGTCGACACCGCTTTCGGTTGTCCGGGCGCCGCGATCCTCCCGCTGTACCACGCGATGCAGGACAGCGGTATCGAGCATCTGATCGTGCGTCACGAAGAGGGCGCGACCCATATGGCCGACGGCTGGGCGAGGACCACCGGCAACGTCGGCGTCGCGATCGGCACCTCCGGGCCCGCCGGGACGAACATGATCACCGGCCTCTACACCGCGCAGGCCGACTCGATCCCGATCCTGTGCATCACCGGGCAGGCCGACTCGCGGAAGCTGCACACCGAGGCGTTCCAGGCCGTCGACATCGTCGAGATCGCCAAACCGGTGACCAAATGGGCGGTGCAGGTCAAAGAGGCGGCCCAGCTGCCGTGGGTGTTCCGGGAGGCGTTCCGGATCGCGCGGTCCGGCCGCCCGGGGCCGGTGCTGATCGATCTGCCGATCGACGTCCAGCGGCAGGAGATCGAATGGGACTCCAGTATCGACTCGCCGCTCCCGGTCACCAGGGCGACGCCGTCCCCGGCCAGGGTCGAGCGGGCGCTGGACCTCCTCCTGGCCGCCGAGCGGCCGCTGATCCTCGCGGGCGGTGGCGTGGTGCTCGGCGACGCGAGCGACCGGCTGCGGACCGCGGCCGAACTGCTCGGCGTCCCGGTCGGCGTGACGTTGATGGGCAAGGGAAGCTTCCCCGAAGACCACGAGCTGTTCGCCGGAATGGCGGGTATCCAGACCTCGCAGCGCTGGGCGAACGCGGCCTTCCTCGAAGCGGATCTGGTGCTGGCGCTGGGCGCGCGGTTCGGCGACCGGCACACCGGTGACCTCGACGTCTACCGCGGGAACCGGAAGTTCATCCACGTCGACATCGAGCCGACCCAGCTGGGCAAGGTGTTCGGGCCGGACCTCGGCATCGTCTCGGACACAGGCGCCTTCCTGGACGCGCTGATCGAGGCGGCGTCGAAGCGTTCCCTGGCGCGGGACCGCGCTTGGCCGCGGCGCATCGGCGAGCTCAAGGAGAGCCTGCCGCGGCGCGAGGACTTCGAGGACACGCCGATCAAGGCGCCTCGGGTGTTCAAGGAGATCAACGAGTTCTACGGCGAGGACGCCTACTTCGTCACCGCGATCGGGCTCTACCAGATCTGGTCCGGGCAGTTCCAGCGCGCGCACAAGCCGCGGCACTATCAGGTGTGCGGCCAGGCGGGCCCGCTCGGCTGGGAGATCCCGGCGGCGATCGGCGTCAAGAAGGCGAAACCGGAGGCCGAGGTCGTCGGCGTCGTCGGGGACTACTCGTTCCAGTTCCTGGTCGAGGAGCTGGCGGTGGCCGCGCAGTACGACGTCGGGTTCGTGCTGATCATGCTGAACAACGAGTACCTCGGGCTCATCCGGCAGGCGGAAACCGGCTACGAGATGAACTTCGAGGTCGACATCCACTACGACAAGATCGGCACGGACAACGTGAAGGTCATGGAGGCCTACGGCTGCTCCGGCACCCGCGTCACCGAGCCGGGCGAGATCCGGGCTTCGCTGGAGTGGGCGCGCAAGGAGGCCGAGCGGACGTCGCGGCCGGTGCTCGTGGAGATCATGATCGAACGCGAAGGGAACGCCGCGATGGGCAAGGCACTCGACAGCGTCGTCGAGTTCGAACCGATCGCGGGCTGAACGACGGTGTCCCGGTGGCTCGCCTGCCGGGACACCGTCGTCCGGTCAGGCCTTGCCCTGGTCGTTGCTCAGCCACTTCTCGGGCCGGACGCGGACCAGCACGGAGTTGTCGCTGAGCGCGCCGTCGACGTATTTCGTGCCCTCGTCCTCCGGCAGGTAGCGGTGCGCGATCTTCAGCGCCTGCTCCCGGGTCGGCGGGGTGTCGTTCGCGATGACCGGACCCTCGGCCGTCACGTACTTGTACGGCAGCGTCTCCGACTGCGCGACCAGGCTGAGCCTGCCCGCCTTCTTGATCGCCTTGTCCTTGACCGAACCGCCGTCCATCCAGATCAGGAGTTCGCCGCCGGGCTCGTAGTCGTACCAGACCGGAACGGCCAGCGGGGCTCGGCCTTCCCGCTCCACGGCCAGGACCCCGATGTGGACCTCGCTCAGGAAGGCTTCCCGTTCCTCGGCGGTCATGACGAAAGACGACATCCGTGTCTCGCTTCTCTCGTAGGTGAGCTACGGAAGCGACAACGCGGCCTGTCCGCGGGACATTCCGGGCACGGGACCCGACCCAGTCGGTATCCACGCCCTTCTCGCCTGAAGCACATGAAGGGGTCCTTCACGGACCGCAGGTCTCGAATCAGACACCCTTGGCCCTAGCGACCCAAACACTCACGAGGCGGCACCTGCGAGCGAACCGCCGCTCTCCGTGCCGACCGGGGCGAAGGCTCCTTTCGTCGCATCAGACTCGGTGAAGGGAGCCTTCAGCCCACAACCACTCCGCTAGTGCCTGCTGGCGCAGGTTGGATCGGATCCTTCAGCGCTTCCGATGTGCCAGGTGTCGAGCCCTTCACGACATCCCCACGACCGCGAAAACTCACGTGAGCGCCACCCTGGCGAGCGTTATGGCGTGGGCGAGGTGCTGCTGGTCGGGGACGTCTCGCCGGTGTTCCCCGCCGGGGTCGAGGACGGCGCCGCGGAAGACGTGCTGGACGGCGGAGGCGTCGTCGAAGACGGAGGGGTGCTCGAAGGAGGTGTCGAGGAAGGCGGAGTCGACGAGGGAGGCGTCGACGAAGGCGGCGTGCTGCTCGGCTTCGAAGGCGAAGTGCTGCTCGGCGGCGTGGTGCTGCTCGGCGGGACGGAAGTGCCGGGCAACGGGGTCGGCCCCGGCGTGGTCGTGCCGGGTGGGGGAGTGCCGGGCAGGGTCGGCACCGGGACCTGGCCGCCGGGCGTGCCGGCGGCGACGTCCTGGGAGTCCGGCGCGCCGACGGGGACCTGGCTGTCCGGCATCGTCGCGACGCCGCCGCGGTAGGCAACCGCCCAGCGGATCACGGTGTCCACATAGGACAGCGAGTGGTTGTAGCGGTACACGGCGACGCGCTGGGTCTGCTCGGACGTCAGGTCGACCCCGCCGGAGCAGAGGTAGCGGCCCGAGGCCAGCGTCGCGTCGTAGATGTTGTTCGGGTTCGACTCGCCGTCGCCGTTGCCGTCGGAGGCGTAGCCCTTCCACGTGGACGGGATGAACTGCGTCGGGCCGACGGCGCGGTCCCACACCGTGTCACCGTCGTACTTGCCGCCGTCGGTGTCGGAAATGGCGGCGAACGGCCCGGCGCCGTTGAGCTGCGGGCCGAGGATCGGCTCCAGCGTGTTGCCCTTGGCGTCCACGTAGCCGCCGCGCGCGTGGTTCGATTCGATCCGGCCGATGCTCGCGATCAGTGCCCAGTCGATGTGGCAGCCGGGCAGTTCCTTCGCGAGGATGTCCGCGGCGTTCTTGTACGCCTTCATCATGCTGGCGGGGATGCCGAGAGCGCCCGAAGGTGCGAACGCGCCGCCGACGTTGCCGGAATGCCCCGGGACGGTCAGCGGGTCCGGGGTGGGCGGCTCGGGGAGGCTGCCGTCGACGGCGATCTCCGGGACCGTGCCCGCCGGTGGCTGCCAGGCCGAGGCCTGATTCTGCGGGGCGGCCGGTTTCGGCGCGGCGATCGGGGTGTCGGGTCCTGCCGACGCGGTGACCGCGGGCAGCACGGCGAGCGCGCCGCCGGCAAGCGCGAAGGCCGTCCGGTGCCGGGCGGACAACTTGTCCGTCTGTCGGGGGCGGTGCTTCGACATGTTCTCTCCCGCAAGGTCGACTCCGGGCAAAACTATCCGATACGACCTGTTTTCGGGGACGACGCAACGAAAAACTCGCGATCCTGTCGAGTTTTCGTCCTCGCGGCACAAGACCTTCGTAGTGAAGTTGTCAATTTCACGCTGAGTTCACCGAATCGTCAGCAGAATCCTCTGCCCTCCTCGCGGAGTGGTCTGAACCGTGTGCAAAGAGACCTTTGCACAATCTCCTTTGCACGGCTACCTTGGGGTCATGACCGGTCCGCCGCCACCCGAAGAGATCGCCGACGCCGCCGTGCTGAAGGCGGTGATGCACCCGTTGCGCCGCCGGATCATGGAGGCGTTGGGCCGCGGCCCCGCGACGGCGACGAAGCTGGCCAAGGAGCTGGGGGAGAGTTCGGGCGCGACCAGCTATCACCTGCGGGAACTGGCGAAGTACGACTTCGTCGACGAGGCGCCGGAGCTCGCGCACGGCAAGGAGCGCTGGTGGCGCGCCCGGCCACGCGACATCCGCTGGCCGCGGCACAGCGAGCAGAACGACGAGATGCGCGCCGTGTTCGACGAGGCGCAGCGCGCCGCGTTCACCGAGGACCTCGAACAGCTGGCGAGTTTCCTCGAGCGCCGCGGTGAGCTGGGCGAATGGGGTGACGCGCTGGTGTTCTCGCGCGGCTCGGTCTACCTGAACCTCGAAGAGCTCAAGGAGTTCTTCGACGACTACCTGGAGCTGCTACGCCGCTACTGGCGGCCCGAGCCAGGTCCGGACGCGCGGAAGGTGCTCGTGCGCTGGACCGCGTTCCCGGACGCGGACGGGGAGGTGAAGGAAGGGAACTGAAAACCGGTGGGAGAGCGGCCACTCGACCACCGGCATCGCGTCACCACGCCGGATGGCGTGTCTTCACGAACTACTCCACACACAAAGGGGGAGCAGCATGCTGCTCTGGAAGAGAATCGCGGCCGTCTGCGCCGCGGCGGGCCTGCTCGCGGCGGGGACCGCGGCGGCCGCGCAACCGCCGGACGGGGGATCCCGGTCGGACGCCACCATCCGCTACACCGAATACGGCATCCCGCATATCGTCGCGAACGACTGGGTGACCCTGGGCTTCGGACAGGGATTCGCCGCGGCCAAGGACAACATCTGCGCGATCGCGGACGTCGCGGTCACGACGCGGGCCGAGCGTTCCCGCTGGCTCGGGCCGGACGCGCCGCCGACGAGCGGGGTGAGCCAGGCGAACACGAACCTCGCCAGCGACCTGTACTTCCAAGGTCTCAACGAAAGCGGTGCCGTCGAGCGGCTCCTGTCGGTGCCGGCGCCGCGCGGGCCGTACCGCGAAGTCCGCGAACTGATCCGCGGTTACGTCGAGGGGGTCAACAAGTACCTGCGCACCGGTGAGATCACCGACCCGGCCTGCCGGGGCGCGGGCTGGCTGAAGCCGATCACCGAACTCGACGTGTACCGCCACAGTCACGCGGTCGGCATGATCTTCGGGCAGGGCGGCGTCGCGGACTCGATCACCGCGTCGCTGCCGGGTGCCCCGCCCGCAGGTGGCGGTACCGAACAGATGCTCGGGGAGACCGGGATCGGCAGCAACGCGATCTCGATCGGCTCCGCCGCGTCGGCGAACGGACGCGGTGTCTCGCTGGCCAATCCGCATCTGCCGTGGCAGCTGAGCGGGACCAGGCTTTGGCAGTCGCAGGTGACGCTGCCGGGCAAGCTGAACGTCAGCGGTGCGGGCATCCCCGGGATTCCGCTGATGTGGCTGGGGCACAACGAAACCGCGGCCTGGAGCGGCACCGCCACCGACACCACGCGCACGTACACGCTGTTCGAGCTGAAGCTCGTGCCCGGCTCGCCGACGACGTACCTGGTCGACGGGAAACCCGAGCGGATGCGGCGGACCGACGTGAGTGTGCTGTCGCGCAAGGCGGACGGCACCCTGGAACGCGTCGTACGTCCACAGTGGACGACCAGGTACGGCCCGGTGACGACCCGGCTCGGGCAGCGGGAACTGCCGTGGACGGCGGTGAGCGCGTTCGCCATCGCGGACGCCAACGCCACGAACCTCGGGATGACGAACTCGATGTTCGCGATCGCCCGCGGCCGGACGGCGGGGGAGATGATCGGCGCGGTCCGCGAGACGCAGGGGCTGCCGTGGATGAACATCCTCGCCACCGACGACGGCGGCCGGGTGGAGTTCAGCCAGATCCACGGGATCCCGCACGTCACCGACGAGAAGGCCGCGCGCTGCAACACGCCGCTGGGCAAGGAAATGTTCGACGCCAACGGGGTCGCGGTGCTCGACGGCTCCAAAACGGCCTGTGCCTGGGGCCGCGACCGCGACGCACTGCGGCCGGGTGTCTTCGGCCCGTCCAGCCTGCCGAGCATGAGCCGGTCGGACTACGCGGCGAACTCGAACGACAGCTCCTGGCTGGTCAACCCCGCCGAGCCGAAGACCGGCTTCCCCAGGATCGTGGGCCCGGTCCGCTACGAGCAGAACATGCGGACGCGTGCCGGTCTCGTCGAGATCGCCGACCAGCTGAAGAAGGGCGGCTTCACGGGGCAAGCGATGCGGGACCTGATGTTCTCGAACCGGGACCACGCCGCCGAACTCGTGCGGGCCGACGTCGTCGCGATGTGCCGCACGATGCCGGGACTGGACGACGCTTGCGCGGCGCTGGCGGCCTGGGACGGTCGTTCGGACGCCGGAAGCCGGGGAGCGTTGCTCTTCGACAGGTTCTGGGCCGCGGTGGACCGGATGGGGCCGGAGATCTGGAAGAACCCGTTCGACGTCAGGAATCCGGTCCACACGCCGAACACGCTCGACACGGGGAACGCGGCGATCCGCAAGGCGCTCTCCGACGCCGTTTCGGAGCTGCGAGCGGCGAAGATCCCGCTCGACGCGCCGTACGGTGACCACCACTACGTCGTCCGTGACGGCCGGAAGATCCCGCTGGGCGGCGGAACCGCGGGCCGAGGGGTCTACAACTCCCTGGGCGGTCCCTGGGATCCGACCCGTGGATACACCGAGTTCACGCATGGCGGGACGTATCTGCATGTCGTGGCGTTCAACGGGACCGGGTGCCCGGACACGACGACGTTGATGACCTACTCGCAGTCGGCGAACCCGAAATCGGCGCACCACAGCGACCAGACGGAGCTGTACTCGCGCAAGCAGTGGGTCGCCGAACGGTACTGCGAGAAGGACATCCTCGCGTCGCCGTCGCTCGAGGTGATCCGGGTGAGCAGGCGATGATCGCCGCCGTGCTCGCGGCCGTCGTGGCGGTTTCGTCGCCGCTGCCCGCCGCGGCTCCGGAAGGCGAAGTCTCGTTCACCAGCCACGGGGTCACCCTGCGGGGAACGGTGGTCGCGCCGGAGGGCGGAGGTCCGGCGCCGGGCATCGTCATGGTGCACGGATCCGGCGAACACGACCGGGACGATTACCGTGCCGAGGCGGAGGCTTTCGCCAAGGCGGGGATCGCGACCCTGATCTACGACAAGCGGACCGAGGGGTATTCGCTGTTCGAGCGGGACTACTCGGTCTTGGCCGACGACGCGCTCGCCGCCGTGCAGGCGCTGCGCTCGCGTCCCGGCGTGGATCCGGCCCGCGTCGGGGTGTGGGGCTTGAGCGAAGGAGGCTGGGTCGCGCCGTTGGCGGCGTCGAAGTCGAAGGACGTCGCGTTCGCGGTCACCGTCGGCGCCAACGGGGTGTCTCCGGATCGTCAGCAGGCGTGGGCGCTCGAGACCTATCTCCGGCGGGGCGGGGTCACCGGCTCGATGGTGGACATGGTGTCGTCGACGAACATGCGGACCCTCGCGGGTGCCGGCGTGTTCCCCGAGGCCGGGTACGACCCGGTGCCGGTGCTGGAGAAGGTGCGGCAGCCGGTGCTCGGCCTGTGGGGCGAACTGGACCGGCTCACCCCGCCCGGTGAGGCCGTCCGGATCTTCCGGGAAACACTGGACCGCGCGGGGAACCGGCACTACACGCTGAAGGTGTTCCCGCAGGCCCAGCACGGGCTCCGGCGGACCACCGACGGTTTCGACAAGCTCGACGGCTTCGCCCCCGGTTACCTCGAACTCGTGGCGAACTGGGTGAACGGAACGAAGGACGGGCGGTCGGCCGACCCGCCTCCGGTCCAGGCGAGCCAGAGCGTCGCCCTCGCACCGCTCGCCTGGTACGAGGCGCCGTGGGTGCAGATCGGGGTCTGGGCGCTGGCGTTGCTCGCGTTCGCGGGCTATCCGGTGACGGCGTTGTTCCGCCGCCGGGAGACCGTTCCGCTCGCCGGGCCCGCCCGGTGGCTGGCGGCGACCGGTTCGCTCGCCACGGCGGGGTTCCTCGTCTACTACATCGCCCTGTCGATGGGGGCGGCGATGGCGCCCGGTCCGGTCCTCTTCGGACGGACGGTGCCCTGGCTCGCGCTGCAGCTGATCGCCGTCGGTGTCGTCGCGGCCGGTGTGGTCACGGCGGTTTCGGGGTGGCGGAGCAAGGAACGCGGGGGAGTCCGGGTCGGCCTGCTGCTGGCGGGCGCGGCGTTGTTCGTCCCGTGGGCGGTCCACTGGGGACTGTTGGTGCCGTGAAACGAGCCTGGGTGCCGGGCGGCCACCCGGCACCCAGGCGTACGGAAGCCGCGTCACCACGCCCGAGGGCGTGTCTTCACGAACGGACCTCCGGGTCAGAAGATACTCAGGACTTCGGGGTGACGGCGAACCGGCGCAGTTCCAGCGCCGGGTTCTTCGCACGCACCTCGGAGATCCGCTCGGCGGAGACCTCGCCGGTCGCCGTCCCCGTGCGCTCCCCGAGCGAGGCGACGACCACGCCCATCGGGTCGACGATCATGCTGTGCCCCGAACCGGCGGGCGCGGCCTGCCCGGCCGCGACGAGGTAGATCGTGTTCTCGATCGCCCTGGCCCGGACCAGGGTGGTCCAGTGGTCCTCCTTGAGCGGACCGGGCATCCACTCCGCGGGCAGCAGTACCGCGTCGGCACCCGCGTCGACCAGGCGGCGGGTGACCTCCGGGAACCTGAGGTCGTAGCAGGTCTGGAGACCGAAGGTGATCCCGTCGACCTCGAACGTCTCCGGCGCTTCGATGTCGCCGGGCCGGACCAGCTCCGACTCGCGGAAACCGAAGGCGTCGTACAGGTGCAGCTTGCGGTAGAGCGCGGCGATGGCGCCATCGGGACCGGCCGCGACGAGGGTGTTCGAGATCCGCTCGCCGCCGGGGAGCGCTTCGTTGATGCCCGCGACGACGGTGATCTGCCGGTCCTTCGCCAGCCCGCGCAGCTCGGTGACGAACCGGCCGTCGAGTTCTTCGGCCGAGGTCACGAATTCCCGGCTCATCGTCGGTACGGTGAACAACGAGTACTCGGGCAGCACGACCACCCGCGCACCGCGGTCGGCCGCTTCGCCGGCGAGGGCGGCGACGCGGGCGAGGTTGGCCTCTTTGTCGTTGCCGGGCGCGAACTGCGCCACCGCGACGTGCACCATGGGACCCCTTCCAATAAGTGGAACTCTTGTATACATGATGGATACTTGGCTGGTCCAGGTGTAGGCTCAGTCGCGGAAAGTGACGGCATAGAGGGGGAACGAGATGACTGTGACCGCCGAAGGGGGCGGCCCGGCGCGCGAGCGGGTCTACACGTGGCTGCGCGACGGAATCATCTCGGGCGAGCTGGAAGGCGGCCGCTTCCTCGACGAGATGTGGGTCTCCGGTGTCGTTGGGGTGTCCCGGACACCGGTGCGCGAGGCGTTCCACCGGCTGGCCGCGGAGCGGTTCATCAGCCTATTGCCGCGCAAGGGCGCCCAGGTGCGCACGGTCACCGCCAGGGAGCTGGAAGAGGTCTACCAGAGCAGGCGGCTGATCGAAGGGCACGCCATCGCGACGCTGTGCGCGAACCGGGCGGGCGCGCCTGCCGAACTGCCGGAACTCATCGAGGCGATGGCGAGCGCCGGCGCCGAACGCGACTGGTTCGCCGTTTCGGGATTCGACCGCCGCTTCCATCGCGCCATCGTGAACGCGGCGGGCAACACCGTCCTGACCGAGCTGTACGACACCCTTCGTTCGCGGCAACAGCGGGTCACGGTCCGCGCGCTGGAGGCCCGGCCGGAACGGCTGACCGTGATCAACGAGGAGCACCGGGCACTGGTCGCCGCCCTGAACGACCACGACGCGAAAGAGGCGTCGCGGCTGCTGGAGGAGCATTTGCGCCCGGTGTCCGAAGTGATGTCGGTGCTGCCTCAGGAAGGCTGACCCGGCTGGTCGTGCGTCGAGCAGTGGATCCCGCCGCCGCCCGAGGCGATGGCCGGGATCTTCACCGGCACGATCTCGCGGCCGGGGAACTGTTCGCGCAAGACCTGCTGGGCGCGCTCGTCCGCTTCGGTGTCACCGAACCTCGGCACGAAGACCGACTTGTTCGCCACGTAGAAGTTGGCGTACGAGATCACGCTGTCTTCGCCGTAACCCTCGACCTTGTCCGGATCCGGCTGGACGAGGTCGATCACCTTGAAGGGTTCGCCGTCGGCGTCGGTGGCGCTCGCGAGCACCGACCTCGCCTGATCGGCCGCGCGGGACCAGGAATCGGGCGGGGTTCCGGGCGCCGCCCTGTCCAGGAGGACGACGCCGGGTGCGGTGAACCGGGCCAGGCAGTCGACGTGGGCGTCGGTGATGTCCTCGCCGCGTACGCCCGCGAACCAGATGACCTTCCGGACGCCGAGCAGCTTCTTCAGTTCGTCTTCGATCTCCTGGCGGCTCCTGCCCTTGTTGCGGTTGTCGTTGACGAGTGAGCTTTCGGTGACCATCACCGTGCCGGCGCCGTCGGTCTCGAACGAGCCGCCCTCGGCGGTGATCCAGGTTTCGGTGCGGGCCAGGCCGTATTTGCCCAGCACGGACCTCGCGACGGCGTTGTCCTTGTCGTGCGGCTTCTGTTTGTTCCCCCAGCCGTTGAAGTTGAAGTCGACCCCCGCGACCTTGCCCGCCTCCTCGACGAACACCGGGACGGTGTCGCGGGCCCACAGGTCGTCGACCGGGATCGGGACGACCTCGACGGTGTCGCCGCAAGCCTGCTGAGCGGCGTCGGCGTGCTCGGGCCGGGCGAGGAGCGCTACCGGTTCGTAGTCGGCGATCGCCTTGGCCAGACCGGCGATCTCCTCGCGGACCGCGGGCAGGTCCTCCGCCCAGATGGACCTCGACGCCGGCCACGACAGATAGGTGCGCGCGTGGCTCTCCCATTCGGCGCCCATCCGGCGAGCCGCCGCGGCGGGTGCGGGCGAACCCGGCTTCGGGGCAGGCGCGGCCGGGTTCGCCGAGCATCCCGCGCTCCCGACGGCGACGGCCGCTGTCAGCGCACGCAGGACCGTGCGACGGGGAAGGGACGAATCGAACACTCCGCACTCCTTGGTCGGGCCGGCGAGGACACGATAGCATCCTGACTGAAAATTCAGTCAGGACGAGACCGCTAGGGTGATCACCCGTGTCCGAACGCCAGCAGAAGATCTTGGAAGCGGCCGTGCGAGTGATCGCGCGCAGCGGGGTGCGGGGCCTGCGGGTCGAGAAGATCGCGGCCGAGGCAGGCATCTCGACGTCGCTGATCTACTACCACTTCACCAACCGCGCCGGGCTGCTCGAGAAGACACTGGAATTCGTCAGCGATCGCGCCGCGGCTTACACCGAAGAGGCCGCGGCCGAGGCGGCGGATCCCCGTGCCGAGCTGGAACTCCTGCTGTTCGGGGAGCTTCAGGACACGCAGGCCGTGCGGGAGAACAGCACCGCCTGGGGAGAGCTGCGAGCCAGTGCCGTGTTCACTCCGGAACTGCGCGAACCGCTGGCGCAGTCGACCCGGATCTGGGTGGACGAGGTCGCCGAGGTGATCCGGCGCGTCGAGGGCGCCGGGGCCGAGGACGCCGCCGAACGGCTCACCAGCCTCGTCGAAGGACTCAGCGAGCGGTGGCTTTCTGGTTCGATGGACTTGGACCGGGCGCGGGAGCTCCTGCGGGGCGCGATCGCGCTGGAACTGGACAGGGCGGGGACCTGATGGGACTCGAGAAGATCGTCGGTGTCATGCGGGACAACCTCACCGTCCGGCGCGTCTACGGCGAACCGGTGGAGAAGGACGGTGTCGTGATCATCCCGGCCGCGAGCGTCATCGGCGGTGGAGGCGGCGGGCACGGCAGCGAGCAGGGCAAGGAAGGCGAGGGCGGCGGTTTCCTCCTCGCCGCGCGGCCGGTCGGTGCCTACGTGGTCAAGGGCGGTGACGTGCGCTGGGTGCCGGCGGTGGACGTGACCTTCCTCGGTGCGGTGTTCGCGATCATGGTCGCCGCGATCCACCGGTCATCCCGACGAGGATCAGCTCGATCCCGGTGAGGAACTGCTCCCGGTCGTCGTGATCGCGGGCCTCGGCGGCGACGGCCCGGAGGAAGGGGAACTCTTCGGGGTCGAGTTCTTCCCAGGCGTCGGCGGCGGCGCGGAGGAATTCGGCGCGGTCGACCCCGGGCCCGAGCACGCGGGAGTTCGCCGCGTTCTGGCCTGCCGCGCCGAAGATGTAGTGCACCAGCGCCGAGGTCGCCGTGAACCAGGTGGCTTCGGGGACGCCCAGCGCGCTGACCCGCTGCCCGACGCTTTCGAAGATCCGCGGGGTCACCGAACCCCGAGGGCTGCGGGAAAGCTGAAGGGCGAGCTGCTGGCCGAGCCACGGGTGGCGCTCGATCGCCTCGAACAGACTCAGCCCGATGGCCCGGATCTCGTCCTGGGGCGAGCCCGCGGGCTCGACGGTCAGCGCGGTGGAGATGACGAACGCGGTGGCGGCATCGAGCAGGGCGCCCTTGTTCGGCACATGCCAATAGATCGCTCCGGGGCCGGTGGAGAGGCGTTCGGTCAACGTCCGGAAGGTGAGCCCGCGTTCGCCGTCCGCGTCGAGCAGCGCGACGGCGGCCTCGACGATGCGCTCACGGGACAGTGCCTCCGCGCGGGTCCGTGGTGCCATGCCGATCATCGTGGCAGAGCGCGGATCGGTGCTTTCGGGTTAGCTTCCCTGTATGGCGAAAAGCTCGGCGGTGGAGATCGAGGTCGGCGACCGGACGGTGCGCGTCTCGAACCCGGATCGCGTCTACTTCCCGGCGCGGGGTGAGACGAAGCTGGACCTCGTCGAGTACTACCTCGCGGTCGGCGACGGGATCGTGCGGGCACTGCGGGAACGGCCGTGCATGCTGCACCGGTTCCCGTCCGGGGTCTCGGGGGACAAGGTCCACCAGAAGCGGGTCCCGAACGGCGCCCCGGACTGGCTGCAGACCGTCCGCGTCGACTTCCCCTCCGGCAGGCACGCCTACGAACTGTGCGTCACCCATCCCGCCGACGTGATCTGGGCGGTGCAGATGTCGACCGTCGAGTTCCATCCGTGGAACTCCCGCCGCGCCGACACCGAACGCCCCGACGAGTGGCGGATCGACCTCGACCCGATGCCCGACTGCCCGTTCTCGACGGTGCGGAAGGTCGCCGGGACCGTCCGCGAGATCTTGGACGAACTCGGCATCGCCGGCTTCCCGAAGACCTCCGGCGGGCACGGCATGCACGTCTACGTCCGGATCGAACCGCGGTGGGGTTTCCAGGAGGTGCGCCGCGCGGCGCTCGCCTTCGCGCACGAGGTGGAGCGGCGGATGCCCGCCGAGGTCACCACGACCTGGTGGCGCAAGGATCGCGACCCGTCGAAGCTGTTCGTGGACTACAACCAGAACGCCCGCGACCACACCATCGCGAGCGCCTACTCGGTCCGCGGCGTGCCCGAAGCCGTCGTCTCGACCCCGATCCGCTGGGACGAGGTCGACGACGTCGATCCGCGCGACTTCACGATCGCCACCGTGCCCGCGCGCTTCGCCGAACTCGGCGACCTGCACGCGGACATCGACGACACGGCGTACTCGCTGGACACCCTGCTCGAATGGGCCGATCGCGACGGCCTCGACGCCGAAGGCGAGTGACGCCCCCTGCCCGCATTCAGAGGACTAAATGCGGGCAGGGAGCCAGAGCCTCACTTGCCGACGTAGGCCGCCAGGTGCTCACCGGTGAGCGTCGAGGCGCTCGCGACGAGGTCGGACGGCGTGCCCTCGAAGACGATCTTGCCGCCGTCGTGTCCCGCGCCCGGGCCGAGGTCGATGATCCAGTCGGCGTGCGCCATGACCGCTTGGTGGTGCTCGATCACGATCACCGACTTGCCCGCGTCGACGAGCCGGTCCAGCAGGCCGAGCAGGTTCTCGACGTCGGCGAGGTGCAGACCGGTGGTCGGCTCGTCGAGGAGGTAGACGCCGCCCTTGTCGCCCATGTGCGTCGCGAGCTTCAGCCGCTGCCGCTCGCCGCCGGAAAGGGTGGTGAGCGGCTGGCCGAGGCTGAGGTAGCCGAGCCCGACGTCGTCGAGCCTGCTGAGGATCGCGTGCGCGGCGGGGATGCGCCCTTCGCCCTCACCGAAGAACTTCACGGCCTCGGACACCGGCATCTCCAGTGCCTCGCTGATGTTCTTGCCGCCGAAGGTGTACTCCAGCACCGAAGCCTGGAATCGCTTGCCTTCGCATTCCTCGCAGGTGGTCGCGGTGCCCGCCATGATGCCGAGGTCGGTGTAGATGACACCCGCGCCGTTGCAGGTCGGGCAGGCGCCCTCGGAGTTCGCGCTGAACAGCGCCGGCTTCACGCCGTTGGCCTTGGCGAACGCCTTGCGGATCGGTTCGAGCAGACCGGTGTAGGTGGCGGGGTTGCTCCGCCGCGAGCCGCGGATGGGGGTCTGGTCGACCGAGACCACACCCTCGTCGGCCGGGATCGATCCGTGGAGCAGGGAGCTCTTGCCGGAGCCCGCGACACCGGTGACGACGCACAGCACGCCGAGCGGGACGTCGACGTCCACGTTCCGGAGGTTGTGCCGGTCCGCGCCGCGGATCTCCAGTTTGCCGGTGGGTTCGCGGACGCTGTCCTTGAGCGACGCCCGGTCGTCGAGGTGCCTGCCGGTGATGGTGTCGCTGGCGCGCAGGCCCTCGACGGTGCCCTCGAAGCAGATCGTCCCGCCCGCGGTCCCCGCGCCGGGGCCGAGGTCGACGACGTGGTCGGCGATGGCGATGGTCTCCGGCTTGTGTTCGACGACCAGCACGGTGTTGCCCTTGTCGCGCAGCTGCAGGAGCAGGTTGTTCATGCGCTGGATGTCGTGCGGGTGCAGCCCGATGGTGGGCTCGTCGAACACGTAGGTGACGTCGGTGAGCGAAGACCCGAGGTGCCGGATCATCTTCGTACGCTGCGCCTCGCCACCCGAAAGCGTGCCGGACGGCCGGTCGAGGGAGAGGTAGCCGAGTCCGATGTCGACGAAGGAGTCGAGCGTGTGCTGGAGCTTCTCCAGCAGCGGCGCCACCGACGGCTCCTTGAGCCCGCGGACCCAGTCGGCGAGGTCGCTGATCTGCATCCGGCAGGCGTCGGCGATGTTGATCCGCTTGATCTTCGAAGACCGCGCGAGTTCGCTGAGCCTGCTCCCGTCGCATTCCGGGCAGACCGCGAAGGTGACCGCCCGGTCCACGAACGTGCGGATATGCGGCTGCATCGCCTCGCGGTCCTTGGACAGGAACGACTTCTGGATCGTGGGGATCAGTCCCGAGTAGGTCAGGTTGATGCCCTCGATCTTGAGTTTGACCGGCTCCTTGTAGAGCAGATCGTCCAGCTGCCGCTTGGTGTACTTCTTGATCGGCTTGTCGGGGTCGAAGAAGCCGCAGCCGCGCAGGATGCGGCCGTACCAGCCGTCCATGGAGAAACCGGGGATCGTCAGCGCGCCCTCGTTGAGGGATTTGGTGTCGTCGTACAGCGCGGTGAGGTCGATGTCGTTGACCTTGCCCCGGCCTTCGCACCGGGCGCACATGCCGCCGGTGATGCTGAACTCGCGGCGCTCCTTGGTGGTCCGGCCGCCCTTCTCGACGGTCACGGCGCCCGCGCCGGAGATCGAGGCGACGTTGAACGAGAACGCCTGAGGCGAACCGATGTGCGGCTTGCCGATGCGGCTGAAGAGGATGCGCAGCATCGCGTACGCGTCGGTGGCGGTGCCGACCGTGGAGCGGGGGTCGGAACCCATCCGCTGCTGGTCGACGATGATCGCGGTGGTCAGGCCGTCGAGCACGTCGACCTCGGGCCGGGCCAGCGTCGGCATGAAGCCCTGCACGAACGTGCTGTACGTCTCGTTGATCAGCCGCTGCGACTCGGCCGCGATCGTGTCGAAGACCAAGGAGCTCTTGCCCGAGCCGGAGACGCCGGTGAACACCGTCAGGCGTCGCTTCGGCAGCTCGACCGCGACGTTCTTGAGGTTGTTCTCGTTCGCGCCCAGGACACGGATCAGGTCGTGGCTGTCGGCGGGGTGTCCCTCGGGCTGCGGCCGGGTGGTCTTGCGCATCGTTTCTCCATCCTCATGGGGGCCGCGTGTACGTTCCGTCAGCCGCACCGGGCTCGATCTAACCAGGTTCGAGCAGTTCGTCCTTGACGATGGTCACGCTAGGTGAGTTCGGGGGACTCGCGCTTCTCGATTCCTGATCCGTCTCCGCCGAGCAGGGGAGCGATGAGCTTCTCGCCTTCGGGCCACGGGCCGTGCGCTCCGGTGAGGTGCCCGACGAAACCGATGTCGGCGAATCCGGCACCCCAGACCCCGGCGAAGTACCGGGCGCGGGCCGGCGTCATCCAGCGGTCGTTCGCGCTCGCGGCCACGACGGCGGGGAAGGGGAGCCGGAGGCGGGGGATCGGGGCGAACCCGGCCAGCGCGGGCTCAGGGTTCTCCTCGACGTCAGGAGGGGTGACGAACAGGGCGCCGCGCACCGGCCGGTCGCCCCCGGCCGCGAGCCAGTGCAGCACGGTCAGGCAGCCGAGACTGTGCGCCACCAGCACCGGAGGGGCCGCCGCTTCCGCGAGCGCCTCGTCCAGCCTGGTCACCCAGTCCTCGCGGACGGGCGCGTCCCAGTCGTCCTGGACGAACCGTCGCGAACCCGGATACCGGTCGAGCCATTCCGACTGCCAGTCCGCCGGCTCGGGACCGAACCAGCCGTCGGCGAAGAGCAATGCCATGGCCCCAGTATTCAGACGCTCCAGCCCTCGCTCTTGGTCGCCTTCAGATAGTCCTCGACCGGCGGCCCGACGGGCCTGCCCTCGTACTGGGTCGACAGCACCACCGACGACCTGATCTCGCCGTGTTTGCCCAGCCGTTCGAAGAGGCCTTCGAGGTGTTCGAGCGATACGGCCCGCACCTTCAGCATGGTGCACCGATCGCCGCTGAGCCGGTGCAGTTCGACCACCTCGGGGTAGTCCTCCGACTTGCTGGTGCGCAGCAGGCAGCTGCCGAGCGAGCAGCGCATTTCGACGAACGCCTGCAGGCCGTACCCGGCACGGTGCGCGTCGACCTGGGCGCGATACCCGGTGATGACGCCCGCCTCCTCAAGCCGCCGGACGCGTTCGGCGACGGCGGGCGCGGAGAGGTTCACGCGGCGGCCCAGCTCCTTGAACGAGAGCCGCCCGTCGGCCTGGAGCGTTTCGAGGAGCCGCCAGTCGAGGTCGTCCAGCGCCCTTTCCGATCGTAAGGTCATCGCGCCCGGATTCCTTCCATGATGCGCCCCGCACCCCCGCGAGGCCTTCGACAGCCTATTCGCCGCGGCGCCCGGAATCCCTAGGTTTGAATCATGAAACCGATGTTCGCGCTCTTCATGGGCGTCGCCTGTCTCAGTACCGCGGTCGTCGGCCTGTCCACCACGGCCGCGTTGATCATGGTCGAGCACGCCGGCGCGGCCTGGAGCGGGTTGCCGAGCGCCGTGCTGGTACTCGGGTCAGCCCTGGGTTCGCTGTCGTCGGGCGCGCTGGCCGCGCGCTACGGCAGGCGGTTCGTCCTGGTGCTGATGTACGGGGCGGCGGTGACGGGCGCGCTGATCTCGTTCGCCGGTGTGCTCGGCGGATCCGTGCTCGCGCTGGTCGCGGGGATGCCCCTGATCGGCTTCGGCAACAGCGGGGCGCAGCTCTCCCGCTACACCGCGGCCGATCTGTCTCCCGAGCACCGCAAGGGTTTCGCACTGTCCACAATGGTCTGGGCGGGGACCGTCGGCGCGGTCGCCGGGCCCGCGCTGATCGCGCCGGCCGCCGCGAGGGCGGAAGCCGCCGAGCTCCCCGCCCTGTCCGGTCCGATCGCGGCGGGGGCGATCGTCGTGGCCATCGCCGTGGCCGCCGTCGCCACCCTGCCGCGTGGCCTCGCCGCCCCGGAAGAGGGCGTGCCCAAGCGGGAGCGGATGTCCGTGCGGAACCCGGTGATCCTCGGGCCGCTCGTGGCGATGGTCTGCGCGCAGCTGGCGATGGTGGCGGTGATGACGATGACCCCGGTCCAGCTGCACGAGCACGGTCAAGGTCTCGACGTGGTCGGCTGGGTGCTGAGCGCCCATCTGGTCGGGATGTTCGCGCTGGCACCGTTGTCCGGCTGGATCGCCGACCGCTGGGGCGGCCGCGCGACCATCTTCGGCGGGATCGGGACGATCACCGTCGCGGCGGTCACCGTGATCGGCGCCCCCGATTCGCATCACGTGGGCATCCCGATCGCGCTGTTCCTGCTGGGCTACGGGTGGAACCTGGTGTTCGTCGGCGGCAGCAGCATGCTCAGCCGCGACCTCCCGGCCGCCCAGCGGACGAGGGCACAAGGCACGGTCGACGCCTTCGTCTGGGGGACCTCGGCCGCGGCGAGCCTGCTCGCCGGGCAGCTGTTCGGCCTGGGTGGCTACGTTCTGGTCGGCGTCGCGGGTGGTCTGTGCGCCCTCGTCCCGCTCGCCGTACTCGGCCGCCGGAACCTCGTGCGGGAGCCCGGTGAAAAAGCCGGGCTCCGCTGATCTGCGAAACCCGGGCGCAGCCGTCATACTGCTTCACTCCGACGCGAACGAACCCGTGATGACGCAGATCACGTGGGTGACCGATTCGGAGGGTCCTAGGGTGAAAGCAGACAAGGTGCGGGAGATCGGGGGTGCACGATGAGCGAGTTCGCGGTGAATCTGCGGGACCGGGTACGGCAGGCGAGGGAGGACGTTCAGATCGCCAAGCAGGCCTCTGACGAGGACCGGGCCTCGGCCGTCGGCGCCGATCTGGCCAATCTGGAGCGACTGGCCGCCGAACACGGCGTGGAACTGCCGGAGCAGGCCTCGGGGGACACCCGGGCGTGACCCCGGGTTCCGGGCCCGTGATCGGCCTTTGACACCCTGGGGCGTGTGACCGAAAGCCTGAACCGGATCCGTGCCTTCCTGGCGGACCGCGAGCCGCCGACACCGTGCCTGGTCGTCGACACCGACCTTGTCGCGGAACGCGCGGCCGCGGTCTCGGCGGCTTTCCCGGGCGCGGTGATCCGCTACGCGGTCAAGGCGAATCCGGCTCCCGAGGTACTCGACGCGGTGGCGTCGACCGGCGCGGGATTCGACGTGGCCGGTACGGCGGAGATCGAGCTGTGCCTGTCCCGGGGCGCGCGGGCGGCGGAACTGGCCTACGGCAACACGATCAAGAAACCGGCGGACATCGCCTTCGCCTACGCGCGCGGAGTCCGTGAATACACCACGGATTCCGCCGGTGATCTGGCGAATCTGGCCGAGCACGCGCCCGGTTCGCTGGTCTCGGTCCGCCTGCTGACCGGCGGCCCGGACTCGGTCACGCCGTTCGGGCACAAGTTCGGCTGCGAACCGGCGGTGGCCGCGGTCCTGCTCCGTCAGGCCGTGGAAGTCGGGCTGCGTCCGGGAATCGCGTTCCACGTCGGCTCGCAGCAGCCGGATCCGGCGGCCTGGGAGATCGGGATCGCGACCGCGGCCAAGGTCGCCGCCGAGGCGGGGGTCGTACTGGAGCGGCTCAACATCGGCGGCGGGTTCGCCACCGAGCACCGGGAACCGGTGCCGTCGCTGACGGATTACGCGGCGGCGATCCACGCCGCCCTCGGCGAGCATCTGCCCGAGCCGGAGCTGTTGCTGGAGCCCGGCCGGGTGATCGTCGCCGACGCCGGGCTCATCAGGACCGAAGTCGTACTGGTGACCACTCGCGCCGCCGCCGACGAACGCCGCTGGGTCTACCTCGACGTCGGCAGGTACAACGGAATGGCGGAGTGCGAGAACGAAGCCGTCGCGTATCGGCTGGAGCCCGTCGGCGTTAAGGGACCGGAAGGACCGGTGGTCCTCGCGGGGCCGACCTGCGATGGTGACGACGTGTTGTACCAGCGGACGCCGTGCGCGCTGCCGAGGTCGTTGAAGGCGGGCGACCGGCTGGACATCCCGGGCACCGGGGCGTACACCGCCAGCTATTCTTCCGTCGCTTTCAACGGAATCGAGCCGTTGCGCACCTATTGTGTGGGGAGGTTCGCCGATGCCGGGTGAAGAACCACTCGTCGGCCGGTTCGCCGGCCGCCACGTACTCGCGGAGTTCGAGGGGATCGAGCCGTCGTTGCTCGACGACGCCCTCCTCCTCAAGAAGACCCTCGCCGAAGCGGTGACCGAGGCGGGGGCGACGGTCTGCGAAGTCGTGTCGCATTCCTTCGCCCCGCAAGGGGTCACGGTGCTCGCGCTGCTGGCCGAATCGCACGCTTCGGTGCACACCTATCCGGAGATCGGCTCGGTGTTCGTGGACGTGTTCACCTGCGGGGACCGCGCGGATCCGGAGCGCGCGGTCGCGCTGCTGGCGAAGATGCTGGGCGCGGGCACCGTCCGGATGTCCACTGTGGAACGAGGAGAGAACTGATGGCGCAGCGAGTGATCGTCGAGCCGATGGGCGCGGGGCTCACCCGGAACTGGGACGTCGAGGAGGTCCTGTTCGAGGGCCGCACCGCGTTCCAGAACGTCCTCATCGGACGGACCGCGCAGGGCATCTCGCTCTTCTGCGACGACGAGCGGCAGAGCACCGAGCTGAGCCAGCTCGTCTACCACGAGGCGCTGATGGTCCCGACACTGCTGCTCGCCGAACGCGTCGAGCGGGTGCTGATCATCGGGTCCAGCGAAGGCGTCGCCTCCGAGCTCGCCGTCGCGGCGGGGGCGGAGGTGGTCGACCACGTCGACATCGACGCCGAAGCGGTGCGGGCCTGCGCCGAGCACCTTCCCTACGGGTACACCCTCGACGATCTCGCCCGCGCCGAACGCGGCGAGGGGAAGGTCCGTGTCCACTACCGCGACGGCTGGGAGTTCCTCGCCGAAGCCCGGGAACGCGGCGATTCCTACGACGTGGTCGTGATCGACCTGCCGGACGAGAACGACGATCCGGCGGCGCAGCACAACCGGTTGTACGGAACCGATTTCCTTGCCCGGTGCACGGCGCTGCTCACCGACGGGGGAGTGGTCGGCTGCCAGGCCGGCTGCCCGACGCTGTGGCGCAACCAGACGCTGATCACGGCGTGGCGCCGGTTCACCGAGTCGTTCGGGACCGTGCTCTACTACGGTTCGGACGAGCACGAGTGGGCCTTCCTGACCGGCAGGGCCGACGCGCTCGCCGATCCCGGCGCTTTCGTCACGGAAAAGATCGGCAAGGCGGGGATCGGGGAGTCCACTATGGACGAAGACGCGCTGAGGGCGAACACGGTGCCGCCGTTTTCCTTGCGGAACCACTGAGAAGCCCGTAACCGTTACCCCGCCGAGATCAACGGTCGTCGCTGTGCGTGGCGATCGGTCACAGGATCCTCCATCTGGTCGTTGCCGGGTTTCGCCGTGCGGGCCAGAATCGCTCGGGTGGGCAGCCGGGACGCGGGGATCGCCGCAGGAGCGAACAGGGAACCCGCGGTCTGTGCCGCCTTCGCGAGTTTGACCGCGAGTGTCACGGAAGACCTGGGGCCGGATCGGGTCGTGGACACCCTGTCCAGCGCATGCGCCCGCCTTCTGCCGATCGATTCCACCGAAGTCTTCCTGCCGGGCGTGGAGCTCGAACGCCATCCCGCGGTGGCGGAGGACGGGCCCGCGCTCGAATCCTTCGAAACCGGGAAGGACATCGCCGTACACGACCTTTCCGCCGAGGTTTCGCGCTGGCCGGGTTACGTCGCCAGGATGGCGGGTAGGGGCTACGCCGCGGTTTCCGCGCTGCCGTTGCGCACGATGGAGGAAACCGTCGGTTCGATCGCCTTCCTCAGTGCCGAAACCGCGGCCCTGAGCGTCGAAGACCGGCGGCTGGGTCGCGCGCTGGCCGACGTCGCGACGCTGTGTCTGCTGCAGCAGCGGGAACTGCGTCACTACCGGACGCTCTCGGAGCAGCTGCAGAAAGCGCTCGACAGCCGGGTCGTCATCGAGCAGGCGAAGGGCATGCTCGCCGAGCGCGCCGGCGTCGACCTCGGCACCGCCTTCCACCGCATGCGCTCCTTCGCCCGCAGCTCGAACAAGAAGCTGTCGGACGTCGCGCGCGGCGTCGTCGAAGGCACGCTGGACACCCGGAAGCTCCTTCGGCCTCGGAGCCGGTGACCACGGTCGAAAGGGCCGTTGGTCACCGGAACCGGTGACTTGTCCCCGGCGACACGCGACCGTGCGGCCCTAGGGCGCGAGGACCTGATCGGAAAGGCTTCACCCAGGAGAAAGGTGCGGTGGAGTCATGGCATTGTTGGGAACCTTGCTCGGGAAGGGCCGGTCGGTGCGGCCGAGCCTGCTTCCGTTGCTGGACTTGAGGTCGGCGGTGCTGACGCTGCGGTCCGGTCACGCGCTCGCGCCGACCGGTGCGGGGACGGTCTGCTTCGTCGCGGAGGGACGCCCCGCCGCGGAGACGGAGGCGGAGATCATCGCGGGTCTCGCCGGGGATTCCGCTCGCCGCAACCTGGTCACCCACGACGCACAAGGGCGGACGATCGTCCGCTGCTGGCGGGAGAACGGGGACCTCGGCTGGCTGCTCGACGATCTCGTCGACGTCAACGAGAGGCTGGCGCAGGCCGGGTTCGGGTCGTGGCTGCTGCACACGACGGTCGACTTCGCCGAGTTGCGGGACCTGCGCCACCCGAGGCTGACGATGGTCTACCGCCGGGAACGCGGCACTTTCTACCCGTACGCGCCTCGCGGGACCCGAGGCCGGGACCGGGCGATGGAGCTGAAGATCCGCTCGTCGCTGACCCGGATCGTGCCGATGGAGTCCGACATCGGCCGGTGGCGCCCGGTATGAAAGGCGTAACTCGCGTGCCTGAAGGCGTCATTCGCGTGCTTGAAGCCGTAACACTCGAGTTCCGCCTTCAAGCACGCGAGTTACGGCCTTGGGCACGGGGGTGGCGGGTCAGCCGGGGACGCCGCTGAGCCAGCCGCGCAACCGCTGGACGCGCCGGTCCCGTGGGCTCCATCGCGGGAACCGGTGCCGCGGGGCCTCGCCGTCGAAATGGCGGATGGCGGTCAGGACGTCGTCCAGCAGGGAGGCGTGGGTCTCCGGTTTCGCCACCACCCTCGGCAGCCGTTCGAGTTCGGCGGCGAGTGGTACCCGGCGGGCGGAGGCGTGCGTGCCGGGACGGCGGCGGGTCTCGCAGATTCTCGTGGTCACGTCCCGGTCACCCCTTCCCGGCGAATTCCGTCACCTACGACGATGAGGTACCGAGGGCCGTTCCGGTCAGCGCCGAAGGTTGTGCCATCGAGGGCACAAAGACCCCACTCCGTCGCCGGACGGGCACGGCGGGTCACGGGTTGGCGTCGAAACGACGACCGGGCCGTCCGCGGTGGGACAATGCGCCGGCACATCCGGCGCCGATCGCGAATCCGCACGCGGGTGAATACGGCCGTGGGCCGGATTGATTTCCGGGAATCTGCCGGACAATGGTCCGGCGAGACCACGATCGACGGAGAAGGTGCATGGCGAACCCGACCTCCCCGCAGCCCATGCCCCCGGCCGCGGCCCCGATCCGGGTGCTGCTCGTCGAGGACCACAAGATGGTGGCCGAAGCCATGGGTGCGGCCTTCGAGGAGTTCCCGGAGATCGACCTGGTGGCGTCGGTGGAGTCCTTGGCGCACGGGATGATCGCGGCGGAGGAGCACCTGCCCGACATCGTGCTGCTCGATCGGCGGCTGCCCGACGGCGACGGGATCGAGGCCATCGCCGGGTTTCGCGCGGTCTCGCCGTCGAGCAGGGTGCTGGTGCTGACCGGCGACGCGAACAGTGCCATCGTCGCCAGGATCCTCGAGGTCGGCGGCGCCGGGCTGCTGCTGAAATCCGGTCTCCTCGACGAACTGATCACCGCGATCAGGGCCATCGCGGCGGGCGACATGGTCATCGACCCGGAGTTGCTCAGCGGCGCGCTGGCCATGCTGGGCGGCGGTTCGGGCCGGATCGGGCCGGTGCTGACCCTGCGGGAGCGGCAGGTGCTCGGGTTGATCGCCGAGGGCGCCGGGACCGACCGGATCGCCGAAGAACTGCGGCTGGCGCGGAATACCGTGCGGAATCACGTGCAGCGGATCCTGATGAAGACCGGCACCCATTCGAAACTCGAAGCCGTGGTGCACGCGCGCAAGAATGGCCTCCTCGAACGGCCGTAGCGGGGAGACGTATCCGAGTGCCAAGCTGCACTATGGCCATGCTGCCATCGGAACAGACGCCCGATCACCGCAGCGCTGTGCTCTTCGAGTTGTTCATGCACAGCGTCGTCGACTATGCCATTTACCTGCTGGACGTCGACGGCCGGGTGATCAGCTGGAACCCGGGGGCGGAACGGATCAAGGGGTACTCCGAGGAGGAGATACTCGGCCGCCATTTCTCCGTTTTCTACACCGAAGCCGACGTCGCGGACGGCAAACCCACGGCGGGCCTGCTGATCGCCGCCGAGATGGGCAGCCACGAGGACGAAGGCTGGCGCGTCCGCCGTGGCGGGTCACGGTTCTGGGCCAATACCGTGATCACCGCGTTGCGGGACGACCAGGGCGGCCTCGTCGGTTTCGGCAAAGTCACCCGTGATCTCACCGAACGCCGGAAAACGCTGGAGGAAAGGACCGAACGGCGACAGGCCTTCGCGCATTTGGTCCGGGCACAGGAAACCGAACGTCGCCGTATCGCGTGGGATGTTCACGACGATTCCATTCAGTCGATGATCGCGGTGAGCATGCGGTTGCAGATGCTCGCCGCACAACGGCGTGATCCGGCCTTGATGCAACTCGACGAAGCGATTCAAGGGGCGATCCGGCGATTGCGGATCCTCGTCGCCCAATTGCGCCCGCCGGCGCTCAACGACGAGGACCTGGTCGCTTCCGTCCGCGACTACCTCGACGAGGTCGTCGCCGGCTGGGGGCTCGACTGCACGCTGCGGCACGATCTCGCCGTCGAACCGCCGCCCGACCTCGTCGTCACGGCCTTCCGGATTCTTCAGGAGGCGTTGGTGAACGTGCGAAAGCACGCGAACGCCCGAACCGTCGTGGTCTCGCTGACGGGACAGGACGGCGGCCTGCTGGTGACGGTCGCCGACGACGGCGACGGGATGAAACCGGACGGCGACAACGCGCACGAGACCTTGTCGGGTGAGCACATCGGAATGGCGTCGATGCGTGAACGCGCGGAAGCGGCGCAAGGCTGGTTCCGGGTTGCCAGCAGGCCGGGCGAAGGTACGTCGGTGACCTTCTGGATTCCGCTCGGGCCTCCCGGACCCGCGCGGGGATGAACGAAGGAGGCACTCCGATGCCGGAACCGGGCAGCAAACGCGGATCGATCGACGACCAGGGCCTGCAGCGGCTGCTGGAGGGCCTGAAAGCCGTCCGCGATGGTGATTTCAGCACTCGTCTTCCCCAGGTGGACGACGTCCTGATGGACGAGATGGCGGCCGTCTTCAACGGGATGGTCGACCAGCTGGCGCTGTTCACTTCCGAGGTCACCCGGGTCGCGCGCGAGGTGGGGACCGACGGGAAGCTCGGCGGTCAGGCGGCGGTGCCCTCGGTTTCGGGGACCTGGAAGGACCTCACCGATTCGGTGAACGCGATGGCGGGCAACCTCACGGGCCAGGTCCGTGACATCGCCGAGGTCGCGACCGCGGTGGCGAAGGGTGATCTCTCGCAGAAGATCACCGTCGACGTCAAGGGCGAGATGCTCGAGCTGAAGAACACGATCAACACGATGGTGGATCAGCTGTCGTCGTTCGCCGACGAGGTCACCCGGGTCGCGCGCGAGGTCGGCAGCGAGGGGCGGCTGGGCGGCCAGGCGGAAGTGCCCGGGGTGGCGGGGACGTGGCGGGATCTGACGACGTCGGTGAACTTCATGGCGGGCAACCTGACCGATCAGGTGCGGTCCATCGCCGAGGTCACCACGGCGGTGGCGAAGGGTGACTTGTCGCAGAAGATCACGGTCGACGCGCGGGGCGAGATCCTGGAGTTGAAGAACACGATCAACACGATGGTGGATCAGTTGTCGTCGTTCGCCGACGAGGTCACCCGGGTGGCCCGCGAGGTCGGCACCGAGGGCGCGCTCGGCGGACAGGCCCAGGTGCCCGGCGTGGCGGGGACGTGGCGGGATCTGACGACGTCGGTGAACTTCATGGCGGGCAACCTCACCGCTCAGGTGCGCTCCATCGCCCAGGTGGCCACGGCGGTGGCGAAGGGTGATCTCTCGCAGAAGATCACGGTGGACGCGCGGGGCGAGATCCTGGAGTTGAAGAACACGATCAACACGATGGTGGATCAGCTGTCGTCGTTCGCCGACGAGGTCACGCGTGTGGCCCGTGAGGTGGGTACGGAGGGGCGGCTGGGTGGTCAGGCGGATGTCAAAGGCGTGTCGGGTACCTGGAAGGGGTTGACCGAGTCGGTGAACGTCATGGCCGACAACCTCACGGATCAGGTGCGGTCCATCGCCGAGGTCACCACCGCGGTCGCGAAGGGCGACCTCTCGCAGAAGATCCGTGTCGACGCGCGAGGCGAGATCCTGGAACTCAAGGACACCATCAACACGATGGTCGGCCAGTTGTCGTCGTTCGCCGACGAGGTCACGCGTGTGGCCCGTGAGGTGGGTACGGAGGGGCGGCTGGGTGGTCAGGCGGATGTCAAAGGCGTGTCGGGTACCTGGAAGGGGTTGACCGAGTCGGTCAACGTCATGGCCGACAACCTGACCGACCAGGTGCGCTCCATCGCCCAGGTGGCGACGGCGGTCGCCAGGGGCGACCTGTCCCAGAAGATCACCGTCGAGGCCAAGGGCGAGGTCGCCGCGCTCGCGCAGACGATCAACACGATGGTCGACACGCTGTCGGCCTTCGCGGACGAGGTCACCCGCGTGGCGCGGGAAGTCGGCACCGAAGGCATCCTCGGCGGACAGGCCAGGGTGCCGAACGTCGCCGGGACCTGGAAGGACCTCACCGACAACGTCAACTCGATGGCGAACAACCTCACCGGCCAGGTCCGCAACATCGCCCAGGTGACCACCGCGGTCGCGCAGGGTGACCTTTCCCGCAAGATCGACGTCGACGCGCGGGGCGAGATCCTGGAGCTCAAGACCACCATCAACACGATGGTCGACCAGCTTTCCGCGTTCGCCGCGGAGGTCACGCGCGTCGCCCGTGAGGTCGGCAGCGAAGGGCGGCTCGGCGGACAGGCCGAGGTCGAAGGCGTGTCGGGCACCTGGAAGCGGCTCACGGAGAACGTCAACGAGCTGGCGGGGAACCTGACCCGGCAGGTGCGGGCGATCGCCGAGGTGACCAGCGCGGTGGCCACCGGCGACCTCACGCGCTCGATCTCCGTCGAGGCGCAGGGCGAGGTCGCGGAGCTGAAGGACAACATCAACGCGATGGTCCAGTCGCTGCGCGAAACCACGCGGGCGAACGAGGAACAGGACTGGCTCAACACCAACCTGGCCCGGATCTCGGGCCTGATGCAGGGCCACCGGGACCTGCGGGTGGTGGCGACGCTCATCATGAACGAGCTGACCCCGCTGGTCGGCGCCCAGCACGGGACGTTGTTCCTCACCGAATCCGGGGAGAGCGGCACCCGGCTGCGGCTGATCACCAGCTACGGGCACAGCGAGGACCCGGACGCGCCCGCGGATTTCGCGATGGGGCAGTCGCTGATCGGGCAGGCCGCGCAGACCAAGAAACCGATCGTGGTCGACCGGACGCCGCCGGGGTTCGTGAAGATCTCGTCGAGCCTCGGCTCGGCTCCGCCGGTCACCCTGATCGTGCTGCCGATCGTCTTCGAGGATCAGGTGCTCGGCGTCATCGAACTGGCGTCGTTCGGCGAATTCACCGCCGTCCGCAAGGATTTCCTCGAACAGCTGATGGAGACCATCGGGGTCAACGTCAACACGATCATCGCCAACGCGCGGACCGACTCCCTGCTGGAGGAATCCCAGCGGCTCGCCGAGGAACTGCAGGCCCGTTCCGAGGAGCTTCAGGCACAGCAGGCGAAACTGCAGGTGTCCAACGCGGAACTGGAGGAGAAGGCCGAACTGCTCGCACGCCAGAACCGCGACATCGAGGTGAAGAACTTCGAAATCGAGCAGGCCCGCCAGGAGATCGAGGAACGCGCGCAGCAGCTCGCGCTGGCGTCGAAGTACAAGTCGGAGTTCCTGGCCAACATGTCGCACGAACTGCGGACGCCGTTGACCAGCCTGCTGATCCTCGCCGGGGTGCTCTCGCAGAACTCGACCCAGAACCTGACGCCCAAACAGGTCGAGTTCGCCAAGGTGATCCAGTCCGCGGGCACCGATCTGCTGCAGCTGATCAACGACATCCTCGACCTGTCGAAGGTCGAGGCGGGCAAGATGGACATCCACCACGAACCGTTCCCGCTGCGCCAGCTGCTCGACTACGTCGGTACGACCTTCCGTCCGCTGACCGCCGAGAAGGGGCTCGACTTCCAGGTCACCGTCGAACCCAACGTGCCGGAGCTGCTGTTCACCGACGAGCAGCGGCTGCGGCAGGTGCTGCGGAACCTGTTGTCGAACGCGGTCAAGTTCACCGAACACGGCAGTGTCGAGCTGCGGGTCAAACTGGTCGACACCATCGTTTCGCCGTCCGGAGGGTTCCCGCACGAATCCCTGGTGGCCTTCAGCGTCACCGACACCGGGATCGGGATCGCCGAGGAGAACCTCGATTCGATCTTCGGTGCCTTCCAGCAGGCCGACGGCACCACCAGCCGCAAGTACGGTGGCACCGGGCTCGGCCTGTCGATCAGCCGCGAGGTCGCGTACCTGCTCGGCGGCGAGATCCGCGCGGACAGCGTCCTGGGGACCGGCAGCACGTTCACCCTCTACCTGCCGGTGGCCAGGTTCACCACGCCCGCGAGCCTCGAAGAGTCCACTGTGGACAACGTCGCCACGGAACGACGGGTGCTGGTGGTGGAGAGTGAGCAGAACAGTCTGCTGACCCTGCTCGCCCGCGGTGTCGCGGCCGACATCGCGGACAGCCACGGCTCGGTCCAGGTCCGGGCGGTGTCGGATCCGGCGGAAGCGTTCGAGGAGCTGAAACGCGACAGCTACCGCTGCGTCGTGCTCGACACCAGCATCCCCGGGACGAGTGCCTTGACGTTCCTCAAACGGCTCGTCGACGGGCCGGATCCCGTCGAAGTCCCGGTGCTGGCGTACGCGACCCGCAAGCTCAGCGCCGCGCAGGAGCGCTTGCTGCACGGGCACGCGAGGGTGCATCCCGTCGAACTCCTGCCGTCGCTGGACATGCTGCGGGAGCGGATCATGCTGCACATCTCGGCCAGCGAACTCGAAGGCATCCTGCCGCTGATGCGCCAGCCCGAGGTGTCTCCGGAGGAGGCGGTGCCCGCCGCGGACCAGCGGTCCGATCCGCCCGCCGGACCGGCGAGACTCCAAGGGCGCAAGGTCCTGCTCGTCGACGACGACGCCCGCAACGTGTACGCCATCTCGGGAATGCTCGAACTGCACGGACTTTCGGTCGTGCACGCGCCGAACGGCCGCAAGGGCATCGAGGAACTGCTGTCCGACGACGGTATCGACCTGATCCTGATGGACGTGATGATGCCGGAGATGGACGGCCACGCGACGACGGCGGCGATCCGCGAGATGCCGAAGTTCGCCGGCCTGCCGATCATCACCGTGACGGCGAAGGCGATGGAAGGGGACCGCGAGAAGAGCCTCGCCGCCGGGGCGAGCGACTACGTCACCAAACCCGTGGACGCGGAGGAACTCCTGGCTTGTATGGAACGCTGGCTCACGGACTGACGTCCTGGCTACTCGGTCCCGTTGGCCCTGCTCGCGCAGACGCGGCGGATGGCCGCGACGATCTCGGTGTTGGGGCTGCCCTTCACGAGGTACTCGGTTACGCCCGCGGACGCCATCTGGGCGATGGATCGGGTGTCGCTGTGCGCGGAGAACGCCATCAACCGCGTACGGGGCACCCGTCGCCTGATCTCCCGCGCCATCCACGCGCCGCCACCACCGGGGATCCGGACGTCCAGCACGGCGACCTCGGGGGCCAGCAGTTCGGCGAGCGCGACCGCTTCGGCGGCGTTCAGCGCGACGGCGACCACTTCGATGTCGGGCTCGGAGTCCAGGAGAGCGCGCAGGGCGTCGCCGATGACCGGGTTGTCGTCCGCGACGAGCACCCGAAGTCTGGGGGGCGGCGGCGTTCGGTTCATCACCCAGTCCGTGCCCGCGCGGTCTGCGGCGCCGGTGGTGGTCGCGGGCCCCCCGCCGAACATGGCGTGGCTCAGCAGGAGATCCGGTGGTCGCCCTCGCTCGGCTGCTCGATGAGCGTCCTCGCGACGTCGTGGATCTTCATGTTGTTGTTGCGGCAGAACGAACGCAGCAGTTCGAACGCCGCGTCGATGTCGATCTGGTAACGCTCGGCGAGGATCCCTTTCGCCTGCTCGATGGGAAGCCGGTGATCCAGCGCGTACTGGAGTTGCTCGGCGCGGGTCCGGTAGAAGCGGATGCGGTCGCGCATGGCCACGAGGTCGTCGGCCGGGTCGGGAGATCCGGACGGCGGGGTAGGCGAAAGCGTGGTCTCGGACATGCAGTGATCGTCGCAGCGGCGGGCCTGGTCCGGGAAGAACAGAACGTCCTGACTCGAATGATGCAAATGAACCTGGTCCGGCCGGTGGCGGCCACCCGAACGGGCGCCGAACAGGGCCCTTTGGCCTGTCGCAGTGACCGGCCGTGCACCGTACGCTCATCGGGGAGGGGGAACCGTGGAGGTCGGAATGCTCCGGGTGTTTCTGGTCGACGACCACGAGGTGGTCCGTCGAGGGGTCGCGGACATGCTCGAGGAGGACCCCGTCCTGTGCGTCGTCGGACAGGCCGCGACCTTTTCCCAAGCGCTGGCGAGGATCCCGGCGCTGCGGCCGGACGTCGCGGTGCTCGACGTACGGCTGCCGGACGGCAACGGCGTCGAACTCGCGCGGGAACTGCGCTCCAAGATGCCGGAACTGAAATGCCTGATGCTCACGTCCTACACCGACGAGCAGGCGATGCTGGACGCGATCATGGCCGGCGCGAGCGGCTACGTCATCAAGGACATCCGCGGGATGGACCTGGTGGCCGCGGTCAAGGAGGTCGGCCTCGGCCGGTCGCTGCTCGACGCGAGGGCGGCCGCGACGCTGATGGCCAAGTTCCGCGACGACGCCGCCAAGAAGGGGCCGCTGGCCGGTCTTTCCGACCAGGAACGCACGCTGCTGGAACTGATCGGCGAAGGGCTGACCAACCGGCAGATCGCCGAACGGATGTTCCTCGCGGAGAAGACCGTGAAGAACTACGTCTCGCGGTTGCTGACGAAACTCGGGATGCAGCGGCGGACCCAGGCGGCGGTGCTGGCCACGGAACTGCGGCGGCAGTGATCCCGCGTGCCCCACACGTGATCAGATGGACGACACACGTGATCAGCCGGACGACACGCGTGTTTGACCGGACGACACAGTGCTCGCCCTCAGCCGACTCCGTGCCGTCCCGCTGAACACGCGTGTCGTCCATCCAGTCACGCGTGTCGTCCGTTCGATCACGCGAGATCGCCGATCGCGCGAGGTGACGGAGACCGGCTCAAGCCGAAATGAGCGTATCGAGCAGCACATCGCCGAGCGGCCGGCGCGGCGTCCACGGCAGCGGTGAGCCGTAGCCGACCCGCAGCAGCACCTGCGGCCACACGCCACAGCCGAGAATCCGGCGGAGTTCGGCACGCGCCTCGCGGACCATGATCGGCGGCGAGATGAACGACGCGTCGAGACCCGCGCCGGTCGCGGTGAGCAGCACTCGCTGCAGGGCCTGCCCGGCCTGCAGCCGGTCGAGCCGGTCGTCGGTCAGCGAGCCGATCGCCACCACGAGCGGGACCGGCCGCGTATCGCCCGCCGCTTCGCCGAATTCGTCGAGGAGCCAGCTTTCGTCGGCCGGGCTGCCTTCGGTCGCGTAGGACGGCACACCGTCGCGGGCGTTCGCGCCCAGTCCGGTCCATCGGGCGAGTTCGGCGAGGAAGGCGGGATCGGCGAGCTGCGCCCGGCGGGCACGGCCGGTGAGGTCGTGCAGCAGCCGGCACTGGTCGGTGTCGAGGTTCGACATCCACGCGTGCTCCAGTTCGGTGGCGTGGCGGAGCGCGGCGAGCGTCGGTTTCGGGACGACGCTGGACTGGAACGGCCGCCGGTTGGTCCGGCGGCGGGGGATGGCGCGGGCGAGCCGCACGACCTTCGGATCGGGCATGCGTTCGGCGAGCGGACGGACGACGGCCAGCAGATCGGGGTCGGCGCGGCTGGGCATCAGGGTCGTCGCCGGATGGAAGCCCAGTGCGTGAATCGCCGTCCGGAGCGTGAACAGGGCGGCGCCGCACGAAAGAACGAGTTCACGGCCGTCCGGATCCGTGACCGGCAAGATACGGCGCGGATCGGCGTGCAGCTCGATCCCGGTGCCGGTGCACCGGAAAAGCCACGGCTGGGTGTTGTGCGTCGACGGCGCCAGCATGGCCGACCGGAGCACCGAATTCACCTGTTCGGAGTTCAAACGCCCGACCCCGGTGACTTGTATGGTCATAATTTCCCCCGCCGCTGCGCCACGGGCAATACGGTTGTCTGATGAGACGGTCCCGCCAGCGCTGCGGGGCCGAAAGAGGAGAAAGTCACCACGGCGGGGGAGTCGTCCCGATCTTCGGAGGCGGAGCAGGATGTCGGCTCATGACCGGCTGGGCGGAAGCGACGACCGGATCACCGGCGCGCTTTCCCAGCTGAAGGTTCGTGAGGTGCTGCGGGATCTCCAGGACCGCATCGAACGGCTCATCGGCACGCGCGACAAGATGGACGGCCTGCTCGAAGCGGTGCTCGCGGTCGCGTCGGGCCTGGAGCTGGACACGACGCTGCACCGGATCGTGCAGGCGGCGATCGATCTGGGCGAAGCCACTTACGGCGCGCTCGGGGTGATCGCGGACGACGGTTCGCTCGCCGAATTCGTCTATCACGGAATCGACGGCGAAACGAAAGAACAGATCGGACATCTCCCGAAAGGCCACGGACTGCTGGGTTTCGTCATCGACGAGGCGAAACCGGTGCGCCTGGCCGACATCTCACGGCATCCCGCGTCGGTCGGGTTCCCGCCGTGCCATCCGCCGATGCGCTCGTTCCTCGGCGTGCCGATCCGGGTCCGTGACGAGGTGTTCGGGAATCTCTACCTCACCGAGAAACGCGGGGAAAGCTTCACCGACGACGACGAAGTGGTCGTCCAGGCTCTCGCCGCCGCGGCCGGGATCGCGATCGAGAACGCCCACCTGTACGAGCAGACACGGATCCGCCAGCGGTGGCAGGCGGCCACCAGCGAGGTGACCACGGAACTGCTGGGCGGCACCGACCCCGTCGACGCGCTCAACCTGATCGCCGGCCGGGCACTGGAACTCACCGGTTCCGACCTCACTTTGCTGGCCCTGCCCGGTCCCGGCAGGCTCGATGTCGGCCCGGACGGCGAGGACGAGGCCGACGAACTCACCATCGCCGTCTGCGCGGGCGCGCGGGCGGCGGAGCTGACCGGGGTGCGGATCAGCGTCGCCACGTCGCTGCCGGGGGCGGTCTACCGCGACCGGACCCCGCGCAGCGTGCCGGAACTGGTGCTCGGTCCCGACGGGGAGATCTGCCTCGGCCCGACGCTCGTCGTGCCGCTCCGCGCGCGGGAACGGACATCCGGCGTGCTGATGGCGGTGCGGAATCCGGGTGCGGTCCCGTTCGAGCTCGCCCAGCTGCCGGTGGTGGCCTCGTTCGCCGACCAGGCCGCGCTCGCGCTCCAGCTGGCCGCGCGGCAGCGCACCGCCCGGGAACTCGACGTGCTCGCCGATCGCGACCGGATCGCCAGGGATCTGCACGACCACGTCATCCAGCGGCTGTTCGCGGTCGGTCTCGCCATGCAGAGCACACACCGCCGTGCGGACTCGCCGGAGCTGCGGCGGCGGATCGGCGAAAGCATCGACCAGATGCACGAGATCGTGCACGAGATCCGCACGGCGATCTTCGATCTCCATGGTGGAGAGGCGGGCCAGCAGGGTGTGCGGCTGCGGCATCGCCTCTACGACTCGATCACCGAACTCACCGACGACACCCCCATCCAGCCGACGGTCAGCCTGTCCGGGCCGCTCGACTCGGTGCCGCTCCCGTTCGCCGAACACGCCGAGGCGGTGGTACGGGAGACGGTCGGCAACGTCGTACGGCACGCGCGGGCGAGCGGCGTTTCGGTGAGCGTCGCGGTGAAGGACGACGTCCTGCGGATCGTGGTCACCGACGACGGCACCGGGATCGACGGGGCGTCCGATGGTTTCGGCGGGCTGCGGAATCTGCGTGACCGCGCCGAAAAGGCGGGCGGCGCCTTCCACGTGGAGACACGGGAAGAGGGCGGAACCAGGATCGACTGGTCCGCCCCCTTGCGCTGACCGGCGTTCAGTTCGTCGACTGCGTGGCGAGGACGCCGTCGACTTCGACCGAGCGGGCGATGTCGGAGGCGACGGTCTCGAGCAGTTCCGCGGTGAGGTCCGAAAGCGCCCGCGTCACCGCGAGGTAGGAACCGATCTGGGAGGTCGCACCGTTTCTCAGCCCGGCCTCCGCGATTCCGACACCGACGAACTCGCCGCCGTCTTCGAGACGGAGCAATGCTTCCGCGCGTACCCGGTACGGCTCGTGCTGCAGGGACACGTCGATCGTCCAGTTGTCCGTCATCGTCGGCTCCGTTCCGGTCATCGAGACTCTCATCGTGGCCGTCCGTGGCACAGGGTCCTAAGTCCTCGCTCTCCGCGAATCGGGGGCGAAAGTCCTCGGAACTCGTGACCGGCGGCCGCTGCGGTCGCCGGATACCCCGGCCGATGGTGGGTCAACCCCTTTCGTTCGGAGCCCACGATGAAGATCCCGTTGCCGACCCATGTCGACCAGGCGGTGGCGGCCGCCGTCCGTGCGCCGTCCCCGCTCAACACCCAGCCGTGGCGGTTCGTCGTCGACCGCGGGCGGATCGAAGTGTGGCTCGATCGCGCCAGGGTGCTGCGGATAGCCGACCCGGACGCCCGCGAGGCGCGGCTTTCTTGCGGCGCGGCGTTGTTCAACCTGATCGTTTCGTTGCGGTCCAACGGCAAGACCCTCTCGCTGCGGGTGGTACCGAGGCAGGAGGAGCCGGACCTGCTCGCCGAGGTCGTGATCGGTGGCGACCGGTTCTCGTCGCCGGAAGAACGGAAGCTGGCGGAGGTCGTCTTCCGCCGTCACACGAACCGCCGTCCGTTTTCGGACCGGCCGGTCCCCGTCTGGGCGCGGACGACGTTGCGCGCGGCCGCGCTGGTGGAAGGCGGGCTGCTGGAACTGTTCGGCCGGGGTGACCGGGCGAACGCGGTCGCGCGCGTGCTGCACCGGGCCGAGGCCGCGCAGGCGCGCAACGGCGCGTTCCAGGCGGAGGTCGCGTTGTGGACGCGGCGGACGGCCCACGCGCCGGACGGCGTCCAGGCGCCGACCAGGCCGCCGTCGCCGCACGGCATTCCCGCGCAAGAATCCTTCATCGCCGCCGAACCCCAAGGCGGTGAGCCGGTGCTCGGCGCGGTCCTCACCGCCGACGGCGGGCCCGCCGCGGATCTGCGGGCGGGAATGGTGCTGCAGCGCGTACTGCTGACCGCGACCGCCGCCGGTCTCGCGACGTCGTTCGTCGGCAGGCCGTTCGAAACCCCGGAGACCCGGGCGGCGATGGACCGGGTCTTCGCCGACCTCGGCCGCCCGCACGCCTTGCTGCGCCTCGGATACGGCCACCCGGCTCCGATGACGGCACGCCGTCCGATCGGCGAAGTGCTGTTCCGGCGGTCCGAAGCGAGCCTCTGATCCCGGGTCATCTCGTCGACACCCATGTTTCCGATCGCCGCCATCCGTCCGTCATCCTGGGCGGGTTCGGTCTGGGTATGAAGATCATGCGGAAATCCTTGGTGGCGCTGGCCATCGCGGGCCTTTCGGTCGCGGCGTCCGCGCCTGCGGTGGCGGACGCGGACGCCGCCGGCCGCGATCGCGGCTCGATCGTCATCACCGAGCAGGCGTCCAAGCGGATCCTGGTCCTGCCCGCCGACCGGGCCTCCTGGCGGGAGCGGAAGGTGAGCTGGGCGTGGGCGCCGAACGCCGCCAACGGGCTGGCGGACCTGGCGGGCTCGTGGAGCAACCCGAGCGACGCGAAGCTCGCCGAACGAGGCGGCGAGAAGTACCTGCTGACGTCGGCGTCGGGCGGTTTCGCGGCCGTCGTGCCATACCCGGCGGGCGACCGGGCGTACTGGGCGGCGAACGTCGGCGGGCCCGCCAACCCGCACAGCATCGAACTGCTGCCGGACGGGAATGTCGCGGTGGCGGCCAGCACCGGCGGCTGGGTGCGGGTCTACACCGCCTCACAGGGGCAGCGCTCGACGACCTACGCCGAATACCGGCTGGTGGGGGCGCACGGCGTGGTGTGGGACGCCCGGCGGAACGTGTTGTGGGCGCTGGGCACCGACGCGCTCGTCGCGTTGAGCGTGGGCGGGACGCCCGCCGCTCCGGTGCTCACCGAGCAGCGGTCCGTCCCGGTGCCGACCAAGGGCGGGCACGACCTCCAGCCCGTTCCGGACCAGCCGGATCTGCTGTGGGTGACGACGGAGGCCGGGGTGTATCAGTTCTCGAAGACGAGTGGCGCGTTCAGCCGGCGCTACGCGGGCGCACGGGAGATCGACCGGCCGCATGTGAAGAGTGTGTCGACGAACCCGCGGACCGGGCAGATCCTGACGGCCTCGGTGCAGGAGGGGCATCTGTGCACCTGGTGCACGGACACCGTCCGGCTGGCCTTTCCACGCGCCGAGCTGGCGCTGCACGGCGCGTGGATCTACAAGGCCCGCTGGTGGATCGGTTGAGCTGAACTTCCATGTCGGTACCGGCCGTTCGGGGGGCTGCCCGGCCGGTACCGACACACCAGAGAAGAGGGACCCTCGCCGCGAGAATGACGTCTCGCCGCGTCTTTCACCTGACCGAGTGAATAGGTCCGTTCAGCGCGCGACATTGACCCATTCGGGGTATATGCCTCACCCGAGGAAGGACCGCAGCTCGTCGATCACCATTCGCGGTTGCTCCTCGGCGACGAAGTGCCCGGAACCGGAGACCTTCCGCACGCGGACGTCGGCCGCCTTGGACGGCAGGACCGCGGCGAGGTAGTCGTAGTTGAATTCCGAGCCCAGCCCCAGCATGGGCGCGGTGATCTTCCCGTACGCCTTCTGGTCCTCGATGTCCTGGCCGAACGCCTGGTACCAGCCGTTCCCGGCGCGGATGGCGTCCGGGCGGTCGTACGCGGCGGCGTAGATCGCCCGGTCGCGGCTCCCGATCGAGGCCGGGTCGGCCGCCAGGTGGTCGAACATCCAGTCGACGAGGAAGCGCGACCGGCCGGCCAGCAGCTGCTCGGGCAGCGTCGCGACCTGGTTGAAGGCGAACCACCAGACGTTCACCGGCTGCCCGGGCGGGGCCAGCATCGGGAGCTGATACAGGCTTTCGTCGGGGTGGGAGACGTCCATGAGCGTGACGGTCTTCGTCGCTTCGGCGTGGTTGGCGGCGAAGGAGAACGCGACCATGGCGCCGATGTCGTGCCCGGCGATATGAGCCCGGCGGTGACCCAGCGCGCGGACGAGTTCGAAGATGTCGCGGGCCATCGTCTTCTTGTCGTACCCGTCTTGGGGTTTGTCCGAGCCGCCCATGCCCCGCAGGTCGACGGCGATCACGCGATACCGCCTCGCCAGCTCCGGCATCACCTTGCGGTACTGCCACCAGGTCTCCGGCCAGCCCGGCAGCAGGATCAGCGGTTCACCCCGGCCGCCGGCGACGTAGTGCAGCCGGACCCCGTTGACCTGGGCGTACTCGCTGCGGAAACCGCCGGGCAATGACCGCGCGAGTTCCGCGTCGGGGATGGCCGGCCGGCTCGCTTCGGCGACTCCACCCGAGGCGACCAGCGCGGCCGCGGCCCCCGCGCCGAGGGTGAGCATGGACCGGCGGTTGAGGAAGGAACGGCTGTTTTCGGTCATGCCCTGATCGTGGCCGGGCCGAGGCGCCGGCCGTGAGCGGTGTTTTCGCCAACCGGGGTCAGTTTTAAGACAGGATGGGTTCCGGCACGCCCAGCCTGGTCCCGAACGTCTCCCGATAGGAAACCGGTGTGACACCGACCTGACGGCGGAAATGCGGCCGGAGCGCCGCGGACGAGGAGAACCCGCAGTATCTGGCGATCTCGTCGACCGGGAGATCGGTGGATTCGAGCAGCTGCTGCGCACGGATGACGCGCTGATGCGTGAGCCACGTGCCGGGCGCGGCGCCGGTGATCTCACGGAACCGGCGGTCGTAGTTGCGCCTGCTCATATGTGCCCGTCTGGCGAGTTCGTCGACCGGGAGCGCGGTGTCCAGCCGGGTCAGCGCCCAGGCCATCGTCTCGGACACCGGGTCGCCCTCGTCGAGTTCCGGCATCGGCGATTCGATGTACTGCGCCTGCCCACCCGGCCGGTGCGGCGGGACGACCATGCCCTTCGCCAGCCGGTTCGCCACCTCCGCACCGCACCAGGAGCGGATCAGATGCAGGCCGAGGTCCATGCCCGCCGCGCCGCCGCCCGCGGTCAGGATGTCGCCGTCGTCGATGTAGAGCACCGACTCGTCGAGGCGGACGGCGGGGAACCGGGCCGCGAGCAGCGGCGCCATCGCCCAGTGCGTGGTCGCGGGGCGCCCGTCGAGCAGTCCGGCGGCGGCCAGCACGAAGGCTCCGCTGCACAGTCCGGCCACCCGGGCACCGCGGTCGTGTGCCGAGCGGAGAGCCGCCAGCGCCGCTTCCGGCGGATCCTCCATCGGCGACCGCCAGTTGGGGACCAGAACCAAGTCCGCGTCCCGGACCGCGTCGAGGTCTTCGGGGACCGGGACGGTCAGGCCGCCGCCCCGCAACGCGGTGCCCGGTTCGCCGCCGACGACCTTGAGGTCGAGGCCGGGCAACTCGCCGAAGGCCGAAGCCATCTCGAACACGCCGAACGCGAAGGACATCGCGCCGAGCGACGCCCCGTTGAAGACCACCACGGCCAGCCGTCTCATGGGTCGATTCTAGGGAGACCCGACCTGTGGCGGAGCCGCTTTTCGACTGTCCGAAGGGGACGGTAGATTCCTCGCGCACCAGGTTGCCCGGGGGAAGGAAGCGCCGATGTCGTACCCACTGGGACCGCAAGGGCCGCAGTGGCATCCTCAGCAGGGCCCTCCCAGCAGCAGTACCCGCAGCAGCAGCCGCCCAAGAAGGGTAACGGCCTGCTGATCGGCTTGATCGCCGGCGGTGGCGCGCTCGTCGTGGTCGTCTTCGCGATCCTCGCGTTCGTGGCGCCGGGTTTCCTGCTGAGCGACAGCAAGTCTTCGAGCTCGACCGACGCGACGCAGACCCCGTTGCAGCTCAACTGGGGCCCGGTGCTGGCGGGCAAGTTCATCCTCGCGGTGTTCGGCGACGAGCCCGACAAGGCCGCCGAGTCGGCCTGTGCGGACGCCAAGGACAAGGTCCGTCAGGCCGCGAAGGAGTACGGCGACCGCAACGCGTCGCTCAGCGCGAAGGATCCTCGGGAGGTGAGCCCGGACCTGATCATGGTGACGATGACCGGCACCCTGGACCGGACTGAGCCCCACAACGGGACGATGGAGGTCCGGCGAGAGGCGGGCGACAAGTACTGCATCTCCTCGGTCTCGCCCGTTCCCGCGGGCTGAGTCAGGGGAGCAGACCGGCCCGGCGCGCGTTCGTGACGGCCTGCAACCGCGAGGTCGCGTCGAGTTTGCGCATGGCGTCCCGCAGGTAGCTCTTGACCGTCTCCGCGGTCAGGCCCAGCCGGTGCGCGATCTCGGCGTTCGTCAGCCCGAGAGCGACGAGCGAGACCGTGTCCAGTTCCCGCGGCGCCAGGCGCAGCGCCGGGGAAACGGCTCCGGTGAGGTTCTCGCACATCGCGTCGAGCCGGTCGCGGAGAACGTTGTCGCCGATCTGCCCGGAGAGCGCCCGTAGCTCCCCGTAGACCTCGCGAAGGCGCTCACGCGGCGCGGCCTCCTCGTGGTGTTCGGCCAGCGGTCGTGCCTCGGCCAGCCGCTTCTCGATCTCGTCCTCGACGGCCAGCGTCTGTTCGAGATCGCGCGCCGCGTGCAGGGCGGCGGTGATCGTCCGGTCGGAAAGGGTCGCCTCGTCGCGCAAGCCGCCGTAGAGCACGGCGCGGACGCGGCGGCGCACGACGACCGGGATGGCGACCACCGAGTGGATCCCTCGTCGCGGACCGGCTCGTCGTAGTCGTGACTGATCGTGGTGGCGCGGTGGTAGTCGTTGGCGACCACCGGCCGGGTCAGCGCGAGCGCCTTGCCGCCGAGGCCGCAGCCCGCGCGGACGGACAGGCCGTTCAGGGCGGTGCCCCGGTTGCCGAGGAACGCGGTCAGCCGCATCCGCGGCGAAGCGCCGGCGACCCCGGCGAAACCGACCGGCAGGCCGGTGTCCCGGCGCAGGTCCGAGACCGCGCCGAGGAGCTGGGCGTCGTCGACCGGCATCGGCTCACCCTCCTTGGTGATCCCCCTCGATCGGGGGTGGTGGGCGGGTAGGGCCCGCCCGCACGATTCCCGGAACTGTACGCCTTCGCCAACGTCCCGGGAGAAACGATGACCGAAGCTCACGTCCGGCGGTTGCTCGAGATCTACGATGACGAGCGGGCCGGCGCGGCCGCGCTGTTGTGCGACCGGCATCCGGCGGAGGCGGTCGCGTTCACCGTGGTCGAGGCGGATCTGACCAGCGTGGACCTCACCTACGGCGAGCTGCGTGAACGATCGGAACGGTTTGCCGGGGCGCTGCTCGGCCTCGGGGTCGGACCGGGGGACCGGGTGGCGACGCTGATGGGCAAATCGGCGGAGCTGGTCGTGGCGCTGCTCGCGATCTGGCGGCTGGGCGCGGTGCACGTCCCGCTGTTCACCGCGTTCGCGCCGCCCGCCATCGCGCTGCGCATCACCGGCAACGGCACGAAGGTCGTCATCGCCGACGCCGGTCAGCGCTCGAAGCTGACGCCGTCCGCCGATCTGCCCGCCGACCCGTCGCGACGGATCGTGGTGGTCGGCGACGGCGAGGACGGCGACCTGTCGTTCCGCGACATGCTGGCCGATGCCGTGCCGCTGCCGGGAGCCGCGGAGACCGGCGGGTCCGGGGTTCTGGTCGAGCTGTTCACCTCCGGGACCACGGGCACGCCCAAGGCCGTCCCGATTCCCCTTCGCGCGCTCGCGGGTTTCCAGGCGTACCAAGACTTCGCGCTCGACGTCCGCGCCGACGACGTGTTCTGGAACGCCGCCGACCCCGGCTGGGCCTACGGCCTGTACTACGCGATCATGACGCCGATGGCGACCGGCAGGCGGAGCCTGTTGCTGCACGCGGGTTTCTCGGCCGAACTGACCTGGGCGGTGCTGGAGAAGTTCGGCGTCACCAACTTCGCCGCCGCGCCGACGGTGTACCGCGCGCTCCGGAACTCGGCCGCCCCGGTGCCGGACGGTCTCCGGCTGCGGCACTGTTCGTCGGCGGGTGAACCGCTGACCCCGGACGTCCTGGAGTGGGCGTCGTCGAAGCTCGGCGTCGGCGTTTACGACCACTATGGACAGACGGAACTCGGCATGGTGGTCGGCAACGCGTGGCATCCGGACCTCCGCTCGGAGGTCAAACCCGGTTCGATGGGGCGGGTCCTGCCGGGCTTCGCCGTCGAGGTCCTCCGTGAAGACGCCGACGTGGTGGCCGAGCCGGGAGAACGTGGCCGCGTCGCCGTGGATCTCTCGGCGAGCCCGCTGGTGTGGTTCCGGGGCTACCGCGACGCACCCGAGCGCACCGCCGCCCGGTTCAGTCCCGACGGCCGCTGGTACTACACCGGCGACGTGGCCGCCAAGGACGCCTCCGGTTACCTGACCTTCGCGTCGCGGGACGACGACGTCATCCTGATGGCGGGCTACCGAATCGGCCCGTTCGACGTGGAAAGCGTTCTGCAGCAGCATTCCGCGGTGGCCGAATGCGCCGTGATCGGTGTCCCGGACGAGCTGCGCGGCGAGGTGGTGGTGGCGTACGTGGTCGCGCGAGACGGTGTTTCCGCCGATGCCGCACTGGTTTCCGAACTGCAGCAACTGGTGAAGACCCGGTTCGCCGCGCACGCCTACCCGCGCGAGGTGCTTTTCGTGCCGGAGCTGCCCAAGACACCCAGCGGGAAGATCCAGCGATTCCTCCTGCGGAAACGGCATTCGAGCGCGTAACTCGCGTGATCGGAGACGTAACTCGCGTGATGGGAGACGCAACACGCCGTGCCTTACGGCTCCAAGCACGCGAGTTACGCCTTCAAGCACGCGAGTTCCGGCTCTGGTCACTGACCGATCGGCCAGGTCTCGTCCCTCAGCAACCGCTTGAGCACCTTCCCGGTCGCGTTCCGGGGCAGCTCCTCGACGAAGTACACGTCCCGCGGAACCGCGAAGCGGGCCAGTCGGTGGTGGATGTAGGCGCGGACGTCGTCCGCGCTCATCCGCGCACCGCGTTTCGGGACGATGTACGCCGCGAACCGTTGCCCGAACTCGCGATCCGGTACGCCGATCACGGCGGCTTCGTGGACGCCGGGCAGGGCGACGATGGCCTCCTCGACCGGGCGCGGGGACACGTTCTCCCCACCGGACACGATCATCTCGTCCGCCCGGCCGGTGACGAAGAGACGGCCGGAGGCGTCCTGGTAACCGACGTCGCCGGTCGCCATCAGGTTCTCCGCGCGGGGCACGCTGGCGCCGTCGGTGTAGCCCTCGAACAGCATGTCGTTGCCGACGAAGATCTGACCCTCCCAGCCCGGCGGGACCCGGTTGTGGTCGTCGTCGAGGATGGCGACACGGGTGCCGGGCGGGCAGCGGCCGGCGGTCGTCGGCGCGGCCCGCAAATCCTCCGGTGTCGCGATGCTGGCCCACGAAACCTCTGTGGAGCCGTAGAAGTTGTAGAGCACGTCGCCGAAGGTGTCCATGAACTCGGTGACTATCGTGCCCGGCAGCGCGGATCCGCTGCTGGCGACGATCCGCAGCGAAGTGAGGTCGTAGCGGCTGCGGATCCGTTCGGGCAGGTCGAGAATGCGCTGCAACATGATGGGGACGGCGAACAGCACGCCGCACCGGTGCTCGGCGATGGTCCGCAGGATCTCTTCGGCGTCGAAACGGCGGATCAGCGACAGGGAAGCCCGCACGGCCATCCCGATCTGCATCCCGGCGAGCCCCCAGCTGTGGAACAGCGGCGCGGCCACGACGAAGCGGTCTCCGGAGTGGAGCGGAATGCGATCGAGCATGGCGGCCGACGTCGACAGTCCTTTCGGCGTCGGACGGCGTGCGCCTTTCGGGGTTCCCGTGGTGCCCGAGGTGAGGACGACGAGCCTGCCGATCCGGTCCACCGGTTTGAGTTTGGTGGCGGGCACCCCGGCGATCAGCTGATCGATCGTCGGGTAGCCGTTCTCGGTCTCCGGCCAGGTGGACAACCGCAGGAAATCGCCGGGGATGTCGGCGATGATCCGCGAGAACTCGTCGTCGGCGAGCACCGCGACCGGTTTGTGCAGCCCGATCACGTCCGCGACCGCGCCGGCGGACAGGCCGGTGTTGAGCAGGATCGCGTCCACGCCGAGTTTGCTGCACGCGATCAGCGACTCGACCATCGCGGCGTGATTGCGGCACAGCAAGGCGATCCGGTCACGGGCGCGCACGCCGCGGGCGGCCAGCGCGTTCGCGAGCTGATTGCTGCGGTCGGCCGTCTGCTTGAACGTCCGGACGTTGCGTTCGTCGTGCAGCGCGACTTCTTCGGGTACGCGCGCGGCGTTGGCCGAGTAGCCGCCTGCGACCGTGGCGCCCCATTGCGAAAGCGACGTGAGCTGCCGCGCGATCTTGTCCGGTCGCGCGGCGGCGAGCACGCCCGCCTTGATCAGCGTGCTCGCCGTGTGCAGCGTGGTGGCCTTGGTGTGCGCCGGTTCGTCCTGCGGTGACGCCGCCCGGCCCGAGAGGTGCAGATCGATCCGCCTGGTCGCGGCGCGGACGGTGCGTTTGAAGGAGGCGGCGGATACGAGAGAGGAGTGCGGCGCCGGAAGCATCAGCTGCGCGAGGAGTTCCGTGCCGCCGCCGGGAGCCTGCCGAAGCTCGACGGAGACCCAGATTCCGTCGTTCTCGACGCCGCACCACACGACGTGCTCGCCCGGCCGCCAGACCCGGGCCTCGATGTCGCCGACGACGAGCGTTCCCGGCCGCGGTTCCAGCCGGACAAGGCATTTCGGGCCGCGCCCGCGCTCGGCGGGGCGCTGGATCTCGCACCAGCTGATCTCCGCGACGAACCTCGAGTAGGACTCGGGATCGCCGATCACTTCCCAAACCTGGCCGGGGGATGCCCGAGAATCGAGCTCGCCTGGACCACATCGTCTCGCATGCGATTCGCCTCACCACGCGCGTTCGGGTGTTGACCGGGCCGCTGCCGGCGCCTCCTTCGTCGTTCAAGTCCGGCGAACCTACCAGCAATCGGCCGAACGCAATACTCCGAACGACCGCGGGTTCGCGTCCGCCCAAGGGAACCGTCTCGGAAAAGGGTAAGTGTTCGGGCGGCGGGACGCCGTCCGCCGACGGTGTTGATCGCGAAGTCCGATTCTCGCCAGCCTCCCGTGCGCGAGGCGGCGAAGCTGACGAACGTGACAGTTTCCACGACGGCGGCCGAGGCCGCGCACACCCGTATCGAGCCCGGAATCCTCTACTTCGGCACCCCGGTGGTGCTGCTCTCGACGGTCGACCAAGCGGGCACGCCGAACCTGGCTCCGATGTCGTCGGCGTTCTGGCTCGGCTGGCGGGGCATGCTCGGGCTGGGCGCGAAGTCCAAGACGGCGCAAAATCTCATGCGCAACCGTGAATGTGTTCTGAATCTCCCTTCCGACGCGCTGGCGGCCGCCGTCGACAGGCTGGCGTTGACCACCGGATCGGATCCGGTCCCGTCCCGCAAGTACGAACGCGGCTACCGGCACGAACCGGACAAGTTCACCCGCGCCGGGCTCACCCCGGTCGAATCGGAAACGGTCCGGCCGCCCCGCGTCGCGGAATGCCCGGTGACGATGGAGGCCGTCGTCGAGGCCGTTCACCCCCTCGCCGAGGACGATCCGAAACAACGCGGCGGCGTGCTCGTGTTCGAAGTGCGCGTACAGCGCGTCCACGTCCACGACGACATCCGGATGCCGGGCACCGAAGACCGGATCGACCCCGACCGGTGGCGGCCGCTGATCATGAGCTTCCAGAAGCTCTACGGTCTCGGCTCGCAGGTCCATCCGTCGACGCTGGCGAAAATCCCGGAGCGGCTCTACCGGGGGCCCGATATCGAGCGGTCGCGGGCGAACGAGAACCGGTTCACCAACGGCAGCCAGCGCTGATAGGACGCGGCCAGCCGCGGCCACGAGTCGCCGGACAGGCCGCGTTCGAGCTTCGGCCGCAGTTCGTGGTCGTTCATCGACGACACGATTTCAAGGGCGGTGTCTTCGGGGCCCGTCGCCTCGAGATCGTCGAACCATCGGATGGCGTCCGGATGCCCGACGTGGACCGCGAGCAGCACCAGCACCGCGCGGAACGGTGCCTCACGGTCGCCGTCGGCGAGGAAGCCGGCCAGTTCCTCTCCGGAGAAACGCGCTCGTAGCAGGCGATACAGATTCAGGAGTCGCTTCGCGGCCCGTGGGGACCTGATGAACGGGGCCAGCGTCGGCAGGAAATCCAGTTCCACCGGCGAGATCACCAGACGAGGAGGGCGGACGTCTATTGTGGACCGTTCGGACGACGGTGCCGGTTCTTCCGAGGGAAGCGGGAGAGCCGCCTCCACCGGAGCGCGGCCGCCGGTGGCCTGATCCTTCCCGGCGGGTACGGGCGCCGGGATGGAATCCTGGATCTCGGTTTCGGCGAGCCCGCGCACGAGCCCCGCGAACCCTGGATCGTCCATGGGGGACAACGTGAACGGCACCTGGAAGATCTTTTCCAGGTAGTTCTCGGCGAAGGTCTCCGGGTCGTCGCCGAGCATCTCCTCGTAGTGCTGCTCGACGGCCTTCTTGAGCCACCGGGAGTCGACCCCCACCACGACGACGAACACCGGCAGGGCCAGCAGGAGATGGATGGCTTCGAGGACCTGGACGACGACCTTGGGCGGGCAGCGGTCGAGGTCGTCGATGTAGAGCACGGTCCGCTCGATCTTGCCGGAACCGTGCGGCACCTCGGCGAGCATCGTCGCGAACGTTTCGAGATCCTTGCGCAGCAAGGAGACCACGCCCAGATGCTCGACGTAGTCCGAGACCCGGGATTCGGCGAACGACACGAGGTCCAGCCCCGGCGCGAGTTCGGCGACCGCCTTTTCGAGCCGGTCGGATTCCGCGTCCAGTTCGGCCAGGCGCCGCTCGGTCTCTTCGTCCTCTTCGGACGGACCGCCGAGTTTGCCGAGCGCCTGGTGGATCCGGCCGGCGCTGGCGCGCATCCGCAGGACGACGGTCAGCGCGGAGCTCACCACCGTGAGCCCGCCGAGCAGTCCGGAGACCTGTGACCGGCCGACGAGCAACGTGACGACCAGGACCGTCACCAGCCCGCCGATCAGGACCAGCAGCGGAACCGGATCCTGCCGCAGCCGTCGCCAGAATTCGGCGACGTCGGAACGCAGTCCGCCGGTTTCCCTGGCCAGCCGTTCGAGGTCTTCGGCGGTCGGCCGGTCGACACCGATCCTGGAGCCGATCCACGCCTTGTCCGCGTCGGTGAGGCTGTCGAAGACGGCGCGGACGTACTCGCGCGGCTTCCGCCGCCGGTTCGCCTGCTTCTGCCGCGCCGTCAACGTCCTGCGTTCGAGCCGGACCGCGCTGAGCCTGCCGAGCAGGGTCTTCTCGGTCTTGCGGCGCTCCGCGAGCAGGTCGGCCTGGCGCTGTAGGTCGTTCTCGGCGCCGCTCGCGGCGAGGTTGTCGAAGATATGCGTGGCGAGGCTGGCGAGAAGGTTCGCTTCGCTGTAATGCCAGGCGTTGAAGCTGATCTGGCGGACGCTCGAACAATAGGAGGACACCGACTTCCCGTGCGCACCCGCCCCGGTCTCGGCCGCCCGCGCGGAATCGGCGAGTGCGCGGACGCGCAGCCGCATCTGCCGCATGAAGAAACTCTTGCCCGAACCCCAGCTGCCGAACAGGCCGATCGACAGGGGAGGGGTGATCATCCGGGAGACCACCAGATCGGCGAGCATGCGCACGTCGGCGCCGATGCCGAGGCGGTCGACGCCGTCCTCGGTGTCGGGCCGGTAATCGGCGACGTGAGCGGCGAACGGGTCGGAGGGCTCGATGGGTTTCGGCGGCTGCGTTTCCGCGGAAAGTCCGGCGAGCTGCCCGGCCATCCGCAGCGGTGCGGCTTCGGGGAACATCTGATCGGCGACGAGGCGCTCGCCGCCGGAAAGGTCCGCGGCGAGTCTCACGATGGTCGGGCGAAGAGGATCGAGGACTCCTCGCAGCCTCGGATTCTCGTACCGGTCTTCCCGGATGACTCCCAGGGCCCGGCGAGCGGTGTGCCGTCCGAGCCAGGCCGTCAACGGGCGCGAGAGATCGATGAAGTTCTCGTCCAGCTCGCCGTCCAGCCAGACGACGGCGGTGGCCGCGCCCTTCTGGCGAGCGAGGTCGGTGCTCAACGGTTTGAGGATCAGTTCGTAGTCCGGGTACGACGCCAGCAACGCCTCGTAGGCGGTCCGACGGACTCCCGAGTTGTGCTCGTAGACGATCAGGGTGAACGGCGCCGCCGACAGCGCGGCCCGGACATCCTGATCGGCATCCCGCGGCAGGTACGGGCGCAGATCCCCGCCGATCGGCGAGTTCTTCAGCAGAATGGCCGGATCGACGTCGCGCACCAGCACCATCCGTGCTCCCTCCCAAGGACGAACGGAAGGGCAGTCTAGAGGGGCGAATACTCAGCTGTGAGTGAAACCCCGCATCCGCTGGGTCACCGCTCGCTACGTTGATCTCATGACTGGGGAGCGGCTCGACGGCAGGTACGCGAAGCTCTGGGCGGCGAGTACGACGTCCGCGCTGGGCAGTGGTCTCGCGACGGTGGCGGCACCGCTGCTGATCGCTTCCCGCACCGACGAACCGCTCGTGGTCTCGGGCGGTTTCGCGGTGGCGTGGCTGCCTTGGCTGCTCTTCTCACTGCCGGGCGGGGTGCTCGTCGACCGGGTGGACCGGCGGAAGCTGATGATCATCCTGGATTGGATCCGCGTCCCCGCCGTCGCGCTGCTGGCCGTCGCGATCACGGCGGGAAACGTCGACATCGCCTTGTTGTACGCGGTCCTCTTCGTGATCAACGCGAGCGAGGTCGTATTCCGGACGGCGAGCGGGGCGATGTTGCCCGCGATCGTCCCGAAGTCCTTGCTGGAGCGGGCGAACGGGCGGCTGTACGCCGGGACGACGCTGGCCCACGGCATGCTTTCCGGCCCGCTGAGCGGTTTCCTGTTCGGTGTCGCGGCGAGCATCCCGTTCTACGTCAACGCCGGCACGTACGCGGTCAGCGCACTGCTGCTCGGGCTCATCGCCGGTGCCTATCGATCGCGACCCGGCGACGATCCCGGCGAGCCCGTCGTGCGGCGCTCGATACGGGCGGAGGCGGCCGAGGGATTCCGGTGGCTGGCCGGTCAGCGCCTGCTGCGGACCATGGTCGGGCTGATCGGCATGCTGAACCTGACGCTCGTCGCGGCCACCTCCGTGCTGGTGTTGCTGGCGAAGGAGCGGCTCCAGCTGGGGTCCGTCGGCTACGGCCTGCTGTTCACCTGCATGGCGGTGGGCGGGCTGCTCGGCTCGGTCACCGGAGACCGGCTGATCAGGTGGTGCACGCCGACGTGGACCTTGCGGATCGGGCTGCTGATCGAGGCCGGGACCCATCTGGTGCTGGCGACGAGCACGAACGCGCCGGTGGTGGGGGTGACGCTGTTCCTGTTCGGGGTGCACGGCGCGCTGTGGGGCATCGTCGGCAGCTCCCTGCGTCAGCGGCTCACCCCGCCGGACATGCTCGGCAGGGTCGGCAGCACGAGCCTGTTCATCATCGCGGGCGGCAATTGCGTCGGCGCGTTGCTCGGCGGTGCGGTGGCGTCGAAGTTCGGGCTGACGACGCCGTACTGGGCCGGTTTCGTGGTGGCGGTGCTCGTTTCCGCGCTCACCTGGCGGGTGTTCGACCGCGCGATCGTCTCCGCGGCCTACGAGGACGAGCCCGCCGTCAGCCGTTGATGCCGGTGAGCGCGAAGAACTCCTGCCGGGAACGGGCGTCTTCGCGGAGCGTGCCGAGCAGGGTGGAGGTGACGGTGCTCGAACCGACGGCCTGGACGCCGCGCAACGTCATGCACGAGTGCTCGGCTTCGATCACCACGCCGACGCCGCGGGGTTCGAGCTGCTCCTCCAGCCAGTCGGCGACCTGCTTCGTCAGCCGCTCCTGGACCTGCGGACGACAGGCGAAGTGCTCGACGATCCTCGCCAGCTTGGAGAGGCCGAGGATGCGCTCGCCGGGCAGGTAACCCACGTGCGCGACGCCGACGAACGGCAGCAGGTGGTGTTCACAGACGGACCGGACCGGGATCCCCCTGGCGAGGACGAGTTCGTCGTAGCCCTCGTCGTTGGGGAACGTCGTCAGATCGAACGGCCGAGGGGTGAACAGCTCGGCGTACGCGCGCGCCATCCGGCCCGGCGTGCCGCGGAGACTCTCGGAGTCCAGTGGGATACCCAGCGCGGTGAGGAGATCGGCGGCCGCGGCTTCGGCGGCCGCCAGGTCCGGCCCCGGCCCGGTTTCGTGCACGACGCGCAAGGCGGGAGTGGACATTGGGCCTCCTAGGCTGGACGCGATCCCCAGTGGTTATTTAACCAAGACTTTTGGGTGTTTTGCCACCCGCGGGCTCATCGTACATGGTAGATCCGTGATCCAGGGTGTTCAGTCGGTTGAGATAGGCGATATCGTGGTGTACGTGACAGTGCCCGACCCGGACGGCCTCGACGCCCCCGCCATCGCCGCGGTGGCGGCTCTCGACGACGACCTTCGCCGGGGTATGTACGCCTACGCCCGGCGCGCGCGGCGCCCGGTCACGCGGGACGAGGCGGCGGCCGCGGTGGGGATCTCCCGCAAGCTCGCCGCCTTCCACCTCGACAAACTCGTGGATGCCGGGCTGCTCAGATTCGGTTTCGCGGCGGGCCCGGTGGTGAAGGTGGGGCGCAGGCCGAAGGTCTACGAACCCGTCGACGACACCATCCAGGTGCAGCTTCCGGCGCGGCGGCACGAGGTTCTCGCGGACATCCTCGCCGAGGCGGTGCTCGCCGAAGAGTCCGGTGAGACGGCGAGGGAAGCCGTGCGCCGGGTCGCGGGGGAGCGTGGCTTCGCGGCGGGCGAGGAGGAACGCGCGCGGACGCGGCCCGGCAGGCTCGGCGCGGAACGCGCACTCACCGTGGCCGAGGGGATGCTTCGCCGCTATGGCTTCGAACCGAGCCGGGACAGCAGGACCTGCGTCCGCCTGCGGAACTGCCCGTTCCACCCGCTGGCCGCGAAGGCCCCGGACCTGGTCTGCGGGATCAACCAGGCCTTCCTGGCCGGTTTCCTGAACGGCGTGCGCGCTGGGAACGTGGAAGCGGCCCTCGTTCCCGGCGTGGCCGAGTGCTGTGTGGAGCTACGGCAGGCCGAATAGCCCGATCAGGCGGCGCCGGCGATCTGCCGCGTCGCGACGTTGAGCCGGTTCCAGGTGTTGATGGCGGCGATGGACAGGACCAGGCTGGAGAGCTGCTTTTCGTCGTAGTGGCGAGCGGCCTCGTTCCAGACCGCGTCGTCGACCGGGTCGGCCCGGTCCGCGATCCGGGTGACGGCCTCGGCCAGCGCGAGCGCCGCGCGTTCGGCGTCGGTGTAGTAGGCCGTGTCACGCCACGCCGCCACGGTGAAGATCCGTTCGTCGGACTCGCCGGCCTTGCGCATTTCCTTGGTGTGCATCTCCAGGCAGCCGCTGCATCCGTTGATCTGGCTCGCACGGACGTGCATGAGGTAGTGCGTGGTCTTCGGGACACCGGTGTCGCCGGTCGACTCCGCCAGCGCGATCAGGGCCTTCAAAGTGGCCGGGTTCGCGATCGCGGGGTTGGGGATCCGGGTTTCCATGATGTTCTCCTCCAGGGTTTCCGTTTTGCTTTCACCGCACTGACGGATCCCGGAGCGGAGATGTGACCTACCAGGGCACGATTTCGCCGTGGAGATCGAGGAACTGCAGACCGGACGCGCCCGCCTGCGCTTCGAGGACGTCGACGACGGCCGGCATGCTCTCCTCGGCGGTGAGAGGAGCGCCGGGACCGCCGAGCGGTGTCCGGTTGTGGCCGGGGTGGATGAGGAGCTTGGTGTGCCCGTCGTCGGCGTACCGGGTGGAGTAGCTGCGCATCAACTGGTTGAGCGCGGCCTTGCTGGCCTTGTAGGCCTCGAATCCCGGCCTCGTGTTCAGCGAGATGCTGCCCTGCCTGGACGACATGACCGCGACGGTGCCACCCGGTACGACCAGATCGCGAAGGGCTTCCAGCGCGCGGAGCGGGCGCAACGCGTTGGTGATCATCACTTCGGCGAAGGTCTCCGTCGAGACCTCGGTGATCGGGAGATTCCCGCGGTCGATCGCGGCGTTGACGAAGAGCAGGTCGAGTTCGGTGCCGTCGAGCCGGTCGCGCAGGGCGGCGAGCTGATCGTCGCTGGTCATCTCCAGTGACTCGACCCGCAGTCGCCCGTCCGAGGCGTCGGCCTTCGCTTGGAGATCGCCTCCGCTCCGGCGCGTCGTGGCGACGACCTGCCAGTCGCGCCGGGTGAGCTCCTCGGCCAGGACCAGTCCCAGGCCGCGCGAGGCGCCGAGGACGAGAGCCTGGCGTTCGGTTGTTCGAGACATGAAAACTCCTTGATGAAGGGATTTTGTCTAGACGCTACGTCTCGTCTCGACAATAGCCCGGTATAGTGACCGCATGCCAGTCGTGAATTCGCGGCCCCGCAGGGCGCGCTCCGGCAACCAGCGCGACGAGGCGGCCCGCCTTGCCGTGCTCCATGCCGCGGACGACCTGCTCGTCGAGCACGGCTTCGCGCGGTTGACCATCGAGGCGATCGCGCGGCAGGCGGGAGTCGCCAAGCAGACGATCTACCGATGGTGGCCCTCGAAGGTCGAGATCCTGCTCGACACACTCGTCGAGGACAGCGAAAAGCGCTTCCCGGTCCCGGCGGACAAGCCGGCCGATCTCCGCGGCTACTTCCGTGGCTACGCGCGATTCGTCACCCGTGACCCGGCGGGGAAGGTCCTGCTCGCGCTCATCGCCGAAGCGCAGCACAGTCCCGAAACGGCCAAGAGCCTGCACGAACGCTATCTCGGCCCGCGCCGGGAACGGGAACGCGACCTCCTCGCGCGCGGGATCGAGGCAGGCGAGTTGTCGACCACGCTGGACCTCGACGCGGCGCTCGACGCCGTCGTCGGCCCGATCGTCTACCGGGCGCTCACGGGAGCGAGCGTTCCCCGCGCCCTGGTGGACGCCCTTTTCGACGGGCTGCTCAAGCCTTAGGCCGGCACCGACGCGCGATCGCGGAGCGAGACCTCCAGCTTGAAGCCCTCCGGTTTGAGGGTCAGCAGCTCCTGCACCTTCAGCCGATAGGACGGGTCGCTCCGCAGGTCGTACCGGCTCAGCAGCATGCCGAGCACCAGCGTCGCCTCGTGCAGGGCGAACTGCCGTCCGATGCAGGCACGTTCGCCGGTGCCGAAGGGTTTGTAGACGTGCGCGGGCCGGGCGCGGTTGCGTTCGGGGGAGAAGCGGTCCGGGTCGAACGACTCGGGATCGTCTCCCCAGACGGGATCGCGGTGCAGCGCCGGGATGAGGACCAGGGCCCACTGTCCCTTCCGCATCGCGTACTCGCCGCCGCCGACGACGGTGTCCACCTGGGCTTGGCGCGCGAACGCGGGCGCCGTCGGCCAGAGGCGGAGTGCTTCGTCGAGCACTCGCCGGACGTAGCGGAGCTTCGCGACCTCCTCGTACGACGGATCCGGGTTCTCGCCCCAGACCTTGTCCACTTCGGACTGCGCGCGGGCCAGGACGTCCGGGTTGCGGGCGAGGTAGTACAGGGCGAACGACAGCGCGCCCGACGTGGTTTCGTGCCCCGCCACCAGGAAGGTGATGATCTGGTGGCGGATGTTGTCCTCGTCCAGCGCCGCGCCGGTGCTCGGCTGTGTCGTGTTCAGCATGAGCCCGAGCAGGTCTTCGGTGCTCGGATCGTTCCGGCGTGCCTCGATGACGTCGGCGACGACGGAGTGCAGGAACGCGAGGTCGGCTTCGTTGCGCTGGTTCGCCTTGCGGCTGAGGAGCGGGCCGATGACCGGTGGCTGGATCGCCATGCGCTGCGCGTGCCGCAGCGTGCGGACCATCGCGGCGACGAACGGATGCGGTTCGGCGCGTTCGAACGACGAGAAGCTGTACCCGAAGCCCGTCCGGCCGATGGTCTCCAGCGTCAGCTTGGTCATGTCGTCCGCGACGTCGACCTCGCCGCCCCTGTCCCACGTGTCCAGCAGTTCGCGGGTGATCGCCAGCATCGTGGGGTGGTAGCGCTGCATGGCGTTGCGGCTGAACGCGGGCGCGAGGATCTCGTGCGCGCGCCGCCAGTTCGGCTCTTCGTTGTGTGCGGTGAACAGCCCGTCGCCGCCGAGCGGGCGGAGATTCGAGATCGCGGGGGTGACGTGCTTCGCGAACCGCTTCTCGTCGGAAAGGTCGGCGACCATCGCGGCGCCGTGGACGAACACGATGCTCCGGCCGAACACCTTGCGCTCGAAGACGGGGCCCAGCTCGGCCGCGTGCCGCATCGAGTCCTGGACCGGCGTCTTCGGTGAAACGCCGAGCACGTCGCCGATGAACGGAATCCGTCGCGGGGATGGGGGAGAGCGGTGGCCATCGAGCCCCTCCAGGGTGAGCGCTGTTGAACCGGCATCCAATAGCGAGCGTGGCCTGTTACTGAACCCGTGTCAAGTAAGTACGATGCCCGGATGGCGCCGAGTACTTCCGGGAAGCCCCGCAGCAGGCTGACCACCGCCGAGCGGCGGGAACAGCTGCTGCGGATCGGTGCGCGCCTGTTCGCGGAGCGGCCGTACGACGACGTGTGGATCGAGCAGGTCGCGGACATCGCCGAGGTGTCCCGAGGGCTGCTGTACCACTACTTCCCGACGAAACGGGACTTCGTCACCGAAGTCATCAGGTCACAGGGCGAACGCCTGCTCGAGATGACCAAGTCCGATCCGACGCTGCCGGTCGAGGAGCAGCTGACGGCCGGTCTCGACGCGTACCTCCGCTATGTCGAAGCCAACGAGGACGGATACCGGGCACTGCATTCGGGCACGTCCATCGCCGTCGACGGCGTCCGTGAGGTCCTGGACAACAACTTCGCCGAACAGGGCCGCCGGATCCTCGAAGTGCTGTGCCCGGACGGCGAGCCGCCGGAGGCGCTGCGGGTGCTCGTCCGCGGTTGGCTGGCCTTCGTCGTGGCGGTCTGCCTCGACTGGCTCAAGTACCGGAGGCTGACCCGGGAGGAGATCCGGGATCTGTGCGCGAAGGCGCTGCTCGACATCGTCGACCTGCCAACATGACCTCGGCGCGTTCCTCGATCAGCCGCATCCGCGCGAGCCGCTCGCCCTCGTCGTTGTGCGCCGCGGATCTGGTGACCTGCCCGGACCACTTCCGGTAGAACATGCCGCACGTGGCGATGAAGTAGCCGTCCGAGCAGGCGTTGGCGGCGAGGATGAGTCCGGTGTCCTCCGACGCGGGCAAAGCCATCCAGCCGCCCAGGTCGAGCAGCAATTCGCGGCGGATGCACAAGGTCCCGGCCACCACCGACGACACGTAGCCGTTGCGCTGCCAGTGCCGCAGGATCGCGCCCCGCTCGATCCGCCCCTCGTCGGGGTCGCTGTCGACGCCGGCCGTCGTCCCGTCCGGGAGGAGGTCGAGGACCCGGCAAGTGGTCCAGCCGATCGCGGGATCTTCGAGCGCGGCGATGTCCCGCGAGAGCGCGCCGGGCGCCAGGAGGTCGTCCGCGTCGAGAGCCTTGATCAGCTCCCCGGAAGCGCGGGACAGCGCCATCATCCGCGCGACCCCGGGACCGCCCCGGCGGCCCGAGCCGGGCAGCACTCGTTCGTCCGCGGGCAGGGCGCCGTCGAGCAGGCCGGTCTCGCCGTCTTCCTGCACCAGCCATTCCCAGGCCCAGCCCGGCGGGAGTTCCTGCGCGGCGAGGGATTCGTACGCCTCGGTCAAGTACGGCAGACTCGGCTGGTGGACCGGGGTGATCACGCTGATGGTCGGCATGATCAGGCCGGGCGCCGAGCGGTGATCAGGAGGTGTTCCTCCGGCGGGGTCCCCGGCTCGTCCGCGGTGAAGATCTCCGAGTGGGTGCCGGTGACCTCCAGACCGACCGCCTCGACCCGCCGGACGAGGTCGTCCGGCGCGAAACTGGTCACGAGGAAACTGCGGCCGAAGAACTCCGCCGACGCGTCCTCGACGTCCCTCGGAACGGTGGCCAGCGCGAAAAGACCACCCGGGACCAGCCAGCGCGCGATGTCGGCGAGCACGGCTTCGGTGTCCTCGCGCGGCATCTGGAGGAACGGGAAGAAGGCGCAGACGGCTTCCCAGCTCTCGGGCGGCGAGGTCCATTCGCGCACGTCGGCGTGGACGAAGGTGGCGGCCGGAACCTGCTCGCGCGCGATATCGATCATCACCGGCGACACATCGAGCCCGGTCACCCGATGGCCGGCCGACGACAGGTCCTCGGCGACCGGTTTGCCGGTACCGCTGCCGATGTCGAGCACCCTCGAAGACGGAGGCAGCGCGCCCAGAAGATGCCGCACCGCCCTGTCGACCACCGGAGCCCGCCCGAAGACCTCTTCGTAGTCGGAACCGATGGCGTCGAACAGCTCCGCCGCGGTGACGGGTCGGTCCATTTCGCAGCTCCCCGGATCGAGTGGATCTCCCTCGGCGAGGCTACCGTTCCCTCGGTTCGCCGTCTCGCGTCCTCAAAGGAGGGGGCCGTTTAGACTGGGGTGGACGGAGTTTCTTGGGGTTTGGGGTTCAGATGAGCGTGTCGAGTGACGAGTTCCACCGGATGCTGAAGACGCTCGCCGACGTCGAGCGCTCCGACGCGAAGGAGTGGGAGTCGTTCAGCGTGCGCGGGAAGCGGTTCGGCTACTACTGGCCGCGGACCCAGACCGTCGGACTGAAGCAGACCCTCTCGGAACAGGAAGCTCTCGTGGCCGAACGGCCCGACGTCTTCGAGGTGCAGTTCACCGCCGGGGGATTCGGCTGGGTGGTGGTGTACCTCGACGGCATCGAATCCGACGAGCTCACCGAATTGGTCTACGAGGCATGGCGGCTTTCCGCTCCCGAGGAACTCGTCGCCCAGGTTCCCCCGCCCTGCTGAGCGTTACCGCATTCGTGTGTTGACGCGCGTCACTTCTTTCGTGGGGAACGTTTTCCGGGGCGCGGCGTTGTAGAGGGTGTCGATACGGATGGTGCCCCCGGGCCTCACCCTTCGCCTTCATGGAATACCGGTTCGGCCGGAGCCATGTCGTGCCTTTCGCCGAGAGGCGGCCCACCGTATCGGCCTTGGCTCCCGCTTCCGCTCGCAGGCGACCCCCAGGCCTTCGCTGAGCGGGAGCGGGTCTTTCCTTTGATTTAGGTCACCCGTTTCCGGAGGAACATTTTCGTGCGGGGGCGCGTTATAGAGGGTGTTGGCTCCCGTTCCCGCTCGCAGGTAACCCCCAGGCCTTCGCTGAGCGGGAACGGGTCTTTTTCGTTCGAGTGTTGACGCGGGTCACAGCGATTCGGCCTCGTCGCCGGGGAACATTTCGGCCGGTGGTGCGTTGTAGAGAGTGTCGGTACGGATGGTGCCCCCGGGCCTCACCCTTCGCCTTCACGGAATACCGGTTCGGCCGGAGCCGTGTTGAGCCACTCGCCGAGAGGCGGCCCCCGTACCGGCCACAAACTCCCGCTTCCTGCTCGCAGGAACCCCCAGCCTTCGCTGAGCGGAAGCGGGACCTTTTCTTTGCTGTGTGGGGTCTTCGTGGATTTCGCGGTCAAATGAGTAGGGCTGCGTGATCGGGCTCGATTTCTTGCGTCGGGGTAGCGGGGCCGTCGGATTGCAATGGTGATGGAGGGCTTCGCTTGGCCGAGTGGTGATCGGTCCGTTGGCGGCGGGACCGTGTGGATTTTGGTGCGTTGGATGACCTGAAATCCACACGGTCGTGCGTGATCGGTCCGGTCGTGGTGATCAGCTTTGTGGCGCGCTCCTGAATCGTCGGTTCAGCGACGGAAGAGGTCGCCTTTGGGGCTGCGGAAGTGGTGTGCTGGCGTTGGTCTTGATCGACGGCGGATTGGGGCCGTTGAGTGTCCCGGATCCTCCGTCGATCAAGGTATGGGTTGGCGTCGTGGAGCGCGGTGGCGTGGTGGGCGGGTGCCGGGCCTTTGTCGGGATGGTCGCCTGATCGGGAGCTGCGGGTATGCCGAGGGGCCCGTCGCCTGGGTGGCTGGCGGGCTCCTCGGGCCTAGACGTGGTGCAGGGTGTTGCGGCGGGGTTTTCGGAGCGGATCCCGGTACTGGGGTGGGATGAACTCGGGTAACCCGTCGGCCGCCATGCGTACTTCCCAGTCCCCGTGATGGATCAGCCGATGGTGGAACCCGCAGAGCAGGACCAGGTTCCGGAGATCTGTGGGGCCTCCGTCTGCCCAGTGCTCAATGTGGTGGGCGTGGCAGTTCTTGGGTTTCCGATGACAGCCGGGGAAGGCGCAGCCACCGTCACGGATGTTCAGCGCGCGTCTCTGGCCGGGTGTGACGAATCGTCGCAGGCGTCCCATGTCGAGTGGCTCGCCCGAGGCGCTCATCACGACTGGCAGCATGAGGCAGTCGCAGGCGGCGAGTCTGGCTTCGCGCGCGGTCATCGTGCCCACGAAGTCGAGGCAGGCGGTCCCGAGACCGGATTTGAGTTCTTCGAGTCCGATGGTGACGTGCACGAGGGTGCGGTAGCCGCTGGTGCCGGGCTGGTCCGGGCAGGCGATCGCCAGGTCGAGGAGGTCGGCCCAGGCGTCTCCCATGCGCTCGCATTTCATCCGCAGATCCGCCTGCCCGAACTCGTCCACCGGCCGCGGCTGGGCATGCGCCTCCAATGCGGCCGCCGTCCGAGCCCCGGTCTCATCGTCCAGGAGGCCGGTCAGCTTCCAGAACCCGTCCTTCCGGCGTTCCAGGGTGATCTCGCGGCGTGGTTCCTTAGGTTCGGGGTCTTTGGGTTCCTTGCCGTCCGGGTCGAGCCAGCCCAGCAGGTTCGCCTCGGCCTTGGTGAGCTGTGCGGGTCCGGCATTCGGGGCCAGGTCGGCGAGGATCTTCTCCGCCTTCGCCCGATCCTCCGCAGAGGTATCGGCCGGGAGTCGTTTCAAAATCTCCAGAATCTGATCGATCCGCTCGTCCCCGATCAGTCCCGCGGCGGCGACCGCGGCGGTCGCGGGAGCAACGGCGGGAACTTCGGTGCCGTCCAGAGCCCGGGTGGGGTTCAACGCGACGGCCCGCTTCACCACCGCACTGGCCTCACCGCGCGACAATCCCGCCATATCCGCAAACCAGCTGGCCGCACTGCCATGGCCGTACAAGTCTTTGACGCCCCGAGACTCGATCTCCGCCAGAAACTGCCCCAGCGCGGCAGTCGCCATCCGAATCACCTGCAAGGACTGCTGCACGCCATGCGCAAGCTCCAGCTTGCCAGCACGCCACAACTCCTGCGGCAACTCGGGAAGGAAGGTCTCGGACACGACTCCATAATACCCGAAGAAATCGAACACGTGTTCGTAATTTTGAGCAACAATCAAAAGACGCGAACAACACTGAAGAGTGATACCGCCCCGCATGGATATCACGCAAGGAAACGGGATCGCAGTTAGCCGACTAAATGCGGAGCAAACGCCTTGTGAGCGGTAAGGAAGGCTAGAGCGGACCGGTACCGCGCCTGAGCTGGGCGGAACTGAAATGTCGAGTGTGGAGGATGTGGGACGTCCCAGATCCTCCACACTCGGCGCGCCGGGGTGCCGACGATGGGGGAACCGGGACACTCAACGTCCCAATTCCCCCATCGTGGAGGAGCCGCCCAAGGACGGAAGCGAGCGAAAAGGACGGTGCGCCGAAACCGTCCTGACCACTCCCGAGCACCGAATCAGGACTCCCGAAGCGCCCCGTCGGCCAACCGCACCCGCCGATCCACCTTGATCTCCTTCAGGAACCGTTCATCGTGGCTCACCACCACGAAGGCCCCCTGATAAGCCCCCAGCGCGCTCTCCAGCTGCCCGACGCTGACCAGGTCCAGATTGTTGGTCGGCTCGTCCAGCAGGAGCAGCTGCGGCGCGGGTTCGGCGAACAGGACGCAGGCCAAGGTGGCTCGCAGGCGTTCGCCGCCGGAGAGGACGCCGACGGGAAGCTGGCTTCGCGCGCCTCGGAACAGGAAGCGGGCGAGGAGGGTCATTCGCTGCGATTCGGGCAGGCTCGGGGCGAACGTGGCGAAGTTCTCGGCGATGGTCTTGTCGAGGTCCAGGAGGTCGAGTCGCTGCGAGAGGTACGCGATCCGGCCCTCCGCCCGCTTCAGCACGCCGCCGTCCGGCGTGAGGTCGTCGTTGAGCACTCGCAGGAGCGTCGACTTCCCGGTGCCGTTCCCGCCGGTCAGCGCGATCCGTTCGGGGCCGCGGATCGTCAGGTCGACGCCGTCGCCCGCGAAGACGTTCCGGTCGCCGTAGCGGACCTGGATGTGCTCGCCGTGGAACATCGTGCGCCCGGCGGGGACGTTGGTGCCCGGCAGGATCAGGGCGATCTTGTGATCGTCGCGCAGGGAGCGTTCGGCTTCGTCGAGCCGGTTCTTCGCATCGTTGACGCGGGCCGCGTGCGTCTCGTTCGCCTTGCCCGCGGATTCCTGGGCGTTGCGTTTCATGGTGCCGGCGAAGATCTTCGGCAGACCGGCGTTGCCGAGGTTGCGGGCGGCGTTGCCCGCGCGCCGCGCCGCCCGTTCGCGCGCCTGCTGCATCTCCCGCTTCTCGCGTTTGACCTCCTGCTCGGCACTGCGGACGTTGCGCTCGGCGACCTCCTGCTCGGCTTTGACCGCCGCTTCGTATTGGGTGAAGTTCCCGCCGTGGTAGCGGAGATCGCCGCGGTCGAGTTCGGCGATCCGGTCCATCCGGTCGAGCAGTTCCCGGTCGTGACTCACCAGCAGCAGACAGCCGGACCAGTCCTCGAGCACGCCGTAGAGCTTGCGGCGCGCGTCGAGGTCGAGGTTGTTGGTCGGTTCGTCCAGCAGCAGGATGTCGGGCCGTTTCAGCAGCTGGGCGGCCAGCCCGAGGGAGATGATCTGCCCGCCGCTCAGTGTTCGCAGGCTCCGGTCCAGCGCGATGCCGTCGAGACCGAGCCGGTCGAGCTGTGCCCGGGTGCGCTCCTCGATGTCCCAGTCGTTCCCGATGGTGGTGAAATGCTCGTCGCTCGCGTCACCCGACTCGATGGCGCTCAGCGCCGCGAGCTGCGGTGCGATGCCCAGCACCTCGGCCACGTTCAGCTCGGCGGTGAGCGGCAGCGACTGCGGCAGATAGCCGAGGACCCCCTGAGTGGAAACGGTCCCGGACACCGGCCGCAGCTCGCCGGCGATCAGTTTGAGAAGCGTGCTCTTGCCGGCTCCGTTCGGCGCGACCAGGCCGGTGCGGCCTCCCGGCACGGTGAAGGACAGGTCGTCGAAGACCGGGGTGTCGTCCGGCCAGGCGAACGACAGGGCGGAAACGACGACGAAGGCGTCTGACATGGAAATGACCTCGTGAAAGACAGCGGGCGCCACAGGGAGGCACCGCGGTGGACGTGGTTTCGAGGGGACGACAAAGTGGCCACGTCGGCGTCAGCGCCGGTGGCCTGCCAACTCCGGCTCACCCGGAGATGTCGTCTTCACCTGCCACGTCTGGTCTCCCTGTTCGTCGATCAGGTCCGCTCCACGATAACAAGACCTGCCGGGGCGCGGCCACCGCAATACCGCCGGGGTGACGGTGATCCGATACGGCTTCCGCTTCGTATCCGGCTTTTCGCGACGATTCCCGATAACCGGTAATCGTGTGATGCGGATCATATCCATTGATGAGTGCGGGTGGCACTTCTAATGTTCTCGGTGCGACGTTTTCGCGACTGGGGAATTCCGTGGAAATGTCGTCATTCCATTCCTCGACCTGAGAGGTTCTCCGATGATGCCGAGTGCCGGAACCCGAAGACGAATCGCGACCACGGCCACCGTGCTGGGGACGTTCGCCCTGGTCGCTCCATCGGCGCAAGCCGCCGAAACCACCGTTCCCTGTGCTCCCGCCGCGTTGGTCAAGGCCGTCGCCGACGCCAACGCGACTCCCGAGCCGGACGCGCTTTCGCTGGCGCCGAACTGCGTCTACACGCTCACGGAGGCCGCCGACGCCCGCTGGAATTCCGGGCTGCCCTCCGTCGAAGGAAAGCTCACCATCCACGGCAACCACGCCACGATCGAACGCGCGAAGGACGCCCCCCGATTCCGGATCATCACCAATTGGGGTGATCTGACCCTGAACGAGATCACCATCACCGGTGGCCACGCTCCCGACGGAGCCGGGACCAACTCCTATGGCGACGCGAACCCGGGTGGATCCGGCGGCGGCATCCAGAACTGGGGCCCGCTGACCATCACCGACAGCATCATCAGCGGTAACACCGCCGGCGCGGGTGCTCGTGGCGCGGACGCGACCGCCACCACCTATGCGGGCAGCGGCGGCAGCGGAGGATTCGGCGGCGGTATCTCCTCGTACTCTTCCTCACGGGCCACACTGACGATCACGCGTACCACGATCACCGGTAACGCCAGTGGCGCCGGCGGCCCCGGCGGAAACGGTGTGGCCGCCAAACCGGGCGGCCGAGGCGGGGCTGCCGGTTACGGTGGCGGTGTCGAGGTCATCAGCGGCACCGTCCTACGGATCATCGGTGGCAGCGTCACCGGAAACAGCGCCGGGAGCGGTGGCAAGGGTGGTACGGGCGGTGCCGAGGGCGGCGGAGCCGGGGACGGCGGCAGCGGCGGCGTGGCAGGCGGCGTGTTCCTGTCGTCGAGCCAGGGGCTGCTGAATCCCGCGTTCACCGGCGTCACCGTCTCGGGCAATCAGGCCGGCCGAGGCGGTGACGCCGGAATCGCGGGCCCGGGCGGGTACTCCGGGTACTCCGGCTACGGAGGCCGAGGCGGCGGAATCGGCGTGTTCGACGACAACCTCACGCTCGACGCCGTGAAGGTCGGCGACAACGCCGCGGGCGAGCCTGGGGCAGGTTCCTATCCGAGTCCGGCGTCCGGTGGTGGCATCCACACGCTGAACGCGCACGTCACGCTGGTGAACGGCGCCGTAGTGAGCGGCAACCTGCCTGACAACTGTGTTTATCCGGCGGACGTGCCCGGCTGCGTCAACGATTTCCGGACCGCCGAGGCCCAGGGCTCCGATCAGCGGGCCGTCGCCGAACGGGCCGCGGTCGTCAGCCGAGGCTAGCCGTCGGGCGGGGTCGTTCGGGACGAAGGACGTCCTGAACGACCCCTTGCCGTCAGCTCAGCCCGTTCAGCCCGATCGTCCGGGAGTACCAGAGCGCGCTTCGCTTCGGCGTCCGCTGCTGGGTGGCGTAGTCGACGTGCACGAGGCCGAACCGCTTGGCGTACCCCTCGGCCCACTCGAAGTTGTCGAGCAGCGACCAGTAGAAGTAGCCGCGCAGGTCGACACCCGCCTCGATCGCGTCGTACGCGGCGCGCAGATGCGAGTCGAGGAAGGCGATCCGGTCGGTGTCCGCGATGTCCCCGCCGACCAGCGCGTCGGGATACGACGCGCCGTTTTCGGTGATGTACAACGGGATCGGCCGATAGTCCCGGTGCACCTGCAGCAGGCATTCGGTGAGCCGCGACGGCTGGACCTCCCAGCCGGAGTCGGTACGCGGCGCCGCCTCGTCGGGGACGAAATGGACGTCGGGGGAGCCGAGCCAGTCGGCGCCCGCCGGTTCGCTGCCGGGCAGGGGAGTGCCCGCGACCTGGTAACCGCGGTAGTAGTTGATGCCCAGCCAATCGATCGGCGCGGCGATGGTCGCGAGATCGCCGTCCCGCACCAGGTCACCGATGCCGAGCGGCGCCAGGTCGGCCAGCAGGTCGTCGGGGTACGAGCCACGAAGCACCGGATCCAGGAACAAGCGGTTCTGCAGGCCGTCGATCCGGCGCGCGGCCTCGGCGTCCACAGTGGACGACGGGTCGACCGCCGACACCGGGTACAGGTTCAGCGTCACCCCCGACGCCGCGGCCGGCGCGTGCCGCCGCAGGACGTCCATCGCTAGCCCGTGCCCCAGCAGCAGGTGGTGCGCGGCCGCGACGGCGGCGCGGGGCTCCTGCCTCCCGGGCGCGTGGATCCCGCGCGCGTAGCCCAGCATCGCGGCGCACCAAGGCTCGTTCAGGGTGGACCAGCGCGGCACGCGGTCGCCCAGGCGCGCGACGACAGTTTCGGCGTACTCGGCGAACCGGAAGGCGGTCTCGCGTACCGCCCAGCCGCCCTGGTCTTCCAGCGACTGGGGGAGATCCCAGTGATACAGCGTCGCCCACGGCTCCACCCCGGCTTCGAGCAGCTTGTCGACGAGCCGGTCGTAGAACGCGAGCCCCCGGGGGTTCGGAGTGCCGCCGTCGGGCCGGATTCGCGGCCACGACAGGGAGAAACGGTACGCGCCGAGCCCGAGCCGCCGCATCAGGTCGACGTCTTCGGCGTAGCGCCGGTAATGATCGGCGCCCGGCTCCCCGGTGTCGCCGCCGACGACAGCGCCGGGCCGGCGGGCGAAGACGTCCCAGATCGAGTCGGTCCGGCCGTCGGCGGTCGTCGCCCCTTCGACCTGGAAGGCCGCGGTGGCGGCGCCCCACACGAATCCGGGCGGGAACAGTAGCGCGGTCTTCGCCCGGACACTGTCGGGATGAGCGGACATGGTCACCCTTTCACGGCACCTTGCATGATCCCGGCCACGATCTGACGGCCGAGGAGGAGGAAGACGATGAGGATCGGGATGGTGGCCAGGGTGGTTCCGGCCAGCACCAGCGAATAGTCGACGTAGTAGCCGCTCTGCAGCTTCTCCAGAGCCAGCTGGACGGTGGGGTTGCCGGCGTCCAGCACCACGAGCGGCCACAGGAAGTCGTTCCACGACGTCATGAATGTGAACATCGCCAGGATCGCCGCCGCCGGGCGCACCGCGGGCAGGCAGACGTTCCAGAAGATCCGGATCATGCTGCAGCCGTCGACCCGCGCCGCCTCGATCAGTTCGTACGGCACCGCGTCCAGCGTGTACTGCCGCATCCAGAAGACACCGAACGCGGTCACCAGGTTCGGCACGATCACCGACTGCAGCCCGCCCGCCCAGCCGAATTCCGACATGGCCATGAAGAGCGGGATGATGCCGAGCTGGGTCGGCACGGCGAGCGTGACGACGATGAACACGAACAACCCGTTCCGGCCGCGGAACCGCAGTTTGGCGAACGCGAACCCGGCCAGCGCCGAGAACAGCACCGTGGTGAGCGTGACCGTGCCGGACACGATCAGGCTGTTCGCGAGCGCCTTCCAGAACGGCACGGTGTCGAACACCCGCGCCGCGTTGGCGAAGAAGTTCCCGCCGGGCAGGAAGGGCGGCACCCGTTCGGTGAGCATCCCGCTGTCCCGGCTGGCCACCAGGAACGACCAGTAGAACGGGAAGAGCGAGCCCAGCACGAAGATCGTGAGCACGACATAGGTCGCCCTGCGTGGCTTGCCCAGCGCCGAAACGCTTCGCTTGAGTCCACTATGGATAACCGTCATTTCTTCTTCACCGCCGTGAGCCTGCCGGTGAGGAAGAAGTTCACCAGCGCGATCAGCACGATGATCACGAACAACACCCACGCGATCGCCGAGGCATAGCCGAGTTCGTAGTTCTCGAAGGCCGTTTGGTACAGGTAGAGCGTCACGGTCTGGAACTGGTTGGACGAGCCGCCGTTGTTCGAGCCCGGCAACGCGTCGAACAGCTTGGGCTCGGTGAAGATCTGCAGGCCGCCGATCGTCGAGGTGATCGTCACGAAGATCAGCGTCGGCTTCAGCAGGGGCAGCGTGATGCTGAAGAACCGGCGTACGGTGCCCGCGCCGTCGATGAGGGCGGCTTCGTGCAGTTCCTTCGGGATGGCCTGCATCGCCGCCAGCACGATCAGCGCGTTGTACCCGGTCCAGCGCCAGTTCACCATGATCGCGATCGCGACATGGCTGCTGAACCGGTCGGCCTGCCAGTCGACCGGGTCCAGTCCGATCGTCTGCAGCAGGCCGTTGACCAGCCCGTACTTCGGCCCGAACAGATTCGCGAAGATGATGCCGAGCGCCACCAGGCTGGCAGCGTAGGGGAGCAGGACGCCGACGCGCCAGCCGGTCGCCCCGCGGATCCTGGCGCTGAGCAGCGCCGCCAGGAGCACCGCGATGATCAGCTGCGGGACGCTGGAGAGCAGGAAGATGCTGACGGTGTTCTCGAGCGCGTTCCAGAACTGCGTGTCGGCGAACAGTTCCTTGAAGTTGTCCAGCCCGATGAAGGCCGGATCGTCGTCGCCGGCCTCCCAGCTGAACAACGACACGTACGCCGTGTAGAGCAGGGGGAACAACCCGACGATCCCGAACACCACGAAGAACGGGGCGATGTAGAGGTACGGCGAGACCTTGACGTCCCACCGGCTCAGCCGATGGCGGAGGGTGGGCCGGGGCGGCGTGCGCACCCCGGCCTTCTCCTTGTCCGGCGCGATCTTGTCGACGACGGTCATCGGTCAGCGCGTGATCTTCTTCGCGGCGTCGAGCAGTTGCGTCCAGCCGTCGGCCGCGGACTTGCCCTGTTCGACCGCCTGGAGCGCCGGGCTCGACGCGTTCTCCTGGATCTGGCCGTCACCGGGGCCCTTGTACTGCGGCTTCGCGACCTTCTTGGCCTGCTCGGCGAACAGCTGCCCGATCTTGGCGCCACCGAAGTAGGCGTCGGTCTCGCCCAGCAGCGCCTGGTCCTCCAGCGCCTTGACCTGGCTGGGGAACGTGCCCTTCGCCTTGAACGCCTTGATCTGCTGCTCCGGCGCGGTCAGCCAGGCGGCGAGTTCGGCCGCTTCCTTCGGGTGCTTCGACTGCGTGGGCACGGTGAGGTACGAGCCGCCCCAGTTCCCGCCGCCGCCGGGGAAGGCCGCGGTGACCGCCCATTTGCCGGCGTTCTCCGGGCCGGAATGCTCTTCGATCACGCCGAGCATCCACGCGGGCACACCTTCGTGGCGAAGGCGCCCTGCTTGAAGCCGGAGTTCCACTCGTTGCTGAACGCGGTCAGCTTGGCCGACTGTCCTTTCGCGACGGCGCCGGTCACCTTGGTCCAGGCGTCCTTGATGCCCTGGTTGGTTTCCACCGCGAGCTTGTCGTCGCTGCCGATGTAGCCGGTGGGAAGCTGGTTGACCATGGCGTTGAAGTTCTGCGCGGCCGAGTCGAACCACGCCTTCCCGCCCGACTTGGCGACGTACTGCTCGCCCGCCGCGAAGTAGCTGTCCCAGGTCGCGAACAGCGGTTTGACCGCTTCGGGGTCCGACGGCAGGCCCGCCGCTTCGAGCATGTCCTTGCGGTAGCACATGGCCAGCGGGCCGATGTCCGTCCCGTAGCCGATGACCTTGCCGTCCTTGGTCTTCGCCGCGTCGTACTTCCAGGCCAGCCAGCGGTCGGGGGACGCCTCCGCCGGGCCTATCTTGGTCAGGTCGTTGAACTTCGAGCCCTTGTCGAGGACGTTCGACAGATGCCCTTCCTCGACGGCGGTGACATCGGCGAGACCGGAACCCGCGGCCAGTTTCGTGATCAGGTCCTGGTGGTAGGGCCCGCCCTGACCGGTCTTGCGGTGGGTGATCTTGATGTTCGGATGCAGCCGTTCGTACTCGGGAATCAGCTCCTCGTAGCCGAACTCGGTGAACGTCGCCAGTGACAGTTCGACCTTCGCGTTCGGGTCGGACGCCGCGGGCGCGCCGCCGTCGTCACCGCCGCACGCCGCCAGGCCGAACGCCGTCATCGTGATACCCAGTGCCAGCACCAGGCCGTTCCGGATGCTTCTCACGTCATTGTGTCCCTTGCTGATGGGTTGAGGAGAAAATGGGAGCGCTCCCAGGATGCGCAGAGTCTGTCGCCAAGGTATGGCGGTGTCAAGGGCTTGTAATGAGAGTGTTTCCATCAGGGGAGCGCTCTCAGTGTCACCGCCCGCCGAGCACTAAGCTGTCGGTGTACGGATGGAGCTGAAGAGTGAAGGTGGCGCGGGTGGGGCCTCGACCAGGGGAAGACGGCAGGCCGACGCTGGAGGACGTCGCCGCGTCCGCCGGGGTCAGCCGGTCGACGGCGTCCCGGGCGCTGAACGACGACGGCTACGTCAGCGCGCGCTCCCGCGAGAAGGTCCAGGCCGCGGCCCGCGAACTCGGGTACTCCCCGAACCAAGCGGCCAGATCCCTGGTCACCAAGCGGACCGGCGCGGTCGCGGTCGTCCTGTCGGAGCCGGAGGCGCGGCTGCTCGACGACCCGTACCGCACCGCCGTAATGCGGGCGGGCTATCGCGAACTCGCCGACATCGGCTGTCAGATGGTCTTGATCTTCAGCGACACCCGCGAAGACCTTGACCGCACTGTCCGGTTCCTGGACGGCGGCCACGTCGACGGCGTGCTGGTGTTCGCGCCGCATCGCACCGACCCGTTGCCCAAGGCGTTGCGGCAGCTGAGGATCCCGGTCGTGTACGGCGGGCAGGCCGCCGGACTCAAACGCGGTGTCCACGTCGTCGACTTCGACAACGAGGGTGGCGCGAAACTCGCCGTCGCGCATCTGGTCGAGGCCGGCCACCGGCGGATCGCCACGATCGCGGGCCCGCAGGACCAGAGCGCGGCGATCGACCGGCTCTCCGGCTGGCGCAAGACCCTCCTGGACGCCGGGCTCGACCCGGCGGACCTGATGGAGGAAGGCGACTTCACCCTGACCGGCGGGGCGAAGGCGATGTCGAACCTGCTCGCGCGGCGCCCCGACCTCGACGCCGTTTTCGTGGCCAGCGACATGATGGCCCTCGGCGCGCTCCGCACGCTGCATTCCGCCGGACGGCGGATCCCCTCGGACGTCGCCGTCGTCAGCTTCGACGACAACGCGACCCTCGCGCCGGAGATGGACCCGCCGCTGACGTCGGTCCACCAGGACCCGCGGGAACAGGTCCACGCGATGGTGGAGACCCTGCTCGCGGTGATGGACGACCGGGATCTCAAGCCCCGCCAGCGGATCTTGCCGGTCTCGCTCACCCATCGCGCCTCCAGCTGAACCCTGTGAAGGCCTCTTTGAGGCACCGATCGGCGTCGCGAAAGCCACTTTCGGGACATTCAACGTCGCGAAAGTGGCTTTCGCGACACGCTCCGGCGTCGCACCACTGCCGCCCACGGACCGGGGCTGTGACCCGACTGTGACTCGGAGAGCGCTTGACCCGGCTCGTGTTATCGCTAACACTTGCGGCACTCGTCACACGGTACCGGGATTGGGAGACAGGCGATGGCACGCGAAACCACCGAGAGCAAGCAGGCCAGTCTCACCGACGTGGCCGCGCTCGCGGGTGTTTCGCATATGACGGTCTCGCGGGTCATCAACGGCACCGGCCCGGTCCGCGCCGAGACGCGCGTCCGCGTCAACGCCGCCATCGAGCAGCTGGACTACCGGCCGAACTCGGTCGCCCGCGCGCTGGTCACCGGCCGCTCGGGCACGCTCGGCGTGGTCGCGCTGGAGGCCAACCTCTACGGCCCGGCCAGCACCTTGAGCGGCATCGAGCACGCCGCTCGCGAGGCGGGCTACGCGACGACCATAACGAGCATCAGCCGTCCGGGCCGGTCTTCCATCACCGACGCGGTGGAGCGCCTGCGGCGCCAGGCCGTCGAGGGCATCGTCGTGATCGCGCCGCATGTCACCGCCGCCCGTGCGCTGGAGGCGGCCCCCAGCGACGTGCCGCTCGTCGCGGTCGGTGGTGGCGAGAAGGCGCCGGTCCCGGTGATCTCGGTCGACCAGTACGACGGCGCGCGCCGCGCCACCGAGCATCTCCTCGGCCTCGGGCACGAGACCGTCTGGCACGTGGCCGGGCCCGAAGACTGGCTGGAGGCGCTCGACCGCGAACGTGGCTGGCGCGAGACCCTGGAACGCCACGGCGCGCGGATCCCGCCCGTCATCCGCGGTGACTGGAGTGCGCGGTCCGGGTACGCGGCGGGGCGATCCCTCGTCGGCGAAAAGGGCCTGGACGCGGTGTTCGTGGCCAACGACCAGATGGCCCTCGGTTTCCTTCGCGCCTGCACCGAGGCCGGCGTGAACGTGCCGGGGGAGATGCGGATCGTCGGCTTCGACGACGTTCCCGAGGCGGCGTACTACACGCCGCCGCTGACGACGGTGCGCCAGGACTTCGTCGAAGTCGGCAGGCGCACGTTCGACCTGCTCCGCCGCCGCATGAACGGCGGTGAGGACCGAGACCGCGACCTGGTGGTCCCCGAACTGATCGTGCGGGAGAGCACCGGTCTTTCGTAGCTCCGAGAGCCGTTCCCGAGGCTCGAAGACACGAGTGTTAACGCTAACTCAATTGATCAGTGCGGATCTAGGAGTCGATGTGGCAAGAAAACCGTGGACGGCGATCGTGGCCGGAGTGGCCGGGCTGCTCCTGCTCTCCGCGTGCGGCGGAGGTGGCGGGACGGGTGGCGGCGGCGCCCTCACCCTCGGCTTCGCCCAGGTGGGCGCGGAAAGCGGCTGGCGTACGGCGAACACGAAGTCGATCCAGGAGTCCGCGAAGGCGGCCGGGATCGAGCTGAAGTTCTCCGACGCGCAGCAGAAGCAGGAGAACCAGATCGCCGCGATCCGGTCGTACATCCAGCAGAAGGTCAAGGTGATCGCCTTCTCGCCGGTCGTGGAATCCGGCTGGGACACCGTCCTGAAGGAGGCGAAGACGGCGAACATCCCGGTGATCCTCACCGACCGGGCCGTCGATTCGCCGGACAAGTCGCTGTACAAGACCTTCCTCGGCTCGGATTTCGTCACCGAGGGCAAGAAGGCGGGCGAATGGCTGGCCAAGGAGTTCGGCTCGGCGGCGGGCGACGTCAGCATCGTGGAACTGCAGGGCACCACCGGTTCCGCGCCGGCGAACGACCGCAAGAAGGGCTTCGCCGACGTCATCGCGTCGAACCCGAAGTTCAAGGTCGTCGCGTCGCAGACCGGTGAGTTCACCCGGGCGAAGGGCAAGGAGGTCATGGAGGCCTTCCTGAAGTCCCAGCCCAAGATCGACGTGCTGTACGCGCACAACGACGACATGGCCCTCGGCGCCATCGAAGCGATCGAGGCGGCGGGGAAGGTACCCGGCAAGGACATCAAGATCGTCTCGGTCGACGGTGTCCGCGACGCCCTGCAGGCGCTGGCCGACGGCAAGATCAACCACGTCGTCGAATGCAACCCGCTGCTCGGCCCGCAGCTGATGGACCTGGTGAAGAAGGTCGCCGCCGGTGAGCAGGTGCCCCCGCGCATCGAGACCACCGAGACCGAGTTCGACCAGGCCGCCGCCAAGGCCGCGCTGCCGCAACGCCAGTACTGAGCCGATGACGGAAACCCCTGCGATGCTGCGGATGAGCCATATCCGGAAGGAATTCCCCGGCGTGGTCGCCCTCGACGACGTCTCCTTCCGGATGTTCCCCGGCGAAGTGCACGCCCTGATGGGCGAGAACGGCGCCGGAAAGTCCACTCTGATCAAGGTGCTCACCGGCGTCTACGGGGTGGACGCCGGCACCATCGAGCTCGACGGTGCCCGGGTCGCCTTCAGCGGTCCCGGCGAGGCGCAGCGCTCCGGCGTGAGCACCGTCTACCAGGAAGTGAACCTCTGCCCGAACCTGTCGGTGGCGGAGAACATCTGCCTCGGCAAGGAGCCGCGACGGCGCGGCCGCATCGACTGGCGCGAGACGCGCCGCCGGGCGGCCGCGCTGCTGGCCAGGCTGGACGTCGAAGTGGACGTTTCGGCCGAGCTGGGCGGCTGCTCGATCGCGGTGCAGCAACTGGTCGCGATCGCGAGGGCGCTCGACGTCGAGGCACGGGTGCTCGTCCTCGACGAACCGACGTCCAGTTTGGACGCCGGCGAGGTCGAGCAACTGCTGAACGTGGTGCGTTCGCTGCGGGACCAAGGGATGGCGATCCTGTTCGTCTCGCATTTCATCGAGCAGGTCTTCGCCGTCGCGGACCGGATGACGGTGCTGCGCAACGGGAAGCTGATCGGGGAGTACCGCACCGAGGAGATCACCCCGGTCGACCTGGTGACCAGGATGATCGGCAAGGAACTCGCGGCGCTCGAAGACATCGAGGACGCGGGACACAGCCGGTCGGACGTCGCCGGGGCGCCCGTCTTCCTGGAAGCGGGCGACGTCGGCCGCAAAGGCGGTGTGGCGCCGTTCTCGCTCGACATCCGGTCCGGCGAGGTCGTCGGTCTCGCCGGGCTGCTCGGTTCGGGGCGCACCGAACTGGCGCGGCTGCTGTTCGGCGCCGATCACGCGGACAGCGGCTCGGTGCGGATCGACGGCGAGCCGGTGGCGTTGAAGACACCGCGGACCGGGCTCGACCACCGCATCGCGTTCTGCTCGGAGAACCGCAAGACCGAGGGGCTCGTCGAGGAACTCACCGTGCGCGAGAACATCGTGCTCGCGCTGCAGGCCTCGCGCGGCTGGGCGCGGCCGATCCCGCGGCGGCGGCAGGACGAGATCGCCGAGCGCTACATCAAGGCGCTCGACATCCGGCCCGCCAACGCCGAGGCGAAGGTCGGCGACCTGAGCGGCGGCAACCAGCAGAAGGTGCTGCTGGCGAGGTGGCTCATCACCGAACCGCGGCTGCTGATCCTCGACGAGCCGACGCGCGGCATCGACATCGGCGCCAAGACGGAGATCCAGCGGCTGGTCGCGCGGCTTTCGAGTGAGGGGATGGCCGTGGTGTTCATCTCCGCCGAACTCGAAGAAGTGCTCCGGCTGAGTCACCGGGTCGTCGTACTGCGCGACCGCGCGGTGGTCGCCGTGCTGGACAACGAAGCGCTGACCGCGGACCAGGTGATGGCGACGATGGCCGAAGGAGTCGCACGATGACCAAGCATCGGTTGTTCTGGCCGGTCGTCGCGCTGCTGGCGCTGCTGCTCGGTGACCTCATCGCCCATCCGGCGTTCTTCGCGATCGAATTCCGCGACGGGCATCTCTACGGGAACCTCATCGACATCCTCAAGAACGGCGCCCCGCTGATCCTCATCGCGATCGGCATGACGCTGGTGGTGGCGACCCGGGGGATCGACCTCTCCGTCGGCGCCGTCGTCGCGATCAGCGGCGCGCTCGCCTGTCTGCACATCAGCGGACTCGGTGACCAGAACAGTGTCGGCGGGACCCTCGCGGCGGTCGGGATGGCGCTCGGACTCGCTCTCGCGCTGGGGGTGTGGAACGGCTGGCTCGTGGCGGTGCTCGGGATCCAGCCGATCATCGCGACGCTGATCCTGATGGTCGCCGGCCGCGGTATCGCCCAGCTGATCACCGGCGGCCAGATCATCACCGTCAATTCGCATCCCTACGAGTGGATCGGCAGCGGGTTCACCTTCGGCCTGCCGAGCGCGATCCTGATCGCGCTGGCCGTGTTCGCCATCGCCGCCGTGCTGGTCCGCCGGTCGGCGCTGGGGCTGCTGGTCGAATCGGTGGGCGGCAACCCGGAGGCGGGCAGGCTCGCCGGGCTCCGCTCGGCCCGGCTGATCTGGCTCACCTACGTCTTCTGCGCGCTCTGCGCCGGTATCGCCGGTCTGATGATCAGCGCGAACGTGCACAGCGCCGACGGCAACAACGCCGGGCAGTTCATCGAACTCGACGCGATCCTCGCCGTCGTCATCGGCGGGACGCAGCTGACCGGTGGCCGGTTCTCGCTCACCGGCTCGGTGATCGGCGCGCTGCTCATCCAGACGTTGACGACCACCGTCTACGCGCTCGGCATCGCGCCGCAGGCGATCATGCTGTTCAAGGCCGTGGTCGTGCTGGCGGTCTGCCTGCTGCAGTCGCCGGTGTTCCGGAGGAAGCTCGCCCGGCGGCGGAGAACGGCCCCGCCGTCACCCGCCGTCCGGCCGGAGAAGGTGGAGGCCGGGGTATGACGACACTCGACCGCGTCAAGGGCTATCGGCCCCGGCAACGGCATCTGCCGATCCTGGCGACGATGGCGATGCTCATCGGCGCGTACGTCTACGGCGCTTCGAGCTACACGGCGTTCGGCTCCGGGCAGGTCGTGCTCGACCTGTTCATCAACAACGCCTTCCTGCTGGTGGTCGCCGTCGGGATGACGTTCGTGATCCTCACCGGCGGGATCGACCTGTCGGTGGGCTCGGTGGTGGCACTGTCCACTGTGGTCTCCGCCGACCTGCTGCAGAACCAGGGCTGGCCGGTGCTCGCGGTGATCCCCGCGGTGCTCGCGATCGGCGCGGCGCTCGGCTTCGGGATGGGCGTGCTGGTCCAGGTGTTCGAGATCCAGCCGTTCATCGCCACCTTGATCGGGATGTTCTTCGCCAGGGGGCTCTGTTACACGATCAGCACCCAGGCGTACTCGATCGACGATCCGACGGTCGCGAGCCTCGCGCAGACACAGATCCCGCTCGGCGGGGAGTTGCACATCTCTATCGGCGTGGTCGTCGCGCTCGTGGTGGTCGCCGCCGCCGCGTATGTCCTTTACGGCACGCGGTTCGGCCGGACGGTGTACGCGATCGGCGGGAACCCGAAGTCGGCGCTGCTGATGGGCCTCAACGTCGGCCGCACGCGGATCACCGTCTACACGCTCAGCGGGTTCTGCTCGGCGCTCGGCGGTCTGCTGCTGGTGCTGTACAAGTCCTCCGGCGATCCGCTCAACGGCGTCGGGCTGGAGCTCACCGCGATCGCGGCCGTCGTCATCGGTGGCACGCTGCTCACCGGAGGCTCCGGCTACGTCCTCGGGACGGTGCTCGGGATCATGGTGCTGGGCATCATCCAGACCCTGATCACCTTCGACGGCACGCTGAACTCCTGGTGGACCTCGATCATCACCGGTGCGCTGCTGTTCGCCTTCATCGTGCTGCAACGCCTCGTCAGCAGACGGACTACGTGACTCGCGTGATCGAAGGCGTAAGTCGCGTGCTTGGAGCCGTAACACGCGTGACGCGACATGATCCGGCTTCAAGCACGTGAGTTACGGCTCCAAGCACGCATGATCGTGGTTTTCGAGCAGAAATGTGAACGCTAACAGTTCGGGAGAAGAAGTGAGTACAAGGGAGCCGCTGGTCGTCGGCGTCGACTTCGGGACGCTGTCGGGCCGGGCCGTCGTGGTCCGCGTCCGCGACGGCGCGGAACTGGGCAGCGCGGTTTCGGAGTACCGGCACGGCGTGATCGACCGGATCCTGCCACAGACCGGCCACGGCCTGCCGCCGGACTGGGCGCTCCAGGTGCCGTCGGACTACGTCGACGTCCTCCGCACCGCCGTGCCGGAGGCCGTCCGTGCCGCCGGAGCGGACCCCGCCGACGTCGTCGGCATCGGCACCGACTTCACCGCGTGCACCATGGTGCCGACGACGGCCGACGGCACGCCGCTGTGCGAGCTGCCCGAGTTCGCGGGGGATCCGCACGCCTACGTGAAGCTGTGGCGGCACCATTCCGCCCAGCCGCAGGCGGACCGGATCAACGCGCTGGCGCGGAAGCGTGGCGAGTCGTGGCTCCCGCGTTACGGCGGGCTGATCTCGTCGGAGTGGGAGTTCGCCAAAGCGCTGGAGGTCTTCGAAGAGGCGCCCGAGGTCTACGACCGGATGCGGCACTGGGTCGAACTCGCCGACTGGATCGTCTGGCAGCTCACCGGGACCTACGTCCGCAACGCGTGCACCGCCGGGTACAAGGGCATTCTCCAGGACGGCCGCTACCCGAGCTCGGAGTTCCTGGAGGAGCTGGCGCCCGGCTTCGGGTCCTTTGTGGATGACAAGCTCGTGCACCCGCTGGGCGCCCTCGGCGCCAAGGCGGGGAGCCTGAGCGCTCAGGCCGCGGAATGGACCGGGCTGCCCGAGGGGATCGCGGTCGCCGTCGGCAACGTCGACGCGCATGTCACCGCGCCCGCGGTCCAGGCGGTGGAGCCGGGGCAGATGGTCGCGATCATGGGCACCTCCACCTGTCACGTGATGAACGGCGCCGAACTGCGTGAGGTGCCGGGGATGTGCGGCGTCGTCGACGGCGGGATCGTGTCCGGGAAGTGGGGTTACGAGGCCGGGCAGAGCGGCGTCGGCGACATCTTCGCGTGGTTCGTCGAACACGGCGTTCCCGCGTCCTATGTGGACGACGCCAGGGAGGCCGGGATCTCCGTCCACGAACTGCTCACGCGGCTCGCGTCGGTACAGGAGATCGGCGAGCACGGACTGGTCGCGCTCGACTGGCACAGCGGGAACCGGTCGGTGCTGGTCGACCACGAGCTGTCCGGCGTCGTCGTCGGGCAGACCCTCGCGACCCGCCGAGGACATCTATCGCGCGCTCCTGGAGGCGACCGCGTTCGGCACCCGCATGATCATCGAGACCTTCGACCGCGCCGGGGTGCCGGTCACCGAACTGATCGTCGCCGGTGGCCTGGTCAAGAACCCGCTCCTGATGCAGATCTACGCCGACGTCACGAACCTGCCGCTTTCCGTGGCGGGCTCGGCGCAGAGCCCTGCGCTGGGGTCGGCGATCCACGCCGCCGTCGCCGCCGGAGCGCACGCCGATGTCCCGTCCGCCGCGCTGGCGATGGGCTCGGTACGCCGGGCGGTCCACCAGCCGATCCCCGAGAACGTCAAGGCCTACAACGACCTTTACGCCGAATACGCCGCGCTGCACGACTACTTCGGCCGTGGGGCCAACGACGTCATGCACCGGCTCGCCGCCCGCCGCCGTTCCGTCCGGAAAGGACAGCACCGATGAGCCTCGCCGTGGAGATCACGGACACGTTCGAAGAACTGCGCGACACCGTCGCCCGGTTGCACAGTGAGCTGACCCGCTACGAACTGGTCATCTGGACCGCGGGCAACGTGTCGGCACGCGTCCCCGGGCACGACCTGATGGTGATCAAGCCGTCCGGGGTGTCCTACGGCGACCTGACCGCGGACACGATGGTCGTCACCGACTTGTACGGCGAGGTCGTCCACGGTGACCTGGCACCGTCTTCGGACACGGCCGCGCACGCCTACGTCTACCGGCACATGCCGGAGGTCGGCGGCGTCGTCCACACGCATTCGACCTACGCCACCGCGTGGGCGGCGCGCGGGGAACCGATCCCGTGCGTGCTCACCATGATCGCGGACGAGTTCGGCGGCGAGATCCCGGTCGGGCCGTTCGCGCTGATCGGTGACGACTCGATCGGCCGGGGCATCGTCGAGACGCTGCGGTCCAGCCGGTCGCCCGCGGTGCTGATGCGCAACCACGGGCCGTTCACCGTCGGCCGCACCGCACGGGACGCGGTCAAGGCCGCCGTGATGGTCGAGGACGTCGCCAAGACCGTCCACATCGCTTCCGCGCTGGGCACGCCGGAACCACTGTCCGAACAGGACGTGGACCGGCTCTACGCGCGCTACCAGAACGTCTACGGCCAGCAGGGAGAGAAGTGAGCACACAACGCAAGACCGAGGTCTGGTTCCTCACCGGGAGCCAGGCGCTGTACGGCGAGGAGACCCTCGAACAGGTCGCGGGCCAGTCGTTGCAGATCCAGCGGATGCTGGCCGACACCGGCCGGATCTCGGCGGAGATCGTCGCGAAGCCGGTGCTGACGGAGCCGTCGGCGATCCGGCGCGTGATGCTCGAAGCGAACGCGGACGACGCCTGTGTCGGGGTGATCGCGTGGATGCACACCTTCTCGCCGGCGAAAATGTGGATCACCGGCCTCGACGCGCTGCGGAAACCCCTGCTGCATCTGCACACCCAGCTCAACGAGGCGTTGCCGTGGCAGACCATCGACATGGACTTCATGAACCTGAACCAGGCCGCGCACGGCGACCGCGAGTTCGGCTACATCCAGACCCGGCTCGGGGTGCCGCGCAAGACCATCGCCGGGCACGCGGCGGATCCGTCGGTCGCCGACCGGATCGACGCTTGGGTCCGCGCGGCGGTCGGGCGTCAGACGATCGGCTCGCTCAAGCTCGCGCGGTTCGGTGACAACATGCGCGACGTCGCGGTCACCGACGGGGACAAGGTCGAGGCGGAGCTGAAGTTCGGCGTCTCGGTGAACACCTACGGCGTCAACGAACTCGTCGCCCTGGTCGACGCGGTGCCCGACGCCGAGGTCGACACGCTCGTCGAGGAGTACACCGAGACGTATGCGCTCGCGCCGGAGCTCGCCAAGGCGGGGGAGCGGCACGAATCGCTGCGCTACGCGGCCCGGATCGAGCAGGGCCTCCGCACGTTCCTGACGAGCGGCGGTTTCGGCGCGTTCACCACGAACTTCGAGGATCTCGGCGGCCTGCGACAGCTCCCGGGTCTCGCCGTGCAGCGCCTCATGGCCGACGGTTACGGCTTCGGCGGGGAGGGCGACTGGAAGACGTCCGCGCTGCTGACGGCGGTGAAGGCGATGGGCCGCGACTCCGAGCGCGGAACGTCCTTCATGGAGGACTACACCTATCACTTCGGCCCCGGCGAACCGAAGATCCTCGGCGCGCATATGCTCGAAGTCTGCCCGAGCATCGCCGCCGCCCGGCCGTCCTGCGAGATCCATCCGCTCGGTATCGGCGGCCGCGAGGATCCCGTCCGGCTGGTCTTCGACGCCGCCGCCGGTGACGCCGTGGTGATCGGCCTCGCCGACCTCGGCGACCGGTTCCGCCTGGTGGCCAACGAGGTCGAGGTCGTCGCGCCGGACGAGCCGCTGCCGAATCTGCCGGTGGCGCGCGCGGTGTGGAAGCCGGCGCCGTCGCTGGCGACCTCGGCCGAAGCGTGGATCACCGCGGGCGGCCCGCACCACACGGTGCTCACCCAGGCCGTCGGCGCCGAAACGATCCGGGATTTCGCCACCATGCTCGACGTCGAACTGCTGGTGATCGACCAGACCACGACCCCTGCCTCGATCGCCGACCGGATGCGCTGGAACCAGGCCTATTACCGGCTCGCACAAGGATTCTGATCGGTCCCCACCGGAGAGAAGGAACAATGAAGTTCACGAAACTGGCCACACTGGCCGTGGCGGTCGGCCTCGGTGCCGCGCTCACGGCCTGCGGTTCGAGTGAGAAGACCGTCGATCAGCAGGCGGCCGCGGGAGGCGCCGCGGGCGGCCTCGTCGGCGTCACCATGCCGACCAAGTCGTCGGAGCGCTGGATCCACGACGGCAACAACATCAAGGCGGCGCTGGAGAAGCTGGGCTACCAGGTCGACCTGCAGTACGCCGAGGACGACATCCCCACGCAGGTGAACCAGATCGAGAACCAGATCACCAAGGGCGCGAAGCTGCTCGTGATCGCCTCGATCGACGGCACCGCGATCACCACCCAGCTGCAGGAGGCCGCGGACAAGAAGATCCCGGTCATCGCCTACGACCGGCTGATCCGCAACACACCGAACGTCGACTACTACGCGACCTTCGACAACTTCAAGGTCGGTGTCCAGCAGGCGACGTCGCTGCTCACCGGGCTCAAGGTGCTCAAGGAGGACGGTTCTCCCGGCGAGGGCAAGGGACCGTTCAACGTCGAGCTCTTCGCGGGTTCGCCGGACGACAACAACGCGACGTTCTTCTTCAACGGCGCCATGTCGGTGCTGAAGCCGTACCTCGACAACGGGACGCTGGTCGTCAAGAGCGGCCAGACCGCGTTCAACGTCGCGGCGATCCTGCGCTGGCAGGCGGCGACCGCGCAGCGGCGGATGGAAGACCTGCTGACCAAGACCTACAGCTCCGGCGACAAGGTGCAGGGCGTGCTCTCGCCGTACGACGGGCTCTCCATCGGCATCCTGTCGGCGCTCAAGAGCAACGGCTACGGCACCCCGGGCCAGCCGTACCCCGTGGTCACCGGCCAGGACGCCGAGGTCGCGTCGGTGAAGTCGATCATCGCGAACGAGCAGTACTCGACGATCTTCAAGGACACCCGCAAACTCGCCGACACCACGGTCAAGATGGCCGACGCGGTGCTCAAGGGCGGGAAGGCCGAGACCAACAACACGACGGACTACAACAACGGCCAGAAGGTCGTCCCGGCGTTCCTGCTGGATTCGGTGATCCTCAACAAGGGGAACTACCAGAAGGAACTCATCGACTCGGGCTACTACAAAGCGGAACAGCTGAGGTAGCGACGTGACCGACGAAATCCTTCGGATGCGGGGGATCACCAAGACCTTCCCCGGCGTCAAGGCGCTGCAGGACGTCAACCTGTCGGTGCGCCGGGGAGAGATCCACGCGATCTGCGGCGAGAACGGCGCGGGCAAGTCCACGCTGATGAAGGTGCTCTCGGGCGTCTACGCGCACGGCTCGTACGACGGCGAGATCGTCTTCGACGGCGAGCCGTGCGCGTTCTCCGCGATCCGCGACAGTGAACGCCGCGGGATCGTGATCATCCACCAGGAACTCGCGCTGTGCCAGCAGCTGTCCATCGCGGAGAACATCTTCCTCGGCAACGAGAAGGCACGCGGCGGGCTGATCGACTGGAACCGGACCAACTCCGAGGCCGGCGAGCTGCTGCGGCGCGTCGGCCTGCGGGAGAACCCGGTGACGCCGGTGCTCGACATCGGTGTCGGCAAGCAACAGCTGGTGGAGATCGCCAAGGCACTGTCCAAAGAGGTCAAACTGCTGATCCTGGACGAGCCGACGGCGGCGTTGAACGACGACGATTCGGCGCATCTGCTCGACCTGCTGCGCGGCCTGCGCGACGACGGCGTCACCTGCGTCCTGATCTCGCACAAGCTCAACGAGATCGCCGCGATCGCCGACTCGATCACCATCCTGCGCGACGGCAGGACGATCGAGACGCTGGACGCGAGCACGGTGACCGAAGACCGGATCATCGCCGGGATGGTCGGCCGGAAACTGGAGAACCGGTTCCCGCCGAGGGAACCGCGGATCGGCGACGAGGTCCTCCGCATCGAGGACTGGACCGTGCACAGCCCCACGCAACACGGCCGGGTCGTCGTCGACGGCGCGAGCCTGACGTTGCGGCGTGGCGAGATCGTCGGGCTGGCGGGCCTGATGGGCGCCGGGCGGACCGAACTCGCGATGAGCGTGTTCGGCCGCTCGTACGGCAAGGACATCTCCGGCCGCCTGATCAAGGACGGCAAGGAGATCGAAGTGCGCACGGTCGGCGACGCCGTCGCGAACGGGATCGCCTACGCCACCGAAGACCGCAAACGCTACGGGCTGAACCTCATCGAGGACATCCAGCGCAACGTCTCCGGTGCCGCGCTGCGCAAACTCGCGCGCCGCGGCTGGGTTGACGAGAACGAAGAACACCGTGTCGCCGAAGAATTCCGCAAGAGCATGAACATCAAGGCACCGGACGTGCGCAGCGTGACCGGCACGCTTTCCGGCGGCAACCAGCAGAAGGTCGTGCTGTCCAAATGGATCCTCACCGATCCGGACGTGCTGATCCTCGACGAGCCGACGCGCGGTATCGACGTCGGCGCGAAGTACGAGATCTACACGATCGTCAACCGGCTCGCCGACGAGGGGAAGGCCGTGCTGGTCATCTCGTCCGAGCTGCCGGAACTGCTCGGTCTGTGCGATCGGATCTACACGTTGTCGGCGGGCCGGATCACCGGTGAGGTCGGCCGGGCCGAGGCCACCCAAGAGGTCCTCATGCGGGCGATGACCAGGGAACAGGAGTAAGACATGAGCACCGCCTCCGCCGACACCGTCACCGGTGTCGGTGACCAGCAGGGAGCCGCGCCGGCCAGGGCGCCGCGCCGGATCTCGTTCAACCCGCGCGAGAGCGGCATCTACGTCGCGTTCGCGCTGATCGTCGTGTTGTTCTCGATCCTCACCGGCGGCGCGCTGCTGGAACCGCAGAACATCTCGAACCTGATCGTGCAGAACTCGTATGTGCTGATCCTCGCGATCGGCATGATCCTGATCATCATCGCCGGGCACATCGACCTGTCGGTCGGCTCCGTGGTGGCCCTGACCGGCGCGATCTCGGCCGTGCTGATGGTGAACATGGGCATGGCGTGGCCGCTCGCGCTGCTGATCACGCTGGCCGTCGGCGCGGTGATCGGGGCGTGGCAAGGGTATTGGGTCGCCTACTTCGGGATCCCCGCGTTCATCGTGACGCTGGCCGGGATGCTGATCTTCCGCGCGCTGACGCTCACCGTGCTGGGGAACCAGGGGATCGGCCCGTTCCCGGACGAGGTGCGCACGCTGGCGAACGGGTTCACCGGCGGCTACCTCGGCAACATCGGGCTCGGCCCGCTCGGCGGCGCCGACGTGGTCAGCCTGCTCGTGGGCGCCCTGGCTATCGCGGGCGCGATCGTTTCGCGGTGGCGCAAGCGGACGGCCCGGCTGAACTACCTGCAGGAGGTGGACCCGCTGCCGATGTTCCTGCTGAAGATCGCCGCGGCGGCCGCCGTCGTGCTGTTCGTGGTGGTCCAGCTGGCGCGGTACAAGAACCTGCCGTGGGTGCTGATCCTGCTTTCGGTGCTGGTGATCGGCTACTCGGTGGTGACGACGCGCGCGGTCTTCGGCCGCCACATCTACGCCATCGGCGGGAACCTCCAGGCCGCGACGCTGTCCGGCGTGAAGGTCAAGTCCGTGACGTTCTGGATCTTCGTCAACATGGGCGTGCTTTCCGCGCTCGCGGGGATCATCGTGGCCGGACGGCTCAACCAGGCCGGGCCGACCGCGGGCAACATGTTCGAACTCGACGCGATCGCCGCGGCGTTCATCGGCGGCGCCGCGGTGCAGGGCGGCGTCGGCAAGGTGGTCGGCGCGATCACCGGCGGTCTCATCATGGGCGTGATCAACAACGGCATGTCCCTGATCGGCGCGCCGACGGAGAGCGTGAACCTGGTCAAGGGATTCGTGCTGCTCGCCGCGGTCGCCTACGACATCTGGACCAAGCGGCGGGCCCGGACCGCCGCCTGACGGCCGCGGTGGGCTGAAGGGGCCTTTCCCCTCATCTCACGCGGTGAAGGGCGCTTTCCCCGCGTCGCATGCGGGGAAAGCGTCCTTCAGCCCCCGCTTTCCTCGCAAAGAAGCGAAAGGAAGTGCTGTGCGCAGCAGGTCAACCCGGATCAGTGTGCTGTCCCTGACCATCGCCGCCGGTGTCCTCGTGCCCGTTCAGACCGCTTCGGGCCAGACACCGACGACCGACTACAGCCTCGCCGTGGACGCGGCGGGACGCGGTGCCACGATCGACCGTTCGATGTACGGCGTCTTCTTCGAGGACATCAACCGCGCCGCGGACGGCGGCCTGTACGCCGAACTCGTGCAGAACCGGTCGTTCGAGTACGACAAGGCCGACAATGCCTCGTACACCCCGCTGACGTCGTGGGCACCCACTTCGCTCAACGGGGGAACCGGCACGGCGACGGTGGCCGACGACGACCGGCGGCTCAACGAACGGAACCGGCGCTATCTCAAGCTCGACCTCACCCGTGGCGAATACGGCGTCGCGAACTCCGGCTACAACTCGGGGATCCGGGTCGAGAAGGGCAAGCAGTACGACTTCTCGGTGTTCGCGCGGACGGATCGCGCGGCGGGCACCCCGCTCACCGCCGCCGTCACCGATCCGGCGGGCAAGGCGCTCGCCGATCCGGTGCGGGTCCAGGTCCGCGGCGACGGCTGGGTGCGCTACACCGGCACCGTCCGGGCGCGGGAGTCGAGCGCGCTGGGCAGGCTCGCGCTGACCGCGTCCGGCGGTGGCACGCTGCGGCTGGACATGGTGTCGCTGTTCCCGCGCGACACCTACAAGAACCGGCCGAACGGCATGCGGGCCGATCTCGCCGAGAAGATCGCCGCGCTCAAGCCCGGCTTCGTGCGCTTCCCCGGCGGCTGCCTGGTCAACACCGGCAGCCACCAGGGCTACGAGGCGCCGAACTGGGAGCGGAAACGCTCGTACCAGTGGAAGGACACGATCGGGCCGGTCGAGCAGCGGGCCACGAACGCGAACTTCTGGGGTTACAACCAGTCCTACGGCATCGGCTACTACGAGTATTTCCAGTTCTCCGAGGACATCGGCGCGATGCCGCTGCCGGTGGTGCCGGCGCTGGTCACCGGCTGCGGGCAGAACAAGGCGACCGACGATCCGGCGCTGCTGCGGCGGCACATCCAGGACACGCTCGACCTGATCGAGTTCGCCAACGGCCCGGTCACCTCGACCTGGGGCAGGAAGCGGGCCGAGATGGGGCATCCGGCGCCGTTCAACCTGACGCACGTCGGCGTCGGCAACGAGGAGAACCTGCCCGACGAGTTCTTCGCCCGCTTCACCGAGTTCCGCAAGGCGATCGCGGCGAAGTACCCGGGCATCACGGTGATCAGCAACTCGGGACCGGACGACACCGGCGGGACGTTCGACCGGCTGTGGGAGCTGAACCGGAACGCGAAGGTCTCGATGGTCGACGAGCATTACTACAACAGTCCGCAGTGGTTCCTCCAGAACAACCAGCGGTACGACTCCTACGACCGCAACGGGCCGAAGGTGTTCCTCGGCGAGTACGCGTCGCTCGACAACAAGTTCGGCAACGCGCTGGCCGAAGCCGCGTACATGACCGGGCTGGAGCGGAACGCCGACGTCGTCAAGCTCGCGTCGTACGCGCCCCTGCTGGCGAACACCGACTACGTGCAGTGGAAGCCGGACATGATCTGGTTCGACAACCAGCGGTCCTGGGCTTCGGCCAGCTACGAGACACAGAAGCTGTTCATGACCAACGTCGGTGATCACGTCGTCCCGAGCAAGGCCTCCGGTACACCGTCCACGGTCGCGCCCATCTCGGGTGCGGTGGGACTGTCCACTTGGGCGACGAGCGCGGCGTACGACGACGTCAAGGTCACCTCGGCCGACGGCGCCCAACTGTTCTCGGACGACTTCTCCGGCGACGATTCGCGCTGGACGAAGGTCGCCGGGCGGGGGTCGTGGGCGGTGTCGAACGGGGCGTACGTCCAGTCCGACCAGGCCGCCGAGAACACCCTGGTGACCGCTGGTGATCCGTCGTGGAGCAACTACGACTTCTCGGTGAAGGCGACCAAGACCGGCGGCAAGGAAGGCTTCCTGGTCGCGTTCGGCGTCAAGGACACCGGCAACAACTACTGGTGGAACCTCGGTGGCTGGAACAACACCGTCTCGGCCGTCGAGAAGACCGAAGGCGGGGGCAAATCGACCCTGCTCCAGAACGACACCAAGATCGAGACCGGCAGGCAGTACGACCTGCGCGTCGAGGTCCGTGGCCGCCAGGTGACGCTGTTCCTCGACGGACAGAAATGGGGTTCGTTCACCGACGACAAGATCGCCGAACCGTTCCGCCAGGTCGTCACGCGCGACGTCAAGACCGGTGAACTGCTGGTCAAGGTGGTCAACGCGCAGGCCGCCGCGGCCCGGACCCGGGTCGACCTCGGCACCCGCGTCCAGCCTGGCGCGACCGCCCGCGTGACGACGTTGCAGGGCTCGCCGGACGACGTCAACACCGCCTTCACCACGCCGATCGCACCTCGCGAATCGCGGTTCTCCGGCGTGTCGAACACCTTCACCTACACCTTCCCACCGAACTCCGTGACCTTCCTGCGGTTCCCGGCCCGAGTGAGGGGATGACCATGACCATCGACCGACGTGACCTGTTCAGAGCGGGAGGCGGACTGCTTGCCGCCACCGCAGTCGGAAGCTTGACGCCGGGCACGGCGCAGGCCGCCGAAACCGCCCCCGTGCCGCTGACCACGCGGAACCCGCTGGTCGAGCAGCGGGCCGATCCGTTCATCACCCGGCTGGTGAACGGGATGTACTACCTGACCGGTTCGGTGCCCGAATACGACCGCATCGTCGTCCGCGGCGCCGCCACACTCGACGGCCTGGCCACCGCCAGGGAGACGACGATCTGGCGTCGTCCGCCGTCCGGGAAGATGGGCGGCCACATCTGGGCGCCGGAACTGCACCGGATCGACGGGCGCTGGTACGTCTACTTCGCCGCGGGCGACTCGGACGACGTGTTCCGCATCCGGACCTACGTGCTGGAGTCCACTTCGGACGATCCACGCGCGGGAACGTGGGTGCTGCGCGGGCAGATGGTGACGAAGTGGGACACCTTCACGCTGGACTCGACGACGTTCGAGCATCGAGGCAAGCGGTACTTCGCCTGGGCGCAGAGCGAACCCGGGATCGCGACCAACAGCAATCTGTACCTCGCCGAGATGGCCTCGCCGCTGGCGCTCAAGGGTGATCCCGTCCGGCTCGCGGTGCCGACGCTGCCTTGGGAGATCCAGGGGTTCAAGGTCAACGAAGGGCCGGCGGTGCTCGTCCGCAACGGCCGGGTGTTCATGACCTACTCGGCCAGTGCCACCGACGCCCGGTACTGCATGGGCTTGCTGACCGCGGACGAACGGTCGGATCTGCTCGACCCGCGTTCGTGGACGAAGTCGCCGCAGCCGGTGTTCACCACGAACGAGGCGACCCGGCAGTACGGTCCTGGGCACAACTCGTTCACCGTCGCCGAGGACGGCTCCGACGTCCTCGTGTACCACGCCCGCGACTACCGCGACATCACCGGAGACCCGCTGTACGACCCGAATCGGCACACCCGGGTGCAGCGGCTGTACTGGAACGCCGACGGGACGCCGAGTTTCGGTGTCCCGGTCGGCAAAGGCGGCCCTTGCGTGCGGCTGTCCCCGTTGGACGATCCCGCCTTGTACGTGCGGCATTACGAGTACCGGCTGACCGCGGACGGCAATGTCCGCGAACTGGCCGATTCCCAGTTCCGCGTCGTCGCCGGTTTCCGCGGCGCGGGCACTGTCGCACTGCAGTCGGTGAACTTCCCGGACCGGTACGTCCGGGTGGTGGACGCGACGACCGTGCGGATCGATCCGTACGACGAAAGCGACGCCTACGGCCGGGCGGCGAGTTTCACCCAGGTGCCGGGCCTTTCCGACCGGCTGGCGGTGTCGTTCCGCCTCCTGGGTGAACCTGCCACCTATTTGGCCCACGACAAGGGAAGGATCTTGGTCTTCCGTCCCGGTACCGCCGTGCGGGATCGTCAACGGGTCAGCTTCCGGCTCAGCTGAACTCTCTGGGAGGTTGAACGCAGTGCTGCGAACACGCCCCATGGTCCTGGTCCTGGCGATGCTCGCCGGGACCCTCGTCGCGGCCGCCACTCCGGCAGCCGCCGACGTCCAGTCCTATCTCGACGATCCACGAAAAGTCTCCGAAGGACAGGAACCACCGCACGCTTTCCTTAAGCCGTATGCGGACGTTTCCGCGGCGGCCCGTCGCGACGAACGGAGCCCGTACACGGTTTCGCTCGATGGCAAATGGCGGATCGCCATGGCGGACAACCCGTCCCAGGTCCCGGCGGGATTCCACGACGACGGTTACGACGCGTCCCGCTGGCGCGAGGTGTCCGTGCCGCACACGTGGCAGACGGACGGTCTGGACCACCCGATCTTCCGCAACATCGCCACCGAGATCCAGCCCGACGACCCGCCGCGCGTCCCCCGTGACGTCAATCCGACCGGCGCCTACGTCCGCGACTTCACCCTGCCCGCGAACTGGACGGAACGCGAGACCTTCCTGCGGTTCGAGGGCGTCACGTCGGCATACTTCGTCTGGGTGAACGGGAAGTACATCGGCTACGACCAGGGCGGCTACACGCCGGCGGAGTTCGCCATCTCGTCCGCGCTGCGGCCGGGACCGAACCGGATCGCCGTGCAGGTGCACCGCTGGAGCGCCGGCGCCTACCTGGAAGACGTCGACCAGTGGCGGTACTCGGGCATCTTCCGCTCGGTGACGCTGCATTCGACGCCGGGGACGTTCATCCAGGACGTCGGGCTGACGACCGACCTCGACGCGACCTACACCGACGCCACCCTCAAGGCCGCGGTCGAGGTCGCCGCCAAACCGGGCGGAACCACGGGCAGGCACCGCGTCGGGCTGAGCCTGCGCGACGCGGCGGGCAGGGAGGCCGGGACCACGAGCGGGGAGGTCGACGCGGGCGGCAAGACCACGCTGAGCCTGCCCGTCCGGAATCCGGCGAAGTGGACCGACGAGACACCGAACCTGTACACGGCCGTCCTCACGCTGACCGCGCCCGACGGCCGCGTCACGCACATCACCAGTGAGACGGTCGGGTTCCGCGAGATCGAGATCCGCGACAAGCAGCTGCTGGTCAACGGGAAACGGGTGCTGTTCAAGGGCGTCAACCGCGCCGAGACCGACCCCGACCACGGCAGGCACGTGCCCCGGCGCGCGCAGGAACGCGACGTCGCGCTGATGAAACAGCTCAACGTCAACGCGGTCCGCACCTCGCACTACCCGTCGGATCCCTATTTCTACGAGCTGGCCGACCGGCACGGGCTCTGGATCGACGACGAGATCGACATCGAGACCCACAACCACGAGAACTGCGCTCAGTACTGCCAGGCGAACGACCCGGCCTGGCGGGACGCGTTCTTCGACCGCATGATCGGCATGGTCGAACGGGACAAGAACCATCCGAGTGTCTTCCTGTGGGACACCGGTAACGAGGCCGGTCTCGGCGCGCATCACTTCGCGCTGGCGGAGTGGCTGGACGCGAACGAGCCGACCCGGCCGATCTACCACCAGTCGAACAGTCCGGACGGTGACGCGCCGTTCGCCGACGTGTGGGGACCGCGGTATCCGTCGCCGGAGAAGTTCGCCGAACAGGCGAAGAACACCACGAAACCGCTGATCTTCGGCGAGTACGCCCACGCGATGGGCAACAGTCTTGGCAACTTCCGGGAGTTCTGGGACACGATCCGGGCGAATCCGCAGACCCAGGGCGGGTTCATCTGGGACTGGGCGGAACAGAACATCCGGCAGCCGATCCGGATCACGCTCGATTCGTCGGGCAACGACATCTCGGCGCATGTCACCGGAAAGCCGGATCTGGTGGAAGGGCATCGAGGAAAGGCTCTGGGACTGTCCGGCCTCGACGATTTCGTCGAGGTCTACCGCGACCGGAAACTCGACATCACCGGGAAGGCGCTCACCTTGGACGCCTGGGTGAAACCGGGGAAGTGGACCGGCGACTTCCGCATCCTCGGCAAGGGCGACCATCAGTACGCGCTGAAGATGAAGACGCAGGACACACTGGAGTTCTTCATCCACAGTGGAACGTGGCAGGCGGTCCAGGCGAAGGTGCCCGCCGACTTCTACGGGAACTGGCACCGGGTGAGCGGAACCTACGACGGCACGGCCCTGCGGCTCTACCTCGACGGCAAGGAGATCGGGAGCAAACCGTTCACCGGCACGATCGACTCGTCTTCGGCGGAGGTGAACATCGGCCGGGACTTCGAGACGTCGTGGAACGACCCGTCGAGCATCGGCTGGATGGGCCGCGGTGCCGTCGACGACGTCCGTATCTACGACAAGCCGTTGTCCGCCACGGAGTTGTCCGGCACCACTCCGGTGGGCGGGGCCGTTCTGGCGCTGGACTTCGACAGTGTCACGGAGCTGGGGAGCCACCTGTCGTACGGGTCTAGTCTGTCCGGTGTGGACGGTCTGATCGGTTCGGACCGTTCGGTGCAGCCGGAAACCGCGCAGATGGCCTGGGCGCATCAGCCGCTCCGATTCGCCTACTCGGGCGGCACGGTTTCGGTGACCAACGAGCGGCAGTTCAAGGGCACCGACGAGCTGAACCTGCGGTGGCGGATCCAGGAAGGCTCCCGGGTGGTCGCCCGGGGCGAGCAGCCGTTGCGGGTCGGGGCCGGGTCGATCGGAAAGGTCACCGTCCCGGTGCCGCCGAATCCCGCGGACCGCGAGCGGTTCCTCACCGTCGAAGCGGTGACGACCCAGGGCGAGCCGATGCTGGCGCGAGGACATGTCCTGGCGCACGATCAGTTCTCTCTGGGCGGGAAGCGGGTTCCAGGCTTGGACAGGACTCCGCTCGACGGGAAGTCCGTCGGAGTCGTCGAGGACGCTGCTTCGGTGACGGCGTCGGCGGCAGGCGTCACGTACCGGGTGGACAAGGCCACCGGCACGCTGACGTCCATCCGGCACCAGGGCAAGGAACTGTTGAGCGGTGGGCCGAAGCTCGACGCGTGGCGGGCACCGATCAGCAACGAGACGTTCGCCTGGGGCAGGGCCGAGGGCGAGGACTGGCGGAAGGCCGGGCTCGACCGGTTGAAGACCACGGTCACCGGGGTGCGGGTCGAGAAGGACGGTTCGCGTGGCGTTCGGGTGATCGTCGACAGCCGGGTCGCGGCGCCGGACGTCGCCGGGGCTTGGTTCGACCAGACGATGACCTACGCCGTGGACCGGAGCGGGACTTTGAGTCTCGGCAACCGGGTGATTCCGCAGGGGAGTGTGCGCACCCTCCCGTATCTGCCGCGGATCGGTGTCTCACTGGCGGTGCCGGACCGATATGACCGGTTCGCCTGGTATGGACGGAAAGCCGAGAGCTACGTCGACCGCAAGGACGGGACGCCGATCGGTGTGCAGTCGAGCACGGTGGACGAACAGTACGTCGAGTACCACCGGCCGCAGGACCACGGCAACCACACCGACAGCCGGTGGGCGCTGCTCACCGACGGCCGGACCGGTGGCCTGCTGGTCTCGGGCGCGAACGACGTCAGCGTGACACCGTTCGACGATCTCGACCGGGCGGCGTACCCGTTCCAGCTGCAGCGCAACAAGGGCTGGTTCACGCTGCACGCGAGCCACGCGGTGACCGGGGTCGGGGACACGCCGAACCCGGTGCGGGAGCGCAGCCAGGTCCAGCCGGACAGCACGTACGAGTACACGCTGTCGGTGCGTCCGTTGACCGCGCAGGAAGCACGGGCAGGGTTGCCGGCCGGCGGCTGATCCTCGGGCGGTCTGTACGGGAGGTGGTGAAGGCCTCCTTGCCTACCCTGAAGGTAGGGAAGGGGGCCTTCACCACACCAACGGAATCCCGCTGCGTCCACATGGGCGTTTGCCTGCCCGGCTAGCGGAACAATTTGTAATTGAGGACGATATAGCCGGAATTCGCGGCGATCTTGACATCGTTCACGCTGAGCCATCCGACCGTTCCCCGGGATGTCCTCAGGCAATGTTGGCCACCGGTGAATATCACCTCGGGGCCGGGGACCGTTCCCTTTCCCTCGGAAACGATCTTCGGACACTGTGCCGTGGCTTCCTGCTCGGTTCCGTGGTAATAGAACAGACCCGATCGATTGGAGGCCAAAGTGCTTCCGTCGAAGTGGAGGTCCATGTCGCCATTGGGGCCTGGCGCGGATAGCGGGCTGGCGCCGGGCTCGTCAAGGTCGACCGCCGTGTCCGCGTCGAGCTTCACCTGTTCGGGGACGGCTTCGGCGGGCTTGCTCTCCTGGTGCTGTGTGCCGGCGGCACTTTGCGTCGACGACCGGGGTGGCGTGCCTCGGTCGTCGGCGCCTTTCGCCGGCTGTGCACTGGTGTTGATGAGTGCCACGAGCACCGCGCCCATCAGGCCCAGCACCGCGGTTATGACGGCCGCCAGAATTACTCCACGTCGGCTGACCAGTGCCGCGGTAACCGTCGGATCCGGAGTTTTCGCGTTTCTCGCCCGGTTGGTTTTCTCCCGGTCGTGATCGTTGTTCGTCAAATGGTCTCCCCTGCCAAAGATGCTGAAAGAGGCTACAACAAGATCAAGACGGGATAAGCGTTCTCGATCGCGAATTCGTCAAGGTTGGAACTTGTGAGACCCCGGGTGATCCGGTCGTAGGACCACATGGCGCGCGTTTCGTCTCGCAGCGCCGAAGTTCGGCGTCGGAACACGTATGGGCGGCCGCTGTCCGGGTGATGTCGGGACGGGGCCGGGCTCTTCGTCCCGGCGATCGCTAGTCTTGATCTTCGACTGCGAGGGAGATTGAATTCATGGCGGAATGGGCCGATCTGGTCGCGTTCGTACGGCACGAATATCGGGTGGTGAAGGACGAACCGGACGAAATTCGCATCCGATTGTCCTATGGTGACGACGACTACGAAGAGCGGGCCCAGACCGTGGTCATCGCGCGGGAGGTCTTCGACCGCCGCGAGGACTGGGTGCAGATCGCGACGCCCTTCGCTCGGGTCAACGAGGTCGACCTGGCGACCGTGCTGACCGAGATCGGCAACACCATCGTCGTCGGGGGACTGGTCGTGATGGGGGAGCACCTGGTGCTGCGCCATTCACTGCCGTTGGTGAACCTCGACATCAACGAGTTCACCGATCCGCTCGAACTCGTCGCGGGTTCGGCGGAGCTGCTGGAACAGCAGTTCACCGGTCGCGACGACTACTGATCCCCGGGATCTCCTCGAAGGAGGTCACGCGTTCGCATTCCTCTTCGGTGAGCTTGTCGATCGCTGCCCGGTACGCCTGCGCTTGAGCCGTGCCGGGCAGCTCGCCGTCGAGGAGAAGCGGAAGCCCGAGTTCGAAACCGCAGCGGGCCCGCGCCCCGTGGCGGTGCCGTGCGCGGGCGACCGCGGTGGCGACGCGGAGCCCGTGCTCGGTGCCCGGCGGTGTCGCGGGACGGTCGGTTTCGATGGCCGCGAACCGGAATCCATCGGCCTGGTCGCAGCTCGCGCAACCGGTGGGACCCGAGCCGAGGCGGCCACCGCAGTCGGCGCAGGTCAGCCTGTCGTAGGCGGCGTCGACCACCCGCCACTCGAACACGGAAGTGTCGGTGACGACCGCTTCGGCGAGGCCGGTCTCCTCGGGCGTCCCGGCGGTGACACCGTATTCCGCGAGGAACAGCCGCCAGCGGTCCTCGATGCTCGCCTCGACGGCCGTCAAGGCTTCGGCGGGGCGCCCGCCGCGGGGAAGAGCGGTCATGGGCGGGATTCTATTTCGGGCCGCAGCCGTCGCGGCGGGTGCGCGCCCGCGAGATATCGCTGATCAGCCGGGTCGCGAAAGTGATGCCGCTGCGAGGCCTTGTCGCGAGGGTGCCCTCCGTGGCCCTATCGTGATCGGTCTACGGGGTGGGGGGCGAATGGCATCTTCTCGATGGGGCGGCCTCGCGGCCCTGCTGGCGGGATTCTTCGTTCTCCTGCTCGACGCGACGATCGTCGCCGTGGCGAGCCCGAGCATCCAAGCCGACCTCGGCGGGGACGTCTCGGCGCTGTTCTGGGTGACGGCGGGCTACCTGCTCGCGTTCTCGGTCCCGTTGCTGGTCGCCGGAAGGCTCGGCGACCTCTTCGACCCGAAGCGGGTATATCTCGTCGGCATGGGAGGCTTCGCGGTCGCCTCCGCGCTGTGTGCGGTCGCGCCGTCGATCGGCTGGCTGATCGCCTTCCGGATCCTGCAAGGGCTGGCAGCCGCCGCGATGTCCCCTCAACCACTCACGTTGATCCGGCGGCTTTTCGCCGACGACGAGAGAGGTCGCGCTTTCGGTATCTGGGGTTCGGTGGCCGCCGCCGCCACCTTGCTCGGCCCCGTTCTGGGCGGACTGCTGACCGCGAGCCTGGATTGGCGCTGGATCTTCTGGGTCAACGTGCCGCTCTGTGCCGTGGCCGTCGTACTGGGCGTTCGCCTGATTCCGGGAAGCCGAGGAGGCGCCGCCCGCTTCGACCTGCTCGGTGCCGCGCTGAGCACGGCCGGCCTGAGCCTGCTGGTCTGGGCTCTGCTGTCCTGGAGCCTGCTCTCAGTGCCGGCCACCGCCCTCGCCGCGGTGCTCCTGGTTGGTTTTCGGCTTCAAGAACGCAGACAAGGCGCGGACGCGCTCGCGCCCTTGCACCTCTATCGCTCCACCGGGTACCTGTCCGCGAGCCTCGCGATGGCGTCGCTCGGCGCGACGGTCCTCGCGATGGCGCTTCCCGTCATGCTCTACATCCAAGACATGCGAGGCTTCGGGCCGATCGAGGCCGCGATGGTCCTCGCGCCGGACGCCGTCGTCGCGATCCTGTTGTCGCCACCGGCCGGCCGATGGGTGGACCGGGTGGGCGGACGCCGCCCGGCGATCCTCGGCATGAGCTTGCTCGCGACGAGCCTGCTGCTCATCGGGCTGGTGGTGGTGCTGAGCCTGAATCCTTGGTGGATCTCGGTGGGGGCCGCGCTTTTGGGTGCTGCGAACGCGATGGCGTGGTCGCCGTTGTCCGCCATCGCGATGGCGTCCGTGGCTCCGGAGGCCGCAGGTGGCGCCTCAGGTCTGTTCAACACGGTCAGGCAGGTGGGCGCGGTCGGCGGGGTCGCGGTGACCGGGGCGATTCTGGCGGGGCTGGAATCTCGGCCGGGGTTGGGTTTTGGTGTTGTCTTCGGATTTGTGGGGCTTGTTGCCGTGGGTGGGGTTGTGGCGGCGTTTCGGCTTCCTCGGGTCGTGAAGGTAAGTGAAACGGTTGAGGTCGGCTGATTTCGGGGCGCCGTTGTTTCGCTTCTGTTTATGGGGTACTGATGTCGCGTTCGAGCATCGGTGCCGGGGAAGGCGAGGGTGACAGAGCTGGGCGGGCGGACTGAATAACATCACCCTTCAGTGTTGTTAGCGTCTTTTGATTGTTGCTCAAATTACGAACACGTGTTCGATTTCTTCGGGTATGATGGAGGCGTGTCCGAGACCTTCCTCCCCGAACTGCCGCAGGAGTTGTGGCGCGCTGGCGCGCTGGAGCTTGCGCATGGCGTGCAGCAGTCCTTGCGGGTGATTCGGGTGGCGACTGCCGCGCTGGGGCAGTTCTTGGCGGAGATCGAGTCTCGGGGCGTCAAAGACTTGTACGGCCATGGCAGCACGGCCAGCTGGTTCGCGGAGATGGCGGGATTGTCCCGCGCCGAGGCCGGTGCGGTCGTGAAGCGGGCCATCGCCCTGAACCCCACCCGCGCTCTGGACGGCACCGAAGTCCCCGCCGTTGCTCCCGCCACCGCCGCGGTCGCCGCCGCGGGACTGATCGGGGACGAACGGATCGACCAGATCCTGGAGATCCTGAAACGGCTTCCCGCCGATACCTCTGCGGAGGATCGGGCGAAGGCGGAGAAGATCCTCGCCGACCTCGCTCCGAATGCCGGACCCGCACAGCTCACCAAGGCCGAAGCGAACCTGCTGGGCTGGCTGGACCCCGACGGCAAGGAACCCAAAGACCCCGAACCCAAGGAGCCACGCCGGGAAATCACCCTGGAACGCCGCAAAGACGGCTTCTGGAAACTCACCGGCCTCCTCGACGATGAAACCGGGGCTCGCACCGCCGCCGCGTTGGAAGCGCATGCGCAGCCACGGCCAGTCGACGAATTCGGCCAAGCCGACCTGCGGATGAAGTGCGAGCGCCTGGGAGACGCCTGGGCCGACCTGCTCGATCTGGCGATCGCCTGCCCGGACCAGCCCGGGACCAGCGGCTACCGCACCTTGGTGAACGTCACCATCGGACTTGAGGAACTGAAGTCCGGTCTCGGGACCGCCTGCCTCGACTTCGTCGGCACGATGACCGCCCGCGAAGCACGGCTCGCGGCCTGCGACTGCCTGATGTTGCCGGTGGTGATGAGCGCCTCGGGTGAGCCGCTGGATATGGGACGGCTACGACGATTCGTCACCCCAGGCCAACGCAGGGCGTTGAACATTCGCGACGGTGGCTGCGCCTTCCCCGGCTGTCATCGGAAACCGAAGAACTGCCACGCCCACCACATACATCACTGGGCAGACGGAGGCCCCACAGAGCTCCGGAACTTGGTGCTGCTGTGCGGTTTCCATCACCGGCTGATTCACCACGGTGACTGGGAAGTACGTATGGCCGCCGACGGCCTACCGGAGTTCATCCCACCCCAATACCGGGATCCGCTCCGAATACCCCGTCGTAACACCCTGCACCACGTATAGGCCCGAGGAGCCCGCCGGCCACCCAGCGACGGGCCCCTCGCCATGCCCGCCAGACAAAACCTGGGCAGCCAAACCCCGGCAGCTGCCTAATAAGACCCCGCGGCCGGCCACCTAAGCCGCCGAATCCCACCAGTTCAGCACCCGGGTGCCATACAGCGTCAGCCACTTCGAAGGCTCACCTGCCGCGACGTCGACCTCGAACCACACCCGCCCGGTGTGCCGGTGCGCCTGCAGCCAGGTGCCGTCCGGTTGCCGTGCGGCACGGATGCGTTCGACGGCTTCGGCCATTCGCGGATCCGGTGCCGTGCCGTCGTGCAGAGTGGCCTCGCGGAAGTAGTCGGCCGCGTTCAGTACGTCGTAGAACCAGCGGAACGGGTATGCGAACACCGTGGTCCACGGAGCGATGACCGAACCGGTCGACAGCCGCCGGAACAGGCCGCGCTCCAGCAGATACTCCTCGCCCGAGTGTCGCGCGGCCCGCGAATCGGGAGTCCCGCCGGTGGCGGTCTCGAAGGCGAGCAGGCCCTTGAGCGAATTCAACGTCGAGTGCACGGACGAACGTCGTGAACCCGAGACCCATTCGCAGTTCCAGCCGCCGTCGGGCTGCTGACGCTCCGAGAACCACGAGGCGAGCGGGGCGACGTCGGCGCCGAGCCACAGGCCGTTCGCGAGGGTCCACGCGTTGATGCAGCAATCGACCTCGCCGCCCCAGTACGGGAGATCGTCGTACTCCCACCGGCTGTTCCGCGCGAGGAGCTCGGCGGTCCCGGCAAGGACGGCGGCGTCCATGCCCCACTCCCGCAGGGTGTTCAGTGACCACGTCGTCGCCGTCCACGGCTGCCCGTCCTCCTGCCCGGTGAATCCGGCGGGGAAGAACGCGCCGCCCGCCCACTGACCATCCGGGTCCTGGTGGGCGAGCAGACGCGCGCCGAAGCCTTCGGTCGAGATCCGTGCCCGCGTCGCCTCCCAGACCTCGGGCGGTTCGTGCGCGAGGTCGCGTTCCACCTGCCAGCGCAGGGCGGGATCGGAGTCGAGCAGCCACGGGATCATGCCCAAGACCTTAGGCGTGATGCCGCCGCGCGAGCGCCTCCGAACCCTGGGCGAGCAGCGTGACATCGGCGCCGACCAGGACGAACGAGGCACCGGCGTCGAGGTAGCGCTGCGCCTGCGCCGGGTCGAACGCGTTGACACCGACCGGTTTCCCCTGCGCGCGGACGGCCTCGAACGTGCTCAGCACGGCCGAGGTGACATCGGGGTGCGTCTGCTTTCCGAGCAGGCCCATCGAGGCGGCCAGGTCGGACGGTCCGACGAACACCCCGTCGACGCCGTCGACAGCGGCGATCTCGGCGGCGGCCGTGACCCCCGCCGTCGACTCGATCTGGACGAACAGCGACGTGAACTCCTCGGCCTTCGCGAGGTAGTCCTCGACCCGGTTCCAGCGCGCGGACCTCGACAGAGCGCTGCCGACACCTCGCACGCCTCGCGGCGGATAGCGAACGGCCCGGACGACGGCTTCCGCCTGCTCCGCGCTGTCGACCATGGGCACCAACAGGTTCTGCGCGCCGAGGTCGAGCAGCTGTTTCAGCGCGACCGCGTCACCGGACGGAGCGCGCACTACGGGCGTGATCGGATAGGCGGCGATCGTCTGCAGCAGCGACTGCACGGTTTCGAGCCCAGCGGGGGAATGCTCGGTGTCGACGAGCAGCCAGTCGAGCCCGGAGCCCGCGCAGATCTCGGCGACTACCGGGCTGCCCGACGTGACCCACATGCCGATCCGCGGAGTCTCGGCCAGCTGATCCCGGAACGGCGGGTCTAGACGAAGCGGCACGTGATCGCCCCCAGATCCCGGTAGTCGGCGGTCACGGTGTCGCCGGGGTGCACCCACATCGGCCGCGTGAACGAACCGGCCAGCACGATGTCGCCCGGGTCGAGCTTGTCACCGTGCTGGGCGAGTTTGTTCGCCAGCCAGGCGACACCGTTCGCGGGATGGTTCAGCACCGCGGCCGCGACCCCGGACTCCTCGATGGTCTCGTTGCGGTACAACAGCGCCGAAACCCAGCGCAGGTCGACGGCGTCCACGGCGACCGGGGTGCCGCCGTAGACCATCCCGCCCATGGCCGCGTTGTCGCTGATCGTGTCCACGATGGTCCGCCCCGCCATCTCGATACGCGACGACAGGATCTCCAGCGCGGGCACGACGTACTCGGTCGCCCGCAGCACGTCGAACACCGTGGTGCCCGGTCCGGCGAGGGAGTCACGGAGCACGAAGGCCAGCTCGACCTCGATGCGCACGTTCGAGAACCGGCCGTGCTCGATCACGGAACCGTTCTCGAACACCATGTCCGCGAAGATGGCGCCGTAATCGGGTTCGGTGATCCCCGTCGCGGCCTGCATGACCTTCGAGGTGAGCCCGATCTTGCGGCCGACCGGCCGGCGCCCCGCCGCGATCCCTCGCCGCCGCCATTCGTTCTGCACGGCGTACGAGTCCTCGACGGTCATGTCCGGATAGCGCGCCGTCAGCAGTGGGATCGTCTCCCGTGCCTCCTCCGCGGCCGCCAGTTCGTCGGCGATCGCGGTGATCGTTTCCTGTTCGAGCATCTCTCCGCCTCAGAGCTGGTTGCCGAGTTTGTACTCGCCCTGTTTCCAGGCCGGCAGCTCGCCTTCGTCGTCGCCCTTGCGGGTGTAGGAGAAGCCGTCGGCGCCGATGGTGACCTCCAGCTCGCTGTCGTCGGTCCGCGCGACGACGGGTTGCGGCTTGCCGTCGAGGTCGAGCACCAGCGAGGCGTCGGTGTACCAGGACGGGACCACCGGCGTGCCCCACCAGTCGCGGCGCTGGTTGTCGTGCACGTCCCAGGTGACGACCGGGTTGTCCGGGTCGCCGGTGTAGTAGTCCTGCGTGTAGATCTCGACGCGGTGCCCGTCGGGGTCGCGCAGGTACAGGTAGAACGCGTTCGAGACGCCGTGCCTGCCCGGCCCGCGCTCGATGTGGTCCGACATCCGCAGCGAGCCGAGTTTGTCGCAAATGGACAGGATGTTGTGCTTCTCGTGCGTGGCGAAGGCGACGTGGTGCATCCGCGGCCCGTCACCGCCGGTCATCGCGGTGTCGTGTACGGTCGGCTTGCGGCGCATCCAGGCCGCGTAGGTGGTGCCTTGTTCGTCCTGGATGTCTTCGGTGACCCGGAAGTTGAGGTCTTCCATATGCTTCACCGCGAGCGGGACGTCCGGGGTGACCTGGTTGAAATGGTCGAGCCGCACCAGCGCGCCCGGAACATGCAGGTCGTAGCGCCAGCTGAGCCTGTCGACGTGCTGGACGTCGTGGAAGAACTCGAGCGGGAAGCCGAGCGGGTCCTGCACCCGCACCGAGTCCCCGATGCCCTTCGTGTAGCCGTCCGGACGGCGTTCGACCCGGCAGCCCAGCTCCGTGTAGAACGCGACGGCCTTGTCCAGATCCTCGGGGACCGGACGCGGTAGGAGAACGCCGCGACGGCGGCGACGGGGCCTTGGCGCAGGACGAGGTTGTGGTGGATGAACTCGTCGATCGTGCGGAGGCTGACCGTGGTCTCGTCCTCTTCGGTCACCGTCAAGCCCAGCACGTCGGCGTAGAACGCGCGCGAACGCGCCAGATCGGTGACGACGAGTTCCATGTACGCGCAGCGCAGGACGTCCGGCGGCGGCGATTTCGGGGTGGGGATCGGCTTCATTGCGTCATCCTTCGTGGAACGGGCTCAGCCCTTGCCGAAGGCGGGGTTGTGCACCTCGCCGAGATTGATGTGCACCGCCTGCTGGTCGGTGTAGAAGTCGATCGAGCGGTAGCCGCCCTCGTGCCCCAGCCCGGACGCCTTCACCCCGCCGAAGGGCGTGCGCAGATCGCGGACGTTGTTCGAGTTCAGCCACACCATGCCCGCCTCGACGGACTGCGCGAAGTTGTGCGCCCGCTTGAGATCGTTGGTCCAGACGTAGGCCGCGAGCCCGTACTTCGTGTTGTTCGCGAGCTCCAGCGCCTCTTCTTCGCTGTCGAACGGCGTGATCGCGACGACCGGGCCGAAGATCTCCTCCTGGAAGATCCGGGCGTCCGGTTTGACGTCGGCGAACACCGTCGGTGCCACGTAGTTCCCGGTCGGGAAACCGTCCGGACGGCCGCCGCCCGCGACGAGCCTGCCCTCGGTCTTGCCGATCTCGATGTACTTCATGACCTTGTCGTAGTGCTCGGGGTGCACCAGCGCGCCGACCTCGGTCGTTGGGTCGCTCGGGTCGCCCACCTTGACCCGCTTGGCCTGCGCGGCGTAGCGCTCGACGAACTCGTCGTAGATCGCGCGCTCGACCAGGATCCGGCTGCCCGCGGTGCAGCGTTCGCCGTTGAGGGAGAACACGCCGAAGATCGTCGCGTCGATCGCGGTCTCCAGATCGGCGTCGGCGAAGACGATGGCGGGGGACTTGCCGCCCAGCTCCATCGACAGTCCTTTGAGGAACGGCGCCGCGTTGCCGAAGATCAGGCTGCCGGTGCCGCTCTCGCCGGTGAACGAGATCAGCGGGACGTCCGGGTGCTTCACCAGCGCGTCGCCGGCGTCCTCACCGAAACCGTTGACGAGGTTGAACACGCCCGGCGGCAGCCCTGCCTCCTCGAAGATCTCGGCCCACAGCGACGCGGAGAGCGGGGTGAACTCCGCGGGCTTGAGCACGACGGTGTTGCCGGTCGCCAGCGCGGGCGCGAGCTTCCACGACTCCAGCATGAACGGCGTGTTCCACGGCGTGATCAGCCCGGCGACACCGATCGGCTTGCGGTTGACGTAGTTCACCTGGCGGCCGGGCACCTTGTAGGTGTCGTCGGCCTGCGCGACGATCAGGTCGGCGAAGAACCGGAAGTTCTCCGCCGCCCGGCGCGCCTGGCCCAGCGCCTGCGAGATCGGCAGCCCCGAGTCGAAGCTCTCCAGCGCGGCCAGCCGCTTGTCCCGCGACTCGACGAGATCGGCGATGCGGTTGAGCACACGGGAGCGCTCGCGCGGCAGCAGCTTCGGCCAAGGCCCCTCGGTGAACGCCTTCCGCGCGGCGGCGACGGCGCGGTCGATATCGGCCTTCTTTCCCGCGGCGGCCTGGACGTAGACGTCGTTGGTCACCGGGTCGAGCACGTCGAAGACGGCACCGTCGACCGAATCGGCGAGTTCGCCGCCGATGTAGTGCCGGATCCGCTCCGGGACACCGTCCGGGATCGGCCGGGGAGTGGTGGTGGTCAAGACTAGCCCTCCTCAGTCAGCGGTTCGCGCGCTCTCGAGCGTCCAAAAAGGCCTGCATGGTGGCCCAGCGGTGATTGCGCGCGGCGAATTCGATGTCGAGCGGGTCGGCCTTCTCGGTGATCAGCCGGAGGATCTCTTCGTGTTCCTCGACCGACCGGTGCGCGCGGTCGGGCACGAACGCGAACGTGGAGTCGCGCAGCCCGGACAGCCGGGTCCAGCCCTGGTGCACGAGGTCGAGGATCTGCGGGTTGGGGCAGCATGCGAAGAGCAGCGAGTGGAACTGCTGGTTCAGCGCGGTGAACTCGTGCGCGTCGAAGTGGTCCAGCAGCGCGATCATGCGCTCGTTCACCCGGCGCGCCCGCGCGATGTTCTCTTCGGGCAGCTGCGGTGCGGACAGCGCGGTGGCGACGCCTTCGACGACGCCGAGGGTCTGCATCGCGTGGACGTACTCGTTCTGGTCCACCATCGCCACCCGCGCGCCGACGTTGCGCTCGAAGGTCACCAGCCGTTCGGCCTCCAGCCGCCGGATCGCCTCGCGCACCGGGACGACGCTCATGTCGAGCGCGCCCGCGATCTCGGCGAGCACCAGCCGGTAGCCGGGTCCGTACTCGTGCCGGGCGATCCGCTCCCGCAGCCACTCGTAGGCGATTTCGGACTTGCTGGTCGTCTTCACTGCTTCTTCTGCCATGCCTCATACCTTTCCCGCCACAACGGGTTCAGCGGGAAGAGCCCCTCGATCGGGCGGCCCTGTCCGACCTGCTCGGCGATCCAGGAGTCTTCGTCCTCCTGGACGAGCGCCGCGTCGGCGATCTCATCGGCCAGTGACGGCGGGATGACGACCACGCCGTCGTCGTCGCCGACGATGATGTCGCCGGGCAGCACGGTGGCCCCGCCGCAGGCGACCGCGACGTCGGTGTCCCACGGCACGTGCTTGCGGCCGAGGACCGCCGGATGCGGGCCCTGCGAGAACACGGGAAGCCCGGTCGCGGCGACGGCGTCGAAGTCGCGGACCCCGCCGTCGGTGATCACGCCGGCGGCGCCGAGGTACCGCGCCCGCAAGGCCAGGATGTCGCCGAGCGTGCCGGATCCCTTGTCGCCGCGTGCTTCGATGACGATCACCTCGCCGGCGCCGACCGAGTCGAAGAGGCGTTTCTGGGCGTTGTAGCCGCCGCCGTGGGATTTGAAGAGGTCCTCGCGGTTCGGGACGAAACGCAGCGTCCGAGCCGTGCCGACGACCTTCGAGCCGGGCAGATTGGGACGCACGCCGTCGATCGCGACGTTGTTCAGCCCGCGCTTGCGCAGCTGGGCGGACAAACCCGCGACGGGCGCGCGAAGGAGCTTGGCCCGCAGTTCCTCGCTGAGCGCGGGAGCGCCCTCCTCGGCAGGTTCCTCGGCGGGCGTTCCCCAAGCTTCGGCGCGCTGCTTGTCGTCGACCTCGGGCAGGCCGCCGATGTCCGAAAAGGACCGGATTCCCTGGGTGACGGTGGTGTGGAGCCGTCCGCTGCTGACGGACGTGCCGGGAACGTCCACTTCGACCACGACGACGTCGCCGGGGGAGACCACGGTCGAGCCCGCCGGGGTCCCGGTGAGGATGACGTCGCCCGGTTCGAGCGTGAAGTGCTGGGAGAGATCGGAAACGAACTGCCGCAAGGGGAACAGCAGCCCGACCGTGGTGTCCTCCTGCGCCAGATCGCCGTTCACCCACGTGCGGACGCGCAGCGACGAGGGGTCGACGTCGCGCGCGTCGATGAGGCCGGGGCCGAGCGGGGTGTAGCCGTCGCCGCCCTTGGACCGGACGTTGGAGCCCTTGTCCGCGGTGCGCAGGTCGTAGAGGCCGAAGTCGTTCGCGGCGGTGACCGCCGCGACGTGGTCCCACGCCTGGTCCGGTTTGACCCACCGGGCCGCGGTGCCGATGACCAGCGCGATCTCGCCTTCGAAGGCCAGCAGTTCGGTCCCCGCCGGCCGTTCGACCGTGCCGCCGGACGTGCCGAGCGAGCTCGACGGCTTGAAGAAGTATGACGGGTTCGCCGGTCGCCGACCGCGCTGCTCCGCGCGCGACGCGTAGCTCAGATGGACGGCGATGATCTTGCCCGGCCGGGTGCCCAACGGACCGGACCCGCGGCCGGAAGGCGATGCTGCCTCGTAAGTGCCCATGTTCCCCTGAATCCTCGACCCTTGCTTCGTATCTAATAACGTATATGATTCCGTGCCACAGTGGCAAGACGGTCACCGAGTGGCTTTCGCCTCGCCCGGCTTCCCCTGCGGGCCGCCACTCGCGTCAGGCCTATGTCAAAGGAGTCAAGGTGTCGAATCCAACGCAGGATGAGCGCACGCCCGGCCGGACCGCCCCGCCGTCTTCCGACCGCCGCAGGGTCGCCTTCGCGACCGTCGTCGGTACCACCGTCGAGTGGTACGACTTCTTCGTTTACGCGTCCGCGGCAGGCCTCGTCTTCGGCAAGCTGTTCTTCTCCGGCCTCGGGGCGAACAGCACGCTCGTTTCCTTCGCCACGGTGGGCGTGAGCTTCCTGTTCCGCCCGCTCGGCGCGTTCCTCGCCGGGCACTTCGGCGACAAGTACGGCCGCCGGGTGGTCCTGGTGCTCACCCTGATCCTGATGGGCGCCGCGACCACCTTGATCGGTGTGCTCCCCACGTTCGACCAGATCGGTGTCCTCGCTCCGGTGCTGCTGATCCTGCTGCGGATCCTGCAAGGGGTTTCGGCGGGCGGGGAATGGGGTGGCGCGGTCCTGATGGCCGTCGAGCACGCGCCGTCGAAACGACGGGGGCTCTTCGGCGCCTCGCCGCAGATCGGTGTCCCGCTCGGGCTGCTGCTGGCCTCCGGTGTGCTGGCGCTGACCAGCCTGCTCGTCCCCGGGCAGGCGTTCCTCGACTGGGGCTGGCGGATCCCGTTCCTGCTCAGCGTCGGGCTGATCCTGGTCGGCCACTACGTGCGGCGCCGGGTCGAGGAGAGCCCGGTGTTCCGGGAGATCGCCGAACGCCGTGAGCGGACGCGGACCCCGATCATCCAGCTGTTCCGCAAGCACGCCGTGCTCGTCGTGGTGGCCGCGCTGGTGTTCGCGGGCAACAACGCCGTCGGCTACATGACCACCGGCGGCTACATCCAGAACTACGCGACCAACCCGAAGGGCCCGCTCGGCCTCGACCGCGGCCCGGTGCTGTGGGCGGTGACCGCGTCCGCGGCGACGTGGCTGCTCTCGACGTGGGCGGCGGGCACGGTCTCCGACCGCATCGGCAGGAGGCGCACCTACGTCGTCGGCTGGATCGCCCAGCTCGCCGGCATCGCGGTGCTCTTCCCCTTGGTGGACACCGGGAACATCTTGTTGCTGGCGCTGGGTTTGATCATTCTCAGCGTCGGGCTCGGGTTCACCTACGGCCAGCAGGCGGCGTTCTACGCGGAGCTGTTCCCCGCGTCCATCCGGTTCTCCGGCGTCTCGATCTCGTACGCGCTGGGCGCGATCCTCGGTGGCGCGTTCGCGCCGACGATCGCGACGGCGCTGGTCGACGCGACCGGCACTTCGGTGTCCGTCGCCGTCTACCTGGCCGGGATGACCGTCGTCGGTCTCATCGCCACCTTGCTGTTGCGTGACCGGTCGGGAATCCCGCTCGGGCCCGACCACGAGGCCGAGCAGGCGGTCAGCCCGCTGCGCTTCTCGAAGTGAGGTCAAGCCGAACATGGCCTGGTCGGTGCGGGTGGTCACGAGGGTTCAGCATCGGCGGTGTCCGTGATTGACCGGACGACACGGGTGATCCGGCGGACGACACGCGTGACTGGGTGGACGACACGAGCGCGGGCGGGGTTTCGCCGAGAGGCGTCCGTCCGAACACGCGTGTCGTCCGTCCAGTCACGCGAAACCGCCGTAAGGAACCGGTCCGCGGCCAATATTTTCGGGAACCAGTAGGTACCTAAAACACCCTTGGCCCTAACCCGAAACGGCACTCACGACCCACCCTTGACCAGGAATGAAGGCTCCTTTCACCGCATCAGACGCGGCGAAGGGAGCCTTCATCCCACCGTGAGCCCGCTGCGCTTCTCGAAGTGACCACGCCGTCCGTGACGCTCACCCGCCGAGAGCGTCACGGACGGCCTTCGCCGCCGCCTTGAGCCGCTCCGCGAGCTCGGCGGGGGTTCGCGTGCTGGACAGGTAGACGACCGCGAGCGCGGCGGGAGCCTGGCCGCGCAAGGGAAGCGGCACGGCCACCGAGCTGAGGTTCTCGATCACCTCGCCGTGGCTGTCCGCGTAGCCGCGGTCGGCGACTTCGGTGATTCCCGCGGGCCAGTCCTCTTCCGGGAGCTGGGAAAGAATCGCGCGGCCGGGAGCGCCCGCGGTGAACGGATGCCTGGACCCCGGGCGCTGTGCGACGGACGCGACGGCGTGCCGGGGTTCCACGCTGACCAGGGTCACGCATTCCTCGCGGTCCATCACCGCCACGAAACACGTCATGCCGAGTTCGTTCGCGACCGCGGTCAGTTCGGGCAGCGCCGCGGCCTGCAGATCGTGTTTGATCCCCGCCGCCAGCGCGGCCAGCCTCGCGCCGAGTTCGTATTTCCCGGCGGGTTCCCGGGTGAGGAGCCCGTGCTCTTCGAGGGTGCGGATGAGCCGGTACGCGATCGACCGGTGCACGCCGAGCCGGTCGGCGATCCCGTCGACGCTGAGCGGTTCTTGGGCGTCGGCAAGGACTTCGAGGACGCGGATGCCGCGGCTGAGCGTCTGGGACGTGCTCGCGGTCTTGCGGGAGTCCGAAACCATCGTATACGATCCATTTCGATAGTTGAACTGGCTGTTCGATTATAGAACAGGAACCGACGATGATGTCACGCGAAACCAGTTTCCCGCCGGGATCGAGCCTGTATCGGCCACCCGCGCAGTTCTTCCGAGGCTGTCTGGGCCGGTTCGCGACGGGTGTCGCGGTGGTGACCTTCGACGCCGCGACGAAACGGCACGGCCTGACGGTGAACTCCTTCACCGCGGTCTCGATGGATCCGCCGCTCGTACTCGTCTCGATCCAGCGCACGGTCAAAAGCCACGACCTGCTGACAGGCCGTCCGTTCGCGGTCAACGTCCTCGGCGCCGAGCAGGAGGCGCTCGCGATGAACTTCGCCGGCCGCCCCACTCCCGAAGGCGCGCCGACGTGGGTCGAGGGCGGGCACGCGCCAAGGCTCGCCGGTGTGCTGAGCTGGTTCGACTGCACGCCATGGGCCACCTACGACGGCGGCGATCACACCCTGTTCCTCGGTGAGGTGCGGGAGTTCGACTACCGCTCCGGTGACGCGCTCGGCTTCGTCGACGGGCGGTTCTCGACGATCCACGAATCCGCGCAAGGCCACGAATCCCTGTTCTGACAACGACGTCCACCCGAGAAGGAGCACGACATGGGAGCCCGTACCGGACAGCAGTACCTCGACAAGCTCAACGCGATGACACCGGAGTTGTACGTCGACGGCGAGAAGGTGACCTCGAAGGTCGCCGAGCATGCGGCGTTCCGCAACAACGCGCTGACCTACGCGAAGCTGTTCGACCTCCAGCACGACCCGGCGCACCGTGACGTCCTGACCTACGAATCGCCGACGACGGGGGAGCGGGTCGGCATGTCGTTCCTGGTGCCGCGCAGCGAAGAAGACCTCAAACGCCGTCGCGCCGCCTTCTCCGTCTGGGCGGAGTATTCGAACGGTTTCCTGGGGCGCACCGGCGACTACATGAACTCGTCGCTCACCGCGCTCTCGACCGCGAAGAAGTTCTTCTCCCAGGCCGATCCCGTCTACGGCGAGCGCATCGAGAAGTACTACGAGATGGCGCGCGAGAACGATCTGCTCGCGACGCACACCCTGATCCCGCCGCAGGTGAACCGCTCGGTTTCGGGCAGCCAGCAGGGTGGCGGCAACCTGTCGGCGAAGGTGGTCGAGGAACGGGAGGACGGCATCGTCGTCCGCGGCGCCCGCATGCTCGCCACCATCGCGCCGATCGCCGACGAACTCCTGGTCTTCCCGTCGACCGTCCTGCGCGGCACCCCCGAGGACGCCCCGTATTCCTACGCTTTCGCCGTCCCGAACGACGCGCCCGGGCTGAAGTACTTCTGCCGCGCCGGGCTCGACCACGGTCGCTCGCACTTCGACGAACCGCTCGCCTCCCGGTTCGAGGAGATGGACGCGGTCGTGGTGTTCGACGACGTCTTCGTCCCGAACGAGAGGGTCTTCCTGCTGGGACATCCGGAACTGTGCAACGCGTGGTACTCCCAGACCGGCGCCGGCGCGCTCATGACCCATCAGGTCGTCACCCGCACGCTGGCCAAGACGGAGTTCTACCTCGGGCTCGCCAGTGAGATCGCCGCCGCGATCGGCATCGGCGGCTTCCAGCACATCCAGCAGGACCTGTCGGAGCTGATCTCCTACGTCGAGATCGAGAAGGCCGTGCTGCGTGCGGCGGAGGCCGACGGCAAGCTCAGCGAGGACGGCGTTTTCCTGCCCAAGTGGGAGGTCCTGAACGCCGCACGGAACTGGTACCCCACGAAGGTCTCGCCGCGGCTGACCGAGATCATCCGCAAGTTCTCCGCTTCCGGCCTCATGGCGCTGCCGGGCGAGGCGGACTTCGACGCGGAGGGCCGTCCCGACATCGACACGTACCTCCAGTCGGCCACCCTGCCGGCCAAGGACCGTGCGCGGCTGTTCAAGCTGGCGTTCGACGCGTCGGTCTCGAGTTTCGCCGGACGGGAGTCGCTGTACGAGTACTTCTTCTTCGGCGACCCGGTGCGGATGGCCGGAGCCCAGGTGAACGCGTACCCGAGGGAGGCGTTGCAGGAACGGGTCCGGGAACTTTTGGCGCGCGAAGGCCGGTGAGTGCGGATTTCGCCGAACGGATAGCGACAGCCGGTTGTTGCGAACCGCTTGGCATGGTGTTTCACCCCGGCTTTTCGCGTCAAGGGTGACCGCCCGTCCCGAACTCGCGTGCTTGAAGGCGGAACTCGCGTGCTTGGGGCCGTAACTCACGGGCCGCGTGAGTTACGCCTCCAAGCACGCGAGTTACGGCCCCAAGCACGCGAGTTACGGCCCCAAGCACGCGAGTGTCGTGCGCAAGCACGCGGGGAAGGGTCCCGAGGTGGGCTCCGTGCAGGGCGGATCGCTGCGGGAGGGGGCGGGACACGCCCGGGATCCTGCGAACTTGATTCATTCCAGAAAATGGGCCAGACTGCGGCCGTGCCCACGACCCCGGAGTTCGAGCGGATGCTGCGCGGGGCCTCCCTGCGCGTGACGCGTCCGAGGGTGGCCGTGCTGACAGCGGTACGCGACCACCCTCATGCCGACACCGACTCGATCATCGGTGCCGTGCGCACGGAGCTCGGCGAGGTCTCTCACCAGGCCATTTACGACGTGTTGCGGGCACTGACCGCCGCGGGTCTCGTACGGCGGATCCAGCCGTCGGGGTCCGTGGCACGGTACGAGTCCCGGGTCGGGGACAACCACCACCACGTCGTGTGCCGAACCTGTGGTGCCATCGCCGACGTCGACTGCGCCGTCGGTCCCGCACCCTGTTTGACCGCGTCGAACGACCAAGGCTTCCTGATCGAAGAGGCCGAGGTCATCTACTGGGGCCTGTGTCCCGACTGTGCGATCGAACCCCGTTCCTGAGCCCTGCAGTTCTGATTCCCGGAAGGATTCCCGTGTCTGACAGCCCGGACGCCGTCGTCGGCGAAATGAACGAAGAGAGCGCGGGCGGCTGCCCCGTCTCGTCGGGCCGCCGCAACCACCCCACCGAAGGTGCGGGCAACCGCGACTGGTGGCCGAACCAGCTCAACCTGAAGATCCTCCGGAAGCACTCCGCCGCTTCCGACCCCATGGACGCCGGGTTCGACTACGCGGCCGAGTTCAAGACCCTCGACCTCGACGAGCTCGCCAAGGACGTCGACGCCGTCCTGACGACTTCGCAGGACTGGTGGCCCGCGGACTTCGGTCACTACGGCGGCTTCATGATCCGCATGGCGTGGCACAGCGCCGGCACCTACCGCATCGAGGACGGCCGCGGTGGCGCGGGCGCGGGCATGCAGCGCTTCGCCCCGCTCAACAGCTGGCCGGACAACGGCAACCTCGACAAGGCGCGCCGCCTGCTCTGGCCGGTCAAGAAGAAGTACGGCCGCAAGATCTCGTGGGCCGACCTGATGATCTTCACCGGCAACCGCGCGCTGGAGACCATGGGCTTCAAGACCTTCGGCTTCGCCGGTGGCCGCGCCGACGTCTGGGAGCCGGACGAGGACGTGTACTGGGGTCCCGAGCGCACGTGGCTCGGCGACGAGCGCTACAGCGGTGACCGCCAGCTCGAGGGCCCGCTGGCCGCCGTGCAGATGGGTCTCATCTACGTGAACCCGGAAGGCCCGAACGGCAACCCGGACCCGCTGGCCGCGGCCCGCGACATCCGCGAGACCTTCGGCCGCATGGCGATGAACGACGAGGAGACCGTCGCGCTGATCGCCGGTGGGCACAGCTTCGGCAAGACCCACGGCGCGGCCGACCCGGACAAGTACGTCGGGGCCGAGCCCGAGGGCGCTTCGATCGAGGAGCAGGGCCTCGGCTGGAAGAACAGCTTCGGCAGCGGCAAGGGGCGCGACGCGATCACCAGTGGCCTGGAGGTCACCTGGACGCCGACCCCGACCCAGTGGAGCAACTGGTTCTTCCACAACCTCTTCGAGTACGAGTGGGAGCTGACCAAGAGCCCGGCGGGCGCCCACCAGTGGGTCCCGAAGGACGGCAAGGCGAAGAACACCGTGCCGGACCCCGAGGACGGCAAGCTCAACCGCGCGCCCGGCATGCTCACCACCGACCTGGCGCTGCGTTTCGACCCGGTCTACGAGCAGATCTCGCGCCGGTTCTACGAGAACCCGGACCAGTTCGCGGACGCCTTCGCCCGTGCCTGGTTCAAGCTGACCCACCGCGACATGGGCCCGATCCAGCGCTACCTCGGCCCGCTGGTGCCGCAGGAGACGCTGATCTGGCAGGACCCGGTGCCCGCCGTCGACCACGAGCTGATCGACGACGCGGACATCGCCTCCCTCAAGGAGAAGCTGCTCGCTTCGGGCCTGTCGGTCTCGCAGCTGGTCTCCACCGCGTGGGCGTCGGCCTCGACGTTCCGTGGCAGCGACAAGCGCGGTGGCGCGAACGGTGCCCGCATCCGCCTCGAGCCGCAGCGTGACTGGGAGGTCAACGACCCGCAGACGCTGTCGCAGGTGCTGCGGACCCTCGAAGGTGTCCAGGAGGCGTTCAACAGCGCCCAGACCGGCGGCAAGAAGGTCTCGCTCGCCGACCTGATCGTGCTGGGTGGCGTCGCCGCCGTCGAGCGGGCCGCCAAGGACGGTGGCCACGAGATCACCGTGCCGTTCACGCCGGGCCGCACCGACGCGACGGCGGAGCAGACCGACGTCGAGTCGTTCGCGCCGCTCGAGCCGACCGTGGACGGGTTCCGCAACTACCGCGGCAAGGGGCACCGTCTCCCGACGGAATACCTGCTCATCGACCGCGCGAACCTGCTGAACCTGACCGCGCCCGAGATGACCGTCCTCGTCGGCGGCCTGCGTGTGCTCGGCGCCAACGCCCAGCAGTCCCAGCACGGCGTGTTCACCGAGAAGCCGGGGGCCCTGACCAACGACTTCTTCGCGAACCTGCTCGACATGGGCGTGCAGTGGACGGCCACGTCCGCCGAGGCGGAGGTCTTCGAAGGCCGGGACTCCGCGACCGGCGAGGTCAAGTGGACCGGTACCCGGGCCGACCTCGTGTTCGGGTCGAACTCCGAGCTTCGCGCGGTGGCTGAGGTCTACGCCAGCGACGACGCCAAGGAGAAGTTCGTGCGTGACTTCGTCTCCGCGTGGGACAAGGTCATGAACCTCGACCGCTACGACGTGGCGTGATCCAGGTCTGAAAGGTCCGGGCCCGTCGCTTCCGCGGCGGGCCCGGATTTTTTCAGACGTCGCCGGACGCCAGCAGGGTCAGCAGTTCGGCGTGCCCGGCCTGGGTGATCAGGCTGGCGGCGTCGAAGTAGATGCGCTCGTTGGTGATCCGGTCCTCGTCGAAGAAGAACACCGCGATGATCGGCACCCGGAACGCCTTGCCGGTCGGCGGACGGCCGTAGAACTCGCCGAGGTTGGTGCCGAGCAGGTCGAACTCGACGATGACCGACTCGTCGGCGAAGTGGTAGCGGACGTTGTCGTGCCGCTGGTCCGGGAACGCCGTGCGGGTCATGCGGTAGTACGCCATGACCTCTTCGTCGCCGTCGAAGATCTGCCCGGTCGCCATGATCTCGTAGTGCGGGTGCCCGTTGAAGGTGCCCAGTGTGCGGTCGAACTCGTGGGCCACCTCGGTGTCCATGTGCTCTTCGATGATCTTGTGGCGGCGCTCGCGCAGGTCTTCGCTGATCACTGATCCTCCGGCTCGTTCCTGGTCGCGATCCGGAGCCTACCGCCCGCGGCCTCGTCGTCGGTGCCGTAGAGCAGGCTGCCGCACGAGCGCGAAAGGCAGGTCATGGCCTCGATCTTGTGGCCGGGGAAGTCGCCGATCCGCACCGGGGCGGGGGAGAGCGCGATCGAACCGTCGGAGCGGAGCACACCCGCCGCGTACACGGCCGAATCGAACGGGCCTTCGTCGCCGGGATCGGAGGCGGCCGAGACCAGGACGCGGTCGTCCGCGGTGATCTCGACGTCCGAGGTGTGCCGGACGTCCGTGGCCGGATACGGGACCCGGAACGGGGTCGACTTCGGCTTCTTGAAGGACAGCTTCGATACGGAGAACTCGGCGGAGTAGAGCGTGGCCGGCCGGGCGTCCTGGCCGCGGTCCGCCCAGACCGCGAACAATCGGTCATTCACCTTTTTCAGTGCGAAACCCTCGTAATTGTCTTCCGGGTCGCCCTTGGGCACCTGGAAAGTGCCGAGCACTTTCAGATGCCGGTCCTTCAGGGTGAAGTGAAAGCCCTTGCCGCCGCTGGCCAGCGCGACGAATTCGCCGGACTTTCCCGGCACCGCTTCGGCCGCTTCCAGGTCGACCGGGAGCTCGCCAGGCCAGTCGATCGAGTCCACCTTGGACACTTTGCCGTGATCGAGCCGGACCCGGACCGCCCGGTTTTCGCCGGGCTTCTTGTTGTCTCGTAGGACAAGTGCGTCGATCCTGCCGTCGTCCCGGTCGAGGACGGCGATCCCGCTGGCGCCGGAGGTCATGCCCGTGCCGATGGATTCCCAGCCGTCGCCCGCGAGCGCGGCGGACGGAAGGAGCAGGGGCAAAAGCAGGGCCGGAAGAATTGCGATGGGGGCGAATTTCATGTCGAGCCCCCTTCAGCCGCAGGAGAGGGTGCCGGCGCGGAGCGCGTGGCCGCCGTCGTTCCCGTCGTCGGCCCAGACCACCTGCTTGGTCCCGGAGGTACACGTGGCCGAGATCGCGAAACCTTCGTTGTTGTAGTCCGGCATTCCGCCGGGACGGTCGTACGTGGCCGTGACGGCGAACTTGCCCTGCGCGTCGACGGCCAGCGTCGTCGAGTCGCCGCCGCAGTTGTCGTCGCAGACCGCCCACAGCTTGCCGGTCGAAGCCTCGTACTCGAGTTCCATGATCGAGGCGAGCCCGCTCGCGAAACTCGCGACCCGGGTGTACTTCCCGCCCGCCTGGTCGAGCGCGTAGGCGTAGATCATGCCGTTGCTTTCGAGGCCCACGAGGTAGAGGCCGGTGCCGTGGCCGGGGTAGCTGCTCGGGTTGTACGGCGCCTTCGTGCGCTGGTCCACGAACCCCTTGGCGGTGAGGGCGCTGTCCGGGATCCACGACACGGCTTCGAGGCCGTCGTTCGCCGATACCTTCGGCAGGTCCGCCGTCAGATCCCATTCGGCCTTCGCGGTGAGGGTCTTGGCCGTGCCGGCGACGTCGTACCGGAGCACCTTGAGCGCGCTCGTCTTGCTGTTGTCGCCGTCGCGCTCGGTGGCCGCGACCACGCCGTCCGGGGTGGCCACGACTGCTTCGGCGTCGGGGTCGCCCTTGCCGCTGCGGTAGCGCAGTTGCTTGCCCGACGACCAGCCGTTGGCGGTGTCCGGCTGCCATTTCGACCCGTTGCGCACGAGGCGGTACAGCGTGCCGGGGCCGTTCTTGACCGCCCAGAGGACGTCCGGGCCGCCGAACGACAGGCCGCTCATGTTGCCGCCGAGGACGTTCGAACCGTCGGCGTTCGCGACGTCCGAACCGCCCGGCCACGGGCTGTTCGCCGTCGTGGTCGCGGTGGCGGCGGTGGCGGGCAGGACCAGCAGGGCCGCGGCGACGGCGGCCACGGCGGCGGGTCGGATCCGGCGAGGTGATCGGGGCATTCGCGCTCCTTCGGGCGGACGAAGTGGGTCGCGGCGTGTCGTCATAAGTTAAGTAAGTTTCCTTACAAATACAAGATATCGCCAGATTCTCACGAAATGAAGCAACGTTGGATTTACAAAAGATGTCCTCTTGTCAAACTGGGTGTACAGGACCTATGGTTTTGTAAACCCAGCCAATGGAGGAGGGTGCGATGAGCGAGATGACGGGCACGATCCCGGCGGGCTCGACCGAACGCTGGACCGACGGCAAGCGGTATCTGTGGCTGATCGGCCTGGTGGTGCCTTCGCTCGCGTTCCTGGCCATCGGCCTGCACGCGGCCACCGGCTGGGGCGTGTGGTTCTGGATCGGGCCGATCGTGATCCTGGTGATCGTGCCGCTGATCGACCTGGTGGCCGGGCTGGACCGCAGCAATCCGCCCGACGACGTGATCGAACGGCTGGAGCAGGATCGCTACTACCGGTGGATCACCTTCGCGTTCCTGCCCATCCAGTACGCGGGTTTCGTGGTGGCGTTCTGGCTGATCGCCCGCGGCGACCTGTCGGTCATGGACAAGGTCGGCCTGGCGATCTCGATCGGCTGCATCGGCGGGATCGGCATCAACACCGCGCACGAACTCGGGCACAAGAAGGAGAGCCACGAGCGCTGGCTGTCGAAGATCGCGCTGGCACAGAGCTTCTACGGCCACTTCTACATCGAGCACAACCGCGGCCATCACGTCCGGGTGGCCACTCCCGAGGATCCGGCCAGCAGCCGGGTGGGGGAGAGCTTCTACCGGTTCTGGCCGCGCACCGTGTTCGGCTCGCTGAAATCCGCGTGGGGCCTGGAGCGCAAGCGCTACGCCCGGCGCGACCGGCATCCGTTCCGGATCGGCAACGACGTGCTCAACGCCTGGCTGATGTCGGCGGTGCTGTGGGCGGCGATGACCGTGTGGCTGGGGCCGGGGATCCTGCCGTACCTGGTGATCCAGGCGGTGGTCGGGTTCTCGTTGCTGGAGGTCGTGAACTACATGGAGCACTACGGGATGCGGCGGCAGATGGTCGGCCAGCCGAACCGCCGCCGGTACGAACGCGTGGACCCCAGCCACAGCTGGAACTCCAACAACATCGCCACCAACGTGCTGCTCTACCACCTGCAGCGGCATAGCGATCACCACGCCAACCCGACCCGCCGCTACCAGACGCTGCGCGATTTCGCGGAATCGCCGGTGCTCCCGACGGGCTACGCCGGGATGATCGTGCTGGCGCTGGTCCCACCGGTGTGGCGGCGCGTGATGGATCCGCGGGTGCTCGCGCATTTCGACGGCGACATCTCGCGCGCCAACATCCAGCCGTCGAAGCGGGCCAAGGTGCTGGCGCGGTACGGAACGCGGGTCACCGCGCCGTCCCGGCACGTCGCCGACACGCACGGCGACGCCACCGAGGGCGGGATGTGCCCCGGCTGCGGCTACGTGTACGACGAGAAACTCGGCGACCCGCGGGAGGGCTTCCCCGCCGGGACCCCGTGGTCGGCGATCCCGGATTCGTGGTGCTGCCCGGACTGCGGGGTGCGGGAGAAGGTCGATTTCGTGGCACCGGGAAGGGTCGGCGCATGATGAAGATCGAGGCGGACCGCGCGAAATGCGACGGCCTGGGCATGTGCGAAGCGATGGCGCCCGACTTCTTCGAGGTGGGGGACGACGGCACGGTCGTGGTGCTCGACGAGCGGCCCGGTGAGGAACATCGCCAGGACCTGTCGGCCGCCGTCGACGCCTGCCCTGTCCTCGCCCTGAAGCTGCGGGACTGAACATGACACTGGTCGTCGTGGGAGCGTCGCTGGCCGGGTTGCGCGCGGTCGAGGCGGCACGCCGAACCGGATACCGAGGGCGGATCGTGCTGATCGGCGCGGAGGAGCACCCGCCCTACGACCGGCTCCCGCTGTCGAAGTCGTTCCTCGACGCGGAAGGCGCAGGCAAGGTCGAGCCGTTCCACGGCGAGGACGCGTTGCGCGACGAGTTCGGCGTCGAGCTGATGCTCGGCGCCCCGGCGGACGGGCTCGACACCACCGCCCGCGAGGTGTCGGTGGCGGGGACGACGGTGCCTTACGAGGCGCTGGTGATCGCGACCGGCGCCACCGCGCGGCGGCTGCCCGGAAGCGAAGGGATCGCCGGGGTCCACACGTTGAGGACCGCCGAGGACGCGCTGGCGGTCCGCGCGGCGCTCGACGGCGGGGCGCGCACGGTCGTGGTCGGGGCGGGTTTCATCGGTTCCGAGGTCGCCGCCGCGGCACGGAAGCGCGGGCTGCCCGCGACGATCGTCGAGGCGCTCGACGTCCCGCTCGTCCGGTCCGTCGGCGCGGAGGCCGGTGCGGTGTGCGCCGCGCTGCACCGGGAGGCGGGTACGGAACTGAGGTTGTCCACCACGGTCACCGGCCTGGAGTCCGAAGGCGGTGTGGTGACCGGCGTCCGGCTTTCGACCGGCGAGGTGCTGCCCGCGGATCTGGTGGTCGCCGGCATCGGCGTCGTCCCGGCCACCGGGTGGCTGGCCGGGAGCGGGGTGCCTTTGCACGAGCTCGACGGCGGCGTGATGTGCGACGCCACGCTCGCGACCGGGGTCCCCGGCGTGTACGCCGCCGGGGACGTCGCCCATGCCGCGAACCCGTTGTTCGACGGCGAGCCGATGCGGCTGGAGCACTGGACGAACGCCGCGGAGCAGGGTGCCGCGGCCGCTCGTCACGCGCTCGCGCCGGAAGCGGCGAAGGCGCTGTCCCCGGTGCCGTATTTCTGGTCGGACTGGTACGACCACCGGATCCAGTTCGTCGGCACCCCGCGCGCCGACGAGGTGGTGGCCGCCGTCCCGGAGTCCGGTGGTTTCACCGCGCTGTACCGGCGCGGGGACCGGATCGTCGGGGCGCTGACCGTCGACCGGCCGCGCGAGATCATGAAGTACCGTCGGCATATCGCCGGGCGGGCGCCGTGGCCGGAGGCGCTGGCGTTCGCGGCGGGAACGGCGGCTTAGAAGGTGTCTTCCGAGCGAAGGCCGACGACGGCGGTGACGGCACGCGCGCGCGTCTTTTTCGGCCGGAGGCCTCGGATCGGCGGACGTTTGCCGCTGACATGGCTGGCTTAAAGCCGAAAGCGCGCTGGGAAAGGCACAGCTTAGAATGACGATCATGAGTGAGGCACCGGTCACGGGCGGTCCGTACCGTCAACCGATCGTCGCGTCGGCGATCGAGCTGACCGTGCGTTCCGGCTGGGCCTCGGTGACGATGAGCAAACTCGCGGAGATCGTCGGCGTCAGCCGCCAGACCGTCTACAACGAACTCGGCTCGAAGACCCAGCTGGCCGAAGCGATGATCTCGCACGAACTCGCCCGGTTCCTGTCGGTGGTCCGGGAAGCGTTCGAGCGGCACCCCGAAGATCTCGTCGAGGCGATCCACGACGCCGTCCGCGGTGTCCTCGAACTCGCCGACGACAACCTTCTGCTGCGCGCCATCGTCTCGGCCACGCACGGCGCCGACACCGAGCTGCTGCCGCTGCTGACGGTGCGGGCCGGGAGCCTGCTGAGCGAAGCGACCGTCATGCTGCGCGGCCGTGTCCGCGCCTACGGTCCGTCGCTGGACGCCGCGCAGCTGGATGTGGCGATCGACGTCGTGGTCCGGACCGTGCTGAGCCACATCATGCAGCCGTCGGACACCCCGGCGCGCACGGCCGACGCCCTGGCGTGGATGGCTTCACGCGTGCTCGGCGCGACGACGACCCGGTCACTGCGGCATCCTGCGGAGAATTAGGGCCGCGGTCTCCGCCGGGGTCGAGCGGGTGTTGTCGATACGCACGTGATCGTGGCGCTCGATCAGGTCCTCGGCGTGGGCGCGCCGCGCGCCGTCGGTGTTCATGACGTAGTCGCGGTTGAGTTCGAGCAGATTGGCACGGGAGAAGCCGAGGTCGCGCTTGCTGGGTTTGCGGTCGAGGCGGAGCTCGGTGGTGTTCCGTTCGAGGCGCTCGTCGAGATCGGCGTACAGCTCGACGAACCGCGTCCGAAGATCACGACGACGTCCACTCGGCCACGGTAGCGGGGCCGTGGTTTTGCCTACGGCACGTACCGAACCGAGGTGACCCAGTGCGGACCATGATCGACGGAGGATCGGGGACACTCAACGTCCCCGATCCTCCGTCGATCATGGTCAGGTCGCCCAAGCCTGGCGGCCGACACGTCGAGTGGGGAAGATTTCGGACAGTGAACGTCCGGAATCCTCCCCGCACAGCCGATGTCGGCGCCTCCGAGGCATCGAGGCGAGCCGGGCAGCCCGGAATTGTCGGTCCCGTATGCGACGCTTCACCGATGATCGTCGTGTTCGATGCCGAGCTCTGGGTCTGGGACGCCCGCCGAGGGGAGACCTGGACCTTCGTCAGCCTGCCGCAGGACATCTCCGAGGAGATCCGCGAGATCACCGACGGGCCGCGTCGCGGGTTCGGCGCGGTCCGGGTCCAGGTCGGTATCGGCGGCAGCAAGTGGAAGACGTCGATCTTCCCGGACGCCAAACAGGGTGCCTACGTGTTGCCGGTCAAGAAAGCGGTCCGCAAGGCCGAGGGAATCGAGGAAGGTGATGTGGCGAAAGTGACCGTCGAGCTGATCGACCTCTGACTGTCAGAGCAGGCGTTCACCGAGCGGCGTCGTCAGATAGAGGACGGTGCGGCCGGAGCGTTCGCGCGTGACGAGTCCGCTGTCCCGCAGGACCTTGAGGTGCTGGGAAACGGCGCTCGGTGTCACGCCCAAGACGCGCGCCAGGTCGGTCGTGGTCGCGGGGGAGGACAGCGCCGTCAGGAGAGTGGCTCGCATCCGGCCCAGCAGCCGTATTGTGGCGGACCCGGGTGCCCGGGTTCCGGCGGCCCACAGGGTGCCGGTTCCCCTTGCCGGATAGCGGATCGTGGTCTGGGTCGACGTGTTCTCCTTGACGAGGACATACGGCGACCCGAGGACGACCGGCATCAGCACGAGCCCACCCGGCCCCCGGGTGACGACGCGATGCTGATCGCGCCACCGCTCGCCGGCCAGGATCACCCGGTCGTCGTGCCAGCGCAGATCCGGATGCAGGTCCGCGAACAGCCGCTCGGCACCGCCCGCGGTCAGCGCCCGGGCGTGATACCCGACGTCCGCGTCCAGCACCGCCCGGATCCTCGGCCAATGCGGTGCGACAAGGCGGTCGTGGGCGGCACGCAGTTCGTCGGCGACCTCCCGCAGTCCGGACGCGGGGTCGGCGGCGAGGGCCACGACAGCGGGCGGAGGCGTCGCGCCGAAGATCCGGCCGAGGCTCGCCCTGACTCGGTCTTCAGGGGTCCGTTGCAGGGCATCGAGGTCGTTTTCGAGGGAGTCACCAGAGTTTCGCGGGGCCGGGACGAGGAACTCCGGCCAGCCGAGCCTGCCGGTCACGACCAACGGCCAGGTACGCGAAAGGTCGAGTGGCTCGCGATCGAGTTCTTCGCGCGCCCACCGCAGCCAGGGCAGGTTGACCGCGTTCCGGTCGATCCCGGCGAGTTGCTGCAGACCGGCCACGGTCTCGGACAGTGGCGAGATCGCGAACCGGGTCGCGGCCAGTTCGGCGACACCGACTTCGATGGTCATCGGCATCGCCCGAGTATGTAGGCACGAGCTAAATGGTGTCCCCGGAACGCCGGACCTCGCCACGATCCGATCATGCGCACTCTGCCTCGCGCCTATCGGCGGCTGTGGTGGGCCACCGGGATCGACAGCCTCGGCAACGGCGTCTTCACGGCGGCGCTGCCCTTGCTGGCGGTGACGGTGAGCCACGACCCCAGAGACGTCGCCCTGGTCTCCGCCGCGACCTATCTGCCGTGGCTTCTGCTGTCGCTCCCCGCCGGCTCCGTCGTCGACAGGGTCGACCGGACGACCCTCATGTGGCGAACGCAGGCGCTCCAGGCCCTGATCGTCGGCGTCCTCGCGGCGCTCGTGGCGGCGGGGATGATCAGTGCGCCCGTGCTCGTCCTGCTCGCGTTCGCGCTGGGCGCGTGCGACGTCTTCTACGACAACGCGGCGCAAACGGCGGTCCCTGATCTCGTCCCGAAGGGCTTGCTGCACCGCGCGAACGGCGGACAGCAGGTGGCGATGATCGTGGGCAGGCAGTTCCTGGGCCCGCCTCTCGGCAGCCTCTTCTTCGCACTCGCCTGGACGTTGCCGTTCGCCGTCGACGCCGCGTCGTTCGTCCTCGCCGCGGTACTTCTGGCGAAGCTGCCCGGACGACGCGGCCGGGCGGAAAGCGTGAAGGTCCTCGACGGGGTCCGGTGGCTGATGAGGCACCGCCTGCTTCGTGCTCTCGCGTTGCTGCTGGGCATCAACACCTTCTGCGGTCAGCTCGGGAACGCGACGCTCGTCCTGTTCGTGACCGACGTGCTGCATCTCGGCGCGGGGGTGTTCGGTCTGCTGCTCGCCGGTGCGGCGATCGGAGGCGTCGTGGGCGGGTTGGTGATCACGCGGCTGGTCGCCTGGCTCGGCGACCTCCGCGCGCTCCTCGTCTCGCTCGCCGTGAACGCCACCGTTTTCGTCGGAATGGGGTTCAGCCCGAACGTCGTCGTCCTCGGCGGGCTCTTCGCGGTGAGCAGTTTCGTGACGACCATCTGGAACGTCGTCACCGTCGGCGTCCGGCAACAGGAGGTGCCGTCGACTCTGCTCGGCCGGGTCAACAGCGTCTACCGGCTGCTCGGCTGGGGACTGATGCCGCTCGGCGCGCTGGCGGGCGGGCTGCTCGCGCACAGGTTCGGGCTTCGCGTTCCCTATCCCGTCGCGGGCCTCGTGCGCGGCGTCGCGCTCCTGGCCGCGCTTCCGGTGCTGATCCCGGCGATGCGGGACGCTACTCCTCGGTGAGTTCGGCCAGCTGATCCGCGGCGTCCTGGTTCCCAGCCGCGGCCAGCCGCCGCAGTTCGTCCAGCGCGCCCAGTTCGGTCGCCGTTTCGATCAGCTGGTCTGCTGCGTCGCTGCTGCCGCCGTCGGCCAGCCGCCGGAGTTCGGCCAGGTCACCGCTTTCGGCGGCCTCCTGGATCCGTTCGTCGATGGCGTCCTGCTCAGCGCTCATGGTCACCAGGTTACGGGCAGTGCGTACACCCCGTAGACGGAACCGTCGTGCTTGAAGTCGATCTCCGACAGGTCGGCCGCGAGCCGGAGCGTGGGGACGCGCCGGTACAGCGTGCCGTAGACGACCTGCAGTTCCATCCGGGCGAGCGGCTGGCCGAGGCATTGGTGCACGCCGAAACCGAAGGCCACGTGACGGCGGGAGTCGCGGCGGAGGTCGAGCCGGTCGGGGTCGGGGAAGACGTCGGGATCGCGGTTGCCGATGTCGTTGGCGAGGATGATGCCCTCGCCCGCCCGGATGACCTGGCCCGCGATCTCGATGTCCTCGAGCGCGACCCGGCGGCGTCCGTTGTGCGTGATGTGCAGGTAGCGCAGCAGTTCTTCGACGGCGGAGGCGACCAGCTTCGGGTCTTCGGTCTCGCGAAGGAGAGCGAGCTGATCCGGGTGTTCGAGCAACGCCAGCGTGCCGAGCGCGATCATGTTGGCCGTCGTCTCGTGCCCGGCGATCAGCATCAGAACGCCCATCTGGGCCGCTTCCTCCCGGGTCAGTTCACCGGCGCGGATGCGCTCGGTGAGGCCGGACAGGAGATCGTCGCCGGGCTTCCGGAGCTTTTCGCCGATCAGCTCGCCGAGGTACTCGCCCAGCGCGGCACCCGCGGCGGCTTTCGCCTCGGGGCCGGTCTCACGGTTGATCAGGACGTTGCTGTTGTCCTGGAAGAACTCGTGATCCGCGTAAGGGACACCCAGCAACTGACAGATCACCAGGGAGGGCACGGGAAGCGCGAACGCCGTGACGAGGTCGGCGGGGTTCGGCCCGGCCAGCATCTCGTCGATCAGGTCGTCCACGATCTTCTGCACGCCGGGCCGCATGGCCTCCACGCGTTTGATGGTGAACGGCGCGGTCACCATCCGGCGCAGCCGGGCGTGTTCGGGGTCGTCCATCAGGATGAAACTGATGGAGCCACCTCGCAGTGGTGTCGGGCTCGGATAGCCGGGCCGGGTGATGTCGGCGCTGATGCGGGGATCCGAGAGCAGTTTCCGCTGGTCGGCGTACCGGGTCGCGAGCCACGGCGTGCTGTCGTCCCACAGCCGGACCCGCGCGAGCGGGGTTTCCTCCTGCAGCGACCGGATGGCGGGCGGCGGGTCGAACGGGCAGCCAGTCGCCCTGGCGGCGGGAAAGGAAGGTGTGGTGGTCAAGGCTTTCCTCCAACGAGAACGCCCGGGCGGCGCAGGCGGGCTTGTTTGGGCATGTTCCAGCCGAGGACACCGGTCACCACGCCGTTTCGCCGGTATTCGGCGACGAAGCGGCGATCGGCGAGTGAGCCCTCCACAAAGGACACTTCGGCGTCCGGGAAAAGGGTTCCGTGCACGTGGATCTTGGTGTCGAACTGGTCGGTCCAGAAGTAGGGGACCGGGAGGTAGGGCCGGTCCTCGCCGAGGATGACCGTCGCGACGTGGGCGGCCTGCTCGGTGGCGTTGGTCCGGTTCTCCAGCCGCAAGGTCACGTCGAGTGCTTCGTGATGCCAGCGGGCCACGTCGCCCACGGCGTAGATCCCGTCCGCCGCGCGGCATCGGGAATCGCAGACGACGCCGTTCGCCGGCGCCAGCCCGCTGCCTTCGAGCCAGTCCGTCGCCGGGGCGGCGCCGAACGCCACCACGACGACGTCCGCGGGGAGCACCTCGCCGGTTTCCAGTCGTACACCGGTGACGCGCCCATCGAGCGAATCCAGTCCGGTGACCGCCGCGCCGAGCCGCAGGGACACGCCGCGGGATTCGTGCAGCTCCGCCAGCAGCCCGGCGACGGTCGGGCCGAACTGTGCGGCCAGTGGCGCCGGTTGCGGGCCCGCGAGGGTGACCGGGACGCCCATCCCGGCGGCGACGGCGGCGATTTCGGTACCGAGGACGCCGTCGCCGACGACGACCGCCCGCGAACAGGACAGCAGGTCCGCCCGCAAGGCCAGCGCGTCGTCGAGGGTGCGGAGAACGTGGACACCGTCGAGGCCGCTCTGGTCCGGGAAGGTGCGTGGTCGCAGTCCGGTGGCGAGCACGACGTCGTCGGCGGTCAGTGTGCGTCCCGAGGCGGTGTGCACGGTCCGTTCCCGGACGTCCAGCGCGACGGCCGAGTCGCCGAGCAGGAACTCGGTATCCAATGTGGACAAACGGTCGGCGGGGCGGAGCTGGGTTCGTGCCGGTTCCCACTGTCCGGAAAGGACCTGTTTGGACAGGGGAGGCCGGTCGTAGGGGAGATGCGGTTCGGCGCCCAACACCGTGATGCGGTCCGCGTAACCCTTGCGGCGCAAGGCCTCCACCGTGGCGAGGCCGCCGGCGGAGGCGCCGACCACGAGCAGGGTCACTCGCTCACCGTGATGGCGGCGCCGGGGCAGACGTCGGCGGCTTCGCGGACGATGTCGTGCGAGTCCTGGCCGGGCGACTCCTGGAGCAGAAGCACGATGCCGTCTTCCTCGCGCTGGTCGAAGACGTCGGGGGCGAGCAGCACGCAGGTTCCGGCGCCGCAGCATTTGTCCTGGTCGACGGTGATCTTCATGGTCCTTTTCCTTCGTCCGGGCCGGGAGTGACCGGTGCCAGCCAGATCCCGGCGAGTGCGTCGATGAGCCCGGTCGCGGCGTCCTGCCAGGTGGACCGGGGGGTGGGGGTGCCCTCGGCGAGGGCGCGTTCGCGTTCGGCGACCATGTGGACCAGCAGCTGGCGGGCCATGTCGCCGCGTTCGGCGCGGACGTCGGCGGGCAGATCGGGCAGGCAGCGATGGAGCCCTTCGACGATCCGCACCAGTGACGGCGAGGTCAGGGATTCCTCGACCATGATCGGGCGGAGCGCGGGGTCGGTCATCACCTGCGCGCCGAACCGCGCGAACCAGGTCGGGCTGCCGAGCGTGGCCAGATGCTCGGCCACCGGGGCGACCAGGCAGCCGATCCAGGCCCGCAGGTCCGTGCTGTCACCGACATCGGCGAGCATCCGGCGGCGGATCTCTTCGATCGGCCCCGCATGACGGCGGGCGATCGCGCGCACCAGATCGGCCTTGGTGCCGAAGTGGTAGCCGACCGCGGTGTTGTTGCCCTGTCCCGCCGCTTCGCTGACCTGGCGGTTGGACACGGCGAAGACGCCGTGTTCGGCGAACAGCCGCTCCGCCGCGGTCAGGATCAGTTCCCGCGTCGCTTGCGCCCGTTCGGCGCGGGCGCCGGTGATCTCACTCGTCATGGGCATCACCATCGCACGGGCAGTTCCCGCAGTCCGCCGACGGCGAGCCCTTCGACCTTGCGCAGCTCCGCCGCGGTGACGGCGAGCTCCAGGGCGGGCAGTTTGTCCAGCAGGACACCGAGGACGACCTGGAGTTCGGTCCGGGCGAGCGGCTGCCCCAGGCACGCGTGCGCGCCGGCGCCGAACGCCAGATGCGGGTTCGGGCTCCGGTCGAGCGTCATGTCGGCGGCGGCTTCGAACGCGCTCTCGTCGCGGTTCGCCGCGGCCATGCTGCACATCGCGGTGGTGCCCGCCGGCAGGGTCGTGCCGCCGACCTCGAAATCCTCCGTGAGGTAGCGCGACATGCCGATCCCCGCGTTGGCGTCCATGCGCAGGGACTCCTCGACGGCGGTGCGGATCAGCGACCTGTCCGCGAGCAGCGCTTCCCAGCGGCTCCGGTCCTCCAGCAGCATCGCGACCATCTTCGCGATCATGTTCGCGGTGGTCTCGTGCCCGGCGATGAGCAGCCCGATGCCGGTCGCGACGAGCAGCGCGTCGGACCAGCGCTCACCGTCGACATCGGTGTCGGTGATGAGCGCGCTGAGGATGTCTTCGCCGGGCTCGGCCCGCTTCGCCGCGATGTGCTCGCCCATGTACCGGCCGAATTCCGCCTGTGCGACGTCGAATTCGGCCTGGGTGTAACGGGTCATGCTGAGCATGACGTCGGACCAGTGGGCGAAGCGTTCCCGGTCGCTGTCCGGGACGCCGAGCATGTCGCAGATGACCCACACCGGGAGCGGGAAGGCCAAGCTCGCCTTGAGGTCCGCGGGCTCGCCCTTCGCGACCATTTCGTCGATCAGCTGGACGGCCATCGCCTCCATCCGCGGCCGCAGCGCGTTCATCCGCTTGGCGGTGAACCACTTCCCGAGCATCCGGCGCCACTTCAGGTGCGCCTCGCCGTGCTGCGGGATCACGCCCGCCATCTCGCTGTTGAAGACCCCGCCCGATTCGGTGTCCGCGACCCGCGCCGCGTTGTCGGCGGGGGTCGGCCTGGTGAACCGGGGGTCGGAAAGGACGCTTTTGACGTCCGCGTAGCGGGTGATCAGCGTCGCCTCGTCGCCGCTCGCGAGGGTGACCTTGGCGACCGGGCATTTCGCGCGGAACTCGGCCCATTCGGCGGGCGGCGCCAGGGCGGCCTCGGTCGGGAACGGGAAGCTCGGCGGACGCTCCGTCATCGAAAGCTCCTTCAGCGTGGCGGGGTTCGGTGATGCACACAGTGCCCGGGTTGTTGGCATAAGTCAATCAACTGACTTAAGTTGGTGTTCTTCGCCCGATCCCCCTCGGAGGCCTTGAATGACTCAGCCCGTGCCACGTCCTCAGCCGATCGTGGTGGTGTTAGCGCTGGGCGGGATCGTGGTCTCGCTGATGCAGACCCTGGTCATCCCCCTGATCCCGAAGCTGCCGGAACTCCTGGACGCGTCGCCCGCCGACGCGGTCTGGGTGATCACGGCGACGCTGCTGGCGAGCGCCGTCGCGACGCCGGTCGTCGGCAGGCTCGGCGACATGTACGGGAAGCGGCGGATGCTGCTGCTCAGCCTCGGCATGCTGATCGCCGGCTCGATCGTCGCCGGGCTCAGCGACACGCTGGCGCCGATGGTCGCCGGCCGGGTCCTGCAGGGTTTCGCGGCCGGGGTGATCCCGCTCGGGATCAGCATCATGCGCGACGAACTCCCGGCCGAAAGGCTCGCTTCGGCGACGGCGACGATGAGCGCCTCACTCGGCGTCGGCGGCGCGCTCGGCCTGCCCGCGGCGGCGCTGCTCGCCGAGAACGCCGACTGGCATCTGCTGTTCTGGACGGCGGCCGGGCTCGGTGTCGTCGTGACCGCGCTCGTGCCGGCGTTCGTCCCCGAATCGAACGTCCGCACCGGTGGCCGGTTCGACCTCGTCGGCGCGGTAGGGCTTTCGGCCGCGCTGGTCTGTCTTCTGCTGGCGATTTCCCAAGGGGCGCGGTGGGGCTGGGCGAGCGGGCGGACGCTGGGTCTGTTCGCGGCCGCCGCGCTCGTCCTGCTGCTGTGGGGTGGTTGGGAACTGCGCACGGCCCGTCCGCTGGTGGATCTGCGGACGACCGTCCGGCGGCAGGTCCTGCTGACGAACCTGACGTCGATCGTGTTCGCGTTCGCGATGTTCGCGCAGTCGCTGGTGCTGCCGCAGATCCTCCAGCTCCCGGCGGCGACCGGCTACGGGCTCGGGCAGACCATGCTGGTCACCGGGCTGGTGCTGGTGCCGTCCGGTGTGGTGATGATGCTGACCGCCCCGCTGTCCGCGCGGCTCACGAAGGCCCGCGGACCCAAGGCGACGCTGATGCTCGGCGCTCTCGTCGTCGCCGCGGGCTATGGCCTCGGCACCGTCCTGATGGCGAGCGTGTGGCATCTCGTGCTGGTGTCCGCCACGATCGGCGCCGGCATCGGGCTCGCCTACGGCGCGATGCCCGCGCTCATCATGGGCGCCGTCCCGGTGTCGGAGACGGCGGCCGCGAACAGCCTCAACACCCTGATGCGCGCGATCGGCACGTCGATCTCCAGCGCCGTCGCGGGGTGATCCTGGCGCAGCTGACCGTCTCTTTCGGGCCGGTGCAGGTCCCGTCCCAGGGCGGTTTCCGGCTGATCATGGGGCTCGGCTCGGCGACCGCGCTCTTCGCGCTGGCGATCGCCGCGTTCATTCCCGGCCGGTCTTCGCCAGTTTCGACGGCCACCAGATCTTCCGTCCGGCGTCCACCGCCAGCGCCGGTACCAGCAGCGAGCGCACCAGGAGCGTATCGAGCAGGACGCCGAACGCGACGATGAAAGCCAGCTGCGCCAGGAAAAGGATGGGCAGGACGGCGAGAGCGGCGAAGGTCGCGGCGAGCACGACACCCGCGGACGTGATCACGCCGCCGGTGACGCGCAGGCCGCGCAGGGTCCCGTCCCGCGTGCCGATCCTGCCCGCCTCTTCGCGGACCCTCGTCATCAGGAAGATGTTGTAGTCGATCCCCAGCGCGACGAGGAAGACGAAGCCGAACAGCGGGACGACCGGGTCGGCGCCGGGGAAGTCGAAGACGTGGTTGAACACCAGCGCCGAGACCCCCATCGTCGCGGCGAAGGACAGCACCACCGTGCCGATCAGCAGCAGCGGCGCCAGCAGTGACCGCAGGAGCAGCGCGAGCACGAGGAAGATCACGACCAGGACGATCGGGATGATCACCATCCGGTCGTGTTCGGAGGTCTCCCTCGTGTCGAGCAGGGTGGCCGTCGGCCCGCCGACCTTGGTGCCGTCGAAGGTGTGGACGGCGTCGCGGATCCGTTGCACCGTCGCGACGGCCGCGTCGGAGTCCGGGGGATCGGCGAGGACGGCGTCGATCTTCGCGAGTCCGCCCGCTTCGCCGCTTTGGCGGACGTCCGAGACGCCGGGGACACGCGCCAGCGCGGTGACGGCCGGAGCCTGACCGGCGGGGGTGATGATCACCGTGGGCGAGCCGGAGCCGCCGGGGAAGTAGCGCGAGAGGACTTCCTGTCCCGCGACGGAATCGACCGGCGTGAGGAAGACGTCGGACTGCGCGGTGCCGGAGGCCTTGAGCTGGGGGAGGAACGCGCCGCCCGCGAGCAGGACGACGGTCGTGACGATCCAGATCGTCCGCGGCGCGCGGGCGACCAGGCCCGACACGCGTGCCCAAAGCCCGCCGGTCTCCTCGCGGGGCGGGGCCACCGCCGGGCGGAAGGGCCAGAAGGCGTTGCGCCCGCACAAAGCCAGGACGGCGGGCAGGAACGTGATGGTGGTGAGGAAGGCTGCGCCGATGCCGATGGCGGCGACCGGGCCGAGCCCCTTGTTGGAGTTCAGATCGCTGAACAGCAGGCACAGCACGCCGAGGATCACGGTCCCGGCGGAGGCGGCGATCGGCTCGATGGTCGAGCGCCAGGCCGTGCGGAGCGCGGTGCGGGCGTCGTCGCTGGTCCGGAGCTCTTCGCGATGGCGCGAGATCATCAGGAGCGCGTAGTCGGTGGCGGCGCCGAAGACGAGGATGAACAGGATTCCCTGGCTCTGCCCGTTCAGGGCCAGCACGTCGTGATCCGCGAGCAGGTACACCGCGAGACTCGCCGTGCCCAGCGCGAACACCGCCGACAACAGGACGAGCAGGGGGAGGAGGGGGCTCCGGTAGACGATGATCAGGATGACCGCGACCACCGCGCCCGCGACCAGGAGCAGCAGCCCGTCGATCCCGCCGAACGCCTCCTTGAGGTCGGCGACCTGGGCGGCGGGGCCGGTCACGAGCACCTTCAACCCGTCCGGGGTGTCACGGGCGAGCGACTCTCGCAGAGCCTCGACACCGTCACCGGGGTCGCTCGTGGCGTCCAGGAGCACGACCACCTGCGCGCCCGCGTCGCTCTGCGGAGCCGGGACGAGCCGCGCGTTCGCCGTGCGGTCGGCGAGGAACCGCTTGTCGCTCTCGGTCAGGCCCGACGGCCGCTCGGCGACGACGATCGCCGGGATGACGGCGGCGCTGGAGAACTGTTTCTGGAGCTCGCCCACCTCGGTCGCTTCGGCCGACGCCGGCAGGAAACCGCTGCTGTCGTTCTCCGTGACCTCGCTGAGCTTGCCCGCGTACGGGCCGCTGAGACCACCGAAGATCAGCCAGGCGACCGCCACCAGGGCCGGGAGCAGCCATCGCAGACGTGACCGCGTGCGGGCGCGGCGTTCGACTTCCGAGATCATGGACCGATGGCTCCCGTGACAGCGCTACTTCGACGAGTGAATAGTTCGACCATCGAAATAGTAGAGTGGTCACCCGGACGGGGCAACGTGAGGGGAGTTACCCGACATGGCTGAGGACGTCGAGCCGGTCACGGACGATCTGCTCGTTCTCCTGTTGCGGCAGTTGACCGTCGAGTCGGACCGGTTCGCGGAAATGTTCGGAGAGGCACACGGCCTGCACCGGACCGACCTCAACGCGCTCGCGGTGATCATGGACGCCGCCAGGATGGGGACCCCGATGAGCCCGAGCGCGCTCGCGAACGCGTTGCACCTGAGCGCGTCGGCGACGACGGCGGTGCTGGACCGGCTGGAGCGGGCCGGGCATCTCCACCGGGACCGGAGCGCGACCGACCGGCGCAAGGTCGAGTTGCGGATGCACGAGAAGGCGCGCGAGATCGGCGCCGAGTTCTTCCTGCCCCTCGGCGAGCGCTACGCCGAGGCGTGGCGGGAGATGGAGGAGGACGAGCGGCGGACGGTCGTCCGGTTCCTCCGGAGCACGATCGCCGCCACCGTCGAAGTGCGCGGCCGCCTGGCACCGTGAACACTCGGGACCATGCGATGTGTGGTGCTCGGAGCGACGGGCTATGTCGGCGGACGGCTGGTTCCCCAGCTGCTCGAAGCGGGTCACGAGGTCCGCGTCGTGGCCCGTTCGCCGGAGAAGGTCGCCGAGGAGCCGTGGCGTGACCGTGTCGAGGTCGAACGCGGCGACGTCACGGATCCGTCCTCGATCGAGACGGCGCTGACCGGCTGCGAGGTCGTCTACTACCTCGTGCATTCGTTGTCGCGCAAGGACTTCGTCGACGTCGACCGCGAAGGGGCGAAGACGGTCGCCGAGGCGGCGAAGACTGCGGGCGCGCGGCGGCTGGTGTACCTGGGCGGCATCGTGCCGGACGACGAGGAGTTGTCGCCGCATCTGGCGTCGCGCGCCGAAGTGGGCCGGGTCCTGCTGGACTCCGGGGTGCCCGCGATCGTCCTGCAGGCCGCGGTGATCATCGGTTCCGGCTCGGCGAGTTTCGAGATGCTGCGCTACCTGACGGAGCGGCTGCCGGCGATGGTCACCCCGCGCTGGGTGCGCAACCGCATCCAGCCGGTCGCGATCCGGGACGTGCTGCACTACCTCGTGCACGCCGCGGAACTGCCGTCCGAAGTGAACGGTGCCTTCGACATCGGCGGGCCCGACGTGCTGACCTATCTGGACATGATGCGCCGCTATGCCGTCGTGGCGGGCCTGCCGCGGCGTGCCGTCGTACCCGTGCCCGTGCTGACGCCGTGGTTGTCCGCGCAGTGGGTCAACCTGGTCACGCCGGTGCCGAAGGCGATCGCGGTGCCGCTGATCGAATCGCTGGTGCACGAGGTCGTCTGTCACGACCACGCGATCGCCGAGCACATCCCCGACCCGGAGGCGGGGCTGACGCACTACGAGCACGCCGTCGAACTGGCGCTGTCCCGGATCCGCAACGCCGACGTGCCGACCCGCTGGTCGGACGCGTCGGTCGACGCGGCTCCCTCGGATCCGCTGCCGAGCGATCCGGACTGGGCGGGCGGGACCGTCTACGAGGACAAGCGCGAGCAGCGGACGGACGCCTCACCGGAGGCGCTGTGGGACGTCATCGAGTCCATCGGCGGGGAGCACGGGTGGTATTCGTTCCCGCTGGCCTGGTCGGTCCGCGGCTGGGCCGACCGGCTCGTCGGCGGCGTCGGGTTGCGGCGCGGCAGACGGGATCCGCGACGCCTGCATCTCGGCGAGGCGCTGGACTGGTGGCGCGTCGAATACCTCGACCGGCCGCGGCTGCTGCGGTTGCGGGCGGAGATGAAGCTGCCGGGGCGCGCCTGGCTCGAACTCGGTGTCGAGTCCGATGAGGACGGCCGGACGATCTACCGGCAGCGCGCGGTGTTCGAGCCGCACGGGCTTGCCGGGCACGCGTACTGGAAGGGGATCGCGCCGTTCCACGGTGTCGTCTTCGGCGGCATGGTCCGCAACATCACCGGTGCGGCGGCCGGTGCGCTCGAGAGCTGAAGGGGACTTTCCCCTCGTTACACGCGGCGAAGGGCGCTTTCCCCGCATCGCATGCGGGGAAGGGCCCTTTCAGCCCTGGCCGCGAGCCGGGGGCGCGGTGCTGGAGCGGACGACGAGTTCGGTCGGGACGCTGATCGCCTCCGCCGCCCCCTCCTCGGACATCCCGGCCAGAAGTGCCGCGACGGCCCGCTTCCCGACCTCGTCGAACGACTGCCGGACCGTGGTGAGCGGCGGCCAGAAGTGGGCGGCCTCGTCCATGTCGTCGAAGCCGACGACGCTCACCTCGCCCGGAACGGACCGGCCCTTCTCATGGAGCGCTCGCAGCAGCCCGAGCGCCATCTGGTCGTTGGCGACGAAGACGGCGGTGACCGTGGGATCGCCCGCCAGCCGGACGCCGTGTTCGTACCCGGAGCGCGAAGACCAGTCGCCGGTGAGCGGCGGCGGCACCTCCCGCCCCGCGTCTTCGAGCGTCTCCTGCCACGATTTCCGGCGGCGTTCGGCCGCGTAGGACTCGGGCGGCCCGGCCACGTGCCAGACGGTCTCGTGGCCGAGGTCGAGGAGATGCCTGGTCGCGGCGATGGCGCCGGAGGCCTGGTCGAAGTCGACCACGGGATGGTCGCGCCGCCCGCCCGCGTCGATGACGACGACCGGGAGCCCGTGGGGCAGTTCGATCTCGCTCTGGTCCAGTTCGTGTTGCTCGATCAGGATGATGACGCCGTCGACGGCCTGTTCGTCCAGCCTGCTGAAGGCCCCCGACACCTCGCCTTGGGACGGCCTGGACACCGGCATGAGGACGATCGAGAACCCTTCGCGGGCCGCGGCGGAGGCGACGGCGTCGAGGGTCCGGCTGTTGCCGAACGTCGAGAGCGCGGAGATGATCACGCCGATACTGCGGAAGCGGCCGTTGCGCAGCGCGCGGGCGGCGCTGTTGGGCCGGTAGCCCACCCGGCGCATGGCGGCGAGCACTCGCTCGCGCGTCGCCTCGTCGACGTTCGACCTGCCGTTCGCGACGCGGGAGACGGTCTGGCCGGACACGCCGGCTTCCCTGGCGACGTCGGCCATCGAGGGCCCGCGGCCGCTTCTGGATATGTTCACGTCAACACGATAGCCTCCGCCGGTCTGATGTTGACGTAAACATCTCGCGAGCCGTGCCTTTCGCTCGGAGAATCCGGAGGGACGATGACGTCCACAGCGGTCGCGCCCACGCCGGCGCCGCCCCGCCGTGCGGCCACCGCGCGCCGCGCCCGCCGCGACTGGCGAGGCTGGCTCTTCGTCGCCCCGTTCATGCTGGTGTTCGCGCTGACTTTCCTGGCCCCGATCGGCTACGCGTTCGTCCTGAGCCTGTTCCGCGAACAGGCCTTCTTCGGGGGCACGACGTTCGTCGGGGTGGACAACTACGCGCAGGTGCTCGCCGACCCGAAGTTCTGGGACTCCTTCCAGCGGGTGCTGGTGTTCCTCGCCGTGCAGGTGCCGATCATGCTGGTGCTCGCGCTGATCGCGGCGCTGGCGATCGACAGCGCCAGGCTGCACGCCGCCGGCTTCTTCCGGGTCGTGATCTTCCTGCCCTACGCCGTCCCCGCCGTGGTCGCCGCGCTGATGTGGGGCTTCCTCTACGGCGACCACTTCGGGCTGGCCGCCGACCTGAACCACCTGCTCGGTCGCGACGTGGTGAAACCGTTGTCGGACAACTGGATGCTCGCTTCCATCGGCAACGTCGTCACCTGGGAGTTCGCCGGGTACAACATGCTCATCTTCTATTCCGCGCTGAAGGTGATCCCCAAGGAACAGTTCGAGGCCGCGGCGATCGACGGCGCCGGCGCCTTCCGCACCATCCTGAGCGTGAAGCTGCCCGCCCTGCGCGGGGCGATCGTCATCGCCACGATCTTCTCGATCATCGGCAGTTTCCAGCTGTTCAACGAGCCGAACATCATGCGCACCCTGGCGCCCAACGTGATCGGCACCTTCTACACGCCGAACATGTACGCCTACAACCTTTCCTTCGGCGCACAGCAGTACAACTACTCCGCCACCGTGGCGATCGTGATGGGTGTCATCACCGCGATCATCGCCTATGTCGTGCAGCTGCGCGGATCCCGGAAGGGGATGTGATGGCGACGTTCTCGGTGACCCGGCCACGGAAGTCGCGTGTCCTCACCGCCGTCATGGCGCTGTACCTGATCTACACGCTCGTGCCGTTGGTGTGGCTGGTGATCAACGCGACCAAGACACAGCCCGCCCTGTTCACCACGTCGGGGCTGGCGTTCGGCGGGCCGTTCGCGTTGTTCGACAACATCGGCGAGACCTTCACCTACGACAACGGGATCTTCCTGCGCTGGCTGGGGAACACGCTGCTCTACGTCGTCGCGGGCGCCGGGGGAGCGACGATCCTCGCCACCGCGGCCGGGTACGGCCTGGCGAAGTACCGCTTTCCCGGCCGTCGTGCGGTGTTCGCGGTCGTGCTCGGCGCGGTCGCGGTCCCCGGCACGGCGCTCGCGGTGCCGACGTTCCTGATGTTCAGCGAACTCGGCCTCACCAACACGCCGCTGGCGATCATCATCCCGTCGCTCATCAGCCCGTTCGGCCTGTACCTGATCTGGGTGTACGCCTCGGACGCGATCCCCGACGAGCTGCTGGAGGCGGCGCGGATCGACGGCGCGGGGGAGATCCGGATCTTCCTCACCGTGACGCTGCGCCAGCTGGCGCCGGGGATCGTCACGGTGGCCTTGTTCACCGTGGTGTCCACTTGGAACAACTATTTCCTGCCGCTGATCATGCTCAGCGAGCCGAAGTGGTATCCGCTCACCGTCGGGCTCAACCAATGGAGCGCGCAGGCCTCCGGGGCCGGCGCCCAGCCGGTCTACCACCTGGTGCTGACCGGCTCACTGCTCACCATCGTCCCGCTCGTCATCGCCTTCCTGCTGATGCAGCGCTACTGGCAGTCCGGCCTGAGCGCGGGCAGCGTCAAGCAATGAACACCGTCCCGAAAGGACATTCGATGTCGCGAATCCACAGACGCGTCAAGGCCGCCGTCGCCGTCACATTGGCCGCGGCACTGGCCGTCGGCTGTTCGTCCGGCTCGGACGGCCCGGCCGCCGGGTCACAGGACTCGGTCGACGCCGCGCTCAAGGCCGGCGGCACGATCACCTACTGGAGCTGGACGCCGTCCGCGAAGGACCAGGTCGCCGCGTTCGAGAAGGAGTTCCCGAACGTCAAGGTCAACTACGTCAACGCCGGTACCAACAAGGAGCAGTACACCAAGCTGCAGAACGCCATCAAGGCGGGCTCCGGGGCGCCGGACGTCGCGCAGATCGAGTACTACGCGTTGCCACAGTTCGCGCTGACCGACTCGCTGGCCAATCTCGACCAGTACGGTTTCGGGGCCTTCGAAAAGGACTACGCGCCTTCGACCTGGTCCAGCGTCCGGGTGAATAACGGCCTATACGGCCTCCCGCAGGACTCCGGCCCGATGGCGCTGTTCTACAACAAAGAAGTCTTCGACGCCCACGGTATCGCCGTGCCGAAGACCTGGGACGAGTACGTCGCCGCGGCGAAGAAGCTGCACACGGCCGACCCCGGCAAGTACCTCACCTCCGACACCGGCGATCCCGGCTTCGCCACCAGCATGATCTGGCAGGCGGGCGGGAAACCGTTCACCTCCGACGGCCGGAACGTCAAGGTCGACCTGGCCGACGCGGGCACCAAGAAGTGGACCGCCACCTGGAACCAGCTGGTCGAAGGCAAACTCCTCGCCCCGATCAAGGAGTGGTCCGACGACTGGTTCCGCGCGCTCGGCGACGGCACCATCGCGTCGCTGGTCACCGGTGCCTGGATGCCGGGCAACTTCAAATCCTCGGTCCCCGGCGGCGCGGGCAAATGGGCGGTGGCGCCGATGCCCACCTACGACGGGCAGCCGGTCACCGCGGAGAACGGCGGCAGCACGCAGTCGGTGCTGAAGCAGAGCGGCAACCCGGCCCTGGCGGCGGCGTTCGTCCGCTGGCTCAACCACGGCAACGGGGTCAAGCCGTTCATCGCCAGCGGTGGGTTCCCGGCGACGACGGCCGACCTGAACTCGCCCGCCTTCCTCGATCAGGCCGATCCCTACTTCGGCGGCCAGAAGATCAACCAGGTGCTCAACGACGCGTCGAAGAACGTCGCGAAGGGCTGGAGCTACCTGCCGTATCAGACCTACGCCAACAGTGTTTTCAGTGACACCGTCGGCAAGGCCTACCTCGGCGGCACCTCGCTCGACGCCGGACTGAACGCCTGGCAACAGGCGATCGTCGACTACGGCAACCAGCAGGGCTTCACCGTCAGCGCGGGGTGAGGCGTGGGCATCGAGATCGAAACCGACGTTTCCGACGTGATCGGACCGGTGCCGCGGCGGCTGTTCGGCTCGTTCGTCGAGCATATGGGCCGGTCCGTGTACACCGGGATCTTCGAACCAGGACACTCCACTTCGGACGGCCAGGGCTTCCGCGGCGACGTCCTCGGGCTGGTCCGCGAGCTGGGCCCGTCCGTCGTCCGCTATCCCGGCGGGAACTTCGTTTCCGCGTACCGCTGGGAGGACGGCGTCGGGCCGGTGGAAGACCGGCCCGTCCGGCTGGAGCCCGCGTGGCACAGCATCGAGTCGAATCGCTTCGGGCTGCACGAGTTCGCGGCGTGGGCGGAGGCCGCGGACGTCGAGGTGATGTACGCGGTCAACCTCGGCACCCGCGGCGTCCAGGAGGCCGCCGACGTCCTCGAGTACTGCAACCATCCCGGCGGAACGGAACTGAGCGAGCGGCGGCGCGCGAACGGCGCCGACCGTCCGTTCGGCTTCCGCCTGTGGTGTCTCGGCAACGAGATGGACGGGCCGTGGCAGGTCGGCCACAAGACCGCGGACGAGTACGGCCGCCTGGCCGCCGAGACCGCGCGTCTCATGCGGATGATCGATCCCGGCGTCGAGCTCGTGGTCGCGGGGAGCTCGAACAGTGAGATGCCGACGTTCGGCGAGTGGGAGCGCACCGTCCTGAAGCACACGGCGGGGCTCGTGGACCACATCTCCCTGCACGCCTACTACCAGGAACACGATGGCGACGTCGCCAGCTATCTCGCCAGCGCCGCCGCACTGGACGGCTACATCCGGACCGCCGGCGGGATCATCGACGACGTCCTGGCGAAGGCCGGGCTGGACAAGAAGATCGGCATCAGCGTCGACGAATGGAACGTCTGGGACCAGCGCCGCTGGAACGACTTTGAGCAGCAAGAACTGATCGACGGCGGCTGGCGCGAACATCCCCGGATCATCGAGGAGGACTACACCGTCACCGACGCGGTCGTCGTCGGCTCGCTGCTCGGCTCCCTACTGCGCAACGTCGACCGCGTCACGATGGCCAACCAGGCGCAGCTGGTGAACGTCATCGCGCCGATCCGGACCGAACCCGGTGGCCGCGTGTGGCGGCAGTCGACGTTCCACCCGTTCAGCCTCACGTCGGCACTCGCCGGGGGGAACAGCCTCCGGCTCACCGTCACGGGCGACACCGTCCACACCGGACTCCACGGCCGCGTGGACGTCGTCGACGCGGCGGTGACCTTCGACGAAGACGGCCGCTGCGCCGTGTTCCTCACCAATCGCGCGACCGCGTCCGAGACCGGCGTGCGGTTGCGCATCCGCGGCGCGCGGCTGGCCCTCGCCGACACCTGGACCGTCGCGGTCCCCGACGGACACGACCGTCATCTCACGAATTCCGCCGACGCGGAACCGGTCCGGCCCGTCCCGCTACCCGGCGCGACCGCCGGGCACGACCCGGAAGGAACCACCATCACCGTCACCCTCCCACCCCTTTCCTGGACCGCGTTCCGGCTGACCTCGGAGGTGGTCGTGGATGCCTGAGTTCGTCATCGGGGAGACCGACTTCCTGCTCGACGGGAAACCGTTCCAGATCATTTCCGGGGCACTGCACTACTTCCGTGTGCATCCCGACCTCTGGGCCGATCGCATCGACAAGGCCCGCCGCATGGGGCTCAACACCATCGAGACCTATGTCGCCTGGAACGCGCACTCGCCGGAGCCGGGCGAGTTCGACATCTCCGGCGGCCTCGACCTCGACCGTTTCCTCCGGCTGATCGCCGAGGCCGGGATGTACGCGATCGTCCGGCCCGGGCCGTACATCTGCGCGGAATGGGACAACGGCGGCCTGCCGACCTGGCTGCTGCGGGACCCCGAACTCCGCGTCCGCGAGTTCGAACCGCGCTACCTCGCCGCCGTCCGCGGCTACCTGGACGACGTGTACCGCGTGGTGGCGCCGCACCAGATCGACCGGGGCGGGCCGGTGCTGCTCGTCCAGATCGAGAACGAGTACGGCGCCTTCGGTTCCGACAAGCGGTATCTGGCCGCGCTGACCCACTACACCCGCGCCGCCGGGATCACCGTCCCGCTGACCACGGTGGATCAGCCGACCCACGAGATGTTGGCGAACGGCGGCCTCGACGGGGTGCTTCACCGGACGGCGTCGTTCGGCTCGCAGAGCGCGGCGCGGCTGAAGACCCTGCGTGAGCATCAGCCGACGGGGCCCTTGATGTGCAGCGAGTTCTGGAACGGCTGGTTCGACCATTGGGGCGCGCACCACCACACCACGTCGGTCGACGGCTCGGCGGCGGATCTCGACACGCTGCTCGCGGCCGGTGCCTCGGTGAACCTCTACATGTTCCACGGCGGCACCAACTTCGGTCTCACCAACGGGGCCAACGACAAGGGCGTGTACCAGCCGCTGGTCACCTCCTACGACTACGACGCCCCGCTCGACGAAGCGGGCGACCCGACACCGAAGTACCACGCCTTCCGCGAGGTGATCGCGCGCTACCACAAGGTCCCCGACAGCGTTCCGCCCGAGGCCCGGCCTGCCCCCACACCGGTCGCGGCCCTGGGCGACCCCGCGTGGCTGCTCGACTCGCCGCGCCGCTGGGGGACCGCGCGGGAATACGAGAACCTGCCCACCTTCGACGAACTGACCCCGGCCCCGCGCCTGGCTTTCCTGCGGACCACCATCGACGCGGGGGAGCCGGGTGTGCTCACCTTCTGCGAGGTGCGGGACCGGGCGACGGTGTTCTTCGACGGGGACCGCCTCGGCACCCTCCTCCGCGAGCATCACGATCGCGCGATCCGGCTGCCCAGGGCCCGCGGCGAACTCCTGGTCCTGGTGGAAGACCAGGGAAGGGTGAACTACGGGGAGCGGATCGGCGAGGCCAAGGGGATCGTCGGCGGCGCGCGCCTGCACGGTGAACCGCTGACGGGCTGGGAGGTCATCCCCATCGACGTCCCCACGCTTCCGGATCTCCTGCCCGAGGTCTCCGCGGACGCACGCCCGGCGGGACCGTTGTCCGGACCGGTGGCCGTGCGGGGCGGATTCGCTCTCGACGAGCCCGCCGACCTCTTCCTGGACACCGGGCACTGGGGCAAGGGGATGGTCTGGATCAACGGGTTCCTGCTCGGCCGCTACTGGCGGCGCGGTCCACAAAGGACGCTGTACGTGCCGCGGCCGGTGGTCCGGGCCGGGCACAACGATCTCGTCGTGCTGGAGCTGGACACGATGCTCGAAGCCGAGGCGAGGTTCGTGCCCAGGCCGCTGCTGGGGCATACGGAGGCTTGAGCCTCGCGGGCGGCACGGAGGGACCGCCCACCCCGCCACCGCCTTGCCGGGACTGTGGGTGGCGATCCTGAAGGTCCGTGAGGGCCTCCTTCCCTACCTTCAGGGTAGGCAAGGAGGCCCTCACGGACTTGCGACGACCGCGGTCACCTACAGAGCCGGGTACGCGTTCTTCAGCAGCTCCTGGAACTGTGCGGAGAACCAGTGCCCGGAAAGCGGCGCGTCGGGCAGGGCGCCGGACATGTTGTACTGGTTCCGCGGGTTGCCGGTGTACGTCGGGTCGCACATCCGGTCGAAACCCTTGCCCTCGGTGTTCGGGATCTCCTTGCTGGCACCGTCGGATTCACCCGGCGGCTTGATCCAGACGTAGGCGTCGATCCCGGCTTCCGGCGCGGCCTTGGGTCGTTCGCCGAGCCCGGCGCCCGCCTGGTTGCACCAGTTGCCGAGATGGATCCGCCGATCGGTCTTGCCGCCGTTCACGTAGGCGTCGACGGTGGTGGACGGTCCGGGGCCGGAGGGCCGCGCGGTGCCGCCCCAGCCGTTGCGCGAGGTGTCGATGAGCATCCCGACGTCCGCCGGGAAGCCCGCCCGGATCGCCTCCTGCCGGAACGCCTGGGCGTAGGAGAGTTCGTCGACGTAGCGGTTCCAGTCGATCCACTTCGACGTCCGCACCGAAGTCCCGCCGACAGTGTCGTTCACAGTGAAGTACGGCTCCCTGAGCGCGCCGTAGTTCGCGGTGTTCGCGATGAATCCGTGCACGTTGGCCAGTGTGCTGCCGGAACTCTTCGCGGCCTGCGCGAAAAGCGCCGCGGACGGGCCGAGGTTGTCGTCCCAGCCGAGCCAGCCGTGGTGCCCGGCGTCGATGTAGTTGTACACGTTGGGGATCGCGCCGAACTTCGCCAGCGCGTAGCCGACACCGGTGACGTAGTTCCCGTTGGCTTTCATGACGTCGCATTGGGGGGTGGCCGTCGGCCGGGGTGTCACGTTGGTGACGAGGTTCGGCAGCGAGTCGATCTCGATCACGGTCACCACCCGCAGCGACGCGTACTTCGGATCGGCGAGGATGCCGGCGATGGGGTCGATGTACTCGGCCTGGTAGCGCGGGAGTTCGTCCGCCTTCAGTTCTCCGTTCGACGCGAGTGCCGAGCAGTCCCGTCCGGGCAGGTTGTAGATCACCAGCTGCACGACCAGCGGTTTCCCGGCCGCTTGCTGGAGCGCTCCGTCGAGATGCGCGCGCAGCCCGCGGCTCGTGCTCGTGCCCTCGATGGCGGCGATCCGGTCGAGCCAGACGCCGGTCGGCTGGTTCGCGATCCGGGAGCCGCCGGGTTCGGCAGCGGCCTTCGCCGACCAGTCCGGGTTCACGTACACGCCGGCGCCGGCGTAGGGGTTGTCCGCCTTCGGGCCGCCCGGGCCCGGCGTCGTGGTCGTCGTCGTGGGTGACGTCGTGGTGGTGGGGACGGTGGAACCGGTGCAGGTGGTGCCGTTCAAGGTGAAGACGGCGGGTTTCCCGTTGGTGCCGGAATGGCTTCCGTTGAAGCCGGGGGAGACGGTGGCGCCGGTGCCGATCGAACCGTTCCACCCGGCGTCGCGGACCGTCACCCGGGTGCCTTGCTGGGCGAAAGTGCCGTTCCAGCCCTGTTGGACCTGCTGATCTCCCGGGAAGTCCCAGCTCAGCGTCCAGCCGCCGCTGATCGGGTCGCCGAGGTTGGTGACGGTCAGGGTGGCCCCGAACCCGGTGTCCCATTGGTTGGTGATCGTGTAGTCGACCTTGCAGCCCGGCGCCGCTTCGGCGCTCGAGCCCAGCACCACCGGCACCGCCACCATCGCGAGTGTCGCGCCGACGGCCAATGGTGCCGTAGCACCCTTTCTGCGGAATCTCATACGTCGCCTCCTTGCGACCGGAATCCGATTTATGGGAGCGCTCCCACCGAGGACCGTAAAGGGGCGGGCCGATCGTGACAAGGCCGGTCGAACCGCATTGTGGAATCGCTCCCAGAAAGCGGCCGAAGGAGTGAATCTCCCGCCGGGAGGTTCGTCCTGACGGCGGCGCGGCCTTCACCCGGACAGCGGGCGGTGACCGAATGTGGCCGGGCCGTATGGGATCGTGAGCGGATGAGGATCTTGCTCGTGGAGGACGAGCGACGCCTGGCCGAGTCGCTCCGGGCGGGATTGAGCGCCGAGGGTTACGCCGTGGACGTCGCGCACAACGGCCGCGACGCGCTCTGGTACGCCGCCGAACATCCGTACGCCGCGATGATCCTCGACATCATGCTGCCCGGGCTGAACGGGTACCGCGTGTGCCGGAGGCTGCGCGAACGCGGCGACACCACCCCGATCCTCATGCTGACCGCGAAGGACGGCGAGGACGACGAGATCGAGGCGCTCGACACCGGCGCCGACGATTTCCTCCCGAAGCCGTTCTCCTACGGTGTGCTGCTCTCCCGGTTGCGGGCGCTGATCCGGCGCGGGGGAGCGATCCGGCCGGGCACACTGCGGCTCGGCGACCTCGAACTGGACCAGGCGAGTCACACCTGCCGTCGTGGCACCGCCGAGATCCCGTTGACCACCAAGGAGTTCGCGCTGCTGGCGTATCTGATGAAGCGGCAGGGCCAGGTGGTCACCAAGGCGGAGCTGCTGGAGAACCTGTGGGATTTCGCGGCGTCGGCGACCGCGAACCTGGTGGAGGTCCACGTGAGCGCGTTGCGGCGGAAGATCGATCTGCCGTTCGGCGCGGAGACGATCCGGACGGTGCGCGGCGCCGGCTACCACGTGGTGGGCTCGGGTGCCTAAAGCGTGGAAATCGACCCGCTTCCGGGTCGCGCTGACGTCGTTCGTGACGTCGCTTGTCGCGCTCGGCGTCGTGTCGGCCTGGCTGGTGATCGACGCCCAGAACCGGCTGGGGGCGGGCGCCGTGCAGGTGGCCAGGGCGCGCGCGGCCGCGATCGTGCAGTTGCTGAACAACGGCGCCGCACCGGCCGATCTGCTCCTGCTCGTCCGGGACTCGGCCTACGAGGTGGTCGACCAGTCGGGCAAACGCGTCATCGGTTGCCCCGGTCTGCGGCACGGTCTGCTCGTTCAAGCGGACAGCTACCAGCAGGGGGACTCCGTGTCGGTTCTCGAGGCCGGTGCGGTCGACGAGGCGATGGCGGGATCGGTCGGCTGCCGGGGAGTGCTCGGCCGGGATGTCGAGACCACCGAAACACGGGTGCACGTCGCGGCCGACACGAGCGGGGACAGCAGGTACCGGATCTATGGCGCCGCCGTCGTCGACGAGTCCGGGCAGGCCGCGCTGGACTCGGTGCGCGTGACGCTGCTGGCGGGTGTCCCGGTGATCGCGCTGCTGATCGGGGCGATCGCGTGGTTCGCGGTCCGCCGGTCGCTGCGCCCCGTCGAGGCGATCCGCTCCGAGGTCGCGGAGATCGGCGCGCACGACCTCTCGCGCCGGGTCCCGGCCCCGGACAGTGCCGACGAGATCGCGAAGCTCGCCGAAACGATGAACACGATGCTCGCGCGCCTGGACACCGCGGTCACCCGGCAGAGCCGGTTCACCTCGGACGCGTCGCACGAACTGCGGACTCCGTTGGCGTCTTTGCGGACTCAGCTGGAGGTGTTGCTCGCCCATCCGGACCGGCTGGACTGGCGCGACGCCTGCCGCAACGCACTCCTCGACATCACGCGGCTGCAGGACCTGGTCGGCGACCTCGTCCTGCTCGGCAAGCTGGACAACGCGGAACCGGAACGGTCCACGCCGGTGCGACTGTCCGAAGTGGTCGAATCCTGCCTGTCCGGCCGGCAGGGCGTCCGCGCCGAGATCGAGGAGGATCCGACGGTCCTCGGCGACCGCGGCAGGCTGGAACGGCTGCTGCGGAATCTGGTGGACAACGCGCAACGCCATGCCAGGACCGGCGTCGAGGTCCGGGTGTCCATTGTGGACGATTTCGCCGTGGTGGCGGTGACCGACGACGGACCCGGTATCCCCGCGGCGGACCGCGAGCGGGTGTTCGACCGCTTCGTGCGGCTGGACGACGGGCGTGCGCGTGACGAAGGCGGCGCCGGCCTCGGGCTGGCGATCGTGGCCGAGATCGCCCAGACGCACGGGGGCACCGTCGAGGTCGCGGAGCACGACGGCGGCGCGCGTCTCGTCGTCCGCCTGCCGTTGGCGGAAGCGCGAAGCTGAAGACGTCTTCAGCTTCCTTAAGCTTCGGTTCAGCGTCCGAGCCCGAACCTTCGGGCCATGTTCGCTTCTTCGCTCCGCTCGTGGTGGCGTCCCCTCGGCCACGCCGACTACCTGGCCTCGTCGTGGTTCCCCGGTCTCACCGGCGTGCGTGCGCTCGCCGCCGTGGCCGTGGTGTTCTTCCACTACGGGGTCCTGTCGTGGACCGCCTCCAGGGCTGGATCGCCGTCCAGTTGTTCTTCGTGCTGTCCGGGTTCCTCATCACGACGCTGGCGTTGCGCGAGGAGGACCGTGACGGCCGGATCTCGCTGCGCGGGTTCTACCTGCGGCGGGTCTTCCGGATCATGCCGGTGTACTTCCTGCTCCTGGCGCTGACCACGGTCGCGGTGACGCTCGGCGGGACCTATCGGAGCAGCAGGCTCGCCGACGCCATGCCGTACTACCTCGTCTTCGGCAACGAACTCGTCGACTTCAACACCCCTTATCCGACCTCGTGGTCGCTGGGGGTGGAGGAGAAGTTCTACCTGGTGTGGCCGGCGTTGCTGGTGCTGACGTCGTTCGCGCGAAGCGGGAAGACCGCGTTGCGCCTGCTGCTGGGCGCGTCGGCCGTCCTCGGTGTGGTGCTGTTCGCGTTGCCGCTGGCACCGTCGCACACCTGGGCGAGCCTTTCGGTGCACTACTGCTCGCTGGTCGTCGGCTGCCTCCTGGCGATGACGCTCCACCATCCGCGCGGGTTCGCCCTGCTCCGGCCGTTGACCGGTCCGGCCGTCGCCACGGTGATCGGCTGCGGGTTCGTCGTGCTGCAGTTCTCCGTCGGCCCGCTGGGCAAGGCATTGGGCGGGCATTGGCAGTTCGTGGTCCCGGTCTACGCGGCGGGCTCGGCATTGCTGCTCGTGGCCGTCGTCTCGCCGGGCCCGGTGCGGGCACTGCTCTCGAGCAGGCCGATGACGTTCGTCGGGGATCGTTCGTACGCGCTTTACCTCGCCCAGACCGGTGCCGCCGGGGTCACGGGATGGTTGCTGCCCACCGGGCTCGCCAAGGCCGCCGCGACCACCGGTGTCGCCTTGGTGTTCGCCTGCGCGCTGCGCCGCTGGGTCGAGCTGCCCGCCATCGCTTACGGCAGGAAGGTGCTCGAACGACGCGCGCCCGCCGAGCCTCCGGTGGAGGCCGCGGCGGGCGCGCGGGGAAGCGGTGGATCAGTGGTGAGCGGCCACCGGGGTGCCTCCGGCGCTCTTCTTGACGAACAGCGAACCGAGGAACGCGGCCAGCCCGACGCAACCGGCGACCATGAAGGTGGTGCGGATACCCGCCGAGTCGGGGCTGGTCGCCCCGGCCGTGGTCGTGCTCGCCGTGGCCACCGCGATGAACACGGCGGTGCCGAGCGCGCCGGCGAGCTGCTGCAGGGTGGCGAGGATCGCGCTGCCATGTGAATAGAGGTGCTCGGGCAGCGACCCGAGCGACTCGGTCATCAGCGGGGTCATCATCAGGCCGAGCCCGCCCATCAGGAGGACGTGGATGGCGATGGCGGCGATCAGCGGCGAGTCGGGGCCCAGCAGCGCGAAGAGCCACAGCGAGACCGCCATCGCGGCCGCGCCGGGGATGACCAGCGGCCGGGGGCCGAAGCGGTCGTACAACGCGCCGACCGGACGGCCGAGCAGCCCGAGGACCAGGCCGCCGGGGAGCACCGCGAGCCCGCTGACGAACGTGCTGGTGCGCAGGACGGTCTGCAGGTACAGCGGAAGCAGGATCGCCGCGGCGCCGAGCAGGCACATGAACAGCAGCGCCGTCAGCACCAGCGAGACGACGAAGCTGCGGTGGGTGAACGGGCGCAGGTCCAGCAGCGCGCGATCTTCCTTCTGCAGGCGCAACTGGCGCCAGGTGAACACCGCGAGCGCCGCGGCCCCGACGGCGATCGGAACCCACGGCGGCACCGGCTGATGCCCTCCGGCGGACTCGCCGGACACGGACAGGCCGTACAGCACGCCGCCGAAACCGACGGCGGACAGGACCACCGACAGCACGTCCAGCGGAACCTTGCGGGTGTCGCTCTCCAGCCGCAGCTGCAGCATGCCGACCACCAGGGCGGCGATCGCGAGCGGCAGCACGATCCAGAACATCCAGCGCCAGCCGAGCGAGGAGAGCACGGCACCGCCGATGGTCGGGCCGATCGCCGGGGCGACCGCGATGACGATGGTGATCGTGCCCATCGTGGCGCCGCGTTTCTCGACCGGGACCAGGCGCATCACCGTGGTCATCAGCAGCGGCAGCATCACGGCCGTGCCGCAGGCCTGGATGACCCGGCCGGTCAGCAGGAGCGCGAAGCCCGGGGCGAGCGCGCTGACCAGGGTGCCGGTGCTGAACAGCGTCAGCGAGGCGAGGAAGACCTGGCGCGGGGTGAACCGTTCGAGCAGGAACCCGGTGGTCGGGATGACGACCGCCATGGTCAGCAGGAAGCCGCTGGTCAGCCATTGGACGGTGGTGGTCGGGACCTTGAGGTCGACGGTCAGGTCACGCAGCGCGACGCTCAGGATGGTCTCGTTGAGGATCATCACGAACGCGGAAAGGACCAGGACCCCGATCAGGAGCCCGGCTTTCGCCGGTGCCCGTTCCTGGTCGTGGGTGGTTTCGGGCAGGGTCTCGGTCATCAGTGAAGGGCTCCTGGAAGGGCGCGGGTCCGCGTGGGCCGCCTTCGGCGACGGCAACGGTGACAGCGAAGGCGAGGGAATTCGCCCTTCAGTCTGCCTGTGCCGGTCGGTGCGTGTCACGTGAATTTCCGTAGTGAGTACGGTCACTGCCCCTTCGGGCGGCTCCGGACCGCACGTCAGCGGAACGGATTTTCCGTGGTGGCACGATAAAATCGGCACGTGACCAGAGCGATCACGGCGGATCGATGGCAATCGGTGCGGCGAGCCTATCGGGTGACGGGTGCGCGATTCGCGGAAATGGTGGGCCGCGCCCCGGATCCGTCCGCGATGGTCACCGCGGACTGGACGGTGGCCGAAACGGTCGCCCACGTCGCGATGATCGCGAAGATGTACACGTCGCTGGTACGCCCGGACGGTGCCCCGGTGCTGGACGCCCGCGGGCAGAGCCAGATCGAGAAGACCACTGTGGACACGGTTTCCGTGTTGAACGGCTTGGTGCTGGGGGACTTTCCGGAACGCGATCTCGGCGTGCTGGTGACCGGATTGCTCGCGGACATCGAAGAAGTACTGCGCGTGACCGAGGACGCCGACCCGGCGACCTCGCTGGACTGGCTCGGTGGCTCGAAGGTGCCGCTTGCCGGTGTGCTGGCCCACCTGGTCAACGAATTGCAGATCCACGGCTGGGACATCGCCAAGGCGGTGAAGCTGCCGTGGACGATCCCGCCCGCGGACGCGGCGTTGTTCTTCGATCTCTTCCTGGTCGGTGTGCTGAGCCATGACGTCGGGAACCTCCTCGACACCGAAGAGCCGCCACGAGAACGACGGATCGCCGTGGGGTTCCGGTCGGCGTACACGTCCCCGGTCGTGCTGGTGCTGCATCGGGGACGGGTGACCGTCGAGGAGCCGGGAGGCCCGGTCGACGCGCGGATCTCGTTCGACCCGCCGTCGCTGAACCTGATGCTGTTCCACCGGGTCGGCAAGGTGCGTTCCGCGCTGACGGGCAAGATCGTCGTCAGTGGTCCGCGCCCGTGGCTGTTGCCCGCCTTCCTGCGTGTCGTGCGCCTGCCCTGATATCCGGGCGAACGGCTACGCTTTCGCGGTGCCGAAGGATTCCATCGACCGCATGGTCGACGAGTGGGCCGCCAGCGACGGCGCGCTCGACGTCGGCGCCCTGCAGGTGGTCGGCCGGCTGTTCCGCACCGCCGGGCACGGCCAGGCGGCCGTCGTCGAGGCGCTTCGGCCGTTCGGCCTGAGCTATGCCGACTTCGACGTCCTCAACACCCTCCGGCGTCGCGGCGACCCCGGCGGGACGCATCCGCGGGATCTGGCGGAGACGGCGCTGATCACCTCCGGCGCGATGACCGCGAGGCTCGACCGGCTGGAGCGGAGCGGTCTGGTGAAGCGCCACTCCGATCCCGAGGATCGCCGCGCGGTCCGGATCCGGCTCACCAAGGCCGGGACGGACCTCGCGGCGAAGGCGCTGGACGCCGTCCTCGTCGCCGACGAAGACATCCTGTCTCCGCTCAGCCCGGCGCAACGGCGGACGCTGGCGGCCCTGCTGAAGAAGCTCCTTCTGCACGCCGAAACGGGCTAGACGCCTTCCGCTTCGAATTCCGCCTTGTACGCGGCCGCGCGCTCGATCGAGTCGACCGGCCAGGCGACCAGGCTCACCGGCACCCGGTCGCCGACCGCCGCCGCGACGTCGCGCGCCACGGTCAGCGAGGTGCCGCCACAGATCTCGATCGCCCCGGTCCCGGCGTCGGCCAGCTCGCGGGCGACCCGGACCGCGGTGGGCGAGTCCGGCACCGAGACCACCGTCGTCCTGCCGCCGCTCGCGTGCTCGCGGACCAGGCGGTGCTTGGCCGGATCGGCGCTCGGATGCCCGACGAAGACGGTGGCGGAATCACGGATCGGTCGCGGAGCGGGCGTCCCGTACCCGGCGACGCCGACCGCGGCCCGGCCATCGACGGCCTCGATGACCTGTGCGGCCGAGCCGAGGTCGAAGCCGCGGTACAGCTCCATCAGCCGGGCGCCCGCGGCGACCGCCTCGGACGCCACCTTCGCGGCGGCGGCGCCGTCCGGAACCCAGACGAGCAGAGCCTCCGCGTCGCCGAGGTCCTTTACCACCCGGTCGGTCTCGGGGTCGGAACCCGGCTCGAGAAAGAGGAACAGATCGATGTTCTCGCTCATGACACCCACCCAGTTAGCTTGCCATTGAACTACTTGATGCCAAGGTCAACCGGGCGGACGTGCCGGGTATTCCGGAACGCTCAGGCGGGAGCGTCGAACCGGCGGCGCGAGTCTTCGATGTGGCCGAGGAACCGGTGGGTCCAGTCGCACATCCCGTCGACCGTCGCGCGCAGGCCGTGGCCCGCCTCGGTGAGGGTGTAGTCGACACGCGGCGGGACCGTCGGATGCACCGTCCGCTCGATCAGGCCGTTGCGTTCCAGCATGCGCAGGTTCTGGGTGAGCATCTTGTGGCTGATGCCTTCGATGTCGTTCCGCAGTTCGGTGAACCGCCGGGTGCCGTCGCCGACCGTCTCGATGATCAGGAGCGCCCACTTGTTGGCGACGTCGGAGAAGATCTCCCGCGCCAGTGAGTCCGCTCGCAGGAGATCGGCGTCGTCCGAACCGTTGAGCTGCTTGGTCACCATCAGGTTCCCCAGTCACGAAAAAGTGCGTTCTTCCAGGTCGTCGCACACTCTCCTACAGTTCCTGGGTAACCACAAGTGACCACGACGAGGAGTACGGATGAGCATCACCCTGGTGAATCCCGCGGGACTGCCGGAGATCCCCGCCTATCGGCAGGTGTCGATCGCGACCGGGTCGAAGCTGGTCTTCATCGCGGGACAGGTCTCCTGGGACGCCGACGGCGCCGTTGTCGGCGAAGGTGACCTCGCCGCCCAGGTCGAGCAGTGCTACCTGAACGTCGGCACCGCGCTCGCCGCGGCCGGCGCCACCTTCGCCGACGTCGCGAAGATGACCGTCTACGTCGTCGACTGGACGCCGGACAAACTCGCGTTGTTCCTCGAAGGCGTGGACCGGGCCGCCGCGAAGCTGGGTGGCACCCCGGTCCCGCCGGGAACGCTGATCGGCGTCGCGGCCCTCGACGTGCCCGAGCACCTCGTCGAGGTCGAGGCGACCGCGGTCATCGACTGACGCTCACTGACCGCGCGCGGCGCGCCAGACCGGGCTGTCGACGTAGTGGTTGTCGTACTGCTTCGAGGACGCCGCGATCTCCGAGGGGTCCGCTTCGCCGCGCGCGACCCGGTCGAGGAGGCGGTAGTAGTCGAAGCGGGCCATGCCCGGCGTGAAGGTGACCAGGACGTCCGCGTCCGATCCGGCGGCGGGCCCGAACGCGTGCGGCACCTTGGGCGGCACGGCGAGGAAATCGCCCTTCTCCAGGGTGTGCAGGGTCTCCTCGACGAGGACCTGGAGTTTTCCTTCGAGTACGAAGAAGAACTCGGTCGCGCGGGTGTGGAAGTGGGCCGGGGTGCCGAAGACGCCGTCCTTCAGGGTCGCGCGGTTCGCGGTGAAGCCCCCGTCGGTGGTGTCCGAGTCGGCCAGCAGCGTGATTTCGCTGCCCGGCGCGTCGCTGACGATCTCGGCGTCGGCGGCCCGGAGGAGGATGGGGTCGAACATGGTGGCGTCTCCTTGGTTCTCTGTTCAGCAGGCTCGCTGACAGGACAAGGTTCTCCCGTCGCCGGACGTTGATCAATGTGGAAAGCCGCACAGATCGATAATGTGGGGGTTATCGATCTGTACGGCTGTTGGCGCCCTCCTGGCGCTTGCCGAAGTCCGTGAAGGCCTCCTTGAGGGACTCTGGGTCCCTCAAGGAGGCCTTCACGGACTCGGGGCCGACGTCAGGCGGCGAAGACCTGCGAGTCGTCGGCGAAAGCCTTGAACTCCAGAGCGTTGCCCGCCGGGTCCAGCAGGAACATCGTCCACTGTTCACCGGTCTGCCCTTCGAAGCGGACGTAGGGCTCGATGACGAACGAGGTGTCCGCGGCGCGCAGCCGGTCCGCGAGCTTCTGGAACTCCGGGACGGTGAGGATCAGCCCGAAGTGGGGGACGGGCACGTCGTGACCGTCGACGGGGTTGTGGATCCGCTGTGGCCGCTCCGGGGCGAGGTGTGTGACGAACTGGTGGCCGTGGAGGTTCCAGTCGATCCACGTGTCGGAGCTGCGGCCCTGGTCGAGGCCGAGCACTTCGCCGTAGAAGGTGCGCGCGGCGGCCAGGTCGTCGACGGGCATGGCGAGGTGGAAGCGAGGGATGGGGGAGTCGAGGACGGTCATACCCAAGGGATCCTTTCCGGCGGGACGAGCACTTGTCGCAATGTTAACATTAGGACAAAGTGGCGGATCGCTACGATCGGGCGTTCCGGCGGAAGGATGAGGATGAGCGAACCCGGCAGGGTGGTGCCGGCGCGTCGTCGCGGGCTGGCGGACGAGGTCGCGGACAGGGTCAGGGACGCCATCTTCGGCGGCGCCTATCCGCCCGGCGCGCAGCTGCGCGAAGTCGAGCTTTCGGCGGCGCTCGGCGTCAGCCGCGGCCCGGTGCGCGAGGCGCTGCTGAAACTGGAGCGCGAAGGCTTGGTCCGCAGCGAATGGCATCGCGGCGCGATCGTCACGACGCTGTCCGATGTGGACGTCGCGGAACTCGACAGCCTGCGCTCGGCGCTCGAACAGCTGGCCGTCCGGCTCGTGGTCGCGAACGCGTCCGACACGGACCTGTCCGCGATCGACGAAATCGTCGACCGGATGGACCGCGCGCGCGACGAGCATGAGATGGTCCGCTGCGACATCGACTTCCACGACGCGGTCTACGCCGCGTCCGGGCATCGGCGGCTCGTCGAGGCGTGGCAGGCGATCCGGTCCCAGGTGTACCTGTTCCTGCTGACGCGGATCGGCGTGAGCTCCGACGGCTACCTCACGAGCATCCCGGCCGAGCATCGACGGCTGGCCTCCGCGCTTCGTGCTCGTGACGGTGAGAAGGCGCTCGAACTGTTCGCCGTCCACCGCGGCGAGGCCTTCGACGTGCTGACCGGGAACTGACCGTGCTCAACATCCGGTTCAACGACCTGGCCGCTGCCGCGCTCGGCTCCTTGTCCGCAGTGATACCGCTCGACCGGCTGGCGCCGGGGCTGAAGGAGATGATCGCCGGCGGCGTCGAGCTTGCCGGTGAAGTGGTCACGCTCGGAGGCATCCCCGCTTGGGCGGGACGGCCGCCGGGAAGGCAGGCGGACCTGACCGGCTGGGAGTGCTTCGTCAGCAGCTTCCATCTCGAAGACCATCTGCCGATCGAAGCGGGAAGTCTGCCTGACGGCGAACCGGTGATCTCCGAAGCGGATCAGATCCTGATGCTGCGTCACGGCCTCGGGTTCGCGCTCGAGATCGCCAGGGCGGCGCCGGTCCCCGTTCGGTGCGTCGTCGGCGCCAACAGCACGAACGGGACGTTCCGGTTCCACCGTGCCCGGCAAGGGGAGTCCTGGCTTCACGCCGATCTCGACGGCTATCGTCTGGAGAAGATGATCGTCGTCGATCGCGGCCCCGCGTCCCTGGGTGGAACCCCCTGGTGAACGATACGGTGCCGAGGCGGACGAATTGGTGCTCCGGGTCTTGACGGCAAGGTGGCCCACGGCTTAACTCAAGCCCTGAAATAAGACGTGTCCCGGGTCACAGGCTCCGGACGCGGCTTGGCCACTCACCCCGAGGACCATCGATGCGAATCGGAAAGATCGCTCCCGCGCTCGTCCTGGCGCTGGCGGCCGCCGCCACGACGGCGTGCGGTGGCGGCGACACGTCGTCCAGTGCTCCCAAGGAGCTCGTGTACTGGGCGTCCAACCAGGGCACCAGCCTCGACAACGACAAAGCCGTCCTGCAGCCCGAACTGGACAAGTTCGAGAAGGCCTCCGGGATCAAGGTCAAGCTCGAAGTCGTCCCGTGGACGGATCTGCTCAACCGGATCCTCGCGGCCACCACCTCCGGCAAGGGGCCGGACGTGCTCAACATCGGCAACACCTGGTCGGCCTCGTTGCAGGCGACCGGGGCGTTCCTGCCGTTCGACGACGCCGCGCTGGAGAAGGTCGGCGGGAAGTCGCGGTTCCTCGGCCCGTCGCTGGCGGCCACCGGGGCGAGCGGGCAGCCGCCGGTCGGCGTACCGCTCTACGGCCAGGCGTACGGCCTGTACTACAACAAGAAACTCTTCTCCGAGGCCGGCATCACGAAGCCGCCCGCCACCTGGGAGGAGCTCGTCGAGGACGGTAAGAAGCTCACCAAACCCGACAAGGGCCAGTGGGGGCTCTCGCTGCAAGCCGGTCAGGTCACGGAGAACAGTCACCACGCCGCGATCCTCGGCGCCCAGCACGGCGCGCAGTTCTTCACCGCCGAGGGCAAACCGCAGCTCGCGTCGGATCCGTCGGTCGCGGCCGTGCAGCAGTTCGTCGACCTGATGCAGAAGGACAAGATCGTCAACCCGGCCAACGCCGAATACGCCGACACCGCCAAATCCCTCAAGGACCTGTCCGACGGCAAGGCCGCGATGTTCATGAACCAGGCCTCCGCGGGGTCGTTCAAGAACATCGGGATGGACCTGGCGAACCTCGGTGTCGCGCCGATCCCGCTACCCGCCACCGCACCGCCGAACGGCCGCAAGGTGACCAGTTTCGTCGCGGGCATCAACATGTCGGTCTTCAAGAACACCAAGAACCCCGACGCCGCCCTGGATTTCGTCAAGTTCATGGTCTCGGCGCCGGAGCAGGCGCTGCTCAACAAGACCTACGGTTCGCTGCCGACCGTCCAGGACGCCTACAGCGACGCGGCTTTCCAGACCGAAGACGTCAAGGTGTTCCAGAGCGTGCTCGCGAATTCGGCCGAGCCGATGCCGCAGGTGCCCCAGGAATCGCAGTTCGAGACCCTGATCGGCACCGCGATGAAGGGGATGTTCGCCGACGTCGCGGCGGGCAAACCGGTCGACGGGGCCAAGATCCGTGACCAGCTGAACCAGGCGGACCAGCAGATCGCGGCCGGTGGTTGATGCCGACCGCGCTCGACGACGCCCCGGCCGTGAAGGCGGCCGGGGCGCCCAAGCCGCAGCGTGCCCGGCGTAACCGGCGCCGGGTCGCGCTGCCGTACCTTCTCCTGCTGCCCGCGATCCTGCTCGAACTGCTCGTCCACCTGATCCCGATGATCGCCGGGCTCGTGATGAGCTTCTTCAAGCTGACGCAGTTCGCCATCCGCGACTTCTCGTCCGCGCCGGCGGCCGGGCTGGACAACTACAAGTTCGTCCTGGACTTCGACGCCGCGGCGGGGAAGTCGCTGCTCGGTTCGTTCTGGATCACCGTCCTGTACACCGTCCTTTCGGTCGGGTTCTGCTGGCTCTTCGGGACGTCGGCCGCCGTGCTGATGCAGAAGAACTTCCGGGGACGCGGCCTGCTCCGGACGCTGTTCCTGGTGCCGTACGCGCTGCCGATGTACGCCGCGGTGATCACCTGGTCGTTCATGTTCCAGAAGGACACCGGCCTGGTGAACGACCTGCTGGGCACCGATTCCTTCTGGCTCATCGGGGACAACAGCTTCTGGTCGCTGGTGGTCGTCTCGGTGTGGCGCAACTGGCCGTTCGCGTTCCTGATCGTGATGGCCGGGCTGCAGAACATACCCGGCGAACTGTACGAAGCGGCCGCCATCGACGGCGCGGGCTGGTGGCGTCAGTTCCAGGCGATCACCCAGCCGATGCTGCGCCCGGTCAACCAGGTGCTGCTGCTGGTGCTTTTCCTGTGGACGTTCAACGACTTCAACACGCCGTATGTCCTTTTCGGAGCGTCCGCGCCGAAGGAGGCGTCGCTGATCTCGATCCACATCTACCAGAGTTCCTTCGTGACCTGGAACTTCGGCCTCGGCTCGGCGATGTCGGTGTTGTTGCTGCTGTTCCTGCTGATCGTCAGCACCGTCTACTTGGGACTGACCGCGCGAAGGAGGAACGCCGTTGTCTGAGCCTCGCTGGGTCCCGTGGGCCCGCCGATTCGTCCTCGGCTTCCTCGCCCTGTTCACCCTCATTCCGCTGTACGTGATGATTTCGTCGTCGCTGAAACCGCTCGGGGACGTACAGGGCGACTGGGCGTGGGTCCCGACGACGCTGACCATCCAGCCGTTCTTCGACATCTGGGAGACCATCCCGCTCGCCGAGTATTTCGTGAACAGCCTCGTCATCTCCGGATCGGCGGCGATCCTCTCGGTGGTGATCGCGATCTTCGCGGCGTACGCGCTGAGCCGGTTCCGGTTCCGTGGCAAGAACTTCTTCAAGATGACCGTGCTGTCCACGCAGATGTTCCCCGGCATCCTCTTCCTGCTGCCGCTGTTCCTCATCTTCGTCAACATCGGCAACGCCACCGGCATCGTCCTGTACGGCTCCCGGTTCGGGCTGATCATCACGTACCTGACCTTCTCGCTGCCGTTCGCCATCTGGATGCTCGCCGGCTACATCGACTCGATCCCCAAGGAACTCGACGAGGCCGCGATGGTCGACGGCACCGGGCCGTTCGGCGCGCTGATCCGCGTGGTGGTCCCGGCGGCCATGCCGGGCATCGTCGCGGTGGGGATCTACTCGTTCATGACGGCCTGGGGCGAGGTCCTGTTCGCGTCGGTGATGACCGACTCGGGCACGCGGACCCTCGCCGTCGGTCTCCAGGAGTACTCCACCCAGGTCCAGGTGTACTGGAACCAGGTCATGGCCGCGTCCCTGATCGTCTCCGTCCCTGTGGTCGCCGGATTCCTGCTGCTCCAGCGTTATCTCGTCGCCGGGCTCACCGCCGGTGCCGTGAAATGACCAGCCCGTCGCTCCGTACAGAGAGGTCCGCCTTGAATCTGCACCTGCCCGCCGATTTCCTGTGGGGTGCGGCCACCGCCGCGTATCAGGTGGAGGGCGCCGTCGACGCCGACGGCCGCCTGCCGTCCATCTGGGACGACTTCGTCCGGGTCCCGGGTGCCGTCCTGAACGGCGACACCGCCGACGTCGCGTGCGACCACTACCGGCGCTGGCCGGAGGATCTCGCCATCATGAAACAGCTCGGCCTCGACGCCTATCGGTTCTCCGTCGCCTGGCCGCGGGTGATCCCGACCGGTCGTGGCGCGGTCAACGCGGCGGGCCTCGACTTCTACGACCGGCTCGTCGACGCGTTGCTCGAAGCCGGGATCCGGCCGTTCGCCACGTTGTTCCACTGGGACCTGCCTTCGGCGTTGGAGGGCGGCTGGCCCGAGCGAGACACGGCGTACGCCTACGCCGACTACGCCGCCGTCGTGGCGGCTCGGCTGGGCGACCGGGTGACGGACTGGAACACGGTGAACGAACCGCTGTGCTCGGCCTGGCTCGGCTACCTCGAAGGCCGGTTCGCCCCTGGCGTCAAAGACCTCAAGCAAGCCATCGACGCCTCGCACCATCTGCTGCTGGCGCACGGCCTCGGCGTGCAGGCGATCACCGCCAATGCCACCCGGCCCGCGAACATCGGGCTGGTGGTCAATCTCAGCGGGATCGAGCCCGCGTCGGACTCCGCCGCGGACGTCGAGGCGGCGACGCGGATGGACGGGCACGTCAACCGATGGTGGCTCGACCCGTCGAACGGCCGCGGCTACCCGGCGGACATGATCGAGGTCTACGGCGTCGAACCGCCCGTGGTCGGGGACGATCTCGAGGTGATCTCGGCCCCGGTCGGCTTCCACGGGCTGAACTACTACTTCCGGCAGATCGTCGAGGACGATCCGGGCGGTCCCGCGCCCCGCGCCCGGCAGGTGCCGGTCGAGGGCGCGGCGACGACGGCGATGGGCTGGGAGATCCACGGGCAGGGCCTCGCGGACCTCATCCACCGGCTCGCCAACGAGTACGGCGCCCGCGCCATCTACGTCACCGAGAGCGGGGCGGCCTTCGACGACAAGGTCGGCGAGGACGGTTCGATCCACGACGCCGACCGCATCGCCTACCTGGAGGAACACCTGGGCGCGGTGGCCGGGGCCGCTGAAGCAGGCGCGCCGGTGAAGGGCTACTTCGCCTGGTCGCTGCTCGACAACTTCGAATGGGACAGCGGGCTGAGCAAGCGGTTCGGGCTCGTGCGGGTCGATTACGACACGCAGGTCCGCACGGTCAAGGCGAGCGGGCACCGGTACGCGGAGATCATCGCGGAACACCGGAAACGCTGACGGCCTCGTGAGTGGCAAGGACGGTTCTAACCGTCCTTGCCACTCACGAGGGTTTTCGTGCGCGCGGATGGACCGAGGGGCCCGGATTCGTCGCGCGGTACGAACGGACGCCCGCCGAAACCTCCTAGGGTCGCCATGAACGAGGCGATCCTAGGAGGCGAAGTATGCGGACACTCTTGCGCGGCGGTCGTGTCGTCGATCCGGCGACGGGGTTCGACGGTACGGCCGATGTGCTGGTGACCGATGGCGTGGTCACCGCCGTCGGGGAGGGTTTGACCGCCGAGCCGGGCGACGTGGAGATCGACGTCCGAGGGCTCGTCGTCGGACCGGGCTTCATCGACCTGCACAGCCACGTGCACACCATCGCGGGCCAGCGGTTGCAGGCGATGGACGGGGTGACGACCGCGCTCGACCTCGAAGCCGGGTTGATGCCGATCGAGCGGGCCTACGCCGAGGCGGCCGCGGCGGGACGCCCGCTGCACTACGGCTTCTCCGCGTCCTGGGGTGCCGCGCGGGCGCAGGTGCTCGCCGGGATCGAGCCGGACGCGAATATCGACAGCGGGCTGGCGGTACTCGGAAACCCCGCCTGGCAAAGGACTTCGTCGGCGAAGGAGCTCGCGGCCTGGCTGTCCCTTGTGGACGGTGAGCTCGCCGCCGGGGCGCTCGGTGTCGGTGTGCTCCTGGGCTACGCGCCCGACACCGACCCAGGTGAATTCCTCGCGTTGGCCAGGCTGGCGAAGGAGGCCGGGGCACCGACCTACACCCACGTCCGTGAACTGGTCGAGGTCAATCCGGAGACGCCCATCGACGGCTCGGCGGAGATCGCGATCGTCGCGGCCGAGACCGGCGCCGCGATGCACCACTGCCACGTGAACAGCACCTCCGGCCACCAGATCGAGCGAGTGCTCGCGGCACTCGAAGCGGGCCGCGCGGCCGGTTCGCGGGTGACGGTCGAGGCCTATCCGTACGGGGCGGGCAGCACGGGGATCGGCGCGGCGTTCCTGTCGCCCGAACGCCTGAAGATGAAGGGCCTGTCCCCGTCCAGCGTGATCATGCTGGAGTCGGGGGAGCGCATCGCCGACGAAGGCCGCCTCCTCCAGGTGCGTGCCGAGGATCCCGGGGCGCCGTGCATCCTGGAATTCCTCGACGAAAGCAGCCCGCACGACCTCGGGCTGCTGCGCCAGGCACTCGCGTTCCCGGACGCGATCGTCGCCAGCGACGCGCTGCCCGTGTACTGGAAGAACGGCACCAGCGAGAGCACCGAATGGCCGTTGCCGCCCGGCGGGGCGACGCATCCGCGCACGTCGGGGACGTACAGCAAGACGTTGCGGCTCATGGTGCGGGAGAGCAAGGCCTGGACGTGGCTGGAGGCGTTCCGGCGCTGCTCCTACCTGCCGGCGCGCGTGCTCGACGAGGTCGCCCCCGGTGCGGTGGCCAAGGGACGGCTGAACGTCGGAGCCGACGCCGACATCGTCGTTCTCGACCCGGAAACCATCACCGACGCGGCGACCTACTTCGACTCGACCAGGCCTTCCGTGGGCGTCCGGCACCTGTTCGTTTCGGGGGTTCCGGTCGTCACCGACGGGAATCTGCGCACGGACGCGTTCCCCGGCAAGCCGCTGCGAGGTGAGCCGCGATGAGCGACCTGCTCGCCGACGTCGAGACGCTCGTGCGCTGCGAGTCGCCGTCGTCGGATCACGAGGCGGTGGCCCGCAGCGCCGAGGTGGTGGCCGAGGTGGGCCTGAGGCTGCTCGGGGTGGAACCCGAGCGCATCGTCGTGGACGGTGTCACCCATCTCCGCTGGCGATTCGGCGACGGTCCGCCTCGGGTGGTGCTGCTCGGTCACCACGACACGGTGTGGCCTCACGGTTCGCTGGAGACGCATCCGTTTTCGGTGCGGGACGGGGTGTTGCGCGGCCCTGGCTGTTTCGACATGAAGGCGGGGGTCGTGATGGCGCTGCACGCCGCGGCGACCGTGCCCGACCGCGACGGGTTGTCCATTCTGGTTACCGGCGACGAGGAGATCGGTTCGCCCTCGTCCCGCACGCTGATCGAGGAGACCGCGGCGGGCTGCGACGCGGCGTTCGTGCTGGAGGCTTCGGCCGACGGCGGTGCGCTGAAATGCCGCCGCAAAGGCGTTTCCCACTACCGGGTCGAGGTCGTCGGCCGTGCCGCGCACGCCGGGCTCGAACCGGAGAAGGGGGTCAACGCGGGAATCGAGATCTCCCACCAGATCCTCGCCGTCGCCGCGCTCGCCGACCCCGTCGCCGGGACGAGCGTGACGCCCACCGTGGTCTCGGCGGGCACGACGGTCAACACCGTTCCCGCCGCGGCGAGTGTGGCCGTCGACGTCCGCGTGTGGGACGAGGCCGAGCAGCTCCGCGTCGACAAGGCCATGCGGGAACTCCCCGCCGTCCTGGAAGGAGCCGAGGTCCGGGTGACCGGCGGGATCAACCGGCCGCCGCTCGAAGCGGGCTCGTCGGCGGGATTGTTCGCGCTGGCGCGGGAACTGGCGGGTGATCTCGGGCTCGGGGACCTGACCTCAGCGTCGGTCGGCGGCGCCTCGGACGGCAATTACACCGCCGGGATCGGCGTCCCCACCCTGGACGGTCTGGGCGCCGTCGGGGGCGGGGCGCACGCGGATCACGAACATGTCGTCGTCGCGGAACTGCCGCGCCGCACCGCTTTGCTGGCCGCGCTCGTGGAGAACGTGCTCGCGAAACGGGATCCGTCCGGTGCGACGAATCGCGCGGGCGAATCTGGTACGGCACGACGGTGACTTGGCCGTCGTGCGGGGAAAGGATTGTCGCGTGACGAATCTTGCGACGAACGCGGAAAGCCTCGCGTCGGTGGAGGTGCGCGACGAAGCCGTCGCCGCCGCGCGGGCCGCGGCCGCGGCTTCGGGCGTCGAAATCCGCGAACTCACCGAAATCGCCGATCTGGCCGCGGTGGTCGGCCTGTTCGAGTCGATCTGGCAATCGGCACCCGGCGCGCGGCCGGTGAGCACGGAACTGCTGCGCGCGATGTCGAGCGCCGGCAATTACGTCGCGGGCGCCTTCGAGAACGATGAACTGCTGGGGGCTTGTTTCGGGTTCTTCGGGAACCCCGGGAAGGCGAGCCTCCACAGCCACATCGCCGGAGTCGCCAAGGCGGGCGTGGGCCGCGGGATCGGGTACGCGCTCAAACTGCACCAGCGCGGGTGGGCACTGCTCCAGGACGTCTCGGTGATCACCTGGACCTTCGACCCGCTGGTGCGGCGCAACGCCTATTTCAACCTGGGGAAACTCGGCGCGCGCCCGATCGGCTACCTGCCCGACTTCTACGGTCCGATGGAGGACAGCATCAACGGCTCGGGTGACACCGACCGGCTGATGGTCGGGTGGGACCTCAAGAGCCCGGAGGTCCGTGCCGCCGCTTTCGGTGAACCCGTCTTGATCGACGCGGAGGCGCTGGGTGCGGAGAAGGTGCTCTCGGTCGGCCCCGACGGCGGCCCGTGCATCGGATCCGCCGACGGGCCGACGGTACTCGTCGGCGTCCCGACCGATATCGAACGGCTGCGCCGCACCGACCCCGGCCGGGGCACCGCGTGGCGCACCGCACTGCGTGAAGTCCTCGGTGGACTGATGGCGGACAACGCCGAGGTCACCGGTTTCGATCGTGCCGGCTGGTACGTGATCTCGAAGGAGCAGTCGTGAAACTCAGCGGTGTGGAACTGCGCCGGGTCCGGATGCCGCTCGTGGCCCCGTTCCGGACGTCGTTCGGAACGCAGTCCGAACGGGAACTGCTGCTCGTCCGCGCGGTGACCCCGGCGGGCGAGGGCTGGGGCGAATGCGTCGCGATGGAGGCGCCGCTCTACTCGTCGGAGTACAACGACGCCGCCGAACACGTGCTGCGCACCCACCTGATCCCGGCCCTGCTGGCCGCGGAGGACGTGACCGCGTACAAGGTGACGCCGTTGCTGGCGAAGTTCAAAGGGCACCGGATGGCGAAGGGGGCGCTGGAGATGGCGGTCCTCGACGCCGAACTCCGCGCGCACGAACGCTCCTTCGCGGCCGAGCTCGGGTCCACGCGCGACTCCGTGGCCTGCGGGGTCTCGGTGGGGATCATGGACTCGATCCCGCAGCTGCTCGACGTCGTCGGCGGCTACCTCGACGAAGGCTATGTCCGGATCAAACTGAAGATCGAACCCGGCTGGGACGTCGAGCCGGTCCGCCAGGTGCGTGAGCGCTTCGGTGACGACGTGCTGCTCCAGGTCGACGCGAACACCGCGTACACCCTGGGCGACGCGCCGCTGCTGTCCCGGCTCGACCCGTTCGGCCTGCTGCTGATCGAGCAGCCGCTCGAAGAGGAGGACGTGCTCGGCCACGCGGAACTGGCCAAGCGGATCCGGACGCCGATCTGCCTCGACGAGTCGATCGTCTCCGCCAAGGCCGCGGCGGACGCGATCAAACTGGGCGCGTGCCAGATCGTCAACATCAAACCGGGCCGTGTCGGCGGCTACCTCGAAGCACGCCGGGTGCACGACGTCTGCGCGGCGCACGGGGTGGCGGTGTGGTGCGGCGGGATGATCGAGACCGGGCTCGGCCGGGCAGCCAACGTCGCGCTGGCCTCGCTGCCCGGGTTCACGTTGCCGGGTGACACCTCGGCCTCCGGCCGGTTCTACCGCACGGACATCACCGAGCCGTTCGTGCTGGACGCCGGGCATCTGCCGGTGCCGACGGGCCCGGGGCTCGGCGTGACTCCGATTCCTGACCTTCTGGATGAGGTCACCACGGAGAAAACGTGGATCGGTTCGTAGCGCGCTACGAAATCCGGGGTTAGATTTGGTCGGATCGAACCACTCGGTTCGGTGACGCCAGGTTTAACTTCGGGGGGTGCTGACACCGGTGCCCAGCAAGCCGCATACGAGCTTGGGACGCGTCCTCGAAGACCTCGGGGACGTGCTCCTGGAGCCGGTCGCGGTCGGCCGGACCACCCGCAAGCAGCTCGGCGGGGTGGTCATCCACGATCCGCACGACGAATCCGAAATCCCTGGCGGGGCCGTCGTGCTCGGCGTCGGGGTGCGGGATCAGGACGAGGTCGTCCGCCTCTTGCACGACGTGGGTGCGCGAGGCGCGGCGGCACTCGTCGTCCGGTCTCCCGTCACCCCGGCGCCGGAACTCCGGCGTGCCGCGGACTCGTCCGGGGTCGCCCTGCTCGGGCTCGCGCGCGGCGCGTCCTGGGCACAGCTCGCCGCCATGCTCAGGACCCTGCTCGCCGAAGAGGACGTCGGCGAGGTCTCACCCCAGACGCTCGGCGGAATGCCTTCGGGTGATCTCTTCGCGCTGGCCAACGCGATCGCCGCGCTCATCGACGCGCCGGTGACCATCGAAGACCGCAGCAACCGGATCCTCGCGTTCTCCGGGCGCCAGGACGAAGCGGATCCCTCCCGGGTCGAGACCATCCTCGGCAGGCAAGTGCCGGAGCGGTTCGCCCGCGGCCTGGAACGGGACGGCGTCTTCGAGCGGCTGTACCGCGACCACGCGCCCGTCTACGTCGATCCGCAGCGGTACGACGACAACGAGATCGCGATCCCGCGCGTGGCGTTCGCCGTCCGCGCCGGCGACGAGGTGCTCGGCTCGATCTGGGCCGCGGTGCGGGAACCGCTCAGCGAAGAGCGGACGCAGGCGCTGATCGACGCCGCCAAACTCGTCGCGCTGCACCTGCTCCGGCTGCGCGCGGGCGCCGACGTCGAACGACGGCTGCGCGCCGACCTGGTGAGCACGGCGCTCGAAGGCGGCGCCGGCGCACCCGAGGCGATCGCCCGGCTCGGCTTGCTGGGCCAGCCGTCGATCGTGCTCGCCATGGGCCTGCTCGGCGCCCCCGACCCCGAGGACGATCTCAGGCTGGTCGCGGACCGCCAGCGGGTCGCCGACGCACTGGCCATGCACCTGAGCGCGGTCCAGCCCCGCTCGGCCGTCGCGCTGGTCGGCGACGTCGCGTACGGAATCCTCCCGATGCCCGGTGGGCAGGCCGACTGCCAGGAGCGTTCGGTGCGGGTCGCGTCGACCTTCCTGGAGCGCACGGGACGCCGGGCGGCCGCCGCGATCGGCATCGGACCGCTCGCGCTCGACGCGTCCGGACTGCACGCCTCCCGCGACGGCGCGGACCGGGCGTTGCGCGTGCTGCTCACCAACGGCGGCGCCAAACGCGTCGCGACCGCGGACGACGTCCACGTCGACGCGCTCATGCTCGATCTGGCCGACCTCGCCGCGGCCAGGGGAGACGTCGCGACAGGACCTGTCGCGCGATTGCTCGCCTACGACGCGCAGCACCAGTCACAACTGGTGCACACCCTTCGGTGCTGGCTCGACGCCTTCGGTGACATCGGAGCCGCGTCCGCGTCGGCGTACGTCCATCCGAACACCTTCCGCTACCGGTTGCGGCGTCTCGCGGAGGTCGGCGAGATCGACCTCGACGACGCGGGGGAGCGGTTCGCCGCGATGCTGCAATTGCGGCTGCTGCCCCGTGACGCGCGGACCGGGCCGCCGGGTACCGAAGACTGACGTTGGTCTTCCGGCCCGAAACGACGGGCGATGTTCGTGTGATCGCACGAACTCCGCTCGCCTGCCGCGTTTCAGAATGAGTGATCGGCGCCACGCTCGCGCCGTTCTCCTTCTCTCCCAAAGTTTCCGCGGAGGCGCCATGACGGCAGTGGTCAATGAGGACACCTGGACAGCACGGCGGATCAACCGGACGGCGCTCATCACGATGGTGGTGATGGTGTTCGCCTGGGCGGTCGACTACATCGACCGGTTCTCGATCGGGATGGCGCTGCCGATGATCGGCGCCGAATTCGAGCTCAGCAAGACACAGCAGGGCTGGCTCGTCACCGTGTTCGCGCTGGTGTACATGGTCTGCCAGATCCCGGCGGGCTTCCTCGCCGACCGGTACGGCTCGCGGGGGCCGATGCTGGCCACGCTGCTGCTCTGGTCGGCGTTCACCGCGATGACCGGGATGGCGGGCACGTTCGGCATGCTGCTCGTCGTCCGCGGCCTTTTCGGTGTGTGCCAAGGACTTTTCCCGGCGGCCTCGTTCAAGGCGATCGCCGAACGGACCACCCCCGGCAATCGCGCGACGGTGACCGGCGTGATGCTGTCCGCCGGCGGTATCGGGGCCGGCCTGGCGCCGTTGATCGTCGGCCCGCTGCTGATGGCGGTCGGCTGGCGGCACACGTTCTTCTGGATGGCGGGTGTCGGCGCGGTCATCGGCGTGGTCGTCTGGACGCTGCTTCCCAAGGCACTGCCCAAAGAACTGAGCAGCCTTCCGCGCGAAGAGGTGAAAACCCCCGAGGTCTCCCGTAAACAGGTGCTGAAGTCGCCGGTCATCTGGAAGTTCACCCTGCTGTTCTGCGTCACCAACATGCTCAATTACGGGATGATCACCTGGGTGCCCAGCTACCTGCTGGAGTCGAGGGGCCTGTCGTTGAGCCAGACCGGGATACTGGCCGCGATACCGATGCTGGTCAGCATCGGCACGACCATCCTCGGCGGCTGGCTGTTCGACCGCTACTTCCACGACCACGGCCGCTGGTACCTCGGCTCGATCGCCCTGGTGACCGTGGTGCTGCTGATCCTGATGGTGAACGCGGACAGCACGGCGGAGTTCACCCTTTACGAGACGCTGGCGCTCGCGGTGTTCGGCATGGCGACGATGGCGGTCTTCGGCCTGCCGCTGCGCGTGCTGCCCACGGCGGTCACCGGGATCGGCATGGGAGTGATGAACTTCGGCGGCCAGGTCGCGGGAGCGGTCGCTCCGGTGGCGATGGGCTGGCTCGCCGACGCTTTCTCCTACACCGCCGCGTTCGGTTTCCTCATCGGCACGACCTTCCTCACCGCCGTGATGGCGTTCTGGGTACCGCAGAATCCGGCGCAGTTCACGTTCTCCCCGGCCAGTCCCAGCTCGGCCTCGTGAGTGTTGAGGACGGTTCTAACCGTCCTCAACACTCACGAGCCCAACGCAGACAGGAGTTCCATGCCCACCGCGTCCGAAGTCACCGAAAAGATCACCGAGCGCGCCAAGGAGGTCGGCGTCCGGGTCCGGCTGCACGCGGCCGAAATCGACGGCACCCGGTGGATCGGCGTCGACGAACACGCCCCGGTCGTCACGGCGTCGGTCTTCAAGGTCCCGATCGCGCTCGAACTGGCGAAGCAGGCGGCCGAGGGCAGGCTCGACCTCGGCGAGCGGATCACCGTCCCGCCGGGGCATCCCACGCCGAGCCCGTACGGCCTGGCCACGTTCCGGCACGAGATCACGATGTCCTGGTACGACCTCGCGATCCTGATGATCGGGATCAGCGACAACGTCGCCACCGACCTGATCCTCGATCGCGTCGGAAAGGAAGCGACGGAGAAGACGTTGCGCGACCTCGGTTTCGAGCACACCACCGTCACGCACGACTGTGGAGAGGTGCTCGGCAGCATCGGCGAGGACCTCGGAATCTCCTACGAGGACGACGAACGGCTGCTGACGGAGCTTCCGATCGAGCGGATCACCGCGTTGCGCGCGCTGCAACCGGAACACAGTTGCGCCACGACCGCCGAGGAGATCACCCGGCTGCTGGGGCTCGTCTGGCGCGACGAGGCGGCCACGCCGGCGGCGTGCGCGGACGTCCGGCGCTGGATGGAACTCCAGGTGTGGCCGCACCGGCTGCGATCCGGGTTCCCGGACGACGGGATCCGCGTCAGCGGCAAGACCGGGACGTTGCCGTCGGTGCGCAACGAGGTCGGTGTGGTCGAGTACCCGGATGGCGGCCGTTACGCGGTAGGGATTTTCACCGACGCGGTCGACGGGCGGTCGCGGGTACCGGAGCGGGACGCGTTCATCGGGTTCGCCGCGGCACAAGCCGTCGAATGGCTGAGGCTTCCCCAGGCCGACGGCGAATGATTCGTCCGCCCGGATGAATTTTCCGGCCGCTCTCGTCGTTCCGCACGAACCGGTGACGCCCGTCACCGGCCTAGCATTCCGGGAACCGCCGGACCACCCTTTCCACGGACAAGAGGTGCGCATGTCGAAACTTTCCGAAATCGATACCTGGCTCGCGGAGAACTTCGCCGCCCTGCTGGAGAAGCATCAGGTGCCCGGCGCCGCCATCGCCGTCTTCGCGAACGGCGAGGTGATCGACCACGCGGCCGGCGTGCTGAACAAGAGCACCGGCGTGGAGTCCACAGTGGACTCCGTCTTCCAGATCGGGTCGATCACCAAGGTGTGGACGACCACCCTGGCGATGCAGCTCGTCGACGAAGGCATGCTCGACCTCGACAAGCCGGTCCGCGATTACCTCCCCGAGTTCACCCTCTCGGACGACGACGCGGCCTCGCGGGTCACCGTGCGGCAGCTGACCTGTCACACCTCCGGATTCGAGGGCGACATCTTCACCGACACCGGGCAGGGCGACGACTGCGTCGCGAAGCTCGTGGCGACGCTTTCCGACGTGCCCCAGCTGTTCCAGCCGGGAGAGATGTTCTCCTACAACAACGCCGGGTACTGCGTGCTCGGCAGGATCGTCGAGGTCCTGCGGGGAAAGTGCTACGACGACTGCCTGCGTGACCATCTCTTCGCGCCGCTCGGCCTGACCCACGCCGCGGCCGGGCCGTACGACGCGATCCGGTACCGCGCGGCGATCGGCCACCTCCAGCCGACACCGGACGACGAGCCGGAGGCCGCGCCCGTCTGGGCGTTGACGCGGTCCAACGTGCCGGCGGGTTCACATCTCGCCATGCGCCCGCGCGACCTGCTCACCTTCGTCCGCATGCACCTCAACGAAGGCCGCGCGGACGATGGCACCCAGGTCCTCAAGCCCGAAACCGCCCGCGCCATGTGGGAACGCCAGGTCGAGCTGCCCTACCTCGGCCTGATGGGCGGGGCGTGGGGGCTCGGCTGGATGATCTTCGACTGGGACGGCGGCCCGGTGATCGGCCACGACGGCGGCACCATCGGCCAGTCCGCGTTCCTGCGCGTGGTGCCGGGCAGCAACGTCGCGGTGGCCCTGCTGACCAATGGCGGCAAACCGTTGCACCTGTACCTGGACATCTTCCGGAAGGTGCTCGGCGACCTCGCCGGTGTCGAGGTCTCGCCGCTGCCGGAGCCGAACGCCGCGGAGGCCCCGGCCGACCCGTCCCGCTTCGTGGGCGAGTACTCGTCGCAGGTGGCGGACATCGTCGTCAGCCAGGACGAGGACGGTGGTCTGTGGCTGGAGCGGACACCGAAGGGCGTGTTCGCCGACCTCGGTTCCGGGCCGGAGAAGAACAGGCTGCTGGGCTACCACGGCGACACTTTGGTCGCCGAAAACGACGGGCTCGGCCTGCACATGCCGCACGCGTTCGTCGGCGACGACGGCACCGGTCGCGCGTTGTTCGTCCACACGGGACGCGCCGACCGCCGGGTGGCCCGGTGACGGCGATCGCCGCCGAGATCGAGGCCGCCTTCGCCAAGGCGGGGGCGCGCGGATTCGTGCACGCGCGCGAGATCGGCGTCCCCGACGGCCCCGAGGTCGGCGTCGGCGCGGACGATCCCGTCGTGCTCGCGTCGGTGTTCAAGATCCCGGTGGCGGTCGCCTTCGCCCGCGAGGTGGCCGCCGGACGGCTCGACGAAACCGAGCGGACCCGCGTCACCGCGCGGTACCGGATCGGCGGGATCGGGACCGCCGGCTGCGCGGACGACGTCGAGATGAGCTGGCGCGACCTGGCGCAGTTCATGCTGACGATGAGCGACAACGCCGCGACCGACGTCGTCTACCACCGGGTCGGGCAGGAGGCCGTGGACCGGGTGCTCACCGATCTCGGCCTCACCAGGACGCGGCTGATCGGCTGCTGCGAAGACCTTTTCGCCTCGGTGATCGCCGATCTCGGCGCGAAACCTGACGACGACCTGGAGGCCGTCTTCGGCGCGGCCTCCGAAGAACAGATGTGGAAGCTCTCGGTGCTCGACCCGGAACGCACGACGGCGTCGACACCGAGGGAGATCACCGCGTTGCTCGACGCGATCTGGACCGACCGCGCGGGCGACCCGGCCGCCTGCGAACGCGTGCGGACGATCATGGCGCAGCAGATCTGGCCGCACCGGATCTCGTCGGGTTTCCCCGCCGGGGTGGCGATCGCGGCCAAGACCGGGACGCTTCCCGCCGTCCGCAACGAAGCGGGGGTGGTGACCCATGTGGACGGTCGCCGGTACGCCGTCGCGGTGTTCACCCGCGCCGAATCCCTCGCCGACCGCCTGCCCGCGGTCGATTCCGCCCTCGGTGAGGCCGCCCGCCTCGCCGTCGATCACCTCCGTGCGCAGACCGTTACCCAGTAGGAGAAACCGCATGAAGAAAGCTCGGCTCACCGCCGCGATCACGAGCGTGGTGGCCTTGACCGTGAGCGCGTGCGGGGGGACGTCGCAATCCGGGCAGGACCGGACCGCGAACCAGAAACTGACCGAGGGCAAGACCTTCACGATGGCGATCGGCACCGATCCGGGAACGCTGGACCCGGCGATGACCGTGCTCTCGGTCGCGCTCGACATCGGGCGCTACCTCTACGACAGCCTGATCAACCTCGACGAGTCCGGCAAACCGATCGCCGGGCTGGCCGAGAAGTGGGAGGCCTCCACGACCACGGCCTCCTTCACCCTGCGGAACGGGGTCACCTGTGACGACGGCACGCCGCTGACCGCGAGCGACGTGGCGGCGAACGTCAACTTCGTCGGCGATCCCGCCAACAAGTCGCCGATGTCCGGGCTCACCGTCGCGCCGGGCACCAAGGCGACCGCCGACGACGCGGCCAGGAAGATCACGCTCACCAGTGGCGCGCCGGACGCGTTCCTGCTGCGCAACGTCGGCGGCCTGCCGATCGTCTGCGGCAAGGGCGTGACCGACCGGCAGGCGCTCGCCAAGGGCAAGTACGGCACCGGCATGTTCACCATGACCGAGATCGTGCCGAACGACCACTACACCCTCACCCGGCGCAAGGACTACGCGTGGGGCCCGGGGGACTGGCAGCGTGAACAGCCCGGCCTGCCGGAGAAGGTGACCTTCCGGGTCATCCAGAACATGACGACCGCCGCGAACCTGCTGCTGTCCGGTGAGCTCAACGGCGCCCGGATCACCGGCCAGGACCAGCAGCGCCTGCGTGCCCAGAAACTGTTCCACGGCGAGCAGGTCGTGCCGATGGGCGAGATGTTCTTCAACCAGGCACCCGGACGCGCCGGCGGCGATCAGGCCGTGCGGCGCGGGCTGGTGCAGGCGCTCGACCTCGCCCAGATCGGCAAGGTGCTCACCAGCGGCTCCGGGGCGCCGAGCCAGGGGATGGTCACCACCGAACCCAAGGCGTGCGCCGGGGACGCGGTGGCCGGCAAGCTGCCCGCGTTCGACGTCGCCGCCGCGAAGTCGGCCCTCGACGCGGCCGGCTGGAAGCCGGGAGCGGACGGGGTGCGGGTCAAGGACGGCAAACGGCTCGCGCTGACCGCCATCTACGGCACGCAGCTCGGGCCGACGATGGCCCCCGCCGCCGAACTGATGCAGCAGTCGTGGAAGGCCGTCGGCGCCGACGTGACGCTCAAAGGTCTGGACAGCCCGGGGACGAGCCAGGTGCTCTTCAACACCGGTGAGTGGGACATCTCGCTGGCACCGGTGACCCTGCTGCTGCCGAGCCAGATCGGCCCGTTCGTTTCGGGGCCGAAGCCGCCCGCCGGGACGAACTTCGCGCATATCGAGAATGAGAAGTACACGTCGCAGGCCGCGCAGGCGGCGCAGATGTCCGGTGACTCGGGTTGCGCGACCTGGCTCGCGGCGGAGCAGGCGCTCATCGAGCGGCTCGACGTCGTGCCGTACGTCAACTCGGTCATCCCGACCTTCGGCAGCAACGCGCGGTTCAAGGTCATCTTCGGTTCGGTCGAGCCGTCGTCGATCCGGATGTACGCCTGATGGCCGTCGCGGTCGCCCCGGCCGGGTTGCGCGGCAGCCCGTGGCTGTCGTTCGCCGTGCGCCGCCTCGGCCGGTTCGCGATCTCGTTGTGGGTCCTGGTCACCACGGCGTTCCTGATGATCCAGCTGATCCCCGGCGATCCGGTCCGCGCCGCGCTCGGGCTGACCGCGCCGGTCGAGCTGGTGAACGCGCGCCGGGCGGCGCTCGGCCTCGACGATCCGCTGTGGCTGCAGTACGTCCACTACCTCGGCGGACTGGTCACCGGTGACTTCGGGACGTCGATGACGAGCGGGCAGCCGGTCTCCGAGGTGATCGGCGACCGGCTGCCCGCCACCCTCCAGCTGGCGTTGCCCGCCTTCGCGGTGGTCATCGCGATCGCGATCCCGCTGGGCCTGCTGTTCGCCGTGCTGACCCGCGGTGGACGGCGGCGGGGCGGCGAGCTGGCGTTCACCTCGACGACGGTGCTGCTCGCGGCCATCCCGGAGTTCCTGCTCGCCGTGGCGCTGGTCGCGTTCTTCTCGGTCCAGCTGGGGTGGTTCCCGGTCGCGGGGAACGCGGACGCGAGCTCGTTCGTGCTCCCGGTGATCGCGCTGGCGCTCGGCCCGGCGTCGGTGCTCGCCCGTATCGTCCGGGTGGAGACGCTTTCCGTGCTGGGCAACGACTTCATCCGCACCGCGCGGGCGAAGCGGCTGCCCGCGCGGCTGGTCTACCTGCGGCACGCCCTGCCGAACGCGCTGACCGCGACGCTCACCATGGGCGGGCTGATGCTGACCGGGATGGTCGCCGGGACGGTGCTCGTGGAGAACGTCTTCGCCTGGCCGGGCCTCGGCTCCACCATCGCCCAGTCGATCCTCCAGAAGGACTATCCGCTGGTGCAGGGGATCGTGCTCGTCTACGGCATCGGGGTCCTGCTGGTGAACCTGACGGTGGACGTGCTGCTGGCCGTTCTCGATCCGCGTTCGACGATCCGGGAGAACTGAGATGGCGAAATGGTTCGCGGCCCTGCGCACCCCGGTGGGCGGGTTCGCGGCGGCCCTGCTGGCGCTGGTGCTCGCCCTCGCGGTGTTCGCCCCGATCCTGTGGCACGACAACGCCTTCGCGATCGACACGGACGCCATCGCGCAGGGACCGTCGGCGGCGCACTGGCTCGGCACCGACGATCTCGGCCGCGACATCCTCTTCCGTGTCCTGGTCGCGACCCGGCTTTCGGTCCTGCTGGCCGTGCTCGCGACGGTGATCGGGGTGGTGACCGGGCTCGTCCTCGGCACCTTGCCCTCGCTGCTGCCGAGGCCCGCCGCGCGGCTGGTCACCTCCGCGGTGAACATCGCGGTCGCGTTCCCCGGGCTGTTGCTGGTGTTGTTCTTCTCGGTCATCTTCGGGGTCGGGACACACGGCGCGGTGTTCGCGGTCGGTTTCGCGCTGGCTCCGGCGTTCGCGCGGCTGGCCCAGACGCTGTCGGCTTCGGTGGCGGGGCAGGATTTCGTGTCCGCCGCACGGATCTCCGGAGTCGGCCGGACGCGGTTGCTGATCCGGCACATCCTCCCGAACATCGGCGAACCCTTGGTGGTGAACGCGACCATCGGCGCGGGAGCCTGCCTGCTGGCCTTCTCGGGGCTGTCGTTCCTCGGTATCGGTGTGCAGGCACCGGATTACGACTGGGGACGGCTGCTCGGCGAGGGGCTCAACGGGATCTACGTCAACCCGGCGGCCGCGCTCGCGCCGGGAGTGGCGGTGGTACTGGCCGGGCTCGCCTTCAACCTGGTCGGCGAGACCGTCGCCGGGGTGATCGGCGTCCGCACCGGGCTGCGCAAGCTCGCCCCGCGGCCGGTCACGCCCGCCAGGGAGGACGTGGCCGAGACGCCCGGCGACGCGGTGCTGGTGGTGGAGAATCTCCAGGTCGCGTTCCCTCGTCCGGCGGGCTGGACCGTTCCGGTACGCGGGGTGAGCTTCACCGTCCGCGCGGGCGAGGCGATCGGTGTCGTCGGCGAGTCGGGCTCGGGGAAGAGCCTGACCGGGCTGGCGGTGTCGCGGCTGGTCGAAGCGCCTGCCGTGGTCACCGCGGACAAACTCGAATTCGCCGGCACACCGGTGCTGACGACGCCGGAACGGGACTTGCGCGGGTTGCTCGGCACGTCGCTGGCGATGGTGTTCCAGGATCCGATGACCTCGTTCAACCCGACCAGGCGGATCGGCCGTCAGCTGGCCGAAGTCGCCGAACAGCACCAGGGGCTTCCGCGTGCCAAGGCCTTCGAGCGGGCCGTGGACCGGTTGCGCGCCGTGCGGATCCCCGCCGCCGAACGGCGTGCGCGGCAGTATCCGCACGAGTTCTCCGGCGGGATGCGGCAGCGCGCGATGATCGGCATGGGGCTGATGGGCGATCCGAAGCTCATCATCGCCGACGAGCCGACCACGGCGCTGGACGTCACCGTGCAACGGCAGCTGCTGCGGCTGCTGGCGCGGACCAGGGCCGAACGGGACACGGCGATCATCCTGATCAGCCACGACATCGCGGTCGTTTCGCAGACGTGCGAGCGGATTCTGGTCATGTACGCGGGCCGGGTGGTGGAGGACCTGCCGTCCGCCGCGACGCCGCGGCATCCCTACACGCGGGCACTGATGGCCGCGACGCTCGACCTCGAGACCGATCGTGAGGCTTCGCTCGCGGTGATCCCCGGCCGTCCGCCGGAGCCGGATCGCGTACCCAATGGCTGCGCCTTCGCCGACCGGTGCCCGGTGGCGACCGACCGGTGCCGTCTCGAAGACCCGGTGCTGGAGCGCGTGGAAGCCGGGCACCGCGTCGCCTGCTGGTACCCCGCGCCGCTTTCCCGGCCCGCCAAGGAAACCGTGACCGCCGGAGGTGCGGAATGAGCGATCTCGTCTTCGACGCGGTGAGCGTGCGGTACGGCGGCAGGCGCGGGCTCACCGCTGTCGACCGGGTCGGCCTGACCGTCCCTTCCGGACAGGTCGTCGGGCTCGTCGGCGAATCGGGCTCCGGGAAGTCGACGCTGGCCCGTGCCGCCGTCGGGCTCTCGCCGATCAGCGCGGGACGCGTTCTGCTGGGCGGCGTGGACGTGCGCAAGCTGCCCCGCCGACCGCCCTTGCAGATGGTGTTCCAGGATCCGTATTCCTCTTTGGACCCCCGGATGAGCATCGGGGAGTCGATCACCGAAGCGATCCCGCGTGGCGTCTTGCCCGGCCGCGCGGCGCGCCGGGACGAGGTCGCCCGGCTCCTGGAACTGGTCAATCTCGACCCGGACCGGGCGGGCCATCTGCCCGGGCAGCTTTCCGGCGGCCAGCGGCAGCGGGTGGCGCTCGCCCGCGCGCTGGCCGGGCGGCCCGAGGTGCTGATCGCGGACGAGATCACCTCGGCGCTCGACGTCTCGGTGCAGGGCGCGGTGCTCAACCTCGTCCGGTCCGTGCAACGACGGCTGGGCCTGTCGATGCTGTTCATCTCGCACAACCTCGCGGTGATCCGCTATCTCAGCGACATCGTCGCCGTGATGTACCTCGGCCGGATCGTCGAGGTCGGCCCGGCCGAACAGGTGCTCAGCGACCCGCAGCATCCGTACACCCGGGATCTGCTCGCCGCGGCGCCGTCGGCGACCGGTTCACTGCTGGATCTCGGTGACGCGAGCGAGACCGCCGACGTCGAACCCGCCGACCCGCACCATCCACCCGCCGGGTGCCGCTACCACACCCGCTGCCCGGTCGGCCCGCTCGTGCGTACCGGCCGCGAACTCTGTCTCCAGGCGGATCCTTCGGACGACGCGGCACACCGACGTCATTCGGCGGCCTGCCACTTCAGCGAAAACGAGAGCCACCAGCTCACGATCTCCAGAGGAGCAAGCGCATCATGACCCGACGTCTCGGTCTCGACGACCTGTACGACATCGCCGTCCCCAGCCAGCCTTCGCTTTCCCCGGACGGCGACCGGATCGTCTACGTCCTGCGTACCGCCGACCGCGACGAGGACCGGAACGTGTACACGCTCTGGGAGGTCGGCGCGACCGGCGGCGAAGCGCGGCAGCTGACCCGCGGAACCGCCGACATGGCACCGAAGTGGGCGCCGGACGGCACGCGGATCGCGTTCCTCCGTACGCAGGACGGACCGCCGCAGGTGTGGTTCCTGCCGTCTTCGGGCGGAGAAGCCGAACGGATCACCGAACTCCCGCTGGGTGCGGGCGCCCCGGTCTGGAGCCCGGACGGCGGCAAGATCGCGTTCTCGGCGGCGGTCGACCTGGCGGGCGGGGAACTCGGGCCGAACGCTCCCGTGGTGGCCGACCGCCTGGACTTCAAGGCCGACGGCGCCGGCCTGATCAAGACGATCCGCAAACATCTGCACGTCCTCGACGTCGCCACCCGGGAAGTCCGGCAGGTGACCTTCGGCGATTGGCACGCCGGCGAACCGGCCTGGTCGCCCGACGGCACCAGGCTGGCCTTCTCCGCCGGACGGGACGGTGACGCGGATCTGACCTTCCGTTCCGGTGCCTACGTTCTCGACGTGACCACGAAGACCGCCGAGCCGCGGCTGATCGGCTCCGGCGAGGGCATGGCGGGCACGGTCGGCTGGACCGCCGACGGGACCGCGCTGCTGGTGGTCGGCAGGCCCGATACCGAGGTCGGGCACCTGGGGCTGTGGCGGGTGCCGCTGGACGGTGGCGATCCGGCCGACCTCGCCGCCGCGCTGGACCGCAACGTGATGTCCGGCGGCCCCGGTTATCCGGGGGCCCTGCCGCAGGTGACGGACGACGGCACCGTGCTGTTCGGCGTCCGCGACCGCGGCTGCACCCATCTGTACGAAGTGGACGCCCAGGGCGGGACCCCGCGCGCGGTGCTGGCCGGCGCGGACCGCGTCGTGTCCGGAATGGACATCTCGGGTGGGCGGGTCGTGGTCGTCCTCGCCACGGCCACGTCGTTCGGTGAGGTCACCGTCGTCGACCGGGCCTCCGGCGCGATCGAGGTGCGGACCGGGCACGGCGAGTCCGACGTCGAGCTCTTCCGCCACGAGGAACGGGAATTCACCATCGCCGACGGCACCGTCGTCCACGGCTGGCTGCTGCGGGACCCGTCGCGATCCGGCGCCGCGCCACTGCTGCTCGACATCCACGGCGGACCGCACAACGCCTGGAACGGCGCGGCCGACTCGATCCACCTCTATCACCAGGCGCTCGTTGCCCGAGGCTGGGCCGTACTGCTGCTCAACCCGCGCGGCAGCGACGGCTACGGCGAGGACTTCTACACCGGCGCGGTCGGCGGTTGGGGTGTCGCCGACGCGGCCGACTTCCTCGAACCCTTGGACCAGCTGGTCGCGGAAGGGATCGCCGACGCGGACCGGCTCTCCGTGGCGGGCTACAGCTACGGCGGGTTCATGACCTGCTATCTGACCAGCCGCGACGACCGCTTCGCCGCCGCCGTCGCCGGCGGTGTGGTCAGCGACCTCACCAGCATGGGCGGCACCTCCGACGCCGGGCACTACCTGGCCGTCGGTGAACTCGGTGGTCCGGCGTGGGACAAGGCGAACGAGCGGTTCTCGCCGTTCGCCCGCGTCGCCGACGTGCGGACGCCGACGCTCGTCGTCCAGGGTGCGAACGACGACCGGTGCCCGGTCGGTCAGGCCGAGCAGTGGTTCGGCGCCCTGCGCGCTCGGGGTGTCCCGTCCCGGCTGGTGCTGTACCCGGACGCCTCGCACCTGTTCATCCTCGATGGACCGCCCTCGCAGCGCGTCGACTTCAACCGGCGCGTCCTCGAATGGGTCGAGCAGTACGCGGCGCCCGCGGACGGGGTGTCGCGGGTGCCGATCGAAGTGGCGCACTGGCGTCGCCGTCTGGCCGAGCTGGCGCGCAAGTACCGTGTTCCCGGTGCGGCGCTGGGCATCACGCGGGTCGGTGATGACGCCGAGGTCTTGGCCTCTTACGGCGTGCTGAACACGACGACCGGAGTCGAGGTCACCGAAGACTCGGTGTTCCAGATCGGCTCGATCTCCAAGGTGTGGACCGCGACCGTGGTCATGCAGCTGGTCGACGAGGGCCTGCTCGATCTCGACGCGCCGATCGCCGACGTCGTCCCCGAACTGCGGCTCGCCGATCCGGACGTCGCCAAGCAGGTGACCATGCGGCATCTGCTGACGCACACCAGCGGGATCGACGGGGACGTCTTCACCGACACCGGCCGAGGCGACGACTGCCTCGAACGCTATGTGGAAATCCTCGACCAGGCCGCGCAGAACCATCCTCTCGGCGAGACTTTCTCGTACTGCAACTCGGGTTTCGTGCTGATGGGCCGGGTGATCGAGAAGCTCACCGGGCAGACCTGGGACGCGGCGATGCGGGAGAAACTGTTCGCCCCGCTCGGTCTCACCCACACCGTGACGCTGCCCGAGGAGGCGCTGTTGCACCGCGCGGCCGTCGGGCACGTCGGTGGCGCGGACGAAGAGCCGAAGCCCGCCCCGGTCTGGGGACTGCCGCGGAACATGGGGCCGGCGGGCCTGATCACCGCCACCACCAAGGACGTGCTCGGCTTCGCCCGGTTGCATCTGACCGGCGGGCTCACCCCGTCCGGTGAGCGGATCCTGACCACGGCGTCCGCCGCCGCGATGGCCGAGAAGCACGCCGACCTCCCCGACAAGCACTCCCTCGGCGACTCGTGGGGCCTCGGCTGGATCCGCGACGACTGGAGCGGACGGCGGATCATCGGCCACGACGGCAACACGATCGGGCAGTCCGCGTTCCTGCGGCTGCTGCCCGATCAGGGGCTCGCCGTCACGCTGCTCACCAACGGCGGCAACACCCGCGACCTGTTCGAGGAGCTGTACCGGGAGATCTTCGCGGAACTGGCGGATGTGGCGATGCCGCGGCCGCTGACGCCGCCCTCTCCGCCGGTCACCGTCGACGGTTCGAGGCACGTCGGCGTCTACGAACGGGCCGGTGTGCTGATGGAGGTCCTGTCCGAAAAGGACGGACTCCGGCTGCGGCAGACGGCGACGGGCCCGCTGGCGGAGCTGATGCCGGAGAAGACGATGGAGTTCGACCTGGTCCCGGTGACCGACTCGCTCTACGTCTGCCGTGAGCCGGGCGCGCAGACCTGGATGCCGGTCACGTTCTACACATTGCCGACAGGGGAGCCGTACATGCACCATGGCGTGCGCGCGACGCCGAAGGTGTCCTGAACGATTCGGCCCGCCCGGACACCCGGGCGGGCCGATCGCTTTCAGGCCTTGCGTCGTGCGATGTAGCGGACGATCAGCAGCACGATGCACACGACCGAGACGGCGCCGGCGGCCATGCGGAACGTCCAGTCCAGCCCCGCGAACTGGCCGATCGAGTTGGTGGCGGCGCTGACGAGCAGGACCAGCCAGAGGGCGGCGGTGACCATCGTGCCGCCGGCGTTTTTGGTGTCGTTCATGGGAAAGACGCTATGGTTCGACGGATCGGGGGACCAGGGGAGTGACCCCCGTCGTGGGGTGGTGCCAGCGCTACCCCACGACAGCCGGACCGAGCGAAGGAGTTCCATCGTGGCGATCCATCGGATGGACAACGTCCTCATCGTCGTCGAAGACCTCGACGCGGTCATCGCGTTCTTCGTCGAACTGGGGATGGAGCTGGAAGGCAAGGGGCCACTCGACTGGCCCGGCGCGGAACGGGTCATCGGGCTCGAAGACGTCAGCCAGGACGTCGCCATGCTGCGGATCCCGGGCGGTCCGGGGCGGATCGAGCTGGCGAAGTTCCATCGGCCGAAGGCCATCAAACCTGAGCCCGCTCCGGCGAACACGCTGGGCATCCGCCGCGTCATGTTCGCCGTCGACGACATCGACGACGTGGTGGCCCGCCTGCGCGCTCACGGCGCCGAACTCGTGGGTGCGGTGGAGGAGTACGAGAACGTCTACCGGCTCTGCTACGTCCGCGGTCCGGAGGACATCGTCGTCGGGCTCGCGGAAGAACTCGGGGCCTCGTGAGAACCCGGATAGCGCGATATCGACCTGGCGTGCGATCACGCCGCGGCCGACTTGTCCCTCGATGATTCGATGTCGGTGAGCGGGGAGGATTTCGGACGTTCAGTGTCCGGAATCTTCCCCGCTCGGCGTGAGCTTGATCGACGGAGGATTGGGGACACTCAACGTCCCGAATCCTCCACACTCGAATCAGGTGGCCGCGGGCACCTCACATTCGCCCTGCTCAGACATGGGTGAGCAGTAACGGAGGGCCTCAGCCTTTTCCGCCCAGGTACGCCAGCACCGCCAAGACCCGCCGGTGCCCGCTGTCCTCCGGCAACCCGAGCTTCGCGAAGATGTTCCGGATGTGCTTGTGCACCGCGCCGTCGCTCACCACCAGCAGTTCGGCGATGGTCGTGTTGTTGTAGCCCTCCGCCATCAGCCCGAGCACCTCGCGCTCCCGCGCGGTCAGCCCTTCGAGCGGATCGGTCGCCCGGCGGTGCGCCATCAGCTGGGTGATCACCTCGGGGTCCATGGCCGTCCCGCCCTTGACGACCCGGTCCAGCGCGTCGAGGAACTTCTCGACCTTCCCCACCCGCTCTTTGAGCAGGTACCCGACGGCGCCCTTGCCGTCGGCCAGGAGTTCCGCCGCGTAGCCGGTCTCGACGTGGGCGGACAGCACGAGCACGGGCAGCCCGGGGTACATCTTCCGCGCCTTGACGGCGGCGCGGAGGCCTTCGTCGGTGTGGGTCGGCGGCAGCCGGACGTCGGTGATCACCGCGTCGGGCCGGTCCTTGGTGACCAGTTCGAGGAACTCGTCCACGTCGTCCACCGCGGCGGCGACGTCGATGCCCGAGGTGTTCAGCAGCATCACCAGGCCTTCGCGCAGCAGCGCGTCGTCCTCGACGATCACGACCCGCATGGCAACTCCACTTTCAGTACGGTCGGCCCACCCGCGGGGCTCGACAGTTTCAAGGTCCCGTCGAAGGCCTCGGCCCGTTTGCGGATCCCGGACAGGCCGCTGCCGCCGGATTCGTCGGCGCCGCCGTGGCCGTCGTCGCGGATTTCGATGAGCAGGGTGTCGGCGGTGCCGTCGAGGGTGATCCAGGCGTGTTCGGCGCCGGAATGCTTGGTGATGTTGGCCAGCATCTCGGCGACGACGAAGTACGCGGCCGCCTCGACCGCGGCGGGACGACGACTGCGGCTGCGAACGTCCACAGTGCACGGAACGGGGCAGCGGTCGGCCAGTGCCGTGACGGCGCCGTCGAGGCCGCGGTCGGTCAGCAGCGGCGGGTGGATACTGCGTACGACGGTCCGGAGTTCGGCGAGCGCGCCGGTCGCGGTGTCTTGCGCCTTGCCGAGCAACTCCCGCGCCCGCTGCGGATCCTTCTCGAAGAGCGAGTCGGCGATCCCCAGCTGCAGCACCACCGCGGCGATCCTCGCCTGCGTCCCGTCGTGCAGGTCGCGTTCGAGGCGGCGGAGTTCGGCGCCGTGCGCCTCCAGCGCGGCGGCCCGCGACGCGGCCAGTTCGACGACGCGGTCGGTCAGCACCACGCCTGGCGCCGGCGCGAGCAGCCTGCGCGTGATGGAGGCCTGCCAGCGGGCCACCCGGGGGAACAGGAAGATCAGCGCGATCATGCCGGCGCCGGTGATCGCGCTGAGCGCCGCCAGCGGCCACGACGTGACCATGAACCCGAGGGAGCTTTCCACGCCGCCGGGGACCGTCGGCCAGATGAACGCCGTGACGATCTGCCGGAGCCCGCCGAGCGGCAGGGCGACGGCGAAGATGCCGATGACGAAACCGGTGGCGCCGTGGAAGACGAGCCAGCCCAGATCCCGTCGCGACGCCGGATCGGTCACCGGGTTCCCGGACCGGTACGGCTCGGGGATCGGCTCGCCCAGCAGCCGGGCGGCCCGCCGTCGTTCGAAGTTGACCGGGCGCCGGATGAGCTGGAGCGCGATGGGCAACGCCGGGATCCCGACCCCGAACGGGCACATCAGCAGCACGAACAGCATGCCGACGAGGACGAACCAGGCGACCATGGAGGAGGCCGCGCCGACCGCCAGGTACCGGATCGCGGACCAACAGGACCGGAGCCGGGTGATCACGAGGACAGTCTTTCATCCGGCCTTCGGTGGCCTCGGAGCGGAGCGCGTGAAGGCCCGCTTTGCGATACTCGGGCCATGATCCTGATCGTCCTCAAAGCACAGATCCGTCCCGAGAAGCGAACCGAATGGCTGGCGGGTATCGAGCGCTACACGCGGCAGGTGCGCAGCGAACCCGGCAACGTCTCGTTCGACTACTACCAGAACGCCGGTGACGAGAACGAGTTCGTCCTGGTGGAGGTCTTCGCCGACAGCGCGGCGGGCGACGCGCACGTCGCCACTCAGCACGCCCAGGACTTCTTCCCGTTCATGTCGACCGTGGTCGCCGAGAAGCCCCGGATCAACTACCAGAACCTCGACGGCGACGCGTGGTCGGAGATGGCCGAGGTCACGCCCGTCGACTAGCGGCGTCCGCGGCGGTGCGGTCGATGATGCCGGCCAGCGTCGTCGCGGCTTCTTCGGGGACCCAGTGGCTGACGCCGGTCAGGATTTCGAGCCGGTAGGCGGCGTCGACGTACTGGCCGGCGAGTTCGGCGCTTCGCCGGGACAGCGCGGTGTCGCCGTCGCTCCAGACGTGGGTGGTCGGCACGGTGACCCGGGCGCGGAGGGCGGCCGGGTGCTGGAAGAGCATCGCGCGGTACCAGTTCAGCCCGCCGGTGAGCGCCCCGCCGCGGACGATGTCCCGGCGGACCTGGTCGATCTGGGCGGGTGTCATCCCGGTGCCGGCCAGCGTGCGTTCGAGCACGCGTGGCCGGCTCCGGATGGCGAGCTCGGGCAGCCAGGGGAGCTGGAACAGGAACATGTAGTAGGACCGGACGAGCTGGTCGCTGCCGAGCATCGCGCGGAGGAACGCTCCGGGATGCGGGACCGAAACGGTGGTCAGCGACCTCACCAGGTCCGGTCGCCGTGCCGTCGTCGACCAGGCGGCGACGGCGCCCCAGTCGTGTCCGACGAGGTGGACCGGCCCGGAGCCGAGGGTCTCGATGAGGGCGACCGTGTCGGCCACGAGGCGGCCGGACCGGTAGGCGAAGCGGCCTCGCGGGCAGGCGCGGGGTGAGTAGCCGCGCTGGTCGGGCACGATCGTGCGGTATCCCCGCTGGTGGAGCTGGGCCGCGGTGTCGGTCCAGGAGGCGCCGGTCTGCGGGAAACCGTGCAGCAGGACGGCGACGGCGCCGTCGAGCGGGCCGGTGTCCCGGACGTCGAAGATCAGTCCTTCGTGGTCGAAGGTGGCGATGCGGCGGGGTGCGGTCATGGGTGGATTTCCCCTTCTTCCGTGGGGGCTGCGAGCCGCCCGACTATATGTTACCTTGAGTAACAGTGAATTGCGGTAACAGGTAGCCGCGCACTCTGTCGACGTCGTCAGGGAGGTCCGTATGACCAGCACCGATGTGCCACGAACGGCCGGGACCGGCCGCCACGAGACCGCGCAGCGGCTCCTCGATTCGTCCGCGATGCTGTCCTACGACCCGGCCACCGAGGTGGACTGGGAGACGCCGCTGGACAAGGACTTCCACGGCGCCAGCCCGGAGTGGAGCACCCTCTACGGCACGAGCTACTGGGCCGAGATGAGCCCGGAGCAGCAGAAGGAGCTCACACGCCAGGAAGCCGCCTCGGTCGCGAGCACCGGCATCTGGTTCGAGATGATCCTGCAGCAGATGGTGCTGCGTGACTTCTACGCCAAGGACCCGACCGATCCGGCGTTCCAATGGGCGCTCACCGAGATCGCCGACGAATGCCGTCACTCGATCATGTTCGCCCGCGGCGCGGAGAAGCTCGGCGCGCCGCCGTACCGCCCGCGCAAGCTCGCCGTCGAACTCGGCCGGATCTTCAAGGCGACGGCCGGCGGCGAAGCGGCGTACGCGGCGATCCTCGTCGCCGAAGAAGTCCTCGACGTCATGCAGCGCGACTGGATGCGCGACGAACGCGTGGTCCCGTTCGTGCGCACCATCAACAACATCCACGTGGTCGAAGAGTCCCGGCACATGAAGTTCGCCCGTGAAGAGACGCGTGAGCAGCTGGAGGGCGCGGGCTTCCTGCGCCGCCGGATCAACGCGCTGGTCGTCGCGATCGCGTCGTACTTCATCGTCAGCAGCATGATCAACCGCGACGTCTACAAGCACGCGGGGCTCGACGCCAAGCGCGCCTTGCGCGAGGCGAAGGCCAACGAACACCACAAGGCGATGATGCGGTCCAGCTGCGCCGGGCTGATGGAGTTCCTCGGCTCGTGCGGTCTGCTCACCCGCCCCGCGCTGGTGTTCTACAAGCGGGCGAACCTGATCTGACATGGCCTTCGCGATCACCCAGACCTGCTGCAACGACGCCACCTGCGTGTCGGTCTGCCCGGTCAACTGCATCCACCCGACGCCGGACGAGCCCGATTTCGGCACCACCGAGATGCTCTACGTCGATCCGGCCACGTGCATCGACTGCGGGGCCTGCGCGGACGCCTGCCCGGTGGACGCCATCTTCCCGGCGGATCTGCTGACCGGACCGCTGCAGGTGTACGCGGGAATCAACGCGGCCTTCTACGCCGACCGCGAGCCCGTCGCCTCGGTGGACCCGGCGCCGAACTTCCACCGGTGGGGCCCGCCGACGTTCGACCGGGCCATCCCGAGCGACTTCGCGCCGCCGGACATCGCCGTCGTCGGCACCGGCCCGGCCGGTATGTACGCGGTGGAGGATCTGCTTCTCCACACGAACGCGCGGGTCACGCTGATCGACCGGCTGCCGGTCGCGGGCGGGCTCGTCCGCTACGGCGTCGCCCCGGACCACCCGGCCACGAAGCGGATCGGGGAGACTTTCTCGCGTCTTCACGAGCATCCTCGGCTGAAGATGCGCCTGGGCACCGAGATCGGCCGCGACGTGTCGGTGCACGAACTGGCCGAGCGGCACGACGCCGTCGTCTACGCGGTCGGTGCCTCGTCCGCGCGCAGTCTCGGCCTGGACGGCGAGGATCTGCCCGGCAGTATCGCCGCGACCACCGTCGTCGCCTGGTACAACGGTCATCCGGACGTGCCCGCGAACGCGGTCGACCTGTCCGCGGAGCGTGTCGTACTGGTCGGCACCGGGAATGTCGCGCTGGACGTGGCCCGGATCCTCACCGCCGACCCGGACGACCTCGCCGGGACGACGATCGCCCCGCACGCACTGGAACGCTTGCGTAACAGCAAGATCCGGGAGGTCGTGCTGCTCGCCCGGCGCGGACCGGAGGACGCCGCGTACACGTCGCCGGAGCTGCTCGCCTTGGCCGCTCGCGACGGCGTGCCCCTGATCGTCGACGAGGCGGACCCGCGGACCGCGGCCGCGATCGACGCGGGCAACGGCAAAGCGGCGCTGTTGCGCGAACTCAGCCGTGAGACGGTCGATTGGACCGCGCCTCCGGCCGGGGACTCGCGCCGGATCGTCCTGCGCTTCCACTCCGCGCCCACCGAGATCATCGGCGATACGCAGGTTCGCGGTCTGCGCGTCACGGGTGGGGACGGGCCGGTGGAAATCGCCGCCGGTCAGGTCGTCCGCGCCGTCGGCTATCGAGGTGTCCCGCTACCGGGGCTTCCGTTCGACGACGACCGGGGCACGATCCCGAACACCGCCGGTCGCGTCGACGGGCTCAGCGGCGCCTACGTGGTCGGCTGGATCAAACGCGGTCCCTCGGGCGGGATCGGCGCGAACCGCACTTGTGCGCGGGAGACCGTGGCGACCTTGCTGGAGGACATCACTTCCGGCGCGCTTCCGGTACGGGGCAGGCGGTCGCCGGTCGGCGCGCTGGCGGCGCGGTTCCGCGGCCGCTGACCGCCGCGACTGTCGTGTCGCGAAAGCCACTTTCGCGACGTCTGATGTCCTGAAAGTGGCTTTCGCGACACGGGTATCGGAGGTGCTACCCGGCTTCTGGTCCCTTCAGCAGCACCGGCAGCACACGGTGCCCGTTCGAGATGAACGAGTCCAGATGCCGCAGCTCCTCCGGTGCGGTCGCGAGGGTCATGTCCGGGAAACGCTCGAACAGCGCCGGTAGAGCGATCGCCGCCTCGAGCCGGGCCAGCGGCGCGCCGATGCAGAAGTGCGCTCCGAAGCCGAAGGCGATATGCGCCTTGTCCGTGCGCGTGACGTCGAACGCGTCGGCGTCGTGCCCGTGCAGTGCGGGGTCTCGCCCGGCGGCGGCGTAGCCCGCCAGAATCGCGTCGCCCTGCCGGATGACCACGCCGGCGACGGCGATGTCCTCGACGGCGTAGCGCAACGGCAGGTTCGCCACGGGTGCCTGCCACCGCAAGGTCTCCTCGATCGCGTCGGTCCAGGAGGCCTGTCCGGCGCGGAGCAGGGCGAGCTGGTCCGGATGGGCCAGTAGCGCGGTGATGGCCTGGTCGAGGAGGTTCACGGTGGTTTCATGGCCGGCGGAGATGAACAGGATGAGGGTGTCGATCAGTTCCGTTTCGTCGAGCCGGGCGCCGTCGGCCTGCGCGGCGATGAGCGCGGTGGTGAGATCCTCGCCGGGGTTCTCCCGCTTGGCGGCGACGAGTTCGGTGAAGATCGAGTGGATGTCCTGGTACGCGGCCAGCATCGCCTCTTGGCTCGCCGACGTCCGGAAGAAGACGTCGACCGAGTGCCGAAGCCTGCCGCGCGCCGAGTCCGGTACGCCGAACAGATGGCAGATCACTTCGATGGGGACCGGATAGGCGAAGTTCTCCCGCAGATCGACGGGTTCGTCCGCGGGCCGGGCCGCGAGCCCGTCCAGCAGATCGGTGACGATCCGGGTGATCCATGGCTCCAGCGTGGCGATCCTGCGTGCCGTGAAGGCCTGCGTCACGAGCGAGCGGAGCCGTTTGTGGTCGGCACCGTAGGCGGTGAACATGTTCCGCACGGAGACCCACACCAGCAACGGCCAGTCCGCGCTGACGTCGGCCAGCGCCGGCCAGTGCTGCCGGGCGTCCTTGGAAACCCGCGGGTCGCTGAGCAGATCGCGCAGGAGTTCGTATCCCGTCACCGACCAGGCCACGACACCGCCCGGCAATTCGACCCGGGTGATCGGGCCGTGTTCGCGTAGTCGTTCGTTCTCGGCGTGGATGTCTTGGCCGTTCGGATCCAGAACCAGGGGACGCGTCACCGGGGATCACCCTTTCTCGGCGGAGCGGACCGGGTCCAGCGTGCCAGCGGTGCCCGTCGCCCGGCTATTCGCCAAACGGTGGTCGCTCAGTACAGCTCGATGACGAGCCGGTCGGTGAGCGCACGTGAGACACAAAGTGCCATTTGGCCTTCGCGGTCGGCCGCGGTCAGGCAGTTGTCCCGATGGTCCGGCGTGCCTTCGAGCACGCCGGACACACACGAGCCGCAAATCCCTTCCTCACAGGACTTGAACACCTCGATGCCGTTGTCCTCCAGCACCGCCAGGATCGATTTCCCCGCCGGTACCTCGAATTCCTCGCCGGTGTCGAGTTCGACGGTCAGGGGACGGTCGCCGGAGGTGTCCACTTCCGCGGCTTCGAAATGCTCGACGTGCACGTGGTCCGCGCCGACGACCGGGCCGAGCACGTCGCCGACCTGGCGCATGAAACCGTCGGGGCCACAGGTGTAGACGTGGGCCGACGGCGTCAGGACCTCGGCGATCGTCCGCAGAACGGCGGGATGTTCGCCGCGCGGGACGCCGAAATGCGGCCGGACGCGGTCGGCGAACTCGACCCGTTCCTCCAGAAGTCCCACGAACGCCGCGGTTTCCCTCGAACGCGCGAAGTAGTGCAGCTCGAATTCGCTGCCCCAGGTGTAGAGCTCGTAGGCCATCGAAAGCAGCGGCGTGATGCCGATGCCACCGGCGACGAGGACGTGCCGGTCCGCGTCTTCGGCGACCGTCAGGAGATTGCGCGGCTCGCTGATCTTGAGGTGATCGCCGACCGAGACCTGGTGCATCGCCACGGATCCACCGCGCGAGTCCGGCTCCCGTTTGACCGCGATCAGGATCGACCGCGGATCGTCGGGGGCGCCGCACAGCGAATACTGCCGCAGCACCCCCGTCGGGCCGACCACATCGACATGCGCCCCCGCCCGGTAACGGACGCGCAGCGGTTCGTCGTCCTCCCGGACCAGCCGCAGGGTACGGATTTCCGGTGTCTCCTCGGTGATTTCGACGACGCGGAACAGGACGTTCGTCATCCAGGTGCCTCCAGGTCAGCGCATGAACAGGCCGCCGTTCGCGTCCCAGCAGGCGCCGGTGACGGAGGCGGCTTCGGGGGAGGCGAGCAACGCCACCATCTCGGCGATGAACGTCATGCTGCCCAGCCGTCCGACCGGGATTCCGGTCGTCAGCCGGTCGAGGTTCTCCTCACCGACGATCCGGTGGACCATGGGGCTGTCCTGCGGTCCGGGGGAGACCGCGTTCACGGTGACGCCGCTGGCGGCGAGCTCGCGGGCGAACACCTTGGTCGCCGTCAGGACCGCGCCTTTGGACGACGCGTAATGCCCGCCGGTCGTGGTTCCGCCGTTCTGGCCCGCCAGGGAGGCCATGTTGACGATCCGGCCGTACCCCGCCTCGGCCATATGCGCGCCGAACAGCTGACAGGCGTGGAAGGTGCCGTTGAAGTTCACCGCCATCACCTCGTCGAGCTCCTGCGGCGTGATCTCCAGCAACGGCCGCGCCTGGGTGCGCGCGGCGTTGTTGACCAGCACCTGGACCCCGCCGAAGTCACCGAGCACCGACGCGAGCAGCTGGTCGATGTCGGGACGGCTGGCGACGTCGACGCGGTAGCTCTGGGCGTGTGCCCCGCTCCGGTCGAGTTCGGTTGCGAGGCGTTTCGCGGCGGCCTCGTCGAGGTCGGCGATCGCCACCCGGTGGCCACCGCTGTGCAGGCGCCGGGCGATCCGCTCGCCGAGCCCGGTCGCCCCGCCGGTGATCACGGCGACCGGCGCGGTGCCGCTCACAGCAGGAATCCCGCGGCGGGAACGGCTTCGTCGGCGTTGACCAGACGGACGACCTTGCGGGCGAAGCGGTCTTCGTCGCCACTAGCGCCGAGGCGGACGACGTAGTCGACGTCCGCGGCCCAGAGGTCGTGACGGCCGCGTTTGTACGCCACGATGATCTGTGCGGCCTTGAGCGTGACCGACCGGTCGCCGACGTCGGTGGGGATGAAACGCGAGACGGTCCGCACGGTGATCGCCGAGTCCACCGCGGCGATCGCGTAGCCCTCGGTCATCCGCCGCACGCGCAGCCCGCGCATCCGGGCGTCGTCGTGGACCATGTTGAGGACGTCGTCGAAGTCCTCGGCGTCGCGTTCGATCGGGATGATGTACATCGCGTCGTCGGCGTAAAGTCCTTGCCAGGCCTCGTAGTCCTTGGCGTCCAGCAGCGCGGCCTCGCGCCAGGCCAGCTCGATCGCGCGGACCACCCGCGGATCGGTGAGGGTCTCAGTCATCGCTCATCATCCGCTTCCATTGGGCGTACGCCGCCCGCATTCCGGTCTCGTCGGTGACGTGGCTGGTCGGCCAGCCCTCGGCCGAGGGCTTCTCGCGCCCCAGACCGCGGTTGACCATGATCGGCAGCTCGGGCGCGCCCTGGGCGCCGCGCTGCACCCGGTCCCAGCCTTCGGAGTCGTCCGGAGTGCCGAACCCGAACGGACCCTGGAAATGCTCGTGGGCGCGCAGCCGCTCCCGGTTGACCGGCCCGACGATCTCGGCCGGGCCGTCGCTGCCGAGGGCGACGTGCTCGATGACGGTCTCGTCGACGCTGATCGGCCGCAACACCCGGAAGAACGAGATCGACATCGACACGTTCGGGAACAGATTGAGGTTGAACCCGGTGCCGTGCACGGCACGGACGAGCCTGCGGATCTCGGCTTCGTTCGCCCCGGCGGCTTCGAGCCGGGCGACCAGGCCGTCGAACCGCGGCTGGAGCGGCTCGCTGCCGTCGTCCGCCTCCAGATCGGAGTGTTCGGGGACCATCTGCATCACCGAGTGGCCGTTCCCCAGATCGTGGGTGACCGCCGTCGGATCGGTCATGAACGACATCATCTCGGCGGTTTCCGCGTCGACCGAGGCCATCCAGGAGCGGTGCACGATGGGGAAGTGGTACCCGTCGGTGGTGTTCTCCAGCTGGATCTTCCAGTTGCCGCGGTAAGTGAACCGATGGGTGCCGAGCACCTTCACCGGGTAGCCGCCACCCTGCGCCATGAAGCGATCGATCCACAGTTTGACGTCGCCGAGGAAATCGGCCAGCGGCTCGGCCTCGGCGTTCAGGGTCGCGAAGATCATCCCGCCGTAGGACTCGGTGCGCAGGGTCTTCAGCCCGAGATCGGCCTTGTCCATGACACCCTCGTACCCGTCGGGGTACGGGATGCCACGCAGTTTGCCGTCGAGGCCGTAGGACCAGGCGTGGTACGGGCAGGTGAACCCGTTGGCGTGGCCCGTTTTCTTCTCGCAGAGCGACGCGCCCCGGTGGCGGCAGCGGTTCACGAGCGTGCGGATCTCACCCTTGCGGTCCTTGGTGACGATGACCGGATGCCGTCCGACGTGGGTCGATTTGAAGCTGCCCGCCTTGGGCAGTTCCGATTCGTGGGCGACCCAGATCCACGACTTCTCGAAGATCTTCGTCATCTCCTGGTCGAAGATCGCGGGGTCGGTGTACATCCGGCCGGCGACCCGGTCGCCGAGGACGAGGTCCGCGGGCGGCAGGTCGTACACGGTGGCGGCGGTGAATTCGGTCATCGCGATCAGCCCCGGTATTCGCGCGGTGTGAGGGCGCGGCCGATCCGCGCTTCGATCTTGGCGTACTTCCACAGCTTCCACGGGCTTTCGCCGACCGGAGTGGTGCGCAGGAAGTCGCACGCCTGCTTGACGGTTTCCTGCGTGTCGACGTCGCAGAGCAGGTAACAGGTCCACGGCCAGCCGTCGGACGGGCCGACCATATGCGAGTCGTCGTCGATGTCGCCGATGAAATCCACACCGGGCAGGCCCTTGATGCCGTCCATCAGCGCGACGAAGGCGGTCCAGACGTCGCCGGCGGCGACGCCGCCTTCCGGCAGGTCGAAGAAGTTCTGGTTGATACCGATGCAGAACAGCACGCGCAGCGGGGTGTCGCTCATGGTGGTGGTCCAACTCCTCGTCGGTCGGTGGTGGGTCACTGGAAGCCGGGAACGGTGGGCGGATGGCCCATCAGCACGGCACCCGCGGCGTCGTACATGGCCGGCCCCAGGAAGGCGTGCTGCTGCGGGACGAGGGCGTCGCCGAGCAGCCACTGCAGCGGATGGCTCGTGGCGATGGCGCCCGTCCCGGACAGGCCGATGACCCGGTTGACGGTGTCGGCGGCGGTCTTCGCGAGATGGGTCGAGGCCAGCCGGAGATGGGCGTTCTGGTGCGGCGCCACGGGATCGCCGTCCAGCACGGTCTGCCACGCCTCGTCGGTGACCTCGTAGAAGTACGCCCTCGCCGAGCGCATCGTCGCTTCGGCTTCGGCGAGTCCCGTCCGGTAGTAGGCGCGGTCGGCGAGTTTCGGCGCGCCTGTGACACCCGAACGGCCGCTGCCGACCTCCGTCGCGAAGTCGAGCGCCGCGCGCGCGACCCCCGCGCCGACGATCGCCAGGACCTGGGAGGCGTAGGCGAGGGTGGGGTAGCGGTACAGCGGCTCGTCGATCGTGGGCTCACCGCCGCGGATGAACGTCCATTCGCGCGGGACCTCGACCTTGTCGACGACCAGGTCGAAGGAACCGGTGCCCTTCATCCCGACGACGTCCCACTCCTGGATGATCTCGACCTGCTCGGGCCGCAGCAGGGCGGTGCGCGGCTTTCCGGCGGTCGTGTCGTCGCCGGGGATACCGACGCCCAGGACGTCCGCGCCCATGCAACCGCTCGCGAATTTCCAGCGCCCGTCGACCAGGAAGCCGGAGACGGTGGGCTCGGCTCGTTGGACGGGGAAGAGGCCACCGGCGAAGCACACGTCAGGACCGTCGGCGTAGAGCTCGGCCTGCGTCTCGACGGGCAGCGCCGCGAGGTAGACCAGCGCGGAGCCGAAGCTGGCCACCCAGCCGGTGGATCCGTCGACGACGGAGATCCGCTCCACCATCCGCAGGAACTCGGCCGGGGGCAGTGGCCTGCCGCCGAACCGTTCGGGGGTCGCGGAGCGGTAGACGCCCGCCGCCTTGAGCCGGTCGACGAAGTCGCGGGAGACGTACCTCTGGTCGCGGAACTCCTGACGGCGCTCGAGGAGTTCGGCCAGGACATCGTCGAGTGTCACGGCCGGGCTCTCCTGGATCTGGGCCATCGGGCGCTCCTCGCGTCGTAGGGAAGATGTCTCCGACGCTAGGGATCACCGCCGCGCGTGGCCATTGGTCATTGCCTGCCGTCGGCCGGGGATTCCCACGCAGAGGGGTAGGGGAAATCCTTACCGGAGTGCCCGGCGGCGAACTCCTATGCTGAGGCCGTGGAGGTCGACCCGATCGCGCCTGAGCTGGCCACCGGCGACTTCGTGGCGATGATGAACGCCTCGAAGGCGTGCGTGCTGGTCCACGACGCGGCGACCAAGAACATCCTGTGGGCAAATCCCGCCGCGTGCGAGATGCTCGAATTCAGTGTCTCGGAGCTGCGCCCGCTCAAGGCCAACCACATGAGCAGCTCCGCCCAGCAGTACGACCGGGTGATCGGCCGGGCGTGGCTCCAGGCGGCGGTGGAACACGGTTCGAGCCGGATCGTGTGGCACTACCGGAGCAAATCCGGCCGCGTGATCCCCACCGACGCGGTCGCCATCCGGGTCGAGCTGGAGCGCGGGCCCGCGGTGATGGTCCAGTTCCGCGACATCCAGCGCGCGGAGGAGATCGAACGAGAGCTGAAGCTGACGACGTCGTACGTCGACGCGCTGGCACGGCACACCTCGACCGTGGCGTTCATGCTCGACGCCGCGGGCGCGGTGCGGTTCGCGACGGACAGCGCCCTGACCTTCCTCGGCCTGACCGGCGACGACGATCGGCTCGCGGGGGAGCCGCTGACCGCGTACGCGCGGCTGTACCTGGGCGGCAGGCCTGTGCGCTGGGCCGAGGTGGTCGCGGGTGCCGATCCGGTGGGGCCGGTGCAGCTGGAGCTGCCGGGGGAGAGCGCGACCTGGCTGGAAGGGAGCCTGGAGCGGCTTTCCGAGTCCGAGGTCGACGCGTATCTGATGATCCTGCACGACGTGTCCGAGCGCGTCCGCGGCGAAGCACGACGAGAGCTGGAGCTGCGGCACGAGAACTATCTGGCGCGCTACAACGCCATGGGGGACATGGCGATGGCGATCGCGCACGAACTCGGCCAGCCGCTGGCCGCCGCGGCCAACTTCATCGCCGGCATCCGGGCACGGGCCGCCATGATGGCGGACGGCGGTGACGTCCGTGAGCAGATGGGCTACGGCCTGGACAGCGTCGCCCGCCAGATCGACCGGGCCAAGGACATCGTCGGTTCGCTGCGGTCCTTCGTCGGTCATCTGGAGCAGGTCGAGCAGGTGGTCGACCTGAACGAGATCGTCCGCGAATGCCTGTACTTCATCGAGCTGAGCGCCGCGCCGAACTCCGTCGGCGTCGAGGTCCGGCTCGATCCGGCGCCGGTGCTGGTGCGGTGCGAACGCGTCCTCACCGGGCAGGTGGTGATGAACCTGTGCCTCAACGCCATCGACGAGACCACCGAATGCGATCCCGTGCGGCGGCGGATCACGGTGGGCACCCGGGCCAAGGAAGGGGTCGGCGTCCTGACCGTCGACGATCACGGCCGCGGCGTCGCCAGGGATCCCTTCGCCGAGTCGTTCACCAGCAAACCCGGTGGCAGCGGGATCGGGCTGGCGCTGAGCCATCGCATCATCACCCGGCAGCACGGCAGCATCTGGGCCGAGCGGCGGGAAGGCGGTGGCTCGCGGTTCGGGTTCGCCCTGCCGCTGGCCACGTAAGGGAAATCCTCAGGCGGCGCGGTGGAACTCGGGATATCGCCGGTTTCGGCCCCGGCTCTAGCGTCGAGGTATGCCCGATGAGCTGACCACGACCCAGCGACGGTTTCGCGCGGCGATGGCGAACCTTTCGACGGCTGTCAACATCGTCACCACCGACGGCGTCAGCGGCCGCGCCGGCATCACGGTGAGCGCGGTCTGCTCGGTCACCGACTCGCCGCCGACCCTGCTGGTCTGCGTCAACCAGTCGAGCTACACGCACGACATCTTCCGCACCAACGGGCGGATGGCCATCAACGTCCTGGCGCCCCAGCACAAGGAACTCGCGCTGCAGTTCGCCGGTGCGACGGACGTGCCGATGCTCGACCGGTTCCGGTTCGAGGTCTGGGATCACGACAGGTTCCGCATCCCCGTCGTCCGCGACGCGGCCGCCGTCCTCATCGGCGGAGTCGGCGCCGAATTCACCCAGGGCACGCACACGGTGCTCTTCGTCGAGGTCGAGGACGTCTTCGTCGACGAGGCCGCCGGGGGCCTCGCCTACTTCCGCCGCGAATTCCACCGGATCGCGCCATGAGCGAGCGCACCACGTTGATGTGTTACAACGACAACCACGGGTACGGCTGGCGCCATGTGGATCTGTTCGTCCACGACTCCGAGGGCCGTGAGCTGAACTGGGTCCACTGGCAGGCCCCGGCCGACGGTCCCGACGCCGCCGACGAAGTGACGGCGCGCGTCGAACCCCGGCTGAGGCGTACGTCGGAATGGCGGCACGCGGTCAGCGCCGGCGGCGTGGACTATTGGGAAGCGGATGCCGCTTGGGAGGACGAGTGAACCTCACGCGCCCGTGGTCGCTGCGGGAACTCGTCCGGGACCTTCGGGAGGGGCGGACCACACCGGAGGACGCTCACCAGCGCGCGCTGGCGAGGATCGCCGAGACGGACGCGGAGCTGCACGCCTGGGTCGGACAGGCGGACTTCCTTCCGGGCGCGGGTGTGCCACTCGGGGTCAAGGACATCATCGATCTGGCGGGTGTGCCCACCCGGTGCGGCTCCGCCCTGCGCGCGGAGGCCGCTCCGGCGACCTCGGACGCGGCGATCGTGACCGCGTGGCGCGCGGCCGGGGCGATGCCGATCGGGAAGACGGTCACCACCGAGTTCGCGTTCTTCGCCCCGGGCCCGACCCGGAATCCCGCCGCCCCCGGCCATACGCCGGGCGGCTCGTCGAGCGGGTCGGCCGCCGCCGTCGCGTCCGGGCAGGTTCCGCTCGCGCTCGGTTCGCAGACCGCCGGATCGGTCACCAGGCCGGCGTCCTACTGCGGGGTCGCGTCGCTCGTCATGAGTCACGGCCGGTACCCGGTCACCGGGGTGACGGGATTGAGCCCCAGCCTGGACAGCCACGGCGTCTTCGCGGCCACGGTGGCCGACCTCACGATCGCGTGGCAGGCGCTGGCCGGCGAGACCGGTCCCGCGCGGGAACCGCGGATCCTGGTGTGGGCCGCCGACGCGCTCGACGTCGTCGAAGCACCGATGCGGAACGCCCTGGCGCAAGCGGCGAAGCGTCTGCAGGAAGCCGGGGCGACCGTCGAGCCGTTCCGCGACGAAGGGCTGATGGCCGAGCTCACGGCCGCGCATCCCGTGGTGATGGCCTACGAGGCAGCGCGGGAAAGGGCCGCCGAGCTCGCCGTGGCCGAGCGGTTGAGCGCTCCCTTGGCACAGCTGCTCCGGACCGGTGCCGCGACCTCGGCCGCCGAGTACGAAACCGCCCGCGCCACCATCGACGGCGGCTCCGTCCGGTTGGCCGAGGTGTTCGACGCCTACGACGTCGTGCTCGGCCCGGCCGCGCCCGGCGCGGCGCCACGCGGGCTGGAGGCGACCGGGAACCCGGTGCTGAGCCGGGGCTGGCAGGCGCTCGGGCTGCCCGTGGTCGCCCTGCCCGGGTTCACCGACGCGGAGGGGCTGCCGCTCGGTCTGCAACTCGTCGGCCGTCACCGCGGGGAAACCGCACTGCTCGGGCACGCCCGCTGGGCGGAGCGGGTGCTCGCCGGGGTTTCATGGTAAGGAGCTCTCCATGGTCACCACCGATTCCGCGTCCGGCGGCGAGACGTCGCCGGTGGTCTACATCGTCGACGACGACGAGGCCATCCGCCAATCCCTGGTGTTCCTGCTGGAGAGCGTCGGCATCCAGGCGCTCGTCTACCCGGACGGGCCGACGTTCCTGGAGGAGTTCGACCCCGACGAACCGAGCGTGCTGATCATCGACGTCCGGATGCCGGGGCTCAGCGGCTTGCAGCTGCAGGAGAAGCTGGTCGCCCGCGAGTTCCCGGCGCCGGTGATCTTCTGTTCCGCGCACGGCGACATCCCGATGTCGGTGCGGGCGCTCCGGCTGGGCGCCGTGGACTTCCTCGAAAAGCCGTACGAGCCGCAGCGGATGCTTGAGGTCGTCCAGGCGCAGCTGGTGGTCGCGGCGGAACGGTTCGCGGAGGCCGCGTGCCGCAAAGCGGTCACCGAGCGGATCGCGACACTGACCCCGCGCGAGCGGGAGGTGCTCCGGCTGGTGATCGACGGTCTGCCCAGCCAGCTGATCGCGCGGCGGTTGGGGACGAGCGTGAAGACCGTCGACGTGCACCGGGCCCGGATCAAGGCCAAGACCGAGTCGGACAGCCTCGGCACCCTGGTGCGCGATGTCCTCCAGCACCAGGTCACCGTCTAGCCGCCCTCGTGAGTGGTAAGGACGGTTCTAACCGTCCTTACCACTCACGAGCCTGCCTGGCGATGTCCTGTGACTGACTGGACGACACGGGTGATCCGGCGGACGACACGCGTGTGGAGTTGTCCCCGGATGGCGGACACGGGGTTTTCACGCGGTTTGGTGGTGGCTGTAGCTGGTTCGGGTTTCGTGGGGTGTTCGGTGGCCGACTGTCGAATGTAGACGGTCGTGGTTGTAGTAGTGGAGGTAGCGGTATAGGTCGTGTCGTGCCTGGTCACGGGTGCGCCAGATGGTGGTGCCGATCTCGGTTTTGAGGGTGGCGAAGAACGACTCGGCGACGGCGTTGTCGTAGCAGGATCCGGCCCGTCCGATCGAGGACCGGATCCTGTGCTCGGTGAGCGCGGCGCGGAATCGGCCGGAGGTGTACTGGACGCCGCGGTCGGAGTGGAACACCGCGTCGGGGCGGATCAAGCCGCGTGCGGTGGCCAGGGCGATCGCGTCGCAGACCAGGTCTGTGCGCAGGTGATCGCCCATCGCGTGCCCGACGACCTCACGGTTGTGCAGATCGATCACCGTGGCCAGGTAAAGCCAGCCCTGGAACGTGGGCAGATAGGTGATGTCCCCGACGAACCGCTGACCAGGGCGCTCGGCAGTGAAATCACGGCGGATCAGATCCTGGACCACCGCGACCGGCGACGGATCGGCCTTGGTGAGCGACCGGCGTTTGCGGCGGGTGCTCCCGACCAGGCCCTGCTCACGCATCAACCGCTCCACCCGCTTGTGGTTCACCACCCGCCCGCGCCGGCGCAGCTCCGCGGTGATCCGGGGCCGCCCATAGGCACCCCGGTGCTGCGCGTGGATCGACGCGATCACCACCACCAGCTCCCGCTCCTGTTCCGCCGCGGCCTCACGGGCCGCCCCGGCCGCGGCCCACTCGTGGAAACCCTGCCGGCGCAGACCCAGGACCTGACACAACCGCTTCACACCGAACTCGGCGCGATGCTCGGAGATGAACCGGTAGCGGTAGATCATCGATCCATCTCTTTGGCAAAATAAGCGGCCGCTCGACGCAGGATCTCCTTCTCTTTCTGCAGCTCAGCGACCTGCTTCCGCAACCGCTGCACCTCATCGACGACCGCGCGATCCTCCACCGGCCCGACTTCCACGGCCTGTTTGGCGGCATTCACCCACGACCGCAAGGTCTCGTGATTGACACCCAGCTCACGAGCGATCTGACGCAACGGGCGACCACTCGTGTTCACCAGCTCGATCGCGTCACGACGGAACTGCTCCGGATACTTCGACCTGCGAGACACCAGGACATCCTCCCTCCAGACCTGTGTCTGGAATCAAGGTGTCCGCTCCCAGGGGGCAACTCCACGTGACTGGATGGACGACACGTCCGTGCCCGGGGCTCCGCCGCGCGTCGTCCTTCCCATCACGCGTGTCGTCCATCCCGACACGTGTGTCGTCCATCCAGTCACGCCCGCCTGCTGCGATTGCTGGCGCCTATGGGGCGAACGTGACGATCGTCGAGGCCTTCACGGACCGGGCACGGGGTCCGGCGCCATCAGCACCGACGCCGCCGGGAAGTCCGACGCGAAACCCCCGGGCAAGGGGGCGATGAAGACGTTCTCGGTCCGCGTGCGGGTGATGAGCCAACGGCCGTCCTGGCGCCGGAAGGCGTTGTTGAGCCTGCTCGATCGCAGCAGACCGGTGCCGTCGGCGTACAGCCACGGCTGGACGTGGATCCATTGCCCGTCGGCCCGGTCGCCGTCGACGTGGATCTGCTCCGACGTCAGGTAGTGGGCGTTGAGGACCAGCGCCGGATCCCGCTTCTCACCCCAGAACCGTTCGAAATGCGCCCGGATCCCGTCCTTGCCGACCGCGCGGCCGAACTGCCCGTCGTAGTACTCGCCGACGCCCTCCCAGACGGCGTCCTCCGTGTACAGGTCGAGGATCAGCTCGATGCGGTGGTCGTCGCCGGTGACGCCGAACTCCGGGCACGGCGTGTCGCAGAGGAACATGTACCGGGCCTGGATCCGGCGGATCTCGGCCTCGGCCTCCAGCACCTCGACGCGGTGACGCAGTTCGGCGAGTTCGTCCTTCATCGGCGGCTCCTCACTGGTGCGGTTTCGGGAAGGGCGAGCAGGCAGACGACGGTCAGCGCCATCCCGCCCGCGAGGTAGTAGCCGACCGACGTCGAGGAGCCGGTCCATTCGATGAGCCGGTTCGCCATCGACGGCGCGAGGCCGCCGCCGAGCACCGCGCCGAGCTGGTAGGCCAGGCCGGCGCCCGACTGCCGTTGTTCGGGCGTGAACAGCTCCGTCAGGTAGGTGATCAGCGGGCCGAACAGGAACCCGGTGAGGGCGAAACCGCCTGCGACGGCGAGCGCCCACGCGGTCAGCGTGCCGATCTCCGCGATCGGGAACAGCAGGAACATGTAGGCCAGTACCGCGACGGCCGCCGCGAGCATCACGGGTTTGCGGCCCAGCCGGTCGGAGAGCCGGGCGCCGAGCACGACCGTCACGGCGTGCAGCGCGAGGCCGGGCAAGGTACCCCACAGCACGTCCTGGATGTCCAGGCCGAGGCCCTTCGGCGCCGGACCGGCGGCGTAGGAGAGCATGAACCCGGCCAGGACGAACATGACGCCGTTGAGCCCGGTGTTGGCCCCCGCGGCGAGCAGCAGCCTGCCCCAGTTGTCGCGGATGACGTTCCAGATCGGCAGCTTGACGATCTTCTCGTCCAGTTTGCTGGCCGCGAGCTCGTGGAACACGGGCGATTCCTCGAGCGCCCGCCGCGCCCAGACACCGATGGCCAGGACGACCGCGCCGGCGATGAACGGGATCCGCCAGCCCCAGCTGGTGATCACCCCTTGCGGCAAGTAGAAGATCAGCACGAAGGCCAGGTTCGCCAGCAGCGCCCCCACCGGCGACCCCAAGGCGACGAACGCGCCGAACGCCGCCCGCCGCGACGGTGGCGCGTGCTCCACGGCGAGCACCGACGCGCCGCCCAGTTCCCCGCCCGGGAGAACCCGTGCACCAGGCGCAACAGGACGAGCAGCAACGGCGCGGCCACACCCATCGTGGCGTAGCCGGGCAGTAGTCCCATCAGGACGGTGGCGGCGCCCATGAGATAGAAGGTGATGAGCATGGCGCGGCGGCGGCCGTAGCGGTCGCCCACCCAGCCCATCACGATCGCACCGAGCGGCGCGACGACGTAGCCGATCGTGTAGGTCGCCAGGCTCATGAACGAGGCGAACCAGGGATCGGTGTCGCCGGAGAAGAACACCTTGGGGAAGACCAGTGCGGAGGCGACCGTGTAGATCGAGAAGTCGAAGAACTCCAGCGACGTCCCGGCGCCCGCGCCGATCGCGAGCCTGCGGGTCTGGGTGGACGTGATCCTGGATGGAGCGGTGGATGCTGTCATGCGCGCTCTTCCTTGAACGGTGACGGGCGGTCGACGTTGCACCCCTCCCGGCAACGTTCGTCCCAAGGTAGGAAGGTCCTGGTACCGCGCCTAGTGGAGGAACCCGTTCCCCGGCTGAAGGTTTTCCCTACCTGTCCCCGACATCGAGGAGGTCCGCGCGTGAGCGCCGTCAACGATCTGTCCGCCACCACCCAGGCCGGGCTGCTGGCCTCCGGCGAGTTGTCGGCGCGGGAGCTGCTCGACGCCACCCTCGACCGGGTGGCGGAGCTGAACCCGGTGCTGAACGCCGTAGTCAGCATCGACGAGGAGAGCGCGCGGGCCGCCGCCGCGGCGGCCGACGAAGCGCGGGCGGCCGGGCGGTCGCTCGGACCCCTGCACGGGCTTCCGCTCGCCGTGAAGGATCTCCACGCGACGGCCGGGATGCGCACCACGTTCGGCTCGCCCGCGTTCGCGGACAACGTGCCCGAGGTCGACGAGCTCGTCGTCGCCCGGATGCGGGCGGCGGGAGCGGTCGTCTTCGGCAAGACGAACGTTCCCGAGTTCGGCGCCGGCTCGCACACCTTCAACCCGGTCTTCGGCGTGACCCGCAACCCCTACGCGCCGGATCGGTCCGCGGGCGGTTCGAGCGGAGGCGCCGCCGCCGCGCTCGCGGCTGGGCTGACGTCGCTGGCCGACGGCAGCGACATGGGCGGATCGCTGCGGAATCCGGCCTCGTTCTGCAATGTCGTCGGCCACCGCCCGAGCCCCGGGCGAGTCCCGGCATGGCCGGCGAAAGACGCCTGGTTCACCCTCGGTGTCCAAGGCCCGATGGGGCGCACGGTCGCCGACACGGCCCTGCTGCTGTCCGTCCAGGCGGGCCCGGACGAGCGCGCGCCGCTGTCGTTGCCCGAATCCGGTGCCGTGTTCGCCGCCGGATTGCCGACCCGGCTGGACGGCCTCCGGATCGCGGTCTCACCCGATCTGGAGGGCCGGGTGCCGGTCGACGCCGAGGTCGCGGCGATCGTGGAAGCCCAGGTGGACGTCCTGCGCGACCTCGGTGCCGAAGTCGTCTCGGGCTGTCCCGACCTGACCGGCGCCGAGGAGGTCTTCCAGACTTTCCGCGCCCTGAACTACGCGCAGGGGGTCGGCGACCTCGTCGACGGCGAACCGGACAAGGTGAAGCAGGCCATCCACTGGAACGTCGCGAAAGGACGTGCGCTCACCGGCGCGGACGTCGCCACGGCCATCCGGCTGCGCACCGAGCTCTTCCACCGTGTCCGCGCCTATTTCACCACCGTGGACGCCGTCGTTCTTCCCGCCAGCCAGGCACTTCCGTTCGACGCCGAACTGGAGTACCCGAAGACGGTGGGCGGGTCCGAAGTGGACGACTACCTGCACTGGATGCGGGCGGCCTACCTGATCTCGGCCACGGAATGCCCGGCGACCGCGGTCCCGGCGGGCTTCACCGGCGAAGGACTGCCGGTCGGGGTCCAGGTGGTCACGGCCCGTCACGCCGACCTGCGCGCGCTCGGAATCGCGCACGCGCTGGAGAAGGCGACCGGGCACACCGCTCGCAGGCCGCCGGTCTCGTCGACGTGACCGGCGTCATGGTGGTGCCAGCGCTACCACGAGTCTTCCCTCACGCGGGATCGATCCGAGCCCTCCCCGGCCGTAGGTTTCTCGAGAGAGAGCACCACCGGTTAAGGGGAAATGATGAATTCAGGGGGCACACGCGCCTTGACGCTGGAGTCCGTGAGCAAGGTCTACGGATCCGGCGACGGCGCGGTCACGGCCTTGAACGGGGTGACCGTCGAGGTGCGCAAGGGCTCGTTCACCGCGGTGATGGGACCGTCGGGATCGGGCAAGAGCACCTTCCTGCACTGCGCGGCGGGGCTGGACAAGCCGAGTTCCGGCCGGGTGCTGCTGGGGGACACGGAACTGAACAGGCTGCGCGAGAAAGCGCTCACCGAGCTGCGGCGGACCCGGATCGGGTTCATCTTCCAGGCCTACAACCTGTTGCCGTCGTTGAACGTGCTGCAGAACATCACGCTGCCGATGCGGCTGGCCGGGAAGAAGCCGGATCCGCAGTGGCTGCGCGAGATCGTCGAGGGAGTCGGGATCGCGAAGCGGCTCGAACACCGCCCGTCGGAGCTCTCCGGCGGCCAGCAGCAGCGGGTCGCGATCGCCCGCGCGCTGATCACCCGGCCCGAGGTCGTCCTCGCCGACGAGCCGACCGGGGCGCTGGACACGCGCACCGCGCGCCAGGTCCTCGACCTGCTTCGCTCCATTGTGGACAGCATGGGCCAGACCGTGCTGATGGTCACCCACGATCCCGTCGCGGCCTCGGCCGCGCACGGCGTGCTGTTCCTCGCCGACGGCAAGCTGGCGGGCCACCTCCCGGAGCCGACTCCCGACCGGGTCGCCGAGCGCATGACCCACCTCGGGGAGTGGTGACGTCATGTGGGATTTGGCATGGCAGACGACGAAGACCCGCTTGAGCGGTTTCGTCGGCGCGTTCGTCGCGATCCTCTGCGGGACGGCGCTGGTCGCCGGTTGCGGCATCCTGATGGAATCGGGTCTGCGCGCGGGTGTCCCGACGCAGCGGTACGTGGACGCGGCGGTCGTCGTCGGCGGTCAGCAGACGGTCGACCCGCCGGGCGCCGGGCCGCTCGAGACCCAGCAGGTCGCCGAGCAGGCTTCGGTACCGGTGAGCCTCGCCGGGCTGATCTCGGCGGTGCCGGGTGTCCGCGGCGTGGTCGCGGAGCAGAGCTTCCCGGCCACCGTGGTGACGGCCGACGGCCGGACGCTGAACGGCCCCGAAGGCGGCCAGTCGCTGGGGCACAACTGGGACGCCGCGGCGCTGGCGCCGTTCTCGCTGCGTGACGGCCGGGCGCCCGCGGCCGCCGACGAGGTCGTCCTGGACGCGGACCTGGCGTCGCGGAGCGGGGTGTCGGCAGGTCAGCGGGTGAAGATCGCCGTCCGCTCGACGCCGGTGGAGTTCCGGGTTTCCGGTATCGCCGCCCCGAAGTCGGGCGACGGCCTCACCCGGCAATCCGCGGTGTTCTTCTCTCCGGAGAAGGCCGCCGAACTCGCCGGGACACCCGGACAGGCGCACGCAATCGGTGTCCTGGCGGACCCGGGCGTCACGCCGGGGGACCTCGCCGACCGGGTCCGTGCCGCAGTCGGCACCGACAAGGTGACGGTGACGACCGGCGTCGAGCGCAGCACGGTCGAGTTCCTCGACGTCAGCCAGACGCGGATGCTGCTGATGGCGCTCGCGGGCTCCTTCGGCGGGTTCGCGCTGCTCATCGCGGTGTTCGTCGTGGCGAGCACGCTGGCGCTGGTCATCAACCAGCGGCGCCGGGAGTTCGCGTTGCTGCGGGCGATCGCGGCGACCCCCCAGCAGATCCGCAAGCTCATCGGCGCCGAGACGATGATCGTCGCGGTGGCCGCCGGGGTGCTGGGCAGCGGCCTCGGCGTGGCCGTGGGATACGGGCTGAGGAACGCGTTCGGGGCCATCGGCGTGATCCCGCCGGACTTCGAACTGGCGATCAGCCCGATCCCGCTCGTCGCCGCGCTGGCGCTCGGCCTCGGCACGGCGCGCCTGGCCGCCTGGTCGGCTTCGCGGCGCCCGTCGTCGATCCGCCCGGTGGAGGCGCTCGGCGAGGCCGCGGTGGAGCGTCGTGAACTCGGACGTGTGCGCGTCCTCATCGGCTGTGCGCTGGTGGTGGCCGGTCTCGGCGGATCGATGGTCCCGATCTTCCTCAGCGGCGACGCGGGGCTCGCGGCTTCGGGGAGCTCGTCATTGATCATCGTCATCGGGCTGGCCGTGGTCAGCCCGAAGGTGGTCGCCGTGATGACGCGGCTGATCGCGCCGGTGCTCAACCGGACGTCGCGGATCAGCGGCTACCTGGCCGCGGCGAACAACCAGGCCAACTCGCGCCGCCTCGCCGCTGCGGTGACACCGGTGATGCTGGCGGTCTCGTTCGCGCTGACGATGTTCTACAGCCAGACCTCCGCGGCCGCCGCGCGCCAGGAGGAGACCGTCGAGTCGACCACCGCGGACCACGTGCTCGCCAGTGGCACGGGCGGGCTCTCGCCGGAGGTCGCCGAGGCGGCACGGCGGATCCCCGGCGTCGCCGCCGCGACCCCGGTCGTCCGCACCGAGGTGATCAACACGGTGCAGGAACAGGACAGCCTGCGCGTCGAGCGGTACGCGGCGCAGGGGCTGGACGGCGCGCAGATCCGCGGGAATCTCGAACTGGGTGTCGTGTCGGGCAAGATCACCGACCTGACCGGGAACACCGTCGCGATGAGCGAATCGGAAGCCGGCTGGTACGAGAAGAAGATCGGCGACGAGGTCGAGTTCTACTTCGGTGACGGCGCCCCGGCCAAACTGCGGCTGGTCGCCACCTACACCCGCGACCAGGCGTTCGGCCGCTATGTGCTGCCCGCGGAGCTCGCCAGGGCGCACACCGGCGACCGGATGGACGACGCGGTGCTGGTGCGGCAGCAGCCCGACGCGGACTCCGCCACGGTGACCGCCGCGCTGAACGATCTCGCGACCCGCTATCCGGGACTGGCCGTGACACCGGGATCGGCGGTGGCCGCTCCCGCGGGCGGGCAGCAGCAGGCCCAGTTCTACGTGAACCTGGTCGCGGTCGGGGTGATCCTCGGCTACGTCGTCATCTCCGTGGCGAACACGCTGGTGATGAGCACGGCACAGCGTTCCCGCGAGTTCGCGCTGCTGCGCCTGATCGGCACGTCGAAACGCCAGGTGGTGCGGATGATGCGCTTCGAAGCGCTGACGACGGTCGGCGTCGCGGCGCTGCTGGGGACCGTGGTGGCCGGGGTTCCGCTGGTACTGCTGAATCTCGGCCTGCGCGGCACGCCGCTGCCGTCCGGCACGATCACCGTCTTCGGCGGGGTCGTCGCCGGGGCGATCCTGCTCGGCGTCCTGTCGCTCGGTCTCGCCACCCGCGTGGCGCTGCGGTCGAAGCCGATCGAAGCGATCGGCCTCCGCGAGTAGTACGTTCCCGTCGTCCGGTCAGCCCTCGGCGGCCGGCCGGACGGCGGGGATCTTCCCGCCGCGGAAGGCGTCCACGAACAACCGGTGGTCTTCCCGTGACTGTTCGGCGTAGGCCATGCCGAACTCGGTCAGCGTGCGGACGAACTCGTCCTCGCGGTCGCCGATCACCCCGGCGATGGCCTCTTCGCTCTGGAAGTCGACGAGGGTCTGCTCCGAGTCCGAATCGGACACACAGTGCATCTTCGCGGTGGCCCGGCCAAGGTAGTCGAGGACCGGCCCCATTTCCGACGGCTCGGTCAGATCCGACCAGTCCAGATCGTCGACGTAGGGCGACAGCTCCGAGACCACGAACCCGGTCCCGTCGATCTCCGTGTGACCCAGCCAGGGATCCGCGTGCGCCTGCAACGCGCGCTGGGAGACGGCCGTGCGGTGCCCCTCGTCGGTGAAGTAGCCCCGGATGCGCTCGTCGGACACGATCCGGCTCGGCGCCGCGACGTTCCCTTGCTTCATCGACAGGACGACGTCGTTCTCCAGTGCCTGGGTGCGGCCTTCGACGAGGATGTTGTACGCGGGCAGCCCGGCCGAGCCGATGCCGAACCCGGTCCGGCCGACGATGTCCTTGACCCGGTAGGTGATGCTGCCGAACCGCTTGTTCTCCGGAATGGTGTCCAAATAGGACTCGAACGCCCTGGTCGCGATCTCGTGCTCGGCCTTGCCGAGGACCCGGACCCCGGGCCCGTGCCGGAACCTGCGGTCGTAATCCTCCACAGTGGTCAGTTCGTCGAGCAGATCGATCCGGGTCTTGAGCCGGGCCCTCAGCAGGACGTCGTGCAGGACGCCTTCGGTGCTGTCCAGCTGAAGCCGGACGAGTTCGTCGCCGGGCCGCTCGGCGTACTCGCGGACCTGCTTGACGTAGGCGCGCAGATAGGTGCCGATCAGCTTCTCGATGTCGTCGTCCGAGATCGCCTTGCTCCACGCCAGCAGCGCGACGCTCGCGGCCAGCCGTTTCAGGTCCCAGGTGAAGCAGCCGAGGTAGGCCTCGTCGAAGTCGTTGACGTCGAACACCAGCGTCCCGGACGAATCCATGTAGCTGCCGAAGTTCTCGGCGTGCAGGTCGCCCTGGATCCACACTCGGCTGGTCTCGGCGTTCGCCCACGGGTCGTCCTCGTGCACCATGTCCGCGTAGAACAGGCACGCCGAGCCCCGGTAGAAGGCGAACGGAGCGGCGGCCATCTTGCGGAACTTGCGGCGGAACGCGTCGGCGTCCGCGCGCATGAGGTCCTCGAAGGCCTCCACCAGCACCTCGACGATCCGCGTTCGGCGATCGTCCTCGCCCCGCTCGCGGATCCGCCCGACCACACCTGTCATCACGACCTCCAGACGTCGTTACGGTGCCACAGGTCGGTTCGCCGGGCAGATCAGATCTTGCGGAAACGGGCGTCCAGCAGCGCGAAGGCGCCGAACACGGCGATCCCCGCCGCGAGCGTGAGGAGCATCGGGACGCCGTAGGGCTGAGCAGCGAGCGTCTTCATGGCCACGTCCAGCCCGCTCGCTTTGGCGGGGTCGAAGGTGACCGCGGCGACCACCGTCAGCACCCCGACGGTGCCGTATGCGGCGGAGAGCGCGATCCAGCCGATCTGCCCGAGCCGGATCGTCGCGGCGCGGGTCGGCCCGGACGCGCCGCCGAAGTCGAGCTCCCGCACGAAGGTCTTCCGGAACCCGCGCTGGGCGAGGAACACCGCCACCGCGACGACGGCGATCCCGGTGGTCGCGACCAGTGCCTGGCCGTAGGACTCCGCCAGCAGCCCGGCGACGAGCGAGGCTTGCCCGTCGTCGGCACCCGCGACGGCGATCTTCACCGCGCTGTAGGACACAAGGCCGTACAGCACGACCTCGATGGCGCTGACGATCCGGCGCACGGTCCGCCGCCGCGCCTTGACGTGCCGGTGCCCGGTGATCGCTTCGCTCAGCTGCCACAACGCCAGGACGGCGAGACCGGCCGCGATCAGCCAGAGCAGCCACGCGCCGCCCTCGGAGACCACCGCCTGCAGTGCGCCCGCCTTGTCCGCCTTCGCCTTGTCGCCGAGGGCCACCTGCGCCGCGAGCCAGGCGACGAGGAGGTGCACGACCGCGTAACAGACGAGCCCGCCGCGGGCGATCAGGCCGAACGTCTTGCTGTCGCGCATCGGGCGATCCTCGTCGAGTGGCCGCCCGTTCACCAGGGCCGGTGGGAGCAATGTGCCCGATCCGTCGGCTTTGCCGGAGCTCTGACCCGGCCCGATCTGACCAACGGATCCAGCTGGCGATCGTCGCCCACGAGGCAGGCCGGACTTGATCTCCAGTTAGGTGGAGGGTGAAGCCTGGTGTTCACCGAATTGCTTCAAGGAGTGAACATGGGCGAGGACAAGGGTTTCTACTCGATCATCGAGTACGCGGTCGACGGACCGGAGACTCAGGCGGCGTTGGTGGAGGCCTTCGCGGAGATCCAGGACCGCTGGGTCCGGTTCTACCCGGGCTACGTTTCGGCCCGCTTCCACGCGAGCGTGGACGGGACGAGGGTCGTCAACGTCGTCAGCTGGGCGAGCGAAGCGGACTACCGGCATTTCGAAGAGACGTCGGATACCGCGGGACGGCTCGCGGCCATCCAAACCGCGCTCGACGGGCTGCCTGGCGAGGTCGAGTCACTGGTCAGTGCGAATCCCCGCTATCGCGTCGTACGGGAGACGGGGCCCGGCCCGCGAATCGCCGGCTGACGGCGCGGATGCCGAAGGCCACGAGCAGGCCGAGGACGGCCAGCCCGAACGGCCGGAGCGCGACCGTCCACGGCCACGCTTCGCCGTCGAGCGCGAGGTGGGCGGGCTGGTATTCCAGCGTCCTCGCCGTCCACCGCGTGGTCGCGGCGTCCGTCGTGCGGGCCAGGTCTTCGAGGACGGCGTCGAACGGGAACCCCGGTTCGGCGTGCAGGTACACCGGTGAGAGCCCCGAGTAGCGCTCGGCGGCGCGACTCGCGGCCGCGTCGGTGCCGGGCACGATCAGCCGGTCGGGGCCGGCGGCCGGGGTGCCGCGCGGCGCGAAGGTCAGGCCGTGCCGGGACCGGATCGGCGCGCCGTCGAGGCCGACCGCCCGCGTTTCGACCGCGAGGGACTGGCCGTAGGTGTCGAACACCGCGGCCAGTTCCAGTTCCCGGATCCCGGTCGTCAGCAGGACGTCCAGCCGGGGCTTGTCCCACCGGAAGGCGGTGTTGAACCCGACCACGGTGTCCGCCGCTTCGAAGCTGTTCTGCTCCATCGGCGGGCTTGAGCCGGGGGAGTAGTGGGTCCAGCCGACGGCTTCCGCCGCCTTCCGCGCGGCCTCTGTGCCGGCGAAGCGCTCGGTGACATGGAGCGCCCCGTCGATCCCGGAGAGGATCCCGCCCGTGGTCACGATGTTCCCGTCGTCGACGTAACGTGTGCCGCGAATCCAGTCCACGGCGGGGAATTCGTCGTCGAAGCCACCGATGCGGATCCAGTGCGCGGTGGCCTTCCGCCCGTCGAGGAGCCCGGCCGTCGCGAGTACGCCCGAACCGTTGCAGACGCTCATGAGCAGCGAGCCCCGCGCCGACTGCCGCTTCAGCCACTCGGTCACCGGCCGTGTGGTCGGCTCGCCGAGATCCGGCAACGCGGGCACCACCACGACGTCCGGCGCGGCGGACGAAAGCATCCTGTCGAGATCGGCGAAACCGAGGTCCGGGATCAGGTCGAGGCCGCCGGTCAGCGTGACCGGCCGGGCCTCCGGCGCGACGGTGTAGGCGTTGAACGCACCGGACGCCGCCAGGACCTCGTAGGGCGCGAGCGCGTCGGAGACGACGGCGCCCTCGTTGCCCACGACGACCACCGCGGTGGGTTTCGCGGGATCGTGCGGCCGGTGGACAGGGCGCGCCGCGCTCCCGTCTGTCCGCTGCGCGTAGCGGTTTTCGAAGCTGGCGCTGAGCGTGACGGCGCCGAGCGTGACCGGCAGGGCCAGCGCGGCGACGGTGAACGCCAGCACGGTCAGCGTGACACGGACGAAGGATCGCATGGTCAGGCTCCGTACTCGGCGCGGCGGCGGAGCATGGCGGCGAGCATCGCGGGCACCATCAGCACGTGCCCGGCCGTCATCAGGGTCGATCCCGAGATCAGGCCGGTCCAGAAGAACGGCAGGAACAGCAGGTAGGGCACGTACATCGCGGCCGACATCTCCGCGATCGAAGCCCAGCCGTGGCGCCGGATCCGCATCCACAGCGCCATGCCGAGCGACATGTTCGTCGCCATCACCAGCGCGTTCGCGGTCACGTTCCCGGCGAGGCCCGGCCACAGGAACGACCAGACCGGTTCCAGGACGACCATCCCGGCCACCATCGAGATCAGCATCTCCACGGCGTGGCGGGTGAAGTGCAGGACGGCCTGCTTGCGGGTCTTCTGTTCTGTCGTGTGGTTCATTTCCGGCTCCCTCGGTCGATGCGACGGGAGCAATGTTCGGCCGTGGCGGGGCACGAGGGCAGGTGCCGGAAGTCATGGGCGAGGTCATGTGACCGGTGTCCCTCCGGTCACGCGTGTCGTCCATCGGATCACACGTGCCGTCCGGCCAGTCACGCGAAGCCGCCGGATCGGTCCGGCGGGGGCGTTCGGGTATTTGGCAACTAACCGGGCTTGGCTTCGTCCTGCTGTCACGGTGGAGCCTGGAACCCTGACACGCTGCTCAGAACAGGCCGAGTTCCTTCGCGCGCAGGGCGGCCTGGGTGCGGTCCCGTACCTGGAGCTTGGACAGGACACTCGTCACGAGGTTCTTCACGGTGCCCTCGGCGAGGAACAGCGTCTTGGCGATCTCGCGGTTGCTGCGGCCGTCCGCGAGGAGCCGGACGACCTCCAGTTCCCGTTCCGACAACGGTGTCACCAACGGCCGGGGTGTCTCGGCGGGCAGCCGGGCCACTCGCGCGACGAGTTTCGCCGCGACGGAAGGCTGCAGCACCGATTCGCCCCGTTCGGCCGCCACCAGCGCTTCGACCAGCCGCGTCGACGAGACGTCCTTGAGCAGATAGCCGACGGCGCCCGCGCGCAACGCGGCGAACACGTCTTCGTCGTCGTCGAAGGTCGTCAGCGCCAGGACACGCACGTCGGGCTGCTCGGCGCGAAGCCTCGCGGTGGCGGCGATCCCGTCCAGTACCGGCATCCGCAGATCCATCAGCGCGACGTCGGGACGGAGTTCGGCGCAGAGGCGCACGGCCTCCTCGCCGTTCGCGGCCTCACCGACGACGTCGATCTCCGGCTGGACTTCCAGCAGGGTCGCCAGCGCTTCGCGGAACAACGCCTGGTCGTCGACGATCAGCACGCGGACGGTCATCCCGGCACCTCCACGGTGAGTGTCAGGCCCTGTCCTTCGGCGGACTCGACCGAGACCCGGCCACCGAGCCCGGCGACCCGCTCGCGGAGTCCGATGAGGCCGAAACCCTTGTCCGGCAGGGAATCCGCGGCGATCCCGAGGCCGTCGTCGCGGACCTCGAGGCGCACGAGATCGGTGACGCCGTAGTCGAGCACCACGGTCGCGGCCTTGGCCCGCGCGTGCTTGCGCACGTTGGTCAGTCCCTCCTGGGCCGCCCGGAACAGCGACTCCTCCACGTCTGCGCGGGTGTCCCGCGCGGTGCCCTTGACCTCGAACCCGGTCGGCACTCCTGCCGCGGAAGCCTCGTCCGCCAGCGTCCGCAACGCGTCCGTGAGCGGCTCGGAGCGCGGTTCCCGCAACGCCGACACCGACCGGCGGACCTCCGCCAGCGCCTCGCGCGACTGGTCCTGTGCCTTGGCGAGCATCCCGTCGGCCCGCTCGGTGTCACCGGTGCCGATCACCGCGCGGGCTGCCTGCAACATCATCTGGACGACCGTGAGGTGGTGGCCGAGCCCGTCGTGGATGTCGCGCGCGAGCCGGTTGCGTTCCTGGATGGTCGCGAGCTGTTCGGCCTGGGCGGCCTGGTCGCGAAGACGTTCGTGGGCCTCGGCCAGCTCTTCGCGCGCCCGCTTCTCCCGGACGACCAGCTCGGTCACCACGGCGGCGAAGACCATGACCGCCAGCGTCCCGAGCCCTTCGCGGAGCCCGTCCATCGGCGCCATCGGCAGGTGGATGAGCGGGATCAGCACCGCGACCCCGAATGCCACCGGCAACGGCAGCAGCAACACGGTGTGGCAGACCAGGACCACGAGAAGCAGGACCGCCCCGACGGCGGCGCCCGAAAGCGAGAACAGGGTGAAGCCGAGCGGTAACTGAACGCAGACGTACGCGATCGCCCACCCACGTCCGTGCTTCTGCACCCAAGGGAAACCGACGATCGCGATCGCCGCGTAGACCAGCCCGGCGAGGAGCGTCGGCAGCACGAGCGTCTCGTACTTGGCCGAGCCGAGCGGCAACGTCACGTACGCGACGAGGGTCAGCACCGCCAGAGCCCGATTCACGGACACACAATGCCACGAGTCCCGCGTTTAGTCCTCTGAATGCGGTCCTTGCGCGCGCAACTACCGCATTCAGAGGACGAAACGCGGGGGTCAGGCGATGGTGCTGTTCCGGATCTCCAGCGAGAACGGCGTCTGGACGTCTTCCGGTTCGAGGTCGCTCCCGCCCGCGATACGCCGTCGCAGCAGATCGACGGCGGCCCGCGCGATCGCCGCCTTGTCCGGAGCGATCGTGGTCAGCGAAGGCAGGCTGTACGCGCTCTCCTCGTTGTTGTCGAAGCCGACGATCGCCATGTCCGACGGCACCTGGACCCCGCGTTCGGCCGCGGCGCGAAGGGCGCCGATGGCGAGAAGGTCGTTGAAGCAGAAGACCGCGTCCGGCGGCTCCGGCAGCGCGAGGAGATGCGCCATCGCTTCGGCGCCGTTGGCGCGGTGGTAGCGCAGGGCGGGCAGGACCAGTTCCGGGATGGGCGCGAGCCCCGCCTCTTCGAGCGCGGAGTGGTAGCCCTCCAGCCGTTGCGCGGCGGTGTGCCGCTGCGGATGCGCGCCGATCGCGGCGATCCGGCGGCGGCCGAGCGAGATGAGGTGCCGCACCGCGATCCGCGCGGCCTGGACGTTGTCGATGCCGACGTGGTCTATCGGCACGTCGACGACGTGCTCGCCGAGCATCACCAGCGGCACACCCGGCGCGAGATCCTCGAAGTCGTTGGTGTGCAGCGCTTCCGGGCTGATGATCGCGCCGTCGATCAGATGCGGACCCAGCGCGGACAGGGCGTTGCGCTCACGTTCCCTGGTGCCGAGGGTCTGTTCGATGAGGACGTTCCACTCGTGCTCCTGTGCCGCCTGCAGCACCAGGCCGGCCAGCTCGCCGAAGTACGGGATGCTCAGTTCGGGCAGCATCAGCCCGAGGAACCCGGTGCGCCCGCGGCGGAGGTTGCGGGCACCGAGATTGGGCCGGTATCCGGTGGAGGCCAGTGCCTCCTCGACGCGTTTGCGGTTCTCCGGCTTGACGAAGTCGTAGCCGTTGACCACGTTCGACACGGTCTTGACCGAGACGCCCGCAAGCTTGGCGACGTCCTTGAGCGTGGCCACCCTCGCTCCCCTCCGCAGTGCTCCGGTACAGATCCGGGACAGCCTAGCCGCGCGAACGGCGGATTTACAACGTTGTACCAACGATGTAAATCTGGCATCGTCCCTATGAGTGACATGGGTCACCGCAGACCCGTGTGCTCGACTTCCCCGAGGAGCGATCGATGTCCCTGCCCATCCGCCGCACCCTGCTCCTGGTGACCGGCCTCGCGCTCGCGCTGACGGCCTGCACCAGCCGCGAGACCCAGCAATCCGCCCCGTCGGGGGCGGGGCCCGCCGCTTCGGCGGCGCCGAACCAGGCCGCGGGGCCCGGATGCGCCCGCGAGAAGACCGGCTACCCGCAGGTGGACGTGAAGAACGCGGTCATCGGCTTCTCCCAGTCGGAGAAGGAGGCGAACCCGTTCCGGATCGCCGAGACACAGTCCATCAAGGACGAAGCGAAGAAACTCGGTGTCCCGGACGGCAAACTCCTGGTCACCAACGCGCAGAGCGATCTCAACAAGCAGGTCAGCGACATCAAGTCGCTGCTGGACCGGGGCGCGCAACTGCTCATCGTGGCCCCGCTGAACTCCGACGGCCTCCAGCCCGCCCTCGACGCGGCAAAGGCCAAGAAGGTCCCGGTCATCACGATCGACCGCAAGGTGACCTCGCAGCCGTGCACCGACTACCTGACCTTCATCGGCTCGAACTTCGTCGAGCAGGGCAAGCGCGCGGCGCAGGAGATGGTGAAGGCCACCGGCGGCACCGGCAAGGTCGCGATCCTGCTCGGCGCGTCCGGCAACAACGTGACCACCGACCGCACCAAGGGTTTCAAGGACGAGATCGCCGCGACCACGGGTATCCAGGTCGTCGCCGAGCAGACCGGTGAGTTCGACCGGTCCAAGGGCCAGGCGGTCATGGAGCAGCTCATCCAGAGCAACCCCGAGATCACCGCGGTCTACGCCGAGAACGACGAGATGGGCATCGGCGCGGTCACCGCGCTCAAGGCCGCGGGCAAGACGCCGGGCAAGGACGTCAAGATCGTCTCGATCGACGGCACCCGCAACGCCGTGCAGCTCATCGCCGACGGCAGCTACAACGCGGTGATCGAGTCCAACCCGCGCTTCGGCCCGCTCGCCTTCTCGACTCTGCAGGACTTCGCCGCCGGCAAGGAGATCCCGCCGACCGTGGTCATCTCCGACGACCAGTACGACTCGGCGAACGCCGCGCAGAAGCTCGGGAACGCGTACTGACGATGGAACCGGTTCTCGAGGTCGAAGGCGTGACGAAGACGTTCGCCGGGGTGCGCGCGCTCGACGACGTGTCGTTCGCGCTGCGGCCGGGCGAGGTGCACGCGCTGGTGGGCGAGAACGGCGCCGGGAAGTCGACGCTGATCAAGGTGCTCACCGGCGTGCACAAGCCGGATTCCGGCACGATCCACGCGCGGGGCGCGATCTCCACGATCTACCAGGAGGTCAACCTCATCCCGCTGATGAGCGTGGCGAGCAACGTGTATCTCGGCCGCGAGCCGAGGAAACGGTTCGGGCTGGTCGACTGGGCGCGGATGAACGCCGACGCGGCGGCCCTGCTGGCGGACTACGGCATCGACACCGACGTGCGGCGTCCACTCGGGACACTGAGTGTCGGCGCGCAGCAGATGGTCGCGCTCGCCCGCGCGGTGTCGGTCGACGCCGACGTCGTGATCATGGACGAGCCGACGTCTTCGTTGGAGCCGCGCGAGGTCGAGACGCTGTTCGAGGTCATCGGCAGGCTGCACGAACGCGGGATCGCGATCGTGTATGTCAGCCACCGGATGGACGAGCTGTACCGGATCTGTGAACGGGTCACGGTGCTGCGGGACGGCAAGCGGGTCCACACCGGACCGCTCGCCGACCTGCCGCGGCTGGAACTGGTGTCGATGATGCTCGGCCGCAGCGTCGGCGACATCCGCTCGCACGGGGCGACGGCCTTCGAGGGCGACCACGAGACAGGCCGGGAACCGGTGCTGCGCGCGGAGAACCTCACCAGCGGCAACCGGCTGGGCGGTGTCTCGGTGGAGATCAAACCCGGCGAGATCGTCGGCCTCGCGGGGCTGCTCGGCTCCGGCCGCACGGAGACGGCGCGGGCGATCGTCGGCGACCTGCCGCTCTCCGGCGGCACGGTGCTCGTCGGTGGAAAGGAAGTCCCGCAAGGGAATGTGGCGGCCGCGATGCGCGCGGGCGTCAGCATGCTCGCCGAGGACCGCAAGACCGAGGGCATCATCCCGCATCTGTCCGTGCGGGAGAACATCGTGCTCGCCGCGTTGCCGAAGCTGTCCCGTTTCGGCCTGGTCAGCCGGGCCCGCCAGGACAGGATCGTCGACACGTTCGTGAAACGCCTGCGGATCAAGGTGTCGAGCCCGGACCAGAAGGTCGCCGAACTCTCCGGCGGCAATCAGCAGAAGGTGCTGCTGGCCCGCTGGCTCTGCACCGAGCCGAAGGTGCTGCTGCTCGACGAGCCGACCCGGGGTATCGACGTCGGCGCGAAGGCGGAGGTGCAGGCGCTCATCGACGAACTCGCGAAGGAAGGGCTCGCCGTCCTGCTGATCTCGTCGGAGATGGAGGAGCTCCTCGACGGGGCCGATCGGCTGATCGTGCTCAAGGACGGCGCGGTGGTCGGGGAACTCGCGGGCGAGCAGCTGACCCAGGACCACGTGCTGGCCGCGATCGCTTCGGGTGGCGCGGAATGACCAGCACCCAGCGCAGAACGGAGGAACCGGGGCCCGCCATGACGGATACGGCGAAAACGGTGGACCGGACCCGGGTGGCGCGGTGGCTGCAGGAGTACGGCGTGTACGTCGCCGTGGTCGCGCTCGTGCTGTTCAACATCGCGTTCACGGCGAACTTCCTGACCGTCGGCAACTTCCGCACCCAGCTCATCCAGGCCGCGCCGGTTCTGGTGGTCGCGCTCGGGATGGCGCTGGTGATCGGCACCGAAGGCGTCGATCTGTCGGTCGGCGCGGTGATGGCGCTCTCGGCCGCGCTCGTCCCGCTGTACCTCGGCGCCGGAACCCTGCCGGCGGTGGCGGTCGCGCTGGCGGCGGGGCTGGCCGCGGGAACACTGAACGGGGTGCTCGTCGCGAAAGTCGGGATCCAGCCGATCGTGGCGACACTCGCCTTGCTCGTCGGCGGCCGAGGGCTCGCGCTCGTCCTCGCCGACGGCCAGCTGATCCAGCTGCACGATCCGGATTTCCTCGCGCTCGGCAACGGCGAGGTGCTCGGGATCCCGGTGAGCGTGCTCATCGCGGCCGTACTGGCCGTGCTGGTGGCGGCGCTGGTCGGGAAGACGGCGTTCGGCAGGCGGCTGGTCGCGATCGGCGGCAACCGCCGGGCCAGTGTGCTCGCCGGGCTTCCGGTCAACCGCGTCCTCATCGGCGTCTACGCGATCTGCGGGCTGCTGGCGGCACTCGCCGGGGTGCTCTCCACGGCCAGGCTCGGCGCCGGCGACCCCGCGGACGCCGGCTTGCTGATGGAACTGTCCGCGATCACCGCGGTCGTGGTCGGCGGCACCCCGCTGACGGGTGGCCGCGTCCGCATCCTCGGCACGGTGATGGGTGTCCTGCTCATGCAGCTCGTCCGCGCCACGCTCATCAAGCACAACCTGCCGGATTCGACCGCGCAGATGATCCAGGCCGCGATCATCGTCGGCGCGGTGTACGTCGCACGGGAACGGAGCAGCCGATGACCGCGGCGCCCACGATGGCCGCCCAGGACTCCACCCGGCGCGAGCTCATGACCGGGGTCCTGCAGAAACAGGGCGCGGCGATCGCGCTGGTGCTCATGGTCGCCGTCGCGTGGCTGCTGTTCCCGCGCTTCGGCAGCCTGGACAACCTGCGCGACATCGCGTTGCAGAGCTCGTTCCTCGCGATCATCGCGCTCGGGATGACGTTCGTGATCATCACCGGCGGGATCGACCTGTCCGTGGGGTCCGTCTACGCGCTCGGCGGGGTCCTCGCCGCCTACGGATCGCAATGGGGCTTCCTCGTCGCGCTGCTGTTGCCCCTGGCGGTGTGCGGGCTGATCGGCTTGATCAACGGCTTGCTCGTCGCGAAGACGGGGATGGCGCCGTTCATCGTCACGCTCGCGTCGCTGCTGTTCGCTCGCGGGCTGCTGCTCGCGATCACCACCGAGGGCGCGACGACGTACAAGATCCCGGAGGGCGAGGCGTTCGTCGAACTCGGGCGCGGCACGCTGTTCGGGTTCGGCTATCCGGTGTTCATCGCGGCGGCGCTGTGCCTGATCGGCGGGCTCCTGCTGCGGCGGACACGGTTCGGGCAAGCGGTGTTCGCGACCGGCGGCTCGGAGCAGTCCGCGAAGCTGATGGGACTGCCGGTGGCGCGCACCAAGGTCACCGTCTACGTGATGAGCGGTGTGCTTTCCGGGCTCGCGGGCGCGCTCACCGCGGCGTATCTGCAATCCGGGGTCACGGTGATCGGGGTCGGCCTCGAACTGGACGCCATCTCCGTCGTCGTCATCGGGGGCACCCTGCTGACCGGCGGAATGGGCACGATTCTCGGAACGGTCATCGGCGTGGGCATCCGAACGGTCATCCAGAACGTCATCAACCAGATAGGAACTCTCGACAGCAACTACCAATCGGTGGTCAGTGGCGCGTTCCTGCTGGTGGTCGTTGTTCTGCAGCGGTCACTGGCCCGCACGACCGCCCGGAGATAGGGAGATCGCATGCACCGAAGAACCGCGCGCGCCCTGAGCGTCGTGGCCGGTCTGCTGGCCGCCGCGACGACACTCGTCCCCGTCGCCCAAGCCGCTCCCGTGCCACTCCCGACCCCGTGGACGGACCAGGTCTCGCCGTCGAACGCGCTGCCCGAGTACCCGCGTCCGCAGCTGGTGCGGTCGGAATGGCTCAACCTCAACGGAACCTGGGGGTTCACCGGCGCGCCGAACCTGAATTCGCCGCCGATCGGCAGGCCGTTGAGCGAAAACGTACTCGTGCCCTACCCGATCGAATCGATGCTTTCGGGGATCAAACGGCATGAGGACAACATGTTCTACCGCCGGACGTTCACCGTTCCGTCCACTTGGGACGGACGGCGGGTGAAGCTCAACTTCGGCGCCGTCACCTGGGAGACCAGGGTCTGGGTCAACGGGACGTCGATCGGAAGCCACACCGGTGGTTTCGACGCGTTCTCGTTCGACATCACGCCGGCTTTGAAGGCGGGGGAGAACGAGATCGTCGTCGGCGTCGCCTCGCCGGTCGACGGCAGCCGGTACCCGGTGGGGAAGCAGCGCAAGGCGCCCAGCGGCATCTTCTACACGGCCGCCTCGGGGATCTGGCAGACCGTCTGGCTGGAACCGGTCCGGGCCGAGCACATCACGCGGCTCGACACCACGCCCGACGTCCCGGGTGGCGCGCTCGACCTCGTCGTCCAGGGCACACCCGGGCAGCAAGCGACCGCCGAAGTGCTTTCGGGCGGCCAAGTGGTCGGCACCGCCACCGGTGCCGTCGGGTCCCGTCTGCGGGTCCCGGTGCCGAACGCGCGGCTGTGGTCGCCCGACGACCCGTTCCTCTACGACCTGCGCGTGCGGCTGCCGGGAGGCGACGTCGTCACCGGGTACTTCGGCATGCGGTCGCTGGGCAAGGCGATGGTCGGCGGGGTGATGCGGCCGCTGCTCAACGGCAAGTTCGTCTTCCAGCTGGGCACGCTGGATCAGGGATATTGGCCGGACGGCATCTACACCGCGCCGACGGACGAGGCCTTGCGGTTCGACCTCGAACGCCAGAAGGCGCTGGGCTTCAACATGGTCCGCAAGCACATCAAGGTCGAGCCGGCGCGGTGGTTCTATCACGCCGACAAGCTCGGCTTGATGGTCTGGCAGGACATGCCGTCGCTCGACTCGATCGACGAGGTCCCGAACGGGCACGCGAACTTCGAGTCCGAACTGCGGCGGATGATCGAGCAGCACAAGGGCATCACCTCGATCGTGCAGTGGGTGCCGTTCAACGAGGGCTGGGGCGAGTACGAGGCCGGGCGCATCGTGGATCTGGTGCGCTCGCTCGACGGCACCCGGCTGATCAACCACAACTCGGGGTCGAACTGCTGTGTGTCCGATCCGGATCCGGGCAACGGTGACGTGATCGACGACCACGCGTACCAGGTCTCCACCGGCACCAGGCAACCCGACGCGCGAAGGATCGCGGTGCTGGGGGAGTACGGCGGCCTCGGGCGACGCGTCACCGGGCACGAATGGGAACCGGGCAAGGGCTTCGCGTACGGCGCGCTGTACCCGGACGAGACGTCGCTGACGAACCGGTACGTCGAGATCACCAAGCAGGTCGGGCGGTTCGTGCACGGCCGAGGGCTTTCCGCGTCGGTCTACACCGAGCCGTACGACGTCGAGAACGAGGTCAACGGCTTCTACACCTACGACCGGCGCGTGCTGAAGATGACCGAAGCACGGGTGCGCGAGATCAACCAGAAGGTGCTCGCCATCGCCAAGGGCACCGAGGTCGGCCGAGGCGAACTCGTGTCGCTCCGGGTCACGACGGCCGGGTACACGGATCGCTACTTGAGGCATCAGGACGACTTCGTCCGCACCGACGTCCTCGGTGAAGGCAGCGCGGATCTCGGCAAGAAGGACGCGACGTTCTGGGCGCGGCAGGGACTGGCCGACGCGTCGTGCCTGTCGTTCGAGTCGCGGAACTACCCCGGGCATTTCCTGCGGCACGCGTCGTCGCGGATCCGCAAGGACGCGAACGACGGTTCGGCGCTGTTCGCCGGGGACGCGACCTTCTGCGCGCGGGAAGGCGCCGGTGGGACCGCGCTGGAGTCGTTCAACCAGCGTGGGGCCTTCATCCGCCACTACGCCGAGACCGTCTATCTCGCGCGCAGCGGCGGGGCGAACCCGTGGGACACGCCGTCGAGCTTCGCGGCGGACACGACGTGGGCGGCGTCGGTCCCGCTCTGGCGCAGCGGCGCCGATCTGCCGCTGGACCAGGCGCGCTCGTTCAAGGTGACCACGCCCGGCTTCACGGACCGCTTCCTGCGGCACCGTGACGGCCTCGCGCGGACGGATGTCGTGAACGCGGGAAGCGCGGCGTTGCTGAAGGCGGACGCGACGTTCGTCGTGCGGCGCGGGCTCGCGGATCCGTCGTGCTACTCGCTGGAGGCGCGCAACTATCCCGGACAGTTCCTGCGGCACGCGGACTTCCGGGTGCGGCTGGGCGGGAACGACAACACCGAGCTGTTCCGGAAGGACGCGACGTTCTGCGCTCAGCCCGGTGCCGGTGGCGTGCGGTTGGCGTCGGTCAACGAACTGGGCACGAACATGCGGCATTACGCCGAGGAGGTCTACGTCGCCACCAGCGGCGGTGGCCACCCGTTCGACAACCCGGTCTCGTACGACCAGGACGTCACTTGGGCGGTCTCGGCGGCCTGGGCTCCGTAGTGGGTCTCGTGAGTGGCAAGGACGGTTAGAACCGTCCTTGCCACTCACGAGGGCGATGACCACTCCCGGTAACCTTGCCTCCATGACCGGCCCGGACACCCCCGCCTCCTTCAAGCTCGCGTACGTCCCCGGCGTGACGCCCTCGAAGTGGGTCCGGATCTGGGACGAGCGGTCGCCCGACGTTCCGCTCGAACTCGTCCAGACGACGGCCGCCGAGGCGGTCGGGCTGGTCCGGGAGCGTGCGGTGGACGCCGTCCTGCTGCGGCTCCCGATCGATCGCGAGGGCCTCCACGCGATCCCGCTCTACACCGAGACGACGGTCGTGGTCGTCCCGAAGGAGCATCTGGTCGCCGCCGCGGACGAGGTCTCCGTCGACGACATCGCCGACGAGGTCGTGCTGCACCCGCTCGACGACACACTGGATTGGGAAGCGCCGCCGGGCAAACCCGCGCTGGAGCGGCCCGCCACCACCGCGGACGCCATCGAGCTGGTCGCCGCCGGGGTCGGGGTCCTGATCGTCCCGCAGTCGCTCGCGCGGCTGCACCACCGGCGTGACCTGACCTACCGTCCGATCTCCGGGACTCCGGAGTCGGGGGTCGCGCTGTCCTGGCCGGACGACGAGACCACCGACCTGATGGAGCAGTTCATCGGGATCGTCCGAGGCCGGACGGTCAACAGCACCCGCGGGCGGCAGCAGTCCCAGGAGAAGTCGGCGCCGGTGAAGAAGGCCCCCGCGAAGGGCAACCGCCCGCAGGCCGGCGGCCGGAAGCCGCAATCGGGGAACCGCCGCGCTCCCCAAGGCGGGAAACGCGGCAAGCCCCGTCGTCGCGGCTAGCTCTGCGCCCCGTCGGCTCACGAGAGGCGTCGCGAAAGCCACTTTCGCGACGCCTGATGTCCCGAAAGTGGCTTTCGGGACATGCTCGGGCCGGGTAAGCCCGCGTGTCGCGGTCAGCTCTCGCTGCGCGCGGCCTTGAGCCGAGCCTCTTCCTTGCGCACCTCGGCCTGCGTCTCGCGCTCCCGCTGCAGCCAGCCGGGGTTTTCGGACTTGACCGCGTCGATCTCCTCGGTGGTGAGGGCGCCGGTGATACCGCCACGCGCCAGCCCGCTGATGGAGACGCCCAGCTTCGCCGCGATGACCGGACGCGGATGCGGTCCGTTGCGGCGCAGCTCCCGCAGCCACTCCGGCGGCTCGGCCTGCAGCGCGTTCAGCTCGTCGCGGGAGACGACACCCTCCTGGAACTCCGCCGGGGTCGCCTCCAGGTACACACCCAGCTTCTTCGCCGCTGTCGCGGGCTTCATCGTTTGAGGGGTTTTCTGCGACGTCATTGCCTCAGGGTAACGAGCGGCCCCGGCACCGCCGATCACACCCGGTGATCAGCCCTCGGCCTGGTCTTCGAGAAGGTTCGGCAGCGGACGCCGCGGCTCGCGGACACCGGAGGGGTCTCCACCGCCCGTGATCCAGACGGTCACCACGCTCCACCGCGGCAGATGTGTTCCGGCGGCGGGTACTTGCGCGATGACGAGGCCGTTCAGGAGGGGGTGCGGGCTGTCCGGATCGGGGCCCTGCAGTGACAAGCCCGCTTCGTACCCGGACAACCAGGCGTCGAGCGCCTGCTTTCCCACGAAGTCCGGCACCACGGCCACGGTTCCTCACCCAGGGCCAGGGTACCGTCAGGCGCCCTTCGCCGGGAGGGCCACGACACCGAATCCGGTGAGCACCCCCGCCACGGCGACCGCCGCGAGGATCACCCAGGTGACCGGATGCCCGAGATTGAGCGTCCAGTAGGTCCCGACCCGCCGGTGCACCAGCAGCGCCGGATCGTTCCGGTTCAGGTACACCATCCCGGCCGCGTACCAGTGCCGGTCGTCGTCACGCTGTTCGTAGCGGGTCTCCGGTTCGTCGCCGCCGCGCGGCAACCGGTGCCCGGCGTCGCCCGCCCGGACGGTGAAACCGAGCCACGCGATGAACGCGGCGGCGAGGGGAAGGTACGCCACGATCGTCACCGGCACCGTCGTTTCGACGACACCCCACAGTTGAAGCGAGAGGACGAGCAGTGTCGCGTTGACGCAGCCCGCGGAGATCAGCACCAGAGCGAGCACGCCGTGCAAATACTCCCGATAACGCGAAGCCGACGTCGACGGTCGCGCGGCGTCGATCTCCGGCCTGGCCCGTGAGATCGCGACGGCCATGAGCGAGACCAGCACGGTGACCAGGGCCTGAGCGAAGACCGTCGAGAAGCCCGCCGCACCCGTGAACCACCCGGTGGCCGCCGTGGCGAGCGCGAGGGCCACGGCGGGCGTCAGAAGAATCCACTGTGGACGAACGGGATCCGCGCGCAGCGAGGTGTCGGCGGTGACCGTCTGCCGCGTGCCGGAAAACCAGCCTTCCTCGCGTTTCGCGGCGGCGATCGAGCGGTGGGCCAGACCGCCGAGCAGCGAATAGGCGGCGGTGAGGGCGAGTAGGACGACTTCGGGCGCGAGCCATCCGGAGAGGACCACGACGCAGGCGGCGATCGCGCCGACGCCGATACCCCGGTTGTAGCGGCGGCGAGCGAGGAGGATGACGGCCTCACCGGAACGCCGGGCCGGGACCCGGACGCCGAAGGGGAGTGTCGGCCGGGCAAGCGCGGGCGCGGAGCCGAACGCGGCCGCGGTGAACGCGATCAGGGCCAGGTGCAGCCAGATCATCGCCGCGCGCTCATCGCGAAGGAGTCCAACACCGCTTCGCATCGGCTCGTCACCTCGCGCGGGCCCACACCGAGAGCGACCGCCTCGGCGAGCAGGGTGCGCAGGCGCTCCTGCCACTCGTCCGCGTAACCGTCCTCCGCCGGTCCGGAGGTGGCGTCCCGCCGGACGACCGCGCCGGTCTTGCGGTTGATGCGGATGAACCCCTGGGTCCGCAGCAGGTCGTAGGCCTTGTTCACGGTGTGGAAATTGATCGCCAGGTCGGCGCCGAGTTGCCGGGTGGAGGGCAAGGCGCTGCCCTCGGTGAGCACGCCATCGGCGACGGCTTCGACGATCCGGTCGCGGATCTGCTGGTAGATCGGAACCTCGCTGTCGAGGTCGAGAGTCAGCAACACCGGTCAAGGATATCTGCTATACACTTGCTATAACAGCTACATCAGCTGACTGAGTGGGGAAGGTGGTCGTGATGGCGACGATCGACATCGTCGATGGCGGGGTGCGGGTGAGGTTCTCGTCCTGGGAGCGGCTGGCCGTGTGGCGTGACGAAGTGGTCGTGCCGCACTCGGCGATCAAGGCCGTCGAGCTCGTCGAAAAACCCGTGCGACGGACGCGCGGGGGACGGGTCGGGATGTTGATCAGCGGAGTGCTGAAGGTGGGTTATTGGGGGCTGGGGACGGGGATGCGCCAGCTGGTGTCGGTTCGCCGGGGTGTGCCGGGGCTGCGGATCGAGATCGATCGCGGGATCGCCGGGCTCCCCGTCGACGAGGTGCTCGTCAGCGTGCCGAACGCGGCGGATCTCGTCGGGGTGCTCGTCTAGAGGTAGTCGAAGAACCGGTCCCACCAGGAAGGTGGCCGATCCGGCGGATACAGCGCGTCGAATCCGCTGATCCCGGTGTACTTGGTCCACAGCGGGTGTTCGGAGACGGGCAGGTAGCCGAGCGCTTCCAGCTCGTCTTCGACCCGTCTTCGCGCCGGCGCCGGGAAGAACTCGCGTTCCTCGTCTTCGTCGTAGCTGCCCGGGTTTCCCAGTGTCACCGCGACGAGGCCGCCGAAATTGCTGACCGTCACGGTCACCTGGTCCAGTGCGGCGGTCGCGCTCGCCGGGATGACGATCCTGCCGAGATGGCTGGCGTCTTGGACGTCGCGGTCCACTTCGCAGGTGCAGCCGAATCGGCGGGAGAGCCGTTCGGCCAATCGCTCGAATCGGGCTCGTTCGGCCGGTCCGTCGAAGTCGTGCGGCACCTCCCAGTGGCCGGGTTGGTCCAGCTCGCGCAGCAGTGCCCAGGTCTGCTGTTCGTCGAGGGGCATCGTCGCCTCCCGGCCTCGGGTGGTCTAGTCCACTTACCGGACTGACCTTAGCCAGCCGCGTCCCGCCCGGACAATGGTGGGACGAATTCCGGTCGAAATTTTTCGCAGGGTAGCGCCAGCACCACCCGGGATCCGGGAGCCTGCACTCCTGATCTTCGCGTCCGGTTCGGCCAGTGTTGTCGGTGTCGATCTCGTCGGAGAAGGAGTGCGAATGACGGTACGCAAGGGTGTGGTCGTCCTGACGGTGGCGGGCCTGATGGGCGCCGCGTGGACGACGGCGGCGGACGCGGCCCCGGCCAAGGGAACGGAGCTGCGGAAGAGCCTCGACTCGTTGGTGAGCCAGGAGAAATTCCCCGCCGTGCTGGCCTCCGTGAGCGACGGCAGGCGGACGACGTCGCTGGTCGCGGGCTCGTCGCGGATCGACCGCCAGGTCCCGGTCCCGCGTGACGGCAGGGTGCGGGCGGGCAGCAACACCAAGACGTTCACGGCGGTCGCGGTCCTGCAGCTGGTGGCCGAGGGCAAGGTGGAACTGGACGCGCCGATCGAGAAGTACCTGCCCGGTATCGTGCGCGGGGAGGGCATCGACGCCGGCAAGATCACCATCCGGCACCTTCTCCAGCACACCAGCGGGCTGCCGAACTACACCGAGTACCTGGGCCTTCAGGACTTCGAACAGGTGCAGCACCGGTATTTCCCCACCCACGAACTGCTCGCTGCGGCACTGAGCCACCCGGCGAAGTTCGCGCCCGGCACCAAATGGGAGTACAGCAACACCGGCTACCTGCTGGCGGGCATGGTGATCGAGAAGGTGACCGGGCGCCCGATCCAGGAGCAGATCACCGAACGCGTGATCAAGAAGGCGGGGTTGAAGAACACCTACTGGCCGCAGGTCGGCGACCAGACCATTCAGGGACGGCACCCGCAGGGCTACGCGGTCGGCAACGCCGCCACCGGCAAGGTGATCGACGCGACCGAACTGGATCCGTCCTGGGGCGGTGCCGCCGGCCAGCTGATCTCGACGCCCGGTGACCTCGGCGAATTCTTCCGGGTACTGCTCGAAGGCAGGCTGCTGCCGGCCGCGCAGCTGGCCGAAATGCGGAAGACGGTCGACGCGCCGTTGTACCCGGGGACGAAGTACGGACTCGGCCTGATGAGCAACCCGCTCAGCTGCGGCGGCGTGTACTGGGGCCACGGCGGGGACATCCACGGGTTCGAAACCCGCGGCGGGGCCACGGAAGACGGCCGCACCGTCGGGCTCGCGGTGACCGCCATGCCGGGGACGTTCGGCGACTTCGAAAAGGGCTCCAAGGCCGTGATGGCCACTGTGGACACGGCCTTCTGCAAGTGACCACGGACGTCGTGAAAGCCACTTCCGCAGGTCGCGGAAGTGGCTTTCACGACCGATCACCCGTCGAGCTCGCCGATGGCGGCACGGAATCCCTCCAGTGCCGCGCGATAGAAGCGCGGACCGTAGGACACCCGCGCCACACCGAGTTCGCGGAGCGCGGCCAGCTCCAGTTCCTCCCCGACGTTCCCGTTCACCGGGCACGCGAGTTCGGTGACCAGCGTGGCGAGATCGTCCCGGCGCCGCACTCCGATCGGGTACACGCAGTCGGCGCCGGCCTCCCGGTAGAGCCTGCCCCGCCGGACGGCCTCGGCGAGCCTGCCGGGCTCCGGGATCCCGCGGTCGCCCAGGAACGTGTCGATCCGGGCGTTGACGACGATCGGGACCCCGGCGTCCTTCGCGGCCGCTCGGATCTCCGCGATCCGCGCGGCGTGCGCGTCCGCGTCGGCCAGTCCGCCGGACCGGTGATCGGTGTCCTCCAGGTTGCAGCCCACGGCTCCGGTCTCCAGCAGCCGTTCCACGAATTCCTTCGGCGCCAGGCCGTAGCCCGCCTCCGCGTCGACGGTGACCGGCACCGGGACCACGCGGGCGATCCGCGCCGCCGCCGCGAACATCTCCCGCCACGGCGCGCCTTCGCCGTCGGGGTATCCGAGCATCGCCGAGACGGCGGCGCTGGCCGTGGCGATCGCCGGGAAACCCGCCTCCGCCACGATTTCGGCGCTCGCCGCGTCCCAGACGTTCGGCAGCACGAGCATTTCGCCGCTGTGCAGGCTTCGCAGTGTTTCGGCTCGCGTCTTCGGATCGGTCATCGATTTCCTCCTTGGTCGGTAGTGGACAGTGCGGCCGGCATGCCCAGGGCGACGAGCAAGCCGATGAAGGCGAACGCGACGACAGCGGCCATCGCCGCGGTGAACCCGCTGCCGAATTCCTCGGGGGACAGATGGCTTCCGGCACCGGCGAAGACGGCGACCACCACCGCCACCCCGAAGACCCCGCCGAAGATCCGCAGCGTCATGAACGCGCCGGACGCCTGGCCGATCTCGCCGGGCCGGACCGCTCCGACGGCCGAACGTTGTGCGGCGGGCATGGCCGACGTGATGCCGACGCCGCTGACGATCAGCCCCGGCAGCAGGATCGCGTAGCCCGCACCGGGTCGGGCGACCAGCACGATCCAGCTCATGCCGATCGTCTGGAGCAGCAAGCCGATGGCGACGAAGGTGCGCGCGCTGTACTTGTCCGCCAGCTTTCCGGCGAGGGGCGCGCAGATCATCAGGGTCGCGGTCCACGGCATCATCCGCAGCCCGGCTTCGAACGGCCCGAGACCTTGCGCGGTCTGGAAGTACTGGGGCAGGAAGAACAACGTGCCGTACAGCGAGGCGAAGACACAGAAATTCGCCGCGTTGGCCGTCGAGAACGCCCTCAGCCGGAAGAACCGCATCGGCAGCATCGGCGCTTCGCTGCGGTGCTCCCACCACACGAAGGCGGCCACCAGCGCGACGCCGACGGACAGCGTGCTCAGGACCTCGGCACTGTCCCAGCCCGCGGGGTTCCCCCGGACCAAGCCCCAGACGATGCCCAGCGAACCCAGCGTCACCAGGACGACGCCGCCCTGGTCGAACCGGTTTCCCGGACCGGTGCTCTCGTCGACGCGCCGGAGGGTCAGCAGGACCGCGACCACACCGACCGGCAGGTTGAGCCAGAAGATCCACTGCCACGCCAGCCCTTCGGCGATGACCCCGCCGATGAACGGTCCGCTGAACGTCGCCAGCCCGGTGAGCCCCAGATAGAGCCCCATCGCCTTTCCCCGCCGATCGGGCGGGAAGATCGCGCTGATCAGGGTGAGCGACAGCGGCAGCACCATCGCGGCACCGGCGCCCTGCACCGCCCGCGCGGCGATCAGCGTGCCGATGTCCGCGGACACCGCGCAGCCCGCCGAGGCGACGGTGAACACGGTGAGACCGGTGACGAACATCCGGCGGCGGCCGAACCGGTCACCGAGCGCCGCCCCGGTGAGCAGCAGCACGGCGAAGCTGAGGTTGTAGGCGTTGACGATCCATTCGAGCTGTTCGATCGACGCGGACAGATCCGCGCGGACCGTGCCCAGCGCCGTCGTCACGACCTGGCTGTCCAGCGCCATCATGAACGACGCCAGTGAGGCGAGCCCCAGGACCCACGCCTGCTTGGGGGTCAAGTTTTCTCCTAGGTGGAAGTGATTCCGGGCATGACAGGGCACACGCCCGACGGGGCGTGGCCAAGGAAGTCCTGCGATCAGCCGCGCAGGGTGCGGGGCAGCCCGAAGGCCGCGAGCAGCGAGTTGTCGAGGAACCGGGTCACCGCGGTGACCCGGTCGCCCGCGAGTTCCAGCACGAGCACACCGTGCGCGTGGCCGATGGGCGTCCTCGGGTCGCGGAGATAGCAGCCGAAGGCGGGCTGTCCGTTGGCGCGGGTCGGGATCAGCGAGTACCGGCGGCCGTCGCGGAGTGCGACGGTCGCCAGGAAGTGCCCGACGGCTTCCGGGCCTTGGTATTCCAAAGGAAGCGGGGGCATGGTCAGCCAGGCGTCGTCGGTCAGCAGCGCCACGATGGCGTCGACGTCGCCGTTCTCGAAGGCACGGGTGAACTCGTCGACGATCCGGCGTTCCCGCGGGGAATCGGGCAGGGGAGCGGTTTCCCGTTCACCGGCGGGCATCTCCTTGGCCAGCGCCGAACGCGCCCGGTTCAGCGCGCTGGTCACGGCGTTCTCGGTGGTGTCGAGGATCCCGGCCACCTCGGCGGCCCGGAACCCGAGGACGTCCCGCAGGACCAGCACGGCCCGCTGGCGGGGTGGAAGCAGCTGGAGTGCCGCCAGGAACGCGAGCGAGATCGACTCCCTGGCCTCGTAGCGGGCCTCCGGGCCAGGCACCCGATCGGCGATCTCGGCGAGCAGCAGGTCCGGGTACGGCTCCAGCCAGCCGGCTTCCGGGCGGCGGCGCGTCGGCTCGGGCAAGGGGACCTCCGGTCGGTGAGCGGAGTGGTCGTGCGGGCGGCGCCCGCCCGCACGCAACGCGTTGAGACAGCGGTTGGTCGCGATCCGGTACAGCCAGGTCCGGATGGACGCGCGTTCCTCGTACGCGTCGATCCCGCGCCACGCGGCCAGCAATGTCTCCTGCAGCAGATCCTCGGCGTCCTGCACCGAGCCCAGGATGCGGTAGCAGTGCACCTGCAGTTCACGGCGGTACGGCGCGACGAGGTCACGGAACGCCTCGCCGTCACCGGTCTTCGCCAGGGCCAGCAGTTCGTCCACCCGCATACCGGGTTCCCTCCTCTTGTGGTGTCTCTCGAAGGGATGGACACCGCCGTCGCCGGAAACTGGTCGGTCGCGGACCAGTTTCCCCCGAATTCGCGGAAAACCGGTTCGCGGTCCACATCGGAGTGGCTACACTCGCCACGAAATCACCCCGCGAGGAAGGACAGGACCGTGCGTCATCACCACGCCGTCGTCGTCCCCTCGGCTCGCTACGAGGTGATCCTGGTGTCTCCGCGCACCCGGTGCCAGCCGCGCGGCTCGCACCGGCCCTGCTGACGAACGCACTTCCTTTCTCACGCCTGCTTCCCGTTGCCCCGCGACGGTGAGCGGCGCTTGCCCGCGTTCGCCGAATCGCGCCGCCGGAGTTTCCGCCAGTTCAGCTCGAAAGGCCGCGCCATGCGCACCGTCCCCTTGTCCGCCGTCCGGAATCTGGGCATCCTCGCCCACGTCGACGCCGGCAAGACCACCCTCACCGAACGGATCCTGTACGTCACCGGCACCACCCACAAACGGGGTGAGGTCCACGACGGCACGACCGTGACCGACTTCGATTCCCAGGAGCGAGACCGTGGCATCACCATCTTCGCCGCGGCCGTCAGCTGTTCGTGGGACGGCCATCTCGTCAACCTGATCGACACCCCCGGCCACGTCGACTTCTCCGACGAGGTCGAACGGTCGCTGCGGGTCCTCGACGGCGCGATCGCGGTGTTCGACGGCGTCGCCGGGGTCGAGCCGCAGAGCGAATCTGTGTGGCGCCAGGCCGATCGGCACGGCGTGCCGCGGATCGCGTTCGTCAACAAACTCGACCGTGCGGGTGCGGACCTGGACGCCGCCGTGGCGTCCATCCGGGAGCGGCTGCATCCGCGTCCGCTGGTGGTTCAGCTGCCGATCGGGAGGGAAGACGGCTTCGTCGGCGTCGTCGACCTGCTGCGGATGCGGGCACTCGTCTGGGCCGATGGCGCCGAAACCGCCGAGGAAGGCCCGCTTCCGGAGTCCCTTGTGGACGAAGCGAGCCGGCGCCGCCGTCTGCTCGACGAGGCGGTGGCGGAAGCCCATCCGGGTGCGCTGGAGGAGTTCTGCGCGTCGTCGGCGGTGTCGACGGAGACGCTGGTTCCGGCGCTGCGCGAGCTCACCCGGACCGGCGACGGCGTCGTGGTCCTGTGCGGTTCGGCCTACCGCAACCGCGGGGTGGAGCCGTTGCTGGAAGCCGTGGTGGCGTACTTGCCCGCGCCGTCGGACGTTCCGCCGGTCCGGGGCGAGTACGAAGGCACGGCTCGGGAACGTCCCGCCGATCCGTCGGCGCCGTTCGCGGCATTGGCGTTCAAGGTGACCTCGACCGCCACCGGGCGGTTGACGTTCCTGCGGGTGTATTCGGGCACGATCCGGACTTCGGAGGCGGTGATGGACGTGGGCAGCGGCCGTATCGAGCGCGCCGGCCGCATCCTGCGGGTCCAGGCGGATCGGCACACCAGGGTGGACAGCGCCGTCGCCGGCGACATCGTCGCGGTGGTCGGGCTCAAGTCGGTCCGTCCGGGCGCGACGCTGTGCACGCCGTCGGAGCCGCTCCTGCTCGAGCCGCCCGTCGCGGCCGATCCGGTCGTGTCGGTGGCCGTCGAGGCGCGGAAGGGTATCGACACGGAACGCGTGACGTCGGCGCTGGCACGGCTGGTCGAGGAGGATCCGTCGCTGGTCGTCCGGACCGATCGTGAGACCGGCCAGACCCTGCTGTCGGGGATGGGCGAGCTGCACCTGGAGGTGGCGGTGGAGAAGATCCGGCGCGACCACGGGCTGGACGTCGGCGTCGGGCGGCCTCGGGTCGCCTACCGCGAGACGGTCGCGCGCGGCGTGACCGGTTTCGTCTATCGGCATGTCAAACAGGACGGCGGCGCCGGGCAGTTCGCCCACGTCGTCATCGACACGGAACCGCTGGAGGAAGGGGAGTTCGAGTTCGAGTCCACTGTGGTCGGTGGTCGCGTGCCGCGGGAGTACCTCCGTGCCGTCGAAGCGGGTTGCCGTGACGCGCTGGCGGAAGGTCCGCTCGGCGGGCATCCGGTGACCGGTGTCCGGGTGACGCTGACGGACGGGGCGACCCATCCGAAGGATTCCTCGGAGCTGGCGTTCCGGACGGCCGGGCGGTTCGCGCTCCGGGCGGCTTTGGCCGCCGGCGCGATGACACTGCTGGAGCCGATCGCCGAAGTGACCGTCACGGTGCCCGAAAGCGCCGTCGGCGTGGTGCTCGGCGACCTCGCCGCCCGGCGTGGCCGGGTGCAGGGGTCGGCCGTTCGCGCCGGAACGACCGTGGTCACCGCGACCGTGCCGCTGGCCGAACTCTTCGGCTACGCGACCCGGCTGCGCAGCCGGACCCAGGGCCGGGGCACGTTCACCGCCCGGCCGATCGGCCACGCACCGGCGCCGGAGGGCAGGCCGGTCCGGTAGTTCGCGCCGTCCGTTTCCGGTCTCGGAGTAGATGAAGGGGGCTTTATCCGCATACGACGCGGGTAAAGCCCCCTTCGCCGCGTGAGATCAGGGGATCGGGCCGGGAGTGGCGTTTCGGATCAGAGCCGGCCCTGTCTTGGGTACCCGCTGCCGAGGCGCGGGTGGCAGAGTCGCGTGACTGGACGGCCGACACACGTGATCCGCCGGACGACACGCGTGTCCAGGCGGACGGCTCGGGGAGGCCTCGACTACGCCTGTGTCGTCCGTCCGATCACGCGTGTCGTCCACGTGATCACCCGCGCCGTCCGCTCGAAACACGCATGACCGCGGAACCGGTCGCGAATCGGACATGCATCCCTCAAGCAGGCAGTAGTTCTACGATGGCCCGCCCACGACACTGTGGGCGGGCCATCGCCCGAACCGCTGTCACCCGGCTATCGGGCGCCGGGTGACAGCCGTCTTCATCCGGTCACACCGAAGGCCACGGAGGACGGCAGTTCTGCCGCGGCAGCGCGTGCGATCCGTTGGTGTACACGCCGTCCGCGATCGTGTCCTCCATGATCGAGCGGTGATCGGTGGGACGGGCCCACTGGTAGCAGAGGTGCTGCGCGAAATACCCGCCAGGCGCCTCGATGGTGTCGAAATGGCAGACACCGTCGGTTTCGATGCAGTAGCGGATGAACGGGATCCCGCCGAAGTCGGTGCGGCCGGGCCCGAACGACACGTAGCCGCCGAACGGCGACGGCGCCCCGGTACCGGCCGGGAGCACCGCGCTGATCCCGCGTCCAGGCGGGCCGACGGGCTGCATCGGGTCGGCGAAGATCTTCGCCCGGAACCGCGACTTGTCCACGGCCAGTTTCCCGTCGGCGATGTCGTTCAGCACCAGGTTCGCGACCAGCGCGCCCTGCGAGTAGCCGACGACGGTGAATTCCGCCCCGGGGTTCTCGTCGAAGGAGCTCTGGACGACCCGGCGGGCCTCTTCGTGCCCGCGCGCGACGCTCTGGTCCATGGGCGTCTGGTCGCAGTTGGGCGCCCCCGCGGCCCCGGCCGGGTAGTGGACCACCTTCTTGATCCCGCCCCGCAACCAGGCGTCGTTGTAGACGGTCGCGGCCCCGTCGCAGGTGCCGCCGACGAGGATGTAGTAGCGCGCCTGGTCGGCCTGGGCCGTGGGCGCCATGACACTGATCAAGCCGGTGGCCAATGCGGCCGCCGCCAGGACCCCCCTGAGTTTCTTCACATTCATCGTCCTTTCGTTCGACTACGGTGCGTGGTCGAACGCTAGGGACGAGTCATGAAATTTTGATGAAACCCTCTTGGGACTTCAGCGGTGGGACAGCACGTTGACCACGTGCCCGCTCGGATCGCGGACGAAGAACCGCCGGACACCCCACGGCTCGTCGGTCAGTTCGTGCACGATCTCCGCGCCGGAGGCCTTGGCCGCCGCGTAACGCGCGTCGACGTCGTCGACCTCGATCGAAGCGATCGGCACGACGGGCGCCGTCTCGTCATGGGTCATGAGGCTCAGCTGGACCTCCGGCCGCTCCGGATCGGCCAGGGTCACGATCCAGCCGAGGTCCATCACCACCTCGAAGCCGAGAACCTGTACGTAGAAGGCCTTCGCCTCCGCCAGCGTCCGGGTTTCGAGGTCGGTGACCACTCTCTTGATCGACATGCTCGGATACTGGCACAGGGGTCCGACGGTTTCGGGGGAGCAGGAGCGGCGTCGCCAGCATGAGTGCTCCCGCGATGCCGACCGCCGCGCGGGGTCCGGTGAAGGCGGCGAGCACGCCCCACAGCGCGGTCAGGGTGGCGGTGGTGAGCTTCCCGGCGATGGACCAGGCCGACAGCGTGCGCGCCGCGCGGTCGACGGGAACCTGTTCGAGCCTGGTGGTGGCGAGCACCGGGTTGTACACGCCGATGCAGGTGATCAGGCAGAGTTCGACGACGATGACCAGGATCAGCCCGGGCACGCCGGGCTGGATGAAGACCAGCCCGACCGGCCAGCAGACCCTGAGCCAACCGGAGACGAAGAGGACCTTGTCCCGGCCGTACCGGGCGACCAAGGGCCGGGAGATCCGCGCACCGATCAACCCGCCGAGGCAGGGGACGGCGAAGGCGACCGCGTACTCCCAGGGCGCGAAGCCGAGCTGGCCGAGCATCAGCACGGCGAACAGCGGCGCGGTCGCCATGATCAGGCCGTTGACCACGATCGTGTTGACGAACAGGGGGCGCAGCAGCGGATGGGTGAGGATGAACCGCCAGCCTTCGCGCAGGTCGCGACCGGTCAGCCGGGGACCGTCCGGCTTCGCGGGTGGCGGCTCCGAACCGCCGACGGCACGGATCCCGGCGGCCGAAAGCAGGTAGCTGACCGCGTCGGCGGCGATCGTGACCACCGGCCCGAACAGGCCGACGGCGAACCCGCCCAGCGGCGGGCCGAGGACGGTCGCCGTCCAGGTCGTCGACTCGAACCGGGCGTTCGCGACCAGCAAGTCCTCCCGGGGCAGCAGGGTTTTGAGGAAAGCCCCGCTGGCCGCCAGGAACGTGATGTCAGCCGCGGCGACGACGACGGACACCGCGAGAAGCTGGCCGAATCCGAGCAGCCCGAACGCGTACGCCACCGGGACGGTCAGCAGCGCCACGAACCGGACGAGGTCCATCGCGATCATCACCGGCCGTTTGCGGCGGAACTCGACCCAGGGGCCGAGCGGTAGCGCGACCACCGCGCCGACGACGAGGCCGGCGGCCGCCAGCAGCGAGACCTCGGCGGTACCCGCGCCGAGCACCACGATGGCGATCAGGCTGAACGCGTCGAACGCGAACCTGGTCCCGAACGCGCTCGCCGCGTAGGCCGCCCACAGCCAGCCGAACCGTCGCCCCAGCGATCTCCCACCCACCCGCGAGATCAAAGCAAGCCGGGGTCCCGAAGTCGAACAACGCGTCGTTGGCAGGTCACAACCGTGAGTTGTGCGACCCGCTCAGAGCTCCCCGAGCGCGGTGACCGGCGATTCGACGCAGTCGGCGACGAACCGCAGGAACCCGCCCGCGGTCCCGCCATCGCACACCCGGTGGTCGAACGCCAGCGTCAGCTCGCAGATCTTCCTCGCCACCAGCTCGCCGTCGACCACCCAGGCGCGGTCGATGATCCGGCCGATACCGAGGATCGCCGCCTCCGGGTGATTGATGATCGCGGCCGAGCCGTCCACCCCGAACACCCCGTAGTTGTTGACCGTGAAGGTCCCGCCGGTGAGGCCCGCCGGGCCGAGTTTCCCTTCCCTGGCCTGTGCGGTCCGGTCGCCGATCGCCGCCGAAAGCTCCCTTGTGGACAGTGCGCCCGCGTCGCGGACCACCGGCACGACGAGACCGCGGTCGGTCTGCGCGGCGAAACCGAGGTTGATGTCGCGGAGCTGGACGATCTCGTCGCCTTCGACGCGCGAGTTCAGCTCGGGGAACTTCCGCAGGCCCGCGACGGCGAACCGGGCGACGAGCCCGAGGAGACTGACCGGCCGATCCGGTGCCGAGGCGTTGAGCGACTTCCGCGCGGCGACGAGTCCGGTCGCGTCGACGTCGACCCAGACCGTCGCCTCGGGGATCTGCCGCCGCGAGGTCGTCAGCTTGTCGGCGACCGCCTTGCGGACCCCGGTCAGCGGGATCCGTGTTTCGCCGTCGCGTTGCTCGGGGACAGCGAGGGCCGCTTCGACGTCGGCGCGCCGGATGATGCCGCCCGGCCCGCTGCCGGTCAGCTTCGTCAGGTCGATCTGGTTGTCCGCGGCCATCTTGCGGACGAACGGCGAGATCACGCCCGGCGCCTTCGACGGCTTCTCCGGGGTGGCGACGACAGTGCGCGTCCGGCGGCGCCTGGTCGTGGTCGTGGTGCCGTAGCCGATGAGGACGTTGCCGCTGCCTTCGCTCGCGGTCGTCACGCCGGGCTCGGTGAACCCGGGGCCGATGGTGAGCAGGGGAGCGCCGACCGGCAGCGACTGGCCGGGTTCACCGTGGAGGCGGGTGACGACACCGGCGAACGGCACCGGCACTTCGACGGCGGCTTTCGCGGTCTCGACCTCGACGACGGGCTGGTCGACGCCGACGGTGTCGCCCTCCGCGACGAGCCAGGTGACGATGGTGCCTTCGGTCAGGCCCTCGCCGAGGTCGGGGAGCAGGAAATCAGGCACCGGCCACCACCGGTTCGTCGTTCCACTGCAGCCGGGCGACCGTGTCCAGGATCCGGTCGACGTCCGGAAGCTGATGACGCTCCAGTTTCGGCGGCGGGTAAGGGATGTCGAGCCCGGTGACGCGCAGGACGGGCGCGTGCAGCTGATGGAAGCACTGCTCGGTGATCCGGGCGACCACCTCCGCGCCGTAGCCGCCGAACCCGGCGGCTTCGTGGACGACGACCGCGCGCCCGGTGCGGCGCACCGACGCGACGACGGTCTCGTCGTCGAACGGGCTCAGCGACCGGAGATCGACCACTTCGACGTCCCAGCCTTCGGCGGTCGCGGCCTCCGCGGTCTCCAGCGCGGTGGCGACCATCGGGCCGTACGCGATCAGCGTGACGTCCTTGCCTTCACGGCGTACCACCGCGCGGTCCATGGCCGCGCCGTCCCGGGTGAAGGAGACGGGTTCCTTCGACCAGTAGCGGCATTTGGGTTCGAGGAAGATCACCGGATCCGGCGAGTCGATCGCGTCGCGCAGGAGGTCGTAGGCGTCCTGGGGCGTGCCGGGTGTGACGACGCGCAGGCCGGGCGTGTGGGTGTAATAGGCCTCGCTCGAATCGCAGTGGTGCTCCACACCGCCGATCCCGCCCGCGTAGGGGATCCGGATGACCATCGGCAGCGACAAGGCGCCGCGGGTGCGGTTCCGCAACTTCGCGACGTGCGAGGTGATCTGCTCGAAGGCGGGGTAGGCGAAGGCGTCGAACTGCATTTCCACCACCGGGCGGAACCCGCCCATCGCCATCCCGACCGCGAAACCGACGATGCCGGACTCGGCCAGTGGTGTGTCGAAGCAGCGTTCCTCGCCGAAATCGGCGGTGATGCCGTCGGTCACCCGGAACACGCCGCCGAGCGGGCCGACGTCCTCGCCGAAGATCAGCACGCGGTCGTCGTCCTTGACCGCGTCACGAAGGGCGGCGTTGAGCGCTTGTGCCATCGAGATCTCGGACATCAGGCCTCCAGTTCGGCCGCGACCAGCGCCCGCTGGGCGGCCAGCTGACGGGTCGGGACGGCGTACACGTGCTCGAACAGCGACAACGGATCCGGCTCCACGTCGGCGTTGAGGGTGTCGCGCACCCCGGCGGCGAACGCCTCCGCCTCGGCCCGGAATCGCTCGATATCGTTGTCGGACAACAGGTTCTCGGTGGTCAGGTAGGTCTGGAGGCGACGAACCGGGTCGGCCGCGCGCCACTTCTCGACCTCGGCCTGGTCGCGGTAACGGGTGGCGTCGTCGGCGTTGGTGTGCGCGTCGATCCGGTAGGTGTGCGCCTCCACCAGAACCGGCCCTCGGCCGGAACGCGCGTGCGCGACGGCGTCGTCCAGCACGGAAAGGACGGCGAGGGCGTCGTTGCCGTCGACCTGTTCGGAGCGGACGCCGTAGCCGACACCCTTGTAGGCCAGCGCGGGGGCGGCGCTCTGCTTCTCGAACGGCACGGAGATCGCGAACCCGTTGTTCTGCACGAAGAACACCACCGGCGCCTTGAACACGGCGGCGAAGTTGAGCGCCTCGTGGAAGTCGCCCTCACTGGTGGCGCCGTCGCCGATGAGCGCGAACGCGACGGCGTCCTCGCCACGGCGTTGCATCGCGTGGGCGAGCCCGGCGGCGTGGAGGGTCTGGGTCGCCAGCGGGGTGCACTGCGGTGCGACACGGGTCGCGGCGGGGTCGTAGCCGCAGTGCGCGTCGCCGCGGAGCAGCGTCAGGATCTCGCCCGGTTCGAGGCCGCGAGCGACCAGCGCGACCGAGTCGCGGTAGGTGGGGAAGAGCCAGTCGGCGTCGGTGAGGGCGAGCGCGCTCGCGACCTGACAGGCCTCTTGGCCGGCGCTGGACGGGTACACGGCGAGGCGGCCTTGTTTGGTCAGCGCGGTCGCCTGCGCGTCGAACCGGCGGCCGAGCACCATCAGCCGATAGGCCTCCACGAGCCGTTCGGACGGCGGCACGGGATAGCCGCCGTGCTCGTCGACGCGTGTGCCGTCCTCGGCGAGGAACCGCACCGGCATCCCGGACGGCAGCAACGCGGCGGCAGAGGTCTCCCGCGACATGGCGCAGCACCACCTTTCACAGACATATGATGCTGAGATCGTGGTTTCCGGAGTCCCAGTGTTCAAGAGGTGCGCGAAATGAGCGACAAACTGTCGGCAGAATCGGTTCAGCCGGGCCGACCGTCCGGTAGTGGCGTGGCTCACGGGCCGGATCCGGGACGAACGGCCCTTGCCCTCGACGACATCGATCGCGCCCTCCTCGCCGAGCTGACCGCCGACGGCAGGCTCGCCGTCCGGGCACTGGCGGAACGCCTGCACATCTCGCGCACCAACGCCTACGCGAGGCTGGACAGGCTGATGTCCGAAGGCGTCATCACCGGCTTCGGTGCCCGGATCGACCCTCGGCGGGCCGGACTCGGAACGAGCGCGTACATCCTGATCACCGTCGAGCAGACGTCGTGGCGCACGATGTCGGCCGAACTCCGGGAGATCCCGTTCGTCGAGCACGTCTCGCTCGTCGGCGGCGATTTCGACATCCTGCTGCTGGTGCGGACGCCGGACAACGCCTCACTGCGGGATGTCGTGCTGGAACGGCTGCAGGCGCTGGACGGCGTGCGCTCGACGCGGACGTGGCTGATCTTCGAGGAGCAGGCGGGCGTCGCCCCTCGTGAGTGGTAAGGACGGTTCTAACCGTCCTTGGCGCTCACGAGTCCGTGGTGGGCAGGGGACGGTCGTTGACGACCTGCTTCATCACGAGCGTCGAGTTCAGCCGCTGCACTCCGGGCAACGCGGACAGCACGTCGTCCTCGAGCCGCTGATACGCGGCGAGGTCGGCGGTGACGATGCGGAGCAGATAGTCGGGGTCGCCGAAAAGACGTTGTGCCAGCAGGACGTTCGGGATCCGGGTGACGGCGTCTTCGAAGCCCAGCAGCGTCTCACGGTCCTCTTGCCGCATGGTGACGAACACGAGCGCCTCGAAGTTCAGTCCCAGTGCGGCCGGATCGACCACCGCCCGGTACGCGCTGATCGTGCCGTCCCGTTCGAGGGCGCGCAGCCGGCGGTGACAGGGCGACGCGCTCAGCTGGACCCGTTCGGCCAGTTCGGTGAGCGTCAGCCGCCCCTCTTCCTGCAGGATGGCAAGAATCTTCCGGTCGACAGCGTCCATGGGGAAGATTCTTCCACGAGACCGGCCCTCCAGGGCAGAAGTTGAAAGCACCTTTGGCCGGATCGCGAATAGCTTTTCGGACATGCCTCTCGGATCCGTTCTCGCCTTCTGGGGCGTCGCCGCCCTGCTCATCGCGGTGCCCGGCGCCGACTGGGCCTTCGCGATCAGCGCCGGATTGCGTCGCCAGGTCCTGCCGGCCGCCGGTGGCATCGTTCTCGGCTACCTGGTCATGACGCTGGTGGTCGCCGCTGGGCTGGGTGTCCTCGTCGCGTCGACGCCGAGCGCGTTGCTCGCACTCACCGTGGCCGGCGGGCTCTATCTGATCTGGCTCGGATTCAAGACGGTGCGTTCGCCAGCGAAGCCGGCCAGCGCACCCGGCGAGGTCGGGAGCCGGGGTGGCACGCTGCTGGAAGGGATGGCGGTCAGCGGGCTGAACCCCAAGGGACTGCTGGTCTTCGTCGCGATGTTGCCGCAGTTCACCGACCCGGCCGCGAGGTGGCCGATGCCGGTCCAATTGGCCGTTCTAGGCCTCACCTTCGTCGGCACCTGCGCGATGGTCTACCCGTGCGTCGGCGTGGGGGCACAAGCCCTGCTGCGCGCCCGTCCCGCGGTGTCGAGGACCGTCTCGCGACTTTCCGGCGCCTCGATGATCGTGGTGGGAACGCTGCTGGTCGCCGAGCGACTGGTGGCGTGAGCCGAATGGTCCATTCCACCGGACAGGTCGCCGAACAAACCTGGCCGCACCGTTGGAAAATCTCATACCCTCCGGAACAGGCCGAAGGGAGCTGACCTGATGCGGTGGACCTGGGTGCGTACGGCGATGGCCTTGGTGGTCGCCGCGTCGATCGTCCAAACGAGTCAACCGGGCACGGCCGAAGCGCAGGTGAGCCCCGCTGCGGCCGGCCGATCCGCGATCTACGGCGGGGGACCGTTCTATCAGGACGGACAGGGCGTCATGGACGTCCTGCGGTCGTCGGGTTTCACCACGGTCATCCTCTGGAGCATCCACGTCCACGACAACGGGGACCTGTACTACAACGACCACCTCGTGGTCAGAGACGGAGAGTACGTCGGCGACGCGGGGTGGCCGGCGCGGCTGCGGACGCTGAAGCAGGCACCGACGTCGGTCGATCGCATCGAGGTCTCGGTCGGCGCCTGGGGCACACCGGACTGGCAAGCCATCGACAACCTGATCACGCGTGACGGCACCGGCAGCGGGACCGTGCTGTACCGCAACTTCCTGGCGCTGAAGAACGCCACCGGCGCGGACGCGATCAACAACGACGACGAAGCCCACTACGACGTCGACTCCACCGTCACCTTCGCCAGGATGGCGAACGCCATGGGCTACCGGAACTTCACGCTCGCTCCCTACACCGCGGTGTCGTACTGGCAAGGGGTGAAGAACGGGCTCGGCGGCCTGGTCGATCGCGTGTACCTGCAGGCCTACGCGGGTGGCAGCGGCAACGACCCGGCGACGTGGACGAGGTCGCTCGGGATGCCGGTGGATCCAGGACTCTGGAGCAAGAACGGCTCCGGCTGCACGTCGGGGGATTCGCCCGCTCAGGTGGAGAGCAGGATGAGGGCCTGGAAGCAGTCCGCGGGGATTCCGGGCGGCTTCATGTGGCTCTACGACGACATCAAGAAGTGCTCGGCGCAAGGCACGGCCGCCGACTACGCACGGGCGATCAACACCGCCACCACGAGCTGACCCGGGGGACGCTGTAACGCTCACTGCGCTTCCGCCGAGTACAAACGGGTTCGGAGGCGGAGGAATCGTGGTGCGTGTCCTGGTCGTGGTGGCGGTCGCCGCGGTGTTGTTCGCGGCGCCTGCATGCGCGCGGTATGAACCGGCATCTCGTCCCACCACGACGGTCACCACGAGTGTCGAACGAACTACGACCGTCCCGCCGAGCACAGAGGTGACCACTTCGGTCGCCGCCGCCCCGACCACGAGCGTAGTGCCCGCCAAACCGAAGGCGGACCAGCGCGAAGCGGCCTGCCGCAAGGACGAGGATCAGTGCTACGAGCCGGGGGCCGGCGCCAAATGCCAGACCGGCGGGTGCGTCAACGCCGGACGAGGGATGACGCAACGCGACGTCGAGAAGCAACGCGACAGGTGGCTCCGCGAGCATCCAGGCTGGTGCCCCGCGGGCGAGACCGGGGCGGTGGCACGCTGTTGAACGACACACGCCATTCGGGTGATAACGGTTCGGCATTCGATGTATCTGACGTTCACCCCATTGACACCTTCCTGCGATCACGGCGACTGGGCGGAGGAATGCGGTGACGGTGGAGGACGCGGGTCGGGACTACCTGACACGGCAGATCGGGGCGTTGCTCGCGGCGATTCGCGAGGAAGGTCCGGTCGGCGAGGGCAGACGCAGTTTCCGGATCGCGGGGCATCTCGCCGCGGAGGGCGGGTTCCACCTCGGCGACATCCTCGCCGCGACCGCGCAACTGCTGGCGGTCCACGCTTGGAACAATGGCTACCTCGCCGCGGCCGAGCTGCTGACGCGCCGCATGCGGGAGTTCGGAGCCGAGTCGGCCGAGCTGGTGCGGTACCTCGTGCGGCTGGAGACCGGCTGTGAACAGGGCTGGCTCCCGCACGCGGATCGCGACGAACTGATCGCCTACGCCCGGCGCGTCCAGCGTGCGGACATCGAGGCGCGTGCGCAGTCGATCGAGGCGTCGTTGCCCGGGGTCACCGATCCCGAGCGTCCGGATCGGATGGCGAGTGAGTCGTGAGATGGTGCTCGGGATCCGCGAGAATGCCGCGGATCACCGAGCCGGCGGCGCCGCGTACGGCGGCTCCCGTGCCGAGCGCCGAGCGGACGACCCGCACCGGCGACCACGCCGTGCTGGGCACGCGGCGTTCCAGCTCGGCGAGGAGTGGCTCACGCAGCCACGGCTCCAGCCGCGCGTAGGTTCCGCCTAGCACCACCGCCGGAACGTCCATCAGGTTGACCACAGTGGACAGTCCGACGCCGAGGTGTCCCGCCGCGGCGGTCACCGCGGAAAGCGCGGCGGCGTCGCCGGACTCCAGCGCGGAAACCAGTCCGTCCACCGTTTCCGCGCCCGCTAGTCGCAGAATCTCCTCTTGGCCCGCCATTCGTTCCAGGCAGCCGTTCGCGCCGCAGGAACACGGCGGGCCCTCGGGCGCCACGGGCAGGTGGCCGATCTCGCCGCCCGCGCCGCGGACGCCTTCGAACAGGGCACGGTCCAGGACGATCCCCGCGCCGATCCCGATCTCGCCCGACACGTGGACGAAATCCGGCAACGCCGAGCCGTGCCACAGCTCGGCGAGTGCCGCGAAGTTCGCCTCGTTGGCGACGGTGAACGTCCCGCCGAGCCGGTCGGCGAGGTCGACGTCGCGCCAGCCCAGGTTCGGGGCGAGCCGGACGAGTCCGGATTCGACCAGGCCCGGAACCGCGACCCCGACTCCGCCGACGGGGACGCCAAGCGCGTCCGCCTGTTTCCGGGCCTTGCGCAGGAACGCCGACACGCGCTGGAAGACGCGCGGGGTGCGGTTGTCCGCGTATCGGACCTCCTGCGCCCGGACGGCGCCGGTCAGATCGACGAGACAGGACGCGAGGTAGTCGACGCCGATCTCGATGCCGAGCCCGTGCGGGCCGGTGGGGGAGAGCGACACGACGGTGCCGCGCCGCCCGGGGCCGAAGCGTTGCTCCGGTTCGCCTTCGGCCACGAGATCCGCCGCGATCAACCGGTCGACCACGCTCGACACGGTCGCCTTCGTGAGTCCGGTGGCGGCGGCGAGGCCCGCTCGGGACGTGCCGGGACCGTCCGCGATCGCCCCGAGGACGAGGGCGGCGTTGTGCTGCCGCACGGTGTGCTGTCCCGCCGGGCGCGTGCCGATCATCGCGCGATTGTATTCGTTCGATGCCTGAACGAAAGCCTTGACCCGCCGGGCCGGGCATCGATAAGTTCAGGCATCAAACTAATTGGAGGCGAGATGGCTCAGGCACCGTCGCGTGAGGACAAGTTCAGCTTCGGGCTGTGGACCGTGGGCTGGCAGGCGAACGACATGTTCGGCCCGGCGAGCCGACCTCCGCTCGACCCGGTCGAGGCCGTGCACCGCCTCTCGGACCTGGGCGCCTGGGGGATCACCTTCCACGACGACGACCTCGTCCCGTTCGGTTCGGCCGACGCGGAACGCGCGCGGCACCTCAAGCGCTTCCAGGGCGCGCTCGCCGAGACCGGTCTCGTGGTCCCGATGGTGACCACGAACCTGTTCAGCCACCCTGTCTTCAAGGACGGCGGCCTGACCAGCAACGACCGTGACGTCCGCCGCTACGCGCTGCGGAAGGTGATGCGGAACCTCGACCTCGCCGCCGAACTCGGCGCGTCGACGTTCGTGCTCTGGGGAGGCCGCGAAGGCAGCGAGACGGACGCCGCGAAGGACGTCCGCGCAGCGATGGACCGCTACCGCGAGGGCATCGACTTCCTCGCCCAGTACGTCCTCGACCAGGGCTACGGCCTGCGGCTCGCGCTCGAACCGAAGCCGAACGAGCCTCGCGGCGACATCCTGTTGCCGACCATCGGCCACGCGCTCGCGTTCATCTCCACGCTCGACAACCACGAGATCGTCGGCGTGAACCCGGAGGTCGGCCACGAGCAGATGGCCGGGCTCAACATCGTCCACGGCATCGGGCAGGCCCTCTGGCAGGGCAAGCTGTTCCACATCGACCTCAACGGCCAGCGCGGCCCGAGGTTCGACCAGGACCTCGTGTTCGGCCACGGCGACGTCCTGTCGTCGTTCTTCCTGGTCGACCTGCTGGAGCACGGCGGCTACGACGGGCCGCGCCACTTCGACTACAAGCCGCTGCGCACGGAGAACATGGACGGCGTCTGGGCCAGCGCCGAGGCCAACATGGCGAGCTACCTCCTGTTCGCCGAACGCGCCCGCGCTTTCCGTGCCGATCCCGAGGTGCGGGCGGCGCTGGACGCCGCCCTGGTCCCCGAGCTGGCGGCGCCGACCCTGAACGAGGGCGAGACGGCGGCGGATCTGCTGGCGGACCGGTCGGCGTTCGAGGACTTCGACCCGGACAAGGCGGCGGAACGCGGTTACGGTTTCATCCGCCTGTCCCAGCTGGCCCTCGAACACCTCACCGGGGCCCGTTAGAACCGGTCGACGTCGAGGACGGCCTTGGCGTACTCCTCCGGCGCCTCCTGCGGCACGTTGTGGCCGATCCCGTTCAGGACGCGGTGCTCGTACTTGCCGGAGAACTTCGACCGATACGCCTTGCCATCGGTGTTCGGGCCGTCGAAATCGCTGCCGATCGTGATGGTGGGCACCGAAACCGCCGGTCCTTGCGCGAGTTTCTGTTCCAGCGCGTCGAGTTTCGGGTCGCCCTCGGCGAGGCTCAGCCGCCACCGGTAGTTGTGGATCACGATGGCCACGTGGTCCGGGTTGTCGAAGCAAGCCGCGGAACGGTCGTAGGTCGCGTCGTCGAAGGACCACTTCGGCGACGCGATCTTCCAGATCAGCTTGTTGAAGTCGTGCCGGTTCTTCGTGTAGCCGAGGATTCCGCGCTCGGTGGCGAAGTAGTACTGATACCACCAGCCCAATTCGGCGGTGGGGGAGAGCGGCTGCTTGTTCGTCTCCCGGTTGGTCACCAGGTAGCCGCTCACCGACACGAGCGCCTTGCACCGCTCGGGCCAGAGCGCGGCGATGATCACGGCAGTGCGGGCGCCCCAGTCGAAGCCGCCGAACACGGCCTTGTCGATCTTGAGTGCGTCCATCAGCGCGACGATGTCGGCGGCGATCGCGGACTGCTGGCCGTTGCGGAACGTGTCCTTCGACAGGAATCGCGTCGGCCCGTAGCCGCGCAGGAACGGCACGATCACCCGGTACCCGGCCGCGACCAGGCGCGGCGTGACGTCGACGTAGCTGTGGATGTCGTAAGGCCAGCCGTGCAGGAGGATCACCACCGGGCCGCCGGAGGGGCCGGCTTCGGCGTAACCGATGCTCAGTTCCCCGGCGTCGATCTGCTTGAGCGGGCCGAACGAGGTGTTCCCGCCGGTCGTGGCTGGCGCCGCCACCGGTGCCGCCGCGGGCTGGGCCGAGCAGCCCGCCACGGTGGCACCCGCTGTCGCGGCGACGACGGCCTGCGCGAACCTTCTCCTGCTGAGCATCCTGATTCCTCCCGCGAAACGCCTGGTACGGGACGAAATTAAGCGGACGGCTCCGAGCGCGGCGACCGTCGGACGACGTCACCGGTGTAAGTCGCCCTAGGCCACTTCCGGCTCGGCGGTCATGAAGGCGGCTTCCAGCCGGTGGATCCGCGCCCAGAACGCGTCCTCCCGGCCGGATTCGAGAACACCCAGGTAGCCGCCGGGGACGACGCGGCCCACGAACGGACCGGACGTCCACACCCGCCAGCCGCCCGTGGCGTCGTCGCCCGAAGCGGACGCGGGATCGTCGGAGCCGCGGATCGCCGCGATCGGGCAGGAGAGCTGGGTCCTGACCGGTCCGCGGTAGGCGTTCAGCAGCTGGAGATCGCCGAGCAGCAGGTCCAGGGCGTACTCCCAGCTTTCGGGTGAATCGCGGTAGCCCGCGACGGGGGTGAGCCCCGTACGGCCGAACACGCGTCCCATCGCCGAGGCGCCCGCTTTGGCGTTCTTGTCGGGCGAACGCCGTTGCGGGGCGCACGCGTCGACGACGATCAGCGCGCGCGGGGAGACGCCCAGTCGTTGGGCCGTTTCCAAGGCGACGAAGGCGCCCATGCCGAAGCCGATCGTCACGGAACGGGAGAACCAGGCCGTCGGTATCGCGGCCGCCGAGTGCGCGGCGAGTTCTTCGACGGCGGACGCCGGTGGCTCGGCGAGCCTTTCGCCGTGCCCGGGGTATTCGACGCCGCAGACCTCCGCGCCGGCCGCGGCGGCGAGTGATCCGAATGCCCGGAGCGTGCCGCCCGCGGGCGGAAACAGCAGGTAGCCGCGGCCGCGACTGTCTGATGTGGACAGTAAAACGAGTGCGGCCGTCATGATCCGAAAGATACGCGCCATTAACCCGAATGGGGTAACGGTTCGGATTCGACCAAGATCAATTCACCCGCGAGGGGGAGCTCTTCGGGAAAAGATGCCCGGCCGTGTCGTATCTGGCACTTCCCGTTCGACGTCCTGATAAGAGCCGGAAGGAGAAAGCGATGAACACCACGACACTGGCCTCGACCACGCGGCTGAACCCGGTGAGCCGCACCCTGCCGGTTCTGCTGGCGATGGAGGACGACGCGGAGGACGTCGGCCGCCTGGCCCCGGACGACCGCCTGACCTGCCACGTGCACGGCCGCTGGATTCACCAATGCGTGGCTTCGCCGCTGCACGTCAACCCGATCACGCGGCACCGCTGGTGCCGATCGTGCGCGACCGCGTTGACCGTCTCCATCGACGAACTGTCCGGCGACGTCACGATGTACTGCCCTCGGTGCGGCCACGGCGAAAGCGCGGCCTCCGCCCGGCTGATCGCCGCGTGCCGGGCCAGCTTGGCGGCCGCACGCCGCCGCTTCGGTGCGCGCGCCGCCTAACCGGCCCACCCGAGGACACGCTCGATGATCAGGTCGCGATCCTGGGGGCGGAGATGGAGATAGTGACCGGCGTCCGGCAGGATCCCGACGTCGGCATGGGGGAGCAGGCTTTCGAGCCGGGTGGCGGCGGCGACCGGATCGTGCACGACGCTGCGCCCGCCGAACAGGGCGAGCGTGGGCACTTCGATGGACCGGAGCGCGTCCTCGCTCGGGCGGACCTGGAACGGCACCCGGACGCGATAGCACCGGATCCCGGCGAGAATGAGCCGCGCGGCGGGCTGGTCTAGGACGTCCTCGCCGGCGGTCCACGCCACGAACCGGCGCCACAGGCGGTCGTTGTCGAGTACCGCCACGGGCAAGCCATACCAGAACGCGCGCCGGGAGAACGGCGCCGAAACGGTGGTGGCGTCCAGCAACCCGATGGACGCGAGCCTTCCGGGCGCGTGGATCGCCTGGTTGACCGCGTGCCAGCCGCCGGTCGATCCGCCCACGAGACGCACCTCGGTCAGCCCCAGGTTCTCGAAGACGGCGTCGAGAGCGTTCGCCCGGTCACGGAGGTCTTCGAAAGGGACCTTGTGCACGCTTCGGCCGGCCTCGCCGAGGGTGTCGATCGCGTAGACCGCGTGCCGCTCCGCCAACGCGGGGATCAACGCCGCGAAACAGGCTGACGTGGCCATGAGCCCCGGCAGGAGGGCGATCGGAGTGCCGCCGTCGCCGTAGCGGTAGACCCGCGTGGTGCCGTGGTGTGTTTCGACGTCGAAGACCGCGTCCGGTTTCGGACACTCGGCCATGGCACGGTCATAGGCGGCGAAGTAGCGCTTCTCGGCCGCAGGATTCCTGAAACCCCCGATTTTCCGCATGAGCGGAACGCTAGGCGGAACCCCGGCTCCGGTCTTGAACGAAAGTAAGGTGGACTCATGGGCGGATGGGGGCTCGTGGTGCCGCGGCGGGACATCGTCCGAGCACCCGGCGAACGGGTTCTCGGGTGGCCCCGTCCCGCGCTGACCGCCCATGTGTCGAGCTACATCGCGCACGACCTTCCCGACGCGGGCGCGAACTCCTGGCGGATCACGCCGTTGTCCGTGCTCACCTGGGTGATCGACTTCGACGCACCGGACCGCGGTGCCGACGTTCCCGATTCGCCCGTGCTGGGCCTGCGGGACCGGCCGTTGCGCGTCGAACAGGCCGGGGCATCGCGCGGGGTCGTCGTCACCCTGACTCCGCTCGGTTCTTACGCGTTGTTCGGGATTCCGTTGCGGGAGCTGACGAATTCGGTGGTCGCGGCGTCCGATCTGCTGTCGGTCGGGCCGTTGACCGGACGGCTTGCCGAGGCGGCGGACTGGCCGGAGCGGTTCCGGCTGTTGGACGAATATCTGGCGGCGAGGCTTGCCCGCGGTCCCGCGCTGGCCGCCCCGGTCCGACACGCGTGGGATCGGCTCTCGGCGGGCCCGGTCCGTGTCGCCGCCTTGGCGGACGAGATCGGCTGGAGCAGGCAGCATCTCAACGCCCGGTTTCGCGAACAGATCGGGCTGAGCCCGCGCACGGCCGGACGGATCGCCCGGCTCAATCGAGTGCTGGCGCTGGTGGACCGGGCGACGTCCCGCTCGTGGGCCGAGGTCGCGTACCTGGGCGGCTACAGCGACCAGGCACATCTCGTCCGGGAGTTCCGGGCGTTGACCGGATACAGCCCCACCGAGGCCGGGAAACCGGCGGGGCTGGTTGTTCCGCCCTGTGCGTCGGCGCTTTCGTAAGCCTGCGACGGCGGCGGTAGGTTGCGGGCATGACCCAGATTCCGTCGCCTGCTGAGGCTGCCACGAGGATCACCGGACGCTCTGTCTCCGGGCAGAGAAGCCTCTCGGGCGGGGTGACCGAAGTGGTGCTGGACAGCGGTGACACCGTGGTCGTCAAACGGGGCCACGCCCGGAACGCGACACCCGCGGAGGCCGCGGGCCTGCGATGGCTGGGCGAGGCCGGTGCCGTGCGGGTGCCCGAAGTTCGTGGCCACGACGACGAGTGGCTGGTCACGGACCTCGTCGGCGGAGGACGGCCGACGCATCACGCGGCGGAGCGGCTGGGACGGGGGCTCGCGGCGCTGCACGCGGCGGGCGCGCCCGCGTTCGGCGCGGCGCCGCCGGAGGGGCCTGCCGACGCGTGGATCGGCCTGGCTCCGATGAAGAACACGCCGGGCGATGACTGGCCGAGGTGGTACGCCGAGTACCGGGTCCTGCCCTATGTCCGCCGCGCGGTCGACGAGGGCACGTTGACCACCGACGAGTCCGCCGTCATCGAGCGGGCCTGTGCGCGGCTCCCGGAGGTGGCCGAACCTCCGGCGCGCCTGCACGGCGACCTGTGGAACGGCAATGTGCTGTGGGGACCCGTCGAAGCCTCGCTCATCGATCCGGCGGCGCACGGCGGCCACCGTGAAACCGATCTCGCCATGCTGCAGTTGTTCGGCTGTCCGTTGCTCGACCGGGTGCTCGCCGCGTACCAGGAGGTCGCCCCGCTCGCCGACGGCTGGACCGACCGGATCGGCGCACACCAGCTGTTCCCGCTCCTGGTCCACACCGTCCTTTTCGGACGGTCCTACGCCGCGCAGGCGGTCGCGGCGGCGAAGGCCGTCGGCCGGTAGGTCACCGCGCGAGGCGGTCGAGCCATTCGGCGAGCATCGCGTGCTCGGCCGGGGTCAGCACGTCCCCGGGTTCCTTCTCCAGCGCGGCTTTGAGCGCGATCGCGCGGCTGGGGATGTCCGACGTCGTGTCCGCGCTGTCGGTGGTGATGGCCGCGATGACGTGCTCGCGCGCGGCGACGATCAGGTCCGGGTCGCGGTGCTCGGGCGGGCTGGCGAGGAACGAGAGGATCACGCCCATCCCGGTCGCGTGCACCAGCTGGGCGGCCTGTTCGACCGGGACGCGCAGCCTGCCGGCCTCGGCGATGCGTCCGACGATCCGGCGGAGGATCTCGTCCGCCTCCCGGCGCGCTTCGCGGACGCGGGGCTCGCCGTACATGAGCATGTAGAACGCGGGCTGTCGCAGCCCGAACTCGACATGCAGGTCCCAGCCTCGCCGCAGGTCGCCCACCGGGTCGTCGGTCTCGCCGAGGGCGTGCTTTCCCTCCAGATAGCTCTTGAAGCCGTACGTGGCGACGGCGTCGAGCAGGCCGTCCTTGTCGCCGAAGGTCCGGTAGAGCGTCGGCGCCTGTACTCCGGCGGCGGCGCTGACCGCACGCGTCGACAACGCCTCGCGCCCGCCCTCCCGCAGCAGCTCCGCGGCCGCGCGGATCAACCGGTCTTTCGTCGTCAACGTCATGTATCAACGATAACACTCAGCGGGTAGCAGTGGTTCGATATCGGTGATACGGTGATCTCGTTACCGATGGAAACACCTGATGGGAGCTCTTCATGGCACGCGTAGCGATCGTCACCGGCGGGTCCCGGGGCATCGGCAGGGAGTCCGCCGAGCGGCTGGCGTCCGACGGGTTCGCGGTCGTCGTCGTATACGGCGGCAACAAGGACGAGGCGCAGGCCGCGGTCGACGCGATCACGGCCGCCGGAGGCCAGGCGATCGCGGCCCAGGCCGACGTCGCCGACGAGCAGGCCGTCGCGGCCGTGTTCGACACCGCGGAGAAGACCTTCGGCGGGGTCGACGTCGTGGTCCACGCGGCGGGCATCATGTACCTCGCGCCGGTGGCGGAATTGGATCTCGATCGGCTGGACCGGTTGCACCGCACCAACATCCGCGGCACTTTCGTGGTCGATCAGCAGGCCGCGCGCCGTGTGCGCGACGGCGGCGCGATCATCAACTTCTCCACGTCGGTACTCGGCCTCGCCCTGCCGGGATACGCGGCCTATGCCGCCACGAAGGGTGCGGTCGAGGCCGTCACCCTGGTCCTCGCCCGCGAACTGCGCGGCCGCGACATCACCGTGAACGCGGTCGCCCCCGGCCCGACCGCCACGGCGTTGTTCCTCGACGGCAAGGACGAGGCGACCATCGCGAGCATGGCGGCACAGCCCCCGCTCGAACGCCTCGGCACCCCGTCCGACATCGCCGAGGTCGTCTCGTTCCTCGCCGGTCCGGCGCGGTGGGTCAACGGGCAGGTCCTTCGCGCCAACGGCGGCATCGTCTGACGCTTCGTAAGTGGTAAGGACGGTTAGAACCGTCCTTACCACTCACGAGGCTCGGTGTCGTCCACCCCGATCCCGCGAAGGTCGTCGGAGGTGAAGACAGCGTCCGCCCGCTCGCCGAGCAGGATGCCGAGCACCAGTTCCATCGTGTCGACGTAGGACTCCCACAACCTGTCCCGCAGGTCGTTGCTCCGGCTCATCGACGCGAGCACAGGTCCGTCCTGTCCGGCCCGCTCCAGGACCTTGACGAGCAAACCGCCTTCGAGGAAGCCCGATTCCTTCACTTCCAGATGCTTCCGGGCGGCGCTGGTGAACAGCATGAACAAGACCGAGCCGTCGGTCCTGCCGGAGATGCCGTCCCGGGTCAGTTCGAGACCGAAGAGGGACTCCAGCCCCTTGAGCAGTCGTTCCCGATAAGCCTTGAGGGCGTCGTTGAACTCGCACACGTCGTCGCTGAACCCGTGCGAGTACTCAGGCTGGGCCGCGAGGTACGCGAGAGCGAACGCACGGCGGTCATAGCGCTTGGTCATGGGCGAACGGTAGTGAAGAAGAGGGCGGGCCCGCCAACGAGATACGAGCCCGCCCGATCCTTTGTGGACAGAAGATCAGACGACGGTGCCTTCGGCGTCGTCGTCCGAGTCGGTCTCCTCGATCTTCCACTTCAGCTGGAACTCGACCTCTTCCTCGCCGTCGCCGCGTTCGTGCTCGATCGAGAACTGCGCGCGGGCGGGGACGCGGAACCGTTCCCCGGCGATCTGGATGCGGAACGAGGTCTCGGACTCGAGCGCGTCGGCGAGCCTGCGCAGTTTCGCGACGACGTCGGCGGTGGAGTAGACGCGTTCGACGTCTCGGGGAGCGGTTCCGGTCACGGTTTCCTCCAGAGGTACGACACCCCGGCCGGGTGTCCTGGCGTCATTCAATCGGGTGATCAACGGGAGCCGCGGGCGGGGTCACAGTGACCTGGCCAGGCGGAAGCCGACGTCGTCGACGCGGAAGGTCGGGTGACTGCGGCGCCGCACCGAGACCCGGCAGCTCCACTGCTCGTCGAACCAGCCCCCGCCCTTCAGGACCCGGTACTCGCCGTACACCTCGGCGTCGTAGACGTCCCAGCACCACTCCCAGACGTTGCCGAGCATGTCGTGCAGGCCCCACGCGTTGGGCGCCTTCCCGCCGACGTCGTGCACGGACTCCGCCGAGTTCCCGCGATACCAGGCGATCTCGTCGAGCGGTCCGTAGCGGGGACCGGTCGTGCCGGCGCGGCAGGCGTGTTCCCATTCCGCCTCGGTGGGCAGCCGGTAGCCGTTCGCGGACCGGTCCCAGGTCGAGGAAGCCGGCTCGTAGGCGGGATTCAGGCCCTCGCGTTCGGACAACGTGTTGCAGAACAGAAGGGCGTCCTGCCAGGAGACGTCGACGAGGGGAAGCCGGCCTGTCTCCCGGGTGACCGGGACCGGGGCGAGCCGGAAGGACGCGACATCGACGGTCCAGCTCCGCTGGGTCCGCCGGTCCGCCAGCGTCGCCCGGCCCGCCGGGACGGTGATCATCTCCATGGTCAGGCCGATGTTACCCATCCCCGCCGCAGCACGAGCGGAAGCGCGGCGACGGCGACCGCCGCGCTGATCCAGACGGCGTCCCGGTAGTCACCGGTCGCCTCCGTGACGAACCCCGCGAGCACCGGACCCACGAATGCCCCGACGTTGAACGCGACCGTCGCGAACGAACCGCCCAGGGCCGGGGCGCCGGGAGCCACGTGTATGACCCGCGCGATGAGGGCGGAACCGCAGCCGAACGACAGTCCACCTTGGACGGTCGCGAGGACGAACAACGCGATCGGCTGCGTGCCGGTCGCGGCCAGCGCCGCCCAGCCGACCGGCAGGGCGCACAACGCGAAGACCAGACCGCGCCGGAGTTCGCCGTTCCCCTTGCGGCCCGCCACCGTGACACCGAGGAACGCGCCGACACCGAACGCGGCCAGCAGACCGGAAACCGCTTCGGCGGGAAGGTGGGCGACGTCCGTCGCGATGATGGCGAGAAAGGCGAACGTCGTGAAGGTCGCGCCGTTGACCAACGCGCCGAGGAGCATCGCGTGCCGCACGGGTGGTGATTTCAGTTCGCGCAGTTCGCGCCCGATCGAGACTTCGGGCGGGCTCGCCGCGTCGGCCGGTGCCGAACGGAACACCAGTATCAGTGCGGGAAGGCAGAGCGCGGCGACCGCCCAGAACGCGGAACGCCAGCCCGCGAGATCACCCAGTACGGCGCCCGCGGGCACTCCGGCGACACAGGACAGCGTGATGCCCGCCAACAGGATCCCGGTCGCCCGCGCCTGTTTCCCTTGTGGTGCGAGGGCGACCGCGACCGGCATCGCCACGGCGAGGAATCCGGCGTTGACCACCGCCGCGACGACCCGGGTGCCGAACAACAGCGGGAAGCTCGTCGTGACGGCGCCGATGACGTGCACGACGACGAAGGCGGTCAGGAACCCGGCCAACGCTCGGCGCCGAGGCCAGCGCGCGCTGAGCAGGGCCATCGCGGGAGCGCCGACGATCATTCCGACGGCGTAGGCGGACGTCAGCGCGGCGGCCGCGCCCACCGGGACGGACAGCTCACCGGCGATCCCCGGCACGAGACCGGAGGCCATGAATTCCGAGGTGCCTTGCGCGAAAACGGCAAGGCCGAGGACATAGACGAACAGGGGCAACGGACGACTCCCAAGAAGAAAGTGAACAGGAGGAGCCGTGCGCTGGACAGGAGAGAACCCGGCCGGACGCACGGAACAGTGCTCCGGTCACCGGGAGGCGAGAGGACCTAACGGCAGGACACGACGACTCGCCGCCGGATGACCGGCGGCGGGGTTCTGTCCGACTCGGGGCTCGTCACGAGAGCGCACACTACACAGACGCCGCGCGACCGGTCCAACGGGTATTGCCGCCCACCGAAGAAAACGACGCCCGTTCCGCGCACCGGAACGCTTTCGTTGCCCACTCGAAAAAACCCGAGTAATGCGCTCTGACCTGCGGTTTTCGTGATTGTTTCGGTACTGGGAACCGAACTCGGATTCGGTTAACCTCGACTTCATGATTCCCACGGTCGTCTGGGGTACCGGCAACATCGGCCGTGCCTCCATCCGGGCCGTCGACGCGCATCCGGCGCTGGAACTCACCGGAGTGGTCGTGCACGATCCCGCGAAGGTCGGCCGCGACGCGGCCGCGCTCGCGGGGATCGACGACGAACTGGGCGTGGCGGCGACCGATGACATCGAAGCGGTTCTGGCGGCGGGTCCACGGGCGGTGGTGTACGCGGCGTCCGGTGACATCCGGCCCGCCGAAGCGCTGGCCGACATCGTCCGCGCGGTCCGGGCCGGGGCGGTGGTGGTGACGCCCGCGCTCTACGCGCTGTACGACCAGCGCAACGCGCCGGACGAACTGCGTGAGCCGGTGCTCGCGGCGATCGCGGAGGGTGGCGGTTCGCTGTTCGTCTCCGGGGTGGATCCGGGATGGGGCAACGACATCCTGCCGTTGCTGATCAGCGGGCTCGGCACCACCGTGGACGCGGTCCGCTGCCAGGAGATCTTCGACTACACCACCTACGACCAGCCTGATTCCGTCCGCTATCTGGTCGGGATGGGGCAGCCGATGGACTATCAGCCGCCGATGCTGGCCCCGTCGGTACCCACGATGGTGTGGGGCGGCCAGGTACGGCTCATCGCCCGCGGTCTCGGCGTCGAACTGGACGAGATCCGCGAGACACTGGACCGTCGCCCGCTGGAGGAGACCGTGACCACGCGGGCGATGGGCGAGTTCGAAGCGGGGACGCAGGGCGCCGTCCGGTTCGAAGTGCAGGGGATCGTGGACGGCGAACCCCGTATCGTCATCGAGCACGTCACCCGGATCCACGCCTCGTGCGCGCCGGACTGGCCGATGCCGCCCAGCGGCGACGGGGCGCACAAGGTGATCATCGAAGGCCGTCCCAGGATCGAGGTCTCGGTCGAGGCCACCGACGAGGGCGAGAACCGGTCGGCCGGCGGCAATGCGACCGCGGTCGGCAGGCTGGTCGGCGCCATCGACTGGCTCGTCGACGCGAAACCAGGTCTCTACGACGCACTCGACGTCCCGTTGCGACCGGCCACCGGCAAGCTCGGAAGGAGCGCGCGATGAACATCGACATTCCCGAGGGCAAGGACCCGATCGGCTACGTCTGGGGCGAGATGGTGCCCGGGATCGGTGTCGCGGCATCGAATCTCTCGCTCGCGGTGTACTCGCACACCACGCTGGGGCTGCGCGAGTTCGAGGCGGCCCGGCTGCGGATCGCGCAGATCAACGGCTGCGTCTTCTGCCTGGACTGGCGGACCGAACGCGACGGGGTGAAGGTCGAGGAGGAGTTCGCCGACGCGGTGACCGAGTGGCGCACCACGGACGCGTTCGACGAGCGGACCAGGCTGGCGGCCGAGTACGCCGAACGCTACGCGCTCGACCACCACGGTATCGACGACGAGTTCTGGAAGCGGATGGCCGAGCACTACAGCCAGAAGGAGATCGTCGAACTGAGCATGAGCATCGGGTCCTGGCTCGCCTTCGGACGGCTGAACCACGTTTTGGGCATCGACACCGTTTGCGTTCTTCCGAAACTTTGAACAATAGGCCGGGGTGGCGGCCCCGGCCTATTGTGGATCGTCGTCACAGATCGGTGGCGACGATCTTTTCGATGTTCCTTTCCGCGAGCGCGGTAATGGTGACGAACGGATTCACCGAGGTGTTTCCCGGGATCAACGCGCCGTCGATCACGTAAAGGCCCGGATATCCGTGGAGCCTGCCGTAATTGTCGGTCGCCTTGCCGAGCACCGCGCCGCCGAGCGGGTGGTAGGTGAGATGGTCGCCCCAGATCTTGTACGTGCCGAAGAGGTCGGTCCGGTAGATCGTGCCCTCCTTGGCGTTGATCTTGTCGAAGATCGTCTTCGCCATCTCGATCGACGGCTGTTTCCAAGCGGTCTGCCAGTTCAGGTCGACCTTGTTCGCGCCGGGGTTCCAGGAGAACGTCGCGCGGTGGGGGTTCTTGGTGATCGACAGGTAGAACGAGGCGTAGGTCTCGATGCCGGTCGGCAGCGGCGCGACCTCCGCGAACGCGCCACCCGCCGCCCAGTTGTCGATCCCCGCGGTCGGGATGGACGACTGCAGTGCTCCGGTGGCGTCCCACATGTGGTTCGCGCGGCCGCACATGACGTTCCCATTGTCGCCCCAGCCTTTTCCGACCTCGCCGCTGAGGTCGGGCAGCGCGCCGGTGGCCTTGAGCTTGACCAGTAGCTTGCTCGTGCCGACGCTTCCGGCCGCGAAGAACACCTTGTCCGCCGTGACCGCCTTCGTGGCCGTCACGGTGCCGCCGGTGTCGAGTTGCTCCATCGCCACGGTGTATCCGCCGCCGGACGCGGGCGTGACCGACGTGACGCGATGCAGGGCCGAGATCGTCACCCGGCCTGTCGCCTTGATCCGCGGGAGATAGGTCTGCTGCAACGACTTCTTGCCCGCGTTGTTGCCATAGAGGATCTCTCCGGCCAGCGCGGATCTCGGCACCGTGCCCGCCTGCTCCTTCTTCATGTAGTCCCAGTCGTACACGTCCGGGACGAACAGGAACGGGAAACCGGACCGCTGCGCGTGTTTCCGGCCGACCCGCGCGTACTGGTAGCACTCGGCGGTCTCGAACCAATCCGGGTCGATGGTGGCGACGCCGAGACCCGCGTTGGCGCGCGGGTAGTAGACGCCGTACATCTCGTCCGCGTCGACCGTGGGCAGGACCGACCCGAAGTTCTCGCGCTTCGGCGTGACGGCCATCCCGCCGTTCACCAGTGAGCCGCCACCGACGCCGCGGCCCTGGTAGACGGTGATACCACCGAACTCTTCGGCGTCGAGGATCCCGGTGTGGCGCGGGACGTCCTTGTCCAGCGGGAAGCCGAGGAAGTTGCTCAACGGCTGCTTGGTCCTCGTTCGCAGCCAGAAGGAGCGATAGTCGGGCTTGGTGGTGTTGGCGAAGATCTTGCCGTCCGTACCCGGGGTGTCCCATGCCATGCCGAGCTCGACGAGGTGGACGTCGACACCGGCTTCGGCGAGCCGGAGCGCGGCGACACAGCCGCCGTATCCGGAACCGATGACGAGTGCCGGGATTCGGGCGGCGTCGGCGATCGAACTTTTCGCGGAAGCGGTCCCGCCGAGGGCGGCGGCCCCCAAGATAGAACTGGTTCCTGTAATAAAGAGGCGGCGGGATAACTGTCCGGAAGCGCTTCTCCGCATGGTTTCGTCGCTCACGTGATCTTCCTCACCGTTGAGGGATTTAGAACAAGTTATACCTGCGTCTATACCGAGTGGCAATAAAGACGGCGGATAGGCCACTATGTACTGCTGTGGAGTCCACTCGAGTTGATCGCTGGCTGTGGGCCGTCCGGCTGACCAAGACGCGTCCGGACGCCGCAGCGGCGTGCCGTGGCGGCCATGTCCGCGTGAACGGCAAACCGGCCAAACCCGCGACCACGGTCGTGGCGGGTGACGAGGTCCGTGCGCGGGTTCACGACACGACGCGGATCCTGGAAGTGACGCGGGTGATCCAGAAGCGGGTGGGCGCCGCCGACGCCGCGACCTGTTTCATCGACCGGACGCCGGCGCCGCCGCCCGAGGCCGCCGTGCCGGTCGCGCGGCGGGAGCGCGGCGCGGGACGGCCGACCAAACGGGAACGCCGCGTGCTCGACCGGTTCCGTTCAGGAGAGCGCTGACCCGTTGGCGCACAAGGTGTCACCGAGCGCCGAGCGCGCGTAGAAGACCTCCCGGCCGGTGCGATGCCGGGTGATCAGGCCGTTGTCGTGCAAGACCTTCAGATGCTGGCTGACCGCACCGGGCGCCATCGACAGCCGTCGGCCCAGCGCGGTCGTCGTCACGCTGTCGGACAGGGCCACGAGGACGCGGGCCCGGGTCCGGCCGATCAAGGCGTCGAGAGCGCCGGTGGTCGGGACGACGTCGCGCGCCCACACGGTGGCGACCCCGGGAGCGGGGTAGACGAGGTTCGGCTGATACGGCTCGGCCATCACCGCGGTGTCGGGCCAGTGGAAGACGCTGGGGATCAGGATCAGGCCGTCCCCGCCGAGCGGCCCGCGGCGCTGCCACGCGCGGGTGCGCACCTTCAGCCGCCCGTCGTCCCAGGAGATGTTCGGATGCAGATCGTTGAACAGCGCTCCCGCCCCGTCACGGGCCAGCTGGCGTGAGCGGCGGAGGATCTCCGCTTCGAACAGGCCGCGGATCTGCGGCCAGAACCTGGCCAGCGCCGTGTCCCAGTAGAGCCGGAGTTCCTCGGCCGCCCGCGCGATCCCGGCGGCGGGGTCGGCGAGGAACCGCTGCACGACGTCGCTCGCCGCGGCGGGGACCCGGGAGGCCTCCGCGACGGCTTCGCCGAGATCGGCGCGGGTGATCTGGTCGAGCTCGGTGTCGATGTCGGGCACCGGGCTGGCCGGTGGCGGGGTCAGGAAATCCGCGAAGTAGGCGCCGAGCGGGACCAGCGCGAAGAGCAGGCGCAGGTCGAGTTCGCGCAGAAGCGGCCGGACGGCGTGGATCCACGGCAGGTGTACCGCGTGCCGACCGGGATCCTGGAGCAACCGCAGGCTCGCGATCGCCTCGGAAGCGGGGGAGAACGCGAAGCGCAGCCGGGCGAGGTCGCTGGAGGTGAAGTCGAACTCCGCCCACGAGGATTCAGGCACAACTGAAACGTTTATCGGCTCGGGAACCTCCGGTCAACGATGGACCGCATGATCACCCTCACCTCTCCGGCCGCCGGGCGGCTGTCGCTTCCGCGTCCGTTCTGGATGCTGTGGCTGGGTGTCCTCGTCAACCGTTCCGGTGCGATGGTGCAGCCGTTCCTGTCCGTCTACTTGACCCGTGTACAGGGCTTCGGGATCGGCGAGACCGGCGCGGTGATGGCCGTTTTCGGGGTCGGTTCGGTGCTCTCGCACGTGGTGGCGGGCCGGCTCGCCGATCGCTTCGGCCGCCGGGTGACGCTGACCGGCGGCATGCTCGCGACCTCGGCGTCGATGGTCCTGATGGGCGCGGCGACGGGGTTCGCGCTCGTGGCGGTGACGGCTTTCCTGCTCGGGCTCACCATCGAGTCCTACCGGCCCGCGTCGCAGGCCATGGTGGCCGACCTGGTCCCGCCCTCGGCCCGGCCGCGGGCGTACGGCTTGCTCTTCTGGGGCGTGAACCTCGGTTATGCCGTCGCGATGGTGGCGGGAGGGTGGTTCGCCGACCGCGGCGCGACGGCGATGTTCGGTGTCAACGCCGCCGTCGCGGTCGTCTTCGCGGTGCTCGTGTGGCGGGCGGTGCCGGAATCCAGGCCCGAGGCGGCAGCGGAAAGCGGCGCCTGGCGACTGGTACTCCGCGACCCGCTGATGCTCGCCTTCAGCGTCGTGACGACGGCCTATGGCGCCATGTACGCCCAGGCATTCACGACCCTGCCGCTCGCCATGGCCGGGCAGGGGATCACGGGTGTCCACTTCGGACTGGTCATGGCGCTCAACGGTGTCCTGATCGTCGTCGTCCAGCCCCTGGCCGGGGAACGGCTCTCGCGACTCGATCCGAACCGGGTCCTGGCGGCCGGGGCGGCCGTCGTGGCCACGGGGTTCGCCCTGACCGCGTTCGTGCACGACGCGGGAGGGCTCGCGGTCACGGTGGTGATCTGGACGGCGGGGGAGATCGCGGTCGCGGGCTCGATCCCGACCATCGTGTCCCTCCTGTCCCCGCCCGCGTTGCAGGGCACCTACGCCGGACTTTCCGGAATGAGCTGGTCGGTGGGCGCGGTTCTCGCCCCGGTGCTCGGCTCCTTCCTGCTGCCCTTCGGACCTGGCGCGCTCTGGGGCGGCGTAGGCCTGGTGGGCATGGCCGCGGCCTTCGGCGCCACGGCCTTGGGCGGCCCGGTGCGGCGCCGGGTCACCTTCCTCTGATTCGCGGAAAACAACGAGAAAGGCAATGAGCATGACCTACGAAGTCGGCTACGTGGTCGGCAGCCTGTCGCAAGGCTCGATCAACCGGCGGCTGGCGGGAGCGCTCGCCGGGCTGGCGCCACAGGCGATGCGGTTCACCGAGATCCCGATCCGCGACCTGCCACTGTACGACCACGACCTCGACCCGGATTTCCCGCCGGCCGCCCGGGAGTTGAAGCGGGCGATCGAGGGATCGGACGCGCTCTTGTTCGTCACGCCGGAATACAACCGCTCGATCCCGGGGGCGCTCAAGAACGCGATCGACTGGGCGACCCGGCCGTGGGGGGCGAACTCCCTCGACGGGAAGCCCGCCGCCGTGATCGGCGCGTCACCGGGGCTGATCTCCACGGCCGTGGCCCAGCAACATCTGAAGAGCATCCTGTCCTTCACCAACTCCCCGGTGCTGGCCCAGCCCGAGGCCTACATCAGGTACACCGACGGGCTGATCACGGACAACGGCAAGGTGACGGACGAGGGGACCGAGGCGTTCCTCCGTCGCTATCTCGAGGCCTTCCACAGCCATGTCTCGACGTTCAAGCGTTCACATACATGGACATGATTCACATCCGTTGACGGACGCCAGGGACGTGAACTATAAAGACGGGGTCCGGGTGTACACGCCGCAACACCTTCCGTCTGTCCGTCACGGAGGTTTCGGGTGTCCCGAAAAAGTCCTCTTCGTCGTGCCGTCCTACCGGCGGTCGCCGCCGTGGTCGCCACCGCCGCATTCCTGCAGGTACCGCCCTCCGCGGCGGACGCGGCGCCGGGACCAGGCGCGCTGACCGGTCTCGACCTAGGCGCGGCCAATCGCCGCGCGCCGGTCGCCGGCCTCTACGACTGGTCGAAAGCCGGGTATCGCGGCGGTACCGCGCTACCCGGCTCCGGCGAAGTGAATCCGAACGCCGCCTGCCAGGTCACCGCGGCCGAACTGGCGAGCCAGTACAACGTCAAGCCGGACGACGGCGCCGACGACACGAACGGGATCCAGGCGGCGATCGACGGGATCAAGAGCGCGTGCTCACCGTCCGGGAGCTACACGAAGCTGAGCACGATCACCTTCCCGGCCGGCCGGTTCGACGTCACGCACGAGATCCACGTCGACGCCGACTACCTGATCCTGCGCGGCGCGGGCAAGGACGCCACGAAGTTCGTCTACAAGCCGGACGCGAACACCCTCTACGACACCCTCACCCCGGACGGTTCCGACTGGGACGAGGACGGGATGACCTCGGGCGCGGGCAAGGGCGGCTGGCTGTGGCCCGGTCGCGGGCTGTTCCGCGTCCAGTCCAGGGGAGTGCACACGTCTTACGCGAGCGACTACGCCGCCGCGCCCGCGAACCGCAAAGACATCTTCGAGGGCACGATCAACGTCCACTGGAAGGCCGGGGTGAAGCTGCGGGGCAAACCGGGCGACACCGCGTTCGCCGCGCGGATGGGGGACAAGGTCGTCCACCTCGCGAGCAACGGTGCGCTGACCCCGCTCGCCGCCGGGAACCTGGTCAACATCCGGGCGGCCAACTCGCTGAAGTTCTACGAGCAGCAGCACGCCACGCCGACCACGTTCCCGTTGCTGAACATGCACATGCGCCAGCAGATCTTCACGATCGCGGCGCTCGACACCACGGCACGCACGATCACCCTCGACAAACCGCTCGAATACGACGTGCCGGTGAACTCCACTTCGGACGGTTCGGCCCCGATCGACGGCGCCACCTACGACTCGAAGGCGGCACCGCTGGTCGACCCGGTGCTCGGCGTCGGGTTCGAGAACCTCGGCTTCACCCAGGACATGCCGGGCCTGAACCCCGCCGAGGCGAACAACAACTACGGGAACATGGCACCCGCCGCGGAAATGCACGGGATCGTGTTCAAATGGGCGGCGAACTCCTGGGTCCGCGGCGTCCGCGCGGATATGACGGGCTCGCATCCGATCGTCACCGAGGAGGCGAAGAACCTCCAGATCGTCGACAACGAGCTCAACGGATCGTGGAACAAGGGCAAGGGCGGCAACGGCTACTTCCGCGGCTCCCGCGTCTGGGATTCGCTCTACGCGGGCAACACTTCGACCCTGCTGCGGCACTTCACCTTCCAGTGGTCCGCCGCGGGCAACGTGGTGATCGGCAACTCGTTCGACTCCGACCTGAACCTCCACGGCGGCTGGGAACGCAACAACCTCTTCGAGCTCAACACGGTCAAGGTCCCGTACGCGCACCGCTCCGGGAACTGCCGCGCCAACTGCGGCGAGGAGGGCGGCGGCGGCCCCGACGACTCGAACTGGTTCCCGATCTGGTGGGGCGCGGGGAAGAAGGCCGTCAAGTGGTCGGGTGCCTCCGGCTACCGCAACGTGTTCTTCAACAACGCCATGACCAAACAACTCGCGGACAATGGCCCGTATAACGACTTCTACGCCGACCGGCACCGCGTCTACTCCCTCGGCTGGGACGGCACCGCCTACAAGCACCTCGACATCGGCGGCACGCCGATCGCCGACTGGGCGAAGAACGAGCAGCGGGACTACACCGGCGGGCACGGGGTGGACGCCTCCAAGACCGACGCCGCGTCGTCGCTGTTCCTGAAGGCCGTCGACGGGACTCCGCCGTCTTCTTCGACGAGCCAGACCCCGACCACGACCACACCCACCCCCACTACGACGACGCAGAGCCCCAGTGCCTGCCTGAACGCGACCTTCACCCGGAAGTCGGTGTGGGACGGCGGCTATGGCGGCGGCTTCACGATCAGCAACACGTGTTCGGCGTCCGTGGGTTCGTGGGCGGTCGAGTTCGACCTGCCCGCCGGGACGACGATCACGAGTTCCTGGAGTTCGGTGCTGACCAAGAACGGGCAGCACTACCGATTCGGGAACGCCACCTACAACGGGAGCGTCCAACCCGGCGGCACGGCGACGTTCGGCTTCAACGCCGCCGGTCAGGGACTGCCGCTCGCCTGCTCGATCGCCGGAACGAAATGCGGAGGCACGGAATGACGAGGAAACGACTGCTCGCCGCGATCGCGGCCACGGCGTCGGCGGCGGGCCTGTTCGGTGCCGTCGTGACGGCCGAGGCCGCGGCGCCCAGCCTGACCGCGACGTTCGCCCAAAGCTCGGTCTGGGACAGCGGCTACGGCGGGAAGTACACGCTGACCAACGCGGGGGACGCGAACAGTACACAGTGGACGATCGAGTTCGATCTCCCCGAGGGTACGGCGGTCACCACGTCGTGGAGCTCGGTGCTCACCAGGACCGGGCAGCACTACAAGGTCACCAACGCCGCCTTCAACGGCACGATCAAACCCGGCGGCACGGCGTCCTTCGGCTTCAACACCACAGGCCTCGGCCTGCCGACCGGGTGCACGATCAACGGCAGCCCGTGCGGAGGAAGTACGCCGACCACGACCACCACTCCGCCGTCGCCGACCAGCACGAGCACTTCGCCGCCGACGACCACCACCAGCGTGCCGTCCGGGGACGTCGTCGACGTGGGCACCGCGGCGGAACTGCAGGCCGCGCTGGCCGCGGCGAGCCCCGGCCGGACCATCCGGCTGGCCGCGGGCACCTATCGGGGTTCGTTCGTCGCGACGAAACCGGGCACCGCGGCGGCACCGATCACGGTGACCGGACCGTCGACGGCGATCCTGATCAACGACGGCCCGTCCGGCGAGGCGCCTTCCTGCCCGGCTCCGACGGCGGGTTGGGATCCTGGATACGGGTTCTGGCTCTACGGCGCGCCGTTCTGGCATCTCAAGGGTTTCACCGTGCAGGAGGCCAAGAAGGGCATCGTCGCCGACAACTCGCACCACACGGTGATCGAAGGGGTGCGGGTGCACCGGATCGACGAGGAAGCCGTGCATTTCCGCCGTTCGTCGGCCGACAGCGTCATCCGTGACTCGACGATCAGCCACACCGGGCTCGTGCAGGCCGGTTACGGCGAGGGGGTCTACCTCGGCTCGGCGAACTCGAACTGGGCCTGCCACGGGAACTCCGGCGGGGTCGACCGAAGCGACCGGATCCAGGTGCTCAACAACCACATCGGACCGTACGTGGCCGCGGAGGGCATCGACGTCAAGGAGGGCACCGAAGGTGGCGTGATCCGGGGCAACACCTTCGACGGTCAAGGGGTTTCCGGGCAGAACTCGGCCGATTCCTGGGTCGACGTCAAGGGATTCGGGTACGTCATCGAGGGGAACACCGGCACCTTCGCGTCGCCGGGAACCTTCGCGAACGGCTACGAGACGCACAATCCCGGTACCACCCCGTCGTTCCCGAACGGCTGCGGGAACGTGTGGCGGGACAACAAGTCCGATCTCGGCGGCGTCGGCCAGTACGCCATCAAGATCACGTCGACGTCGAAGTGCTCGGAGCGGCCGAACGTCGTCTACGCGTCCAACACCGTGTCGAGGGCGGTGAACGGGCTGACCAACGTCCCCGTCACGCCCTGACGGACGCCGGTGACGGGAGCGGCGCGGCTCCCGTCACCGGCGGGTCAGCCCCGGACCGCGGTGATCGCGACGGTGGCGTAGCGCGTGATGAACCGGCCGCCCATCCTGTCGATCGCCGCCCCGACTTCAGCGAGGATCTCTTGTCGCACTGTGGATTCGACCCAGGTCAGCGAGCCGAACGTCGGGAGCTGGTCCAGCCATTCGTCACGGGTGTAGACCCGGTCCCAGTCGTAGCGGCTTCGTTCCGGTTCGGCGAACCCGCCCGCTTCGCGCAGGCCGTCGGCGACCTTCACGATGAGTGGCCCGTACGGGTCCGAGGGCTGTTTCGGCACGCTCTTGAGATCGATCGGGGCGTCCGGCACGAGCCGCCGGTAAGCGTCCGCCAAGGCGTTCGCGACCTCTTCCGGCGGTTCGGGTACGTGCCAGAACGCGGCGAAGAGTCCGCCGGGCCGTAGGACTTCGGCGGCCTTGACGGCGCCCGCCACCGGGTCGACCCAATGCCAGGCCTGTCCGGAGACGAGCAGATCGAACCGGCGTCCGGCGGGCTCCCAATCCTCGAACTTCGCGACTTCGACGTCGATTCCGCTCTGCCGGGCGAACTCGGCCATCCGCGCGTCCGGCTCGACGCCCAGCACGTGACAGCCCGCCGCCTGGAACTGGCGCGCTTCGATGCCGGTGCCGACACCGACATCGAGGGTCTCGCGGCCGGGAGCCGCGGCGACGAGGTGATCGACGAGTTCCGGGGGATAGGCGGGGCGGGTCCGGTCGTAGCGTTCGACGTCCACGCCGAAGGATTCCGCGGCCTGTCGATAGCGATGAGGCTCTTGCCCCGAAGGTAGAGTGGGCATGCGCCCACCTTAAGTGGGCACTTGCCCACTCGTCAACGCAAGGGAGCCGTATGCCGACCGGGGTAGCCCTGCGCGCCGTCCGCGCGCAGTTGTTCGACGCAGCCGAACGGGTTCTGCTGCGGGACGGGCCGAGCGGGCTCACCAGCCGTGCGGTGACCACGGAGGCGGACTGCGCGAAAGGCGTGCTGCACCGGCATTTCGACGACTTCGACGGCTTCCTCGCGGAGTTCGTGCTGGACCGGATCGAGAAGCTCGACGAGAAGGGGCTGCGGGAGGCCGTCGGCACCGGGACGGTCGTGGACAACCTCACCTCGGCGCTCACGGCGGTCTTCGAGTCGGTCGCGGTCGCGATCGTCCCGCTCGTGATCTTCCGCGACGAGCTTCGTGCCCGGTTGCGCCGCGAATGGCCGGCCGGGGTTCCGGTGCTGACCCAGGCCGCCGTCATGATCGGCGGCTACCTCAAGGAGGAACGGGACCAGGGCCGCGTCGCCGAAAACGCCGACGTCGAGACCCTGGCCGCCACGCTCATCGGTGCTGCGCACCTGCTTTACGCCGACCGCACCGCCCCCGCGCCGGAGACCGCGCAGGTGCGGAAGGTGGTGGAGACGGTGATCGGGACCTGACGAACGCCGTAACTCGCGTGCTCGAAGACGTAACTCGCGTGCTCAGAGGCGTAACTCACGAGTTATGCCTTCAAGCACGCGAGTTACGGCTCTGAGCACGCGAGATCGCCGAAAGGAGAGGCGGCGAGTCCTCAGTGGATCAGGACTGCGCGGCGGTGACGGTGTGCCGCAGCAGCAGCGACGTCGTGACGGGGCCGACGCCGCCGGGGACCGGCGTGATCGAACCCGCGATCTCCTCGACCGCGGCCTGGTCGACGTCGCCGACGAGCCCGCCTTCGGGAGTCGGGTTCGTGCCGACGTCGATCACCACGGCACCGGGCTTGACGTGGTCCGCGCCTATGAAGTGCGCGCGGCCGACGGCGACGACCAGGACGTCCGCGGTCTTGGTGACCGCCGCGAGGTCCTTGGTGCGGGAGTGGCAGACGGTCACCGTCGCGTGCTCGCCGAGCAGCAGCAGCGCGGCGGGTTTCCCGACGATGGTCGAGCGGCCCACGACAGCGACCTGGGCACCGGACAGGGCGACCTGCTCGCGCTTCAGGATCTCCAGCACCGCGGCGGCGGTGGCGGGCGCGTAGGTCGGAAGGCCGGCGGTGAGACGGCCGAGGCTGACCGGGTTCGCGCCGTCGACGTCCTTGCGCGGGTCGATGTGCGCACCGACGTCGTCGAGCGTCACACCGTCGGGCAGCGGGGTCTGGCAGATGATGCCGTGGACCGACGGGTCCGCGGACAGCTTGTCGAGCTCGCGGGTGACGTCCGCGCCGGTCGGGTTCTCGAGCTGGACCACCCGGCAGTCGACGCCGACCTTCTTCGCGGCACGCTCGATCGAGCGCACGTACCAGGCGGTGGCGTCGTCGTCGTCGGTCGGCACGAGCACGGCCAGCGTCGGTGCGGTGCCCGATTCGCGGAGCTTGGCGGCGGTCTCGGTGACCTCGGCGGTGATGGCGGCGGCGATCGCGCGCCCGTCGATCAGGGTCATCGGGCGAGCCTTTCGCGAACCTGGGCGATCAGGGCGTCGGCGCGCCCGGCGGCGGGGGTGTACTCGGTGAGGCGGGCCTCGGTCTCCTTGCGGAGCTGCTCGTCCGACATGGACGCGAGGTTGACCTCGACGTTGACCACGCCCGATTCGAGCGCGGACTTCGCGGACGAGGCGGCGACCGCGATGTCGGAGATGACGTTGGTGTTGGCGCCTTCGAGGATCGAGGCGGCGACGTCGATGACCTCGGCGGCGAGGGCGGCCGTGCGCAGCGGTACCTCGGCGGCACCGACCAGCGCGGCCTGGATGGCGGCCGTGCGGGCCTGCTTCTCCTCGTCGGTGGCCTTGGGGAGCTTGTACGCGGCGACCACGGCGTCGAACGCGGCGGCGTCGTCGGCGGCGAGGCCGAGCGCACGCGCGCGGAGGTCCTCGGCCTTGGCCAGCGCCTCGGTCATGGTGGCTTCGTGCTCGGCGTACTTCGGCTTGCCGATGGTCAGGTTGCACACCATGGAGACCAGGGCGGCACCGACCGCGGCGTTCATCGCGGCACCCGCGCCACCACCGGGCGTCGAGGCCTTCGATGCCAGCTCGTCGAGCCACTGACCGACCGGTTGAGCCTCCACGCGATGTTCCCTTCCCGCTGGTTTTGCCGTCGCGCCGAAGCCTACCCGGGCGTTCCCGGACAGCCCGAAGGCCACCTTCGCGACGATCGACGCCGGCGAAAGTGGCCTTCGGAAAGCGTGTTCAGGAGCGCTGGTACTCCTCCCAAGTGAGCTTCGGCGTGACGGCCGGGCCGTCGTCGGCACCGCGGCCGGCGAGGCCGTTGTAGCCGAGGTAGTAGTCGCCCGCCTGGTGCTGCGCGCCGGACGAAAGGTCCGGATCGGACAGTGCGATGGCGTGGATGTGGTAGGCGAAGCCCTGGGCCGGCGTCCGGACCCAAGCCGCGAAGCCCACCTGGCGCAGCTTCCGCGCGACGTCGGTGCGCGTGGTCGAGGACATGCCCTCGACGCCGATGTCGAGCGCGCCGCCGCCGTCGTGCGTCCCGGCCGAAGCGCCGACACCGCCGGGGTTGTACGAGCCCTGCGTGATGGTGAGCTGCCTGCCGAGCAGACCTTCGGCCTTCACCAGCATCGCCTTGGTCCGGGTGTTCATCGTCTTGCCGTGGTAGGTCAGGCGGCTGCCCGCCGAGACCACCGCGGTGACGGTGTAGCGGTTTTCACCCAGCTTCTCGAGCGACGTCTTTCCCGGCAGGCCGGAGGCGTCGATCCCGGTGTAGCCCAGCGACTTCTGGTAGCTGGAATACGCCGTGATCGTCGAGGTGCCGAAGTGGCCGTCGACGTATTGCTGGTCGAGCAGTCCCTTGGCGGCCAGTGCCTGCTCCACCAGCAGCACACTGTCCTTGGCCCCGGGGGTCAGCGCGCTGTCGGCGCGGCGCGGGTCGATCTGCGCGGCCTTGAGTACCGCTTCCATGCTGGCCGCGGGCAACGCGGTCACTTCGGCGCCGGCCGGTGCGGCCACGCCGAAGGAGAGCGCGGTCGCTGTCGCGAGCACGGCTACCTTGGTCAACAATTCCTGCCTCCTGAACGGATCCGGTTGTCCGGGCAGCATGGGCAGCGGGAATACAAGGGCCGTACAAACGAACCTTTCTCAGGTCCTTGTCGCCCGGTCGGGTGTCACTCCGGCGAAACCGGGGGTGAGCTGATAAGACTTCCGGTGGACGCCGAAAGGTCGAGACCCACATGGTGCTACGTACTCAGCCACCCTCAAGGGCTCATCTCAGACTGCTCGCGGCGGCGGACACGGCTCCTCCGGCCCGGCGCCGGGACCGGTACGGCGAGATCGCCGACCGGCGGCTGGCCGCGATCCTCGCCGCGGAGGACGTGGCGGAAGAGCACGGGCTCAGCGCGCACCTCCGGACGACCTGTTACGTCCACCGCGGCTGGGTGCATCAGTGCATCTCGGATCCGATGCACGTCCTGATCGTCACCGGGCACCGGTGGTGCCGCCGCTGTGATCGCACGGTCGAAGTCCGGGTCGACGAGACCTTCCCGGGATCGGTCGAGCTCTTCTGCGACGGCTGCGGCGTCCCGCCGGACACGGTCGCGAACCGCGAGGTCCTTCTCGCCTGCCGGACCAGCCTGAGCGCGATGCACGGCGGGGAAGCGTCGACGCTCTACGTCGTCCCGGACCGCTGACCGGCACCCGAACGCACCGCTCGATGGCGCCGAACGGCTCTGTGGCCGTGGGCTGCCCGGCGTAGTCAGTGGTTTGGACCACTACTGTTACCGAAGCGTGATCTGGACATATCGCACGGACGGCTACTTTGTTGTGGCGCGCAACGAATTGCTTCGCCCGTGGATTTCCAACGCCGGAGGTGTCACGACGTGAATCGGATCTTTGTGCAGCCCAAACGGCGGAAAGGGGTTCGGGGCGCGCTCGCCCTCGGCCTTTCCGCACTCCTGATCGCGGCAGGGCTCGGTGGTGCCACCGCCGCGGCCGCCGACTACAGCCAGAGCGCCGCGTCCTTGAACGCGACGCAGGCGCAGTTCTCCTTCACGCCGGCGACGCCCGCGCGTTACGTCGACATCCACTACACCGGCGTTCCGGGACTGGGGCAGCAGAACGTCCGCATGACCGACAACGGGGGCACGTGGCGGCACACCGTCGGCTCGCTGTCGGCGGGCACGGTGCTCGACTACTGGTTCACCTACGAGAAGAACGGGCCCCAGTACGACACCCCGCATTTCACCTACACCCACGGCGGTGGCGGTACGACGGTCGCCTCGCCGACGTTCGACCCACCCAGCGGCAGTTATCCGAGCGCCCGTTCGGTGACGTTGTCGAGCGCGACCACGGGCGCGACCATCCGGTACACAGTGGACGGTTCCACGCCGACCGCGGCGTCCACTGTGTACACCGGGCCGATCACGGTCTCCGCGTCCTCGACGATCTCCGCGATCGCACTCAAATCCGGTTCGGCGAACTCTCCGGTGGCTTCGGCGAGCTACACGATCGGATCGGCGCAGGCGACCTGCCCGGCACAGGCCGAGGTCCCGGATTTCGGCCCGAACGTGCGGATCTTCGATCCTGGCATGTCCGCGGCGTCGATCCAGTCCCGGCTCGACGCGGACTTCAACGCGCAGAAGGACACGCTGACCGCGCAATTCACGGAGCGCCGGTACGCGCACCTGTTCAAGCCCGGTGTGTACAACGGAATCCACGACAACGTCGGCTACTACACCTCGGTCGCGGGCCTCGGGCAGAACCCGGGCGACGTGGTGATCAACGGTGACGTCACCGTCGACGCGTTCAACGAGTCGGACAAGGGTGTGGCACTGCAGAACTTCTGGCGCTCGGCGGAGAACCTCGCCGTCGTCCCGAGCAGTGGTTCGACCCGCTGGGCCGTCGCGCAGGCCGCGCCGTTCCGCCGGATGGACATCCGGGGCGGGCTTCAGCTCTATCCCGCCAGCTACGGGTTCGCCAGCGGTGGCTACACCGCCGACACGAAGGTCTCCGGACAGGCCGCGTCGATCTCGCAGCAGCAGTGGTACACGCGGGACAGCAGCTACGGCAGCTGGGACGGCGGCGTCTGGAACATGGTCTTCTCCGGCACGAGCGGAGCTCCCGCGAACACCTTCCCGAACCCGCCGGAGACGACGCTCGGCACCACACCGGTCTCCCGCGACGTCCCGTACCTCTACCTCGACGGCTCCGGCAAGTACCGCGTGTTCCTGCCCTCCTTGCGCACCAACGCTTCAGGGCCGAGCTGGGCCAACGGCGGCACCCAGGGTTCGTCGCTGCCGATGAGCCAGTTCTACGTCGTGAAGGCGGGGGACACGGCGACGTCGATCAACACCGCGCTTTCCCAGGGCTGCAACCTGTTCTTCACCCCGGGCGTCTATCACCTGAACCAGACCCTGAACGTGACGAAGGCGAACACCGTCGTGCTCGGTGTCGGCTATCCGACGCTGGTGCCGGACAACGGCGTCGACGCCATGAAGGTCGCAGACGTGGACGGCGTCCGGCTCAAGGGACTGCTGTTCGACGCCGGAACGACGAATTCCCCATCACTGCTCACGGTCGGGCAGGCGGGCTCGACGGCGAACCACGCGGCGAACCCGACGACCTTGCAGGACGTGTTCTTCCGGATCGGCGGCCAGATCGCGGGGAAGGCGACGAACAGCCTGATCGTCAACAGCCGTGACACGATCATCGACCACATCTGGGCCTGGCGCGCCGACCACGGCAACGCGGGCACCTACGGCTGGACGATCAACACCGGCGACACCGGCGTGGTCGTCAACGGCGACAACGTGCTGGCGACCGGTCTGTTCGTCGAGCACTACCAGAAGTACCAGGTGATCTGGAACGGCCAGAACGGCAGGACGATCTTCTTTCAGAACGAGATCCCGTACGACGTCCCGGATCAGGCAGGCTGGAAGAGCCCCAACGGGCTCAACGGCTACGCCGCCTACAAGGTGGGGGACAACGTGACCACGCACGAGGCGTGGGGCCTTGGCAGCTACTGCTTCTTCAACGACAACCCGTCGGTGAATCTTTATCACGCGTTCGAGGTGCCGAACCGCTCCGGCGTCCGGTTCCACAACCTGGTGACGGTCTCGTTGAACTACAAGGGGACCATCACCCACGTGATCAACGACGCGGGGGCGGTGACGCCACCGGACACGCGGCCGAGCAACCTGGTGAGCTACCCGTAACGCCGAAGGGCGCTTTCCCCGCACGCCACGCGGGGAAAGCGCCCTTCACCTTCTTGTATAACGCTCTATACCGCGCAGCGCTGGGCATCCGCCACGGTCCATGACTAGGCTCGGATCCATGACCAGCAGCGATGCCCCCGCCGTCGTCGACGAACTGCGCGCCCTCTTCCGTTCCGGTGTCTCGAAACCGGTGGAGTGGCGGCGAACGCAGCTCACGGGCCTGCGGAAGCTCCTGTCCGAGCAGGCCGACGTCTTCCTCAAGGCGCTGTACGCCGATCTGCGGAAGAACACCGCCGAGGCGAAGCGCGCGGAGATCGCGCTCGTGCGGAACGAGATCGACCACACGCTGGAGAATCTCGACTCCTGGCTGAGTCCGGAGCCCGCCGGCCTGCCGTACCCGCTGCGCCCGGCCGACGGCCGTGTCGTTCGCGAGCCGCTCGGGGTGGCGTTGATCATCGGGCCTTGGAACTACCCGCTGCAGCTGGTGCTCGCGCCGCTGGTCGGAGCGCTGGCGGCGGGCAACTGCGCGGTCGTGAAGCCGAGCGAGCTGTCCCCGAACACCTCGGCCGCGATCGCGGAGCACTTGCCGAACTACGTCGAGGGCGTCCGTGTCGTCGAAGGCGCGATCCCCGAGACGACGGCGTTGCTGGAGCAGAAGTTCGACACCATCTTCTACACCGGCAACGGGACGGTCGGCCGGATCGTCATGGCCGCGGCGGCGAAGCACCTCACGCCGGTCACGCTGGAGCTGGGCGGGAAGAGCCCGGCGATCGTCGAGCCGGGGGCGGACCTCGCCGTGACCGCCCAGCGGCTGGCCTACGGCAAGTTCGCCAACGCGGGCCAGACCTGCGTCGCCCCCGACTACGTCCTCGCGATCGGCGACACCGGTCCGAAGCTGGCGGAGCACCTGGCCACGACCGTCCGAGCGATGTTCGGCGAGGACCCGGCCACCAGCGAATCCTACGGCCGCATCATCTCGACCCGGCACCACGACCGGCTCACCGCCTTGCTGGGCAACGGAACCGTGGTCGTCGGCGGCCAGGCCGACCGCGACGAGAAGTACATCGCGCCGACCGTGCTCACCGATGTGTCGCCGGACGCGCCGGTGATGCGGGACGAGATCTTCGGCCCGATCCTGCCGATCATCGACGTGCCAGACGTCGACGCGGCGCTGGCGTTCGTCAACGAACGCGACAAGCCGCTCGCGCTGTACGCCTTCACCGAATCGGAGGAGACGAAGCGCAGGATCGAGACGGAGACCTCGTCAGGCGGATTGGTGTTCGGCGCGGCGATCATCCACCTCGCGGCGCCCGAGCTGCCGTTCGGCGGCGTGGGGGAGAGCGGGATGGGCCGCTATCACGGGCGCTACTCGATCGAGAACTTCAGTCACGTGAAGGCCGTGCTGGACAAGCCGCTCGCGGGATGACTCAGCGGCCTTCGCGACTGCCCTCGTAGGCGCGCTCGCGTAGCGCGGTGAGCCAGCGGGGTCGCGGCTCCCAGCCAGGGGGAGCGTTCAGCATGGGATCGAAGGCAGGGCGCGGGGCGTCTTCGTCCACCTCGCGGAGGGTCAGCGTCGCGCAGGGCTTCCGATGCCCGTTCGCGCGAACGGTTTCGACGAGATAGGTCACCGGTCCTTCCTTCACCAGCCGCCTCAAGGCGTCGAGTGACGCTTCGGCGTGCCTCGGCGTTTCCGCGCGGGCCGACAGCCACACGAGTTCGCCGTTCGTGCGATAGGGCAGTAATGAGCTGTAGCGACCGGAGGTCCAAGCACGCGCCGGCGACGGCAACACGCGGCCGGCTGAAGTGGTCAGGGTGAAGTCCCACGGATAGCCGTCGGCGTCGGGGATCCGGATGGCGAGTCCCAGCGCGTCGGGTAGACGCCCCGGGAGACCGGCCCCTTTGGACATTCGCACAGTGACGGTCACCGGTTCCGGCGGCAGTGCGATGTCGTCGCGCCTCGAAGCGTGAAGCTCGCCTTTGAGCAGTAGGCCGTCCGGGTGGAACGCTCGCGCGCGGCGAAGCGCAGCGAGAGTGCGGAACCCGGCACGGAAAAGCTTGCCGACCGGCCCTGTCTGCTCGGCCACGATTTCCGCCTCCTTGTCACGTGGATGCTTCGCTGTGGCTACCCCCGGAATCGCCGGACTACACGGTGATTCCCCAGAATTCGAAAACCTGGATTCCCGTGTGACCGGCTCCGGCGCGGGTACTCGACGTTCGAGAAATCCATTCCACCGGATCGGAGGAAATCATGACTGCATCGCCGGCCACCGTTCGGCGGGCACCGCGCCAGCTCATCGCCCTCGGCGTGGGCGCGGTCTTCCTGCTCGTCGGCATCCTCGGCTTCATTCCCGGAATCACGACGAACTACGAGCAGCTGAGCGGTGCCGGGCACGAGTCCGGCGCGTTGCTGCTGGGCGTGTTCCAGGTTTCCATCCTGCACAACATCGTCCACCTGGCGTTCGGCGTCGCGGGCATCATGCTGGCCCGGACGGCGGGTGGTGCGAAGGCGTTCCTCGTCGGCGGCGGGGTGATCTATCTCGTGCTGTGGCTGTACGGCCTGCTGATCGACCACGGGTCGGCGGCGAATTTCGTGCCCGTCAACAGCGCCGACAACTGGCTGCACCTCGGGCTCGCCGTCGGGATGATCGCGCTCGGGATCATTCCGCTCTCCGGTTCGAAGGCGCCGATCGCCGACTCTCGCTGATCCGTTCTTTCCCTGAATTCTTCGGAGGTAATCAGTGTTCCGTCATACCAAATCGCTCCAGTTCGAGGCCAGACCGGAAAAGCCGGACGCCTTGTACGCCCGCAAGCTGCAGGAACTCATCGGCGGCGCCTACGGTGAAATGACCGTCACCATGCAGTACCTCTTCCAAGGCTGGAATTGCCGGATCGAGGGCAAGTACAAGGATCTGATCATGGACACGGCGACCGAGGAGATCGGGCACGTCGAGATGCTCGCGACGATGGTCGCCCGGCTGCTGGAAGGGGCGCCCGCCACCATGGTGGCCGAGGCGGTGAAGGATCCGGCCACCGCGGCGATCCTCGGCGGGATGGATCCCCAGCAGGCGATCATCTCCGGTGGCGGGGCCACGCCGAGCGACAGCCAGGGCTATCCCTGGAACGGCCGCTACGTCGTGGCGTCGGGCAATCTGCTGGCCGATTTCCGGGCGAACGCCGCGGCCGAGGCGCAGGGCCGGTTGCAGACGGCCCGGCTGTACAACATGACCGACGACCCGGGCGTGAAGGCGATGCTGCAGTTCAACCTCGCGCGGGACACGGTGCACCAGAAGCAGTGGCTCGCCGCGATCGAGGAACTCAAGGCCGACGGCCTGGAAAGCGACATCGCGCCGACGGCGCTGTTCGACGAGGAGAACCAGGACCACAACAACACCGTGTGGCATCTGTCCGACGGGCCGGACGGCGCGAAGGGCGGCTGGAGCTTCGGCGAAGACGGGATCGAGTACCTGATGGACCCACAGCCGCTCGGCGGTCCAGGCACCGCCCCGAAGCCGGATCCAGCGCTGTACGGCACCTACGCGCCGCTGCAGGACGCCGTCGGGACGATCAAGGGCAAGGCCAAGGACGCGAAGAAGAAGGCCACCAAGTCGCGCAAGAGCTAGTCCCGTTCACGATGGGCTCGTGAGTGGTGAGGACGGTTCTAACCGTCCTCACCACTCACGAGGGGCTCGGGGAGCCGGCGGCGGCGGGACCGTCTTCGCCAGGACGATGTCCGCCAGCCGGATCGTCGCGAGTCCGCGTTTGGTCTCCACCGTGCATTCCGTGTCGTCACGGGAGCGCAGGTAGCCGAGGGCGTCGGTGAACCCGCCTTCGATCCGGTACCGCACGACGACCCTCGTGCCGACCGGGACGTCCGGGAGGGTCACCGGTTCAGGTGCGCGGTGAGCTCGTCGTCGCTCGGCTCGACCAGGTGGCTGCCGTCGGGCCAGACGATGGTTGGGATCCGCCGCTCGCCGTTCTGGAGTGCCCGCACCGTCTCTTCCGCGCCGGAGTCCGCTTCGACGTCGATGTAGTCGTACTCGACGCCCTTCGAGTCCAGCAGGGCACGGCTGCGTTTGACGTCGGGGCACCAGCCGGCGCCGTACACGATGAGGTCGCTCATGGATCACAGCATGCCAGGTCGTGGTCCGGCGGCGTGTTCGGCGAGGGCCGCGCGGTCGGCGAGCCCGGTCTTGGCGAGCAGGCTCGCGACGTGTTTCTCGACCGTCCGGGGCGAGATGTGCAGGCGGGCGCCGATGTCCTTGTTGCCCATCCGCTCGGCGAGCAGCACCAGCACCTCGTATTCGCGCACGGTGACCCCCGCCGCGCGCAGGCCGCCGGGGACCCGGTCGACCCCGGAGCGCCGCTGCCGGACGGGCGCGCCGAGTTTGCGGAGCAGGCTCCGGCAGGCGGCCGCCACCGCTGGGATGTCCCTGCCGTGGAAGTACTCTTCGGCCTCCTTGAGCCAGCCGGCCGGATCGCCCCAGCCGTCGGCGGCGGCCGGTTCGGCGATCAGGCGGAGCCCGAGATGGCGGGCCAGGGGATAGGGCGCCGACGTCGCCAGTGCGGAGACCACCGCTCGTTCGGCTTCGGCCGCGTCGCCGCGCCTGCCGTGCTCGACGGCGTGCGCGAATTCGACGAACTGCCGGTTCCACCGCATCCCGCTCACCGCGGATCCGTCCTCCGGGCAGGGCGCGCCGCCGAGGGTGTCGACGAGCGTCCTGAGCCCGTGCTGGCCGGCGAGGTGGAAGCGGCTCGGTCGCCGGTCCTCCAGCTCGACGACCTGGCCGAGTTCGCGGCGGGCCCGGTCGAAATCCTCTTCGAGCAGCGAACAGAAGACCCGCGCCAGCCCGATGCTGAGCACCATCTCCTGTGCGTTCTCACCCCCGCATTCGCGGAAGTCGTCGAGCGCCTGCTCCATCGCGGGCCGGTCCGCCCGATGTCCGGCCGACATCGCCCTGGTCATATGCGCGTACTGCAGCAACGCGGTCAGCCGGAGCCTGCCCAGTACGGCGAGGTTCTCCGCGAGCAGGGTGTGCGCGGTGCCGAAGTCGCAGCGCAGGATCGCGTGCATGGTGCGCACGGAATCGACCGCGCAGTGCAGGGTGATCGACCCGGTCCGCTGGGCGTCCGCGCGGGCGAGCAGCAGGGTCTGCTCGTCCCCGTTCATCAGCACGCGATGTCCGCCGAGCCGGACCAGCGCCTGGGTGCGGAGGTGGTGCAGATGGTTGTCCTCGGCGGTCCGCCGCGCGAGCTGCATGTAGTGCTCGGATTCGGTGAGGTCCCGCGACAGCGCGAGCATCCCGAGCACCTGCAACGCCTGGCAGACGACGAACGGTTGCTCGGTCGCCTCGGCCACCTTCCACGCCTGACGCGCGAGCCGTTCGGCCGTGCCGGTCCGGCCGGGGACGTCGAGCCAGAGGTTCGCTTCGACGGCGTCGAGCGCCGCTTGCTGACCGGGTGAGATCGCCGAACCGAGGGGAGCGCGGGCGCGTTCGATCTGGCCGAGGCATTCGTCGTGCCGTCCCGCGATGTAGGCGGCCCAGGCCAGCTGGGTGCGCAGTTTCGCGGCCCGTTCGAGTGTGCCGATCTCGCCGAAGGCCGCGGAAAGCTCGACGGCTCGGTCGAACTGACCGGTCTGCCCGAGCGCGTGCACGAGCGTCTCCAGCACTTCGGCCCGATCACCCGCGTCGGCCCCGCCGAGCAGGTCCAGGGCCTTGGTGAGCATCGTGACCGCGGAGTCCGCGGCACCCGCGTCGAGAGCGCGACGACCGGTCTCCGCGAACAAGCGGCCCGCCGCCCGCTCGTCCAGAGCGGTCAGCCGGAGCGACGCGACGAGCGCGCACAGATCGCCCGGCAGCCCCGGGTACAGCTCCTCGACCGCGTCGGCGGTCTGACGGGCTAGTTCCGCCTTCCGCGCGGGTGACTGTCGCGCCAGCAACGCCTCCGCGGTCAGCGGATGCCGGAAGGCGTACCAGCCGGGCGTCATCTCGTCGGTGGTCACCAGGTTCGCGGACACCGCGGCGCCCAGGTGGTTGTGCAAGGTCCGGTCGTTCGTTCCGGTGACCGCCTGCACCACCGTCAGCGGGAAACGGCGGCCGATGATCGCCGCGACGGAAAGCAGTTCGCCCGCCTGCTCGCCGAGCTGCTCCATCCGGACGCCGATACTGGTGACCAGCGCGGCGGGGACGCGGGCGCGGAGTTCGCCGATCACGCGCCAGCCGTCGCGGCCCTCGATCAGCAGACCGTCGTTCACCATGCCGTGAAGCAGTTCCTCGACGATGAACGGAAGGCCGGCGCTGTTGCGCCACAACAGTTCCGTCGCGGCCGACGGCAGTCGCCCCGGCTCGGTCTCGAGACAGGCGGCGGCGAGCGCGTGGGTGTCGGCGAGGCCGAGCCTGCCGAGTTCGACGACGGCGCAGCTCATCCGCTGTGCTCCGGAGGTCGCCAGGCGCAGCGCGTCGGAAGGCTCGTTGCGGAGCGTGCCGACGAACAGGGTCTGCGCCGCGGGCAGGTTGTCGACGAGGTATTCGAGGATGAACAGCGTCTCGGCGTCGGCGTCCTGGAGATCGTCGAGGACGAGGAGCGCGCCGCGGTCGCGGCTGGTGACGGCCAGCAGGCGGAACACCGCTTCGGCGAGCACCATCAGGGAGCCCGATTCCCGGGGCCGGTCTCCTCGGCTCCAATCGGGGATGAGCTGGGCGAGCACGGGGATGAACGGGTCGAGTTCGGTCGCCTCCGGCGGGCCCCCGCCGCGGAAATGCGACAGCAGTGCCTGGGTGAGCGGCCGGAACGGGACGAGCGGGCCGATCGAACTGGCCCTGCCCTGCAGCACCGGGACGTCGGCGGCGACCGCTCGCGAGGCGGCTTCGACGGCGAGCCGGGATTTGCCGATGCCGCCTTCGCCCACGAGAAAGATCGCGCCGCCGCGACCCGCGATGGCGCGATCGAGAGCTCCGGAGAGCTCGGCCAATTCGGCGTCGCGGCCGATCACCCGCGACGAACGGATACCCACCGCCGTGACTATAGCGAGCGGATTCCGCTGTCACGGCCAAAAGTGGATCACGAAGGCGGGCGGCGCGAACCCGCCTTCGTGAGCATTTCACCGACAGCCACTCAGATCCAGCCGCCGGTGAAGACGCTGACGACGGACGGCGAACCGGTGTCCGTGGACAGTGTGGCGAGCGGGTTGGCGCTCAGCCGCGGCTTGCTGCCCGCCAGCGCGTGGTTGCGCGAGCCGACCTCGAGGGCGCGCGGCAGGTTCACGGCGCCGAGGACGTCTTCGGTGGCGGGCAGATCTCTTTCGTACATGCGATTCTTCTCCTCATACTCGGTTTACCGGCGGAAAAACGGTGGCCGCGGGATGCGGCCGGTCGGGGCGGAGCAGGAGCGCGGAGGGGACCCGGTCGCCGAATCCCAGCCGCAGCAGGCCGTAGCCGATCCCCGCCAGGCCGCTCAGCAGCCCTGGCGACGGGACCGCGCCGGGTGTCCCGCAGCGGGCACCGCGCTGGTCGATGGCGGCGAGCAGATGACCGGTCCGGCGGCGTACCGCGTTCGCGGCGCCAGTGTGCCCGTTCTCCGCCAGCACGCACAACACGTCCAGCACTCCGGACTCGCCGTGGCAGAGGCTGAGATCCCTCAGCGGTGCCCTGTCGGCCAGTCGTCTGATCGTCCGGTCGAGGTCCTTGGCGTAGTCGGGATCGGGCAGGTGCGCGGCCATTCCGAGGGCGTCGCCCGCGAGCCCGTCGCACCAGCGGCCGGCGTTTTCCGCCCGATCGTCCGCCTTTCCGGGTGGTTTTTCGCCGGGACGGTCGTGCGCCCGCAGGACCCAGTCGATCCCGGCCGAACCGCGGGCGAAGGATTTCTCCGGGGGACGTTCGCGTTCGAGCAGCTGTGCGGCGTAGCGGTCCGCCCGCGCCAGCGCGGTCTCCAGTCCTGTTTGGACATACACCGAACGCATCGACGCGACGCCGCCGGCGAGCCCGGTCGTGAACCCGGACGGCGTTTCGGGGGCGGCCTCGGGCATCAGGTCGACGGCCTGCTCGATGAGGTCGCCGGCGGGAAGGCCGACCAGCGTGCTGAGCCGGGCGATCGTGTACGCGACGCCGCCGAGCCCGAGAAGCCCGCCGCAGCCGGCGGTGGCGGCCAGCTCGCGATCGGCGCGGAGCGTGGTGAAGAGGCCAGGGAGCGGGCTGATCGCGTACGCGGCCAGATCGCGGTATCGCGCGATCCCGGTCAGCTCGGCGAGCTGGGCGAGGAACAGCGCGACACCGCAATAGCCTTCGCCGAGCCCCGCGCCCATCGGCAGGACGGTCCAGTAGCGGTCGTCGACGAGTTCGATCCCGAGCCAGTTGGAGCGGTGCTCGTCGGAGAAGGCGTTGGCGACGATCTGGTCGGCGATCCCGCACGCGGTGACCAGCAGCCGTTCCGGGTCAGGAGCCTGGTTCGGTACCGCCGTTTCCGCGGTCTCGCCGCCGCCGTGGTGGCCGTCGGCCGCCGTGCTGATGGCGAGGGTGGCCGAGATCAGCCACTCCTGGTCCCGCTGGTCGAGTGGATCCATGTCGGCGACCTTCGCCAGCACGGTGTCCAGCGACGGCCGCTCGACGACCCCTTCGACGCTGTCGCCACGCGAATCCAGCAGCGACGTCGAACCGGGGGCCGAGGTGAACATCGGCACGTCGCCCGCCCACAGGTCGTCCCGCTCATGCGGTACGAGCCGGAGCAGTTTCTCCTCCCGCGCCGAATCCTCTTCGAGCAGGTCGAACGCGTGGTCGCGGTCGGCGGCGTCGCGAAGCAGATCGGGATGGGTGGTCTCGTCCAGCAGCCGGAAGTAGAAGTTCGTCGGCCGGATGAGCACCCGGATGGGGTCGTCGGCGCAGCGCCGGAGATGCTCGGCGAGTTCGTCCCGTCCGCTGGAGATCGCGTCGTAGCCGAGCCGGAATCCGGCCAGCAGCGCCGCGCTGTGCTCGGCCGGGGTGACGTCGCGGCCGTCGAGGCGTGGGAGGTTGTTGCTTCCGGCGAGTTCGCCGGGCACCCGGACCAGTCGCATCCGGTCGGTCCCCGGATCGGCCCAATCGACCCGATCGGTGGGCAGCTTGCCACCGCGACCGGCGAGGCCGGAGATGTCGACGGCACCGTGCTCGCCGGCGAAAAGCTGGGGGAGCAGCAGCGTGCGCTGCACCGACCGGGCCAGCATCGCCGCCGCGGGGTCGCCCTCCGGCGGAACGGGCGGCGACGGCTGGAACAGGGTCTCGATGTCGATCAGCACCGGCTGGTCGCCGCAGGCGATGATGTTCTCGTAGTGGACGTCGGTGGCGTCGAGCGCGTGCAGCAGCGCCAGGAGGATGCCCTGCCTGCGGTAGAAGCGGTCGACGTCGCCGATGTCGGCACACGGCCGGTGTTCGACGAACCGGAGCCAGCCGTACCCGTCACGCGGCAAGGCGTCGGCGGTCCGCAGTTCGAGCCCGGGCAGCCGTTTGTTGAGCTGTTCGACGACGTCGGTGAACCGTTCGTGCAGGATCAGCGGGCGGGGTTTGTAGATCACCTTGGCGCCACTGGAGAAGCGGAGCAGTTTGACCGAACGCCCGCGGGCGTGCGAGTCGCCGATCCCGCCCGCGACCTCGACGAGCGTGCCGAGTTCGCCGTCGGCGACCGAGCAGGGCAGCAGGGCCGCGTCGGCGGAGAACCGGCCGAGGGTTTCGGCGTGGGCTTCGGCGGCGTGCAGACAGGCCTGGGCGAGGAGCCGGGCCAGCACCGGGTATTCGCCGAACAACCGGACGAGCCCGGCCGGAGTGGATTGCCCGCGCACGAAATCCGAGAAGCGCTCTTCGGGCGTCTCGCCCTGGAGGGTTCCGGCTTTGCGGGCACGGTGGAGTTCGAGGACCAGCGTGCGGACCGAGAGGTTGAGCAGGTGCTGGTCGAGTTGAGCCGCGAAACCTCGACGGAGCGCTTCGACGTCGGCGTCGGCGAGATCGTCCGGTACGGCGTCACGCGAGGCGGCGTCGACGAGCGACCTGAAGACCCCGGCGAACGCCGCACGCCAGTCACCGACTGGGGGGCGCTCCGGCAGAAGCGTGGTGATGGCGTGTTCGGCGAAGTCGGCCCAGAGGGGCTTGTCCGCTGTCCGTTCGCGCGGGGTCCGGCCGTGCTCCCACCACCTCGGCGGCAGGGACGTCGCCGATGGCTGGGGCGTCACGGCGGTAATGCTTTCAGCTCGGCGCGGTACGCACATGGGGGCGGCACCCCCACATTCAGCGCACACACGAAGATGTCCGGAGAGTGACCGCCGGGCACGGACGGTGCTCGTTCGATGCCGCACCGGAATATGGGGTCCCGGCACCCATGCGCGGGCACCGGTCCTGGTCGCACCATGGTCAGGCGGTGCCGCGCGCGGGCCGGTTTCTGGGGGTCCGGCCCGCGCCGGTGAGGGGTTCCTCGGGCATGATCGGCTCATGCGCGTCTTGTCGGAGAGCCAGCTCGGTTCCGTTCTCGCGGGCGTTCCCGCTTCTCGGCCGCGTGTGGTGGTGAGCGGGAACTTCGCCACGCCGATGCGGGCGCTGAAGGTACTGGACGCGGCTCTGGCGGAGTACCGCTTGTTCGCCTTGAACGCGCAGGCAGGCCTGCCGGACCGTGAGGGTGTGCTACTGGAGACGCCGTTCGTGGGCGCCGGTATGCGTGGCCGTTCCGGGCTGCGGTACTTCCCGTCCCGGTTGTCGCTGGTGCCGCAGCTGCTGAAGCACTCGCTGCCGCCGGACGTCGTCCTGGTGCACACCTCGGTCCCGGTGGACGGTGTGGTGTCGCTGGGCACGGAGGTGAACATCCTGCCGGCGGCCATCGAGGCGGTTCGGGCCCGCGGCGGCCTGGTCATCGCGCAGCTCAACCCCGAGATGCCGTTCACCTACGGCGACGGCCTCGTGCCGGTCGACGAGATCGACTACGGCATCGAGGTGGTGGAGCCGCTGCTGTCGCCGGTCCCGCGGCCGGTCGGGGACACGGCGCGGACCATCGGTGAGCGGGTGGCCGGGCTGGTCGAGGACGGCGCGACGCTGCAACTGGGCATCGGCGGGATCCCCGACGCGACCCTGGCCGCGGTGACGGGACGGCGCGGGCTCGCGATCTGGTCGGAGATGTTCAGCGACGGCGTGCTCGCGCTCGACCGTGCCGGGGCCCTCGATCCGGCGGAACCGGTGACCGCGTCGTTCGTGTTCGGCAGCGCGGACCTGTATCGCTGGCTCGACCGCAATCCGCGGATTCGCTTGCTGCGTACGGAAAAGACGAACGATCCCGCCGTGATCGCCCGGCAGCGCGGTCTGGTCTCGGTGAACAGCGCCCTGGAGGTGGACCTGTTCGCACAGGCCAACGCGAGCCGGGTGCGAGGGGCGATCTATTCGGGCTTCGGCGGGCAGACCGACTTCGTGGTCGGGGCGTTGCACTCGCCCGGTGGGCGGGCGATCATCGCGCTGCCGTCCTGGCATCCGAAGGCCGACGTTTCGACGGTCGTGCCCCGGCTGGCCGGTCCGGTGACGTCGTTCCAGCACAGTTTCCTGGTCAGCGAGCACGGTGTCGCGACGATCTGGGGCAACGACGCCGGCGAGCAGGCGCGGCAGATCATCGATCAGGTCGCGCATCCCTCGGCCAGGGAAGAACTCGTGACGCGGGGCAGGGAATTGGGATTCGCGCTTTAGGAATACCGGAACCCGGTAAAGGGACACGATTGTGCCCCTTTACCGGGTCGCAAACACGAGGGGCCGACCCGCGCCAACAGATTGGCCCCCGTCAATCCCTGTGCTTAGAGCGTCAGACCAGCCATCCGAGCACGTGGGCCAGGTGCGCGAGCAGACCCGAAATGAGGTCGTGACCGTGGTGCACGTGCTGGGTGAACATCTGCATTGAGGGGCTCCTTGTTCGGATTTCGTGTTCGGTTGTGCTCTCGCGAGGAGCGATCGAAGATTTTCACCACGTTGGCGCCCTGTCAAAAAACGATTTCCCGGGCCGTCGGCGGGTCGTGAATCTTCCTACGATAAACACGTAAGTCTTTCGTGTTTTGCGCCAGGGGTGGGTTTCGCGGGCGATGACACCGTGTGTAGCGGGGTCGCGGCGAGCTGATGTGGAAGCCGAGCCTCCGCTACGGCAAGTGGGCGGGGATGTGACACGAACCGGTGATCCACTTGCCACGAATGGTGAGGCGGCGAGAATCACCGATACGGGTGACGGAACGGGGTGTGGGTCGACGCGCTGACCCGATCCGGCGGAGTCAGCGCGTCGTTCGGTTCAATCCCTTGTCACGGCGTGAACGAACAGAACCGCGTCGGACCGACTCGCGCGTCACGGGGGAAGTTCGTCGCGGCGAACGACCAGCCGCCGAAGGCGTTCGCCACCGCTTCCGGGTTGTTCGGGGAGGGGGCCCCGGCGTTGTCGACGAAGATCCAGCCGGACCAGGTCGCGCCACCGTCGAACGACGAATTGCGGTAGAGCGGCCGAGTGTTCGTACGCGGCTCGTCACCCCGGACGAACACGACCAGTTCACCCGAACCGGTCGCCGCCGCGCCCGGCTCGGACAACGCACCGCCCGGCGGCGCGCCCAAGTCCTGGTACGGGGTGAAGAACGAGCCGTTGGCCGAGATCTTGTAGACCCTCGAATTCGATCCGCGGACGAAGGTGTCGATCAGCCCGGGTCCGCGTGACACGGCGATCTGGTCACCGATGATGCCGCCGCCGAGCCCGACCCAGGCACTCCATACGCCGCCGACTCGTTCCACGTAGTACAGGTCGCCGGCCTGGCCTCTGGTGAACACCCCGACATGGCCGGGGATCGTGGAAACGCCGATCGGGCTGGACGTCAGAACGCCGCCGAGGCTGGTGTGCGGACCCCAGGCGCCGTTCTGGAATTCCCGGAACCACAGCTGTTTGTTGGAGCCTCGATAGAAAACGATGAGATGCCCGGGCCCGAGTGCGACCGGGTGCGGGTTGTAGGTGACTACGCCGCCCAGGCTCAGCCACCCGCTGGACACGCCATTGGTGAATTGCAGATACTGAAGGGTGTTGTCGCCGCCGGCGATGAACACCGCCGAGTGCCCTGGCCCCAGGAGACCGCTCCCGGTTCGGAGCGCGACGTGCCACCCAGCGGCTGGGCGCCGAGCACGGTATTCGTGCGCGGGTCCACCTGGGCGCGTGACGTGGTCCCGGTGAGCCCGGTCTTGTAGACATCCACCGTCCCATCCGACATCGATACCAGTCCGGGATCGAAGTTGTTGCCGCTTCCGATTTCCGCGCACCCCGTGGCGGCGCCGGCCGGCACGACCGGCCCCAGCAGGCCGGTGATCAGCCCGGCGACGATCACGAAGACTTTCGTTACCGCACGCATGTTTCCTCCTTGCATACACGCGGATGTGAGATTCCCGGCCAGGCCGATTCGGTGAATCGGCGGCCACTCGTCCTTCCCTTGCGCTGAAGGACTCTGCCGGTGGTGCCATACGGAAATGTTGTGGATATGTTGTGGTGACCGGAACCCGGCTCGCCCCGGGTGCGATCGCGTGCCCGCGCACCGGGGGCGCGTCGTCACGCGCCCGGCCGTCGCACCCCACGTTTCCTCACAACGAAAACCGTGGAACGCCTCCTGTCGCCGCTGGTTTGCTCGACGCGACCAGCGGGGACCGGGGCGATGCCGGTAGAGGTCTCCGCCCGGTCGCGAACCAGGGGAGGTTTCATGAAACGATCATTGGCCACGTCACTGGCGGTCACGGGGGTCTTGGTGACATCACTGATCCCGGTGACCGCGTCCGATGCCGCACTGCTGGCAAGACCCGACTATCCCGCCGCGCGGTGGGTAGCCGCGGATCCCCACAACTGGGGCGGCCGAAATGGCGACGCCATCACCGCGATCGCACTGCACACCTTCGATCCCGAACCGCCCGCGGTGCCGGACTACGAAAGCACGATCCGGTTCTTCGCCAACCCGAACGCGGCCCAGACGAGCGCGCACTACGTGATCCGGTCCAGCGACGGGGAGATCACGCAGATGGTGCAGAATCAGGATCGGGCCAATCATGTGAGCGGTCATAACGGCAACACGATCGGCATCGAGCACGAGGCGACCAGCCGCCAGGAGAAGTGGTACACGGACATCATGATGCGTTCGTCGGCCGCTTTGGTGCGCGATCTTTGCGAGCGTTATCTGATTCCGAGGACGGGCAGTTCCGACCCGGACGAGCAGAGCGGCGGGATCAGGGGCACAACCAGTTCTCCGGCCACGAGGGCAACTCCGACCCCGGTAAGTTCTGGTACGAACGGCACGAGGCGTATCTGCAGAAGGTCCGCGGGGGCAAGCGGGACGCGGCCGTGCCGTTCGGCGGGCAGTACCAGATCTTCCAGCGTCAGCGGGACCACAGCATCCAGCAACGGGTGTGGGACGGTTCGGCCTGGCGTGGCTGGGCCGACCTCGGCGGATCGTTCGCGGGCGAACCGGCCGCTGTCGCGTTCGGGCGGCAGATGCACGTATTCGGGATCGACCGGGCGACCCGTCAGCTGCGCACCCGATACTGGGATCCGGCCGGCGGTTGGTCGAACTGGGCGGAGCCCGGTGGAACGCCGGCCCGGCTGCGAGGCAACCCGTCCGCGGTCGTGATCGGTCAGAACCTCCACGTCTTCGCCCGTGGCGAGAACAACCAGGTCTACGAAGCACGCTGGTCCGGTGGCGGGTGGCGCTGGACGAACCTCGGGGGCACGGTCGTCGGTGATCCGGCGGCACTCGATTTCGGTGGGCAGGCTCAGGTCTACGCGCTCGGCTCCGATCAGCGGCTGTACAGCAACGTGCTCGGCGGCTCGGGATGGGGCGGCTGGGCGAAGAGCGGAGAGCCCGGTGCGCGGTTGACCGGGACCCCCTCGGTGATTCGCTTCGGCGGTCAGGCGCAGGCGTTCGTGCAGGGGCTCAACGGCAACGTGTATCAGGCGGTTTGGAACCGGGAAGGTGGTTGGACGTGGCACAACCTCGGCGGTGCGATCTTCGGTGACCCGTCCGCCACGGTCGTCGGATCCACGGTCCGGGTGGCGGCCCTGGGTACCGACAGCAGGCTCTGGACCGACTCCTGGTCGGCGAACGGCTGGACCGGCTGGCAAAAGGCAGCAGGCGGGCCGTCGGGCGGGCTCACCGGGACGCCGACCGCGATGGCCTTCGGGAACCAGCTCCAGGTCACGGTGCAGGGCCTGAACGGGCGGGCTCACCAAGCCGCCTGGCAGCCCGGCAGTAACTGGTGGTGGGCCGACCTGGGCGGCACGGCGGCGAACTAGGGGCGACAAAGTACGCCGTGGCCGACGAACCGACCGTGTTCGCCGGCCACGGCGTGCCCGTGCCACGAGACGGCTTCGGCCAAGCGGCCGAAGAACACCGGCCTGCTTGATCCGATTGGCGGGTTTTCCGGACCGCACAACGGCAACATCATGGAAATGGTGCGATAAAGGCGCTGCGGGGCGAGCAACCTCGGGGGGGAGCCAGGGTGCTGCGAATTCACTTCACCGACGCGGATATTTCTCGGATCACCATCGCGGAGGACGTCGATGCGTCATGGGAGACTTTGTTCAGTCTCCACCTTTTACAAGAACCGGACGAAATCCTCACTTTCGATCATTGGCGGCGCCGGATAAGGGCGGAAATTCCCGCCTGGATTCCGCTTCTGCTGGAGTTGGCGCCGCCTCGCGGCTATTCTGCGGACTTTCTCACTCCGGGGCGTGGAGAAACCGACTCGGCTACGGTGATCGACCGCATAATGTCCACGCCCCGTCGTCGACTACAAGACAACGTGGCCTGTCTCGCGGATCGACGGCCGCCGACGCCGTGGACGCGCAAGCTGGCGGACGGCGATGTCACCGCCCTGCGGGAGCTCGGTACTGCTCTGGACCGGTACTACCAGCGGGCGGTCGCGCCGTATCGAGGGCGGCTGCGCGCGCACGTCGAGGCCGACCGATCGCGGCGCGGCAAGGCGTTGCTGACCGGTGGGGTCGACCGGCTGCTCGCCACCCTTCATCCGCGGGTCGCCTGGCGGCCACCGGTGTTGCAGGTGCTCGACTACGTCGACCAGGACCTCCATCTGCACGGCAGAGGCCTGGTGCTCCTTCCGTCGCATTTCTGCCGCCACCATCCGGTGACCCTGAAAGACGCAGATCTGCCCCCGGTGCTCGCCTACCCGGTGAACCCCGGTTTCGCCTGGCTCACGCCGGACAGGCCTGCCTCGCAGGACCCGGTGACCACCCTGCTGGGTCGCACTCGCGCCGCCACGCTGCGCGCCAGCACCACAGCGGTCACCACGACCGACCTCGCCCGCCGGATCGGGTTGTCCCCTCCCAGCGCGAGCAAGCACGCCAGAGTGCTGCGGGAGGCAGGCCTGATCACCACCCGGCGCGATGGCGGCGCCGTCATCCACCAGGTGTCCGGCCTTGGCGTGGCGGTTCTCAACGGCGAGTTGCCCGCCTGAAGCTCGTTCCGCGCACTCGGTGTGCTTGAGCGCGATGTGGCGGCACACGGGGGAGTGGGCGGTCACACGCCGTCCACCACACGGCGGCAGCGGGTCGGCGGGCTCCACCAATGGTAGGAATGCCTGGTGACCGAACCGAATTTGATCGAAGCAGCAGCCGAAGAGGCAGTCACCCTCACCAGTGAACTGATCCGCATCGACACCACCAACACCGGTGACCCCGACACGCTCGTCGGTGAACGCGCCGCGGCAGAGTACGTCGCCGAGAAGCTCACCGACGCGGGCTACGAGATCACCTATGTCGAGTCCGGCGGCAAGGACCGCCACAACGTGATCGTCCGGCTGCCGGGCGCCGACCCCTCGCGCGGCGCGCTCCTGATCCACGGTCACCTCGACGCCGTCCCCGCCGACGCCTCGGAGTGGTCGGTCCACCCGTTCTCCGGCGCCATCCAGGACGACTACGTCTGGGGCCGCGGCGCCGTGGACATGAAGGACATGTGCGGGATGGCGCTCGCGCTGGCCCGGCACTACAAGATCAACGGCATCGTCCCGCCGCGTGACCTCGTCTTCGCGTTCCTGGCCGACGAAGAGGCGGGCGGCAAGTACGGCGCGCAGTGGCTGGTCGAGAACCGGCCGGAGCTGTTCGAGGGCGTCACCGAGGCGATCAGCGAGGTCGGCGGCTTCTCGATCACGCTGAAGGACAACGTCCGCGCGTATCTCATCGAGACGGCCGAGAAGGGTATCCGCTGGATGAAGCTGCGGGTGCGCGGCACCGCCGGCCACGGCTCGATGATCCACCGCGACAACGCCGTCACCAAGCTGTCGGAGGCCGTCGCCAGGCTCGGCAACCACCGCTTCCCCCTGGTCATGACCGACTCCGTCCGCGAGTTCCTGGACGGCGTCACCGAGATCACCGGCTGGGACTTCCCCGAGGACGACATCGAGGGTTCCGTCGCGAAACTCGGCAACATCTCCCGGATGATCGGCGCGACCCTGCGCGACACGGCGAACCCGACGATGCTCACCGCGGGCTACAAGTCGAACGTCATCCCTTCGGTCGCGGAGGCGTCGGTCGACTGCCGGATCCTGCCCGGCCGCCTCGAGGCGTTCAACGCCGAGCTGGAAGAGATCCTCGGCCCGGACATCGAGAAGGAATGGATGGAGCTGCCGCCGGTCGAGACGACCTTCGACGGTGCCCTGGTCGATGCCATGACCAACGCCGTCCTTGCCGAAGACCCGGGCGCCCGCACGCTGCCGTACATGCTTTCCGGCGGCACCGACGCGAAGTCCTTCCAGTCGCTCGGGATCCGCAACTTCGGGTTCGCCCCACTGCAGCTGCCCGCAGACCTCGATTTCTCGGCGCTGTTCCACGGAGTCGACGAGCGTGTCCCGGTCGACGCGCTGAAGTTCGGCGTCCGCGTGCTCGACCGCTTCCTCCGCTCGGCCTGATGCCCGGTCTGCTGGCCGCCGACGGGACACCCCTGCACTTCGAGCGCTGGGGTGATCCGTCGGCGCCGGTGACCGTCGTCCTCCTCCACGGGTACGCCCTCGACAGGCGGAGCTGGCGCGCCGTCGCGCCGGTGCTGGCCGAGGCCTCCGAGGACCAGCTCGCCGTGGTGGCCTACGACCAGCGCGGGCACGGGGAATCCGGTGAGGTCCGGGCCGCGTCGGCGACCATGGGGCACCTCGCCGACGATCTGGCCGAGGTACTGGCGAAGGTGGTCCCCGACGGCAAGGTCGTCCTGGTCGGCCACGACATGGGCGGGCTCGCGATCCTTTCACTCGCCCAGCGCCATCCGGACGTCTTCGCGGCGCGAGTGGCGGGAATCGGGTTGCTCGCCATGTCGGCGGGCGGCGTCACCCCGGACGCGATCTGGCCGAACGCGCTCGGCAAACTCGGCCGTGACCTGGAGATGGTCTTCGGAACCAAACTGATCGGCCTGGTGCGGGAACATACGAGCAAGGCGGTGACCGCCGGGCTGCGGTGGTGGCTCTTCGGGGACGATCCGGTGCCCGCCGACGTCGAACTGACGGTGCGGATGATCCGCGGCAACTGGCCGCAGACGGTGTCGGCGTTCCGCCCGGCGCTGGACGCCTACACGCGGGAATCGGCGTTGTCGCAGGTCGGCGCGGTGCCGGTGATCGCGATCGTGGGGGAGCGCGACAAGCTGGTGCCCACGGCGGACGTCGAGGAACTGGCGGGCGCGGTGCGGAACGGCACGTCCGTGGTGCTGCCAGGGGTCGGGCACGTCGTCCCGCTGGAGGCGGCCCCGCAGGTGGTGCCGCGCCTGCTGGCCCTGGCGAACCGGGCCCACCGACAAGACTGACCTCCTTGACAAAAACTCTTTTCGGTGACACCTTCGTGCCATGTTCTCCGTTGCGGTGATCGAGGACGCGGAAGCGGCCGAAGTGTCGCTGGATCCGGTCCGGGCCAGGCTCCTCGCCGAACTCGCCGAGCCGGCGTCGGCCACGATGCTGGCCGCGCGGGTGGACCTGCCGAGACAGAAGGTGAACTACCACCTCCGCGCGCTGGAGAAACACGGGCTGGTCGAGCTCGTCGAGGAGCGGCGGAAGGGCAACGTCACCGAGCGCATGATGCGCGCGACGGCCTCCTCGTACGTCATCTCGCCGACGGCGCTCTCGGCCGTGCAGCCCGATCCTGCGCAGTCACCGGACCGGCTGTCCGCGCGCTGGCTGCTCGCGGTGGCGGGCAGGCTGGTGCGCGACGTCGGCCTTCTGATCACCGGCGCGACCAAGGCACGCAAACGGGTCGCGACCTTCGCGATCGACGGCGAGGTGCGGTTCTCCTCCGCCGCGGACAGGGCCGCGTTCGCCGAAGAGCTCACCGTCGCGATCACGAATCTGGTGAGCAAATACCACGACGAAGGCGCCGAACAGGGCCGCGATCACCGGATCGTCGTCGCCGTCCATCCGAGCGTCAAAACCGAGCCCGAGGAGCGCTGAGTGGGCCACGAATTCGAGATCACCGACCGCCTCGAGGTCGACGCGACGCCCGAACAGGTCTGGGACGCCATCGCGACCGGACCGGGGATCACGTCGTGGTTCATGGGCCGCAACGAGGTCGACGGCGGTGTCGGCGGAACCGTGAAGACCGCGTTCGGCGGCTACGAGCCCACGTCGGCGATCACCTCGTGGGACCCGCTGGAGCGGCTCGTCTACGGCACGGAACCCGCACCGGACGGACGGTTCGTCGCCTACGAGTTCCTCATCGAGGGCCGCTCCGGCGGCAGCACCGTGCTGCGGACCGTGACGAGCGGTTTCCTGCCCGGCGACGACTGGGAAGACGAGTTCGAGGCGATGACCACGGGTGGCGAGCTGTTCCTCCGCACCCTCGTCGAGTACCTCAACCGGTTCGCCGGCCGGAAGGCCGTGCCGGTGACGGTGTTCGGGCCGATGATCGGGGACTGGGACAGCGCGTGGCTGAAGCTGGGCCGGGAGCTCGGCCTCGCCGGGCGGCCGGAAACGGGGGACCGGGTCCGGCTCTCCACCGACTCCGTGTCCACCGTGGACGGCGAGGTCTATCTCGCGAACGCGCAGACGGTCGGCATCCGGACCGCGGACTCGTTCCTGCGCTTCGTGCGCGGGTTCGCCGGGCCGATGTGCGCGATGCATCACCTGTTCGGCGACGTCGACCCCGCGGAACAGGACGCGCTCTGGGCCGACTGGCTCGGCCGGGTCTTCAAGAGCTGAAGGGCGCTTTCACCGCATCGCATGCGTGATCCGATGGACGACACAGGTGACGGAAAGGACGACACGCGTGTCCAGATGGACGACACGTGTGTCGTCCCTCCAATCACGCGTGTCGTCCATCGGATCACGCGAGATCGCGGTTCGGTCCCGGCGGCCGACGCTCGCCCTGGTGTTCAAGAGCTGAAGGGCGCTTTCAGGTGATGAGGCCGGGCAGGGGAGTGGCGGTGCGCTTGCGGCGCAACCACACCCTCCGGGTCCCGTCCGAGTAGAGCCGGACGGTCGAAAGCTCCCAGCCGGCGAACTCGGCGTGGATCGACAGCTGCGTCGCCGCCGCCCGCCGGGAAACACCAGGAGGCAGCTGCAGCCGCCGGTACTCCCAATCCCCTTCGACCACCGCCTCGTCCACCACTGTCATGGCGTGATCACCTGGATCCCTTCTCCGATGGCCGAGCCGACGACCACACGGCCGCCCTGCTCGTCGACGGTGACCGAATCTGGCTGCCGCACGGTGGGGAACCGGTGCTTCTCGATCGGCTCTCCACCGCGGACGTCGAAACCGACGACCTCGTTGCGTTCGGTGAGCGTGACCCAGGCGAGGCCGCGGGTGCGGTCGTAGGCGATGCCGTACGCCCCGCCGGGAACGGGATAGCGCTGGCGCAACAACAGCGGAGTGGTGGAGAACGCCAGCAGAGCGCCCGCGCGCGCGTCGGTGACGAAGACCCGGCCGAGATCGTCGGTGACCGCGTTGGCCGCGCCGTCACCGGCACGCAGGCCCTCGCCGATCTTGCCCTCGGCGAGGTCGACGGCGAACAGGGCGGTGCGGAGCTTGTCGAGCACGACCACGCCGTCACCGGTGCTCAGCACGTCGTCGGCGCTGTAGATCTGACCGGTGATGGTCCTCGGCCCCGCGTTCTTCGAAAGCACCTCGACGGCCTTGCGGTCCCGGACGGAGACCAGCGTCGCGTCGCCGTCGGCGAGACCGGCCGACGGCTGCCCCGCCACCGGCACCGTCTCCAGCGCGCCGCCGGGCAGGGAGACCTTCGCCAGCAGGCTCTTGCCGGGAACGCTGGCGAGCACCTGGGAGCCCGAGACCGTGAGCCGCTCGGCCGGACCGGGCAGGGCCACCGTCGTCTTGGGGGTGTCAAGGGCGGCGAGATCGTAGATGCGCAGCGAAGGCGGCTCCGAAACGGCGACGACCAGCGACTTGCTCGCCTCGTCGGTCACCAGGGCTCGCACGCCCGGCACCGCGAACACCGACCCGGCGGGCTTGACGCTCACGGCGGGGGAGACCGCCGCGGTCGCCGCGACAGGGTTCTGCACGATCTGCAAGGAATCGTTGGGCGTGTCGTCCGTACTGCAGGACGAGAGCACCAGGACACCGGCGAGCGGGATCGCGATCCGGGAAACGGCGGACAGCCGACCCACCTTGGTGCCTCCACCTGCTACTCGTCGAACGGACTTGTCCAGCATCCTCCTGGAACTCCACCACGTCACGTCAGCGTCACCCAACAGTCACCTAATCCAGTATTCGAGACGGCTCAGAGGCCGCGTTCCGGGTACCCGACCTCGATCGCGCTGACGTCGTCGAGCGCGGAGCGGATGGCGGGCGGGAGCGTGATCTCCTCGGCCGTGAGCGAACCGGTCAGCTGACCCGTGTCACGGGCTCCGACCACGGGCGCGACCACGCCGGGCCGGTCGCGGACCCACGCCAGCGCGACGGCCAGCGGCGAGGTGCCGAGGCCGTCCGCGGCCGTCGCGACCGCCTGCACGATCCGGGCCGCGCGATCGGTCCGGTGATGTTCGACATAGCCCGCGAAAACACTCGAAGCGCCGCGCGAATCGGCGGGGGTCCCAGTGCGGTACTTGCCGGTGAGCACACCCCGGCCGAGCGGCGCCCACGGCAGGAGCCCGATGCCGTGGTGCTCGGCCGCGGGGACGACCTCGCGATCGACCCCGCGTTCCAGCAGCGAGTACTCGACCTGCGTCGAGACCAGCGGGGCGACGGCGGAACTGCGGGCCGCGGCGGTCGCCAGCTGCCAGCCCGAGTAGTTGGAGACGCCGACGTAGCGGGCCTTTCCGCTGGTCACGGCGTATTCGAGGGCGGCGAGGGTCTCGTCGACCGGCACGGTGGTGTCCCAGGCGTGCAGCTGCCACAGGTCGATGTGGTCGGTGCCGAGCCGGCGCAGCGATCCTTCGAGCGCGCTCAGCAGGGCACCGCGCGAGGCTCCGCCCCGAACGGGCCGTCGGTGCGGCGGGCGACGGCCTTGGTGGCGAGCACGATGTCGTCCCGGGGACCAGGTCGCCGAGCAGCGCGCCGAGGACGCGCTCGCTCTCCCCTTCGCCGTAGATGTCGGCGGTGTCGACCAGGGTGCCCCCGGCGTCGACGAACGCGACCAGCTGGCTGGCCGCCTCCTCCGAGTCGGTGTCGCCACCCCACGTCATGGTCCCGAGGGCCATCCGCGAGACCCGAAGTCCCGACCGGCCGAGCTGTCGCTTTTCCACGACGGGCGAGCCTAGCCGGAAGGCAAGTGCGGGTCGCGGAGCAGGTGAGCGTGTCGTGATCGAGTACCACCGTGCGGGTCATCGGCTGTCAACACCCTGAACGGAGGAGTGACACTCCGATGGATACATTCACGCCGTGCGACTCGGACTGAACTTGGGCTATTGGGGCGCGGGGAACGACGCGGCCAACCTGGCATTGGCAAAGAAGGCGGACGAACTGGACTACGCGGTCGTCTGGGCCGCGGAGGCCTACGGTTCGGACGCGCCGACGGTGCTCTCATGGGTGGCGGCGCAGACCTCACGGATCGACGTGGGCAGCGCGGTGTTGCAGATCCCCGCGAGGACTCCGGCGATGACCGCGATGACCGCCGCGACCCTGGACACGCTTTCCGGCGGCCGGTTCCGCCTCGGCCTCGGTGTTTCCGGCCCGCAGGTCTCCGAAGGCTGGCACGGCGTGAAGTTCGCCTCGCCGCTCGGCCGCACTCGCGAATACGTCGAGATCGTCCGCAAGGCGCTGAGCCGCGACCGGGTGCGGTACGACGGCGACCACTTCCAGCTGCCGCTTCCCGGCGGGCCCGGCAAGGCGCTGACCCTGACCGTGCACCCCGTGCGGGAAGAGATCCCCGTGTACCTGGCCGCCATCGGCCCGAAGAACCTCGAACTGACCGGTGAGATCGCGAACGGCTGGCTGCCGGTGTTCTACTCGCCCGAGCACGCCGGTGAGCAGCTGAAGCTGATCCAGGCCGGGGCCGACAAGGCCGGGCGCACCCTCGACGCGTTCGACGTCGTCCCCACCGTCCCGCTGGTGGTCGGCGACGACTGGAAGGCCTGCGCCGACGCGGTCCGCGGGTACGCGGCGCTGTACATCGGCGGGATGGGCAGCCGCGAGAAGAACTTCTACAACCAGCTCGCCTGCCGGATGGGTTTCGAGCGCGAAGCCGCCGACGTGCAGCAGAAGTACCTGGGCAAGGACTACGAGGGCGCCATGGCGGCCGTCCCGCTGGAGTTCATCGACGCGACGTCGTTGCTGGGGCCCAAGGAGCGCATCGCCGAGCGGATGCAGGCCTTCGCGGAGTCCGGCGTCACGACGCTGACCGTCGCCCCCGCCATGCCGGATCCTGAGGGTTCCGCACACGCCCTCGAGGTCGCGGCCGAAGCGATCGAATCGGCCGGTGTCGCCTGATGGGATGGTTCGAAGCACTGGTCCTCGGGCTCGTCCAGGGCCTGACGGAGTTCCTGCCGATCTCGTCCAGCGCGCACCTGCGGATCACCGCGGCGCTCGCCGGCTGGGACGACCCGGGTGCCGCGTTCACCGCGGTGACCCAGATCGGCACCGAACTCGCGGTCATCCTGTACTTCTCGGCGAAGATCGGGCGGATCCTGCGCGCCTGGTTCTTCTCGATCTATAAGAAGGACTGGCGCCGCGACCCCGACGCCCGGCTGGGCTGGCTGATCATCGTCGGCTCGATGCCGATCGTGGTGCTGGGCCTGCTGCTGCAGGACGCCATCGACGAAACCTTCCGTGACCTGCGGATCACCGCGACCACGCTGATCGTGTTCGGCCTGATCCTCCTGGTGGCCGACCGCATCGGGAAACAGCAGCGCACCCTCGACCACCTGACCGTGCCGCACGGCCTCGGCTTCGGGTTCGCGCAGGCGCTGGCGCTGATCCCGGGTGTCTCGCGCTCCGGCGGCACCACCAGCGCCGGGCTGCTGCTCGGCTACACCCGCGCGGAGGCGGCGGAGTACTCCTTCCTGCTGGCGCTGCCCGCGGTGTTCGGCTCGGGCCTGTACAAGCTGACCGACATCGGCAAGGACGGCGCCCCGGCGCAGTGGGGGCCGACAATCCTGGCCACGCTGGTCGCGTTCGGTGTCGGGTACGCGGTCATCGCTTGGCTGATGTCCTACATCAAGACCAAGAGCTTCGTGCCGTTCGTGATCTACCGGCTCGTGCTCGGCGCGCTGCTGTTCGTCCTGATCTTCACCGGTGTCCTGGACCCTGGCGCGGGCCCGCACCTGTAAACGCTCGTGTCTCGTGAGTGGTAAGGACGGTTAGAACCGTCCTTACCACTCACGAGGTTTTCGAGGGGGCAAAGCACGGCACGTAGGGTGGGCCACGTGAGTACTGTGATCCTTCTGCGCCACGGCAAGTCCACGGCGAACGGTTCGGGCGTCCTGGCCGGGCGCACGCCCAAGGTCGGCCTGGACGACACCGGCCGGGCGCAGGCGGCAGCGCTCGTCGAGCGCCTGGCCCCGGTCCCGCTCGCCGAGCTGGTGGTCTCGCCGATGCTCCGCTGCCGTCAGACGGTCGCGAAGCTGGCCGAGGCACGCGGTCTGGACAAGATCAAAGAGCCCGGTTTGTCCGAAGTGGACTACGGCGACTGGACCGGGCGCGCGCTCAAGGATCTGTTCTCCGAACCCCTCTGGCGGGTCGTGCAGGCACATCCGTCGGCCGCGGTCTTCCCCGGGGGCGAGGGGCTCGCCGAGATGCAGGCACGGTCGGTCGCGGCCGTCCGCGCGCACGACGCGCGGATCACCGAGAAGCACGGCGAGAACGCGGTCTGGCTCTTATGCAGTCATGGCGATGTGATCAAGGCGATCCTCGCCGACGCGCTCGGCCAGCATCTCGATTCGTTCCAGCGGATCGTGGTCGACCCGGCGTCGGTTTCGGTCGTCCGGTACACCGAGACTCGTCCGTTCGTGTTGCGCGTCAACGACAACGGTGGCGACCTCGCCGGTATCGTCCCACCGCCGCCCAAGGCGAAAGCCAAGCGTGGCAAGGGAAAACAGAGCTCCGACGCGGTGGTGGGCGGTACCACCGGAGCGTGACCACTGCCGTCCGAGGTGTCACGCCACGGACGGCATCCACCGGCCCCTCACTGCCCGTAAGGTGGCCTGAACAGCAGATTCGACGACCCGGGAGCAACACCGATGATTTCGCAGGACAACCCGTTCGCCGCGCCGAGTGAGCTGCCCTACGCCCTTCCGCCGTTCGACCGGATCGCCGACGAACACTTCCTTCCCGCCTTCGAAGCGGGCCTTGCCGAGCACGCCGCCGAAATCGAGGAGATCGCGAACTCCGCGGAGCCGCCGACCTTCGAGAACACCATCGTCGCGCTCGAAAAGTCCGGCAGGTTGCTGTCCCGCGTGTCGAGCGTGTTCTTCAACCTCGCCGGATCGAACGCGAACGACGAGATCCAGCGCGTGCAGGCCGAGATGGCACCGCGGCTGGCCGCGCACGCCGACGCCATCAACCTGAACCCGGCGCTGTTCGCCAGGATCAACTCCTTGTTCGAACGCAAGGACGAACTCGGTCTCGACACCGAGTCGCTCCGCCTCCTGGAGCGGCACCACACCGACGTGCGCCGCGCCGGCGCCGGGTTGCCCGAGGCCGACCAGAAGCGCCTGCGCGAGCTGAACGAGCAGCTTTCGACGCTCTCGACCCGCTTCCAGCAGAACCTGCTCAAGGACACCAACGAGCTCGCCGTGGTCGTCGACGACGTCGTGGAGCTCGCGGGACTGGGCGAGGACGAGATCGCCACGGCCGCCGAGACCGCGGGCGAGGAAGGCAAGTACGTCCTCAAGCTGACCCTGCCGACGGCACAGGCCGCATTGGCCTCGCTGGAGGACCGTGCGCTGCGCGAGCGGATCTTCACCGCCTCGGTCTCCCGTGGGAACCGGGGCAACGAGTCCGACAACAACGAGGTCGTGGCCGAGCTGGTCCGCCTGCGGGCCGAGCGGGCCGCCGTGCTCGGCTTCCCCGACCACGCCTCGTACGTCATCGAGGACGAGACCGCGAAGACCGCTCAGGCCGCTGTCGGGCTCCTGGAACGTCTCGCGCCGGTCGCGGTCGCCAACGCCAAGGCGGAGGCCGAAGAACTGCAGCGCTACCTCGAAGCCGACATTCCCGGCGCGATCCTGCGGCCGTGGGACTGGGCGTTCTACGCCGAGCGCGTCCGCAAGGACCGGTTCAAGGTCGACACCGCCGCGCTGCGCCCGTACTTCGAGCTGAACCGCGTGCTGACCGACGGCGTCTTCTTCGCCGCGTCGAAGCTGTACGGCCTGAGCTTCACCGAGCGGGAAGACCTGCCGAGGTACCACCCCGAGGTCCGGATCTTCGAGGTATTCGACGCCGACGGCTCGGAACTCGGCCTGTTCCTGCTCGACTACTACGCCCGCGACTCCAAGCGCGGCGGCGCCTGGATGAACAACTTCGTCGACCAGACGAAGCTCCTCGGCACCAAGACGGTCGTGGTGAACGTGCTCAACGTCGCCAAGCCGCCGGCAGGGGAGCCGACCCTGCTGACCTTCGACGAGGTCGTCACCGCGTTCCACGAGTTCGGGCACGCGCTGCACTCGCTGCTTTCCGACGTCGAGTACCCGATGTTCTCCGGTACCAACGTCCCGCGTGACTTCGTCGAGTACCCCTCGCAGGTCAACGAGATGTGGATGCTGTGGCCCGAGGTCCTGGCGAACTACGCCAAGCACCACGTGACCGGCGAGCCGCTGCCGCAGGAGCAGATCGACAAGCTCCTGGCCTCCCAGCAGTACGGCGAAGGCTTCTCGACCACCGAATACCTCGCGGCGTCCCTCCTCGACCAGGCGTGGCACGCGCTGGGCACCGAGGACAACGTCGACGACGTCCAGCGGTTCGAGGCCGAGGCGCTGACCAAGGCCGGCGTCGCGCTGGAAGCGGTGCCGCCGCGCTATCGCACCACCTACTTCGCGCACATCTTCAGCGGCGGCTACAGCGCCGGGTACTACTCCTACATCTGGAGCGAGGTCCTCGACGCCGACACCGTCCAGTGGTTCCGCGAGAACGGCGGGCTCACCAGGGAGAACGGTGACCACTTCCGCCGCGAACTGCTCGGGCGGGGCGGCAGCGTCGACCCGATGGCCGCCTTCCGCGCGTTCCGCGGCCGCGACCCGGAGATCGAGCCGCTGCTGAAGCGCCGCGGCCTCGCCGGGGCCTGATCTTCCTGACGGTCTCCCCGCCCGGGCACCCCCAGTGCCCAGGCGGGGAGGCCGCGTTCAGGAGGCGAGTTCGGCGACGGCCGCGGCGACGTCGTCCACTTCCCGCTCGGTGTTGTAGTAGTGCGGGCTCAGCCGCAGGCACCAGTCGACGTCCTTGTCCCCGAAGTCGAACTGCGCGAACTCCCGGTAGCTGAGCGCCGAGTTGATCCGCCTGGCGTCCATCGCCTCCTTGAAGGGCACGGCTTCCCAGCCCTTGATGGAGAACGTCACCAAGGCGCCCAGTTCCGGTCCCCGGTCGAGCACTTCGACACCCGCGATGGCGCCCAGACCGGCCCGCAGCCTCGCCGCGAGCGCGGGCGTGCGTCGTGAGATCGCCTCCAGGCCGACCTCACGGGCATATCTCGCCGCGGCCGCGCATCCGAGCACGGTGGCGTAAGGGAATTCCCACTCTTCGAAGCGGGAAGCCGACTTCGCGGGTTCGTATGCGCCGGGCGCGCTCCAGCGGGCGCCGTGCATGTCGATGAACAACGGCTCGTGCCCGGCTTCGAGGAACCGGTCGGAGGCGAACAGGAACCCCGAACCGCGTGGACCGCGCAGGAATTTGCGGCACGTCGAGGTGAGCAGGTCGGCGCCGATCTCTTCGACGTCGATGGGGTACTGGCCGATCGACTGGCAGGCGTCGACAAGGTACAGCAGGCTGAGCTCCCGGCAGTGCCGCCCGATTTCGGCGACCGGCTGGACGAGCCCCGAGTTGGTCGGGATATGCGTGGCGGCGACCAGTTTCGGTCTCCTCGTGTGCATCAGGGCCGCCATGGCCTCGACGTCGACACCGCCTTCCCGGGTGTCCGGTGCGTGCACGATCTCGACGCCGAACCGCTTCCGCAGCGACAGGAACGCGATCTGGTTGGAGATGAGTCGTTGCGGGTGGTGAGCACGACGTCCCCGGGTTCGAACCGGATCGAGGAAAGCGCGGTGGAATAGGCGTGGGTGGCGCTCGCCGCGAAGGCGATGTTGCGGGGCCTCGCGTTGATCAAGGCGGCGATCTCACGGTAGAAGCCCGCGACCTGATCCGACCGCGCCGCGGCGGCCTCGTAACCGCCGATCTCGGCTTCGAGGTTCAGATGATCGAGCATGGCGGCCAGCACCGGCTTCGCCAGAAGCCCGCAGCCCGCGTTGTTGAAATGGACGACCTTCTCGCTGCCCGGCGTGTCGGCTCGCAGGGCGGGAACGTCCAGTAGTGATTCCGCCCGATTTCCAGTAGCACTATCATGTTCCTTCATGTCGGATAGTAGCACTTCCGCCCTCGTGCTCCAGCTGCGTTCGCTGATCCGCGCGGCGGCCGCGGGGGACCGGTTGCCCAGCAGCCGTGAGCTGATCGAGCGCTACCGGGTCGGCCCGGTGACGGTCTCGCGCGCGATCGCTCAGCTGGCGGCCGAGGGCGCTGTCGTGACCCGCCCCGGAAGCGGCACGTATGTGGCGGCCAGGCCGTCGACAATGGACGGACCACTCGACACGGCCTGGCAGACCGTCGCGCTGACCGACCGCACCGTCGACACCACGTCGCTGACCGGCGTCCTCGGCCCGCCGCCGGAGGGCGCGATCCTCCTCGACGGCGGGTACCCGCACCGATCACTGCAGGCGACCCGCTTCCTGAGCGCGGCGCTCGCGGGCAGGGCGCCGCCCGGACTCCTGGGATCGGGCCCCCGCCACGGGGCTGGCCGCGCTGAGGTCGGTGTTCGCGGGGCCTGCCGGTGCGTCGCCGGACGACGTTCTGATCACCGCCGGCGGTCAGAGCGGGCTCTCCATGGCGTTCCGGGCGATCGCGGCGCCCGGCAGCCCGGTCCTCGTCGAATCGCCGACCTATCCGGGAGCGCTCGCCGCCGCGCGGGCGGCGGGGCTCCGTCCGGTACCGGTCCCGATCGACTACGACGGGGTCCGGCCGGATCTGCTGGCCGAGGCGTTCGCGATGACCGGCGCCCGGCTCTTCTACTGCCAGCCCACCTTCCACAACCCGACCGGGACCGTGCTCACGCCGGAGCGCCGCACTCAGGTGCTGGAGGTGGCGCGGGCGGCGGGCGCCTTCGTGCTGGAGGACGACTTCGCGCGGCACCTTTCGCACGGTGTCACGGCACCGCGTCCGCTGATCACCGACGACCGCGACGGCACGGTCGTCCATCTGACGTCGGTGACCAAGGCCGCCGCGCCGAGCCTCCGGATCGGGGCGCTCATCGCGCGTGGGCCCGTTCTCGACCGGATGAAGGCGATCCGGCGGGTCGACGACTTCTTCGTCTCCCGTCCGTTGCAGGAGGCGGCTCTCGAACTGCTCAGCGCGCCGTCCTGGGAACGTCATGTGCGGAAACTGGGCACCGAATTGCGAGAGCGGTGCGGAAAGGCGGCCGCGGCGCTGGCGGGGGAGTGTCCTGAATGGACTGTCGCGCGGCTGCCGGAGGGTGGGTTGCACCTGTGGGTGCGGCTACCGGCGGGGAGCGACGCCAACGCGGTCGCCCGTGCGGCGAGGGAACGGGGAGTCGTGGTCGGGGCGGGGGACCGGTTCTTCGCCGCCGAACCAGCCGGACCGTTCCTCCGGCTCGGCTTCGCCGCCGCGGCCGACATCGCCGAACTCGCCGAAGGCATCAGGCGCCTGAGCTGACTGTATAACGACCTATACGGCTGGGCTCAGGCCAAAATCGCTTCGAGCAAAAGGTAAACACCACCGCCGAGGACGACACCGGCCCCCAAGCCGGCCGTGACCTCGGCCTTGGTGTGATCGCCGAGCTCGACCCGTGACCAGCAGACCCAGCCGACGCCGAGGAAGACCAGCGCGAGCCAGGGACCGTAGACGCGGATCAGCATCACGGCCGCACCCGCCGCCACCATCGCGTGCATCGAGATCTTGAACTTCAGCCCGAAGGTGATCGCGAGCGCGGCGATCAGGCAGACGAGTTCGGCGGCCGCGAGCGCGATCATCTCGTGCGGGGCGCCGCCGGCGATCAGGACGACGAATCCGGCGGTCAGGGAGCCGATGCAGACCGCGAACGGGACGAGCCGTCCGGCGCGATCGGTGACATGGTGGCTGTCCCATTTGCCCTTCCGGGCCCCGTGCACGATCACGGCCATCGGGATCAGCGAGCCGGTGACACCGACGACGAGACCCCAGAGCACCGTCTCGCCGAAGTGGTATCCGGTGACCTTCCAGGCGACGATCAGCGGGAGACCGAGCACCCAGACCCACGGAGCGAGCACCTCGGTCGCGATCCGCGCGAGCCGTCGGCGGGTCCCGGGGGCTTCCGTGGTCTGGGTCGGCATCGCGCGCGGTCTCCTCGGGGATGGTGGCTGGAGCGGCTCCTGCCGGACTCGCGTCCGGCAGGAGCGGTGATCATCGTTCCAGACCCCGGCGGCCCGCCCGCGTGAGGATGTCCGCGCCCGCCGGGTCCGCCCGGACGGCGTCGTCGAAACTCTCCTTGGGCAGCACCGTGTTCCCGGCCACGGTCACCGTCTCGGGTGGGGTGTCGTAGCCGTCGGGCAGGGCGTCCCAGATGTTGCCGACGAAGGCCACGTTCTCCATCGGCGGGCCCACCTGGAGCACGATCGGGGTGTCGGCCCGGTGGACGATGTTGCCGAGGACGGTGATCCACGCCGCGCCGTAGTCGGCGTAGAGGCCGAAGTTGTACGAGGTGAGGACATCGCGGATGACGTTGCCGCGGACCAGTGCCCCGCCGGCGAACGACGAGCCCTGTGGCGCGGACAGGTAGATCCCGCCGCCGTCCATCAGCTTCCCCATGGTGCGTTCGACGAGGTTCGAGATCACCTGTGTGCCCTGGGCTCGCTCCCCACCGGTGATCACGATGCCGTTGTGCGGGACGTCGTGGATCTCGTTGTGCGCCACGGAGGTCTCCGCGGACTCGACGACGAGGACGGCGGGCGACCCTCGGTATTCGGTGCCGATGTGATGGACGAGGTTGTCTTCGACCGCGGCACGGGTGCTCGTGTGGACGGCGATCCCGCTGCCCGAGATCTCGTCGAAGACGTTCGCCAGGATGCCCACGTCGGTGGCGTCCTCGACCCGCAGCCCTCCCGCGCCGAGCCGGGTGAAACGGTTGCCCTCCAAGGTGACTCGCTCGACCGACGTGAGACTGACGTTGGCGGGCAACTGGACGGGCTCCGCGGGCACGTGGACATAGCCCACGTCCGCGCCGAGGTCGATCTTCTGGAAGCCGCCTCGTTCGTAGCGTGCGTTGCCGTGATAGTGCAGGTAGCCGCCCGTTCGGGTGGGGCCGGACCAGGTCGCGTCGGTGAAGGTGAAACCGCGCAGCACGAGGTCGTGCACGCCCTGTCCGCTGACGAGCGTTTCGAGCACCGGAGCGACGACGGTGGTCTTCCCGATCTCCTCTCCGGAGCGCGGGCGGTAATGCAGGACGTGATCGCCCGCGTCGGTTCGGCTGACGGCGAAGGTTCCCGGCTCGGTCAAGAAGGCCACGTTGTTCTCAAGTGTGGCCGGTGCGGCGAGGCCGTCCCAGGTGCCGTCACCGCCCGCGCCGTACCACTTGGCGTCGTAGAGGGACTTGGCGTTGTCGAAGGCCGGTTGAGCCATGGTGATCGTGGTCGAGGAGGCGTCGCCGGAGATCGACGCGACCGCGAGCCGGGCCTCGGACCACGGGTAGACGCCTGGGTAAACGAACTCCAGCCCGGAGGGATCCGGCCACGACTGGGGCTCGATGCTGTCTGTGACGTAACCAGTCGCTGTTTTCGTCACACTTCCCGGGAGTCCGTCCGTGCGGGCCGCCCTTGTCGCGGGTGTGCCGCCGACGGTGAGCCGTCGCGGCGCCAGGTCGCCGATCGGCGCTGACCAGATGCCGTCGTCGCCCGTCGTCCAGCCGGTGATCTCGCGGCCGCCGCTCAGTTCGACCTTCGCCTGGTCCGCTGTTCCGTAGCCGTGTGCCTGGTAGACGACGCGGAACCCGTTCGAGCCGGAATCGCCCTGTGTATCAGTGAAGACAAGGGATTCGTCGAGGCGGTAAACGCCGGTCGTGAAGGAGACGATGACGTCGCCGGTCATGGTGGCCGTGGCGGCACGGACGGCCTTCTGGGCCGCTTTCGGGGTGGCGAACGGCTGCTCGGCGGTGCCGGGCCAGTCGTCTCTGCCGTTCGGGGATACGAAGAACCTGATTTCAGGCATGCTGAAGCGCTCCTGCGAGAGGTATATGGGATATACTGAGGTTTATCAGCTAAACACGAACCAGTGAAGAGCGTCAAGGGAGCAGCGGGTGGCGGAAGACGACGCGCAGCCGGATCCGGAGCGCGCGATCGAACTGCTGTGGGGGACGTCCGAGCCGGAGCGGCCCGGGTTGAGCCTCGGCCGGATCGTCGCGGCGGCCGTCGAGGTCGCGGACGCCGAAGGGCTCGCTTCGCTGTCGATGCGCAAGGTCGCGGAACGTTTCGGTACCACCACCATGTCGCTCTACCGGTACGTCCCCGGCAAGGCGGAACTGGTGGAACTGATGCGTGACGCGGTGTACGGCGAGTTCCCGATGGGGGCTTCGGACGGGCTCGGCTGGCGAGCGGGCCTCGAACGCTGGGCGCGGCGGGCCCGGGAGATGTACCGACGGCATCCGTGGCTGGTCCACAGCGCCGGAACCCGTCGCCTGCCGGGTCCGAACATCATGGCCGGCTACGACCACGCGCTGGACGTGGCCTCGCGTAGCGGTCTGGCGCCGGCGCAGGTGATCGCGGTGGTGAACCTGGTGGGCGGATTCGTCGAGTCGGCCGCGCGCCAGGCCGGGGAGGCCGCGGAGCTTCAGCGGCGCACCGGGGTGTCCCATGAGCGCTGGTGGAGTGAACGCGAGTCCCTCTTCGAGCGCCTGGACGGTTATCCGACCCTGGAGCGGCTGTGGAAAGCCGGGGGAATGGACGCGCCGCTCGACGCCTTCGAATTCGGGCTGCAGCGGACCCTCGACGGTGTCGAGGCGCTCATCCAAAGCCAGGGGAGTGAGGTAATCAGTGACGAAACCGGGGGAGGGGAGTGCGTCGTCTGCGGTAAGCCACTGGACGGGGGAGGGCGGGGCAGACCACGGGACTATTGCTCGAGGGCATGCCAGCAGCGGGCCTATCGGCGTCGCCAGGCCCAGTCGAACTGACCTCAAGGTGTATAACGACCTATTCAGTCGGGCGATCGACAAGATCAACTTCAAACAAACGGCAAACCCGCAAAGACTGTCGGGGCTCTGGCTAGGGTTGCCCCGTGATCACCGAGGTCTTGCTGGAGCAGCTGGAAGAGGACGCGCCGACGTCCGTGCTCTTCCAGGGGTTTCTGGAGCCCGGAGCACAGGCCGCCCAAGCGCTGCTCGTGCTGGGGAAGGTCGCCCGCACACGGTTCTGGATGCCGCCGTCGATGGTGAACCGGCTGATCGCCGAGTCCGATCCGGTGTTCACCGCGGATCGGACGACGTTGCGCGCGGAGGCTTTCTCGCCGTGCTGTGGTCTGTACGCCAGGCTCGACTTGCCGGACGTGGGCGGTCTCGGCGACGGCTGCACGAACGTCGACCTGTCCGACGCGACGCGGACCGTCCTCGCGGGAGTCGTTGCCCAAGATCCGTTGCACCTGACCGTTCGTGGCGAGGGAATCCGGCTCCGCACTCTCGACGGGCAGAACGACGAGTCCGTGGTGCCGCTGCCGGATCGTTGGGTGTCGGGGTTCGCCGAGGTCGCCGCGGTCACGGCGGGAGCGGTCGAGCAAGCGGCATTGGACAAGGCGGAGACACGGAACTTCCTGCGGAGACTTCCGACTTCGGTCGGCAGGTCGTGGGTGGTGGCGTCGGGCCGCGGGCTCCGGTTGACGTCACGGCCGGGGCACGACTCGATTCCGGCGACCGGGCTCCATCGGTTGCGGGTCGTCGAGCCGCTCATCCGGTTCGCCCAGGGACTGACCGTCTACACGCGACCGGACAGCGAGGTCGCGACTTGGGTGCTCCGGCTGGATCGGGCGCAGCTCGTCGTCACGCTGTCCCCGGAGCCGGCCCGCGGCTTCTCCGGCGAAGGAGGCTGGCTGAACGCGCTGGCGGCGGGTCTCGAAGCGCCGGAACTTGTCGCGGGGCGCGCCGGTCACGACGTCGTCGACGGCACGTGGTTCCCGCGTGAGCTTCCGAGTGGGGCTGCTCCGGCGAACGGTCGGCTCGCGAAAGCCCGTGAGCTCCTCGCCGCCGGAGCCGTCCGGAGGTTGCCGGACGGTGGCTACGAGATCACCCGCGCCGGCTCGGTGCAGCGTGTCCGGCTTTCGCCCGTCGGGTGCACGTGTGCGTGGTGGGCCAAGCATCAGGAGAACCGGGGGCCCTGTTCGCACGTGCTGGCAGCCCGGATGTCAGCCGCTGAGTCGTGACGCCGCCTTCGCCGCTTTCGAACCGCCTTTGAAGCCGGTGAGCCACTCCTTCGTTTCGGCGCTGATCGTGCCCGCTCCGCGGTCCACAAGGTCCGCGGCGAGTTCCAGCAACGCGAAGATGCCGCGGTGGGAGGGTTCGAGCTTCGGCAGCAAAGTGTCCAGTGTGGACAGAACTGCGGTCGGGTGTTCGTTCGCGATGACCGAGAGCCGGGGTGCCAGCCGCGTGATGATGAGCTGCGGGCCGAGTACGGCCAGTGCAGCGCCGAGTGCGCGGGGGCCGAGCAGCCGCCGGTCCAGCAGGGTCAGCACGGCGTCCGTGCCGAGCTGGACGGCGGCCGGACGTTTCAGTGCGAGGGTGGTGGCGAGGAGCATCGTGCCGGGGATGCCCGGGACCGAGGGGTTGTCGAGAAACGAGGGCAGCGCGGCCTTCTCCACGGGATAGCCGACTTCGATGTCGTTGAAGTACAGGTTTCCGGCGACGGCGGCTTCGAGGTGGTCGCGGTCATACGGGGAGGAGACCGCCTCGTGGCATTCGGTGAAGCCGAGCCACTCGGTGGCTCGGCCGTCGAAGGGCGTTCCGAGCCAGGGAACGTCCGGCGCGACGGGTTCCGGGGTTTGTTCGATGTCGAGTGAGTTCGAGCCGTAGTGGGTAAGGCCGGCTTTCGCCATCCAGGTGATCGGCGGTCCGGGTTCGCCGCGGAGTGCGGCGGCGGGGTCGGCGGATTCGGGGTGCCGGGCGCGGGCCGCGGCCAAGGCGATCCAGCCGGTGGCGTCGATGGCGGGGCCGCCGAGGGCGTAGCGGATGGTGTCGGCGTGTGGTCCGGTGAGGTCCGCGGCGAGTGCGAGGGCTTCGGGCCTGGTGTCCGGGGCGAGCCGGAGCAGTGCGTCGGCGACGTCGTCGTCTGCCGCGTCGGGGTGTTCGAGCATGCGGGCGACGAAGACGACCGGATCGAGCCAGCCGCCTTGGTGGGTGGCGGCGGAGACGGGGACGGCCGTGCCTTCGAGCAAGGCGGTGATCCGGTGGTGGAGAGGACGGCGCCAGCCGTCGACCTGCGGTGGGTGGGTCACGTCGCGGCCGGTGAGGCCGAGGATGAGGGTGGCGATCATCTTCGGTACTGCCGCGCTGTACTGCTGGGCGGCGATCCTGGCGGCGCGTTTCACCAGCGGTTTGAGGGCGTCCTGGAGTTCGCCCGCGACGCGGTGGGCGCCGTCGAGGGCGGCGAGGAGTAGGTCGGCCTGGTCGGGGTCGGCGAGCAGGGAGGACAGGGCTTCGGCGACCGCGGCCGGGGTGTCGGGGATTTCGAGCGGGATGGTCAGCGTTTCGCGCTGGTCCCATGGTGTCCGGGTGGGTTCCGGGTACTCGGCGGTCTCGATGACGGGTGCCGCGTCCGGAGTGACGCCGAGCCGGGCGGTGGCGATGGCGCGGACGTCGGAGGCCTCGTGGGTGAGCGCCGCTTCGAAGACTTCGTCCGCGAGGCCGGTGAGTTCGGGTCGGCGGTCGGCGATACGTCCGGCGAGCTTGAGGGCGAGTTTGGCGGTGGCGGCGCCGCGTCCGGCCGCCGCGGCGGGGAGGTGCTGGAGGGCGATTTCGTCGTCGAGCGTGCCCTGTTTGTCTACAAGGGACAGTGCTTTGACGGCGAAGGAGACGGTGCGCGGGAGGCCGCTTCCGCACAGCCGGGCGTAGCGATGCTGCGCATCAGTGCGCTCGTCCGGGGTGGGGGCGAGCGCTTCGTGGAGCGCGGCGTACCACTGCGCACGGAAAGCGGCGAAGTCGCGGGCGAGGACGTCGAGGGTGAGGTCGAGGAGCCTGGTGCGGTCGAGTTCGCCGGTTTCGGTGAGTTCGAGCAGCGCGGTGGACCACTTGTCCTCGTCGCGGACGTACTTGTCGAAGGCGGCGAAGCTTGCCTCGCCGTTGCCTTCGATCGTGAGCAGTTCCCAGAGTTCGGTGAGGGCTCCGGGTTCGGCCCGGAGCCGTTCGGCCAGTGGTTTCCCGCGGAAGCGTCCGGCCCAGCGGAACCAGCCGGCGTGGTATTCCGGTGTGCGGATGGGATCGAGGTCGCCGTCGAGGATCATGCGGCGGATGGTTTCCCAGGCGGTGTGGTGGCCGATCATGCGCAGCGCGATCGTCTTGCGTTCGGTGAGCGAGCGGTCCTGGAGGACGCGTTCGAGAATCGTGGGCGAGGCGATCCAGAGTTTGCGGAGCAGGGGGTCGCTCGCGGGGAGGACGGTCCAGAGCGCGGTCGCGGCTTGCTGTCCCCTGAGTGGGTTGCGGGCGCCGTAGGTGTTGGGCTTGATCTCGATGAACTCGCTGCTGTCCTTGAAAGCGGCCAGGAGTTCGGGGAGGAGGGCTTTCCGCTCGGCGCGGGAAAGCTCGAGGGTCCGGGTGAGGACTTCCGAGGGCTGGCCGGTGAGGAGCGCGTCGAGGTGCACGGGCCCATTGTGTCGTGAGTGGTGAGGACGGTTAGAACCGTCCTCACCACTCACGAGGTGTTCAGGGGACGAGGATGGCGCGGCCCCGGATGCGTCCGGCGTCGAGGTCGTCGAGCGCGGTCTGGAACTCTTCGAGCGGGTAGCGCGCGGTGTGGAGTTTCACGCGGCCTTGGGCGGCGAGGACCATGAGTTCGCAGAGGTCGGTGTAGGAGCCGACGAGGTTGCCGATCAGGTTGATCTCGGTGGAGATGACGTCGATGGTGGGGACGTCGATGTTCTCGCCGTAGCCGACGACGTGGTAGTCGCCCGCGCGGCGGAGCATGGCGAGGCCGTCTTTGGTGGCGCCGCCTTCGCCGACGAAGTCGATGACGGTTTCGGCGCCTTCGCCGTCGGTGAGGTCGAGGACCTGGTCGATCTGGGTGCCGTCGGCGATGACGCCGTGGTCGGCGCCGATGGTGACGGCGAGGTCGACGGCGTCGGGGTTGCGGTCGACGACGACGAGTTCGGCGGCGGTGAGGGCTTTGAGCACCTGGATGCCGATGTGGCCGAGGCCGCCGGCGCCGATGACGACGCAGCGGTCGCCGGGCCGAAGCCTGCGGGCTGCTTTCGCCGCGGCGTGGTAGGCGGTGAGGCCCGCGTCGGCGAGGGCGGCGACGTCGGCGGGTTCGAGAGAGTCGTCGATTTTGACGACGCTGCGGGCGGAGGTCTTGAGGTATTCGGCGTAGCCGCCCGCGGTGTCGATGCCGGGGAACTGCGACTGGGCGCAGTGGACGTCGTCGCCGGAGCGGCAGGCGCGGCAGAGTCCGCAGGTGATGAGGGGGTGGACGATGACCTTGTCGCCTTCGGCCACGTTGGTGACGGCGCTGCCGACGGCGTGGACCCAGCCGGCGTTCTCGTGGCCGATCGTGTACGGCAAGGTGACGCCGGATTTCTCGGCCCATTGGCCTTCGAGGATGTGAAGGTCGGTGCGGCAGACGCCGGCGCCGCCGATGCGGACGATCACGTCGTGGGGGCCGGTGGGTTCGGGTTCGGCGACCTCGGTCAGCTGGAGCTTTTCGTGGTAGCCGACGACCTGGATCGCTTTCACGATGCGTGGACCTCCTGGTTGCGTGGTGCCTGGTCGGTGGCGGATTCCGGGTAGCGGGTGCGGAGCAGGCCGCGGCAGAAGTGGGCGTTGCCGTCGATCGAGATGCGGACGGATCGGGCGAAGCGCAGCCGTAGCGGCACTTCTTCGCGTGGGTAGGGCGTGCCATGGTCGTCGACGAGGACCGGCGCTTCTGGTGCGGTGTCGAGTCCGAGCGCCGCGCGTCGTCGCAGGAGTGCGTGGGTGGTGCGGTGGTCGGGCAGGTCGGCGAGGGTGATGTCGTGGAGACTTTCCTCGGTCAGTTCCCGGTTTTCGCGCAGGAGCCGGGTGAGGGCGCGTTCCATGGCCGCGGTGTGGGCTTTGCGGCGGAAGGTGAGCCGGAGTTCGTCGAGGTCCTGTTCGGCTTCGTCGCCGAAGGTGCCGCGGTAGCCGGCGTCGGCGGCGAGGCCTCGGTTGATCAGGTCGGAGTCGTGGTGGTCGTCGAGGACGACGTTGGCTCGCTCGACCCAGTCGAGTGCGGTGAGGACGTCTTTGGCGTCGGAGGCCATGAGGTAGGCGAAGTTCGGTGAGCAGAACGACGTCGGGAGCCTCAGGTGGACCGTGACCTCCGAGCCTTCGACGGTGAGGGAGCGGACGAAGCCGAGGTCGGTCACGGGTTCGTCGAGTTCGGGGTCGAAGACGGCGTGGAGCGCGGTGTAGGCGTCGTGTTCGCGCATGTCAGGCCACCGAGACGGCTTGGGGTTCGACGCGCCGGACCTGGAGTTCGTCGGGTACCGGGAGGTCGTACATCGCGGCGGCGTTGAGGCCGAGGATCTTGCGCTTCTGGTCGGTGGTGAGCGGCGCGTATTCGGTCATGTCCTCGGGGATCTGGAAGTCGACGAACCGTTCGACCAGCCATTTCGGGGTCCAGAGCGCGTAGTCGCTGGAAAACTGGATGCGGTCTTCGTCGAGCCAGTAGAGGAGTTCGCCGATGATCTGGGCGAAGTAGCGCGGGCGGGTGTGGATGAACGGCATCGCGACGGCGAGGCCGGCGTGGACGTTGGGTTCCTGGGTGGCGATCCAGCAGAAGTCTTCGAGCCGGGGGAGTCCGCAGTGTTCGACGACGAAGTTGAGGCCGGTGTAGTCGGTGGCGACCTTGTCGATGTCGGCGACGTCGAAGGCGTCGCGGTCGAGCGGGCGGATGGTCGGGCCCTTGTGGACGTGGATGTTGCGGATGCCGAGTTCGAGGCAGGCTTCCAGGTAGCGGCGGCACCACGGGTCGTCGAGTTTGTAGCCGCGGGAGTCGTCGCGCCATTCCGCGGTGTAGAGCTTGACGCCTTTGAGGCCGAAGCGTTCGGCGTCGCGGCGTAGCTGGTCGAGGCCTGCTTGTTCGAGGCGTGGGTCGAAGCAGTGGTTGTAGGTGAGTTTGTCCGGGTGCTGCCGGGCGAGGGCGAAGGCCTCTTCGGTCTGGCCGAAGCCGTTCTTGTAGAAGGCGCCGAGGTGGGCGGGCTGGAAGATGGCGTGGTCGACGTAGCCGTCCTGGAAGAGGTCCTTCATCAGACGTGCGCCGCCGTAGTAGAGGTATTCCTCGTAGGACCACAGCTCGGATTCGGGGCTGAGGTTGCGGTGGTAGTCGTAGAAGCAGTCGATGAACTGCTTGCCGTGGATGTTGGCCTGGTTCTCCGGCCTGGCGTCCCAGAGCGCGACGTGCGCGTCCACGATGAAGTAGCTCTCGCCGTCCTTGGTGTACATGGGTCTTCCTCCGCGTTCGTGACCGCCGTTGGCACGTTGGAGGTGAACGGTAGGGGCGTCGGCGCAGGTCAGGGAGTCGGTCGGTGTCTCAGTTTGAGACACCGACGGTCCTGTGGGACGCGGGTCGCGCACGTACGCTGAGCGAAGGTCCGAACGCAGTGTCGCGTCCCGGGAGGTCGATGTGGAGAGCGCGAATGCGGTGATCGCGCCGCGGTTGCGGGCGTCCTGGCAGCGCAGCGCCCGGTACGGCGCGCCCGAGGACGAGGTCCGGCCGGTGTTCACCGGGTCGCTGGACACCGGTTCGCTGTTGTACGAGTGCGGCAACGAGGTGTTGCGGGGTCTGCAGGCGACGCTGGCGAACGAGCCGGTCAGCTTGATGATCACCGACAGTGAGGGCCTGGTGCTGAGCAGGCTGTGCACGGACGCGTCGATCGTCCGGTCGTTGGATCGGGTGCATCTGGCGCCGGGGTTCTACTTCGCGGAGAGCAACGCCGGGACCAACGGGCTGGGTTTGGCGCTGGCCGATCGTGCGCCGACGTTGGTGCGGGCGGCGGAGCATTACTGCACGGGGTTGCGGGGTTATACGTGTGCGGCGGTGCCGGTGCTGGATCCGCTGACCGGCGCGTTGGCCGGGAGCGTGAATCTGACGACGTGGTCGGATCAGTCGTCGGAGTTGCTGCTGGCGCTGGCGCAGGCGGCGGCCGGGAACACGGCGGCGTTGATGTTGGCGCGGGCTTCGGGGCGGACTCCGCGGCCGGCGCCGCGTGGTGAGGTGTTCCGGGTGCATTCCGATCGGTTCGATCCGGCCGATGTCCCGAGTCTGTCGCCGGGTTGGTCGGAGGCGCTCGACGAGGTGGGGTCGGCGTTGAGCCGAGGGCGGGTGGTCGCGGTCGTCGGTGAGGCCGGGGCGGGGAAGACGGCGCTCGCGTCGGCCGCGCGGCGGGCGACGCGGCCGCGTGACCGGGTGCTCAACGCGCGCCCTCCCGCGCCGGACGACGTGGACACGTGGCTGACGCTGTGGACTCCGGAACTGCTCAAGGACGAGACGTGCGTGATCGTCTCGGGGGTGGACACCCTCCCGGCGTGGGCGGCCGCCGAGCTGGCGGGGTTGTTCGCCCAGGCGCGCCGGGAAGGTGAGCCGCCGCCGTTCGTGCTGACCGCGCAGGACGCGGGTGCGATTCCGGAGGCGCTCGCCCCGCTGGTCGAGGTCGTGGTCGAGGTTCCGGCGCTGCGGTTCCGGCCGGACGACGTTCTTCCGCTGGCCCATCATTTCGCCCGCCGCGACCGGGGCCGCGAGGTGGTGTTCACCCCGGCCGCGGTGCGGGCGCTGACGGCCTGTGACTGGCCGGAGAACGCCAAACAGCTGCGCTGGGTGGTGCGGGAGGCGGCGTCGCGGTCGGACGTGATCGACAGCAGGCATCTGCCGGCGGAGGTGTTCTCCGGGGTGGGGCATCGCTTGAGCCGGTTGCAGGCGATGGAGCGGGACGAGATCGTGCGCTGCCTCGCCGAGCCGGGGTCCACTGTGGTCGGTGCGGCGGAGAAACTCGGGATGGGCCGGGCGACGCTGTACCGGAAGATGGGCCAGTACGGGATCAAGGCGCGGCAGTTCCGGTCTTGAGGGTGTGTCGGGCCGGGGATGGCGGAGGCGGGTCGCGAAAGCCACTTTCGCGACGTCACCGGAGGCTAGGTCCCTGGCCGGAGGGCGGCGAGGCGGGCGAACCCGTCTTGCCCGTGCCCCGCGTCGATGGCTCGTCGCACTTCGGCGCGGGCGGCGGACAGGACGCCGTTGTCGAGGTCTTGGGCGCGGATCGCGTCGAGGATGTGGTCCATCGTCGCGGCGGTGGATTCGAGGGTGCCCGCGTCGCCGGAGTAGTTCTCGGTGGCGACCTGTTCGGCGAGCAGGTCGATCATGGTGGGGAAGAAGCCGAGCAGTGCCTTGGCGTGCGCGGCGATGTCGGCGGCGGCGATGCCCTCCGCCTTGGCGAGCGCGAACATGTGGATCACGCCGCTCATCGACGTCCAGAGCATGTCCTGCAACGACGCGTCGAACGCGGCTGCCCGGCCGGGGGAGTCGCCGACGTAGAGCGCGTTCTCGCCGAGCGCGGCCAGCGTGGGCCGGTGTGTTTCGTAGACGTCGGCGGGGCCGCTGAAGAACAGGGCCGCGTCCGGGCCGCCGATGGCGTCGGTGGTCGCCATGACGACGCCGTCGAGGTAGTCGATGCCGTGCTCGGCGGCCCACGCCGCCATCTCGCGGGCCTGCCGCGGTGAGCCTCCGCTGAGGTTCACCAGGGTGCGGCCCCTGAGCGCGCCGGGGTCGAGGATCGACCGCGCGACGGCGTAGTCCCGCACGCAGACGATCACAAGAGGGCTGGCAGTGATCGCTTCGGCGGCGGTCGCGGCGACGGCGGCGTCCAGGCCGTTTTCCTTGCCAGGACTGCGATTCCAGACGGTGGTGGGGTGGCCGGCGGCGATAAGGGCGGCGGCGAGGGCGTGTCCCATGGGGCCGAGTCCGAGGACGGTCACGGTGGTCATGGCGGCTAAGCTAAACCTTGACATTGACGTGAGAGTCAAGTCTGGAGTGCGGATGCGGATCGGGGAACTCGCGCGGCGGACCGGCGTCAGCGAGCGCGCGCTGCGGTACTACGAGGAGCAGGGCCTGCTCACCCCGGAGCGGCGTCCGAGCGGCTATCGCGTCTACGGGGACGCCGACGTGGCGGCGGTGCGGCGGATCAGGATCCTGCTCGGGGCCGGGCTGAACACCGCGCAGATCCTGGAGATCCTGCCCTGCATCGTCGACGAGGACGGCTGGCTGACCCCGGATTGCCCGGAGCTGGTCGAGGCGCTGCGGCAGCAGCGGAGCCGGATCGACGACGCGATCGGCGAGTTGGAGACCACTCGCGCGAACCTCGACACGATCATCGGCCGCGAAAAGGCGGCCGCGTCCCGGGGGACGCGGCCGCCTTCGTGAGGTGGTTCAGGCTCAGATGAGGCCGAGCTTCTTCACCGCGTCGCGCTCTTCAGCCAGCTCGTTGACCGAAGCGTCGATGCGGGCGCGCGAGAAGTCGTCGATCTCCAGGCCCTGGACGATCTTGTACTCGCCGTTCGCGGCGGTGACCGGGAACGAGGAGATCAGGCCCTCGGGGACACCGTAGGAGCCGTCGGACACGACCGCCGCCGAGGTCCAGTCACCCTCGGGGGTGCCGTTGACCCAGGTGTACACGTGGTCGATCGCGGCGGAGGCGGCCGACGCCGCGGAGGACAGGCCGCGGGCCTCGATGATCGCCGCGCCGCGCTTGGCGACGGTGGGGATGAAGTCGTCGGTGAGCCACGCCTGGTCGGTGATGACCTCGGTCGCGGCCTTGCCGGACACCTCGGCGTGCGCGATCGACGGGTACTGGGTCGCGGAGTGGTTGCCCCAGATCGCGACCTTCTTCAGCTCGGTCACCGGTACGCCCAGCTTCTTCGACAGCTGCGCGAGGGCGCGGTTGTGGTCGAGGCGGGTCATCGCGGTGAAGCGGTCGGCCGGGACGTCCGGCGCGTGCGCCTGCGCGATGAGGGCGTTGGTGTTGGCCGGGTTGCCGACCACGAGGACCTTGATGTCGCTCGCCGCGCCGGCGTTGATGGCCTCACCCTGCGGCTTGAAGATGCCACCGTTGGCCTCGAGCAGGTCGCCGCGCTCCATGCCCTTCGCGCGGGGGCGGGCGCCGACGAGCAGGGCGACGTTCGCGCCCTCGAAGGCCTGCTTCGGGTCGTCGAAGATGTCGATGCCCGACAGCAGCGGGAACGCGCCGTCTTCGAGCTCCATCGCGGTGCCCTCAGCCGCCTTGACCGCCTGCGGGATCTCCAGGAGCCGCAGCTTCACCGGGGTGTCCGGGCCGAGCAGCTGACCGGACGCGATGCGGAAGAGCAGCGCGTAGCCGATCTGGCCGGCCGCACCGGTGACGGTGACGTTGACAGGGGCTTGGGTCATTGCGGTTCTCCAGCTTGAGGCGACATCGACTTGTACCGCGATGCTAGTCCTGTCCCGAGTCGCCGTTCGGGTGCGTCCAGTCACTGTTTTCTTGATCGATGCCGTCGGCGGCCACGTTCGCGGCGAGTCGCGACAGCAGCCCGGCCAGCGTGGTGATCTCTTCGTCGCTGAACCCGGCCCGGATCCGTTTGTCGTGCGCGATCGCCGCCTTCGCCAACCGGTGGAAGACCGTTTCACCCTCGTCGGTGAGCTCGACGACATGCACCCGCCGGTTGTCCGGATCGCGCCGCCGGGTGATCAGGCCCGCACCCTCCATGGCGTTCAGGTGGTGGGTGAGCGTGGCGCCCTGGATGCCGACCGCGGCCGCGAGCTCGCGCTGGTTGGCCACGCGCCGGGTCTTCAGCGTGATCAGGATCTGCCACACGGGCTGTGAACCGCCGTCGGCGGCCAGCGCCTGATCGAAGGCGCGTCCGACGGATTTGGCGGTCTTGGCGAGGACGACGCCGATGGGTGCCGCGGTGGGTTTCTGCACGCCCCGGAGCATAGCGCATCAATCTAAGGGTTTGACATCAAATCGTTCGATATCTAACGTTGTGGAGGTCGAACGAAACGGAGGAAACGCCATGCGCAGTACGGAGAGCGAGATCCGCGACCTGGGGGCCCGCTGGGCCGACGCCGAGGTGCGCGGCGACACCGAAGCACTCAACGCGATGACCACCGCCGACTTCACGCTGGTCGGGCCGCTCGGGTTCGTGCTCGGGAAACCGCAATGGCTGCAGCGCTACCGCGGCGGCGAGCTGGTCACCGGGAAGCTGGACTGGTCCGAGGTCGACGTCCGCGTCTACGGCGCGGCCGCCGTGTCCGTCGGCGTGCACGCCCAGGAGGGCACGCATCAGGGGCACCGGGTCGACGGCCGGTTCCGCGTCACCCACGTGTTCGTCCGCGACGAAGACCGCTGGCTCATCGCCGGCATCCACCTGAGCCCGATCGGCGGGCCGCCGCCCTTCGAAACCCCCCGGAAGATGAGGAAGATCATGCGAATCAGCATCAGTGTCACCGATTTCTCCTGGCCCGGCGGTCTGGTGGACAACCTTCTCGAAGTCGCCCGGACGGCCGACGCGACCGGCCTCGACACCCTGTGGGTCGCTGACCACCTCCTGCAGGCGGCGCCGGGCAGCACGCCGGACTCGGAGATGCTGGAGGCGTACACGACGCTGGGCTTCCTCGCCTCGGCGACGTCCCGGATCCGGCTCGGCACCATGGTCAGCGCCGCCACCTTCCGCGCGCCCGCCCTCCTGGTGAAAGCGGTCACCACACTCGACGTCCTGTCACGAGGCCGCGCCTGGCTGGGGATCGGCGCCGGCTACCAGGAGGACGAGGCCCGTGCGATGGGACTGTCGCTCCCGCCGGTCCCCGAACGGTTCGAACGACTGGAGGAGACCCTCCGGATCGCCCGCCGGATGTGGGACGGCGACACGTCGGCGTTCGCCGGCAGGTATTACCGGCTGGAGCGGCCGGTGAACAACCCCTTGCCGGTGCGGCGGCCGAAGGTGCTCATCGGCGGCACCGGACCGAAACGGACCCTGCGACTGGTCGCCGAGCACGCCGACGCGTGCAACCTCTTCGACATTCCCGACGGCGGTGAGACGGTCCGCGCGCAGCTGGACGTCCTCGCCCGGCACTGTGCCGACGTCGGGCGCCCTGTCGAGGAGATCGAGAAGACCATCGCGACCCGGCTCGCGCCGGGGGAGTCCTCAAAGGACTTCGCCCGCCGGTGCGGCGAGTTCGCGTCCTGGGGGCTGGACCACGCCGTCGTGATCACCGCGGGCCCGTGGGAACCCGGCGCGGTGGCCCTGCTCGGCGAAGCGGCGAGCCTGGCCGCCGCCTGAGCCGGCCTGTCTCCGCGGAATCGTCAACGGTGAAACCGCGAAAGCATTTTTCATATCGTGCGAATCGAATGGTGTTTTCCGGGGCCGATGGCGTTCTCATTGGTCTCGGAAAACGGTTACAGTCCATAATATGTTTTCATGAACCGATTGCCGAGACGGTTTCGTCCGATCGGCGGGCGGCATCGTGATGATCGACTCGCTAGCATGAGTCCGCCCAGTTCCCCGCCCCCCGTGTGGAAGTTTCGGGAAGGACCCCATGCTCAATGCAATGGTTGCCGCCGTATCTCTTTTCTCGTCGATAATAACGCCGAACAGTATGTCCCCGCCGCCCGGACCGCCGCCCGACCGGGTCGTCATCGACGTCGTCACCGTCAACGGGTCCGGCTGCCCGCCGGGTTCGTCCGCGGTGGCCGTCGCCAGGGACAATACTTCCTTCACGGTCACCTACAGCGAATACACCGCCCAGGTCGGCGTCGGCGCGAAGCCCACCGACTTCAGAAAGAACTGCCAGCTGAACCTCAACATCCACGTGCCGCAGGGATTCACCTACGGTATCGCCAGTGCCGATTACCGCGGTTTCGCCTCGCTCGAATCCGGCGCGAAGGCATTGCAGCGGGCGAATTACTACTTCCAAGGCAATTCGCCGACCGCGCAGGTGAGCCATCCCGTCAACGGGCCGATCTCGGACAACTGGCAGTTCCGTGACGAGGCCGAAGGTGGCGTCATCATCTACAAGCCGTGCGGCGAGGACCGGAATCTCAACGTGAACACGGAACTGAGGGTCGGCGCGGGTTCGTCGGATCCGAAGAAGACCACCAGTTTCATCACGATGGACTCCACCGACGGCGCGTTCAAGACCACCTACCACTTCTCGTGGAAGACCTGCCCGGCCTCCTGACCTCTCCTACAGGGTGACGGCCTGCTTCCCGGTCGGCGAAGAAGGCCGTCCCACCCATGCCCGGTCAGGGCCTTGGCCGCTCTGAACGAGGACTTCACCGCTCGTCGCCGCCCTGCCCGGCGGCGGCGAGTCTTCTCGACCCCATTTCCGGCGGTCACCCCTGTGTCCGGTGACCGAAACCGTTTCCGTCCGATCGGCGGGGCTGCCCGCGAATCCGCCGCATCCCGCCGTGTGGAAGCTTTGGGAAGGATCCCATGCTCAACGTGCTGGTCGCTGCCGCAACGCTTTTCTCCTCGGTCGTCACCCCGAACGCGTGGGTGCCGCCCCCGTTGCCGTCCGACAAGATAGTCATCGACGTCGTGACGGTCAACGGAACCGGATGCAAACCGGGTACGGCGGCCGTTTCCGTGTCACCGGACAACACCGCGTTCACCGTCACCTACAGCGAATACACCGCGCAGGTCGGCGTCGGCGCGAAACCGACCGATCTGCGCAAGAACTGTCAGCTCAACCTCTATGTCCACGTACCGCAGGGATTCACCTACGGCATCGCGGGCACCGACTACCGCGGATTCGCCTCCCTGGCCGCGGGAGCCACCGGACTGGAACGGGCGAACTACTACTTCCAAGGCAATTCGCCGACGTCGTACGTAACCCACAGCCTCAAAGGCCCGTTCGAGGACAACTGGCAGTTCACCGACGACATCGAAGTCGGCGCCATCGTCTACAAACCCTGTGGCGAGGACCGGAACTTCAACATCAACACGGAACTGCGGGCCGCGGTCGGCACTTCCGATCCGAAGAAGACCACCAGCTTCGTCACCATGGACTCGACCGACGGTTCCATCAAGACCACTTACCACTTCTCGTGGAAGAACTGCCCCAAACCGAAGAACTGACCCATGAATCCTCGTGAGTGGTAAGGACGGTTAGAACCGTCCTTACCACTCACGAGACGTCACGACTTCGCGGACGGAGCCGGATCCGTGGCCTCCACCCCGAACACCCGCCCCAGCGCGATCACCGTCTCGTCGAGATGCCCGAGGCTGGTCAGCACCGAACGCGCCCGCGGATCGTCGATCCGGTCCGCCACCGGCGTGCCGTCGTCCCGGACCAGCGTCCCGTGCCCCGAACCGCCGGGATCACCGATCGCCTCCCGCAGCACGGCGATGTTCGCCCGGATCCGCCCGGTGTACAGCCGCAGCCGGTCCGCCTCGTTGAGCAGCAGCCCCGCCTGTGACCGCGCCGCGACGTGCCGGGCGCGGAAGGCGATCGTCTCCACCGTCGTGAGCACGTGCCAGCCGTAGTCGCGACGGCTGCTGAGGTTCACCGGATGGGTCAGCGGCTCGATCGTGGTGCGGACCTTGTCCACCGCCCGGTCCAGATCCCGCGACTTCTCGATGACGCTCACGTTCTCCGCGCCGGACAGCAGGCCCGCGGCCTTCTCGACGAACTCGTCCAGTTCCTCCAGCAACGCCGAGACGTCGTCGAGCATCACCGCGCGCGTGCGCACCGGCACGATCACCACCGCCGCCAGCACCCCGGCCGCCGCGCCGACGGCGGTCTCCGCGACCCGGATCCACAGCACCTCGATGCTGAACGTGCCCAGCAGGCTGTACAGCAGCCCGAGCATGCTGGTGATGAAGAACGCCATGATCACCTGCGACACCCGCGCCATGTAGACCATGCCGAACACGCACACCAGGATCAGCGCCAGCGTCGCCGGCACACTGCCCGACACGAGCAGCGTCAGCACCAGCCCGCCCACGATCCCGATCAGCGTGCCGCCGATCCGCCGGACCCCCTTGACGAACGTCGCCCCCGCGGTCGACGAGCCGATGAACACCACGAACACGGTCAGCACCGCCCAGTACCACCGCTGGCTCGACACCAGCTCCCCGCCGAGCACGGCGAGCCCGCCGCCCACGACGGCTTGGATGGCGCTGCGCGTCTGGTTGTCGTAGGCGAACGCCGACGACTTCTCCTCCTCGGGGTCTTCGGGATCGTCGACGGCATCGGAGACGTCGTGTTCGGCGACCCGCTGCGCGCGCACGTCGGCCAGCGCGAGTTCGGCAAGCGCGCGCCGGACGCCGTCACCGGGCGCGGCGTGCTCGTCGATCCGGCTGCCTTCCACCAGCATCTTGCTGAACTCTTCGGTCTCGCTGATCAGCGGCAGCTCCCGCGGATCGCGCTCGATCAGCGACCGGAAGCGCCGCATCCGCGCGATCAGGTCGTCGCGGACGTCCTCGTCGAGGTCCTCGGCGCAGGTGCGCTGCACGGTGATCGTCAGCCACTGCACCGCCAGCTCGACCTCGATCGCCCGGCGGCGCAGCCGGTTCACCGAATCCGCGCCGGTCACCTCCGGTGCCGTGTCCTCGATGAGCAGCACGGATTCGTGCATCCGGGCGTTCGTCGTGCGGAGCCGCTTGCGGGTGCGCTCGCTGCCGCCGACCGCGAGGTGGTCCTCGGCCGCGCGCACCACCGCGGCGAGCCGGGCCCGGAACGCCCGCCGGATCCGCAGGAACTCCGCGTCGTTATGCCGTCGCAACAGGACGAACCGGACCACCGCGTTGGCCGCGATCCCGATCGTCAGCGCCAGCAGCAGCACCGGCACCTGCTTCAAATGCGTCTGCAGGAACATCGCGAAGAAGAACAGGAAGAACGACAGCGAGCCCAGCGCGATCCCACGCGAACCGAACCGCTGCGCGTAGACCGCGACGAAGATCAGCAACACGAACACGATGCTGTCCAGCGGCGGCACCGCGGAACCCACGCTCGCCGCGGTGAGCGACGCCGCGCCGAGCACCAGCCCCAGTATCAGCGTCACCGCCTGCTGCCCAGGAGTCTCGTCATTGACCGTGAAGGCGGACGTCATCGCGGAGATCGCGGCGACGAGGACGACCGTGAGCGGCTGATGGAACGGCAGGATCGCCAGCACCGCGACCACGATGCTGAGCACGGCCGAGAAACCGAGCCGGAGCCGGACCAGGCCGGGATCGGAGGCGACCAGACGGTCGGTCGTGGCCTGGGTGATGCGGGAGATCATCGGGCGAGCAGCTCTCCTTGGGCGAGGGTGACCCGCCGGGCGGTGGACGAGGTGACGCGAAGACGGTATCGGGCGTGCCTCACCGGCCCGGCGAGGGCGAACGGCCGTGTCTGACGACGCCAGCGGAACCGCTCACCCTCCCGCTGGTCCAGCAGCGTCCACTGCTCGCCGTCGTCGGAACCCTCCAGCACCCACGAACGCGGATCACCCCGCCGGCTGCCCGAGGTCAACGTGTACATCACGACCTCGCGTGAGGAGTCCTCGACAGGGAACTCGATGACGGGATCGCGCCCGGGGAAGGTGACCTCCGTCTTGGTCGTGTCGTCGAACAGCGGACCGTCGGCCACCGTGATGTCCGTGAGCGGGCTCGGATCGGCGGGCTCGGCGGGGGAGCGGCCCCAGTCCGACGGCCGCTCGCCCATCGTGAACTTCAGCACGGCGCCCTCGGCCAGCGCGGAGTGCGGGAGCGTGCCGCTGTCGTGCGGCCGTCCGTCGATCGTCAGCCCCTGGACGTACACGGTGTCTTCGGTGTTGCCGGGTGCCTCGACGACCAGGTCCTTCCCGTTCTCCAGGTGGACGGTCGCCTTCGTGAACAGCGGCGAGCCGATCACGTACTCGGGGCTGCCCATCGCCAGCGGGTAGAACCCGAGCGCGGCGAAGACGTACCAAGCGGACATCTCGCCGTTGTCTTCGTCGCCCGGGTAACCCTGGCCGAGGTCGCTCCCGACGTAGAGCCGCCGCAGGACCTCCCGCACGATCCGCTGCGTCTTCGACGGCGCGCCCGCGTAGTGGTAGATCCACGGGATGTGATGGGAAGGCTGGTTGGAATGCCCGTACTGTCCCATCCGGACGTCGCGGGCCTCGGTCATCTCGTGGATCAGCCCGCCGTAGGAACCCGGTTTGCGGCCGGTCTCCGGAGTCGCGAAGAAGGTGTCCAGCCGGGACTCCAGCGCTTCGGTGCCGCCGTGCAGCGCGGCGAGCCCGCCGCCGTCGTGGGGAACGGAGAACGCGGTGTTCCAGGAATTCGTCTCGGTGAAGTCACCGCCCCACGCCTCGGGGTCGTAGCCCGCGGCACCGAAATGACGGCTCCCGTCCCGGTTGCGGCCCTGGAAGAACCCGATCAGGTGGTCGAAGTGGTTCGCGTACTGCTGCGAGCGCTGCCGGAAGTACGCGGCGTCGTCGTTCCGTCCGAGCGCCTCGGCGAAATTGGCGAGGCCGAAATCGTTGACGCAGCCCTCCAGCGCCCACGACAGCCCTTCGTGGACCGACGTCGGCGTGAACCCGAGGAAGATCGACTCGTGCAGGCCCTTCCGGCCGACGCTCTGGCCGCTCGGTGTCACGGTCGCGTTCTTGAGCGCCGCTTCGTAGGCGGCCTCGACGTCGAAGCCGCGCACGCCCTTGAGGTACGCGTCGGCGAACGCCACGTCGGAACTGGTCCCGGTCATGAGGTTGGCGTAACCGGGGGAGGACCAGCGCGAGATCCAGCCGCCCTCGCGGTACTGCTGGACGAACCCGTCGATCATCCGCCCGCACCGGCCGGGGGTGAGCAGGGCATACGCGGGCCACGTGGTGCGATAGGTGTCCCAGAAGCCGTTGTTGACGTACATCTCGCCGTCCACGACCTTCGCGCCGGTCCTGGTGCGCGTGCTGGGCCAGAACCGCCGGATCACCGGACTCGCGTGACGGACACCCTTCGGCGTGTCCTCGTGCGCGGAGTTCGGATACAGGAAGAGCCGGTAGAGGTTGGAGTAGAACGTGGTGCGCTGGTCCTCGGTCGCACCCTCGATCTCGACCCGGTCCAGCACCTCGGACCACCGCGCGCGGGCCTGGTCACGGACCTGCTCGACGCTCGTGCCGGCGGGGATCTCCTGGTCGAGGTTCCGCTTCGCCTGCGCGAGGCTGATCAGCGACGTCGCGATCCGCATCGTCACCTCGCCCGCCGCGAACTCCAGGAACCCGGTCACCGTGCGCCACACCGGCCGCCGGATCCTCCCGCCGCGTTCGGCCGGGACGTCGAACTCGGCGTACACGAACATCCGCCGCGCCCCGGCCGACAACCGGCTGCGGACCCAGGTGTGGCCGGTGACCACGCCGTTCGCCGCGTCGAGGCGCACACCGCCCGGTTGCGGGCGTTGTCGAACAGCAGCCAGCCGCGATCACCCGGGAAGGTGAAGCGGAACAGCGCCGCGTGATCCGCCGGGGCGATGTCGGTGGTGACGCCGTTGGCGAACCGGACACCGTAGTGATGCGGCCGGTCGACCTCGTCGTCGTGGGAGAACGCGAGCGCACGCTTGGCCCGGTCGGCCTCCACCGGCCCGATACCCGGCATCACCTGGAAGGTGTGCCGGTCGCCCATCCACGGGCTCGGCTGATGCGACAGGGCGAACGCCTGCAGTGCCGGGTGGTTGGCGGCATCGTTGTGCCGGTGGTAGCTGTAGATCCAGTTGGTGGCGCTCGCGTCGGTGACCGGGGTCCAGAAGTTGAAGCCGTGCGGGATCGCCGTCGCGGGGAAGTTGTTGCCGCGCGAGAACTTGTCGCTGGAATGCGTGCCGCGGGTGGTGCGGACGTGGTCGACCGGATCGCCGATCTCGATCGCCCGCTCGCGGATCCGGACGTCGTCCACCCAACCCGCGCTCTCGCCGTCCGGCGGTTCGCTGACCAGGACGATCCGGGTGACCCGCCGCCCGGCGAACTCGCCCAGCCTCCTGCGCACGAGATTCCACTGGTCCACGTACAGCGTCTTGCCCAGCCCCTGCTCCGCGGCGCTGAACCCGGCCGACGTCCCGTCGTCGAACTCGAGGTCCAGTGCCACGAAGGTGCCGCGATAGCCGGGCACGTCGGACTCGGCCTCGGGGAAGACCACATAGGACAGTTCGGTGTGGCCGGTGACCTCGACGTCCACTTCGAACAGCGTCGCGCGCACCGTGTTCTCGTAGCGAAGCGCGTGCGCGCCCGTGAACCCGACGCCGGGCTTCGCGGTCGGCGACGAACGCGGTCCGGTGCCGACACGCAAGGCCGGATCCACCGGCTGCGGATCACCCGTTTCGAAGGAGGAGAAGAACCCGGTGATCGTCACCAGGCCACCGTAACTCCCACGCGTGAGCCCGGCTCGGTGTGCCGCGTCCAGAGGACTAAACGCGTGAGGAGAGGAACTCCTCGAAAGTGCCCACACCGGTCGCGTTCTCCGGCGTCAGGTTGCCGCCCGCCCGGAACGCCCTCGCCGCCTTGCCCGGCAGCCACAACGACACGATCGGCTTCCGGCGCCCCACCGAGCGCTGATAGGCCTCCGCCAGGTCACGCGCGCTCCGCACCTCCGGGCCGCCCATGTCCGGCACCCGCCCCGACGGCTCACCGGACGCCAAGGCGACCAGCCTCTCCGCGACATCGCCGGTGCTGACCGGCTGGAACCGGAAGCCCGACGGCATGATCGTCACCGGCAGCCGCCGCTGCGCCGACGACGCCCGCGCGACCAGCTCGTGGAACTGCGTCGCGCGCAGCACCGTCCACGGCAGACCGGAGTCCTCGATCACCTTCTCCGAGGCCAGCTTCTCGTCGTAATAGAAGAACCGGATCACGTCGATGCCGACGATCGAGATGTACACCACGTGCGGATTCCCCGCCCGCTTCGCCGCCTCGACCAGGTTCCGCGTCACCTGCTCGTCCCCGCGGCCCAGCGTCGACGCGCAATGGATGATCGCCGACACACCGTCCACCGCCTCGGCGAGACCGTCACCGGTCTTCAGGTCGCACCGCGCCCACTCGTTCGGCTCGTCCGCGGGCCGAGGCCGCCTGCTCATGACGCGGACCCGCCGATCTTCGGCCACCAGCCGCCGCACCACCTCGCGGCCGAGGTCGCCGGTACCGCCGGTCACCAGAATCGGGTTCGCCACCTTGGTCCTCCTTCGTGAGAGCTTCCACCCTCAAGAACCGGCGGGCCATCCGGAACGTGACAGCTGCCCCGAGAGGAACGTGAGCTTGTCGGGGTTCCCGACCGCGCGCAGCCCGCGGATCCGGCCGTCCACCACCTCGAACCCGAGGATGCCGAACAGCACGTCACCGGCCGTCGCGACCACCGCCGGGCCGCCGTTGACCTCGAGGATCTCGATCGACACCTGGTCGGCCCCGGCGAACATCCCGGCGTACAGCCGTGCGACCTTGGCCGCGCCGTGCACCGGACGCCGCGCCGCGGTGACCTTTCCGCCGCCGTCCGACCACGCCGTCACGTCGGCGGTGAGTAGGCTCTCCAGGGCGGGCAAATCGCCGTCCCGCGCCGCGGACAGGAAGCTCTCGACCAGCTTTTCGTGCTGACGCGGGTCCGAAACCCGTCGCTCGTCCGATCGGTCCAGCGCCTTTCGCGCACGGCTGTGCAGCTGACGCGAGTTGACCTCGGAGACGTCGAGGATCCCGGCGATCTCGCGATGGCTGTAGGCGAAAGCCTCCTTCAGCACGAACACCGCGCGCTCCATCGGGCCGAGCCGCTCCAGCAGCACCAGCATCGCCAGCGACACCGAATCCCGCTGCTCCGCCGTCTCCAACGGGCCGAGCGCATCGGCCGAGGTCAGAACCGGTTCGGGCAACCATGGCCCGACGTACCGCTCGCGCTGTGCTCTGGCGGACGTGAGCCGGTTCAGGCAGAGATTGGTGACCACCTTCGCCAGCCACGCCCGCGGCGAACCGATCGACTCGCGCTCGGCGCCCGCCCATTTCGGGTAGGCGTCTTGGACGGCGTCTTCCGCCTCCGCGGCCGAACCGAGCAGGCGATACGCCAGCCCGAACATGGCGGGTCGCAGCCGCTCGAATTCCGTGGCGCTGTCCATCGTCCCCTACGAATCCCTCTTGATTCCACTGTGGACACCATCGTGCCAGGGGTACCGCTCACCGGGATTGCCGTACCTGATCGGCGCTGACGTCCGCTGTGACTGTATCGGTACGAATGGAACGTCTGCGTCACCACCGAGAGAGGGGTCTGGAGTGACGTCACGTTCGTCGCGTTCGCGTGCCTCGTTGTGCGCCGCGACCGCCATCACCGTATTAGCGCTGGTCACAGCGCCCCAAGCCGGAGCGGCACCGGCACCGGGCGCCGTGCACGCCACACCGGACAGATCCGGGAAGGACGTCGATGTCCGTGACACGGCGAGAACCAGTCCGCGCGTCCTGGCCGCGCGAGACCGGCTCGCCGCGTCGCGGGCGAACTCGCTCGCCACGGCGCGGGCGGAACTGGGCAACCAGGCCCTGCTCGACTTCGACGAGCTGACCGGTACACCCCGGATCCTGGCCCGCACCGACGGTTTCCTCACCGGACCGAGCGGCAAGTCGCCCCGCGACATCGTGCTGAACTATTTGCGGGACAAGGAAAGCCTCGTCGGACTCAGCGCCGGCGACACCGCGAAACTGAACCTGCGCAAGGACTATGTCGACGTCGAAGGCACGCACCATCTGTCCTTCACCCAGTCCGTCGGCGGGGTTCCTGTATTCGGCAACGGGTTGAAGGCACACGTCACCAAGGACGGCAGGCTGATCCAGCTGGACGGCGCGCCCGTGCGCGACCTTCCCGCGTCGCTCGGCGCGGTGACGCTGGCCGCACCCGCCCCCGACTCGAAGCAGGTCGCGTTCCTGACCGGCGACGGGATCCGTCCCGCCTGGTACACGCTGGCCAAACCCGCCGTGGACCAGATGTTCCAGGAAGTGACCGACGCCGGCACCGGCAAACTGCTCTACCGCAAGAACCTGGTCAACCACGCCAATGACGCCGACGGCGCCAAGGGGCTGGCCTGGGAAGCCCAGCCCGGCCCGCAGAAGCAGGTCAACCTGAGCCAGAAGGGCTGGCTGCCCGCCGACGCCAAGACCCTGGACGGCAACGTTGCGCACGTCGCCGCCGACGTCAACGGCGACCAGAAATTCCAGCCGCAGGAAGAGATCGGCCGGAACACCGACGGCACCTTCCGCTACCGGTTCACCGACTTCAACGCCACCGTCGGCCCGCCGTGCTCGGCGGCGAGGCCTTGCTCCTGGGACCCGAAGACGCCCGGTTCGTGGGCGAAGAACCGCGAACAGAACGCCGTGCAGGCGCTGGCCTACGTCGGAAGCTTCCACGACCACCTCGCCTCCTTCCCGATCGGCTTCACCCGCGCGGCGGGCAACTTCGAGAAGGTCGACGGCGACGCCGTCCAGGTCCACACGCTGCTCGGCGCGGAGACGCCCGGCTACTACAACAACGCGTTCATGGGCACCCCGCCGGACGGCCACGCGCCGACGATGGGGATGTTCCTGTTCCGCGATCCCCGGGATCCGACCGACCCGTTCCTCGCGGCGAACTCCGCGGACGACGCCACGATCATCCACCACGAATACACCCACGGCCTGTCCAACCGGCTCGTCGTCGACGCGCAGGGCAACTCCACCCTGAGCTCCCTGCAGTCCGGCTCGATGGGCGAGGCCTGGAGCGACTGGTACGCCTTCGACTACCTCGTCGGGCGCAACGCGATCAAGGACACGTCGGCCCCCGGTGAACTCCTCGGCGGCGACTACGTCAGCAACGGCGTCCCCCTTGCCCGCACCCAGCCGCTGGACTGCCCCGTCGGGGCCGGTGCGCCGCAGTGCCCCGGCACCCCCGGGGCCGGTCCCGGTGGCTACACCTATGGCGACCTCGGGCGGATCATCGGCTTCCCGGAGGTGCACGCCGACGGTGAGATCTGGGCGAGCACGCTGTGGGACGTCCGCTCGGCGCTCGGTGTGCAGCTGACGCGGGCGCTGGTCACCCGCGCGATGGAGCTTTCGCCCGCGGCGCCGTCGTTCCTCGACATGCGGAACGCGATCCTGCAGGCAGACACGGTGATCAACGGCGGCCGCGCGCACGCCAAACTGTGGAAGGCGTTCGCCGCCCGCGGCATGGGGTACTTCGCCGCGTCGATCACCGGCGCCGACACCGCGCCCGCCGAGGACTTCTCCACCCCGCCGCCCGCCGGCACCCCGACCGGGACGGTGACCGGCAAGGTCACCAACCGGGAGACCGGCACCCCGATCGCGGGCGTCGCGGTCCGGTTCAGCGGGCACGACTCCGGATTCGCCGGCTCGCTGTCCGCGGTCACCGACGCCGCGGGCGGCTACACCATCCCCGGTGTGCTCCCCGGCACCTATCCCAAGGTCTACGCCTCCGGAGGCGGCGCGGACAGCGAGACCCGCGCGGTCTCGGTGCGGTCGGGAACCACCAAGGTCGACTGGGAGCTGCGGTTCAACTGGGCGTCCGGCGACGCCGGTGCCGACGTCATCGCGTTCAACGGCGAGGATTTCACCCCGTACGGCTGTGGCCCCGGTGATCTCGTGGCCTCGTCGGTGCTCGGCGGTGGCGGCTGGTCGACCGACAAGGTCGTCGGCCCCGACGGCAAGGTCGAGACGCGGTTCGTCACGATCAAACTGGGCAAGCCGGTCAACGTCAGCGCCATCGAGATCGACCCGACCAATGTCTGCGGCGACGACCCGCCCGCCGCGGCCAAGGACGTCACGGTCGAGACTTCGGTGGACGGCACGACCTGGGTGAAGGCGGGCACCGGCGACTTCAAACCCGCCGACCTGAACAAGCTCACCGCGCTCCAGCTCGCTCCGGGCAGCGCGACCGGGGTGCGGTTCGTGCGGCTGACCGTTTCGTCCAACCAGCTGTCGTTCTATCCGGACAGGCCCTGCTCGCCGCAGCCGACGACGGCCGGGTGCCTGTACATGGACGTGCAGAAACTGGCCGTGCGGGGCGCGGCCGCCTGACCTGCCGCTTCGGGCCTCGTGAGTGGTAAGGACGGTTCTAACCGTCCTTACCACTCACGAGTGCAGTAGACTGGACGCATCGGGGTAGAAACGTGCTCTCCTCGCTGAGCACGCGCATACACGGAATCGAATGAACCGTCACTCCTTCGTTTCGAAGGAGTAGTCCCTTTGCGTACCCCTGTTCTCGCCGAGAAATGGCCCGCGCTGGCCGGGCTTTCGGCCGTGTTCCTGTTCGAGATGCTCGACAACTCGATCCTCAACGTCGCGCTGCCGACCATCGGCCGCGAACTCGCCGCCTCGACGACGACCCTGCAATGGGTCACCGGCGCGTATTCCGTCGTGTTCGGCGGCCTCATGCTCGCGTTCGGCGCGCTGGCCGACCGCGTGGGCAGGCGCAAGGTCATGCTCACCGGTCTCGTCCTGCTCGGCGTGTCGAGCTTGGCCACGATGTTCGTCACAACCGCATGGCAGCTGATCGCCGTCCGCGCGCTCATGGGTGTCGCGGCCGCGATGACGACGCCGGGTTCGCTCGCCCTCGCGTTCCGCCTGTTCGACGAAGACGTGCAGCGTGTCCGCGCGACCACACTGATCTCGACGGTGGGACTCATCGGCCTCGCCATCGGCCCCACCGCCGGCGGGCTGGCGCTCACCGTCGCGCCCTGGCAGGCGCTGCTGCTGGTGAACGTGCCCGTCGCCGCGCTCGCGTACCTCGGCATCCGGACCGGTATCCCGGCGGACGATCCCGACGGCCTGCACCGCGAACCGATCGACGTCGCGGGAGCCGTCCTGGGAACCGCGACGATCGTTCTCGCCCTGCTCGCCCCCACGTTCTTCGTCGAAGCGGGCACTGCCTCGGCTCTGCCCTGGGGCGCCGCCGCGGCCGCCCTCGTCGCCGGGACCTGCTTCGTCCTCCGGGAAAAGACCGCCCGGCACCCCCTGCTCGACCTGGAACTCATCGCCCGTCCACTCGTGTCCAGCGGCCTGGCGCTGAAGGCCGCGGCCGGACTGGCGACCGCTGGGCTGAGCTACCTCGTGACGCTGCACCTCCAGTTCGGCCTCGGCTGGGCGCCCGCCCAGGCGGCGCTCGGGATGCTGCCGCAGGTCGTCGTCCTCATCGCCGGCGGGGCCCTCATCCGCCCGCTGATCACCCGCGTCGGGCTCACCAAGGCCGCCTGGCTCAGCGCCGCCGCCGTCGTATGCGGGCTCGCGGTCTACACCGTGTTCGGCGGGCTCGGCTACGCCGGGATCGCCGTCGCGCTCGCCCTCGTCGCGGCGGGGATGCGGGTGGTCGGCGTCGTCGCGGGCACCAACGTCATGCGTGGCCTGCCCTTGGACCGGACCACCATCGGAGCCGCGCTCGTCGACACCGCCGGCGAGGTCACCACCGGGATCGGCATCGCGTTGAGCGGCACCATCCTGGCGCTGGTCTTCCCGGGAGCGCTGGCCGCTGCGCTGCGTTCGGCCGGCTTCCTGACGGCGACCACCTACGCGGGCCTTGCCCTCACAGTGCTGTCCGCAGCACTGGTCGGCTTCGGCATCCTGCGCGCTCGCGCAGAGTGAGTCTCGAAGTACATGAAGGCCCCCTTCCTTGCGCCAGGCGCAAGGAAGGGGCCTTCATGTACTTACCGGAGGACTACAGCTTCGCGCACTGCCCGGCGGCCGGGCCGCGGACGGTGTTCTGCAGGTCGTAGTCCGTCGGAGCGGGGGAGTTGGCCGCGCACGCCAGAGGTCCGCCGATCGTGCTCGAGGTCAGCACCGGCCCCTTGTTGCCCGTCAATGCCACCGGTCCGCCGATCTCGGTCAGTTCGATCGAGACCTGCCCGGTCGTCCCGGTGATCGCCACCGGGCCGCCCACCTTCGTCCGGTCCAGTACGACCTGCGTCGCACCGTTCGCGGTCACCGGCCCGGAGATCGAGCCGCCGCGGACGATCAGGCTCGCGCCCGCCGCCACCGACACCGGACCGGACACCGTCGCACCGTCCACACAGGTCACCCCGTTCTGCACGGTCAGCGGGCCCTTGCGCTCACCCGTGATCGTCTGGGTGCACGCCGCGTCGGGTTTGCCCAGCACCTCGAACTCCGACAGCGACGCCTCGCCGCCCGTGGTCGCGGTGACTTCGAGCCGGTAGTACGCGTAGTGCGCCGGGTTCGCGATCTTGAACGCCCTGGTCTGCTGCCGCCACGAGAACTTCTGGTCGGTCCGCTGATCCGCGACCGCCCAGTTCTTCCCGTCGTAGGAGCCCTTCAGCACCCAGCTCTTAGCGTCGCCCGCACCCTTGCCCGAAGTCAGCGTGTAGAACGAACCCGCCTCGTTAGTCGAGGGCACCTGGTACTGGATCGGTGCCTTGACCTTCGCCTCGGTCCGCGACGTGTTGTCGAAGAACGCGGCGTCCCCGCCGGAGACCGGCTTGGTCAGGTCGTGCACCGGCGTCGGCACCGCGTCGCCCTTGGTGATCGACTTCGGCGCGTCGTCCGGCCCGGTGCCCCACGACGACGGGTTCGGGCCCATGTCGAAGTCGAGCGTCCCGCCGTTCGCGATCGCCGAATGCGCCAGCGACGTCGACGTCTGCGCCTTGCCGTTCACCTTCAGGCCCTGGACATAGACGTTCTTCGCGCTGTTCTTCGGCGCGTTGACCACGATCTTCTTGCCGCCGGGCAGGTTCACGGTCGCCTTGGTGAACAGCGGCGACCCGATCGCGTAGTCCGAGCTGCCGACCTGCAGCGGGTAGAAGCCCAGCATGCCGAACAGCCACCAGGCCGACTGCTCGCCGTTGTCCTCGTCACCGCCGTAGCCCTGGCCGAGCTCGCTGCCGACGTACAACCTGGCCAGCGCCTCGCGGACCTTCGCCTGAGTCTTCGACGGCTGGCCCGCGTAGTCGTACATGTAGAGCGTGTGGTGCGCGGCCTGGTTCGAATGCGCGTACATGCCCATCCGCACGTCCCTGGCCTCGGTCATCTCGTGGATGACCCCGGGGTAGGTGCCGAATTTGAGCCCCTGCTCGGGTTTGGCGAAGAATTCGTCCAATTTGGACGCCAGCCCCGCCTTGCCGCCGAAGAGGTTCGCCAGGCCCTGCCCGTCCTGCGGAACCGAGAACCGCATGCCGTACGCGTTGGTCTCGGTGTAGTCGATACCCCAGACCTCCGGATCGAACTGCTCCTTGCTCCGGGTGAACTTGCCCGCCGCGTCACGGCCCTGGAAGAAGCCGACACTCGGGTCGAACACGTTCACGTACTGCGTGGCCCGCTCGGTGAAGTACCCGTAGTTGTCCAGGTACTCCTGCTTGCGCGGGTCGTTCGCCGGGGCCTCGTCGTAGAGCTTCTTCGACATGTTCGCGATGGCGTTGTCGTTGACGTAGCCCTCGATCGCCCAGGAGAACCCGTGGTCGGCGGTGTTCGGCGCGTACCCGAGGAATGTGCCCTCGTCGATGCCCTTCCGGCCGACCGCGCCGTTCGGCGGGGTCACGGTGGCGTTCTTGATCGCCGAGTCGTAGGCCGACTGGACGTCGAAACCCTTGACTCCCTTGAGATAGGCGTCCGCGAACGCGGCGTCCGAGCTGGTGCCGGTCATCAGGTCCGCATAGCCGGGGGAGGACCAGCGCGAGATCCAGCCGCCGTCACGGTACTGCTGCACGAAACCGTCGACCAGCTTGCCGGTGGTTTCCGGGCTGAGCAGCGAATACGCCGACCACACCGTGCGATAGGTGTCCCAGAACCCGTTGTTGACGTAGAACTCGCCGTCGACCAGTTTCGCCCCGGTCTGCGTCGGAGTGTCCTGACCGGCCTTGGGCGACACCGGGCTCGCGTACTTCTTCACCGGCTTCTCGACGGTGCCGACGTTCTCGAAGCCCGAGTTCGGGTACAGGAACAGACGGTAGAGGTTGGAGTACAGCGTGATCAGCTGATCCTTCGAGGCGCCTTCGACCTCGACGACCTTGAGCTTCTCATCCCACGCGTTCTGCGCGGCGTCGGCGACGGATTCGAGCGTCGCGTTCGGAGCGAGCTCCTGCTCCATGTTCTTCTTCGCCTGGTCGACGCTGATCAGCGAGGTCGCGATCCGCATGTTCACCGTCTTGTCGGCACCCGCGTCGAACTTGAGGTAGCCGAGGACGTTGTCCCGCTTCTGGTCACCCGAACCGGTGGACAGCTTCGACCCGGCGGTCACCGGCTTGTCGAAGGTGGCGTAGACGAACATCCGCGTCGCACCCGCGGACAGCCCGCTCTTCACGTCGCTGTACCCGGTGATCGCCCGGCCCGCCGGGTCCAGGGTGAGCCCGCCGTTGTTGTTGACGTTGTCGAAGATCAGGTTCGAGTCCGCTCCGGGGAACTTGAAGCGGTACAGCGCCGCGTGATCGGTCGGCGCGACCTCGGTCTTGATGCCGTTCTCGAAGTCGACGCCGTAGTAGTGCGCGCGGGCCGTCTCGTTGGAGTGCTTGAACGGCAGCTTCCGCGCCTCACGGTCGGGATTCGGCACGCCGCTCGCGGTCGAGGGCAGGAACTGGAAGGTCTGCCGGTCGGCCATCCACGGGCTCGGCGCGTGGCTCGCGGAGAACGCCTGCAGCGCCGGGAGGTTCTGCTCGTTGTTGCGCGAGTGGTAGGAGTACATCCAGCTCAACGTGCCCGCGTCGGTCGTCGGGATCCAGAAGTTGAACCCGTGCGGGACCGCCGTGGCGGGCATGTTGTTGCCGCGCGAGAACGACCCGTTGGACAGCGATCCGCGCGTGGTCAGCACGTTGTCGGACGGGCGCAGGCTGGCCGGCGGCGTCGGAGTCGCCGAGACCTTGATGTCGTCCAGCCAGCCCTGCAGCGAACCCGGGCCGTCGGCGTTGTCGTAGCCGACCAGGATCCGGTCGATCGTCTTGCCCTTCGCGACCACGCCGATCTGCGAGCGCACCAGGTTCCACTGGTTGGTGTAGAGCACCTTGCTCGCGCCTTGGCCTTGCGGGGAAAGGCCGAAGCCGTACTGGTCGACCGCGCCGAGCTGGCTCAGGTAGGTGCCGTCGGTGAAGGCCAGGTCCACCGCGACGTTCGTGCTCGGGTACTTGAGGTCGCCGCGGATGAACTCCGGCTGCACCTTGTACGACAGCTCCGAGGTCGCCGCCACCGGGATGTCGACGTCGAAGATCTTGTTGTACGACCAGCCGTGCCCCTGCGCCTTGTGGCTGCCGGAGTACCGGAACGCGCGTAGGCCGGTGAAGCCGACCCGGTTCTTGCTGGTGTAGCCGCTGCCGGGACCGCTGTCGGCGAAGCTGCGCATATTCGGCAGCGCCGGCGGCGCCGGGTCCTCGTTCGCCAAGAGCAGCTCCGAGAGCTGCATGATCGGGCCACCGTTGTTCTTGGTGACGTCGAGCCGGAAGAACTTGTACGCGGCACTCGCGGCGGCGAGGCGGTACTCCTTCTTCTGGAACGGCTCGCTGAACTTCTGCCCGGTCTGCTTGTCCAGCTCGGTCCAGGACTTGCCGTCGGCGGAACCCTGGAGCGTCCAGTCCTGCGGGTTGCGGTTGTCGAAGTCGTTCGCCGAGGACAGCGCGTACCGGGTGATCGACGTCGGCTCGGACAGCGTGACCTGTGCCCAGCCGGTCGGGGTCCAGGCCAGCCACTTGGTGTCGGTCGAGCCGTCGACGAGGTTCGCCACTCCCTCGTTCGGGGTGTTCTCGCTGTTGGCGGAGACCTCGGTGACCTTGCCGCGGATGTCACCGGGGATGGTGGTGGCGTTCGCGCCGTCCACACCGAAGGCCTTCGGCTTTCCGGACGGGTCGACGTCGACGGTGTCGCTCCACGTCGGCTCCGGCTCGCCTTGTTCGAAAGAGGAGTAGAAGTCCGGTGGGAGCTCTTCGGCCGAGGCGGTGGCCGGGAGGGCTACCAGCCCGGACGCCACCACCGTGGCACTCAGGAGGCCGCAGACCCAAGGTCTGACGCTTCGGGGCATCGTTGCACCAATGCTTTCTCGCGGGGGCATGCTGGGCGCCGCTCAGGCAGGGGACCGGTGGCGCCAAGAGAGAAAAGCTCGGCTGTGACATCGATGTCAAGACACTCGGACAAACCTGGCCCGAACTGGACAACCCGGATGTCCCGAAACCTGGTGGACAACGGACAGACGCGGGGCCAGGGTGAAGACACGACTGAAGCCGATCCGGGAAACTGGGGTGGGGACATGCGGCGGTTGTCCATGCTCGGCGTGGCAGCGCTCATCACGGCAGGCTCGATACTCACGGCTCCGGCGGCCACCGCCGGCGAAACGACCATCCGCCCGGTGCGCACCTGCGCCGACCTGGTGCGGACCTATGACGTTCCCGGCGCGGTCACGCACGTCGAGACCGCCACCGTCGTACCGGCGACGGCGACCGAACCGGAGAACTGCGACGTCCGCGGCTACGTCGAACCCGCGGTGCGGTTCCAGCTGCGGCTGCCGACCAAGACCTACGCCGGCCGGTATCTGCAATTCGGCTGCGGCGGCTTCTGCGGAGTGGTCACCACGCCGCCGTTCGCCGACTGCGGCCTCCCACACGGCGGCGACGTCGCCGTCGCGGCCACCGACGACGGTCACGTCGGCAAGACCCCCGCGGTCGTCGACGACGGCAAGTGGGCCGAAAACGACCAGGCCGCACGCGACGACTTCGCGTTCCGGGCGCCGCACGTGGTCTCGAAGGCGTCCAAACGGCTGATCACGGCCTTCTACGGCGCTCCGCCGAAGAAGTCGTACTTCAGCGGTTGCTCCGACGGCGGCCGCGAGGCGCTTCTGCTCGCGCAGCGCTATCCGCACGACTTCGACGGCATCGTCGCGGGTGCGCCGGCCGGATACTGGGGGCCGCTGCTCGGCGTGTACCAGACGTGGCTCGCCAAGGTGAACACCGGCGCCGACGGCAAGCCGATCCTGACCGAAGACAAACTTCCGGCGTTGCACGCCGCCGCGCTGTCCTCTTGCGACAAGTCCGACGGGCTCGGCGACGGCGCCATCGACGACCCGCGCACCTGCCGCTTCGACCCGGCCACGATCGCCTGCCCTCCGGGCACCGACAACGCCGGCTGCCTCACTCCGGCGCAGGTGGCCGCCACGAAGAAGATCTACGCGCCGCCGACCGACGAACGCGGCCGCAAGCTGTACCCGGGCGGCCAGACCGTCGGCTCCGAACTCTCGTGGTACGGCTGGATCATCCCGTCGCCGGAAACCGGCGGGATTCCGTTCGCACACGCACTCGCCGACAACTATCTGAAGTACATGGCGTACCCGATCGGTACTCCGCATTCGTCGGTCGAGAAGTTCACCTTCACCTCCCGCGAATTCGACCGGCTGACCCCGGAAGGCATCCGCTCCAACGCCATGTCGACGGATCTTCGCGAATTCCGCCGTGCGGGCGGGAAACTCGTGATCTGGCACGGCTGGGCGGATCAGGCGATCCCCGCCGCGGGCACCATCGACTACTACGAGCGGCTCACCCGCGCCAACGGCGGCCCCGCCGCGACGCGGGACTGGGCCCGGCTGTTCATGGTCCCCGCTCTGTACCACTGCGCGACCGGGGACAAGCTGACCGAGTACGACCCGCTGAAGGAACTGGTCTCCTGGGTCGAGCGAGGCACCGCACCGGACCGGACGATCGCCACCGGGCGAGACGCCGACGGCAAGGTCTTCCGTACGCGGCCCGTGTTCCCGTATCCGCTGCAGGCCAAGTACGACGGCACGGGAAGCGTCGACGACGCCGCGAACTTCGTGCCCGCACCGCCTTCGCGGCCTTCGCACGATCTCGTGAACTGGGCAGGGAACGGGTTGTACGGCAAGGCCGGGCCTGTAGCTCCCTAAAGGTGTCATGGCGTGCCTCGTGAGTGGTGAGGACGGTTCTAACCGTCCTCACCACTCACGAGACTCGACCGGCGATGTCACGTGACCGACCGGACGACACGCGTGATCCGGCGGACGACACGCGTGGCTGGAGGAACGACACGACCGCCGCCGGGGTTCCGCCGCGAGTCGTCCGTCTGATCACGTGTGTCGTCCGTCCAGCCACGCGTGTCGTCCGGTCAGTCACGCGAACCCACCGCCGGCGCACCGGCGGTAGGTACCTAAGCCACGCCTGGTTCGAACCGTCCTCACCACTCACGAGTCAGGAAAGAACGCCGTCCAGCAGCCGGACCCGCCGGTCAGCGATCCGGTGCACCTCGTCGTCGTGCGTCGCGACGATGACCGCTGCGCCCTCTTCGGCGCAGCGCCGCAACAGCCGCAGCACCCGCGGCGTGCTCCCCGCGTCCAGATGCGCCGTCGGCTCGTCGGTGAGCAGGACCCGGGGCCGCCCGCTGACCGCCCTGGCGAGCGCGACCCGCTGCTGCTGCCCGAACGAGACCTCGAGCGGGTAGCGGTCGCCGAGGTCACCGATCCCGAGCTCCTCCAGCAGTTCCGAAACCCGCGCGTGGATGTCGTCCGCGCTGGGCTTGGGAACGTCGGACCGGAGCCGCAGGGGCAGCGCCACGTTCTCCGCGATCGTCAATTCGTTCGCCAGGCCGAGCGCCTGCGGCAGGACGGCGCAGGTGTGCCATGGCGGCGCGCCCGCTATCGGGACGCCGTCCAGCAGGACGCTGCCGGAATCCGGCGAGTCGAAACCGCACAGCAGGGCCAGCAACGCGCTCTTGCCGGAGCCGGACCGGCCGGACACGGTGACCAGCTCGCCCGCCGCCACCCGCAGTTCGAGCCCGCGCAGTACTTCGACGTCCCCGCTGGGGTGGGGGAACCGGCGGCGTAACCCGACGGCCTCGAGGGCGGGTTCCGCCGTCACGGCACGACCTCCCGTTCTTCGACCTTTTCCAGTCTGCCCTTGTGCATTCGCGCCACTCGGCTGCCGAGTTCGATGAGCCGGTCGTCGTGCGAGGCGACGATGACGGCGAAATCCTGGCCCGCCAGGTACCTCAGGGTGTCGAGCACCCGGTCGGCCGAGGCTTCGTCCAATTGGGACGTCGGCTCGTCGGCGAGCACGACGGTCGAGCGGCGAGCGAGTGTGCAGCCGAACGCGAGGCGCTGCTGCTGCCCGCCCGACAGCGCGGAGATCCGCCAGCTACCGGTTCCGCCGAGCCCCAGCTGATCGAGGATGTCGTCGGGAAGGCATTCGGTTCCGGCCGATTCCGCCGCCGCGCGGAGATTGTCGGCGACGCTCAGATACGCGAGCAGATTGTCGGTCGGGTTCTGGAAAACCAGGCCGAGGTGGTTCCGCCGCAGCGCCCGCCGGTCGCGATGCCGGAGCTTGCCGGTTTCGGTGCCCTGGAAGGAGATCGTGCCCCGAACGGGCTGCTCGAACAGGCCGAGCGTCCTCAGCAGGGTCGACTTCCCGGAGCCGGACGGGCCCGCCAGCACGGTGATCCCGCGCGCCGGGATGTCGATGGTGACGTCGTCGACGCCGGTCACGGTGCCCGCCGGCGTCTGGTAGTCGACGCCGATCCCGCGGAGCCGGAAGATCGGTTTCTCAGGCACGGATCAACTCCGCGGTCCGGGCGGTGCGCACCGAGCGCATCGCTATCCAGCCGGCCAGCGCCACGACGAGCACACCGACGGCGAGTACGGTCAGGGCGAGCGGGGTCGGGTCGGGCAATGCCGACTGCGGCGGGAGGAACGTCGCCGGGTCGAAGCGCGGCACCGAAAGTCCCGCGACCGACACACCGCAGACGACGCCGATCACCACGGCGAGCCCGCTGAGCGCGCCCAGTTCCATCAGGTGACTCGCCAGCAGGGCACGCGGCCGCATCCCCATCCGCAGCACCAGCGCCCCGGCCAGCGCGTTCTGGCGACGGCGGACTTCGACCGCGACCAGGAGCGACAGCACCGCCACCACCCCGAGCACGGCGCCGAGCAGGGCCATGAACGAGAACGTCCACGACACCACGTAGAACGGGAGCGCGTCGAGCGCGGACTCGCGGGTGACACGGTTGACCGCCGTCATCACCCCCACGGACGCCAGCGCCTCGGTCACCTGCGTCATCGACGAGCTGGACAGCAGGCTCCACTTGGGCACGGAGCGGAGCTGCGCCTCGCTGAGCGAATCTCGGGAAACGACGTATCCGGCCTTGGTGCCGATGATCGGGAACATCGGCAGTTCGCCGACCGCCCTGGCCTCTCCGAGACCGGCCGGAAGCGTGGCTTTCTGGGCGGGGTCGTTCCCGATCCGGATCGCCGGGACACCGGTGCCGGGGCTCGACAGGCCGCCCAGGAGCCGGTCGACCTCGGCTCCGTCGAGCGGGCCGAACGTGGCCGAGCGCCGGAAGGTCCGCGGATCCACGACGAGCACGACATTGCCCGAACCGGTCAGCTCGCCGACGATCGCGGTGCTGTCGCCGATCGAGGCGGGCAGCCCGACCTTCCCGGTGCCGACGACGCTTTCGGTGTCGACCCTGGTCTCGGCCCCGACGAAGATGGCGGACTTCGTCTGCAGCGCCTCTTCCTGGCCCCGGGCGATGCCGATCCCCGTGGCCAGCGTCCCGATGGCCAGTGTGCCGATCACAAGTACGCCGGTGACCGGGGCGCGGGCGCTGGCGAGCCGCCGGATGGCCAGCTGCAGCGCCGGCCGGGACCACAGCCGCGCGCGATGCGACGCGTGCAGGGCGAGCCAGGCCAGCCGCGCGGCGACGAGCCCGACCGTCAGCACGACGAACACCGGGTACGTGAGCGCGAGCGGGTCGACCTGGGGGAGCGGGTTGCCGATCCGCGATCCCTTGCTGTAGTCGACGAGCCGGTTCCAGCCGAGCAGGGCGATACCGGCGGTGAGCAGCTCCCACGGGAAGAAGGCCAGGAGTTTCACCTTCTTGCGCCGTCCGGAGCGGACCCGGCCGAGTTCGAACTCCCGATGGGTGCGGATGGAGATCACGCAGGCGAGCAGCGCGAGCGAGACGAGCAGGATCGCGGCCGCGACGAGCGACCCCCACAGGGTCGCCCCGTCGTTCAGCTCACCCGGTGGTCCGTACACGCCGAGCAACAGCCGGGGCAGCACCCCGCCCGCCGCGCCGCCCACGACGATCGGGAGCCCGAGCTCGGCCACCGCCAGCAGTCCGAGCGCCGCCGGACCGCTGCCGCGGGCCGACAGCAACCTCAGCTGCGGATGCCGCCGCTGGTACCACTGCAGGGCGACGGTGCCGATGCCGGCGCAGCCGACGAGGATGCTGATGGCCGCGAGCGGCAGGATCGAGATCAGGACGTTCGATTCCGCCTGGTTGCTGATCTCCACGGAGCGTTCGAACGGCAGCGATCCGATGATCGCGTCGCCGAGGCCGCGGGAACCCAGATCCGCCTTGACCGCGGCGATGAGGGCCTTCCCTCGTTCCTGCAGATCCTCGGCCTCGCTGACGGTCTTGGGCGGGGCCTCGTAGAACGACAGGTGGAGCGTCTTGATCATCGGGACGTTCAGCGCGCGGATCGTGTCGTCGAAGGTCTTGCCGTCGTTGGCGAACATGACCGAGTCGAGCGGGTCGTTGGCGAGCCTGCTGACGACGGCGTTCCGCTGTTGCGAGCACCACCAGCGCGGCGCGGGGTCGGGAAGGTCGCGGTACAGCCCGGTGACCGGAGGTATCGGGGTGCCTTGGATGCTGGGGGTGGCGCCGACCTTGATGTTCTCCGCACCGGCCACGACGGTGCCGAGCAGGAATCCGGCGCCCGTCGATCCGCCCGCCAGATCGAGATGGCCCTGGAGCGCCTGGTCCCGATGAGCGAGGACGACCTTGTAGTTGGGGTCTCCGTTGAACTCGGTGCCGAAAAGGTACGGCGTGTAGCGGGAAGTGACCGGCGCGGGGAAACCGTGCGCCGGCGCGTTACGGCGGACCGAATCGATCACCTGCGGAGCGACCGCGGCGGGGACGTTGTCCTTGCTGAACACGGGCCCGTAGTAGTCCGGGCACACGATGTCGGACTGATACGTGACGGCCGCGCCGCCCGCGGCCGAGGCCTGCAGGACGGCGGCGGTGCCGAGGAAACAGGCCAGCAAAGCGGTCACCGCGGCGATGATCAAAGTCAGAGGACTGGTCAGTGCCGCCTTCGGAGCCGCTCGCCACGGCATTGTCACCCTGGGCCCGCCGGGAGCCCCCCACCTCACCCGCATGGATACGCACGCTACCGGTCGAGGCGCTCGCGCGACAGAAAGAAATCACCGTTTGTTGCTGACGTGAAGTAAGGCATGGTCCATTGTGGTGATGCGGGTGCATGGCTACTGACTGTCCGTCACCAACTGGTCGATCGGTGTGGCCTCACCCGCCTCGCTCTCCGCCGAGAATGCGGTTTCTCCGAGCGCCGCGACCACGACGCCGGTGATCCGGTCGACGTCGCCCCGTTCGGCCTTCGGCAGGGGAGCACCCACCGAGCGGCGGGAAGCGGCGGCCGCCCCCAGCAGCCGCGCGGCCAGCCGATGCGCGCCGGCCGCCGCTTCCGCGCCGGCGAGACCTTCGAGGCCGAGGGCGATCGCGCGGGGATCCTCACTGCGGCGTGCGATCGCGAGACCGTCGAGCTGGAGGCGTTTCGCCGCCACCGCGTCTCCGCGTTGTTCGGCGATGAACCCGAGCTCGGCGAGGATCAGCGTGCTGCCCGCTTCGGACTCCGTCCGGCGATGCCAGTCCAGTATGGACAGCAGGCGCCGCTCGGCCTCGTCGAACAGCCCCTGGCGCCGCGCGCCGAGCGCGAGCCCTGTTTCGGCGTAGACCTCACCGGGTTTGAAGCCGTGTTCGACGGCCAGCGCCCTTGCCCGCTCGTGGAACTCCTTCGCTTCCTCGAAGTGGCCCGTGAGCAGCGCTGTCCGGCCCAGCCACGACAGTTTGTAGGTGACTTCCGGCCACAGCTCGAGCTCCTCCGCCCGGCGAAGGCTTTCCCGATGGACGCGGGCGGCGTGCTCGTAGTCCCCGGCGATCGACGCCAGCATGCCGAGGACGAACGACGCCTGCAGCCAGCCCCAGCGTTCGCCGAGGCCGTCGAAGATCGCGGCGCTCTGCGCGGCGATCCGGCCACCTCCGGTGAGGTCGCCGCCGGAGATCAGGTGGGATGCCCGGTCGCTCAGCGCGGCCGCGGTGCTCCAGTCGTCACCGATGTCGCGGGCGGTTTCCCATGCGTCGAGCGTGAGCTTTTCCGCCCGGCACAGGTCGCCGACCGTCGACCACGCGTAGCCGAGGAACCAAGCCATCCGCGCCCGGACACCGGGATCGGCGATGGCCCGCACGGTCTCCTCCACGGCGGCGTCCGTTCCGGTGCCGTCGAGCACGGCGATCCCGGTGCGCCAGCCGAGCGCCTGGGCGTACTCGTCGACGGCGCCGATCTCCGTGCCGAGCACGAGGTCCAGCGAACGCCGGGCCTCGGTGAGCCGCCCGCGCAGGAACCAGAACCAGGTCGTCGCGTTCACCAGCCGCGCCGCGAGCCGGTGTTCTCCTTGTCTCAGCAGCGTTTCCAGCGCTCGACGGGTGTTGGCGCCTTCGGCGTCCAGCCGGTCGAGCCAGCGACGCTGTTCCCTGCCGCGCAAGCCCGCGTCACCACGCTCGGCCAGCTCGACGTGGAAGCGGGCGTGCCGCAGGTACAGGTCGTCGAGTTCGCCCGCTCGCTCGGCGTGATCCAAGGCGTACGCCGAAACGGACTCCAGCAGCCGGAACCGCGGTTCGCCGGACCTGCCCTGCCTGCTGACCACCAGTGACCTGTCGACGAGGCGGGACAGCAGATCCAAGACGTCCCCGGCGGCGATCTCGCCGCCCGCGCAGACCGACTCGGCGGCGTCGAGCCCGCAACCCTCGGCGTGGACGGCGAGCCTGCGCAGCACGATCTGCTCGGGCTCGCTCAGGAGGCTCCAGCTCCAGTCGATCATCGCGCGGAGCGTCTGCTGGCGGCGCGGCCCGCCTCGTCTGCCCGAGGACAGCAGGCCGAACCGGTCGTCCAGGCGGGCGAGGAGTTCGTGCACGCCGAGCGTCCGGACCCGGGTGGCGGCGAGTTCGAGCGCCAGCGGGATTCCGTCGAGGGTGCGGCAGATGCGGGCGACCACCGCGGCGTTCTCCGCGTCGAGCGCGAACCCCGGCGCGGCCGCGGCGGCACGGGCGGCGAACAGCCGGACCGCGCTCGAGTCCCGCACGGCGGCGAAATCCGGCTGCTCGGGCAACTCGAGCGGCGGCACCGCCCAGACGTTCTCCCCTGGCAGCCCGAGCGGTTCCTGGCTGGTGGCGAGCACGCGCAGCCGGGGCACCGCCGCGAGCAGCCGTTCCACCATCGCCGCGACCGGCTCGACGATTTGCTCGCAGTTGTCCAGGACGAGCAGGATCTCCTTGTCCCGGAGGGCCGCGGCCATCGACTGTGTCAGCGTTCCGGTGGACGTCGCCTCCTCCCGAAGGTCCAGCACGGCCGCTACGACGACGGCGACGAGATCCTCGGGCGGGCACGTCGGGCACTCGACGACGTCCAGGCCCGCCAGCTCGACGAGCCAGGTGCCGTCCGCCATCGCGAGCTTCGACGCGGCCTCGATGGCGAGCCTGGTCTTGCCCACACCGCCGGGGCCGGTGAGGGTGACCAGCCGCGCGTCGGTGACGAGGGCACCGACCTCCTTGATCGCGGTCCTCCGGCCGATCAGCTCGGTCAGGGCCTCCGGGAGGTTTCCGCGTACCGGCTCGGCGGCGCTGTCCGGATCGAGCTCCGGGCTGCGGGTGAGGATCGCTTGGTGCAGCGCCGCGAGGTCCGGGCCCGGCTCGAGCCCGGACTCGTCACGCAGGCGGGCACGCAGCTCGGCATAGGTTTCGAGCGCCTCGCTGTGCCGCCCGGCCGCGTACAACGCGCGCATCAGCAGGCCGCGCATCCGCTCTCGCAGCGGATTCCGCGAGACCAGACCGGCCAGTTCCCCGGTGAGGACGCCGTGTTCGCCGAGAGCCAGCCGGGCCTCGGCTCGCTCCTCTTCGGCGAGCAGCCTTTCCTCCTCCAGCCGCTGAGCGGCGGCGACGGCGAAGGGCTCGTCCTCGAAGCCGGCATAGGCCGGCCCTCGCCACAACGCCAGCGCGTCTGCCAGCAGCGCCGCGCGAGCGCGCGGGTCGGCCGCGTCGCGGGCGCGGGCGGTGAGCGCGCGGAACCGATGGACGTCCAGCTCACCGGGCTCGACGGCGAGGACGTATCCGGCCGGTTGGTGTGTCACGAGCTCCCTGGCGCCCGGCTCGGCCTTGTCCAGGGCGCGGCGCAACTGGGAGACCTTGGTCTGCAGGGTGTTGCCCGGATTGCCCGGCGGGTGCTCGCCCCAGAGATCGTCGGTCAACGACGACACCGACGCCGCCCTGCCCTCGCGGGACAGCAGCGCGGCGAGCAGGAGGCGGACCTTCGCCTCGGGCACGACGACGGGCTCGCCCGCGGTCGTCCACGCGGCGAGCGGCCCAAGCACTCCGAAACGCACGAAACCGACGTTAGCGTGGACCACCGACAAGACCGTGCGTGAACCCGCAGCGATCCGTGCGCGGGCCCCGTCACGGTGGTCCCATGAGCGAACACGGCAAGACCCCGGTGACGGTACTGGGGCTGGGCGCGATGGGAAGCGCGCTCGTAGAAGCACTACTCACCGCGGGCCATCCGGTCACCGTGTGGAACCGGACCGCGAGCCGGGCCGAGGCAGTGGCGGCGAAGGGTGCTTCGGTCGCCTCGACGGTCTCGGAGGCCCTCGCGGCGGACGAGAACGCGATCGTGATTGCCTGCCTGCTCGACTACGACTCGGTGCACGAGGTCCTGGACCCGGTGGCGGCCGAGCTCAAGGGACGGCAGCTGATCAACCTGACCAACGGCACCCCCGGCCAGGCGCGTGAGATGAGCGCCTGGGCGGAGGAGCACGGCGCGGCTTACCTGGACGGCGGGATCATGGCCGTCCCGCCGATGATCGGCACGCCCGCGGCGTTCATCTTCTACAGCGGATCGGGCACCGTCTTCGGCCGGGCCCGCACCGCGCTCGACACCTTTGGCGGCGTCAACTACCTCGGCGCCGACCCCGGATTGGCGCCTCTGCACGACATCGCGCTGCTCAGCGGGATGTACGGGTACTTCGTCGGCGTCATCCAGGCGTACGCGCTGGTCGGCTCCGCCGGGGTCAAGGCACGGGAATTCGCGCCGTTGCTCCGCGGCTGGCTGGACGCGATGGGCGGCTTCCTGGAGCGCTCGGCCGAACAGATCGACGACGGCGACTACGTCACCGACGTCGTGTCGAACATCGAGATGCAGGCGGCCGCCTACCCCAACCTGGCGCAGGCGGCGAAAGACCAGGGCATCAGCGCCGAGTTGCTCACGCCGCTCCAGTCGCTGATGGACAAGCGAGTCGCCGACGGACACGGCGCCGAAGACCTGATCGGCGTCATCGAACTCCTCAAGAAGTAAGGGAAAACACAATGATCACAATGATCGGGCTCGGCCCGATGGGACAGGCCATGGTCCGGGTGCTCCTGGAGAACGGCCACGGAGTGACCGTCTGGAACCGCACCGCCGCCCGCGCGGACGGGGTCGTCGCCGCCGGTGCCGTGCGTGCCGAGACACCGGCGGACGCGGTGTCGGCGTCGGAGCTGGTGCTGCTGAGCCTCACCGACTACGCCGCGATGTACGACATCCTCGGCAAGGCGGAGGACGCCTTGGCGGGCAAGGTGATCGTCAACCTCAGCTCGGACACCCCGGAGAAGACCCGCGAAGCCGCCGAATGGGTCGAGGCCCGCGGTGCGCGGTTCGTCGCCGGTGGCGTGATGGTGCCCGCCGAACTGGTGGGCAAGGACGAGGCCTACGTCTTCTACAGCGGCCCCACCGAGGTGTTCGAGAAGCACCGCGAAACCCTGGCGCTGATCGGGCGTCCGGATTTCCTCGGCGAGGACGTCCGGCTGGCGCAGCTGTTCTACCAGGCGCAGCTGGACATCTTCCTCACCTCGCTTTCGGTGTTCCTGCACGCGAGCGCGCTGGTGCGGTCGGCAGGGGTGCCTGCGGAGAAGTTCGTGCCCTACGCCAAGGACAACTTCAGGATGATGGATTTCTACCTGGACGCCGCAGCCGAGCAGATCGAGAAGGGCGACCACCCCGGCGACGACGCCAACGTCACGATGATGGGCGCGACGGCCGACCACATCGTCCAGGCGAGCCTGGACGCCGGGGTCGACGCGGCCCTGCCGGAGGCGGTCAAGTCCCACTACGACCGGGCGATCGCGGCGGGCCACGGGCGTAGCTCGTGGACCAGCCTGTACGAAATCATCAAGGCGGACGGCAAGTAGGGCCTCTGGCTCGCCCCTGAAGTACATGAAGGCCCCCTTCCTTGCGCCTAGGTACAGGAAGGGGGCCTTCACGTACTTGGCAAGGGGACAAGACGGCCGGCAGGGCGGTCACAGGACGAGCACGAGTTTGCCGCCGGGGCGGCGGGATCGGCTGAGCTCGGCCGCTTCCTGGATCCGGTCGAGTGTGTAGGTGTGGGCGACCGGTACGACCAGGATGCCTTCGCCGGCGAGCCTGGCGAACTCGTTCATCCGGTCGTAGCGGATCTCGGTGGTGATCCGGACGCCCAGTTCGGCCGCGGCGGCGAAGTCCGAGACGGTGAGGACACGGTCGGGATCCCCGGTCAGCTCGATCAAGGCAGGTAGCGAGCCGCCGGCCGGGCTGGGCTGGTCGGCGCGGTCGATCCGGCCCCCGGTCGGCGCGGCGTCCAGAGCGCGGTCCACGGGGCCCGGGGCCAGCGCGCTGACGCGTTCGGCCATGCCCTCGCCGTAGGCGGTCACCCGGGCGCCGATCTCTTCCAGGGCGGCGGCCCGAGTCGGCCCGGCTGTGGCGATCACCCGAATACCCCGGTGCAGCGCGAAGCGCACCGCCGCTTCGCCCACGGTGGTGCCCGCGCCGTGGACGAGCAGCAGTTCGCCCGGCCGGACGCCGAGTTCGTCGAGCGCGCGCCACGCCGTCTCGGCCGCCATCGGCAGCGCGGCGGCCTGCTCGGCGGTGACGCCCTCGGGAATGCGTGCCCAGGCCGGCATCAGCGCGTACTCGGCGGCGCCGGCCGTTGGGCCGTCGAAGGTGGCCGGGCCGAAGACGCGGTCGCCGATCTGGACGCCGTCGACGCCCTCGCCGAGCACGTCGACGGTGCCGGCGACCTCGAGGCCGAGCCCGCGCGGCAGCGGTGGCAGATGGTCGGCGAGGAGACCGTCGACGATGTGCCAGTCGGCGGGTGTCAGGCCGCACGCCCGTACGGCGATCCGGATCTGGCCGGGTCCCGGCTCCGGCTGCGGGACGTCGCGGAGCACGATCACGTCCGGGGAACCGAACCGGTCGAACTGCAGAGCCTTCATGACGATCTCCTGGCTGATGACAGCATCTGTTGTCATCGACCGTACCAGCTGACAACAGCTCCTGTTGTCGTACGCTGGTGGGTATGCCGCGATGGGAATCCGACGCACAGGGCCGGCTCGAACGCGCGGCGCTCGAGCTGTTCGAGACGCAGGGGTTCGAGCGCACCTCGGTCGCGCAGATCGCCGGCGCAGCCGGCCTGAAGGAACGCTCCTTCTATCGCTACTTCCCCGACAAACGGGAAGTCCTCTTCGCCGGCAACGAACTCGAGGCCCACCTCGTCGCCCAGGTCGAGGCGGCCGACCCGGGCCTCACCCCGATCGAGGCGCTGCTGACCGCGATGGGAACCGCCGAGGAGATCTTCCGTCCACGCGAGTTCCTGCTGCGCCGGGGAAGAGTGATCGCCGCCAACCCGGCACTGGCCGAGCGCGATCTGATCAAGCTCGCCGACATCGGCGACGCGCTGGCACCGGCGCTCGAACGCCGCGGCGTCGAGCCAGGCAAAGCACGCTTCATCATCGACGTGGTGCTGGCGATCCACCGGCGCGCCATGCCCCGCTGGCTGGCCGAGCCGGACACCACGCTCGCTCAGGTCATGGCCCAGGCCGCCGCCGAGCTGCGCGAGGTGGTCGCACTCCCGGCTCCGACAGTCCGCTGAGCCAGCGGTTGCCTGCCGGCTCCACCGCTGACTGAACCCCGCCCCAGCGGTCATGCGACCGAAGCAGACACCGTCCTCACTCCTCGCCGACGCCCAGCACCTCCAGAAACGCCTTCGCCGCCGGAGTGACGGTGAAGCGGTTCCAGACCAGGTGCTCGATCCGTGCGGGCGCGTCCCGCACCGGAACGGTGACGACGTCGGTCAGGTTCGGCACGAATTTCGACGGCAGCAGCGCCACCCCCAGTCCTTGATGGATGAGCCGCGCCATGAAGTCGGCGGCCGTCACCTCGAACGCGACCTCCCTGGCCACTCCGGCCGCGGCGAACGCCTGATCGGTCTGCGCCCGTCCCGCCGATCCGGACGGGAAGTCGACGAACACTTCGGACGAAAGCCGCTTCAAGTCCACTTCGGACTCGACGGCGAGCGGATGCCCGGGAGCCACCACGGCGATCAGATCGTCGCGGCCCAGTTCGCAGGTGCTCACGCCGTCCGGCCGATCGGTCACCGGGAGACCGAGGAACGCCACCTCGATCGCGCCGTCCTTGATCTGCTCGACCAGGTGCCCACTCGCCCCGACCCGCAGCCCGATCCGGACGTGCGGGTATCGGCCGCGGAAGGTCTGCAGTGCCGCCGGGACATCGACCGCCGCGACGGTCGGGATGACCCCGACGGTGAGCCGCCCGCGGATCTCGCCGACGGCCGCGGCGACCTCCGATCCCGCTCGTTCGGCGGCTTCGAGACATTGCCGGGCGGCGGGCAGGAACGCCTCGCCCGCGGCGGTGAGGCGCACCCGGCGGCTCGTGCGTTCGAACAGCCGCGCGCCGAGTTCCCGTTCCAGCCGGGCGATCTGGTGGCTCAGCGCCGACTGCACGACGAGACACCGTTGCGCGGCGCGCGTGAAGCTGTTCGTCTCCGCCACGGCCACGACGTACCGCATCTGCTGAAGCTCCATGGATCCATCTTGAATCACGATGGATCAAGTGACAAACATGTGTTGGACTCATTGATCGGGAGCGCCGAAGCTGAGAAGCGTGAAAACGCTGACGACCACACCGCTCGCCGCCGGTCTCGCCGGTACCGCGCTGACCGCTTTCGCCCCCATGGTCTGGGGGACGACCTACGTGGTCACCACCGAACTCCTCCCGCCGGGGCATCCGTTGTTCGCGGGGCTCATGCGCGCCCTGCCCGCCGGGCTCATCGCGCTCGCCATCACCCGCACCCTTCCGCGCGGCACTTGGTGGCTGAAGGCCGCCGCGCTCGGTGTCCTCAACATCGGGATGTTCTTCCCGCTGCTGTTCGTCGCCGCCGAACGGCTGCCCGGCGGGGTCGCCGCCACCCTCGGCGCCGCCCAGCCGCTGCTCGTCGCGATCCTCGCGGTGGCCGTGCTCCGTCAGAGCCCGTCCGCGTGGCGGTTCGCCTGGGGGATCGTCGGGATCGTGGGTGTCGGGCTGGTGGTGCTCGGGCCGGCGGCGGGTTTCGACGTCCTCGGCGTGATCGCCGGACTCGGCGGCGCCGCGACGATGGCGCTCGGCGTCACGCTCACCAAACGGTGGGGACGTCCGGCGGAGGTGGGGCCCACCGCGTTCGCCTCGTGGCAGCTCACCGCGGGCGGGTTGTTCCTGGTGCCGGTGACCTTCCTGTTCGAAGGAGCACCGCCGGCCATCGACCTGAACGCCGCTCTCGGGTACCTCTGGCTCGGCCTGATCGGCGGATTGCTCGCCTATGTCCTGTGGTTCCGCGGCATCACGTCGCTGCCGGTCACCTCGGTCGCCGTCCTCGGCCTGCTCTCGCCGATGGTCGCCGCGCTGCTCGGCGCCGCGCTGCTCGGTCAGTCGCTCGGCCCGATCCAGCTCGCCGGGTTCGCACTCGCCTTGGCCTCGATCGTCGCGGGCCAGATCACTCCGAAGGGCGCCGTCCGATGAAGATCGCCGTCGTCGGAGCGTCGGGAATGGCGGGCTCCAGGGTCGTCGCCGAAGCCGCTTCCCGCGGACATCACGTCACCGCCGTTTTCCGCAGTACGCCGCCGGAATCGCCGCATCCGGGCGTCGAGGTCGTGCGCGGTGACGCCACCGACATCGGCCGGATGAGCGCCGTCTTCGCGGGAGTCGACGCCGTCGTGTGCGCGACGAGACCCGAGCCCGGCGCGGAAGACACCGTCGCCGCCACGATCACGGCATTGCTCGATGCCGCGGCCGGTGTCCGTGTCCTGGTCGTCGGTGGCGCGGGGCCGCTGCGCTCGCCGTCGGGCGGGCTCGTGATCGACGATCCGGCGTTCGTCCCGGCGGCGTGGCGGACCATCGCCTCGGCGAGCACGACGCAGCTCCAAGCCTGCGAAGCGCACTCGGGCGACTGGGTGTACCTCAGCCCGCCCGCGATCCTCGAACCCGGCGTCCGGACCGGGGCCTACCGGCGAGGGACGACGACGATCCTCGCAGCGGCGGACGGATCGTCCCGGATCTCGGCCGAGGATCTCGCCGTGGCCATCGTCGACGAGCTCGAGAATCCGGGGCGGGACCGGCATTTCACCGTCGGATACTGAAGTCGGGCGGGTCACCGGGGGAGGGCGTCTCCGGACTCCGCTCGGCCTCGATCTGGATCTCGATGTTCGTCTTGTGCGAGATCGGATCCCAGATCTCCTCGATCGGTGCGAGAAGGGACTGGCTGACACCGCGACTCCGGGCACGGACGGCGTACCACGCGAACCCGGCCAGGAAGAGGGGAAGGCTGAGAAACGCCGCCAGGGGTGCCAGGAGGTCCATACGGCCGACGATACAGTAACGTCGCGTTTCCAGAAACACACTGTTACTGAATGGGAGCCGATGACCAGGCTGACACGGGCCGAGCAGCAACGCCGCACCCACGAACACTTGCTGGCCGCCGGCCGCGAGGTCTTCCTGCGGCGCGGTTTCCTCGCGGCGACGGTCGAGGAGATCGCGGCCGACGCCGGGTACACCCGCGGCGCGGTCTACAAGCACTTCGGCGGCAAGGAAGGGCTGTGGCTGGCGATCATCGAAGCCGACGCGGACGGCCATCTGGGGGCACTGCGCGAAGCGTTGGCTCGTGCCACATCGCGCGATGAGGTGATCGCGGCGCTGAATCCTGCCGACGTGGCGGACAAGGACGCGGCGAAGTGGAGCGCGGCGGCAGCGGAGGTGCTCGCCGCGACGGCGCAGCAGCCCGAAACCGCCGCGCTGGTCGCGGCGATCCAGCGACGGCACGACGACGAGGTGGTCGCGCTGCTCGCCGAACACACCCGGCGCCTGCGTCTCGAACCCGCCATGCCCTTGGATCAGGCCGTCGTCATGCTGGGTGCCTTGGGCATCGGTCTCGCGCTGCGCCAGACGGTCGCCCCCGCCGCGGATCCCGCCGCCATCCTCACCCACGTGCTCGACACGGTGTTCCCGTCCGAGGCGACGTGACGCTCCATGCGGGTTCCCCGAACACCCAGATGCCGTGTGGCGGATCTCATCGAGCAGGCGCGAAACGGGTCGACCGGCACCTACACTCGGGCGCCGTGATCGATTCCTTCACCACCGCCGACCTCGTCGACGAACACGGCGACCGGCTGCGCGTCTGCGACACCCAGTTCCGCCAGTTCGGCGGGCACCGGTCCTTCTCGGGCCCGATCCGCACCGTGTCCTGTCACGAGGACAACGGCCTGGTCAAGAAACTCCTGGCCACCCCGGGTGACGGCGCCGTGCTGGTGGTCGACGGCGGCGGTTCCCTGCACAGCGCGCTCACCGGCGACATGATCGCGAAGTCCGCCGTCGACAACGGCTGGGCCGGCATCGTCGTCAACGGCGCGGTGCGCGACAGCGCCGAGCTCGCCGGGCTCCCGCTCGGGGTGAAGGCGCTCGGCACCAACCCGCGCAAGAGCTCCAAGGCGGGCGTCGGCGCTGTCGACGTCCCGGTCGGTTTCGGGGGAGTGACCTTCACCCCCGGCGACACGCTCTACTCCGATGACGACGGCGTCGTGATCCTTCCCGCCGCCTGAATCCGCTCACACGACGATGACCCGGCGGCCGCGGGTGTGCCCGGCACGGCTGTCGGCGTGTGCCGCCGCGGCGTCGGCGAGCGAATAGGACTTCTCGACCGGGATGTGCAGCTTCCCCCGCGAGATGAGGTCGACGGCCTCGGCCAGCGCGTCCGGCACGCTCCCGGCCACACCGGAGAAGCGGACGCCGAACTCGGGTGCACTGAGGTCGGCGATGGAGAGGACCTTCCCCGGATCGCCGGTCAGCTCGACCAGTTCGGCGATCACGCCTGATCCGGCGAGGTCGAGGGCGGCGTCGACCCGGCCGAGCAGGCGCACCCGGTCCACCCAGCCCTCGCCGTAGGTCGTCGCGAGCGCGCCCAGATCACGCAGGTAGTCCTGGTTCGCGGCGCTCGCGGTGCCGATCACCGTGATGCCGCGTTCGCGCGCGAACTGCAGCACCGCCGATCCGACCCCGCCGGACGCGCCGCTGACCAGCAGTGTCTCGCCGGGCCGCACCCCGGCCTCGCGGATGAGCCGCAGCGCGGTCTCGACGACGGAGGGATATCCCGCCGCCTCTTCGAAGGTGAGTCCCTCGGGCATCCGCGCCCAGGCCGACAGCACGGCGAATTCGGCGTAGGTGCTCGACCCCTCGCCGAACACGGAGTCGCCGACCTCGACCCCGTCGACGCCTTCACCCACCTCGTCCACCACGCCGGCGGCGTCGATGCCCACTCCGGACGGCAGCACGGTCGGATGCGCGCCGAGGACCTGGCCTTCGCGGACCCTCCAATCGACAGGATTCACCCCGGCCGCTCGCACGGCGATGCGTACTTGGCCTGGCCCCGCGTGCGGTTCTTCGGCGTCGACGAGTCGCAGGACTTCCGGACCACCGAACTCGGTGAAGATCACTTGCTTCATACGACCGACCGTAGCACTAACGGTTAGTGTTTTGAAACGGTTATTGTTTTGCATCTGATAGCTTCACCGCATGACAGCGCCGACCGGACGTCGCGAACGGAAGAAGGCAGCGACCCGTCAGAAGATCGCCGACACCGCGCTGCGGCTGTTCCTGGAACGCGGATATGACGCGGTGGGCATCCGCGAGGTGGCCGCGGATGCCGACGTCGCCGTCACGACGCTCTTCTCCCATTTCCCTTCGAAAGAGGCTTTGGTGTTCGAGCAGGACGCCGACTTCGAGCAAGGCCTCACACGGGCGGTCGCTGAACGGTCGGCGGGCGAGCCGCTCGTCGCCGCGCTACGTCGTCAGGTCCACTCGATGGTGCGTCATTGCACCGCGGACGGGGCCGCCCCGATCTGGCGCATGATCGAGGAAACGCCCGCTCTGCGGGAGTACGAGGACTCGATGAGGCTGCGCCATGCGGAATCCCTGGCGGCGGCCATCATGGCCGATGCGGAGGCGGCGCGGTCCGCGACCGCCTGCCGGACGATCGCGAGGTTCGTGATCGACGCCTACTCGCTCGGCAGGGAGGCGGCCGATCCGGAGGCCGCGGTGAACGAGATCTTCGGGATGATCGAAGCGGCCTGGGAGGCCACGAGTCCATGCTGACAAAGGTCGCCGAGGGCGTGCTGGTCCATCAGAGCGCGCTGCTCCGCAACAACACGGTCGTCGTCGAGGGTGAGGCGGGTGTGCTGCTCGTCGACCCCGGGATCACCGGCGACGAAATGGCCTGCCTCGCGAACGACCTGGCCGAATCCGGCCGGGCCGTGGTGGCGGGTTTCGCGACCCATCCTGATTGGGATCACGCGCTCTGGCATTCCGCGTTCGGTGACGTACCCCGCTATGGCACGGAACGCTGCGCGGCGTATCTGCGAGACCTGCGGTCTAAGGCGAGTTGGAAGACCGACTTCGCCGAGGGACTGCCGCCGGAGATCGCCGGCGAGGTGCCGTTCGATCTGTTCGGCCTCGTCACCGCTCTGCCCGCCGGAAGCACGCGGATTCCCTGGGACGGCCACGAACTGCGGATCATCGAGCATCCGGCTCACGCTCCCGGCCACGCGGCGCTGGTGATCGAGGAGCGCGGGGTGCTCGTCGCGGGTGACATGCTTTCCGACGTCCTGGTCCCGATGTTCGACAACACCACCGACCCGATCGGCGACTACCTCGCCGGACTCCGCCTTCTCGACGAGGTCGCCGGCGAAGTCGATGTCGTCGTACCCGGCCACGGTGCCGTCGGCGGTGCCGGCCAGGCGCGGGCTCGGATCGATCTGGACCGGGCGTATGTGCACGCCGTGCGCGACGGCCGCACTCCCGAAGACCCGCGGATCGGCTCGTCGGCCGAACCCGGATGGGAGTGGGTGGCCGATCTGCATGCCGGTCAAGTACGGAGTCTCCCCAGGGGGACCGGGCCGCTCAACCCTTCGGCATGACGCAGAGTTCCCGGGACTGCCCCGACGTGAAGTCGTAGACGACGGGGTTGCCGTATTCGTAGCCGGGCACGGCGTTGCAATCCGAGCCGGACCCGCTCGCGAGCTGTGCGATCACCGTGTAGTTGGCGGAACTGTCCGAACAGTGCACCCGCACGGCGCTGGAACTGAACGCGCCATTGGATCCGGCGTCCTCGTCAGCCGAAAGACAATCCCCGGCCTGCGCGGAAAACGGGTCGGGGTCGACTTCGGGTGCGCTGCCGCCGGTGGCGAGTGCCACGGTCACCGCGATCGCTCCGCCGGTGACGACGAGCGCCGCGGCGGCGATCCCGACGATCAGTCCGGTGTTCGGGGTCTTCTTCGGCGGGGCGACGGGGTACTGCTGCCAGATGGACGGCTGCTGCTGGGGGTAGGTCACCTCATCAGGATCGGCCGGATCGATGAAATTCCGATGACACGCCTCACTTGCGGGCGACGAGCCGTTCCACCAGCCCGAGCTTGAACCGCTCCCGCTGTTCGACGGCCAGGCCGAGGTCGCCGATCTTGTCGGACGGCCGCCGGAGGAAGTGCTCGCCCGCCATCGGCACGGTGATCTTCTCGGCGATCCATTGCAGACCGCGGACCGCGCGGGACGAACTCACGATGTGGTCGAGCAGGATGAGCCTGCCGCCGGGCCGGAGCACCCGGGCCATCTCCCGCAGCGCCTTGCCGTCGTCGGGGATGGCGCAGAGTCCGAGGGTGCAGACCACGGTGTCGAACGAATCGGCGTCGAAGGGCAGGTCGTGCGCGTCGGCGCGCCGTAGCGTCGCCGGATGGCCGAGCCGTTCGGCGCGGCCGCGGGCGATGGCGAGCATGCCGTCACTGAGATCGATGCCGGTGAGCGTGACCCCTTCGGGATAGAGCGGCAGGTTCAGGCCGGTCCCGACCGCGACTTCGAGGACGTCGCCGGTGGCCTGACCGCAGGCCCATGCCCGCGAATCGCCGAAGAGCTTCCGGTCCATGAACTGCATTTCCCGGTCGTAGTTGCGGGATTTGCCGTCCCAGTACCGGTTCCACCGTGCGGGCCGGGTCATGGCGCTCCTTTCAGCAGCAGTGCTCGCCGCGCCAGGCCTCGCGGCCTTCCTTGATCGCGACGGCGGCGATGACGAGCGCGACCAGCGGGTCCGCCCAGTACCAGCCGAAGAGACTGTTGAGCAGCAGCCCGACGAGCAGCACACCGGAAAGGTACGTGCAGAGCAAGGTCTGCTTCGAGTCGGCGACGGCGCTCGCGGAGCCGAGTTCACGCCCGGCTCGGCGCTGGGCATAGGACAGGAAGGGCATCACGAGCAGTGAGACCGCCGCCAGCACGATGCCGACGGGGGAGTGCTCGGCAGGGTCGGCTCCGAACAAGGTGCGCACCGACTCGACGATGACATAGGCGGCCAGTGCGAAGAAGGACACCGCGATGACCTTGAGCGCGGTGCGTTCGCGGGCTTCCGGGTCCCTGTCGGAGAACTGCCAGGCGACGGCCGCGGCCGAAGCGACCTCGATGACCGAGTCCAGGCCGAAGCCGATCAGGGCGGTGGAAGAGGCGATGGTGCCCGCCGAGATGGCGACGACCGCCTCGACGATGTTGTAGGTGATCGTCGCGGCGACCAGGAGCCGGACCCGCCGGGACAGCAGCGCGCGGCGATCCGGGGCCACTGTGGAGTTCGTGGCGCAGCAGCCGTCCGCGCAGGATCCGCTCTCCACGCTCATCGGAGCACCTCGTCCACACAGGGCTCGGCGGTGTCGACGGCCAGCACGACCTGGGCGAGTTCGCGCAGCGCGCGGGCCAGATGCGCGTCCGCGAGCGAGTAACGGACCTGCCTGCCTTCGTAGGTCGCCACGACCAGCCCGCAGCCTCGCAGGCACGCGAGGTGATTCGACACGTTCGAGCGGCTCAGGCCGAGTTGATCGGCCAGCCTGCCGGGATAGCTCACTCCGTCGAGGAGGGCGACCAGGATCCGGCACCGATTCGGGTCGGCGAGGGCGCGGCCGAGCCGGGCGAGCGCGGCGCCCTGGGTCTCACATGTCAGCACACGCAGGACAGTACAGTCTACGCTGATATATCAGCAAGGGCTGAACCATGACCCGACGGAGTGTCCGGACGCGACCCTCTGTTTCGTCGCTGTCTGTCAAGTCAGTGTCGAACGAGCATGCGGAGGCGACCCGAAAGAGTCCGTTGTGGCCACTCCAACGGCCGCGTAGCGGGCACGCCGGGGAGTTCCGGTGCGGTCCCGCGTGACACCTCAGAACAATTACTGGCCCGATTGCGTGGCGGCCATAAAGCGCCGGGTAACGTTAACAAAAGCTTTCCTGCGCAATGGGAAAATCGGCATTCGGGTGGCCTTGTCGTATTACCTGAAAGTGCGCTTGTGTGGGAAAAACCCCTTGCTATGTTGATCCTGCGGGGCCGCACTTCGGGGCATGATCGGCACGCCGCGATTTGTGGATCTTGTTTGTTCACACGACTATCGAAGGGTGGACCTTGCTGTGACCGTGACCGAATCGGGCACTTCCGCCGAAGGTGTCCAGGGGCCGGAAAATCCGCAGCTGAGCTTGGGCCGGGCCGCCGCGCGCAACCTGGCGACGACGACCAAATCCGTTCCGCAGATGCAGGGAATTTCGTCCCGGTGGCTGCTGAAGTCGCTCGAATGGGTTCAGGTGAACGGCGGTGCCTACCGGGTCAACCGACGGCTCAATTACGCGGTCGGCGACGGGCGGGTGACCTTCTCGAAGGCCGGCACCGAGGTCAGCGTGATTCCGGCGGAACTCGGGGAACTGAAACCGCTCAAGGGATACGACGACGAAGAGGTCCTCGCCGAACTCGCCCGCCGCTTCGAACAGCAGGAAGTGGCGGCAGGCGACGTGCTCGTCGAATTCGGGCACCGGGCCGATCGGGTCTTCCTCATCGCGCACGGCAAGATCAGCAAGACCGGCCCCGGTCACTACGGTGACGAAACCGCGCTCGGCGTGGTCAAGGACGGCGACTACTTCGGCGCGCAAGCCCTCGTGGACGACGACGGTATCTGGGAGTTCACCGCCAAGGCGGCCACCGCCTGCACCGTGCTCACCCTGACCCGCCAGGATTTCGAGCGCGTCCTCGAACAGTCCGAGTCGCTGCAGGCGCAGATCGAGCAGGCTACGCGGGACTCCGGACGCTCCAACGACTTCGGCGAGGCCGAGATCGACATCTCGTCCGGACACGACGGCGAGCCGCTGCTGCCGGGCACGTTCGTCGACTACGAAACCTCCCCGCGCGAATACGAACTGAGCGTCGCCCAGACCGTGCTCCGGGTCCACAGCCGGGTGTCCGATCTCTACAACCAGCCGATGGACCAGACCGAACAGCAGTTGCGGCTGACCATCGAAGCGCTGCGTGAGCGGCAAGAGCACGAAATGATCAACAACACCGACTTCGGCCTGCTGCACAACGCCGACTTCACCCAGCGGATCGCGACGCGCACCGGCCCGCCCACCCCGGACGACTTCGACGACCTGCTCGCCCTGGTGTGGAAGGAACCCGGCTTCTTCCTCGCGCATCCGCGCACGATCGCCGCGTTCAGCCGCGAGTGCAGCAAACGCGGCATCTACCCGACCGGCACCGACCTCGGCGGGCACAAGGTGCCGTCCTGGCGCGGTGTCCCGATCCTGCCGTGCAACAAGATCCCGGTGAGCCAGACCAGCACCAGTTCCGTGCTGCTGATCCGCACCGGCGAGAAGAACCAGGGCGTGGTCGGCCTGCGTCAGATCGGCCTGCCGGACGAATACGAACCTGGGCTGAACGTCCGGTTCATGGGGATCTCGGAGCAGGCGATCATCTCCTACCTGGTCAGCACCTACTACTCCGCCGCCGTGCTCGTACCGGACGCGCTGGCCGTCCTCGAAGCCGCCGAACTCGGCCGCGAAGGATGACCGCCACGACGCCGGAGGCCGACCGGCGGCTCAGTCTCGGCCCCGCCGCCGCGCGCAACCTGGCGACGACCACCAAGACGCGGCCGCAGATGCAGAGCATCACGCCGCGCTGGCTGCTGAAGATGCTGCCCTGGGTCGAGGCGACCGGTGGCACCTACCGGGTCAACCGGCGGCTGACCTACGCGATCGGCGACGGGCGGGTGAGCTTCACGAACGTCGGCACGGAGGTGCGGGTCGTCCCGCAGGAACTCGCGGAATTGGCTCTGCTGCGGGGTTTCGACGACGAAGACACGCTCACCGCGCTCGCCGACCGGTTCGTGCAGCACGAGTACCAGCCCGGCGAGACGATCGTCAGCCACGGCGCTCCGCTCGAAGAGGTCGTGCTGGTCGCGCACGGCAAGATCGCCAAGGTGGTGCCGGGCGAGTACGGCGCGGAAGCCTCCGTCGGCAGCATGGCCGACGGCGACCACTTCGGCGACGAGATGCTCGCCGGCATCGACCGGAACTGGCCGTTCACCGCCAAGGCCGTCACCCCGGTGATCGTGCTGACCCTGCGTGCCGAAGACTTCGCCGATCTCAACGGCCGGTCGGAGGCGATGCGCCGCCATGTGCAGGACATGCTGGCGCACAAGGGAAAACCGCAGAACGCCAAGGGCGAGGCCGAGATCGGGATGTCGTCCGGACACGACGGCGAGCCGCTGCTGCCGGGCACGTTCGTCGATTACGAGATCTCGCCGCGCGAGTACGACCTGGCCGTCGCGCAGACGGCGCTCCGGGTGCACACCCGGGTGACCGATCTCTACAACGGGCCGATGGACCAGTTCGAAGAGCAACTCCGGCTGACTATTTCGGCGCTGCGTGAGCGGCAGGAGTACGACCTGATCAACAACCGCGAGTTCGGCCTGCTGCACAACGCCGATCTCAAATCGCGGTTCCAGACCCGGTCGGGTCCGCCGACGCCCGACGACATGGACGAGCTCGTCAGCCGCCGCCGCAAGACGAAGTTCTTCCTCGCCCACCCGCGCGCGATCGCCGCGTTCGGCAGGGAATGCACGCGCCGCAGCCTGTATCCGGAAGGCACCACCGTCGACGGCAAGGTGGTCGCCGCGTGGCGCGGGGTACCGCTCCTGCCCTGCGACAAGATCCCGATCACCGACAGCGGCACGTCCTCGATCCTCGCCATGCGGACCGGCGTGGAGGACAACGGTGTGATCGCACTGCACCAGACCGGCCTGCCCGACGAGTACGAGCCGGGCCTGAACGTGCGCTTCGACGGAATCAACGAACAGGCGGTCGCCAGCTACCTGGTCAGCACCTACTACTCCGCCGCCGTGCTCGTGCCCGACGCGCTCGGCGTCCTGGAGAACGTCGAGGTCGCGCGGTGACCCCTCGCCCCGCGACGACAACGAACAACAACGCTCCAGAAAGGACCACACACGTGACGATCGCCCGTACTCCCGCTCCCGCAAAGGTTCTGCGCACCGAGTATCAGAAGTCGGTGGCGTCGTACTGGAACAAGGAGAAGGACCCGGTCAACCTGCGTCTGGGCGATGTGGACGGGCTCTATCACCACCACTACGGGGTCGGCGAGGTCGACTGGTCGGTGCTGGAAGGCCCCGAAGACACCCACGACGAGCGGATCATCGCCGAAATGCACCGTCTGGAGACGGCGCAGGCCGACGTTCTGCTCGATCACCTCGGCGACGTGAAACCGGACGACCGGCTCCTCGACGCCGGCTGCGGGCGCGGCGGGTCCAGCATCATGGCCAACGCGCGTTTCGGCTGCCACGTCGACGGGATCTCGATCTCGGAGAAGCAGGTCGAGTTCGCCAATCACCAGGCGGATATCCGCGGTGTCGCCGACCGGGTGCGCTACCACTTCCGCAACATGCTCGACACCGGTTTCGAATCCGGCTCGCGCAAGGCGATCTGGAACAACGAAAGCACCATGTACGTGGACCTCCACGAGTTGTTCGCCGAGCACGCGCGACAGCTGGAGTTCGGCGGCCGCTACGTCACCATCACCGGGTGCTACAACGACGTGACCGGTGGCCGGTCGAAGGCCGTCGCGCAGATCGACCAGCACTACACGTGCAACATCCATCCGCGCAGCGAGTACTTCAAGGCCATGACGGCCAACGACCTGGTGCCGATCTCGGTGGTGGATCTGACGCCGGACACGATCCCGTACTGGGAGCTGCGGGCGAAGTCTTCGGTGGCGACCGGGATCGAAGGGCCGTTCCTGGACGCGTACCGCGAAGGCAGCTTCCACTATCTGCTCATCGCCGCGGACCGCGTCTGACCTGGAGCGAAGCGATGACCGAACAAGGTGCGCTCGCCACGCTGCTGGCCGGGCCGAGCGGGCTTGGCACGTCCGCCGCCCGGCTGGCGGCCCGGCTGACCGCGGTTCCTCAGGAGGCTCCGTCACCTGAGGAACCCGGTCTCGACCCGGCTTACGCGTACCGGCCGTGGGGTGACGGGTCGGCGCCGCCGCTGTACTGCCCCGTCACGGAACGGATCAACGACCCGCTCGCCGTGGAGGTCGACCGGCGGCTGGTGCTGTGGGCGGGGGAGTGCGGCTTCGACGAGGAGGAATGCGAACAGATCGGGAAGGCGGGCTTCGGCAGGCTCGTCATGCTCGCCCACCCGGATTGCGAAGATCCCGAGCGACTGCTGATCTCGGCGAAGCTCAACGCCGCCTGGTGGGCGGCCGACGACCTCTACGCCGACGACACCTCGCTCGGCGCGGTGCCGGCCGAGCTGCCGCCGAAGCTCGCGCTGGCGATGGCCGCCATGGACCCGGTGCCGTCGCTGGGTGAGTTCAGCCGAGACCTCGACGAAACGCTGCGGAACGACCGGGTCCTGGTGGCGCTCGGCTCGGCGACGGATTTCCTGCGGCGATCCGGGACCGCCGCGCAGGTCCAGCGTGTCTGCTATTCGACCTTCGCGATGTTCGTGAGCTGGACCGCCTACGCGGCATGGCGGCACAGCGGGAAGTACCCGCCCGCGTGGGAGTATCTCGCGGCCAGGCAGCACGACAGCTTCTACACCTCGATGACGTTGATCGACGTCCTCGGCGGCTACGAGCTGACCGCGAACCTCTACTACGACCCCCGGGTCCGCGAGGCGGCGATCCAAGCCGGGACGGCGGCCGTGCTCGTCAACGACGTGCACTCCGTCACCAAGGACCTGGAGGACGAGTCGCCGCCCTGCAACGCGGTGCTGCTGATCGCCGACGACCGGAAATGCACGATCGAAGAGGCTACGGCGATCACCGTCGAACTGCACAACGACGTCGTCCGCGATTTCCAGGCCGCGCACGAGAAGCTGAGCACGGTGCCTTCGGCCGAACTGCAGCGGTTTCTCCGCGGATTGCGGGGCTGGATGGGCGGCGGTTTCGAATGGCACTCGACGAGCCCGCGATACCGGACGAAGCCCGCGGATTGACGGCTCACGACTGAGCCGGAATCGCGAACGCATCTTTGGGCTGGAGATTAGGATGGAGGTCGCTTCCGTAGGCGAGTTTCCTGCCGACGCGCATGGCGAGAAACGATGGCGGATCCGCCGAACGATTGATCTCCTCCTGTCGCCGGGTCAGTTCTTCGAGAGTGCGCCGCGCGTCGGAATACTCCATCGTCTCCAGATCGATCCGGGCAAGCCGCCTCGCCGCGTTGCGGACTTCCAGGTAGGAATTCCCGCAGCGCTCGGCGTTCGACTGGCGCCGTTGCGCGCCGAGCACCGTTTGGAACGATCCCAGTGTTGCGGAAACCAGCGCGAGCACACCGACCAGACCGGCTCGGCTCGCGCCCGACAACGCGAGCCCTCCGGCCGCGGCGGCCACCCCGGCGGCGGGCAGGCCGACTAGCAGATTGATTGTCCACCAGATCCGTGACTGCACGAACTGGGTCCTGGCTATCTGGTGGGTCTGCTGCTGGATCAACACGAGTTCGCGGACAAGAGGTTCGTAGCGCTCGTCTTCGACCCCGATGGCTTGTCCCTGATCGCCCAAGGCCCGTCTCCTGTCTCGTGCGGCCGATTCTCACCCTGATATCGCCGGCAGGAAGGTGGGTCTTACAACCGGAAATGCGTTAACGAGCCAGGACCCGCCCGCGACTAGCGGTCATGAACTGGCTTCTGGTGGTGGGGACCTTGCTGGGAACGGCGATCGGCGCCGCAGGCACGATCGTGAGCCAGCACGTGGCGGGGCGATCCGCTGAGCGCCGGGAACGCCTGGTGCGCGCGGCGGACCGCCGAACCGAGCTGCGTATCGCGGTGGAGGGCTACCTCGAGGTTTACCAGGAGATGGAGCGCGCGACTGCAGACGGGGACAAGCGATCGACAGAGCTCTCGCATCGAATGTGGTTCCTGCACAACCGGCTGGCGTTGATCGCGCCGGTCGGTCTCGCGGGGCCGCTCGGTGAACTGGCAGACCGGCTCAACCGAGCCTATTGGGAGGGGCCACCCGATGGTCAGCTCGTCTGGGACTACCTGCACGAGCACTGGTCTCGGTTTCGCGAAGCCGCGCACGCAGAGCTTCAGGCTTTGGACCGGCCCGATGTCTCGTGAGTGGCGAGGACGGTGAGAGCCAAGGGTGGCTTAGGTACCTACCGCCGGTGCGCCGGCGGCGGGTTCGCGTGACTGACCGGACGACACACGTGGCTGGAGGGACGACACACGTGATCAGACGGACGGCTCGCGGCGGAACCCCAGCCGCGGTCGTGTCGTTCCTCCAGCCACGCGTGTCGTCCACCGGATCACGCGTGTCGTCCGCCGGATCACGCGTGTCGTCCGGTCGGTCACGTGACATCGCCGGTCGAGTCTCGTGAGTGGTGAGGACGGTTAGAACCGTCCTCACCACTCACGAGATTCGCTTTGGTCTGTGCGCCGTTGTCTCTGTCAGGTGGCGTGTGTGCGGGGAGGATTGGGGACGCTCAACGTCCCCAATCCTCCCCGCTCGACCACTGACACCTCACGTTCGCCCTGTTCAGGTGTGGGTAAGCAAATAGCGGGCCGCTCTAACCGTCCTCGCCACTCACGAGACCCATCGCTAGACGACGCCCGCTTCGATCAACTGGCCCCAGATCACGCCCTGGTCGACGACTTCGACTTCGAGCTTTTCGGCCTTGGTGAGCTTGCTCGCTCCGACGTCGGCGCCGGTGATGAGCAGGTCCGTGTTCGCCGAGACCGACGACGCGATGGTCGCGCCCGCCTTCTCGCACAGCCGCTGGAAGGTCGGGCGCGGCACCTTCTCGCCGGAGCGCGGGTCGCTGATCGATCCGGTGACCACGACCGTCTTGCCCTCCAGCGGCGCGCCCGCCGCGACGACCGGCGGGAGGTCTTCTTCACGGACGTCCAGCGAGACCCCGGCCTCGCGCAGCCGCTCGAGCTCGGGACGGAGCCGAGTGAGGTGCTCGATCAGGGACGCGGCGACCTTCGGACCGATGTCCTCCACGGCGACGAGACCCTCCTCGCCCGCGTCTGCGACGGCCTCCAGCGAGCCGAACCCGGCCCGGCACAGCCGCGCGGCGGTGCCTTCGGAGGCCATCGGGATCGCGAGGCCGATCAGCGCCCGGCGCAGGCCCACGGCCCGGCTCGCGTCGATCGACTCGATCATGCGGGTGGCGGAGATGTCGCCGATGCGGTCGAACTCCAGCAGCTTTTCCTTGGTGAGGCGGTAGAAGTCCGATGGGTGTTCGAGAATCCCGGCCTCGGCGAGCCGCTCGATCCAGACGCCGCCGATCGCGTCGATGTCCGCTGCCGCGCGCGACGCCCAGTGGATCAGCCGCCGGACGGTCTGCGCGGGGCAGGCGACGTTGGTGCAGAACAGTTCCCGGCTGTTGCCCTGTTCGGTCAACGGCTCTCCGCACGACGGGCACACCGAGGGCGGCACGATCTCCCGCTCCTCGCCGGTGCGCTTGGCGGCGTCGAGGACGCCGGCCACGAACGGGATCACGTCGCCGGCGCGGCGCACGAGCACGGTGTCGCCGATCTTGATGCCGCGGGCCTTGATGACCTCCTGGTTGGCCAACGTCGCGCGCGTGACGGTGGTCCCGCCGACAAACACCGGCTCCAGCCACGCGACGGGGGCGATCTTGCCGGTCTTGCCGACGTCCCAGACGACGTCGGCGAGCACGGTGGTCTTCTCCTCGGCGGCGAACTTGAAGGCCAGCGCCCCGCGCGGGGAACTGGACCGCGTCCCGGCGGCGGCGTAGGCGTCGCGATCCGCCAGGCGCAGCACCGCGCCGTCGAGGTCGTAGTCGAGGTCGTTGCGCTGCTGCTCGATGGTCGTGATTACCGCCTGCGCCGACTCGGCGTCTTCGCAGTGGCGCATGTCGGCGGCCGCGAACCCGAGCGTCCGCAGCGCACCGTCGAGATCGGTTTCCGCGCTGTCGGGCTCCGTGGAGAGGTCGAACGCGAAGAACTGCAGACGCCGCTCGGCGACGGTGGCCGGGTCCTTCGCGCGCAAGGTGCCGGCGGCGGCGTTGCGCGGATTGATCAGCGGCTTGTCCGGATGGACCTTGTTGTAGGCGGCGAAAGTGGACCGCAGCATGACGGCCTCGCCGCGAACCTCGACCCGGCCGGGTGCGTCGACCTTGTCCGGGACGCCGTCGGTCAGCGCCCGGACCAGCATGGTCACGTCGTCGCCCGTGGTCCCGTCACCGCGGGTGACCGCCCTGGCGAGCCGCCCGTTCTCGTAGACGAGGGCGAGCGACAGGCCGTCGAGCTTCGGCATGACGACCACCGGCTGCCCGGGGAACCGGGCGAAGAACGCCTCGACCTGCTCGGGCTTGGTCGCCTTCTCCAGCGACAGCATCGGCCGCGAATGCCGGATGGGCGCGTGCAGGACGGCGGGCGCGCCGACCTGGTCGAGCGGGTTCGGCTCCGGTGCCAGCTCGGGATTCGCCTCGATGAGCCCGCGCAATTCGTCTTCGATCGCGTCGTAGTCGGCGTCGGCCACCTTCGGCGAGCCCCGGTAGTAGGCGTCGCGAAGGACGACGATCTGATCGGCGAGTTCTTGGATGCGGTCCCGAGCGTTCACGGGGCTGAGATTACCCGGGACCTCCGACAGAACCCGGTCCGAAGAGGACGTGTCACGGGTTGATGGCGAGCACCAGGAACGCGGCCAGCAGGACCAGGTGCACCCCGCCCTGCAGCCGGGTCGCGCGGCCGGGGACGACGGTGAGCACGCTGACCGCGATCGTCAGCGCCAGCAGCACGATGTGGGTCGCGCCGAGGCCCAGCAGCAGTGGCCCGTCCAGCCAGATCGACGCCAGCGCGATGGTCGGGATGGTGAGCCCGATGCTCGCGATCGCCGAACCGTAGGCGAGGTTGATGCTGGTCTGCATCCGATCGCGCCGCGCGGCCCTGGTCGCGGCCAGCGTTTCCGGCAGCAGCACCAGCATCGCGATCACCACGCCCACGAACGACTGCGGGAAGCCCGCCGCGCTGACCCCCGCTTCGATGGCGGGGGATTCGACCTTCGCCAGGCCGACGACCGCGACCAGCGCCACGAGCAGCAGCCCGAGGCTGGTGAGCGCGGCCTTGCTGGTCGGCAGCTCGGCGTGTTCCTCTTCCTTCACCGACCCCTCGCTGTCGACGGGCAGGAAGAAGTCGCGGTGGCGCACGGTCTGGGTGAGCACGAAAAGGCCGTAGAGCAGCAGCGAGGCGACGGCGGCGAAGGTGAGCTGCGTGCCGTTGAAGGCCGGGCCCGGGGTGCTGGTGGTGAAGGTCGGCAACACGAGGCTGACGGTGGCCAGGGTCGCCACGGTGGCGAGGGCGCCGCCGCTGCCTTCGGGGTTGAAATGCGTCTCGCCGTAGCGACGGGCGCCGACCATGAGCGAGATGCCGGCGATGCCGTTCATGGTGATCATCACCGCGGCGAACACCGTGTCGCGGGCCAGCGTGCCTGCCTCGGGGCCGCCGGAGGACATCATCGTCACGATCAGCGCGACTTCGATGACCGTGACCGCGATCGCCAGCACCAGCGAGCCGAAGGGTTCCCCGACGCGATGCGCCACCACTTCGGCGTGATGCACCGCGGCCAGCACCGTCCCGCCGAGCGCGAGCGCGACGATGATCACCGGCACCGCGCCCAGATCGCGGCCCCAGCTCAACGCCAGCACGACTATGGCGAGGACCGGCATGACGGTGGTCCAGGACAGGGGGAAGCGCCTGTGGGAAGCGGCCATGCCGCCACCTTCGCACACTCTGCGTGACGTCGCCGCTCCGTGGGGGTCGCGGGGTGACCGCCAAGCCCATACGGACGTCGAGCGGGGCTGGAATGTCCTTTATGGACAAGAGGGGGACGTCAGCGGGCACCGACCCCGCTCAGGAAGGTCTCGACGAGCAGATCGGCGGCGCGCGGGGCGGCCATTTCCTCCCTCGATGCGAGGTGGAGGAGCTGGATCAGCAGCCGGCTCGCCCAGCCGTCCGGGACGTCCGCGCGGAGAAATCCCTCGTCGGTGGCCCGCTGGAGGAACGTGTCCACCTCGGCGGAGAGCCGGTTCCGGCGGTCCTGGATGGAGGGTTCGGCGCGCATCCGGGTCAACTCGACCGGCCAGGCACGGTTGACCTCGATGATGCCCTCGACATACCGGTGCAAGGCCACGGGGACCGCCGTCTCGGTGAGCCGGGCGGCGCGGACGACCTGTTCGACCGCGGTCAGCCGCGAGTCGTAGATGGCGGCCAGGAGCTCTTCACGGGAGGCGAAGCGCCGGTAGACGGTGCGCCTGTCGACACCGGCCTCGGCGGCGATCGCACTGATGGTGGCCGAAGGGTCGTGAGCGAGCATGCGCGCGCCAGTGGTCAGGACGGCTTCGAGATTTCGCGTCGCATCGGCTCTCATGCCGGGAATGTATCACGCGGCTGTGGCGTTAACCGATATAAGTGCTACGTTGATGTGACAGTTAGAGAGGCGGAACGGTGATCACGAACGACAGGCTCTTCATCGGAGGCGAATGGACGACCCCGAGCGACCCGGCGCGGCTGGACATCGTGTCCCCGCACGACCAGTCGGTGCTGGGGCGCGTCGTCCAAGCCCTTCCCGCTGACATCGACCGTGCCGTCGCCGCGGCCAGGGCCGCCTTCGACGAAGGTCCGTGGCCGCGGACCCCGCCGGAGGAACGGATCGCGGTGCTCCGCCGGCTGAACGCGCTGAGGGAGGCTCGCGCGGACGAGATCGCCGAGCTCATCTCGGCCGAGAACGGTTCCGCTCTCTGGTTCACGCGGGCCGGGCAGCCCGGGGTGGGACGTCTCGCCGTCTCGTACCTGAAGGCGGCGGAGGAATTCGGGTGGGAGGAGACGCTGACACCGCTGACCCGTCCGCGCCGTTCCGTTCCATCGTGCGCCGGGAACCGATCGGTGTGGTCGCCGCGATCATCCCGTGGAACTCGCCATTCTCGGCGTCGATGGCCAAGATCGTCCCGGCGCTGCTCGCGGGGAACACCGTCGTCCTCAAGGTCTCGCCGGAGAACTCGCTGAGCATGAGCCTGCTCGCGGACCTGCTCACGGAGGCCGGGCTGCCGTCCGGCGTGATCAGCGTGCTGCCCGCGGACCGGGAGACCAGCGAGTACCTGGTGAAACACCCCGGCGTCGACAAGATCGCGTTCACCGGTTCGACCGCCGCCGGCCGCCGGATCGCGGCGCTGGCGGGGGAGCGGCTGAAGCGGGTCAGCCTGGAGCTGGGCGGGAAGTCCGCGGCGGTGATCCTGCCCGACGCCGTGATGGCGGACGTGATCGCCGGGCTGAAGTTCGGATCGCTGCTCAACAACGGCGAAGCCTGTATCGCGCAGACACGGATCCTCGCGCCGCGCGGGCGGTACGACGAGGTGGTCGCCGGGCTCAAGGAGATGATGGAATCGCTCGTGGTGGGCGACCCGGCCGACGACGAGACCTTCATCGGCCCGATGGTGCGGCCTGACCAGCAACAGCGGGTGCGCGACTACATCGAGATCGGTGTCGCCGAGGGCGCGCGCCTCGTCACCGGAGGCTCCGGGATTCCGGCAGGCCTGGACAAGGGCAACTACGTCACGCCGACCTTGTTCGCCGACGTCGACAGCACGATGCGCATCGCCAAGGAGGAGATCTTCGGGCCCGTGCTGGTCATCATCCCCTATGCGGACGAGGACGACGCGGTCCGCATCGCCAACGACTCCGAGTACGGGCTCTCCGGCGGGGTCTGGTCGGCCGACGAGGACCGGGCACTCGCCGTCGCGCGGCGGATGCGCACCGGGACGGTGACCGTCAACGGCGCGCCGATCGGCTTCGACGGTCCCTTCGGCGGCTACAAGGCCAGTGGCATCGGCCGTGAATACGGTGCGGCGGGCCTCGCTCAGTACGTCGAGCTCAAGACCATCACGAAAGGCGGGCGCCGGGGATCTTGACCGTGATCCGCTCGTCCGCGGCCAGGATCCGCTGAAGGCGGAACCGGCAGAGGGTATGGAACATCTCGCCCAGCTCTTCGGGGTCGATGCGGCCTTCGAGGTCGCGCTTGCTCGCGTTGAGCACCCGGCTGATCACGTTCGCGGGCAAGCGGCCGCCGAACTCGCCCATCAGCCAGACACCGATTTCGCCGATCTCGTCCGTGATCGTGCGCTGCGCGGTCATCAGCCCGCCCTTCTGCGTCGGAGTGCCGCCGGTTTGCCCCGGCGACACTCCGACGGGCGACCGGAACACCCATGACGGGGAACCCGCGAGATTGCTCTGCTCGGCCTAGGACTTGTCCGGTTGTCTCAGCCGGACGAGGTGGCCAGCAGCACGAGTACGAGCGCCGAGCCCAGGGTCGCCAGCACGAACCTGGCGAGGATCACGTGGGGGAGCCAGCCGGGAAAACGTCGCCGCACCGCGGCGACCAGTGCCTCGACGTCGATGCCTTGCGCCACGGCGTCACCGGACTTCCTGAACGTGGATCGGATACCCCGGACGACGAATACCTCACCGGGCATGATCAGGCAGCCGAGCACGAGAACGATCGGCTGAAAGATCCAGGTCAGGGTCTCCGCCATGTCGTCTCCGGCCAGGTTGAGCGTGGCCAGTACCGCGAAGAGCACTCCGATCGCCACTGCCAGGACGAAGCTTCCGCGGGTCGCTCCGAAGTCGATCCCGTACCGGGTCAGCACGGTGGCGGGAACACCCTGTCGTATCAATTCGCTCTCGGCCTCGCGCTGGGCCGCGGTCCCGCGACGGGCGCCGACGACGGGGATGGCGAAAAACGTCGCTGCCAGCAGGAACTGTGGCAGCGCAAGGGCGAGCGTGGTCATGGAATCCCCCGGTAACTCTCCGACTTGCACACTGTACGAGTCGTACGTTAGCGGCGACTTGCACAGCGTGCAAGTGGTACTCGAACGGTGTCCGAGTGAGCCGTTTATCCTGTGCGCATGCCGCGCGAGACCCTGACCAGGGGACAGATCGTCCGGGCAGCCGTCGAGCTGCTGGATTCCGACGGGATCGAAGGACTGAGCATGCGACAGCTCGGCGGGCGGCTCGGCTCCGCCGCGACCTCGGTCTACTGGCACGTGCAGAGCAAGGAAAACCTCGTCGTACTCGCCTGCGACGCGGTGTGGGAAGAGATCGACCTGCCCGACCTTGACGGGACCGATTGGCGCGGCGCCGCCACCACGATGGCCAAAGGCATGTACGCGATGATCCTGGGGCACCCGTGGCTCGTCCCCGCCATGAGCACGCACCTGGTCTACGGTCCCGGAAAAGCCCGGCACGACGACCATCTGCTCGGCGTCTTCGAAACGGCCGGGTTCACCGCGCGGGACGCGGACCAGGCGACCAAGGTCGTGTTCACGTTCGTGCTGGGTACGGCCGTCGGCGCGGCGTCGGAGGCGGCATGGAAGGCCCGCCTCAGCCGTGGTGGAGGCGACGAAGCAGAACGGCTTCAGGAGACGATCACGCGAATGACCGAGGTCGCCATGCGATTCCCGCGGCTGCGTGCCCAGAGCGAGGGGTGGAGCGCCGACGACCAGGGTGTGACCGCCGAGCACGACCTCGACTTCGGCCTCCAGACGATTCTCGACGGCCTGCAAGTGCAGCTCGACGCGCGCTCCGGCGTCGGTTGCACGGAACCGTGCAGCGGGCCGGGGTGATCTCGGGGGAAACCCCGATGTGATCGACACCCGGCTGTGTCAGCCTCGATGGTGACCATTGTGGACAGTCAGGGAGGAGGGCGCACGCGTAGTGGCCCCGGCAAGTGATGAACAAACCGCACAGTGGATCGCGGAACTGACGGCGCTCAGCGAGCTTTACCGGTCCGCCGAGATCGCGGGATCGGCGGAGCAGGTGTCACACGAGGGGTGGCACGCCGGAGCTCGGATCGGGACGAGCACCGGCGACGGGCGGATGGTGGCCTACAAGGATTCGGGTGTCGAGGCGGAATGCGTATTCCGGGAGGGGGAACGCACGCTGTTCAACATCATGAGCACCGGATACGGCAGTGACACCGCCGAGCGCGGGTTCGCGGTGTGGAGCGCGCGGCCCGGCGCGCTCGGAGCGATCGACCCAGGGGTGACCCGGCTGGAGGTGGCCGACGCGGACGGCGTCGTGGTCCAGGCCGCGATCGTGGCGCGCACCTTCGCCGTGGACGTGGATCTGGGGCCCGTGCCCCAGACGGTCGACGAAGTGTTCGCGCCCTGGGAGCCGCCGGAGCTGACGGTCCGGGTGTACGGCGAGGGCGATGCGTTGCGCTACGAAGGTCCCTTGTTGACCAGGTGACGCGAAAGCCCCCTTCACCGCCGGCGCGGTGAAGGGGCTTCATATACTCGGTGGATCAGCCGTTCGGGGTCGTGATCACCGCGAAGGTGGATCCCTGACTGGCGATCCGCTCGCTGAGATCGGTGGTGATCGTCTCGATCGGCGCGTAGTTGTTCAGTTCACCGGCCTGGCAGGGGCCCGACCGGGACTGCTGGTTGCCGACCAGGATGCCCAGCGCCGCGTGGTCGGCCTGGCTGAACAACGGACCGCCGCTGTCGCCCGGACGAGCACACAGGTCGGTGTTGATGCCGACGTCCGTGGACAGGACCCGGCCACACCGCGTCCCGACGAGGTAGCCGGCACCCGCGCCGCTGTCGACGGAATCGGGGTAGTTCACCTTGCTCGACGCCGTTCCTGAGGCGCAGACGACATAACCGGCCTTGATGTCGGCGAGCTTGCGGGCACTGGTGATGTACTCGTCGACCGAGGTGGCCTGCGCACCGCACGGGGTGTCACCGTTGCTGTCCATGCCGCCGTTGCGGCAGTACTTCAGCACCCGGTTGCGGCCGGTCTGGCCTTCGAGCCACTGCGTCGACGCCGCGTCGTTGACGTACGGCAGGGCCGCGTAGTCGTACGGATACGAGCTCTTCTCGATGCCGTGCTGCTGTAGAACGTCATTGCCGTTGTGCTGGGTCGGCGTGTTGTTGGTCTTCGTCCGCATGCAGTGCCCGGCGGTGAGCACCCAGCCCTTGCCGGGGAAACCGCCACCGGTGGACCGCAGGTTGAAGCCGCTGGTGCAGCCGCCCCAGGTGCCGTCGTCCCGCTTCATGTCCAACCGGATGCCGCCCCGCATCGGACCGTAGTTCGTGCAGTAGAGCGGATGACAGAAACCGAGATCCACGTTCGGCGTGGACAACGCGTTCGGATTCTTCAGTACTCGGGGGACGACCATGCCGGATTCGTCCGCCGCGGCCCGCTGGGCGGTGTTCGCCTCGGTGGCGACGACCGCATTCTCCCGCGCCACCCAGTCGCGTTCCCAAAGCACGACACGGTTTTCCGACTCGCTCACGGACGGCAGGTACACCGCGTCCGGTCCCGCGCCGACCTTGGCCGCGACGCGTTCCTTCGCCGCCGTGAGCTGCTGCAACGAGTGCTGGACCCGTTGCGTGCGAACGGCGGAACGGTCGGGCATGGCTTTCAGATACGGCTCGGCCGCGGCGGGTTCGGTCATCGCCACGACCAGCTGGCCACTGTCCTGGTCGAGCCACATGCCGCCGTACTCGGCGCCGCGGTCGCGCCGCAGCAGTTCGTCCAGCTTGCCGCTGTCGGTCTGCAATTCCAGGCGGCGCAACGCCTCCTGTTCGCTCACTCGGTAGTTCTCGACGAGATAGCGCACCGACTCCCGGACCGAAGCGGGGTCGAGCGAGGTGTGGAACGACTGCACGGTGTCGGCCGACGCCGAGCCGCCCAGTGCCGTGGTCGCTGCCAGCACCGAAACGGCCAGGGCCCCCAGTCTTCTAGCTCTCCGCACGAGATCTCCTCACATGTCGGGACTTCGCGATCATTTAACCGGAGGACACCGAACGGGCGTGGGGATTTTCCGACATTGCGGCGCCCCGTGCCCGCGCTGCGGCGGGCACGGGGCGGAATTCGGCTACAGACTCGGCTCTCGCCGCTGTTTACCTTGCCGGGCCTTGACAATCCAGGCGCAGAAGAGAGTGAGGAGACCGACGCTGGTCCCCGCCGACACACCGACTTCCGGAGTGCTGATCTGGACGACGCCGACGACGACCCCGCCGCCGATGGTCAGCAGAAGGCACATCCGCAATGTCGGGGCCCAGCCGGCGAGCACCGCCATCGCCAGGCAGAGCCAGCTGTCGCGGGTCTGCACTTTGCGATGGCGGCCCGGCGTCCTCAGCAGCGGCCGCGCCGCGCGGATCATCTCCGCTGACGTCGCCACCCGCCGAGCCGGCTTTTCGACGTGCTCGATGACGATTTTGACCCGTTGGGGCGGTCCGTTGTCTGGTGTCTTCGCGTTATCAGGCTGTATGGTCACGACCGTCCTGTCCTTGTTCTAGCGAGCTTGCGAATGGACATCCGCGTGGCCTCCTGTGACAGCAGGGGGCCACGCGTGCGTTACCGGTTCTTGACCGGTGCGGCTGAGGACATCTTGGCGAAAGCGGACTGTGACCGTTCAGTCGTACAGCGTGTGTCGCGCTGAACGGTATGCACGCGTCGCTCAACGGTCTGGGTGACCCCGAGAACTACTAAAAGTAGCGGGTGCGACCGAACGGCCCAGCGCCGCCGAAGGCCCGGAAACTTGCCTTTCCGGCGTTGGGCCAGGTCGGCGCGGAACGTCCGCCGTCGATTCCCTCCGCAGGTGGGAACCGGCTTTCTCTTGTCGGTGCGCGGTTTTTGGGCGCGATGCGAAATGCTGATCGCAACTGCCGAGTACGGTCGAATATCGGGCAAGCTCGACGACATTCGAGCAGTCGTCCTCACGTTGCGTTCACTCGATCAGGCGTTTGGTCGCCCGTTGTCGGCCCGCTCGGCTTACCAACAGCGAGTGACTGGTCTGATCGGGTGGACAGCTCAGCTGAGCAGAAGGAGCGCGTAGTAGGCGAGGAAGTGGGAATTGGGACGTTGAGTGTTCCCGATCCTTCGTTGATCAAGGTCCGGGGCCGACTGGGGAGGATTCTGGACACTCAACGTCCGAAATCCTCCCCGCTCGACATCGGCCGCACCACTCGCGAGATCATCTACGATGCGGACGTGGACGAACGACCGATCACCACGGCGCAGCGCAACTTCCGGCGGGTCGCGGACGAGCTGGAAAGCATGGGGACCCAGGATCGTTTCACCTACATCTTCCGCTCCCGATTGTGGAGTTCCTCGTCGGTCTCCGGGCCTGGCTCCGAGTCCGTCCAGACGCGGGAGCTGAGCGACCGGCTCCCGGCCCTCCTCGATCGCTTCGGGGTTCGGACGCTACTCGATCTTCCATGCGGTGATTACGGCTGGCTCAGCGAGGTGGAGCTCGATCTCGACCGGTACATCGGTGCGGATATCGTTCCCGATCTGATCGAGCTGAACGCCGAGCGGTTCCGGGACGATCCGGTCCACGAGTTCCGGGTGCTCGATCTGACCGCCGATCCGCTACCGTCGGCCGATCTCGTGCTGTGCCGGGATTGTCTGGTGCATCTGAGTTTCGCCGACATCGAGCGGGCGCTGCGCAACCTCCGACGGAGCGGTTCCCGGTACCTGCTGACTACGACTTTCACCGAATTGGGCACCAATGCCGACATCGTGACCGGCGACTGGCGGCCGCTGAACCTGTGCCGGGAGCCGTTCGGGTTCCCCGAGCCGCTGGCGGTGCTGGTCGAAGGATGCACGGAAGAGGGCGGCGCCTACGCCGACAAGTCCTTGGGGCTGTGGGAGATCTCCGCGATCGTGGACTAGCGGAGCGGGAATTCGATGCCGTGCTCCTCCTGCGGGCGCGGGCCGAAGATGCGTCGCTCGGCCTCGGGGATGGCAACGTCGTTGATGCTCGCCTCGCGACGGCTCATCAGGCCGTGCTCGTCGAACTCCCAGAGCTCGTTGCCGTAGCTGCGCCACCATTGTCCGGCCTGGTCGTGCCATTCGTACTGGAACCGGACGGCGATCCGGTTCCCGGTGAACGTCCAGAGGTTCTTGCGCAGCGCGTACTCCAGCTCTCGCTCCCACTTCGCGGTCAGGAACGTGACGATCTCCTCCCGGCCTCGGACGAAGGTCTCGCGGTTCCGCCAGACGGAGTCGGGCGTGTACGCCGACGACACCTTCCGGGGATCGCGGGTGTTCCAGGCGTCCTCTGCAGCTTGGACCTTCCGCAACGCCGTCTCTCTGGTGAACGGCGGGTAGGGCGGGCGATCTTCCGTCATGTCGAACCTCCTCGTGTCGAGAACGTGCGTTCTCTACGTCTGGCGCCTACGATAGGGAACGACCGTTCTCAACGTCAAGGGAGTACCGATGCCGGCCGCCGTCACCGACGAGCAGAACCGTGTGGATCGCGAAGCCCTGCTCGATTCCGCCGAGAAGCTCTTCTACGAGAACGGCATCCAGGCGGTCGGGATGGATCAGGTCCGCGCGGCGTCCGGCCTCTCGCTCAAGCGGATCTACCGGTTCTTCGAAGCCAAGGAAGACCTCGTGGTGGCGATGCTCAAACGCCGCGATCAGCGTTGGCGAGGCAGCCTGGCCGCCCATGTCGAACAGGTCCAGGATCCCCGGGAGCGCGTGCTCTCGATCTTCGATTGGCTCGCCGAGTGGTTCGCCGAACCCGGCTTCCGGGGCTGCGCCTGGATCAACGCTTACGGCGAATTCGGCCCGTCGTCCGCGGCGGTGCTGGCCGAAGTGCGGACGCACAAACAGGCGTTCCACGAGCAGATCGAAAACTGGGTGCGGGCCACCGGGCGACCGGTGACGGAGCCGGTCTACCTGCTCGCCGAAGGGGCCATCGTGACAGCGGGTATCTCCGGCGATCCTGCGCCGGCCTTGCAGGCGCGCGAGGCCGTCAAGGCGCTGCTCACCAGTTGAGCGCGCTGATCATGCCTCGTTCCAGCACCGGGGAGAGGGTGGTCATGAAGCTGGCGGTGACGTGGTTGTCATCCATGTACACCAGCACGTTCCCCACGACCGGACGGCAGAGTCCCCGCCCGCAGAAGTAGTCGCTGAAGTCGAGGAAGGACACGTTCTCGGGGATGTCCTTCAGTTTCGCGTAAGGCGGCTCGGTGAGCAGTTTGTTCCGCGGCACGGCGCATTCGGGTGCTTTGATCCCATGCGCGTCGATACAGCTGGGCGGGGAGAAACCGGGGCGGGGACTGTCGCGGATCGCCACGACCGGGATCCCCGCGCGGTCGAGGACCTTCCACTGGTCGACGAACCCTTGCGGAGTCTTCTCGGTGGGGCCGACCCGGACGTCGCGAGTGGACAGTGCCACGACGGCGTCGGGGCGCATCGCCAGGATTTCCTTCTGTGCCGCGGAATTCCACGCGAGACAGCCCGGGTCGCCCGGCATCACGTCCGACGTCGTGGAGAACGGGCACGCTCCCTTGAGCATGAAGGTGACCTGGTAGCCGTTCTTCTCCGCCATCGGTTTGATCGCGGCCAGGTATTGCTGCATATGCGAGTCGCCGACGGCGACGATCGTCTTCGCCGGGACGCCCTCCGGCCGGGAGGTGCAGACTTCGAGGATCTGGTCGAACCGGGACGGCGTGCACCGCGCGTCGGGGATACCGCCCCAGTCGTTCGGGACGGCGATCAACGGCGGTAGCGCCTCTTTGCCGGGGACGGTCTTCTTCGGCGCTTCCGGGTCGCGGGCCATCGCGCCGGGATGATGGTGGTCGTCGAGCGCGATGGTGAAGTCGGCCTTCTTGGTGCTCACCACCTGCCAGGTTCCGGCGACCAGGAGCACCGGCAGCAGGGTGAGCACGGCGAACCGATACGCACCCCAGGGTGTCCGCTCGCCGATCGAAGACTTCCGCACCGGTTCTTCGACGAACCGGTAGGTGACGGCCGCCAAGACCAGGGACACACCGATCACCACCGCCCCGCCGAGTGGCCCGACGGCCTCGCGATGCCGGGCGACCAGGTAGAACAGCAGCACCGGCCAGTGCCACAGGTACAGCGCGTAGCTGAGGTTGCCCAGGTGCACCAGCGGCCGCGAAGACAGGATCCGGTCCGCGCCCGCGCGGCTGCCGGTCGCGCCCGCGATGATCACGAGCGCTGCCGAGACGGTCGGCCACAAGGCCGCCCAGCCGGGGAAGACCTCGCCCACGTCCAGGACCATCCCGCAGGTCACCAGCCCGGCCACGCCGAGCCAGCCGAGCAGGATCCGGGCGAGCCGAGGCAGGACGAACCGGTCGACGGCCAGTGCGAGCAGCCCGCCGAGGGCGAACTCCCAGAGCCGCGTGAGGGAGTGGAAGTAGGCCAGTGGCTGGTTCGTCGCGGTCAGCCGGATGGAGAACGCCAGCGACACGGCGAACAGCACACCGAGAGTGATCGTGACCGACCCGGTCAGGGAACGGCGCAGCCGGGTGGCGGCGAAGGCCACGAGCCCGATCAGCAGCGGCCACACGAGATAGAACTGCCCCTGAATGGACAGCGACCAGTAGTGCTGGACGACACTCGCCGTGTTGTGCTGGGCGAAGTAGTCGACCGAGTCGGCCGCGAGCCGCCAGTTCTCGACGTAGAGCGCGGCGGCGAAGACCTCCTTGATGGTCTGGAACCATCGATCCTGCGGCAGCAGCCACATCCCCAGCACGAGCACCGCGAACAGGACGGTCAATGCGGCGGGGAACAACCGCTTGAGCATCCGGCCCCACAGCGGGCGGAAGTCGATCCGTCCGCGGCCGGCGGCCCGGACCAGCCGGCCGGTGATCAGGAACCCGGAGATCAGGAAGAAGACGTCGACGCCGCCGGAGATCCGGCCCAGCCACACGTGGTAGACCACGACCAGTAGCGCCGCGAGGGCGCGCAGCCCCTGCAACTCTGGCCGATAGCGGCGGCGCGTCACCGCTGCCTCGGCGGCTGGCATACGCGATTCCTCACTGACGGTCGGACGTCCTGGCAGCCTAGGTGGTCACTCAGGGTGATCTCGTTCCCGTTGTCAGAGGGTGTCGCGAAAGCCAGCCGCGCCAGGCATCCGGCTTCTACACAGCGCGCGCGATCGCGATCGAGCCGTCCAGCCGCGCACCGGCTTCGTAGAACATGTACTCCTTGCCGTTCATCGTCCCGAACGAAGGAGCCGCGCAGCGCCCGTTGTCCGGTGCGCCCGGCAGCGGCGCGTGGAAGACGCCGAGGTGCCTGCGCTTACTGAAGTCGTTCCCGACCTCGGTGATGAGCATGTTGCCGCCGGCTTCGATGTTCTCGTGGTAGATGACGTACGTCGAGGTGCCGCGTTGGGCGATGGTCGGGGCGCCGATGTTGCTCGCGCCGACCTCTTCCGGACGGATCAGCGGGGTCTGCGAGAACGTCCAGTTCCGCCCGTCGGCGGACCAGCCCCAGCCGATCGAACGATGATTGCTCTTGTCGTTGATCATGAAGACCATCACGTACTTCGCGCCACGCGACGGCAGGCTGTGCCGGAACACCCGCGCATAGGAGGTCTCCGTGGTGCCCGCGGGAAGCATCGAGGTCGAGAGCACCACCTTGTCGTAGGTGAAGTGGATCCCGTCCTTGGACCGCGCGAGACGGGTCGTGGTGTTCTCGCCGTGGAAGTACAGCCACAGCTCGCGCGCGTCTTCGTTCCACAGCACGTGCGACGACGAGACGTGGGAGACGCTGTAGTGCGGATTCCAGGTCCTCTTGACGATCGGGTTGCCCGGATACTCGATGAAGGGGCCTTCGAGGCTGTCGGCGTAGGAAAGGCAGATCCCGCCCGGCGCGTCGTGCGGGGCGTAGTAGAGGTAGTAGCGGCCCAGCGGGTTCGCGATCCGGCCGGCGACACCGCGGATGCACGGGAAGATCAGTTCGCCGGTCGGGTTGTACTTCAGCTTGCTCTTGTCGAACGCGGTGCGCAGGAACCGGTACTCCGGGAATCCGGCCGGCGCCGCGGCCGCGGACCCGGCACCCAGGACGGGCATCGCGGCCAGGCCGAGGCCTACTCCGGCGGCTCCGCGCAGAGCCGCGCGTCGGGACAGCTCGGTCATGCGGACACTCCCTTTCGTCGGCGTTGACGTGCTCCGTCCAACCATTCGGACCGCCGCCGCGGACCGTCAAGGAGCTAATACGTATTAGTCCTGCTCAGCCGCGGTATCGGACAGGATGAGCCGGTTTCCTTGATTTCGGCGCATGCCGCACAGATGCTCGGCTAAACCGCATTAGCGCCCTTCAAGGAGACGGAATGGCATCTGGTCGGCGGCCGCCCCGGCAGGCGGACATCGCCCGCATCGCCGGGGTTTCGCAGGCGACCGTTTCCGTGGTGCTCGGCGGGAACCGGTCGGTGCGGATGGCCGAATCGACCCGGCGGCGAGTGATGGAAGTGGCGCAGGATCTCGGCTACGTCCCGCATCCGGTCGCGACCCGGCTCGCTCGGTCGCGGTCGAATCTGCTCGGGCTCTACACCTTCCGCAGCGCCTTCCCGACCGACGAGGCGGACACCTACCACCCGATTCTGTCCGGTGTGGAGGAAGAAGCGGCCAAACTCGGCCAGGACCTCATCCTGTTCACCGGCACCAGCGGACCCGGTGCCCGGCAGGAGGCCGCGATCCGCCGGACCCGGCTGGCCGACGGCTGCCTGTTCTTCGGCAGGCACGTACCGGAGGGGCCGGTGTCGCGGCTCGTCGACGACGGCTTCCCCTTGGTCTACATCGGACGGCGGCCCGAGCTCGGCGGACGGATCCCGTACGTCGGCGCGGATTACGTGACGGCGTCCGCGTTGGTGCTGCGACGCCTGCTCGATCTCGGTCACCGCGAGATCCGGTATGTCCGCGAGGCGGACGAGGCGCCGTCCTCGGAGGATCGGCAACGCGGAGTGGTACGCGCGGCCCCCCACACCGGCGTCGTCCGGTTGCAGGGCGCGAACCTGACCGCGACGACCGTTCGTGGCTGGGTCGACGGCGGGGTGACCGCCGTCGTGGTGGAGGGCACCGACACCGGGACGGCGTACCGGGCGGTCCGGCAGGCCGTCGACGCCGCCGGACTGTCCACTCCGGACGATCTCTCGCTGGCGGTGCTCGGCGGCCCGCCGGGGGTGAGCGGTTTCGAGGTTCCCATGCGGGAGATGGGCAGACGCGCCGTGCGCCTGCTGGTCGACCTCGTGACCGAACGGACGACCGCGCCGCAGCAGCTGTTGCGGTGCCCACAGGTGGACGGCGCCCAAGTCGGCCCACCGCGATCCCGATAGGACGGAACATGGCTGAACTCGGCACCGAGATCCTCGTCGCGGGCGGTGGGGTGGGTGGCGTCGCCGCCGCGCTCGCCGCCGCGTCGGCGGGGCATCACGTCGTGCTGACCGAGGAGACCGACTGGCTCGGCGGTCAGTTCACCGCACAGGCGGTCCCCCCGGACGAGAACCCGTGGATCGAGCGTTTCGGCGGCACGGCCACCTATCGCGCCTTCCGTGAAGGCGTACGTGACTACTACCGGCGGAATTACCCGCTGCGCGCCGAAGCGGCGGCGTTGACCGACCTCAACCCGGGCGCGGGCAGGGTGAGCAAGCTGTGTCACGAGCCGCGTGTCGCGCTCGCCGTGCTGGAGTCGATGCTGGCGCCGCACCGGGCCGCCGGACGGCTGACCGTGCTGGCGCGTCACCGGCCGGTCGCCGCGGACGTGAGCGGCGATCGCGTCGACGCCGTCACGTTCGAAGGACCCGGCGGGGAACGCGTCACGGTGCGTGCGGAGTATGTGCTCGACGCGACCGAGAACGGCGACCTGCTGCCGTTGACGGGCACCGAGTTCGCGATCGGCGCCGAAGCGCAGTCCGATCACGGCGAACCGCACGCTCCGGAGCAGGCCGATCCCGGCAACCTCCAGGGGATCACCTACTGCTTCGCGCTCTCGCACCACGCGGGCGAGGACCACACGATCGACCGGCCGGAGATGTACGGCTTCTGGCGCGAGTACCAGCCCGATTTCTGGCCGGGACCGCTGCTCGGTTTCCTCGCCCCGGATCCGCGTTCGCTGGCCCCGGTCGGCCGCACCTTCGACCCGAACCCCGGCACCGATCCGCTGGCGGTGAGCGCGGACCAGAGCGCCGACGCCGGGGACAAGGAGCTGTGGGGCTTCCGCCGGATCCTCGCGCGCAAGCTGCACCGGCCGGGCGCCTTCGACTCGGACATCACGCTGGTGAACTGGCCGCTCAACGACTACTGGCTCCGGCCGGCGGTGGAGATCGACGGTGTGAGCACCGCCGAGGACGTCGCGCTGGCCCATCACGAGGCCAAACAGCTCTCGTTGTCGGTGCTGTACTGGTTGCAGACGGAGGCACCGAGGCTCGACGGCGGCACCGGCTTCCCCGGGTTGAAACTGCGTCGCGACGTCGTCGACACGGACGACGGTCTGGCCAAATCCGCGTATGTGCGCGAAGCACGCCGGATCCGGGCCGTGACGACGATCGTCGAGCAGGACGTTTCGCTGGACGTACTCGGCCCGACCGGACGCAAACGCCGCGAGGACTCCGTCGGCGTCGGCAGCTACCGGATCGATCTGCATCCCTCGACGGCGGGCGACACCTACGTCGACGTCCCGAGTGTGCCGTTCGAGCTGCCTCTGGGCGCGTTGCTGCCCCAGCGGATGCGGAACCTGTTGCCCGCGGGGAAGAACATCGGCACGACCCACATCACCAACGGCTGTCACCGGCTGCACCCCGTGGAGTGGAACGTCGGCGAGGTCGCCGGCCACCTCGCCGGATTCGCGCTGCGCGGCGGCGGCGAGCCGCACGCCGTCCGGGACGACCCGGCGCGGTTCGAGGAGTTCGCCCGAGTGCTGGACCGGGCAGGCGTCGAACGGCGCTGGCCCGAGGTCCGCGGTTACTGACCCCATTCCCCCAGGAGGTGGACGATGACGTCCGAACCCACTCCGGTACGCATCGGCATCGACGTCGGTGGCACGTTCACCGACGCCGTCGCCGTCGACGCGCGCACGTTCGCGCTGCTCGGCCAGGTCAAGGTCCCGACCAGCCACGACCACGAAGACGGTGTCGCACACGGGATCCTCGAGGCGCTGGAGAAGCTCCGTGCCGAGGTCGGCATCGGCGCCGAGGACGTGTCGTTCCTCGCGCACGGCACCACCCAGGCGACCAACGCGTTGCTGGAAGGCGACGTGGCGACGGTCGGGATCGCCGGGGTGGGCACCGGGTTCGACGCTTTCGCCACCCGGCGGCTCGGGGCGTTCGCGAAGATGGAGCTGGCACCCGGACGGAAACTCCCGGTGCGGTTCGCGCCGGTGCGTGAGCTCGCCGAAGCGGGCGAGGCCGTCGAGGATCTGGTCCGCCAAGGGGCGGAGGTGATCGTCGCCGTCGAACCGTTCAGTGTGGACGATCCGGAGGGGGAGCGGGCGGTGGCGGCCGCCGCTCGGGAGCGGGACGTGCTCGCCACGGCCACGCACGAGATCACCGGTCTGTACGGGCTCACGAAGCGGGCGCGCACCGCGGTGCTGAACGCGGGGATCATGCCGCGCATGGTGTCGACCGCCGACCTGGTCGAGGCGAGTGTGCGCCGGGCGGGGGTGACCGCGCCGTTGATGGTGGTGCGTGGTGACGGCGGCGTCATGTCGTTGCCGGAGATGCGGCGGCGGCCGCTGCTGACGGCGCTGTCCGGGCCCGCCGCGGGAGTCGCGGGCGCGTTGATGGGGGAGAAGCTCAGCGAAGGGCTGTTCCTCGAGACCGGCGGCACGTCCACCGACATCAGCGTGGTCCGCCGTGGCCGGGTGCTGGTGCGCCACGCGCACCTCGGCGGGCACGAGACCTATCTGCCCGCACTCGACGTCCGCACGATCGGCGTCGGCGGCGGCTCGTTGATCCGGTTCTCCGGACGTGCGGTGACCGACGTCGGGCCACGCAGCGCGCATATCGCGGGCCTGCCCTACGCCTGTTTCGCGCCCGCGTCGGCGCTGGAAGGGGCGAAACTGGTGACCGTTTCCCCTCGGCCGGACGATCCGAGCGACTACGTCGCGCTGGAAGCGCCCGACGGCAAGCGATACGCGCTCACTCTGACGTGTGCCGCGAACGCGCTCGGCGTCGTGCCCGGTGATTCGTACGCACATTCCGAGGCGGAGTCCGCGCGGCTGGCGCTGGCACCGCTCGCGGAGGCGATGGGGACTTCGGTGGAGGAGGCCGCGCGGGCGGTGTCGCGCCAGGCGGTGAAGCCGGTGCGCGCGGTCGTCGACGAGCTGGTCCGGGAATACCGGCTTGATCGACCGACCCTGGTCGGCGGCGGAGGCGGAGCGGCAGCGGTCACCCCGTTCCTCGGCGAGGATTCCGGGCACGACTGGCGGATCGCCGCACACGCCGAGGTCATCAGCCCGCTCGGCGCCGCGCTGGCCTTGGTCCGGGAGTCGGTCGAGCGGATCGTGCCCAGTCCGTCCAACGCCGATGTCCTCGCCGTGCGGTCCGAAGCCGAGGCCGCCGTCGTCGCGCAGGGCGCCGATCCGGCCGGTGTCGAGGTCGATGTCACGGTCGACCCGCAACGCAACCTGGTGCGCGCGGTCGCCACCGGCGCCACCGAACTGCGCACCAAGGACCGAGCGTCCACAGTGGACGAGGAAGCGATCGGCGCGGCGGTCGCGCGCAGCATCGGTGTCGGTCCCGACCGGCTGCGGCGCGTCGCGGCCACCGCGCATCACCGGGTCTTCAGCGCGCCGGCCCGGCGGCAGGGCGTGTTCGGCCGGTTCACGAAGCCGGTGCGGCATGTGCGGGTAGTTGACGGCGAAGGCGTGATCCGGCTGCACGGCGCGGGCGCGGTCGTCGAGACCTCCGACGCGGGTTCCGCCCCGACGCGGCTGGCCACGCTCACCGACCAGCACACCCGCTACGGCGACGGCGGCTCCCGCGCGCCGGCCGTCTGGTTGCTGGTGGGGCCCAAGATCGCGGATCTGTCCGGTGTACTCGACAGGGACCAGCTGCTCGCGCTGGCCGGGGCCGAGCTGAAGACCCGTGCGAGTGACGAGCCGGTCGTCGTGATCCTCCAGGACCGCCGATGAGCGACCTCGATCTGGCCGTCGAACTCCTGCGGGCGACGCCCACGCACGAGAACCGCACCGACGGACAACTGCGGGCTTGGGCGGAGATCGCGTTGGCCTACGGCGACGAGCTGGCCACCGGAACCGACTCCGACGACGTCCAGGTCGTGGAGCGCGAAGGCGGCGTCAGCGACGGTGAGCTGCTGCTCGCCGAGTACCAGCGCGGCATGGTCGTCGTGTACACCGAGGCGCTGCAACGGGTCGAGGAACTGGCGCGTGCACGAGGATGGCCGGTCACCCGCGAAGCGCTGCGCCGGGCGGCGGTGGCACACGAACTCGCGCACCACCGGCTCGACGTGCGCGAGCTGAACCGCCGGCTCGGGCATACCGCGTTCCGGCTCGGGCCGCTGCGCCTGCGCGGCCATGTCGCGGGCGCTGAGGAGATCTCCGCGCACCGCTTCGCCCATCTTCGCAGCGGTCTGGCCGTCAGCCCGCTGCTGATCACCACCGCGCTCACGGGAGGGAAGTGACCATGGGAATCGCGATTCTCGTCCTGATGGCGGTGGGTGTGGTGCTGATGCTCACCCGTGTGCTGCCCACGGCGTTCGCCCTCGTGCTGCTCGCACTCGGCATCGCCGTACTCGCCGGAGCACCCCTGACGGGTGCGAAGGACAGCATCCTGACCGGAGTGCTCCAGACCGGCTCCGCGACGCTCGCGTCCACGATGATCGCCGTCCTGCTCGGCTCGTGGCTCGGCACCCTCATGGACGAGACCGGCATCGCCGGCACCCTCGTGCGCAAGATCGTCGAGTTCGGCGGGGAGCGGCCGTCGGTCGTCGCGCTCGGCGTGTTCGGCGTGTCGATCCTGTGCGGCAGCATCACCGGCTCGGCCCCGGCCGCCATGCTCGCCGGTGTGGTCGGCATCCCGGCGATGATCGCGGTCGGCGTCAGTCCCGTCGCGGCGGGCGGTACCGTGCTGATGGGCATCTCGGCGGGCTCGCCGCTGGAACTGGCCGTGTGGCAGTTCCTGTCCGACGCGCTGGGCGCGCCGGTTTCCGACGTCAAGTCGATCATGATCAAACTGTTCCCGATGGCGCTCGTCGTGGGCATCGCCTACGTCCTCGTCCAGACGCGGCGCGGTGCCCGGCACACGTGGGCGGTGAAACTGGCTCGGCCGAAGGCGCGCGTCCGTCGTGGAGACGCCCCTTGGTACGCGCTGCTTTCGCCGTTGCTGCCGATCGTCCTCGCGCTCGGCTTCGCGGTGCCGATCGTGCCGTCCCTGCTGGCCGGTGTGGTCTACGCGCTCGTGACGACGACGAAATGGGGTGAGCTCAGCGGACGTGGCCTGCGTTCGTTGTACAAGGCGTTCGACGTCGCGGCGCCGCCGATCGTGCTGTTCGTGGCGATCGGGATGCTGCTGGCCGCGGTGAAACTCCCCGGCGCGAAGGGCGCGCTGACGCCGATCGTGGCGTCCATCAGCCCGGCCGGTGCGGTGTGGTTCGTCGTGGTCTTCGCCGCGCTGGTCCCGTTGTGCCTGTTCCGCGGCCCGCTGAACGTGTTCGGCCTCGGAGCCGGTGTCGCGGGCGTGCTGGTCACCGGTGGCATCTACCCGCTTCCCGCCGTCGTCGGGCTGATGGCGTCCTACAACCAGGTGTTCAGCGTCTCCGACCCGACCAGCACGCAGACCGTGTGGGCGTCCCAGTACGCCGGGGTGCGCCCGGAACGGGCGATGGTCTCGACGCTGCCGTACACCTGGCTGGTCGGTCTGGGCGGCATGGTGCTCACCGCGGTGCTGTACCTGTGATCACGACGTCCGACGGGCTCCGGCTCGACAGCGTCCGGCACCGGGGCGGCCCGGAGACGGTGGTGCTCGTCCACGGCATCACCGCGGATCTCGACGAGAACGGCCTGTTCAGCGCGCTCGCGCCGAGGCTCACCGCCGCGGGTTTCACCGTGCTGCGGTTCTCCTTTCGCGGGCACGGCCGCAGTGATGGGCGGCCGAGGGACATGACCATCGCGGGCGAACTGCTGGACCTGCGTGCCGCGGTGGGCTCGGTGGACGGGCCCGTGTCGGTGGTGGCATCGAGCTTCGGCGCGGTGAGCGCGACCCTGTCGCTGGCGTCGCTCCCCGTGCGGCGGGTCGTGCTCTGGCAGCCGGTGCTCGACTTGCGGCGGACGTTCCTGGAACCGGAGCTGCCCCGAGGGCTCGCCCTGTACTCGGATCGGACTTCGTTGACGCACAAGGGGTTTCTGGATATCGAAGGCCGGTTTCAGCTGGGGGCCGCGCTGTTCGACGAGTTCGCCCACCTGGATCCGCGCGGCGCTTTCCTTTCGTCCGCGATACCCGGGCTCGTCGTCCACGGTTCGGAGGACGAGCACGTATCCCATGCGATCGCGCAGGAGGCCGCCCTCGCGCGGCCGGATACGAGCTGGCACTCGCTCGCCGGTGCGGGGCACGGGTTCGGAGACTCGGCGGAGGAAGCGCTGGATGTCACGGTGCGGTGGCTTTCGCGCGTCACGACCAGCGGCGGTTCCAGCGCGCCCGTTGCGGCGCACCGCTCCGGTCCACCTCAGGCCGGTCGATCATGATGGACGTGTCGTCGAAGTACGTATCGTCGGTGGTCTCGGCGTCCCCGACCGCGGTGTCGGCAGGCTCCGTCTGCTCGACGATCTGACGTTCCCACTCGGACAGCCCTTCGACCAGGTCGTCGAGGCGCTGTTCCACGGTACGCACGTCGTCGCCGCCCTCGACCGGGCCCAGCTCACGCAGCGCCCCCAAGGCTTTGCCCGCACCCTCGGCGAACGTGTCGTGGTACGCGGAACTGGCCGCCGCCTCCCGCAGGGTCAGCCGGCCGGCACGCACTTCCCTGGCGATCTCGGCGAGAACCGGGTTCCCGCTCTTCGCCGCGGCGTGGAGGGTGAGGGCATGGACCTTCTCAAGTTGCGCTGTCGGGAGTGGCTGCTTGGTGATCATCTCGTCCGGCACTGTCATCGCCTCCTGCACATTCGGCTCACACGGCCTCGGCAGGGTGGTCGTACAGTCGACTCTTCCCTGCACCGGGGAGTTTCCGCAACTCGCACTTCGGGGCATCGTCCATACTCATCGCCTGGATGATCGTTTCCGCCATCTTCACCGTTTGTATGATGACGATGCCCAGCGTGAGAACGGCTCCGACAAGATCCCTGACCAAAGCCGCCGGAGCGGCCATTCCGCCGGTCATGCAGATCACGATGAAGTCGATCGCCAAATCGAGAATCGTGTTCACGAAGTCGCTCACATACGTTTGGACTTCATAGGCCAGTTCGGCGCACAGCTTGTACGACTCATACAGATGCTTGAACGTCTCGGCTTCCACGTCCATCGCTTCCTTCAGCTTCGAGAAGTACTCGAGTGCGGCATCGGCGGCGTTGCCCTGCCAGTCCTCCTGAAGTTTGGCGAGAGCCGAGTCGAACTGGCCGGCCATCTTGTGGATCACCCACGAGCATCCTCGCCACTGCAGAGCGCACTCCGCCCACGCCCGCCAGTCACCGCTCAGCGTCTGGACGAGAAACGAGACGGGATCACCGTTGGTCTCTTCGAACAACCCGACGGACGAGCAGATGCCGGACAGCAGTTCCCGGGCGTAATACATGTAGCTGCCCCGATCCGAAACGAATCGCAAGCCGTTTTCCAGCCAACCGGCTTTCGGCTCCAGTCCGTCGACGTCCTCTTTCGCGACATCCAGGCCTTCCGAGGCCTCCTTGTAGTCGAAACTGGTCTTCGACGGAGGGTCCTTGAACATGAACGTTCCGTCCCCGGAGTCGCCCTGGTACCCCTTGTCCAGCCGGGCCGCGTCTTCCTGGTCCTCTTTGTCGTAGCTGTCCGCGGCGAACTCGATTTCGGTACCGGCTTCGTCTCCGATCATGGACAGCAGACTCACCCGGCGGGTCATGCTCTCCACGACATCGGCGTGATAGCCCGACAGCCCGAAGAGCAGGCCCTCACCGTGGTCCGTCATGTCGAGAGAGTTCATCGACAACTCCAGCGACCACGCGTCCCGGCCGAAGTCCTCGAGAAAGCCCGAGAACTTCCGCAATGAATCCGTATCGACTTCGAAAGACACGTGCTTCCCCCTTGATCCGACCTCGACCTTCCGCGGTGGACCAAGCCTTGTCGGCCCTCGAGCGGCCGGGCAACCGTTCCGGGCGGAGATGGGACAGCGGGATGACACAGGATCCCTGACCTGCGGAGACGAGTGCTCCTGGAATGCGCCATGAGAGATGAGACGGCCCCGCGTCTGGTCGCCCCGGGGTCTCAAAGCCGGGCCGGAAGCCCCCAGGCTTCAGCCACGCGCTCCGGAGTCAGCACCGAAGCGGGCGCGCCTTCGCCGACAAGACGGCCGTCCTGCAGCAGCAGGCAGTGATCGGCCCGGCCCGCCACTTCGAGGTCGTGCGTGACCCGCAGAACCGTCGTGCCCTCGGCGAGCGCGGCGCGCAGTGCGTCGTCGATCAAACGGCGGGCGTGCAGGTCGAGACCGGCCGACGGCTCGTCGAGCAGCAGTAGCCCCGCTCGCTGGGCGAGCCCCTGGGCGACCAGCGCTCGTTGCCGCTGTCCGCCGGACAGCGTACCGATCAACCGGTCGGCGATCGAGGTGATCTCCAGCAGTTCAAGGCATTCCCCGACGATCTTGCGGTCGGCCTTGGACAGGCGCCGCCAAGGACCCCGGTGTGCCCAGCGGCCCATCGTGACGGTGGCGCGCACGGTGATCGGCAGCGACCGCGACACCTCGCTCTGCTGGGTCACGTAGGCGACGCGACCCGGATCCCGGCGGGTCACCGAGCCGGTGGTCGGCGGGAGCACGCCCGCGACGAGGTTCAGCAGCGACGACTTGCCCGCGCCGTTCGCTCCGGCGACCGCGGTGACCCGCGACGACGGGACCTGAGCGGTGATCCCGCGCAGCACTTCGCGGGAGCCGTAATGGGCGTGCGCGCGGTCGATCGTGAGCGCCGTTGTGTCCGGGGTCATCGCACCTCTTTCAGATAATGACAATCATTCCCACTATAGTGTGACGCGTGGAATGGTTGCTGATCCCCTTCGAGGTGTCGTTCGTGCAGCGTGCGCTGCTGGCGGGCGTGCTCGTTTCGGCGGTGTGCGCGGTCGTGGGCACCTGGGTGGTGTTGCGCGGCATGGCGTTCATCGGCGACGCGATGTCGCACGGCATGTTGCCCGGCGTGGCGATCGCCTCGCTGACCGGCGTGAACCTGCTGATCGGTGCGGCGATCAGCGCCGGCGTGATGGCGCTCGGCGTGACGGCACTCGGGCGTTCGCGACGGCTTTCCGAGGACACCACGATCGGATTGCTGTTCGTCGGCATGCTCGCGACCGGCGTGATCATCGTGTCCCACTCGCGGTCGTTCGCCGTCGATCTCACCGGATTCCTGTTCGGTGACGTGCTCGCCGTCGGATCCGGCGATCTGATGGGCCTCGCGATCACCCTGCTCGTCGTGGGGGCGGTCGCGCTGATGGGACATCGCTCGTTCACCGCGCTCACCTTCGACGTCCGCAAAGCGCACACCCTGGGGCTGCGGCCACGTCTCGCGAACGCGGTGCTGCTCGGGCTGGTCACGCTGACGATCGTCGCGTCGTTCCGCGTCGTGGGGACCCTGCTCGTGTTCGGCCTGCTCATCGCCCCCGCCGCGGCGGCCCTCTTCTGGTCTCGGCGGATCACCACGATCATGCTCGTCGCGGCGCTGCTCGGCGTCGCCGCGACGGTCGGCGGCCTGCTCGTGTCCTGGTATTGGGGCACCGCGGCGGGCGCGACCATCGCCGCCGGCGCGGTCCTCCTGTTCTTCCTTTCCGCGTTCCTGTCCTTCGTACGACAGCGATTCCGTTCCCTGACACCGGAGATCGAGTGCTCACGATGAAACTGAAAGCAGTGACGGCGGTCGTCGCGGCGCTGACCTTGGCGGCGTGCGGTGGCGAGCAGCCGAAGGAGGTGACCGCGGAAGTCCCGCATGGCTACGTCGAAGGTGCGGAAGAGGCGGCCGAGGCGCAGTCCCGGCTGATCGTCGCCGACTCGGAAACGGGTGCGGTGCGGGTCGTGGACCTCATCACCGAGGAGGTCCACGAAGTCGGCCGCGTCGACGGTGTGCGGGCCGTGACCGGCGATGGCCGTTTCGGCTACCTCACCGCCGGCGACGGGACGATCCGGGTGATCGACAGCGGATCCTGGATGGTCGACCACGGTGACCACGTCCACTACTACCGGGCGAAGGTCCGTGATGTCGGGGTTGCGCCGGGCAAACAGCTTTTGGCTGCTTACAGCGATCCCACCGTCTCGACACTGTCCTTTTCGGACGGGACAACGACACTGCTCGACCGGACGGCCCTGGACAAGGGGACCGTCGCCGAACTGGGGAAGATCACGCGCGAACCGCATGCCGGAGCCGCTATCCCTTACCGCGAGCACATCATCGCCACGGTGGCGGACGCCGGAAAACCGCTCGCCCGCGGCGTGCGCGTCCACGACCGCCAGGGCAAGCCCGTCGCCGAGATCGACCAGCCGTGTCCGGAACTGCGAGGCCAGGCGGTGACCCGGCGCGGTGTCGTCTTCGGATGCGCGGACGGTGCCTTGCTGGTGACCGAAAAGGACGGTGCGTTCGCCGGGGTGAAGATCCCGTATCCGCGCAGTGTCACCGCGCAGGAACGCGCCACCGCCTTCTTCCATCGGCCGGGCGGAGCCACCCTGGCCGCCAGGGCGGGCGAGTCCGCCGTATGGGCACTGGACGTCGCGCGCCGCAGCTGGCAGCACGTCGAGACCGGTCCGGTCGCCGCGGTGAACGCCGTCGGTGAGGGCGGACCGCTGCTGGCCCTCACCCGGGACGGGAAGCTGCGCTCTTTCGACGGCACCGGAAAGGAACAGACGTCGATCCCGCTCCTGACCCCGGAGGCGACCGCCGCCGGCGCCGCCTCGATCCAGATCGATTCCACCCGCGCCTATCTCAACAACCCGCTGTCCGCGGAGGTGTACGAAATCGATTACAACGACAACCTCCGGCGTGCCAGGACCCTGAAGGTCGGCGGCAAGGCGGGCCACATCGTGGAGACCGGCCGATGAAGCGCCGGGTACTCGCCCTGTTCGTGGTGGCGCTGCTGGCGGTGGCGGGGTGCTCCGGCAGCGGCGGTGGCGGCAAGTCGGTCGTCGTCACGACGAACATCCTCGGCGACATCACCCGCGCCATTGTCGGCGATCAGGCCGAAGTGACCGTGTTGATGAAGCCGAACGCCGACCCGCATTCCTTCGGTATCTCCGCCCAGCAGGCCGCGCAGGTCGAGAGGGCGGGCCTGATCGTCTACAACGGACTCGGGCTCGAAGAAGGCATGCTGCGCACCGTCCGCACGGCCGAGGAGAACGGTGTACCGGCCCTGCCCGCCGGGGAGCGGGTGAACCCGATCAGTTACGCCGACAACAAGCCGGACCCGCATTTCTGGACGGATCCGGCCCGGGTGCGCGACGCGGTGAAGACGATCGCGGACGAGGTCGTCGCGCATGTCGGCGGCGTCGACGAAGCGGTCATCCGCGCCAACGCCGAACGCTATCGCGGGGAGATCGAAGCGCTCGACCGCATGATGACCGAGAAGTTCGGCGGGATCCCTCGTGAGCGCCGGAAGCTGGTGACGAATCACCACGTGTTCGGCTACCTGGCCCAGCGGTACGGGTTCGAGGTCGTCGGCGCGGTGATCCCCGGCGGAACGACGCTCGCGTCGCCCAGTTCCTCGGATCTGAAGGCACTCGCCGACACCGTCCGCGCGGCGGGAGTGCCGGTGATCTTCGCGGACTCCTCCCAGCCGGACCGGCTCGCGCGGGTACTGGCCGAGCAGGCGGGGCTGCACGTCCAGGTGGCCCCGTTGTTCTCCGAGTCGCTCAGCGAACCAGGCCAGGGCGCGGCCACCTATCTGGAAATGATGCGCGCCAACACCGAATCGATCACCACCGGTTTGACCCGTTCCTGATCGGAACAGACGAAAGGCACAGTGAAATGGCACGGAAGACCCGATATCTCGCGCTGATGGCGACGACGGCGAGCACCCTCGCGCTCGCCGCCTGCGCGACCGAACAGCCGGCGGCGGAACCCGGAAAGGACGCGGCTCCGGCTCCGGTCGTCGCGAATCCGGTGGCCGTCACCTACGACGGCGGAATCGTCCTGCTCGACGGGAAGTCCCTGCAGGTCGCGAAGAACATCCCGCTGGAAGGCTTCAACCGGCTCAACCCGGCCGGGAACGACCGCCACCTCATGGTCTCGACCTCCACCGGGTTCCGCGTCCTCGACGCCGTCGGCGCCGTGCTGACGGACAACGAGGTGAAGGCGGCCAAGCCGGGGCACGTCGTCCGCCACGCCGGCAAGACGGTGCTGTTCGCCGACGGGACCGGCGAGGTGACCGTCTTCGACCCGAAGACGATCGGCACCGCCGCCCTCCCCGCGCCGAAGCACAAGACGCCGGAGGCGCACCATGGCGTCGCCGTCGAACTCGAGAACGGCGAATTGGTGACCACCGTCGGGAACGAGGACAAGCGGTCCGGGATCGTGGTGCTGGACAAGGACAAGAAGGAGATCGCGCGCAACGAGCAATGCCCCGGCGTGCACGGTGAAGCGGCCGCGCGCGGCGAGGCGATCGTGGTCGGCTGCCAGACCGGCGTGCTGATCTACCGGAACGGCGTGATCACCAAGGTGACCAGCCCGGACGCCTACGGGCGCATCGGCAATCAGGCGGGTTCGGACGCGTCGCCGATCACCTTGGGCGACTACAAGGTCGATGAGGCTGCCGAGCTTGAACGCCCGACCCGGATTTCCCTCATCGACACCGAGAAGGCCACGCTCAAGCACGTCGACATCGGGACCAGCTACACGTTCCGCTCGCTGGCCCGCGGCCCGCAGGGCGAGGCGCTGGTGCTGGGCACCGACGGCCAGATCCACGTGATCGACTCGGTGAGCGGTGCGGTGACGAAGAAGATCGCCGTGATCGGTTCCTGGCAGGAGCCGATCGAGTGGCAGCAGCCGCGTCCGGCGATCTTCGTCCGGGGTGGGACCGCCTACGTGACCGATCCCGGCAAGAAGGAGATCCACTCGGTCGACCTCGCCACCGGCGCGAAGACCGCCACCGGCACGATCCCAGGAACGCCGAACGAGGTCAGCGGCGTGCTCGCAGGTTGATCGACTCGTGAGTGTTCGGGACGGTTCTAACCGTCCCGAACACTCACGAGGGCGTCAACGGCGGATGAGGCCTAGATCGGTCGCGGTGGCGACGGCGGCCGTGCGCGAGTCGACGCCGAGTTTGGTGTAGCTGCGGGCGAGGTGGGATTTCACGGTGCCTTCGGTCAGGTGGAGCCGTTCGGCGATGGCCCGGTTGGACAGGCCGTCGGCGACCAGGACCAGGACTTCGATCTCGCGCAGCGTCAGCGCGGCGGTGGGCATCCGCATCCGGTGCATCAACCGGTCGGCGACGGTCGGGGCGAGGGTGGTGCGTCCGGCGGCTGCCGTGCGCACCGCCGCCGCCAGTTCCTCGGGAGGAGCGTCCTTGAGGAGATAGCCGGTGGCGCCCGCTTCGATGGCGGGCAGCGTGTCGGCGTCGGTGTCGTAGGTGGTGACGATCAGCACGCGCGGAGCGTCCGGCCGCGCCGTGATCAGCGCGGTGGCTTCGGCGCCGGTCATACCGGGGCCGAAACGCAGATCCATCAGCACGACGTCGATGTCGCCTTCCGCGGCTCGGGTGACCGCTTCCTCCGCGGTCGCGGCTTCATCGGAGACGACGAGTCCGGGTTCGGTTTCCAGCAAGGCACGCAGGCCCGCCCGGACGATCGGGTGATCGTCGGCGAGAAGGAGCCGGATCGGGGGTTCGGTCACGGACGTTCCTTGAGTTCGACGGGCAGCCGCACGGACAGCTCGGTGCCGTGGCCGGGGAGGACTCGACGGCGAGGGTCCCGTCCAGGGCTTCGGCGCGGGTGCGCATCGCGGTCAGACCGAAACCGGTGTGTTCCGGGTCGAAGCCGACACCGTCGTCGACGACGTCGAGGGTGACGTGCCCGTCGAGGTAGCACAAGGTGACGTCGGCGGTGGACGCGCCGGCGTGGCGGACGGTGTTCGCCAGGGCGGCCTGGCCGATGCGCAGCAGGGCGACCTCGTATGCGGTCGGCAGGGGAGCGGGAGTACCGGTGAACCGGAAACGCGCGACGATCCGGTGCCGGGCGGTGGTGGTGGCGCACAGCCGTTCCAGCGCGTCGGTGAGGGTGGTGTCGTCGAGCGCCGGCGGGGACAGCGCGACGACGAAGCGGCGAGCTTCGGCCAGGTTGTCGGCGGCCGCTTGCCGAGCCTGCTCGACGTAGCGGGCTGCGTTCCCCGCGGTGTCGGGCAGGGTTCTTTCCGCGGCACGCAACAGAAGTTGAATACTCGACAGCCCTTGGGCGAGGGTGTCGTGGATCTCGTGGGCCAGCCGTTCACGCTCGGCGAGCACCCCTGCCGCATGCTGGGCTTCGGCGAGGTCGGCGCGGGTGGCGGTGAGCTCCTCGATCAGGTTCCGGCGGCGTTCGCTTTCGCGGTACAGCGCCTGGTATCCCCAGACGACGGCGACCGCGACGGCGGCGCCCAGCGCCGGGCCGATCGCCGCCGCCGGGACGAAGGAGCCCTGGTGGGCGGCGAACGCGGTGATCGCCGCCAGCGCGGTCGCGATCACCGCGAGCAGGCCTTGGCGGCGCGGCAGCAGATGCAACTGCAGGAAGTACAGCGGGAAGGCGACCCAGACGCCGTCCGCGGTCAGCACCAACAGGACCAGCCACACGAGGCCCACCGCGATCAGCCACCACAGTGCGGCCCGCCGAGACGTCCTGACACGCGGCAGGAGCGGGCCTGCCGCGTACACGACAGCGCACGTCAGCGCCGCCGCGACGACCGCTCCCGCGCCGGGCGAGCCGTCCGCCACCGCACGGACGGCCGCGAGTGCGAGCAGGGCGACGAGCAGCAGGTGCAGACACCAGGTCAGCACCCGGCTGGTCGGGGTCAAAGGGGGCGAGGTGGTCACAGTGCGTCCAGATTACGGAGCGGGACCGGCGGGCGCCTCTATCCAAAGGTAGAAGCGGCGCGCCGTCTTCCGGCGGGCGAAATGCCATCTCCGGCCAGATGCCGTCGCGGTCGGCGGCGGCGATCGTGGAGAGGTAACCAGCCCACCCGCCGGAGAGGACAGACCGGAACCGTGTTCGTCGCCTGGAGAGATCTGAGATTCGCCAAAGGGCGGTTCGCCCTGATGGGGGCCGTGGTCGTGTTGATCACCCTGCTGGTCGGCCTGTTGTCCGGGCTCACCGCGGGGCTGGGTGAGCAGAACATCTCCGGGATCACCGGCCTGCCCGCCGACAAGATCGTCTTCACCGCTCCTGGTGACGGGCAGAGCCTGTCCTATGCCAACTCGGCGATCACCGAGACGCAGCGGCGGCAATGGGCCGAAGCGCAGGGCGTCACCGGTGCCGAGCCGCTGGGCATCGCCACCACCAAGGCCGGTGCGGGGAGCCGCAGCGCCGGGATCACCGTCTTCGGCGTCCGGCCCGGATCGGCACTCGCCCCGGACGGCGGGAACTTCACCGGTGACTCGGTGGTGTTGTCGACGTCCGCCGCCGAAGAGCTGGGCGTCCGGAGCGGAGACACCGTCACCGTGGCGGGGCGCCCACTGAGGGTCGCCGCCGTGACGGGGGATGCCTGGTTCAGCCACACCCCCGTGGTGTGGGCCGGTCTCGACGTCTGGGCGAAGACCGCGCCACCCACGGGAGGCGTGCCGAGCGCGACGGTGCTCGCACTGACCACCACGGCCGGCGCCGATCTCGCGGCCACTGATCTCGCCGCGGGCACGAAGACGGTTTCGAAGAGCGACTCGCTGTCCGCGATCGGCTCCTACACCTCGGAAAACGGTTCGCTGCAACTGATGCGAGGCTTCCTGTTCGCCATCTCCGCACTCGTGATCGGCGCCTTCTTCACCGTCTGGACGATCCAGCGCAGCGGCGACATCGCCGTCCTCAAGGCGTTGGGGGCGAGCACACCCTTCCTGCTGAAGGACGCGCTCGGCCAGGCTGTCGTCCTGCTGGTCGGCGGCACCGCCGTCGGCACCGGGCTGGCCGTCGGCCTCGGCGCGGTCGTCGCCGGATCCGCGGTGCCCTTCCTGCTGACGCCGGCCACCGTGCTGGTCCCGGCCGCGGTGATCATCCTGCTCGGCGCACTCGGGGCAGCGCTTTCCGTCCGCCGCATCACTTCCGTCGACCCGTTGACCGCATTGGGGAGTGCCCGATGAGCCTGAACCTGACCGGTGTCACCCTCACCTATCCTGACGGCGACTCCCGCCTCACAGCGCTCGACGACGTCACACTGGACGTCCCGCCGGGCACGATCACCGCTGTCGCCGGGCCTTCCGGCTCGGGCAAGTCCAGCCTGCTCGCGGTCGCCGCCACGCTCATCACCCCGGACCACGGGACCGTCACCATCGACGGCACCGAGACCACCGGGCTGACCCGCGGCGAACTCACCGGACTGCGCCGCCGCAAGATCGGGATCGTCTTCCAGCAACCCAATCTGCTGCCCTCCCTCACCGCCGCCGAACAACTCCAGGTCATGGCCCGGATCGACGGCCGCTCCGCGACCGAGGCACGTGGCGTTGCCATGGACCTGCTCGACGCCGTCGGGCTCGGGCCGCAGGCCGGCCGTCGCCCGCACCAGCTTTCCGGCGGCCAGCGGCAACGGGTGAACATCGCTCGCGCACTCATGAACGAGCCGACCGTGCTGCTGATCGACGAGCCGACGAGCGCCCTCGATCACGACCGCGGCGCCGCGGTCATCGACCTGATCACCCGCCTGACCCACCAGCGGGCCACCGCCACCGTGCTGGTCACGCATGACCGCGCCCATCTCGCCGAGGTCGACCGGATCGTCGAAGTCCACGATGGACGGTTGGGCACCCCGGAACCGGCCCGTCTTCGGTCCGGTTAGCGAACCGATGTACATGTAGGCCCCTGCCTTGCGCCTATCGCAAGGCAGGGGGCCTACATGTACATCGGGCTTTTCGGGCAGGTAAAAGGATCTCGTAACTTCCGGCGAGCGGGTAAATTCGTTCCGTTTTGTCATGCCGTCGTTCTCGCGAATTTCGAAATCGCTGCGAATGCGTCATTCTTCTGACCTAATTCCATCGAACTCGGCTGTTTGCCGCCATAACCTTGCGCACTGTCGTCGGGTTATGGCCTGCGAGAAACGGCTGCACGATCTTTCGTACTTACGGAGGTACCCGTGGAAAGCCGCCAGCACTACTTTCCAAGCCTGTCATCTCCGCCAGGACACCTTGTCCGGCAGGCACTTCCGAACTCTGTCGTATACCCCGTCGCGAATGCGGCCACTGTGGCGACCTGTTAAGGAAAAAGGTGAATTCTTCCCCGAAACTCGACCTCAGCCCGGATCCGCCCTTGCCGAAGACGCGAAGCGAAGGACTGGTCATACGAAAATACGGTGGCTCGTCGCTGGCCACACCGGAAATGGTGAACGAGGTGGCCGCGGATGTGGCCGCGATCGCCGAAACCGGAGATCGGGTGGTCCTGGTCGTGTCGGCCATGGGGGACAGCACCGACCGGCTGATCGCCTTGGCCGGGGAGTTCGCCGAACCGCCCGCTCCCCGGGAGCTCGACCAGTTGATGGCGACCGGTGAACAGGTGTCCGCGTCGGTGCTCGCCATGGCGCTGGCCGAGCGCGGAGTCGAGGCCGTCTCGTTGTCCGGTGACCAGGCGGGGATCGAGGTCGCCGGCGAACCGGGCGCGGGAACCATCGTGCGGGTCGATCCCGGCAGGATCCTCGCCCGGCTGCGTGACGCGCGGGTCATCGTGGTCGCCGGGTTCCAGGGGCGGGACGCCGACGGCGAACTGCTGACCTTGGGCCGAGGCGGCTCCGACACCACCGCGGTGGCGCTCGCGGCCGCGCTCGGCGGTTCCGAATGCGAGATCCGGACCGACGTGCACGGAGTTCGCACGGCCGATCCCCGGATAGTGCGGGACACCCGGGTGGTCCGCACGATCTCGTACGACGCCATGGTCGAGCTCGCCGGGCTCGACGCCCGGGTCCTGCACCCCAGATCCGTCGAGCTCGCGCGCCGTCACGGGGTGGCGGTGCGGGTGACGCACGCGTCGGACCCCGGCCCGTCGACCGTTGTGACAGCGGGAGAACCGTCGCTGGAAGGCACTCCCAGCGTCATCGGCATCGCGCACGAACGCGACGTGCGGCTGGTCCGGGTCGAGGTTTCGGCCACCGGCCCGGACCATTACGCGCACGTCCTCACGACACTGGCGGGTTGTGGGGTGCGGCCGGACAACCTGAGCTGGCCCGATCCCGGCGAGCTGCGGTTCACCGTGCGAGGGACGGAGCCGCTCGGCCTGCCGATCACCCGGCTCGCGATGGAGCTGGAGGCACGTTCGACGGTCTGCGACGACTTCGGCTCGGTTTCCGTGATCGGCACCGCGCTGCTCGATTCGCCCGGGTTCGTTCCCGAGATGCTGCGGGTCCTCGCCGATCACCGGGTCACGGTGCCCGCGATGACGACCTCGCAGTCGCGCCTCACCGCCGTGATCCCCGCCGACGGCGTGGACACGACCGTCCGCGCCCTGCACGACGCGTACGGCTTGGCGGTGGACAGGACATGAGCCCCTACGGACTGCCGTCCGGCCAATTCACCGACGATGGCCTGGTCCTCACCTGCGACGGCCACGACCAGCGGGTCCGGTGGCGGGCCGGCGATCGGCTGGAAGAGTTGTACGAGCGGCTCTGCGACAGGCTGCGAGCCGACGGCCACGGCGATCGCCTCGCGGTGGACGCCGAGGGCGAGAAGCTCACGTTCGACGGCTTGGACCAGCAGGCCAACCGGCTCGCCCGGCACCTCCGAGCACGCGGGGTGCGGCCCGGCGACCGGATCGGGTTGCTGTTCGGCGAACCGGTGCACCCCTATGTCGCGATGCTCGCGGTGCTCAAGGTCAATGCGGCGTATGTGCCACTGGACGCGGGGTTTCCGGACGACCGCCTGGCCTACATCGTCCAGGACGCCGGCGTCCGGCTCGTGGTGTCGACCGCCGCCCTGCGGGACCGGTTCGAGCCGGGCAGCGTCGAACTCGTCTGTCTCGACGAGGACTCGGATCGCATCGCCGGGCAGCCGGGCGAGCGGCTCACCGCGACCGAGAAAGGCACTCCGGCCGGCGAACTCTGTTACGTCGTCTACACGTCGGGCTCGACCGGGCGGCCGAAGGGCGTGACGATCGACCACGCCTCGATCTGCAATTTCGTCCAGGTCGCCGCCGAGGTCTACGGCATCCACGCCACCGATCGGGTCTACCAGGGCATGACGATCGCGTTCGATTTCTCGGTCGAGGAGATCTGGGTGCCGTTGCTGAGCGGCGCGACGCTCGTGCCGAAACCCGGCGGCGCCGCCCTCGTCGGCCACGACCTCCTCGAATTCCTGCGGGAGAACAAGGTCACCGCGCTGTGCTGTGTCCCGACCCTGCTGGCCAGCCTCGACGAGGACCTGCCGCTGCTCAGGTTCCTCCTGGTGTCCGGTGAAGCGTGTCCCGAAGACCTCGTGCGCCGCTGGTATCGCCCGGACAGACGGTTCCTCAACGTCTACGGCCCGACAGAGGCCACCGTCACCGCGACGTGGTCGGTGCTGCGGCCGGATCGGCCGGTGACCATCGGGGTGCCCCTGCCCACCTATTCGGTCGTCATCCTCGACCCGGACGAGCCGAGGGCCTTGGCCGCGGGCGAACTCGGCGAGATCGGCATCGCCGGGATCGGGCTCGCCGGCGGCTACCTCAACCGGCCCGATCTGACCGGTCGCGCGTTCATCCCGGATTTCCTCGGCATCGGGCACAATCCGTCCCGGCGCATCTACCGCACCGGTGACCTGGGCCGGATCACCCCGGACGGGGAGATCGAGTACCACGGCCGTGCCGATACCCAGGTGAAGATCCGGGGCTACCGCGTCGAGCTCACCGAGATCGAATCGGTCCTCCTGCAGATCCCCGGAATCGCCCAGGCGGTGGTCGAAACCCACCGACCGGGGCCGGGCACCATCGAGCTGGTCGCCTACTACAGCCTGCGCCGCGACCAGGCGGACGTCGATCCCGGAGAACTCCGTCGTCGTCTGGCGGAACTGCTGCCGGGCTACATGGTGCCCGCCTATCTCGAAAAGCTCGATCACATCCCGCTGACCCCGGCGGGCAAGGCCGATCGCAAACATCTCCCGGCGCCCACCGGTCCACGGAGAGCGGGAAACGACGTCGGCTACGTGGCGCCGGCCACCGAGACCGAAATCCAACTGGCGGACGCCTTGGGCGGCGTCCTCGGGATCGAGCGGATCTCGGCGACGGGGCATTTCTTCGACGACTACGGGGCCGACTCCTTGCTGCTGGCCAAGTTCTGCGCCGTGATCCGGGAGCGCGGAGACCTCGCGCCGATATCGGCCAAAGACGTGTACCTCAACCCGACCGTTCGCGGTCTCGCCGAGTCGGCCACCGCCGCGGCCCACGTCACGGCCGCTCGCGCCGAAGAGCCGCACCGGGCGTCGACCGTGTCGTATGTCCTTTGTGGCGTTTTCCAGCTCTTGGCCTTCCTGACCTATGCGGCTGGTTCGGGCTGGATCCTGGACACGGGATTCGCCTGGATCTCCGCCGCGACGGGGTTCGCCGAGGGCTACGCACGCGCAGCAGGGCTGGGGCTCGTCGTCTTCGTCATCCTGTCGGTGGTGCCGATCCTGGCGAAGTGGGCGATCGTCGGCCGGTGGAAGCCGGGGGAGATCCCGCTGTGGAGCGTCGGCTACCTGCGCTTCTGGACGGTCAGGACGTTGATCAGGTTCAGTCCGCTGATGCTGTTCATCGGTACGCCGCTGTACTCGTGGTACCTGCGGGCGCTCGGCGCGGACATCGGCAAGGGCGCCGTGATCCTCTCGCGGAACCCGCCGGTCTGCACCGATCTGTTCCGGGCCGGCGCCGGGGCGGTCATCCGGAAGGACGCGTACTTCTCGTGCTACCGCGCGAGGGCGGGGCGAATCCAGACCGGTCGGGTCACGCTGGGGGACAACGCCTTCGTCGGCGAAATGACCGTGCTCGACATCGGCACGGCACTCGGCCACGACGCGCAGCTCGGCCACTCGTCGTCGTTGAACGCCGGACAGTCCGTCCCCGATGGCGAGAGCTGGCACGGATCACCCGCTCGTCCATCCACTGTGGACTACCGAGCGCTGGGAACGGTCCCGCGCGGCAGGCTCAGGCCGATCGTCTTCTGCGCGTCCAGCCTCCTGCTCCTGCTTTCCGTGACGCTGCCCGTGACGTTGGGCGGAGCGGACGTCTTCGTCGACCGCTGGCTCACCACGACGACGGACTTCACGAGCTGGGCCTTCTATCGAGGCCGGATCATCGACTCGGCGCTGCTGTACTTCGGGACGTTGCTCGCCGGGCTCGCGGTCGTCCTCACGATCCCGCGCCTGCTCGGCCGGTTCCTCCGGCCGGACCGCGTCTATCCGCTCTACGGCAGGCATTTCGCCGTCCAGCGGTTGATCGCGCGGCTTACCAACATGCGTGCGTACACGTATCTGTTCGGGGACAGCAGCTATATCGTGTACTACCTCCGCGCGCTGGGGTACGACCTGTCGAAGGTGCGGCAGACCGGATCCAACTTCGGGGTCGAGGTCAAGCACGAGACGCCGTTCCTCAGCACGGTCGGCACCGGGACGATGGTCTCGGACGGCCTCTCGATGCTCAACGCCGACTTCTCCGCGTCCTCGTTCCGCCTGCGCGAGACGTCCATCGCGCCGGAGGCGTTCCTGGGCAACGAGATCGCCTTTCCGCCGGACGCCAGGGTCGGCCGGAACTGCCTGCTGGCCACCAAGGTCCTCGTTCCGCTGGACGGGCCGGTCAAGGAGAACGTCGGCCTGCTGGGGTCGCCCGCGTTCGAGATCCCCCGGAGCGTCCGCCGCGACACCGGATTCGAGCACCTCGGCACCGGAGACGCGCTGCGCCGGGGGCTGCGGGCGAAGAACCGCCACAACACCGCCACCATCGCCGTCTACCTGCTCGTGCACTGGCTGCACCTGCTGGGAATCCTGCTGATCGGCACGGCGGCCGGTGCCCTGCACGAGCGGGTCGGTCCGCTCGCGGTCGGCGGCGGCATCGTGGCGACGCTGATGTTCTCGGTCGTGTTCCTCATGCTCGCGGAACTCGCCGTACAGGGATTTCGGGCGCTACGGCCGAGGTTCTGCTCGATCTACGATCCGATCTTCTGGCGGCACGAGCGGTTCTGGAAGCTGAGTCCCGCGCGCTATCTCGCGCTGTTCGACGGGACGGCGTTCAAACCCTTCCTGCTGCGTCGTCTCGGTGTCCGGATCGGGCGCCGCGTCTTCGACGATGGCTGCGCGATCCCGGAACGGTCGTTGGTGCACATCGGCGACGACTGTGTGCTCAACCTGCACACCGTCGTGCAAGGACATTCGCTCGAGGACGGCACGTTCAAATCCGACTACATCGACATCGGTGCGGGGTGCACCCTCAGCACCGGCTCCTTCGTCCACTATGGAGTGACGATGGCGGACGGGGCGATCGCCGAAGCGGACGCCTTCCTGATGAAGGGCACCACGGCCCCCGCTCGGACCCGCTGGCACGCCAATCCGGCTGTCGAACTCGACACGGCGGAAGAGATCACCGCGGCAAGGAGGCTGCCATGACCCACACCCCGACGGCTCGAACGGCGCCTCGTGTTGAGGGCGCGCTGCCCGGCCCTCGCTCGGCCGAGTTCCTCGAACACCAGCGACAGTGGGAATCCAGCGCGCGGGCGTACCCACGGCATCTGCCGATCGCGATCGCGGGCGGCGCGGGCAGCTACCTGCGCGACATGGACGGGAACGTCTTCCTCGACTTCCTGGCGGGCGCGGGTGTGCTCTCCCTCGGCCACAACCATCCCGAACTGGTGCACGCGGCCACCGAACAGATGCACGTGCTCACCCACGGCCTGGACTTCCCGACCCCGGCGAAACGCGAGTTCGTCGACGCCCAGCTGTCCATGCTGCCGCCGGACCTGCGCTCGCGGATGCGGGTGCACTTCTGCGGCCCCGGCGGCGCCAACGCCGTGGACGCCGCGATCAAACTGTGCAAGACCGCGACCGGGCGCGGTGACCTGGTGTCCTTCCAGGGCGGGTTCCACGGCTCGAGCCACGCCGCGATGGCGTTGACTGGGCTCGTCGCCCAGAAACGCCCGATCGCCAACGGCGTGCCCGGCGTGCACTTCTTCCCGTACTCCTACTGCGCTCGGTGCCCCGTGGGGCTTTCACCGGACACCTGCGCGACCAACTGCGTCGGCCTGTTGGAACGGTCGCTGCGGGATCCGAACGGCGGCATTCCGCTTCCCGCCGCGGTGATCCTGGAAATGGTGCAGGGTGAAGGCGGGATCATCCCGGCGGACCGCGACTTCGTGCGACGCGTCCGTGCACTGACCGCGGAGCTGGACATCCCGCTCGTCGTCGACGAGGTGCAGACCGGTTGCGGCCGCACCGGGACGTGGTTCGCGTTCGAGCACTACGACATCGAGCCCGACGTGATCGTCGCCTCGAAGGCCTTGAGCGGGATGGGACTCCCGGTGGCGGTGATCTTCTACGACCGGCGGCTGGACGGCTGGGCACCAGGGGCGCACACCGGCACGTTCCGAGGCAACCAGGCCGCGTTCGCCGCCGGTGCGGCGGCGGTCCGCATCGTCCGGCGTGACGACGTGCTGGGCAACGTCCGGCAACGCGGGCGGCAGCTCGCGGAACGGCTCGGCACCCTGCACGACGACGTCTGGGTCCGCGAGGTGCGCGGCCTCGGCCTGATGTGGGGGATCGAACTGGCCGATCCGCGCGATGGCCGCCCGGCGGGCGGATACGCCCGCGCCGTGCAGGCACACGCGTTGCAGCACGGTCTGATCGTCGAACTCGGCGGCCGCGACGACAGCGTGATCCGTCTGATGCCGCCGCTGACCGTGACCACGGAGGAGATCGAGCTCGCCTGCGCGATCCTGCTGGACGCGATCGAGCGCTGTGGTCCGCCGCGGTAACGAATCCGCAGGTGGGCGTTCTGGCGAAGCCGCCTGATCTCGCCGGGGCGAGTACCAAAACTCCGGATACGGCCCGTGATCGAAACCGGGCCGTTAGAGTGAACAGTCGCTGTAGCCATCACCCTTGAGGAGTAGCAGTCCATGATCGCCGAGAGCGCGAACCAGCAGAGCGTGACCTTCCCGCAGGAAGCTACGCCGATCTTCGACCTGGTCGCGAAGATGGTGGCGCGGACGCAGACCGAAGACGAGCACGACTTCGATCGCGAAGCCGGCCTCGCGACCTCGGTGTAGCTTCCTGCGCGGCGAACCGCCGCGAGAGGTCATTCAGGCGGCGTACCGGTGTGGCCTCGGAGTTCCGCGGCAGTGCGGCGGGCGTGGGCCAGGCCGTCGAGGATCCATTGCGGGGGCTGCCGGTCGTTTGTGGCGATCCGCTCATAGGCGGCGACGAGCCGTTCCGCGATCTTCAGCCGGGCGTCCGTGGCCGCCGGTTCGGGGTCGCCCTGTTCGGCCGGGATCGTGACCAGGGCGAGGTGTCCGGACGGCGCGCGAGTCGTTCCCGTCCCAGACTCGGCGGGGGTTTCGGATCGCGGTGCCGGAGTGGGCAGCCGTCGAAGCCGGAAGGCCGTCCGGTCGGTGTGTCCCGGCACACCCTCGTAACTGGTGCCCTGCGCGGGAAAGGGGTCTGCCCGGAACCGTGCGACCGAGGGCCAGTACCGGGATCGCGCGGACTTCGGTGTCTCCCCGTCGAGCCCGCAGGCGATCTCCTGCCAGGTCTTTCCGTCGAGCCGTGCGGCGACGACCGCCGCTTCGACGATCTGCTGCGCCATCCCGATCAGGCCGGAGTGGTCCGGCGGAGAGCCGGCGTCCACCCTGGCGGCGTTGGCCGCGAGATCGGCCAGTTCCGCCGCGTGCGCGGCGAGGACCAGATGGGCCCGGGTGGCCGTGGCGGGGATGGTGTGGCGTGTGGTCACCGCCCGCTCCTCGTGGCAGGCCGGTGGCTCGACAAGAGGCTCGCGGAATCCCGCATGCCGTGACTCACAGGTGTTCTCACCTTCTCTGATATGCAGACTTGCATAAATATGCAATTTATGGATGTTCGATGGCGTCGAAGAACCGGGTGTTGTGCCCTGATCGGGTGTGGTCGCGACCGTTCTGTGTGAGGTGACGTTCGGACGCCCTTGTCGTCGGGCACGATCAGGGAGGTGCGGACGGCTCTGCGGGGAAGGGATGCCGATGAACAGTCCCCTGTATCAGGCGACGGCGGAGTTCTTCAAGACGCTGGGGCACCCCGTCCGGATCCGTGTGCTGGAACTGCTCAGCGAGCGGGATCATCACGTCTCGGAGCTGCTCGCCGACCTCGGTATCGAGCCTGCCAACCTGTCCCAGCAGCTCGCGGTCCTGCGCCGGGCCAACCTGGTGGTGCCGCGCAAAGAGGGCACGACCGTCTCCTACTCCCTGACCAGTCCGTCGGTCGCCGAACTGCTCGCCGTCGCGCGCGGGATTCTGACCGGGGTCATCACCGGCCAGTTGGGACTGCTCGACGATCTACAGAATTCCGCCGGTGCGGATTCCGGATGAAAAGCGTCGGCCGGGTCATTTCGGATATTCATGACCTCGCGCCGCTCGTCATTTGTTTTCCTTGCCGGAATCGGTGTGCTGCTCGCTCAATTCGGAATGGTCTTCGCCGTCCCGGGGGAGCGTGCCATTCCCGCCGGCCGCCCTCCGAGTCTCCTCGACCAGAGAGTCGAAGATGGGGGTTCCGCACAGCTCCACATGGTCCTCCGTCGCGCCGGTCGTCGTGCCCGGCCATCTTGCCCCGGAACGGCTTCTTCGATCCAGTTCCGCCGGGCAATGCACTCGATTGAGCTCACCCTCGGGGGTGACCTATTCATCAAGGTGAAAAGCAAGTGCGGGACAAGGCGCTTTGATTCCACTTTTCCTTCGCGGGCGAGAGAAAAGGATTGCTCACTCGTCCCGTTGCTGGTCAGCGCCGGGCGGAGAACTCGATCCGGTAGCGGGTCGGTGTCGTGCCCAGTGCGGTGGCGAAGTGCTCGCGAAGCCGGGCCGGCGTGCCGAAGCCGGATTGGGCCGCGACGGTGTCGACTCCGAGCGCGGTCGTTTCGAGAAGGTGCCGCGCCCGCGCGAGACGTTGCGCGACCAGCCAGTTGTGGACGGTGGTCCCGGTGCGGGCGCGGAACGAGCGGGTGAACGTACTGCGGCTCATATGCGCTCGGGCGGCGAGGCCGTCGATGCTGTGCTGCGCGCCCAAATGGGCCCGAGCCCAGCTCATCACCTCGGCGAGCGGATCCTCGTCCGCGGCGGGGACCGGAAGCTCGATGAACTGGGCCTGGCCGCCGGAGCGGTGCGGCGCCGCGACGATCCGGCGGGCGACGCGGTTGGCGACGACCTGACCTGCGGTGCGGGCCAGCAGATGAAGGCAGGTGTCGATCCCGGCGGTCGCACCGGCGCCGGTCACGACGTCGCCTTCGTCGACGTACAGCTCCTCGGGGCGCAGCTCGACCGCGGGGAAGCGTCTCCGGAACGTCTCGATCCATTTCCAGTGCGTCGTCGCGGCGCGACCGTCGAGGATGCCGGCGTCCGCGAGGGCGAAGACCCCCAGGCAGAGCCCGACGACAAGGGCTCCGCGTTCGTGCGCGGACCGCAATGCGGCGGACACGGGCGCGGGCGTCGAGGTTTCGGGGTCGGACCACCACGGAACGACGACGATGTCGGCTTCCGCGAGGGCGCCGAGCCCCGCGGCGACGTCGATCGTGTATCCGGCGCTCGTGGTGAGCCTGCCCGGCTCGACGGCGACCACCGTGAGCGGCCACGGCTCGATGTCACCCGCCGGGGATTCCGGGCCCCAGACGAGCGATGGCACGGCGAGATGGAACGGGCTGATCCCCTCGAACGCCAGGACGGCCACCTTCGGAGCGCTCATCGATCCCTCTTCCCGCGGATGTCGGCCGATCCCGACCATGGCTGACCCGAATCCGTATCTCACTCTCGAATCGGGTCAGCCAAGATGGTAGCCGTACCGACGGAAAGCGAAGGAAACACGATGACCAGCACCACTCTCCGCGAAATCAGCACCCTGCCGACGGCCCCGGCGGCGCTCTCGGACGCGACGGTGATCCTCGTCGACTACCAGAACACCTACACCCGCGGCGTGATGGAACTCGACGGCTGGGAAGCCGCGCTCGACGAGGCGGCCACGTTGCTGGCACGCGCCAGGGCCGCGGGTGCGACGGTCATCCACGTCATGCACGACGGGGGCGAGGGCAGCCCGTACGACCTCCAGCAGGACATCGGCCGGATCCACGAGCGTGTCGCCCCCGCCCCGGGCGAGGAGGTCGTGGTGAAGACCGCGCCGAACTCGTTCGTCGGGACCCGGCTGGGGGAGCTGGTCGACGCCGCCGGGCACCGGGACGTCGTCGTGGCCGGGTTCATGACCCATATGTGCGTCACGTTCACCGCGGAAGGCGCGTTCCTGCGCGGGAACGCCCCGACCGTGGTGGCCGCCGCCTGCGCCACGCGCCCGCTTCCGTCCGTCGACGGCCCGGTGACCGCCGCCGAACAGCACCGCGCGGCGCTAGCCACCATCGGTGATCTCTACGCGGTCGTTGTCGGTTCCTCGGCCGAGCTCGGCTAGGGCCTGCGAGCCCGCGCTCGCACGTGGATCATGAAGGTGTTCCCGCCGCCGAAGCATCGAAGGGGTCCTGATGGCCAAGCCCAACGTCGCCGAACAGTTCGTCCAAGTCCTGGTCCAGGCCGGGGTGGAGCGGATCTACGGCGTGGTCGGAGACAGCCTCAACCCCATCGTCGACGCCATCCGCCGGACGCCGGGTATCGAATGGGTGCACGTGCGCAACGAGGAGGCCGGCGCGTTCGCGGCGGCGGCCGAGGCCCAGCTGACCGGACGGCTCGCGGTGTGCGCCGGTAGCTGCGGTCCCGGCAACACCCATCTGGTGCAAGGACTTTACGACGCGCACCGCACGGGAGCCCCGGTTCTCGCGCTCGCCTCGCATATCCCGTCCGGTCAGATCGGGACCGGGTTCTTCCAGGAGACCCATCCGGAGCGGCTGTTCGTCGACTGCAGTGGCTATTGCGAGCAGATCAGCAGGCCGGCCCAGATGCCGAGGGTGCTGCGGATCGCCATGCAGCACGCGTTGTCCCGCGGCGAGGTTTCGGTGCTGGTGCTGCCGGGGGACGTCGCGCACCTCGACGCCGTCGCGCCCACCGGGAACGGGGCGCCGGTCACCGAACACGGGACGGTCGTGCCACCCGAGTCGCAGGTGGCCAGGCTCGCCGAGTTGATCAACGACGCCGAGACCGTCACCGTGTTCGCCGGCGCCGGGGTGCGCGGCGCGCACGCCGAGGTGATGGAACTGGCCGGGACCGTGCAGGCGCCGGTCGGCCACAGCCTGCGCGGCAAGGAATGGATCCAGTACGACAATCCGTTCGACGTCGGAATGAGCGGCCTGCTCGGTTACGGCGCCTGCTACCGGGCCATGAACGACGCGGATCTGCTGATCCTGCTCGGCACCGATTTCCCTTATGACTCCTTCCTTCCCCAGGCGCGGACCGTGCAGGTCGATCACGACGCGACCCGGCTGGGCCGACGGACCCCGCTGGAACTGGCGGTGCACGGCGACGTGCGGGAAACCCTGCGTGCCGTGTTGCCGCTCCTGCGCCGCAAGTCCGACCGCACGTTCCTGGACCGAATGCTGCGTGACCACTGCAAAACGCTGGAACAGGTCGTCGACGCCTACACCCGCAACGTCGAACGGCACGTCCCCATCCACCCGGAGTTCGCCGCGGACCTCCTCGACGAACTCGCCGCGGACGACGCGATCTTCACCGTCGACACCGGCATGTGCAACGTATGGGCGGCCCGGTATCTCACGCCCAACGGGCGCCGCCGGGTCATCGGGTCGTTCCTGCACGGCACCATGGCCAACGCGCTGCCGCACGCCATCGGCGCGCAGTTCGCCTATCCGGGACGCCAGGTCGTGTCGATGTCCGGCGACGGGGGACTGGGCATGCTGCTCGGCGAACTGCTCACCGTGGCGTTGCACGATCTGCCGGTCAAGATCGTGACGTTCAACAACTCTTCGCTCGGCATGGTGAAGCTGGAGATGCTGGTGGACGGCCTCCCCGACTATCAGACCGACCACCGCCCGGTGGATTTCGCCGCGATCGCCAGTGGCGCGGGACTGCGTGCCGAGCGGGTGACCGACCCGACGCGGCTGCGCGCGGCGCTCAAGGAAGCACTGAGCCACGACGGCCCCGCGTTGGTGGACGTCGTGACGGACGCGAACGCACTGTCCGTCCCACCGCACATCACCGCCGGTCAGCTCGGCGGATTCGCCTTGGCCGCGAGCAAGGTCGTGCTCGAAGGCGGGGTCGGCCGGATGATCGACCTCGCCCGAGCGAACCTCCGCAACATCCCGCGGCTGTGAGACCGCCCGCTCAGCGCAGCGGGCGGAACGTGGCGCGCAGGTCTTCGATCCACGCTTCCGGATTTTCCCACGGCCCGAAATGGCCGCCCTTCCGATGGACGTTGACCTGCCGCACGTCGGCGTAGACGTCGCCGGCCGCTTCCTTGAAGGCAGCGACGCGGCGTTCACGGTCGTGGGCTCCCGGAGGGGCGGCGTCGCCGAGGTGGAAGGTGAACCCGGTCGGCGCCTCGACCGCCGGGGTCCGGTCGTGCGACGGCCGCCACGGGTGCCGGTTGACGTTCTTGTAGGCGCGGATCGACGACCCGATGGCCTGGTTGACCCAGTAGATCGTCGCGTTGGTGAGGATGTGGTCGACCGGATAGGAGTCTTCGAAGACCCCGTTCTGGTCGCTCCACTTCTTCCACCGCTTGAGGATCCACGCGAGCATCCCGATCGGTGAATCGTTCAGGCCGTGCGTGATCGTCTGCGCGTCGAGCATATGCGTCGCGACATGGGAAACGTAGGTGTCGACGAAGTTGACCATGTCGGCCCGCGGGCCGGCGGGCAGGTCGTCGATCGACGCACCGCCGGTGAGATCCCAGTGGCGCTCGCCCTGGAAGATCGTCAGTGGCATTTCGTTGCCGAGGTGGAGACCGTGGAGCGAGCCGGCGTACTTGTGGCCGAGCTGCGCCCCGACCAGCGCGCCGTAGTCGGCCGCGCCGACCCCGAAGCGCCGGTGGCCGAGCACCTCGGTCATCAGCGTGTGGAACCGGTCGGCCATGCTGACGAAGTTCTCCTTGCCGTTCGTCAGCGGAGTGGAGAACGCGAAGCCGGGCAGCGAAGGGACGATGACGTCGAAGGCGTCCGCGGGGTCGCCGCCGTGCGCGCCAGGATCGGCGAGCGGGCGGATGACCTTGCTCCAGTCCCAGAAGGTCCACGGCCAGCCGTGCATGAGCAGCAACGGAATAGGCGCGGGGCCCTTCCCCGGCTCACGGATGAAGTGCACCGGCGTGCCGCCGACGTCGACGCGATGGTGCGAGTACTCGTTCAGCCGGGCTTCGACGGCTCGCCAGTCGAAACCGTCGGCCCAATACTCCACGATCGGCTTGAGGTAGGCGGTACTCAGCCCGAAGGCCTCGTCTTCGTTGTCCAGGTCGGGTGCGAACCTGGTCGCTTTCAGCCGCCTCCGGAGGTCGTCGAGGACGTCCTGCTCGACGTCGATGACGAACGGTTCGAGGGTCATGGTCGGTTCTCCTTGTCCGGGTGGGTCCAGTCCAGGCGGAGCCTGGTGATGCGAAGTTCGGCGATGAGCCAGCGGCCGTCCGACCGGGTGAAGCGCACCCGGTAATGGCCGTAGCCGTGCATTTCGCCGTCGTGCGGTGTGGTGACGATGTCCTCCATGGCCCAGACACCGGTCGCCGAATCCTGTGTTTCGAAGTCGATCTCGCTGGAGAACAGGTGGTGTACCAGCACGGAATCGGCTTGGTTGCGGGCCTTGAGCCGCTCGGCGATCTCGGCGCGGCCGGTCATCCGCGCCTGGATAGATCCGTCCACTGTGGAGGCGAGGAACGGCGCGTCAGGAGTGAACAGGGCGGCGAGGTCGTCCCAGCGATGGTGATCGGCGTTGTAGACGTAGCGAGCCATCACGCGTCGCACGTCCTCCACCGCCACCAGCCGGGTGAGGTCGTCCATCGGCTTTCCTTCGTTCGGAATGGTTGACCCGGCCGAGAATGCCGACCAAAAAATGTACCGGCAAGTACAGTCTGCTCGGATCTCTTCTGTACTTGCCGGTACATTTTTTCGGACCTACGTTGGCCTCATGCACGCGATCCACATCAGCGAATACGGCGGCCCGGAAGTCATGACCTGGACCGAATTCCCGGACCCGGAACCGAAGAACGGCGAGGTAGGCGTGCGGCTGGGCGTGGCGGGGGTCAACTTCATGGACACCGGCGCCCGCAAGATGCCGCTGCCGACCTGGTCGGTCCCCACCGTGCTGGGGGTCGAAGGAATGGGGGTCGTCACAGCGCTGGGGCCGGGCGTCGACGGTTTCGCCGTCGGCGACAGGGTCGCTTGGCGTTACCACAAGGGCAGCTACGCCGAACGGCTCGCCATCCCGGCACGGTCGCTGGTGCGGGTGCCCGGCGACATCGACGACGAGACCGCGGCCGCCATCCTGATGCAGGGCCTGACCGCGAACCATTTCACGACGGAGACGTACGCGATCCGGCCGGGAGACACGGCCGTGGTGCACTCGGCCGCGGGCGGGGTCGGCATCATCCTGACCCAGCTGATCAAGGCACGCGGCGGCACCGTGATCGGGCTCGTGTCCCGTGAGGAGAAGGTCCCGGTGGCGAAGAACGCGGGTGCGGACCATGTGCTGGTGTCCGCCGGGGGCGGCTTCGAGCGACAGGTTCGAGAGCTGACCGATGGCGAAGGCGCGCACGTCGTGTACGACGGTGGCGGCTCGGCGACGTTCCATTCGTCCCAGCTGTCGCTTCGCCGCCACGGCGTGCACGCCTACTACGGCGTGGTGAACGGCAACCCCTCGTTTCGTCCGGCGGATCTGCCGAACAGCATCCTGCTGTCCTACCCGTCCGTCGTCGACCACGTGCCGACCCGTGAGGCGCTGGTGCGGCGGGCGAACGAGCTGTTCGAGTTCATCCGGAAAGGTCAGGTGGCCCCGTATATCGGCGGCCGTTACGCCCTCGCCGACGCGGCACGGGCGCACCGCGACATCGAGTCCCGCCGCACCTCGGGGAAGCTTCTGCTGATGCCGTGACCACCGAGCGGCGCGGACACGGGACAATCGAACGCCGAGTACATTCCGGGAGGTTTTCGTGCTCACGAAGAAGGGCGCCGCGACGCGGCAGCGGATCATCGAAGCCGCGGCGGACGAGATCCGTGAGCACGGCGTCGGGGCGGCGACCCTCGACGACATCTGCCGCCGCAGCGGAACGGGCAAGAGCCAGCTGTTCCACTACTTCCCCGAGGGCAAGGAACAGCTTCTCCTCGCCGTGGCCGAATGGGAGGCCGGGCAGGTGATCGAGGATCAGCAGCCCTATCTCGGGCGGTTGACCTCGTGGGAGGCGTGGGGGAAGTGGCGTGACGTGGTGGTCCGGCGATACCGGCGGCAGGGGGTGCACTGCCCGCTCGGGGTGCTGATCACCGAGATCGGCAGGCATACCCCCGCCGCGCAGGCGGTCACGAAGCAACTGCTGGAGCAATGGCAGCGTCAGGTCCAGGCCGGTATCGAGGACATGCGGGACAGCGGGGCCATCAGCCGTGACGTCGACTCGGTCCGCGCCGCGGCCGCGTTGATCGCCGCGATCCAGGGCGGGGTGACGATCCTGATGTCCACCGGATCCGCGGATCACCTCGAAGCGGCGCTCGACCTGTACTTGGACTACTTGCGCGGCGGCGCGCCGGTGCCCGGCTGATGCCGTCCACTGTGGATGGTCAGGCCCGGTCGGTGCCCATCCCTCGCCAGAGCAGGTCGAGCAGGTTCGCGACGTCGCGCCGCCATTCGCCTTTCGGGTCGAGGTAGAGCAGGCCGCCAAGGCCGCGCAGAACGGTCTCAGGTGCCAGGTCCGCGCGGACGATGCCGGCGTCGACGTTGGCCTGCAACAAGGTGGAGACCGCGCGGACCATGTCCTGGTAGGCCCCCGCCGGCAGTTCTCCGCGTGAGGCTCCCGCGGCGCGCAAGGCGTCGGCCAGGCCGCGTTTGGTCATCATGTAGTGCGCCAGGTGATCGGTCGTCCACACGCGGAACGCCTGTTCCGGCGGGTACTTCTCGAGCAGGCTGGGCACGATCTCGACGAGCTGGCGCACCTCGCGCCGGTACACCGCCAGGATGAGGGCTTCGGGAGTGGGGAAGTGCCGGTACACCGTGCCGACGCCGACCTCGGCCTGCTTCGCGATGGCATTGAACGAGACCTCGCCGGAACAGGCCAGTGACTTCGCCGCGGTGGCGAGGATGCGCTCGTGGTTGCGCCGGGTGTCCGCACGCCGGGGATTGACCGAACCCGTCGTCATCTTCCCTCCTGTCCGCCGATCCCGTCCTCCGGTGAATGTAGCCGAGGGAACCGGGAAACCTGGAGCGGCTCCAGGAGTGGGCATCGACCTTGCCGGTCGGATCGTGATCCGCTAACTTGAAAACGAAGCGGATGAATATCCGTTTCGATTCACGAACGGACTCCCACCACCTCAACCTACGCCGTCCGGGCCACGGTCCGGGCGATCTGCGGAAAGAGTTTCAGTGGACATCTCACTCGAAGTCAATGGCAGGACGGAACACCTGAGTGTCGATCCCGGGGTGACCCTGCTGGACACGCTGCGAGAGCGGCTGGCCGTCACCGGGCCGAAGAAAGGCTGTGACAGGGGGCAGTGCGGCGCCTGCACGGTGCACGTCGGCGGACGGCCGGTGCTGTCCTGTCTCACCCTGGCCGCCACCGTGAAGCAGCCGGTGACCACGGTCGAAGCACTGTCCACTGAGGACGGTCTGCATCCGGTCCAGCAGGCGTTCGTCGACCAGGACGCCCTCCAGTGCGGATTCTGCACCTCCGGGCAGATCATGTCGGCGGTCGCCGCCGTCGAGCAGGACGTCGAGGACGTCCGCGAGTTCATGTCCGGCAACCTCTGCCGGTGCGCGGCGTACCCGAACATCGTCGCGGCGGTCGAGCAGGCGAGGAGGGCCGATGCGTCCCTTTGAGCTGCTCGCGCCCGAGACCGTCGAAGACGCGGTCGCTTCGCCCGGCACCTTCCTCGCGGGCGGCACCACTCTCGTCGACCTGATGAAACTGAACGTCCTGACACCGCGACACGTCCTCGACATCAACGCGGTACCGCTGCGGGGCATCGACACCACCGACGGCCTGCGCTTCGGCGCGCTGGAGCGGATGGGCGACATCGCCGGACACGCAGGCGTGTACCCGGTGATCTCCCGTGCCCTGCTGCTCAGTGCGTCCCAGCAGATCCGGAACATGGCCAGCATCGGCGGAAACCTCATGCAGCGCACGCGCTGCTCGTACTTCCGTGACGTCGCCATGCCGTGCAACCGGCGGGTCCCCGGCAGCGGCTGCCCGGCGCTCTCGGGCGCGAACCGGATGCACGCGGTGCTGGGCACGAGCGATTCGTGCGTGGCGACCCACGCCAGCGACGTCGCCGTCGCCCTGGTCGCCCTCGACGCGCGCCTCCGGCTGGTCAGCGCGGCCGGGTCCCGCACCGTCGAGCTGGCGTCGTTCTACCGGCAGCCCGGGGACACCCCCGAGGTCGAGACCGATCTGCGGGACGGCGAACTGATCGCCGAGGTGGTGGTCCCTCGGCTGGACTGGGCGTCGAACTCCACCTACGTCAAGGTGCGTGACAGGCAGTCCTACGAGTTCGCCCTGTGTTCCGCGGCGGTCGCGCTGCGGGTGGAGGACTCGCGCATCGTCGACGCCCGGGTCGCGGCGGGCGGTGTGGCGACCGTGCCGTGGCGGCTGCCCGCCGTCGAGGAGGCTCTGCGAGGAGCGCCCGCGACCGTCACCGCGTTCGAAGAGGCTGCCTCGCTGGCCGCCGAGGGTGCGCGCCCGCTGGCCGCGAACGCGTTCAAGCCGTCGTTGCTGCGGCGGACCATCGTCCGCGCGCTGCTCGAACTGACCGAAGGGAACCGCTCATGACCAGCAGGGTGGACGGGCCGCTGAAGGTCACCGGCCGGGCCGAGTACGGGGCGGACCACACCTTTCCCGGGCTGGTCCACGGTTACGTCGTGCTGAGCACGATCGCTCACGGCGAGATCGACACGATGGACGTCACGGCGGCGAAGGGCGCTCCGGGGGTGATCGGTGTGTACACGCCGTTCGACCCGCTGCAGTTGCACACCCCCTCCACGCCGTTCATGGGGGAGACCTGGGTTCCTTTGCAGGACAAGGAAGTCACCTACTACGGGCAGCCGATCGGCTTCGTGGTCGCCGAGACGTACGAGCAGGCGCGCGACGCCGCGATGCTGGTCGAGGTCTCCTACCTGCCCCGGCCCGCCCTGACTTCGCTGCAGGACGGCCTCGCCTCGGCCGAAGAAGCGCCTGAAGGGCGGGGTGGTCCGTCGTCCCTCGCGATCCTCGCCGACGGTGTCGAGTCGATCGAAGACGCGCTCGCGGAGAGCCCGGTGGTCGTCGAGGCCACGTACACCACCGCGACGCAGAACCATGCCGCGATGGAACCGCATTCCGCCGTCGCGGCATGGGGCCCCGACGGTCTCACGATCCACAGCGGCAACCAGGGATCCGATCTCCAAGCGGCGGAGCTGGCGATGGCGCTGGGCACGGAGCCGTCCGAGGTACACGCGGTGAACCCCTTCGTGGGCGGCGCGTTCGGCGGCAAGGGCCACACGTCCACCCCGGCGTTCCTGGCCGCGGCGGCGGCGAGGGCGCTGGGCAGGCCGGTGAAGGCCGTGCTGAGCCGGGAACAGGTCTTCACCGCGACCGCGGGACGCGCCGCGACGGTGCAGAAGATCTCCCTCGGCGCGGAACACGACGGCACGCTCAACGCGCTCCGGCACGACTCGTGGTGCAGCACGCCCATGGACCGGTCGTTCGTCGAGCCGACCTCGCACGGCACTTCGCGCGAGTGGTACGCCACCCGCAACCTGGCCATCAGCCAGAAGATCGTGCCGCTGAACATCCCGCCGACGACGTTCATGCGGGCACCGGGGGAAGCACCGGGGTCTTTCGCGTTGGAAAGCGCGATCGACGAACTCGCGATCGCGCTCCGCATGGACCCGATCGAATTGCGGCAGCGGAACAACTCGACCGCACCGCCCGGCAAGGACCTGCAATGGTCGAGCAAGCACCTCGACGAATGCTTCCGGGTGGGCGCGGCGCGGTTCGGCTGGGCGGATCGCTCACCCGAAGGACGGACCGACGGCGACTGGCTCGTGGGTATGGGCACGGCCACCGCCATGTTCCCCGCACTGCGATTCCCGGCCACGGTCGAGATCACCCTGCTGCCCGACGACACGGCCGCCGTCGCGACGAGTGGCGCCGACCCGGGAACCGGCCTGCTGACCGTGCTTTCCCTGGTCGGTGGGGAGTCGCTCGACATCTCGCCGGATCGGGTCAAGCCGAGGCTCGGCGACTCGCGCCTGCCGTCCGGCGGCATGTCCGGAGGTTCGACGGCGACCGCGAGCGCCGGGACGGCCATCATGATCGCCGCGGCCAAGGCGATCGACGAACTGCTGGCACTGGCGTCCGCTCCGGGCGCGCCGTTCGAAGGCATGGAGGCCGCCTACGCGGACGGTCGCGTGCAGGCCGGGGAACGGACGATGACCTTCGGCGAGCTGTTGCGGGCCCTGGACCGGCCGTCCCTTTCCGTGACCGGTTCTTCGGCACCCGGCGAGGAGCTGACGAAGCATTCGTTCAGCTCGTTCGGCGCGCAGTTCTGCGAAGTCCGCGTGCACAAGTGGACACGCGAGATCCGGGTTTCCCGCCTGCTCGGGGTGTTCGACGCCGGGCGGATCATCAACCCGACGGCGGCTCGGAGCCAGATCGTCGGCGGCATGATCTGGGGTGTCTCGGCAGCTCTGCACGAGGGGCTGGAGATCGAGGAGAACGGGCGATTCGCCAACGGGGATTTCGCGAGCTACCTGATCCCGGTGAACGCGGACATCCCCGAGGTCGACGTGCATTTCGTGGAGTACCCGGACACGTTGCACAACTCGGTCGGCGCGAAGGGGCTCGGCGAGATCGGCACCGTCGGGATGGCGGCGGCGGTCGCGAACGCCGTCCACAACGCGACCGGTATCCGGGTGCGGCATATCCCCATCCTGATCGAGGATCTCCTCGACGAGTCCTAGGCGAGGTCGGCTGTCCCCGTAGTACGTGAAGGCCCCCTTCATTGCGCTTGGCGCGGTGAAGGGGGCCTTCACGTACAGCGGAGTCCGGGTATCGAAGGGGTTGCCTCCGGTCGCGCTCCGCCACCGGATCCGGGTCCGGTCTGGGCAGATTCGGGCCCACCACGGCGATCCCGCACCCCCGGACGGTGGATTCGGCCGACACCGGCTGGTCTTCACCTCGGTCGCGGACCACAATCGTCCCCCTGTGCGTGCACTGACGGTGGGGAGGATCGGATGTCGCGCCCGCAGGCAGCCGTTGCCGCGTCGATCGTCATCCTGCTCGCCGTCGCCCTACCGGCGTCGGCGCAACAGGACGCCATCCCCACGCAGGTTCACCCTGGCTCCGCTCACGAGATCGTCAAGTACGGTGTCGCTGCGGACGACGGCTGCCTGCTCTACTTCGGCGGGGAACCCAGTGGCCCGTGCTCAGGTGCGAGCCGGGGGCCGCTCCGTGGCAGGCTCACGATCGACGCCGGGCAGCCGCCGGGGCCTACCGAACTTCATTGTCAGCCGTGCCACCGTGTGGGCGCCTCCTCGACTTCGACCCGGAAGCCGCCCACCACCTCGACCGGGCCGGTGACCACGAGCGAATCCCCGACCACGAGCGCGCCCACCACGTTCACGAGCCCGTCCGTCGAAGAATCGTCACCGAAACCGCCGGCCGGGTACGCGCGCCGGCCGGCGGGCACTCGGCTCAAGCTCGCGACCGTCACCGTGCTGGCCGCACCCGCGCCGCCGCCTGCCCAGCCGGCCGTGGAGAACACCGAACTTCTCGATCTTCCACCGCGGACATGGCTCGCGATCCTCGCGGGTCTGGTGCTTGCCGCGGCCGCCCTCGCCGGGCTGCGCTTCGTCCGTCGCCGCGGCGGCAAGCCGCCGCCCCTTCAGCCGCCGACCGGGCTACCGGAACCCGGAATCCGGCCGGTCCGGGTTGGGATCTCCGACCTCGCCGGAAGTCCCGCGCCGTCGGCCATTCCCTTGACCCCGGACATCGGATACGTGCTGTGGGTGGACATCGGTGAGCTGTCGGGCGCGGACACGAGCCGAGAGGTGCCTCTCGACGTAGTGGCCTTCGACAGCACCCCGGCCGGGCTACGGCCGATGGTCATGGGGACGTCGGCCCGGCGCGTGGGGCTCACCGCCGGGGACACCGGACGCGTCGTGTTCGACCTCCGCACCCCGGCGCGGTCAGCGCGGCGGCGGCTGCGGGTCGGGCTGTATTGCCGCGGCGTCCTTTGGCAGTCGTTCGCCGTCGAAGCGGACGTCGGCTGGCCGGAGGAAGGCGGCGGCTGGCGAGCAGAGCGGGACTATGTGGCCGCATACGGGCTCGATCCGTCCCTTTTGGACACTGCGGCCCCACATGCACTGAGCATCATGGTCAATCACAACACCGCCGACGAGCACGGGATCCACGTCTTCTTCGCCGACGGCGCGGTGCCGATGGCCGCGGGCATACCGGCGGCGCATCTGCACCGGCTGCAGGCCCGCGCCCGTGACCTGTACCGGCGGCTGGAAGCGGCGCCGGGATCGATCGACGCCGCGCTCGGGGCTCTGGCGTTGCACGGCCGGAACGTCTACACCGCGATCCGGCCGCGGATCGACCCGGCGCTCGTGCGTGCCGGGCTGGATCCCGTGCCGTTGTGGCAGCGGCTTCGGGACCGGGTCCGCGTGCAGGTGATCTGGCCGGACGGGTGCGCTCAGCCCCTTCCCGCCGCGATCGTCTACGACTTTCCCTTGGCAGAGGTCGGTTCGGCCGAGCTGCGTGCCTGCCGCGCGTTCTTCGACGATCTGATCGCCCGTGTGGAGCCGCGCTGTTTCGGCGGGCGTTGTCTCTCGGACTCGGACACGGTGGTGTGCCCGGCCGGTTTCTGGGGTTTCCGGCTGCTCCTGGGCAGCCCGCCGTCGCTGGCTACGGATCGGCCGGTACCGGATCGGCCCGTGGAATCCGCGGATCCGCCCGCCCTCGTGCTGGGCAAGGCCATGGATCCCGCTTTCGTCCTGCGGGACAGGCATTTGCGTCGGCTTCGGGAGCTGCTGCCGGGAGTCGCGTGGTACGAGGAGAACCGGCGCGCCGGGTTGCTCGCCCGGCTGCGGGCCGTCCAGCCCAGCCTGATCTATCTGTACTGCCACGGCGGCGTCGACGAAGAGCAGGGCATCGGCTGGGTGGAAATCGGCGACGGCGAGCGGTTGTCCGCGCGCGGGCTGCCCGACGACCTCTACCGGTCGTGGCGCTCCCGGCCACTGGTCCTGCTCAACGGTTGCAGTACCGCCGCGCTGGGGAACGATCAGCCGAATCCGTTGACGCAGCGGCTGTTGTGGGCGGGCGCGGGCGGGATCGTCGGTACCGAGATCGACGTGGGGGAGACGACGGCGTGCCGGTTCGCCGATCATCTCGTGCCGCTCGTGCTCGGCGCGAACCGGGAACTCGGCGATGCGGTCCGGATGAGCCGTCTCGAACTCCTCCGGACCGGCAGCGTGGCGGGGCTGAGCTACCTCGCGCTGGCGTGTCCGGATCTCCGTCTGACGGTCGAGGAATGAGGAAATGGCGATGTGGGAGTTGATCGGTGCCGGCGCTTTCGGCTTCGTGCTCGGCTGGAACCTGTACTTCGTGAACAGGTATAGAACCGGCGAGATCGGCTTGTCCGATCTCGCCGCGCTGCTCGGTGCCGTCGGCGGTGGGGCGGTACTCGCCCTGTTCCCGGCCGGGAGCAGGCTGTTCGGCGCGTACGGCATCGGGCTCGCGGCGGGCTTCTTCGCCTATCTGATCGTGCTGCTGATCATGGTCGCCCGTTCCGACGATTTCGGCGTCGAGTGGTTCCTGGACGGGCGCCGCCGGAAACCCGCGGACGAAGAGCACATCCCCGCCGAGACGCGAGCCTCCGGCGCGCCGATGTCCCGCGAAGACTCCCGGTTGCCGAGCTGACGAACGCGGCAGCCGAGAGCTGTCGCCGCCGACGACCTGCCCGCCTACTTCGTCCGGTCGAAGCAGATTCGAGCGAGAAGACCGGCGATCGCCCAGTCCTGTATGGCCACCCCGACGGACTTGAAGACCGTACGGCCTCGTCGCTTCGTGACTCCCTCGGCCAGCGCGGTCCCCAGTTCGGTGAGGTCGTCCTCCGTGATCGTCCCCGCCGCGAGGGCGTGGATGATCTCCCCAGACTCCTCGAGGATCGCTTCCCGTTCGTCGATGACCACGGTCGCGGCCGCGAGCAGCTCGTCCGGCAGTTCTCGCATGGTGGGACGGAAGGCGCCGACGGCGTTGACGTGAGCGTGTCCAGCCAGCGATTCGAGTGAGAACAGGGGCTTGGTGGACGTCGTCGCGCAGCAGACGATGTCCACGTCCCGGACGGCCTCGTCGGCATCGGTGAGAACGACGGCGGTGAGGTCCAGCTCCGCGCCGAGCGACTTGCCGAGCGCTTCGGCACGTTCGAGCCCGCGACTGACGATCCTGAGTTCGGTCAACGGCCGGACGGCGTGCACGGCCCGGACCTGGTCGGCCGCCTGCGCGCCCGCACCGATGAGGGTGCATGTCTTCGCTTCCGGCGGAGCCAGCAGATCGGTCGCGATACCGGTGACGGCGCCGGTGCGGATGCGGGTCACCTCGGTGGCGTCGGCGACGAGCTGGCGGCTGTGGCCGAGTTCGCTCCAGACGACGGTGCCGGCGATGGCCGGGACACGGTCGAAATCGAGGCTCAAGGTCTTGATCATCGCCGACGCGGTCGGCCGGTGGTGCGTCGACATCACGAGGAATCCGCCGTCGCGCAACACGGTTCGCGTCGGCATTTCGAACTCGCCGCGGTGCAGGGCGAGAAAACCGTTCCGTACCGTGGCGATCGCGGCGGACATGGACACGGCGGACCGGATCTCGTCCGGGCCGAGGGTCACGACGTCCACGAATCCTCCTTGTCAGCGCAATACGAAGCCCGGGACCAGATCGTCGTCGGGATCCACGACGAACCGATGGTGACCGGTGCGGAACGCACGGCCGGTCACCACGGGCAGGACCGCGTTCCGGCCGGCGACCACGGTCGTGTCCGCGATCCGGGCGGACCACGTCGAACCGACGATCGAGGAGTGGACGAGAGAGCCGTCCGTCGCCAGCCGTCCGGACGCGTGCAGCGCCGCGACGCGGGAGGCGGTCCCCGAACCGCAAGGCGACCTGTCCACCTGCCCGTCGGCGAAGACGGTCACATTGCGCTGGCGGACGTCTCTGTCATCCTCGCCACCGAGTTCGTCGAAGAAGATCACGCCGTAGACGCCGCTGAGACGCGGATCGAGCGGGTGCTCGGCGTAGGCGCTCGCGTCGAGCTTGTTCTTGATCTCCCGTCCCAGCTCGATCAATCCGGGAAGCGAGGCCTTGTCGACGGAGAGGCCGAAGGCCGCCGCCGGTACGTGGGCGTAGATCGCGCCGCCGAAGGCGACCGTGCAGGAGGCGGCGCCGCGCGAGGTTTCCACGACGACCTCGTCATGGAGGAGATAGGCGGCGACACTCACGAAGTCGACCGCGGTGACCTTCGGCCCGGATGTGGTGACCCGTGCGGTCACCCGTCCGGACGGCACGTCGATCACCACGTCGGTGACGCCGCCGGGATCGACGGGCACCAGTCCGGTCTGGACCGCCCAAGTGCCAAGGCACATGGTGCCGTGGCCGCACGCCGCGGAGAAGCCGTCCTTGTGCCAGAAGAGAACACCGAGATGGGCGCCCGGATCGTCCGGCGCCACGACGAAACCGCCGTACATGTCGGCGTGCCCGCGTGGCTCGGAGCAGAGCAGCCGCCGCAATCCGTCGACCTCGGGGTCGACGGCGGCCGCGACCCGCTTTTCCGCGACCGTCGCTCCGGCCGGTCCCGCCGTCGTGGTGACGATCCTGAACGGTTCGCCACCACAGTGGTAATCCACCGCGTCGATCCCGTCGCCTGTCATGGTGAACGAACGTAACATGTGACATTGTACTGAGACAATGCCTGGTGAAGGGGCGATCATGGCTGTGGGCGCGATCAAGGGGCTGTCCTCGATCGGTGGCCGTCGCAACCTGCGCGACGAGGTCATCGAGAACCTTCGCGGTGCCGTGATCTCGGGCGAGATGCGCCCCGGTGTCGTCTACTCCGCGCCGACGCTGGCCGAACAGTTCGGCGTGTCCGCGACACCGGTGCGGGAGGCGATGCTCGACCTCGTCAAGGAAGGGCTCATGGAGACCGTGCGCAACAAGGGTTTCCGGGTCACCGAGCCATCCGAACGCGAACTCGACGACGTCACCGAGCTACGCGCCCTGATCGAGGTGCCCACCGTGCGCCGCGTCGCCGAGACCGGCGCCGACGCCGACGCGCTGAAGCGGCTCCGCGAGCTCGCGGCCGAGATCGAACGCGCTGCCGTCGAGCAGGACCTCATCGGACACGTCAGGTTCGACATGGAGTTCCATCTCTCGCTGCTCGGCCTGGCCGGTAACGAACACCTCGTCGAAGTCGTCCGGTCGTTGCGCGTCCGAGCGCGGATCTACGGCCTCAAGGTCCTCGCCGAACGCGGGCAACTCGCCTCGTCAGCGCGCGAGCACGCTCAACTCGTCGACCTCGTCGAGGCTCGTGACGCCGACGGCGCCGAGGCGCTCATGCGGCGTCACATCGGGCATGTCCGCGGTATCTGGGCGGCCGAGCCGTAGCCGTCCGGGGACGACACCTCCACCGGAACCGACGGCGTCCGATCGAACGTCCGGGTCCAGACCGAGTCGAGCCAGTCGACGACCGTGTCCACGATGAGGTCCGCCGAGAGGCCCCGTGGGAGCGGCGGAACATCCGGTTCCCAGCCGGTTTCCTCGTGGACGACGCCGAACAGGTGGCGGTGCTCGTCGATGGGTTTGTTGAGGACGTAGGAATCCGGGCCGTCGAACCGCGCCCAGATGTCGAAGGTGCCCTCACCGTCCTGGTCGGGGAAGACCTCGATCTGCACGCTTTCGACGGTGTCGCCGATCGCCTCGACGATCACCCTCAGCCGCGTGGCGACGTCGTCGGAATGCGCGTCGAGGACGCGGCGAAGTCGGCGGCGGTACTCGTCTTGGTCCACACAGGACAATCTAGCGGGCGGCGTCAGTACTTCCAGGCTGATCCGGTGCCGCGGTACTGCTCGACCGGGATCGGGACGACACCCTGGCGCATACGGTCGACGTAGAGGCGTCCGTGGAGGTGGTCGACCTCGTGGGCGACGAGCCGGGCGACGCCGCGCTCGAACACGGTGATCTTGGTGTAGCCGTCGATGGTGGTGTGTTCGACGTGGATGACATGCGGGCGTGGAACTTGGCCGCGAACGTCGAAGAAGCTCAGGCACCCTTCATATTGCTCGTCCGTGTCACCGCTTTCCTCGATGATCGTGGGATTGAAGAGCGTGATGCCTTCTCCGTCCGGGGTGCGAACGATCGCGGCGGCGCGATCGACCCCGATCTGCGGGGCCGCGATTCCCATGCCCTTCCCGAAGGTATGCGCCTGGGCCACCCGCTCACATGCGGCGTTGAGCTCCGCGACGACTCGGCGTGCGTCCTCGGCCTCAGCGGGTAGATCGAAGCGCCGGGCGACACGACGAAGCGCCGGCGCGGGGTCCTGGACGATGCCCAGTGCGGCCATGGTCGTGCTCGGCTGGGGCGGCGGCCCATCCGCGTGGGTCGGGTGAGAACGAAAGTCCCACTCGAGTCGGTATCGGGCATGCAGGGGCGGGTCTTCGCATGCCCAGGAGAAGGTGCTGCGGCCGTCTGTGTCGTTCCGGCTGATGGCGGTCGCGAAAGGCATGGCCTGTGCGGTCATGGAGGTGTGCAGGCCCCAGACGGCGGGGGAGAGGTCGGAGGGGAAGTCCAGGCACACCGACAGAGTGCGGGTGGGGAGCCGGACAGCACGCTGGAACCAGTTCCCCCAGTGGTGCTCACTGACGGTGTATTCGTAGTCGATCCAGCAGGATTCCCCAGGATAAAGAGGAAAGTGCCCGCGGTCGCCCGCGAAAAGCAGCCAGACCTCCTTGAACGCGGCACGGTCGTGATGGACGGTCCACGTCATCGATGTCGCGCGAGAACGGCCATGCCAAGCGTGAAGGTCGATCTCGTCCCAGGTCAGTGGGTCTTCGCCGTACAGCTGATTGGAACGTTCCGGATCGCCGGGGAAACGGTCGACGGAGATGCGGATCAGGTAGCGGGTGATCGGTTCGACGCCGCGGTTGACCAGATGGCGGCGCTGGGTGAGCCGGTAGATGCCGTTCTCGTAGCGCAGGGTCGCGTCGTCATGCTCGACCACCAGCCCACCGGTCGCCGTGGGTGAGTCGGCGTGCGAAGGGGCCGAGGGCCGGGTACGGGTTGGACGATTGACTTCGAAGTCTCGGAAAGCGGCCTGGAGGGCGCCTCCGGCGCGCAGTGCGGCTTCCGCTTGGGCGGCGAAGGATTCCGAGGGGCGTTCGGTACCGGAGAGCACCTTCGACACATACGAGCGGTCGTAGCCCATCGCCTTGGCCAGCGAGGCGCGGGAGTATCCGCGTACGTCGCGCCACCGTTCCAGCTCGGCGGCGAACACGTTCGCCGCCGCCTCCGACTCCTTGGCGGCCGCGCTGTCTGGCACGCCCGTTGTCATTCCGCCTCCACCGATCCGAACACCGTGAGTGTGCGTGAACGCACCGTGAGTCGTCGCTCAGCCTAGTGGCACATGGCCGATTCGCGGTGTCCTTCTTCCAAGGCCACGAAGAAAGGACGTCACATGTCTGCATCGAACCCCTTCGCCCCGGTCAGCGCCCAGTTCGCATTGGACGGGGCGAGCTTCACACCTCGGCACGATGATGTTCCCTCGCCCGTGGGCGTGCGGACGTCATGGAGCTATGACCCAGTGCGCCAGGTGGCGGTCGATGCCGGAGGGCGGGCGGTGATCGAGTCCCCGATGATGACGGACCCGTCGGCGGAAACGACCTCGACTGTCGACGGCGAAGACGGCCCCAGCTCCGAAGACTGGGACAACGACTGATGACGGTCCTCATCCTCGCACCCGAACGGGACTTCACCGCCGACCGGGTGGTCGTGGCGTTGGAGCGACGCGGCACGCCGGTCGCACGTGTCGACACCGCGTGGTTCCCGCGGCATACCGAGATCGATGCGCGGTTACGGAACGGCCGATGGGTGGGGACCTTGTCCGCTCACGGACGGACGATCTCACTCGAGGGATTGCGGTCGGTGTGGTATCGCAATCCCTCGGCGTTCGCTTTCCCCGCCGAGCTTTCGGCGACCGAGCGGAGCTGGGCCATGAGCGAGAGCAAACTCGGCCTCGGTGGCGTGCTCGCCTCGCTGCCCGTGCGGTGGATCAACCACCCATCGCGCAATGCCGACGCCGCCTACAAGCCCGTCCAGCTCGTCACCGCCGCCCGCTGCGGGCTCATCGTGGCCGACACCCTCGTCACCACCATCCACGCCTCGGTCAGCGACTTCGTCGACGGCGGCGAGACGATCACCAAGGCATTCGGCGCGGCCTCGATCATCGAGGATGGCGGCCGCAAGACCATCTTCACCGAAAGAGTCAGCAGCGAGAACGTGGCCGACCTGCGTGGTCTGGCGACCGCCCCGCACCAGTTTCAACGCTGGATCCCCAAAGCCCACGAAGCAAGGGTCATCGTGGTCGGTGAGCACATCTTCGCCGCTGGGATCCATGCCCGAACCCCGGAGACCTATCTGGACTACCGCAACGGCTATCCGAACCTGAGCTACTGCCGGCTGGAACCGCCCGACACGGTCGCGAGTGGAGTGCTGCGTTACTGCAGAGACCTCGGGCTCGTATACGGGGCTTTCGACTTCGTCATCCGTCCGGACGGGGAATGGGTCTTCCTGGAGTGCAATGCGGGCGGCCAGTATGGGTGGATCGAAAACGCCATCGCCGCACCGATCACCGACACCATCGCCGACCAGCTCGCCGAAGGAGGGACGCCATGACTGCCGTCACGACACCATGGCGTGAGCGGGCGCGCCGGCTTGCCGACGAACTCGCGGCGGAAGGGGTATTACGGGCACCAGAGTGGCGTGCCGCCATCGAGGCTGTGCCAAGGCACGCCTTCGTGCCGCGCTTCCACACCCAGCAGCCAGACGGCAAGTGGAGCGAGACCGGCGCGGACTCACCTGACTGGCTCGACCAGGTTTACCGTAACCAGCCGCTGATCACCGCGCTCGCGTCGACCCCTCGCGGTAGCCAGGTCACGGTGTCCTCGTCGACCAAGCCCGGCTTGATGATCCGCATGCTCGAAGCACTCCGAATCGACGGCACTCACCGGGTTCTCGAAATCGGGACCGGGACCGGATACAACGCCGGGCTGCTCACTCACCGTCTCGGTGACGACCAAGTCTGTTCGGTGGACATCGCCGCCGAGCAGGTCGCCGCGGCCAGGGCCCGTCTGCACGAACTCGACCTGCGTCCGACGCTCGCCGTCGGACACGGCGGCGCCGGTCTACCCGGCGAGGCGCCCTTCGATCGCATCATCGCGACCTGTTCGGTTTCGGCCGTCCCTTCGTCGTGGGTGGAACAGGTCCGTGACGGCGGCCTCGTCCTGGTCGACCTCAAACGCACCGTGCACGCCGGCAATCTCGTCCTCCTCACCCGTCACGGCGACCGGCTCGAAGGCAGGTTCCTGCCCCGATGGGCCGGTTTCATGGCCATGCGGGAGAGCGGCGGGGCACCGCCCGACCAGTCCGTCGACATCACCGTCGAGGTCGGTGACCGCTCCACCACCGGGCTGCCGCCGCACCCTTGGGATTCCTTGATTCCCTGGCTGCTGGCCCAATCCTCCCTGCCGTCGGGACTGACGTTCGGCTATCGCGGTACGGGCGCCCACCGGTGGGCCGTGTTCACCGCGAACGAAGGCTCCTGGTGCGCGGTCGCGGTGAACTCCTCCGGCGGGCGCCGTGAGGTCCGCCAACACGGTGAGGTGCGGATCTGGGACGAGTTCGAGAAGGCTCACGATCAATGGCGGCACCTCGCCGAGCCGGGCTGGGGTCGCTTCGGCCTGACCGTGACCGCTGATGGAGGTCATCGGATCTGGCTCGACGATCCTGACGGCGCACACTCCTGGCCCTTGGCGCCGATTCGTCAGTGAGCGGCCTCCCGATGCCGTCCGTACGGCTTGGCGTCCAGCAGGGTCACGTGGACGGCCCCGCCGCTCGGCACCCGATATTCCCGCCGGTCGCCCGGTTTCGCGCCGTGCAGCGCCCGGCCGAGCGGGGAATCGGGGGAGTAGACCTCGAGTTCGCCATGTCCTGCCTCGTCGCGGATGCCGAGCAGGAAGGTCTCGGTGTCGCCGTCGTCGTACCGGACGGTGAGCACCATGCCGGGCTCGGCGATCCCGTCGTCGGGCGGATCCTGTCCGACGACGGCGCCGCGCAGAATGTCCTCGATCTGCCGGATCCGGGCCTGCCGGTGCGTGTTGTGCGTGATCTCGTCGTCGTCGCCGTACCGGTCGTCGGTGCCGGGGCGCCGCAACGTCGCGAGCTCGCGCACCAGTCGTGTGTGCGCTTCCTCGGTCAGCCAAGGACCTGACATGGTGGTGATCGCCTTTCGATGGATACGTCCGTGAGGGCCGGGCGCGGAAAGGACCCGGCCCCCACAGACCTTCGGTGAGTCCCGCGTCGGTCAGCGGGTCTCTGGTTCACGGGGCCGCCGCTGGAAGGCGCCCGCGTCGGTGGCGAACCCGATCGCGGCCTTCAGCAGAAGGTCCTTTTCGGTGCGCAGCAGGGCGTTCTCGGCGCGGAGCCGGTCCACTTCGGACTGTTCGTCGGATGGGGTTTCGTGGTCCGGCGTCATCGGCGAAGGGGGTCGAAGGGACGCAATGCCTCGGGCTGTTTGCCCGTGGTGATGTGCTCGGCCAGCAGGCGGCCGGTGATCGGGCCGTGGGTCAGTCCCCACATGCCGTGGCCGCCCGCGACGTAGAGTCCGGGTGTGCTCGTCGCGCCGATCACGTGCCGTCCGTCGGTGGTGACGGGGCGGGAACCGACCCACTCGTCAGTGCGCCCGTCCCAGTCCAGGCCGGTGAGGAAAGGCCGCGCCGAGGCGATGATCGCGGCGATCCGGGCCGGATCCAGCCGCGCGTCCGGTTTCCGGAACTCCATCGTCCCGGCCACGCGGAGCCCTTCGCGGTACGGCGTGCACGCCACGCGGATGTCCGGCAGGTAGAGCGGTCCGGGCACCGGGCGGTCGGTCGGCACGGTGAAGGAGTAGCCGCGTCCGGCCCGCACGGGGGCCTTGACGCCCCACTTGCGGCCGAGGTCTCCGAGCCAGGCCCCGGTCGCCAGCACGACCGCGTTGGCGTTCACCGTCTGTCCTGTCTTCGAGCGCACGCTCAGCGCGTGACGGTACGCGCGCAGGGAAGCGACCTCGAATTTGTGACGGATCGTGCCGCCCCGGCTCACCACCGACCGTGCCAGCGACTCGACGAACCGGCCCGGGTCGACGTAGCGCTGCCCGTCGATCCGGACACCGGCGCCGAGCCTGGCCGTGGCCTGGGGGAACCGCTCGGCGAGCTCGGCCGCGGTGAGGCGGGTCCAGGAGATGCCCTGTCCCGCTTCTTCGATACGCCGCAGTTCGCTGATCAGCCCGGCGGCCTGGTCCGCCGTCCCGAACGCCGCGGTGATCGGCGCTTCGATGGTCGGCGCGTCCACCCCGTTCGCGGTGAGGACGTCGAAGGCTTCCAGGCATTCCTCGTTCAGCGGTGCGTTCGCCTCGACCGCGCGGGTCCACGACCGGCTCGTGCAGTTCGCGGCGAACCGGGCGAGGAACGACCACAGCCGCGGATCGGGTGACGGCGGAACGTGCAGCGGGGCCTGCCGGTCCAGCAGCGTCCGCAGCCCGTAGCGCAGGACGCCGGGTTCGTTGAGCGGGATCGAGAGCCCGGGGGAGAGCCAGCCGGCGTTGCCCCACGACGCTCCCGCCGCGATGCCCGCGCGGTCCACCACGGTGACGTTGACGCCGCGTTCCTGCAAGAACCACGCGGTCGACAGGCCGACCACGCCGGCCCCGATCACGATCGCCGAACGCGGGCCGCCGTCGATCCGGTCGAGCTCGCCCATGAATTCCTCCGCTGCACAAGTGGTGCTGTCGCGGTCAGGATGACTCGGATCCGGGCGGCGTCGATTGTCCGGATCTGACAATCCGGGCGGATCGTTTTGGCCGGAGCGGTCAAGGGGCGGGGTCGGACACGGCCAGCTCGATGATCATCGCCAGCCGTTTCGCGGGCTGGTCGAGGCGCAGTTCGGTCACTTCGGCCATCTTCCGCAGCCGGTAGCGGATCGTGTTGGGGTGCACCTCCAGCCGCTCGGCCGCCTCGGCGAGATCCCCCTGCGCCTCGAGCCAGGCGCGCAGCGTCGCGACGTAACTGGTGGCGTTCGCGCTGTCGTGCCGCCGCAGCTCGGTGATCGGGCCGCGGGCCGGTGCCCGGCCGGACGCCGCGGCCGCCCGCAGCCGTTGCACCAGGATGTCGTCCCAGGCCTCGTCGTAGGCGATCGCGGAGCTCGTGCCGGGACGCACGCTGTGCAGCGCGAGACATTCGTCGGCTTCCAGCCTGCTGGCGGGCAGCTCCGCCGACGCCGCGCCGGCCCCGATGCCTGCCAGCATCGTCACCTGCCGTGGCAGTGCCTCGCGGATCGAAGCGACCCACGCCCTGGCCGCCTCGACGTCGTCCCCGGGCAGAACGGTGTAGACGGTGTTGCTGAACAACGTGCTACGGCCCGGGCGTGACCAGCCGAAACCGGTGGTCGCCCGCTCGAACGCGAGCAGCAGCGCGGCATGACGCTCGTCGCCGATATGGGCCTGCAGCGCGATCACCCGGAACCGGCCGGGCGGCAGGCCGAGCCTGCTGAGCACGGCCGCCGCGTCCGGTGTGCCCTCCACCAGCCGGATGACCAGATCCGATTCGACCTGGCGCTCCAGATCCGCGCTCGCCCGTGAGCGCAGCAGGTGCAGGCCGACCGTGCGCGAGCTGTCCCGCAGGACCGCGCGCCGGGCGTCGGTCAGCGGCCGGTCGCATTCCACCCAGATCGAGCCCAGCAGCTCCCGGCCCGCGCGGACCGCGACGACCATGCGTCCGGTCAGCCCGTGGTCGGGATCGGCCTCGACGAACAGCGGCTCGTCGGAGCCGGCGAGATGCGCGAACACGCCCCGCCGCTCGAACAGTTCGCGCACCGGCTCCGGGACGAGCCTGCCCAGGATCGTCTCCAGCCGGGCCCGGTCGGCCAGATGCTGACGGCTGGAGTAGGCGAGGACGCGGGACAGCCGGTCCTCGATGGTCACCGCGCTGCCGAGCGCGTCCGCCAGGCTGTCGGCCAGTGCGAACAGGTCGGTCGGCCCGCGGCCCGACTCGGTCTCGCGGCCCTCCAGCACGAGTCCGTAGACCACGCCGGCGAGCTGCCCCCAGGACACGTCCGGTTCCACCAGCAGCACCGCGACACCGCCGCGTTCCGCCCGCTCGGCGGCCGCGGTGTCCGGCGCCGATCCGCGGACCAGGACGACCGACGCGTGCGCCGCCACGGCCAGGTCGACGGCGGCCGCGACGGAGTCCGTCCCGACGGCGAGGTACACGTCCCCGCGCAGGTCACGCGGGTCGGCGGCGTCGTGCATCACCACGTCACGCAGCGCCACCTCGCGCGATACGGGACAGCACCACAACCGCGCCCCGTATCCACCGAGGACGTTCACGAGCCGATCCAGCGTCACCATGGCCGCGACCCTGCCATCAAATGGTGCCGGGCACAGCGCGTTCACCCGTTGACTGTGAGTTTAAGAACCTTTTACACTGCGATCGTTAGGAAACTTACTTAACTAAGCGACTCCGGCTGAAGTCGCCGCCCACCGCCGGTACTCGCCGACTCCGCAACGTCGAGGAGTTCGCATGAAACGGAGAACACCCCTGGCCGGTGTCGCGGTGGCGACCCTGGCCCTGCTGGGGCAGACATTGATCTCTTCGGGTACCACCGCGCAGGCGGAATCCCTGCTGTCGGCGGGCAAACCGACCACCACGTCGTCGGTCGAGACCGCCGAGTTCGCCGGTGGCAACGCGGTCGACGGCAGCACCACGACCAGATGGGCCAGCGAGGAAGGGGTCGATCCGCAATGGATCGCCGTCGACCTCGGTGGGCCATCGACCGTCACCAAGGTCAGGCTGAACTGGGAAGTCGCCTACGCCAAGACCTACAAGATCCAGGGCTCGGCCGACGGCAGGACCTGGACCGACATCAAGTCGGTCACCGACGGGAACGGCGCCACCGACGAACACCTTGGCCTCAACGCGTCCGCCCGCCACATCCGAATCCACGGCACGGCCAGGGGGACGTCGTACGGCTATTCGCTGTGGGAGCTGGAAGTCTACGGTGACCGCTCCGGTAGCGGGGACACGCAGGCACCGACGGCGCCGACCGGTCTCGCCACGACGGGCAGCACCACGAACAGTGTCTCGCTCGGCTGGACCGCGTCCACCGACAACGTCGGGGTCACCGAGTACGAGGTGCTTCGCGACGGGAACGTCGTCGGGACCACGGCGACGACCACCTACACCGACTCCGGGCTGGCGTCCGGAGTGGAGTTCGGCTATTCCGTGCGGGCACGGGACGCGGCGGGCAACGTCTCCGCGGCGAGCGCGGTGGTCAGGGCGGCGACCCAGCCCGGCGGAACCGGTCCCATCACCATCGCGGTCGGGGGCGACATCGCCAACCCCGAGCTCTTCTCGACGCATCAGGCGACCGCGAACCAGGTTGCCAGGATGAACCCGCAGTACGTGCTGACCGTCGGGGACAACCAGTACCACAAGGGCACCATTTCCGAGTACCGCGCCCATTACGACAAGACGTGGGGCAAGTTCAAGAGCATCACCAAACCCACGACGGGCAACCACGAATGGGACGACCAGCTCAGGGGGTACAAGGAGTACTTCGGCGCGATCGCGTACCCGAAGGGCTTGCCGTACTACAGCTACGACATCGGCGACTTCCACTTCGTCGCGATGGACTCGAATCCGATCTACGGCGGCGGCGGTTCCGAGCAGGTGGCCTGGCTGCGCGACGACCTGGCGAAGAACACCAAGGCCTGTGTCATCGGGTACTGGCACCATCCGCGGTTCAACTCGGGGGAATACGGCGACAAGAAGCAGATCGCGCCGTTGTGGAACGAGCTGGCCAAGGTGAAGGCGGACATGGTGATGTCCGGGCACGACCATCACTACGAGCGGACGAAGCCGCTGGACGTCAACGGGCACGTCGACGAGGCCAACGGCGTGCGTTCGGTCATCACCGGCATCGGCGGGGACTACCTCTACACGAACTACAAGGAGCGTGAAGGGGTGGAGAAGATCTTCGCCAAGCACGGGGTGATGAAGCTGATGCTGAACGGGAAGTCCTACTCCTGGGAGATCTACGACACCAACGGGAACGTACTCGACAAGGCGGGTCCGTACACCTGCCGCTGACGGCCGAGGTCCGGTGCCGCCCGCGGCACCGGACCCGGTCCCTGTTCCATGACGACGTAGGCCCGACCAGGAGTACAGGTGAATCGAATGGTGAAGCCGGGCACCGCCGCGATCGCGGCGATCGTCCTGCTCGCTCAGCCCGTGATCGCTTCCAGCGCCGCGGCCGGACCGGTGGAAGCACTGCTGTCGGTCAACAAACGGACCACGACGTCCACCGTCGAGAACGAGAGCTTCAGCGGTGCTCTCGCCGTCGACGGCGATTCGACGACCCGGTGGGCGAGCCTGGAGGGCGATCCACAGTGGATCGCGGTCGACCTCGGCGGCCCGGCGGATATCAGCCGGATCAAGGTCTTCTGGGAATCGGCCCACGCGAAGGACTACCAGGTCCAGGCGTCCGACGACGGCCAGAACTGGCGCGACGTGAAAACCGTGGCCGGTAGCGACGGTGGCCTCGACGAGTTCACCGGGCTGAACACCTCCGCCCGGCACGTCCGGATCTTCGGTACGGCTCGGGCGACCGTGTACGGATACTCGCTGTGGGAGCTGGAGGTCTATGGCGTCCGGACCGGCGACGGCGACATCCAGCCGCCGTCGGTGCCGTCCGGGCTCCGGCAGTCGTCGTCCACCACCGAGAGCATCACGCTCGGCTGGAACCCGGCGAACGACAACGTCGGGGTCGTCGAGTACGAGATCCTGCGCAACGGCAACGTCATCGGCAGGTCCGCGACGACGTCCTACACCGACACGTCGCTGGCGTCGGGCTTCGACTTCCAGTACGCGGTGCGGGCGCGGGACGCGGCCGGGAACCTGTCCGGGTCGACCACGCCGGTGAAAGCGGCCACCCGGCCGACACCGTCCGACGGCATCGTCATCGCGCTCGCCGGCGACATCGCCAAACCCGAGCTGCCGTCGGAGCACTCCCGGACGGCGGAACTCGTCGCCAAGATCAAGCCCCGGTACGTGCTGACGGTCGGGGACAACCAATACGTCGACGGCACCATCGAGGAATTCCGGTCCTACTACGACAAGACCTGGGGCAAGTTCAAGAAGATCACCAAACCCACTCCGGGCAACCACGAGTGGAACAACGAGCTGGCCGGATACAAGCAGTACTTCGGCAAGATCGCGACGCCGAAGGGGAAGCCGTACTACAGCTTCGACGTCGGCGCCTTCCATTTCGTCGCCCTCGATTCGGACCCGGTGTACAACGGCGGCGGCGCCGAGCAGGTGGCGTGGCTGCGCAAGGACCTCGCGAAGACGAAGAAGTCCTGTATCGCCGGCTACTGGCACCATCCGCGCTTCAACTCCGGGAACTCCGGTGACGCGAAGAGCGTGGCGCCGTTGTGGAACGAGCTGGCCAGGGCCAAGGCGGACGTCGTGTTCGCCGGGCACGATCACCATTACGAGCGGACGAAGCCGCTGAACGTCGACGGGCACGTCGACGAGGCCGACGGCGTGCGTTCGGTCATCGCCGGGATCGGCGGCGACAGCCTGTACCTCGACTACAAAGCCCGTGAGGGCGTCGAGAAGATCCTGGGCAAGCACGGAGTGATGAAGCTGGTCCTCAAGGGGAAGACCTATTCCTGGGAAATCATCGGAACGAACGGCGAACTGCTCGACAAAGCAGGCCCGTACAGCTGCCGGTGACGGGGAAGGAGACGGGTGAAGCTTCCGATGAAGTTCGTCGTGGCGCTGGCGGGTGTCGCCGCACTCGCCGCCGCTTCGGTGGTGTACGTGGTGCAGGCCAAGGCGAAGAGCCCCGAACGGCAGGCGGACGCGACGGTCGCGGTGGATTCCTCGGGGCAGGTCGTGCTGGGGGAGCAGGGAAGGCTGCTGTTCCGCAACGGCGCGTCGGGGCCCGGTTACGGCAATGTCGCGTCGGTCCCCGTGTCCGATCCTGCGGGGCCGCGACGGATCAGTTCGCTCACTTGCGAACGGTTCTACACCGCGGCGAACGGCGGCCTGTGCCTGGCGAAGGAGGCCACGCCGATGGCCGGCGCGGTCGCCCGGTTCGTCGATGCCGCGCTCGGCGACGTGAAGCGGGTCGATGTGCCGGGAATCCCCAACCGCGCGAAGCTCTCACCCGGTGGCCGGATGGGCAGCTGGACCACCTTCGTCACCGGTGACTCCTACTCGACGCCCGGCACCTTCTCGACGCGTACGGCCATCAACGACCGAGACGCGGAAGACGCGGCTCAAAGGGCGGTCGAGAATGTGCTGAAACGGCCGCCTGGCAAGAACGTCGACAATCTGCGTGCCTGGCTGCGCAGGGTCGCGATCAACTCGGCCAAGGACCTGGCCCGGGAGCTCACGGCTCGTCGTGAAGTCCTGGACGAGGGAAATCAGGAGAACACGGATCCGCGCGCGGACACCCGCGGTTCCGTCCAACTGCGGATGGACACGCTGCAGTTGCTCGACCGGACCTGGAGCTTCCTCGACAAGCCCTCCCAGGAGAACGCCACCCTGTACCTGGAAGTGACCTTCGGACACCACAAAGAAGCGGAGCTGGCCGAGCGGTTGGGCGTCCAGCCGAGCGAGGTGCGGAACCGGCGCTGGCGAGGCAAGAGGGCGCTCGGCGAGGCGGGCGCGGCCGCGGTCCTCGTCACCGACCCTGGCGAAGGAGCGAACCGGTGCCTGATCCCGAGCAGCCTCGTCGGCACCAGGACGGGCTCGCCGGAGCTGCTCGACAAGGTCCGGACACATGTCAAGGCCTGCGAGAAGTGCCGGAGGCGTCGCGACGACCGGAAAGGCCTGCTGAGGTTCGTCTTGGCCGTTCCGGGGCTGGCGTTCGCCGGAGACCTGCTCCACCGCCTGCTGCCGACGGCCAAGCACAAGGTCGCGGCCGCGAGTTTCGTGACGCTGGTGGCGGTCGCGGCCCCGTACGTCCCGATTCCCGGCTGGAACGACGCGTCGCCGTCCAGCCCGGCCACTTCGGCACCCTCGACTCCGACTCTGGGGCCGCCCGCCCCGCTCCCGCCGGCGGTCGCGCCACCGCCGGCGCCGACGAATGCCGAGCCGACACCCGGTGCCCCGGCGCCCACCTCCGATTTCGAGGCTGGTTCCGGACCTCCCGAACGGCGGGGATGACGGGTGACCGGTCCGATCATCCAACGCCCGGAAACCAGGGCGGGCTCAGCCGAGGTGGACGACGGTACCGAGCCCCTCCGCCCGGGCCTGAGTGGAGATCGCCGCGTACAGCGCGACGTCGAGGACTCCCATGCCGAACGGGTTCAGCACCACATACGGCGACGCGACCCCGTGCGCGCGGTGCCGTCCCGTCAGGACACCGCCCAAGGTGCCGTCGAGGGAGCGTGCCGACCCGGCAGCACCGGGACGCCCGAACACGCCTTCCGCCATCAGACGGCCCAGCGGCCGGCGCGGGTTGTCGGCCACCAGGTCCACGTCGTCGACGTAGACCGCCGCCGCGTCGCGGAACGTCGCGTCCGTCAGATCACCGAGGGAGACATTGATCAGCAACGCGCCCGGCGCGGCCCAGTCCGGCTCGGCGTACCCCTCGTCCATCGTGGTCGTGAACACGGCGATCTCGGCCTCGGACACCGCTTCCCGCGCCGTCGAGCAGACCTGTACCGCAAGGCCGGGCAGCATGGCGGCCAGTGCCCGCGCGGCCTCCGGGGACCGGTCGTACAGGGTGATCTTCCGCAGCGACGGCAGCCGTTCGGCGAGCAGCGCCGCGTGCATCCGGCCCTGCGCGCCGCAACCGACGACGGCCAAGGAAACCGCCCCGCCGTATCCGAGCGCGTCCACCCCCACCGCGCTCACCGCCGCCGTCCGGACCGCGCTCAGGAGGGCGGCCTCGATGATCGTGGTGATCCGGGCGGTCTCGGCGTCGAAGCACAGACCGATGCCGCCCGCGCGTTCCAGCCCGCTGGCGGGGTTGGACACGCTGGCGTTGATGATCTTCATGCCGTACGCCGACCTCGCCGCACCGGGCATCCCGATCGACCGGGTGTAGGCGCCTCGCGAGTTCTCCCAGCGCAGGTACGCCTCGGCGGGCAGGAGACCGATGCCGCGGTCGTGGTCGGCCAGTGTTTCGCGGACGACGTCCACCGGGGCGACGTTCGTCAGGCACTTGCGGACCTCTTCACGGGACAGCAGTGTCACCTCGCCCGCACCGGACAGGCCGCTGTCGGCGAGGTCGAACCAGCTCATGCCGAGTCCTCCCCGGCACACCACTCGAGCGCGGCCATCGCGCTGTACAGCTTGTTCTCCGCCTGGGCGAAGGCGACGGAACGCGGCCCGTCGAGCACGTCGGCCGTGACCTCCTCGCCCCGGTGCGCGGGCAGGTCGTGCAGGAACAGCGCGTCCGGGCCTGCCGTCCACAGCTCCGCCGTCACCTGGAACGGCGCGAACACCGTGCGCCAGCCCGGGTCCGGTTTGGACGTTCCGGTGGTCTGCCATCGGGTGGTGTACACGATGTCCACGCCGTCAGGCAGGTCGAGGACGTCATGCCGCTCCACAATGGACGAACCATGCCGGGCGGCGTGCTTGCCCGCGCGCTCCAGCACCTCCGGATCGACGCCGTAGCCCGGCGGGGTGCGCAGGTGCAGTTCGGTGCCGGGGAAACGGCTGAGCGCGAGCGCCAATGCCGCCGCCGTGTTGTTGCCCTCGCCGAGGTACAGCATGCGGACGCCGTCGACGCGGCCGAAGCGCTGGACGATCGTCGTCAGATCCGCCAACGCCTGGGTCGGATGCTCGTCCGCGCTCATCGCGTTGACGACGGCCATCCGGTCCTGCGCCGCGATGGCCCGCAGCTCCGCCGGATCGGCCGCCGTGCGCGCCACGAGGAAGTCCAGCATCGACGACAGCACGCGTCCGGTGTCCTCGATGGACTCCCCGGTGTTGGTCTGCAGGTCGTCCGGGCCGTACGCGATGATCCGGGCGCCCAGTCGCAGCGCGCCCGCGGAGAACGCGGTGCGTGTGCGGGTGGAGGTCTTGCGGAAGTGGATGCCGACGACCGCACCATCCAAAGTGGAGTAGTTCGCCCGCGGCCGTTCCGCAAGGCGGACGGCCCGGCCGACGATGGCACGCAGGTCGTCGTCGGTGAGGTCGTCGAGGGAGATGAGGTGACGCAAGAGGAACTCCTCAGGAGATCGCGGCCAGGGCGCGGGCGGTCACTTCGGGCACTTCGCCGAAGTGACCGCGGACCCACGCGTCGGAGTAGATGGTGTCGAGATAGCGGTTGCCGTCGTCGGGGAACACGAGCACGCACCGGGAGCCGGGCGGGATGCGGTCGCGCAGCTTCGCGAGCGCGGCCACGGTCGCGCCTGAGGAACCGCCCGCGAGGATGGCCTCCCGGGCGACGAGCATCCGGCACGCCCGCACACATTCGAGATCGGTCACGTGCACGACCTCGGTCACCGCGGACGTGTCGACCAGCGGCGGCCGTCGGCCGGCGCCGTGGCCCGGGATCCGGCGTTCTTCCGTCGGCACGTGGAAGATCGCGCTGCCGGCGGCGTCGACCGCGACCAGCTTCGTGGCCAGCCCTTCGCGCCGGATGTAGTCGGCGCAGCCACGCATCGTGCCGCCGGTGCCGACCGCGCAGAACAGGTAGTCGACGCGGCCGTCGAGCGCGTCGGCGATCTCGCGCATCGTGTGCTCGTGCGCCGCCGGGTTGAGCGGGTTCGCGTACTGATCGGGCCAGAAAGCGTCCGGCAGGAGCGCGAGGAGCTCCCGCACCCTGGCGATCCGGGCGCCGAGCAGGTCGCCGTCGACCGGGGCGGTGACGACCTCGACCGTGGCGCCGTAGGCCCGCAGCAGCGCCAGGGTCTGCGCGGTCGTGCGGGTGTCGACGACGCACACCAGGTCGAGCCCGAAATACGCGCACATCTGGGCGAGCCCGACACCGAGATTGCCCGACGTGGACTCGACGACCACCGATCTGCCCGGCACGAGCGTGCCGGAGCGGATCTCGCCGTGCAGCATGTTCAGCGCCGTCCGGTCCTTGACGCTGCCGCCGGGGTTGAACTTCTCCAGTTTCGCGAACACCCGGGAGCCTGTCAGCGGGACGACCCGGTCCAAGGCGACCAGGGGAGTGTCCCCGATCGTCGCGAGCACACCGCCGATCTCAGCCGTGATCAACGGACACCTGCTCTCTCCTCGCCCCCAGTGGTGGCGCCGCGACGTTCCCGCCGGAGACGACGGCGACCGCCGCCCTTCCCGGTGGCCCGGCGCGCCCGGTCAGGTGGGCGGCTGTCGCCACCGCACCGCTCAGCTCGGCGACCACGCCGAACCGGTCGAACAAGAACGCCTGGGCGGCGACGATGCTTTCCTCGTCGACCGTCACGACGTCGTCCACGAGCGTTTTGACGTGCTCCCACGCGAGCTCGCCGAGCACCGGGGCGCGCAGGCCGTCGGCGATCGTCCGGTAGGTCCGCGACACCGGCCAGCGCGTCAGGCGGCCGGTGCGGAACGAGTCGGCCGCGTCGGCGGCGAGTTCGGGTTCCACGCCGACGACCCGCGTGCCCGGCGAGTACGCCTTGACCGCGACGGCGACGCCGGCGAGCAGGCCGCCGTTGCAGACCGGGACGAGGACGGTGCCCGCGTCCGGCAGATCCGCGACGATCTCCGCGCCGACCGTGCCGTGCCCGGCGATCACCGCGAAATCGGCCGACGTGATCAGGGTGGCGCCGGTGCGGGCCAGCAGTTCGGCCGTCGCGGATTCCCGTTCACCCGGTGGCACGACGATCACTTCGGCGCCGAGCGCGCGGACCGCGTCGACCTTCAACGCGGGCGCCGTTTCGGGCAGCACCACCGTGGCCTTCACCCCTTGGCGGGCCGCGGCGTAGGCCACCGCGCGGCCGTGGTTGCCGGAAGACTGGGCCAGCACGTGGCCCGTCAGCCCGGAGACCGCGTTGAGCGCGCCGCGGACCTTGAACGAGCCGGTCCGCTGCCGGTTCTCCGGTTTGATCCACAGTCCGTCGACCGGCCCGAGCACCGGCGTGCGGCGCACGGAGCATCGGATCCGATCCGCGGCCCGCGCGACGTCGGCCCCGGTCACCAGGCGCGTCACCGGGTCACCACCCGGCCGGCCCTGCCCTTTTCTGCCCGCAACTCCGCCGAACTCCTTCGCGCCCAAGGCGGTCCGAAGTGGACCTCGGCCGATTCAACTTGGGCCGGACCGGCACGGTCCATGAACAACCGACCGGAACTTCGGGGGCGGAAGTTCCGGTCGGCGCACCGCGCTCACCAACCGGAACGGCGGGCACACGGACCGCGATCGATCAGGAGACGAGGGGAGTTTCAGGGCACCGTCAGCCCGTGACCTTCGAGGGATGCGCCGCCAGCGGCGTGACCTCGATGTCCATGTACGGGAACAACGGCAAACCGGACAACAGCGTGTGCAGCTCGTCGTGGTCCGCGACGTCGAGGATGGAGAAGTTCGCGTATTCGCCCGCGATCCGCCAGATCTGCGGCCACTTGCCTTCGCGTTGCAGCCGCTGGCTGTACGCCTTTTCCCGCGCGATGACGTCGGCACGCTCCGCCGGATCGAGGTCCGGTGGCAGGTGGACGTCCATGCGAACGTGGTAGAGCATCGATCACTCCAAAAAGGACCTGTGGTCAGGGGCGTTCGGGGTCGAGGACGAAGCCGTACTCGATGGCCTCGCCGTCGCCCGACGGGCGTGGGTCCAGCAGCAGTTCCGGCTTGACCGCCGAAGCGATGTCGTCGTCGTTGTGCTCGTCGCCGGGGAAGTACAGCTGTGCGGTGAGCAGTTCATGGCCCGGTGCCGAGACCTTGACGTGCAGGTGCGCCGGGCGCCACGCGTGCCAGCCCGCCGCGGCGATGAGCTTGCCGCAGGCCCCGTCGGTCGGGATCTGGTACGGGGCGGGGCGCACGGTGTGGATCTCGAACCGGCCGTCGTCATCGGCGGTGAAGCTCGCGCGCAGGTTCCACTCCGGGATGTTCGGCGCGAACTGGGAGTAGAAGCCGTCGGCGTCGGCGTGCCACAGCTCGACCTTCGCGCCGGCCAGGGCGGAGCCGTCGGTCGAGGTGACCCGGCCGGTCCAGATCAGCGGCGTACCGGACTCGTCCTCGCGCATCGGGACCGAACCGCGGGCACCCTGTTCGGGTGCGGCGGGCACGTAATACGGACCCTCGATGGTTCCCTTGTTGCCCTCGCGGTGCTCGGTCGCGACCTCTTCGACGACGTGCTCCACCCACACGTCGAGGAACAGCGGCCACTCGCCGTCCTCGCCCACGCTGATCAGCCACGCTTTGAGCGCGTTGTACTCGTCGTAGGTGACCTTGTGCTTCCGGATCGTGCCGTGCACGGCTTCCAGCACCTCGCGAGCCAGCAGGCTGACCCGGTCCTTGGGCGTTCCGGCGACTCCGGCGAACTTGTCGCTCTTGAACCGTTCGGTCGCGTTGGCGCCGGACGCGGCCGCGGTGGCCGTCTCGTGGATGGCGGTCATGAATCCTCCTTGATTCGTGGTGGGCGTCAGTGGTCCTGGCGGTAGCGCCGGAGCTTTTCGGGATCGATTTCGGCACCGAGGCCGGCGCCGGGGCGGACGGTGAGTTCGCCGTCGGTGATGCGCAGCGGCTCGGTGAGCAGGTCGTCGCTCATGTCGAGGAAGTTCGAGAGCTCGCCGGGGCGACGGGACGTCAGCTCGTAGGCCGAGCCGAACGCGACGGTGCACAGCGAGCCGAGCTGGCCGTCGATCTGGTTGCCCATCACGACCTCCAGACCGAGGCCCTCGGCGAGGTGGTGTGTGCGCTGCGAACGGGTGAAGCCGGTGCGGGCGGTCTTGATGCTGATCGCGGTGGCGGAGCCGCCGAGCACCTCACGGGTGACGTCGGCCGGGGTCACGGCGGATTCGTCGGCGATGAACGGAACGCCGATCTGCCCCACGAGCCAGCGCCTGCCGAGGACGTCGTCGGCCGGGCACAGCTCCTCGGCGAAGAGCAGATCGAGGTCGGCCATCTCCCGCATCGCCCGCGCCGATTCGGCGGCGGTCCAGCCGCGGTTGCCGTCGATGTAGAGGTCGACGCCGTCACCGAAGTGCTCTCGCAGCGCGCGCACGACGGCGGTGTCGAGCGACGTGGGTCGGCGGCCGACCTTGACCTTGAAGGTGCTGATGCCGTGGGTGTCGCGCATCCGCTCGGCTTCGGCGACCATCGCGGACGGCTCGTCGAAGCCGAGCATGTGGGACACGCGCATACGGTCGGTGTAGCCGCCGAGGAGTTCGGTCACCGACACGTCGAGGCTGCGGCCGAGCGCGTCCCAGATGGCCATGTCGATGGCGGATTTCGCGGTCGGGTTGCCGACCGTGCGGGCGAGCCGGGTGTGCACCGTTTCGCGGTCGGGCAGGCTGAGACCGACGATCTGCGGGGCGAACAGGGAATCGATCACCGCGATGATCCCCGCCTGGGTCTCGCCGTAGGTGAACGGCCGCGGTGGTGCCTCGGCCACGCCGACGACGCCGTTGTCGGCGTGCACCCGCACGAGGACGTGCTCGGCGACGTGCACCTCTCCCGAAGCGAACTTCAGCGGCTTTCGGTACGGGATGGCGAACGGGATCGCCTCGACTCGCGTGATCTTCATCAGGTGTCCCCTGTGGATGGTGCGACGGAAGGAAAGACGTCCTCGAGCGCGTCGAGGACGGTCGTGACGAGCGGGGACGGGGTTTCGCGGTGCCAGGCCAGCGCCAGCTCCACGGTCGCCGCTCCCGCGAGGTCGCGGAACACGACACCGGCCAGGGGGAGGGCACGGGCCGAGGCAGGCACCACGCCGACCCCCAGTCCGCCGGCGACCAGTGCCAGCAGGACCGCGGTTCCGGAGGCCTCGTGTAGTTGATGAGGCGTGAGCCCGGCCTCGCGGCAGCTGCGCGCGACGGCGTCGTACACGACCGAGTTGCGCCGGTCGTAGGTGACGAGCGGTTCGGTCCGCAGATCGGCCATCGCGACGACGGGCTCCACGGCCAGCCGGTGGTCGGCCGGCACGGCGAGGACCAGCGGCTCGCTCTCGATCACGCGGAAGTCGATGTCGTCCCCGGTGACCGGAGGGCGGAGCACCCCGATCCCCAGTGTTCCCGTGCGCAGGCGTTCGCACTGCTCCGCGGTCAGCAGGTCGGCGCGGATCTCCAGCTCCACCTGCGGCACCCGCTGGGCGAGCGCCCTGGCCAGATGCGGCAGATGGGAGAACGCCGCCGTGCCGGTGAACCCGACCCGGAGCAGGCCCAGCTTGCCTTCGCCGATACGCCGGACCCCGCGGATCCCGACGTCCAGCCCCGCGAGCACGCGTCGGGCTTCGGCCAGGAAGAACTCACCCGCCGGTGTCACCCGGACCTGCCGGGTGGTCCTAGCCAGCAGGACGACGCCCAGTTCGTCCTCCAGCTGGCGGATGGTGTGCGAGAGCGCGGGCTGCGCGACGTGCAGCTGCTCGGCCGCCCGGCCGAAATGACATGTCTCGGCGACGGTGACGAAGTAACGCAGGTGACGAAGTTCCATGAGACGCCTCCTCCCCGGCCTCTGTCGCCGATTCGTTCACGGTAGGAAGCAAAATCATCGAAGACAAAGACTTTATTGCGGCCTATTGATAAACAGCGGTTATCAATGGACCCTAGGTCAGATCCAGGCAGACGTCCGCCGCTGGAGGATCCATCGAGCGGAGCCCTCGAGCTGGTCGGCGCCGTCCCGTTGCGCTACGACCACGCGCGGATCTACTGCGTCGCCGGGCCCGCGCCGACGTCGTGGTCGCCGCGGCTCGTGACGGCTTCGCGGGGATGGGCGCGGGAGGACCTCGCCTGACTCGCATCTACGCGAACTTTGTCGAGGGTCTTCAGAGCAGTTCGAGCCCGCCATCGATGGTGAGGACCTGGCCAGTGAGCCATCCGGAGCCGGGGTCGGCCAGACGCAGGAGCCAGGTGGCCACCTCCTCGGGCTCGCCGCGCCGTCCCAGCGGGATGCGGTCGGCTTCGTCGTGTTTGATCCGGTCGACCATGTCCGCCGAGAGCCCGGCCGCGGTCAGTGCGTCGCTTTCGGTGGGGCCCGGGGCCACCGCGTTGACCCTGATCCGGTCGGGGGCCAGTTCCAGAGCCCAGCTTCGTGTGAGGTGCTCCAGGGCGCTCTTGGTGGCGGCGTAGTGGGCGGCGTGGGCCATGGGCCGGTGACCGTAGGTGCTGGACACGTTCACGATCGCCCCGCTGGTCCGGCGCAGGTGCGGCAGCGCGGCGCGAGCGAGCAGGCTGGGCGCGGTGACGTTGAGGCGGAACAACTCGTCGATGCGGGACGCGGTGGCCTCGGCCAGTGGCATCAAGGCGGTGGCGCCGGCGTTGTTCACCAGGACGTCCACCCCGCCCCATCGGTCGACCGCCGCCTGCACGACGGCATCCGGTGCCTCGTCGGCGCAGATGTCGGCGGCGAAGGCGGCGATACCAGGGTGACGGCGCGCGGTGGCGTCCAAGGCTTCCTGGCGGCGACCGACGCCGAGCACGCGTGCTCCGGCGCGGGCGAAAGCGAGCGCGGCGGCGCGCCCGATCCCCGAGCCCGCTCCGGTGACGATCACGACCCGGTCGGTGAACTCCGCTTCCGCGCCCATCGCTGCCATGATGCTCCTTCGTTCGATGATCGTAGAACATCGAACAAGCTAGCATGGCCGGTATGAAGCAGGCATGGCATCCGGACACCCACGAGATGACACTGGTCTCGGTCATGGCGGCGTTGAGCGACCCCATCAGGGTCGGGCTCGTCCGAGTGCTTTCCGGCGGCCGGGAACGCGGCTGGGGCGAACTGCGGGCGCCGGTGGCGAAGTCGACCCTCAGCCATCACCTGCGAGTGCTGCGCGACGCCGGGATCACCCGCACCCGCCAGGAAGGCACCCGGTGTTACGTCACGCTGCGCCGCGATGACCTCCAGGCCCGGTTCCCAGGCCTGCTGGACGTGGTGCTGGACGTGGCCGACACCGACAACGTCGGACACCGGGTAGGGCTGACCGCGGGCACAGCCGAGTGACATCGGACCAGGTCCGTTCGGCTCACATCCGGCGGGGCGGTTTCGTCGTAATGCCGAGAACGCTTCCCTTACCCGCCAGGAGCCCAGCATGACGACCGTGACCCCGCTCGGCGAACTGACCGGCGACTACTCGCTCGAAGCCACCGGTACGACGCTCGCCTTCATCGCCCGGCACACCCTGGGGAGCCGGGTGCCGGGCCATTTCGACGAATTCGACGGCACCGCCCGTCTCGACGGTGACGATCCGGCCGAGTCCAGCGTCCGGCTCACCATCAGGGCCGCGAGCATCCACACCGGCAACCGGCGGCGCGACGACCATCTGCGCACCGCCTTCTTCGACGTGGAACGACATCCGGTCATCACCTTCGTCTCGACCGCCGTCCGGCATGTCGGCGGCACCGGATTCGAGGTCACCGGCGACCTGACCATCCGGGGCGTCACGAAACCGGTCCGCGTCGCCGTCGAACTGGTCGACGCCAGGCCTGGCGCGGACGGTCTCCGTACCGGCTTCACGGGCGCTGTTTCGCTCAACCGCCTCCACTGGGGTGTGAACGAGAATCTCGCCACCAAGCTCATGGTCGGCTCGAAGGTGACCTTGCGGCTGACCGTCGCCGCGAGGCGTCAGAACGGTCGTCCGGTGCGCTGAGCACGACTCCGACCGATACCGCCGTTCGCCGTAACGCCCGGTCGCGGGCGGACGACAACCCAGGCACGAAGAGCCGATCGGTGCAGGCGGACCGCGGTGGAGGTCACGGATGCTTACGGACGATCTGAGCGGCGTGACCGGCACCGTCGGGAGTCTTCCGGTGGGGATGGCGCGCGTGCCGGGTCGCTCGGTTCTCGAGGGCGCGTTCGCGTTGCTCGAAGTGCTCGCCGCCGCCGACGCAGGCGCGGGTCTGGGGTTGACCGAGGCGGCTCACCGGGCTGGTCTGCCCAAGTCGACGGCCCACCGGCTGCTGGAGCAGATGTGCGGGATCGGCGCCGTCGAACGGCTTTTCCGCGGCTACGTCGTCGGACCGCTGGCGGGCAGGCTCGTCCAGGGCCGGGGTCGGCTGTACGCGAGGATCCGCGCCGCCGCGGGGAAACCGGCGATCCGGCTGGCGAAACTGACCAGGTCGGACGTCGCGGTGTGCGTGCTGGCCGGGGCAGACGTCGTGGTCGTCGCCGCGGTCTCGGGACACTCGGCGAGCGTGCCCGCCGTCTCGCCGGGCACAGTGCTTCCGTCCTCGGCGGCGGTGGCCGGGGTGCTGCTCGGCGGTGTCGCGCGCGGTGCCGCCGCGCCGATCCGATGCCCGGAAGGCCGGATCGTGGCCGCGATCGGCCTGCTGGCCATCCCGGCGAACGACCTCGCGGTGATGCGGCGGCTGGTCGACGCCGCCGCCTTGGAAGCCGGTCACGAGTTGACGGAATCCGCGCACTGACGGCCGGGAAGTCACCAGTCCGCTGAGCGGACCACCCTCTTCACGTGGATTTCACAGTTGGTCAGCCTTCTCCGAGTGAACGGCGCGTCGTCGCGCGCCCGTGAACGGGGAGGTGCCCGATGGGCTCACGTACCGGCTCCAGGTGGCTCGCGGTGGCGACGGCGTTCGTCGTCTCGATCGGAATGGGTGTGGTGGTCACCCCGGCTCCCGCACGGGCGGCGAGCCCCGGGGTCGGCACCCTGGTCAACGCGTTGGCCGGGCCCACGAACAGCTTCGCCACCTGGAGCAAGGGTCTCGGCACGATCGGGCAGCTGGCGAAGGCGCTGCCCGCCGTGCAGACCAGCCCCGGCGCCGCGCTCGGGTTCGACACCCTGGCCCAGGAGGCGTTCAACACCGGCGCCAAGAAGCTCTCCGCCGCGGTCGACGACGCCGATCTGGACATCGACCAGCCGATCACGTTGTCGGCCGACCGGACCGGGACGCTCAAGACCACGCTGAGCACCGTCGGCGAGGACAAGCGACTCGATCTCACCCTGACCGTCTCCCGCGTACTGCAGAACCAGGCGCTGAACATCCCGGTCCCGATCGGGGAGGGCGGCAACGCCCCGCAGTCGGCGTTCTCCTCCACCGGCGGCGTGCGGCTCACCGTCGGCACCACGGTGAAGCTGACCTTGATCTGGGACAAGGCACACGACAAGGCCTACCTCCTCAACGACGGAACGACGCCGGCGTTCACCGTCGACGCTTCGGCCGGATTCCCCGACGCGAACGCCATCAAGGCGGTCAACGCCGCCATCGGTGTCCTCGGGGTGAAGCTCGTCGAGACCGACACCTCGCTGGACCTGAAGGCGCATTTCGCCGCCACGATCAACGACCCGGACAACGACGGGCGGCTGGCGTTCGTCAACAACGACGGCACCGCGGGCGAGCTGGCCCAGAACGGTTCGCTGGCCGGTCTGGTCAGCTTCGGCTTCGCCAGCCCGGCAGGATCGCTGAACGGCTCGCTGCACCTGGCCGCCGCACCTGCCGCCTCCTTCTCGCTGGAGCTTCCCTCGGTGGACGCCAAGATCGGCCTCAGCTGGCCGGACATCGCCACCGGGGCCCCGGAGATCAAACCGGAAGGCATCGGCACCGTCGGCCCGTTCCTGAACATGACCCCGCGCGACCTGGCCACCGGCCTCGCACAGCTGGCGACGACGCTGACCTCGATCCAGCGCGCGAAATGGGGCGACGCGGCGAACCCGATCGGCAACCTCGATCTGCCGTTCCTCAAGGGCACCCTCGCCGACGCGATCCAGCTCAACGAGTCGATCAAGAAGTTCTTGCAGGACAACACGAAGTCCGCGGCGGACCCGACACAGGCGGGTGAGCCGCTGTTCGTGTCGCTGCAGCAGATGCTCGACAAGCTCAACACCGCGGCGAACCTGCCCGGCGGCGCCAAGATCGGCATCTCCGACGTCCACTTCCCGCCGGGTTCGACCAAGCTCGACTTCAAGATCACGTTGTCCCGCAAGGCACCGGCGACGGCCGTGGATCTCAACGCGGCCGCGGCCGCGACGTCCGGACCGGCGGGCAACCCGGCCAAGACCAGCTACACGCAGACCACCCTCAAGGACGAGAACCAGGCCTGGAAGATGGGCGAGTTCGCGGGACGGCGCGTCGTCGCCGGTGCGGCGGGCGCGACCGTCGAGAACAACGACGGCAACACGCTCTTCCTCCAGGCGCCGGGCTGGACGCCGGTGATCCCGGCCGCCAACGCGCCGTACACGATCTCCGGGATGCAGGGCGACGTCGGCGTCGTCCAGCTCGGCAACGACCTGAAGACCGGCGGTCGCGGTGTCGGCGAGGCCAACGCCGTCAACGCCACCGCGAAGGTCAAGCCCAGTTACGACGCCGCGGTCACCCTCGTGCTCGACCTGCAAAACCCGACCGTGCACAACCCGCCGATCGAGCAGAAGAACCCGGACGGCAGCACGACACTGGTCGGCGCGACGCCGACCGGGCCGGACCGGGTGCTGCTGCGCACTTCCGGCGCTCCGTCGCTGTTCACCGCCGATTTCCCGATGGACGCGGGTATCGACCTGTTCGCCAACGCCGGCTTCCTCCAGGTGCAGCTCAAGGGCGCGGCGCACGTCTGCCACCCGAACGCGGGCGCCGACTGTGCCGGGACACCGGGCGCGGACGACCATATGGCGCAGGTGAAGTTCAAGGACCTCGGGGACCTGACCTTCGGCGCGGTCGTGGACAAGTTGCTGCACGACCCGGGATCGCTGCTCGACTTCCAGGTGCGGGTCCGCGGTGCCGGTGGCGTCGACGCCACCGCTCCGGGGACGGGCGACTTCCTGAAGGGCGCCTCCGCGCACGCCGGATTCACCTGGAACGACCTCACCAAGCTCACCGGACCCGACGGGCCGCAGTTCAGCACGAGCGACCTGTCCGAGCTGGTGAATTTCGACTTCGACCCGGCCAACCCGAAGGCCCTCTTCTCGATCCTCCTCAAGACGTTGCAGACCCTGAACGCGTCGATCAGTGACGCCTCGCCATCGGGCGCGGCGGTGTTCGGCACGAAGATCCCCCTGGTCGGCCGTTCGCTGAAGGATCTGTTGAAGGCCGACCAATCCGGCTCCGGCCCGACCGTGAGCTACGGCCCGAATTCCGTGAAGGACACCGCACGCACCGTCGAAAAGGGCAACGCCTTCCCGCCCTCGCTCGTCGGCCGCACGGTCGTGGCCGGCACCCAGGTGGGCATCGTCGGCAGTGTCACGCCGGACACTCTGGTCCTGGCCGGACCTTGGGCCAGCCAGCCCTCTCCGTCGACGTCGTACGTGATCCGGTCCGAACTGGACGACGTGATCTCCTTGCTGGAGGCGGCGCCGTCCGACAACCTGCAACGGCTCGTCCAGACCATCAACACGCGGTTCAAGGACAGTGTCCCGGTGACGTTCGAGTACGCCGAACCCGGCGGAACGCCGTCGCTGATCATCCGGCTCGACTGGAAACGCGCGTACCACACCAGCACGCCTGTGCAGTTCGACTTCAGCCTGCCGTCCGGCGGCCAGCGGGTCGCCGGGGTACAGGGCGACGGCTCGGTCTCCCTCGGCGTCGGCGGTCAGGTCAAGATGGGCCTGGTCGTACCGCTGCAGCCGGGTGCCGGCCCGGCCGACGCGAACGCGCTGCGCGTGCTCGACGACTCGAAGATCGGCGTGAAACTCGACGCCACCGTGGAGAACGCCACCATCGCGACCACGGTGGGCCCGCTGAGCGTGTCGCTCGGTGATCCCAAGTCGGCGGACAAGGCGACCGCGAAGGCGTCTTACTCGATCGACCTCGCCAAGGGCGGCGGCACCGGCGCACCGGTCAGCTTCACCGACTTCCTCGGCGCGGTCGGCCCGACGATCAACGCCGGGAGTACCGCGGTCGACTGCGGGCTCGACGGTGGCACGCCACTGGCGTTGTGCGCCAAGTTGCCGTTGTACATCAGCGAGGACGGCGGTGCGACCTACAGCAAGGTGATCACCGACGACACGAAGTCGAACAACTTCGCCTTGCGCCTGCCCAAGGCGACCGCGGCCGACGACTACTTCAACCTCGGCGGCGCGGCGATCGACGGGCATCCGCGGCTGGAGACGCCGGATCCGGCGCTGCTGGCGGACGCGCTCGCGGCCAAGCTGATCGACTTCGGCAGGCTCGACGGCCTCGACAGCTACCTCAACCTGGTGGAGCAGGCGCTCAACACCGCCAGCTTCGGCGGCAAGCTGCCGCTGCTCGGTGACGATCTCCAGCAGGGCGCGGACTTCATCGGGAAACTGCGCACCGCGATCCACAACGCGCTGGACCAGCTGCCGGCGAACGGCCACTTCGACGACATGGCCGCGGTGCGCGGCTGGGTCAACGACCAACTCGGCGGGAAGCTCGCCGCCGCGGGCCTGAACCCGGACACGGTCACCGTGGACACCCTGTGCAAGACGCCGCTGGGCACCGTCGGCGCTCCGACGGTCAAGCTGCACGAAGGCGCGACAGCGGCGGACAAGACCTACCGCTATGTCGTCGCGTCGTATGTGACGATCGACGGCGCGAAGAAGCAGGCCAAGGCGAGCGATCCCGGCCAGATCACCAACGGCCCGGCGGCACTGTCCACAACGGACTCGCTCGACATCGCGTGGGAACCGGTCACCAACGCGTCCGGCTACCTGGTGTTCCGTGAAGAAGGCGGTGCCTTCAAGCAGATCGCGGACGTCACCGACGCCAAGTTCACCGACGTCGGGGCCGCTTCGACCGGCGGGGCGCCGGAGAACCCGGCCGAGAACCCGCGGCCGCACGATTGCTCGTACAACGACCTCGACGCGGTCACGATCAGCCTGAACGTCAGCCAAGGTGATTTCAGCGGTGATCTGCTGAACTGCGCCGGGCTGCCGTCCGGCCACGAATGCCTCAAGAAGACCGTGCCGCTGGACCTGGGCATCCCCGGGTTCTCGTTGAAGGCCGACGGCGGCGCCGGCCCGGAGGTCCAGCTCGGCTGGCGGCTGCATCTGGCCATGGGCATCAGCCGGAGCGAGGGATTCTTCGTCGACACCAAGGACTCCGCGCAACCGGAGTTCGCGGTCGGGCTGAACGTCACGCTGCCGAACAAGATCAACGCGCAGCTCGCGTTCATCAACATCACCGCGGAGAACTGCACGAAGCAGAAGAGCGAGGACGAGTGCAACCACGCGGCCGCCCCGGCGAACGACGCGGGTGTCCTGCCGCTGTTCGGCGGCGCGTTCAAGATCGACCTGGTGGCGCCGGACGACCCGACCAACGGCAGGCTGCATCTGACCGATCTGCAGAACGCCGGGCTGGACCGGCTCGCCGACGTCAAGCTGCACGCGAGCGCGGACATCAACTGGCTGCTCAAGGCGCGGCCGGGCGAGGACGCCGGGTTCCCCGGCATCCAGGCGAACTTCCGGCTGCACTGGGCGTGGAACAACGTCAAACCGGGGACCAACAGCGCCGACGGCGGCAACTCCCCGCTGACACTGGCGTTCGACAAGGTGGCCATCGACAGCGGCGAGATCTTCGGCAAGATCCTCGGCCCGATCGTGAACAAGATCAAGCAGGTGACCGGTCCGCTCGATCCGGTGATCAAGACGCTGTACGCGCCGATCCCGGTGCTTTCGGATCTGTCGCATCTGGCGGGCGGCGGTGACGTCACGATGGTGTCGATCGGCAAGGCGTTCAGCACGATCGCCGGCGGCCCGGACCTGAAGTTCGTCGACACCATCGCCGGCGTCGTCAACTTCATCAACAATTTCCCGACCTGTACCGACAAGTGCCTCATCCCGCTCGGGTCGTTCGAACTCGGCGGACAGAAGGCACTCGACACCACCGTGACCCCGGACAACACCGAGAGCCTGATCAGTGCGAAGAAGGACGCCGGTGGCGGCACCGCCTTCACCCCGATCCTCGGTGCGATCAACGGCAAGAACTCCAACCCGAAGTCGGTCGGGCCGATGACCACCCAGGCGTCGGCTGCCGGGTTCAGCTTCCCGGTGTTCGAGAAGCCCGCGTCGCTGTTCAACGTGCTGCTCGGCGGGGACGTGGACCTGGTCAAATTCGACTCGGGTCCGCTGCGCCTCGGCTTCGACTGGCGTCAGCAGTTCGGGCCGGTGTACGCGCCGCCGCCGGTGGTGATCACCTTGCACGGCTCGGCGTCGGTGACGCTGCGCATCGTCGCGGGCTTCGACACCTTCGGCATCCGCAAGGCGTTCGAAGCCGCCCGCGCCGGCGAACTCGACCTGTCGACCGTGGGGCAGGCGTTCCTGCAGAGCCTGTTCTTCTACACCACCGAAAACGGGAAGCCGATCCCGGTGGTGTCGTTCACCGGCGAACTCGCCGCCGGGGCGGCCGTCACGGCGGTGATCATCACCGTCGGCATCGAAGGCGGGGTCGGGCTCACGGTCTCGTTCCTGTGGAACGATCCCAACCACGACGGGAAGTTCCGGATCACGGAGTTCCTGCAAACGGCGCTGAACAACCCGATATGCCTGTTCACCGTGTCGGGGCGGCTCTATGTCTTCCTCAAGCTGTATGTGACGGTCGGCTTCGGCCCGTTCTCGGTTTCGTTCAGCTTCACGATCGTCGACGTCACGCTGCTCGACTTCACCGCGACACCGAACTGCACGCCACCACCACCGAAACTCGGCGGGCTCAGCGGTGACGGCAAGACGCTCGTGGTGTACGCGGCCGCGCTCGGTCACACCGCCCAGCGCGGTGGCGGCGCGGGCGACCCGTACGAGTCGAACAACCAGGAGAAGGACACCGTCAAGATCACGTCGCTGCACGACTACGCGAACCCGGCGAACCCGGCGTTCACCGGTGTGGCCGTGGACATGCTCGGGATCCGGCGCGAGTTCCGGAACGCGAATATCGAGCGGGTGGTCGTGGACGGCCGCGGTTACGGCAAGCCGATGAGCGTGACGTTCATCGGGGACGCCAAACAGGACACCGCGAAGGACGGCCCACCGCCGCCGACCGCGCAGTTCGACCGTGACGCGATCGTGTTCGGCGGCGAGAAGAACGACCAGATCAAGACCGGTATCGGCAACTCGTGGGTCGATGGCGGCAAGGGTGACGACACCATCGTCACCGGTGACCGCACCGTGCTCGCCGCGGACCGGAAGAGCTATGTCCGAAACGAGGCGAAGGCGCGCGTCGCGGGCGGCCCCGGCGTCGACAGCATCACCGTCGGCAACGGCCTGGACGTCGTCGCGGGTGACTCGAGCCTCGGCGCGCCTCCGGTGACGTCGGTCGGCTTGAAGGAGCTGAAGAACGACGGTCGTGACGGTGGCGACCCGATCGCGGACGGCACCGGCGGTCCGACGGTCTCCGTGCCGAACTGGGCGATCCTGCCCGATCCGGCGGGCGGGACCGGGAGCGGCGACGGCAACGACACGATCAAGGTCGGGCTCGCGAAGTCGACGGCGTTCGGCAACGGCGGTGACGACACCCTCGGTGTCGCGGCCGACGATCCGCTGAAGGACGTGCCGACGCTTCCGCAATCTCTCTTCGTCTCCCCGGGCGCGATCCTCGTCGGCGGCGACGGCAGCGACCGCTTCGCCGGCGGTACCGGACCGGACGAGATCTACACCGCGGGCAAGCTCGACCCCGGCATCGACGGCTACGGCTCGGACGACGCCAACACCACGGGTGGCCCGGCAGGTGGGCCGATCAACACCGTCGACACCGGCTCCGGTGACGACAAGGTGTTCGGCGGCAAGGGACAGGACCGGGTGACCGGCCACTCGACGAAGACGCAGAAGGACGACTTCCGCGGTGGTGGCGGCAACGACATCCTGTTCGGCGGGTTCGGGGCGGACACTCTCTACGGTGGGCCGGACGACGACTACGTGATCGCCGAACCGTCCACGTTGGACTTCCCGGACCCGGCGAAGACCGACGACTACGGGCCGCTCTACTTCGTCACGCACACGCCGCTCCCGCAGGGCGTGAGCCCGTCGCACAAGACGCTGGTCGGCGGCCTCGGCCGGGACCACATCATCGGCGGTGACGGCGGCGCGGACGTGTACGGCGACAAGCAGACGACGCCGTGCAAGGCCGGTTCGCCACTTCCGTCGACCCCGGTCGACGAGACGGTGAACGACGTGCTCGACGGCAACGACCGCGTCATCGGCGGCGCCGGGGTGGAGAACGTGCGGGCCGGCGGCGGTGACGACAATGTCGACGCCGAGGCGAACGAAGATCTGGTGTGCGGAGAGAAGGGCAAGGACGTCCTGCACGGCGGCCGCGACGCGGACCAGGTCTGGGGCGGCTCGGACGACGACGCCGTCTACGGCGACACCGGGACCGACACCCTGTACGGCAACGACGGCGTCGACACGATGTTCGGTGGCGACGACCCCGACACCATCGAAGGGAACAACGGCAAGGACTGGATCTCCGGTGGCCTGGCCGGCGACGTGATCGTCGGCGGCACCCGGGCGCCGGGTCAGCCGGACGACGGCGACAAGCTGTTCGGCGACGGCGGCACCGACACGATCATCGGTGACAACGGTGATCCGGCGGCGGCAGGCGGGCCGGTGTTCGACCTGGCCAGCAGCGCGGATGCCGCGCTCGGCGGCGACGACACCATCGGCGGTGGCCTCGACACCGACGCGCTGTACGGCGGGTTGGAGAACGACACCGTCTCCGGCGGGAAGGATCCGGACCGCATCGAAGGCAACCCCGGTGCGGACACGCTGAACGGCGAGACCGAGGCCGACGACATCATCGGCGGCAGCCACCAGACGCCCGGTGACCCGGCGGCGAAGAACGCGGCGGGCTATCCCGACGCGGGTGACACGATCTCCGGCGGCGACGCCGACGACGTGATCACCGGTGACAACGCCACGATCACCGGTACGGGTGGCGCGGACTCCGGCGACCCGGTCACCCGTGGCCGCGGTCTGACGGCGGGCAGGCACGTGGTGCTGTTCGACCTCGGCCACGCCCCGAACCCGGCGAACGCCGGCGGCGACACCATTTCCGGCGGCAACGCCACGGACGTCGTCTACGCGCAGTCCGGGATGGACACCGTGCACGGCGACGCCGGGGACGACTACGTGGAAGGCGACCAGGACGCCGACAAACTGTTCGGCGACTCCGGACAGGACGATCTCGTCGGCGGTTCCTCCGCCGTGGAGATGGGCGGCGGCCAGGGCACCGTCGGCCAGCTCGACACCGGGGACACCATCTCCGGCGGCGAGGACGCGGACGTGATCACCGGCGACAACGCGCTCGTGACCAGAGACGCGGGCATCCCGAAGAGCCCGATCACCCAGGGCCGGTTCGACACGGACCTGCCCGGCGCGCTCCCGATGACACAGCGCAGCATCCAGCTGTACGACCTCGGTGACACGCCGGTGCCGAACACCTCCGGCGGCGACGACATCACCGGGGACAACGGGTGCGACGCGATCCTCGGCCAGTCCGGGAACGACCGGATCAAGGGCGGCAACGACGGCGACCACGCCGAAGGCGGCCCAGGCCGGGACTGGATCGAAGGCAACAACGGCGACGACGACCTCGTCGGCGGCAGCTCGACGATCCACGGCGACGACACCGCGCTGACCACCCAGGGCCAGCCGGACACTGCCGACGTGGTCTTCGGTGGCACGGGCGACGACGTGGTACTCGGCGACAACGCGATCACCGACCGGATCGCGCCGCCTTCGCCGTACCTGCTGCGCGTGGGCAGCAACGGGACGTTCGAGACGCAGCGCTCGCTGCGGCTGCTGGATCTCTCGTGGAGCAACGGATTCCTCGGCGCGCCGGCACGTTCGGTGGCGGGCGGGGATCAGCTGTCCGGTGGCGGCGGCGTCGACGTGATGTTCGGCCAGGACGGCGACGACCAGATCTCCGGTGGCGCGCACGACGACTACGCCGAGGGCAACGGCGGGCACGACACGATGTTCGGCGACCGCACCCTCGCGGAGGCCGGGATCGCGATCACCCCGCCGGAGCCGGCGTGGCCGGGCGCGGCGTCGGACGACCTCGGTGACGTCTCCGCGCCGAACGGCCAGGACGACCTGATCGGCGGCAGCTCGCTGGAGGTCTTCCGCGACACGGCCGACGACGTGCACGGTGACGGCGCCGCCGACTTCATCCTCGGCGACAACGGCACCGCGGTGCGGGAGATCGTGGACCAGACCGGCAAACCGGTGGCGCTCGGCGACGACCTGTCGAAGGTCTCGCTGCCGCTGACGAACCGGATCTACGCGAAGCGCTACTCGGAGTCTCCGCCCGCCGGTGCGGCGTTCGTCCGCCACGGCGTCAACGGCGCACCGACGCGCTTCTGCACCACCACGCAGGCCACCTGCGAGGCACTCGGCGCCTCCGGCGGCGACAACCTGTGGGGCGACGCGGGGGAGGACACCCAGTACGGCCAGGACGGCGACGACCTGATGTACGGCGACACCGGCACGACGACGGCTCCGGGTGACGGCGCCGACGACATGTACGGCGAGCTGGGCGGGGACCGGATGTGGGGCACCGGCGGCGAAGACGCCATGGTCGGTGACCGCGGCGGCGTCGTGGACGTGTTCCAGAACGGGTCGAACCACTTCGTGATCGACAATCCTCAGGTGCCCGCGATCCACTACGAGGGCTTCCTGGCAGGCTCGGTCACGCGGCAGGTCGATCTGCAGCACGACGTCAACGGCGACGCCTTCGCCGCACCCGGCAACGCCCCGGCGATGCCGCACCGCGGCGACCTCGAAGGCGGTGACGACCGCATCCGCGGCGGCGACGACCACGACTCGATCCACGGCGGCTTCGGCGACGACCTGGCCAACGGGGACTCGGGCGGTGACATCGTCTTCGGCGACGACGGCGCGGACGTGCTGTGGGGCGGCAAGGGCGGCACCGACCCGGCCAACCCGAACGATCGGGGTGTCAACGATTCACTCGTCGACCACCTCATCGGCGGCAAGGGCGCGACGTCCGGACCGTCGGTCGACCCGGACACCGGCGCGCTGGGTTCGGACATCCTCGACTGGCGCCCGCGTGGCACCTACGGCGCACCGGGGCAGACGACCTGCACCGCGAACCCGTGGCCGCAGACCTTCGGCAACGGCAAGAACGCGGTCACCGTCGACCCGTGCTCGTGGTTCGAGATGACGAACCTCGACAACGCCGATGTCGCGGACAACCAGCACCACCAGGGCATCGACTGGATCTACGGTGGCTGGGACCGCGACGTGCTGCAGGCCGATGTCGCCGACAACGGGCCGAACCTCGGTGACCGGTTGCTCGACTGGGGCGGTGCGTACAACCTCTACACGCACTGCAACGCGGCCTACGGCGGCTACAACGACGTCCGGCAGCACAGTCCGACGCATCAGGAGTTCCTGCAGCGGTGGGCGTACTCGCTGGGCGCCGGTCAGGTGGCCGGGGACGTGACCACGGAGGGCACGTCGGCGTACGACGAGCTGGCGCTGGTGTACCAGCCGGATATGAAGGACCACGGCACGGGACCGGCGTTCCCGACCACGCCGGGCCATTTCGACAACCCGAACGCGTGCGCACCGTGAGGTCGTTGCGATCTGATCGGTGAGGAGGAGGCTTGCCCGCTGTGGAGGATTTGGGACGTTGAGTGTCCTAAATCCTCCACGCTCGAATCGCCTGGCCGGCGCGAGGTTTGGCGTGCCTGGCGGTGACGATGTGGGAATCGGCGAGGGCCGCTCGGGTCTGGGAGCTTGATCAACGGAAGATCGGGGACACTCAACGTCCCTGATCTTCCGTTGATCAAGCTCATACCCCGGTCCGCCGTCGAGTGGGGAGGATTGGGGACACTGGACGTCCCAAATCCTCCCCACTCGCCGACATCGGCGCAGGGCGTATTGCGAAAGCTACTTTCGCAACGCCGAACGGAGTCACTCACCCTCAGGAGAAGGTGACCACCTGCCGGACCGCGGCACCACGCCGCAGCCGGTCGAATCCCGTGTTGATCTCCTCCAGCCCGATCCGGTGCGTCAGCAACGCCTCCACGGGCAGCAGCCCGGACCGGTACAGGGCGATGAACCGCGGGATGTCGCGCCGGGGGACACAGGAGCCGAGGTAGCTGCCGCGGAGCGTCTTCTCCTCCGCCACCAGCCTTTGCGCGGGGAGCGCGACTTCGGCGGCGGGGTCGGGCAGCCCGACGGTGACGGTGGTGCCGCCCGGTCGCGTCGCCCGGTACGCCTGCTGCAGGGCCGCCACCACGCCGGTCGTGTCGATCGCGTGGTCGGCGCCGCCGCCGGTGAGGTCCTTGATCGCCTCGACGTCGCCGTCGAGCGCGTGCGTGGCGCCGAGGGAGAGCGCCAGCTCACGTTTCTCCGCGACGACGTCGACGGCCAGCAGCGTGGCCGCGCCGGCGGCTTTGGCGGTGAGCAGCGCCGCCAGTCCGACACCGCCGAGTCCGAACACGACGACGCTGTCGCCCGGACGCACGTCGGTCGCGTTGAAGACGGCACCGGCGCCGGTGAGCACGGCGCAGCCGAACAGGGCCGCGACGTCGAACGGGAGCGTCTCGTCGACGGCGACCACCGAACGCTCCGAGACCACGATGTGCTCGGCGAAGGCGGACACGCCCAGGTGATGCCCTGGCCGTCCGCCGGGCGCGGACCAGCGGATGCCACCACCGAGCAAGGTGCCGTTCCGGTTGGCCTCGGCCGCCGGGGCGCACAGGGCGGGACGTCCGCTGAGGCACGGGCGGCAGTCCCCGCAGGAGGGCACGAAGGACAACACCACATGTTGCCCCGTCGTGAAGCCGGTGCCCGGTCCCGGCTCCACGACCTCGCCCGCGGCCTCGTGCCCCAGGACCATCGGCAGCGGGCGGGGTCTGCTGCCGTCGATCACCGACAGATCCGAGTGGCAGAGCCCGGCCGCCCGCACCCGGACGAGCAGTTCACCGGGCCCCGGCTGGTCCAGCGTCAGGGTCTCGATCTCCAGTGGGCGGCCGACTTCGCGGAGCACCGCGCCGCGCACCGGCGTCACCGCTCGCTCCCGGCCGGGACGCAGGTGGTGACCTGCCGTTCGGACAGCAGTGGTACCACCTCGCCGAGCACGATCCGCTGGAAATGTTCCGACGCGCAGTGGTCGGTGAAGTCCTGTTCGGACTCGTACTCCTCGACGATCACCACGATTCCGTCCTCGGTTCCGGTGTGGACGGTGTACCGGAGGCAGCCGGGTTCGCGCCGGGAAGCGCCGGCCATCGGCTCCAGCAGTTCGAGGACGCGGTCCCGGTACGCGGTCACGTACCTCGCCACCACGACGAAGCTCATTTCTCTCCTGCGCTTAGCTGGGACCGGGTCAGCGACCACAGCCCCGAATCGGACGACGCGGCGGCCAGTGCGCCCATCGCGAGTGAATGGGCCACCCCGGCCCGGTCGGTGACGAAACCGGCCGCCACGAACGGCGACATGACCTCGCGGGCCTGAGCCGACATCCACGGGATGATCGGCGCGGGCATCAGCTCCACCAGGTCCGGGCGGCTGCGTTTCACCGCTTCGAGGCTGCGGTTCAGGTTGGACCGGTCGGTGACGAACACCTTGTGCATGGTCAGCATCGACACCGCGCGTGCCCGTTCGATCGGGGCGACCCGGGTGCTGACCACCCCGGTCGCCCCGATCTCCTGGAGGAAGTCCACGCCGCCGCGATCGGTGGCCAGTCCCGGGCAGGAGTCGATGTTCACGAACAGGATCTTCTCCAGCCCGGTGAGCACCGGGACGATCTTGGCCAGCTGCCCGACCGGGACGGACGCCAGGATGCCGACGCGGGACGCCGCGTTCGCGAAGTCGCCCACCTTGGCGGTGCCGACCACCGACGCGCACACTGGGACGTCCGCGAACGCCGCCGTGATCCTCTCGTTCATACGGTCCACAGTGGTCGATCAGCTCGCGGAGTCAAGGGGATTCGGCCCGAGGTCACTGGGCAGCCCGAGCTTGCCGGGGTTGAGCAGGCCCCGCGGATCGAGCGCCCGCTTCACGGCGACGAACGTGCCGAACCCGGAGCCGAGCGTGTCCGCGAGATACGGTCCCCGGAGCAGACCGGAACCGTGGTGGTGGCTCAGGGCGGCGCCGTGGCGCACCAGCACGGCGTTGGCCGCGTCCCATGCCGAGCGGTACCAGTGCCGCCGCTTCTCCGGTTCCACGTCGCCGCGGAGCGAGAAGTACAGGCACGCGCCGTCGGTGTAGGCGTGGGACTGGTGGGCGGACGCGGCCAAGGTGCCGGGGACGGCCTCGATCGCGGCCACGACCTCGTCGTAGATCGTGGGCAGGGCCGACCACGCGCCCGCCATTTCGAGTGTGTCGGCGACGAAGCCGGGGCCGGGGGTGAACCCGTCGGCGGACTTGCCGACGATCATCCGTTCGTCCAGCCAGCGTTCGAAGACGGCCGGACCGTCCAGTTCGGACCCGGTCGCGGCGCAGACCTCGGAGCTCACGCGGAGCATCGCGTCGACCAGCACCGGGTCGCCTTCGTCGGCGATCAGCAGCAGGTTGGTGTCCGGCAGGCCGAAATGGGTCCCGCTCTCCAGCTTGTCGTAGAGCCGCATCGCGGCCGGGGTCGCCCCGCGTTGCATGATCAGACGGCACGCCTCCAGCCCTTCGGCGAAGGTTTCGAAGCCGTAGGCGACGGCCTTGGCGTAGCCGGGCAGCGGGTGCGTGCGCAGGCGCACGGCGGTGATCACGCCGAGCGTGCCCTCCGAGCCGACGAACAGCTGGCGCAGGTCGGGGCCGGTGGCGGCGCGCGGATAGTCGCCGAAGCGGGCGAGCGTGCCGTCGGCGAGCACGACGTCGAGGCCGACGACCATGTCCTCGATCTTGCCGTAGCGGGTGGAGAGCTGGCCCGCCCCGCGGCAGGCCACCCAACCGCCCACAGTGGACAGTGCGAACGCGGACGGCCAGTGCCCGGTGGTGGCGCCGTGCGTCTTCTGCAGCTCGGTCTCGAACAGGTCGCCGAACATCCCGGCCTGCACGTCGACGATCTGGGAGTCCGCGTCGAAGGACAGGATCCGGTTCAACCCGCAGACGTCCAGCACCACGCCGCCGTGCACCGGCAGGGCGGCCCCGGTCACGTTGCTGCGGCCGGCGGACACCGTCAGCGGCACGTTGTGCTCGCCGCACAGTCGGACGACGGCCTGCACCTGTTCCACCGTGCCGACCTCGGCGATCACCGCGTCCGGCGTCGCGGGGTTCCCGGCGGTCTCGCCGATCATCGAACCGGCCCACCAGTCGCGGGTGCGCAGCACGACCTCGTCGTGCTCGGTGTGCACGGCGTCCGCGACCTCTCGCAGGGACTCGGTCAACGCCGCGGGAACCGGGACGACGGTCGTCTGCAGCGACGCGGGACCCTGTCCCGGCGGTGTCCGGTCGCCCCAGCGGGGCGGCGTCGGGGCCCCGACCACGTACTTCCCCCGGTTGAACGGATGGGCGATGGTCTGGCTGCTGATCATGCGTTGTCTCCCAACAGAATCGACTTCTCCCGGGCGACGTCCGCCCGATAGTCCTGCACTTGCGACGCCACGGTCTCCGGCGGCAGGCCGAGTTCGGCACCGAGCAGTTCGCCGACGAGCGGCGCGGCCTCGACGGAGGCGTCCCTGGCGAACAGCCGCAGCCGCGTGCGCCGGGACAGCACGTCGTCCACCGAACGCGCCATCTCCGACCTGGCCGCGAACACCACCTCGGCCTTGAGGTGCGGCTGGCCGGGGACGAGCGGCTCGCCGAGGGCCGGGTCCTCGTCGACGAGCGCGCTCACGAAACGGGCTTCGGTCCCATAGCGGCCGCCGAGGTGCGCGGCGATCCCGCCGGTCGCCGCGGTGGCCTCGGCGTCGTAGCCGGCGCCGCCGAGCAGGGGCAGGTTCTTGGTGCGGCAGCGGGCCTTGCGCCCCAGCAGCCCGAGCGCCTCGTCCACGACGAGTTCGCCCATATGCCTGCTCGTGGTGAGTTTGCCGCCGGTCACGGTGACCATGCCCGAGGCGACGGTGATGTGGTGATCGCGCCGCATGTCGAGTGTGGTCCCTTCGGAGCCGCCGACCAGCGGCCGCAGACCCGCGTAACTGCCCAGCACGTCCTCGGGGCCGAGCTTGGTGTCGAAGGCGATCGTGGCGCCTTCGAGCAGGAACTCCATCTCGTCGCGAGTGCAGTGCACGTCGTCGGTCGGACCGTCGTAGTCGGTGTCCGTGGTTCCCACGACGACGACGTCACCCCAGCGGGTGCAGGTCGCCCGCCTCGCGCGGCCCGGGATGGGCACCGTCACCGTGCAGTCGTTGCGGATCTTCGACCAGGGCAGCACGATGTGGACGCCCTTCGCGGGGCGCACCTGCGGCCGGTGCCCGGGGGAGGCCATGCCGTCGACGTCGTCGGCCCACACCCCGGTCGCGTTGACGACCACCCGTGCCCGGACGTCGATCCGTTCACCGTCGGCCTCGACCGTCGCGCCGGTCACCCGGCCGCCCGTGGTGCGGAGGCCGGTCACCTGGGCGCCGTTGGCCACGACGGCGCCCAGCCGGGCCGCGGTGCGCACGATCGCGAGGGTCAGCCGGGCGTCGTCGGCGCGGCTGTCGTAGTACATCAGGCCGCCACGCAGGTGGTCCGCCCGCAGGGTCGGGGCGTGCGCCAGCACTTCGTCGACCGTGAGCCGCTGGTGCAGCTTGCCGATCCGCCAGCCGCCCGCGAGATCGTAGGTCCACAGCAGACTCTCGAAGGCGCGGGCGATCCGGGCGTCGAACACCCCGTCCTTGGCCAGGATCGGGAACAGGAACGGCAGCCGCTGCACCAGATGCGGGGCGTTGCGGCGGAACCGTTGGCGTTCCAGCAGGGAATGCCGAACCAGATCCAGGTTGCCCTGCTCGATGTAGCGCAGGCCGCCGTGCACCATCTTGGAGGATTTGGACGAGGTCCCGGACGCGAAGTCGTCCCGCTCGACCAGCGCGACCGACAGGCCGCGGGCGGCGGCGTCCAGCGCGCAGTAGGCGCCGGTGATCCCGCCGCCGATCACGAGAAGGTCGAACTCGCCGGCGTCGAGTCCGGTCAGCGCGCTGCGACGGTCCAGTCGCAGCGGCGCCGAAGGGGTCGCTCCCGCTGCGACGGCATTCGGCCGCCGGGACGGCAGTGTGAACATCGTTGAGGAACCTCTCCACTCAGAACTGGGTTTTCACGACAGCGAGACGGCGAGCACGTCTTGCCAGCGCGCCCGTAGCTTCAGCCGGTCGGTTTCGGCGATGGCGGGTTCGAAGACCCGGCCTGGTGGCTGGTGGGCGACGGCCTCGGCCAGCGAAGGCCACAGCCCGAGCCGGGTGCCGGCGAGATAGGCGGCGCCGCGCAGGCTGGCGGTGGCCGAGTCCGCCACCCGTTCGATGGCGAGACCGGTGAAATCGGCCTGGCTCTGGAGCAACGGGTCGCTCGCCGCCAGACCGCCACCGACCCGGAGATGGGTCATCGGCCGGTCCATGGTGGTGCGCAAGGCGTCGGCGGTGTCGCTCACCGCGTGGGCGATCCCGTCGATCACCGCCCTGGCCAGGGCTTCCCGCGTGGTCGCCAGGCTCAGCCCGGCCAGCATGCCGCGGGCGTCGGGCCGCTGCACAGGGGTGCGCAATCCGGCGAGCGTCGGCACGAACCACGTCGCCTCGCCGCTCGGCTGCGCCGCGGCCAGCGCGCTGATCTCGGCCGCCGAGGCGAACAGGCCGAGGTCTTCGATGAGCCATCGCAGGGCGGAGCCGGTGGTCGAGGTGTAGGACTCGAGGCTGAACCGGCTGTGACCTCCGCTGCGCCAGGCGACCAGGCACAGCACGCCGTCGAGTCCGCCCACCGCCTCGGGCGGTTCGTCGCCGGCGAGTGCGCCGACGAACGTGCCGGTGCCGTGGACGCAGGTGGCCTGGCCGGGCGAAAGCGCGCCCAGCGCGATCAAGGACGCGTGCTGGTCACCCATCACCGCCGCGATCGGCACGCGGATGCCGAGCAGGTCCGGGTCGGTGTAGCCGTAGTCGCCGTCGTCGTCCAGTGGCGGCGGAGCCGAGTCGGCGGGAAAACCCAGTGCCGTCAGCCACTCGGTGTCCCAGCAATGCTCGCGCAACCGGTATCCGCCGAACGCGACGGCGTTCGTCGCCGAGATCGCGTATCGCTCGCGACCGCTGAGATGCCACACCAGCCAGGTGTCCACCGAGCCGAACAACGCCCGCCCGGCCGGAACGCCGAGCTCCTCGAGTGTCCTGGCCGCCCACAGGAACGGGGCGCGAGTGCCCACCGGACGCCCGGTTTCCGCCCACAGGTACCGGTCCCACTCCGGGGCGAGCTTCGCCAGCTCGGCGGCGTAACGGCTGTCCTGCCACACCACGGCGGGCGCCAGCGGACGGCCGGTCTCGCGGTCCCACAGCACGGCCGTCGCCCGCTGGGTGCAGATCGACAGCCCGGTGATCTCCACGTCGTTCTCGGCGGCCCACGTCACCGCTTGACGGGCGACGTCGACGGTCCGCTCCAGCAGCTGCATGGCATCCTGCTCGACCTCGGCCGGCCGAGGGTGGCTCACGTCGATGGAGGTGTAGAAGGAGGGCCCGCACTGTCCGTCTTCGCCCACGACGGCCGCCCTGGTGCCGGTGGAACCCTCGTCGACGGCCAGGATCCCGCGCCGCATCAGGCGCGCCCGAGCTTGAGGTCGATGGTCTCGTCGTCGGGGTCGACGCCGCTGCGCGTGGGATCCCAGCGCACGATCAGGCAGGAGACCAGACCGAGGAACGGCACCACCGCGAGCAGGGCGATCGTCGGGCCGAGCCCCATCGATTCCTTGATCTGCGGGAACACGTAGAGCCCGACGACACTGCCGAAACTGCCGAGCATCCCGGTCACGCCGGTGCCGAGGGTGCGGATGTCGCTGCGGTAGGACAGCGCCGCGATCGATTTGCCGTTCGCGCCCGGCCCGGCCGAGTGGAAGAAGATGAACAGGAACGGGAGCAGGAACCCGACGGCGATCGGCAGCTTCCCGAAGCCCAGCCCCATCACCAGCAGGATGGCGAACGCGAACGCGTAACCGATGGCGGAACTGGTCCGGAGCCCGATCTTCCTGCCGAAGTACGCCGAGAGCGCGCCGCCGATGATCCCCGCGATGTTGAAGATCATCGAACCCAGGGTCGCGGTCTGGAACGCCTGCCCGAAGATCGCCAGGCTGATCACCGGCAGGTACCACCCGACGGCGAAGTACTGCATCGACTGGGTCAGGGAGATCGCCGTGGACAGGAAGGTCCGCGGCAGATATGGCTTCCGGAACAGCACCCCCGCATGCCGGAAGCCGATCTTCCGCTCCTGGGCAGGGTCGGGCGCGCTCGCGGTTCCCGGTGTCACCTGGAAACCGTAGATCCGGCGCAGGCTGACGGCCGCTTCGGCGAGCCTGCCCTTCGCCGCGAGCCAAGACGGGCTTTCGACGAGGAACAGCAGCTGCAGCACCAGCAGGACGATCGCGAAGACACCGGCCGAGCCGACGGACCATCGCCAGATCCCCACGCCGGCGTCGAGCTGGAAGAACACCAGCGTCAGTCCCAGGTTCACGGTGGTGGCGACGTACCAGACGGACTGCCAGAGATTGAGCCGTCCGCGCAGTTTCGCGGGGGTGTACTCCGCGAGCATGGCCATGGCCACCGCGAAGTCGATCCCGTAGGCGACGCCGACGAGACCGCGTCCGAACCAGACCTCGCCGAAGCCGCCCGCGACGGAGGTCAGCACGGCGCCGATCGCCGCGATCGCCTTGGCCGCGATCAACGGTTTGACCCGGCCGATCCGGGCGGCCAGCCAGCCGCCGATCGGGTTGAACAGGATGGCCACCGCGGGGGCGGTCGCGGTGAGCACGCCGACCTGGGTGGAGCTGAGGCCGAGCTCCTTGATCATGGGGGACAGGCCCGCGCCGAGCGCGGCGTTGGAATAGGCGTCCAGGAAAAGCCCGCCCAGCACCAGATACCACAGCAGATTGGCCTTGCGCGGCAACCTCGACAGCCCGTTGACGAGCGCGGCTACCTGGGAGACGTTCGAAATCGAGCCTGTCGGGCTGAGCGTCGATGAACTCATGGACCGCCAACTTTCTGCGCTGGCTGTCAGCGATCCGACACAAAAAAACAGACACGACGAAGACCGCTGACAGTGGCTCTTCGTCTGTGCCTGTCTGAAGGGAGAAGAGTAGATCCCGATCCCGGGTCCGTCAAGACGGCGCCTCGTCCGGCCACAAAGGACACTCGCACGGAAAGATCTTCGCGAGGTTCCGTGGATTCCGGTCGGAGATCGTCAAGGAATGAGCCGAGGGCGTCCAGTGCGGGGACGGCCCTGCCGGACGATGTCGCGATCGCCTCAGCGGTTTCCACCGCGCCGTGGCGGGTCAGGACGCTTTGACGCGGCCGTAGCGCGGTTCCAGTTCGCCGGTGGCGAGACCGTCCTGGACGTGGTGGAGGAGTGCGCCGAGGCCCGACTCGTCAAGATCGCCGGCCTTCTTGAAGCGGACACAGTTCTGGCCGAGGCCGACCTTGCCGAGTCTGCCCGCGTAGTCCTCGACGAGGTATCGGTCGTTCCGAACGGCGGCGACGTACAGACTGAGGTAGTTCTTCTGCAGCGCCAGTCCGACGATCGGCCAGTCGATGGGTTCGGACGAGGACTTGACCCGGTATTGGAACTTCCCGTAACCGATCAGGCTCATTCCCATACCGGGCTTTCCCGCGCCGGTGCCGCCGAAGAACTCCCGTTTCAGCTCGGGCGCCGCTTCCCGGACCAAGCGGTCGACCGCTCGAAGGTCCGCTTCCCTGGCGGGGTCCGCGGCGAAGTATTCCTCGAGATTGGACGCTGCCACAGTGAACATGGCCGACAACCGTACTCGCGATATCGACTGTCCGAGTGAGGAATCACGCGCAGGTACCTCCTTGGCGGGAATATCGGATTTCGCGCCCTCGACGGTCGAGCATTGCGATCGCGATACCACTTCGGCCGGCCGAATACCGAAGTCCGTCTTCGAGACGCTCACCCTATGCGGCCGGGGCGGCTCAAGGTTCTCGTCCTGAGCCGCCCCGGCCGCTTCAGGGCCAGTCGCATCCGGTCTTGATCTGTACTGGACCGGACTTTCCGGAATCGTTAGCGCGGCTGCTCGCGCCACCAGCGCTGACCGGCTTCGGGCAGTGTCGAGATCGGGTCGTAGTACGGGTAGCGGCGCTGCAAGGCCTCGGGGTCCTCGTGTTCGATCCCGGTGCGGTAGTTCTTGGTCCAGTACGAGATCCCGAGCTCGCGGTCGTACTCGGCGAGCTGGTGCACCCAGCGCTTCCCGACGTACGGCACGTCGCAGACGATCCGCGGGGTGGCGTAGCCGGGCAGGTAGCCCATGATCGCGTGCTGCAGTTCCTGTGCCTCGTGCACGGAAACCCGCCAGTGCTCGGCGTTGGGGATCATGTCGCACATGTAGAAGTAGTACGGCAGGATGTTCGCCTCACCCTGCAGGGCGAAGCACAGGTCCAGCAGATCGGCCGGGGTCGCGTTCACGCCCTTCATCAGCACGCCCTGGTTGCGCACGTCGCGGACGCCGACGTCGAGGGCGGTCCTGGCGGCTTCCGCGACCAGCGGGGTCACCGACTGGGCGTGGTTGACGTGGGTGTGGATCGCGAGGTTGACGCCGCGGCGCTGCGCGGTGCCGGCGACGCGTTCGAGGCCTTCGACGACCTTCGGCTGGATCCAGTGCTGCGGCAGGGCGGCGAGCGCCTTGGTCGCGAGCCGGATGTCGCGGACGGTGTCGATGTCCATCAGCCGCATCAGGAACGACTCCAGCTGCGGCCACGGCACGTTCGCGACGTCGCCGCCGGAGACCACGACGTCACGCACGCCGGGGGTCTTCTTCAGGTACTCGATCATCGCGTCCTGGCGGTCGACCGGTTTGAGCGAGAGCTTGTGCTTCTCGATCTGTTCGGTGGAGTTGCCGACCAGGTCCATCCGGGTGCAGTGCCCGCAGTACTGGGGGCAGGTGGAGATCATCTCGGCGAGGACCTTGGTGGGGTAGCGGTGGGTCAGCCCCTCCACGACCCACATCTCCGCCTCGTGCAGCGAGTCCCGCTCGGAGTGCGGGTGGCTCGGCCATTCGGTGTCGCGGTCGCTGCGCACCGGGAGCATGTAGCGGCGGATCGGGTCGGCGTACCAGGCTTCGGTCACCTTCGCCGGGTCGGTGCCCGCGTTGGGCGCCATCGTGTTGATCATCTGCGGCGGCAGGAGCATCGACATCGTGGCCATCTCGCGCTGGTCGGCGAGCATGTCCTCGTAGAAGCGCTCCTCGAGCTGATCGCCCATCAGGGCGCGCAGCTGTTTGGCGTTACGGATGCAGTGCACTCGCTGCCACTGCGCGTCGCGCCACTCTGCCTCGGTCACGTCGTGCCAGCCGGGGAAGCGGCGCCAGTCGGGTTCGGTCAGCTCGACTCGGGTGTAGTCGTAGGGCTGATCGTAGGCGGCCACCGGCGAGGTCGGTTCCTGGATCGCAGTCACTTGTACTCCTCGTCGTCGGAAACGCGTGAAAATATCCTGTCACATCGTCCGGAAGACGTAAATATTCCTGCCATGCTCGGTGTGTCCGGCGGATACTCCCTCGGCCTTCGAGTGGGCTCGAAGGTGTTCCATGACAGCGATCCCGCCCACCGCGCCGGCAGGACAGCCGTGGTGGCCTATCGCTTCATGCGGAACCGGTGACGCGTTTCGGACCTTCAGCGACCCTGACCACGCGGTGATCACCCGCACGCTGCAAACTCGGGAGGGTGACGAACGCGCGAACGACGCTCCTGCTCGGCGGGCGCATCTACAGCCCCTCGGCTCCCGACGCCACCGCCATGGCGATCACCGACGGCATCGTCGTCTGGGTGGGGCAGGACGGCCCGGCCAGGGCACTGCATCCCGACGCCGAACCGATCCACCTCGACGGCGCCTTCGTCGCCCCGGCCTTCGTCGACGCGCACGTCCACGCCACCGCGACCGGACTGCACCTCACCGGTCTGAACCTCACGGACATCCATGGCGCGGGCGAACTCCTGGCCGCGGTCCGCGACGCCGTCCGTCCCGGCCAGGTGCTGGTCGCCCACGGCTGGGACGAATCCCGCTGGACCGACGGCAGGCTGCCCAGCCGCGCCGAGATCGACGAGGCCGCGAACGGCGCCCCGGTGTATCTGAGCCGGGTCGACGTCCACTCGGCGCTCGTCTCCAGCGCCCTCGTCGCGCTGGCCGCCGGCGTGCGCGAGGCGCCGGGCTGGTCGGCCGACGGACCGCTGACCCGCGACGCCCACCACCTCGTGCGCGCCGCGATGCGCGAGGCGATCACCCCGCGGCAGCGTCGCGAAGCCCAGCGCGCGTTCCTCGCCGAGGCCGCCGCGCGCGGGGTCGTGAGCGTCCACGAATGCGCGGGCCCGGACATCTCCGGCGCCGAGGACCTCACCGACCTGCTCGCGCTCGCGTCCGAGCCGGGGTTGCCGGAGGTCGTCGGCTACTGGGGCGAGCGCGGCGGAATCGACACCGCCCGCGCGCTCGGCGCGAGGGGAGTCGCTGGCGACCTGTTCGTCGACGGCGCGCTCGGCTCGCGTACGGCCGCGCTGCACGAGCCGTACGCCGACGCCCACGGCACCTCCGGAACGCTCTATCTCGACGCCGCCGCCATCGCCGAGCACGTCGCAGCCTGCACCGAGGCCGAACTGCAGGCCGGTTTCCATGTCATCGGCGACGCCGCCGTAGCCGAGGTCGTCGAAGGATTCCGGCTCGCGGAGAAGACCGTCGGCCGTCGAGCGCTGGCCGCCCGGCACCACCGGCTCGAACACGTCGAGATGATCGACACCGACCAGGCGAAGGCGCTCGCCGGCTGGGGCGTGGTCGCCTCGGTCCAGCCGCAGTTCGACGCGGAATGGGGCGGCACGCACGGCATGTACGTCGACCGCCTCGGCGGCGAACGGGCCCCGAAGCTCAACCCCTTCGCCGCCATGGCCGCCGAAGGGCTCCTGCTCGCTTTCGGCTCCGACGCTCCCGTCACGCCCATCGACCCGTGGGCCACCGTCCGCGCCGGCACCTACCACCGCACGCCGGGCTCGGGGCTGTCCGCTCGCGCGTCCTTCACCGCCCACACCCGCGCCGGACACCGCGCCGCCGGCGTGAACGACGGCGTCACCGGCAGCCTGGTCCCGGGTGCACCCGCGCACTACGCGATCTGGGACGCCGAGGATCTCGTCGTCGCGACCCCGGACTCACGGGTGCAACGCTGGTCGACCGATCCGCGCGCGGGGGTGCCCCCGCTGCCGAACCTGGCCGAGGGGGCGACGCTGCCCCGGTGCCTGCGCACGGTCCGCGACGGAGAGGTCATCCACGATGTGTTCACCCGCACGGCCTAGGGTTCAGGAGTGTCCTCGACCGTGACCGATCCGGACCCCGAAGCGGCGCCCCGGAAGCGGTTCTCCCGCGCCTGGCTCCTGCGTTTCCTCGTCGCCGCGGCGTCGGGTTTCGCGCTGTACCTGAGTTTCGCGCCACGTCCGCTGTGGTGGCTCGCGCCGCTGGCGTTCACCGGTTTCGCGCTGGTGGTGCACGGCCGCAGGTTCCGGGGCGCGTTCGGCTACGCGTTCGTGTTCGGGATGGGGTTCTTCCTGCCGCTGCTGACGTGGCTGCTGGACTTCCTCGGCCCGGACTTCGGGCCGTGGCCGTGGATCGCGCTGTCGATGGCGCTGTCGGTGTATCTCGGTTTCGGCGGGGCGTTCGCCACCGTGGTGTGGCGCCTGCCGCTCGGGCCGCTGTGGGCCGCGTTGGTGATCATCGCGCTGGAGACCCCGCGCACCTGGTTCCCCTTCGGCGGATTTCCCTGGGGTCGCGTCGCGTTCAGCCAGCCCGAGGGTGCCTTCGTCTCACTGGCCTCGATCGGCGGCGCTCCGCTGGTCGGCCTCGCGGTCGTGGCGACCGGTTTCGGGCTCGCGGCGCTGTGCCTGCGGCTGCGGGGCGCCGATCCGCGGCGTTCCCTGGTGGCCGCGGCGGCGGTGACGCTGGTGCCGGTGGTGGCGGGTCTCGCGGTGTGGCCGACGATCGGCACCGAAGCCCAGGACGGCGAACTCACCGTCGCCACGGTGCAGGGCAACGCCCCGGACATCGGCCTGGCGCTGGAGGGCCGCCGCGACGAACTGCGGAGCAACCATCTCACCGAGAGCGCGCGGCTGCTCGAAAAGCTCAAGGCGAGCAACACTAAGGTCGATCTGCTGGTGTGGCCCGAGACCGCGATGGCCATGCGCACCGGTGACGCCGGCGTCGATCAGATGGTCCGCGACTACGGCACGCAGGCGATCATCGGCGCGCTGGTCCGGCTGCCCGACGGCAGTGCCCAGAACTCCGCGCTGGTCTGGGATCCGGCGACCGGCCCCGGCCAGCGCTACGCCAAGCAGCAGCTCGTCCCGTTCGGTGAATACGTCCCGGCCCGCGAGATCGCGAAACTGGTGACGCCGTTCGTCGACAGCGTGGCGAACATGACACCGGGTGACGGCGCCAACGCCGCGCTGTCGGTCGCGGGCACCAAGGTCGGCGTCTTCATCTGCTACGAGACCGCGTTCGACTATCCGGCGAGGGAGTCGGTCGCCGACGGCGCGGAACTGCTCGTCGTGCCGACCAACAACGCCTGGTACGGGCCGGGGGAGATGAGCTATCAGCAGCTGGCGATGTCGCGGCTGCGGGCGGTCGAGCACGGGCGCGCGGTGATCGTTTCGGCCACCAGCGGGGTCAGCGCGATCGTCGCTCCCGACGGTTCGATCACGGCCTCCACCAGCCTGTTCACCGCAGACTCCCTGGTGGGGCGCGTACCGCTGAGGCAGCAGACTACGCTGTCGGATCTACTCGGTGTGACGACGGAGTACGGACTGCTGGCCCTGGCGATCGCCGGGGTTACCGGCGGGTACGTGCTCCGTTTCCGCACCCGGCGCGCGAGCGCCGCCAAGGCAACGAGGGAAGCGGCGGGCTGACCCGCCGGAACACGGAGGAAAAGCGGATGGCGCAGGCGCCGCGGGGGCCCAGGGAATCGACCCGGTGCTGGTGGTGGTCCCGACGTACAACGAGCGGGACAACATCGGCCCGATCCTGGAACGTCTGCTCAAGGCACTTCCGGACGTGCACGCCCTCGTCGTCGACGACGGCAGCCCGGACGGCACCGGTGACGTCGCCGACGAGCTCGCGAAGGCCGACGAGCGGATCCACGTCATGCACCGGACCGAGAAGGCCGGCCTCGGCGCCGCGTACGTCGCGGGATTCCGCTGGGGGCTCTCCCGCGACTACGCCACCATCGTCGAGATGGACGCCGACGGTTCGCACGCGCCGGAGGATCTGCCCCGGGTGCTGGCGGCCCTGGAGGACGCGGACCTGTCCATCGGCTCCCGCTACGTTCCCGGCGGCAGCACGGTGAACTGGCCGTTCCAGCGCAAGGCGCTGTCGTGGATGGCGAACTTCTACGCGAGGGTCGCGCTCGGCACGAAGATCAAGGACATCACCGCGGGTTTCCGCGCGTACCGCCGCACAGTGCTGGAGAAGCTCCCGCTCGACGAGATCGCCTCGCGCGGCTACTGCTTCCAGATCGACCTGGCGTTCCGCACGGCGCTCGCCGGGTTCGAGGTCGTCGAGGTGCCGATCACCTTCACCGAACGCGAGGTCGGTCAGTCGAAGATGAGCGGCTCGGTCGTGCGCGAGGCGATCGTCCTGGTCGGGTTCTGGGGGATCAAGCGTCGCTGGGAGCAGCTTCGCGGGCTGGCCAAGAAGGGCTGACGCCCAGCACGCTCACGCCGAGTTTTCCCAGTTCCTTCACCGTCGGCTCGTCCGGCGCCGCGTCGGTGATCACGCCCGCGACGTCGGACAGGGGGAGCACGGTGAACGGCGAGGCCGCGCCGATCTTCTCCGAACTGGCCAGCACGTAGGTGTCGGCGGCCCGTTTGGCGAGGGTGCGTTTCATCGCGGCCTCGTCGGAGTCGCCGGTGGTGAGCCCGGTTTCGGGGTGCACCCCGGTGACGCCGAGGAAGAACAAGTCGGCGTTGACCCCCATCGCGGCCTCCGCCGCGGCCGCCCCGCACGTGACGGCGGAGTGCTTGAAGAGCCGTCCGCCGATCAGGAACACCTCGACCTTCGGATGGGTGACGAGCGCGGCCGCGACCGTGGGACTGTGCGTGACGATCTTCGCTTCGAGATCGACGGGGAGCGCCTTCGCCAGCGCGAGCGCGGTCGTCCCGCCGTCGAGGATGACCGTCGAGCCGAGCCGGATCAACGCTGCTGCACGTTTCGCGATGCGTTCCTTGCCCGCGATGCTGACCGCCATGCGCGTCGCGTAGTCCGCGGTGGCGGGCGAGACCGGCAAGGCTCCGCCGTAGACCCGTTGACACAGTCCGGCGTCCGCGAGATCTCGCAGGTCACGGCGGATACTGTCCTCTGATACGCCGAGTTCGGCGGCGAGGTCCTTGGCCACGATCCGGCCTTCGGTTTTGAGTCGTTCCATCAGCAGGTCTCGTCGCTGCGCAGCCAACATGTGCACGTTCCTCCTTGTTCCTGCCGATTGTTGCACATTATGCTCCGGCGCATGAGCAAACCTCTGATGATCCTCATCGCCGGACCGTTCCGCTCCGGGACCGGCGACGACCCCGAACTTCTCGCCCGCAACCTCGCCCGGCTCGAAGAGGCCGCCTGGCCGATCTTCCGCAGCGGACATGTGCCGATGATCGGCGAGTGGGTCGCGCTGCCGGTGCTGCGCGGCGCGGGCGGGAAGACCGTCGCCGATCCGATCGCCGAGGAGGTCATGTACCCGACGGCCGACCGGCTGCTGCATCACTGCGACGCCGTCCTGCGGCTGCCGGGCGAATCCACCGGCGCCGACCAGGACGTCGCCATCGCGCTGTCCCGCGGGCTCGACGTCTACCACCGTGTCGAGGACATCCCGGGGTACCAGGCCGCATAATGCGTAACTCGATCCAGCGTTACGTTTCCGGGGGATGGTGAGCGGTGACCGGTCAGGCCTGCGCGAACTGTGGTGGCCCGTTGCCGCCGAGAGCGGCGACGAGAGGGCGCACCGCCGTCTACTGTTCCGCCGCGTGCCGCCAGCAGGCCTACCGGTCACGGCGCAGCCCCGCACCCGACATGGACACCCTCATCGCCGAGGTCGGCCGGGTCGCGAACCGGCTCACACCCCAGCCACCGGACACCTTCTTCGCCGACCTCACCACGCTCACCTCCGACGTCGGCAGGTTGCGGCGCATCGCGCGGCTCGCCCTCCGGGCGCGGCCGGAAAACGTCACCCCGGCCCCCGTTACGGAATCCCTGGACGAGGTCGCCTTCGCCGAGAGGGTCGAGCAGCACGAGCGTGAGCTGCGCGTGCACTGCTATCGCATGGTCGGGTCCTACGACGACGCGCAGGACCTCGTCCAGGAGACCTTCCTGCGGGCGTGGCGCGGCCGCGAAGGCTTCGAGGGCCGGGCGAGTTTCCGCGCCTGGCTCTACCGCATCGCCACCAACACCTGCCTCGATTTCCTGCGGCGCAACAAAAGGGTCCCGCGCCCGTACGACCCGCTGCCCGACGTCGACCAGCAAGGCGAGCCACCCCAGTTCCTGCCCTGGCTGCAACCTTTCCCGGACGACCCCGACGAAATCGCCGAGACCAGGGAGACACTGGAACTCGTGTTCCTGGCCGCCATCCAGCACCTTCCGCCGAAACAACGGGCCGTGGTCATCCTCAACGACGTCCTCGGCTGGAAGGCCGCCGAAACCGCGGACCTGCTGGAAACCAGCGTCGCGTCGGTCACCAGCGCCCTGCAGCGCGCCCGTCCCACGCTGCGCGAACGCCTGCCGGAACGCCGCGCCGACTGGGCCCGGACCGTGCGGCCGACCGAGGAGGAGCAGGCGATCCTGCGGCGCTACATGACCGCCGCCACCGCCAACGGGGACAGCCGGGTCATGGCCGAGCTGCTCAGGGAAGACGTGTTGGTCACGATGCCGCCGAATCCGCTGTGGTTCTCCGGCCGCGATGTCTTCCTCGAGTTCGTCGCCCAGTCCCTCGACCCCGCCTCGCCGACCTACTTCGGGGAGTGGAAACACCTCCCGGCCGTCGCGAACGGGCTTCCCGCAGCGGCAGGCTACGTCCGGCGGCCGGGCACCCGGGTCTATCGGGCACAGGTGCTCGACGTGCTGCGCATCGAGGACGGGAAGGTCGCCGAGATCACCGCTTTCGAGCCGCATTTGTTCCCCGCGTTCGGGCTGCCGTTGACGCTCACCTGAGGACCGATGAGGTTCACGCCCCGTCCGCGTCTCAACGGTCGAACCCAACCACGCGGAAGGAAACCCATGAGCCTCCAGAACAAGAACGCGATCATCTACGGCGCCGGCGGGGCGATCGGCAACGGCGTCGCCAAGGAGTTCGCCGCCCGCGGGGCCCGCGTCTTCCTCACCGGACGGCACCGGCCGGCGCTGACGAAGCTCGCGGGCGAGATCGAGCAGAGCGGGGGACTGGCCGAAGTCGCGGTGGTCGACGCCATGGACGAGACCGCGGTCGACGAGCACTCGGCGGCCGTGGCCGCCGAGGCGGGCAGCCTCGACATCTCGCTCAACCTCGTCCCGCGTGGCGACATCCAGGGCATCCCGCTCGTGGAGATGTCGGTCGAGGACTACGTCCGCCCGATCACCGCCGGAATCACGACGAACTTCATCACCGCACGGGCCGCCGCCCGGCATATGGCCGCCCAGGGCTCCGGCGCCATCCTCGCCCTCGACAGCGGATCCGCCCAGGGCAGCCCGATGATGGGCGCCACGGGCTCGATCGACGCGGCACTGGACACCTTCATCCGCAATCTCGCCGTCGAGATCGGGCCGCACGGCGTCCGCGCACTCGGCATCTGGGTCGCGGGTATCCCGGAGACCTTCACGCCCGAGAAGCTCTCCGCGGTGAACAGCCAGCTGCCGGCGAGTCCCGAGATGGTGCAGAACGTGCTCGACGGCCTCACCGAGGCCCGGATGACCAAGCGTTCACCGCGTCTCGCCGAGGTCGCCGCCACGCTGGCGTTCCTCGCCTCCGACGATGCCATGGGGATCACCGGCACGTTCGTCAACGTGACCAGCATGTTCCCCAGCTGACCGAGCCGCCCCGAGTTCCGCCAGCACCGCCCGGATCGCGGGGCTCGACTCGGCACTGCGGCGCCACGCGGCGTGCACCTCGCGCGCCGGCGGGCGCCGCAGCGGCCGGGCGACGAGCCCCGCGGCCAAGGGCGGACGCGCCAGCCTCGGGATCAACGCGACGACCTCGCCCGAGGCGACCAAAGACAGCTGGGTGGAGAAGTCGTCCACCAGGTGCCGTACGTCGGGTTCTTCGGGAAGGCCGGCGAACACTCGGCGGAACCATTGGTGGCAGACCGTGCCCGGCGGACTGGTCACCCACGCGTGCCCGGCCAGGTCGGCACCGTCCAGCGGCGGCCCGGACCGTGCCAGCGGATGGGTCTCGGCCATGACGACGTCGCCGAGGTCGGTGTGCACCAGGCGCCGTGACAGCGCGGGGGACAGCGGGACCGGCAGACCGTCGGCGTCATGCAGGAGCGCGAGGTCGGCCGTTCCGGCCTCGACCGAATGCAGGGCCTGGTCGGGATCCTGCTCGGTGATGTGCAGGCGGAGTTCGGGGTAGCGCGTCAGAAGCCGTGGATGAACCGGGGCGAGCAGGCCGCGGATACCGGTCGAGAACGCGGCCACCCGGAGAACACCGCGCGGCGCGCCCTCCGCGACCGACTGGGCGGCCTCGGCGCACCGTTCGAGTGCCTGGAACACCTCCAGTGAGGAGTCGACGACGGCCTGGCCCGCCGGAGTCAGCACCACGCCGCGGCCTGCCGGAGCGAGCACCGGCAGGCCGATCTGGCGTTCCAGCCGCTTGATCTGCTGCGACACCGCGGACGCCGTGAATCCCAGCTCGTCCGCCGCCCGCGCCAACGTCCCCAACGCGGCCACCGACCGCAGCGCCCGCAGAGCCCCGACCTCGATCATGAAGCCAGGCTACGCAATACCGTCCAAAAACCATCGCTGGACCACAGGTATCGGCGCCGAGAAGATCGACCACATGACCGAAACCCTCTTCGGCTCCAACCTCGTCGCCATGGTCACCCCGATGGAACCCGGCGGCGCGCTCAGCGAACCCGGCCTCACCGGCCTGGTCGACCACCTGCTGACCACCGGCTGTGACGGCATCGTCGTCGGCGGAACCACCGGGGAGTCACCCACCCTGACCGACGCCGAAGCCGCGCGGCTCGTCCACACCGTGGCGAACCTCGCCGGGAACCAGGCGCGCGTGATCGCCGGAGTCGGCACCTACGACACCACCGCCTGCATCCGACGCGCGAAGGAAGCCGAGGCAGCCGACGCCGACGCGCTCCTGCTCGTCTGCCCCTACTACTCCAAGCCGACACAGGCCGGCATCGTGGCGCACTGCCAGGCGGTCGCCGACGCCACCGACCTGCCCGTGATGCTCTACGACGTCCCGGCCCGTACCGGGACGGCCATGGAAGCGGCCACCCTGATCGAACTCGCCCGCCACCCGCGGATCCGGGCCGTGAAGGACGCCAAGGGCGACCTGTTCGAAGCGATGGCCGTCATGGACCGCGCACCGCTGGCCTATTACTGCGGTATCGACGAGCTCAATCTGCCTTATCTCGCCGCGGGCGCCACCGGCCTGGTCAGCGTCGTCGGCAACGCCTTCGCCGACCGCAACGCCGAACTCATCGCCGCCGTGCGCGGGGGAGACCTCGACACCGCGCGATCGCTCAACGCCGCGCTGCTTCCCCTGGCGGAGGCCGTCATGCGCACCTCGCAGGGAGCGATCATGGCCAAAGCCGCACTCGCCGAGCTCGGCGTCATCCAGCACGCGGCTGTCCGGCTCCCGCTCCTCGAATCGCCACCCGAGCACCTACGGCGCCTGCGCGACGCGTTGGCGCCTCTCGGCACCGGCGCTCTCGTGAGGACCTCGTGAGTGGTAAAGACGGCTAGAACCGTCCTTACCACTCACGAGGCTGACCCCGGACACGGCGAAGCCCCCGCGGAGGGAGGTCGCGGGGGCTTCGCCGGTTCGTGGTGGGGCTAGCTACTTGTGCCGTGCGTCAGGCGGACCGGGTGGTCCTGCGTCCCTTCAGCTCGGCGAGACGTTCGTTGAGCAGATCTTCGAGCTCCGGGATCGAACGGCGCTCCAGGAGCATGTCCCAGTGCGTCCTCGGGGCTTGACCTTCTTCTGCTCCGGCTGCCCGCCGTCCACGATCTCGGACTCGCTGCCGTGCAGCCTGCACTCCCACACCGAAGGGATCTCGGCGTCGTCGGAGAAGGGCACCTCGAACTCGTGGTTCTTGGGGCAGGCGTAGCGCACGGTGCGCCGAGGCGCGAGGTCGTGGTTGCGGTCGGTCTCGTAGCTGACCGCTCCCAGCCGGCTTCCACGGAGAACACGGTCGGCCATGATGGGGGTCCTTTCAGTCAGCTCCGGGTGGAGCCAGGGTGATGCTCACCCTATGCAACGACGATGAGGCCCAGGAGATTCCCTGGGAAGCATGTCCTTGCTCACGATGAGCTGTGTCACCCGGTGGCAACAGCTTCTCCTAGTAGGAGTGGTTTCGCGCTCTGGCGTGACGTCAATACGGCCATCTTGGTGCGGATATCCCCCAGATGGGCTAGTAGTACGCCTGTCACGTCAACCGTAACTGACCGTGTTGGGCCGAGGCGGGCCCCAGGTCGCCCAGTCGAAAGTGCCGACGGCACAATACCTGATAACGGACGGTGTTCGACTCACCCTCGGAACGTGATACCGGTGAACTTTCAACTAGCGACTGCTCGGTATCCGCAACCACCACGGTGTCCCCGGCCCGCAGCACCTCACCGTCGGACACCCGCGCGTTGAACCGCCCCGTCTGCCCGCACCAGCACAACACCTCGACCTGAACCGGCTGCAACTCGTCCGCCAGCTCGAACAACCGCGCGGCACCGGGGAACAGCATGCTCCGGAAATCCGTCGCGATCCCGAAGCAGTACACGTCGATCTGGACGTCATCGGCCAGTTCAGCCAGCTGATCCACCTGATCGGGCGACAAGAACTGCGCCTCGTCGACGATCAGATAGTCCACGTGCCGCCCGGCCGCCCACTGCTCACGCACCAGCAACCGCAGATCGGTCTCGTTCCCCACCTCGATCGCCTTACGCGTCAACCCGATCCGGCTGGTGATCTGCGGCTCCCCGGACCGGTCATGCCGCACCAGCACCATCCCGCGACGACCCTGCCTCGCGTGGTTGTGGTCGATCTGCAACGCCAGCGTCGACTTCCCGCAGTCCATCGGCCCGTAACAGAACTTCAACTTCCCGACGACCGGCACACCCCGCCGTGAACCCGCCACCGGCACCGACGACAACGCGTCCGTGGGATCCGGGCCACTCTCCTTCAGTACGGTCACGACGCCCGACCCTATCGGCACGCTCCGTCCTCACAGCACCGCCGGTGGTCGGTTACCCGCCGCCTCGATCGCCCGGCGCACCGGGACCAGCCACACGAACACGAAACCGAGCACGAAGAAGATCACCAGCGCGATGATCGCGTACCGGAACGAGCCGGTGATCTGCCCGACCGCGGCGAACAACAGCGGACCGAGCCACGACGTCCCCCGCTCACCGACCACGTACAGCGAGAAGTACTGCGCGTCCTTGCCCTCCGGGATCATCTGCCCGAACAACGACCGCGACAACGCGTTCGTCCCGCCCAGCACCAGCCCGATCCCGACCGCCACCGCGTAGAACTGCAGCGGCTGACCGGCCTCGATGAAGAACGCGAAACACAGCACGGCCACCCACGCCACCAAGCTGCCCAAGATCGTCTTCTTCGCCCCGATCCGGGCCGCGATCGCACCGTGGATCATCGCGCCGGCGTAGGCCAGGAACTGGATCACCAGGATCGTGACGATCAGCACCTGAGTGCTGTACTTCAGCTCGTCCTTGCCGTACTGCGCCGACACCGCCACCACCGTCGTGATCCCGTCGGTGAAGACCAGGTAGCTGCCGAGGAACGCCAGCGTCAGGGGATAGGCCCGCGCGTCCTTGATCGTCCGCCCCAGCTCCTTGAACCCGGCCGTCAACACCGACAGGCCCCGCTCGCCCGACTTCGGCACGTGAGTCTGGGGGAGTGCCCGCACCGCCGGGATCGTGAACACCGCCCACCAGATCCCCGACGTCAGGAAGCAGATCCGGACGGCGAGCGACTCGCTCACCCCGAACGCATCGTGGCCGAGGAAGAACCCCAGCTGCAAAGCCAGCGCCAGACCACCACCGAGGTACCCGAAAGCCCACCCCTTCGACGACACCGCGTCCCGCTCGTCCGGCTCCGCGATGTCCACCAGGAACGAGTAGTAGACGACCAGCGCACCGCCGTAGCCGATGTTGGCCAGGATGAACGTCCAGACCCCGACCTCCCAGTTCGTCCCCGCGATGAAGAACATCAGCGCCGACGCCACCGCCCCCAGGAACGCGAACCCGCCGAGGATCCGCCGCTTGTGCCTGCTGCGGTCCGCGATCGCGCCGGCGATCGGCAGCACCAGCACCTGGGTCACCGTCGCGATCGACAGCAGGTACCCCCAAAGCGAGCCGGCGGGGAACTGCAGCCCGAACAACGAGACGTCACAGCTCTGCAGGGTGCTCGAAGCTCCACTCGAATCGGTACACGCCCTGTCCCCGTTAAGGGTGAAATTCGCCTTCGCGTCCGCGGACGCGATCTCACTCAAATAGAGCGCTCCGAAGACGGTGATCACCGACGAATAGAACGGCGAATTGGCCCAGTCGTAGAGGTACCAAGCCCGCCACACCCGCTTGCGTTCACGGGTCACGGCCACCGTCATGCACAGCTCCTGAAGTCGAGAACGTCGAGGTCAGCGGGAGACTACTGGTGATCACACCCACCTGTCCGGCACGAGTCCGGACCGTGTTCGTTTCGACGCGAGACGAACCCTCGCCGGACACCTTCCCGACCATCGTCGGCGTGTCGCTGCCACGATCCCCGTGTGTTTCGTGTGAGGCTGGTGTGCGAGCTGTGACTCTTGTGAAGCAAGTGTCCAGAATTTACTGTTCCGCTCATGAGGACCCATCGCCTTCGCACAGCACACCGCGTAGTGGCGAGAACGCTCCTGCTCGCCCTAGCCGTGACGGGCCTGCAGATCGCCACCACCGGATCCGCCGCCGCGGATCCCCACGGCTCCTACTGGGCCAAGCTCCGCATGTGTGAATCGAGCGGGCGCTACAACATCAACACCGGCAACGGCTATTACGGCGCCTACCAGTTCGACCTGCCCACCTGGCGCAGCGTCGGCGGCCAGGGACGACCCGACCAGGCCACCCCACGCGAACAGGACTACCGGGCCCTCTACCTCTACCGCATGCGCGGCTGGCAACCCTGGGAATGCGCCGGCAAACTCGGCTTCCGCAACGACAGCGACGCCCGCAGCAAACGCGTCCCGTCCTACGCCGACTCCGCCTACATCGGCGGGGGAGGACAGCCCGCCCCGCCGCCCGCGCCCAAACCGAAGCCCACCCCGCCCGCACCGCCCGGCGGCCCCAAACCCGCCTGGCCCGGCGTGGTCTACGCCTACGGTGACTGCGCCGTCCCGCTCAAGCAGTTCCAGCTACGGATGAACGCCTTCGGCTACGGCTTCACCGGAACAGGCTGCTACTACGACAAAACCCGCGAAGCCGTCCTCGCCCTCCAGCGCGCCAACGGCATCAACGACTCCGGACGACTCGGCCCCAAGACCTGGGACGCCGCCTGGAACGGCAAACCACCCCGCTGACCCCTCGTGAGTGGTAAGGACGGTTCTAACCGTCCTTACCACTCACGAGGCCGCAGCTCACGAAGGCCAGGAACCCCGCTCCCGAAGCACCTCACGCAGCAGATCCGGCCGGTCCGTCACGATCCCGTGCACCCCCAGATCCAGCAGCAACCGCATCTCCGCCGGATCGTCCACCGTCCACGTGTGCACCTCGAAACCCCCACGCGTCGCCTGCCGCAGGAACGCCCGGTCCACCACCTTCAACCGCCCCTGCCGCACCGGCACCTGCGCCATCGCACCCCGCGACAACGCCCGCAGCGAGAACAGCGGCAAGAACCCGTTCGCCCACATCACCGCCACCGAACGCGGCCCCATCGCCGTCACCAGCTTCGGCCCCGCCAGCTTCCGGATCCGGGCCAACCGCGCGTCGGAGAACGACGCCGCCGCGACCCGGTCATGCGCACCGGACCGCTCGATCGCCCGGACGAAGGGCTCCACCGCCTCGTTCGACTTCACGTCGATGTTGAACCGCGCCTCCGGCAGCTCCTCGAGCACGTCCTCCAGCCGGGACAACGGCACACGCCCACCGATCTTGACCGTCCGGAGCTGCGCCCACGTCTGCCGGGAGATCAACCCCGCGCCGTCGGTCGTCCGATCCAACGACGCGTCGTGATGCACGACCACCACGCCATCCGAAGTCGCGTGCACATCCGTCTCGAGATAGCGGTAACCCTCCGTCACCGCCTGCTGGAAGGCCGGCAACGAGTTCTCCAGTCCTTCCAGGTCACCGATGTGCCAGCCCCGATGGGCGAAGGCACGCGGGAGCGGATCAGCGAGGTACGGAAACAGTGTCGGCACCCCACTAGTGTGCACTTCGGTCGTGGCCCCGGCATGATCGTCGGGTGGCCAGCTAGGGTCTGAACCGTGAGGGAAGTGGCCGAACACCCGAAGACGTCCGCCGAAGAGGTGTCCGAGCTACGCCGCGCGGGGGCACCCAAACACTGCGGATGGTGCGGCCGACGGCTCGAACAGGGCGGCAACGTCGGCAGGCGCCGCCGCTACTGCGGGCAATCGTGCCGCCAGCGCGCATACGAACGCCGGACCGCCCTCCAACGCAGCGGCCTCCCCGAAGACGCCGTCGTCCTCTCCGACACCGAGATCGCCACCCTGCAGGACAGGCTCTTCCAGCTCCGCTGCGCCGCGGAAGACGTCGTCACCGCGGCCGACGACGGCGCCTCAGTCGCCGAACTCCGCAGCCTGGCGAGCGAAATCGCCCAGGCCGCCAAGGACCTCGAACAACTCCGCTGAGCTACACGATCCCGTCCAACGCCCGGTACGTCCGGTTGCTCGCGGCCGCCGCCCGCTGCTCACGACCGGTCGCCTCGATGTAGTTCTGACTGGTCGCCAGGCTCGCGTGCCCCAGCAGCGCCATGATCTCCGACGCCGTCGCGCCGTCCTCCGCCAGCCGTGTCGCGAAGGTGTGCCGCAACGCGTGGAGATTCGCCCCGACCGGCACGCGGTCGTGCAGACCCGCCCACCGGTAGCAGGATTTGACCAGGTACTCCAGCGCGCCGCGGCCGATCGGCTCGCCGGCCCGATCCCGGAGGAGGGGAGTGGAGGGCCCGAACCGCTGCTGCGGGAACCGGCGGCGGCAGGAGGCGAGATACTCCTCGATGATCTTCTCCATGATCGGCTGTACCGGGATCGATCGGTCCCGGCTTCCCTTGCCGTGGACGTGCAACCGCATCTCGCCCTGACGACCGACCAGCGACCGCGCCGTCAGCGCCCGCATCTCCGCGGCACGCAACCCGGCGACCAGACCGAGCGCGATCACCAAGACGTCCCGCTCGGGCCACGGATCCCGCGTCCGGCGCGAACCGTCGGCGGCGGCCGCGAGCAACTGCTCCGGGGTTTCCTCACCCCGCAACGGTTTCGGTGTCAACGGAGGCGCCTTCGGCCGGGCGACGGCGCCCATCGGATTGCCCGCGAGCAACCCATCGGACACGCAGAAGGTGAGGAACTGGTTCCAGGTCGACCACGCACGGAGAACCGAGCTCTTCGCGTGGGTGTCCGCGAAGGCGCCGAAGGCGTTGCGGAGTGCCTGGGCGGTGAGCATCTCGACCATGAGGTCGTCAGGGGAGCGGCCCAGCTCGCGGAGAAGAAGAGCGGTGATGCCGGCGAGATCGCGACGGTAGGCGTCGGTGGTGTGAGGAGAATCCTTACGGGGACGACGTGCGGCGAAAAAGGCTTGCTGTGCCTCGGAAACCCTCATGAGCATCTTGTACCGCATGGCACCGACAGTCTTACACTGGGTTATATTCCGTTTCATGCATAATAGTGATTATGCATGAAACGGAGTGATGGATCCGGAAACCCCTCGCGGGGATCTCGGTCTCTCTGCTGCCTCTCCGGGTGTCAGGAAAGGGTCGCTCCTGACGTTTTTCGTCCTGAACGACCCTTTCCTGACACCTCGAACCGTCGGGGCGTCTCCAGGTCGCCGGTGCCGCCGAGCCGGCCGACTCGGCGAGATCCACTCGCGCCTGGCGCCCTCCGATGATCATCGGCAGCTTGAGACGTCCCCAGCAATTCGTCACAGTGACGTATTGAGGCCGGGTGATCGGACATCCGTTTCGCCTCTCCGGGGGTGCCCTCTGGCGGCATGGGCGCCCAGGTGCTGGGTCGAGCCCACCCGGAAGCGAAGGGAGCCATGCCCGCGTCAGACGCGACGAAGGGAGCTTTCGCTGCGTGACATGCGGTGAAGGACGCTTTCAGCCCACCTCTGAAGGCCCCTCTCGACCGCTGTTCTCCAGGTCGGCCAAAGTGCCGATAATGTACATTATGTCAAGTAAGCGTCGTGGGGCGTCTTCCCCGCGGGGTGTGGTTCGATGCCCCGATGATCCCGACCGAAGTCGACCTCGCTGACGCCTTGACCGCTGCCACTCGTGCGGCTGTCGCAGACCTGTTCCGTGACAACCCCGGCCACACCTTCTACTACGTCACGCTGACGACGCCCGGCGAAGCGTTCGGTCCGGCGCTGTCGGCGTGGTCGCACGAGGCGCTGGCTCAGCGGCCGGATGCCGACGACGTCCGGTACTCCTATGCCGATTCCCCGTTTTCGATCTTGGGTGAGGAACACCTGAAGCCGGTCCGCGATCTGTTCGCCGCCCGGCCGGAGGTGTTCGATCTCGACGACGACGCGTCCGACGCCGAGTTCGAGCTTCGGCTGCGTGCAATGGAGACCGCACTGCGCAGGCTGGCCGACGAAGGACTGTTCGGTGTCGGCGAGGCTCGTGCGGAAGTCCTGATTCTGGCCGAGGTCGTTCCTGACGACGAGGACAATGTCGCCCGGGCTCGTCGGCTCAACCCACCTGGGCCGGCGCTGGATGCTTGGCTGGCTTACTGGGACGTCGGCTGATACACGACACAAGGTGTCGCGTATCCGATGGAATGCTCTCTTGCCATGGGATCTCGACTCAACCCGTACATCAGGTACAACGGGAACGCGCGCCAGGCGATGGAATTCTATGGGGAGATCTTCGGAGGCAAGCTGGAAGTCGGCACGATCGCGGATTTCCGCTCTCCGGATTCACCCGCCGCCGACAAGGTCATGCACGCTCGGCTCGACACCCCGAACGGGTACACGCTGATGGCCTGCGACGTCGATGGGCAGGTCGAGGACGTGCCCCACTCCCCTGGCAACAATGTCGCGGTCTACCTCGGCGGTGACGAAGAAATCCGTGGCTATTTCGAGCAATTGTCCGCCGGTGGCACCGTGACCATGCCTCTGGAGAAACAGTTGTGGGGCGACGAAGCCGGCGCGCTCGTGGACAAGTTCGGGGTTTCCTGGATGTTCGACATCACCCCGCGGCCGGAGCCGACCGCCGGGTGATCCGGTCGAACAAGTCCATCAGCGGCTCGCTGACGTCCCGGCCGAAGTCGGTCAGCCCGTAGGTGACCTGTGGCGGCGTCGTGGGCTCGACCTGTCGCCAGATCAGGCCGTCCTGGACGAGCGCGCGCAGTGACTGGGCGAGCATCTTCTCGCTGATCCCCTGGATGCTCTCGCGTAGCTCGTAGAAGCGGAGATCGTTGCGCTGCAAGGAGATCAGCACCCAGATCCCCCAGCGGCTGGTGACATGCCCGACCACGCCGGCGGCGGCACAGTCGGTGTGAAACACCTCATACCGCGGCTCGGTGTCGGCCGGTTTGAACTGCGTGCCTCCTGCCATGGCAGGAGCTTACCTCCAGGTATGTACTTACGATAAGTAAGTCGCTCTCCCTAGCGTCGTCGTCACGAGAAGGATCGAGCGAAGGAGTTGTTCATGATCGTGGTGACCGGGGCTACCGGGAACATCGGCAGGCCGTTGACGCAGGCACTGGCCGAGGCGGGCGAGCAGGTGACGGCGGTGTCGCGGCACGTCGCGACACCGCCGGGAGGCAGGCACGTGGTGGCCGACCTGGCCGAGCCCGCCACGCTCGAACCCGCCTTGGCCGGGGCGAAGGCGTTGTTCCTGCTGCTTTCCGGTGATCTGCATGCGGTCGGGGCGAACCCGGCCGAGATCGTCGGACGGGCCGTGGCGGCGGGTGTTCGCCGGATCGTGCTGCTCTCGACGCTGGGCGTGGCGACGCGGCCGTTCGGCACGACGCGGGTCGCGATGCGCGAGCTGGAGGATCTGGTGCGGGAGTCCGGTTTGGACTGGGCGACTCTGCGGCCGGGTGGTTTCGCCTCGAATGCTCTGTGGTGGGCCGATTCCGTGCGCTCGCGGCAGGCGGTCGCGGCGCCGTTCGGGATATCGGGGTGCCGGTCGTCGATCCGGCGGATATCGCGGAGGTCGCGGCCGCTTGTCTGGTGGACGATCGTCATCTCGGTGAGGTGTACGAGCTGACCGGTCCGGCGGTGATCACGCCGCGGGAGCAGGCGGCGGCACTCGCCGGCGCGTTGGGCTCGCCGGTGCGTTTTCAGGAGCTCACCCGGGAAGAGGCCAAGGCTGGGATGGTCCTGAGCATGCCGGCGGAGCTCGCGGACGACACCTTGGACATCATCGGTTCGCCGACTCCGGCCGAGTTGCGGGTGAGTCCGGACGTGGAGCGGGTGCTCGGTCGCGCGCCGCGATCGTTCGCCGAGTGGGCTGCCCGGAACGTCGCCGCGTTCCGCTGACGAGTCGCGCTAGGGTCGTCCCCGGATACCGAATCTGGGGGTTGCCGAAATGTCCGAGAGCACCGCTGTGCGTGTCGATCCGTCCAACGAGCGGATGTTGAAGGCATGGGACGGTGACGACGGCTCGCTGTGGGCGAAGCGTGCGCAGCGTTTCAACGATGGTGTCGCCGCGTATCGGGACGTCTTCTTCGCCGCGGCGGATATCCAGCCGGCGGACCGGGTCCTCGACGTCGGCTGTGGTGCCGGCCAGACGACACGGGACGCAGCCCGGCTGGCTGCCGAGGGTTCGGCGCTGGGTGTCGATCTCTCCAGCGAGATGCTCGGCGTCGCTCGTCGGCTCGCCGAGGAAGAGCGTGTTCCCAATGTCTCTTTCGAACAGGCGGACGCGCAGGTCCACTCGTTCGCCGAGGCGCGGTTCGACGTGGTGATCAGCAGGCATGGCTCGATGTTCTTCGGTACTCCCCTGGCCGCGTTCGCCAATCTGGCCGGGGCGACGCGGCCGGGTGGCCGTCTTGTCCTGCTGACGTGGCAGCCGTTTCGGCTCAACGAGTGGATCACCACGTTCCGGACGATCTTCGCGGCCGGCCGTGTGGTGCCGTCGGCGGATCTCGCGCTGAGCGACCCCAGGGAGATCGAAGAGCTGCTGAGCTCCGCCGGGTACGCCGACATCGAGTGCACCGCGGTGAACAAGCCGATGTACTTCGGTGAGGACGTCGACGACGCGGCCGAGTTCATCGTCGAGCAGCACGGTGGGCGGTTGGGCGACCTGGATGGCACCACGCGGGACGGTGCCATCCAGGCTCTGCGCGCGGATCTCGCCGAGCACCAGACCGACCGAGGCGTTTTCTACGGCTCGGCGGCCTGGCTCGTCGAGGCGCGGCGCCCTTGAGCTACTGCTTGCGGGCGATCAGGTAGGCCTGCTGGGTGCTTTCGAACTCCTCGGACGGCTCCCGGACGAGGGTGGAGAGCACGCCGAAGCCGGCCTCCCCCAGTTGTGCGGCGATCTTCTCGGGCGCCAGGCGGTAGGCGTCGCAGGAGATGTCGTGGCCGTACGCGTGCTCGATGTGGCGTACTTCGTCGCCGACCTGGAAGGCGAGCAGCAGGTGGCCGCCCGGGGCGAGGATCCGGTGGAAGTCGGCGAAGACCTCCGGCAGCCGCTCTCGTGGGGTGTGGATGATCGAGTACCAGGCGACGACGCCGGCGAGCGCACCGTCCTCAAAGGACAGACCGGGCATCTCCCCGACCTGGAAGTCGAGGTGGGGATACCACTTCCGGGCGACGGCGACCATCTCCGGGGAGAGGTCGACGCCGTGGATGTCGAGCCCCAGGCTGTGGAGGTACTCGGTGATGCGGCCGGGGCCGGAGCCGATTTCGGCGACGCGGCCGCCACCGGCGGCCAGGACGAGCTCGGTGTACGCGCCGAGCACGGCCCGGTCCCAGGTGGAGCCGGCGAGGTGGTCGCGGAGGAGTTCGGCATAGTCGGCCGCGACCGTGTCGTAGGCGGTGCGGGTGGTGTGGAGGTAGTCGGTCACGGCGGCGACCCTATCCCCGGGCACCGACAACAATCGTCGCGTACAGCTCGTCGTCGGTGCTCACTTCGGGGGTCAAACCGTTGTGCGCCATGGCTTCCGCGGTGCTCGCGGCTTGACTTTCCCCGGTTTCGATCAGCAGGTGCCCGCCGGGTGCGAGCCATTGGAGGGCTTCGGCGGCGACTCGGCGGTGGACGTCGACGCCGTCATGCCCGCCGTCGAGTGCGACGCGGGGTTCGTGGTCGCGCGCCTCGGGCGGCATCATCGCGATGGCGTCGGTGGGGACGTACGGGGCGTTGACGACCAGGATGTCGACGCGGCCTCGTAGCGCCGCGGGAAGCGGTGCGTACAGGTCGCCTTCGAAGACCTCTCCCCCGGCTTGGGCGACGTTCTTGCGAGCGCAGCGGACGGCGGCGGGTTCGATGTCGGCCGCGTAGAGCCGGATTTCGCCGAGTTCGGCGGCGATGGCCGCGCCGAGCGCGCCGGTTCCGCAGCAGAGGTCGAGGACGACCGCTCCCGGTCCGGCGAGGGCGACGGCGTGGCGGACGAGGAGTTCGGAGCGTTGCCGTGGCACGAAGACGCCGGGTTCGACGGCGATGCGGAGTCCGTGGAACCCGGCCCAGCCGAGGATGACTTCGAGTGGTTCGCCGTCGACGCGGCGTTGGACCATGGTGTCGAGTTGGGCTTGGGTGTGGGCTTCGGCGGTGAGGAGCTGGGCTTCGTCTTCGGCGAAGACGCATCCGGCGGCCCGCAGCTTGTCGATGATGGTCACTTGTCCCGCAGTCTGGTGAGGATTCCGTCGAGGGCCTCGCGGACGGTGTCGGGGACGCCGTTGGTGCGCAGGTCGGTGAGGAATTGTTCGTTGAGCCCGCCGGGGGTCATGTGTTTGCCGGTGAGGGTCTCGAGGGAGCCGTTCTGTTCGGCGAGGGAGTGGCCGAGCTGGCCGAAGATGTGGCTGGTGAAGGCGGTCGCCGTGGTGTCCTCGATGCCCTGGTCGGTCATCCAGGCGGCGATGGTGCCGAGATAATCGAGGTGGGCGGCGAAGGTGGCGGTGGCGCCGCTGAAGACGTCGAGGTCCTTTTCGGCGGCGGGGACGATGCTGCCGCCGATGCTGTCGAAGAGGGCTCGGGCTTCGGGGTTGTCGGGGTACATCGCGGTGAGGCTTTGACGGCGCGCGGCGGGTGGCAGCGGGATGCTGCGGACGATCTCGCCTGCCGGGGCTGCCCAGTCGCGGAGCCGGTCGAGGGGGACGCCGGCGAGGGCGCTGATCAGGACGTGCTCGGGCCGGAAGGTCAGATCGCGGAGGACTTCTTCGGCGATCGGCGGGCGGACGGCGAGGATGATCGTCGTGGCGCTGTCGACGACGGCCTGGTTGCTGTCGCGGACTTCGACGTTGGCGAAGCGTGCCGAGAGTTCTAGTCCGACGCTGCGGCTTCGGGGTGAGAGGAAGATCGAGGGCGGGTCGGCGATGTCCTTGCTGAGGCCTTCGACGATGGCGGCGGTGATCTCTCCCGCGCCGATGAATCCGTAGTCCATGGTCAGGCTCCCGTGTGGCCGTCGACGCGTTCGCGGATGAGGTCGGCGTGGCCGTTGTGGCGGGCGTATTCGCCGATCATGTGGAGGTAGAGCATGCGGAGCGAGAACGGGTTTCCGCCGAGGTCGAAGGTGTCGTCGAGGGATCCTCCGGCGGCGGCCTCGTCGGCCAGCCGGATCTCTTCGAGGAGGATGTCGTAGGCCTCTTCGGCTTTGGCGGCGTCGAGGACTTCGAAGTCGTGGTCCTTGCCGAGGGCGGGGTCGTAGAGCGGTTCGATGTCCTGTGCGGCGTAGCGCAGGCGGAACCAGAAGCGTTCGACCTTGGCGAGGTGCCGGATGAGGCCGAGGAGGGTCATGTTCGACGGCGGGACCGACGCCGTGGCGAGCTGTTCTCCGGTGAGACCGGCGAGCTTGTGGAGGAAGGTGCTGCGGTGCCAGGTCAGCAGGGAGGGCAGGAGGATCCGTTCGTCGGCGGCGGTGTCGCCGGACGGCCGAGTGACCTCGGGGGCGGTCCATGTCATAGCGGCGATCATGCCATCGGGTGACATGGGATTCGGGCGCGCCTGCCGGGGTGAGCGGGGTCACGTGGGACGGGCTGAATCCTTTCGCGGGGTTCCTGGCTCTTGTAAGGGCCGGGACAAGCCCGGCGCGGGAGGAGGTTCGTCGTGGAGGCCGAGTGGCCGCGGGACTCGTTGATCGTGGCGGCGCAGGGCGGGGACGCGTCCGCCATCGCCGCTTTGGTCTCGGGTTCCCATCCGCATGTGCAGCGGTTCGCGCGGTCGTTGTGCGCTTCGCCGGAGGACGCGGAGGATTCCGCGCAGGAGGCGCTGATCATCCTGTATCGGAAGATCGGCACGTTGCGGGCCACCGGTGCGCTGGCGTCGTGGATGTTCCGGATCGTGCGCAACGAATGTCTTCGGCGGGCGCGCCGGGCGTGGCGTGGTGACGATCTGGCGGATTCCGCGGTGATGGTGTCGGCCGAAGAGGACGCCTTGGATCGGCTGGAGGCACAGCGGGTGGCGGCGGCGATCGCCGAGCTGCCGGCCGATCAGCGGCGCGTCTTGATCATGCGTGACATCCAGGGCCATTCGGGCCGCGCGGTGGCGGACGCACTCGGGCTGAGCCAGGCCGCGATGAAGTCCAGGCTGCATCGCGCGCGGGCGACGGTCCGTGCCTTTCTCGACAACCCCGCTTCCTGACCTTTCTGTTGAGGAGTCTTCATGCTCGAAATCGGTTCCACGGTCCCTGAGGTCGTTCTGGAGGACACGTCCGGGCAGGTCGTCCGGCTTTCGGAGGTCCGTGGCACGGGCAACGTGCTGATCTATTTCATGCGGTCGACGTCGTGCCCGGTGTGCAACAGCCATGTGAAGGATCTCGTGGGCGGGCGGAGGAGCTGGCGTCCGCCGATGTGCGGGTGCTGGTCGCCGTCCCCGAGGACCGGGCGGAGGCCAAGGCGTGGCGGGCGAAGCGCGGGGTGCCGTTCCGGGTGGTCACCGGCCGGGGCGGTACGCCGCACGAGGCCTTCGGGCTGGGTAAGAAGCTGCTGCAGCAGTCGGGCAGCGTGTTGTTCGACCGGGACGGGGTGGTCCGTCACGCGCATGCGGCGACCATGCCGACCAGCGCTTACGACAAGAAGGGCATCGCCAAGGCCGTGGAAGGGCTCGCGAAGGTGCGTTGACTGAAGGTGTGAATCGGTGCTTCACTTCTTGAGTGCCGTATCGACGTACACCGAAGGTCCAGGAGCGTCTGGACGCCCAGCGCGACGCCGTCCTCGCCGCCGCCATGGAGCAGTTGGCCGAGCGCGGGTACGCGGGCTGCTCGGTGGCGGCGGTCGCGGAACGGGCGGGGGTGGCGGTCGGCAGCGTGTACCGCCACTACCCCACCAAGGCCGCCCTGGTCGTGGAGTTGTTCCGCAAGGTGGTCACGCGTGAGGTCGAGGCTGTGCGCGAGGTGTCGGAGCGGCCCGGTACGCCCGCCGATCGGATCGTGGCGGTCTTCGACACCTTCGCGAGCCGCGCGTTGAAGACCCCGCGCATGGCGTACGCGCTGCTGGCCGAGCCCGTCGACGCGCCGATCGAGGCCGAGCGTCTGGTGTTCCGGCGCTCGTTCCGTGACGTCGTGGCCCAGCACGTGGCCGACGGTGTCCGGTCCGGGGTCCTGCCCGCCCAGGACGCGGACGTCACCGCGGCGGCGCTCGTCGGCGCGGCCGCGGAGGTGCTGATCGGCCCGCTGACCACGGGCAGTGCGGACGAGGTGTCCGGGCTGCGCACTTTCGTCCTGCGTTCCTTGGGAGGTTCCGATGCCGGTCACTCATGAGGTCACCAATCAGGTCCCGCCGCTGGCGGAGTACGACGTCGCCGCCGATCCGGCCTTGCTGGAGGGGCTGGAACGCGCGGGCGCGGGCTGGGCGGTGGCCGAGGTGCACGCCCTCGGCAGGCTCGCCGGCAGTGAGCAGGCGCAGGAGTGGGGCAGGCTGGTCAACGAGAACGAGCCGGTGCTGCGGACGCACGACCGGGTCGGGAACCGGATCGACGAGGTCGAGTTCCACCCGTACTGGCACGAGCTGATGGACGTCGCGGTGTCCTACGGGCTGCACGCGGCGCCGTGGCGGGATCCCCGTCCGGGCGCGCACGCGGCACGCGCGGCGAAGATGTACGTGTGGGGGCAGGTCGACGCGGGGCACACGTGCCCGATCTCGATGACGTACGCGGCGGTGCCGGCGTTGCGGTTCAATCCCGAGCTGTCCGCGCGGTACGAGCCGTTGCTGGCGGCGACGGAGTACGACTTCGGGCTGCGTGAGCCGAGTTCGAAACGCGGGCTCATCGCCGGGATGTCGATGACGGAGAAGCAGGGCGGTTCCGACGTCCGGGCGAACACGACCACGGCGCGTCCGCTCGGTGACGGCAGCTATGTGATCGTCGGGCACAAGTGGTTCACCTCGGCACCGATGTCGGACATGTTCCTGACGCTGGCCCAGGCGCCGGGCGGGCTGTCGTGTTTCCTGCTCCCCCGCGTCCTGCCGGACGGCTCGCGCAATGGGATCCGGCTGCAGCGGCTGAAGGACAAGCTGGGCAACCGGTCCAACGCGTCGTCGGAGATCGAGTACGACGACGCGATCGGCTGGCTGATCGGCGAGGAGGGCCGCGGGGTGCGCACCATCATCGAGATGGTGAACAACACCCGGCTGGACTGCGCGGTTGGGAGCGCGTCGGGGATGCGGTACGGCGCCGTGCGGGCGATCCACCACGCGCGGCATCGGCGCGCGTTCGGGGCGAATCTGGTGGATCAGCCGCTGATGGGCAACGTGCTGGCGGATCTCGTCGTGGAGTCCGAGGCCGCGACGACGGTCGGGATGCGGCTGGCGTCGGCGACCGACCGGCCGGACGACGAGCAGGAGCAGGCGTTCCGGCGGCTGGGGCTGGCGGTGACGAAGTACTGGGTGTGCAAACGTGGTCCCTCGCATGCGGTGGAGGCGCTGGAATGCCTGGGCGGCAACGGGTACGTCGAGGAATCGGGGATGCCGCGGCTCTACCGTGAGGCTCCGCTGATGTCGATCTGGGAGGGTTCGGGCAACGTCGCGGCGCTGGACGCGCTGCGGGCGATGGCGAAGCAACCCGAGTCGGTGGCGGCGTATTTCACCGAGGTCGAGCGGGCGTCCGGCGCCGACGCCCGGCTGGACGACGCGGTGGGCAGGCTGCGCAAGGAGCTGTCCGATCTGTCGGACATCGAGTACCGGGCGCGTCGGCTGGTCGAGTCGATGGCGCTGGTGCTGCAGGGTTCGCTGCTGGTGCGGCACGGGACGCCGGCGGTGGCCGACGCGTTCTGCGCGTCGCGGCTGGGCGGCGACTGGGGTGTCGCGTTCGGGACGCTTCCGTCCGGAGTGGACACGGGGGCGATCATCGCCCGCGCGGAGGTCTGAGTCTCCGCGCGGGCCCTTTGGGCGATCTCGCGTGCTTGAACGGCGATCTCGCGTGCTTGGAGACGTAACTCGCGTGATTGGACGGCGAACACTCGGGCGCGAGTTTCGGACTCTCAGTGCCCGGGTGACCACGTGCTGCGGCGGTCCGGTCGATTCACCCGGCCGGACCGCCGCCGAGCACTGCGAACAGCCGCAGGATTGCGGAATTCGGGTGCATGCAAGGGCTCTCGCGTCGGCTACGTTCCTCGGTCATGGTCGATCGCCGAAGATGCCTGGTCCTGGTTCCCGTGGTGCTGTTCGCCGCCGGCTGCGCGACGGCCGCGCCGACGCCGATCTTCGCGGCGGCGAGTCCGGCGCCTCCCGCGGAGAGCGCGCCGTTGCTGGGGGCGGCCGCCCCCTCCGGTGCGCCGTTCGTCGCGGCGGACGGACGGGATCTGAGGGCCTGCGCCGACGGCGAGTGCGAGGTGCTGGTCCGGACCGGCGACCAGATCCCCAACGACGGTGGCGCCGGACCGCTCGCGGTCGCGATCCAGGCCGGGAAGGTGGGGCTCGCCCCGGCTTCGGGCGGGATGGGCGCGGCGGTGTCCGGTCCGCCGGGGATGGCCCACCAGATCAACCGGCAGGTGATCGTCGTCGTCGCGGTGCAGGGCGACGAGGGGATCGTCCGGCTCAGCCGGAAATAGCGGATCAGTTCAGGCCGGCGACGAATTCGCTGAGCAGCCGGTTCGCCGTCGCCGACGTGTACAGGCGGTCGAAGTCGGCGCGCGCCACCCGGTGCCGGAACTCCCCGCGGTAGGACGGATCCCCGGCGTCATGGACGGTGTCGGTGAACCACGTCGCGAAGGCCTGGTAGTTCCACACCTCGCGCAGCCGGTTGTCGGAGTAGGCATCGAGCCGGCCGGTGTCGCCTTTCTCGTAGTAGTGGATCAGGGCGTCGGCGAAGACGTCGGCGTCGTGCAGGGCGAGGTTCATGCCCTTCGCGCTCATCGGCGGGACGATGTGCGCGGCGTCGCCGAGCAAATGGAGCCTGCCGTGGCTCATCGGGCTGAGCACCTCGCCGCGCAACGGCAGTAGCTGTTTCTCGACGATCGCGCCCTTTGTGGCGAGCGGTTCGCCGAAGCGCGTTTCGAGTTCGCTCCAGATCCGTTCGTCCGGCCAGTCGCCGGTGGTGTCGTCGAGCGGGCACTGGAGGTAGAAGCGGCTCGCCCGCGGCCCCCGGCCGAACTGCGCCGCGAATCCGCGCCGGTGGATCGCCATCAGCGTCTGACGGGTGGCGGGCACTTCGGCGAGGACGACCAGCCACGCGTAGCCGTATTCGTGGGTGTGGCGGGTGATCCTGTGTTCGGGGATGGCGGCCCGGGAGGCGCCGCGGTTGCCGTCGCATCCGGCGATGAAGTCTCCTTCGACGATCGACCCGTCGCCGAGCCGGACGCGGGGGCGTTCGCCGTCGATGTCCTCCACGGACACTTCGGTGTCGAAACGCAGGTCGCCTCCGTCCTGTTCGAACGCGGTGATGAGGTTCCGGACGAGGACCTGTTGAGGGCAGAGCCTGCCTTCCTGGTGTTCTTCGCCGGTCAGTGGCAGGCGACGGTCCTCGCCGTCGATGCGAAAGCCGAGGCTCGGTTCGACGGGTGCCCCGCCGACGACGCGGTCTTCGAGGCCCCGTTTCCGGAAGACGCGCGTGGCTCTGGTGTCGATGACCCCGGCGCGCTGTCGTCGCTCGACGTACTCGCGGTCGCGCCGTTCGAAGACGACACAAGGGATTCCCTCGCGCAGGAGGAAGTTGCCGAGCGCGAGTCCGGCGACACCGGCTCCGACGATCAGGACGGGTTCGTTCGCTTTTCCTGTGGTCATGCTTCAAGTTTCGACGCACCCACGGCGTCCTACCACCGGTATTCTGACGCTCGATGCTGGAAAACCGCCAACCGCTGAGTGATACCGGCCGGGGCACGATGACCCACGGCCAGATGATGGGTTCGCACACCCACACCCGAGGACAGCTGCTCTACCCGTCGGCGGGCGCGCTCGCGACCACGACGGAACGGGGTACCTGGCTCGCCCCCGCGAACCGGGTCACCTGGACGCCTCCGGGCTTCGAGCACGCCCACCGGGCGTACGGCGAGACCGAGATCAGGCGTATCGATCTGCCCGTCCGGTTCTGCCGCTTCCTGCCCGCTGTGCCGTCGGTCTTCGCCGTGTCCCCGTTGCTGCGCGAGGCGCTTCTGGCGCTCAGCAACGGACGCTCCCGCGCTTCGGGTCCACGCCACCGGCTCCGCGGGCTGGTCATCGACGAACTCGTCGACGCTCCGCCGCAGGAGCTGTACCTGCCCGAGCCCGTCGACGACCGGCTCCGCGCGGTGACGTCGCTGCTCCATGCCGATCCGTCGAGTTCGGCGACCTTGCGCGAACTCGGCCACGCCACCGGCGCCAGCGAGCGCGTGCTCAGCCGGCTGTTCCAGGGAGAGCTGGGGGTGAGTTTCCGGCAGTGGCGGAGCATGCTCCGCGTCCAGCACGCCCTCGTCCTGCTGGGCGAGGATCTTCCGGTGACCACGATTTCGAGCAGGTTGGGCTGGGCGAACCCCACCAGCTTCATCGAAGCGTTCGTCGCCGTCGTCGGTGAGACGCCCGGCCGCTACCAGGCCGGGTTAGGGAGGTAAGTCAAACCTCTCCGACTTCGTACTTCGTCTGGCCGCCCTGGACGGCGGGATGAAGGCTCCCTTCGCCGCGTCTAATGCGGTAAAGGGAGCCTTCACCCCTGGTCAAGCGCAGGTCGAAGGTGATCCCTGTACCTACTAGTATGTACGGCATGCATGCGATGCAGTACGAGATCACCCTCCCCGCCGACTACGACATGGGCATCATCCGCGACCGCGTCGCCACCCGCGGGCATCTTCTCGACGACTTCGGCGGACTGGGGCTGAAGGTCTACGGGATCCGTGAGCGCGGCGTCGACGGCTCGACGCTGAACCAGTACTCGCCCTTCTACCTGTGGCACGACGAAGCCGGGATGAACGCCTTCCTGTTCGGCGGACCGTTCAGCGGCATCGTCGAATCCTTCGGTCGTCCCGCCGTGCAGCACTGGACCGTGCTCGGCTTCGAGGAAGGACCCGCGTTCGGCTCCCCTCCGGTCACGGCGGAAAAGCACGTCGTGCGGATCCCCGACGAGACCGATCCGGTCGCCTTCCTCGGCGAAGCCCTCGACGGGCTTCGCGAGCACCTGCGCCAGGACGGCGCGCATTCGGGCGCGCTCGCCGTCGATCCGCGGACCTGGCAGGTCGTCCGCTACAGCCTGTGGGCGGGCGAGGCGCCGGAGTCGGACGAGGTCCGGTACCGGATCCTCCACGTGTCCTCGCCGCAACTGGATCAGCTGCGGCGAGGACGGCAGTGGGATCAGCCGAGCAACGCGGCGAACAGCGCGCCGGGATCGGCTTCGGGCGGACCGGCGGGCCACTGATCCCGGTACGGGTACCAGAGCCCGTCCCTGCCCAGCCGCACCTGCACCCCGGTCCCGTGCACCGTGCAGCGGTTGCGTTCGACGTCCAGGCCTTCGCCGGGATCGTCCACGACCTCGGCGAAGGCGGCCCGTGCCCGGCCCATCGCCTGTGACGGCGGCGTCCACGCGGTCTCCAGGACGTCGAGACCGGCGCGGCCACCGTGCCGCCAAGCCAGCACCGCCCGATCGAAGTCCTCACCGTTCCCGGCCGGGCGCAACCGGTCCGCGGTCTCCGGACGTGTGGCGGCGAGGCGGACGGCGTCCTGCTTGCGGGTGAGTTTCGGCTGCGACGCCAGCAGCGCGCCGGCCATCTGTCCCGCGTTGGCGACCAGCAGGGCGAAGGCCTCGGCCGGGATGCCGGGCGCACCGGGCACGGTCGGGCCACCGGTGGGCGCGAATCCGGCGAGGTCCGGCAACGGTCCCGGCTCGTCGGCGTACGCCCGCTCGGCGTCGATGCCGTCGTCCCCGGTGCGCACGAACCGGGGCGCGTTGCGCCGTTGCAGCTCGTCGAGCAGCTCCCGCTCCCCCTTGCCACGCATCAGCAACAGCACGAACGGGTCGGCGTCGAGCAGCCAGGACGCCTGGAACGACAGCGCCGCGGCGTGGCGGCACGGCAGCTCCCAGCCCGGGCAGTCGCAGTCCGGATCGAGATCACCGATACCGGGCAGCAGATGCACCCCGGCGTCGTCGGCGGCCTCGACGAGGTCGTGCGGCATGTCCCGGTCCAGCAACGCGGCCAGGTGCCCGGCACGGGAGGCGACCCGGTCGAGGAAGCGGTCCCATTCGTCGCCGGTCAGTTCCGCGAGGCGGACCTCGGTGCGGTACTGGCCCTCCTGGTCGTCGACCACCGCGGCGATCCGGCCGGGGCTGACCGTGATCGGGCCGACGCGCCCCGCCGCGGCGTACTTGCGGCCCTGTTTGAGCTGCCGCAGGTCCAGCGCGGTGTCCTCCATCGCGCTGATCCACGCGCGACCCCACCACGAGCGGGCGAACTGGCCGCGTCCACCTTGCGCGCCGAAGGCGGGGAAACCGCGGACACGGTCTTCGGGCGTGCTCATCGGCGGCTCCTCAGCTCGACCAGCTCGGCCAGCTCCTCGTCGGTCAGTTCGGTCAGGGCGGCCTCTCCGCCGGCGAGCACCGCGTCGGCGAGCGCGCGCTTCTCCCGCAGCATCGCCGCGATCCGGTCCTCGACCGTGCCCTCGGCGATGAGCCGGTGCACCTGCACCGGCCTGGTCTGCCCGATCCGGTACGCGCGGTCGGTGGCCTGGTCCTCCACCGCGGGATTCCACCAGCGGTCGTAATGCACGACGTGATCGGCGCGGGTCAGGTTGAGCCCGGTCCCCGCCGCCTTGAGCGACAACAGGAACACCGGCACCTCACCGGCCTGGAACCGGCGCACGAGATCCTCGCGTTTGGGCACCGGCGTGCCACCGTGCAGCAGCTGCGTGCCGATTCCGCGCTGCGCGAGATGCCGTTCCAGCAGCCGCGCCATGGCGACGTACTGCGTGAACACCAGCACCGCGCCGTCCTCGGCGAGGATCGTGCCCAGCAGTTCGTCGAGCAGCTCGAGCTTGCCCGACCGGCCGTCCAGCACCGCTTCCGACGGCTCCTTGAGGTACTGCGCGGGATGGTTGCAGATCTGCTTGAGCCCGGTGAGCAGCTTGACGATCCGGCCGCGGCGCGCGATGCCCTCGCTCCCGGCGATCTCGGCCATCAGCTCGCGCACCGTCGCCTCGTACAGGGCGGCTTGCTCGGCCGTGAGCGTCACCGGGCGGTCGGTCTCGGTCTTGGCGGGCAGCTCCGGCGCGATCCCCGGATCGGATTTGCGCCGGCGCAACAGGAACGGGCGGACCAGCCGGGACAGCCGTTCCGCGACGTCCGGGTCCTTGCCGGACTCGACCGGTTTCGCCCACACCCGCCGGAAATCGGCCATGGTGCCGAGCAGCCCCGGTGTCGTCCAGTCGAGGATCGCCCACAGCTCGGCGAGGTTGTTCTCCACCGGGGTGCCCGTCAGCGCCACCCGCGCCGACGACGTCAGCGTCCGCAACGCCTTCGCCGTGCCGGAGCGGTGGTTCTTGACGTGCTGGGCCTCGTCGGCGACCAGCAGTCCCCAGTGGACGGCTCCCAGCGGTTCCGGGTCCACGCGCAAGGTGCCGTAGGTCGTGAGCACGAAGCCGCCGCCGAGATCGTCCAGCGAACGTTCGGTGCCGTGGAACCGCCGCACCGGGACACCGGGGGCGAACTTGGTGATCTCGCGTTCCCAGTTCCCCAGCAGTGAGGCCGGGCAGACGACCAGGGTCGGGCCGTCCGCGCGATGCAGATGCAGCGAGATCAGCGTGATCGTCTTGCCGAGACCCATGTCGTCGGCGAGACAGCCGCCGAGCCCGATCGACGTCATGGCGGTGAGCCATTGCAGCCCGCGCATCTGGTAGTCGCGCAGGGTCGCGGCCAGGCCTCGTGGCGGGGCCTGCGGTTCGGGTGGGGCGAGCAGCCGCTCCCGCAGCGCGGCGAGCCAGCCGTCGGTGAGGACGTCGACGCGTTCACCGTCGATCTCGGTGGTCCCGCTCAAGGCGGCGCCGAGCGCGTCGATCGGCGTGAGCGGCTTCAGCGCGCGATCCCGCGCCTTCGCCGCGAGCGCCGGGTCGACGAGCACCCACTGGTCGCGCAACCGCACGACGGGACGGTGCGCCTCGGCCAGCGCGTCCATCTCGGCCGCGGTGAGCGGGGCCCCACCGAGGGCCAGCTGCCAGTCGAATTGCAGCAGCGTGCCACCGGCGAAGAACGACGGGAGATCGGCGGGCGGCGCGTCACCGCCGCCGACGACCGCCTTCGCGCTCAGGTCGCGAGCGAGTTCGGCGGGCCAGTGCACGTCGATGCCCGCCGTGGCCAGCAGCGGCGCCGCGGTGGTGAGCAGTTCGGTGATGTCGGTGTCGCCGAGCCCGACCTCGTCGGGGACCGCGGCGCTCAGCAGGGGTTCCAGCGGTGGCCACAAGTGCGCGGCACGGCGCAACGCCAGCATCACGTCGATCCGCGCCCTCGGGCCGAACCGGTCGTCGCCCGCCCAGAGCGCGGCGGCGTCGGCCAAGACGCCCGGGTCGGCCAGGCTGTGTACCTGGACGACCCCGCTGAACCGGCCGATCGTGAAGTCGTCGCCCGGTGCTTCGATCCGTACCGAGACCCGGACCCCGGAATCCAGCCCCGCCGCGACCTCGGCCGCCCAGTCCCGAAGCTGTGGAACACGGTGCGACGGCGTGGCGGCGAACGCCTTCACCCCGGCCGCTTGAGCGGCAGCGGGCGTGCGGGGAAGGGTGTCGGCCACGGCGTCCAGGAACGCGCGCAGCAACGGATACCGTGCGGGAAGCAGGTTTCCCTCACCCGGGATCGCCCGCGCTCGCGCAGGCATCGCTTCGGACAACTCCCGCAGCCAAGCGGCGTCGGCGGGTTCCAGCGGTCCGGCGCGCCAGGCGTCCACATCGGACTCCGTGAGCCCGGGAAGCAACCTTCCCGCCTCGGCGAGCTTCAATGCCGCCGCGGCCGCCGTGCTCCAGAAACGCGCGGAGAGGTCGTCGCTCTCACGCAGGCGCAGCAGCGCGGGGAGCGCCTCGGCCATCGGGAGCCGGACGCACGGCGCCGTGGTGATCGCTGGGAGGGCGACGGTCACCTCCTCGGCCCCCGGCGTGTTCCCCTCGGCGCTCCAGAAGACGAATCCGCTGGTCCGAGGGGGATTGTTCGGTTCGAAAGCGACACTGCCGAAACCGTCGTGAGACGCCACTCAACCCCAATCTCTGTACGGTGTACAGTTCAGGATAACACAACTCCGTACACCGTAGAGAGAATGTGATGACGGACGCGGACCACACCGGTGCGGGCGATCCACGGCGGACCATCGAGCTGCTCTGGGGCGTGCGCGAGAAACCCCGCCGCGGCCCCAAACCCAAGCTCACCGTCGACGAGATCGTCACCGCCGCGATCGAGATCGCCGACACCGAGGGCATCACCTCGCTGTCGGTGCGCCGGGGCGCGGAGAAGCTCGGCGTCTCCCCCATGACGATGTACACCTACATCCACAGCCGCGCCGAGCTGCTCGACTTGATGATGGACCGGGTCCACGGTGAACTGACCGATCCCCCGGAGAGTCACGACTGGCGGGTCACGATGACGATCCTCGCCGAGGACGCCTGGGAGATGTACCACCGGCATCCCTGGATGCTCCAGCTCACCACCGGCCGTCTCCCGCTCGGCCCGCACACCTTCGCGAAACACGAACGCGAGCTGAAGGCCGTCGACGCCATCGGGCTCACCGATCTGGAGATGGACGCCGTCGTGGCGATGGTCAACGGATTCGTGCAGGGCATCGCGCGCGGTTCGGTGGAATCGGCGAGTCTCGTGCGGCGATCCGGCCTGACGGACATGGAGTGGTGGACGGCCAGCGCACCCGTGCTCGCGGAGATCCCCGAAGCCGACGCCGGCCTGTTCCCGCTGGCGGCGCGCATCGGGCAGGCCGCCGGGGAGGCGCACGGTGCGGCGAGCGCGCCGCTGCACACCTTCCGATTCGGGCTGGCACGGATCCTGGACGGCGTCGAGCAGCTGGTCACCGGGGGCTCCGGCACCTCGGGGACCGAACTTCCCTCCTGAGCCGATGAGAGATGAGGCGAAAGCTCCTTTCATCGCATCAGACGCGGCGAAGGGAGCCTTCAGCCCGCCACCGGCACCCGCGCCGAGGTCACTTCCCGTGTCGTCGCAGCCGGCGATAGAGCAGCCACAGCGCCAGCGCGACCGGCGTCAGGACCGCGGTGAACAGGATCCCCGCGAACATCCCGTAGCCGTGCGGATCGGACGACAGTCCTGTCGCACTGAGCACCGCGCTCCCGGCGAGCAACACGATCACCGCCACGACACCGACGAACGCGCCGAGAACGACGCGCCGCACCACCGTCCGCGAGGCCGTCATGCCGGATCGGGAGTGCAGACGGTCAGGAACGACTTCCGGTTCTCTCGCTGCACAGCCGCCGCGTCCATCCAGCCGCTCCGGCCGAACAGGTAGCTCCCGGCCGGATGCCCGGCCGACTCACGCAGCACCTGGGCGACATCCGCCTTGGCACCGTTGGCTTTCGGGCCGTCGACGGCGATGCTGACCGAGCCCGCCTTGGTCCAGTCGTACGCGGCAGGCAGCGGTGTCCGGACCTGGAGGCCACCGGTGTCCGAAGAGGACGCACCCAGCAGGTCCAGCCGTTCCACCCGCACGCCCGGACGCGGCGCGGCCCACACCTGCTCCGTGCTGTTCCGCGTGCCGGAGTCGAAGGTCAGCCTCAGTCCGGTGACGCCCTCGCACGGGGTGCCCGTCCACAGCTTCAAAACGCCGCCGTCGACGCGGAACCCGGCCTCCGGCGGCAGTGACGGCGCGAACTGCGCCTTGGTGTCGCATGCCGCGGTCACCGCCACCACGAGCAACGCGCCGCAGATCCGCCTAGTGATATCCGCCATCGGAGAGTCCCGCGTCTTCCTCGGTTTCGTTGCCGCCAGTGACCTGCTCCCACGCGTAGGAGGCGAGGAAACCGGCATAGCCTTCGCGTGCCCATTGCTGGGAGTGGCGCTCCTCGTGGTGCAGCAACCGGTCCAGGTCGAGCGAGCCCTGGGACGCGCCGTTGTCGTCCTCGTACCAGGCGTGCCCCGACTTCACCACCTCGCGAAGTTGCTGCGCCGGATCCTCCGCGTCGTCGATGTTCACCATGAACGTGTCGCCCCAGGCGGTCCCGCCCTGTTGGCTGAACTGGTCCTGGATGAGGTTCCCGCCCAGGCCCATCATCATGCCGTTCGGGGTGGTCACCAGCCGCCCGCCGTTGCCGTGCACGAAACCCACGTCGTCGTCGTAGCTCCAGGAGTTCTCCCGCTGCCGGTCGGTGATCCGCCGCAGCTCCTCGGATCCGTACGGGGTCGGCGCGAAGTCGGTCTTCTCGCCTTCGGTGCCGTAGTCGGTGCCCGCGTTGAGGATGTAGGTCATCCGCACCGCCTTGGCGGCGTCGTCCCCGCTGATGTCGGTCGGCATCAGGAAGTACGACTTGTAGGTCCCGTCGCCGTCCTCGTCCTCGCGGATCTCCTCCATCCCGTCGAGGACCTTGAAGTCCTCCGGGGTGATGTCGTGGTCGTCGGCGATCTTCTTGATGGTGTCGATCGATACGCCCCGGCGCACGGCGTTCTCGAGCCACTGCCGGTAGTGGCCGGACGCGGGCGGACCGGTCAGCAGCCCGGCGTCGCGCAGCGCCTGCTCCATCTCGACCACTCCGGCGTCGATCTCCCCGCCTCTCCTGGCGCCTGCCAGGTCGGTCGCCTCGTGGTCGCTGATCTGGCCGTCCTGTACGAGCCGCATCACCCGGGCGAGGGCGGCGTCGATGCTGTTCGCCGCGGTGAGGATCGCCTTGGTTTCCTGCTCCAGCTGCTTGCGGATGGTTTCGCGGTGCCGTCGGGACTCGGCCTGCTCTTCGGCCTCGAACCGTGACTTCGGCGGCGGGTCGGCGGGTTTGCCGTCCACGATCGCGCCATCGGCCGCGACGCTGAACTGGTAAGTGCCGGCGAGGGAGTCGTTGTTGGCGACCCTGGTCTTCAGCGCGGACACGTCGTCCGAGGCGTTCTGCAGGGCACGTTCGACGGCGGACAGTTCCGCGATCAGGATCTCGGCCTTGTTCCGCGTGTCGCCCAGCGAACCGCGGGCGCGTTCGCCCGCGGGGCCGCGCCAGTCGGGCAGCTTCCTGGCGTCGTCGAGTTCGTCCTGCAGCCCGATGAGCTTGTCCCGCCGCCCGGCCAGGTTGGTGGCCGTCGTGTGGAGTGCCTCGGCGTCCCATTCGCGGACGTCGTCGTAGCCGACCGTCATCCTCCGAAAGCCTCCTCCGCGGAGTTCTCGTTTTCGGAGTACGCCTTGGCGGCCGCGGTGATCGATTCGCTCCAGCGGTCGATCTCGCCGGCCCACCCCTTCGCGCGCTCGGTGCACGTCGACGCCAGCGCCGGCGCGCTCTTCGCGGCCTCGCCACCCGGCAACGCCGTCGCTATCGCGTCCAAGCCTGTGCCCGGTTCCACGGCTCTGGCCTGGTCCGCGGCGGATCCCGCGGCCTTGGCCGCGGTCCGCAGCTGACCGATCTGGACCTCGTACCCGCTCACGCCCGTGCCCCAAACCCTGGATAGGTGAGCGGCACTCTACGTCAGCTCGGAACGCTCCACAGCCGATTCGCGCGAAGGGGTGGCAGCGTCGGCCAGCCGCCGGACGACGTCGTCGTACCGCGCTTGATCGGCTGCCGCACGGGCCTGTGCCCGCTCCAGTTCCTCGGCGAGGGCCGTCGCCCTGGCTTCGGCGAGGCTTCTGGCGGTGTGTTCTTCCGAGAGCGACGCCCGGAGCCCGGCCGATTCCTTTTCGGACACCGTCGCCCGCGTCTTGGCCTCGTCGAGCCGGTGCCGCAGCGCTTCGAGTTCCGCGACCGCTCGGGCCAGCGCCGTGTCGCGTTCGCCCAGCTCCGCGGTCAGCCTGGACTTCTCCTCACGCAGCGTCCCGAGTTCGGCGGCAAGCGCGTCACGGGCACGTTCGGCCGCCACGGTCGCGGCTTCCGCGGCGCCACGGGCTCGTTCGTGGGCGGCGACCTCGGCCCAGGAACGCTGCCTGGTCTCCTCCGCGTCCTTCAAGGCCTGTTCGGCGGCGCGTTCCGCCTTGGCCTTGGCCGTCTTGTCGTCGCGGGACGCGGCCAACGCCGCCGCACGGGCGGTGTCGGCCTTCGCGGCCGCCTGCTGCGCGTCCTCAGCCTCGCGCCGGGCAGCCGCCGCGTCCGTCTCGGCTTCGGTCACCCGGCCCAGCGCCGCCTCGCCGGCGTCGTCGAACCGCGAACGCATCGCGTCCAGCAGTTCCACGAGCGACGCCGCCAGCGGTGTGAACTCGTCGGCGATCCGGCGGACTTCCAGCAACGGATCCGCCACACTCGCCACCGCGGCCGCCCGCCGGGCGCGCGAGGCGGCATCGGCGTGGGCCTTGCCGCAGTAGGCCGAGGGACGGCCGCCCTTGCGTTTCCCCTCGGCGTCCACCGCGGGCGGGGGCAAGGGATTCTCGCAGCCTTCCAGCGCGCAGAGCCGGACCTCGTCGGCGTCCGTATCGATCACCGCAGCAGGGTAGCGCTGCCGCCCCGGCGATAGGGTCGCTCACATGCGTGTCCTGTTCACCTTTGCCGGTGGCAACGGCCACTTCCGGCCGCTGCTCCCCCTCGCCGGCGCGCTCGCCGACGCGGGGCACACGATCGCCTTCACCGGCGAGCCGCTGATGGTCCCGATCGTCGAGGCGGCGGGGTTCACCGTGTTCCCGTCGGGACCGAATCTCGGCAGCGACGGCGCACGTCGGCCGCTGCTCCCCGTCGACAGGGATCGCGAGGACAGCGACCTCCGTGACGGTTTCGTCCGCCGCACCGCACCTCTGCGCGCGAAGGACGTCTTGGCGCTCTGCGAGAGCTGGGAACCGGATCTGCTCGTCTGCGACGAAGCCGATCACGGTGCGATGATCGCCGCCGAACGGTCCGGCCTCCCGCACGCCACCGTCCTGGTGACCGCGGCGGGCGTGCTCATCCGCGCCGAGCTCATCGACGACGCGCTCAACGAGGTCCGCGCCGCCCACGACCTTCCGCCGCAACGAAACCTGGAGATGGCGTACCGCCACCTCGTGCTTTCCCCGTTCCCCGCGAGCTTCCGCGATCCCCGGTTCCCGCTGCCGCCGACCGCGCGGCCGTTCCACAGTCCCCTTCCCGGTCGCGGGCCGGCACCGGACTGGCACGTGGACGGCCGGCCCACCGTCTACTTCACCCTCGGCACGATCTTCAACACCGAGTCCGGCGACCTGTTTAACCGGGCACTGGCAGGCCTGCGGGAGGTCAACGCGACCTGCGTCGTGACCGTCGGGAACCTCATCGACCCCGCCGAATTCGGCACCCAGCCCGAGCACATCCATCTCACGCGTTACCTGCCGCAGGACGACGTCCTCCCGTACTGCGACGCGGTCCTCACCCACGGCGGTTCGGGCAGCCTGCTCGGCGCGATCGTCCACGGGCTGCCGATGGCGCTGCTCCCGATGGGCGCCGACCAGCCCCACAACGGCGACCGCGTCACCGAACTCGGTCTCGGCGTCGTCCTCGACGTCATCGACGCGACCGCGCGGGACATCCGCGACGCCGTGACCACGGTGCTGGCGGAACCGTCCTACCGGGAGACCGCCGGGCGGTTGCGGGACGAGGTCACCGCGTACCCGGCGCCGGAGAAGATCGTCCCGCTATTGGAAGGACTGCTCCGGTGACCTCCGAACTCGACGCCGCGATCACGCGGGCGTTCCGCGAGGAATCGGGGCAGGTGATCGCCACCCTGATCCGCGTCACCGGCGACTGGGACCTCGCCGAGGAATGCGTCCAAGAGGCGTTCGCGCTCGCGTTGCGCACCTGGCCCCGCGACGGCGTCCCCGCGAAACCCGGCGCGTGGCTGACGACAGCGGCGCGCAACCGCGCCACCGACCGGATCCGGCGAGAGGCCGTCGGCGCGGCGAAACTGCGCGAAGCCGCCGAACTGAACGTCCCCGCCGAGCCGGAATGGGACGAGAGTGGCGTCCACGACGACCGGCTCCGGCTGATCTTCACCTGCTGCCATCCCGCGCTGCCGCTGGAGGGACAGGTCGCGCTCGCGCTGCGGACGTTGGCCGGGCTCACCACCGCCGAGATCGCCCGCGCCTTCCTCGTCTCCGAGGCGACGATGTCGCAGCGCCTGGTCCGGGTGAAACGGAAGATCCGCACGGCGGGCATCCCGTACCGGGTCCCGCCCGCCGATCTGCTGCCCGAACGCACGGCCGCGGTGCTGGGGATGCTGTACCTGCTGTTCAACGAGGGCTACTCGGCCAGCGCCGGCACCGATCTGCTCCGGCCTGACCTGTCCGTGGAGGCCATCAGGCTCGCCCGGATCCTTGCGAGCCTCATGCCGGACGAACCGGAAGTCCTGGGGCTGCTGGCCCTGCTGCTCCTGCACGACGCCCGCCGGGCTACGCGCGTCGACGGTCAGGGCACGCTCGTCTCGCTCGAAGACCAGGACCGCGGCGGCTGGAACTCCGCCGAGATCGCCGAGGGCACGGAGTTGCTGGAGACCGCGCTCCGCCGCGGGGTTCCGGGGCAGTACCAGATCCAGGCCGCCATCGCCGCCTGCCACGCGACGGCCGCCCACGCCTCCGACACCGACTGGGCGCAGATCGCCGCCCTCTACGGGGAGCTACTGCGTTTCGTGCCCTCACCGGTCGTCGAGCTGAACCGCGCGGTCGCCGTCGCCATGGCCGAAGGCCCCGACGCCGGGCTCGAACTGGTCGACAAGCTCACCGCGGACGGCAGTCTCCCCGGCTACCACCTGCTTCCCGCTACCCGCGCGGACCTGCTCCGGCGGCTCGACCGGCTCGACGAGGCCGCCGACGCCTACCGCGAGGCGCTCGCGCTCGCCGGCACTGACGCCGAGCGCGCCTACCTGTCGGGAAAACTCGCCGAAATCTCCTGACTCCCGGCTGTCTGTCCGCGACGTCCCCGTTCGTCGGTGGGCGACAAGTCCCGAAAAGAGGAAGGGGTCATCCGATGGCCGTTCTCGACGTCCCCGGCGCCCGGCTGCACCACACCGTGACCGGCAGCGGTCCGGTTCTGCTGTGCATTCCCGGTGGCGCGGCCGATTCCGCCATGTTCGCGCCGATCGCGGGCCTGCTCGCGGAGCACTACACGGTGATCACCTACGACCCGCGCGGGATCTCCCGCAGCCCCCTCGACGATCCGGACGGGGAACAACGGATCGAGGCCCACACCGACGACGCGCTGCGCCTGCTCGACAGTGTGAGCTCGGAACCGGCGGTGATCTTCGCGTCCAGCGGTGGTTGCATGCAGGCCTTCGATCTCGTGACCCGCCATCCCGGGCGGGTGAAGACTCTGCTGGCGCACGAACCGCCGCTGACGGCCCTGCTGCCCGGCCAACCCGACGGTGACCCGGACGAACTGCAGCGCCTCCACCGTGAACACGGCATCGAGGCGGCGATGGCGAAGTTCATGGCCGACGCCGGTTTCGAGATGGACCAGAGCGTTCTCCCACCGGAGATGCGGAAGAACATGGAGTTCTTCGTCGTGCACCTGATGAACATGATCGGAGACTTCACTCCGGACTACGAAGCGCTGAAGGCGTCGGACACCCGGATCGTCGTCGGTGTCGGGAAGGACTCGGCCGGGCAGCCCGCGCACGAGGCGGCGGTGCTCGCGGCCGCTCGTCTCGGGGTGGAGCCGACCTACTTCCCCGGTGACCACGGTGGTTTCGCCGCCGAGGCCGCCACGTTCGCTCCGCTGCTTCGGGAGGTGCTCGACGCCTGATGTCAGGGAAGGGTCGTTCTTCGTCCTGAACGACCCTTCCCTGCCCCGCGTCAGGCGCGGACGTGCACGATCAGCCCGCCCACCAGAGCGCCGAAGCCACCGATCGCGGCCAAGGTCCGGACCAGGTTCCACCGCTCCCAGACACCCTCGAACTTCGCCCGCAGCGCCTCGAAGTCGGTGCTGTCGCCGTCGAAACCCGCTTCGAGCGCGTTGTTCAGCGGCACGTTGATCGCCATCGTCACGATCAGCATCACCAGCAGCAGGACGAACCCCGCGATGAGCCACGGCAGCGCGGGCCGCAGTTCCGACCGGAAGTGCAGCGCCGCCGCCACCGCGGCGAGCAGCGGCGCACCGCCGAAGCTCAGCCCGAACCAGCCGTTGAGGATCGCGATGTTGATCTCCCGCATCCCCGTCACATACGTCCGGGCGTCCGCCCGCCCCAGCCCCGGCATCACCGAGCACGTGTACGCGTAGAACAAGCCGGCGATCAACCCCGCCGTGATGACGGCCGCGATCAGGACGATCTCGCTCAGCGTCGCCATTCCTGTCGCCTCCCTTCCGATTCCAGCTCGTTTCATCGATTCCAGACCCCGGTGGCCGCCGCTTTCGCGGCATATTCGGAGAAGTCCCTCGCGGGCCTGCCCAGCACCCGCTCCACATCACCGGTGATCGAAGAGTTCCGGCCGTCGAGGACGCGCGTGAACAGATCGGTCAGGCCCTCGATCTCCTCCTCCGGCACGCCCTGTTCGGCCGCTCCCGCGGCGAATTCCGCGGCGGAGACCGGAACGTACCGGACATCCCGCCCCGAAGCCTTGCCGATTTCCGCCGCCGCGTCCGCGAAACTCAGCAATCGGGGGCCGGTCAGCTCGTACACCTCGCCGTCGTGCCCGTCGGTGGTCAGCGCCGCCACCGTCACGTCGACGATGTCCTCGACGTCGATGAACGGCTCGGTCACCGACCCGGCGGGCAGCACGATCTCCCCGGCGAGCACCGGTTCCAGCAGGAAATGCTCGCTGAAGTTCTGCGCGAACCAGCTGGCCCGCACGACCGTCCACTCGGCACCGGACTCCCGCACTCCCTGTTCGCTGACCACGGCTTCCTCTTCGCCGCGGCCGGACAGCAGGACCAGCCGCCGGACACCGTGGTCCACGGCCAGCTTCGAGAAGTCGCGGATGGCTTCCGCCGCACCGGGGAAGGCCAGATCCGGGTAGTAGGTCAGGTAGGCGGCGCTGATTCCGGTGACCGCGGCCGACCAGGTCGACCGGTCGTCCCAGTCGAACACCGGCCGCGAAGCCTTCCGGACGTCGATCCCGAGGTCGGTCAGCCGCTGCGAGACCCGGCTCCCGGTCTTGCCCGTCGCGCCGAGGACCAGGACCGTCTCGTTGTTCTTCGTGTTCGTCATGGCACTAGTCAAGCGCCTGCGAATGAGACGGAACATAGTTCAGAGGCTCTCTTCCATGTTTCATCGTCTACACTTCGGGGCATGGATCCTCTCGCCGGCCTGCTCGACGGACCCCGCGCGCGCGGCGCGTTCCTGCTGAAGTCGGTCATGACCCCGCCGTGGTCACTGCGGATCGAGGACGAGGCGCCGCTGACGGTGATGGCGCAGGTCCGCGGCGAGTCCTGGGTGGTGCCCGAACACGGGGACGCGGTCCGCCTCGGCACCGGCGACATCGCCATCGCCCGCGGCCCGGACCCGTATCTCGTCGCGGACGACCCCGCCACGCCACCGCAGGCGATGATCCTGCCGGGGCAGGAATGCCTGACCCCGGACGGGAAACACCTCACCGACCTGTCGGATCTCGGCGTCCGCACCTGGGGCGACGACCCGGACGGCCCCGTCGTCCTGCTCACCGGCACCTACCCGCTGGAGGGCGAGATCAGCAAACGGCTCCTCAACGCGCTGCCGTCGCTGCTGGTCGTCCGGGACGAGGAGTGGGACAACCCGCTGGTGTCACTGCTCGCCGCTGAAATCGTCAAGGACACGCCCGGTCAGGAAGCCGTCCTGGACCGCGTGCTCGATCTGCTCCTGGTCGCCGCGCTGCGCACGTGGTTCGACCGGCCAGACGCCGCGGCACCCGCCTGGTACCGCGCGCATAGCGATCCCGTCGTCGGACGCGCGCTGAAACTGTTGCAGCACAAGCCTTCCGAACCGTGGACCGTGGCGAGCCTCGCGGCCGACACCGGCGTGTCCCGTGCCGCGTTCGCCCGGCGGTTCACCGCCGCGGTCGGCGAACCGCCGATGACCTACCTCTCGAGCTGGCGGATCGCGCTCGCCGCGGATCTCCTGCGCCAGCACCCCGACGTCACGATCGGCGCGGTCGCCCGGCAGGTCGGCTACGGCAGCTCGTTCGCGCTCAGCACCGCGTTCAAACGCGAACACGGCGTCAGCCCGCAGGGTTACCGCGCCGGCGTCGCGTAACGCTCGACCAGTTCCGCGCCGATCCGCGCGAGTTCCTCCTGGACCGACGCCGGGCCCAGCACTTCGATCATCGAGCCCCAGCCCGCGAGCTGCTGGGCGATCATCCACGCCACCGGCGCCGACACCGTCACCCGCACACGCCCGTCGTCGAGCGTCTCCTCGACCCGCGCCTGCCGTCCGAAGTGGTCCTGGAGGATCGGCAGATGCCGCTCGGCGATGAGCACGGTCGCGTCCAGGCCCGAACGCCGTTGCTCGACCCGGTCGACCACCTGCTCCCACGCGCGCGTCAGTTCGAAATCGTCCGGCCGCGCCGCGGGCAGATCGGTGACCTCGGCGTCGGACATGCGGTCGACGCGGAAGGTGCGCTGGCCCTTCTCGGTGCCCGCGATGAGGTACCAGATGTCGTCCTTGTCCACGAGCCCCCACGGATCCACCACCCGCTCCACCGGTTCCGCGCCCTTCTTCGCGTAGCCGAACCGGACCTTGCGACGACGCACGATCCCGGCTTGCAGCACGGTGAGCAATTCGGGCCGCTCCTTCTCTCGCTCACCCCACCGCGACGGGTCGATGACGACCGCGTCCGCGGCGGCCTGCGCGTCGGCGCGGAACGTGTCCGGCAGGGCCCGGACCAGCTTCCGCAGCGCGGATTTCACCTCGGGCGAGATCGACGCCGCCGGACCGGCGAGCAGGAACAGCGCCTGAGCCTCCGACGCCGACAGTCCACTGAGGTCGGTCCGCGCGCCGCCGACGAGCGACCAGCCGCCGCCCCGGCCGGGCTGCGGGTACACCGGGACGCCCGCGGCCGACAACGCCTCGAGGTCGCGCCGGGCGGTGGCGACCGAGATCTCCAGCTCGTCCGCCAGTTCTGAAGCCGTGACGCGGCCACGCGCCTGCATCAGCAGGAGGGTGGCCACCAGGCGATCGGCACGCATGCGCCCAGTCTCGCAGGTAAACCGCTCATCCGGTGACCACTTTGCAGCGCGGCACTTGACCTTCACACCGATGTCAGGCCCTACGGTCACCCCACTCGAAAGGAGAACCACATGGCAGGCGCAGTGATCATCGGCGCGGGACCGGGTATCGGCCGCTCGGTCGCGCACCGATTCGCCAAGGAAGGGCTGCCGATCACCTTGCTGGCCCGAAGCGCGGCGACCCTGGAGCCGCTGGCCGCCGAGCTCGGAACCACGCTGGCACTCACCGCCGACGTCACCGACGAAGCCTCCCTCAGGGCCGCTCTCGACACCGCCGTGCGGGAGCACGGGGTGCCCGACGTCGTGGTCTACAACGCGGCGATCATCCAGGCCGACGCTCCCGGCGAGCTGTCCGTCGAACGGCATCTCGCGGCGTGGTCGGTCAACGTCGTCGGAGCGATCACCACCGCCGCCCAGGTCGCGCCGGGCATGGCCGAGCGCGGATCGGGCACCATCATCGTGACCGGCGGGATGCCCGAAACCGTTCCCGCGTACACCAGCCTCTCGCTCGGAAAGGCGGGTGTCAGAGCGCTGGTTTCCCTGCTGGACAAGCAATTCGGTCCTTCAGGGGTGCATGTCGCCACGGTGACCGTCGCCGGTCCCGTCGCGAAAGGAACCCCGTTCGACCCCGACGACATCGCCGAGCACTACTGGCGGCTGCACACGCAGCCACGAGACAAGTGGCAGCAGGAAATCGTCCACGAGGGGTAGCAGACTCACCAGTGCGCCGGAGGGGACAGCGACTCCGGCAGTTTCGTCGTCGCGTCGCCCTTCGCCGCGTCCAATTGCGACTGGAGGAGGAAGAGCGCGTCCCGGAAATCCGCGCCGCGGAGGTCGGCGTCACGCAGGTCCGCCCCGGTGACGTCGGCCTGCCGGAGATCGGCTCCCCGCAGATCTGCGCCGATCAGGTACGCCCCGCGCAAAAGAGCGCCGCGCAGGTTCGCTCCCTTGAGCTTCGCGCCGATGAGGTCGGCACCGCGGCGGTCCTTCTTCTTGCCCGGCACGGCGGCGCGGGCGAGTTCGCTCGCGCGCAGCAGCAGCCCGTTCACCGCGCCCCGATGCGAGTGGACGTCCAGTTTCCGCAGCACGCCGGGCGTGTCCAGCGTCATCCGCTCGGTCCGGTCGATCAACTCGGCCAGGTCGTCACGGATCGGCGCGGACGTCGGCAGCGAAGCCGCCTCGGTGAGGTAGTAGAGCAGCTCCTGCAGATCCCGCATCACCGGGAAGACCGCGAACATCGTTTTCGCCGTCTTCGGCGACTTCCGCCAGTCCTCGCCGTCGAAGGTGACCTGCGAGACCTTCTGGCCCGCGCCGAAGCAGTCGTAGACCGTGCAGCCGGTGAACCCCGTCTTGCGGAGCTTGTCGTGGATGCCGCACCGCGAGTCCTCACGCAGGTTCGGGCACGCCTGGCCCGCCGGTTTGGTGATCGCGAAGTCGGCCGACGCCGCGAAGGCCGGGACGACACAGCACAGGCCGAAGCAGTTCGCGCAGTCGGCTCGCAGGCTGGAAAGGGCTGGCACGGTGGTTCGGACTCCAGAAGCTCGGCAAGGTGTTCCAGCCACAGGGTACGGAGAGCACTTTCCGTGCAGGGCACCCGCCGCCAATGGCCGCCAGACGAAGGTCGGGGCCTGCCCCATTCAGTCGATTCGGACACCTCAGACGCTCAATAACCTCGATCTCCGTGGGATTCGGCAGGTGCCGTCCCATGCGGTCGAGCTGGACCGCTTTCGCCGCTGTGGTCCTTGACCGGCCGGTCCCCTGCGAACGACAGGACGAACACATGCGAGAGACGAGACAAGCGCGTTGGCTGTCGCGTGCCGGAATGGCGAGCGCGGTCGCGGTGGCGATCAGCGTCACCACGGGCGCTCCCGCGCAAGCCGCCGAAGGACAGATCCTCGCCGCGGGATCCGCCGGAGCGATCCCGAACAGCTACATCGTCACGCTGAAGGACATCGGCGCCGTGAGCACGCTGGCGAACCGTTTCGGCGCGAAGGTGGAGCAGGTCTACAGCAGCTCGCTCAAGGGCTTCTCCGCGACGCTGTCGGAGCGGCAGGCCAAGCGGCTCGCCGCCGACCCGTCGGTGGCGTCCGTCGAGCAGAACCAGGTCGTCCACGCGGACGCGACCCAGACCAACCCGCCGTCCTGGGGCCTCGACCGCGTCGACCAGCGCAACCTCCCGCTCGACAAGAAGTACAGCTACACCAGCACCGGCGCGGGCGTGAACGTCTACGTCATCGACACCGGCCTGCGGGTCAGCCACCAGACCTTCGGCGGCCGCGCCCGCAACGGCTACGACTTCGTCGACAACGACGCCGTCGCGCAGGACGGCAACGGTCACGGCACCCACGTCGCCGGCACCATCGCCGGTTCGCAGTACGGCATCGCCAAGGGCGCGACCGTCTACGGCGTCCGCGTGCTCAACAACTCCGGCAGCGGCACCACCGCCGGCGTCATCGCGGGTATCGACTGGGTCACCAAGAACCACGTCAAACCGGCCGCGGCCAACATGAGCCTCGGCGGCGGCGCCTCCAGCACGCTCGACGACGCCGTCCGCCGCTCGATCGCCGCGGGCGTCACCTACGGCGTGGCCGCCGGGAATTCGAACTCGAACGCGTCCGGTTTCTCCCCGCCCGCGTGACCCAGGCGATCACCGTCGGCTCGGCCACCGACACCGACGCGCGCTCCAGCTTCTCCAACTACGGCAGCGTCGTCGACATCTTCGCGCCGGGCACCAACATCACGTCGTCGTGGAACACCAACGACACCGCCACGAGGACCATCAGCGGCACCTCGATGGCGACCCCGCACGTGGTCGGTGTCGCGGCCCGCTTCCTGCAGAACAACAAGACCGCCACACCCGCGCAGGTGGCCACCGCGCTGATCAACGCGGCCACTCCCGGCAAGGTGACGAACCCGGGCTCCGGTTCCCCGAACCGGCTCCTGTACTGGGCGCCGTCCGCCTGACCAGCTCGGTCTCGTGAGTGGTGAGGACGGTTCTAACCGTCCTCACCACTCACGAGACTTGACCCACCAGTCCACCGCCGCCCCTTGCACGCCCCTGAAGTATGTGAAGGCCCGCTTCACTGCGCTAGACGCAGTGAAGGGGGCCTTCACATACTTGGGACGGTATGAAGGTCGAGTTCCCTCGGCTCAGCCGAGGGAAGGAGTCCTTCACACGCCCCTGTGACTACTGGGACAGGTGGTGTTCCCGGGGCTGCGGTGGCGATCGCGTAGTCCAACGACCACGCCCAGTCAGTACCTAAGACACCCTTGGCGCTAACCGTCCTCACCACTCACGAGACGTGCCCCGCCCCTGCGCTACAGCACCTTCCGGATACTCGGCACCACGGCTGCGAGCCCGGCGGCGTTCGGGTGCAGCGGGGCGAAGCTGTTGTTCACCACCGACGGGATGAGCCCTTCGATCCATTTGACGCCGATCGGCTGGCAGGCGTCGTGACCGATGCTGGGCGTCCGGATGTCGACGTACTTCGCGCCGTGCGCGGCGGACTGCTCGGCCATCCGCGCGTTGAGCCGGTCGATATTGGCCTGGATGTAGTCGGCGTCCTGCGGCAGGACCGGGACGAGCGGCCAGCAGCCGCCGGATTTGATCCCGGTCGGGTAGCCCACCATGACGATCTCGGCCCGCGGGGCGCGCTGGCGGATCTGCTCGATCACCGTGCCGTAGGTCGCGGCGAACGCGTCGATCTTGGTGGCGTACTTGTCCACCCCGCCCGTGGTGTTGGCCGCCTTGCACGAGGCGCCCACCGGCAGCAGGTTCACGCACGAGGTCGCGAGCCCGACCAAGCCGATGTCGTTGCCGCCGATGCCGACGGTCACCAGGGTCGTGTCGGCCGAGAGCGCGTCGTACTGCGGCGGGTTCGTGCCGGAGATGATGCCCTTCTGCGGGTTGCTGAAATGCGACGTGGTCGCAGCGCCGCAGGTGACATCGCGCAGTTCGTCGACGTCGATCTCCTTCGCCAGCAGGCCCGCGTAGTTGATCGCCGACCGGGCGCAGGTGAGCAGATCGGACTGCGGCAGCACCACCGAGCCCGCCGAGAACGAGTCACCCATCGCGACGTACACCTGCCGCTCCGCCGAGGCGAGGGCCGGTGTCCCGATTCCGACGAGGGTCAGTGCGGTGCCCGCCACCGCGGCGATCCGGGCGAGTCTTCCCCAGCGTGTCACTGCCGCCTCCTGCATGCGTCGTCGAATGCCGCGATCAGCGTCCGCCGCGCCGGGCAGAACCACTAGAACGGAGGCGCGCGTTCTTGATCGGAGTTTTGTAGGTTCCCTCTATGACGAAGGCGCCGGCACAGCCCTGGCGCAGGCTCGACGCCTCGGTGCTGACCCGGCTGGAGCCCGACACCGCCGCGATCGCGTCCGCCGCGATGGACCAGGTCCGTGCCGGGCTGCGGACCCCGCTGGACGACCGGACCGCGGCGAACCTCCAAACCACCCTCGACGTCGCTTTGCACGCCTTCTTCAGCGAAATCGGCCATCCCGACATCACCACCGACCGGGAGGTCTACCGCGCGCAGGGCCGGGCCCAGCACACCGCGGGCCGCAGCCTCGAGGAGATGCTCGGCTTCTACCAGTCGGCGGCGCTGGGCGTCTGGCGGCAGCTGACCTCGGCGGCACCGGCGGTGGATCTGCCGACCCAGGCGATCGTCGAACTCGGCGAGGCGCTTTTCGCCTTCATCGCGGAACTCTCGGCCGCGGCCGCCGACGGGTACGCCGAAGCACGCTCGCAGGCGGCGAGGGCGGGGCAAGCGCGGCGGGACCGGCTCCTGGGGCTCCTGCTCTCCGAACCGGCCGCCACCCGGGACCTGCTCGACGACGCCGCGAGCCAGGCCATGTGGGTCCTGCCCGGCAGCCTCGTCGTCGCCGTCACCAGCGCCGACGTCGCATCGCGGCTGCTGGACCGGATGCCGGGGCGCGTGCTGGTCGGCCGCCACCACGACCTGACCGCGGTGGTCATGCCCGCCGACCGGCTCGAGTGGTACCTCGGCCGGTTGCGGGATCTGCTCGGCGACGACCAGGCCGGGGTGGGCCCGGTCGTGCCGCTCCGCTCGGCCGCGCTCAGTGCCCGCCGGGCGAGCGCGCTCTGGCGGCTCGCCCGCACCGGCGCGCTCGGCGACAGCCCCCTCGTCCACACCACCGATCACCGCATCGATCTGCTGCTGACCGCCGACCCCGCACTCGCCGCCGAATTCTCGAAAGACGTCCTCGCGCCGTTGGCCGGTCTGCCCGAACCGGCGAGGCAACGGCTCACCGCGACGCTGGCGGCCTGGCTGGCGCGGCCGGATCAGCCGCAGGCGATCGGTATCGAACTGCACGTCCACGTCCAGACCGTCCGGTACCGGATCCGGCAATTGCGGACGCTGTTCGGCGGCACGATCGACGATCCGGCCGGCCGCTTCGCGCTCGCCATCGCACTGAGGATCGACCCGCTGGTATCGAGGGAACCTACAAAAGGCTCAGAGCGGAGCGTCCATCCGCTGCGTCCCGACAACGGACAGCAGCCGTAACGCGTTCTCCGACGGCGTGCCGGGGTCGGCGGTGTAGATCACGACCTGCTGGTCCCGGTCGCTGATGTCGAGGACGTCGCAGTTCACGCTGACCGGGCCCACCACCGGATGCCGGAACGTCGTGCACAGCATCGGCGCGGCGCACACGTCGTGCGCGGCCCACAGCCGGGCGAATTCCTCACTGCCGTCGAGAAGTTCCCGGATCAGGCCGCCGACTTCGGGATCGTCGGGATAGCGGCCGGCGGTGGCCCGCAGGTTCCGGACCGCGCTCGCCGCGAAGTCGTCCACATCGGACACTCCGTACAGCCGCCTCCCGTCCGGCCGCGGCCCGAGGAACGCGCGGCGCACGAGGTTGCGCTCCCGTCGGGGCAGCGCGGAGAAGTCCTCCATCAGCGCCGCGGCGAGGTCGTTCCAGGCGAGCACCTCGTAGGTCGCCGACAGCACGATGGCCGCCGCCTGCGGAAGACGGTGCAGCAGCGCGAGAATGCTCGGCCGGACCTCGCGGGACGGGCCGGGCGGCGGTCCCGGCGGCGCGCCGGCGAGGTGGTGCAGGTGATCCCGTTCCACGTCCGACAGCCGAAGCGCCCTGGTCAGCCCGCCCAATACCTCGCGCGAGGGCCGTGGACCGCGAGCCTGTTCCAGCCGCGTGTAGTACTCGGTCGAGATGAACGCCAGCTGCGCCACCTCCTCGCGTCGCAGACCAGGGGTGCGGCGGCGGGGCCCGGCGGGTAGGCCGACGTCGGCGGGCGTGATCCGCTCGCGCCTGCTGCGCAGGAAGTCCGCCAGTTGTCGTCTGTCCACCACTCCAGTGTGGACGATGGCGGCCCGCGAGCCAGGTACCGCCGATGCCTGGATAGGCGCCGAGGGCGGGAGAACCCTCGGTGCCATGACCAACACAACGACTGTTTCGGGCCTGCTCGACGGCAAGGTCGCCTTCGTCACCGGTGCCGGCCGAGGTATCGGCGCCGCCGCCGCGCGCTTGTTCGCCAGGGAAGGCGCCAGTGTGGTGCTCGCCGCCCGCACCGAGTCCCAGCTCAAGGCCGTGGCCGAGGAGATCCGCGCGGAGGGCGGCATCGCGGACCACGTGGTGTGCGACCTCGGCGACGCGGCGAGCATCCGCGCGGCCGTCGACCGGGCGGTGGAGCTGCACGGCAGGCTCGACGTCGCGTTCAACAACGGCGCGACCAACGTGCCGCCCGGCCCGATGGACCGGGTGACCGCAGCCGATTTCGACCGTATCTACGCGGTGAACCTGAAAGGTCCGTGGCTGGCGATGGTCGCCGAGATCGAGGCGATCCGGGCCACCGCGAAAACCGGGGCCATCGTCAACAACACCAGCGTCGGCAGCCTGATGGCCAACCCGGAACTCCCCGCGTACGGCGCGATGAAACGCGGTGTCAACAGCCTCACCGCGTCGGCCGCCACCACCTATGGTCCGGAAGAGATCCGGATCAACGCCGTCGCACCCGGCACGACGCTGACCGAGATGTTCTCCGAGTGGGTCGAGAGCTCGCCGGGCATCCTGGAGCGGCTCAACGCCCAGACCCCGCTGGGACGCGTGGCCGAGCCCGACGAGATCGCGCAGGCCGCGGCGTGGCTGCTGAGCGACCGCGCCTCCTACGTGACCGGGACAGTTCTGCGGGTGGACGGCGGCATGCTGTCCTGACCCCTGGGGGCAGGGGTGGGTGATGCGGGGGAACCGGTGCCGGACTTCCGGCGTCTGAACGCGCACGACCCACCCTGACCTGGGGTTGCCCGAGGAGAAGCCGATGCCGTTCCTGGATCCCGAACCGCTCCACGCCAAGCTCACGTCGGGGGACGCGGCGGGAATCGCCGAGGTCGGCGCCACCATCGCCGACGCCAAGACGTCGTTGCAGACCGTGGCGGACGGGATCTCCGAGGGTGCCCTGCGGGCGGCGCGGTCCTGGCGCGGCACGGCGGCCGCGGAGTTCGTCGGCAAGGCGAAACAGTCCTCGCGAACCGTCGCCGAGGTGTACGCCCGGCTCGACGCGGCCGAGGCGGCGGTCAAGGGCGCCGCGGAGGCGTACTCCGCGCTGCGGACGTCGGCCGACGCCGCCATCGCACCATGGCGCAAGCTCGGCCTGACCGACCTCCTCGAAGCGCCGGAGATCGCGATGAAGACCATCCGGGCGCTGACCGTCGCCCAGCAGACCTACGAAAGCAGGCTCACCGCGCTGGCGGCCACGACCGACGGCGGCGGGAGCGAGGGCTGGGACGGCGACGGCAACGCCGACATCAGCGGCGTCGATCCAGGGCAACCGTGGACGTCCCAAGGTCTGGCCTACGACGGCGAGAACCTGCTCGTCGGCTCGTACCACGACGGCGACGGAGACGGGAAGGGCGACAGCCCGATCGGCCCCGGGCTGACCCCCAGCAGGCTGACCTACGTCGACTACGAGACCGGAGTGGAATCGGGCAACGTCTACCTCAACGGCAACGGCGAGGTCGGCGCGCCGACGCACACCGGCGGTGTCGCGACGGACGGCAAGCACGTCTGGGTGTCGTCCAACGGATACGTGTACGTCTACGACAAGGCCGAACTCGACGCCGCGCAGGACAGCGGTGTGCCGGTCGACGCCGTGGACGTGGTCGACACGCCCGCTCACAGTTACGTCACCTACGCGCAAGGCAAGCTCTTCGTGGGCGACTACACCAACAACCGGCTCTACGAGGTCCCGGTCGGCCCGGACGGCTCACCCCGGCCGGACGAGGCCGGAGATCCGATCGAGACACCGAACAACGTCCAGGGCGTCGTGGTGCGCGACGACGAGTTCATCTTCTCCTCCTCCGACGGGCACAGCGGCAAGTTCTACCGGCAGGACCGGACGCCGGAGTGGTACGACTTCAACGATCGCGAAGAGATCGAGCTGAAGGGCGGCGAGCCGGGCAACGAAGACGGCTACGACTCGCACGGCGTCGAAGAGGCCGTCGAGATCGACGGGGAGATCGTGCTGGCGCACGAATCCGGCGCCTACGGCTACCAGAAGAACCCGGGCTCGAAGTGGGACGAACCCGAGCTGACCAGGATCTCGCTGGAAGAACTCGGCCTCGACCCCGACGGCGCGCTCTCCCCCGGCGACGCCGGATACGAAACCGATCCCGACTCGCTGGTCGGTGCCGCGGGTGTCCTGGACGGGGCGACGTCGACGTTGAGCACCGCGGCCGGCGCCATGTCGCGGCTGCAGCTGGTGCCGCATCTGCTCGGCGACGTCCCCGCGGCCACCGCCTTCAGCGACACGCTGACCAAGCACGTCACGGCGGCGGGCGACCGGCTGGCGGCGGGGGTGGAAACGGTCGGCGGCATCGCGGACAGCCTGGTCACCGGGGCGGACACGTACCGGCGCATCGAGGACGGGATCAAGGAGGGGCTGGTCAAGCTCGGCGACGTCCTCCCCTGATTCCTGTCGCCGACCTACCGGCGCAGTTCCTTGCCGAGGGCCTCCGCGAGAGCCACCGACGCCTCGATTTCGGCCGCTCGGATCGACACACTTTCGACATTGATGCCGAACGGGACGTCCTTGCGCCGGCAGAAACCCACGAGTTCACGGGCCGTCGCCAACGCTTGGTCGTACGACTCCTGGAGTGTGTCGTCCGCGTGTCGAAGGTCGTTCTGGATCCACCGTGGCACATCCACACCGAGCCATTGGAGGAACTCGAGGGTCTTCGAGGAGCCGCATACCGAGAACGTGAACACGATCGGGACCGGTCGCAGCCCGAGCGCGGCGCATCGGTATCGGTAGTCCGACACCATGTCTTTCGCCGCGTTGACGTCGTAGACGACCTGGGTGACGAAGAACGAGCAGCCTGCTTCCTGTTTGGCGATCAGGCGCAGATGCTCCTCGCCTCGGCGGGTGTGCCGCTCCGGAATCGCGACGCCGCCGAGCAGCAGGTCGGGCCGCGTCTCCGCGCGTAGCTCCTGAGCGCGGACCAGCGACGTCGCGGACGGCTTGTCGCGCGAAGAGGCACCGACGAACACGGTGAGCGCCCGGTCGGCGTCCTGGGCGTCGAGCCAGGAACGGAGGTCGCTTTCCTGATACTTCCCGACCGCCCGGTAGACCACGACCGGCGTGTGCCAGTCGGTGAGGTGCCGGTCCAGGAAGGTCGCCGGGTCGATCGTGGGGAGAAACGGAAAGGGCCGCTCCTCCGGGTTGCGATCGCTCTCGTCGTCGATGTCGTAGAGCACGAGCCCGTCGAGGTTCAACCTCGACAGCCGCTTGCGCGTGGCGTCGGCGATCTCCTGCGTCCGCTCCGGCGAAACCGTGAGTCGAGGAGGCGTCACGGCGAACAGCAGGAACTCGCTCCCACGTGCGCCGATCCTCTGCTGTAGGTCCATGTCCTGAAGTTAGCCGACGGCAGGGCCCGCACCGAGTTCGCTTGCTACTCCGACACTGGCGTCTCTTCGCCGAGGAGGATTTCCAGGAGGTCGTTTCGCAGCGGCGCCGACGGTTCCTCTGTCGCGACGAGGGCGCGTTGGCGGATGCGGGACAGTGTCGCCGTGGTCTGATCGTTCACTGCCTGGGATTGAGTGAGCCGAAGCTGGGCCGCGGCAAGTTGCTCGCGCACTGTGGTCAGTTCAGCTTGAACGTCCGCGAGCTGCTCGCGCGAAGCCATGTCACGCGCTGTCTGCTCGGCGAGAGCTTCCCGATGACGGACGTCTTGATCTCGCAGTTCCCCCCGGACTACGTCCAACTCCGCGGTCAGCTCGCGCTTCTGCGTGTCCACAAGCCGCTCCCATGTTTTACGACGCTCGTCTGACTCGGCCAACGCAGTCTGTGCGGCGTCTCGCTCGGCGGTCCGTGTCGCCAGTTCCTCACTACGGGCCGAGAGCGTGGCCGCCAGCTCATCGGCTCTGGTTCGCAGTGCCGCCGCTTCCTCACCGACCTCCTTCACACGCCGGGTGATCACAACGGTGGCCGATTCCGCTTTGGCTTGAGCCAGCTGGGCGGCAGCCCGGGCCTCGACCGCCTCGTCCGCGGTCGCCTTGGCCAGTGACTCGGCGAGCTGAGCCGTCCGAGCCGCTCCCAGTGCCGCTTCGGCTTCGGCTTCGGCTTCGGCCGCTCGTGCCAGCGCGGCGTCCCGTTGCCGATCGGCCTCCACCGCGGCCCCATGCGCGGCGTCGGCCTGACCAACGGCCGCAGCGATCTCATCCCGCAGATGGGCGGTGACCGCGTCCAGCGCGTTGCTCAACGTGCGGAGGGGATCGGTCAGCGCGGCAGCCGCCTGATCGAAGGCCTGACCGGCGTCCAGCAGAGCCGCTGACGGCACGGCGTCGTCCCCCAGCGCCTCCCGCAGGGCCTGCTCCGCCGCGGCCAGCTGCTTGCAGCTCTTCCCGCCGGGCCACGTCCTGTCCGGGCAGAACTCGTAGGGCCTCCCTCCGCGTGGCCCCGGCGGCGGCAGCGGCTCGCGGCATTTGCGAAACCCGCATCGCGCCTGCTCCGGCGCACGTTCCCCGGCTACCGCACCCTCGTTCTCGACCATGCCCAAAGCCTACCTTGGTAGTTATGAAACCTATAACTGAGGTATTGGAAACCTCAACTCCAACCTAACTCAGCTACAAAAGATACATTTTGTAGCTGAGTTCCGATCCCGCTCTCAGCTCGACCGAAAGGGGTGTGATCACCCTGGAAAACGGGGTCGATCGACCCGCCTGAAAACGTGTTTGCCGTTACCGGCGGCAACATGTGCCGTCCGCCATCTCGGATGACCGCCTCGTTTCGTCACGGTGACGATGGCTCGATTCCCGCGTTCTCGCGTGCCTGGCACGACCACTACGGTGATCGGATGATCGACACGAGCGCCCGGAGCCCGGAGGGCAGCCGACAGTGAAGCTCCTGCCCGGCCTCGATTCCGCCGCTGTCTCCCCCGGAGAAAACGTGGGAGACAGCGAAGTCTGGCCGGGAGTCGCGAATCCGGCCGGCCTGCTGTCCGGCATCACCGAGTGGCTGACCGGATACGGCAACCACCAGACCCGCCGCACCTACGCGGAAGGGCTGGGGCTGCCCGTGACCACCGCCGACATCGGTGCCTGGATGCGGCCCCGCATCGGCGGCCCGGCCGAGGATCAGTGGGCTGACGCGGTGGCCGACTACGCCCAGGCCGTCATCATCCCGCGGGCGGCCGATCCGGCGGGCCGGACAGGGCCTCCCCGCGCGAGCCGGGGCCGGCTACGGGCCTGCCACTGGCTGCGGTGGTGCGCGGCCAACGGAGTGGATCCGACGGTGGCGACCTCGGCACAGGTGAAGACGTGGCTGAGGGATCTGGAGTCGGCGGGCGCGGCGCCGTCGACGCGGGACCGGATGCTGGCGACGGTGAAGACCATGTACTCGTCTCTGGCCGACGCGGGTCTGGTCGCGGCGAATCCGGCGGCGCTGGACCGGAGGCGGTTGGGGCTGGCCGCGGCGGCGGCGAGCACGTCGGCGACGGTCACCTTGACGACCCGGCAGGTCGCGGCGCTACATCAGGCGGCGGGGACACCGAGGCGCGGCGCGAGTGCCTGTGATGTCGCGCGCTCGGTCGCGATCATCGCGTTGTTCACGCTCGGCTTGCGGGTCAGCGAACTGTGCGGGCTCGACTGCGCCGACCTGCACGTCACCCGGGGGCGGCGGGCGCTTCGCGTACACGGAAAGGGCGGGAAGGTCCGCATCGTGTATCTGAGCGTGCCCGCCGAGCGCGCGCTGCTGGACTATCTGGCGCTGCGCACGGACGGTACGGGGGCCGAGGTGGTGACCGGTGCGGGTCGTCGCACCCGGACCTCCGACCTGCCGCTGCTGGTGACCCGTGGCGGACGCCGGTTCTCCCGGCAGGCGATCTGGCAGCTCCTGCGCCGTATCGCCGCGGCCGGCGGCCCAGAGCTGGCCGATGTCGCCGAGGCGATGCATCCCCACGCGCTGCGGCACTTCTACGTGACCGCCGCGGTCGAGGCCGGAGCGTCGCTGGAACACGTGCAGGCAGACGTGGGGCACGCCAGCATCGACACCACCAGCGGCGTCTACGATCACGCGGCCCGTGACCCGGCGCGCAGCGCGGTCGACCTCGTCGCCGACGCCTGGCATGTCAGCGACGCCTGACCTGGTTCTCTCAACCGAGAGACACGAAGGCGTGGTGCTAGACCGCCTCCAGGACGAAGAACAGGAAACTCAGGAAGGCGGTCTTGCCCGCGAGCTCTTCCGGGAAGCGCTCCCGTGCACCCGGCGCCGGATGCGGCTCGCTGACGACGGCCGTCCGGAAACCCGCCGCGGTGAAGGCGTCGGTCATCGCGTGCAGTGGCCGATGCCAGTACGTCAGCACGGCTTTCTGGCCGCCGAAGGTGTACTCCTCTGACCACTTGACGGTCTGGAAATAGTCGCCCTCGGGGTGGACCAGCTTGAAGATGATCGGGTGGTTGACGGCCATGATCAGCCTGCCGCCGGGTTTCAGCACGCGCCGGATCTCGGCCAGCGGCCCTGTCCAGTCTTCCAGGTAGTGCAGGACGAGGGCGGCGATGACGTCGTCGAAGGCAGCGTCGGGGTAGGGCAGCGGTTCGCCGATGTCGGCGATCCGCAGTGCCGCGTCGTCGCCGAGACGTTTCCGGGCCAGCTCCAGCATTTTGGCGCTGGAGTCGAAGCCGGTCACGATGGCGCCCCGATCGCGCAGTGCCTCGGACAGCGGGCCTGCGCCGCACCCGGCGTCGAGGATCCGCCTGCCGGTCACGTCTCCGGCCAGATCGAGAATCGCGGGCCGAGTGTAGTAGGCGTTGATCAGGCTGGTCTCGTTCTCGGCGGCGTATGCCTCGGCGAAGGGGTCGTAGTCGTTTTCCACCAAACCCACTATGGCAGGTGCCGTGGTACCCCTACCAGGATTCGAACCTGGACTGGACGCGTTCTGAGCGCGTTGCCTCTTCCGTTGGGCTATAGGGGCATTAGTGCGGTTCCGGGGAGTCGAACCCCGACTGTCCTGGTTCTCGACCAGGTGCCTCTGCCAGTTGGGCTAGAACCGCGAGACGAGCGAATGTCCGGAAATCGCCGGCGGGAATTCCTCGCACCATAAAGAAAGCCGCCTGATCGAAGGCTCGACCGGCGGCTCCCTGACCTGACGTGCTACGTCACGACGAGGAGCCTGAACTGCCCAGAAGGCTTTGATAGTCCAGTTGTGCATTCATCGTGACCGCCCTTCGCCTTCTCGGTAGGCGCTCATCATCGCGAATACCGGGAGCGGGCGTCAATTGCATTATCGAGTGCCTTTGCCGCGCCGCTCCCGGGCTGCTCAAGATTTCAGCGTGCTGCCGAGGAGTGCGAGGAGCCGCTCCCAATGGCGTCGCGAACCTGCGGCGTCGAATGCTTCGGTGTCGGACATCGTGAAGCCGTGAACGGTGCCGGGGTAGGTCTCGCAGCTGTATTCGACTCCGGCGGCGTCGAACGCCTTGCTGATCTCGGTGATCGCCTCGGGTGTCAGGTCGCCCTCGGCGAGGCCGAGGTGGACTTTCGCGGTGAGGTGCGGGATCTGCCGGTGCGGGCTGTCGGGTTGATCGGTGACGAGGGCGCCGGGGTGGAATCCGGCCAGGGCGGCGACCTTGCCGGGGTGGGCCGTCGCGGTGCGCATCGCGAGGACGGCGCCCATGCAGTAGCCGATCGCGGCGACCGGTCCGGCGCCGACCTCGGGCCGGGCGGTGAGGAAGTCGAGGTAGGCGCCGGCGTCGCTCAGCGCACGTTCGGCGGTGTGCACCTCGACGAGCGGCATGATCTGGCCGAACAGCTCGGGGCGGTGTTCGGCGGTGATGTGCTCAGGCAGGTCGAACACGGGCGCCGGGCGGTGCCGGTAGAAGACGTTGGGAACCAGGACGTAATAGCCGTGATCGGCCAGTTCCCGGGCCATGTCCCACAGGACGGGGCGTGGCCCGAACGCGTCCGGGTACAGGAGGACACCAGGATGCGTTCCGCCCTCGCCGGGGTACGCGGCGAAGGCGTCGGACTGGCCGTCAGGCGTCGGAATGCTCAGCGTGGTGGAGGGAATGGCGGTGCTCGCTTTCTCGTCGGCGTACCTCGAACGTAGACGATCAAGCCCGGCTCAGGCGCAGCCGATCGGCCAGCCCGGCCGAGGTGAACGCGGCCACCAGCTCGTCGCGGCCTTCGGTGAAGTGGGTCCAGCTGTCGATGTGCACCGGGACGACCGTGCGGGCGCCGAGGATCCGCGTCGCCTCGGCGGCCAGCGCGCTGTCGAGGACGAGCAGGGCACCGTCGAAGACCGGCTTCAGGCGCGGGGCGCCGGCGAAGAGCACCGCGGTGTCGATCGGCCCGAATCGATCCGCGACCTGCCGGACGACGTCGAGCGAGGCGTTGTCGCCGCTGACGTAGACCGTCGGCAGGCCGTCTCCGGTCAGGACGAAGCCGACGACGTCGCCGGTGATCTTCTCCGAGCCTTCCGGCCCGTGGAGCGCGGGCGCGGCGGTCACCGTCACGACTCCCCCGCCCGGCCGGTCGAGTTCGACCGTCTCCCAGGTCTCCAACCCTTTCGCGGTGCCGCCGAGCCGTCCCGCGCCGCTGGGTGTGGTGAGGGTCAAGGGCACGTCCGCCAGCAGTTTCCGGCCGGAGTGGTCGAGGTTGTCCGGATGCTCGTCGTGGGAGAGCAGGACGGCGTCGACGCGGCCGAGGTCCGCGGGGCTCGCCGAAGGCGGCGCGGTCTTGGTGAGGCCGGGTCTCCCGTCGGGCCTTTCGTAGTGGCCGGGCTCGTCGAAGGTCGGGTCGGTCAGGAACCGCACTCCGCCGTAGTCGATCAGTGCGGTCGGCCCGCCGAAGACCTGGACGGAGAGCTGGTCGCTGATCTGGTCCATCATCCACCTCACGGATAGGTATTGTTCTTTCCGTGAGTGACATTAGCGAGTTCTCACGGAAGACCGCAACTACTTCCGTGAGAGTTTCTCATGGATGAGCTCGGCGCCTACCATGAGAACGTGGACGACACCGCTGCCCTTCCTCCTGCCCCGGGCGCCGAGCAGTACGTCGCGCTGGCGCTCGCCAACACCACGATCGCGCTGCCCGGCGGCCAGTTCATCGATTTGCTCGGCACTCCGGCGGCCGCGACCGGCTGGCTCGCCGAACAGGGGCTCGCCCCGGTCGACGCCGGTCTGCAGGAGATGTGCGCGGGCCTGGTGCGCTCGCTGCGTGAGCAGGTGCGGGTGCTGCTCGCCTCGCGCTCCTGTTCGGATCCGGCGCCGCAGAGCGCCCTCAACGCCGTCAACGAGGCGCTGAGCAAGGCGCCCACCGCCGAGCTCCTGCGCTGGGATCCGGCCAGGGGGCTGTACCGCACCGCGTCGCATCCGATCACCCAGATCGTCGAGCACGCGCTGGCGACCCTCGCCGCCAACGCCGCGGACCTGGTGACCGGGCCGGACGCGGAGCGGATCGCGGCCTGCGGTTCTCCGCCGTGTACTCGGTTCTTCCTGCGCAACGGGCGGCGTCAGTGGTGTTCCGTGCGCTGTGGCGACCGGGCCCGTGCCGCCCGCGCCTACGCCAGGCGCTCCCAGCCTGCCGGTCAGCGGTAGGCCGCGAACTGGTCCAGCAAGGGCTTCGGGGAGTCTTCGGCGAAGCAGAGGGCGAGGTTTTCGGCGGATTCCGCCGCTGAGGCCTCACTTCGCGGGAACAGCTCCGTCTCGTAGGCCTTGAGCGCGGCTTCGACGTCGCCGGGATGCGCGGCGAGGGCGAGGCCGAGTTCGGCGCCGTCGAGCATCGCGAGGTTGGCGCCTTCACCGGCGAACGGTGACATCAGATGGGCGGCGTCCCCGAGGAGGGTGACGCCGGGGACACGGTCCCAGCGGTGACCGATGGGCAGCGCGTGGATGGGCCGCGGAGTCAGTTCACCGTCGGCGTCGGTGATCAGCGCGCGCAAACCGGCGTCCCAGCCGTCGAAGTGGTCCAGCAGCGCGGTTTTCGCCGAGGGCGTGTCGCTGAAGTCGATGGTGGAGATCCAGTCCTCGGCGGTTTTCAGCGCGATGTAGACGTGGAGGCTGCCTGAAGTGTCGAGATGCCCCAGAAGCCCTTTGCCCCCACCGAGTGCGAAGAACATGCCGTCGCCGGTGAGCGCGGCGCTAGCGGGGTGGCGATTCGCGGCATCGTGCAGGTGCACTTCGACGAAGGAGATGCCTTCGTAGGCAGGCAGGGCACGGGAGACCAGGGGGCGGACCTTGGACCACGCGCCGTCGGCACCGATCAGCAGGTCCGTGGTGAAGGACGTGCCGTCGGCCAGGGTCACCTCGTGCCCGCCGCCGGGGAGCGGGCGTGCGCCGGTGGTTTTGGCGCCCCAGCGCACGGTGCCTTCGGGCAGGGAGCCGAGCAGCAGATCGCGCAGATCGCCTCGGGCGACTTCGGGACGGCCGCCGTCGCCGTCGTCGGTCTCGTTGAGGTGCACGATCGCGTGCCGGTCGAGGACGCGCATGGCCTCGCCGCCGGGATGCACCAGCGCGCGGAACTCGTCGTGAAGACCGGCCGCTTTCAGCGCCGCCTGGCCGGATTCGACGTGGATGTCGAGCATGCCGCCCTGTGTCCGGGCGGACGGCGACGCGTCGAGATCGAAGACCGCGGCCTCGACGCCGTTGACGTGCAGGACGCGGGCCAGGGTGAGTCCGCCGAGGCCGGCGCCGATGATCGCGATGGGGTGATGGGTGGTCATGTCGGGTTCCTTTCCGGCGGCAGGCCGGTCTGCGTGATTCCGGTGATCAGCACCTGCAATCCCCACGACATCCGCTGCGCCGGCCGCCCGCTGAGCAGGTCGGCCGCGTGGGCGGCGATCTGGGGGTGAGTCGTCTCGTCGGCGTCCCGCACGGCGCGCTCCAGTGCGTCCCAGTCGTCCGGCGATGTCCGCTCGGCGTGCTCCGCCGCGGTCGATGTCGCGTGCTGCAGGAGGATGTCGATCCCCCAGGCGCGCCGCTCGGCGGGCACTCCGCCCTCGGCGAGTAGGGCGAGCAGGTTCTCGACCAGACCGAGGTAGTTCTCACCGCTCGGGCGGGCCACCAGTGCCGACAGGGCGAGACCGGGATACTCCAGCAGCGTCGCGGTGTAGGCCGTGAGCAGCCGTTCGAGCCGGTCACGCCAGCCGCCTTCGGCCGGCGGCGGGGCGATGGTGCCGAGGAGTTCGTCGAGGATCGCCGCGTGCAGTTCCGCGGTGTTGCGGACGTAGACGTAGAGCGAGGCCGCGCCGGTGTCGAGTTCCTGCGCCAGCCGGCGCATCGTGAGCTTCCGCAGGCCTTCTTCGCGCAGGATCGCGACCGCGGCGGCGACGATGCCGTCACGGGTCAGCGCGGGTTTGGCCGGTCGCTCCCGGCGGCTCTTCTCTGGTGCCATGCCACCACTGTAACGAACATGTTCGTTACGAACAAGTTCGTCCCAGGTCACAGTGATGCGATACGGCCTCGAACGGGGGTTTGTCCGTCCACTGCGGACTGAAATGACAACGGCAGGGAGATCGACTCTCCCTGCCACTTCTAACGTATAACGCACCTGGGGGCTTGCGGCAAGACCCCGGTCATGCCGCAGAATCCCCGGCCGGATAACACGAGCTCGACAATCGGGGGAACTCTTGATCGACGTGATCATCGCCGGCGGCGGACCGACCGGCATGATGCTGGGCGCCGAACTGCGGCTGCACGGCGTCCAGGTGGTCGTCCTGGAAAAGGACCTGGAACAGTCCAAGGTCGTCCGTTCGATGGGCCTGCACGCGCGCAGCATCGAGGTGATGGACCAGCGCGGTCTGCTGGAGCGCTTCCTCGAACACGGCAAGAAGTACCCGGTCGGCGGCTCCTTCGCGGGCATCGTCAAACCGGCGCCCACGCTGGACAGCGCGCACGCCTACATCCTCGGCATTCCCCAGACCGTCACCGATCGCCTGCTGATCGACCACGCCGCCGAGGTCGGCGTCGACATCCGGCGCGGCCGCGAACTGGTCGGAGTGACCCAGGACGAGGACGGCGTGGACGTCGAGCTGGCCGACGGGACGACGCTGCGCTCGCGCTACCTCGTCGGCTGCGACGGCGGCCGCAGCGCGGTGCGCAAGCTCCTCGGGATCGATTTCCCCGGTGAGCCCGCCACCGCCGAGACCCTGCTGGGCGAGATGGAACTGACCGAGGACTGGGAAACGGTGCTCGCCGTGATGACCGAGGTCCGCAAGACCCAGCTCCGGTTCGGCCTCTCCCCCATCGGCGACGGGGTGTACCGGGTCGGCGTGCCCGCCGAAGGCCTGGCCGAGGACCCGCGGATCCCGCCGACCTTCGACGAGATCAAACGACAGCTCAAAGCGGTCGCCGGCAGCGACTTCGGCGTGCACTCCCCGCGCTGGCTCTCCCGCTTCGGCGACGCCACCCGGCTGGCCGAACGCTACCGGGCCGGACGCGCGTTCCTGGCGGGCGACGCGGCGCACATCCACCCACCGGTCGGCGGGCAAGGGCTCAACCTCGGCGTGCAGGACGCCTTCAACCTCGGCTGGAAACTCGCGGGCGCGATCAACGGCTGGGCACCGGACGACCTGCTGGACACCTACCACACCGAACGGCATCCTGTGGCCGCCGCGGTACTCGACAACACCCGCGCGCAGATGCAGCTGATGTCGCTCGATCCGGGCTCGCAGGCGGTCCGGCGGCTGCTGGCGGAACTGATGGACTTCGAGGACGTCAGCCGGTATCTGACCGAGAAGATCACCGCGACCGCGATCCGCTACGACTTCGGCGAAGGGCACGAGCTGCTCGGCCGGCGGATGCGCGACCTGGAACTCAAGCGCGGCCACCTCTACGGGCTGACCCGCGGCGGCCGCGGCCTGCTGCTCGATCAGACCGGCTCCCTCTCGGTGCGGGGCTGGGCGGACCGGGTCGACCACGTCGTCGACGTCAGCGAAGAACTGGAGGTACCGGCGGTACTGCTGCGGCCGGACGGTCACGTGGCGTGGGCGGGCGAGGACCAGGACGAGCTGCTCGCGGCGTTGCGCCGGTGGTTCGGAGAGGGCGAAGTCCTCTAGCGCGCCAGGTCCGGCGGCTATTGGCTGGTGGCGTTCCGAATCCGACGCCACGACAGGAGTTGATGACCATGGCCGGACGGGTCGTGCACTTCGAGATTCCGTTCGAGGACGGCGAGCGCGCACGCGGCTTCTACCGGGAGGTCTTCGGCTGGAAGGCCGACACGATGCCCGGGATGGACTACACGATGGTCGCTTCGGGGCCGACCGCCGAGACCGGCATGCCCGCGGAGCCGGGGTACATCAACGGCGGCATGCTCGCCAAGGAACTCAGCCCCGCGTCGGGCCCGGTGATCGTGCTCGACGTCGACAGCGTCGACGACACGCTCGCGGTCGTCGAGAAGCAGGGTGGTTCGACGCTCGTCGGCCGGACCGCGGTCGGGGACATGGGTTTCTCCGCGTACTTCAAGGACCCGGAAGGCAACGTCATGGGGCTCTGGGAGACCGCGTGATCCGGGGGCCCGTGGCCGGTGCGGTCACGGGCCCTGCGGCCCCCGGTAGGGCAGCGTCTGGTTGTAGACGATGTTGGTGTTCGTGCTCCCGAACAGCGCGAGCTCGTTGACGATCTCCTCCAGCCGTCCCATCGACGGGGCCGCGATCTTCAGCGAATAGCAGTCGTCACCGGTGGTGCGGAGGCATTCGAGGATCTCGGTCCGCTCGGCCAGGAGCTTGTGCAACGGCGCGTGCTTGCTGCCCGGGTACTTCAACCGCACCACCGCGAGCACGACGTACCCGGCCTTCTCCAGGTCGACCTCGGCGCGGTAGCCGGTGATCACCCCGGCCGACTCCAGCCGCTTGACCCGGTCGGTCGTCGCCGACGCGCTCAAGCTGACCCGCTTCCCCAGCTCGGTGAGCGGAAGGCGCCCGTCCTTCTGGAGCTCCACCAGGATCGCCCAGTCCGTCGCGTCGAGAGTCTCGGCCATCCGGTGAGAATACCGGCAGATCCACGGCGGAAACCGCCATACGCCGGGAAAGATCCCTTCCCGGGTTTCCGCCTCGTCGATAGCCTTGACCTGTGCGAATAGGTGTCAACGTCCCGAACTTCGGACCGGGGACCGACCCCGGGATCCTTCGCGGCTGGGCCACCACGGTCGAAGGCCTCGGCTACGACCTGCTCATGGTGTCCGACCACGTCGCCATCACCCCCGACGTCGCCGAGCAGTACCCGGCGCCGTTCTACGAACCGTTCACGACGCTGTCGTGGCTCGCCGGCGTGACGGACCGGATCCGGCTGGGCACCACCGTGCTCATCGTCCCGTACCGGCACCCGCTGCTGATCGCCCGCATGGCCGCGAATCTGAACCAGCTCAGCGGCGGACGGCTCGTGCTCGGCGTCGCGTCCGGCTGGGCGCGTCAGGAGTTCGAGGCGCTCGACGTCCCGTTCGAGAAGCGGGGACGGCTGACCGACGACCACCTCGACGCCGTCCGGAAGGCCTGGGCCGACGACGCCGACTACCGCGCCGGGCACATCCCGATCTGGGTCGGCGGCAACAGTGACGCCGGGATCCGCCGCGCCGTCCGGGTCGGGGACGCTTGGCATCCGCTCCGGGCCACGCTGCCCTGGCTCACCGAAGCGCTCACCAGGGTCAAGACCATCGCCGACGCGCACGACCGGCCGGTCCCCGCGTTCGCGCCGCGGATCCTGCTGAACGTCACCGAACGCCCGGTCACCACACCCGGCCGCGCCGCCGGGGAAGGCACGATCGAGCAGATCGTCGACGACCTCGACCGGCTTCGCCACCTCGGCGCCGAGACGGTCGTACTCGACCCGTTCTCCGGCGATCCCGACGAGACCCTCCGCCCGGAAGCCGCCTGGCAGGCATTGGCGACCGTGGCGGCGCACTGGGAACTGGGCCGCTACCGAACCGAACAGGACCGACCATGACCGACGAAGACGAGAAGTTCCTCCGCCGCGCCATCGAGCTGGCCGCGAAGTCCCGCGAGGACGGCGACCCGCCCTTCGGCTCACTGCTCGTCGGCCCCGACGGGGCGGTGCTGGCCGAGGATCACAACACCACGGTGTCCCAATCGGATATCAGCCTGCACCCGGAGCTGAAGCTCGCCGTATGGGCCGCGCGCGAACTCGAACCCGCCGTCGCCGCGGCGACCACGATGTACACCAGCTGCCAGCCGTGCGGGATGTGCCAAGGCGCCATCGAACGCTCCGGCCTGGGACGGGTCGTGTTCGCCCTTTCCGGCGAACAGGTCACCGCGCTCAAGCCGCCGGCCACCGCGCCGCCGGTTCGCCTGCAGGGTCCGGCGTTGTACGACGAGGCCCGTGTCCCCGTCGAGGGCTACTACACCTGAGCTGAAGGCTCCCTTCGCCGCATCCGATGCGGCGAAGGGAGCCTTCAGCCCGTCACCGACCCCAGCTGGGACCTCGTCGCCCCGATCACCACGCCGTCCACCCGCGCCAGCCAGCTCCCACACAGGCACCGGACGTACTCCAGCCTCCCCTGCGAGACCCGCTGGGACGTCGTCGCGCTTCCAGGCAGTTCGGCCAGCGGCCAGCCGCACCGCGGGCACTTGTTCGCTTCCATGCCCCGATGGTGCTGTAATGAGTCAATGCACTTCAACCCTTACGGCGGGGCCGCCGCGCAGATCGCCGCCGAACTGGTCAACCTCGGCGACGCCGCCGGCCCGGCCACGCTCACCGCGATCTTCCGGGACCGCATGACCGTCGACGCCGTACAGGACCACGAAGCCACCGAGATCATCGCTTGGACCAAGAGACTCCGGCGCGTCTTCGAAGCCGACCCGGCCGCCCGCGTCGACCTGGTCAACGGGCTTCTCCACGACTCCGCGTCCAAGCCCTACATCTCCACCCACGACGGCAAAGCGCCCCACCTGCACTACGTCGACGCGGAGGCAGGCACCACGCCGCGGGTCCGGGCCTACACCGCCGGGGACTCGCCCACCTCGTCTGCGACGCGCCGGACCGCTTCGGCGTCTGCTCACGCGAAGGCTGCGAAACCGTGTACGTCGACGTCTCGCGTAACGGCCGCCGCCGTTTCTGCTCGACCCGTTGCGCGACCAGGGTCCACGTCGCCGACCACCGCAACCGGCAAGCGTCTTAGATCGCGTACCGCCACGCCGTCAGGGCATGCGCCGAGAACCACGCGCCCAGCACCACCCAGGCCACCGCGGCCGCCACCGCCGTCGCCGTCCGCCGCTTCGACAACCCGATCGCGATGGGCACCAGCACCGGGAAGGCGGGCAGGATGAACCGGATCTTCGCGTCCGGCAGCCCCCGTGTGCCGATGGCGAGCAACAGCACCCCGGCCCCATACAGCGTCAACGGCCACGGCACCCGGATGAACACCGCCGCCAGCGCCAGCGCCACCGCACCCAGCAGCAACAGCACCGTCAGCGTGCTGAACACCGACTCGTCCCCGGTCAATCGCGCCAGCACCGAATCCACGGTCTCCGCACCGAAGTCGAACTCGGTGTTCCAGCCCCGCAGCTCGATGTCCTGCCAGCCGGTCCAACTCCCCGTCCGGTACGCGACGAACCCCAGGTATCCCGCGACCCCCAACGGAGCGATCACCGCCCCCGCCAGCGCCCACCAGCGTTTCCCGTCACGACGGAAGACCTCGATCAACGCCGCCACGACGACCACCGCGACCAGCACCACGGCCGTCGACCTCGACAACCCGGCCGCGAAGGCGCACAGACCGGCCAGCATCCAGCGCCGCTCCAGCACACCCACCAGCGCCCACACGGCGAACGCGCAGAACACCGCCTCCGTGTAGGCCATCGAGAACACGATCGCCATCGGCGCCCCGGCCCACAACGCCACCAGCAACAGCCCGGTCCGGTCACCCCGATCCGGCGACACCGCCCGCCCGATCCGGACCAGCCCGCACGCCAGAACCAGACCGGCCAGCACCGACACCGTCAACGCCGCCGTCACGACATCTGGCCCGAGCCACATCACCGCGCCGACGAGCTTCGGATACAACGGGAAGAACGCCATCGGCGCGTCCGCGTACGGCTGCCGCGCCGCGTCCAGCGTTCCCGGCAGATCCGCGTACCCGTGCACCGCCAGCCGCAGGTACCACTGCCCGTCCCACGCGGTCAGCCGATCGGTCAACGTCGCCCCGCGCCGGGCGGCCAGCAGATCGAGCAACTGGACGCTCGCCGTGCGGATCACGAGATACAGCAGGATCGCCCTGGGATAAGGCGACCGAGCCAGTCTGTCGAGGACTCTCTCGAACACACGCGCCGGACGCCCCTGCCGGGGCGCCTCCTCGGGGGCGGCGGGCTGATCAAGGTCGTCGACTTCTCGGAGCACGATCAGAGTGTCCACAATGCGAAGTCATCTCGCCGTTCGATCCCGAAGATTCCCAGGTCCGCGCGGGTGGGAAAGCCCACAAACCCGGCTTGTGACCCCACCTCGATCTTGTGTTTCCCAGGCACTGCCCCCGGCTCCTACGGTCGAAGTCATGAGCGAACAGAACCTGAACGGAACCGTGGCGATCATCGCCGGCGGCGCGAAGAACCTCGGCGGGCTCCTCTCCACCACGCTCGGCGAAGCCGGTGCCAAGGTCGTCGTCCACTACCACGGCGACGCCTCCGCGGCCGACGCCGAGAAGACCGTCGAGGCCGTCCGTGGCGCCGGCTCCGAAGCCGTCGCCGTCCAAGGCGACCTGACGAAGGTCGCCGACGTCCGCCGCCTCTTCGACACCGCCGTCGACACCTTCGGCGGCGCCGACATCGCGGTCAACACCACCGGCATGGTCCTGCGCAAGCCGATCCTCGAAACCACCGAAGAGGATTACGACCGCATGTTCGCGGTCAACGCGAAGGCCGCCTACTTCTTCATCCAGGAAGCCGGACGGCGCCTGTCCGACAACGGCAAGATCATCAGCCTCGGCACCTCACTGCTGGCTGCCTTCACCGACGGCTACTCCACCTACGCCGGCGGCAAAGCCCCGCTGGAGCACTTCACGAGGGCGGCCGCCAAGGAGTTCGCCGACCGCGGCATCTCGGTCAACGTCGTCGCACCCGGCCCGATGGACACGCCGTTCTTCTACCCGCAGGAAACCCCCGAGCGGGTCGAATTCCACAAGTCCCAGGCCAAGGGCGGACGGCTGACGAAGATCGAGGACATCGTGCCGATCATCCGCTTCCTGGCCACCGACGGCGGCTGGTTCACCGGCCAGACGATGTTCCCGAACGGCGGCTACACCACGCGCTGACCCTTACCCTGGCCAAGACGCCGTAGACCGGACACGGAAGGGGAGCCCCGGGGTGGGTCTGGACCTGTACAAGCTGAACCACCTCATCGCCGTCGCCGAAGAAGGCAGCTTCACCCGCGCGGCGGCCCGGCTGCACCTGAGCCAGCAGGCGCTCTCGACCTCGGTGCGCACGCTCGAGCGGGAGGTCGGCGTCCCCCTGCTCGAGCGAAGCGCCACCGGGGTCACCGTGCTCCCCGCCGGGCAGGCCTTGATCGCCGACGCCCACCTCCTGCACGGCATCGCCGACTCCGCCGTCCAGCGTGCCCGCCGCATCGGCCGGAGCGAACCGGAACGGCTCCGCGTCGGCCATACGCCCGCCGTCACCGGCGACGAGGTCACCGCCCTGCTGCGCAAACACCAGACCGACCCCGGGCTCGTCATCGACGTCAACCAGCGCTACCCCGACGAACTCATCGCGCAATTGCTCGGCGGGCAGCTGGATCTCGGCCTCGGCCGTGCGCTGACCCTCGCGCACGGCCTGGTCGGGACCACGCTGATCCGGCAGCGGCTCAACGTGGCCGTCGCCGCCGGCCATCGGCTCGCCGACCGCGAGGACCTCGGGTTGAGCGACCTCGACGGCGAAGAGATCACCGTCTGGGGCCACCCCGGCCGGTCCGGGTACACCGATCTGCTCGTCAACCTCTGCCGCGACGCGGGATTCGAACCACGCGTCCACCGCAACCCCATCCAGGGAACGCCACCGGTCACCGCCGTCCTCGACACCGAAGGGGTCGCCTTCGTGACCGCGCCACCCGGTCCGGCCGCGGGCGGGGCCGTCGTCGTCCGGGAACTGCACCCGGCCGTGCACGTACCCCTGCAGGCCCTTTGGCCACAGCACAGCACTTCCGACGCCCGCCAGGCGTTCTTGGCTTCCGCCCAGGGGTTCTAGACCTCGCCGCTGCGCCGGTCGTGGTGTTCCAGCAGCTTCGAAAGCAGGGCGGTGAACCGCTTCCGCTCGTCGGAAGACAGTGGTGCCAGTAGTTCGTCCTGGCGTTCGGCCAGCTGTTTCTCCAGCCTCCGCAGCTGCCGCTTGCCCGCCGTGGTCAGCGAGACGACGTTGCGCCGCCGGTCAGCCGGATCCGGGGCACGCTGGACCAGTTCGCGCTCGGCGAGCTCGTTGATCGTCGCGACCATCTCGCTCACGTGGATGCCGCTCAAGCGGCCCAGCGCCGCCTGGCTTGCGGGCCCGAACTCGTCCAGCGTCGCCAGCACCCGGTAGTGGTAGCCGCGGGCGTCGACCGCGGAGAACCCGTCGGTCACCAGGCGATGCGCGTGGTTCGCGGTCTGCGTGAGCAGCCAGCTCGGCAGCTTTCGCCAGCCGCCACGCGGCTCCTGTGCGGGGTCGTCCATGTGATGAGTCTAACGAATCGTTGGGCGCCCGAACGATTGCGGTATCGTTGGGTCACCAAACGTTTAGTGACTCAACAAAGCGAGGAGATCACGCCGTGATCAAGCCCTTCCGCATCGACATCCCCCAGGCCGACCTCGACGACCTCGCCGACCGGCTGGCCCGCACCCGCTGGCCCAACGAGGTCGCCGACGCGGGCTCGGACTACGGATTCCCGCTCGCCCGGCTCAGAGAACTCGCCGAATACTGGCGAACCGGCTACGACTGGCGCGCCCACGAGGCCGAACTCAACGAGCTGCCGCATTTCATCACCGAGATCGAAGGCCAGGACATCCACTTCGTGCACGTCCGGTCGGCGAATCCGGACGCGCTCGCGCTGGTGCTCACCCACGGATGGCCCGGCTCGTTCTTGGAGTTCCTGGGCATGATCGAGCCGCTGTCACGCGATTTCCACCTCGTGATCCCCTCGATCCCTGGCTACGGCTTCTCGGGGCCGACCCTGGAACGCGGCTGGAGCGTCGAGCGGATCGCGCGGGCCTGGGCCGAGCTGATGCGCCGCCTCGGCTACGAGCGTTACGGCGCCCAAGGCGGCGACTTCGGCTCAGGCATCTCGACAGCACTCGGCGCGGTGGCACCGCAACACGTCGTCGGCGTGCACGTGAACTACCTGCCGACCAGGCCGGATCCCGACGCCGGCCTCGAACTGTCCGAAGAGGACGAAGCCCGCCTAGCGAAGGTGAAGCAGCTCATGGCGAGTCGTCCGCCGTATCAGGCTTTGCAGGCAGCCACCCCGCAGACCATCGGCTACGCGTTGACCGACTCGCCGGTCGGCCAGCTGGCGTGGATCGCCGAGCGTTTCGCGCAGTGGACGGACCCACGCACACCGGTCGACGACGACCGCATGCTCACCGACATCTCGCTGTACTGGCTGACCGCCACCGCGGCCTCGTCCGCGCGGCTGCACCACGACGCCGGAAAGGTGAACGTCCCCTGTCGTGTGCCGGTCGGTGTGGCCGTCCTCCCGCACGACATCACTCGATCGGTGCGTCCGCTCGCCGAGCGGCTGTTCGACATCAGGCACTGGTCGGAATTCGAACGCGGTGGTCACTTCGCCGCCATGGAGGTTCCGGACCTGCTCGCCGCGGACGTCCGGGACTTCTTTCTCGGCCTCGCCGAGTAGTCGCGCCGGTTTCAGGAGTTTCCCGGCACGACGAGCCCGGCCTCGTACGCGACCACGACCGCCTGCGCGCGATCACGGACACCGAGTTTGGCGAAAACCCTGCTGACGTGGGATTTCGCCGTCTGCTCCGCGATCACCAGCGCTTCGGCGATCTCCGCGTTGGACAGGCCGCGCGCGACCAGCCTGAGCACTTCCGTCTCGCGCGCGGTCAGCTCGGCCACGCTGGAACGACCCGCGTGCGCCGGGGCGTGTGCGCGGGTGAACTCACCGATCAGCCGCCTGGTGATCGTCGGCGCGAACAGCGCGTTGCCCGCGGACACCACCCGGACGGCGGTGACCAGGTCGTCCAGCGGCGAATCCTTCAGGAGGAAGCCGCTGGCGCCCGCCCGCAGCCCGCCGAACACGTACTCGTCGATGTCGAAGGTGGTGAGGATCAGCACGCGGACCTCCGGCAGGCCCGCCACGATCCGCCGGGTCGCCTCGAGACCGTCGAGATCGGGCATGCGGACGTCCATCAGCACGACATCCGGTTCGAGTTCGGTGCACAGCGCGACGGCGGCGTTCCCGTCCGCGGCCTCCCCGACCACCCGGATGTCGTGCTGCGCGTCGAGCACCGCGCGGAAACTCTGCCGGACCATGGTCTGGTCGTCGGCGATGACCACCGAGATCACGGTTCCAGGCGCCCCTCACGATCGAGCGGAACGGTCAGTGCGACGCGGAACCCGCCGTCCGCGCGCTCCCCTGTGTCAAGATCGGCCGCGAGCATAGCGGCCCGCTCCCGCATCCCCACCAGACCGTGCCCGCTTCGCAGCTGCTCCGTCCTCTTCGGACCGTCGCCGGGGCCGTTGTCGATACGCAGCCGGACCTGCTCCGGACCGGCCGTGAGTTCGACTGCGATGGCCGCTCCGGGCGCGTGCTGGATAGCGTTGCTGAGGGCCTCCTGCACGATCCGGAACACCGACAAGGCGACCCCGACCGGAACGGTGTCGAGGTCGCCGCGCAGGTCGAGCTCACAAGCGGTGCCGGCGGCCTTGACCCCTTCGACGAGTTCGACCACCTTGCCCAATCCCGGCTGCGGAGCGACCGCCGGCACGTGCTCCTCGGACCGCAGCACCCCGAGCAGCCTGCGCAGCTCGGTCAGGCCCTCGCGGGCGGTGCCGGCGAGATCGGCGAACTCCCGCCAGATTTCGGCCTCACGATCGGCCTTGTCGTGCTCCGCGAACCGGAACCGCGCCGAGTCGGCGCGCAGGGCGAGCACGGACATGTGGTGCGCGACCACGTCGTGCAGCTCCCGGGCGATTCCCGCGCGTTCCTCCAGCAGGGCCGCCCGGGTCTCCTCGGCGAGCCTACGTTCCTGTTGCGCCGCGCGTTCTTCTTCGGCGAGCTTGCGCTGACGCACCGTGTTGCCGAGAAAGAAGAGGATCCCGCCCAGCAGCACGAGCAACGCCGCGTCGCGCCAGTCGTCGAGGAAGGGGGTCGCGGCACCGAACGAGATCAGCCCGGCCCAGGTGAGTTCCGGCTGATCGTTGCTCTCCCCCACCAGGTAGAAGACGAGTGCCGCGGTGACCGCGAAACCCGGCGCCCATGGCCAGCCCCACGATCCGGCGATACCGGGCAAGGTCGGCGGCGTGCTCACGATCCCGAGGATCAGGAGGCGCCATCCCCACAGCGGCGAGCGCACCGCCAGCAGGCACGGCAGCACGGAGATGAGGACGTTGAACGTCTTCACGGGCGGCGGTACCGAAACCGTCGAGAACGTGACGAAACCCGCCCACAGTCCACAACCGACGATCGCGAGCGCGCGCAGCCAGCGCAGCCCCGCCGAGCGCTTCGGCGGGGCGTCCGTTCCGGCGTAGGCCGTGTACCGCAGGGCGGCCCGCCACACCCGCAGGCGCTGTCGGTCGATCATCAGGCGTCACCCTACCGTCGGATCGACCCGTGGCACTGAGTGCCAGATGTGCCTACGGCTCGGTCAAGGCGGCGTTGACCTTGGCGATGACGGCGTGCAGGGGCGTCGCCGTGGTCATCACCGCCACCACCGTCGTTTCGTCCGCGGGCTCTTCGACCCTGAACGCGTCGATCACCAGCGCGAAGGCCTCCGCCGCGCTGGCGGCGATGTCGTCCTGGCCGCCGCTGCGCAGCCAGCGCCGCAGCACATGGTTGTTCGCGGCCGCGATCGCCGCGGCGGCCACCGCCGCCCTCAGGCTCGCCGTCTCGTCGCCCTGCTCCGTGAAACGCGCCCGCAGGTAGCGGGCGAGCACGCGCTGGTACCGATCGACGGTCGCGACTTCCTTGTCCCGCAAGGAAGGAACCGTGCGCGTCAGGGTGAACCGCTTGAGCGATACGTCGAGTTCCGCGGCGTAGGAGTCGAGGACCAGGCCGACGGCGGCACAAGCCACCTCCACCGGGTCGCGATCCGGGTCCGCGGCGGCGAACGTCTCCTCCATCTCGGCCACGATCTCGTCGTGGTTGGCGAAGAGCACGTCGTCCTTGGCGTCGAAGTACCGGAAGAACGTCCGGCGGCCGACTCCCGCGGCGGCCGCGATCTCGTCCACCGTGGTGGCCTCGTACCCCTTGGCCACGAACAGGTCCACGGCCGCCGCGGCGAGCGCGCGGCGCAGTTTGCGCCTCCCCGCGGGGGTGGCGCCGGCTCGGGTCACCGGCGCTCGGCGCGGCGAATCGGTCATAGCGGGACGGTAGCAGCCACTTGCTAGTGGCACTGAGTGCCGTTAGGCTGTGCCGAGTCCCCACTCCCCGTTCGGAAGGCGCCGACGATGTCGCTGGACCACCAAGTGCTTCCGGTCGAGTCACGCTCGATCCGCCCCCGCGGCGACGCCTTCTACGGCCGACTCTTCGGCTGGTCACTGAAATGGCGGGGCCCGCAGCCGTTCCTGGTACTGGAAGGCGGGATCTGCGCGGTGACCCTGCCCAAGATCAACGGCACGGAAGTCCTCGCCCGGCTCGCCGACACCGGTTGCGGAGGTCCCGCCATGGCGGTGCTGACCCAGCAGGGTCCGCGCGTGGCCATCCTCGCGGAGATCGACGGCCTGATCCCTCCTCGGATCTCCCTGCCGCAGCACGTCGAAGTACTCGCCTGGGGCACGCTGCTCCCTCTCCCCGCCGACGCCGGGCGCGCCGAGGCCCACGCGGAATGGCTCTCGGCGCCGGATCCCCGGCAGCGCTGGCTTCCCAGCCTGGACGCGGTCCTCGCCGCCGTCCGGCCGAGGTAGCGCTCGCGGTTCACGCCGCCACCGAAGCCTGCGCGGAAACGAGGAGGGCGCCACCGTCCGATTCGGACAGGGTGATCTCGAGGGTCGCGCCTTCGGCCAACGGTGGCAGGTCGCTCAAGGTCACGCGGCCGATCAGCCGCTGCCCGCGGCGTGCGTGCGCGACACCGGAACGCCGGACCTCGATCCCCGATCGGTGCCACACGCGGACACTGCCCGCCGTCGCCGTCCGGCCATGCCACCGGCTTCCGCACCAGGCCGCGAGCGCGGCTCCCGCCGTGTTGCACAGGACGTCGTCCAGCGAACCCACGCGGCCGGCGTCCTGCCAGACCTGAAGACATTCGATCGACACGGACACCAGGAACGCCGACAGGACGATCCGCGAAACGGGCTTCGCCCAGCCGAACCGCACGGGCAGCAGGATCGCGAGCGGTGTCAGCAGGAAGACGTTGCCCGCCAATTGGAACAACGCGAGTTCCGGACGATCGCTGAAGACGGGCAGGACGTCCGCCAGCAGGTGAAGACTCACCGACGAACCTCGTGCCGCCGTCGGCGCCGGCACGAAAACGACCAGGATTGTCGCCAAAAGTGTTGCCAGTAAAGCGAAATCCAGTGCGACCACGACTAGGCCACGCCGTTTTCCGCTCAGCCGCGCGATGAATTCGGCGACGCCCGCACCGGCCGCGGCGACGAGCAGCGACCACGGTGCGGCGTCGAAGAACGCCTGCCACCACCAGCCCATGCACTCCCCTTTCGCCGATGATCGTCTTCGGCGAGGGTGGCAGCATCGTGAAGGCCAGACAAGAACCCCGGCTATTGTCGGTGAATTACTACCATCCGCGTTGATACTTCACAGACTTCGATTGTCACGGCCGTGCGGTCAGCGCGGGGCCGATCCAGCGGCGGACCATGGAACGCAATCGCTCGTCGGTGTGCGCCGGCGTCGAGGGGTACTGCAGGAACGACAGGAACAGCCGCATCAGCATTTCGGCGAGCCCCTCGAAGTCCTCGTCGGTCGTGACGCCCACCGCCGCCCAGTCGACCGGCACGTTCCGGAGGATCCGCGCGCCGAGCGCGAACGACTGCGCCGAGGTGACCGCGACGGTGAAGACGTCGGCCTCGCCCGCTTTCAGGAGCAGTCCGAGGTACGGCTCGTCGGGGACCGCGCGGACGCCGAACACCACCGATTCCACGGCGACTTCGGCGGGGTCGGCGAACGTGGCCAGATGCCGTTCCATCCGCCCGGCGAACTCCTCGACCCGGTCCAGCGCGACCGCGCTGAGGATGTCCGCGAGGCTCGGGAAGTAGCGATAGACGGTCTGCCGGGTCACGCCCGCTTCCGCGGCGACGTCGGAGAGGCTGGTCTTGGCGAGGCCGACCCGGTCGATGCACGCCGTCGCCGCCTCGACGATCCGGCGGCGCGCCTCGCGCTCCGTTCCGGGCGGGTTCCCCCGCCATCCGTGGTGCCCCATGCGCCTCATCTTCCCCGAACGGAGAATCTCAGGCGGTGGCAGGTGCCGCGCGGCGCACGCGATAGAGCGCGGCCAGCATCGACCCGGCGGCCACGAAGCAGGCCAGGGCGTACAGGCCACTCCCGACCGAGGTGCCGTTCTCGATGACGGCGCCAACCCAGAACACGGCCATCCCACCCAGGAAGACAGCGGGATAGAACCGGGCGAAGGGCGCCAAAGGCTCTTCGGGACGGCTATTCCGGACGAAGATCCAGATGCCGGCCAGCCACAGCAGGGCCAGCTCGGCGCCGAGGATCCAGGCCTGAGCGGTCACGTTCCCGTCGAAGAGGCTCGACGGGAGTCCGGCGATCGCCATGCTCAGCGGGGTGAGGACCCCGGCCGCCACGATGCGCGCCACCAGCGACCATCCTCGCCGCGCTCCGCCCGCCAGCCGCACCACCAGATAGGTCATGGCGCCCATCGACACGGACGCGAAGAGCAGCATGCTGGTCATGGGCACCGAATCCAGCGACGGGTGATTGACGATGCGGTTGTTCCCGTTCCAGGCCCACCATTTCACTTGCGGGCCGAGGTGATCGAAGACCTCGTAGAAGACCTGGCAGGCGAAGGCGACGGCCACCGACCCGATCAGGGCGCCACGGGCGCGGAAGATCCCGAGCGACCGGACGAGTTCGTAGGCGAGCTGACTGATCATCGGGTAGAACGCCACGATGTAGAGCGGCAGCCGATCCCACATGAACTGCACGGTGAACCGGTTGTGCGCGAAGATGAAACCGTACTGGCGTTCCAGGCCGAACCACTCCGGGAAGTACAACGGCGGTTCGATGACGAAGAGGTAGACCAGCGAAGCGCACCACAGCGCCAGGTTCGTCGAGTCTCCCTGGCGGTGCCGCCGGACGGCGTGCACCAGCGCGAACACGGCTCCGCCGAGGACGAGCAGTTCCAGCAGCGGCATCGTCCAATGAGCCTCCGCCCACGGCGCGCGGATCGAGAACCACGGGGAGACGTCATGGCAGTCGAAGCCGAGCCCTCGGGTGACGGCTTCCGCGTCCGTCCCGCACAGGGCGCTCATCGGGAGATCGCCGGCTGGACGGCGCTTTTCGGCGAGTAGTCCGTGACCGGTGGTTCGGCCTGGGCGTCGAAGTCGAACGGGACACGGTGCCGTCCCAGCGCAGCCCGGATCCGATAGCGCAGGAGGCCCGCGATCACCCGCGGGTTCGTCATCATGTCTCGCAGCGATTCGTCGAGGTTGAACACCTTCGCGAAGTGCTCGTCGACGACGTCGTCTTCGCGGGCGGCACCGACGATGAGCCTGAAGGCCGGGCCGGACACGGCTTCGAGCAGCCGTCGCTTCCACTCGGGCGCCTTCTCGGTGCCCACCGCGCAGGCGTATCCCTGATCCCTTGCCATCGCCAGGCTCCACGGTACGTTGAGCAGCTTTCGTTGCGCGGCAAGGAATCGTGCGGTGAACTCCGGGCCGAGCCGTACGGCGCGGGAAAGGTGTTCGCGCAACAGCAGCGCCGAACCCGCGGCGGAGCTGATGCCCTGCGCGTAGAACGGGTTGAACGCGCAGATCGAGTCGCCGACGAACGCCAGGCGTTCCGGCGGGGTGCGGAGCCGGTCGTAGCGGCGCCACTTGTTCCCGGTGGAGCGGGTCAGATGCACCTCGGAGGTCGGGGTGGACCGGTCCATCGCGGCCGCGAACAACGGCGCCCGCACCCGGCGGGCCGACTCGACGAACGCCTCGGTGGTCCGTGGCATTTCGAGGCCCCACGAGCCCATGCACGCGATGACACGGTTGTCCTCGATCGGGAAGAAGTTCACCAGGAACTCGTGCTCGTCCGGATGCGCGCCCTTGTCGGGGGTCGGCATGATCACCAGATGCCGCCACCACCAGGACGGCGGCCGGTCTTCGGGTGAGGGCAGGTCGTACCAGCGCGAGGTATAGGTGACCTTGGCGTCGAGGGTCCGCACTTCCGGTTCGGGCCAGCCCGCGGCCACCAGCCAGGCGGCGACCGAGGAACCGCGGCCCATCGCGTCGACCACGAAGTCGGCGTCGAGGTGTTCGGCGCCGTCGTCAGCGGAGAAGCCGACGCCGGTGACGACGCCCGCCCGTGTGGTCAGCCCGGTCACCGACACGCCCTCGCGGATCGCGACGTTCGGCAGACTTCGGACCTTGTCGCGCAGCACGCGTTCGATGAGGATCCGAGAGCCGTAGATCATCGTCATCGCACTGCGTTTCCGCGCCGACCAGCCCTTTCCGTCGAGGTACGCCGCGTCCATGGACGGCATCAGATGCAGTCCGCCGGCGGCGACGAGGTCGTCTTCGAAGCCGGGGAACAGCGCGCCGATCGCGCGGCGGCCCGAATTCAGCAGGAAGTGCGGATGCTTGCTCTGCGGTACCCCGCGCCGATGTTCGGCCTCGGCGGGCAGTTCGTCGCGTTCGAGCACCACGACCTCGTCGAAGTACGGGGCGAGCGCTCCCGCGGTGCAGAGTCCGGCGGCGCTGCCACCGAGGACGACGGCGGTCTTGCCGAGTCGCATGCGGACCAGCTCCCAGCGTCATTCATACAGAATGACATTGGCTGTATGAATGTATGAACGGCGCCGAAGGCTGTCAAGGGCTGCCCCTGAGTCTGCCCCGCAGGACATCGACGTCACCGCCGCCTCCCCGGAGGCTGAGCGGGTGCCAACCTTTGCGCACCGTTCGCCCGAGCCCGGCTCCGACAAGGCCAAGCGACGTTCTCACCACCACGCCGGAACACCTGTGCCGTTGACGGCGGTACCCCACGCTGCGGGCAACGCCGCCGTCACCGCCTGGGTACAGCGACAGCAACGGCCGTCCGCCACGCCGACACGGCCGGCCCCGGTCGGCGACCTGACCAACACCGGTCTGCTGGACGAACTCGAGACGGTTCGCCAGCAGCTCGCGCGGCCTGAGCTCCCCGCGGCGGAACGGCAGACCGCCACCACCCGCCAGACCGCGCTGGAGCAGGAACGCCAGGCCCGCGTCGACGCCGGACAGGTCTTCCTCGCGGAGCAGAGCAACGCCGGTGGCCGCGGCCAGCTCCTCGCCATCACCGATGGCTCGCAGGTCGTCGATGTGGGCACCGCGCCGCTGGGCTGGGGCAGGTCGGCGCCGGCCGTCGTCGTGACGCAGCGGCAGTTCCAGCGAGCCCTCACCGGCCTGGGTATCCCGATCACCAGCCTGGACGAGGCCGCGGCCGCCGGAGTCCTCGGGCCGCGGCTGCAGAGCGGCGCGTTCGAACGGCAGCTGCCCGGCGTGGTCGGCACCGACGTCAGCGGGCCCGGCGTGCTGAACAGGGGGTTCACCGGCGATGTGGGCGAACTGTCGTTCGCCGCGCGTCAGGGTTCTCCGCTGGCGGGCGACTTGAACGCGGTGCCTTGGCGGCCGGCGGGCCCCGGCTCGACGCCCCGGTCGGGCAACTACCCGGTCTGGGATTTCACCGACACCGGCGGACGGCTGGTCAGCGTCAAGGCGTCCACCCAGGCCCCCGCCGGGCGCGGCGGTTACTACCGTGACTCGTTCAGGACGCTCACCGGTGCGGGCGGCGGCACGGCGTTCGACCGAGCCGTGTGGAACCAGCACCCGACGCTGCCGTGGCCACCGGCCGCGACCCCCGCCTGGCAGGCAGCGCGGCAGGACGTCATCCGCCGAGGCAGGCTCGCGGTCAACGCCGACGACGTGACCTCCTTCCGCGCCACGGTCTCCAATGGCGTCATGACCAACCCGGCGAACCACCAGGCCGCGATCGACGCCCACCTCGCTGTCGCGAACGAACGCGTCGGCGGCACCCAGATCCGAACACTGGCCCAGCTCAACGCCCTGCCGCCCGCCCAACGCACCCCGATCCTCACCCGGCTGGCGCGGGCTCTGTCCGAGCAGGTGGTCAGCCACGGCATGGACACCGCGGGCCTGCAGTCCGTCCAGAACGTGCGCCGCGCGGCAGGCCTGGGAGGCTCCGGCCGTGGTGCCCGGCCGGACATCGCGATGCGGACGTTCCCCGAGGCGCTGTCGGTGGCCGAACGCGGCGCGTCCGGCGCGATGGGCCGCGCCGGCGTGCGATCGGGCACCATGGGCGCGGGCGCCGCCGTGTTGTTCCAGGCAGGTGGTTCGCTCGCCACCGAGGGCAGGCTGCCGTCCGCCGCGGATCTGGGCACGACCGCGGCCTCCACGGGTGTCGGTGCCGGCGTCGGTGGCGCGGTGGAGACCAGGGTCGGCGCGGCGGTCGGCAACGCACTGATGACCGGCGGCGCCGGCCGGGTGTACGTCGTGCTGGGCCGTGCCGGGACGAGCGCGGCCGGTGCCGTGGTCGCGGCCCCGTTGATCGAGACGGGACACATGGCCATCGAGGAGCTGCGCGGCACCGCCGACTACAACGCGACCGATTACCTAGCGCGTGGTGGCCGGGCTGCGGCGTCCGGCCTGCTGGCCGCCGGAATCACGGGCGCCATCATCGGCGCACCCGCCACTCCGCTCGGTTCCGCCGTGGGGTTCCTGGTCGGCGTGGGCGCGTACATGCTCACGGACTACCTCATCGGTGACACGGTCGAGTCGACGATCAGAGGCCAGTGAGCGACGGCGCTCTTCCAACGAACCGCGGATCACCGAGATCGAGGCACGCGATCGCTACTTGTACAAGGTCTGGACGTTCGTGAAGGTGATGTCGTCCGTGGTGGTGTTGTCCAGGCCGAACCGGAAGACGATGTTGTCCGCGCCCCCGGCGCGCATCGTGAAGGTCGAGGTCATCGTCACCGATCCGCCCGCGACGAGCTGCTCCGGTAAGTCGGTGGAGCCGCCTTTCTGAACGGCGGAGTTCGTCGCCTTGCCGTGGTTGGCGCCATACAACAATTCGGTGCGGACGTTGCTCTTCACCGCCGGGAAGACGAATGTCGCGTTGCCGGTATTCGTGATCTCAGTGAGCCTTTGCCAACCTGATCATGCGCTGGCGATCATGAGGGTCTGAACTGCGGCGATGAGCCGGTGGGCGGTGTTCGGGCTGGAGCGGATCTTCCGCAGGACCCGCCAGTTCTTCCGCTCGGCGTTGGCCCGCTGCCGGGTCCACGGCGGCGGGCGTGGGCGGTGTTGACGTCCTTCTGGTTCCGGGACAGGCGCCGGTCGCGGCCGGTGCCCAGATCCTTCCGACGGCGCCGCTGCGGAACCGCGACCGTCGGCCCGGCGCCCTGATAGGCGGTGTCGGCCGCCGCGGGGATCTCGTAGGTGGCCAGTTGCATCGATAATCCCGTGCTCACGGGCAGCGCCCCTGTCATGTCTCGCGCCGGGCAGCGGCGGCGAGATCCACACCAGCCGGCCGATCGGGTCGGCGACGACCTGCACGTTCAGCCCGTGGGCCTTGTGCTTACCGGAGTAGAACGCCCGGTCATAGCCCGATGTCATGCCTACCCGGTCGATGCGCAGCAGGGTGCCGTCGAGGATCACGAACGCCTTGCGGCGGGCGACCTCGATCGCCTGGGCCAGGGTGGGAGCCATCGCGGCGAGCAGTTCGAGCGCCTCACGGATGTACCGGTACACCGTCGAGGTCCCGACGCGGAAGCCGCAGGCCGGGCGAGAGCTTCCGCCACCAGGTTCGGCGCTGGTTGCACTGCGCTCGCAGCGCATCGGAGAGCACGCCGAGGGCGCGGCTGGACACGGTCATCCCGGACGGGTAGGACAGCACGTTGAAGCTCCTGGTGGGACGTGTTGATCTAGGCAATCGCCCGTCTACCAGGAGATTCACCCATTCGAGGTCACGCCACGCTGCACACCGCTGACTGCCCGCCCAGGTCGGCAAAATTCATTCGTTACTTCTGGCGTCATGGCGCGCCAGCAGGTATCCGGCGGGGGCTTGCCTGGCGCCGGAGCAACGATTCGCAGGCGTCCGAGCTCGGCGAAGTCGTGCTCGCGCAGTCGGTCGGCGAGCGCGTCGAGGGTCCACAGATACGCCGGTGAGGCTCTGTGGTCGTACGGGACCCAACCGTTGGCGTCTGCGGTGTCGGTGATCTGCACACCGATCAGCAGGGGTCCGCCCGGCTCTACCACTCGGGCGAACTCGGTCAGGACGCGCGGAAGCAGGTCCGGCGGCGTGTGGATCAACGAGAAGTGCGCCAGGATGCCCGCGATCGACTCGTCCCCTGCGTCGAGATGGAGCATAGAACCGACCTCGTAGCGCAGGTCAGGACGATACCGGCGGGCGATCGCGACCATGGCCGGTGACAGATCGATCCCGTAAACCCGGATACCTGCTCGATCCAGGTGATCGGTCCACTGTCCGGGACCGCAACCCGCATCGACCACAGCACCCACCGACCCACCGGCGCGGACGAGGTCGGCGAAGGCGTTGATCATCCCTGTTGACAGCGCATCGATGACTTGGTCGCCCTGTCGCACCATGTCGTCGTACAACTCGGCGACCTCGTCGTAGTCTCGGCGGGTCTGATCCAACGCTTCGTTCTCACTCACCCGCCGGACTCTAGGGAACAGGTCGGACGTAGGAGTGTCGGACACTCCAACCGCGAAGGCGACGCGATCGATCCGTCCGCCCAGGACGGTGGGCACCACCTTTACCACCGCCCCCACCAAGCTGTCCACGACGGCCGCAGCGCTGGCACATCCACTCCCGGGCCGCACGCCCCGCCGCACAACCGTCGGCCAGCCCCCTCACCAGGTTGGCAAAGGCTCAGTAGCTAGGGTTACCAGGACATTCTCGGTTGGGCCGGAGTCGTAGGCGTTCGAATCCGCGGTCACGGACTTCGCGGAGACGATCCGGACCTTCAGGCCGTTGGGCAGGGTGGCGGCATCGGTCGCCGGGGTTTCCGGGTTGGAGGCGTTGTCGACGCAGAACTCCGTGTGAGCGCCAGCGAAATTCGGGTCGGCGCACTTCGCGGGGTCCAGGCTGGCAGCGCCCGGCGCGGCAGAGCCGTCGCACGCCGCCAGTACGACGGCGCAGGCCACGACGAAGAGGCCGACCGAAAGTCTTCTGTTTGACACAACGGCCCGCCGTACGTCACGTGAGACGCTTCGAAAATCGTGCCCTGTCCAGGAGAAATGCAGAAACTGGGCCGATGGCCGTCGCAGGGCTTCCTCTTGCAGCCACTGTGGACAGTCGCCCGACGAGCCACGGGCGACCTGATTTCACGATCATCCGGCGTGCCCGGTTCGATCCCGCTCCGCGGCACGTCCGCGAGGGCGGACAGCACGGTCAGGTGTTCCTCGGCGAACATCCGCGCCCGCCCTGCACCCATGATCCCTTCCGGGGCGGGATCGACCGCCGGCGGGCGCTGGTCATGGTGTTCCTGCTCCGCCAGCCGGGTTCCACGAACATCGTGGGTAAGGCCGCTGCCGTGGGGAGGGAATCTCGGCTCCGTTGTCGAATCCCGTGCCGCGCGATCGACGTACGGGTATGAGACCGGCCGGCGGATCGAACGTGTCCGGAGGCCCGAATGCCACGTCGACGGCACCGCCGACTGGCCAGAGGAAGGGGAATACGGATGTCCAGGACACCACTGCGGCTGTACATGTCCATGTCGCTCGACGGATACATCACCGGGCCCGACGACCGGCCGGGCCAGGAACTCGGCCGCGGCGGAGGGCGGCTGTTCAACTGGCTCGACGACCGGATGTCCGAAGGGATCAACGGGCAGGTGTACGCCGAGGCCTGCTCGACCGGCGCCGTGATATCCGGACACCGCACGTTCGAGCTGGCCGGCCGCTGGAACGGCGACCACCATGACGGCGTGCCGATCCACGTGCTCACCCACACCATCGACCCTGCCGACGAGCCACCGGGTAGCGCGAAGTTCTACAGCGACGTCAACGCGTGTGCCAACGAGGCCCGCGAAGCGGCGGGAGGTCGTGGCGTCCTGGTTCACGGCGCCGGCGCGGCACGAGCTCTGCTGGCAGCAGGCCAGCTCGACGAACTCGAACTGCACCTCGTCCCCGTGCTGCTCGGCGACGGACGGCGGTTGTTCGAGCCGGCCGGGCTCGGCCACATCGAACTGGAGCCCGTCCGGCGGCTCGAAGGCCGCGACGTCACGCACCTGCGATACCGCGTAGTCCCGCCGATTCCCCCAGATCCTCGAACTCCCATTGGCGAGCGACCCGCGGCATAGCGACACAACCGGCCCCTCAACCTGCAGGTGATCGGACCACTCGCCTGGCGATCTCCGCGTCCAGCGGGCTCATATCCTCGCTCACCGGTTCCGATGGCGGCCACCAACGAAAGTCCAGCGCTTCACCGTTGACGGTCAACCGAGGCGCGACCTGGAGCTGAACCCGATATACGGCCAAGAGTTCCCGACGCTCCGGCTTCGTGAGATCGAACTCGGCCACGGCGGCGAACGACAGACCCACGCCGTGGATGCCGGTCTCCTCACCCAGTTCCCGCGCCGCGGCCTCGAGCGGGCTCTCACCCGTCTCCCGCATCCCTCCGGGAAGCTCCCACTGCCTCCGCCGGCTGTCGAACATCATCAGGACTGATTCCGCGTGGATGGCGACGACCAAAGACGCGGGCATGGCCACCTGCTTGGCCAGACTCCCCAACTCCTCTTCGGCGACAAAACGGAAGTCGACCAAGGCGTTGCCGACACGATCGCGGATCGGAAGTTCGACCATGACGCCATTCCACCGCATTACCGGCAGAAAGCACACCAGACGAACCGACTGCTCTGGTCGCGGCACGTGCCCGAGCACCAGCCCTGACGCCGAAGGGACTCTGGTCAGGCCCGGTTGCGCCAGACCTGGTTACGCGCCGCGAGGCTGCATGGCCACTGGATGAGCTGGACCCCGTTGCTGGTGGAGCTGCCAGGTATGTCCAGGCATTTACCGGACCGGACGTTCTCGATGTAGTGGTAGTGCCAGCCGTTCTCAGAACGGACGTGGCGGAACCGCCACGACTGGCTGCCGCCGGAGTCGGACTGGCAGTCCCAGAGGTGGAGTTTGGCCCCGGCGGCGGTGCTCTTGCCGGGTACGTCAAGGCACTTGGAGTTCCCGCTTCTGACCTGTAGCCGGAAGGTGTTCTCCCGGTTGAAGTCCTGGGAGAAGTACCAGAGCTGGTTGGTGTCCCCATGGCAGGGCCACTGGATGGCTGTCGCACCCTTGGGAGTGACCTTGGACCCGTTGCCGTGCGCGTCGAGGCACTGGCCGTTCAGCGCGCTGACAATGGGCGACTCGATCGCCGCCGAGGCCGGCTGGGCGGTCAGCAGGGCGGCGGCCAGCGCGGCCGAGCAGACGGTGGGCAATACGCGGAGGTTCGTCACGTCTTTTGGGGCTTTCCGGTGGATGATCGGGTCGGTTTCGGGCCTTATGGACCAGCGACACCTATTTTGATTTTCAAGTCGCTAAATAGCGATACTCCCGAACAGAATCAGTCATTCGGGTGTTCTTGGCAGCTGCGTGCGTCCAGTGCCGTCTCACGCTGGGCGTCACCATGATCAGCCTCGAACTCGAGCTGGTCGGCTGGGCCGAGATGATATGCCGTACGGCTCAGCGCAGGTCGATTTCGATTCGGTGTTTCGCGAGCATGTCCAGAAGGTATTCGCGGGTGATCGCCGGGCCCAGCCGACGCCGGTCGTAGCCGGCAGCAAGGTGCTCGCGGGCGACGGCCGACTCGTGCCACACCAGATGAAACGGGGCCTGCGCGCCGAAACCTCCACGGAGGCAGTCCTCCAGGGCGTCGAGGTTCCAGCCGAAGTACCCGCCTGGGCCGTTGATCGCCTCCCCGAGCGCGCAGTAGAACCCCTCGATGTCGGTCACGAACCGGCCGTCGAGATCGTAGGTGGTGCCGGGTGGCCCGTCAGGTGCGCCGGACAGGTGTCCGAGCGCCACCCCGGCCCACCGGTGCCGCATGTCTCGGTCGTAGCCGGCCCACAGGTTCCGCCTGGATGGCCGTCCAGTGCGCCAATGCTCCAGGATGCCAAGGACCCCCACCGGCAACCGCTCCCCCTCGCCCAGCTCGACCGTCACGTCCAGAAGTCCGGCGACGGACCGTGACGGACCGGCCGCATTGACCGTTCCGGAGACCCCAGCGCCGATCACCAGGCCGGTGGAACCATCGGTGGCGACCGCATGGACCTCGCCGCGGATCCGGCGGCGGCGCAGTCCGGCCCTGGACGACTGTCCCAGCGCGCCGAGCGCGACCAGCAGCGCCGGTTCCGGCCGGCAGTCGAGGAGCCTGATCTCCGGCACCGGTGCTGCCACCCCGTCGGCGGGAGTGTCGACGAACAGTCCCTCGATGTCCGCGCACAGCGCCAGCGGGACGTCGTCATGGGAATCATCGAAGCCGATGTCACCACGGAGCAGCCAGCGTGGGCCGACCGGATGCGCCCATGTCCACCGTCGGAGACCGGCATCGCGATTGACCACCACCCTGAGGACACTATCTGCGGCGAGTCGCGACGGGTCAGCGAGCCAGAAAGAGTGACCGTCGGTGGCTACGATCGGCGCTCTTGGGCGTGCCCTCTCCTGCCACGCAGTGCAGGGCGACGGTGTGAATGGTCGAGGGCCTGGCCAGGTCAGCAACGCTGCCGGGTAGCGCCGACGCATCCACCATCACACAGCGTCAGTAGACTCGGCGGGTATGTCGTCACCGATTTGGGGATCCATCCTGTGCTTTCCACTACCAGCAACCGCTTAGTTTGTCTCGGTGACTCCTTCACCGAGGGTGTCGGTGACGAGGACCCCTCGTCACCCAACGGCGTCCGCGGCTGGGCCGATCGCGTCGCGGGCACCCTCGCGGCCAACCACCAGGACTTCCGTTACGCCAACCTCGCGATCCGCGGCAAGCTCCTCGGACAGGTCCTCGCGGAGCAGCTCGACCCGGCGCTCGCGCTGAACCCGGATCTCGTGACGCTCTACGCCGGCGGCAACGACCTGATGCGGCCGAAGGTCGACATCGACGCTCTCCTCGAGGATTACGACGTCGCGGTCGGCAAGGTGGTCGCCACCGGGGCGCGGGTCGTCCTGTTCACCGGGGTCGACGGGGTCGAAGACGCGTTGTTCCGCAGAATCCGTGGCCGCGTCGCGATCTACAACGAGCACGTCCGCGGTATCGCCGCCCGGCATGGAGCACTGCTGGTGGACATGTGGGCGATGCGCCAGTTGCGGGACAGGCGTCTGTGGGCGCCGGACCGTCTGCACCTGAACTCGTTGGGGCACAACGAGATCGCCATCGCCGTCCTCGACGCGCTCGGTGAGCCGCACGAGCTGGCGCCCGCCGTGCTCGGGCCGCGGCCGTCGCTGAGCCCGCAGGCGCGGCGCACCGAAAACCTCCAGTGGGGCAAGGAGCACGCCGTCCCGTGGATCAAACGCAGGCTGCGTGGCGAGTCCTCGGGCGACGCGCTCCTGCCGAAGCGGCCGACGATGGCCCCCTACACCTGACGCGGCCGAAGCCCGTCGAAGAGGATGCAGATCGTCCGGGCCCGGAACTCGGGCCCGGCATGCTCGGCCGCTTTCGCGGTTCCGATGATCACCGCGATCAGTTCGTCGACGCCGAGATCCTTGCGGACGTCGCCGGTGTCCTGCGCCCGGCGGAGCAGCACGCCGAGCGCGTCCTTCAGGCGGACGCCGATGACCGACCCCGCCGACGGCACGCTGACTCCGGCCGCCGACAGGGCTTCGAAGTAGGCGTTCTTGGCGCCGGACATCTCGATCCAGCCGGTCAGGAAGCCGAAGAACGCGGCGCCCGGGTCGGGTGAGTCCGCGGCCACCGTGGCCTCCGCCTCGTCGACGAAGCGGTGCAGGCGTGCGAAGAGCACCGCTTCCAGCAGCGCTTCTTTCGTCGGAAAGTGCCGGAACACCGTGCCGACGCCGACGCCTGCTTCGCGGGCGACTTCCTCGGTCGGCGCACTGGTGCCTTTGGCCGCGAAGACGCGCTCCGCGGCCTCCAACACCCGTGTGCGGTTACGGCGGGCATCGGCTCGGAGCGGTTTCTCGTCCGTCACAGCGGGGATCCTAGACCCGTTGTCGAGAGGCTAGTCCGGCATCTCGTCCAATACGCGCGCCAAGGCCTTCGGGACGCCGGTGCGCCAGCCGCCGCCCATGATCCGGCGCGACATACGTTGGAATTCGTCGTCCGGGTCGAAGCCCTCGTGACTGAGGAACAGCCGTGTCCCGTGCCCCTCCGGCTCGAGCCGCCAGGTGACCGTCCACTCCGGACCCCAGCTGATGCTGAGCAGCCGCTCCGGCTCCACCGCCAGCACCTCGCAGGCGACCGGGCCGCCCGCGAAGCCGGCGGCGGGCACAGGATCCGCGAGCAGCTCGAACCTGTGTCCCACAACGGGTTTGATGTCGTTCGGCATGCGGAGCCAGCGCTCCAGCAGCTGCGGTTCGGTCAGCGCGCGCCACACCTTGCGCGGCGGATGCGCCAGGAACTGGTCGACGTGAACGGCCGTCGGATCCTCGTCGTTCAGAACTCCTCCTCGTCCAGCAGTTCACGCAGGTTGCCCAGTTTGCCGCGCCAGTACCGCTCGTACGGCGAAAGCCAGTCCGAGACCTCTCGCAGTGGTGCGGCGTCCAGAGAGTAGACGCGATTGCGGCCCTGCCTCTCTTCCCGGACGAGCCCGGCCTCGCGGAGCACCCGAAGGTGTTCCGAAAGGCTCGGCCGCCGCATGTCGAACCGTTCGGCGATCTCCCCCGCCGCCCGCGGACCGTCGAGGAGGATGCCCAGCACTTCACGGCGGGCCGGGTTGGCGAGCGCGGCGAAGACGTCGTCGTTGACCGGCACTAGCGCGGCCAGTTCCCGTAGCCCGAAGCTTCGAGCAGCCCCATCGCGTTGCCGTCCGGATCCTTCAGAGCCGTCACACGGCCCCAGGGCATCTCCTCCGCGTCGTCGACCTCGACGCCTTGAGCGCGGAGCTCCGCGATGTCGGCGTCGACGTCCGTGGTGGTCAGCTGGAAGTGGACACGCGAGTCGTGATCCAGCCCGCCGACGGCGCGATCGACGAGGACGATCCCGGTGTCCGCCCCTTGGGGCCGACCATGACGAACGGCCCGTGCGGGCCGCTGACGTCGACGAGCAGGTCGAAGCCGAGCTTGCCGAGGTAGAAGTCCCGCGCCTCGGTCAGGTCGGAGACCGGCACGGTGAGGAACTGGATGCGGTCGATGTTCATGCCGGGAACAATACGTAGGAGATTTCCTACATGTCAACCGTGCCCCGTACGACCTCGACCTAAATAGAGGTCCAGGGTTCGTGACCAGCGCCGCAACGGCTTGAGTTCGCCTATGGACGAACTTTTAGCGTCGTCGGCATGAGCACAGAAACCACCACGCAGTCCCCCATCCTCCTCGCCGTGATCATCGGCAGTGTCCGGCACGAACGCTTCGCCGACGCCATCACGGGATGGCTGCTGGCCGAACTCGCCACCATCGACGGTGTGGAGGTCGATCCGATCGACCTCGCCGACATCGATCTCCCGCTGCAGGGAACGCGGCCCGGTGGCACCGAGACGGTGATCAGCGACAGGCTGCGCGACGCCGACGCCTTTCTCGTCGTCACCCCTGAGTACAACCACAGCTTCCCCGCGGCGCTGAAGAACGCGATCGACTGGCACTTCACCGAATGGGCGTACAAGCCCGTCGCGTTCGTCGGCTACGGCGCCGGATCGGGCGGCATCCGGGCGATCGAGCAACTCCGGCTGATCTTCCCCGAGCTGAGGGCCACCACCATCCGAGACGCGGTACTGCTGAACGCTCCCTGGACCCGCCTCGGCCCGAACGGCTACGAAGGAACCGAAGGCGAGCGCGGCGCGCTGGCCGCGACGATGACGGAACTGGGCTGGTGGGCCCGCACCCTGCGTGCCGGACGCGTCGCGGTCGAGGTGAGTGCGGCATGAACCGCCTGACCGGTCGAGAGCTGCGCATCGCGGCGGTGATCGCACTCGGCGGGTTGATGGCCGTTCTCGACACCACGATCGTCGCCGTCGCGCTGCCGCGATTCATGACCACCTTCTCCGCGTCCCTCACCACCATTCAGTGGATCGCGACCGGCTACGCGCTCGGCATGGTCGCGGCGATGCCGCTGGCGGCGACCTTCGCCCAACGATGGGGAGCGCGCCGGGTGTACCTGGCCGCGCTGTTCGTGTTCGCGGTGGCGTCCGTGGCCGCCGGAGCCGCCGGTGATCTGGGCTGGCTGATCGCCGCACGGGTGGCGCAAGGCCTCGCCGGCGGGCTGATCAACCCCTTGGGGATGACCATCGGCTTCGGCGCGGTGGCCCCGGAACGCCGGAGCCGGATGACCGCGATCACCGGCCTCCCCCTGCTGGTCGGGCCGATCCTCGGTCCGATGCTCGGCGGGATCCTGCTGGACGGATTGTCTTGGCGGGCACTGTTCTTCATCACCGTCCCACCGGCCCTGCTCGCGGTCGCGGGTGTGCTCCGCTGGGTGCCCGCCGATGCCCCGTCCACCGAACGCACTCCGATCGACGTCGCGGGCGGCCTGCTGCTCGTGCCCGGTGTCGTCGCGGTGGCGTACGGATTCAGCGAAGAGGCGGCCAGCCTCGGGATCCGGGTGGCGATCGTCGCCATCGGGCTGGCGCTCATGGCGGTGTTCACGCGCCGCTCGTGGCGTCATCGCGCACCACTGCTGAACGTCCGGCTCCTGCGCGACCGGACGTTCGGGCGCAACACCGCGATCCTCGTCCTGTACGCCGGGCCGTACTTCGGCTCGATGCTGCTGATGCCCGCCTACATCCAGGTGATCCGCGGCGACTCGGCCCTGATCAGCGCGGCGATGATGGTGCCGGGCACGATCGGGATGGGGATCAGTATCCAGTTCGCCGCCCGCCTCCTGGAGCGCTTCGGCCCGCGGATCGTCGTCGGGACCGGGCTGACCCTCGCGGTCGCGTCGACCGCGTTGACCGTCCTCGTCCTCGCACCGGACACGTCGTACCCGGTGCTGGCGATCTTGGGAGTGCTCCAAGGTGCGGGCACCGGGGCGATCATGATGCCCACCATCGTCAGCGCGGGCCGTGATCTGCGGGGACCGGATCTCGCGTCCGGTTCCGCGATCCTCCCCCTGGCCAGCACCATCGCGAGCGCGGTCGGCACCGCTGTGGTGAGCGCGGTGTTCACCGGGCTGATCGCGGCCGCCACCGGAGGACAGGGGCTCGCCGCCTTGCGCCTTTCGCCGTCGCTCACCGGGGAGATCGTCGACGCGTATCGTCTGACTCTCGTCGGTGTGCTCGCGGTCATGGTGCTCGCCCTGGTGGTCAGGCTGCGAACCCGGCCCACCATCCCGACAGTGCAACCCACGACGGTACGGAGCGCGGCATGACGACAACGACACGATCCCCGCTCGACGCCCACCTGACCATCAGCGAAGTCGCGAGCAAGGCCGGGGTCTCGGCCAACGCCGTCCGGTACTACGAGCGCTACCGCGTCATCACCGCCGAACGCACCGCGGGCAACGCACGGCGCTTCACGGTCGACGCCATCTGCCGGATCCGGCTCGCGGTCGCCGCCCAGCGGGTCGGGCTGAGTCTCGCCGAAAGCGCGGAGATCCTGGCCGAGATCCCGCCGATGTCCCCGGATCTCGAGCAGTGGTCGCGCGCGGGACAGCGGCTCATCGACGCCGGGCAGGCCCGCATCGCCGAACTGGCCTCGGTGGTCGACGAGTACCGGACGCTCGCGTTCCTCAGGAGCTGAACGGTGCTTCCGCGGGGTTCGACCAGCGGAACACCGGGCGGTTCTCCAGACCGGGGTAGGCCACGGCCATACCCCGGTCCGGGGACATCGACCACAGCCGCGCGTCCGGCGACGCGGCATGGTTCGCCCAGTCCGGTGACCAGCCGGGGACGTAGCGCTCGTAGATGCGACGGATCCGCGCCAGGTCCTTGGCCTCCAGCCTCGCCGGGCCGCTCGCACGCACCTGACGGACGTCATCGGGCGGATCGAACGTCGCGACCATGACGGCGACTTCCCGGTTGTCGCGAGCCGCGGCCAGGAACGGCGACGGCAGGCCGTCCGGCACCGGCGTGTGGAACCAGAACCTGCCCTCCTCGGCGACGAACCACATCGTCGCCAGCGCCGGGTTGCCCCGGCCGGTGGTGGTGGCGACGCTGGCAGGCAAACGCGGCTCGTCGAGAAGAGCTCGTACCGCGAGAATCGGTCGGTCCATGTGGCCAGCCTGCAACTTCGACCGCGGTCGAGGTCCAGCGCCCGCGGAGCAAGTCCGTGAAGGCCTCCTTACCTACCTTGAGGGTAGTGAAGGAGGCCTTCACGGACTCCCGCGAGAAAACACAAAAGAGGGCCGCCCCGGACGGGACGGCCCTCTCTCACTTCAAGCGGCTCAGCGCTGCGGCGGCGGACCACCCTGCGGACCACCGAACGGACCCTGCTGCGGGAACGGGCCACTGCGCGGCCCCTGCGACGGCGGACCCTGGTACGGCCCGCCCTGCGGACCCGTAGGCGGCTGCGGCTGCGGCAGCTGGGAAGGCGGCGGGACCTGCTGCTGCGGAGGCTCCGGAGCGGCCTCCGGCTCGGGAGCCGGCGTGGCCTTCGGAACCTGACGCGGAGCAGGCGGCTCCTGCCGCGGCGTCGCGACACCCAACGCCGGAACTTCCTTACGCGCCACGGCTTCCGCGGCCGCGACGGCCTCGGCGACCTTCGGGTCGCTGGAGGTGTCGAACCAGCCCTGGACCTCTTCGTCCTCCAGGTCCGGCTTCTCGACGGGGTCTTCCTTCGGCGGCTCGTAGCGGAAGACGCCGTCGTCGCCCGGGGCGCCGAGCGCACGGGCGAAGCCCTCCAGGGCCTTGCCGTAGTCGCTCGGGATCATCCAGACCTTGTTCGCGTCGCCCTGCGCCATCTGCGGCAGCGTCTGCAGGTACTGGTACGCCAGCACCTCGGGCGTCGGGCGCCCGGCCTTGATCGCCGCGAAGACCTTCTCGATGGCCTTCGCCTGACCCTGCGCCTGCAGGTACCGGGCGGCACGTTCACCCTGCGCGCGCAGGATCCGGGACTGCCGCTCGGCCTCCGCGCTCAGGATCGCGGCCTGCTTGGCACCTTCGGCCGCGAGGATCTGGCTCTGCTTCTGACCTTCGGCGGTCTTGATCGCCGATTCCCGCTGACCTTCGGCGGTCAGGATCATCGCGCGCTTCTCCCGGTCGGCGCGCATCTGCTTCTCCATCGAGTCCTGGATGGAGGGCGGCGGGTCGATCGCCTTCAGCTCGACACGGGCGACGCGGATGCCCCAGCGGCCAGTGGCCTCGTCGAGCACCCCGCGCAGCTGGCTGTTGATCGAGTCACGCGAGGTCAGCGTCTGCTCAAGGCTCATGCCACCGACGACGTTACGCAGCGTCGTGGTGGTCAGCTGCTCGACACCGACGATGTAGTTCGAGATCTCGTAGACCGCGGCACGCGAATCGGTGACCTGGAAGTACACGACCGTGTCGATGGACACGGTCAGGTTGTCCTCGGTGATCACGGGCTGGGGCGGGAACGAGACGACCTGCTCTCGGAGGTCGATCCGCGCCCGGACCTTGTCCAGGAAGGGCACCAGAAACGTCAGGCCGGGAGAAGCCACCGTCCGGAACCGGCCCAGCCGTTCGATCACTGCGGACTGGGCCTGCGGCACCACCATGATCGCCTTGACCACGACGACGACCACGAACAACGCGAGCAGTCCGACGACGATGAACACCACTGTCTCTGACAACTACCTTCCCCTTACGTAGAAACCTGCTGCTGTGCGGCCGTCCGGCTCACAGCTCGGCCGAGACGACCGCCGTGGCACCCGAGATCTCGACGACCGTCACCGACGTCCCCGGGGCGATCGGTTCCCCTTCGGTCATGGTCCGTGCCGACCAGACGTCGCCCGCCAGTTTGACCTGGCCCGCATCGCCGTCCACTGTGGACACTACTACCGCTCGCGCGCCGATGAGCGCGTCGGTGTTGGTCTTGATGTCCGGCCCCGCGAGAAACCGGCGTTTGAGGGTCGGCCGGACGAGGACGAGCATCCCGACCGAGGCCACGGCGAACACCGCGACGTCGATGAACGGGTTGCCGGTCAAGGCCGCCGAGCCCGCCCCGAACAGGGCTCCGACGCCGACCATGAGCAGGAACAGATCACCCGAGAGCAGCTCGGCGATGATCAAGAGGATGCCGGCGATCAGCCAGATGAGAGCGCCTGTCATGCGTTCATGCTCCCAGATCGCGCCGATTCATACCGAAGAAGCGAAACCGACGTGACCGACGCGTGACCTTGAGTGACCTCGCGCAAATCGGTCATTCAGGACTCTTCACCCGGGTCGGAGACGAAGTCGATGAGCCGTTCCACCGCTCCGATCAGCGGCGTTTCCAGATCCCGGTAGCTGCCGACCGCCGCCAGGACCCGCTGCCAGCCCTCCCACGGCTCGCCCCAGCCGAGCGCGTCACAGACACCCTCTTTCCACTCCGTGCCGCGCGGGATCTTCGGCCAGGCGCCGATACCGACCACCGAAGGCTTCACCGCCTCCCAGATGTCGATGTACGGATGCCCGGTGATCAGCACGTTCTCGTCGCGGATCGCGTCGACGATCCGCGACTCCTTGCTCCCCGCGACCAGATGATCGACCAGCACACCGAGCCGACGGCCGGGACCGGTGCCGAACTCGTCGATGCGATCGGACAGCACGTCCACACCATCGAGTGGTTCCACCACCACGCCCTCGACCCGCAGATCGTGCCCCCACACCCGCTCGACCAGTTCGGCGTCGTGCTTGCCCTCCACCCAGATCCGCGAATCACGCGCGACCCGGGCCTTGAGCCCCTGCACCTGGACCGACCCGGACGCGGAGATCCGGCGGGCCGGGGCCTTCGGGGCCGCCTTCGACGGCACCAGCGTGACCGGCTTTCCTTCGAGCAGGAAACCCGCCGGGTTCAGCGGGAACACGCGATGCCTGCCGTGGCGGTCTTCGAGGACGACGTTGCCGTACTCGATCTTCACCACGGCACCGCAGTAGCCGCTGGCCGGGTCTTCGACCACGAGCCCCGGTTCCGCGGGCACCTCAGGGATCTTCCGCTTGCGCGGGCCGGACAACACGTCGTCGTACGAATGGGAGCGCACGGCGCCCGACGCTAGCGGTGCGGCGTGGCGGCGTCTCCCCGCCACGCCGGTCAGGCGGCCAGCCGCAGCATCGCTTCGACGAACGGGGTTCGCTCACCCCGCTCCAGCGGGCGCATCACGAACAGCGGCGCGAGCGCGACGCACCACGCGCGCACCCGTCCGGCGTCGAAACCCGGCAGATACGGCGCGATCGCGTCGAAACCGTCTTCGAGCGTTCCACCCTCACGCATCGGCAACGTGACCCAGTCGGCCAGATCGAACGACGGATCGCCGACGCTCGGACGCGGGTCGATCGCGACCGCTCCCCTGCCCGGCCCGCCATCGAGGACGTTGCCCGGATGCAGGTCGCCGTGCACGATCGCGTTCCCACCCCCGCCGGTCGCGAGTGCGAGCGCCCGCCGCCTCGCCCGATCGAGGGTTTCCAGCGAAAGCGTGGCCTCGGCCACCGACCCCCGCAGCCCACGCTCGGCGAGGTCGTACATGAAGACGACCCGGTCTTCCAGCGTCGAGAAATCCGGCGGCGGCGCCACCGCGTGGATCTGGGCCAGCAGGTCGCCGACCTCGGCCCACGGGACATCCGCCCCCGCCTCCAGCAGCTGCGTGCCAGGGTCGATGCCCTCCAACAGAATCGCCCCGTCGGCAAGGCAGGTGTCCAGCACCTGCACGACCCGGGAACAGCCGTCCCACGCCCGCAGCGCGGCGGCCTCGGACGCGGCGATCGACCGATCCGGCGTCAGCTTGAGAACCTTCTTGGCTCCGTCGTCCCAGGTACAGATCAGGGTCCGCCCGGTGTTACCCGGTTTCGCGTCGACGACGGTGAGCCCCCACCGTGCCGCCAGCCGCGCCACGAGAGCGGGCAGCTCGTCGCACCACGCCGCGACCTCTCCACCGAACCGCTTGACCAGACGCCCCCGCGCCTCGTCGTCGATCAGAACAACGGCCACGGGATGGCACGCCAGTCGTCGCCGGGCTCCGGGAAGACAGCCTCCGCCAGGAGCAGATCGGTGCGCTCGGCCAGCGCACGGATCTCGAACCCGGTGAGATGCTCGCCGAGCGCGTCACCGAGTTCACCGTCCAGCTTCTCGCGCAGGCCGCGCAGCTTGCCGATCTCGTCCTCGGTCAGCCGCTCGCCGATCCAGCCCCAGAGCACCGTCCTCAGCTTCGGGTCGGTGTGCAGGCAGATCCCGTGATCCACGCCGTAGACGCGACCGTCGGCGCCGGCCAGCACGTGGCCGCCCTTGCGGTCGGTGTTGTTGACCACGATGTCCAGCACGGCCAGTTCCCGCATCCCTTGCCGGTTCGCGTGTGCGAGCACCGCGGGTTCGCCGTCGCGATCGTGCGCGTGCAGCACGACACGCCAGTCCTCCGGCACGCTTTCCGGCGACCGGACGTCGACCAGATCCTCATCCGTGGTCTCGATCCACAGCTGCACCATGCCCGGCCCGAACGGCCCGTCACGCAGCACCGTCGGCGGGATCGCGCCGAGCCCCGAGGCGTCGGCGATCATGGCCGTCGCGACCTCCCGGCCCGCGAGCGTCCCGTCCGGGAAATCCCACAGCGGCCGCTCACCGGAAACCGGCTTGTACACCACGTTCCCGGTGACGCCGTCGAGCTCGATCGTGCAGAACAGCGTGACGTTGGAGGCGTCGACGAGCCTGCCTTCGACGTCGATCTTGCCGCGCGTCACCAGCTCCCGCGAAGTCTCCGCCACCGGGTCAGTCCTCGAGGACGTCGACGTCGCGCCGGTACCCGTTCTGGCGCGGGCAGATATGGCCCGCCGGGTCGAGCGGCTCCGCGCACAGCGGGCACGGCTTGCGGCCGGCGTTGACCACCCTGTCCGCCCGTTCCGCGAAAGCGCGCGCCGCACCGGGAGTCAGGAAGACACGGACCGCGTCCGGCCCCTCTTCAGTGTCGTCCAGAACGACCGTTTCGTCCACCTCGCCTTCCGTCATCGCGAGCAGTTCGATGACGACAGCACTGCTGTCGGCGTCCCAGCCGAGCCCCATCGTGCCGACGCGGAACTCCTCCTCGACCGGAACGGTCAGGGGGTCGACGTCGAGAAGCTCGTCGGGCGCGTCGTCCGGAACATCCGCGCCGAACCGGCTGGCGACCTCTTCCAGCAGCGAGCTGAGCCTTTCGGCCAAGACCACGACCTGCTGTTTTTCGATCGTCACACTGATCGTGCGGACGTCCTCGGACGCCTGGAGGTAGAACGTGCGGTCGCCGGGCTCACCGACGGTTCCTGCGACGAACCGGTCGGGCTGGCGGAAGACGTGGATTACGCGAGACATGGCACCTTTGACCCTAGGCCACGGCCACTTGATCGGCATCCGCCGCCCCACGGTTCAGCCCAGGGCGAAACCGCCGCGCCCCGAGCCGCCATAGGCAAAGAGCCGAACCTAGTCTTCCCCTGTGGTTGAGATCGCCCCTTACGGCACCTGGACGTCTCCCCTGTCGGCCGCCGACGTCGCGGCCTCGGGAGTCAGCGCGCAATGGCTCGGAACGGCGGGAAACGAGGTGTGGTGGGCCGAAGCGAGAACCGGTGAAGGCGGCCGAGTGACCCTCGTACGCTCCCGCTCCGACGGCACGGTCGAGGACGTCCTTCCCGCTCCTTGGAACGTCCGGAACCGGGTCCACGAGTACGGCGGCCGCCCCTGGCTCGTCCTCGACGACGTCCTGGTCTTCACCCACTGGACGGATCAGCGCGTCTACCGCCGCGACCTGACCACCGGCGAGACGACACCACTGACCCCGGAACCGGCCACACGCCACCAGATCCGCTACAGCGACCTCCGGCCCGGCCGGCCCGGCGAAGTGTGGCTGGTCCGCGAACGCAGCACCGGCCCCCGGCGCGTCGACATCGCCCGCGACCTCATCGCGGTCCCCCTCGACGGCGGCCCGGAACGCGTTCTGACCGCCAGCCACCACTTCCTCACCGCACCGCAGCTTTCGCCCGGCGGGACACACGCGGCGTGGCTCGGCTGGAACCATCCCGCGATGCCTTGGGACGGCACCGAACTGTGCGTCGCCGAACTCCTCGAAGACGGGACCTTCGGGCCGCACCGCGTGCTCGCGGGCGCGGCCGACGTCTCCGTCTGCCAGGTCGAGTGGGAGTCGGCGGACAGCCTGCTCGCCCTGCTCGACCCGCACGGCTGGTGGAATCTGCACCGCGTCGACCTCGACGGCGGCATCACGAACCTGGCCCCCGCCGAACAGGAGATCGGCGGTGCGCAGTGGAAACTCGGCGCCCGCTGGTTCACGCCGCTCGGGAACGGCCGGTACGCCGCCATCGCCTCGGGCGGGCTCGCCGTCCTCGACGAGACGACCCGCGAACTGACCCCGGTGCCCGCCGCCGCCGACCTGACCGCGTGGTCCACCAACGGGTTGGCCGTCCACGAAGGCTGCGTCGTCGGCGTCGCCGCGGGCCCGACGCGCGAAGCCGCAGTCGTGAAGGTCGACCTCGAAGCCGGAACCGTCACCGAGCTCGCCTCCGCACCCGAACCACCGTCGCCCGCCTACCTGTCGACGCCCGTGGAGCGGATCTTCAAGACCGACGACGGCGACCGGATCCCGGCCTTCCTCTACCTCCCCGCGAACCCCGACTTCGCCGCCCCGGACGGCGAACTGCCACCGCTTTTCGTGTACCCGCACGGCGGGCCGACCGGCCGGGACAGCGCGGTGCTCGATCACGAGATCGCGTACTTCACCAGCCGCGGGATCGCCGTCGTCACGGTGAACTACGGCGGCTCCACCGGCTACGGACGCGCCTACCGCGAACGGCTGCGGGAACAGTGGGGCGTCGTCGACGTCGCCGACTGCGTCACCGTCGCCGAAGCCCTCGCCGCCGAAGGCACCGTCGACGGCGACAGGCTGGCGATCCGCGGCGGCAGCGCCGGCGGCTACACCTCCGCCGCGTCGCTGACCACCACGACGACCTATCGCGCGGGCACCGTCATGTACCCGATCCTCGACCTCACCCAGTGGACCGGCGACGGCGGCGAGACGCACGACTTCGAATCCCGCTACCTCGACGGGTTGATCGGCCCCCTGCCCGGCGCCGAGCAGCGCTACCGGGACCGGTCGCCGATCAACAACGCGGACACTCTCGCCGGTCCCCTCCTGTTCCTGCAGGGACTGGAGGACGAGATCTGCCCACCCGAGCAGGCGGACCGGTTCGTCGCCGGACTGGCCGGGCGCGGCATCGAGCACGCGTACCTGAGGTTCGAGGGCGAACAGCACGGCTTCCGGAAGGCCGAGACGATCGTGGCCGCGCTCGAAGCGGAGTTGTCGTTCTACGGTCAGGTCTTCGGCTTCGAGACCCCCGGCGTGCCGAAACTCCGGCTGAGCCGGTGAGGCCGCCGAAGACACGACCGGGCGACACGATCGCACTGGTCGCCCCGGCGGGCCCGGTCCCGCCGGACCTCGTCGAGAAGGCGCTGCCAGTGCTCCGAAGCTGGGGCGTCGAGGTCCACGTCGGCGAATGCGTTCGCGCGACCTCCACCGGCTATCTCTCGGCTTCCGACGAGGCGCGGGCCGCCGAGTTCACCCGGGCCTGGCTGGATCCGGGCGTGACCTGCGTCCTCGCCGCCCGTGGCGGCTACGGCTCGCAACGCATGCTCGACCTGGTCGACTGGACGGCACTGAAGTCCGCCGGCCCCAAGACGTTCGCCGGATCCAGCGACGTCACCGCGCTGCACCGGGCGGTGAGTGTCCACTTGGGACTGGAGACGCTGTTCGCCCCCTTGCCCGCGACCACCCTGTTCGACGCGGTGGCCGCCGAACACCTGCGGCTGTCGTTGTTCGAACCGGAAGGCGTGCGGCTGATCACCTCGCCGACGTCGTCGCCGCTGGTGGCCGGTACGGCGACCGGAACGCTCATCGGCGGCAACCTCGCCCTGCTGACCTCCGGTCTCGGCGCGCCGGAAGCGGGCTCGGCGCGCGAGTCGATCGTCCTGCTGGAGGACGTCACCGAGAGCCTCTACCGGATCGACCGGATGCTCACCCAGCTGCTGCGTTCCGGCTGGCTCGACGGTGTTCGCGGTTTCGTGCTGGGTTCGTGGAAATCCTGCGGCGACCCCGAGGACATCCGCGCACTGATGCTCGACCGGCTCGGACCGCTCGGCGTGCCCATCGCGTGGGACTTCGGCGTCGGACACGTGCCCGCGTCTCCCACCATCCCCCTCGGCGCGCGGGCCACCCTCGACGCCGACGCGGGAACACTCCAGGTTTTGCCATAACGGCAACGGAACTTGCGAAGACGGCCGGACCGCGGGCATCTTGCGGTCATGGATTCGACACAGCAGTTCTGGGAAGACTTCTACCGGGACAAGGACCAGGTCTGGAGCGGGAAGGCGAACCCGATCCTGGTGAACGAGGTCGCCGCCCTCACCCCGGGCACGGCACTCGATCTCGGCTGCGGCGAGGGCGGTGACGCCATCTGGCTCACGCAGCAGGGCTGGCGCGTCACCGCCGTCGACATCTCGGACGTCGCGCTCGAGCGTGCCGCCGCACACGCGGCCGAAGCCGGCGTCGAGGGCATCACCTGGGAGCGCCACGACCTGGCCAAGTCGTTCCCGGAAGGTCGTTTCGACCTCGTCTCCGCGCAGTTCTTCCACTCCCCCGTGGCGGAGGACGGCGAGCGGGACAAGGCACTCCGGCGTGCCGCCGAGGCCGTCGCGCCGGGCGGGACCCTGGTGGTCGCCGGCCACGCGGGCTGGCCGACGTGGATGGACGAGCCGCCGCACAAGGACGTCCACTTCCCCACGACCGCCGAGGTCCTCGAAGCGCTGGCCTTGGCCGACGGCGAATGGACCGTGGAGCGGCAGGAGCTGATCACGCACGACTTCCCCGGCCCGGAAGGCCAGCACGGAACGCGATCGGACAACGTGCTCCGCGTGCGCCGCTCGGGCTAGGTACCGTCACGGGCATGCGGATGACGCCTGCCGAAGCCCGGTCACGGTTCGAAGGCGAGCGGATCGCGCGGCTCGCGACGGCCGGCTCGGACGGTGTCCCCCATCTCGTGCCGGTGACGTTCGTCGTCGAAGGCGATTCGGTGGCCTTCGCGATCGACCACAAGCCGAAGAGTACGACGGCGTTGCGGCGGCTGAAGAACATCGCGGAGAACCCTGCCGTCGGGTTCCTGACCGACCGCTACGACGAGGACTGGGCCGGGCTGTGGTGGGCTCGGGCGGACGGCGTCGCCCGGGTGCTGACGGATCCCGACGAGCAGGCGCTGCCGGTGCGGCTGCTTCGGGAGAAGTATCCGCAGTACGAGACGCAGCCGGCTCCGCATGCCGTGGTGAGCACGCTCATTCACTCGTGGAGCGGGTGGCGGGCTTCCTGAGCTTCTTTTTCGGCTTTGTTGCCGTTCTACGACAACAAAGCCTTCGCCCTGCCGTATAGGTCGTTATACACTTCGAGTTGGACGTGAAGGCCTCCTTGAGGGACCCAGAGTCCCTGAAGGAGGCCTTCACGGAACGCCGGCTCGCCTCAGGAGTCACAACCGCTCCCCCAGAACGCCGTGAGGGCCTCCTTCCCTACCCTGAAGGTAGTGAAGGAGGCCCTCACGGACCAAAGTCAGGACCGGGGTGCCTCAGCGGGCAGGAACTGCTCCGTCGGCTTCCCCCGCCAGGCGGCGATGATCCCCAGCGGATCCGGCCGCAGCAGCGAAGCGGCCGCGTACACGCTCGCCGCGACGACACCGGCCATGAACCACCAGTCGTACAGCGCCTGCTCCCCCGTCGGGTAGTAGACCAGCGTCACGAACACCGACACGGCGACGACCACCGCGAGGTTCCGGCGGCGCCATTCGAAGGCCGACAGGACCACGAAACCCCAGGTCAGGTACCACGGCAGCGAGGGCGGCGGGACGATCGCGCCGGCCAGCAGGACGATCGCCATCCGGTGGATCGCCGGGTTGCCGCCGTCGCGGGCGAGCCACCACTGGCGGCCGGCGAAGACGAACAGGCCGACCATCGCGATCGCACGGAACACCGTGACGAACGGCGAGACCTCGACGTCGATCACCAGGTTCACCAGCGAGTAGAAGATCTCGCCGATCCCGGTCGGGAAGTTCATCCAGTTCGCGATGAGCGTCGGCGCCTTGAGGCCGGTCAGCCAGCCCAGGTTGAACGAACCGAGCGAAAGCCAGGTGCCCACGACGAACACCGGCAGGAAGATCCCGACCGACGCGGCGCCCGCGCGGAAGAAGTTGACCACCTTCCGGTCGCCGGGCAGGTGGTTCGCCCATACCCAGACCAGGAACGGCAGCGCCCACGCCGCGGTGGGCTTGATCAGCATGCCGATGGTGACCAGGACGATCGCGACGACATGCCTGCGTTCCAACGCCGCCAGCACGCCCACGGTGAGGAAGCCGAGCATCAGCAGGTCGTTGTGCGGGCCGCCGACGAGGTGGATCACCGTCATCGGGCTGGCGATGGCGAGCCACAGGGTGATCGGCAGTTTGCCGCCGAGGTGCTTGACCAGCCGCGGCAGTGACCACAGCATTCCGGCCAGGCCGATCATCAGCACCAGCCGGGTCGCGATGACACCGGCGATCATGTCGTTGCCGGTGACCGAGATGATCCCCTTGGCGACCAGCAGGAACAGCGGGCCGTACGGCGCGGGGGTGGTCTGCCACAGCGGGTGGACGTTCTGCACGACGTCCGGCAGCACGGTCAGCTCGGCCGGGCCGTTGGCGTACGGGTCGAGCCCGTGCAACAGCTGCGCGCCCTGCGCGAGGTAGGAGAAGACGTCGCGGGTGAACAGCGGCGGCGACACCAGCAGCGGCGCCATCCAGCAGGCGGCGGCGATGACGATCGGGCGGCTGCCGATGCGGCCGGCGAGCGCATAGCGGCCCAGCCGGACCCACGCCCAGATGATCAGCGCGAAGCCCGTGTAGAGCATCACGTTGGCGAGGATGCGACCGTGGCCGTAGCGGATCCACGACAGCGGCCCGTGCCCCAGGATCGGGTCACGGATGAGGATGCCACCGGCGCCGAGCGCCGCCAGCATCAGCAGCGTGCTGCCGATGGTCCCCATCGCGATGGTGCGGTACGGGAACCGGGAAGGCACCCGTAGCCGCTCGCCGAGGGAACCGGCCGAGGGCGTCTGCTGGGGGTCTGTCGTGGTCGCCATTTCGAGATTGGAGGTTACACACCGCGCCTGTGCGTGTGCGCGGCAATGGGGGTTTCCCGCGCCGTTCCACCGGGCAACGCGGCGAGCAGCGACTTCGTGTAGTCGTGCTTCGGGTCCAGCAGGACCTCCTCCACCGTGCCGACCTCCACCAGCTCGCCGCGGTACATCACGGCGACCCGGTCGGCGATGTTCCAGGCCAGCCCGAGGTCGTGGGTGATCACGAGCCCGGCGAGACCGAGTTCACGCCGCAGTCGCAGCAACAGCGCGAGGATCTCCCCTCGCACCGACGCGTCGAGCGAGGCCACCGGTTCGTCCGCCACGATCACGCCGGGGTCGAGCGCGAGCGCGCCCGCGATGACGACCCGCTGCCGCTGCCCGCCGGACAGCTCGTGCGGAAGCCGGTCGAGGAACTTCCCCGCGGGCCGGAGTTCGGCCGCTTCCAGAGCCTTGATGACGATCTCGTGCTCGTTCGCGCCCATCCCGTGGATGCGCGGGCCCTCCGCGACGGCCTCGTACACCGTGTGGTTCGGGTTCAGCGCGCTCGTCGGGTCCTGCAGTACGAGCTGGACCTGCCGCCGGTACGCCTTGAGCCCGGCGCCGCCGAGCGGGACCGGCTTGCCGTCGTATCGCACCGCACCGGAGTCGGGTTTCTGCAGCCCGAGCAGCGTCCGGGCCAGCGTCGTCTTTCCGGAGCCGGACTGGCCGACGAGTGCGACGATCTCGTCCTTCCGCACCTGGAGGCTCACCCCGGCGACGGCGTTGATCCGCTTCCCGGTGCGGTCGCGGAAGCTGACGCGCAGGTCTTCGGCCTCCAGCAACGCAGGCTGATCGCCACTGCGTTCCGGCTCCGGTGGCAGCGGCGTGCTGGTCGCAGGCGCGAACCGGGACACCGGGTCTCCGACGGTCGGGAACGCGGCCGCCAGCGCCTTGCTGTGCTCGTGCTGAGGCGCGCTCATCAGTTCCGCGCTCGGCCGCTCCTCGACGATCTCACCGTCGTACATCACCGCGATCCGGCGGCAGGTCGCGGCGAGCACCGACAGGTCGTGACTGATCATGATCAGCCCGATCCCCTGTTCGGCGACGAGCCTGCCCAGCAGGTCCAGCACCTGGGCCTGGACGACGACGTCGAGCGCGGTCGTCGGCTCGTCCGCGATGATCAGCCGCGGCGAACACGCCAGCGCCATCGCGATCATGACGCGCTGCTTCTGGCCACCGGACAGTTCGTGCGGGTACGCCCCGGCCCGGCCGGGCGGAAGGTCGACCTGTTCGAGCAGTTCCTTGACCTTGGCCTGGATCTCGCCGTCCGAAAGCGCCTTGCCGCCGGGCGGGTGCAGCCGGATCGGCTCCGCGATCTGCTCGCCGATCTTCCGCACGGGGTTGAGCGCGTGCATCGCGCCCTGGAACACGACCGAGGCCTCGGCCCAGCGCACCGCGCGCAGCCTGCCCCACTTCATGGCCGTGACGTCTTCACCGTCCAGCAGGATCTCGCCGCTGACCTTCGCCGACCGCGGGAGCAGCCGCAGCACGCTCATCGCGACCGTCGACTTCCCCGACCCCGACTCCCCCGCGACGCCGAGGGTGTCGCCGGGTTCGAGCACGAGGTCGACACCCCGGACGGCGGCGACCTCGCCGCTTCCGGTGGCGTACGTGACGCCGAGGTTCTTCAGTTCCAGCAAGGGGCTCATGAGTGCTGTCCCTTCAGGCGCGGGTTCAGCACGGTCTCCAGCGCGCGTCCGACGAGGGTGAAGGCGAGGACGACCACGACGATCGCGACCCCCGGCGGCAGCAGGTTCCACCAGGCGCCCTTGCTGATCGCACCGTTGTTCAGCGCGGTCTGCAGCATGGCTCCCCAGGAGACGGTGTTCGGATTGCCGACACCGAGGAAGGCCAGCGTCGCGTCCGCGATGACCGCGTTGCCCACGACGAGTGTGGTGTTGGCCAGCACGAGCGGCATGACACCGGGCAGGACGTGCTTGCCGACGATGTGCAGATGTCCGCCACCGAGCGCCTTCGCACGCTCGATGTACGGACGGCCTTCGATCGTCAACGTCTGCGCACGGACCAGCCGCGCGGTGCTCGGCCAGGCGGTGACGCCGATGGCGACGATCACCGTCATCGCGCCCTGCTCCAGCACCGAGGCCAAGGCCACGGCGAGGACGAGCGACGGCAGAACCAGGAAGAAGTCCGTGAACCGCAGCAACAGTCCGGACAGCCAGCCACCAAAGTGCGCGGCAGCGATCCCGATGATCGTGCCGATCAGCACCGAGAGGAAGGCCGCCGAGAACCCGACGAGCAGGGAGATCCGCGCGCCCCAGAACGTCATCAGCAGCACCGAGCGGCCATCGATGTCGGTGCCCAGCCAGAATTCCCCGCTGGGCGGGTTCAGCGAACCGCCATGGGCCTTGGTGACGTCGAGACCGGATTCGTCCGAGATCACCGGCGCGAGGATGGCCAGCACGGTGAGGATGCCGAGGAAGGCGAGCCCGAACACGCCCGCCTTGTTCGTCGTGAACTCGTGCCAGCGCTTCGCCACTGCCTCGCGGCGTCGGCGCCAGACGATCGAACCGGGTTTTTCCGCAGTGGTCATGCCGTCCGCACCCTGGGGTCGAGCACGCGGTAGAGCAACTCCGCGAGCAGGTTCATCAGCACCACCGCGCCGGCCAGGGTGACGAAGACTCCTTGCAGGACAGGCAGATCAGGTCCGCGGAGCGCTTCGTAGAGCAGCTGCCCGAGCCCCGGCCAGCTGAACACGGCCTCGACCGAGACCGCGCCCGAGACGACCATGCCGAACTGCATGAAGACCAGCGTCACCGTCGGCAGGAGGGCATTGGGCACGGCGTGCCGTTTGCGCACCAGGTCGTCGCGCAGGCCCTTGGCCCGTGCGGTGGTGAGGTAGTCCGAGTTCATCTCGCCGATCAACGACGACCGCATGACCAGCATGTACTGGGCGTAGAACACCACCAGCAGGGTCACGCACGGCAGCACCAGATGGTGGAGAACGTCGAGTCCTTCGCTGAAGAAGCCCGGCGCGACGTCCGGGGAATGCATGCCCCGGCTGGGAAAGAGCCCGTCGGTGGCCACCAGCAGCATGAGCCCGAGCCAGAACTGCGGGACCGACCACAGGGTCAGCGCGAGTCCGGTTTGGGCCTTGTCGAATCCGCTCCCCCGGCGCCAGCCCGCGCGGATGCCGAGCCACAGGCCGAGCGCGACCGCGAGCACCGTCGCGCTGCCGACGAGCAGGATCGTCGGCCACAACCGCTCGCCGATCATGTCGAAGACCGGGCGCCGCTGCAGGTACGAGACCCCCATGTCGCCCTGGAGCAGGCCGACGATGTAGTCCCAGAACTGCTGCAGCAGCGGCTTGTCCACGCCCATCTGCGCGCGCAGCTCCGCCATCATCTTCGGATCGGTCGGCCGGTCGCGGACCATGAACCGCACGGGATCACCGGGCAGCGTCCGGAACAGGAAGAACCCGAGCACGACGACGAGCGCGAGGCTCGCCAGCGCGCCGCCGATCTTGGAGAGCACGAACCGGGCGGTGCCGGTCCCGCCCCGGCGCTCGTCGGGATCGACGAGCGCCGGGGATTGGTCGAGGGAACTGAGTGCTTCGGTCAACGCGGTCCTTTACTCCCGGTCGTCGGCCGACTTGCCGCGCCGCCCGAGCAGCACGCCGCCGCCGACGAGCACCACGAGCACGACCGCGCCGATGCCGATCCACAATCCGGTGTTGCTGCTTTCCTCGGCGGCGGCCGCTGCCGCGTCGGCCGGGGTGGCGCCGTAGACGCCCCAGTAGCCGGACTGCTCGAGGATCGCGCCGTCGGGCTGCGGCTGCTTGGTGAACGAGGAGAACTTGTCCGACCGGTACGCCTCGAGCACGTTGTCGTAGTCGAGGACGACGTCGACGTACTCCCCCGCCAGCACGGCCTGCGCCTGCTTGACGAGCTCGGCGCGCTTCGCCGGGTCGAACTCGGTCAGCTGCTTCTTGTACAGGTCTTCGTAGCGCGGGTCGCAGAAGAACGTCGCCGAGCTGCCGCCGTTGCCCTCGGCGTTCGGGCGGCCGGCGCAGGTGTTGAGGCTCAGGGCGTAATCGGGGTCGGGCGAGGTGCCGTAGCCGGAGATCGCGAGGTCGTAGTTGCCCGCGGTGGTGCGGTCGTCCAGTTCGTCGTCGGAGACGAGCTCCTGCTTGACGCCGATACCGACGTCCTTGAGCCAGCCGGTCAGGAACTGCGCCACCCGCTGGTCGAACGGCCGGTTGGCGTGCCCGGCGAGGCGGAACTCCAGCTTCGCGCCACCGGGGCGACGCGGATCCCGTCCGCGCCCTTGGCGTAGCCGGCCTGGTCGAGCGTGGCGTTCGCGGCCGCGATGTCGAACTTGGTCTTCTCCGCGTCCGACGGGGTCCAGGTGTAGGCCTTGTAGATCGCCGGCACGACGCCGGTCCCGGGCTGGCCGTAGCCGTTCATCACCTTTTCGACGATGGTGTTGGTGTCGACGGCCTGCGCGATCGCCTTGCGGACGCGGAGATCCTTGAGGATCGGGTTCCCGTCACCGATCGGCTGGTCGAGGACGTTCTTGACGCCGAAGTTGATGATGAGCTCGTTGTACCGGCGGCCCGGCGCCTTGTTCGTCGTGATGTTCTTCTCGCCCTTGAGCGCGTCGAACTGCGTCGGCGTGAGGCGGTTGATGACGTCGACCTCGCCCTGCTTCAACGCGTTGACCGCCGCCTCGGCGTCCTTGAACTGCAGCAGCTGCAGCTCGTCGACCTTCGGCGCGCCGCGCCAATAGTCCTTGTTCGCCTTGAACTTCACGAACTCGTTCTTCTTGTACTCGGTCAGCAGGTACGGCCCGCTGCCGACGCCGACCACGGCCATGTCGTCGGTCGAGGGGGCGTTGAGATCCTTGATCGGCTCCCAGATGTGCTTGGGCACGATCGGGACGTCGAGCGAGGTCATGCTCGACTGCGGGGCCTTGGTCTTGATGACGAGCGTCTTGTCGTCCGGCGCCGACACCGAGGCGAAGTTGGTGACGTAGCTGCCGTTCGCGGTGCGGGCGTTCTCGTCGTCGAGCATCCGCTGGAAGGTGTACGCGGGGTCCTGCGCGGTGATCGGCTTGCCGTCGGACCACTTCATCCCCTGGCGGATGGTGAAGGTCCAGGTGAGCTTGTCGTCCGACGTCTTCCACGACTCCGCGATCCCGCCGGTGGGCTGGGTGTCCTCGGCCGAAGGCAGGGTCAGGAACTCGTAGTTGAACCGGCCGACCTGGGTCGACGCCGCCAGCTGGGCGGTGAAGGGGTTCAGGTGGTCGATGCCGGTCGTGAGCGCCACCCGGAGGACCTTGCCCTGCTGCTGTGCCGCCGCGGCGGGCACGAAAGGCACCGTCGCGACCGCCGAAGCGGCGAGGACGGCGACCACGCGAAGACCACGTCGTCGCCTCGGAAAACGCTCTGTGCGCACGAAGACCACCCCATCGAAACTCGCTGTAACCCAACCCCCGAGGCGGAAAAGTAACCACATGTCGCGGTAACCGCGCAATGACTCGCCAATACCGATCGTGCACGGCGGATGTCGTCGCGTGGTCGACAGCTACTTTACGTCTCGCCAACGTTGCACAGTGTCACCATTTCGGCGCGCGAAACGGCGACACGTGCAGTGTCCTGGGTATTCAAGGGAAGCGGGCTTGCAGAAGCCTTGCGCGCGATGATGCCCAATCGATACGTGCGACGAAGTGGGAGCAAAGCGTTTCGTCCTCTGGATGCGGTCGTTGCGCACGCAAGTACCGCATCCAGAGGACGAAACGCGGGGCGTCAGCCGACGGAGACCTCACGCCGCCGCGCGGTGGCCGCGGCCGCGTAGAGCCACGCGAACAGCGCCCACATCCCGGCGAAGATGAGCCCGACGGTCACGTACGCGACCGTCCACAGCACGGCGGGCGTCTCCGACTTCCGCTCTCGTTGCAGGAACTCGATCTCGGACATGAACGGGCGCGTGCCGGACGTCGCGTCGATCGACGGCGCGTTCGCGGCCGGGTCGGCGGGCGCGTAGATCGGGGCCAGCCCCATCACGCGGTTCGGGACGTGCACGCGGATCCCGGTCTTCCACTGGCCGAACACCGGCAGCGGCTGGGCCGTGCGGTAGACCCCGTCGCCGATCTTCTCCAGCGGCGCGGTGTAGAAGTCGCCGCCCTGCCAAGCGAATCCGTTGAGCCACACGGCGTCGTCGGCAAGGTCGGGCCGCGAGATCGTGACGGTCGCGTCGACCCAGCGAGGCGTGCCGCCGCCGTGCGGATTCGAGATCGGCAGCCCGGTCGCGGCCTCGGTCAGCCGGACGTCCGCGGTGAATCCCGGTTCCGGATCGGCCGGGACGGCGACCGCCGACATCAGGGCGACCGCGCCCAGCGCGCCGACGAGCCCGACCGCGTGCCGGGGACCGGGAGCGGGCACCAGCGTCGCCGTCTCCTCCACTCGCTGGAACTGCCAGACACCGATGAACGCGCCCGCGAGCGCCGCGCCGGTCCCGAACAGGACGAAAAGCGGCAGATGTGCCGTGGGCCAGGGGTTCGGCATCAGCCACTGGGTGAACGCCGCCTCGGCGAGCATCCCGGCCGTCCCCACGAGCAGGCCCGCGACGGCGGCGAACGTGTAGCCCTGCCGGTTGCGCATCGCGAAGGCGACGACCTCGATGATCACCGCTTCGGCGACGTACGGCAGCAACGACGCCACATGCAAATCGGCGAACAGCGGGATGACGGCGAACGACGCACGGGAGGCGAGGAAGACCGCGAGGACGATCAGCGCGCCACCGGGGCCCCAGGACAGCCGCCCGTAGGTCAGCGTCCAGGCTCCGATCAGGCCGACGAGCACGACCTGCGACAGCATCGGGAACTGCGGGACGCCGAGATCGAACTCCATGAGGAACGCCGAAGCGCCCATCATCCAGGCGCCGGCGAGGACCGGGCCGAGCAGGCGCACCACCGGTCCGGTCGCACCGACCTGACGCGCCTCGCCGAGCAGCAGCTGCAGACCCAGCACGACGCAGACACCGCCGCCGATCATCAGGACGTGCGTCGGCCCCCACTCGGTGACGTCCTGGCCGAACAGGCGGTGCCAGACGTCGTCGAGCGGGAAACCCGCGATGCCGACCAGCCCGGTCGCCATCATCTGGATGGATCCCATCGGCGCCCGCCAGTGCGGGCCGATCTTGAACGTGCGCTTGGGCAGATCCTTCGTCGCCAGGGTCGCGCTGAGCACGCCGCTCGCGAAGATGCCCATCAGTCCGAAGTAGATCGGGTAGTGCGAAGGGTTCGCGAGCGGGCCTTCGTCGCGGCCGAGCTCCATGTGGATCGGCACGTCCCAGTAGACGCCGATCAGCGCCGACATCCCGGAAAGGAAGGCGACGAACATCGGCAGCGCCGCCCAGCGCGGCAGACCGGCGAGCTCGCCCATCCAGTCCGCGACGCGACCGAAGACCGTCCGCTTCCCCGCGCGCTCGCGAAGCACGAAGAGGGCCAAGGGCAGGAAGACCGCCGTGAACATCAGGCCCGCGATGACGATCTGCCCGAATTGCGCACCGCCGGCAGGCGGGCTCTCCTGAGCCATGAACACCGTTCTCGCCTTCCTGCTAACCTGAGTAACTGTTACCTTGGGTAACACGATAGGCGCAAGGTCCCGAGCGGGCAAGCCGGGGCGTACGACTTGGAGGGACCTCGATGCGGAGGATCTGCGGGATCGCCGTGGCGACGCTGCTGGCCGTGACCGGCTGCTCGGGATCGACCGACACGGAACCGGCCCCGTCCACCGGCACCCGGACCGTCAAGTTCTCGGTCGCCGAGGGCAAGCGCACGGCGGGCCCCGAGGAGGTCGCGGTGCGCACCGGCGAGAACGTCGCGCTCGAAGTCACCTCCGACCAGCCGGACGAACTGCACGTCCACGGCTACGACAAGGCCGCCCAGCTGACTCCCGGCGTTCCGGGGACGGTCACCTTCACCGCGAACATCGACGGCATCTTCGAGGTGGAACTGCACAAGAGCGGCGCGGCGGTGACGAAGCTCCGGGTGAGCGGATGATCCTGGCGCACGGCCTCGGCGGCCGGTCCGATCTGCCGGTCCCGCTGTGGCTCGCGCTCTACGCCGGAGCGGCGGCCGTCGTGGTCTCGTTTTTCGCGCTCACCGCGCTCTGGAAGGAACCCAGACTCCGCGGCGCCGACGCCGGCCGCCCACTCCCCCTCGCGCTGCAACGGTTCGTCGACAGCGCGTTCTCGCTTGTCGCGTCGCGCGTGATCGGAGTCCTGCTGTTCGCGGGCTTCCTGGCGATGGCGTGGGCCGGGCCCGAAAGCTCGGCCGGCAATCCGGCTCCCGCCTGGTTCTACGTCTGGTTCTGGGTCGGACTGGTTCCGCTTTCGCTCCTGTTCGGCCCGGTCTGGCGACGACTGAATCCACTGAGGACGGTCGCGTCCCTGATCCCGTCCCGGCACCGTGAACTCCCGGACCGGCTCGGCTATCTGCCCGCGATCGTCGGCCTCCTGGCGTTTTTGTGGCTGGAACTGGTGTTCCCGCATTCGGACTCGCCCCGGGCGATCGCTCTTTTCGGCACCGTGTATGCCGTTATACACATTGCGCTCGGTGTGGTGTTCGGTCCGCGCTGGTTCGACCGCGGTGAGGCTTTCGAGGTCTACGCGCGCTTGATCGCGGCCCTCTCCCCTTTCGGCAGGCGGGCCGACGGGCGTCTGGTGGTCCGGAATCCGCTGGACGGTCTGCTCACCCTCTCCCCCGCGCCGTGGCTGACCGCGCTGGTGCTGGTGGTGCTCGGCTCGACCGCGTTCGACGGCCTGACCCGGCTCCCGTTCTGGACGTCGCTCGACGCCGGCGTCCTCGGCGGCACCGCCGGACTCGCGGCCTGTATCGCGCTCACGTACGGCGCCTACGCGGGCGCGATCAGCCTGACCAGGCCGTACCTGCGCCGAGGGTTCGACCCGTATCCCGCGTTCGCGCCTTCGCTGATCCCGATCATGGTCGGCTACACCGTGGCGCATTACTTCTCCTTCGCCGTGTTCTCGGGCCAGCAGGGTTTCGGCCGCACGATCGACTACACGGTCGTGTCGACCGGCGTGATCGCGCTGGTGCAGATCGCCGGAATCGTCGTAGGACACGTGTTGGCCGTAACCTCGGCACATGACCGTTCCGTCGGCGTGCTGCGCGCGAACTACGTCAAGGTGGGCCAGTACCCGATGCTGGCGCTGATGATCGGCTACACCGCGCTCGGGATCGCGCTGGTCTCCGGCTCATGACCATCGCGGCGCGGGTGGTGATGATGCACCAGGGCGGCTGGGACGAGATCCTCATCTTCGTCGGCCCCGTGGTGATCATCGGGCTGCTCGTCTACGTGGCGCGCAAGCAGGTCCCGACCACGCCCGAGGAAGACGACGAGTAGCCAGCAGCCTGCACGAGCTGATCTTCGCAATGGACAAGGAGGGCTGCTCGAACGACGAGGCCGGGGCACGGCAGTTCGTCTCAACCTAGGCGGACGAGAGCGATGTCCAGCGAGCTCTCCACTAGGCCTATGGTATTGACCTAGCAGTAGTCACGTGGAGCACGCCTGCAATCTCGTGGCATCCCAGGAGTACAGTGCATGAATAGTCGCGAGTCGCATGAGACTCGGCGCGATTTCGCCCACTCGAAATTAGCAGGCTCACGTCAGCGAGCAGTCTGTTCCAGAAATTTTACAATCTTATCCCATAGCGCGTCGAAGAGTTCCTCTGCGGTAAGCAACGGATCTGCTCCACCCATTGACATATCTTGAAACCGCAGCTTTGCCACCCTGGCCTCGGAATCCCATTCAGGACGCACGAAACCATTGACGCCATCGCTGACTCGCGGCCACTGAAAGGCAACTGTCAGCGCCCCCGACCAGACACTTTCACCCCGAGCCACCTTGAGTTCACACGCCGGACGCCCCCTTGCCTCCACCAAGACAGATACTTCTCCTGCAGACGCTCGGACATGCGATCGGAAGCCATACTCTTCCAGCGCAGGAACCTCTGCCGTGAAACGCATTCCGATATACTGTAGCGCTTCATCCATGGTGCTTTCGGCACTGAATCTAGTAGGCGCAAGCTTTGGCAGCTGCAGTGAGCTTGATCGGGACATCAGGCTTACGTCCGAATTTTCCACCGAGGGCACTGGCCACACTTGCCGACCCCCTGGGGTGATACGTTCCAGAATAGCGCGAGCGAGCCGGTCAGGTGAATAGTCCGCAGAACGAAGGTAGATCGTAGCCGGGCTGAGGTATTCGACCGGCACCTCAACGTCATCCATAAGTACAGGCAGGATAAAATCCTCCTGATCTATCGCTCGGATCAGCGCGGCACGAAACTCGTCCATCGGATACGCTCCGGCCAAGTATTCGCGCGACAGGAACGGCACGACATACCTTGTATTCACACTGCTATAGATCTTGCGGAGCTCGGTAATCACATTTCGCCCCCACAGCATGACCTGTTCATCCAGGTCATAGAAGACCTTCAAGCCAAGTTTCCTACATTCGCGCACTACCTCCTCAACATACGCACGCTGCGCACCGGAAAACGAAACTGCGATATCATGATTGTCGTTCAGAGTGGTCATTCAGATTTCCCGGATTGCCGTAAAGTCGGATCGAACCTGCGGACAGTGCTGATACTACTTCCCAGACCGGCGCGGATCGCTGCACCAACGCCCGCTCGCCAGGAGCGTGGCTGACCGCCAGCACAGAGCAGCCGCCGGTCAGCCACTTCAACTGTCATCACCAGGTCCGCCACCCAGAAGCAACGCCCCAGCCAGCTCGGTGACCTCGTCCCGGGACCGGCCGTCGTGGTCGGCGGCCATGAAATGCTTGCCGATCAGAAGCGAGAACGCGAGCAGGCAGCGGGCTTCGACCTCGTCCTCGTCGGTGAAGATCTCGCGCATGAGGGAACGCAGGTAGTCCATCCGCTGGTTGTCGACCCGCCGGAGGCGTTCGGCGACCGCCGGGTCGCGCCGGGCCCAGTCCCGGATGGCGAGGTCGATCGGCAGCAGACGCTCGCCGGCGAGCAGCCCCGCGCGCCGGATCTTCGCCCTGGCGTCGCCGCCTTCGCTCTCGACGCTTTCGAACAGCAGCTCGGTGCTCATCCGCTCCCAGGTGGCGAGCATTTCCGCCAAGAGTGTGCCTCGATCGGCGAAATAGCCGTAGAAGCCGCCTTTGGTGACACCCAAGGCTTTCGCGAGCGCCTCGACGCGGACCGCGTCGGGACCTCCGGCGGCGAGGGCGGTCAGCCCCGCGTCGATCCAGGCGCTCGGCGGGGTCCGGGTTTCGGCGGCCATGGGATCACCGTATCTCCCGTCACTCCAGCACCACGAGGACGATATATACGCTACCGTACAGATGGCGGAAGTACTGGGAGGAACTACGACGTTGAAACTCGCGGAAACGGCCCACACCGCCCACGCCTGGCGGATCCACGAGATCGCCGGGGACTTCGACCTCGAAGACGTCTGGGCACTCGGAACACCCGGCGGACCGGACGACTTCGGCGAACTGGTGAAACAGTTCTCGTCGGGGAACTTCCCGGACGGGTCACCGCTCCCCGTCCGGGCGCTGTGGGCGCTGAGGTGGAAGCTCGGCGGGTTGCTCGGGCTGGACAAGCGGGGTTCCGGTCTCGACACCAGGGCGGGATCGCTGCGCGGCAAGCTGCCGGAAGACCTCCGCGAAACACCCACCGGCCCGGACGAGGACTGGCTGCCGTTCACCCCGCTCTACCGGCTCGACGACGAGTTCGCCGCCGAGATGGCGAACCGGACCATGCACGGCGTCCTGCACATCGCGTGGGTCGAGGACGGGCAGGGCGGATACCGCGGCCAGATGGCGGTGCTGGTCAAACCCAACGGCCTGCTCGGGCGGGCGTACATGGGATTCATCAAGCCGTTCCGGTACCTGATCATCTATCCGGCGCTCATGCGGATGATCGCGCGGGAGTGGAAGGGCAACTCCTAGCCCCAGCCCTCGTGAGTGGCGAGGACGGTTAGAACCGTCCTTGCCACTCACGAGGCGGTCAAGAGCGGCGCGTGCTCCGCACCAGCGTCATGTCCTTCTCCCGCACCGGTTCGTGGCAGTGCGCGCACACGGTCTCCGGCGCGAGCACCTCGCCGCAGGAATGCCGCCACACCGTCGGCGGCGGCCCCTCGGTGACATACGTGTCACCCCACGCCATCAGGTTCAGCAGCACATGGTTGAGCGCGTGCCCCGCCTCGGTGAGCACGTACTCGTAGCGCGGCGGATGCTCCTCGTAGAGCCGTTTTTCGAGGATGCCCGTCTCGACGAGCTTCCGCAGCCGCGCGGTCAGGATGTCCCGGCTCGCCCCGGTGTTGCGGACGATCTGGTCGAACCGCCTCGCCCCGAAGAACACCTCGCGCAGCGCGAGCAGGCTCCAGCGCTCCCCGATCACCTCCATCGCGTTGGCGATCGAGCAGTCCCTCGGTCCTTCGGTCATGCGACCAGCGTAAACCCAGTGAGTCTTGATTTCCAACCCACTCGATGCCACAGTGAGTTGGAGATCCCAACTCACTACTGGAGGCAGCCGTGCACGACGCGGTCATCGTCGACGCCGTCCGTACCCCGATCGGCAAGGGCAAGCCCGGTGGGGCCCTGAACGAGATCCACCCGGTCCAGTTGCTCGCCCACACGTTGCGCGCTCTCGTCGAGCGCAACGGACTCGACCCCGAACTGATCGACGACGTCATCGGCGGCGCGGTCGACCAGGTCGGCGAGCAGGCCCAGAACGTCACGCGGTGGGCGGCACTCGCCGCCGGGCTGCCGGAAACCGTGCCCGCCACCACCGTCGACCGGCAATGCGGGAGCAGCCAGCAGGCCGTGCACTTCGCCGCGCAAGGCGTGATGGCGGGCGCGTACGACGTCGTCATCGCCTGCGGCGTCGAGTCCATGAGCCGGGTCCCGATGTGGTCCAACGTGCTGCCGGGCACCGATCCCCTCGGCCCCGGCGTCGCCGAGCGCTACCCGGAAGGCCTGGTCCCCCAAGGGATCAGTGCCGAACTCATCGCCGCGAAGTGGTCGCTCAGCCGGGAGGCGATGGACGAGTTCGCCCTGTCCTCGCACCGGAAAGCGGCGCGGGCACACGAACTCGGGCGGTTCGCGAGCCAGATCGTCCCGATCGACACGCCTTCGGGCCGGGTGTCCACCGACGAATCCGTCCGGCCGGGCACCGACCTCGCGACCCTCGCCAAGCTGCGCCCGGCATTCCAGGACGCGGACGTGGCCGCCCGGTTCCCGCAGATCGACTGGTCGGTGACCGCGGGCAACAGCAGCCCGATCAACGACGGCGCCTCCGCCTTGCTGATCACCTCCAGCGAGACCGCGGCAAGGCTCGGCCTCCGTCCGCGCGCCCGGCTGCACAGTTTCGCCGTCACCGGATCCGACCCCCTGCTCATGCTCACCGGCGTCATCCCGGCGACGGAGAAGGTCCTGCGGCGCGCGGGGCTGAGCCTGGCGGACATCGACCTGTTCGAGATCAACGAGGCCTTCGCCAGTGTCGTGCTGGCGTGGCAGCAGGAAACCGGGGCCGACCCGGCCAAGGTCAACGTCCACGGCGGCGCGATCGCGCTGGGCCATCCGCTCGGCGCGAGCGGGACGCGGTTGATGGGCACGCTCGTCAACGCGTTGCACCACCACGGCGCCCGGTACGGCCTGCAGGCGATGTGCGAAGGCGGCGGTCAGGCCAACGCGACCATCCTGGAGGCGTTGTGACCGACCGGCTCCCCAGGAAACTGAAGGATCATCCGTCGGTACAGGCGGTGCTCGCCAAACCGCGGGACAAACCGTCGCCGGTGATCGACGCCGCCTGGCTCAAGGAGATCTGCCTCGCCGCGGGCGCCGACGACGCGGCCGCCGTCTCGCTCGACCATCCGGATCTGGCGGGTGAACGCGAGCACGTCGAGCGCGCGTTGCCCGGGACCAAGACCCTCGTCTCGCTCGTGGTGCGCATGAACCGCGACGACGTCCGCTCCCCCGCCCGCAGCGTCGCCAACCAGGAGTTCCATCGCACGGGCGAGATCATCAACGAGGCCGGGCACACGATCGTCCGGACGCTGCAGGACGCCGGATATCGCGCGATCAACCCGTCCGCGACGTTCCCGATGGAGATGGAGCACTACCCCGGGCGGATCTGGGTCGTCGCGCACAAGACGGTCGCCGTCGCGGCCGGTCTCGGCGCCATGGGGCTGCACCGCAACGTCATCCACCCGAAATTCGGCAACTTCGTGCTGCTGGCGACCCTGCTGGTCGACGCCGAGGTGTCCACCTACGGCGAAGCGCTCGACTACAACCCTTGCCTGGAGTGCAAGCTGTGCGTCGCCGCATGCCCGATCGGCGCGATCTCGAAGACCGGCGAGTTCGACTTCCTCGCCTGTTCGACGCACAACTACCGCGAGTTCATGAGCGGCTTCACCGACTGGGCGCAGACCGTGGCCGACAGCGAGGACGCCGCCGACTTCCGGTCCAGGGTGACCGATTCGGAGAACGTGTCGATGTGGCAGAGCCTCGCGTTCAAACCGAACTACAAGGCCGCGTACTGCATGGCGGTCTGCCCGGCGGGCGAAGACGTGCTCGGGCCTTACCTCGAAGACCGGCGCGGCTTCCTCGGCACCGTGGTGAAACCGTTGCAGGACAAGGTGGAGACGTTGTACGTGCGGGAAGGTTCACCGGCGAAGGCCTATGCCGAACGCCGCTTCCCGCACAAACCGGTGAAGGAGGTCGACGGCGGCTACCCGCGGCGGTAGGGCCGCCCCTACCCCGCGGCCGGGGGCCTGTCCCCTGTCCGGCGCCGTCCGTACTCCCTAACCTGGCGGCAAAGCCTGGGGAGGACCTTCCGCATGATCGCGACCAAGCTGGCGTTCTCGTCGCTCCGCCGCCGACCCACCGGATTCGTCGCGAGCTTCGTCGCGATGTTCTTCGGCGCCACGATCCTGATGACGTTCGCGTCCCTTTTGGACACTCGGGCGGCGGCCGATCCGGAGACCGCGAAGACCTTGCTGATCATGGCGAGCGTCGTCGGGGGCTGGGGCCTGGTGATCGTCCTGTTCGCGACGCTTTCGACACTCTCTCTGTTGATCCGGCAGCGCATCCCGGAGATGGCGTTGCTGAAGAGTGCCGGCGCGACGCCGTCGCAGATCGGCCGGATGATCGTCGGCGAGGCGGCGGTCGTCGCCGTCGTCGCCGCGGCCACGGCCGTCGTGCCGTCGGTCTTCGCGGGGCGGTGGCTGGTCGCGCTGCTCGGTGACACCGGCCGCATACCCGCCGGGCTGGAGGCACGGTTCGGCGCGATCGCGGTGTCCATGGGCACCGGCATCACCCTTCTCGCCGCACTCGCCGCCGCGACGGTCGCCGCCCGGCAAGTGGCCGGGCGCGGGACGATGGAGGCGATTCGCGAGGCGGGGATCGACACCCGGCCGACCGGAAGGCTCCGGATGATCGGCGCCGTGATCGTGCTCGCCACCGGGCTCGGGTGCGGGGTGCTGACGATGACCGTGTTCACCGGCGCGGAGCCCGCGTTGATGGCGATCGGCGGCCAGGGCGCGATCCTCGCCGCGATCGGTTTCGCACTCCTCTCCCCCGCCCTGCTCGGCCCGATCGCCGCGGTGCTGGCCGCGCCGCTGCGCCGGGCGGGCGTCTGCGGTCATCTCACGGCGGCGCACCTGCGCGTTCGCGGCCGTCAGCTGGGCGGAGTGCTGGTGCCGATCATCCTGTTCACCGGCATCGCGACCGGAACGCTGTACATGCAGGCCATCGAGAACTCCGCGGGCACCGCGCCCGCGACGATCGCGAACAGCATCGAGACCCTGAACTACGTCGTCGTCGGCATGATCGCGCTGTTCGCCGCCGTGATGCTGGTGAACACCGTCGTGGCCGCGATCGTCGGACGGCGCCGCGAGTTCGGGCAGCAACGGCTCATCGGCTCGACACCGTCACAGGTCCTGCGGCTCGTCGGTACCGAAGGCACCGTTCTGGTGGCGGTCGGCATCCTGTTCGGCTCGCTCTCCGCCGCCGTCACCGTCGTCCCGTACAGCGTCGCGAAGACCGGGAGCCCGGTGCCGGACGAGACGATCGGGGTCTACCTCGCCGTTGTCGCCATCGCCGTGATCCTGACGCTCGGTTCGCATGTGGGCGCGGCGGTGAAGGCGATGCGGACCCCGGCGATCCAGGCGGGCACCCGCGGCTGAAGGCCTGTCACATCTTCGTTCCCCCACCCGTCAGGGTTACGACTGAGCGATGAAGGATGGGGACCGTGGACGAACACGACTGGCTGGCGCGGCGCTTCGAAGGGCACCGGACGCATCTGAGGGCGGTGGCGTACCGAATGCTCGGTTCGCTGAGCGAGGCCGACGACGCCGTGCAGGAGGCTTGGCTGCGGCTGAGCCGGTCGGACTCCGGCGAGGTGGACAACCTCGGCGGCTGGCTGACCACCGTCGTCGGCCGGATCTGTCTCGACATGCTGCGCTCGCGCAAGTCCCGGCCGGAAGAGCCGGTGGGCGCCCAGCTCCCCGACCCGATCATCGGCCGTGAGGGCGGGATCGACCCGGAACACCAAGCCCTGCTGGCGGATTCGGTCGGGCTGGCGCTCCTCGTCGTGCTCGACACCCTCGACCCCGCCGAGCGGCTCGCGTTCGTCCTGCACGACATGTTCGCCCTGCCGTTCGACGAGATCGCGCTCATCGTGGGGCGGTCTTCCGCGGCGACCCGGCAGCTCGCCAGCCGCGCGCGCCGCCGTCTGCAGGGTTCGCCGACGGTCCCGGACGCGGACCTGGGCCGTCAGCGGGAAGTCGTCGACGCGTTCTTCGCCGCCGCGCGGGGCGGCGACTTCGACGCGCTGGTCTCGGTGCTCGACCCGGACGTCATCCTTCGCGCCGAGGGTGGCGCGGCCCCGGCGGGGACCTCGCGGTTCGTTCGCGGTGCGGCCAAGATCGCGAGCCAGGCGCTCATGTTCCGAGCCGCGGGCGAGGGCAGGGAGCTGCGGCCCGCTCTGGTCAACGGCGCGGCCGGGATGGTCGTCACCAAGGACGGCGTCCCGACGACGGTCTTCGCGTTCACCGTCGTGGGCGGGAAGATCGCGGCGATCGACATCCTGGCCGATCCGGACCGCCTCGCCGCGCTGGACTTCGAACCGCTCGGCTGATCCGTCGGGGAAGGGTCGTTCAGGACTTTTCCCGTCCTGAACGACCCTTCCCCGACCTACGCGCTGCCGGGATCAGGAGGTCGGGAAGTTGTCCGCGGTGCGGATGCGGTCCCGGATCCAGACACCGGCGGGCTTCAGCGGAGCCGTGCCGGTGAACGAGCTGCCCGAGCAGGTGCCCGGCTTGAACACCGCGCCCGACCGGCTGTCGTCGGAGAAGTTCCAGTTGGTCCAGCTGATCTTCTTCGACGCCAGGAAATCGAGGTACTTCTGGGAGTTGGTGAAGTCGTTGCCGCCGTCACCGCTGGCGGTCTGCGTGCCGAACTCGGTCACGAACAGCGGGATCTTGCTCGCGGCGCGGCTCAGCGCGTTGAAGTACTCGGTCTTGTGCGAAGCCGCGTAGAAGTGGAACGTGTACATGAAGTTGCTGGCACGCACCGGGTTGTTGATGATGTCGGTCTCGTTGCGGCCGTCGGAGATGCCGAGCGAGCCCCAGCCGTGCGTGCCCACCAGCACCACGCCGTCGGAGTCCTGGGCGCGGATGACCGGGATCATCTGCTCCGCGTAGCTGCGGACGCGGTCCCAGCTGACGTTGTTGGGCTCGTTGGCGATGTCGTAGATGATGTTGGTCTTGTCCTTGTGCCGCTGGGCGATCTCGGTGAAGAACGTCTTGGCGCGGCTGAGGTTCGCGTTCGGGTCGCCGGGAGTGAGCTGGTGCCAGTCGACCAGGGCGTACATCCCGCGTTTGGTGGCCTCCTCGATGTACCCGTGCACCATGTCCGTGAACTTGCGCGGGTTGGTCTCGTAGCCGCCTTCCTGGATGTACATCGAGATCCGGAGGACGTCGGCCTTCCAGTCGTTGGCCAGCGCGTCGAGCGAGGCGGTCTTCACGCACTGGCTGAACCACTGGATCCCGTGGGTGCTCATGCCCCGGAGCTGGATCGGCTTGCCCGCGGAGTTGCAGAGCTGGAGGCCGCAGACCTTCAGCTGTCCGTTGATCGCCGCCGGACTGCCCGGCGGCAGCGCGGCGGCGGCCTGCGTTGCGGGTTCTGCCGCCGTCTCGGTCGCCATCGAGGTGCTCGCGGCGGCGACCGGGGCCAGCAGCCCGGCGGCCAGTGCGGCCGTCACCCGGAGGCGGATCTTGTCCCAACGCATTCGGCTTCTCCTCTCGCGTCGACGGCACCGACGTTGGCGCGCCGACGGTCAGGGCGGCGGAGTTAAATAGGAAACTTTCCTTACTATTGGAAAGTAAAGGGAAGATTACCCACAGGGTCGACGGACGGTCAAGAGTCGACCACCGACGGTTCCGGCGAGCTCGGGCATGATCGGACCGTGACGACCATCGTGGCCTTCCACGCCCACCCCGACGACGAAGCCCTGCTGACCGGCGGCACCCTCGCGCGCGCCGCCGCGGACGGCCACCGGGTCGTCCTCGTCGTCGCCACGATCGGCATGCGAGGCGCGGACGCGGCGCGCCGGGCCGAACTCGAAGCGAGCGCGAAGGTGCTGGGCGTCGATCGGGTCGTCCACCTCGGCTACGCGGGCAGTGGCCACGGCGCGGTCCTCTACCCGGATCCGCCGGGCTGGGTCCGGTTCGTTCGCGCGAGCACCGACGAAGCGGCGGCGCGGCTCGTGGCGATCCTGCGCGCGGAGAAGGCGTCCGTTCTCCTGAGCTACGACCGCAAACGGCGGCTACGGCCACCGCGACCACGTCAAGGTGCACGAGGTCGGCAGGCGGGCGGCGGAACTCGCCGGCGACGTCCGGCTGCTGGAGGCCACGATCCCCCGCGACGTCGTCGCGCGCCTGGTGAGGATCGTCCGCCTGGCACGGATCCCGTTCCGCTACGACGTCGACGAGCTTCTTCGCGCCTACAGCGCCCGCTCGGAGATCACGTACACCTTCGACGTCCGGCGTTACGCACGCCAGAAGCAGGCCGCGATCGCCGCCCATTCCTCGCAGGTGAAGGGGAACGGCAGGCTGGCGCCGCTGATGCGCGTCGTGACCCGGCTTCCGGCACCGCTCTTCGGCCTCGCGTTCAACCGCGAGTGGTACGTCGACGCGACCCCGCGCGGATCACGATCCTGACCGGCGGGCGCGGTACGCGGCGGCCTTCACCCGGTTCTGGCAGGCGAGCCCGCAGAACCGCTTGATCTGCGCCTGGCTCGTGTCGAGGTACACCTGATCGCATCGCGGCGCCGCGCACAGCCCGACGCGATGCGGGATGTGGTCGCCGAACGCCGCGGCCACCGACACCGCGAGCCCGGCCGCCCACTGCTGGACGAGGTCGGCCTCGGGGCCGTGGAAATGCAGATGCCAGGACTGTTCGCCGTGGCGCTGCAGGGACGGGCGGGCCTTGCTGTCGACGAGCATCCGGTTGAGCAGTCCCGCCGCCTCGTCGTGCTCCCGCCGGGCCAGCGACTCGATGATCTCCCGCAGCCGCGACGCGAGATTCCGCAGCCGCTCCGCGGTGAGCAGGTCGATCTGGCCGTTGCCGAGCGTTTCCGTGACGACACGGACCAGATCGTGGCCGCCGAGCGCCGGTTTCGGCCTGCCGTGGACGTGCTCCCCGGTCAACGCGTTGATCAGCGTGACCCCGGTTTCCAGCCGCATCGCGTGATGCCCGTCGGGCTCGTCGACCATTCGACCCCCTCCCCCACGCGTCACTGGTTCGCAGGACGCCCGCGGTGACGCTACCAAAGGCGAGCGGCACCGCAAGGGCGATGAAGTCGTTCGGAGCAACGAAATCCTGCGGACGGCGCAGTGCTGGTCCACTGTGGACACACGTCGGTCTCGTGAGTGTTCAGGACGGTTAGAACCGTCCTTGCCACTCACGAGACCGATCGGCCCCTCACCACCGAGGCGGACCGGCGTCCACGATCTTCTGCGAGAGCTCCAGCGGATCGAGATGCATCAGCGACTCCATCCACCAGGTCATCCCGGCCTGCCCCAGCGACGGCAGATCGACCTTGATCGGTTCCTCCCACGCCGGGCTCGCGTTCCCCGCCACCGCGACGTCGAAGGGACGGCCCGGCTCCAGTCCGGCGAGACCGAGCGCACGGTGGGTCTCGGCGATCTCCTCGGCGGTCGGCGTGTGGTCCTCCGGGTTCGGGAAGATCCCGTCGCACAGCGCCGCCCGCCGGACGACGCGCGGGTTGTCGGTGGAGCTCGCCACCCAGATCGGGATCGGGAACGGCTCGGGCGGGGCCTCGGCGAGCGCGACCTGGTAGTGCGCGCCGTCGTGGTCGAACCGCCTGCCGGACCAGATCGCGCGGATGACGTCGAGGCCTTCGTCGAACATCGCCGACCGGGTGAGCAGGTCGGTCTGTTCACCGAATCGGCTGAAGTCACCGGATTCGTCCGACCCCAGACCGGTGCCGAGGATCAGCCTGCCGCCGGAGAGGCGGCTGACCGTCGACGCGTGCCGCGCGACCACCCACGGGCGGCGCCGGGCGGGCGGCGTGATCATCGGGCCGAACAGCAGCCTGCTGGTCGCGTGCGCGATGGCGCCGAGCGTCGTCCAGGGATCCGCGATGGGCATGGTGTCCGCGACCACGTGGTCCCACAGGAAGAATCCGTCCCAGCCCGCCGCCTCGGCGCGCACGGCGAGGTCGACGAGCACGCCCGGCTCACCGAACGGGCCGAAAGGCGGCAGATAGACGGCATGGCGGACCGTGCTGCCGGTCAAGTCGATCATCTCCCCAACGTCATCGTCGAAGTCCCCGGACGGCCGCTTGTTTACGCCGTTCACTCACGTTAGCGTCCGGAAGATGGCGGACGACGGTGAACGATCGACGAAGTGGCCGGAGCATCGGAGAAGGTTACGCCGGGTGTTGTCCTCGGTGGTCGCCGTCTCACTATGCGCGACACTTTCGGCGGTGAACGCGTCCGCATCGCAGGATGACGACTGGTCCCGGGACTTCTACTGGGGTGTCGCGTCGTCGGGTTACCAGTCCGAGGGCAGCGCACCGGACAGCAACTGGAAACGGTTCGTGGACCGTTCCGCCGGCAAGGACGGCGTCGACGAGTACCGCGACTCCGTGGACTTCCGGCACCGCTACCCCGACGACATCCGGCTCGCGGCCGGTCTCGGCGTCAACACCTACCGCTTCGGTGTCGAGTGGGCTCGCGTCGAACCCTCGCCCGGCCGGTGGGACGAAACCGAACTGGCCTTCTACGACGACGTGTTCCGGCAGGTCCGCGCCGCGGGCATGACGCCGATGATCACGCTCAACCATTGGGTCTACCCGGGCTGGGCACTCGATCAGGGCGGCTGGGCCGAGTCGCGGACGGCCGACGCGTGGTTGGAGTTCAGCCGGAAGATCGTCCAGCGCTACGCCGGGCAGGACGTCCTCTGGGTGACGTTCAACGAGCCGCTCATCTTCCTCCGGAACGAGCAGAAGGTCGGCGCGCTGGACGCCACGCGGTACTTCGCGGCGCAGTCCAACGTCGTCCAGGCGCACCGGCGGGCTTACGACCTCATCCACGAACTCGACCCGACCGCGAAGGTCACCAGCAACCAGGCCTACATCACCGGGGTCAACGGGATGGCCGACTGGTTCTTCCTCGACCAGGTCAAGGACAAGCTCGACTTCATCGGCATCGACTACTACTACGGCCTCAGCATCGACAACTGGACGGTGTTCGCCGCCGCCACCGACAAGTTCTGGGACGTGAAGCTCCAGCCCGAAGGCATCTACTACGCGCTGCGCAGCTACCACAACCGGTTCCCGCGCCTGCCGCTGTACATCGTCGAGAACGGCATGGCGACAGACAACGGGAAGCTCCGCGACGCGGACTACACCCGCGGCGATCACGTGCGCGACACCGGGTACTGGCTCCAGCGAGCCAAGGCCGACGGGATGAACCTCATCGGCTACAACTACTGGAGCCTCACCGACAACTACGAATGGGGCAGCTACCGCGCCCGGTTCGGACTGTACACAGTGGACGCTCTCGCCGATCCCGCGCTGACCCGGCGCCCCACGGACGCCGTTCCCGCCTACCAGGATCTGGTGAAGGCGGGTGGCGTGCCGCAGGGCTACCGGCTCAAACGCGGGCCCGGGCTCTGTTCACTCGTGGACGGGCTGAACAGCTGCCTCGATCCGGCCAAAGTGGACGGACCGCTCACGCCGCTGAAGTGACCAGTTCGAGGCGCCTGCCCTCGAACGTCCGCCGCATCCGCCGGTCGTGGGTGACGACCACGAGCGCGCCGGAGTACGCCGCGAGCGCCTGCTCCATCTCCTCCACGAGATCCGGGGAGAGGTGGTTGGTCGGCTCGTCGAGCAGCAGCAGGTCGGTCCTGGCCGTCACCAATCTGGCCAGTTCCAGCCTGCGGCGCTGCCCGATGGACAGCTCGCGGACCGGTTTGCGCAGATCCGGCGCCCGGAACAGGCCCAGCGACAGCAACGTCTCGGCCGCCTCGTCCTCGTCACCGTCTCCGGCGAAGACCCTCAGGACGGTCCGCGCGTCGGCCGCGAGCCCGCCGTTCTGGTGCAGGAACCCGATCCGGCCCGCCCGCTCCGTCGATCCCGTCGACGGCGCGAGCTCGCCGGCGAGCACGCGCATCAAGGTCGTCTTGCCGGCCCCGTTGGGTCCGGTCACGAGGACCCGTTCGCCGGGCAGCACGCTGAGCGACGTCCGCGGCAGACGGCCGTCGACCGACACCTCGCTCGCCTTCACCACGTACTGACCGGCCTCCGTCTCCCCCGCGGCGATCCGCGCGGTGAACCGGAGCGGCTCGGGTGGCGGTGGGACCGGGTTCGACTCCAGCCGCTGGATCCGCTCGCGGGCCGACCGGATCCGGCTCATCGCCCCGTGCGCCCGGGAGCGCGCCCGGAACGCGCCAGCCCCGCTGAAGGCCGCCGGGGCCTTGCGCGGGATCGCCGAGAACCGGTCGATGTTGACGTCCGCCATCCGTTCGTAGCGGGACTTCTCCAGCCGCCACTCCTCGTACTCCCGAACCCATCGGGCCCGGGCGGCCTCCTTCGCCGCGAGGTAACCCGAGTACCCGTCGCCGTGCCGCTGCACGGTCCGGCGGCCGGCGTCGACCTCGAGGATCGTCGTGGTGACGCGGCTGAGGAACATCCGGTCGTGGGTGATCGCGACGATCCGGCCGCGATGCCCGCGAAGGTGGTTCTCCAGCCAGGCGACCGCGTCGTCGTCGAGATCGTTGGTCGGCTCGTCCAGCAACAGGAGTTCGGGCGACGCGGCCAGCGTGGCCGCGAGCGCCAGCCGCGACCGCTGGCCACCGGACAGGCTGCCCAGCGCGCGGCCGCGATCCAGGCCCGGCTGCCCGAGCCCGTGCAGGGCGACCTCCACCCTGGCGTCGGCCTCGTAGCCGCCGCGGGCTTCATAAGCGGTCATGAGGTCGCCGTACGCGGCCAGGTCTTCCGGGGTTTCGAGTGACTTTTCGGCCGTCCGCAGCCGGGATTCGAGGTCCCGGATGTCGGCCAGCGCGAGGTCGATCGCGTCGCCGACGGTGGCGGTGCCGGGCAGGTCCAGCGTCTGCGGGAGATAGCCGACGCCGCCGGGCGCGGTGACGGTCACGGTGCCGTTGTCCGCCCGGTCGCGGCCGGCGATCAGCCTGAGCAGGGTGGACTTGCCCGAACCGTTGTCGCCGATGACGCCCGCCTTCTCCCACGGTTTGACGGTGAAGGAGATCTGGTCGAGCACGACGTGGTCGTCGAAGCGTTTGGTGACACCGGAGAGCACGAGTTGTGTTCCGGGATTTCGATGCGGGGTGCGCACAGGGGCGTCCTCCTGATTCTCGCGAGGAAGAAAGAGCAGACGAGGAAGGACGCGACCCGGCGGAGCGAAGGCTCTACGCCAGGGCCGCGTCGAAGGCGAGAATCACAGAGTGAAGAAAATCCCCATGCCGAAGACGGTAGCGGGAGAACCCGGACGGGCAAAACGAATAAAAGGTTGTGTACGGGTTCACAGAGTGGTCTGTGTCCCCATACCGCGACAGCGGCGCCCCAGTGGACGAGAATCGAGGGTGGAGGTATTTCGCGGTCTGAGGGAATGGGGTTCCTCGTGCACGGGTCCAGCGGTCCGATCGCCCGGTTCCGGCGACGGCTCTTCCCTGGTCACAATTCGCTGGCTCGCGGCTCCGACCGGTTCGAAGCCCTCCTCCTCAAGCTCGTGATCCTCGCGGCGCTGCTCGCCATCCCGGTCGCGGCCGCCGTCGGCTCGGCCAACCACGGCAGGCAGGTCGCCGCGGCCGCCGCCGACTCGACCGGCCGCACACCCGCCACCGCGTACCTGCTGAAGGCGGCGCCCATCCGCGTCGTCGACAGCGAGAGCGTCGGGACCGACACCGCCACCACCGAGGCGACCTGGACCGACGCGCGCGGCGCCCGGCACACCGGCGGTGTCCTCGCGGCGCCGGGCAGCCCCGCCGGATCGGCCATGCCGATCTGGATCGACGCCCGCGGTGAGCTCACCACCGCCCCGAGGACCGCGTCGACGGCCGTGTTCGATTCCGTGCTCGTCGGCCTGTGGCTCTGGTTCGCGGTGGTCGCCGCGCTCGTCCTGCTGCAGCGGGTCGTCCGGCTGGTGCTCGACCGGCAGCGGGCCGCGGCCTGGGAGCGCGCCTGGGCGGTCTACCCGCGTTCCGGTTCCTGGCCCTGATCCCGGCGGCGAGGGCAAAGAGCCTCGGCTAGGGTGCCCCGCATGCGCATCATGATCTCGGCGGACATGGAGGGCGCCACCGGCGTCACCTGGACCGACGACGTCATCCCCGGCACCGAGCAGTGGCAGCGATTCCGCCGCCTGTTCACCGGTGACGTCAACGCCACCATCGCGGGCCTGTTCGACTCCGGCGCCACCGACGTGCTGGTCAACGAAGCGCATTCCTCGCAACGGAACCTGCTGCTCGAAGACCTCGACGGCCGGGCGCGCATGCTCACCGGCAGGCACAAGCCGCTCTCGATGATGCAGGGGATCGACAGTGGCGTGGACGGCGTCGTCTTCCTCGGCTACCACGCCGGTGCGGGTTTCGACGGCGTCCTGTCCCACACGTACCTGGAGAATCAGATCACCGGCGTGTGGCTGGACGACGTCCCCGCCAGCGAAGGCAGGCTCAACGCGGCGATGGCCGCCGAGTACGGCGTCCCGGTGCTGGTCGTCTCCGGTGACGACAAGGCCTGTGACGACGCCCAGGACTACGCGCCGGAAGCCGAGCTGGTCACGGTGAAGGAGTGCGTCAGCCGCTACGCCGCGATCTGCCTGCCGCCCGCCAGGACGGCCGAACTGCTGTCGTCGGCGGCGGCGGACTCGATGAACCGGGCGGGCCGGGTCGAGCGGTACACCACTCCCCACCGGATCGAGGTCGAGTTCGACGCGAGCCACCTCGCGCAGGCCGCGGCGGTGATCCCGACGGTGGAACAGATCGGCGTGCGGCGGGTCGGCTTCGACGCGCCGGACATGACCGAAGCGATGAAGGCGTTCAAGATCGTCACGGCGATCGCGGCCGGGGCGGTGCAGGGTATCTATGGCTGAGCTCGACGTGGTCGAAGTCTGTTCGCGGCTGATCCGGTTCGACACCACGAACCGCGGCGACGGGGACTCCGAGGGCGAGCGTGAGGCCGCCGAGTACGTGGCATCGCTGTTGTCGGGGCTCGGGATCGACTCGAAGATCATCGAGTCCGCGCCCCGCCGGGCGAACGTGATCGCCCGGGTCCCCGGCACCGACCCGAGCCTGCCCGCCCTGCTCGTGCAGGGGCATCTCGACGTCGTCCCGGCGGACGCCGCCGACTGGTCGGTGGACCCGTTCTCCGGCGAGGTCCGCGACGGATTCCTCTGGGGCCGCGGCGCCGTCGACATGAAGGACTTCTGCGCGATGGTGCTCGCCGCCCTCGCCACCGGCGTCCGGCCGCGACGGGACATCGTGCTGGCGTTCGTGGCCGACGAGGAGGACAAGGGCGAGTACGGCGCGCACTGGCTCGCCGCGGCGCACCGCGAGCTGTTCGACGGCTGCGCGGCCGCGATCAGCGAGTCGGGCGCGTACACCTATCACGTCCCCGCCGCCGACGGCCGGAACGTGCGGCTCTATCCGGTGGCGACGGCCGAGCGCGGCACCGCGCACCTGCGCCTGACCGCCAAGGGCCGCGCGGGGCACGGCTCGCGGCCGAACGACGAGAACGCGGTCACCCGGCTGGTCACGGCGCTCGGCAAGATCGCCGCGCATCGCTGGCCCGTCCAGCTGACCCCGACCGTCCAGGCCTTCCTCGAACGCACCGGGGAAGCGCTCGGCGTCCCGGTCGATCTGTCCGATGTGGACGGAACGATCGCCCGGCTCGGGCCCGCCGGGGCGCTGGTGGTGCCGACGGTCCGTAACAGCACGACGCCGACCATGCTCGACGCCGGCTACAAGGTGAACGTGATCCCGACCTCGGCCCAGGCCCAGGTGGACGTCCGAGTCCTTCCCGGCGCCGAACCGGAGCTGCTCGCCGAGATCGACGCGATGCTCGGCGAAGGCGTCACCCGCGAGTTCGTCGCGCACCAGCCGCCGGTCCAGGCTCCGGTGGATTCGCCGTGGTTCGACGCGATGGCGGACGCTCTGCGTTCGGAGGACCCCGAAGCCGTCGTCGTCCCCTACTGCATGGGCGGCGGAACGGACGCGAAGGCGTTCAGTCCCCTCGGGATCGACTGCTACGGCTTCGCGCCGCTGTCGCTGCCGGAAGGCTTCCCGTACCGGGCGATGGCGCACGGCGTGGACGAGCGGGTCCCGGTGGAGGGGCTGCGGTTCGGCACGCGGGTGCTGCGGCACTTCCTGGAGAACTGCTGAGCCACACGCCTCGTGAGTGGTGAGGACGGTTAGAACCGTCCTCACCACTCACGAGGCTTTTCACCGGGCGTGCGTGCTCCTGATCGGCCTCGGCACGGTCCTCTCGGCGTGCCGGGGCGGGTTCCCGATATCGCGCGCCGACTCTCCACCCGAGAAGTCCACGTACTCCGCTCCCCCGGCCGAGACCCGGACCGTGACCATGACGCCGACAGCGCCATCTACGTCGACCGCGCCGGGCCTCGAACCCGCCGCGATCGACCGCGTGTTCCAGGTCTACATGAACGGGCTGGCCAATCACGACATGACCGCCCTGCGCAGCGGGACCTGCCCGCGCCTGAGGCCGACACTGCTCGGGTTCGAACTCCACGGGCATTACGTCGAGCGTTGGGAGATGCTGCCGTACTCCGTCCCATCGGGACAGGAGTTCGTGACGGTCCAGGCCAAGGCACCCAGCGGAACGCGCGCATCGGCAAACTCGCGGGCGACGTCGTCTATTCCTGGTATGTCGAGCGGAACGAGGACACGAACTACTACGTTTGCGGGTGGCTCGACCACAAATGACCACAGGAGGCCGCCGATGCCAACCGTCGCGCGACTCGCCAGGGACGAACGGGCGGACTTCGCCGCGTTCCTCCGCACGCTGTCCGCGGAACACTGGGACGCGCCGACCTTGTGTTCGGAATGGACGGTCCGCGAGGTGGTCGCCCACGTCGTCGACTACGACACCCAGCGCTTCCGCGACCTGATCGGCCAGGCCGTCCGCGGCGGGCTGCGGCTGAACCGGATGAACGCGCTCGGGGTCGCGCGAAAGCCGGACCGGACGCCGGAAGAGCTGATCGCCAGGTTCGAGGAGCACCTCGAACCGCGCGGTCTGACCTCGGCGTTCGGTGGCCGGGTGGCGCTGCTCGACGGGCTGCTCCACCACCAGGACATCCGGCGGCCCTTGGGGTTTCCCCGCGAAGTGCCGCCGGAAAGGCTGCGTCATGCGCTGGCTTTCGCCCGTTACGCACCGCCGGTCAAGGCCGGCAAGCGCGCCCGCGGGCTCCGGCTCGTCGCCACGGACCTGGACTGGTCGGCCGGATCCGGGCCGGAAGTGCGCGGCCCCGGCGAGGCGGTCCTGCTGTCGATCGCCGGCCGGAGCGTGGCACTGCCCGAACTTTCCGGCCCCGGTGCGGCGATCCTCGCGTCCAGAATGGACGGTTGAGACCGGTCAGCCGACGGCCGCGACGGGAACCGCCGTGGTGGCCATCCGACGACGGACCGCGTTGCCGAGCAGCAGCTGGCCGACGGCCGCGGCCAGGCACAACCCGAGGCAAACGGTCCACAACACAGGTGCGCCCAGTACCAGCAGCTGGGTGCCGCCGAGCGGGGCGACGAACGCGGCGAGACCCGCCGCCGTGCCGTAGGCGCCGTTGTACCGGCCGCGCAGATGCGGCGGCGCGAGCTCGGCCACGATCGCGACACCCACCGACTGGATCACGATCTCGCCGAGGGTCCAGAACACCGCGCACACCGCATACACCGGTATCGTCGACGCGAAGGCCGTGGCCCCGAAACCCAAGCCCGTCACCAGAATCCCGAACGTGAGCACCCGCGACGGATCCCACCGCCCCAGCCGATGCCCCACGAGCGGCTGCACGACCACGATGACGATCCCGTTCACCGCCATCACCAGCCCGTACCCCGCCGGGGAAAGGCCGTCTTCGCGCATCGCCAGCGGCAACGTGGCCAGACTCTGCAGGAACACGAACGCCACCACGAGCGAGACCAGCATCAGCCCGGCCATGACCCGGTCGCGCAGGACGACGGTGAAGCCGCCCCGCTCTCGGGGGCCACCGCCACCACGGGTCTCCGGCACCGCCCGCCACACCAGCAGCCCGAACAGCACGCACGTCGCCGCGTCCACCCAGAACAGCGTCGTGAAGCCCGCGCGGGCCAGCGTGCCGCCCAGCACCATGGCGATCGAGAAACCGAGGTTGATCGCCCACAGCAGCAACCCGAAGGCCCGCGTGCGGTCGGCGCCGGGCACCAGGTCCGCCACGATCGACTGGGTGGCCGGGCGGAACACGTCGAGCGCCAGCCCGAGCAGGAGCGCGGCGACCGCGATGAGTTCGAGGCGTTCGACGTAACCCAGCACGAGCATGATCGCGCCGGTCGCGAGCATGCCGCCGGTCAGCGTCGCGCGCCTGCCGATGCGGTCGGCCAGCAGGCCGCCGATCAGCTGCGAGAACACCTGGCCGATGCCGAGCAGGGCCAGCACGGTTCCCGCCGTCGCCACCGAAAGGCCGCGTTCGCTGGTCAGGTACAGCGCCAGGAACGGCAGGACCATCGTGCCGAGCCGGTTGACGAGCGTGCCCGTCCACAGCACCCAGAACGACTTCGGCAGCCCGCCGAGCCGGGTCCGCAGGAACCCGGGCGCCGTCATGGTTCGAGCTCGTAGCAGCCCACGCCGTCGAGGTACCGCAGCGTGCCGAGATCACGCAGGACGTACTCCTCGATCTCGTGCATGAACGTGACCACCACCGGGAACGTCGTGTCGTCGACGGTGCGGCGCAACGGTTTCCCCGGTTCGGTCAGCACGAACATCTCGTGGAAGCTCTCCAGCCGCTCGATCTCGTCGAGCACCGTGTACCGGCGGAGCGTGCCTTCGACCGGCGAGAGCAGCGCGGACCAGGCGTAGTGCCGCTGGATCCGGTAGTCCTCGCCCCACCGCTCGCGGAACCTCTCCGGCCGCAGCACCGCGTCCGCCATCCAGTCCAGCTGGGACTCGCCGATCGCGAGCCGCGCCAGATGCGGCAGGTCACCGCCCGAAAGGCGCGAACCCGCCTCGATCAGCCGCGGGCCCCGTGGGGTCCGCTTGATTTCGACGTGCGCGGCGCCGTGCCGGATGCCCAGCGCGTCGAGCACCGCGAACGCGTAGTTCACCAGTTCGTCGTGGCCCGGCCCGCGCCTCGGCACGATCTGGCAGGCGCCGAGCAGGTCGGACACCCCGTTGATGGCGAAACGCGAGGTCTTCCATATGTCGCACACCTGGTGCAGGCCGTCCATGCTGACCGTGTTGACCATGTACTCGGTGCCCGCGAGGTATTCCTGCGCGATGACGAGATCGTTGTCCTCGGAGAACACGTTCTGCCGGCCGGTGATCGTGCGCAGCGCCTCGACGGACCGCTCCGGAGTGTCGCAAAAGGACACACCGTCGCCGCCGGCACTGCGGTTCGGCTTGACGACGATCCGTCCGCCCACCTCGCGGTGCCATGCGGCGAGTTCGGCCTCGTCCGCGGTCGACAGCTGCCGCGCGACGGGCAGGTCCGCCGCGGCGACCGCCTCGCCCATGGCGGCCTTGTCCCGCCTGGCCAGGGAAAGCGCGGTGCCGTTCGAGGGCACTCCCAGCGCCTCGCTGAGCTCGTCGGTGAACGCGACGGCGTACTCGCCGCCCGCCACGACCGCGACCGGCCGGTGCACCGCCAGCGCGTCCAGCGTCTTCGCGAGGTCGCCGTCGTGGACGATGTTCTCGCGATAGTTGCTCATGGTCGGCGAGGACTGGCGGTACTGCCCGGGGGCGTCCGGCGCGCTCTGCACACGCACACAGTCCGCGCCCAGCGCCATGAACGTCGGCGCGATGTGCCGGGCGGTCTGCGGCAACCCGTGGTCGGCCGTTTCGTAGGTGTCCACGAGCACGACACAGGGCTTCGTCGACAAGAGGTTCACCTCTCAACCGGTGGATCGGGACACCGACGGTTCCAGCATCGCGATCACCGGGCATCTCCCCGCTTGCGCTCTCGCGCCGGGCTTCTTCCGGCGCGCGATTCAACGCACGAATGGAGAGGAAATGACCTTTTCGAAGATGCGACGGTTTCGGCACCCGCCCCCAGTGCCCCAGAACCGAAGTGAGGTCACATGACGTCGACGTCCACCTTGGAACCTTGGGAGAGAAACGCGGTCAAGCACTCCGACGAGCGGCTGAACGGAGCCCGCGATCCACAGTGGTGGTACACCGGGGTCCGTCCCGAACCCGGCCGCTGCCCGGGCGTGGCCGAATCCGGCGAGATCAGAGCGCTGCCGCTGCCCGATCTCTCCGTCTGCAGCCGCGAAGAGGTGCTCGACTACTTCGACAACGCGTGGACGCTGCACGAGGTGCTCTTCGCCGGATTGAAGGGCGCGGAAGCGTTCTATCGTCCTCCGGACCACAACCTGCGGCACCCGATGATCTTCTACTACGGCCACACGACCGCGCTGTACGTCAACAAGCTGCGGGTCTCCGGGCTGCTGGACGCGCCGATCGACGCCTACCTCGAGCATGTCCTGGAGATGGGCGTCGACGAGAACTCGTGGGACGACATGTCGAAGAACGACATGGTGTGGCCGTCGGTTTCGGAGGTGAAGGACTACCGGGCCGAGGTGTACCGGACGGTCGTCGGCATCATCGAGCGCACCCCGTTCGCCCCGGATCTCGGGCGTCCGGTGACGATGGACGACCAGGCCTGGGCCCTGCTGCTGGCGATCGAGCACGATCGCATCCATCTGGAGACCAGTTCGGTGCTGATCCGCGAAATGCGGCCGAGCCTGGTCGAACGGCCCGCCGCGTGGCCCGCGCCGTCGCCGCTGCGCCGCACCACCGAGACCGGTAAGCCCGAGCCGGATTCCGTGCCCGCCAACGGCACCGTCACCGTGCCCGGGCGCACGGCCCGGCTGGGCAAGCCGCAGTCCTTCCCGTCCTACGGCTGGGACAGCGCGTACGGCTCGCGCCGTCAGGAATTGCCGGACTTCGAGGTGGCCCGCTGTCTGGTGAGCAACGGCGAGTTCCATGGTTTCGTCGCCGACGGCGGTTACCGGCGGCCGGAGTTGTGGTCGGCGGAGGGCGAGGCGTGGCGGCGTTTCCGCAACACCAAATGGCCGCGGTTCTGGGTGCCCACCGGACCGACCGGGCTGCACGCGTTCCGGTTGCGCACGCTGTTCGACGAGATCGACATGCCGTGGGACTGGCCGGTGGTGGTGAACTACCACGAGGCCAAGGCCTTCGCCGCCTGGCGGTCCGAAAAGGACGGACGGGAGTACCGGCTGCCGACCGAAGCGGAGTACTTCCTGCTGCGCGACCTTCCGGAACGCCCCGGTGTCGCGGACGACGTCGTCATGCGGCTCGACGGCGCGCAACTGCGTGAGACGGGTATCAACCTGGGCCTGGCCTGGGGTTCGGAGGGCCCGGTCGACCACTCGCCGACGACGTCGCAGGGCCTGCACGACGCCGGCGGCAACCTGTGGGCGTGGAGCGAGGACACCTTCAACCCGCTCGAAGGGTTCACGCCGCACCCTTACTACGAGGACTTCTCGGTGCCCAGTTACGGCGGCCAGCATCAGCTGATCCTGGGCGGCGCCTACATCAGCACCGGCGAGCTGGGCAGCATCTGGGCGCGGCACTTCTACCGGCCGCATTTCCTGCAGCAGGCGGGAATCCGGCTGGTCGTCACGCCGGAGTCCACTATGGACGGTGCTGCCCGGACGGACCTCGACAGGGCTCTGCTCGGCCAGTACGGCACCGCCGAACAGGTCTTCGGCCGGGCCGGGCATCCGCTGGCGGCGACCGTCGGCCATCCGGACCGGCTGGTCCGGAGGTTCGTCGAGGCCGCCGACGAAGCCGGGGTCGAGCTGCGGCGGGTCGCCGATCTCGCCACCGCGGCGGGCGGGCTGGCGTTCTCGCTGGCCGGGCGGCCGATCGAGGTCGTCGGCCTCGACGACCGGCCGTTGTTCGTCGCGACGGCGAAGCGGCTGGCCGAAGGCTGGGACGTCGGCTTCCAGGTACCAGGGCGCGGCGAGCAGCACGCGCGGCGGCCGTCGATCGCGCCGGGCGGCGACGTGTCCTTCACCCTCGCCGAGGCCGGACGCCCACCCGCGGCGCTCGGCACGTTCGACGGCGTGATCGTGGCCGACGCCTTCGACCGGCTCGGCGGCGCCGCGGGCTACCTGCGTCCGCTCGCCGGCTCGGAGAACTTCCTGCGCGCCGGAGGGCTGCTCCTCGTGGCACTCCCCCGGGCGTCGGCCGCCGAGCTGGCGAACGTCCTCGGCGAGGCGTTCGAGCAGCTGTCCGAAAGCACGGAGCCGAGCCTGACCAAGGCCGACGGGCACCGGTACGAGATCACCGATCTGGAGGTCTCCATCTGGCGTAAACGCTGACCCTTGAGGGCGGGCCACCGCGGCCCGCCCTCAAGGCTTCACAAAGCCTTGGCCAGCGCGCCGAACGCCGCGTTCAGCCGCTCGCGGTGGGCGGCGGCGACCTCGCCGAGGTCATCCCCGGCCAGGCGGCGACGCGTCGTCGCCACGGCGACGGTGCGGTACGCGGCGACGATCAGCGCGGCGGCCAGCTCACCGTCACCCGAGAACCGGGTGTCGCTTTCGAGCTCATCGGCCACCTCGGCCTCGATCTCGTGCTCGAACTCACGCAGCCGCGAAATGAGCGCGCGCGAGCCGGCGACGGTGCGCGCGAGCGGCTCGCCCGCCTCGCTCAGCCCCGACAACGGATGCCGCTCCTCCGCGAGCGCGAGGGTCATCAGGCGGAACGCCTCGACGACCCCCACACCGTCCGGCCGGTCCCGGATGGTCGCCCGCGCGATACCGACGGCGTCGGGCAGCCGATCGAGCGCGAGGTCCTCCTTGCGGTCGAAATGCGAAAACACCGTCACCTTGGAAACACCCGCGGCGGCGGCGACCTCGGCGACCGTGACGTCGTCGAAGCCGCGCTCCACGAACAGCCCTGTCGCGACCTCGGCGATATGCGCCCGCGTCCTCGAACCGCCCCGGTCTCCTCGCTTCGCCATGTGACAAGCCTACCTTTACTCGGTAACCTTACCGAGTAAGTTTACTCAGTAAGGCTTGGAGACATCATGAACCGGACCGACGTGATCGTGGTCGGAGCAGGGCCCACCGGCCTGTTCCTCGCGAGCGAACTGGCGTTGCGAGGAGTGCGGACGACCGTGCTGGAGCGGCTCGAAGAACCGGATCCGACGATCAAATCCGGGTCGATCAACGTCGCCACCGCCGAGATCCTGGACCGGCGCGGCCTGCTGCCCGCCGCGGAGGACGTGCAGCGCCGTCGCCTGGCCGAAGCCAAGGGCTTCACCGGCGGCCGCTCGAACCGGACGGTGCGCGACCTGACCGACGCGGCGGGCCGGGCCTCCCGCCGGTTCCCCGTCCTCGGGCATTTCGCGGGGATCATGTTCCGGCACGTCCTGGTCGACCAGGACGACCCGGTGCTCGCCGCGCATACGGCCGTGGCCAACGGGATCCTGGTGCCCCAGCACGATCTCGAACTGCTGCTCGGCGACCACTGCGCCCGGCTGGGCGTCGAGATCCGCCGCGGCGTCGAGGTGCGGGATCTACGGAGCGCCGGCACCGGGCTCGACGACGACGCCGACGTGGTCGTCAAGACCAGCGCCGGCGACTTCGGCGCCGGATGGGTCGTGGCCGCCGACGGCGGCCGAAGCGTCGTCCGCAAACGGCTCGGTGTCGAGTTCGCGGGCACCGACCCGGAACTCGTGGGTTATCAGGCCATCGCGGATTTCGACGACCCGAGCGAACTGCGCCGGGGCTGGAACTGGACGCCTCGCGGTATCTACACCTACGGCCCGGTGCCGGGACGCATCCTCGTCGCCAGGTTCGCGCCACAGCCGGAGGACAAGAACGCACCCGTGACCGTCGACGAGCTGCAGAGCGCGGTTCGCGACGTCACCGGCGTCCCGGTGACGATCACGGGATTGCGGGGCCGGGCGACCCGGTGGTCGGACAACGCGCGCCAGGCACGGGCCTACCGCCGCGGCAGGGTGCTCCTGGCGGGCGACGCCGCCCACGTGCACTCGCCGTTCAGCGCACAGGGCCTGAACCTCGGCATCGGCGACGCGGTCAACCTCGGCTGGAAACTCGCCGCGACCGTCCAGGGCCACGCGCCGGCGGGGCTGCTCGACACCTATCACGCCGAACGGCATCCGATCGGCGCGTGGGTCCTGGACTGGACAAGGGCCCAGGTCGCGCTCATGCGCGGCGACGAACGGACCGCCCAGCTGCGGAAGGTCGTCGGCGGCGAACTCTTCGCGGTCCCCGGCGCGACCAACCGCATGATCGCGCTCTCCTCCGGAATCCTGCAGCGGTACGACGTCGCCGACGACGCCTCCGAGCCGGTCGGCTCGATCGCCGGGGACGTCGAACTCGCGTCAGGAACGAGACTCGCCGACCACGCTCACGACGGCCGCTTCGTACTCGTGGACCGCACGGCCGACAGCCGCTACGCCGGATCGGAGAGCCGGGTCGCCTACGTGGCGGATCCCGATGTGGCACAGCCGAGTCTCTTGGTGCGCCCGGACGGGATCATCGCCTGGGCCGACGATTCGACCGACCACGCGCGGAAGCTGCTCGACATCGCGATCCAGCGCTGGCTCGGCTGAGTCACAGGGCGGTGGAGCGGCTCAGCTCCTCCCAGGCGGCCAGCTCCGCCGCCTTCGCCTCGTGCGTGGCTCGTAGCCCGTCGACAGCGTCGTCGCCGAGCGCGAGCCGCAGCGGAGCGTCGTCGCTGTCCAGCACCTTCAGGATCGCGGCGGCGGCCTTCGCCGGGTCACCTGGCTGTGAGCCGTCCATCCCCTCGACGAAATCCCGGATGTCGCCCGTGGATTCGCGATAGGCGTCGATCACCCGGGAGCGGTGCAACCGGCTGCCGCCGAACTCGGTGCGGAACGCGCCGGGCTCCACGATCAGCACCTTGACGCCGAACGGCGCCACCTCGGCGGCGAGCGATTCCGACATCGCCTCCAGCGCGAACTTCGCCGAGCAGTAAGCCCCGAAACCGGGCGGGCTCTGCTGTCCGCCCATCGAACTCATCTGCACGATCGCGCCGCTTCCCTGCTCCCGAAGGTGTGGCAGGACGGCTTTCGTCACCTCGACGGCACCGAAGAACATCACGTCCATCAGCGACCGCAGCTCGGTCATGGTCAGTTCCTCGACCGCGCCGACCGAACCGTGGCCGGCGTTGTTCACGACGACGTCGATCCGGCCGAACTCGGCGAGCGTCGCCCGCACGGCGGCCTCGACCTGCGCCGGATCGGTGACGTCGAGTGCCGCGACGCGCACCCGGCCCTTGCCGAGCTCTTCCAGTTCGGCCAGCGTCTCCGGACGGCGCGCCGTGGCCATCACGCGGTCGCCCGCGTCGAGCGCGGCCAGGACGAGGTGCCTGCCGAACCCGGACGAGCAGCCGGTGATCAGCCAGACACGGCCGTCGGTTTCCTTCGTCATTCCTGTTTCCTCCAGTGAAGTTCCTGCGATCCATCGTGCGAAGGCCGCACCTGTACCGCCAACACCGGCTTCCTGGTGCGGCTACAGTCAGAGCCTGTGACCCCCGAGCTGCGGCAGTTGCGCTACTTCGTCGCCGTCGCCGAGGACGCGAGCTTCACCAAGGCCGCGCGGCGCCTGCACATCGCCCAGCAGTCCCTTTCGCAGCAGATCACCGTGCTGGAACGGGTTCTCGGCACGAAACTGCTGCGGCGCGACAGCCGGGGAACCCGGCTCACCGAAATCGGCTCGCTGTTCCTGCCGGAGGCCCGGGCGGTCCTGGCCCGCAACGACGAGGCGCTGTCGGTGCTGGAGCGGGCGGTGCGCGGCGAACTCGGCACGCTGCGTCTCGGTTTCCTCACCACCACGGCCAACTACCTGCTCCCGCCGGTGGTGCGCGCGGTCCGCGAGCGGTTGCCCGATCTCACCCTCACCACGGACGACACCCGGATCGCGCCGCTCGTCGACGGGCTCGGCAGCGGCCGCTACGACCTCATCTTCACCCGGCCTCCCCTGATCGAGGGTTTCGAGACCCGGACGCTGATCATCGAGGAGGTTTGTGCCGTCCTCCCGGAGGGGCATCGGCTCGCCGCCGCGACCGAACTGAAGCTCGCGGAGCTGGCCGACGAGCCCTGGGTGCTCACGCCACGGAGCTCCTGGGAACCCTGGCATCGCCGTTATGACGACGAATTCGAGGCGGCGGGCTTCACGCCGCGCGTCGTCCAGCGGGCCGCGACCGTACAAGGGCTGCTCGGTCTCGTCGCCGCGGGAATCGGCGTGACCAGGCTGGCCCGGTCTTCGCACAGCCTGCGCCGGAGCGGGGTGGTGTTCGTGCCGCTGACGGGCGACACGGCCCGGACGGTGGTCGCCTGGTCGCCGGAAAACGACAAGCCCGCCCTGCCAGGCGTGCTCGACATCGTGACGGAACTGGCGGCCGGAACGGATCTGACGGAGGCGGGCTGAGCGGGCATCGCGACCGTCACACCGCCATGATCACCCTCTCGGGCCACGGGGTCCGTAGAATCCGGTGACGATGCGACGTTTCCGGTGGTGGTGGGGTGCTCTCGCGCTCACGTTCGTGGTGGTTCTCGTCGGGTTCATTGCCTTTACCGGGTCGGAAAGCCGCCCGGGGCAGCCGTCCCCGCGCCAAGGGCCGCCCGGGACGGGGCCGCTGACGGTCGTCTCCATCGGCGACAGCACCGTTTCCGGCGAGGGCGCGGGCGACTACACGCCCACCACCAACGGACAGGGCGGCAACTGGTGCCACCGCTCCCCCAACGCCTTCGTCGAGCAGATCAAGATCCCCGACGTCACCGCACGCGTCAACCTCGCGTGTTCGGGAGCGCCCTCGGAGCAGATCGCCTTGGGTGAGGCCAAGCAGTGGACGGAGCCGTCGCAGGCGCAACAGCTCGCGAACCTCATCAAGGACCACCGGGTCGCCGCGGTGGTGATCGCGATCGGCGCGAACGACGAGCCGAAGTTCTCCGCTCAGGTCAACGAGTGCTTCAAGGCGTGGTTCTCGCCGCAGAATCCGCCGTGCAGCGCGGCACTTCGCACCACCTGGAAGTCCAAAGTGGACGCCATGGTCCCGAAGGTGACCAACGCCGTCGCCGACGTCAAGAAGGTGCTGGCGCAGGCGGGTTACGTCCCCGCGGACTACCAGCTCGTGCTGATGTCGTACGCCTCGCCTGTCGGCCCTCAGATCCCGGAAGCGCTGCGCAGCCTCAACGGCTGCCCGTTCCGCACCGAGGACCTGGAGTGGATGCGCCGCGACGGCGTCTCCGTCCTGTCGGACGGGCTCAAACAGGCATCCAGGGCGACCAGTGCGCGCTTCCTCGACCTGTCGCGAGCCGGCGCCGGGCACGAGGCGTGCAGCAGCGACCCGGCGAACGAATGGTTCAGCAGGCTGACGCTGCAACTGCGCGACCTCGGCCAGGTGGACCGCGCGAGCCACGCGCTGCAGGAGTCCTTCCACCCCAACGCGAACGGCCACGCGCAGGTCGCGAACTGCCTCAACGAGTTCCTCGCCGCGCGGGCGGGCAACGCGTCGTGCCTCTCCGGACCCGACGGCAAACTGCACGCTGCACCCGAGGTGGTCGCGCGCTAGAGCCGGGATCCTCGCTGGAGATCCGTATCGGCATCGGCCGTTGTGCGCCTGCGCCGGGTCGCAAGGTGAAGGGCGCTTTACCCGCGTCGCATGCGGCGAAAGTCCCCTTCAGCCCCCGAAACCCGAAGACCTCAAGGCGCTCGGCGCAACAGAGGCTAGAGGTCGAGGGCGGCGCGCAACGCGATGTCGATGCGCTCCTGGACCTCTTGGTCGATCTCCGCGATCTTCTCGTCGAACCACGGCCGGTACAGGCGCGTGAGGTTCAGCGTGGAGACCCAGTACCGCGCGTCGACGGCGACACCGAGGATGTCCTGCGGATCACGGTCCAGCAGTTCGGTGCCGAGCAGCCACGGCCGCTCGGATTCGTTCACCCCGTCCGAGGACAGCAGGACGACGGTGCGCTGCCGTGCCGGTTCGGTCGGGGGTGGTACGTCCAGACTTCACCCCTGTGCACGCAGATCCTTCTCCGCGGCGGTCAGCTCGGCCTCGTCCGATTCGGCGGACGGTTCGACCGGGGCGCGCTGCGGGGTGTATCCGGTGCGCACGGCCTCCCTGCGGGCCGCTTTGGACAACCACGACGAGACCGAGATCCCGTGTGCCTTCGCGGCCCGCTCGGCGAACTCGAGCGCACCACTGTCGAGTGAGAGAGTGACCTTACGTGTTGCCATACCTTTTATCGTACCAGCGCCGCGCAAGCCCACCCTTCCTCTCGTCTCACAGGGTGGGCGAGCGTCCCTCGAACGGCGTCGACAGCACCACCGTGGTCCGGGTCGAGACCTTGGCGGACTCGCGGATCCGGCGGAGCAGATCCTCCAGCCCGAGCGGCGACGCCACCCGGACCAGGAGGATGTACGACTCGTCGCCGGCGACCGAGTAGCAGGACTCGATCTCCTTGATGTGCTCCAGACGCTGCGGGTAGTCGTCCGGCGCGGCCGGATCGTTCGGCGTCAGCGAGATCAGCGCCGTGAGCGGCAGGCCGATCTGCTCGCCGTCGAGCCGCGCGGTGTAGCCGAGGATGACCCCGCGCTGCTCCAGGCGGCGCACCCGCTGGTGCACCGCCGACACCGAAAGCCCGACCCGTTCCGCCAGATCGGTGAAACTGCGCCGTCCGTCCGCGGCCAGCTCCTGCACGATGGCCTGATCCAGCGGCTCCAGGGAACCGGTCATGCGTCGAGCACGATCAGGTCGTGCGGGCGCTGGTTGACCGATTCGACGCCGTCCTCGGTGACCACGACGATGTCCTCGATGCGGGCGCCCCAGCGGCCGGGCTGGTAGATGCCGGGCTCGACGCTGAAGGCCATGCCCGGCTCGAGCGGCAGCGCGTTGCCCTTGATGATGTAGGGCTCCTCGTGCACGTCGAGGCCGATGCCGTGACCGGTGCGGTGGATGAAGTACTCGCCGTACCCGGCCTCGGCGATGATGTCGCGCGCCGCGGCGTCGATCGACTCGGCGGTGACACCGGGACGGACGGCCTCGACGGCGGCCTTCTGGGCACGCTGCAGCACGGCGTACGTCTCGGCGACGTCGGCGTCACGCGGCTCGCCGACCGCGTACGTGCGGGTGGAGTCGGAGTTGTAGCCCTCGGCGATCGGGCCGCCGATGTCGACCACGACGACGTCGCCGCGCTCGATGACCCGCTCGGAGACGTCGTGGTGCGGGCTGGCGCCGTTGGGGCCCGAGCCCACGATCACGAAGTCGGCGTGGGTGTGGCCCTCTTCGACGATGGCGGCGGTGATGTCCGCGCCGACCTCGGCCTCGGTGCGGCCGGGGCGCAGCCATTCGTGCACGCGGGCGTGCACGCGGTCGATCGCCGCTCCCGCGTCGCGCAGCGCCTGGATCTCGGCCGCGTCCTTGCGCATCCGCAGTTCGCGCACGATCGGCCCGGCCAGCGTCTGCTCGGCGTCGCCGAGCGCGCCGCGGAAGGCGAGCACGTGCAGGGCCGGGGTGAAGTCGCTGACCGCCACGCGGCCGGGCTTGCCCAGCCGGTCGGCGACCAGTTCGTAGGCGTTGTCGCCGTCGACCCAGGTGACGATCTCGATGCCGAGTTCGTCGGCGGGGACGTCGGCGTAACCGGGGGCCTCCAGCTTCGGCAGGACCAGCGCCGGGACGCCGTCGGCCGGGATCACCAACGTGGTCAGCCGCTCGAAGGAGCCCCCGGCCTGGCCGATGAGGTACCGCAGGTCCGAGCCGGGTGCGATCAGCAGGGCGTCGGTGTCGGCGGCGGCCGCCGCGGCGCGGGCCCGGTCGAGGCGGGCGCGGAGGCTGGCGGCGTCGGGGGCTGGGTTGTGAAGGGAACGGCGCGACATGATGGCGAGCCTAGTCGGTCCGCGCGCCTTGGCTCACCGGCCGGTCACCCCCGATCGGGGCGGGATCGTCGAGTCCGCGCCAGACCCGGAAGATCGCCGGGAAGGTGCCGGCGATCAGGTACAGACCACCGAACACCGCGAGCGCTCCGACGAGTCCGATCCCGTCCAGCAGCAACCCGGCCGCCATCGAGCCGAGCGGCATCGCGGCGAGCACCCCGCCCACGAGCAGACTGAGCACGCGGCCTCGGACGGCTTCCGGTACCCGCTCGTAGACGGCCGGGAGCACGATCGGATTGAGTGCGCCGGCCCCGATCCCGGCGACCACGAGACCGGCGAGCAGGACCGGCGGCGCGGGCTCCAGCGCGAGCAAGGCGAACCTCGGCGCCCCTTCGATGCCGACCGCGACGAGGATCGCCGTCCGCCGGGAGACCCGGTGGCCCACCCAGCCGTAAATCGCCGAACCGAGCAGCGCCCCTGCCGCGACCGCGGTGATCATCGCGCCGATGAGCGCGGTGCTGTGCAGGACCTGGTCGCCATAAGCCGGATACAGGACACCGAGCAGCCCGAAGTCGAGGCTGTTGGTGAGCATCAGCATGCCGACCAGCGCCCGCAGCACCGCGTCGCGTTTGACGTATCCCAGCCCTTCGCGCAACTGCTTGAGGTAGCCGCCCGACGGCGGCCTCGGCGGACCGGCCGCGACCGGGACGAGCGCGAACACCAGGGCCGCGGACACCAGGAGCACACCGGCGTCGACGAACAGGACCGGGATGGGCCCGATCAGCGCGATCAGCGCGCCGGCCGCGGGTCCACCCGCCATCCTGCCGGTCCTCATCGCCGCCTCGACGGCACTCGCCGCCCGGCTCACGCGGACATCGCCGAGTTCGGCGACTCCGGGAAGCAGCACCTGCTTGGCGGTGTCGGCGGGCCCGCGGGAAACGCCCATCACGAACGACAACGCGATCAGCCCGGGCAGGCTGAGCCCCGTCGTGCCCATCGCGAGCGGGATCAGGAGCACCGTCACGGTGGTCAGCAGATCCGCGCCGACGCTGGCCCGGCGGGTGCCGACCCGGTCCACGACCGGCCCGCCCAGCAACGCCGCGACCATCAGGCCCAGCACCTCGGCCGCGGTCACTAGGCCGGTCTTGGTACCGCTGCCGGTGCTCTGCAGGACGAACCAGGGAATCGCGAGCAGCGTCATCATCACCCCGGCCGAGGAAATCCCCGAAGCCACGACCAGGGCCCCCAGTGGCACCCGGCTCATGGCGTCTCCGGACGGCGGTATCGGCTGATCACATCGAGGATCTCGTCGCTCGACGCGGCGCGCATCTGGCTCCGTTCCCCGCCCGTTTCGCCAGTCCGGACGACTGCGCCCGCACGACACGACCGTCGACCCGCGCGAGATCTCCCTCGCTCTTCCCCATGCTCGCCACCCTACGAGCGCGAAGAGCTCGCTGCGATTGGTTCTGAAAAGCGAGGTTCTGGAGTTTGACTTCAACTTAACTGTAGGTTTTACGGTCTGTGCCATGACAACGAACTCGCCTTACCAGCTCGCCGTCGTGATCAGCAGCGTCCGCGAGGGCCGCTTCGCCCCCGTCGTCGCGAACTGGTTCCTCGACCGCGCCAAACAGCGCGACGACGTCACCCTGTCCGTCATCGACCTGGCCGAAAGTCCCGGCGATCTCTCCCCCGGCGTCGCCGGCGCGGACGCCGTCGTCGTGATCGTGCCCGAGTACAACCACAGCTACCCCGGCCCGCTCAAGACCGCGCTCGACGCCACCGGCCCCGAATGGCACGGCAAACCGGTCGCCTTCGTTTCCTACGGCGGGATCTCGGGCGGCCTGCGCGCGGTCGAGCACCTGCGCCCGGTCTTCGCCGAGCTCCACGCCGCGACGATCCGCGAGACCGTCAGCTTCCCGTACGCCTGGAACCACTTCGGCCCCGACGGCGAGCACGACGACTTCGAAGGCGCTTCGCTCGCGGCCACCACGCTGTTGAACCAGCTGAACTGGTGGGCCAACGCCCTCCGCGACGCACGCCGGGTGCGCCCCTACGCGGCCTGACGGTGTCCGTGGAGGACCCGGCTGGGGGTCGGGTCCTTCGCGGACATCCGGGGCGGAACGTGGCAGGCTGTCCGCGTGACCGGACCACTCGCTCTCCTCGATTCCGCGAGCCTCTACTTCCGCTCGTTCTACGCACTGCCCGACTCGATGACCGCCCCGGACGGGACACCGGTCAACGCCGTACGCGGGTTCACCGACACGATCGCGCGGATCCTCGTCGACCGGCGGCCTTCCCGGCTCGTGGCGTGCCTCGACGCGGACTGGCGGCCGAAGTTCCGCACCGATCTGCTGCCCAGCTACAAGGCGCACCGGGTGGCCGAAGAAATCCCGGAAGGCAGCGACGTCGAAGAGGTACCGGACACGCTGACCCCGCAGGTGCCGATCATCCTCGAACTGCTGGAGGCCTTCGGGATCGCGACGGCCGAGGCGGCCGGGTACGAGGCCGACGACGTCATCGGCGCCCTCGCGATCCGCGAACAGCGGTCCCCGGTCGAGGTCATCACCGGTGACCGGGACCTGTTCCAGCTGGTGCGCCACGAGCCGACGTCCACTGTGGTCATCTACGTCGGCAAGGGCTGGAACAAGGCCGAAGTCCTCGGCCCGGACGAAATCGCCGAGAAGTACGGGATCCCGGCGGGGAACGCCGGTCCCGGGTACGCCGACATGGCCGCGTTGCGCGGGGACCCGTCGGACGGGCTGCCCGGCGTCGCCGGCATCGGCGAGAAGACCGCGGCGAAGCTGATCACCCAGTTCGGTTCGCTGCAGGAGCTGATCGAGGCGTCCAACGCCGGCGACTCACGAGTGCCGCTCAAGACCCGGCTGCGGCTGACCGACGCCGCGGACTACCTCGCGGTCGCCCCGACCGTCGTCCGGGTCGCGGCCGACGCGCCGGTCGAGCAGTCCCGCCCGGACACCGTCCCGTCCGAGCCCGCCGACCCGGACAAGGTCGCGGAACTCGCGGAGCGCTGGAATCTCGGCCGTTCGGTGGAGCGTCTGCTGGCCGCGCTCCCGAAGTCATGAGCAACACCGAGGCCGACCCGGCCGAGTTGCTGTGCTCCGAACGGCCGGGCGAAGGCATCACCGTGCTGACCCCGCGCGACGTCCCGCTCGGCGGCCCGCGCGCGATCCGGGTCCGCCGCACGCTTCCGCAACGGCGGCGGTCACTGATCGGCGCGTGGTGTTTCGCCGACCACTACGGCCCACAGGACGTTTCAGCGTCCGGCGGAATGGACGTCGCACCGCATCCGCACACCGGATTGCAGACCGCGAGCTGGCTGTTCAGCGGCGAGATCGAGCACCGCGACAGCATCGGCAGCCACGCCATGGTGCGGCCCGGTGAACTCAACCTGATGACCGCCGGGCACGGGTTCGCGCATTCCGAAGTCTCCACATCGGACACCACGACGCTGCACGGCGTCCAGCTCTGGATCGCGCTGCCGGACGAACATCGCGACACCGCACGGGATTTCCGGCACTACGCGCCGCCGCTGCTCGACCTGCCCGGCGCCACGGCACGGGTCTTCCTCGGCAGCCTCGCCGGGGCCACCTCGCCGGTCCCGGCGTTCACTCCCCTGCTGGGCGCCGAACTCACCGTGGAGCCCGGCGCGACCTTGGCCCTCGACGTCGATCCCGCCTTCGAACACGGTGTCCTGCAGGACATCGGCTCCGTCACCATCGCCGGAGCCGCGCTGGACACCGGGGAGCTCGCCTACCTCGCGCCCGGCGCCGGGCGGTTGGAGCTGGTGAACTCCGGCACCGGACCGGCTCGGGTGCTCCTGCTCGGCGGGACCCCGTTCACCGAGGAACTCGTCATGTGGTGGAACTTCGTGGGCCGCAGCCACGAGGAGATCGCCGAGTACCGCGAGGCGTGGCAGGCACGGGCGGACCGCTTCGGGCAGGTGGAGGGTTATCAGGGCACCACGGCGTGGCTGCCCGCACCCGCGCTGCCTCAGGTGCGGATCAAACCGCGGCGCAATCCGTCGTAGGCCTCGTGAGTGGCAAGGGCGGTTCTAACCGTCCTTGCCACTCACGAGCGCTCAGGCCTAAAAGAACGTCCCGCACCACGGCGAGCGCGCGGTGTGGAACAGGGAGTCGGCACGGGCGACGGCCCCCGCGTTCAGCACCTCGACCTGGCCGGCCAAGGCCAGATCGCTGAAGAGACCGTGGCCGAGGTACAGCGCCGACAGCGTGGCCACGTCCAGCCTCAGATCGGCCTCGGCGGTCGTGCGCTCCACACCGTCCGGGCCGACGACGTAACGGCCATTGTTGTCCGGAAGTTGCTTGTCGAGCACTTCGAGCACCACGGGTTCGGCGGTGCCGTAGGCGCGCGCCCGCAACGCCGCGAGGACGTCGACGAGCCGCAGCCACAGGTCGTCGATGACCTCGGTCGTGTTCACCGCCCGCGGATCGGTGAGCAGTTCGGCGATCGGCTCGTCCAGCGGGCGGCCCCGCCCGGCGACCGCCGAGACCAGGTCGATCGACAGCAGGAAACGCCACAGCCCGGCCCAGGCCTGCGGTGTGGCGGCATGGAGTTCACGGATGTCCAGGATCGCCCCGCGCTCCGGCGCCAGCCGGTCGCGCGCATCGATGGACTGGTAGACGACGAAACCGTCGTCGCCGTCCGGTCCACTGTGGACAGCCACCCGATAGCCGTCGTTCCCGGTGACCACCCGATCGAAGAATCCCGGCCACCATGCCTGCGGACGGGAGACGAACCCCGGCCGGGAACCCTCGAAGCGGTGGTACAGGGCCGGAACTCGCTCCACGGCTTCGGCGGGGGTGACGAACCTGACCTCACCGCCCCGGCCAACGCCGTCCCGCAGCCGGGCGCGCGGGCGTTCGATGGACACACCTTTGCCGAAGGTCGCCGGGCCGTACCCGAAACGGCCGTAGATGACGGCCTCGGAGGCATGCAACGCGGCCAGCGGGACACCCCGCGCCGCGAAGTCCTCCAGCTGTGCGGCCATCATCGCGGTGAGGATGCCGCGGCGTGTCCAGTCGGCACGGACGCCGACGCCGTCGACGGCCCCTGTGACGAGCTTCTGTCCACCCGGGACGGTCAGCTCGACGTCGAAGGAACTGGCGATCCCCACCGGGGCGCCGTGCTCGTCGAACGCGGCGAATTTCCCCGCGGCGGACCAGGACGGAGCCATCTTCGCCCAGACCTCGTCCGTGGCGGGCTTGCCGTGCAACGACTCCGACAGGACATCGAGGCAGGCTCGCTGTTCGCCTTCGGCCACGGCACGCACCAGGAATTCGCTCATACCGTGGATCCTGCCGTCCGATCCGGGGAGCCCCAACCGGTTTTCAGCTGGGCGCGCCGACTTCATAGCGGCCGTCTTCACCGGTGACGGTGATCGTGACGGTCTTGCCCTCCCCGCCGACCTGCACGGTGCAGGTGAACGTGCTGCCGTCCACGACCTTCTGGTTCGCCGGGCACAGCACGTCGCCGACTTCTCTCACCTGATAGGTCTCGGTGAGGATCTTCCGCACGTCCGCCTGCATCGTCCTCGGGTCGAAGACCCTGCCGGGAGCGTTGGAGGACGAACCGCCGGAGGTCGCGGGCGCGCTCGACGAAGCTCTCGACGTCGGCGGGACCGTGACGGTCTTCGTCGCCGGCGCGGGCGCCGGGGTGTCCGAACACGCCACCAGCACCGCGAAAGCCGCACCACACAGACCGACCGTCGCGACGGCTCGCCTGCTCAAGCTTCTCCACCCCCACCGGTGTGATCATCCAACGTCAGAAGAAGGTACCGCACCAGGGGTTCACCCGCGTGGCGAACAGCTGGTCCGCTCGTTCCAAGGCGGTCTCACCGGTAGCGCGGATACGTCCGGCGAACGCGAGATCCGAGGGACGCCAGCCGCCGAGATACACCATCGACAGGGTGTCGGCGTGCAGTTCGAGATCCGCCGGCTCGATGGTGCGGATGGCACCGTCCTCGGACAGGCGGTAGCGGCCGGAGTTGTGCTCCAGGAAGGGATCGGTGACTTCGATGACGACCGGCTCGCCCTGGTAGGTGCGGGCGCCGAGCATCGTCTCGACGTCGACGAGCCGGAACCAGCCTTCGTCCTGGACCTTCGTCACCGCCGCGTCGCGTGGGTCGGTGAACAGCAGCTCGACCGGTTCGTCGAGTGGCCGTTTCTCGGCGGTGATGCTGTCGACCAGGTCCACGGACAGCAGGTAGCGCCACACCCCGGCGAACGCGTCGGGATTCGCATAGTGGAACGAATGGATTTTCAGCTGCGCCGGAGCGCCGAAATGGGCCCTCTCGACGGTGTAGGTGACGAAGCCGTCGTTGCCGTCCGGGCCTTGGTGCACGGCGGTCGTGACCGGCGTTGTCGCGCGCCGCACTTCGCGTTCGTAGCCCGGCCACAGATTCGGGCTCCGCGCGATCATGCCGGGCCGGGTGCGCGGGAGCGCGTCGAACAGCGACGGCCACCGCTCGATGGTGCTTTCCAGATCGAGCACCGAAATCTCGCCGCCGGCCGGTGCCTCGGGACGGAACCGGGCGCGGCGCCGGTCGACCTCGATCGACTTGGCCCGCACGGCGTTGCCGTATCCGAACCTGCCGTAGATGGCGCCCTCGGAGGCGTGCAGCATCGCCGCGGGAACCCCACGGGCGGCGAAATCCTCGAACTGGGCGCGCATCAACGCGGTCAGCACGCCCCGCCGGATGCGATCGGCACGGACACCGACCAGGCTGACCGCGGCGAGCGGCGTGGTACCGCCACCGGGCACGGTCACTTCCGAATCGAAGGATCGGACGGTGCCGATCAGCTCCGGGTCGAACGCGCCGAAACCGCGATCCGGCTGCATCGAGGTGGCGATGGCCGACCATTCCTCGTCGGTCATCTCCTTGACGTGCAAGGCTCGCCTGAACAGATCGGTCGCGGCCCGCTCCTCGTCGGACCGCAGCAGCCGCACTGAAAAGTCGCTCATGACACGATCATGCAGGATCGACCGTGCCCGGCGCCCGCCCTTTACTTGGTGGTGGCGGGCGGGGAGACCTCGTAGTTGCCGGTATCACCCTTCACGGTGATCGGCACCTCCTGCGGCTTGCCCTCGATCGTGGCGGTGCAGGTGAACTTCACCCCGTCCTTGACCTCCTGGCCGGAGGGGCAGGTGACCGCGCTGATCTCCTTGATCCCGTAGGTCTCGGTGAGCAGCTTCTGCACGTCGGTCTGCATCTGGGTGTTGTTGAAGACCTGGGTGTTGAACCAGCCCGGCGTGACGAACCCGAGGACGCCGACCGCGGCGATGATCACCACGAGCGCGCCGATCCCGATGAACAGGCCCTTCTTGGACTTCGGTTTGTCCTGCGCCTCGCCCTGGGTGCCCGGGAACTGGCTCTGGCCGTAGTCGTACTGGCCGGGCTGCTGCTGCCCGTACTGGGGCTGCTGCTGCGGGCCGCTCTGCGGGTAACCCGGCTGCTGCTGGGGCCCGCTCTGCGGATACCCCGGCTGCTGACCGTACTGCGGCTGCTGGCCCCACTGCTGAGGCTGCTGTTGCTGCGTCTGGGAAGGATCCTGCTGCGGATACCCGGGCTGCTGCTGAGACGGGTCGTACGGCGCGGGCTGCTGACCCCACTGAGGCTGTTGCTGCTGGGTCTGCGACGGGTCGTACTGCGGCTGCTGGCCCCATTGCGGCTGCTGCTGCGGGCCGCTCGGCGGTTGAGCGCCGCCCGGCTGTTGGCCGTAGCCCGGCTGCTGCCCCCACTGGGGCTGCTGCTGCGGGTCGTTGCCGCCATACGGCGTGCTCATCGTTCGCCTCCGCCTGTTCCGCCATCGTCACCGGCCGACCTGCATGGCCGTCGTGGGCGATCCAACCACAGGACGGCGCCCCTGCCCACTGTTCCCGGGCGGTGTCGGGCCAACTCTCCGCGACCGTGCTCACACCGGAGGCGCGTTCACTCCGCCGGTCGGCCCAACGCCTCGTGAGTGGTAAGGACGGTTCTAACCGTCCTTACCACTCACGAGGCCGATCAGGCGCCGCCGGCCGCCACGACCCCGCGGCGCAACGCCTTCACCGCGTCCGAAGCGGCCGCCCCGACCGGATCCGCCTTCCCGAGGACGTCACGGATCTGGTCGAGCAGGTCGATGACCTGCCGCGACCACCGCACGAAGTCACCGGCCGAGAGCTCCTGTCCGTTCGCTTCGGCGGCGGTGAGGACCTTCTCCAGCGATTCGCCGCGCGCCCACCGGTAGACGGGCCAGGCGAAACCGGCGTCGGGTTCGCGGGTGCGGTCCAGCTTGTGCCGTCGCTCGTCTTCGGTGAGCTCCATCCACAGGCGCGTGGTCGCCTGCCAGGCGTCGACCACCTTGCCCGCGGGCAGGCGAGGCTCCCCCGCGGTGTCCCGGCGTGCCTCGAAGACCAGCGTCGAGACGACGGCCGCGAGTTCGGCGGGCGACAAGCCCTTCCAGACGTCGTGCCGGATGCATTCGGCCGCGAGCAGATCGGACTCGCTGTAGAGGCGGGTGAGCCGTTTGCCGTGTTCGGTGACCCGGTCCTCTCCGTCGCCCTTCGACGCCGGACCGAGGTAGCCGCGCTCGCCGAGCAGCCGCAGGATCCGGTCGAAGGCGCGGGCGAGGGAATGCGTGGTCGCGGCGACCTTGCGTTCCAGTTGCTCGGTCTCGGCGGTGAGCCGCTGGTACCGCTCGACCCAGCGCAGGTTCGCCTCGCGTTCGGCCAGGCCGTGGCACGGATGCGCGCGCAGCGCCCGCCGCAGCGCGGCCAGCTCACCGTCCTCATTGGCCCCGGCGCGGCGCTTTTGCCTGCCGGGCAACGAGATTCCCGCGTTGCGCAGGCTCGACGCGATGTCGCGCCTGGTCTTGGGCGAACGCAGCTCGATGTGCTTCGGCAGCTTGATGTTCCCCAGTGCCTCCACCGGTGACGGGAAGTCCGAGACCGACAGTGGTCCGGACCAGCGGTCCTCGGTGACCACGACGGGCCGTGGTTCGCGGATCGGGTCGAGCCCCGGGTCGACGACGACCGCCAGCCCGGCGCGCCGTCCCGCGGGCACCGCGATGACGTCACCCTTGCGGAGTTTCTCCAGCGACTCTGCGGTGCCCGCGCGGCGGGCGGAGGTGTTCTGCCGCGAAAGCGCCTTCTCCCGCGCCGAGATCTTCGCCCGTAGCTCGACGTACTCCAGCATCTCGTCGAAATCGCCGGTGATGGCGGAGGTGTAGCCCCGCAGGGCCTCCTTGTTCCGCTCGATCCGCCGCGCCGTCCCGACCACCGACCGGTCGGCCTGGAACTGGGCGAACGACTGTTCCAGCAGCTCGCGGGCCGCCTCGGCGCCGACCTGGGCGACCAGGTTCACCGCCATGTTGTAACCGGGCCGGAACGACGACCGCAGCGGGTACGTCCTGGTCGAGGCGAGGCCGCCGACCTGCTTCGGGTCGATCCCCGGCTGCCAGACGACGACCGCGTGGCCTTCGACGTCGATCCCGCGCCGCCCGGCCCGCCCGGTGAGCTGCGTGTACTCGCCCGGCGTCAGGTCGACGTGCGCCTCGCCGTTGTACTTCACCAGCCTTTCCAGCACGACCGTGCGCGCGGGCATGTTGATGCCGAGCGCGAGCGTCTCGGTGGCGAAGACGACCTTCACCAGCCCTTGGACGAACAGCTCCTCGACGGTCTCCTTGAACGCCGGGAGCAGCCCCGCGTGGTGCCCGGCGATGCCGCGTTCGAGCGCCTCGCGCCACTCCCAGTAGCCGAGGACGCCGAGGTCGCCTTCGGGCAGGTCCTTGGTGCGCTCGGCGACGATCCGACGGACCTTCTCGACCTCTTCCGGTCCGTTGAGACGCAGTCCGGACCGGACGCACTGGCCGACCGCGGCGTCGCAGCCGGCGCGGGAGAAGATGAACACGATGGCGGGGAGCAGACCGGCGTTGTCCAGCCGCTCGACCGTGTCCGTGCGGGACGTCGGCCGGAACCGCGGCATCCGTGACGGCGCCCCTCGCCGTCCGCGCGGTCCGCGCAATCCCGCCGGGGCGAACCGGCCGCCGACCTCCTCGGTGCGGCGCAGCAGGCCCGGGTTGATCCGCAGTTCGGCGCCCGGTGCGTGCTCCTCCTGGCCGGCGAACAGGTCCATCAACCGGTTGCCGACCAGCATGTGCTGCCACAGCGGCACGGGGCGGTGCTCGTCGACGACGACCGTGGTGTCGCCGCGGACCTCGACGAGCCACTCGCCGAACTCCTCGGCATTGCTCACCGTGGCCGACAGGCCGACGACACGCACGTGCTCGGGCAGGTGGAGGATGACCTCTTCCCAGACGGCGCCGCGGAACCGGTCGGCGAGGTAGTGGACCTCGTCCATCACCACGTACGCGAGCTCGCCGATGGTCGAGGACCCGGCGTAGAGCATGTTGCGCAGGACCTCGGTGGTCATGACCACGACCTGCGCGTTGCCGTTGATCGACGTGTCACCGGTCAGCAGGCCGACCGCGTCGGCGCCGTAGCGGCCGACGAGGTCGGCGTACTTCTGGTTCGACAACGCCTTGATGGGTGTCGTGTAGAAGCACTTCCGCCCCTCGGCGAGGGCGAGGTGCACCGCGAACTCGCCGACCACGGTCTTCCCGGCGCCGGTGGGCGCGCAGACGAGCACGCCGTGACCGTCTTCGAGTGCCTCGCAGCCGCGGACCTGGAAGTCGTCGAACTCGAACGACGACTCCGCCGCGAAGCGGGTCAGCTGGGGGTACTGAGCGCGGCGCTGGGAGGCGGCATATGCCTCGGCCGGGGTCTGAGAAGGGCTGTTGACCACTTCGTCAGGGTTCCATACCCCACCGACAGTTCGCACTCGGTGTGACGATCTCGGGAACGACCGCCACGTCCCTGTCATCCAAGGGGCGGATTCGTGATCGAGAGGGGACTCCATGGAGATCGCTTGCCCGCAGTGTGCGCAGGTCGACCAGGTGCAGAGCGTGCCGGCGGTGTTCCAGAGCGGGCAGACGACCTACCGGGTGCAAGGCGGTATGACGGCCATCCCGGCCGGTGACGGCGTGGTCTACACCGCGACGACGCATACGGGTGTGTCGGTGACCGCGACCGCGGCGTCACTGAACCCGTATCCGGTGCTTCGCGGCGGCGGATGCTTCCTGACGCTCGCACTGGTGCTGCTGATCCCCGCGTTCGTGTTCCTCGCCTTCGCCAACGACGTGCTGGACGAGAACGTCGCGCCGACCGCCGACGGGAGGGTCGCGCAGTTCATCGGAGCGTCGATCTTCCCCTTCGGTGCCTTCGCGCTGGTCGCCTTGTTCGCCGTCCTGTTCGTGCTCCGGTTGCGGCGCAACGCGCGGATCCGGCGGGGCATCCCGGGCGCGCTGGAGTACTGGCGGCAGGCGTGGTTCTGCCATCGCTGCGGCGGGGTGTTCTTCCCGCGCGGCGACCTGATGTCCGCCGCGACGTTCCGCGGGCAGGTGTGGCGGGCTGGCGACTACGCCGGGCTCACCCGACGACGGTGAGCGCTCCGGGGACGCAGGTGACGTCGATCGGCAGCCCGCCCAGCGGCTCACCGTCGGCGTAGACGGGCAGATCGCTGCCCGCGAGGTGGATCTGACTGGCTTTGAGGGTCCGGACCGCCGGATGCGCGATGTGCTCCCCGGCACGGACCCCGGGCAACATGCGGAGCAGGTCACGCCGGGTCGCGTTGCCCACGACGGTGACGTCGAACAGGCCATCCTCCGGATCGGCACCAGGACAGATCGGCATGCCGCCGCCGTAGTACGGGGTGTTGCCGACGGCGATCATCGTGGCGTCGAGTTCAAGTGTCTCGACGTCCGTGCGAAGCACCACCGGCCGGGGCCGGAACGCGGCGAGTTCGGCCAGGATCGCGACGTCGTAGCGGCGCGGGCCGCGCGGCCAGGTCAGCCGGTTGGCTCGTTCGGTGACCAGCGCGTCGAAGCCGGAGCACAGCACGGTGGCGAACCATTCGCCACCGGCCCGGCCGAGGTCGACCCGCCGCCGTTTCCCCTCCGCGATCCGCCTGGCGGCGAGATCCGCGGCGGCGTGCGGCCGTTCGGGGATGCCGAGCGCCCTGGCGAAGTCGTTGCCGGTGCCCGCGGGCACGAGTCCCAGTGCGACGCCGGACTCGGCGCAGAACTGCACGCCCTGGTGCGCCGCGCCGTCGCCGCCGAGCACGATGAGGACGTCCAGCCCTGCCGCGCGCGAGTCGGTCATCAGCGCGCGGGATTCCTCGACCGTGTGGGCCACGAGGACGTCGAGCCGGTCCACGACGGGTCGCAGCCGCGCCGCGACCGACTCCATCAACCGTCCCGCGGCCCCGTTACCGGAGGCGGGGTGGACGGCCAGCGCCGCGTGCATCCCCGGCTCAGGTGACGTCGTCGGTGCTGGTGCGCTTGCCGTTCGTGGCGGCCGACGGCTCCTCGTCGATCGTGCTCGGCGTGTAGTCGAACGGCGCGGCCTCGTCGTCGGCGAGCTGGTCCCAGCCCTCGGTGCCGCGTTCCTTGTCGAGCTTGCGGTCGTGGAAGCGCGCGATCTGGATGGAGAGCTCCAAGAGCACCACCAGCGCTCCGGCCAGGGCGATCATCGAGAACGGGTCCGAGCCTGGCGTCGCGAAGGCGGCGAAGACGAACACGACCATGATCAGGCCGCGGCGCCACTTCTTCAGCGTCTGGTACTTCAGGACGCCGACGCGGTTCAGCATCACCACGAACAGCGGGAGTTCGAAGCTGACGCCGAAGATCAGCAGCAGCGACAGGATGAACGAGATGTACTTGTCGCCGGTGAGGGCGGTGATGAACTGGTCGCCACCGAAGTTCATCAGCAGTTCGAGAGCGTGCGGGATGAGCAGGTACGCGAGCACCGCGCCGCAGGCGAAGAGGATCGACGCGAAGAAGACGAAGGTGAGCGCGTACTTGCGCTCCTTCGAGTAGAGGCCGGGCGCGATGAACGCCCAGATCTGGTAGAGCCACAGCGGCGCGAACAGCACCGCGCCCGCGGCGAGACCGACCTTCAGCTGGATCATGAAGGCTTCGAACGGCACCGTCTGCAACAGCTGACAAGGGCCGTGCTCAGAGCCGCCGAGCCTGCGCTGGTACGGAATGCCGCAGTACGGGCCGGTCATGATCTGGCCCAGCGACGGGATCGGGCCGACCCTGGTCTGGAACCAGAGGAAACCGATGATCCCGCCCGCCAGGATGGCGAGCAGCGCGAAGCCCAGACGGCGCCGGAACTCGTAGATGTGCTCGATGAGCGTCATCGTGCCGTCGGGGTTGGTCCGACGGCTGCGCTTGCGCCGCTTCGTGCCGCGGCGCTCCTCACCGGAGGCGGAATCCGCCACTGGACAGTCCGTTCTCGTCAGGGTCCACCATGAGCGCGCCGCGACTTCGGCGCGCTCATCCGCGAACAGGCTCCGCTGGGCTTACTGGAAGAGCGCTCAGCTGGCGTTCTTCTGCGCCTGCTCGGCCGGAGCGGGCGTGGCGGCCTGCTGCTTCTTGAGCTCGTCGAGCTGACGCTGGAGGTCGGCGACCTGCTTGTCCTGCGCGCTCGCGGCGGGCGCGGGCGTGGCGGCCTGCGGCAGCTGCTTGGTGTCGACCTCTTCGGTCTCGGCGGCCTTGTCCTTGTCCCCGGCCATGTCCTTGGTCTCGGCCTTGAAGATCTTCATGGACTTGCCGATGGACCGCGCGGCGTCCGGAAGCCTCTTGGCGCCGAACAGCAGAACAACGACGAGCACCAGGATGATGATGTGCCACGGCTGCAGCGCGTTCATCGTTTGCGGCCTCCTTCTCGAGTCTCTCGTATGTGATGTTACCGGTCTTCGAGCCCACGTCGTTGCGCGATCGCCACGCGGAGCGCGGCAGACCTGGCACGAAGGAGCCCTGTCCGTTTTCGGGTGTTCGTAGCCACCATGCTCATCGTATGGGTGAGCACGCGCAAGACTCTGCGTAATTTGATTAGCAAGACGAAGAGCAGGATCAGCCCGGCGACGGCGAGCGCGATGCTCGGCAGGTACGACACGGCGTCACCCTACTGCTCGTAGGTTGACGTTAGGTGACGAGCCCGGGCCAGCGCGTCGGCCGCTCGTCGACGAACTGCCTCCCCGAGCGCGGCCGGGCTTTCGACCTGCGCGTCTCCACCGAGGCCGAGGATCAGCCGGACCATCCAGGACTCGTCGGCGTAGCGCATCCGGATGCGCAGCCGCCCGCCGTCGAGCTCGTCGAGCTCCTCGCAGGGGTAGTACTCGGCTACCCAGCGTGTGTCGGGATCGAGGACCAGGACGGCTTCCTGCTGGTCGGGACGCGGCCGGAAAACACCATCGGAAATGTCAGTGGGCTGGGCGTGCGCAGGCGGGACGGCGGGTTCGTCGAGCACGGTCAGCTCGTCGATGCGGTCGAGCCGGAACAACCGGACGCCCTCGGCGCGGCGGCACCACGCTTCGAGGTAGCCGACCGCCTGGACGATGAGCAGCCGCATGGGATCGACGGTGCGTTCGGTGATCTCGTCCTTCGACGCGGTGTAGTACCGGATCCGCAAGGCACGCTTCGCGGTGAGAGCGGACCGGACCGCTTCGCGTGTTCCGGCGGTCTTCTTGCCTTCACGCACTCCCCCGCCGACGACGATCCCCGACGGCTGCGCCTGCCCCGCGGCGACCTCGATCTTCGCGATGGCGCGACGGACCGCGTCGGCGTCGACCACTCCGGGCGTCTCGGCCAACGCTCGCAGCGCGACGAGCATGGCCGTCGCCTCGCCGCCGGTGAGCCGCAGCGGACGGTTCATGCCGGCGTCGTGCGTGACGACGATCGTGTCGCCCTCGAAGGAGAGGTCGATCAGGTCGCCGGGGCCGTAGCCGGGCAGCCCGCACATCCACAGCAGTTCGAGATCCTTGCGCAGCTGTTTGGGCGTCACGTCGAAGTCGTGGGCGGCGTCGTCGATCTTGATCCCGGGCCGGGCGAGGAGATACGGCACGAGCGCGAGCAGGCGCGGCATCCGACCGGTGGTGCTCATCGGGCACCACCGGCGTGCGCGATGGCTTCGAGGCGGCTGAAGACCGACTTCGCGAGGACCTCGGGTTCGAGGACGAGGACGTCCGGGCCGTGGGCGGTGAGCCAGTCCGCGGCGGATTCCGGGTAGTACAACTCGATCTCCACGAGGTCGCCTTCTTCTCCCCCGGCGTCGCTGCGGCCGACCACCCGGCCGCGGCGGCGGACCCCGGCGGCCCGGCCGTCGGCGACCCACACACTGGCGGTGGTCGGAGCGGACGGATCCTCGCCACTGCTGGCGGAGACCATCTTCAGCAGGTTGACCCCTTCCGGGCGTTCGACGACGCCGGTTTCCCCGAAGGTGTCGACCTTCCCCGTCACGCGCGAGAGGCGGAAGCAGCGGGACGCGCCACGGTCCCTGTCGTGCCCGACGACGTACCAGCGGCCCTTCCACGACACCACGCCCCACGGTTCGAGGGTGCGGATCTTGCGCTCGGCCGAACCACTGCGGCGGTACTCGAAGCGCACCGCCTGCCCGGCTTGGACGGCGGCCAGCAGCGGGCCGAACGCCGGCTCGGCCCGCACACGGGGCTCGACGACGGTCGGGGCGTGGTCGTCGACCTCGACCCCGGCGGCGCGGAGTTTCACCAGCGCGCCTTGGGCCTCGCCGGTCAGTTCCGGGGAATCCCACAGCCGGACGGCGAGCCCGACCGCGGTCGCCTCGTCGGGCGCGAGGTCGATCTCGCCGAGTTCGTAGTCGCGGCGCGCGATGCGGTAGCCGTCGATCGCGTCGAACGCCGAGTTGCGGCCGGTCTCCAGCGGGATGCCGAGCTCGCGCAGTTCGGTCTTGTCGCGCTCGAACATGCGGAAGTACGCCTCGTCGCTGGCCGCGTCGGCATACCCGGGCACGATGCCCGGATCCGCTCGGCGGTGAGGTACTGCCGGGTGGACAGGAGGGCCAGAACCAGGTTGACCAGACGTTCGGCGCGTGCGGTGGACACCCGGCTACCCTAGCCCGCGCCGTCCGACCCGATGGTGACAGCCGCCGATCGCGCGTCGTAACGATCTCTGGCGGTCTCCACCTCGTCGAACCGGGTCTCGGCCCAGTCCTTGATCCCGGCCAGCAGCTGCCGGAGGCTCCGGCCGAGCTCGGTCAGTTCGTAGTCCACCCGCACCGGCACGCACGCGGTGACGGTGCGGGTCAGCAGGCCGTCCCGTTCCAGGGTCCGCAGCGTCTGCGTGAGCATCTTCTGGCTGACGCCGGCGATCCGGCGGGAGAGGTCGCTGTAGCGCTGCGGCCCGTCGCCGAGCGCCACGAGGACGAGGCTGACCCATTTGCCGGAGACCTCGTCGAGCAGTTTCCGGGCGGGACAGGCCGCGAGATAGGCGTCGTAGGCCCGCTTCTGCTCGTCCCGACGTTCCTGTGCCGTGCGCGTGACCACGGTGCGCGTACCTCCGCGTGGGTTGGGCACCTCGAGGTGCGTACTTCCCGATGGAGAGTAACTCCCCATACGTTCGCAGGGAACGATCCCTTGGAGGAGAACGATGCGTGCAGTGGTGGTCCGCCGGTTCGGCGGTCCGGAAGTCCTGGAATTCACCGAGGTCCCGATGCCGGTACCGGGGCCCGGTCAGGTGCGGGTGAAGGTCGCGGCGGCCGGGGTCAACCCGGTCGACGCCGGGACCAGGTCGGGTTTCCTCACCGAGGCGGGGATCGTCCCGCCTCGCGAGGCGTTGGGGATCGGCTGGGACGTGGCGGGGACGGTCGACGCCGTGGGTGACGGCGTCACCGGGTTCGCCACGGGTGACAGTGTGATCGGCCTGCTTGACCGGCCGTCGGCGGCGCTCGGCACGTACGCCGAGTTCGTCGTCCTCGACGTGGACGCGCTCGCCGCCGCACCGCGGACGGCGTCTCCCACGGAGGCCGCGACCCTGCCGTTGAACGGTCTCACCGCGGTCCAGGCGCTCGACCTTCTCGACCTCCCGCCGGGAGCGACGGTCCTGGTGACCGGTGCCGCGGGGGCTGTCGGCGGCTACGCGGTCGCCTTGGCCGAGGCGCGCGGTTTCCGGGTGGTCGCGGTCGCCGACACCGCCGACGAAGCAGTGGTCCGAGGGTTCGGTGCCGAGATCTTCGTGCCCCGTGGCGATTCCCTCGCCGATCGCGTGCGGTCGGTCGTCCCCGGTGGCGTCGACGCGGCACTCGACACCGCATTGCTCGGGCTCGAAGCCCTGGACGCCGTGGCGAATCGCGGCCGGTTCATCGTGTTCGCGGCCGGCGCCGCCCCGCTCCCCCTGCGCGGTATAGAGGTCGACCACGTCTGGGTCCACGCCGACGCCGCCGCGCTCGCCGGACTGGTCGCCCAGGTCGACGACGGCACGCTCGCCCTGCGGGTCGCGGACACCCTGCCGTTGGGCGAGGCGGTGAAAGCCCACGAACGGCTCGCGGCGGGCGGTCTCCGCGGACGGCTAGTACTCATAAGTTGACGCTTAATTAAGCCCACGGTTATCTTCCTCCCATGGACAACGACGTGACCCGGCTCGAACTCCGGCGCGAGTACCCGGACCCGATCGAAGACGTCTGGTCGGCGCTCACCGAATCCGAGCGCACGGCACGGTGGATCGGCCCATGGACGGGCGAGGCGGGGGTCGGCAACACGATCATGCTGACGATGACCGCGGAGGAGGGCTCCGAACCGGGGCCCGCCATCATTCGCGAATGCGACCCGCCGAAGCGGCTGGTGATGGATCTCGGCGTGACCGATCAGCCCGCGTGGCGGGTCGAACTGACCTTGACCGAGCGCGGCGACACGACTGTGCTCGACTTCGTGCACCTTCTGCCCAAGACCGAGTGGGACACCTCGGACATCCTCAAGGGCTGGCACTTCTACCTCGACCGGTTGGGGGCCGCGCTCCTCGGCGAACCGGTGCCGGAGTGGGACACCTACACGCCGCCTAGTTTGGAGGCATGAACGATCGAGTACTGCTGATCACCGGCGCCTCCCGCGGTCTCGGCGAGGCGACCGCACGCCGGGCCGCGGCCGCCGGTTTCCGGCTGGCGCTGCTCTCCCGCGACCGCGAGGCGCTGCTCCCGCTCGTCGCCGAATTCGGCGACGAGCGGGCCCTCGCGCTCGCGGCCGACGTCACCGACTGGGGTTCGCTGTCTGCGGCCGTCGAGACGGCGAAGGACACCTTCGGCGGCCTGGACGCGGTGTTCGCCAACGCGGGTCAGAGCGTCGTCGTCTCGTTCTTCGGCGACGGCGGCGCGGATCCCGAACAGTGGCGGGACATGGTGCTGACGAACGTCTACGGCACCGCCCTCACCGCGCGGGCGACCCTGCCGTCGCTCGCGGAATCGAAGGGACACCTCGTGCTCACCGGCTCGGTCGCCGGGCGCTACCACCGGCCCGGGAACCTCTACTCGGCGACGAAATGGGCGGTGACCGGGCTCGCCGGATCCATCCGCGAGGAGGCCGTCGGCACCAGCGTCCGGGTCACCGTCGTGCAGCCGGGACTGGTCGACACCTCGATGATCCCCGAGGACTCGAAGTCCAAGCCGAAACTGGAACCCGACGACATCGCGAGGGCGGTGCTCTACGCGCTGGAGCAGCCGCCCTCGGTCGACGTCAACGAGATCGTGGTCCGCCCGACCGGCCAGCTCCGCTAGCGCGGCAGCACGGCCTCGGCCAGCCGCCGCCAGTGCGGCATGGCCGACTCGCCGGGCTTCACCCCGATGACCTGGATGCCCACATGGTCGGCGCCGGCGTCGAGATGCCCGTGCAGTTTCGCGACGATGGTGTCGAGGTCGCCCCAGAACACGAGATCGTCGACGAGCCGGTCGCTGCCGCGGCCACCGTCGATGTCGGCTTCGGTGTAGCCGAGACGGCGGTACTTGGCGACGTTGTACTCGGACGTCAGGTACACGTGCAGGTGTTCGCGGGCGATCTCGCGCGCCTTGCCCGGGTCGGTTTCGAACAGCACCGCGTGCTCGACGCCGAGGAAGGCCTTCTCCCCCAGCACTTCCCTCGACTGCGCGGTGTGCTCGACCGTCACGTGGTAGGTATGCGCCCCCTCGGACCGGTCGCGGGCCAGGCCGAGCATCTTCGGCCCGTACGCCGCGAGCAGCCGCTGGATCGGCACGCCGGGCAGCGGGTTCGAGCTGGTGACGGTGTCGAGCTCGTCGAGGTAGTCGCTCATCGCGTCCAGCGGCTTGACGCCCGGCTGCGCGCCGCCGAAGCCGAGCCCCAGGACGTGCCTGCCCGGATACGCGTCGGCGAGCAGGAGCGCCGCACCATGGGTCCAGCGCGCGCCGCGGGAGCCGATGCGCGCGATCCCGTTGACCACGGCCATGCGCTCGGTGGACGCGAGCAGGAATCCGGCGTGGGTCAGCGCTTCGCGTCCGTCCCGTTCCGGGATCCAGATCGACGGCCAGCCGAGCTCTTCCAGTTCCCGCACCGAATCCCGCAGCATGCTCGCGGGCTGATCCTCGAAGTCGAACGTCCAGATCCCGAAACGCCCCAGTTCCATCTGTCTCTCCTCAGGTCGAGTCCAACATATCGAAGTATCGCAGATTCTCGATATGTTATTCCCGGCGAGTTCAGATGGAGCGTCCCAGCAGGTCGACGAGCTGCTCGATCCGCTTCTCGTCGCGGCGGTAGTGCGTCCACTTCCCCACCCGGGTGGACTCCACGAGCCCGGCGCGCTGCAGCAACGCCATGTACGCCGACACCGTGGACTGCGCGAGCCCCAGCTTGGCCTGGAGATGACTGACGCAGACGCCGACCTCGTTCTGGTCGGCGATCGCCTTCTCCGGCGGGAAATGCCGATCCGGCTCGCGCAGCCATCCGAGCACCTGGAGCCGGATCGGGTTGGCGAGCGCCTTCAACACCTCGACCAGATGATCGGTCGTCTCCGGGACTGGTTCGGCTTGTGCGGTCATAGTCCTTCGAGCTTAGGCCGTGCCGAGCCGAGCGGCCCGTCCCTTCGCCCCGCTCGCCCAGCAAGCGCCACGAGCGCAGTCGACGGAGTCCAGTGATCCGGTGTCGAACTGCTTCCAGTGCCGTCCGCCATCCGGGCTCAGGTCGCTCCCGCCGGGGCCGACGGCCAGCACTGTGTTCCCCAGCCACGCCAGGCCCGAGCGGTAGCCGACCGGTGCCTCCGACGGCGTCCGCCAGGTGCGGCCCTTGTCCGCGCTGAGCGCGACCGCCGGGCCGGGCGCGTTCGGCGCGGCGTAATCGCCACCGATGGCCACGCCGTGCCGGGGATCCCGGAACGTCACCGAAAAGACGCCGGCGGACGCGCCACTGGGCAGCGGCGTGTCGGCCGCCTCCCAGGTCGTCCCGCCGTCGCCGGAGTGCAGCACCCGTGCGCGGGCCCCGCCGCCGGTGGCGATCCAGGCGTCACGCGGACCCGACGTCGTGAGGCACTGGCCGCTGGCGGCGAAGCCGAACTCGCCGTCGAGCGCGGGAACCATGCCCTCGGCGGGCACGGGCCGCCACGTGCGGCCGCCGTCCGAAGTGGACTGCAACCGGAACTTGCCGTCCACCGGATCGCTCATCGCGAGACCCCGCCGGTGGTCGAAGAACGCGACACAGTCGTAAAAGGCGGCGGGATCGCTGTTCTGGAAGGACAGTCGCCAGCTCTCGCCGCCGTCGTCCGTGCGGTAGATCCGGGACGCGTCACCGGGCCCGATCGAGAGGGCGACCGCGTGATCGGCGTCGAAGGCCTCGATGTCGCGGAAGTCGAGCGCCTCGGTGCCGGCCGGGGCGACGGGTTTCCAGGTGCGGCCCCGGTCGGTGGTGCGCAGGATGGTGCCCCTGCTGCCGCTGACCCACGCCGTACGGGAATCCACCGCGGAGAGACCGCGGAGCTGGGCGTCCGTGCCTGTCGGAGTCTCCACCCACGCGGGATCGGGACACTCCGGCGCGGCGTGCGCGACGCCGGTGAACGCCAGCGGGACGACCGCTCCCAGCACGACCAGCAACGCACGGCGCATCGGCGCACCTCTCCCTCGGTCGAAGAATCGCGCGGGTCACCCTAGCCTGGGCGACGGCGACGTGGCGAGACCCGAGTCAGCCGGACTCCCGCGCAAGATGCTTCTGCACCTTCTCGACGGTCGGGAAGAACAACCGGTGGGCGACGACGAGGTTGACGGCCGTCAGGATCATGGCGAGAACCGGCAGGAGTGTGTACATCACGATGCCGGGCGTCACCGCGATGCGATCCTGCGGGTCGTACCGCCCGGAACCGGCGACCCCAGGAACGTAGAAGAACAAAAACGCTGCCATCGCGAAAAACGCTCCTGCGCACAACCCCGCCTCGACTCCTCGCAGGATGATGGCACCTTTCGTCTCGACACAGCCTGTTCTCACGAGCGTCCGCGAAATCACCATGGCGAGCCCCGACAACAGCGACGCACCGGCCGCGAAAGTGGCCATCCCCATGGTGACGACATTGGCGCCATCACTCGCGGTCGGAAGAATCCGTCCCGAGATCTGTATGACGATCACCATGGCCAGGCCGACGACGCCCGTTCCGGCCCCGAGACTGGTGGCTATTTCCCGGATACTTCCGATCATGCCTGGCGGTAGCCGCCGATAAGGCTCCTCCGGCCACACAGTCGGGTACGTCACGACTGCCGCTTCCAGTCTGCCGAATGCGCCACCCCGATGCTGTTGGTGAGCGAATCCACCGCGCTGATGGTCGTGAAGATGGACGCGACGCCGGCGCCGATCACGCCTACCAGAATCACGATCGCGGCTGGGAGACCGACAACGCTGATGGCACTGACGGCCGCCGCAGCGACAGCGATGCTCAAGCCTGCGAGGGTCCCATGTATCTGGGTCCAGAAGCTGTCCAGACCGTTGGCGAGGTTGACGAGCGAGTTCCGGATCTGCAGCCCCAGATCCTTGAGGGAGTTCAGCCCCGCGACTTGGGCCGGCACGGTGGCCTTGTCCATCCTCGCCCTCCCCGGCTCAGAACCCACAGCGACGTACACGGTACCTGGAGTGACAACCGTGTGTCGGCCGATTCTGAGCCGGGTGTCGATCAGAGCGAGGAGATGAGCCTTTCGACGCGCTCGTCCACCGAGCGGAACGGGTCCTTGCACAGCACGGTCCGCTGCGCCTGGTCGTTCAGCTTGAGGTGCACCCAGTCCACGGTGAAGTCGCGCCCGGCGGCCTGCGCGGCGGCGATGAAGTCACCGCGCAGCTTCGCCCTCGTGGTCTGCGGCGGAGTGTCCTTGGCCAGCTCGATCTCGCCGTCGTCGGTGACCCGCCGCACGAGTCCCTTCCGCTGCAGCAGATCGAAGATGCCACGGCCACGCCGGATGTCGTGGTAGGCCAGATCCAGCTGGGCGATCCGCGGGCTCGACAGATCGAGGTCGTGCTTGTTGCGGTAGCGCTCGACCAGCCGGTGCTTGATCGCCCAGTCGATCTCGGTGTCGATCTTGCTGAAGTCCTGCTGCTCGACCGCCTCCAGCGCCCGCCCCACAGCTCGACGACGCGCTCGGACTGCGGCGACGAACCCGTCTCCTTGACGTGCTGGACGGCGCGGGCGTGGTACTCGCGCTGGATGTCCAGCGCCGAAGCCTCGCGGCCGCCGGCGAGCCGCACCTGGCGGCGGCCGGTGAGGTCGTGGCTGATCTCGCGGATGGCCCTTATCGGGTTGTCGAGCGTGAAGTCACGGAACTGGACGCCCGCCTCGATCATCTCCAGCACCAGGTTCGCCGAGCCCGCCTTGAGCATCGTGGTCGGCTCGGCCATGTTCGAGTCGCCGACGATCACGTGCAGGCGCCGGTAGCGCTCCGCGTCGGCGTGCGGCTCGTCGCGGGTGTTGATGATCGGCCGCGAACGCGTGGTGGCGCTGGAGACGCCTTCCCAGATGTGTTCCGCACGCTGGGACAGGCAGTAGACCGCGCCGCGCGGCGTCTGCAGCACCTTGCCCGCACCGCAGATCAGCTGCCGGGTCACCAGGAACGGCAGCAGCACGTCGGCGATCCGGGAGAACTCCCCGGCACGGGTCACCAGGTAGTTCTCGTGGCAACCGTAGGAGTTGCCCGCCGAGTCGGTGTTGTTCTTGAACAGGAAGATGTCGCCGCCGATGCCCTCGTCCGCCAGCCGCCGCTCGGCGTCGACCAGGAGGTCCTCGAGGATGCGCTCACCGGCCTTGTCGTGCGTGACGAGCTGGACCAGGTCGTCGCATTCGGCCGTCGCGTACTCGGGGTGGGAGCCCACGTCGAGGTAGAGCCGCGAGCCGTTCGACAGGAAGACGTTCGACGAACGCCCCCAGGACACGACACGCCGAAACAGGTAACGCGCCACCTCGTCCGGGGAGAGCCTGCGTTGCCCGTGAAAGGTGCACGTGACCCCGTACTCGGTCTCGATGCCAAAGATCCGCCGCTGCATCCCACCAGAGTAGGCGGTGAGGACCCACTGAAGGTGCGCCGTTCGGGCGGCGACACGCGGTCGGTACGTTGCATTCGGTGAAAGGTGTGCGGGAAGTCCCGATCGGGTATCACGCGCATGACGTCCTGGCCCGGAAGTGGGGAACCCGTGTTAAAGCAGCTCAAGCGCCCTTTCCGCAAGGTCGGACGGACCGATCGACGGCTGATGGCACGGAGCGCTGCCTTGCCGAGGACCAGGGCCGACGAGGTGATCACCTCGCTCTCCAAAAGTGCGGACAAGTCCAAGCTCTGGTGGTGTGTCGCGATCGCTCTCGCGGCGAAGAAGGGCCCGACGCGCCGGGGTGCGCTCCGCGGCGTGGCCGCCATCGCCGGGGCGAGCGCGGCGGCGAACCTGATCGGCAAACCCCTGTTTCCGCGCCGCCGCCCCGCGGCTGAGCAGGTGCCCATGCACCGGCGCCTCGTCCGGCGCCCGACCTCGTCGTCGTTCCCGTCCGGACACTCGGCGTCGGCGGCCGCGTTCGTGACGGCGGTCGCGATGGAATCGCCCAAGGCGGGCGCCGCACTGGTCCCGCTGGCCGCCGCGGTCGCCTATTCCCGGGTCCACACGGGCGTCCACTGGCCCAGTGACGTCGGGGTGGGGATCGGTATCGGCGTCGGCGCGGGCCTGCTGACACGGCACTGGTGGCCGCTGAACGACGACGTCCCCGGCCGCACCGCGCACACCGCCGAAGCGCCGGAGATGCGCGACGGCGAGGACATGCTCGTCCTGGTCAACCCGCATTCCGGGATCGACGGTCAGGACCCGACCGAGGAAGCCCGCTTCGCCTGGCCCAAGGCCACCATCCTGTATCCGGACGCGAAACGGGACCTGCGTGATCAGCTCTGCGACGAGATCGCCGCCCGTGACAACACCGTGCGCGCGCTCGGTGTCGCCGGTGGTGACGGGACCGTGGCCGCGGTGGCCGCGGTCGCGGCCGACCACGATCTGCCGCTGGCGCTCATTCCGGCCGGCACCCTCAACCACTTCGCCCGCGACGTCGGCATGCGCTCGATGCCCGACGCGGACGCCGCGACCGAAGCGGGCAACGCCGTCGGAGTCGACCTCGGCGAGGTCGAGATCAACCACGACGACGACCACCGCTATTTCGTCAACACCGCCAGCCTCGGCGGCTACCCGGAAATGGTCCGGATCCGGGAAAGGCTGCAGAAGCGGCATCCGAAGTGGCCGTCCGCGGCGATCGCGCTCGCCCGCACCCTCCGGCGCGCGAAGCCGCTGGAAGTGACCCTCAACGGCAAGCACACCAGCATCTGGCTGCTGTTCGTCGGCAACGGCACCTACTCGCCGAAGGGGTTTGCGCCCTCGCGCCGCCCCGCCCTCGACACCGGCCTTCTCGACGTGCGCTACCTGCGCGCCGACGTGCCGTATTCGCGGGCGCGGTTCATCCTCGCCACGATCACGAACAGCCTCAACGCCAGCCACGTCTACCAGGAGCTCGACGTCCCGGAGCTGCACGTCCGGCTGCTCAACGGCAACCGCCGGGTCGCCACCGACGGCGAGGTCGGCCCGCTCGGCAACGATTTCCGCTTCCGGTCGCGGCCCAGCGCGCTCACCATCTACCGGCTCTAGGAGCCCAGGAGCGCGGTGCCCAGCGGCGTCAGCGAATGCAGCACGGCGTTGCGGTCCCGTTCGGTGGTGATGAGCCCCGCGCGCCGCAACACGGCGGCGTGCTTGCTCGCCGCCGACGGGGTCACGCCCAGCCTGGCGGCCAGCTCCGAGGTGCTGCAGCCGACCGCCAGGACCGCCAGCGTCGCCGCCCGGGTCGGGCCCAGCAGGTCGGCGAGGGCGGTGTCCGGCGATCTCCGCACGTCGCGGCCATATCCGGTCGACGGGGCGGCCTGCCGCACCGAGGGGTAGAGCAGCCGAACCGGTGCCCGCCCCGCCGCTGGGACGATCACCGGGCACACCGCGAAGTACGTCGGCGAGATGATCAGCCCGGCGCCGTCCGCACCGCGGGAACCGACGATCCCGTCGCCGACCTCCAGCACCGGCGAGGACCAGCGCACCAGCGGCCGCAGGCTCGTGAGCATCGCGTCCACCCCGTCGTGCAGGAGCAGCTGCGCGCGCATCCCCCGGTCCGCGTCGACCTGCGCCCGCGCCGGCTCCCAACCGGGCGCCAGCGACAGTTCGAAGTAGTCCTGCATCGCCTGGACGAGTTTCGGCAGCCCGGCCGTGTCGCCGTCCGGCAATCCCGCCGCCCACGACGGCAGCTCCCGGTTCACCGGGAGATCCCGCAATGCCGTTTTCAAGCCGACCGAGTCGGTACGGGCGACCTCCGCGAGTCCCGCCTCCAAACCACTTTCGTCGATGCCCGGCACGAGGAACGCCGGGATCGGCGCATACGGGCGGCACAACCACAGCAGCACCGAAGCCGACTCCGCCAAGCCGAGCCGGACCCGATGCCGCCACCGGTTGAACAACGCCGAGCCCGCGTCGCGCCGTTGCAGGATCTGCAGGCTCGAAACCAGCTCGGCCAAGGGATCGGCTTCGGGCGCGAGCCGAACGCGCGTCAGGTCCTGCAACGTCAGCTCGATGCGCACGGATGTCCTCGCCTTGATCGAAGTCGTCGCCGTGAGATCGCGAGGCGCACCATTCCGTTACATCGCTGAACTGCCCTATTGCCGCTATCGGAAATCTCCTCGACGACCGTGGTTCAGACCTGAATGATGTTCGGAGAAGGCCCGCTTCTCGGGGTTTACGCGGCGCCTTCCACGAGGGGGATTCACCGGCTGGGCCAACGGGCCGCGTTTCGTCGCGGCCCGTCGTCTTCTGCCGTTCCCCTTCACCTCACTGGGAGAAAACGCTTTCCAAAAGGGGAAAGAAAATGACGAAAATGAAGCGCCTGGCGGGAATCATCGCCGCCGCCGCGGGTGTCCTGACCCTGGTCACCGCTCCGGCCGCGACCGCGGCCCCGAAGCCCGCCGGCGACGGGTTCAACACCGTCACCGTGCACGGCATCAAGCTCATCCCGGTCAAGCGCACCTCGACCGGTGCGCGCACGCAGGCCGCGGGTGTCGCCGACGCGGACATGTACCTCATCCCGTCCGGGCTCAACCCGAACAAGTGCTGGGACGCCGACCTCAACACCATCAACCGCAACGGCACCAAGATGCAGCTCTGGGACTGCAACCTGAACGCGGACCACCAGGCGTTCTACATCACCGACAACCCCGAGGGCTACTCCCGCTTCCAGAACGTGGCCAGCGGCCGCTACCTGGACGCGGACCTCAACAGCATCAACAAGAACGGCACCATCGTCCAGCTCTGGGACTTCATCGCCGGTGCCAAGAACCAGTGGTGGGCCGGCACCGTCAACCCCGAGGGTTACGTCCGCTTCCAGAGCCCGGCCAGCGGCCGCTACCTGACCGCTGAGGGCAACTCGTCCACCAACGGCACCCGGCTCCAGCTGTGGAGCTTCATCGCCGGTGGCCGCAGCCAGTGGTGGGGCGACACCCCCGCCTGATCCCGGCTGACCGCTCCGTGAGGGCCTCCTTCCCTACTCTCAAGGTAGGGAAGGAGGCCCTCACGGCCTTCTGGCGCCGAGGGCGGTTTGTCACGAGGCGGCACCTGCGGCCGAACCGCCGCTCCCGTAGCCGACACCGGGGGCGAAGGCTCCTTTCGCCGCATCAGACTCGGTGAAGGGAGCCTTCAGCCCACACCACTCCGCTAGTGCCTACCCGCGCAGGTTGGATCAGCCCAATGGCTACTGGTGGCGACCATCGCGTCCGTGAAGGCCTCCTTGAGGGACTCTGGGTCCCTCAAGGAGGCCTTCACGGCATTCCACTGTGTACAGGGGCCGAACGCGAAGGGCCCCTTCCCAACGCGGGAAAGGGGCCCTTCGCGTACAGAGGCTCAGTCCTTCTTGGACTCACCATCCGGCTTGTCGCCGTCGGCGTCGTCCTTCTTCGGCTCTTCCGGCTCGGCGGGCAGCAGCGCCTCCAGCGCCGCACCGGCGACCCGGCGGAACTTGCGGCCCCGCCGTTCCCGCTCCAGCACGGCGACCTCGAGCTTCACCGGGTCCGAATCGCCGTTCGAGGGCGTGGGGGTGTTGTCTCGCAACGCCTTCACCGCGACGCCGAGCGCCGCTTCCAGCTCCATGTCCGACTCGAAGCTCTCCTTGAGCTTCGTGCTGAGCGTGTCGGCCTGACCGCCCATCACGACGAACTTCGGCTCGTCGAAGATCGAACCGTCGTAGGTCAACCGGTACAGCTGGTCCTCGGCGGCGGTCGCGCCGACCTCGGCGACGCAGACCTCGACCTCGAACGGTTTCAGCTGCTCGGTGAAGATGCTGCCCAGCGTCGCGGCGTACGCGTTCGCCAGCGCACGCGCGCTGACGTCCCGCCGGTCGTACTGGTAGCCCTTCAGGTCCGCGTGCCGGATACCGGCGACACGGAGGTTCTCGAACTCGCTGTAGCGGCCCACGGCCGCGAAACCGATCCGGTCGTAGATCTCCGACACCTTGTGCAACGTCGCCGAGGGGTTCTCGGCCACGAACAGCACGCCACCGCGGTACTTGAGCACGACCACGCTCCGGCCACGCGCGATGCCCTTGCGCGCGATCTCGGAACGCTCCCGCATCAACTGCTCGGGAGAGGCGTACAACGGCATCGTCACTGTGGTGCTCCGCTCTTTCGGGCTCTCATCGGAAAGGGGACAGGGAGGACGGCTAGCGCCCGCGCTCGGCTCGTCCGGCCACGACCGCCTCGGCCACCGCGGTCGTCTGCTCGAGCGGCAACGCCACCGCACCCTGCTCCGCGGTGACCGTCACGATCGTCGGGAAGATCCGGCGCACCAGATCCGGCCCGCCGGTCGCGGTGTCGTCGTCCGCCGCGTCGTACAACGCCTCCACCGCCGTCCGGATCGCGCCTTCGGCGTCCGCGTCCGGGTCGTACAGCTTCTTCAGCGAGCCCTTCGCGAACAGCGAACCCGAGCCGATGGCGTGGTAGCCGGCGTTCTCCTCGTAGCGCCCGCCCGTCGCGTCGTACGAGACGATGCGGCCCGCGTGCTTCGCGTCCTCGGCGTCGGGGTCGTACCCGACGAACAGCGGCAGCACGGCCAGCCCGGCCATCGCCATCTCGAGGTTGGACTTCACCAGCCCCGCGAGCTTGTTCGTCTTGCCGTCGAGCGAGAGCGAAACACCCTCGATCTTCTCGTAGTGCGCCAGTTCGACCGCGTACAGCCGCACCATCTCGATCGCCAGCCCGGCCGAGCCCGCGATGCCCACCGCCGAGTACTCGTCGGTGACGTGGACCTTCTCCATGTCGCGTGAGGCGATCAGGTTGCCCGACGTCGCCCGCCGGTCACCGGCGATCAGCACCCCGCCCGCGAACTTGACCGCGACGATCGTCGTGCCGTGCGGCGCGTCCAGCCCGCCCGCGCCCGTCGCGACCCGCCGCTCCGGGAGCAGCTCGGGCGCCTGCGCCCGAAGGAAGTCCGAGAACGACGAGGTCGCCGACGAGAAGTACGCGGCGGGCAGCGCCGACTTACCCGAGGTGTGTTCCATACGTGCTCAAAGTTCCAATCTGTGTGATCCGCCGGCTCCGCACAGGCGGCCCCGGCCAGGGGCCGCCGGGAAACGAGCTACTCGCCGCCCTTTTGCACGTACGCGCGCACGAAGTCCTCGGCGTTCTCCTCGAGCACGTCGTCGATCTCGTCGAGGATCGTGTCGACGTCCTCACCGAGCTTCTCGCGCCGCTCCTGGCCCGCCGGACCGCCTTCCTCGAACTCTTCGTCCGAGTCGCCGCCGCCGTGCTTTTCGATCTTTTCCTGAGCCATCTCGCCTCCCGGTGTGGCCGATGTTTCCTAGCCTACCCAGCGGTCCCGACATTCCGTGGGATCCGTGATCGCTTAACCCCGATGAAAGGAAATCCCGCTAGTCCGAACCGGTGAGCGCCTCCACCAGCTCCTCGGCGGTCGCGGAGTCGTCCAGCAACTTCCCCACGTGGGCCTTCGTGCCCCGCAACGGCTCCAACGTCGGGATCCGCACCAGCGATTCCCGGCCGACGTCGAAGATGACCGAATCCCACGACGCCGCGGCGATGGAGTTGGCGTACTTCTCCAGCGTGCGGCCCCGGAAATAGGCCCTGGTGTCCGAAGGCGGGGTCGTGATCGCCTCCAGCACCTCCTCCTCGGTCACCAGGCGCTTCATAGAACCCCTGGTGACGAGCCTGTTGTACAGGCCCTTGTCCAGCCGGACATCCGAGTACTGCAGGTCGACCAGCCGCAACCGCGGCGCGCCCCAGGCCAGCTGGTCCCGCGCGCGGTAGCCCTCGAGCAACCGCAGCTTCGCCGGCCAGTCCAGCCTGTCCGCGCATTCCTGGGGGTCCCGTGCCAGCGCGTCGAGGATCTCGCCCCAGACCCGCAGGACCTCCTTGGAGGCCTCGTCCGCGCCGGTGCGCTCCAGATTCGCCGACGCGATCTCGTGATAGGCGAACTGGAGGTCCAGCCCGGTGTACTTGCGCCCGTTGGCCAGCGACACCTTCGCCTTCAGCGTGGGGTCGTGGCTGATCTGGTGCACGGCCCGCACCGGCTCGTCCAGTTTCAGGTCGTCGAACCGGATGCCCGCCTCGATCAGGTCCAGCACCAGCGCCGTCGTGCCGACCTTGAGATACGTCGAGTACTCGGCCAGGTTCGCGTCGCCGATGATGACGTGGAGACGGCGGTACTTGTCGGCGTCGGCGTGCGGCTCGTCGCGGGTGTTGATGATGCCGCGTTTGAGGGTCGTCTCCAGGCCGACCTCGACCTCGATGTAGTCGGACCGCTGCGAGAGCTGGAAACCCGCTTCCTCGCTCTGCTGCCCGACGCCGACCCGGCCGGAGCCCGTGATCACCTGACGGGAGACGAAGAACGGCGTCAGTCCCCCGATCACCGCGGTGAACGGGGTCGACCGCTGCATCAGGTAGTTCTCGTGCGTGCCGTAGCTCGCGCCCTTGCCGTCGACGTTGTTCTTGTACAGCTGCAGCGGGGGCTGCCCGGGGACGGTGGCGGCCTTGCGCGCCGCCTCTTCCATGACCCGTTCGCCCGCCTTGTCCCAGATGACCGCGTCGCGCGCGTTCGTCACCTCGGGCGCCGAGTACTCCGGGTGAGCGTGGTCGACGTACAGCCGCGCCCCGTTGGTCAGGATCACGTTCGCCGCGCCGAGGTCCTCGACGTCCGGGTCGTGCCCTGGGCCGCTCGGGCCGGTCAGGTCGAACCCGCGGGCGTCGCGCAGGGGCGATTCCACCTCGTAGTCCCACCGTGCCCGCCTGGCCCGCGGGATGTCCGCCGCGGCCGCGTAGGCGAGCACGACCTGGGTCGAGGTGAGTACCGGGTTCGCCGTCGCGTCGCCCGGCACCGCGATGCCGTACTCGACTTCGGTTCCCATGATCCGCCGCATACCCACCACCCTACGGGGTCGGGGGCGTGCGACGATGCCCCCCATGTCAGGCAGTGACGAACTCGTTGCGCTCTATGACCTCGACGGAACCGCGGTGGGCGCGGCCACGCGCTCCCGGGTCCGCGCCGAGGGGCTCTGGCACGCGGCGGGCGTGGTGTTGGTCCGTTCGAGTGACGGAGAGCGCGTTTACGTGCATCTCCGTACGGCCACCAAGGACGTCTATCCCTCCACATGGGACTGCTGGGCGGGCGGCATCGTCGCCGCGGGCGAGACCCCGGAGGAATGCGCGCGCCGGGAACTGGCTGAAGAACTGGGTGTTCACGGAGTGGAACTGCGGCCGCTTTTCGTCCACGTCACCGACGACGAGACGATCCGTGCCCACAATTTCGCCTTCGAAACGCGCTGGGACGGCCCTTTCGTCCATCAGCCGTCCGAAGTGGTCGAAGGACGCTGGCTGACGCTGAGTGAGTTGCGTTCGTGGCTCGACGATCCGGAGAGCCGGTTCATCCCGGACGGACGTCTGGGCGCCCTGGAGTGGTTCCGGCGACGAGATGCGCGCTAGGCCGAACGGAGCCGCTGCGCGACGATCGGCAGCAACCGCTTCGCCGCGTCCGTCGCCCGTGCCTCGGTTCCGGCGGTCACGCTGAGGGCGGAGACGAGCTTCCCCTTGGCGAGCAACACCGTGCACGTCGTGCCCTCGCACCAGGCGCGCTGGATCTCGACGCCGGTCTGCTTCGTCAGGGTGAGTTTCTTGCCGTCGCAATCCGCCTGGGTGACGACGTCCGACGCGTCACGGTCGGTGTACTCGGTGACCTGGTGTTCCAGCGTCGAACCGCTCGGGTACGACCATGTCGCCGAGCGGCTCGTCCCGCGGGTGAGACCGGTCAGACAGCCGGACACCTTGCTCTCGCCGGGAACGACCTCTTCCTCGGCGACATCCTCGTCGGTCAGCAACGCGGCGGAGACGGCCGCGGGGACGGGAGCCTGGGTCGACGGCGGCGGAACCGGGTTCGCCTGCGGCTTGACCGAGGGCTGTGCGGGCTCGACCGTGGGCGTCGGCGCCGGGTCGTCGTAGTAGGTGTCGAGGTCGTTGGGCCGGTCGGCGCATCCCGACAGACCGAACAGCGCGACCGTCGCCACCGCGAGCACCTGCCGATGACGCACTCTCGAGTCCTCCCCGATGTCCCGCCTGACGTTTGCCGCGAGACTAGTCCAGCCCTTCACCGCCAGCCGAGGCAGGACCTGTGCCGCCAGTAGGCGGACGGCTCCTCGGCGAGTGTCGCGAGTTCAGCGAGTTCGTCGGCGGTCAGGTTCGCCTTCGCGGCAACGAGATTCTCCCGCAGCTGGGCCGTACTCGACGGGCCGATGACCGCGACCGGCCGCCAGTCCTGCGCGAGCACCGCCGCGATGGCCACCGCGTCCGGACCCGTCCCGTGCTCCCGCGCGATCCGCGCCAGCGGTGACGGCGGCTCGACCACGAGCCGTCCGTTCGCGACGGTTTCCTTGACCAGCACCCGTTTCCCGGCGGCGTGCGCTTCCGCGAGCGCCGGGCCGACGGAGGGTTCGAGCAGGTTCCACGTCGACTGCACGGCGCCGAAGACCGGGATTCCGGCCACCTCCAGCTCGAACGCCCGCCGGACCGCGTCCGCCTGGGCGGGCCCGGAGGTGGAGAAGCCCACCGGGACACCGCCGGCGGCGAGTTCCGCGAGCGCGCCGATCAGCCGGTCGTCGGCGAACAGCGGACTGTCCACAGTGAGCGAGTGGACCTGGTAGAGCGAGACCGCTTTCCCCAGCAGGCCAACGGTTTCCGCCCACTGCTCGGCGAACCGCGCCGCGGTGTGTTCCTTGACCTCGTGCACCTCCGCGTCGAGCTTCCACTCCCCCACGTAGCGGTAGCCCCATTTGCTCGACACCGTCACGTCCGCGTGCCCGCGGTCGGCGAGCCATCCGGCCAGGAACTCCTCCGAAGAACCATACGAACGGGCGACGTCGATCCAGCGGACGCCCGCGCCGTAGGCGTCGTCCAGCACGTCGTACGTCGCCGCGCGCATCGCCTCGAACTCGCGGCCCGGCGGCAACACCTCGGCCCGGCCGAGGTTGATGTACGCGGGCCTGCCGAGTGCCGCCAGCCCGACGGCGATCCGGTCGCCGACGGGGGTTTCCGTGTCCGTCACCGGGCTCCTTCGTTCTTGTGGCGGAGGATCGCGAGCCACTGGCTCGAATTCTGTGCCTGCCGGTGAAGCTTTTCGAGGCGGGCCGCCGGGGCTCGAACGTAACCCTTGCCGAACACCGGCGCGATCTGGCGGAGGCTGGCGCCCTCCTCCCTCGCGGCGAGCAACGCCCAGTCCGAGGCGTCGGCACAAGCCGCGGAGGCGCGGCGCAACTCACCCAGCAGCTCGATCAGTTCGGGGGCGCTCACGTCGCCCGACCGGACGGCGGCGGCCGTCGTTTCCAGCCAGGCCAGGACATCGGCTTCGGTGATCGGCGCGCGCGGGCGCCCGGCGGATTCGCTCACGGCCCGGAAGTATAGGTCGTTATACGGCCGGTTCGGGCGAGCGCCACGCGGGAGGCGTCGAACACATCGTCCGAAAACCGCTGGAGCGCAAGGGGGACGCCGGGATTCACTGGGCCCGGACTTGCGGAATCAGGAGAAGGACAATTGGGACGTTTCAGTATCGCGATCCGGTTCGCGGCGCTCGCGATCGTATGGGGTGCGAGTTTTCTGTTCATCAAGGTCGGCCTCACCGGCCTCTCGCCCGCTCAGGTGGCACTCGCCCGTATCTGCCTCGGCGCCTTGGCGCTGCTGGCCATCGCGGCCTGGCGTCGTAAGCCACTCCCCCGCGATCCGGCGCTCTGGGGCCATCTCGCGGTCGTCTCCGTGCTGCTGTGCGTCATCCCGTTCCTGTTGTTCTCCTGGGCCGAGCAGTACATCTCCTCCGGGCTCGCGAGCATCTTCAACGCGACGACACCGCTGATCACCATGCTCATCGCCGCCGCGGCCCTGCCGTCGGAACGGTTCACGAAGGCGCGCACGACCGGACTCGTCCTCGGCTTCCTCGGAGTGCTCACCATCGTCGGGGTCTGGCAAGGGATCGACGTCTCCCACGAGCTGACCGCGCAGCTGGCGTGCCTGGGCGCGACGACCTGCTATGGGATCTCGTTCGTCTACGTGCGACGGTTCATCTCCTGGCGGAACCTCGACGCGCCGACCATCGCGCTGGGACAGGTGTGCTGCGGCGCGGTCGTGATGCTGGCGCTGGCCCCGTTCATCGCGACGACGCCGGCGCGTCTCGACACGCCGATCGTGCTCAGCATGATCGCGCTCGGAGCGCTCGGCACCGGGCTCGCCTACGCCTGGAACGCGTCGATCATCGCGGCGTGGGGAGCGTCGAACGCGTCCGCCGTGACCTACCTCACACCGGTCGTCGGTGTACTGCTCGGCGTCCTCGTGCTCGACGAACCCCTGGCGTGGAACCAGCCCGTCGGCGCGCTGCTCGTCGTCCTGGGCATCCTGGCCGCGCACGGGCGGCTCAGCCCGCGCAAGAAGGTCGAGGAAGCCGTAGCCGTGTGACACGAAGGGGCCCTTCACCGCGACGCATGCGGTGAAGGGCCCCTTCGGCTCGTGCTACAGGTACTGACCGGTGTTCGTGGCGGTGTCTATCGCCCGCCCCGAATCCTGGTTCTTGCCGGTGACGAGCGTGCGGATGTAGACGATCCGCTCGCCCTTCTTGCCGGAGATCCGGGCCCAGTCGTCCGGGTTGGTGGTGTTGGGCAGGTCCTCGTTCTCCGCGAACTCGTCGACGATCGCGTCCAGCAGATGCTGCACGCGCAGGCCGGGCTGCTTGGTCTCCAGCACCGACTTGATGGCCGACTTCTTCGCCCGGTCCACGATGTTCTGGATCATCGCGCCCGAGTTGAAGTCGCGGAAGTACAGGACTTCCTTGTCACCGTTGGCGTAGGTGACCTCGAGGAACCGGTTCTCGTCCGTCTCCTCGTACATCCGCTCGACGGTGTGCTGGATCATCGCGTCGAAGGTCGCCTTCACGTCCCCGCCGAACTCGGCGAGGTCGTCCGCGTGGATCGGGAGACCGTCGGACAGGTACTTGGAGAAGATGTCCTTCGCGCCTTCGGCGTCCGGACGCTCGATCTTGATCTTGACGTCGAGCCGGCCCGGCCGCAGGATCGCCGGGTCGATCATGTCTTCGCGGTTGGAGGCGCCGATGACGATGACGTTCTCCAGGCCCTCGACACCGTCGATCTCCGAAAGCAGCTGCGGGACGATCGTGGTCTCCACGTCGGAGGACACGCCCGAACCGCGGGTGCGGAAGATCGAGTCCATCTCGTCGAAGAACACGATCACCGGGGTGCCTTCGGAGGCCTTTTCCCGAGCCCGCTGGAAGATCAGGCGGATATGCCGCTCGGTCTCCCCGACGAACTTGTTCAGCAGTTCCGGACCCTTGATGTTCAGGAAGTAGGACTTCCCGTCCGCCGAGTCGCCGCGGGCTTCCGCGACCTTCTTGGCGAGCGAGTTGGCCACCGCCTTGGCGATGAGGGTCTTACCGCAGCCAGGAGGCCCGTAGAGCAGCACGCCCTTCGGCGGGCGCAGCTGGTACTCCTGGTACAGATCGGCGTGCAGGAACGGAAGCTCGACGGCGTCGCGGATCTGCTCGATCTGTCGGGTGAGGCCACCGATGTCCTCGTACCGGACGTCGGGCACCTCCTCCAGCACGAGATCCTCGACCTCCGCCTTCGGCACGCGCTCGTAGGCGTAACCGGCCTTCGAGTCCACCAGCAGGGAATCGCCCGGCTTGAGGGGCTGTTCGGCCAGCGGATCGGAGAGCAGGACGACCCGCTCCTCGTCCGCGTGCCCGACCACGAGCGCACGGGGGCTGCCGCCCTCGACGTCCGGGGCCAGCACCTCGCGCAGCGCGCAGACCTCGCCGATCCGCTCGAAGTCACCGCCTTCGACGACGGTGAGCGCCTCGTTGAGCCGCAACGCCTGTCCGCGCTGCAGCGACGAGACCTCGACCGCGGGTGAGACCGAAACCCGCATCTTGCGGCCCGCGGTGAACACGTCCACCGTGTTGTCCTCGTACGCGGTGACGAACACGCCGTAACCGCTCGGAGGCTGGGCCAGCCTGTCGACCTCCTCCCGCAACGCGAGCAACTGGCCACGCGCCTCGCGGAGCGTCTCGACCAGTTTCGTGTTGCGTTCCGTGAGTTGGCTCACTCGTTCCGACGCCTCGGCGAGTCGCTGCTCCAGCACTCGGTTCTGGCGTGGGGAATCGGTGAGCTTCCGGCGCAGCAGGGCGACTTCCTCCTCGAGGAAGCGGATCTGACGTGCCTGCTCGTCGGACGTGGTTCCAGCTCCGGTCGTTTCTGAAGGGTCGGCCTCCTCGCGCCGACCTCCGGGAAGGTCATGATGCATCGGGCACCTCCTCGGAGTGCTTTTCATTCCACGGTACCGGCGATCACCGACAATAAAAGGCCTTTCCGCATCACAAGATCGGCGCGTCGCGTTCCGGACGGCCCGCCAGCACGTACCTGCGCGCCGCGCAAGGGGCCATCCCGGTGCCGGGTCCGGCGCACTCATGGTCACAATCCGTCCACCTGGCCTGACCTGCGACGGAATACCCGGCTCCGTCCGGGTGCAAACGGGTTTCCGGTCTCAGTTCGGCCCTAATCGAGCGGCGATCCGGCTCGATGGCTAGCATCGGGCCGACGTTCGCCGGGGAGGCGGACCCGCAGGTCATGTTGAGCATTTTCGCAGAACAGCTAGGGGGCACCAGCCATGACTTACCCGCCGCAGCAGCCCGGCGGCTACGGACAGGATCCGTACGGCCAGCAGGGCGGGTACCCGCAGAGCGGCCCCCAGCCGCAACAGGGATACCCCGGTGCCGGCCAGTACGGACAACAGGACCCGTACGGCCAGCAGCAGGGTGGTTACCCGCAGAGCGGTCCTCAGCCCCAGCAGGGATACCCCGGTGGCACGCAGCAGTTCGGCCAGCCGGATCCGTATGGGCAGCAGGGCGGCTTCAACGCGTACCCGCAGGAAGGCGGTTACGGCGGCGGAGAGCCACCCAAGAAAAAGAAGACCGGCCTGATCGTCGGTATCGCGATCGGCGCGGTCGTGCTGGTCGGTGGCGGTGTCACCGCACTGGTCATCGCGCTGAACTCCGGCGACGACAACCCGGTCGCGGCGCCGCCCTCCAGCAGCGCCGCTCCGTCGGAGGCCCCGTCCTCGTCGCAGAAGCCGAGCTCGACGCGCACCAGGTCCAGCTCGCCGAGCACGTCGTCGACCAAGAGCTCCGGTCCGGCGCCGGGCGGCAAGGCCACGCCGCAAGAGGTCTTCGAAAGCGCCGCGACCTCCTACAGCGCGGGTGACAAGCAGACGTTCCTCAACCTGATCTGCCGTAGCGAGAACACCAAGGACGAGGGCAAGCCGCTCGACCCCATCAAGCTCGAAATCATCGAGCCCGCCAAGGAAAGCGGTGACCGGGCGACCGGGCGCTACCGCGCGACCCAGGGCACCAAGACGGCGGAAGGCACGATCACGGCGGCCAAGGAATCGGATCTGTGGTGCCTCAAGGACATCAAGGCCGACAAGAAGTGACCTGCCCGTGACGGTGAGCCACAAGCTGACCGCCGTCGCGGTGGTGTGCGGCGCGGTCGTGGCCGGGGTCGTGGTGGGGCTGCTCCTGGTGGCCCCGTCCGGCTCCGACCCGGCCGCGTCGAGCGGTGTCACGCCCGGGCCGCCGCCGGGTTCGTCCCGTCCCGTCCCGGTTGATCCGGACGTGGCGGCGGTCGAGGTGGTCGGCAAGGCGATCGCCGCGGCCATCGTCAACCACGACGCGACGGCGTTCGGCAAGCTCACCTGCGTCCAGCAGCCCTCGGCCGATCTGGCCGAGCTCAAGCGGAAGTGGGAGGCCGCGGGGAAGGTGACCGCGACCGTCCCGGATCCACCCGCTGTCAGCGGCGACACCGCCTCCGTGACCGTTCACGTCGAGGGAGCGGGAGGCCAGAAGGACACGCCGTTCCCGCTCAAGAAGCGCGACGGCAAGTGGTGCGTGCCGTAATTTTTGTCGACCGCTGACGAAAACTCGCCGAAGGGGCGCCGAGCCGCTTGCAACTTGCGTTCTGCGCGGAAGGCGCCCTTGAGGAGATCGTTCGGTACAGCGGCTCTGCCCCGTGTTCTGCTTAGCCCTTGCCCGACCGCCGGTGCACCCGCGGCGACACGGTCCCGTCCGCCAGACGGCGCGCCGTCAGCAGGAACGCGGTGTGCGCCACCATCCGGTGGTCCGGCCGCACCGCGAGACTCACGACGTGCCACGGCCGCATCAGGGTCTCCCACGACTCCGGTTCGGTCCAGCACTGCTGATCCCGCAGGGCTTCCGTGATCCGCGAAAGTTGTGTGACCGTCGCCACATAGACCGTGAGCACGCCGCCGGGCACCAGATGCGCGGCGACCGTCTCCAGCTGATCCCAAGGCGCCAGCATGTCGAGGACGACACGATCGACCTCGCCGGTGTGCGTCGACAGGTCCGCGACCGTCAGCGACCAGTTGTCCGGCTTGTGGCCGAAGAACTTCTCCACGTTCCGCTCGGCGTGTTCCGCGTGGTCGTCCCGGATCTCGTAGGACTGCACGGTGCCTTCGGAACCGACCGCCCGCAGCAGCGAGCAGGTCAGCGCGCCGGAGCCGGCGCCCGCTTCGAGCACCCGCGCCCCCGGAAAGATGTCGCCCCACATCACGATCTGCGCGGCGTCCTTCGGGTAGATCACCTGCGCGCCGCGCGGCATCGACAACACGTAGTCCGGCAGCAGCGGGCGCAGCGCCAGATAGTGGCTGCCGCCGGCCGAAGTGACGACCGAACCCTCCTGCGCACCGATCACGTCGTCGTGCGCCAGCGCGCCGCGGTGGGTGTGATACTGCTGTCCCTCGGCCAGCACCATGGTGTAGTGCCGCCCCTTGGAGTCGGTCAGCTGAACCCGGTCACCAACACGAAACGGCCCTCGGACCGACACTGAACCTCCATACCCGCGAACTGCTGAGCCCATGCCGTCCTCGGCGGGAAAGAGTGCCTCGGACGGGACGACCGATCCTCGCAGGTGGCCCCGCCGCGCTACGCCGGGGGTCGGCTCCGGGTCATCGCGGCGCGCAGGTCTTCACGCCGGAGCACCCCCGCCGGCCTGCCTTCGTCGTCCACGACGAGGAACTGCCACGCGGCGGTTTCCCTGACCCGCTCGGCGATCTCCTCCCCCGACTCCGAGGAGAGCAGCACGGTGTCGGCGCGGATCGGCTCCGCGGCCATCTCCGCGGGCGCGTGCGGCGACGTCCCGGCGAGCTGCGCGGCGGCCGTCTCGTCGAGCAGCCCGGCGGCGACGCCGTCCGCGCGCACCAAGACCACCCCGCGGCCCGCCGAAGCGGCCAGCGCGTCCGAAACAGGGCTTTCCGCCGGCAGCTGGAGAACGGGCCGGATGAGTTCGCTGAGCCGGACACCTTCCGGCCATCCACGGCGTGTTTCGGCGGCGAGTTCGCTTCGCGCGCCGAGGATCACGAACCACGCCGTCACGACGCAGACACCGAGCCGGAGCCAACGGTCCTCGCTGCCCGCCGCCAGACCCCACAGCGCCCAGACGACCAGCCCGGCGGCGACGACACCGCCACCGACGACCGCCGCCCGCGTGCCCTTCTCGCGGCGCCCCGTGGCCGCCCAGACCCCGGCCCGGACCAGACGGCCGCCGTCGAGCGGGAGTCCGGGAAGGAGATTGAAGATCCCGACGGCGAAGTTCGCGACCGCGCATTCGGCGATGAGCAGCCATGCGGCGCTTTCCGGCGGGACGGCGAACATCAGCAGCCCGCAGAATCCCCGAGCAGCAACGAAACCACCGGTCCGGCGGCGGCGACGAGCCCTTCCTGCCGAGGCTGGCGGGGAGTCCTGGCGACCTCCGAGAGACCGCCGAGCAGGAACAGCCGCAACCGCCGGACCGGGATGCCGAGGCGCAGCGCGACCAGGCAGTGCCCGAGCTCGTGCGCGAGCACCGAGAGGCCGAGAAGGACCGCGAACGCGGCCGCCAGCAGCCAGGAGGTCAGCGTGGTGACGCCGGGCAGGATCCGGCCGACCAGCGGCGTGTAGAGCACCACGATGATCAGGGAGCCGATCCACCACGAAGGGGCCAGCAGCACGGGGATCCCGGAGACCCGGAACAGCAGGAGCCCACCCTCTGGTGCCACGCCTCGTCGAGGCGGGCCCTGCTCACCCGTCACCGCCATGTGTCGAAGCGTAGATGCCCAGGTGTGGGGTGCCGGTAACCCGCCCTTCCCGTCCGGGTGGTGTCGGTCATGCCGCTCCGGTGCGTTGCGGTCCCGAAACTGTCGGTGCCCGGCGATACGCTCCCTACATGCCCGACACCGACACGGTCACCGCCGATCCGCCGCCCGGCGCCGAAGTCCCGCGCCGTCGGCCGGCCCTGTCCCCGTCGCGTGCCAGCGACTTCAAGCAGTGCCCGCTGCTCTACCGCTTCCGCGCGGTCGACAGACTGCCCGAGATCCCGACGAAGGCCCAGCTGCGCGGCACGCTGGTGCATTCCGTGCTGGAGCGCCTCTTCTCCCTGCCGCAGGCCGATCGCACCCCTCCGCAGGCCAAAGAGCTGCTCGCCCCGGCGTGGGAGGAGCTCTCCTCGGAACGTCCGGAGTGGATCGAGCTGTTCGATCAGGAGGATCCCGACGCCGTCACGTCGTGGCTCTCGTCGGCCGAGCAGCTCGTCGACACCTACTTCGGCCTTGAGGATCCGCGTCGCCTGGAGCCGGAAGCGTGCGAGCTGCACGTCGAGATCGAGCTGGGCTCCGGAGTGCTGCTCCGGGGCTACGTCGACAGGCTGGACGTGGCGCCGACCGGTGAGATCCGCGTCGTCGACTACAAGACCGGTGCCGCGCCCCGCGAGATCGGCGAGGCCAAGGCGATGTTCCAGATGAAGTTCTACGCCGTGGTCCTCTGGCGGCTTCGCGGTGTCGTGCCGCGCCAGCTGAAACTGATGTACCTCACCGACGGGCAGTCTCTGGCCTACACGCCCGACGAGGGCGAGCTGATCCGCTTCGAGCGCACGCTGGAGGCGATCTGGCAGGCGATCCTCAAAGCGGGCAAGACCGGCGATTTCCGGCCGAATCCGAGCAAACTCTGCGCGTGGTGCGACCACCAGGCCCTCTGCCCGCAGTACGGCGGCACTCCCCCGCCGTACCCCGGCTGGCCGGAGCCGGATCCCGGCGAAGAGTCCGTATTGGACCGTGCGGATTAGGCCGTGTCCGGTATGTCATCTTCGATGGGCCCTCACGAGCTGCTGGGCGCGGACGGGACCCAGCGGTCACGGCCTTAGGCTGCCTTTGTGACAGAAGCCTTCTACGTGCCGTCAGGCGACGGCGTCTTCCTCCCGACCCCGCACACCGCTGGCCCGTGGACGCCGGAAGCGCAGCACTTCGGGCCGCCCTCGGCGTTGCTGGTCCGCGCGCTCGAAGAGGTCGAGGCGCCCCACGCGAGCCAGCTGGCGCGGGTGACGGTCGAGATCCTCGGCCCCGCGCCGCTGAAGGAACTGTCGGTACGGGCCCGGGTGGAACGACCGGGCCGGTCGGTCGAGTGGCTGACGGCCGAGCTCTCCCACGGCGAGCGGGTCGTCGCCCGCGCCTCGGCGTGGCGTATCGCGACGTCGGACACCACCGCGGTCGCCACCGCCGAAGGCCCCGCGCTGCCGTCGCCGGACGGTCTGCCCGCGTCGACCTGGCCGGAAGGCTGGCACGGCGGGTACCTGCAAGCCGTCGAGTGGCGCAGCGTCAAGGGCGCGCTGGACGAACCCGGGCCCGCGACCGTCTGGGGCAGGCAGCGCGTCGCGCTCGTCGACGGGGAGAAGCCGAGCCCGCTGCAGCGGCTGTTCGTGCTGGCGGACTCCGGCAACGGGATCTCGAACTTCCTGGACCCGCGGGAGTGGTGGTTCATCAACTCCGAGCTGACGGTGCACCTCCGCCGCCCGCCTCTCGGCGACTGGATCGGCGTCGACGCGGCCACCCTCGTCGGCCCGAACGGGATCGGCACGGCGACGACGACACTGCACGACGCGTCGGGGCCGATCGCCTCCGGGGCGCAGGCGTTGCTGGTGCGACCGCGACAGGCGGGCTGATAGACGCGCTTTCTCGGCGGGTTTCCAATAGCCTTCCCGGAACAACAGACACAGGGAGCGCTTCGGCATGCAGATCACCTCGGTGGTCAACCAGAAAGGCGGGGTCGGCAAGACCTCACTCAGCGTGGGCGCGGCGGCCGCACTGGCCGAACGCGGCCGCCGGGTGCTGCTGATCGACCTCGACCCACAGGGCCACGCGACCACCGAACTCCTCGGGCTGGACGAGGTGGCACCGGACATGCCCAGCCTCGCGAAAGCCCTGACCAAGGTGTGGAAGGGCCCGATCGAGGAACTCGTCGTACGGCATCCGCGCAGCAACCTCGGGCGGGGCGGCGCGTTCGACGTCATCCCGACCTCGCCGGGGATGTTCGACCTGATCCGGCGGCTGGACCAGTTCCGGGTGCCCGGCTGGCAGCTGGCCAGGGTCATCCAATTCGCGAACTACGACCACATCATCATCGACTGCCCGCCCGCGCTCGACGTCCTGACCAACAACGCACTCGCCGCTTCGCACGGGATCCTCGTGCCGGTGCAACCGGACCGGACGAGCATCCGCGCGCTGCGCCTGCTTTCGGACCAGGTGCGTTACGTCGAACAGACCGTCGGCCGTCCGCCGATCGCCTACTACGGCCTCGTGCCCGGGCTTTACCGCCGGCCGATCTCGCACTACGCGGCCGCTGCGTTGCAGGAGCTCTACGCGTTCGGGATCCCGATGCTGTCGCACGTCCCGCTCGGTGTCGTGATGAACGAAGCCGCCGCGCACGGCGTGCCGGTGACGACGTACGCGCCGGAAACGCTGCAGGCACTGTCGTTCCGGGAGATCGCGGAGACGCTGGACGGCTACCTGCGGAACCATCCGGCAGCGGCGATCGTGCCCGCGGACGAGGAGTTCGTCTTCGAGGACTTCATCACCGAGGTCTCGGTGACGCGCAGCGCCAAGGACAACGGAGCACGAAAGAAGCTCTACGACCTGATGCCGAAAAAGCCCAACCGGCCCCGCTGACACCTTGAGCTCGTGAGTGGTGAGGACGGTTCTAACCGTCCTCACCACTCACGAGGTCTCAGAGGCGGCAGGCCCGGATGTCCGAAGCGAGGACGGCCTTGGCGCCGGTCTCGGCGAGCTCGTCCATGATCCGGTTGACCTCCTTGCGCGGCACCATCGCCCGCACGGCCACCCAGTCCGCGTCGGCCAGCGGCGCGACGGTCGGCGACTCGAGACCCGGCGTGATCGCGATGGCCGCGTCGAGCAGCGACCGCGGGCAGTCGTAGTCCAGCATCATGTAGTGCTGGGCGAAGACGACACCCTGCAGCCGCGCCTTCAGCTGGTCCTTGGGCCGGGTGTGCTCGGTGCCCGCCCGCTGCAGCAGCACCGCCTCCGACACGCAGATCGGGTCCCCGAAGGCCACGAGGTTGTGCTGACGCAACGACCGTCCCGACTCGACGACGTCCGCGATCGCGTCGGCCACGCCGAGCTGGATCGAGATCTCGACGGCGCCGTCGAGCCGGATGACCTCCGCCTCCACCCCGTGCTGCTTCAGGTTCTCGCGCACGAGCCGCGGGTACGACGTCGCGAGCCGCTTGCCCTGCAGGTCTTCGGCCCGCCACTCCCGGCCGGCCGGTGCGGCGTACCGGAAGGTGGAACCGCCGAAGCCGAGGCCGAGGATCTCCTCGACCGGGGCACCGGAATCGAGCGCGAGATCGCGGCCGGTGATGCCGAGATCCAGTTCGCCGGATCCGACGTAGATCGCGATGTCCTTGGGACGCAAGAAGAAGAACTCGACCTCGTTGACCGTGTCGAGCACGGTCAGGTCGCGGGCCTCATGTCGCTTGCGGTAGCCGGCCTCTCCGAGCATCTCCGACGCGGCGGCGGCGAGGGCTCCCTTGTTCGGCACGGCGACACGCAGCATTGCTTCTCCTTGGTTCTCCGGACGCGAACGCGTCACAGGTACCGGTACACGTCCTCTGTCGACAGTCCTCGGCCGAGCATGAGCACCTGCACGCGGTACAGCAGCTGTGAAATCTCCTCGGAGAGCCTGTCGTCGGATTCGTGCTCGGCGGCGATCCACACCTCGCCCGCCTCTTCGAGCACCTTCTTGCCCTGCGCGTGCACTCCCGCGTCCAGCGCGGCGACGGTGCCGGAACCGTCAGGGCGCGTGCGGGCGCGCTCGGCAAGCTCGGCGAACAGCTCATCGAAGGTCTTCACGGTCTGGAGATCCTTCCATCCGCGCCCGCGTCGCGCTGCCCCGGGCCGGTGTGTTGCCGCTCGCATCACACTTCAGAACAGCGCGGCGCCGCCCCGTTCGAAGTCGAGCAGGTGGCGTTTCCGTTCGACACCACCGCCGTAGCCGGTGAGATCGCCGTTGGAACCGATCACGCGGTGACACGGCACGATGATGCTGATCGGGTTCTTCCCGTTCGCGAGCCCGACCGCGCGCGACGCGGTGGGCCTGCCCAGACGGTCGGCGAGCTGGCCATAGGAAACCGTCTCGCCATATGGGATGCCGAGCAGACCTTCCCAGACCATCCGCTGGAATTCGGTGCCGCCGAAGCTCAGCGGGAGATCGAATTCCTTCCGTTGTCCGGCGAAGTACTCCTTCAGCTGCTTCTCGGTGTCGACGAAGATCGGCGCGCCCGGGTCCGGGTGGCCGAAGCTCTCCTCGGCCGGGCGGTGCCGCTGCTGGACCATGTAGACCCCGCAGAGGCTTTCGCCGTCCGCGACCAGGGTCAGCTTGTCGTACGGGCTGTCGATGACGGTGTGCGTGCGCATGGCGCTCCTCGAAGTCAGGCGGCGGGCAGCCGGTTGATCGGGTGGTCTCCGGTCGCCCAGAGGTGCTGGACGGCGTAGGCGCGCCACGGGCGCCAGCGTTCGGCGTGCGCGGCGAACGCCGCCAGGCCGAGCCCGAAGCCCTTCGCGGCGACCTTGACGCCGAGGTCGGTCGGCAGGAAGGCGTCGGGATCGCCGAGCGCGCGCATCGCGATGCTCTCGACGGTCCACGGGCCGAAGCCGGGCAACGCGTGCAGGCGTTCGCGGGCGCGCTGCCAGTCGCTTCCCGCGCCGAGATCGAGTTCCCCGCCGTTCAGTTCCGCGACGAGGCCGAGCAGGGTCCGCTTACGGCTCTGCGGCATCGCGAGACTTTCCGGGTCGATCTCCGCGAGCGCGGCGGCGCCCGGGAAGACGTGGGTGAGCCCGCCGTCCGGATCGTCGACGGGGTCGCCGTGCGCGAGGACCAGCCTGGCGGCGTGGGTGCGGGCGGCGGCGGTGGACACCTGCTGGCCGAGGACCGCGCGGACGGCGAACTCGTCACCGTCGACCGTCCTCGGCACCCGCCTGCCCGGCGCGGCGGCCACGAGCGGCCCGAGCAGCGGGTCCGCGGCCAGCGCCTCGTCGACCGCGGCCGGGTCCGCGTCGAGGTCGAGCAGACGGCGGCAACGGCTGATCGCGGTCGAGAGATCCCGCAGGTCCGACAGGGTGAGCCGGCAGCCGATGTAGCCGTCTTCCGGCTTGAGCGCGACGACGGCGGCGCCGTGCGGGAGGCGCAGCGTGCGGCGGTACGCGCCGTCCCGCCATTCCTCGACGCCGGGGACACCGGTCGCGACGAGATGCCCGAAGAGGTTGTCCGGGAACAGCGGCTTCCGGTACGGCAGGCGCAGGTTCAGCGTCCCGGGCGCGGCCGCCGGCGCAGTGCGGACGCGGGCCCGCAGTTCCGTCGGGGACAGGGCGAAGACCTCGCGGACGGTGTCGTTGAACGTCCGGACGCTGCCGAATCCCGCCGCGAGGGCGACGTCGATCATCGACAGGCCCGTCGTCTCGATCAGCAGCCGCGCCGTCTGGGCCCGTTGCGCACGGGCGAGGCTGAGCGGGCCCGCGCCGAGTTCGGCGCGGACATGCCGCTCCACCTGCCGGACGCTGTAGCCGAGCCGGGCGGCCAGCCCGCTCACGCCGTCGGTGTCGACGACGCCGTCGGCGATCAGCCGCATCGCCCGCGCCACCAGGTCCGCGCGCTCGTTCCACTGCGGCGACCCGGGGCTGGCGTCCGGACGGCACCGTTTGCAGGCACGGAAGCCGGCCTCCTGCGCGGCCGCCGCGCTCGGGTAGAACGTCATGTTCTCCGGCTTCGGCGGGACGACCGGGCAGCTCGCCCGGCAGTAGATCCGCGTCGTCAGGACGGCGGTGAAGAACCAGCCGTCGAACCGGGCGTCCTTCGCTTGGACCGCCCGGACGCAGCGTTCGAAATCCTCATGCACCAGGCCAGCATCACCGACCGCACCGGGTGCGGTCTAGCGGAAATGCGACATGGCGGTCAGGGCAGGAGCGCGGTGAGCGCCGGGACGTCGAGCCCGACCAGCGACGAGCGGAACACCCGCCGCTCCCCCGGTTCGACGTCGACGTCGTTCGGGATCACCACCACCGTGCAGCCCGCAGCGGCCGCGGAAGCCGCGCCAGGCGGGGAATCCTCGATCGCGACGCACCGGGAAGCCGGGACTCCCAGCAATTCCGCGGCCAGCTGATACGGTCTCGCGTCCGGTTTGTTCAGACCATCGACCTCGTCTCCGCAGACCGTGGCGGCGAAGTACTCGCGGCCGATGGTGTTGAGCGCGAGTTCGGTCAGCGACCGTTCGGTGGAGGTGACCAGCGCCATCGGGACACCGTTGGCGCGCAACAGTTCGAGCAGCTCCTGGGCGCCGGGACGCCATGGGAGCGGGCCGTCGAACAGGTTGGCCGTGCGGCGGCGGATCCACTGCCCCATCTCGGCGATCGACTCGGGCGTCACGGGCCTCGCGCACACGTCGAGCAGGAACGCGGCCGTGTCGTCCATATTGGACCCGACGAGGCTCAGGCGCTGTTCCTCGGTCAGCGTGCCGCCGAGGCTTTCGACGGCCTCGTAGAGCGCGACGTCCCACAGCTTCTCCGAGTCGACCAGCGTGCCGTCCATGTCCCACAGCACGGCGGCGAGTCCGTCCGGTGTGGACGGTTCGGTCACGGCTCCCCCTCACGTTCGGTCAGGCCTTCCGGAGCCCACGGTAGCCGAGACGGATTCACGTCGGCGGCCAGGTGGGTGCCCGAAATGTCGCGTTATGTCGGCTCCGCGCGGTTCGCCGCCGCGAAACGCCACTGGACATGCCCAACGGCGAACGGCCGCCTGGTCGTAGGCTGGTCCGGTGAGTGAGCCCGTCGACGAGACCCAGCGGCCCGGCCGCGACCACCCGGATGACACCAAGCCGATCATGATCGTCGCCTTCGAAGGATGGAACGACGCAGGTGACGCGGCCAGCCGGGCGGTCGAGCATCTCCAGCTCAACTGGGATGCGACCCCACTGAGCGAGCTGAGTCCTGACGAGTACTACGACTTCCAGGTCAGCAGACCCACCGTGCGCATGGTGGACGGCGTCACCCGGCGGGTCGACTGGCCGACCACGCGGCTCTCGGTGTGCCGCCCGGAGGGCTTCAGCCGGGACATCGTGCTGGTCCAGGGGCCCGAGCCGAACATGCGCTGGCGCGCCTTCTGCGCCGAACTGCTGGAGCACATCCAGCAGCTGGAAGTCTCTACCGTCGTCACTCTCGGGGCGCTTCTGGCCGACACCGCGCACACCCGGCCCGTCCCGGTCACCGGGACGGCGTACGACAAGGACACCGCTTCGCAGTTCGGCCTGGAGCTGAACAACTACCAGGGACCGACGGGCATCGTCGGGGTCCTGCAGGACTACTGCGTGCAGGCGGGTGTCCCGGCGGTCTCGATCTGGGCGGCCGTGCCGCATTACGTCTCGCATCCGCCGTCGCCCAAGGCCACGCTGGCGCTGCTGCACAAACTCGAGGACGTCCTCGACGTCGAGATCCCGCTCGGCGCCCTTCCCGAGCAGGCGGAGGAGTGGCAGCGGACGGTCACCGAGATGGCCGAGGAGGACGAGGAGATCAGCGAGTACGTCCGGGGACTCGAGGAGCGCGGCGACGCGGAGACCGAGTTCACGCTGGACGACGTCAGCGGGGACAAGATCGCGGCCGAGTTCGAGCGGTACCTGCGGCGGCGGCGTCCCGGCCAGGACGGTCCCGGACGCGGCTGAGCCCTGAAGGCCTCGTGAGTGGTGAGGACGGTTAGAACCGTCCTCACCACTCACGAGGCGTCAGAAGATGCGCCGCAGCGGGATCGGCCCCCGCGCCCGCTTCCGCCACTCACGCGGATAACCGAGCGAGACCTCTTCGAAGCGCACGCCGTCCGCCTCCGTGGAACGCGGGATGTGCAGGTGCCCGTAGACGGCGACCTCGGCACGGAAGCGCACATGCCAGTCCTCGGTCTCGGTCGTCCCGCACCACAGCGCGAACTCCGGGTAGTACAGCGGTTCGGTCGGGTGGCGGTGCAGCGGCCAGTGCGACATGAGGATCGTCCCGTGGTCCTCGGGATCGCCTCCAGCCGTTCCGTGCTGATCTTCACCCGGTCGGCGCACCACGCCTGCCTGCTGGGATACGGATCGGGGTGCAGGAAGAACTCGTCCGTGCACAGCACGCCCGCCTCGCGCGCCTGCTCGATGGCCGTCAGCATCGGCAGCCCGTCGGCCTGCGGGGTGCGCCAGCTGTAGTCGTACAGGACGAACAGCGGCGCGATCGTCAGCGGCTTCTCCTGGTGCTCCCACACCGGGTACGGGTCCTCCGGGGTGAGGACGTCGATCTCGCGGCACCGTTCGACCAGATGCTCGTAGCGCGCCTGTCCGCGCAGCTGACATTCGTCCTTCTGGGTGGTCCACAGCTCGTGGTTGCCGGGTACCCAGACGACCTTCGCGAAACGTTCACGCAAGGTCTTGAGCACCCCGATCACGGATTCGGCGCGTTCGGCGACGTCACCGGCCACGAGCAGCCAGTCGTCGGGGTCCGGGGGACGACCTCGTCGACGAGCGGGGCGTTGCCCTCATGGGTGACGTGGAGGTCGCTGGTGGCGAAGAGATGCGGCACCCCACCACCGTAGCTTCACCCGGTCCGGGGAACCGCCGGAATAGCGTCACCGCGCAGCCTGCCCGACGCCGACACGGCGAGCACGATCAACGCCGAGACGGTGTGCAGCCCCGCTTGGACGTTCAGCAACACGCCTGTGCCCAGCACGTTCAGCAGCCAGCCGGTCAGCAGGGCGCCCAGCGCCGTGAACCCCGCGGTCCCGGCGAAGACGGTGCTCAGCACGCGGCCTGAGCGTTCCGAGGACGCGGCGGTCTGGACCATCGAGAGCAGCCCGGATCCGGCGAGCACCCCGGGGGCACCGACCAGGCCGAAGAGCCCGATGAAGACGCCCAGCGAAGCGGTCAGCGCGGGCAGGTTCCAGATCACCGCCGACAGCAGGCCGAGCGCGAGCCCTCCCCAGCCGAGCAGAGCGGCGGGTGCGACCTTGCGGGCGACGGTGGCGACGGCGAATCCCGCAGCCAGCCCGCCGAGCGCCTGTACGCCGCGCAGCAGGCCGACGTCGCCTTCGGTGCCGTCGAGGATGTCGAGCACGAAGACCACGAACAGCACCAGGAACATCCCCTGCGCCAGCGACGTCAGCACCACGACGACACCGGCGAGGCGAAGGCGCCCTTCGCGGCCGATCTCGCGAAGCCCGTCGAGCCACGCCCTCAGCACCGGCTCGTGCGGTCCGGCCGCCTTCGGTGCCGCGACGCGCCGGAACGGACGCGCCAGCAGGGCCGAGCCGATCACCAGCACGCCGAGATAGGCGACCACGACCCAGCCCAGGCCGCCGAACCCGAGCAGGAGACCACCCGCCCAGCCGCCGGCGAGCCGCGCGACACTGCCGTTGATGCTCATCAGGCCGTTGGCGCCGATCAGCTCGCCGGCAGGGACCAGTTCGGGCACGAGCGCGTTGCGCGCGGGCTCGAACAAGGACGCCAGGCCCGCCTGCGCGGCCATCACCCCGTAGATCACGAAGACCGGGCCGCTGGACGCGACGAACAGCAGAGGCAGCGCCACGAACGCCTGTCCGGCGCACACCACGCACAGCACCAGCCGCCGGTTCCAGCGGTCCGCGATAACGCCGGCGACCGGGCTCAGCAGCACCGCGGGCACCAGGCCGAGGACGATGCTCAACGCCGTGGTGGCCGCCGAACCGGTCGCTTGGAAGACGAACACCGGCAATGCGATCTGCAGCATCCACTCGGCGGTCTCGGAGAAGAAGGCGGCGATCCACAACCGCGCGAAGGCGGGCTCCCTCAACGGTTTCATCTGCTCGGCTTCCCCTCGGCGTCGATGCGGAGGAACGCCCGCAGTCCCAAGTGGACCGGGAGCGCCTCCGCGGGAGCGTCTTCACGGATCGCGCCGACGTACGGTCGCACGAGCGCGTCGATCCGCTGGACCAGCTCTTCCAGCTCGCCCGCGGTCACCCGCAGCGAGTAGTTGTTGATCCCCGACGCGTCCCGCCAGTCCTCGCCGAGCCGGTGGGCGGCGTCGAGGTAACGCTCGGTCAGCTCCTTCTCCCGCGCGAGGGTCGTCCCCACGACCGCCAGTTGCGCCCCGCGCAGCTCCGGGTCGTCACCGAATTCGATGCCGACCTGGCACGCCCGCCACGGCCGCTCCCGCCCGTCCTCCCCCTCGACCCGCTCCACGAGACCGTGCCGCGCCAGCTGACGCAGATGCCAACTGCAGTTCGAGGCGGTCGAGCCGACGGCCGCCGCGCATTCGCTCGCGGTCCGCGGGCCGACCGCCATGAGGTGGTCCACCAGCGCCGAACGCAGCGGATGCGCCAACGCCCGCATCAGCTCGACGTCTTCGATCCGCTTGCGCGGCGGCAACCCGGTCATCGCCCGATCCAATCTGAAAGAGTTCTTTCGAAAGTTCTCTTTCAGATTCACAGGCGCTCGCCCGGAAGTCAAGACGCGCCATCGAGCCCGCCCGGCGAGTTACGCCTCCAATCACGCGAGTTACGCACCCGAACACGCGAGTCACGCCTCCGATACCCTTGCCGGGACAGTCACTGCACAGAACAGTTACTGCGCAGCTCAACTACTGCCCCAGGGAAGCACATGCCTGACCAGCGAGAACTCGCCACCGCGGCGGCCTTGGAGATCCCCCGGTTCGTCAGCGCGACCGTCCTGTTCCAGACGGCCATGGCGGAACGGCTCGGGATCAGCCCCACCGAGCTGCACGGGCTCCAGCTGGTCATCAGCGGCGCCGCGACCTCGCCGACCCAGCTGGCGCGGGCGCTCGGCATGACCACCGGCGCGGTGACGCGGATGCTCGACCGCATGGAGACGCGTCGGCTGGTCGAGCGCGTCCCCGATCCCGCCGACCGGCGCCGCCTCGCGATCCGCCCGCTCCCCGACCGGCTCGACGACGTCGCCGACCTCTACTCCCCCATGGCCCGGTTCTTCGGCGACCGCCTCGGGAAGCTCGACCGGCGCCAGCTCGCCGCACTGCTCGGCGTCATGACCGACGGGCGCGCGTTCGCCGAAAAAGAGGCTGCTCGCCTGCGCACCGAAACAGGGGTTGACTAACGCTACAGGTGTTGCGTTAGACTGTGCGCATCATGGACAACTGACATCGCGCCTTCCCCGCTCCGAGGCGGCTTCGGTCGAGCACCGCTCCCGTAAGCCACGAAGCCCGGCGGGGTTCCTCATGTCCGAAGAAGCACGGTGATGTCGTATGTCTCTTTCCCTGATCGCCAAGGACCTCGTCCACTCCTACGGTGCCCGCGTCGTCCTCGACGGCGTGAACCTGACCGCTTCGGCCGGGCAACGGCTCGGACTGGTCGGCGAGAACGGCGTCGGCAAGTCCACGCTCCTGCGGTTGCTGGCCGGGGTCGAAGAGCCACAGGGCGGCGAGGTGCTCCGAGGCGACGACCTCGGGTTCCTCCTGCAGGAGTTGCCTTTCCCGCTCACGGCGAGGTTCTCCGACGTCATCGACGACGCGCTCGCCGAGATCCGGCGAGCGTCCGCGCGGCTCGACGAACTGACCACGGTGCTCGCTCGGCGTCCGGACGACGCCGCCGTGCTCGACGAGTACGGCACGGTGCTCGAATGGGCCCAGGCACACGACCTGTGGGACGCCGACAGGCGCGCCGAGGTCGTGTGCGCGGGGCTCGGACTGGCCGGGATCGACCCGGCGCGCGAACTGGGCACGCTGTCGGGCGGCCAGCGGTCGCGGCTCGGCCTCGCCGCGTTGCTGATCCGGCGGCCGGGCACCCTCGTGCTGGACGAACCGACGAACCATCTCGACGACGCCGCGATGGAGTTCCTCGAACAGCATCTCGCGTCGCTGACCGGTGTCCTCGTGCTGTCGTCGCACGATCGCGTGTTCCTCGACGCGGTGTGCACCGACATCGTCGACCTCGACCCGGCACTGGGCGGCCCGACCCGCTACGGCGGCGCGTATTCCGGCTACCTGGACCGGAAACGGGCCGAACGGGCGCGCTGGGAACAGCGCTACGCCGAGGAGCAGGACGAGCTCAAGGAACTGCGTGAATCGGTAGCCGTCACCGCGCGCAACGTCGCGCACAACCGGCCGCAGCGCGACAACGCCAAGATGCTCTACGACTTCAAGACCGGGAGGGTGCAGAAGCAGATCTCGCGCCGGGTCCGCAACGCCCAGCTGCGGCTGGACGAACTGGAACGCGACCAGGTGCGGAAACCGCCCGCGCCGCTGCGGTTCCAGGGCGATCTGACCGGCGAGCCCGGCGAGGGGAAGACGGCGATCTCGGTACGGGACATCGAGATCGCGGGACGCCTGCGGCTGGCGACCTTGGATGTCACGACCACGTCGAGGCTGCTGATCACCGGCGGCAACGGTGCCGGGAAGTCGACGCTGCTGTCCGTCCTCGCCGGCTCCCTGACCCCGGACTCCGGGACCGTCCTTTCCGGACGCGGTGTGCGGATCGGCCTGCTGGCACAGGACGTCGCGTTCGCCGAGCCGGAGAAGACCGCGCAACGCACCTACGCCGAAGCCCTCGGCGAGGGCGCTCCCCCGTTGCGCGGGCTGGGGCTGCTGGCCCCGCGCGATCTCGGCACCCGGGTGGGCGCGCTGTCGGTCGGGCAGCGGCGGCGGCTCGCGCTGGCGCTGCTCATCGCCGACCCGCCGGAGGTCCTCCTGCTGGACGAGCCGACGAACCACATCTCGCTCACCCTGGCCGAGGAGTTGTTCACCGCGCTCGATTCCGCGCCGGGCGCCGTCGTCATCGCGTCTCACGATCGATGGCTGCGGCGGGACTGGTCAGGTGACCACCTGAGGCTCGAAGCCGGGCGCGTCGCCGTGTAGGGCGTTATACACACTGCTGGGCGGCGGTTTTCCTCCGCCCCAGCAGCGGTTTCAGAGCTCGATGCCGAGCAGCGCGTCGACCGCGTTCCGGATCAGGCCCGGCGCGGCCGGGTCGGTGCCGGAACGGTTCAGCGCCTGCTCCACCCAGGCGTCGACGGCCGCGAGCGCCTTGGGCGTGTCGAGGTCGTCGGTGAGGTGGTCCCGCAGGCGCGCGACGGTGTCCTCCGCCGCGGGACCGGTGCCGAGCGAGACCGCTTCACGCCAGCGCGCCAGCCGCGCTTCGGCGTCGGTCTGCAGCTGCGTGGTCCACGGCCGGTCCTCGCGGTAGTGGCCGGCGAACAGGGCGAGCCGGATCGTGCCGGGGTCGACCTTGTCGGCGCGTAGCCGCGAGACGAACACGAGATTCCCGCGCGACTTCGACATCTTCTCGCCGTCGAGGCCGATCATCCCGGCGTGCACGTAGTGCCGCGCGAACGGCCTGTCCCCCGCGACGGCCTCCGCGTGCGCGGCGCTGTACTCGTGGTGGGGGAAGATCAGGTCCGAGCCACCGCCCTGGACGTCGAAGCCGAGGCCGAGCCGGTTGACCGCGATCGCGCTGCACTCGATGTGCCAGCCGGGCCTGCCCGCGCCCAGTTCGGACTCCCACGACGGCTCGCCGGGGCGCGCCATCCGCCACAGCAGCGCGTCCAGCGGGTGCTGCTTGCCGGGACGGTCCGGGTCGCCGCCGCGTTCGGCGAAGAACTTGGCCATCGTCTCGGCGTCGTAGTTCGACTCGGAGCCGAAGTGCCCGGTGGCGTTGTGGTCGAAGTAGATGTCCGGGTACTCCGCGTCGTCCGCGCGGTAGGCGCTGCCGTTGGCCAGCAGCTTGGCGATCACCTCGACGATCTCCGGGATGCTCTCGACGGCCCCGACGAACTGCCGCGGCGGCAACACCCGCAACGCGGTCATGTCCTCGCGGAACAGTGCCGTCTCGCGCATGCCGAGGACGACCCAGTCGTCCTTGTCCCGCTCGGCGCGCTCCAACAGGGGCTCGTCGATGTCCGTCACGTTCTGCACGTAGTGGACTTCGTGCCCGGCGTCCCGCCACAGGCGGTTCACCAGGTCGAACGTCAGGTACGTGGCCGCGTGCCCCAGATGGGTGGCGTCGTACGGCGTGATGCCGCAGACGTACATCCGGGCGGTGGGCCCGGGCGCGGTGGGACGGATCTGTCCCGTCGCGGTGTCATGGAGCCGCAGCGGACGGGGGGTGCCGGGGATACGGGGCACGTCGACCGATGACCAAGTCTGCATACCCCGACTGTAAGCGGAGCCGCCGCGCCGTTCCCGCCCGGTGGGAGACGAACACGGCCGGAGTAACCGCATCCGCTATCCGGCTGCCCGGTCCGCGTTGGCGTGGACGGCGTCCCGGATGTACTCGCCGAGGCCCGGCCGCTGGTCCGGCTCACGCACCAGGAAACCGAGCTGGACCGGTTCGGTCGCGTACAGCCCGGCGAGCTCACGGTGCGTCGTGAGGTCGCAGTCACCCATGAACGCCGCGAGCATCCGACGGTGTTCCTCGGCGAGGTCCATCGCTGGGGAGCTGTCGGCGGGCGCGCCGGAGTCGAACACGGCGAGCAGCCGCCGGACCCAGTCCTCCCGGGCCTTCTCCGCTTCGAGCCATTCCTCCTTGGACCGCGGCACGGCCGCCGCCCGCCATTGCGGGGTCTCACCCCACCGGCGGACGGCCTCCTCCGCGTAGCCCTCCGGCTCACGGAACTCGCCGAAGACCTCGAACCGCTCCTCCGGGGTCAGCACGCTCCCGACTTCCTTCGCCGCGATCACCCGCTCGACGGATTCGGCCATCCGCGTCAGCTCGCCGATCCGGTCGGCGAGCAGCTCACGCTGACGCCGCAGATGCTCCAGCGCGTCCACTCCCGGATCTTCGATCATCTTCGCGATCGTCTCGAGGCCGAACCCGAGCTCCCGGTAGAACAGGACGCGCTGGAGACGGTCGAGGTCGTCGTCGCTGTAGCTGCGATACCCCGCGGCCGTCCGCCCGCTCGGGGACAGCAGGCCGATCTCGTCGTAGTGGTGCAGCGTGCGCACGGTGACGCCCGAAAGCGCCGCGACCTTCCCGACCGGATACCCCATCGCCCCAGCGTAGGTGAGTCAGCGCCTCCTGGTCCGCAGGTAGTCGCCGACCACGGCGGCGCCGAGCCCGTCGAGATCGGGCGCGACCACCCGGCCGCCGGAGCGACGGGCGAGCAGGTCGACGAACTCCGTCAGTCGCGGGTCGTCCCCGAGCCGGAACACCGTCGTCGACGCGCCCAGTTTCGCCAGACGGTCCACTTCGGACAGGGTCTTCAGCAGCGTCCTCGGCTGGGGCGGGTAGTCGAATTCCGCCGATCCGTCCGGTTCCAGGTGTGCGGTCGGCTCGCCGTCGGTGACCATCAGGACCACCGGCTGCGCGTCGGGATGCCGCCGCAGATGCCGTCCGGCCAGGAGCAGGGCGTGATGGGCGTTGGTGCCCTGTTCCCAAGCGCCTTCCAGACCGACCAATTCGGCCAGTTCGACCGATGTCGCGTAGCGGCCGAACGTGATCAGCTGGAGAGCGTCGTTGCGGAACCGGGTGCTGATCAGCTGGTGCAGCGCGAGCGCCGTCCGCTTCATCGGCAGCCAGCGGCCTTCCTGCACCATCGACCACGAGGTGTCCACGAGCAACGCCACCGCCGCGCGCGACCGGTGCTCGGTCTCGATCACCTCGACGTCGGCAACGTCCATCCGGACCGATCGCTCCCCCACCGAAACCGAGCGCAGGACGGAGTTGCGGACCGTCCTGGAGACGTCCCACGGCTGCATGTCCCCGAACCGCCACGGCCTGGTCGCGCCGGTCGGCTCGCCCGCGGCACCGGCGGACTCGGTCTCCCGCTGCCCGGTCTTGCCGCGCAGCGCGTTCACGACGTCCGCGAGCGCCGTCTGGCCCAGCCGCCGCAAAGCCTTGGGAGACAGGCGAAGCGTGCCATCGGGAGCGCGTTCGAAGAGTCCTTGCCGCCGGAGCTCGCGGTCCAGTTCGGACAGCCGCCGCGCGTCGACACCGGCGTCCGGTCCGAGCTGGCGCCTCAGCGCGTCGACGTCGATGTCCTCCAGTCTCGCGCCGGGATACGACTGGCCGAGCTGTTCGGCCAGCGCGTCCAGTTCGGCGAGATCGGACATCGCCCGGGCTCCCTCGCCGAGGCCCAGTGGATCGTCGCCGCGGAACCGTTCCGAAGAGGTCCAGTCCTCGCCGGGGCGCAACGCGCGCAGCTGGGCATCCAAAGTGGACAATTGCTGCGCGAGCCGGGGGTCGCCGAACGCCTGCTGGGACAGTTCGGCCAGCTCGGCGCGCTGTTCGGGAGTCATCGAGTTCAGCATCCGCTGCGCGGCCGCGGCACGAGCGGCGAGGACGTCGATCAGCTCTTCGACGTTCTTCGGGTTCTCCGGGAAGAACTCGCCGTGCTGACGCATGAACTCCGTGAACCGCTCCGGGACGTCCTCACGACCTTGGGCATGCGCGGCCAGGAGCTCGTTCAGGTCGGCGAGCATGCGGTTCGCCTGTTCGACCTGTTCCGGCCCGGCGTTCCGCAGTGCCTCCTTCATCCCCTCGAAACGGGAATCCAGCAGCTCACGGCCGAGCAGGTCGCGGATCTTCTCGTAGTTCTCCCTGCCTTCACGCGATCGCCAGTCGTACTCGGCGAGTTCGCGCACCGCCGCGGCCGTCCCCGGCGGCAACGCGTCCAGCTGTGCCTCGCGGAAACGGGCGTCGTCGTCCGGGTCGGGGAACAGTTCGCGCCGCTCGGCCTCCAGCGCCTGGTCGAGCAGCCGCTGGACCTCCTGGAGCGTGCCGTCGAGCCGGTGCCGCCGCTGGATCTCCGACCGGCGCTGCCAGAGCCGCCTGGTCAGCTCGTCGAGACCCGCGGTGCGCGGGGTGCCGCGCCGCAGCAGCTCTTCGAGCGCGGACCGGGGCGAGGCGCCCGCCATGACGTCGCGGCCGATCTCGTCGAGCGCGTCCCGCAGATCCGCGGGCGGCGCCAGCGGATCCGGGCCGTCGTGCCACGGCCCGTACGAATAACCTTCCGGGAGGAAACTCATCGGCCGTAGACGGTCGTCGAGTCGTCCGAGTCCTTGGCGAGTCTCCTCGACAGGAACAGGGATTCCAGCGCCAGTTCGACCGCGGCCGCGATCCGCCCCGCCGGCTCGTCCGGCGCGACACCCGCACGCGCCGCGACGTCGTGCAGTACCGGCAGTTCCGGCAGCGCGGCGAGGACGTCCTTGCCGGGAACGCGTTCTCCGGTGGCCACCAGATGCCCGGACTCGACGGCGTCGGCCAGCGGCAGCAGGTCCAGGCCGGCGAACCGCGAACGGGCCGTCTCCGCGACCGCCCGGCGCAGCAGGTGCACGAGGTGCTCGGTCTCGCGTCCCTCCTCCCCCGGCTCGAATTCGAGCTTGCCGCGCAGGACGGCGGGCACGGCGTCGAGATCGACCGGACGCGCCACCGCGGGCTCCTCACCGGTCAGCGCGGACCGGCGCAACGCCGCGGCACCGACCGTTTCCGCCGCCGCGACGGCGAACCGGGCCGAAACACCGGACCGCTGGTCGATCGCGGGCGACTCGCGCAGGTTCCGCACGAACCGCGCGAGCACCTCCAGCAACGGCTCGCCGACCTCGGCGACCAGCCGCGCCTCCTGCCGGACGACCGCGATCTCCGCCTCGACGTCGAGCGGGTAGTGGGTGCGGATCTCGGCGCCGAACCGGTCCTTGAGCGGGGTGATGATGCGGCCGCGGTTGGTGTAGTCCTCCGGGTTGGCCGTCGCCACCAGCAGCACGTCCAGCGGCAGGCGCAAGGTGTAGCCGCGCACCTGGATGTCGCGTTCCTCCATCACGTTCAGCAACGCGACCTGGATGCGCTCGGCGAGGTCCGGCAGCTCGTTGATCGCCACGATGCCGCGGTGGGCACGCGGGACGAGTCCGAAGTGGATGGTCTCGGGATCGCCGAGGCTGCGGCCTTCCGCGACCTTCACCGGGTCGACGTCGCCGATCAGGTCACCGACCGAGGTGTCCGGTGTGGCCAGCTTCTCCGTGTACCGCTCGTCCCGGTGGCGCCAGGTCACGGGCAGGGCGTCGCCGAGTTCGGCCGCGCGGCGGCGCGACTCCGGGGTGATCGGGTCGAGCGGGTGCTCGCCCAGCTCCGCACCCTCGATGACGGGAGTCCACTCGTCGAGAAGTCCCGCGAGGGTCCGCAGCAGCCGGGTCTTGCCCTGGCCGCGTTCGCCGAGGAGGACGACGTCGTGCCCGGCCAGCAGCGCGCGTTCCAGCTGAGGCAGCACCGTGCGCGAGAAGCCGACGATCCCGGGCCAGGCGTCTTCGCCGTCACGGAGTTTGGCGAGCAGGTTGTCGTGCAGTTCTTGGTTGATCGACCGCGGCAGGTGACCCGCCGCGCGGAGGTCCCCGGCGGTCCGGGGCAGGTTTGCGGGAACATCGTTCACCCGTTCGACGCTACGTCGCGAGCGTGGCCGCTGTCGACGTGAAGCAACTCCATCTCCGCATCAACCGTTCGGTTGATCGATCTTCGGAAGATCGGTCGATGTGGCGCCGGCGTCCGTCCGGGAGGCTTGAGGCATGGCACCCGTCCGAGGTCGTTGTCCCCACATTGGAGAGAGGAGAAGTCAAGCCGGGGTTAACCCGCCCATTTCCTGGTTTCGCCGAAAGCACGACTAAAATCAGTCCGGTGTGCCGTCCTAGTGCGACCCTCGCGGTCTGGTCTTCGGCGTGGCTGAACGGAGCCGCGGCCTCCGACGACGTCCTTGACGCCCTGCAGGTCTGGGGCGAAGCCCACGACTTCGTCGCCGCGGACGCGGCGGCCGCCGAGGCGTTCGATCTGCCGCTCGCGTTCAACCGGGCCGCGACGCCGGTCCAGCTGCTGCTCGCCCTCCGTTCGCAGGGGGCGAAGAGCATGCAGCTGCTGCTCCCGGTGCCCGGTGACGTGCGAGGGCTCGGTGGCGGCGGGCCGTTCGCCGCGGCCGCGCTGCGGACCGGAGAGGCCGTCGTGCTGCCGGATCTCGGCTACGGGGTGGTCCCCGAGGCGATCGCCGAAGGTCTCATGCGCTGGACCGTGTACTCGGTGCCCATGCCGGGCGTCCTCGAGTACCGACCGCTGGGCGAGGCCGAGCACGGCCTGACCGACGCGATCCGCGCGAGCGCTGGTGCGCTGCAGGCACTGGACGTCGCCAGCGAACGGCCCGGGGTGCGGGCGGAGCTCTCGGCTCGGCTCCGAGCGGCCACCGACGCGCCCTGGCCCGCCGGAATGCCCAGCCGGGCACTGCGGGTGCTTCAGCGCTCCCAAGAGATCGCGGCGATCCTCGCCATCGCCGAATCCGACGATCCGGGCGGAGCGCTCTCCTCGTCGGCGGCGCTTCGGCGGGCGGAAGCCTTGCGGCCGCTGACCGAAGCCGTCCGCAACGCCCGGTGCGCGGCGATCAACGAGGCCGTGCGGGTGTTCGCCGAGCAGGCGGACAGGCACCCGTAGCCGGGTGGTTCACGTGGCCACGGCGTGCTTCCGCTGGATCCTCTCGGCGTACCGGACGGACCACAGCGAAAGCCCGCCGATGACGGCGAGCAGCAGGATCACGCTGAGCGCGTTCATCACGTCGGCCGGCAAGGTGTAGACCAGCGGCACCCGGATCGCGGCCTCCAGCAACAGCGCCACTCCCCACACCGCCGACATCCGGGTGAACGCCCGCCGGAACGCGGGGACCTCGTCGCCGAGCCGGTCGATCTCCGCGCGTTTCGCCGCGCTGGAACCGGCCCGTACGGCGACGAGCACCATGGGCGTGCGGCTGAAGCAGCTCAGCAACAGCACGAGCGCGGCGGTCGCGGTGGCGAAGGATTCCTTCAGCAGCAGGAAGTTCGCGTCACCGGTGACGAGCGAGAGCACGAGCCCGACCCCGAGCACACCGGCCAGCAACGCGGCGAAGCCGTCGAAGGACCGGTCGCGGACGGCGACCCATGCGATCCGCGCCGCGGCCAGCCCCGCTCCGGCCAGCAGCGAAACCTGCTCGCTCTGGCCGGCGAGCCGGAGCCCGTAGTAGGCGGCCAAAGGAAGCGCGACGTCCCAGAGCAGCAACGACAGCGTGGGGTTCTTGCCGCGCGCGGTCACGAGTCCGCTTCGCAGTCGGCCAGGAACTTCAGGACACGCGTGTTGACCTCCGCTGCGGATTCACCGGCGATGGCGTGGGTCGCCGACGGCCAGAGTTCGACCTGTCCCCGCGCCAGGAGCTCACGCGCGCGGGCGGCCGCGCGTTCCGGATCGTGGATGACACTGCGCCCGGCGATCAAGGCCAGCACCGGCATCCGCAGTGAGCGCAACTGCTCGTCGGTGAACAACCTGGGTGACGGCAGGGCGATGCGGTAGGTCCGCATACCTTCGTCGATCACCCGCGCGACCGGATCCGTCGCGTCGACCTCCGCGCCACCGGAAATCCAGTGGAGGAACGAAGGGCGGGCCCATCGATCGACGCCGGGGATCGCGGCGAGGGTGGCGCGGACGACCAGGCCCGCGGTCAGTCCGCCGAAGGTCAGCACGGGGTCGATCACGGTGAGCGACCGCAGCCGCTCCGGCGCCCGCACCGCGAGATTGGCGGCGAGCCAGCCACCGAACGAGTATCCGATCAGGTGCACGGACGGCAGGTCGAGTTCCGCGAGCACCGTACTCAGCCAAGCGGCCTGATCCGCGCCGCCGCGGATCGGGACGGTCTGTTCGCTGCGGCCCGGCTCACCGATGAGGTCCACCGCGTAGACCTCGCCGTGCCGCAGCAGCGCCGCGAGGTTGGGCTCCCACATCACCGCGCTGCCCGCGCGACCGGGCAACAACACGATCGGCGTCCCGCCCGGCTGCCCGAACCGGTACACGCGCGCCACCCCGAACGCCGTCTGGATGTCGTGCACACCGGCCGGCGCGGGCAAAGCCGCCAATCCTCGTTCGTACACGGCCTCGTACTCGGCTCGCGCCGCCGACGAGGCGAAACCGCCCACCTTCATTCGCACCCCTCCTCTTTACGATACGATCGGATTGTAAACAGTTGGTGAGAAGTTTGCAATCCGATCGGACTGTCAAAAGGAGGAGTGGGTGCCCAAACGCGTCGATCACGAGGACCGGCGGCGGCAGATCGCCGCGGCCGTTCGCCGCATCGCGGCCGACCGGGGGCTCGAAGGGGTCAGCCTGAACGAGGTCGCGGCCGAAGCCGGCATCTCGAAAGGGTTCGTGCAGCACTACTTCGCGTCACGGGACGACATGCTGCGGTTCGCGGCGACCACCCTGCGAGGCGGAGTCGAGGAGCGCATCGCCGCCCCGTCCGAGGGCGAGCTTCGCGCCCGGGACCTGCTCGTCGCCTTGCTCCCCCTCGACGACGCGGGCCGGGACGACGCACTGGTCGCCAACGCCTTCCTGGTGCGCGCGCTCAAGGATCAGGAGATCGCCGGCCACTTCCGGACCGGCCACGGGCTGCTTCGCGACGCGGTGGCGGCGCTGCTCGCCGAAGCCCAGGCGGACGGCGATCTCGCCCAGTCCGTCGACCCGGCCGCTGAAGCCACCCTTTTGCTGGCGCTGGTTTCCGGCCTCGGTGACGCGGTGCTGCTCGGGTACCAATCCGGCGACGAGGCCATCGCCCTGATCGATCTCCACCTGTCGAGGATCGCCGCCTGAAGACGGTCCGTGAGGGCCTCCTTGCCTACCCTGAAGGTAGGGAAGGAGGCCCTCACGGACTACCCGAGCGCCACCGTAACCCCGGCGACACCACAAGCCCCAGCAGTCACAGCGACGGCGCGTGAAGAGCCCCTTCACCCGGCTCAGCCGAAGAGACTCGACCTTCGCGCCTTCCCAAGTACGTGAAGGCCCCCTTCATTGCGTCTAGCGCAATGAAGGGGGCCTTCATGTACTGCAGCAGTGAGTGAAGGCGGCGGTGGCATGGTGGGTCAAGTCTCGTGAGTGGCAAGGACGGTTAGAACCGTCCTTGCCACTCACGAGGGCGGGGCGCTTACGGGCGCGCGGGCCTCTTCGCGGGCTCGCAGCACCCCACCGCGCAAGGCGCCCCGTTGATCGTGCACCCGGCCGCCGGGAACGGCGACAGCTTCCGCGCCGGCGCCCCCTCGACGTGTTCCCGGATCAGCTCCACGACGAGTTCGGCGAACCGAGGGTCGGTGTCCGGCGTGGCGGCGCGCGCGAAGCCCATGCCGTGCTCCGCGGCCCTCTCGGCGGCCTCGTTGTCGAGGTCCCAGATCACCTCGAGGTGGTCGGACACGAAGCCCACCGGGCAGACCACCACCGACGTGACGCCTTCCGCGTGCAGCGCGTCGATGTGGTCGACGATGTCCGGCTCCAGCCACGGCACCTGCGGCGGGCCGGAGCGCGACTGCCAGACGACGTCGTAGGTCTCGATCCCCGCTTCGGCCGCGACGAGCCTGGCCGCTTCGGCGATCTGACGCGAGTAACGCCGTCCGCCTTCCGACGGCGGGCCGGATGCCTTGTCGGCGGACTCGGGCACCGAGTGCGCGCAGAACACCGTCCTGGTCCCGGGCTGGTTCCCCAGCTTCGCGTGCGCGGCACGGACCGCGTCGGCGAAGGCGGCGATGAACAGCGGGTGGTCGAAGAACTGCCGCAGTTTCACCAGCTCCGGCGCGCCGTCGCCGACCGACGCACGAGCCCGCTCGATGTCCTCGTCGTACTGACGGCAGGCGGAATAGCCGCCGTACGCGCTCGTGGGGAAGACCAGGACGCGCCGAGCACCCGCCTCGGTGATTTCGGCCAGGGTGTCCTCGACCATCGGGCGCCAGTTGCGGTTGCCGAAGTGGACGGGCAGATCGATGCCGGCGGCCGCGAGTTGTTTCTCGACCGCGGAGATCGCGTCCCGGTTCAGCCGGTTGATCGGCGAGACCCCGCCGAAGTGCTGGTAGTGCTCGGAGACCTCGAGCAGCCGTTCCCGGGGGACCCCTCGGCCCGAGTGACGTTCTCCAGGAACGGCATCACCTCGTCGGGTCCCTCGGGACCACCGAACGAAAGCCAAAGCAGCGCGTCGTAACCCACCCTGTCATCTTGCCGTTGTGGCGCTCCGCACGCTGACCCGACCCGTTTTGAACCGACCGATCCAAAACCTGGTACGGTCGCTTCCATGGCCAGGCCGAAGGAATTCGACGAGCGCGCCGCGGTCGGGCGCGCCATGGACGCGTTCTGGGCACGCGGTTACGAGGGCACGTCGACACAGGCCCTCTGCGAAGCCACCGGTTTGGGTCGCAGCAGCATCTACAACACCTTCACCAGCAAGCACGCGCTGTTCATGCGCGCGCTCGACCACTACGCCGAACGCGGGATCGCGGCCAGGACCGCCTTGTTCGAAGAACCCAGGACCGGCATCGAGCGGATCCGTGCCCTGTTCGCGTACACGATCGACGAAGAGGTCGAGCATCACGGCCGGGGCTGCCTCGTGGTCAACACGGTGGCCGAGTTCGGCGAGCGCGATCCCGAGATCAAGGCACGGATCGACGCCGACACCCGGCGGCACCTCTCCCTTCTTTCGGCCTGCGCCAAGGAAGGACAACTCGACGGGACGATCGACAGCGGTCGCGAACCCGGCGCCGTCGCCGAGTTCGCGCACAGCACCGTCGCCGGACTCCGGCTGATGTCCCGCCGCGGCGCCGACCGGGCGGCGATGGAGGCCGTCGCCGCCATCGCCGTGGACGCGATCGCCGCGAAGTAGACCGAAACAACCCCTGTGCGCAACGCTGCCCACATTTTGGACTGAACGATACAAAACTGGAGGGAAGTCCCTTGCCTTTGGCAGTCTGCGTTCTCGGACTGAGCGTGTTCGCGCTCGGCACGTCCGAGTTCATGATCACCGGCCTGCTCCCGGGAATGGCGGCCGATCTGCACGTCGGCATCCCGGAGGCCGGGCTGCTCATCTCGGCCTTCGCGATCGGCATGGTCGTCGGCGCTCCCCTGCTCGCGATCGCGACGCTGAGGGTGCCGAGGCGCGCCACCCTGATGGCCCTGCTCGTCGTCTTCGGCCTCTCGCACGTCGTGGGCGCGCTGGGATCCGGGTACGCCCTGCTCTTCGCGACACGCGTCGTCAGCGCGGTCGCCTGCGCCGGATTCTGGGCGGTCGCGGCGGCCACCGCGGTCGCGCTCGTCCCGGTCGAACGCCGCGGCCGCGCGCTGGCCATCCTGGTCGGCGGGCTCACCGTCGCGAACATCGCGGGCGTGCCCGCCGGGACCTTCCTCGGCCAGCACGCGGGCTGGCGGGCGGCCTTCTGGGCGGTCACGGTGCTGACCGTCATCGCGTTGATCGGGGTCTTCGCCCTGGTTCCGGAGACGCAGAACGGCGAAGACAAGACCGACGTCGCGACCGAACTGCGGCTCTACCGAGGCGGCCGGTTCTGGCTGGCGCTCGGCGTGATCGCGCTCGCGCAGGCGATGATCTTCGCGACCTTCAGCTACCTCGCCCCCTTGCTGACCGAGGTCGCAGGGCTGCCGGAAAGCTGGGTGCCGGGCGTGCTTTCCCTGTTCGGGCTCGGCGCGCTGATCGGTATCACCGCCGGCGGCAGGCTAGCCGACGCGAGGCCCTTCGCGACCCTCTACGGCGGCCTCGCCGTCGCCCTGCTCGCCCTGGTCCTGCTCGCGCTCTCCGGCCCAGCGACGCCGGTCGCCATCTTCGCCGTGTTCCTGTTCGGCGTCGCCGGATTCGGGGTCAATCCCGCCTTGAACGTCCGCGCCTTCGCCGTGGCGGGCAACGCGCCCACGCTCGTCGGCGCGAGCACGACCGCCGCGTTCAACGTCGGCAACACCGTCGGCCCGTGGCTCGGCGGCGAGTCGATCGACGCCGGTCTCGGCTATCCCAGCGTGGCGTGGGTGAGCGTCGGGCTCGGGGTCGCCACCGTCGTCGCACTCACCTTCGCCGCCGGTGTCCAGCGCACCGACGACACCCGTCTGCTCCGCGAACCCGTTACCCAGTAAGGAGAAACATGTCCGAGCGAACCAAGGCCACCCTCGACGAGTTCTTCCGCCGGATGTCCACAGGAGACACTGACGGCGCCACGGAACTCTTCGCCGACAGCGTCGCGTGGGACATCCCCGGCGCGACGGAGCTGGTCCCGTGGATCGGCCCGCGCCGGAACCGGGCGGAGATCCGCGAGTTCTACGACCTGCTCGACAAGGGCCTCGTCAAGGACCGGTTCGACGTCGAACGCGTCCTCGTCGACGGGCCGCACGCGGTCGCGATCGGCCGTCTCCGCTCGACGATCCGCAGCACCGGCAAGGTGATCCAGACGGCCTTCACGATCGAGTTCGAGGTGGACGACGCCGGCCTGATCACCAAATACCTGCTGCTCGAGGACTCCTGGCACGTCGCGAACGCCGTCCTCCCCTGACACGCGTGAAGGCCCCTTCCCGCGGCTCAGCCGAGGGAAGGGGGCCTTCACGCGCATCGAGACTCAGATGCCGAGTGCGTGCACTCCGCCGTCGACCATGATCATCGAGCCGGTGGTGGCGGGCAGCCAGTCCGACAGGACGGCGCAGACGGACTTCGCCGTCGGGTCCGGGTCGGAGCTGTCCCAGCCGAGCGGCGCGCGGTCGCCCCAGCCCTCCTCCAGGTCGGAGAAGCCGGGGATCGACTTCGCGGCCATGGTCTTCATCGGACCGGCGCTGACCAGGTTGACCCGGATCCCCTTCGGGCCGAGGTCGCGCGCCAGGTACCGGTTCACCGACTCCAGCGCCGCCTTCGCCACGCCCATCCAGTTGTAGACGGGCCACGCGACGCGCGCGTCGAAGTCCATGCCGACGATCGACGAACCGCGCGAGAGCAGCGGCAGCGTCGCGACCGTGAGCGCCTTGAAGGAGTACGCCGAGACGTCGACGGCCACCTTCACGTCCTCGCTCGGGGCGTCCAGGAACGGCGCGCCGAGGCAGGACTGCGGGGCGAACCCGATCGAGTGCAGCACGCCATCGAGCCCGTCGACGTGCTCACGCACGCGGTCGGCGAGGGAGTCGAGGTGCTCCTGGTTGGTGACGTCCAGCTCCAGCACCGGCGCCGGCTCGGGGAGCCGCTTGGCGATGCGCTCGACGAGCGACAGCCTGCCGAAGCCGGTGAGCACGACCTTCGCGCCCTCCTGCTGCGCGATCTTGGCCGCGTGGAACGCGAGCGAGGCGTCGGTGATGACGCCGGTGATCAGCAGGCGCTTGCCTTCGAGCAGTCCTGGCACGGGACCTCCAGTCCGGAGTGGTTTGCGATCGGTACGGGAAAACGGGGACGTCAGTGGCCCATGCCGAGGCCGCCGTCGACCGGCAGCACCGCGCCGTTGACGTAACCGGCCTCTTCGGAGGCGAGGTAGCGGACGGCGGCGGCGATCTCCGACGGCTCGGCGTACCGGCCGGAGGGAACCTGGGCGAGGATCTCCTTCTTGCGGTCCTCGCCGAGCTCGTCGGTCATGTCCGTGGCGACGAAGCCCGGCGCGATGACGTTCGAGGTGATGTTGCGCGAGCCCAGCTCACGTGCGAGCGAACGGGCGAGGCCGACGAGGCCCGCCTTGCTGGCCGCGTAGTTGACCTGGCCGGCCGAACCGGTGAGGCCCACGACGGACGAGATGAAGATGTAGCGGCCCCACTTGCCGCGCAGCATGCCGCGCGAGGCGCGTTTGGCGACCCGGTACGCGCCGGTGAGGTTGGCGTCGACGACGCGGGTGAACTGCTCCTCGCTCATGCGCATGAGGAGGGTGTCGTCGGTCATCCCGGCGTTCGCGACGAGGACCTCGACCGGGCCCTGGTGCTCCTCGACGAGCTTGAACGCGGCGTCGATCTGCTCGGCGTCCGTGACGTCGGCCTGCACGCCGAAGAGGCCTTCGGGCGCGCCGGAACCGCGGTGCGTGATCGCGACCTTGTGCCCCTGCGCCGCGAGGTCCTTCGCGATCGCCAAACCGATGCCGCGGTTGCCGCCGGTGACCAGTACCGACCGTCCCACTTCAGCTCTCCTCGCCTCGTCCTGTCGCGCTGACGGCACTGAGGCTATCGGCTCGCCTGGTTCGCGCCGGAGCCGCGCCACCCCTACCTCCGGGTAACCGCGACCGTCCTAAGCGGATGTTAGGAACCGCGCCGAAACCTTGCCCGGCGGTCACGGATTGTTCACCGTGAGCCGGAACACAGGAGGTCAAAGATGACAACCCGGATCGGCGAATCCACGCCGCCCGTGAGCGAACGTCGAGTCGTCGGCAACGTGCTGCGCGGCTCGATCGGCAACCTGGTCGAGTGGTACGACTGGTACGCCTACGCCGCCTTCACCACGTACTTCGCCAAGTCCTTCTTCCCCACCAAGGACACGACGGCGGCCTTCCTCGGCACCGCGGCGGTGTTCGCCGTCGGCTTCCTCATGCGGCCGCTCGGCGGCTGGATGCTCGGCCGGTTCGCGGACCGCTTCGGGCGACGAAGCGCACTCGTGCTTTCCGTCACGTTGATGGCGACGGGGTCGCTGATGATCGCCGTGACACCGACCTACGCCACGATCGGGATCGCCGCGCCGATCCTGCTGCTGGTGGCCCGGCTCGTCCAGGGGCTCTCGGTCGGCGGCGAGTATTCGACCTCCGCGACCTATCTGTCCGAAGTGGCCACTCCGGGCAAACGCGGTTTCTACTCCAGCTTCCAGTACGTGACGCTGTACGGCGGCCAGCTGCTGGCGCTCGGCCTCCAGCTGCTCCTGCAGGCCGTCCTGACCGAGCAGCAGCTGACCTCGTGGGGCTGGCGCATCGCCTTCGTCGTCGGCGCGCTCGCCGCGGTCGTGGTGATGGTCCTGCGCCGCGGAATGGACGAGTCGGCCAGCTTCGAGGAGACCAAGGCCTCCGGCACCGGCAAGGACGCGGGCGACAAGGGCACGCTGCGCGCGCTGATCAAGTACCCCAAGGAGATCGCGCTCGTCGTCGGCCTCACCCTCGGCGGCACGGTGTCGTTCTACACCTTCGCCACCTACAGCCAGAAGTTCATGGAGAACACTGCGGGCATCCCGCGCCGGACGGTCACGCTGATCCTGTTCTGCGCGATCCTCGTCGCCGCGATCCTGCAGCCGTTCGCGGGCAAGCTCTCCGACCGCATCGGCCGCCGTCCGCTGCTGATGTTCTTCGGGATCGCGGGCACCCTGCTGACCGTCCCGATCATGACGCTGATGGGCGGGACGAAGGAGCCGGTGCTCGCCTTCCTGCTGATGCTGGCCGGCCTGGTGATCGTCACCGGGTACACCTCCATCAACGCGATCGTGAAGGCCGAGCTGTTCCCGACGAAGATCCGCGCGATCGGCGTCGGTCTCCCCTACGCGCTCACCGTGGCGATCTTCGGCGGCACCGCCGAGCTCATCGCACAGGCGCTGAAGGGGGCGGGCCACGAATCGGTGTTCTTCTACTACGTCGCGGGCTGTGTCCTGGTGTCGCTCATCGTGTACGGCACAATGCGGGAAACCTCGAAGACCTCGGAGCTGGACAAGAAGAAGCGGCCCGAGCCTGAGCTCGTGTCCGGCCGCGAAGGCTAGGCGGGAAGGTGTGGCCGTGCGGGTGCTGCTCGTCGAGGACGACACCGGTGTCGCCGACGCGATCGCCGAAGCGCTGCAAACGCGCGGCCACACCGTCTCCCACGCGATCCGCGGCAGCGACGCGCTGCACCGGCATCGCGCCGCGGACGTGATCCTGCTGGACCTCAACCTGCCGGACATGCACGGGCTCGACGTGCTCAGGAAGGTCCGTCAGGTGTCGCCGGTGCCGGTGCTCGTGCTCACGGCGAGCGGGGACGAACGGTCGGTGGTGCGCGGGCTGCGGCTCGGCGCCGACGACTACCTGACGAAACCGGTCCGCTTGGCCGAGCTGCTGGCGAGGATGGACGCCGTCGTCCGCCGCGCCGCCGTCTCCGCGGCGCCGCAGGACGGCGTCGTGCGCGTCGAGGACGTCGAGATCGACCTCGGCGCGCGACGGGTGCTGGTCGACGGGCACGACATCGGGCTCACCGCCAAGGAGTTCGCCGTACTGGCGGTGCTCGCCGCCCGCCCGGGTACCGCGGTGAGCCGCCAGCAGCTGATGGACGAGGTCTGGGGCGACGCGTACCTCGCCGTCTCCCGTTCGCTCGACGTGCACCTGACCCAGCTGCGCGCGAAGCTCGACCGGCCCGGCCTGCTGACCACCATCCGGGGTTTCGGCTACCGGCTGGGCCGGGGCTGACCGGTGCGCACCCGGCTGCTGGTCGTCCTCGTCGCCCTCGCGCTGACGGTGGTCGCCGCGTTCGCGATCCCGCTGTTCGGGTCGACCGCCGCACAGCGCACCCAGCAGCTCGTGATCGCCCGCAACGCCGACGTCGACCGGTTCGTCGTCCTCGCCCAGCAGGCGGTCGACGCCGCCGATCCGACCGCGCTGGCGGTCGACGCCGAGCGGTATTCGTCGTTATACGGCGAGGCGGTCGTGGTGGTCGACGCGCGCGGCGTGCCACTGGTCGAAACCGGCGGGATGACCGCCGCGGAACCGGTGGTCCGCTCGCTCGTCGAGGCCGCCCTGCGCAACCAGCCCGCGAAGGGCCCGGAACAGCTCAGCCCGTGGTCGGCCGATCCGGTCCATTTCGCCCGTCCGGTGGGCACCGGGACCCGGGTGGCCGGTGTCGTCGTGCTCCGCGCGTCGGTGACCACGGCGGCGGCCGACGTCGCCGCCCGCTGGGCCGCGATCGTCGCGGGCGCGGTGCTGGTCGCGGCGGTGTTCGTGCTGCTCGCGGTGCTGCTGGCCCGCTGGATGGTGCGGCCACTGCACGAACTGGAGACGGGCGTGCAGGCGGTGACCGAAGGACATCGCGCGCAGGTCCCCGACCGGGCCGGGCCCCGTGAGCTGCGTTCGCTCGCGACGTCGTTCAACCGGATGTCCGACGCCGTCGTCGAGGCCTCCGAACAGCAACGGAGGCTGGTCGCGGACGCGTCGCACCAGCTGCGGAACCCCATGGCCGCTTTGCGGTTGCGGGTGGACTCGCTCGCCGCACAGGTCGACGGCGACGGTCAGAGGGCCTACCGGGCGACCGTCGCGGAGGTCGAGCGCCTGGAATCCCTGCTCGACGGATTGCTCGCGCTGGCGCTCGCCGAAAGCGCCGCGACCCGGCTCGCCGCGGGCGAGTCCGGTGAAGAACCCTGCGATCTCCCTGCCGTCCTGGCCGAACGCGTCGACGCGTGGCGGCCCTCCGCCGAAGACGCGGGCGTGGGTCTCGCGGCGGCGGAAGGCCACGACGAGCCGGTGCCGGTGCGGTGCGAGGAAAGCGAACTGGCGCAAGTGCTGGACGTCCTGCTGGACAACGCGGTGCACTACGCGGGGCGCGGCGCCACGATCATCACCGGCTACGAAACCGGCGACACGACGGCGACGCTCTTCGTGTCCGACAACGGTCCCGGACTGTCCAAAGAGGACCGGGAGCGCGCGACCGAACGGTTCTGGCGTGCCGGGGGCGACGGCGCGCCACGCGGCACGGGCCTCGGCCTCGCGATCGCGAGCCAGCACGTGCTCGCCAGGGGCGGGAAGCTCGAACTACGTGAGGCGAAACCGCACGGCCTCGAAGTCCGCGTCGAACTCCCTCTCGCGGCAGGGGAAAAGGCATGACTGTCACCAGGCGCACCGCGCTCCTCGCCGGGCTCGCGACGATCGCCGGATGTTCGGCCACGGGCTATCAGGGACCGGAACGTGAGGTCCTCATCGCGGCGGGCGAGAACGGCGGTTTCTATCTGGCCTTCGCGGAACTCTTGGCCCAGCAGCTGAACCGGGCGGAACCACGGCTGCGGGCGACGGCCGTGGCCACCGAGGCCAGTGTCGAAAACCTGCGGCGGCTACGGGACGGCAGGGCCGATCTCGGACTCGTCCTCGGAGACGTCGCCGAATCCGCTTTCCTCGGCGCGGAGCCGTTCTCCGTCCCGATCGCGTTCTCGGCCATCGGCCGCGTCTACGAGAACTACCACCAGCTCGTCGTCCGGGTGGACGGCGGTGTGCGGTCACTCGCCGACCTGTCCGGCCGGCCGGTGGCGATGGGCGCGAGCGGGTCCGGCGTCGCGGTGTTCAGCAGTCGCCTGTTCGCCCGCGCCGGGGTGCCGGTGAAGGCGAAGAACCTGCTTCTGGGCGAAGCGATCAACGCGCTGGCCGCGCACGAGGTCGACGCGCTGCTCTGGTCCGGCGGGATCCCGACCCCCGCGCTCACCGAGCTGAACCGCACCACCCCGATCACGCTCCTCCCGCTCGACGGCCACCTTCCCGCGCTGCGCGCCGGCTTCGGTCCGGTGTACGACCAGGTCCACGTGCCGGCGCAGGCCTATCAGGGGGTCGGCGAGCTGCGGACGATCGGCGTCGCGAACCTGCTGCTGGCGGCTCCTTCGCTGCCCGACGACGTCGCGGCCGCGGTGGCGCGCGTGCTGGCCGGGCACGCCGCCGATCTCGTCCCCGCGGCCGCGGTGGGAACGCAGTTCCTCGACGTCCGGACGCTGATCGGCACCGGGAAGGTCCCGCTGCATCCCGGAGCCGCCTCGGCCTACCGTGCCCTGCACGGGTGATCGCGGCTCCATCTTCAGATGGATGCGCGTCGCACCGGGGCGCTGCCAGGGTCGGAAACAGGCGGCCACCGGGCCGCCCCGATCCGGAAGGATTCCAGCATTGGGATCGAGACACACCAGGGTGGTGCGGAGTTCGGCGCTGATCGCGGGCCTCGCGCTCGCGGGCGGGCTCGCCACGGCGGCCCCCGCCGTCGCGGCCGACCAGGCCAAGCTCACCGCACCGGCCCTCACCGGCCCCTACGACGTCGGCACCACCGACCTCCACCTCGTCGACCGCTCCCGCGCCGATCCGTGGAAACCGGAGCGGCGCCGGGAGCTCATGGTCACCGTCACCTATCCGGCGGACCGGTTCGCCGACGGCCCGCGGGCGCCGTGGCTCACGCCCGGCGTGAGCGGCGTCATCGATCAGACGTTCGCGGCCGAGGACTATCTCGGTCTCCCGGTCGGCTCCATCGACTGGGCGTCGGCGAAGCGGCACGCCGAAACCGGCGTCCCGGTGGCGCACGGCGCACCGAAACCGGTGGCGCTCTTCTCCCCCGGGTTCGGCGGCCCTCGCGAGACGTACACGACGATCGTCGACGACCTGGCCAGCCGCGGGTACGTGGTCGTCTCGCTTTCGCACACCTACGAAAGCGCCGCGGTCGAATTCCCCGGCGGCAGGCTCGAAACGGCCGTTCCGCCGGGCGAGGGACCGGAGTTCATGAAGAAGGCGCTCGACGCCCGGGTCGCCGACAGCCGGTTCGTCCTGGACAGGCTGTCGGACATCACCCGCGGACAGAACCCGGACGCCGAGAACCGGCCGCTCCCCCGTGGGCTCGGCCGATCGCTCGACCTGTCCCGGGTCGGCGCCTACGGCCACTCCTACGGCGGGTTCACCGCCGGCGAGACGATGGTCCACGACCGCCGTGTCGACGCCGGGATCAACCTCGACGGCGCGATGGCGACCGCGTTCGGCTACCCGCCGGGCAGTGCCTACGTGCCCGGCGAGGTCACGAAACGCGGCCTCGACCGGCCGTTCCTGCTGATGGGCGCCGAGGGCGTCGACGAGAACGGCAAACCGCTGGAGCACACGCACCGGCACCCCGAGTTCGACCGCAGCTGGGCGGACTTCTGGGCGAACCAGCGCGGATGGAAGCGGGACCTCCTGCTTCGCGGTGGCAGCACGCATATGGCGTACAGCGATCTGCAGGTCGTGGTGCCGCAGCTCGGCTCGCGAGTCGCGCCGGAGAAGCGGGAGGCGGTCATCGGCACGATCGATCCCCGTCGTTCGGTGGCCGCTCAGCGGGACTACATCGGCGCGTTCTTCGACCTGCACCTCCGCGGCCGGGACAAGCACCTGTTCGACGGTGAGTCGCCGCGGCATCCGAATATCGATTTCATCGAGTAGGGGGCTGAAGGGGACTTTCCCCGCATGCCATCGGGCGAAGGACGCTTTCACCGCATGCGATGCGGGGAAAGCGTCCTTCGGCCCCTACATTGGTCGGGTGAAGAAACCCATCGTCGAGATGCCGCTGCGCGTGCGCTACCACGAATGCGACGGACAGGGCATCGTGTTCAACGCGCACTACCTCGCCTATGTGGACATGGCCATGTTCGAGGTGGAGAAGGCCCTCTTCGGCTCGCACCAGGAGGCGCTGGCCCGCGGTGTCGACGTCGTCGTCGCCGAATCGAACCTCCGCTACCGCGCGCCTTGCCGCTACGACGACCAACTGATCGTCGCCGTGTTCCTGAACCACCTCGGCACGACGTCGCTGATCATCGACTTCCAGATCACCCGCGACGGCGTCGTGTGCGCGGAAGTGAAGACCCGCTACGTCTTCGTCGATCCGGCGACGCTCACGAAGGCGGCGCCGCCCGCGGCGGTGCGCGAGGCGTACGCCCCCTTCGTGCCCGCTCAGGCGGACTGAACGCCGGGCCGCCGGTCTTCGACGACGTAACTGGCCCGTGTGCTGATCGGCGCTCCAGGGGTGTTGACGTACGGCACCACCCGGAAGTCGCTCCGCCAGCGCTGCCGGTTCACGTTCACCCGGACGTAGCCGCGCTGGCTGTTGAAGAACTTCATGTGCGGGTTGGCCTTCAGCAGGTTCTCACCGCCGGGTGTCATGTCCGCGCCGTTGCCGCCGCTGGTGATCGACGTCCCGACGAACTCGCTCGCCACGGTGGGCGAGCCGGGGTCGCCGAAGTCGCGCTTGAGGTCCCAGGCGTAGTTCTGGTGCCTGTCGCCGGTGATGACCACCAGGTTGCGCACTCCACGGTCCTGCGCCGCGGCGAGCACGCGGTCGCGGTCGGCGACGTAGCCGTCCCACGGGTCGAGGTAGACGTTCGTGGCCTCGCCCGCGTCGGTGTCGGTCTGGCCCATCGGCGCCTGGTTGCCGAGAATCTGCCACCGCGCGCGGGACCGCGAGAACCCGTCGAGCAGCCATTGCCGCTGCTCCGAGCCGAGCAGGGTGCGGTTCTCGTCGAACCGCTCGGTGCAGTTCGCCGACTGGCCGTCGCCGCACGGCTGGTCGTCGCGGTACTGGCGGGTGTCGAGCATGGTGAAATCGGCCAGCGTGCCGTAGCTGAGCCGGCGGTGAAGCCGCGCGTCCGGGCCCTTCGGCAGCTGGGCGATGCGGTACGGCAGGTGCTCGTACATCGCCTGGAACGCCTCGGCCCGCCGCTGCCGGAACACCGCGCGGTCCTGGTCCGGTTCCTTGTCGATCTGCGAGATGTCGCCCGCCCAGTTGTTCTCCACCTCGTGGTCGTCGTTGACGTGGATCCACGGGAAGGCGGCGTGCGCGGCCATCAGCGGCGCTTCGGACTTGTAGAGCGCGTACTGGAGCCGGTAGCGGGCCAGGTCGAAGGTCTCGCCCTTGAACTGCGGCCCCACCGGCGTACCGCGGCCGATACCGGTGACACCGCTTTCGTAGAGGTAGTCGCCCAGGTGCACGACCAGGTCGAGGTCTTCGGCCGCCATGTGCTCGTAGGCGGTGAAGTGCCCGGCCTCCCAGCTCTGGCAGGACGCGAACGCGAAGTTCAGCTCACGCGGCGACGACCACGCGACCGGCGCCGTCCGGGTGCGGCCGACCGGCGAGATCACGCCGCCCGTGCGGAAACGGTAGAAGTACTCGTGATCCGGCGCGAGACCGTGGACCTCCGGGTGCACGGAGTGGCCGAGTTCGGGCGTGGCGACCACGGACCCGCGGCGGACGACGGCGCGGAAACGCTCGTCGAGCGACACTTCGTACTCGACCCGGACCGGCGTTCGCGGCATGCCGCCGAAACCGTCGGCCTCGTACGGCTTCGGCGCGAGCCTGGTCCAGAGCACGACACCGCCGGGCAACGGGTCGCCCGACGCGACACCGAGGGTGAACGGGTCGCCGGCACCGCGGGCGAGCGGCATCGCGCCGGCGGCGTTCCAGGCACCGGTCCCCAGCAGGACGGCGGCCGCGCCGGCGGAGCCATAACCGAGGAAGCGACGCCGCGACAGGGGGTGAGGGAGCGAAGGCATGAAGCCCTCCTGTGGTGGGATGGTCACGGGCGGGCCTCATGCTCGTCCGGCTTGATGGCCGCCCGGCCGCGCTCAGGCGAAGCGCCCGTGAACGAAAGACGATCAACCCTCGTGTTCCGCATCCTGTTCTACCGCCCCGAAATCCCGCCCAACACGGGTAACGCGATCCGCTTGACCGCGAACACCGGCTGCGAACTCCACCTGGTGGAGCCGCTCGGTTTCACGCTGGAGGACAAGCAGTTACGGCGCGCCGGGCTCGACTACCACGACCTCGCGCGCGTCCACGTCCACGCGGATCTCGACGCCGCATGGGCGGCGCTGCTGCCCGCCCGGGTCTACGCGTTCAGCGCCTCGGCGACGCGGCTGCACACCGACGTCGCGTACGAGCCCGGTGACGTGCTGATGTTCGGGCCGGAGTCGGCGGGGCTGCCTCGTGAAGTGCAGGAGTCGGCCGAGGTGACCGACCGGGTACGGCTGCCGATGCTGCCTTCGAGCCGGTCGCTGAACCTTTCGAACACCGCTGCGATCAGTGTGTACGAGGCTTGGCGGCAGAACGGCTTCGCGGCCCCCTGACCGCCCCGCCCCGGAGGCTATGAACGGTCCGTGAGTCGGTGGCGGGATGAAGGCTCCCTTCGCCGCGTCTAATGCGGTGAAGGGAGCTTCATCCCCGAGCCAGCGTTGCGAAGGTGGCTTTCGCGACACAGCCGCCGCCCAGAAAGGCCGCTTACGGCAGGCGCTGCCCCAGGAAGAGCGAAGCCGCGGCACCGATCATCAGCACCAGAGTCCCGATGATGACCCATGGCCTGCTCGCGTCGGCGTCCTTGAGCTCGTACCCGATCTGCTCGCCGAGGTCGTCGTACACGCGTTTCAGCTCTTCAGCGCTGGCCGCCTTGTAGAAATCGCCGCCCGAAAGCCGCGCGATCTCCTCCAGCGACTCGACGTCGACCTTGACTTCCTGCGGTTTGCCGTCGATGTCGACCGAGCCGTGCGTGGTCCCGAACGCGATCGACGAGATCGGCACCTGCGCCTGCTTCGCGGCCTGAGCGGCCGTGTAGCCGCCTCGCGGCGCGTACAGGTCGTCCGGGACGGTCTGCTTGCCGTCGCTCATCAACACGATCCGCGCGGGCGGCGGGCCCTCAGCGCCACCGACGATCGCCGAGAAGCTCTCGATCGACTGCAGCGCGGCGAAGATCCCTTCGCCGGTGGCGGTGGACTGCGCCAGCTTGAGATTGTCGATCGCCTTCACCACGCCACCGCGATCGGTGGTCGGCGCGACCAGCACGGTCGCCGTGCCCGCGAACGAGATCAGCCCGAGGTTCACGCCCGGGGTCATGTTCTGCGCGAACGACCGCGCCGACTCCTGGGCCGCCTTCAGCCGGGTCGGGGCGACGTCGGTCGCTTCCATCGACAGCGAGGTGTCGATCACCAGCATCACCGTGGCCCGGTTCCGGGGCACCTTCTGCTCGGCCGTCGGCCCGGCGAGCGCGACGGTGAGCACCAGCAGCGAAAGCACGATCAGGATGGCGGGAACGTGCCGCACCCATCCTTGGCTCTTCGGCGCGACCTTCTCCAGCAGTTCCAGGTTGGCGAACCGCATGGTGCGCTTGCGCCGCGCGCGCTGGGAAAGCACATAGCCCACGGCCACCGCGGCGACCGCCAGCAGCAGCAGGAACCACCACGGTGACGCGAATCCGGTGAGGCTCACGCGACACCACCGGACCAGCGTCGTTTGCGGGCCACCACGAACCGGACCATGTCCGCGATCCAGTCCGAATCGGTGCGCAGCACCAGATGCGCGGCACCGGCGCGGCGCAGCGCGGCCGCGACCTCCTGCCGGTGTGCGTGCGCCGCGGCGCCGAATTCCTTGCGCAGCAAGGCCGAAGCGTGCACTTCGCGCTGTTTCCCTGTCTCCGGGTCGGCCAGCACGACGGTGCCCACGTCGGGCAGGTCGATGTCGCGCGGGTCGAGGACTTCGATGGCGATGAGGTCGTGGTGCCCGCCGAGCGCCCGCAACGGGCGCTGCCATTCGGTGTCGCCGAGGAAGTCGGAGATCACGACGGCGAGCCCGCGACGACGCGGCGGACGGCGCAGTTTCTCCAGTGCCGCGGCGAGATCCCCGCGGACGCCTTCCTCGGCGCGCGGGGTCTCGGCGATCTTGCGGACCAGCCCTCGCGCGTGCGGGAGCCCGCCGCGCGCCGGGATGCGCGTGATGCTGCCCGCCCCGTTGGAGACGAGCGCGCCGATCCGGTTGCCGCCACCGCCGGTCAGATGGGCGACCGCGGCCGTCGCGCAGACGACCAGGTCGCGCTTCTCGCACAGCGCCGTGCCGAAGTCGAGGCTCGCGGACACGTCCGCCACCAGCCACGTCTCCAGTTCGCGATCGGCGACGGTTTCCCGGATATGCGGGCTCGTCGTCCGCGCGGTGACCGCCCAATCCATCCGGCGGACGTCGTCACCGGGCTGGTACGGCCGGGCCTCCCCCGGTTCCGAACCGGGCCCCGGCACCAGGCCGAGATGGTTCCCCTGCAACAGCCCGTCGAGACGGCGGCGCACGTCGAGTTCGAGCGTGCGCAGGCCCGCCTCCATCCGCTCCCCGCGGAGTACCGGCGGAGCCCAGGAAGGACGTTCGCCCTTCTCGTTCTTCACTCGGATCCCTTACCTGACGGGCGCGCCGGCCGGGACCGGTCCGCCCTGCCCGGCGCCGCCCTGCGGACGGGCCGAGACCTGCGGCAGCGGCACGGTCTGCAGCACCCGCGTGATGATGTGGTCGATGGGGACGCCGTCGGCCAGCGCGTCGTAGGACAGCACGAGCCGGTGACGCAGCACGTCGGGAACGACGTCGACGACGTCCTGCGGCAGCACGTAGTCCCGCCCGCGGACCAGCGCCAGCGCGCGGGCCGCGGCGATGATGCCGAGGCTGGCGCGCGGCGAGGCGCCGTAGGACACCCAGCCCGCGACGTCGGCGAGGCCGTGGTCGTTCGGCGTACGGGTGGTGAGCACGAGGCGCACGACGTAGTCGACGAGCGCGTGGTGCACGAAGACCTGCGAAGCGACGTTCTGCAGCCGCACCAGCTCCGCCGGGCTGAGCACCTCCTGCGGGGTGGGCGGGGTGACGCCCATCCGGTAGATGATCTCGCGCTCTTCCTCGGCCGTCGGGTACTCGACGACGATCTTGAACAGGAAGCGGTCCCGCTGCGCCTCGGGCAGCGGGTACACCCCCTCGTTCTCGATCGGGTTCTGCGTGGCGAGCACGAGGAACGGGTCGGGCATCGGGAAGGTCTGGCCGCCGATCGACACGTGCCGCTCGGCCATCACCTCGAGCATCGCCGACTGCACCTTCGCGGGCGCGCGGTTGATCTCGTCGGCGAGCACGAAGTTCGCCACCACCGGGCCGAGCTCGACGTCGAACCGCTCGGCGCCCTGCCGGTAGATCCGGGTGCCGAGGATGTCGGCGGGCACCAGGTCCGGGGTGAACTGCACGCGCGAGAACGAGCCGCCGACCACGCGCGCGAAGGTCTCGACGGCGAGGGTCTTCGCGACACCGGGAACACCTTCGAGCAGGAGGTGGCCCCTGGCCAGCAGGCCGACCAGCATCCGCTCGACCAGCCTGTCCTGGCCGACGATGATCCGCTTGACCTCGAACACGGTCCGCTCCAGCAACTGGGCGTCCCGCGCCGGCGTTCCGGGCTGCTGCTGCGCGCCGTCGGCGTAGCCGGGCTCGGTCACTCGTGCCTCCTGTGTTCCCCGCTTGCGTTCTTGCGTCCGGATGTGACCGTAGTGGTCGGTGACACAGCCGTTCGTGACGGTAGCCAACCCGATCAGCGGTATGACGGCTGTGAAGGGGCCTCGCCCCGGAACTTCACCAGGTCGTCCCACGCCTGCTTCGGGTGCATCGCCATCCGCTGCCGGACGACGGCGAGCAGGTGCAGGCGGGGCGTCAGCCGGTCGCCGGTCAGCGTGTCGTCGAAGACCTCCAGCACGGTGGCGCAGAACAGGACGAAACAGCCGCTGTGCCAGCGCAGATCGCTGATCGCGGCGGCATCGCCGTCGCCGTCGGCCACCAGCCGCTCGGCGATCGCGGCCAGCGCCTCCGGCTCCTCCGTCCCCGGGATGCCGAGCAGCTCCGTGGTCAGCGCGACCAGTTCCGGCGAACGGTCCAAGGTGGCCGCGGTGGCGATGAAGGCGCGAGCCTTGCCCGCCAGCTCCCCGGTGACGAGGCTTCGCGCGACGGTCTCCAGCGACGGCTGGTAGACCTCGTTCGCGAGATCGACCATCTCGGTGGCGCAGCGTTTGAGGTCCCGGGGCAGTCCTCCCGACAGACAATGCGCCAGGTAGCAGAACTGTTCGGAGATCCCCCGCAACCGCAAGGCGATCCAGAGCCTGCTCTCGTCCAAAGTGAACGGTTCGAGCCGCACCATCTCCGAGAACGCGCTGTCGAAGGCGTCCCGCACGCCGAGCCCCCGCTGTTCGAAACCGAGGACGGCGTCGTCCGAGACGGACACGAAGAACAGGCACCCAGGAACGTCGAAGACACCCTTCACGTCGTTGATGAACTGATGCGCCTTGTCGGGTTCGCCGATCTTGTCCAGTTCGTCGATCGCGATCACGACCCGGCCGGCGATCCTCTCCGCCGCCAGCCGCAGAGCCGCCTCCTCGGCGAACTCGCGGAACTTGTCGACGACCTCCGGATGGGTGAGCTGCTGTTCGGCACGCTGGGTCGACCAGGTCCGGCCGGCTTCACCCTTCAGCGGCATGCTGAGCTTCCCGGACCAGCCGGTCGTGTAGGTCTGCAGGAACCGGATCCGGTCGAGCTGCTGTTCGGTGAGCCGGCGGAAGCCCGCCAGCCGGATGACCCGGCGGCGCGCGATCAGCAGCCGGACGACGGCGGCACCGGCCGCCACCACGCCGAACACCAGCCGCAGCAGGAACAGCGACACCACGCCGAGGGCCAAAAGCTTCGCTGTGGGCTGTCCCGTCCACAGCTGCTGCGGCGAAACCCGCCCGTTCACGAGATCGAGCGCGAGCGTCCAGAGGTCCCGCCACGGCGCCCCGCCCCACAGGAGCCAGACGGCCGACGCCGCCACTCCCCAGAACACGAGGAACGCCAACGCCTTCCGGAGTGAACGCCCGAGCATCCGCCGCCGACGGAGACGGCCGGACACCGCTCGCGAGCCCATCGAGATCTTCGCCAGCACGGCCTTGCAGAGCAACGCGTGCAGGTGCAGCACGAAGTCGCGGGCCTCGTACGCGGCGGGCGCGGAGGCGACGACGACCAGCGGCGCCGCCCGGTCCGACCGGCTCAGCAGGCCCTGCTCCAGCGAGCGGATCGCCGTTGTCTTGCCGGTCCCCCGGTGCCCGGCCAGCGCGACGGCCACCGAATCCGCCCGATCGACGATCCGGCGCAGCCGTTTCACCGCGGCCGTCCGCACAAGCCCCCTTCCAGCTCCGCCGAGGCGTCCGGCTCCTCGAAGACGAGATCGACGCCCGATCGGATCCGCCGGTGATCCCGCAAATGAGCCCGAAGCGCCGGCAGGACGATCTCCCTCAGCGCGAACTCCCACCGGTCGCCCAAGCCGATCATCTCCGGATGCGCCCACTCCTCGGTGCGTTGCCAGCCTTCGGTGACGAAGAGTCCGGGGATCCGGCGGCCGATGACCAGGACCGCCATCCCGATCACCGCGCCGAGCCCCAGCACGCCGACCAGCTGGAAGGGCGACGGCATCGACGACCACGTCAGCTGCAGGATCCGGAGGTATCCCACGAGGAGCGCGCAGGTCACGAGCAACCAGCCCGCCTCACGGACGGTCACCCGCCGGAACGGGAGGCGCCGGGGCCGTTCGAAGACCACACCCGCCCGCTCCCGCTCCATCCGGATCCGCGCGAGTGCGGTGACATCGCCGAGAACGGCCGTGCGGGCGTCTTCGGCTCGCAGTCCTTCCCTGCGGAGCCCCGAGGCGATCTCCGGTTCGGTGAGCGCTTCGTCGAGCACGGCCTCCAGTGCGAGCAGCGCGGACCAGGTGTCGAAATCCTCGATGAAGCCCTCGCCGTCGCGCAGGAGGTCCGACTCGTACTCGTCCGGATGCAGGTCGCTCACCGGCTTATGATGCCGAACCGCCCGCCCGCGTACCCCTGCTCGGGTCAGGAAAACCGGTCCAGATCCTCCGGCGTGTCGATGTCGTCGCTCTCTCCCGGCTCTTCGGGCACCTCGACGATCTCCAGCCCGCCCAACGTCCGCCGCAGCGACGCGTTCTCCACCGTTTCCGGCAGGGCACCGCGCAAGGCCTCCGCACGCCAGGCGCCAAGCAGCCACTGCCGCTCCCCCGCCGCGTCGACCAGCACCGCTCCGGCAGCGGAACCGAGCCCGGCCAGCAACCGGTCCACAGTGGACTTCCGGACACCGGCGAGGTCGCCGGCCAGCACCACGACGAGCTCCGTGCGCACCAGCGCGAGCCCGGCCGCGAGCGCGGCCACCGGACCCGTTCCCGGTGACGATTCCCTGGTCCAGACGACATCGCCGAAGCCGGGCCGTTCCGGGCCGACGACGATCACCGGATCCGCGTGCGCGAGTGCCGCCAACGCCCTGGCCAGCAACGGTTTCCCACCGACGGGGAGCGCGGGTTTGTCCACACCGGACAGGCGACGCGCGGCGCCGCCCGCCAGCACGATCCCCGTGTAAGGCACGCTCTAGCCGATCAAGCGGGTCGCGTACGGCATGATGCCGCCGTACCGCACCGGCGCGATCCGGACCCGCAGGCCCGACTGCGGCGCCTCGACCATCTGGCCGTTCCCGAGGTACATCGCGACGTGGTGGATACCGCGCGCGCTGCCGCCCCAGAACAGCATGTCGCCGCGGCGCATCTGCGAGAGCGGCACCTTCCGCCCGGCGTTGTACTGGTAACCGCTGTAGTGCGGAAGCGACTTCACCCCGGCGAACGCGTAGATCATCAGGCCCGAGCAGTCGAACCCGATCTTGTTGTAGTCGCCGTAGCGGTCCGCCGTGCCACCGTCGCGGATACCGCGGGTCGGGCCGGAGGTGTTGCCGCCACCCCACGCGTAGACCACTCCGAGCTGCGAGAGCGCCCGCCGGACGACGGCCTCGACGCTCGCCCCGGCCGGGGCCGACTGGACGGGCCGGGCGGACGGACGGCCACCGCCGCCCTGGCTGGGCCTTTCCGCGGCGAGCGCGGCCTGACGAGCGCGCTCCTCGTCCTCACGGGCCTTCTGCGCCTTCCAGTCCTCGTAGCGCTGGCGCTGGCCCTGCAGGCCGTTGACCTTCTGCTGCGCTTCGAAGAGCTGCTTCTCGACACTGGCCTTGTCGGCTTCGAGTTTCTGGTTCTGCGCGGCCTGGGTGTCCTGGGCGTGCTGCGCGGCGCTCTGGGCGTTGTCGGCCTCGTGCTTGGCCGCCTCGGCCGCGCGCTTGCGCTCCTGCGCGATCTCCAGTTTCTTGCGCGCGGTCGCGTCCTTGTTGGACTTGTCCGTCTGCGCCCGCTTCATCGCGTCGAGCGCGTTGAGCCTGCTGCCGCCGACCGCGTCGAGCATCTGGGCGCGGCCGAGGAGTTCCTTCGGGCTGTTGGCGGTCAGGTACGCCGACACCGAGCCGATCGCGCTGCCCTGCTGGAAACTCGCGGCGGCGAACTTGTCGAGGTCGGCGCGGGCCTTGTCGATGGTCGCCTGCGCGGCGTCGGATTCGGTGCGCGCGGACTTCGCCTCGCGATCGGCCTGCGCGGCTTCGTCCTGCGCGGTCTCCGCGTCGACCCGGGCCTTGTTGGCCTCTTCCATCTTCAGCTCGACGTCGTCGTTGAGCTGGGCGAGCTTCGACTCGGCCTGGGCCAGCTGGTTCGTGAGCCTGCCGACGTCGCCCGCCTTGGCGTTGGCGTCGGCCTTGCTGGAGTTGATCTCGGAGTCACTGGGGTTCGGCGGGGGCGGCGGTACCGCGATGGCGGTACCCGTCACCCCGAGCAACAGGGCGATCCCCAGCGCACCGATGGTCGTGCCACGGCGGGCACCGGTCCTCGACCCGGCTTCACCACGCACGATCCACCCACCTCCTGATCTTGAACAATGAGCTCACTGTGCCACTGCCGTCACAGCATTACCAGAAGCACCACCAGGAACTTACACACCGTAGGCACCATTTCCCCTCAACGGGGGACGAACAGACGAACGTTTCGTCACTCGAACGGCCGCAGGTCGATGAGACGTTCCCTACGCGCGTGTCGGCTTGCCAGCCAAAAAGGACAGGCGTACTGTTTGAAGGGACGAACGAGGTGTGCCATCCCGGGTCCGGACCTACGGTGGGGGTGCGCAACACTCGCTCCGGGTCGGCCCGAACGACCTGGAGAACACACCGAACTGACCCGCCACTGGAGTTAGAAGTGACCGCACCCGCCAGCAAGGACAGCTTCGGCGCCAAAGACACGCTGAAGGTGGGCGACGCCTCCTACGAGGTGTTCCGCCTGAACAAGGTCGAGGGCTCCCAGCGCCTTCCCTACAGCCTGAAGATCCTGCTCGAGAACCTGCTGCGGACCGAGGACGGCGCGAACATCACGGCCGACCACATCCGCGCGCTCGGCAACTGGGACGCCAAGGCCGACCCGTCGATCGAGATCCAGTTCACGCCCGCCCGCGTGATCATGCAGGACTTCACCGGTGTCCCCTGCGTCGTCGACCTCGCCACCATGCGCGAGGCCGTCACCGACCTCGGCGGCGACCCGGACAAGGTGAACCCGCTCGCCCCCGCCGAGCTGGTCATCGACCACTCCGTCATCATCGACGTCTTCGGCCGCGCCGACGCCTTCGAGCGCAACGTCGAGATCGAGTACGAGCGCAACCGCGAGCGCTACCAGTTCCTCCGCTGGGGCCAGGGCGCCTTCGACGAGTTCAAGGTCGTCCCGCCGGGCACCGGCATTGTGCACCAGGTCAACATCGAGCACCTCGCGCGCACGGTGATGGCCCGCAACGGCCAGGCGTACCCCGACTCCTGTGTCGGCACCGACTCGCACACCACGATGGTCAACGGCCTCGGCGTGCTGGGCTGGGGCGTCGGCGGCATCGAGGCCGAGGCCGCCATGCTGGGCCAGCCGGTCTCCATGCTCATCCCGCGCGTCGTGGGCTTCAAGCTCACCGGCGAGATCCCGACCGGCGTGACCGCCACCGACGTCGTGCTCACCATCACCGAGATGCTGCGCAAGCACGGCGTGGTCAGCAAGTTCGTCGAGTTCTACGGCGAGAGCGTCGGCGCGGTGCCGCTGGCCAACCGCGCCACCATCGGCAACATGAGCCCCGAGTTCGGCTCCACCGCGGCGATCTTCCCGATCGACGAGGAGACCGTCCGCTACCTCAAGCTCACCGGCCGCTCCGAGGAGCAGGTCGCGCTCGTCGAGGCCTACGCCAAGGAGCAGGGCCTCTGGCACGACCCGTCGCACGAGCCGGAGTACTCCGAGTACATCGAGCTGGACCTGTCGACGGTCGTCCCGTCGATCGCCGGCCCGAAGCGCCCGCAGGACCGCATCGAGCTCACCGACGCGAAGAACTCGTTCCGCAAGTCGATCCACGACTACGTGGGCGGCGAAGAGGTCCCGCACACCAACGTGGACGAGACCGTCGAGGAGACCTTCCCGGCCAGCGACCCGGCCGCCCTCTCCTTCAAGGACGAGGACGCCGTCGAGATCCAGTCGGCGGCGAACGGCCACACCGGCCGCCCGACCAACCCGATCAAGGTCACCAGCGCCGACCGCGGCGAGTTCATCCTCGACCACGGCGCCGTGGTGATCGCCTCGATCACCTCGTGCACCAACACCTCCAACCCGTCGGTCATGCTCGGCGCGGCGCTGCTCGCGCGGAACGCGGTCGACAAGGGCCTCTCGGTCAAGCCGTGGGTCAAGACCTCGATGGCGCCGGGTTCGCAGGTCGTCACCGACTACTACGACAAGGCCGGCCTCTGGCCGTACCTGGAGAAGCTGGGCTACCACCTGGTCGGCTACGGCTGCACCACCTGCATCGGCAACTCCGGCCCGCTGTCGGACGAGATCTCCGCGGCGATCCAGGAGAACGACCTCACCGCGGTTTCGGTGCTCTCGGGCAACCGGAACTTCGAAGGCCGCATCAACCCCGACGTGAAGATGAACTACCTCGCGTCGCCGCCGCTGGTCATCGCGTACGCGCTCGCCGGCACGATGGACTTCGACTTCGAGGCCCAGCCGCTCGGCCAGGACTCCGACGGCAACGACGTCTTCCTGAAGGACATCTGGCCCTCGGCCAAGGAGATCCAGGAGACCATCGACTACGCGATCACGCAGGAGATGTTCACCAAGGACTACGCCGACGTCTTCGACGGTGGCGAGCGGTGGAAGTCGCTGCCGACCCCCGAAGGCAAGACCTTCGACTGGGACGCGGAGTCCACCTACGTCCGGAAGCCCCCGTACTTCGAGGGCATGCAGGCGGAGCCCGCCCCGGTCACCGACATCTCCGGCGCGCGCGTGCTGGCGAAGCTGGGCGACTCGGTCACCACCGACCACATCTCCCCCGCCGGCGCGATCAAGCCGGGCACCCCGGCCGCGCAGTACCTGACCGAGCACGGCGTGGAGAAGAAGGACTTCAACTCCTACGGCTCGCGTCGCGGTAACCACGAGGTCATGATCCGCGGCACCTTCGCGAACATCCGGCTGCGCAACCAGCTGCTGGACGACGTGCAGGGCGGCTACACCCGCGACTTCACCCAGGACGACGCCCCGCAGGCGTTCATCTACGACGCGGCGCAGAACTACGCGGCGCAGGACATCCCGCTGGTCGTCCTGGGCGGCAAGGAGTACGGCTCCGGATCGTCGCGTGACTGGGCGGCCAAGGGCACGCGCCTGCTGGGCGTGCGCGCGGTGATCACCGAGTCGTTCGAGCGCATCCACCGGTCGAACCTGATCGGCATGGGCGTCATCCCGCTGCAGTTCCCGGCGGGCGAGTCGGCCTCGTCGCTCGGCCTCGACGGCACCGAGACGTTCGACATCTCGGGCATCACGAAGCTGAACGACGGCGAGACCCCGCGCACGGTCCACGTCACCGCGACGAAGACCGACGGCACCAAGGTGGAGTTCGACGCGGACGTCCGCATCGACACCCCGGGTGAGGCGGACTACTACCGCAACGGCGGCATCCTGCAGTACGTCCTGCGGAAGATGACGCAGGCGTAAGCACCCCACGCGAAGGCCCCTTTCCCCGCACTTTCGGGAAAGGGGCCTTCGTGCGTTCTTCGGTAACGTCGCCGTATGCCCCATGGTCGAATCCCGGTCGAGAACGGCGAGCTCGCGTACGAGATCCGCGGCGAGGGTGATCCCGTCGTCCTGCTCCACGGCGGGATACTCGATTCCCGGATGTGGGACGCCGAGATGGCGGCGCTCGAACGGCACCACACCGCCATCCGGTACGACGCGCGCGGACACGGCGACTCCTCGACGCCGACGGAGCGCTTCAAGCACTACGAGGATCTCCGTGAGCTGATGACCGCGCTGGAACTCCCCCGCGCTTCACTGGTCGGGCTGTCCGGCGGCGGGCGGATCGCGGTCGATTTCGCGCTGACGTATCCGGATCTGGTCGAGAACCTCGTCCTCGTCGCCACCGGGCTCAGCGCGATGGTGACGAAGGATCCCTTCGTCTTGGAACAGAACAAGAAACTCGAAGAGGCGGGCACGCCGGGCGATCTCCCCGCCGCCATCGAATGCATCCTGCGCATGTGGGTGGACGGGCCCCGGCGAGCGCCCACCGACGTCGATCAGCGAGTCCGTGGGCTGTGCCAGGAGATGTACACCCAGACCGTCGTTCGGCACAGGCTGACCGGCTTCACGCTGATGGACGAGCTACGGGCCGTCGAGCGCACCGGCGAGCTGATCCCGCGCACCTTGACCTTGGCGGGGGATCTGGATTCCTCGGACATCCTCGCCATCGCGGACCAGATCGAAAGAGAGGCACGCGACGCCCGGAAACTGGTCGTCCCCGGGGTCGCGCACATGATCAACCTGGAGAAGCCCGCCGAGTTCTCCCGGATACTGCTGGACTTCCTGGCCTGCTCGTGAGTTTCGCCGCGAGGGGTAAGGCAAGGGTGGCGTGTCGCTGTCCGCCACGAGTCGTCCGCCTGGACACGCGTGTCGTCCGTCTGATCACGTGTGTCGTCCCTGCCGTCACGCGAAACCGCCCGACTGCAGGTAGCTGAGACACGGTTGGTTCTCTTGACCCGTAGGGCGAAGGTGGCGCCCCGGCGCGCCCAATGTGGCATGGCGTCCCCAGTGCCCCATTGGGCGCACTCAACTCGCCAGCACGGTGCCCCAGCAAGACGCGAAGGGGCCCATCACCGCATCAGATGCAGCGAAAGCCCCCTTCACCCAGCAGACGAGCACGCCACCTTCGCCTCACCCCTCACGAACGGGCCCTGTGGGTACCGTTCGTGCTAACCGTCCTTACCACTCACGAGCTCGTCTTCCCGCTGTTCCGGGCGCCGGTCGACGACGCGGCCGAGCGGACGCAACAGCACGTTGACCCCGACGATCACCGCCGTCCCGGCGAGCGCGACGCTGTAAAGCCCCGCTCCCGCAAGGGATCCGACCGCCGCCGAGCACCAAAGGGTGGCCGCGGTGTTGAGCCCGCGCACGTTCAGGCCGTCGCGCAAGATCACCCCGGCACCGAGGAACCCGATACCGGAGACGATCTGGGCGGCGACCCGCGTGGGGTCGGCGTCACCGCTGGTGTTCAGCCCGCCGAAACCGTGGGCGGACAGCAGGACGAAGAGCGTCGCGCCGACGGCGACGAGGGCGTTGGTGCGGAGTCCGGCCATCCGGGCGCGGTACTGGCGCTCGATGCCGATGACGGCGCCGAGGCCGACGCCGGTGCCGACCCTGAGCAGCATTTCGAAGGTGTTCATAATTCCGGCTCTTTTCTGGCGTGCGTACACAAAGCCAGACAGGGAAAGGAGACCGGAGAAGGTCAGCGCACCGCGCACACGGGTGAACGGCGACCACGTCCGGTCGGTCCAGAACTGTCTTCCGGCATGTGCCGCTCACCTCGCTTTCGTACTCGATCGGTGTTGATCAACCTTCGAGACTCTACCACCGGACGGCCCGAACGCGGCGTGGATCGTGTCACGTAGCCAGCGCTGGGCCGGATCGGCGTCGAGCCGCGCGTGCCAGAGCTGGCAGACCTCGATCCGCGGGAGGTCCGCGGGGATCGCGAACCAGCGGATGCCGAGCGACCGGCCGTATTGCTCGGCGAGCCGCTGGGGCGCGAGCCCGATGTAGTCGCTCGACGCGACCAGGAACGCGGCGACGGCGGAGGTCGGGACGACCGCGGCGACCCGGCGCTGGAGCCCGGCCGCCTCGAGCACGTCGTCGAGCGGCCCTCTACCCCTTCCCCGCCGAGACGCGGAAACATGGGGATAGCGGCAAAGGTGCGCCAGCGTCGGACGCCGCACACTCCCGAGCGGACCGTCCGCCCTGACGATCGCGACCACACGTTCGTGGTACAGCAGCGTCGAGTGGATGTCGGGCGCCGTGATGTCACCGGCGCCGATGTCCAGGTCCACAGAGCCGTCGCGCAAGGCTTCGGCGCTTTCGCTGCCTTCCGCGACGAAGCGCAGGACGACACCCGGAGCGACGGCGGCGGTCGCCTCGACGGCGGCCGTGACCAGCGTCGCGGCGACGCCGTCGTTGATGCGGATGGTGAAGGTGCGTTCGAGGTCGCCGATCGACAGCTCCCGGTCGGCGCTGATCAGCGCCGACGCCTCGTCGAGCAGCGAACGCACCCGCGGCGCCGTGCGGAGCGCGAACGGCGTCGGCACCATCCCGCGGCCGGCGCGTACGAGGATCGGATCCCCCATCGCGCGCCGCAACCGGCCCAGCGCCCGGCTGGCCGCCGGGATCGACAGATGCAGACGTTCGGCGGCCGCCGTCACGCTGCCCTCGCGCAGCAAGGCGTCGAACACCCGCAAGAGGTTGAGGTCCAGCTGATCGACCATAGTTGCATGGTACGCAACTCTGCCTTGCCGAAGTTGCGTGGCACGAAGAACATGCCGCCCATAGCGTCGTGGACATGCCACTCCGACTTCAACTCCGCGAAGCCACCGCTGCCCCGGCAGACTCGCGGCGCGGCCTGTTGACCGCCATATGCGCCTGTGTCGTGCTCGTGGTCGGGATGGTCGCCGCGATCAACCTCGCCGTCCCGATGCTCGCCGCGAGCGACCTCCACCCGTCCGCGTCGGCGCTGATCTGGATCGTCGACACCTATGTGATCTTCTTCGCCTGTCTCGTGATTCCCGGCGGAGCGGCGGGCGATCGCTTCGGCCGCAAGGGCGTCCTGCTCTCGGGACTCGCGCTCTTCGGGCTCGGCGCGCTGCTGTCGGCGATCGCGCCGAACGTGCCGTTCCTGCTGGCGGGCCGGGCGATCACCGGGATCGGGGCCGCCGCCGTGCTGCCGAACACGCTCGCCGTCCTGCTGCACGCCGTCCCCGCCGAGCGCAAGGGCGTCACCATCGCGACCTGGGCGTCGATGACCGGGATCGGCGGTGTCGTGGGGAACGTCGGCGGCGGCGCCGTGCTGGCGGGCGGATCGTGGCGATGGCTGTTCGCCGCCGCCGTCCCGCTCTCGCTGGTGCTCGTCGCGCTCGTCGCCCGGATCGCACCGGTGTCCCCGCGGCACGAGCGGCCGCTCAGCCCGCTCGGCGCCGTCCTGCTCGTGGCCGCTTCGGTCGCGCTGCTGCTCGGCATCGTCGAAGGTCCCGAAGCGGGTTGGACCAGCCCGATCGTCCTCGCCGGATTCGCCGGTTCGGCCGTGCTGTTCGCCCTGTGGGCGTTCGTGGAACTGAAGGCCGGGCACCCGCTGCTCGATCCCCGGTTGTTCCGGGTGCCCGCACTGCGCAGCGCCTGTCTCGGCATGATCGCGATCTTCTTCGGGATGTTCGCGCTGTTCTACGTCAACGCGTCCTTCCTTCAGTACGGCAAGGGTTTCGGTGTCCTGCTGACCGGGCTCGGGATCATCCCGCTGACCGTCCCGGTCATCCTCGGCGCGCGGCACGTGGGCAAGGCCGTCCAGCGCTTCGGAGTCGACGTCGTCGTCGCCATCGCGTTCCTCTCCTGCGGCTGCGGCCTCATCGGACTGTCCACAAGCGACGCTTCGACGCCGTATCCGGTCTACGCGGCCTGGCTCGTGGTGACCGGGATCGGTGTCACGCTGGCCCTTCCGACACTGTCCGCCGCGATCTCCGGTTCACTGCCGCCGGCGCAGGCCGGTGTCGGCGCCGGGCTGCAGGCCACCACGCGCGAATTCGGCAGCGCGCTCGGTGTGGCGGTCATCGGCACCGTCCTCACCGGACGGTTCGTCGCGGCGCTGCCGTCCGACATCCGCGCGGATCACGATCCGCACACAGTCGCGCAAGCGCTGGCCGTCGCCGCGCCCGGCCGCTCGCCGGAGGTGATCTCCGCGTTCATCACCGGCGCGAGCACGGCACTCCGGGTGATCGGCGTGAGCGTGCTCGTCCTCGGGGCGCTCGTCGTCCTGCAATCACGGCTTTCCCGCAACACCAAGTAGAAGGAGCGTTCCCATGCACGTATTCGTCACCGGGGCGACCGGCTGGATCGGCTCGGCCGTCGTGGACGAACTGCTCGACGCCGGGCACGAGGTCACCGGCCTCGCCCGATCGGACGCCTCCGCCGCCACGCTGGAGCGCAAAGGCGCCCACACCCGCCGCGGCGACCTGGACGACCTCGACGGCCTCCGCGCAGGCGCAGAGGCGGCCGACGCCGTCATCCACCTGGCGAACAAGCACGACTGGGGCAACCCCGCGGAGTCCGACCGGGCCGAACGGGCGGCCGTCCGAACCTTCGCCGACGCCTTGGCCGGCACCGGACGGGCCTTCGTCCTCGCCGCGGGCCTCTCGACCCTGGCCACCGGACGCCCTGCCACCGAGGCCGACCTCTCCCCCGCCGTCGGCCCCGATTCCCACCGCGGCGGTGCCGAGAACCTCGCGCTCGAGTACGCCGAAAAGGGCATACGGGTGATCAGTGCCCGCTTTGCGCCGTCCGTGCACGGTGTGGGCGACCACGGTTTCGTCGCCGCGCTCGTGGCGGCCGCTCGCAAGCACGGAGTGTCCGGCTACCTCGGCGACGGCGGCGCGGCCTGGGCGGCCGTGCACCGCACCGACGCCGCCCGGCTCGTCCGGCTGGGCCTGGAAGGCGCGCCCACCGGCTCGCTGCTCCACGCGGTCGCGGAAGAAGCCGTCACCACGAAGGAAATCGCCGAAGCCGTCGGACGGGCGCTCGACGTCCCGGTGGTGTCCGTGGCACCGGAGAACGCCGCCGAGCATTTCGGGTTCGTCGGCCGGTTCTTCGCGCTGGACATGTCCGCGTCCAGCGCGCGCACCCGCGAACTCCTGAAGTGGGCCCCATCCGGACCGAGCCTGGCCGAGGACATCGAAGCCGGCGCTTACACCTGACCGAAAGGGAACATCATGTCCGCAGTGACCGCTTTCATGCTGGTGAAGACCACGCCCGAGTGGCTCGGGCTCACCGTCGAACAGCGCGTGGAGGCCTTCAAGACCGAGGTCCTCCCCGCCATCGAGAGCAAGGTGAAGGGCGTCCGGTCCCGGTTCTTCGACACCGAGTTCTACTCCGCGCGGGTGACCGACGTGTGGGTGTGGGAGGCCGACGACCACCACTCGTACCAGCTGCTCGTCGAGGCGCTGCGCGAGACGCCGTTCTGGGACCGGTACTTCGAGGTGGTCGACCTTCTGGTCGGCGTGGAGAACGCGTACGCCACGAACTACGGCCTGGACGCGTACGCGAGCGTCAACGTCTGAAACCGGTGGGAGCATCCCGTCGGTAGCCCACGAGAAGACGGCCTCCCACTCCGTCGAGGACAACGGCGACGACCTGCCGCAACAACGTGGGATCGCCCGCGCATACGACCTGCCGGTAGCCGAGCAACAGCTCCCGGCAGGTCTTCGGATCGGCCTCCCGGAGCCGTCGCAGGAGCCACTTGCCGTGGGACCGCCATCGCCCTCCCATGAGGAGGATCAGCTCGGCCACGGCGATCAGCAGCCGGTCGGCGACGAAGACCAGTTCGTCGGGGTCGTCCGCCCCGTCGAGGTCGTCCAGGAGATCCGTGATCAGGTAGCGGTGGTCCTCCAGATCGGTCGAGGAAAGCGGCGGAGGCCCGGCACGCAGTCGTGCCTGGGCCTCCGCCTGCGTCCGTTGACCGAATCCGTCGCGGTCGAGGAGAACGAGGCCTTCGCCGCACATGTGCAGCAAAGGCGAACGGCGGCTGGCGGTCTCCTGGGTGGCGAAGGCCTCGTAGGACTCCGGGGTATGGCAGAACAGTTCCACCGGCACGCCGTCGTGTTCGATCGTTTCGCGGTACGGCGCGGGCGGCCCGTCGAGGAAGACGACGACGTCGAGATCCGATTTCGCGGTACGCGATCCGGTGTTCGCGCTTCCGCCCAGGATCGCGGCCCTCGCGGCGGGAAAACGGGTCTCGACCACCTCGCGGGCGATACGGACGGGATCCATCCGTCCAGCATGCCGGTGGGGTGAGCCAGGCGCACCGGCGGCCGCGACCAAGCCGAAGCCGGTGCCCTGGTTACCCACCCGGATCTCCTGGACGAGCAGCCGCCCGGCCGATCCGGCCCTCCCCGTCCGGAACCCTAGGGCCGGGAGTTCGGGACCGGTCCCCGGACGCCACGAAGGCCACCGCCGAGACGGTGGCCTTCGTGTTCTTCAGCCCGGGATCAGGCGGTTTCGAACGGCTGGACGTTCGGCTGGAAGACCTGGCCGTTGGCCGGGACCTTCAGATCGATCAGGTAGTCGGCCGTCACCTTGTCCACCCCGAGCGAGTCGCCCAGGATGCAGTGCCCGAAGGCGTCGACCGAGAGCAGGCGGGCGTTGCCCAGCTGGTCGGCCATCCGCTTCGAGAACAGGTACTGGGTCGCCGGGTCGTAGTAGTTCCCGATGACCAGGACCGGGGTGTCGGTCTTGGCCTGCCACGGGCCGCGGTAGACGTCCGGCTTCTTCGCCGGCCACACCGGGCAGCCCGCCACGTCCGAGAACGCCTGGTAGCGACCGAAAGTGGGCGATTCCTTCTCCCACTTCGCGGCGATCTCGGGGACCTTCTCCTGCTTGATCGTGATCTTCTTGTCCGAGCAGTTCACGGCGAAGTACGAGTCGTCGCCGGTGTAGGGGCTGTCCGGGTTCGCGTCCGCGCGCCCGTTCGCCCCGGACCGCAGCACCTTCAGCTCGACGGCCTGCGCCGTCTGCGTCTGCGCCGCGGGCGGGTGGACGATGTTGTACAGCGCCTGCAGGTCGTCGGCCAGCGGCCCGAACGACGTCGGCGAGTACAGCACCCCGGCCACCGTGCTGGTGAACGCGTTGATGTCGTAGCTGCTCCCGTCCGGCAGCTTGATCGGCTGCTGGCGCAGGTGGCCGCGGATCTCGTCGAACTTCTCCCGCGGCGTACCGGCGCTGAAGGAGCACTTCGGCCCGACCTGCGCGCACTTGCGCAGGAAGGCGTCCAGCGCGATCTCGAACCCGCGAGCGCGCTCGCGGTCGTACTGCACGCCGTCGCTGGTCCGCAGCGCCGGATCGACGTTGCCGTCGACGACGATCGCCCGGCTCTGCTTCGGGAACATCCCCGTGTACGTCGACCCGATCAGGGTCCCGTACGAGAAGCCGACGAAGGTCAGCTTCTGGTCGCCGACGGCCGCCCGCATCTTGTCGAGGTCACGCACGACGTCCTTGGTGGACATGTGGTTCAGCAGCACGCCCGCGTTGTTCTTGCAGAACTGGCCGTAATCGCGGTACGAGGCCAACGTCCCGGAGATCTCCTGCCGTGACAGCGGCACGGGGATCTGCGCGGCGAAGACGTCGTCCGCGTCCTCCTGCGTGGTGAAGCATTTGAGCGGGTTGCTGGCCCCGACCCCGCGCGGATCGAACCCGATCAGGTCGAACCGGTCCAGCACCTGCGGCTGGAAGTAGTTCGCCGCGCCGATCGGCATCCGGAACCCGGAGCCGCCGGGACCGCCCGGGTTGAGGAACAGCGAACCGACCTTCTTGTCGGGCGTCTTCGCCGCCCGCTTCAGCATCGCGATGTCGATCGTGCCGAGCGCCGCGTTGTCGTGGTCGATCGGCACGCGATACCGCGCGCAGCTGTAGAACTTCACCTGATCGGCCGGAACACCGCGGAGCTGGTCCGCCGTGCAGGCACCCCAGTTCACCGGCGCCGTCGCGCCGACCTGGGCGGCGGGCGGCCCGGCCTCCTGAGCGGCGACCGCCGTCCCGGACGCCCCGGACAGCGCGGCGCCCGCCACGAGTGCCCCTACCAGTGCGAAACCGCGCACCGGCCTCCTTGTGGATCTCGGCAAAACGACTCCTCCCTCGGCTGGCGACGTGACGGACCACGTCGCACGGCGCGCCGCCGACGTCACGGCGCGTAACACCAAGCGAGCCTCGCACAAGCCCGTAACCCAGTCACCGGCCGAAAGGATGGTACGAACCTATCGAGTGGTTGTCTTCAACTCGAAAATCGGTAACACACGGCGAGCGGCGTCGGCCTCCATGGAGTAACCGGGCCAGAACTCCAGCAGCAGTTTCCACATCGCTTCGTACTCGTCACCGAGCAGTTCCCTGGCCCTGACCGGGATCTCCTTGCCCGCGAGCGCGACGACGGCCTCGGGACGCGAGCGCAGATTGTGTGTCCACGCCGGATCGTTCGGCCTCCCCCAATTGGAGCCGACGAGCACGAAACCCTCCTCGTGCGGAAAGTACAAAAGATTGGTACTGCGGGGCAGCCCGCTCTTCCGGCCGGTCGTGGTCAGCCGGAGGGAAGGGAGCCCGGCCAGCGCGACCAGGCTCACCTTCCCCTTGAAGAGCCGGTGGAGTCTCTTGTCCACCCAGATGATCCCGCCCGCGAGCCCCATCAGCCACGGTCTGGTGCCGAGCACGCGGGCGAGCGACGTGAGAGGGTTAGCCACGGACAGATCTTGCCAGGCTCACCCCGAACCGCGATTCCGAGTCCGTCCACCATTCCTCCACGGAGAAACCGGCTTCGGCCAGTTCCGCGGCGATTCCCTCCCGCCGGAACTTCGCGGAGATCTCGGTGCGCACGTATTCGCCCTCGGCGAACTTCACCTGCAGGTCGGCGCCCGGGATGTCGACGGTCAGCGGTGCACGGGCCCGCAGGCGCATTTCGATCCATTCGTTCTCTTCGTCCCAATACGAGACGTGGTCGAACGCGGCCGGGTCGAAGTTCGCGCCCAGGCCGTTGTTGATGACGTGGAGCATGTTGCGGTTGAACTCGGCGGTCACCCCGGCGGCGTCGTCATAGGCGCGCTCCAGGGTCTCCCGGTCCTTCACCAGGTCTGTCCCGAGGAGGAACCACTCCCCTTCGTCGAGCACGTCGCGGACCGAGCGCAGGAAGGTGGCGCGGTCGGCGGGGAAGAAGTTGCCGATCGTGCCGCCGAGGAAGACCACCATCCGCGGCCGGTCGCCCGGCAGCAGGTCCAGATGCCGGGTGAAGTCGCCGACCACGCCACGGACCTCCAGGGAGGGGTAGTCGGCCGTGATGGCTTCCGCGGCCTCGGCGAGCGCGGTTTCGGAGACGTCGAGCGGGACGAACTCCTTCAAGGTGCCGTGACTCGTCAGCGCGTCGAGCAGGAGCCTCGTCTTCTCACTCGATCCGGATCCGAGTTCGACGAGGGTGTGCGCGCCCGAGATTTCGGCGATCTCACCACCGCGCGCGGCGAGCACCTCCCGTTCGCTCCGGGTCGGGTAGTACTCGGGCAGGGCGGTGATCTTCTCGAACAGCTCGCTGCCGCGCGCGTCGTAGAACCATTTGGGCGACAACCACTTCTGGTCGGCCTCCAGGCCGGCGCGGACGTCCGCGCGCAGCTGCTCGGTGATATCCGATTCGCTGTGGTGTACGTCGAGGTCGAGTTCGGTCATCGTGCCTCAGGGCTCCGATCGGCTTCGAGGGGCAGGATCTCCACGCCCGCGCCGGTGACCCGGACGGCGTGGTGGTCGGGAACGGGAGTCCAGCCGGGATCGTCGTCGCACGGTTCCGACGCGACGAGCACACCGTCACCGGTGTCCCGATAGGACAGGGAATGCGTCCACGCGGTACCGATGAGCGTCCGGCCGTCGGTCAGCAGGAGATTGAGCCGCGAACCCGGCCCCGCCTCCTCGACCACTCCGGTCAGCCAGGTGACGGCCGCGAGCGGGTCTTCGCCCGCCTCCAGCCGTTCACGCAGCAAAGCCCACAGCAGTACCGAATCCGTGGTCGCCTCCAGCGTCAGCAGGCGGGTGATCGGCAGCTTCGCGGCGAGCTCGGCCATCGAGTCCGGCCAGCCCCGCACCAGCCCGTTGTGGCTGAAGAGGTAGCCGCCGCCGGTGAACGGCGCGTTCGCCGCCTCGACGACCGGCATGGCCGTCGTGCCGTTCCGGACCGCGGCCATGAAGGCGTGCGAGCGGACCGACCCGGCCAGGGCGGGCAGATCCCCGTCCGTCCACAAGGGAGCGGACCGGCGCAGCCGCAGCGGATCGGGACCCTCGGCGTACCAGCCGAGGCCGTACCCGTCCGCGTTGACCGAGCCGCCGCCCCGCATGTCGCGGGGGGCGTACGACTGCACGAGCAGCGAATGAGGGACGTGGAAGAGCATCTCGGCGGGCGAACGCGGCTCGCCGAGATACGCGAGGTGACGGCACATGCCGCTCAGGCCACCTCGCTCGGCCGCGCGTCCCGGGCACAGCGGAACCCGGAGAAGATCTGTCGCCGGATCGGGTGATCCCAGTTGCGGAACGTGCCGCGGATGGCCGCCGCGTCCGTGCCGAACGAGCCACCGCGCAGGATCCGGTAGTCCCCGCCGAAGAACACCTCGGAGTACTCCTTGTACGGGAACGCGGCGAATCCCGGATACGCCTCGAAGCCGCTGCTGGTCCACTCCCAGACGTCGCCGATCAGCTGGTGCACGCCCAGTGGTGAAACGCCCGCCGGGTACGCGCCGACCTCCGCGGGCCGCAGGTGCCGTTGCCCGAGGTTGGCGTGGTCGGGGGTGGGTTCCTCGTCGCCCCAGGGGAACCGGCGCGATCGGCCGGTCGCCGGGTCGAACCGGGCGGCCTTCTCCCACTCCGGCTCCGTCGGCAGGCGCCGTCCCGCCCAGGCGGCGTACGCCTCGGCCTCGTGGAAGGAAACGTGGACCACGGGTTCCGCGGCGGGCACCTTCTCGTAGACGCCGAACCGCGTCCGCCACCAGCCGTCCTGCTCCCGTTTCCAGAACCGCGGCGCGTCGATGCCGTGCTCGCTGCGGTACGCCCAGCCGCGCTCGCTCCACCACTTCGGGTCTTCGTAACCTCCGGAGTCGAGGAACTCGACATACGCCCCACAGGTGACCGGTGCGGTGTCGATGAAGAACGCCTCCACCGCGACCTCGTGCGCCGGGCGCTCGTTGTCCAGCGCCCACGGCTCGGCGGAGGTGCCCATGGTGAAGGCACCACCGGGCACGAACACCTCCGCGGGCAGCGGCCCGGACCGCGACGGCGGCGGGGCGGGCGCGTGCAGCACCGGGTCGCCCTTGCGCAGCTGATGGGTGGCCAGCATCGTCTCGTCGTGCTGCTGCTCGTGCTGGGTGATCATGCCGAAGGCGAAGGCGTCCTCGGTGAGCCGCCTGCCTTGCAGCGGAACGGTTTCCAGGATGTCGAAGGATTTCTCCCTGACCTCGCGGACGTACTTGCGCGCTTCCTCCGGGCCCAGCAGCGGCAGGGCCGGGCGATCCGCGCGGGCGTGCTGGAACGCGTCGTAGATGTCGTCGATGTCGGGCCGGAGCGCCTCGCGGCCGCCGACGTCGCGTACCAGCCAGAGCTCCTCCTGGCTGCCGATGTGCGCGAGGTCCCAGACCAGCGGCGACATCAGTTTCGAATGCTGGCGGATCAGGTCTTCGTCGTCGACGCTCGTCAGCGCGATGCTGCGCTCACGGGCCCTGGTGAGCGCCTCGGCGGCGTGGGCCCGCAGGTCTTGCGGGCTCAGCGCGCGAAGCGGGTTGGTCTCGGTGCTTTCCACGCTCATGACTGGTGGCTCCTCGAACCCCGTACGAGGGATTGCACGCCCTCGCTGATCTCCGTGATGGTCTCCGGCGGCAGACCGGTCGTGCCCAACTCGGCACAGCCGAGGTCCACCACCTTGCTCGCGACGGCGGCGATCTCCCGGTCGGCGAGGCCGAACCTGGCCGCGCACTCCCATCTGCCGATGACCGGTTCGCACAGTTCGAGCACCTTGTCCACTGTGGACGGGCGAGCGAGCAGCGCGGCCAGCAGGGCCACCGGGTGCAGCCACCTGGCGGCGGGCTGGGCGTCCAGGTAGCGGATCTCCAGATACCCCTGTGGACGGACCGGCGTGAAGAACGTCGTCAGGTGATAGGCCAGGTCTTCCTCGGTCGGCTTGCCGAGCCGGGCACCCTCGCCCCGTCCGTCGATCCAGTCGGCGAAGGTCAGGGAATCGGGCGCGTCCCAGCGGCCGTCGGAACCGGGAAGGACCATCAGCGGCGTGTCGAGGATCCTGCCCGCCCATTCCGCGGCCGGATCCTTGCCCGGTTCCGCCGACCGGGTGCGGGCCTTTTCCGTTTCCATGACGGCGAGCCAGCGCGCGGACGCGTGGCCGGTGTCGCGGCCGGCGTGGATCCGGGAATTGGCGAAGGTGGCGAGCAGGGGCGGACCGAGCGCGTGGACGGCGGCCCAGCGGACCGCCAGCTCGTGCTCCTCACCGGCGTCCACGCAGACCTGCAGGCCGGCGGTGCTGCACATCATCGTCGCGCCGCCGTCTCCCATCGGGGCGAAGCGGCGTTCCATCGCGGCGTAGCGCGGGGTGCCCAGCTTGCGGGCGGGCGCGCGATGCCTGTCTATCCCGGTGTCCCCCAGGTACAGGCCTCGTGCGGTGAGAAGACTTTCGAGATGGGCCAGATCGGCCGAGACGACGGCGTCCAGGTGGCGCAGCGTGGTCTGTGGTCGAGCGGAGATCTCCACCTGACATCCGGGCTCGAGGCTCAGCGGTGAACCTGCCGGAAGCGGGAGGGCGGGGCTGTCGGGGCGCAGCGTCCGCGGTGTGTGCGGGCCGAGCGCGGTGGCGAGATCGTCGGGATCGAGAGGCCGGGCGGGTTCGTCGGCGTAGTGCACGGTGAATTCCAGCTCTACGCCGAGAAGTCTCGGTGGCCCGTGTTTGAAGCACACGGAAGCCACATACGCCTCACCTTCGGCGCGGTCCGACAGGACCTTCGCCGTCGCGTTCGACGCGCTCCCGGACTTCTCGGGGAAATCATGAACAGTAGTCATCTTTCCGCCGTCCAGTCGGTTGTCCGATAACTGAGATACCTTGACTTCGGACGCTACACGCGAGGTCCGACAAAATCAGTCCGGTTCTTGCCGGGCAGGATCGCCGGACCACCTTCCGGGACGGGACGATCAGGGCAAAGCGGGCTCCGTGCCCAGGCCCAGCGCGGCCGCCGCGTTTCGCACCGCCTCGATCACCAGCTGCAGTGCCGGCCGCCGTGACGAGGTCGTCCGGTAGGCGATCGAAACCGTCCGGAGCAACGGTGTGGTCAGCGCGACGACGTCGATCCCCGGCGGCCGGAGCCCGAGCCCGAGGTCGGAAACGAGCGTCACCCCGAGCCCGGCCCTGACCATCGCCATCGCCGTGGACTGCTCCTCGACCTCGTGGTTGATCTTGGGCTCGAACCCGTGCCGGTGACACGCCGTGCGCACCGCGCGGCCGAAATGACTCTTCGGGCTGGCGAGGATCCAGGGATGCTCGCCCAGTTCGAGCAGGGATGCGCTCCCGGCGGGCACCGCACCGGCGGGTACGGCGGCGTGCAGCCGCTCGACCGCGATCACCGCGCGCTCCAGGCCCGCGTCCCACGGCATCGGCGCGTCGGAATAGTCGAGGACGAACGACAGGTCCAGTTCGCCGTCACGGACGGCGTCGGCGGTGTCCTCGGGAGCCAGCTCGCGGGTCCGGACCTGGATCCCCGGATGCTCACCCGCGAGCGCGGCCAGCGCGTGCGGCAACAGCCCCGAAGCGACCGACGCCCACACCCCCGCCATGAGGCGCACCGAAACGGTCTCCTGCGCCTCTTCCAAGGCCAGCGTCGCCCGTTCGACCGACCCCAGGATCTCCTCGGCGTGCTCGGTGAGCAGCAGCCCCAGTTCGGTCAGCTGCACCCGCCTGCCGAATCGTTCGAACAGCTTCGCGCCCACGTCCCGCTCCAGCTGAGCCAGCTGCTGCGACACCGCCGAAGCGGTGTAATGCAGCGAAGCTGCGGCCGCCGTGACGGTGCCGCGCCTGCTCAGCTCGCGGAGCATCCGCAGGCGGTGCAACGAAAGCTCCATGGCCCCAACGTAATCGGGCGCGGTCGCGGACGCCGGGTGACGCGTTACACCAGTTTCTCTGCACGACATCGTTCAGATTCGGTAAATGGACGCGCGCGCCCGCGGGGGCGCACCCTCGGAAGTGCCGCAGGAACGACCCCGAATCCACGAAGGAGGTGGCCGCATGGCCGCGAGGAACGCCGAACCGCTGATGAGGCTCGTCTGGACCGACCCCGTCACCGGTGCCACCGGCTACCTCGTAGTGCACAGCCTGGTCTCCGGTATCGCGACCGGCGGGACCAGGATGCGCGCGGGCTGCACGATGACCGAGGTCGAGGACCTGGCGAGGGGGATGGCGAACAAGACCGCGACCTTCGGCCTGCCGGTCGGCGGGGCCAAGGGCGGCATCGACTTCGATCCGAAGGACGAGCGCGCTTTCGGTGTGCTGGAACGGTTCTGCGCCTTCCTTCGGCCGTGGATCGACAACCACTGGGTGACCGCCGAAGACCTCGGCGTGCCCCAGCACCTGATCGACGAGGTGTTCGCGAAACTCGGGCTCGAGCAGTCGTACCACGCGGCCATCCGTCGTTCGGCCGATCCGGCGCACACCCTCCGCCGGGTACAGGCCGGGCTGAGCACTCCGGTCCCGGGCGGGCTCCTGCTCGGCGACGTGATCGGCGGTTACGGCGTCGCACAGGCCTGCCTCGGTGTCGCCGACGCGTGGGAGTGGCCCGCCGGGAAGACCACGGTCGCCGTCCAGGGCATCGGCACCATGGGCGGCGGCGCGGCCTGGTACCTGCACGAAGCCGGGATGAAGGTCGTCGCGGTCGCCGACGCGGCCGGCACGCTGTACCGGCCGGAAGGCCTCGACATCCCGGCGCTGCTGGAACTGCGGGACTCCTACGGCGAGGTCGACCGCAGCCGGCTCCCCGCCGACGTCCGGCTGCTCCCCCGTGACGAGATCGTGGCGACCGACGCGGACATCCTCGTCCCGGCGGCGATCTCCTACGCGCTCCGCGCCGGGAACCAGGGCCTGGTCAAGGCGAAGGTCGTGATCGAAGCGGCCAACGCGGCGACCACGCCCGACGCCGAAGCGGGACTGGCGGCCCGCGGCATCCCGGTGATCCCGGACTTCGTCGCGAACGCCGGCGCGGCCGCGTGGGCCTGGTGGCTCCTGCTCGGCGAGGTCGGCGCCGATCCGGCCGATTCGTTCCTGCGCCTGCGGACCGAGATGCGGGCGAAGGTGGCCCTGCTGCTCAGTTCGTGGAACCTCGACCGGATCGCACCCCGCACCACCGGGTTGCGGCTCGCCGAAACCACCCGTTCGGACGCCACCGCCGCGGAAACCTCCCCCGCGCTGGTCATCCCTTGAAGGCACGCGTGAAGGCCCCTTCCGCGAAGGGGCCTTCACGCGTGTTCAGGAGGCGAAGCGGTCCGTCGCGCCGATGAGCACTTCGCGCATCGGCTCGTCCTGGGTGCTGTGGCCGACCTCGTCGATGACCACCAGCTCGCTGCCGGGCCACGCGTGCGCCAGCTCCCATGGGGTGCCGATGAGGTTGCTCAGGTCGAGACTTCCTTCGGCGAGCACCGCCGGGATGTGGGCCAGTTTCCCGGCTTCCCGCAGCACCACACCTTCGTCCAAAAAGGACCCTTGGCTCCAGTAGTGGGTGACCAGCCTGGCGAAGGCGAGCCGGAACTCCGGGCTCTCGAAGCTCTTGTACGGCGGGGAGGTCGGGATGATCGCGTCCTCCCAGGCGCACCAGTCGGCCGCCGCCTTCCCGTGCACCGCCGGGTCGGGGTCCATCAGCAACTTGAGGTACGCCGCCGCCAGGTCGCCATCGCGATCTTCTTCGGGAACGCCGTCGCGAAAGGCCGCCCACGCCTCGGGGAAGACACCGCCGAGGCCGCGGGTGAGCAGGTCGGTCTCGCTCCGCCGCCCGGTGGCCAAGCCCATCAGGACCATCTCCGAGACCCGGTCCGGATGCCGCTCGGCGTACACCAGCGCGAGCACCGAGCCCCAAGAGCCGCCGAAGAGCAGCCACTTCTCGATGCCCAGATGCTCGCGAAGCCGTTCCATGTCGGCGATCAGGTGATCGGTGGTGTTGGCGGAGAGGTCGGCCTCGGGCTCGCCCGCGTGCGGGGTGCTCCGGCCGCAACCGCGCTGGTCGAACAGCACGACGCGGTACTTGGCAGGATCGAAGTACCGGCGCAGGCCGGTACTGCAGCCGGTTCCGGGGCCGCCGTGCAGCGTGACCGCCGGTTTGCCGTCGGGGTTCCCGCAGACCTCCCAGTACACGAGGTGCCCGTCGCCGACGTCGAGCATCCCGTGGTCGTACGGTTCGATTTCCGGATACAGCCGTGTCACGTCCTCGTCCTCCCAGACCCCGCCAGAAATACAACAGCACTGTCACAATAGCCGGGGCGGGTGTCCGGGCGCGCGGGATTTACGAGCGGGCGGACGGCGGGACTCGCCGTCCCGGAAAATCTCCGTGAGCCGGGTGTCTGTTCCGGCTTCGGACATTCGTGGAGAAAGTGAGCGGCCGCCACGAGGGCGCCGCCACGAACCTCAGGGGATGAGATGTCGCACGCCCGCCGCATGTACGACCTGGTCGAGCCCATCGGTCTGGTGCCCTACTTCGCCGACGAGTCGGACGATGCCCTGATCGCGCTCGGCCTGCGCAACCCGTGGGACGCCTACTTCGCCGGCCGGGCCGCACCGTTCGGCCGGTCGGTGCCCGCCGAGGCGATCCACGCGATCTTCTACAACTTCGCCCCCGGCGAGGTGGCCCGCCACATCCCGAAGGTCTGGGAGCTGACCACGCCGGAGGCGGCGCTGGCCGCCCGCGAACGGGGATGCGTCGCGGGGATACGGCGGATCCTCGGCGAACTCGCCGACGCCCCCGAGGTCACCCGCGCGGGTGACCTCCTGCTCAAAGCGGCGACCAGCGCGCCCGTGGAGGGACGCGCCCTCTACGCCGCGCTCCGCACGCTTCCGATCCCGCAGGAACCCGTAGCCAGGCTGTGGCACGCCGCCACCCTCCTGCGTGAGCATCGGGGCGACGGCCACACCGTCGCATTGCTGGCCGAAGGTATCGGCGGCACCGAGTGCCACGTGCTTCACGCCCTGTCCGTCGACATCCCCGCGAACGAGTTCGGCCGGGTCGGCCATCTCCCCGCCGCCCGGCTGACCGCGGTCGTCGACGGCATGCGCGACCGCGGTCTCGTCGGGCCGGACGGCTGGCTCACCCCAGCCGGGCAGGCCACGAAGGAACGCGTCGAATCCATGACCGACCGGCTCGCGGAGGCGCCGTACAACGCCCTGAGCACCGACGAGCTAGAGCGCCTCGTCGCCGACCTCGAACCGATCTCGGCCGCCCTTCGAGCGGTCTTTCCGATGTGACGGCCTAGCCGGCTAGGGTGCTGGAGACGTGCTGAAGCGCGTCTGCCAGCTCCGCCGGGCCGGCGGGTCCGATGTGGACCACGGCGTCGTTGCCGCGGCCGGTGGTGTAGCTCAGGTACCGGCCCCAGTCGGTGTCGGCGAAATGCAGCGGATCCTCGCTGGCCACATGCCTGCCGACCTCGTCCCGCTTGCCGACGTAGAGCTCGCCGCTCCCCTCGACCGGCCGCTGCACGAGGCTGACGATGTCCGCGATCACCGGCGGCAGCGAATGCGTGTCCGGGCCGCGCCGGGCCGCTTCTTCGAGCTCGTACGCGCGGACCGTGCGCAGCCTGCCACCGCCCGCCGGGACGGGCGGCAGCTGCTCGATCAGCGTTTCGGGCAGCCGTCGCCGATCGATCTCCTGCAGCCCGACCCAGTCGCCGGAGGCCACCGCCAGGACCGCCTGCAGTCCCAGCGAGGCGGCGAGGACGCCGTAGGTCTGGCCTCCGGTGTTCACCCAGCCGTAGTACTCGATGGCCGGTTTCGTGAGCACCGGAAGCCAGTCCAGGAAGTCGACCGACGCGCGGCCGCTCGAATCCAGCAGCCCGGCCTGTGCCAGTGCCGCTTCCACTCGCTTGTCCGCCTCCGCGCGGGCCGTCCTCGACAGCCAGCGCGGTTCGGGACGCAGCGTGATGTGCAGGTCGCCGACGCGTTCGCGTTCGGCGAGCACCGCCAAGGCTTCGACCGGGACGTCCACCCGGCCTGTTCTCACGGTCATCCGCTACTCGCCGATGACCGGCGGGCTGGTCCGCTGGTCGGTGCCGAAGATCGCGTCCGGGTCGGCCTCGATCAGGTAGTCGGGACGCTGGTGCTCGTCGTCCTCGTCGCCATCGGCACGCCTGCCGCCGGCGCCCATCGGGCCCATCGCGCCGGCGCCACCGCGCCCGGCCGCTCCGCGACCGCCGGCCAGGTGATCGGCGCCGCCCAGGCCGCCGATACCGCCCATGCCGGATCCCCGGCCCGAGCCGAGACCGCCGGAACCGGGAGCGCCGGCCCTGCCACCGGTGCCGCCCTCGCCGCCGAGCAGCCTGCCCGCGGCGCTGTTGGACGGGGGCACGTTGCGACCGCCGGTGGTTCCCGGCGGATTCTGGCCGGGACCATTGGGGTTGTAGTTCTGGCCGGGGCCGTTCGGCAGGCCGATGACGTTGTCCGAGTCGCCGCCGGGACCACGTCCGGGGATCCGGCCCGGGATGTCGGTCGTCGGTCCCGGTTTGCCCTTGCCACCGCCGCTCGGGCGCGTGGTGTCGTCGCCCCCGGTACCCGGCGGCTTCCGCGTCGGCGTGGTGATGTTGGTGTCGGGCTTGTCCCTCGGGGGCACCGGACGGTCGTCGTTGGTCCCCGGTTTGGTCTGGTTCTGGTCGCCGCCCGGCTTGTTCTGGTTCGGGTTGGTGCCGTTGTCGTCCGTGCCGCTGGTGTCGGTGCCGTCGTTGTCGTCCCCGCTGCCGTTCCTGCCCGGCCTGACCGGGATGACCGGCGGCGGCTGGATCGGAGGCGGAGTGCCCGGGGTCTTGACGCTGACGTTCGCGCCGTCGTTCTTCAGCACGCCGTAGTCGGTCGGCAGGCTGGAGCTCGTGCTGCTGGTGACCGAGTCGTACTGGTCCATCACACGGACGTTGTTCTGGTTCGCCGCCTCGTGCTTCGCGACACCCTCTTGGTAGTTCTTGATGTCGTTGTTGACCATGAACGGCCCGGCGATCGGGATCGCGCCCTTCAGGCCGGTGGTCCAGGGGTTGGGCTTGTCCGGCTTCGGCGGCACGGGGACGACCGTCTGCCCGGAGTCGTCGAAGCTGTCGGCCTGCGTCGTCACCGAATCCCTGGTCTGGAACAGCGGCTCCGCGGTCTCCTTGAAGGCTTGTTCGAGCGGGCCCGCACCGGCGTTCGCCGCGTCGGCGGCGGAACCGGTCCAGGAGGAGGTCATCCGCGTCTGCAGGGACTTGATGGCCATGCCACGCTCGACGTAGGCGTCCGAGAGTTCGGCGATGCGATCGGCCGCCGAGCGCAGGTTGCGGGTGTCGCCCTGGGTGAAGTTCTCGAAGATCTGCTTGCCGTCCACTCTCATGCCCCCTTGAGTGTCTTGATCATGGCCGACGCGAGTTTCTGCGCGGTCCCGCACGAATTCTGTTCGTCGCCGTAGCCGGCGGCCAGGGTGTTGATCGTCAGGTCGTCCGCGACGCCCACCGCGAGATCGCAGTTGCCCCGCGCTCGCCTGTCCTGGATTCCGTAATAGACGGTCGGATAGCCGTCGACCTCGGGACCGGGCTCCAGGAACCTCAGCTGCCCGGACTCCTTGGCCTTGTACATCCCGGCGAGGCCACCCACGCCCTTTTCGCGGTTTCCGCTGCCGAGGATGATCTGCAGCGTCTCCCCTTTGCCCCTGATGAACCAACCGCAGCCCGGATTGCTCGACTCGGACCTGGGCTCGCCCGGATCGGTGAACCCCAGTTCCGCCGCCGCGGCGGCGGGAAGCAGCTTGCACGCGTCACCGACGTACGCCGAAGCGTCCAGCGGATTCGCCACCTTCGGGACGTTCGGATCCTCCGGGGCCGCCGACGAGTCCGACGACGGCGCCGATCCGCTGGTGGGCGACGGTGTCCCGGGGTTCTCCCCCGTGCAGCCCGCCACCGCGGCGGAAACGAGCATGAGCGCCGCCACCGCGGCACGTTTCCTCAACACGTTCGGCATCCTCAGGTCGTGCGCAGGGTGTTGGCCTGATCGGTGGCCATCGTCTTCGTCCGGGCGATCTCGAGCTTCGCGATGTAGCCCGTGATGTACTCCTTCATCGAGTCGTTCTGCTTCTGCAAGGCGAGCAGCGAATCGACGCCGGAATCGACATAGCTGGAGCTGGCCTCGTCCCGGCCCGGGGGCCTCAGATCGGCGAGGATGTCCTCGATCTTCATGCCGTCCTCGGAGACCTTCTTCAGCTCGTCCTGCCAGAGCCCGATGACGGTCTTCAGCTCCTCCGGGCTCATCTCGAACCCGCCGCCACCGCCGCCCCCACCGCCGTAAACGGTCGGTTCCTTCGGCGTGGTGAGGTCACCCCAGACGGCCTTGATCGCGCTCGCGGCATCGCCGATGATGTTCACACCCGCACCTTCCCCTCAGCACTCACACACGGTGATGGACAAAGAGTAGCCAAGCGGCGGACGGCGTGTCAGCCGATCCGGCCGAGTGGTCGGACGTGTCTCGGAGCCGTCCGGTTCCCGGTCCGGGTGGAGTCATCCCGCGAACTGGTCACAGTACGTACGTACGGATTGCATGAACCGGGTCCCCGGTGTCAGGATTCCAGGATGCCACGGGTCAGCCAGGATCACCTCGACGCACGCCGGCGCCAGATCCTCGACGGCTCGCGCGTGTGCTTCGCACGCCATGGCTACGAGGGCGCCACCGTCCGGCGGCTGGAAGAAGCCACCGGCCTGTCCCGCGGCGCGATCTTCCACCATTTCCGCGACAAGGAGTCGCTCTTCCTGGCGCTGGCCGAGGACGACGCGGTGCGCATGGCCGACATCGTCGCCGAGCAGGGTCTGGTCCAGGTGATGCGCGAGCTGCTGACGAACCGCAGCGAGCATCCCGCCGACTGGCTCGGCACGCGGCTGGAGGTCTCCCGGCGGCTGCGCACCGACCCCGAGTTCCGTGCCCGCTGGGCCGAGCGGTCCCATCAGCTGACCGCCGCGACCCGCCGCCGCCTGGAGCGTCAGCGCGAAGCCGGGATCCTGCGTGACGACGTCGACGTCGACATCCTGACCGCGTACCTCGAACTCGTCCTCGAAGGTCTCGTTTCGCACCTCGCGATGGGCCAGCCGGGTGATGATCTCGGCCCCGTTCTCGACCTGGTCGAGGAGAGCGTGCGGCGGCACCGGGCCCACGCGGCCGGGGGAACGCGTTAAGATTGTCCCATCGTCGCAGGACAGCGGCGGTGTCTGTTGGTTTCCGATCGAGGAGTGACTCTTTTCGTGCGCGACGCGCAGTCACCTGGTGACAGTATCGAGCCGGGTGGCACACCCGGCTGTTCCGCGGCTCTTCCCGCCGACCCAGACGGCAGGGAATGATGGAAATCCTGCTCGCCGTTCTCGGCATTCTTCTCTTCCTCCTGCTGACCGTCGGCACCGGCCTCGCCGTCGCCGCCGAGTTCTCCCTCACCGCGCTCGAGCGCAGCACGGTCGACGCGAACGTCCGCCAGGTCGGCGACAAGCGTGCGCATACCGTGCAGAAGGCGCATCGCACGCTCTCGTTCCAGCTCTCCGGCGCGCAGGTGGCGATCACCATCACCACCCTGGTCACCGGTTACCTCGCGGAACCGGTGATCGGTGACCTCCTGCACCCGCTGTTCACCGCCGTCGGGTTCTCCGAAGGCGTGGCGAACGGCGTGTCGCTGGCGGTCGCGCTGATCCTGGCCACGTCGCTGTCGATGATCCTCGGCGAAATGATGCCGAAGAACCTCGCGATCGCCAGGCCGCTGCAGACCGCGCGAGCCGTCGCGGGATACCACTCGCGGTTCTCTTCGCTGTTCCGCTGGCTTATCACCCTGATGAACAACAGCGCCAACTTCCTCGTCCGCAAGTTCGGCGTCGAACCGCAGGAGGAACTGCGGTCGGCCCGGTCGCCGCAGGAGCTCGGCTCGATCGTGCGGTCCAGCGCGGAAAGCGGCACGCTCGACACGTCGACGGCCGAGCTGCTGGACAAGTCGCTGCGCTTCGGCGAGCGGACGGCCGACGAGCTGATGACGCCCCGCGTCCAGCTCGAATCGCTGACCGTGGACGACACCATCTCCGACCTCATCGAGATCTCGCGCCGCACCGGTTTTTCCCGCTTCCCGGTCTACACCGAGGATCTCGACGACGTGCAGGGCGCGGTGCACATCAAGCAGGCGTTCACCGTCCCGGCCGCCCGGCGCGCCACGGTCCGGATCGGTTCGGTCATGCGGCCGATCCCGACGGTGCCCGAATCGCTGCCGGGCGACTCGCTGCTCAACCGGCTGCGCGATTCCCGGTTCCAGCTCGCGATCGTCGTCGACGAGTACGGCGGCACCGCGGGTCTGGTGACCCTGGAAGACGTCGTCGAAGAGATCATCGGCGACGTCCGCGACGAGCACGACGAGCGTGAAGAGCCGTCGTCCCAGCAGGTCGGCGCCGACAACTGGCTCGTGTCCGGGCAGCTTCGCGCCGACGAGGTCACCGACGAGACCGGGTTCCGGATGCCCGACGGCGACTACGAGACCATCGCCGGGCTGATCCTCGAACGGCTCGGCCGGATCCCCTCCCCCGGCGACGCCACCGATCTCGACGCCTGGCGGCTCACGGTGACCAAAATGGACCGTCTCCGCATCGCCGAGGTCGAAGTCCGCCGGGTCAGCGAAACCGCGACCTCCGCCGAGCAGGAGCCCGCCCGATGAGCGACTGGTTCAACATCTTCCTCGTCGTGATCCTGTTGCTGGCCAACGCGTTCTTCGTCGGCGCCGAGTTCGCGCTCATCTCGTCGCGGCGCGACCGGCTGGAAGCCTTGCTGGAGCAGGGAAAGACACGGGCCCGGATCGTCATCAACGCGAGCAGGAACGTCTCGCTGATGCTGGCGGGCGCACAGCTCGGCATCACCATCTGCTCACTGCTGCTGGGACGGCTGGGCGAGCCCGCCGTCGCGCACCAGCTGGCCGGATTCTTCGAGTTGCTCGGGATTCCCGAGGTCCTGCTGCACCCGATCTCGTTCGCGATCGCGCTGGCGTTCATCACCGTCCTGCACGTCCTCATCGGCGAGATGGTGCCGAAGAACCTCGCGATCGCCGAGCCGGAGCGGCTGGCGCTGTGGCTGGTCCCGGTGCACGTGGCCTGGGTGAAGCTCGCCAACCCGTTCATCTGGCTGCTGAACTTCGTGGCCAACTCGCTGCTGCGAGTGGTCAAGGTCGAGCCGAAGGACGAACTCGAAACGGCCTACACCTCCGACGAACTCGCCGAACTGCTCAGCGAATCCCGGCGCGAAGGGCTGCTGGAGCACTCCGAGCACCAGCGCCTGAGCAAGACGCTGTCCTCGGTGGAGAAGACGGTCGCGGACGTACTGGTCCCGACGGCTCAGCTCACCACGCTGCCCTGCTCGCCCACGCTGGGCGACGTCGAACGCGCGGTGTCCTCGACCGGGTTCTCCCGCTTCCCCGTGTGCACCGACGACGGGACGCTGACCGGCTACATCCACGTCAAGGACATCCTCGACCTCGTGGGCGAGGACCCGACCACCGTGGTGCCGCCGGACAAGACGCGGGCGCTCACCGAGCTGCACGCCGACTCCCGGCTGGACGTGGCGTTGTCCGCGATGCGCAAGGAAGGCAGTCACCTGGCGCGGGCGCTGAGCCCGGCGGGGGCGGCGGTCGGCGTCGTCGCGCTGGAGGACCTCGTCGAGGAATACGTGGGAACTGTCCGCGACGGTACCCACGTCATGTCATGACCGGCCCGATCGTCCTTCCCGAGCCCGTCTGGCGGGCCCGGGAAGACGAGCACGTCACCCGGATGCGGCGCTGGACGACTCCGCACCAGCGCCGCCGCTCGCGGGGCGAGAAGCATCCGGTGCTCGACTTCCTCTTCAGCTACTACTCGCACCGGCCAGGCCATCTCGAGCGCTGGCAACCAGGGCCGGGAGTCGTGCTCGAAGGCGCGTCCGCGCGCCGCTTCCTGGAGCGGAAGGGCTACCTGGAGACACCGGATGGCGTCACGCTCGATCCGGCGGGCTTCACCGAGGGCCGGGCCAAGACCGCCGAATTCGTTCTCAGGCTGCTTTCCGCGACCGCGTCCCGCTCGCCGAGACTCAGTTGTTTCGGGCTCCACGAATGGGCAATGGTTTACCGGGAATCGGCGAATGAGGTTCGTCACTCACAACTTCCGCTCCGGCTCGGTTCGGCCGGAACCGACGACGTCGTCGAGTCCCTGGAGATCCGATGCGGGCATTTCGACGCGTTTCGGTTCTTCACCGAGCCCGCCCGGCCGCTCAACACCCTGCGGCCGGCGCGGGAGGACCAGGTCGACTTCGAGCAGCCTGGCTGCCTGCACGCCAACATGGACCTGTTCAAATGGGCGTACAAACTCGATCCGTTCGTCCCCGCCGAGCTGGTCGGGGACTGCTTCGAGCTGGCCGCGGACATCCGGGAGCTGGACATGCGGGCCAGCCCGTACGATCTGGCGTCGTTCGGGTACTCGCCTGTGCGGATCGAGACCACGGAAGGCCGTGCCGAGTACGCCCGCGCGCAGGCCGGTTTCGCCCGCCGGGCCGCGCCGCTGCGTGAGCACCTGATAGCGCATTGCCAACGACTCCTGGCCGAGTTAAAGAAGGTCACCGCGACACGCGGAAAACAACTGTGAGTCGTCGCATTCCCCGTAACATCCTCCCCTGTTAGAGTGATAACGGTTTGATTGCATACGCAGCGCGAGCGCGCACGTTTCGAAAGGACAACGATGGGGCGACACAGCGTGGCCGAGGAGCCGGTGCCGCATCCCCTCGACCCGCCGAAGCGGCCTCAGGGCCGGGGTGAGGCGACCGGTTCGCACCGGATCGTCGGGAAGAAGGCCCCGCGGCGGCGGATCGCCAAATGGCCCATCGCCTGCCTGGTCCTCGTGGTCCTGGTCGCGATCGGCGTGTTCGGCTGGAACTGGGCGGACGGCGAGCTCAACACCCGCGCCGAAGCCCAGGCCAAGGCGTGCAGCGCCGGCGACACCCCGATGCGGGTCATCGTCACCCCCAGCATCGAGAAGCCGGTCCGTGCGGCGGCCGAGCGGTGGAACAACGCCGCCACCGTGGTGCGCGACCACTGCGTGGTCATCCAGATCGACGCGCTGTCCTCCGCCTCCGTGCTCGACGGCCTCGTCGGACGGACCAATCTCGACTCCATCGGCGGCCTTCCCGCCGCCTGGATCCCCGAGTCGTCCTACTGGGTGACAGAGCTCAACACCGCCAAACCCGAACTGGTCGGATCGCCCGCCCAGTCGGTCGCGACGGCGCGTTCGGCCGACTACCCGCTCGTCGGGCTCGCCGGCAAGAACATCGACGAGGTCCAGATGCGCGCCGCGCAGACGTTCCGCCAGTACCTGCAGCAGCCCGCCCAGCAGGCCGACTTCGCGGCCGCGGGCATCAAGGCCACCTGAGGCCCCGAACCACGGGAAAGGCCCCTTCGCCGCTCGGGAAGGGGCCTTTCCCGTACCTCGGGTCTCGTGAATGGCAACGACGGGCGTCTCAGGCACCTACTTGATCATGGCGGCCCGTTGGTCGCAGGTCCGTGAGGGCCTCCTTCCCTACCCTCAAGGTAGTGAAGGAGGCCCTCACGGACCGCACGATCGGCACCGAAGCCCCGGCAACACCACCAGTCCCAGCGACCACGGCGGTGGCGCGTGAAGGACTCCTTCTCTCGGCTCAGCCGAGGAAACTCGACTTCCCGAGTACATGAAGGCCCCCTTCATGTACTTCACTCGAGCAAGGGTGGCAGTGATCATCGCCGACATGGCGCCACCAGCAAGAGGCGAAGGGGCCCATCGCCTCGTCAGACGCAGCGAAAGCCCCCTTCGGCCCAGCTGACGAGCACGCCACCTTTGCCTTGTCTCTCAACGAGAACCGTCCACCCGCTCACGAGCCGAAGGTGTCCGGGTCCGGGCCGGTGCGTGTCCCGTCGTCGAACTCGGCGAGCGCCGCGAGATCGTCTTCGGCGAGTTCGAAATCGAAGACGTCGGAGTTCTCGCGGATCCGGGACGGGGTCACGGATTTCGGGATCGCGACCGTGCCGAGCTGCAGATGCCAGCGCAACACCAGCTGCGCCGGGCTCTTGCCGTACTTGGCGGCGAGGGCGGTCAGCGTCGCGTCCGAGAGCAGCGATCCCTGCGCGAGCGGGCTCCACGCCTCGGTGACGATGCCGTGCTCGGCGTGGAACTCCCGCAACGCCTTCTGCTGGAGCCGGGGATGCAGCTCGACCTGGTTGACCGCGGGCACGATCCCGGTCTCGTCGAACAGCCGCCGCAGATGCGGGACGTGGAAGTTCGACACCCCGATGGCCCGCGCTCGCCCGTCCGCGTAGAGCTTCTCCAGCGCCCGCCAGGTTTCGACGTACTTCCCGCGGGACGGCATCGGCCAGTGGATCAGGTACAGGTCGACGTGATCCAGCCCGAGCTCGGCGAGACTCGCGTCGAACGCCCGCAGCGCCTCGTCGTAGCCGTGGCCCGGATTGGGGAGCTTCGTGGTGATGAACAGATCGTCGCGGGGCACGTCCGATGAGCGGATCGCCTCGCCGACGCCGGCTTCGTTCCCGTACGACGCGGCGGTGTCGATGCTGCGGTACCCGGCCTCGATGGCGGTCCGGACGACCTTGGCCGTGTCGCCCGCAGGCACCTGCCAGACGCCGAAACCGAGCTGGGGGATGGCTACCTCGTTGTTCAGGACGACGGAAGGTACGGCCATGGAAGGGAAATCCTCACTGGGGTGTGCGGCAGGGCTTCTTGCCCCGCATCATTCCACCCCGCGCGCGGCATACGCGCGCAAATACTCCGCCGTGTCCGCGTCGGCCGGGAAGAAGGACTCGATCACCAGCTCGGCGACCGTGACGTCCAGCGGCGTCCCGAAGGTGGAGACCGTGCTGAAGAACGTGAGTTCGGCGTCCTCGTGCCGCAGCTTCAACGGGACGAAGATGTCACCCGGTCCGGGGACCTCCACCTCGGGGACGGGATCCTCGCACGGGTAGGTGAGCAGTTCCTCCAGCAGCTCGGTCAGCACCGGGTCGGCGGTCTGGATCACCTGACGCCGCAGCCTGCCGAGCAGATGGGCGCGCCACTCCCCCAGGTTCAGCACGTGCGGCGCCATCCCGTCCGGATGCAGGGTCACCCGCAGGACATTGACCGGCGGTGTCATCAAGGCGGGCGAGACCAGGTCGGTCATGAGCGAGATGCTCGCGTTGGCGTCGACCAGGTTCCACCAGCGGTCGACGACGGCGGCCGGGTACGGCTCATGACCGGTCATCAGCTGGCGAACGGCCTGACGGACGGCCGCCAGCTCCGGGGCGCCGAGACCGGTTTCGGCGTACGCGGGCGCGTAACCCGCGGCCAGCAGCAGCTGATTGCGTTCCCGCAAGGGCACCTCCAGGTGTTCGCCGAGCCGCAGCACCATCTCGCGGCTGGGTTTCGACCGGCCGGTTTCGACGAAGCTCAGATGCCGGGTGGAGATGTCCGCCGAGATGGCGAGGTCCAGCTGGCTGATCCGGCGGCGGTCTCGCCATTCACGGAGGAGCTCCCCGACGGGGCGGCCCGCGGTCACTGTGGTCGTCACGGTCACGAACCTACGGCTCCGGGTGCCGCGCCGCCATTACCTCCGGCGTAATCGACGGGCCCGCCTCCGGCCGACAGAGTTGCGGCATCGGTTACCCCACAAAGAAACGAGGAGACACCATGTCGGACATCCAGCGCGTCGCCGAGCAGTACATCGCCGTGTGGAACGAGACCGACGCGGACAAGCGCCGCGCGCTCATCGCCGAAGTGTTCACCGAGGACGCCGCCTACACCGACCCGCTCGGCGCGGTCACCGGCCACGACGGTGTCGACGGTTTCATCGCCGGCGCGCAGGCCCAGTTCGCGGGCCTGAAGTTCAGCCTGCCCGCGGTGCCCGACGCGCACCACGACATCGCCCGGTTCCAGTGGTACCTCGGCCCGGAAGGCGCGGAGGAACCGCTGGCGATCGGGTTCGACGTCATCACCGTCGAGGACGGGCGGATCAAGCAGGTGCTGGGCTTTCTCGACAAGATGCCCGGCTGACCGTCAGGCGAAGGCCTCCGGTGGCGGGCAGGAGCAGACGAGGTTGCGGTCTCCCGCGGCCCCGTCGATCCGCCGCACCGGGGGCCAGATCTTCGACGCGGTGAACCCGGCCGGGAAGACCGCGATCTCCCTGCTGTACGGGCGATCCCACTCGCCCGCGAGGCAGCGCGCGGTATGCGGGGCGTTCCGCAGCGGGCTTCGTTCCACCGGCCACTCCCCCGCGGCGACCTTCTCGATCTCGCCGCGGATGGCGATCATCGCGTCGCAGAACCGGTCGAGTTCGCCGAGATCCTCGCTCTCGGTGGGCTCGACCATGAGCGTTCCCGCGACCGGGAAGGACATCGTCGGCGCGTGGAGTCCGTAGTCGGCCAGCCGCTTGGCGACGTCGTCCACGGTGACGCCGGTCCGTTTGGTGAGCGCGCGGAGATCGAGGATGCATTCGTGCGCGACCAGGCCGTCGTGCCCGGAGTACAGCACCGGGTAGTGCTCGGCGAGCCGCTTGGCGACGTAGTTGGCGTTCGCGACGGCGGTCAGCGTCGCCCGCCTGAGGCCTTCCGCGCCCATCATCCGGACATAGGCCCAGGAGATCGGCAGGATCGACGCGCTCCCCCACGGCGCCGCGCTGATCGGGCCCACGCCGGTGGCCGGGCCCGCGTCCGGTTGCAGCGGGTGGTTCGGCAGGTACGGCGCCAGATGCGCGCGGACGCCGATCGGCCCGATGCCCGGCCCGCCGCCGCCGTGCGGGATGCAGAAGGTCTTGTGCAGATTGAGATGCGAGACGTCCGCGCCGAACCTGCCGTACTGCGCCACCCCGATCAGGGCGTTCAGGTTCGCGCCGTCGACGTACACCTGACCGCCCGCGTCGTGCACCAGCGCGCAGACCTCCCGGACGGTGTCCTCGTAGACGCCGTGCGTCGAGGGATAGGTGATCATGATCGCGGCGAGGTCTTCCGCGTGCTCGTCCACAGTGGACTTGAGGTGGCCGAGGTCGATATTGCCGTCGTCGTCGCATTTCACGACGACCACGCGCATCCCGGCCATCACCGCGCTGGCCGCGTTGGTCCCGTGCGCGCTGGACGGGATCAGGCAGACGTCACGCGCCGCGTTCCCGCGTTCGCGGTGGTACGCGCGAATGGCCAGCAGCCCGGCGAACTCGCCCTGGCTTCCGGCGTTCGGCTGCAGGGAGACCGCGTCGTAGCCGGTGATCCCGGCGAGCCAGCGCTCCAGATCCCGTACGACGGCGAGCAGACCGGCCGCGTCCTCCGCGGGCGCGAACGGGTGCAGCCCGGCGAACTCGGGCCACGTGATGGGCTCCATCTCGGCCGTGGCGTTGAGCTTCATCGTGCAGGAGCCCAGCGGGATCATGCTCCGGTCGAGCGCGACGTCCTTGTCGGACAACGCCCTCAGGTACCGCAGCAACGCCGTCTCCGAGCGGTGCGCGTGGAAGACCGGATGGGTCAGGTAGCCGCTGGTACGGCGCAGATCCGGCGGGAAGCCGTCGGCGGTGTCCGCGTCGAGCGAGTCCACATCGGACACCGCGACCCCGAACGCCTTCCACACCAAGGAAAGATGTTCACGAGTCGTCGTCTCGTCGCAGGCGACGGCGACGTGGTCCGCGTCCACGAGCCTCAGGTTCACCCCGAGCTCCCGTGCCGTGCCGACGATCGCCGTCGCATGGCCTGGGACGGAGACCGTGACCGTGTCGAAGAATTCACAGTGCACGACGTCGACACCGCTTTCGGCGAGCCCCGCCGCGAGCACCGTGGCCATCCGGTGTGCGCGGTTCGCGATGGCGCGCAGCCCTTCGGGGCCGTGGTACACCGCGTACATCGACGCGATGACCGCCAGGAGCACCTGGGCGGTGCAGATGTTGCTCGTCGCCTTCTCGCGGCGGATGTGCTGCTCGCGGGTCTGGAGCGCGAGCCGGTACGCGGGGGCGCCGTCGGCGTCCTTCGACACCCCGACCAGCCGGCCGGGCAGCTGCCGTTCGAGACCCTGCCGGACGGCGAGGTACGCCGCGTGCGGCCCGCCGAAGCCCATCGGGACACCGAACCGCTGCGTCGTCCCGATCGCGACGTCGGCACCGAGTTCACCGGGCGGGCGCAGCAGGGTCAGCGCGAGCGGATCCGCGGCCATCACCACGGCGGCGCCCAGCGCCTTGACCTCGGCGATCGTGTGGTCCCATTCGCGAACGACGCCCGACGCGCCGGGATACGACAGCAGCACTCCGAAGAAGTCTCCACCGAGCCCGAGCCCGGTGATGCCCTGCGACAGGTCCGCGGTCACCAGCTCGATGCCGAGCGGTTCGGCGCGGGTGCGCAGGACCTCGATCGTCTGCGGAAGGGTGTCCTCGTCGACCACGAACCGGTTCGACTTCGCCTTGCCCGCCCGGCCGACCAGCGTCATCGCCTCGGCCGCCGCGGTCGCTTCGTCCAGCATGGAAGCGTTGGCGATCGGCAGACCGGTCAGGTCGGAGACCATGGTCTGGAAGTTCAGCAACGCTTCGAGGCGCCCTTGCGAGATCTCCGGCTGATACGGCGTGTACGCGGTGTACCAGGCCGGGCTCTCCAGCACGTTGCGGCGGATCACCGGCGGGGTCACGGTGTCGTGGTAGCCGAGGCCGATCATCTGGACCATCGGCCGGTTGCGCGCGGCCAGCGCGCGGAGTTCGGCGAGCGCGCCGGTCTCGGTGGCGGGAGGCGGCAGGTCCGGCGGGGTCGCGGACTCCCGCAGCGACGCCGGGACGGCCCGCTCGGCGAGCTCTTCGAGGGAGGCGACCCCGACGACGTCGAGGATGCGCGCGAGCTCTTCGGCGCCGGGACCGATGTGCCGGTCCGCGAAGGGGGTTCCGGATTCGAGGGCGGCCAGTGAACCGGGCTCCATCGGGGACCTCCCAAGACGCGGGGGTGGGGCCGGGACGATTGTCCTGGCCCTCCCCACTCTGTCCGTACCCCCGAGGGGGCGCCTGAGAGTTTCGCCCGAGTGTTGAGCCGGGCTTGCACCGTCGGCGGGGCCGCCAGGCTGTGACCTGGCGAACCACTTTCCAGAGGCGTCTCTTCCGCGCGGTCCAGGGTGCCTGAGAGGTTCCGGGGAGGACTTGCTCCTTCGGCGCCGAGCTCAACGGTTATCGACTCGGTCTCTCCCGCGCGGATTCGTCGACCGCGGAAGTGAGCCTACCCTGCCGCCCGCGCGGCCTCATGATCAGCCGGTGCGACGCGCGTTACGGCGCTGCGTGAGCTCGTCGGGCGCGACCGTTTCGATCACGCCGCCGTCGGCCCGTTCGGCCGGGAACTCGTGGATGGTGCCGCTGATCTCCTGCATCGCGCCGCTGACCGCGATCCCGAAGACACCCTGCCCGCCCTGGAGTAAATCGACGATCTCTTCGGGCGAGGTGCACTCGTAGACGGTGGTGCCGTCGGAGAACAGGGTGACCTTGGCGAGGTCGCGGACGCCACGCAGGCGCAGGTGGTCGACGGCGACGCGGATGTTCTGCAGCGAGACGCCGGTGTCCAGCAGCCGCTTGACCACCTTCAGGACGAGGATGTCCTTGAACGAGTAGAGCCGCTGCGAACCGGAGCCGTGCGCCGTGCGGATACTCGGCGCGACCAGCTTCGTGCGGGCCCAGTAGTCGAGCTGCCGGTACGTGATCCCGGCGATCTGGCAGGCGGCGGGGCCGCGGTAGCCGACGAGTTCGTCCGGGAGGGAAGAGTCGGGGAACAGCTCGCCCTGCTCGCCGTCAGCGACCGGAACGAGCGGCTCTTGAGGGCTACCAGCCTCGACCACGCCATGCCTCCCCTCGCCCGACCTGGCGGCCGGCGAACAAAGCCGCGCGGACCCACGGGAGTCCGCACCGGAGTTCCTCGTCAAGACGGATGCCCCAGACATCCGAATCACACCTTGGCGATTCACCTTCATTGAAGGTAAGCGCGTCCGGCAAACCGGTCAACGCGACGCGCGGTCGGCCTCAAGCTCTTCTTGAGGCTTGTCGAGGACAGTCCCCCATTCGGCGGCACGCTTGCCGGATTTACTCAGCCGTGTTAATTTTTACTCATGCAAGTAAATCCCTCCACCCAGAGCGCCCTTCAAGAGGTCCAGGCGGAGCTGGGGCTTTCGGTCACCGAGGCGGCCCGGCGGGCCCAGATCGTCGGGGCCACGATCGCGACGATCTCCGATCTCGGCTACCACAAGACGTCGTTCGCGAAGATCAAGGAGCGGGCCGGGCTGTCCAGCACCCGGATCATCTCCTACCACTTCACCAACAAGGCCGGCCTGATGCAGGCCGTGGTCACCACCGCGACCGGGATGAAGGACAAGTTCCTCGAGGAGCGCATCGAGGGCACGACCGATCGCGCCGGGCTGCTGCGCGGCTACATCGAGGCGGAGATCGCCTTCCTCGGCTCGTACCCGGAACTGGTGCGGGTCATGGTCGAGATGGCTTCCAGCGGCTCGGATGCCGAGGGCTGGTTCATGTCGGCGCCGCTCGTCGAGGAGTTCCGGACCGGGCGGCTCGAACGTCAGCTGCGCCAGGGCCAGCAGGAAGGCGCTTTCGGCGCTTTCGCGGCGGACGTGATGGCGCTGTCGATCGCGCAGGCCATCGACGGCGTCGCGGCGAAGTTCGCGGCCGATCCGAAGCTGGACCTGGAGCGGTACGGGCGTGAGCTGGCGGACCTGTTCCTCAAGGCGACCGCGGCCTGAACTGCATCCAGAGGACTAAACGCGCATGAAAGAAGGGGCGGCACCACCAGGCGCCGCCCCTTCTTTCAAGTTCCCAGGATCAGGTGTCCGCGCCGCGGAAGTCCTCCGGCGAGACCGAGTCGAGGAACTCACGGAACTTCTCGACCTCGTCCTCCTGCTCGTCGGGGATGATGAGGCCCGCTTCCTCCAGCACCGCGTCGACGGCGTGGATGGGCACCCCCACCCGCAGCGCCAGCGCCACCGAATCGCTCGGCCGCGCCGAAACCCGGATGTCCCCGTCGAAGACCAGTTCCGCGAAGAACGTGCCTTCCTTCAGGTCGGTGATCACGACCTGCTCCAGCTCGCGGCCCAGCGCGCCGATGACCTCCTTGAGCAGGTCATGGGTCAGCGGACGGGCCGGGCGGACTCCCTGCTGCTCCAAGGCGATGGCGGTGGCCTCGACCGAGCCGATCCAGATCGGCAGGTAACGCTCGCCTTCGGTTTCCCGCAGCAACAAGATCGGCTGATTCGCGGGCAGCTCCACCCGCACGCCGACGACGCGCATCTCGCTCATCGGGCTTCGCCTCCCTCTCGTGCGCACGGGCCGCAACGCTTGTCTCGACGACCAAGCGACGGTAGTCCCGACGCTACCCGTCTTCCGAGCGCTGTGCTCGCTGTCTCCGACATTCCTGGTTCGCCCGTGGCAAACCCGACTCTCACGGTACGGCATAGGGTGCCGAACATTCAGGCATTGACAAGTGGCCTCGCAACGGCTCCCGGCTCCCCGGAACCGTTCAACCGCCCGTGACAGCCCGTATTCCGGCCTTCACCAAGAGCGTGTGCAACGCCACGGTCAAGGCGGCGAGCTCCCGGACGACTTCGTCGCCCCTCGCCTTGGCGTCCTCGTCACGATGCCGATACACCGGGGTCACGATCTGCTCCAGCAGGCCGACCTCGCGGTCGGCCGCGGCCCGGAAGGCACGCAGATGTCTCGGCTCTATACCGAATTCGGTCATCGCTTTCACGGTCTTCGCCACGAGGACCGCGTCGGGGTCGAAGAACCCCGCCGCGCCCGGGCGCACCAGACCGTATTGCCGCAGCTCAGCCAGGGTGGCGGCGTCGACGCCCGCCTGGCGGAGCAGATCTTCCTCGGTCAGCCTGATCTCGCGATCGGTCTCGAAGTCCCCCGGGGACGGCAGTCCGCCGTTCTCCCCGGGGGCGTCGAGTGAAACGAGTTTCCGCGGCAGCCTCGGCATCCCCGCCTCGGGGGCGGCGCCTCGATCCGCAGCGTCCAGCTGTTCCTTGATGACCTTCAGCGGGAGGTAATGATCCCGCTGGGCGGACAGGACGAATCGCAACCGCTCCACGTCCGCCGGAGCGAACTGCCGGTACCCCGACGGGGTCCGGCCCGGCTGGACCAGACCCTCCGCCTCGAGGAACCGGATCTTGGAGATGGTGACATCGGGAAAGTCGCCGCGCAGCTGTGCCAGCACGGCCCCGATGCTCAACCCATCGCGCTGCGACGCATCCCGATCAGGCCGCCCGGCCGCCGTCACCGTGCCCCCTGGCCCCCGGATCCCGGGCCGGTCAGGAAGACCAGGCGGAACTTGCCGATCTGCACCTCGTCGCCACCGGCGAGAACGGCCTGGTCGACCGGCTCGCGGTTGACGTAGGTGCCGTTGAGGCTGCCGACGTCGATGACGACGAACTCCCCGCCTTCACGGCGGAATTCGGCGTGCCGCCGGGAGACCGTGACGTCGTCGAGGAAGATGTCGCTGTCCGGGTGCCGGCCCGCGCTGGTGGTGTCGCGATCCAGCAGGAAGCGCGAACCCGCGTTCGGGCCCCGCTTGACGACCAGCAGCGCGGAACCCGCGGGCAGCGCGTCCACACCCTGGACGGGGGCCTCGGCAGCCGGAGGAGCCTCAGTGCCTTCGACGTCGGCCAGGAAGTCGGCCCGGAAGACAGAAGTCCGCTCCGGAGACTGCTCCGGGGGAACGCCGGGCCCGTCGTTCGTGCTCACCTGAGCTCTCCTAACGCATGTGTGTTGCCACTACTCAAGAACGTGTGGAGGTCAAACGTACCGTGCCTGATCGAATCTCCGGCCCGCGGCTCCCCCTACTCTTCCCGGAGGGCCGCGGCCTGCGGCTATTCCTTGATCAGCGCCTGGTACGCCTCGGCCTCCAGCAGGGATTCCACCGAGCTCGCGTCGTCGAGACGGAGCTCGATCAGCCAGCCTTCGCCGTACGGGTCGCTGTTGATCAGCTCGGGCGACTCGGTCACCGCGTCGTTGACCGCGACCACCTCGCCGTCGAGCGGGGCGAACAGCTCCGAAACGCTCTTGGTCGACTCGACCTCGCCGAACGCGTCACCCGAACCGACCTGCTTGCCGACCTCGGGCAGCTCGACGAACACCACGTCACCGAGCTGGTCCTGGGCGTACTCCGTGATGCCCACGCGCACGAGCCCGCCGTCGCGCACGGAGACCCACTCGTGCTCCTCGGTGTACCGCAGTTCTTCTGGAGTGGACAACGCCGCTCCCCTTTCTGATGCCCTCACTCGAAACCGACGCGCGCAGTTTCGCATCCCGCCGGGTCACGCGCCCGGCGCCTCCCGCAAGGCGCGCACGGTCTGGACGATGTACAGCACGCCCGAATAGACGTACAGGACCGCACCCCATGCCGTGAAGGCGTAGCCGATCGGGCGGGCGATGGCGGCGATGTCGGAACCGCCCTGGGTGAGCAGCAGGAACGGGAAGGCGTACATCAGCACGAAGGTGGCGCCCTTGCCGATGTAGGTGACCTCCGGCGGGGCGAACCCCCGGCGCCGCAGCAGCAGGACGCAGACGCCGAGGACGGCCTCCCGGACGACCAGCGGGACCACCAGCCACCACGGGATGATGTCGCGGATCAGGAAGGCGATGAGGGTCGCGAGGATGTAGAGCCGGTCGGCGGCGGGGTCGAGCAGCTGGCCGAGCCGCGACATCTGGTTGAGCCAGCGGGCGAGTTTGCCGTCGAGCCAGTCGGTGAGCGCGCTGAACACGAGCAGCGCGAGCGCCCAGCCGTCCTCCTTCGGGCCGAGGAGCAGCCACAGGAAGACCGGCACCCCGGCGAGCCGGAGGATCGAAAGCATGTTGGGGACGTTCAGGGCCTGCCGCAGCAGAGAAGGCTCTTCGCTGGTCACGCTCGGTTCGGGGGGCGTACTCACCCGCTCAGCCTATCCAGCGGCGGCAGGTCCTCCCGCGTCAGCTGGCCCGGGTGTGCGTCCAGCCGCGGCGTTGCAGGTCCGCGCTGGTCAGCGCCACGGGCCTGCCTCGGTGGTCGGTGCCCATCCAGCGAGGGTGGCCCGCCGAGTTCTCCAGGACGTACGGGCGGCCGCCACACCAGACGACGGTGCACGGGGCCGTCGGGGGAAGCTCCGTGCTCGCCGGTGCGGTGGCCTGGGGTGACGCGGGGTCGGTCTGTTCGTCGGTCTTCATCGCTCTCACGGTTTCGGTGACGGGGACTGGGACACGCCGGAGCGCTACTTGTCTTTTCGGCAGAACGGGGCCGCGCGTTAACGGCTCGGCGCCGGATTCGTCCGATCGGTTCGCGACGACAGCATGGTGTTGCCGCGCCGTGAACGGCATATTAATTGTCCACAGTGGACAGTGATTGTGCGGTCCTCGCTTATCGCGGCGGCGGGGGCGCGATAGCCTCCCGCGAACCGAACGTGGCTCAATGCCACGACATCGGGCCCGGCCGGGTCAGAATGGGCCGGCCACGACCGGCCGACGAAAGGATCGCCTTGCCCGTCTCGACGACCACGGGAACGTGGCGGCGCCTGTTCGCGGTCTGTGCCGCCGCCGGAACGCTCGCCGCCTGTTCGGGCGAAGATCCGCCACCGCCTGTCACTTCGACGTCGGTCGCACCGCCCGCGCCCCCGTCGAGTGTTTCCCCCGTGTCGGTGCCGCCGATCCCGTCGCAAACCGCGCCGAGTCCGTCCGCCGCACCGACTTCCGCTCCCGAACCGAAACCCGCTGAACCGGTACAGGGTTCGTGCGGAACGGTCACCGCGGCGAGCGGGCTGACCTTGCAGGTGCTCAACGGGCCGGGCGTCTCCTGCGCGGAGGCGACCGGGATCGTCGATTCGTTCCACAAGAGGATCGCCGGACGCCAGTCCGCGGGCTCGGACGAACCGGTCAGCGAGACCGTGGACGGCTGGCTGTGCGTCTCCGGTGCTCCCGCCGCCCAGGGCGGCACGAGTTGCAGCAAGGGCGAGCAGAACGTGTTCGCCGCCGTAGTCCCCGTCGAATGAACCATCCCCGAGAAGAAGGGCCCATGAAGAGCCTCGCCGTGCTTCCCGCCGCGCTCGCCGTCGTCCTGCTGAGCGGCTGCGGAGCCGATCCCGCGCCCTCGGCCGCGCCGCCGCCGTCATCCCCGGCCGCCGCGGCGGACCAGGCCCTCGCCGGAACACCGTGCGGCGAAGTCGCCGGACTTCAAGGCGCGAAGAACAAGGTCGTGGCACGCGGGAAGACCGACTGCGCCGAAGCGACACAGGTGCTCACGGACTACTTCGCCAAGCTGACACCCGCCGAAGCGGCGTCACCACAGGGTCCCGGCCCCGTGGTGATCGGCGCATGGACCTGCGGGAGCGGGCCGAACGATCCGGTGACGAGCTGTTCGACCGAGGACGAGCGGCAGATCGAAGCCACCCGGAACTGAGAACGCCCGGCGGCGTCAGCGCTCACGACGCCGCCGGGTCCGGTCCATCCGGTACAGGACGCCGAGCCCGATCAGCATGCCCAGCAGCACCAGGCCGCACAGCGCGACCATCACCAGGCTCAACACCCGGTTGGACCTCGACGGGTAAGCGAATCCGTCGCCGGCGAAGATCCTGTCGCCCTCCGTGACCCTGTCGCCGTCGATCCTCCCGCGAGCGGCGCGCCCGTCGTCGAACCGCCACTCCGCCTCGCAATAGGGAAACCGGCCACTCATCGGCGGGCCTTCCTCGACGCATCCGGAGACGGCGGTGACCGTGACGTCCTCTCCGGTGTTCAGCTCGCGCACGCGGTCGCCGAGGGCGCCCCCGGTCACCCACAACAGGAAAACGAACGGGATCCCGGCCAGCAGCATCCGGGCGGGGACCCCGGGTTTCCGCGGTTCACCTGACAAGAAAGTCCTTTCCGTTCGGCTGTTTCAGGCTATTCGGCGAAGTGGCGGAGCGGCACGGGATTTGTACCCACCCCCTTGCCACCTAGGTAAGAGTCGTCTAGACTCAAACTATGCTCACCAGGGAAGAAGCCGTGAAGGCGGTCGAGAACACGGCCGACGCGGCCGCACTGTTCGCCCGCCACCGCTACCGCGAACTGGCGGCCGTGCTCCACCCCGACCGCAACCCCGGCGACGCGCGGGCCCACCGCGCGGCCGCCCTGCTCAACCGCCTCCACGACGAGTGGAAACGGCCCCGGCGGCAGACGGTCACCACGGCGACGTCGGAATACACCCTCCTCGCGCCGCACGCGGTGGGCAGTGTCGCCACGACCTACCGGACCACCGGCCCGCATCTGGTCAAACTCGTCCGCGATCCGGCGCACAATCCGCTGATCCACGCCGAATGGGAGGCGTTGCGCGCGCTCGACGGCTTCACCGAACGGCACCGGTGGCTGCGCCCCTACTACCCGCGGCTGCTCGACACGTCGGGGCCGGTCGCGAGGGGCGACCGCGCGTTCAGCGTTCTCGATCCGCTCGTCGACGGCTTCATCACCCTCGCCGACATCGGGAAGGCCTTCCCCGGCGGGCTCGACGGCCGCGACTACGCCTGGATACACCGTCGCCTCCTGCGTGCCGTGGCAGGCGCGCATCGGGCGGGTGTCGTCCACGGCCATCTCACCGCGGACAACGTGCTCGTCCATCCCGGACAGCACGGCATCGTCCTCGTGGGCTGGTCCTTCGCCGTCGAGGACGGCGTGCTCCCGCTGGCGGCGGACAAGTCCGTCGGCTACCCGCCGGAAGTCCACAAAGGACTGCCGATGACCGCGGCCACCGACGTCCACATGCTCCACACCTTGATGCTGGAACTCCTGGCACCGGGCGAAACCCGCCAGCGCGAGTTCGCCAAGTGGTGTCTCCAGGAGATCCCGGCACAACGACCCGAGGCCGCCGATCTGCTCGACGAGTACGACGAACTGCTCGCCGACCTGTACGGCCCTCGCACCTTCCGACCGTTCACCATCCCCGAGACAGGAGCCTGACCATGGGACACGGACACTGGGACGACAACGCCTACGCCGCCGCGAAGACCTTCCGCGCGGCCAAGGGTGAGGACGATTTCGGCTACACCGCCGATCTCCGCTCCAAGCCCGCGAAGGACTGGAAGGTCGCGCCCGCGCTGGACCCGCTGAACGCCGTGCGGGAATGCCGGGATTCGGCCGACCACACCGATTCGACGCCGATCGCGGTGCTGTTCGACGTCACCGGGTCGATGCGCCGGGTGCCGCGGATCATGCAGGGCAAGCTCGGCAAACTGCACGGCCTGCTGAAGCGCCGGGGCTACCTGGCCGACCCGCAGGTGCTGTTCGGCGCCATCGGCGACGCCGACAGCGACCGGGTTCCCTTGCAGGTCGGGCAGTTCGAATCGGACAACCGGATGGACGAGCAGCTGCGCACGATCTTCCTCGAAGGCGGTGGCGGCGGGCAGAAGAGCGAGTCCTACGAACTGGCCGCGTACTTCATGGCCCGCCACGTGGTGACCGACGCGTGGCAGAACCGCGGCCGCAAGGGCTATCTGTTCATCATCGGCGACGAACTGAACAAGCCCGCGCTGGAGGCCCGCCACATCCGCCGCGTGATCGGGGACGACGTGCGGGAGGACATCGACCCGGCCTCGGTGTACCGGGAGCTGGCGCGCAAATGGCACGTCTACTTCGTGCTGCCGAACCAGTCCTCGTACTACAACGACCCGCAGATCGGCGAGCACTGGAGCGATCTGCTCGGCCAGAACTTCCTGAAGCTCGACGACCCGGGCGCGGTGTGCGAACTGATCGCCGCCACCATCGGGCTGGAGGAACGGGTGGTCGACGTCGACCGGGCGCTCGCCGACCTGGCGGACGTCGGCTCGGTCGCCGAAAGCAAGGCGGTCGGCAAGGCGCTGGCGAAACTGGGCACCAAATCGGTCGTCACCTCGGCGGTGCCCGAGGCCGGCGGTCCGAGCGACGTGGTGCTGCGATGAGTCTTCTCGGCGGTCACGTGGTGGTGGTCGGGCTCGGCTTCGGCGACGAAGGCAAGGGCGCGGTGGTCGACGCGCTCTGCGCCGCCCGGCCCACCACCGCGGTGGTCCGCTTCAACGGGGGCGCGCAGGCCGCGCACAACGTCGTCGTGGACGGACGGCACCACACCTTCAGCCAGTTCGGGGCGGGCACGTTCGCCGGCGTGCCCACCCATCTGTCGCGGTTCGTGCTCGTCGAGCCGTTCGCGCTGGCCGCGGAAGCGCGGCGGCTCGAAACGGCCGGCGTCCGGAATCCGCTCTCACTGCTGAGCATCGACGGCCGGGCGTTGCTCACGACGCCGTTCCACATCCACGCCAACCGGGCCAGGGAGGAGGCCCGGGGCGTGAACCGGCACGGCTCGTGCGGGAAGGGCATCGGCGAGACCGTCTGGTACTCGCTGTTACCCGGGGCCGCACCCGGTGACGTGGTGGAGAGCCAGGAGGTGATCGGGACGCCGGGGGAAGCGCCCACGGTCGCCGACTGCGCCCGGCCGTCGGTGCTGCGGCGCAAACTGGACGCGCTCGCGCGGTTCTACGCGCCGCTCGCCACGCCGCCGCACAGCGTGGACGAACTCGTGGCGCTGTACCGCGATTTCGCGGGCGCGGTGCGGATCACCGACGGGGACGAAACGGGGCGGCTGGCGGATTCCGGGCGGCTGGTCTTCGAGGGGGCGCAGGGGGCTCTCCTCGACCAGTACCACGGGTTCCATCCGCATACGACCTGGTCGACGACCACGCCGCACAACGCCCGCACCCTGTTGGGCGGACGCCCGCACAGGGTCGTGGGGGTCACGCGGACCTACCTCACCCGGCACGGCGCGGGACCGCTGCCGACTGAATCCGCCGCCGTGCTCGCTCGTTTTCCCGAGCGGCACAACGAAACCGGCGAATTCCAGGGCGCGTGGCGGGCGGGCCATCTCGACGCGGCCCTGCTGGACTACGCGATCGCGGCCTGCGACGGCGTGGACGCGCTCGCGGTCACCCATCTCGACGCGACCGGGTTGAAGGTCGTGCCCCGTGACGGCTCCCCCGCCGTCGACCTGCCGGATCCGCTGGCGTGGTTCGGCGCGCGGCTGCCGGTGGCGGTCACCGGGTACGGCCCGGACAGGGCCGGTTACCGGGTCGTGGAAGCAAGGTCGACAATCAACGCGTGATCGAGTCGACGCCGGTGTCCGTTGACGTGCTCGTGGTGCGGTTCGCCCCCGGCACCCGGAACGTCCTGCTGGGAATCGCGCCGCGAGCGGCGGAGCCTTTCGAGGGGGAACTCGCCCTGCCCGGGGTGCTGCTCGGGCTCGGAGAACGGCTGCGGGACGCGGCGGGCCGGGCGGTGGTCGGCAAACTCGGCCTCCCGCCCGACGCGGTCTCGGCGACGGGACAGCTCGCCACCTTCGACGAGCCGAACCGTGACCCGCGCGGTCCCACGCTCTCCATCGCCTTGTGGGCCACCGTGAATCCCGCGCTCGACGTCCCGGGGAACGTCGTGTGGGCGCCGCTGGACGAGGTGCCACCGCTGGCTTTCGACCACGACCGGATCGTCGCCGACTGCCGTCCGATGCTGGCCGAACGGCTGTGGCGGGACGTCGCGTTCACCGCCGGCCTGCTGGGACCGATCTTCACCACGGCACAGGCGCTGGACGCCACCGAAGCGCTGACCGGGGACCGCCCCTATCCCGCCAACCTCGGCCGGACCATGGAGCGGGTCCCCGGTTTGCGGCGTACCACCGAACACGCGGCCGCCCTCCCCAAGGGAGGACGGCCGCCGTCGCTGTGGCGCTGGGAGTGACTCAGATCCCGCAGGAGGAGGCCGACCAGAACCGCGTCGACCGGTGTGCCACGTGCGTGTGATCGTTGTGGCCGGGGTAGCCCGGCCCGAGGATCTCGGCGAACCCGTGGTTACGGGCCTGCTTCGCCAATCCGCAGAAGCCCTGCGAGCCGGCGCCGAGGTCGACGGCGTCACCGTAGAGATGACGGCTGTTGGTCGCGCCGCCGACCGCGTTGTTGCAGGCGACGCTGCGGAAGCCGCCGTTGACGTCGATCGGCCGGTCGCCCATGGCGTGCCGCATGGCCTGCAGCTTCCACATCGAGACCAGCGCGTTGGCCTTCGCCGTCGCCGGCGGGACGTTGCCGCCCGACCAGTCGGAGTTGCACCGGTTCAGTTCCGCGTAGGTGAAGTTGACCGGCGTGCAGTCGTCGTCCTGCAACGCGTAGAGCTTCGAGAACGTGGCAGAACCGGCGATGCCGTCCGCCGCCAGCCCGTACGCCTGCTGGAAGCGCGTGACGGCGGCCTTCGTGCCCGCGCCGAACTGGCCGTCGAGGGCGAGCACGCCACCGTAACCGGGGTACCCGGCGACGCGGATCTGCAGTTGCCGGACGTCCTCACCGGACGCCCCCTCGGACAACGTGCGTCCCCAGGAGTAGCAGGCGTCGGCGACGGACACTTCGCCCGCCGTCACCGGGCCCGGATCGGCGGCGGCCGGGGCGGCCACCGCGGTACCGAGCCCGGCCACCAGGGCGAGCATCGGCAGGAGGAAACGAATGCGCATGACAGGAACACCTTTCAAAGCAGGGAAGGTGAGACCCGTGACCCCCACGGGTTGTCAACGATTCACTGCCGAGGATGCTAACGCGGTTCCTCCTACCGCGCTGTGGGTCGTTCGACCCACACGATGAGCCTGCCTGGTCTCGTGAGTGGTAAGGACGGTTAGAACCGTCCTTACCACTCACGAGGCCATGTGCCGTCAGCCCTTCAGCTGCGGGAAGTCCTCCTCGCGGAACTCCCCCGCCGGCCGCCCGTCGGCGTCGTTCTCGCGGCCGCGCAGTTCGACCCGGCGGATCTTGCCGGAGATCGTCTTCGGCAGGTCGGTGAACTCCAGACGCCGGATTCGCTTGTACGGGGCCAGATGTTCCCGGCAGAAGGCCAGGATGGACACCGCGGTGTCGGCCGTGGGTTCGTGCCCGTTCGTCAGGACGACGTACGCCTTCGGCACCGCGAGGCGGATCGGGTCCGGCGCCGGGACGACCGCCGCTTCGGCGACCGCCTCGTGTTCCAGCAGGACACTTTCCAGCTCGAACGGCGAGATCCGGTAGTCCGACGCCTTGAAGACGTCGTCCGTCCGGCCCACGTAGGTGATGTAGCCCCGTTCGTCGATCGAACCGACGTCACCGGTGTGGTAAAAGCCGTTCGCGAACGCCGCGGCGGAGCGCTCTTCGTCGTCGGCGTATCCGGCCATCAGCCCGACCGGCCGCTTGTCGAGGTCGAGGCAGATCTCGCCTTCCTGCGCGCGTTCGCCGGTGACGGGGTCCACGAGCGCCACGGTGAAACCGGGCAGCGGACGGCCCATCGACCCCGGCACGACGTCCTGTCCGGGCGTGTTGGCGATCTGGACGCTGCTTTCCGTCTGCCCGAAACCGTCGCGAATCGTGACGCCCCAAGCCTTTTCGACCTGGTCGATCACCTCGGGGTTGAGCGGTTCGCCCGCGCCGACCACCTTGCGCGGCGGCGTCTTCAGCACGGTCAGATCCGCCTGGATGAGCATCCGCCACACCGTCGGCGGGGCGCAGAAACTGGTGATCCCGCACCGTTCCATCTGCGCCATCAGCGAGACCGCGTCGAACCGCGCGTAGTTGTAGAGGAACACCGTCGCCTCGGCGTTCCACGGCGCGAAGACGTTGCTCCACGCGTGTTTCGCCCAGCCGGGCGAGGAGATGTTGAGGTGGACGTCGCCCGGCTCGAGGCCGATCCAGTACATTGTGGACAGATGCCCGATCGGATACGAAACCTGCGTGTGCTGCACCAGTTTCGGCTTCGCGGTGGTTCCCGAGGTGAAGTACAGCAGGAGCGGGTCTTCCGCCGCCGTCGGGCCGTCGGGCGTGAAGGTGTCCGCTTCCTCGTAGGCGTCCACAAAGGACCGCCAGCCCTCGACCGGTTCACCGACGGCGATGCGCGTGTAGTCGCCCTCGACGTTCTCGAACTTGTGCGCGTCGACGGATCGGATCACGACGTGTTTCGCCGCGCCCCGCTCGACCCGGTCGGTGAGGTCCGCCGGGCCGAGCAGAGTCGAGGCCGGGATGATGACGGCGCCCAGTTTGATCGCGGCGAGGATCGTCTGCCACAGCTCGCCCTGGTTGCCCAGCATCACGATCAGCCGGTCGCCCCTGGCCACGCCGAGCGAGCGGAGCCAGTTCGCGACCTGGTTGGACCGCCGAGCCATCTCCGGGTAGGTCCAGCGGTTCTCGATGCCGTCCTCTTCGACGATCCACAGCGCGTACCGGTCCTGATTGGCCGGATCGGCCGCGACCACGTCGAACCAGTCCAGGGCCCAATTGAACTCGGCGGGCTGGGGCCAGGTGAAGTCCCGATAGGCGGTGTCGTAGTCCTCGCGATGGGCCTGCAGATAGTCCCGTGCCTCGCGGAACGTGCGGTATGCCTCCGAAGCGCTCACGATCGTCCTCCTGGTCCGCTGGTTGGGCCGCCGGTTCTTTCTACTCTCCCTTGAACTCGGGCGCGCGGCGCTCGAGGAAGGCCTGCACGGCCTCGCCGAGGTCCTTGCTGGGCAGGAAGGCCGCGTTCCAGGCCGAGACGTAACGCAGGCCGTCCGCGACCTGACGTTCGGTGTTGGCCGAGAGGACGTTCTTGGTGCCCTGCACGACCAGCGGCGGGTTCGTGGCGATCTCCGCCGCCAGCTTGCGGGCCTCGGCCAGCAGGGTCTCCTGATCCGCGTGGACGTCGTTGACCAGGCCGATCTTCTCGGCGCGGGCGGCGTCGATGTCCTTGCCGGTGAGCGCCAGTTCGCGCAGGTGCCCCTCACCGATGATCGGCGCGAGCCGCTGGAGGCTGCCGAGGTCGGCCACGATCGCGACCTTGACCTCGCGCACGCTGAACTTCGCGTCGGCGCTCGCCAGCCGGATGTCCGCGGCCGCGATCACGTCGACGCCACCGCCGATGCACCAGCCGGAAATGGCCGCGATGACCGGTTTGCGGCATTCCGCGATCGAGGAGACGCTCGCCTGGAGGGTCTTGACCTCGTCGAGGAACTTGGTTCGCGGGCCCGCGAGCGCGTCGCCGCCGAGCATTTCGCCCCAGCTGGGCATCATGGCGGGCAGGTCGAGCCCGTAGGAGAAGTGCTTGCCGCTCCCGGTCAGCACGACCGCCCTGACCTGCGGGTCCGCGTCGAGCGCGCGGAAGACGATCGGCAGCTCGCGCCAGAAATCGGGGCCCATCGCGTTGCCCTTGGACGGACCGAGCAGCGTCACTTCGGCGACGTGCCCGTCGATCTCCACCTTGAGCGAAACGAGATCGGGAAGACTGTCAGCTGTAGCGGTCATGGGGTCATCTTGACTCATGTGATTGACAGGCTGCCAACGGCCACTGTGCCCGGCCGCGCCTGAGATGCTTTCCTGGTACCAGCGAGTACTACCGGTGAGTACCGACGATCGACGAAGGACGGTGGGAGATGAGCCCGGCCAGCAGTGCCACCGCGGTCGCCGACCTGCCCGCACCGACCCCCGGACGGCGACGGGAACGATCCTCCCGGCCGATCGAACTGTCGGGATCCTTCACCCATGAGGGTCACCGGCTCGCCTACACCGAGTTCGGCTCCGGCGACCGGGTGGTCGTGCTCACCCACGGCATCATGCTGACGAGGCGGATGCACGCCCCGCTCGCCCGTAGGCTGGCCCGCGCCGGTTTCCGGGCGGTGACCCTCGACCTGCTCGGGCACGGCGATTCGGACCGCCCCACCGACTCGTGGCTGTACTCGATGCCCGCGTTCGCGGAGCAGACCGTCGCGCTGCTCGACCACCTGGAGATCGACGCCGCCGTCATCGGCGGGACCTCCCTGGGCGCCAACGTCGCGCTCGAAGTGGGCGTCGCCGCGCCGGAGCGGGCGCTCGGCCTGGTCGTCGAGATGCCCGTGCTGGACAACGCGATCGTCGCCGGGCTGATCACCTTCGCGCCGCTGCTCATGGCCGCCCGGTTCCTGCCGGTGACCGTGCAGGGTGTGGCGCTGGCGGCGAAACTCGTGCCGCACGGCAACCAGTGGGTCGACGTCGTCACCGACACGCTGTCCCAGCGGCCCGCGCCGATGGCCGCGCTCCTGCACGGCGTGCTCTTCGGGCGGATCGCGCCGCCCAAGTCGATCCGGTGCAAGATCGAGACCCCGGCGCTGGTCATCGGGCACGAACGCGACCCGATCCACCCCTTCGGCGACGCGGACACGCTGGCCGCGGACATGCCGGCGGCCGAGTTCGTCCAGGCCCGCAGCCCGGTCGAGCTGCGCTTCGACCCCACCCGCCTGACCGACACCATCGCCGACTTCTCCGCGCGCTGCCATGACCGTTGATCCGGCGCCGGTCCGCGACTCGGAGGAACTGCGGACCGCGCGGCTGATCCTGCGCAGACCGGGTCCCGAAGATCTCGACGCGATCTTCGCCCTCCACACCGATCCCGAGGCCTGCGCGCACAACCCTTCGGATCTGCTGGAGACGCGTAAGGACGCGGAGCTGCTGCTGCTCCGCTGGTCTCACCAGTGGAACCGGTACGGCTTCGGGTACTGGACGATCCGCCGCCACGACTCACCGCAGGCGCTGGGATTCTGCGGGGTGAAGATCGTCGGCTTCCGGCGCCGCCCGGTCCTGAACCTCTTCTACCGCTTGTTCCCCGCGTCCTGGGGTTCCGGGTACGCCGGCGAGGCCGCCACCGCGGCGGTGGACTGGGCCCGTGCCCACCGGCCGGACGACCTCGTGATCGCCCGCGTCCGGCCGGAGAACGTCGCGTCGCAACGGGTGGCGCTGCGAGCCGGGCTGGTCCGCGCGGAGCACCTCGACACCCCCGGCGACGACGGGACCGACTGGTTCTACGTCTCGGACCCCGGCTCAGTCTGTTGGTGAACCCGCGTCCGCGATCGACGTCGGCAGGGCGACCTGGTCTTCGTCAAGGCGCCCTGCCACCGCGATAGCGGGCCTTCGGCCAGCTCCGCCAACAGGCACTACGAGGGCTGAGCCAGCCCCGCCACCGGGCCGAAGACGATCACCGCGGGCGGCCGCACCCCGGCCGCCGCCGCGTCCTCGACCACCTTGTCCAAAGTGGAGCGGAGCACCCGCTGCGTGCGCATGGTGCCGTCCTCGACGATCGCCACCGGCGTGTCGCCCGGCCGCCCCGCCTGGAGCGCCTTGGCGAACAGCGGGAGCCGCTCGACACCCATCATCAGCACGATCGTGCCGCGCATCTTCGCCAGCAGATCCCAGTCCACCAGCGACTTCTCGTCGTCCGGCGCGACGTGCCCGGACACCACGACGACCTCGTGCGCGACGCCGCGATGCGTCACCGGGACATCCGCCGCGGCGGGGACGGAGAACGCGCTCGTGATGCCGGGGACCATCGTCACCGGGATGCCCGCTTCGGCGCAGGCGAGGACCTCTTCGAAGCCGCGGCCGAAGAGGTACGGGTCGCCGCCCTTGAGCCGCACGACGAATTTCCCGGCCTTGGCCCGCTCGATCAGGGTGGAGTTGATCACGTCCTGGCTGGCGGCGCGGCCGTACGGGATCTTCGCGGCGTCGACGATCTCGACGTGGGGTGCGAGTTCGTCGAGCAGTTCGCGTGGGGCCAGCCGGTCGGCGACGACGACGTCGGCCCTCGCGAGGAGACGGCGGCCGCGGACGGTGATCAGTTCCGGATCCCCGGGCCACCGCCCACGAGGGCGACGCCGGGGAGGTCTCCGTGGGCGTCCGGCACACGGCCGTCGGCGACGGTGCCGGCACGGAGGCCGTCGAGGATGCTGTCCCGGACGGTGGCCGACCGCAGCGGCTCACCGCCGGAGAGGACGCCGACCAGGAGCCCGCCGTGCCTGCCGGAAGCCGGGGTGACCGCGCTGCCGAGGTCGCCGTCGTCGGCGCGGACGCAGAACACCCGCGCGCGTTCGGCCTCGGCGCAGACGGCGGCGTTGACCTCGGGATCGTTCGTGCACGCCAGCGCGTACCAGGCGTCGGCGAGGTCGCCCTCGGCGTAGCGTCGCTCATGCCAGACGATCTCGCCGGCGTCGGCCATGGCGCTCACCGACGGCGTGGTGTGCGGCGAGACCAGTTCGACCCGCGCGCCGGCGCTGATCAACCGTGGCAGGCGGCGCTGGGCGACCGTCCCGCCACCGATCATCACGACACGACGGCCGGCCAGGTCGAGGCCGGAGAGGTAATGCGGGTCATCCATGCGGGGCAGTGTAAGGATTCAGCGCCCCGGACCGCGATCCGAGTGAGAACCGCCTCAGCTCTCCAGCAGCGTCAGCAGCTCGGTGTTGCCGAACATCCTGGCCGCGTCGATCGCCGACGGTTCCCCCGCCCTCGCGTCCGCGCCGCCCTTGAGGAGCGCCTTCACGACCTCGGGCTCGTTCTTGAAGACCGCTCCCGCGAGCGGGCTCTGGCCGCGGTCGTTCTCGCGGTTCGGGTCGGCGCCGCGCTCGATCAGCGCCCCGACGGTCTCGGCGTGACCGTGGTACGCGGCGAGCATGACCAGCGTGTCGCCCCGGTCGTTGGTCAGGTTCGGCGAGATCCCGGCGTCGACATACGCGGCGAGCTCGGCCGTCGCGCCCGAGCGGGCGAAGCCGAACACCTTGGCCCACAACTCCAGCAGTTCGGGATCGAATTCCTCGGCCTGTCCGGGGTTCTCCGTCATGGGGCCGATTCTTTCACAGGGCCGCGGTCCGGGCGGCGCGTCGCACCGCCCGGACCGGCGGCGTCAGCGCCCCGCGTTGGGGTAGGGCAGCAACGCCATCTCGCGGGCGTTCTTGATCGCCGTGGCGACCTGTTTCTGCTGCTGGGGCGTCAGCCCGGTGACCCGGCGGGCGCGGATCTTGCCGCGGTCGGAGATGAACTTCCGCAGCAGGTCGACGTCCTTCCAGTCGACCTCGGTGATCTTGTTGGCGTGCAACAGGTTCGTCTTGCGCTTGTACGGACGGTCGCGGTTCGGCTTGCCCATCGCGCTCACCAGCTCGACTTCGTGACGCCGGGCAGTTCGCCGTTGTGCGCCATCTGCCGCATCCGGACCCGCGAGAGCCCGAACTTCCGCAGGTAGCCACGCGGGCGGCCGTCGGCGGTGTCGCGGTTGCGGATCCGGGTCGCGCTGGCGTCGCGCGGCATCGCCTGCAGGGCCGACACGGCCGCGGCCTTCTCCTCGGGCGACGCGGAGGGCGAGGCGATGGTGGCCTTCAGCTCACGACGTCGTTCGACGTAGCGCGCGGCGACGACCTTGCGCTGTTCGTTCTTGGCGATCTTCGACTTCTTGGCCATCAGCGCTCCTCCTTGAACTCGACGTGCTTGCGCGCGATCGGGTCGTATTTGCGCAGCACCATGCGATCCGGGTCGTTCCGGCGGTTCTTCTTGGTGACGTAGGTGTAGCCGGTGCCGGCGGTCGAGCGGAGCTTGATGATCGGCCGGACGTCGGTGCTCTTGGCCATCAGAGCTTCACCCCTTTCGCGCGGAGCTCGGCCACGACGGCCTCGATCCCCCGCTTGTCGATGGTCTTCATGCCCTTCACCGAGACCCGCAGCCGCACCCAGCGCCCCTCGCTCGGCACGAAGTACCGCTTGGCCTGCAGGTTCGGCTCCCAGCGCCGGGACGTGCGCCGATGCGAATGCGACACCTGCTTCCCGTAGCCCGGTTTGCGGCCGGTGACCTGGCACACGGCGGACATATACCCTCCCAAGTTGATATCGGTTGTCGTTTTCATTTACTCTACACAGCCGAACCAGAACGCCCTCGACGCCCCGGAGCTTCAGTGACCGACAACCCCCGCGTGCCCCTCGTCCTGATCAGTGGCCTCGCACCGGGACCGAACGCCGACCTCGCCGAGCGGCTGCGCCTCGCCGAACCCGGCACCGCCGTCGTGCACCACGACCTGAGGCAGATTCACTCCGGAGTGGTCCGGCGGCGGATCCGGCTCGCCGACCGCGACCAGCTGACCGTCCTCGAACTGGCGCACGGCTGCGTCTCGTGCACGTTGCGCGAGGACTTGTTGCCGCTGCTGCGCAAGCTCTCCCAGATGCCGCAGGTGCGGCGGATCGTGGTGCGGCTCGACGAGGCGATGGAGCCCGAGCCGGTCAGCTGGGCGCTGCACAACGTCCTCGTCGGCGAGCGTCCGGTGATCGAGGACGTCGACCTGCGGGCCGTGCTGACCGTCGTCGACTGCGCGGGCTGGCTGGCCGACAGCACCGGAGACGACACGCTGGCCGAGCGGAACCTGCGGGCCAGCCCCGAGGACGAGCGCACCGTCGCGCAGGTCGCGCTGTCCCAGGTCGAGTTCGCCGATCTGCTCGTCCTCTCCGGCGCGGCGACCGACGCCTGGTCCGCGGCGAAGGCCTCGGCCGTGCTCGACCGGGTCGCGCCGTCGATCCCCCGCGTCGAGCTGTCCTCCGTGGACGGGAAGACCGTGCTCGACGCCGTCCCGGCCGATGCCCGGCGCGGCGAGGTCACCGACATGCACGGGCCGCTGCTGCGCGGCCAGCCGCCGCTGCACACCGACTGCGGGATCGGGCTGCTCACCTTCACCTCGCAGCGCCCGTTCCACCCGGAGCGCCTCCACGACGCGATCGACGTCCTGCTCGACGGCGTCGTCCGCACCCGGGGACGGCTCTGGGTGGCGAGCCAGCCGGACATGGCGCTGTGGATCGAGTCGGCGGGCGGCGGCCTCGGCGTCGGGCACGCGGGGCCGTGGCTCGCCGCCCCGGACGGTCCGGACTGGGCCGCCGTCTCCCCCGAACGGCGCACCCTCGCGTCCCTGCGCTGGAACCCGCTGTTCGGCGACCGCGCGCAGGAACTGGTCGTCGTCACGGATCAGGCCACCCCGGACGAGATCGAAGCCGCCCTGAACGGGGCGCTGCTGACCGAGGAGGAACTCGCCGCCGGCGAGCAGGAATGGCTCCAATACCCGGATCCGTTCGGCGAGTGGCACGAAGAACCGTGTGAGGACACGGAAACCGACCCTGAGAAGCACGACGTGAACGCGTCGAACCGAAAGGACGAAACGCAGTGAAACCGGGAATCCACCCCGACTACCACCCGGTGGTGTTCAAGGACCTCTCCACCGGGGACGCCTTCCTGACGCGCTCCACCGCCACCTCGGAGCAGACCATCGAATGGAGCGACGGCAACACCTATCCGCTGGTGAACGTCGAGATCAGCTCGTGGTCGCACCCGTTCTGGACCGGCAACCAGCGGATCATGGACAGCGCCGGCCAGGTCGAGAAGTTCCACCGCCGCTACGGACGCCGCGGAGGGTCGAAGTAATGGCCGTCCCGAAGCGGAAGATGTCGCGCAGCAACACCCGGTCCCGTCGTTCGCAGTGGAAGGCGGCCGTGCCGGATCTGGTGCCGATCAAGGTGAACGGCGAGACGAAACTCGTGCCGCGCAAGCTCATGAAGCACTTTCATCAGGGTGGAGAGTGACGACGCCGGTCACGGTGCTGTCCGGCTTCCTCGGCGCGGGCAAGACGACCGTGCTCAACCACGTCCTCGCCAACCGCGACGGGCTGCGGGTGGCGGTGATCGTGAACGACATGAGCGAGGTCAACATCGACGCCGCGCTGGTGCGGGACGGGAACAGCCTGTCCCGCACCGAGGAACGGCTCGTCGAGATGACCAACGGCTGCATCTGCTGCACCTTGCGCGACGACCTCTTGGAGGAGGTCTCGCGGCTGTGCGAGGACGGGCGGTTCGACTATCTGCTCATCGAATCGAGCGGGATCTCCGAGCCGATGCCCGTGGCGGCGACGTTCTCCTTCGCCCGTGAGGACGGCGCGACCCTGCTGGACTCCGCGCGGCTCGACACGATGGTGACCGTGGTCGACGCGGTGAACTTCGAGCGGGAACTGGCGGCCGGGGACGCGCTGACCGAACGCGGGCTGGACCAGTACGACGGGGACGAGCGGACGGTCAGCGACCTGCTGATGGACCAGATCGAGTTCGCGGACGTCCTCCTGCTGAACAAGGCGGACCTCGTCCCGGCCGGCTCCCTCGACCGGCTGACGGCGGTGCTGCGGCGGCTCAACCCGGCCGCCGAGGTCGTCGTTTCGACGCACGGCCGGGTTCCGCTCCATCGGGTGCTCGGCACCGGGCGCTACGACGTCGAACGGGCGCAGGAGGCACCCGGCTGGGTGGCGGAGCTCAACGGCGATCACGTTCCGGAGACGGAGGAGTACGGGATCTCCAGTGTCGTCTTCCGCGCCTCGCTCGCTTTCGACGCCGAGCGGCTGTGGGATTTCGTCGGCAGGCTCGACACCGGGGAGTTCGGGACGGTCCTGCGGTCGAAGGGGTTCTTCTCGCTGGCGTCGCGGCCGGGGGTGACCGGGTTGTGGTCGCAGGCCGGTTCGGTCGCCCGGTTCGAGCCGCAGGGCGTCGAGGAGGCGCCGCGGCAGGAACTGGTGTTCATCGGCGTGGGGCTGGAGAAGGACGCGCTGCTGGACTCGCTTCAGGCCTGTCTGGCCACCGATCCGGCCGGGGCGGACCCGTTCCCGGAATGGGAAGCGGTGCACGTCCACTGAGCAGTACGCCTCGTGAGTGGTGAGGGCGGTTCTAACCGTCCTCACCACTCACGAGACTCGACCGGCGATGTCACGTGACCGACCGGACGACACGCGTGATCCGGCGGACGACACGCGTGGCTGGAGGAACGACACGACCGCCGCCGGGGTTCCCGCCACGAGCCGTCCGTCTAATCACGTGTGTCGTCCATCCAGCCACGCGTGTCGTCCGGTCAGTCACGCGAACCCGCCGCCGGCGCACCGGCGATAGGTACCTAAGCCACCCTTGGCTCTCACCGTCCTCACCACTCACGAGGACGAGGGTCAGTGGTCGTCGTAGTGGTCCCCGTGCGCGGCGTGGCGGTGGCCGTCGTGCAGGTAGTCGACGTGGTCGCCGTGCGGGACCGCGACGTGACCGCAGCCCTCGCCGTGGGCGTGGTCGTGCCCCTGATGCGGAATGTGGCCGCTGGCCTCGCACTCGTCGAAATGCCCGTCGTGCGCGCGGTGCAGATGCCCGTCGTGCACGTAGTCGACGTGGTCGCCGTGGGGTACGGCGACGTGGCCGCATCCTTCACCGTGAGCGTGCGTATGGCCGGCGTGTTCGGTGTGCGCGGCGGTCATCACCGGGTCCTTCCTGATCGAAAATGCCTGATCAGGCGGACCGTAGCACCGGTCTACGGGCCCAGCAGCGCTCTCACCCGACCGAGTGCCCGCACCTGGTCGGCCCAGCGCGGGCCGGTCAGCCCGACGACGATGTGGGCCGCTCCTGCCTCCCGGTACTCCGCCAGCCGTTCGGCGACGGCCTCGGCGGAACCGGTCAGCGGCAAGGAGAGCGCCTGGTCGAGCGGCATCCCATAGGTGCCGGTGATCCCTGCCGCCAGATCAGCCGCTGTCGGCAGGTCCGCGCCTTCGCCCAGCGCGCCGGTGGCGCCGACCGCGATCACCGGGTTCGCGAGGCCGAGATCCGTCAGCCGTCGTCGTCCGTCGGCGACGGCGTCCGGCGGCAGGAGCGACGGGAACCACCCGGTGCCGTGCTCCGCGACGCGCTGGAGCACGAGCCGTCCCCGATTGCCCACCCAGATCGGCGGAACCGCCACCGCCGGCGCCAAGGCGACGACGGCATCGCCGATCCGCACCTCGTTGCCCGCCAGCAGCTCCGGCACCAGGCGGAGCGCCTGGTCGGTGCGGGGGCCGCGTTCGCCGAACGGTACCCCGGCCGCGGCGAACTGGGCCTCTCCCCCGCCCGAGCCGATGCCGAGGATCAGCCGTTCGCCCGACACCTGCTGCAGCGTGGCGATCTGCTTTTGCCGCCCACGCCAACGGCCGCAGCGCCGGGACGAAAACGCTCAGCCCGATGCGGATCCTGGTCGTGACCGCGGCGGCGACCGCCAGCCCGACCGTGCTGTCGAGCGAAGGACGGCCGGTCATCAGGTGATCGCCGAGGAACACACTGTCGAGGCCCGCGTCCTCGGCCTGCCGGGCGGAGACACGGAGGTCGCCGGACGGGAGGATCACACCCAGTTTCATGAGCCCATCGTGCGACCTCCACTCGACTGGCGGTCAAGGCGCGGAGCACGGTCAGGCGATGCGGCGGTGATGCCCGGCCCAGAACGGCTCACGCAACGCCCGCTTGTCCACCTTGCCGATCGCCGTCAGTGGCAGCGCTTCGGCGAAGTCCACATCGGACGGTACGAAATGCTCGCGGCCGAAGACCTCCCTGGCGTGCGCACGGACTTCTTCGGCCGACAACGCTCCCGAAGCGACCGGCACCACCACGGCGTGGACCCGCTCGCCATCCTCACCCGGCACACCGAACACGGCCGCGGAACGGATCAGCGGATGCCGCGCGAGCACGTTCTCGACCACGGTCGAGTACACCTTGGTGCCGTGCTCGCCGGTGACGATGACGTCGTTCGCGCGGTCCAGCAGGTAGAGGTACCCCTCGTCGTCGAACCGCCCGAGATCACCGGTCCGCAGCCAGCCGTCCCCGATCGGCGCCGACCCGTGGTAGCCGTCCATCATGGACAGTCCGCGCACCAGGACCTCCCCGTCGTCGATCCGTGCCTCCATGCCCGGGACGATCCGGCCCACGGACTCGAGCCGCTCCGGCCGCCCGTCGAGCTCCGCCGCGGAGATACTCGCGATCATCGGCGCCTCGGTGAGCCCGTATCCCTGCCCGACCACGGGCCCGAACACGTCGAGGGCCTGTGCCAGCCGCCGCGGCGGAAGCGGGCGGCACCAAACGAAAGCCCGCGCACACTGCTGACGTCGCACGACGCCATGGCCGGATGATCGAGCACGGCGGCCAGCCGCGCCGGGGTGAGGGACAACGTGGTGATCCGGTGTCCCGCGATCGCGTCCAGGACGGCGCCCGCGTCGAAACCTCGCAGCAGCACCACACTTTCCCGCCGCAGGATCGCCCCCAGCACGGTGGCGTTGCCGGTCATATGCGTCATCGGCGCGATCAGCAGGGTGCGTCCCGGCCCCGCCGGATCCGGCGCGAAGATATGGGCCATCCCGTCGTAGATCCCGCTGTGCCGGATGAGTTTCGGCGTTCCGGTCGTGCCACCGGTGGGGAAGACGACGGTGACCGACCCCGGCAGCCGCACCGGGTCGGTACCGTCACGGTCCATCAGTTCGTCGAAGGTGGTCACCCGCTCGTCACCGGCAGGCCAGTCCGCCGCGTGCTCGGCCACCAGGGTCGTGACCCCGGCCGCCTCGACCGCGGCGAGCCGATCCGGCGAACTCGCCGACGCGGCGACGAGCAGGACCGTCGAGCCTCGCAGCTGGGCGGCGATCTGCAGGAGGACGGTTTCGGGCCGGTTGCCGGCGTCGATGGCGACCACCCCGCCCTCCGGCAGCGCCGCGTACATCCGGCGCAGGAGTTCGAGCGCCTGCCCGTAGCCGGTCTCCACGCCGTCCTGGACGAACAGCACCTCGTCGCCACCCGAACGAAGCGCGTCCAGCACCCGGGTCAAGAACAGACTCTCCACCGGCCGGACCCTAGCCCAGGGCTCACGACCCCGAGCAGCACCCGCCGCCGGCCGAAGCGGAATCCTCGTAGGCGTCGTGCCAGTTCCACCACTCGTACGGCGGCGTCTGCGGATAGCCCTCCGGCGAGTCCTCCCACTCCTCCTGCCGTCCCAGCGCGGTGATGTCGAGGTAGCTCCAGGTGCTCCCCATCGCCTCGTCGCCGCGATCGTTGACGAAGTACGTCCGGAACACCTGGTCGCCGTCGCGAATGAAGGCATTGGTGCCGTGCCACTCGTCGACACCGAAGTCGACGTCGAAGTCGCCGGTGATCGTGTACCACGGCATCGTCCAGCCCATCCGCGTCTTCAGCCGCGCGATGTCCGGCTGGGTACCTCGCGAGGCGAACGCCAGCGTGGTGTCGCGGGCGTTCAGATGCGCGACGTGCGCGACCTGGTCGGCCACCAGCGAGCAGCCTTTGCAGGCGTGGTCGGGGAAACCTTCCACACCGGGATCGAAGAACGCCCGGTAGACGATCAGCTGACGGCGTCCCTCGAACAGGTCGAGCAGGTTCACCGTCCCGGACGGGCCTTCGAACTCGTACGGCTTCTCCACCGCGAGCCACGGCATCCGCCGCCGCTCGGCCGCGAGCGCGTCGCGGGCGCGGGTCAGCTCCTTTTCCTTCACCAGCAACCGAAGGCGCGCTTCCTCCCATTCGGCCGCGGACACCGTGTTCATCGCGCCAGCTCCGCGGGCAGCACGCTCTTCCGGTTCGGCTGCCCCTCGCCCGTGGTGATCAGGTCCCGCAGGCTGGTGCCGACGTAGAACGTCCACGCCTTGTGGCAGACGTCGAAGCATTCGTACTCCGGGACCAGCCCGTGATGGGTGAAACGCGCTTCGGTCTTGCCGTCCTTCTCCTCGATCTCGAACGTGATCGTGGTGCCGACCCATTCGGTCTCGTCGCGGGTGAAGTCGAAGTGGTTTTCCAGCACCAGCCAGGAGACCTTGCGGCCGGGCACGGATTCGGTGATCCGGATCCGGCAGCGGTGCACCTCTTCGTAGTGGTACTCGAACTCGTCCCCGGTGAACTCGATCTCTTCCGACCACCACCGGCGGACGTCGGTGAACGCGTCGAAGACCTGCCGCGGCGTCCGGTCCACGGTGAAACTCGTCGTGAAGCTCATGATGAACCCTCCAGATGGTCTTTCAGGGCCGCGAGCGGCCCGTCCCAGTCACGGGCGAGCGCGGCGAGGAATTGCTGGGCGACCTGCATCGGCGCCGAGTGCAGCCGGTAGCGGACGCGGCGCCGCTCCCCTTGTTCCGGGGTCACCAGGCCGGCGTCGGTGAGCAGGGCGAGGTGCTTGGCGATGGCCTGCCGCGTGATGGGCAGCCGGTCGGCCAGGTCGGTCGCCGTGGCCGGGCCGCCCGAGGCGAGGACGGCGAGAATGCTCCGCCTGCTCGGGTCGGCCAGTGCGACGAAGACCTGTTCGGCGATCGCTTCGATGTCAGGCGGCATCGAGGTATTCGATCAGTTCGCCCAGCTCGGCCGCCCACCCCTTCGTGTTCCTCTCGAAAGCGACCTGGTGGACGTCGTCCGGCAGCTGGGAGAAACCGGTCTCGACGACCGTGAGCCGCGTGCCTTCGCCGTTCGGGGCGAGGGTGAACTCGACATAGGTACGACGCGGGTCGTCGTCGGGCAGGCCGTAGATGTTCCAGGTGAAGCCGAAGACCTCCGGCTCTTCGACGCGCTCGACGCGCATGTTCGCCTTGTGCCCCTCGTCCCATTTCATCTCGGCGTCACCACCGGGCCGCAGGTCGATACTGGCCTGGTTGCCGAACCAGGTGCCCAGGCCCTCGGCCGTGGTCAGCGCGGCCCAGACCTTCGCGGGCGGGTGGGCGATCTCGACGGTGCGTTCGATCCGGTCGGGGAATCCCACGACAGCCTCCTCAAGTAGCAATCAATCGGTTGCTATAACTTTGTATAGCAACCGGCTGATTGCGTCAAGGGGAGTTCAGGAAGCCGTGTACAGCGCGCCGAGGAATTCGAGCAGCAGCCGCTCCCGCAGCGGGCCGGGTGCCGTGGCCAGCAGGGCGTTGATCTCCGCCATCCGCGTGGGCAGGCCCGTGTCGCCGCCGAGGCCCGCGGCGGTGAGCAGCCCGGCGAACTGCTCCGGCGTCAGCGTCGCGGGGTCCAGTGCGGCGACGAACTCCGCCACCTGTGGATCGACGACGACCGGCCCGGCCTCCCGGGCGGCCGCGACCGAAGCGGCGAGATCGGCCAGGAAGTCCTTCTCGCTCCCCCGGTTCGCCGCCGTCACGGTCAAGTGCAGGTTGGCGGGCGACGACTCGTGGGCGAACTGCGGCTGGACGTACCAGCCGCGCTCACGCATCTCGTCCGCGACGGTGAACAGGTCGAACCCGGCGCCGTCCGCCACGGTGAACGCGAGCAGGGTCGACACCGGATCGCCGAGAACGCGCAACCCGTCCAGCGCCTCGATCCCGGCACGGAGCTCCACGGCCGCCTCACGCGCCGCCGAGGCCAGCTCCCGGTAGCCCTCTTCGCCGACATGGCGCACGACGGCCCACGCCGCGGCGAGCGGACCACCCGATCGCGTGCTCTGCAGCGTGGTGTTCAGCATCGTGTAGCCGGGCCAGTCGGCACTGGCGAAGTACTGCGAACGGCGCAGCCCGGCGTCGGCGTGCAAGAGGACCGACACGCCTTTCGGGCAGTACGCGTACTTGTGCAGATCCACCGAGACGCTGGTGACCCCGGGGACGTCGAAGCCGAACGGGCCGAGCCCCAGATACGGCAGCACCCAGCCGCCGATACAGGCGTCGACGTGGAACCGGACGCCGTCCAGCGACGCGGCGATCTCCGGAACCGGGTCGAGGACGCCGTGGGCGTACGACGGCGCGCTCGCGACGACGAGCACCGTGCTGTCGTCGACCGCCGCGGCCATCGCCTCGGGGACGGCGCGGAAGCTCACCGGATCGACCGGCACCGAAACCACTCGCACGCCGAAGAAATGCGCCGCTTTGTGGAAGGCGGCGTGCGCGGTCGTGGGCAGCACGATGTTCGGCGAAGCCACTTCCGGACGCGCGTCGCGGGCGGCCAGGACGGCGAGCATGCACGACTCCGTGCCGCCGGACGTCACCGATCCGGCCGTGTCCGCCGTACCGCCCAGCAACCGGGCGGCGGTGCCGACGAGGTCGTTCTCCATCCGCAGCAGGCTCGGGAACGCCGTCGGGTCGAGGCCGTTGGCCGACGAGGCCAGCGCGTGCGCCGCCGCGCCGAGTTCGTCCACTTCGGACAGACCGCTGTCGTAGACGTACGCCAGCGTCCGGCCGCCGTGGGTCGGCAGGTCTCCCGCGCGCAGGTCCCGAAGCTCCTTCAGGACGTCCTCGGCGGTCACGGGCGGCGCTCCAGCACCGATTTACGCAGCAGCGGGATGCCGAGCACGATCAGCACGGCAGGCAGGATCGACGCGCCGAGCAGGATCGCCGTGAGCGCGCTGTCCGGCTGCGCGGCCTTGGCGTCGAGGCTGGACTGGTAGCCGCCGAACTGCAGCACCAGTCCCCAGAGTCCGGGGCCGAGCGCGAGCCCCAGCGTCTCGGACGCGGTCCACACCCCGGCCGCGACCCCGGCCCTGGTCTCGCCCGTCCGCCCCTCCTCGTCGCTGATCAGGTCCGGCAGGATCGCCAGCGGGAACACCGAGATGCCCGCGTACCCGACACCACAGAACGCGACGAACACCATCGTGACGGCGAACGGGAGCACCTCGGCGCCGAGGAGCCCGAGCAGGCCGATCCCGAACGCGGCGGTGGCGATCCGGAACCCGGCCAGTTTCCCGACGCTCGCCCCGAGCCTCGGCCACAGCGGCATGGTCAGCAGCGCCGGACCGACGAACCCGACGAACAGCACCGTCGAGTACCCGGAGCTGCCGAGGATCCGCTCGGCGAAGAACGGGATCGCGGCCAGCACCGTGCCGATGCCGAGCGCCTGGATGAAATAGACCCCGAGCAGCCAGCGGAACGGCCGCCATTGCGCCAGTGTCCGCAGCAGCTCGCGCGGGCTCACCGTGTTGGGCCGCAGCGCGCCGACGGGAGCGTCCTTGAGCCCGAAGTACACGCCGAGGGTCGCGAGCAGGATGACCACGGCGATGAACAGGCCCATGACCCGGTAGCCGGTGACCCCGCCGACGAGGTCGGTGATCGCGGGCGCGCCGCCACCGGAGACCAGGATGGCGACCGCGAGAAAGCCGATCCGGACGCTGGTGAGCTTCGTGCGCTCTTCGGCCGAGTCCGTCAGCTCGGCGGGCAGCGCGTTGAACGGCACCTGGAAGAAGGCGTACGCGGTGGCGCACAACAGGAACACGACGACGACGTAGATCGCGTCGGGCACCGGGCCGCCGAAGCCCGGGTGCGCGAACAGTGCCGCGAAGAGAATCGCGACGCCGATGCCGCCGTACAGCAGGAACCGGCGGCGGCTGCCGGTGCGGACCATGTCCGCGTCCGACAGCCGTCCCGCGATCGGGTTGAAGAGCACGTCCCACGCTTTGGGAACGAAGACGATCAGGCCGGCCACGCCCGCCGCGACGCCCATCGTGTCGGTCAGGTACTTCAGGAGGAGCAGGCCGGGAACCGTGCCGAAGGCGCCGGTGACGAACGAGCCGAGCGAGTAGCGGTACCTCGTCCGTGCTGGCAGCGATGCCATGATCCTCCTCGAGGCGGTTCTCCCGATGAAGGCCTCAGTATTGGATCTTGGCCACCACCGGGTAGTGGTCGGAGGGAATCGTGCCACCGTCGTAATGCACGAGCTGTACCGGGCCGACAGCGGCGAGTGGACGGCCGCCCGCGCGTACGGCTCCGATGTAGTCGAGCGAGTCTCGGTAGGTCGCCGGAACCGACTTCGCCGCATTGGGGTTCGTCGCCGCGTCGAAGGTGTACGCGCCTTCGCCCGTCGTGCGGAGAATGCCGTCGAGGAAGGCCTCTCCCTGCTGAACCTGGGTCCGGCCGAGGGAATCCTTGCGCGCTTGTCCCGCCCAGTACTCGATGTTCAGGTCGCCCGCGATGACGACCGGCTCATGGGCGGGGGCGTATTTCGTGACCAGGTCCCGGATCTCGCCGAGTTGCGCCATCCGGACGTCGTGCGCCTTCGGCAGTGTCTCCGGCCCCTCGTCGGCCTGCATGTGGGTACCCGCGATCCAGACCGGCTTCCCAGCGACGACCAGGCGGGCGAGCGCGGCCCCCTTGTTGGACAGGTAGTCCGCGGTGCCGGAATGGGAATTGCGGAAGACCAGCTGGTGCTGTTCGGTCACCGGCGCCTTGCTGAGCACGGTGACCCCGCCGTTGACCACGATCGGGGAATTCGAGCAGTCGCCGTTCACCGAGTTCCAGCCCGGTGAGGTGGAGCAGTACTGCCCGACGAGCGGGGTCTGATGCGGCCAGACGTCCTTCAGCCGGTTCCGCATTTCCTCCGCCTGGGCGCTGAAAGCCTCGTCCAGGACGACGATGTCGGCGTCGTTCGCGCGGATGACCGCCTCCGCCGCGCGGGCCCGCGCTTGTTTGTCCGAGGTGTTCGGGCTGGCGATCCAGGGCAGCTGCCAGATGTTGAACGCCATGACCTTCACCGAGACCGCCGCCTGGGCGGGGACGGCGGTTCCGGCGAACATGGCGGCGGCGATGGCGAGTACGGCGAGCTTCCGCACGAAAGATCCTTCCGGTGTCAGGAGACGACGAACGTCCGCGAGGTCCCGCTGAACGCGGAGATCGCTCCGTTCCAGCCGTTCTTCCAGTTGCCGAAGTGGACCACGCGATATTTGCCGATCGGGGCGTTCGCGGGGATCTTCCAGTGGACGACGGCTTTCGATTCGGCGACGAACGTCCGCGCCCAGTGGTACTTCGTGTCCCAGTCGCCGTCGTCGGCGTGACGGACCCACTCGCCGTCGACGAACCGCTGGATCTCCAGGAAGGTGTCACCGCGCCGGAGGTCGTTCTTCGGATGCCCGGTGACGAACTCAACCGCGACCTGTTCGCCGCGCGCGTACGTGCTTTTCGCGTCGGACAGGACGTCACCGAAGTCCTTGAACGCGGGCGGGCTGTCGAACACGACGCCGGGCTGGAAGTTGATCAGCTTGCCGCGCAGATCCCTCGGCGTCGGCCCGTGCGGGACCGAGGTCCCCGCCTTCATCGCGGCCGCGAGCTTCGCGAATTCCTGCTGGTACGCGGGAAGCGTGTAGCGGCCGTAGAGGGTCGACGCGCCTTCGTACTGCTGCGAGTCGTACTCCTCGGGCGTGGTGACATATTGGCTGTAGGCGTTGGCGTAGCCCTGGATGAGCACGTTCTCCAGCGGGACACCGAGTTCGGCCGCGACGGTCCGGCGCAGGCGCAGCCCGGCGACGATGGTCAGCTCGGCCGGTACGGCCACGAGATGCAGCTGCCCGATCCGGACGAGCTGCAGTGGCAGGACCTCCGGCGTCCACGGATACGGCTTCATCGCCCCGAACGGCACCGCGATCACCTTGGGCGCGTGCGCGTCGGCCAGCGCCTGCGGGATCGGCGCGTCGATGCCGCCGAGCCAGTCGATGAACGGGTTCTTCACGCCTTCCGGGAGGGGAAGGCCGGGGCCGTCCTCGCGGCTGCCCGCCAGCATCGAGACCCCGATCGCGGCCGTGCAGGTGCGCTGCGGGCGCCCGTTCGGGGTGTACTTCGCGTCGACGGACACATCGGACATGTCCACGTAGCACATCCGGTGGTCGACACCGCCCGTCACGGCCTCGGCGGCCGCGTCGAACGCGCTCTTCGCCGCGCGGAACTGGAGATCGCCGATGGTGCGGGTGTTCTCGAACTCGGTTTCGGGCGTACCGGGTTCCAGGTTCAGGTTCGGGCTCATGTCGCCGGTGTTGGTCTGCGGGAACGCGGCGACGAACCGCGGGTTCCCGTCGAGGTAGCGCACGCCGGCGTGGTCGTGCTCCCATTCGTAGGCGGCGTACCCCTTGTTGTCGCCGCTGATCAGGTGGTTGCCGTTGCTCATCGACGTCCCGTGCGTGGCGAACCAGCTGATCGCGCCGACGTCGACGCCGTTCTGGCTGAACCGCAGCACCGTGACGGCCGGGTCGATCGCCTGCGGGAAGTGGTCCCGGTCAGCCTGCGGATTCAGCTCGAAGGCCTTGCGCGAGCGGTTGACGCTCGCCTTGGTGAGCTCGGCACGGCCGAGCCGGATCGACCCGGGCGCGAGGTTCGCGTGTGCCCGGCCGATGGCCTCGAAGATCCCGTCGACGTGCGCGTCGTACACCTGCTGCTGAAAGCCGAGGATCGCCAGATCGTAGGCGGCGTAATGGGAATCCCCGCCGCACGCGGAGTGGGTGTGCGTGGCGTTGAGTAGCACGTTCTGCTCGGTGTACAGGTCGCCGTACGCGGCCTGGAGCTTGCGCATGACGCCCTGGTGGACGGACTGGAACAGCGCGCCGAGGTCGGCGGTGACGAAGGCGATCCGCTTGGTGCCGTCGTCGACCACGAACGCCCGTGCCCGGGTGCGGAGGTGGATGCCGGCGGTCTGCTGCTGCGGCATCGAGTAGCCCATCATGCCGTTCTCGGCGGCCGGGCCGGTGACGTCGGAAATACCGGCACCGACGCGGAAACCCTTCGACGGCGCCGCTTGCGCCTGCTGGGCGCCGAGCACGCTCGCCGCCACGGGCAACGCCGCCGCACCCGCGAGAACCCGCCTCCGGCTCACCGTCATGAGTCGCACCTCCCGGCCACGAACATGAACCGACTTCATGTTCGTGGCCGGGACGCTACGTGATGGGGCTCACTGCCGCAACCCACGAAAGGCCGGGGGCTGAAGGGGCCTTTCACCGCATGTGACGCGGCGAAGGGCGCTTTCACCGCGTGTGATGCGGTGAAAGCGCCCTTCAGCAGAACGACACCTGGCCACGACCGCCGCTCTCCGCCGGTCACCCGTCAAGTGACGCGAAAGCCACTTTCGGGACACCAGACGTCGCGAAAGTGGCCTTCGCGACAGCACTTCCGACCGAATTCCTCGTGAGTGGCAAGGACGGTTCTAACCGTCCTTGCCACTCACGAGACCGGAGCGGCTACGCGAGGGTTTCGGCGACCTTCGTGAGCGTCGCGGCATCGCCACGCAACAGCAGCGTGGTCACCACGGTCTTTTCCCACGCGGCGAGTTCGTCGCGGATCTTCTCCGCCGGCCCGATCAGCGACGTGTCCTCGACCAGCGACGTCGGGATCGCGGCCGTCGCCTCGTCCTTGCGGCCGGCCAGATACAGCTCCTGGACCTTGTCTGCGACGTCCTCGTACCCCATCCGGGCGAAGACGTCGTGGTGGAAGTTGACCGATTTCGCGCCCATACCGCCGATGTAGAGCGCGAGCGACGGTTTGATCCAGCTCGCGGCCTCTTCGACGTCGTCGTGGACGAGCACCGGGACGGACGCGGCGACCTCGAAGTCACCGAAACCGCGCCGGGCGCCGGGGCGCGAGAAACCTTCCTCCAACGCCGTCCGGTAGAAGGCGTCGCTCTTGGGCGAGAAGAACAACGGGAGCCAGCCGTCGCAGATCTCCGCCGACAGCGCCACGTTCTTCGGCCCTTCCGCGGCGAGGAAGATCGGGATCTCCTTGCGGAACGGGTGCACTGTGGACTTCAACGGTTTGCCGAGCCCGGTGCCGCCCCGCAACGGAAGCTGGAAGTGCTGTCCGTCGTGGGTCACCGGCGCCTCGCGCGCGACGACCTTCCGCACGATGTCGACGTACTCGCGGGTGCGGGCGAGCGGCTTCGGATAGGGCTGCCCGTACCAGCCTTCGACCACCTGCGGCCCGGACGCGCCGAGCCCGAGCACGAACCGGCCACCGGACAGGTGATCCAGCGTCAGCGCGTGCATGGCGGTGGCGGTCGGGGTGCGCGCCGACATCTGGACGATGTTGGTGCCGAGCTTGATCCGGCTGGTCGACGCACCCCACCAGGCGAGCGGGGTGAACGCGTCCGAGCCGTAGCCCTCGGCGGTCCACACCGAATCGAAGCCGAGTTCTTCGGCCCGCAGGATCGTGTCCAGCGCGCCCTCCGGCGGGCCGGAGGACCAGTAACCGAGGTGGTAACCAAGCTTCATCGAGGCTCCTCGTCAGACGTTCGGTGAGTAGTGCTCGGGTTTGCCCCGCTCCGAAAGCGGCGGAAGGTTCCTCGCGGGAGTCTCGACCAACGGCGCGTCCGGGGCCAGTCCGCCACGCTCGCGGCGCCACCCCGCCCTGGCGCGCGGATGGTAGCGGCGATCGCGCGGGACCAGCTTGAACGCCGCGTTGATCAGCTTTCCGACCCGGCGATGGCGTCGCTCGTCGCGTTCGGTCCAGGTGTAGCCGAGCCGCTCGCGGATCGGCGGGTCGTACAGGCCGACCGTCAGCCAGACGAAGTTCCGCGCCACCTGCCCGCGGACCAGGTTCCACGCGAAATCCGGCAGCCAGGGCAGGAAATGCGGTTTGGCGATGTCCTGGATCTCGAGGACGTCGCGGGTCGCCTTGTTGTCCTCCAGGACGTCCTCGCACATGCGCTTCCAGTACAGCTGGAAGTCCTCCCACGATTCCGGCACCGGGCGCATGCTCATCCCGTACATCTCGTACCACTGCACGTGCTCGTCGAAGAGCTTCCGCTTCTCGGCCTCGCCGATACCGCCGCAGAAGTTGTCGGCGATGAGGATCGCGCTCACGAAGAACGTCGAGTGCGCCCAGTAGAACGTGTCCGGGTTGAGCGCGTGGTAGCGCCGCCCATGTTTGTCGACGCCCTTGATCCGATCGTGGTAACCGCGCACCTCCAGCGCGGTCTGCCGGGCCCGCGGACCGTCGTAGATCACTCCCCCGATCGGGTAGAGCGAGCGGAACAGCCGCTGCCAGCGCTCCTCGAAGAACCGCGAGTGTTCCTCGACGCCCGCGCCCAGCTCGGGGTGCATGTTCTGCATGGATCCGGCCCAGAGCGCGATGAGCAATCCGCGCCAGTCGCCGAAGTACTTCCAGGTCAGCGAATCCGGTCCCAGCGGCCGCGGCTGTGTCATCCCCGGTCTCCTCAATGAGCTGGTTAAATTGACCACAACTGTTGTCAGGTTAAGGTTGACAACGGCCGTAGTCAACAAGAGGAGCCGATCATGGCCGGCCGCAGCTGGGCAGGCACGACCCTGGACGACCGCAAGGCCGCGCGGCGGGGACAACTCGTCGACGCGGGCCTCGACCTGCTCGGGACCCAGGGCAGCGCGGGGGTGAGCGTCCGCGCGGTGTGCCGTCACGCCAAGCTCACGGAGCGGTATTTCTACGAGAGCTTCGCCGACCGCGAGGAGCTGGTCGTCGCGGTCTACGAGCACATCGGCGAGCAGGCGCGGCAGGCTCTCGTCGACGCGGTCAGCGACACGGCCGAACCCGCCGAACGGGCGAAGGCCGCGGTCCGCGCCTTCGTCGAGTTGATGCTCGACGATCCGCGCAAAGGCCGCGTGCTCCTGCTCGCGCCGATCACCGATCCCGCGCTGACCACGCGCGGGATCGCGCTCCTCCCCTCGTTCGCCGAGCTGGTCAGCGGGCAGCTGTCCCACGGTGACGCGGCCGAGCGGCAGATGACGTCGATCGGGCTGGTGGGCGCGCTGAGCAACGTGTTCATCGCCTACCTCGACGGCTCGCTCAAGGTGAGCCGCGAGCGCCTGATCGAGCATTGCGTCCGCCTCGTGCTCGGCGCCGACCGTCAGCCCTGACCGCGTTCGGCGACCAGTTGCAGGGCGATGTCGATGATCATGTCCTCCTGTCCGCCCACGTACTTCGCGGCGCCGACGCGGTAGAGGATTTCGTGCGCCGGGACGTCGTAGCGTTCCGCCGCGCGTTCGGCGTGCAGGAGGAAACTCGAGTACACCCCGGCGAATCCCTGCACGATCGACGACCGGTCCATCACCGGCAGCCGGGTGATGTAGGGCTTCACGACGTTCTCGGCCGCGTCCATCAGCACGTCCTTGTCGACGCCGGTGCGGATCCCGAGCCGCTCGAACGTCGCCGCGAGGACCTCGGTCGGCGAGTTGCCCGCGCCCGCGCCGAGCGCCACGAGCGAACCGTCGATCTGCCGCGCGCCCGCCCGGTAGGCGAGCACCGAGTTCGCGACGCCGAAGCTCAGGTTCTGGTGCCCGTGGTAACCGACCTGCGCCTCGTCGCCGAACTCCGCCACCAGCGCGGCGACGCGGTCGCCAGCGTCCTCCAGGATCAGCGCCCCGGCGGAGTCGACGACGTACACGCATTGGCACCCGGCGTCGACCATGATCCGGCCCTGTTCCGCCAGCGCCTCGGGCGTGGACATGTGGGACAGCATCAGGAAACCGACGGTCTCCAGCCCGAGTTCCCGTGCCGCGCCGAAATGCTGGACGGAGACGTCGGCCTCGGTGCAATGGGTCGCGATCCGGACGGCGCCCGCGCCGAGGTCGGCCGCCACGCGCAGATCGCCGACCGTGCCGAGGCCGGGCAGCAGCAGTACCGCGATCTTCGCGTGCCGCGCCTCGTCGACCGCCGCCTCGATCAGTTTCCGTTCGTCCACAAGGGAAAAGCCGTAGTTGAACGTCGAGCCGCCGAGCCCGTCGCCATGGCTGACCTCGATCAGGGAGACCCCGGCGTCGTCCAGCGCCCGGACGGTGTCGCGCACGTTCTTCTCGGTGAACTGATGCGCCATCGCGTGGCTGCCGTCGCGGAGGCTCGTGTCGACGAGCCGGACCTCACGGCTCACTTCGTCCCAGCTCATGCCGCCACCTCCTGAGTGGCCAGCAGATCGCCGACGCGGGCGGCCGCGGCCGTCATGATGTCGAGGTTCCCGGCGTACTTCGGCAGGAAGTCCCCGTTCCCGGCGACCTCCAGGAACACCGCGACCCGCGCTTGCCCGCTCCACCCCGGCCGGGGCGGGTCGTATTGAGGGTCCGCTTTGAGCGTGTAGCCCGGCACGTAACCCTGGACCGTCTCGACCATCCGGTGGATGGATTCGCTCACCGCGTCGAAGTCCGCGTCCGGGTCGATCGCGCAGAACACGGTGTCACGCATGATCATCGGCGGTTCGACCGGATTGATGATGATGATCGCCTTGCCGCGGCTCGCTCCCCCGACGAGTTCGATCCCGCGCGCCGTGGTCGCGGTGAACTCGTCGATGTTCGCCCGCGTGCCCGGCCCGGCCGAGCGCGACGAGACGGACGCGACGATCTCCGCGTAGGGCACCGGCGTCACCCGCGACACCGCGTGCACGATCGGGATCGTGGCCTGGCCGCCGCAGGTGATGAGGTTGACGTTGGGCACGTCGAGCCGCTCGGGCAGGCCCACCGCGGGGCAGGTGAACGGGCCGACCGCGGCCGGGGTCAGGTCGATCGCGCGGATCCCGGCGGTGGCGTACCGCGGAGCGTTCGCCAGATGCGCCTTCGCCGACGTCGCTTCGAAGACCAGATCCGGCAGCTCGTCGCGCGACAGCAGCCAGTCGACGCCGCCGGCGGAGGTCTCCAAGCCCAGTTCCGTGGCCTTCGCCAGCCCGTCCGAATCCGGGTCCACGCCGACCATGTACCGCACCTCGACGTGCTCGCTGCGCCTCAGCTTCGCGAGCAGGTCGGTGCCGATGTTCCCGGGACCGACGATCGCGGCCACCGCTTTCCGTTGCGCCATGTCGGATGACGCTCCCCGTTCGGATAGGGCACACTCAACCCATGCGTGCCGCTGGGCGGAACGACGACCCGGAACGAACCGGAGCGGACGGCCTCGTCGCCGCCCGGATCTCCGCGCTGCTCTCGGCCTTCCGTCCCGGCGACGACGCGCTCGGGGTTTCCGAGCTGGCGCGGCGGACCGGCCTGGCGAAATCGACCGTCCACCGGCTCACCGGGCATCTGGTCGCGACCGGCCTGCTCGAACGGGACGGCGCGGCGCTGCGGCTCGGGCTGAAACTGTTCGAGATCGGCCAGCTGGCCGTACGGCGCCGCGGGCTCGTCGAGGCGGCGCGGCCGTATCTGGCCGATCTCCGCGAGGCGACCCGCAACACCGTGCATCTCGCGGTCCTGGAAGGCACCGAGGTCGTCTATCTCGACATCCTGCGAGGCCCCGACGCGCCGTCACTGCCTTCCCGGATCGGTGGCCGGTTTCCCGCGCACGCCACCGGCGTCGGCAAGGCCATCCTCGCCTTCTCCCCGGAATCCGTGGTGACACAGGTGATCGACGCCGGGTTGCCGCGCGTCAGCGTGCGGACGATCACCGCCGCGGGCCTGTTGCGGCGTCAGCTGGCCAAGATCCACGGTGAAGGAATCGCGTTCGAGCGCGAGGAATCCGGCGTCGGTGTCGTCTGCGCGGCGAGCCCGCTGCTCGACCGGCAAGGTGTCGCGGTGGCGGCGTTGTCGATCTCCGGCTGGGCGAATCGCATGCACACCAACCGGGTCGCGCCCGCGGTGCGGACCGCCGCTTTGGCGTTGTCGCGCACCCTCTGAGCCGTCAGGGTGCCGCCGACGGGAGGCCCATGATGCCGGTGGCCTGCGACCAGACGCAACGCCACGTGCCGCCGTCATCGGTGTAGACGTCGGTGTGCCAGGCCTCGTGCCGCGGGATGTCCGCACCGTCCACGGTGAGTTCTATGACGCACCGGTAGCGGAGGACGACGACGTCGGTGCCGACGATGGCGTCCATGTCGCCGGCCAGTTCCAGTTCCCGATAGGCGACCCGCCCGGTGGCGAGGAGATCGAGGTATTCGGCTTTCGACCACACGGTGCCGGTCGGGTTGCACAACCGGTACTCGGCGGCGTGCAAGCGATCGTAGGCGGCGCGATCCACGTCGAGGAGACATCGGATCCGATCCCGCTCGGCCTTGATCACCTGGCCGGCCACATCGTCGCTCATACCGCTCCTGTTCACTCGTGCCGATGCCGGGCCCTTGAGCATGGCCGTCGGCTACACGGTATCGAGGGACCAGGAGTACGTCACGGCTTCACCAGGTATGCCGGGCTCGCCGCCGAGACACGGCCTAGGCGACGAGCCCTCGCCGGACCAGCTCCGGACGCACGCCCTCGCCGAACCAGTACGCCTCCTCCAGATGCGGATAGCCGGAGAGGACGAACTCCTCGATGCCGTGCGCGTGGTACTCCTCGATCAGGTCGGCGACCTCTTCGTGGCTGCCGACGAGCGCCGTGCCCGCGCCACCACGCACGAGACCGATCCCGGCCCAGAGATTGGGGTACACCTCCAAGCCCCGGACACCGCCGTCGGTCTTCCCGCCGTGCAGCGCGGCCATCCGCCGCTGACCCACGGATTCGCTGGAGGACAACTGTTCCTGGGTGTGGGCGATCCGCTCCGGGTCGATCGCGTCCAGCAGTTTGGCCGCCTCCGCCCAGGCTTCCGCCGACGTGCCACGGGAAAGGGTGTGCAGCCGGATGCCGAAGCGGAGCTTCCGGCCCTGTTCCTCCGCGAGGTCACGGACCTTGGCGATCTTCTCGGCGACCTGCGCGGGCGGCTCGCCCCACGTGAGGTAGACGTCGGCATGCCTCGCCGCGACCGGCAGCGCCGCCTCGGACGAACCACCGAAATAGATCGGCGGTACCGGATCCGGCGCCGCGCGTGTGGTCGCGCCCTCGACTCCGAGGTGCTCGCCGTCGAAGTCGAACGGCTTGCCGCTCCACACTCCGCGAACGATCTCGAGGAACTCGCCGGTGCGGGCGTATCGCTGATCGTGGTCGTGCCGGTCGCCGAAACGGCGCTGCTCGACGGCGTCGCCACCGGTGACGACGTTGAGCAGCACCCGTCCCTGCGAGATCCGCTGGAACGTCCCGGCCATCTGCGCGGCCAGCGTCGGCGAGATCGTCCCTGGCCGGAACGCGACCAGGAATTTGAGGGTGCTCGTCTCGCTGATCAGCGCGGCCGTCGTCAGCCAGGCGTCCTCGCACCAGGTGCCGGTCGGCGTCAGCACGCCTTCGAAACCGTTGGCCTCGGCGGCGCGGGCGACCTGCGCGAGATAGCCGAGGCTCGGCTCACGGCCGGCGGACGCTCCGGCGGCGCGGCTGGCATGGAAGTGCTCGACGATCGTCCGGCCGTCACCGGTGGTGGGCAGGAACCAATGCAGCTTGAGCGTCACGGTTCCGAGCTTCGGCTTCCGGGGCGGGCCCGGTCAATCGGCGGGCTTCGCTTCCCGCGATCTGGACGCCCTTCCCCGCGTTTAGTCCTCTGGATGCGGGAGGCGGTCAGCCGCCGAACATCAGCCGCCATTCCTCCAGCGACTTCGGCCGGAAGACGAAGTTCGTGTCCTTCACCCGTGACAGGTTCGCCGACGGCTCGGCCGAGTACTGGTGGCCCGGGTAGACGACCGGATCGCCGTCCAGCCCGGCCAGCCATTGCAGGCTCCGGTAGATGGCTTCCGCGTCACCGCCGGGGAAATCGGTGCGGCCGCAGCCTTCGAGGAACAGCGTGTCCCCGGAGACGAGCTTCCCGTCGACCAGGAAGCACTGGCTGCCCGGTGTGTGCCCCGGCGTGTGCAGCAGCCGGATCGGCACGGCGCCGACCTCCACGACGTCGTCGTGCTCGTGCGACCTCAGGTCGGTTCCGGAGACACCGGTGATGCGGCGGACCCACTCGGCTTCCGCGCCGTTGACGTGGATCGGCACCTGGACGCGCTCCAGCAGTTCCGCGATCCCCGGCAGTGAGAACCCCATCATCTCGCCGCCGACGTGGTCGGGGTGGTGATGCGTGGCGAGGACACCGGTGAGCCGCATGCCGTCGGCTTCCAGCAGGTCCAGCAGATCGCCGACGGCGTACGCCGGGTCGACGAGCACGGCCTCGTTCGTCTCCCGGTCGCCGATCAGGTAGGCGAAGTTGACCATCTGCGTCGCGACCGGATCCCCCACCGCGAAGTCACGGCCCGCGAGCAACTGCCGGAAGTACAGCCTGTCAGCCATGGCGCCTACCTTACGGCGCTACTCCCCCGTGGTTCCGTCGGCCAGCTCACGCAAGACGTCCAGATGCCCGACGTGGCGCGCGGTCTCCTGAAGGACGTGGGCGAGCACCCAGCGCACGGTGAACTCCCCCGACCTGCGCGCCCGCTCGTCCGGCGAAACTCCGGCCAGCGACGACTCCGACAACGCCCACTCGGCGCGATACGCCTCGACGACCGAACGGGGGTCGTCGTCCTCGGACAGGTCCCAGCTCGGATCCGGTGAGCCTTCCCACAACGAAGGCAGATCGGCACCGCCCGCCTCGATCGAAAGCCACCAGCGTTCCACCGCGGTCAGGTGTTTGAGCAGCCCCAGCGCGCTCGTCCGCGGGGACGACGGCAGCGGTGTCGCGGCCGCCTGTTCCCTGGTCAGCCCGGCGACCTTGTTGACCGCCGTCGCGCGGAGGAAACGCAGGAAGTCCCACTGGATCGCGGTTTCGTCCTCGGCGATCCCGTCCGGCCAGGCGCGGTCCACCGGCTCGGCAGCACTCGAACTCGTGTTCGACATGCGGTCACTGTACACAGCGGACAGGGCTAGGCTCACGATCCATGTGGTGGGGATTGATTTGCGCGTTCTTCGCGGCCTGTGCCTACGGTGTCGCATCGGTGATGCAGGCGATCGCCGCGAAAGCGACTTCGGGCGCCGAAGACCGAGTCGATCCCCGGCTGCTCGTGCGGGTGCTGCGGCAGTGGAAGTTCGTCGCGGGACTGGCGCTGGACGTCCTCGGGTTCGTCGCCCAGGTCGCGGCCCTGCGGGTGCTGCCGCTGTTCGTGGTCCAGGCGGCGCTGGCGGGAAGCCTCGCGGTGACCGCGGTCGCGGCGCGGACGCTCGGCGTCCGGCTCGGCCGTCGCGAATGGACGGCGGTCGCCGTCGTCTGCGCCGGGCTCGGGTTGCTCGGGATGTCGGCGGAGAGCGAGGGCTCGGAGCCGACCGGAACCGGTTTCCGGCTCGTGCTGATCGGCGCGGTGGTCGTCCTCGGTACGGCCGGGATGTTCGCCGGCCGCGCGGCACGGCGGATCCGGACACCGGCGCTGGGCCTGATCGCCGGCCTGTGCTTCGGCGTCGTCGCGCTTTCCGGCCGCGCGCTCACGAGTCTCGCCCCGCTGGATCTGCTGGCCGACCCGGCCACGTACACGCTGGGCGTGGCGGGAGCGCTGGCGATGTTGTTCTACGCCACCGCGTTGCAACGCGGCAGTGTCACCACCTCGACCGCGATGATGGTGATCGGCGAGACCGTCTTCCCGTCCCTGATCGGCGTGCTCGTGCTGGGCGACACCACACGACCGGGTTTCGCGGCCGTGGCGGCGGTCGGCTTCGTGCTCGCGGTTTCGGCCGCGCTCGCGCTGGCCCGCTTCGGCGAGCCCGCGCCGATCGAGCCGGTCAGCGCGCAGCTCGGCTGACCCCGCGCCGGGACACCAGCAGCCAGGCGAGGTACAGCCCGCCGATCGCGCCGGTCACCAGGCCGACGGGCAGGCCCGCCAGGAACTGCTGGGTGACCAGATCACTCGCCACCAGCAGGAGCATGCCCATCAGCGCGGCTGCGGCGAGCCCTGGTCCCGAAGACCGGGTGAGCCGCTTCGACAGCTGAGGCGCGGCGAGGGCCAGGAACGCGATCGGGCCGGCGGCCGCCGTCGCGATCGAACACAGCCCCACACTCACACCGAGCAGCACGACCCGGCTCCGCTGGACCGGCACGCCGAGCCCCATGGCCGAGTCGTCGCCCATCTCCAGCAGTGAAAGCCTTCTGCCGTAGACGAAGCCGGGCGGCAGCAGGACGGCGATGGCGATCGCGACCGGGACGACGTGCTCCCAGCCGCGTCCGTTGAGCCCGCCGACCAGCCAGGCCTGCGCCGCGAGCCCGTCCTGCCAGGCGGCCCTGGTGATCAGGTAGGAGTTGAACGCGATGAGCATCGCGTTCACGCCGATGCCGACGAGGATCAGCCGGAAGGTGTGCGCGCCGCCTTTCAGCGCGAGCAACGCGATCAACGCCGCCGTCACGACGCCGCCGACCAGCGCGCCCAGCGACACCTGGAGCATGCCGCCGTGCACCACGATGATCGTCAGCAGCGCCCCCGCCGCCGCGCCTTCGGTGAAACCGATGAAATCGGGGCTGCCCAAGGGATTCCCGGACAGGCTCTGCAGGATCGCGCCGCTGACCGCGAGCGCGCCGCCGACCAGCAGGGCGGTCAGCAGCCGGGGCAGCCGCAGGGTGGTCACGATGAACTCGGTGCTCCGGTCACCGAAACCGAACAGCGTCTGGATGACCTCGCCGACGGACAGCGGATAGTCGCCCGTGGTCATGCTGACCGCGCCGACGAAGAACACGGCGACGGCCAGCACGGCGACGACGATCGCCGCCCGCGGGGTGACGCGCAGGGAAAGCCCGCCGCCAGGGCTGCGCAGAACGCGGGTGCTCATTCGTGGGTGCTCCTTGATCGCGGTCCCCTTGCCTGATGTCACAGGCGGGCCAACTTCCTGCGGCGGCAGAGCGCGATGAACACCGGCGCCCCGAGGAACGCGACGACGATCCCCGCCTGAAGTTCCTCCGGCGGGTTCAGCACGCGGCCGACGACGTCGGCGCCGATCAGCGCGATCGGCGCGAGGAGCATCGAGTACGGCAGCACCCAGCGCTGATCCGGGCCGACCAGCATCCGCGCGGCGTGCGGCACGGCGAGCCCGAGGAACAGGACCGGTCCGATCGCCGCGGTGCCCGCGCCGCAGAGCAGCATCACCACGATCGCGCCCAGCACCCGGGTGCGGCCCACGTGGGCGCCGAGCGCCTTGCCGGTCTGGTCGCCGAGCGCGAGGACGTTGAGTGGGCGGGCGAGCAGCAGCGCGATGATCACGCCGAGTACGACGAACGGCGAGATCTGGAGGAACACGTCCCATTTGCGGCCGCTGAGCGAACCGACGTTCCAGAACCGGAACTGGTTGAACGTCTCCGGCATCAGCAGCAGCACACCGACGATGTACGCCTGCAGCACCGCCATCACGGCCGAACCGGCGAGCACGAGCCGGTCCGGCGTGGCGCTGCGGCCCGCCGAGCCGAGGACGTACACCACGACCGAGGCGATCGCGGCGCCGGCGAAGGCGAACCAGATGTAGCCGAGCACGCTGGTGACACCGACGAACGCGATGCCCGACACCACCGCGGCCGCGGCGCCGGTGTTGACGCCGAGCAGGCCGGGGTCGGCGAGCGGGTTCCGGGTGAGCGCCTGCATCACCGCGCCCGCGAGCCCGAGCGCCGCCCCGACGACCAGTCCCAGCAGGGTCCGCGGGATGCGGAGGTCGTGGATGATCACCGCGTCGGTCGAGCCGTCGTTGTGCCACAGCACCGACCAGGTGGAGGTGAACGGGATGTTCTTCGACCCCACCCAGATGCTCAGCAGGAACACCAGCGCCAGCAGGGCGAGCCCCACCAGCAGACCGCCGGCGCGGAACGTCCGTGCCGCCGCGCTGGGCGGGGACGCCGCTTCGGGCGGGCGTTCGGTGACGACCACAGGACCTCCTTCAAGTGAGGCGAGGCTAACCGAACGCCGGAGTTCACCTCAACGAGCTACCTACTTAGACTAGCCTTACCTACCTGAACCCAGGGGCGGAGCCGAGGTCGCACGGACAACGGACCGACGCGTGAACGCCCTGTCAACGCGATCGCGAACGCGGGTTCACCCAACCGACAAGAGGATCGGAGGCGCCGGTGACCGCAACGGCCACCACCAGCCGAAGCGTCCTGCGCCAGGCGATTTCCGGGCAGCGACGGCAGGTCACGCTCGCGTCCGTGCTCGCCGCCGGGCACCAGGGCGGTGAAGCACTCGTCCCGGTGATCATCGGCGTGGTGATCGACCAGGCGGTCGACGGCGGTTCCGTCGGCACGCTCGTGCTCTGGCTCGCCGTGCTCGCCGCGGTCTTCGCCGGGCTGTCCTACAGCTACCGGTTCGCCGCGCGCGCGGCCGAGGGCGCGTCGCTGCGGGCCGCGCACGACCTCCGCATCGCGATCAGCCGCCGGGTCCTGCATCCCGGCGGCGGCGCCGAAAACGGCAAGCTGGCGGGCGAGCTGGTCAACATCGGCACCAGCGACGCGCAACGCGTCGGGGTGGTGAACGCGGTGCTGCCGTTCGGGATCGCGGCGCTGGCCGGCGTCCTGGTCAGCGCGGTCGCCCTCCTGCGCATCTCGCTTCCGCTGGGTCTCCTCGTGCTGCTGGGGACGCCACCGCTGCTGTACCTCGCGCATCTCATCGGCAAACCGCTCGAGCGCCGCAGCGAAGCGGAACAGGAGCGGTCCGCGCACGCGTCGGGGGTCGCCACGGATCTGGTCTCCGGGTTGCGGGTGCTCAAGGGCATCGGCGCCGAACCGGCCGCCGTCGCCCGCTACCGCGACACGAGCCAGGACTCGCTCAAGGCGACGTTGCGCGCAGCGCGGGCCAAGGCCTGGCACGACGGTGCCGTGCTGGCCCTGACCGGCATCTTCATCGCGATCGTCGCCCTCGTCGGCGGGCATCTCGCGTCGTCGGGGTCGATCAGCGTCGGCGACCTCGTCGCGGCCGTCGGGCTCGCCCAGTTCCTGCTCACCCCGTTCCTGATCTTCTCGTGGGTCAACGGCGAACTGGCGCAGGGCCGCGCGTCCGCGTCCCGGGTCGCCGATCTGCTGACCACGCCGTCCGCGGTGGAACCGGGCGACGGCGAGCTTCCGTCGCCCGCCACCGGGAACGTCCGGCTCTCCGAGGTCTCGTACGGCTGCCTTCGCGGTGTCGACCTCGACATCCCGGCCGGGCAGCTGATCGGTGTCGTCGCCGCGGATCCGGCCGCCGCGACCGATCTGCTCGACTGCCTCGGCCGGGCGGGCGATCCCGCCGAGGGCGCGGTCCGCGTCGACGGGGTGGATCTGTCCACTGTGGACCCCGAACGGGTACGGGAAGTCGTCCTGGTCGCGGCGCACGACGCGGACCTGTTCGAAGGGACGCTCGCGGAGAACGTCGGCGCCGGGGACCGCTCGCCCGACGAGGCACTGGCCGCGTCGGCGGCGGACGAGGTCGCCGCGGCACTGCCGGACGGCACCGCGACCGCGGTCACCGAACGCGGCCGTTCCCTCTCCGGCGGCCAGCGGCAACGGGTCGCGCTCGCCCGCGCGCTCGCCGCGGACGCGCCGGTGCTCGTCGTCCACGACCCGACGACGGCGGTCGACACGGTGACCGAGGCGAAGATCGCCACCGGGCTCGCCCGGCTACGACGAGGACGGACCACGATCCTGGTGACCACGAGCCCCGCACTGCTCGCCGTGGCGGACCGCGTCGTCGTCCTCGACGGCGGCCGGATCACCGGCGAGGGCGGCCACGCCGAACTCGTCCGCGATCGCGCCGACTACCGCGCGGCGGTGCTGTCATGAGCCGCGAACTCCTCCCGACCGCCGACGGCAAGCGGATCCGGGCGGTCCTCGGCGAACTGCTCCGCACTTCGAAGGCCCGTGCCGCGGGCGCGCTCACGATGCTCGTCGGCGCCACCGCGATCGGGCTGCTCACCGCCCGCCTGCTCGGCCACATCGTCGACCTGGTCATCGAGAAGCGGCCCGCGACCGAACTGGCGACGCCGGTGGTGGCCCTGGTCCTGGTCGCCGTCGCACAGGCGATCGCGACGGCGGTGGGTGTCTCGCTCACCGCGAAGCTCGGCGAAACACTGCTGGCGGAACTGCGCGAACGGTTCGTCGACCGCGCGCTGGGACTCCCGCTGGAGCAGATCGAACGCGCGGGCTCCGGCGACCTGACCGCCCGCGTCACCAACGACGTCACGGTGGTCGCGAGGGCGGTCCGCGAGGCCCTGCCCGAACTGGGCCGCTCGGTGCTCACCATCGTGCTGACCCTCGGCGCGCTCGCCCTCCTCGACTGGCGATTCCTGCTCGCCGCGCTGCTGGCGGCGCCGATCCAGCTGCACACCGTGCGCTGGTACGTCCGCAACGCCGTGCCGTTGTACGCGAAGCAGCGGATCGCGACGGGTTCGCAGCAACAGCAGCTGCTCGACACGATCGGCGGCGCGAAGACCGTCCGCGCGTTCCGGCTCGCCGACGCCCACGTGGAGCGCGTCCGGCAGCGGTCCGAGGGCGCGATGGACCTGATGCTGCGCGGTGTCCGGCTGATGACGAAGTTCTTCGCCCGGCTCAACCTCGCCGAGTTCATCGGTCTCTCGGCCGTGCTCGCGGCCGGTTTCCTGCTGGTGGGCGCCGACGCGGTGACCGTCGGCGCGGCGACGGCGGCGGCGTTGTACTTCCACAGCCTGTTCGGCCCGATCAACACCGCGCTGGCGCTGGTGGACGACGCGCAAGCGGCCGCCGCGAGCCTCGCCCGGCTGATCGGTGTCGCCGACCTGCCCGCACCGCGCGAACCCGCGCGGCCGGCGAGGCCCGTCGACGCGTCGGTGAAGGCGGCCGGGATCTCCCATTCCTATGTGGACGGACACCCGGTGCTGCGGGACGTCGACCTCGACCTCTCCCCCGGCGAACGGGTCGCCCTGGTCGGGGCGAGCGGGGCCGGGAAGACGACGCTGGCCAAGCTGATCGCCGGGATCCACACCCCGGCTTCGGGCACGATCTCCGTCGGCGGGGTCCCGCTCGACGAACTCGGGCCGTCCGCCACGCGGCGGGCGGTCGCGCTGATCAGCCAGGAGGTGCACGTCTTCGCCGGCTCGCTGGCGGACGACCTCCGGCTGGCCCGTCCGGACGCGTCCGACACGGATCTGGTGGCAGCACTGGAAAAGGTCGGCGCCCGCGGCTGGGCGGAGGCGCTGAGCGACGGGCTCTCGACCGTCGTCGGGGAGGGCGGGCATCAGCTGACCGTCACCCAGGCGCAGCAGCTGGCGCTGGCCAGGCTGGTGCTCGCCGATCCGCCGATCGCGATCCTCGACGAGGCCACCGCGGAAGCCGGGAGCGCGGGCGCGAAGACCCTCGAAGCCGCCGCGGCCGCCGCCTTGGAAGGGCGGACCGGCCTCGTGGTCGCGCACCGGCTGACGCAGGCGGCGGCTTCGGACCGCGTCGTCGTGCTCGACGCGGGCGTGATCGTCGAAAGCGGGACGCACGACGAACTCGTGGCCTCAGGTGGTCAGTACGCAACGCTTTGGGCGGCCTGGTCCGACAACCGTTCACAGACGTGACCCGGGACGCAGCGTCACCGGTTGCAATCGGCGCGTCGGCGTCTTAGGTTAGCCAAACCTGATTCTCGATTAATCCGGCATTACGCCGGACAGCCGATCACGAAGGACGGATGATGGCCCGAATCCCCACCCTCTCCGCCGTGCGAGGACGCCTGAAGACCGCCGGACTGCTGGCGTCCACCCTGGTGCTGGCCGCCTCGCTCACCGCGTGCGGAGGAGGCGGCGAGTCGGCCACTCCGGCCGCGCAGAACTCCGCCGGCTCCGCGGTCGACGCCAACGCGTTCCCGACCACCATCGAGCACAAGTACGGCAGCACCACCATCACGCAGGAGCCCAAGCGCGTCGTCACGGTCGGCCTGACCGAGCAGGACGCGCTGCTCGCCCTCGGCGTGGTGCCGGTGGGGGTCACCGAGTGGCTCGGCAAGTTCCCCGGCACGATCGGCCCGTGGGCGACCGACAAGCTCGGCGGCGCCGCGCTGCCCGAGGTCCTCAAGGACGTGGACGGGCCGCAGTACGAGAAGATCGCCGCGCTCAAGCCGGATCTGATCATCGCCCTGTACTCCGGGCTCACCAAGGAGCAGTACGACAAGCTGAGCCAGATCGGCGTCCCGGTCGTCGCGCAGCCCAAGGAGTACAACGACTACGGCATCCCGTGGAACGAAGCGACCAAGAAGGTCGGCCAGGCCGTCGGGCGCGCCACCAAGGCGAACGAACTGGTCAAGGCCGTCGAGGACAAGTTCGCCCAGGCCCGCAAGGACCACCCGGAGTTCGCGGGCAAGTCGGCGCTGATGGCGTCGACCTACGAGGGCTACTTCGTCTACGGCAGCCAGGACGGCCGCTCGCACATCCTCGAATCGCTCGGCTTCAAGCTGCCCGCCGACCTCGACGCCGTCATCGGTGACAAGTTCGGCAAGAGCCTCAGCGCGGAACGCACCGACCTGCTCGACCGCGACGCGCTCGTCTGGCTCATCGACACCCCGGCCAAGGCGCAGGAGATCCTCGGCAAGGACGCGCTCTACACCGGCCTCAAGGTGGCGAAGGAGAAGCGCGAGGTCTTCATCGAGAACGAAGGCAACTACGGCAGCGCGGTCTCCTTCGTGACCGTGCTGAGCCTGCCGTACGTGATCGACCGGATCGTCCCGCAGCTGGCCGCGGCGGTCGACGGTGACCCGAAGACCGAGGTCAAGCCGGCGAGCTGAGCCTTTTGGCGATTTGCGCGTGAAGGTCTGGTGGCCGACAGCGAGCGGGGAGGATTTCGGACGTTGAATGTCCGGAATCCTCCCCGCTCGACCTCACTTCGCATCCCTGAACTCGACGATGGAGGAATTGGGACGTTGAGTGTCCTAGTTCCTCCATCGTCGGCGACAGCGATCATCATGAGGCGGCGTGCCGTCCCTCCAGTCACGCGACTTCCTTGGTTCTAACCGTCTTTCACCACTCACGAGGCCAGGAGTTGTGCAGGGGCACGGTGATCTGCTTGAGCCAGGTCTTCGTGGTGAAGTCGCGGGCCTTGATCACCACCGAGCCGGGCGACACCTCGACCTGCAGCCCCTGGTTGAACGCGCCGCCGAGGGACACTTCCCCGCCCTTGCCGTCGTCCGTCCATCCGGTCTGGACGGCCGCGGTGTTGACCACGGTGAACCCTTCGAGGTTGGCGGTGCCCGGGACCACCCGGCGGACCACCCAGTCCGACAGGTTGAGGTCCCAGTGCGTGTGCCCGGAGAACAGGAACACGTCCCGGTGCCGCCCGAGGATCGAAAGCAGCCTGTCCGGCTGGAGGTAGTCGGACCGGTAGAGCTTGTTGTGCGTACCGGAAACCGTGTTGGGCAGCGGATGATGGGTCAGCACCATCACCGGGCTGCGCCGGTTCGACCAGTACCGGAGCCGCTGCTCCAGCCAGGTGAACTGGCGGTCGCTCATCCAGACCTCGTCCCACAGCTTGGGGTCGTGGTACTTCGCGTACCGCTCGGTCCCGAGGCAGAGCACCGGAACCCCGCCGAACGACGTCTCGCTGTAGACGGTGTTGCGGCCCGCGAACCGGTAGAAGCTGCGGAACAGCGAGTCCTCGGTCGTCCCGTTGGGCCAGGTCTCCTGCGCGAGCGTGTCGGGATCCCGCCATTTCGGGACGTAGAACTCGTGATTGCCGATGGCCCACGCGACCTCGCGCGGATGCGGGTGCTTGTCGAACGTCGAGCGGAGCTGGGCGTACTCGAAGTCGTAGCCGCGCGGGGTGAGATCACCCGCGATACCGAGCCCCGCACTGCGCGGGTTGATCGCGTGCAGGTCGTCGAGCGCCTTGCCGAAGTCGGTGAGATCACCCTGGATGTCACTCAAGATGTTGAAGCGGACGACCGGCCCGTGCGGCCCCCGCTTCTCCTGTGCCTCGGCCTGTCCCGGCAGCATCGCCGCCCCCGCCGCCGCACCGCCGGCGGCCACCATGAACGCTCTTCGATCCATAACCCGAACGCTAGTCACGTTTTATGGACGAATTCGGTCGCGCTTCTGAACAACGCAAGTCCGTGAAGGCCTCCTTGAGGGGACGCCTTCACGGACCGAAGCGGGTCAGGACTCCATGGCCTTGACGAGCGAAGCGGGCCGCAGGTCGGTCCAGTGGGTCTCGACGTACTCGAGGCACTCCGGACGCGAGGCCGGGCCGAACTTCGTGGTCCAGCCCGCCGGGACCTCGACGAACTCGGGCCACAGGCTGTGCTGCCCTTCGTCGTTGACGAGCACCAGGTACGTGCCGTCGGGGTTCTCGAACGGGTTCGTCATTCCTTGTTCTCCTTCTCTACGGCCGGTGAATCAGCCCGGCGGACGAGCGCTTCCAGCGCGAGGAACCAGCCTTCCGCGAGTTCCCGCACCGAGTCTTCGGTGAGCACGGCCTCCGGCCACGACCAGTGTGCGCCCAGTTCGGGGCCGCCGGGGCGGTCCTCGGCCAGGACGTTGACCGTCAGCGCGTGCGAGACCGGCATCCCGTCGTCGGCGCCGAGTTCGGCGGCCTCGGCCTCCGGCGCGTACGACCAGTCGGTCGCTTCAGGGACGCCGATACGGCCCAGGTAGTTGAACTCGATCTGCGGTTTCGCGAACTTCGCGAGTTCAGGCCCGGTGCGCGGGTCGAGGTAGCGGAGCACACCGTGCCCGATACCGCCGTCCGACAGCCCGTCGAGATGGGCCCGGACCCGTTCCAGCGCGTCATCGGCGGCGGGTCCGCCCGCGAACGCGTCGTCCAGGTCGACGTCGCCCAGGTCCAGGCACACCGGGACGACGCTGGTGAACCAGCCGACAGTCTGCGAAAGGTCAGCCAGTTCCTCTTCACGGCCGTGCCCCTCGACGTCGACCAGCACCGCCTGTCCCCCGTCCCGGCGCCAACGGGCGACGGCGAGGGCGAGACCGGTGAGCAGGACGTCGTTGATCGTCGCCCGCGACAGCAGCGGGGCCGTCCGCTCGACCGGCAGCCTCAGCGACACCTTTCGCACGGTCGCCTGCACGTCCCGGGCGGGGTCGAGCGGCCGGTCCAGCAGGATCGGATCCCCGCCGCCCAGCACCGATTTCCACCGGTCCAGTTCACCGGAACGGTCCTGTGTGGACAGTGTTCGCGACCATCGCCGGAACGACGTGTCCACAGAGGACAGCGCCGGCACCTCACCGCGTGCGACCGCTTCCCAGGCGGAAGCGAGGTCCGGCAGCAGGATCCGCCACGAGACGCCGTCGACGGCCAGGTGATGGATCATCAGCAGCAATCGGCCGGGGCCCGACGCACCCGCGTCGAACCAGGTCGCGCTCAGCATCACGCCGTCGTCCGGCTTCAGCCTGGCGCGGGTCGGCTCCGCGTGCCGCTCGATCAGAGCGAACAGATCGCCGTCCTCGGCGTCGACACGTTCGACGGGCACTTCGGCGGATTCGGCCACCCGGAGCACCCAGCCGTCCTCGGACCGGTCGAGCCGCGCGCGCAGCATGTCGTGCCTGGCCACGAGCGCACCGAGCACGGTCTTCAGCTGCTCACCGGTCATCCCGGCGGGCGTCCGCACCAGCGCGGCCTGATGGTAACCGTCGATCGGGCCGCCGAGTTCGCGAAGCGCGTGCATGATCGGCGTGAGCGCGACCGCGCCGTCGTCCTCGATCCGTTCCGCGACCTCGGCCAGCGCCGCGACCGTCCGGCGCGCGAACACCTCGTGCGGCGTGATCTTCAGCCCGGCCGCGCGTGCCCGGCCGACCAGCCGCATCGCGACGATACTGTCCCCGCCCAGGGCGAAGAAGTCGTCCTCGGCACCCAACTCCGGCACATCGAGCACTTCCGCGAAGAGCGCGCACAGCGTCTTCTCCAGCGCGGTCTCGGGCGCGCGGCCACCGGCCAGCTCCGAGTAGTCCGGCGCCGGCAGCGCCTTGCGATCCAGCTTCCCGTTCGACAGCACGGGAAGCGCGTCGAGCGTGACGAACGCGGCCGGGACCATGTAGTCCGGCAGCGTCCCGGCCGCGAACCGCCGCAGCTCGTCCCGATCCACAGTGGACACGACGTACGCCACGAGCTGCTTGACCCGGGGACGGTCCTCGCGTACCAGGACGACGGCTTGAGCGACCTCGCCGTGCCGTTCGAGCACGGCTTCGATCTCACCGGGTTCGACCCGGAAACCGCGGATCTTCGCCTGGTCGTCGGCGCGACCGCCGAAGTCCAGGCGCCCGTCCGCGGTCCAGCGGGCGAGGTCCCCGGTGCGGTACATCCGGGCTCCCGCCGGGCCGAAGGGATCCGCCACGAACCGCTCCGACGTCAGCGCCGCCCGCCCGAGATAACCGCGGGCGAGCCCGGCTCCGGCGAGGTACAGCTCACCGGTGACGCCGGGCGGCACCGGCCGCAGCGCGGCGTCCAGCACGTAGGCCCGGGTGTTCGCGACCGGCCTGCCGACCAGCGGCTTGTCGCTGTCGCCGATCCGCGCGACCAGCGCGTCCACTGTGGACTCGGTCGGGCCGTACAGGTTGAAGGCCTCCGTGCCGTCCAAAGTGGCCAGACGGCGCCACAGGCTCTCGGGTACGGCCTCGCCGCCGACACCGATCACCGCGAGGGGGCATCGGTCGCCGTCGAGCAGGCCCGCGTCCGCCATCTGCGCGAAGAACGACGGCGTGACCTCGATGAAGTCGAAGCCCTCCCGGTCGATCATCGCGGCGAGCAACTCGGGATCGCGCCGGGTCTCCTCGTCCACGATGTGCACGGCGTGCCCGTCGAGCAGCCACAGCTGGGGCTGCCACGAGGCGTCGAAGGAGAACGACCACGCGTGCCCGACCCGCAGATGCGGTTTCCCGGTGGCCTCGACCGCGGGCCGGTGCAAGGTGGCGCGGTGGCTGTGGAACAGGTTCACCACGCCGCGATGCGGGACGACGACCCCCTTGGGCGTCCCGGTCGAGCCCGACGTGTAGATCACGTACGCCGGATGCTCCGGGACGAGCGGGCGGACACGGTCCCGGTCGGTCAGGTCGTGTGCCTGCCGGTCCTCGGTGACGAGCGCGCAGAGCGCCAGTGTCTCGATCTCGGTCCGGGGCAACGACTCCAGCAGCTCGGGTTCGGTCAGGATCATCTTGGGCCGCGCGTCGGCGAGCATCGCGGCCAGCCGTTCGGCCGGGTAGTCCGGGTCGAGCGGCAGGTATGCCGCCCCCGCCTTGTGGACCGCGATGATCGCCAGCAGCACGTCGGCCGAACGCGGCAGCGCCAAGGCGACGAAGTCTTCAGGGCCTGCACCGTGTGCGACCAGCGCCCTGGCCAGCCGGTTGGCGCGCTCGTTGAGTTCGGCGAACGTCAAGGCGACCGCACCGGACACCACCGCCGTCGCGCCGGGCGAACGCCGCACCTGATCCTCGAACAGACCGGCCACAGTGGACGGTTCGACGTCGCGCGCCGTCCCGTTCCAGCCGCGCACGATCAGCTCCAGGTCCGCCTCGCCGAGGATGTCGGCCCTGCCGACGGGAGCGTCCACGTCGGACACCATCGCCGCGAGCACGCGCTCCATCGCGGGGAGAAGCCGTTCCGGCAGGCCGGCTTCGAACAGGTCGGAGCGGTACTCCGCGGTGAGCTTCAGCCGTGCTCCCGGCTCCACCGCCCAGGTGAGCGGATAGTGCGTGGAGTCGTCGTGGCGCACGATCTCCCGCGCAACCCGGCGCCGGTCTCGTCCTCGTCCGCGCCCGGGTAGCTCTCGAACACCATCAGGGTGTCGAACAGCTCTCCCAGCCCGGCGCCGCGCTGGATGTCGGCGAGCCCGTAATGCTGGTGCGCGAGCAGTCCCGACTGCTCGTCCTGGACCCGGTCGAGCAGGTCGCCCAGCTTTTCGGCCGGGTCGAGCACGATCCGCACCGGGACGGTGTTGATGAACAGGCCGATCATCCGCTCGACCCCGGCCAGTTCGGGCGGGCGCCCGGCGACCGTCGCGCCGAAGACGACGTCCGACCGGCCGGTCAGCCTGCCGAGCACGATGCTCCACGCGGTCTGGACCAGCGTGTTCAGGGTCAGGCCGCGCGAGCGAGCCACCGCGGTGAGCGCCTCGGTCGCCTCTTCCGGCAACTCCAGCGACAGCCGCTCCGGCAGGGCCGGGACGCGCTGCGGGTCGTGCGGGACGAGATGGGTCGGCTCGGTCAGGCCGTCGAGCGCCTGCCGCCAAGCGGCCTCCGCGGCCGCCCGGTCCTGGTTCCCGAGCCAGCCGAGATGGTCTCGGTACTGGCGTGCCGGTGCCGGATCGGCTCCGGCGTAGAGCTGGGACAGCTCCGCGAACAGCTGCGGCACCGACCAGCCGTCGAGCAGCACGTGCTGGTGGGTGAACACCAGCCGGTGCCGTCCGTCCGGCAGGGCGAGCAGCAGGAAGCGCAGCACCGGCGCGGCCGCCGGATCGAAGCGGCGCCTGTCGTGGGCCATCTCCGCTTCGACGGCGTCCGGCGAAGCCACGAAACGCCAGGGAACCGTGACCGAACGCGCCACGAGCGCGACAGGACGGCCGGACGCGAGGTAGCGGTAGCCGGTCCGCAGGACGGAGTGCCGGTCGACGAGCGCCTGAGCGGCGTCACGCAACCGAGCCGGGTCGAGCGGCCCTTCGAGATCGAAGGAAACCTGGACGGTGTAGACGTCCGGTCCGTCCTCGTCCATCGTCGCGTGGAAGAGCAACCCGGCCTGCAGCGGCGTCAGCGGCCACACCTCGGCCGTGTCCGGCGCGACGTCGAGGATCTCCGCGCGCTCGCCCGTGTCGAGTTCCACCAGCGGCTTCCCGCTCTCGGGCGCGGGTGCGTCGAGCCGCACGGCACTGACCTCGGCCAGGGCCGCGACGGTCCGGTGCCGGAAGACGTCACGCGGGCTCAGGAGCAGCCCGGCGCTCCGCACGCGGCCGACCAGCTGCATCGCGACGATGCTGTCCCCGCCGAGGCGGAAGAAGTCGTCGTGGACACCGACCTTCTCCAGCCCGAGCACCCCCGCGACGAGCGACGCGAGCAGTTCCTCGCGAGGCGTGCGCGGGGCGTCGTCGCTGACCTCACCGGAGAAGTCCGGCGCGGGCAGCGCCTTGCGGTCGAGTTTCCCGTTGGGCGTCAACGGGAAGGCGTCCAGCACCATGAACGCGGACGGCACCATGTACTCCGGCAGGGTGGCCTCCGCGAGCCGCCGGGCCTCCTCGACGTCGGCTTCCCCGGTCAGGTACGCGACGAGCCTGCCCTCCCGCAGGACCACCCGCGCGGAGAGGACGGACTCGATCTCGCCCAGTTCGATCCGGAAACCGCGCAGCTTGACCTGGTCGTCGGCGCGGCCGAGATACTCGAGCACGCCGTCGGCCCGCCACCGCGCGAGGTCTCCCGTGCGGTACATCCTCCCACCCGTCTCCCGGCCACCACCCCGCATCGAGGCGCCTTGCGCCGCTGTGTCTTCGGCTGCGAACGGGTTCGCCACGAACCGCTCCGCGGTGAGCCCGGCCCGGCCGAGGTAGCCACGCGCGAGCTGCTTGCCCGCCAGGTACAGCTCTCCCGCCACACCCGGTGGCACCGGACGGAGCCGGGAGTCGAGCACGTGGACCTGCGTGTTCCACACCGGACGTCCGATGGGGACGGTGTCATCGACGACCTCCCACGAGGTCACGTCCACCGAAGCCTCTGTCGGCCCGTAAAGATTGTGCAGCGGCACGGTCACGCGAGCCGCCAGCTCCGGCGACAGTGCCTCGCCGCTGCACAGGACGCGGCGGACGCCGTGCCACTCCGGCTCTTCGGCGAGGAACGCTTCCAGCATCGACGGGACGAAGTGCAGGGTCGTGATCCGCTGGTCCCGGATCAGCGCTTCGAGATACGCCGGATCGCGGTGCCCGTCCGGTTTGGCGACCACCAGCGTGGCGCCGGTGATGAGCGGCCAGAAGAACTCCCACACCGACACGTCGAAACTCGACGGCGTCTTCTGCAGCACCCGATCGTCGGCCGTGAGCCCGTACTCGTCCTGCATCCACAGCAACCGGTTCACGATGCCCTCATGGGGCACCACGACACCCTTCGGGCGACCGGTCGATCCGGATGTGTAGATGACGTACGCCGGGGACGCGGGATCGACGGTCCGCCGCAGGCTCTCGCCGGAGTAGCCGTCCAGCACCGGCAGCTCGTCGAGAACGACCGCCGGAGCGGCGTCTTCGAGCATGAACGCGAGGCGATCGGCCGGGTAGTCCGTGTCGAGCGGCAGGTAGGCCGCACCGGCCTTGTGTACCGCGTACAGGGCGACCACGAGATCGATAGACCGCGGCAGCGATACCGCCACCACCGACTCCGCACCCACACCCTGCTCGGCCAGCCACCGCGCCAACCGGTTCGCCCGCGCGTCGAACTCGGCATAGGAAAGCTCGATGTCCTCGAACACCACCGCGGTCGCATCCGGTGTCCGCGCGACCTGTGCTTCGAACAACTCCGGCAACGTGCTCGCCGGGACCTCGTGCGAGGTGTCGTTCCACTGCCCGAGCACCGTGCGCTCGTCCTCGCCGAGGACGTCGAGCTCGCCGACCGGGACGGCGGGATCGGCGGCCACCTGCTCCAGGACGGTCACCAGCCGCCGCGCGAACGACTCGGCGGTGGCGTGGTCGAACAGGTCGGCGCTGTACTCGATCGCGCCGGAGATCCCGTCGCCGTTCTCCAGGAAGCCGAATTCGAGGTCGAACTTGGCGACGCCCTGCGCGAACTCCTCTTGCTCCGCGCGAAGTCCGGGCAGCTTCAGGCCGTCCTCGGCTTCGGGCAGGTACACCACCATCACCTGGAACAGCGGGTGCCTGGCCAGCGAACGTTCCGGGTTGACCGCGTCGACCAGACGCTCGAACGGCAGCTCCTGGTGTTCGAAGGCCGCCAGGTCGGTCGCGCGCACCCGCGCCAGCAGATCGCCGAACGCCGGCTCGCCGGACAGGTCGGTGCGCAGCACGAGCGAGTTCACGAAGAAGCCGATCAGCGGCTCCAGCCGTTCGTCGACGCGGCCGGAACTCGGTGCGCCGAGCGGGATGTCGTCTCCGGCGCCGAGCCGGTGCAGCAGCGCCGCGACCGCGGCCTGCGCCAGCATGAACATGCTGACGTCGTGCCGCTGGGCCACCGCACGCAGCCGTGCGGTGAGCGCGGCGTCGATCGGGAAGGTCACGAGACCGCCGCGATGGCTCGATTCGGCCGGACGCCGCCGGTCCACGGGCAGGGGCAGTTCGTCGGGCAGGCCCGCCAGCGTTTCCTGCCAGAACCCGAGGTGCTCGGAGGCCGTGGAATCGAGCAGTTCGCGTTGCCACAGGGCGTAGTCCGCGTACTGGACCGCCAGGTCTGTCCACTGTGGAGCGTTTCCGCCGAGACGCGCCTCGTACGCGGCGGCGAGGTCGGCCATGAGCGGTCCCTGCGACCACTCGTCCGTCGCCACGTGGTGGATCACCAGCAGCAGGACATGTTCGGCCGGCGAAACGGCGAAGACGGCGGCCCGGATCGGGAGTTCCTCGTCCAGAGCGAAGCCGCGGCCGGCCTCGGTGGCCAACTGTGCCTGGAGGTCATTCGCTTCCTCGAAGCGGACCTCCGGGCGCGCGTCGGTCAGGATGTGCTGCGCCGCGACGCCGCCTTCTTCGACGAACACCGTGCGGAGCGGCTCGTGCCGCTCGACGAGGTCGCCGATCGCCGCACGCAAGGCGTCCACGTCCAGCTCGCCGTGCAGCCGCCAGGCGAGCGGGATGTTGTAGGTGGGCGTGCTCCCTTCGAGCCGGTACAGGAACCACAGTCGTTGCTGCGCGGGTGAAAGCGGCAGCAGGTCCGGCCGGTTCCCGGCACGCAGGACGGGCTGGGCCGACGGTTCGGCGAGCCGTTCGGCCAGCGCGGCGACGGTGGGGGCGTCGAAGACGTCGCGAACCGTCACGGTGGCGCCCAGGCTCGCGGAGATCCGGCTGACCAAGCGCATCACGAGGAGCGAATGGCCGCCGAGGGTGAAGAAGCCGTCGTCGATACCGACCCGCTCGACGCCGAGCACGTCGGCGAACAACGCGCACAAGGCCTCTTCCCGCGGGTTGCGCGGTTCACGGCCTTCCGCGGCCGCGAACTCGGGTGCGGGCAGGGCTTTGCGGTCGAGCTTCCCGTTCGGGGTCAGCGGGATCTCGTCGAGCACGACGAACGCCGACGGCACCATGTGCTCCGGCAGCTTCGCGGCCACCACGTCCCGCAACCCGTCGGCGGAACCGACGACGTACGCGACCAGCCGGTCTTCACGGGCGACGACCACCGCGCGCGCGACGGACCCGGACGCGGTGAGAGCCGCCTCGACCTCGCCGAGTTCGACCCGGAAGCCGCGGATCTTGACCTGGTCGTCGACCCGGCCCAGGAACTCCAGCGCGCCGTCGTCCGACCAGCGCGCGAGATCCCCGGTGCGGTACATCCGCTCCCCCGGGCCGCCGGACGGGTCGGCGACGAACCGCTCGGCGGTCAGCGCCGGGCGGGCCAGGTACCCGCGAGCGAGCTGCGCACCCGCGAGGTAGAGCTCACCGGGAACACCCGGCGGGACCGGGTTCAGGCGCGCGTCCAGCACGTACGTCCGCGTGTTCCACACCGGACGCCCGATCGGGACGGACGGCGTCGTCTCGGCACCGGCCCGCCAAGCGGTCACGTCGACGGACGCTTCGGTCGGCCCGTAAAGGTTGTACAGCGGGACGTCCACGCGAGCCGCCAGGTCCGACGGCAACGCCTCGCCACTGCAGATCACGCGCCGCAAACCGGTGCAGTCCGCCGTCTCCAGGAAAAGCGCGAGCATCGATGGGACGAAGTGGACGGTCGTGATACCGGCCGTGCGGATCAGCTCGGCGAGATACGCCGGGTCCTTGTGCCCCTCGGGTTTGGCGACCACCAGTGTCGCGCCGGTGATGAGCGGCCAGAAGAACTCCCACACCGACACGTCGAAACTCGACGGCGTCTTCTGCAGCACCCGATCGTCTGCCGTCAGCCCGTACTCGTCCTGCATCCACAGCAACCGGTTCACGATGCCCGCATGCGGCACCACGACACCCTTGGGCCGCCCCGTCGAACCCGATGTGTAGATCACATACGCCGGGGACGACGGGTCGACGATCCGCCCCAAGCTCTCGCCGGAGTACCCGTCGAGATCGGGCAGCTCGTCGAGCACGACCGCGGGCGTGGTGTCTTCGAGCATGAACGCGATGCGATCCGCCGGGTAGTCACGGTCGATCGGCAGGTAGGCGCCACCGGCCTTGTGCACGGCGTACAACGCGACGACCAGGTCGATCGACCGCGGCAGCGACACCGCCACCACCGACTCCGCACCCACACCCTGCTCGGCCAGCCACTGCGCCAGCCGATTCGCCCGCGCGTCGAACTCCGCATAGGAGAGCTCGATGTCCTCGAACACCACGGCGGTCGCATCCGGTGTCCGCGCGACCTGTGCTTCGAACAACTCCGGCAACGTGGCGGCCGGGACTTCCCAGGCCGTGCGGTTCCACTCCGTGACCCGCGCGAGCTCGTCGCCGACGAGCAGGTCGAGGGCGGCGACCGGCCGCTCGGGGTCGGCGGTGACCTGCTCCAGCAGAGCCGTGAGCCGGTCCAGCAGGCGCGCGGCCGTCGTCTCGCCGGCGCGGTCTTCGGCGTACTCCAGCATCACCGTGGCCGTGGTTCCGTCGTCGACCATCGTGAAGTGCAGATCGAACTTCGCCATGCCGGTGTCCATCTCGAACCACTCGGCGGGCAGTCCGAGCACGTCGCGCGCGTCGCCCTGCCGGTGGTAACCGACCATCACCTGGAACAGCGGGTTGCGCCCCGGCACCCGGGGCGGGTTCAGTCGCTCGACGACGCTTTCGAACGGCAGGTCGCCGTGTGAGAACGCGGCCAGGTCGGCCTCGCGCACCCGGTCGAGCAGGGCGGCGAACGTCGGCTCGCCGGAGAGGTCGGTCCGCAGCACCAGGGTGTTCACGAAGAACCCGACGAGGTCGTCGAGCGCCGCGTCGGTCCGTCCGGCGATCGGGGCGCCCAGCAGGATGTCGTCCCCGGCACCGAGCCGGTGCAGCAGCGCGGCCACCGCGGCCTGGAGCACCATGAACGGGCTCGCTCCCGCCTTCGCCGCCAGGTCGCGCACCGCGGCCGAAAGTTCCTCGGAGAGCGGGGATTTCACCTTTCCGCCCTTGCCCGTCGGCTGGAGCGGGCGGGGGCGGTCCAGTGGCAAGGTCAGCTCGTCCGGCGCGCCGCGCAGCGCATCGGCCCAGAAGGCGACCTGCGCCGCACCGTGCTGGTCGAGGAAGTTCTCTTGCCACAAAGCGAAATCGGCGTACTGCACCGGGAGGTCCGTCCACAAGGGACTGTCACCGGCGAGCCGCGCCCGATAGGCCGACGTCAGGTCGCCGAGGAACGGCCGGTCGGACCATTCGTCGGTCGCGCTGTGGTGCAGGACCAGCGAGATCACCTGGTCGTCTTCGCCGAGGCGCAGGACCCGCAGCCGGACCGGGATCTCCCGCGCCAGGTCGAACGGTGCCCGCGAGAGCTCGGCGATCCGGGCGTCCAGCCCGGTCTCGTCGCAGTCCTCGACCGCGAACGGGATCTCCGGCGCGTCGAGAACGCGCTGGTAGGGCTCCCCGTCGTGCTCGTCGAAGACGGACCGCAGGACTTCGTGCCTGCCGAGCACGTCGCCGAGCGCGGCCCGCAGAGCTGCCGGGTCCAGATCGCCGCGCAGACGGAAGGTCAGCGGGAAGTTGTAGGCGACCGCGTTCGCTTCCATCCGATCGACGAGCCAGAGGCTGCGCTGAGCGGCCGAAAGCGGGATGCGAGCGGGTCGCTCGGCGCGGACCACGGCCGGCCGCGCCGGTTCGCCGCCGCCCGCGCGAGCGGCCAGCTCGGCGACCGTCGGCGCTTCGAACAGGTCACGGATGGCCAGTTCGGCGCCGAGTTCGGTGCGGGCCCGGCTGATGAGCCGGGTGGCGAGCAGGGAATGGCCGCCGAGGTCGAAGAAGTTGTCCTCGACGCCGACCCCCTCCACGCCGAGGACCTCGCCGAAGAGCGCGCACAGCTTCTCTTCCTCGGCGGTCTCGGCCGGACGGCTTTCGGCGAGCCGCACCGTCTGCTCCGCGTCCGGGAGCGCGCGGGTGTTGAGCTTGCCGTTGTCGGTCAACGGCAGGGCGCCGAGCGTGACGAACGCGGCCGGGACCATGTAGTCCGGCAGTTCCGTCTTGAGCCGGTCCCGCAGGCGTTGCACCAGTTCGCCGCCGCCGCGGGCCGCCGTCGGGCTCGTGGCGTACTTGGCCAGGCTCGTGCCCACCGAAACCGGTTGATGCACACCGGTGACCAGCCCGTCCATCTGTCCCTTGTGGACGAATACGGCTTCGAACGCGCCGTCGGCCGACCAGGTGCTGAACACCCGGAACCCGAGCCGCTCGCCGAGGTCGTGCACGTCCTCCGGCTCGACCCCGGCCGGAGCGCGGAACAACTCCAGGACGTCGATGAGCGGCGCACCGGCGTCCAGCGCGCGGGTGGCCTCGACCTCGGGCATCTGCCGCGCGTCCGGGATCCGGCTCACCCGCAGCGTTTCCACGCCGGTGAGGCGGTCTTCCAACGCGGCCAGGGAGCCCACTTCTTCCCACGACAACCGCGGCGCCTGCGCGACCGAGAAGGTCTCAGTGGGCTCTTTCACCAGGACCGCGTCGTAGCGGTACCGGCTCAGCTCGTTGTGCAGCCGGGCCCGTTTGATCCGGACCTGCGCGGCGACGTCCGGGAGCCGCCGCGCGAGCGCGGTGAAGTAGTCCGGGTCGATCAGCAGTTCCTTCTCCAGCGCGGCACCGCGTTCGATCGCGCGCCGTACCTGGGCGACGTCGGAGGTGGCGTCGGCGCGGGTGAGCTGGATCGCGGTGTGGAAGGCGCGGGCGAGCCGCAGGTTCCGGACGTCGCCGACGAACAGCGCACCGCCGGGCGCGAGCAGCCCGATCGCCTTGGTGATGACGTCGGTCAGGTAATCGACGCTCGGGAAGTACTGGATGACGGAGTTGATCACGATCGTGTCGAACCGGCCGGCGGGCAGGCCGTCGAACACGTGCGCCGGCTGGGCACGCAGGTTCACCTTGGCCGCCAGCGCCGGATCCTGTTCCAGCTCGCGGTTCAGCTTCGCGATCACGGGCGCGGCGAGGTCGGTGCCCCAGTACTCCCGGGCCAGCGGCGCGATCTGCCCCATGAGCAGACCGGTGCCGACACCGATCTCCAGCACCCGTTCCGGCTTGAGTTCGGCGATGCGGTCGACGGTCGCGCGCCGCCATTCCCGCATATGCTCCAGCGGGATCGGGTCGCCGTCGTAGCTGGAGTCCCAGCCCGCGAAGTCCTCGGTGAACAACGCGGTCGGGATCTCGGTGTACTCGTCCGAGTAGATCTGCTGCCATTCGCCGACCTGGTCGGCTTCCGCTTCGGCGCGGGCGTCCCCGCTCAGCTCGGCCGGGACGACGTAGCCGATGAGCCGCTGCAGACCGGGCGCCGACGGGTCGGGCCGCGCGATGACGGCGGCCTGCGCGACCTCCGGGTACCGGCTGAGCGCGGTCTCGATCTCGCCGAGTTCCACGCGGTAGCCCCGGATCTTGACCTGGTCGTCGGTGCGGCCGAGGAAGTCGAGGTTCCCGTCCGGTCGGCGGCGCACCAGGTCACCGGTGCGGTACATCCGCCCGCCCCCGGCACGAACGGGTCGGCGACGAACCGTTCGGCGGTCAGGCCGGGACGGCCCAGGTAGCCGCGCGCCAGGCCTTCGCCCGCGATGTAGAGCTCACCCGCGACACCGTCGCGGACCGGCCGGAGCCAGGCGTCGACGATGTAGGCGCGGGTGTTCCAGATCGGCTTGCCCACGGTCGGGGTGTCGCTGTCGGTCGTGCCGCCGCCGAGCGTGTTGATCGTGTACTCGGTGGGGCCGTACAGGTTGTAGCCGTAGGTGCCGTCGGTGTCGCGCAGCCGGTTCCACACCGACTCCGACACCGCCTCGCCGCCGAGCAGGACCAGCGCGGGCCGGTGCCCCTCCAGCAGCCCTTCCTCGATGAGCAGGTGCGCGTACGTCGGCGTCACGTTGACGACGTCGACCTCGTGCTCGTCGCAGTACGCCACGAGCGCCCGCGCGTCCCGTCGCAGTTCCTCGTCGCAGACGTGGACCTCGTGCCCCTCCACGAGCCACAGCAGCTCTTCCCAGGACATGTCGAAGGCGAACGACACGGTGTGCGCGATCCGCAGCCGCCGCCCGCCCGCCGACGCGATGGCCGGGGCGAAGATCGCGCCCTGGTGGTTGAGCTGCATGTTCGTCAGGCCGCGGTACGGCGTGACGACGCCCTTGGGTTTACCCGTCGAGCCCGAGGTGTAGATGACGTACGCCGGGTGTTCCATGCGGTCCGCGCGGCTGCGCGCGAACAGCGGGCGTTCGGCGTCGGAGATCGGGCCGCCACCGAACGCCCTGTCTTCGTGGTCGTCGACGAGCACCCGGGGCGTGGCGCCGGGCAGTGTCGCCGAGACGTCCTTTGTGGACACCAAGCAGAGCGGCCGCGCGTCCTCCAGCATCATCGCGAGCCGCTCGACCGGGTAGTCGAGTTCCAGTGGCAGGTACGCAGCGCCCGTCCGCAGCACGGCGAACAGCGCGACGACCATGTCGATCGAACGCGGCAGGCCGAGGGCGATCACCTGTTCCGGCGCGGCGCCCTTGGCCAGCAGAAGCCGGGCCATCCGGTTGATCCGCGCGTCGAGTTCGGCGTAGGTCAGCTGCTCTTCACCGAACACCAAGGCCGTCTCGTCGGGAGTCCGCTCCGCTTGGACGGCGAGCAGATCCGCGATCGTGTCCTCGATGACCGGGTGTTCGGCCTCGGCCCAGCCCGCTTCCAGCGCGGCACGGTCCTCGGTGGACACCGTGGCCAGCGCGGCGACCGGTTTCGCCGGGTCGTCGACGATCTGCGCGACCAGTGACGTGAACCGGTCGAGCACCGACGCGGCCTCGGCGGCGTCGATGACGTCGTCCCGGTAGGACAGCGTGACCCGCGTTTCCTCGCCAGGGGTGACCACCAGCGTCAGCGGGTAATGCGTGGCGTCGATGTTCAGCAGGTCGGTGATGCCGTGCCGGTGGCGGAGGCCGTCGCGCCGTTCGTCACCATCGGCGTTGCGCAGCACGAAAAGCGTGTCGAAGAGGACGCGGTGCCCGGCTTCGCGTTGCAGGACCCCGAGGCTCATGAACTCGTACGGGGTCAGGTCCATCCGCTCGGACTGCAGGCGTCGCACCAGGTCGAGCACCGATTCGGCCGCGTCGAGCCGCACCCGGGTCGGCACGGTGTTGAGGAACAGGCCGATGGTGTTCTCGATCTCGGGCACGGCGGCCGGCCTGCCCGCGACCGCGGCGCCGAACACGACGTCCTGCCGTCCGGTCATGGTCGAGAGGACCAGGCCCCAGGCGGCGTTGAGCACGGAGTTCACCGTGAGACCGTGCCTGCGGGCCTGCTCGCGCAGCCCGCGGCTCAGGCCGGCGGGCAGCACGGTGTCCAGATTGACCGGGGTCGCCGGGGCCAGGTCACGGCCTTCGGGCCCGACGACGGTCGGCTCGGCGAGACCGGAGAGCGCTTCGCGCCAGGCGCTCGTGGCGGCCTCGATATCCTGCCGGTCCAGCCAGCGCAGGAAGTCCACATAGGACCCGGCCGCGGGCAGTGTCCGGTCGTCGCCGCCGAGGTCGTACAGCGCGAACAGCTGCTCGATGAAGAGCCAGGCGGACCAGCCGTCCCAGAGCAGCAGATGCCGGTTCAGCACCACCCGGTCGCGGCCGTCCCCGAGCCGCACCAGTTTCAGCCGGAACAGCGGCGGGGCGCCGAGGTCGAACCGCGTCGCGCGGTCCTGCGCCATGAGTTCTTCGAGCCGTTCACGCTGCTCGTCTTCGGGCAACGTCGAAAGGTCCACTTCGGACACCGGTGGCGCGACCGCGGCCGCCACGAACTGCACCGGACCGCGCAGCCCCTCGCTGGTGAAACCGGCGCCGAGGCTCGGGATCCGCCGCAGCAGCGCGGACACCGCCGCCCGCAGGCGATCGGCGTCGAGGCGGTGATCGAAGTCGATCGCCTCCTGGATCGTGTAGATGTCGACTCGGCCGGAGTTGTAGCTGGAGTGGAAGAACAGGCCTTCCTGCAGCGGTGACAACGGCCAGACGTCGGCGACCGGCACCGGGCTGGACCGCTCGACGCGAGCGATCTCCTCCTGGGTCAGCGACACCAGTTCGAGGTCGGACGGCGTGAGCCCCACCGGCGCGTTCGTGTCCACGGCCGCGAGATCGGCCAGGGCGGCGGCCCACCGTTCGGCGAGCGCTCCGCCCGCCCCCGCGAACGTCGCGGTCAGCCTCGGCCCGTCCTCGGTCTCCTCGCAGGCGACCCCGATCCGCACGACGTGGTCGCCCGACGGCGGCACGGCGGCGTACCCGGCGACCTGCCAGTCCCCCTGCCCGGCCGGGATTCGGCCGTCGTACCGCAGGGCGATCGGCGGCTTCGCGAGCCCGGCGAGCAGCGGCCCGGTCTGCGTGTTGAGGTACCGCAGCGGGCCGTAGCCCTCGGGTGTCCTCCGGACGGTTTCCTTGACCGCCTTGAGCATCGCGAGCGGTTCGCCGGAGGCGGTGATCCGCACCGGACGCACCGAGGTGAGCGCGCCGATCGTGTCCGACGGGTCGACCCGGCCGTGCAGATCGACGAGGAGGTCACCGCCGACGGCGATCTTCAGCGCCGTCAGAAGCACGTCGGTGACGTCGCCGTGCACGGCGGACGGCAGCGCTCCGACGAGGGTCCGGGTGTCCTCGACGGACAAGGTGATCCGGCGTTCAGTGCCACCATCGCCGTCGACCTCGAAGGTGACCGGCGTCAGCGTCTCGGCCCAGTGCTCGATCTCGCCGAGCAGCGCGGGGTCCTGCGCCGCGTCGGCGATCCGGCGGGCGATCGTCCGCAACGACGTCCGCGCTCGCGTGAACACCGGCGGGCGGCCCTCGGTCACGGCCTGCCAGGCGATCGCGAGGTCGGCGGTCAGCGTCGTCAGGCTCCGCGCGTCCACCAGGACCGGATGCGCGACCAGGAGCAGCCCGCCCGGTTCGTCGAACAAGACGGCCTGCAGCAGGTTGTCCGGCAACCGGCCGGCGGCGGCCCGGCGTTCGTCTTCGAGAGATCCGGTCGCGTGACGGAGCAGGTCCGCGGCCTGGACAGTCCCTTGTGGACGGACTTCGAGCGACCACAGCACCGACGCGACACGCGACAGCCGCAGCCGCAGGCCGTCGTGGTGGTCGAGCACGAGCTGCAGGGCCGCGGCGAGCGTCTCGACGTCGGCCCCGGCCGGCACGGTCAGCAGCACGGACTCCGGCTGCACGTCGTCGCCCAGCTCACGCAGCCGGAGAACTTCCGGCAGCAGGGGGACGGCCCCGATACCGTCGGCGTCGGCCACCGGCTCGGCCGGCATCGCGGACGCGGCGAGCGCGGCCGGGGTCCGGAGTTCGAACACGTCCTTGGGGCTCAGTTCGAATCCGGCCCGCCGGGCGCGGCTCGACACGGCGATCGACGAGATGCTGTCGCCGCCCAGCAGGAAGAAGTCGCCGTCGGCGCCGACGGTCTCCAGGCCGAGGACGTCGGCGAAGATCCGCGCGAGCGCGCGCTCCTGATCGTTCCCCGGCGCGGCTTCGGTCCGGCTGGTCTCGGGTGCGGGCAGGGCCCGGATGTCGAGTTTTCCACTGGGGGTCAAGGGGAATTCGTCGAGGACGACGAATGCCTGCGGGACCATCGGCGCGGGCAGTGCCTCGCCGAGCGCGGTCCGCAGGCTCTCCGGATCCGCGTTCCCGGCGACGTAGCCGACGAGCGCGCCGTCCTTCGCCACGACCGTCGCGGCCGTGACCTCCGGCTGCGCGACGAGGACGGCTTCGATCTCGCCGAGTTCGATCCGGTTGCCGCGGATCTTCACCTGCCGGTCGGTGCGGCCGAGGTACTCGATCTCGCCGTCGGCGCGGCGGCGCACCAGGTCACCGGTGCGGTACAGCCGCTGCCCGGGTTCGCCGAACGGGTCGGCGACGAAGCGTTCGGCGGTCAGGCCGGGCCGTCCGTGGTAACCGCGGGCCAGCTGGACACCGGCGAGGTACAGCTCGCCCGCCACGCCGTCGGGCACCGGGCGAAGGCAGTTGTCGAGGACGTGTAGCCGCGTGTTCCACACCGGACGTCCGATGGGGACGGTGGTGCCGTCGTCGCCGGTGCTGGCGAAGAAGGTCACGTCCACGGCCGCCTCGGTGGGGCCGTAGAGGTTGTGCAGCGGGACACCGGTCAGCGAGCGCCACCGCGCGGCGGTCTCGCCGGGCAGCGCCTCTCCGCTGGAGAACACCTGACGCAACGATCCGAGGTCGCCGGTGGCCTCGTCGCTGCCGAGGAAGGCGGCAAGCATCGACGGGACGAAGTGCAGGGTGGTGATCCGCCGGTCGCGGATCACGCGCGCGAGATAGGCGGGATCGCGGTGACCGTCCGGTTCGGCCAGCACCACCGTCGCGCCTTCGCACAGCGCCCAGAAGAACTCCCACACGGACACGTCGAAACTCGACGGCGTCTTCTGCAGCACGCGGTCCGAGGCCGTGAGCCGGTATTCGTGCTGCATCCACGCGAGCCGGTTGACGATCGCGCGATGGGTGACGGCCACCCCCTTCGGCCGCCCCGTCGATCCGGACGTGTAGATCAGGTAGGCCGTGTTGTCCGGTCCGGCGGCGAGACCCTCGATGTCGTCGACGGGCTCGCCGGTCACGGGGACCTGAGTCAGTCCGGCGACATTCGGGATCCGCGCCGCCGTCCCGGGTTCGGAGAGCACGAGACGCGCGCCGGAATCGGCCAGCATGTATTCGAGCCGGTCGGCCGGATAGTCGAGGTCGATCGGCAGGTAGGCGGCCCCGGATTTGAGGACGCCCAGCAGAGCGACCATCAGCTCCGCCGACCTGGGCACGGCGACCGCCACGACCTCTTCGGGACCGGCGCCCAGGGAACGCAGCCTGCGGGCCAGGCTCTCCGCGCGCGCGTCGAGGTCCGCATAGGACAGTTCGATGTCCTTGAACATCACCGCTGTCGCGGACGGTGTCTTGGCGACCTGCTCGGCGAAGGCCTCGGCCAGCGTGCGCTCCGGCACGGGGTGCGCGGTCGCGTTGAGTTCGGCGAGGCGGCCGCGTTCGGCGGGCGACAAGAGGTCGAGCGCGGCGACCGGCAGGCCGGGGTTCGCGGTCAGCGTCTCCAGCAGCCGGGCGAACCGTTCCGCGAGCTGACCGGCCGCCACCGCGTCGATCCGGGCGGCGTCGAATTTGAGGCTGAACCCCAGGTCTTCACCCGGTGTCGCGATCACCGCGACCGGGAAGTGCACCGCGTCGGTGACTTCGACTCCGGTGAGGCGGAGAGTTCCGGACGCGCGCTCGTCGTCGCGCGGGAAGTTCTCGACGACGACAAGCGTGTCGAACAGTTCTTCCTGCCCCGCGCCCGCGAGACGCTGCAGTTCACCGAGGCCGAGATGCTGGTGGTCCAGCAGGGCCGCCTGCTCGTCCTGCAGCCGTCGCAGCACGGCGCCGACGGTCTCGGCGCCCGACCAGCGCAGCCGCACGGGCACCGTGTTGATGTAGAGGCCGACCGCCGATTCGAGGCCGGCGGCGCCGGTGTCACGGCCGGAGACCGTGCTCCCGAACAGCACGTCGTCCCGGCCGGTCAGCCCGCCGAGCAGGAGGCCCCAGGCGCCGTGCAGGACGGTGCCGAGGGTGAGCCCGTACTCGCGTGCCATCGCGGACAACGCCGTCGTCGCCTGTTCGCCGAGGCTCAAGTGCAGCCGCGAGGGCCGTCTCGCCACGCCGGCCCGTTCGTCGATCAGCCGGGTGGGTTCGTCCACTCCGGACAGTGCTGCCCGCCAGGCCTCGCGTGAGCCCTCGTGATCGCGCGACGCGAGCCGCCGCAGGTGATCGGCGCGCGTCGCCGGTTCCGGAAGTACGGGTGCTCCCCCGTATGCCGCCAGCAGTTCACGGAGCAGCACCACGACCGACCAGCCGTCGGCGATGATGTGATGGAACGTGAGCGCCAGCTTGGCGCGATCCCGACCGAGCCGGGTCAAGGTCGCCCGCAGCAGCGGCGGCCGGGCGAAATCGAACCGGCGCGCGCGATCGGCTTCGAAGGCCGCCTCGGCGTCTTCGGAAGCGACTTCGCGCCAAGGAAGCTCGGCGTGCCGCGCCACCGTCTGGACGACCCGGCCGCCGTCGAGCTGCCGGAAACCGGACCGCAACGACGAATACCGGTCCAGTAGCGCCTGCACCGAACGGCGCAACGCCTCGGGGTCGACGTCGCCTTCGAGGTCCAGGACCTCCTGGACCGTGTAGATGTCGGCTGCCGAGCCGCCTTCGAACTCCGCGTGGAAGAAGAACCCTTCCTGCAACGGCGTCACGGGCAGGACGTCGGCGTACTCGGCGAGCGACGCATGTTCGGCGTCGGTCAGCTCCAGCAGTGGCCGCCCGTCCACAGTGGACTCGGTGCGCACTGCTTCCGCGCAGACGGCCAGGGCTTCGGGCGTCCGGTGCTGGAACACCTGGCGCGGGGTGATGGCGAGACCGTGTTCCGCCGCGCCCAGCACGAGCCGGATCGAGAGGATGCTGTCGCCGCCGAGGGAGAAGAAGTCGTCGTCCGCACCGAACGTGGCCAGGCCGAGGACCCGGGCGGCGACGTCGCACAGGATCCGTTCCCGTTCGGTGCCCGGCGCGCGACCGGTGGCGGCGGCGCCGAAATCGGGCAGGGGCAGCGCGGTGCGGTCCAGTTTGCCGTTCGGCATGATCGGCAGCCGGTCGAGTTCCACGAAGGCCGACGGCACCATGTAATGCGGCAACGCCGATTCCGCGTGGGCGCGCAGTTCCTTCGGCAGCGACGGTGATCCGCCGGCGCTCGGGACGACGTACGCCACCAGGCGCCGGTCCCCCGGCTTGACCTCGCGCGGCACGACGGCGATCCGCTCAACCCCGGCGTACGCGGCGAGAGCGGATTCGACCTCCCCGGGTTCGATCCGGAAGCCGCGGATCTTGACCTGGTGATCGGTGCGGCCGAGGAAGTCGAGGTTCCCGTCCGCGCGCCACCGCACCCGGTCGCCGGTGCGGTACATCCGCGCGCCACCACCGGCGAACGGGTCGGCGACGAAACGCTCCGCCGACAGCCCCGGTCGTCCCGCGTAGCCCCGGGCGAGACCGCGACCGCCGACGTACAGCTCCCCTTCGACGCCGACCGGGACCGGCCGCAGCGCGGTGTCCAGGACATAGCAGCGGGTGTTCGGATCCGGGACGCCGATCGGGATCGGCCCGCTCCAGCCGGGCTCGGCCGCCCACAGCGTCGAGTTCACCGTCGCCTCGGTCAGCCCGTACGCGGCGACGACCTTCAGGTCTTCGGCCCAGCGCGCGATCAGTTCCGGCGGGACGGTTTCGGTGCCGACGATCAGCACCGCGCCCTTCGGCAGTTCGCAGTCCGCCGGGAGCGCCGCGACCAGCGACGGCGGCAGGATCATATGCGTCGCCGCGTTGGCGGCGATGTAGCCGGTCAGCTCGACGCCCGCGACGCGGCGGTGCGACGGGACCACGATCAGCGTCCCGCCGACGCACAGCGACATGACCAGATCCCAGACCGTCACGTCGAACCCGGTGGAGGCGAACTGCACCACCCGGCTGTCCTCGCCGATGCCGATCCGTTCGGTCGCCGTGCTGATCAGGCTGCCGATCCCATCGTGGGACAGGACAACACCCTTCGGCTTCCCCGTCGAGCCCGAGGTGTAGATGACATACGCGGCCTGACTCAGCGCGATCCCGCTCACGTCCACAGTGGACGGATCGAGCTCCGCGAGTTCGGCGGCGATCGCAGGGTCGTCGAGCAGGATCCGTTCGACGTCCACCCCGGACGGCAGCTGCGCCGACTCCTCCACAGTGGACACCACGATCCCCGCACCCGCGTGCGCGAGCATGTACGCGAGGCGGTCCTCGGGGTGGTCCAGGTCGAGCGGGAGATACGCGGCCCCGGCCTTCATGACGCCGAGCAGGGCGACCACGAGCTCGGCCGAACGCGGCATCGCCACGCCGACCACGTCCTCGTCACCGACCCCGCGTCGCCGCAGCAGCCGCGCGAGCCGGTTGGCCGCCGCGTCGACCTCGGCGTAGGTCATCCGGACGTCTTCGCAGACGACGGCCTCGGCGTCCGGCTTCCGTGCCACGACCCTGGCGAACGCCTCGGGCCAGGACACCTCGGGCGACTCCGCGACGGCGGTCCCGAGTTCCAGGACCCGGGCCCGTTCCTCCGCCGAAAGCAGGTCGATGGCGGCCAGCGGCAGGTCCGGGCCCTCCAGCAGGGCGTCCAGGACGGCGGCGAACCGGCGGCGATGGTCGGCGAGTTCGTCGTCGGAAGAGACTGCCTCGTCGGCGTCGAAGTCGAAGCGGAGGCCCCTGCCTTCACCGGCGTCGTACACGGCGATGGCGACGTCGCTGATCGGCCCGAGTTCGAGGTTGCGCACCGCCGCGCTCGCGTCGCCGAACGCGAGTTCGCCGTCCACGGCCATGTAGTTCACGCTCAGCCCGACGAGTTCGTGCACCCCGCCGCTCGCGCCGAGTTCGCGGGCCAGGTCCTCCCCGCGGTACCGGCTGTGCTCCAGCATCGCGGAGACCTTCTCCGCGACCTGGGCGACGAGCCGCGACGGCGTCGTCTCGGGCCGAACGGTCAGCCGCAGCGGCAGGACGTTGGAGACCATGCCCGGCTGCTCACGCAGCGCGCGAGTGGTGCGAGCGGTGACCGGCAGGCCGAGGACGAGGTCTTCGGCACCGGTCACGCGGTGGGCGTACGCCGCCACGGCGGCGATCGCGACCCGGGACAGCCTCGTCCCCGCGTCCAGCGCGAACTTCCGCAGACGGCCGGCCTCCGCCGCGGGCAGTTCCAACGAATGCCGCCGGAGCCGGACCCGGCCCGCCGACGCGCGGCCGAGCAGCCGCACCGGATTCGGCCTGCCCGCCAGTTCTCCGAGCCAGTAGCCGCGATCGGCTTCGCCGTCGTACCCGGACTCGGCCAAGCCCGCGAGCGGCCAGGAAACCTCCTCGGCGGTACCCGAATAGAGGGCCGCCGCGCGGCGGGTCAGGACGGCCTGCCCGTGCGCGTCCATCACGAGGTGGTGGTAGCGCTGGAACCAGCGGACCCGGTCGACGGCCAGGATCAGCAGCGTATGCGCGGTGAGCGGCCCCCTGGCGGGGTCGGTCACGACGGCGAGTTCGGCCCGCGTCCACTCGTCGGCGGCCCGCTCGGGATCCGGCTCACCGCTGAAGTCGAGAACGGTGATCTCCCCGGGGGCGACCGGGCGCTGGACCGGCGTGTCGCCGTCCAGCTCCACCGTGACGTGCAGGCATTCCGCCTCCGCGACCGCCCGCCGAACGGCGCCACCCAGCCGGGTGATGTCGACCTCGCCGCGAAGCTCCACGACCCAGCCGATCGTGTACACCGGATCGGCCGGGTCGAGCTGCTGGGCGAGCCAGATCCCCTGCTGTGCCGGGGTCAGGGGAAAGCCGCGGTTCATCGGGTTGCCTCCACCGTTCAGAAAGCGCTTGGGATCGTCCGGGCCTCAGGCGGGCCCGGACCCGCTCACCGCGTACTCGGGCCGGGACGCGTCGGCGGCCCGCCGGTCCACAATGGACTGGAGGATCTCGCCGACCCGGACGGCGGTGTTGGACAGCAGCGAAGACGTGATGCCGTGCGTGTGCTCGGTGCCGCCCTGCAGATAGATCCCGCCGTCGAGCGGCGGTTCGGTGACGATCCGGTAGTCGCGTTCGACGCGGAGCCTGCCCTCGTCGTCGCGCGCGCAGGTGGAGGCGAGCTCGCCGAGCAACGGCGTCGGGTCCGCCGGGCTGTACCCGGTGGCGTACACGACGAAATCGGCGTCGAGCCTGGTCCGCTCGCCGGTCTCCAGCGCCTCGACGGTGACCCGCACTTCGGAGCCGGTGTCGGTGACCTCGGTGGGCCGGGAGACGTTGATCAGCTTCAGCCGCTCGATCCCCTGCACCTTCTCGCGGTAGACGCGCCGGTACAGCTCGTCGATGAGCTCGATGTCCACGGCCGAATAGTTGGTCGCGCCGTGGTAGCGCATCAGGCGGTCCTTGACCTCCGCTGGCGCCTCGTAGAACCGGCCGACCGCTTCGGGGTCGAAGATCCGGTTGGCGAAGGCGCTGTCATCGGCCGGGCTGTAGCCGTAGCGCGCGAACACCGCGCACACCTCGGCCCGGGGGAAGCGGTCGTGCAGCAGCGCGCTGACCTCCGCCGCGCTCTGGCCGGCGCCGACGACGACGAACCGGCGCGGTTCCTCGGCGGCCATGCCTTCCAGCCGGTGCAGGAGTTCGCTGTTGTGCCAGATGCGTGTGCCCGGCGTCACACCTTCGGGGAGATTCGGCCGCAGCCCGGTGCCCATCACCAGATTGCGGGCGCGCAGGTTCACGAGTTCGCCGTCGGTGCGGGCGTGCACGTCGAAGAACACGATCTCCTCGCCGTCGAACACCGGCGTGACGGAAAGCACTTCCGTGCCATAGGAAACCAGGTCGTCGACCTTCTCCGCCGCCCATTCGAAGTAGTCGTGGAACTCGATCCGCAACGGGAACAGGTTCTTGTGGTTGATGAAATCGACCAATCGGTCCTTGCTGTGCAAATACGACAGGAAGCTGAACGAACTGGTCGGGTTCCGCATCGTCGCGAGGTCCTTGAGGAAGGACACCTGCATGGTCGCGTTGTCGATCAACATCCCGCGGTGCCAGCCGAAACGCACCTGGCGCTCGAGGAAGTGGGCCGTGACGGTCTCCGCCCCGGGCGCGGCGTTGTGCTCGGTGACGGCGATGGCGAGCGCGAGGTTCGAGGGACCGAACCCGACCCCGACCACGTCGTAGACCGGAACCCGTTCACCGACCACTGCTCGTGCCATCTTGAACCCCTTGCGCGGCTCAGCCGCATCTCGGTACTTCGCAACAAAGACCAGGGAACCCTAACCTAAGTTAGGTGAGGCTCAACTAGTACTTTCAGTGGTGATGTTCATCCCTCGACCAGGAGGAGGCCGGTCCCATGCGGGTCGCCATGTTCGGATACCAGACCTGGGGACACCGCACCCTGCGGGCGTTGATCGACGCGGGCCACGATGTCGCCCTCGTCGTCACCCACCCGAAGAGTGACCACGCCTACGAGAAGATCTGGTCCGACTCCGTCGCGGACCTCGCCGAGGAGAACGGGATCCGCGCGCTGCTGCGGCAGCGTCCCGACGACGCGGAACTGCTGGCGGAGCTGAAGGAAGCCGATCTCGACCTGATCGTCGCCAACAACTGGCGCACCTGGCTGCCGCCCGAGATCTTCGAGATGCCGCGGTACGGCACGCTCAACGTCCACGACTCGCTGCTGCCCGCCTACGCCGGCTTCTCGCCGCTGATCTGGGCGCTCATCAACGGCGAGAAGGAGGTCGGCCTCACCGCCCACATGATGGACGCCGACCTCGACGCGGGCGACATCGTGCTGCAGCGTTCCGTCCCGGTCGGACCGAAGGACACGACGACCGATCTGTTCCACCGGACGGTCGACCTCATCGCGCCGATCACCACCGAAGCCATCGAGCTGATCGCGAAGGGGAACTTCACCCCGGTCAAACAGGACAGGTCCAAGGCGAGCTTCTTCCACAAGCGGGCGCTCGAAGACAGCCTCATCGACTGGACCTGGCCCGCGGACGAGATCGAGCGGCTGGTGCGCGCCCAGTCCGACCCGTACCCCAACGCCTTCACCTACCACCGCGGCAAGCAGCTGCGCGTGATCCGCTCTTCGGTGTCGGTGGGCCAGTACGGCGGCACCCCCGGCCGGATCTTCATCCGTGAGGGTGAAGGCGTCGTGATCGTCGCCGGCCCCGAGTCGCGCCGCGGCCGGTCGCACGGGCTCGTCATCGAGCGGGTGCGGACCGAGGACGGCACCGAACTGGCCGCGACCGACTACTTCCGGACCATGGGCGGATACCTCACCACCCGCCCCTGACCTGCGGTTTCCTCGGTCCCGCGAAAAAGTCATCGCGGGACCGATGAGTTCCGGCGAAGGGCGCCGTTACATCGGGTAAGAACACTCGATGGGAGGCGCCATGACCGACACGATCGCCGCGGCGAAGGCGGGAGACGAAACCGCCTTCGCCGCGCTCACCGGCGGCCACCGGCGGGAACTGCACGTCCACTGCTACCGGATGCTCGGCTCGTTCGACGAGGCGGAGGACGCCGTCCAGGAGGCGCTGCTCAACGCGTGGCGCGGGCTGGGCACCTTCGACGGTGGCAACTTCCGCGCGTGGCTGTACCGGATCGCCACCAACGCCTGCCTCGACGCGCTCCGCAAGAAGGATCGACGGGTGCCGTCGGCCCGCTCGTTCGCCGAAGTCCCTTGGATCCAGCCGTATCCGGACCGCCTGCTGGACGAGATCGCGCCGTCGGAGGCCGAACCGCACGCGCTCGCCGTCGCCAGGGAGACCATCGAGCTCGCCTTCCTCGCGGCCCTGCAGATGCTGCCGCCGCGGCAACGCGCGGTGCTGATCCTGCGCGACGTGCTGGGCTGGCAGGCCGCCGAAACCGCGGAACTGCTCGACCTCTCGGTCCCCGCCGCGAACAGCGCCCTGCAACGGGGCCGCGCGACCCTGCGCGAACGTCTCCCCCAGCAGCGCGGCGAATGGTCGGTCCCGGCTCCCTCCGAAGAGGAACGCGCACTGGTCCGGCGGCTCGTCGAAGCCCACGACAACGGCGATTTCGGCACTTTGAGCAGTTTGGTCCGCGACGACGTCCGCGTCACCATGCCGCCGGAGCCCCACTGCCACCTCGGTCTCGAAAACCTCGCCCGGCTCGGCCGGATCGCCGAGGAGATGGGCGAATGGCGTGCCGTCGCGGTCGACGCCAACCGCATGCCCGCCTTCGCCTCGTACCTGCGGCGCCCGGGCGACACCGTCTTCCGTGCCTTCAAGCTCGACGTCGTTCGTCTCGTCGGCGGCAAGGCCGCGGAGTTCACCACGTTCGACAGCCACCTGTTCCCGGCCTTCGGCCTGGACACCGTCCTGGAGGGACAGTAATGCCGGAGAAGATGACCGACGACCAGCGCCGCGCCTTCCTCGCCGAAGGCACCCGCACCGCCGTCTTCGCGACGGTCCGCCCGGACGGCAGGCCGCACGCGGTGCCGGTCTGGTTCGCCCTCGACGGGGACGACATCCTGGTCAACCTGGGCGCGGACACCGTCAAAGGCAAGGCGCTCAAGGAGAATCCGCGGGTTTCGGTGGTTGCCGACGACCCGCTCCCGCCGTACTCGTTCGTCAGTGTCGAGGGTGTCGCGGAGATCGTTTCGGATCCGGACGGGGTCCGTCTCGGCTCGGAACCGATCGCGCGGCGGTACCTCGGCGACGCCGGGCAGGAGGCCGTCGACGGGTGGCTGGCGTACGCGACGTCGCCGGGGAAGGTGATCGTGCGGGTGCGGCCGGAGCATTTCGTGGCGATCGCGAAGGTCGGCGGCTGACCGCTTCGGGCCTCGTGAGTGTTCAGGACGGTTAGAACCGTCCCTGCCACTCACGAGGCCCGATGTACCGCCGAGCGGGAGCCACTGGCCGCCGCCGCCGTTCGGCGCCAGGATGTGCTCGTGGCCGAGATCGTTTTCGAAGACAGCACCCGTTCCTGGCTCATCCGCACGCCGGCCACGAGCTACGCGCTCAGGCTGGCCGAGGACGACGCGCCCTCCCACGTCTACTGGGGCCCGGCACTCACCGCCGGCCAGCTCGCCGACGTCCTCAGCCGGACCGAGGAACGCTGGGACTCCTTCAACGATCCCAACGAGGGTCTGGACGAACTCGCCGCCGACGGCGGCACCCGCTACTGGACCCCCGCCCTCCAGGTCCGGTTCGCCGACGGGACCCGCGCCCTCGAGTGGCGGTACCTCGGCCACGACATCGACGACGATCAGCTGCGCGTCCATTTCCGCGATCGCCACTACCCGCTGCGGATCACGCTCGGCTACCGTGTCCCGGCGGGCACCGACGTCATCGAGCGCTGGACCGAACTCGCCCACGACGGCACGGACGGCCCGATCGAGATCATCCGCGCAGACTCGGCGACCTGGGTCGCACCGATCAGGCCGGACTACCGGATCAGCCACGTCACCGGCGGCTGGGCCGCCGAGAGCCGGCTGCTCCGCGAGCCCGTCCCCCACGGCGAGACCACGTTCGGCAGCAGGCGCGGCATCACCAGCCATCACGCCAACCCGTGGGTGATGCTCGACGACGGCGAAGCCACCGAGCGGCACGGCGAGGTCTACAGCGCCGCGCTCGCGTGGAGCGGTTCGTGGCGGATCACCACCACCCGCTCCTCCACCGGACGGCTCACCGTCACCGGCGGCTCCGGCCAGGACGGCGTCGTCCCCCGGCTCGCACCCGGCGACACGCTCATCACCCCGGTCTTCGCCGGGTTGTACACCGACGGCGGATTCGGTGCCGCGAGCCGCGCCTGGCACGCGTACACGCTCGGCCATGTCCTGCCGTATCCCGGCGAGCTCCGGCCGGTGCTCTACAACTCCTGGGAGGCGACGGGTTTCGACGTCACCGAGGCCGGGCAACGCGCGCTGGCGGAGAAGGCCGCGGCGCTCGGCGTGGAACTGTTCGTGATGGACGACGGCTGGTTCGGCGCCCGCAGCGGTGATCACGCGGGCCTCGGCGACTGGCAGGTGAACCGCGACAAGTTCCCCGACGGTCTCGAACCGCTCGTCCGCGAAGTGCACCGGCTCGGCATGAAGTTCGGGCTCTGGGTCGAACCCGAAATGGTCAACCCAGACAGCGATCTGTACCGCGCCCACCCGGACTGGGTCCTGCACCATCCACATCGGACACGTTCGGAACTGCGACGCCAGCTGGTGCTCAATTTCGCCAGGCCGGATGTCGCCGAATGGGCGTTCGGCACGCTCGACGCCCTCGTCGGCGAGCACGGGATCGACTTCCTGAAATGGGACATGAACCGGCCCTTCAGCGAAGCGGGCTGGCCGGACGGCAGCGATCCGGACACGCTGTGGGTGGAGCACACCCGCTCGGTCTACGCGATCATGGACCGCCTGCGCGACCGCCATCCCGGGCTGCGGATCGAGGCGTGCAGCGGCGGTGGCGGGCGGATCGACCTCGGGGTCATGGCCAGGACCGATCAGGTCTGGACCTCCGACAACACCGACGCGCTCGACAGGCTCGTCATCCAGCACGGCTACGGCCAGGTGTACCCGGCGCGCGCGATGTCCGCGTGGGTCACCGACGACCCCAACTTCGTCACCCGGCGGTCCACTCCCCTGCGGTTCCGGTTCCACGTCGCGATGGCGGGCGTGCTCGGCATCGGCGGCGACATCGTGAAGTGGCCGGAGGAGGATCTGACCTACGCGCGCGAACAGATCGCGCTGTACAAGGACATCCGGCCGGTCGTCCAGCACGGCAGGCTCCACCGTCTCGTGCCGCCGGCCACCGACGGTGTCTCCGCGCTGCAGTACGTGGCGGCCGACGGTGGACGCGCGGTGGTGTTCGTGTTCCGGCAAGCGGCACATTTCCACACTCCCGAACGACCCCTCCGGCTCGACGGTCTCGACCCCGCCGCCCGCTACCGCGACGAGGACACCGGAAAGGTGTGGCACGGCGCCTCGCTCCTGGCACACGGCCTGTTCCCCGGCCTTCCGGACGGCGATTTCGCGAGCGCGGTGATCCGGTTGACGAAGGTCTAAGCCCCGCGATAGATCAGATGTATCACCTCATTTCGCCCGCGTAAGGCGGATTTCGCCGCTTGACAACCCCCTAGACATCCGATCGAATGCCGTCGTATATGAGACGTCGTGCATCGCCGCGAGAAGGGTGACTGGGGCATGAGAAGGTCCTTCGCGTTGGGAGCCGCACTACTCCTCGCCGCGAGCCTCACCGGATGCACCGTCGGCGGCGGGACGAACGCCTCCGGCGGCGAGATCACCTTCCTGACGTTCGAGACGCCGAACCTTCCACCGTCCTATTGGGACTCCGCCATCAAACGCGTCACCGACCGCGATCCCGGCCTGCGCGTGAAGAAGCTGGTCGCCCCGTCGACCGACCGCACGGGTTACGCGAAACAACTCCTGCAGTCCGGCCAGTTCCCCGACGTCGCGATCGCGGTCGATTCGGCAGGCTTCGCCGAATCGGGCAACCTCTACGCCTGGACGCCCGAGGAGCTCAAGGACTTCCAGTTCCCCGGCGCCAACCCGATCAAGGGCGGGCACCACCAGCTGCCCGCCAACACCCAGACCATCCCGCCGATCTACTACAACAAGAAGCTCTTCGCCGACGCCGGGATCACGTCGACGCCGTCGACCTGGAACGAACTCCTCGCCGCGTCGGAGAAACTGAAGGCGAAGGGCGTCACCCCGTTCACCATCGGCGGCGGCAAGGAAGGTTTCCCGTCCGCGATGCTGTTGGACGGCCTCGTCAGCGTCGACGTCTACGGCAAGACACCGGACTGGCTTTCCCAGCGGCGGGCCGACCAGGTCAAGTTCACCGATCCGGCCTTCCAGCAGGCGTTCGGCAAGTTCGCCGACCTGGTGGCCAAGGGCTACCTCGACAAGACCCAAGTCTCGCGGGACTACTCGGCGACCGAGGCGGCCTTCCTCAACGGCGAAGGCGCGATGTACCCGATGGGCAACTGGTTCGCCGCGAGCGCCGACGCCAAGAAGCCGCCGTTCGAGATCGGCGTCTTCAACTTTCCGTCCGAGGACGGGAAACTCGTCGTCCCCGCGTACACCGGTGGCGGAATCGTCGTCAACGCGAAATCGCGGAACCTCGACGCGGCAAGGAAGTTCGCGCTCGCGTTCCAGCTGGACAAGCAACAGATCGACGCCTCGGTCAAGGCCGACGGCCTGTTCCCCGCGATCAAGGGCTACACGCCGCCCGCCGACGTCGGCCCGGTCTTCAAAGCGGGATACGAGCTGTACAAGGAAGCCGTCGCGAAGGACGCGGTCGTGAACGCCTTCAGCTGGGAGACCGCGGACGACGGGCTCCTGCCGGGTATGAAGGACAAGGTGTACCAGGCCGCGCAGGACGTCATCACCGGCCGCAGAACGGTGGCCGACGCGTGCGCCTTCCTGGACACCGAGTGGGCGAAGGCGCGCTGACACCACGATGCGGAGAAAACCGATCCTGCCGAGGGTGTGGCATTTCGCCTCGTTCGGCGCCCCCGGCGTCGTCGTCTACCTGTGCTTCGTCATGGCACCGATCCTCATCAGCTTCGGCTACAGCCTGACGAACCACAACCCCTTCAACCCGCCCGCGGAATTCGTCGGCCTCGAGAACTATCGTCTGCTGTTCCAGGACGAACAGTTCCTGACCGCGCTGCGGGTCACCACCATCCTGACCGTGATCGTCGTGATCGTGCCGAACCTCCTCGGGCTCGGCGTCGCGGTGCTGCTCGACCGGAAAGGCTGGCTGTACAACGCTTTGCGGAGCATGTTCTTCACGCCCGTGATCCTCAGCTCGGTCGTGGTCAGCATCATCTGGACGAAACTGCTCGACGACCGGGGCCCGGTGAACGACGCTCTCCGCGCTCTCGGCGTCGAACATCCACCGGGCTGGCTTTCCGACCCTGATCTGGCGCTGTACTCGGTCGCGTCGATCGTGTGCTGGCAGATGCTGGGGTTCTGCGTGGTCGTGTACCTCGCGGGCCTGCAGGGCGTCCCGGCCGAACTACTGGAGGCCGCGGAGATCGACGGCGCCGGACCGGTCCGCCGGTTCCGCGCGGTGACGTGGCCGCTGCTCGCGCCATCACTGACGATCAACACCGTCGTCCTGCTGATCTCGGCGTTCAAGACCTACGACTACGTCAAGGTCGTCACCAACGGCGGGCCGGGTTCGGGCACCACGGCCACCATCGCGTTCGACGTCCTCGCCACCGGCCTCGACGCGAACCACGTCGGCTACGCGTCCGCGATGGCCATGGTGATGCTGGTGATCGTGGCGACCTTGACCACGATCGTGCTGCGTTTCCTGCGGCGGCGGGAGGTGGACCTGTGAGGTCGAAACTCCGGCCCGTCGCCGCGATCCTGGTGAGCGCGCTCTTCGCCGTGCCGCTGTACTACGTGCTCGTCAACGTGTTCAAACCCGGCGATCAGATCGCCCGGACGCCGGCGTCGGTCCCGCTGCCACCGACGCCGGCCAACATCCACGCCGTGCTCACCCGGCCCGACGGCCTGTTCTGGGTGAGCCTGGCGAACAGCGTGCTCGTCACCCTGCTGTCGATCATCGTGCTGACCGTGCTCTCGGCCATGCTCGGGCACTACCTGGCGCGTTCGGCCAAGCGGTGGACCAAGGTGCTCGCGCTGATCCTGCTGGCGGGCTTGATGATCCCGCCCCAGGTGATCCTCATCCCGGTCACCGAGGTGCTGCGGCTGACCGGGCTGATGGCGACGATCCAGGGCCTGGTGCTGTTCAACGTCGGCTACTACGTGCCCTTCGGGGTCTTCGTGTTCACCGGGTTCATCCGCGGGGTGCCGGTGGAACTCGAGGAGGCCGCCCTGCTCGACGGCGCGAGCCGGACGCAGGTGTTCTGGCGGATCGTGTTCCCGCTGCTGCGCCCGGCCACGGCGAGTGTGCTGATCTTCCTCGGCGTGTGGATCTGGAACGACTTCATCGACCCGTTGATCATCCTCGGCCCCAGCCAGGGGACCACGGTCACCACCGGGATCTACCGCTCGATCGGGCAATACCAGGCGGATCTCGGCAGCGTCTTCGCGTTGATGTTCCTGGCGACGCTGCCGGTGCTGATCTTCTATCTGGCGCTGCAGAAGCAGTTCGTGAAGGGGCTCACCGGGGGCGCGACCAAGGGCTGACCCGCGCTATTCGAGGATCAAGGCAAAGGTGGCGTGGTACTCGCGATCGGTCACTGAGGGACTATGTCTCCGCCCCTCGTGATCACTCGGCGTGGTCGATGAAGTATGGGTGTTACCGCGGGTGAGGGGTGTGTGGAAATAGGGACGTTCAACGTCTCTATTTCCACACACCCTCACATCTCCGGCGGTCTGCCCGTCGTGACCGGACCGGTCACGACGGGACCGTGTGGATTTCTGGTCATCCAACGCCCCAAAATCCACACAGTGCGCGTCCTGGGGCCGGACGTTCCGCAAGGCCGCTGACCAGCACCCACAGACACGCCACATTTGCCTTAACCCTCATTAGTCCTCTGAATGCGTGCCGCATTCAGAGGACCAAACGCTCAGAGTTCGGTGACCTTCCCGTCGGCCACTTCCAGCCGCCGCGTCGTCGCCACCGCGTCCAGCATCCGCCGGTCGTGCGTCACCAGCAGCAGCGTCCCCGGATACTCCGCCAGCGCCGACTCCAGCTGCTCGATCGCGGGCAGGTCGAGATGGTTCGTCGGCTCGTCGAGCACCAGCAGGTTCACCCCGCGCGCCTGCAGCAGCGCCAGCGCGGACCGGGTCCGCTCCCCCGGCGACAGCGTGGCCGCCGACCGCAGGACGTGCGCGGCCTTCAGCCCGTACTTCGCCAGCAGCGTGCGCACGTCGGCGTCGGCGAGTTCCGGCACCTCCCGGGCGAACGCCTCGACGAGCGGAAGGTCGCCGAGGAACAGCTTCCGCGCCTGATCGACTTCGCCGACCACGACACCGGAACCGAGCGAAGCGGCGCCCTCGTCGACCGGGACCCGCCCGAGCAACGCCGCGAGCAGCGTCGACTTCCCGGCGCCGTTGGCCCCGGTGATCGCGACCTTGTCCGCCCAGTCGATCTGCAGGTCGACCGGGCCGAGGGTGAACCCGCCCCGCCGCACCACCGCGCCGCGCAGGGTCGCCACGACCGCGCCCGCCCGGGGCGCCGCCGCGATCTCCATGCGCAGTTCCCATTCCTTGCGCGGTTCTTCGACGACATCGAGCCGCTCGATCATGCGGTCGGTCTGGCGCGCCTTCGACGCCTGCTTCTCGGTCGCCTCGCTCCGGAACTTGCGGCCCACCTTGTCGTTGTCGGTGGCCTTGCGCCGGGCGTTCTTGACGCCCTTCTCCATCCACGAACGCTGCATCGCACCACGGGCTTCGAGCGAGGCCTTGGTGTTCGCGTACTCCTCGTACTCCTCCCGGGCGTGCCGACGCGCGACGGCACGCTCCTCCAGGTACGACTCGTAGCCGCCTCCGTAGGTCCGCACCTGCTGCTGCGCGTAGTCGAGCTCGACGACGCGGTCCACGGTGCGGGCGAGGAACTCCCGGTCGTGGCTGACCAGCACGGTCCCGGCGCGGAGCCCGGTCACGAACCGCTCCAGCCGTTCCAGGCCGTCGAGGTCGAGGTCGTTGGTCGGCTCGTCGAGCAGGAAGATGTCGTACCGGCTCAGCAGCAGCGAGGCCATCCCGGCGCGCGCCGCCTGCCCGCCCGAGAGCGACAGCATCGGCTGGTCGAGGTTGACGGTGAGCCCGAGATCCGCGACGACCTCCCCCGCCCTGTCGTCCAGGTCCGCCCCGCCGAGCGCGAGCCACCGGTCGAGGGCGAGCCCGTAGGCGTCGTCCGCTCCGGGTTCGCCCGCGGTGAGCGCCTCGGTGGCGGCGTCGAGCGCGGCCTGGGCGGCGGTGACGCCGGTGCGCCGGGAGAGGAACGCGCGGACGGACTCACCCTCGCGGCGTTCCGGTTCCTGCGGGAGGTGACCGACGGTGGCCGTCGGCGGGTTCAGCCGGACACTGCCCTCTTCCGGCGGCACGAGGCCGCCGAGCGTCTTCAGCAGGGTCGATTTGCCCGCGCCGTTCACACCGACGAGACCGATCACTTCGCCCGGGGCGACGACCAGGTCGAGACCGGAGAACAGAACACGGTCGCCGTGGCCGGCGGCGAGATCCTTGGCAACGAGTGTGGCGCTCATGAGATCGGTAAGTCTACGGGGACCGATTGAACAGCTCGTGGTCCCTCGGAAGAGTGGCAAGTATCCAAGCGATCACGGAACGTGGGTAACCTGGTTGTTCTTCTGGACCCGAACGAATCCCCGAGCATTGAGGTCGGTGACAGCAAATGGCGGACTCCGCCACCCCGGTCCCCGTCGTCCACCAGCAGAAAGGCGGTACCCGTAGGCCGACGTTGAGCAGGCGGCGGGAAGTCGGCCATGCCAGCGCGCGGTCGCTGCTGATGACGATCCTCGGCGAGTACGTCCTGCCCCGTGATCAGGCGATCTGGACGTCGACGCTGGTCGAGGCGCTGAGCGTGCTGGACATCGAAGAGAAGTCCGCGCGGCAGGCGCTGGCCCGGTCCTCCGCCGAAGGCTGGGTCGTCTCCGAACGCGTCGGCCGAAGAGTGCGCTGGTCGCTCACTCCGCCAGGCAGGCGTCTGCTGACCGAAGGCGCGGAACGGATCTACGCCTTCGGCAACGAGGAGAAGGTGTGGGACGACCGCTGGCTGATGCTGATCGTCTCGGTCCCCGAGGCGAAGCGGGATCTCCGGCACAGGTTGCGCACGCGCCTCACGTGGGCCGGGTTCGGCTCACCGGTGGCGGGCGTCTGGGTCAGCCCCGATCTCAGCCGCCAGCGGGAGGCCCAGCAGATCGTGCAGGAACTCGGCCTCGACGCGCAGGCGATGTCGTTCACCGCCGCCTACGGCGACGTCGGCGACCAGGAGACGATGGTCGCGCGCTCCTGGGACCTGAGCGAGCTCAAGGACCGCTACGAGGACTTCATCGACCGCTTCACCGGTTTGCGTCCTTCCGGTGAACGCGGCGTCCTGCGCGCGCAGACCGAGCTCGTCCACGAATGGCGCAGCTTTCCGTTCCTCGATCCACGCCTCCCGCTAAAACTTCTCCCCGACGGTTGGAGCGGCGTGCGCGCGGCGGACCTCTTCCACCGCAAGCACGTCGAATGGCGACCAGAAGCACAGGCGCAATGGGACGAACTCGCGGCGACCTCGGGCTAGGGTCACGGGAAACCGACCCACCGGAGGGAACCCGCCTTGGCCACCTCGATCCGCCTCGACCGTGAAGACGACCTCGCCATCTTGACCATCGCTTCGCCGCCGCTGAACCTCTACACGGCGGAGCTTCAGCGCGAGCTGGGCGAGGCGATCGGCGAACTGGAAGCCACGCCGCCGCGCGCGGCGCTGATCCGCGCCGAGGGCAAGATCGTCAGCGGCGGGGTGGACGTCTCCCTGTTCGACGCCCAGTCGAGCGCCGCCGAGGCGAAGGTGCTCTTCGACGAGATGCTGGCGATCCCCGACCGGATCGCCGCACTCCCGTTCCCCACCGTGTTCGCCGCCCACGGCCTGTGCCTCACCTGGGCGTTCGAGGTCGCGGTCGCCTGCGACATCATCCTCGCGAGCGAGAAGGCCAAATTCGGCCTGGTCGAACGGGTCGTCGGCCTGACCCCGACGATGGGCGGCACGCAGCGGCTCGCCGCCCGCGCCGGCGTCGGCCGCGCGAAGGAGTTCGTGATGACGGGCGCGACCTATGACGCCGCGACGCTCGAACGCTGGAACGTGGTCAACCGGGTGTTTCCGGCGGACGGCTTCGACGAGGCCGTGCGCGCCTTCACGATCGACCTCGCGCAGGGGCCGACGCGGGCGCACGCCGCCACCAAGAAGGTCTTGGAGCACTACGAGCACGGCGGTGTCGCCGAGGCGAACGCGCACATCACGACCATCGCCGCCGGGCTCTTCGACACCGAGGACCTGCGCGGCGCGGTGAAGTCGTTCCTCGCCGACGGCCCGGGGAAGGCGACCTTCACCGGCCGCTGAGCCTTCCGCACCACTTCGAAACCGCGGCGTCGCCCCGAGCGACGCCGCGGTTTTCGTTTCAGGGGGCCGGTTCCGGCGCCGGAATCCGCCGAGCGCACGACGGGACGGTTCATGACCGACGAATCGGTCTAGACCTTTTATGCGCTCCGCGCTACATTCATCTGTGGTCTAGACCACACGCGCCATTGCAGAGCAGGCCAGTCTCGCCGCCTCTTTTGGAGAGAACCGCCATGAGACGCACCAGAAGAAGACTACTCAGCGCACTCACCGTGACACTCCTCGCCGCCGGGCTCCTCGTGGCCGCGGGTAATCCGGCGTTGGCGGCGGGCCGCCTCCGCGCCGCCTTCACCTTGACCGGGACCACCGGCGAGTACACCGTCACCAACCCCAGCAGCGAAACCGTCGCCGACTGGTCCATCACCTTCACCCTCCCCGCCGGCGTGACCGCCACGAGCGGCTCCAACGGCACGGTTTCCCAGACGGGCAACCAGGTCACCCTCACCCCGGCGTACTACATCAAATCCCTCGCGCCGGGCCGTTCGACCTATCCCTACAGCCCATCGTTCCGGCTGAGCTCCGCGGTCAACCCGACCACGTGCCGGATCGACGACGCCAACTGCGACGGTTCCGGCGACGCCCCGCCGTCGACCCCCGCCAACCTGCGCCTCGTGGCGAAGACGACCACGACCGCCGCGCTGGCCTGGAACGCCGCGGCTCCCGGCTCGCTGCCCGTCGTCGGCTACGACGTCTACCAGGGCACCACGCTGGCGGCCTCGGTCACCGGCACCGAAGCGAGGATCACCGGGCTGACGCCGAACACGGCCTACAGCTTCACCGTCGTCGCCAAGGACCGGAAGGACGCCAAGTCCCCGCCCACCCCGGCGCTGGCGGTGACCACCAACAACCCGAGCGACGACACCCAGGCGCCGACCGCGCCGTCGAACCTCCGCTCGACCGCGGTCACCTCGGGTTCGGTCGCACTGACGTGGAACGCGTCCACGGACAACACCGGCGTCGTCTCCTACGACGTCTACCGCGGCACGACGCTGGCCACCACGGTGACCGGGACGACCGCGACGGTGACCGGGCTTTCACCGTCCACTTCGTACTCTTTCACGGTCAAAGCCCGTGACGGGTACGACAACGTCTCCGCGGCGAGCGCGGCCGTCAGCGCTCGCACCGGCGACATCGTGAACGGGTACGCCCGGGTCGGCTATTTCGTCCAGTGGGGTATCTACGGCCGCCAGTTCTTCGTCAAGAACCTGGTGACCAACGGATCGGCCGCCAAGCTGACCCATCTGCTGTACGCCTTCGGGAACATCGACCCGGTCAACCACACCTGCCTTTCGGGTGTCACCAAGGGAACGACGTCCAACCCGCAGGACCCGAACCAGGGTGACGGCGCGGGCGACGCGGAAGCCGACTACTCGCGGCCGATGTCCGCGGCCCAGTCCGTCGACGGTGTCGGCGACACCGGCTGGGAGACGCTGCGCGGCAACTTCAACCAGCTGAAGAAGCTCAAGGCCAAGTACCCCAACCTGAAGGTGCTCATCTCCTTGGGCGGCTGGACCTACTCGAAGTACTTCTCCGACGTCGCGGCCACGCCCGCGTCGCGGCAGAAGTTCGTCGCCTCGTGCATCGACACGTACCTGAAGGGCAACGTGAAGCCGTACGGCGGCGCCGGCGGGCCGGGCACGGCCGCGGGCATCTTCGACGGTATCGACATCGACTGGGAGTGGCCTGGCAGCCCCGACGGGCACCCCGGGAACCACTGGAGCGCCAACGACAAGACGAACCTGACCGCGCTGCTGGCCGAATTCCGCACGCAGATGGACGCCTACGGCGCGACCACCGGCAAGCGGTACGAACTGCAGGCGTTCACCCCCGCCGACCCGGCGAAGGTGAAGGGCGGCTGGGAGATCCCGAAGATCTTCGACTACCTCGACGTCGCGAACGTGCAGGGCTACGACTTCCACGGCTCCGGCAGCGACAACTCGTGGGAGCCGAACCGCACCGGTCATCAGGGGAACCTCTACGCCGACGCGGACGATCCGTACAACTTCAAGTTCAGTGTGGAGTCGGCGATCAACGCCTACACCGAAGCCGGTGCCAATCCACGGAAACTGACCCTGGGGCTCGCCTTCTACGGAAGAGGCTGGCAAGGGGTCGCGGACGGCGGCAAGAAGGGTGAATGGCAGAGCGCGACGGGAGCCGCGCCAGGCCAGTTCGCCGAGGAAGCAGGTACTCGTGGCTACGCGAATCTCTTGGCCAGTGTCCCCAACTGCGCCGTCCAGCACGACACCGCGGCCGTGGCCACGTCGTGCTACACCGGCAACGGCGGGCAATGGTGGACCTTCGACGACGCCTGGTCCATCCAGCAGAAGGTCGCCTGGCTCAAGACGAGAGGACTGCTCGGGGTCATGGCCTGGGAGATGTCCGGTGACACCGGATCCCTCATGACCACAGTGGACAACTCGCTGAAGTGATGCCTCGTGAGTGGTAAGGACGGTTAGAACCGTCCTTACCACTCACGAGCGCGACTGCGCCCTCGCCTACACCGAGTCCTTGGTCGCGGACCAGCCGCCGTCGACCACCAGTTGCGTCCCCGTGACGTACGAGGCCGCGGACGAGGCCAGGAACGCGATCACCTCGGCCACCTCGGCGGGCTCCCCGAGCCTCCCCGCCGGGGTGGCCTTGACCGCGCGAGCGCGATCGGCCTCGTCCACCTTGTCCCAGGCCGGCGTGCGGATCGGGCCGGGCAGCACGGAGTTCACGCGGACGTCGGGCGCGTACTCCACGGCCAGCTGACGGGCGAGCGCCACCAAAGCTCCCTTGCTCGCCGCGTAGGCGGGACGCCCGGGCAGGCCGATCATGGCGTGCACCGAGGAGACCAGGACGATCGATCCTCGCCGCTCCCGCAACGACGGCAGGCAGGCCTTGGCGCCGAGATACGCGCCCGCCAGATTGACGTCCAGCTGGCGGTCCCAGTCCTTCCTGCCGAGCTCGTGCAGCGGCGCCATCACCGAGGTGAACGCGTTGCTGACCAGGACGTCGACCCCGCCGCACGTCTCTTCCGCCAGCTCGACGGCCCGGCGCCACGTGTCCTCCTCGGACACGTCGCCGACGACGCTGTGCCGGAGTCCGGGCTGCCCGGTGATGTCGATGCCGACGATGGTGTGGCCCGCCGCGCCCAAGCGGGCGGCGGTCGCCGCGCCGATACCGGACGTCGCTCCCGAAACGATCGCGCAGGATGTGGTCAAAAGGGATTCACCTCCACGTCGGCTTGCTGCACAGTGTGCCTCGTGACTTCTGCGAACGACGACCGGACTCTGCTCATCGTCGGCTCCTACACGGCCGCGAGCAACGGCAGCGGCGAGGGCATCGGCACGTTCTGGCGCGACGCCCGGACCGGGGAGCTGACCCCGGCGGGCTCGCTCGAACTGGATTCGCCGAGCTGGCTGACACCGCATCCCACTCTTCCGGTGCTCTACGCCGTCAACGAGACGGCCGAAGGCGCGGTCACCGCCGTGGCGGTCGCCGAAGACGGGACCCTGTCGGCCTTGAACTCGCTGCCGACCGGCGGGGCGGATCCGTGCCATCTGTCGGTCACCCCGGATGGCCGGTTCCTGCTGTGCGCCAACTACAGCGGCGGCAGCCTGGCCGCGTTCGCGCTGGGCCCGGACGGGGTGCCCACCGTGCGGACCGCGCTGGTCCAGCACGAAGGCAGCGGCCCGAACACCGAACGGCAGGAAGCCGCGCACGTCCACATGGCCGTCGTCGACGAGACCGGCACGCTGGTCAGCGCGGTCGATCTGGGCACCGACGAGATCCGCGGCTACCGGCTCGGCGAGGATGGCGAACTGATCCCCTTGTCGGTGTCGACGCTGCCCGCCGGGACCGGGCCACGGCAACTGGTCCGGCGTCCCGGTACGAGCCACGCGTACGTCGTCGGCGAACTGGCCGCGTCGCTGGTGACGGTGCGCGAAGAGCCGCCGGGCACGTTCGTCGTGGAGAACTCCGTTCCGGCGACGCTCGAACCGGGCGGCGAGAACCTCCCGGCGCAGCTCGTCCTGCACGACAACCGGCTGTTCCTGTCGAACCGGGGCCCCGAAAGGATCACGGAGTTCACTTTCGACGGTGTGGCCGTGGCCGACCACGGCACCGGCGAATGGCCACGGCACTTCTCCGTCGTCGGCGAGCATTGTTATGTCGCGGCGCAGAGCGGTGACGCGATCGAGGCCTACGAACGCGCGACCTGGCGCCTGATCGGCAGTTATCCGGTCGGAAGCCCGGCCTTCGTCGGCCTGTGGCCGCATTGATTCGTTCAGCCCGCTGAACAGGACGGGCTTCTTTCTTTTCGAGGCGAATAAAGGTCTTGACGCAACTGGTTCAGACCATGACACTGAATCGCACGCCGCCGGTGACCTGGCTCACACCCGCCCGAGGAGAACCATGTCCCTACCGAGGAAACTGCTCACCCTGGCCACGCTCGTCCCGTTGGCACTAGGCCTTTTCAGTGCTCCCGCACAGGCCGCACCCGCCACTTTCACCCATCCCGGCGTGCTGGTCAGCCGCCCGCAACTGGACTTCGTCCGCGCCAAGGTGCAGGCCGGCGCGCAACCCTGGAAACAGGCCTACGACGCGATGATGTCGAGTTCATACGCCTCGCTGTCCCGGTCACCGAAACCACGCGCCATCGTCGAATGCGGTTCCTATTCGAACCCGAACATCGGCTGTACCGATGAACGGCAAGACGCGATCGCCGCGTATTCCCTTTCGCTGGCGTGGTACATCACGCGCGACGCGAAATACGCGACCAAGGCGATCGAGATCATGGACGCCTGGTCCGCGGTGTTGAAGGATCACACGAACAGCAACGCTCCCCTGCAATCGGCGTGGTCGGCCTCCTCGTGGCCGCGCGCCGCGGAGATCATCAAACACACCTACACGAGCTGGCCGAACTCCGGCCGCTTCGGCACCATGCTCCGGAACGTGTACCTGCCCGAGGTGATCAACGGCAGTCACAGCAACGGGAACTGGGAACTCAGCATGACCGAGGCCGCGATCGGCATCGCCGTGTTCCTCGACGACAAGACGACCTACGACAAGGCCGTCGCGAAGTTCCGCACCCGCGTCCCCGCCTACCTCTACCTGACCAGCGACGGCGCGCTCCCGAAGACCGCGCCCGGCAGCGGCCTGGACACCCGCGACAAGATCGTGAAGTACTGGCAAGGCCAGACGACGTTCGTCAACGGCCTCTCGCAGGAGACCTGCCGCGACTTCACCCATACCGGCTACGGTCTCGCCGCCATCGCGGACTTCGCCGAGACCACCCGCATCCAGGGCCAGGACCTCTACCCCGAGATCGCCGACCGCCTCCGCGAAGGCCTCGGCTTCCACGCGAAGTACCAGATGGGTGCCGCCGTCCCGTCGTGGCTGTGCGGCGGCAGCCTGAAGCTCGGCCTCGGCCCGATCACCGAGGTCGGATACAACCACCTCCACACCCGCCTCGGGCACACCATGAGCAACACCGAGGCCCTCACCCTGCGCCAACGCCCGGCGGGCACCAACAGCCTGTTCGTCGCCTGGCAGACCCTCACGCACGCCGGCAACCCTCAGTGACCCCGTGGGGGCCGCCCGAATGCGGCAGGGCGGCCCTCACGGACCGTTTTCCCAGCTCAGACACACAGTGACCCCTGGTTGCAAGGCCCTGTTCGGGACCCGCTAAAGTACTCACATCGCACTCCACGGAGCGCGGGTCCGGGCTGTGGCGCAGTTTGGTAGCGCACTTGACTGGGGGTCAAGGGGTCGCAGGTTCGAATCCTGTCAGCCCGACCGGAAGACGAAGCCGCTTGGCTTGGGTGAAGACCCAGGCCAGGCGGCTTTTTCGATTGTCAGCCAGAAAGCTTCCGGTCGGGTTGACGACGCGACTTGGGACCACCCGGGGACAGCGTGGTCCGGTCTAGGCGAGCACCCAGACACTCGATGGGCCGGACAAGGCTTCGGCGGTCGGTGCCGTAACAACCAACATCGTCACTGCGACGAAGAGATGCAGGCACCGACGGGAAGGACTCAGTGAAGCAACTCGTACGCAACTTGATCGTCAGCATCGGGGCGCTGGCCTCACTCGTCGGACTCGTGCTGACTATACGTCCACCCAGTCAGCCGTGGACCGCTTGGCAGGTTGCATTTTTGGCGCTCGCTGGACTATTTGGCTTATTCTCTATCGTTCTCGACGTAATCGAGTTCAAAGCACGCCCAGTCAAAAGCTACAGAACCAGTCAGCAAGTGGTTAACTACATGAGGAACTGGCTAGGAACCTCTGGACAAGCCGCCGTATTCACGCGCGACCTAAGCTGGGTCGACGACGAGACGACTCGTAAACTACTAGAGACCAAGTCTCGAAAGCAAGAACTCACCTTGGTTCTTCCACGAGAGATACCCCTAACGCGCAAACTCGAAAAACTCGGGGCCGAAGTAGTCTACTATCCGGACATTGACTACATCATCAAGTCACGGTTTACCATAATTAACATGAATAGAAATGATACTCGGGTCGCGATCGGGCAAAGCGTTGGCGGCAGGCACAAGATCGAAGAGCTATCAGCCGGAGAAGAGCCCGCCTACTATCTTGCACAAGACCTTTTGGAACTAGTTAAACGTTTCACAAAGAGGGAAAACGGCAAGCATGCTTGAACGCCCGCCTTCTCGCGAAGTATCAGTTCGTTCAATATCAGCACTATCTAAAGAATGGGATCAACTCGCCTCCATTCGCCACCAGGAACTCCAAGACGGCAGCGACGTGAGCTTTTCGGAAGTTCTAGTACCTGAACTCCTGAAGCAAATCAGACCAGCAAAGCCGCGATCTATCCTTGACTTTGGTTGCGGCACCGGCGTCTTGACCGAGATTCTAGCCAGTCAGCACGACAACGTCGTAGGCGTTGACCCAAGTTCGAAAAGTATCCAAATAGCCCAAGGTAGTCCGCAACGCAAAGCTCAATACCACCTTGAAAGCATTGAGTCTTACGCCCAGCAGAACAGATCGGCGCGCTTTGACGCCATAGTTGGAAACATGACAATTATGGATGTTCCCGATCTTCGTTCGGCATTAACAGCGTGTCATCAATTATGCAGAGACGGCGGCTTGGTCTGCCTCACTCTGACACATCCAAACTTCTGGCCAACCTACTGGGAATACGACAGCGAAGAGTGGTTCGATTACGGCAGGGAAATATTCATTGAGGCCGAGTTTAAAATAACAAAGCATCATTCAGGACTTTACACCACACATGTACACAGACCGCTAAGTATGTACATTGCTACAGCAGCGAAGTGCGGACTTTCCCTACTTGAACTAACTGAGCCACTTCCATCAAAATCCACCGAAAGTCTATATGGGATAAAATGGAAGTTCCCACGTTTTCTTATCCTAACTTTCGTCCGCAGATCCGAACAGTCAGACAGCCTGCAGACGACGCCGCTTTGGTGACCTGAGATGCAGCGCACATCAGGAGCGCGGTGTCAGCTTTCACCCAGGACAATGGGGGCCGGATCTCGGCGACCAGGCACACCGACTTGCGGGCAACTCCTCCTCCCGGAGGCCGCCCCCTCGTCATTGATCGTCTAACGGCGGACAGACACCATCAGGGTTGCCTGCGGCGTCGCTCTCGCGGTGAACTGCCTCCCCTTGACAGCGCCACCCCGACGCTAGATGCGGCAGAGAATAGAAAGAGGGGCCGGGCTGCCTCCGTACAGCGACCACCGCGTCAGGGAAAGCATTGCAATGCATACGCGCGACCGACACCTGGGCAAGCTCGACCTTGGGGACCACATGTCGTGCACGCCGATGAACGACCAGGCGTTCCTGCACGCCAGTTGATTACCCACACGCCCTCTGAGCTGTGAAGACCACAATCCCCCGGTCTTCGGGGATCAAGGGGTCGCAGGTTCGAATCCTGTCAGCCCGACCGGAAGACGAAGCCCCTGGCTTGTACCTCAGGTACAAGCCAGGGGCTCTTTCGTGTTCGGTCACTTTATGGGCCGAATCCGGCCTCGGCTCGATGTGACGCCGCCCACTGCGCGCGTGGTGTCGAGCCGGGCCGCCTCGCTACCTTCGCGAGATGAACTTCCTTGATCATGTTCTTTTGGGGATACGCGATCTTGAGGCGGCGGCGGACCGGTTCCGTCGCGAGTGGGGCCTGGGCACCGTGCCCGGCGGCTCGCCGGTCCCTGGTGTCACCAATGCGGTGGTTCCTCTCGAACCACCGCTGTACCTGGAACTCGTCACCGCCACCGACCCCGCCGCAAGTGAGGCCGCGGCGCGTTTGGCTGCCGTCACAGCGGCGGGAGACCGCCTGTTCACCTGGGCGATCGAGCCGGACGATCTCGACTCCCGCGCCGCGGGTTCGGGGATCGAGCCGTCGAGCGGCGGCGGAGACACCGGGCGCTGGCGTTTGCTCGGCGAGGTCGAACAGGGACGGCCGTTCTTCATCGAATACGACATCGCTCGCGCCCACCGCGTCGCGGGATGGCGAAGCGCTTATGCCAAGGCAGCACACGACTGCGTGCCCGGCCGAGTGACGTATCTGGAAGTCGGCGGCGACGAATCCGGCATGCGGCGGTGGGTGGGCGAGCTCGATGTGCCGCTGCGGATGGCCGGCGGTGAACCACGCCTCGTGGCTGCGGGGATCGCGACCGATCGGGGTGAGATCCTGCTGCGCTCAAACCGCTGAGGAAGCGGGTCTCCGCGGCCGCGGAGACCCGCTTCACTCACCAGCTCACGCTGAACTCCGCCGCAGCCCCGCTGCCGGTTTTCGTCAACCGAGCGATCCGGCTCCGCCGTTCCGGAGACGGATCCTCGTGCGGAAGCAAGCTCGCGTCGGTGATGTAGTTCCACGAAGCCCACCACGACCCATCGGGCGCCTGGAAGGCGTTGAACGCGCCGGGGCCCCGTTTGTTGCCCGGCAGGTTCTTCTTGCGGAACTCGTCCGGCAGGCCCGGCCGGAACCGAGGCTCGCCGTCCGGGTCGGGCGCGTAGGAGAAGTACGCGCGCTGTTCGGCCATCGGGGTGCACCGGTTGTCCGTCAGCGCGGTTCCGCAGTAGGCGACGCCGGTCGAGTAGCGGTTCGCGTACCAGTTGTTCCCCGAGTAGAAGAGGTACCACTCACCGTCGATGCGGACGGCGTTGGGATTCTCGATCGTGAGGACGTCGTCTGCCGGACTGTTGTGGTGCGTCCACTCCAAATTCGCGTTGTCGATGAGTTTCTTCGCGTCGGCTTCCGCTATCCGCCGCACGTGACGGGGACGGTCGAAGTCCAGTTTGGCGGCACCCAATGCGGTGACTCGGTCTTGTGTCCAAGCGCCGTTGCGGAGGGTCAGCCAGACTTCGCCCTGTCCCCTGCTCACGTCGGCATCGATCGCCCATCCGCGGTCCGGGCAGAACAGCGGATCGGCGTTGGCGACGAACCCGCCCGTGGGGCGCAACGAGGTCGCGTAGCCGATGCAGTGTTTCGCCTGCCCTGCGGGTTCGGGGCCGGGCAGTGCCGCGCTGTAGAACACGTAGTAGACGACACGGCCGTCCTCGTGATGCGCGAACAGTGCCGGTGTCCACAGTGGAGAGTCCGGTCTCGCCCAATAGCCCGCGGGGAACGTGACACCGTCCCAGGCGTCTCCGTCGACGGCGCCCCGGCGCTGGAAGGTCCCACCACTGAACTCGACCTTCGTGTACGGCAGCTTCTTGCCCGCGACGCTCGCGCCGACCGCGATGTAGGTGTTCGTCTCCGGTATCCGCATCAGATCCGCCGCCGGGAACCGGAAGTCCAGCGACTCGTCGCGGGGCCCGGTTTCGGCCGTGGCGCTCGGCGCGGCCGTCAGGAGGCCGATGCCGCACAGGACTGCGATCAGGGCGCGCCGCATCATCGGGTCACCGTCACACGGGCACGCACCGGACGGTGGTCGCTCCCGTAGCCGCCGAGGGCGTCCACCTCGGACCCGGCCGAGTCCTTCTTCGCCCACACGTGGTCGATGGACCTGGTGCCGTGGCTCGGCGCGCTGTAGGAGTCGGCCACGCGCCGCAACCCGGCCATCAGGTCCGAACCCGGTTCGGCGTTGAAGTCTCCCAGGACGATCGGTTCGGCCGCCCGTGACGAGAACCAGTCCGCGGTATTGCGGACCTGCAGGTTGTGCAGTTCGCGGTTGAGGGCGAACCGCTGCGCGGACGGGGTCAGGTGCACGACGCCGACGACCCACTCGAAGCCCGCGCCTCCCACCCGCACCCAGTTGACGTACTTGGGCGGCACCCAGCAGCCGCAGTCACCGGGTTCGGCGGGGCCGGTGCCGGGTGTGGAGGGGTCCACTTTGGACGCGGGTGAGATCTCGCCCGCACCGTGGCCGGTGACGGTCATGTTGCCGCGCACCAGGATGGCGTTGTGCTTGATCGCGCGGCGGTCCGTCTCGTAGATCGCGACATAGCCCGTCGCCGCCGCGGCCTCCCTCACGACGTCCTCGCGGTCGGCGACCTCCTGCAGTCCCAGGACGGCGGGACGCTCGGTCTCGATGAGACGGACGAGGTCGGCCTTGAGCCCGCCCGCGTCGCCCACGTTGTAGGTGACGACCTTGATCGTGCGCTCGGTCGCGGCCTCGGCGCTGGGCACCGCGACGAGTGAGGCGAGCGGAACGAGCAGTGCCAGCGCGAAAGCCTTGCGCCTCGAATGTTTCATGGAATTCCCTCCAGTGTCGATGACGGAGGGAATCGGACCATCGGCGGCCCGCCACGGGCAACGGCAAGCGCGATGCCGTCATTTTCCGGAAAGAATTGGCCCGGTCACTCCGGCGAAGGGTTCTCCCAGACGAAGGTGACCTTGTTGCCCGCCGGATCCACGATCTCCGTCAGCTTGACGAAGCCGAAGTCCTGGATCGGGCCGCATTCCACGCCACGCTCCGCGAGGTCGCCGACGGTCTCGTCGATGTCTTCGACGACGATGACCACGGTGCTCTTACCCGAGGGTTCCGGGTCGTGGGCGACCTGGATGCCGGCGCTGCCGGCGATGCGCCATTCCGCGACGCCTTCCATGGGTTCGGTGTCGGGCCGCCGCCCGATCCACCGTTCGTACCAGGCGACCGCCGCGGCATGGTCCGAGACCGGCAGCACGGCGTAGACATCCTTGAACCTCGGCACGGCACAGCGTCCTTCCACTCGGGATCGCCGACCACTGTAGGCCGTTTTGTCCGAGTTCGCCTCGGCTTTACAAGGTCACCTCTACCCTGCTCCCGTGACCGGCAGAAGGACAGTGAGGATGACCGCGCGGCTTTTCGCCGTGTTGTCCGTGCTCACCGCCGTCGCCCTGCTGCAGGGCGCGCTGTGCAGTGACGGCGCCGCGGCTGCCGGTTCGCCTTGCGCTCCCCTGTTCGCCGCCGAGGCGACGCACACCCCGGGCCCGGTCGACGAATGCGAGCCGGCGACCTCCAGGCTCAGCCCGGCGGAGCAGCCCGTCACGGACAACCACCTCGACGACCTCACAGGTATCGGCGTGGCGCTGCTTGCCGTGCTCTTCCTGCTCGTCCGGCACCATCGGCCCCGCACGGCGGGCGTGCCGCCGTCCTCGCCGGCGAAGTGTTCGACCAGCACTCCGCCGCTCGTCCGGCTCTGCGTTTCCCGTACCTGATCGGCGAAGCCCCATGCCGTTTTCAGTTGCCGGAACCGAGCCGAGGACACAACAGAATGACCAAGAACACCAAGGTTTCCCTGACGGTCGTGGCCGTCGTGATCGCGGTGGTGGCCGCGCTACTCGTCTTCACCAACCTGGGTGAAGACACCCCGGCCGCGCAGGCGGACGCACCGCCGTTGGTACCCGCGTCGATCCTCGTCCGGCCGGACAGCCATCGGCTCTCCGACCCTCCGGGCAGCAAGGTGACCGTCGTGGAGTTCCTCGACCTCGAATGCGAGGCGTGCGGCGCGGCGTTCCCCGGCGTCGAACGGCTCCGCGCCGAGTACGGCGACCGGGTCACCTTCGTCCTGCGCTACTTCCCCATCCCCAGTCACCAGAACGCCGAACTCGCCGCCCGAGCCGTGGAAGCCGCCGGTAAGCAGGGCAAGCTCGAACCGATGTACCGCCTGATGTTCGAGAAGCAGCCGGAGTGGGGCGACCAGCAGGTCTCCCACCGCGAAACCTTCCTCGGCTTCGCGCGACAGCTGGGCCTCGACCTGAAGGCCTTCGAGACCGCGCTGGACGACAAGGTCACGCTCGGCCGGGTGCTGGCCGACCGCAACGACGGCGCGAACATCGGCGTCGAGGGCACGCCGACGTTCTTCGTCAACGGCGTGAAGTTCGCGGGAGCCCCGTCCTATCAGGGCCTCAAGGCCGTCATCGACCGGGAACTGGCGAAATGAAGCCGTTCGCCGTCCGGGTGACGCCGTGGGTGCTGCTCGTCGGCGGGTCGATCGGGCTGCTGGCCTCCTTCGTCCTCACCGTCGAGAAGATCAAGCTGCTCAAGGACTTCTCCTACATCCCGACCTGCAGTATCAACCCGGTCCTCAGCTGCGGCTCGATCATGAAGACACCGCAGGCGGACTTGTTCGGCTTCCCCAATCCGTTGTTGGGGATCGCCGGCTTCGGCGTGGTCGTCACGACCGGGGTCGCCCTGCTCGGCGGAGCACGGCTCCCCGGTGGTACTGGCTGGGCCTCCAGATCGGCTCGGCGCTCGGCGTCGTGTTCGTGCACTGGCTGATGGTCCAGAGCCTGTACGTCATCGGTGCGCTGTGCCCCTACTGCATGGTCGTATGGGCGGTCACCATCGCCGTCTTCTGGTACACGACCCTGCACAACCTCCACAAAGGACCGGAGGTGAAGGCGGCGCTCCGATACCACAGCGTGGTGCTCGTGGTCTGGTACGCCGCCGTCACCGTCGCGGTCCTGCAGGCCTTCTGGAGTTACTGGACGACGCTCGTCTGAAGACGGCTCCGGTCGAGACCACGCAGTCCCCAGGCGCAGACGGCGCCGATCACCGTCAGGGCGAGCCACGGGAACTCCGGGAAGCCCGCCCGGCGTGCGAGGTCGAAGACGGTGCCGGTGAACAGGTTGCCGAGGAGGATGCCCACGCCGACGATCGTGTTGTAGAAGCCGTAATGTGTGGCGACGAGCCGGTCGCCGGAAAGCCGCACGACGGTGTCCATTTCGAACGGGAAGACGACGACCGTCCCCACCGCCAGCAGGGCCGCGGAGACGAGCAACCCGGCTCCCGCGACGACCGGGCCCGCCCTGGCGACGGTCAGCGGCGCGAGGAAGGCCGCGGCCATGAACGTCATGCCCGCGGCCAGGCACGTGCCGGGCGGCCACCGGTCCTTGAACCAGGCGGTGATCCTGAGCTGCCCGGCGATCGCGAGGCCGCCCGAGATCACGAACAGCCCGGCGATGAGCACGGTCGCCGACGTCTCCGATCCGGTGATCCGGCGGGCCTCCATCGGAAGCGCCAGATAGGTCTGGAACGACAACACGTACGAGCCGATCATCACCAGCGCGAAGAGCAGGAAGGACCGATTCGCCACGACGATCCGCCAGTCCGACCAGACCGAGGAGCGGTCCCGTTCGTTCTCGTGCGCGGGCAGCGCCCGCACCTGCACCACGGTGAGGACGCCGAAGACCGCCGCGGCGACCAGGCAGGTCAGCCGGAAGTCGACGGCGGTCAGCGCGAGCCCGACCACCGGCCCGGCGAGGATCCCGCCCTGGTAGAACACGTTGAACACCGAGAAGGCTTCGAGCCGCCGCTCCCCGCGTCCGCGGCCAGATAGGCGCGGACCGCCGGATTGAACAACGCCCCGGCGAATCCGGTGGCGGCGGACGCGACGATCAGCGACGGCAAGGACGAAGTCACGCTCAGCAACGCGAACCCCGCCGTCCTCAGCACGCATCCGGCGACGATGAGCGGTTTGTAGCCGAACCGGTCGGCCAGCGTGCCTCCGAGGAGGAACATGCCCTGCTGGGAGAAGTTGCGGACGCCCAGCACCAGGCCGACGGCCCAGCCCGCCAGCCCCAGCGGACCCGAAAGGTAGCCCGCCAGGTACGGCATCAGCATGTAGAAGCCGACGTTGATGGTGAACTGGTTGACCATCAACACCTTGCTGGGCCGGTCGAACGAGCGGAACCGTCCGGCGAACCCGGTCACAGCGCGGGATCCACGATCGTGCGGCACCGGGTCCAGCGTTCCACCACGCGTTCGCCGGGATGTCCGATGACGTCCGGTTCCCTGGCCGGGACCACGTCGAGCAGCCCGTGCGCCGCGCAGTACTCGTCGTTGTAGACGGTGTCGAAGTAGCGCTGGGGCCCGTCCGGGAAGATCGCGGCGATCCGCACGTCCGGATCGTGCGTGCGGGCCAGCCAGGCGGCCACGAGAGCGACCGCTCCGACGCTCCAGCCGCCGGTCGCGTACTGGGCGGCGGCGAGACGGCGGCAGGTCCACACCGCTTCGGCCGGGGCGACCCAGTGGACCTCCTCGAACGCGTCGTAGTCGACGTTGCGCGGATGGATGCTCGACCCGAGCCCGCGCATCAGCCGCGAGGTGGCGGGCTGGCCGAAGATCGTCGAGCCGACGGTGTCCACGCCGATCAGGCGCAGCTGCGGGGAATACCGCCGCAGCGCCCGGAAGGTCCCGGCCGAATGCCCGCCGGTGCCGACCGAGCAGACCAGCACGTCGATCCGGCCCAGCTGCGCGGCCAGTTCCTCGGCCAAGCCCGCGTACGCGTCGACGTTGTCCGGATTGTGGTACTGGTCGGGGCACCAGGAACCGGGCTGCTCCGCCAGCACCCGCCGGACCCGGTCGCGGCGCGCCTGCTGCCAGCCGCCCACCGGATGGGGTTCGGTGACGAGGTCGACGCGGGTGCCGTGCGCGGTGAGCATCCGCCGCACGATCGGTTCCATCCCGGGATCGGTGACGAGGGTGACCGGATGCCCGTGGACGATCCCGGCCAGCGCGAGGCCGAGCCCGAGCGTCCCGCTGGTCGACTCGACGATCGTCGCGCCGTCGGCAAGGTCGCCGCGTGCCTTGGCCGCTCCCACCATGTGCAGCGCGGGGCGGTCCTTCATGCCGCCGGGGTTGAAACCCTCCAGTTTGGCCCAGAAACCCTTACCGGAGCCGGTGAGTCGTTCGTCGATCCAGAGCACGGGCGTGTTGCCGACGGCCAGGGCCGCGTGCCGGGGCAGGACAGCGTTCATCGAGGATTCGTCTTTCTGTGCGGTGCGGGCAGGACAACGACGGCGCGAGGTCCGTCACGTCCGCGAAACGCACAGCTCGACGAGTGTCCGGTGCCCGCTCCAGCCGGCGGAAAGCAGACGCGTTTTCTCTTGCGGCACAGGCGAAAGCGCACGCGGCACTGGAGATGGAAGATCCGGCGTGGAAGGAGATTCCTCGCTTCGCACGGCGAGGGCGGAGAGCGAGCTGGGGTGCGCGTGTCCCTCGCGCGGCGGGCAGTCATGCGAAGCCGACGTGGCGTCTGCCTCGACGTGCCCGTCGAGGCAGACGGCGGTTCCCGACCCCGCCACGACCAGCAGCAGCAATACCACCACGAGTCGACGAAGAGTAGCCGAAGAGACACTCACGGTTCCCACCGTAGCAAATCTCCCATGAGACCTAGTACTAGCCGTCTTAGTAGGACTTCACCGCGCGCTCACAACCGTCCCCGTACTACTAAGCGCGATAGTTGCACCCTGCGCGACAGGAGATTCGGCACCCGTGACCTCATATCGGCGCTCGCCGCGGCATCCCCTCGCCGCCACCGCCGCCCTCATGCTCCTCGGCTTCGGCGCGCTCCCTGCGAGCGCGCAACCGGCGCCGGACGGCCAGGATCCGATGCGGCGCTATCAGGAACTCGGCGCCCAAGCGGCCAAGGCCGACGAGGACCTGCAGGAATCCCAAGACCGGCTGAAAACGCGCGAGACCGAGCGCGACCAGGCGTCGGCGGCCCTCGGCCGGGCCGACGGCGACCTCACGCAGGCCCAGTCGGCGATCGAGCGCTTCCGGCCACAGGTCGAGGCGATCGCGCGATCCGCGATGAGCGGCGAGCGGCTCGGCAACGCCGTCCTGCTGCTCGACAGCGGCAGCAGGCAGGAGTTCCTCGACCGTTCCTCGGCGCTGTCCGTGCTGGCCGACGAGAAGGCCAAGGCGCTGAACGGCCTGCGTGACGCGCTCGGGAAGGCCCAGGCGGCACGCGCCACGGCGGCGGACGCGCGGGAAACCGCCCAGCTCGCGGCGAACGACGCGACGGTGGCGCTGGAGCAGGTCCGCACCCGCAAGAAGGACCTCGACGACCAGATCACCAAGGTGCGGCAGGCACTCGGCGCGCTACCGGCCGCGGACAAGGCGAAACTCGGCAAGGTCCGGGACAAGGGCTCCTATCTCGGCCCGCCCGGCGCCGCGAACGACGCGTTGCAGGCGGCGCTGTCCAAACGGGGCTCACAGTACGAATGGGGCGCCACCGGGCCGGGCGAATTCGACTGTTCCGGCCTGACGTCGTGGGCGTACAAGCAGGCGGGCATCTCCCTTCCGCGCACCAGCCGTCAGCAGTACACCGTGGGGAAGGCCGTGCCGCTGGACGCGCTCGTCCCCGGCGACCTCGTCTTCTACGACGACGGCACCGGCAATCCCGGCGCCATCCACCACGTCGGCATGTACGTCGGCAGCGGCAAGATGGTCGACGCGCCGACCGAGGGCCAGCTCGTCGACGTCCGTTCGGTCAAGGGCGACGGGCATTTGATGGGCGCGCGGCGCGTCGTCGGCTGAGCGGGGGCGGCACAGTATCCTTCCCGGCGGAGGTGTCATGCAACGGCTGGGCGAGCTCGAAGCGTCGGTGATGGACGTGCTCTGGGACGCGGCGGAACCCTTGCGGGTGCGCCAGGTCCTCGAGGCGATCAACCGGGATCGCGATCTCGCCTACACCACGGTGATGACGGTGCTCGACAACCTGCACCGCAAGGAATGGGTCGAACGCGAAATGGAGAATCGCGCGTACCGCTACCGCGCCGTGGCGACCCGCGAAGAGGCCACCGCGCAAAGCCTCCGCGAACTCCTCGACGCCTCGGAGGACCGGGAGTCCGTGCTTCTGCATTTCGCGCGCTCGGTCACCGAAGAGGAGTCGGACATCCTGCGGCGGGCCTTGCGGCGGAAGCCCGGGAAACGATGATCCTGGCGGCGGTGCTCCTGTTCGGCGTGGTGGTGACCGGCTGGTTCTCACCCCGGCTGCTGGGCAGGCTGACCGCCGGCGGGATCAGCCCCGGCACGGCGCTCGCGTGGTGGCTGCTGACCGCGGCGGGCGTCCTCGCCGGCACGCTCGGCGCCGTCCTGCTCCTCGTCCTGCCGGACCACGGTCCCGCCGGGGCCATCACCCGGATCCTCCACAAATGCTGGGCGGCCGTCGGGCACAGCGGCCTCCCGGGCCTGGATCCGGCCGCCGGGACCTTCGCCGCCACCGCGCTCGCGATCGCGGCGGCCCGGCTCGCGCTGTCCACCGCCCGGCGACGGAAACGCAGCTCGCTGCTGCACCGGCGCCATCTCGACGTGCTCCGGCTGTCCGGCGCACGCCCCGGGCCGACCCTGTGGCTGCCCGACGACCGTCCGATCGCCTACAGCCTCGGCGGCCGCGACGGCCTGATCGTCGCCAGCCACGGCCTTGCCGGACGGCTGTCATCCCGCGAACTGGCCGCGGTGCTGGCCCACGAACGCGCTCATCTTCGCGGCAGGCATCACTTCCTGGCCGGCTGCGCCGAAACACTCGGCCGCACGTTGCGGTTCGTCCCGCTCATGCGCGAACTCCCCGGCGCGGTCCGGCTGCTCGTCGAACTGGCCGCCGACCGGGCGGCCGCGGCCGGGCACGGACCGGAGACCGTGCGCTCGGCCCTGTTGTCGATCCACGCGGCGGACGGTGACACCGCGCTCCGGCTGCGCTGGCTGGCGCGGCATCCGGGCGGGCCGTCGCGATTCCCGGAACTGGTGCGGGCCGTCGCGGGCGGAACACTGGCGCTGTTCGCCCCGCCCGTGCTCACCGTCGGCCTGATGTTCACGGCGGGCCTCATTTCCTGCTGGTGAAAGAAACGCGTTCGTCACCGATGCGGACGAACGGGTTCGGCACGGACACCATCAGGTGATCCGCGTTTTCCGGCCATGAACGCCCCTTTCCCGAATGGACGTACGCACGTCGCTGTCAGTCGTTCACCGGTCAGGGAATCGGGGACGGCAAATCGTGCAGTTTCCACTCACAAGAGTGAGGCGACGCTATTCCACTGCGCCGGAAAGGCGAATTCCCAGCGCTACTCAAATGGCGGCATTCGCCCGGTATCCCCTTGTCGTAACGTCGAATGGGGAACACTTCCCGCACTGAATTCCCTGGAGGTTTTCGTGATCCGACGCCCCCTGCGCACACTGACCGTCCTGATCGGCGCCGCCGCGGCCGTCACCGCCTTCGCGGCCCCGGCATCGGCGGCGACGTCGGTCCTGAACGAAGCGGCCGGACCGGCCACTGTGGCCGCCGCACAGCAGAAGCTCGGCACTTCGCTCGGCGCCGCGTTCGCCGGAACCTGGCTGGACGCCGCGACCGGCGAACTCGTCGTCGGCACCACCGACGCCGGCCAGTCGGACAGGATCCGCGCCGCCGGCGCGATTCCGAAGGTACTCCGGCACAGCGCCGCCGAATTGAAGAAGATCCAGTCCACATTGGACAGCAGAACCGCGGGGCTGCCCGGCTCGGTCGCCGGCTGGTACGTCGACGTGCCCGCGAACGAGGTCGTGGTGAGCGTGGTGGGCGGCGATCCCGCGGGCCGGGCGTGGGCTGCCTCCGCCGGCGTACCGGTCCGGGTGGAGCACGTGACGAGCGCACCGCGGCCGTTGTGGAGCGTGGTCGGCGGGCAGGGTCTGTACTTCAGCGGTGGCGCTTGCTCGGTCGGGTTCAACGCCTACGACGATGACGATCATTACGTGATCACCGCGGGCCACTGCACCGAACTCGGCGGCACCGTCCGCGGCGCCGGTGGCACGATCGGCAAGGTCGCGAGGTCGTCCTTCCCCGGCAACGACTACGGCACGGTGAAGGTGACGCATTCCGACGTCTCGACCCCGCCCCGGGTCGACCGCTACGAAGACGGTTCCGACGTGCGGATCGAGGGGGCCGACGTGGTCGGCGTCGGCGGCCGGGTCTGCCGGTCCGGGATCACCACCCACTGGCACTGCGGGCGGGTGGAAGCGCTGGACCAGACGGTGAACTACGGCAACGGGAACATCGTGCGAGGTCTCACCCAGACCGACGCCTGCGCCGAACCCGGTGACTCCGGCGGCTCGTTCGTCAGCCGCCCTTCGTCCGGCTCGAAACTGGTGCAGGCACAGGGGATGACCTCGGGTGGCTCCGGCGACTGCGACGAGGGCGGCACCACCTTCTTCCAGCCCGTGAAGGAGGTGCTCGACCGCTACGACCTGAGGCTGGAAAAGGACTGATCTCCCGCGGCGAGGGGCGGCCGGTTCTCCGGTCGCCCCTCGATCGATGCGGCGAGCTCCCCCGCCTCGAGGACGAGCGTCTCGATCTCGGCCCAGCGGCGGCGGATCCGCTCGCTATCGGCGACCAGCGTGCCCGAAACCATGCCCAGCAGCAGGTTCGCGTCCGTCCCGATCTCCGCGAGACGCAGGAAGGGACGGCGTTCTTCGTCGGTTCCCGTTCCGTGCGCGGCCCGTTCGCGGGCTCGCATCCCGGCGTCGTGGCAGGCGTCGACGAGCAGGGTCCGGATCTCCTCCGTCCGGTTCCCCGGGCTCGCGGGAGGTTTCCCCATCAACGGGAAGATGTTCCAGGCCACCGACAGCAGGCAATCGGCCACGTCGTCCATCGACTCCACGTCCACCGGGCGAGTGTTCCGGCCCGCGCCTCCTGCCAGCCGGAATGACTCGCGCGATCGGCAGGGTCGACCCGATCGGGTGGCAAGCCTCGTGAGTGGCAAGGACGGTTCTAACCATCCTTGCCACTCACGAGACTGGGCACATCCTGGTCGTCGAACGCCCGTACATCGGCCATCCGCAGGCCGGCGATGAGGCCGGAAAGTCCTTGGTGACCTTCGGGCCGGATCGCGAGGATGCCGCTGGCGAAGAACAGCAGGTTCGCGAGCGGCTCGAAACCGCCGTTGACCACCGATGCCAAGGTGAGCAACGTGAAGTAGCCGCCCGCCCCGGTCAGGAATCGCACGATCGTCCGCCACAGGGCGGGCTTCCCGCCGTCCGGGCCGACGGGGCGGAGCAACACGACCCGCTGGCCGAAGCTGGCGCCGTTTCCCGCGACCGGGATCACGAACAGCAGGAGCAGCGCGGGCAGGAAGGTGCCGATCAGCGCGGTGACCACGGTGTCCGGTTCGCCCACGAGCAGCGTCGTCACGATCCCGACGGTGGTGCCGAGGAGGACGACGGACACCACGTCGACCGCCATCCCGAGCAGGCGGCGGCGCGCGGTGACCGGCCGCGGTGTCCCGGCCGCGGTGTCCCGGCCGGCGCGGACGGCTCGTTCCCCGGAAGCAGCCGCAGCAACGGCGCGAGCCCGAAACCGACGGCGGCGCCGAGCGTGTTGGTCAGCAGATCGTCGACGTCGGCGAGCCGGTACGGGCACTCGAACAGGAACCAGACCCCGGTCAGCTGGGTGGCTTCGATGAACAGCGAGACCACGAAGCCGATGGCGATGGTGGTGAGGAAGCCCCGCCGGAACAGGTGCCGTACGAACATCCCCAGCGGCACGAACAAGGCGACGTTGAACACCGCCTGCTGGACGGCCGGATTGCACAGGAACGCCCGCAGGCCCGCGCCGGTCTGTTCACGGCGGATGTCGGCGACGAACTGGAGCGGGCGCAGTTGCAGATGACCGGCCGCGTGCCCGGCGCACGTCGTCGCCTCCGGGATGGGGAGCAGCGTGTAGGTCCACAGGGACATGGCGTAGACCAGGAAGCCGAACACCAGCAGGACCCGCCAGAGCCCGAGTTCGCCGCGGCGCCGGTAGCTCGCGGCGATGTACGGGACGGCGAGGAAGCCCGCGAGCACGAAACCCGCGAACACCGCGATGACCGCGGAAACGGTCGGATCAGTCACTCGCGGAAGCTAACAACGCGCGCTCCGGCGCACCCGTCACACCACCTGGCCGGGTGACGGCGTCGGCGGGCGTCAGCGTCCGCTGATGCGCGAGCGCCGCGATGGCGAAGGTCAGGTGGACGACGACCCAGTTGCGGTCTTCGCGATGAACCCGCTGCAGCAGGTCGAGAGAAGCATCGCCCGGCGTACGGCCCTGACGGCAGGCGTCGATGAACGCCTGGGTCAGTTCGTCGACGTTCCTCCGGAACTCCGCGAAGGTGTCGGAAGGCTGGGCGTTGGTGCAGAAATCCACGGTCACGTCACAGAGCGTTCCATAACGCGACACAAAGTTACGAATTGGCGGAGCGCGAATCACTCACGTGAGGTAGTTCACGAGCGAATCTGTGCTCTGCGTCACGCCGACGCGAGTCCGGCGGGCATCCGGCGTTCCCGTTCGGCCGCCTTCGCCCGGCGAGTGACCGGGAAACGCTGGTCGAGTTCGACCAGCAGCGGCGTCGCCGCCATCAGCGCCAGCAGAGCGAGCCCGGCGTAGGCACCCAAGGTCGCGATGATCGTCATTCGGCCTCCTCGATCCCGTGCCGCCTGTTCCGGCGGCCTGGAACCAGGATCACCTCCCGGCAGGGGCGGCGGATCGGTCATCCGGCGGAGACGCCTCCACCGGTCGGCCTTTTCGGCACTGTCCGATCGGCCGACCCCGGGCGGCGGTGCAGGAGGTCGAACCGCGACCACATGGCCTCGGCCGCCTCGATCGACTCACCGGTGCGGGCCGGGTCGACGGCGGCGAGTTGCGCGACGATCGCCTGCACCAGGCTCATCCCGGCGGTCAGCGACGGGAAGAAGGTCACGCCCTCGGCCGGCACCATCAGCACCTGCTCGACAGCGCCCGCCAGCGCGGAGCTCGCCGCGTCGGTGATCGCGAAGGCACGCGCTCCCCTGGCCTTCGCCTCGTTCGCCGCGAGCACGGTGCTTTCGTACAGGCGCCAGAAACTGATCGCGATGAGCACGTCTTCGGAAGAGAGCTTCGCCGTGGCGTTGGCGAGCTCGGCGTCGCCCGCGGTGATCGCGTGGACGTCGTATCCGGCGAGCCGGGCGTTGTGCGCGAACGCGATCCCGACCGCGGCGTAACTGCCGTCGGCGATGACGACCGTGCGGCGCGCCCCAGCGACCGCTTCGGCGACCTGGCGGATCTCGTCCTCGGCGAACCGCCGGTTCAGCAGGGCGAGGCTGTCGAGGTCCCGGCGCAACGACGCCGACCCCGGGGAATCGACGTCCCGGTGTTCCTCGGCCACCTGCGGCGCGCTCAGCGACGACATGTACCGCGCGCGCAACTCCTGTTGCAGCGCGGGCCATCCGGCGAACCCGAGCGCCTGCGCCGTCCGGGTGACGGTGGCGACGTTGACCCCGGCGAGCTGGGCGAGCTCCGCCGTCGAGCCGAACGACGCCCGGCGCGGTTGCGAGACCAGCACTTCGAGCACCGCGGCCGACTTCGGCCGCAGGCCGCGTTCCGGTGTCCGATCCCGCAGCCACGCCTCGAAACCGTCGTCGGTTCCCGTCTCTGTCACGCACGCCCTCCCTCGACCGCGCCACGGTAACGCATCGTGCCCGTCGAACCACTTGCAACAACCATTGCAGTTTTGCCGAAACGCAGTATACGTTGTCCGAACTCTCGTCACCTCCTCGTCGCCCGAACCACGGAAGGCGTTCCCCATGACGCTTCTGGCACGACTGGACCGGCTCCCGCTGAGCCGTCCCCACTACAAACTCCTGCTCATCGGCGGACTCGGCTACACCTTCGACGGCATGGACTCCGCCGTCGTCGCCTTCCTCCTGCCGAGCGCGAAAGCCGCCTGGGGCCTCGACAACGGCCAGCTCGGCCTGATCGGTTCGGCGACGCCGTTCGGCTTCCTCTTCGGCGCGATCGCCGCCGGGCTGCTGGGCGACCGCATCGGCCGCAAGAAGGTCATGATGTACGCACTGGCCTTCTACGCGGTGTTCTCGGTGGTCGCGGCCTTCTCCCCCAACTACGAGGTCTTCCTGGGTGCCCGGGTGCTGGCCGGGGCGGGCGCGGGCGCCGAAAGCGCGATCATCGCGCCGTTCCTGTCGGAATTCGTCCCCGCCAAACGACGCGGTTGGTTCGTCGGCGCGCTGGCCGGGTTCTTCTCGTTCGGATTCGTCATGGCCGCGCTGATCGGGCGGTTCGTCGTCCCGACAGTGCCGGAGGGCTGGCGGGTCGCGCAGCTGATCACCGCGCTGCCGATCGTCATGCTGCTGTGGTGGCGCCGCTCGCTGCCGGAATCACCGAGGTTCCTGGTCGCGAACGGACGTCATGCCGAGGCGGAGAAGATCGTCTCGAAGCTGGAGCGGGACGTCGAAAAGGCGACAGGGCAAGCACTTCCGGCTGTCGCCGAGGCCGATGCCCAGCCCGCGACGGAGACTCCCAAGGTCAACCTCCTCAGCGCGTTGAAGTTCCTGTGGAGCCCGGCGATGGCCCGCCGCACCGCGGTGATCTGGACCGTGTGGTTCGTGATCACGTTCTCCTACTACGGCTTCTTCTCCTGGATCCCGACCCTGCTCGTCGAGCGCGGCATCACGGTGACCAAGAGCTTCGAGTTCTCGATCATCATCTATCTGGCGCAGATCCCCGGGTACTTCTCCGCCGCGTGGCTTTCGGAACGGCTCGACCGCAAGCACACCATCGCGTTGTACCTCGCGGGCTCGGCGGTGAGCGCGTTCTGGCTCAGTCAGATGGACGCGCCGTGGTCGATCACCCTCGCCGGCGCGGTGCTGTCGTTCTTCCTCAACGGCACGTACGCCGGCGTGTACTCCTACACTCCCGAGGTGTTCCCGACCTGGATCCGCGCCAGCGGCACCGGGCTGTCCAGCGCGTTCGGCCGGGTCGGCAGCATCCTGGCGCCGACGATCATCGGCCTGTCCGCCGCGAGCCTGGGCTTCGCGGGCGTCTTCGGCCTCACCACCGCCGTCCTGGCGGCCGGGGTGGTGTGCGTGGTCGTGTTCGGCCTGTCCACCGCCGGCCGGTCCCTGGAAGAACTGACCGAACACGGCGCGCCCGTGAAAACCGCTAAGGAGATGACGAAGTGACCGTGTCGCTGTCCACTGTGGAGGACAAGACCCGAGCCACGATCGGCGTACGGCTGTTCACCGTGCTGGCCTGGGTGCCCGAGCGGCGAGCCCTGCGGCGGGTGCACAGCAGCCACCCCGTCGAATACCCCGTCGGCGGTGAGAAGACCGTCGAGGTCGCCGCCGGCTGGCTGGAGCGGTGCATCACTGGCCAGGAGCCGTACTTCGGCCCGGACAGCGCTGCGGTGCGAGAGATCTTCGCCGACCACGAACTCATCGACAGCCTCGGTTGCGGCGCGGTGATCAACGTGCCGGTGGTGGACGACGGCCGCACCCTCGGCGTCCTCAACCTCCTCGACGCGGAAGGCCACTACGACGACGATTCCGTCGCGGTGGCGCGATCTCTGGCACCGTTGGCGGTCCCGGCCCTGCGCGAACTCCTGGAGGAGACCCGATGAACGGATCGCTGCTGCTGCGCGACGCCCGCCTGCTCGACCCGGTCACCGGCGAATACACCGAGGGCGACCTGCGGTGCGCCGACGGCCGGATCGTCGAAATCGGCGCCGGTCTCACCGCGGGCGACGCGCGGACCGAGGACCTGCGCGGGGCGTTCGTGCTGCCTGGGCTCGTCGACGCCCATGTGCACGTCACCGCGTCGACCGCGGATCTGGGGTCGCTGCCCGCGTCGTCACCGTCCTACGTGGCCGCGCACAGTGCCCGCACCATGAGCCGGATGCTGGACCGTGGCTTCACGACCGTCCGTGACGCTTCCGGCGCCGACTACGGTCTCGCCGACGCGCAGGCCGAAGGTTTGTTCCGCGGGCCGCGTCTGCTGTTCTGCGGCCGCGCGCTGAGCCAGACCGGCGGGCACGGCGACAGCCGGACGCGCGGTGCGAACACCAGCGAAGACCACCCGTGCTGCGCCGGTCTCGGCCGGGTCGCCGACGGCGTCGACGCGGTCCGCGCTGCGGCGCGCGACGAACTGCGCAAGGGAGCGCACCACATCAAGGTGATGGCCTCCGGCGGCGTCGCCTCCCCCACCGACCGGATCGACTCGACGCAGTACTCCGGCGAGGAACTGCGCGCCATCGTCGAGGAGGCGGAGGCGGCCAACCGTTACGTCGCCGCGCACGCCTACACCGCCCGCGCGGTGAACCGCGCGCTGGAGCTGGGCGTCCGGTCGATCGAACACGGCAACCTCATCGACGACCGCAGTGTCGAACTGTTCCTCCGGCACGACGCGTACCTCGTGCCGACCCTGGTGACGTACTGGGCGCTGAAGGAGGAGGGGCGCGAGCACGGGCTGCCGGAATCCAGCTGGCGCAAGGTCGACGACGTCCTCGGCGCGGGCATGGCCGCACTCGAGAAGGCGGCCGGGGGCGGGGTGAAACTGGTGTACGGCAGCGATCTCCTCGGCGGGATGCACCGGCACCAGAACCACGAGTTCCGGTTGCGCGGAGAGGTGCAGTCCGCGCTGGAGGTGATCCGCTCCGCGACGTCGACGGCGGCGGACCTGCTGAACCTGACCGGCGAGATCGGCACACTCGCGCCGGGCGCGCACGCGGACCTGCTGGTCGTCGAGCGGGACCCGCTGGAGGACATCGGCGTCCTCGCCGAGCCGGAGAAGTTCCGGTACGTCGTGCAGGGCGGGACGGTGGTCTCCGCCTGAATGCCGGGGACCGGTATCGCCCACCCACGGGATTCCGTTTTGTCTTGATGCCCTCGGGGTCGTGTCGGGGAGGATTTCGGACGTTGAACGTCCGAAATCCTCCCCACTCGGCCGCGAGCCGGGAGGTGGCGGGGTCGCACGAGCTTGATCAACGGAGGATCGGGGACGTTGAGTGTCCCCGATCCTCCGTTGATCAAGCTTCGGGCCGTGCCTGTGCCTTACCCGCCTGAGTACATGAAGGACCCCTTCCTTGCGTCTAGCGCAGTGAAGGGGTCCTTCATGTACTCGGCAAGCTGTGAAGGTCGAGTTTCCTCGGCTGAGCCCGAGGGAAGGGTGCCTTCACGCGCCGCCGCTGCGACTGCTGTGACTGCTGGTGCTGCGGTGGCGATCCCGTAGTCCGTGAGGGCCTCCTTCCCTACCTTCAGGGTAGGCAAGGAGGCCCTCACGGACTTCACGCGAGTCAGGAGAAGCGCTGCGGAACGTCCCACGGGTTGTCGTCCCGCAGCGGTTCCGGCAGCAGCTCAGACGGCCAGTCCTGGTAGGACACCGGACGCAGGAAGCGTTCCACCGCCGCCGTCCCGACCGAGGTCGACGCCGGTGACGTCGTCGCCGGGAACGGTCCGCCGTGCTGCATCGCGGCGGTCACCGCGACCCCGGTCGGCCAGCCGCCCCACAGGATCCGCCCGCTTCGGTCGGCCAGTACCGGGCGCAGCGCCTCGACCTCGGAGGCTTCTTCGGGCAAGGCGTGCAGCGTCGTCGTGAGCTGGCCGGGCAACGCGGAAAGCACCGGCAGGACGTCCGAAAGCCGCGAATACCGCACGACGACGCCCAGCGGACCGAAGCACTCTTCGGCCACATCGGGCACGAAGTCGGCCAGGTCGATTTCGAGCAGCCGGGCTCCGGGGCCCGGGACGACCTCACGCATTCCCTGGATACCGGCCATCCGTCGCGCGCCGTCGAGGAACCCGGACTCGATCCGGTCGTTCAGGAACGGCGCGTCCGGGATCCCGCGCAACCGCTCGGCGACGAGGTCCACGAACGGACCGGAGGCAGGCGCGAACACGAGGCCCGGGTTCGTGCAGAACTGGCCGTTGCCCAGCGTCAGCGAACCGGCGTAGCCCGCCGCCAGTTCGTCGGCCCGCTCCCGCGCGGCGCCGGGCAGGACGATCACCGGGTTGACGCTGCCCAGCTCGCCGTGGAACGGGATCGGGACCGGCCGCTCGGCCGCGATCCGCGCCAGTGCCAGCCCGCCCTTCACTGACCCGGTGAAGGCGGCGGCCGCGATAGCCGGGTGACGCAGCGCCTCGACGCCGGCGGCTTCTCCTTCGACAAGGCCGAGAATCGCGCTCCATCGACCGAGCGCCTCGCCGACGATCGCCGCCGTGCGACGGGACAGCTCCGGATGCCCGGGATGCGCCTTGACCACCACCGGGCACCCGGCCGCCCACGCCGACGCCGTGTCTCCGCCCGCCACGCTGAACGCGAACGGGAAATTGCTCGCGGCGAACACCAGCACCGGCCCGACCGCGGTCCGGTAGCGACGCAGCCCCGGACGCGGGCCGGGCGGCCACGACGGGTCGGCCCGGTCGATCCGGACGTCGTAGTGCGAGCCGCTCCCGGACGCGAGCAGCCGCAGCTGGAACGTCGTCCTGGCCAGTTCGCCGGTCAGCCGCGCGGTCCCCAGCCTGGTCTCCGCGTCGGCGATCTCGATCAGGGACGGCCCGGCCGCGTCCAGCGCGTCGGCGACGCCGGTGATCACCTCCGCCCGTGTCGCCGGCGACACCGCGGCCCACGCGCCTGCGACCTCCGCCGCCCTCTCGATCTGCTTCATGCTTCCTTCCTCTCCGGGTTCTCCGCCGAGTTCCGGAATCCGAACACGGCGTACACCACCAGGCCGAGCACCATCCAGGCCGCGAACCGCAGCCACGTCAGGGCGTCCAGGTTCGCGATCAGCCACACCGCGAACGCCACCCCGGCCAGCGGCACGAACGGGACCCACGGGGTGCGGAACGACCGCGGCAGATCCGGCCGGGTGCGCCGCAGCACCACCACGGCGATCGACACGACGATGAACGCGGCCAGGATCCCGATGTTCGTCAGATCCGCGGCCTCCTTGATGGGCAGGAAGCCCGCGATGACCGCGGAGCCGATCCCGACCGGCCAGATCACCCGTGTCGGCACCCGCCGCCGAGGGTGGGTGCGGGCGAAGTACCGCGGCAGCAGGCCGTCCCGGCTCATCGCGAACCAGATCCGCGACACCGCCAGCATGTTCGCGAACGCCGACGTGGTGATTCCGAGGATGCCGCCCACCGCGACGACCGTGCCCAGCCCGGCCAGGCCGACCGCGGCCAGCGCGCTCGAAAACGGGCTGTGCACGTCGATCTGGTCGTAGCGTTGCATGCCGACCAGCACGATGGACACCAGCAGGTAGATCACCGCCGCGATGGCGAGCGACACGATGATCGCCTTGGGCAGCAACCGTTTCGCCTCCACGCTTTCCTCCGCGGCGGCCGTCATCGCGTCGTAGCCGTACACCGCGAAGAACGTCGTCGCCGCGCCCGCGACCGCGCCGCCGATGCCGTAGGGCAGGAACGGGCTGAAGTTCCCCGCCGAGATGTGGAACGCGCCGGCGACCACCACCAGCGCGACGATCGCCAGCTTGATCACCACCAGCGCCGTCTCGAACCTGGCGGATTGCTTGCTGCCACGGGAAAGGACGAACGCCAGCAGCAGGCACAGCAGCGCGGCGAACAGGTCGACGCGGTGCCCCGGCCCGGTTCCCGGCGCCCCGAGCATCCACGACGGCAGGTCCAGGCCGACCTGCTCCACGACGTAGGACAGGTAGCCGGACACCGCGATCGCCACCACCGCGACGATCGCGGTGTACTCCAGCAGCAGATCCCAGCCGATCAGCCAGCCCGCGATCTCCCCCAGCGCCGCGTAGGAATACGTGTACGCGGATCCGGCACGCGGGATGAGCCCGGCGAATTCCGCGTAGCACAGGGCCGCCGCCGAGCTGGCGATGATCGCGATCAGGAACGAGATCATCACGCCGGGTCCGGCCTGCTGGTTCGCGACCACGCCGGCCAGCGAGAAGACACCGGCGCCGACCAGGCCGCCGAGGCTGAGCGAGACCAGCTGCCAGAGGCCCATTGTGCGGGGCAGCCCACCGGGCCCGGCCTCTTCGGGACCTTCGAAGGACTTTCGCCGGAAGAGCCCGGAGCGCGAGAAAAGCTTGGGCCGGGGCCGGATCGTCGTTGATTCGGGCATGACAAATCCCTTCCGGACCGCGCGGGGCGGGCCGGGTCGGCGGTGGGGGAAGGACGGGCTGAAGGACGCTTTCGCCGCATGCCACGCGGTGAAGGACGCTTTACCTGCGTCCTATGCGGGGAAAGCGTCCTTCAGCCCCGTCAGAGGACGAACCCCGCGGGGAAGGGGTCGTCCGGGTCCAGCAGATAGGTGGCGTTGCCGGTGATCCAGGCCCGCCCGGAGAACTCCGGCACGACGGCGGGGACGCCGCCGACGGTGGTCTCGGCGACCAGCTCGCCGGTGAAGGTGGTGCCGATGAACGAACTGTTCTCGAACGGCGTGTGCAGCGGGAGTTCGCCCCGGGCGTGGAGCTGGGCCATCCTGGCCGAAGTGCCGGTGCCGCAGGGCGACCGGTCGAACCAGCCCGGATGGATCGCCATCGCGTTCCGTGACGCCCTGGCGTCCGAACCAGGGGCGAGGAACTGGACGTGCTTACAGCCGCCGATCAGCGGGTCGGCCGGATGTTTCGGCGGGCGCTGCTCGTTGATCGCCGCCATGATGTCCAGCCCGGCGGCGAGGATCCGGTCCTTCTCCGCCCGCTCGAACGGGATGTCCACTTGGGACAGTTCGAGGATGGCGTAGAAGTTGCCGCCGTAAGCCAGGTCGTACCGCACCTCACCCAGGCCCGGCACCTCGACGACGGCGTCCCGCTCCGCGAGGAACGACGCGACGTTGCGCAGCTTGACGCGGACCGCGCGGCCGTCGGAGACCTCGACCTCGGCGTGCACGAGCCCGGCCGGGGTGTCCAGCCGGACCACGGTCTTCGGTTCGGTCACCTCGACCATGCCGGTCTCCACCAGCACGGTCGCGACGCCGATGGTGCCGTGCCCGCACATCGGCAGGCAGCCGGACACCTCGATGTACACCACGCCCCAGTCGGCGTCCGCCCTGGTCGGCGGCTGCAGGATCGCGCCGCTCATCGCCGAGTGCCCCCGCGGCTCGTTCATCAGGAACTGCCGCAGATGGTCCATGTGCTCCATGAAGTACCGGCGGCGTTCGGCCATCGTGTCGCCGGGGATGACGCCGACCCCGCCGGTCACCACCCGGGTCGGCATCCCCTCGGTATGCGAGTCGACGGCGGTGACCGACCGGATCGACCGCACCTACTCCACCCCCAGCGAGGCGAGCGCGCGGCGCATGTCCGCGGTGACCTGCTCGCGATGTTCCTCGGTCAGCGGACCCCTCGGCGGACGGCACGGCCCGCCATAGCGGCCGACGAGGTCCATGCCGAGTTTGATCGCCTGGACGAACTCGGTGCGCGAGTCCCAGCGGAACGCGGCCACCAGCGGTTCGTAGAGCGCCCTGGCCTCGTCGAGCTTGCCCGACCGCGCCAGGTCGAACAGGCGCACCGACTCGGCGGGGAACACGTTGGGGAACCCGGCGAACCAGCCTGTCGCGCCCATCAGCAGGCTCTCCAGCACGACGTCGTCCGCGCCGCTGATCACGTCCAGGCCCGGTGCCTGCTCGCGGATCTCCAGCACCCGCCGGACGTCGCCGGAGAACTCCTTGACCGCGACCACGTTGTCGATCTGCGCGATCTCGGCGAGCAGGGCGGGGGTGAGGTCGACCTTGGTGTCGATGGGGTTGTTGTAGACCATCACCGGCAGCCCGACCGAGGCCACCGCCTCGAAATGCGCGAGCACCTCGCCGCGGTTCGCGCGGTACATCGTGGGCGGCAGGCACAGCAGGCCGCCGGCGCCGTCCTCGGCGGCGACCTCGGCCCAGTACTTGGCCTGGTGCGAGCCGGGGCCGTGCACACCGACGACGACGATCCCGTCCTCGCCGACGGTTTCGATCGCGGTGCGGGCGACGCGGCGGCGCTCCTCGTCGGTCAGCGACGAGTATTCGCCGAGGGAGCCGTTCGGGCCGACTCCCCGGCAGCCGTTGTCGACCAGCCACCGGCAGTGCGCGGCGTAGGCGTCGTAGTCCACGGCCAGCCCGGCGGGGGCCGACGGGTCCGCCCGGTACGGGAGAGCGGTCGCGACGACGACGCCACCGAGGTCGGGGGTGCTCATTCAGGTTCTCCTTCGGTTCGGGCGGCGAGTTCGCCCAGCCGGATCGGCTGGGCGATCGGGCGGTGGTGCCGTTCGGCTCCGCCGCAGAGTTCGGACACGGTCGGGCCGCAGATCCGGCCCTGGCACGGGCCGAGACCGGCCCGGGTGCCGAGTTTCAGTGCGTGCGCGCCGGGACGGGAGTCGTCCTCGGCCGCACGCGTCAGTTCGCCGTATGTGGTTTCCTCGCAGCGGCAGACGATCGTGTCGTCGCGCAGCCAGCTTCGCCAGGCGGTGCCGATCGGATGGGCGGCCGCGAGACGTCCGGCGAACGCGCGGGCCCGGTCGCGGGCACGGATCAGTGCCGGGCCCGGCTTTCCACCGGCGGCGACGCGGCCGGCCACCGCGCCTTCGGCCGCGGCGGTGACCGCGCCGCCGATCCCGGTGATCTCGCCCGCGGCGAAGACACCGTCCACCGTGGTCCGTTGGGCGGCGTCGACCCGGACGAAACCGTCGTCCAGGACGCAGCCCGCGGCGACGGCCAGTTCCGGCTGCGGGCTGAAACCGTGGCCGACGCAGACCGCGTCGACCTCGTAGGGGCGCTCGGTCCCGGGGACGACGGACCAGTCCGCGCGGACCTGCGCGGTCACGACCTCGCGGACGCGGTCCGCGCCGCGGGCCTCGACCACCGCGCGGCCCGTCAGGTACGGGACCCGGTGCCTGGCCAGCGTCGCGGCGTACCGCGCCAGTTCGCCCGCCTTTCCCGCATGGGCGGCGAGTCTCCACGGCCGGGACGACCATCCTTTTCGGACGGTCGAGACCGGGTTCGCCTCCAGTACCGCGACCACCTCGGCCCCGACGCCCAGCAAGGATTCCGCCACCGGCAACAGGAACGGCCCGGCACCGGCGACCAGGACCCGCCCGCCGATCGCGACCCGCTCCCCTTTCGCCAGCGCCTGTGCCGCGCCGGCGGTGTACACGCCGGGCAGTTCCCAGCCGGGGAACGGCAGGGTGCGGTCGTGCGCACCGGTCGCCAGGATCAGCGCGTCCGGGACGAGGGTCAGCCGCCGCCGTCCGGAACCGTCGGACGGTCCCCGCAGGATGTGCACCCGCTTCTCCGCCCGGTCGAACGCCCAGACGGTCGAGCCCGGCCACCACCGGCATCGCGGATGCGCGAGCACCCGGCGGCGCCGGTCGAATTCCGCGCGGCCATGCTGGATCCGGTCCGGGCGTTTCGCCGCGTACGCCTCGGGAAGCATCCGGTGGTACTGGCCGCCGGGGGTCTCCGCCTGGTCCAGCACCGTGACCTGGGCGCCTGCTCGCAACGCGTGCTCGGCCGCCGCGAGCCCGGCGGGTCCGGCGCCGACGATCACCACGTTCACGCGGTCTCCTCCCGTGACTGGGTGCGGACTTCGTCCCCGTCGGCGGCCGGACGCCGGCACGCACGGACGTCGGGCACGTCGTTGACCGTGAGCAGGCAGTCGAAACACGCGCCGATACCGCAGAACACGCCGCGCGGTGCCCCGGAACGCGTGGTCCGCCAGGAGGTCCGGCCCGCGGCGAGCAGGATTCCCGCCACGCTCTGGCCCGCTATCCCGGTCACGGGTTCGCCGTCGACGGTGATCCGGATCGGCCGGTCGGTCCGGCCCACCGGATCACGATCACGCGGCTGCAGCCATCCGCTCATGCCGCCACCACAGCCCCACGGTCCACGGTGAACTCTTCCACCGGCATCGCGGGTTCGGTTCCGGTGAGCAGTTCGCGCAGCAGGCGCGCGGTGCCGACGCTCAACCCGATGCCCGCGCCCTCGTGCCCGGTGGCGTGCCAGAGATTTCCCAGCCGCGGATCCTCGCCGAGCACAGGGAGGTGATCGTCGACGTAGGGCCGGAAGCCGCCGTACGCGCGCATGATCGCGACGTCGGCGAGCGACGGGAACAGCCGCAGCGCCTTGACCGCGATGGCGCTCAGCACTTCGGGGCGGATCGTGTCGTCGAACTCCACCCGGCGGCGTGACGAGCCGATGAGCACGGTGCCGCCCCAGGTCGACTCGACGACGGCGGAGGTCTGCAACTCGCCCGAATCGGCGCCGACCGCGCCGACGTAATCGGCGTCGTAGACCTTGTGCCGGACGACTCCCGGCATCGGCGTGGTCACCAGTACCTCACCGCGGCGGGGACGGACGGCGATCGGGGCACCGAGGCGCGCCGACACCTGACCGGCCCACGGGCCCGCGGCGTTCACGACGACGTCGGCTTCGATCACCTCGCCGGGCACGCGGACGCCGGTGATCCGTCCGTTGTGGACGGTCGCGCCGACGACCTCGGTGTCGGAGCGCAGCCTGGCGCCATGACGCAGCGCGGAGCCCAGCAGGGCCAATGCCGCGCCCGCGGGCTGGACCTGCGCGTCCTCCGGGTAGTGGAACGCGGCGGTCACGTCGCGGGTCAGCGCGGGCTCGGCTTCGGCGAGTTCCTTGTGGGACAACGGTTCCGCGCGTACCCCGGTTTGCGAGGCGGCGAACGCGGTGAGGCCCCGGGCGCCGTCGTCCGTGGTGGCGACGACGATGCCGCCCTTGGGGTCGTACTCGATCGACGAAGCGGCACGCGCGTCCTCGTCGGCGATCTCGGCGACCACCTGGGGCCACAACGCGGTCGACAGCTTCGCGAGTTCGAGTTCCGCACCAGGCCCCTTGTCGGAGACCAGGATGTTGCCCTCGCCGTGCGACGTGGTCCCGCCGGCGGGACGGCCGCGATCCACGACCACGACGTCGAATCCCGCCAGCGTCAGCTCACGGGCACACGCTGCGCCGACGATCCCCGCGCCGAGGACGACCACACGCGTTCGGTTCATCGACCCTCCAGCGTTCGGTAAAGCGAACGATCGGAGAGTAGGTTCCACCCCGGACGGGTGTCAATACCTCGTGCGCCCTCAGCCCTTCAGCACCGGATGCGGCCTGCCGTCGAGCCGTTCGTCGGCGCGGTACTGCAGCAGGAGGACCGAGTGCACCGGCCCGTCCGACGCGGTGTAGCAATGCGGCTCGCGGGCGTCGAAGGCGACGTAATCCCCCGGGCCGACCTCGACGGTCCGTCCGGCCACCTCGACCAGCAGCGATCCGGTCTGCACGATGGTGTGCTCGACCCCGACATGCCCCTGCGAACGCTGCGGCGCGTCCCCGCGCACCACCTGGTCGTACACCTCGAAGACGCCGTCACCGGTCTCGATCCTTCGCAGTGGCCGGAGATCCACTCCCTCGCCGCTGAGCACCTCGACGTCGGCACCGCGCACCACGGTGAGCGCGCCGCCCGCGCGATGGTCCAGCAGATCGGAGATCGCCACTTCCAGCACCCTGGACAGGCTGAACACGGTCTCGATGGTCGGATTCCCCCCGCCGGATTCCAGCTGGGACAGCGTCGCCTTGCCGATTCCCGACCGCCGCGAGAGCTCCGACAGCGAAATCCCCCTCGCCGCCCTGGCCGCGCGCAGATTGACCGCCAGCATGTCCCGGATCGAGGGCGTCTCGTCCTCCACCGCTTCTCCCCTGTCGTTCGTCAAACCGTACGACCTCGTTCGCTTTGCCGATCGAGTTCGCGGACATCATGACACGCTGTCCGCCAAGCGGGGCATAGCCGCGGCCGATGGGCCGACGCGATGGTGGGCGGCGCCCGCCGCGATGAAACTCCTTCACCAACCGGTGTGTCACCGTCGACACAGGGTCACGGGCGCACCGTCGTTCCTGCCAGCGAGGAGATTCCCGTGCAGCTGATCCGCAGATCCGCAGGCCGACGACTTCGGGCGTTCGGCGCGGTGCTCATCACCACCCTCGGGTTGACCGCGGCCGTGGCCGCCGCGCCGGCGACGGCCGCCGCGAACGCCTGTCTCACCGGCACGCTCGTCTTCGACCATCTCGACGCGGAGGCCGGGACCAGCAAACCCCTGCGCACGCAGGTCGCCCGGAACGCGAACTGGGAACTGTGGGGCCACACCGGTTCCGGCACCGCGACCAGGCTCGCCCGCGGTATCACCGGCGCCTCCGACGGCCGGTTCACCGCCTGCCACACGGCACCCCTCGCCGAGGCGTACGTGCGCTTCCGGTCGAGCAGCACCTCGATGTGGCGGGTCGTGAAGGCCGCGAACAACACCACCGACTACACGTTCGACTCGGCGCGCCGCACGAACGTCAACGGAAGCCAGGACCTCGGCACGGTGAAGGTACCTTCCACGCTCCAGCGCGCCTGGAAGGTCGTGGACACGCTCAACGTCTTGTACTGGAAACGCGCCAACCCGGTTTCGTCGTGCTGGACGGCCCGGCAGTCCGACGGACGCTGTGACCAGATCACCTTCGTCTGGGATCCGAAGGTCGCCGACGGCGGCTACTGGGACTACCCGAACACGAACTACGTCTTCCTCGGCAACACCATGCCGGACTCGAAGCACCTCATCCTCCACGAGGCCGGGCACTGGCTGCAGTGGCAGCTGTACGGCCGCGACTTCCCCGTCGTCACCGGCTGCAACCCGCACTACATCGAAAAGCACAGTTCGGAATCGTGCGCGTGGACCGAAGGCTTCGCCGACGCCGTCGCCGCGTACGCCCTCGGCGACTACCGCTACGTCTACGACAACGGCACCTCCTACAGCTTCGAGAACGACGCTTCGACCCCCGGCTGGGACGACGGCGACACCGTGCAAGGGCGGGTCGGCTCGTCGCTGCTCGACCTGTGGGCGGCGGACGGGCCGGACGGCGGGAACTGGAATCGGACGATCGCACTGATGACCCGCGACTTCAGCCAGGACTTCCGCGAGTACTTCACCGAGGACCGGCCCGCCGCCGGCCTGTCCACGACCGGCGCCGCCGAGCGGATCCTCGCCGGGCACACCATCCGGTACTGAGTTCGCGACGGGTGCCGACGCCGTGACGGAATGGACGGCACGCGTGATCAGACGGACGACGAACGTGACCGGACGGACGACACGAGGTGCGACTCGGCCGCGAGCGTGTCGTCCGTCCAGACACACGTGCCGTCCGCTCAGTCACGCGTGTCGTCCCTACGGTCACGCGACATCGCCCGACCGCAGGGTTGGCTCTCACCGTCGTTGCCACTCAGGGGCGGAAGGCTCCCTTCACAGCGTCTGATGCGGCGAAGGGAGCCTTCAGCCCACCGGTGTCGATTCCGCCATCTTGGGCCCCTTCACCGCGTGGGACGCGGTGAAAGCGTCCTTCAGCTCCTGGCCGCCCGGACCCAGGCGGTGATCTCGTCGGCGGTCGAAGGGAACCCGTCGGAGAGCAGGTCGTATCCCGAGCCGGTGACCACGACGTCGTCTTCGATGCGGACGCCGAGACCGCGCAATTCGGGCGGCACGGTGCGATCACCGGCATGGAAGTACAGGCCGGGCTCGACCGCCAGCGCCATCCCTTCGGCGAGGGTGCCCTCGCGGTACGTGGAGGGATGCGCGGACGCGCAGTCGTGGACGTCCAGCCCGAGGAAATGGCCGGTCCCGCAGACGATGTACCGCCGGTGCTGCTGTCCGTCCGGCGACAGCGCTTCGTCCACCGACACCGGGAGGAGGCCCCAATCGTGCAATCCCTCCGCGAGCACGCGCAGCGCCGTCGCCTGGAACGCGCCGTAGTCCTGGCCGGGGCGGACCTCGCCCAGCGCCGCGATGTGCGCCTTGTGCACCAGGTCGTAGACGTCGCGCTGGGCCTTCGTGAACTCCGCGCCGACCGGGAAGGTCCGGGTGATGTCGGCCGTGTACAAGGAATCCACCTCGACACCGGCGTCGAGCAGCAGAAGGCTGTCTTCGGTCACCTGCCCGTCGCAGCGCGTCCAGTGCAGGATCGGGGCGTGCGGCCCGGCCGCCACGATGGAGGTGTAGCCGGGCCCGGTCCCCTCGGTGCGGGCGCGGCGGTCGAAGGTGCCCTGCAGCCAGCGTTCCCCGCCGCCGCGGACCGCCTCCGGGAGCGCGGCCAGCACGTCGGCGAACCCGAGGGCGGTCGCGTCGACGGCGGCGCGCAATTGCCCGATCTCCCAGTCGTCCTTGATCCGGCGCAGCTGGGCGAGGACGGTCCGGAGCCGCTCGCTGTGGCCGAAGCGGTACGCGTCGAGCACGGGATCGACCCCGGCACCCACCAGGAAGCTCGGGTTCCGCCCGCGCAAACCGTGCGGAAGATCCTCCAGCGGGCGGCATTCGATGCCGAGGGCGTCCCCGTACGCGGCCGGTCCGGCGGCGGAGCCGACCCACAACGGACTGGTGTCGGCGTCGCCCACGAAGTCGGGCTCGTGTGCCTCGGCGGGACGCGGGACGTACAGCGTGGCGTGGTGGCTGTCCCCCGCCGGGGTCATCACGAGGATCGCGCCCTCGCGCTGGCAGCCGGTGAGCCACACGAAATCGCTGTCGGCGCGGAAGCCGTGGAAGGTGTCGTTGGAGCGCACGACGGCCCGGCCCGCCGCGAGCGCGATCCGCTGACCGGGCAGTTCGGCCGACAGCCTGCCGCGATGGGCGGCGGCCGCCTCGGCGGTGCCCGGCGGCACGTCCACCGCGTCGTCGGCCGGTTCCCAGCCGTCGCTGATCCAGTTCCGGAACCCTTTGGCGGCCAGCAGCGCGCGCAGATCCGGCCGGGTTCGGTCGCCGGTCATCGGCTCCCCTTTCAGGTAGTCATCGTCCTGGCCGCACCTTCGCACCGCGACGGACCCGGCCGTAATGACCGGCGGCGATAGACTCCGCCTATGGCCCTGGAGATCCGGCACCTGCGGGCGATCTGCGCCATCGCCGAAGCGGGCAGCCTCTCGCAGGCGGCCGCCGCGCTGGGTATGTCCCAGCCGTCGCTGACCTCGCTGCTGCAGCGGCTCGAACGGCAGATCGGCGCGCCGTTGTTCGTCCGCAGCCACACCGGCGTGACCCCGACCCCGGTCGGCGAGCAGACGTTGCGCCGCGCGCTGACCCTGCTCGTGGAGTTCGACCGATTCGAGAGCGACCTCCTCGGCGCGCTCGGCGACGGCCCGGTGCGGCTCGGATCGTCCCAAATGGACTGTCTGCCCACCTTCGTCGAACGGCTGGACGAAGCGCTGCCGGGGCTGGACGTGACCGTCCACGTGGAACCCTCCAGCGCGGTGCTGGCGCAGGCACTGGCCCGCGCGACCCTGGACATCGCGGTCATCGCCATGTCCGACGACCAGGAAGTGCCGCTCGCGAAGCATCTGGGGCACCGGGTGCTGTTCGCGTGGGTGCCGGTCTTCATCGGCCTTCCGGCCGGGCACCGGCTCGCCGGCGGTCTCGAAGTCGACCTGGCCGACCTCGCGGACGAAGCGTGGATCGGACCGCCCGGCCCCGAGGACGGCTCGCTGACGTCACTGCGCGCGGCGACGCATCGAGCGGGGTTCACCCCGCGGATCCGCTTCGAATGCCCGAACGGCGGCGGCCGGCACCTGATCGCCGCAGGGCAGGCGGTGCAGCTCGTGGAACCCACCGCGCCCGAACTGCCCGGCATGGTCGTCCGGCCGCTGAAGGGCGACCCCATGCGGATGCGGCTCGTGCTGGCGTGGCGCAAGGAACGGCTGACCTGGGACCAGGCGGAGAACGTCTACCGCGCGATGATGACGTCGTACACGCGGCACGCGATGGCGTCGACCCCGTTCCGGACGTGGTGGGAGCGGCGGCGGGACTCCCGGTCGTGGGACGGGCTGGTGGACTTCTTCCGGGTTTCGAACAGCCTGTAACCCGATCCCGCCCCGCCGCGATTGACCACCCGTACCGGGCGAACGGAGACGGGGGGATGATGACGCGACGGCTGTGGCTGGGACTGGCGGTCGTCTACACGTGCACCGCCGTGGTCCAGCTCTATCTCCTCGGCAGCACCGGCGCCGTCTGGGCCGGGACACTCGCCGCGGTCGGCTTCGTGGCCGCGTTCCTGTGCTTCCTCGCGGCCTGGAAGGCCCCGAAACGGGAACGCGACGGCACAAGGGAAATCGACTCGCACCGACCCTAGGCCCATGGCTCCTCGTCGAGGCCGACGCCGTTGGCGACGTACGCGATCGTCCGGTACCAGCCCGCCAGCACGAGGAACTCCAGGAGCTGCGAAGGCGGATAGTGCTCGGCGAGCGCGGTCCACGCGGCGTCGGAAACCGTTGCCGTGTCGTGGAGTTCGTCGACGGCGCCGATCAGCGCGCGATGCCGCCCGGACCAGGCGGGGTGACCGGAGTCGCCGGACACGGTCGCTTCGAGCTGTTCCGGTGTCAAGCCGACCACCGGCGCGAAAACCGCGGCGTGGACACCCCATTCGTAACGGCATCCGCAGCGGGCGGTCACCCGCGCGATGACGATTTCCCGGTCCAGTGCGGGTAATTCGCCGTGCGCGAGCAGGCCGGCCCCCAGGACGCGCATCCGCGACGCCAGCTCCCGGTGGTGCTGCAGCAACCGGAACAGCGCCAGCGGCTCCTCCGTCACCCCCGGCGGCATCCACTTGCGCAGGGCCTGTTCGACGTCGGCCTCGTAGGGCGGGGCGAGTGGGGCGATACGCGGCATGACCACCTCCGGCGCTTCGATTTCAGAACCACTATGCTGCTTCGAAAGTCGAAGCACAAGGGGGTTGCCATGCCCGACGACCCGATCCCGCGGCCCGGGCGGCCGGTCCGCGGCTCCGAAACCGGCCGTCCGCTCATGGCCGCGCTCGATCTGCTGGGGCGCCGATGGACCCTGCGGGTGATCTGGGAGCTGCGCCAGGGCGACGTCGGCTTCCGGGAACTCCGGCGGCGCTGCGAACACATGTCGTCGAGCGTGCTCGCCACCCGCCTTGGCGAACTCACCGAGGCACGCATCGTCGAGACCGGCGAGGAGGGTTACCGCCTGACCCGGCTGGGGGAACGGCTCCTCGACGCGTTGCACCCGCTGGAGAAATGGGGCCTCGCCTGGGAAAAGGCACTACGCGAATGAGCTGATGGCCCGCCGTTCACCGCATCCGGTCTTGCCAGGAGTTGTGATCGGCGTACGGTGAGCAGTACGTGAGGTTGAGTCCACCAGCCCGCGCGAACGACCCGCATGTCCGCGGCCCAGCACCTTTCCAGGGCGACGCGGCGGCGAGGTTGACTTGCGCAGCAGTTGTGCAGGCTTGCCCGTTGTCCGTCTCGTCCCCGGCTGTCCGGGAGACACCATCATGACCGAACGAATTCCGTTCACGCGGGGCAGCCGTGACGGCCCCACCTTCCACTCCGCCATTCCGCGACCGCGCCCGTCGGCCGAGAACCTGTTGCGGATTCAGCGGATCCGGTGGAACGACGATCTGCTCGTCGTCGCCGCGGCCGGGGAGATCGACCTCGCCACCGCGGGACGGCTGGAGCAGGCCCTGCGCGGCCGCCTCCCGGCCGCCACCGTGCTCGATCTCAGCGAAGTCGGCTTCCTCGGCGTCGCCGGGTTACGGGTCATCGAGTCCGCCGCGGCCCGCGCCCGCGCGGAACGCCGCACGACCGGTGTCGTCGCCGACGCCCGGCCGGTGCTGCGCCTGCTGCAGCTGTTCGGCGCCGACACCCAGATTCCCGTGTACCGGCACCTCGACCACGCGATCCTCGAAGTGCCGAACCGCTGACGATCAGGCGAGCGGCAGGAGCGTGGACAGTCCCGTCTTCGACGCCAGCCGCCGGATCGTGGGTGACGGCAGGAAACTCAGCGCGACCCCCTGGCTGCCGCACCGGTCGTTGATACCGACCAGGGTCGCCAAACCGGTGGAATCACAGAACTCCACGCCTTCGAGGTCGACGACGAGCTTGCCCGGCACGGGCTCCAGCGCTTCCTCGAAGGTCTCCTTGAGATCTTCGGAGGTCGTCAGATCGATCTCCCCCGCCACCGCGATGACGACCTCGGCGCCATCGGGCCTGGCGACGGACACCGAGAACGGAACCTCCCGGTGTGCGCCGTCTCCGCTCGTCACCGTCATCCACCCCTCACGATCGGTACCCGACTGCTCCGAACATATCGGATGACGGTGCCCGCTCGCGCGGCTCTCGTGTCCGGGTCCAGGCGGTGCCTTAGCCTTGTCGATGGATCCGGCGGTCGTGGACCGCGGCGGACGACGAGGAGAAGCTTCGTGATGCCGATCGACGAGCCGGTGCGCAAGCACACCGACGAGCTGGTCCTCGAGGTCGCCGCCGTCCCCGCCCAGGCCGCCGCGTTGCGCGACGTCCTGGCGAACTGGGCCCTCGAACGCGGTCTTCCCCGGGAATTGGCCGAGGATCTCAAACTCACCGCCTACGAAGCGATGACGAACGTCGTCAAACACGCGTACCCGGACGGCACCGAAGGCAACGTCATGACGGTGACCGCCGCCCACGACGACGGCCACCTCAGGATCAGCGTCGCCGACGAGGGCCGCTGGCGCGACGGCCGCCGCCCGGACGGCGGACGCGGTTTGCCGATCATCCGCGCCTTCGCGCCGGAGGCCTCGGTGACCAGCACACCCACCGGGACCGTCGTCCGGCTCGCCTGGCCCTGCCCCACCCTCTGACCGGTTTCAGGACCGCCGGATCGCGTGCGCGGCCCACCGTCCGTTGATGCGGTGGACCTCGACGTCCCGCTCGTAACAGGCGGAAAGCCCTTCGTCGGTGAGCACCTCGTCGATCGGCCCCGCGGCGGTGACCTTGCCGCGGCGCACCATCAGGGCGTGCGTGGCCGTCGACGGGATCTCCTCCAGATGATGCGTCACGGTGACCGTGGCCAGCTCCGGCTGGGCCAGCGTCAGGTTCTCCAGCGCCATCAGGAGATCCTCGCGGCCGGGCAGGTCGAGACCGGCGAACGGCTCGTCCAGCAGGAGCAGCAGCGGATCGGCCATGAGCGCCCTGGCGAGCCGGACCCGGGCGCGCTCGCCCTGCGAGCACACGCGCACCGGCCGGTCGCGCAGTTCGGTGCAGCCGACCAGTTCGAGCAGCTTCGACGCCCTGTCCCGGATCGCGTCGTCGTAGCGATCCCAGAGCGGGAGCACGCTTCCGCTGTGGCCGGTGAGCACCACGGTGTGCGCGTCGTGGTTCTCCGCGTCGGGCAGCCGCTGGTTCGCGCCGACGAAGCCGATGTGCGTCCGCACGTCACGCAGGTCGACCGCGCCCATCCGGTGGCCGAGCACGATGGCCGTGCCCGCGCTGGGAAACCGCTGGGTCGAGGCCACCGAGAGGATCGTCGACTTCCCCGCCCCGTTGCGGCCGAGGACGACCCAGCGCTGGCCGTAGTCCACCCGCCAGTCGACGTCCGACACCAGCGGCACCCGGCCGACGTGCACCTCGACCCCGGACAGCTCGACCGCCGGTCCGTCGAGGTTCGGTTGTACGAAGACGGGCTTGTTCACGCGGTTCATGATCGCAGGGCACGCGGCCACCGGCCGGCCGGGGTCCGATCATCGGATGACGTCGTAGACCAGCTTCTGGATCCCGTTGCCGTAGGCCTCGCTCTCGACCAGCTTGAGGCTCTGCTTGTCCTTGTCGGTGTCGCTGAACAGCTTCTTGCCCGCGCCGAGCAGGACCGGGAACAGCAGCAGGTGGTAGCGGTCGATCAGGCCGGCGTCGGCGAGGTTGCGGTCCAGTTCCGCGCTGCCGTGGAGGATGATCGGCCCGCCCTCGGTCTCCTTGAGCTTCGCGACGTCGTCGAGCGAGCGCAGGATCGTGGTCTCGCCCCAGTTGTCGACGAGGTCCTCGTCCCGCAGCGTGGTCGACACGACGTACTTCGGCATCGCGTTGTACCCGGCGAATTCCTCGGTCATGCCGGGCCAGACCGGCGAGAACGCCTGGTAGCTGACCCGGCCCATCATCATCGCGGTGGCCTCGCCCTGCTCACGCCCCTTGAGCTCGTAGGCCGCTTCGTCGAACTCGATGCCGTTGAAGGTCCAGCCGGAGTTGCGGTAGCCCGGCTCTCCGCCGGGGCCTTCGACGACGCCGTCGAGCGAGACGAACGCGGTGGCGATCAGGGTGCGCATCTGGTTTCTCCTTGGTGGTTCGGAAGTGCTTTCGACACTGCGTCGACCGGGGAACGACGGATTCGACATCGCGGCGGAAAGAATTTCTCACTCTTCGGCGTCGCGGACCAGCAAGGCGATCTGGACCCGGTTTTCGACGCCGAGCTTGGAGAGCATGCTGCTCGTGTGCGCCTTCACCGTCGCGACGGTGATGTCCAGCCTTCGCGCGACGTCGGTGTTGGAAAGCCCTTCGGCGATGGCGCCCGCCGTCTCGCGTTCGCGGTCGGTCAGCGTGGCCAGCAGCCCGCGGGCGGTTTCCCGCGACGCCCGGCGCGCGTCGGACGAATGCGGTCCGGTGGCAGCGGTGATCAGCCGGGCCGTGGCGGCGGGCGAGAGCGCGGGTTCGCCGGTCGCGACCGTCCGGATCGCCGCGAGGATCCGCGGCGGCGGGGTGTCCTTGAGCAGGAATCCGAGCGCGCCGACGCGCAGCGCGCCCAGCACCATCTCGTCCGAGTCGAAGGTGGTGAGCACCAGCACCCGGGGCGGCTCCGGGAGGCCCAGGATCTCCTCGGTCGCGCTCAGCCCGTCGCGTCCGGGCATCCGGACGTCCATCAGGACGACGTCGGGCCGCTGCTCCCCCACCACGGAGACCGCGGCGTCGCCGTCCGCGGCCTCACCGACCACGACGAGGTCGGGTTCGCCGTCGACGATGAGCCGCAGCGCCATCCGCACCAGATGCTCGTCGTCGACCAGCACGACCCGTACCCGTTCGCCGTCCATTCACTCGCTCCCTTCGCGGACCGGCCACGGCAGGCGCGCGGCGAGCACGAATCCGCCGCCGGGTTCCGCGTGGTGGTCCAGTTCGCCGCCTGCCAGTTCGACCCGCTCGGAGAGACCGAGCAGGCCGAATCCCGACGCGGGCGGGCCCGAGACCGCCCGCACCGCACCGGAATCCCGGACCGTCGCCCGCAACCCGTCGCCCGGACTTCCTTCGACGGTGACGACGACGTCCGCGCCGGGCGCGTGTTTGCCCGCGTTGGTCAGCCCTTCCTGGACGATCCGGTAGACGGTCCTCGCGATCGCGTCGGGCGGCTCGCCTTCGGTCGTGGTCTTCATCGTGACGGCCAAGCCCAGCGCCCGCGCGTCGGCGACGAGCGCGGGCAGGTCGGCGAGCGAGGGTTGCGGCGGCTCCAGTCCGTCCGGGTCCGCCCGCAGCACGCCGAGGACGTCCCGCAGTTCCTCCAGCGCCTGGTGGGAGCCGTCGGCGATGCCGCGCGCCAGCTCCGCGACCTGATCGGCGGGCAGATCCGGGCGATGCCCCAGCACCCCGGCCTGCATCGCGACCAGCGAGACCCGGTGCGCGAGGACGTCGTGCATCTCGCGGGCGATCCGGTGGCGCTCCATGATCCGTGCCTCGGCCGCCCGCGCGGCCTGCTCCCGTTCGGCGCTCTCGACCCGGTCCCGCAGCGAGCGCACCTCCTCCCGGCGCGCGCCGATCGCGGCGCCCACGGCCACCACGATGCCCACCAGCAAGGTGGGGAGACTGATCACCACCCACAGCTGTGGCACCTCGCGCTGTGGGTAGAGGTCGGCGATCAGCACGGCCGTGGCCACGGACAACACCGCCGCGACCGCCGTTTCGGCCGGTCGCCGCCGGGTGGCCAGCGAACAGAGCGCCAGCAGCGCCGCGCCACCGGCCAGCACCGACGCCGTCGAGGCGAGGATGACCGCGATGGCGATCACGACCGGGAAGCGGCGGCGCCACACCAGGGCGATCAGGCAGGCGAGCGCGATCAGCGGATCACCGGTGATCATCCACTCGACCCTCGGTCCCGACGCGCCGACCGGCAGTTGAGCCGCCGTGATGACCCAGAGCAGCACGCCCAGCGCGGCCGCGGCGAGCAGGCGCCAGGCCTGTCCCCACGGACGGAGGGGCGGCTGGGCGCCGGCGTCGGTGATCACCGGCCCATCATGGTCGACCGGCCCGCGGCGGCGCAGCCGGACACGGGACTATCCCGGCCCCGACCTCGGTCGCGACGGGGATCGACTTTGGTCGGACACGAGGCGCGACGCGCTGCCGATGTGCGCCGGGGCCCGCGCGCGCGACGCTGTCGGCGGGTGCGGGGCGCAGCGTGTCGCGAAAGTGGCTTTCACGACGTCCTTTCTTCCCGCCCGGCGCAAGATTCACGACCGTGGACCAGGAGGTAGGAAGCATGACCAAGGGCGGCTATCTGGGACTGCAGATCTTCGGGATGGTGGCCCTCGCCGTCTTCGCGCAGGCCGCCATCCGCAGCCTTTTCGATCGTTCCGCGACCCAGCTCTGGGGCGCGTTCGACTGGGTACCCGGTGAGTGGGGCGGCAGGTTGATCGTGTTCCTGCTGCTCGCGGCCACCGGAACGGTCCTGGCGGGCTGGGCGCACGACCGCGCCAAACGAGTGCCCCGCTAGGAGGACGCCGGTCCGCTAGTATCCGCAGCCGGGCGTTTTCCGTCTACATCGGACCGAAAACGCGGGGCTGGTCGATCGCGGGAGAGTGCATGGCGGACGGAGTCGGCTCGCTTGCGGGGTGGTCGGCCGATCCCACCGAAGTGACCAGCTACGTCGGCCGGGACGCCGAGACCGGTGAGGCGAAGCGCCTGCTGGAGGCGTCGTCGCTGGTCACGCTGACCGGGCCGGGCGGTGTGGGCAAGACCAGGCTGGCCTGGCGGATCGCGGCGGCCCACCGGGAGGCCACGGCCGACGAGGTCGCGTTCGTGTCGCTGGCCGAGCTGCGGGAACCCGCGTTGCTGGTGCCGACGGTGGCGAACGTCCTCGGTTTCGGCGACCGCTCGGCGAAACCGGCCATCGAGGTCGTCGTCGAAGCCCTGCAGGCGAGCCGGTTGCTGCTCGTGCTCGACAACTGCGAGCATCTGGTCGACAGCTGCGCCTGGTTCGCCGACACCGTGGTCAGGGCCTGTCCCCAGGTGACCGTGCTGGCCACCAGCAGGCAGTCGCTCGGTGTGGCGGGCGAGCGCGTCCTGCCGGTGCCGCCGCTGGCGATCCCGGAACAGGGCGACTCCTTGGAACGCGTGCTGAACGACGATTCCGTGCGGCTGTTCGTCGACCGGGCGACCGCGGTCGCGCCGTCGTTCCGGCTCACCGAATCCGACGTCGAGCCGCTGATCCGGCTGTGCCGCAGGCTCGACGGGCTGCCGCTGGCCATCGAGCTCGCCGCCGTCCGCGCGCGGGCGCTGTCCGTGCGTCAGCTCGCCGACCGCCTCGACCGGCAGTTCTCCGTGCTGACGAAGGACCGGCGGGGGCGGCCGGAGCGGCACGAGACCATGCGGGCCCTGATCGACTGGAGCCACGACCTGTGCACCGGGCCCGAGCGGCTGCTGTGGGCACGCGCCTCGGTGTTCTCCGGCAGCTTCGACCTCGACGCCGCCGAACAGGTGTGCAGCGGCGGCGAACTGCCACGCGAGCACGTCCTCGAAGTCGTCGACGGGCTGCTCGACAAGTCCCTCCTGCTGCGCGAGGAATACCCCGGCGGGGTGCGGTACCGCATGCTGGAATCGGTGCGCGAGTACGGCGCCGACAGGCTCGGCGAGACGGGCGGGACGGCGGAGTTCCGGAAACGGCACCGGGACTGGTTCGCCGAACTCGCCGGCCGGTACGCCGCCGAATGGCTGGAGACCGATCAGCTCGCCTGGATCGGACGGCTGCGGCGCGAACACGCGAACCTGCGCGTCGCCCTCGACTACTGCACCGGCGCCCCGGAGGACGCGAGCATCGGGCTCCGGATGCTGCGCGACAGCAAGGAGTTCTGGATCGTCCGCGGACTGAACACCGAAGGCCGGATGTGGGTCCGCCGCCTCGACGAGGCCGCGGCACCGGGTGTCCCGGAGCGGGCGCACGGGCTGTGGCTCTCCGGTTTCCTGGCGGTGGTGCAGGGCGACATGGACGCCCACCGGTGCATGCTGGAGAGGGCGGCCGCCGAAGCCGAGACGAGCGGCGACGAACTCGCCGCGGCGTACGTACTCCACGTCCGCGCCTACGCCGCGCTGATCAACGACGAGATGGCCGAAGCGTCACGCCTGTTCGGCACGGCCATCGACCTGTTCCGCGCCCACGGCGAAGAGGGCGGGGACCTCTGGGCGAGTTACAACCACGGGCTCGCCGTCTGGCTGAACGGCGACATCGACCGCGGCCGGGCGATACTCGCGGAAGCCGTCGAGCGCTGCGTGCGGCGCGGCGAGGTCTTCTGGCGTGGCTGGGCACTGTGGTCGCGCGCCGCCGCCGAATACCTCCAAGGGGATCTCACCTTCGCCGAGCGCTGCTGCGAGCAGGTCCTGCGCTTGCACGAGCGGGTGGACGACCGCGTCGTCGTCGGGTTCACGCTCACCGTGATGGCGGGCTGCGCGGCCCGGACCAAGCGCCCCAACCGGGCGGCGATCCTGCAGGGTGCCGCGATGAACGTCTGGCGCACGGTCGGCGCGTGGCCGACGCGGTACGAGGCGTTCACCGAACCCCTGCTCGCCGACACCGACACCGTGACGACCGCACTGGGCTGGGAGGTCGCGGTCAAGGAATTCGCCGACGGCGCCGCGATGCCCACCCGTGACGCCATCGCGTACGCCCTCGAAGAACGCACCCCCGGCCCTCGGAAGCAACCCGCGCAGGTGCTCACCAAACGCGAGACCGAGATCGCGCACGTGATCGCCGAGGGCCTGACGAACCAGGAGATCGCCGACCGGCTCGGTATCGCCCGGCGCACGGTGGACACCCATATCGACCACATCCTCACCAAGCTCGGCTACTCGAACCGCGTCCAGGTGGCCACCTGGGTGACCCGGTCCGCGGATCCCGCCTGACGCTCACGCCACCTTCATCGGGGCGGCGGGCCCGGCCGGTTCGGCCGTGAGCAGCTCCGCGCGCAGGGCGATCCTCAGGTCCAGGCGGGACTGCGGGTCGTCGAGCCGGGCACCGAACAGCACCCGCAGCCGGCGCATGCGGTTCCGGACCGTCTGCGGGTGGACACCGAGGTTGGTCGCGATCTCGGGCGCCCCGCCGCGGGCGGAGAGCATGGCGTCGAGGGTTTCGGCGAGTTTGGTGCGCTCGTTGGCGGGCAGCTCGGCGATCGGCGCCAGGCTGCGGGTCACCAGCGCGGTGGTGAGCACCTCGTCCGCGAACAGCCAGTGCGTGGTCAGGTGATCCGACCAGCGCACGAGCGGGCCGTCGTCGATCACCTCGCGGCGGACCAGCTCCAGCGTGCGGCGCGCCCAGCGCAGCGACACCGCGGCGTCGGCGGGTGCCACCGCGGGGCCGACCGCGGCCCGCGTCCCCGCCAGGACACCGCCGATCTCGACGTCGTCGGGCACGAGCAGATGCGGGTACTCGCCGGTGAGATCGGCCAGCACCTCCGGGCCGAACGAGGCGCGGACGGCGCCGGGCTCGGCGGCGATGGCCACCACGCGCGCGGGCGGCACCCAGCCCGCCTCGGCCGCGAGTCCCGCCCATTTGGCGGGCGGACGGCCGCTCAAGATCTCTTTCAGCAGGTCTCGGCGCAGCTCGGCGATCGAGGGCGTGTGCGCGGCGCGGTAGGCCGCGGTGGACAGCCGGATCAGGACGTCGGAGCAGCGGAGCAGGGCCTCCACCCCGGTGTCCATCAGGGCGGACCCGGCCCCGGGCTGCCGCGACAGCGAGGCCAGCGCGGGAAGGGCGCCGCGGCCAGCCGAGTGGTAGGCGCGGGAGAGCCGGTCCAGTTCCTTGCCCGCCGCGTACTCGGCGACGCCGACCTCGCGGAAGGCGTCCGCACCCGCCGCGATGCCCAGGTTCACCCCGTCGCGTTCCAGTACCGAGGCGACGAACTCCGTGGCGCGCGCGTCGAACAGCGGCGCGTGCTCGGGCAGCGAATGCCGGATCCCGTCGACGACCACGCGGGCGATCACGAGGGCGGCGGAGCGGGCTGGGGCGTAGGACGCGGTCATCGTCGACCTCCGGAGCAGCGGGAATCGTCGGGCCGCCGAGTCTGCTACTCCGGAGTAGCGGGGCACATCGGGTGAATTACGTACTCGGGCCTGTCCGGCCTACGCATCACCCGTTCGTGAGGGGCTGAAGGGGACTTTCACCGCATGCGATGCGACGAAGGGGCCTTCACCGCGTCACATGCGGTGAAGGGCCCCTTCAGCCCACGGGCAGGGCTCTACTCGCAAACGGCTCCGTGCGCGGCGCTCCGCACGACCTTGGCGTACTTGCCGAGCACCCCGCGCGTGTACGCGGGCGCCTTGGGCGTCCAGCCCTCCTTGCGCGCCTCGATGTCGTCGATCCCGACTTCGAGCGTCCGGTTCGCGACGTCGAGCGTGATCGGATCCCCGTCACGCACGAACGCGATCGGCCCGGCGTCGACGGCTTCCGGGGCGATGTGGCCGACGCAGAGCCCGGTGGTGCCGCCGCTGAACCGGCCGTCGGTGATGAGCAGGACGTCCTTGCCGAGTCCGGCGCCCTTGATCGCACCGGTGATGGCGAGCATCTCCCGCATCCCCGGCCCGCCCTTGGGACCTTCGTAGCGGATGACGACGACGTCCCCGGCGACGATCCGGCCCTCGGCGAGCGCGTCGAGGGCCGCGCGCTCGCCGTCGAAGACCCGCGCGGTACCGGTGAACGTCGACTCGTCGAAGCCCGCCGACTTCACGACCGCGCCCTCGGGCGCCAGCGAGCCCTTGAGGATAGTCAGCCCGCCGGTCTTGTGGATCGGGCGGTCGAGCGGGCGGATGATCTCGCCGTCGACCCCGGCGGGCGCGATGCCTTCGAGGTTCTCGGCCATCGTCTTCCCGGTCACGGTGAGCACGTCGCCGTGCATGAGCCCGGCGTCGAGCAGCGCCTTCATCACCACGGGGATGCCGCCGACCTTGTCGACGTCGTTCATCACGTACTTCCCGAACGGTTTGAGGTCGCCGAGGTGCGGGACCTTGTCGCCGATCCGGTTGAAGTCGTCGATGCGCAGATCGACCTCCGCCTCGCGCGCGATCGCGAGCAGGTGCAGGACGGCGTTGGTCGAACCGCCCAGCGCCATCACGACGGCGATCGCGTTCTCGAACGCCTCCATGGTCATGATCTGCCGCGCGGTGATGCCCTGGCGGAGCATGCCGACGACGGCCTCCCCCGACCGGTGCGCGAAACCGTCACGACGCCGGTCGACCGCGGGCGGGGCGGCCGATCCGGGCAGCGACATGCCGAGCGCTTCGGCCACCGACGCCATCGTGTTGGCGGTGTACATGCCGCCGCAGGCCCCTTCGCCGGGGCAGATCGCGCGCTCGATCTTGTCCACTTCGGCGCGGCTGATCTTGCCTGCCAGGCACGCGCCCACGGCTTCGAACGCGTCGATGATCGTGACGTCCTGGCCGTCGACCTGACCCGGCATGATCGAGCCGGCGTAAAGGAAGACGGAGGCGAGATCGAGCCGGGCCGCGGCCATGAGCATGCCCGGCAGGGACTTGTCGCAGCCCGCCAGCAGCACGGAGCCGTCCAGCCGCTCGGCCATCATCACCGTCTCGACCGAATCGGCGATCACCTCGCGGGACACCAGCGAGAAGTGCATTCCCTCGTGTCCCATGGAAATGCCGTCGGACACCGAGATCGTGCCGAACTCCAGCGGATAGCCACCGGCCGCGTGCACGCCGTTCTTGACCGCCTTGGCCAGCCGGTCGAGGGACAGGTTGCACGGGGTGATCTCGTTCCACGACGACGCCACCCCGATCTGCGGTTTCGCGAAGTCGTCGTCGCCCATCCCGACCGCACGGAGCATCCCGCGGGCCGCCGCGCGCTCGAGGCCGTCGGTCACGTCGCGCGAACGAGGTTTCAAATCCGGCTGGTCTTGCGGCATCGGGGCACCTTCCTTCGTGGCGGGACACCGGGCACGCTGCCAACCCCGCGCGTCCGGCGCAACTCACCGCTCCGCGTTCGGCACACGGTGCAGCGCCACCCGGGTGATCGCGTGATGCTCGACGCCGAGCACTTCGGCCGTCCAGCCGGAGACCACCACGCGGTCGCCCGGCTTCTCCGGGATCCGCCCGAGGATCACGAGGATCAGCCCCGCGATCGTCGCGTACTCCCCCGGCGGCGCGTCGTGCAGCTCGACCCCGACGTCGACAAGGTCGTGCACCGGGAAGGTGCCGGGCAGGACCAGGGCGCCGTCCTTGCCGTCGCGCACGGCCAGCACGTCACGGTCGGTCTCGTCGTAGATCTCGCCGACGATCTCCTCCAGCAGGTCCTCCAGCGTGACCATGCCCGCCACGGCGCCGTGCTCGTCGACCACCAGCGCCATCTGCTCCCGTTCGGCCTTGAAACTCCGGATCGCGTCCGACACCCGCAACGAATCGGGGAACACCACCGCCGGCCTGACGACCTCGGCGAGGTCCTCGTGCTCGCCGAGCAGGTCGCGTAAATGCACCACGCCGACGACGTCGTCCAGATGGCCGCCGCGGGCGACCGGCGCCCGGGAATGGCCGGATTCGGCCAGCTGCCCGCGCGCGGAGCGCAGATCCTGCTCGGCGGCCAGGGTCACCACCGCCCGGCGGGGCACGAGTACTTCCCGCAGCCGTCGTTCGTGGATCTCCAAGGCGCCGTTGATGATCATGCGCTGCTCGGCGTTCAGGCCGCGTTGCGCCGAGACCAGTTCCCGGAGCTCCTCGGGGGACATCTGGTCCGGATCGGCTTCCGCCCGGCCGCCCAGCGCCCGCACGACGAAATTCGTCGACACGCTCAGCGCCCACACCACGGGCCTCGAAATCGCCGACAACAGGTTCAGCGGACGCGCCACCAGCAACGCCCACCGCAGCGCGTTCTGCATCGCCAGCCGCTTCGGGGCGAGTTCGCCGAGCACCAGTGTCAGGAAGGTGAGGACCATCGTCACCAGCGCGACGGCCACCGCGCCCGCGGCGTTGCCGAGGAAACCCAGCAGTGGCACCAGGGGTTGCGCCAGTGACACCGCCGCCGTCGCCGAGGCGAGGAACCCGGCGAGCGTGATGCCGATCTGGATCGTCGCCAGGAAACGATTCGGGTCGCGCGCGAGCCGCACCAGCGTGCGGGTGGCCGCGCGGCCGTCGCGTTCCAACGTCCGCAGCTGCCCTTCGCGCAACGAGATCAGCGCCATCTCGCTGCCCGCGAACACCGCGTTGAGCACCACCAGCACCGCGACCAGCGCGATGTCGAACCCGTAGCCGCCCACAAGCACTCCCCGGCCCGCCGGAAGTGCAGAACATTACCGAGGTGGAAGCCCGTTCGCAGGAGTGCCGAGCCGGTGGCTACTGACACGTAGTTCCGATACCTTCGAAGGAACCCGTACGGACGGAGTCCTGATGTTCGCACTCAAGACCGCTCCCTTCCGGCGCAAGGCGGAGGCGATCGCCAAACCGGTCACCCGCTGGAGCATCGGCCACGCCATCCCCCGGGTCGCCCTGCGGGCCGCGGCGCGCCGGGGCGACCTCCAGGGCAGGCTCTCCGTCGAGGCGAGCGGCGGAGCGGACCTGACCGGCTTGTTCGACGAGATCCGCTCGCACGGTGCCATCGCCACCACCCGGGTCGGGCACGTGACCACCCGGCATTCGGCGTGCAAGGAGGTGCTGACCAGCGACGCGTTCAAGACCGTGCGGTTCGTGCCGGACAACCCGCTGCTCAACCGGCTCGTCGCCTGGTCGTCGTCCGGTCTGCTCCATCCGATCGAGCCGCCGTCGCTGCTCGCCAGCGAACCGCCCGACCACACGCGCTACCGGAAACTGGTCACCCGTGTCTTCACCGCCCGCGCGGTGGAGCAGCTGCGGGAGCGCACGCAGGCGATCACCGACGAACTGCTCGACGGCCTCGACCCGACGAGCCCGGTCGATCTCATCGAGCAGTACTGCGGGCTCCTGCCGGTGACCGTGATCAGCCAGATCCTCGGTGTCCCGCCGGAAGAGCGCGACAAGGTGCTCGCGCTGGGCGGCGCCGCGGCCCCGAGCCTCGATCTCGGCCTGCCGTGGCGGACGTTCCGGACGGTGGAGGCGACGCTGGCCGAGTTCGACTCGTGGCTGACCACCCATCTGGAGAAGCTGCGGGCGAATCCCGGCGACAACCTGCTCAGCAAGCTGATCGCCGCGCGCGAGGACGGCGTGGGCCTGACCGAGCGGGAACTCAAGGCCACCGCGGGGCTGGTGCTGGCCGCCGGCTTCGAAACGACCGTCAACCTCCTCGGCAACGGCATCGCCCTGCTCACCCGGAATCCGGGCGAACTCGCGAAACTGCGGGCGGATCCAGGCCTGTGGAGCAACGCCGTCGACGAGATCCTCCGCTACGACCCGCCGGTCCTGCTCACCGGCAGGCTGGCCGCCCGGGACACCGAGATCGGCGGGAGCCCCATCGCCCGCGGCGCGATCGTCAGCACCGTGCTCGCGGGCGCCAACCGGGACCCGGAGATCTTCGACGACCCGGCCGCCTTCGACGTCGGACGGGCGAACGCGCGGGATCACGTGTCGTTCGGCGCCGGGCGGCACTACTGCCTCGGTGCCTCGCTGGCGAGGATGGAGGGCGAGATCGGGCTGCGGTCGATCTTCGAGCGCTTCCCCGGCCTGCGGCTGCTGAGTGGCGCCCGGCGGCGGGAGACCCGGATCCTGCGCGGCTTCGAAACGCTTCCGGCCGCGCTCATCTGACTCGTGAGTGGTAAAGACGGTTCTAACCGTCCTTGCCACTCACGAGAGGTGACCGAATGTCTTCCGCCGTGCTTTCGGTCCTGGACACCTCCCCCATCGTCGAAGGCTCGACACCGCGCGAGGCCCTGCTCAACACCGTCGACCTCGCGCGGCTCGCCGAAGATCTCGGCTACCACCGCTACTGGGTTCCCGAGCATCACGGCATGCGCGGTGTCGCCAGTTCCGCGCCCGCGGTCCTCATCGCCCACCTCGCGAACGCCACGCAGCACCTCAGGCTCGGCGCGGGCGGGGTTCTGCTGCCCAACCACCCGCCGCTCGTCGTCGCGGAACAGTTCGGGACGCTGGCCGCCCTGTATCCGGGACGTATCGACCTCGGCCTCGGCCGCGCTCCGGGTGGTTCGAAGGCGGCCTCCGCCGCGATTCGTCCACAAAGGACGAAAGACTTCGGCGAGCAGCTGGCGGAACTCCAGCATTACCTCGACCCGCCCGAGGACGCCGAGGTGAAGGCGATCCCCGTGCTCGGCGGCAATGTCCCGGCGCTCTGGCTGCTCGGCAGGTCTCCCGACAGCGCGGCCCTCGCCGCCGGACGCGGACTGAAGTACGCCTTCGCGCATCATCTGGCACCGGACGCGCCGATCAAGGCCGACCTGGTCAGTGTCTCCGTCATCGCGGCCGAGGACGACGAGCGCGCCGAGTGGCTCGCGGGTTCGACCAGGCTGAAGGTGCTCAGCCGGATCCGCGGCACCCGCATCCGGTTGCCCAGCCCCGAAGAAGCGGCGGCTTTCCCTTACACCGCCGACGATCGCGCCGAAATAGCGAAACGCTCCGGCGCCGTGCTCACCGGCAGCCCGGACACGCTCGTCCCGAAACTGCAGCGGATCCTCGACGAGACGGGTTCCGGCGAGATCATGGTGACCACGCCGCTCTACCACCACACCGACCGCCGTCGCTCCTACGAATTGCTCGCCTCGCTGGCCGGACGCCTCACGGCGTGTTCGAACAGGTCGGCCAGTTCGCGCGCGTAGGCCGCCACATCGGTGTCCGGCCGGGTGATCAGCTCGGCGGGGGCGGCTTCCATGGCGGCGATCACCGACACGGCCATCACCCGCGGCGAGAATTCCCGCAGCTCCCCCGCCTCCTGCCCTTCACGGAACATGTCCTCCAGTTCGGTCAGCGTCTTCGCGTTCTGCTGTTCGAACCAGCTCCGCGCGGCCTCGGCATCCCTTGACGCCGAAGCGATCTGGCCGATCGCGATGATCTCCTTCGGCCGCTCGGCGTAATAGAAGACGAAACCCTCGATCAAGGCACGCAGTGCGGCCGTGTAGCTCTCGGCACCTTCGACCTGCGCGCCCAGCGCCTGCTCCATCGAGGCGTGCACGGTCAGCATGACCTGCTTCATCAGCTCTTCACGTTTGGCGAAGTGGTACGTGATGAGCCCCGGGCTGATCCCCGCCCGCCGCGCGATCTGCACGAAGGACGCCTTCGCGTAACCGATCTCGGCGATGGTCTCGATGGTCGCCGAGACGATCTGCGCGCGCCGGGCCTCTTCGATGAACGACCGCCGCTCCTGGTCGCCCGGCTCGTTTTCTGGTTGCATGAACAGTAGCCTAGTTGAGCAACTAGCGAGGGGAAAATCATGATCAGTCGCAAGACGTTCTTGAAATCCGTCGCGGGAGCGGTGGCGGTCACGGGTCTCGGCGGGGGCATGGCCGAGGCGGCGGGCAGGACTCGACGGCTACGCGGCGGGGTCGCCTACGACACCGGGGTCCTGCACGCCGCGGGCGATCCGCTGAGCCGGGTGCGCTGGAGCAGAGGACAGCTGGAGCGCGAGATCCGCGTGATCGCCGACGAGCTGCGCTGCCCGTCGATCACCGCGTTCGGCACCGACATCGGCAGGCTCACCGAGACGACGTCCGCGGCGCTGCGCCGCGGAATGGAGGTGTACGTACAGCCCCGGCTGTACGACCATCCCCAGGATCAGGTCCTCGAGCACCTGGCCGAGTCCGCCCGGCAGGCCGAGCGCCTTCGCCACGGCGACGACGTCAAATTCGTCGCCGGCTGCGAGCATCTCCTCTTCACCCCCGGCATCGTGCCCGGGGAGACCTACCTGGAGCGGATCGCGAACATGGCCACGATCCCACCGGACGAATGGCCGAAGATCATGGAGCGGCTGGCCGGTTTCCTCGCGCGGGCGGCCGACGTGGCGCGCCGGAACTTCCGAGGCCGGATCACCTACGCCTCGATCGGCGGGGCGGAGCCGGTCGATTGGAACCTCTTCGACATCGTCGGAATCGACTACTACCCCTACTTCGCCACCGACGCGGAGTACACAAAGGACCTCGCCCAGTACCGGAAATGGAACAAACCGGTGGTGGTACTGGAGTTCGGCTCGTGCACCTTCACCGGCGCGGCGCAGGCGGGCGGGATGGGCTGGGACATCGTCGACTACGAGCAGGTCCCGCCGAGGATCGAACCGGGCCACGTGCGGGACGAGGGCGAACAGGCAGGCCACCTCGCCCGCCTGCTGCGCGTGTTCGGCACCGCGGGGATCCGAGGCGCGCACGTGTACACGTTCATCGCGCCGAACCTGCCGCATCATCCGGCCCGGCCGGAGTTCGATCTCGACATGGCGTCCTACGCCTTGGTGAAGACCTTGCGCGAGCGGCACGAGGACGAGAATTCGCCGTACCGGTTCGAGCGCAAGCTGTCCTTCGAAGCGCTCGCCCGGCACAACCGCGGGTAAGCGGGCATTTTTACCGAACCGGCGACGGAAACCGGCCAGTAACCTCACGCCGGTGAAGACGGACCGCGAAGGCAAGGAAGCTCCGGAGCTGCCCGCCTTCACCGTCATCGGCTGCCTTTTGGGCTTCTTCATGACGGTGCTGGTGCTGATCGGCCCGGCCCTGCTCTGGATCAGCACCCGTTTCGACCCCGGCGACGACGACCGCCTGGTCGTCGTCGCCATGGGCGCCGTGTTCACGCTCGGCGGCGTCGGCACCGTCGCCTCCCACCTCTGGCAGAACGCCATGGCCAGGGAGGCCCATCGCGGACTCGACCGGAAAGGTGTCCGCGCGACCGCCGAAGTCGTTTCCAGCAAGCGGATCTGGGTCGGCGAGCTGAGCACGCCCGCCGACGACGTCGACCTCGTCGTCACCGGCCCCGGCGTGGCCCCGTTCAGCGCGCGAGTGCTCACCGAGGACGTCGGCCGCTATGAAACGGGCACGGTGGTCCCCGTCGACGTGGACCCGGGAACCCTCCTGTTCCGCCTCGCCGACTGACCTCGCCGCGATCATTGCCCGGCAGCATCGTATCGCTTATCGTATATGAAATTCACCCCCCGATGCTGCGAGGTGACCCCCGTGACCACCGCCACCGCCGACCCGACCACCACCACGGTCGCGCGAGATTTCACCGATTTCCGCACGGTGGTGTCACAATCCTTCGTGCCGCTGCACGTGACCAGCGAGCACCGGGACCACTTCCGCGGCCGCATCCGCTCGTGCGGAGCCGACGAGGTGCAGCTGACCGAGGTGACCGCGTCGGCGCACGTGGTCGAGCGCACCCCCGAGCTCATCGCCAGGGCGGACAGGCATTACTACAAGCTGAGCCTGATCCTGTCCGGCACCGGCCTGCTCGTGCAGGACAACCGCGAGGCGATGCTGCGTCCCGGCGACGTGGCGTTGTACGACACGCACCGGCCGTACACCCTGGCGTTCGAAGAGGATTTCCGCACGCTCGTGGTGATGTTCCCGCAGCGGCTCATCGATCTCCCCCGCGACCTGGTCGGCCAGCTGACCGCGGTGCCGATGTCGGGCAAGCGGGGCATGGGCAACGTGGTGGTGCCCTTCCTCGCGCAGCTCGGCAGCAACCTCGATCAGCTCGGCGGGCCGGCGGGCGTCCGGCTCGCGCACACCGCGGTCGATCTGCTCGCCACCCTGTTCGCCAGCGAGCTCGACCTCGCCCGCGCGACGGCCGGGCCGCATCACGAACTGATGCGCCGGGTCCTCGCCTACATCGACGCGAACCTCTCCTCCACCGACCTGGGACCGGCGCAGATCGCCGCCGAGCACTACATCTCCACCCGGCATCTGCACGGCCTCTTCCATGAGCAGGGCACCACCGTCTCGGGCTGGATCCGCACCCGGCGGCTCGAACACTGCCGCCGTGAATTGCTCGACCCCGTGCACACTTCGCGGCCCGTCGCGGCCATCGCGGCGAAGTGGGGTTTCGTCGACGCGCCGCATTTCAGCCGGGTGTTCAAGACGGAATTCGGCTGCTCGCCGAGCGAACTGCGGCGCGGCTTGACCGTGAGCGATCGGTTGTTGCCGCCCAGCGCGTGACAGCTGGCCCTTCCCGGGCGGTCGCCCCGACGATGACCGCATGCCCGAAGCACCCGAGGAACAGTGGCGTACCTATGACGAGTTCGCCGCCGGAATAGCCACCTACCGCCTGCCGAACGCGGACCTGTCGGGACGCGAGCTCACCGTCACCCTCGACGACGGGACGACGCTCGCGCTGCGGTTCGAAAACGCTGAAACCGTCACCTGCAACGGCATCGAGGATCCGTACGACGCGGTCGCCGTCCGGGAAGACGTCTTCTTCGTCAATCTCCCACACACCAGCGTCGAAGGGGAAGCGCTCACCGTCGTCTTCTCCACGACGACGCATCGCGCGCTCGCCGTGCGTTCGGTCATCGGCGCCGAGGACGTCGAAGGCGTTCCCCGGGTCTCCCAGACGTTCTGGTCCGGCACGACCGACGCGGGCACGCCGACCGGCGAGGTCCCCGGCCCGTCGCGCGACCTGATCGGCAAGCGCAACATCTACCGCTACAGCCCGGAACACCTCTACGAGCACGTGTACGTGTCTTCGCAACGCTATGCCTGGCAATGCCTCGAAGGCGTGCAGCGTGGCCACGGGGACATGGACCTGTCGACGGTGTGGAAGTTCCAGGACGGGCTGTACCTGTTCTGCTTCCGCGAATTCCGCATCGCCGTGGCCAGTGTGTGGCTGCACGACCTCGGCTACGCGCTGAAGACCACCGGCGTCTTCCTCGGCCTGACCGGCGACGGCCGGTCGGAGCACTCCCGCGCGGGCGGGCACATCTACCCACTCGGCGCCGTCGCCTACCCCGACGCCCAACCGGTTTAAGGAGTGTCAGTGTCCAATCTCGACATCATCGCCGCGCATTACGCCGCGAGCGACCGGGGCGATCTGGCGGGCATGCTGGCCCCGCTCGGTCCCGACACCACCTGGACGGAGGCGGCCGGTTTCCCTTACGCCGGCACGTACACCGGTCCGGAAGAGGTGCGGGACAACGTCTTCGGCGCCATCGCGAAGGACTGGGAGGGCTACACCTTCACCCTCGGCGACCTTCTCGACGCCGGTGACACGGTGATCGGGCTCGGGACCTACCAGGCCAAGCACCGCGAGACCGGCCGCTCCTTCACCGCCCGCGTCGCGCACGTGTGGAGGTTCGACGGCGGCAAGGTGACCTCGTTCGAGCAGATCGTCGACTCGGTGCCCGTGGTCGAAGCCATGGAGAACCGGTGAAACCCGCGCGGCGCCTCGTCGCCCTCGCCTCGGCCGTCCTGCTCGCGACGGCCGGGTGCGCCGGATCCGACAGCGGTGCGAGCGGGCCGATCGTGGTCGGCTCGGTCAACGCGCTGAGCGGCGCGGCGACCTTCCCCGAGGCCTCGCAGGCGGCCAAGGCGGTCTTCGACGCGGCCAACGCGAGCGGCGGCGTGAACGGCAGGCAGATCCAGTACAAGGCCCTCGACGACAAGGGCGACCCGGCGGCCGCGGCCGCCGCGGCCCGTGAGGTCGTCGGGCGCGACGAGGCGGTGGCGCTCGTCGGCTCGTCCAGCCTCATCGAATGCGAGATCAACAACAAGTACTACGAGCAGCAGAAGATCCTGTCCATGCAGGGCATCGGCGTGGACCCGGCCTGTTTCTCCAGCCCGAACATCGCCCCGGTCAACGTCGGGCCGTACCACGACATGACGCTGACCCTGCTCTACGGCTCGGAAACGCTGAAGCTGAACGACATCTGCGCGCTGCTGGAGATCGCGGGCAACACGCTGCCGTCGTACCAGGCGGCGATCGACGAGTGGACGGCCATCACCGGCAAGAAGCTCAAGTATCTCGACGCGACCGTGCCCTACGGCGGCTCCGACTACACCTCCTACATTGTCAAAGCGCGCAACGCGGGCTGCAAGGCGATCACGGTGAACCCGGTCGAGCCGGATTCCATCGGGCAGCTGAAGGCCGCCGCGGCGCAGGGCTGGAACGACGTCACGTGGCTGCTGCTCACCAGCGTCTACAGCGAGAACTACGCCAAGGCCATCACCAACGCCGGCGCCGGGGTGTACGTGCCCGCCGAGTTCTACCCGTTCACCGACGCGACCAGCCCGCAGAACAAGGACTGGCGTGAGCTGATGACCAAGAACAACATCCCGCTGACCTCGTTCAGCCAAGGCGGTTACCTGGCGGCGAAGTACTTCCTCGACGTCGTTCGCGGCATCCAGGGCGACATCACGCGCGAATCGGTGACCAAGGCGCTGCGCGAGATGAAGCCGATCACCGATCCGATGGTCGGCACGCCGTACGTGTTCGGCCCTGGCCAGACGCACCACGACAACACCGCGGGCTGGCCGATCAAGCTCGCCTCCGGCTCCAACAAATGGGAGCTCGTCGCGAACGACTGGCTGCGGATTCCGAAGAAGTAACGGTCGCACTGGCCGGGTCTCGTGAGTGGCAAGGGCGGTTCTAACCGTCCTTACCACTCACGAGGCCCCTCATACAGGAGGAAACGATGCTGCAGGGAGCGCTGGCCGGCCTGGCCGCCGGCGGACTGTACGCGGTGTTGGCGGTGTGCCTGACGCTGATGTCGCGCCTGGTGCGGGTGGTGAACTTCGCGCAGTCGGCCACCGGGATGTTCGGCTGCTACGTGGCCGTGTTCCTGTCCGTCCACGCGGGACTGCCGACGTGGCTGGCCACGGTGGCGGGGATCGTGCTCGGCGGGCTGCTCAGCGCGCTGCTCGGCTGGATCGTGTCCACCTGGCTCGCCGAGGCGGACACCGGCACCCGCTCGGCGGTCACCGTGGCGGTGCTGCTCCTGCTGATCTCGTTGTCGTTCATCCTGTTCGGCAACAAACCGCAGCCGTTCCACCCGATCCTGGACGGTCCGGCGGTCACCGTCGGCGGTGTGGTGATCAGCCAGGTCACCGTGGTCACCGTCGCACTAGCGGTCCTGGTGGCGGTGGCCAGCCGGATCGTGCTGAGCCGGACCCCGGCGGGTGTCCAGCTCAGGGCGCTGTCGGAACGCCCGACGACGGCGGAGCTGCTGGGCATCCCGGCGAAACGGCTCAGCGTCGCGGTCTGGGCGGTCACCGGGGTGGTCAGCACGCTGGTCATCTCGATCGTGGCGCCGTCGCAGTCCAACGACGCGACGTCGCTGGCGATGCTGGTGGTCCCCGCGGCCGCGGCGGCCCTGCTCGGCGGGTTCCGGCGGCTCGACCTCGCCGTCGCGGGCGGGCTCGGCCTCGGCCTGATCCAGGGCGCGGCCGCGCAGGTCGACGGCCTTTCGGTGGTGCGGTACTTCCTGCCGTTCGCAGTGATCGTCGCGCTGCTGCTGTGGTCGCAGCGCAAGGAGGTGTGGGATGCGGCTCGCTGAACGCGGGATCCCGTTCGTGGTCGCCATCGTGGCGATCGCGGCCGGGTACGGCCTGAGCGTCGGGCTCGACGGGTATTTCGTCTACCTCGGCATGAGCGCCGTCGTCGCCGGGATCTCGTTGCTCGGCCTGGGCGTGGTCACCGGCAGCGCCGGCATGATCTCCCTGTGCCAGCTGACCTTCGGCGCCGTCGGTGCCTGGACGGTGTCGGCGCTGAACGAGGCGCAGGCACCCGGCGGGTTCCTCACCTGGCTGGTGCTCGGCGGTCTCGCCGCCGGAGTGGTCGGGGTGCTCGTCGGGCTCCCGGCGTTGCGGCTGCGCGGGATCAACCTCGCCGTCGTCACGCTGGGGCTCGCCGCGGCGGCCGACCTGGCGCTCGTCCAGCTGCAGTTCCCCGGTGTCTCCGCCGGGATCTCGGTCGAACGGCCGGAGGCCTTCTCCGACGACCGGTCGTATTTCCAGCTCGCCGTCGTGGTGCTGGTGCTGTGCTGCCTCGCCGTGTACTTCCTGCGCCGCGGGCGCTGGGGCAGCGCCTGGCAGGCGGTGGCGTTCTCCGAACGCGGCACGGCGGCCGCCGGCACGAGCGTGCGGACGTCGAAGCTGACCGCGTTCGCGGTGAGCGCCACCCTCGGCGGGATCAGCGGCGGCCTGCTCACCGGGCAGGTCGGGATCGCCTTCCCGGCCAGTTTCACCGCGATCCAGTCGCTGGCGCTGTACGTGCTGGCGATCATGTCGGGCGCGCATCTGATCGACATGGCCGTGTTCGGCGCGATCCTGTGGGTCGGGGTGCCGGAACTGCTCAAACGCTGGGGAATCCCGCAGGACTGGGGTTTCGTGGTGTTCGGCGTGCTCGGGGTCCAGGCGCTGGCCAGTGGCGGCAACCTGGGCACCACGGTGCGGCAGGTGTGGTACCGGCGGTCCAGGAAGGAACCGGCGAAACTCGATCTGGCCGCCGGTACCGCGGACATCGAGGCCAAGGCGCCCGGTCCGCCGGTGCTCACCGTCCGCGGCCTGAGCGTGGACTTCGGGCACGTGTCCGCACTGTCCTCAGTGGACATCTCGGTGCCGGAACACGGGGTGCTCGGCGTCATCGGGCCGAACGGCGCGGGCAAGTCGACGCTGGTCGACGCGATCAGCGGCTTCCTGCCGAACGCCGAGGGCGCCGTCGAACTCGGTGGCCACCCGCTGACGGGATCGCCGTCGAACCGGGCCCGCGCCGGCTTGCGCCGGACGTTCCAGCAGGACCGCGTCCCGCCGGGGCTGACCGTCGGGGCGTATCTGAAGTTCCTCGCCAGGCGACGGCTCACGGCCGACGAGATCGGCGACGCACTGGACTTCTTCGGCTGCCCCGCCGCCCGCACCCCGCTGTCGCAAGTGGACGTCGGAGCGCGGAGGCTGGTCGAGGTCGTCGGGCATCTGCTGGCGCGGCCGCGGGTGCTGCTCCTCGACGAGCCCGCCGCCGGGCTTCCGCACGAGGAGCACGTCGCGTTCGGGGAACGGCTGCGGCAGGTTCCCGCGCGGTTCGGGGTTTCGGTGCTGCTCATCGAGCACGACCTGGATCTGGTGCGCTCGGTCTGCGACACGATCACCGTCCTCGACTTCGGCCGCGTGCTGGCCTCCGGCCCGCAGGCCGAAGTGCTCGCCGATCCCGCCGTGCTCAAGGCGTACATGGGTGAAACGGAGATGCTGTGAACGCTTTGCGGATAGCGGGGCTGACGGTGACCCGCGGGGCGGGGCCGGTGATCCGCGACGTCGACCTGACCCTGGAGCCGGGGCGGATCACGGCGCTCGTCGGCCCCAACGGTGCCGGGAAGACCAGCCTGCTCGAAGCCGTGTCCGGCGTGGTTCCCGCCGCTTCCGGGACCGTCCACATCGGAGCCGACGAGATCACGAAACAGTCGCGGGTCGCCCGCGCACGGCGGGGTCTGGCGCATATCGAACAGGGCCGCGCGGTGTTCGGCGGCCTGACGGTGCTGGAGAACCTGATGCTGACCGCGCGCACCCGCGCACGGGCCGACGAACTGTTCGAGGCGTTCCCCGAACTGGAGAAACGCCGCGACTCACCGGCCGCGCTCCTCAGCGGCGGCGAACAGCAGATGGTGGTGCTGGCCCGCGCCTTCGCCGCGCGGCCCTCGTTCCTGCTGATCGACGAGATGTCGCTCGGCCTCGCGCCCGTGGTGTTCACCCGGCTGCTGCCGATGGTGACCCGGTTCGCCGAGGAGGGCGCGGCGATCCTGCTGGTCGAGCAGTTCACGCAGCTGGCCCTCGGGTGGCGAGCGACGCTGTGGTGGTTTCCTCGGGGCGAGTCACCTACGCGGGTTCGGCGCAGGGCTTGCTGGACTCGCCCGGCACCCTGCATTCGGCCTACCTCGGGGAATCCTGACGCGTGTGAAGGTCCCCTTCCACGGCTGAGCCGACGGAAGGGGACCTTCACACGCAACGGATTGAAGTGCTCCTTTGCCGCACTATCGCAGGGCCGACACCGTCCCGAGCCGGGACAGGTCGTGCGGCGCCAGCGCTATGGCCCAACCCAGTGTCCGTCCGGTCTTCGCGTCGATCGTCAACGTCAACACGTTGCCCCTGGGCGCTTTGCTTCCCCGAGGAACCTTCGCGGCATGCCCGACGAACTCCCCGGTCATCTGAATGAGATAGGCCGGGTCGTCGGAGGTCGTCCGGCTACCGTCCAGGCCGGCAAGAGCCTGCCTGCCGGTCTGGACGTACTCGATATTCCCTGGGTTGGGCTCGCCGTTCAGGCTCGCCAGCTTCTTGGCCGCCGCCAGCAGGCCGGCCGGCGTCGGTGGTGTCGCCTCGTCGTTCTCGGTCATCGTGCCCACTTCGTCCACACACGGCTTGTGTGTTCCGGCGACGACATTCTTCCCGTTCGTATAGCCGAAAAAGAGGTCGGGCCGGTCGTTCTCGATGTAGGTGGGAGCGGTGTGCCACACATTGCCGGTATCCTGGTATTGAAAGTTCGTCGAAGCACCGGCGATCCGGGCACCCGGCGTGGTCACCTCCAGTCCGTTGTCCGCTCGCCCACCATACGCCCCGTTACCCGCGGACACCGCGACCCGGTCGCCGTCCTGGTGAATTTCCCAGTCGCCGCTACCGGGCACCCATTTGAACGTCACATTCTCGAACTCATTCGTGCGCGCGGGCTTGATATAACTCTCACGGTAAGGCGATCCAGGACGCGAGTCCGCCCAGTACCAGAGAAAACCTTTCTCCTGCCCCGGTGAGGCGTCGAGTGTTCCCGCGGTCATTCCCGCTTCCACCCAGGTGTCCAGCTTCGGGTCGTTGAGGTTCGTGAGGATCCACATCTCCCAATTCGCGAACTCGTTGTCCCGATCGTCGACATGCAGGCATCCCACTCCGAGATCCGCGCCGACCGCGTTCATCCACAAGGGTTCCGCTTGGGATCCGATGACCCCGACAGAGTAGCAATGATCCGTCGCCGTGCATTGCGGCGCATTGTCCGCGTGCGCCGACACGGCGCCGAGAACCGATGTAGTCATCATCAGTCCGACTGCGGAAAGCGCGCTGACACGTCTGTCTACCACGAGTTCCCCATCTCGATAGGTGTCCAGAATGAACCGAGGGCACGCGAATTCCGCGGCCGCACATATCCATGACGGTGAGAAATCCCCGATCCCCCTCGATCGTTGGTTACCACCAACCAATGGCCACTCTGAACCTCCAGGCATCGAGCCTGAAACCGCCGACCGGGTGACGAGGCACCAGCGATTCACGCCGCCTCCCGCCTCAATCAACCGGGCACCCGACAGGAAGGCGAATCAGTAGCGAACGGCTCTGTCTCCAGCGAAATCCTGAAGCGCGTGAAGGCCTCCGTCTGCCATGCCGCGAAAGCCACGTCGCTAAGAACCCATCCCCGCCCGTTCGAAGGCCAGCGTCGGCAGATCGACCGCGTGCGCGCCGCCGTCCGCCACGATCACCGCGCCGGTGATGTACGACGACTCCGAAGACCCCAGGAACCGCACGATCGACGCGATCTCCTCCGGTTCGGCGGGACGGCGCAGCGGGACCTCGGCGGTGACGCGCCGGTAGCCCTCGTCGTGGCCGCCGTCGAAGCCCGCCGCCTCGGCGAACTGGTCCATCTCGCCGTCCGCCATCGGCGTGCGCACCCAGCCGGGGCAGACCGCGTTCGCGCGGACGCCCTTCGGCCCGTAGTCGCGGGCGATCGAACGCGTCAGCCCGATCAGCGCGTGCTTCGCGACGGTGTAACCGGCGACGTTCGGCCCGGCGAACAGTCCCGCCAGCGATGACACGATGACGACCTGGCCGCCGGTTTCGATCAGCGAAGGCAGCGTGGCCCGGCAGAACACGAAGGCGCTCGACAGGTTCGAGCGCAGCGCCAGTTCCCATTCCTCGTCACCGGTGTCGACCACCGAAGACAACCCGTGCCCGCCGGCGTTGGCCACCACGACGTCCAGCCTGCCGAACTTGCCGACGATCTCCGCCACGGCGTTCTCGGCGGCTTCGCGATCGCTGGCGTCGCACGAGACGACGTACCCGCCGGTTTCGGCGGCCACCTTCTCCAACGGCTCGAGTCGCCGTCCGAGCACCACCACCTGGGCGCCCTCGTCGGCGTACCGGCGGGCGACAGCGGCGCCGATTCCGGTACCGCCACCCGTGATCGCGACAACCTTCTTCACTTGCGGAGTCCTTTCTAAGCGGGAAAACCGGAGCGGGCCGAGACACCGAAGTCGGCGAGCACGGCCTGGCCGTTGACCGCCCGCGAACGCGCGGACGCGAGGTGCAGCACCTGCCAGGCGACTTCCTCGGGAGCCTGCACCGGGAACGCGGGATCGTCGAGCACTTCGCCGAGATCGCCGCGCGCCATCGGGGTGTCGACCACCGACGGGCAGACGCAGTTCACCCGGACACCGGGGAGATCCACCGCGAGAGCCCTGGTCATCGCGACCACGGCCCCTTTCGAAGCGCAGTACGGGACCATGCCGGGCGCGCTGGTGAACGCCGAGTCGCTGGCCAGCAGCACCACCGAGCCACCGGACGCGGTGAGCCAGGGCGCGGCGTGTTTGACCAGCAGGAACTGGCCGGTGACGTTGACCGCCATCAGCGCGGCGAAATCCGCCGCGGCGGTTTCGGTGACCGGCGTCCCCACCGGACCGGAGATCCCGGCGCAGCCGACCACGACGTCGAGCCCGCCGAAGTGGCTCACCACGGTTTCGATCGCAGTGGCCATCGACGGCTCGTCGGTCACGTCGGCCCGCACCGCCAGGAGACCGTCGGCCAGGGTGGGCACGGGTGCCCGGTCGAGGGCGCCGACCCGCGCGCCCTCGGCGAGGAACGCCTGGACGCAGGCAAGGCCGATACCGGATGCCGCGCCGGTCACCAGCACGGCCTTGCCCGCGAGATCCAGTCCCATGACGTCATCCTCCGGTCCGGACCTTTCCTGGAGGTTGGCCGTCAGTGCACCCTTCTTGTCGGCAGCCGCACGACGGTCTTTCCAGCCGGAGGCGGACCGGCAAGACTGCGAAGCATGACCAGGCCGCATCCACTCGACCCGCTGACCGCCGACGAACTCACCGCAGGCCGAGCGATCCTGACCGCCGAAGGCCTGCTCACCGCCACCACGCGGTTCCCGGCCGTGCTGCCGGTGGAACCGGAGAAGGGCGACGCCGCCCCCGACCGCCGCGTCCGGTACACGCTGCTGGACACCGCGACCGGCGTTGCCCGCGACGTGGTCGTCTCGCTGGCGAAACGTGAAGTGGTCTCCACCGAGGACTGTGGCCCCGGCCAGCCCGCGTACCTGTTCGAGGAGTACGACCTCGCCGCGTCGATCACCAAGGCGTCGCCGGAATGGCAGGCCGCCATGGAGCGGCGCGGGCTCGCCGACCGGATCGAGCACGCCTTCTGCGCTCCCCTGGCGCCCGGCTTCTTCGGCAGGCCGGACGAGACCGGCCGGGTCATCCGCTCGCTGACGTTCCTGCGCGACGACGCGTCGGACAGCCCGTGGGCGCATCCGGTCGAGGGCCTGATCGTCCACATCGACCTGACCGGGCAGCGGGTCATCCGGGTGGAGGACGAGGGCGACGTGCCCGTGCCGCCGGAGCACGGCCGCTACGGCGACGTCCCGGCGCGCACCACGCTCAAACCGATCGAGATCACCCAGCCGGAGGGTCCGAGTTTCACCGTCGACGGCAACGAGGTCACCTGGGAGGGCTGGAAGCTCCGTGTCGGCTTCAACGCCCGCGAGGGCCTGACGTTGCACCAGGTCGGCTTCCAGGACCGGTCGGTGCTGCACCGCGCGTCGGTACCGGAGATGGTGGTGCCCTACGGCGACACCGCGCCCGGCCGGTTCTGGATCAGCTACTTCGACGCGGGCGAGTACCTGCTCGGCAAGAACGCCAACGATCTGCGGCTGGGCTGCGACTGCCTCGGCGTCATCCACTACTTCCCCGCGTTCGTCGCCGACGACCACGGCCATCCGGTCGAGATCCCGCGCGCGATCTGCATGCACGAGGAGGACTACGGGATCCTCTGGAAGCACACGGATCTCGACGGCCGCGCCGAGGTCCGCCGGTCGCGGCGGCTGGTGATCTCGTCGATCTCCACCATCGGCAACTACGACTACGGTTTCTTCTGGTACCTCTACCTCGACGGCACCGTGGAACTGGAGGCGAAGGCCACCGGCATCGTGTTCGCCGGCGCCGCGCGTCCGGGCACGGATCACCCGCACGCCAACGAGATCGCCCCCGGCCTGTTCGCGCCGGTGCACCAGCACCTGTTCTGCGCGCGGCTCGACGTGGCGATCGACGGCGAACGCAATTCGCTCGTCGAGGTCGACGTCGAACGGGTCCCCATGGGCGAGCAGAACCCGTACGGGAACGCCTTCACCTGGAAGGAAACCCCGCTGCGGACCGAGCAGGAGGCGCAGCGGTTCGCGGATCCGGCCAAGGCGCGGGTATGGGAGATCCGCAGCGCGGATCGGACCAACCGGCTCGGCAAACCCACGGCATACCAGCTCGTGCCGCGGCCGTCGGCGACCCTGATGGCGCAGCCGGAATCGACCGTCCACCAGCGGGCGACGTTCGCCACCCGTCACCTGTGGGCGACGCCGTACCGCGCGGACGAACGCTACCCGGCGGGCGACCGCCCGAACGCGCACCCGGGCGGCGCGGGCCTGCCCGCCTGGACGGCCGCCGACCGCGACCTCACCGACACCGATCTCGTGCTGTGGCACGTGTTCGGCCCGACTCATATCCCGCGTCCGGAGGACTGGCCGGTCATGCCGGTCGATTACTCCGGTTTCTCCCTGCGCCCCTACGGCTTCTTCGACCGAAACCCGGCCCTCGATCTGCCCTCCGGCGCCGCCGGCGATCACTGTTCCGCCCACGAGCACTAGGACTGCACCAATGCCCGAACTGACCCTGTCCGACACCTCCACCTGGCTGCCGCTGGACGGGCTCGCGCCCGGCTTCGACGCGAACAAGGCGCCCACGGTCGGCGACCTGCGCGGCCGCTCGTTCGAACTCGGCTGCGAAGACGGCACCACGTTCACCGCCGCCTTCTCCGGCACCCGGATCGACTGGACCTACCACGGCACGGGCACCGACCGCTGCGAGACGTTCCTGGTCGACGACGACCTGTATTACGTCCAGTTCCACCCGCAGGCACGGCAGGAGGAGGCGTTCACCCTGCTGCTCGACCTGCGCCGCGGCCGGGCGCTGCTGGTGCTGAGCAAGATCGGCGACACCTCGCCCCGGGTCACGCAGTCCTTCGTGGCCGCCACGATCGGCGGCGTCGAGCCTGCCGGGGAGCCGCTCGCGCCGACCACGTCGCTGGTCGGACGCCGGGTGCTGTGGGTGTACAGCACCGAGCACGCCTACGAGCACGTGTACCTCAGCCCGCACTGGTACACCTGGCAGTGCCTGGCCGGACCGGAGCGGGGGCTCGCGGACACCGACGAGAACTCGGTCTACGAGCTGCGGCCGGGGATCTACGTCTTCGCGTGGCGGGAGAAGGTGATCCCGTGCGCCTCGGTGACCGTCGCCGACCACCGTGACGCGAAGCGGCTGCGTTCGCACGGTGTCCTTTTCGGACTGGACGCGTCCGGGAGCACTCCCACCCACTTCACCTTCGGCGCGCACGGCAAGCTGCTGAGCACCACCGTGCACCCCGAGGCGTACGACCCGGCCGGGAGCTGAGCCTTGACCGCCGACATCGTCCTCACCAACGCCACGGTGTACACAGTGGACGGTCATCGTCCCTGGGCGTCGTCACTGGCCGTCAAGGACGGCAAGGTGCTGTCGCTGGAGGACATCGAACGCGGCCCGAGCACCGAGGTCGTCGACCTCGGCGGCGCGTTCGTGATGCCCGGCCTGGTCGACGTACACAACCATCACGCCCTGGCCGGGCGCGCCGCGCTGTTCGAGCTGAACTTCGGCCTCGACGCGGGCCTGGACGACATCCTCGCCGCGGTCCGCTCGCGGGCCGCGGGGCTCGGACCGGACGAGTGGGTGGTCGGCGGTGCTTGGGCGTCCACGCTGGTCGGCACCCTTTCGCGGGTTTCCGCCCGGCACGCGCTCGACGAGGCCGCCGGCGGGCGTCCGGTCATGCTTTCGGACGACAGCAGGCACAACCGCTGGGTGAGCAGCCGCGCCTTGGAACTCGCCGGGGTCACCGCCTCGACCCCTGATCCGGCGGGCGGCGAGATCGTCCGCGATCCCGACACGGGCGAACCCGTCGGCATCCTGCTCGAAGCGGCGGGTGTCGCCGTCGAGCGGGCGCTCAGCGAGACACGGACGCTCACCGCGGAGCAGCACGCGGCGGCGTCGCGGCACGGGATCGGCACCCTGCATTCGTACGGGGTCACCGCGTTCCAGGACGCCGGGGTCTCCGCGGACATCCTGCGGGCGCTGAAATCGCTCGACGACGCGGGCGAACTGCACGCGTGGGTCGTCTCGTCGCTGCTGATCAACGACCCGATCTTCGGTTTCGACCCGATCGGGGCACCGTTGCTGGAGGTCGCCGGGCAGTACCGGAGCGAGCACCACCGGCCGGATTTCGTGAAGATCTTCCTCGACGGGGTCCCGCCGACACGGACCGCCGCCTTCCTGGAGCCGTACCTGCCGGACGCCGCGCACGGGGCCTGCCACCACGGCGCCACCACCATGCCGGGCGACGAACTCGTGGGCTGGCTGCGCACGGCGGCCGCGGCGGGGCTGTCGGCCAAGGTGCACTGCACCGGGGACGCGTCGGTGCGCGCGACGCTCGACGCCGTCGAGAAGGTGCGTGCCGAGGGCTTCGCCGACGCGCGGTTCCAGGTCGCGCACGGCCAGTTCGTGCACCCCGACGATCTCCCGCGCTTCGCCGCGCTGGGTGTCGCCGCGGACATCTCGCCGTTCCTGTGGGTCCCCGGCGTCATCCCGGCGGCCATCGCCGAGGTGCTGCCGGGCGAGCGGGCAGGCCGGATGCAGCCGAACCGGTCGCTGCTGGACGAGGGCGCGCTGGTGGCGGGCGGTTCGGACTGGCCGGTCAGCGAATCGCCGAACGCGTGGGAGGGCATCCACGGCCTGGTCACACGCCAGGACCCGACCGGCACGTTCCCCGGCGCGCTGTGGCCCGAGCAGGCGATCACCCTCGCCGAGGCGATCGAGGTCTTCACCCTGGCCGCCGCCCGCGCGATGGGGCTGGGCGACGTCACCGGCTCGCTGGCCCCCGGCAAGTCGGCGGATTTCGTCGTACTGGACCGCGATCCGTTCGAAACCGATCCGTCCGCGCTCGTCAAGACAAAGGTGACGCAAACGTGGTTCGCTGGGCACCGCGTGTATCAGCGCGCCTGATCTCCTACACTGGTAGAAGAACCAGTGCGGGAGGTCTGCCGATGCCGAAGATCATCGACCACGACGAGCGGCGCAGCCATATCGTCGACGTCACCTGGGATTTGATCACCCAGGGCGGGATCGAGGCCGCCACCATGCGCGAAATCGCGGCGGCCGCCGGCTTCGCCAACGGCGCGCTCAAGCTGTACTTCCCGAGCAAGGAAGACATCATCCAGGCCACCTACGAGCGCGCGCTCGGCATGATGCGCGAGTACGTGGAGCTGGACGAGCTGCGCGGGCTGACCGCGCTCCGCGAGCTGTGCGTCTCGTCGATGCCCATCGACGAGGACCGCATCGCCGCGGGGCGCGTCCTGCTCACCTTCTGGCAGCTTTCGCTGACCAACCCGAAACTGCAGGACAAGTACCTGGAGCACATCCGCTCCTGGCGGGGCCTGCTGCACCGGTATCTCACCGAGGGCCGGGAGGACGGCGACATCGTCACCGAGACCCCCGACGAGCAGCTCGTCGACGAGGTCGTGCTGATCAACGCCGGGGCGAACGTGATGAGCCTGGTCGCCGGGGAGTTCTCGACGATCGCCCTGCAGCGGCAGCACCTGGAGTCCTTCTTCGAGCGCCTAACCCGCCCCTGACCCTACGCACTACCGCATTTCGTCCTCTGAATGCGGTAGTACGTAGTGCGAACGGCCGCGTCCAGAGGACTAAACGCGGTGGCCGCGCCCTCACGCGAGTTCCGGCTCGCTTGAGGGGTAAGGCAGTCTGGCGTGTCGCGAAAGCCACTTTCGCGACGTCTGATGTCCCGAAAGTGGCTTTCGCGACATCGGTGGGATGCGGTGCGCGACACCACGTTTGACGTAACCCCTGACCAATCAAGCGAGATCGACATCTGGTCATCGCTGACCGCATCCAGAGGACTAAACGCGGTGGTCGAAGGTCCGGGTCAGGAAGCTCGCCACGTGCCCGTGCGAGCGCGGCGAAGCGGGAAGATCCGTGTAAAGACCGTAGAACCCATGGATCTGGCCCGAATACCGCGTCATCTCCACCTGGGTCCCGGCATCGGTCAGGCGCCGCGCGAACTCCTCCCTTCGTCGCGCAGGACGTCGTACTCGGCCGTGAGCACCAACGCCGGCGGGAGCCGGGTCAGGTCGTCGGAGCGCAGCGGCAGGAGGTACGGATCGTTCAGATGCGCCGGATCCGGCACGTACTGCTCGAAGAAGAACCGCATCGCCCCGGCGGTCATGCCGAAGCCCTCGGCGAAGTCCACATAGGACCGGAAGCCGTCGTCCGGGTGACCGTAGACCGGACAGATAAGCACCTGCGCGGCCAACGACGGGCCACCCCGGTCACGGGACATCATCGACACCACCGTCGACAGGTTGCCGCCCGCGCTTTCCCCGCCGATCGCGATCCGCGCCCCGTCCACCGAGGGACCGGCGCCACCCGCGGCGAGCCATTCGACGACGGCGTAGCAGTCGTCCGGGGCCGCCGGGTACGGATGTTCGGGTGCGAGCCGGTAGTCGACCGCGACGACGGCGACCCCGGCCGCGTTGCACACCGCCCGCGACGCGACCTCGTTCTCGTCGATCGAGCCGATCGTCCAGCCACCGCCGTGGATCCAGACGAACGCGGGGACCGGCGCCGCGGCCTCGGGCAGATAGATCCGCACCCGCACGCCGGAAGGCAGGACGTGGTCGGTCACCGAAGCGACCTCTTCGACCGAATCGGGGCGCCGCCACGAAGCGGCGAAGGCGGCTCTCAGCTCGGGAGCCGTCAGAGGCCCGGCCGGCGCTTCCGCCGGAGCGCTGCGGGCCAGCAGTTCCTTGACCGCGGGATCGAGGGTCACGGTCACACCGCTTCCGCGACGAGCACGCGCGGGCTGCCCGGCAGCGCGAGCCGGTCGGTGACGCGCCAGCCCGCCGCGCTCAGCCACTCCCGGACCTCCGCCTCCGGATAGACGACCGTCCCGTCGATCACCAGGTACTCCCCCGCGTGCAGCGCGTCGATCGGCCGCTGGACGGCGTCGTCGTCGAGGAAGAAGTCGAGCAGCAGCAGCGTCGCTCCCGGCGCGGCGGCGGCGCGGGCGTTACGGAGAATCCCGGCGTTCTGCCCCGCGTCGAAACGATGGACCACGTGATTGACCATCACCAGGTCGAACTCGCCCTCGGGGCGCGCGGTGGGCGTCTCCGCCCCGATCACGGTCGCACGGTCGGCGAGCCCCGCTTCGGCCGCCGCCGTGGTGACCGACTCGGTGAAGCCCGGGTCGAAGACGAACGTCGTGTGCAGTTCTTCGTTGGTCTTCATGGCTTCGACCGCGAACGCGCTCGACAGGCCGCCGAGGTCCAGCGCCTTCCGGTGCGGGCCGAAATCGTACGCGCCGGCCAGCATCTTGGCGTGCAGGGCGTTATACGTCATGACGCCCGCCATGAACGTGCCCCAGCGCGCGTCGTCCATCTCCAGCTTGCCCGGCTCGCCACTGTCGGCCGTGTGGCCGAACTGCAGCCAATGCGGGTAGCTGATCGAGTCCAGGAACGTCAGGAACGGCGCCAGATCGAGGTCTCCACCGCCGAGGTACTCCGCGGCGTCCTCGGCCAGTGCGTAGCGTCCGTCCACACGGGACAGCAGACCGAGTGATGACATGGCGTCACCGAGGATGAGGGTGATCTTCTCCGGTTTGCCGGTCTTCCCCGCCAGTTCCGCGGCCGTCAGCGGCCCGGCGGCGAGCGCGGTGAACAGGCCGATCCGGCTCGCCGCGAAGAGTTGCTTGGCCGCCATGTACCCCACGGCGATGTCCACGATCCGCTCGGGACCGGCAGTCTTGGTCGACCCGCTCACGGGTGCCCTCCTTAGCTCGTTTCCGCCGAGAGTCTACAGGTGTAGACAAAAGAATCCAGTGCAAGTTTTCGCCCACCACCAGGAAAAACCCGCCGGATATCAACTTCCTACATTCGTAGAATATACCCATTGACAGCACACTCCCCCAGTGTCAACATGCGTAGAACTACCCCCGCCGGAGGTCCGTTCCCCGGCAGTGCGGTCCGCTCCGGGCGGGCTCGGGAAAGGGGATTCATGACCCTGCTCGAATTACGAGAACTCACCGTCGGTGTGATCGCCGACGAAACCGAACGCGAACTGGTCCGCGAACTCTCGTTCGACCTCGACCAAGGCCGGACACTCTGCGTGGTCGGCGAATCCGGCAGCGGTAAAACGGTGACGGCCTTGTCGATCATCCGGTTACTGGAGTTCGTCGCGCCGGTGTTCACCCGCGGCGAGATCGGCGTCGACGGCGTGGATCTCACGCGGCTTTCCGCCGACGAGATGCGCGCGTACCGCGGCCCGCGGATCGGCATGATCTTCCAGGAGGCGCTGGATTCGCTCAACCCGAGTCAACGGGTCGGCAAGCAGCTCGTCGAGGCTTACCGGAAGCCCGGTTCCCTGCCACGGCAAGCCGCGCGCAAGGGAACGCCGTTGCACCGTGAGGCCGAGGCGAAGGCCCGCGGCCTGTTGACCGAAGTCGGCCTCACCGACACCGACCGCGTGCTTTCCCTGTACCCGCACCAGATGTCGGGCGGGATGCAGCAGCGCGTGATGATCGCGCTGGCCCTGATGGCCGACCCGAGCCTGCTGATCGCGGACGAGCCGACCACGGCACTGGACGTGACCACGCAGGCCGAGATCCTCACCCTGTTCGACCGCGTCCGCCGCGACCACGGCACGGCGTGCGTCTTCATCACGCACGACATGGGCGTGGCCGCGCAGGTGGCGGACCGGATCGCGGTGATGTACCGCGGCGAACTGGTCGAGCTCGGGTCCACAGAGGACATCCTGCACACGCCGAAGCATCCTTACACCAAGGCGTTGCTCGACTGCGTCCCGCAGCTCGGGGTGAGCAGACGCGACGGCTTCCCCACCATCTCCGAAGCACTGCTCGAAGCCGCGATGAACGGCGAATCGGCGGTCGCCACCGAGACCAGGTCCTTGAGCCGCCCGAAGACCAGGGAAACGAGCGAGGGTACCGCGCTCGTCATCGACTCGGTGTCCAAAGTGTACGGACGACGCGGCCGGTTCTCCCTGAACCGCGAGCCCGAGGTGCACGCGGTCAAGGACGTCTCGCTGGAGATCGCGCCGGGCGAGTTCTTCGGCCTGGTCGGGGAATCCGGTTCGGGCAAGACCACGCTGGGCCGTCTGGTGAGCGCGCTCGAAACCCCCACCGAAGGCACCATCGCCTTCGGTGAGCACCGGTGCACGCCATCCGGTCTCGACGGCGACGAGCGCGCGTTCCGCCGCCGCGCGCAGCTCATCTTCCAGGATCCGCAGAGCTCACTCGATCCCCGGCACACGGCCGCCAGGATCATCGCCGAACCGCTGCGGGAGCTCACCGGTCTCCGCGGCGCGGAACTCGACCGCCGCGTCACCGAACTGATCGACGAGGTCGGGCTTCCCGCCGACACCGCGAAGAAGCTGCCCTCGCAGCTCTCCGGCGGACAGCGGCAGCGCGTCTCGATCGCGCGCGCGATCGCGGCCGAGCCCGACCTGATCGTCGCCGACGAGCCCACTTCCGCGCTCGACGTCTCGGTGCAGGGCCAGGTGATGAACCTGTTGCTGGACCTGCGGCGCACCCGCGCGCTCAGCTTCCTGTTCATCACGCACAACCTCAGCCTCGTGCTGTCGGTCGCCGACCGGGTCGGCGTGATGTACCGGGGCGAACTGATCGAAATCGGCGGACCGGACGAGATCCGGCTCCACGCCCGGCACGACTACACCCGCCGTCTCCTCGCGGCGAATCCCGAAATCGGAGTGCGGAACCCATGAGACGAACCCTGACCTCGGCCGCCCTCGGCCTGGCGACCGTCCTGCTGATCGGCTCGTGCATGGGAGGGCAGGCGGGCGGTGGCGCCGCCGACGGTCCCCCGAAACCCGGCGGCAACCTCAATGTGGCCGTGCCCACCGACCCGCAGTCCCTCGACATGGTCGCGAACCCCGGCCAGGTGACCGCGCATATCGGCAACATGATGTACGAGAAGCTGTTCGAGGTGGACCGGGGTTTCACCGCCCGGCCCATGCTGGTCGAGGACTACACCACCAGCCCGGACAGGCTCACCTACACCTTCAAGCTCCGCCAGGGCGTCACCTTCCACGACGGCAACCCGCTGACGTCCGAGGACGTCGTGGCGAGCCTGAAGCGGTGGCAGCAGGTGCACCGCACCGGTCAGCTGGTCACCCCGGACATCGAGGCGATCACGCCGGCCGATCCGGCGACGGTGACCATCAAGCTCAAGCAGCCGCGCTACCCGCTGATCAACGAACTCGCCGGCGCCGGCACGGAGATCTACGAAGCGAAGAACCTCGCCGGTGTCGCGCCGACCGGTTTCGGCCAGGAGAAGGCGATCGGGACCGGGCCGTACAAGCTGAAGAGCTGGGACATCGGCCGTGAACTGGTGCTGGAGCGGTACACCGGCTACAAGTCACGGTCCGAAGAGGACTGGGGCGGGCAGGCGGGCGCCAAGCACGCCTACCTCGACACCGTGACCTACAAGGTGGTCTCCGACCAGGACGCGCTGATCAACGGCCTGCAGACCGGGCAGTGGGACCACATCATGCCCACGAACGACCAGTACGAGCCGCTGCGCAACAACCCGGCCGTGGTCGTGCACAACCTCCCCGGCGGCAACGACAACGTGGTGATCCCGAACTTCAACCCCGGTTCGAAGTTCGCCGACCCCCGTGCCCGCGAGGCGCTGAACCTGCTGCTGGACAAGCCCGCGATCAACGCGGCCACCGGTGGCAGCAAGGACCTCACCCTCGAAACCGGCGCCTTCGCCTCGCCGGACAACAAGCAGTTCTATTCCACCGCGGGCGAAGAGGTCTACAAGGCGCACGACCCGGAGAAGGCCAAGCAGCTGCTGGCCGCGGCCGGGATCACCGCCGGTGCGACGATCCGCATCGTCACCACGAACTCGTACCCGGAGTTCGGCAAGTGGGCCGTGCTGATCCAGGACAGCCTGTCGAAGATCGGCATCAACACCAAGATCGACACCTTCGACTTCGCCACCATGCTCGGCACGCTGACCAAGGAGCCGGGCGGCTGGGACATCACCACGCTGTTCTTCGACTCGGCGCTGACCTCGCCCGCGCAGATGCCCGCGCTCACCCTGGGCACGCTGAACGGTTCGACCTCGCCCGAGCTGGACGGGCTCATGGCGGAGTTCAACGCCTCGACCACCCCTGAGCAGGCGAAGGCGGTGGTGGACAAGCTTCAGGCGTTCACGTGGAAGCAGCTTTCGGTGATCACGCTGAGCCAGTCCAAGCTGTACGCGGCCTACTCCCCCAAGCTCAAGGGATACGGCGATTTCTACCGCGTCTTCTGGAACACCTGGCTGGCGTCATGACCGGTCTGCTGCTGCGCAGGCTGCGCGATCTGCTGATCATCCTGGTGATCGTCGGGACGATGATGTTCTTCGTCATCCGGCTGATCCCCGGTGACCCGGCGCAGGCCATCCTCGGCCCGACCGCGCGACCGTCCGATGTGGACGCCCTGCGGGAAAGCATGGGACTGAACGGACCCCTGTGGGAGCAATACCTCAAGTGGGCCGGGAACGTGCTGCGCGGCGACTTCGGCACGTCGATCACCTATCACGCGCCGGTGCTCGGCGTGGTAGCCGACCACATCCTGCCCACGCTGACGCTGGCCGTGCTGTCGACGGTGATCAGCTTCTTCCTCTCGGTCGCGATCACCTCGTGGCAGGCGGTGTCACCGCGCAACCCGGTGGCCCGGGCGCTGGACCGGCTCTCCGCGCTCGGGATGGCGATGCCGGACTTCTGGATCTCGCTGATGCTCGTGCTGGTGTTCTCGGTGACGCTGCGCTGGTTCCCGTCCAGCGGCTACGAGAACCTGTTCACCGATCCGGCGACGGCGGTGCCCGCGCTGGTGCTGCCGCTGACCGTGCTGGTCATCGGGCAGACCGCGTTGTTCGTGCTCACCCTGCGGGAAAGCCTGCTCGGTGAGCTGCCGCTGGCGTATCTGCGCACCGCGCGGGTCAAGGGGCTGTCGGAGCGGCAGGTGATGACCAAGCATGTCCTGCCGAACGCGCTGATGCCGCTGATCACCCAGCTGGGCAGCAACTTCGCCATGCTGGTCGGCGGGATCGTGATCATCGAGTCCATCTTCGTCGTGCCAGGGCTCGGCCATCTGCTGATGGGCGCGGTGTCCACCCGCGACTTCCCGCTGATCCAGGGTGTGACGCTGTTCGTCGCGGTGCTGTTCGTGCTGGTCAACCTGCTGGTGGACCTGTCGTACGCGCTGCTCGACCCGAAGGTGCGTGTCTCGTGAGCGTGGCTCTCGTGGAAAAGACGTCGCCGGTGCGCGAAAGGCCGTCGTCCGGCCGCGCGGCCCGGGTGTTCCGGCGCAACCGGATGCTCGTGATCACCTCGGCGGTGCTTGCGGTGATCGTCCTAGCCGTGATCGTGTTGCCGTTCTTCCTGCCGAGCGTCAGCGCGACCGACCCGGTCAACCGGCTGCTGCCACCGTCGGCCGCGCATCCGCTCGGCACCGATTCGTTCGGCCGTGACGTGCTCGCCCGGCTCGTGTCCGGAGGCCGTGCGTCGCTCGGGCTTTCCGCCCTGATCACCCTGTGCGCCGCCTTCACCGGGCTGGTGATCGGGCTGATCAGCGGGTTCTTCCGCGCGGCCGACGCGGTACTGATGCGGGTGATGGACGCCTGGATGTCGTTCCCGGCAATCATCCTCGCGATGGCGCTGGCGATCTCGCTCGGCGCGAGCATCTGGACCGAGCTCATCGCGCTGACGGTGATCTTCACCCCCTTCACCGCCCGCGTCATCCGCAGCCGCGTGCTCGGGATCGCCGGCCGCGCCTATATCGGCGCCGCCCGCGTCTCGGGGATGAGCCGGTGGAAGATCCTCGTCGTGCACGTGTTCCCGAACGTGCTGCCGCTCGCACTGGTGCAGGTGGTGATCCTCTCCGCGGCCGCGATGCTCGTGGACGGGGCGATGAGCTTCCTCGGTCTCGGTATCGCTCCCCCGACCCCGACCTGGGGCAACATGATCGCCGAAGGCCGGTCGTACCTGGTGCAGGCGCCCTGGCTGGTGATCGTGCCCGGCGTGACGATCATGGTGTGCGTCTTCCTGCTGAACCTCATCGGATCGTCGCTGCGGATCGCCGTCGACGCCCGCGCGCGGACGCTGAGCGAGATGCAGCGCCTGCGCACCCGCCGCCCCTCCGGCAGCTGAGAAAGGATCCCGTTGTCTGCCACTACTTCCCTGGCCGTGCGCCGGTTCGCACCCGAAACCGTCTCGGGACCGCCTGTACTTCTGGTGCACGGATTCGCCTCCGACGGGCACACCGACTGGATTACCACCGGCTGGCCGGCCGCGCTCACCGCCGCGGGCCGGCCGGTGTTGATACCGGACCTTCCCGCGCACGGCTCCAGCCCGGCCCCTTCGGGTTCGCTCGGCGCCGCCGCGATCGCCGGGGAACTGACCCGGCTGGTCGGTGATCTGTCCGAAGTGGACGTCGTCGGGTACTCGCTGGGCGCGCGGCTGTCCTGGGAGCTGCCCGCCCAGGCTCCGGTGCGGCGGCTCGTGCTCGCGGGGGTGAGCCCGTTCGAACCGTTCGGTGCCGTCGATGTGGCTGCCGTGCTGGCCTTCGCCGGTGGCGGCAAGGCCCCGTCGGATCCGCTGACCGGCGTGATCGCGCAGATGATCACCGCGCCGGGGCGGAATCCCGCGGCACTCGCGCGGTGCATCGAGGATCTGCGCGCTGAACCTTTCGCGCCGGTTCTCGGCGCGGTGTGCGTGCCGACCCGGTTCGTGGCGGGGTTGGAGGATCCGGTGAGCCAGGGCATCGAGACGTTGGTGGAACTGGTGCCGGGCGCGGATCTCGTGCGGGTGCCCGGGGATCACGGCGGGGCTTTGCGGAGCGCGGAGTTCAAGGCGGCCGTGCTGGACTTCCTCCAGTAGGCCTCGTGAGTGGTAAGGACGGTTCTAACCGTCCTTACCACTCACGAGGCCGAGGTCAGAAGGTCCCATCGGCGGCCACCGAGCGGTCCAGCCACAGCTCCGCCAGCGCCGAACGCACCTCCTCGCCACGAGAAGCGGCCAGAGCGACAGCGCCCAGGTTGTCCTCCAGCTGCGCAAGACGGCTCACCCCGAACAGCACGTTCGCCACCGGTTCGTACGCGAGGCAGAACGCGAGGGCCAGCTGCGAGGAGCTCACCCCGAAGTCCCCGGCCACGGCGGCGACACGCGACGCGGCGTCCCGGATGGAGTCCCGGATACCGCCCGGATCCGCGCCGATCTTCCGCGAAGGGGTCTTGCCGAGCAACACACCACCCTCGAACACGTCCGACGCCTGCAAAGTCAACCGCCCCGCCTCGAAATGCCTGCCGTAGAAGGAACCTTCAGCCATCGAACGGCGTGCGACGCTGTACTTCAGCTGAGCGAACCGAGGAGCCGGAAGTCCTTCGTGCGCGGCGAATCCCAGCGCGAGTTCGAGGTCCGGAGCGCGCCAGTTGTTCACGCCCCAGACGTCGAACCGCCCGAGCCGGATCTGTTCGGCCACCTCGGTGACGATACGCGGGATGTCCGGTCGTTCGAAGTAGTCGCCGACCACCACGGCTTCCGCACGATCGACGCCGACGCGGTCGAACGAGGTGTCGAGCTGCTCGGCGAAACCGGTGTTCGGGTAGTCCCAGAGCCAGAGCTTTCCGCACAGCTGGTACTCGTCACGCCGGATTCCCGCGGCGCGAACGGCCTCGCCGAACAAGAGATCCGTGCGCGACTGTTCGGCGTGCGGCCCCATGTCGTAGTGGGCCACGTCGAACAGCGTGACCCCGGCGTCGACGGCGTGCCGGACCAGGCGCACCGCGTCGTCGAAATCCATGCGGTCCCAGGTGTTCCAGGATCCCAGGCTCAGTACCGAGGTGGCGAAGCCCAGCCCGTCCTTCTTCTCGTCCACGAGTTTTCCTTTCGACGGCAACGGAAACAAGTTTTAGTCTACGATCGTAGAATGAACAAGAGACTCGTAGTGGTGACCGGCGGCGCCAGCGGTATCGGCCGCGGAGTCGCCGAAGCCTTCCAGTCCGCGGGCGACCGTGTGGTCATCGCCGACGTCGACGCCCGGGCGGCGCACGACCTCGCCGCCGAGCTCGGCGCGGAGCACGTCGAACTCGACATCTCCGATCCCGGCTCGGTCGACGCGGCCTTGGCGCTCGTCACCGATCGCTTCGGCCCGGTCGAGGTCCTGATCAACAACGCCGGTCTCGCCGGCGGCGGCGGGCCACTGGTCGGGCTGGACATCGGCGTCTTCGACCTGTGCGTGCGGGTGAACTTCCGCGGCACCTTCCTGATGACCCGCGCGGTCGGCGCGCACATGGTCGAGGCGGGCACCCGCGGCGCCATCGTCAACATCACCTCGATCGGCGCCCGGCAGCCGACCCCGGGGCTCGGTCACTACGAGGCCACCAAGGCCGCCGTGGAGGCGCTCACCCGCTCGGCCGCGCTCGAACTGGCGCCGCACGGCATCCGGGTCAACGCCGTCGCACCCGGCCCGGTCCTCACGCCGATGACCGCCGGATTCGCCTCCGACACCGCCGCCCGCGCGGCGTGGGAAGCGAGGATTCCCTTGGGGACCATCGCTTCCGTCGCCGATGTGGTGCCCTCAGTCCTGTTCCTCGCCTCCGCCGACGCCGGCCATCTCACCGGGGTGAGCCTCCAGGTCGACGGCGGGCAACTGCTCACCTGAGTACACGACGCGGCCGCCGGACACGGTGAGTTCCACACCGACGTCCGGCAGGTCCGCGAACGCGACCTCGAGCGGATTCGCCGCCAGCACACAGAAGTCCGCGACACGGCCCACGGTCAGCGATCCCTTCCAGTCCGCCGCGCCGTCCTGCTCGGCGGACGCGACCGTGTAGCAGCGCAGCAACCGGGCCATCAACGCGGTGTCCACTTCGGACGCCGCCAGCATTTGCGCGGCAGCGGCGATGTGCACACGCCAATCGGGCGTCACCACCGGCGCGTCACTGCTCAGGGTCAGTGGGACGCCCGATGCCAGCATTTCCGCCAGCGGCCAGGCTCGCGCGCCGGCCTCGGCGCCCAGCGCGTCCGTCAGCATTCCCCTTGTCGCCACCGCGATCGCGGGCTGTGTGGTGAGCCCGACCCCCGCCGAGGCCATCCTCGCCAGCTGATCCGGCGTCACCAGATCGCCGTGCACCAGATGATCGCCGCGGCGAAGCGACCCGAGCGCGGCTTCGATGCTGCGATCCCCCGTGGCGTGCACGGCCACCGTCATCCCGGCGTCATGGGCGAGCCGGATCATCGCGGCCAGATTGCCCGCTCGCCCCGGATCGTCGTCACCGTCGACGAGGAGCGCGCCCTGTGAACCGTCGGCGTAGCAATGATGCGTCCACGCGGATCGCATCGGCGGAATACCGTCGGCGAAGATCTTGACGCCGGGAACGGTGAGCCACAACGGATTCGCGGCCGGTGACGGGGTCGTCAAACCTTGCTCGAAGTCCGCCAGCGAGCTCGCGCCGTCGAGCAGGCCGAACAACCGTAGCGCGGTCACCCTCGCGCGCAGCAGACCTTCCTCAGCCAGCGCCGCGTATTCCTCCAGCACTTCGGCGCCGAAGCAGCCGGTCTCGCCGGGACCCAGACCCGGTTCGGTGTAGCTCGTGATGCCCAGCGACGCGCACAGATCGCCCGCGCGCAGGATGGCGGCCCGCCGTTCCGCCGTGGTCCGCACCGTTTTCTCTTCTCCCCCGGTGAATCCGGCGGCACCGATGAGTGTGTCCGGCCACCGTGCGCCGAGCCAGGTCGCGTGCAGGTGCGCATCGTTGATCCCGGGCAGGACGGCTCTCCCCGCGAGGTCGATCAACTCGGTCTCCGGGCCGATGTGGTCCAGCGCGACGTCACCGAGGGCGACGATCCGATCGTCGCGCACGGCCATCGCCCGGACGACGGTGCCAGCCGGGTCGAAAGTGAGCACAGGACCGCCGCGAACCACGAGCGAAGCGGGGCGAATACGTTGCGACGGCATGGTTTCCTCCAGGATCTGGACTTTTTCTCCTACGACTGTAGACTAAAAAGATGGTCAACAGAACCGAAGCGGCGGTGCTCACCGAACACGGCTCCGCGCTCACCTTGCGGGAACTGCCGCTGCCCGAGGAGCCGGAACCGGGCGCCGCGCTGGTCCGGATCACCTGCACCACGCTGTGCGGCACCGACGTGCACCTCTGGTCCGGCCGGATGACCTTCCCCGGCATGCTCCCGATGGTGCTGGGCCACGAAATGGTCGGCGAGGTCGTCGCCGTCGGGCCGGGCACCACCGACACCCTCGGCCGCGAGATCGCCGAGGGCGACCGCATCGGCTGGTCCGAGTCGACCTGCGGCAAGTGTCACGGCTGCGCGATCCTGCGCGAACCGGTCGCCTGCGAGAAGCGCGGTTACGGCTTCCTCCAGCGCTCCGACGTCTTCCCGTACGCCACCGGCGGACTCGTGCGGTACTGCTACGTGACTCCCGGTGCGGCCAAACTCCTGCTTCTCGACGATGTCAAGGACACCTGGGCGTCGATGTCGGGCTGTGCGGGCAAAACCGTGCTGCGCGCCGTCTCCCGCGCCGGCGGGATTCGCCCGGGTGCGACGGTCGTGGTCCAGGGCGCGGGCGCGCTGGGCGTGTTCGCCACCGCGGTCGCGCGGATCTCCGGCGCGGGCGACGTGATCACCATCGGCGGACCCGCCGACCGGCTGAAGACCGCCGAACGTTTCGGTGCCACGTCGACGATCCCGGTCGATGGCACCGTCGAAGAACGCATCGAACGGGTCAAGGAACTCACCGACGGCCGGGGCGCCGAGCACGTCTTCGACTTCGCCGGCGGGCCGACCATCGGCGAGGAAGCCGTCGCCTTCGCCGCCCAGCGGGGAACGGTCGCGATCGTCGGCTCCACCGGTCCCGCCCCCTCCCCCGTGGCGCTGGGCACGGTGATGGGCAAGGAACTCACCGTCGTCGGTTCGCTCAACGGCGACATCGCCGACTACCACCGCTCGGTGGACTTCTTCCGCACCTTCGCCGATCGGCTGCCCTGGGACGAGCTGTTCAGCGAACCGGTCGGCCTTTCCCAAGCGTCCCAACGCGTCGAGTCGATGTCGCGGCTCGGCGAACTCAAAGCCGTCATCGATCCCCGCCTCCCCTAGGAGAATCCGTGACCGTCATCCCCCAGCGCCGCATCGGCCGCGACGGCCCGCTCACCGGCGTGCTCTCGCTCGGCTCCTGGCACACCTACGACCGGATGGACTTCCGCGAGGCGGTGGACCTCGTCCGCACGGCGGTCGATTCCGGCATCACGCTCTTCGACGTCGGCGTCTACGGATTCCCCGGCGCCGCACCGGTCTTCACCGACGTGCTGTTCTCCGCGATGGTCCGCGCCGCGGGTCTCCGCCGCGAGGACTACCTGCTTTCGGCCAAGCTCTGGCTGGAGGGCTATCCCGAGCACAATCTCCGCGACCAGCTGGACAACGCGCTGTTCCGCGCGGGGGTCGAGCACGCCGATCTCGTGGTGCTGGGCGATCTCCGGCGCGACGACACCGACCTGCATCGGCTCGTCCTGGACCTGAACGAGCTCCGCGAGGCCGGGCTCATCCGGCAGTGGGGCGTCAACAACTGGTCCGCCACCACGATCCGGGCGCTGCACGATTTCGCCGCGGCCGAGAACGTTCCAGGCCCCGCCATCGCGCAGCTGAAGTACAGCGTCGCGCGACGGTCCATTCCGGACGGTGAGCCGTTCGCGAAGGTCTTCGGCGACCTGGGCGTCACGCTCCAGTCTTCGGACATCTTCGAGGGCGGTGTCCTGCTGGGCAAGAACAGTGGCGCGCGCCAGGTGGGCCGCGATCCCGGTGACATCCGCGAGCGCATCTCCGCCTCCGCCCCAGCACTGGCGAAGATCGCGGCCGAGCTGGACGCGACACCGGCACAGCTGTGCCTCGCGTTCACCCTCACCCACCCGGCCAACACGACCGCCCTCTTCGGTGCGACGAGCACCCGGCAGCTCAAGGACAACCTCGGCGCGGTCGACCTCGTCGAACGCGTGGGCGCGGAGCGGCTCCGGGAACTGGTCGAGCCGTACTGGGCCGACCGCGGTGTCGTCGATCCGGAGGGCCCGTGACGGCCTTCGATCCCGAACTCGCCGAGGCCCTCGAAGGCCTGCCGTCCGGGCCGCCCTTGAGCGCCGAATCACTGGCAGGGATCCGGCGGGCGATGGCCGAGGGGAACCTGACCTGCGCCGAGGCGATCGGCGACCGGGACCTCGTCTGGGAGGACCATGAAATCCCCGGCACCGCCGTGGTCGTCACGGTCGTCAAACCGAGGGACGCCGAGGGCGCGCCGGGGTTCTACAACATCCACGGCGGCGGCATGGTGCTCGACGACCGGTTCGCCGACCTGCCCCGGATGGTCGCGCTGGTCGAGGAGTTCGGCTTCGTCGCGGTGACCGTCGACTACCGGCTCGCGCCCGAGCATCCACATCCCACCCCGATCGAAGACTGCTACGCGGGCCTGACGTGGATGGCCGGGCACGCGGCCGAACTCGGCTTCGATCCCGGCAGGCTGATCGTCGGCGGCGGCAGCGCGGGAGGCGGGCTCAGTGCGGGGATCGCCCTGCTGGCCAGGGATCGCGGCGGACCGGCGCTGGCGGGTCAGCTCCTGCTGTGCCCGATGATCGACAGCCGCAACGATTCGGCGTCCACAGTGGAATTCGCGGAACGTGGAGTGTGGGGACGCGAGGCCAACGGATTCGGTTGGCGATCACTCCTCAATGGACAGACGTCGCCATACGCGGTCCCCGCGACCGCTGAAGACCTCACCGGGCTCCCGCCCGCCTTCATCGAAGTCGGCGCGGCCGAGATCTTCCGTGACGAGGACGTCGACTACGCGCGGCGGCTCTGGCAGGCGGGCGTGCCCACCGAACTGCACGTCTGGGCGGGCGCGTACCACGGCTTCGACCGGATCGCCCCGGACAGCGAGGTGACCCGGGCCGCGCTCGCCGCCCGGGCCTCCTGGCTGCGCCGCACTATCGGCCGAGCATGAACCGGGCCGCCTGCTCGCCCACCAGCACCGACGGCGCGTTGGTGTTGCCCGTGGTCACCCGCGGCAGCACCGACGCGTCGGCGATCCGGAGCCCGCTCAGCCCGTGTACGGCGAGTTCCGGGCCGACCACGGAGTCCGCGTCGGTGCCCATCCGGCAGGTCCCGACCTGGTGGTGGTAGGTGATCGCGGTGCGGCGGACGTACTCGCGGACATCGGCTTCCGGCCCCGGATACAGCTCGCGGGCCCCCCACTCTCCGGCCAGCGCGGACGCGCGGCCGATCTCCCGGCACTGCTCCACCGACGCGACCAGGCTCTCGAAGTCGGCCGGATCCTCCAGCGCGGCGAGATCGATCAGCGGCTCGTCGAGCGGGCTCGGCCCCGAAAGCCGCAGACTGCCCCGGCTGCGCGGCGTGACCATGCCCGCCATCAGCGAGAACCCGGTTTCCGGGCCCGTCATCCACGGCTCGTACATCGGCACGCTGAAGTGGATCGGCTGGGTGTCGGGCACCGCCAGGCCGGGGCGGCTGCGCCAGAACAGATGGGTCTGCGTCACCGACCGCCCCGGCGCGGGCGGATCGACCTGGCGGCGATCGGTCGCGAAGATGACCGGCGAGAGCAAATGGTCGTGCAGGTTCTTGCCGACGCCCGGCAGCTCGGCGACGACGTCGATACCGTGCACCTCCAGTTCGTCGACCGGGCCGACGCCGCTGCGCAGCAGGATCGCCGGTGACGCGAGCGCGCCGGCGGCGAGCACGACCTCGTCGGCGAAGACCTTGCGCAGTTCGCCGTCGACCTCGGCCAGCACGCCGGTCACCTTGTCGCCCTCGAAGAGCAGCCGGTGGACGAGCGCTCCCGTGTGGACGGTCATCCGCCCGGCGGCGGGCTGCCCGTAGGCGAGCCAGGTGTTGAGGCGTTTGCCGTCGCGGGTGGTGACCCGCTGCACGGACACACCGTCGAGCTCGGCGCCGTTGTAGTCCGGGTTGAACGGCAGCCCGATCTCCACCGCCGCGTCCACAATGGACTGCTGGATCGGGTGCAGCGGCTCGTTCGGCACGACGTCGAGCAGATCCTTCTCGATCCGTTCGAACACCGGGCGCACGTCGTCCCAGCGCCAGCCGGGCAGGTCCCAGCCGTCGTAGTCGGCCGGGGCGCCGCGCACCCAGATCATCGCGTTGAGCGCATGCGACCCGCCGAGCACCTTGCCGCGCGGCAGATGCAGCCGCCGGTTCGCCGCGTGCGGCTGCGGCACGGTGTAGTAGTCCCAATCCTCCGGGCCGTGCCACAGCTCTCCGGCCCGCGAAGGATCGTGAATGGCCGGATTGGTGTCCGGCCCGCCCGCTTCGAGCAGGGTGACCCACGCCCCGGAGTCGGCCAGTCTCCTGGCGACCACCGAACCGGCCGAACCCGCTCCCACCACGATGACGTCCATGGCCCCCACCCTCGCAAGGCGGGACGACGTCCGGCGGATTCGGTTCGCTGGCCGACAATCGGCGTGCCCTGGCGGGCAAGACCGGAGAGCTCACGGCGCCCGATACTCGATCACACACCGGTCGAGGAGGAGCTAGCCATGGCCACACGCCTGTTCATCGACGGACAGTGGACCGCCGCGGGAGGCGGGTCCCTGCCGACGTACGATCCGGCCACCGGCCAGGTGATCGAGGAGGTCGGCACCGCGTCGGCCGCCGACGTCGACGCCGCCGTCGGTGCCGCACGGAAGGCACTGAACGACCCCGCCTGGGCGGGGTTGCCGCCGGTCCAGCGGGCCGCGCTGCTGTTCAAGCTGGCGTCGCTGGTCGACGAGCACCACGAGGAGCTCGCCGCGCTCGAAACCCGCGACCAGGGCCAGCCGATCGGGATCTCCCGCCAGGTCAGCGTCACCGGCGCGGCCGAGCACCTGCGGTACTTCGCGGGCTGGGTCACCAAGATCCAGGGCACCACCAATCCGGTGTCCTTCCCGGACACGCTGCACTACACCCGCCGCGAGCCGGTCGGGGTGAACGCGCTGATCACGCCGTGGAACTTCCCGCTGATGATCCTCGTGTGGAAGCTCGCGCCCGCACTGGCCACGGGCAACACCGTGGTGATCAAGCCCAGTGAGGTCACCCCGCTGACCAGCATCCGCCTGGTGGAGCTCGTGCACGAGGCCGGGTTCCCGCCGGGCGTGGTCAACCTGGTCACCGGTGACGGCGCCGTGGGCGCGCTCCTGAGCAGGCACGACGACGTGGACCACCTGTCCTACACCGGGTCGACCGCGGTCGGGAAGCTGATCACGGCGGCGAGCGCGGAATCGAACCTCAAGCGGCTCACCCTCGAACTCGGCGGCAAGGCGCCCAGCATCATCTCGGGCGACGCCGACATCGACGCCGCCGTCGCCGGCAACCTCGCGGGCGCGACGCTGAACAGCGGGCAGGTCTGCGCCGCGTACACCCGGTTCTTCGTGGACCGCAAGCGTGAACAGGAGTTCGTCGCGAAACTCGCGGCCGGGCTCGAAGGCCTCAAACTCGGCCCGGGTCTGGACGAGTCGACGCAGCTCGGGCCCCTCGTGTCCGCGAAGCACCGCGAGCACGTGGACTTCCTCGTCTCCACCGGCAACGAGCAAGGCGCTGAGCTGGTCACCGGCGGCAAGCCCGTCGATCGTGACGGCTACTTCTACACGCCGACGCTGTTCGCCGGCGTGGCCGACGACATGACGATCATGCGCGAAGAGATCTTCGGCCCGGTCCTCGCCGTCACCGCCTACGACGATCCGGACGAGCTGCTGGCGCGGGCGAACGACACCGAATACGGGCTCGCGGCCACCGTGTGGACGCGCGATCTGGGCGTCGCGCAGCGATTCGCGAACGGCATCCGCGCGGGCGCGGTGTTCGTTAACATGCCGCCGATCCCCGACATGGCGGCGCCTTGGGGCGGCTACAAGGCTTCCGGATGGGGCCGGGAGATGGGACCGTGGGCGATCGACGCCTACACCGAGATCAAATCCGTCTGGCTGCACTACTCGTGACCGCGGGCGACGCGGTGAATTCGACCGCGATGAGCAAGTCGCAGATCGCCTATCACTGGATCAAGGCGAGGATCGACGACGGCACCTTCTCCCCCGGCTACCGCCTCGTGTTCGGACAGATCGCGCAGGAACTCGGGGTCAGCACCGTGCCCGTGCGCGAGGCGGTGCGGCGGCTGGAGGCCGAGGGGCTGGTGACCTACGAGCACAACATCGGCGCGCAGGTCGCGATGGCCGACGAGAGCGACTACCAGCACACCATGCAGACGCTCGCGCTGGTCGAGGGGTACGCCGCCGCGCTGGCGGCGCCGTCCTTGCCCGGCGAGGCACTCGACGAGGCGAAGGGGCTCAACGCGGAACTGACCGCCTGCCTGGACAATTTCGAGCCGTCGCGGTTCACCGCGCTGAACCGCGACTTCCACCGTGTCCTGTTCGGCACCTGCCCCAATCCGCAGGTGCTCGATCTGGTCAACCGCGGCTGGAACCGGCTGGCCGGGCTGCGCACGTCGACGTTCAGCTTCGTGCCCGGCCGCGCGCACGAATCCGTGCAGGAGCACCAGAAGATCCTCGACCTGTTCGACCGGAACGCGCCCGCCGGGGAGATCGAACTGGCCGTGCGTGAGCACCGGTTGACCACTTTGGAGACCTTCCTGGCCTGGCGGCATCCCTGAGCCGGCCTGTCCATGTCACGCCCCCGCCGGGGCTGAAGGCTCCTTTCGCCGCATCAGACGCGGCGAAGGGAGCCTTCAGCCCACTGGCTTTCGCGTCACACCAGCCAAGACCCACCCAGTCCTGAACCCACCGGCAGGCTGTCAGACCGGAACCCTCTCCGGTGGCGGGAAGGCGTAGAAGCGCACGGAAAGCTCCTTCGCTTGCGCCGCCGGACGGCGTCGGCAGTACCGCGTGATCAGCTCGCGGTATTCGGCTTCCAGTTCCCGGAATTCCGCCTCGGTCAGCCTCGTCGTCGTCCGCTGCGCCGTCGCCCAAGGGCCGAACTCCTCGCGATGCTTCGCGGCCCAGGACAGGACGGCGACCTCGTTCGCGTACTTGGCGTCGAGGAACGCGGTGACCCGTTCCCGGTCCGCGCCGTCGTAGTCGTCCGGCTTCGGCTCGCGCAGGTCCTGCGGGATCGCGATCCAGTTCCCCTTCCGGTCACGACGCACGAACCCGGTGTCCTGCAGGGTTTTCAGGCATTCGGCGACTTCAGCGCGCCCCAGCCCCGTCCGGCGCGCGACCTCCTCCGCGGCGGCGGGAAGCTCGCGCGTCACCAAGTGGTATCGCGGGTCTTCGCGCATCGCGATGTCGTGCAGGCTCACCGATCGCATCGGCAGCGCGTCACCCAACAGCCGACGCGCGGCGAAGGCCAGCACCACGGCGACCGGGATCTCGACGAAGACGGCGAGCGCGACACTGGTCCACCGCTCGGACGACGTCCAGCCCAGCATGACGTCGAACCACGCGTCGCAGCACAACATCGCGGCCGTCGCCGACAGCAGCGGCACCGCCGCCCGCCGCCGTCGCGTCCCCAGCCAGGCCCCCACCGCGAAACACACCAGGAGGGCGATGTCGAATCCGACCCACGCGGCGCGCCACTGACCCGTGTCGTACCGGTCGGGCAGGGTGTGCGCGAGATAGACGGTCCAGGGCACGAGCAGGACCGCCGCACCGGCGAGCACCGTCAGGAGTATCCGTCGGATCATGATCACGACGGTAGAAGCGGGCGGCGACGGGGACATCCGGGCTTTCCCCTGGTCCGGTCTCAGGGTCGTGGCACTCGCCCGAACGGCCGCTACCGCAGCTCACCCGGGCGAAGGTAGATTCCCTGAGCCCGTTTTGGGCTTCTCTGGGGGAAACATGGATACTTCGCGTCCACAGTCGACTTTCAGATCCCGAGTGGCGGCCTTGGCCGCAGGGATCCTCACGCTCTCGTCGGTCTTGACGGGCTTCACCGCCGAAGCCGCGCCCGCCGCGGCCCTCACCTCACCGGCGTCGAGCTTCACCGCCGTTCAGCCGACCCGGTTCCTGGACACCGTCCGCGGCGTCGGGATCCTGGTCGGACCGGTCGGCGCCCGCACCACGGTCACCGGCAGCGCGGCGAGCCTCGCGCCCGAAGGCACCACCGCGGTCGTGTTGAACGTCTGGGCGGAAGGCCCGACAGCGGACACCGCGGTGACCGTCTTCCCGCACGGGACCGCGCGCCCGAGCCTGCCGAACCTGCTGGTGCAGAACGGCAAACGACGGTCCAATCAGGTCACCGTGCAGGTCGGCGCCGATCGGGCGCTCGACTTCCACAACGAGTCCGGCACGACCCACCTGGTCGTGAGCATCATGGGTTACTACACGACGGCGCCGGGTTCGCGGTACACCCCGACCAGCGCCGAGCGACTGCCGATCGCCTCGATCGGCCACAACGCCACGACCCGCATCGCCCTGACCGGCAAAGTCCCGGCCACGGCCACCGCGATCACGTTCAGCCTGACGCTGAGCCAGCCCACCGTCGCCACGTACGTCACCGCTTCTCCCGCCGCCACACCACGGCCGACCATGTCCAGCGTCGCCGCGTATCCGGGCGGTCAGGGCTCGAACCTGATCACGGTCAAGATCGGCGCCAACCGCTCGATCGATCTGTACAACCTGGCGGGCACGGTGCAGGTGGAAGCCAACCTGATCGGTTTCTACGCCACCGACTACGGGGCGCTCTTCACTCCGGTGGCTCCGGAACGAGTCCTCGACAGCCGCACCGGTCTCGGCGTCTTCGACGGCCAGGCCCGGAAGATCGGCCCGAAGAGCGACCTGTCCTACCGGGTGCAACGGTCGATTCCGTCCAACGCCCTCGCGCTGGCGCTCAACCTGACCGGGTACTCGGCGACGGCGAACACCGCCATCACCGCCTGGGAGAATCGATCGACCAGTGAACCGCCGCCCAGTGTGCACGTGGTTCCGGGGCAGACCATCTCGGTGGCGGTGGCCCCGCTCGTCGAATCCCTCTTCGGGTCTCCCGCCACCGCCGGTGACGTCGTCCGCACGACCTACGTCCACAACCGCGCCGGCTCGATCGACGTGACGGCCGACCTGTCGGGCTATTTCACCGTGCCGCCCGCCGACTGCCTGGCGCGCTGTGTGACGACATGGGGTCCCTACTCCTGGGAACAGGGCGACGTGCTCCCGATGACGATGAAACCGTTCAGCGGCCTGAGTGACATCGTCGAGCTCGCCGGATGGTCCGACAGCGGATACGCGTTGCGCGCCGACGGCACCGTCAAAGCCTGGGGCGCGACCTGGGCCGGGCGGCTCGGCAACGGCTGGTCGGCGGGCGGCGCCACCACCTCGCAATCCCCGGTCCCCGTCGTGGGGCTCACCGGGGTCAAGGCCATCGCGAGCGGCGACACCACGGGCTATGCCCTGAAGTCCGACGGCACCGTGTGGCAGTGGGGCCGGAACGTCGTCACGCCGGTGCAGGTCTCCGGGCTGTCCGGGGTCACCGCCATCTCGGCGGCCAGGGAAACCGGATACGCGCTCAAAGCCGACGGCACGGTGTGGTCGTGGGGTGGCAACACCCGCGGCGAGCTGGGCAACGGCTCCACGGTCGCGAGCTCCTCGACTCCGGTGCGGGTCTCCGGCCTCACCGGGATCAAGGCACTCGGTTCCGGGGGCGGCGACAACGGCTACGCGATCAAGACGGACGGCACGGTCGCGGCTTGGGGCGCCAACTCCGAGGGCCAGCTGGGCAATGGGGTCACCTGCACGACCCCGTCGGCCTGCTTTTCGCGGGTCCCGGTCCAGGTTTCCGGCTTGACCGGGGTCACGTCGGTGACCGGTAGCTGGTCGCGCGCGTTCGCCCTGAAGTCCGACGGCACGGTCTTCTCGTGGGGCAGCAACAGGAGCGGCGGGCTGGGCAACGGCTCGGACTGTGGCCCGGACTGCCTGTCCGCGGTCCCCGTCCAGGTCCGCGACGTGACCGATGCCCAGGCGATCGGGCGGTTCGGCGGGGGCGGTTACGCCGTCCGCGCGGACGGGACCGTCCTGGGCTGGGGCAGCAACGAAAGTTTCGGCCTGGGCGCCGCTGTCATGAATTATCCGTACTACACGACGGTACCGGTCGCGGTTCCCGGTTTGAGCGGGGTCAAAGCCGTCACGGACGGCCTCGCCCTGCGGTAGAAAGCGCCGGTGACCGCCGGTCCGGCTCCGTACCGGGCCGGCGGTCCGCCGACCGGACCAACTTGGGCGAAACCCGAGCGCCACCCCGTCATCCCTGGTCAGAATCGGTCCATGCGATCGAAGACGCTCGCCCTCGCCGTGATCGTCGCGGCGACCGCGGGGCTCGCCGGACCCGCCACCGCCTCGGCCGCCGGGCCGCGGCTGGAGGACGCGCGGCCTTGCGCGCACGACGCGCGGTTCACCTGTTCGACGTTGACCGTGCCGCTCGACCATCGCGGCCGGACACCCGGCACGCTCAAACTCCAGGTCGCCACCGCGAACAACGCGAACGCGGCCAAGGGGGTGCTGCTGTTCCTCACCGGCGGGCCGGGGCAGCCCGGAGTCCCGTTCAGTACCGGCCTCTTCGACCGGATGCCGGAGGTGTTCGCCGATCACCGGCTGGTGATGATCGACCAGCGCGGTACCGGCGCGAACGCCCTCGACTGTCCGGATCTGCAGGCCCAGGTGGGCAGTTCCGATATCGAACCGCCCACCCGCGAGGCGGTGACCCGGTGTGCCGCGGCGCTCGGCGACAAGGCCCGGTTTCATGGCAGCGACGCGACGGTCGCCGATCTCGATCTGCTCCGCCGGGCCCTCGGCGTGCCGAAGATGGTGGTGGACGGGGTCTCCTATGGTTCCTTCACCGCGTCGCGGTACGCCATCGCGCATCCCGGCAACGTCTCGAAACTGGTCCTCGATTCGGTGCTCCCCCACCATGCGACGGCCGGCCAGTCGCTGTACCTCCCAGCGCTGAAGGCGACCGCGCGCGTCCTGCGGGACGCCTGCGCCGAGCCGCCCGTCTGCGGCTCCGATCCGGCCGAAGATCTCGCTTGGCTGGTCCGGAACCGGGACACGGCGGCGGGTGTCGCGCTGTTCGACATGATCGTCACCTACGAGTTCGTCGACCCGAGCTATCGGGACCCGTCGGCGCTGGGGACCGACCTGATCACCGCGCTGCGGACCGCGCGCGGTGGCGACACCACGAAACTCGACTCACTGCTGCGGAATCTCGCGTCCGGCGGCGACCCGCTCGCGTCGTTCAGCGCGGGCCTGCACGCCGCGACACTGTGCGCGGACATGCGTTTCCCTTGGGGTGACGCGGGAACGCCGGGCCCCGTCCGCGAGCCGTCGCTCGACCTGACCGAGAAGCGGTTGAGCGCGCGGGACACGTGGCCGTTCAGTCCCGCCGTCGCGACCGGGGTCGGATTCGTCCAGACCTGTCTGCCGTGGCCGGTCGTCCCGCCGAGCTCCAACCCGGGCGGGAAGCTGCCGGCCGTCCCGGTGCTGCTGCTCAACGGCGACCGTGACCTGTCGACGCCGATGGAGTGGGCGTACGCGGAGGTGAAAGCGGCGCCACGGGGCAAGGTCGTGATCGTCGAAGGAGCGGCACATTCCATCCAGAACCGGGAGCCCGGGGTGGCCGGGCGGAAGGCGGTGGCGGAATTCCTCGCCGAGGCTTGAGTCTCCACCCACTGGAGCCTTTACCGTCGTTCCCATGACGATCACCGTTCTCGACACCTACCCCGCCATGCGCGAGATCCTGCACGCGCCGCAGACGGACCGCGCGCGGCTGCTCAAGGCGATGGTCGAGCCCGCCGCCGGGATGTACCGCTACTTCCCCGGCGACGTGGACCTCGTGGCGATGCACGCGATGGGTTCCGGATTCCCGCTCGACCGCGACGAGGATCGCTGCCTGGAGGCGCTCGAAGCCCTGCACGACGCGGATGCCTGGAATCGCATCCAGCGGGCGCTGGACGACGCCGTCACCGCGCAGTTGGCCGCGACGCCCGGGCTGGCGATCCCGGACATCACCGTGCTCACCGTGCTGGGTGATCCCGGCGACCGGCACTTCATGGGCCCGAACCTGGGGATGTCGGCCAACGGCAGCGTGACCGGCTACATCTACCTCAACTTCTGGCCGTATCCGGAGAATTTGGCGCGGCTGGAGGCCACCGCGGTCCACGAGCTGAACCACAACCTGCGCTACAGCCCCGGTGGGGTGATCTGGGATCCGGCGACCGTCACGGTCGGCGAGCAGATCGTGTCCGAGGGCCTGGCCGACGCGTTCGCCCGCCAGTTGTACGGCGACGAACTCGGCTACGCCCGCATCGGTGTCCCGCATCTGCGTGACGACGCGGTGTTCGAGAAGGTCGTCTTCGGTCTGGAGATCACCGGTATGCAGAACTTCGCGGCCTGGGTTCATGGCGACGAGACGGCCGCCCGCTACGGCGGCACTCCCGTCGGCCTGCCGACCGGCGCCGGATACGCGGTCGGCAACCGGCTCGTCGACGCCTACCTGGCCGCGACCGGCCGGACCGCCGCGGAGGCCCTGCTGGTGGACCGCCGCGACGTCATCGACACCGCCCTCGCCGCCGACGCGCGGATCAGCCAAGCCCCTCAGGGGTGACCAGGCAGAACGGATGTCCGATCGGATCGGCGTACACGCGGTAGCCGATGGGTTTGTCCGAGCCGTCGAGAAGCTGCCCACCGAGGGCGAGCACCTCCTGCTCCGCCTCGTCCAGGTCGGTCACGAGCAGATCCAGGTGCAGTTGCTGCGCCGGTTCGCCGCTCTTCCAGTCCGGCCGGACGAAGTGATCCGTGCGGTGCAAGGCGAGGCCGGGCTGGTCGCCGTCCAAGGCGATCCGGACGTGATCGGGACCGTCCACAGTCCGGCGCACGCCCAACAGGCCTTCGTAGAACGGAGCCAGGGCCTGGGGTGCGGGGCAATCCACCACCACGACCGCCAGTTTCGGGCGTGGCCGGAACAAGCGGTCGAGGTGGTAGTCGACGGTCGCCAGAACCTCGCCGGTCCGGCGCTCGTCCACGACCGCAGGCGCGCGCAGGAGATTCGCCACGCTCCACAGGAGATGCGCCTCCCGTGCCGGATCACGGTCCGCGGCGATGTCGCCTGCCTCCCGGGCGGCCCGCAGGGCACCGGTCAGGAAGTCGATTCCGGCCTCGGCCAGGTGGGTGCGTATGAGCTCCCTGGGAGACAACGGGTCCTCCTCGGTGTCCTGCGGGGATCACTACCCGAAGGCTCATTCGTACACCCGGCAGCCTGCGCGGAGCGAGTATCAGGACTCGCGGCGCCTCGACCGGATCGTGAGCGCCACCAGCACGCCACCGACCAGCAGCAGGAACAGGCCGGACACCAGCAGGCCTCGGATCTCGCTGCCGGTCGAGGCCAGCGGGCCGCTGTCCGATGGTCCGCCGCCCGGTGTGGTCGCTCCCGGCTGCCCCGGTGTCGTGTAGGTGGTCACGCCGGGGCCCGGGGTGGTGCTCGAGGAGCTGCTGGTGGTGGTCGGCGAAGTGCTGCTCGAACCGATCGGGCTCGACGACGTGGTGGCACTGCTCGAAGTGGCGCTCGACGAGGTGGCACTCGACGACGTCGGGCTGGACGAAGCGCTGCTCGACGTCGGGCTGGTCGACGTGCTGCTCGTCTGACTCGACGACGTGGTCGACGTCGGCGTGGTGGAAGTGGACGTGGCCGACGTCGACGAGCTGGACGTCGAAGTGGACGTGGTCGACGTGGGCGAGCTGGACGTGGACGTCGAGGTCGAAGTCGGGCTCGTCGACGTAGAACTACTGCTGCTCGTCGTGGTCGAGCTGGAAGAAGAAGTGCTCGGCGTGGTCGTCGGCGTGCTGACGCATTCGGGCAGATCGCCGTCGAACGGGTAGGCGTGGAACTCCTGCCCGCCACCGCCGGTCGCCTCGGAGCTGTGCACCAGCGAGCCCGTGGTGAAGAACCGGCCGTTCATCCCGGACGCGGTGACGGTCGCGGTGCTCCCGGGCTCGCCGATCAGCACACTTCCCTGGAATTGGGCGCCACCGGCGATCTTCACCTGGGTGGCGTCGGGGAAGTTCCACAGCAGCCGCTCGCGCAGTTTGTTCAGCGGGTCCTGGTCGTTCAGGTCTCCGGTGTAGGTGTTGATCGTCCGGGCGGCCCCCACCATGTTGACCAGGATCGTCGCCCCCGCCGGGATGCCCTCGAACTCGATCCCCTGCATCCCGCCGGTGGCACCGGTCAGGTCGAAGTCCACGGTGAACACCTGCAGCGCGGATTTGCCGTCTCCGGTGAACAGGGTGCGATAGCCCTGGTTCACCGCCGTGCCCGTGGCCGGCCGCGGTGTGGTGCCTTCGCGTGCGTAGCACTTGCTCGCCACCCGGAGATCCTCACGCAGGCCCACATAGGGTTTCGCCGCGTCGGGGTCCTTTTCGAGTGTGCCGGTCACCGTCCCGGTGACGGTTCCCGCGTGCCGGACGACCCCGCCGTCGGCGAGCAGCCGCTGGTCCGCCGCGACGCTGACGTTTCCGCCGGTGGTCAGGAAGTCGGCGCCGTCCGGCGGCGGAACGCGTGATCCGACACCGGCGATGCCGACGTTGTACACAGAGGACGCGCCCGCTCGTTTCGCCATGTCGAAATCGCCGAGGACGACGACCCGTCCTTCGGCTTCGGCCGCCGCTTCCCGTACCTGGAATTCACCGCCGACATAGACGTTGATGCCGTTGTCCCGGCCGGCGTAGTCCTTGTTGTTCACCGGCGGGTATTTGTCCGGGCAGGCCGGACCGACGCACGGTCCCAGCCCACCCGGTAAAGGGGCGGCGGCCGCGCCGTCGGTGACCACGAGAGCCGCCACGCACACCGCGGCGGCGGCACCGGCGGAAAGAGAGGCGAAACGCCTTGCACGCATGCGGCGATTCTTGTGCCCACCGACCGGGGGAACACAATCGGAATCCGGAAATACCCCCGACCGGGCGAGGCGGGTAACCCGGTCCATTCAGCCGCGTTCAGCGTTATCCAGACAACGAAATTCCAGGTGGACCGCGAAATCCCTAAAGTCCTGACCGACGATGGGAGGTTCGCCACATGAGCGACACCGAAGTGGGACGGCGCACCGGTTCGGTGGAAGTGCTCGCGGGCTTCCTCGTGCTCGTTCTGCTCGCGCGGATCCTGCTCGGCGACGTCCTCGGGACGCCGATCGTGCAGACCTGGACGACGGTCTTCGTTTCGATCGTGCTCCAGGCCGTTCCGTTCCTCGTCTTCGGTGTGACCCTTTCCGCGGCGATCGCGGTCTTCGTGCCGCAGGAATTCTTCGCGAAAGCCCTGCCGAAACGTCCGGCCCTCGCGGTTCCGGCGGCCGCGGCGACCGGAATGGTGCTGCCGGGCTGCGAATGCGGTTCGGTCCCGGTCGCCGGAGCCCTGGTGCGCAAGGGGGTCACCCCGGCCGCGGCGCTGGCGTTCCTGCTCGCGGCGCCCGCCCTCAACCCGGTCGTGCTGGCCGCGACGGCGATCGCGTTCCCGGACCGGCCGTCGATGGTCTTCGCCAGGGCGGCGGCCGGGCTCGCCGCTTCGGTCGTGATGGGCTGGCTGTGGCTCGGCCTCGGCCGGACGGAGTGGATCAAGCTGCCCGAACACGCCCACGGTGACACGCGCTGGCGGGCGTTCGCCGGCGCCGCGGGCCACGACCTGGTGCACGCGGGCGGCTTCCTGGTCGTCGGGGCCATGGCGGCCGCGACGCTCAACGTCCTGATCCCGGGCCGCTGGCTGCAGGTCGTCGCCGACAACCCGGTGCTCGGTGTCCTCGCGCTGTCGCTGCTGGCGGTCCTGCTGTCGATCTGCAGCGAGGCGGACGCCTTCGTCGCCGCCTCCCTGACCCAGTTCTCCCTCACCGCCCGTCTGGCATTCCTGGTGGTCGGGCCGATGGTCGACCTGAAACTGTTCGCCATGCAGGCCGGCACCTTCGGCAGGCGGTTCGCAACGCGGTTCGCGCCCGCCACGTTCGTGGTCGCGCTCACCTGCGCGACGGTGACCGGGACGGTGCTCTGGTGAACCGGACTGCCGCGACCGTCGTACTGCTCCTGCTGGGCGCGGCGGTCCTCAAGGTCTGCCTGACCGGCCAGTACCTGCGCTATGTCAAGGAAGGGCTCTGGCCGTTCCTGCTCGCCTCGGGTCTCCTGGTCCTGGTGCTGGCGGCCGCGAACCGTCATCGCCACCCGAAAGTGGGATGGCTGCTCCCGCTTCCGGTCCTCGCCCTGCTGCTGGTCGCCCCGCAGCCTCTCGGCAGCTACGCCGCGGGCAACGCGGGCATGGCGCTGACGCGTTCCGACGAATACCCGCCACTGCCCGACGGCGACCCGGTGAAGGTGACCGTCTTGGACTACGCCTCGCGCGCGGTGTACGACGAGGGCCGGTCCCTCGGTGCGAGACGGGTCGTGCTCACCGGTTTCACCGCCACCGGCGCGGACGGCGCGTCGCTGCTCGTCCGGATGATCCTCACCTGCTGTGCCGCCGACGGACGGCCGGTCAAGGTCGTGCTGGACGGCCGCGTCCCGAGCGAACCCGACACCTGGATCGAGGTCACCGGCACGTTCCGGCCGGGGTCCGTGGTGGACGAGGTCAACGGGGAACGCATCCCGTTCCTGAAGGTCGAAAGCGCCACACCGGTCCCCGCGCCCGAACGTCCTTACGAATAGTCAGGTCCAGCTCCACTGGATCCCGTACTGACCGGGCGGCGGATCGAGGGTGATGAACTGGAAGGTGCTGGTGTCCCGGTCGAACGTCGCCTCGCACCGCTCCTCGGGCGGCAGGACGCCGCGCGGCCGGAAGAAACCGGCGCATCGCCGCGGCACCCGGCCGGGATCGAAGCTGACCTGCACCGCGACGTCCCGTGCCGGCCGGTAGAGCGCGACCTGGACGTGCGTCCTGCCTTGGCCGGGCGGATAGCGCACACCGAACTCCACGACGGCGAGTTCGCCCGCCGCCAAGGTGCGGTCGAGGACGAATTCGAAGACGCAGGTGGACGACGGGACGTCCGCGCGGAACCGCGCCGGGCGGCAACCGTCGGTGAACAGCACGGACGGCGGCTGGGTGATGCTGGAACACCGGTTCACGAAGACGAACCGCGAGGTGCCGTCCCGATCGGCACGGATCAGCCGGCGGACCCGGACCGATTCCTGGTTGCCGTCACCGTCGACACGGTAGGAGAGGAACTGCGAAAGCCGGTGCGGGGTATCGAGTTCGTCGGGTGTCGCGTCCATTTTGGCCAGTGCGCGCACCACCTCTTCCGGCCGCCGCCACACCTGGTCGTAGGACAGGGCGTCGCCGGTGCGGACGGTCCAGCGACCGCGGGGGCGGCGCGGGCCGAGCAACCCGGTCAATGTTTCCGGCGGTTGCCCGAGAATGGCCTCCAGCGCGGCCACCGCGGCGAGGGAACTCGCTCGTTCCGGCCGGTTCTCCCCATTTTGCCAATAGCTCAGCGCGCTGATGCTGACCGGCGTCTCGTGGTCACGCAATCGGCGGCTGATCTCGCTGAGACTCAGCCCGCTGCGTTCGATCGCGGCGCGCAGTGCGGCACCGAATTCCGCCGGAGCGAGACTCGTCATGAAGGCGCAGCGTACCGTCCGAAACGCCCGACTTTCGTCGGGTGAACCGGCGCCGTTCAGAGTTATCCAGCCTCGCCGTGACTTTTCGTTGACGCTCACGAGGCCCGGATTAGGGTCGGAATCGTCGGAAGAATCCCCGAATCGCCGACGACTCGCACGTCCTCCCGCCGATGACCGAAGAGGATGATCTCCCATGCGTTCACCCACCACACGATGGCGCCGCCGCACGCTCGCCGTCGCGACCTCCACCTTGGCGGCCGGCGCCTTCCTGGTCGCCGCGCACCCCCAAGCGGGTGGGGCCGCACCGCCCGCCGTGCCCGAAGTGGCCGATCAGGTTCCGCAACTGACCGAAGCCGGCGTCACCGGCGGCCCGGCGGCGGTATCAGGTGGCGGCGCGTCCACTTCGGCCGACCGGTCCGTCTGCGCGCCCGGCGCGCATTGGCTCCGCGTCCGGTTCACGGAGCTTTCGTTGCGTGGCAACGACTCCGTGACCTTGACCGGCAGCAGCGCGGGCTCGTACACGCTCACCGCGCGGCACTGGCCGGGCAAGGCGTTCCACACCCGCGCGTTCGAAGGCGACTGTGTGCGGGTGTCGGCAGCGCTGTCCGATCCCGCCAGCCGTTTCGCCATCGACGCCTACCAGGCGGGTGACCGGCCGCTCGCCGAGGCGACGACCACGGTGGCCGCCGTGGGCGACGTCTGCGGGTCTTCGTGCAACCAGACCGCGCCGCTGATCAAGAACATGAATCCGCAGGCGCTGATCCTGGCCGGGGACAACGCCTACAGCTCGGGCACGCTGTCGGAATACAAGAACAACTACGACCCCTACTACGGGCAGTTCAAAGCGATCACCTATCCGACGCCGGGCAACCACGAATACAACACGTCCGGCGCCTCCGGTTACTTCGATTACTTCGGTGCGCGGGCCGGTGAACGCGGCAAGGGCTACTACAGCTTCGATGTCGGCGACTGGCATTTCGTGGCGCTCAACTCCAACATCTCCCGGAGCGCCGGTTCGGCGCAGGAGACCTGGCTGAAGAACGACCTGGCGGCGAGCACCAAACCGTGCACGGCCGCGTTCTTCCACCATCCGCGGTTCAGCCGCGGCTCGCACGGCGACGACTCGTCGGTCACGCCGTTCTTCCAGGCGCTCTACACCGCGAAGGCCGATCTCATCGTCGTCGGCCACGACCACAACTACCAGCGTTACGCGCCGTCGCGGCCGGACGGCACGCGCGACGACGTGAACGGCGTCCGCGAGCTGCTGATCGGTACCGGCGGACGGGGCTACTACAACTTCGACCAGTCCTCGGCCGCCGTGCAGGAGGCGGGCAACACCAACACCTTCGGCGTCGGGAAGCTGACGCTGAGCGCCACCGACTACCGCAGCGACTTCGTGCCGGTGTCGGGCCGCACCTTCACCGACACCGCGACCGGCAAGTGCAAGAAGGCCGCCTCCTCCCCCGCCTTCTCCGTCGGCACCACACCGTCGTCGGTGTCGGTGAACCCGGGTGGGACGGCGTCGGTGACGGTGAACGTCGGCAGCACCGGCGGCTACACCGCGGCGACCGCGCTTTCGGTCTCCGGCCTGCCCTCGGGCGTGACCGGGACGATCTCCCCGTCGTCGGTCACCCCGCCCGCCAACGGCACCGCGACCGCGACGCTGACCTTGACCGCTTCGGACACGGCGTCCGGGTCGGCGGCCGCCACGGTCACCGGATCCTCGGGCTCCACGACCCAGACGGCGAAGGTCACGGTGAGCGTCGGCGCGGCGGGCGGTGAGGCGTTCGCCGACGACTTCGAGACCGACAAGGGCTGGCGGCTCAACGCGGCCGGGGCCGACACCGCCACGGCGGGCAAATGGGAACGGGGCGACCCCGAACAGACCACCTCGACCTACAGCAATCAGATCAAACAGCGCGGCGACACCACCAGCGGCGCGAACTGCCTGGTCACCGGGCGGGCGGCCGGTTCCGAATACGGCGTCAACGACCTCGACGGCGGGGCGTCGTCGTTGGCCTCACCGTTGTTCACGGTGCCCGCGGGCGGGAAACTGACCTTCTCCTACACCTTCGCGCACGGCGACAACGCGACGTCGGCGGACTACCTGCGGATCCGCGTCCTCGACGGGACCACACCGACGACGGTGTTCGAGAAGACCGGGTCCGCGACCGAGGTGGCCGGGGTCTGGCAGAACGCGACGGCGGACCTGTCGTCGTTCGCCGGCCGTAGCGTGCGGCTGCTGGTCGAGGCCGCCGACGCGAGTACCGCGTCGCTGTGGGAGTCCGCGGTCGACGACATCCGCGTCACCGCTTAGTGCCGTGCGGCTGCGATTCGCGCTGTAAGACCGCATGGTCTCGGCCGGGTCGATGGTGGGATGAAGGCTCCCTTCGCCGAGTCTCATGCGGTGAAGGGAGCCTTCATCCCTGGCCCGGTGGTCGTGAGTGGTGTTTCGGGTTGGAACCCGAAAGGTCACTCACGACCCCGCACGAGGTGGCCGAATCGGGCGTTCCACTCTCGCACTTGTCCTTTGTGGACATTCACGTCACGGTCCCTTCAGCCACTCACGACAGCAGCGCCGGGAAGGCCCGCCATGTACCTCTCCTCCCTCCGCTCCGCCGACCACGCCCGGCCCGCGAGCCGCACGAAGCACGCGGTCTCCAGCACCGTCATCGGTCTGGGCGTGGTCAGCCTGATCACCGACATGTCCGCCGAGATGGTCACCGCGGTCCTCCCGCTCTACCTCGTGTACGGCCTCGGCGTCGGGTATCTGCAGCTGGGCGCGATCGACGGGCTGTACACCGGGGCGACGGCGCTGCTGCGGCTGGCGGGCGGCTACTTCGCCGACCGTCTCGGCCGTCCGAAGGCCGTGGCCGTGGTGGGCTACGGCCTCTCGGCGGCGACCAAACTCGCCTTTCCCGCCGCCGGGTCCTCGCTCGGCGCGATCGGCCTGGTGATCGGCGCGGACCGGGCGGGCAAGGGCATCCGTACCGCGCCGCGGGACGCGATGATCACCCTCGCCACCCCGGCCGACGGGCTGGGCCGCGCGTTCGGTGTCCATCGCGCGATGGACACCGCCGGCGCGCTGCTCGGGCCGGTCGCCGCCTTCGGCCTGCTGACCGTGCTCGTCGGCGACTACCCGGCGGTGTTCGGGGTGAGCTTCTGCCTCGCCGTGATCGCGGTGATCGTGCTGGCGGTGTTCGTCCGTGCCCCCGCCGGGGCCGTCGAGCGGTCCCGGGTCCGGTTGCGCGCCGGATTCGCCTTGCTGCGCCGGCCGGAGCTCCGCGGAACCTGCCTGGCAGCGGCGCTTCTCGGTGTGTGCACGGTCGGCGACATGTTCCTGTTCGTCGGCGTGCAGCGGTCCGCCGGATTGCCGCCAGGGGCGCTTCCCCTGCTGCCGCTGGCGACGGCGCTGGCGTTCATGGCGCTGGCTTCGCCGATCGGGCGGCTCGCGGACCGGCTCGGACGGTGGAAGGTGTTCCTCGCCGGGCACGTCGTGTTGCTCGCCGCGTACGTCGTGCTGGCCGCTTCGGCGACCGGATGGCTCGTCGCGGTGGTGGTCCTGGCGGCACACGGCGTGTTCTACGCGTGCACGGACGGCGTGCTGATGGCCCACGCGGCGCCGCACGTGCCGGAGTCGTTGCGGGCCACCGGTCTCGCGTTCGTCCAAACCGGACAGGCCTTGGCGAGGGCCGCCGGCGCGGTGCTGTTCGGCGCGCTCGCGGCGGGGGTGTCGCTCGGTCCCGCGTTCGCGGTGTTCGCCGTGGCGCTGCTGGTGTCGATCCTGGCCGGAACGAGGGTGGCATGAGGCGGATCTGGGCGGGTGTCGCGGCGCTCGTGGTGACGGTGGTGGCCGGGCGGTGTTCGTCGGGCTGCGCACCGGCGACGCGGTGGCGGAACAGCGGCTGGACCTCGCTCACGGCGGGATGCTGTACGTCGACGAGTCGGGCCGCGTCCGGCAGGACGAGCGCGTCGGCCCGTCCTGTCAGCGCGTGGACGTCGCCGCGGGCACCCTGGCGTGCCTGCGCGCGACGGCGGTGCCCGACCAGGCCGAACTGGTCGTCACGAAACCGGGGGCCGAACCGGCGCGGATCTCCGAATGGGGAACGCCGTCCCGGGTCAGGATGTCGCCGTCCGGACGCCTGGTGGGCTGGACGGTGTTCCGCGCCGGGGACTCGTACCTGGGCGGGGTGGGCACGTTCTCCACCACCGCCGGGATCTACGACCTGGCCACCGGAAACCACTACGGCTCGCTGGAGGACTTCGCGCTCACCGTCGACGGAAAGCCTTACCCCGCCCAGGATCTGAACTACTGGGGTGTGACCTTCGCCCGCGACGACCTGACCTTCTACGCCACTGCCCGGTCCGCGGGCGGCACCTGGTTGGTCCGAGGCGATCTCCGCGGCCGCACGCTGACCGCGCTGCGGCGCAACGTCGAATGTCCCTCCCTCTCGCCGGACGGCACCCGCGTCGCCTACAAGTTCCGCGACGGCGACCGCTGGCGCCTGCACGTCCTGTCCCTTGTGGACGGACGTGACGTCCCGCTCGCCGACCCGGCGCATCTGGACGACCAGGCGCAGTGGCTGGACGACCGGACCGTCGCCTACGGCCGGGACAAGGCGATCTACTCCGTCCCCGCCGACGGCACCGGCGCGCCCGCGCTCCTCCGCGCGAACGCCTCCTCGCCCGCGGTGGTGCGGTGATCCCCCGTGACTGCACCCCGATCGGCCTGGCGCTCGCGGCAGTGGCCGCCGTCGTGGTCGTGGTCCTGCCCGCGCCGGTCCCGGCGGCCAAGGCTCCGGTCTCCGCGTCCGTCACCGACGTCTGGCCCGGCGCGAGGATCGCCGCGAACACGGTCACCGGGTCGCCGTACACACCCTTGGCATACCTCGATTCCGGGACCTCGGCCGGGATCGCCCGGGCCGGCGATTCGCTCCGGCTGACGCTGGGAGAACGGGTACTCCGCGAAGTCCCGCTCTCGGGCTCGCCCCGGTTCGTTCTCGCCACCTCCCCGGAGTCGCTGGTGTGGCTGGAACTGTCCGATATCACCGGGACGGGCGCCTTGTGGCGCTCCGGGCCACGCGGGGAGAACCCCGTCCTGGTCACCGCCGACACCGGGCGGGTCGTGCTCCTGGACTCCGAGTACGACCTCGTCGTGCGCGAGGGCCGGGCGTCCTGGGTCGCCGTGCGGGACGACGCCACCGAGGTGCGGACGGTCGCGTTGTCCGGCGGCCCGGTGACCCGCACCCCGCTGCCCGGCGAGTTCGCGCTCACCGCCTGGCCGTTCGCGACCTCGGCCGCCGTCGAGCAGGCGGGACCGTCGGAGCTGGTGGACCTCCGCGACGGCCGGGTCACCCGGGTCGGCGGGCAGAACGTCGAACTGGTCGACTGCACGCCGCCCTGGTGCCGGGTCCAGGTCCTGCGCCAGAGCGGGACGGCCCGGTTCGACCTGATGAAACCCGACGGCTCCGACCGCAGACGTGTCGGCGGGAAGGGGGTCCGGCCCGCGTTCGGCGACGTCGTCGTACTCGACCGGTACGCGGTCGTGGTCGACGACGACCGCGGTGTGCTCGCCCTCTACGACACCGCCACCGGCCGGATGGCCGACCTGGCGGCGGAGTTCGGCACCGTGCTGGCGCGGGGGCCGTACGTGTGGTGGTCGGTGGGCGGGAACGAGGCGCTCACCTGGCGGGTACTGGACCTGCGCACGCTCGAGGCATCTGTTTGACTTGCTGCCGTGCCGTCCGATCGTGAGACCTCCGTCGAAGCGGAGTTCTCGCGGGTGGTCGGCCGGTTCGCCGGCCCGGCCAGGGGTGCCGGACTGCTCGTGATCAGCGTTTTCGGCGTGCTCGCCACGCCGTCGGACGCGCTCCCGCTCGCCTTCGGTCTGCTCGCGCTGGCCTTGGTCACCGCCGTGGCCGAGTACGTCGTGGGGAAGACGGGCCGCGGCAGGCCGGCGGCGTTCGCGCTGACCTTGGTGCGTGCCGCGGCGATCTGCGGCACCCAGTTCCTGACCGCGCCCGAAGCGGGCGAGCTGAACCAGTGGGCGCTCAACGTGCTCACCCTCACCGCCATCACCCTCCAATGGGAATGGCCGCCGAAGATCACCGTGCCCGCCATCGCCTGCCTGCTGGCGATCGAGGTGGTGCCGCTCGGCTTCGAGGACGGCTTCTCGGTGATCCTGCGGGTGCTCATCGAAGCCACACTCGCCCGCGTCGCCTTCCTTCTGCTGTCACGGACGACGCGCCGGATCGACCACCTCCGCGAGCGCCGGGCCCGGCTGACGCGTGAGGAATCCCTTGCCGTGGAAAGGCGATTGCGGGAACGGGAGTATCTGGCCGTCCTGCACGACACGGCCGCGGCCACCTTTCTCACCGTCGCCCAGCGCGGGGAGACGACGGATCCGGCCGAGGTCGCCGGATACGCCCGCCGCGATCTCGCGATCCTCACCGGCGAATCCGGCCCCGGCAGCGTGGTCGATCTCGAAACCTCGTTGCGCGGCGTGCTCGCGCAAAGCCCGGTGAAGGTCGAGACGCGCTGGTCGCCGGTCGCGCCGATCCCGGCGTCGGCGGCGCTCGCGCTGGTCCGCGCCGTGCGCGAGGCGCTGCTGAACGTCGACCGGCACGCGGGTGTCCGCGAAGCCCGGCTGACGGTCGAAGACGGCGTACGCGTGACCGTCCGGGACGAAGGCCGGGGTTTCGATCCGGCGAAGACCCCGGCCCAGCGGCGCGGTATCCGGGAATCGCTCGTCGAACGCATGGCCGCGGCGGGCGGCCGGGCCGAAGTGATCTCCGCGCCCGGTGCGGGGACCACGGTGGAACTGGTGTGGCCGCATGAATGAGACCGCGGACCGCGTCCTCGGCGGCTGCCGGATCGCGGTCCTGCTCGCGACGGCGGCGATCCAGATCGGGCTCAGCCTGGCCCGGCTGACCGGCGCCCCCGGCCGGATCGCGTTCGCGGCGCTCGCCCTCGTGCTCGTCGTGGCGGCGTGGTGGGTGCTGCGCTGGAAGCCGGTCCCCCTGCCGGTCGCGCTCGCGGGGGCGGTGGTGGTGCTCGCCGCGTCGACGCTCGCCGTCTGGACGCTGCCCGCGGACCGGCTCTTCGGCGACGAGAACTGGGCGTCCGGGCTGGCGGGCTGGCATCTGCTGGTGCTGCTGATGGACCGCCCCGCGATCGCGATGGCCGCGCTCGTCCTCCAGATGACGCTCGCCGTCGTCCGGCAGTTCGGCGCGGAGCTCACCGATCGCGGCGAGATCGGCAGCGTGGTGATCGTCGGGCTCAGCGTGCTCACCTTCCAGGCCGCGACGCTCGCGCTGATCGGGGTGGTCAACCGGCGGGCGGGCGAAGCCGCGGAGGCCTCGGCCGAACGGGACCGCCAGGCCCACCGCAAGGCACTCGCCGAGGAGCGGGAGGCCGACCAGCGGAACCGGTTCGCCGGACAGCTCGGTGCCACCCTGCCGCTGCTGGCCGGGCTGGCCGACCGCACCCTCGACCCGCGTGACGACGAGGTCCGGCGGCGATGCGCGCTCGCGGCCACGCAATTACGGCGCCTGTTCGCGGAGAACGACGACGTCCCCGACCCGCTGCTGCACGAGGTGTCGGCCTGCGTCGATCTCGCCGAGCGGCGGGGCCTGACGGTCACGCTGGCGGTCAGCGGCGAACCGGCCCCGGTCCCGACCGCCGTCCGCCGCGCACTGACCGCTCCGCTGATGACCGCGCTGGTCGCCGCCCGATCCCAGGCCAGGGTCAGCGTCCTGCGCGCGGACGACGAGATCCGTGTCGCGGCGATCACGGACGGTGAACCGTGTGTGACGGAGAACGGATCGGGCGCCGTCGACGTCGAATGGCACGCACTGGGAGAACGATCGTGGATGGAGGCGAAATGGCGTTCGCGACCGAACTGACCGCGGTGGTCGTCGACGATCATCCGGCCGTACGGGCCGGGGTCGTGCACTGGCTGTCCTGCGGCACCCCGCCGGTCACCGTCGTGGCCGAAGGCGAGGACGTGCGGGCCGCGTGGATCGGCGAGGGCGCGCAGGCCGACGTCGTCATCCTCGACCTGCACCTCAACAGCACCACCCCGGCGATGGGCGATCTGCGGCGGCTCACCGAGGCGGGCCGGCGCGTCGTCGTCTACTCGATGCGGGCCGACGACGAGACCGTCCTGCAGTGCCTCGAACTCGGCGCGCTCAGCTATCTCACCAAGGCCGAGGGCGCGGAGCATCTCCTCGAAGCCGTGCGCACCGCGGCGGCCGACCGGTCGTACACGCCGCCGTCGCTGGCGGGCGCGATGGCCGGCGACCGCTCCGAGCGGCGCCCCGCCCTTTCCGCGCGGGAGACCGAGGTGCTCATCGAGTGGTTCCAGTCCGAGTCGAAGGACTTCGTGGCGCACCGGCTGGGGATCTCGCCGAACACGGTCAACTCGCATCTCGAGCGGATCCGGGTCAAGTACGCCCAGATGGGCAGGGAGGCCCCGACCAAGGCCGCGCTCGTCGCGCGGGCGATCCAGGACGGGCTGATCGGCGTAAGCGATTTGTGACCGGTTGTGGTGCGATCGGACCACTCTCGCCTCCTCCCGTTGCGGCTACGTTGCGTGACGAGCCACGAGTCCGAGGAGAGCCATGAAGTCCGCCCTGATCGCCACCTGCTGCGCCGCCGCGCTGCTGCTTTCCGCCTGCGGCGGGGAAGAGAAGGGCGACAAGACCGTCCGGGCCGACGGCACCCTGGCGCCGGGCAGCACGCTGAAGGTCGGCGAACGCGCCGTCGTCCCGTTCGAGGACGCGGGCAAGTCCGGCACGATCGCGATCACCGTCAAATCGATCGACATCGGCCCGAAGGAGGACCTCGCCGAGTTCAAGAACAAGGGCGAGGGCACGCTCCCGGTCTACGTCCGGATGGTGGTCGAGAACGTCGGCGGGACGGATCTCTCCGGCACTTCGGTGTCGGTGCGCGCGCTGGGCCCGGACGGCAAGAGCACCAAGGTGGTCATGGCCAACAGCACCGCGGCCTGCAAGGGCGGCGAGGCGGCGGCCGACTTCACCACCGCCGGCGCGACCTACGAGACCTGCAAGACCGAAGGCGTCAAGGACGGTGACGAGGTCGGCGGCGTGGCGTTCCGCGACGGCGAATACCAGGACGACCCGATCACCTGGAAGAAGTGAACCCGTCCCCATTAGGCCGATAAGCGTAACCGATTCGTGACCTGCACTGGTGCGAATGGACCACACCGATGTAGTCCTTCATCAACTACGGTGCGTGGCGAGAACGCCGGAGCAGAGTTCGGCGGGGAGTCCGAGGAGATCCATGAAGTTCGACCGTATCGCTCTGTCCGCCACCGGCTGCGCCGCCGTGCTGCTGCTTTCCGCCTGCGGCGGTGAGGAGAAGGGTGGCAGTCCGGCCCCCGCCCCGTCGCCCGCGCCGACGTCGGCACCCGCGTCCTCGCCCGCGACCAGCGGTACCGTCCCGGTCTCGAACGCGGACGCCACCGCGCCCGGCACCTCGCTGAAGGTCGGTGAGCGCGCCGTCGTCCCGTTCAAGTACGGCAACGACAAGAGCGGCACCATCGCGATCACCGTCAAGGCGATCGAGCTCGGCCCGAAGGAAGACCTCGCCTCCTACGGCGAGAAGGCCAAGGGCATGACGCCGGTCTACATCCGGATGACGGTCGAGAACGTCGGCGGCACGGACCTCACCTACAGCACGGTGCGGATGCGCGCGGTCGGCCCGGACGGCAAGAGCACCGGCGTGATCATCACCGGCGAGACCTCCGCCTGCCAGTCCGAGTCGGCGAAGAAGGACTTCAAGACCGCCGGCGCGACCTACGAGACCTGTGAGCTCCAGGCCATCAGGGACGGCGGCGAGCTCGGCGGCGCGGAGTTCAACGACGGTGACGGGTACAAGGACGACCCGATCGTCTGGAAGAAGTAGCCGCTACCGAGCGGCAATCCGTGAAGGCCTCCTTGAGGGACTCTGGGTCCCTCAAGGAGGCCTTCACGGACTTCCGACCCCGGTTCAGACCGCCGTCGGCGGTCTGTGGCACAACGTGTCCGAGTTCCGCGGCAAGAAGATCGAGCTGACCTCCCCTCGTGAGTGGTGAGGACGGTTCTAACCGGCCTCACCACTCACGAGGCAGCCCTTTCCGCGGTCCGCTCAGCCGCCGCACCGCGTTCGCGCAGGCGAGGGACTCCAGCAGCGGGACCGTCCGCTCCCAGCCCAGGCAGGCGTCCGTGATGCTCAGGTCGGGCCGGGGCCGTGCGGAGCCGACCTCCTGCCTGCCGTCGGAGAGGTACGACTCGATCATCACCCCGGCCAGCGCGTCGTTGCCCGCCGAGATCTGGTCCGCCAGGTCGGCGACGACCACGGGCTGCCGGTTGTGGTCCTTGCCGCTGTTGCCGTGCGAGGCGTCGACGACGAGCCGGTGCGGCAGGCCGGCGGCGGTCAGCGCGTCGAGGGCGTCCGCGACCGCATGGGCGTGGTGATTGGGTTTCGGGCCGCCGCGCAGGACGAGGTGCGCGTCCGGGTTCCCGGCGCTGCGCTGGATCCGCGGGCGTCCGTCGGCGGCGGCGCCCGGGAACACGTGGGGCAGTGCGGCCGCCCGGACCGCGGCCACGGCGGTGTCCAGCCGCCCGGACACACAGTTCTTCATGCCCACCGGCATCGGCAGCCATGACGCCAGCTGCCGGTGCGGCTGGCTGGCGACGGTCCGCGCGCCGATCGCGCCCCAGCTGACGGTGTCCGCGAAGTACGGCGCCAGGAACGGGTCGACGAACTCGTACGCCAGCGGCAGCCCGGTCGCCGCGGCGTCGTCCAGGAACCGCCGTCCGATCCGCACCCCGGAAGCGAGATCGCCCTTGCCGTCCAGGGTGGGGTCGGGCACCAGGCCGGTCCAGCCCGCGATCGTCCGCGGTTTCTCCAGGTAGGCGCGCAGGACCACGACGAGGTCGTCGGCGAACCGGCGCGACGCCTCCGCGAGCCGATTCGCGTACTCGAGCGCGCCGTCGGTGTCGTGCACCGAACAGGGGCCCACGACGACGAGCAGCCGCGAGTCTCGCCGCGCGAGGACGTCGGCGACGGTTTCCCGGTGCCGGGTGATCTCCTCCGGGACGAAGCCGTTCGTGACCACCTCGGCCGGGCTGGGCAGCTGGTCAAGCATCCGCATGACCTTTCTCCTTGTCGGGGGCGGCTTCCCCGGCCCGGGGCAGCCGCGTCGCACCGGCCACCGCCACGACGGCGAGGCCGAGAACACACCAGAACGCGTCGGCGAAGGCGGCGGCGACATCCGGGCCGCGTGCGGCCAGCCGGGCCTGCAGCACCACGGCCAGCACCGCGGTGCCGATCGATCCGCCGAGCGTGTTGAGCAGATTCAGGGCCCCGGCCGCGCGGGGCAGCCGGGCGGGTTCGACCCGGCGGTAGACGATCGTCATCACCGGCGCGCCGATCAGCGCCGCGCCGAAACCGCGCAGCAGCAGGGAAACCACGATCACCCAGTCCGGGAGACCCGGGCCGAGCTGGGTGAACGGGGCGGTGCCGAGGGCGACCAGCCCGATCCCGCTCAGCACCAGGGTGCGCGGCAAGAGCCGGTCGACGAGCCGGTTCACCAGTACCGATCCGACCGCCGCGCCGATGCCCTGGGGCACCAGCAGCAGTCCGGTGTCCCAAGTGGACAGTCCGGGGCCGCGCTGGAGATAGAGCGGGAGCAGGAACATCGTGCCGAACACCGACGCGCCGAGCAGCACCAGCGCCAGCGCGGCGACCCCGAACGGCGGCTTGGTGAACAACCGCGGATCCAGCAAAGGCGCTTCGGCCCGCAGACCGTGCCGGACGAACGCCGCCAGCATCACGACGCCGAGCGCGACGGCGATCCCGGCGACCACCGGTGTTCCTCGCTCGAACCAGGTGAGCCCGAAGACCAGTACCGCGAGCCCCGGCGACAGCAGCAACGCGCCCCGGAAGTCGAAGGGCTCGCCCTTGCCCCGGGTTCGCTCGCGGGAACCCAGCGCCGGGCCAGGAACACCGCCGCCACACCGATCGGGAGATTGACGTAGAACAGCCACGGCCAGTCGGCGACCGCGAGGATGGTGCCGCTCGCCAGCGGGCCGAGCACCGGCGACAAGAGCGGCACGAGGCCGACGACGGCGATGACCCGGCCGATCCGGTCCCGCCCGGCGGCCCGCGCCAGCAACGCCTGGCCGGTCGGCGGGAGCAGACCGCCCGCGAGTCCTTGCAGGACACGGAACGCGATGAGCGCGGGCAGCGTCGGCGCCAGCGCGCACAACAGGGACGCCAGCAGGAACACGACGACGGCGGTGAGCCAGACGCGACGGCCGCCGAACCGATCGGCGAGCCAGCCGGACGCCGGCACGGCGGTGACCACGGCCAGCAGATACGCCGTCGTCACCCATTGGACGCCGGTGACCGGCGCACCGAACTCGTCGGCGAGGGTGTCGACACCCACCGAGACGATCGTGCTGTCCAAAGTGGCCATGAAGGTGCCGAGCACCAGCACGGCCGCCGTGCGCCACAGCGCGGCGTCGATCGGGCGCGCGGTCACCGCTCCCCCACGAATCCGGCGGCGTCGCCGTCGAGCCAGGACGGCAGCTTCCGCAGGTACCGGACCAGGTCTTCGGCCAGCGACCGGGCGTCCGCCTCCTTCGCGTACAGAACGCCTTCCCAACCGTGTTCGCCGGGGACGACGGTGACGCTCACCGGGTGATGCGTGCGTTCGCGGAACCTCGTCCCGGTGACGGTCAGGCCGGGCGCGGGTTCGCGCAGCTTCGCCGGATCCACCGGGTAGTTCTCGAATACGAGCAGGCTGTCGAACAGCCGCTCACGCCCCGCCAGCGAAGCGAGTTCGAGCAGGCCCATCCGGTGGTGCGCGGTCATCGCCTGCTGCCGTGCCTGGAGGTCGGCGAGCGCCTCGGCGACCGTCCCGGTGAACCTGGCGCGGACCGGGACACTGTTCGCCAGCAGGCCGATGACGTCCTCGACACCGTCCACATCGGACGTCCGGTTCGAAGTCATCACCCCGAAGCTGACGTCGGAACGTCCGGCGTGGGTCGCGAGCACGGCCGCCCACGCACCTTGGAGCAAGGTGTTGGCGGTGAGGCCCCGCGCCGCGCCCAGCTTGGTCAGTTCCGCGACCAGCGCACTGTCCACAGTGAACAGAGCGGGGACGGCGGAGCCGCCGGTGCGCGGCAAGTGGTCGCCTTCGGGAAGGCCGTCCAGCTCCCTGCGCCACGCCCGGACGTCGGCCGAGTGATCGGCCGCGGCGAGCAGTCGCGTGTACCGCGTCGGCGGCACCGGCTCCGGCAACGGCTTTCCCGCGTACAGCGCGAACAGTTCGCCCAGGATGCGCGGTGCGGACCAGCCGTCGGACAGCAGATGATGGCTGGTCAGCACGAGCGTGTGACTGCCGTGCCTCAGGACAGTGACCCGCCACAAAGGACCGTGGGCCAGGTCGAACGGTTCCGCGAGTTCCTCGTCCAGCGCTTCGTCCACTTCGGACACATCACGCACGCGGAAACCGGCCCGCGGCTCGGCGGGGATCACCTGAACCTCGTGCGACGGCGGGAACACCGCGCCCAGGTTCGGCTGCCGTCGCACCAGCGCTTCCGCCGCCGACCGCAGTGCCTCGACGTCCAGGTCACCGGACAGCGTGAACGCCGCCTGCACCGGGTACGGATCTTCGTCCCTGGCCCGGGACTCGCGCAGGATCACCTCCTGCAACGGGGTCAGCGGCAGGATCTCGCCGGGCCCCGGCACGTCGGCGGCGAGAGCGTCCAGCTCACGCCGGAAGTGCTCGCCCAGCACGGCGATCTCGTCTTCGGTGAACAGCGCGGACGGCCAGGTGAAGCGGACACCGAGCGTGCCACCGTCGGGGACCATCGCGTTCACCGTCAGCGCGTACGGCAACGGCATCGCCGCGCCGCCTCCCGAACCGAGCGGATCGGCGTCCGGCGGGCGCTGCCAGAAGGATTCCTCGACCGGGGCCGCGGGGAAGCGGCCGAGGTAGTTCCAGGCCACCTCCGGCCGGGGGCCGTCGACGTCGAGAATCCCGTGTCCGAGCCCGTCGCCCGCCGCACGCAGGTGATCGCGCACGGCCCGCAGCGCGTCCGGCAACGGTCCGGACGGCGGGGCGATCCGCGCAGGATGCACGGCGGTGAACCAGCCCGCGGTCTGCGCGAGGTCGACCGTGCCCGCGAAGTCGGGGGTGTGTCCCGGACGTCCGTGACTTTCGACGGCGACGAGCAGGTCGGCGCCGGTCCCGCGCCAGGCGCCGACCGCGCGGGCGAGCGCGGTCAGCAGCACGGTGTCCGGGCCGGTGCGGTAGGCCGTCGGCAGCGCGGTGAGCACGGCGTGGGTCGTTTCCTCGCCGAGGTCGATCCGGTGGTGCCGCGCGGTCGCCACGGTGTCACGCGCCGGATCGAGCCTGGTCCGGCCGAGCGTGCTCTCCGGCGCGGCGGCGACACCCTGCCAATACCGCGTTTCGTCCTCTCGATGCGGGGCGGCCGCGCGCAGCGACCGTGCCCAGCCCAGGAACGACTGCCCGCGCCGGTGCAGGGTGTTGCCGTGGAAGGCCTGTTCGACGTCGTCGAGCAGGACACGCCAGGTCACCGCGTCGGCGACCAGGTGATGCGCCACCAGCAGCAACCGTCCGGGACGGTCGCCGGTGTCCGCCAGCACCGCCCGCACCAGCGGGCCGGTGCGCGGGTCCATCCCCGCGACGATCTGCTCGATATGGACGTCCAGCGCCGCACGAGGATCACCGGACACGCGGACGGCCGTGAGCACGTCGGCACCGGTCACGGCGCCGACGTCCGGAACGCGAAGCGCGTCTTCGACCAGATGCGCGCGCAGGACGTCGTGGCGGGCGAGAACGGCGTCGAGCACCGAGGTCCAGCGGACGACGTCGTCCGCCGAGGGCACGCAGATCTCGACCCACTGGCAGAACCCGTCGGCCGCCTTTCCCGCGCGCCGCACCAGATCGCGCATGATCGGTGTGAGCGGGGCGTCACCGACCGCGTGGACCTCTTCGGCCCGTTCGGGTTCGCCACAGCGCGCGGCGATCCCGGCGACCGTGCCGCCTTCGAGGACGTCGCGCGCGGTCAGGTGCAGCCCTTCCCGGCGGGCGCGGGAGACCACCCGCAGCGAGGCGATGCTGTCCCCGCCCGCGTCCAGGAATCCGTCGTCGAGGCCGACGTCGGGGCCGAGCAGCTCGCGGACCACCCGTAGCAGTACGGCTTCCGCCGGGGTCGCGGGTTCCCGTCCGCCGTCGGAGCGGGCTTCCGGCGCGGGCAGCGCGGCCCGGTCCAGCTTGCCGCTCGGGCCGAGCGGGAGCCGGTCCAGCGGCACGAACGCGGCAGGCACCATGTACGCGGGCAGTTCCGCGGCGAGGTACTCGCGCAGTGCCGCCGGGTCTGGCTCGGCGCCGTCCACAGGGACGACGTAGGCGACCAGCCGGTCCTCTCGGACGATCACGGCGGCGGCACGCACGGCGTCGTGCGCGGTCAGCGCGGTCTCGATCTCGCCGAGTTCGATCCGGAACCCGCGCAGTTTGACCTGGTGGTCGGCGCGGCCGAGGAAGACGATCTGCCCGTCCGAGCGCCAGCGGACCAGGTCACCGGTGCGGTACATCCGCTCCCCCGGCGGACCGAACGGATCGGCGACGAACCGTTCCGCCGTCAGCGCCGAACGGCCGACGTAGCCCTGCGCGAGCTTCGGCCCCGCGAGGTACAGCTCGCCGGTGACGTTCGTCCCGACCGGGAGCAGCCCGCCGTCGAGCACATACGCGCGGACCTCCGGGTCCGGGCGGCCGATCGGCAGCGGACCGGGGTCGGCCGGGTCGTAATGCCAGGTGACCGAGTTGATGGTGACCTCGGTCGGGCCGTAGGCGTTGAACAGCGCCCGCCGGTTCCCCCAGCGCCGCGCCAGTTCCGGGTCGAGCCGTTCGGCGCCGACGACGAAGAACACGTCCGGGTCGACGGTCGCGTCGTCGGGCATCGCGGAGAGGAACGAGGGCAGCAGGTTGAGCCCGGTGACGCGGTGCTCCGCGGCGTAGGCGAGCAGGTCGTCGCCGGACACCCGCACCTCCTCCGGCGCGATCACCGAAGTGCCGCCGGACAGCAGCGGCAGCATGAACTGCCAGAAGGCGACGTCGAAACTCGTCGAGGCGAAATGCAGGTACCGCTCGGCGGTCCCGATCCCGACGATGTCCTCCTGCAGCGCGATCAGGCTCGGCACGCCGCGATGCGGCACCGCCACACCCTTGGGTTTGCCGGTGGTGCCGGAGGTGTAGATGACGTACGCGATCGCGTCCGCACACAGGGAAACGCCCGGATCTGCGTCCTCAGTGGACAGTGAAGCCGGGTCGATCACCGGGAGGCCTTCGACGTCCGAAGTGGACACGACGGCGGCGGGCGCGATGTCGTCCAGCATGTACGCGAGCCGATCGGCCGGGTAGTCCGGGTCCATCGGCACGTGCACCGCACCGGCCTTGATCACGCCGAACAGGGCGACCACGAGGTCGACGTCGCGGCGCAGCAGGACCGCGACCGGGTCCTGTGGTTCCACCCCGGCGTCGATCAGGGTGTTCGCGAGCCGGTTGGCGCGGCGGTCCAGTTCGGCGTAGGTCAGGCTCCGGTCGCGGCACACGACAGCCTCGGCGTCCGGCGTCTCCCGGACCCAGCGCCCGAACTCCTCCAGCATGCCGCCACGTTCGCGCTTCGGTTCCGGTCCTTCCCCGAGCCGCAGCATCGCGCGTTCTTCCTCGGCGCCGAGCGCCCGCAGCCGGGAGACCGGTCGCGCCGGGTCCGCCACGATCTCGTGCAGCACCGCGCGCAGCCAGCGACCGTAGGACTCGGCCTCCTCGCGGGTGAACGCCTGCTGCTGGTACCCGAGACCGACGGTGAACTCGTCTCCGGGCAGCACGATCACCGTGAGCGGGTAGTGCGTCGCATCGGTGATGTCGACGCCGACGAGATCGAGGCCGGGTGCCAGGGTGGTGCGGGCGCGGCTGGAGAGCGGGAAGTTCTCCATCACCAGCATCGTGTCGAACAGGTCGCCGACCCCGGCCGCGCGCTGGATGTCCGGCAGCCCGGCGTGATGGTGCTCGGTGAGCCGCACGCTTTCGGTGTGCACGCGCTCCAGCACGGTGGCCGCGGTGTCGGCGGCGTCGAACCGCACGCGCACGGGGATCGTGCTGCCCAGCTGACCGATCATGCGCTCGACGCCGGGGACGTCGGCCGGGCGGCCGGAGACCGGGCAGCCGAAGACGACGTCACGACGTCCGGTCAGTCTGGCGAGCAGCACTCCCCATGCGGTCTGGAACACCGTCGTCGGGGTGATGCCGCGTTCGCGGGCGAAGGCGCGCAGCCGTTCGCTGAACTCCCCGCCCAGTTCCACGGTGACCCGTTCCGGACGATCCACAGTGGACTCGACACTCGCCGGGGCGAGCCGCGTTCCTTCATCCAATCCGGACAGTGCCTCGCGCCACGCCGCCAAAGCCGCATCCGGGTCGCGTTCGCCGAGCACCCGGTGGTACTCCGAAAGCGGGGGCGCGACCGGGGCCGCCGGGCCACCGCCGAGTTCGGCGTAGGTGGCCAGCAGCGTGCGGCCGACCAGCGGCATCGACCAGCCGTCGAGCAGCGCGTGGTGATTCGTGAGCACCAGGCGGTGCTCGTCCGGGCCGAGGGTCAGCAGCAGGAACCGGATGAGCGGCGGCGTGGCCGGGTCGAAGGGCCGGACGAGTTCGGTACGGCACTCGGCCTCGACCTGATCCGGCGAGACGGTCGCGAACCGCCAGTCCAGCGTGACCTCGGCGGGCACCACCTGGACGACCTCGCCCGCGTCGGTGGTATGCAGGTGGACACGCAGCGCGGGATGCCGCCGCAACACTTCCGCGGCGGCCTCGCGCATGCGGTCCGCGTCGAGCGCGCCGCTGAGCAGGGTGACTGCCTGCACCACATAGACGTCGGTGTCTTCGGTGCCGCGCGCCAAGGTGTGGAAGGAAAGCCCGGTCTGCAACGGCGTCGCGGGCAGGACATCCTCGACGCGGCCGAGGCGTTCCAGCGCGTCGATGTCGTCCTGGCCGAGGCCGACCAGCGGCAGATCCGACGGGGTGAGCCCGCCCCCGTCCGGACCGATCCGGTCGGCGTGCGCGGCCATCGCTTCCAGCGCTCGCGACCACTCTTCTTGAAGCGCGGCAACGCTTTCCTGCGGCAAGACCGCGCCGGCCGCGGTCCACTCCACGGCGAGCCGCGGACGGCCGTCCTCACGGACGAAGCAGTTCAGCGCCAGCACCTGTTCCAGCGACTTGGCTTCCGGTTCGGTGACCGCGAACGGGTCCTCCTCCGGCAGCCGCCAGCCGGTGCCGGGCAGGGCCGCGAACCGGCCGAGGTAGTTCAGGACGACGTCCGGCGGCGGGACGGCGGCGAGTTCGTCCCGGGTGAGCGGGTCGAGATACCGCAGGACACCGAAGCCGACGCCGTTGTCCGGGACCGCGCGCTTGGCCTCCTTCGCGGCCCGCAGCAGCTTCCCGGCCGCGTCCCCGCCCGCGAGCGCGCTGTCGAAGTCCGCGGTCGCCGCCACCGCGCCGGCGGGCACGCGCAGCGGATGCTCGGCGGTGAACCAGCCGACGGTACGCGAAAGGTCCAAGCCGTCATGGTCGCGGCCGTGTCCTTCGAGCGACACGGTTTCGGCGTCGACGGGGGCGCCACGCCATGACCTCAGAGCCAGCACGAGCGCCGCGAGCAGGACGTCGTCCGGCCCGGCGCGATAGGCCGCCGGCAACGCGGTGAGCACCGCTTCGGTCTGCTCCGGGGTGGCGAGCGTGACCGACCGCCGGGCGGTCGCGACCGTGTCGATGCCGCGGTCGAGCGGCCGGTGGCCGAGACGCGGGCCGTCGAGCGCGCCGCGCCAGTGGTCGAGTTCGCCGCGCCGGGCGCCGGAAGTCCCTTGCTCCGCGAGCAGGAGCGCGTGCCGCCGCCACGACGTCCCGACCGGTGCGAGCGGCTCACCGGCACAGGCCGCGCGCAGATCCGGCAGGAGGACCCGCCACGAGACCCCGTCGACCGCCAAGTGGTGCAGCACGATGACGAGGTGGTCCGGCAGCAACGCGACCTTGAGCACCCCGGCCCGCGGGTCCAGGGACTCCGCGAGTTTCGCCGCGACCTCGGCCGGTTCGCCGGTCGTCTCGACGATCACGTCGGACGCCCGCACCGCCCCACGTTCCCGGATCCGCATTTCGTCCTCTGAATGCAGGCGGAGGACATCGTGATGGTCGAGCAGCGTTTGCACGCCTTCGGTCAGCAGGGTGGGCGGAAGGTCCTCGTCGAGCCGGACGGCGGTCCATTGCGTGTAGCCGGCGATAGCCGTGACGTCCGGATGCGGATCGAGCAGGGCGCGGACGATCGGCGGTGCGGGTACGATGCCGACCGGCTCGTCCGGCGGGTCGGCCGGGGCACCGATCTCCGCGCTCGCCGCCGCCAGCGCCTCGAAACTACGGCGGGCCAGCAGGTCACGCGGGCGCAGGTCTAGACCGTGCGCGCGCAGCCTGCTGCTGACGCTGATCGCGGTGATGCTGTCGCCGCCCAGCGCGAAGAAGTCGTCGTCGACGGCGACCTCGTCGACGCCGATCACCTCGGCGATGGTGGCGCACAGCAGCCGTTCGCGGTCGGTGGCCGCGGTGCGCCCGGCCGCCGCGCGCGGGGCGGGCAACGCGGGACGGTCGATCTTCCCGTTGGGGGTCAACGGAAGCGTGTCGAGCACGACCACGGCGGCGGGCACGAGATGCTCCGGTACCCGCGCGGCGAGTTCGGCGCGGACCTCGTCCGGGACGACCTCGCCGACGACGTAGCCGACGAGCCTGGGCCCGCGCACCGCGGCGGCGGCCGCGCGCACCCCGGGAACCGCGGCCAGCGCCGCCTCGACCTCGCCGAGTTCGACGCGATGACCGCGTACCTTCACCTGGCCGTCACGGCGGCCCAGGTACTCCAGCCCGCGGCCGGGCACCCAGCGGGCGAGGTCCCCGGTGCGGTACATGCGGTCGCCGGGCGCGCCGAACGGATCGGCGACGAACCGCTCGGCGGTCGCGCCGGGACGGCCGAGATAGCCGCGCGCCAGATGCGGGCCCGCCAGATACAGCTCTCCCGGCGTTCCGGCGGGCGCGGGACTCAGCGCGGCGTCGAGCACCCGCACCGCCGTACCCGGCACTGCGGTGCCGATGGTCGGTTCGCCGTCGTCCAGCCAGGATCCGGCACCGTCCACAGTGGCCTCGGTCGGGCCGTACATGTTGCGGGCGCGGACACCGGACTCGGCGACCCGGCGCCACAACGCGGGCGGAGTCGCCTCGCCGCCGAGGACGAGCAGCGCGGGCGCGCCGGGGCCGTCGAGCAGCCCGGCGTCGACCAGCGGCGCGGCCATCGACGGCGTGGTGTCGACGACGTCGATCCGGTCGCGGGCGAACGCGGCCAGCAGTTCGTCGGCGTCTCGCGCGACGTCGGTGCCGTAGACGTGGAGTTCGTGCCCGAACAGCAGCCACATCAGCTGGTCGAGCGCGGAGTCGAAAGCGAACGAGTAGGTGTGCGCGACACGCAGCCGCCTGCCCGCGGCGCGTTCGGTCTCGGCGACCGTGGTCGCGCGGTGGTGGCGCAGCAGCGTCGCGAGCCCGCCGGCCCGGCCGAGGACGCCCTTGGGCCGTCCGGTCGAGCCGGAGGTGAAGATGACGTAGGCGAGATGTTCCGGGTGGCGGACGATCTCCAGCGGCGAAGAGTCCAGAGTGGACAGATCGGTGTCGCCGAGCAGCAGCTGCGGTCCCGGCACGATTTCCGGGTCGTGGGCCACCGTGAGCACCGCGCCGGCTTCGGCGGCGAGCTCCCGCAGGCGCTCGACGGGATGCGTGAGATCCAGCGGCAGGAAGGCGGCCCCGGCGTCGAGCACCGCCAGCAGAGCGACGACGAGATCCGCCGACCGCGGCAGGGCCAGCGCGACGACGTCGTCCGCCCCGACGCCGCGCGCCCGCAGCGCCCGGGCGAGACGGTGGACCCGGGTGACGAGTTCGCCCGCGGTCAGCCGTTCGACGCCGGAGACCAGCGCGGTCTGTCCGGGATCCAGCCGGTCGAGAAGTTCAGGTACGTCGAGGAGTTCGCTCTCCGGGGCGGGTGTCGACCAAGCCTCCAGCAGCGTGTTCCGCTCCCCCGCCGGGACCAGATCCGCACCGGCGACCGCCGGTCCGTCCGGTTCGGTCAGCGCGGTGATCAGGCAGCGCAATGCGGTCAGCTTGGCGTCGACGGCGGCCTGATCGTGCGTCCGCGCGTCGACCTCGAAACCGAGCAACAGCCCGCCGTCCGAGGTCGGGAGCACGGACAAGCCCATGTCCTCGGGCGGCCCGCCGGCGACGTTGCGCATCGTGCCGTGCGAGCCCGCGAAGTCGAGCTTCAGGTCGAACGCCTTGAGGTTGATGCCGCGGCCGTGCAGCAGCGCTCCGGCGCCGGGCACCGCGAGATCCTGCGGCAGGTCTTCCCCGCGGTACCGCTGGTGCGTGCGCATTTCCTTCAGCGCGCCGGCGACCCGCGCGGTCAGCTCGGCCGCCGAGTCCTCCGGGAGGACGGTGACCCGCAACGGCAGCACGTTGACCGCCATCGCCGGCGTCCGCAGCGCCGCGCCCTCGCGGCACATCAACGGCATCGCGAACACGACGTCGGTCCAGCCGAGCACGCGGTGCAGGAACGCGGCGTAGCAGGCGATCAGCGCGTCGCCCCACGTCGTCCCGGCGCGTTTGCCCAGTTCACGAAGCCGGGCCAGGTCCGAAGCCGGCAGGACCGACCGGGCGGTGACCGTGTGCTCCGGCGGGCCCGACGCGCTTCCGGAGTCGTCGAGATCCGGCAACGGCGTGAACCGCTCGCGCCAGTACTCGCGGTCTTGGGCGAACCGTTCGCTCTCGCGGTAGGCACGATCGGCCTCGACGAGATCGGCGAACCGGGCGAACGTCGAAGCCGGAACGTCCTTGCCCTGGACCGAAGCCGTGTAGCGGGCGGCGGTCCGGCGCGCGAGCATCGCCGCGGTGTAGCCGTCGAACACCAGGTGATGCCCGAGCTGGGTGAACCACACGTGCGAGTCGGACAGCCGCAGCACCAGGTGGGCGAACAACGGCCGGTCCACCATCCCGCGGCAGGCCTCGGCGACCCGGCGGCGTTCGGCGTCCACGCGCTCGTGCGCGGCGGCGACCGGATCGGCCTTCCCGCGCAGATCCACCACCTGCGGCAACGGCAGCGCGTCTTCCGACACGACCTGACGCGGACCGTCCGGTGTCTCGAAGACCCGCAACCGCAGGCTGTCCGCCTCTTCGGCGGTCGCCCGGATCGCTTCGGTCAGCGCGACGACGTCGACCGGCTCTTCACCGACGATCTCGATGACGTCGCCGACGACGTAGTACGGCGAGTCGGGTTCGAGGCGCTGCGCGGTCCAGATGCCCAGCTGGGCACCGGTGAGGTTCAGCATGAAGGCACCACCATCGGGGTTCCGGTCACCGGGTCGGGCACGACGACACTGGGGAGATCGAAGACCTCCTTCATCAGCTCCGCGTCGACGATGTCTGAGGGCGCGCCCTCCGCGACGATCCGGCCGTCCCGCAGGGCGACGAGATGGTCGGCGTACCGGCAGGCCTGGTTGATGTCGTGCAGGACCGCGATCACCGTGCGGCCTTCGTCGCGCAGCCGCGCCAGCAGGCTCAGCAACTGGTACTGGTGCGCGATGTCCAAAAAGGACGTCGGTTCGTCGAGCAGCAGGTACGGCGTCTTCTGCGCGAGCACCAGCGCCACCCACACCCGCTGACGCTGCCCGCCCGAGAGCTCCTGCACCGGCCGGTCGGCCAGCCCGCCACCCCGGCCGCGGTCATCGCGTCGAGCACCGCGCGTTCGTCCTCTTCGGACCAGGTGGCGAACAGCGATTGGTGCGGGAACCGGCCGCGCGCGACCAGCTGCCGGACGCGCACGTCCTCCGGCGCGACCGGATCCTGCGGCAGGAAACCGAGTTCCCGCGCCAAACCCTTGCCGTGGAAGGAACCGACGTCCTTGCCGTCGAGCAGGACGTCGCCGTCGGACGGCCGCAACAGCCGGACGAACGCGCGCAGCAAGGTGGACTTGCCACAAGCGTTCGGCCCGACGACGGCGGTGAACGCGCGGTCGGGCACGTCGAGGCTCAGCCGGGTCGACACGACCCGGTCGCCGTAGCGCAGGGTCAGGTCGCGAGCGGTCAAGCGGGCACTCATATGCGCCGAACCTCCTTGGTGAGCAGCCAGATCAGGTAGCCGCCGCCGATCACGGTGCTGACCACACCGACCGGCAGCGATTCCGGCGCGAGCAACATCTGGGCGGCCAGGTCGGCGCTGGTCAGCAGCACGGCGCCGGTGAGGGCCGCGGGCAGCAGGGCGATACCGGGCGTGCGGGCCAGCCGCCGCCCGATCTGCGGTGCCGCCAGCGCGATGAACGCGATCGGACCGGCCACGGCGGTGACCGTGGCCGTGCAGCCGACGCCGATCAGCACCAGGGCCAGCCGCAGCCGGTCCCAGCGGACGCCGGTGGTGACCGCCAGCGCGCCACCGAGCGCGGCCTGGTGCAGCGCCGGTGCCCTCGTGAACAGCACGACGAACAGCACCGCGAGCACCCCGAACGGGATGGCGACGTCGTCCCAGCCGACCCCGTTGAGGGAACCGGCGTTCCAGCCGACGGCCGCGATCGCGATCTCGAGTTCGGCACGCAGCACGATCCACGAGTTGAGCGCGGTCAGCATCGCGTTGATCGCGATCCCGATGACGATCAGCCGCAGCCCGGACAGCCCGCCGCCGAGCGACAACGCGTAGACGACGGCCGCCGTGATCACGCCGCCGAGCACCGAACCGATGGTCAGCTGCGTCGACGTCCCCGAGAGCACGGTGATCGCGAACAGGGCGCCGGTGTAGGCGCCGGCGTCGAGACCGATCACATCCGGGCTGCCGAGCGGGTTGCGGGTGACGTTCTGGAAGATCGCGCCCGCCAGGCCGAGCGCGGCACCGAACACCAGCCCGGCCAGTACCCGGGGCAGCCGCCATTCGCGGATGACCACGCCCGGCCCGCCACCCGAACCGGTGAGCGCGGCGAACACACGGGCGGGACTCGCCCACGCCGCGCCGTAGCAGAGCCCGAGCAGGGTCAAGCCGGCGATGACCACCAGCATCGCCACGAGGAAGACGAGGGTGCGGCGTTCGATCCGGGCGGAGAACCGCCCGCGCCGCAGGACGAGTGCGTTCACAGTGGCGCCGCCCCGTATTTGCGGACGGCCCAGATCAGCACCGGGCCGCCGAGGAACGCGGTCACGATCGCGACCGGCACCTCGCCGGTCGGCAACAGGACCCGGGAACCGACGTCCGCGGCCAGCATCAGGACCGGGCCGAGCAGCGCGGCGAACGCGATCAGCCACGGGATCGAGGCACCCGCCACCCGCCGGGCCAGATGCGGCACGATCAGCCCGACGAACAGGATCGGCCCGGCCAGCGCGGTCGCCGCGCCCGCCATCAGCGTGATCAGCAGCAGGGTGATCGTCCGGACGCGGGCGACGTTCGCGCCGAGCGTATGCGCAACCGTCTCGCCGAGCGCGATCGCGTTCAGCTGGCGGCTCACCGCGAACGCGCCCAGCAGGGACAGGCCGATGACGATCAGCGGGACCGTGGTCGGCGCCTGTTCCCGGCCGGCCAGCGAACCCACCGACCAGAACCGGTAGACGTCGAAGGTGTCCGGGAACAGCAGCCGCAGCCCGAGGGTCAGGCCCAGCAGCACCGCGCTCAACGCGGTCCCGGCAAGCACCAGCCGCAGCGGCGACTTGCTGCCGACCGCGTACACCAGTGCCGACGCGCCGAGCGCGCCCAGCACCGCCAGGCCCAGTTCGGCGGGCGCCGACGCGGCGAGACCGAACGACGAGCCCACCGCGATGGCGAACCCGGCCCCGGCGGTCACGCCGAGTACGCCGGGTTCGGCCAAAGCGTTGCGGGACAAGGCCTGCACGAGCACCCCGCCGACGGCGAGCGCCGCGCCGACCCCGATCGCCAGCACCGCCCTCGGCATCCGGATGTCCAGGACCACCGCCCGGTCACTCGGATTCCCTTCGCCCAGCAGGGCACGCACGACCTCGCCGGGGGCGATGGCGTGCGCGCCGATGCCGACGCTCAGCACGGCGACCACGACGAGCCCGAGCAGTGCGGCGCCGAGCAGCGCGGACCGCCCGGTGGTGGTCACTTCTTGAGCAGCGGCGCGAACGCCTGGTCGACGGCGTCCAAAGTGGACGTCGCGGCGCGGTAGGTGGCGGCCTCGGTGTAGCGGAACGGGTAGACCTTGCCCGCCTTCACCGCGGGGAGTTCCTTCCACAGCGGCGAGTCGAGGACGTACTTGACCGGCGCGGGCACGGAACCGTCGGCGGCGACCGAGTAGGTGATGGCGTCGGCCTGGGCGAACGCGGTCGAGAGCTCTTCGATCGACGGGTACTCGCTGACGTCCTTGGAGCCGCCGCCCTTGACCTTGACCTGGCCGTAGTAGGTGGCGCCGACGTCCTGCGCGACGTTGGTGCCCCAGGAACCGTTGAACTCACGCTGGAAGTTGCCCTTGGCGACCTCGCCGTAGGCACCGACGTGGCCCAGCTTCAGCTGCGGCAGCACGGCCTTGTACTTCTCGGCCAGTCCCTTGGCCTTGGTGTCGTACGCGGTCTTCAGCGCGTCGAACCCGGCGGCCGCACCGGCGGCGTCGGCCTGCTTGCGCGACAGCTCGCGCCACATCGACGGCACCGACGGGCCGATGGCCACGACCGGCGCGATCGCTTCGAGCCGCTTGATGTCGATGTCGGCGAGCACCGGCTTCGGCACGCCGATCACGATGAGGTCTGGATCCGCCTGCGCGATCGCCTCGTAGTTCGTCTCCGACGCCGACTCGCCCGCGACCTTCGCCAGCTCGTCGTACTTCTTGCGCTCCTGCTCGTTGAACAGCGGGATCCCGCGCTTCCAGCTGGACACCCCGACCAGCGGCGCGCCCGCTTCGAGCAGGGCGGGCACGGCGTAGCCGGTGGCGATGACCCGCTTCGGCGAGACCGGGATGGTGATCTGGCCGTTGTCGGCCGCGAACACCCGGGTCTGACCGCCGTCGGCGGCCTTGCCGTCGTCGCCAGCACCGCAGGCGGTGGCCGCGGTCGCGACCGTCAGCGCGAGCGCGATCGCTCCGGCGAGGCGTCGGGTTCTAGTGGTGCGCATGGGTTTCCTCGTTCTTCTTGGTGGGGATCAGTGGTCGTGCTCGTCGTCGAAGTCCGCGACGCCGCGTTTCCAGTAGCCGGTCACGTCGTGGTCGTCCTTGCCGAGCCCGAGGTCGTTCTTGAGCCAGCGGCGCAGCGGTTTGATCTGCCCCGCTTCACCGGCGACCCAGGCGTAGAGCCGTTCGCCCGCGGGGACCTCGATCGTCTGGACCGCACGGGCGAGGACGTCGGAGGCGCCCGGCGCGACGTCGCCTCGGTACAGCCAGTGCACCTCGACGTCTTCGGGCGCGGACAGCTCGATCTCCTCGCTCGCGTCGGTGACCTCGATGAACGCCCAGCCCGCGGCGGTACGCGGCAGTTCTTCGAGCCAGCGCGCGATCGCGGGAAGCGCGGTGACGTCACCGGCGAGCAGGTACCGGTCGTAGGTGTGCGGCACGATCAGCCCGCCGGGCGGGCCGGCGACGTGCACCGGGGTGCCGGGCGTGACCTTCTCGGCCCAGCCGGAACCGAGCCCGCCTTCGTGCAGCGCGACGTCGAGGTCGAGTTCCCCGGAAGCCGGGTCGTACCGGCGGACCGTGTACTCGCGCGACGTCGGCGACGGCTTCGGCCAGCGCAGCATGTCGCCGTCCTGCACCGGGAGCCGCGGCTCGGCGTCGAGCTCCGGGAACAGGATCTTCACGTGTTCGTCGGGTGAATGCGCCTCGAAACCCGCCGTTCCCGGCCCGCCGAGGGTGACCCGGAGCAGCCCCGAACCGACCATTTCGGTGCGCACGACCTCGGCCTGCCGGATGCGGATCGGATACGGCACCTTTTCCGCGTGCCGTCCCGCCCGGACTTCGGCGATGCGCTCCAGATGCCGGTGGCGATGATCGGCGCGGCTCACGCGGTGCTCCCGGTGAGGACCCGCGTCCAATGGCCGAGGGTCGGCTGTTCGGCGAGGTCGGCGAACTCCAGGGTGTCGGCGCCCTCGGTGCGCCACTGCTCGACCAGGCCCATGATCCGCATCGAGTCGAGGCCGAGATCGGTGAGGTCGGTCTCCGGCTTCAGCTCGGCCGGGTCGCAGCCGAGCAGTTCGGCGACGTCGGCGTGGATCTTCTCGACGGTCAAGCTCATCCCTGTGCTCCGGCGTGGATCGGGGCCAGCGCGGCGAGCGCGGCGGCCGTGGTGGTCAGTGCGCCGCAGCGCTGGGCGACGTACTCGCAGGCCTGGTCGTGGCGTTCGCGGGAGAAGTCCGCGACCGCGTCGCCGACCAGGAACGGCTGGATGTCGCGCATGAACGCCTCGACGGCGGTGGCCTGGCAGCCGATATGCGCGTAGACACCGGTGATCAGCAGCTGGTCCCGGCCCGCTTCGGCGAGCTGCTCGGTGAACGTGCTGCGCTGGAACGCGCTGTAGCGCCACTTCGTCAGGACCTTGTCCCCCGGCTTCGGGGCGAGCTCGGGCACCACATCGGCCGCGGCCGGGTCGTCCTCGATGACCGCGCCGATGCCGTCGCCCCAGAACTCGGTGAGCAGGCCGCGGTCCTCCGCGGCCTGGTGGCCGGGCTGCGCGGTGTAGAACACCGGCACACCCGCGGCGCGGGCGGCGTCGGCCAGCGCGGCGATGTTCGCGACCATCTCCGGGACCGGGGATCCCGCGTACGGCGCGAGGAAGTACCGCTGCGCGTCGTGCACCAGCAGCGCGGCGCGGGCGGCGTCGGGCTTCCAGCCGACCCGTCCGGCGGGCAGCTCGGCCTCCGTCGGGAGGGCGTAGGGCTCGATCTTGGGCAGTGACACGTTCACTTCTCCTTCGCCAAGGCGGCCAATGCCGCCCGCAGCTCGCGTTTGCTGGTCTTGCCGACGCCGGTCACCGGGAACTCCGGCACCACCTGGACCAGATCGGGCACCTTGAACGCCGCGACCCCGCGCTCGCGGACGAACCGGCGCAGCTCCGCCGCGGCGGGCTCGGCACCGGCCGCGGGAACGACGTAGGCGCAGGTCCGCTCGCCCAGGTACGGGTCCGGCACCGCGACGACGGCGGCGTCGAGTACACCGGGATGGGCCATCAGGTGGTTCTCGACCTCTTCCGCGGCCACCTTCTCGCCACCGCGGTTGATCTGTTCCTTGGCCCGCCCGACCACTTCCAGATGTCCGGACGGGTGTTGCCGCACGAGATCCCCGGTGCGGTAGAAACCGTCCTCGGTGAACGCGGTCTTGTTGTGCTCGGCCGCGCGGTAGTAGCCGCGGATCGTGTACGGCCCCCGGGTCAGCAGGGCGCCGACCTCCCCCGCCGCGACGACGTCGTCCGAAGTGGACAGTGGGTCGTCCGGGTTCACGACACGGATCTCGTCGTCGGGCGAGATCGGCCGTCCCTGTGTGGCGAGAACGTACTCGTCCGGGTCGTCGAGCCGGGTGTAGCAGACGAGCCCCTCGGCCATGCCGAACACCTGCTGCAGACGGCAGCCCAGCGCGGGCCCGATTTTCTCGGCCAGTTCACGGGCGCATTTCGCACCGCCGACCAGCAGGACGTCCAAAGAGGACAGATCGCGGGTGGTCCGCGCGGCCGCCTGCGCCCACGCGGCGGCCAGCGGCGGCACGAGCCCGGTGATCGTCACGCCCTCGGCTTCGATCAGCCGGAACGCGGTGTCGGCGTCGGGACGTGGCGCGAACACCGTCGCCGCGCCCGCGTGCAGCGCGCCGAGCAGGCCGGGCGAGCTGAGCGGGAAGTTGTGCGCGACCGGCAACGCGGCCAGGTACACGCTTTCCGGGCGCAGGCCGCAGATCCGGGCGCTTTCCCGGACGCTGTAGAGATAGTCGTCGTGCGTGCGCGGGATCAGCTTGGGCAATCCGGTGCTTCCGCCGGACAGCTGGAGGAACGCGACACCGGCGGGATCAGGATCCGGCAGGGCGCGCGGAGTCGCCGCTTCGAGTACGGCGAATTCCTCCGTGCCGACGACGAACACGTTGCGCACCGAAGGGATTTCCGCGGCGACTGTGCGTGCCATGGCCGCGTGGTCGAACCGTTCGTGTTCGCCGACGGTCAGGATCGCCGCGGCCTCGCTCTGCTCGGCGAAATGCCGCAGCTCGCTCGCGCGGTGCGCGGGCAGCGCGAACACCGGCAGCGCGCCCGCCCGCCACAGTCCGAACACGACGGACGCGAATTCCGGCACGTTCGGCAGTTGCACGACGACCCGGTCGCCGGCCTGGATCCCGGCCCCGGCGAATCCGGCGGCGAGCCGGTGCGCCCGTTCGTCGAGTTCGGCGAACGTCCAGCGGGCTTTCTCGCCGATCACGGCGAGGCGCTCGGCGTAGGCCTCGGCGAGGCTGGTCAGCAGGTTGCCGAAGGTCTGGCCGCGCCAGTATCCCGAAGCCCGGTAGCGCGCGGCGGTTTCCGGCGGCCAGGGCACGTGGTCGGCGGTCATTCCACTCCCTCCAGACCGAGGGCCCGCAGCATGGTGCCGAATTTCGCGCCGGTCTCGGCGAGTTCGGCCGCCGGATCGGAACCCGCCACCACTCCCGCGCCGGCGAACAGCCGGACGGTCCGGTCACGGACTTCGGCACAGCGGATCGTGACGACCCATTCGCCGTCGCCGTCCTGATCGGTCCAGCCGACGAGACCCGCGTAATAGCCGCGATCCTCCGGTTCGAGCGCGGCGATGGTGTCGCGGGCGAGCGCGGTCGGGACGCCACAGACGGCGGGTGTCGGATGCAATGCCTCGGCCAGTCCGAGCGCGGACGAACCGGCGTCGGTCGCGTCGGCGAGGCGTCCGCTGATCTTGGTCGAGAGGTGCCACATCGTGGGCGTGCCGATCACCTCGGGTTCGGCGGGGACGTCCAGGTCGACGCAGAACCGGCCCAGCACTTCGGCCACCTGGGCGGCGACGTGGGCGTGTTCGTCACGGTCCTTTTCGGACGCCAGCAGATCGTCGATCCGGCGGGCGTTCTCGGCTTCGTCGGCGACGCGGGGCCGCGATCCCGCCAGCGGATTGGCCGTGACGACGCGACCGCGGCGGGAAACCAGGAGTTCCGGGCTCGCGCCGATCAGGGTGCGCGGCGCGAGATCCCCCGGCGCGCTGACGTCGACGGCGAAGGCGTGGGCCGCCGGGTCGGCGTGGACGAGACGGGCCAGCAACCGCGGCACGGCGACGGGGTCGCCGCCGGTGACGTCGAGGCAGCGGGCCAGCACGATCTTACGGAGGTCACCGTCGCGGATCTCGTCCAGCGCCTTGGCGACGGCAGTGGTGTAGACCTCTGGCGCGGGCCGCGGCGACACCGTCCAGTTCCCGCCGAGCGGGGCGACCGGACCACTCGCCTTCGGCGGTCCTGCCTTGCGCACGAGGGCGGGCACCACCAGGCTGCTCGGCGCGTCGGGCCGGAATCCGATCGCGCCGACGACGACGGGTTCGGTCACCCCCGCCACGAGAGCGGCGTCGAGGACTTCGGCGGCCGCACGGGCCCGCTTGCCCGGCGCCGCGTGGACCGGGGCGTACACCCCGTCGGCGAGCAGCGATCCTCGAGCGGACGAGTAGTAGAACGATCCGGGCAGGTACGCCGCCAGCAGATCGGCCGCCTGATGGACCGGCCTTGGCCGGGCCGGTGCAGGTGAGGACACGACTGGATTCCCTTTCGCGAATACTACTGACCAGGTCGGCACTCTTGTGGTGTCGCAGTGCCTCATCTCGGCGCGGAACGCAACCCCCGGACCCGCCTTTTCGGTTAGCCTAACCTAATCGTACGGACCCGAAAAGTCTTCGTTGCGTCATCGAGATCACGCGCGGAGCGTCGCGCCGCCGTCGACGTAGAGGTTCTGCATCGTGATGTGCCGCGCGCGGTCGGAGGCCAAAAACAGTACGGCGTCTGCGATATCGGCGGGTTCGGCTATCCGGCCCAGTGGTATGCCGACACGGTATTGCTCCGGATTTCCCGCGATGACACGGTCCGCGCCGTTCTCGTCCGTCCACAGTAGACGTTGCATATCGGTGTCGGTCGAGCCGGGCGAGACGATGTTGCAGCGGATACCGGAACCGGCGAGTTCGAGCCCGAGACAGCGGGTGAGCATCGTCGCCGCGGCCTTCGAAGCGGCGTAGGCCGCCATCCCGGTGCGCGGGACTCCGGCGGCGTTCGACCCGACCGTCACCAAAACGCCGCTGCGGCGAGGAAGCATCCGGCGGGAAGTCTCGCGGAGCACGGTGAAGACGCCGGTGGAGTTGACCGCGAAGGTCGCCGCCCAGTCCTCGTCGCTCGTGTCGCAGACAGACCCGGGCTTCAGTACACCCGCGACGGACACGCCGATCCCGATCGGCCCGAGTTCGCTTTCGACCTCGCCGACCACCCGCGCGACGGCGGCGGGATCACCGACGTCCGCGACGAACGAGGTCACCCCATCCCGGGAAGCGCCTTCGGCCAGATCCACCGCCGCCACGATCGCGCCCGCCTCGGCGAGCCCGTCCACGACGGCCGCCCCGATCCCGCGCGCGCCTCCGGTGACGAGCGCGACCTTGCCCCCGATCCCGTCCACCCCACGACCACCCTACATCCCGTTTGCTTAGCCTTGCCTAAGCTAGCGGGCCGGGCCGGGCAAAGCGAGGGACCGACACCGGTGATTCGGGCCACTCCCGATCTTGGCGCGAGACGGCAAAAATGCCGTGGTACACGCCGCCGGCGTATGCCTCGGCCCTAGGAAGCAGCCGGCCGGAAGACGTAACTCGCGTGATCAGACGCGTAACTCGCGTGCTTGAAGGCGTAACTCGGGTGTGCGGCGCCTGAGCACGCGAGTTACGCCTTCAAGCACGCGAGTTCCGTGTTCGAGCACGCGAGATCGCTTAGCCGGGCAAGGGACACGACAGCGGACCGCGCACGGATCCTTCGCCCCGCAACGTGATCTGCGCGCTGCCGCCGAGGGAATCCCTGGCGGTGCACACGATCTGGTCGACCGCTCTCGCCGACAGCCGGGCGACGCCGACCGAGAGGGTCACCGTGATCCCGTTCGGCGCGGGCGTCTGGTCCAGCACCGCGGTTCCAGGCGGGACTTCGGTGGTGTAATGCCGTTCCCGCTCGCTCTCGTCCGGTCCGGCGGCGAGCAGGTCGAGCGGGCTCGCCGGGGACAACTCGTCGGCGAGCGGGCGCAGCACCCGGACCGGTTGCCCGCCGGACAGGAAGTAGAGCACCGCGGCGTTGGCCGGGCCCGCCGGTGCGGGCGCACCGGTGATCACGGCGCTGGGCCGGACACCGCAGCCCGCGACCACCGCCACGAGCAGAAGCACCGCGAGCCAGGTCTTCCTCATGCCGTCGCTCCCGGTCGGGGCAGGCGCAACGTGAACACCGCGCCACCGTCGGCACCGTTGGCCGCGCTCAAGGTGCCGCCGTGCAGACGTGCGTTCTCCCAGGCGATCGCCAGCCCGAGCCCGCTGCCCCCGGACCTCGTCCTGGCCGAATCCGCCTTGTAGAACCGGTCGAACACATGCGGCAGCACGTCGGACGCCAGCCCGGGACCGCGATCCGAGACCTCCAGCGTGATCTGCTCCCCCGCTTCGAAAAGCCGGAGCGTGACGGGCTTTTCCCCGTGCCGCAACGCGTTCCCGACCAGATTCGCCACGATGACGTCCACCCGCCGCGGATCGCACTCGGCGAAGATGCCGGAGGGCAGGTCTCCCTCCACCTCGCCCGTCCAGCCCCGGATGCGCAGGCTCGCCGCGATCACCTCGGCGACGTCGACTTCTTCCGGTGCCAGCGCGGCGGCCCCGGCGTCGAAGCGGGAGACCTCGATGAGGTCGTTCACCAGCCGCGTCAGATTGTGCGTCTCCTCGATGCTCATCTTCGCCGCGCGCCCGGCGTCCCCGGGCAGCCTCGACGCCTCCTGCTCCAGCACGTCCGCGACCGCGGTCATCGCGGCCAGCGGGGTGCGCAGTTCGTGCGAGACGTCGGCGACGAACCGCCGCGCGTCGGATTCCATCCGTTCCAGCTCGCCGACGTGGCGTTCGAGCGACTCGGCCGTCTCGTTGAACGTCCGCGCCACCCCGGCCAGCTCGTCCGAGCCGCGGACGCTGACCCTGGCCCGCAGATCACCCTTGCCCAGCCGCAGCGCCGCGTCGCCCAGCTCCCGCACCGGCCGCAGGACCCCGCGGGCGGCCAGCAGCGCCAGCCCGATGGCGAAAACCAGCGCCACGCCGCCGATCAGCCAGGCCCGGGCGGCGAGTTCACCGATGTTCTGCTGCTCCGGTACCAGCCAGCGGGCCACGTAGGCCTCGATTCCGGAGGCCTGCCGCTTGCCGTTCGGAAGGACGACGGTGAACGCGGTTCCCACCACCAGCATCGGTGTCCCTTCGGACATGACCCGCTGCCAGGCGACCGACCCCGACTTGACCTCCGCCCGGAGCTCCGGCGAGATCAGCGCTCGCATCTGCTCGCTCCCGACCGCCTTGTCCTCGTAGAAGACCAGGGAGTTCAGGTCGCGATCCGCCAGTTCCCCGCTGATCCGGTGCAGCGTCCCGTCGCTCGGCGGCAGCGGGCCGAGCGGATACAGCGCGGTGGCCTTGTCGACCAGGACGCGGGCGGTGGCGTCCTGTGCCTGCTGGAGGATCAGTGTCCGGGACTGGACATAGGTGCCGCCGGCGACCGTCGCGGCGGTGATCACGACCAACAGGCTGAACGCCACCAGCAGACGTGTCCGCAGACCCCAGAACTTCACAGCGGCCCGAACCGGTAGCCGAATCCCCGGACCGTCTGCACGTACACCGGCGCGGACGAGTCGTCCTCGATCTTCGCGCGGAGCCGCTGCACACAGGCGTCGACGACCCTGGAGTCGCCGAAGTAGCCGTGCTCCCACACGCTTTCCAGCAGGTACTGGCGGCTGAGCACCCGGCCGGGCACCTGCGAGAGTTCCAGCAGCAGCCGGAGCTCGGTCGGGGCGAGGGCGACGGGATCGCCGGCCTTGGTCACCGTCAGCCCGGCGCGGTCGATGCCGAGATCGCCGTGGCGCTCGATCTCGGTCTGTGCGGGCACCGCGGGCGCCGGTTGCCCGGTCCGCCGCAGCACCGCGCGGATCCGCGCCTCCAGCACCTGGGCCCTGGCGGGTTTGACCACGTAGTCGTCCGCGCCGGCGGCGAGCCCGGCCACCACGTCGATGTCCTCGTTGCGCGCGGTGAGCATGATGATCGGCAGATCCCCCGCCGCGCGGATCCGGCGGCAGACCTCGAAGCCGTCGAGTCCGGGCAGCATGAGGTCCAGCACCACGATGTCCGGCGGGCGCGACGCGAGCCGGGCGAGCCCTTCCTCGCCGGTGGCCACCGCGTCGACCGCGTGGCCACGTCCGCCCAGCGCCATGCTGAGCCCGTCACGCACGGCCTGATCGTCCTCGATGAGCAGCACCCTGGGCATGCCGACGACTATCGCAGCGCCGGACGGAATCCGCTCGTCCATGACACGCCATGATGCCCATCCTGTTTCCGCGGGACGTCCACGGAATGTCATCGTTGCGTCACGGCGCGATCCGTGCGGAACGGTGACATTTTCGTCGGCGTCCGCGCACGTCGCCGCGATCGGGTTCGGACAGGCGGCGGCGACCGTTGACGGCATGAAGGAACTCGTGCTCGCCGCGATCACCCGCGTCCTCGCGGTACTGCTGCTGATCCCGGCGTGGCTGGCCTCCCCCGGCCAGGCCCGCCGTCTCGCCTGCGGATGGGCGCTTTCGCTCCGGTTCCCCGCCGAGAACCTCGCCGGGCTCACCGCCGGAACGCTCGCCGCGTTCGCCGACGCCAGGACCGAGGCGTTCTGGCGGCATCGCACGCTTCTCGGCGTCACCTCGGGGCATCGGGACGCGGCCGAGCAGCATCGGCTGTTCCTCGACGAGGCCGGGCGAGGGGGAAAGCGTGTCCTGCCGCCCCAGGATTCCGCGCACGTCAGCGGTACCGCGCTGGATGTGCGGCCGCGTGAGGGCGCGCAGTGGCTCGAAGACCATGGCGCCCGCTTCGCGCTCTACCGGATCTACGACAACGAATGGTGGCACTTCGAGTACCGGCCCGGCGAGGCCCCGCCCGCGCGGCTGCCGCATCCCGGCTGGCGGATGACGCACTCGCGTACCAGCGAACAGCCGGGGCCGTGGTGAACCGGATCGCGCCACTCACACCGGAACTCCGAACCCCTCCACCGTCACCCGTGGTGCCAGCGCCGCCAGGAAGCCGGCCGCGTCGAAGATCTCGCCCGCCGACACGACCCCGGTCGCCTTGGTCCGCCCGTCGAGCACACGCTCGGCGGCCTCCACCACCAACGGTGCCGTGATCGCGTAGATGTCCTGCCCCCGCGCGACGATCCGCCGTTCCTCACCGCCGGACCGCACGACGACGTCGACCACGAACTCCTGCGAAGACGGGCCGTCCGCGGCGCGGGTCGGCGTCTCGGGCGTCACCACCTCCCGAGCCGCGTTCACGGTCATGTACGTGGTCACTTCGGGAATGTCGAGATGGCTCGGGACGGTAACGACGTCGGCCATCGTGAACTCGCCGAGCACGGCACGGGTCCCGAGCGGTGCGGGGAAATCCCAGTCCAGCTCCGGCAGCGCGTCGTCACGGCGTTCGATCCGGCCGCCGGAGAACCGGATCCGCTTGCCGTCGCGCCGTTCCCGCGAGACCCTCCCCGCCGCCCGGGTCCCTTCCGTCGGATGCCAGCTGCTCAACGCGTAGGCGACGTGTGCTTCGTCCGCGGACGTCCACTCGCCCATCGCGGCGGTGACCATCAGGTCGCCGAGCCCGCCGAAGAACGCCATCGCCGGGATCACCGTCGCGCCCTCGGCCCGGTCGCGGAATTCCGCGAAGGTGTCCATGTTCGCTTCGAGTTCCGCGGCCACGTCCAGGTACGGGATGCCCGCCCGCAGCGCCGCTTCGATCACCGGGGCGGCGGTGTCGGCGAACGGTCCGGCGGCGTTGATCACCGCGTCCGCGCCCGCTAACGCGCGGTCGAGCGAACCCGCGTCGCCGACCGAAGCCTGCCGGATCTCGACGTCGGGCCAAGGCAGGCCGCGCAGCTTGGTCTCGTCGCGCCCCACGGCGAGCACGCCGAATCCGCGCTCGCGCAATTCCGCCACCACGAACCGCCCGGTGTGCCCGTAGGCCCCGAACACCGCGACGTCGTACGTACCCATGGTTTCTCCTGCCCTCGGTTGATCCACTGTGGACCATCCTGTCCACGGAGCCCGCCGATCGACAGTGTCCGGAACGCCATCATGCGTACACTTTCGGACATGAGCACGGTCGCCCTCGCCGCCACGGACGGCATGCTGCAGTTCGAACTGTCCATCGCCCACGAGGTCTTCGACACGGGCCTGTACGAATTCGGTGTCCACGGCTCGAAGCCGGTGAAGGTCGGGCGCTTCCTGCTCGAACCGGATCACGGGCTCGAAAGCCTCGCGCGCGCCGGCACCGTCATCGTCCCCGGCTGGGCCGACATCGACGTCGATCCGCCCGCGGACCTGGTCGAGGCGGTGCGCGCCGCCCACGAAGCGGGCGCGCGGGTCGCCTCCCTGTGCACGGGCGCGTTCGTCCTGGCGGCCGCCGGCCTGCTCGACGGCCGCCGCGCGACGACACATTGGGCGCACACCGATGTCCTCGCCGCCCGGTATCCGGCCGTCGAGGTCGATCCGGACGTCCTCTACGTCGACAACGGCAGCGTGCTCACCTCGGCGGGCAAGGCCGCCGCGATGGACCTGTGCCTGCACCTGGTCCGTCGCGACCACGGGTCGGCGGCCGCGAACACCGTCGCCCGGCGCCTGGTCGTCCCGCCGCACCGCGCGGGCGGGCAGGCCCAGTTCGTCACCACCCCGGTGCCCGACCAGGACGACCATCCGCTCGGCGGGCTGCTCCCCTGGATCACCGAACGGCTGGACCGGCCGCTGACCGTCGAGGACCTCGCCCGGCAGGCCACCATGAGTTCCCGCAACCTGGCCCGGCATTTCCGGTCGGCGACCGGGACGACGCCGCTGCGCTGGCTGCTGATCCAGCGCATCCGCCGCGCGCAGGAACTCCTGGAGCGGACCGACGACAGCGTCGACCTGATCGCGGAGGCCACCGGGATGCGCACCGCCGCGACGTTGCGGCGGCATTTCAACCGGACCGTCGGCGTGCCGCCGGACACCTACCGGCGCACCTTCCGCGCGACTAACGCAGACGTGCCGTGATCAGGTCCGCGACGGCCGCCATCCCGGCCTCGTTCGGGTGGTACGGCACGCGGCCCTGCGCGGCCGGGTAGCGCTCCATCCACGGCACGGCGGCGCAGGCGTCGTGCTCCGCGCTGGCCGCGGCCGCCGGGATCAGGGTGGCCCGCTCGTCGCGCGCCGCCCGCCGGGTCGCCGCCGCCAGCCGGTCCGCCACCTCGCGTTCGAAGGCGAGTTGCTCCGGAGTGAGCGGGACGCCGTCGCAGGCGGGCCGGGTGCCCGGCACGATCGTCAGGTAGTCGACGACCAGCACGCGTGCCCGCGGCGCGCGGCGATGGACCGCCTCGATGACGGCGCCGATCTTCTCGTGCACGGTGGTGAGCGCTGTGCGGACGGCGTTTCGGTCGACCTGGCCGCAGTTCGTGCCGCCGGTGTTCTGGCAGCCGTAAGCGAACAGGCTCCCGACATAGCCGACGTCGTTGCCGCCGATGGTGATCGTCACGAGCCGGGTGTCCCGGGTGACGGCCTCGATCTGCGGCGGCTGCCCGGCCTGCCCGGTGGTGAGGATGTTCGCCGTCGTCGCGCCGCTGCAGGTGACATCGGTGAGGGCCAGACCGCGTTCCCCGGCGACGAGACTCGCGTAGTTCTTCGTCGAACGTCCGCACGCCGCCGGGGTTCCGGGCTGTTGTGGCGGGATTCCCGGCCCCGCCGCGAAGGAACTGCCCATCGCGACGTAGCGGGCGGGCGCGTCCGCTTGTGCGGGTGGGGTGGCCAGGAAACCGAGCGAGGCCGCGGCGAGCACCGCGGCGGATATCCGCTTGAACATGTCGAACCCCTTATCTCACGAAGGTGACCGGTTCCGGTCCCGCGATGCCGTCGATGGCACCGAGGGCGAGCAGATCTTCGGGGCGTGGCTTGAGCGCGTCGGCGAGCGCGGGGACGTCTTCGTGGCCCCGCTTGAGGATCCCGGCCGCCAGTTCCGGGGCGATGACGGAGAAACAGGCGTCCGGGGTGAGCCAGATCCGGTCCGCCGAGCAGAAGGCGAGCGCGCCGCCCGATCCTCCTTCACCGATCACCAGGGTAGTGATCGGCACCTGCGCCGACGCGATCGTGCCGAACAGTCCGGCGATCGCGTTCCCGGCGCCGCCTATCTCCGCCGCCGGATCGGCGGCCGCGCCCGGGGTGTCGACGAGTGTCAGTACCGGCAGCCCCAGCCGGTCGGCGAGACGGATCAGCCGGGTCGCCGACCGGAAACCGCCGGGTGCGGTCGCCGTCCCGGTCTGCGCCGCGAACGCGATCGCCCGTCCGCCCCGGCTGCCGATCCCGCAGACGGCGCCGTCGTCGGCACCGCCTCGGAGGGTGACGCGGGTGTCGAAGTAGTCGCGGAGGTAGGCGTCCGCGCGGGGCCGGTCCGCCGATCGGGCACGCTCGACGGCCCGCCAGCCGTCCGGCGCGGGATCGAGGGCGCCGAGCGCGCGAGGCAGATCCGCCGGACGGTTCCGGGAACCGCCGGTCAGCAGGCCGAGCCAGACCTCCAGCCGGTCGGCGATCGCCTCCTCGGCCACCAGTTCGTCGACATATCCGGCCGCGAACTGGTTTTCCGCCGTATAAGCGGGATCGTCGGCGTACCGCGGCGGCCGGACCCGGCGTCCGGCGAAGCCCACCTGGGCGCCGGGCACGGCGAGCACGACATCGGCGTCGGCGCCGAGTGACGCCCAAACCCCGCCGGTGGTGGGGTGCCGCGCGACGGTGATGTGCGGCAGTCCTTCTTCCCGCAACCGCGCGAGACCGCGCGCGATCCGTTGCAGTTGCCGCAGCGCGGGAACACCTTCCTGCATCCGCGTGCCGCCCGTGGACAACAGGGACACGACGGGAAGCCGGTGTAAGCGGGCCTGATCAAGCGCCTCTTCGAGCAGCGCGCCGGTCCTGGTGCCGACCGAGCCGCCGAGGAAACCGAACTCGAAGCGGATCGTCACGACCTCGTGGCCGCCGATCTTCGCGCGCTCCCAGACGACCGACTCGTCCGTGCCCGTACGTTCCCTGGCGCGGGCCAGCGCATCGGCGTAACCGTCCCAGCCCAGCGGGTCAGTCATGGAGCGCCCGCTTGAGGACCTTGCCCATCTCGTTGCGGGGCAACGCTTCCAGGTAGCGCACCACACGCGGCCGCTTATGCGGTGACAGCAGCCCGGCGACGTGGTCGGCGAGTTCGCCCGCCGTCGGCTTGTCCGCGGCGGGGACGATCCAGGCCACGATGCGCTCGCCGAGGTCGTCGTCCGGTTCCCCGGTGACGGCCGCTTCGGCGACCCCCGGATGCTCCAGCAGCGCGTTTTCGATCTCGCCCGCGCCGATCTTGTAGCCGCCGCTCTTGATCAGGTCGGTGGCGCGGCGGCCCACGATGCGCACGTAACCGTCCGGATCGCGCATCGCCATGTCGCCGGTCTTGAACCATCCGTCGTGCAGCGCGGCTTCCGTGGCGTCCGGCCGGTTCAGGTAGCCGAGGAACAGGTTCGGCCCACGGACCTCGATCTCGCCGACCGTCTCGCCGTCGAGCGGTTCCCCGGCGTCGTCGACCAGCCTCAGTTCGACACCGGGCACCGGCGGGCCGACCGCGCCGGGCCGCCGGTCACCCGTGGCGCGGACGCCGCAGTTCATCAGTGTCTCGGTCATGCCGTACCGCTCGACGACCCGTTGCCCGGTCGCGGCGGTGATCCGCTCGTGATCGGTCGCGGGCAGGGCCGCCGAACCCGAGACGAGCAGCCGCGCCGCGCCCACCCCGGCGGCCAGTGCGGGATCGGCCTCGCAGTCGGCCGCCAGCCGGTGATACATCGTCGGGACACCGAAGAGCATCGTCCCTTCCCCGGCGAGTTCCTTCGCGGCGGCTTCACTCGAGAACCGCCCGAGGTGGTGCAGCGAGCCGCCCCGACGCAGCGGGCCGACCACGCCCAGGATCAGGCCGTGCACATGGAAGAGCGGGAGGGCGTGCACGAGGACGTCGGCTTCGGTCCAGTCCCAGATCTCGGCGAGCGCGTCGAGATTCGACGCCACGGCCCGGCGCGGCAGGAGGACCCCCTTCGGCGGCCCCGTGGTCCCCGAGGTGTAGATGACGAACGCCGGAGCCTCCGGATCCGGTTCGCCGCCTCGCCATGGCGTGCCTCCGGTGTCCAGCTCGATCGGAACCCGCCGCAGCGCCCCGAGTTCCGGCGGCAACGCGGCATCCGGCTCGGCCAGCACGAGATCCGGCGCGCTGTCGGCGACGATATGCGCCAGTTCGCGTGATCCGGCCTTCGGATTGATCGGCACCACCGGGACCCCGGCGGTCAGCGCGGCGACGATCGCGACACAGGTCCGCAGTGTCGGTGTCGCCCACACCGCGACCCGTGTGCGACCGGCCAGCCCGGCGGCGAGCGGGCCCGCGACGGACGCGAGTTCGCCGTAGGTCAGGGATTCGTCGCCGAACCGCAGGGCGGCGCGGTCGTTCCCGGCGGTCAGTCCGGACAGCATGGATCTCCTCCTCAGCCCCAGTTGGGCACGACGAACACGAGCCAGGCGATCAGTGGCACGACGGCCACCACGAGCGCCCCGTAGACCAGCAGCTGTTTGAAGAACTTGTCGCGGTCGACGTCCTTCGCATTGGCGAGGACGAGCGCGCCGTTGGTGGAGAAGGGACTGACGTCCACCATCGTCGCCGAGACCGCGAGGGCGGCGATCATGCCGACCGGCCCGATCGTGCCCTGCGCCAGGAACGGGACGGCGAGCGGGATGAGCGCGCCCATCAGCCCGACCGAAGACGCGAACGCGGAGACGATACCGCCGATGTAGCAAAGGAGAAGCGCGGCGAGCAGCGGGATCCCGACGGTGGTGACCGCGTTGCCGACGTAGTCGATGGTGCCGATCTCCTTCAGCACCGCCACGTAGGTCAGCACACCGCAGATCAGCAGCACGGTCGGCCAGGTGATCTCGGAGACCGCGGAACGGCTGGTCTTGGGCCACGCGACGCTCAGCAGGACGGCGACGGTGATGGCGGTCAGTCCGGGGTCGAGGTCGAACACCAGGGTGCCGACGACGAGCGCGACCAGGCCGGTCAGCGTCACGATCTTGGGCCCGTCCAAGGGAATGCGTTGTTCGTGCGGCAGCGGTTCCTCGTCGGTCTCCGCTCCGCCGGCGCCCGCCGTCACGAGCTGGCGGCGGCGCAGTTTGGTCCCGCCGAGGACGACGAAGAGGACGCCCGCGATGGCGAGGTTCATGCCCAGGCTCGCGAAGAACAGCACCACGGGACTGCCGTCGATGTGGTTGCGTTCGACGATCCCGTTGACGATCGAGCCGTAGACGCTGATCGGCGAGAACCCGCCGCCCTGCGCGCCGTGCACCACCATCGCGCCCATCAGCAGCGGGCTGATCTTGTAGCGGGCGGCGAAACCGAGCGCGATCGGCGCGACGATCGCGCAGGCCGCCGGGCTCACCGCGCCGATCGCGGTGAGCGCGCCGGTGACCACGAACATCACCCACGGGATGAGCGCGATCCGGCCGCCGACCAGCCGGACGGCCGCGGCCACCAGCCAGTCGGTGGTGCCGTTCGCCCTGGCGATGGCGAACAGATAGGTGACCCCCACCAGCACCACGAAGATGTCGCCGGGGAAGCCGGCGAAGATGCCGTCGGTGTCCAGTCCACCGGCGAGGGTGCCGACGAGGAACGCGCCGGCGAAGGCGAGCGCCCCCATGTTGATCGAACGGGTCGTGGCGAGGGCGAAGATCACCACGAGGACGAGGATCGAGATCAGCTGGGCGGACATGACCGTCCTCCTTGACGGCGGGAGCCCCCTGGCGAGTGGCCGAGTGGACTAGTGGCTGAGCCACTTTCCCTGCGAGTGGCTCACCCTGTCAAGAGATGAGTGGTAAATTGGCTTAGCCACTTGTCCAGTCAAGGGAGGGGGCCGGGTGCCGGAGGCGTTGAGCCGGTTGAACCGGGCGAAGCTCTACGAGCAGGTCGTCGAGCGGATCAAGGCGCACGTCGAGGAGTCCGGCCTGCACGCGGGAGACAAGCTCCCCAGCGAACGCGACCTCGCCGAGCGGCTCGGGGTCAGCCGCGCGTCGATCAAGCAGGCGATCGTCGTGCTCGAAGTGCAGGGGCTTCTGGAGTCCCGGCACGGCGGAGGCACCTACCTGCGCAACGATCACCTCGACGTCGAGCCGGTCGACGAACTCGTCGCCCGCCGCAGCCGGCTTCCGGAAGTGCTCGAAGCCCGTGAAGCGCTGGAGACCAAGCTGGCGGAGCTGGCCGCGCTGCGGCGATCCGACGCGGATCTCGCGGCCATCGACGCGGCACTGGAGTTCATGAAGTCCGAGATCGAAGACGGCAGGCACGGCGCCGAAGGCGACCGCCGGTTCCACGAAGCGATCACGGCGGCCGCGAACAACGCCCTCCTCGCCGAGTTCATGCGCTCGATCGACACGCAGATCGCGGAAAGCCGGAACGAGTCGCTTCGGCAACCCGGCAGGCCGTGGCGTTCGCTGAGCCAGCACCGCAGGATCGCCGAGGCCATCCGAGCCGGCACCCCGAAGGCGGCCGCGAAAGCGATGCGAGAGCACGTGCAGACCGTCAGCAAGGTCCGGCTGCTGACCTGGGACCCGCAGGCCGACTAACGCGCGAGCAGGCCTTTCGCGGCGATCTCCGTGGCCACGGTGAGCAGGCGGCGAAGCTGCTTTTTGTCGCGGCGCAAGGCATCCGGCCGCCAGCCTAGGCTGATGACGCCGTTCCAGGCCGCCCACAGCACCGTGGCGGCCTCGTCGGCGTCGACGTCTCGCAGGTCGCCCGCCGCCATCCCCTCGCGCAGGGCGCGCACGAGCCGCGAGTTCTGCTCGGCGACCGACCGGGCGAGCCGTTCGGCGAGTTCGTGGCCCGCCGCGTAGCCGCCGGGCTCGCGGGGGAACGCCAGCATCCGGAAGTAGTCGGGGTTGGCCAGATAGAACGCCAGGTACTCGTCGGCCGCGGCGTAGATCTGCTCGATCGGCGTGCGGCCCGGGACATAGGCGCGGTCCATGTACTCGCGGTCGGCCTGGAGCGCGCGTTCCACCACCGCCGCATGCAGGCCCGCCTTCGAACCGAAGTGGTTGTAGAGCGAGCCGACCGCGACGTTCGCCCGTTCGGCGATCTGCTCGACGGTGACGTCGTCGACGGGGCGTTCTCGAAAGACCTCGTCCGCCGCGCGCAGGAGCGCGGCGATGGTCCGTTCCTTGCGCGGGTCCACGCGGTGAGCCTAGCGGTTCTTGTAACCGTTGCAAGAACCACGCTACAGTTCTTGCAACGGTTACAAGAAAGGGCGGCGGCCATGACGGACTGGGCGGGTACCGGCTGGCGCGATCCCCGGCTGGGCGCCGTGAAGGAGGCCGAACTCCCCTCGGGGACCGTGCGGTACCACGAGGCCGGGACGGGGCCAGTGCTCGTCTTCGTCCACGGCTACCTGGTGAACGCGAATCTCTGGCGAGCGCTCGTCCCGCTGCTCTCCCCCGCTTTCCGCTGTGTCACCCCGGACTGGCCGCTGGGCGGCCATCTGGTCCCGATGCGGCGGGACGCCGACCTGAGCCCGCCGGGGATGGCCGCCGTGATCGCGCAGTTCCTCGAAGCGCTCGACCTGACCGACGTCACGCTGATCGGCAACGATTCCGGCGGCGCCTACAGCCAGATCGCCGCCGCGGCGTACCCCGGCCGGATCGCGCGCCTGGTCCTCAACAGCTGCGAAACCCCGGAGTGCTCCTGGCCGCCAGGGCCCGGCGGATTCGGGCTCCTCAAAGCGACCGCCGCCCATCCGGCGACATATCGGCCGCTCTACCAGGTGCTGCGGATCCGCCGCACCTGGCGCTGGCGCAACACTTACGGCTGGCTGGCCAAGTACCCGATCGACGCCAGGGCCATGGAGAGCTTCATCGGCCCGGTGCTGACCGATCCGGCGATCCGCCACGACGGCCGCAAGGCCATCGGCAGCGTGTCCGCGCGGTACAGCCGCGAGGCGGCGGCCCGCCTCACCGGCTCCTTCGCCAAGCCGATCCTGCTGGCGTGGGCGGCCGACGATCGCGTGTTCCCGCTCGCCCACGCCCGCCGGTTCGCCGAGCGGCTGGGCGCGCCGTTGAAGACCATTCCCGACAGCTACGCGTACACGGCCGAAGACCAACCGGCGAAAACCGCCGCCGTGATCACCGAATGGGCGCGGCAGCTTCTTTGAGAGACCGGACGGCACCCGTGATCAGACGGACGCCACACGTGACTGCATGGACGACACGCGTGACTGCTCGGACGGCACCGGCCCGCGGCCGGTCCGCCGCAAGTCGTCCACCTGATCACACGTGTCGTCCGCCTGGACACGCGTGTCGTCCGTCTGGACACGCGTGCCGTCCCCGCAGTCACGCGAAACCGCCCGGCTGCGGGGACGCCACTCACGTCACGGCGTCAAGACCTTGCCCAACCGCCGCAATCCTTCGGCGATCGTCTCCGGCCCGTGCGCGGCGAACGAGAGCCGCAACGCCGACCGGTCCGGCTCCCCCACCTGGAACGCCGAGCCCGGCACGAAAGCGACGTCGTGACGCAACGCCTCGGGCAGCAGCCGGTCCGTGTCCGCGCCACCGGGAAGGGTGACCCAGACGAACATGCCGCCGTCCGGGTCGGTCCATGTCGTTCCCGGCGGGGTGATCGCGGGCAGCTCGGCCATCATCGCGTCACGGCGCACGCGGTAGGCCGCGCACAGCCGCCGCACATGCGCGTCGAGATCCGCAGTGGCCAGGTACTCGGCCGCGGCCGCCTGATCGACGGTCGAGGTGTGCAGATCGGTCGCCTGCTTGAGGATCGTGACCCGCCGCAGGAGCTCACCCGGCGCCCGGAACCAGCCCAGCCGCATCCCCGGGGAGATCACCTTCGAGAAGGAGCCGAGGTAGATCGTGCGCCCGGCGAGTTCCGGACGGGCCGACAGCGGTTCCTCGCGTTCGCCGCGATACCGGAGCTCGTGGTACGGGTCGTCCTCGACGAGCCAGAACCCGTGGCGGGCGATCACTTCCGCGAGCGCGCGACGTCGTTCCGGACCGACCGTGCGCCCGGACGGATTCGAGAACGTCGGGACCAGATACAGCAGCGAAGGCCGTTCCCTGGCCGCGATCTCGTCCAGCGCGACCGGGTCGATCCCTTCCCCGTCACCGGGAACGGGCACTATCCGCGCTTCGGCGAGCTGGAAGCACTGCAGTGCCGAGAGGTACACCGGTTCTTCCACCAGCACGGTGGCGCCCGGGTCGAGCAACGCGGTGCTCAGCAGTTGCAGGCCCTGCTGCGATCCCGTGGTGATCAGGAGATCGTCCACAGTGGTCGGAAGCCCGCGGCCGGACAGCCGCCGCGCGAGCAGCTCACGCAGCCGCGGATTCCCTTCGGTGGGCGAATACTGCAAGGCGCGCCGGGCGGGGCCGTCCGCGAGCGCCCGGTCGAAGGCGGCGCGGAGGCCGTCCACATCGAACAGTTCCGGCGCGGGCATGCCGCCGGCGAACGAGATCACGCCCGGACGGGCGGTGAGCGCGAGCAGGTCGCGCACGGGAGAACTGGTGACGCCGTCCATCCGACGGGCGAGAGGAAGAGACATGGAAGCTCCTCGGGAGAAACGTGCGGCTCCGGTGCAGCAGCCGGGGATCTTCCCGTGCGAGCAAGCAACTGTCGCCACGATAGCAGTTTCCGCCTGCCCTAGGCTGTCGTCCGTGCCACTCGTGGAAATCACCTACGCGCCCCACCTTCCCGAAGCCACACTGCGCGAACTCGGCTCGGTCCTGCCGCATCTCGTGTCCCTCGCGGTCGAATGCCCGGAGGAGCCTTACGACGGCGACCTCCAGCCGGGCGACGTGGAACTGCGCTTCCGCACGCCGGGACCGTTCGACCGCTTCGGGCTCGACCTCCTGGTCGAGGTCCGGTCGAAATGGTTCCCCAGCCGCGCGGACAACCGCCAGGAGCGGGTGGACCTGCTGCGCACGAGCATCGAGTCCGCGACCGGGATCGACGACGTCGGCGTGTATCTCTCGCTGCCCGTCGCGGCTTGGTCGCAGTCGGACTAGCGCTCCCCGAACACGTGCCGCCGGACGAACGGGCCGCGGAACTTGCCGTCCGGGTCCAGTTCGGTGGCCAGCGCCCGGAAATCCGCCAGCTTCGGGTAGTCCGCCGCCCGGTGGAAGAGCTTCCCCCAATGCGGCCGGACCTCGAACGGCGCCAGCCGGTCCTCCATGACGGGCAACAGCGCGCGGACCGCGTCCTCGTCCGGCAGCCAGGTGAAGTGCAGTGCCACCCGGTCGCCGCCGTGGAACGGGCTGAGCCACAGCTCGTCTCCCGCGACCGTGCGGATCTCCGAGGTGAGCAGGAGCGGTGCCAACCGGTCCCCGATGGCGCGCATCGCCTCCATCGCCGCGACCGCGTGCCGGACGGGCACGAAGTACTCGGTCTGCAGCTCGTTCCCGATACTGGGCGTGAAATCCAGGCGGAAATGCGGGATCCGCTCGTGCCACGGCCCCGGCACCCCGAGCTGCCGCGTGCAGTTGTCCGCCGGGATACCCGCCGCGTGGGCCGGATGCCGCGGCCCGTCCGCCGCCTTCGCGCCGAAGAAGTCCGCCTCCGGCAGCCCCGGTCCCTTCACCCAGACCTGGTCGACCTCGTCGCGGGCCCAGTTCGTGAACAGGCTGACGCTGTAACCCGCGTCCTGGATCTCGTCGAAGCGTTCGTACACCGACTCCCAGGGCAGGCCGTCGAAGACGTCCTGTCGGAGGTCGAAGGACGGCACCAGGTCGAGGGTCAGCCGCGTCACCACCCCCAGCGCGCCGAGCCCGACCACGACCCCTTCGTGCCCGGAGTACGTCTTCACCTCACCGTCGGCGGTGACGAGCTCCAGACCGGACACCGCCGACGCCAGGCTCTGGTTACGCCGCCCGGAACCGTGGGTCGCCGTCGCCACCGTGCCCGCCACGGTGCAATGAGGCAGTGAAGCGAGGTTGGCCAGCGCGAAACCGGCCGCGTGCACCTGCACGGCGATGTCGCCGTAGCGGGCCGCCGCGGGCACCGTGACCGTCGCCGACTCCGGGTCGAGGACGACCTCCGTGCCGAGCGCGGACAAGTCGAGCAGGACACCACCCGGACAGTCCGCGATGTCGTTGAAACAGTGCCTGCTGCCGAGAGCCTTGACCGCGTCCGCCCGGGCGACCGCTTCCTGGACCTCGTCGAGGCCGCGCGGGCGGAGGATCCGTTCCGCTTCGTAGGTCCGATTACCCGCCCAGTTCGTCTCGCGCACCGGGCCCAGCCTAGATTGCGGACGTCGGCTCCACACCGAGGAGGTTCGCGCTGACCGGCATTCCCGGCGAGACGATGTCCATCGCGCTCCTGCTGATCGTCCTGGCCTTCGCGGTGATCCGGCCACGCGGTCTCCCGGAGGCGGTCGCCGCCGTCCCCGCCGCCGCGATCGTGCTGGCGGCCGGGGCGATCTCGTTCCCCGACGCCCTCGACGAGGTCACCAGGCTCGCCCCGGTCGTCGGTTTCCTCGCCGCGGTACTGGTCCTGGCCAAACTGTGCGACGACGAAGGGCTGTTCCAGGCGGCGGGAACGCTCATGGCGCGGTTCAGCCGGGGAAGGCCGCGGCGCCTGCTGCCCGCGGTGTTCGCGGTCGCGGCGGCGGTCACGGTGGTGCTCAGCCTGGACGCCACCGTCGTCCTGCTGACCCCCGTCGTGTTCGCCACCGCCGCGCGGATGGGCGCGCGGGCCAAACCGCACGCCTACGCCTGCACGCATCTGGCGAACTCGGCCTCGTTGCTGCTGCCGGTGTCCAATCTGACCAATCTGCTCGCCGTCGCCGCGACCGGGATCTCGTTCCTGCGGTTCACCGCGCTGATGACCTTGCCCTGGCTCGCGGCGGTCCTCACCGAATACGTGGTGTTCCGCCGGTTCTTCGCCGCCGACCTGGCGGCCCGGCCGCGGGGCGGGAAGGTGGTCCCCGCCGGGAAGGTGCCGGCGTTCGTCCTGGTCGTGCTCGGCCTGACGCTGGCAGGCTTCGTGCTCACGTCGCTGCTGGACGTCAGTCCCGCGTGGGCCGCGTTCGCCGGCGCCGCCGTCCTGGCCTGCCGCGCCCTCGTGCGGCGGCGGACCTCCCCCGCCGCGATCGTCCGCTCGGCGAGCCTCCCCTTCGTCGCTTTCGTGCTCGCGCTGGCGATCGTGGTCCGCGCCGTGGTCGACAATGGACTCGACGAGGCGCTCGGCCATCTCGTGCCGACGTCGACCTCCTTCGCCGCCCTGCTCGGCGCCGCCGCGGTCGCGGCCGTACTCGCCAACCTGATCAACAACCTGCCCGCGGTGCTCGTGCTGCTGCCGCTGGCCACCCCGGGCGGGACACCGGTGGTGCTGGCCGTGCTGATCGGGGTCAACCTCGGCCCGAATCTCACCTACGTCGGCTCGCTGGCCACGTTGTTGTGGCGGCGGATCCTGCACCGGCACGACGCCCGGCCCGATCTGGGCGAATTCACCCGGCTCGGGTTGCTCACCGTTCCGGCGTCCATCGTGCTCGCCGTCGCCGGCCTGTGGCTCGGGCTCGCCCTGACTTCCACTCAGTGAGAACATGGACGAATGCCCGGCAATCTGTCCACGCCCGGCGCCGGTGTCGTCTCGCGGGCGTTCGCGCTGCTCGGCGCCTTCGACGTCGACCATCGTGAGCTGTCGCTGACCGAACTCGCGAGCCGGGCCGGCCTGCCGCTGCCCACCGCGCACCGGCTCGCCCGCGAGCTCGTGGGCCTGGGCGCGCTGGAGCGACGCGATGATCGCTATGCCGTCGGCAGGCGGCTGTGGGACCTCGGACTGCTCGCCCCCGTCCAGTTCGGACTGCGGCAGATCGCCGCTCCGTTCCTCCAGGATCTCTACGGCGCGACCGGCGCCACCGTGCACCTCGGCGAGCGGGACGGCGACCAGGTGCTCTACCTCGACCGGCTGTCCGGGAACGCGTCCGTACCGGTCGTCAGCCGGATCGGCGGACGGCTGCCGCTGCACGCCACCGGCGTCGGGAAGGTCCTGCTGGCCTGGGCGCCGGAGGACGTCCAGCGTCAGGTGCTCACCTCGCTGACCCGCGTCACGCCCTACACCGTCACCCAGCCCGGGCGCCTGCGGGAACAGCTGCGGCGTGTCCGCCGGGAGGGCTACGCGCAGACCGTCGAGGAGATGAGCCGGGGCGCGTGTTCGGTGGCCGTCCCGGTCCGCCCGTCCGGTGGCGAGGTCGTCGCGGCACTCGGCCTGGTCGTCCCGGATCTGAGCCGCGGCAAGGCGCGGCTGGTCTCCGCGCTCCAGGTCGCGGCCGCCGGGATCGGCCGGAGCCTGCGGGTTTCACTGAGTGGAAGCGAACGCTAGGACTTCGGCCGCCACGCGACCAGACTCCGGTCATGCGTACCCCAGTCGCCATCGTCGGTGCCGGCCCGGCCGGACTCCTCCTGTCGCATCTGCTCGATCTGGCGGGGGTCGAATCGGTGCTCGTGGAGACCCGCTCGCGCGAGTACGTCGAGGCGAGGATCCGGGCCGGCATCCTCGAACAGTCCACAGTGGACCTACTCCGCGAGACCGGCCTCGGCGACCGGCTCGACCGGGAGGGCGACGAGCACCGCGGGATCTACCTGCAGTGGCCGGAGGAACGGCACCATCTCGACTTCGTGGACCTCGTCGGGCGGAGCGTCACCGTGTACGGCCAGACCGAGGTGACGAAGGATCTCGGCAAGGCGCGTGCGGCCGCTGGGCAACAGATCCACTACGAAGTCACCGACACCGCCGTGCACGACATCGAGACCGATCGGCCGTACGTCACCTTCACCGACGCGGACGGCGCACAGCAGCGGCTGGACGCCGACGTCGTCGTCGGCTGTGACGGCTCCTTCGGGCCTTGCCGCACCGCGATCCCCGACGCCGCGAAGCAGACTTGGGAGCGCACCTATCCCTACTCGTGGCTCGGCGTCCTCGCCGACGTCGCCCCGTCGACCGACGAACTCATCTACGCGTGGCATCCCGACGGTTTCGCCATGCACTCGATGCGGTCGGCCACCGTCAGCCGGCTGTACCTGCAGGTGCCCAACGGCACCGACATCGGCACCTGGTCCGACGAACGGATCTGGGAGGTGCTCGCGACCCGGCTCGGCCACGGTCAGCACGGCTGGACCCTCACGCCGGGACCGATCACCGACAAGAGCGTGCTGCCCATGCGCAGTTTCGTGCAGCAGCCCATGCGGCACGGCCGTCTCTTCCTCGCCGGCGACGCCGCCCACATCGTGCCGCCCACCGGCGCCAAAGGCCTCAACCTCGCCGTCGCCGACGTCGCCCTCCTCGCCCCCGCGCTGGCCGCTTTGGTGCGGGACAAGGACTTCAGGCTCGCCGACGCCTATTCCGACACCGCGTTGCGCCGGGTCTGGCGGTGTACGCATTTCTCGTGGTGGATGACGACGATGCTGCACCGCTCGGACGACCCGTTCGACCGGCAGCTGCAGCTTTCGCAGCTGCAGTGGCTGGCACGGAGCGAAGCGGGCCGGGCCGGGCTCGCGGAGAACTACGCGGGGCTGCCCATCGGGTTCTGAGCCGAACCCCACGACACGAAGCGTTGTCACCGCATAGGATCGTCCCGACGTGGCCGGACGTCCCGATCTCCGGCGGAGAGCTGGAAGGCAGACATGTCACCCTTTGCGTTCGCGAGCATCGAGACCATCCCACTGGTACTACAGCTCGCGGTGGGCCTGCTCGGGCTGATCGTCTCGGTCAAAGGACGCGCTCGTGGGGTCTCCGGCCTGATGGTGGCCGCTTTCGCGATCATGCTCGCCACGACGGTGCTGGCCATCGTGTGGCAGTTCGTGGCGTTGAACGTGCCGGACTGGAGCGAATCCGGCGGCCTGAGCATCGACGGCATCCGTACGATCTACCTCGCGGTCGCCCTCGTGTTCGACATCGCCTCGCTGCTCTCCTGGCTGCTGGTCGCGATCGCGGTCGTCAAGAGCGGCCGCTTTTCCCGGCCGCAGCAAGGCTTCGCGCCGCCGGCCAGCTACCCGATGGGCGGCCAGCCGGGCTACCCGGCCGCGCAGCCGGGCTACGCCCCGCCCGCTCCTCCGCAGCAGGCGCAGCAGCCCACCCCTCCGGCACAGCAGCCGCCGAGCTAGCGGGCTCCGCTGCCTCAAGACTCGTGAGTGGCAAGGACGGTTAGAACCGTCCTTGCCACTCACGAGGTGACGTGAAGCCGCAGCAGGTCTTCGACTCCCTCAAGGAAGGTTTCACAGATCGGCCCCGGGTCGGTCAGGCAGCCGGTGGCCATCGCGCCGTCCCGCAGCAGGACGAAGCGCCGGGCGGCGACCTCGGCCCGCGCGCTTCCCGAGCGGTCCAGTACGGCGGTGATCACCCCGGCGAACCAGTGGCGGTGCGCGAGGACGGCTTTGTGCACCGGATGGGCCGGGTCCGGATACTCCGACGCGGCGTTGAGGAAGGCGCAACCGCGGAAGCCGGGTGACCGGATGCCCTCGGTGATGTTCGCGGCGATCGCCCGCAGCGTGTCGGCGGCCGCCGCCCCCGGGCGACGATGGCCTCGATCTCCCCGCGGATCGCCTGGTCGGCTTCCTGCAGGTAGTAGACGATCAGATCGTCCTTGCCCGGGAAATGCCGGTAGAGGGTCGCGCGGGTCACCTTGGCCTCGGCCACGATCCGATCGATGCCCACGGAGTGGATGCCCTCCGTGTAGAAGAGCCTGGTCGCCGTGGTGAGCAGCCTTGCGCGCGCTTCGGAAACTTGACCTTGAGACATTACGACCAGCTTACGGGATAGAACGTTCGGTCTTGACCGCACCGCACCCTCCTGTCAAGGTCGCGGTAGACCGAACGTTCTCCTCACCTCATCAAGGAGCTCCTGTGAGCAGCCAAACCGCCACCCTCCGGCGCTTGTACTTCGTCCGTTTCGGCTTCGCCCTCGTGTGGGCGGGCCTGCTGTTCACGAGTGCGTCGAAGCTCGGGCCGGTCAGTGTCGCGCTGCTCGTGCTGTACCCGCTGTTCGACGTCGCCGCCGCCGTCATCGACCTTCGCTCGTCAGAGAAAGCACCGGGCCTGTACGTCAATATCGCGATCAGCGCGCTCGCCGGTATCGGCCTCGTGTTCGCCGCCGCGTCCGGCATCCCGGCGGTGCTGCGTGTCTGGGGCGTCTGGGCGATCGTGTCGGGCCTCGTCCAGCTCGCCGTCGGCCTCGGCCGCCGCAAGCTGGGCGGTCAGTGGGCGATGATCGCCAGCGGGGCCATCTCGACCCTCGCCGGCACCGCCTTCGTCCTGCAAGCCGCGCAGCCGGATGCTTCTTTGCTCAACCTGGCCGGATACGCCGTGCTCGGCGGGGTGTTCTTCCTCGTCTCAGCGATCCGCCTGGGTCGCTGACGCCAGGCTGAGGCGCCGCTCCCGGTGCGCGGTCATGTACACCGGCGTGTTGACGACCCCGTAGCCGCGATAGCCGCCGATCCGTTGCACCACCTCGAAAAAGACCCGGGAGCCGACCAGCTCGGTGCAGAAGTGCAGGAATTCGCCGTGTTCGTCGCGGTCGTACAGCACCGAGTTCTCCCGCAGCCGCGCGGCGAAGGGCAGATCGAACCGCGCTTCGAGGTCGTCGTAGTAGTTCCCGGGGATCTCCAGCACCGGCGCACCGGCCTCCCGCAGGGCGCGTGCGACGGCGATCGCGTCGTCGCACGCGAACGCGATGTGCTGCGGCGAAGGCACCGCCGGTGCCCACTCCCCTCGTCTCACCAGTGCGCTGTCCAGCGTCAACCGGACCTCACGATCGCCGACCGCCCGGCTGCGCACGAGCCCGAACGGCGCCGCGAACTCGGACACCGGCTCGGGCCGCAGGCCCAGCACCGAACGGTAGAACAGCGTCGCCTCGTCGAACTGGTCGAAAGGCTGGGTCAAGGCGATGTGGTCGATGCCGGTGATCCCCGCCCCGGACGGCGCCGTCCCGGTCGGGACGAAGTCCTGAAGCCATCCGTCGTTGCCGCAGAAGAAGATCTCGGTGCCGTCCGGCGCGGCGACGGCGGAGAGGTCCGCCTCGCCGGGGCCGTGCTCGCGGGGCAGCACGGGCGCGAGCAGGGTCTCCGCGCGCCGCGCCGACCCGGCCGGGTCCGCGCTGGTCAGGCCGAGGGCGCCGATCGTGCCGTCCGCGGCGGCCTCGTTCACCAGCAAACGCGCCGATCCCTGTTGCCACAGCTGGACCGGCTTCGTGCGATGGGTTCCGACGTGCGCGAAACCGAGGTCCGCGAGCACGGCCCCCGGAACGGCGAGTTCCGCGAAGGCGGGCCCGTCCAGCCGAGGAGCCTCGGGAACCTCAAGGGCACCGACGGATTCGCGGAGGGCCACCAGCGATCGCATGGCGTCGACGGCGGCGGGCCGCGGATCCGCCTGCCGGAAGACGTCGTTGAAGACCTCCAGCGAAAGCGGGCCTCGATAGCCGGCCGCGAGCACGTGCCCGGTGAACGTGGTCAGGTCGAACGCGCCTTGCCCGGGGAAGAGCCGGTGGTGCCTGCTCCAGTGCAGCACATCCATGTCCAGCAAGGGCGCGTCGGCCAGTTGCAGGAAGAAGATCTTCTCCCCCGGGATCGTCCGGATCGCGCGGGGATCGCTGCGCCGGGACAGGATGTGGAAGCTGTCGAGACAGACGCCCAAGGCCGAGTGATCGGCCCGCCGCACGATGCGCCACGCGTGCTCGTAGGTGTTCACGAACCGGCCCCACGCGAGCGCTTCGTAGGCGACGCGGATTCCGCGCGACGCGGCCAGCGAGGCCAGCTCATGCAGCTGCGCGGCGGCGAGATCGTCGTCGTCGACGGCGTCCGGCGAGACCGATGAACAGACCAGGACGGTGTCCGCCCCGAGTTCGGCCATGAGGTCGAATTTCCGGCGCGCCCGGCGGAGATTCGCCCGGAGCACGTCCGGCGGCACCGCCTCGAAATCGCGGAACGGCTGGTAGAGGTCGATCGTCAGCCCGAGATCGGCGCAGAGCCGCCGGATCTCCGACGGCGACCTCCTCGACGCGATCAGATCGTTCTCGAAGATCTCGACACCGGGGAAACCCGCCGCGGCGGCCGCGGCGAGTTTGTCCTCCAGCGTGCCGGAAAGGCAGACGGTCGCGATGGCGGTGTCACCAGACATGGGCGGGTTTTCCTTCCAGCGCTTCGAAATGCCGGAGCATCCGGTCGGCGTCCGGCTCCGCGCCGGTGAACAGGCGGAACGAGTCCGCCGCCTGGAAGACCACCATCCCGCCGCCGTGCAGCGTCCGGCATCCCCGTTCGCGCGCCTGCTTGAGCAGCGTGGTCTCCAGCGGCCGGTACACGATGTCGGCCACCCACATCCCCGGGTGCAGCGATCCGGCGGGAACCGGCGACCCCGGGTACGCGGCCATCCCGGTCGGCGTGGCGTGGACGAGGCCGTCGGCGCCCCGGACGTCGTCCAGCGAACCGGAAAGGGCCCTGCCCTCGCCGAAACGCCGTCGCAGCGCGGAGACCAGGGTTCCGGCGCGTGCGGCGTCGACGTCGTGGACGATCAACCGTCCGGTGCCCAGGGAAAGCAGGGCGTGGGCCACGGCCGCGCCCGCCCCGCCCGCGCCGAGGAGGACGACGGTGTCCATGTCGGCGTCCGGCAGCCCTCGGGTGAGGTTGCGGGCGAAACCGGTCGCGTCCGTGTTGTGCCCGGTCGCGAGCCCTTCGCGGAGCACCACCGTGTTCACCGCGCCGAGCGCCGCGGCGTCGGGTGCGACCTCGTCGAGATACGGCAACACCTGTTGCTTCACCGGATGCGTGATGTTGAGACCGTCGAAGCCCGCGGTCCGCGCGGCGGCCAGCACGTCGCCGATCGGCTGCCTCAGCACGTCGAGGTCGAGACGCCGGTAGAGATAGCGCAGCCCGAGTTCGTCGGCTTCCCGTTCGTGCAGCGCCGGGCTCAGCGACGGCCCGATACCGGTGCCGACCAAGCCGATGAGGTAGCTGCTCACCAAGATCCTCCGTTAATGTACGAACTAGTGAGTTCACTGTAGCGCGGACCGGTCGGCACGAGAAGGGCTGCGCTACAGTGAGGCCTTCCACCAGCGGTTCGGAGGGAGTCAGGTGGCCGCACTGTCGTCCGAGGTCGAGCGCCAGCGCGACAAGGAACGCACCCGTGCCGAAATCCTCGCGGTGGCCACCAGGGAGTTCGCCGACAAGGGCTACGCCGGCGCGAGGGTGGACGAGATCGCCGCTCGCACGAGCACCACGAAGCGGATGATCTATTACTACTTCGGCGGCAAGGAGCAGCTCTACGTCGCCGCGCTCGAACGGGCGTACGCGACCATCCGCGGGCTCGAACAGGATCTGGACGTCGACCACCTCGAACCCGAGGACGCGATCCGCCAGCTCGCCGAGCTCACCTTCGACCACCACGAGGCGAACCCGGATTTCATCCGCCTCGTGAGCATCGAGAACATCCACCACGGCGAGCACATCGCACGCTCGGAAGCCTTGTCCGGCATGGCGAACCCGGCCCTCGACGTGCTCTCCCGCATCCTCGACCGCGGCCGTGAGGCCGGCCGGTTCCGCGAGGACGTCGACGCCCTCGACGTGCACATGGTGATCAGCTCGTTCTGCGTGTTCCGCCTCGCGAACCGGCACACCTTCTCCGCGATCTTCGGCCGGGACATGCTCGATCCGGCGCGCCGCGCCCACTATCGCCTGATGCTGGGCGACCTGGTGATCGAGTACCTGACCGCCTGAATTCCCGGCTCTTGACAACCGGGGCACGGTCTCGCACGCTGTATTAACTAACTAGATCGTACATTGATGGTTCGTCCCCTTGGAGCGTCGACGTGGCCTCTCCCTCCCCTGTCACGCAAGGCATGCCCCGCAAGGCCGCATCGGCCGCCTGGATCGGCAGCGCCTTGGAGTACTACGACTTCTTCATCTACGGAACCGCCGCCGCGCTGGTGTTCAACAAGGTCTTCTTCCCCGCCTCCTCCCCGCCACCGGCACCCTGCTCGCGCTGGCGACCTTCGGCGTCGGCTATCTCGCCCGCCCGGTCGGCGCCTTCGTGCTCGGGCACGTCGGCGACCGCCTGGGCCGCAAGAAGGTCCTCGTGTTCACGCTGGTGCTGATGGGTGTCACGACGTTCCTGGTCGGCTGCCTGCCGACGTATGCCTCGATCGGCGTGCTCGCGCCGGTCCTGCTGGTGGTCCTCCGTCTGCTGCAAGGACTTTCGGCCGCCGGCGAGCAGGCGGGCGCCAACTCGATGTCACTGGAACACGCGCCGCCCCACCGGCGCGGCTACTACACGAGCTTCACCCTCAGCGGCACCCAGGCCGGGCAGATCCTCGCCACCGCCGTCTTCCTGCCGATCGCCACGCTCCCCCAGGACCAGTTGCTCACCTGGGGCTGGCGGATCCCGTTCTGGTGCAGCGCCGTCGTGGTGGTCGTCGGTTTCGTGATCCGGCGCAAGATCGACGAAACCCCGGTGTTCGAACAGAACCGGTCCGACGTCGCCAAACTGCCGGTCGCCGTGCTGTTCCGGTCGCACTGGAAGGACGTGCTCCGCGTCGTCGTCGCGGCCACCATCGCCTCGGTCAGCACGATCTTCACCGTGTACGCGCTGAGCTACGCGGTCAACACGATCGGGCTCGAGCGCGGGCCGATCCTGTGGGTCGGCGTGCTGGCCAACGTCGTCGCGCTGCTCGCGATCCCTCTGCTGGCAGGGCTTTCCGATCGGATCGGCCGCAAACCCGTGTTCATCGCGGGCTGTCTCGCCTGCGCGGTGCTGATCTTCCCGTACCTGTGGTCCATTTCGGACGGTTCGTATCCGCTGATCTTCGCGGTCGGCATCCTGCTGTTCGGCGTCGCCTACAGCGCCGTCAACGGGGTGTGGCCGTCGTTCTACGGTGAGATGTTCAGCGCCAAGGTCCGGCTTTCGGGGATGGCGATCGGCACCCAGATCGGCTTCGCCATCGCCGGATTCGCCCCGAGCGTGGTGGCCGCGATCGGCTCCGGGAAGGACGACTGGCTCGGCGTCGCCGTCTTCACCGCCGCCGTCTGCCTCCTCAGCGCCGCGGCCGCGCTCACCGCGCGCGAGACGCACGGCGTGCCGACCGAGGACCTCGGCGTGGTGCGCGTTCGGCGGATGAAGGAGCCCGCTTCCGCGACGCGTGGCGGATGACTCCCCGCGGCCGGGGCGGCCATCATCGGTGGCGGATCCTCCCGCCGAGTCAGGAGTGCGACCGATGACCTACGCGTACGACCCGGAAATCGCCCCGGCCGTCCCGCTGTTGCCCAAGCTGGATCTCGCCGATCTGCCCGCCACCCGGGAACGGCTGAAGGCGGTGCTCGCCGAACTCCACGGCGTGGTGGACGAAACGGGTGTCACCATCCGTGAGGAACGGGTGCCCGGCCCCGAAGGCGCCCCGGACGTCCGGGTGCGGATCTACACGCCGGACCGGATCGCCGCCCCCGCCGCGATCTTCGACGTCCACGGCGGCGGGTTCGTCATCGGCGATCTCGAGATCGACCACGCGGCGAACGTGCGTTTCGCCAGGGAGATCGGCGTCGTCGTGGTGTCGGTCGACTACCGGCTCGCACCGGAAGCACCGTATCCGGCGGCGCTCGAAGACTGCTACGCGGCGCTCACCTGGCTCGCGAAGAACGCGGCCGAACTCGGCGTCGACCCCGGCCGGGTGGCGATCCACGGCATCAGCGCGGGCGGCGGGCTGTGCGCGGCGCTCGCCCTGCTCGCCCGCGACCGGGGCGGGCCGGCGATCGCGTTCCAGTACCTCGGGGTGCCGGAGGTGGACGACCGGCTGGAGACGCCGAGTATGCGGGCGTTCGTCGACACTCCACAGTGGAACAAGCCGAGGGCCGAGATCAGCTGGGATTGCTATCTGGGCAAGGGGGTTCGCGGCGGCGCGGACGTCCCCGTCCACGCGGCGCCCGCGCGGGCGGTGGACCTGAGCGGCCTGCCGCCCGCCTACGTTTCCGTGATGGAGTTCGACCCGTTGCGAGACGAAGGGATCGCTTACGCGCAGGCCCTCCTCGCCTCCGGGGTCACCACCGAGCTGCATCTGTTCCCGGGGACGTTCCACGGCTCGTCGTCGGTGGAGCACGCCGCGGTGAGCAAACGCGAGGTCGCCGAAGCGATCGCCGTGCTCGCGCGGGCGCTGGAGGTCTAGGCCCGCGCCAGGCGGCGGGCGAGCAAGGCGAGACGCGCACGGAAGCGATCGCCCGGCTCGTCCAGCCGCCAGCCCAGCGCGTCCTCGACGTGCGCCAGCCGTGCCGCCACCGAACTGTGGTGCCGGTGCAGCGCGATCGCGGCCTGCCGTAGCGATCCCGTGCGGCAGAACGCTTCCAGTGCCGCGACGTCGGCGGCCCCGGTCGGCGTCGCGGCGAGGGCGTCCAGTGCCCGCACGTCCTCCTGTCCCCGTAGCCGGGCCACCGGCACCTCGGCGAGCAGGGTGAGCGACCCCAGGTCGCCGTGCACCACGATCGGCTCGACGGCGGGAACGGCGAACCGCTCCGCCAGCCTGGCCTGCAGCCACGAATCACGCGCCGCGAGTCCCGGGACGGCGTCACCGACACCGACCCGCACCCCGTCGGCGGCATCGCGTTCCTTCGCCCGATCGGCGAGGGCGGAGCGCAGCGCGTTCACGATCGCGTCGTCGTCGCGAGGTTGCAGCAGTACAGCGGCCACCTCGCCCACTGTCGCCACATGCAGCCGGGGCAGCGAACCACCCCGTGCGAGCAGCCCGACCGCGGCCGCTCCGGGATCGCGGCCGTCCTCGGCAGCGACGGCCAAGACGCGGACCGGCCGTCCGGCGGTCAGGCCGAGCAGCCGGAGCGCCCTGGCCCGGTCCTCCTCCCCCGCCTGCTCGCCCAGCAGCAGCTCGACGAGCGCGGGATCCGCCAGATGTGGCGCGTTTCCCTCGGGTTCGGCGCGGCCGAGGACGCGCGCCGCCATCGCGAACCGCTCCAGTACGAGATCGTCGAGCGGCCCCGGCGCCCCGGCACGCTCCAGCCAGACCTTCCCCGGTGGCTCACCGAGGTCGGCCGAAGCGGGCTCTGTCACCGCTTCGGCGGCGGGCTCGCCGTCCGGCGCGAACCGCAGTGGCGCCGGGACGCCGTCCCGGCGCAGCCCGGCCACGCAGCCCGCGAGCGCCGCGGTGGCCCGCACCAGATCGGAGAGACGGGCCTGCCGGGCCACGAGCTCGTCGAAATAGGCGATGACCCGGACGGCGGCTTCCGCGTCGGCGTCCACCTCGGACAGCCGCAAGAGCAGACCCTTCATCGCTCCAGGTTATTCGAGGGGCAGGGCAAAGGTGGCTTCCTAGCCGGGCGCTTCGGTGCCCCGATGCGCCCAATGTGGCATTGGGGACGCTCACCGTCTCCCATGTCGCATTGGGCGCACTCAACTCGCCGAGACGCTAAGGGGCCCATCGCCGCATCAGACGCAGCGAAAGCCCCCTTCAGCCCAGCTGACGAGCACGCCACCCTTGCCTCACCTCTGGTTGTCGAGAAGAGGGTTAGAACGACCATGGCCACTCACGACCCCCGCGCAAAGCATCCAAATCGGACAGGCAGAGGGATCTTGATGTCCTTTATGGATGATCGGCTTACGCCTGCTTGGGCGGTCGACGGGAACAGCCTGCGGCAGGGTTCGCACCACCGGTCACCTTTGCCTCGCCCTGGTCAGAACCCCGGCCAGCCGCGACGGAGAAAGGCGAACGCGGCGTCCAGCGCGGCGGCGGGATCCGCCTCGACCCCGGCCAGATCCGGGACCTCCAGGACATAACGCGCCAGCAGCCGCACGGAGAAATCGTCCTGCCCCGACGCTTCGGCGATGACCTTCGCGAGCGCGTCCTCACACCCCGTCCACAGCGCCCTGGCGTAGGCGCGCAGCGCCGGGGTGGCCACCACCAGATCCGCGACCCGGCGTGCCGTCGGATCGCGATCCGGGTCGAACGGACCGCGAGTCGCGAGGAAATCCCGCAGCGCCTCCAAGATCGAGGTGCCCTCGGCCCTGTCACGCACCGCGGCGGCCAATGCCGCTTCGCGCTCCTGGCCGTGGCCGAGGACCAGCGCCTCCTTGCCACCCGGGAAGTGCGCGAACAGCGTGGACACCGCCGTGTCCGCGGCGTCGGCGATCTCCGCGACGGTGACGTTGTCGAAACCCCGTTCCAGGAACAGTTCTCGCGCCGCCTCCGACAGGGCCTGCCGTGTCGCCGCCTTCTTGCGTTCACGCCTGCCCGGCTCGGTCGCTCCCATGCGCCCACACTACATCGAAGTCACTCCGAATTCGAAACGAGTGTATCTTCGGAGTGACTTCGACTTCGAGGAGCGCGCCGTGAGCCACTGGGACGTCCACCACCTGCCGCGTGCCGACGGCAAGACCTTCCTGGTCACCGGCGGCAACGCGGGGATCGGCTATTTCGTCGCCGAGCAGCTCGCCGGAACCGGTGCCACCGTGCTCCTCGGCAGCCGGGACACCACCAAGGCGGAGGCGGCGATCGCTTCGATCCGGTCCTTGGTGCCGGACGCGAAACTCGGGCACCTGCGGCTCGATCTTTCCGACCTCTCGTCCTCAGTGGACACTCAGGGGATCGAGCGGCTCGACGCCGTCGTCTGCAACGCGGGCGTACTCCTGGAAGGCCGGCCAAGGCAGGAGACCGCCGATGGCCTCGAACTGACCTTCGCCACCAACCATCTCGGGCATTTCGTGCTGGTGCACCGGCTGATGCCGTTGCTCGAAGCGGCGGAAGCCGGTCGCGTCGTCACCACGGGCAGCTTCGTGGGCAAGTCCGCGGAACTTGACCTGGACGACCTCCAGAGCAAGCGGGACTACCAGCCCAAGCGCACTTATGCGCGCTCGAAGCTGGCGCAGATGCTGTTCGCCTTCGAGCTCGACAGGCGGCTGCGCGCGGCCGGGAGCCAGGTACTGAGCGTCGTCGACCATCCCGGCGGTGCGCTCGATTCGCTGACCCCGCCGAGGCCGGTGCGCACCGAGGCCGCCGGACGGAAGTTCCCGGCCGGGCTTCTGTTGCAGGGCAAGGACGCCGGCGCTTGGCCCGCGGTACGCGCGGTGCTCGATCCTTCGGTGCGCGGCGGCGAGATGTTCGGCCCCCGCGTGTTCGGCCTGCGCGGTGAGCCGAGGCGGGAGCCGGTTCGAGGGAAGCTCGCCGACACCGCGCTCGCCGCCCGATTGTGGGCGGCGAGCGCGGAACTCACACGGTGACGTCGGTCGAGTCCGGTGTGGACTTGCCACGGGATCGCAAGCCCAGCAACAGATCGATCACCAGGAACGCCAGCAGGCTGATGCCGAGCAGCGGCACGAACCAGCCGATCGCGGCGGCCAGGACGAGGAGCCCGACCAGCAGCCAGGGCGGCGCCTTGCGCCACTGACCGCGCGGGATGGGCCGCCCGAAGGTGAGCCCGGTGGCGCGGGTCGGCCTGCGCTGCCACCACATCCGGTAGCCGAGCACGACCAGCGTGACCAGGCCGGCGCCGAGCAGGAGCAGCACGATCTGGTTGGGCCAGCCGAACAGCACGCCCATATGCGCGTCGATCCCCCAGCGGGCGAGCTTCGCCATCAGCGGGTAGTCGGCGAACCGCACCTCGCCCAGGATCTGCCCGGTGGTCCCGTCGACGGCGACGGCGTCGACCTGCGTCGGCCAGCCGCGCTCGATTTCCGCCACCTGCCAAGGCGCCCCGGGCTTCGTGGGCAGCCCGATCTCCACCGAGGCGGCGTCGATCCCGGCGGCGCGGGCGGAGGCCAGCATCGCGTCCACGCTCTCGGGTTTCGCGGGCGCCGGTGCGGCGGGGGCTTCGCCGTGGCCGGCGTGTCCGGCGTGTTCGTCAGCACCGGTCACCTTCAACGCCGGAGTGGCCCAGCCGAGGGATTCGCGCAGCGCGGAGACGTTCTCGCCCGCGTACGCCGACCACGTGAGCCCTGTCGCGGACAGGAACAACGCGCCGAGCAGTACCCACAGGCCGACGGATCCGTGACGGCGCATCGACTTCCCGCGTGCGGACTCGGCCTTCTCGGCCCGGCGGGCACGACGGCGGCTCACCCACAGCACCAACCCGCCGAGCGCGACCACCCACAGCCAGGAGGCGGCGAGTTCGCTGTAGAGCCGCCCCGGCTCGCCGAGCAGCAGGTTGCGGTGCAACTGGTCGAGCGTGGTCCGGAACGGCAAGGCGCCACTCGTGCCGTACGCGACGAGGTCGCCGCGCACCTGCGCGGTGGCCGGATCGACGAACACCGCCCGCCGTTCGGACTCGCCGAGTCCTTCCTCGGCGAACAGCACCCGGGTCGTGTCTCCCGGCTCGGGGCGGGCCGGACGGCGACCAGATCGCCGCCGGGGTGGGCCGCTTGAGCCGCCTTGACCTGGTCGGCGAGCGAGGCCTGGTTCAGCCCGACCGGAGCGCGGAGCTGGTCGGAGTAGATCCAGGACTCCATCTGCGGTGTCGCCGCGTAGAGAACGCCGCTCAACGCGGCGATGAGGATGAACGGTCCGACGAGAACGCCGGCGTAGAAGTGGAGACGGAGGAACAGTCCGCGCCAGCCGGTCGCGCGCGGCGGGCTCGTGGTCGGTTCGATTCGCGTTGCCATGGGGGAACTCCTGAGGCGTCGGTGGGGAGGCGTGCGCCTGCGCCGCGCGCCGGGGTGGTCACGGCACGCGCGCTGAGCCCTGCCGCGACACGGGTCTCGGCAGGGTTTCGGGGATCAGGCGGACGTCACCGGCGGGCCGCGCCGGGAAAGCACGTCTCGCAGGAGCGCCTCGGTCGCGGGGAACTCCAGCGCGAGCGGGACGCGGATCCGCAGCGGCGCCGTCGCGGGCCGCGGTGTCAAGCGCCGGGGAAGAACCGAGGCGATGAGCGTCGTGAGCGCGTACACGACGTGCTCGGCGCCCGCGAGCACCATCGCCACCACCAGGGTCGCGGCGGCGTGCCCGGCGGCCATGGACAGGCCGTTGCCTGGGGATTCGGCGTGGTGGGCGTGCGATTGCCAGGTCAGGAAGGTCAGGCAGGCGTGCATCGCCAGCTGCCCGCCCGCCACCAGGCCGAGGATGGCGAGCGGGCCACGGCGGCGTCCCGCGAACGCGTACGCCACCCAGCTCAGCAGGGCGACGAGCAGCACGACGACACCGAGGTCGGGGACGCGACCGCTGGTCCCGACGTGGGCGCCGGTCGCCAAAGTGCCGGTCAGGACCCCCACGGCCCCGCCGCGGAGGCGCCGGGCCGGGCCTCGGGTCGGGGTCGGCGTGCGCACGGGAGGCAGAGTAGAGCGCGAACGGGCCCGTTGTCTCTCCTTGCTATCGTCGGCCCGGTGTTCCGCAGCCTGTCGTTCCTCCGGCTCTGGACCGGGAACACCGCCTCCGGGCTGGCGACCTGGGCCCTGCCGTTCATTCTCGGGCTGGCGGTGCTGGAACGGTCGCTTTCGGCTGTGGACCTCGGCATCGTGCTCGCCGCGCGGACGGCGGGATTCCTCGTGGCAGTCCCGGTGGCCGGTGTACTGGCCGACCGGCACTCCCGTCGCGGCGTCGTGCTCTGGGCAGGTCTCATCGCCGGTCTCGCCACTCCGCTGATCGCCACGGGAATGGGCCGGTCGGTCCTGCTGATGGCCACCGCGGCCGCCGTCGTCGGGGTCGGGCAGGGCGCGTGCCGTCCGGCGTTCCAGGCGCTGACCGCCGAGGTGATCGCCGAAGACCGGCGCCAGCAGGCCAACGCCGCGATGACCCTCGCCGTCCGGGTCACGACCTTGGTCGCGCCGGGGCTCACCGCCCTGCTCTCCCAGTTCGCTTCGACGTCGGCGCTGGTGATCGGGACCGGCGTGCTGTGGCTGGGCGCGGCGCTGATCCCGCCGCGAGGCACTTTCACGCCCGCCCCGGCCGCCGCCGGGGCCCGCTTCTTCGGCGAGTTCGCCGACGGTCTCCGTGAAGCCCGCCGCCACCCGTGGTTCCTGGCCGGGCTCGGCGCGCTGACCGCGGTCGTCGCGACCGGCTATTCCGCCACCGGTGTCGTGCTGCCGCTGGTCAGCCGGGACCGCTATGACAGCGAAACGGTACTGGCCGCCGGGCTCACCGCGTACACCCTCGGCGCGCTCGCGGGCGCCGTCGTCATCGCGCGCTGGCGCCCGAAGCGCCAAGGCTGGACGGCGCTGGCAGGGCTCGGCTGCTACGGATTCGCGCCCTTGAGCCTGCTGTTCCCGGTGCACCCGGCCTTCGTCGCCGCCGCCTACGCCGTCGCCGGGCTGGGCATCGAACTGTTCAACGTCCCCTGGTTCACCGCGACCCAGCGGGAGGTCGAGCCGGGGAAGCTCGCGCGCGTGTCCTCTTTGGACTTCCTGTTCTCCTACGGCCTCGCGCCCGCCGGGCTCGCGTTCATCGCGCCCGCGATCGACGGGTTCGGGGCGGCGCCGGTGCTGGCCGCCTGCGCGGTCGTCTGCTTCGCCGCTCCGGCGGCCGCCGCCCTCGTTCCTTCCTCGCGGGACTTCCGGGCAACCGCACCGATCAAGAGTGTCTAGTTCTTGCGCTCGCTTGCGGTAATGTTTCAGCCATGACGCGTCGTCTTGCCGAAGTCGCCCGCAAGGTCGGGGTCAGCGAAGCCACGGTCAGCCGGGTGCTCAACGGCCGGTCCGGGGTCTCCGCGAGCACCCGGGCCGCCGTCCTCACCGCGCTGGACGTGATGGGCTACGAACGGCCGACCCAGCTGCGCGGAGATCGCGCCCGCCTGGTCGGACTGGTCCTGCCCGAACTCCAGAACCCCATCTTCCCCGCACTGGCCGAGATCATGGGCAACGCACTGGCCCAGCAGGGATTCACCCCGGTCCTGTGCACCCGCACCGCGGGCGGTGTCTCCGAAGCGGAGTACGTCGAACTGCTCTTGCAGCAGCAGGTCTCCGGTGTCGTGTTCGCCGGCGGGCTCTACGCCCAGGCCGACGCGGTGCACTCCCACTACCACCATCTCGCCGAGCGCCGCCTGCCGACGGTGCTGATCAACGCCGCCGTCGACCACCTCGGGCTGCCGCAGATCTCGTGCGACGACGCGGTCGCCGTCGAGCAGGTCGTCGGGCATCTGAGCTCGCTCGGCCACGAGAAGATCGGCCTCGTCCTCGGCCCGAACGACCACGTCCCGTCCCAGCGCAAACTCGAAGCCTTCCGCGCCTATGCGGGGAAACTCGGGCTCCCGGTCCTGGACGAGCTCGTCGAACACGGCATGTTCTCCATCGAAGGCGGGCACGCGGCCGCCGCCCGGCTGTACCCGCGAGGCGCGACCGCCGTCCTCTGCGCGAGCGACCTCCTGGCCCTGGGCGCGATCCGCGCGGCCCGGCGGCAGGGACTGTCCGTCCCCGAAGACGTCTCGGTGGTCGGGTACGACGATTCCGCCCTCATGAACTGCACCGACCCGCCCCTCACCACGACCCGCCAGCCGATCGAGGCGATGGGCCGCGCCGTGGTGGAACTGCTGGTCAAGCGCATAAACGGCGGCGAGGTGGCGGCCGAGGAACTGCTGTTCGCGCCCGAACTCGTCGTCCGGGGCTCCACCGCGCGCCGCACCTAGCCACCCCGACGAAGGCCACCCGAGACGGACACGGGGCGAAGGACGCTTTCCGCTCGTGCGATGCGGGGAAAACGTCCTTCACCCCAGGCCGGACCCCGTGTGCCGGAAGCCGTATCACGCGTGCCTGGAGCCGTATCACGCGTGCTTGAAGCCGTATCACGCGTGCTTCGGGGCGGATCTGAGTGTTACGCCTCCAAGCACGCGAGTTACGGCTTCAAGCACGCATGTGCGGTGAAGTACGTGAAGGCCCCCTTCCCTCGACTCAACCGAAGGAAGGGGCCTTCACGCGCTTGGGGCACCAAGCGACGGGCACTGTCGGGAAGTTGCAAGTTCTCATCCAGTTATTGCGTTAATCCGGGGCTTCACTTTAGAGTGACCGCAATCACGTGACAGCCGTCGCGATCCCGAGATGAGGCTTGAAGATGAGCAGCACTTGGTCCCCCACCGTGCGCCGCCGGATGTTCTGCCTGCTCCTTGCGGGTGGACTCACCCTGGGGACGGCCGCCTGCGGTGCCGATTCCGGCGAGAGCGCCGGGGGCAAGGTCAAGATCACGGTCACCGGCCAGCCCCCGACCAGCCAGCCGTTCGAGCGCGGCGTGTTCGACGCCGACGTCAAGGAGTTCGAGGAGAGCCACCCGGACATCGACATCGAGCCGCACGAAGGGTTCATGGACCCGAAGACGTTCTCCGCCAAACTCGCCGGCGGGCAGCTCGAAGACGTCTACTACGTCTACTTCACCGATCCGGCGCAGATCATCGCGCGCCGCCAGGCCGCCGACATCACCGAAGCGGCCAAGGGCCTGAAGAACTTCGGCGACATCAAACCGGAATTACTGGACAACTTCCGGGATGCCGACGGCAAGCTCTACGGCCTGCCGACGATGAACTACAGCCTGGGCCTGCTCTACAGCCGCCCGCTGTTCCAGAAGGCCGGGCTCGATCCGAACAAACCGCCGCAGACCTGGGACGAGGTCCGCGCGGCCGCGAAGAAGATCGCCGCGCTGGGCAACGGCACCGTCGGATACGCCGACTACAGCAAGAACAATCAGGGCGGCTGGCATCTGACCGGCTGGCTCTACTCCATGGGCAGCGAGGTCGCCCGCAAGGACGGCGACAAATGGGTGGCCGCCTTCAACAACGAGAAGGCCAAGGCCGCGCTGAACCAGTTGCGCGCCATGCGCTGGGAAGACGACACCATGGGCAGCAAGCAGTTGCTCGAAGCCCAGGACGTCCAGCGCATGATGGGCGCGGGCCAGCTCGGCATGTACATGGCCGCCCCGGACAACGTCCCGGTGCTCGTCAAGCAGTTCAACGGCAAGTACGAGGACTACGGCGTCGCGGGGATGCCGGGCGGGCAGGGCACACTGCTCGGCGGCGAAGGCTACATGATCAACCCCAAGGCCTCGCCGGAGAAGATCAAAGCGGGCCTGGAATGGGTCCGCTGGAAGTACCTCAACCCGGAGCGCTTCGAGAAGCACGTCCAGCAGTACGTCGACGGCAAGCAGCCGGTCGGGCTGCCGGCCGAGCCGACCCCGGACGTCTGGCAGGGCGCCGTCCGTGATCAGCAGCTCGCGATCAAGGCCAAGCACGCCAACGTTCCCGCCGAGAACTTCCAGTCCTATGTGGACTCCAGCGCGCGGATCAAGGGCAGTATCGAACCGCCGAACGCGCAGCAGGTCTACGCCATCCTCGACAGTGTGATGCAGGCGGTGCTCACCGATCGGAACGCGAATATCGATCAGCAGCTGTCGTCGGCGGAGTCGAAGGTCAACAGTGTCCTCGCCCAGGTCAAGTAGCGTCCTCGACTGGCCCGCGACGGCGTCGTCGCGGGCCGGTCGGCCGGTCGCCTCCGCGGCCGAACGCCGCCGGAACCGGTTGCGCCGCAAGCTCAAGGAGAACGTCACCGCGTACGGCCTGCTGTGCGCCGCGCTCGTGGTGTTCGCCCTGTTCTCGTGGTACCCGATCGTGCGCGGGGTGCTGCTGAGCTTCCAGCAGGTCGATTTCGTCAACCCGCCGACGTGGGTCGGGTTCGACAACTTCACCCGCCTGTTCGAAGACCCGCTGTTCGGCATCGCCTGGCGCAACACGCTGTTGTTCACCGGGCTCGCGCTGGTCTTCGGGTTCGTGGTGCCGTTCCTGACCGCGGTACTGCTCAACGAACTGCGGCACGCCAAGGCGTTCTTCCGGCTCGCGGTCTACCTGCCGGTGATGCTGCCCCCGGTGGTCACCGCCCTGATGTGGAAGTGGTTCTACGACCCGGGTGCCGGCCTGTTCAACTCCGCGCTCGGCGCCGTCGGCCTGCCCGGCGGCCAGTGGCTGGACTCGAGCGACACGTCGATGCTGTCGCTGGTGTTCGTGTCGACGTGGGCGAACATGGGCAGCACCACGCTGATCTACCTCGCCGCGCTCGGCACCATCCCCGGCGAGCTCTACGAAGCCGCGGAGCTCGACGGCGCGGGGCTGTGGAAACGCCTGATCCACGTCACCCTGCCGCAGACGAGGTTCGTGCTGCTGGTGCTCCTGCTGCTGCAGGTGGTCGCGACCATGCAGGTGTTCACCGAACCGTACGTGATGACCGGCGGCGGACCGGACGACTCCACCGTCACCGTCCTCCTGCTGCTGTACCGCTATGCCTTCGTCTACAACGACTTCGGCTCGGCCAGCGCGTTGAGCCTGCTGCTGTTCGTCGCGCTCGGGGTGTTCTCCGCGTTGTACGTGCGCCTGACCCGGAAGGCGGATGAGTCATGAGGACGCTCGTCTCCCCCAGCACGCTCCGCAGCCCCGGCGGCAAGATCGGGTACGCCGTGATCTTCGGCTGCACGCTGCTCCTGTTCGTCATCGCGTTCCTGTTCCCCCTGTACTGGGCGGTGACCGGCGCGATGAAGTCACCGCAGGAACTGGCGCAGACGCCGGCGACGTTCATCCCGGACGAGTGGCATCCGGAGACCTTCGCCGACGCGTGGGACCAGCTGAGCCTCGGCAAGTACTTCCTCAATACCGTCGTCGTCGCCGGCGGCGCCTGGCTGGCGCAGCTGGCCATCGACGTCCCCGCCGCGTTCGCGTTGTCGAAGCTGCGGCCGAAGTTCGGCAACGTCGTGCTCGGATTGATGCTCGCGACGTTGATGCTTCCCGCCGCGGCCTTGCTGGTGCCGACCTACGTGACGATCACCGACCTGCCGTTGCTGGACATCAACCTGATCAACTCACCGGCGGCGGTCTGGCTGCCCGCCGCCGCGAACGCGTTCAACATCTACCTGCTGAAACGGTTCTTCGACCAGATTCCGGACGAGCTGATCGAGGCCGCCCGGCTCGACGGCGCGGGGCCGGTGCGCACGCTGTGGCGCATCATCCTGCCGATCTCCCGGCCGATCCTGGCCGTGGTCTCGATCCTCGCGGTGGTGGCCGCGTGGAAGGACTTCATCTGGCCGCTGCTGGTGTTCCCGGACACCGAAAAGCAGACGCTGTCGGTGATGCTGCAGCGCGTCGCCATCGACATGCCGCTGAACGTGCTCGTGGCAGGCATGGTGCTGGCCAGCCTGCCGATGGTGGCGCTGTTCCTGGCGTTCCAGCGGCATATCCTCGCCGGGCTCACCGCCGGCAGTCTCAAAGGCTGACTCTCGCCGCATTCGGGGTTTCCACCAACGATTGGGAGGGCATTTTCGTGACCGCATCAGGGCAGACCGTCGGATGGTGGCGGAGCGCGGCGATCTACCAGGTCTACCTCCGCAGTTTCGCGGACGGGAACGGTGACGGCGTCGGCGACCTCGCCGGTGTCCGCGCGCGGCTGGACTACCTGGCCGAACTGGGGATCGACGCGATCTGGTTCACCCCGTGGTACCCGTCGCCGATGGACGACGGCGGCTACGACGTCGCCGACTTCCGGGAGATCGACCCGCTCTTCGGCACGCTCGCCGAAGCGGAGGACCTGATCGCCGCGGCCCACGCCAAGGGGATCCGCGTGATCATCGACATCGTGCCGAACCACTGCTCCGACGAGCATCGCTGGTTCAAGGAGGCCCTGAACGCCGAGCCGGGATCACGCGAGCGGCAACGGTTCTGGTTCCGGCCGGGCCGCGGGCCGGACGGCTCCGAGCCGCCGAACAACTGGAAGTCGCGCTTCGGCGGCTCCGCCTGGACGCGGGTCCCGGACGGCGAGTGGTACCTGCATCTGTACAGCTCGCGCCAGCCGGACTTCAACTGGGACAACCAGGAGATCCGCGCCGATTTCGAGGACGTGTTGCGGTTCTGGTTCGACCGCGGGGTCGACGGTTTCCGCATCGACGTCGCCGACGGGCTGGTGAAGGACCCGCGGCTGCCCGACGTCGATCCCGGCGACGAGACTCCGTTCTCCGATCAGGAGGGGCTGCACGAGATCTACCGGTCGTGGCGCAAGATCGCCGACAGCTACCCGGGTGACCGGGTGCTGGTCGGCGAGATGTGGCTGCCGGACATGTCGCGGGCCGCGCGATACCTGCGCCGCGACGAGCTGCACGCGGCGTTCAACTTCGATTTCCTGGTGTGTCCCTGGGATTTCGCCCGGTTCAGAGATGTCATCCAGCGCACGCTGGCGGCGCACGAGGAGGTCGGCGCGCCCGCGGCGTGGGTGCTGTCGAACCACGACGTCACCCGCCACGTGACCCGGTACGGCCGCGAGGGCGACACCGGTTTCGCGTTCGCGGACCGGCTGCACGGCACCCCGGTGGACCGCGAACTCGGGACGCGCCGGGCGCGGGCGGCGGCGTTGCTGACCATGGCGCTGCCCGGCGGTCTCTATGTGTACCAAGGGGAAGAGCTCGGCCTGTGGGAGATCGAGGACATTCCGGGCGAACTCCGGCAGGATCCGGTGTGGGCCCGGACGAACGGCGCCGACCCCGGCCGTGACGGCTGCCGTGTCCCACTCCCCTGGTCCGGTGACGCGCCGCCGTTCGGTTTCGGCACCGGTGGGTCGTGGCTGCCCCAGCCGGGGGAATGGCGTTCCAGCACGGCGGAGGCGCAGGCGGCCGAGCCTGCGTCGATGCTCCGCCTCTACCGCTCCGGTCTGCGCCTGCGGGACGAACTCCCCGCGCTCGGCCCCGGCGACCTGGAGTGGCTGGAGCTGGGCGAAGGTGTGCTCGCGTTCACCCGGGAGCCGGGTTTCGCCTTCGTGCTGAACTTCTCGGACGGGCCCGTGCCGCTGCCGCCGCATCGCGAGGTGCTCATGGCCAGCGGCCCGGTCGACGGCGAGCTCCCGTCGGACACGGCGGTGTGGCTGCTCACCTGATCACCGGCCGGTCGTGACCCGGCTGATCCGGCCGCGCATCCGTGCGCGGCCCACCGGGTCACGCCAGGCGAGGTGCCTGTCGAGCACCTCACGGAGCACACCACCGAGGACGAGGCCGTGGGGGGCGGTCTCGACGCAGGCGTGGTCGCGGAGCCAGTCGAACAGCTCCGACGAGCGTCCTCCCGGCAGCACGGACCTGAGGAGGTCTTCGGTGGTGTGGTCCGCTTGCGCGCACACGTACAGCGCCCAGCGATGCGCCTCCGTCGGTGGATCACCGGCCAGGTGCGCATAGACAGTGTCGACCACGTAACGTGCCGCGTCCGCCCGGGGCGACCTGCTGACCTCGGCGGCCAAGGCGAGCGCGAACGGGTTGCCCGCCGCGAAGTCCACAATGGACTTTCGAAGCTCCGGACCGACGCCGCGTGCTTCGAGCAGCGCCGCGGACTCGTTGTCGCTCAAGGCTTCGAGCTTCCGGATCGTGATCCGCCCCGACCACGCCGGATCGACCAGCAGCGTGGCGTCCGGACCGCTCCGGCCCGCGATCACGACCGTGACGTCTCCGGGCAGGCGGCGCAGGACCTCCGCCGGATCGGCGAGCCCGTCGACGAGCCGCACGGGTTTGCCCATGGCCGCCGCGTCGTCGGCGAACTTCCGCAGCAAGGTCGACTTCCCGATCCCCGGCGGTCCGGTGAGGAACAGCACCCCGCCTCTCGCGAGCAGCCGACGGAATTCCGCACGTTCGCGTTCACGTCCGACGAACAGCGGGTCCGGTGCGCGGAGCGGGGGCGTTCGCTCGTCTTCGGCCCGGAGCACGTTCTCGTGCAGCGCCCGCAGTTTCGGCCCCGGCCGGACCCCGAGTTCCGCGTCGAACAGGTCGTGGATCGAGCGGTAGAGCTCCAGCGCCTCGGCGCGGCGCCCGCCGCGCTGGAGGGCGAGGAGATAGATCTCGTACAGCGGTTCCTCGAGACGGTGGCGCTCGATCAGCGCGGGCACCTCGGCCATCACCTCGTCGTGTTCCCCGAGTTCGAGGCGCAGCCGGAGCAGCTCCTGGGTGGCGGTCAGCTTCAGCCGCTCCAGGCGCGTGCGCTCGTGTTCGGCCGCCTCACCGGGGACGCCGGCCAGCGCCGTTCCCGTCCACAGTCCGAGCGCCCGCTCCAGCAGCTTCGCCGCCGCCTCCACGGTGTGCGCCTGACGCGCGCTCTCGATCAGCCCGGCGAATTCGACCGCGTCCACCTCGAAGCGATCCGGGTCCAGCCGGTAGCCGCCCGACCGCGAGACGATCGCCGAACCCAATCCCTGCAAGGAGAGCAGCCGCCGGAGACGGGAGATGTAGGTCCGGATGACGGCCTCGCCGGTCGCGGGCGCCCGCTCGCCCCAGAGGCCGTCGATCAGCTCGCCGGTCCGGACGAAACTGCCCGCGTTGGCCAGCAGCAGCATCAAGACCGCCTGCTGCTGCGGCGAGCCGAGGTCCAGCCGGGTGCCGCCGCTGGTGAACCCCGGCGGGCCGAGCACGGTGAACCGGTACCGGACTTCCTGCGGCAGAAGGGACATGCGCGGAAAGGTAGGCGGGCCCCGCCCGCGGCGGCGACCGTCGGACGACGTCGTCGGCGTACGTCGTCCACCGGTGACGTACAGGAATGACGTCATCCGACGGTCGCCGAGGTCGGGGGCGGGTTCCTACGGTTGCGGCATGTCTGAAACCACGTACACCGCCGTCGCCACTTCGACCGCGGAAGGCCGCAACGGCGGCCGCGCGACCTCCGACGACGGCGTGCTCGACCTCGGCCTCGCCGTCCCGAAGGCCTTCGGCGGCTCCGGCGACGGCACGAACCCCGAGCAGCTGTTCGCCGCGGGCTGGGCGTCCTGTTTCGTCGGCGCCGTCCGCCGTGTCGCGGGCGTCAAGAAGGTGAAGCTGGAAGACCTCGCTGTCGTCGCCGAGGTGACCCTGCACCACGACACCGACGCGGGCGAGTTCCACCTGAGCGCCGCACTGCACCTGGAGGCCTCCGGTATCGACCAGGCCACCGCCGACGAACTGGTCCAGGGCGCGCACCAGGTGTGCCCGTACTCCAAGGCGACGCGCGGGAACGTCGAGGTCACGCTGGACGCCACCGTCGCGTGAGGCGTCACGCCTCGTGAGTGGCAAGGACGGTTCTAACCGTCCTTGCCACTCACGAGCCCCAGCACTCCCTTGAGCTCCGCCCGCGAACTCACCCCGACCTTCGGGAAGATCCGGTGCAGATGCGTGCCGACCGTCCGGTGCGAGAGGTAGAGCCGCTGCCCGATCTCCCGGTTCGTCAGGCCTTCGGCGGCCAGTTGCACGATGCTCAGCTCGTGCGGGGTCAGCTTCTCCCGCGCGTCGGGACCGCGGTTGGGGCTCGACTCCCCCGCGCTCCGCAGTTCGCGGCGCGCCCGTTCGGCCCACGCGGTCATGCCGAGCGCGTCGAACGTCTCCCGCGCGGTGCGCAGGTGCGCCCGCGAGTCCACGGCTCGCCGTTGCCGCCGCAGCCATTCGCCGTAGGCCAGGTGCAGCCGCCCGCGTTCGGCGGGCCAGCCGTCCAGCTCCGCCCCCAGCGCGGTCTCGAACAGTTCGTCGCTCGGTTCGAGTACGGCGCGGGCGTAGCGCAGGCCGATGTGCAAAGCGGGCGCCGGGGTCGTCACGGCGAGCCGCTCCATCTCCGCGACGATCTCGCGCAGGGTCTCGGCCTGTCCCGCCCGGACCGCGACCTCGGCGAGTTCCGCGACGAAGTAGACGCGCAGCGCGAGCTGGAAGGCGGGATCGGCGGGGTCGAACAGTCGCCGCAGGTCGGCGAACGCGTCGTCGAAGCGGCCCTCGCTCGACGCGGCGATCCCTCTGGCGAGCTGCACGGTCGCCAACACCGGACGGGCACCGGCGGCGAGCGCGGTCCGCTCGGCCTCGTCCGCCAGCGTCTTGGCCTGTTTGTGCTCACCTCGCAGCGCGGCGATCTCGGCCTGGACCGCCGTGGCGAACCCGTACATGAACGGCTGCCCGGTCTCCTTGGCGAATTTCGCCGCCTCCGCCGCGGCAGGCACCGCGCCAGCGAGGTCACCGAGCCGGACCCTGCTCCACGCCTGGACCGCCAAAGCGCGCGGCAGCAACCCGAGCCTGCCTTGCGCCCGCAGCCCCGGAGCGGCGGCCGCGGAGAACCGGGCGGCCAGATCGACCGCGCCGACCTGCAGTGACGCGCTGCCGAGAAAGCGGTCGACCTCGGGATCTTCACCGGTGGCGGCGGCGAGTCCGCGCAACTGCCCGAGCACGGCCTCGGCCCGTTCGAACGGCGCCACGTAGGCGGCGACGGCCACCAGCCGCGGGTCCGAATCCTCCACCGGGAGACGGTCCGCGACGGCCAGCAGCGTCCGCCGCGTGTCCGCGCCGGGTTCGGCCCAGAAACAGCGCATGGCCGCACCCCACAGGACACGCATCGCCGGATCCGGATGCCCGTCCTCCGCGACCGACTCGGCCAGCCGCGCCAGTTCCGCGATCCGCGACAGATCCTCCCGGGCGCCGTCCTCGAATCCGCTGAGCAGCCAGCTCGCCGTCGCTCGCTGCCGTGGCGTGAGCTCGCCCGCGCGTGCGTCCCGGACGAGCCTCTCCGCCGTCTCCCGGCCACCGGATTCGACGGCCAGCTCGGCCGCGCGCAGCAACCGGTCCGCCCGGCGCTCCGGATCGAGGCTCAGCAGGGCCGCCTGCTCCAGCGCGGCGACGGCGGCCGTCGCTCCGCCGCGGTGCCGGGAACGGCCCGCGGCGTTCTCCAGTTCCCTGGCCACGGTCTCGTCGGCGCCGGTCGCGGCCGCCGCCTGATGCCAGGCACGGCGATCGGGCTGTTCGCGGAAGATGCCGGCGAGGCTCAAATGCGCGCGTCGCCGTTCCTCGACCGGCACCGAAGCGGGAATGGCCGAACGCATCAGCGGATGCCGGAAAGACAGCGTCCTGGCTTCGAGGTCGATCAGCCGGGCTTCGGCGGCCGGCGTCAGCACCGACGGCTCGACCTCTTCGCCCAGCAGCGTCGTGGCCGCCGCGAGGGTCTCGGTGAGCGAGCCGGTCTCGTTCAGTGCGGCGACCAGCAAGGTCGTGCGAGCCGGTTCCGGCAGGGCGGTGAACCGGGCGCCGAACGTACGCTCGAGCCGTTCGGTCAGCGGCAGCACGGGATCCGAGGTGCCGGTCACGGCCGACGGCAGCTCGGTCAGTGCCAGCGGATTGCCGTCGGCCTCGGCGAGGATCCGGGACCGGACCGACGAGGTGATCCCGGGGGCGACGGAGTCGAGCAGCTCGGCCGCCACTTCCCCGGGGAGGCGTTCCAGGTCCATCGAGGACAGTCCCGCGTCGCGCAGCGGCGATGGCTCCCCGTCCCGCAGGGTCGCGATCAGGACGATCGGTTCCGTCTCGATCCGCCTCGCCACGAACGCGAGCGCGTCGGCGCTCTCGCGGTCCATCCACCGGACGTCTTCGGCGACGATCAGCAACGGCTTGGCCGCCGCCTCCTCCGAAAGCAGGCTCAGCGCGGCGAGCCCGACCAGGTACGCGCTCGGCTCCGCCCCTTCAGCGAGCCCGAGCGCCGCCCAGAGCGCCGCTCGCTGCGGCGCGGGCAGCATGTCCGCGCCCGCCCGGACCGGATGGAGCAGCTGGTGCAGCGCGGCGTACGCGAAGTTGCGTTCCGCCTCGACGCCGGTCGCCCGCAGCACCCGCAGGCCCCCGAGCGTCGCCGCGGCCACGGCCTCCGCGACGAGGGCGGACTTCCCGACGCCCGGTTCGCCCCGGATGAGCACGCCGCCGCAGCCCGCGGCGGGACCGTCGACGAGCTCGCTCAGGTCCTTCAGCTCGGCTTCCCGTCCGAAAAGCGGCATGGTGCGGCATTCCTCCCCTCGGCCGTGGGCGGCCGCCCGTCCGACGATACCCAAACGGTCCGGTTAGGACTTCCCGGCGGCGTCCACAGGATGTAGACGGCGTGTCAACACGATCGGCCTAGCTTCGGTCGCGTGCACCACGTTTCCCGGCTCGCCCTCGCCCTCGCGCTCACCGGTTCGGCCGTCGGGCTCGCCCCCGCGACCGCGAACGCCACCCCCGGCCGCGGTGTCAGCGCCGTGACGCTCTTCGACCACGTGGTCGGCGGCACCCAGTACGTGCTGAAGGAGATCACGCTGGCGCCCGGCGGCAGCACCGGCTGGCACTTCCACCCCGGCCAGGTACGCGGCGTGGTCGAGCGTGGCGTCCTGAGCCACCACGACGCGACCTGCGCGAGCGACGGCGTCTACCACGCCGGGCAGGCGATCACCGAGGAGAGCGGCCCCGGTTACGTCCACATCGGACGCAACCTCGGGACCGAGCCGGTCGTGCTCGAAGTGCTCTACCGGGTGCCCGCGGGCCAGGCACTGGCCGTCGACGTGCCCAACCCCGGCTGTTCGTTCGACTGATTCCCCGAAGGAAAGTGATGAGACGCAAGAAGTTGTTCCTGGCGGCCGCACCGTTGGCCGCCCTGCTGCCGCTGGTGCTGACCTCGGTCACCCAGACGGCGCCCGCCGCCACCGCGGCGACGTCGTGTGCGGCGGTCCCCGTGGCGGCGCCCGAGGGCGCACGGATCGAGTCCGTCCAGGCGGAGCAGAAGCCCGGCGGCACCGTCACGTTCCCGCCCACCCAGTTCACGCCGCCCGCCACGATCACCGACGTGCCCGCGTACTGCGAGATCACCGTCACCCTGACCCACGGCAAGGCGGGCGATCACGTCAAGGTGGCCGTCACCCTGCCTCAAACCGGGTGGACCGGCAGGCTTCAGGCGGTCGGTGGCAGCGCGTACACCGCCGGCCACTTCGGCGCCCCGCTCGTCCAGGCGGTCAAGGACGGCTTCAGCGGCGTGACGACCGACGCCGGCGTCCCGTTGACCTTCCTCGACACCTCGTGGGCACTCACGCCCCAGGGCGAGATCGACAAGCCGCTCGTGACGAACTTCGCGACCCGGTCCGTGCACGAGGCCGCCCTCGTCGGGAAGGACGTGACGCAGAAGTTCTACCAGCGAGAAGTCGCCTACTCGTACTGGAACGGCTGCTCGACCGGTGGTCGTCAGGGCTATTCGGAGGCGCAGCGGTATCCGGGTGACTTCGACGGCGTCCTGGCGAACGCGCCCGCCGTGCACTGGGCGGAGTTCGCGGTCGCGACGCTCTGGCCGCGGGTCGTGATGAACCAGGAGAAGACCTTCCCGGCGACGTGCGTCTTCACCGCGTTCCAGCAGGCCGCGATCAAGGCCTGCGACGGCAGGGACGGGGTCACGAACGGCATCGTCGACCGGCCGGACGAATGCGGTTACGATCCGCGGTCGCTCATCGGCACGAAGGTGCTCTGCGGCGACAAGGAGGTCACCGTCACCGCGGCGGACGCCGAGGTCGTGCGCAAGATCTGGGCCGGGCCGACCGACGAGCACGGACGACGGCTCTGGGCAGGACTGCCCAAGGGAGCGGATTTCGGCCCGGTGACGACGGCTCCCGGCTTCCCCGTGGCCACGGGCTGGGTGCGGACGTTCCTGAAGAAGCAGCCCGCGTTCGACACCGAGAAGATCACCTACCGGCAGTTCGCCGACCTGTTCCGCCAGTCGGTGCGGGAATACGACGACGTCATCGGGACCTCGGACCCGGATCTGTCGGACTTCCGCCGCGCGGGCGGCAAGCTGATCACCTTCGTCGGCACCGACGACCAGCTGATCCCGCCGGGCGGCACGCTGCGGTACCGCCACGAGGTGGAGCGTGAGCTGGGCGGCTCGAAGCGGGTGAACGACTTCTACCGGCTGTTCCTCGCGCCGGGTGTCGCGCACTGCGGCGGCGGCGCGGGCGCCGCACCGACGAACGCGCTGGGCGCGCTCGTCGACTGGGTCGAGCACGGCAAGGCACCGGCGACCCTGCCCGCCGCGAACGGCGGCAAGACCCGCGATCTCTGCCCGTATCCGCAGGTTTCGCGGTACCGCGGCCACGGTGATCCCGCGGTGGCGTCGAGCTACCGCTGCACCGGCCGCTGAGGTCCTCCACACCCGTGTCCGTCGTGCCGGCGCCCCCTCCGGCACGACGGGCACTTCCTCACGTTGTGAGAAGTCTTTGCCCTACCCGTCAAAAGTACGGTATTGACGACAGTGGACACCGCGACGGGCCAGCTCGCGCGGCCGCGCACCACTTCTCGTGAAGACGGCTGAACCGTTGCACCGCAACGGAATCACCGGCCGGATCAGCACGGAACACCGCCATATCGCCCCGCGTCACAGCCGGGCGATATGACCCAAATGGTATGTACCAGTCGAGTGATGCGCCTCGTACGGTCGGGAACGAATCCCCCTCCCCGCCCGTTTCGAGGAAAGCGTTGAAATGAACAGAAAGATCTTAGCCGCGGCTGCCGCGGCCATAACCGGGGCAGGCTTGGTCACCGCCATCGCCCTCACTCCCAGCGCGAGCGCCGGTCAGCAAGCCACCGCCGGCGACCAGGCCCAGTCCGAAATGCTGGCCGCGATGGCCCGCGATCTGAAGATCAGCCCCGAACAGGCCAAAATCCGCCTCGCGAGCGAACAGCGCGCCGCGGTCGCCGACACCACGCTGAAGAAGCAGCTCGGCACGTCGTACGCCGGATCGTGGCTGGACGGCAGCGGGACCACGCTGACCGTGGCGGTCACCGACGCCGCCGTGGGCGACCTGGTGCGCGCCGCGGGGGCGACCCCCAAGACCGTCGCCCGCAGCGCCGCCGACCTCGACGCGGCGAAGCTGCGCCTGGACGCCAAGTCCACCCAGGCACCGAAGACCGTGCCCGGCTGGTACACCGACGTCACCACCAACTCGATCGTCGTCCTCGCCAACGCCGGTGGCGAAACCGCCGCGAAGTCCTGGGCGGCCGCGGCCGGCGTGCCGGCCGGTCTGTTCCGCGTCGAGGCGAGCACCGAACAGCCGCGTCCGCTGATCGACATCATCGGCGGCAACGCCTACACCTTCGGCTCGGGCCGCTGCTCCATCGGTTTCGCGGTCGAGGGCGGCTTCGTCACCGCGGGCCACTGCGGCACCACCGGCACCCGCACCTCGAACCCGAGCGGGACCGTCGCCGGCTCCAGCTTCCCCGGCAACGACTACGCCTGGGTCCGCGCCGACGCGGGCAACACCCCGCGCCCGCTGGTGAACCGCTACCCCGGCACCGTGCCGGTCGCCGGTTCGACCGAGGCGCCGGTCAACTCGTCGGTGTGCCGCTCCGGCTCCACCACCGGCTGGCGCTGCGGCACCATCCTGCAGAAGAACACCTCGGTCACCTACCCCGAGGGCACCATCACCGGCCTGACCCGGACCAACGCCTGCGCCGAACCCGGCGACTCCGGTGGTTCGTGGCTCACCGGCGACCAGGCGCAGGGCGTCACCTCCGGCGGCTCCGGCAACTGCACCTCCGGCGGCACCATCTACTTCCAGCCGGTCTCGGAGATCCTGAGCGTCTACAACCTGCGCCTGACGGTCAGCGGGAACCCGCCGTCCAGCACCACCACCACGCCCACCACCCCGACCAGCCCGACGACGTCGAACCCGCCGGGCGGCACCTGGGCGCCGTACACGTACTACGGCTCCGGCGCGACCGCCACCTACGGCGGCAGCAACTACCGGGTCATCCAGCCGCACACCTCCATGCCCGGCTGGGAACCGCCGAACGTGCCCGCGCTTTGGGAACTCGCCTGACCTGGACCGCCCCCGGCGACCCGACCTCGCCGGGGGCGGCCCCTCCCCTTCACGACGGCGCGCGGGCGGCGGATCTCGAATCCCTCGTCCCCCGCGCCCGCCGCGGTGACCCCGCGGCCACGAACGAGCTGATGAGCATCGTCCAGCCGGTGGTCGCGGACTACTGCCGGAGCAGGATGGACGGAACAGACGCGCGGGAGATCGCCGCGGAGGACGTCGCGCAGGAGACCTGCCTCGCCGTGCTCACCGCCCTGCCCACCGCGAGGACCGCCGGCGGTTCCTTCCTCGCCGCCGTTCTCGGGATCGCCGCCCGGAAGGTCGCCGCTGCCTTCCGGCGGCGAGCCCGGGACAGATCGGTTCCCACGCCCGATCCGCCCGAACGCGCGACACCCGAGACCGACGAACCCGAGCGCCTCGCCCTCGCCGCCGACGGCCACGACCGGTTGACGCGGCTGATGAGCACCCTTCCCGGGATGCAGCAGGAGATCCTCCGGTTGCGGATCACGGTGGGGATGACGGCGCCCGAAACCGGGGCGGTCCTGCGGGTGAGTCCCGGCCTGGTCCGGGTCGCCCAGCATCGCGCCCTGCACAAACTCCGCACGATCATCAGCGAGGAAGACCTGTGATCAGCCCCCTGATCGGTCCCGCGGACGGCCACACCTGGCCGGTGGAGATCGATGTCCGGCATCTGCGCCTGCTCGACGCGATCGCGTCGGCGGGCAGCATCGCGCAGGCCGCGACCTCGCTCGGGCTGTCCCAGCCGGCGTTGAGCGCACAGCTCCACCGGGTCGAGCGGGCACTTGAGCGGACGGTGTTCGAACGCGACCGGCACGGCGTGCGTCCCACCGCCCTGGGCGAAGTGCTGCTGAACCACGCGCGACGCGTACTGGCCGCCGCGGACGACCTCGAACTGGCGATCCGCCGCTTCCGCACCGCGCCGTCCGAGGATCTGCTCCGGATCGGCGCGCTCCCGACCGTGTTCGCCGAGACGTTGAGCGGCGTGGTCGCCGCGGCCGCGCCCGGCCGTCCGGTCGAACTGCTCGCGATCACGAGCCGGACGGCGTTGTTCTCCGCGCTCCTCGACGGCACGGTGGAATTGGCGCTGTACGTGGATCACCCCGGCCAGGAGATCGAGCCGCCCGACGGCGTCCACCTGCTTCCCGTCGGGACGGAGCCGGTGTTCGTGATCGTGTCCCCGGAGCATCCCGTCGCCGGACGCGGCGAGGTGTCCCTGGCGGAACTCGACGGGTCCTCCTGGCTCGCGGTGGCGGGCGGGGACGACGAGTTCCACGAGCACCTGACCGACCAGTGCGCCCGCGCCGGTCTCGGCGCGATCACCGTGCAGGAGCTGGCACCGGCGGTGCTGCGCCGGACCGTCCGGCGTGACCCTCGCGCGGTGGCACTGGCCCAGTCTCTCGATTCGGGCTCCACGATGCCCGGTTCGGTGGTGGCGCTGCGAGGCGTGCCGCTGAGGACGCGGCATCTCCTGCTGTGGCGCGACGGTTCACCGGTCGACGTCCAGGCTGTCCGAAGTGGACTGGTGCACGCGATCACCGAGCTGGCCGCGATCCGGCACCGCCTTCCCGAGTGGGCCGCGGCCAACCCCGGGTGGCTCGGCACCTGAGCGGTGCCCTGGTCAGCGCTGGATGCAGTCGAGGCCAAGCCCGAACGCCGTGACGACGTACTGGCAGATATGCGTCGCGTGCTCCTCGTCGGTTTCCAGGCATCCCACCGGAACACCCAGCAGATCGACGGCGCAGGACGCGTAGAACTGGTTCGGGCTGCCGGGCACCGGGTCGGCGACGGCGGGCGAAGCGCTCGCGGCGACCAGGAAGGTGACGGCGGCGGCCAATGCGGCGATACGGGACTTCATGATTCTCTCCCTTGCCGGATATCCGGGGTATTCCCCGGTCCACCCGCCTTCACCTGGTGATCACCGGAAAGTGTCACGGTGACGTACACCGATGACGTCATCCGACGGGCGCCGCGGGCCTTTCGCCCGGCCTAGCGTGATCTCATGCCCGCACTTGGGAAGTTCGCCCTCGCCGCCGCCGTTCTGCTCACCACCGCCTGCAGCGCCTCCCCGCCCGCTCCGGCTGCGCCCGCTCCCCCGGCCGCGGCCGCCGCCTGGTCGCCCGCTCCCGTGGTGCCGCTGCCGTCGCAGCCTCCGCCGTCGCTGGTCGTCGACGCGCCTTTGCCCGATCAGCTCGCGATGGGCCTGGTCGTCCTGCGGTACCGGGCGGAGAACCTCCGGATCGTCCCGGTCTACGGCCCGGCCGCCCTGGACGTGTCGCCGCGGATCGGTCACATCCACGTGACCGTCGACGACGCGGCATGGCACTGGGCGGACGGCAGCGGAGAACCGCTGATCATCCAGTCGCTGCCGGCGGGACCGCACAAGGTGTGGATCGGTCTCGCCGATCCGACGCACAAGATCCTCGACGAGAAGACGGTGAACTTCGTCGTTCCTGTCCACAGTGGACACCATTGAGATGGCCGTCTTCACCCTGACCTTGACACCGCGCCGGGCCGAAACCGACTTCAACGGCCACGTCACCGCGATCGCCTATCACGAGTGGGCGGATCGTGCCCGGGTCGCCTATCTGCGGCGCGCCGGAGTCGCTTTCGTGCAGGGCGAATCCGGCCCTGTCCTGCTGGAAGCGCGGATCAATTACCTGAACGAAATCCGCTTCGGCGACGAGATCACGGTCTCCGTCGAACCCGACTTCGGCACCGGGAAGACCTGGCGTGTCCGACAGCGCTTCCTGCGCTCCGACGGGGTTCTCGCCGCACGGATCGAATCGGTCTGGGGCCTGCTCGACCACTCGACCCGGCGGCTGACCGAAGACCCGCTCCATGCCCTCACCGCACTGGCGACCGACCCCGGCCACCTCTGAATTCCCGGAGTTTCCTTCCATGACACTCGATCAGTACTACCTGCTCGGCCGCTCGGGACTGCGCGTCAGCCGGATCGCGCTCGGCACGATGAACTTCGGCACCGGCGGTTTCCACGCCGCGTACGGGAAGACCGAGGACGAGGTCCGCCCGATCTTCCGCCGGTATCTCGAGGCGGGCGGGAACTTCGTCGACACCGCGGACTTCTACACCGCGGGCGAAAGCGAGACCATCCTCGGCCGCCTCATCGCCGAGGCCAAGGTGCGCGACCGGGTCGTGCTCACCACCAAGTACACCAACAGCGTCGACCCCGGCGACCCGAACGCCGGCGGCAACGGCCGCAAACATCTGATCCGGGCACTCGAAGCGTCGTTGCGGCGGCTCGGCACCGACCACGTCGACCTGTTCCTGCTGCACACCTGGGACCGCGTCACGCCGGTCGAAGAGGTGATGCGCACGTTCGACGACCTCGTGCGCGCCGGAAAGATCCGCTACGCCGGGCTTTCCGACGTACCCGCTTGGTACGCCGCGCGAGCGCAGAGCTTCGCCGAGGCGAACGCGCTGACCCCGGTCGTCAATCTCCAGCTTCCCTACTCGCTCGTGGAGCGGACCATCGAGACCGAACACGTGCCGATGGGACGGCATCTCGGGCTCGGCGTCACCGCTTGGAGCCCGTTGGCCGGCGGATTCCTCACCGGCAAGTACCGGCCGTCCGGCGAGACACCGTCCGGCGAAGGCAGGCTGAGCGATCCGGGGAACCCCGGGAGGTCCTGGACGGACCGGGACTGGGCGTTGCTGAAGCCGCTGGAGAAGGTCGCGGACGAACTCGGTGTCACGATGGCCCAGGTCGCGATCAACTGGGTCGCGACCCAGCCGGGCGTCGCGGCCGCCATCGTCGGCGCGAGCAGCGCGGACCAGCTGGGCAAGAGCATGGCCGCGCTCGACTTCGAACTGCCGCCGGAATCGCGGGCGCTCCTCGACGAGGCGAGCGCCGTTCCGCCGGAGTCGGTGTACCGGATGTTCACGCCCGAGTATCAGAACTGGGTGATCTCGCCCGGGGTGAAGATCGGAGACAAGCCGGCGGGATACGCGCCTGGGGTGCGGAACTGGTGATTTGAGCTCCAGGTGTCGTGGGGGTTGCGACGGCTGTTTCGCGGGGACAGCACCGGTCGTCGGTGGTGCGGTTTGCTCCCGTGTGCCTGAAGCCGTCGCCGTTTTACGGTGATGGACTGGAATGGCTGGTTGCCATTTCCTGGCAACAGCCTGGGCGATCGACTGGCGAAGCCGACCTCGTACCGGCGCCGCTGATCGGACTGTCGCCGGTTCGCGGCAACGCACCGGAGTTCCATGGCGCGGTCCGCGCGCCTGAAACCGTCGCCGTTCACCGGCAACCGGCCAGACAGCCAAGACGAGTTTCACGTGACCTCGTCGCCGAATCCCGGCAACAGCCTGGGCAGCCGATACGCGAAGCCGACCCCGCGCGGCAGCCACCGTCAGGACAGTTGCCGGTGCTCGGCAACGAACCAGCCCTCCGAGACAGACCGCCCGGACGGCATTGCCGCGTGCCCGAACCCGCCGCCGTTTTCCGGCCACGGCCCGGAATAGCTGGTCGCCATTTCACGGCAACAACCTGAGCGACCGACTCGCGAAGCCGACCCCGCACCACCGCCGCCGACCGAACTGTCGCCATTTCGCGGCAACGCACCGGTCTTCCACGGCACGGACACTCCCGTCAACCTGAACCCGTCGCCGATTCCCGGCAACAGCCAGGGCAACCGACCCCGTCAAGACGATTGCCGTTTCCCGGCAACGAACCAGCCCACCGAGACGGACCGCCCGACATCACTGCCGCGCGCCTGAACCCGTCGCCGTTCTCCGGCCACGGCCCGGAATGGCCAACTGAGCTGGTCGCCATTTCCCGGCAACACAGCCTGAACAGACAAGCCGCGAAGCAAACCCAACAGTTGCCACATCCCGGCAACCAACCAGCCACCGCGTCACAGACCATCCACCACACAACCGCAGACAGGAACCCGTCGCCCTTCTCCGGCCACGGCCCGGAATCGCCAAGTCAGCTGGTCGCCATGCCCCGCCGACAGCCCGAGCGACCCAACCCACGAAACCGACCCGTCAGAACAATTGCCGATTCCCGGCAACGAACCACCCGCCGTGGCGCGGACCGCACCCGGCAGCACCGTCGGCCACCAGACCCCCTCGCCGATTCCCGGCAACAGCCAGCGCCGCCCAGGCAGTCACGCCCCCCAGCAACGAACCGCCACAAGCCCGAGCGCACAAGCCCGATCAAGAACTCCCGGAGTTCTTCCGCTGATTGGCATGGAACCGCGCCTTCTTCTGGCGATTCCCGCACGTGTTCATGTCACACCACCGGCGCGTGCGGCTCTGGCTGGTGTCGAAGAACGCCGCCAGACAGGTCGGCGACGCGCACAACGCCATTTTCCCGTCCCGTTCGCCCGAGATGATGCTGATCGCGTCGGCGGCGATCACGCTGAGGGCGTCTTCCACGCAGGCCACCCGCCATCGTCGCTCCCCTTCGGGCGTCAGGACGGCCGCGGCCCGCCCCTGAGTGCTGCGGTCGTTGATGACTTGGACGGCAGCGGCGGGCAGGGTTTCCCGGGTCGCGGTCGCCGTCGCGGCGGCGTGAATCGCTTCCCTCAGTTCGCGGGCGAGATCGAGCTCGGCGGTGGTGCAGGACTCCACGGCGAGGCCGCTCACCGCCAGCCAGTCCACGAGCCGCTGCGGCGTGGGGATGCGCTCCACGGCCTCACCGCGACGCTCCGTCAGAGTCGCCGTGAAGCTGGTCGCCAGCACGCTGCCGAGGCGGAAGTCGGGGAAACCGGAACGCATGGAACCACCTTAGCCGGTTGCGCTCCGGCTGGGCGACCTGTTAGAACCGTCTTAGCCGGTTCCAACGACGAGGAGGCCAAATGACCAGCGACGTGCACCCGTTCGAAGCCCACGCGACCGACGCCGACCTCGACGATCTGCGTGCGCGATTGGCCGCGGCGCGGCTACCGGAAGCCGAGACGGTGCCCCGCTGGGGACAGGGCGTTCCGCTCGCCGATCTCGTCGAGGTCGTGGACTACTGGCGCACCGGGTACGACTGGCGACGGTTCGAAAAGCGCCTCGACCGGATCGGCCAGTTCCGCACGACCATCGACGGACTGGGAATCCACTTCCTGCACCGCCGATCCACCCGCCCGGATGCCACTCCCCTGGTACTGACGCACGGCTGGCCGGGCAGCGTCGCCGAGTTCGTCGACGTGGTGGACGAACTGGCGGACCCGACGGACCCGGCCACACCGGCGTTCCATGTCGTGGTCCCGTCGCTGCCAGGTTTCGGTTACAGCGACAAACCGGCCACCACCGGATGGGGCACCGAAAAGATCGCGGCCGCCTGGGTCGAGCTGATGGGCAGGCTCGGGTACGACAGGTTCGCGGCCCATGGCGGCGACTGGGGAGGCAACATCACCACGGTCCTCGGCGGGAGGTTCCCGGAACACGTCCTCGGCATCCACACGACGTTCGCGGAGGGACCGCCCGGGCTGACGACGGAGGGGCTGACCCCGGCCGAACGCGAGTGGACCGAGGAAACCCACGACTTCTGGCACCACCGCGCGGCTTACGCCAAACAGCAGGCGACGCGCCCGCAGACCATCGGTTACTCGCTCGTCGACTCGCCGGTCGGCCTGCTCGCCTGGATCCTCGACAAGTTCGCCGAGTGGTCGGACACCGAGGACAGCCCGTTCGAGACGATCTCCCGGGACCGCGTCCTCGACGACGTCACCCTGTACTGGCTGACCCGGACCGGCGCGTCGGCGGCCCGCATCTACTACGAAAGCCACAACTCGCTCGATCCCGAGCTCCGGGTCGACGTCCCGTCGGCGATCACGATGTACCCCCGCGACATCGAGAAGTATCCGCGTCCCTGGGCGCAGGAGCGGTACCGGCGGCTCGTCCGCTGGAATTCACCCGAATCCGGCGGCCATTTCCCGTCACTGGAGGTTCCCGGATATTTCGTCAAGGATCTGCAGGCCGGACTCGCGGCCGTCCTGGCCGCCGCGGTATAGGTCGTTATACGAAACCGTCGGCTATCGCCCTCGGCCAGCGGGTCACCCCGGAGAACCTCCCCCAGGCACGAATCCGGATCACGCCGGCCCGAGGAACTCCCCCGCCACCGCCGCGAACTCCGCCGGCCTGGAGCTGTGCACCCGGTGCCCCGCGTCCTCGATGATCTCCAGGCGGCAGTCCGGGATCAGCCCGCACATCCGCTCCAGCGACGCACAGGTGACATGGCTGGACGGCCCGCCGCCGATCAGCAGAGTCGGCGCCGTGATCGCGCCGAGCCGCTCCCACCAGGCGGGGTCGGGCGTCCGGAGCTCGGTCATGATCGGATCGATCAGCCGCCAGTCGAACGGCAGCGGTTCGGACGGCCTCTGCGTGGGAGGCAACGGCTCCAGTGGCTCAAGCGGTGGCGGCGGGGTGTCCTCGACGACCAGCCGCCGCACGCGCCCGGGCAGTCTCTGGGCGAGCAGCACGGCGACCCGGCCGCCCATCGAATGGCCGACCACGTCCGCTTCCTCGCCGAGGAGCCCGGCCACGCCGTCGGCCATCGCGTCGAGCGAGTAGTCCTCGATGTGGGCACTCTCGCCGTGTCCCGGCAGGTCGACGGCCAGGACACGACGAGCCAGGCGGGCAGCGAAATCGTCCCAAGTGCCCGCTTTGCTGCCCAAGGCGTGCAGCAGGACGACGGGCACCCCGCCGGACGGGCCGATCTCCCGGAAGGCGAGCATCACGCCCGCAGGTGCGCCCGGTCCGGCGCGACGGCGTGCCGCAGCGGCTCCCCGAGCACGAACCGCCGCAGCTCTCCCGCCACGAGTTCGCCCATCCGCGCGCGCTCGGCGCCCAGCGCGCCCGCCAGATGCGGGGTGAGCACCACGTTCGGCAACGTGTACAGCGGCGAGTCCGGCTCCGGCGGTTCCGGCCAGGTGACGTCGAGGATCGCCGTCAGATCCGGACGTCCGGCCAGCACCGGGACGACCGACGGCTCGTCGACGACGGCACCGCGGGCGGTGTTGATCAGCGTCGCTCCGACGCCCATCCTGGCCACCAGCTCGCCGTCGACCAGCCCTTCGGTCTCCGGGAGCAGCGGCGCGTGCAGGCTCACCACGGGGCAGGTGGCGAACAGTTCCTCCAGGCCGACCAGCCGCACGCCGAGGCCCTCGGCGGTCGCCGGGTCGACGACGGGGTCGCTCGCGAGCACCTCGACGTCGAAACCGCGCAAATGCGACGCGACGAGAGCACCGATCTCGCCGAGGCCGAGCAGGCCGACGCGGGACCGGTAGGCACCCGCGACCCGTGGATCCGGCGGATAGACCCGCCGCTCCCGGATCTCCCGGGAGATGCGATGCACCTGCTTGAGTCCTAAGAGGACCTGGGCAAGGGTGAACTCGGCGACCGGGACGGCGTTCGCGGCCGCGGCCGACACGATCGGCAGCTCGCGCGCCCAGAACTCGGGCGTGGTCAGCGGCCGGACCGAGCCGGCGGCTACGAGCACGGCCCGCAGATCGCGCGCGTGTCCCAAAAGGACGGAGTCCAGCACCGGCGCGCCCCAGCCGGACAGCAGGATTTCGACGCCTTCCAGCGCCGACGGATGCTCCGCCAGCCGCTCGCGGGTGAGCGGCTCGCGCAGGTCCGCCAGCGTGCCGATCTCCTTCAGCACCGCCTCGGGGTAAACGTCGTCGCGGCGGCGCTCCTCCATCACGAGAAGTGCCGTCGGCCGGTGTCGCAGCTCGGTCATCCCTACCTCCGGCGGCGACCATACATCGGATGCTCGAGCCGGTCCACGCCCGGCGAGTCCCGCGCAGAGGCAAACAGGGGCGATTGAAATTCGTAATGATCGGACCATTGACCGGAGACCGGGAAAGCGCTTACCGTCCCCTCCGAGGTAGACAGCGTGGTCCACAGTGAACAGGAGAAGCGATGCGGAAATCGCGGTGGATCGGCGTGGGACTCACTGTCTCAGCGCTGGTCCTTTCGGGCTGCTCGGCAGGCCCCGCCGGAACGAACGTCGCGCAGGACACCAAGGCGCCGTTGGAACTGTGGACCCGGACGACCCCCGGCGGCGCCGGTGAGCAGGCCACGAAACGGCTCGCGGAAGCCTTCGAGAAGGCCACGGGGTTCAAGGTGCAGGTCACCGCGATCTTCGACGACTTCGAGACGAAGCTGGCCCAGCGCGCCGCCCAGCGCGACCTGCCGGACATCGTGATGAACGACGTCACCCAGGTCGGCACGCTGAAGAGCCAGGGTCTCGTGCGCGAGATCGACCAGGGCAAGATCAAGCACGCGTCGGAGCTCACCGAGCAGGCGCTGAAGTCCAACCAGGCCCCGGACGGCAAGCTGTACGGCCTGCCCTACAGCGCGCAGGCCTCCGCGCTGCTGATCCGCAAGGACTGGCGCGAGAAGCTCGGCAAGGGCGTCCCGCAGAGCTGGGCCGAACTGGCGGACCTCGCCAAGGCCTTCACCACCGGCGACCCCGACGGCAACGGCAAGGCCGACACCGCGGGCCTGAACGCGACGTTGTCGACCAAGCGGGGTTACGCCTCCTGGTACTTCTCGAACTTCCTGTGGGCCGCGGGCGGCGACTTCATCACCGAAACCGGCGGCGGCAAGTACAAGCCGGCGATGAGCACGCCCGAATCCGTGGCCGCGGTGCAGTGGTTCCGCGACCTCGGCTGCAAGGACAACGTGATCCAGCCCGGTTCGGTCACCATGCCGACCCCCGCGACCAACGAGACCTTCGAAGCGGGCAAGGCCGGGATGTACGTCGTCGGCCCGTACCTGCTGCCCCGCTTCGACAAGTCGCTCGGCAAGGACAAGTACGAGGTCGTCCCGATGCCGAAGGGCGCCAAGAACGCCGACGTGCTCGCCGAGGGCCTGTCGATCTTCATGATGGCCGGTTCGCCGAACCAGGCGGGCCAGGACGCTTTCGGTGACTTCGCGATCTCGGCCGACGGCCAGAAGATCGGCATGGAGGGCGAGTCGGCCTTCATCGTGCAGCTCCCGGTGAACAAGAACGTCGACATCTCCCAGGTCCGCTCGGACCCGCGCTGGAAGACCTACGCCGAGATCTACGCCAAGTCCGGCCACTACGCGCCGTCCATCCCGAACTGGACACCGGTCCGCCAGGACACCGCCGACACGATCAGCGCGCTCGTCGCCGACTGCAAGCTCGATCTCAAGGCGGAACTGTCCAAACTCGACACCAAGCTCACCGCGACCTTGCAGCAACAGGGGATCAGCGCCTCATGACCGTAGATCACGCCAAGCCGGCGGCCGTCGGCGCGGATCGACCCGCCGTGAAGCGGGCGCCCGCGCCGAAGGCCCGCAGGCGCAGCGACCGCGACGGGAAGTGGTGGACGCCGTGGCTGTTCCTGGCACCCGCCCTCATCCTGTTCGTGTACTTCAAGTTCATCCCGATGATCACCGCGGTGACGATGTCCTTCCAGGACGTCCAGCCGTACCTGGGCAACCAGTGGGTCGGCGGGCAGAACTACAGCACCGTCCTCGGTGACGAGGCGTTCCACTCCGCGATCTGGCACACCGTCGTGATCGCGGTCGGGCAGACCGCGGGGTCGATGATCCTCGGCCTCGCGCTCGCCCTGCTGATGGAGGGCCAGAGCAAGCGGCTGAAGTTCCTGCGGTCGGCGGCGTTCCTGCCGGTGGTCGTGCCGATCGCGGTGGTCGCCGAACTCTGGCGGATCATGTACCACCCGACCGAGGACGGGATGCTGAACTCCATCCTCGGCCTGGTCGGGCTGGGCCCGTCGGGATTCATCAACGACCCCGACTCGTCGATGATCTCGGTGATCATCACCGGGATCTGGCGCGGCGCCCCGTACGACATGATGATCTTCCTCGCCGGTCTGGCGGGCATCGACCGCGGTCTCTACGAAGCGGCCACTGTGGACGGTGCCTCCCGCTGGCGCAAGATCCTCCATGTGACGCTGCCGGGCCTGCGGTCGGTGTTCTCGATCCTGTTCGTGCTCGCGGCGATCCGCGGCCTGCGGGTGTTCACCGAGGTGTTCCTGCTGACCAACGGCGGGCCGAACGGCTCGACCGAGGTAGCGATGACCCTGATCTACAAACTCGGCCTGGAACAGAACAGGCTGGGCGTCGGTGCGGCGGGCGCGGTCCTGTTGTTCCTTGCGACGCTCGTGCTGACCCTGTTCGTCCAGGTGCTCCGACGGAGGCGAGACGCATGACCGCGGCCAACGATTCCGCACTCGGCCTCGACGCCGTCAAGTCGCCGGCCGGGCGGATCCTGAAGTTCGTCCTGTACGCCCTGCTGCTCCTGGTGTTCGCGGGACCGCTGCTGGCGCTGCTGGTCAGCGCGTTCAACGACGTCTCCGACCCGACGGCGCTGAGCGTCGTCCCGTCGAGCCCGACCCTGGACAACTTCGGCATCGCCTTCGACCTGGGCGTGGGGATGTACCTCCTCAACTCGTTCCTGGTGGTGGGCTTCGGCCTCCTGCTGCAGGTCGTCATCTCGGTGCTCGCCGGTTACGCTTTGGCACGCAAGAAGTTCCGGTTCATGACCTTCGTGCTGGTCGCGATCCTGGCGACGCTGATGCTGCCGGAGGAGATCCTCGCGATCCCGCTGTCGCTGATCCTGTCGGATCTGCCGGTGGTGCATCTCAATCTGATCGGCAGCCTGGCCGGGATGATCGTGCCGCTGGGCGCGTGGGCCTTCTCGATCCTGGTGATGACCGAGTTCATGAAGGACGTCCCCCGCGAACTCGAAGAGGCCGCGCGCATCGACGGGGCAGGCGACCTGCGGATCTTCGCGCAGATCATCCTCCCGATGTGCAAGCCCGCGCTCGGCGTGATCGGCGTCTTCGGCTTCACGATGATCTGGGACCAGTACCTGCTGCCGTTGCTGGTGTCGACCGACGCTTCGACCTACACCCTGCCGCTGGCCCTGCGGACATTGCGGATCGACACGAACGTCACGCCCGGCGTGATCATGGCCGCGTCGCTGCTGGCGCTGCTCCCCTCGGTCGCCGCGTTCCTGTTCTTCCAGCGTTCGTTCGTCCGCGGCCTGGCCTCGGGCGCGCTCAAGGGCTGACCCACCACACCAAGGAGCGAAGTGAGTTCCACCGCCTGGTTCACCCACGACCGGTTCGGGATGTTCGTCCATTGGGGACTGTATTCCCTTGCCGCCCGGCACGAATGGGTCCAGAACCGCGAAAAGCTGACCGACGAGCAGTACCGGGTGTACTTCGACCATTTCGAGCCGGACAAGTACGAACCGCGGTCCTGGGCGCGGGCCGCGAAGGCCGCGGGCATGACCTACGTCGTGCTGACCACCAAGCACCACGACGGTTTCTGCCTGTGGGACAGCGATCTCACCGACTTCAAGGTGACGAACACGCCGTATGGCAAGGATCTGCTCGGCCCGTTCGTCGACGCCTGCCGCGAGGAAGGCTTGAAGGTCGGCTTCTACCACTCGCTGATCGACTGGCACCACCCGGCTTTCCCCGTCGACGGCACCCATCCCCGCCGTGACGACGCGGAGTACATCGCGGCGCACCAGTACGCCGACATCGCCGAGTACCAGCTCTATCTCCACGGTCAGGTGCGCGAACTGCTCACCCGCTTCGGCACGATCGACTACCTGTTCTTCGACTTCTCCTACAAGGGCCGCAAGGAATGGTGGGGCGGCAAGGGACCGGACGACTGGGACTCCCCCGGCCTGCTCGAGCTGGTCCGCGAACTGCAGCCCGGCATCCTGGTCAACGATCGCACCGGGATCCCCGGCGACTTCATCACCCCGGAGCAGTATCAGCCGTCCGGTCCGATGGCCCGCGACGGTGTCCCCGTGGTGTGGGAGGCGTGCCAGACCCTCAACGGCAGCTGGGGTTACGACCGCGACAACCTCGACTACAAGAGCCCGGAACTGCTGATCCGGATGCTGGTCGACGGCGTGTCCAAGGACGGCAACCTGCTGCTCAACGTCGGCCCGAACGGCCGGGGCGAGATCGACCCCCGCGCGCACGAAGTCCTCGCCGAGATCGGCCGCTGGATGGACCGGCACGAACGCTCCATCCGCGGCTGCGGGCCCAGCGAGTTCACCGCGCCCGCCGACGGCCGCTACACCCAGCGCGGCGACCGGCTGTACCTGCACCTGTTCAGCTGGCCGATGAACCACGTCCACCTGCCCGGGCTCGCCGGGCGGGTGCGTTACGCCCAGTTGCTCGACGACGCCTCGGAAATCCGGCAGGTGCACACGGATCCCGGGCAGACCGCGCAGAACACCCAGATGGGCGGGCAGCCGGAAGGCACGCTCACCCTCAAACTCCCCATCCGGAAACCGGACACCCCGGTCCCGGTGATCGAACTGTTCCTGAGCACGAAGAGCCCCGCCGCCGAAACCCTCCCCACCGATTGAGCACGGAGGCATCATGGATCGCAGAAGGTTCCTCAGCGGCGCCACCCTCGGCGCCGCGCTGATCACCGTCCCCTGGGTCACCGCGGGCACGGCGTCGGCCACACCGAACGGGTTGTGCGCCCTGAACGTCAGTTCGCTGACCGAGCTGCAGAACGCGATCAACAAGGCGGGCCCCGGTGCCGTCATCACCGTGAACAACGGCACCTACACCGTGCCCACGGGCAAGCCGATCAGCATCAAGGGCAGGCGCGGCACGAAGGACCAGCCGATCACCATCGTCGCCCAGTCCCGCGGCGGGGTGACGTTCAACGGTGAGCAGAGCTTCGTCTTCGACGACTCCACCGGCGTCACGATCAGCGGGTTCAAGTTCCGTCAGAGCACCACGCTGGAGATCCCGGCGAACTGCTCGCGGATCCGGCTGACCCGCAACGATCTCCAGTTCGCCGACCTCCCCGACCTGCACTGGGTGATGGTCCGCGCCGACAACAGCAAGATCGACCGCAACCACTTCCACCACAAGACGACCCTCGGCGTCATGCTCTGCATCGAGGGCGCCGACGAAGACAAGATGGCGGCGGACGTCGAGGTCTTCCGGAACTACTTCTCCGACCACACCTTCCCCGGTGACAACGGCGGCGAGCCGATCCGGCTCGGCGTCAGCCCGCGCGCGCTGAGCACCGCCGGCGCCAAGATCGAGTTCAACCTGTTCGAACGCGCGAACGGCGACCCGGAGGCGATCTCGATCAAGTCGTCGGGCAACTTCATCCGCAACAACACCATCCGGAACAGCCTGGGCGGCATCGTGCTGCGCCACGGGAACAAGTCCGTCGTCGAATCCAACTTCATCCTCGGCGGCAAGGAGGGCATCCGGATCTACGGCAACGACCACAAGATCCTCAACAACTACGTCGCCGGGGTGTCCGGCACCGCGCTGGTCGTCGGCAGCGGCTCCGTCCGGGACCACTTCCCGGGTGAATCGAAGGAATCGCGGCGCGGCAACGACGCGGCGGACCGCGTGCTCATCGCGCACAACACGCTGCTGAACAACGGCGGCACGCTTTCCGGCGAGACCAAACGGACGATCGAACCGCGCGACTGCACGATCTCCGACAACATCCTCGTCGGGAGCAACGGCGACCTGGTCACGATGAGCACCACGGGCAACTTCACCTGGTCCGGCAACATCCTGTGGGGTTCGGGCGGGGACGGCAACATCCCCGCGGGCACCTTCCGCCGGGTCGACCCGAAGCTCGTGCAGGGCGGCGACGGGGTCTCGCGGCTCGCCGCGGGCAGCCCCGCGATCGACGCGGCGACCCTGTCGGCCGCGCCGGTCACGCTGGACATCGACGGTCAGGCCCGCGGCAGCCTGCGTGACGTCGGCGCCGACGAGTACTCGACGGCCGCCATCGCCAACCGGCCGCTCACCACCGCGGACGTCGGCCCCGCCGCTCCGTAGCCGGGCGGTCGCCATCAGAGCCGGGCTCACGCCGGTGTCAGCCCACACCGGCGTGAGCCCACCGCACCACCGAGGAGGAAGCATGGCGCAGCGTGCCGCGGGTTCGGCCACCCTGGCCGATGTCGCCCGCGAGGCCGGAGTGTCCCTCGCGACGGCGTCGAGGGCGCTCAACGGCGGGACCAGACAGGTCAGCGGGACGCTGCGCGAATCGGTGCTGCGGGCCGCGGAACGCTTGCAGTACACGGCGAACGTACCCGCGCAGGCGATGGCCCGGGGTCGCGGCAACGTCGTCGGGCTGCTGGTGCACGACATCGTCGACCCGTACTTCTCCTCGATCGCGTCCGGCGTGATGCGCGTGGCCGCCCGGCACGGGCTGACGGTCACCATCGCGAGCACGGAGAACCATCCGGAGAAGGAACTCGAGTACGTCACGACCTTGCGCGGGCAACGGGCGCGGGCGGTCATCCTCGCCGGTTCGCGTACCGAAGGCGATGCCCTGCAACGAAACCTGACCAAGGAGCTCAAGGCGTTCGAGGCCGCCGACGGCCAGGTCGTGGTGATCGGGCAGCGGAAGCTCCCCTTCGACACGGTCATGCTGGAAAACCGCGCGGGGCGGCTGATCTGGCCGAACAGCTCGCCCTGCTCGGACACCGCGACTTCCTCGTCCTCGCCGGGCCGCTCGGCCTGATGACTTCACGAGATCGTGTCCTCGGCTTCCGTGACGGCCTCGCCCGGCAAGGTATTCAGCTGCCCGAGAACCACGTGCTGCGCGCGGAGTTCACCCGTGACGGTGGCTACGCGGCGATGGTGCGAGCGATCGAGAACGGCTTCCGCGGCTGCGTTTTCGCGGTCAACGACGTGATGGCCGTCGGCGCGATGGCCGCCTGCCGCGACCGTGGTCTGCTGGTCCCCACGCAGATCGCGATCGCGGGATTCGACGACATTATTACCTTGCGCGACATAAGGCCTTCGCTGTCGACTGTGCGTGTGCCGATCGAGCGTATGGGCGAGCGGGCGATCGACTTCATCCTCGACACCCGCGCCGACGACCCTCGTGTCCTGGCGATCACCGGCGAGGTCGTGCTGCGGGAAAGCACTCAACCGTTGGAGGGAAAATGATCCGCCCGGGACTGTGTTCGGTGACGCTGCGGCGGCTGGACGCCGACGAAGTCGCCCGTCGCGCCGAGAAGGCCGGACTTCAGGTGGTCGAATGGGGCGCCGACGTCCATGTGCGCCCGGGTGACGACTGGGCGGCCGAGCGCGCGTTCGAGGCCATGGCACGGCACGGGCTCACCTGCGACTCCTACGGCTCCTACTTCCGCGCGACCCCGATGGAGGCCGGGAAGTTCGGCGAGATCGCCGCCACCGCGGTCCGCCTCGGTGCCTCGCGGATCCGGGTGTGGGCGGGGAAAGCGGGCTCCGAGGACGTCGACTCGTACGAACGCGAGCAGATCGTCGCCGGTCTCCGCGAGGCCGCCGACGTCGCCAACGAGCACGGCCTCGAAGTCGCGCTGGAGTTCCACGGCGGAACGCTGACCGACACCGCCGAATCCACCGTGCGGCTGCTCGAAGAGGTGGGCCGCGACAATCTCGGCACCTACTGGCAACCGCCGCAGGACCTGCCGGACGAGCAGGCGCTGGCGGGGCTCGAGCTGGTCCTCGACCAGGTGCGCGCGGTGCACGTGTTCTCGTGGTGGCCCAGCAACGAACGGCGTCCGCTGACCTTCCGGGCCGAGCTCTGGACCCGCGCGTTCGGCCTGCTCGCCAAGGCGGGGCGACCGCTCGACGCGCTGCTGGAGTTCGTCCCGGACAACGACCCCGACCTGATCCCCGGCGAGGCGGACTCGCTGCGGAAGCTGATCGAGGCGGGCGCGTGAGGTTCACCGAAGCCGACCGCCTGCTGTTCGCCGGCGACTCCATCACCGATTCCAGCCGCGACCGCACCGATCCCGCGTCGCTCGGCAAGGGCTACGTGCGGCAGATCGCGGACCTCCTCGGCGACGGGCCGGAGGTGGTCAACCGCGGGATCAACGGCAACCGGATCTACGACCTCGAAGCCCGCTGGGCCGCCGACGTCCTCGCGGCGGATCCCACGGTGCTGACGGTGAAGATCGGCATCAACGACACGTGGCGGACGTTCGACCGCGGCCTGTCGAGTCCGATCGGAAAGTTCCGCGACGCCTACTCCCGGCTGCTGGCCGGCGCGCGGGAGCACCTCCCGGCCGAGCTGTACGTGATCACGCCGTTCCTGCTGCCGGTGGAGCCGGAGCAGCAGGACTGGGTCGCCGATCTGGCGCCCCGCATCGAAACCGCGATCGACGTGGCGACCGAGTTCGGCGCGCGGCTGATCCGCGCGGATCTGTTCATGCCGCGCGCGGCGGAAGAGCACGGGGCGGCGACGCTGGCGCCGGACGGCGTCCACCCCAGTCCGCTGGGACACCGGCTGCTCGCCGAAGCCTGGCTCGCGGCGGCCGGGGCGCCGGTCGGAGAGGTTCCGCTCCGCTAGCGGATACAGTTGCGTCCGTGAACCGGGATGCCGTCATTGCCGGACGTTACCGGCTGGAGCGCGAGGTCGGCCGGGGCTCGATGGGCGTGGTGTGGCGGGCGCGGGACGAGCGGCTCGACCGCACGGTGGCGCTCAAGCAGATGCTGCCGGACACCTCGCCGGACGGCGCGCCCTTCCGGTCGATCGTGCGCGCGATGCGGGAGGCCAGGGTCGCCGCGCGGCTCAAGCATCCGCACGCCGTCACCGTGTACGACGTCGTGGAGCAGGACGGAACCCCGTTCCTGGTGATGGAGTACCTGCCGTCGCGGCCGCTGACGGAACTCCTCGCGGACGACGGCCCGCTCCCCGCCGGCCGGGTGGCGGAACTCGGCGCGCAGATCGCCTCGGCGCTGGCCGCCGCGCACGAGGACGGGATCCTGCATCGCGACGTCACGCCCAACAACGTCCTCATCACCGGCGACGGCCAGGCGAAGATCGCCGACTTCGGCCTGTCCCACGCGACGGGCGAAGGGACCATGACCGGCGGCGGGCTGGTCGTCGGCACTCCCGCGTACCTCTCCCCCGAGGTCGCGGACGGCGAAGAGCCCGGCTATCCGTCGGACGTGTTCTCACTCGGCTCCACGCTCTACACCGTGGTGGAAGGCGCGCCGCCGTTCGGCACCGACGCCAACCAGATCGCCCTCCTCAAACGGGTCGCCCGCGGCGAGATCGTCACGCCGCGCACCACCGGCCCGCTCACGGACGTCCTGCTGCGCATGCTCCGGCGCGATCCCGCGGAGCGGCCGGACATGGCCGAGGCCGCACGGATGCTCGCCGCCGTCGCCGACGGCCGTCCGGCGATCCTGACCGGTACGAAACGGCTTCCCGCGCCCACCCGCCGATCGCGCCTGCCGATCGCCATCGCGGGCGGTGTCGTGGTGGCGGGTGGTGTCCTGGCGGGGATCCTGCTGTCCGGCGGCGACCCACCCGACCCGGTCGCCCCGGTGGCGGCGCCGACCCCGCCTGCCGCGAAACCGGTGTGCGAAGCGCGTTACGAGATCGCCAACCGCTGGCCCGGCGGCTCGGAGATCCGCGTGTCGGTGCGCAACGCCCAGGACACCCGGCTCACCGGCTGGGAGGTCAGCTGGACCCTGCCGCCCGGCACCCGCATCGCCAACCTGTGGAACGGTTCCCTCGTCCAGGACGGCGACCGCGTGCGAGTGTCCGAAGTGGACTGGAACGCGGTGCTGCCCGCCGGCGGGACGACCACTTTCGGCTTCATCGCGACCACCGAGGGCGACGGCGGGGACGCGCCGGTCGCGGTGTGCCGGAGCTCCTGACCGGAGGCTGAAGGGGACTTTCCCCGCATCTCACGCGGTGAAGGACGCTTTCGTCGCATGACATGCGGTGAAAGCGTCCTTCAGCAACGGCAAGTGGATGCCCGCGCGTTGAGCCGCACCGGAACCTCGATCCGGTGCGGTCCACCGTCCATGCCCTCCACGAGATCCATCAACGCCGTGGCCGCGCGGCCGCCCACCTCGCGGGGATGCACGAACATCCCGGTCACCTGTGGCGAAACGAGCTGAAGCGAACCACTGTCGACGGCACTGCAGATCCCGAGCCCGCCGGGTACCGCGAGCCGCCGGCGGCGGGCCTCGTGCAGGACTCCGAGGGCGAGGTTCTCCGACGTCGTGAAGACGGCGTCGGGGCAGACGCGGCGGTCGAGCAGGCTGCCCAGCGCCTCCGCCGTGCCTTCGGTGGTCGGCGGCTCGTCGATCTCGGCCACCACCGGCTCCAGCCCCCGGTCTCGCATCCAGCCGGTGTAGCCCGCGACGAGGTCCGCCGCGTAGGACCGGCGGGTGTCGGTGGTGATCATCGCCGGCCGCTCGTAACCGTTGCCCGCCAAGTGATCCAGCATCAGCCGGGCGGCCGCGACCAGGTCGTTGTCGACGACGACAGGCACCGGGCACGGCGCCGCCATCGGACGCCCAACGGTCACCAGCGGCCGGTCGCGGCACCAGCCGGTCGCGAAGAAGGGCTCGTCTCCCCTGGGGTCCACCAGGATCGCGCCGTCGACGGCGAAGGCGTTCAGCCGGTCGAGGTCGGCGTCCGTCGGCGCCAGGAGCAAGGCGTACGACCGTTTCGACGCGGCTTCGGCCGCCCCGTTGAGCACTTCGAGGAAGTAGTCCGAATTGGGCACGAGCGCGCAGGCGCTGCTCGCGTCGACGGAGTTCGCGAGCTGGATCGCCAACGTGCGGCTGCGCCGGGTGACCAGCTGCTGCGCGTGCACACTCGCCTGATAGCCGAGGTCGGCCGCCGCCCGCGCGACCCGCTCCCGGGTCTGCTCCGAGATCCGGCCCTGCCCGCTGAGCACGTGGGAGACGGTGGTGATCGAGACCCCCGCGGCGGCGGCGACGTCACGGATGGTCGGCGACACTCAGGCCTCCACGGGCGGTCCCCAGACGCGGTTCGGCCGGTCGGTGTCCAGCCGATAGTCGGTGACGTGGGCGTCGCCCAGCCTACGGCCGAGGTCCTCCGCCGCCGCCAACGGCCGGGCGGGATCGCGCTCCACCTCGCCCCGGCTGTTGCCGACGCCGACCACGATCCCGGCGAGGTCCTGGCGCAGGTACCGGGTGAGTTCCTGGAACTGGGCCTCGAGGCCGAGCGTCGCGCCGCGATAGCTCTCCTCGCACGAGATCAGCACCGCGGCGCGTTTGCCCATCAGCCCCGGTACGACCTCGGCGGTGTGCGGCGAGCTGCCGGAGGTGTAACAGAAGAACCGGTCGAAGAAGGATTTGAGCCGCCCGGTCATGCCGTACCAGTGCAGCGGTGTCGCGTAGACGATCGCGTCCGCCGGGAGCACGTGCTCGAACAGCAGGCGCTCGTAACCGTCCCCGATGCCGCAGGACCCGTCGTTCAGCCGGCAGTCACGGCAGTCCCCCAGCGGCGACTCGACGAAATCGGAGAGCCGGACGAAATCGACCGTATGCCCCGCTTCCTCCGCCCCCTTGGCCAGCGCCTGCGCGAGAGCCCAGGAATTGCCTTCACGACGCGGGCTCGAATCGAGCACCAAGACCTTCACGTGGTTCTCCCCGGAGAGGCTGCCAAAACGCTTTTGCAGTCTCTCCGGGGAGGGTTTCACCTGTCAAGCGACCGAGGTCAGGCGACCTTGGCGGCCGCCGCGAGGACGACCTCCGCGACGACGTCCGGCCGCGAGACCGAGACGGCGTGCGAAGCATCGACCCTGGTGACCTCCGAACCGGCGCGTTCGGACATGAACGCCTGCGCGGCGGCGGGGATCGCGTGATCCCGTTCGGCGATCAGCGCCCACGACGGCAGGTTCTTCCACGCCGGCTCACCGTCGAACGGCGTGCCGAGGGCGCGCTCGGTGACCGGACGCTGGGTGACCGCCATGACGTCGGCGGTCTCCGCGGGGACATCGGCCGCGAACACGTCCGAGAAGTTCTCGGGCTTGATCGACAGCTCCCCCTGGGCGGCCAGGACGTTCGTGGTGTCCGGGCCGAGCTTGCCGCCCTCGAACCGGCCGGACAGCTCGAACACGCTCTCCCCCGCCTCCGGCTGGAAGGCGGCGATGTAGACGAGCGCCTTGACGTTCGGCGCGGTGGTGGCCGCGCGGCTGATCACCACACCGCCGTAGGAGTGCCCGGCCAGCACCACGGGGCCGTCCACTCCGTTGACGACGTCGGCAACATAGGCCGCGTCGGACTCGATGTCACGCAGCGGGTTCGCCGCCGCCAGAACGCGATAGCCCTGCTCGCGCAGCTTCGGGACGACACCGTTCCAGCTGGACGAGTCGGCGAACGCACCGTGAACCAGGACGATGGTGGGCTTCTGGTTGCTCATGGCTGGCTCCTTCGAGTCAGAGAGAATGATCGGTCTTTCTCCCTCAACCATGGCGCCCCGGGATGCCTTCCGCAACGTGACGAAGCCGACCTGGTGGAATGACCGTTCTTTCTCTAGAGTTGAAAGATGCCGACTGTCGACCGGGACGTACACCCCAAGATCCGGCTGCTCGAGACAGCGTCGCGGCTCTTCTACGCCGAGGGCATCCATGCCGTCGGCGTGGAGCGCCTGGTCTCCGAAGCGGCCGTGACCAGGGCGACGTTCTACCGCCACTACCCCACCAAGGACGACCTCGTCGCCGCCTACCTGAGCACCACGAGCGAGCGGATCCGCGCGGGCGTCGGCACGGCGACACAAGGGAAGCCAGCCCGCGAAGCGCTGCTCGCCGCGCTGGGCATCATCGGCGACCGGACACTCGACGACGACTTCCGCGGTTGCCAGTTCCTCAACGCCGCCGCCGAATACCCGGATCCCGCACACCAGGTGCGGCAGGTCATCGACGACCACCGGACCTGGTTCTTCGGCGTGCTTCGCGACCTGGCGCGCGACGCGGGTCATCCCGATCCCAGCCACGCCGCCCGCACCCTCGTCCTCCTCCGCGACGGCGCGCTTCACGGCGGGAACCTCGACGACCCCGAAACCGTGCGGGCCACCCTGGCGCGGGCCGTGACCGACGTCGTGGACTGAGCTTCATCGCGTCTTCTCGACGGTCGTAACAAGTGCTACCTTCGCGGGAGGGGGCACGGCCGGACCGAGGAGCGGCGACGATGAGGCTTTCTCCCAGCGCGCATGTCGACCCGTTCTGCCGCGACCGGCTGCCTCCCGCCGATCAGTGGCCGGAGTTCGTCTTCGCCCTGCCGGAGCTCCGGTATCCCGACAGGCTGAACGCCGCGACCGCGCTGCTCGACGACACCGTCACCCGGTTCGGGCCCGACCGGCCTTGCCTGCTCTCCCCCACCGAAACGTGGTCCTACGGCGAAGTCCTGGCCCGCGCCAACCGCGTCGCCCACGTGCTGGTCGCCGAATTCGGTGTGGTTCCCGGAGATCGCGTGCTGCTGCGGGGCACCAACACACCGTGGCTCGCGACGGTGTGGCTGGCCGTGCTCAAGGCGGGAGCGGTGGCCGTCACGACCATGCCGATGCTGCGGCGGGCCGAACTCGACAAGATCATCGGCCGCGCGAAGCCCGCGCTCGCCGTCTGCGACGAGCGCCTGCTGGACGAACTCCCGCCCGATCTGCCCGTCGTGGCGTACGGAACGGAACTCGCCGCCCGCGCGGAACGGCATCCGGCGACGTTCGCCGACATCCCGACCGCGGCCGACGACGTCGCCCTGCTGGCCTTCACGTCCGGCACGACGGGCTCCCCGAAGGCGACGATGCATTTCCATCGCGATCTGCTGGCGATCGCCGACACGTTCTCCCGGCACGTCGTGCGCCCGACATCCGACGATCTCTTCTGTGGCACACCACCGCTGGCCTTCACCTTCGGCCTCGGCGGCCTGCTGGTCTTCCCTTTGCGCGCGGGAGCGGCGACGCTGCTCGTCGAACGCGCCACTCCCGCGGAACTCGCCGCCATCGTCGCCGAGAAGGCGGTCACCGTCCTCTTCACCGCCCCGACCGCCTACCGCGCGATCCTCAACGCCGGCGAGGGAAAACTGCTGGCCGGAGTGCGCCGGGCCGCCTCCGCGGGCGAGTCGCTTCCCGCTCCCGTGGCCGAGCGGTACCGGGAGATCGTCGGGCGGCCGCTCATCGACGGGCTCGGCAGCACCGAAATGCTGCACGTGTTCATCTCCGCCGCCGACGACGACGCCCGCCCCGGCGCGACCGGAAAGGTCGTGCCCGGCTACGAGGCGGCCGTTCTCGACATCGACGGTTCGCCCGTGCCGGACGGCACACCCGGGTTCCTGGCGGTCCGCGGCCCCACCGGCTGCCGCTACCTCGAAGACCCGCGCCAGCGCGACTACGTCCGCGACGGCTGGAACTTCACCGGCGACACCTACGTGCGCGACGCCGACGGCTACTTCCGGTTCGTCGCACGCAGCGACGACATGATCATCTCGTCGGGCTACAACATCGCCGCCCCGGAGGTCGAAGAGGTCTTGCTGACGCATCCGGACGTGGACGAATGCGCCGTGATCGGCACGCCGGACCCGGATCGCGGTTCGGTCGTCACGGCGTTCGTCGTCCCCCGGCCCGGCGCCGAACCCGGCACGGATCTCGTGAAAGCCCTGCAGGACCACGCGAAGGCGACCGCGGCGCCGTACAAGTACCCGCGGCGGGTGCGGTTCATCGAGGCGTTGCCGCGCAACGCGAGCGGGAAGCTGCAGCGTTATCTGCTGCGGGAATTGTGATCCTGCTTCTGCTTTCATGGCATGAAAGCAGAATAAAAGCGCTCCCAGGATCCTAGGTGCTTCGCTGTCGGACAGAGCACGAGGGGATTGTCATGAAAGTTCGTTCGAGGGTCGTCGCATGTCTTGTGTCGGTGTTCATGGCGTTCGCGCTGACGTTCGCCGGCGCGGGATCCGCGGCGGCGGACCAGTCGAAATCCATCTCCGGGAAGTCGCCGGACGGCGGCGCGAGCTTCAGCGGGACGCTGACCTGGACCGGCCGGGGCAGCTTCAAGGCCGACGTCACGTTGAAGGACGCGAAGTGCGACGGGAACCCCGTCTACTTCTACTTCATCATCAACAAGGGGTGGACGAGCGAGTGGCAGGGCAAACGGCGCGACAACAACGAGGGCTGCGGCAAGACCATCACCTGGAAGGGCATCGCGGGATCTGACACCAACGGTATCTACGGTCCCACGCTGCGGGTGTGCACGGACATCCGTCCGGGGTTGGACTCTTGCAAGGAGTACGGCTACGACAACCCGTACTTCCCGTAACCGGCCTCACCCGCCGATCGGCTCGGGCTTCCGGGCCGATCGGCGGATCTTGGAGAATGCTCGACCATGCGCACAAGCAGAGCTGTGAACTGGGAAGGCTTCTACAACACCAGGGATCTCGGCGGCTTGCCGACCAGGTCGGGCCACACAACTCGCTACGGCGCCTTCTTCAGGGCGGCCGACCTTCGTTTTGTCACCGGCGAGGGCTGGGCCCAGGCGCGGCAATCCGGCGTCCGAACCATCGTCGACCTGCGCAACGCCGACGAGATCCGGCCCGCAACGGCAAAGTCCCCGACAGCGGTGGCCGGGTCGGCGCACTTCACCGCCACCGCCGCAGGGACGACCACACCGGCCGGCATCGACCGCATCGAGGTACCCCTCGACGAAATCGAGGACGGAGAGTTCTGGCAGCACATCAACCGTGAGCAACTCAACGGCAGTCCGCTCTACTACCGTCCCTTCCTCGAACGGAAAGCCGGCCGATGTGCCGCCGTCATCACCGCGCTCGCCCGCTGCGGACCTGGCGGCGTCCTGTTCCACTGTGGAGCGGGACGAGACCGCACCGGCCTGATCACTCTCCTGCTGCTGGCGCTGGCCGACGTCCAGCCGGAGGCCATCGCAACGGACTACGACCTGTCCACCGAGGCCCTGAAACCCCTGTTCGCCGCGATGGGCACCGAGGACCAAGGACCAATCATCCAGTCCATCCTCACCAACCGCGGCACCACGACCCGAGCCGCCGTCCTGAGCACCCTCGATGGCCTCGACGTCGAGCGATATCTCCTCGCCGCCGGTGTCAGCAACACCGACCTCGACAGCATTCGCGGCAGACTCCTGTAATCATGCACACTGCCCGAACCCGGTCAGAGGTGACATCAAAATCCCGGCAATGCCTCAGCATGCCCGGACGAAGCCAGACCTAGCCAACCGTTTCCTTCCGCGGAACGACGAGGGTACGGATACGCCCGCCTTCACCGAATCCCGCGCCGCCGATTCGCCGCGACCAGCGCGACAATACTCAGCGACGCCGTCGCCAAAAGGTAGTAGCCGGGCGAAACCGGCGATCCGGTGGCCGCGATCATCGCGGTCGCGATGGTCGGCGTGAATCCGCCGAAGACCCCGACGGTGGCGTTGTAGGCGAACGAGAGCCCCGTCGCCCTGGTGTGTGCCGGGAAGACGTCGGCCATCACCGAAGGAAGCGCGCCGAAGTAGGCGGCCTTCAGCAGTCCCAGGATCGTCATCGTCACCGTGAGAGTGAGGAACGACGGCGAGGTGGTGACCCACAGGTACAGCGGCACCACGCCGGCCCCGATCACCGCCGCGGCGCCGATCATGATCCTGATCCGGCCGTGCCGATCGGTGAGCAGTCCCACGATCGGCGTCACGACGGTCAGGATCGCCGCGGTGATCATCAGCGCGACGAACGACAGCGAGTCGTCCAGGCCGAGGTTCTTGATCGCGAACGTCGGCAGCGACTGCAGGATGAAGTTCAGCGAAGTCGAGACGACCAGCGCTCCCCCGGCGATCAGCAGACCGCCCCAGTGGAAGCGGAACAGCGTCCGGACCGGCGTGGACTTCGGCTGATCCTCCTTGGTGGCCACGGGTTCGTCGACGTGACGCCGGATGTAGTAGCCGACCGGGCCGACGAGCAGCCCGAAGACGAACGGGATCCGCCAGCCCCACGACGTCATCGCGTCCGCGCTGAGCGAAGCCGTCAGAGCGGCGGCGAACCCGGCCGACATCAGCGTCGCGAAACCCTGGCTGGCGAACTGGAAGCTGCCGAGGAAACCCTTGCGGCGATCGTCCTGTTCGATCAGGAACGACGTGGCCGCCCCGAATTCCCCGCCCGCGGCGAATCCCTGGATCAGCCGCGCGACGATCACGCCGACCGGCGCGAGGAACCCGATCGTCGCGTAACCCGGCATCACCGCGAGCAGGAACGTCCCGATGACCATCAGCCAGATGGTCAGCACCAATGCCTTCTTGCGGCCGAACCGGTCGGCGTAGGCACCGAGCACGAGCCCGCCGAGCGGGCGCACGAGGAACGTGATGCCGAAGACGGCGTATGCCTGGACGAGCTGGACGGCGGCGTTCCCGCCGGGGAAGAAGGTCTTGCCGATGTAGGCCGCCATCAGCGCGTACACACCGAGGTCGAACCATTCGAGCGCGTTGCCGATGGTCGCCGCGGCGATCGCGCGCCGCGTCGACGACGGCGTCCGGGGCTTGGCCTCCGTCTGGTCGGTCGTCATGCCTCCTCCCCGCGCCGTCCGAGCGCGTGGAACAGCGCCGTGGCGAGGACGAGCCCTTCCCGGGCGATCGGCGCGGGCAAATGCTCGTCGGGCGCGTGCTGGAGGCATCCGGGATAGGAGTGCGGCAGCCACAAAGTCGGGAGGCCGAGCAGGTCGGTGAACACATGGTTCGGCAGTCCGCCGCCGAAGCTCGGCAGGATCGCCGCCCGCCGCTCGGAAACCTCGTCGAGTACGCCCTTCGCCCAGCCGACCCACGGGTCGTCGACGGGGGTGCGGCTGGCGAGGAAGCTGCCCTCCGCGGTGACATCGACCATCGAGAACCCGTTCGCGGCAAGGTGTTTCGTGATCGCCTCGCCCACGCCGTCGACGTCGGTTCCGGCGACGTAGCGCAGCTGCAGCATCGCGCGGGCGCGGCCGGGGATGGCGTTGACCGGCCGGTCGATGTCGGCCGCGCCGAGCGAAAGGACTTCGAGCGTGTTCCAGCCGTACAGCCGCTCGGCCGCGGTCAGGCCGGTGTCTCCCCATCCGGCGTCCAGCGCCGGATCGCCCGGCTTGTTCCCGATCTCGAGGTCCGCGAGCGCCGCACGGACACTGTCCGGGAGCTCGGGCGGCAGGAGTTCCGGCACCTGGACACGGCCGTGCCCGTCGACGAGACACGCGATCGCCCCGGCGAGGGTGGTGGCGGGATTGCGCAGGACGCCGCCCCAGTTCCCGGAATGGTAGGCGTCGGGCCGGAGATCGACGTCTAGGGCGATCCGGACGCTGCCCCGCGCGCCCAGGAACAACGTCGGCGTCGCCGCGTCCAGGCGCGGACCGTCGGATGCGATGAGGACGTCGGCGCTCAGTGCCTCCCGGTTCGCCTCGACGAACTCGTCGAGCCCGGGTGAGCCGATCTCCTCCCCCGTCTCGAAAAGGAACTTGAGGTTGAAGCCGAGCGAACCCGTTTCGGCGAGGAGCAGCCTGAGCGCGGTCAGGTTGATCAGGTGCTGTCCCTTGTTGTCCGCCGAACCGCGGCCATACCAGCGCTCGCCGTCGGCGGTCAGTGTCCACGGATCCCGGCCTTCGCTCCACCGGCCCTCGTGCCCGTCGACGACGTCGGCGTGGCCGTAGCAAAGCAGGGTGGGCAGCCGCGGGGACTCCACGCGGGTGCCGATCAGGAACGGCCCGCCGTCCGGGTCGGGGTTCGGGTACGTCTTCACGGAACAGCCGAGCGCGGTCAACGCCGGGGTCAGCACTTCGTCCAGGTATGCCTTGATGGCAACGCGGCCGCTCGGATGATCGCTCACCGTCGGATATCGGACGAGTTCGGCGAGCTCGGCGAAGAACGCGCCCGAGTCGACGTGTTCGTGGGCCTTCGTGACCAATTCCGCTGGGATCACCGCGTTGTCTCCCGATTCGCTCGACGGGTGTCGCAGAGGAGCGTAAGTCGGTTTGCGTACCGTGACCATTGCCGTTTACCGTGCTCCGCGTTCTCATTGCGGCAAACCTGCGGAGTTCTGATGCGACTACTGCCGATCGCGTTGACGTACTTCCTCGAAGTCGCCCGCACCGGCTCGGTGTCCGAGGCGGCGACGGAACTGACGGTGGCGCCCTCGGCGATCAGCCGTCAGATCGCCAAACTCGAAGCGGGTATCGGGGTGCCGTTGTTCGTCCGGCATCCGCGCGGCATGGTGCCGACCGAGGCCGGGACCCGGCTGCTCGACCACGTCCGCCGCAGCGAGGCGGAATCGGCCGTCCTCGTCGACGAACTCCGCACCGGCCGCGGGCTGCACGCCCGGTCCCTGACGGTCGCCTGCTCCGAAGGATTCGCCCGCCGCGTGGTCCCGCAGGCCATCGCCGCCTTCCGGCGCGACCACGACGTCACGTTCCACATCGATGTCGTGACCAGGGAAGAGGCGACGCGCCGGGTCCTCGAAGGCGCGGCCGACGTCGCCGTCACGTTCGCGACCGGGCCTCAGCACGGGGTGCGCGTCGAGAGCGCCGTCGTGGTCCCGGTGTACGCGATCGTCCCGCTCGATCATCCACTGACCACTCGTGACTCCGTAGGACTCGCCGAACTCTGCGCGCATCCGCTCGCACTTCCCGCGCCCGGGCAGAGCCTGCGCGACCTGTTCGACATCGCCGCGCGGATCGAGAACCTCACCGCGCATCCGGTGCTGGAGTGCAACGAACTGAGCCCGAAGTACGAATTCGTCCGCTGTGGCGGCGGGATCGCCCTGGTCGGCGGGCTGGGTGACATCGAACGGGACGCGGCCACCGAAGGGGTCGCGTACGTGCTGCTCGACAACGCCGTGTTCCGCAAACGCGAAGCCCAGGTGCAGACCATGGCCGGGCGGACATTGTCCTTGGCGGCCATGCGGTTCACCGCGCTGCTGACGTCGTTCGTCCGCCCTCCGGTCAGCCGATCAGCACTCCCGGATTGAGGATTCCCGCCGGGTCGAGCGCCGACTTGGCGGCGGTGATCGCGGCGGCGAACGGATCGGGACGCTGCCGGTCGTACCAGGGCCGGTGATCGCGGCCGACGGCGTGGTGATGGGTGATCGTGCCGCCATGGCCCGCGATGGCCTCGGAGACGGCGGCCTTGATCTCGTCCCATTGGGCGACCGTGCTCCCCCAGCGCCCGGCGGCGTAGATCCCGTAGTAGGGCGCGGGACCGTCGGGGTACACGTGACTGAACCGGCAGGTGACGACACCCGCGCCACCGCACACCGCGTCGATCGCGGCGCGGGCCGCCGAGGTGATCGCGTCGTGGAATTCCGGGAAGCCGTCCCACGTGCACGCGGTCTCGAAGGTCTCCACGATGAGGGAGCGGCGGGCCAGCGCGTCGCGTTGATAGGGCATCCGCAAGAACGACGATCGCCAGGCCGAGGCGCTGTCCTGACCGGAGGATTCCCTGCCGCGCCTGGCTTTCACGACACCGCCGTGGCCGGCGGTCAGTTCGAGCGAGCGGTCGAGCCAGGTGTCGACCGGGTGATCGGCGGATTCGAACGCGACGAGCAGGAGGCCGCCGCCCACACTCGCGCCCGCGTTGATGAACGCCTCCGCCGGGTCGAGCAGACGGCAGTTCGACGGGTACAGCCCGGACTGCGCGATGGCGCGGGTGGCGGCGACGGCGTCTTCCTGCCGTTCGAAGGCGACGGACGCGGTCACCTGCCAGACCGGCCGGTCCTGCAGGCGCATCCAGGCTTCGGTGATCACGCCGAGCGTTCCCTCGGAGCCGAGGAACATCCGGTCCGGCGAAGGGCCGGCGCCCGATCCCGGCAGGCGCCGCGATTCGCTGATCCCGGCGGGCGTGACGACACGCAGCGCTTCGGTGAGATCGTCGATATGCGTGGCGAGGGTGGCGAAATGCCCGCCCGCGCGGGTGGCGAGCCAGCCGCCGAGGGTCGAATGGGCGAACGACTGCGGGAAATGCCGGAGGGTCAGCCCCAGCGGCCGGAGCCGGTCTTCCAGCGCCGGTCCGAAAATCCCGGCCTGGATCCGGGCCGCGCGGCTGACCGTGTCCACTTCGAGCACCTCGCCGAGACCGGCCAGATCCATCGAAACCGCGGGGCCGTCGAACCGCGGCTCGACCCCGCCGACCACGGAACTGCCGCCACCGTAGGGAATCAGCGGGATCCCGGAGGAGGTGCACCAGTCCAGGAGGTCGACGACGTCCTGTTCCGTACGCGGGCGGGCGACCAGATCCGGGACGTGGTCGAGCCGTCCGAGCAGGTTGCGGACGACGTCGCGGAACGCCTTGCCGCGGGCGTGGGACAGCCGGTCGACCGGCACGTCACTGCACAACGCGGCGAGCGCCGCGGGCGGCCGGATCCTCGGCGCCGGGAGGTCGAGATCCGCGGGGTCCGGTGGCGCGTGATCGGTGAAGTCGTGGCCGGGCAACACACCCGAGGTGCGGGCGACCAGCGCGTCGGACTCTTCCTTGGACAGTTCGCCGTCGGTGGTGCCCCAGCCCCACCACGAACGCTCCTCGGCCGGCATCGTCGCCTCCGTTCGATCTGACTCGATAGTAAGTTACTTGCGAGTCAATTCTCGTGTCAACGCGTGAACCTCTCCCGGCCTCCGGCACCTTCAGCGGCTTCGCGCGCCTGCCTCCGCGCAGGCGCCGCGAAGACGGATAGCGTCGCTCCATGACATCCGGCCCCGAGCGGCCCCCTCTGATCTACCTCGACGTCGACGGCCCGCTCATCCCGTTCGGCTTGGAGCCGTCGCACTACCCGTCGTTCGAGCCTTTGCCGCAACACGACGAGAACCCGCTTCTCGGCAGGCTCGACCCTTCGCACGGACCGCGGCTGCGGGCCCTCCCCGGCGAACTCGTCTGGGCCACGACCTGGCTGCACGACGCCAACGACTCCCTCTCCCCCAGGCTCGGCCTGCCCCGCCTGCCCGTCGTGGACTGGCCGGAGCCGTCCGACAGCGACGAGTTCGACGCCCGCATCGGCCTGCACTGGAAGACCCGTCCCCTCCTGGACCACGCCCAGGGTCGCCCGTTCGCCTGGATCGACGACGAGATTTCCGGCCTGGATCGCGACTGGGTGTCCGGCCACCACGCCGGACCGGCCCTGCTGCACCGCGTCGATCCCCAGCGAGGCCTGACCGGCGACGACTACCGCGAACTCGACGAGTGGCTGCGGGAATCCCGCCGCTCCTGACACACCGGACAGCTCTTCCGCGCAGGACCGATTCGACGCCTTCGACGCTTTACAACGTTGTATCAACGATGTAAAAACATCCTGACGGCCAGCCGTGGCCCGGCTCACACCGGTTCCCACCGGCCACGGGGTCGTGGTTTCACGCCTGCACAGGTCCAGTGGGAGGCGCACCTCCGCCGAGGCGGCCGCCCCCGGAGAAGGGTGTCGAGCAGATGTTGCCAACGTTGTCACCACAACGCCCCCGGAGGCCGAGACGCTTCCGGAAACCCCTGACCGCCGCGGTGGTCGCCCTGACCGCCCTGGCGTTGACGTCGGGGGCCGCGACGGCCGCGGAGAGCGGCTGGAAGATGGGCAAGCCACGCCTGACCACCCCGTGGACGAACCAGGTTTCGCCCGCCAACGCGTTGCCCGAGTACCCGCGGCCGCAGCTGGTGCGCGAGAACTGGCAGAACCTCAACGGGGTCTGGGAGTTCGCCGGCGCCGCGCCCGGCGAGGTCCCGCCCTTCGGCGAGAAGCTCGCCGAGAAGATCCTGGTCCCCTACCCCACCGAATCGGCGCTGTCCGGGATCCAGCGGCACGAGGACTTCATGTGGTACCGGCGCACGTTCACCGTGCCCCGGAACTGGAACGTCGGCAAGGACAACACCCTCCGGATCAACTTCGGCGCGGTCGACTACAAGGCGAAGGTCTACGTCAACGGCAAGGAGGTCGCCGCGCACCAGGGCGGCTACGGCGCGTTCTCCGCGGACGTCACCTCGGCGCTGAAACCCCGGGGAGAGCAGGAGATCATCGTCGGCGTCGAGGACCGCACCGACGCCACCTGGCAGCCCGTCGGCAAACAGCGCCGCGTCCCCGACCGCGGGATCTTCTACGAAGGCGCCTCGGGTATCTGGCAGACGGTGTGGATGGAACCGGTCGCGGCCAAGCACGTCGGCACGCTCGGCATGGTCCCCGACCTCAAGTCCTCCACGCTCAAGCTCACCGTCGACACCGGAGGGAACTCCGGGCTGACCGTCGAGGCCGTGGTCCGCGACGGCCGGAAGGTGGTCAGCCGCAGCACGGCGTCCGCGGCCGGGACGATCTCGCTGCCGGTGCCCAAGGCGAAACTCTGGTCACCGGATTCGCCGTTCCTCTACGACCTCGACGTCGAACTGAAGGACGGCCGCCGCACCGTCGACAAGGTGTCGTCCTACTTCGGCATGCGTGAATTCGGCACCGCGAAGGGCGCCGACGGCAAACTCCGGTTCACCCTCAACGGCAAGATCCTCTTCCTCCAGTCCACTTTGGACCAGGGCTACTGGCCGGACGGCATCTACACCGCGCCGACCGACCAGGCGCTGCGGTTCGACCTCGAACAGCACAAGGTCCTCGGGTTCAACACGGTCCGCAAGCACATCAAGACCGAACCCGACCGCTGGTATCACCACGCCGACAAGCTCGGCCTGCTCGTCTGGCAGGACATGCCGTCGATGCGCACCGGCGGCCGCCCGCCCGTCGACGCCCAGCAGCAGTTCAAGGCCGAGCTGAGGGAACTGGTGGAGCAGAAGAAGAACTGGACCTCGATCGTCGGCTACGTGCCGTTCAACGAAGGCTGGGCGGAGTGGTCGCGCGAGGAGACCGGCAAGGTCGCCGAGAGCGTCAAGGCCCAGGACCCGACCCGGCTGGTCAACGCGCACAGCGGGGTCAACTGCTGCGATTCGCTCGGCGACTCGGGTAAGGGCGACGTCCTCGACTGGCACGCCTACCCCGGCCCCGCGAAGCCGATGCCCGACGCCAAGCGGATCTCGATCGACGGCGAGCACGGCGGCTACGGTCTCGAGATCGAGGACCACATGTGGTTCGGCGAAGGACACGCCTACGAGATGGTGAAGGACCAGGCGACCCTGAACAGCCGCTACGTCCAGAACCAGCGCGACGTGCTCGCGGCGGCACAGAGCTGCGGTATCAGCGGCTCGATCTACACGCAGATCACCGACGTCGAGCACGAGGTCAACGGCTTCTTCACCTACGACAGGCAGGTGAAGAAGATGGACTTCGCGCAGGTGCGGGCGGTCAACCAGGCGATCATCCGCAACGCCGACGGCAGCGGATCGGGCGCGCCCGATCCGGGCCCCGGCACTCCCGGGATCGACGGTGTGCACGCCTACAAGTTCGACGAGGGCACCGGATCCAGCGCCAAGGACTCGGTCGGCACGGCGCACGCCACACTGACCAACGCGCAGTGGGCAGGCGGTGTCCAGGCCGGTGCGCTGGCCTTCGCGGGCAACGGGCAGGCCGATACCGGGGCGAACCTCGTCAACACAGCCGGGAGCTACTCGGTTTCGGCGTGGGCCAAGCTGGATGAGGCGAGCGGCGCGTTCCAGACCGTCGTCAGCCAGGACACCGGCCGCGACAGCGCCTTCTTCCTGCAGTACTCCGGGCAGGACCAGCGGTGGGCGATGAGCTTCGTCGGCCTTCGCGCCCTGTCGCCGGAGAAGCCGGAAGTCGGTCGCTGGTACCACCTGACCGGCGTCCGCGACGCGAAGGCGGGCACGTTGTCGCTGTACGTCGACGGCACGAAGGTCGCCTCGCAGAACGCCTGTTCGGCCGCCCCGAGCACCGGGCACACGGTCATCGGCCGCGGCCAGTACGGCGGCCAGCAGGTCGACTTCCTGCGCGGCGCGGTGGACGACGTCCGGTTCTTCGACCGGCCGCTGTCCGACGCCGAGGTCGCGACGCTCGCGAAGCGCGACTGAGCCCGAGCACGCGGCGCCGGGTCACTCCCGGCGCCGCGTGTCCGTCACCCATTCCCGCACGATGTCGCCGAGCACGGGCAGCGGCACCTGCCCGTTCCTCAGCACCACGTCGTGGAAGTCGCGGATGTCGAACGCCTCTCCGAGCTGTTCCACGGCGAAGGCGCGCAACCGCTGGATCTCCAGCCTGCCCGTCATGTACGACAGCGCCTGCCCTGGCCATTCGATGTAGCGGTCGGTCTCCGACTGAACCTCGACATCGCTGAGCACGCAATGTTCGGCGAGGTAGTCCACGCATCGCTGCCTGCTCCAGCCCAGCGCGTGCAGTCCGGTGTCGACGACGAGCCGCGCGGCGCGCAAGGAATCTTCGGCGACCATGCCCAGCCGCATCACGTCGTCCGAGTACAGCCCCATCTCGTCGGCGAGCCGTTCGGTGTAGAGCGCCCAGCCCTCGTCGAACGCCGACAGCGGGACGAGTTTGCGCAGCCGCGGCACGTCGTCGAGTTCGAAGGACACGCAGGCCTGGAAATGGTGCCCTGGAACGGCTTCGTGGAAGGCGACGGACTCGGCGATGAACCGGAACCGCTCGGTCACCCGGTAGGTGTTGGTGGAGTAGACGCCGGGACGGCTGCCGTCCGCCGACGGCGGCATGTAGTACGCCTGCGCGGCCGACGGCCCGTCGGCTTCCGGCACGGGGCGCACCACGCATTCGGCCGACGGTATCCGCCGGAACCAGCCGGGCGCGGCGGCCGCGGCCCGCGCGACCGCTTCCGACGCGGTCGTGATCATCTCGTCCGCGTCCCGCCAGCGCAGCGACGGATCGGTGCGCATCCGCAGCCGGACCGCGGCGGGATCGTCCTCGCCGAACACGGCCGCGCCGAGCCGCCGGTACTCCTCGTCCAGCGCCCGGCCGAGTTCGAGACCGGTCTCGTGCAGTTCCTCCGGCGAGATCCCGGTGGTGGTGTGCGTCTTGACCAGGCCGGCGTAACTCTCCTTGCCGCCCTCCAGCCAGCAGAGGCCCGGCCGGTCGTCGGGGCGGCCACGTCCGGCGATCTCCCGGACGAGCACCTCGCGATAGGCGACAAGCGCCGGCCGCACCCGCTCGGTGAACAGCCGCTCCCGTCGCGCGACACGGTCGCCGGTCAGCGTCGGGACGAGCACCGGGTGGCGTTCGGCGGCCAGGATCCGGTCCAGGTAGTCGACGGCGTTACGCACCGCGCGTTCCGCCGGCGTCCGGCCCGCCGCCACCCCGGCCCGGTGGCGCTCGGCCAGTGCCGCGAAGAACTCCGGGAACGCCGCCAGCCTGGCCAGATAGTCCTCCTCCGCCTGTTCCCCCGACGGCTCCAGCTGCGGAAGCCACGCCAGCGCCCCGATCCCCTCGGCCACCATCGGATCGGCGAGGATGAATTCCGTCAGCCGCGAATCGAGCCTGGTCAGGAGCGATTCCGCGTGATGGGCGACGACCCCGAGGGTGATCCGGTCCGGATCGGTGGACCGCGCGGCCTGCCCGGCGATCCGGACGGCCCGCTCCCGCAACCGGTCGTCGCCCGCCTCCGAAACGTCCCGCAGTTCGTGGTCGTGCCCGGGGACGTTGTCGAACGTCGCCATCAAAGGGAGTTCGGTCGCGAGGACGTCGAGGAGTTCGTCGGCCAGCTCCGCCGCGGTGGGCTCATCGCTCATGACCGATGACTACCAGACCGGACCCGGCGATCGCTGGCAGATATTAGCAATCGCAAAGCGGGTTCCTCGAGATCGAGGCGTACGCCACAACCTCCACATAGTAGGACTTCCTACTTTTAGGGTGGCTTGGTGAACGACGTCCAGTTCCTTGTCGAGAGCGGAATCGGCCGGATCACGCTGAACCGGCCGCGTGCGCTGAACTCGCTGAACCACGGCATGGTGCTCGCCATGCTCGACCACCTCGAAGCGTGGCGCGCCGATCCCGAAGTCCGTGCCGTGCTGATCGACGGCGCCGGCGATCGCGGGCTCTGCGCCGGCGGCGACATCCGCGCCATCTACGAAGACGCGCGCGGCGGCGGCACCGCGTCGTTGCGGTTCTGGGCCGACGAGTACCGGCTCAACCTCCTGATCTCGCGCTACCCCAAGCCGTATCTCGCGCTCATGGACGGGCTCGTGATGGGCGGCGGGGTCGGCGTCTCCGCGCACGGCAGCCACCGGATCGTCACCGAACGCTCCCGCGTCGGCATGCCCGAGACCGGCATCGGTTTCGTCCCCGACGTCGGCGGCACGTATCTGTTGTCGCGGACTCCCGGCGAACTCGGGACGCATATCGCGCTCACCGCCGGGGCGATCTCCGGGCCCGACGCGATCCACTGTGGACTCGCCGATCACTTCGTGCCCAGTGAACGGATCCCGGACCTGCTCGACGCACTCGCGTCGCGCCCCACGGACGCCGCGCTGGAGCTGATCTCCGAGCCCGCGCCGCCGAGCGCGCTGGCCGCGGACGCCGCCTGGATCGACCACTGCTACGCGGCGGACACCGTCGAAGAGATCCTGGCCCGGCTTCACGCCGGGGGTGACGCGGCCGCCACCGCCGCGAAGGAGATCGAGGCGAAGTCGCCGACCACGCTGAAGGTGACCCTGCGGGCGCTCCGATCGGCGGCGGCGATGCCCGACCTGGGAACCGTGCTGGCTCAGGAATACCGGATCTCGGCCCACGCACTCTCGACCGCCGAGTTCGCCGAAGGCATCCGGGCACAGATCATCGACAAGGACCGTGCGCCGAAGTGGTCGCCCGCCACTCTGTCCGAAGTGGACGAAAGGATCGTCGACGCCTACTTCTCCTGACCGGTGATCGCCCGGTAGAGCGGCCGTAGCAGGGCGGTGACCGATTTCCCGTCCACTGTGGCCTTGAGCGGCGGGACCTCGTCGAGCAGTCCCAGCGGATCCCCGGCGGCCGGGCGTCGCCTGTTCGTGACGTCCCCGGCCGGGCCCCAGCCGAAGAAATCGTCCATCACCTCGTCGAGCACCGGTGTCTCGTCTTCCGCGGCGGGAGCTGTCACGCGCGCACCCGCCTGCCGTCCGATCTCTTCGAGCAGGGTCGCGCGATCGCGGCCGCGGAGCGTGAAGATCGAGAACGGATCCGTGTCCCCCTCGAGGGCGATCAGGCTCGCGACGAGGTGATCGCACGGGACGCGGGTGCCGGGACACGTGCAGTCCAGCGACAGTTCCCACGCCGCCTCGGGGAACAGCGGCACCTGCTCGGCGGCGAAGAAGCGATCGATGCCGTCCGGGACCCGTCCGTCGAGCAGGGCGGCCCTCGTGGGCTCGTCCGCGACGACGGCGGCGACGACGGCCGTCCACACCTGTTTGCCGAACGCTGGCAAACCGATCCGGACCTCGTAGAACCGTTGCCTGGTCACCCGGACCCTGGCGACGGCGGCCCCCGGCCCGAGCGTGAACGTGTCGACCGTGCAGGGCGGCACGAGTCCTCTGTGGACACCCAATTCGTCGAGCGCCCGGCGGAATCCCTCAGTCATCGGCCGCCTCCCGGCCGAGCGTGAAGACCTCGCGCAGCGAATCGGTGGACAGCTCGGTGAGCCAGTCCTCCCCGTCGGTGACGACGAGATCGGCCAGCGCCTCCTTCTTGGTGATGACGTCGTCGATCCGTTCCTCGATGGTTCCGGGACAGACGAACTTCCGCACCTGGACGCTGCGCCGCTGGCCGATGCGGAACGCGCGATCGGTGGCCTGTTCCTCGACCGCCGGATTCCACCACCGGTCGAGATGCAGGACGTGGGTGGCGGCGGTGAGGGTCAGCCCCGCTCCCCCGGTCTTCAGCGACGCGAGCAGGATCGACGGGCCCTCGCCCGACTGGAAGTGCTCGACGATCGAGTCTCGGCGCCGCTGTGACAGTCCGCCGTGCAGGAAGGCGATCTTCACGTTCAGCCGGTGCGAGAGATGCGGCACGAGCAGGTGGCCGAACTCGGCGAACTGGGTGAAGCACAGCGCGCGGTCGCCCGAGTCCAGGATCTCCGCCAGGAGTTCTTCGAGCCGGTCGACCTTGCCGGAGCGGTGCCCGATCGGCGAACCGTCGTGCAGCAGATGCGCGGGATGGTTGCAGATCTGCTTGAGCTTGGTGATCGCGGCGAGGATGTTGCCGCGCCGTTTGACCCCGGCGCTGTCGGCGATCTTCGTCATCATCTCGTCCACGGTCGCGCGGTACAGCGTCACCTGTTCGCGGGTGAGCCGGTATTCCTGCAGGATCTCGATCTTCTCGGGCAGGTCCTCGAGGACGGTGGGGTCGGTTTTGAGGCGCCGCAACAGGAACGGCCGGGTCAGCCGGCGCAGCTCAGTGGCCGCGGCGAGGTCTCCCCGGCGCTCGATCGGCACCTCGAACCGCTCACGGAACTCTTGCCTGCCACCGAGGACGCCGGGGTTGAGCAGATCCGAAAGCGACCACAGGTCGGCGAGCCGGTTCTCCACCGGCGTCCCGGTCAGCGCGACCCGGTGCCCGGCCGGGATCCGGCGCAAGGCCTGTGCGGGTCCGGTGTTCTGGTTCTTGACCGCCTGCGCCTCGTCGAGCACGAGCCGGTGCCAGCGGATGCCCGCGAGTTCGTCGGCGTCGCGGGCCGCGGTCGAGTAGGTGGTGACGACGAGATCCACGCCCTCGGCCCGCACGCGGCCGCGCTCGGCACCGTGATGGAGGTGGACACGCAACTCCGGGGCGAATTTGGCGGCTTCCCGCTGCCACGTCCCGAGCAACGACATCGGGCAGACCAGCAGTGTCGGCCCTGTGTCGCCGTGCGCCCTCTCCCTCGCTTCGAGCGCGAGGAGCTGGACGGTCTTGCCCAGCCCCATGTCGTCGGCGAGGCAGGCGCCGAGCCCGACCGACGTCATGAACGAAAGCCAGGCGACACCACGGCTCTGATAGGGCCTCAGCGTCGCCACGAAGGTCGGCGGCAGCTCGACCGGCTCGATCGTGCGCTGGATTCGTCCGGCGAGGAAGTCGTCGATCCAGCCGTCGGTGGTGACTTCGGTGACCGGCAACGGCGCTTCGAAGCCGCCGCGGAGCAACTCCAGCAGGTCCGCCGGGGTGGGCAGCGGCGGTTTCTCGCGGCCCGGATCGCGGCGGAGGTACTCCAGGCCCGCGCGCAGCAGCTCCGGGTCCACGCTCACCCACCGGCCGCGCAGCCGCACCAACGACGACTTCGCGGCCGCGAGCCCGGCGAGTTCCTCGTCGGTCAGCGCGTCCTCCCCGACCGCGAGCGCCCAGCGATACGAGGCGAGCTGATGCCGCCCGAGCCGGTGCACGGCGGCCTGGTCGACCGGCGCGCCGCGGACGGACAGCTTCAGCGCGAGCTTCCGCCTGCCGCCCCAGCTCGCCGGGAGCTGGACGTCGAATCCGGCCGCGACCAGCTGTTCCGCGCCGCCATCGAGGAACTCCACGGCTTCGGCGACAGTGAGGTCGTAGGTGCCCGGCCTCTCGGCCTCGACCGCGGGGCCGAGCAGCGGCAGTACCCCGGCGGCACGCTCCAGCTCGGCGGCGAAGAGACCTTCGGGTCGGTGAACTTCGCGCCCGCCTTGCCGGACCAGACGTCCTCGGCCGGGAGCAGGAGACTGGGGTCGGCCGCGGAGCGCAGGAGGAAACGCAGCTGCCACTTGGTCCCGTCACCGGTCTGGTCGTCCGGATCGTCGGCCGGGCCGTGCAACGTCGGAACCTCGTCGAGCCGGAGGCAGACCGTGCCCTCGGTGAGGTCCGTGTCGCCGATCGCGTCCCACGCCGCGATGCCCTCGGCGACGATCCCCATCCGTCCCGGCGACTGCGTTACCCGGTCATCGGCGCTCTTCAGCGCGTGGAGCCACGACCCGAACGGTCCTTCGCGCCCGTCGCTTTCCGTGGCGAGCCCGGCGGCACCCAGCCGATCGCGGACCGCGGCGTCGACCAGGGTGTGGAGGGCGTCGGTGACGAGCGCCGCCGGATCCGGCCCGGGATGTTCGGCCCGGCCGACCGGTGGGGTGGCCGCGATCAGCGCCCGGACCGCGACCGCGTCACCACCCCTGGCCACCGGACGCCAGCGCGCCCGCGCCACGATCTCGTTCCGCACGAGCGTCGGCAGCACCCGGCCGCGGCGGACCAGGTCGTCCGCCAGCCGGACGACGGCACGGAGATGGCGGACCGAAGTGCCGTAGCCGACCGTCTCGGCCAGGTCCTCCAGCTCCGACGGGTCGATCAGGAGCGCCGGCACCGACCAGGGTTCCAGCGTCGGTTCCGGCTGCGGACGGCCCCGCGCGCCCAGCTCGGGCGAGGCGATCGGGCCGCCGCGCCGCGACGGCAACAGCAGGACTGCCGTCGCCGGCTTGCCGGGATGCAGGGCGGTCAGATCCGCCACCGACGCGGCGAACGGATGCGGCCGGGCCGCGCTCGACGGCCGCATCGACGTCGTCGCCGGGCGGGCGCCGTGTTCGCCCCAGAGCACGATCCCGCGGCCACGGGACCACAAGCCGTGCACGACCAGTGGCGACATGTTCCCCCTCTCCGCGGTCTGGTCCCTCCAGCATGCCCGGCCCCGATCAGCGGCCGGTCAGCGAGGGGCCCGGCTGCTACGGTCCTCCCGATGGAAACGGTCCTGGACACGATCGATCCGCGCGAGGCGCTGACCATCCTCGGCCCCTCGAAGGGCAAGCACCGGGGCGGCGACGTACTGGAATCCGGTGCCACCTGGCCGGAGCCGATGCTTCGCGCACGGGCAGACGTCCTGGCGATGTCCAAGGTGGACGATGGCGGACTGCTGCCCGCGTGGCAGCGCTACAACGGGAACTTCTACCGCAACGTCGGCGGCGCGCTGGGCGAGGCCGCCGCGTCCGGACGGTTGCTGATCCTCAGCGGCGGCTACGGGATCCTGCGCGCCGACGAGCCGATCTCCTACTACGACCGGAAACTGCGGCTCAGTGACTGGCCGCCAGGCGTGCTCGCGGACGCCGTACTGGGGGAAGCACGCCGGATCGGCGCGACGAAGGCGGTCACGTTCGTGTCCGCCAGCGCCGACTACGCGAAACTGGCCCGGCGGATCCCCTGGGATATCGAGGCCTTGCTGGTCACGATCGAGTTCCATGGGGGCGGTGCGCAGGTCGAGGTGCCGCGGCGGCTGGCACAGGCGTTCAGCGCGTGGTGGCGCCGGTCGCCGTCGGACTATCCGGCCGGGATGGTCGTGGAGGAGCTGGGCTGACTCACGGCCAGCGCGCTTCGGAAAGCACGCGCGCGGCCTTGAGGAACGCCTTGCGGTCGGCGGCCGACAGCTGACCGAGCAACCGTTCCTCCTGCTCCTGGATCCGGGCTTGAGCCGACCGCCGCGACGCGCGGCCCGCCTCGGTGATCCCCAGCAGCCGGACCCGGCGGTCCTTCGGATCCGGCTCGCGGGTGATCAACCCGTCCGCTTGGAGGGCGTCGAGGGTGCCGATGATCCGGGTCTTGTCCGCGCCGATCGCCTTGGCGAGGGCGGCCTGCGTGCGGACGGGCCCGTCGTCGAGGGCGCTCAGCACCACGTAGCCCCACATGGTCAACCCGTGCTCGGCCAGCACCGGCGTCTCGGCGTTCATCAGCCGTCGCATCAGCCCACCGAGCATCGCCGCCAGATCCGGCCTCCCCTGCTCCGCCATGCGCAGACCATACCGACCGGAGTTCCGGTACCGGTTGACGAACTCGTATGCATATGTAGATGATATGCACATGCCTATTGATGAACTCCGCATCCTCGACGCCATCGTGACCCGGGCCAGCCTGGATCTCGTCACCAAGATCACCCCCGCCGACCTGGCGAAACCGACACCGTGCAGCGCCTGGACCCTGCACGGCCTGCTGGCGCACATGGCCACCCAGCATCACGGCTTCGCCGCCGCGGCCGAAGGCGAAAGCCACCTCGACCATTGGCGGCTGCTCCCGCTGGGCGACGACCCCGTCGGCACCTACCGCGCCTCGGTGAACCGCGTGCTGAACGCCTTCGTCCCCCACGACCTCGCCGACCGGAAGTTCGCCCTTCCCGAGTTCTCCACCGAAGTCACCTTCACCGCGGAGCAGGCTCTCGGCTTCCATTTCGTGGACTACCTGGTGCACTCGTGGGACGTGGCCAAAACCCTCGGCCTGCCGATCACGTTCCAGCGAGAGGTCCTCGACGCCGGGCTGCGGTTCGCCAAGGCGATCCCGGACGGAAAGAGCCGGAACGCGCCGGGAGCCGCTTTCGCACCGGCCGTCGACGCGACGGGACAGTCCGATTTGGACACGATCATGGCCCTGCTGGGTCGCTCCCCATCGTGGCCGGACGAGGTGGTCCCCCACAGGAACCTCACGCCGCGCTCTGCGTGAGAACCGCTGCTCCATCGGCTCGATGTCGACCGGCATCGGTGTGACGGCCGGTGACAGGGGCCAAGACGTGGTTCACCGTCGGAGGATGGACCATTCGCTGGACGCGTTCCGTGGCCGGCTGTTGATCCAATGCCGGTCGGCCACGGTGGCGTCTGTCCTCGACATCGCCGAGCAGACCGGCGCGGGTCTCGTCCTGACCGGTGCCTCGCCCGAGAACACCGTCCGGCGGCTTCGGGACCGGAGGTTCGACGGCCCGATCCTCTGCGACGCCGACCGGTATTCGGGCAGGCGCAGAATCAGTGCGGGCCGAGGCACCCACCCTGCCTGGATCCGCCGCCAACGCGACCTCGGCTTGGTTCCCCTGACCGACTCCGGCTACCTGGCGCCTCGCAATTGGACGGGACTGAAGGCGATTCTCCAAGCGGCGAGCAGGGAGCCGGCACCCACCGTCGCAGTACTCCCCATGTCCACACGATGGTTCGCCACAGCGGCGATCTGTGCGGCGCTGGTACGGGAGATCAACCGTTACGCCGTGCCCGTCGCGCTCGTACTCGAGCACGAAGCCGATCCATTCGGACGCCAGTACCTTCTCAAGGGCATCCTCCGGCTCTTGGCCGCCGCGACGGCTCCGGTCCTCTTGTTGCGGTCCGACGTCTCCGCGGTCGGCGCGCTCTGCCACGGCGCCCACGCCGCGGCCGTCGGCACGATCGGCGCGCTTCGCCATCTCTATCCCGTCACAGCCCGCGGCCCGCGACGTCCGATCGGATCGTCAGCGTTCGTGACGCGCCTTCTCGGCTACCACCGACTCGAGACCTGCAAGGAGGTCTTCGCCGACACACCCGACCTCGCCCATCTCTGGACCTGCGATTGCCCCGTCTGCGGAGGAGCGCCACCAGACCGGCTCGGCACGGCCGACAACCCGGGTGTGGCAGCCGCCCGTCATTCGCTCTACTGCGTCCTCGACCTTCACGCGGAGCTCTTCCGTGGCCTGAGAACTCGCGAGCAACTCGTCAGTTCGTGGCACGAAGCGTGCAGCCACGCCCTCTACATCCACGATCAGGTCGCCGAGACCGCCGACCGCTGGCGAAAGCCCGCCAATCTCCGCACGTTGAACGCGATCACCGAAGACCCGCTGCCGTATCGCGACCGAATCCCCGGACAACCCGTGGAGCATGGACCGCGAGTCACCCCGCCGCATCGGCGCGAGACCCTCGCACCGACTCGAGAATCCGGGCGGTGACGAGGTCGGGCTTCTCCAACGAGAGCCCATGAGTCGCCTTGGGCACGACCTCGACCTCGATGTGCGGGCTCAGTGACCCGAGCCGGGACGCCACCGCGCGAGCGTCGTGGATGACACTGCGCTCGCCGACGACGATCCGGGCGGGTACGTCGATCGCCGCCAGCTCGTCATCGCCGAACAGGTGCAGCTCAGGAAGATGCTGCTTGTACTTGAGCGCGGCGAAGAGCAGAGGTCGCACGGTGTGCCGCACGTCCGGATCTCCCGACGCCACCAGCCGCAGGAGCCACTTGGGCAGGAACCAGCGGAAGATCTCGCGGAAACTCCACCAGATGAAGCTCCGGCCGATCACGCCGAACCCCGCGGCTTCGATGGCGACGACACCGGCGATCCGAACGGTGGACCGCGTCGCGAGATTCAGCGCCAGCCAGCCACCCCTCGAAACACCGGCGAGATGGACCTTTTCGTGGCCTGTTCCCGCGAGCACGCCTTCGACGACCTCGGCGAGCCAGTCCGCGCAGTCTTGCGCGGACTCGAGCGGCGCGGTCTGGATCGATCGCCCGGGCTCGCCGAGGGAGTCGACCGCGTGGACCCGGTACCGGACGGCGAGTTCGGCGATATGCGGATACCAGGACAGTGACGTGCCCATCCCGCCGGAAAGCAGCACGATCGGCGGGCCGCCCTCCGGGCCGGAGCTGCGAACTCGCGTCGGGCCGAATCTCGTGTCGACGTCCAGCTCTTCGGCGGGAACCGGCCACTTCCGCAGAACCTCGTCGTAGACGGCGAAGAAACGCTCCTCGGCCTTCTTGTCGGTGAACTCCCCCAGCATCGGGCCTCCTCGGTTTTATGGTGCACTTGCACCATAACAGTGGGTGGCCATTTCGGCCACCCCTCACCGGCATGGCAGAGTGACCGCGTGCCGAAACGTGTGGACCACCAAGAGCGCAGGCGCGAGATCGCGGAGGCGCTCTTCCGGATCGCCGCCGCCCAAGGACTGCAGGCGGTCACGCTGCGTGCGGTGGCCGCGGAGGCGGGCATCTCGATGAACCTGGTCCAGTACTACTTCCCGACCAAGGAAGAGATGCTGCGCTTCTCCTGGCAGCGGATCGTCGAGCTGACCATGGAGCACGCCGGGAAGACCATCGGCGAGGCGATGAAGTCGGAGGACGAGCGCACCATCGTGCGCGCCTATCTGACCTCCGTCCTGCCGGACGGCGAGCGCGCCCGCATGCTCTCCGCCGTCCAGATCGCGTATTTCGCCGTCGACGTCACACGCGGGAGCCAGGATCCCGATCAGGAACCGCTTCTGCCCCACCTGGTCCACGCGATCACCGAGCTGCTTCGCGCAGCCCAGGAGAAAGGCGACGTTCCCGCCCGCCTCGACCCCCGTCTCGAGGCGGACTCCCTCGCGACGATGTCCGCCGGCCTCGTCACGGCGATCATGGTCGACGCCTACACGGCCGAGCGCGCGTCGGAGATCGTCGACTACCGGCTGGACGGGGTGTTCAGCGGCGCTCGATGAGCGCTTCGATGCCGTCCAGGATGCGACCGAGACCGAACTCGATGTCCGCTTCCTCGATTCCCTCTTCGGCGTACGCCTCACCGGAGATCACGGCGGCGACGCGGATATAGCCCCGCTCTTCGAGACGCGGCCCCAGGAACGAGCCGAGCGCCCGCACCTGATCGGAAGGGCTCGCGTTCACGTCCCGAAGCAACGACGCGGTGCTGCGCACCCATCCGTCGACCAGCACCGCGCAGCCCGTGACGTCCTGGGCGCCCAGTCCCGAATCCGCCATCCCCTCAAGGAAGTTCTCCAGCCACCCCAAGAGATTCGGCGTACTGGGCGCGCGCCGCACCGGCAGGTCGATCAGCCACGGATGACGGCGGCAGCGTTCCAGGAGCGCGCGGGCCCAGGCCGTGACCGCGGCGCGCCAATCGCCGGGCGCCGGCTCCGGCGGCGGCCCCCAGGCCGCTTCGGCCACGAGCACGAGCAGTTCCTCTTTGGAGCTCAGATACCGGTAAAGCGCGTTCGCGGTGACGCCGAGGCGTTTGGCGATCGAAGGCATGGACAGTCCCGCATAGCCTTCCGCGTCGGCCTGCGCGATGGCCGCGTCGACGATCTGGTCGAGGCTGTATCCCGGTTTCGGCCCGCGCCGGGGCGCCGGGGCGTGCCCCCAGGCCAGCGCCGTGCCCGGCGGCAGCAACTCGATCTCGACGTCGTCCATCGGGGCATTGTTGCACCCAAAACCGGTAAAGGCATACACTGTTCATGGCATACACAGTTACGGCATGATTCGGGGGATCGACCATGACCGAACCGACCAGGCGGAACGTGCTCCGCGGGGCGGCCGCGCTCGCCATCGGCGGAACCGCCGCGAGCTTCGGAAGCAGCACACCCGCCTTCGCCGCGCAGGCTCCGGCGAAACCGCACTACCCGTTCCTCGAAGGCGCGTTCGCGCCGGTCGCCGAGGAGGTGACCGCGTTCGGCCTGCCGGTCACCGGCCGCATCCCGAGCGATCTCTGCGGGCGGTACCTGCGCACCGGGCCGAACGTTCTCGGCCTCGAAGATCCGCGCGCCCACCACTGGATGCTGGGTGAGGGCATGGTGCACGGTGTCCGGCTGCGCGACGGCAAGGCCGAGTGGTACCGCAACCGCTGGGTGCGGTCGTCCGGGGTCGCGGCGAAACTCGGCGAGCGGTACCCATGGCCCGTGCCCGCCGAGGATTTCGCGCCGAACACGCACGTGATCGGCCATCACGGCCGCATCCTCGCCCTGCAGGAGTCGGGCGCCCCGCCCTACGAACTCGACGGCGAGCTGAACACGGTGGGGCCCTTCGATTTCAGCGGTTCGCTGGAAGGCTCCTACACCGCGCACACCAAATTCGACGCCCGCGCCGACGAGTTGCACGCGGTCACCTACCACCCGACCTGGGACCACGTGCGGCATCTGATGGTCGACCGGACCGGCCGTGTGGTGCGGACCACCCGCATCCCGGTCACCGACAGCCCGATGATGCACGACTTCGGCCTCACCGAGAACTACGTGGTCGTCTTCGACGTGCCGGTCACCTTCGATCCGCAGCCGGGCAAGGTGGTGCCGTACAAATGGAACACCGATCACCCGGCCCGGGTCGGGGTGATGAACCGCGACGGAGGCCCGGTCCGCTGGTTCGCGGTGGATCCGGTCTTCTACTCGCACACGCTCAACGCCTACGAGCAGGGCTCCACGGTGGTGGTCGACCTGACCACGATGCCCGCGCCGTTCGAGGTGGCCGGTAAGCAGGGCTTCGGCGGTCCGTCGGCGTCGGGCCCGCCGGTGCTGGAGCGCTGGACGATCGATCTCGCGCAGGGCCGGGTCCGGCGCCGCGTTCTCGACGACCGGCCGCAGGAGTTCCCGCGGGTCAACGAAAGCCTGGTGTCGCGACGGCACCGGTACGGCTACTCGGCCTCTCCCGGCGAACTGTTCGACGTCTACCTGGACAAGCCGTCCGGCTCCTTCGGCAACGCGCTGATCAAGCACGACCTGCGGAACGGGCGCTCGGAAGTGCACCGATTCGGCAGGGGCGCCGACGCGAGCGAAGCGGTGTTCGTGCCGTCTTCCCGCGGCAAGGCCGAGGACGACGGCTACGCCCTCGCCTACGTCAACAATCCCGACCGCAACGCGTCGGACCTGGTGATCCTCGCCGCCCAGGACTTCACGGCGAAGCCCTTGGCGCGTATCCACCTGCCAAGGCCGGTACCGCTGGGCTTCCACGGAAGCTGGGTCGCCGACTGATCGAGAGGGCTGTCGCCGGGAGCCCCGGCGACAGCCCTCTCGGTTTCACACTCCGGTGAGCACCTCCTCCAACGCGGCGGCGGAGTCCGGATACCGTTCGAGCAACGCCAAACCGGTGGGTGCGGTGCTCCCCCACGGCTCGTCGCAGCCCAGCAGACCTGCCACCGCGTCACACGCCGCCGGATGCGCCGCCAGCAGCGCGAGGCCGCCGCCCTTGGTCTTCCTTGTCACCGCGCGGGGTTCCGGCCGGCTCTTCCAAGGCGGAACCCATTCGTCCAGCGCCGCGAGGCGGCCGGGGAAGATCCGTCCGGCTTCCCGTACGAGCAACGGCACCAGCTCGGCTCCCCGGGACCGCAGCGTGGTGATCAACGTCGGCAACCACGGCAGCAGCAACCTGTCCGGGAGCTCGGCGAAGGCGTTCGATACCGCTTCGACGACGAAGTCCGCCAGTCCCGGCGCCGGCTCCAACGCGTGCACGAACCCGCTCAGGTAGCGCGGATATGCGGGCAGCACCATCGGGTTCGCCAGCAAATCGGCGCACCGCTCCCGCAGCTCCGCACGGGAGAGACGACCGAGCTGCACCTGCGCGGCCCACAGCAACGCCACCTTCGACGGCTCCTGCGGATGCGATCCGACGATGGCCAGCTCCAGCTGCGTGCGGTCGCAGCCCAGCGACAAGGCGAGCGACTCCATGCTGAACAGGAAGCCCAGCATCGCGGCGACCTGCTCGACACCGGCTTCCTCGTCGGCGAAGGCCGCCGGGAGCAGCGTGCAGTAGTGCGCGTACCCCGTCCTGACGAAGTCCTCGATCCATCGAGGCAGCACCGGTTCGCTGGTCCGGTAGTGCGCCAGCAGCCTCCGCACCCGTCGCAGCACTTCCGGAGCGCCGTCGACGGTGCGTTCGGTGGCCAGCACCTCCAGCGCACGCGTCCCCAGCTCCCCCGCGAGGCGGGCGCTGCGCAGGTAGAGCGTCGCGTCTTCGACCGCGCCGAGCACCTTCGCGGCGGTGGCGTGCGGATGGTAGGCAGCGCGCCGAAGCCGTTGCTCCAGCACCTGTTCGACGCTGACACCCTCGTAGCCCAGCTCGATGAGGGCCCGTTGGTGCGTACCCAGCGCCAGATCCCATGACTCCTGGATCGGCCGCTCACCGAGCCGCCGCTCGCCCATGATCGGCCTCGCCGCACCGTGCGGCATCAGGTAGCGCAGCATCCACAGCAGATCGGAGCAGGGCTCCAGCTCCGGCCTCGACGCGATGTCGAGCAGCGCCCGTTGCACACCGCGTTGCTGCAGCTTGAGGTTCAGCGGCTCCAGCCTGTCGTGCACGTCGCGGGCCAACGGCGGCAACGCGTCGTACCCGACCTGGCCGATCCGGTCGCCGCCCATCATGATCTCGACGAGGCGGCGTACGTCGCGCCTGCCGGGCACGACGTCCTTCTCGATGCAGGTGACCGCCGCGTCCTGGAAGTCGTACGGTGTCGGCTTGGCGCGGTCGCGCATACCCGCCAGCAGGATCGAGGTCTCGAAGACCGCGATGGCGTCGGCCGTCGAGGCCAGGTACCCGTTCCGACGCGCCGCCCGCACGATCTCGACCGACCAGCCCAGCAGCTCCGCTTCGTTCAGCCTGTCGAGCACAGGGGGCCGTTGCAGGAAGCCGGAAAGCTGGTCCGATGGATCCACTACCACCGGATCCGGTGTCGGCGCGGGCAGCTCCGCGGCCTTCTTCCGCTTCGGCCCGCCCACCTGGCCTTCCAGCTGGAACTGCTTCACCTTGGTGCGTTTGAGGTTCTTGGCCCACTCGGTCGCGGCGATCGACACCGATCCCCCGGCGAGCCCGAACTGTGCCTCGATCGAGGCGTGGCTCGACGGGATCAGCCCGTACTGCCAGGTGCTCTCGCTGCGCGGGCTGATCACGAACCCGTCGGTGCCTTCGACGCCGAACTCCGCGACCCGGCTGGCCGCGTGGAAGGCGCCGCAGATGTAAAGGCAGTCCGCCGGGTCCGCGCCCGAGGCGGCAAGGTGCTCGCGCATACGGGTCCACATGTAGCGTTCGCGATCTTCGTCCACCTTCACATGCCGGGTGTCCCCGGCGCGAGACGGCGGAACAGGCTGCCGATCAGGAACATCACCTGGCGATAGGTGTCGTGGTCGCTGTCGCCGAGTGGCAGCTCGACGTACTGGTGCCACCATTCCGACCAGTGCCGCACCCGCCCGTGCCGCAGCAGGTGTTCCTCGAGTTCGGCGAACCGGGGCCGCAGATCACCGATTTCGACGCCGACCGCGTCACCGTGCAGCGCGGCTTCCTCCTCGGCGGGCGGCGCGTCCGGATCGGTGGACGGTTCACGTTCGTTCCATTGGAAGACGTGGTCCGCCGACCGGTCGACGAGGACGAGCTCGACGCCCGGGGTGTCGAGGGCGTACGCGATCGCCTGGTACTCCGCCGAAGCCTCGGTGATCGGCGCGACGACGGACAAGGGCGCCCACTCCGCGGGGAAGCCCTTCACCTCAGTCGCGAAAGCCTGCACCGCCACCGGGAGACGGCAGTTGCGCAGCTCGGTCAGCAACGGCGCCATGTCCTCGCACAGTTCGAGGTACACCACCTTCGGCTGCTTCTCCCGCAGCCGCCGTGCCATCGCCACGGCCGAAGCCGGGGAATGGTGGCAGACCGGGAAGATCTCCAACGGCTCACGCACCGCGCGATCGACGTCGTCAACGAGCCCGAGCAGGATGCCCTCCAGCGCGCCGGGCCCGTCGGCGAAAGCGGCCGCGGCCTCCTGCAGCTGGCCGCGCAACGCCTCGAAGGCGCCGCTCACGAGAGGGAGGCGATCGCGTCGCGGCCGCCGTCGAGGAACTCCGGCCAGTCCCCGCCCTCGTCCTTGCTGCGCGGCTCGACGACGCCGTGCAGGTATTTGTTGAGGATCGCCAGATCCTCCGGCTCACGGCGGGCGAGCGAGCCGACCAGCGAGGATGCGAGCGTACGGGCGGTCAGCTCGCGCTCCCCGAAGAAGTTGCTGTGCAGTACCGCGTCTTCGAGTACACCGATCTGTTCGGCCGTGGACAACGCCGACTCCAGCTTCTCGTCGTCGCTGCCCGCCGACGCCGCCGCGGCACGAAGGTCGCCGAAGCTGCGCAGGAGCACGTCGAGCAGGGTCGGCGGCACGTCCAGCTCGATCTGGTGGCGGCGCAGGAGTTCCTCGGTGCGGAAGCGGACGATCTCCGCCTCGCTCTTCTTGTTCGTCACCACCGGGATGCGGACGAAGTTGAAGCGACGCTTGAGCGCGGACGACAGGTCGTTCACACCGCGGTCGCGGCTGTTCGCGGTGGCGATCACGGAGAAGCCGGGTTTGGCGAAGACGATGCCGTCGCTGTCCAGCTCCGGCACCGAGATGTACTTCTCCGACAGGATCGAGATCAGCGCGTCCTGCACGTCACTGGTGGACCGGGTCAGCTCCTCGAACCGGCCGATCGAGCCCGCCTCCATCGCGGTCATGATCGGCGACGGGATCATCGATTCGCGGGACTGGCCCTTCGCGATGACCATCGAGACGTTCCACGAGTACTTGATGTGGTCCTCGGTGGTGCCGGCGGTCCCCTGCACGACGAGGGTGGAGTTGCGGGAGATCGCGGCGGCCAGCAGTTCGGCGAGCCAGCTCTTGCCGGTGCCGGGGTCGCCGATCAGCAGCAGCCCCCGGTCCGAGGCGAGTGTGACGATGGCCCGCTCGACGATGCTCCGGTCGCCGAACCATTTCTGCGCGATCTCACGGTCGAGGCCGTCGGCGCGCTCGGAACCCAGGATGAACAGGCGCAGCATCTTCGGGACAGGCGCCAGGCGAACGGCTTGGGGTTGTCGTCGACCGACTCCAGCCAGTCCAGTTCTTCGGCGTACTTGATCTCGGCGGGGGCGCGCAACAGGTCGGACATGTCTTGCCTTTCGGGGAGTTCAGGAGGTGAGGAAAGTCTTGAGTTCGTGGACGAGCTTGGTGATGTGGCCGGAGATCACGGGCGTGCCGAGATCCTTGAAGCGCTCGCGGAACCAGGGATTGACGCTGCCCCGTCCGGCGCTGGTGACCGAACCGACCGGGATGAACTTCGCCCCGGACCGGTGGATCGCGGCCATGCTTTCGAAGAGCTGCTCGACGCGGGTCTCGTAGAAGTCGGAGATCCACACGACCACGGTGTTCGCGGGCTCGGCGATCTTCGGCTGGGTCAGCCCCATCGCGACCATGCCGTCGTTGCCGCCGCCCAGGTTGGTGCGCAGCAGTGTTTCGAACGGATCGTGGACCCACGGCGTGAGGTCGAGCGCCTGCGTGTCGTAGGCGATCAGGTGAACGTCCACTTTGGGCAATCCGGCGAAGATCGAGGCCAGGACGGCGCAGTTGACCATCGAGTCCACCATGGAGCCGGACTGGTCGACGACCGCGATGAGCCGCTGTGGCGTGGTCTTCTTCGCGGTCTGCTTGTAGTAGAGACGATCGACGTAGAGCCGTTCTTCTTCCGGGCTCCAGTTGGTGAGGTTCTTCCAGATGGTGCGATCGAGGTCGAGGTTGCGGAACACGCGCTTCGGCGGGACCGAACGATCCACCTTGCCCGTCGAGGCCTTCTCGACCTGGGTCCGCAGGACCTCCGCGATCTCGTCGACGTAACGCCGGATGAGCGACTTGGCGTTGGCCAACGCCACTCCGGACAGATTGTCCTTGTCCCGCAACAACTGTTCGATGAGGGACATACTCGGGCTCAGCTTCGCCGCGAGCGCGGGATCGGCGAGGACCTCGCGCAGATGCATCCGCTTGACCAGATCCGCCTCGATGTCGCCGAGGTCCGGGCCGATCGCCGGGAACAGGGTGCTCAGATCGGGTGCGCCGCCTCCGCCGGTGCCGCCGAGCCCGGTCGGGGCGCCACCCGGACGGCCGCCGCGCAGTTCGCCCGGACGGCTGCCCAGCGCGCGCTCGAGCCAGCCCGCGTCGGACTGCCAGCAGGACAGTCTGCCGGCGGTCACCGTGTGCGGCGGCTGCGCGAAGACGTTCAGCAGGACCTTCGACACGAGCGCCGCGCGCCGCACTTCCGCGGCCTTGTCCCGGCTGCCCTCGGCTTCGGGGACCATCAGCCCGTCGAACTCGGCGGCCAGCTCCGGATGACGCTGGACGACCGAGTCGACCGCGACGTTCGGATCCAGCAGCGCCGACGGCAGGCCGATGTCCTCGACCACGGCCACACTCGCCGATTCGAGCGCGGCCTGCTCCTCGGTGTCGAAGAGCCGGGCGAGCAGCCGCCAGTACAGGACCTGGCGGCGGTTGTCCTCGGGTTCGGTCATTTCCGCAACAGCCTTCCGGCGCGCTCGCGCAGTACGGCCGCGGCGTCGGTGGCCGCCTTCTCGGCTTTCACCCCGGCCTTGTCCGTGGTGCCGCCGGCCCAGGCTCCGGCGTGCACGGCCGTGGTCTTCTTCCGCACGGTGGTCTCGACGGCGAGCGGCTGGAGACGGAATCCGCCGTCCCACCGGATCAGGCCGATGCACGCGCTGGAACTCGCGACCGCCTTCGGCGTCAGCGGGCCGGCCGCTGGGATGCGGTCCGTCTCGACGGGGAGCCGATTCCCGGCAAAGGTGAACGTGACCTCGTCTTCGTCGCCCTCGATGTCGTAACCCTCGAGGAAGACGGGGACGGCGATCCGCACCGGATGCCGGTCCAGCGGTGCGACCACCGACGTGACGGCCTTCGGCAGGGCTACGCGCGCCGTGGAGAACGCGTCCGCGGGCTCGCCAAGGCGGGCGTGCTCGTCCTGCCAGAGCAAGTCGCCCTCCGCGGTGACCGGCATGTCGGCGAGGTCCATGGAGCGGCCCTCGCTGATCGCCGTGAGCAGGGAAAGGTGCGGGCGCAGCAACTGCCAGATCCCGGCGCCGATGATCGTGTCCGGTTTGGGCACGGTCACGTTCGCACGCACGAGGCGGGGCGCCGTGCCGTCTTCGGGTTCGAACACGGCGTGGACCTGGGCCTGCGCGGCCGTCGAGTGTTCCAGGAGGTCGACCCCGAGCGGCAGCAAACGGCCGGTGACCGCGCTGATCGCCGACGTCTCCGAGGGAAGGGTCAGCAACATGCCACGCGACCACAGGTCGCCCCAACGCCTGGTGGGGACGCGCTCCAGCGCCGCACCAGGGCAGGAGGCCGCGAGCTCGGCCGCGAACCCGTCGAGCAGGACCGCCAGCCGACGCAGGCTCGGTTCGGCGAGGAGCGCCGAGATCACCTGCGACGAGCCCGAGATCAGGTCGTGGTCGATGCCCTGCCAGCCGGCCCGGGCCAGGTCGGCGAGCCAGGAACGAGCGGCAGCCAGCAGGTTTGGTGACTCGGCCGCGGACGCCTGCCGCGTCGCGTCCTCGCCCTGCGGCCGACCAGTCGCTTCGACAAGGCGCGCGAAGACCGCGTCGTGCACGGCGCCGAACACCGCGATCCGTGCCGCCGCAAGGGAAATGAAGTGCTCCTCCCCCGCCGCACCGGCCGCGGTCTTCTCGGCCGCCTCCGCGACCCGCGCCGCCAACGGCGACCCCGCGACGGCATCGGCGAGCTCGGCCAGACCGGCGACCTTCTGCGGACGAAGCAATCCGGCGACGAGCATGTCGTCGAAGCCGTCGACGACCGCCAGCGCCTCGTCGAGACCGGCGATGGGATCGGTGAGCAGATCGATGCGCATCACACCACCGCCCTGGTCGACGGGAACCACTGAAGCTCCGGCACCGGCGCCGTCGACGCCTCGAATTCCAGATAGGCCAAGTGCCGCAAGAATTGGCTGAACACGGAAGCCGCGGCGGTGTTGTCACCCTGCGACGGCCGTGTCGCGCTCATGGTCTGCGAAATGGCCTGCGCCGTCGGCTCGGGAACCTCGACGCGCAAGTATCGCGCCACCCGCTCGGCACCGTATTGAAGGGTGGATTCGTTGAGCAAGGCGAGAATGTGATTGCAGAACATCCCCCGCGCCCCGCCACAGGGCCGGTTGTTGTTGGTACTACAGGAGAATTCGTACGTGCCCGCCGCGACCGACGAGACGTACACCCGCCCGATGTCCGATCCGCTGGACACCACGCCCTGCACCCGTCCGTCGGCCAATTCGACGAACGGGACCTTCGCGAGCTTGCGCGGGCGGGCGGGTGGCAACACCCGGGCCGTGCTCGCTCTTTCCCAGTCTGACAACGCATCTTCTCCTTGCGGGGTGCCTCGGTGGGGACTGGGATGAACCTAGCGGGAGGCACCGACAGTTTTGATCACATCCGGAGTTTTGCGAGCTGAAGGGCCAGATCGGCGAGGCCGTCGGCATGGAAGTCGAACCGGTCCGTCGCGGACGGCGGGTCGCCGACAGGCCTCGCGACGTAGGCGGTCCGGAGACCGACGCTCTGCGCTCCCCTCAGGTCCCACGCGTGGGCGGCGACCATAAGCAGCCGCTCCGGCTTCGTTTTGGCCAAGTCGACAGCCAGTCGGTAGACCGCTGGATCCGGCTTATAGGTCCGCGCCTCCTCCGCGGAGAGCGCTTGATGCCATCGGAGGCCCGCGTGGGCGTTGATCCGCAGCAGGCTCGTCCGGCCGGCGTTGGAAAGCCCGATCAGCGTGTGGTGTTCAGCGAGCTTGGCCAGCCCTTCGACGGCGTCGGGCCACGGCGAGAGCTTCGGCACCACGTCCGTCTTAGTGGCGAGCTGAGCCGCTTCGCGGTCGAGAACGTCACTCGGCACATACGGCCTCTCCCCTGCGACGATGCGCCGCTGCTCGGTCTCGACGTGGCCCTGCCACTGATCGACCAGCTTGTCCGCATCGGCGTCGGGTGCGGCCTGCCGGACGGCCGCGCGGATCCCGGCCGGCTCGTCGACGAGCGTGCCGAGGATGTCGAACACCACCGCGTCGATCTCCACGGTGAACCTCCCGGTAAGGGTTAAAGTGTCGGTTAACCGCGAACGTACGAGAGGTTGGTAAGGGATGCAAGTGGCGTTAGACGATTACGTCTGGGCGGCGGGCGTCGCTACCGACCTGGTCAACACGGCGCCTGAGGTCTGGCATGGGGAAGACAAGCTGCCCGATCTGGCGTCTCTCGTCGCCTTCGCTGAGCAACACTCGATTCCAGTGAGCACCCGGCCTGGTGACCTGCGCGCTGTTCACCGACTGCGGACCACTGTGCGAGACCTAATCGACCATCCGACCCAAGACCGCTTGATCACCGGCGCGACCGAGCTCACTGCGACGGCCGCTTATGTCACACTTCAGGCCGGTGCCGGGCGCGCGAGATGGGCCGTCTCGCTGCAACCTACCGCGACGACTTCGGACGCGTTGTCCCTGATCTCCGGCGTCGGAATACTCAGCGTGGTCCAGACTCTTGGCGCGGAACGGTTTCACACCTGTAGCGCGCCTACCTGCCAAGGCGCGTTCATCGACACCACACGCCCCGGGCGGCGCCGTTATTGCATGCCGGGACTCTGCGGAAACCGCGTCAACGTGGCGAACCACCGAGCAAATCTGCAGCAGCGCGGCACTTGAAGACCTCCACCCCAGCTGCCGGACTGTCGAGCAGTAAGTGGGAGATAAAGAAGCTCCACCGTGCAACAGTCATCAACGACATGGCGGCCCATACGGGATCGCAGGAAGGTATTCTTTCCATTGTTCAACACTGAGCCTAGGGGTTGTAGCACAGATCCGTCGCACGTTCTCGTCAGTATTCATATTCCACAAGAGAACTGTCGACAATGGCAGGAAGCCATTGTCTTCGCGGTACGCATCAGCACTACTGGCTATAATGTTCCCGCCCGGGCTATACGTGACAGCCCCAATTGAGCTTTCGTGCCCGGTCAAGGGCTGACCGAGAGGTTCCAGGTTGTCGACATTGGCAACATTCCATAGGCTAACACTTGGACTAGTACTGTGACCACTGGCCAGAATTCCACCGTCAGGACTAAAGCTTAATCGACCGGGCCCACTGCCGACAACCCCGGAAACCACACCTCGCTTGACCGCATTCCCCGCAGCGGAGACATCCCACATCTGCAGGCCACCGTCATCCAGCATGGCAAGTTTGCCAGCGTCCACACTAAGCGCCAGATCATGTCCAGGAAACCTGTTACCAGGATTTCTTACAGTAGTCAAAACGACCGGATCCTGAGGGCTACCAACATCCCAAAGTTGGCTTTTGATATTTGCCGTACCGTTTTGAGACGCAGACATCGTCGCGTTTTGATTGACAAGCGCTAGATGATTCCGTGGGTCCACAGCGACAAGGCTGATCATTCCGGAAGACGTCTCCGCCGGAGGCGGCACTTTACGAGGTTCGCGCGGGTTTGTTATATCCCAGGGCTGAATAGTGGATACGGTAATATCACTCGAGATACTCTGATATGTGGAACCAACCAGAAGGTATCTATTAGCAATGTAACCAACGGTTCTCGCCACTAGTTCACAGTCCTGCGCAGCTACTCTCACCAGCGCATCGGTCGCCCCAGAGCCCGCCACATCACAGTTACCACCATCGTCGAAGACGTGGAGTACCTCCGGTTTCATCGGATTCCGCACATCCCAGAGAACTGCAGTCCCATCCTCGAAACCTGCGATCAACATTTCCCCATCAGGACTAAAAGCAAAGGAGGTCGCAGTAGCCCGACTCCCCTCAGCCATGGGGAGATCAGAGGCAAGTCGCGGTTCGTCATGATCGGAAACGTTCCATAACTGAAGGACGCTGCCCACGATTGCCCTGTTGGAGATCGCGAGGAATTGACCGTCAGGACTGAAAGCCAGAGCCAATCTGGACACCTCGGAATTAAAGGCAACCCTGTTGGTTCTCAATGGAATTGGAACACTGGCGTCGATCATCAGTCCGGTGTGGAGCACGGAATCGATCGCCAAGCCCGAGTCGGCGAGAAGTTTCCATGCCGCCAGGTCGAGCTGCCGCGCAAGGACTAGGTTATCGATCTGACCAGTGCTGCGCAGGCGCCGGGCTTCCGTAACGAGATTGCCGGCCGTCGCCTGTGCGAGCGCAGTCTGTGCACGAGACTTCTGGAAAACGGCGACACCTGCAGCAACACTCGCGGTTACAGCTAACATGCACAGCGTCACGAAAATCGCTCGCCGGATCCGGCGAACTCGGGCACGGCGCCGGACTGAGGCCGTATAGAAAGCCACCCCCCGTGGCCCCAAGCCGTGTTCAGCGCGCGCAGTTTCAATCCAGGCGCGGGCATTGTCCAGACGACTCCCCTGCAACAGGAGCGCGGGATCATGACTATCTTGTTCCCACCTTGCTGTGGCCTCCTCTAGAAATTGCCGGGAGAGATTACTCGTTCGGTCGTCATCGATCCACCCGCGCAGCCTCGGCCAAGCTCTCAGAAGCGCTTCATGCGAAATGAAGATCGCGCCACGTTCCTGCGTTAACAGTCTGCCGGCCGTGAAGGCTTCAATTACACTGAAGACAATTTCATCATCCGGCAAATCGCTAGGAGCGAGCGTACGGCGAGTATCTTCGGCGCCGTCACCGATCTTGATCATTCGAAGAAATAGCGTGCGCGCGATCTTCTGCTCGTTGTCGCCGAGGCGGGAGTATACACTTTCCGCAGTGGTGGCGATCGCGTCGGGAATTCCACCGGTCGTGTGATAGCTCTCGACCGTCAGCAGATGCCCCTTCCGCTCCTGCCAGACGGCTCGTAACGCGTGTGCCAAGAGAGGTAGTCGTCCGGCCTCATAAACGCCAGTCGGCGTAAGGCCGAGGTCGCGCAGCAGGAGTTCGACCAGGCCCGGCTCAATGTCGAGGCCGACCTGCCTGGCAGGCAATTGCACAGCCTTACGGAGCTCAGCTTCCGTCATCGAGCCGACAACGACTTGCCCGTGATTCACAGCCTCAAGCAGCAAAGGATGACTGACACAGTGGAAATAAGCGTCAATTCGGAGGCCGAAGACCAGGAGACCTGGTCCTCCTTCCGCTGCGACGCCGGCAAGTAAGTCGAGGTAGGAGTTGCGCTGCGGTTCGTCCTCACATAAGGCGAACAATGCTTCAAGCTGGTCGACCACGACGATAATGCGTGCACCGTCCCCGTAACGCACCAGTTGCGCCTTGATCGCGTCGACCAAGACATCGGGACTGTTGACCCACTCACTCACCACCGCCTCTTCGAGACAAAACAGCTTCGCCAGTCGCCGTACGAGCTCGACGACAGGTTGATCTGTCGGCGTCAGGACGAGTTGAGGCCAGCGAGAGGCTCCAGATGCTGGCAGGACTCCCCGGTCGCGCACGGCGGCGAGGAGCCCGGCACGCAGCAGCGACGACTTCCCGACACCGGAGGGACCGACAACGATCAAGGGGCCACCACCGTCGATCCTCGCCGCCAGATGCCCTGCTAGCCGCGCCGTCAACATGTCGCGGCCGAAAAACCATGACGCTTCCTCAGCAGTGAACGCGGACAATCCCGGATAGGGGCATACATCGTCCGGTACCGGGCTTATTACGCGGCGGGTCGTATTCCCACCGTCCACGTAGTGGATGTGGACGTCCCTGCCAGCTAAGGTCGATTGCCCGTTTCCAGAAACCTCAACGTAGAAATTCGCCGGAACGTTGGCTGACCGGTCCGAACCGGTCACGATTTCGTGATGTGTGCGTCCCGACCTGCGAGCGTAACTTGGGAACTTCCGGACGCCTTGACACGTATGTTGACTTCGCGAGAACGCGCTTCATCGGCATCTCCCTCCGACGGCGTCCACTCCCCGAGAAGCCTCCGCAACTCGTCCGCGATGCCGGGATCTGCCGCCATGAGCCTTCGCAGCCGCCCCTGCCATTCTTTGACGGCATCAGGCTCGACGTCAGGATCCTGGGCATCACGGGCAGCGAGGATCGCCGTCCGAGTCTCTTCGGCTTCGGCTTCCACGGTGGCACCACGTTCCGGATGTACCTTGCGCCAAAGTGAACCAACCGCCGACACGATCTTCTTCCAGCTGTCCGTCGTCAGTAATCTCACCAGAATTGTCGCCGACGTGCCCGCCAAGGCCACCAGTTCGGGATCCATGCACGTCCCTCCCAGAAGTTGCATGTCCTCCGTTCAGGCTAGACCCTCAACACCAGGACGCAGCCAGGGGGTACCACTCTGCAGCAAAAAACCTGACAGGTGCACGCCGCAGCAAGGAGTTGGATACCACCGTTGCCGGGCACGTTCGACAGAGCGGACGTGTATGCGCGGGAACTCACTGGATGGCGGCGAGGAGGGCACTCGGGCCAGGCAACCCGCTTGGATGCGCAGATTAAAAGCTGCTATTGACAAGTACTCAGCTCTTACAAATGAAGCCCTCCCCGGCAACCGCCGAGGAGGGCCCCGCTACAACCAAACGTCAGACGCCGGCGATCTGCTGGATCCAGGGCCGGTACCGCGTGATGTTCGTGTACGCGGTCGTCGTCTGCCGGTCGCTCGTCGACGCGACGCCGACCTGGCGGCCGGAGGCGAACATCGGGCCACCCGAGTCCCCGCCGGCGGTGATGCCGTCGCCGCGGCGCGCGCACACCGCGATGCCGCCGTTGTAGTCACGGCAGGAGACCGACGTGACCGAGACGTTGGCGACCTTCAGGTAGCGCGACTGGCAGTTGATCTCCGAGCCGCACTGGCTCGTCGCGCCCCAGCCGTAGACCTGGACGGTCTGGCCGACGGAGACGTTGGCGGTGGTGCCCAGCGGCGAGTAGGTGGCGTTGACCGAGGTCGTCAGCTTCACGATCGCGAGGTCCGCGCTCGGGTGACGGGTGACCGTGGAGCCGGTGGCCATGGTGCCGCCGCTCTGCTGGTCGAGGCTGCCGATCCGGAAGGTGAACGTGCCGCCACTGGCCACGCAGTGCTTCGCGGTCAGGATGTACTGCGGCGCGATGATCGTCGAGGTACAGGTCTGCCTGCCGTTGGCGAAGAGCCTGGCCGCCCACGGGCCGCTCGACGCGTTCTGGCCGCCGATGATCATCGGCTGGACGTCGGAGGACGGTTCCGCGGCGGACGCCACGGGGGCGGTGACGCCGAGCAGCGCCGCGAAGGCGGTGCCGGCGATCAGTGCGAAGGAGCGCAGTCGCATGGTTCCGACTCATTTCTGCGGCCGGGATTCGGCCGCGCGATGGGGACGGGTGTGCTGATTCTGGGACCCGGCAAGAGAAACCGGACACCTCCGAAAGTCGTGGAGTAGGTACTTATCTCTTCGGCGCGCCTACCGCTAAGTGCCCCTCTAGGTACCGGAACCACCCGCCGGTTACGACACCCGGCGTCCGTCCACTTGAGACAGATGGCGGCATAACTCCAGGGACATAACCCGGCGCCGGGGCTTCCCGAAAGGCCTTTCCGCCGACAGAATCGCCACCATGACCGCAGCACAGTGGACCCCGACCTACGGTGACCCCTTCGAGCCGGTGCCCTATCGTCCGGCGCGCATGCCCGCGGAGGAATCGCTGGCCACCGCCGCCGATCTGCGCCGCCGCATGGACGGCCGCCGCACCGTGCGGATGTTCTCGACCGATCCGGTGCCCGAGCAGGTGGTCGTCGACGCCATCGCGGTGGCCTCGACCGCGCCCAGCGGCGCGCATCAGCAGCCGTGGACGTTCGTGCTCATCAAGGACGCCGCGACCAAACAACGGATCCGTGAAGCAGCCGAAGAGGAGGAACGCGTTTCGTACGAGGGCAGGCTCGGCGAGGAGTGGTTGTCCGCCTTGCGCCCGCTGGGCACCGACGCCGTGAAGACGCACCTCACCGACGCCCCGTACCTCATCGTGGTCTTCCAGCAGCGCTACTTCCTCGACGAGGACGGCACCAAGCACAAGCATTACTACGTCGACGAGTCGGTGGGCATCGCGGTGGGCATGCTGCTCACGGCGCTTCACCTCTCCGGGCTGGCCGCGCTGACGCATACGCCGTCGCCCATGCGGTTCCTCGGCGAACTGCTCGAACGCCCGCAGAACGAGAAGGCGTTCGCCGTCATCCCGGTCGGCTATCCGGCGGACGACTGCGTCGTGCCGAACCTGGTGCGCAAGTCCATCGACCAGGTGATGATCCGCCGGTGACCCCGAGCGCGACCCGGGTGCGTGCGCGCACCCGGGTTGCGCGAAGCGGCCTCCAACACACAGCCAAACTGCGCATTAATGCAGTTTTCTGCTCACTTTGGCGCATCTCTTGACATATCCGGCGGCGATTGGACAGGGTCTGGGCACCGAAGGCGACACGAAGGAGTGTTCTTCATGGCCGACGACCTGCCCTCCGTTTCCCGGCGGACACTGTTCGGTGGCGCGCTCGCCGCCGGGGCGCTCGCCGCGATCCCGGCGACCGCCACCGCCGCGGAAGAAGCCGCGACCTCGCCCCGCCGTCCTGGTCAGCGCAGCATGATCGGCGTCCCGTTCGAGCGGCACCAGACCGTCCGGATCGGGATGATCGGTCTCGGCAACCGCGGGATGTCCATGATCGGCGGCTGGAGCGCCGTGCCGGGCGCCACGGTCACGGCCGTCTGCGACATCCGCGCCGAGCGCGCGAAGGCCGCGGCGGACAAGCTCGCCGCCGCCGGGCGTCCGCGTCCGGCCGAGTACGGCGGCTCCGCCGACGCGTACAAGAAGATGCTCGCGCGCGACGACATCGACCTCGTCTACATCGCCACGCCGTGGGAGTTCCACTACCCGCAGGGCAAGGCCGCGCTGCTGGCAGGCAAGCACGTCGGCGTCGAACTGCCCATCGCCACCGAGCTCGATCAGCTGTGGGATCTCGTAGACACCAGCGAGCAGACCCGCAAGCACCTGTTCCTCGCGGAGAACTGCAGTTACGGCCGCAACGAGCTGGCCATCCTCAAGATGGCGCACGAAGGCGTCTTCGGCGAGGTCACCAACGGGCACGGCGGCTACCTGCACGACCTGCGTGAGCTGCTGTTCTCCGACACGTACTACACCGACGCGTGGCGCCGGAAGTGGCACACCCGCAGCACGGCGAGTTTCTACCCGATGCACGGTCTCGCGCCGATCGCCGCCTGCATGGACGTCAACCGCGGCGACCGGTTCACCACGTTGCGCGCCACGGCGACCGAGCCGAAGGGGCTCGCCGACTACCGGAAACGCCACATGCCGCCGGGCCACCCGTCGTGGAAAGAGACCTACATCAACGGTGACCTGGTGACCTGCCTGATCGAGACCGAGCAGGGCCGGATCATCCGCGCCGAACACGACGTCAGCTCGCCGCGCCCGTACAGCCGCATCAACAGCCTCGCCGGCAGCCGCGGCATCGTGGAGGACTACCCCGCCCGGATCTACGTCGAGCCCGACCACAGCGGGCACGCGTGGAAGGACTTCGGGCCGTACCGCGACCGCCACGACCACTGGCTGTGGAAGAAACTCAAGGACGACCCGAACCTCGGTGGGCACGGCGGCATGGACTACGTGCTGCAGTGGCGGATCGTGCAGCAGATGCGCGCCGGGCTGGTGCCGGACATCGACGTCTACGACTCGGCGGCCTGGTGCTCCCCCGTGCCGTTGAGCGTGGTCTCCCTCGCGCGCGGCGGGAAACCGGTGGCGGTGCCGGACTTCACGCGTGGCGGCTGGACGAAGCCCCGGCCAGGCCTGGACTCGCAGCCGTCGGAGATGCCCGGCTAGCCGTACCGCCTCGTGAGTGGCGAGGACGGTTCTAACCGTCCTCGCCACTCACGAGGAGTACCGGGGAACGACCCGGAAGACCCGGAGATCCTTCGGGGTCCCCTTGGCCCGGAAGTTCCGGCGCGGGCGCACGGTGAAGGAGTCCTGGTCCAGCTCCTCGACGACGCTGGCGCTGGCCAGGACCTCGTCGCCGTCGGCGGCGGCCATGATCCGGGCGGCGATGTTCACGTCGACGCCGAGGTAGTCGTCGCCGACGCGCTGCGGATTCCCGCGGTGCAGCCCCGCACGCAGGTGGGGCAGATAGCCTTCGGCCTTGATCACGCTCACGGCTGAGCACGTCTCGTAGGCGGCGTTCACCGCCTCGCCCGGGTCGGCGAACACGGCCATCACGCCGTCGCCGAGTCCCTTCACGACGCTGCCGCGATGCCCGGTGACGATCGACTCGGTCACCTTGGAGACCTCCCGCAGCAGCTCCAGCACGCGATCGTCGCCGGCCTCCAGTGCCCAGGTCGAGAAGCCGACGAGATCGGTGAACAGCACGGTGATGCCGTCCGAGGACAGCGGCGGCGCGCCGGAGCGGCGGACGGCCTGCCACGCCTGCACCGCGGCCAGCCCCAGCTCGCGGGTGGCGCTGGGCCGGTCCGCGCCCGCCTCGGCGAGCAGCCGGGCGAGCCGGTCGGACGAGCGGCCCGTCGACAGCACCGGCGGGTCGGCGTCCCCGGGAACGAGGCCGCGGAGGAACCGTGCGCCGCGCACCAGTTCCCGGCGCTGGTCCGTCGCGCGCAGGAACCTGCGTGTCCGTAGGTGCCACGGCTCGGGTCGTTCGGTCACGATCAAGACGATAGTCGTTCGCCGCGCGGACGGCGCACCTGTCACCAGGGTGACAATAATGCGGACGGCATTTCCCCTTTCCGCCTTCGAATGACAAACGGCGTCCAGGGTATTCCACATACACGTGACAAGATCGAAGCGTAAAGAAAACGCGAGAGATCTTTTCCTTTCCTCGTTGGTGACTTTCCACCTACATTCGGTTTCGAGCCCATTCAACGACGAAAGGACCTGACATGACGGAAACCCTCGTACGGAAGGGTGTCCGGCGATTCTGCGCGGCCGGGATCGCGGCCGTGGTCGCCGGAACCGTAATGCTCACCGCGGCCGGGACCGCGGCCGCCGTCGAAAAGAATCTCACCTACAAGGGCGGTTTCCCCATCATCGGCGACCAGCAGGTCGCGGTGGTGGTGAAGGCGGAAATCCCGGCGACGGCGAAGGCGGGTGAGCCCATTTCGGTGCCGTTCACCCTCGACGTCGATTCCGGCCAGGCCGCCGGTGACGGGCTCCGGCTGGTCGGCGCCAAGAAGCTCTCCGGCACCATCGCTTCGAAGGTGAACATCGCGCTCGGCGAGCAGAAGGTGTCGATCCCGATCGATCTGCCCATCCCGGACACCGAGGTGCCCGCCGAGGGCTCACTGAAGTTCACCGCGACGGGCAAGGTCGACTTCACCATTCCGGCGGGAACCCCCGCCGGTGAGGCGACCAGCAGCGTGGACGCCGCGGCGACCTCGCATATCGTCACCGACAGCTCGCTCGGCGAGTTCGACGTCAACCTCACCCTCGACCCGCCCGACCAGGACGCCGTCCTCGGCAAGACGACGGTCAGCTGATCACCCGTCTTCCCCCGGCTCGGCGAGCCGGGGGAAGACGCGTCTTGACCTCCAGCGCACTGGAGGTCGCATGCTCTCGATCATGTGGATTTGCGACAGGTGCGGTATCGAACACCCAGCCTCCCCGGAGCCGCCCCGATGCGTGCTCGACCGCGGCGAGGTCGGCATGGAGGAAGCCGGTGACCTCGGCGCGCACACCGGACGCTGGTGGACGCACGAGGAACTGATCTCCGTGCCGCACAAGACCTTGCTCCGGGATCACGGGCGCGGACTGTACAGCGTCAAGCGGGATCCTCAGTTCGCGATCGGGCACTGGTCGTTCATCGCGACGACCCCGGCGGGCACCCTGCTCTGGGATCCACCGTCCTGGTTGGACACCGAGGTGCTCGACGTCGTACGCGGCCTCGGCGACGTCGCCGTGATCGCCACCAGCCATCCGCACATGTTCGGCGCCCAGCTCGGCTGGAGCCGCGCGCTGGGCGGGGTCCCGGTGCTGGTCAACGAACGCAACCGCGAATGGCTGCCCGCACCCGATCCGGCGTTCGAATTCTGGGACGAGCACGTGGAACCCTTGCCCGGCCTCGAACTGATCCGGCTCGGCGGGCATATGCGCGGCAGCGCCGTGGCCAGGACACCGGACGGCAGCATCCTGGCCGGCGACACCATCTCGGGCGGGCTCGCGCCGGATTGGGTGTCGTTCCAGCGCAACTTCCCCAAGCACATCCCGCTGTCGGCGGCCGTGGTCCGCCGCGTCGTCGACCGGCTCGACGACTTCACCTACGACCGGCTCTACACCCTGGGCGGCGACACGATCGATCGGGACGCCCGCGCCGTCGTGCGCCGGAGCGCCGAGACCCATATCCGGTGGGTGAACGGCGACTTCGACCACCTCACTTGACCGCGACCTTCTCCTTGGCCTTCTCCTTGCGGCGGAAGAACAACGCGATGACACCCGCCATCCCCATGAAGAACGCGACGGCCCACATACCGGGCCGGAAGCTGCCGGTCAGCCCCTGCAGCCAGCCGACGAGGTAGGGGCCCACGAAACCCGAAAGGTTGCCGAAGGAGTTGATCAGGCCGATCCCGGCGGCCGCGCCCACCCCGGTGAGGAAGGCGTTCGGCAGCTGCCAGAACACCGGGACCGCGGTGAACACACCGACCGCGCAGAGCGTCACCGCGGCCATCACCAGCAACGGCGAACCCAGGTAGAGCGCGGCGGCGATCGAGACCGCGCCGACGAACGCGGCGATGGCGACATGCCCCGCCCGTTCGCCGGTGCGGTCGGAATGGCGTGCCCACAACACCATGGCGACGGCGGCGATGGCATACGGGATCGCCGTGACGAGCCCGATCTCGACGATGCCGTACTTGGTCTGGAACTGCTGCTCGAAGCCCTTGATCACCTGCGGGAGGAAGAAGGCGAGCACGTAAAGGCCGAAGATGATCCCGAAGTAGACGGCGCTCAGCGCGAGCACGCGCGGATCGGTCAGGGCCGACCGGGTGCTCACCTCGTGGCCGACCTCGCGGGTGTCCTCCGAGTCGAGGGTCGACTGCAGCGCGGTGCGCTGGTCCGGGGTCAGCCATTTCGCGTTCTTCGGCCGGTTCGGCAGCAGGAACAGCACCGCGATACCGAGCAGGATCGAAGGAACGCCCTCGGCGAAGAACATGAAGCGCCAGCCCGCGTCGAAGCCGAGCGCCCCGTCGCCGTGTTTGATGAGCAAGGCGGAGATCGGGCTGCCGATGACCGACGAGAGCGGGACCGCCAGGAAGAACAGCGCGACGATCTTGGCCCGCACCTTCCGCGGGAACCAGTAGGTCAGGTACAGGATGATGCCGGGGAAGAACCCGGCCTCGGCGATACCGAGCAGCACCCGCACGATGTAGAAGCTGACCTCGCCCTGGATGAACGCGGTGGCCGAGGCGACGATGCCCCAGGTGACCATGATCCGCGCGATCCAGACCCTCGCCCCGACCTTGTGCAGGATCACGTTGCTGGGCACCTCGAAGAAGAAGTACCCGACGAAGAAGAGGCCGGCGCCGAGCCCGTAGGCCGCCGAGCTGATGCCGAGGTCGGCGTTCATGGTGAGCGCCGCGAACCCGACGTTGACCCGGTCGAGATAGTTGAGCAGATAGAGCAGCCCGAGGAACGGGACCAGCCGGATCATCGCTTTGCGGACCGCCTGCGCGGTGGACACCTCTGCCGTCTGTTCGTCCATCCGCGGGAGTGTAGAGGGCGATCAGAACAACGGGGGCAGGAAGGCGCCGAGGTTTCCGCCCGACGCCCGATCCGCCGGATCCGGATCGATCCGGACCGAGTCCGGATCGCGCGGGTCGTAGGTGACCTTCACCGTCGAACCGCGGGCCGGGGCCTGCAACGGCGGCGTGATCATCGTGGCGACGACGGTCCGCTCCCCCGCGTCGGTGGGGAACCGGACCTGCACGGTGAACCGGGGATTCCCCATCACCCAGACGTTGGTGAACTCGACGCCGAGCACGTGGCCCATCACCTGGCGGCCGGTCTGCGCCAGCGCCTGCGCGCGGTCGTCCGCTTCGGCCTTGGTGACGAACGCCCGTCCCAGCACCATGATCATGACCAGCGCGGCCACCCCGGCCACCGCCGGGACGAGATACGGCTCGTAGTAGACGATCCAGTCCGCGTCGGTCCAGGGTTCCGACGGCAGCCGCTTCCCCACCGACTCCGGCGGCGTCCAGGACGGAATCGCGGCGCCGGTGCCCAGCGCGATACCGAGGGACGCGGCCAGGCTGCTCGCCCGGAAGCCGACGCCCATCCCGCGTAAGGACATCCCGCCGCCCCACAGCATCGCGAAGCCGAGCGACGAAGCCACCGTGATCGAGATGCTGAAGAGCAGGACGAGGGATACCGCCGGGCCCGCGTCGGCCCCCCACGTGTCGACGCGATTCAGCGACATCAACCGGAATCCGTCCAGCAGCCCGAGGGCGCCCGACCAGCCCGCGACCGCCCAGGCGAGCGTCGTGGGCACGCCGAGCAGCCACAGCCGCAGGCCGGGGCGGCGGGCCTGCCGGGGGTCTTCCGGCAGGCCGAACTCGAAGGTCCCGAACATCGCTACCGCCTAACCGATCGGCCCGAACACGGCGACCTTCGCCGGGTCGGCGGGGTCGACGCGGGCTTCGTGGCGGGTGCCGGGCGCGTACTGCTGGATCGTCGCCAGCGGCGTGATCAGCTGTGTCACCGTCCGGTAGGTGGTGCCGTCGGCGCGGGTGACCTCGAGCGTCGCGGTGTACTGCGCCTGCCCGGCGATCTTCCGGCCGGTCGGTTCCAGGCCACGAACCACCAGGGTGGCGGGCTCGCAGGTGTCGTAGAGCCGCCGCAGCTCGGTGCCGTAGGCCTGCAGTTCCTGCTGCTGGCGCAACTGCTCGTCCATCGGCAGCGCCAGGAACGCCGCCATGTCCGGGTCGGCGTTGAGGTTCCGGAACGCCTGCGCGGCCAGCTGCGGTGTCGGCAGCTGCGGGGTGATGTCGTGGCCCTGCGCGGCGGCGGCCTGCCGGAACTGCTCCGCGTGGCGCTGGAAGTCCTGTTCGCCCCGCGCCATGCCCTGCTGCGTCGCGTCGTTGATCTTGTCGCGGATCTTCTTGAACATCGGGTGCCGCCTCTCGCCGTGTCGTCGGTGTCGGACACAGCTTCGGCGGCGCGCGCCGCTACCGAACCCAGGTTTTCCCGTCGTCGGTCGCGTCGAGGCAGGTCAGCGGCGCCCAGAAGACCGGCGAGGCCGCCGGTTCGGGGTTCTCGCGCCAGCGAGCGAGCTTCGACCGCTGCCAGGCGCACAGCTCGGTGACCGGGTCTTCCCCGGCGAGCGCGGTGTCGACGGCGATGACCAGTCCGGACATCGGGTCCGCACCGGGCACGGCGGCCGACGTCGGCAGCGCCCACACCGTGGCGGCGACCAGACCCGCTCCGGCCGCGACGGCGGCGAGCAGCACGCCGAACGGTTCGGCGAGGCCGAAATCGCTCGCGCTGGCGCAGCCGATCAGCGCCACCCGCGCCGGCATGTCCAGTTCGGACAGTGCGAGGTCGGCGGCGGTGAACGGCCGGTGCGTCCCGATCGGGGCGGCCGTGCCCGGCAGATCGGCCGGACAGGACAGATGCAGCGCGGTCTGCGCGCCGTGCTCGTCACGGACGCGGCTGACGTGCCCGACGAACACCAGCCGCGAACAGGGCCCCGCCAGCAGTTCGGCGAGCAGACGGCGGTCGGTGTCCGTGCGGCGCACCAGTTCGAGCGCGCGTTCGGCGGCGGGAAGGACCGGGCCATCGGCGAGCCGCTCGTCGAGATGGCGGATCAGCGGCGAGGTCGCGTCCTGTTTGCCGAGCACGGAACCCAGCTCGCCGAACGCGCTCTGGCCGGGGATGCGCGGGTCGAGCAGGTAGACCGGCGGGCCGCCGGACGGGGAGGGGCGGCGCGGAATCGCCGCCGGGGCGAGCAGCGACACGTCGGCGACGTCGATAACGCGCTCGTCGCCGTCGAAACAGAACCCGATCTCGTCGATCTCCAGTACACGATCGGCCCGCCGGTCGGGCAGCGCCAGCAATCCCCACGGGACCCCGGCGAGGCTCGGCGACGGCTGGATCCGCAGGAGCGGACGGTTTCCTCCGGCGGCGGCACGACGGAGCCGGTCGACCAGGTCGGCGGGGAGGAGGTTGAGCGCGAGGACACGGGCGAGCCGTTGTTCTCCGGCGAAACTTCCGAAGGCGTCTTCGCTCAGTGAGCGCCGGACGGCGTCGGCGACGCTCTCGCCTTCGTGTGGTGTCGGGGACGCGGCGTCCAGATACTGACGCGCGGTGCCGACCAGGGCGAAGTCGATCGGATGCGTGTGGACGGTGTCGAGGTCCTCGGTGGTCCGCCAAGTGAGGAAAGTGTGCCCGGCGTCGGCGAAGCGCAGGAGGAACGTCTCGCGCCCGGGCTTCGCGGCAGGCCAGGTCTCGACGGTTTCGGTGACCGGACGGGGCAGCCGGTACCGCTCGGCGGCGAGGCGGAGCCACGGATCCAGCTCCATGGGCGACGAGGGCGACCAGCGCAGCGCGGGCGGCGGGGCGAGCCGCAGCGGAAGCGACGCGGTCACGGAACCCAGTGCCGCCAACGGAAGTCCTTCGGCGACCGGCCCCACTTCGAGCGTGGGCAGCGCGCCCGTGAGGTCCAGCGAGTGTTCCTCCACACCCGTGTACGCACCGACGGCGCAGGCGCGCTCGACGAGTTCCGCCGCCAGCCTCGGCTCCTGAAGCCGAGCCAGCAACGCCAGCGCCATCCCCATCGTCGGAGCCGCGATGTCGCGTGCCCAGGCCGTGCGCGCCTCCGGCGAGACGAACTCGAACCGGTACTCCGCCGCCGCGAGCGCCAGCGGGAGCAGCAGATCCAGCACCGCGGGGAGGTCTTCTCCACGCGCGAACCCGATCGAAGCCGCGACGAAATCCGTGTGCAGGCGATCCGACCAGTCCCCCGACGCCCGCGCCGATTCCCTCGCGCGGTTCGCGTGGTCCTCCGCCGTCGCCCAGTCGCCGTCCGCCGCCGCGCAGCGGGCCAGTGCCGTGTCCACGAGACGCAGGCCCGGGCCGTCGCCGTTGGCCGTCCGGATCGTCCCCGCGTGTTCGAACTGCGCTCTCGCCTGCGCGACGTCGCCCGCGTGCAGCAGCAACATGCCCAGCGCGTGGCTCGCCTCCGCGACATCGCCGGTCAGGCCCGCCGCCGCGAGTTCGTCGCGGGCGGCGACGATCGCGGCGACCGCGCCGGGGAGATCACCCGCGAGGGCGCGGGCCTCCGCCAGCCCGATGCCCACCTTCGCGGCCATCGGGCTCCCCTCGTGCTGGGCGGTCAGCCTCAGCAGGTCCGCCCGCGCCTCGGCGTCCTCACCACCCGCCTGGCGGATCCGGGCCCGTTCGGCCCTGACCATGGCCTGCTGGTGCACGACCCGCTCGCGGACTTCGTCGTTCTCCGCGAGCGAGTCCAGCGCCGCCAAGATCTCCTCGATCGCCGTCCGCGCGCCCGCGAAATCCCCGGCGGCGATCTGCACGCGTACGTCGAAGATCCGCAGTTCCAGCTCGTCGACACCGTGGACGTCGAGCAACTCCGGCGGATACTGGTCCGGCCCCGCCTCCTTCCGGAACGCCGCCCGGCGCCGCTGCCCGGCGATCAGCTCGCGCGCCTTGGCGACGTCGCCTTCCTCGGTGGCCAGGGAGATGAGCACACGCTCGGCGACCTCGCGCGAGCCTTCGATCATCCGCGCCTCGGCGTACTGTCCGAAGTGGACGATGGCGGCGGCGCTCACCTTGAAGACGTGGAGCACGGCTTCGGCGCATTGCCGCGCGTTGCGCAGATCGCCCGCCGAATAACAGAGCGTGGCCAGATCGCTGACGGCGGCAAGTTCCAGATCCGTCCGGTCGAGCCGCTGCGCGATCTCCCGCATCCGGGCGTACTTCCGTTGCGCTTCCGCGACGTTCCGCGTGACAGCCAATCGTTTGGCCTGGTCCTGCACCTTGCCCGCTTCGACGAGCAGCTTCCGGTACTGGCGTTCGGACAGCGAGCACGCGGGAAGCTCGCCGTACGGTGCCGGGTCGAGACCGAAATGCCGTGCGACGCAACGACAGTTGTATCCGTGCGAGCTCGCGGGGCCCAGTTCGGGTGGGAGCGGGCGATCCGGCGGGTTCCGGGGCGGTGGCATGCCGACGAGCACGTCAGAACTCCTCGTCGGCGGAAGCGGCCGCCGCCCGTTCGGCGAGCGTCCTGACCTCCGGCGGGCGGGCCCGCACGAGCGCGACCACTTCGGCCCGGTCTTCCGCGGTGGTCCCGGCGACCCCCTCGTCCGCCACCCCGACGACGACCGCGATCTGTCCACTATGGACACGCGCCGCGAGCCGGGCCGCGGTCTCGTCCAGGTCGGCCGCACCGGTGAACCGCCCGGCGCCCAGCTCCAGCGGCACCTCCGCGAACGGCTCGCCCTCGTGGCTCGCGAACGCGGTGATGGCCGCGTCGGCGAACGCGCCCTCGACGACGACTTCGAGCCGGGTGGCGGTCGCGGCGGCGACGATCCGCCAGGTCACCGTGCCTTCACCGGCGTCCAGGATCCCTGGCGGCACCCGCGCCCAGTCGACGCTCGCACGTCCGCTCACCAGTACGCCTTCGCCGGGTGCGATCGGATCGAGGCCGGCGGCCAGCGCGTACGCGCGTCGTCCCGGCGCCACTGTTTCCCAGCGTGCCGCTGCTTCGGCGCGCACGACGTCGTCCTGCTCGTCGAACCAGGCGGCGAGGCGGGCACACAGTCCTCGTACGTCTTCGGCGACCGGCCGCGCCGCCGCCGCGAGCGCGCCATCCGCGATCGCCGCGTCGAACAGCTCCGCCGGAGAGGCTTCGAAACCGTCGAGAAGCCCTTCGGCCAGGTCTTCCACCTCGGCGGTCGCGACCGCCGTTTCGAGGTCCAGCAACGCCGGGTCCAGCGACGGGACTCCGAGCGACGGACCGGCAGGCCACCAGCGGCGGAGCCACAGCAGCAGCGCGAGCCTGCCCAATTCCGGCCGGGCGGGGAGATCCGCCTGCCCCTGGCCGAGCGCGGTGAGACTCGCATCCGCGCCCGCGAGCCGGGTCAGCCACGGTTCGGCGGCCCCGGCGTCACTGAGCTCGACGCGCATCGTGGTCGTCCGGCCCGCGAGGAGATCGGCGAGGGCGAAGCCGATGAGGCCGCCGTCGGCCGCGACCACGGGCGTGTGCACCGGATGCGTCACGACACGGCCTCCAGATCCGGCAAGCGGGCCATGAGCGCGCGGCGCACCTTCGTCCGCAGATCCAACGACGTCGAGCGGACCACGCCGGTGACGAGATCGCGGACATCGGCGGCGTCGGCGGGCTGGTCGCCGCGCACGTCGAACCCGTGCAGCCGGACCCAGAGCCTGCCGAGGAAGTGCTTCGCGAACTCGCGGAGATCGCGCAGGAGTTCGGCGTCGGGCCGAGGGGCGAGCGGCGTGGCCCCGGCCAGGGCACGGCGGGCGTGCAGGACGTAGCCCTCCCTCGCGACTTGCGCGTTGAGCCGCCGCGCGAACTCGGGGACACCGGCGGGTGCCGCGCCGTCGAGCGGCCGCAGCGCGGGTGCGAGGACGACTCCCAGCGCGAAGCACGCGGCCAGCGCGGGCAGGCCGAGCCCGAATCCGGCGGCGACCCGGGTGAGTTCGGCGTCGACGAGGTCCTCGACGGGAGCCCGCTCGTCCGGGGGAAGACGGCGCAAGGTCGCGCGCACCCGCCGTTCGACACTGCGTTCGAGGAGTTCGGCGCCGGTTTCGTCGCGCCGGCTCAACGGCGGGACGGCGGTGCGTTCCCCGCGCTGCAGACCGAGATCCGGTGCGGGCAGCCCGGAGATCTCCCGGACGATCTCGCCGAGCGCCCGTGTCCCTCCCGGCTGTCTCAGCCCGAGCCCGAGAGCGTGCCCGGTGACCGAATCGGCGAGTGCGTGCCAAGCGCTGTCGGAAAGGCCATCGACGAACGCCCGGAGCGCGGCGATGTCTTGCGGCACGGGCGATTCCGCGTGCCAGCGGCGACGCAACTCCGCGGTCAACCGCGCCTCGTGCCGCGGATCCGCGAGGTACGCGGTGAGCTGATCCACACCCGCCGTGCCGCCTTCGCCGTGCAGATCCCGCAACGCCGCCTCGGCCGTCTCCGCCGCGCCGGGGCCCGGCGAGCCGAAACCCGTCGCCAGTTCGTACGCCAGCGGGAAACAGACGTCCTGCACGTTGCCCGCCGTGATACGCAGGACGCGGCGCTGACGTTTGAGATGGGTGAACCACGCGGCCGTCGCACGCAGCCTGTCCGCGTCGGCCAGCAGGAGTTCCGTCACCTCCGCGGCCGTGGCCGCGTCCAGCACGGGACGGCCGAGCCGGGGACGCGCCGCCGTGCGGATCACCAGCGGGTCGATGATCTTCTTGATCGTCCGGGTCAGCGGCCCGCCGTCGGCCGAGGACAGGACCTCGACACCGTCGATGCGTTGCCACGCCTGCGCGAGAACGGCCGACCTCAGCTCGCCCGATCCCGTCGTCACTCGCCCTCCCCCTCGCGCCGTCACCAGCCTATCCGAGCCCGGCGAGCCACCGGCCTCGTGAGCCACGTCACAGGCATCCCTCTTGACTGACCGTCGGTCAGTCGAACTAAGGTAACCCTAAATCGACTATCGAAGGGGGTGCCGGTGGGACGCATCATGACGCTGGCGACCGGAGTCCGCCGCTATCTCGTGGCCGGCGTTCTCCTGCGCGTCGCGGTGACTTGCACTTACATCGGCCAAGGATTGCTGCTGGCCCGGGTACTGGAACAGATGCTGACCGGGCACGGGATCGGCGAACAGGCCGGGCCGCTGGCCGGGGTCGTGGCGATCGCGCTGGCCCGGTTCGGGCTGACCTGGGTCGCGGAGATCGTCGGGCAGCTCACGGCGGCCGCGACCAAACAGGAACTCAGGACGCGGGCGTTCGCGAAACTGGCCGAACTCGGTCCTGGGTACACCTCCGGTGAACGCACCGGCGAGCTGAAGGGCGCGCTCGTCGAAGGCATCGAGTCCTTGGAGGCCTACTACGCCCGCTACGTGCCCTCGCTCGTCGCGGTCGCGGTGACACCGCTGATCGTGCTGGCGGTGCTGGTGGGCCACGACCCGTGGTCCGCGGTGATCGTGGCGGCGTTCGTCGTCGCCGCGCTGATCCTGCCCAAGCTGTGGTCACGGATGCTGAAACGGCGCAGCGACGAGTTGATGACCGCGTACCTCGGCATGGGCGCGACCGTGCTCGACACGCTGCAGGGATTGGTCACTCTCAAGGCGTTCGGGGCGGCGGGACGACGCCGCGAGGAACTGGCGACCGTGTCGGATCGGCTGATCACCGGCTGGAACCGGGTGATGGCGGTCGCGCTGATCGCGCAGATGATCTACGCGCTGGCGATCGTCGGCGGGGTGGCGTTGACGGTCGCGGTCGCCTCGGTCCGCGCGGCGAGCGGCTCCCTGGACGTCGGGGCGTTGTTCGTCGTCATGGTGCTCTCGGCCGAGGCGTTGCGGGCGGTCGGCGTGCTGGCCACTTCGTTCCACGCCAGTTACGACGCCGCGAGCGCGGCCGACGTGCTGCACAAGCTGTTCGCCCAGAGCCCGCCCGCTCCGGAACGTCGTGGGGTCGTTCCGGCCGAGGGGCTGACGGCGTCGGTCGGCTTCGAAGACGTGTCCTTCTCCTACACCGAGGGCAAGTCCGTCCTCAGTGGACTCTCCTTGCGGCTCTCCCCCGGTGAGACGGTCGCGGTCGTCGGCCCGTCGGGAGCGGGGAAGTCCACTCTCGTCTCGCTGCTGCAACGGTTCGTGGATCCCGGCGCCGGGCGCGTGACGCTGGGCGGGCACGATCTGCGCGACCTGCCGCTCGACCAGATCCGCTCGATGGTCGGGCTCGTCACCCAGGACACCCACCTCTTCGCCGGCACGATCCGGGACAACATCGCGCTCGCCCGCCCGGACGCCTCGGACGAGCGGATCGCGGCCGCGGCACGGGTCGCCGACATCCACGACTTCGTCACCGGGCTGCCGGACGGGTACGCCACCGAAGTCGGGGAACGGGGATTGCTGCTCTCCGGCGGGCAGCGGCAACGGGTGGCGATCGCCCGGGCGGTCCTGCTGGACGCCCCGATCCTCGTGCTGGACGAGGCCACGGCCAGCGTCGACGCCTCCACCGAGGCGTCGATCCAGACGGCGCTCGGCAGGCTGACCAGGAATCGCACGACGCTGGTGATCGCGCATCGGCTTTCCACCGTGCGCGACGCGGACCGCATCGTCGTACTCGACGAGGGCGTGATCCGCGAAACGGGAACCCACGACGAACTCCTCGCCCGCTCCGGGCGCTACGCCGATCTTCTCTCCGCACAAGGAGTCTCATGAACACCACCGCCGTCCGTTCCCCGCTCCGCACGACGCTGAACCGCGCGCGGCAAGGGAAAGCCGCCTTGGTCCTCGCCCTCGCCGGCGGGGTGGCCCAGCACGCCGGCGCCGTCGTCGCCGCGGCCGCGGGGGCCTGGCTGATCGCGACCGCCGTGACCGGCGCCGAACCCGGCGACCTCTCCCCCGGCCTGATCGTCCTCGGTGCCGCCGTGGTCGTCGCGGGCGCCGGGACGTGGGCGGCCGCGCAGTTCGGGCACGCCTTCGCCTTCCGCTACCAGGCAGGTCTGCGGCTGGCCCTCTACGACGGCCTGGAGCGCAGCGCTCCCCGCGAGTTGCAGGGAAGGCGCACCGGCGAGGTCGCGGCTGTCGCGATGGGCGACATCGAGCAGCTCGAACTGTTCTTCGCCCATCTGCTTCCCGGTGTCCTCAACGCGGTGACCATCGGCATCGCGAGTGTCGCCGCGCTCGCCACGATCGACGTCCGGCTGGCGGCCGCGGCGGGGATCGGCATGCTGCTCACCAGCCTCGTGCCGATCGTCGTGGCGCGCCGCACCGAACGCGACGGACAGCGGCTCCGCGAGGAGATCGGCGGGCTCAACGGCGATGTCGTCGACGGCGTGCAGGGAATCCGCGAGTTGCTGGCCTTCCGGCGAATCGACGCGTGGCAGGAGAAACTCACCGCACGCACGTCGGCGATCCGCCGTCATCAGCTCGCGCACGGCCGCGCGGTGGGTTTCCAGAACGGCGTGACCGATCTGCTTTCGTCGGCCACCATGATCACCGTGCTGATCACGGCCGTCGTGCTGAGCGCGTCGGGCGGGATCACGCTCGCGACCGCCACGGTCGCGGTCGGTCTCGTCATCGCCGCGGTCCGCCCGGTCACCGAAGTGGTCGAGATGGCCGGTCAGCTCTCGCCGTTGCGTGCCAGCGCCCGCCGGGTACTGGAGCTGATCGACCAGCCGGCGCAGGTCCCCGACGACGCGACCACCACACCGCGCGTGGAGACCTCCGCCGTGCGGTTCGACCACGTGTCGTTCTCCTACGAGCCCGGGCGCCCCGTTCTCGACGACGTCACCTTCGAGGTGCCCGCGGGTTCGACGGTGGCGATCGTGGGGCATTCCGGGGCGGGCAAATCGACGTGCGTCAACCTGCTGCTGCGGTTCTGGGACGTCGACGCGGGCGCGGTCACCCTCGGCGGTCACGATCTGCGGGACTTCCCGCTCGCCGGGCTGCGGGACCACATCACCGTCATCCCGCAGGACGTCTACCTGTTCGACGCCACCATCGCCGACAACCTCCGCCTCGGACGGCCCGGTGCGAGCTCCGCCGAACTCGAAGCCGCCGCCCGCGCCGCCAACGCGCACGACTTCATCATGGCGCTGCCCGAGGGATACGACACGAAGGCGGGCGAACGAGGACTGCGGCTTTCCGGCGGTCAACGGCAACGGCTGGCCATCGCCCGCGCGCTCGTCTCCCCGGCCTCGGTCCTGGTCATGGACGAGGCCGCGTCGAACCTCGACACCGAGAACGAACGGGACATCCAGGCGGCGCTGCGGAATCTGCGACACGGGCACACCACGATCGTCATCGCGCATCGGCTGTCCACGATCCGCGACGCCGACCGCATCGTCGTCCTCGACTCCGGTTCCGTCGCCGAAACCGGCACCCACGACGAACTCTTCGTCCGAGGCGGGCCCTACGCCCGGCTCATCGCGGCGCAACGTGACGGCGTCGTCGGGCGCGTACCGGATCTTGAGGCGTCTTAAGCTGGGGGCATGAAGAGCACGGCACCCAGGACCAAACCCTCGGACGAGCGGCGGACGGATCTGCTCGACGCGGCCGAAGAACTGGTCCAGAGGCAGGGAGCCGAGCGTTTCACCGTCGAGGACGTCACCTCCGGGGCCGGCGTCGCGAAGGGCACGTTCTATCTCCACTTCACGAGCAAGGGGGATCTGCTGGACGCGCTGCGCGACCGTTACGTACGCCGCTTCGCCGATGTTCAGCTCTCCGCCGCGCACGCGGAGGGCGGGGTCGCCGGGGTGCGGGCGTGGATGCGGGCGGGCGTCACGGAGTACCTCCGCGACGTCCGCCTCCACGACGTCCTCTTCCACCCCACGGCGCGCGGGGAGCGGGACTCGCCGAACACGCTCGTCGACACGTTCGCCGAATTCCTCGCGGCGCTGGAGTCGCCACCGCCGGATCCGGAGACGACGGCGCTGATCCTCTACTCGGCCATGCACGGGGTGACCGATCACATCGTGCACGCGCCGGAATCCGGTGACCGGTTGCTGGCGGGACTGGACCGGCTCGTGGTTTCGGTACTGGGGTAACACGACCGTTCGGACTAACTTTCGTCCGTTCTGTACATACTTTCGTTGACTTCGATCGAAAGTCCTCTTAGGTTCAGCGGCGTCACAGAGGTGCTCCGCCGCCGACCCGAGGAGCAACGATGCTTCCGTTTGTCCGCAAGCGCTTCAACCGGTCCATCGTCGCCTCGCTGGCGCTGGTCACGGCACTGTCCGGGCTGGCGACGGCCCCGGCCGAAGCGGCCATCCCGCCCCAGCAACCCGGTGTCACGCTCCGCACGTACGACCTCCAGCGCGAGCTCACCAAGCTCTGCGCGATCAAATCCGGCCAGACCCCCAACGTCGACAAGCTGATGCCGACGATCGACTGGTCCACCACCGCCGACTTCGGGCTCGACGAACGCTTCGTCTCCGAGGTCATCGCGAACATCAACGTCGCCGCCGCGGGCCAGTACGAATTCCGGCTCACCAGCGACGACGGCTCCCGGCTCCGGATCGACGGCCAGACGGTGATCAACCACGACGGCCTGCACGGGGCGACCCCGGCGACCGGATCGGTGCAGTTGAGCACCGGGTACCACGCGCTGCGGATCGACCATTTCGACAACACCAACGACCAGCAGGTCACCCTCGAATGGCGGCCGCCGGGCGCGGCGGATTTCGCCCTCGTGCCGAATTCCGTGCTCAGCACCGACGCCGACGTCGTGCGGGTGACCTCGCCGGGGCGCAAGGAATGCGAGGGCGCCACGGACTCCCCCGGAGACGGCCTGCCGCTGAACGGCGTCCACCCCGGCTTCACGCTGACGAATCTGCGTCCCGAGGGATTCCAGCCGCAGGTCACCGGCATGGACTGGCTGCCGGACGGGCGGCTCGCCATCGCCACCTGGGGCGGCTCCGACAAGGTCCTCGGCGAGGTCCACCTGCTGAGCAACGTCAGCGGGAACACCGACCCGAGCAAGGTGCGCACGCAGCGCGTCGCCAGCGGGCTCAAGGAACCGATGGGCGTCAAGTACGTCGACGGCAAGCTGTACGTCTCGGAGAAGACGCGCCTGGTCGAGCTGAACGACACCAACGGCGACGGCGTGACCGACGACTACCGCACCGTCGCCACCTGGCCGTTCGGCGGCAACTTCCACGAGTTCGCGTTCGGCCTGCTGTACAAGGACGGCTTCTTCTACGCCAACCTGTCCGTGTCGATCAACTATGGCGGCGCCACCACCGACCCGCAGCCCGCGCCGAACCGCGGCACCACGATCAAGGTCGAGAAGGCCACCGGCAAGGTTTCCTACGTCGCCGGCGGGCTGCGCACGCCGCACGGCATCGGCTGGGGCCCGGAAGGCGACGTCTTCGTCACCGACAACCAGGGCGGCTGGCTTCCGGCGAACAAGCTCGTGCGGGTCAAGCAGGACCGCTTCTTCAACCACTACACCAATCCCGCGGGACCGTTCGACGCGAAGCCGGTGACCGCGCCCGTGTTGTGGTTGCCGCACAACGAGATCGCGAATTCGCCGAGCAATATGGTCATGCTGCCGACGGGCCCGTTCGCCGGGCAGATGGTGTACGGCGACGTGACCTACGGCGGATTGCAGCGAGCCTTCCTGGAGAAGGTCAACGGCGAGTACCAGGGTGCGGTCTTCCGCATGACCCAGGGCCTCGAGTCGGGCGTCAGCCGGATCAGCCTCGGCCCCGACGGCGCGATCTACACCGGCGGGATCGACGGCGGCGGGAACTGGGGCCAGCCCGGCAAACTCGCCTACGGCCTGCAGAAGGTGACGCCCAACGGCACGAACGCCTTCGACATCCGGGCGATGCGGGCCGTCGCGGGCGGATTCGAACTGGAGTACACCCAGCCGCTGTCGGCCGAGACCGCGCAGAACCTCGCGGCGAAGTACCAGGCACAGCAATGGCGTTACCAGCCCACACCGGCTTACGGCGGGCCGAAGATCGACGAGCAGACGTTGTCCGTCACCTCCGCGAGCCTGTCGGCCGACCGCAAGAAGGTCACGCTGCAGGTGGCTGGGCTGAAGGCCGGGCACGTGGTGCATCTGCGGTCGCCGCGTCCGTTCGCGGCGGAGTCCGGTGCGGCGCTGTGGAGCACGGAGGCCTGGTACACGCTCAACTCCCTGGTCGGTGGCCCTCCCGCCGCCACGACCTACGAGGCGGAGCGGGCCGCGCTGAGCGGTGGCGCGGGGACGAACACGAACCACGCCGGCTACACCGGCACCGGATTCGTCGACGGCTATTGGAACCAGGGCGCCTCGACGACGTTCACCGTGAACGCGCCGAAGTCCGGCGCCTACAACGCGGCCTTGCGCTACTCGAACGGCCCGGATCCGGCGCCAGGGACCAAATCGGTGACCGTCTACGTCAACGGGACGAAGGTGAAACAGGTCAGGCTCGCGAGCACCGGCAACTGGGACACCTGGAACACCCAGCCCGAGACGCTGAACCTCAAGGCCGGATCGAACACGATCTCCTATCGCTACGACGCGGGCGACGCCGGCAACGTCAATCTCGACAGCCTCACCCTGACCGAATCCCGGCGTATCCAGTTGTTCAAGGGCACCGATCTGAACGCGTGGGAGAAACGCGCGGGCGGCGCCGCGACCTGGCCGGTGTCCGGCGGTGCGATGGAGTCGCTCGGCGGGGACATCCGCACGAAACAGCAGTTCGGCGATTTCCGGCTGCATGTCGAATGGAACGAGCCGAACTATCCGCCGGAGGTCACCGGGCAGCAGAGGGGCAACAGCGGGGTCTACCTCCAGGAACGCTACGAAGTGCAGGTGCTCGAATCCTTCGAGGACACCACGCTCGCGAACAACGAGGCGGGCGCGATCTACTCGAAGAAGGCGCCTGACCGGAACATGGCGACGGCGCCCGGGACCTGGCAGACCTACGACGTCACCTTCCGTGCCGCCAGGTTCGACGGTGCCGGGAACAAGACCGACAACGCCCGCGTGACGGTGGTGTGGAACGGCGTCGTGGTCCACAACGACGTGGCGATCGACGGCGGTACGGGCGACAGCATCCCGGAGAGCGCGGCACCGGGCGCGATCCGCCTGCAGGACCACGGGGATCCCGGGGAGAACCCGCGATTCCGCAACATCTGGATCGAGCCCATCGGCTAGTTCCGGCGTTGTCCGTGAAGGCCTCTCCTTGAGGGACTCTGGGTCCCTCAAGGAGGCCTTCACGGACTTCTCAGCGACGGCAGGGGCGGAGGTCGATCCCTCCGGTGGTCTGCCCGGCGGTGACCGGAATCGGTGTGGCGGAAGCGAAATCGGCCGCGTCGCGGTACCAGCAGTCGGCGTCGGTGTAGTGCTTGATCTTGACGTTCTGCGTGGTGAGGCCGTTGACGGTGTACTGCCCGTTCGAATCCGGCGTTGCCCAGTCCACGATGTCGCCGGTGCGCGCGTTGAAGGCGTAGACGTAGCCGAACGTCGGCTTGCCGTCCTTGTCGAGGATCCGCCCGCTGACCGCGCCGTTCGGCACGAGCGCGGCGTTCTCGGTCACCGTCGCGCCGGGCTGGACCCGCACCGGGCGGGCGGCGAACCGGTCCGAGGCGCCTCCCGACCACTGCCATGCGTAATTGCCCTGTGAGGAAGCGAATTCGAGCGGCCACTTGTACGGCCCGAGTCCCTTGATCGTGTAGATCCCGCCGTTCCGGCTGCAGTTCACGTCGAAGCGGAAGCCGATCCGGGGATCGACCGCGAACGGGTAGACGCAGACGCCGTTCACCGGGGCCGCCGTGGCGCGGTCGGTGACCTTGCCGGTGATCGTGCCGGCGGGATCCATCTTGATGTCCGCGGTCGGGGCGGCCTTGCCGAGTTCGGCGGTGACCGTGCGGGCCTTCCCGATGTCGCCGGTGCCGCCGTCCGGCCCGGCCCACTGCATGCCGTAGCGCTCGTCGAGCGGCTTGACCAGCAGCTTGTACGCGCCCGGTTCGATCGGCCCGATCACCAGTTTCCCGTTCGCGTCACTGCAGTAGTACTGATAGTCCGCGTCGAGGACACCGACGATCGGGAGGGCGTAGGTGTCGACGCAGATCCGCTCCAGCGGCGCCTTGGTCTTCGCGTCCCGCACGGTGGCCACGACCGACGCGGCGGGTTTCATCGACGCCCGGAAGTCGGTGGTCTGCCCTGGGGTCAGATCGACATGCTGCCAGTTGACCGGGTAATGCGTACCGTCCGGGCCCCACACGCTCAGCGTGTAGTAGCCGAACGGCGGCAGGTCCTCGTACAGCATGACTCCGTCGGCGCCCGCGCACTTCCGCAGCTGCGGCGGATGTCCTTGCTCGACCTGCGAGCACGCGCCCGCGACGGGCGCGCCGGTCTTCTCGTCCGTCGCGACCACCCGGAGCTTTCCGTACGGCGCCATGGCCTCGTCGACGACGGCGACCTGGCCCTCCTCGACCGCGAAGGTGTCCGCGCCCGGGAAGCTCGACTTCTGCCGGATCCATTGCGTGCGGTCGCCGTAGGTGATCGCCATCGTGTAGGTGTCCGCTTTGACACCGCTGAACGAATAGGTGCCGTCCGCCGCGGTGAGGACCGTCGACCACCACCGCTGGTTCTGGTCGGTGAGGCTCACCGAGGCGCCCGCGGCGGGCCTTCCCTGATCGGTGATCTGCCCGCGGACCGTGGCCGTGCCCTGGCGCAACGCGAAGTCCAGGCCGTGCGGCAGGTCCAGCACTTCGGCGGCGAGCGCGCTTCCCTTGTTGTACGCCCAAAGCTCGGCGTATCCGGCGGCGGTCGCGCGTGCCTTGTACTTGCCGGGTACTACGCCCGCGATCTCGTAGCGGCCGTCCGCGCCCGCGCTCCCCGAACCGGTCTCCTTCAGGTCGAGATCGAACAGCGTCACACACGCCCCGGCCACCGGCTCGCCGGAGTCGGCGGCCTTGACCACCCCGGCCACGATCCCCTCGTCGGCCAGCGCCGGACCGGTCGTCAGCAGCGCGACGATCGGGATGGCGGCCGCCAGGAAAAACGCTCTCTTCATCGGAAGCTCCCCTCAGTGTCACGCCAACGATGGCGCCGGGGAGCCGCCGGTGTCTGCGTCATCTGACACAGACACCCGGGAGGCTCAGGCCGTCTCCGCCGCCAGGACCTCGCGCGCCACGAGCACACCGCCGACGAAACCGACCGGCATCACGATCAGGGCGGCGAACGGGATCAGGCACAGCAGCGACACTGGAAGCCCGAGCCCGAGGGCGAGCGCGCGGTGCCGCCGCAGCAGCAGCCTGCGCTGCTTCAGGTCCATCCCGCGCCGGTAGAACGGCACGGCGATCAGTTCCAGCACCAGGAACCACGCCGTCACCAAGGCCAGCAGTACCGGCACCACGGTCTGCCCCACCACGGGGATGAAGCCCGCGATCAGCAGCGGGATCGTGAACATCAGCGAACGCAGCACCAGGACCAGGCCGTCCTTGAGGCCCATCACCAGCAACCGCCACCCCGACAGGTCCACCGCGCCGGGCACGCCGCCGAGATCGTCCTCGACCTTCTCCGCGATGTGCTCGTAGAACGGCCCGCCGACGGCGAGGGTGATCGCCGTGAAGCCGATCATGGCGATCGCCAGCACCGCCCCGAACACCGCGACGCCGACGGCCACCCGGATCGTCGTCCGCCAGCCCGGCGACCAGTCGTCGGCGAACGGCGTGATCAGCAGCGAGAGATCGTCGATCCAGAACGCCAGCGCGACGATCCCGCCGATCAGCAGCACCGTGGTCAGCAACGCGGGCAGCGCGCCGATCAGCAGCAGCCTCGGCGACCGCGCCAGGATGCCGAGGCCTCGCCCGAACATCCGGATACCCTTGAAGAAGTCCCGCACCGGACATTTCTACCAGTGCAGACGTTGACCGGGGTTGAGCAGGTCACCCGGCGCGTACCGGGCCTTGGCGTCGGCGAGTTTCGGCCAGGCGTCGCCGAAGTGCGCGCGCCAGTCCTCTTTGGACATCGGCAGCGCGTTCGACGGATAGACCTTTCCGCCGAGGCCGCGTGCCTTCCGATAGAGGTCCACATTGAGCTCCAGCAGGCGTGCGTTGTGCAGTGGATCCTCGGGAGAACCGACCCGCAGCGGGGAAAAGAGCCACGAGAGCTCTCCTGGCGGCACGCTGAACAGGGCGGTGTTCAACCGGTTGTTCCGCACCGGGTAAAGGAGGATCAGCCCGGTGGCCCCCAGTTCGGGTTCGCCGGTGGCGGCGAGGGTTTCGGCGACGAACCGCTCGACCGTGTCGTCGGTGAGAAACACGTTCAGCCACGGATGCGGATGGAACCAGCTGCCCATCGCCCGGAGCGCCGCTTCCCCGTCTGCCATCCGGTTCAGGAAGTCGAAATACGCCGTGTCCTCGTCCTCGGACTCGTCGAAGTCGAGCGAGTCCAGCAAGGCGGACTCGTCCGGCTCGGCGTGCGGCGGGTGATAGGCGACCGCCTCCAGCATGTACCGCCAGCCGCCCTCGACCGGAATCAGCTGCCCCTCCACGTAGTCGAAACGACCGTCGCGGACCACGGCGCGTTGATCGGCGAGGAACGCCGGAAGCGTGTCGTAGTAGAGCTTCCATCGGCGGGCGCGTGCGGGGGCGGGGGTCAGCCGCAGGGTCACGCGGGTGATCACCCCGCATTGCCCGAGACCGGCGAGGACGGCGTCGAACAGGTCCGCGTTCGTGTCACGGGAGCAGGTGAGCACCTCGCCGGTGCCGGTGACGACCTCCAGGTCCACCACGCAGTCCGTCTGCGTGCCGTGGTGGTGGGTCGCGCCGCCGATCCCGCCGACCACCAGCGTGCCCGCGACGGTCAGCTCGAGATAGTCGGTGAGCACCGGCGGCGCCAGCCCGTGCGGCAGCGTCGTTTCCAGCACCTCCCGCCAGCGGGCGCCGGCGTCCACCGACACCAGATCACCGGTGACCACCCGGCGCGGCGGCAGCGACGTCATGTCCAGCACGATCCCGCCGTCGACCTGCCCCTGCCCGTACGGCGAATGCCCGGCACCCCGGGCGGCGACCGGAAGGCCCCGCGCGGCGGCGAACCTCAGCACGACGGCCACGTCGGTCACCGAAGCGGGCCTCACCACCAGGCCCGGCCTCGCGTGGATCAGGTTCCCCCAGTCCTTGCCGGCGATGGACAAGGCGGCTTCCCCGGTGAGGATCTCTCCGGCGATGGCGGGCAGGATCTCGTCGGTCATGATCGCACGCTACCGAGCGCGGGCGGACATAGGCGATTTCCACCGACGCGAACCCCGGCGTCCCGCTGCGAAGTTGGTGGCGTGACGGACACCTTGGCACCGACGAGGCGGGCTCGTGGCACCGTGCTGGCCGCCGCGCCCCTGACCATCATGGCCGCGGCGATCATCGCGCCCAGCCTGCCCGCGATGCGGGAGGACTTCGCCGATACGCCCGGTTCGGGTCTTCTCGTCCGGTTGGCGCTGACCGTGACCTCGCTCGCGATCGCGATCAGCGCGCCCCTCGCCGGGATCGTCGCGGATCGCGTCGGACGCCGCCCTCTACTGTTGGCGGGCCTGGGTCTCTACGCGGTTTCCGGTACGGCCGGGTTCTTCGTGGACGACCTCTACCTGCTGCTGATCACCCGGGCGGGGCTCGGGCTGGCCGTCGGCGGGATCATGACCGCGATCAGCACCCTGATCACCGACTGGTTCACCGGCGAACGCCGTGCCTCGTTCCTCGGTCTGCAGCAGGCTTTCGCGAGCCTGGGCGGGGTCGTCTTCCTGCCGCTGGCCGGGCTGCTGGCCACGGTGAGCTGGCAGGCGCCGTTCTGGATCTACTCGGTTTCCGCGGTCGTGGCGGTCTTCGCGATCGTGTCCCTGCGCGAACCGGTACGGGACAGCCCCTCGGCCCGGGAGGACGGCCGGTCCCGGCTGCCCGCACGCATCGTCGGCGTGTACGTCCTGGCGTTGGTGGTGACGCTGGTCTTCTACATGGCGCCGACCCAGTTGCCGTTCCTGCTGGAGGGATTCGGCAGCGGGCCCGCCGTCATCGGCGTCGTGGTCGCCGGGAGCACCTTGACCGGCGTCGCGGGCGCGCTGGCCTTCCCCCGGCTGCGTGGGCGCAGGGGCCCGACGGCGATCACCACCGTCAGCGTCGCGCTCATGGGTGTCGGCTGGCTGGTGATCGGTACCGCGGGCACCGTCGCCCAGGTCGTGGCGGGGCTGCTCGCGGGCGGGCTCGGCGTCGGCCTCGTGGTCCCGAACCTCAACCTGCTCCTGGCCGAATTCGCCCATCCCGCGCAGCGCGGCCGAGTGCTCAGCGGCCTGGTCACCGGGATCTTCCTCGGCCAGTTCCTGTCCCCGCTCGTCGTCCAGCCACTCGTCCAGGGCATCGGCATCGCCGGCTCGTTCATCTGGACCGGCATCGCCCTCGGTACCGGAGCGGCGCTCGCCGCTCTTCTCTCGAACCGGAACAACGGAAAGGAAACACGATGATCTACCACGGCAACCGTTTCACCCTGCGGCCCGACGCCTCCCCTGAGCAGATCGAGGAGGCGTTGGAGAGCCTGCGCAATCAGGGCCGGGTCATCCCGGCGGTGAAGTCCTTCGTCGTCGGCCGCGATTTCGGCGGCGACTACGAATGGGGCGCGGTCTTCGCGATCGAAGACCTCGACGGGTACTGGGAGTACCTCATGCACCCGGCGCACCGGAACACCGACCGGGTCGGGCTCCCGCTGGTCGACCGGTTCGCGTCCTTCGACGTCACCGACGACCCGGATCCGCAGATGGGTGCGAAGATCGCCGAACTGCACCAGCGCCGTTACGACAACGACGCCGAGCTGACCCAGCTGATCTCCGACCTCGGCGAGTACTCCGGCAGCGCCGCGCCGGGAAAGCACGGCGCCTGACCACGACGTCAGCCACCGTCCGCGAGGGAACCACTGCCGTCGGGGCCGGTCACGATCACCCTGCTGCTCACCGCGGTCCCGAACGGGATGATCGTGACCTGCCACGTCTGCGGCTCCCCGACGTCGATGGTCGCCTTCGCCCGCTGGACGAGGGCCAGGACGCGGTCGACCGCCACCGCACGGAGGTCGAACCGCGGCACCTGGGCCTCCGACGGGGCGAAGACCACGGTCAGCCGCCGGTCCTCGACGACCGCGGTGATCACCCGGGAGACGTCCGTGGCGAGCGCCAGCGCGTCGATCGCCCGGCGCAACTCCCCCTCGCCGAGAAGCGATCTGTCGACGTTCACGGTCGCGGATCCCGAGGAGGACGTGGTCGTGCTCGACTGGGTTTCTTCCGGTCGCGCGGGCGCTTCCGGCGCGAACAGCTCCGCGCGGAACAGGACCAGCACGAGAGCCGCGCCGAGCACGAATCCGAGGACCGCGAGCGCGCCGAACGCGCAGCCCTCCTCCGGTTCCTTCACCAGGCTGGATTCCGGGGCGGATTCGATCGCCGCTGCGGCCACGCGCCGCTCCCACTCCGGCGACAGCCGCTCGACGATCTCCGCCTTCCACGGCCGCTCTTGCCGATACCGCACGACGAGGACGTCGCCCGGCCGGTAGTTCGGGAGGTCGACCAGGTTGACGCCCTGGGTGACCTTCAAGCGATACGTCGCCAGGCCATCGGGGGCGACGGTGAGGTCGAAGTAGACCGGGATGTCCCCCGTCTCGGTGCCCCCGGCACGAAGGCCCTCGACCTTGGCGAGCGCGAACACCGGCGCGATCTTCGCCTCGCGAGCACGCCGCGGCGCCCCTGCGAGGTGGAGCAGGATTCCATAGGCGATGGGAAGTCCGGCGCCCGTGACCATCAGTGGCACGTACTCGATGACGATCCCCACGATGAACGCGCACAGGGTCGTCCCGGTGATGATCCCGGTCAGGAATCCGCGGACGAGGGCGAGCGACATGGACGTGACTCCAGACTTCCGGGGCGTGTGCGGTCAGCCTTCGCCGTACCGGGCGCTACCGAACCCACCTTTCGGCTACCTAATCTCATTAGGCAAATCCCGAATGGACTATGGTACGGTGGCCGTCATGGCGAGAGCGGGACTGACCACGGAACGCGTGGTCCTGGCGGGCGCGGAGCTCGCCGACGAGATCGGCTTCGAGCAGGTGACCCCCACTGAGCTCGCGAAGCGGTGCGGCGTCAAGACGGCGAGCCTGTATTCGCACGTGCGGAACGCCCACGAGCTGAAGACCGAGATCGCCCTGCTGGCCTTGGCCGAACTCGCCGATCTCGCCGCCACCGCGGTGGCGGGGCTGGCGGGCAAGGACGCGCTGATCGCCTTGGCGAACGTCCACCGCGACTACGCGCTCGAACATCCGGGCAGATTCACCGCCGCGAGATTCCGGCTCGCCCCGGAGAAGGCGTCCACCAGCGCCGGCGTCCGGCACGCCGAACTGACGCGGGCGATCTTGCGCGGGTACGACCTGGCCGAGCCGCACCAGACACACGCGGTCCGGCTGCTGGGCAGTGTGTTCAGCGGCTTCGTGGGCCTGGAGGCCGCCGGAGGTTTCAGCCACAGCACCCCCGGCTCGCAGGAGAGCTGGACCGAGATCCTCGACGCGCTCGACGTCCTGCTGCGCGCTTGGCCCCGAACGAAATGAACGGAAGCATGTTCACCACCCCGATCACCGCCGACCTCGTCCGCGGCGCGCTGGACCTCGAAGACACCGAACGCGGCGTGCTCCCCCACCGGCTGCCCGCCCGGACCAGGCAGCAGATCCCCGACGGTCAGCTGGCCATGGCGGAATCGCAGCCGTCCGGTGTGCGGCTGGTCTTCCGCAGCACGGCGACGCTCGTCGAACTCGATGTCCTGGCCACCAAACGGGTTTTCGCCGGTACACCGCCCCGGCACGATGGCGTCTACGAACTGTTCGCCGACGGCCGGCTCGCCGGGCACGCGAGCGTGGCCGAGGGCGACACGATCACCGTCGACCTGGCCACCGGCACGGCGCGGCACCAGCCCGGCCCCGTCCGGACCCTGCGGTTCGACGGGCTTCCCGGGCACGAAAAGAACGTCGAGATCTGGCTGCCGCACAACGAAACGACGCGGCTCGTCGCCCTGCGCACCGACGCGACCGTCCACAGTGTCCGATCGTCCGGCCGCAAGACCTGGCTGCACCACGGCAGTTCCATCAGCCACGGGTCCAACGCGGCGACTCCGACCGGGATCTGGCCTGCCAGGGCCGCGGCCATCGCCGGAGTGGAACTGGTCAATCTCGGCTTCGGCGGCAGCGCGCTGCTCGACCCGTTCACCGCCCGGGCGATGCGGGACACGGCGGCCGACTTCATCAGCGTCAAGATCGGGATCAACGTCGTCAACGCGGACCTGATGCGGCTGCGCGCGTTCGGCCCGGCGGTGCACGGTTTCCTCGACACCATCAGGGAAGGCCGGCCCACCACGCCGTTGCTGGTCGTCTCGCCGCTCTATTGCCCCATCCACGAGCACACACCGGGGCCCGGCGAATTCGATCCGGACGCCTTGCGGGAAGGAAAAGTGCGGTTCAGGGCGACCGGCGATCCCGAGGAGACCGCCGCGGGAAAGCTCACGCTCACCGTGATCCGCGACGAACTCGCCCGCATCGTCAAGGAGCGGAGCGCGGACGATCCGAACCTGCGCTACCTCGACGGCCTCGAACTGTACGGCGAGGCCGACCACGCCGAGCACCCGCTGCCCGACCACCTCCATCCGGACGCGGCCACGCACCGGCTCATCGGGGAACGCTTCGCACGCTTGGCCTTCGCCGCCTCGTGAGTGGTAAGGACGGTTAGAACCGTCCTTACCACTCACGAGCCCCATCGGTTACTGTGCGCGTATACCTCGGTAGCCCCGTTTGCGGGTACCTATTTTTCTTCCTGTCCAACGAAAGTCGGTATCCGCCTCCGGTGCGGCGGATCACCATGATCGGCACCGGATCACCGGTGCCGGGTCGCCTTGGCCGTGCCCGGCGACCCCACTGTGTCCAGTGCGGCCACCCCTCGCGCTGGATCCTCCCTCGCGAAAGTGAGTCACCGGTATGCGCACAACCCCCTTAGCCCGTACCGCCACCACACTGGTGGCCGCGGCCGCGGCCGTCGGCTTCCTCGCCCCGTCCACGGCCACCGCCACCACCATCGCGGGCTACTCCCCCACGGTGCAGCACGAGGCCGTGACGTCCCTCGCCGCCGAAGCCGGGATGAGCCAGGCCGCCGCGGTCGAGTTCCTCCGGACGCAGACGGCCAGTGTCGAAACGCTGCAGAAGGTCACCGCGTCGCTCGGCTCCCGTGCCGCCGACGGTTACCTCGACGACGCCGCCAAGCCGGTCGTGAACGTGCTCGACCAGGCCGCCGCCGACCAGGTGACCGCGACCGGCGCGCGGGCCCGCGTGGTCAAGCACTCCAGTGCGGCGCTCACGAGCGCGCAGAACGCCCTGCAGGCGTTGCCCACGGTCGCGCACACCTCGATCGGCCTCGACCCCAAGGCCAACCAGGTCGTGCTGACCATCTCCGACGCCGCGAAGGGCTCCGAGGCTCTCGTGAAGGCCGCGGAAGCGCTCGGCGACCGGGTCCGCGTGGAGCGGACCACCGGCGAGATGCACACCGCGATCTACAACGGCGAGGCCATCACCGGCGGCGGCACCCGCTGTTCGGCCGGGTTCAACACCAACCGCGGCGGCCAGAACTACATCCTCGACGCCGGCCACTGCACCCGCGCGGTGTCGCAGTGGAACGTCGGGCCGTCGCAGGGCGCCAGCTTCCCGACCAACGACTACGGCCTGATCCGCAACACCACCGGCAGCGCGCCGGGCGCGGTCACCCTGTGGAACGGCTCCACCCAGCGGATCGCGTCCGCCGGTTCGGCGACCGTCGGGCAGCGGATCAGCAAGAGCGGCAGCACCACCCGGCTCACCTCGGGTTCGGTGCAGCGGCTCAACGTCACGGTGAACTACGCCGAAGGCTCGGTGTACCAGCTGATCCAGACCAACGCGCTGGTCAACCCCGGCGACTCGGGCGGTTGCCTGTTCTCCGGCAGCGTCGGGCTGGGGATCACCTCCGGCAAGGGCAGCGGCACCTCGTACTTCCAGCCGATCGGCGAGGCGCTGAGCGCCTACAGCGTCACGCTCAACCCGTAGGCACGTCACGGGCCCCGGTCACCGCGACCGGGGCCCGGCCTGCGCGTGGAAGTGCTCGACGGCGTGATCACGGAAACGTCGTGCCGCGGCGGAAAGATAGGTGTCCTCGCGCCACGCGACGCTGAGCACGCGGCGGCACTCGGGATCGTCGACGTCGAGCCAGACCACCGTCCGGCTCGTTTCCGGCCGGAGCCCGAGCGACGGCACGAACGCGAGGCCGAGGCCCGCGTCGATGAGCTGGAAGAGCACCGCGGCCTCGTCACCCTCACAGACGATGTGAAGTTCGAGCCCGGCCTTCGCGAACAGGCGCTCGGCGAGCTCGCGCTGCCAGTATCCGGGGCGCGTGGTGAGGAACGGCTCGCCTTCGAGATCCGCCAGGCCGACCCGGCCACGCCCGGCGAGCCGGTGCCCGGAAGGCACGCAGAGGAACACCTGTTCGTCGAGCAGCACGCGGCTGCGGATGTCGTTGCCCGCCAACGGTTGCGATGAGATGCACAGGTCGACGTCGCCGGATCGCAGCTTCTCCGCCATGCCTTCCCCCGATGCCTGGGACAACCGCACGTCCACCAGCGGGTGCTCGGGAACGAAGGTGCGAAGCGGCTCAGTGAGGGCGAGCAGGCTTTCGGCCGCGACGGTGACGGTGCCTCGTTCCAGCCCGGCGGCGTCGTCCAGCTCCTGACGGGCGTCGTCGAGTTCGGCCAGCGCCCGGTCGACACGGCGGAGGAACACGGCGCCGAAGCGGTTGAGCCTGATCCGGCGCCCGTGCCGGTCGAACAGCGGTACGCCGAGGTCGTTCTCCAGCCTGGCCAAGGTCCGGCTGAGCGAGGGTTGCGCGACCCGCAGCTTCTCGGCGGCGCGGCCGACGTGTTCGAGCCGGGCGACGGTCTGAAAGTACCGGAGGGCCAGAAGATCCACTGCTGATACCTCACCTGTTATGAACAGATAACCGATCTTGTCTTGGACAGCATAAGGCGTCGGCTCCTACGTTCGATCGCGTGAGTGAAATCCTGACCGGCCCGAGCCGGAAGGCGAACGGGACGCTGGTGGTGAACCGGGTGCTGGTGAGCGCCCACGCCGTCGCGATCATCGGCCAGCCGGTGTTCGCCGGCGGCTATCTCGGCGGCGATTACGACATGCTCTGGCTGCACCGCTGGGGCGCGGACGCGGTGTCGTACCTGGCGTACGCGCAGATCCTGGCGGCGCTGGTGCTCTGGCTGGTCCGCGGACCGCGCTGGCTGTTCTGGATCAGCCTGCTGCTCGCGGCGGGCGAGACCGGGCAGTACCTCGCCGGGATGGCGGGCGCGCTCGATCTGCACATTCCCCTCGGCGTCGCGCTGGTCACCGGTGCGGTGCTGACGACCATCGCCGTCTGGCGGCCACAGACCTGGCGGGCGGGCCGATGAGCCGCCGCCTTCCCCGCCGGACCTTCCTCGGGCTCGCCGGTGGAGCCGGTGTCCTCGCCGCCGCCGGGATCGCGGCACCCCGCCTGCTGGCACAAGGCGCGCCGGGGACCGGTGAACTGCTGCGCAGCGGGCTCCCGTTGCCGGAACCCTTCCGGGTGCCGCTGCCGATCCCGCCGGTATTGCGTCCACAAAGGACAGCCGACGCGGATCACTACACGATCACCCAGCGGGCGGCGACGGCCGAGATCCTGCCCGGTGTCCGGACGCCGATCTGGGGCTACGACGGGATCTTCCCGGGTCCGACGATCGAATCGCGGCGGGATCGGACGGTGGTCGCGCACCATCGCAACGAACTTCCCGTGCCGACCGTGGTCCACCTGCACGGCGGGCACACCCCCGCCGAATCCGACGGCTACCCGACCGATCTCGTCCTGCCGCGGTCCGGCTGGAGCGCGGCGCACGCCGGGCACGGCATGGTCGACGCCCGCGCCCGGATCTCCGACGGGGAGCGCGACTACATCTTCCCGCTGCGGCAACGGGCCGCGACCCTCTGGTACCACGACCACCGCATGGACTTCACCGGTCCGGCCGTGTACCGGGGCCTGGCCGGATTCCATCTGATCCGTGACGACGAGGAAGACGCCCTGGGGCTCCCGTCCGGGGACCGTGAACTGCCACTGATGATCGCCGACCGCTCCTTCGACGAGCACGGCGAATTCGCCTATCCCTCCCTCGACCGGACGCTGCGGACCACGCCGGGGGTCGAAAGTGCTTATGTGGAGGGCGTTTTCGGTGACGTGATCCTCGTCAACGGCGCGCCGTGGCCGGTGCACGAGGTCGCGGCCGCGCGGTACCGGCTGCGTCTCCTCAACGGCTCCAACGCACGGCGTTACGACCTGGCGCTCGACCCGCCGCCACCCGGTGGCGGCGGTTTCGTGCAGATCGGCGCCGACCAGGGCCTGCTCGACGCGCCGCGCGCACACGACCATCTCCCCATCGCACCGGCGGAACGGTACGACGTCGTGGTCGACTTCGGCCGGTATCCCGTCGGCACCGAGGTCACCCTCGTGAACCGGCTGGGCTCCGGCTCGACCGCCCAGGTGATGCGGTTCGTCGTCGCGCGCCGTGCGGCGGACGACAGCCGTGTTCCGGCGAAACTAGGCGAAATCCCGCCGCTCGCCCGCGAGCGGGCCACGACCACGCGCGACTTCTCGTTCCGCGCGGGGACCGTCCACGGTCGCGCGGGGTGGGTGATCGGCGGGGAACCGTTCTCGCCGGACCTGATGTCGGCGAGCCCGCGCCTCGGCGACACCGAGATCTGGCGGTTCGTCGCCGACATCCACCATCCCGTGCATCTGCATCTGGTGGGATTCCGGATCCTTTCGCGCGGCGGACGGCCGCCGGGACCGTTCGACGGCGGCATCAAGGACACCGTCGATCTGGCCCCTGGCGAGTCGGTCGAGGTCATCGCGCGCTTCGACGGGTATCGCGGCCGCTACGTGTTCCATTGTCACAACGCCGAACACGAGGACATGGCGATGATGGCGAACTTCGAGGTGGTCTGAAGATGGCGGCCGGTCCGTGAGGGCCTCCTTGCCTACCCTGAAGGTAGGGAAGGAGGCCCTCACGGACTCCGCGATCGCCACCGCAGGACTGGCGACACGACTGGCCCCATTGGTCACAGCGGCGGCGCGTGAAGGGGGCCTTCACGTACTGCAGGGGCGAGCAAGGACGGCGATGGGCCCGGTCTCGTGAGTGATCAGGGCGGCGGAGCAGACCGGTACGTGATTACCCACGCCTGAACAGGGCGAATGTGCAGGGTCAGTGGTCGAGTGTGGAGCTTTCGGGACGGTGAACGTCCCTGATCCTCCACACTCGGCTCACCGAGCGCCGCCCGCCACAGACAACGACGCACTAAACAAGGCAAGTACCGCTTCTACCACTCACGAGACCGGACCGGGTTGGTCAGCTCCCCGACACCCTCGATCGCGACGGTGACCTCGTCCCCCGGCTTCATCGGCCCGACCCCCGCCGGGCTGCCGGTGAGCACGACATCGCCGGGCCGCAGGGTGAACCAGCGGGTCACCCACGCGAGGATCTCCGGCACGCCGAAGATCATCTCCCGGGTGGCGGCCCGCTGGACGGTCCGGTCGTTGATCCGCGTGGCCACCTCGAGGTCTCCGTTCTCGATGCCGGTGGTGATCCAGGGCCCGAGCGGCAGGAACGTGTCGGCGCTCTTGGCCCGTGCCCATTGACCGTCGGCCCGCCAGTCGTGCGCGGTGACGTCGTTGGCGCAGGTGTAGCCGAGGACGTGCGCCGAAGCGTTCTCGACGGTCAAGTTCCGCGCGGTCCTGCCGATGACGACGGCCAGTTCGCCCTCGTACTCCAGGCGTTCGACCTCGGGTGGGTGCAGGATCGGCTGTCCCGGCCCGGTGACGGCGTTGGGCGCCTTGAGGAACAGGGCGGGCCGCTCCGGCCACGGGCGGCCTTTTTCCTTCAGCTGGCAGGGATAGTTGCTGCCGACGCACACGATCGTGCGCGGCTCGCACGGCGCGAGCAACCGGACCCCGGCCAGCGGGCCGACGACCTCGCCCGGCCCGGTGACCGGGTCGTAAGCGAACACGAGATCGCCGTCCACACACCCTGTCCGAGCGGTTCCGCCGTCGTCGAAGCGGATCAGCTTCATGCCGGGCCGCCGAGCGCTTCACGGACCAGTTCGAGCGGATGCCACGCCGTGCGGCCCGCGCCGTGGAAGATCTGCTGACGGCACGAAACGCCCGTCGCGGCGACCAGTGTGCCGTCCGGTTCCTGTTCCAGCGCGGGGAAAAGCCGGTCGCGGCCGACGGCCATCGAGGTCTCGTAGTGCTCGGCCTCGAAGCCGAACGAGCCCGCCATCCCGCAGCATCCGGAGTCGATCTCGGCGACCTCCAGCCCCGGGATGCGCCGCAGGAGCGCCATGGTGGCGGCGGTGCCGACCTCCGCCTTCTGGTGGCAGTGGCCGTGGAAGACCACGCGCCGCCCGCTCAGCCACGAGCGTTCCGGCAGGGTCAGCCTGCCGTCGTCGATAGCCTCGACGAGCAGTTCCTCCACCTGGCGGACGCGCTCCTTGATCTGCCGCGCTTCGGGAAGTTCCGGTAGCAGCGCCAAAGTCTCGTCGCGCAGCGTGAACACGCACGACGGCTCACAGCCGACGATCGGCGATCCCGGTTCCGTGTCGCGTGCCAAGGCCGTGACCAGTCCGGCGGCCTTCTTCTTGGCGTCGTCCAGCAGGCCTTTGGACAGGCTCGACCGTCCGCAGCAGCCCCCGGACGCGAGTTCCACCGCCCAGCCCGCGCTTTCGAGCAGCTCGATGGCAGCCTTGCCGATCTGCGGTTCGGTGAAGGTGGTGAAGGAATCCGCGAGCCAGTTCACCGTGCCCGCCGTCCCCGGCGCCGCCACCCGGCGGCGGTTCCAGCGCACGAGGTTTTCCCGCACGAATTTCGGCAGCGGACGTTCGGCCTTGATGCCGACTGTCCGTTCCATGACCTTGCGGAGCGGCCTGATCCGTCCGGGCACATTGGACAGTGGCGCGGTCGCCGAGCCGAGCCGGTTGAAGAACCGGATCGAGCCGAAGATCCGCGACCGCAGCGGCGTGCCGTGCTCCTCGTGGTGCTGGTGCAGGGTTTCGGCCTTGAGCGAGGCCATGTCGACGCTCATCGGGCATTCGCTCTTGCACGCCTTGCACATCAGGCACAGGTCGAGGATCTCGTGCAGTCGTTCCCCGCCGAGCGCGGCCTTCGGGTCCGGCTCGGAAAGAGCCTTGACCAAGGCGTTGGCCCGGCCGCGCGTGGAATGCTCCTCCTGCAGAGTGACCTGGTACGACGGGCACATCACGCCGCCGGTGGTCTTGCGGCACAGCCCGATGTTCATGCAGCGGTCGGCGGCGCCGCGCATCCCGCCGACGACCTCGAAGGACAGCATCGTCCGCAACGGCGGCGCGGGCGGCAGGGCGTCACGGTCGCGCAGGTTCTCGGTCATCGGGGGCGCGTCGACGATCTTGCCGGGATTCATCGTGCCCGCGGGATCGAAGAGCTTCTTGACCTGGCGCATGGCCTCGTAGAGTTCGTCGCCGAAGATCTCCCGGTTGAACTCCGAGCGGGCGAGGCCGTCGCCGTGTTCGGAGGAGTTCACGCCACCGAATTCGGCCACGAGGTCCTTGATCTTCTCCGCGACCGCGCGCATCGTGTCGACCTGGGCGGGGTCGGTGAGGTCGACGAACGGCCGGATGTGCAGGCAGCCGACCGAACAATGGCCGTAGAACCCGGCTTCCAGGCGGTGCTCGTCGAGGATTTCCTTGAACCGCGCGGTGTATTCGGCGAGGTGCTCGGGAGCGACGGCGGTGTCCTCGATGAACGCCAGCGGCCGCTTGGTCCCCTCCCCTGCCGCCATCAGCAGCCCGAGACTGGACTTGCGCACCTTGAGCAGCGCCGCCTGTTCGGCGGCCGTGACGAGTTTGAGCGTGTGATAGCCGTGTCCGTTGCGCTCCCAGAGCCCGGCGACCTCGTCGAGTTTGCCCGCGAGCCGAGTCTCGTCGTCGCCGGAAAAGGACACGAACAGCAGCGCCGCCGGATCACCGACGAGATGGTCGCCGAGATCGGCGTACTCGATCTTCTGCCGTGAGAGGTCGAGAATGGTCTTGTCCATCATCTCGACCTGATGCGGCTCGCAGCTGAGCGCGTCGAGCGTGGCCGAGATCGCGCCGTGCGTGGTCTCGAAATGCCCGACAGCGTAGACGGTCTTCTTCGGCTTGGGCACCAGATCGACTTCGATCCTGGTGGCCAGCACGAGTGTGCCCTCCGCGCCGACGACGAATTTGGCCAGGTCGAAGGGTTTTCCGTCGCCGTATCCGGCGAGGCGGTCGAGCCGGTAGCCGCACGCGCGCCGCCAGAACACCGGCATGCCCTTGGCGATGGCGTCCTCGTGCGCGCTGACGAGTTCGGGGAGCTCGCGGTAGATACGCCCTTCCAGGGTGTCCGCCTCGGCGCGCCGCGCGCGTTCGGTCTCGCTCACCGGTTCCAGCCGGGCGGTGGAGCCGTCGGCGAGGACGACGTCCAGCGCGCGGACGTGATCGATGGTCATGCCGAAGGTCAGCGACCCGGAACCCGCCGAGTTGTTGCCGACCATGCCGCCGATCGTGGCGCGGTTGCTGGTGGAGGTGTCGGGCCCGAACATCAGCCCGTGCGCGGCCGCCGCCTGGTTGAGCTGATCCTGGACGACGCCGGGTTCGACGACGGCGGTCCGCGCGACGGGATCGATGTCGATGATCCGGTTCAGATGCCGCGACAGGTCGAGCACCAGACCGGGACCGACGGTCTGCCCGGCCAGGCTGGTGCCGGCCCCGCGCGGGACGACGGGCACGCCGAACTCCGCCGCCGTGGCGACGGCCGCGACGACGTCTTCGTGATCGACGGGGAACACGACCCCGCGCGGCATGATCGAGTACATGCTCGCGTCGCGGGAGAACAGGTGGCGCGTGTAGTCGTCGAAGGCGGCTTCCCCCTTGAGCCGCGTGCGCAACGCTTCTTCGAGAAGGCTGGTCATCGGCGGGCCCTCAGTCGTTCTGCAGCACGTCGAGGGCGTCCCGCAGCCCGCGTGGATCGGCGGGGGCGCCGGCGAGCGTCAGTCCCATTTGGACTCCCGCGAGAGTGCCGGCGAGGGTGAGATCGTTGAACGCGCCGAGATGCCCGATCCGGAAGATCTTCCCGGCGAGTTTGCCCAATCCCGCGCCCAAGGACATGTCGAACCGGTCGAGGATGATCGCACGGACCTTGTCGGCGTCGATCCCTTCGGGCATCAGGACCGCGGTCAGCGCGCCGGAATGTTCGCGCTCGTCCTGGCAAAGGACCTCCAGGCCCCAGCCGCGGACGGCGGCGCGCGTGGCGGCCGCGTGCCGGGCGTGCCGCGCGAAGACGTTCTCGAGCCCCTCTTCGTAGAGCAAGCGCAGGGCTTCCCGCAGGCCGTACATCAGGTTGGTGTTGGGGGTATACGGGAAGAATCCACGTTCGTTCGCGCTGAGCATCGGCCCCCAGTCCCAGAAGATCTTCGGCAGGCTCGCGGTCCTGGCGGCGTCCAGGGCCTTGTCGCTGATCGCGTTGAAGCTCATGCCCGGCGGGAGCATGAGGCCCTTCTGCGAACCCGCGACGGTGACGTCGACGCCCCATTCGTCGTGCCGGTAGTCGATCGAACCCAGCGACGAGATGGTGTCGACCAGCAGCAGCGCGGGATGTCCGGCGGCGTCGATCGCGGCGCGGATCTCGGGGATCCGGCTGGTGACGCCGGTGGAGGTCTCGTTGTGGACCACGCAGACGGCCTTGATCCGGTGCGCGGTGTCGGCGGAGAGCTTGCCGGCGACCACCTCGGGGTCGGCTCCGTGCCGCCAGTCGCCCGGCACGAAGTCGACGTGCAGGCCGAGCCCTCGCGCCATTTCCTGCCACAGCGTGGCGAAATGCCCGGTCTCGAAGGCCAGGACGGTGTCGCCTGGGCTGAGGGTGTTGGTCAGCGCCGCTTCCCACGCGCCCGTCCCGGTGGAGGGGTAGATGACGACCGGGTTCGTGGTGCCGAAGACGGGCTTGATGTCTCGCAGCAGCCGCGTCGCGAGCTCTTGGAACTCCGGTCCGCGGTGGTCGATGGTCGCCGCCGACATCGCCCGGAGCACCACGTCGGGAACGTTCGTCGGACCCGGGATCTGCAGGAAGTGCCGTCCGGCCGCGTATGTCATGTGCGCCTCCACGCTCGGCTTCGAAATGTTCCACGGGCGAAACCTTGGTCTCGCCGCTTGAACGGTATACCGTGTACCGAACTCCGTCGAGGGGGTACCCGGAACAACTTCGACCCGATTCCCTGAATGTGTCAGCGCCGACCGCAGAGGATTCCGATGTCCATACAACTCGTCACCGTCGTGGCGCTCGCCCTGGTCTTCCTGATCGCGACCGTGCTCCCCGTCCACATGGGAGCGCTGGCGTTCGTCGCCGCCTTCGTGATCGGCACGGCCTTCGCCGGGGAGAGCACCGACGACATCGTCTCGGGCTTTCCCGGCGATCTCTTCGTCATCCTGGTCGGGGTGACGTTGCTGTTCGCGATAGCCAAAGGCAACGGCACCGTCGACCGGCTCGTGCACCTGGTGGTGCGCGCCGTCGGCGGGCGGATCGCCCTGATCCCGTGGGTGATGTTCGTGGTCACCGCGGCCCTGACCGCGGTCGGCGCGGTGGTACCGGCGGCGGTGGCGATCATCGCCCCGATCGGCATGGGGTTCGCCCGCCGCTCTTCGATCAACCCGATGCTGATGGGCCTGCTGATCATCAACGGCGCCAGCGCGGGCGGCTTCTCCCCCATCAGCATCTTCGGCAGCATCGTCAACGGCGTCGTCGCCCGCGACAACCTGCCGAGCGACCCGGGGCTGTTGTTCGCGTCTTCCTTCGTCTTCAACCTGGTGCTGAGTGTCGTGGTGTTCTTCCTCTTCGGCGGCCGCGAACTGATCCGCCGGTCGTCCGCCGAACCCAAGGTCGCCGCGCTCGCGCACAGCGGCTCCTCGACGGTGACGACGCTGACCGGCGACCCCGCGCCTTCCAGCGGTGGCACCGACGAGCCCGAGGAACGTCTTCCGCTCACTCGCGACCACGTGTTCACGCTGATCGGGCTGGCGGCGCTCGCGGTGGGAGCGCTGGTGTTCAAACTCGACGTCGGCTTCACCGCGCTGACCGTGGCGACGGTGCTGTCACTGGTCTCGCCGGGGTCGGCCAAGGCGGCCGTCGGCGAGGTCGCGTGGCCGACGGTGCTGCTGATCTGCGGGATCGTCACGTTCGTCTCGCTGATGGAGCGGGTCGGCACGATCGACTGGCTCGGCAACCTGGTGACGCGGATCGGTTCCCCACTGCTGGCCGCGATCCTGATCTGCGCGATCGGCGCCGTGGTCTCGGCGTTCGCGTCGACGACCGGGATCCTCGGCGCGCTCATCCCGCTCGCCGTGCCGTTCCTGCTGGCGGGCGAGGTCGGCGCGGTCGGCATGATCATCGCGCTGGCGATCTCGTCTTCGGTCGTCGACTCGTCGCCGTTCTCCACCAGCGGCGCGCTGGTCGTGGCCAACGCGCCCGCCGGCCAGAACGACAAAGTGTTCCGGGGCTTGATGATCTGGGGGTTCAGCATGTGCGCGATCGCGCCGATCGCGACCTGGCTGCTGTTCATCCTGCCCGGCTTGGGCTGAAAGGAGCTTTCGCCGCATCTCACGCGGCGAAGGGAGCTTTCCTCGCGTCACACGCGGGGAAAGCTCCCTTCAGCGACTCCGGCGTTCGGCCAGCCAGCGTTCCGAATCGGGGGTGCCGCCGTCGAGCTGGTCCACCACCGCGTCGAGGAAGCTGCCGTGACCGTGATCGGCCAGCGCCCGCAACACCGCTTCGGGGTCTCCGCCCTCGATGATCGTGAGCAGCTCGCGGTGCCGCTCGACGTTCTGCATCAGCGATTCGCCGTCGCGGCGGGCGCTGCGGTTGAGGGCCATGCACAGCTGCATCTGCAGGGAAAGCGCGCGATAGGCCTCGGTGACGCGCTCGTGCCCGGCCAGCGCGACGATCGACTGATGGAAGTCGTACTTCCGTTGCGTGAACACACCTTCGTCGCCGTCACGGCCCGCCTGTTCGAACGCCGCGAGGGCATCCCGGCAAGCCTGCAACCGCTCCGGCGAGCGCACCGGGATGCCGATCCGGACGGCGAAGGCTTCGAGCTCTTCGCGCAGGGTGACGATTTCGTAGACGTCATGGCGGGTCAGCGGGCGGACGATGACGCCGCGCCGAGGGTGCGGCACGACGAGGCCTTCGAAAGCCAAGACCTGCAACGCTTCGCGCAGCGGCGGGCGGGACACCCCGAGCCGTTCGGTGAGCTTGGCCTCGACCAAACGCGTGCCGGGCGGGAGTTCGCCGGAAAGTATCATCGCGCGCAGCGCCTGGGTGGCCAGGTCGGCCATGCTCGGCGGCGCGACGATGCGGCCGTCGTCGTCCTGCACGGAACTCATGGTCATACGGACCCCTCCCTGTCTGTATACGGTATATCAATCACTGTCGTCGCGCGTGAGCGGTAGGTCACTCCCTAATTGGTTGGACAATCCGTCCAACGCTTATACAGTCGGTCTCGTGATCAACGAGCATCCGTATCCGCCCGCCTTCCGCAGCGGTGACCTGGTTTCCGTGTCCGGACGGCTCGGCGTGACCGAGACCGGGGAACTGGTACCCGGCGGATTCGACGCCGAATGCCCGCGGGCCTTCGCCAACCTCGACGCCGCACTGCGTTCGGTGGGCGCGACGCGGGCGGACGTGGTGAAAGTCGTGGTCTACCTGACCGACATCGCCGACCGCGACGGCCTCAACCGGGTCTACGAGGAGTTCTTCTCCGAGCCGAGGCCCGCCCGCACCTGCGTCGGGGTCGCGTCCCTGCCCTACGGCGGCGTCGTCGAAGTCGAGGCCCTCGCCCGAGTACGCGATGTCTGAGCAGGACGCGATCCTCGACGCGCTCGCCCCGGTCGCCGACGGCATCGCGGCGACGCTCGGCTCGTTCTGCGAAGTCGTGGTGCACGACTTCCGCCGCCCGGAGAAGTCGGTGGTCGCGATCGCCGGCTCGGTCACCGACCGCACCGTCGGCGGGTCGATGAGCGAGATCGGCATGGGTCTGCTCGCCCGCGGCGACGACGCCGAAGACCAGCTGAACTACGTCACGAGGACGGCGTCCGGGAAACTCGTGAAGTCTTCGACCATGCTGCTGCGCGACAGCGGCGGCTCGGTGTTCGGCGCGCTGTGCGTGAACCTCGACGTCACCGCGCTGGGCCAGCTGCGGACGCTGGTCGGCGAGCTCGCCGATGTCGGCACCGCCGCCGAAACGCCGACCACCACCTTCGGCGACGACGTCGACGCGGTGGTGGACGCGATCGTCGACGAGCATCAACTCCGGCTGAACAAACCGTGGACCGCGCTCAGCCGCGAAGAACGTCTCGACCTGTTCCGCAGCCTGCACGCGCGTGGCGTGTTCGCCGTGCGGCGGGCCGTGCCCCAGGTCGCGGCCCGGATCGGGATCTCCCGCGCCTCCGCCTACAACTATCTCGCCGAAATCCGTGAGCAAGGAGCATCATGACCGCCCCCGTGACCATCGACGACATCCGCGACGCGGCCGCCCGCCTGGCCGGGGTCGCGCACCGGACCCCTGTCGTGCGTTCCCGCACCCTCGACGACCTCGTCGGCGCCGAGGTCTTCCTCAAGTGCGAGAACCTCCAGCGCGTCGGGGCGTTCAAGTTCCGTGGCGCGTACAACGCCGCCTCCCGGCTCTCGCCGGAACAGCTGGCCAAGGGCATCGCCGCGTACTCCTCGGGCAACCACGCGCAGGCCGTCGCGCTCGCCGCGCGCGAACTCGGGAGCAGCGCGGTCATCCTGATCCCGGAGGACACCCCACAGTCCAAAAAGGACGCCACCGCGGGCTACGGCGCCGAAATCGTTACCTACGACCGGTACACCGGTGACCGCGTCGCCATCGGCGAGGCGCTGGCGGCCGACCGCGGTCTCGCGCTCATCCCGCCCTACGAGCACCCGCACGTGATCGCCGGCCAGGGCACCGCGGCGCTGGAACTGCTGGAGGACACCGATTCCCTGGACACCCTCGTCGTCCCGATCGGCGGCGGCGGCCTGATCGCGGGCAGCTCGACCGCCGCGAAGGCCGTGCGGCCCGGCATCCGGGTGGTCGGCGTCGAACCCGCCGCGGGCGACGACACCAAACGCTCGCTGGAGGCCGGGGAACGCGTGTCGATCCCGGTGCCGCGGACCATCGCCGACGGCCAGGCCGCCGAGATCCCCGGCGAGCTGACGTTCTCGATCAACCGGCGGCTCGTCGACGACGTCGCGCTGGTCACCGACGAGCAGGTCCGGGACGCGATGCGGTTCGCGTTCGAGCGGCTGAAGCTCGTCATGGAGCCGAGCGGGGCCACCGGTCTCGCCGCACTGCTGTCCGGTCAGGTCTCCGCGCCGGGCCGGGTCGGGGTGATCATCAGCGGCGGGAACGTCAGCCCGGAACGCTTCGCCGAACTGATCGCCGGCTGACCCTCTCCGCATTTAGTCCTCTAAATGCGGTGGGTCCGTGAAGGGCCCGCGGTGCCGGTGTCGCGAAAGTGGCTTTCGCAACACCTTGGCGAAGGCCGAACGCGTGACTCGCGTGATCAGACGCGTAACTCGCGTGCTTGCAGGCGTAACTCACGTGATTGAGCGCGGAACTCGCGGTGCGGCGTCTGATCACGCGAGTTACGTCTTCAAGCACGCGAGATACGGCTCTGATCACGCGAGTTACGCCTGCACTCACAGGCCGAGGCCGCCCGCCAGCACCGGCCACGAGTTCCGCAGCGCCCGCTGCCAGTAGGGCCAGCTGTGCGTACCGTCGCCGTAGTAGTCGACGGTCGCCGGGATCCCCTTGGCCTTCAAGCGATCCGTGAAAGTCACCGACGAGGCCAGCGCCTGGGGTTCGAAGATGTCCGATTGGCCAGGCGGGTCGAGCGGGCCGGTCTTGCCGTTACCGCACGAGATGTAGAGCGCCGTGCCGCGCAGGCCGTCGATGTTGTCGTACGGGTTGTTCGCCGTCCAGATCGGCCGCATCCCCCAGCTGTCGCCCCAGAGTTCCAGGTAGTTGAAGATCCCCGCGCGGGCCAGGATCCCCTGGATGAACAGCGGGGCTCCCTGGTTCAGCGTGTTCGGCACCCCGCTGTAGGACGCCGCCGCGGTGAACATCCCCTTGTGCTTGTACGAATACGCGAGCGCGCCGTAGCCGCCGATCGACAGCCCGGCGATCACTCGCCGCGTGCCCGCCCGGTAACCGCGTTCGACGATCTGCCGCACCTCCAAGGTGTGGAAGGTGTCCCAGTCGGGAGTGCTCCTGAGCCCGAAGTTCCACCACTTCGTGTACATGCCCGCCGGGCCGCCCGTCGGCATGACGACGAGGGCGTCCTTGTCGGCGGTGAACGCCTTGACGTCGGTGAACTGGTCCCACGAGCGGTAGTCGACCGGTTCGCAGCAGCCGTGCAGCAGGTACAGCGTCGGCCAGGTCCGCGTGGGTTGCGCGGCCCAGCCGGCCGGCACCAGCAGGCGGACCATGCCGGTGGTGCCGAGCGCGGGCGAACTGATCTTGAGGTCGACCGTGCGCGCGTCCAGCCAGGTCTCTTCGACGACCTTCGCCCCGTTGTCGGCGGAGACCGGCGCGGCCGCCGCGCTCGCGGGGACCGGGCTTCCGAGCAGGACCACCATGGCCAGCGCCAGCAGACCCCACCGCCGGGTTCGCTTCATCACTTCTCCTCGCTCACAACGGGATGTTTCCGTGTTTCTTGGCCGGGAGGGTCTGCCGTTTGGTCCGCAGCGCGTGCAGGGCCCTCGCCACTTGAAGGCGGGTCTGCGACGGCGCGATGACCTGATCGACGTAGCCGCGTTCCGCCGCCACATAGGGGCTCGAATGCCGTTCGCGGTACGCGTCGGTGAGCCGCTTTCGTTCGGCGGTCCGCTGTTCCGGTGGCAGGGCGGCGAGTTCGTGCCGGTGCAGCACCCGCACCGCGCCTTCGGCGCCCATCACCGCGATCTCGGCGGTGGGCCACGCCAGGTTGACGTCCGCGCCGAGGTGTTTCGACCCCATCACCGCGTAGCCGCCGCCGTAGGCCTTGCGGATCACCACGGTCACCTTCGGCACGGTCGCCTCGGCGTAGGCGTAGATCAGTTTGGCACCGCGCCGGATGATCCCGTGCCGTTCCTGCGCCTCACCGGGCAGGTAGCCGGGGACGTCGGCGAGGGTGAGGATCGGGATGCCGAAGGCGTCGCAGAACCGGACGAAGCGCGCCGCCTTCTCCGACGCGTCGATGTCGATCACGCCCGCCTGGTGGCGCGGCTGGTTCGCCACGACCCCGACCGTGCGGCCCCGCATCCGGCCGAACGCGCAGATCATGTTCGGCGCGAAGGCACTGTGGATCTCGGTGAACTCGCCGTCGTCGACGAGCCGCGAGATCACCTCGGTCATGTCGTAGGCCTGGTTCAGCGAATCGGGCACCAGCCGGTCGAGTTCGAGATCAGCCGCGGTCAGTTCGGGATCGGTCTCGTCGGCGTATTCCGGTACGGGGTCGAGGTTGTTGGACGGCAGATAGCCGAGCAAGGTCTGCACCCAGTCGATGGCGTCGTGCTCGTCGGCGGCCCGGTGGTGGGCGTTCCCGGAGACCTCGCTGTTCACCGCGGCGCCGCCGAGCCGCTGGGCGGAGACGCGCTCACCGCTGACGGCGTGCACGACGTCCGGACCGGTGACGAACATATGCGCGGTCTCGTCCACCATCACGGTGAAGTCCGTGATCGCCGGCGAGTACACCGCCCCGCCCGCGCACGGCCCCATGATCAGCGAGATCTGCGGGATGACGCCGGACGCGAGCGCGTTGCGCCTGCCGAGCTCGGCGTAGTAGGCCAGCGAGACGACGCCTTCCTGGATCCGGGCGCCGCCGGAGTCGTTGATGCCGACCACGGGGCAGCCCAGCGTCATCGCCAGGTCCATCACCTTGAGCACCTTCTCGCCGAAGACCTCGCCCATGCTGCCGCCGAACACGGTGAAGTCCTGGGAGAACACGCAGATCTGCCTGCCGTCGACGGTGCCGTGCCCGGTCACCACGCCGTCGCCGTAGGGCCGGTTGACGTCCATCCCGAACTCGGTGCACCGATGCCGCGCGAACTGGTCGAGTTCGACGAAGGAACCCTCGTCCAGCAACAGCTCGACCCGTTCGCGCGCGGTCAGCTTGCCCTTGGCGTGCTGCCGGTCGACGGCGCGTTTCTCGGCGATCCGCAGATCTTCCCGCCGGGCCGCGAGATCGGCGATCCGGAAGGCCGTCGTGTCGGTCATGGCCGGGCCGCCTTGGGTGCCCCGAGCCGGGCCGCGAGCGCGGCGGCGACCACCTCGACGTGCGGCGGGTCGATCATCGACAGATGGTCGCCCGGCACCCGCACCACCTCCAGATCCGCGCAGAAGGCGTCCCAGCCCAGCGCGTCGTCGGTGCGCAGGTACCGCGGGTCGAGGGTGGTGGTCAGCGGATGCGGCTCCTGCGCGCGCACCAGCAGCACCGGCCCGGCGTACGGTTCCGGCTGGTACCGTTCGGCCACGCGTGCGTCCACATAGGACTCGTACTGGTGCCGCAGCACGCCGTGTCCCATCCCGGGCACCTGCTCGGCCAGGCGGGCGATCACCAGCCGGATCTGTTCCTCGTCGCCGAGCCGGACGAGGTCCTCACGCGGGATGTCCAGCGGGACACCGTAGGTCCGCTCGACGTGCTCGGCGAAGCGGTCGAACCGGTCCAGCAGGATCTCGTGCGCCGGCTTCCCCGGCGCGGGCAGCGGCAGGATGCTGTCGATCATGAACACGAGGTCGACCCGCTCCCCCGCCGCCGTCAGCCGCCGGGCGGTCTCGTAGGCGAGGCAGCCGCCGAACGACCAGCCGCCCAGCCGGTACGGGCCCCGCGGCTGGATCTCGCGGATCAGTTCGAGATAGCACTCGGCCTTGTCCTCGACCGTGTCCTCTTCGTCGATCCGTTCGAGCCCGTAGACGGGCCTGCCGTCCGGCAGCAGGCGGACGAGTCCTTCGTAGACGCTCGTCGGACCACCCGCCGGGTGGAACAGGAACACCGGATCCGTGCCGCCCTCGCGCAGCGGCCGGACAGGGCAGCCCCCTCGTCCCTCGATCGCGTCGCGCAGCAGATCGGCCATCGCGGCGATCGTCGGCGTGGCGAAAAGCCGTTCGGGCACGGCGCCGAGCTGCGCGGTGAAAACGACACGGAGCCGCTCGGCGGCTTCGGCGTCGCCACCGACGGCGAAGAAGTCGTCGTGGACGCCGGGCTCCGCGCCGCCGAGTTCCGCCTGCCAGTGCCGGGCGATCCAGCGTTCGGCCGGATCGCGTGGCCCGACGGCCGCGCTCGGTCCGGCGGGCCGTGCGCCCGCCTCGCCGAACCCGGCCTGTTCGGCGAGATGGTCGGCGAGTTCGCCGAGGCTCGCGCCACGCAACAACAGCGGGATCGGCAGCGGCAGGCCGAAATCGCGTTCCACGACTCCCCTGGCGCGCATGGCGGCGAGGGAGTCCAGGCCGAGCCGGGTGAGCGGCGCGTCCCGGTCGATCCCGTCGGCGGCGAGGCCGAGCATCCCGGCGACGAGCCCGGCCAGGTAGTCGGCCAGCATCTCGCGGGCAGCGTCCGGCAGCGCCGCCCGCAAGGCTTCCAGTCCGTCCCAAGTGGACTGACCGGTGACCGGTTCGTCCCGTGGTACCAGCATCTCGAAGAACGGCCGCCCGGCCAGCCGGGGGAACAACGCCAGAACGGTCCCGGCGTCGACGCGGGCGATCCCGGTCGAGGCGCGGTCGCGTCGCAGCACGGCGTCCAGCGCCGCCAGCGCCTCCTCCGTGCCGAGCGGTTCGAGCACGGGATTGCGGTTGCCGACCGCCGCCCCGGCCTCGCCCCAGGCACCCCAGCCGACGGTCGCCGCCGGCAATCCGGCGGCCCGGCGCCACGCGACCAGCGCGTCCACCCACGCGTTCGCCGTGGCGTAGGCGGCCTGACCCGGCGATCCGAACAGCGCGGCCGCCGACGAGTACGTCAGCCACCAGTCGAGTTCGTGCCCGGCCGTCGCTTCGTGCAGACGCCACGCCCCCAGCGCTTTCGCGCGCCAGACGGTCTCGACGGCGTCTTCGTCGAGGCCGACGGCGGCACCGTCGGACAGCACACCGGCCGCGTGCAGCACGCCACGCAGCGGCAGACCGCCCTCGGTCGCGGCCGTGACCAGCGCTTCGGCCGTCCCCGGCGCCGCGATGTCCCCCGTCACCACGCGGACGTCGACGCCCTGGTCGCGCAAATCCGCCAGCAGTGGTTCGACGGCGGCGCTCGCACCACGCCGGCCGGAGAGGACGAGCCTGGTCGCGCCGCGTCCCGCCAGCCAGTCCGCCGCGACCAGGCCGAGACCACCGAGACCACCGGTGAGCACGTAAGCGCCCTCGCGCACCACGGTTTCGCGGCCGGGTCCGCCGAGTTCCGGCCGGGCCAGCACCCGGGTGTACCGGACGCCCTCGCGCCAGGCGATCTCGTCGTCCGGCGCGTCCGCGCGGAGCTCCGCCGCCAGCTTGCCGACCCAGAGCCGGGCGGGATCCGGCTCGGCGTCGAAGTCGACCTGGCTCACCCGCAGCTCGGGATGCTCGAAGGCGAGCACACGGACCAGCCCGCGCAGCCAGGCCTGGCCCGGGTCTCCGGGCTCGCCGGGTTCGATGGCCGACGCACCCGCGCTGACAAGCCACAGCCGCGGCGCCCGCTCGACCACTTCGGCGAGGACGCCGGAGAGCCTCGCGGCCATCCGCGCGTCCCGCATCGGGTCGATCCCGCCCGGCCCGGCGCAAACCAGGACTCCCGTCACCTCGCGGGCTCTCAAGGCTTCCGCCAGCGCGGCCCGGTCGCCGAGCGGAACGGTCACCAGTTCGTCCCCGTCGAGCCGGTCACGCAACTCCGTCAGCCACGGCGCGTCCTCGTGCAGGACGACCCAGCGGCGGGGACCGGACGTGGCCGGCGGCAGATCGGCCTGCCGCCAGACCGTCTCGAACAGCAGCTCCGCCATCGGCACCGGCAGCGCCGAACGCTGGAACCGGCGGCAGTAGACCTCGCGGAACTCGACCAGGACGACGTCGTCGGCGTCGACCAGCTGGACACCGCCGACCAGCCCGTCACCGGCCGGATCGAGCGAGTCGAGCACGGCGTCGACCCGGACACCGCGGCGAGGGTCACCGGCGAGGACGACCTCGCCCAAGGTCAGCGGCAGGAAGACGCCGTCCGCTTCGCGCAGCACGTCGCCGGCGGCCGCGGCCAGCGCGTGCAGGCAGGCGTCGGCGATCACCGGATGCAGGACGTACGCCGGATCGTCGGCGGGCATGGTGATCGACGCCGAAGCCCGCCCTGGTGCCGCCAGGACGTCGCGCAGCCCGCGGAAAGCGGGGCCGTAACTCTGCCCCATCCCGGCCAGCACCCGGTACAGGTCGATCGGCCGGGCATCGTCGCCGACGGCGCCGAACGGTATCACCGCGGTGTTCCCGTCGCGGACCCGGGCCGTGGCGTGCCGCACCCAGCCGCCGTCCGCGGACCGCGCGTAGACGTCCACTTCGGACGGTCCGGTGCTCAGACTGGTCGTCACCTCGGTGTGCGCGGCCAGCGGGAGCACGCGATGCAGTTCGAGGCCGCCGACGCGCAGCTGCCCGCCGGACCGCAGAACCGATTTCGCCGCCGCGAGCGCGAGTTCCAGGAATCCGGCGGCGGGGAACAGCGGGACACCCATCGCCGCGTGGTCGGCCAGCCACGGCAGCGTCTCGGTTCCGACGTCCGCGCGCCACAGGTGTCCGCCGCCGGTCGGTTGTTCGATGTGGACACCCAGCAAGGGATGCGCGCCGCCGGATCGGGGCGCCGGGCGCCGCGGCCAGAACCGCCGGTGCCGCCAGCGCGGGGCGGGCAGTGCGACCGGAAGCGGTCGGGGGCCGCCGTCGTCGAGTACGACGGGCAGCCCGACGACGTGGAGCCGGGCGAGCGTGGTCAGGAATGCCCTGCGCTCGTCGATCTTGCGGCTCGCCGACGGGAGCGCGACGGCGCCGGTGCTCTGTTCGATCGCGGCCAGTGCCACCGGATGCGGCGAGATCTCGACGAAGACGCCGTACCCGTCGGCGGTGGCCGCCGCCAGCGCCTGGCTGAACCGCACCGGACGCCGCAGATTCGCCGCCCAGTAGTCCACGTCGAACAACGGAGTCCACTGTGGATCGTCGAGAACGCTGCTGTAGCAGGGGATCTCAGCCGGTCTTGGAGACAGCCCGGCGAGCTCGGCGCGGAACCGGCCGAGAACGGCGTCGACGGCTTCCGAATGGCCCGCGCCGCCCACGGGCAGCCGCTTCGCCAGCCTGCCGAGGCTCTCGACGTGCGACACCAGCGCCTCGACCTGTTCGGCTCCACCGCTGACGGTGCACTGGACCGGCGAGGCGTAGACCGCGACCGTGATCCCGGGGAAGTCCGCTTCCAGGTCGGCCAGTTCGGCCGCCGAGAGTTCGACCACCGCCATCGCGCCGTCGCCCGAGGCGTCCACCTCGGCCAGCAGCCGGGCGCGGGTGGCCATCACGTGCAAGCCGTCGGCGACGTCCAGCGCACCGGCGACGACGGCGGCCGCGACCTCGCCCATCGAATGCCCGAGCACCGCGGCCGGGACCACACCGCGCGCACGCCAGAGCCCGGCGAGGGCGAGTTGCGTGCCGAACAGCGCGAGTTGCGTCGCGCCGAGGTCCGGCGGCTCGTACTCGCCGGAGAACACCGCGCGCAGGGAGAATCCGGCTTCGGCCAGGAACACCGGGTCGAGCGCCTCCACCTCGGCCCGGAACGCGGGCTCGGTGCGCAGCAGGACGCGGCCCATCCCCGGCCACTGGGAGCCGTAGCCGGAGAAGACGAACACGACGCCGGACCCGGATCCGGCCTCGCCGAGGACGACGTCGCCGCGCTCATGTCCGGCGGCCATCGCCCGCAAGGCGTCGGTCACCCGGTCCCGTCCTTCCGCGACGACCGCGCCACGGACAGGCAGGTGGTCCCGGCTCGTGGCCAGCGTCGCGGCGACCGAGCCGAGCGAGACCTGCCGGTGGGCTGGGTCTTCGAGCCAGTCCGCCAGATCGGCGGCCCGCGCCCGGAGCACCTCGGCCGAGCGAGCGGAGAGCGCGAACACCCGCGAAGTCCCGGTTTCCTTCCCCCGGGCGGCGAACGACGCGGCAGGCCACTCTTCGAGGACGACGTGGGCGTTGGTGCCGCCGAAACCGAACGCGGAGACCCCGGCGCGCACGACGTCGGAGTAGCGCGGCCAGTCCGTCCCGGTGTCCACCACGCGCAGGCGGAGACCGGCGAAATCGATATGCGGGCTGGGTTCGTGATGATGCGGGGTCGGCGGCAGCCGCCGGTGGACCATCGCGAGGACGACCTTGATCAGCCCGGCCATCCCCGCCGCGCCTTCCAGGTGGCCCAGGTTCCCCTTCACCGAGCCGATCAGGAGCGGGCGGCCGGGGTCGCGGCCGGCTCCGAGCACCTCGCCGAGCGCGCCGGCCTCGATCGGGTCGCCCACCTCGGTGCCGGTCCCGTGCGCCTCCACATAGTCCACAGAGGACGGTTCGACGCCCGCCGCCGCGTACGCGTCGCGCAAGAGGTCCGCCTGCGCGCCGGGGCTGGGTGCCACGAGCCCGTTCGACCGGCCGTCGGAATTGACCGCGCTGCCGCGGATCACCGCGAGCACCCGGTCGCCCGCGCGGCGAGCGGCCTTCAGCGGTCTCAGCACGATCACCCCACAGCCTTCGCCGCGGGCGATGCCGTCGGCGGCGGCGTCGAACGGTTTGCAGTGCCCGTCCGGCGCCAGCACCCCGGCCCGCTCGAAGGACGCGGTGACCGCGGGCGAGAGCAGCAGGTTCACCCCGGCGACGAGCGCCGTCCCGCATTCGCCGCGGCGGAGGCTCTGCACCGCCTGGTGCACCGCGACCAGCGACGACGAGCACGCGGTGTCGAGCGTGAGACTGGGGCCGCGCAGGTCGAACAGGTACGACAGCCGGTTCGCGGCGATGCTGGTCGCGGCGCCGGTGGCGGACCAGACGTCGACGGCGGCGGGATCGGCCATCGTCAGGTGGCCGTATTCGCCCGCCGAAAGCCCGACGAAAACCCCGGTCCGGCTGCCACGCAGGGTGGACGGCGGGATGCCGGCGTGTTCCAGCGCCGCCCAGGCGACTTCGAGCAGCATCCGCTGCTGGGGATCCATCGTCTCGGCCTCGCCCGGGGTGATGCCGAAGAACTCGGCGTCGAAACCGGCGACGTCGCCGAGGAAACCGCCGCGGGCGGGGGTCTCCCAGCGGTCTTCCGGGACCTCGCGGATGCCGTCGCGTCCGGCGTCCAGGAGCCGCCAGTACTGCTCCGGGGACTCGACACCGCCCGGCAAACGACAGCCGACACCGACGATCGCGATCGGTTCCTCTTCACGGCCTTCGCCGCTCACGACCGCCGAGTCCTCCACTGTGGACAGACGTGCGGCGAGCGCGGTGATCGTCGGGTACTGCCACACCAGTGTCGGCGGCAGCGGGCGGCCGAGATACCTGCCGAGCTCCGCTGCCAGTTCCATCGACTCGCGTGAGGACAGCCCGCTCTCGTGCAGTGGCCGATCGGGATCGACCTGGTCGGCGGGCGAGCCGGTCCGCTCGGCCACCCGCGCGATGAGCCAGGCGCGGATCTGGCCGGTCACCCGAGCCGCCGGGCGGTCAGCGAACCGTCCAGATAGGACTTCCGGCACAGCGCCCGGCTGATCTTGCCGCTGGAGGTGCGCGGAATCTCGCCCGGAGCGAGGAAGACGACGTCGTACGGCCGCAGACCGTGCGCGGCCGAGACCGCCCTCCGGATCTGGCCGGTCGCCGCGACGATGTCGGCCTCGCTCCCTTTGGCGCGCTCCGCCAGCACGACCGCCGCTTCGCCGTCTTCGCGCTCGATCGCGAACGCCGCGGCGGAATGCGGCCGGACCGCGGGATGGGTCTCCACGGTCTGCTCGATGTCCTGCGGATAGTGGTTGCGGCCGTCGACGATGACGAGGTCCTTGAGCCTGCCGGTCATGAACAGTTCGCCGTCGTACCGCACGCCGAGGTCCCCGGTCGCGAGCCAGCCCGCGCCGGACTCCGGATCGATCGGCGGCAGGCCGAAGACACGGCCGGACTCGGCGGGCCGCCCCAGTACCCGACTCCGACGTTCGGGCCGTTGACCTGGATCTCCCCCACCCTGCCGGGTTCGACCAGCGCGCCGGTGACCGGATCGGCGATGCGGACCCGTTGCCCCGCCGGGAATCCGCACGAGACGAGCGTGGTGGACGCCGCGCCGGGGAGCGCGGGCGCCGCCAGCCCCGCGGCGAGCTGATCACGGTCGAAGGCGACCTCTCGCGGCGCCTTGCCCGCCTCGGTGACGGACACGAGCACGGTGGCCTCGGCCAGCCCGTAGGACGACCGGTGCACCTCCGGGCGCAGCCCGCATTCCTCGAAGGCGCCGTGGAACTTCGCGATCGTCGACGGGAGGACCGGCTCGCTGCCGTTGATCAGCGAGACGACCCGGCTCAGTTCGAGGTAGCTCTTCTCTGCCTCGGTCACGCGGGAAGCGCTGTAGGCGTAGGCGAAATTGGGTGCCGCGCTGATCGCGCCGGGGCTGGCCGAGAGCGCGCGCAGCCAGCGTGACGGACGTTCGAGGAAGGCGAGCGGATCCATCAGGACCGACGCCGCGCCCGCCGCCATGGGCGCGCCGATCCCGAGGATCAGGCCCATGTCGTGGAAGAGCGGCAACCAGCTGACGGTGGACGTCGTCCCGGTTTCGATCGCGTACGCGTCGCACGCCTGGCGAGCGTTGGTGAGCGCGTTGCGGTGGGTCAGCATCACGCCCGCCGGCGTCCTCGTGGAACCGGACGTGTACTGCAGGTACGCCACTCCGTCCGGTTCCGGTCGCGGCCAGGAGCGGTCACCGGCCGCGACCGGAGCTGTGGTGTCGACGGCGAGCACGGCGGGGCGCTCGATCTCCGTCGAGGTGAGGAAACCGGCGACGGCGTCCAGCCCGTCGGAGGTCGTGAGCACGACCCTCGGCGCGCAGTCGGCGAGCACGGCGGCCAGCCTGCCCGCGTGCCCGGGGAGGTCCGGGGCGAGCAGCGGGACCGCGACCAGCCCGGCGCGGATCGCGCCGAGGAAGGCGACGACGTAGTCGACGGACTGCCGCGCCAGGATCGCGGCCCGGTCACCAGCGCCGGTGAACGAGGTCAGCCGGGTGGCGAGGAGGTCGACCCGGTCGTCGAGTTCGCGCCAGGAGAGGGTGATCGCCCGGCCGTCCGCTCCGGCGCGATGGTCGAGGTAGGTCACCGCGACCTCGTCGCCGAGCCGCCACGCCCAGTACCTCAGCAGTGTCGCGAACGACTCCCCACCGGGTGCGTCGTCCGTGCCGCGGGCGGCGACGACCGTTTCCGAAATGGTTTCCATGGCCCCTCGTTTGACGACGTGAGCAGGAGCGGGTGAATTCGGAACGGCGCCGTTGCCGAAAGCGGATTCCATTCCGGAGACCGTTCTTTATCTGCCCGGAACTGTATGGACGTCCCGGGAAGGGTGTCAATGAGCCGATGATGGAATGCCGGTGCCCGCGCGGACGTGCTCACCGGGAAGTGAGAAAGGGGGCACCCGGCTTGTCACTTCGAGACGAACTTCGGGGGTTCAGCAGCCTGAGCGCGAGGAACGCACCGGCGAGTTGCAGCGCCGCCGCGGTCAGCAGCCCCGCCGTGTAGCCGTCGGCCAGCGCGGCCGGGGCACCTTCGCCGAGCCTGGCCGTGCGGACCACCGACAGCACGGCCCCGATCAGCGCGACCCCCAACGCGCTCGAGAGTTCACGGGACGCGGTGAGCAGCCCGGAGGCGGTGCCCGCGTGCCGCTCGGCGACGATGTCCAGCGCGTACGAAGTCAGCGGGGTGGTCAGGGCCGATCCGGCGCCGATCAGCACGAGCCCGGGAATCCTCGGCGGTATCTCCGGCACGTGGTTGACCGCGGCGATCGCCAGCAGCCCGGCGGCCACCGTGGCCAGCCCCGCCGCGACTGTCCGATGTGGACCGAAGCGTGGCACGGCCCAGGGCACCAGCGGCGTGGCGGCGACGACCGCGAGCGCCACCACGACCAGCGGTGATCCGGCGAGCATCGGCCCGAGGCCGAGGGATTCCTGATGCAGCAACGGCGTGAAGAAGAAGACCCCGGAAACCCCCAGCCCCCACAGCAGCTGCACGGTGAGCGCGCCGGTGAAGACCCGCGTCCCGGTCAACGCCGTCGGCACCAGCCGCACTCGCGCGCGTCTTTCCCTGAACACGAAACAGATCGCGAAGGCCGCCCCCACCGCACCGAGCACCGCGCTCAGCTCCACCACCGCGGCGGTGGTCAAGACCATCGCGGTGGTCACGACCAGCATGGACACCACAGCAGGCCGCGAGGCCGCCGGACCACGGTCCGCCAGGGCTACCCTGGGCACCAGTACCAGCATAGCCGCCACGAACGGGAGATTGACGAAGAAGATCCAGCCCCAGCCCAGATATTCGCTCAGCACCCCGCCGAGCGTCGGGCCGAGCGCGAGGGCGGCCGCGAGGCAGGCGGTCCAGACCGTCGCTCCCACAGCGCGCCTCCGCGCGTCGAGGTTGGTGCGGAGCAGGCTGAGCAGGGCCGGGACCAGGAGCGCCGCCGCCGTGCCTTGCAGCACCCGCGCGGAGAGGATGAGCCACGCCGTCGTGGCGAACCCTCCGACGGCCGCGCCGGCGCCGAAGGCGAGCAGCCCGGCCCGCAGCGTCGCCGCCTGGCCCCAGCGGTCCACCAGCGTTCCCGCCACCGGCAGCAGCCCGGCGAACGGGAGCATGTAGCCGATGCTCACCCATTGCAGCGTGGGCAGATCGAGCCCGAGTTCCCGGGCGATCGAGGGCGCGCCCGCCGCGACGATCGTGTTGTCGAGGGTGGTGACGAACGCCCCGAGCCCGATCATGAAGAGCGTCGCTCTCATTGTCCATCCTCGTGAGTGGCAAAGACGGTTCTAACCGTCCTTACCACTCACGAGACTGGACCCCACTCTCCCGTGACAATTCCTCGGACTCCCGTTCACGCTCGCGCTATAACTCACGCTCGCGCTACAACCACCCTTGCCGCGACGCCTGCGCTCCCAGCTGGAACCGGGTCTGCGCGCCCAGCAGTTGCTGCAGGCGGCTGATCCGCCGGAGAACCGTGCGTTCACTGATGCCGAGCTCGCGCGCGATTGCTTCGTCGGTCAGGCCTCCGCTCAGCAACGCGAGCAGACGGCGTGTGGCGACGGTCGGTTCCTGTGTCGCCTCCGCGTCGTCCGGGCCACCCGCGCGCACCGGTACGCCCATCCGCCAGAACGATTCGAACAGCTCGATCAGCGCGCTCAACAGCATCGACGGATGTATCAGCAGGGCCAGCACGTCACCGGCGTCGGAGTTCGGGACGGCGATCAGCGCGCGGTTGCTGTCAGCGATCACCAGCTTCAGCGGCAGCCTGGGGAACACCCTTGCCTGCTCCCCGAGCGCGATACTCGACTGCACCTGGGCGAATCCGTCGTCGGTCCGCAGTACGGACGAGTCGTAGACGACGCGGTACGCGATGCCGCGCGCCATCGAACCCGGCTGCACCGTGCTCACTTCGGCCTTCGGGCTCATGTACGACCCGGGATCCAGCGCGACGATGTCCACACCCGCCTGCGTTTGCATGGCCTCGAAGGTGGCGATCACCTCGTCCCGGCTCCGCAGGACCTCGACGAAGTCCGCGTCGCGGCCTGTCCGCAGGGAGTAGGCGGCGCCGAGCACCTCGGCCGCTTCCCGCGCGCGGACGGCCGCCGCTTCGTGCTGCGCCGCGAACGCCGACAGCGCGGCACGCGGCGGGCACACCTCGACGCCGGACGCTCCGGCGCGGATCAGGCCGAACCGCTCCAGCTCCGCCAGTTCGGCGCCCGGCGGGCCAGGTCGCCCCTCCAGCAGGGCTCGGTACAGCTGCTCGGCCTCCACCGACAGGCCTCGCGACTCGGCGAGCATGACGCCTCTCCTCCCGCCCAGGATCGATCGACGTGACATCGATGTCACGCCACACAGTTCTTGAGGGGGAAAACGGCCGGATCGTGCGCCTGGACCGATAACGAAACCGTCACGGATCACGCCGAAGAGGCTCCCGCGAACCGGATCGGTTCGCGGGAGCCCTTGTGCGACGCTGCCGGGGATCAGGCGTTGGCGGGCAGGCCCTTCTCGTCCGCTTCCGGCGTGGCGGTGCCTTCGAGCAGCTCACGGACGATCTCGTTCGCCTTGCGCACCTGGGGCGTGATCATCTTGATCTTGATCTTCCCGTCGTGCCCGAGGTTCCCTCCGACCTCGACCGTCTTGTCCTCACCGGGCAAGGGCAGGCCCTGGCAGCCGGTGAACTTCTTCTTCGGCGTGAGACCGGTCTGGAAGTAGGCGACGATCGGGTCGTCGACGCAGTCGGTGTTGTACGGGAAGATCCCGTGGCTGCCTTCGTTGTCGACGCTGATCATCTTGGCGCCCGGCAGGCCGTTCGCGGTGGCGAGCGCGCCCTCGTACGGCGTGGCCGCGTCGAGTTCGGTCTGCGCGATCAGCAGCTTCGGGAACGTCTTGGCGTCCGGCGCCGGCTTGGCGTTGGTGGTCGGCCAGAACGCGCACAGCGGCGCACCCGACAGGGCCATGATCGGCGCGATGAACGGCGCGTTCACCGTCAGGTCCGCCTGCCAGTAGGTCCAGTAGTGCAGGTTCTGGTTCCACTGGCCGTCCTGGCAACGGATCGCCTCGAACGCCGCGTCCCAGGTCTCGACCTCGGCGCCGCCCTGATAGGAGGCCTTGCGCTCGACCGAGTCCTTCTTCGCGATGGCCTCCAGCGCGTTGCCCTTGGCCTTGTTCAGGAACGCCTTGTTCGCGTCGGTCAGGCCGGGGGTGGCGAGCGCCTTCGCGACGACCTGCTCCAGCTTCTCCGCGTCGGTCCCGGTGGGCGCCGGTCCCTTCGCCAGCGCGGCCACCATGGAGGCCGCCGACGGATACTGGGTGGTGTCGTACATCGCCGGGATGATGAACCACGCGGCGTAGAGCATGCCCGCGAATTCCCGCGTGCCGCCCGCCTTCTCCCAGTTGCGGCGGATCTCCAGCGGGTCGGTGCCCGCCTTGTACTTGGCGTCGTTGCGCGCGACGTAGGGCAGCAACGCCTCCTGGAACTGGCGGTCACGGCTGCGCGGCTGCAGATCCCAGGTCTTCTCCAGGGTCGAGCGGCTCGCGTCGGTCGAGGAGTCGAGCAGGAAGCGGTGCGCCTTGCTCGGGAACGTGGTGGCGTACCAGGTGCCGAGCCACGTGCCGTACGAGTAGCCGATGTAGCTGGTCTTCTTCTCCCCGAGCAGCACCCGGATGAAGTCCATGTCGTACGCGGTCTGCTCGGTGGTGATGAACTTCGTCAGCGGGTTCTTCAGGCAGCCCTCGACCTTCGCCCGGCTGATCACGTTCTGATCCGTGCTGTCCGGCACGGTGTAGCTACAGGTCAGCGGGGTGCTCTGGCCGACGCCGCGCGGGTCGAAGCCGACGAAGTCGTACTGCGAGGCCAGCACGGGGCTGCGCATCGCCATCGCGGCGCCCCACGGGAGACCTTCGCCGCCGGGTCCGCCGGGGTTGACCAGCGCGATGCCCTGCCTGCCGGTGCCGGGGTAGGCGGTCCCGGTCTTGGAGACGCGGACGCCGATCGTGTTGCCGTCCTGCGGGTTGTGCCAGTCCCGCGGCACCTGGACGGTGGCGCAGGCCAGCCCCTTGACCTTCTTCAGTTCCGCTTCCGTCGCCGGCGCGACGGACGGGAACGAGCACTCGCCCCAGGCCACGGCCTGCTTGGTCAGCGCGCCGGCGAGCGCCGCGGTGTCCGGCTCGGCCTTGGCCGCGGGAGCCGCACCCGCGGCGGGGGCCAGCACCAGGCCCGAGGCCAGGAACGCACCGGCGACCACGGCCACCGTGCCTCTCCGCGTCTTTCTCGTACTACTGATCACCATGATCCCTTTCGACAGGAGCCCCCCGACGTCCGTACGTGAAGTAAAGACCGGTGATCAGCTTTCCCACACGGCCACGAGCTGGCGGATACCCGACATGGCGGGATCTCGACACGAACGGTCAGCTGGGACGCCAGGGCGATCACGCGTGCTCAGAGACGGAACTCGCGTGCCTGGAGGCGTAACTCGCGTGCTTGGAGGCCGCACACGTGAGTTACGCCCCTGAGCACGCGAGTTACGTGCTCAATCACGCGAGTTACGGCCCACGCGGGTGTGCGCGAGGCGTTCGGCGAACCGGCGCGCCGCGTCGAGATCGGCCGTGCCGGGGCGATTCCTGCCGATACCACCGACGAGCTTGAACGGGAGCCACGTGTCGAAGCCGCGGCACGAGAACGTGCCCACCACGTCGAACCCCTTGTGGCCGAGCAGCCGCGCCAGGCGGCGGAGGTAACGCCGGAACGGCGGTTCGGGCAGCCCGCTCGTGGTGAACACGAACGCCTTCCGCCGCTGTTCCCCCGGCAGCTCCTCGACGAACCGGCGCAGGCGCGGATGGAAGTCCATGCCGAAGATCCCCGAGCCGAATCCCACCAGGTCACAGGATTCGAGGTCGGCGGGCTCGATCCCCTCGGGGCTGACGACGCGGGCGCCGAGCACCCCCGCCATTGCTTCGGCGACCCTTTCGGTGTTGCCGTGCGACACCGAAACGCACACGATGACGACCTTCACGCCGATCCTCCACTTCGCCGGTCCTTTCCCTTAGGAACCGGGCAGCGGCGGAGAACGTGACATCACCCCTCGCGCAGGTGATCCCGCAGCTCCCGCGCCACGCGGGCCATCAGCACTTCGGCCTCCGGCTGGATCGCCGCCGGCACCCTGGATTCGGTCAGCGCGGCGATCGCGAACATCCCGCCGTCGGCGTGCTCGACCACTCCGACCTCGTGCCGCAGGTTCAGCACGGTGCCCGTCTTCGACGACCATTTCGTCGCGTCGGAGACGAAATCCGGGCTCAGCCGCTGACGCAGCAGGTTGAGCCCCATGAGCTCACGCACCCGCGCCGCCACCTCTTCGTCCACTTTGGACGGCTTCCACAGCGCTTCCAGCAGGTTCACGAACGCGCGCGCCGAACCGGAGCTCGCGCGCGTGACGTCGAGCTGCGGAACGGGATGGCCCTGCCCCGCCGTGCCCGCGTTGATCGCGAGCGCGTGCGCGAGGTGGACGTCGGCGGGGTCGAAGCGTTCGGCGGGGGTGTCGCTGAGATCCGCGGCCGGATGCCGCGCGGTGATCCCGGTGACGCCCCATTCGCGCGTCATCCTGGTGACCTCGGCGGGCGGCGTCAGCGCGAACAGCGCGTCCGCGGCGGTCTCGTCGCTGATGGCCATCGTCAGGTAGAGCAGGTCATCGATCGCCACCCTGGCCGGATGCCGGAACCGGGTCAGCCCGGTCGGCCCCGGCGCGGTGGCCCGCCCCGGCTCGACGTCGAGCGGCGCCGAGCCGTCCAGCTCGCCGCGCCGGATCCGCTCCAGGGTCGCCGCGGCGAGCGGGATCTTCACCAGCGAGGCGCTCGGGAACTCGAGGTCCGGATCGATGCCCGCCTCGTGGCCGGTCCGCAGATCACGCACGAGGAACGAACCCCGCAGGCCGCCGTCGCCCAGTTCGGCGCGCAGCCGCACGAGCAGCGTTTCCGTGTTCACGTCGTCTCCTCCGCGCCGAGACACCGGGCGATGTCCGGCCACAATCGTGCCCGGAGCCGCTGCGCGTCCTCGCCGGGCCCCACTGTGATCTCGAACCCGCGCACGAGCCGGATCTCGCCGATGGCCCGCCAGGCCAAGCCGAGCTCGGTGGCCTGCGCCGCCGAGCACAGCAGCAGATCGTCCGAACCGAACACGGCCGCGGCGGCCGCGGTGAGCGAATCGGCGACGGACACCTGCGCGGGCCGCAGCCCCACCGCGTCACGGATCCGGAAGAGGCGGTCGGCCAGATGCGGGACGTCGTCTTCCGGCTGGATCCAGACCCGGCGCGGCGCACCGCCGGACCGGCCGACCCGCAACGTTTCCAGATGGAGGACGTCCGCCCGCAGCCTGCCCACGCCCGCCAGCCCGAGCGGCACCTTCCAGGTGCCCTCTTCGCCGGGGACCGCGGTGAGCGCCGCCCGGACCTCCTGCGTGCGCACGAGTTCCGCCCGCTCTCGCGGCGGCGCCTGCCGGAACTCCAGGAAGACGTCCAGCGCCCGCGCCGCCGCGTCGAGTTCGGCGAGCTCGCGGACGGTGCAGGTTTCCGGCATCGCCAGCCGCATCGGCCGCAGCCTGGCGCGCCGCGCGTCGTGTTCCAGGGTGTCGGCCAACGCCACCAGCCGTTTCGCCGACGGCAACATGTCCCGCCCGAACGGGGTGAGCACGGCGCGCCGGGTGGAGCGGTCGAACAGCCGCTCGCCGAAATGCCGTTCCAGCGCGGCGATCCGGCGGCTCGCCACCGGCTGGGGGATGCGCGCGAGCGCGGCTCCGGCGGTGAACGTCCCGGCCTCGCTCACGCTCACGAACGCCCGGCAGCTCCCGATCAGGTCCACGACCACATACTATGCGCGATTCGCATGAAAGACGTCATTCGTGTCTTGGACAGCATGACCGGCGCTGGACAGACTGCGGACATCGAACGATCTTGAAAGGAATCACCGTGTCCGTCACCCCTCGCCGGTGGGCCGCCCTGCTGGCGCTCTCGGTCGCCTCACTCACCGCGTGTTCCACGCCCGCACCCGAGCAGCCGCCCGCCGCCACCCCGTCCGTGTCGACCGAACGACCGGACTTCGAAGGGCTCGAACGCGCTTACGGCGCCCGGCTCGGCGTGTACGCGGTGGACACCGCGACCGGCCGCGAGGTCGCCTTCCGCGCCGACGAACGGTTCGCCTACGCCTCGACCCACAAGGTGTTCAGCGCCGGCGGCGTCCTGCAGCGGACGCCGGTCGCCGAGCTGGACCGCACGGTGACCTACGGAAAGGAGGACCTGGTCACGAATTCGCCGGTCACGGAGAAACACGTGGCGACCGGCCTGCCGTTGCGCGCCGTCATCGACGCGACCCTCCGGTACAGCGACAACACCGGCGGGAACCTGCTCTTTCGCGAACTCGGCGGCCCCGAAGGACTCAACGCGGTGTTCCGCGGGATCGGCGACACGACGAGCCACGCCGACCGGATCGAACCCGAACTCAACGACACGGCGCCCGGGGACGACAGGGACACCAGCACACCCCGCGCCCTCGCCGTGAGCCTGCGTGCCTTCGCGCTCGGCGACGCCCTCCCCGAGGACAAGCGCAAGATCCTGGTCGACATGATGCGCGCCAACACCACCGGCGACCAGAACATCCGCGCCGGGGTGCCCGGGTGGGCGGTCGCCGACAAGACCGGCACGGCGGCCTACGGCACGCGCAACGACATCGGGGTCGTGTGGCCGCCGAACCGGGCGCCGATCGTCGTCTCGGTGCTCACCGAACGGCAGGCCAAGGAGGCCGAGATCGACAACAAGCTGCTCGCCGACGCCACCGCGGCCGCGATGAAGGCACTCCCCTGACCAGTCCCGCCGGGACGGACGACGATCCGTCCGTCCCGGCGGGATTCAGCGGCTCAGCGACGGCAGGGGTTGCCCGCCGGATGCGCCGAGGTTCCGTGCACGTCGGCCTGGGACTCCGCGAGCACGATCTTCGCGAGCGCGGTTTCCAGCGCGACGGCCTGCTGCTTCACGACGCCGTTCGCCACGGTCTGGCCGTTGAGCTTCAGCGAACCGATGACCAGCGGAATGGTCAGCGGCGCCGAGCCCACCGTGATCGACTCGCCGTTGATCTTCAGCGAGGCGACGTTCGAGCTGCCCGCGAGCACCGGCGCGAGCCCGCCCGGCGACGGCTGGCAGGTCGCGGTCGCCTGCGACTGGATCACGCCGAGCTCGACGGTCAACCCGAGCGTGCTGATCACCGTCTTGTCGATCTTGGCCGACGCCAGCGCGCGATCGCCCGCGGCCGGAGCCGCCGACTGGTCGTCCGGCGTGAGATCGGTCGACGCGGTGAGGACCTTGGTGTCCACCTTGATCAGGCCGGCGTTGAGCGTCGCGGCGGCGACGGTGCTGCTGTCGTCGGCACACGGCAGGTTCGCCGGGTTGGCCCGCGCCGCGGTCACACCGAGGACGTTCGCCGCGGTCCCCGTGCAGGAGAAGACGCCGTCACGGTCGTCGTCGACGATCGTGCCGACCCCGGTCGCGTCGAGGAGACCGGCACCCGACGGGGCCGACAGGTTCACCGTGAAGGTCTCGTCCGGCTCGTCGACCTTGTCCGGGGCGACCAGGACGGTCACCGGTCTGGCCGTCTGACCGGGCGCGAACGTGACCGTCCCGCTCGCCGCCGCGTAGTCGGCGGGCGCGGTCGCGGTGCCGTTGGCGGTCGCGTACTGGACCGTCACCGGATGGGGGCTCGGGCCGCCGAGCAGCGACACCGTGAACGTCGCCGGGACTTGCGCGCCACCGGAGCCCTCGCCGACCGTCACGTCGTTGATGGTCAACCCGAGCACGCGCACGGTCGTGGTCTCGACGTACCCGCGGGACATCCCGTCGACCTGGTAGTCCACGACGCACTGGTAGGTGCCCGGGGCCGCCCCGGCCGCCACCTTGATCGTCTCGGTGAACGTGGCGACCTGGCCGCTGGTCACCTTGACGCTGCCGGGATCGTTGGTGACAGTGAGCTGCGGGTCGCAGCTGGTCACCTTCGGGGTCACGGTGACCTCGATGGACTTGATGCCGTCCAAGATGGCTTGCGAGACCTGCCCGGCCGGGACGTTGTTCAGCAGGACGCCGCCCGTCGCCGAGGTGATGGCGGAGGCCTGCCCCGTGGCATCGAGTGCGCCGACGTTGACGGCGACCACGCGGATCTTCGCCGCCTGCAGCGCCGCGATGGTCTGGGCCAGCGTGTGCCCGCCGCTCGGATCGTGCGACGGCGCGTCGCCGAACCACGCGATGATGCGGGTGCCGTCCGGCCGGAAGGCGACCGCGCCGGTGGCCAGCTGGTAAAGCGCGTTCAGGTTCGCCTCGGGCGTGTCCCCGCCGCCCGCCGCCACCCACTGGTTGATCCCCGCCTGGACGGCGTTCGTGTCCCCGGTGATGCCCTGGTTGACCTTGAACGGCACCGAATCGGTGAAGTCCTTGTACTCGGCGACGCCGAACTGCGCGGTCGGCTGCGCGGCGAGCACGTCACCGGTGATGGCGCTGGCGTTCGACCGCACGTTGCCGATCGGGCCGCCCATGCTGCCCGTGGTGTCCGCGAGCAGGACGAGGTCGGGATTCGGCGGCACGGCCGAGGTCGTCACGTTCTTGGTGACGGTTTTGCTCTGCCCCGCGTCGAGGGTGAGATCGACCGTGGCCGGGTCGACTCCCGGCGGGGCCGCGGCGGCGACCGCGGTGGACGCGACCATCGCCGTGACGGCGGCCAGGACGACGAGTAGTGGTCTTCGTGACATGGACTTCCCTCCGCTGCCCCGGCCGGAGCCGGAATTCCTGTGGGCTGCCTGAGAAAGACGGAATATTTCGCATTTCGTTAGCGCGAGACCCGGGCTTCACCCAAAGCGCCCTATGTCAAGGCATCCAATGGGCTGTTACCGCGAATCCGGGCTACGCGGACCAGGTCCGCATTGCACCGTCCAGCCGACGAACCTTCGGCACCTCTCACTCTTCCGCGTGAGAGGTGCCGAACGTTCCTGCGTTTTCCGTGATCGCCGCGCCGGACGCCCACCGGTGAACAATCACCGAATGTCGCAACGTGGCCCGCCGATCGATACCGCGGCGAGACATCGGGCCGCGTCGGGGCACCCGGTCAGTAAACGCACTGGATGATCGCGTCGTCCAAGCGGACGTACTTCGCCGGCCCGCCATTGTTGCCGTAGATCGGCTGGAGATAGACGGTACCCGCGCCGTTCAGATTGAGATTGGACAGCGTGATGGGCTGATATTCCGCCCAGTCGTCGATCCACTTCACGGTGTGGGCGATTTTCCGCCAGCCATTGGGATCCCAGATCTCGAGGCCGACGTTCGCTCCACCACCGACCGGGTCGGCGTAGATGGCGGCGGCACAGTTCGATCGATTCGACGGGAAACTGCTGAGCGACTTCGCGGTCCTCATCGCCGACCAGCCCTTGTCCGCGAAGAGCCAGCCGTTGTTCTGAGGCGTCCGCGCCACTCCCATGCCGATGTCGAACCAGGAATGCCCGTCACCGCCTTGGATTCCCCGCTCCCAGACACCGAAGGGATTCGATTCGTAACCGTCGGACCATTGCGTGATCCCGGCCTGCGCCGTTCCCGCGAGCCCCAGGAGCACCATCGAGAACACCGACAGTACGGCGAATGTTTTCTTGAACACGAGAGTTCCCCCTCTTCGTGCGAAATGAACCCCGTCAGGGGACCAAAATGCACGACGAGAGCACAAGGTACCTTCGCGCGCACAACCGACTGCCTCTAAGTACCGCCCTATGGAGGGGATCAGGCGAATCCACTACGCCACGTTCGCCTTGCCCCTCGCTAACCGAGATCGGCGGGCCGCGTCCTCAGCTTGGCGGCGATCCGGGCCAGCGCCCGCTGATCCTCCGCGGTCAACGGGTCGAGGACGAGCTCCCGCACCGAACGGACGTGCGTCGGCGCGGCCGCGGCGACCACGTCGTAGCCGTCGTCGGTGAGCACGGCGAGGGTGTAGCGGCCGTCGGCGGGGTCCGGCGTCCGCTCCACCCAGCCGCGCTGCTCGAAGCGTTTGACCACATTGGACAGACGAGAGAGCGAGCCGCTGGCGAGGTAGGCCAGCTCGCTCATCCGCAGCCGCCGCTCCGGGGCCTCCGAAATATGACTGAGGGCGAGGTACTCGAACAGCGTCAGCCCGGCGTCGTGCTGCAGTGGCGATTCGAGCCGCCCCGGCAGCAGGAGAACGAGGGAGACCAGACCGGTCCAGGCCTCTTTTTCGGCAGGGGTCAGCCACAGTGCTTCGTCCGGGTCCGGGGTGGCCATGGCGGAACCTTACCCACTTCACGCGTGAAGTGAAATCGTGTTAGCTTGACTTCAAGCATGAAGTCAAGGAGAGGATCCACCATGACCCAGCCGGAGTTCTTCGCCACGCCCGGATACGGCGACCGGCAACTGGCCGACATGCGCTACAGCCAGGCGGTGCGCGTCGGCGATCGCATCGAGATCTCGGGGCAGGGAGGCTGGGACGACGACTGGAACTTCCCCGAGTCGCTGGAGGAGGAAATCGTCCAAGCCTTCGCGAACGTCGCCCGCACCCTCGCCACCGCGGGCGCCACTTGGCGCGACGTCATCTCTGTCGACTCGTACCACGTCCCGGAGGTCCCCGGCTTCATCGGCGAGACCCACAACCGCGTGATGGTGGCGCAATTCCGCGAGCACATGGGCGACCGGGCGCCGATCTGGACCGAGATCGGCGTCCCCGCCCTCGGCGCGCCGAAGATGCGGGTCGAGATCAGGGTCACCGCGATCGCCGGGAACGCCCGCGTGTGAACCCCGCGCTCCTTGGGTACCCCATCACTGCGCCCATGCTCTTGGCCCAGCTGGGAAACCCGCTAAGGAGAACGCGTGGGTATCACGAAAACACGACAGGCTTACGAATTCCCCACCGGCATCGCCCCACCGCTGAGAGCGGTCCGGGCTTGGCTGCGAGAGCAGCTGAGCGAGATCGGAAGCACCACCATCTCGGACACCGAGTTACTGACCACGGAACTGGTCACCAACGCGCACGAGCACGCGGACGGCGTCGCCGAGCTCAGGGTCTCCGTCCCCTCGGGCCGGGACGTCGTCCGCGTCGAAGTCGACGACCGCCGTCCGCGGCTGCGGCCGCGCCGCGTGCTCAAGGACGACCCGACGAGCCCCCACGGACGCGGGCTGGCGCTGGTCGAGGCGATCAGCACCGACTGGGGCGTGGACACGGGCGCGGGATTCAAGACGGTATGGGCGGAGATCCCGGTGCTCTGACACGATCATCGCGTGACCGCCCAGCGCAGCACCCTGGTCGCGCCGATGCCTCGGCCGGGTGACCACGTTCGTCTCGTCTCCCCCGCCAGCTTTCCGAGCCCCGAGCTGGTCGCCCGGACCAAGGCGGTGCTGGAAAGCTGGGGACTGGTAGTCGAGATCGGGGCGCACGCGCTCGATCGGCGAGGCTTCCTGGCCGGCCGGGACGAAGACCGGCTCGCCGACCTCGACGACGCGTTCCGCGATCCCGCCGTCCGCGCGGTGATCGCCACCCGGGGCGGAGCGGGCGCGTACCGCATCGCCGACGACCTGGACTTCGCCGCGGTCCTGGCCGATCCCAAGCCGATGATCGGTTTCAGCGACATCACCGCCCTGCACCTCGCGCTCTGGCGGCACTGCGGACTGGCGGGGATCCACGGTTTCCTGGTGGGCGACCGTTCCGCGGCCGCGACCCGAAGGCTGCTGATGGACGGCGAACCCGCGGTCCTGCACCGCGATCCGCGGGCCATGACCATCGCGGCCGAAGTGCCCGGCACCGCCGCCGGCGACCTCGTCGGCGGCAACCTCGGCACCGTCGCCCACGCGGTCGGCGTCGGCCTGCCCTCGCTGTCGGGCGCCATCCTGTTTCTCGAAGCCGAGCGGACGATGGGCCTCGGCCAGATCGATCGCCAGCTGACCCAGCTGATCCGATCGGGCGCGCTCGACGGCGTCCGCGGGATCGCACTCGGCCGGTTCCCCGGGTTCGAGGACTTCAGCGATCGAGGCTGGACGCTCGTCGATGTCTTCAAGGACCGCCTCGGCTCCTTGAACGTGCCGGTACTCGGCGGAATCGACGTCGGCCACGGCCCCGATCCGCTGTCGCTGCCGCTGGGACCGGCCGCCGTCCTGGACACGGACGCGGGAACGCTCACCGTCGAACCGGCGGTGCTCTGAACTACTTCGACTCGACCCGGCCCAGCGGATCCGGAGCCGCCGCCAGCTCCTCGCAGGCCGCCTGCCAGGCGGTGTCGCCCGGGTAGAGCTCGGAGCGCAGGTAGGCCCCTGTGAGGCGCCCCACCGCGGCCACGCGCCCGGGGTTCTCGTCCGTCGTCTCGGCGACGTCGTAGCCGGACACCCCGCCGAGCCCGTGCTCGGCGCCGAACAGGGTGAGCAGCGTTTTCCGGCCCGGCGAAAGGAAGTACGGGTCGGTGTGCCATTCCGGGCCCCGGACCGTCAGGTGACCGGAGGCGTCCTGATCCCCGGCGACGACGAGCGCGGGGGTCGTCATCGCGGAGAAGTCCGTGCTGAGAAAGAAGGGATAGTTCTCGGCCACGAAGCCGGTGACGGCGTCGCCGCCGCGGCCCGGCGCGGCGAGCAGGACACCGGCCGAGATCCGCGGCTCGGCGAGGCGCACTTCCTCACCGCTGCCAGGGTCGGTGTAGCGCGCCCCCAGCAGAAGGCTCGCGGTGTGCCCGCCCATCGAATGCCCGGCCACCGCGACCCTCCTCTGGTCCAGCTTGCCGCGCAGCAGCGGGACGGCGTCCTCGATCTCGTCGAGCCGGTCGAGGATCCGGATCATGTCCTCGGCCCTGGACCGTTGGTACAGCGGTGCTTCCGGGTCACCTGGCGGCAGGTTCAGCGTCCGCGAGCTCAGATGGGTCGGCTGGACGACCGCGAACCCGTGCGCCGCCCAGTGATTCACGAGCGGGGCGTAGCCGTGCAACGACGAGAGATGGTTCGAAGGTCCCTGGCCGTGTGACAGCAGGATGATCGGCAGCTCCTTTCCGGTCGCCGGCACGGAGATCCGCAGCCGCAGGTCCACGGCCCGGTCCGGCGTGGACAGCTCCACCGGGGCGATCGAGATCACTGGCGTGCTCATGTGAACTTCCTTCACGAGTTAAGCGGAACACTGTTCCACAAACATACGGAGCAGTGTTCCGCTTTGTCAAACGCCTCTCGCCCGGTCCGCGAGGGCCCTCGCGAGCGCGGCGACCTCGGCCGAGAGCCCGGTCCAGTCATCGGAAGCCGCGCCGAGGTAACCCGCTCGCGCGCGCTCCAGCAGCGCACCGCCGCCGACCATCGCCGCCGCGGCGTCCTTCGAGACGATCCGGCCCGTTTCGACGGTCGCGACGATGCGCGCGAGCGTGAGCAGGACGTTGCGTTCGTCGCCTTCGATCTCGGCTAGGAGGCCCGGGATGACACCGAGTGCCGCATCACGGAGCAGATCCGGCGGCACCGGGTCGAGCACCTCCGCGAGCGCGGGGCCGAGCAGGACCCGGTGCGCCGCATGGGCCGTGGCCGCGAGGATCACGACATCGGGATCGTCCACGGGCCCGGGAAGACAGCCCTCGACGAACTCTTCCCGAAGCCATTCCCCGCATTGGAAGTCCCGACGAGCCGGTGGACCCCCGGCCACGATCCCGGTCAGCTCGATCGGACGCCGGTCCACGGCGTCGGGAAAGCGGCCGGCGTGACCACGCCAGCCGGAAAGCCGCAGCAGCAGCGACACCAGGGCTGCGCGTTCTTCTTCTGCCAGCGACCGGCGGGTGACCAGCAGTAGGTCGACGTCACTGTCCGGTTTGAGCCCGCCCGCCGCGGCGGAACCGTAGAGGTACAGCCCGAGGACGCCGCCGGGATCCTCACGGTCGAGATGGCCCAGCAGGGGCTCGATGCGCATGCCTCAACGATCACCCACTACGCAAGGTGTTTCCGTGCCCAGCCGGCGAAGCCGGTGAGCGGCAGGCCGAGGTCCCGCGCGAATTCCGGACGCCCCGGCTGGCCGATCACGTTCAGCCACTCGTGCGAGGCACCCATCGGCGGCATCCCGGCGGCGACCGCCTGCTCGACGGTCATGTCCGGGGCGGTCAGCCTCGTCCCCAGCACATCGGACAGGACGTCGGCGATCTCGGCCATGGTCAGGAAGTCGCTCGCGAGCTCGAGTTCGACGCCGGTGAACCGCTCCGGTTCGGCGATGGCCGCGGCGGCGGCGGTACCGATGTCGTCGACGGCGGCCAGCGAAAGGGACGTCGAGGGCTTGATGACGCTCACCAGGCCGCCGTCCACCCCGCGCGGGAACAGGAATTTCATGTCGGGCAGGAAGTTCTCCATGAAGAAGCCCGGCTTGAGCAGTGTCCACCGCGGGAAGCCCGCCTCCCGGAGGTGGTCCTGGATCGCCGCCTTGGCACCCAGCGTCGGCTCCATCGAGGACCAGCGGCCTTCGGCCCATCCGTCCGCCTCGACATGTTGCCCGGCCCCGGAGACGGAAGTGTGCACGAACTGAGGCACCCCGGCCGCCTTCGCGCCCTCGATGAGGTTGACGCCTTGAGTCACCTCGCCGGCGAAATCGAAGCCGTCCTCGTTCACCGCCGGCATCTGCACCGAGAACACGGCGCGAGCCCCCTTGGCCGCGCGGATCACGGAGTCGACGTCGTGAAGATCGCCGACGACGAGTTCGGCGCCGAGCGCTTCGACGGCCTTCGCCTTGGCCGGGTCGCGTACGAGCGCTCGGACGGGGACGCCCGCCGCGAGCAGGGCGCGGGCGGTCGCCCCGCCCTGCCTGCCGGTGGCGCCGGTGACCAGAACAGGTGCTGCGGACATGATGACTCCTTCGGTCAGCTAAGTGGCGGGGCCCGCCACTTATCGTCCGCTACAATATGGCGGGCCCCGCCACTTACGCAAACACCGAGGTGAAGCCATGTCCGACGGTCAGCGCGCCGACGCACGGCGGAACTACGCGCGTATCCTCGCGGTGGCCGAGGAAGAGGTCGCGGCCCACGGCTCCGGCGCCTCGCTGGAACAGATCGCCCGCACCGCCAACGTCGGCTCGGCGACCGTCCGCCGCCACTTCCCCACCCGCCGGGCGCTGCTCGAGGCGGTCTCCGCGAACCGGATCGCCGCGTTGTGTGCCCGCGCCGCCGAACTGACCGGCGAGGACGACAGCCGGAAAGCGCTCCTGACCTGGCTCGACGAGGTCGTCGTCTACTGCGTCTCCGCCCGTGGCCTGGCGGCCGCGCTGTCGTACGACGGGCCCACGCACGAGAACTCCTGTTCCAACGCCATCGAGGACGCCGGGGAACCTCTCCTGCGGCGGGCCGCACAGGACGGCGCGGTGTCCCCGGAGGTCACCGTCGCCGACCTGATCACGCTGATCGTCGGCATCGTCCTGGCCACCGAGCACCACCCGGATCCGGCAGCCCGGGCGGACCGGCTGTTCCGGCTGGCCGTGGCGGGGCTGAGCCTCCGGACGTGAAAAGGGCCGGAGTGGTCGCCCACTCCGGCCCGGCACGGATTCCGCCTACCGGGTGCCGCGGCGGCCCGATGAGACCACCGCCGGCACCGGAGCACCGTTGATCACGAACTGCGACCCCGGCTCACGGACGATGTCGCCGTTCGCGGAGTTGCTGATCGCCACGTTCGTCAAGGTCGCGCTGCCACGGGCGCCGCTCATCGCGAGGATGCCCGCGCCGTTGTTCGACTTGTCGATCTTGACGTTGGTGAGGGCCGCGGTCACGACGCCGCCGCCCGTCTTGAACTGGACACCGTCGTAGGTCGAGTCGTGGATCTCCGTGTCCCGCAGCACGACCCCGGGGATGTCCTTGCCCTGCGCGAAGAACGTGATCGCGCCGAACTCCTGCTGTTCGCCCCAGAACACGCCGCCGCAGCGGTACAGGGCGTTGTTCGCGATGAGGGTCTCCCCGGAGAACGGCAGCGGATCGTGATCCGTCGCCAGCATGATGCCCGGGTAGTTCATCGTGTCGTGGACGATGTTGTTCTCGATCTTGTTGCCGTAGCCGCCGTAGACCGCGATCCCGTTGGCACGCCACGGAAGCTGGATCGTGTTGTTGGCGAACACGTTGTCGTGCGCGATGTCCTGTGAAGGGTCCTTCACGTACTGGTTCGCCCACACCGCGAGCGAGTCGTCACCGGTGGTGCGGAAGGACGAGTTGAACACCTTCGAGTTCCGTGTGCCGTTGGTGAAGTTGATGCCGTCGGCATAGGTATTCCGGATCCTCATGCCGCTGAACTCGAGGCCGTCGCCCGGACCCCAGAGCGCCGGGACGTTGCTGTAGTCCCGGCCGACCCACGCGCCGACGTTGGCGTGCTCGATCCACACGTTCGTGATCTTCGTGCCGGTGCCGAACCGGCCGTTGAGCCCGACGCCGCCTTCCGCGCCGCCGTCCCCGCCCCGGATCCGGCCGGAGCCGAAGATGGCGATGTCGGAGATCTGCGTGTTCTTGTCGATGTCGAAGCCGAAGTTGCCCTCGTGCGGATGGTTGATACCGCCCGCGTTCTGCGGCTCGATCAGCGAGTACAGCTGCGAATGCCACATGCCGGCGCCCCGGATCGTCACGTTGGAGATGCCGACCTGGTTGTACTGGCCGCCGCCGTTGGGCACGTTCGGGTCGTCGGTCAGGATCTTCTTCTCCTGCCGCCACTGCCCCGCCGGGATCCAGACACAGGCGATCACACCGTTCTGGTCGTCGGTCACCGCGCGCTGGATCGCGGCCGAGTCGTCGTTCCCGTCATTCGGCACCGCGCCGTACTCCGTGATCGACGTGCAGTTCGCGGGTTTCTCCGCCGCCGGGGCGACCTGCTCCAGATCGATGAGATCCACGATGTAGAACGCCGCATTGTCACCACTGTCCCGCTGCAGCTTGAACTTCGTGCCCGGCGGATACGACCGGGACAGCAGCGCGTGCGACTCGTCGAACAGCCGCCGCGCGTTGGCCTGCGGGGTGTTGGTCAGGCCTTCGGGGTCGTCGGTGCTGCCGTAGAGCCAGCTGTGCTTCGACGACAGCGTCAGCTTCTGCGCGAACGTCCCGTTGACGTAGAGGCTGATGGTCGCGTCCTGCCCGCCACCGCCGGGGGCGTCCGGGATGGAGTTGCGCACGACGATCGAGTTCGCCTCGTTCGCCGAGGTGAACTCCACGTACTGGCCCTGATTCGCCAGCCGCACGGATTTGCGGCCGGAGGACTCGGTCGCGAAGTTCGTGTGGCCGAAGGTGCGCAACGGGTCGGCCTCCAGCAGTTGCCCTTGGTACTGCGCGGCTTCCGCCTCGTACTCGACGTACGGGACGGCCGCGCCGCGACCGACGACGATCGCCCGCGAGAGGCTGTTGTTGGACTCGTTGGTCTCCGTGACCACCCCGGTCGCGTCGGCCGTCGCGGTCAGGGTCGCGCCACCGTCGGCGGCGGTCCAGGTGCCCGAAATCGCGACGTTCGCGGTGGCCCCCGCCGCGATCGCCCCGGTGGCACCGGTCAGTGTGGTGCCGCCGACGGCCAGCCGCGTCACCGAAGCGTCCGCGCCGCTTGTACCGCGGTTGTGCACCGCGACGGTGAAGGACACCGCCGCACCGGCCGCCGGATTGGGCGGGGTCGACGTGATGCCGGTGACCTCGAGGTCCGGCCCCGGCGCCTGCGCGACGACCAGCGGGGTCGGCGAGGTGTAGGTGTTGTTGGTTTCGTTCTGCTCGGCCACCGTGCCCGCCGGATCCGCGGTCGCGGCCACGGTGTACGTGCCCTGTGGACGCGTTCCCGCGTCGACGGTCACCGTCGTGGACGCGCCGGCGGCGAGTGCCCCGACCGCCGCTTCGCCGACAACGGTGCCGCCGAGGCTGACGTTCACGGTCGTGGCCGCCGCGTTCGCGGTGCCGGTGTTCTTCACCGTCGCCGAGACGGCGAGCTTGCTGGTCTCGGTCGGATTCGACGGCGTCCACGCCGTGCCGGTGACGACGAGGTCCGGATTCGGCGCGGGAGTGCCGATCACCTGGAATTCCGCGACCTGCCCGCCGGGAGCGCCGGAGTTGGCGAAGAACTGCAGGCGTACGTCCGAAGCGCGTCCGCTGACCGACACGACCACCGAGTTCTGGTTGGTGGCCGGGTCGAAGCGGTGGTCGGCACGCGCGGAAAGCGACGTGAACGCGGTGGCGCCCTGCGCGCGGCCGAGGATCTCGAAGTTCTGCGTCCGCGCACCCCAGATCGCGTCCGGGTTGAGCTTCACCACGACCGAGTCGACCTCCGCGTCGACCCCGAGTTTCACCGTCAGCGAGTTCGGATAGCCCGCGGCGGACTCCCAGTACGTGGCGGTGTTGTTGTCGTTGGCGTTGGCGGGGACGAACGAGTGGACCGCCGAGGTGGCCTCGATCGGTTTGCCCGCCGCCAGGTTCGCGCCCGCGCTCGTCCCGGAGCGTACGACGTGGTTGCTGTCGCCGGACTCGTTGCCCGCCGCGTCCTTGGCGCGCACGAAGTACTCGACCCGTGTCCCCACGGGCCGGGTTTCGGTGAACGTGGTGCCGGTGATCGTCGTGACCGGCGTGCCGTCGCGATAGACGGTGTACCCGGTGACCCCGACGTTGTCCACCGAGGGCGACCAGGTCAGCCGGATCTGGCCGGCGGCGGGCTCGGTCAGCGCGAGATTCGCGGGCGCGCTGGGCGCCTGGGTGTCACCGGTGTCCGGTCCGTACAGCTCGAATTCCGACAGCTGCGCGGCGGGCCACCGCGTGTTCGCGGTGATCTGCAGCCGCACGTAGCGGGCCGACGCGGTCATCGGGATCGTGACGGTGTTGACGCCGGGCGCGAACGCGTAGCCGGTCGGCGCGGCGAGGTCGGTGAACGCGGTGCCGTCGGTGCTTCCGCGCACGGCCAGCGTCTGGGTGCGGGATTCCCAGCCGGACGGCAGTTTCAGCACGATCCGCGACAGGGATTTGGCCGACCCGAGGTCGGCCTGGATCCACTGCGGGAACGCGTTGTTGGCGGATTCCCAGTAGCTCTCCCGATTTCCGTCGACGGCGTTCGCGACGGGGTAGCCGGGCAGCGCGCTGCTCGCCGACACCGTGCGCGTCAACGGCACCTCGGCGAGCGCCGCCGGGCCGGGTGGGGCGGCGGGGTCCGGTGGTGGCCCGCTCGCGGCGGAGGCGAAGGAGAGTCCGGCGACGGAAAGCCCCGTGACCAGGAGACCGGCGACGATCCGGGACAGGCGCATACGTGTCATGGCGTCTTCTCTTCTTTGAGACGGCGGGGAGGGAGCCAGAGCCGTACGAGCATGCAACAACCCGGAGACGAAATGCAAGAAGTTGACTTCTTTCCGAAAATTTGCGACAGCCAGCTGTCAGCCGGATTACGCCTCGGGCAGCGGCACGCTTGTTCTCCCAACCCCGCTTCTCTTCCGCGCGACAAGGGAAGGAGCGATTACATATTCCGCAGTTCTGGTGCACAGCTGTACACTCAACGCAGGCGAGCCGCGTGGAGGTCGAACCCTGATGGACGTGACGAAAACCTTGAGGTCAGCACTCACCGGGACGACGACCGAGTCGAGGTCCGCCGTCCGGGAGCTGCGACGGGAGACCGAAGACCTCGTGGCGCGCCGTGCGGGCCGGACGGCGAACCGGCTGACCGAACTGGGCGAGCGGCTCGCCGATCTGGTGCTGGTCTCGGGGAGCAGGCTCGCGACCCTCGCCGATCGGCACAGCAAGCCCGCGGGCGAGGGCGTGCGCCGGGAAGCGGGCCGGATCGGCGAATCGGTGGAGCGGTTGTCCGTGACGCTTTCGGACCGGGCCATCCTTCTCGCCGAAGAACTGCTCGACCCGCGACCTCCCAGGAAACGCCGGCGTCGATAGGCGATCGGCCACGGTTCGTACCGATGTCGCCGGGTGGGCAGGCGGATGGGACCACCAACGGCCAGAACCCGCGTAGGTACCAAAGTGGCACATCGGTGCCACCGGCACTCAGATGCCGAAAGCGCGGGTCCCCTGCCGCCCGGCGCCGCCTTCTCCCGTCTTTAGTCGCTATCAACCGCCGTATCCGCTTGCCTAGCATGGGAAAACCGGTATCGGATCCGGCCGGGCGATCCCTGGTGATCCGCCGTGGCCGTAAACGGGTGACCCGTCGCTTTCCCGTTCCTTTCCCTGATTCCCCTGCATTGGAAGGCACCCATGCGCATCCGAGGTCTCCTCACCGCCCTGCTGTGCGCGGCCGGGCTCACGACGGTCGCGCCCGCCGCCGACGCGGCCCCCATCATCGACGGCGAATACGCCCAGTCCGGCCCGTGGGCGGCCATGATCGAACAGAACGGCGAGCAGTGGTGCTCCGGTTCGATCATCAGCGCCCGCTGGGTGCTCACCGCCCAGCACTGCATCGACGAACCCGGGGCCGAATACTCCGTCCGGGTGGGCGACGTCGACCACCAGGCCGGCACGTACGCCGCGGTGGCCGACATCTACACCCCGTCCAGCGGCGCCGACATCGCACTGTTGCAACTGGACCGCTCGGTGACCACGACGTACGCGTCCCTCGGCACCTCCGTCGCCGTCGGCGACACCGAATACGTTTATGGCTGGGGCTACAACGAAGACGGCGATCTGCAGCGTTACCTCAAGGTCGCCCGGATGACGGTGACCAGTGTCGGGAGTGGACTGATCAAGGCCCGCCGGGGCAACGGGTTGACCAACGGCGGCGACTCGGGCGGGCCGGTCTTCGTCGACGGCAAGCAGGTCGGCGTGCACATCGCGGGCAACAAGGTGGACAGCTCGACGCACACCGCCATCTCGGCGAACCGCACCTGGATCCGGAACACCTCGGGGGTCTAGGTCCGAACCGGTCCGGGAGCGGTCGCGCCACCGCTCCCGGACCGCTGAGAGGCAGGTGGGAAGTGGCATCGACGACTCCGGACGGGCTCGGCCCGCAGCTGGGCAGACTGGGCCTCGGCGAGACCGCCGCCCGGATCTACCGGCGGATGCTCGAAAGCGCGCCCGTCAAGGCCGAAGACCTGGCCTGGCGGGAGGACGACGCGGAGAACGTCGAGCTGGCGCTGAAGGAACTGGCCGACGCCGGCCTCGCGGTGTCGTCCGGAGTGGACGGACGCGAATACCTCCCGGCGAACCCCAGTGAAGCGCTCACCGCGTTGACCACGCGAAGACAGGCCGAACTGCACGACGCGCGGCTCGCGGTCCAGACCGCATACCGCGCCTTCAGGCGGGCTCATTCGGGGATGCCGAACGCGCAGGACCTGCTCGAAGTGGTCACCGGCGACGCCATCATCCCCCGGCTGCAGCATCTCGCGACCACGGTGCGGCATCAGGTGCGCCGTCTCGATTCCCCGCCCTACTTCACCGGCGGCCGCCGGAATCTCCTGGAGGAGGAGCAACTGCGGCGCGGGATCGGCTACCGCTGTGTCTACAGTGGAGCGTCGTTCGGCGATCCCGGCTATCTGGCCGCGAACATCCTGCCGTGCCTGCGAGCCGGCGAGCAGGCCCGGCTGCTGCCCGAACTCCCGGTGAAGCTGACGCTGTTCGACGACCGTGCGGCCACCATCGCGCTGACCATTCGCGAGGCCGATCACAACCAGTCCATCGTCATCGTGCGCCCCTGCAGTCTTTTCTCCGCGCTGGAGGGACTGTTCGAGACGTCCTGGGCGGCCGCGCTCCCGATCGACCGGCGGGGCCGGACGTCCGGGCAGCCGATCCGGCCGGTCGAACGGGAACTGCTGCTCCTGCTCGCCGCCGGGCGCAAGGACGACGAGATCGCCGCCGAGCTCGGCGTCAGCAGACGCACCCTGTTCCGCTATCTCGAGAACCTGATGGACCGCGCGGGCGTGTCCAGCCGGTTCCAGCTGGGAATCTTCGCCGCGCACAACGACTGGCTCTGAGAACCGACCGGCCGACCATTGTCGGATCGCCTCGCTGACCACGGCCCGATTGCTCATGGTCGTTATGAACGTGCTGGGTGCCGGGCGTTGGTGAGGTGTTGGCTCGGTCGCGGCACAACGGGGTACGGAGCGGGCGGCGGTACGCGTTCTCGCTGAAGGTGTGGTCGGACTTCATCATCGGTCTGTCGCCCAAGAGCGGGCGCGCCAGTCAGTCAAGCCCTCATCGAGCCATTGCTCGACGACGCGCCGCCAAGGGTCGTCCGGAGCAGCGTGCTGCACGTCTTCCCAGTTCATCTGGGCGGTTTCGTCGTCGATGAAGAGCGCGTCAACGTACTCATCGAACGTATCCGCGACGGTGGCCAGGACAGTGCGCTCCCTCAGCCCCGTCCACCGTGGCAGCCCCTGCACGAAGGCGACAAGTCGCCCGGTGTTCTCCGGGCCGAGATCGAGGAACAACGTGTCGTTGCCACCACTACCAGCAATCGGGAGCAGCCACTCCATCGAGATGTGTTCAGCCAGCCACCAGTCTTTTCTCCGCCGGCATTGGCCGAGGAGCGTGCTGTAGCCATACTCACCACGCTGGTCCCTGCCGACCTGGTACAGCTCGGTGAACCCGACGACCTCTCCAGCGTCGCCGGGAGGTACGCGGATGTCGTACTCCAACCGGCCACCGTTGGCCAGTCCGATGAAGGCTCGGTAATCGTCCGGAAGTCGGCCGATCTCGCCTTCAAGCGCTCGGAGTTCGTCAGGATGCACACCCGTGAACGGGCCGAACATTACCCGCCCCCGGTATCGGCGCATCAACTTGTCATCCATCACGCGATCATCCCAGCATCTGCTGGCCGGCAATCGTTCACCCCAAGAGCGACCGCGCTACAACGTCGTCAAGCTCCACGCCGGACGTCGCCGCCGGACATGACCACCGTTCTCTCGGCTTCGACAGGTGTGTCAGCCAGTGAATGCGGGTCGCTCACCCGGCCGGGGTCACCCGGATGGACCTTCCCCGCTGCGGCGAACGCGCCGGAAGCGGATGGTGATCTTGGAAGGAGGGCGGAATCATGGGGAATCACCGACACCACACCGGCACGGCGTCACTCCGGATCGCCACCGCCGGCCTGCGGGTGTTCGCGGTCGTCGTCGCGATCGCGGCCTGCGCCTGGCTCGCGCTCTGGCTCGCGTTCACCCTCTGAGACCCGCCGGTCCCGGCTGGGATTCGGGCGGGCTCTCGGGTTCCGGCACCGGGCGGTCCGGTCCCGGATCGGGGACCCGTTCGGGCACCCCGGGGTCCGGGACCGGCTCCGGCCTGCCCGGGTCGGGCACGGGTTCGGGAATACCGGGATCCGGCGGCATGGGGTCCGGCGGCGCCGGAGGCGCGGTCGTTCGAGGACTCGTCATCGCACTACCTCCTGATCACGCCACTACCCGATGCGCCACCGGCCGAAACGGTCCGTTAGCCCGTATGGGTGGCGATCCAGTCCGCGATGACGTCCGCGCGGGAGGTCGTCTCGATCCCGGCGTGCGGGCAGTCCGGCCCGGTGGCCTCCAGCGACACCAGTGCGCCGCCCGTGGCTCCGGGGACGAAGTACGGCGCCCCCGAGTCGTAGGTGCAGGCGCTGGTCGTGATCGACGGCGCGGCGCCGCGGACGCCGACCGTCGTCGGGGCCACCGTCGCCACCTGCACGGTGCCTTGCTGCATCCGGGTGGCCGGAGCGGGATTCGTGGCGGTCAGGCTCCCCCAGCCCGCCAAGGTCAGCTGCTGGCCGACCTTCGGGAGCACGCGGCTCACCGTCAGCGGGGTCACCGTCGTCACCGGGGTGTCCAGTTTGATGAGGGCGACGTCGTTTTCCTTCGCCTGCAGCACTTCGGTCGCCTTACGGGCCACACCCGATTCCACCGCCTCGTCGACCAGGCCCAACGTCACCATCGTCGGATACGGCATCTTGCCGGCGACCCGCTTGCGGTGCGCGTCGTGGAAGCAGTGCCCCGTGGTGACGACCCAGCTCGGCGCGACCAGCGCGCCCGTGCAGTAGCTGCTGTAGGTCGAGCCGTCGGGGCGCGGGATCTTCGTCATCGCGATCTTCGCGACGAACCCGAACCGCCCCGGTGGGACATCGGTGCCGTGGGCGACGTCCGGCGCGGCGAGCGCGGCCGGAGCGGTGGTGATGGTCAGGACAGCAGCGGCCAGCAGGGCGCGCAGACGCAATTTCTTACCCTTCGTCGATGAGGTGATCCGAGGCTAGGACCCCCTGCCCGACAAGGGGAATTCCCCGACCAGGTGTCACCCGATGGCACGCCTGCCGCCGATCGGTCCCGCGCGGCGGGCGAGCCAGTGGCGATAGGGGAGGCTGGTTTCGGTGTCGGACCGGTAAGCCGCCTCGGCCGCCGCGATCAAGGCGTCGGTGTCCCCGCCGAAGGCTCCTTCCGCGCTCCACGCGATCAGATACCGCATCCACAGCGGATCCCCCGCGAGGGGCCGGATCGCGATCCCCGGTGAAGCGGGAAAGCTGACCTGGCACGGGGAAATCGCCCGGCCCGCCGCGATCAGGCGTTGCAGTGGGCGCAATTCCGTGCTCCGGTGCGCGACCTGTGGCCGGAATCCCGCGCGGGCACAGGCTTCTTCGAAGCACTCCGGCCACCCGGCGCCGTCGGACGGCCCGAGCACCCACCGTTCCCCGGCGAGCTCGGCGAGGTCGATCTCGGCGCGGCGGGCGGCGGGATGATCCGCGGCGACCGCCACGAACACCGGCTGCGTGGCCAGCGGCCGCGACGCCACCCCAGGGGCCTGCGGCAGGAGATGGCCGGGATAGTCGGCGACGACGGCGGCGTCGAGTTGCCCACCGGCCACGAGATCCAGCAGCCGCAACGGCGAGAACTCGGTGGTCACCGAAACCGCTTGTCCCCGGCCGGAATCACCGAGCCGGTCCGCCAGCTCGACGACCATGGACCCGCCGATCCCACCCAGCGCGACAGGACGTTTCTCGCCTTCCGCCAGGAAACGCGCCGCGTCCCGGTGCATCGTGTCCGCCGCGGCGAGGACGGCACGGGCGCGGGCGAGCACGCATTCGCCGAACGCCGTCGGGAAGACGCCGTCCCGCCCCCGGACGAACAAGGTTCCCCCGAACGCGCGCTCGATCCGTTGCACGGCGGCGGTCAGCGCGGGCTGGGTGCTCCCGATCCCGATCGCCGCGCGGGTGATGCTGCCCGCGTCCGCGACGGCGCACACCACTCGCAGATGACGTAACTCGACGTCCATCACGCGGACCTTATGGCCACTTGGGATGTGCCGGAAGCCGTCGAAAGTCGGGATCGTTTTTCGTACTCCCCTCCTCCCCTCCCCGCAAGGAGTACGCATGCGACGCGTCTGCCTCATGGTCGCGCTGACCGCCGTCCTCGTCGCCGGGTTCGTTCCCGCGACGGCGTCGGCGGCTCCCCGGTTCACGACGTCGATGGAAGCCTTCGAGCCAGGAGGAACCATCACCCGGGTGGACGTCACCCGGCCCGTTTCGGACCGGGCCGCGGCGACACAGCGGATCGCCGCCGCGGTGACCCCCATCGAGACCAACGGCCCCAGCGAGACCACTTTCGACCTGGTCTTCGTCGGTGACGGCTACACCTCCACGCAGCTGGGCACCTATTCGCAGCACGTGCGCTCCAGTATCGCGGCGCTGTTCTCCATCGAGCCGTACAAGGGCTACCGCAAGCAGTTCAACCTCTGGCAGGTCGACGTCGTCTCGCCCCAGTCCGGCATCACCAACGACCCGACCCAGGGCATCCGGCGCAACACCGCGCTGGGCTCGTACTTCTGGTGCGGCGGTATCGAACGGCTGTTGTGCGTCAACGAAACCAAGGCGAACCAGTACGCCGCGGCCGCGCCGGACGTCGATCAGGTCATCATGCTGGCGAACACCACGAAGTACGGCGGCGCCGGCGGCGGGGTCGCGACGTCGTCCGGCGGCAACATCCAGGCCAGCCAGATCGTCGCCCACGAACTCGGGCATTCCATCGGCGGGCTGGCCGACGAGTACGACTACGGCACCTGCGACGCCAGGGAACCCCGGGAGCCCAACGCTTCCGCGCTCACGGCCCAGCAGATGAAGGACCGCCAAGCCAAGTGGTACAAGTGGCTCGGCAAGCCCTCCCCCGACGGAGGCACGGTCGGTGCCTTCGAGGGATCCCGCTACTGCAAGACCGGGATGTACCGCCCCAGCGTGAACTCGCTCATGCGCACCCTCGGCCAGCCGTTCAACCCGCCGAGCACAGAAGCGATGATCGCGGGCTTCCACCGCGAAGCCGCCCATCGGCACTGAACCCTCGTCATGGCCTCCGGACCGGGCCGCCGGCGTGACCGGCGAGCCCGGTCGCCATGTCGCGCATGAAGCGGCGGAGGTACCAGCGGAAGATCCACGCGCTCCCCTTGCCCACGCGATACGTTCCGTGCCAACGGATCCGCGTTCCACCACCGGGTGTTTCGCACAGCTCGACCGAGGCCTGGTAGTCCAGCATCACCGGAACGTCCACGCCCTCGTAGGAGAACCGGCGTTCCGGGTCGAGGGCGGTGATCCGCTCCTTGGTGACCGTCTTGCCGGTACGAAAGGCGCGAACCGCGCCGACCCCGTCCCGGCCGTCGGTGGAAAGTCCTTGTGACGCGGCGACTTCCAGGGAACCGATGCGCGACCAGACCGGCCAGCTGCGGGCGTCCAGCAACAGGGCCCACACCGCGGCGGGCGGCGCCGGCGATTCGGCGGTGACGTCGTACGACTGCATTCCACTCACAAGGCTCACCCTAGGAACGGCCGGACGGGGCCACCATGCGCCGGATTGCGGCGCGGTGATCAGGAATTGCGGTATTCCGAGGGCCGCGATCCGGTGTGCTTCAGGAAAGCGGCCGACAGGGCGCCGGGAGTGGCGAACCCGCACCTTCCCGCGATGGCGGCGATCGGGAGATCGGTGCTCCGCAACAACCTTCGCGCCTCCTCGATCCGGAGCCTGCCGAGGAAACGGTGTGGTGTCTCGCCGGTCTTCTCCTTGAAGACCCGGATGAAGTGATAGACGCTCAGATGTACTCCGCCCGCGATTTCGGCGACGCTGAGCGGATCGGCCAGCCGGTCACGCATCACCGCGACGGCGGCGCGGACACGGTCGTCCTCCCGGCCCGCGCTCGGCGGGCCCGGCTTCCGCGCGTGGCGGGTGAGCAGGTGCACGGTGAGGAAGGCGGCCGCGGATTCGGCGTAGAGGTCGTCGTCCTCCCTCGCGTTCCCGACCGCCCGGACCAGCTCGTCGAGCAGCGGATCTCCCCCGGCGACGGACGCCGCCATCGCCTCGTGGTCCACCGCGCGGCCGCCCAGCCGCGCGGCGACCGATTCCACCGTGGTGCCCGGGATGTGCACCTGCAGGCTGCGCATCGATTCGTCCCCGCGATAGCGACGCCGCAGGGGCCTGCCGGGAACGGCGAGTTCGAGCCGTCCCCATTCGTGCCGGCTCCAGCGGCCGTCGCCGCGGGTCTCCATCACCGCCCGCCCGGAAAGCGGCAGGACGAGATGCAGATCCGCGACGGCGGGCAGCCGCATGTCCTCCGCCACGGGAACGTGCTCGAACCGCTGGACGAGCAGCGACTCCCAGCCGGAATCCTCCCAGCTGCAATAGGTCCGCCGGACATAGCGGGACATGTCGAAACCGGTGTAGGGCTGAAGGTCGAATCGCTCGGAATCGAACACCACGGCTTCGAGGCTAGCTTGTCTCTCTCAAGGCGCGCGCGTGTCCGCACCTACCAGCCGAACTTCGGTCTGAGAGACACGCCCTAGCCGAGGAGTTCCTTCACGCGTGGGACGACCTGCTCGCCGTAGAGCCGGATGGAGTTCAGACGCTGCTCGTGCGGAAGCGCGCCGACGCTGTACTTGAGCTGGAACCGCGACAGGCCCAGGGTCCGCACCGCCCAGGCGATCTTCTGCGCGACGGTCTCGGGAGAGCCGACGAACAGCGCGCCGCGCGGACCGGCCATGGCGTCGTAGTCGGCCCGGGACATCGGACCCCAGCCCCGTTCGGCGCCGATCTTGGCGAAAGCGGCCTGATGGTGCGAGAAATGCTGGGAGACGGCCAGTTCGTCCGTCTCCGCGATGTGGCCGGGGCTGTGCATCGAGATCGGCAGCTCCTGGTGGCCCGCCTCCTTCAGCGCGCGCCGGTACAGGTCGGCGAGCGGGGTGAACCGCTCCGGGGACCCGCCGATCACCGCCATCACCAGCGGCAAGCCGTACGCCGCCGCGCGGACCACCGACTGCGGCGTACCGCCGACCCCGACCCACGCGGGCAGGCTGCCCGATTCGGTGACCGGGAAGGCCTGCGCGCCTTCGAGGGCCGGACGGAAGGTCCCGGACCAGTCGACCGGCTTCTCCTCTTGGAGATGCGTGAACAGATCGAGCTTCTCGGCGAACAGCGCTTCGTAGTCTTCCAGCGAGTAGCCGAACAGCGGGAACGACTCGGTGAACGAGCCCCGGCCGAGCGTGACCTCCGCGCGTCCCCGGGAAACCGCGTCCAGCGTGGCGAACCGCTCGTACACCCGCACCGGGTCGTCCGAGCTGAGCACCGTGACCGCCGTGCCCAGGCGGATCCGCTCGGTCCGGCCGGCGATCGCCGCCAGCACGACGTCCGGCGAGGACACCGCCATCTCCGCGCGGTGGTGTTCGCCGACGCCGAAGTAGTCCACGCCCACCTGGTCGGCGAGGACGCCCTCGGCCACGACCTCGCGGATGGCCTCGGCCTGGCTCACCGGCTGGCCGTCGGCGCCGTTCGCGACGTCGCCGAAGGTGTCCAAGCCGAAAGTCGGCGCCTGCGGGGTGCCCAGGATCTCGTAACCCATGTCCAACTCCTCAAGTAGTTGAACGCTCAAACGTCGAGTGCGGTGATCGTATTCCGCCCGGTGCATCTCGTGACCGGGCGGACGGCACGGGTGATCAGATGGACGACACGCGTGACTGGACGGACGACACGCGCACGCGACCGGGTCCGCCGCGAGTCGTCCGCCTGATCACGTGTGTCGTCCATCTGATCACGTGTGCCGTCCCCGCAATCACGCGAAACGGCCGGCTCCGACCGTCCCTGCCCGCACGGGAGAGGTCAGCCGCCGGCGATGTCGCGCGCCAGCCGACGGGCGTCGTCCATGGTGAACTTGCCGGTGATCTGGGTTTGCCCGCCGGTGATGGCCGACTGGATCGTCGGCGCGGTCAGCACCCGGCTCTTCAGCACCATCGCGACCTGCTTGCCGACGTTCGCCGCCGTCCACTCCCCCCACGTACGCGCGCCCGCGTCGGTGAAACTGAGCCCGACGAGCGGGCCCCCGGACTGGGTGTCGAGGTGAGCGCTCGCCCGGCTGAGGTCGGCTCCGGTGAGGAATGCCGGGCCGAGCAGGTATTTCGTGCCCTGCACACGGTCGCAGCTGACCAGCGGGAGCGCCGGGTCGTCGCGGCCGTCCAGCGGATCCGGTCCCTCCGAGCAGTCCAGCGCCGCCGCGGCGGCCTGCTGTCCGGCGGGATCCGTGCTCTGGCGGTCGCTCGCCGCGCCCGTCGCCGGTCCGGACGGGAGCTCCGCCAGTACCGGGCGGAACCGCAGCCGCGACCCGTCCTTGATCGCGAAACTGTCGCCTTCGGGCTCGGCTTGGCCGGAAACCCCGCTCTGGCAACCGGTGACACCGAGCAGGACGAGGGCGATCGCTACGAGGATGTTCCGCACCGGGACATTCTGGCGTGTTCAGCGTCCGCGCGTGGGCGAAACGCCCCGACGCCGCACAGTCCGCTCGAGAATCCCGAGCGTGGCCTTGAGCGCGGACTCGGGGACCACGGGGAAGGTGATGCGCTCCTTCCACTCCTCGCCCACTTCCGACCAGTCGTAGTACGACGTGACGAGCGTGCCGCCCTCGGCGGGCTCCAGCCGGTAGCCGTAGATGTGCCGGGCATGCGGCCTGATCCGGCCTTCGACGGTCCAGGCGATCTCCTCGCCCGGAGCGAGCGTGGTGATGACGACCTCGACGTCGTATTTGCCCAAGGGCACGTCTCCGAGCGCCTCCCGGTCCATGTGGACCACGAACCGGTCACCCGCCTGCTCGACCGGATCTCCTTCCGCGTCGATGAGCATTCCCGAGGCGTCGATGTCGACATGCCCCCGCGGATCGCTCAAGACCGCGAAGATCTCGTCGGCGGGGGCGGGGATGAGCCGGGAGACCTCGATGCGTTCGGGGCCCGGGGTTTCCGCCGTGGCGATCAGGACCGCGCGAGCGAGCACGTGCGAGGCCATGGTGAAACCGAGGTAGGCGGGTGTGCAGTCGGCCGGGACGCCGAGCGACGCGACGTCGAGGGCGTGCACCACGACGAAGTAGCGATGCGCCCCGTGCCCGGCGGGCGGCGCGGCACCGAGAAAGCGGGCGAGGCGGGCATCGTTCGGCAGCTGGAAGGCACCTTCGGGGAGTCCGGAACCAGTGTCGTCGCCGGCGCCTTCGGGCAGCTCGGTGACCCCGGCGGGGATGTCGGCGACCGCCCAGTGCCAGAAACCGGAACCGGTCGGCGCGTCGGGGTCGTACACGGTGACGGCGTAGCTCTTGGTGCCGCGCGGAGCGCCGCTCCAGCTCAGCTGCGGCGAGACGTCCTTCCCGGCCAGCTGTTCAGGCGCCCATGCGGCGCCGTCGGCGACAGACGTACTGGTGACGGCGAAGGAGGCCACCTCGGGCAGGCGGGCGAACGGGTCATTGACGGAGATCATGAATCGACCATAACACAAATAATCGATTATCTTCCCGTTCGTCTATGCTCCGGGGATGGCCTCACCGGACAAGCGGATGCTCTCCGAGCAGGTGTACACGCGCCTGCGGGACGCGATCATGCGCGGCGACCACGCCCCCGGCGCCGCACTCAAACCGCAGGACCTCGCCAAGGAACACGGCGTGAGCCTGGCGGTCGTCCGGGAGGCACTCGTCCGTGTGGTCGGCGACGGCCTCGCCGACAGGCTCCCCAACCGCGGCTTCGCCGTCCCCGCCTTCTCCGACCGGCGCTGGCAGGAGATCACGGAAGCCCGCCGGACGATCGAGCCGCTCGTCCTGCGCCTCTCCGTCGAACGCGGCGACCTCGACTGGGAGGCCCGCGTCCGCGCCGCCCATCACCGGCTGAGCCGGACGCCGCCGTTCGTTCCCGAAGAAGGCGAATACATCAGCGGCGCGTGGTCCGAAGCTCATCGCGTCTTCCATCGCACCCTGCTGGACGGCTGCGGAAACCCCGTCCTGCTGGAGACGTTCGACCGGATGTGGACCGCGAGCGAACTGGCCCGGCGCTGGGCTGCGCACCGCGCTCCCGGCCGCGATCATCTCGCCGAACACCGCCTGCTGGAGGAAACGGCGCTCGCTCGTGACGCCGACGCGGCGGCCGAGGCGCTGACCCGGCATCTCACGCTGACCGCTGCGGCCTTGGCCGGAAAATCACCCGGACCGACCTAGCCCGAGTCATCACATCGGGTGTTTGCTTGCTCGCAGAACGTCGTTGATCGACGATTTGGGGGCCGCCGATGTCCTTCCGCTGGGTACTCCGACTCATTCCGGTGACGCTGCTCGTGACCGCGGTGGCCGTGGCCGTCCCGGCTCCGGCGAGTGCGGCGCCCGCCCCGCCCTTGGCGCAGGTATGGCCGACACCTCAGCAGGTGACGCCGCGATCCGGCCAGGTGACCATCCCGCGCACCGTCGTCGAAATCGTCGGAGCGGGTACCGATCCGTCCGCGCTCGCCGTCGTCGACCAGGTTCTCCGCTCGGCGGGCGCGAGCACGATCGTCAAGATCACCGACAACGACCAGGCCGCCGTCGACCGGGAACGCGGCAACGGCGGCCTCGTCGTCTTCGTCGGCGGGCCCACCGAAAGCAGGGCGACCGCACTGGCGCTCGCCGCGCTACGCCTCAAAGGGCCGGAGGGCCTGTCCCCCGGCGGATACGTCCTCGCCGCCGACCGCGGCGTGATCGCACTGTCCGGTGTGGACACTTCGGGGACGTTTTACGCCGCGCAGTCGTTCCGGCAGCTGTTCGCTTCCGGGAGGAGCGGCGCGTTCGGTATCCGCGACTGGCCCGCGGCCCCGCTGCGCGGCGTGATCGAGGGCTTCTACGGCGCGCCGTGGTCCCACGCCGATCGGCTGGCACAGCTGGACTTCTACGGCCGCACCAAGCAGAACATGTACGTCTACTCCCCCAAGGACGATCCGTTCCTGCGCGCCCGCTGGCGCGACCAGTACCCGCCCGAACAGCTCGCGCTGCTCTCGCATCTGGTGAACCGCGCCGACGCGAACCACGTCGAGTTCACCTATGCCCTCTCCCCCGGCCTCTCCGTGTGCTACTCCTCCGACGCCGACAAGACCGCGCTGGTCACCAAGTTCCAGTCCCTGTGGGACATCGGGGTGCGGTCGTTCGCGATCCCGCTCGACGACATCTCCTACACCCGCTGGAACTGCGACGCCGACGCCGCGAAGTTCGGCACCGGTGGCGCGGCCGCGGGTGCGGCGCAGTCGTTCCTGCTCAACCGCGTTCAGCAGGAGTTCATCGCGACGCATCCCGGTGTCGAGCGGCTGCAGACCGTTCCCACCGAGTACTACGACCTCGCCGACTCGCCGTACAAGACCGCACTGCGCACTCAGCTCGACAAGGCCGTGATCGTGGAGTGGACCGGCGTCGGCGTGATCGCCGGGCAGATCACCGAAAAACAGGCCAAGCAGGCGAAAGAGGTCTTCGGGCACGACATCCTGATCTGGGACAACTACCCGGTCAACGACTACATCACCGAACGGCTGCTGCTCGGCCCGTACATCGGCCGCGAGCCGGGTGTCGCGAAATACCTCTCCGGGATCACGGCGAACCCGATGGTGCAGGCCGAGGCGTCCAAGATCGCCGAGTTCACCTCCGGCGACTTCCTGTGGAACCCCGACCGGTACGACCCCGACAAGTCCTGGCTCGCCGCCATCGCCGACCTCGGCGGACCCGCCGCACCCGCGCTGAAGGTGTTCGCGGAGAACAACTATTCGAGTCTGCTCGTCCGCCTCGAAACCGGGAAACCGGACTTGGATTCACCGGTGCTGCGGCCACTGCTCGCCGCCTTCTGGTCCGCGCTGGAGAAGAAGGACCCGTGGGACGCGGCGGCGAAACTGGATCGCTACCTGACCTCGATGGCCGCCGACCCCGAGGATCTGCGACGCGGGATGGCCTCGAATCCGAAATTCCTCGCCGAGGTCGGGCCGTGGCTCGACCAGGTCGGGCTCTACGGTCAGGCCGGCAGGCACGCGGTGCGGATGCTGCTGGCCCAGGTCGACGGTGACGGCGCGAAGGCCTGGGCGGAACGCGCCGAGCTGGTCGCCGCGCTCAAGCGGGCGCAGGCGATCCGCGTGCCGACTTCGCGGGGCCCGCGCAACCCGAGCACCTGCACGGGGGTCTGCGTGCCGTTCCTGAACAGCGCGCTGGCCACGGCCGACCGCTGGTTCGGCCTGCCCGGGATCCGGCCCCAGCCGACGACGTCGCTCGGCACCTACACCGACAACGTTCCCGCCCGGATGGTCGACGGCGATCCCGAGACCTACTACTGGAGCGACTGGGCACCCCGGATCGGCGCCACCATCGGGGTCGATCTCGGTTCCCCGCAACGGGTGTCCCATGTGGACATCCTGATGGGGAAGCCGACCAGCCCGGACGACTACGTCCGCGACGGCGTCCTCGAATATTCCACCGACGGCACCCGGTGGACGACGGTGAAGACGGTCACCGAGCCGGTGATCTCGGCCGATCTCCCCGAGGGCGCCGAGGCACGGTTCGTCCGCGTGCGCACGACCGGCGCCCAGACCTTCTGGGTCGTGGTCCGGGAATTCACCGTGTCCACACCGGACAGTCCGAAGTACACCGTCACCGGCACGCCGGCAGGCTCGAACCTGGCCGCGGCGGCGGACAACAACGCCGATTCGCTGTACACGGCGGCATCGGCGCCCATGACGGGCGACGCGCTCGTCGTCTCGGCCGCCGCGCCGAAGCCGCTGACCAAGGTCGTCGTCCTGGCGGCGGACGCCGGTGCGGGCGCCGACGTCCAGATCGCGGACCCGGCGGGTGGTTGGCGGACGATCGGCCGGATGTCGGGCGGCTACACGGAACTGCCCGCCGAGGGCGTCGTGACCGACAAGGTCCGGCTCCTCTGGTCGCCGGGAGGCACGGCACCGAAGATCGCGGAGGTCGTCCCGGTCAGTCCACGGCGACTGTGATGGCGGCGGTGTGCACCCGCCCGCCGTGTGAGAACTCCAGGAACAGCCGGTACTCGCCGCGTTCCGAGAACAGGGAGTGGAAGGTCAGCTCGCCGTCGGCCAGCGCCGCGCCGAGCGGCTGGAGCGGATGCAGGTGCGTGGCCGACAGCAGCATGGTGTGGAACCCGGTCATATGGCCGTTGGCACCCAGATGCGGGTCGACCGCGGTGAGGGGCGCGCCGTCCGGGCCGCGGAGGGCGAACCGGAGGACCTGCGCCCGCATCGACGGGATCCGGGCCGCCCCGTCCACCCGCGCCACCCGGTATCCCGTGGCCGTCACGGTGTCGCCCGCCGGCGCGGGCACCGGCACGAAGGTGGTGTCACCGGGCACGGTGAACGGGACACCGAGCACCACCGGATGCTTCGGATCCTTGGTGTCGAGCGGGACGAACTCGGCGAACATCCGGTACGCGCCACCGTCGGTCAGCGCGAGCTCCGTGCGCCAGGTGTCCCCTTCCAGCCTCGGATGTACGTGCTGGAAGACGTTCATGTCGTCGCGCACGGCGAAGAAGTGCATCTGTTTGGTCTGGTTGTCCAGGAACCGGGTCACCGGCCGCCCGTCGGGGCCGAGGATCCGGAACGCGACCGGCACCTCGGGACCCCGGACGGCGGGCGTGGTAACCCGCTCGAACCGGTAGCCGCTTTCCGCCTCCGACAGCCCGTCGCTGTGGGCGGCCGGAAGCAGGTCCGCCGTCACGACGGGCTGCTGGTGAGCCGAATGCGCGGAGCCCGGTGTCGGCCGGAGGGCCACGAACACCGCGGCCGTGCCGATCACCAGGGCCAGCGCGAGGAACAGCCAATCCGTCAGCCGGGGTTTGCGCACGCCCTGCCCCCGGTCACTTGCCGCCGAGGTTCGGCTTCACCACGACCAAGCCCTGTTCGATGCCGTTGACGATGACGATGCCGCTGGAGAAGTACGGGTAGTTGCTCCACGCGCCGTTGAAGTTCGCCGCGTCACCCGCCGGGTAGATGTCGAAGTAGCCGACCTCGGACAACTTCGCCGAAGCGACCCCGCTGACGTCCAGGATCCGCAGACCGGCCTGGTAGTTCGCCTGGTAGGAGTACTGGCCCTTGATGTACTGGTTGTGGTCGATCGCGGTGGCGGGCGAACTGTAGACGCCGGTGTGCACGGGGGCGGACAGTTTGGCCAGGTCCCAGACGTAGGTCTTGGTGCGCTTGTCGGTGCCGCGCGACTCGTCCAGCTCGTCGTCGAGCAGGAAGTAGCGCTGGTCGCCGGTCAGCCAGCCCTGGTGCGAGTACTGCGCGCCCGAATAGCCCTTGCGCGAGATCTGGATCGGCCTGGCCTTGTCGGTGACGTCGACGATGGTCAGCGTGTCCTCGTTGGCGTTGAAGCAGATTTCCCTGCCGCTGTAGGCCGCGTCCGGTCCGCGGTAGACGACGCATTGCGTGTCGTGGGTGTAGCCGTCCTGCGAAACGCAGCCCGCCTTGGCCGGGGCCTTCGGGTTCTGGATGTTGACGATATGCGGTCCGCCGCTGCAGGTGTTGGAGCCGATGGCGTAGGCGAACCCGGTCTCCTCGTTGATCGCGATGTTGTGCGCGGGGCCGAATTCCTTGTACAGCGCGTCGGCCGTGAAGGTCTGCGGTGTGGTGACCGTGCGCAGCCTGGTCAGGTCGAACACCTGCATCCCGTGCCCGGTGATGAAGTCGGCCACGATGAACGCGTGGTTCTTGTACACCTTCATGTCCCGCCACGAACTGCTGCCGCCGTTGGAGGGCAGGTTGCCGAGGAACTTCGGCGAGGTCGGGACGCTCAGGTCGACGAACGCGGTGCCGTTGGTCCGCCCGACGATGGCGTATTCCTTGCCGGACGAGGGATCGGTCCAGCCCCAGATGTCGTTGCCGTTGCCGCCACCGAGGCCGGAGAGGGGGAGCACGCTGAGCAGGTCGACGTTCTTGCACGGGTATTTGTCGGCCTTGCCGTTGACGCACGGGACCCCCGCCGCGGTGCCGGTGACGGCGTGCCGCTCGGCCGGGACGTGGTCGGCCAGGAAGGTCCGGGCCGCCGCCTGTCCTTCCGCCGTTTCGGGATCGTGCGCGGACGCCGCGGTCATCGACAACACCAACGCGGAGGCCGTCACCACGGCCAACCCCATCATTCGCACGAGTTTCATCCGAGGTGCTCCTCACCGGGTCGCGGTCGGCCTCCGACGATAGGAGCACCCGCTCCGGGTGTATCCCGTCGAACGTATGGGGCTTTTAACCGTTTACCGAAGGTCCCGGAACGCTTGCCGGATTTCGGACACCAGGAGGTCCGGCTGTTCCAGTCCGGGGAAGTGACCACCGCGATCGAGTTCCGTCCACCGGTACAGGTTCCGGTAACGCCGCTCGGCCCAGCGTCGCGCGGTCGGCCAGGGATCGGCCGGGAACTGCGAGACCGCGGTGGGCACGGTCACCGGCCGCGCGTTCTCCTCCTCCGCGCCGCGCGGCACCCATCGCATCGCTTCCCAGTACCAGCGGGCGCTCGAAGCGCCGGTGCCGGTCAGCCAGTACAACGCGATGTTGTCGACCTGATCGGCCACGCTCACGCCGCCGCCGGCTTCGGGCCGGTCGTCGGCGTAGGCGGCGAACTTCTCGCCGAGCCAGGCGGCCAGCCCCGCCGGGGAATCGAGCAGGGAGTATCCGAGGGTCTGCGGGCGCGTCCCCATGAGCATCCCGAAGCCGTATCCGTCGGCCAGGTGCAGATCGCGCCGGTCCAGCATGCGCCGTTCGTCCGCGCTCGGCGCCGTCCGGTCCTCCGGCAGCGGCGACGCCGACGGCATCGTCAAATGCAGCCCCGTGACCCGCTCGGGCACGAGCCGCGCGAGTTCCGTGCTCACGCAGGCACCCCAATCGCCGCCATGGGCCCCGAACCGCCGGTAGCCGAGCGCGGACATCAAGCCGGCCCAAGCCCGCGCCGTCCGCCCCGGATGCCAGCCGCGCGCACGCGGCCGCTCGCTGAAACCGAAGCCCGGCAACGAAGGCACGACCACGTGGAAGGCGTCGCTCGCGGAAACCGGATCGGTGAGCGGCCTGATCACCTTCTCGAACTCGAGGATCGAGCCCGGCCAGCCGTGGGTCAGGATCAGCGGGAGCGCCGTGCGCTCGGCCGAGCGGACGTGCCAGAACCCGATGTCCAGACCGTCGATCCGGGCCCGGTGATGAGGCAGCGTGTTCCAGTGGATTTCCCTTGCCCTCCAGTCGTGCTCCCGCCACGCCTGGAGCAACGCCGTCAACCGGTCCAGCTCGATTCCCTGCGTCGCGTCGGGAACCGTCTCGGGTTCGGGCAGGCGGACCCTGGCCAGGCGAGCGTGGAGGTCGGCCAGTTCGCGGTCGGGCACACGGATGGTGAAGGGTTCGACATCGGGCACAGGGTCGAACCTATGGCCGGGCGATGGCCTTTCCCATGCCGTCGATTGGGGTCCGTCGGTCCGGGATTGCTGAGTTCTGGGCGCGGTTCGGGAGCGGCGTGCTCAGGGGGACTCTGTTGAGGGGCCGGCGGGGTCTTTTGGTTCAGTACCGAGGACCTGTCTGGTGGTTGCGGCGAAGTTCCGCACCAGAGCGAGCAGGGGCGCTGTGTCCACCAGGTGGCCGCCCAGGAGCGCGGCGGATATCCGGATCAGTTCGGTGGCCTGGTCACGGACATCGGCGGGACCTACGACGCCCAGCGGCGCATAGAGGTCTCTGGCGGTCGCGGCAAGGTCGAGAAGGCGCTCGCGTCGTGGTTGGTCGAGTTCGGCACTCTCTTGAAGCGTGTCGCCGGCGTATCTCATTTCCACCCGTAAGTTCGAGATCGCGGCGAGAAACGCCGTGTAGATCCGAAGGCGTTGATCACGCCAGTATCGCTCGGTTTCGGATTCGCGCTCCTCGGCCCACCGTCGTCGCTCGCGGGCCCAACGCACGTCATCGCGGACTTGCTCTCGGCGCCAGCGCCGGTCTTCACGATGAGCGTTTACAAGCTGACCCGCGACCACGCCGATGATTCCCAACAGCGCCACTACCAGTGGCGTCCAGAGCGGAACCTGACCACCTTGCATTAGCGCAGTCTAAGCGGTTCTCTGCTGTCGCTCGTGGGCCCGAGCCACGCTTCTGTCGGCTGCGGGCATGGCGAGGCGCCCGTCGCCTGGGTGGCTGGCGGGCTCCTCGGGCCTATACGTGGTGCAGGGTGTTGCGGCGAGGTATTCGGAGCGGATCCCGGTATTGGGGTGGGATGAACTCCGGTAACCCGTCGGCCGCCATGCGTACTTCCCAGTCGCCGTGGTGAATCAGGCGATGGTGGAACCCGCAGAGCAGGACCAGGTTTCGGAGGTCTGTGGGGCCTCCGTCTGCCCAGTGGTGAATGTGGTGGGCGTGGCAGTTCTTGGGTTTCCGATGACAGCCCGGAAAGGCGCAGCCACCGTCGCGAATATTGAGGGCTCGGCGTTGGCCGGGTGTGACGAATCTTCGCAGGCGTCCCATGTCGAGGGGTTCGCCCGAGGTGCTCATGACGACCGGCAGCATCAGGCAGTCGCAGGCCGCGAGTCGCGCTTCCCGCGCGGTCATCGTCCCCACAAAATCGAGACACGCGGTACCGAGACCGGATTTGAGTTCCTCAAGCCCGACGGTGACGTGCACCAAGGTCCGGTAGCCGCTGGTCCCGGGCTGGTCCGGGCAGGCGATCGCCAGGTCGAGGAGGTCGGCCCAGGCGTCTCCCATGCGCTCGCATTTCATCCGCAGATCGGCTTGGCCGAACTCGTCCACCGGCCGTGGCTGGGCATGCGCCTCCAACGCGGCCGCCGTCCGAGCCCCGGTCTCATCGTCCAAGAGGCCGGTCAGCTTCCAGAAGCCGTCCTTCCGGCGCTCCAGGGTGATTTCCCGGCGTGGTTCCTTGGGCTCGGGGTCTTTGGGTTCCTTGCCGTCGGGGTCGAGCCAGCCCAGCAGGTTCGCCTCAGCCTTGGTCAGCTGTGCGGGTCCGGCGTTCGCAGCGAGGTCGGCGAGGATCTTCTCCGCCTTCGCCCGATCCTCCGCAGAGGTATCGGCCGGGAGCCGTTTCAAAATCTCCAGGATCTGATCGATCCGCTCATCCCCGACCAGCCCCTCCGCCGCTACCGCGGCGGTCGCGGGAGCAACGGGCGGAACTTCCGTGCCGTCCAGAGCCCGGGTGGGGTTCAACGCGATGGCCCGCTTCACCACCGCCCCCGCCTCGGCACGCGACAATCCCGCCATCTCCGCGAGCCAGCTGGCCGTGCTGCCATGGCCATACAAGTCTTTGACGCCCCGAGATTCGATCTCCGCCAAGAACTGCCCCAGCGCGGCAGTCGCCACCCGAATCACCTGCAAGGACTGCTGCACACCATGCGCAAGCTCCAGCTTGCCAGCACGCCACAACTCCTGCGGCAACTCGGGGAGGAAGGTCTCGGACACGACTCCATAATACCGCATATTCATCGAACATGTGTTCGTAATTTTAAGCAACAATCAAAGAGCCCATTTAACACTGAAGGGTGACACGCGATCCCACCGGCCCAGCCAGAGACGACGACCAGGCCAAACCTCAATAACTGGCATATTTCTCAGCAAGCCCAACGAAAACACAACCCAGCCAAACAAACCGCAACACCCCAAGTAAAAGCTTGCCGATAAGGGAATCGCCCCAACGCGCCGACCATCGAGCGAAGCGAAGGAACAACACGAGGCACCACCGACCACCTGCCCGCCCGGGGCCGACATCACAGCCGAACCCGGTGCACTCCTCGCCTGCAACGTCGACGCGCACGCCTCGCCCCGAAGCAGCCAGGCTGAAACTGCGCACGTACGACATCGTGGACCGCACAAATAACCGCAGCACGACTCAACGCCCACAAGCCCGACGAAGGCCGTGCCGAGTTCGAGCGATCACCGGCCGACTCACGAACGAAAACGACAAAACCCAGGACTCAGATCCACGACACCACCGGAGCCCCGCAATCAACGCCACCGACCAGAAGAAGCCACTCAGCGGGCTCCCCATCGAACGCCCCTACGAAACCAGCCTCTTCAGCAACGACCCGACGTCCTCGGCGAGACCGTTCTCCTCGCCGGCGAGATGATGCAGCAGCGCCTGTTGGAACAGGCCGTCGAAAGCGGCATAGGCGACCTGCCGCGTCACGACCGGCGAAGAGTCGGCGAGTTCGGCGTAGCGTTCCACGACCCGCCAGATCATCGCCTGCCGCTGGGTGTCGATCTCGAGCACGTCGGCGCGGAACGCGGCCTCGAACAGGCTCTGGTTCCGCAGGTCGTACCACAGCCGGTGCATCACGGCGTCGGCTCGGAGCGTGTCCGCCATCGCGGCACCGAAGCCCCGCTCCAGGTCCTCGGCCGAACGCGCCGCGGCCACGGCCTCGTCGTAGCGGGTCACGCACACTTCCTCGAACTTGCGGACCGCGTAGGTCAGCAGTTCCACCTTGTCGGTGAAGTAGTAGTGCAGGACCCCGTGCGAGAAGTTCGACTTCTGCGCGATCTCCCGCAGGCTCGTCCTCGCGTATCCCAGCTCGGACAGCGCCTGCAGCGCGGAATCCGCCAGTTCCGCCCGCCGCTGGGCGAACTTGTCCACGCTCCGGCGTGCGATCCGCTCGCTCGTCTCGGTCACCACGAGTTCCTGTCCGGTCCGGGAGCCCGCGCCTGTCGCGGGGTCCCACAGTCTAGCGTCGCGGATTTCTTGACGACTGTCCAAGAAAATCTTGACGACTGTCCAAAACTGGCTCAGGATGTGACCCACACCGCAACCGCGGACCGTCTCAAGGAGGAGAAGTCCATGGGTTCGTACGACCTTTCGGGCCGGAAAGCCCTGGTCACGGGTGGCGCGCAGGGCCTGGGCGCCGGAATGGCCGAAGCGCTGGCGCTGGCGGGTGCCTCGGTGGTCATCGGCGACGTCCAGGAGGATCTCGGGCGCGTCACCGCCGACAAGATCAACGCGGGTTTCGTCCGGCTCGACGTCACCGACGAACAGAGCTGGGAGCGGGCGGTCGACACGGTGATCGGCGAACTCGGCGGCCTGGACATCGTGGTGAACAACGCCGGCGTCGAGATCACCGGGCTCGTCGCCGACCTCGACCCCGCCGACGTGCGCAAGATGCTCGACGTCAACGTGCTCGGCACCGCTCTCGGCGTGAAGCACGCCTTCCGCGCGATGCGGCCCGGCGGCCCCGCCGGCACCGGCGGCGCCGTCGTGAACATCGCCTCGGTCGCCGCGACCATCGCCTTCCCCGGTATCGCCGGCTATTCGGCGACGAAATCGGCGGTCGACCGGCTCACCAGGGTCGCCGCGATGGAGGCCGGGAAACTCGGCTACGGCGTACGCGTCAACTGCGTCTACCCAGGCCTCGTTCCCACGCAGATGGGCAACCAGCTCGCGCAAGACGTCGTCGAGGTCGGTCTGTTCCCCAGCGTCGAGGACGCCATCGGCGCCGTCGTCGGGCAGACCCCCGCCGGGCGGCTCGGCGAGGTCGCGGACATGGCCGACGCCGTCGTGTTCCTCGCCTCCGACGCCGCCCGCTTCATCACCGGTGCCGGGCTCCCGGTCGACGGCGGCATGGGCATGTGACCAGCACGAACCCGAAAGGAATCACCATGAGCAGCCCCAAACCCGTCGTGGTCTACGGCGCCTCCGGCTACACCGGACGGCTGATCTGCGAATACCTGCGCGAGTACAACGTCCCGTTCATCGCCGCCGGCCGCGACAAGGCCCGCATCCAGGAGGCGATCGACCATGTGCCCGGCCTCGACACCATCGAACACGAGGTCGTCGAGGTCTCGCACGACGCCGAAGCGCTCACCGAACTCTTCCGCGACGCCAAGGTCGTGTGCAACACCGTCGGCCCGTTCAGCGAGTACGGCCACGAGGTCGTCGAAGCCTGCCTGCGCACCGGAACGCATTACCTCGACACCACCGGCGAACAGGACTGGCTGATCGCCGCCGAGGAACGCTACGGCGCGCGGATGGCCGAGAAAGGCCTGCTGCTCTCCCCCGGCATCGCGCAGATGTACACCACCGGCGAGATCGCGGCGAACCTGTGCCTGGAGACGCCCGGACTGGACACTTTGGACATCCTGGTGTTCTGGAAGGGCTATCCCACGGTCGCTTCCACGAAGACCATTCTGGTCAACGCCGCGCTCTCGGCCGCGTACTACCTCGAGCAGAACGAGTACCTGCCCTGGCCCGCGGACGGCGGCCTGCAGGACGTCACCGTGCCCGGCCACCACGAAACCGGGCTGGCCCTGCCCTGGGGCGGCACGTCGCATCCGGTCTGGTTCAAGAACGACGCCCGAGTGGCCAACGTCAAGGCCGTCGGTGGTGTCTTCGACCGCGCGCTCATGCAGGGCGTGCCGCAGATCGTCGCGGCTGTCCTGGAGCAGGTGAAAGACCTGCCGCTGGACGAGAAGATGCGTGTGCTGGCGGAGCAGGCCGCCACGGTGCGCGACGAGATGCCGCCGCGCGAGAACCAGCGGCTCAACACCTCGCTGGATTCGGTGCACGCCTCGGGGCCGCTGGGCCGAGCACACTGTGTCATCCACGGCACCTGCAACTACAAGCAGACCGGGTTGATGCAGGCCTACGGTGCCTACTCTTTGCTGCAGCAGCCGCCGAAGCGCGTGGGGTTCGCCTCCGGATGCCAGGCTTTCGGCCACCGCGAACTGCTCGGCGTGCTACGAAGCTTCGGACTGGTTTCGAATCCGGTCTTGACCGTCCACGACTGACCGGGAGGACGAGCGCGTGCGACTGACCGACTATCTCGACAAGGGCGCTTCACTCGATCCGGCGGCCCCCTGCCTCACCATGGGCGACACGTCCTTCAGCTACGGCGAAGTGCGGGAGCTGTCGTGGCAGGTGGGGCGGGCACTGGCCCGGTCCGGCGTCAAGCCGGGCGACAAGGTGGCGATCCTGTCCGGGAACGATCCCCTGTCGTTCGGCTGCGTCTTCGGGATCAGCCGGGCCGGTGCCGTGTGGTGCCCGGTCAACCCGCGCAACGAGGCCGCCGAGAACAGGGAGCTGCTCGACCTGTTCGACTGCACCTGTCTTCTGGTGCAAGAGTCCTTCGCACCGCTCGTCTCCCGGATGCTTCCCGCCCTGCCGAAACTGTCCACAGTGGTCTGTCTCGACGGCTCGATGCCCGGCGCCGTCCCGTTCTCCGAATGGATCGGCGACGCCGAGCCCTGGGAGGAAACGCCGCCGGACGACATGGTCCTGCTCGTCGGCACCGGCGGCACCACCGGCCGCCCCAAGGCCGTGATGCTGAGTGGCACCAACGTGGAGACGATGTCGGCGCTCACGCTGATGAGTTACCCGTTCACCGGGCGCCCGCGCTATCTCGCGCTGGCGCCGCTGACGCACGCGGCGGGCGTGCTCTGCTTCCCGGTCATGACACTCGGCGGGGAGATCGTCGTCATGCCCTCGCCGGACCTCGGCGAATTCCTCGCGCTGGTGGAACGCCGCCGCATCACGCACACCTTCCTGCCCCCGACGCTGATCTACCTGCTGCTCGACAATCCGGCGCTGGCCGACGCCGATCTTTCGTCGCTGCAATGCCTTTGGTACGGCGCCGCGCCGATGTCGGCCACCAAACTCGCCGAGGCGATCACCCGGATCGGCCCGGTCTTCGGGCAGCTGTTCGGGCAGAGCGAAGCCCCCATGATGGTCTCCACCCTCTCCCCCGCCGAGCACCTCCGCCCCGATGGATCGCTTGCCCTGGAACGGTTCACGTCGGCTGGTAAGCCCACCCCGCTCACCCGGGTCGCGATCATGTCCGCCACCGGCGAGCTGCTCCCGCCCGGCGAACGCGGCGAGATCGTCGTCCGCGGGTCGCTGGTGATGCTCGGCTACTACAAGGATCCGGACGCGACGGCGGAAGCGAGCGCGCACGGCTGGCATCACACGGGCGACATCGGCTACCTCGACGAAGACCACTACCTCTACATCGTCGACCGCGCCAAGGACATGATCATCACCGGCGGCTTCAACGTCTATTCGGCCGAGGTCGAGCAGGCGCTCATGGCGCACGAAGCGGTGCAGGACTGCGCCGTGATCGGGCTGCCGCACGAGAAATGGGGCGAGCAGATCACCGCCGTCGTCCAGCTCCACTCCGGGAGAACGGCTGCGGCGCACGAACTCCGCGCCGCGGTCAAGGAGCGGCTGGGCAGCATCAAGACGCCGAAGGAGATCCTGGTCTGGCCGGATCTCCCCCGGTCCAAGATCGGCAAGGTGCTCAAGACCGAGATCCGGAAAGCCTTGCTGGACAACGCTTAGCGTCGCGCGAGCTCCTCCGCCGTCGGCAGCGGCCACTCGTAGCGTTCCTTGGCGATCCGGAGGTGGACCCACGTCTCCGCGGTCACGACGTCGGGCCTGCCGCTGATCTCTTCGAGCGCCCGGTCGAGCGCGCGGGCGGACTGCGCGGCGATGGTGGCGACGACGTCGAACCGCCCGATGGTCCTGGCGAGGAACTCGGTGTCCTCGCGCGCGGCGAGCGCCGCCGTCACCGCGTCCCCGGCGCCCCGCACGTTCAGGCCGATCCCGCAGACGAGGCCGGCGTCCGGCCGGGCCCGGCTGAGCACCGGCGCGATCCGGATGACGTCGTGCTCGACCAGGAAGCGCACGCGGGTCCGCGTGGCCGACGGCGACAGGCCGACGTGCTCGGCGATCCGCGCGTAACTTTCCCGCCCGTCGGCCTGTAGCCGCAGCATGATCGCGAGATCGCGGTCGTCGAGCCGCAGCCACGGCGGCAGTGGACGGCCCGGCATGAACAAGCCCTTGACCACGTCCACGTAGACGAGGGTGTTGACCTGTTCCACCTCCGGCAACCCGCGGATATCCGCGACCGTGCGATAGAGCTCGGGCGGGTCGGGAAGGCGCAGCTCGGCGACGGTCTGGTGATCCCCGCTCACCGCGGAGACGAACGCCGCGGCGGGCAGCGCCGCGATGGCGTCCGTCGTCGCCTGCGAGCGGCCCGACGTGCGGATCGCGAGGTGCGCGTACGCGGTCAGGCCGAGGAACTCGGGGTGGACCGCCGCGACCACGTTCAGCGAACCGTCGGCCTTCAGCTGCTCCAGCCGGGCCGACACGGCCGACCTCGAAGCCCCGACGCGTTGGGCCAGATCGGCGACGCTCATCCGGCCGTCCGTGCGCAAAGCCGCGACCAGCGCGTCGTCCACGACGATTTCTCCTCTGCTGAATTTCCGACGGCAAGGCGCACCATATCACCTGTCAAGACGCCTCAAATACAGCCGAGATAGCGCGTTGTGTTCATGATCGTGCGCAGATCGATCGTGGACACCGTCCGTACACACGCGATCTGATTGCGCGGAGGGTTTTCGTCGCTTACCTTCGCCCCACTTCACCGTCGAAAACCCCAGGAGTCCGCCCGATGCGTCTGTTGCCCCTCGATCGTTCAGTCCTCGACGCGCGAGCGACGATCCTGCGTCCCGATGAACTGGTGACCGTCGACGACGCCACCGAAGGCGCCGAAGCGGTGCTCGTGTTCGGCGAGGAGATCGCCGCGGTCGGTTCGGTGGACGAATGCCGTGCCCGCGCGGTGAGCCTCGGCCGTCCCGATCCGGAGGTGCGGCGGCTGCCGGGCACGCTCCTGCCGGGATTCGTCGATCCGCACGCGCATCCCTTGATGTACGGGCAGATGATGACCTGGGTCGACTGTGGACCCGAACGGGCCTCGACCATTCCCGCCATCGTCGCGCTGCTGCGCGAGGCGGCCGAGAACACCCCGGCGGGCAGGCCGATCCGCGGTTACGGCTACGAGCACCGCAACCTCGCCGAGAAACGCCATCCCCGCAAGGAAGAACTCGACGCAGTCGCCGACGATCGCGAGGTCTACCTCATGAACGCCAGCGGGCACGGCGGCGTCGTGAACAGCTTCACGTTGCGGCGCAACGGCGTCACCCGCGACACCCCGGATCCCGACGGCGGGGTGTTCTTCCGTGACGAGCTCGGCGAACTCACCGGGGAACTCTCGGACGCCGCGTGCAACATCCTCACCGGCGTCACCGGGGTGAAGGTCGGGCGGCACGGGCCGAACTTCCATCTCGAGGACGAGCCGGAGGAGCACGCGCGGCAGCTGGCCGCCGCGCAGGAGAAGTTCCTCGCCGCCGGGGTGACCGCGATCGGCGACGCCCAGGTCACGCGCCGCGAATTCGACATGTACCTGCGGCTGGACGAAGCCGGGCGGCTCAAGACACGCGTCCACATGTACCTGCTGTCCCATCTGCTCGACCAGGCCCTGGAAATGGGACTGCACGGCGCTTTCGGCACCACTCGCCTCGCTTTCGCGGGCATCAAGTTCTACGCCGACGGCACGCTCGGCGGGTGGACCGCGTACTTCCCGGACGGCTACGTCGGCGACCCGTGCCGCACCGGGCAGCTCTACCACGACCCGAAGGACTACTCCGCGCTCATCGGCAAGGCGCACGAAGCCGGGCTCCAGACCGCGACCCACGCCCAGTCCCCCGACGCGATCGCCATGGTGCTCGACGCCATCGAGGACGCGCAGCAACGGAATCCCCGGCCCGACGCCCGCCACCGCATCGAGCACTGCGGGCTGCCGTCCCCGGAGCAGATCGAGCGGATCGCCGCGCTCGGCGTCCACCCCGTCAACCAGCCGCAGCACTACTACAACTGGGGCGAAGGCGTCACCGACGCCGTCGGGACTCCCGGCGAGCGGTTCAACCCCCTCGGCGAGTTCCAGGCCGCGGGCGTGCCGGTCACGCTGAGCTCGGACGCCCCCGTCGCGGAGCCGAATCCGCTCGAAGCCATCCAGACCGCGGTGACCAGGACGACCCGCCGCGGTCACCGGCTCGGCGGCGACGACCTGCTGATCGACGTCCGCTCGGCCGTCGCCGCGCATACGATCGCCGGCGCCCGGGTGCTCGGCCGTGAGCGCGACCTCGGCTCGATCACCCCCGGCAAACGCGCGGATTTCGTGCTGCTGGACGAGAATCCCCTGACCTGCGACCCGAGCCGGATCGCGGGTATCGGCGTGCTGGAAACCTGGATCGACGGCGAGGTGGCCCGATGACCGTCCGAACCGACACACAGTCGCTCCGCCGAGCCCGCCGGGCCGGGCTCGCGGCCTTCGTCGGCACCACGATCGAGTGGTACGACAACTTTTTCTAAGGTGCGCTGACCAGCCATTATGTAGTTGTTGATCTTGTCAGGCCGTCGTCAGGCCGTCGCGGAGTCGGAGGCCGGTTCAGGCCGTCGACGGGGCTTGAACGTCTTGTTGGCCGCCAGTCGGGCGCGCTTGTGGCTGTTCGGCACGAGGTGGGTGTAAATGCGGAGGGTGTAGCCGGGGTCATGGTGACCAAGGTATTCGGCGACTTCCTTGATAGAGACGCCGTTGGCCAGCCAGGCCGACGCGCAATAATGCCGCAGGGCGTGCATGCCGTCACGTCGTTTGCCGTAGTCGTACCCCGCCGCGCGGACAGCGGGACCCCATACCTCGTTCGTGAAGTTCCCGCCCGCCACACGCTTGTGGCCAGCGTGCCCCGATACTTGCCCAACTCGTCAGAGTCTTTGTTGATCAACACCCGCACCGTGACCAGATCACCGCCGGGGTGCAGCCAAGGGAGCGTGAGCGTGGCAGGCTCGAACATCTCGCAGTAGTCGTCGATCGCGTCGAGGACCCCTTCCCCGAGCGGCACCACGCGCGTTTTCCCACCCTTGGGAGGCGCGAACACGGGAACCTTCCCGATCCACCTGATTTGCCGCTCTACACGCAACTCAAGGGCGTCACGGTCGATATCGTCCGGACTGGTCCCGAACATCTCCATCTGCCGCAGAGCGCACCCGCCGCCGAGCGGAACCATGATCTGATACACGGGCGGCAGCGCGAGCTGCACCTTGTGGATCTTCGCATCAGGCCAGGGAACGATCTTCCGTTGCTCCGGTTTCGGACGCCGGACACTCTTGGCCTTGCACGGGTTCGCGCGGATCTTCTTGTCCGCCACCGCAGCCTCCAGGATGGCCGACAGCAGATCCCACAACTGTGCCCGGTAGGACGCCTCCACTCCCGCTGTCTTCTCGTCGCCCTCTTTGAGCCATTCCAGCCAGTCCCGCAATGTGTCCACTTTGGCCACAACCTCAAGCGGCTTATCCCGAGCTTCGGATACACGCGCGCCTTCAATCGGTGCGCAACCGTCTGCATGGTCGACGCGTCCTGCGACTGCCCCTTAAGCCACTGCGCCGTGTAGACACGGAGACTGATCTTGCCCGCGTCCGGATCGATGTACTCACCCGATAGCACATCGTGTTGCATTTTGGTCAGGAACGCCTTCGCCCTTCCCAATTGCTTGTCCGGAAACGACTTCGCCCGCTCCTTGCCGTCCTCATCGTAATAGTGGACCTTGTACCGTTCTCCTTTGCCGAACAATTCCGTCTTTTCCCGCACCGGACGGCCGTTGGCATCGAAAACAAGGCGCTTGCCTTCCTTTTTCTGCCGCCACCACCGGTCTTGAACGTGACCTTTCACCGGGTAGTCCCTTTCTCTTCGAGGTTGCCGAAGCATCGGCGTCCCATAACACGACGACGAGGGACCCGGGCCGCCATGACAGAACGACCCGGATCCCCGCCGGTTAGGAGCTGGACAGCTTCGCCAGCCATGCCCTCACTTGTCCGGGCGCGTAGCGCACATGCCGCCCGACTTTCATCCACGGCGGACCCGATTCACCCTCGGACCGCCAATTTCGTAACGTCTTCTCCGGTATCCGCAGGAACGACGCCAGCTCGTCCGGCGTCCACAACGCCTCAACATCGGCCACATCCGTGCTCACCTGATCCCCCTTCCCCTCGATCAAGCAGCCCGCAGCCCGATTGCCGAAGTTTCGGGACTGTCGTCACCGGGTGGACCTTGCGCAGCGAGTAGCGCCCGGCCGTACTCGGCCCGCCAGGTGATCCGTTCGGCGATGGCGCGCATCACCAGGTGGTCCCTCGGTGGGCAGTGGGTGTCGCCGGGTTCGACCTTGCGCCAGACGAACCGATCCGCCGCCGGTTCCTCTTTCACCACCCCGATATCCGCCAGCGCCGACACCACGAACGCCTTCCGGTCCGCCTTGTGATCGGCCACCGTCTTGCCCGACCACTTCCGCGACACCAACACCCGCCGACCCGGCAGCCCGAGCGTCGTCCGACGGTGAGCGCGTCCCTTGCAGCGTCCGGGAACGGTCTTTCCGTTGGCTCCCTTGGGGTTGATGCCGTACAGCAGCCACACCGCGCACCGAGGCGAACACGGGGTCACCGACAGTTCAGCGTGAAGACGGTCGTGGTGATCCCGCTGCGCCGCAGTGTCAGCGTCGACCACCTCACCCGTCGACTTCGTCAGGTACTTGGTCAGGTAGCCGATATGACGCCCGGATTCCTCCGTGCCGCCCAAGATCCCCTTGGAGTGCACCTGACGGCCGAACGTGACCACGTGCGCCGGTTCCTCCACCGCCTCCCGAGCTTCGTCGAACGACGGCAGAGGCTCCCGCGTGTCCGGGTCCACAAACGAGCGGGAATCCATGTCCCACAACGGTTCCCGGTCCGTGTACACGATCTCGTCATGGTTGGGCCACCACACCTGATGGTAGGTAGCCTCCGTGACCATCCTGATGACTTCGTGGGAGATGGAGCCCCGGAGCGCGGTGTGCAGGTGCGGAGCCGCCCGCCGTTGGGGTTCCACGGTGGCGAAGTACTGCACATCCCAGCCGACCACGCGCCGCAGGTTCTGCCACCACCTGTCCACCAGCGCCGAGAAGTGCACCGCGTCCCGAGCCGCCCGCCGGTAGTCATACGTCGACGGGTTCACCGGCGAACCATCGGACCGCACCGGGCCGTAGGTGTCGCAGGTGAGCGTGACGAACATCGACGGCCGGAACTTCCCCGCGTACTCACGACCCACGGTGGTCTTGGCGACCTTGCGCCGAGGCAGGTTCGGCGCATCCTGCCGCCGCTTCGTGGACCGCTTCACCGGACGCTTCTCCGGAACGTCGAGAGCGGGCAGGCGCCCCGTCATCCCGGACGCCCGCAGCTCCTCGTCCACCGAGGCGACCTCTGCCCGCAGCTCCTCCGCCTCGACCTCATCCCCGGCTTCGATCGCGTCCCGGTAGTGCGCCGCCAGGTCAGCCCGGAACTCCAGTAGCTCCGTTTGCGTCTCTGACGGCCTCTCGCGGGTGATCACGGGTTCTTCGGTCATGTGCCAGCCCTCGCGGCACTGTGCCTGCCTCAGCGCCTTTGCCTTGCGAGCACAGGGAAGGCACACCGACTCCACAGTGGACCCGCACGGCACAGGCACGTAGCGGATCTCGCCGGTTTCGGTGTCTCCGACCTCCATAGTGAACGGCCGAACACACACGCCGTGCTTCTCCGCAGTGGCCTTCACGACCTCCGCTGACAGCGTCCCGCGGCTTACCCTGACCCCTACTCCATTCGGGGGTGCCGGCCGGGCGTCCGCACCCGCTTCTACCTGCGAATTCGTGATTTCGGTGGTGGTCATGCCGTCCCCCTCTCGCCGCGCCGATCTGACAGGTGCACCACCGACGCGCCACCGTTGGTGACGTAGTGCTCCAGATGCTTGACCGTCTGATCGGACACCCAGCCCGCCCGCACACGCAGCGGTTCGCGGATGCCCTCTCCCCACACGTAGCCGACACCGGCCGCCGACTCCGGAATCCGGTTCGCCCACGCCCCGCGCTCGAACGCGCCGTCACCGAGCACCATCGGAACCTGCGACTTGGACGTCACCCGCAGCGCCACCCGCCGGGGCAGCAACTCCCGCACCGGAACGGTTTCCTTCGTCGGCTCCTGCACATAGCCGCGCACCGTGAACAACAGCGCACGGCCTTGCGTGGCCAGCACTGCTACCCGCTCCACAATGGCCTCACGGGTCTTGCGGTCGGTGTAGCGGGTCAACGCGCCGATCTCGTCGAACTCCAGAAGCTCCAACGGATACTCCGTCGAGAGCGGCACCTCACGGGTGTTTCCCGCGAAGACGCGCTTACGGTTCTCCAGCTCATCGATCAGCGCGTCCAGGATCTCCAGAGCCTCCTTACCGCTCTGGCCGTAGCGGGTGAAGATCCCGCGCCCGTAGGACAATTCCATCGCTTTCGGGTCGATCCCCGACACACGCACCAGACCGGCCCGGATGGCCGGGGCAGCCGACACCAGCGGCGACCACATCACCGAGCCCTTACCGGCCCCGGTCGCGCCAGCCACCAACGTGTGCGCGCCACGACCCATCAGCGGCAGCGTCCACGGCGTGCCGTACTCCGTCGACCCCGCATAGACCGCCCGCAGATCCACCCCCGACCCGTCGGTGGGCAGCAGCTCCGGGACAGGCAGGCACGTCACCGCCGCGTCGAGCAGATCACGGCGCATGAAGTCGATGGACACCACATTGGGTTCCAGCTCCCGCACCTGACACCGCTGAACCTTGCGCGCCACCGCCAGCTCCCGCGCGACCTCATCGAAGTCTTCCGGCTTCTGGCCCGGAACCAGCCGGACCCGGACCTCATCCCACGACGGGCCGGAGCGCACGGACAGCAGTTTCGGCACTGCCACCCCGGATGCCTGCCGAGCCTTCGCGACCGCCTCACGCTTACGCCGACGTGACACCAGATTCACCGTCACATCAACGGGAATCGCGTCATCCCGGACAGTCAGGCCGCAGGCGTGCAGCCAACCGGCCAGCTTCCGACCGTAGAGCGCCCAGCGCAGCCACCACCCGCGCAGCCACCGACCGCACCACTGGTCATAGCCCACCTCGTCCAGCCGCCACCACACCAGCAGCACGACCGCCAGCACGCCCACCGTGACGACGAGCGAGATCCAGCCCAGCCAGGTGCACCAGGCCCACAAAGCCAGCAGTGCCAGGCAGGTACGCCAGCGCGTGACCAGTTGCCGAACAATCCAGCCGACCACCCGCAACAGGCCCCACAGCGCCATTCCGAGCACCGCCAGCGCGGCCAATGCCTCCAGCACACTCGCCAGGACACGGCCGACCTTGGCCAGCACCCACAGCACCACCGCCAGACCGCCGCCGACCGCAAGGGTGGTCATGATCTCCTGCGTGTTCATCGCCGACCACCCCGCAGACCAGCAGCGGGAACCACGATCGGCAGCGGCAGCATCCCCATGCACGGGGAGCACTTCTCCTCACCCGGCAGCAGCCGAGCGAACCGTTTGCATTCCGTACAGCGCGTTCGGGTGACCCCCGTTGACGCGCGCCGCGTGTCATCATTTATCTTATTCATTGTTCACTTGCTCCAGTGGACAGGCGCAGAACCGGTTTCAGTTTGCCGACCAAGGCCGGTTCTGCGTTCTTATGGGACACTTTTAGCCGCGTGAGGACGTGTTTATGTATCGCACGTCCTCACGCGCGTTTTTGTTTCTATATTGACTTTTCGTTCGGTCTATCTGAATTAGTAGCGCGAGATTCGATCCGCTCCCCACTGCGTCGAAGCCTGCCTGCCGGGTGGGCGAAGCTGAACACCCTCGGCCAGCAGGACCCGCCGAGTCTGGCCGCAGCTCATGCCATGAATGTCAGCCAGTTGCTGAATCGTGTGGCCGCCGTTGTAAGCGTTCACCAGACCCGGAGGCGCTGGCGGCAGCGGGACCTTTGGGGGGCGAAGCTTGACCTTCGCACCGAGGAGCGCCGTTCGGACCGCCCGATAGCTGAACCCGTATTGCTGAGCCAGGCCCTCGATAGTTCTCCCCTCATTCACGTAACGGTCGGCAAGCTCGACGACCACGTCAGAATCAAGCGCCATCAGCGAGTCTCCGCCTTCTCTTTCGCGATCCTCGCCGCCAGCTCCTCCGCCTTGTCTTCCTCGTGTGCGACCCAGTACCGAATCTCGTGATGATGGAAACGGTCCACATCGGACACTGCGCGGTACATCTTTGCGTTGGCCTGCCGCCATTTCAGCCACGTTGCGAGGTTCGAGCCCGGCAGCGGCCGAGTGGACGCCGCAACGTGGTGAGCATCCTTGAGCGTTTGCGGCTCATTCCTGCCCGGGGTAGTCATCACAGACCCCGTTCCTTGCGCGGCTTTCGAGCAGCGCCGCCAGTTCGTCCGCGCAATCGCGGAGTCGGCGAAGGAAGGCGGCTCGGTCCGGCCAAGTGCTCCGGTCGCCCGGGGCCTGATCAGCAGCAGGCCAGCCGTACCCGACAGCACCAGCGCCGGGGGTGATTCCGGACTCGAACCAGTCTCCTCCACTGTCGCCTCGTCCCACCGGGAGATCACCCATGTCGGACCGAACCCCTCCCGCATACTCGTCACCTCCTGCCCTGCGTTCCCACTCCCGTGCTTGGTCTTCGAACGCTTGCGCGGCCGAGCCCACGGCGGCAACCACCCACCACGGCTGATCACGGTCACCGGCCAACGCCCGCCAGGCCTGCGCGACCGACCGCGACGCCGCCGCCATCTCCCAGGCAACCTCCGGATTCGTGCCCCGCGACCGTGCGTCCGCGTCCGACGCGTCCCGATAGGCGCGATAGGCCGTCTCCCACGCTGATACCCGCTTGTTCGGCATCACGACACCACTTCCCTGTAGAAGTCAGTGCCGTCACGCGGCCTTGGCCGAGGACTCACCCGCCGTCGACCGGGCCGCCTTCCCACCCGGGGCCGAACCCGAGCCACTCGCCGCAGCCTTGAACCCGGTCGCGCGGAACATGTAGGCCAGGTACTTGAACTCGCCCTGCCCGGTCACCTTCGGCTCAGCGGTCAACCCGTCGAGCTCCACCGGCCGCATCCCCGGCATCACCTCCGCCGTCGTCGGCACCGGCTGCACATCAGCCAGCAACGTGATTTCAAACGATGCCCGCTTCGCCTTCGCCTCACCCGGATCGGTCGCCGTGAACTTCCACTGCCGCTTACCCGTCACTTCATCGACCCTCTGCCGCACCGGCCGCCCCTGCGCCTTGTCCTCACGCGACTGGTACTCGTTGTCCGCCGACACCTCTCCCACCATCACCAGACCCATAGGGAACGCGTCGTCGTGCTCGATGCTGAACCGGATACCTTTTTCGATCGCCATGTCGTGTTGAACCTTTCCGCTTGTCGTTTCCGCCTTTACCGGCGTACCTACAACAATCGGCCAAACAGGTGTCCCGTCACGACACCATGGAGTACTCACCTGAACGCATCGCGTGCTCATGTTGTCTCATCTTGTCTTGTCTCGCGTGCTAGATTGGTCTCATGAGCACCGATACGGCCACGTCGGAGGCCCGCCCCATCGTTCTCAAAGTGCTGCTCAGGGGACGGCACTTGCAGAGCTACCGCGCGTTCTGTCGCGAGTACGACAAGGTGGCCGAGAGGGTCGACAAGAGCCTACGAGGCGGCGCCCCCAGCAAGGCCCAGTTCTATCGGTGGCTATCCGGTGACATGGTCGGCCTTCCCTACGCCGACCATTGCCGCATCCTTGAAGCAATGCTCCCCGGCTGGCAGGCCGAACAACTCTTCGAGCCCCACGACGGCGGAATCGAGTTCGTACCCGAACCACCGAGTGCCACCCCGGAGCAGCCCGAGGAAACTCGCCTCGAACCCGAAGTGCGCCGCGCTCCGTACGGAAGCCAAATCGGCGAGGAATTTACTCTATCGGTTCCCCGTGCCGAATTCGGCGAAGCGAAGATCGACGTATTTTCCCTACCAAACCCCCAGCCCGGAAGTCTCCTGGATCTCAACTGGGAAACTTTTGGCCTTGGCATTGAACGACTCGGAAGCCAGATCAAGAACCTCGGAAGCCGTCTCGACGTCGATATTTGCTTCGGCATCAACGAGGCCGGATTGGTAATGGCTACCTTTCTTTCTTCCTCACGGTTCTCGCGATGCCCTATCGGATACCTTCGCTGCAACAAGGTTCGCGGCGGAATTGAACTCGATGACGCTTCCGTCTTCCCGGAATCAAAAGACCATCCCACGATCGTATTGTGCGATTTCGAAGTCAAACACTCGGACGCAATTGGTTACCTCGCAAAACAGGTCCGAGAGCGCTACCCGACGGCAGACCTCTACTTTGCGGTGTTTGGCGCCATGACCCACGGGGACGACCCCCGCGCGTACAGCTTTGACGACCTCGCGGGCGTGCAAAACCTGCGCAAGGCAGACTTCTCGGCTATCTTCATCGCTGCAACCATGAGCCCGCCCGGCATTGAACCCCCATTGGAACTGCGCTAAACCTCGAAGGTGGCCAATCAATGAAGCCCGACAGCTTGATTCCTGATCTGGCGGCAAATATCGCCAATTCAGTCAAGGCAATGATGCTCGAAATACGCCCGCGGCTTGAATACGCCGCCCTTTCAGGCAAGCGTAGTGAGCATGAAAACCTACGACACAGTGACAACTTTCTCTCAGACTTCGACCTCTGGATGCACCAACGCTACAAAGAGGAAATCGCCAAACACGTCCGTTCGTTCGTGTACGCCTCAGAGGAAGCTGATCCCGAGGTGATCGGCCCGGACCCAGACCCCGATCTGTGCGTCTTGGTTGATCCGCTGGACACGAGCGAACTTGCCGTGCGGGGCCTGTACGGCTACACCCACATCATGGTCTACTCGCGCTCGCTTGCGCGACCGATCGTTTCGGTGATCGGAGATATCTTCCATCACATTCAGCTCTACATTGGCGCGCGAGATGCACAAGGCGTGGACCGCGCGTTCATGGTTACCGCCGACTCGACGGAATACGTTCTCGATCGACCGTCCCAAGCCTCTCTGTCGCAAGCGTTGGTCACCAACTACCTCATGCGGCCAGACACACGGTTTGTCTCCCTTGCACAGCAAAGGGATTTTCTCGCTGCGCTCAGCGCGCCGTCCGCCGGGGACAAGAAGAAGGGGCGCATTGGCGTCGACTTCGGCTCGGTGAGCTTGTGTCATGTGGCCGCAGGGATGACCGATGCCACCGTCGAATTTGCCAAGGGTTTCGCCATCTGGGATCTCGCACCAGGCCACTACATACTTCACGCAGCAGGCGGGGCCGTCATCGACCTGCACGGCCGACCGATCCCTCTTGACTACGGCTTTCATTCGCTTGCCGACATTGGTGCAGCGATGGACCCGCGCCAAAAGTTCATCGCCGCCGGTAGCGCCAGCCTTGCCGACGAGATCCTGAAATCCTTGCGCGTGTAGCCCCTCTGTACCTCTCACTTCGGCAGGCGACGGCTACATGCGTTGCCTGCCGAATTTGGCTCTATGGGATCAAGGCGCCGCCGTTGGCGGCGCGCGGGTCACCACCCGTCCGGCGGGCTACGCCCAGGAGGCGACGCCGGCCTCCCGCTCCGCTCCGGCAGGCGCCGCCGGGCGAGCCCGCCGCAGGGCAGCACCCGCAGCGCGCCACCAACGACGACGGAGACCCAGGAGCAACACGGCCAGGTCACCCGACCCACCCGACTGACGTGGAGTGGTCACCGGGGCTCCCTCGCCTTTCAGCGTCTAACACCGGCCCGCCCGCATCAAGGCGGGAAAGCGTGCCTTGACACGACCGAACCGGCGCTAGAGGCAGCAGGGACGAGGGGGACGGGGGCAGAACAGGGACCGGCATTGGGCCAGGACACAGCGATAGCCCCGCCTCTTGTTCTGAAGCGGGGCTATCGTTTCCTGCTTTCCCACATGATCAGGTTGCTAACACCCAGCTCGAACCCGGGCATGACCGCCTGCCCGCCAGGCCGTCTACAGGCCGTCAGACGACAGGACACGGCCGGACACAGCGGGACACAACCGGTCCGAAAGAGGCAGGTCAGAGCACCTTTAGCCCCCCAGGCACCGAGGTGGCATCCACCAGGCATCAAGTTGTACGACTTCTTCCTCTACACCTCCGCCGCGGCGCTGGTGTTCGGCAAATTGTTCTTCCCCTCCAACGATCCGCTGACCGGCACGCTGCTCGCGTTCCTCACCTACGCCGTCGGTTTCCTCGCGCGGCCGATCGGCGGGCTGGTGTTCGGGCATTTCGGCGACCGCGTCGGCCGGAAGAAGCTGCTGGTGCTGAGCCTGCTGCTGATGGGCGGTTCGACCTGCGCGATGGGCATCCTCCCGACGTACGCCTCCGTCGGTGTCCTGGCGCCGATCCTGCTGACACTGCTGCGGCTCGTGCAGGGTTTCGCGCTCGGCGGTGAATGGGGCGGCGCGGTGCTGATCGTCTCCGAACACGGCGACGACAAGCGGCGCGGGTTCTGGGCGTCGTGGCCGCAATGCGGGGCTCCCGGCGGGAACCTGCTCGCGACGGCGGTGCTGGCGATCCTCGCCGCGACGCAGTCCGACGAGGCCTTCCTCGGCTGGGGCTGGCGGATCCCGTTCCTGCTGTCCGGGGTGCTCGTGGTGATCGGGCTGTGGATCCGGCTCGCGGTCAGCGAATCGCCGGCCTTTCTTTTGGCAAGAAAACACAGTCTCGCGGCTCAGAACAACGGCGCAACCGAACACGCGCCGGTCGTCGAGGTGTTCCGCAAGAGCTGGCGCGCGGTGCTGATCACGATCGGTTCGCGGATGGCGGAGAACGTCTCGTACTACGTGATCACCGCGTTCATCCTCGTCTATGTCACCACCGGGCTGAGCCTGCCGAAATCGGCGGGGCTCAACGCGGTGCTCATCGGCTCCGCCGTGCATTTCGTGACGATTCCCTTGTGGGGCAAGCTTTCCGACCGGATCGGCCGACGCCCGGTCTATCTGTTCGGCGCGATCGGCATGGCGGTGTGGAGTTTCGTGTTCTTCGCGATGCTCGACACGAAGAATTCCGCCATCATCATTCTCGCGGCGACCATCGGTCTGGTGCTGCACGGCGCGATGTACGGCCCGCAGGCCGCGTTCTTCTCCGAGCAGTTCCCGACACGGGTGCGCTACACGGGCCTTTCGGTCGGCGGGCAGCTGTCCTCGATCGCGGCCGGTGCGGTGGCGCCGCTCATCGCGGTGGCGCTGTTCAAGGAGTTCGGCAGCACGGTCCCGGTCTCGCTCTACGTGGTCGCGATGTGCGCGCTGACCGTGATCGCGCTGCTCGCCGCCCGTGAGACCAAGGGCGAGTCCCTGCACACCGAGGTACTCACGGAGCGCGGTCACGTGTCAGCATGACCGTTGTGGACAGTTCCCCGCAGTTGCGCCGGCTGCTCGAACTGCTCGCCTCCGGGGCGGGCAGCGAGCAGCTGGCGCACGTTCCTGTCGACCCGAAGGCCACCGAGCTGGCGCTGCGGATCCGGGACACCGTCGCCGAGCACCGGCGGCGCGAGGCGGAGCTGGCGGCGTTGTTCGACACGGCCAGCGACCTCGCGCGGCTGGACGATCCGGACGCCGTCCTCCGGTCGATCGTGCGGCGGGCGCGGGCGCTGCTCGGCGTGGACGTCTCGTATCTCAGCCTCAACGACGAGACCGAAGGCAAGACCTACGTCCGGGTCACCGACGGCTCGGTTTCCGCGTTGTTCCAGGACATCGTGCTCGGGATGGGCGAGGGGCTCGGCGGGCTGGTCGCCCAGACCGCGCGGCCGTACGCGACGGCGGATTACTTCAACGACAAGCGGTTCCGCCACACCTCGTCGATCGACACCGGGGTACTCGACGAGGGGCTGACCGCGATCCTCGGGGTGCCGCTGGCGATCGGCAGCAAGGTCATCGGGGTCCTGTTCGCCTCGGACCGGACCACACGGGAGTTCTCGCCCGACGAGGTCGCGTTGCTGTCTTCGCTGGCCGACCACGCGGCGATCGCGCTCGACAACGCGCATCTGCTCGACGAGACGCGCCGAGCGGTCGCCGAGCTGAACGCCGCCAACGCGACGATCAGCGCGCACAACGACGCGATGCGCCGGGCCGAGGACGCGCACGACCGGCTGATGGATCTCGTGCTGCGCGGCGGTGACCTGGCCGAGGTCGCCGCCGCGGTCGCGGACGTGCTCGGCGGCGCTATCGCGGTCTACGACGCGGACGGCGCCGTCCTCGCCCGGACCGACGGTGAGCTGAGTCTTTCGCGTACCGCGGTTTCCGCGTCCAGGACGAGCGGGCGTGCGGTGTCCACTGAGGACGGTTGGCTGTGCGCGGTCCAGGCGGGGCAGGAATTCCTCGGCAGTCTGGTGCTCGGCGGCGGGCCGTCGCTCGGCGAGGCCGACCGGCGGCTGTTCGAGCGGGCGGGCGTGGTCACCGCCGTGCTGCTGATGCAACGGCGGTCCGTCGCGCGCGCCGAGGACGAGGTGCGCGGCGAGCTGCTGTCGGATCTGCTCACCGCGCCCGGCCGTAATCCGGCCGCGCTGCTGGCACGCGGTCGCCGCCTGGGAGTCGATTTGTCGACATCGCACGCGGTGCTGATCGCGCATTCCGACGACGTCTCCCGGCGACGGCTGGCCGCGGCGGCTTCGCGGCACGCGGATCTGGTCGGGGTGCACGCCGACGAGGTGGTCCTTCTGGTTCGTGGCGCGGATCCCGGCGCGCTGGCGCGTTCCGTGGCCGCCGAACTGGCGTCCACAATGGACTGCCCGGTGACGGTGGGCGCGGCGGGCCCGGCGGCGTCACCGACGGAGCTGGCCGTGGCGCACGCCGAAGCCGCACGTTGTGTCGCTTCACTCCTCGCGCTGGGCCGGGCGGGGGAAGGCGCGAGCATGGCCGACCTCGGATTCGTCGGGCTGCTCCTCGGCGAGCACGCCGATCTCGGCGCGTACGTGACCGCAACGATCGGCCCGGTGCTCGACTACGACGAACGCCGCGGCACGGATCTGATCGGCACGCTCCGCGCGTATTTCGCCTGTGGCGGCAACTTGACGCGGGCGAAGGACCTGCTCCACGTGCATGTGAACACCGTCGTGCAACGGCTGGACCGCATCGCGTCGCTGCTGGGCGAGCAGTGGCAGGCGCCCGAGCGCGCGCTGGAACTCCAGCTCGCGCTCAGGCTGCACCGCCTCACCAGTGACCGAAACGGATGACGTCGTCGAATTCTCGGCGGGCGACCGTGGTCGGCGAGGAGCCGGGCGACGGACCGGATTCGGCGCCGTGCCCGAGCGCCACGACGCCGATCGGGTCGTGATCCTCCGGCACGCCGAACTCGCCGTGGAGCCGGTCCACGCTTTCCGGCGCGAGCCCGAAGAACACCGCGCCGAGACCTTCGTCGACGGCCGTCTGGAGGATCAGCATCGTCGCCATCCCGGTGTCGACGTCCCAGTACGGCACGCGCCACCACGAATCGTCTCGATCGGCGAAACCCTTGTCCGGCTTGGCATAGCGGTCGAGGTACGCGTTCTTGACCGAAAGCGGCACGATCGCGACCGGGGCCGTGGTCACGGTATCCGGTGCCCAGCTCGCGCCGAACTCCCAGAATTTCGCGAGTTCTTCGCCGGTGAGGACGAGAAATCCCTGCCCCTGTGAGAATCCGGCCGAGGGGCCTTTGAGCGCGTTGCGCAGGATGCGCCGAAGGCTCGCCTCGGCGACGGGCTCGTCGGTGAACTTCCGGACCATGCGACGGCGTCGTACGACGTCCTGGAATTCCATGGGATCAGCTTAGTGCGCAGGTGGCCGACAGGTCACCGCTCGCACGCGGGATCGTCGCCGAAGCGGGCGGGCGGACGCCGTCGAGCCAGCCTTCGAGAGCGCTGAAAGCCGTGCGGAAACACGGGCCGATCGGACGCAGCCGGTCCGGATATGCGTCATACAGGCCATCGACGTGGTTGCCGTCGACGATCCGGTAGTAGCGCTGCAGCCCGGCGCGGCCCTGCTCGGCGATCATCCGCTGGTAGACGTCGGAATCGCGGGTGATCGGCAGGAGCGTGTCGAGGGTTCCGTGCAGGGTGATCAGCGGTTTGCCGATCCGGCCGGTCAGCGAGACCCGTTCGACCGCGCGGTGCACCGACGGCGGGCGAGCGGCGTAGTCGTAATCGGTCCCGGCGAACGACGGGTCGAATTCGGCCTGATAGATCCGCTGGGTCAAGCCCCAGTAGACGTCGTTGTGGTACTTCCAGAGGAATTCCGAGCCAGGCGCGAAACCGGCGCCGAGGATTTCCTGGTGGGCTTGCGCGGAACCGGCGGCGTACGCGGGATAGGCCTTGATCGCGGGCGGCAGGAAGGTGAACAGGTTCGGGCCGTCTTCGTGCCAAAGCGTGCCCTCCCAGTCGATTCCGCCGTCATAGAGCCACGGCCGGTTCTCGAGCTGCCAGCGGACGAGGTAGCCGCCGTTCGACATCCCGGCCGCGAGGGTGCGGCTCGGCAGGCGTCCGTAGCGGTGCGCGACGGCGGCCTTCGCCGCGATGGTCAGCTGCGTGACCCGCGAGTTCCACTCGGTGAGCGCGTCGCCCGGGCGACGTCCGTCGGCGTGGAAGTCGGCGCCCGTGTTGCCCTTGTCTGTGGCGGCGAACGCGTAGCCGGCGGCGAGGACCTGGTCGCCGATCGCGCGATCGTTCGCGTACTGCCGCCGCACCCCGGGTGACCCCGAAACCACGAGGCCGCCGTTCCAGCGATCGGGCAGCCGCAGCACGAACTGCGCGTCGTGGTTCCAGCCGTGTGTCGTGTTGGATGTCGACGAATCCGGGAAGTAGCCGTCGATCTGGATACCGGGAACGCCCTTGGGGGCGGGGAAACCGGCGGAGGTGAGCCCGGCCCAGTCGGACTGGACGGTGTGCCCGGTGGCCAGGGTGCCGGTGGTGGTCAGATCGTCCAAGCAGGACAGTCGTTGGGCCGCGGCGCCGGGAACGCGCACGTTCCCGCAACCGCTCGCCGCCTGGGCGGGGGTGGCCAGTGCCAGCATCATCGCGAGGACCAGGAAGAGCCGCATCGGCCGACGGTAAGCGCGGTTCTCGGATGGGGGTACCCGGCGCGACCACACAAAACGGGCCGTCGCTGTGGTGTTCTCCCACGTGGGAAGTGCGCATCGGCGGTTTTAGCCTGAGGTGATGCGAAAACTCCTCATCGGCGCGGTGGTTTCGACATTGGTCCTTCTCTTCGCGACTCCGGCACAGGCGGCGACGATCCGTCCGGTGACCGGGTTCGGGAGCAATCCCGGTGCTTTGCAGATGTTCGAATACGTTCCCGACGGGCTGCCGTCCGGACGTCCGGCGGTGGTCGTGCTGCACGGCTGCACGCAGGACGCCGCCGGATACGCGCGTGGCTCCGGCTGGGTCGGGCTCGCGGACAGGCTGCGGTTCAAACTCGTTCTGCCGCAACAGGTCTCGGCGAACAACTTCAGTAAATGCTTCAACTGGTTCCAGGCGGCCGACATCAAGCGCGGGTCCGGAGAAGCCGAATCGATCGCGCAGATGGCGCGGTATTCGGCCGGGAGCCGGACGTACGTGACCGGCTTGTCGGCCGGTGGTGCGATGACGTCGGTGATGCTGGCCGCGTATCCGGAACTGTTCGCGGGCGGTGGTGTCGTCGCGGGGCTGCCTTATGGTTGCGCGACCACGATGATCGACGCGTACTCCTGCATGAACCCCGGCAAGGATCTGACCCCGAAGCAATGGGGCGACAAGGTGCGGGCCGCGGGCACGGGGTCGCGTTCGCCGGTCAGCGTCTGGCACGGGACCGCGGACTACACAGTCGCTCCGATGAACATGCGCGAGCTCTCCGAGCAGTGGACCGACGTCGGCGCGGCAGTAGACACGCACGCCGTCACCGGGATGGGGCACGGTCAGCCGATCGCGCCGGGAGCCGGCTGCGGGCAGGCGGGGCCGTATCTGCTGGACGTCGGCGTATGCGCCGCAGCGGAACTCGCGGCGAAGTGGCGGCTAAGCGAGGACGGCGTCCAGTAGCCCGGGGAAGCGGGCGTGGACGTCCTCGGTGCGTAGCTCGACCCAGCGGGTCCGGCCCTCGACGAACGTCGTCGTGAGGCCGGCCTCGCGCAACACCTTCCAGTGGTGGGAGAGCGTCGGCGCGCTGATCTCGACGTCGTACTCGGTGATGGCGCAGCTTCGCGGCGAAGGGTTGCTTCGCAGGGCGCGGATCAGCTCCAGGCGCACGGGATCCGCGAGCGCCTGGAGCACCGGCACGATCTCGATCTCGTCGACCGACGGCTGCGGCAGCGTGCTGCTCACTTCACTCCAAACTATTTGACAGTCATCGAATAGTCCCGCCACTATACCTCCCATGACGATTCGACGATCATCAAATGATCGGCTCGCTCTGGGGGCTCTGCTGGTACTCGCCGTCGGGACGTTCACCGTCGGCACCGACGGATTCGTCCTGAACGGGCTGCTGCCCGCCATCGCCGCCGACCTGCGCGTTTCCGAAGCGGTCGCGGGTCAGCTGACCACGGTCTTCGCGGTGACCTACGCGATTTCCTCGCCGCTCATCGCGGCTTTCACCGGACGGCTCGACCGGCGCTGGGTGCTCGGCGCTGGGATGGTGCTGTTCACGATCGGCATGGCCGGTCAGGCGCTCGGCGAATCCTTCGCCGTGGTCGCCGTCGCACGCGTGCTGGCCGCCCTCGGCGCCGCCGCGTTCCAGTCCAACGCCTATGTGCTCGCCGGTGCCCTGGCGTCGGACGAGCGCCGCGGCCGCGCGCTGGCCACGGTCTCCAACGGGATGAGCGTGTCGATGGTGCTCGGCGTGCCGATCGGGGTGGTGGCGGGCAACTGGTTCGGCTGGCGCGCGGTGATGTGGGGGATCGGCGCGGTGGCGCTGGTCGTCATGCTGCTCGTGCCGCTGCTGCCCGGGGTTCGGATGCCGACGGTGTCGTTGCGCGACAGGCTCGCCGTCGTCGCGCGGCCGCCGATCGCGCGCGTGCTCGGCGTGAGCGTTCTCGGCACCGCTGCGGGCTTCGCGGCCTTCGTGTACTTGCCGGTGCTGGTGGCGCCGGTGGCGGTGGGCGCGACGATCTCGTGGCTGCTGGTCGGTTTCGGGATCGGGCAGATCGCGGGCAACGCTTTCGCGGGCCGGGCGACGGACTCGCTGGGGCCTTCACGGGTCCGGTCGATCTCGCTGATCGGCACGGTCGTGACGTTCGCGCTGCTGGACGTCGCCGTGCTGAGCCTGCCCAGCTCGCTCGTACTCGCGCTGGCTTCGGGCGTTTTCGGCGGCATGCTGATGGTGCCGCAGCAGCACCGGCTGTTCTCGCTGGCGCCTGACGCGCCGACGGTCGCCATGGGGCTCAACGGTTCCGCGATCTACGGCGGCGGGGCCCTCGGTGCCGCGCTGGGTGGCGTCGTGCTGTCGTCGGCGGGTGTCTGGTGGGTCGGTCCCGTTGCCGCCTTCGTCGCTCTGCTGGGGTTTGCGCTTTCGGTCACTTCGCGCGCGAAGGTGCCCGAGCCCGCCTGACCGAAGTGGTAGCAAGGGACCTTTGCTATCGATTGCGTAGGCATGCTAAGTACCGCGTTGGGCCGCTGGACACTGGGAGCTGCCCAGGCTGGCGCAAGTGGTAGCAAAGGTCCCTTGCTCACTTTTCGCAGGTCAGAGGCCTACTCGACCGACCAGCGCTGCTCGATACGCGCGAATCGCCACACGAGGAGCGCGAAGAGCCACGTAAGCACGAAGAGCGCGACGACCGCGTAGCCCACGTAGTCCAGGCTCAGCGACCCGATCGCCGCGAGCGGCCCGGTCGTGATGCCGAACCGCTCGGTGATGATCGAGACGACCTCGATCGTCCCGATGAGCAAGGCGACCGCGACGGAAAGCGCCGTCACGATGAGGTTGTAGTAGATCTTCCGCACCGGCTTCGCGAGCGCCCAGCCGTACGCGTAGTTCATGAAGCAGCCGTCGGCGGTGTCGAACAGCGTCATCCCGGCGGCGAACAGGATCGGCAGCACCAGGATCGCGTACCAAGGCAGCGAGAACGCCGCCGCGCCGCCGGCGAGCACCAGCAGGCTGATCTCGGTCGCGGTGTCGAAGCCGAGACCGAACAGCACACCGATCGGGTAGATGTGCCAAGGCTTGCGCACCGCTTTGGTGGCGCCGCGGAGCAGCCGGTTCATGAAGCCGCGGTTGTCGAGTTGCCGTTCCAGCGCCGCTTCGTCGAACTCGCCCCGCCGCATACGCCGGAACACCTTCACGATGCCGACCAGCACCACCAGGTTCATGATCCCGATGAGGTACAGGAACACCGCCGAAACGGACGTCCCGATCAGCCCGGTCGCCTGGTGCAGCGCCGACGAATCGTCCTCGACGGCGCCGGCGAGCGCGCGCACGCCGAGCGACAACAGCAGGCACAGGACGAACACGATCGTCGAGTGCCCGAGGGAGAACCAGAAACCGACCGAAAGCGGCCGCTGCCCGTCGGCCATCAGCTTGCGGGTGGTGTTGTCGATCGCGGCGATGTGGTCCGCGTCGAAGGCGTGCCGCATGCCGAGCACGAACGCCGTGACGCCGAGGCCGACCCCGAACACGCCCGTGGCGCCGAGCTCGTACTGGCGCGGCGCCACGAAAAGCGTCAGGACCCCCCAGCCGATGACGTTGAGCGCCAGGATGAATCCGGCCATCCCGGCGACGGACACCCGTTCGCGTCGCGTGAGCGCGAAGCGTCGGGATGAACGGGTCTGTCCGCCGGTGTTCAGCTCGCGCGCACCCTCAGGGAGTCGAGAGCCTTTCGTACGTGGCCATCGCTGGCCGTCAGCGCCTTCGCCGCACTCGCGACGTCTTCGCCGGACAGCAGATGGACCAGCGCGACCTTGAGGTCGCCTTCGGCCTCGGTGAGCGCGTCGGAACAGTCCGCCATGCTCATCCCGGTGGCCTCGCGCAGGATCCGGATGGTCCGCCCGCGCAGCTTCGCGTTGGTCGCCCGCATGCTCACCATCAGGTTCGAATACGTACGGCCGAGTTTGATCATCGTCGCGGTGGAGAACGCCGTGAGGATGATCTTCTGCGCCGTGCCCGCCTTCATCCGCGTCGATCCGGCGATCGCCTCGGGGCCGGTGTCCACCGCGATGAGGACGTCGACCCCCGGCGGCGTCACCGCTGCCGGATTGCCCGAGACCAGCGCGGTACGGGCACCGAGACGGCTGGCCGCGGCCAGCGCGCCGAGCACGTAGGGCGTCCGGCCGGAAGCCGTCAGCCCGAGCACGAAGTCGCCCGGCGCGACGGACTCGGCCACCTCGGCGGCTCCGGCCTTCGCGTCGTCCTCGGCGTCTTCGACGGCTTGGCGCAGAGCGCGCGCGCCGCCCGCGTGATGCGCGATGAACCAATCGGAGGGCACGTTGAACGTCGGCACGAGCTCCGCCGCGTCCAACGTCGCCAGCCTGCCGGAAGTACCGGCCCCGAAGTAGTGCACTCGGTGCCCCGACCGCAGCGCTTCCACGGCGAAGTCGACCGCCCGCGCCACCTGCGGCAGCACCGCGGCGACGGCTTCGGGGACCCGGCGGTCCTCGGCGTTGATCGCGCCGAGGATGCCCATGGTCGACATCAGGTCGATGTCGGTCGTCCGTGGATTGCGCTGTTCGGTTGGCGAGTCGACGTGCACCACCTGGCGTGGGACGGTCATCATGCGCCTCACTTTTTCGCTCATTTGCCGGTTTCCCGCGGCCGCCGCCTGCCGTCGGGCCGGACGCCCAGACGGTGCGAGCCAACCGCGTCCCTGGTCGCGTCGAGCGCGTTGACCGACGCGTCCATGTGCCGCTGCGCGACACCGATGAACAGGCAGTCGATGACGGTCAGCTGCGCGATGCGACTGGCGGTCGCACCCGAGCGGAACGTCGTCTCCCGCGCGGCCGTGGTCAGCACGTGATCGGCGACCTCGGTGATCGGTGAACGCGGGAAGTTCGTCACGGCGACGGTGATCGCGCCGTGCTCACGGGCCACCCGCAGCGCCTCGACGGTGTCCGTGGTCGCGCCCGTGTGGGAGATGCCGATCGCGACGTCGCCGGGGCTCAGCACGGCGGCCGAGGTGAGCATGATGTGCGTGTCCGACCAGGCGAAGCTGACCCGGCCGATGCGGTGCAGCTTCTGCTGCAGATCCGCGGCGACGAACGCGCTCGCACCCACGCCGTAGACGTCCACGCGGCCCGCTCCGGCCACGATGTCGATCACGCGCTGTAGCGACGGGACGTCGAGCTGGTCGGCTGTCTCCTCCACGGCGCGCGCGTCCGCGAAGCTGACCTTGCCGATCACCGCGGCCAGGTCGTCCTCCGGCCCGATCTCGCCGCCGAGATTGCGGGTCGACCGTGCCTCGGACCGGGCGGTGTCGGCCGCCAGAGCGATCCTGAGCTGCGGATATCCGCCGACGCCGACCGCCTTGCAGAACCGCGTGACGGTGGTTTCGCTGGTGTTCGCCGCGAGCGCGACCTCGGTGATGCTGCGCCGCGCGACCTGCGCGGGGTCGTCGAGGACGACCTTCGCGACGCGCTGCTCGGCCCGGGCGAGCCCGGGCAGGAGGGAGCGAATCCGGACGAGCGGGCTCGCGTCAGCGTCCCGTGTCGGCTGCGCCGGCACGGCCTCGGACGGTGCGGCCGCGATTACGGATTCGGTATCGCCCACCGTGGGAAAGTTACTAACCGTTGGCATCTGCGACAAGGCTACCCACACCCTTCGGGAAGATCGCAACCTATCCGTGTCTGCGGATTCGATTTGCGATTAATCGTTGACCAGAAAGTCGCTAACCAGGTCGAGGCCGTTAACGAGGTCGAGCTAACGACTTGGCAACTTAGTGTCGCGACGCAAGGGGCTGTGTCCCGGTCAACGGGGCGGTCCGGTCAGCACATCGGAGCCGATTGGCTACCTAGTGCTCAACTTCCAGCCGGTAGCGACGAAAGTAGGGGGATTATGCTCACTGTCCAGCAGTATGCGGCCGCGTTCAGTGACTTTCACACCGTCCAAGGAAATTCCCCGTCCGGTGTAACGGGCATCGGTCGTGTAACGCCAGCGGAGGGTGATTTGTGAGCTTTGCGACACCTCGGCGGCGGCCCGCCACCAAGCGCGATGTCCGTGCCCGCCGAGCCCGGTCTGCTCCCCGGCGGGAGCACCTGGTCCGGACGCACGCAGGGTAATCGATTTCCAGGTGGCTCCGCCGTCGGTACTTATTTCCAGGAACAGCGAATCCGAGGGCCCTTCGGTGTCCACGAAGGTGTCGAAAGAGACCTTCAGCGGCCCACCGCGCGTCTGTAACGGCGGAGTCGTGAGCGTGGCCGTGGAGACGTCCCCGGCGCCGCTGAACCACGCGTCGCGGCCGCGCGCCGGGCGGACGGCCATCGCCTTCGCGAGCGAACTCGCCCACGTCTCCCTGGCGAGGTTGATCGAGCCCCAGCTCCGCGTCGGGTGCACGCGGTTGGTGAGCAGGATCGCGAACGACCGCGACAGCGGATCGATCACCAGCGAGGTCCCGGTGAAGCCGGTGTGCCCGGCCGTCGAGGGCGCCGACAGCGCGCCCATGTACCAAGGCTGGTCGAGTTCGAAGCCGAGCCCGTGCGCGTTGTCGGGGAACTTGTGGTTGTAGTTCGTCAGCATCGCTCGCACGGTCTCCTCACGCAGGATCCGGTGGCCGCGGTACGCGCCGCCGTTGAGGATCGTCTGCGCCAGCACCGCCATGTCGGGGGCCGTGGAGAACACGCCCGCGTGCCCGGCGACGCCGCCCAAGGACCAGGCGTTCTCGTCGTGCACTTCGCCGCGTACGAGCCCCCGAGGAGGCTTCGCGGCGTACTCGGTCGCCGCGACCCTGGCGAGTTTCGACGCCAGCGGGTTGTACCCGGTGTCGGCCAGCCCCAGCGGGGCGGCGATGCGATCCTGGACCACCTTGTCCAGCGGCGCGCCGGCCACCTTCTCGACCAGGAAACCGAGCGTCAGCAGATTGATGTCGGAGTAGAGGTACGTGCTGCCCGGCGCGTTCTTCAGCGGGCTGTCGAGGACGGCCTTCCGGCGGGACGGGATGTCCGGGTAGCCCTCCCACAGCGACGGGAGCGGTGTCGCGGCGAAGCCGGAGACGTGGGTGAGCAGCTGCTGGACGGTGACGGCCTCCTTGCCGTTCACGCCGAATTCCGGCAGGTACCGCACCACCGGCGCCGAGATGTCCAGCTTGCCCGCCTCGGCCAGCTGCATCACCGCGATGGAGGTGAACAGCTTCGAGATCGAGGCCATGTCGAAGATGGTGTCCGCGCGCATCGGCACCTGCTGCTCGGGCGGCAGTTCCGTGCCCTTGGCGTCGGCGTAGCGGACCGCGCCGCCGACGGCCTGGCGCTCGACGATCACGCCGTCGTGCGCGAGCAGGCCGACCGCTCCGGAGAAATGCGGATGCCCGGTGACGTCCGGTTTCGTCCAGCTCTCGATGAACCGCTCGGCCGCCTTGATCGGCTCCGGGTCGAGGCCGACGTCGGAGGGCGCGCCGTCGCGCAGCACGGTGGACGCGGGCGCGAAGCCGCCGCGCGGCTTGTCGAACCGGCCGGCCGCGCCGTCTCCCTGTTGTCCGGTACCCGGAATCGCCTGTGCTCCCGCCGTCGACAGCGTGGTCGCCGCGACCAGTACGGAGACGGCCGCGATCAGGATCTTCCTAACACGCAAGGTCGTTCCTCTCAGCGGTAGATGAGATGGCGGCGGCGTTTCCGGTCGAACTCGGCCAGTTCGGCCTGCCAGGACCCGACGATCTCGTCCGCTCCGGCGCCCTTGTCGATCATCGTGCGCAGCCTGTCGGAGCCGGAGAGCTTGTCGAGGAAGTTGTCGGGGCGCCACTTGAACTTGTCCGGGTGCACCTGTTTCGCGGTGACGAACATGGTGACCGCGGTGCGGATGGCGTCGAACGCCCGCGGGTCCGTGATGGTCACCTGCACGCCGCCGCAGGGCTCGTTGACGAACTTGCCGAACGTCGGCACGAAGTACGCCTCACGGAACTTCACCCCGGGAAGCCGTAGCTCGCCGAGCTTCTCGCGCCAGCGCCAGTCGAGGCCCGGCGCGCCGATGATCTCGAACGGCCTCGTGGTGCCCCGGCCTTCGGAGAAGACGGTGCCCTCGAACATCCCGGTGCCGGGATAGACGAGCGCGGTGTCCGGCGTCGGCATGTTCGGGCTCGGCGGGACCCAGGTCAGCCCGGTGCGGGCGAAGAGCTGATCGCGGCGCCAGTCCCGCACTTCGACGATTTCGAGCTTGCCCGGCGTGACCCCCTCGGCGGGCAGGAACTCGGCCGCGAAGAACCGCGCGAGCTCGCCGACGGTCATGCCGTGCTGCTGCACGATCGGCTTCCGGCCGACCCCCGAGGCGAACGCCGGGTTCAGCATCGGCCCGGCGGCCTTGCCGCCCAGCGGATTCGGCCGGTCCAGCACGACGACCGCCGCGCCGACCTTCGCCGCCGCGACCATCGCCGTGTACAGCGACCAGATGTAGGTGTAGAACCGTGCGCCGACGTCGGCGATGTCGAAGACGACGGTGTCGACGCCCGCCTTCGTGAACATCCCGGCGAGCTTCGTCGCGTCGGCGCCGTACGCGTCGTAGACGGGCACGCCGGTGCGCGGATCGGTGTAGTCGCCCTCGGAACCGCCTGCCTGCGCGCTGCCGCGGAAACCGTGCTCCGGCCCGAACGCGGCGAGCGGCCGGACGCCGGCGGCGACCATCGAGTCGACGATGTGGTCGCCGCTCGCCAGGACACCCGTCGGATTCGACAGCACGCCGAGCTTGCGGCCGGACAGCGGCGCCCAGCCCTTGGCGGCGAGCACGTCCGCGCCGGTGCGGGTGAGCGGGGGACCTTTGCTACCACTTTCCGGCTGGGCCCCCGCGACAGAGGACCCGGCCGTCAGCGCGGGGACCGCGAGCGCGCCGGTGGCGAGGAAGTGGCGGCGGTTGAGGTTCACCAGGTCAGCCCGTGGCCGAAGGGGTACTTCACCGTGCCCACGTCCTTGCCCGCGGGGACGTCCACCGGCAGCTTGCCCTGCGGCGTCACCTTCCCGAGGATCACCTTCGCCAGCGCTTCGAGCGAAGGCGTGATGTAGCCGTACGTGGCGAGCCATGTCTTGATCGGGTTCTCGTAGCCGGCGTCGTAGGGGATCTGGGCGGCGACCGCGACGACGGGCTTCCCGGTGTCGGCCAGCGCCTGCAACAGCTTGCCCTGCAACGGATACGTGCCCACGTTGTTGGTCAGCACGACGACGAGGTCGACGTTCTTCGCCGCCGCGACGGCCTGCGAGATCTGCGCGTCGGTCGGCGTCTGCCCGGTCTGCACCGCGGTCGCCTGCGTGCCGTGCGCGGTGAGCTTCGCGGCCAGCGACGCCGTCGTGCTCACGCCCCAGCCGGTCACGAGCGTCTTCGCGGGCTGCTGCTTGAGCGGAAGGACGCCGCCGTCGTTGCGGATCGCGGTGACCGACCGGTCGGCGATGCCCTGCGCGGTCGCGAGGTTGGCCGGGACACCGACCTTCGACATCACCTTCGCCGGGTCGACGAACGGCGAGGTCAGGATGCCGCGGTTCAGTTTGAGCTTCAGTACCCGCAGGACGCTCTCGTCGATGCGCCGCTCGGTCAGCTCGCCCTTGCGGACGGCGTCGAGCACCGAGTTGATCGCGAGTTCGAGGTTCACCGGCATGAGCAGCTGGTCGATGCCCGCCTTCAGGGCCAGCACCGGGATTTCCGCGTCGGTGTGCATCTCGCGCACCGCGTCCATCGAGAGGGAGTCGGTGACGACGACGCCGCGGTATCCGAGCTCTTCGCGCAGCTTGCCGGTGAGGATCGGCTTTGACAGCGTGGCGGGCTCGCCCGACGGGTCGAGGCTGGGGAACTGGATGTGCGCGCTCATGATCGAGTCGATGCCCGCCTTGATGGCGGCCTTGAACGGCGGCACGTCGGTCTCGCGCCAGCTGGCCTCGCTCCGGTCGATCCGGGGCAGTTCGTGGTGACTGTCGGTGGCCGCGTCGCCGTGGCCGGGGAAGTGCTTCGCGGCGGCGGACACCGTCTCGGAGCGCCGCCCGGAGTTCTGGAAGCCCCTGACCTGGGCTTCGACGAACTGGCTCGCCAGCTCCGGGCGGCCGGAGAAGGAACGGACGCCGATCACCGGGTTCGCCGGGTTCGAGTTCACGTCGGCGTCGGGGGCGAAATCCTGGTTGATGCCGACGGCGCGCAGCTCGTGCCCGAGGATCCGGGCGGCGTCCTGCGCGGCCTTGGTGTCACGACCGGCCGAGATCGCCATCGCGTTCGGAAGCTCCGTGGCGGGGGCACCCATCCGGGTGACCGTGCCGCCTTCCTGGTCGGTCGCGATCTGCAGCGGGATGCGGGCGCCGCTGCGGAGGGCGGCGCGCTGGAGGCCGTTCGACAGCTTGGCGACCTGCACCGGGTCGTCGAAGTTGTCGCGGCTGTCGTTGTTGAAGTAGATGACGCCGCCCAGGTGGTACTTCTCGATCACCTGCGCGGGGGTGTCCACGCCGAAGTCGGCCTTGTTCTTGGCGTTGACCTCGTCGGCCGATTTCCCGTTCACCCACGTGACGAAGAGCTGCCCGACCTTCTGCTCCAGGGTCAACCCGCGCAGCGTCCGCTGCGCCTCCGCGTCGGCCGTCACCGGCTGCGCGGTCGCCGGAACACCTGCGACACCCAGGGCGAGCAGGCCCGCGAGGGGCAGGGCGAGCGCATGGATCCTCCGATGACGGGCGTGCGCGATTCGGGTCGTCACCTCAAGCCTCCCAGATTCGTGCCTGACTCTCAGATGGAAAGAAGTCCACCTGGAAGCACTGATATCCGGAAGCTACCCACGAGCACTTTGCTTGTCCATCGGCCACCCGCACGAACGGTCCGTTCATACACAAAGGGACGCGAAGGGGCCTGTCACGCTTGAAAACGTGGGCAAAACACTGGCGGCGCCCGTCGGCTAGAAGCCGGCGGGCGCCGCCAGTCAGTGCGGACCACTCGGGCGACCAAGCGTGCAACTCTGGTCGTACCTTCATGGACTCGGCGTCCGGCGTCCCGGTACGCAGTCCCTAGACGACGAGCCTCCCGCGGCGCGCTGCGCGTGGGTACCCGGTGTCCGCACACGGAGATTCGCCGGGGTGGAACAGGCTTCTCTTCTACCTGTTCCCTGGCCGACCGAACGTCCGCACCTACTTTCTACGCCGTGAGCCGGGTCACTTCAAGTGCGCAGACGGGTGCACCGGTACAGAGGCTCGATCTAGTGACACGGGCACCCTCCGCGACGGACAATTCGCGGCTCTGACTGCGAAAACCGGCTGGGTACCGCCGTGTGGGTGTGCGCTCAGCGAGTGCGTTTGCGGCGGTTGTAGCCGTACCAGGTCGCCCCCGCCGCGAAGGCGCCGAGCGCCACCAGGCCGGCGGACCGCGCCGGGATCCGGGTCCGCAGCGACATCGGATGCTCGAAGGCGAGGATCTCCCAGCCCTGTTCCGTCGCGTGCTTGCGCAGGACGCGGTCGGGGTTGACCGCGTGCGGCCGTCCGACGACCTCGAGGAGCGGGATGTCGGTGCTCGAGTCGGTGTACGCGTGGCACTGGGTGAGGTCGTAGCCGTACGTCGCCGCGAGCTGCTTCGCGGCGACGGCCTTGTTCTCGCCGTAGCAATAGAAATCGACTTCGCCCGAGTAGCGGCCGTCCACGATCTGCATCCGTGTGGCCACGCTGCGCGTCGCGCCGAGCATTTCGGCGACCGGCGCGACGACCTCCTCGCCCGTCGCCGACAGGACCACGACGTCGTGTCCGTCCGCGCGATGGGACGAGATCAGTTCCGCGGCCTCCGCGTACACGAGCGGATCGACGACGTCGTGCAGTGTTTCGCGGACGATCGCGGACACCTGCGCGACGTCCCATCCGGTGCACAGCGCGGAAACCTCGGCACGCATCCGCTCGGTCTTCGCCGCGTCCGCGCCCGCGAGGGAGAAGACGAGCTGGGCGTACGCACTGCGAAGGGCGGCTCGGCGGTTGATCAGGCCTTCGCGCAAAAGCGGCTTACTGAAGGCCAGGGCGCTCGATGACGCGATGATCGTCTTGTCGAGATCGAAGAACGCCGCGACCTGGCTCGGCGTCGTGCTGGGTCGGTCCACTCGCCAAGGATAGGAGAGCCGGGCGGCCGGGCGCCCGTTGGTCGACCACGATCGGGATACGACGGTGGAAAATTCACGACCGCGTACCCGGTCCGGCGCGTCGTGCCGTTATCGAATTGTGGGTACCGGCGCCGCCCGCAACGGGCCGGTATCGGAGTTACAGTGAGATTGCCCGGTGTCGCACCGGGCCCAGGTTCAGTCCGACCCCCGGGGCTGAACCCCAGGCGGCCCTCGTCCCTCCCCCCTGGCGAGGGCCGCCTCCTATTTCCCCGTCGTGCCAATGGTTCAGACCTAGTCGGCCGCGGAAACCTATTCAGGGCAAGGTCGAATCGCCCGTAGTTCGTTAACTTTCCTTTCTCTCAAGGGTTTCCTGTGTCCAGCAGGGCTCCGCATCCCATAGCGGAGGGGACCGACAGAAATCGCGGGAAACCGGTTTCCCGAGGCGGAGTTGTCCACAACACCCCGGTTGTCCACAGGCGGGACGGAATGGCGTTGTGCGCGGTGGGGAAGTGGCGCGACCGTGGAAGTCGTCACCCGAGTCCGACCGAATCACTGGGGGAGTCATGACCGCGGAACATCCGCTCGTCGTCGCCGGAGACGACGTCCTGCTCGACGAGATCCTGCGCGTGGCGGCGGCCGCGGGTTGCGAGGTCGAACGAGCACCCGATCTCGACGCCGCCCGCGGGAGATGGGCCCGTGCGCCGCTCGTGGTGCTCGACGAGGAGGCCGCGAGCGCGCCGAACCGGCTGCTGCGGCGGAACAAGGTCCTGCTCGTCTGCAAGGGCGCGCCGACGCCGGTGACGTGGGAGCGGGCCGTCAACACCGGTTCGGAGAAGGTCCTTTCGCTGCCGGACGAGGAAAGCGACCTCATCGGCGAATTCGCCGACGTCGTCGACGGGCCGGCACGGGACGACGGAGTCGTCATCGGGATCATCGGCGGACGAGGCGGGGCCGGGGCTTCCGTGCTCGCGGCCGCCGTCGCGTACCGGGCGGAGAAGTCCGGCACCGGCGGGCTGCTCGTCGACTGCGATCCGCTCGGCGGCGGGGTCGACGTCCTCCTCGCCGCCGAACGCGATCGCGGGCCGCGCTGGCCGGAACTCGAACTCGGCGGCAGAGTGTCCATGGCCGCCTTGAGCGAAGCCCTGCCGCGAAAGAAGTACGCGACCGGCTCACTGTCCTTTGTGTCCTATGGCAGGGAAGGCCGCGGGCCAGGGCCCGATGCGATCGAGGGCGTGCTGTGCGCCGGACGCCGGGCGGGGCGGACGGTCGTCTGCGATCTGCCGAGGTATTTCGGCGCCGAGACGTCCACCGTGATCGGGCTGGCCGATCTGGTCGTGGTCGTCGTCCCCGCCGAACTCCGCGCCTGCGCGGCGGCGAAACAGGTCCTCGCCAGGATCGAGCCCCACGCGAACCGGATCGGTGTCGCGGTACGGGGGCCGTCGCCCGCCGGGCTGATCCCGCAGGAGATCGCCGACGCCGTCGGCGTTCCGCTCATCACCTCGATGGGCCGCGAGCGCTCCCTCGCGGCGGCTCTCGACCGCGGTGAGTTCGTCCTGAGGCATCGCGGGCATCTGGCCACCGCCGCCACCGAAGTCCTCGCCGCCGCGCGCGGACAGCTGGCCGGTGCCTCGCGATGACCGACGATCTGGTCGAGCGGGTACGGCGGCGCCTGGCCGGATCGGCCGCCCCGGCGGATCCGGTGAGCGTCGCGCGGGCGGTCCGCGCCGAAGCCGGTGGCGCGCTCGGTCAGGAGGCCGTCCTCGGCGCGGTCCGGCTGGCCCGTGACGAGTTCGTCGGAGCCGGTCCGCTGGCACCACTGCTCGACAAACCCGGTGTCACCGACGTTCTCGTCACGGCACCCGACGAGGTCTGGACCGATACCGGTGAAGGCATCCGCCTGACGGACGTTCGGTTCGCCGACGAGGAAGCCGTCCGCAGGCTGGCTCAGCGGCTCGCCCTGGCGGGCGGGCGGCGCCTCGACGACGCTCAACCCTTCGCCGACTGCTGGCTTCCGGGAGTGGGGCCGCAAGGCCGGGTCCGGATGCACGCGGTCCTCCCGCCGATCGCGCCGGCCGGGACCGCCCTCTCGCTCCGCGTTCTCCGGCCCGCCACCCATGATCTCGCCGAACTCCGGTTGCGCGGAGTGTTCGGCCCCAGCGGGGCGGAGTTGCTCGGCTCGATCATCCGGCGGCGGCTCGCGTTCCTGGTCTCCGGCGGGACAGGGGCGGGCAAGACGACCCTGCTCTCCGCGTTGCTCGGCGCGGTGCCCCCGGCCGAACGCATCGTGTGCGTCGAGGACGCCGGAGAACTGCAACCGGACCATCCGCAGTTCGTCAGCCTGCTCACCCGCCCGGCCAACGTCGAGGGCGCGGGCGAGGTCGGGCTGAGCGAGCTGGTGCGGCAGGCGTTGCGCATGCGCCCGGACCGGCTGGTCGTGGGCGAAGTACGCGGTGGCGAGGTCATCGCGTTGCTCAACGCCATGAACACCGGGCACGAGGGCGGCGGCTGCACCGTGCACGCCAATTCACCCGAGGACGTCCCCGCGCGGCTGGAGGCGCTGGCCGCGCTCGGCGGATTGAAACGGGACGCGCTGCACAGCCAGCTGACCGCGGCGGTGCGGGTGGTCCTGCACATGCGCCGCCTGCCGAGCGGCATCCGGCGGCTGGACGAGGTCGGTGTCCTCCGGTCCTTTCGAGGCGAGGCCAAGGTCGTTCCCGTCTGGAGCAAGGGCGCCTGGATCGGCGACGAGACGCCGTTCGAGGAGATGGCGGCATGAACCCGTGGTTCCTTCTCTCCTGGGGTGCGGGTCTCGCCTGCTGGCCGAAGCCGATGGCGCGCACTCCGATCGCCTGGCGGCTGCCTCGCACCGTCCGGGTGGGCTGGTGGCCGCTCCCCGCGTCGCTCGCTTTGGCCTTCCTCGGAATCGGCTGGGCGGTGGCGACGCTGGTCTTCACCTTGACCGTCCGCCAGGAGTACCGGTGGCGGGCACGGGAGAAGACGGCGCTGGCCGAAGCGGAACTCACCGGGTCCGTGCTTCGGACCATGATCGGCGAACTCCGCGCGGGCGCCCATCCGGTCGCCGCGGCCGAGGCCACCGCGGAGGCGGTGCCCGCGGCGTCCGGCCGGCTGCGCGGGCTCGTCGCGGCCGCCCGATTCGGTGGCGACACCGCCGCCGATCAGAACGCGCCACCGGCGCTGGCGAACGCGTGGGCGCTCGCGAACCGGTTCGGGCTGCCGATGGCCGAGGTACTCGATGCCGCGCGACGGGACGCCGAGGCGGAGATCGGCTTCCGCCGTCGTCTCAAAGCCAAGATGGCGGGCCCCAGGGCGAGCGCCGCCGTGCTCGCGGCGCTCCCGCTGATGTGCTTGGGGCTCGGCGAGGCGATGGGGGCGGGTCCGCTCCACGTCCTCACCGGGACGGGCGCCGGGCAACTGTCGCTCGTCGTGGGCAGCGGGCTGATCTGGGCGGGCACGGCCTGGTGCCGGGCTCTCACCGGCCGGGTGGCCCCATGCTGACCGGAGCGGCGCTGATCCTGCTGGGCGGTGCCGTCTTCTGCTGGCCGCGCGTCATCCGTGCCACGGAGCGGCCTAGGTGGCTCCGGTCGAAGGGGAGAACGTCCCGCGACAAAGGTGTTTCCGAACTACTCCGGTCCGCGGCCACCCTCGACCTGCTGGCCGCCTGCCTGGACGGCGGGCTTCCGGTACCCGTCGCGCTCGAAGCCGTCGCACCGACGGCTTCACCGAAGACCGCGGCGGCACTGCGCTCGGTGGCGTCGCATCTCGCCGTGGGCATCGGACCGGCGGAAGCGTGGGCCCCGGTCCGCGACCGGCCCGGCCTGACCGAACTGTCCGTCGCCGCCGTCCGCACGGCGAGGGCGGGCACCGCGCTCGCCACCCACGCGAAAGACCTCGCGCGAAGACTGCGCGAGTCGCTCTCCGCCGAAGCCGAGGAACGAGCCGAACGGGCCGGCGTGCTGCTGGCGGCACCGATCGGCCTCTGCTTTCTCCCCGCGTTCCTCTGCCTCGGCGTCCTGCCCGTCGTGCTCGGCCTCGCCGGTCGTCTCGACTTCCTCTGATCGAAAGGCGCTCCCCATGTACAAGCTCCCCACCTTCCGTGAAGACGACGGCATGGCGACGGTCGAGTACGCCATCGCCACCCTGGCCGCCGCCGCGCTGGGGGCCGTCCTCTACTTGGTCATCGACAGCGAAGCAGTCCGTGCCGGGCTCACCGCGCTCATCGAGCGGGCCTTGTCGGTGAAGTTCTGATGGCCGACCGTGGCTCCGTCACGGTGGAGGCCGCGCTCGGCATCGGCGCGCTGACCTTCCTCTCGGCCCTGTTGTTCGCCGGGATCGGCGTCGCCTCCGACCAGCTCCGCTGCACCGACGCGGCCCGCGAGGCGGCGAGGCTCCTCGCCCGTGGGCAGCCCGCCCGAGCCGAACAGGCGGTCCGGGAGATCGCGCCGTCCGGCGCTCGGCTGGACGTCGCCCGTGAAGGCGACACGATCACCGTCGGCGTCGAGGCCGAACCGGTGGCCGGGCTCCTGCCGGGTATCCGGCTGCACTCCCGTGCCTTCGCCGTCGCCGAGCCGGGGGCCGGGCCGTGACCGAGAGCCTGTCGGCCGAAGGGCCCCGCTGTCGCGGTGGCGCCCTGCCGGAGTCGGTCGCGGCTGCGGGTCCACCTGCGGACACCGAGGACGACCGTGGTGTCGCGACCGTCTGGACCGCCTCGATGGTCGCGGTCCTGGTGTGCGCGGCGGCGTTCGTCTTCTGGATCGGCGCCGTCGTCACGGCCCGGCACCGAGCGGAGGCCGCCGCCGATCTGGCTGCGCTCGCGGCCGCCTCACACGCGACGGCGGGGCCCGGCGCGGCCTGCGAGCGGGCCCGTGAGGTCGCCGCCCGGATGTCGGTCACGCTGCTCACCTGCCGGTGGGAGCGCGGCGATGCCCTGGTCGAGGTGCGATCGGAGCCGTCTGGACGGCCGGCGGTCACCGGACGGGCGGAGGCACGGGCCCGGGCGGGGCCGGTCGACCGGTCACCGTGACGGGCGTCGCACGACGAACGGTCGTCCAGTGGTGACCGGCCGGTAGTACGCGTGAGTAACCGCTCGGCGCGAGCAGCGGTCGTTGACGCACGGCGAGCGGTCGAAGCCATGATCAGCTCGCCGCCGAACGGCCGTCCGCCGCTCACCGTGAGCGCCGTCACGCCGGGCGGAAGCCCAGGTCGGCTGCGACGAACGGCCCCGGACCGGTCGTGCACGCCCGTTAATCGGACGTCTGGCGTTCGGTCCGTCCGGTCGGGCTACCGCGCGTTCATCGCTAAGTAACCGCCGGTTGTCGCGTGAGGTCTTCTCCCGATGTGCAACTTGCCGTTTATTGAGATGTGCGCCACCTCGAGAAGGTCGCCGGGTAGCGCGGAGCAGAACCGACACAGGACAGAGTTGACCTGAGGCAGGGACGGAATGTTGGACGCGAATTGGCCGGACAGCTGGCGGGGCGCCTTCCGCATCGAGATGCGGGCGGAGGCGATCGGCCTCGCGTGGCGTGGCTGGCCGGTGCTCCCGGGTGCGGAGCCCGCCGCGATCACCGCGGACGGCGACGACCTCACCTGGCGCCGTCCCGTCCCGGCGCAGGACAACTGGCGTGAACTGCTCGAGACCCACCCGCACGAGGTCGCCACCTGGTTCGGCGACGACACCCACAGCCTGCTCGTGGCCACCGGCACCGTGCTCGACGCCATCGAGGTCGACGACGAGCTCGGCAAGGCCGCCGCCCGCCTGCTGCGCGCCACCGGACACCCCGCCCCGATCGTCGCGATGCCGAACGGCCGCTGGCTGTTCCTGACCACCGTCGCCACGAGCATCCCGCGGGAACTGGCCGACCAGGCCTCGATCCAGTGGCACGGCGCGAACGGTTACATCCCGCTGCCCCCGTCGCCGTTCCAGCACGGTGTCGTGCACTGGCGGGTCAAGCCCGAGGTCTGGGGCTGGCAGCTGCCCGAGGCCACGGAGGTGCACGACGTGCTCGTCCGTGCGCTGGCCGGTGACCGGACCGTCGCCCCCGTGGCGACCCTGAGCACCGCCGCCTGATCAACCCACAACTTCAAGCCACAGCCATTCAAACCACCGAGTGGCCGGACACGGACCCGTGCTGACGCAAAGCCCGAGCACGGTGTCCAGAACGGCCACCGCCCCGCCTTGTCCAGCGGATCGTTGCCGTTCCCGCACTTCGGCGACTGGACGCAGGACGGGCAGCCGGCCGGGCACTCGCAGGAAACGATCGCCTCCCGCGTTGCGGCCAGCCAAGGGACAATCGCGGCAAATCCGCGGTCGGCGAATCCCGCACCCCCGGGATGGCCATCGTGCACGAACACCGTCGCCTCCCCGGTGTCTTCGTGCCACGCGGTCGACACCCCGCCAATGTCCCAGCGGTCGCACGTAGCGAACAGCGGTAGCAGGCCGATCGCCGCGTGCTCGGCGGCATGCAGGGCACCGGGGACGCGCGCCGGATCCAACTCGGCGCTCGTCCCCGGTGCTCCGCCAAGTTCCTTGGTCCCCACCCTGGAGCCTCCGGTCCCCACCGGCTCCAGAACTTCGGTCCCCGCCCGATGGCCCCCGGTCCCCGCCACGCCATCGGACACACCGAGCAGCTCCGCCGAGATCGTGTACCAGACGGCGCGGGTGTGCAGGCTCTGCTCCGGCAGATCCAGCGGAGTCTGGTCCAGCACCTCACCGGAAGGACGCCTCCGCAAGTAGCCGACCACTTGCGAACTGACCGACACCTCGCCGAGGTTCACCGTGACCCCGCCGTGCACGCTGGTCTCCTCGGTGCGCAGCACACTGATGTCGACGATCTCGCGCGGCGACGTGGTCCAGTCCGGATCTTCCGCGTGCACCAGCGCGAGCCCGGTCTCCAAATCCAGTTCGTCGACCACATAGGACGAACCCTGGTGCAGGTACACCGCGCCGGGATGCACCGCGTAACAGGCGGAACCCGGGTCGACGGTGCCGAGCATGCGGCCCGAATCGGCCTCCACCACGGCGATCTGCTCGCCGCCGGAACCGCGGATGCCGACCTCGGCGTGCGGCCGGTCGCGCGAGGTCCAGTACCAGCCGCTCGTCCGGCGCCGGACGATCTTCTCCGCGACCAGATCGGCGAGCACGGCACGCGCCGAGTCGCCGCCGAAGGCCGCGACCTCCGGCTCGGTCAACGGGAGTTCGGCGATGGCGCACGCCAGCTGCGGGCCGAGGACATACGGATTCGACGGGTCGAGGACGGCGGCTTCCACCGGCCGGTCCAGGATCGCGGCCGGATGGTGCACGAGATAGGTGTCCAGCGGATCGTCCCTGGCCACGAACACGACCAGAGCCGCGTCTCCCGCGCGCCCGGCCCGGCCCGCCTGCTGCCAGAACGAGGCGAGCGTGCCGGGGTATCCGGCCAGCACCACCGCGTCCAGCCCCGCGATGTCGACGCCGAGTTCGAGCGCGTTCGTCGTCGCGACGCCGAGCAGCCGCCCGGACAGCAACGCCGCTTCGAGGGCGCGCCGCTCCTCCGGCAGGTAGCCCGAGCGATACGCGGCCACGGATTCCGCCAGCGAACCGTCCACTTCGGACAGAATGCGCCGGGCGCCGAGCGCGGTCAGCTCCGCGCCTCGCCGCGACCGGACGAACGCCAGCGAGCGAGCGCCTTCGATGACCAGTTCGGCGAGGATGCGGGAAGCCTCGGCCCCGCCGAGCGCCGCACGGGTGCCCCGTTCTCGCCCGAGAGTTCCGACAGCAGCGGCGGCTCCCACAACGCGACCGTGCGGGCGCCGCGGGGTGAACCGTCTTCGGTGACCGGGACACAGTCCTGTCCGGTGAGTTTCGACGCGAACGCCGCCGGGTCCGCCGTTGTCGCGGACGCGAGGACGAAGACCGGCGAAGCGCCGTAGTACGCCGCGACCCTCCGCAGCCTGCGCAGCAGGAGCGCCACGTGGGAGCCGAAGACCCCGCGATAGCTGTGGCACTCGTCGACGACGACGAACGCGAGCCGCCGGAAGAACCGGGACCAGCGCGCGTGCGACGAGAGGATCCCGCGGTGCAGCATGTCCGGGTTCGTGAACACCCAGTTCGCGTGCGCGCGGACCCAGTCCCGCTCCTCCAGCGGGGTGTCGCCGTCGAACGACGCCGCCCGTGCCTTCTTGATGTCCAAAGAGGACACCGCGCGCAACTGGTCGGCGCCGAGCGCCTTGGTCGGCGACAGGTACAGCGCCGACGCCCGCTCGTCCTCGACCAGCGCCGAAAGCACCGGCAGCTGGTACGCGAGCGACTTACCCGACGCGGTACCGGTGGAGATCACGACGTGCTCGCCCGCGCGGGCGAGCGACGCGGCTTCCGCCTGATGCCGCCACGGCGCCTTGACGCCGTTCGCTCGCAGCGCCTCGACGACCGGGGCCGCCGCCCACTCCGGCCAGTCCACCGAATCCGCCGCACGGGCGGGCAGCTCGGCCACATGGGTGACCGGGTACAGCGAAGCCGGGATCCCCGCCGTCGCGCGGTCGAGAAGCCGCCGCCCTTTGCCGGGTCGCACCGTGCCGTCCACCTTCCGAGCTTCGCACAGCGCACCGACAGAAACGGGCCGCCGCCGAGCGGATCGGGCACTGGAAGCGGCCGTCGATGATCGATACAGTGACCAGCCTCACAAGGTAACGGAACGTGCGGTGGCGGGGACGCCTTGCCGTCCGCCATCCCACTACCAATACACTCCCGCAATCCACACCGACTGTGGCGAGCGTCATGTGAGACGTGCCTTGCAGTGCGACTAGCGTGACGTTCGGTTCAGTTCCCCATGCCAACGTCGGCACGCCGGTTCCATCGGCGGATCGTCGTTGGCCAACGGCGACGTCTCCAGGAGGACGAATGTCCCGGCAGTTCCTCGCGGAGGGCGAACTCACGCTCTCCGGAGGTGGTTACACCATCGTCGGTGTAATCGCCGTGGTCGCCCTTGCCGCACTGGTCATCGGCTACGTTCTGCTCAAGGAGGTGCTGGCCGCCGGCCAGGGCACCACCAAGATGCAGGACATCGCGAAGGCAGTGCAGGAAGGCGCGGCTGCCTATCTGAAACGGCAGCGCAACACCCTCGCGATCTTCGGTGCGATCGTGTTCGTACTGCTCTTCGCCTTGCCGGCCGATGACTGGAACGAGAAGATCGGCAGGTCGATCTTCTTCCTGGTCGGCGCGGCGTTCTCCTTCGCGATCGGCTATCTCGGCATGTGGCTGGCGACGCAGGCGAACCTGCGCGTCGCCGCCGCTTCGCGGGAGGAAGGCGGTCGCGAAAAGGCGATGCGCGTGGCCTTCCGCACCGGTGGCGTGGTCGGCATGATCACCGTCGGTCTCGGTCTCTTCGGTGCCGCGGTGGTCGTCCTCGTCTACACCGGACAGGCCCCGAAGGTGTTGGAGGGCTTCGGTTTCGGTGCCGCGCTGATCGCGATGTTCATGCGTGTCGGCGGCGGTATCTTCACGAAGGCCGCCGATGTCGGCGCGGACCTGGTCGGCAAGGTCGAGCAGGGCATCCCCGAGGACGACCCGCGCAACGCGGCCACCATCGCCGACAACGTCGGTGACAACGTGGGCGACTGCGCCGGGATGGCGGCGGACCTCTTCGAGTCGTACGCGGTCATGCTCGTGGCGGCACTGATCCTGGGCAGCACCGCCTTCGGCGTGCACGGTCTGATCTTCCCGCTCATCGTTCCCGCCATCGGCGTGATCACCGCGGTCATCGGTGTCTACATCACCAAGGCCAAAGCGGGCGAAGGCGGTCTGGTCACGATCAACCGCTCCTTCTACATCTCCGCCGGTATTTCCGCGGTGCTCTCGACGATCGCGGCGTTCGTCTACCTGCCCGGTTCGTTCTCCGAGCTGACCGGCGGCGCCACGAACGAGTCCGGGAACCCGGCGCTCATCGCGACCATCTCGGTCATCATCGGCATCGTGCTCGCGGCGATCATCCTCAAGATCACCGGGTACTACACCGGCACCGAGCACAAGCCGGTGAAGGAGGTCGGCAAGTCTTCGGAAACCGGTGCGGCGACGGTGATCCTGGCCGGTATCTCGGTCGGTTTCGAGTCCGCCGTGTACACCGCGCTCGTCATCAGCGCGGCCGTGTTCGGCGCGTACCTGCTCGGCGGCGGCGTCGCGTTGTTCGCCGTGGCGCTGGCCGGTACCGGTCTGCTCACCACGGTCGGCGTCATCGTCGCCATGGACACCTTCGGCCCGGTTTCGGACAACGCGCAGGGCATCGCGGAGATGTCGGGCGACGTCGACGAGGACGCGGCGCAGATCCTCACCGAGCTCGACGCGGTCGGCAACACCACCAAGGCCATCACCAAGGGCATCGCGATCGCCACGGCGGTTCTCGCGGCGACGGCGCTGTTCGGGTCCTATCAGGACGCGATCAGCAAGGCGCTGAAGTCGATCCCGGAGGCGGCGCAGGCCAGCGCGTCCGCGCTGAACTTCTTCGTCAACGAAGTGGTCAGCCCGAACACCCTGGTCGGTGTCATCATCGGCGCGGCGGTCGTGTTCCTGTTCTCCGGTCTCGCGGTCAACGCGGTGTCCCGGGCCGCCGGCGCGGTCGTCTACGAAGTGCGCCGCCAGTTCCGCGACATCCCGGGGATCATGGAGGGCACCACCCGTCCCGAGTACGGCCGGGTCGTCGACATCGTCACGCGCGATTCGCTGCGTGAGCTGACCACGCCCGGTCTGCTCGCGGTCTTCGCCCCCATCGCGGTCGGGTTCGGCCTCGGCACCGGCGCGCTCGCCGGCTACCTGGCCGGCGCGATCGCGACCGGCACCCTGATGGCGATCTTCCTCGCCAACTCCGGTGGCGCCTGGGACAACGCGAAGAAGCTCGTGGAGGACGGGAACCACGGCGGCAAGGGTTCGGACGCGCACGAGGCCACCATCATCGGTGACACCGTCGGCGACCCGTTCAAGGACACCGCCGGTCCCGCGATCAACCCGCTGATCAAGGTGATGAACCTGGTGTCGGTGCTGATCGCCCCGGCGGTCGTGCAGTTCTCGATCGGCGCGGACGCCAACGTCGGCATCCGCATCGCGATCTCGCTGGTCGCCGTCGCGATCATCGTCGCGGCGATCGTGGTCTCCAAGCGCCGCGAGTCGGTTCTTTCCGAGACGCCAGCGGAAGCGAAGGCGTAACACCGAACAGTTCCCCTCCGCCGGGCCCGCCACGATTCCCCGTGGCGGGCCCGGCGTGTGTCCGGGGCGGGCTAATCTCTGCGCGTCACGCCGATCCGATCCGGGGGAGTCCCGCCATGAGGCGTTCGATCATCCTGTTCGCCGCTTTCTTCCTGGCCGGCTGTGGTGGTGCCGAGAAGGCGGCCGCCCCTGCGCCTTCGTCGCCCGCTCCCGCGGCCGGGGTTTCCTGGATGGACAGTTTCTGCGGTTCGTTGATCGACTTCGCCAAGATCGGCGAATTCACCATGCCCGACTTCGAGCAGGGCGACGTCGTGAGCGCGCGGAAGGTGATGGACGAGGCGTTCGGGGTGTTCGCGCCCGGTTTCGACAACGCGGTCACCGGCTTGGGGAAGCTGAGCCAGGCGCCGAGCGCGGAGGCCGAAGCGACGCGCAAGGGCATCGTCGACGCGCTGACGCCGATCCGGGACGAGGTGCTCGCCGCGAAGGCGGCGCTCGACGCCGCGCCGAAGGACGACAAGCAGGCCGTCGTGGCCGCCGCGGCCTCCTTCCGGCAAATCGGTTCCCGTATGAACGACCTGCCCGACCCGTTCCAGCAGCTGGAAACGAACGTTTCGTTGAAAACACTGGCCGCGCAGGCCCCGAACTGCGGGAAGCTGCCTTCTTGACCGTTCTTTCCGCCACGTTGATTTGCATTGCCCCCCGGTATCGGTACCGTCGGGGGCCAGCCGGGAAGTCGTCAGGTCGGGAGGTGTTTTCGTGCGGCCGCGGTTCACCGTCCTTGCCGCGCTAGCAACAGGTATCGGACTCGGCCTCGCCGGGTGCGGGCAGCAGCCCGCGGTGACTTCCCACGCCAGACAAGAAGGTCTCGCGACGGTCAGCGCGTCGGAGGCCGACCCCACCTCCGCTTGGGCGGAGGCGTACTGCGGCGCGGCGGGCGGACTCGTCCGGACGCTGGCGACGCTGCCCAGCGTCGATCCGAGCACGCCGCAACAGGCTTCGCGTACCTCCAGCGAGCTGATGCTCTCGGTGGTCGAAGGGCTGGATCGGACCTCCACCGCCCTCGAGAACCTCGGCCCGGCTCCGGTCGCCGGCGGTGACAACTCGCGGACGGCAGCCGTCGCCCAGCTCGCCGGTATCCGCGCCCGGGCAGCCGACGTCCGCCACCGTCTCGACTCCTCAGCAGACCCCGAGGCGACGAAAGCCGCGCTTCGCGACGCCAGGACGTCGCTCGACGAACTGGACCGCCTTGACCTTCTCAGGGGCCTTAACGACGTGCCTCAGCTCGCCGCGGCGAGCAGCCGGATCCCGGTCTGCCAGGAATTGGTCAAACAACCGCGCTGAGTCAACGCCCGATCACTGGCCATGAGTCGAACTTGTGTTCTATTCTGTCCGGGTGGACGGGACGATCTCGCTCTTCTCGGCGGAGGCGAGCGGGCCCGTGCTCGCCGACCTCGCCGGAGTGCTGTGCGGGCCCGGGCGGATGACGGGTTTCGGGCGGACGGCCGCGCGGCTGTCCGCCGTGGTCGACGAGCCCTGGCGAGCGGGTGCCCTCGCCAGGGAATGCCGTCGGCGCGGTGTCCAGGTGCAGGTCTCGGTCGCCGAATGCGGGCGGCCACTCGTGAGAACGCCGTTCCGGGTCGATCTGCTGCCGCTGGAGCAGCACTGGAGCCGTGGTGAAGAGAAGGTGCTGCCGGAGGGCTTCCGGCTCGACGGGGCGATGTTGAGGATGTGGGCGCTGGCGGCGGGCAGTCCCCAGGGCAACGGCTACCTGCTCGCGCTCGATCCGGCGGCGCCGGAGACGCACGAGCGGCTGATCACGGCGCTCGCGCGGCTCGGCGTGCCCGCCAAGGTGCAGAAGGGGGAAGACGCGCTGCTCCGGGTCACCGGGCGGCGCCGGCTCGCGCACGTCCTCGAGCTGATCGGGGACGCGCCCGCAGGGGCCGAGCCCGCTTGGCCGAGCCTGGTGCCCGTCGTCCGGGCCGTCTGACGCTCGTGAGTGATAATGACGGTTCTAACCGTCCCTGCCACTCACGAGGACGTGGCACCGCACTCACGTGATCGAAGCCGTAACTCGCGTGATCAGCGGCGGAACACTCGAGTGCGGCCTCCAGTCGCGCGAGTTACGTCCCTGAGCACGCGAGTCACGCCTCCGCCCACGCCGCGCCTGTGTTCCCAGTCCGTGAAGGCCTCCTTGAGGGACCCAGGGTCCCTCAAGGAGGCCTTCACGGACACGGTTGGCACTCGGTGAGGAGGAAAGGTCAGGGCTTCGGCGCCCGGCAGTTCGGGTTCGCGAGGTCGAGTTCACTGTGCGAAAGGCAGGAGGTCAGCTGGTAGGTCTGCTGCCCGTAGTTGATGCCCTGCCGCACGGTCACGTTCCCGGCCGCGTCGACCTCGCACGGGTTGTTCATCGTGCACCGCTGGCCGCTTTCGTTGCCGGTGTTGTTGACGCCGACGACCTTCCCGGTCGAGGTCTCGATGATGGGCGACCCCGAGGTTCCGCCGATCGTCTTGCACGCCGAGGTGTACCTGATCGAGTCCTTCCAGACCCAGTTCGCCTCGCGGAGTTCGTGCACGAAGCCGTCGACGTTGCAGGAGTAGATCTTCTTCCAATACCCCGAGACCACGTCCATCGCGATACCCGCCGACGGACGGGTGGACGAGAGCGTCAGCGGGGCGATGCCGTACCTCGACTTGATCTTGGCGTAGCTCGTGTCGAGCTGGTAGAGCGAGACATCGGTGTCGGTCATCGTGGCGTAGAGCAGCTTCTTCGCCTTGAGGGTGCCCAGTGACGAGCGGCCGTCCTTGGACAGCAGGCTGAAGGTCCGTGACGAAGGCTTGTCGACGATTACTTCCCCGGGGTCCGGGAAACCTTCTTGCAGGCAATGCCCGTTGGAAAGGACGAGGGCGGGGTCGTCGAGGCTCGCCTCGGGCGGTTTGACCACCGACCCGGAGCAGTTCGACAACGCCACCGTTCCGGCGAAGGTGGTCGTGGCCGCTTCCGCCGGTGCGGTTCCGACCAGGGCGGACGCGGTCAGCATGGCGAACAGTGTGCCGAGGAGTCGTCGGGTCACGTGGAGTCCTTTCGGGTCGGCGTGGACATCAAGTGAAGCGTTGGCGGGTGGGAGCCACCACCGTCGAACGGAGGGTGTTCACCCCGTCACGCGGGACCCCAGGCGGACGTGTCCGACATCACGTGCTAGGTGTTGAAAGGAAACATCGACGAGGTCAGCGGCGATGCGCTGGACACACGATCGGCGGCGTGTTGCACCACCTAGCCGTGGTCCTGGCGGTGCGAGCGTGCACACTGACGGGTCGAGAGGCGGCGCGAAGGCGCCGAAGATGAGCGGAGAGCAGGACAGCGTGGCAGGAGCACGGACGAAGAAGACCGCGGCGTCGGACGACGGCGCGGGCCGTCGTCGGCTGGTGATCGTCGAGTCGCCGACCAAGGCCCGCAAGATCGCCCCGTACCTCGGCGGTAACTACGTCGTGGAGTCCTCCGTCGGACACATCCGCGACCTTCCCCGCGGCGCGGCCGACGTGCCCGCCCAGTACAAGGGCGAGTCGTGGGCGCGGCTGGGTGTCGACGTCGACAACGACTTCAAGGCGCTCTACGTCGTCACGCCGGACAAGAAGTCCAAGGTCACGGAGCTGAAGGGCCTGCTGAAGGACGTCGACGAGCTCTACCTCGCCACGGACCCCGACCGCGAGGGCGAGGCCATCGCGTGGCATCTGCTGGAGACGCTCAAGCCGAAGGTCCCGGTGCGCCGGATGGTCTTCCACGAGGTCACCGAGCAGGCGATCCGTGCCGCGGCCGACAGCACCCGTGAGCTCGACGGCGACCTCGTCGACGCGCAGGAGACCCGCCGCATCCTGGACCGGCTCTACGGCTACGAGGTCTCGCCCGTGCTGTGGAAGAAGGTCATGCCGAAGCTCTCGGCGGGCCGTGTGCAGTCCGTGGCGACCAGGATCGTGGTCGAGCGGGAGCGCGAGCGCATGCGCTTCACCTCGGCGTCGTACTGGGACATCTCGGCGACGATGGACGCCGGCGCCGACGCGTCGCCGCGCAACTTCCCGGCCAGGATGATCGCCGTCGACGGCGCGCGTCTGGCCACCGGCCGTGACTTCGGCTCGGACGGGCAGCTCAAGGCTTCCAACAACGAGATCCGCGTGCTGGCCGAGGCCGACGCCGTCCGGCTCGCCGAGGCGCTGAAGAACCGCGACTTCAAGGTCGCGAGCGTCGAGGAGAAGCCGTACACGCGGAAGCCGTACGCGCCCTTCATGACCTCGACCCTGCAGCAGGAGGCGGGCCGCAAGCTGCGGTTCACCTCCGAGCGCACCATGCGGATCGCGCAGAAGCTGTACGAGAACGGGTACATCACTTATATGCGTACCGACTCCACGACGCTGTCGGAGTCGGCGATCTCGGCGGCGCGCAGCCAGGCGACGCAGCTGTACGGCAAGGAATACGTCTCGCCGTCGCCTCGCCAGTACACCCGCAAGGTGAAGAACGCGCAGGAAGCCCACGAGGCGATCCGTCCCTCGGGCGAGGTCTTCCGCACGCCGGGCCAGGTCGCGAAGGATCTGGACACCGACGAGTACCGCCTTTACGAGATGATCTGGCAGCGCACGATCGCGTCGCAGATGGCGGACGCGAAGGGCACCACGATGTCGGTGCGCATCGTCGGCACCGCCACCAGCGGCGAGGAGGTCACGTTCGCCTCTTCGGGCCGCACGATCACCTTCGCCGGGTTCCTCAAGGCGTACGTCGAGGCCGTCGACACCGAGAGCGGTGGCGAGGCGGACGACAAGCAGAGCCGCCTGCCGCAGCTGGTCAAGGACCAGGCGCTGACCGCGACCGAGCTGAGCCCGGACGGGCACACCACGTCGCCGCCGGCGCGCTACTCGGAGCCGAGCCTGGTCAGCAAGCTCGAAGAGCTGGGCATCGGCCGCCCGTCGACGTACGCGTCGATCATCAAGACCATCCAGGACCGCGGCTACGTGTGGAAGAAGGGTTCCGCGCTGGTGCCCTCCTGGGTCGCGTTCGCCGTGATCGGCCTGATGGAGCGGCATTTCGAGCGGCTGGTCGACTACGACTTCACCGCCGGCATGGAGGACGAGCTCGACCGCATCGCCGCCGGTGACGAGCACCGGACGCAGTGGCTGTCGAAGTTCTACTTCGGCGGCGACATGGGCGTCGACGGTTCCGTCGGCCGTCTCGGCGGGCTGAAGAAGCTGGTCGGCTCGGGCGTCGAGGACATCGACGCCCGCGAGATCAACTCGATCCCGCTGTTCAGCGACGCCGACGGGCACACCGTCGTCGTGCGCGTCGGCCGGTACGGCCCGTACCTCGAGCGTGAGGTGGACGGGACGTCGCAGCGGGCGAACCTGCCCGAGGACCTGCCGCCGGACGAGCTGACCCAGGACATCGCGGAGAAGCTCTTCGCGACGCCGCAGGAAGGCCGTGTGCTCGGCAAGGACCCGGTCAGCGGGCACGAGATCGTGGCGAAGGAAGGCCGCTTCGGCCCGTACGTCACCGAGCTCCTGCCCGAGCCGGAGCCGCTTCCCGAAGGCGCCACCGCCGCGCAGAAGAAGGCCGCGAAGGCGAAGCAGCCGAAGCCGCGGACGGGTTCGCTGTTCAAGTCGATGTCGATCGAGACGATGACTCTCGAAGACGCGCTGAAGCTGCTCTCGCTGCCGCGCGTGGTCGGCAAGGACCCGGAATCCGGCGACGAGATCACCGCGCAGAACGGGCGCTACGGGCCGTACCTGAAGAAGGGCACGGACTCGCGTTCGCTCACCACCGAGGACCAGCTGTTCTCGATCACGCTCGAAGAGGCGCTGAAGATCTACTCGGAGCCGAAGCAGCGTGGCCGGTCCGCGACCGCGAAGCCGCCGCTGAAGGAACTGGGCGACGACCCGGTGTCCGGTAAGCCGATGGTGGTCAAGGACGGCCGCTTCGGTCCGTACGTGACCGACGGCGAGTACAACGCGACGCTGCGGAAGTCGGACAGCATCGAGGAGCTGACCGCCGAGCGCGGCGCCGAGCTGCTGGCGGAGAAGCGCGCGAAGGGCCCGGCGCCCAAGCGCAAGGCTCCGGCACGGAAGACGGCGGCGTCGAAGACGACGGCCACCAAGACGACCGCGGCGAAGAAGACCACGGCGACCAAGGCCGCCGGGACCAAGACCGCGGCGGCGAAGAAGCCCTCGACCCGCTCGACGGCTACGAAAACAAAGTAGCTCTGAGCGCTATGAACGGGCCGTTCCTGGCAAATCTCGCAAGGAACGGCCCGTTCGGCGCTCGTCAGGAGCGAAGGCCCGCCCAGAAGCCGCACCGGTGATCGGCCGCATGAGCGACCGGACGGATCGCGTCCGGCGCGAGCGACAGCACGACATCCCGATCCCAGCGGGGTGACCCTGGCGAGTTCGGGTCACCCGTGCGCATGAACGCGGTCCAGTACGCGATCATCTGCTCCGAAAGGCGTCGCTGCGCCTCGTCCAGCGACTGTTCGACCCCGCTGAGCTCGAACAGATAGACCAGATCGAGGGCGTGCGCCGCGCCGTGCGGCACCGTGGGAACGTCGTTTCCGTTGACGTTGGGCGCGTTCTTGTCGTCGAACTCGTAGGAGTGCACCGGAGTGCGCCGCGAAAGCAGCCTGTTCCCCTCGGCCGTCGGGCAGGCCCATGACCGGTCCGTGGTGACCGTCGCCCAGGCCAGGGCGGGCGAAAGGTAGTCGCGCGACGGGTATTCGGCCGCGACCTCGTCCGCGTGCTCGCCGAACGTCTTGCGCAGGAACTCCTGATAGCGCTCCTCGGTGATCGGCTTGAGCTTCTCGACACCGGCGATGAACGCGCGCATCTCGTCGTGCGTGCCGCCCGAAATCACCGGCACCCGGTGGAAAGCCCCACGCCGCACGGCTTTCGCCGGGTCGAGCGGGAGCAGCGGGGTCCCGTAGGTCAGGTGGTTGGCGAAGGTCTGGTTGTCCTTCATCAGCTCGGCGGCCGGAAGACGCCGCAGGCAACCGAGCGCGTCCGGGCCGTCGCAGCCGTGGCTCGCGGCCACCGCCGCACCGTCGGCTTCCGTTTTCGCGAGCGGCGAGTACGGGGTCTGCGCGGGCTGATTCGGGATGAGACCGCCGGGAGGCCAGTTCAGCAGGCACGAGCCGGACATGATCGCGGCCTTGTGGAACAGGCCGGCCGCGGCGGGTGAGGTGAGCAGCGCGCAGGTGCTCATCCCGCCGGACGACTGTCCCGCCACCGTCACGTTCCGCGGGTCGCCGCCGAACGCGGCGATGTTGCGCTGGGTCCAGCGCAGCGCGGAAAGCTGGTCCATGAGTCCGAAATCGCCGGACCCCGCGAGCCCGGGAAGGCCGAAGTAGCCGAAGACGCCGAGCCGGTAGTTCGTCGTCACCACGACGACGTCGCCCTGATCCGCCAGCCGCTGCGCGCCGTAAAAGCTTCCCGCGTCCATGGTGTAGCCGCCGCCGTGCAGCCAGACCAGCACCGGCAGCCGCCGGTTCCCCGCGTCGCGCGGCACGGTGACGTTCAGGAAAAGACAGTCTTCGGCGCTGTCCGGCAGATACTGGGTGCAGGCGGGGCCGGGTTTCGTCGCGTCGGCGACGTCCTTCCATGGTTCGGGCGGTCGCGGCGGCTTCCAGCGATCCTCGCCGACGGGTGGTGCGGCGAACCTGATCCCGTCGAACGTCCGGACCGGCCCGGAGTCCTTCCCACGGACCGGACCGGCGTCGGTGCGCACGACGAGCGGATCCGCGGGGGCGACGATCGTGAGAAGGCCGGTGACGATGGCCAGCAGAAGATGCATGAGAGGTCCTTTCAGGAGGCCGCGAGACGGCGCCAGAGCCCGACGCGGCGGAAATAGAGGTGTTGCAGTACCTGCACGGCGACGAACGTGACGCCGTACAGCGCGGTGCCGAGAGCCGGCACGGAGTCGACGGGCAGCGTGTACGCCAGCAGGACGCGTCCGGCGGCGTCGGCGATCAGGGCGACACCCCACAGGACGGTCGCGACCCGCCAGGCACGCCGGAACCACGCGTGCCGCGGCCACAGCTCGTCCCATTCGCCGGCGCGCAGCGAGTCCGCGAAACGGCTCTTCGCGACCATCGAGCGGGCCATGCCGAACGCGAGCGGCCTGGCGAACAGCAGCGAGACCAGGAAACCGGCGCCGATCGCCCCGGTGACCCAGCCCGCCTTCGCCACCATGAACCGGGGACTGCCGGTGACGAACGAGACGCCGACGCTGATCGCGAAGATCGTCAGCACGAAGATCGCGAGCGTGTCGATCTTCCGCCGGCGGATCGCCCGGTAGAGGACGAAGAGCACGGTCGGCAGGGCGCAGAGGGCGAGAGCGAAAAGCGGGCTGACGCCGAAGCCGCGAAGCACGTAGTACCCCGCGACGGGCACGACGACTTCGAGCAGCACCACACCCCACTGCCGGATCACGGGATCACTGCCTCCTGGTCGCGAGCTCGAAGAGGGTCACCAGTTCGGCCGCGTAGGTGGCGAGATCCAGCTCCGGGGTGCCGGCGAGCAGGAACACCGGGCCCTCCACCGAACGCCGGATGGTCGTCGCCATCACGTGAACGTCGAATTCGCGGAACTCACCCGATTCCTGGCCCCAGCGCAGGATGCGTTCGACCGGTTCCAACGCCGCTCGCTCGCTCGCCGGGTCGTAGTCGAGCGCGCCGCCGAGGAAGATGTTCAGCAACGCCCGCATGCGCGTCGGCTGTGCGGCGGCGAACTCCAGATTCGCCTCCAGGTACGTCCGCAGCGCCGCGCTCGCCGACGCGGGCTCGCTCATCCGCTCGGCCATGAACGCGCCGATCTCGCGGAAGACGTCTTCGAGGACCGTGCGGACGAGTTCCTCCTTGTTCGCGAAGTGGTACGAGATGAGGCCGGTGCTCGAAAGCTTCGCCTGTTTAGCGATCTGGGCGAACGACGCGCGGGTGTAGCCGAGCTCCGCGATCGTCTCGATGGCCGCGGCCACGATCTGTGCCCGTCTCGCACTCTCGGTGAACGTCTTCGCTTTTGCTTGCATGAGCAAAAAATAGCTCGGCCGAGCAAATCCGTCCACCGGCAACCGCTCACCGACCGCTCGCCGAACCGCCTCACCCGTTCGAACAAAAGTTCTAAAAATTGTCGGTACCAGGGTGTTCAATGGTCAGGTGAGCACTTCAACGACCGCTGTCTTCGACGTCATCGACGAGGTCATCGCCCCGCTGGCCGCCGAGGTTCCGGAGCGTCCCTCGGTGATGGAGTTCTACGACCCGGAGCTCGCCGTGCCGCCGGTGCTGGCCGACGAGGAGCCGACTCCAGGGCTCACCCTGGCCGAGGAGGTGGAGCAGTACACCCGGTTCGTGAGCGGGATGGCGACCATCGGGCTGGCCCCCGGCGGTGAGGTCACGCCCGAGGCCGTCGGGCTGTATCGCGCGCTGCGCGGCGGGTTCATCCGCGGCGTGGTGACCGGTGTGTTCCCGTCGCGCGCGGAGCCGTGGGAGGTCCGGTTCTTCGGCGACGAGGACTACACCACGGTGCTGAACAAACTCGGCAGGCGAGCGCGGCTGCGGTCCGGTTTCCTCAGCGCGCTGCCGGGCTGGGTGTTCGACGGCCTGCCCGACCATCCTCCGGGCACCGGCGAGACCGTGCGCATCGTGACGGACGCCGGCGGGCTGATCCCGCTGCGGGCCCGCGAGGCCGTCGAGGTGATCCGAGAGGGCGCTTCGCGGCCGCGGCACGGCACGGTCCTCGTCGATCTCGCGGTGCGGAATTCCATCCTCGCCGAGTATCCGCACGGCGCGTTCGGCCTGGTGGACAACGATCTCGGCCGGTACCAGTTCAGCGCGGCGATGGACGGCGACGGCCGGTGGACGCTCACCTGGGGCCCGGCCAGCCGGTCGACGGCCGAGCAATGGATCGTGAAGGCGGTGCAGAACCATGCGTGAACCGGCGACCGTGAAGGAACTGATGAAACGCGCCGCCGAGCCGGTGCTGCGCGCGGTGCCCGAGCGGCGGAGCGTCTATCTCGGCTACGACCCGGAGATCACCGACGACGAGATCCGCCGTCTGTGCCCGTCCTACGACGAGCCGGCGGATCTCGTCACCCAGGCCGAGCGGTACGCGGCCAAGGCGGCGATGCTCGAAGAGGCCGGGCTGATGGAGAACGGCGAGATCCATCCGGCCGCGGTCCGGATGCACGGCGTGATGCTGCGCGGTTCGGTGCGAGGCGTCCTCACCGGCGTCTTCGCGTCCGCGCCCCGCTCGGTGCGTGTCGATTGCTATGGCGACGGGCATCAGGCGGTCGTCTGGCGGATGCGGTCGGGGCGGCGGACCACGTTCAGCCTCAGCGATTTCGGCGAGCTGGGAGCCCGGGTCTTCGGCGGGCTCCCGCACGTTCCCGCCGGGGAGACCGAGCCGATGCGCATCAGGATCGACGAGCACGGCGTGCCGCTGCCCGGCCAAGAGGAGGAGGTCGGCCTGGTCGCCGACACGCTGAGCCGTCCGCGCACCGGCACGGCGATCCTCGATCTGGTCGCCTTCGGCGGGCTGAACGCCGAGTACCCGGATTACGGCTTCGTGATCGTCGACAACGATTTGGGGAGGTTCGTGTTGTACGCCGCCCCTTCCGAAGGGTGGCTGATGTTCGGTGGAATGGACCGCCGGGCACTGGCGGCCTGGCTGCACGAGGCGGTGGACTTGAGCCGGACGTAGCCGCCTTGAGCGATGGACGACTGGGGAGGGCGGGCATGGACCTGGATCGGCGCGCGGCCGACGCGTGGTTCCGGCGGCGAGGGCTGCCGATGGTCATCCACCGGCGGAGGCGCGGAGCGGGCATGTTGCGCCGGTCCACGCCGGGGCTGGTGTTCCTGTGCCTGCTCGACCTGCTGCTGGCCGCGTTGCTGAAGCTGCTCGACGTCCCCGAGGACGTCCTCGCGGCCCGGATGCGCAGCAGCGGCGTCGGCTACGTGCTGGGCGTGCTGGCGCTGACCTTCGCCGTGGTCGTGGTGCCGGTGATCGCCGGACGGCTGATGGCGAAGCTGCTTCGCGTGCTGAGCCGCACCAGGGTGCGGTTGGCCGTGATGGCGGCGACGATCGGCTTCTGGCTGGTCGTGCTGCCGCTCGGCGAACGGCTCACCGGGCTGGTGTCGTGGGACAACCCGTTGTGGGTCGCCGTGCTCACCAACCTGGTCGCGCTGGCCGTGCTGATGTTCCTGGTCCGGATCGGCGTCGGTTCGATCCTCACCTGGGCGGCACGGAGCGCGGTCGCCCAGGTCAGGGCCATCGGCACGCTGGCGTCGCGGGCGCTGCCGCTGCTCCTGCTGGTGGTGATGTTCAGCTTCTTCACCGCCGAGCTGTGGCAGGCCGTGGAACGGCTGACCCCGGGCCGGTTGTGGCTGGTGGCCGGCTTCCTCGTGCTGATCGGCGCGGTGTTCCTGGCGTCGATGCTGTCCGACGAGATCAAGGAGCTGAAGTCCTGGACCGTGGAGCCCGGTGCGACCGTGCTGCGTGGCACGCCGTTCGACGACGACACCCCGCCACCGGGCAGGCGCGCGTTGACGAAGACCGAGCGCTTGAACATCGCCTTGGTGCTGTTCTTCGCCCAGGCGGTGCAGATCGTGGCGTTCGGGGTGCTGGTGTTCGCGTTCTTCGTCGTGTTCGGGGTGCTGATCCTCAGCCCGGAGGTCGTGACGGAGTTCGCCGGCCGTGAATCGGCGCCCGGGACACTGCTGGGTGTCCCCCTCCCGGTGAGTTCCGCGCTCGTCAACGTCTCCGTTTTCCTCGCCGTGTTCTCCGGTCTGTACTTCGCCGCATCGACCGCGACGGACGTTCGGTACCGGCGTTCTTTCTTCGAACCTTTGCTGGAGGATGTGAAGATCAGCCTCGCGGCGCGTGACATTTATCTGGCCCATTGGGCGGATGTGCGGCGGGCCGAGGTGGTTACCCTGGAAGCAGAGGACATTCCGTAGTGAGGTGGTCACCATGAGCGGGAAGGGCGGAACTCCCTTCTTCGATGCCCCCGACTTCGTGAAAGGCGATGGCACTCAGGCAGATCCTCCGGGCGACACGTTCGCCGACCCGCTGTCCGGGCTGGTCACGACCGGCACGACGGCCCAAGCCGATCCGTCGGCGGGCGCCGACGAAGTCCACGTGCAGGTGCCGGGTCCGGTCCAGCACGACCCGAAGTCGTGAGCAGGATGGTCAGCGCGGCCATGCTCGCGGACGAGCGGCCCGCCGAAAGCCCGGGCGCGGAGCAGACCGCCGCCCCGTCGCCCGCCAAGGTCGTCAGCACGGTGGGTGAGCAGGGCGCTGCGCCGATCGGGATCCTTCCCCAGCAGCGCACCTGGCCGTCGAGGCCGTCTCAGCTGATCCGTCAGCCCCGCCGCCCGAAGCCGGAAGAACCGGTCGATGTCGACGACGAGGCCGAGGTCGAACTGCGGCGCGCCAAGCGTTCCATGCAGATGCCGAGGCTCGGGAAACCGTCGTCGAACACGGCCGGGGTGATGATCGCGATCGCCCTCATGATCGTCTTCGCGGTCCTCGCCATCCAGCTGCTGGCCAGCCTGTTCAACAGCATCGCGGGAATCTTCGGGTAACCCGTCCGGTGGATACCGCCGGACGGGGCCGTCCGTCCTGACCTCACCCATCGGGATACCCTGGCCATACGGTCGGGGTACCCGGTGTTGACCCGGGTCGCACCCCGGCGCCGCGTGACTAGTGGGGTGGGCGTATCAGCGAGGGCGTGCAGTCGGTGCCCGAGGCGGGCACGAGTGGTCCGTCGGGGCGTGACGCTTCCACCATGCACCGCGTGCGGCGGGTGCTGGCGATCAAGCCGTTCCGCCGGATCTGGGGCGTCTCGTACCTGTGCAGTGTCGCGGACTGGCTGAACCTCCTCACGCTGACCGGCCTGGTCACCAAGCTGACCGACAACTACGCCGCGCAGAACTTCGCGTTCGTCGGGGTCGTGCTGACGTCGCTGCTGCCGGGGCTGCTGTTCGCCCCGCTCGGCGGGCTGCTCGCCGACCGGTTCGACCGGCGCAAGGTGATGGTGCTCTGCGACCTCGGCCGGTGCGGGTTCCTGCTGTCGATCGCGTTCGTCGGCACGCCGTGGTGGGTGTTCGTCGGCAACTTCCTGGTCGGCTGCTGCTCGATGATGTGGATCCCGTCGAAGGACGCGGCGGTGCCGAACCTGCTGCGCCGCCCGGACCAGGTCGAGACGGCCAACCAGCTCGGCATGGTGATGACCTACGGCCTCGCGGTGATCACCGCGGCCGGGGCGAACGCCGTGCTCACCGGTAGCAACACCACGTTCCACTTCTTCCAGGGCGACGCGCAGCTCGGCATCGCCAAGGTCGCCGTCGTCATCACCGGCCTGCTGTACCTGACCAGCGCGATCGTGATCGCGACCCGGATCCCCGAGCTGTCGCTGCGCAACGTCCACGCGGTCGAGAAGCCCAAGGTCAAGCCCGCCGACGAGGAGAAGTTCGGCTTCCGGCAGATGATCGCCGACGGTGCCCGGTTCGTGCGGACGACGCCGCTGGTGCGCGGGCTGATGATCGGCGCTTTCGGGGCGTTCGCCGCCGGTGGCGCGGTGATCGGTTCGGCCAAGCCGTACTCGTCCAGCCTGCTCGCCGGTGACGCGGCGTTCAACCTGCTCGTCCTCGCCGTGTTCCTCGGGCTCGCCACCGGGATGGCGGTGGCCCCGAAGCTCGCGCGGCGGCTCGCGCACGACCGGCTGTTCGGGATCTCGATCGTCGCCGCGGGCCTGTGTCTCGTCGTGGTGGCGTTGTCGCCGCATCTCGCCGTTTCGCTGGTCGCGGTCGCCGCGGTCGGGGTCTGGGCGGGGACGGCGTTCCTGACCGGGGTCACGATCATCGGTTCACGGATCGAGGACGCCGTCCGCGGCCGGATCAACGCGATCTACCAGTCGCTGATGAAGATCGTGCTGTTCGGCTCGACCGTGCTGGTGCCGCTGCTGATCAGCCTGGTCCACACCCGCAAGATCGAGGTGTTCGGCAGCCCGATCACGATCGACGGGACGCGGCCGGTGATGCTCGGCGGCGGTGTCCTCGCGCTGCTCGCCGGCATCTTCGCGTACCGGCAGATGGACGACCGGCGGGCGGAACCGATCCTCGCCGACCTCCGCAACGCTTTGCGCCGCAGCCCGCGCCGGGTGAACGGGCTGCTGATCGCGCTCGAAGGCACGCGGGCGATCAACACCGAGACACAGGCCGCGCGGCTGGCCGAATGGCTGCGCGCGGGTACGCGTCCGGTCGTGCTGGCCGCCGACCCGGCGCTGGATGATCAGCGGCTCGCGAAGCTCGTCGCCGGCGCTTCGCTGTCCGGTGCGCGGGCGCAGGCGCTGGCCGCCGCCGCGGTGCGGGCGGACATCGTGGAACGGGACATCCAGCCCGCGCTCGACGCCGGTTCCGTCGTGGTGATGGAACGGTTCGTGGATTCGCCGCTGGCGCATCTGTCCGCGGTCGCCGGGCTGGACAGCCAGGAGCTCGAAGGGCTCGCCGACTGGGCGACCGGCCGGTTGCGGCCCGACATCACCATCCTGCTCGACGCCGATCCCGGCACGGTGATGCGGAAGTCGGAGTCGCTGGACGCGCAGTGGCGGGTGCAGCATCTGCTCACGGAGATGGCCGCCGCCGACCCGGACCGGTATGTCGTGGTCGACGCGGAAGGTACCGAGGACGAAGTGAGCGACCGGGTGCGGACCGCGATCCGCGCGGTGCTCGTCGGCAGGCTCGCCGGGCTCGCTCCGGCGGAGGAGAAGGTCGAAGCGAGATGACGCTGATCGGTGTCTGGAAGCAGCTCGTCGGCCAGGAGCCGGCCGCGCGCACGCTTTCTTCGGCGTCGACGGCGGCCGCCCGGATCATCGACAACCAGCCCGTCGCGCCCGGCGCGATGACCCACGCCTGGCTGATCACCGGCCCGCCGGGTTCGGGCCGCTCGACGGCCGCGCGGGTTTTCGCGGCGGCGTTGCAGTGCAGCACCGGAACGGGCTGCGGCGAGTGCCCTGGCTGCCGCACCGTGATGGCCGGGACGCACGCGGACGTCAAACTCGTCGTGCCGGAGGGCCTTTCGATCTCGGTCGCGGAAATGCGTTCCCTGGTGCAGGCCGCCGCCCGCCGCCCGACCACCGGGAAGTGGCAGGTGGTGGTCATCGAGGATTCGGACAGGCTGACCGAAGGCGCGTCGAACGCGTTGCTGAAGGCCGTCGAGGAGCCGCCGGACCGCACGGTGTTCCTGCTGTGCGCGCCGTCGGATCACCCGGACGACGTGTCGGTGACGATCCGTTCGCGGTGCCGTCTGGTCACGTTGCGGACGCCGCCGCCGGAGGCGATCGCGCAGGTGCTGATGGAGCGGGACGGCATCGATCCCGAGCGGGCGCGGTGGGCCGCGTCCGTCTCCAGTGGACATGTCGGCCGCGCGCGGCGGCTCGCGACCGACGAGGCGGCGCGGCAGCGGCGGGCGACGGTGCTGCGGATCCCGCTCGGCCTGCGCCGACCGTCCGATGTGTTCACTTGCGCCGATCAGCTGATCAGCGCGGCGGAGGCCGACGCGGGCGAGGAGAGCAAGGTCCGCGACGAGGCCGAACGTTCCGAACTCCGCACCGCGATGGGCGGTGACGGCACCGGAAAGGGTGTCTCCGGGGCGAAACGCGCCGCCGAAGCCGCCGTGAAGCAGCTCGAGAAGCGCCAGAAATCCCGCGCGACCCGAACGCAGCGGGACACCCTCGACCTGGCGCTGGTGGACCTGGCCGCGTTCTACCGGGACGTGCTGGTGACCGCGAGCGGCGCGGGCGCGACGCTGAACCATCCCGACCACGCCTCGGAAATCTCGCAGGCCGCCTCCGCCTGGGCGCCGGACTCGATCCTGCGGCGGCTCGAAGCCGTCCTGGAATGCCGCGAGGCCATCGACCTGAACGTGAAGCCGAGGATCGCCGTCGAAGCCATGGTCACCACCCTGCGCCAAGGCTGATCCGCGCTACCCCAGCCCCCGCCCGTCCCAGGGGGGCGACCCCGAGTCCAGTCTACCGGGGGTGGAGGGGGAAAACGGCTGGTCGCGGGAGTTGTCCACAGGTGGGGATGGTTGTGGACAACTGCTGTGGGTAAGTGAAGGCGCTTCGGGTTCGACGGGGGCCAATGCCGCATGGGGACATCGCGGCTGGGCAGAGGGCGAAGGCCGCCGAAGTCGGGAGCGCAGGGTCAGGGGTGTGTGGAAACAGAGACGTTGAGTATCCCTATTTCCACACACCCTCGACCAAGCGACCGTGTGGATTTCAGGTCATCCAACGCACCAAAATCCACACAGTCACCGCAAGCGAAAAGGGGCCCCCGCCGCGTCAAAAGCGGCGAAGGCCCCGAAGACGATCAAGGTACGAACGGTCCCTTCACGCGGGAGTGAAAGGACCGTTCATCACCCTCCTCGCCCCGTCTAGTCCTCCGAGCCCAGAGAGCGCGGACGCGGCGAAGGCTTGAAAGGCTTCTTCGCCACCGGAACGGGAACCACGGCGAGCCGGCGACGTCCCGGCATGGCGGCCACGAGAACGACACCGAGCAGCAGCATCGCCGTACCCGACCAGAACATCGGCACCGTGTCGTAGGCGGCGTTGGTGTACGCCAGGTTCTTGACCGGCCCCTTCGGCGCCGCGCCACCGTTGTTCCCCGCGGGGGGCGCCTGAGCCGTGCCGCACTCCACGCCACCGGCGGGCGCGTACGCCCGCGCGATCTGCTCACCGAGCGAGACCTGGGCCAGCGACGAAGGCAGCTTCTTCGCCGCGTCCGGCGGCAGCGCCTTCTGCAGCGCCGTCGTCGGCAGGATCTGCAGATCCAGCAGCCGCGCCGAGGCACCCATCTGGAATCCCTTGAACGGCGAGGTCATGTCGCTCGACTTCTGGTTCAGCCCGGCGATCGACAGCTTCAGCACCCCGATGTCGAGCGTGAGCCCGTTTCCGGCCTCACCGCCGGGAAGCTGCTTGGTGGCACCGTTCAGCAGCTCGGCGAGCCCGCCGACGACCGGCACGTTCTTCAGCTGGTCGAAACCCGGGACCTGCTTGAGCGACGGCAGCGGGATCCCGATCGGGATGTCCTTGGTCGGGTTGTTCGCGTCGAGGGTGAACAGCACCTTGTCGCCGCGGACGATCTGCAGCACCGGCGCGGTGTACTCGACCTTCGACGTCTTCTTGTCGCCGGTCGAGGTGACCCGCAGCGTCGGCTGGCTGGCGACCTTGATCGTCAGGCCGAGCGGCGTGCCCTTCAGCAGTTCGATGTTGGCCGCCTGCAGGGTCGACGTCGATTCGACGGCCTTGTTCTTCGAGCCGGGGATGTCGACCAGCCGCACGACCGAACGCGACGACAGCGTGTTCGGCAGGCTCAGCACCGCGCCCTTGCCGTCGGCGTTGGTGCTGGTGCCCGAAAGCAGCCCGCCAAGGTTCGCCAGCGGGCCGAGCGCGGACAGGCCGGCCTTGAGCTGCTCGGAGGCCTGAGTGAGCTGGTCGGCGCCCGGGATGTTCGGGATGGTCGGCAGCAGCGCGAGGTTCGCGATCGACGTGCTCGAATCGGCGATCGTGCCGACGCACGGCCCGAGCGTCGGGCTCCAGCGCGCGTGCGCCTGACCGTTGAGCAGGCCGAGGTTGAACAGCGGGTTCTTCGGCGCGTTGAGGCCGCCGCTGATCGGCTTCGGGTTGTCCGGCAGCGCTGTCTGCACGAGGCTGCCCGGAGTCTGCGGCGCGTTGCCGGCCGCGGACAGGCCGAACGGCGACGACTGCGCGATCGCCTTTTCGTAGTTCAGGTAGGCCTCGGAGTTGGCCTGAGCGCTGGAAAGCCCCATCCCGGCTTCGAGCGCGGACTGCTTCGGCAGCATCTCGCCCGCTCCGGGCAGGATGGCGCTGGTCGGCACCGCGTTCGGCAGCAACCGGAGCACGCCGAGCGCCGCCCCCGCGTCACCGACGGCCTTGCCCAGCGGCTGCGGCCCGATCGGCGCCGACATCGGCGGCTGTCCCGGATTCGCCGGATCGGGGATCGGCGTCGTCGGGATCGTCTGGGCGGTCGCCGGAGCCGCGGTCAGCAGTAGCAGGGCCGCGGCGGCGGGAAGCGCCAGCACACGGGGCAGTCGTTGCCGCATGAACAGGTCCTCCAGTGGGGGATGGGCCGATCTTGGGGGACTGAGACCGGCGTCATAGGACCTTAACGACGGTGGCCCTGGAAGGTGACGTTCAAGCCTCCGCTACACTTGTCTCCGTCATCGGGTGCGAGCCCGATGTCCGCCGCCTTAGCTCAGTCGGCCAGAGCGATTCACTCGTAATGAATAGGTCAGGGGTTCGATTCCCCTAGGCGGCTCCGCAGGTCAGGGCCTCATTCGGAACACTCCGGATGAGGCCCTGACGCATTTCGGGCCCGGTGCGGAGAGCACCCGGAAAGTTCACCCGTTGGTGTCACCCTTGAGGAACATCCGCGACAGCGAGGTGCCCACTCCCGTGAGGTGGTCGACGAGGGTGTCCGCGTCCGCGTCGAGCAGCCCGGAGCGCCACGCGAGCATGATCTCCACGAAGCCGCCGATGCCCAGCAGGACATTGACCCGGAACTCCAGCCCGTCCACGTCCGGTTTCAGATGCGGCCGCGCCAGGTCGATCAGCAGGCCGGTGGTCTCCTGGACGGTCTGCCGCCGCAGTTGCTCCAGCACCGCGCTGCCCGCGTGGTCGCCGAACAGGATCTGCGCGCGTGACGGCTCTTCCTGCACGTGGTGCACGACGACGTCGACGGCGGCGCGGAGCTGGTCCAGTGCGGGTTGCTCGATGCGGGCGGCGACGGCGTCGAGGACCATCCGCAGGGTCTCGTCGCGGACCTGTTCCCAGGCGGTGGCCAGCAGCGCGTCGCGGTTGGCGAAGCTCTCGTAGAAGTACCGGTCGGTCAGGTTCGCCCGCGCGCAGACGCCGCGCATGGTGACCGCCGCCCAGCCCTGTTCCTGCCAGATGTCGAGTGCGGCGCCGAGCAGGGCGAGCCGTCGTTCGGCGCGGCGTTCGTCGGCGGTTTTGCCGCTGTAGCGGCGGGACGCGGTCACTCCTCCATCTTGACAGCAGGTGCCCTCAGATTCATTCTGAGGGCATGCGACCGCAGAATGGCCTGCGCGCCGGGGTGGCCTCCGCGCTGACGTCCGCTTTCGTGCGGCCGATCGCCAACGCGATCCCGGCCAACCGGGCGGGGGTCGCGTTCTCCCGGGCCTTCATCGCGAGCGGTTTGTGGCTGGCTTCGCCGCCGTTGAAGGGGAGCCGTATCGAGCCCGGCATCCGCGGCGAGTGGGTCCGCGCGCCCGACGTGAGCGAGGGCAACGCCGTGGTCCTCTACATCCACGGCAGCGGTTACGCGCTCTGCTCGGCGCGCACGCATCGCGGGCTGACCACACGGGTCTCCGCAGGCACCGGGCTGCCGGTCTTCGCCTGCGAATACCGGCTCGCGCCGCGGCACCGCTTCCCGAGCGCCGCCGACGACGTCCGCGCGGCCTACGACCGGCTTCTCGGCCAGGGCTATCGCCGGATCCTCGTCGCGGGCGACTCCGCGGGCGGGCATCTCGCGGTCGACCTCGCCGCGCAGCTGATCCGGGAACGAAAAGACCCACCGGCCGCGCTCGCCCTCTTCTCGCCGTTGTTCGACGTGACGTTTTCGCTGGCCGCCCAACGGGAACGCATGAGCCCGGATCCGATGATCTCCGCCGCCGCGGCCGCGCGGCTGGTCGGTCTGTACACAGTGGACGCCGACCTCGCGTCGGCGCGGCTGCGCTTCGCCTTCGACGACATCAAGGGCTTCCCGCCGACGATCATCCAGGCGGGCGGGCTCGAAATGCTTGCCGCGGACGCCATCGAGCTGGCCAGGGCCCTGCGCCGCGCGGGGGCGGACTGCGAACTCGACGTGGTCCCCGGCCAGATGCACGTCTTCCAGGCACTGACCCGCTTCATTCCCGAAGCGGCACCGGCGATGGAGCGGGCTTGCCGCTTCCTCACCGGCAATCTCCCGGCGATCGTGAGGGCGGCATGACCAAACGGACCCACGGGGCACAGGCCGTCGTCACCGGCGCGGGCAGCGGGATCGGCAGGGCGATCGCGGCCGAGCTCGCCCGGCGCGGCAGCCGGGTCGTCTGCGCCGACATCGACCTCGAAGCCGCCGAAGAAACCGCGAAGATGCTCAAGGACGCGGTCGCCATCGCCTGCGACGTGTCCGATGTGGACGAAGTCGCCGACCTGGCGAACCAGGCGCGGTCCTGGTTCGGCCGCGAGCCGGACCTCGTCGTCAACAACGCCGGGATCGGCGCGGGCGGCAAACTCGTCGGGGAGAGCCCGCTGTCCGATTGGCAACGGACCCTCGGCGTGAACCTCTGGGGCGTGATCCACGGCTGCCACACCTTCGTTCCCGCCATGCGCGCGGCGAAGGCGGGCGGCGTCATCAACGTCGCTTCGGCCGCCGGTTTCACCGCCGCGCCGAGGATGGCCGCGTACAACGTGAGCAAGGCGGGCGTCGTCAGCCTTTCCGAAACGCTGGCCGCGGAACTGTCCGGCACCGGCGTCGCGGTCACCGTCCTGTGCCCGACCTTCGTGCGCACCAACATCTTCGGCGGCGAGCTCATCGAGGACGGGGCCCGTGGGCTCGCCAAGCGCGTTTCCGACGTGGTCGGGTTCTCGCCGGAGCGCGTCGCGAAGATGACGCTCGACGCCCACGACCGCGGCCGCCTCTATGTGGTGCCGCAACCCGACGCTCAGCTTCTCTGGCACGCCAAGCGTTTCGTGCCCGTCCCGTACACGCGGATCGCCGGCCTGCTCGGCCGGTTCCTGCCCGCCGAAAAGGAGAAGTGATGGCCTACGACTTCGCCGCGATGCTCCAGACGATCAAGGACAAGCAGTGGTCGCTGGCCGACATCGACTGGGACGCGCCCGGCGCGGAGACGATGACCGACGAACTGCGCGCCAAGATGCGGCCGTTCATGGCCGACCTCGTGTGGATCGAGCACGTCGGCGCGCGCGGGTTCGCCTCGCTGGCCAAGAAGGCGCCGACGCCGGTGATCCAGGAGATCTATCGTTACTTCCACGCGGAGGAACAGAAACACGCCAACGCGGAACTGGCGCTGATGAAACGCTGGGGCATGCTCGACGAGCACGGTTCGATGCCCGAGCCGAACATCAACGTCAAGCTCGCCATCAAGGTCCTCGACGACTACGGCGACACGCTGCCGCTGACGGCGCTCGCCACGCTCATCCCGCTGCTGGAATGCGCGCTGGACGGCGCACTGGTGAAGTTCCTGCTGGAAGAGGTCTCCGATCCGGTGTGCCACCAGGTGTTCCGGCATATCAACTCCGACGAGGCCCGGCACATCACGGCCGATTTCGAGGTGCTGGAGCTGATCGGCGCCGGATCCACGACCAAACTGCTCACCGAATCGATCGGCTCGCTCAAACCCCAGATCGTCCTCGGCCTGATCGTGGTGTTCGTGCCGCTGATCAACAAGATGCGGGACAACATCGTGGCGATGGGCCTGCCGGAGAAGAAGCTGTACAACGCCGTGAAGCGGTTCTCCACCATCGGCGGCCGCGGCGAGTTCACGAAACGCATCCCGGCGTATCACGTGCTCAAGGCGCAGGCGGCGATGATCGTCGACCGCTCGCACGTCTACCACCGGCTGCTCGCCGACCCGATGGTCAAGGTGACCCGCCTGATCCCCGCGCGGCTGCTGGGAAAGCCGCAGTCGTGGACCGAGGAGATCACCCACGAGCCGGTCGCGTCATGAGCCTCGGCGAATTCCGGGGCGAGGTGCTGCGCGGCACCGAATGGTTCGGGCACGACTTCACCGGGCAGCGCGTCGCCGTGGTCGCGCCCGGCCGCGAGGCGGCGCAGATCGTGCCCGAGGTGATGGCCACCGCGCGGTCGGTGAAGGTGTTCCAGGAGGAGCCGGACTGGGTGGTGCCGATGCCGGTCCCCGGGCCCGCCGTCCTCGGCGTCGCCGTCGCCAAGGTCTTCCTGCGCTGGCAGGTGAAAGACCCCTGGATCCGCAGGCTCCTGACGCCCGACCGCCGCTTCGGCTCGCGGCGGACGGCGCCGGGCCTCGGCTACTACGGCGCGCTCCGGCGGCCTGGCTGCAAGCTCGTCACCTGGCCGGTCTACGCCTTCGCGCCGCACGGAATCCGCACCGCCGAAGGTATCGAGCATCAGGCCGACGTCGTCGTGCTCGGCGCCAGTTCGCTGTTCGCCAAGGAAGGACTTCCCGCATGAAGCCGGACCACGAGATCGCGATCATCGGCGGGGGCTTCTCCGGCATCGGCGCCGCGATCCTGCTGCACAAGGCGGGTTTCGAGGACTTCCTGATGCTGGAGGAGGGCGACGGCGTCGGCGGCGCCTGGCATTGGAACACCTATCCCGGTGTCGCCGTCGACATCCCGTCGTTCAGCTACCAGTTCTCGTTCGAGCAGATCTCCGGCTGGTCGCGGGTCTACGCGCCCGGCCGCGAGCTGAAGGCGTACGCCGACTACTGCGTCGACAAGTACGACATCCGCCGCCGCACGCGCCTCGGCAGCAAGGTCGTCTCCGCGACCTTCGACGACGAAACGCACTTGTGGCGCCTCGAAACCGCCGAGGGCCGGCCGCTGACGGCACGGTTCGTCGTCGGCGCCACCGGCGTGCTCACCCAGCCGAAACCGCCGGACATCGACGGGATCGACCGTTTCCGGGGCACGGTCATGCACACCGCGCGCTGGGACCACTCCGTCGACCTGCGGGGCAAACGCGTCGCCGTCGTCGGCACCGGCGCCTCGGCCGTGCAGGTGATCCCGTCCATCGCGCCGGAAGCGGCCCACCTGACGGTGTTCCAGCGCACGCCGATCTGGTGCCTGCCCAAACCCGACGCCGTGCTGCCCAGGACGGCGCGACTCGCGCTGCGACGGCTGCCGGGCGCGAAACTGGTGTCCCGCCTGGCCAGCCAGGCCCTCGTCGAGGTGACCTTCCCGCTGGCCGCGCATTTCCACAACCTGCTGCCGACCGCCGGCGCGGGCGAACGGATCGGGCGCGCGCATCTGCGCCGTGCGGTCAAGGATCCGGAAACCCGCGAGAAGCTGACCCCGCGCTACGCCTTGGGCTGCAAGCGGCCGAGCTTCTCGAACGAATACCTCCAGACCTTCAACCGGGACGACGTCACGCTGGAGACCACCGGCATCGACGCGATCACCGAATCCGGTGTGCGCACCGTCGACGGCACCGAGTATCCGGTCGACGTCCTGGTGCTGGCGACCGGGTTCAAGGTGTTCGAGAAGGGCAACATGCCCGCCTTCACCGTGCGCGGAACGGGCGGCGCCGACCTGGAGAAGTTCTGGGAGGAGAACCGCTTCCAGGCGTATCAGGGGGTCAGCGTGCCCGGCTTCCCGAACCTGTTCACCATCCTCGGGCCCTACGGCTACAACGGTTCCTCGTATTTCAACCTCATCGAGACGCAGACCGCGCACATCATCCGCTGCCTGCGCAACGCCCGGAAGACCGGCGCGACGCGCGTGGAGGTGACGAACGAGGCCAACGACCGGTACTTCCGGAGCATGCTGGACCGGCGCAAGCACCAAGTGTTCTTCCAGGACAGCTGTTCGCTGGCCAACAGCTACTACTTCGACGCGAACGGGGACGTGCCCTTCCGTGCCTCGCCCACGCTGGAAACGATGGTGACGAGCCGGTTCGTCGACCTCGACGACTACGCCTTCGCGGACGGCCGGTGAACACTGGCTGAAGTCCGCCGTCCCCGGCCGTGACGGGCCTTAGGTTCGATTCCCCGAACCTGGAGGCTGGTCTTGGAAGGCTTTCCCTGGGACGTCCTGCTCGCGGTGGCCGGGATCGGCGTCCCGGCCGTCGCGTTCCTGTGGGAGTTCGTGCTCGTCGGCCGCAAACGGCTCGGCTACCGCGTGCAGATGGACACCCCGACGGCGTCCGGGCGCGGGTTCGCGCCGACGGCCGACGCGCTCGCGCAGCTGCAGCACGAGAACGGCGAGCGGCTCGTCGATCCGTCGTTCGTGCTGCTGCGCATCGAGAACAACGGCACCACCGACATCGACACCGACGACTACGCGGTCAACGAGAACGACCGCGTCGGCATCCGCGTGAAATTCCCCGGCCGCACCGTGGCCGGGATGGTGGTGACCGAGCTCAGCTCGCCGCATCTGCACGAATGCTTCGGCGACGACTCCGGTTTCGGCGCTCGCGACGAGAATCCCGAACGGCCGTCGGGCGTGATCGACCTGCCGAGGGTGCCGCTGAACCGCGGCGCGCACTACAAGATCCTCGCCGTGCTCGACCGGATCCCCAACGGCTCTCCCGACGATTTCGACGATCCTCAGGTGGTCGGCGAGATCAAGGGCGGCAGCCTCCGCGAGACCAAGAGCCGCACGGGGCCGACGGGTTCGGTGATGGCGCTGATCCTCTTCCTCGTGGTGATCAGCATCTTCCAGCTGACCCGCTCCCTGTTCTTCGACGAGAAGCCGCCACCGCTGGACTGCGCGTCCGGGAAGCTCACGATCACCGGGTCGACGGCCTTCGCGCCGGTGCTGAAGGAAGCCACGGCTTCGTATTCGAAGACGTGCCCGGGCGCGTCGTTCGTCTTCGACACCCGGGGGAGCGCGGAAGGCCTCGGCAGCCTGAACCAGGCCGGGAACGACGGCGTGCTGGCGTTCTCCGACGGCGCCAAGGGGGAGGGCTTCCCGCAGCTGCTGCCGCGTCCGGTCGCGTTCTCGCTGTTCACGCTCGTGATCAACAAGGAGGCGGGCGTCCAGGACCTTTCGCTCGCGCAGATCCGCGACGTCTACGACGGCAAGATCGCGAACTGGCGGGAGATCGGCGGCAAGGACCAGCCGGTCCGGCTCGTCGACCGGCATTCCGATTCGGGTACGCGGCGGACGTTCGAGGGCCAGATCCTGGCGGGCAAACGAGAGCCGGGCGACAACTCCGACGACTGCCTCAAACCGGCGCCGGGTGCCCAGCCCGGAGTGGTGCGGTGCGCGAAGCCGTCCACGAACGACGTCCTCGACGCGGTGTCGCGCGTGCCGGGCGCGCTGGGTTACAGCGAACTGGGCGCCGCCACGAAACGTGAGGACGTGCTGCCGGTGCGGATCGACGGCCACCAGGCGACGCTGGAGGGCGCGATCCACGCGGCGTACCCGTTCTGGGAGACGGAGTACGCGTACACGTTCGGTGAGCCGAAGGCGGACTCGCTCGTGGCGAGCTTCCTGCGGTACCTGACGAATCAGGTCGGCAAGGACATCGTGCGGTCGCATGGGCACCGGCCGTGCGCCGAGCTGGCGAATCCGGTGCTGTGCCGTCCAGGCGCGTGACCGATGTCGTGAGTGGTAAGGACGGTTCTAACCGTCCTTACCACTCACGAGACGGTCAGGCTGGCGGCTTCAGCGTGACGACGGTGGCGCTGGTCTCGCCGCGCGGCGTCCGGTACGTGATCTCGTCGCCCTCCTTGGCGCCGACGAGCGCGAGGCCGAGCGGGCTGTCCGAGGTGACCGTCGAGGCGTCCGCGTCCTCGCCGGGGATCGTGACGATGTGCAGCTCGTCTTCGTCGCCGTCGGCGAACCTGAGGGTGACGGTGGTGCCGTCGGGGAGCAGGCCCTTGCTGTCGCGGCCGCCGTGCTCGAGTTTCGCGGCGACGTCGGCGATGCGCCGGTCGAGGTAGGCGGCGGCCTCCGCGCGGTCCAGCACCTCCGCCTGGTCGGCGGCGTCGCCGGTTCGTTCCTGCTCGCCGACGAGCGGCGCCATCGCGTCGCGCTGCGCACGCAGATCGGCGAGTTCCTTCTCCAGCTGCCGTCGTGCGGCCGGGCTGAACCCGTTGTCCCCTGAGGTCACCATGCCGGGCATTGTCCGCTACGGATCGGCGGCTAGCCACCTAGATTTTTCACCCGCTGTGATCGGACAGGACGGCTGCCCTAAGCTTCAGGGCTCATGTCCTGACTACTTGGTGTAAGGAACTTCGTGACCGCCGTTCCCGGCCGCAGCGCGCGGCTCTCCCCTAATCAGCTGCAGAAACAGGAACAGATCGTCGAAGCGGCGCGGGTCGTGCTCGCCAGGGACGGGCTCGCGGGCTGCACCGTGCGGGCGATCGCGGACGCCGGGCCGCTCACGAAGAGTGCGATTCATTACTACTTCGCGGACATCGACGTCTTGATCGACCGCGCCATGGCGGCGCACATCACAACGTTCATCGCCGATTTGCGCAAAATATCGGCGAAACACGATCACCCGGATGAGCGGCTCTTCGCCGCCCTGGAGGCCTTCCTCGCCGAGTTCTCCGGCCGGCCGAACGCGGCCTTCCTCTGGTTCGAGTACTGGATCGCCGCGGGCCGCGCGCAGCACCCGCAGGCCATCGACGTCATGCTGACCTCGATCACCGAACTGCTCGCGGAGCTGCTCGCCCCGCTCGACGTCGAGGACCCGCGGGCGCGGGCGCGGGCCCTGCTGTCCTATCTGCTCGGCGCGATCGTCCAGCAGCGCGTCCGGCGGCGGCCGTTCGCCGCACTGCGCGGTGACATCGAAGCGCTCTGTTTCGCGAACTACGGCTAGAAATACGCATTAGATCCGTACCGTTACGGATTGTTCCCTCTTCCGGCTCCGGTCATGGTGAGGTTCCCCTTCCCTTGCCTGAGAGCTAGGAGACGACGATGCGCATAAGACGGTGCATGGCCGTGGCGATCGCGGCCGTGGCGGCGTTCACCATCCCGGTCGCCGCGAGTCCGGCGACCGCCGACCAGCAGGCCGAGGACGCGCAGGTCCAGATCTACGAGATCTTCGGCACCGGGACTTCCCAGCAGCGCACCCAGATCTCCCGGCTGGGCGTCGACGTCCTCGGCTCCGCGGGCGGCACGACCACGTTCATCGGCGAGGCGCGCGACGCGGCGAAGATCCGTTCGCTCGGCTACCGCGTCGAGCAGCGCGGCGTGGTCGACCGGTCGGAGAAGCCCACCACCAACGCGATCAACGACTTCCCGCCGTCGGACTCCGGCTTCCACAACTACGCCGAGGTGACGACCGAACTCCGCAACGCCCAGTCGAACTTCGGCTCGATCGCGCGGCTGAGCAGCGTCGGCAACTCGTATCAGGGCCGGGCGCTGAACATGCTGAAGATCAGCGACAACGTCGGCACCGACGAGAACGAGCCCGAGGTCCTGTTCACCTGCAACCAGCACGCCCGCGAACACCTCACCACCGAGATGTGCCTGCGGATCGTGAACCGGTTCACCCAGGGCTACGCCTCCGACCCGGCGATCAAACGGTTCGTCGACAGTGTCGAGATCTACGTGATCCCGAACGTCAACCCCGACGGCTCGGAGTACGACATCTCCGGAGGCAGCTACAAGTACTGGCGCAAGAACCGGCAGGGCAACGGCACCGACCCCAACCGCAACTGGGCCTACAACTGGGGCTGCTGCGGCGGTTCGTCGGGCTCGACCACCAGCGAGACCTACCGCGGCCCGTCGGCGTTCTCCGCCCCCGAGACCCGCGCGGTGTCGAACTTCGTCAACTCGCGCAAGATCGGCGGCGTCCAGCAGATCAAGGCGAGCATCGACTTCCACACCTACTCGGAGCTCGTGCTGTGGCCGTTCGGCTTCACCTACAACGACACCGCACCCGGCATGACGGCGGCCGAGGCCCAGCGGTTCCAGACGCTGGGACGGCAGCTGGCGGCGACCAACGGCTACACGCCGCAGCAGTCGAGCGACCTGTACATCACCGACGGGACGATCGACGACTGGATGTGGGGCACCCACAAGATCCTGAGCTTCACCTTCGAGATGTACCCGCGGGGTTCGAACCCCGGCTTCTACCCGCCCGACGAGGTGATCGTCCGGGAGACCACGCGTAACGACAAGGCCGTGGACCTCCTGCTGAACACCGCCATCGGCTGACGCACGTGGGCTGAAAGCGTCCTTCACCGCTCCATCCATGCCCCCGCCGCTGCTCTCAACGGAGGCGCTGCGCGCCCGGCCTGGATTCCAGCGGTGAAGGACGCTTTCGTCGCGTCTTATGCGGGCATGGTCCCCTTCGGCTCCCGCGCATAGGGTGCGGGGCATGCCGATGTTCGAATTCGAGGGACAGCGTCCCCAGGTGGATCCCGAAGCGTGGATCGCCCCCACCGCCACCCTGATCGGTGACGTCGTCGTCGAGAAGGGCGCCTCTGTCTGGTACGGCGCCGTGCTGCGCGCCGACTTCGGGAAGATCGTCATCCGAGAGGGCGCCAACGTCCAGGACAACTCGGTCATCCACGTCAACGGCGGCGTGACCGAGGTCGGCAAGAACGCCACCGTCGGGCACCAGTGCCTCGTGCACGACTGCACGGTCGGCGAGCAGGCCCTGATCGGCAACGGCTCGACCGTGCTCGACAAGGCGCAGATCGGCGCGAAGGCGCTGGTCGCCGCCGGCGCCACGGTGACGCCCGGGATGGTCATCCCGCCGGAGACGGTCGCGATGGGCAGCCCGGCGAAGAAGCACGTCCCGCTCGACGGCACCGCCCGCGGCTGGGTCGAGCACAACGCGGTGATCTATCAGGAGCTGGCACGCCGTCACGCGGAAAGCGTGAAGCCGATCGATTGACTCTCCAGTAACTGGAGACCATAGCTTCGGGCGCATGGCACCGAAGTCGAAGAAGAAAACCCACCAGGCGACCCTCGAGCTGACCGCCGGCAACGCGCCGGTGGTCGACCTCGGGAAGACGCTCGGGCAGACCGGCGTGAACCTCGTCGAGGTCAAGAAGGCCTACGACGCGGCGACGGCGGCGCAGCGCGGCGACATCGTCCCGGTGGTCGTGTCGGTGTTCGAGGACCGGTCCTTCGAACTTCGGCTGAAGACCCCGCCGGCGTCGTTCCTCATCAAGAAGGCCTTGGGCGGCAAGGGATCCGGCCGCCCTGGGCATGAGGTCGCCGGGAAGCTGACCCAGGAGCAGCTGCGCGAAATCGCCGAGCGGAAACTGCCGGACCTCAACACCGGCGACGTCGAAGCGGCCATGCGCACGATCGCGGGCACCGCCCGCTCGATGGGCGTCGCGATCGAAGAACCGTGACGCGCAAGCACGTGATCGTCCCGCCTTTCCGCGACCTCGACCCGGGCCTCGAAGTCGCGGAAAGGCTGCTGGCGCAAGGGAATCCGTGGCTCGCCGGCGTCGTATCGGCGCTGCCGGACGAACACGCCGCCGCCGACCGGCTCAACCGGATCCTCGCCGGGACCGGTGCCGCGCCGCGGCTGGCCGAGTCCGGAAAGGGCTGGCGGCTGGTGCAGGTGACGGCGTGGCCCGGCTGCGGTGACCTGGTCGCGGGAGCCTCCGGGCTGGCGGAACTGGTCGCGTTCGGCGGCTGGCGGCGGATCAAACGCTGTGCCGTCTGCGCACAGGCGTTCTGTGATCGCACGGCCGGGTGCAGCCGCCGATGGTGCGCCGGACATCGTCCGCACGCCGGGTCCCGCCGAGTGCTCTAGGCTTGTCCGCACCAGCGACTGGCGCCATTTGAGGTGGAGCACCACCGGGAAGCGACGACAAGGCCGGTACCGCGCGCCTGGGTCCGGCCGTCTCTGGCAGGAGTACGTCCGATGACACACCAGCCCGAACTTTCCGCGCTCGCCGCCACCGACCCGCAGATCGCGGGGCTCGTGGAGGACGAGGCGAAGCGTCAGCACGACAAGATCCGCCTGATCGCGTCCGAGAACTACGTTTCCCAGGCCGTGCTCGAAGCGACGGGCACCGTCCTCACCAACAAGTACTCCGAGGGCTACGCGGGCAAGCGGTACTACGAGGGCCAGCAGCTCATCGACCAGGTCGAGAACCTCGCCATCGAACGCGCGAAGGCCGTCTTCGGCGTCGACCACGCGAACGTCCAGCCGTACTCCGGCTCCCCGGCGAACCTCGCGGTGTACCTCGCTTTCGCGCAGCCGGGCGACACCGTGCTCGGCATGGCGCTGCCGGACGGCGGCCACCTCACGCACGGCTGGAGCGTGTCCGCGACCGGCAAGTGGTTCACCCCGGTCCGCTACGGCGTCCGCAAGGAGACCGGCCGCGTCGACCTCGACCAGGTCCGCGAACTCGCGCTGAAGCACCGGCCGAAGCTGATCTTCGCGGGCGGCACGGCGATCCCGCGCACCATCGACTTCCCGGCGTTCGCGGAGATCGCCCGCGAGGTCGACGCCGTGCTGGTCGCCGACATCGCGCATATCGCCGGGCTGGTCGCGGGCGGCGCGCACCCGTCGCCGGTCGGGCACGCGCAGGTCATCACAACGACCACGCACAAGACGCTGCGCGGCCCGCGCGGCGCGATGATCCTCTCCGACGCCGACCACGCGAAGGCCGTCGACAAGGCGGTGTTCCCCGGTCTGCAGGGCGGCCCGCACAACCACACCACCGCCGCGATCGCCGTCGCGCTGGGTGAGGCGCAGAAGCCGGAGTTCTCCGCGTACGCGCACCGCATCGTCGCCAACGCGCGGGCGCTGGCGGAGGCACTGGTCGAGCGGGGTTACGACCTCGTGTCCGGCGGCACCGACAACCACCTGCTGCTGATCGACCTGACGAACAAGAACGTGCCGGGCAAACCCGCCGCACAGGCGCTCGACCGCGCCGGGATCGAACTGAACTACAACACCGTGCCGTTCGACCCGCGCAAACCGTTCGACCCGTCCGGCATCCGGCTCGGCACCTCCGCGATCACCACCCGCGGGCTCGAGCCGGAGCACCAGGTCAAGGTGGCGGAGTGGATCGACCGCACGATCACCGCGGCGGCGGGCGAGGAACAGTCCGCTTTGGACACCATCGCCGCCGAGATCCGCGAGTTCCTGGCGCCGTTCCCGATCCCGGGCTACTCGGCGTAGTAGGGGCTGAGGGCGGCGGGTAAGCGTTGGGGCTCGTGAGTGGCAAGGACGGTTAGAACCGTCCTTGCCACTCACGAGACGCGACCCGGCACACGCGAGACGCGAAGGGGCCCTTCACCGCATGCGATGCGGTGAAGGGCCCCTTCGGTGCTTGAGCGACTAGTGAGCCGCCGGACCGTCGATGGCCTCCTTGGCCAGCCGGTCGGTCTCACGGTCGAGCGAACGCTTGATCTCGGCCTCGGCCTCGGAACGCCCGACCCAGGTCGAACCCTCGACGCTCTTGCCCGGCTCCAGGTCCTTGTACACCTCGAAGAAGTGCTGGATCTCGAGCTTGTGGAACTCGTTCAGGTGGTGGATGTCGCGGAGGTGCTCGAGCCGCGGGTCGTTCGTCGGGACCGCGAGGACCTTGTCGTCCGGGCCCTTCTCGTCGGTCATCCGGAACATGCCGATCGCGCGGCACCGGATCAGGCAGCCCGGGAAGGTCGGCTCCTGGACGAGCACCAGCACGTCGAGCGGGTCGCCGTCCTGACCGAGGGTGTCGTCGATGAACCCGTAGTCGGCGGGGTACTGGGTGGCGGTGAACAGCGTCCGGTCGAGCTTGATGCGACCGGTCTTGTGGTCCACCTCGTACTTGTTGCGCTCCCCCTTGGGGATTTCGATAGTGACGTCGAATTCCACGCCGGCCTCGCTGCTCTCGTCTTTGGTACGCCCCGCCGTCGCGGACGGCTCACCGAAATCATCGTCTTGTCTTCACTAGTGTGGACCACGGGGTCCCGGGCGGTCGCATCGATGTGGTCGTATGTGAGCTTGGCCCCTTCCCCGGACGGTGGATGAAGGAGCGTTGAGTGCCGGAAAACGATGCCCCGATGTGGCCGTCGGACGACAAGGACAGCTCATCCACCGAGCCCAAGGGCCCGAAGGGGGAGGGCGAGGCCACCGTCTGGCTGCCGATGACGGGGCTGGCGAACGGCAAGACCGAAGAGCTGTCAGTGCCGAAGGTCACACCCGAAAGTGGCTCCTGGTTCCAGCCCGTCGTCGAGGTGGAGGAGGAACCGGACGTTCCGGTGACCCCGACGCCGAAGTGGTCCGCGTTCGAGCCGGCGACGCCGGTCGAGCCCGAAGCGCCGAAGACGGTCTTCGTCCAGCCCGTCCAGCCGCAACAAGCGGACAAACCGGACTGGGATCAGTTCGACCGGCGTGACCAGGAGCCCTCGAGACCCGAGCCGCGGCCCGAGCCCCCGGCCCAGGAATCGCCGCGCCGTCCCGAGCCGGCCAGGGTCGAGCCGCCGGCGCCCGCGCCGGTCCCGTCCGCGACCATGCACGCGCGCCCGGTCCGCATCGAGCCCGCCGAAGAGCGCTTCGACTCCGAAGCGACCGTCGGGATCCAGAAGCCCGAGCCGCCGTCTCAGGAGCCCCCGGCCGCCGAGACGGAGTCCGCGCCCGCGCCGAAGCCGAAGCGCAAACGCAAGGCCCTGCTGATCACGACGCTGGTCGTCGTCCTGCTGCTCGCCGGGATGGGCGGCGCCGCCGCGATGCCGAAGGTGTCGAACCGGCTCGGCCTGCCCTGGGCGCCGAACGCGCCGAAGGGCGAGATCCCCAAGCCCGCCGGGGTCACCCGGGTCCTGCACGGGCCGGACATCAACGGCGCCGGGCCGACGAAGGAAGGGCTCGCGGCCGCGCTGGCCGGCCCCGCCGGTGCGCCGGATCTGGGCACGCTCACCGGCACCGTCGTGGACGCGGCGTCCGGCGAGGTCCTGTGGGACAAGAACTCCGGCACCCCGCTGACCCCGGCGTCGACCACGAAGATCCTCGTCGTCGCGGCCGCGCTGCTGTCGATGGAGCACGGGACGCAGTTCTCGACCAAGATCGTCCAGGGCGCGGAACCGGGCACGGTCGTCCTCGTCGCGGGCGGCGACCCCTCGCTGACCGCGCTGCCGCTGGGCACCGATTCGCCGCTGTACCCGGGCGCGGCGCACGTCGACGACCTCGTCGCCCAGGTCAAGAAGGCCGTCGGCGGCAAGATCTCCAAGGTCCAGCTGGACATCAGCCTGTTCAAGGGGCCGACGGCCGCGAAGGGCTGGGACCCGGAGGACACCGCCGCCGGGAACACCTACATGGCGCCGGTCCTCCCCGTGATGGCCGACGGCGGCCGCACCGACCCGAAGAACGACCACGCGCCCCGCGTCGCGAACCCGGCCGCCGCGCTGACCCAGAAGATCGCGGGGAAGCTCGAAGCCCAAGCCGGCGGCACGACGACGGCGCCGAAGGACGCGAAGGTGCTCGGCGAGGTCAAGTCGCAGCCGCTGACCGAGTTCGCGAACTCGCTGCTGCAGCTCTCGGACAACCTGATGGCCGACGTCCTCGCCCGCCAGATCGCACTCGCGAAGGGCGCCGAGCCGTCGTTCACCGGCGGCGCGACCGCGACGATGGACGTGCTCAAACAGGCCGGTTTCGATCTCACCGGGGTCCAGATCAACGACGGCAGCGGACTGTCCGACCAGAACAAGATCCCGGCCAAGGTGCTCGGCGAGATCCTCGCGGTCGCGGCGGCGCCGGACGGCAAGGACCCGAGGACGCCCAAGCTGCGGCCGCTGCTGGCCGGTCTCCCCGTCGCGGGTGGCAGCGGGACGCTGGAGAAACGCTACGGCGATCCGGCCTCGGCGGCGGGCCGGGGCTGGGTGCGCGGCAAGACCGGCACGCTGTCCGGGGTGAACACCCTCGCGGGCGTGGTGCTGGACACCGACGGCCGGATGCTGGTGTTCGCGCTGATGTCGTCCGGTTCGGACCAGAACAAGGGCAGGGCCGCGCTCGACGTCGTCGCGGCGACACTGCACAAATGCGGCTGCAGGTGAGCGACCGGAATCGGAGCGTGAGGAAGTCGGGACGGAAACCGGTCTTCCAGCGGGTAGCGTCATAAGAGTGACTGAGGAAACGCCGACCAAGACACGTTCGATGGTCGACTGGTCCCTGGCCGCCTCGACGGGCGCCCTCCTGGTGCGTGGCGGTCCGGTGGTCGACCGCGAAGAGGCCGAAGAAGCCGTCGCCGAGCTACGTGACCTGACGAGCGAGGCCGAGGGGCACGTCCGCGAGCTGACCGGGCTCGGCCTCGACCTGCCGCTGCTGCCCGCCGAAGTCGTCGACAGGCCCGGCTGGGTCCGTTCGGCCGCGGCGGGGCTCGACGCGCTCACCGGTCGCGCGCTGCCGGAAGCGCAGGGCGGCCCGCTGGCGCCCGTGCTGGCCGGTGGCGCCGGCGTCCAGACCGGTCTGGTGCTCGCCTTCCTGGCTTCCCGCGTGCTCGGGCAGTACGACCCGTTCGGCGGGCCGGACCGCGCCGGGCAGCTGGTGCTCGTCGCGCCGAACGTGGTCGCCGCCCAGCGCGCGATGGACGTGCCGGGGCACGACTTCCGGCTGTGGGTCTGCCTGCACGAATGCACCCACCGGCTGCAGTTCACCGCGGTCACCTGGCTGCGCGACTACTTCGCCGACGAGGTCGAGCGCCTGATCGGCGGGCTCGCCGGACGCGACGCGGACGGGCTGAGCGATCTGGTCGGCCGCCTGCCGGACACCATCAAGCAGATCGGCAAGGGCAAGGCGGGCGGCGCCGGTCTCGCCGAGCTCCTGCAGTCGCCGAGCGAACGGGCGGTGTTCGACCGGTTGCTGGCCCTTTCCACGTTGCTGGAGGGGCACGCCGACTTCGTGATGGACGCCGTCGGACCGCGGGTGGTGCCGAGCGTCGAGCTGATCCGTTCGCGGTTCACCGCCCGGCGCAAGGGTGGCGGGCTGATCGACCGCGTCCTGCGCAGCCTGCTCGGCGTGGACGCGAAGCTGCGCCAGTACGAGCAGGGCGCGAAGTTCACCAAGCACGTCGTCGACGCCGTCGGCATGGACGGCTTCAACGCCGTGTGGACGTCGCCGAACACGCTGCCGACCAGGGCCGAGATCAGCGATCCGGCGGCCTGGGTGCGGCGCCTGCACGGGTGAGCGGACCGCATCCGGCGATCGCGGCCGTGCGGGCGGCCGTGCGGGAGTTCCTCACGTCGGCGAGCCCTCGCGAGGAGGTGTGCGTCGCGGTCTCCGGCGGCGCGGACTCCCTGGCACTGACCGAAGCGGCCGCGTTCACCGGCGCCAGGGCGGGACTGAAGGTGCGGGCGCTCGTCGTCGACCACGGCCTCCAGGACGGCTCCGCCGAAACCGCCGCCCGGGCCGCGGACACGGCACGAGAACTGGGCGCCGACACCGCCGAAGTCCTGAAAGTGCGCGTCGAGGGCGCGGGCGGACCGGAAGCCGCCGCCCGCCGGGCCCGTTACGGGGCCCTGCGCTCGGCGCTGCCGGACGGGCACGGTCTCGTCCTGCTCGGTCACACCCTCGACGACCAGGCCGAAACAGTCCTGCTCGGCCTCGGCCGGGGTTCCGGGCCGCGCTCGCTCGCCGGGATGCGGCCGCTCGATCCGCCGTGGGGACGGCCGCTGCTCGGCGTCACCCGCGCCACGACCCGCCGCGCCTGCGAAGCGCTCGGCGTCGACCCGTGGCAGGACCCGCACAACGAGGACCCGCGGTTCACCCGTGTCCGGTTACGGACGGAAGTACTGCCCCTTCTGGAGGAGGTGCTGTCCGGAGGTGTCGCGGCGTCGCTCGCGCGCACGGCCGCGCAACTGCGCGAAGACACCGAGGCGTTGGACACACTCGCGGACGAGGTCCACCTGCGTGCCTTCACCGGCGAAGGGCTCGACGTCGCGGTGCTCGCCACCGAACCGCCCGCGCTGCGGCGACGCGTCCTCCGCAGGTGGCTGCTGGACTCCGGGGTCCGCGAACTCACCGACGCCCATCTGCGTTCGGTCGACGCGCTGGTGGGGAACTGGCGGGGTCAGGGCGGGGTCTGGCTACCCGGCGACTTGGTGGCCAAGCGGGCGCATGGCAGGCTCTCCCTCGAAGCACCCCAGTCCACCACCTAGAGGGGAACGTCCCGTGTACGAAGGCGAGATCGCCTCCGTGCTCGTCACCGAGCAGCAGATCAACGACAAGATCGCCGAGCTGGCCGCACAGGTCGCCGCGGACTACCCGGCCGACGGCCCCGGCTCCGGGCAGGGAGACCTCCTGCTCGTCGGCGTGCTCAAGGGCGCGGTGATGTTCATGACCGACTTCGCCAGGGCGCTCCCCCTTCCCTCCCAGCTCGAGTTCATGGCGGTGTCCTCCTACGGCTCGGCGACGTCGTCGTCCGGCGTGGTGCGGATCCTCAAGGACCTCGACCGCGACATCGCCGGCCGCGACGTGCTCATCGTCGAGGACATCGTCGACTCCGGGCTGACCCTGTCCTGGCTGCTGAAGAACCTCGCGAGCCGGAACCCCGCTTCGCTGGAGGTCGTCTCGCTCCTGCGCAAGCCGGAAGCGGTCAAGGTCGACGTACCGGTCAAGTACATCGGGTTCGACATCCCGAACGAATTCGTAGTCGGATATGGCCTGGACTACGCGGAGCGTTACCGGGACCTGCCCTACATCGGCACCCTGGATCCGCACGTTTACACGTCCTGAGAACCGCTTGCCCGTTCGCGGGGGAATGCGGAACCCTGAGCGCGGCGAACACGTCATAGGCTGCGATCAAGTGCGTTAACCTATGCGAAGACCTTTGCCACGAAGCCGTCGTGGCCTGGCCCGGGGGAAACGGAGAGAGCTCAGATGGGGAACAGCAGCCTGGCGGACGCGAACGCGTTCAAGAACGCCGCGGCTCAGGGGCAGGTCGGGATCGACCCGGACGCGGCCCAGACCGCACTGAACAAGATCCGCACCGGCAAGGACGCCGTCGAGGCGCTGCTCCACAGCGCCGGCGACCTCGGACAGGCACCGAAGCTGGGCAACAACCCGGTCGGCAACGCGATCGCGGCGAAGGTCGCGAACCGTGCCGACGGCGGCGGCGACTCCTACACCGCCGCCCTCCAGAACCTGTACCAGCAGTACGAGGCGGCCGAGTCCGGCATCGTGACCGCGATGGCCCGTTACCACGAGATCGACCAGGCCGCGGCCGAGCCGTTCCGGAACGTCTGAGGGGGAGTCAGAAAGCCATGCCACCGAAGCACAGCGCCGACTCTTACGGCGAGAGCAACACCAGCGGCACGCCGGTCCAGCTCGGCGACAACTCGGAAGCCGCGAACATCGTGTCCTCCGCGCGGGGCCGTTCCGACGGGTTCGACATCGGCGCGGACCGCGCCATCACCAACCCGCCGAACTGGGAAAGCGCGCCGAGCAGCCAGGACCTGTGGAACCAGGCCAACCTCGGCAACGACCCCAGCACGGCGACCGCGATCAGCCAGTCGTGGGGCGCGCACGGCAGCAAGCTGAGCCAGGCGTCGAACGACCTCTACAACGCGATCTCCGAACTGGGCTCCGCCTGGATCGGGCAGGGCGCGGCGGCCGCGCAGGGTTCGCTGGTCGCCATCGCGAACTCGGGTTCGCAGGCCTCCGAGGCCGCGCACACGATGTCGGACAGGCTCCAGAAGCAGGCCGACGCCGCCACCAAGGTCAAGCTCATGCCGAAGCCGACCGACTACAGCCCCGAGAAGGCCATGGGCCAGGCGCTGGCGGCGGGCCCGGTCGGCATGATCACCGACCAGAAGCCCCTCGCCGACCAGGACAAGGAAGTGCGGGCGGAGCAGGCCAGGTTCCTCGAGGCCTACACCAAGGAGATGAGCGAGGTCGACAGCTCGACCCCGAGCTTCGGCCCCGAATCCCTCGGTATGAAGCCGACCGCTACGCACAACAGCGCTTCGTTCAGCGGTGTCGGCAACATCGCCGCCGGTGGCCTCAACTCCGGCGCCGTCTCCGGCACCCCCGTCCTCGCCGGCACGCACGGCTACGGCGGCGCGCAGGGCAGCGGCGCGGCCCCGATCCACGCCGGTCCGGACTCGGGCGTCTTCTCGCAGGCCGGTTACAACCCCGCGGCGAACGTCCCGGCCTCCGGTGTCGCGCCGGGTGCGGGCGTCGCCTCCGGCGCCGGTGCCCCGATGACCCCGCACGCCCCGGCGAGCGGCGGCAACGGGATGGGCCAGGCCCTCACCGCGGCCGGGCTCGGCGGCGCACTCGGCTACGCCGGTGCCAAGGCGCTCGGCCAGGGCAACAAGTCCGGCGCCAAGGACACCGACAGCACCGACGCCGCGGCCACCGAGAAGGGCGGGCCCGCGCAGAGCGCGGCGTCCCAGGCCGTGCCGCAGCAGGGCATCGTCTCCTCCAGCGGCACCATCGGTGGTGGCCCCACCCCGCCGATGCAGGGCATGGGCGGCGGCATGGGCATGGGCGCTCACGGCGCGCAGGCCGAGCAGGAGGAGGAGCACACGCACGCGTCGTTCCTCATCGAGCCCGACCCGGACGACGCCTTCGGCGCCAACGAGGCGACCCCGCCGCCGGTCATCGGCGCCTGGACCGAAGACGACGAACGCTAGAACGGTTTTCACCGGGCGCGCGGCCGATCCGGCCGCGCGCCCGCTGACTTGTTTGGGGGCGGAAGATGGCGAACGGTGACCTGCTCACCCCGGTCGAGCTGGACTTCCTGTGGGAGAGCGCGAACGCCGGAGAGCTGCCGTACCCGCTGCGGCTCCGCTCGCACGGGGCCACCATGGACGAGCGCGGCGCCCTGCGCACACAGACCCTCCAGTCGCTGAACCAGCGCCGCCTCGCCGACGAGCGCGGACGTCCCGAGCCGCATATCGAGGACTACTTCGGTGTCCTCGCGAGGCCGGACCTGAGCCTGGACTGCGTCCAGCTCAACAACCCCAACACCGAACCGCTGCTCGCGGTCGCGTCGCTGCTCGGCGGCCAAGGCCTGCTGACGGTGCAGGATCCGCGCGGTTTCCACTTCCACCCCATCGCCCCCGACGGTCTCGCGAGCGCGATCGTCTCCCTCCTGCCGCCGGGCACCCGTGGCACGGAGAAGTCGATCACCCTGCCGCTGGACGGGCTCGTCGGCGCTTCGGGGGCGGACTTCCTCCAGCGCCGCCAGCCGCAGATCGACGGCACGGCGACGTCCGACGAGGACCGCAAAGCCCTGTCGCGCCTCCAGGCTCAGCCGCGGCTTCGCGGTGGCCAGTTCGGCGCGAACGCGCGCAGCAAGCACGGCACCCGGAGCCGGTCTTCGGTGCTCAGCTGGTTCGACACGCAGTCCGGCCGGTACTTCACCCAGGCCACCCGCGGCGCCGACGGACGGGACTGGATCACCATCGCGCCCGCGGATCCGGCGACCTTGCGGCACCGGCTCACGGAGATGCTGGGGAAGATCGCGGCCGAGGCTTCGCTGTCGCGCTGACACTTGGCGGCCGGGCGCTGACCGCATCCGGACGACGACTGTCGTACCCCTTCGCTATCGTGAACCGTCTGGGCGTCCCGAGGCCCAGAAGCCGAGGTGCCGGGAGGGCACGGAGCAATGCACCAAGAACACTTCACGCCGATGGCGTTCGACTTCCTCTGGGAGTCCGCCGAGCTCGGCGACCTGCCATACCCGCTGCGCGTCCGGTCGCACGGCGCGACCGAGCTCGAACGGCGGGCCCTGCGCCAGCGCGTCGACAACGAACTCCAGGCCCGCGGCATCCGCGACGGCCGGGGACGGCTGGAGCGGAGGATCGAGGACTGGCTGTACCTCCTCGCCCGCGGTTCGCTGACCATCGACGCGCTGCACATCCCCGACTTCCAGGCCCCGACGATCGCCGTGCTCGGCGCCACCGACGGCCGCGACGGGGTAATCGCGATCCAGGACCAGTCCGGGATCTGGCTGCGGGAGGCGCCCGCCGACGGGCTCCCGACCGCGGTCGTCGACCTGCTACCCCCGGGGCAGCGCGGTTCGGAGGCGTCCATCACGCTGCCGATCGACGACGCCCGCCGCACCGAGCCGATCCGCGCCGCCATCAACGCGACGAAGCAGTCCGAAGAGCCCGAAGCGGCGAAGGCGCGCCGCAAGGACAAGCCGCGCGTCTCGCTCAGTGAACGCATCACCGCGGACCCGCGCGAGGCATTCGGCAAGCTCACCGGCCAGCCGAGGCTCCGCGGCGGTCAGCTCGCAGCGAACAGCCGGTCCCACGTGGGCGCCAAACAGCGCTCCCGCGTCCTCGGCTGGTTCGACACCGCCAGCGGCCGCTATCTCAGCACGTCACAGGCCGGTCCGGACGGTCGCGAATGGGTCACCGTCTCACCCGCCGACGTCAAGACGCTCCGCATGCGGCTGGGTGAAATGGCCGCCGGTGTGGCGGTCGACACACGCTAGGCTCCCGCCCCGGGAACCCTCGCGAGGCGTCCGCCGTTTACGTCCGAGAGGCTCACCACCCTCATCCGTCCAGGCGGGCGGTATCCTGAGGGGCGGGTGTCGGAGCACCATGGGTCGTCAAGATCGTGATGGCGGGTATCACAGGAGCCGCCCAACCAGGAAGGGTCGAGGCCACCAGGGCCGAGTCGTATGAACCGGAAGAGCGTGCTCAGGAACCCAGTGCTCTGGATTCTCGCGGCGGTACTGGCGTTTCTCGCATACAACACGATCTTCGACAGTGATCGTGGCTACACCCAGGTGCCGATCTCGATCGCGAACCAGCAGATCACCGCGAACAACGTCAAGGAAGCCTCGCAAGAGGACAAGGAGCAGCAGATCAAGCTGCTGCTGAACAAGAAGATCGAGGTCGACGGCCAGCAGGTCGACCAGATCATCGCGCAGTACCCGGCGAACGTCGCGGGCACCATCTACGGCCAGCTCATCGGCCTCAAGAGCGGTGACAACCCGGTCAAGTTCACCACCAAGGTCACCCAGCAGAACGTCCTCACCCAGATCCTGATCTTCGCCATCCCGCTGGCGCTGGTGCTGGGCCTGCTGATGTGGATGATGAACAACGCGCAGGGCGGCGGGAACCGCGTCCTCAACTTCGGCAAGTCGAAGGCCAAACAGCTCAACAAGGACATGCCCAAGACGACCTTCGGGGACGTCGCGGGCGCCGACGAGGCCGTCGAAGAGCTGTACGAGATCAAGGACTTCCTGCAGAACCCGGCGCGCTACCAGGCGCTCGGCGCGAAGATCCCCAAGGGCGTCCTGCTCTACGGGCCGCCCGGTACCGGTAAGACGCTGCTCGCGCGAGCCGTCGCCGGCGAGGCGGGCGTGCCGTTCTACACGATCTCCGGTTCCGACTTCGTCGAGATGTTCGTCGGTGTCGGCGCCTCGCGAGTCCGCGACCTTTTCGAGCAGGCCAAGCAGAACGCGCCCTGCATCATCTTCGTCGACGAGATCGACGCGGTCGGCCGCCAGCGCGGCGCCGGCCTCGGCGGCGGCCACGACGAACGCGAGCAGACGCTGAACCAGCTCCTCGTCGAGATGGACGGCTTCGACGCGCGCGGCGGCATCATCCTGATCGCCGCGACCAACCGTCCCGACATCCTCGACCCGGCGCTCCTGCGCCCCGGCCGCTTCGACCGCCAGATCCCGGTGTCCGCGCCCGACATGCGCGGCCGCAAGGCGATCCTCGAAGTGCACGCCAAGGGCAAGCCGATCGCGCAGGGCACCGACCTGAGCAGCCTCGCCAAGCGGACCGTCGGCATGTCCGGCGCGGACCTGGCGAACGTGCTCAACGAGGCCGCGCTGCTCACCGCCCGCCAGAACGGGCACGTGATCACCGACGCCGCGCTGGAAGAGTCCGTCGACCGCGTCGTCGGCGGCCCCGCCCGCAAGAGCCGGATCATCTCCGAGAAGGAGAAGAAGATCACGGCCTACCACGAGGGCGGGCACGCGCTCGCCGCGTGGGCGATGCCGGATATCGAACCGGTCTACAAGCTGACGATCCTGCCGCGCGGGCGCACCGGCGGGCACGCCCTGCTCGTCCCGGAGGACGACAAGGAGTTGATGACCCGCTCGGAGATGATCGGGCGCCTGGTCTTCGCGATGGGCGGCCGGACCGCGGAGGAGCTCGTCTTCCACGAGCCCACCACCGGTGCCTCCTCCGACATCGAGCAGGCGACGAAGATCGCCCGCGCGATGGTCACCGAATACGGCATGAGCGCCCGGCTCGGCGCCGTCAAGTACGGCCAGGAGCAGGGCGACCCGTTCCTCGGCCGCTCGGCGGGCCGTCAGGCGGACTACTCGCTGGAGGTCGCGCACGAGATCGACGAGGAGGTGCGCAAGCTCATCGAGACCGCGCACACCGAGGCGTGGCACGTGCTGAGCACCTACCGCGACGTGCTGGACGAGCTGGTCATCGAGCTCCTCGAAAAGGAGACGCTGACCCGCAAGGACCTCGAGCGGATCTTCGCGACCGTCGAGAAGCGTCCGCACATCACCATCTTCAACGAGTTCGGCGACCGGAAGCCGTCCGACAAGCCGCCGATCAAGACCCCCGGCGAGCTGGCCATGGAGCGCGGCGAGCCGTGGCCCCCGCCGGAGGAGAAGAAGGAGCAGCCGGTGCTGCAGCCGGCGCCGACCCCGGTCGGCACCGCGCAGGGCGGCGGCGACCTTCCCGGCGGCCCGCCGTACACGCAGCCCGCCCCGCCGCCGGACCCGAACGCCAACCCGTACGCTCCTCCGCCGCCGGGCGCCTACCCCAACGGCGGTCGCCCCAACGGCGGGCCGAACGGCACCGGTCACTGGCCCCAGGCATATGGTGGGCAGCAGCCGGGCGGACCGGCAGGCGGTTACCAGGGTGGGCCCGTAGGCGGCCCGCCGAACTACGGGGCTCCTCCCGGATGGACCCCGGCCACGCAGCCGGGCGGCCAGCCGAACCAGCCCTGGCGTCCCGCCGAAGACCGCCCGCGCGACGGCTGGTTCGCTGACCAGCCCGGCGGTCAGCAGGACGAAGGACAGCAACGGCGTGACGACGGACAGGACGACACCAAGCGATAACGGCGACCGCCCGGTCTTCGACCAGGACCGGGCCGAGAAAGCCGTACGCGAACTCCTGCTCGCCTGTGGTGAGGACCCGGACCGGGACGGTCTCTTGGAGACCCCGGCCCGGGTCGCTCGCGCTTACCGGGAAATGTTCGCCGGTCTCTACACCGAACCGGACCACGTCCTGGACCGCACGTTCGACGAGGCACACGAAGAACTCGTGCTCGTGACGGACATCCCGATGTTCTCGACCTGCGTACCCAGCAAGCAGACGGTGAACGCGGTCGGTGGCCGGAAGCAAGCGGCCGAGGTTGAAGTCGGTGACAAGCTGTGGACTCTGTCGGGCGGCAAGGTCGAGGAGACCACGGTCACCGAGATCAGCTCGCACCAGACTCGCGAGCTTGTCGAGGTCACGACCGCGGGGGAAGTTTCAAGGTCACTCCTGACCACCCTTTGGCGACGCCGAAGGGATGGATGGAGGCCAAGGACGTCGAGGGTTCCTTCATCGAGTGGACTCACGCGCGCAAGCTCAACCGGGATCGATGGAAGCCGAAGTTCGGATACGACTTCGGCTACGTCATCGGTGCGACCTGCTCGGACGGGACCGTCGCCGAGCGCTACGTCTCCTTAGTGGTGAACGACCGTGACTTCGCGAAGAAGTACGCCGAATCGCTCTACCGGGCCTTTGGGATCGAGGCGAAGCTCGAACCGGTCACGCGGCCGTCGGGCTATCTGGAACGTGATGTACCCGGATTCCGGGTGCGAGTCGTCTCGTCGTTCCTCGCGGATCTGATGCGGCAGTACGTCGGCGGCGATGCCCACCATCAGCGGCAGCGCTTCCCGATGGTCGTGCTCAATGACTTGAGCACGTTCAACGGCTTTCTCGACGGGTACGTGGACGGGGATGGCTTTCGGCACAAGAAGATCGCGGGCAGAACGATCGTCAGTGCGAACATTCCCTTCCTGGAGGATCTGGCCACGGTCATCGGGGCACGTTTCACCCCTCGGACAGGGGGAATCGCTTCGCAGCTCTACGTGGCTGACAGCTGGTTCCGGCGGCACGGTTTCCCGCAGGATGACTACACAACCGATCTGATCGAGTCGGAGTACGTCGAGGTCGAGTCGGTCCGGCCGGTGAAGGCAACGGGAACCAAGCCCTACACCGTGTACAGCTTCAAATGTGAGCCTCACCCGACCTTCCTGATCGCCGGGCACCTGACGCATAACTGTGAACACCACCTCGTGCCCTTCCACGGTGTCGCCCACGTCGGCTACATCCCGAACGGCCACGGCAAGGTCACCGGCCTGTCCAAACTGGCCCGTCTCGTCGATCTCTACGCCAAGCGCCCGCAGGTCCAGGAGCGCCTCACGTCCCAGGTCGCCGACGCGCTCATGCGCAAACTCGAGCCCCGCGGCGCGATCGTCGTGGTCGAGGCCGAGCATCTGTGCATGGCCATGCGCGGTATCCGCAAACCCGGTGCCAGGACGACGACGTCCGCCGTGCGCGGGCTGCTGCAGTCTTCGGCGTCCTCGCGGGCGGAGGCGCTGGACCTGATCAAGGGCCGTCGATGACCGCCCTGCCCCGGCCCGGCCGGTGCGCGGTGATGGGGATCCTCAACGTCACCCCGGATTCCTTTTCGGACGGTGGCCGCTACCTCGGCGTCGAGCAGGCGCTGGAGCACGCGCACGAGATGTGGGCGCGCGGCGCGGATCTGATCGACGTCGGCGGGGAGTCGACGCGGCCGGGAGCGTCCCGGGTGGACGCCGAGACCGAGATTTCCCGGATCATGCCGGTGATCCGCTCCCTCGCCGCCGACGGAATCGCGATGTCCGTGGACACCACCCGCGCCGAGGTCGCCCTCGCCGCGGTCGAGGCGGGCGCGTCCGTCATCAACGACGTCTCCGGTGGGCTGGCCGATCCGAACATGGCGAAGGTCGCCGCCGAGACCGGTGTCCCGTACGTGCTGATGCACTGGCGCGGGCACAGCAAGGACATGAACGCGCTGGCGTCCTATGAGGACGTCGTCGCGGACGTGCGCGCCGAGCTGCTGTCCCGAGTGGACGAAGCGCTCGCCGCGGGCGTCGACGCCGCTGCGATCGTGCTCGACCCCGGGCTGGGTTTCGCGAAGAACGCCGAGCACGACTGGGCGCTGTTGAACGGCCTGGATTCCTTTCTGTCACTGGGTTTCCCGGTTCTCGTCGGCGCGTCGCGCAAACGGTTCCTCGGGCGCCTTTTGTCCGGAAAGGACGGAAAGCCCGCTCCGCCGGACGGTCGGGAGAACGCGACCGCGGCCGTGTCCGCGCTCGCCGCGGCGGCCGGTGCCTGGGGGGTGCGGGTGCACGAGGTCGGCGCGAGTATCGACGCCGTGACCGTCGCGGCGGCTTGGCGGAAGGGGAGTCCTGTTGTCTGACCGGATCACGTTGACCGGATTGAGGGTCTTCGGCAGGCACGGGGTCTTCGACCACGAGAAGCGGGACGGGCAGGAGTTCGTCGTCGACATCGTGGTGTGGCTGGACCTCGGCCCGGCCGCCGCGTCCGACGATCTGACCAAGACGCTGCATTACGGCGAGCTGGCGGAGCTCGCCGCCGGGATCGTGGCGGGCGAGCCGTACGACCTCATCGAGAGTGTCGCCGGGAAGATCGCCGACGAGGTGCTGCGCGACGAGCGGCTGACCGCTGTCGAGGTGACGGTGCACAAGCCGTCCGCGCCGATCCCGCTGAACTTCGACGATGTCGCGGTCACGGTGTTTTCTGCGCGCGCTGCCGAAAACGCGCCGACGGGGCGCGAGCCGGAGTCTTCCCGGCGGTTGCCGTGACCAGCGCCCCGGCATCGCGTTTTCGGGCGGCCTGGCGGCCGCGAAAGAGGGCGCGCGCGGTGAAGTCTCCGATCGCGCGCTGCGCGCACTCACAGAGACGGCGGGAGCGATGAGCCGCGCGCTGCTCTCGCTCGGCTCCAACCTGGGTGATCGGCTCGCGTACCTCCGATCCGCCGTCGACGCGGTGCGGCCCGCGGTCGTCGCGGTGTCGTCGGTCTACGAGACCAAGGCGTGGGGCGTCGAGGACCAGCCGGACTTCCTGAACGCCGTCGTCCTGGTCGACGACCCGGCGCGCGATCACTGGGACTGGCTGCGCACCGGGCAGGCCGCCGAGCGGGCGGCGGAGCGCGTGCGCGAACTCCGGTGGGGCCCGCGCACGCTGGATGTCGACATAGTGACCGTGGACGGGGTGCGCTCCGACGACCCCCAGTTGCTGCTTCCGCATCCCGGCACGCCGGAGCGCGCGAGCGTGCTGATCCCCTGGCTGGAGATCGAGCCCGACGCGGTGCTCCCCGGCCATGGTCCCGTCGCCGACCTCCTCGCTGCCCGCCCCGCCTCGGACCGCGACTCCGTCCGCCTCACGCGTTTCGTCCTCTGAATGCGGTAGTCGGCGATACGAACCACCGCGTACAGAGGACGAAACGCGCGCCGAGCGGGTGGGTGTGTGGATATAGGGACGTTGAGTGTCCCTATATCCACACACCTCTCACGCTCGGTCACCTCGCGTGGGACTGTGTGGATTTTGGTGCGTTGGATGACCAGAAATCCACACAGTCACCGCCAAGCTCCGCCGGCGTTGCGAAAGCCACTTTCGCAACGCCCACTCCACCCGCCCCCGACCCTTGCAATTAGTCGACTAATGCGGGTGGTAGCAAAGGTCCCTTGCTACCCCAGCGCGGAGCGCAGGGCGGCGATGATCCACTCCGCCTGCGCCATCTGCGACGGGAACGACGGCCAGCCGTTGATCTTCCCCAGCAGCAGCCAGTACCGCTCGGCCCGCGGGTCGGCGCTGATCGCCATCCCGTCGGTCAGCCGCTTCCGCCAGGCCGGGTCGGCTGGGTCACGGCCGTTCCGCGAAGACTGCGTGAAGATCGTCTCCGCCAGCTCGCGGCCCTCGGCAGAGTCGGGCGCGAGGCCGGCTTCGAGCGCTTCGGTCGCCCGAGCGCTCCACGCCAACCACAGCTCCTGCTGCTTCGCGCCGAAGTCCGCTTCGTCCTGCTGCCGGAGCTGCGAGTGCCACTCGCTCATCCGGCGGATGGACGCGCGGAAATCCTCGTCCTGCACGAGTTCGGCGAATTCGATCCAGGCCTCCAGCTGCTCGGGCGTCGGGTCGTCGGGCAGTTCCGGTTTCGCCGAGCGCATCCGCTCGTAGAACTCCGGATCCAGTTCGAGCCCTTCGACCATGTCCGCCCAGAACTCGTCGAGCAAACGTCTGCGGTCTTCGTCCGACATCGACGCGAGTTTGTTCATCAGTTCGACCTCCTCCAGTGGCGAGTCCCGTTTGGCCACCGCTCGCAGGACCGCGCGGCGCAGTTCCAGCCGCCGGATCTGCTCGTCCAGGGCGGCGACGTGCTGGACCGCGAGGTCCCCGATGGTCGCTTCCCTGGTCAGCGCCCGCTCAACGTCCGCGAGACCCAGCCCGAGCTCCCGCAAGGTCCGGACCAGCTCCAGGCGAGCCATAGCGGTGGCGTCGTAGAGGCGGTAGCCCGAATCGGTGCGATCGGTCGGGGGCAGGAGCCCTTCGTCGGAGTAGAAGCGGATGGTCTTCACCGGCAGGCCGGTCCGTTTGGCCAGCTCCCCGATGGTGAAAACCGCTGCGGTGCCCATATGCTTCATCGTCGACTCTCCAGTTGGTGGAGAGTCAAGCCTGCCAGGTAGCGTTGGACCATGCACTTCACCCGGCCACGTGAGCTGGCGGTGGCCGGCCTCCTGGGATTGGTACTGGCCTATCTGCTCTTCCAGGTCGCCTACGGCTCCATCCCCGCGCTTCCGCTCTTCGCCGGAATCACTCTGCTCGTCCTCGCGCTCTGCGAGACCGTGCTCGCCTTCATCATCCGTGCGCGGATCAAGAGCAACCGCGTGCTCGCCGCGATCTCCGTCGCCCGATCGGTGGCCCTCGCGAAGGCCTCTTCGCTCGCCGGATCCGCCATGACGGGGGTGTGGCTGGCGGCTTTCGCGTATCTTTTTCCGCGACGTGACGAACTCCTCGCGGCGAGCGGTGATCTCCGCTCGGCGACGGTCGGGATCGTCAGCTCGGTGGCGCTGGTAGCTGCGGCTTTATGGCTCGAACACTGCTGCCGGACCCCCGAGGGCGGCGATCGGGAGCGCGATCCCGAGCCGACCGGTTAACGCTCGAGAGGCACCGCTCGAAGTACCGACTAGGTCTCGTTCGGATTACTAGAAGGTACGGTGTTGGGCATGACCGGGGTGGGTGACGACTCGCGCGGCCGCCTTGCGGGTAGGCCGTGGCTTGTCGTCGGCTTGGTTCTCGCCGTCGGCGCGACTCTCGCATTGGTGCTTTCCGACGACCTCCGCTACTTGCGCTTGGGGATCGTCGCGGCGCTGTGGGCCGCCTTGATCGGTGCGTTCCTCGCGGTCCGCTACCGCAAGCACGTTTCGCAGAGCGAGGACGCCGTCGCCGAGGCTCAGGCCGTCTACGAGCTGGAGCTGGAACGCGAGATCGCCGCCCGCCGCGAGTTCGAGCTGGAGATCGAGGCGGAGACCAGGCAGGCCGCCGAGAGCCGCTCCCACGACGAGCTCGAAGCGCTCAGAGCCGAGGTGAGCGCCCTGCGTGAAAGCCTCCAGTCGCTCTTCGGTGGCGAGGTTCTCCTCGAACGCGTCGCGCTCACCGCGCAGGCCACCCGGATGCGGTCCCTCGACAACAAGCAGCTGATGAGCGCGGGGTCCGAGAACGGCAACGGCAAACCCCAGCTCATGGCCGCCAAGAGCACCACTATCGACGTCGACGAGCGCGAACGTGAGCGCCCGACCGAGATGATCGACCGCGTCCTCGAACCCGCCTCCGCGCGGGCGGGCACGCCGCCAGCCGCCCGCCGCAAACCGGCGAACGGCCAGGTCAACGGCACGAACGGCTACGGGCAGAGCAATCAGGTCCAGCGACCGAAGCCGGTCGACGAGTCGACTCGCCGCAGTATGCGCAAGGCGGATGCCCGCGCTTCGAAGGCGGCCGAGGCGCTCGCCGCCGAAGCCGCTCGCCGCGAGCGGCTCGAGATGTCGAACCCCGGGATGTCGCCCGCCGAGATCTCCCGGCCGATGCCGAGGGTCGACGCCCAGCGCAAGACCCCGCCGCCGGTGACGCCCGCCGAGGTGTCCCGCCCGTCGATGCCGGGTGTGTCGCGCGCCGAGGTCTCGCAGCCGTCGATGCCCACCATCGCCCGGCAGCCCCAGCGTCCGGAGCCCCCGCGCAGCGAGCCGCCGCGCCGCCCGCAGCAGTCTTCGCTGCAGCAGCGGCTCGACGCCGGCACCGTGCAGCGTCCTCCCGCGACGCGGCCCGAGGAGCAGACCCGCAAGCAGACGCCGCCGGTGAAGCCTCCGGCGCAGCCGAAGCCGGTGAAGAAGGTCGAGCCGGACCGTCCCCGGCCGAACCGCGAGCTCGGCCTGACCCGCCCCGGGATGAAGCCGGTGGAGCGGGCCCGCCCGGCCGGTGGCACGCCGCCGCCCGTGAACAAGCCGGCCACGCCGGAGCCGATGGAGGCCACCGGCGAGTGGAAGCCGTCGTGGACGCAGGAGCGCCCGGTCTCCGATCTGAGCGCGGCGTTCCCCAGGAAGGACGACTTCCAGGACCGGCTGCGTCCCACGCCGCCGGCCAAGCCTCAGCCCGCGGCCGCCCAGTCGCGCCCCGAGCCGAGGCCGGAGCCGCGTCGTGACCCGGAGCCGCCGACCCCGCCGTCGATCCCGGCCGTGTCCGAGCCGCCTCGCCGGGCCGAGCCCGTGCGGCAGCCGGAGCCCGAACCGGTGCGCCGCCCGGCCGCCGAGGCGCCGTCGCGGCACGGCTCCCCGGCGGCGGAGGAGCCGCCCGCGGTCAACCCGACGTTGCCCGAAGAGATCCGGCTGGCGCAGAACGGCGGCGGCGGACGCCGTCGCCGGGCCGCCGAGGACTCCTCGGTCTCGATCACCCCGGCCCCGAACGTCCCGGAGCCCACCGGCGGCGGCCGTCGCCGTCGTCCGGACGGGGAGCCCCCGGCCTGGCAGAGCGCCGAGTCCACCGGCGGCCGTCACGGCGGCAGGCGGGCGAAGCCGGACGACGAGACGCCGTCCCGCAATGGCTCGTCCGGGGCGTCGCACAGCCGTCCGGAGACCTCCGAGGCGGGCTCTCACGCGTCCGGTCGCTCGGTGATGGATCTGCTCGCCGCCAACGGCGCGAACGAATCCACTCCGCGGCGCAGGCGGCGCGCCGAAGACTGACCGTGTCCGACAGGCGAGCCCTGTGTGGCCGGTAGCGTCTCGGACTCCGGCTCCACGTACGGCTCGTGTCCCGTACCGACGGTAGGGTGACCCGCTGTGAGCGAGCCTTCCTCCCCGGCGCCCGGTCTCGACCGGCCACGCCGGTCTCGGTCGATCACCGTGCTGCTGCCGGTGCTCGGGCTGATCGCCGTCGCGCTGTGCGGGCTGTTCGTCTTCGGCACGGTGACCGAAAAGGTGGGCCCGCTCGCGGCGGGGATCGGCGTGCTCGCGGCCCTGGTCCCGGTCGCCGTGGTGGTCACCGCGTTCCTGTGGGTCGACCGCTGGGAACCCGAGCCGCCGAAGCTCCTCCTGCTGGCCTTCGTCTGGGGCGCGTGTGTCGCGACGATCATCGCGTTGCTGCTCAACAGCGGCGCCGAGGCCGTCGGCGATCTGCTGCTCGGCACGGGTGTCGGCGGCAAGATCAGCGGCCTGGTCTCCGCGCCGCTGGTCGAGGAGGCCGCGAAGGCCGCTTTCATCCTGTTGCTGTGGTGGCGGCGCCCGAGCGAGTTCGACGGGGTCGTGGACGGCATCGTCTACGCCGGGTTCACTGCGGCGGGCTTCGCCTTCACCGAGAACATCTATTACTTCGGCCGTGCCTTTGCCGAGCACGGTTTCGGCGACGGCACGAGCGCCGGTGTGCTCGCGGCGTTCTTCCTGCGTGGTGTCCTTTCACCGTTCACGCATCCGCTGTTCGCCGTGATGACCGGGATCGGCCTCGGGGTCGCCGCGAGCAGCAAGGTCCGCTCGCTGCGGATCCTGGCGCCGATCGGCGGTTACCTCGTCGCCGTGCTGCTGCACGCGCTGTGGAACGGCGCCGCGCTGCTCGGCGGCGCCAAAACCTTCCTGAACGTCTACTTCCTGATCATGGTGCCGCTGTTCATCGGCGTCTTCTCGGTGGTGGTCATGCAGCGCCGCCGCGAGCAGCGGATCGTCGCGGCCGCGTTGCCGATGATGGTCGACGCACGCTGGATCGCCCCGACCGAGGTCTCGCTGCTGGCCAGCCTGTCCGGACGGCGGTCGTGGCGGAAACAGGCACGGAAGCAGTCGGGACGGGAGGCGGCGAAGGCCGTCGGCCGCTATCAGGCCAGCGTGACCGAGCTCGCGTTCCTGCGGCGCGGCCAGAAGCTCACCGACGAGGCGAAACAGCGGCAGCGCGAGCTGTTGCAGGTGCTCAAGACGTCGCGGGCCGAGGCCGTCCGGCTCGCCGACGGCGCGCCGCGAGGATGACCACGGTCAGGTGAAGCTGGTCACGAGCGCCGGTTCAGACCCGGGCCGGAGGGTTACCCTCGCGCCGTCGTCTGGTACCCGCGACCGCAGAGCGGGACTGGAACGAGCTGAGGAGTTTTCGACCATGAGCGTCCATCGGCGCACGCCATGATGAGGCCCGCTCGCCTGGCCGTCGGCGTCGTTTCCGCAGGCCGTGTCGGCAGTGTCGTAGGCGCGGCGCTCACCAGGGCCGGGCACACGGTCGTCGCCGCTTCGGGCCTTTCCAACGCTTCGGTGCGCCGGGCGGAGCAGCTGCTCCCCGACGTGCCGCTCCTGCCGCCCGACGAGGTCGCCCGCCGGGCCGACCTGGTCCTGCTGGCCCTGCCGGACGACGCGCTCGCCGGGATGGTGCGCGGCCTCGTCGCCACCGGCTCCCTGCGTCCGGGACAGATCGTCGTGCACACCTCCGGATCGCACGGCATCGACGTCCTCGCACCCGCCGCCGAGGCCGGCGCGCTGCCGCTGGCCCTGCACCCCGTGATGACCTTCACCGGCCGTCCCGAAGACCTCGACAGGCTCGCCGCCTGCAGCTTCGGCGTCACGGCGGCGGAAGGTGACGAAGCGGCGTGGAACGTCGGCGAGGCGCTGACCGTGGAGATGGGCGCGGAGCCCGTCCGGGTCCCCGACGAAGCGCGAGCGCTCTATCACGCGGCGTTGGCACACGGCGCGAACCACCTGATGACACTGGTCGCCGACTGCGCGGAACTGTTGCGAGGGGCGGGAATCGCCCAGCCCGAACGCCTGGTGGCTCCGTTGTTGTCGGCGGCGTTGGATAATGTTCTGCGACACGGGGACCGGGCACTGACCGGGCCGGTGGCCCGTGGTGATCTCGGCACCGTGCGCAAGCATCTCGCGGTGCTGGCCGAACGTGGCCCCGACATCGCCCCGAGCTATCGCGCGCTGGCCAAGCGCACGCTGGCGCGCGGCGACGCCGCCGGGCTCTTGGACGCCTCGGCCGCCGCCGAGCTCACCGAACTCCTCAGTGACCCCGCCGAAGGGCAGCAAAACCAGTGACCACACCGAAATTCGCCCGAGGCACGCTGCACACCTTCCAGCCGCCGGAGCAGGTCAGCCAGGTGACGCGTGCGCTGCACGGCGTCGGCCGCAAGGTCGCGCTGGTGCCCACGATGGGCGCCCTGCACGCGGGGCACCGCGAGCTGATCCGCCGCGCGAAGCGGCTGCCGAACACGGTCGTCGCGACGTCGATCTTCGTGAACCCCCTGCAGTTCGGGGAGGGCGAGGACTTCGAGGCGTACCCGCGTCCGCTGGACAAGGACCTCGAAGTGCTGAAGGAGGACGGCGTCGAATTGGGCTTCCTGCCCAAGGCGTCGGATCTGTATCCCGAAGGGGCCACCGTCACGGTGCATCCCGGCGCGCTCGGCGACGAGCTGGAAGGCGCGGTGCGGCCGGGGCATTTCGCCGGCGTGCTGACCGTGGTGGCGAAACTGTTCAACATCGTGCGGCCGGACTACGCCTTCTTCGGGGAGAAGGACTACCAGCAGCTGGTGCTGATCAAGAAGATGGTGCGCGACCTGAACTTCGACACCCGGGTCATCGGGGTGCCGACGGTACGGGAGCGCGACGGGCTGGCGTTGTCCTCGCGCAACGTCTACCTGACTCCGGAACAGCGCGAGGACGCGATCGTGTTGTCGGCGGCGCTCACCGCGGGTGCCTTCGTCGGACGCGACGGCGCGGAAGCCGTGCTGGCGACCGCCAGGCAGACCCTCGCCGCGCGACCCGCGGTCGAGGTCGACTATCTGGAATTGAGGGGAACCGACCTCGGGCCCGCGCCCGTCGACGGTGAGGCGCGTCTGCTGATCGCGGCCAGGGTGGGGAGTACCCGGCTGATCGACAACGTCCCGGTGGTGCTCGGCGCGGCCGTGGACCATCCGGAACACGCGCCGGACGCAGGGGAATAGGGAGAGTCCACGATGTACCGCACGATGCTGAAATCGAAGATCCATAGGGCGACGGTCACCCAGGCCGATCTCCACTACGTCGGATCGGTGACCGTCGACGAGGACCTGATGGACGCGGCGGATCTGCTGCCGGGCGAACAGGTGTCCATTGTGGACGTCACCAACGGCGCACGGCTCGAGACCTACGTGATCGCGGGCGAACGCGGCAGCGGGGTGCTCGGCATCAACGGCGCCGCGGCGCATCTGGTGCACCCCGGCGATCTGGTGATCCTGATTTCGTACGCGCAGATGGAGAACGCCGAGGCGGCCGCGTTCCGGCCGCGGGTCGTCTTCGTCGACGCGGACAACCGGATCGTCGAGAAGGGCGCGAACCCGGGCCACGCGCCGGAGGGTTCCGGCCTGCTGAGCGGCACCGTGACGCTGGCCGACGACGACACGATGACCTTCCCGGTCGCCGAAACCGCCGACGCCCGCCGTCTCGACGCGCTGCTGCACGCCGAAAGCTGAGCCCTTTGCTGCTCACGGTCGACGTCGGCAACACCAACATCGTTCTGGGGCTGTACTCCGGCTCCGAGCTGGTCGGTGACTGGCGCATGCGCACCGACGCGCGGATGACCGCCGACGAGCTCGCGCTCACCATGCGCGGGCTCCTCGGCTCGCACGCGGACGCGGTCACCGGGATCAGCGCGCTGTCCACGGTTCCCGCCGTGCTGCGGGAGCTGCGCGTGATGCTTTCGCGGTACTACGCCAGGGTGCCGAAGATCGTCATCGAGCCGGGGGTGCGCACCGGCGTGCCGCTCCTGGTCGACAACCCCAAGGAGGTGGGCGCGGACCGGCTGGTGAACACCCTGGCCGCGCATCACCTGCACCCGTCCACCGCCTGTGTGGTGGTGGATTTCGGGACTTCGACCAATGTGGACGCCATCTCCGCCAAAGGCGAGTTCCTCGGCGGCGCGTTCGCGCCCGGTATCGAGATCTCGGTGGACGCGCTGGCCGCGCGGGCCGCGGCGCTGCGCAAGGTGGAGCTGGTGCCGCCGCGGTCGGTGATCGGGAAGAACACCGTGGAATGCCTGCAATCCGGCATCCTCTACGGTTTCGCCGGCCAGGTCGACGGCCTGGTGAAGCGGATCAAGCGCGAGCTTTCGCCGAGCGGGACCGACCCGGTCGCCGTGATCGCGACCGGCGGCCTCGCACCCTTGGTGCTCGGCGAGTCCGAGACGATCACCGAGCACGCGCCGGATCTGACGCTCCTGGGCCTGCGGCTGGTCTACGAGCGCAACCACGCCCCGGCCCGTTCGTGATCAAACCCGTGACTCGCGTGCTCAGAGACGTAACTCGCGTGCTTGGAGGCGTAACTCGCGAGATACGCCTCCAAGCACGCGAGTTACGTGCCTGATCACGCGAGTTACGCCTTCAGGCACGGCGGGAGGCGATCATCAGCACCCGCCGCGTCATGAGGTCCTGGTTCCGCAGCGTCTGTTCGAGGCTCGCCCGGAGCCTCGAAGGATCGTCGCCCGATTCGGCCGCGAGTTCCTCCAGCCGTTCGAGCGACAGCTCGACGGTCCGTCGCTGCCGCGCCCGCCAGTCCGGTGTCTCCTCGTAGGCGAGGACGTCGAAGCCGGCGGCCTCCAGCAGCGGCCGGTGGTCGGCGACCTGGGGCGGCCGGTTCACCGGCTGCCCGTCGAAGTCCCAGGTCGTGACGAGCAGCCGCCCGCCCGGCGCGAGGATCCGCGCGAACTCCTCGCAGGCGCGCCGCTTGTCGGGCGCGAACAGCAGCGCGTCCACGCTCATCACCGCGTCGAACGACGCGTCCTCCATCCCGGTGTCCTGGAAGTCGCCGACCCGGAATTCGGTGGCCTCGACGTCCATCGCCTCCGCGCGACGCCTCGCCGACGCCAGCGCGGTCTCCGCGATGTCGATGCCGGTGAGCGTCGCGTACGTGCGCGCGGCGACCCAAAGCCCGGGGCCGCCGCGCCCGCAGCCGATGTCGGCCAGCCGCCCACCCGGCTCCAGACGCGCTTCGGCCGCGATGCGGCGCAGGTCGGTGCGGGTCACGAAGCTGTAGGTGTCCAGCTCGGCGGGGTACTCGTCGCCGTACACCTCGGCCCAGATCCGAGCGGACACCGCCGACGCGGGGGCGCCGAACGTCGTCGTGAACGTCGCCTTCCAGTCGGTCATCGCTTACGCGCCCGGAAGACGGTGGTGGTGATCGGCAGGTCGAATTCCCCCGAGGCGGTTTCCGGATTCCGGTCGAGGAATTCCCGCGCCGTGCGCAGTTTGGCTTCGCGTTCCGCCGCCGTGGCCACCAGCAGGTGCGAATGGGTCGCGAGAGTGGCCACCAGGGTTTCCGCCGTCCTGGGGTGTTTGTGGCCGAAGGTCTTCTTCTCGAACGGCTCGAAGGCCTCGTGTTCCGGCAGCGATTCGTAGTCGCTCAGCCAGCGCCTGCTCATCGACGTCTTGATCAGCGAGTTCAGCTCGGCCAGCCAGCCCGCCGATTCGTCGTCGTGGTTCCACAGCGCGGCAACGACTCCGCCCGGCTTGAGCACCCTGGCCATCTCCGGATAGGCCCGGTCGAGGTCGAACCAGTGCACGGCCTGGCCCACCAGCACGGCGTCCACGGATCCGTCCGGCAGCGGGATCTCTTCGGCGGTCCCGACGAGCGGCGTCACGCCGGGGAGTGCCTTAGTGAGCTCGGCGAGCATCTTCTCGTCCGGCTCGACGGCGGTGACCTCGACGCCGAGCGTCAGCAGTCCTTCGCTGACCTTGCCGGTCCCGGCCGCCAGGTCGAGGACCCGCCGCGGGGTCGCCGCCGCGCCGGCCAGCCCCCAGGCCAGTGCCTTTTCCGGATAGTCCGGCCGATGCGCGGCATAGTCGGCGGCCTTCGCGCCGAACGAGGCGGCGCGACGTGCGTGCAGTTCGGGTTCGATGCCGGGAGTGGATGAGTTCACGCGCTCAAGGTTAATGGAGAGAAAACCGGCCGGTCCGGACCCGGAAAAGGTAATCCGGTTGGCGTAGGGAAGCGGCGGGTTCGTACGCTGTGCGCCATGACTGAAATCCCCGCATCCGAGGGCGTGAGCCCCGACGAAGACCTGCCGGAACAGATGCGGGTGCGCCGGGACAAGCGCGACCGGATAATCGCGGAGGGTATCGATCCGTATCCGGTCGAGGTGCCCCGGACGCACTCGCTGGCCGAAGTGCGCGCGAAGCATTCCGGTCTTCCTGCCGACACCGCCACCGGCGACATCGTCGGTATCACCGGCCGGGTCATGTACATGCGCAATACCGGCAAACTGTGTTTCGCGAGTCTTCGTGAAGGCGACGGCACCGAGTTGCAGGCGATGCTCAGCCTCGCGAAGGTGGGCGAGGACGCGCTCGCGGCGTGGAAGTCCGATGTCGATCTCGGTGATCACGTATTCGTCTCCGGTGAGGTCATCACCTCCAAGCGCGGTGAGCTTTCCGTGATGGCCGACTCCTGGCGCATCACGTCGAAAGCATTGCGCCCGTTGCCCGTGGCGCACAAAGACCTGGCCGAGGAAACGCGGATCCGGCAGCGTTATGTCGATCTGATCGTGCGTCCCAAGGCGCGGGACGTGGTCCGTACCCGCGCCGGTGTGCTGCGTTCCCTGCGTGACTCGTTTCACGGCCGGGGATTCCTCGAGGTCGAGACCCCGATGCTGCAAACGCTGCACGGCGGCGCCGCGGCGCGGCCATTCGTCACGCATTCGAATGCCTTCGACCTCGATCTGTACCTGAGGATCGCGCCGGAGCTGTACCTCAAGCGTTGCGTGGTCGGCGGTATCGAGAAGGTCTTCGAGATCAACCGGAACTTCCGGAACGAGGGCAGCGACTCCTCGCACTCGCCCGAGTTCGCCATGCTCGAGTACTACGAAGCGTATGCGACCTATGACTCCAACGCGGTGATGACGCGTCAGCTCATCCAGGAGGCGGCGCAGAACGTTCTCGGCACTCAGGTGGTCACTCTCGCCGACGGTTCGGAGTACGACCTGTCCGGCGAGTGGACCACGCTCGGAATGTACGAGTCGTTGTCCGAGGCGTTGTCGGAAGAGGTCACTCCCGAGACATCGGCGGACAAGCTCCGTTCCTATGCCGAAGCGCGAGAGCTGGAGCTCGACCCAAAGTTAGGCCACGGCAAACTCGTCGAAGAACTTTGGGAACATCTCGTCGGCGATCATCTCCACGAACCCACTTTTGTCCGTGATTTTCCGGTCGAGACATCCCCGCTGACCAGGCAACATCGCAGCAAGCCGGGGGTCGCCGAGAAGTGGGATCTGTACGTGCGCGGATTCGAACTGGCCACCGGATACTCCGAGCTGGTCGATCCCGTGGTAGAGCGTCAGCGTCTGGTGGAACAGGCCCGGCTGGGTGCGCAGGGTGATAGTGAGGCCATGAACCTGGATGAGGATTTCCTCCGCGCGCTGGAGTACGGAATGCCGCCGAGCGGTGGTGTCGGAATGGGGATCGACCGGTTGCTGATGGCGCTGACCGGCCTTGGTATCCGGGAGACCATCCTGTTCCCGCTCGTCCGACCCGAATAACCCGTCCGCGTGACAGATACCTCGATCGTTCTCGTAAACAAGATTTGCGTTATGAGTCGGTAGCGGGTATTAATGTCGCTAGACAAAGTCTTCTGTCCGGGGCATGCCCCGTACCAGATCATTCGTGTAAGCCCCCAGCAGGAGGAAACAGATGGCACAGAAGGTGCTCGTCTCGCTCGTCGACGACCTCGACGGCACCGAGGCGGAAGAGACCGTCGAGTTCGGTTTGGACGGTGTCAGCTACCAGATCGACCTTTCCGCGGAAAACGCGGAAGAGCTTCGTGACGCGCTGGCCCAGTATGTGGAGCACGCCCGTCGCGCGGGTGGCCGTAAGCGCACCGCCATTCGTCCGGTCGCCGGCGTGAAGGCCGCCGCCCGTCCCGCGACCGTGGACCGCGAGCAGAACCAGGCCATTCGCGCCTGGGCCCGCAAGAACGGCTTCCAGGTTTCCGACCGCGGACGTATCCCGTCCGAGGTCGTGGAGGCGTACCACAAGAAGAACTGAGGTCTTTCAGACCAGACGGCCGCCGGGAAACTGTTCCCGGCGGCTTTCTTGTTCTTGTACACGGTTCAAGCGGGCGTACTCGGTGGGCGCCCATCCGGTCACGGAGCGGAAATCCCGGGTGAAGTGCGCTTGGTCGCTATAGCCCAGCTCGGTCGCCAGTTCCGCGTAGTCCGGCCGTTCCTCGGCCGCGATCCGTGCCGCCGCCTCGTTCAATCGGTATACCTGAATCGCCCATTTGGGGGCGGTGCCGACATGTTCGGCGAACAGGCGTTGCAGGCTTCGTTGAGACAGGCCTGTCCGGCTTGACAGCTCGGCGACCCGGGTAATGGCGGGCTCGGCCGCGATTGTTTCCACCGCTTCGATGGCCGTCGCGGCCGCAGCGGTGAGCACGGGGCGTTTCGCGAGGAGCAGTTCCTCCGCGACACGGACCATTTCGAAGTCGTCCGTCGCATTCCGTACCGATTCCGTCACTGGCCCGGCGCCGGGGAAGAGATCGGTGAGCGGAACGGAACCGCCGGAGATCATCGAGACCGGACCGCCGAGGAATGCCCGGAATGCCCCTGGGCGGAATCGCACACCGATACCGTGGTCCGTGCCCTCGACGAGGTAGCGGAAAGGCCGTTTCCCCGGCCCGAACGCGCCCGCCGCGTGGCGGAAGAACGTGACGTTCACCGCGAGATTGGGCAAAACCGCCTGTTCCTCGCCGGGGCGGCCGCGCAGATCCCAGCGCAGCACCCAGTGGTGGTCGACGTACGGGCGCAGTTCCGGCGCCGGCGGATGCCGGACGAGGCTGAACTTCGCCGCCCGCGCGTTGACGATCCCCGCCGGGATCCGGTGCCCGCTCACCGGATCAACCTAACGCTGTCGCGTTTCTTCAAGACAGCGCGCCGGTTCCCGTGAACTCATGACCGTATGTCCGAACACGCTGCCCTGATCGCCCCCGCCGCCGCGGAATTCGCCGGAATCCTGCGCGGGATCGGCGAGTCCGACCTCGCCGCCCGCACCCCGTGCGCCGAATACGACGTCCGCGCGCTGCTGAACCACCTTCTCTACTGGGGTCCCTGGCTCGAAGCCGCCGGGAGCAAGGCGGCACCGCCCGAGGTGTCCGTCGGTGAGGCCGAAGCGGGCCTCGCCGACGGCGAATGGCTCAGTGCCATCGAAAAGCAGACCGCGCGGCTCGTGGACGTCTTCGGGGCACCTGAGGCGTGGCAGGGCATGACGGCGCTCGGCAAGGCCGAGATGCCGTCGTCGATCGTCGGCGACATGGTGCTCGGCGAGTTCGTCCTCCACGGCTGGGACCTGGCGAAGGCGACCGGCCGCTCGCTCGACGTCGCACCCGAAGCGGCCGAAGCCGTCTTGGCGTCCGCCGTGGCGATGGGCGAGCAGGCCCGCGCGATGAAGGTGTACGGGGAAGAAGTGACGGTCGCCGATGACGCGACGCCGTTCGAGCGCGCTTTGGGAGTGACGGGGCGGAACCCCGGCTGGACCCGTTAGCGGCTTCGCGGACAGCCCCCGCATTCCGATTCCGCGGGAAGCAGATAGTTGAAACAGCAGGCTTCGCGGATTCGCATCCACTCGCGGCGTCCGTCGGTTCCCGATGCCAATGTCAGCTTCGACGCCGACGTGAGCGGCGGGAACCGGGCTTCGAGGACCAGCGCGGCGTCCGCGACCCCGGCTCCCTCGGCCTCCGGGGTCCCGCCCAGCCGTCCCGCCGACCACAGCGCGTTGTCGAGCGTGTCCGTGGCGGCGGCCCACAGCTGGCGTCGCCCGAGCCTCGTCAGCGGCCCGTAGACGTCGATGAACCGGCTCGCGTGCGCGACGTACCGGCCCCGCAGGACGGTGGCCAGCGCCCGCTCGTCCGGGACCACGACGGCCCTCGGGTGCGCCGAACCCGGGTCCGTCGGCAGGCAGTGGAACGTCTCACCGAGGACGGCGACCGACTCGGGGTGGGGCCGTTCGGCGCCGATCCGGAAGGCCAACGCGGACGGAGCCAGCGACGGGACGCGGCGCTCGTGATGGAGCAGCATCGCGCCGGCGATGGCCGGGACGTGCAGGTACCAGGACAGGATCCAGCTCGCCGGGGTCCGCTCGGGGATCACCGGGGCTGCCCGATACGTCTCGGCCAGCCAGTCGTGGAGGCGCTCTCGCCAGCGCACGAGACGGGCCGGTTCGCCGAGCAGGTCGCCGCAGCGGACCCAGCCCGGCTCGTCCGGCGGGACGTCCGCGCGGAGCGGGGCGTCTTCGGGCATCCTGGACAGGGAGGCCCGAAGCCCGCCCTCCGGCGACGCGAGCATGCGGGGATGCGACACACCGGCCTCCCGTCATTAGGTACGCCTAACCTTACATACCGTCCGTGACTACTCCGGACGGGTGTCCATCCAGTGGGCGGAGCCGTGTTCGCGCTCAGCGGACAACCCTCGTCCGGCGGAATCCGGACGCGTGTTCGCACGTTGGGCTTGACGTAAAGGTGCAGGGCAACCGGAAGATGAAAGAGCGCACGGCCGGAGAACGGCCGGGGCGCGAACGGGCCGCAATCAGCCGTAGTGGTACGCCAGCGCGACCGCATGGCTACTAGAGTGGTCTCACGGTGCTGAATCCATCGCGGTGAAAGCACGATGGAAACGGGCCGCCGTCGCAGCAGTCGAGGGAGTGCACATGTTTGAGAGGTTCACCGACCGCGCGAGGCGGGTGGTCGTCCTGGCCCAAGAAGAGGCCAGGATGCTCAACCACAACTACATCGGCACCGAGCACATCCTCCTGGGTCTGATCCACGAGGGTGAAGGTGTCGCCGCCAAGGCGCTGGAATCGCTGGGCATCGCGCTGGAGGGCGTCCGCCAGCAGGTCGAGGAGATCATCGGCCAGGGGCAGCAGGCCCCGAGCGGGCACATCCCCTTCACCCCGCGGGCCAAGAAGGTGCTTGAGCTGTCGCTGCGCGAAGCGCTGCAGCTCGGCCACAACTACATCGGCACCGAGCACATCCTGCTCGGGCTGATCCGCGAGGGAGAAGGCGTCGCCGCACAGGTGCTCGTCAAGCTCGGCGCGGACCTCAACCGGGTGCGTCAGCAGGTCCTGCAGCTGCTGTCGGGCTACCAGGGTGGCAAGGAGTCGACCGAGACCGGCTCCGGACGCGGTGAAGGCACCCCGTCGTCGTCGCTGGTGCTCGACCAGTTCGGCCGCAACCTGACCGTGCAGGCCCGCGAAGGCAAGCTCGACCCGGTCATCGGCCGGGGCAAAGAGATCGAGCGGGTCATGCAGGTGCTGTCGCGGCGCACCAAGAACAACCCGGTCCTCATCGGCGAGCCCGGCGTCGGCAAGACCGCCGTCGTCGAGGGGCTCGCGCAGAACATCGTCAAGGGCGAGGTCCCCGAGACGCTGAAGGACAAGCAGCTCTACACCCTCGACCTCGGCTCCCTGGTCGCCGGTTCCCGGTACCGCGGTGACTTCGAAGAGCGCCTGAAGAAGGTGCTCAAGGAGATCAAGACCCGCGGCGACATCATCCTGTTCATCGACGAGCTGCACACGCTCGTCGGCGCGGGTGCCGCCGAGGGCGCGATCGACGCCGCGTCGATCCTGAAGCCGATGCTGGCCCGTGGCGAGCTGCAGACGATCGGCGCGACCACGCTCGAGGAGTACCGCAAGTACATCGAGAAGGACGCCGCGCTGGAGCGCCGCTTCCAGCCGATCCAGGTCGGCGAGCCGTCGCTCGAGCACACGATCGAGATCCTGAAGGGTCTGCGCGACCGGTACGAGGCGCACCACCGCGTCTCGATCACCGACGGCGCGCTGGTGCAGGCGGCCACCCTCGCGGACCGCTACATCAACGACCGCTTCCTGCCGGACAAGGCGATCGACCTGATCGACGAGGCCGGCGCCCGGATGCGCATCCGCCGTATGACCGCGCCGCCGGACCTGCGCGAGTTCGACGAGAAGATCGCCGACGTGCGCAGGGACAAGGAGTCCGCGATAGACGCGCAGGACTTCGAGCGCGCCGCCCGCCTCCGTGACGAGGAGAAGACCCTCCTCGGCCAGAAGGGCGAGCGGGAGAAGCAGTGGAAGGACGGCGACCTCGACGTCGTCGCCGAGGTCGACGAGGAGCAGATCGCCGAGGTCCTCGCCAACTGGACCGGTATCCCGGTGTTCAAGCTCACCGAGGAGGAGACCACGCGTCTGCTCCGCATGGAGGACGAGCTGCACAAGCGGATCATCGGCCAGGAGGACGCGGTCAAGGCCGTCTCCCAGGCGATCCGTCGCACCCGTGCCGGCCTGAAGGACCCGAAGCGCCCCTCCGGTTCGTTCATCTTCGCCGGCCCGTCCGGTGTCGGTAAGACCGAGCTGTCCAAGGCGCTCGCGGCGTTCCTGTTCGGCGAGGACGACGCGCTCATCCAGATCGACATGGGCGAGTTCCACGACCGGTACACCGCTTCGCGGCTCTTCGGTGCCCCTCCGGGCTACGTCGGCTACGAAGAGGGCGGCCAGCTGACCGAGAAGGTGCGGCGCAAGCCGTTCTCGGTGGTGCTGTTCGACGAGATCGAGAAGGCCCACCAGGAGATCTACAACACGCTCCTGCAGGTCCTCGAAGACGGCCGTCTCACCGACGGCCAGGGTCGTACGGTCGACTTCAAGAACACCGTGCTCATCTTCACCTCGAACCTGGGTACCTCGGACATCTCCAAGTCCGTCTCGCTCGGGTTCTCGTCCGGCGGTGACAGCACCAACCGGTACGAGAAGATGAAGCAAAAGGTCAACGAGGAGATGAAGAAGCATTTCCGGCCGGAGTTCCTGAACCGGATCGACGACATCATCGTCTTCCACCAGCTGACCAAGGAACAGATCATCGAGATGGTCGATCTGATGATCGCCCGGGTCGAGACGCAGCTCAAGGCCAAGGACATGGAGCTCGAGCTCACGCCCAAGGCCAAGTCGCTGCTCGCCAAGCGCGGCTTCGACCCGGTGTTGGGCGCGCGGCCGCTGCGCCGCACGATCCAGCGCGAGATCGAGGACCAGCTGTCGGAGAAGATCCTGTTCGGCGAGGTCCAGCCCGGCCAGATCATCCTGGTCGACGTCGAAGGCTGGAACGACGAAGAGGGCGAGAAGGACGACAAGGCGCACTTCGTCTTCCGCGGCGAAGCCCGGCCCTCGTCGGTCCCGGACGCCCCGCCGGTGAGCATCGGTGCCGGCTCGACCGAAGAGAACGGTGAAGCCGAGGGCGAGTAAAGCCTCTCTGCTCCGGAAGTGCCCGTCGCGGTTCGCCGCGGCGGGCACTTTCGCGTTCCTGGCCGTCGTGTCGTCCGTCTGATCACGCGAGTTACGCCTCCAAGCACGCGAGTTCGCCGTTCAAGCACGCGAGTTCGGGTTTCCGTACGGAGGCCATGCGTGTGTGGATGGACGACACGTGTGACTGGACGGACGACACGCGTGCTTGGGGGCGCGACTCGCGTGCTTGGGGGCGTAACTCGCGTGCTTGGAGGCGGAACTCGCGTGATCGGGGGGCGTGAGACGATGCCCTCGGGTCCGGGAGGGGGTCAGGTGGACGTTCTGGCGATCGATTTCGGTACCTCCAGCACGGTGGGGGTGCTTTCGATCCACGGCAGGGGGACGCAGGTCGTCGAGATCGACGGGTCGGTGACGATGTCGTCCGCGATCTACGCCGACAAGGACGGCACGGTCTTCGTCGGCCGGGACGCCGAACGCCGGGCCCGGCTGGATCCGAGCCGGTTCGAGGCGAATCCGAAGCGGCGCATCGACGAGGGCGCTCTCCAGCTCGGTGACGTCTCGCTCCCCATCGCCGACGCCTTCGCCGCGGTCCTGCGCCGCGTCGGCGAAGAGGCCGAGCTGATCCTCCAGCGGCCGCCCGCGCAGGTGCGCATTTCGCATCCCGCGGGCTGGGGCCCGGATCGCAAGCAGATCCTCCGCGACGCCGCGCTCAAGGCCGGATTCGGCACGACGGTGCTCATTCCCGAGCCGGTCGCGGCCGCCGCGCATTACGCCTCGCTCAACAGCGGCAGGCGGCCGCCGGGCCCGATCGCGGTGTACGACCTCGGGGCGGGCACCTTCGACTGCGCCGTCGTCGGCGTGAGCGCGCAGGGGTTCGCCGTGCTCGCCGAGGACGGGTTGCCCGATCTCGGCAGTCTCGACATCGACCAGGCGCTGCTGGTGCACATCGGCCGCGAGGTCTCGCATTCCGATCCCGCGCAGTGGCAACGGATCCTGCGTCCGCAGTCGGTCAGCGACCGCCGGACGCGCCGGTCGTTGCTGCAGGATGTCCGTGACGCCAAGGAAAGCCTGTCCCGCCACCAGCAGACCGAGATCCCGATGCCGGAGCCGTTCGGCGACGTGCGGGTGACGCGGATGGAGCTCGAAGCGCTCGTCCGGCCGAGTTTCCTGCGCAGCGGCGAACTACTGGCCACCACGATCCAGCGCGCCGGGCTGTCCCCGGACCGGCTCGGCGGCGTCTACCTCGTCGGCGGGCCGAGCCGGATGCCGTTGCTGGCGAGCCTGCTGGCGAACCAGCTCAGGATCGCGCCGACCACGCAGGACCAGCCGGAGACGGCGGTCGCGTTCGGGCTGCATCACGTGCCGGCCGGTGGCGAGGACTCGCAGCTGACGGTGCCCGCGTTCGCACCGGTCTCGCCGCCGGTGCGGCCGCAACCCGTCCAGCATCAGCCTCCACCCGTGGCGAGGCGTCCGCAGCCGCCGCGCTGGACGCCGCCCCCGCCACCGCCTGGCCGGAACTGGCAGAAGCCCACGACCTACGGCGTCGTCGCGCTCGCCCTCGCGGCGATCGTGACCACGATCGTCCTGCTCAGCGGCGGCGAGGAGGAGCCGGTCGCCGGACCTGCCCCGGTGAAACCGGTGAGCTGCGATCAGCCCGGGCCGAAGGACGCGCAGGGGTTCACGGACTGTCTCCGCCGGATCGCCGCCGTCATCCCGCAGCGGGACGAGTGCCGGGACGCGCCGGACGCGGCCGCCACGGTGGGCGCGGCGTCGGCGGTCACGTGCGTGTTCAAGGACGGCAAGGGGTCGAACGCGATCAACTACTACCAGGGCATCGCGATGACCGGCCTGGAGGACGGCGTCCGCCAGCGGATGACCAAGGGCAAGCCCGCGGAGGGCACCTGGGCGGCCGACGGGCTCCGAGGGCGCTACGTGGCGGGCGTGGGCGCGCGAAGCGGCATCGTGCTCTTCGGGACCGAAGACGCGCCGTTGAGCGCGATGCTCGTTTCGACGCGCAGCGACGGCTCCGCGCGGACGACCGCGGAGATGGTCGAGTTCTTCACCGCGCAGCTCAAGCCATGATCAGTGCAGGGTGCCCGCGGGCGTCGAAAGGTCTTCGGTCACCGTGAGCGAGGTGTCCACGATGATCTCCAGTGCCTCGGCGGCGCGGTGCACGGCCAGGCTCGGCGCGGTGGTCCGCGCGGCCTGCTCCGGGGTGTACGGCACGTGCACGAAACCGCCGCGCACACCGGGAAAGTCGTTGTCCAGCAAGTGCATCAGTCCGTAGAAGACCTGATTGCACACGTACGTCCCAGCCGTGTGCGACACCGACGCAGGCAGCCCCGCGTCCTTGATCCCGGTGACACACGCCTTCACCGGCAGAGTGGTGAAGTACGCGTTGGGCCCGCCGGGGATCACCGGGACGTCGACGGGCTGAGAGCCCGCGTTGTCCGGGATGCGGGCGTCGATCAGGTTGATCGCGACCCGTTCCGGGGTGACGTCGGGGCGGCCGCCCGCCTGGCCGACGCAGATCACCAGATCCGGGCGGTACTCGTCGATCGCGTCGCGCAAGGTGACCAGCGATCGCGAGAAGACACACGGCAGTTCGACGGCCACGGTGTCGTGCCGACGGCCGGTGAGCAGGGAAACCGCCTGCCATGACGGATTCACCCGCTCACCGCCGAACGGCTCGAAACCGGTGAGGAGCACAGACGTCATGCCCTCACCCTAACGTGTGACGCGGCTCAGGCTGGTTCTCGTGAGTGGCCAGGACGGTTCTAACCGTCCTGGCCACTCACGAGTGGCGAACGTCAGGCGGCCGGCTTGAGGTCCCCCGGGTAGAGGAACTCGGGCGCCGGTTTGGTGTTGCCGTAGAACCACGCGTCGAAGAAGCCCTGAAGGTTCTTGTGCGCGACGCGTTCGGCGAACTTCTGGAACTCCGGCAGGCTCGCGTTGCCGTCGCGGTGGATGGCGGGCCACGTCTTCAGGATGCGGTCGAACGGCGCGGCGCCGATGTAGTTCTTCAGCGCGTGCAGCGCCACCGGGCCCTTGGAGTAGACGTACGTGAACTCGTTGCCGGGACCCATGTCGTACAGCTTCCCGGCCCAGAACCGGTCCGTCGCCTTCTGCACGGCGGTCAGGTAACGCGCCTTGAGGTCCTGCCCCGACTTCGCCTCGGACCACAGCCATTCCGCGTACGAAGCGAAGCATTCGTTGAGGCAGACGTCCTTCCACTTGTCGACGGCGACCGAATCACCCCACCACTGGTGGGCGTTCTCGTGCACGATCGTCGGGACGTTGCCCGCCGCGCCCGAGTAGATCGGCCTGCTCAGCGTCTCCAGCGAGAATCCGATCGGCTCGGCGAGGAAGATGCCGCCCGCCGCGTCCACCGGATAGCGCCCGAACTTCGAAGCCAGGAAGTCGATGATCTCCGGCAGCCGCGCCTCGGCCTGTTTGGTCGACGCGGGGGTGCCGGGCGCGTAGGCGTTGACGACCGGGGTGCCGTCGGACAGCTTCGTCCGCTCGAACTCCCATTTGTCGATCGCGACCGTCGTCATGTACGGCACGGCCGGGGTCTCTTCGGCCCAGACGTAGGTGGTCTTCGCCCCGTCGGCGAAGTGCCCGCGCTCGCGGCCGTTCGAGATGACGCCCCACTCCGAGGGCACGGTGACGGCGAGGTGGAAGGTCGCCTTGTCGCGCGGGGTGTCGTTGACCGGGTACCAGGTGGTCGCGGATTTCGGCTCGCCCGCGACGAACGCGCCGCCGGATTTCGCGTACTGCCAGCCGTTCTCGCCCAGCGCCGGATCCTCGATCGGCTGCGGGACGCCGTGATACGCGATTTCGGCGGTGAACCGCTCGTGGTTCCGCAGCGAACGCGCCGGGGTGATCACGAGTTCGTGGTCGCCGGTGCGGGTGAAGGCCGCCTTGCGCCCGTCGACCTTGACCGAATCGACGGTCAGCCCGTGCAGGTCGAGGTTGAACGAGCTCAGCGCCTGCGTGGTCCGCCCGGTGATCGTCTGCAGGCCGGTGAGCTGCTTGGTGGCGGGCTCGTAGCCGATTTTCAGGTTGTAGTCGGCGACGTCGTAGCCGCCGTTGCCGTCCTGCGGGTAGTAGCTGTCGCCCGCGCCGTCGGCGCCGGGTTTCCCGGTGCCGGCGAGGGCGGTCCCGCCGCCGAGGACACTCGCGGCCAGAACGGCGGCGATGACGGCCGCACTCCGGTACCTCATTCACGCTCCCAGTCGATCGGCTGTGACTTGGTCCCGAACGTAGCGCCGTGACCTCGGCCGTCCGCCCGGAAAGATCCTTCGTGCCCGGATAATCCCCACTTCCGTCGCCTGATCGGGGTCCGGAGTCCGAGAGCGCGCTCTGAGAGACACAGCCTGGTCGGGCTATCCGTTTGCGGCTTCTGGAAAGCTGGGGGTCGTGCGTGTGACGCTGCTGGGCCCGGTCGGAGCGGAGGCCGGTGACGGCACCCCGGTCGACATCGGCGGTGCCCGCCTCCGCATGCTCTTGGCCAGGCTCGCGCTGGAGCCCGGCCGCGCCGTCCCGGCGACTGCCCTCGTCGACGGTCTCTGGGGCGCGGAGCCGCCCGCCGACGCGGCGAACGCGCTGCAATCCCTGGTCTCGCGGCTGCGCAAGGTCCTGCGCGGCGAAGACGTCGCCCTCGACTCGGGGCCGGGCGGCTACCGGCTGGACGTCGCCCGCGAGGACGTCGACGTGTGCCGCTTCGAGCGGCTGGCCGCGGAGGGGCGCGCGGAGCTGACGGCGGGCCGGGACGCCGCTGCGGCCGCGATCCTCGCCGAGGCGCTCGGGCTCTGGCGTGGTCAGGCGCTGTCCGACGTCCTCGAGGCTCCTTTCGCGCAGGCACCGGCGACGCGCCTGGAGGACCTGCGGCTCGAAGCCACCGAAGACCGTTTCGAAGCGGAGATCCGGCTCGGCGGACATGACCGGGTGCTGGCGGATCTCAAGGAGGCCGCCGGGCGGCATCCGCTGCGCGAGCGGCTCGCCGGGCTGTGGATCCGGGCGTTGTGCGCGGCCGATCGCCAGTCCGACGCCCTCGCGGTCTACGAGGAGGTCCGTGCCGCGCTGGCCGACCAGCTCGGCGTCGACCCTTCGGCCGAGCTCCAGGAGATCCATCTCGCCGCGTTGCGCGGCGAACTCGGCCCGCCGCCCGCGCCCGCCGATCACCTGCCGGTCCGGCTGACCAGTTTCGTCGGCCGTGACGACGAGCTGAAACTGGTCGCCGAGCTCCTCGCCGGCGCGCGGCTGGTGACGCTCGTCGGGCCCGGTGGCGCCGGGAAGACGCGGCTGGCCACGGAGGTCGCGACACGGCATCCGGCGCACGCGCGCGGACGCGTCTGGTTCGTGCCGCTCGCCGGTGTCCGCGATCCAGGCGACCTGCCCGGCGCGGTCTTCGCGGCGCTGGAGCTGTGGGATCTCGGCCTGTCGCACGCCGGCGACCCGATGCGCCGCCCGGCGGACGCGCTGGCCAGGGTCGTGGAGACGCTCGGCGCCGGTGAATCGGTGCTGGTGCTGGACAACTGCGAGCATCTGGTCGACGCGGCGGCGGAGCTGACGAACACCCTGCTGCGGCGCGTGCCGACCTTGCGCGTCCTCGCGACGAGCCGGGAGGCGCTGGCCATCGACGGCGAGACGCTGTGCCCGCTCGGCCCGCTGGCGGTCCCGGAAGGCACGCCGACCGTTTCCCAGGCCGCCGAGGCGGGCGCGATCCGGCTGTTCGTCGACCGGGCGGTGGCCGTGCGCCCGGATTTCCGGCTCGACGAGTCCACTGTGGACGACGTCGCGCAGATCTGCCGCAGGCTGGACGGGATGCCGCTGGCGCTGGAGCTGGCCGCGGCGCGGCTGCGGTCGATGACCGTCGCGCAGATCTCGCAACGCCTCGACGACCGGTTCCGCCTGCTGACCTCCGGCAGCCGCACGGCGCTGCCGAGGCAGCGCACGCTGCGTGCCGTCGTCGAGTGGAGCTGGGACCTGCTCGACGACGCCGAACGCGTGCTCGCCAGACGGCTTTCGGTGTTCGGGGCAGGCGCCGAGGTCGAAGCGGTCGAAAGCGTCTGCGCGGACGAGGGCCTCCCCGCCGAGGACATCCTGTACGTCCTCGGCTCGCTCGTCGAGAAGTCCATTGTGGACGCGATCGCCGGGGAGCAGGGCGAGCCGCGTTACCGCATGCTGGAGACCATCCGGGCCTACGCGGCGGAACGGCTCGATGAGGCCGAAGAGCGGGAACAGCTGACGAAGGCCTATCACCGCTACTACGCCCAGCTCGCCGAGCGGCTGGAGCCGATGCTGCGGACGGCCGATCAGCTCATCGCCATCTCGCGCTACGACGCTGAGCACGGCAACATCGTGACCGCGCTCCGCCAGGCCATCGACGCCGGCGATGTCGACATGGCGACGCATCTGTTCGGCAGCACCTTCTGGTACTGGCTGATCAAGGGCGACAGCGATCGGGTCGAATCCTTCGTCGCCGAAGTGCTCGCTTTCGGTGACCGGCTGGACGAGGACTTCGCGGCCGCTTTCCAGGCGATGCGCGAGATCACCACGATGGTGCCCGGCGTCGGCGACCGCGAAGCCGTGCGGGTGCTGATCGACGAATGCGTGCGGACGGACGCGTACACCCGGTTCGCCGGGCTGGCCATCGGCCTGCCGATGCTGGCCTTCTTCAGCCAGGACAAGGAACTCGCGCACCGTGAGGTGGAGCGGGCGTTGTCGAGCCCGGATCCGTGGGCGAGGTCGGCGGGGGCGTGGGCGCAGAGTTTCATCCTCGTCGACGACGGTGACCCCGACGGCGCTGAACAGGCAAGGGACCGGGCCTACGAAGGATTTCTGGCCGTGGGCGACCGGTGGGGCACCGCGATGGCGCTGGGGATGAAGGCGAGCGACATCTCGATGTCCGGCGATCACGAAGCCGCGCTCGCGCTGTACCGCCGGGGGCTCGCCCTCGCGCTCGAACTGGGGTCGCAGGACGACCTAGTCCAGCAGCGATGGAGGCTCGCGACGGAGTACGCGCGGGCGGGCGATCTGGACACGGCGATGCGCGAGATGTTCGAGGCCGAGCGCTACGCGAGCGAAATGGGCAACGCCCAGCTGGCGGTGATGGTGCTGGTGGGCAAGGCCGATCTGCTCTGCCGCGCCGGACGCGTGGACGAGGCGCGCGAGGTCGCCATCCGATTCCGGGAGAAGATGACCTCGGTCGCGGCGCCGGGCACGTTCGGCGAGGAATTCGGCGGATACATCGACACCGAGATCGGGCTGGCCGCCGGGGATCTGGCCGCGGCCGAACGCGGGGCCGCGGCCGTCGCGAAGTCCACCGCGGAGCGCGGCGACATCGCCGACCTCGGGCGGATCGTCGAGGTCGGCGGCCTGATCCGGTTCCGGCAGGGACGACCTGAGACCGCCGTCCGGCTGCTCGGCGCGGCGAAACTCCTGCGCGGCAGACTGGACCTCGGTGAACCCGGTATCCGGCAGCTGATCGGCGATCTTCGCGAGCATTTCGGCGAGGAGCGCTACGAAGAGCTGCTCGTGCAGGACGCCGGGCTTGCCCGCACCGAGCTGCTGTCCTGGATCCTGCGGGAACTGGCTCCGTGAAGAAGGGCCCCTCGCCTGGCAGAGGCGAGGAGCCCTTCACGCGCGTTCCCCCTGACCCCCGTCAGACGCGCTTCCGGTAAGCCCACGTGGCGAGCGGGAAGAAGACCGCGAGCGCGGCCGCCATCCAGATCAGCGAGCCGGTCAGCGGACCGGCGATCGGCCCGCCGTTCATCAGCCCGCGCAGGACGTCGGACATCTGCGTCACCGGGCTGATGTCGGCCCACGCCTTCAGCCAGCCGGGCATGGTGCCGGTCGGGACGAAGACGTTGCTGCCGAAGGTCAGCGGCATCAGCACCACGAACATCAGGCCCTGCACCGCGCCCGGGCTCTTCACCAGCATCCCGACGAACACCGAGGCCCAGCAGAACGCCAGCGCGAACGCGATGACGAGCGCGATCGCCAGCGCGAACTCGGCCGGTCCGGTCTGGACGCGGTAACCCATGATCGTCGCGACGACCATCAGCACGACCAGGCACACCAGGTACCGCACGATATCGGCCAGAACGGCGCCGATCAGCGGCGCCGACCGGGCGATCGGCATCGCGCGGAACCGGTCGAACACGCCCTTGGTGACGTCGGTGTTCAGCTGGACGCCGACGGTCATGCTGGCCTGCAGGATGTTGAACACCATGATGCCGGGCACGATCATCTGGAGGTAGCCCTCGGTGCTGCCCATGATCGCGCCACCGAACAGGTAGACGAACATGACCAGGAAGATGATCGGCGCGATGGTGACGTCGGCCAGCTGCTCCGGGTTCTTGCGGATCTTCAGGATGCCGCGCCAGGCAAGGGAAAGCCCGTGCCGGGTGCTGCTCGACAGTGAGACGCGCCGTGGTGGTGCGGGCGCTGCGATGGTCGTCATACCAGGCTCCCTTCCGGAGTAGCGTCCTTTGTGGACTCGCCGGTCTTCTTGCCGGTCAGTGCGAGGAACACCTCGTCGAGGCTGGGCAGCCGCAGCGCCAGCTCGTCCGCGGTGATCCCGGCCTCGTCCAGCTTGCGGACCAAAGTGGACAGCAGGACCGGGTCGGCGACGGGCGCGGTGAGCAGCCCGGTGTCGTCGTCCCGGTTCGGCCGGACCCCGGTGAGCCCGGCCAGGATGCGCTCGACGGCGTCGAGGTCGGCGAGCGCGGACGGCCGGACCTGCAGCGTCTGGCCGCCGGTCCGCCGCTTGAGCTCGTCGGCCCGCCCGTTCGCCACGACGTGCCCGTGGTCGAACACGGTGATCGTGTCGGCCAGCTGGTCTGCCTCTTCCAGGTACTGCGTGGTGAGCAGCACCGTCGTGCCGTCCGCGACCAGCGTGCGGACCACGGCCCAGACCTCGTTGCGGGCGTGCGGGTCGAGGCCGGTGGTCGGCTCGTCCAGGTACAGCACCTTGGGACGGCCGACCAGGCTCGCGGCGAGGTCGAGCCGCCGCCGCATGCCGCCCGAGTAGGTCTTGATCGCGCGGCCGGCGGCGTCGGTCAGCTCGAACCGCTCCAGCAGCTCTGCCGCGCGCTTCTTCGCGTCCGTCCTCGAGAGTTCGAGCAGCCTGCCGATCAGGACGAGGTTCTCCGTACCGGAAAGGTCCTCGTCGACCGACGCGTACTGCCCGGTCAGCCCGATCATGCTCCGGACCGCCATCGGGTTCTTGACGACGTCGTACCCGAAGACGCTCGCGTGGCCGCGGTCCGGCCGGATCAAGGTGGCCAGGATCCGGACGGCGGTCGTCTTCCCCGCGCCGTTCGGCCCCAGCACCCCGACCACCTTGCCCGCCGGGACCTCCAGATCGACCCCGTCGAGCGCCTTCGTCTCCCCATAGTGTTTGACCAGGCCCTCGGCCCTGATCGCGTGAGTCATCGCTTTCCTCCTGTGGATCTCGCCCGCGGACAAAGGTGCACCCGATGGCTGGCAGACCACGCACAGCGCGCTGGCAGCGGCTGATAAGCGCTGGTAGACGCCGTGTGAGGAGGTTGTGAAGGTGTTGTGGAGACCGCCGCCCCGGCGCGCTCGATCGGCATACTCGACGGCATGGTGATCGAAGAACGGGCGGTCCGGCCGCCGGCGCGTCCGGGTGCCGGGCGGAAGCTGGTCAGCGGGCTGCTCATCGCGGCGGTCGTGCCGTTCGCGGTGCTGACCGGGCTGCGGCTGGTCGGCTACGACGGCAACACGTACACGATCGCGGCGCTCGCGCTCACCCCGTACGCCGGGATCGCGACGCTCGTGCTCGGTGTCCTCGCGCTGGGGCTGCGCCGCTGGTGGACCGCGGTCGTCGCGCTGGCGCTGACCTGCACGATCGCGTCGCTGGTCCTCCCGCGCGCCTTCGCGAACGAGCAGAAGGCGCTCGACGGGAAGCACGTCCGCGTCCTGGCGTCGAACATGCTCGGCGGCCGGGCGGATCCGGCCAGGATCGTCGGCTACGTGAAGGAACACCAGGTCGACGTCCTGAGCCTCACCGAGCTGACGCCCGAGGCGATCAGCGCGCTCGACCGGGCCGGGTTGTTCCAGGTGCTGCCGTATCGCGTGCTGCATCCGGCCGAGTGGGCGTCCGGCTCCGGGCTGGTGTCGAAGTACCCGCTCACGCCGCTGAAACTGAGCGGCGACTCGGACTACAAGCAGCCCAGCGCGAGTGTGGATCTCGGGGACGGCGTCCGCGTCGAGGTCGTCGCGGTCCATCCGTCGGCGCCGATGTGGGACCGGCACGAGTGGGTCGCCGAGGCCAAGGACCTGCCGTACGCCGACGCCGAGCACGATTTCCGGATCCTGGCGGGCGACTTCAACGCGAGCCTCGACCACGCGCTCTTCCGCGAGCTGCTGACCAGGGGATACGTGGACGCGGCCGATCAGCTGGGGAAGGCGCTGCAGGGGACCTGGACGAACGGGATGGTGCCGCCGGTGGCGATCGACCACGTGCTGGCGGACAAGCGGACGGCCATCGCGGACTTCAAGGTGCTGGAGACGCCGGGCAGCGATCACGACGCCGTCTACGCGGAGATCGTGCTGCCCGGGCAGTGACCCCTCGCGTCTCGTGAGTGGTAAGGATGGTTCTAACCGTCCTTACCACTCACGAGGTGAGCAGCGCGTCCAGTGCTTCGAGGGTTTCCAGGCCGTTGGTCGCGAGGGAAACGCCGCGGCCGTGCCGGATCCCGGGTTCGCGCGGGTTGATCCGCACGAGGGCGCCGGTCGCGGCGCTGGCGAGCTCCGAGTATCGCCGCACGGTCGGCACGGCCTGTCCGGCGCCGAGTTCCACCACCACGAGGTCGCGATGCGTGCGGCGCCACGCGTTCAGCTCGTCGAGCTGCGCCTGGCTGCGCTGCCCGAACCAGTCGTAGTCGCCGAACATCAGGATGTTGGGCCGGGCGAGACCACCGCAGCGCGGGCAGGACGGCAGCGGGGACGTCGCGCGCATGGTGTCTTCGTCGATCGGGACCTCGACGTCGTCCGCGGGCCAGATCTCCTTGGTGCACCCTTCGAAGCACTGCAGGTGATGGATGGATCCGTGCGCCTCGGCGACTCGCGGGTAGCCCGCCTTCTGGAACTGTCCGTCCACATTGGATGTGAAGGCCCGGGTGCCGCCCGGTTTGCGCGCTCCCCACGACAGCAGGAGCCGGAATCCGTCGTGCGGGACGGTGGCGCGGTACAGCGCGAGCCGATGCCCGTAGAAACCCCAGGCCAGCTCGGGATCCTCGGCGAAATGCCGCGGGTCGGCCAGCTCGACGAAGCTGATGCCCAGCCGCTCGTACGGTGGATACGCCTTCCAGAAACCTTCATCGCCCCGGAAATCGGGCAGGCCGGAGTCGACGCCCATCCCGGCGCCGGCGCAGACGAGCAGCGCGCCGGCGCCGTCGATCAGTTCCGCGGCTCGTTCGAGCTCACTCACCCGGCTTCGAAGCCTGGACGACCTCGAATTCCAGCAGGTTCGCACCCGTGGAGACCGGCTTCGCGCGCTCGCCCGCGTGCGCCTCGCGCGCCGGGCCGGACGCCCACGCCTGGTACGCCTCTTCGGACTCCCACTTCGTGTAGACGAAGTACCGCGTCTCGCCCGAGACCGGGCGGAGCAGCTCGAAGCCGAGGAAGCCGGGCTGATTGTCGACGGCGTGCAGCCGCGCGGCGAACCGCTTCTCCAGCTCGGGGCCTGCGCCTTCGGGGACCTCGATCGCGTTGATCTTCACGACAGCCATGCGGCCAGCCTACGACGAAATCCTTTTGCGCCGCGATGTGATGCGTGGGACCTTCCAGACGATGGCTGACACCAAGATCCTCATCTCCGGAGCGAGCGTCGCCGGACCGGCCTTGGCCTTCTGGCTCACCCGGTACGGCTTCCAGGTGACCGTCGTGGAGCGCGCGCCGTCGTTGCGCCCCGGCGGCCAGGCCGTCGACCTGCGCGGAACGGCCAAGGAGGTCGCCCGCCGGATGGGGCTCGACGAACGCATCCGCGCGGCCTGCACGGATACGAAGGGCGAGACGCTCGTCGACCGGAAGAACCGCACGAAGGCCACCATCCGCGCCGACGACTTCGACGGCGACGGCGTCGTCGCGGAGATCGAGATCCTCCGCGGCGACCTGACCGGAGTGCTCTACGAAGCGACCCGGGAGAGGACGGAGTACGTCTTCGGCGACCGGATCACCGCGCTGGACGAGCGGGCCGACGGTGTCGGCGTCACCTTCGCGAGTGGTTCGAGGGCGACGTTCGACCTGGTCATCGGGGCGGACGGGCTGCATTCGGGCGTGCGGGCGCTGGTCTTCGGCGAGGAATCCCGGTTCGTCCGGCATCTGGGTTCGTACCTGGCGTTCTTCACCGTGCCGAACCGGCTCGGCCTGCGGAACTGGGCCGTCGGCTACGACGACGTCGGCCGGTCCGCGGGGATCCGCGCCATCCGCGACGGCGACGAGGCGATGGCGTACTTCGGGTTCGCCTCGCCGAAGGTCGACTACGACCATCGCGATATCGAGGCGCAGAAGGCGCTGGTCCGCCGGTTCGCCGCCGGGATGGAATGGGAGGCGCCCTGGCTGCTGGACCGGATGGACGAGGCGCCCGACTTCTACTTCGACTCGTGCGCCCAGGTGATCATGGAATCGTGGTCGCGCGGGCGCGTCGGGCTGCTGGGCGACGCCGCCTTCTGCCCCTCGCCGCTGTCCGGGCAGGGCACGAGCCTGGCGTTCGTCGGCGCGTACGTCCTCGCCGGGGAACTCGCCGCCGGTCTCGACACCGGGCTCAAACGCTACGAAGCCGTCATGCGCGAGTTCGTCGAGAAGACGCAGGAGCTGGGGCGGGAGAACGCGGAGTCGATCTTCGCGAAGTCGCGGACGGCGCTGCGGATGCGGTACCTGGCGATGCGGGTCATGCGGCTGAAGCCGTTCGCCGCGTTGGCCTCACGGAAAATGCGGGACGTCGTGAACGGCATCGACCTGCCGGACTACCCGGGCCGCGTTTAGAGGACTGAACGCGGGAGGGTGCCACGGCGACAGGTCGCGTGGCTCCGAGTCGGCCATGTGATCGGAACGTGCCGTCCGCCGGTGTCGCGAAAGCCACTTTCGGGACATCAGACGTCGCGAACGTGGCTTTCGCGACGCGCCAATGCGGGGGTACCCGGGCCGCGTTTAGAGGACTGAACGCGGGGTCAGCCGCGCAGGGTGCCGGGAAGGAGTTCGGCGTCCGGCGGGATCGTCGTCCCGTGGAACCACGCGTCGAAGAACGGCCGCAGGTTTTGCTCCGAAAGCTTGATCGTGAACGCCTCGAAGTCCGCCCACGTCGCGTTGGCGTTCCGGTACGCCGCCGGCCATTCCTTCAGCAGCCGCGCGAACGCGCCTTCGCCGATCTTCCGCCGCAGCGCGTGGACGGCCAGGATCCCCTTGTCGTAGACGCCGCGGAATTCCTGCCCGGCCCCCATGCCGACCAGTTTCGGCTTCCAGAAATCGGTGCTGCCCCGCATGATTTCGAGGGCGGCGCGATAACGGTCGTCCAGGTTCTCGTTGTCCCGCGACTCCTGCCAAAGCCATTGCGCGTACGACGCGAGACATTCGTTGAGGCAGATGTCCGACCACGAATTCAGCGTCACCGAATCGCCGAACCACTGGTGCGCGGTTTCGTGCACCACGGTGATCAGATCGGCCCACTTCGCGTAGGTCGGCCGGGTCTGGGTCTCCAGTGAGAAGTGGATGTCCTCGTCGAGATAGATCCCGCCCGCCGCGTCCACCGGATACGGCCCGAACTTCGAGCTCAGGAAGCCGATGATCTCCGGCAGCCGCCTGCCCGTGTCGCGCCGGTCCTCGGCGCCCGGCGCGTACGCGTTGACCACCGGCGTCCCGTCCGGGAGCGCCATCCGGTCGACGGTGAACTTGTCGATCGCGACCGTGGTCAGGTAGGCGGCCACGGGGGTGCGTTCCTGCCAGGACGTCGTGGTCCAGCCGTTCGCCGCGGTCTTCTGGATCTCGCGCCCGTTCGAGATGACCGTCCAGCCGTCCGGCACGCGGGCGGTCAGGGTGAACATCGCCTTGTCGCGCGGGGTTTCGTTGACCGGATACCAGAACGACGCCGAATGCGGCTCGCCGACGATGAACGCGCCGCCGTCCTTCGACTTCTGCCAGCCGTTCTCGCTGCCGCCAGCCTTGGGCGTCGCCGACGGATCGCCGCCGTAGAGGACCTTCGTGCGGAAGCTGGTCCCATTGCGGATCGGCTCGGCGGGCGTCACCACCAGTTCGAACTCGCCTTCGCGGGCGAACTTCGCCGGTTTACCGTCCACTTCGACGGATTGGACGGTCAGGCCGCGTAAGTCCAAGTTGTACCGATTGAGGTCTTGGGTCGCTTTCGCGATCACCGTGGTGTCGCCGTCGAGACGCCCTTTCGCGGGGTCGTAAGTGATCCCGACCTGGTATTCGGTCGCGTCGTAGCCGCCGTTTCCGTCCATCGGGTAATACGGGTCGCCCGCGCCCGACGCGCCCGGCGCTGGGTTCATCGGCGGCGGAGGGGGCGTGGCCGGAGGAGGATCGGCGCTGCAGCCGATAATCAGGGCGCAGACGACCCCCAGGACCAGACCGGCGGCGGGGACACGGCTGCGCATGGAGGGGAGCTTAGTGGTGATTCAGCGCGACGGGTTGGTCACTTTCGGCGGTGACGGGCCGCCGATCGTCCTTCTGCACGGCCTGATGGGCAGGGCGACGACGTGGTGGCGGGTCGCGCGAAGGCTCGAACCGTACGGGCGTGTCCACGGCCTCGACGCGCGCGGGCACGGACGAGGGCCGCGCGGCGGGCCCTGGCGCACCGAACGGTTCGCCGACGACGTCGCCGAGGTGCTGCGGACCTTCGGCGAACCCGCGGTCCTGATCGGACATTCGATGGGCGGCCTGCACGCGTGGGTCACCGCGGCCACCCATCCCGAGCTCGTCCGCGCCGTGGTCTGCGAGGATTTCGCGCCGGATCAGCGCGGCCGGACCGTGGACACCTGGCGCGGGTACTTCGAGTCGTGGCCGGTCCCGTTCCGGTCGCTGGCCCACGTGCGCGAGTTCTTCGGCGACACCGGCGACTACTTCATCGAATGCGTCGAGGAACGCGAAGACGGCTACCACCTCATCGCGTCACTCCAGGACCTGTACGAGATCGCGGCCGAGTGGGGACGGCGTGATTTCTGGGAATTCGTCGAGCGAGTCAAATGCCCGCTGCTCGCGATCGAGGGCGAACGCACCGCGATGCCGCACGGCCAGCAGGCCGAGCTGGCCGCACGTGTGCCCGGCGGCCTCGGACGGCACATCGTCGTCCAAGGCGCCGGGCACGTGGTGCACGACGAAGCGCCGGAGACCTACCTCGGTGCCGTCGAAGCGTTCCTCTCCGACGTCATCGGTCAGCCCTTCGCCAGCTGAGCGTCGATCCAGGCGCGCAGCTTCGTTTCGCCCGGGTAGCCGATGTTCCGCGACGACGGCAGTTCCGCGGCGTTGCGGACGCCGACCAGCGTCGGGAGATAGCGGATGTTGTACCGGGTGGACAGGTCACGGCTCTGGTCGACGTCGACCTCGCCCAGCAGGAACCGGCCGCCGTACTCACCGGCGAGCCGCTCGATCACCGGCTTCATCTGACGGCACGGCGGGCACCAGGTCGCGCCGAAGTCCATGATGACCAGCTTCTCCTTCGAGATGTTCATGACTTCGGCGTAGTTGGCCGACGTCACCGTCACCACGTTCTCGGCCGTCGGCGCCGCCGAGGCCACGCCGCCGCCGAAACCGGTGACGAGGGCCAGCACACCGGCCAGCACGCAGACGAACCGTTTGCACTTGGACAAGACGATCTCCTTTCAGGACGAAGACCACGTCGGCAGATCGTTCGCGACCCAGTCTTCGATGCCTTCGCGGTACTTGCGGACGTTCGTGTACCCGAGCTCCAGCAGGCGCCGTCCGACGAATTCGCTGTTGCGGCACGGCGTGTTCGCGCAATAGACGACGATCGCGGCGGCCTTGTCCGGAAGCACCGACGGTGCCAGCCGGTCGGTGAATTCGGCGGCTCGTTCGTAAGGGAAACCCGGAATGTTGAGCGCTTCCGGCAGATGTTCCTTTTCGAAATAGGCGACCGGCATCGTGTCGACCACGACCACCGATCCGGACTCCATCCGGGAGAGCAGTTCCGTTCGGGTGATCAACGGCAGCATGGTGCCCCTTCTTTCGGCAACCGTGATTGACGATTCACATCGTCGGCCGTCTCGCGGGACACGCTCTAGTGCCGCCTCGGCATGCCGAAGGGTTATCCGGCCGCCTCGTGAGTGGTAAGGACGGTTCTAGCCGTCCTTATCACTCACGAGACTCGACCGGCGATGTCACGTGACTAGCCGGGCGACACGCGTGATCCGGCGGACGACACGCGTGGCTGGAGGAACGACACGACCACGACCGGGGTTCCGCCGCGAGTCGTCCGTCTGATCACGTGTGTCGTCCATCCAGCCACGCGTGTCGTCCGGTCGGTCACGCGAACCCAGTGGTCATCCGGCGGCTACGCGGCCGTGGCGGTGCAACCACGAGCGGTACGGCGCCGTCCGTTCGGCGAGCCGCCAATATCCCGCCCTCGCCTCGGTGACGAGTTCCGGGAAACCGTGCGCGCACGGCCCGTCCTCTCGCCACGCGAGCACATGCCGCACGCACATCGGCGCCCCGCGAGCGGCCGGATGGCCAGCCCGTCCGCCGGTGGCCGGGTCGGCTGGACCAGCCCGACGCCGTACCCGCCGCTGACCAGGTCCTCCCGCACGGTGTCGATGTCGACGTCGTGGGTGATCCGCGGATCGAAACCGTGCGCGAGACACATTTCGCGGAACACCACCCGGCAGCCGTCGCCGCCGCTCGACACGATCCAGTCCTCCTCGGCGAGTTCGGCGAGCTCGATCTCCTCCTCGCCGGCGAGCGGATGCCCCGCGGGGATCGCGACGAAAGACGGCTCCTCGACCAGCGTCAGGGTCCGCACCTCCGGCGGCACCGGGAGGCCGCGACGGCCGCAGATCATGATCAGCGCGAGGTCGATGCCCCGGTTCGCGACCTGCGCGAGCAGCCGCGTGCGCGAAGTGTCGGCGCGCGTGCGGAACGGCTCGCCGGGGCGCAGATCGCGCAGTCCGCCGAGCAGCGACCCCGTGATGGCGCTGTCGTTCCAGCCGATCCTGATCGACTCGCCCGTTTCGGGCTCCTGACGGTGGAAATCGTGCTCCAGTTCGTCGAAGGTGAGCACGATCGCCCGCGCCCGGCGCAGGATCAGGGCGCCGAGTTCAGTGGGCCGCACCCCGTGCTGGTCGCGGTGGAACAGCGGGCCGCCGACCATCCGCTCGATCCGGCGCAACTGATGGCTGAGCGCGGGCTGCCCGAGCCTCAGCCCGGCCGCGGCGCGATTGAGACTGCCGGCGGCGGCGATCGCACAGATCACGCGAAGATGCCGAACCTGAATCTCCATGACTTCGTATACCGCGACCGGATCGCGCCCGGCACCCCCGAAAGTAGAGACCGCCGATTTCTCATAACCCGATGACAACATTCGGTGGCAATACCCGCATCATCGCGCCGTGGCTACGTTCGGTCGACGCACCGCAGATCACGCGAATCAGGAGCCGTCTTGCCGCGACCACTGCCACTCACGGAGCATTGCGCCGATCCGCTGGCGCGGGCCGAGCACGTTTGTCTCGGCGTCAGCCCGTTCAACAGCCATTTCACGGTGGAACGTATCGCCGATCTCGCCCGCTGGGCCATGTCGGCCTTTCGACGATTCCATTTCTTCGTCCCGGACGGCCCGTCCGCGTTCACCCTCGAAGCTCTGGGCTACGACCCGGTCCGCGCCGCGCAAAAGGCGCAGCGGCAGGGCAATTACACGCGCAACAAGATCGTCCGGGCACTGCAGCAGGTCTGCCCTTCGGATCCGCACACCTTGATACTGGACGCCTCGGCGCTGGAGGCCGACAGCGCGTATCTCGGCTTGCTTTCCGAGGCGCACCACCGGTTCGCCACCGACCCGGAGTTCGCCGAGCAGTGCCTCGGCGCCACGGGCTGGGTGCTGGACCGGCGCCTGCCCGAAGGCGAACACCCCACTCGTGACCAGTTGCGCAGCGCGGTCCGGTACTTCCTCGCCGAGTTACCGATGTTCGTCGGCACCGTCGCCGTCGCGGGCGTCGAAAGCTCCGTGTTCGCCTATCACCAGCGGGTCGCCTTCCTCGAACGGCTCTATCGCGGCGAACTTTCGTGGCGGCCGTTGCCGGGCCAAGGGTTCGTCGTCCTCGAACAAGCCGTCCCGGAACGGGTGGAATGATCGTGGAACACGACGACTTCTCCCTGCGCCGGGTGCCCGCCGAACGCCGCTACTCCTGGGTTTCCGTCGCGCTGCAACGGTTCGGGCAGGTGTCCTCGTTCCATCAGTTCCTGCTCGGCGCGGTGCTGGGTTTCGGGATGACGTTCTGGGAAGCGGTACTGGCCATCACGATCGGTTCGGTACTGCTGGAGATCATCACCATCCTGATGGGGGTCGCCGGCACCCGGGAAGGGCTTTCGACGTCGGTGCTCGCGCGCTGGACCGGCTTCGGCACCGGCGGATCGTCGCTGGTCGGGCTCCTGATGACGGTGAGCCTGGCCGGATGGTTCGGGGTGCAGAACGACGTCTTCGCCCACGGCCTGCACGCCCTGATGGGTGGCCCGCCAGTGTGGGTGTGGGCGCTCGCGGGCGGCGCGCTGGTCACCGCGATCGTCGTGTTCGGCTTCCACGCGATGGCCTGGACGGCGTATCTGACGGTGCCCGCTTTCCTGGTGCTGGCAGGGTTTTCGATCATCACCGCGCTCGGCGACCATTCGCTGCCCATGCTGATGTCCGAGCCGCCGCCGGGGCCGTCGATGTCGCTGGCGCAGGGCACCACGCTGGTGGCGGGCGCCTTCATCATGGGCGCGATCATGACGCCGGACATGACCCGGTTCAACCGGTCCGCGTCCGACGTGGTGAAGCAGACCCTGGTCAGCGTCACCCTCGGCCAGTATCTGATCGGCCTGATCGGGGTGCTGCTCGCGCACGCGGCGAAAAGCGCCGACGTGGTCGGGATCATCACCTCGTCGTCCGGGGTGCTCGGCACGCTGATCCTGGTCACCGCGATCCTGAAGATCAACGATTGGAACCTTTACTCGTCTTCGCTCGGGCTGGTGAACGCCGTGCAGGTGCTGCTGTCCCGGCGGCTGGACCGCACCGCCGCGACGCTGCTGCTCGGCGGCCTCGGCACGGTGCTCTCCGCGATCGGCATCCTCGACCACTTCACCACCTTCCTGACCTGGGTCGGCGTGCTCACGCCGCCGGTGGCGGGTGTGGTGATCGCCGAGTACTACGTGGTCCGGCGCTGGAAACCGGACCTGGATGCGACCCGCGCGTCGGGGGAACTGCCGTCCACCTGCCCGTCCTGGGTGCCCGCCGCGCTGATCTGCTGGGTGGCCGGAGCGGCGGTGGGGATCTGGCTGCCGTGGGGGATTCCTACGGTGAACTCCGTTTTCGGTGCTTTTCTGCTGTATGTTCTTCTCGGCAGACGGACCACGGCCGCGGCGGTTCCCGCGGCCACGACTTCTTCCGGCGGGTCGAAAACCCGTTCGTGACAAAGGAGTTCGACGTCGTACAGCTGGATGTCCACCACCTGCGGGTGATCCGGGCGATCGCGGACACGGGCAGTCTTTCCCGTGCCGCGATCGCGCTGGGCGTCACCCAGCCCGCGGTTTCCGCGCAACTCAAACGGCTGGAGAACATGCTGGGCTACCAGTTGTTCGACCGGTGCGAAGGCGGCGTGACACCGACACCGATGGGAGAGCTGCTCCTACGCCGGACCGCCGCTTTGCTGCCACAGCTGGACAAACTGCTCGAAGACATCGAGCAGCGCGTCTGCCCCAGCGGCCCGCCCGGCGTCGTCCGGGTGGCCGCGGTGGCCAGCGCGCTGGTGGCGTGTCTTCCGTCGCTGGTGACCCGGTTGTGGCCCGAGGTCGCCGAGGTGCAGGTCGTGCACGACGACCATCCCGAGCGGCTGCTGCCACTGCTGGCGCAACGCCGCGCGGAATTGGGGCTGGTCAAGGACTATCCGGGCTACGAGCTCGAAATCCCCGCGAACGTGGACACCGCGGTGGTGGTGACCGAGCCGACCTTCGTCCTGCTGCCGGAATTCCATCCGCTGGCGCGGGAGAAGGTCGTCGACCTGAGCGATCTGCGGGACGAATCGTGGGTGATGGTGTCCGATTCGTCGGCGGCCACGTTCACCAAATACTTCGCCGACACCTGTGCGCGGCACGGCTTCACCCCGACGTTCACTCATCAGGTGACTTCGCAGCAGGTGGCACTGCTCGTCGTCAAGGCGGGCGCGATCGGGCTGTCCCAGCCGATCTGCGATCCGTGCGATCACGGCATCGTGACCCGGCCGCTGCGCGGGGATGTGTTGCCGCGCAGGCATGTTCTCGCCTGGAACAAGGAGACCTTCGTGGCGGGACGGCGGGACGAGCTGCTCTCCGCCGTGGTCGAAGCGTACTGGGCCGAGGCGCGGAAGGCCCCCGTCTACGCCGAATACCTGGCCAGGCCTCGTGAGTGGTAAGGACGGTTAGAACCGTCCTTACCACTCACGAGGTCGTTCAGCTCCCGGGAAAGAGGAGCGAGTCCGGCGGCCGCACCGTGCCGTCCAGCCAAGCGTGGTTGAACTCGCCGAGATCGCGTTGTGTCATCGCGGAGACATAGAGCTCGAAGTCGTGCCAGTTCTGGTTTCCCTGCGGGTTGATCGCCGGGAAGCCCGCCAGGATCTGGAAGAACGCGTCGTCGCCGACGAGACGGCGCAACGCGTGCACCATCAGCACCGCTTTGGCCGTCGGCGCGAATTCCGTGCCCTTGCCGGGATCGGTGAGCTTGGGCGCCCAGAACGCCGCGTCGTCGCGTACTTTCGCCACCATTTCGCGGTAGCGACGGTCCAGATCGACGCCGTTCTTCTCGTCCCACAGCCACACCGCGTACCGCGCGATGGACTCGGGCATCAGCGCGTCGCGCCACATCTTGCCGCTCACCCCGGCTCCCCACCATTGGTACGCGCTCGCGTACAGCAGATCGGCGATCGTGGCGGCGCGGCCGTACACCGGCCTGGTCTGGGCTCCGTGCGTGTAGCCGAGGGAGCGGTCGAGGAACAGCCCGCCCGCCGCCGACTGCGGATAGTCGCCGAATTTCCCGGTGAGGAAGTCCAGCACCTCGGGCAGCCGCCCGCCGATCGTCTTCTTGCCCACGGCGCACGGGTGATAGGCGTTGATCGCGGTCCGTCCACCGGGAAGCGTGATCCGCTCGATCTCCCAGCGGCCGATGCCGAGCATCGCCGTGCTCGGCGCGAGGGCGGTTTCCTCCGACCACGTGACGGTGTGCCGCCCGTAGCCAGTGGGCACGTCGGAGACCTGGGATCCGTTGCCCAGCACGGAGAACTCGTCCAGGACGGTGACGGACACGCGAAGGGTCGCCTTGTCGGCTTCGGTGTCGTTGACGGGGAACCAGGTCATCGCCGAACGCGGCTGCCCGGTGGCGACGGCGGAATCGCCGTACGCGGCCAGCCAGCCGACCCGTCCCCGCGCCGTGGCGATCGGTTCCGGACGCCCGTCGTAAGCGACCACCACGGTGAACCGCGCCCCGTCGGCCAGCGGGGTCCGCGGGGTGATCACCAGCTCGTGTTCGCCCTCCCGGCGGAACGTCGCGGCCACGCCGTCGACGGTGACCGAACGGACGGTGAGACCACGCAGGTCGAGGTCGAACCGGTCCAGGTCTTGTGTCGCGGTGGCGGTGATGGTCGCCTTGCCGCTCAGGAACATCGAGTACGGCGCGTAGTCCAACGCGAGCGAGTACTGGTCGACGTCGTAACCGCCGTTGCCGTCCTGCGGGTAGTAAGGATCGCGTCCGAGGACGGTGCCGTCGGGCGAGACGTGTACGTACCCGTCGCTGCCGGGGGCCGGCGTTGCCACCGCCGAAGCCGGGCAGGCGCCGAGCATCGTGGTGGCGAGCAACGCGGTGCACAGTGGCTCCTGCCACCGAATCCGCACGGTCATGAACGAGCCTTCTCTCTGCCGGGGAGGGGTGTCCGGCCATCGTGCGTACGCCCGCACGGCGCGCGGCACTGCCAGCCGGTCATGCCGCCGGGTTATCCCGGCCGATAACCGCGCGGCATACCCGCCAGGGACTACCCGCGTCACCCAGCAAAAGAGATCGTCGAGGCATGCTGCCCCTCCCGGCGCTGCTCGCGCTGACGACCACGGTGTTCCTCGGCTGTCTCACCGAAGTGCTGCCCGCCGGGTTGCTGCTGGGCATGTCCGAGGATCTGGGCGTTTCCCCGTCGGCCACCGGGCAGCTGGTCACGGTCTACGCGATCACGACCGCGCTCACCGCCATCCCGCTCACGGGCGCGACCCTCCGGGTGCCCCGCAAACGCTTGCTCCTGGTGCTGATCTTCGGGTTCCTGGTGACCAACCTGGTGATCGCCGGGTCCTCGTCGTACCCGCTGATCCTGGCGGCACGGGTCGTTTCCGGTGCGCTGACCGGGGTGATGTGGTCGCTCGTCGCGGGCTACGCGATGCGTCTCGCCCCGCCGGGACTCACCGGACGCGCGCTGGCCGTGGCGATGTCGGGTACGCCGATCGGCTTCGCGCTGGGCGTGCCCGCCGGAACCGCGCTCGGCGAGTTCGCCGACTGGCGCTGGGCGTTCGCCGCGATGGCGCTGATCTCCGTGCCGCTGCTGGCGTGGGTGTCCGTCGCGGTCCCCGCCGTGCCCCCGGAACCGGCGGGCCCGACCCGGCCGCTGGCCGCGTCACGGCTGCCGGGAATGCGCCCCGTGCTGGCGACGGTGGCGCTGTTCTCGTTGGGGCACAACGTGGCCTACACCTACATCGGTCCGGTGCTCGCCGGGCTCGACGCGGAATCGATGCTGGGCGCGGCGCTGCTCGTGTTCGGATGCGCCACCGTGGGCGGACTGTTCGCGGTCGGCTCCGCGCTCGACAGCCGTCCGCGCGCCGTGCTCCTGTCCTGCTCCGCCGTGACCGCCGCCGCCATCCTCCTGATGGGGATCGGCGACGGTGTCCACGGCCTGGTGCTGGCCGCCGCCGGCTTGTGGGGCCTGGGATTCGGCGGCGCGCCGACCGCGTTCCAGGCCGTCACCGCCCTGCTCGCGGGCCCCACGGCCGACGCCGCCCAGTCGCTCACGATCGCGGCCTGGAACGGCGCCGTCGCCGGGGGAGCCCTCGTCGGCGGGCTGCTGCTGCCGCTGGGGACGTCGTCGCTCCCGTGGTGCGCGGCCTCGCTGATCCTCGTGCCGCTGCTGTTCAGCCGGCGAGTCGTGCTTTCAGCGCCCGCGGATCGGTGCCGGAGCCGACGATGAGCGGCCAGACGTCGGAGCCGAGGAACCCGGTCTCGTCGGTCGCCGCCGTCGCGCCGCAGGTGTCGCGCTCCAGCCCGTGCCGGGCCGCCACCGCGACCACCGCGTCCTTTGTGGACTGTCCGAACAGGCCGTCGACCGGGACCGCGAAACCGCGTGCCCGCAGAAGTTCCTGTGCGGTCCGCACGCGTGGTCCGGAGTCGCCGGGTTTGAGCAGCGGCCACTCCGGCAGGTCCACCTTGGGCGACGAGGCGCCCAGCAGCTTGCCGACCTCGGTGCGCAGTTCGGGAAGCCGGTTGTACAGCACGGTCCCCGGGCATTCGGTCGAGTTGAAGTCCCGGTGCCCCTTGATGAACTCCGGCGAGATCCCGTACTGCGACGCGATGTACGCGACCAGCTTCACCAGCGAGTCCCAGAGCGCGGGCGTGACGTCCTCTTTGCTGTAGAGGCCCTCGTTCTCGATCCCGATGCAGGTGCTGTTGTTGTTGCCCACGTTCGCGCCCAGCACGTGCTGGGTCCCGCCGCGCAGGATCTCCAGGCTGCGGTGCCGCCCTTCGGTGATGTGCCCGCCTCGGCTGTTCGTGAACTGCTGGCCGGTGTCGATCCAGCCACGGGTGTCCATATGGAAATTCTGGATCGAACGCGACGCCCAGAAGGCGTGTTCGAGCGTGTAGTCGGTGACGTTCCCCGGCTCCACCGTGTGGTGCACGACGATGTACGTCGGTTTGTGGTTCTGGACCTCGATGGCCCCGGCCGGCGGGCGGGCGTTCCAGGCCGTCGTGTCGTGGATCTTGGGTTCCGCCACCCCGGATGCCGCGTCGGCGGCGGAAATCGTCGCTGTCCCCAGTAGCCCGACGGCGCTTACCGTCAGGCCGCCCTTGAGCGCGGTACGTCGGTCGAAGTCGGCCACGGGCGTAACTCCCATCATGCGCGTTGGCCGGAAAACTAACCCGCGATCGCGCCGATGACAACCATTGACCAACTTTTGTCGTAATGCGTTAGTGTTCGCCAGGGAGTGCGAACAGACCGTCCCGGGTCTGTTCGAGGAGGCCGTCGACGAGCAGGGAGTCGAGGCAACGGTCGCGCTGCCCGGATTCGTCCCACACGAGATCGAGCCGCGCTTTCTCCACCGGGCCTTCGCTGCCGCGCAGGACGTCGAGCAGCAGCCCGCGCACCTGGCGATCGGTCCCGGCGAACTTCTGAACCTGCTTCGCGGGCCCGGCGTAGGCGGGTTTGCCGGCGTGCTGCCAAGCGCAGTCTTCGTAGATCGGGCAGTCCGCGCACCGCGGGGAGCGCGCGGTGCAGACGAGCGCGCCGAGTTCCATCAGTGCCGCGGAGAGTTTCGCGGCGGGCGCGTCCTCCGGCGGAAGCAGCGCCTCGACGTCGGCCATGTCGCGGGTGTTCGACGGCGGCCCGGCGTCACCCGCGCCGTGCACCGCCCTGGCGACCACGCGCCGGACGTTCGTGTCCACCACCGGTGCCCGCTTGCCGTAGGCGAAGGCGGCGACCGCGCGGGCGGTGTACGCGCCGATACCCGGCAACGCGAGCAGAGTGTCCACATCGGACGGAACGACGTCGCCGTGTTCGGCGGCGATGACGGCGGCCGCGGCGTGCAGCCGCAGCGCGCGCCGCGGGTAGCCGAGTTTGCCCCAGGCGCGCACGACCTCACCCTGCGACGACGCCGCCAGCGCCGACGGCACCGGCCAGCGCGCCATCCAGTCGAGCCAGATCGGCTGGACACGCGCGACCGGGGTCTGCTGCAACATGATCTCGCTGACGAGCACGCCCCAAGCGGAGCATTCCGGCTCACGCCAGGGCAGGTCGCGCCCCACTTCGTCGAACCACTCGGTCAGCACATCCGCGTCGACGCCCACCGGGCCCAGCTTAGTGGCGGAGCTGAAGGGCGCTTTCCCCGCATCGCATGCGGGGAAAGTCCCCTTCAGCCCTACGCGACCTCGGTCAGCCGGCCCAGCTTCACGTCGTAGACGAAACCGCGCACGTTGTCGGTGTGCGGCAGGAAGTCGCTGCGCCGGACACGCTGCACCGACCGGCGCACGCTGTCCTCCACCACCCGGAACGCCTCGACCGACCACGTCGGGCGCAGCCCGCTGGCGGCTTCGAGCTCGTCCTTGAAATCGTCTTCGGTGACCATGGACAGGCCACAGTCGGTGTGCTGCACGATCAGCACCTCACGCGTGCCGAGCTTCCGCTGGCTCAGCGCGAGCGAGCGGATCATGTCGTCGGTGACGACGCCGCCCGCGTTGCGCAGGATATGCGCTTCACCCTGGATCATGCCGAAGATCTCGAACACCCGGATACGGGCGTCCATGCAGGTCAGGATCGTCACGTGGAGCGATGGCCTCGGCGACGAGCGGTCACCAGGAGTGACATCACCCAGCTCCTGGTTTCGCTTCAGCAGTACGTCGATTGAGGTCACGTGTTCATTGGAACCGACGCGCCGGGCGAGAGCAACGCGTACGGGCGCAGATCACGGGCCGAACCAGCGTTCTTCAGCCGTTCGCGGCGGCGCGGACGTACGCCCGACCCGCAGTTCCGTCGGCAGCGTGATCACCTTCGGCCCGACCCGGTCGGCGGAGCTGAGCAGCAGCTTGCCCGCCGCCTTGCCCTTCTCGAGCACCGGCTGGTGGACCGTGGTGAGCCCGGAACGCTCGGCCTCGGTGATGCCGTCGAACCCGGTGACCGTCAGATCCTGCGGCACCCGCAGCCCACGGCGCTCCGCCTCGGCCAGCGCGCCGAGGGCGAGGATGTCCGAGGTGCAGATCACGGCCGTGACCTGCGGATACGCGTCGAGCAGCTGGCGCGCGGCCGACGCGCCGTCGTCCACGGTGTGGTCGAAGCGCTCGACCACCGGAACGGTCGCCCAGTCGACCCCGGCCGCCGAGAACGCGGCGGCCAGCGCCTCCAGCCGGATCCGCTGGACGTGGAAATGGGCGGCGCTCTGCCGCTGGATGGAGACGAAGTCGTCGTTGCGCTCGCGGGCCAGCCGCATGCACAGCACACCGATCTGCCGGTGCCCCAGCGAGATGAGGTGCTCGGCCATGGCGGTGACCGCGGCCGCGTCGTCCGGGCCGACCCGGTCGACGCCGTCGACGCGTGGCTGGTCGACGATGACCGTCGGCACCGGGCGCTCCAGCACGGCGCCGAGATGCGGGTCGTCGTCGGGGACCGAGTAGACGACGAAGCCGTCGACGCCGGCGCGGTGCACGGCCGCGACGTCCTCCCGGCCCGGGCTCGCCGGGACCAGATGCAGGCCGACGCCCGCGTCCTCGCAGGCCAGCGCGAGCCCTTCGAGCACGCCGACGGCGGCGGGGTCGCGGAAGGCGTAGGAGAGGTTCTCGGTGAGCAAAAGACCGACAGCGCCGGCTTTGCGCGTCCGCAGTGAACGGGCCACCGGGTCCGGGCCCGGGTAGCCGAGGCGGCGCGCGGTCTCGAGGACACGGCGGCGCAGCTCAGGGGACAGCTGGTCCGGTCGGTTGTAGGCGTTGGAGACGGTGGTCCTCGACACACCGAGCTCTGCGGCCAACGACGCCAGTGTCGCCTGCCTCCTGGTGCGGATAGGACGGCCCATCCGCAAACCGTAACGGTTCAGAACGTTTTGCAGAAGCATCACCCGACGTGTGGCAGGTCTCGATTCAGAGTGACCCTGGGTACAGCTCGTGCCTGGACGGGGAGCATGGTCATCCGGATGGGGTACAGTTGAATCTGACAACGGTTTCCATTACCCGGCATTGGGGACACCTGGCCTGGGCATCCGCAGGAGTGCAGTAAATGAATTCCCGCCGTACTAAGAGTGTTTTCGCGGCCGTGTCGGCCCTGGCCGTCCTCGCGCTCGGCGCGACGGCCTGCGCGTCGAGCGACAAGGCGTCGACGGGCTCCGGTTCGCAGAACGCGTCCGCCGCGAACCCGGGCGGTGGCGAGAAGATCAAGGTCGTCGCCTCGACCGACGTCTGGGGCAGCGTCGTGACCGCCGTCGGCGGCGACAAGGTCGAGGTCACCTCGATCATCCACGACCCCTCGGCCGACCCGCACTCCTACGAGACCACCGCGAGCGACGCCATCGCCGCGAAGAACGCGAAGCTGACGCTGTCCAACGGCGGCGGCTACGACGACTTCTTCTCGAAGCTCGCCGACCAGGCCACCGGCGCGCAGAAACTGGTCGCCGTCGACATCGCCGCGACCGGCAACGAGAACGAGCACGTCTGGTACAGCCTGCCCGGCGTCGAGAAGATCGCCGACCAGGTCGCCGCGAAGCTCGGCGAGATCCAGCCCGCCTCGAAGGACGCCTTCACCGCCAACGCGACCGCGTTCAAGGGCAAGACCCAGGAGCTGCTGAAGAAGGTCTCGGGCCTGGGCGCCTCGAACGCGAAGGTCGTCGCCACCGAGCCCGTCGCGCACTACCTGCTCGACAGCGCGAAGGTCACCGACGCGACCCCGCCCGCCTTCGCCGAGGCCGTGGAAGCGGAGCAGGACGTGCCCGCCGCCGCGCTCAACGAGGTCAAGCAGCTGATCTCCGGCAAGCAGGTCAAGGCCCTGATCAACAACGCGCAGACCACCACCCCGGTCACCCAGCAGGTCGTCGGCGACGCCAAGAACGCCGGGATCGCGGTCGTCGACGTCACCGAAACGCTGCCCCAGGGTGTGACCGACTACATTGCATGGATGACCAAGGAAGTGGACGCGCTGGCCGGAGCACTGAAGTAGTGACCTCCGTACCCGCCGAAGCCCGCCCCGCGGTCCGTGTCCGCGGGGCGAGCCTCGCGTTCGGCACCCGGACCCTCTGGTCCGGGCTCGATCTCGACGTCGAGCCCGGCGAGTTCCTCGCGATCCTCGGGCCCAACGGCTCCGGGAAGAGCAGCCTGCTCAAGGTGCTGCTCGGCCAGCAGGGGTTGCCCGAGGGCACGGTCGAGATCGCGGGGCGGCGCCCCGGCGGGACCAACCGGCGGATCGGCTACATCCCGCAGCAGCGTGCCCTCGACGAGGGCCTGACCATGCGCGGGGTGGACCTGGTCGGCCTCGGCCTGGACGGGCACCGGTGGGGGACCGGGCTCTTCGGGATTGCGAAGCGGCGCCAGCTGGTGGCGAAGGCGATCGAGTCCGTCGGCGCCCAGGCGTACGCGAAGCAGCCGGTGGGGCGGCTTTCCGGCGGCGAGCAGCAGCGGCTCCGCGTCGCGCAGTCGCTGGTCGGCGACCCCGAAGTCCTGCTGTGCGACGAGCCGCTGCTCTCCCTCGACCTCGCGCACCAGCGCGCGGTCAGCGAGCTGATCGACGAGCGGCGGGCCTCGGCGGGCACGGCCGTCCTGTTCGTCACCCACGAGATCAACCCGATCCTGTCCTATGTGGACCGGGTGCTCTATCTGGTGAACGGCCAGTTCCGGGTCGGCAAGCCGGACGAGGTGATGAACTCGGAGACGCTGTCCGAGCTGTACGGCACGCGGATCGAGGTGCTGAAGGTCGGCGGGCAGATCCACGTCGCCGGAGCCCAGAGCGCGTTGTGCGAGGACGAACCCCACCACATCGACGAACGGGCCAGTTAGCACCGTGGACAAGATGTTCGATTTCGCCTTGACCGGCGAACTCCTCGGCCTCGATTTCGTCCAGACGGCCCTGCTCGCCGCCGCCGTCCTCGGCCTGGTGGCCGGGGTGCTCGGCCCGCTGGTGGTCATGCGGCGGATGTCGTTCGCCGTGCACGGCACCGCCGAGCTGGCCTTCACGGGCGCCGCGGGCGCGCTGCTGCTGGGCGTCGGTGTCGAACTCGGCGGCCTCGCGGGCGCGGTCATCGCCGCCCTGCTGATCGGGCTCCTCGGCGGCCGCGAGTCCGAACGCGACTCCGTGATCGGCGTGATCCTCGCCTTCGGCCTCGGCATGGGCGTCCTGCTGCTGTCGTTCTACGAAGGCCGCAGCGCGAACAAGTTCGGCATCCTCGTCGGGCAGATCATCACCATCGACTCGACCAACCTGAACCTGCTCGTCGGCGCGTCGGTCGTGGTGCTGGTGGTGCTCGCGGCGATCTACCGGCCGCTGCTGTTCGCCACGGTCGACCCGGCGGTCGCGACGGCGCGCGGTGTGCCGGTGCGGCTGCTGTCGCTGATCTTCGCGGTGCTGGTCGGGATTTCGAGCGCGCTCGGGGTGCAGATCGTCGGCGCGCTGCTGGTGGTCTCGCTGATGGTGACCCCGGCCGCGGCGGCCGCGCGGGTCACGGCGAGCCCGTGGAAGGCCACCGTGCTGTCGATCGTGTTCGCAGAGATCGCCGCGCTCGGCGGGATCATCCTCTCGCTCGCGCCCGGGAAGCCGGTGAGCGCGTTCGTCACCACGATCTCGTTCGTGATCTACCTGGTCTGCCGTCTCATCGCATGGCTGCGGGGGCGTTCGTCGCGGATTCGCGTCGAGCCGACGGCGACGGCGCAGCCCGCGCTGCGCTAGCGGATCGGATTCTCGGCGAGCGCCTTCTTGAGCGGTTCGAGGAAACTCGGGTCGATGAAGGCGAGCTGACCGCCGGCCACACTGCGCTCCACCGCCTCGACGACCACGACGTTCGCGTTCACGAAAGCGTCGACGGCCTCGGCCTGTGACGTCTTCTGCGTGAAATGCGCCAGCATCGTCAGGTTCGTGAACGCGCCCGAGAGATACCGCGAAGACGCCTTGGTGAACGAGTCGCCGTAGATCAGGATCTTGTCGTCCACGGTCCCGATCAAGGGGCTCGCCGTGCGGTAGACGGGCCGGTCGATGTCGCCGTTCGGCTCGCCCGCGCGCTCGACGACGCCGTCCGGGCGGAGGCTGTACAGCGTGTTCGTCTTCGTGCCCTGCTTGCTGATCAGCGGTGGCAGATCGGCCACGGTGTCGTACTGGCCGACGGGAACGCTGACCCAGGTCTGGGTGACCCCCGGTTTGATCGCGTTCGCGATGGCGCGCGTCATCACCAACGCGCCCTCGTCGGCCCAGTGGGTGTCGTTCGGCGGGTAGATCGGACGCTGCACCCGGCCCTCGGAAGCACGGAGTTCGGGCCGCAGGTCGATCGCGCGCGCGTCCTTGAGCATCCGGTGCCAGGTGGTCGCCTCGGCCGACCGCGAGCAGTCCTTGCCCGGGTACGTGTCGGGCAGGAACTGCGGCACCATCGTCGACTTGTCCGGCGCGACGACGAACTCGAACCGCCGCCCGGACTGCTCGACCGCGCGCCGCAGCTCGTTGATCTTGGCGATGGTCTCGGGCAGCGGACGGGAAGGATCGCATTTCGCGTCGGCGTCGTAGCCGTAGTACAGCCAGCCGTCGCGGCCCTGCACGACCCGGCGGTAGCCGGACGCGGCGTTCGGCGTCGGCCCTGGGTGGGCGCGGTCTTGGACGGCGACGGCGCGGGCGGCGCGGGGATCGGGCCGGCCTGCTGCTGCGGTGGCGGCTGGTCGAGCGGGGCGCCCTCGCCGAAGACGCCGCGGCTGATCGCGTCGGCGGCGGCGATCGCGCCCGGGCGGAACGACAGCTGGTCGATCGCCCAGGCGGGCATGTCGGTGAAGAAACCCCAACCCCGGTCCAGGCCGGGGAAGCTCGCGAGCTTGTGGTTCTCGATCTCGCCCGGCCGGACGCCGAACACCCACAGCAGCGCCGGGGTGGTGAAGAACAGAAGCGCGCTGATCAGCGCGGTCAGCTGCCTGCCGCCGTGGCGGGGACGGTGCAACGCGTGCTCGCGCGGAAGCCACGCCTCGTGGACGGCTGGCAGCTGCTGGGGTTCGGACGCCACCCCTCCACCGTAATCATCCCGTGTCTCCCGCACGTGAGAACCGCCCCCAAAGCGCGTTTAGCCCGCTAAACGCGATCCTTGGTTCCGGGGCCGATGTCCCCAATGCGGCATTGGAGACACTGAGCGTCCCCAATGTGGCATTGGGGGCATCGCGCTCCTCGGGCCGTGGCCGCACGCTCCGTCCCCGCGTCCCGCCCCGCGCCCCGCGCCCCGCGACGCCCCGCGACCCGCCCGTCCTGCGCCCCGCACCCGCCCCCGCCCTCAATCGCGTTTAGCAGGCTAAACGCGATCAGCCCTTCAGGACGGCCGGACAACCCGGATCGCGTTTAGCCCGCTAAACGCAGGTGCTCCGCCACGCCCCGTCCTCGATCGCGTTTAGCGGGCTAAACGCGATCAGTGCAGCATCAGCAGCACCTGGAGCTCACCGACCAGGAAGCCGATGAGCCCGCCGACCGCGATGAGCTTCCATTCGTCCTGCCGGAACGCCGGCCTCAGCAACCCCTCGAACTCCAGCGGCGTCAGCCCGAGCATCCGCCGTTCGACGATCTTCGCGACGTCCATCGCCTCGGTCAGGTAGCCCTCGGCGTGGCGGATCGTCGGGGGCAGCCGCTCCAGCGCCTTCCGCGCGGCCGCCTGTTTGATCTCCTGCAGCCGCTGCCCGCCGACGGCCATCGCGACCATCGGTTTCGCGACACTCGCCTGCTCGTCGACGGCGTGCGCCACGAGCCGCTCGACCAGCGCGTACAGCCGGTCCGACCGTGGCCCGCGCAGGACGGCGTCGAGAAGGTTCGGCACGGTGAGGATCTCGTTCGCGATCATCTCGCCGTACTGATGCGCGACCTCCGCCCGCCGCCGCTGGAACTTGCCCTGCAGGATCACCCGGCCGAACCGCACCGGCTCGCGTGGCACGAAGATCAGCTTGATCGCCAGCCAGTCGGTGAACAGCCCGATGCAGCCGCCGAAGATCGGCAGCACCCACGGCTCCTTCGTCAGCGCCCACACGAACGCCTGCACGACGCCGAGCCCGAAGCCGAAGTAGATCCCCGTTCGCGCGATGAACGCCATCTCCGGTCGCGACGTCTCGCGGATCAGCCGGACGAGCAGCTTCTTGTCCCTGGTGAGCCGCTGCACGGTCATGTGCTGGAAGTCGAGCACCTCGTCGAGGTTCTCGGTCATCTCCTCCATGAACTCGCGCACCAGCCGTGGCGTCGACGCCTGGACCTGCTTGATCAGCAGCTCCTGCGCCATCGTCGGCATGACCTCCCAGAGCCGGGGATGGTGCTTTTCGAGCACTTCGCGGGCGACCTCGTCCACGGCCCGCAGCAGCGGCTGCTCGATCTCGCGCGTGATAATCGCCGGGTCGATCCGCCGGAAGACCTCCTTGACGTCCAGCAGGTTCGACGTCAGCAGCTCGGTCGCGACGGCGGCCATCCGCCCGCCGTGTTTGGGCACCACGCCCTGCCAGCCGAGGAAGGGTTTGATCCCGACGAATTCGAGCGGTTTGAACATCATCTCGATGGCGACGCGTTTGGTGACGTAGCCGATCAGCGCGGCGACGAACGGGATCGCGGCGTACAGCCACCAGTGCCGGGCGAGGTCGTCCAGGACGACGTCCACACGACCTCCTCGCTTCGCTCAGGGAAGGGGGAAACGGTATCGGGTGGCCGTCAGTGAAGCAGCAGAAGCACCTGAAGTTCACCGACAAGGCCGCCGATCACCGCGCCGACGGCGATCAGCTTCCACTCGTCCTGCCGGAACGCCGGGCGCAGCAGCTGTTCGAATTCGAGCGGGTTCAGCCGCCGCATTCTGTCCACAATGGTGTTCCGCACGTCGAGCGCGTTGACCGCGTAGCTCTCGGCGTGGCGGATCGTCTCCGGGATCCGCGCCGCCGCCTTCGCGGCCGCCGTCTGCTTCATCTCCTGGAACCGCCTGCTCCCGACGGCCATCGCGACGAACGGTTTCACGACACTCGCCTGCGCGTCGATCGTCCGCTGCACCTCACGGGTGATCATCGCGAACAGCTTGTCCGATTTCGGCCCGCTCAGCACGGCTTCGAGCAGGTTCGGGATGGTGATGATCTCGCGCGCGATCATGTCGCCGTAGTCGGCGGACACCTGGTCCTTGCGCTTCTGGAACACGCCTTGCCAGGTGTACAAGCCGAAGAACCGTTTCGGCTCGCGCGGCAGGAAGATCATCTTCAGGGCGATCCAGTCGGTGAACCAGCCGATGCCGATACCGAACAGCGGCAGCACGATCGGCGACTTCGTCAGCGCCCACACCAGCAGCTGCACACAGCCGAGGGAGAAGCCGAACACGATCCCCGACCGCGCGATGAACCGCATCTCCGGCCGCGAGATGTCGCGGATCAGCCGGTTCAGCAAGGCCTTGTCGCGCACCAGGTTCGTCACGACCATGTGCTTGAGGTCGAGGACGTCCTCGATGTTCTCCGCGATCTCGCCCATGATCTTCGTGATCGCGCGCGGCGCCTCGGCCTGCACGCGTTTGAGCAGCAGTTGCTGGGCGGTGTTCGGCAGTACTTCCCAGAGTCTGGGCTGGTACTGCTCCATCACTTCGCGGGTGACGTCCTCGACGATCCGCAGCAGCGGCTGCTCGATCTCCTTCGCCACCTGGGCCGGGTCGAGCCTGGCGAAGATCTCCTTCGGGTCGACGAGGTTGTTCGTCAGCATCTCGGTGGCGGTGGCCGCCATCCGCTCCGCGTTCGCGGGCAGCACTCCCTGCCAGCCGAGGAACGGTTTGACGCCGACGAATTCCACCGGTTTGAACATCATCTCGATGGCGACGCGTTTGGTGACGTAGCCGATCAGCGCGGCGACGAACGGCATGGTGACGTACACCGGCCAGTGCTCGCCGAGATCGGCGATGACGGCGTCCACTTCCGAGCCCCTCCCGCGTCCTGCTTGAAGGGCAACCTAGCCGCCTGTCCTCAATGGAGGAGTAACAGGACCTGAAGTTCACCCACGAGCCCGCCGATCACCGCGCCGACCGCGATCAGCTTCCATTCGTCCTGCTGGAAGGCGGGACGAAGGATCCCTTCGAACTCGAGCGGGGTCAGCTGCTGCATCTTCGTGACGATGGTGTTGCGGACGTCGAGCGCGTCAGTGGCGTAGCTCTCCACGTGTTTCACCGTTTCGGGGAGATACGCGATCGCCTTTTCGGCCGCGGCCTTCTTCATCTCCTGGTACTGGACCCCGCCGACGGTCAGCGCCACCAACGGTTTCGCGATGCTCGCCTGCGCGTCGATGGTCCGCTGCACCTCGCGGGTGATCATCGTGAACAGCTTGTCCGATTTGGGCCCGGTGAGCACGGCCTCCATCACGTTCCGCACGGTGAGGACCTCGTCGGCGATCAGCGCGCCGTAGTCCTTGGCGACCGCCTGGCGGCGTTTCTGGAACATGCCCTGCCAGCTGAAGAACAGGAACCGGCGCGGCTCGCGCGGGTAGAAGATCATCTTCAGCGCCAGCCAGTCGGTGACGAACCCGGTGACGAAACCGAAGATCGGCATGATCAACGGCTGCTTCGTCAACGCCCACGCGACGAACTGGATCAGGCCGATGACGAAGCCGAACCAGATGCCGGAGCGGGCGATGAAGCGGAGCTCCGGGGTCGCGACCTCCTTGATCAGGCGGCAGGTCAGCGATTTGTCGCGGACCATCGCGTTGATCAGCATCTCGTTGACGTCGAGGACCTCGTCGATGTTCGTCGACACCTCGCGCATCAGCCGCGCGACGACCTTCGGCGCCTGCGCGCGGACCTGGTCGACCAGCATGCGCTGCGCCCGGGTCGGCAGCAGTTCCCACAGTCTGGGCTGGTACTGCTCCATCACTTCGCGGGTGACGTCCTCGACGGCTTTGAGGAGCGGCTCTTCGAGCTCCTTGACCATCTCCTCGGGATCGAGCCGGGAGAAGATCTCCTGCGGATCGACGAGGTTCTTGGTCAGCAGGTCGACGGCGGTGGTCGCCATCCGGCGCGAGTTGGCCGGGATGACCCCCTGCCAGCCGAGGAACGGTTTGATCCCGACGAACTCCAGCGGCCGGAACATCATCTCGATGGCGACGCGTTTCGTGATGTACCCGATGAGCGCGGCGATGAAGGGCATCGTGGCGTAGACGTGCCAGTGCTCGCGGATGTCTTCGAGGATCGCCGAGATGTCCAACCGGGCCTCCGCTGCTTACGACCTGTCAACAATGCAGGATGCCATGTGATCGGTCCACCGCACGCCGAGTGCAGCCGTTTGGCGGTACTGCCCGACGGGTGCCCGCTCATTAAGGTGGCCGCCATGGTCGCTCCTGAGAAGACGGCGCCTCAGGCGCCCTCAGCGAAATCGTCCCCGTTCGCGGGCGCTGTCCGCGGTTACGACAAGCGTCAGGTCGACGAGCGTCTCGCCGAACTGGCGACCGAACTCAAGCAGACCTCACGCAGCCGCGACGAGGCCGTGGCGACCGCCGGTGAACTCACCAAGGCGCTCGGCCACGCCCAGAAGGAGCTGGACGAGACCAAGGCCGCCCTCGTGCGGATGAGTTCGAGCCCGTCCGGTGCCGGCGCGATGGCCGAACGCGTCCGCATGATGATGCAGCTCGCCGAGGAGGAGATCGCCGACCTCAAGGCCGCCGCGGAGGCGGACGCCAAAGCGACCCGGGCCGAAGCGGACAAGTACGCCCACGAGACCCAGCGCGCCAGCGACAAGGCGGCCAAGGACGCGCAGGCCGAGCGGGAAAAGCTGCTCGCCGACGCCAAGGCGGAGATCGAGCGGCTGAACTCCGAGGCGGCGCAGAAGCGCAAGGAGCTGGACCTGGAGAGCGTCCGGGCCCGCGCCGCCGCGGACAAGAAGGCCGAGGAGGCTTCGGCGGCTCGTCGCGCGGAGGCCGAGAAGGCGTCCGCGGACAAGATCGCGGAAGCCGATCGGGTGTCGGCGGCCAAACGCGCCGAAGCCGAGCGGATCTCGGCGGAGAAGATCGCCAAGTCGGAGAAGTCTTCGGCGGAGGACATCGCCGCGAAGCAGGAGCAGGTCGCGGAGGCCCTCACCGACGCGAAGACCCAGCAGGCCGAAGCTCAGCAGGCGCGGAAGCTCGCGCTGGAACTCCGGTCGAAGGTGGCCGACCGGCTCTCCGCCACGGACGTCGCCGTCCAGGAGGCCATCCGGCTGCTGGCTCCCGCCCCGGATGCCGACGAGGCGGCCAAGCCCACCGAGGCACCCACGCCGAAGCCCGCTCCTACCAAGTCCAACGGCCCACGCCCCTCCTGAGCTCTCAACGCCGGACGACGGCGAACAGCTCGTCGTCGATCCAGCCCCTGGTGTGCAGCTCGGCGCAGAATCGCTGGTACGACTCGGCGAGCGCGGCACTCTCGCGCTCGTCGGGTTCGACCAGTGTTCCCTCGCCGAGCCCCGCGGACGCCTCGGTGAGCCCGCCCGGCAGGACCCCCGCCGCGGCGAGCAGCGCGGCGCCGTAACCCGTTTCCGCCTGCGGTGACACCCGCAGGCCGAGGCCGGTGACGGTCGCCCTGATCCGTGTCCACAAAGGACTCTTGCTGCCGCCGCCCGCCGTCAGCAGCGGATCGGTGACCGTGACGCCGAGGCGGCGCAGGTGATCCAACGCCAGCCGCTCGAGGAAGGCGACCCCCTCTAGCCTGGCCCGGTGCAGCTGCACCTCGTCGGCTTCGCCCGAAACGAAGCCCTCCGCGTCCGGACTGGCGAACGGGAAGCGTTCGCCCTTGCGCCGCAACGGATACGCGACCACCTTCGCCGGACCCAGCGCGGCCGCCGCCGCGTCGAGTTCGGGAAGGCGATCCTGCCCGGCGACGGCCTCTCCGCCGGTGTTCGACGCGCCGCCGGGCAACCACCAGCCGTCCGGATGACGGTGGCTGTACATCGCCCCCGTCGGATCCGGCACCAGCTCTTCGGTGACTCCCTTGAGCACATACGTCGTGCCGAGGATGCCGACGAAGCTCCCGGGGGCGACCGCCCCGGCCGCGAGCTGGCCCGCGCAGCCGTCGGTCATCCCGGCCACGACCGGGCAGCCCGCCGGGAGCCCGGCGACCGGACGGGCGACCTCGCCCAGCACGGTGGCCGGCGCGACCACCGAGGGGAGCAGGCCCGCCGGCACTCCCAACGCCTCGAAGACCTCGGCAGGCCATTCGAGGGCGAGCGGGTCGTAGCCGCTCTTCAAGGCATGCGACCAGTCGGTCGCCACCGGCCCGCCGGTGAGCTCCGCGGCGATGAGATCGGGGGTGTGCCGGATCCCGGCGACGCCGGGGACGTGCCCGGCCAGCCACGCGATCCGGCCGAGCGCGGCCGTGGCGGACACGCCGAAACCGAGCCGCCGCCAGCGATCCGCGCCGAGCCCGGTGGCCTCGCGGTTGAGCTCCGCGCCGCGCCTGTCGTCGTACATCAGCGCGGGGGTGACCGGCTCACCGGACGCGCCGACCCCGACGATCGTCCCCGACGTCGCGGCGACGGCCACCGCGGCGACCTCGCCGCCCCTGCCCGGCAGCTCGCCGGTGACCTTCGCCAGCACCGTCTTCACCGCCGGCCACCAGGACCGGGCGTCCTGCTCGCTGTGCCCGCGGCCGTCGCGGACCGGCGCGGGCAGCGGCTCGGCGGCCGAAGCGAGGACGGTGCCACCGCGCACCGCGAGGGCTCGGACCCCCGCGGTGGCGACGTCGATGCCGATCGTGACGGGTTGGTTCACGTGGTGACGACCTTCTCTCCGACTTCTTGCAGACTCTTGTCCTCTTCGATCGCCTTCGCCGTCTCATCGGGCAGCTTCAGGTAGCGCACCATGACCGCCGCGACCAGATACAGCGCGGCGAAGACGATCACCACACCCGCCGCGCCCAGCGGGCCGAGGAACACGCTGACGATCGCCGGGCCGACGAACGCCGCCGCGCCCGCGCCCAGGTTCAGCAGGGCCATGGCGCCACCCTTGTTCTCCGGGGCGAGGGAGGGGAGCAGCGCCGAGATCGGCACGAACCCGGCGAGCGTGGCGCCGTACAGCGCGCCCACGAGCAGCGCGAGCCAGTAGTACTCGGCGCCCATCGCGATCGGGACGAAGTAGAGCAACAGGATCGAGATCGCGCAGCCGATCGCGCCGAACCAGAAGATCGTGGTGCGCCAGCCGATCCGGTCGCTCAGCACACCGAAGATCAGGTTGAAGAAGATGTTCGTGCCGTAGATGACCGAGACCAGGAGGAGCCAGCGGCTCTCCCCGAACCCGATGTCCTCGATGAAGATCGTCGGGAAGAACACCAGCATCCCGAACTCGGGCGCGGTGTTGATGACGCGGACGAGCATCCCGACGCCGACGCGGGGCTTCTTCCACGCGATCGACACGCTGGACACGAGGCTCTGCACCGGTTTCACGTCCGGCGGCGCGAGCCGGGTGTACCCCGTCCGCTGCCGGACACCGAAGATCGCGAGCAGTCCGCCGAGACCGAGCAGCACCACCGACACCCAGAGCGTCCCGTACTGGCCCAGCACCGGGTTCGTGAAGCTCGCGACCAGCGCGCCCAGCGTCGGCAGCCCGCCGGTGAACGCGAAGTAGAACCAGCCCACCGCCGCGCCGAGCCTGGCGACCGGCGCCACCGCGGTGATCCAGACCAGGAAACCGAACGCGAACATCGGATAGCCGAATCCGCGCAGACCGTAGAACACCAGCATCAACGGGTAGTTCTCACCCGATACCGCGACCGCGAGGAACAGCACGTCGAACACCAGCCAGATGGCCAGGCCGATCATCATCACGCGACGCGGGCCCCACAGATCCGACAACGCGCCCGACAACCACGACGCCAGCATCACGGCGACGCCGTACACGGTGATCACGTACGAAGCCTTGATCTCGGTGCCCGCGCCGTTGTCCGCCATGAACGGCGCGATGAAGCCCGACTCGACCCCGTCGCCGATCATGAACAGCAGCAGCCCGGCGTAGCCGAGGAACAACGGGGCGGGCAGGCCCCAACGGTTCAGTACGCGGGCGAACCCGCTCCCGGATCGCGATAACGGCGATGTTACCTGGTTCATGCACGCCTCCATGACGTCGTGTTCAGCGTATCATGGATCGTGTTAACTTAACTTTCAAGATGTTACGTCGGTGGATTTTCGTGTTAGCCTCGCGCGCCCGGGGCGCTGGTCTCGGCCGGGCGCGGGCCATCGAGCGTCCAGGAACATCCCCGCTCATCGATGTCGGCTCCGTCGCGAGATCAGGTCTGGTAGGCAATGCCGGTCCGTCGGAACGCGTTGCGAAAGCCGCTTTCGCAACGCTGCCTTCCGTCGATGGGTGCCCCACCCCTCTGGTTCAAGTACGTGAAGGCCCCTTCACCGCGTCTAGCGCAGCGAAGGGGCCTTCACGTACTTTCAAACGAGCCCTCAGAGCTCCGCGATATCCACTTCCACCTGGCTCCGCATGTCCTCGGCCAGGTGCTCTTCCACCCCGTCGTCGACGATCAGCACATCGAAGTCGCTCAACGGCGCCAGCCGGTGCAGCGCCGCGCGTTCGGTCTTGCTGTGGTCCATCAGCAGCACCTTCGTCCGGGCGCTGGCCAGCATCGCGCGTTTCAGCATCACGATCTCCGGCTCCTGGTGGAACGTCATCCGCGTGTTCATCGCCGAGGTCGAAACGAAGGTCGCGTCGACGTTGATCCGCTCGATCGCTTCGAGGCTCTGCATGCCGAGGAACGAGTCGTGGGTGGCGGAGTAGTCGCCGCCGATGCAGATGAGCCGCAGATCGGGAACGCCTTTGAGCAGTTCGATGGCGCCGAGGTAGTTCGTCGCGACGGTCAGCGGGGTGACGCGATACAGCATCTTCGCCAGCGCGAGCGCGCTCGTGGAATCGTCGAGCAGGATCGACATCCCCGGTTCGACGCGGGCGAGCGCGTGCGCGGCGATGGCCATCTTCTCCTCCGAATGCACGTTCATCCGGTAGTCGGCGTTGCTTTCGAAGACCGTCGACGGCATGGCGGACACACCTCCCCGGTACTTCCGGAGCAGGCCGCGCCGCGCCAGTTCGTCGACGTCGCGGTGCACGGTCATGGTGCTGACGCCGGTGAGTTCCACCAGTTCGGCGATGCTCGCGGAGCCGATCGTGAAGACGTGTTCGGTGATCAGCTGCTGACGCGTGTTACGAGAGTGCGCGCTCGCACCGGCCGTCTTCTCATCGCTCATGTGGTCCAGTATCGCGTGCGGGCCGGCTGATTGAGCCGCAGCAGGCCGGTGCGCGTGCCGTCGATCTCGATCTCCGTGACGGCCGCGTTGTCCAGCCGCGGGAACACCGTGCGGTAGTTCCCGAGCGGGATGCCGAGCAGTGCGCACAACGTCAGCCTGATCAGCGTGTTGTGCGCGACGACCAGCACCGTTTCGCCCGGCGCCTCGGCCGCGATGCCGCGCAGGGCGCCGGCTCCCCGGGCGGCGGCGTCCGCGGGAGGCTCGGAGCCGGGGAAGGCGCCGCTCACCGGGTCGGCGAGAAACCTCGCGACCGCAGCGGGATCCGCCTCCGCCAGCTCGGCCCTGGTGCGCCCCTCCATCAGTCCGAAGTGGACTTCGCGCAGCTCGTCGACCACTCGCAACGGCAGGTCCAACGCCTTGGCGGACGGCTCCGCGGTGCGGCGTGCCCGGCTCTGTGGCGAGCAGAACACGGCCGACGGCCCGGCCGCCGCGGCGAACGCGGCCAGTTCGTCCGCCTGCCGGAGCCCTTCCTCGGTCAGCGCGACGTCGCTGCTGCCCGCGTACCGGTTCTCGGCGTGCCATTCGGTCTGGCCGTGCCGTGCCAATAACAACCGTGCGACCACGGGATCCCTCCTCGGGGCTTGTCCAGATCACATCATCGATGTTAACTTAACAGCATCGATGTGAAAGGAGATGCCGGATGGCACTCGCCGCGGTGGTGTTCGACCTGGACGGTGTCCTCGTCGACAGTGAACACCTTTGGGAGGAGAACTGGGTGGCGTATGCCGCCCGGCACCGCACCGAATGGACCGCTGAGGACACCGCGTCCGTGCAGGGGATGAGCGCGCCCGAATGGGCCGCGTACCTCGCGAAGCGGTCCGGCACCCCGGAAAGCGCGGCCGAGGTCGAGCGTGCCGTGGTGGACGGCATGATCGCCGCGATCGAGGCGGGTGAGGCGCCCTTGCTGCCGGGCGCCGGCGAGATGGTCCGCGAGGTGAGCGCGAAGGTGTCGGTCGCGCTGGCGTCGTCGGCCGCCCGCCGCGTGATCGACGCGGTACTCGACAAGCACGGGCTCACCGGCGAGTTCTCCGCGACCGTCTCCAGTGCCGAGGTCGCCAGGGGCAAGCCGAGCCCGGACGTCTATCTCGAAGCCGCGGCCAGGCTGGGCCGGTCCGGCGAGGAATGCCTGGGCGTCGAAGACTCCAGCAACGGCATCCGCGCCGCCGCCGCGGCCGGGCTCACCGTGATCGCGTTGCCGAATCCGGTGTACCCGCCGAAGCCGGACGCGCTGGAGCTGGCCGCCGAGGTCGCGGAGAACAACGACGACGTGCGGCGCAAGCTGCTCGCGTACCTGTCCGGTGAGTTCGCGGAAGCGAGCGGGCGATGACGGTCCTGGGTGCCGCGGAGACGTTCAAACGCGATTGGCTGGACGGGTTCGTCACCGCCTACGGGCGTTCGGTGCGCAAGGTCCCCGGTGCCTACGGCGTGCTGCGCCGGGAAGAATCCGAACCCAAGGTCGCGGTGGTGATCGGCGGTGGCTGCGGGCACTATCCCGCGTTCGCCGGGCTGGTCGGCCCCGGGCTGGCCGACGGGGCCGTGGTGGGCGACGTGTTCACCAGCCCGAGCGCCGAGCAGGTCTATCGCACCGCGCGGGCCGCGGAGAGCGGAGCCGGCGTGCTCTTCGGCTACGGCAACTACCAGGGCGACGTGCTGCATTTCGGGCTCGCCGCGCGCCGGCTGGCCGCCGAGGGCATCGAGAGCAGGACCATCCTGGTCACCGACGACATCGCCAGCGGCCCGGCCGACGCGCCGGAAAGGCGTCGTGGCGTCGCGGGCGACTTCCTGGTCTTCAAGATCGCGGGTGCCGCCGCCGAACGCGGTGACGATCTGGCCGCCGTGCACGCGGTGGCGGAGAAAGCGAACGCGAACACCCGGACGTTCGGGGTGGCGTTCGGCGGGTGCACGCTGCCCGGCGCGTCCGCTCCGCTGTTCACCGTCGGCGAGAGCGAGATGGAGCTGGGGCTCGGCATCCACGGCGAGCCCGGTGTCCGCACGGTCGGCAGGCTGAGCGCACGGGAGCTGGCCGACGAGCTGGTCGACGGCCTGCTCCCCGAGCTGCCCGCTGGCGACGGACGGGTGGTGGTCCTGCTGAACGGGCTGGGCCGCACCAAGTACGAGGAGATGTTCGCGACGTACACCCGCGTGCACGAACGGCTCGCCGCGGCGGGGCTCAGCCCGTCGCACACCGAGGTCGGCGAGTTCGTGACTTCACTCGACATGGCGGGTGTCTCGCTGTCGATCCTGGTGCTCGACGACGAACTCGCCGAGCTCTACGCGGCCCCCTGCGACACCCCTGGCTACCGGAGCACCGGTGCCGCGCTGGCACGGGTACCGCTGGAGTCCACAGTGGACTCCCTGCTGGCGGAGACCGAACCGGGGCAGGGCATCGTGGACCGCGCGCTGACGGCGGCCCTGCACGACATCGAGGCCAACGAAGCCGAACTGGGCAGGTTGGACGCGGTCGCGGCCGACGGCGACCACGGGCTGGGTATGACCAGGGGCATGAGGGCCGCGGTGTCCGCCGCGCGGCGCGACGGAGACTCGCTGTCCACGGCGCTTCTGGCGGCCGGGACGGCGTTCGCCGACGCTGCGGGCGGTGCGTCCGGCGCGCTGTACGGCGTCTTGCTCGCCGAGACCGGCGCGGGGCTGCGTGGCCTGGCGGGCGAAGAGGTCACCACGGAAGCTCTCGCGGGCGCGGTGGACGGCGCGGTGAAGGCGTTCGTCGAACTGGGCAAGGCCGAGCCCGGCGAGAAGACCATGCTCGACGCCATCGAGCCGTTCCGGCTGGCGTTGCGCGAACAGGCCGCCGCGGGCGCCGACGTCCCGCAGGCCTGGCAGAAGGCGGCCCAGGTCGCGGTGAGCGCGGCCCAGGCCACGGCGGACCTGCTGCCCGTCAAAGGCCGGGCGGCGCGATTGGCACAGCGGAGCAAGGGGCATCCCGACCCTGGGGCCACTTCGTTCGCGCTGCTCGTCACCGCGGTCGGCCAGGCTCTCGGAAAGGAAGACTGAATGCGGATCGTGGTGGCGGCGGACAACGCCGGGGTGGCACTCAAGGACCAGCTGCGTGACCTGCTCCTCGCCGACGACCGGGTGGACGAGGTCACCGACCTCGGCGTGGCCGACGGGTCCGACGACAAGGCGTACCCGCTGCTCGGCCTGGCGGCGGCGGAGACGATCGCGCGGGGCGAGGCGGATCGCGGGGTCCTGGTCTGCGGCACCGGGATCGGCATGGCGATCTCGGCGAACAAGGTCCCCGGTGTCCGGGCCACGGTCGCGCACGACTCGTACTCCGCCGAGCGTTCGGTCAAGTCGAACGACTGCCAGGTGATCACCTTCGGCGCCCGGGCGATCGGTCCGGAGCTGGCGAAGAAGATCGTCGCCGAATGGGTCGGCCACCGCTTCGACCCGGCCTCGGCCAGCGCGAGCAAGGTCGCGCACATCACCGAATACGAGCAAGCTCACTGAGACGGCCCGAAACGGGCACGGAGAGAGGACGCAGAGTTGCGGATACTCGCTGCGGGAGACCATTTCGTCGGCACCGGCCTGCTGGCCGGCGCCGTCCGTGCCGAGATCGGCGCCGGGCACGAGTTCTCGGAACTCACGCTGCCGTGGCCGGTGGAGCCGTTCGGTCCGGTCGCGAACGTGCACGAGGCCAGCGGCACCGAGGAGCAGGTGATCGAGGCCTTGGCGGGAGCCGAGGTCGCGGTGACCCAGATGGCGCCCTTCACCAAACAGGTGTTCGCCGCCGCGCCGGGGCTCAAGCTCGTGTCGGTGTGCCGGGGCGGCCCGGTCAACGTCGACCTCGCGGCGGCCACCGAAGCGGGTGTCGCGGTGACGTACGCGCCCGGCCGCAACGCCGGTGCCGCCGCCGAATTCGCGGTGGGGATGATCCTGGCCGCGATGCGCCGGATCTCGACGTCCTCCGCCGAACTGCTGGGCGGCACGTGGCGCGGCGACTACTACGCCTACGACCAGACCGGTCTCGAACTCGACGGGACCACCGTCGGCCTCGTCGGGTACGGCGCGATCGGTGCGCGGGTGGCCAAGGTGCTCGTCGCGTTCGGCGCGAAGGTGCTGGTGTCGGACCCGTTCGCCGACCCGGCCCGGATCAGCGCCGACGGAGCGGAGCTCGTCGAGCTGGACGATCTGCTGCGCCGCAGCTTCGTGGTGAGCCTGCACGCCCGGCTCACCGAGGAGACCCGGCACCTGATCGACGCCGCCAAGCTCGCGTTACTGCCGAAGGGCGCGGTCCTGGTCAACACCGCGCGCGGTGGCTTGCTGGACTATTCGCCGCTGCCGGAAGCCCTGCGCTCGGGACGGCTCGGCGCGCTCGCGCTCGACGTGTACGACGTCGAGCCACCGCCGGCGGACTGGGCGTTGCGGGACGCGCCGAACGTGATCGCGACACCGCACCTCGCCGGGGCCAGCAAACAGACGGCGGAGCGGGCGGCGGATATCGTCGCCGCCGAAGTCGGCCGGTACGCCCGCGGGGAGGCGCTCGCGAATCTGGCGAACCCCGAGGTCCTGCGGCCATGATCATCGGCGTCGACATCGGCACGTCACTGACCAAGGCGGTCGTCTTCGACAAGGCCGGGATGTCCGTGGCGAGCGCGTGCACCACGTCCGAGGTGCACCACCTGCCGGGTGGTCTGGTCGAACAGGACCTCGACCAGGTGCTGGGCACCGTGGCGACGGTCGTGCGCGAGGTCGCCGCTGGGCTCGACGGTCCGGTCACCGCGCTGGCTCTCACCGGTCAGGGCGACGGGCTGTGGCTGCGCGACGAATCCGGCGAGGCCGTGCGCCCGGCGATCTCCTGGCTCGACGGACGGGCGAACTCGTTGCTCGCCCGGTGGCAGGCCGACGGAGTGACCAGGGAAGTGTTCCGCCGGACCGCGTCGGGGATGTTCCCCGGTTGCGCCGCGGCCATCATGTCCTTTTTGGACACTCATGAACCGGAGTCGCTGGACAGGGCGGCGGTGGCGGGCTACTGCGTCGACGCGGTGCTCCAGCGGTTGACCGGCGAGATCACGGTCGACGCGTCGGATGCTTCGCTGCCCTTCCTCGACCCGGCCACCCGGCGTTACGACGAAGCCGCCATCGCTGCCGTCGGTCTCTCCCACCGCCGGAGCCTGCTCGTGGAGCCGGCGGCGCCGAAGACCGTGTTCCGCTTGGACGAACGCGGAGCCGGGCTGCTCGGTCTCCCGGCCGGGCTGCCCGTCACCGCGGGGCCGTTCGACCTGCCCGCGAGTGCCATCGGCGCCGGTGTACGACGGCCGGGCGACGGCATCCTCACCGCAGGCACCACACTCGCCTGCCAGGTTCTGACGGACTCGGCGGAGTTCGATCCGGAAGGCGAACCCGCGGGGATGTTCCTCTGCACGCCGGAAGAAGGTGAGTTCCTGCGGGCGATGCCGGCGATGGTCGGCACGGCGGGGATCGACTGGATGTGCCGCCTGTTCGGAATCGAGGTCGAGGAGATCGGTTCGCTGCTCGACGCGAGCGGGCCGGGGGCGGGCGGAGTCCGCGCGCTGCCGTTCCTCTCCGCGTCCGGTGAGCGGGCGCCGTTCGTCGACGCTTCGGCGAGGGCACAGTTCTCCGGGCTGAGCCTGGAGAGCGAGCGTGGCGACATCGTCCGGGCGCTGTGCGAGTCGATCGCTTACGCGGCAAGGCATTGCTTCGAGGCGGCCGGGCTCACCGGCACGTTGTACGCCTGCGGCGGCGGGGTCCGCTCGCTCGAGTGGACCCGTATCTTCGCCGACGTCCTCGGCCGGCCCATCGTGATCCCCGGTGATCCCGGGGTCGGCGCGCGAGGCGCGGTGATCGTCGCGGCGGACGCCCTCGGCGAACCGGTCGACCGGGAACTCTGGGCGGAAAGCGCACGCGTCGTCGAGGTCCGGCCCGAGAACGTAGGGTTCTACGAGCAGGGCTACGCCGACTATCAGGCCTCACTGGCCGCGGCCCGCGGACTTTGGAGGTTGTGACGGTGATCCTGGCCAACGAACGCTTGGCGGTCTGCGAGTTCGCCCGCCGGATGACCGCGGACGGGCTCGTGGTCGGCACCTCCGGCAACGTCTCCGCGAGGCAGGGCGAACTGGTCGCGGTGACCCCGACCGGGGTCGACTACGCCGGGCTGCGGCCGGAAGACATCCCGGTGGTCGGCCTGGACGGCGAGATCGTCGACGGCGCGCTCAAGCCGACCAGCGAGCTCCCGATGCACCTCACGGTGTACCGGCAGGCGGTGGATCCGGACGGCAAGCCGGTCTCCGCGGTGGTGCACACGCATTCCGTGCACGCCACGGCGGTCTCCACCCTCGTCACCGAGGTGCCGCCGATCCACTACATGCTCGCCGCGATCGGTCCGACAGCCCGCGTCGCCTCCTACGCGACGTACGGCACCGAAGAGCTCGCCAAAGCCATGCTGGAGGCGCTGCACGGACGCCGAGGCTGCCTGCTGGCGAACCACGGCACCACCACCTTCGGCGACAGCCTCGGCTCCGCGTACAGCCGGGCGCAACAGCTCGAATGGGTCTGCCAGGTATGGCTGACGGCGCGCGCGACCGGAACGCCGAACCTGCTCCCGCCCGACGAGATCGAGCACGTCGTGGAGAAACTTCGCGGCTACGGGCAGCGTTAGCCCGTGTCTCTTGGGGAAAGCTTTCTTCCCCCATGGGACGGACCGGGTTCAATCCGGCGAGGGACGTGGCGGGCAGCGGCGGCTGTGATCGTGGGAACCGAGCAAAGTGATCGGTATCCGATGGTCCGAGGAGCACGCATGACCGTCCGCCAACCCACCGCGTCCGGGCGGCTGCGTGCCGCCTGGACCAGCGCGCACGCCCCGGTGCCGGGAGTCCCCCGGTGGGCCAGGATCGCCGCCTACACCATCCCCTTCGTCGTGCTTCCCTCCGGCCTGTGGCGGATCATGACCGTCGTCTTCCACATCGGCGACGACGGCACCCATGGCACGGGCCGGCTCCCGTCGTGGTTGCCGGGGCCGGTGTACATCATCGGCTTGTCGATCGTCTCCGAGCTGTTCGCGTTCACGGCGATCGGGCTGATCGCCGCGTGGGGAGAGGTCGTCCCACGCTGGATCCCGCTGCTCGGTGGCCGCCGAGTGCGGCCCTTCGCCGCCATCGTGCCGGCCGCCCTCGGCGCCGCGGCCCTGACGGTCCTGTGGACGGCCGCCGTCGTCACCGAGATGTCCGGGCGCACCCTCCAGGGCGACCCCCTCCCGGCCGACTACCCCACGAAGTCCTTGCACGGCTGGCAGCTCGCCTTCTTCGAACTCAGCTACGCGCCGCTCCTGCTGTGGGGCCCGTTGCTGGCAGCGGTCTGCTTCGCCTACTGGCGAAGGCGACGGCAGGTTCGCTAGCGCCCTAGGACGCGGCGGGCTCGGCGTCCACGGCGTGCACCGCGTCGAGAAGCTCGACGACCGTCGGATCGTCGACGGCCTCCTTGATGCACTGCCACAGCTGGAGATTCGCCAACGCCCAGCGCGAGTAGTTCTCCGCCGCCTTGGGGTTGTAGAAGTAGTAGCCGCTGTCGTGGACGTCGCGTTGTTCGCCGACGATCTTGTGCGCCAGTTCGCGGAGGCTCAACCCGTTCTCCCGCAGGTAGCGGTGGGCGAGGACGACGGGCGTCACCGGCAGCGCCTTGAACAGCGTGTCGGCGTCGCTCAACGCTTGAGCCTCGAGCGAGATGTGGCGGCCCCTGGTGGCCATTTCGGCTTCGTCGATGATCTCGTCGACCCACCGGCCCACGTTCTCCTCGACACCGCATTCCCGCAGGATCTCCATCCGGAGATCTCGTCCGGCGGCCGCGGGGGAGTTCCGGAGCACGATGTAGTTCACATCGTGCACCAGCGCCGCCACCTCGACGACGGTGCGATCCGCGCCGTTGTGGTCGGCGAACCCCGCGGCCTTGGCCCGGACGAAACTCACGTGGTGCCAGCCGTGGAACTGAAGTTTGTCCGCGTAACGCCAGCACAGTCGCCGGACGTGCTGCTCGACGGCGTCGATGGTGTGGGAAGGAATCGTGCTCTTTCGCGCGCGCATACACCTCTCCGATCCCGTTCAGGAGACGGGTGGAGTAATGGTATGCGCCTTCGACGGCGGTGTGTAGTTAGATGCGGCCGGCGAGATCCCCCAATCGGACCTCAACCGGAACGTGACGATGCCCTGTCCCGGTCTTCGGGTCAAAGGAAAGACTGAACTCGCTCACGGGGCGTGATTTCACCAGAAACGTCATAGTCCCTTCGGTGGCCTCGGGAATCCGATGGAACTCGTCCGCGTACATGACGCCTACCGACCCGGTCTGACACAGCGTGCTACGTCGTAACCGAACCGATGTGATCAATCCGGAAAGCTGGTCGCGCAGGGTGGAATAACGTTCGTGGACGTAGTTGCCACGGAGGATCGTGGTGCAGAAGTGGTATCTGTGATTGTGCACGGAATCGGCGTACCCCTCACGCCAGTCCTCCGGCGCCTTGTACTCGTGCAGCCAGATCGAAAAGGGATCTGTCGGGCTGTCGAGCAGGCACCAGGCGAAATGGGTGGTGGTCTCCCGTGACCGCTCCAGTACCGCGCTCGCCTCGTCCGGGCTCAGCGAGTCCAAATGCCGTCGGAGGTCGTCGCGCAACTCCGGTCTCGAAGTCCAGTCCCGGAAGATTTCGTCGACGATCTGCCAGTGCTGTGCCAGCGGCAGGTCTGTGGTGCGGAGAAGCGCGGAGAGCTGGGTGAGGGGGGACAAGCGAGTGAGCAACTTCAGCTCCTCAAATCTAGTGCTCTGCGACGCCGAGAGGTCAGGGGTTCAACTCGGCGAGTGTGGTGAACTCCTTCCGGAAGGAATGGAATTTCCCTTCCAGTTCGAGGAAGTTCTCTTCGGACAGGGGAGAGCCGGTGATCTTTTCGTACAGGGCGAGGAAATCCGCCCGCGTGGTCGTGGTGGAGATGCGGAAGTGCCGTCCGGACCGGGACTGGGACACGCGCAGGAACTCGGAGCGTTCCTTGTTGTACAGGAAGGAACCTTCGCTGAACCGCAGCGTGCGCGGATACAACGTGGTCGCGCCGCGGATGTCGCTGTACAAGGTCACCCAAACGCTCTCGTCGAACACTTCGAGCCGATCCAGGGGCGGGTCGGCGACGACGGTGATGTCCACCAGCGAGCACCGGCTGCGCGCCAGGAACAGCCCGACCAGGCCGATGCTGATCTCGTCGTTGAGCCGCGACCGGATCGTCTCGTAGTCCACGCCCGCTTCTTCGCTGCGCAGGAGATAGCGCGCCCTGCCACCGATCGCGCCCTCGTCACGTGGGTCGGCGATGACCACGCGGAGCTCCCTTTCGGTGCGGGACAACAGCAATCGGGCCGCGGCGTGCCTGCCGGAGAACCCGCGGAAGAAGTAGTGCCTGGTCACGTCGAGGTCTTCGGTCATGACCCGGTTGAACAACGGATCCGGATCGGTGGTCGCTTCGAAGACGTGGGTGGGGAAGAATTCCTTGTTGAGCGAACGGTATTCGGCGCTGAGCGCTTCCAGCGCGCGCCGGCTTTCCTCGATCACCGGGGTCACCATCGCGCGCTGGGACGCGGTGGCGGTGATCAGGGTCTGGCCGAAGCCGACCACCGCGGAGATCAGGGTGCCGGTGCCCAGTGAAGTGAGCAATGTCTTGCCGGCGCCGGGATCCATCATGCTGGAGATCCACAGGCTGAGGCCCGCGACGACGACCAGTACGGTGAGCAGCAGACTCGTCCTGGTCCAGAAGATCTCTTGCAACGGGGTACGGCGGAGCCGGTCGGCTTCCGCGGGCACGAGGGTCACCTCCTTGATCAGCACCCGAACGGACGAACGCAGTGCGTATCTGTTCGAGTGCGGGGAGTTACTCTACGCGCATCGTGACAATGTCGAAATAAGAAAATCGGGGGAAAGGGACCAACAACGAATGTGACGCTCGGCGATGCCGGTTTCGCATCGGAGGTTTTGCCGGATCGCGGAAAAACCACTCACGGAGAGTGCGGAAGGATTCCTTCGTGCCACGCGGGACCGGGCTTCGCCGACGACAAGGTTTCGACGACGGCCGAAGACGGTGCGGTGTACACCGTGGGGAAGTCGATCTCGCCCTTCGCCGGGTCCAGCGTCCAGGCGAGCCGCTCGTCTTCCGGCTGACTCGCTCGTATGAAAGGAAAGTGCGCGTCCGCGCCATTCTTGTTGCCCCTCGGGTCCAGTCGGATCCACCGGTCCGGACCACTGAGGTACACGGCGTTGAGCCCGTGCAGGACGCCGATCCGCTGATAACAGAACCCGGCCGGGATGCCTTGGCTCCGAAGCAAAGCGGCCAGCAGGTGGGTCTTCGCGTAGCAGAGCCCGACGCGCTCGCGCAGAACCTCGGACGCCATAAGGGTGACGCGTGGATCGGCGGCGTCCACCGTATGGGCGATGTCGTCGCGTACGAAGTGAAACATCGAACGAATCACGTCGATCTCGGTGCCGCCGGTCGGTGACAGGCGGTCAGCCGTTTCGCGGATCAGCGGATGATCGTGATCGACGATCGCGTCGGCGGCGAGATAATCTTCGAGCCGCTCGGATTCGATCTTCAGCGTGATTTTCACGCGGCACCACCCAGTACCGTGTCGACGACCTGTTCGAGGAATTTCGCATCGGCTTCGCCACCGCGCAGCAGCGATCGGAACCAGATCGCCCCCGCCAGCAGATCCATCACCAGTACCGGATCGACGCCGTCGCGCAGTTCGCCTCTCGCGATGGCGCGGTCGAAGATCGGCTCTTCGCGGGCCATGCGGTCGGCGAAGAAACTTCGTGCCACGTCACCGAGTTCCGGGCGCCGTGGGCCTGCGGTCAGGGTCGCCGTGACGACCGGCGCGGTGCGCTTCGAGGTCAGCAGCCGATGGATTTGTGTTGCCACGGCGAGAAGATCGCCGCGCAGGCTGCCGGTGTCCGGGATGTCGACGGCGAACAGGCCCGAGTCGCGCAGCGCGGCGGCCAGTAGCGCGTCCTTCGACGGCCACCAGCGGTACAGCGTCGTCTTGTTGACGCCGGACCGGGCTGCGACGGCCTCGATGGCGAGCTTGTCGTAGCCGTGCTCCGCCAGGAGTCCGAGGGTGGCGGCGAAGATCTCCTCCGCCTTGCGAGGGCCGTTCCGAGTGCTCACCCGCCGAGAGTACAACGCACCGTTGCGTTGCGCGATGGTCACGCGTACTTTGCAACGCAACGGTGCGTTGCAATCTGGAGGCAAACCATGATCCCCGTTGTCTTCGTCCACGGCATCCGGCTCAGTGGCGCCGCCTGGGCCGAGCAACTTCACCTGCTCGGACATCCCGCCACGGCGGTCGATCTCCCGGGCCACGGCACCCGCCGCGGCGAGCGGTTCACCCTGGCCGCGGCGGCGGACGCGGTCGCCGAAGCGATCGACGAACCCGCGCTGGTCGTCGCGCATTCGCTCGGCGGTTACGTCGCCATCGCCGCGGCCGCGCGGTATCCGGATCGCGTGGCGGGCCTCGTCGTCGCGGGCTCGACGTTCCTGCCCGGCAGAGCGCTGGAGATCCCGTTCCGCCTGGCGCATCGCTCGCTCATGCGGCTGCCGGACCGGGGCGAGCGGTTGAGCCGATGGCAGTTCGAAAGCGTCCTTCCGCCGAAACTCGCCGAAGCGGTGATCGGCGGCGGCATCGCGACCGAGGTCATCCCGGACATCGCCGAGGCTTTCGCGGACTTCGACGTGCTCGCGGACCTGGCGGCCTATCCGGGCCCGACCTGGCTCGTCAACGGCTCACGCGACCACTTCCGGCGCCATGAACGCCGCTTCCTCGACGCGTGCGCCGATGGCAGCCTGGTCAACGTCCCGAAGGCGGGGCACTACCTGCCGATGGTGCGAGGCAAGGAGTTCGCTCGGCTGGTGCTCGACGCGGCCCGATCTTCGGCATCCGGTAAATCAGAGGCGTCCGGTGCCGCCCGCGGCTAGGATGATCGTCATGTGCTCCGTCATCCACAACTGGCAGGCCCTTCGCCTTCGGTCGACGCGCTGACCCGGTGCCGCCTCTCGGCGGTGTCGAGGTCCACGTCCATCGTTCGCCAAGGATGACAAGGATCTTTCACCATGCGCGCACTTTCGCGCCCCATTTTCGTCTTCGTTCACGGCGGCTCCAGTAACGCGCGGGCCTGGGGTCCGTTGCAGAACGAGCTGGCATTGCTCGGATACCGTTCGCACGCCGTCGACCTGCCCGGCCACGGCGACCTGGCGGACAGCCCCGCCGCCTACTACCGCCAACCCCAGGATCTCACCGCATTGGCGGCCGCTCCCTCCCCGCTGCGTGGAGTTACGTTGCGGGACAACGTGAATCACGTCGTGGACACCCTGCGGCGGCTCGCCGGGGAGGGGCCGGTCGTTCTGGTCGGCAACAGTCTCGGCGGGTTGACGATCAGCGCCGTCGCCAACGCCGCGCCAGAGCTGCTCGACCGGGTCGTCTACCTTTCCGCGCTCTGTCTCAGTGACCCGGCCATGCTCACCGAGCCGTGGGACGTGGTCGACGACAATCTGCTCGACGCGCTCGCGGCCCGGATCACCGTGCCGGACGTGGACGAACCCGGTGTGGCGCGGCTGAACTGGCGTAGCGCCCACGGCGACCCGGAGCTGTTCGCCGAGCTGAAGGCCGCCATCATGGCCGACTCCACCGATCACCAGTTCCGGCTGTTGCTGGATTCCCTGGATCCGGACGAGAACTACGCGGTGCTCGAACCGGGGGCGGTGGTCCGGGCCGACGGATGGGGACGTGTCCCGCACACCTACGTCCGCCTCGCCGCGGACCGCGGGATCACCCCGGCGGTCCAGGACTACATGATCCGCAAGGCCGACGAGCTGACGCCGCACAACCCGTTCGAGGTGCACACTTTGGCCTCGTCGCACGTCGGCTACTTCAGCCGGCCGAGGGTCTTCGCCGACCTGCTGACCGGCCTCCTGTGAAACGACGCCGAGAGTGCCTCGCGGGGCACTCTCGGCGTGCTCAGCCCCGCAGCCTGTCGATCTCTGCGGTCAGTTCGGAACGCAGGGAGCCGTGCTCAGAGCCGAGCGAAGCGGCCCAGTTCTCCACCGGATACAGCCAGACCGGCCGTCCGGCCACGTCGGTCGGTTCCCAGTCGTAACGCGGCCAGACATGCGCGTGCAGGAACGGATCCGTATTGCCGAGGATCTCCAGATTCACCCGGCGGAAGCCCGGATCCCTTCGCGCGCAGACGTTTTCGACCGCCTCGCCGAGCAACTCCATGTCTGCCAGGAATTCCAGCCGCCGCGGCCGAGGTAGATCGCTCAGCCTGCCGACGGCGGGGGAATCGGTCAGCAGGACGCAGTAGCCCGGCAGGAACTGCGTATCGCCGATCACCGCGAAACCCGCGTCCAGGCGCCGCAGCACGGTCGGGTTCTCCCCGCGCAGCGCCGAACCGACGCGATCCCGCTTCCAGCCGTCGGTCATGTGACCAAGCTAGCCGACCGGGAGGATCGAACCGCCCTGGCTGGTGAGCTGGGTGGCGAGCCGGACCGGCTCGTGATGCGGCGCCAAGACGATCGAGGCGAACGGGGTCGCACTGGACCCGGCCCCGTAGTTGGTCTGCATGTGGACGCTGACGTGCACGTTCCGGTCGGCGGGGATCTCGAACACGACCGACCCCCACGAGACCACGTACTGCCTGCCGTCGATGCTCGCGAACGGCACGTAAGTCAGCCTCATGTTGGGGAAGGGACGCATGTCGACGGTGAGCAGACGGCGAGGACCGTCGTGGTTGTCCACGTACGGGATCACTCCGGGCTGGGCCGCCAGGTTGGTCATTCTCAGGCTCCCTCAGAACTGGTAGTAGAGGAACGGGCTGAACGTCCCGGTCGCGATCAGGATGGCCGCGTACACCAGCCCGACGGTCATCACGCCGATCCGCAGCGCAGTGGCCGGGCGGCTCCGCGAAGACTCCAGCAGCGGCCCGGTCACCGGATGCGCGGGCAGGAACACGATCGCCAGCGCGCACAGCAGGATGACGAGCCGCTGGTTGGTCACCGCGCTCTCGACGACGTCGGTGAGCCCGGTGAAGTCCGGCAGCACCATGTGCCCGATCATGCCGAGAGCGTGCGGCAGGTCCTTCGCGCGGAAGAACACCCAGCCGAAGACGACGAGCACTAGTGTCAGCGCGCGGCGGCTGATACGGGCGGCCTGCGACTTCGGGGTGACGTCGTAGCCGAAGGCGCGTTCCACGATCAGCAGCGCGCCGTGGTAGATGCCCCAGATCAGGAACGTCCACTGCGCGCCGTGCCAGAACCCGGTCAGCACGAACACGATGCACAGGTTCCGGTACGTATGCCCGGCGCCGGTGCGGTTGCCGCCCAGCGGGATGTAGACGTAGTCGCGGAACCAGCGGGACAGCGACATGTGCCAGCGTCGCCAGAACTCGGTGATGGTCACCGACGAATATGGTCTCGCGAAGTTCTCCGGGAGCCGGAAGCCGAGCATGCGGCCGAGCCCGATCGCCATGTCGGAGTACCCGGAGAAGTCGAAGAACAGCTGCAGCGTGTAGCCGATCGCGCCGAGCCAGGCGATCGCGAAGGTCATCTGGTCCGCCGGCGTGTTGAAGCAGGCGTCCACCATCGGGCTGAGCGAGTCCGCGATGATCGTCTTCTTGCACAGCCCGAGCGCGAACCGCGGGAAACCGGCGGCGATGTCGTCGAGGCGGTGCGACCGCTGCTGCGGCAGCTGGTCGGCGATCTCGCGGTACCGCACGATCGGCCCGGCCACCAGCTGCGGGAACATCGCGATGTACGCGGCGAACGACACCGGGTCGCGCGGGGCGCGGCGTTCACCGCGGTAGATGTCCACCACGTACGAGATGTGGTGGAAGGTGTAGAACGAGATGCCGATCGGGATGACCAGGTCGGCCACCGGGAAGCCGCCGCCGAACCAGTGCGTCACGGCCGCGATCTGCTGGGTCGCGAACCCCGCGTACTTCCAGATCAGCAGCATGCCGACGTTGAGGCCGATGACGCCGAGCAGCAGCCGTTTGCGCCGTTTGTTCTGCAGGTCCCAGGCGTTCGGCTCCAGCGCGGGCCCGGCGAGGAAGTTGACCACCATGCAGCCGAGCAGCACGAGCGTGTACGGCCCGGCGCCGGTGGCGTAGAAGATCAGGCTGCCGACCGCGACGATGCCGTTCCGCCAGCTGCGCGGGCACACCAGCACGGCGAGCAGGACCGCCGGCATGAAGTACCACAGGAACAGCGGTGAAATGAACGACATCGGTGCGGGGTCCCCCAGGGCGGTTACGCGTTATCCGCTGGTGACCTTAGCCTGAGCGCCGGTCGGCGGAGCTGAGATGGCCTCGGAAAGTGACCACACGCATGAACCCGCACGGCCGGAGGCCTCAGGTGAGGTGGACGACCATCCCGCGCCCTGCCGATGTCGATCGCGGACGCGGGTTCACCAAGGGACACTGACCACCCCGCATCGTGTGACGAAGTGCGGGGTCAGACACGTCCCGCGAGCCGCCGGCGGCGCGCCACCTCGGCCAGCAGCACCCCGGCCGCGACCGAGGCGTTGAGCGACTCGACGCCGGCCGCCATCGGGATCGAGACGGTGGCGTCGCAGGTCTCGCGCACCAGCCGGGACAGGCCGCGGCCCTCCGAGCCGAGCACGATGACCAGCGGGTCCGCCGCGAGGTCCAGTTCGTCGATGTCGACCGAGCCGTCCGCGTCGAGGCCGACGACCATCAGGCCTTCGTCCTTCCACGCCTTCAGCTGACGGGTCAGGTTGGTGGCGACGGCGATCGGCAGCTTGGCCGCGGTGCCGGCGGAGGTCCGCCACGCGACCGCGGTCATGCCCGCGCTGCGCCGCTCCGGCAGCAGGACACCCTGCGCGCCGAACGCGGCGGCCGAGCGGATCACCGCGCCGAGGTTGCGCGGGTCGGTGACGCCGTCGAGCGCGACGAACAGCGGGGTCTGCCCGGAGTCCTTCGCGACGGCCATCAGGTCGCGCGGGTCGGCGTACACGAACGGCGGGACCTGCAGGCCGAGGCCCTGGTGCATGGCCCGGTTGGTCTTGCGGTCCAGTTCCTCGCGCGGGATCTCCAGGATCGAGATGCCCTTGTCGCCGGCGAGCCGGACGGCCTCGTTGACGCGGTCGTCGATCTCGATGTTGATCGCCACGTACAGCGCGGTCGCGGGCACGTCGGCGCGCAGCGCCTCGACCACCGGGTTGCGTCCGGCGATCAGTTCCGGCTTGTCGGCCTTCTTCTGCCGCGCCTGGTCCTTGCGGTCGCGCGCGTTGGCCATCCGGTACGCCTTGTGGCCGGGCCGGTCCTCGGCCTTGGGCGTCGGGCCCTTGCCTTCGAGGCCCTTCCGGCGCTGGCCGCCGGAGCCGACGACCTGACCCTTCTTCGTGCCGGGCTTGCGAATAGCGCCCTGGCGCCGGGAGTTGCCTGCCATCAGTGAGAATCCTTGAGCTAGAAACCGAGTAAGTGTCAGACGTCCTTGACGGTCCACTGTGGACCGTTCGGGGTGTCCTCCACCACGATGCCCGCCTGTTGGAGGCGGTCACGCGCGGCGTCCGCACGGGCGAAGTCCTTGTCGGCGCGGGCCTGCTGCCGTTCGGTGAGCAGCCCTTCCACGAGATCGGACAGCGCCTGCCGGGTGGGCGACTCGTTGCCGCCCGCCTCGGACCAGCGCGCGGAGAGCGGGTCGAGGCCGAGCACGTCGGTCATCGCGCGCACGGAGGCGGCGATTTCGAGTGCCTTGGAATTGTCGGCCGCGTCGAGGGCGGCGTTACCGTCGCGGACCGTGTTGTGCAGCACGGCGAACGCCTGCGGGGTGGCCAGGTCGTCGTCGAGAGCGGCGGCGAACCCGGCCTGGATCTCGCCGAGGTGCACGGTGCCGGCGCTGCTCGCGGTCCGGCGGAGGAACTGCTCGATCCGCCGGTAGCCCTGCGCGGCTTCCGTGAGCGCTCCGTCCGAGTATTCGATCGTCGACCGGTAGTGCGGCTGGACCAGGTAGTACCGCAGTTCGGGGGCCCGGTAGTTCCGCAGCATCTCCGGGATCGAGACCGTGTTGCCCAGCGACTTCGACATCTTCTCGCCGGACATGGTCACCCAGGCGTTGTGCAGCCAGAACCGCGCGAACGGGTCACCCGCCGCGTTCGACTGGGCGCGCTCGTTCTCGTGGTGCGGGAACACCAGGTCGACGCCGCCGCCGTGGATGTCGAACTCGGCGCCGAGGTACGTCGTCGCCATCGCCGAGCATTCGAGGTGCCAGCCGGGGCGGCCGGAACCCCACGGCGTCGGCCACGACGGCTCGCCCGGCTTCGCGCTCTTCCACAGCGTGAAGTCGCGCGGGTCGCGTTTGCCCTCGCCGAGGCTCTCGCCCTGCTGGACCTCGTCGAGCTTCTGGCCGGAGAGGTCGCCGTAGCCGTCGAACGCCTTGACCGAGAAGTACACGTCGCCGCCCGAGGCGTAGGCGTGCCCGCCGTCGATCAGCCGCTGCATCAGCTCGACCATCTGCGTGACGTGCCCCGTCGCCCGTGGGGCGATCGAAGGGGGCAAGCAGCCCAGCGCCTCGTATGCCGACTCGAAGGCGCGCTCGTGCGTGGCGGCCCACTCCCACCAAGGGCGATCCGCCGCGGCGGCCTTGGTGAGGATCTTGTCGTCGATGTCGGTGACGTTGCGGACCATTAGCACGTCGAGTCCACTGTGGACGAGCCAGCGGCGCAGGACGTCGTAGTTCAGCGCGCCGCGGACGTGGCCGATATGCGGGATGCCCTGCACGGTGGCACCACACACGTACATGGACGCCGTTCCGCTACGGGCGGGATGGAACTCCCGCACGCTTCGGGTCGCCGTGTCATAGAGGTGTAGTGCCACCCTAAAAGGGTACGGGGTCGGCGTGAGCGGTGTCGCAGTGACCGTATTACAGCACGTTATGGGTGCGCAGGGCGCTGAGCAGGGCGTCCGGCCGTTCCGTCGTCGGCAGGGGCTCTACCAGCGCGAACGCGCAGCCGATGTCGCGCGCGGCGCCGTCCGCTTCCTCGCTGTCGCCGACCATGAGCGTTTCCGCCGGGTCGACGCCGAGCCGCTCGACGGCCGTGCGGAAGATCTCCGGCTCCGGTTTCACCGCTCCGACCTCGAACGACAGGATGAACTCGTCGACGTAGGCGTCCCAGCCCCGGCGGCCGAACGCGGGCCGGATGTCGAAGGCGATGTTGCTCAGCACCCCGAGCTTCACGCCCTTGCCGGAGACGCCCTTGAGGACGGCCTCGGTATCCGGGTACGGCGTCCACTGGGTGGGATCGATCAGCCGGGTGTAGAGCGCGACGGCCTGATCGGCGTGCGGCACCCCGGACTGCTTGAGGACCTCCAGGTACACCTTCCGGTGCAGCACGGGGTCGCGGTCGCGGTGGTTCCAGGCGTACAGGTGCTCCTCGTCGAGATCGACGACCTGACCGACCGGCGCGGTCATCCGGCGCATCAGTTCGGTCTGGGCCTCGATGTCCAGGCTCTCGCCCTCGTGGTCGGTGAGGTCGGCGAGCCAGGTCTCGTCCTGTTCGAGCCGGAAGACCGTGCCGGAGAAGTCGAACAACACAGCGCGAAAGGTCACGAGGTCCACATTAGCCGGATCTCGTGAGTGGCGAGGACCGTTAGAACCGTCCTCGCCACTCACGAGGAGGGGGTCAGGCGGCGTTGCCGGTGATCTTGGTGGGCGTGATCCGGACCAGCACGCGGACGACCTCCGCCGGCTCCTCCGGGTAGTCCTTGCCGAGGTACTTGTGCGACAGCTCGTTGATCAGCTCGCGCCCGCCCTCGTCGGTCATCTCCACGGTGCCGCGGATCTCGACGTAGTTGTACGGGTTCTCCTGGTCGAAGACCGAGACGGACACCCGCGGGTCCCTGGCCATGTTCCGCTCCTTGAGACGGCCGCGGACGGTCGCGAAGATCACCGTGTCGCCGTCCCGCTTCGCCCACAGCACGGACGTCTGCGCGGAGCCGTCGGCGTTGATGGTCGCCAGCACCGGGAAGTTGTTGCCGTCGAGGAGTTTCTTGGTCGCGTCGTTGAAGGTCACACCCATGCCGGGAAGCCTAATCACCGGACGTTCCCGGCGATCCGCTCGACCCGCAGGCGGACGATCACCCGCTCGACGTCGTCGCCCTCCGGCGGCGGGTCCTGGCCGAGGTACTTGTGGCTGAGCGTCTTCGGCAGGGTCTTCCCGGGATCCGGGGTGATCGTGACCGTGCCGCGCAGCTGCGTGTGCCGGTACGGGTTCTCCGCGTCGGTGATCGACACGCTCGCGCGCGGATCGCGGCGCAGGTTTCGCACCTTCAGCCGGTCTTCGGTGGCGCTGAAGACCAGATCGCCGTCGTCGAGGCCCACCCAGACGATCGAGGTCTGCGGGCCGCCGTCGGCGTCCAGCGTGGCCACGGTCGCGAAGTTCTTGCCGTCCACCAGTGCGCGGACCGGTTCGGGAAGTGTGACTGCCATGACAGCCCGAACCGGCTTCCGGCCGCGGCTATTCCTGCGAGGGCAGCAGAAGCGCCGTCGCGAACGCCGCGATGCCCTCGCCGCGTCCGGTCAGGCCGAGCCCGTCGGTCGTCGTCCCGGATACGCTCACCGGCCCGCCGACGGCCTCGCTCAACACCTTCTGGGCCTCCTCGCGGCGCTTCCCGACACGCGGCGCGTTGCCCACGATCTGGACGGTCGCGTTCCCGACGGTCCAGCCGCCCGCCTCGACCAGACGCCGTGCCTCCGCGAGGAATTCGACGCCGTGCTTGCCCGCCCACCGCGGATCGCCGGTGCCGAACACCGCGCCGAGATCACCGAGCCCGGCCGCGGACAGCAGCGCGTCGCACAGCGCGTGCGCGGCGACGTCGCCGTCGGAATGGCCGGCACAACCGTCGACGCCGGGCCAGAGGAGCCCGGCGATCCAGCATTCGCGGCCCGCCTCGACGGGGTGGACGTCGACGCCGTTGCCGATCCTCACAGCACATCCTCTTTCCCGGCGGAAGCGATCGCCTCGGCCAGCTTCAGTTCGAACGAAGTGGTGACGCGCATCGCGTCGGGGTGCCCGGCGACGGTGTGCGCGCCGTCGAGGGACGGCTCGCCGGCGTACGAGAGAAAAGTCTCACGAGTGAAGCCGAGGGGGGTTTGCGTCGTGCGCAGGTACGTGCGGTCTTCGGTCCCAGTGATCACTTTCGCCGCATCAGTCACCTTCACGGTGTCCGCCATCGGCAGCACGGGAACCACGAAGGGGGCCCCCGCACGGACCGCGTCCGCGACGGCACGGACCGTGCCCGGGGGAGTGAAGGCGCGCAGGGCGTCGTGCACGAGGAAGACCGGATCCCCGGCGATCTCTTTTTCGACGGTGTCGAAAGCGTGCTTGAGCGACGAGCCGGGTACTATCCGGCAACGCTCCTCGAAGCCGCTCAACGCGGCCGAAAACGAATCAGCACACCGCTCGGGGGCCGCTACGACCACCAGATCGAGATCCGGCAGAGCGAGCAGCCCCCGCACAGTGTGCGTCAGTAGAGCTTCACCATTGACCGGCGCGAGAGCGAGCTCCGCGTCGGAGGCATGGTGTCGAACGACAGTGACGAACGCGATCGTGCTCATAAGGACGGTGCTCATATGTGCGCGATCGTAGAGGTATCCCCCGCAGCCTCACCTGGCGTGGGACACCCGCCGGTTCAGACTGCCGCGGTTTCCAGAACTTCGTCGAGGAGGACTTCAGCCTTGTCCTCGTCGGTGCCCTCCGCGAGCGCCAGCTCGCTGACCAGAATTTGCCGCGCCTTCGCCAGCATGCGCTTCTCGCCGGCTGAAAGTCCGCGGTCCTTCTCTCGCCGCCAGAGGTCGCGCACCACTTCGGCCACCTTGTTCACATCGCCGGAGGCGAGCTTCTCGAGGTTGGCCTTGTACCGACGAGACCAGTTGGTGGGCTCTTCGGTGTGCGGAGCACGCAGAACGTCGAAAACCTTGTCCAGTCCTTCTTGCCCGACGACATCACGAACGCCGACGATCTCGGCGTTGTCTGCGGGCACGCGAACCGTAAGATCCCCTTGCGCGACTTTGAGGACGAGGTACTTCTTCTCCTCGCCCTTGATCACGCGGGTCTCGATGGCTTCGATGAGTGCGGCACCGTGGTGCGGGTAGACGACGGTCTCTCCGACCTTGAAAACCATGTGTCCTCTGCCCCTTTCGCTGAATTCATCTTAGCACGTGCCGACGAGGCCCACCTAGTGGCCCGCGATCGTCGTCGCAGGTCAGCGGCCTGACGGTGGTCCGCCCGGGGGTTGACAAACCCAATTCGCCCATGCTCACGCTGGTGAGAAGCGAACGATTTCCAAATCCTTTGTGGACGGTTGATCTTGGGCGCGTCACCGCATTGGTGGGGTGCCAACACGCACCGGGTTCTTGGCCCGCGAAGGCGCCCGGCTAGTCTTCGCGGTGAAGAGGCCGTGAGATGGAAGGACTCCGACGTGAGGCTGCAGAATCGTCGCGTGTTCGGCGCAGGTGTGCTGGCGCTCGGCGCCGCGCTCGTGCTCGCCGGCTGCGGTGCTGGTCAGATCACCCAGACCGACTCGCAGCAGCCCGCGGTCAACGGGACGTACGCGCAGGCGAAGGACCTGGTGCTGCGGAACGCCGCGCTCCAGTTCCCGACCGAGGGCCAGGCGTACCCGGCCGGTGCCGCCGCGCCGCTGACGCTGACCATCGTGAACCAGGGCAAGCTGGACGACGAGCTCGTCTCGGTCTCCTCCGAAGCCGCCGCTGACGCCAAGATCACCGGCTCCAAGGTCGTCGCCGCGAGCCACGCGGTCGTGATCGGCCCGTCCGACTCGGTCGAGTCGACCAAGGAGGTCGCACCGACGAGCGCCCCGGCGTCCTCCGCGCCGGCTTCGTCCTCGGGTGCGCCGTCCTCGTCGGGTGCGCCCTCGTCTTCCGGTGCCCCGTCGAGCTCCGCCGGGACGGTCACGCCGTCCGCGGGCCCGGAGACGACCAACGCGCCGGACCAGGTGGGCAAGGCCACGATCGTCCTGCAGGGGCTGAAGCAGCCGGTGTGGGCGGGCCAGACCATCAAGGTCACCTTCGTCTTCAAGAACTCCGGCTCCATCACCGTGGACCTGCCGGTCGCGGCGCCGTCGCACCCGGGCAGCCGGGCGCCCGCGCCGGAGAAGCCCAAGGCCGAAGGCGGCGGGCACTAGATCTTCCGAAGCCGGGCTGAAAGGGCCCTTCACCGCATGACATGCGGTGAAGGGCCCTTTCGCTGCGTCGGATGCGGGGAAAGTCCCCTTCAGCCCGTCGGTGCCGGGGTTTGTCGGTGGTGGCCGCTAGCCTCGCGGAGTGGTCAAGAAAGGCAGCACCTACCGCTGCGGTGAGTGCGGGTACGAGGCGCCGAAGTGGGTCGGGCGCTGCCCCGAATGTCAGGCGTGGGGAACCCTCGAGGAACGCGGCGACGCCCGCCCCGCGATAGCCAGGGTCGCGGCGGGTGCGCCCAGTGCCCCGGCACGCCCGATCGGCGAGGTCGACGTCGAGACGGCACGCGCGAAGCCCACCGGAGTCTCCGAGCTGGACCGGGTGCTCGGCGGCGGTTTCGTGCCGGGGGCGGTCATCCTGCTCGCCGGGGAGCCCGGTGTCGGCAAGTCGACCCTCCTCTTGGAGGTCGCCTATCAGTGGGCCGCCACCGCGGGCCGCGCGCTGTACGTCACGGGCGAGGAGTCGGCGGGTCAGGTGCGCCTGCGTGCCGAGCGCACCGGCAACGTCCACGACGAGATGTTCCTCGCCGCCGAGAGCGATCTCTCCGCGATCCTCGGCCACGTCGACGCGGTCAAGCCGGGGGTGCTGATCGTCGACTCGGTCCAGACCATGGCCTCCCCGCAGGTGGAGGGCGCGCCGGGCGGGGTCACCCAGGTCCGCGCGGTCACCTCCGGGCTGGTCGCGCTGGCCAAGGAACGCGGGCTGCCGATCGTGCTGGTCGGCCACGTCACGAAGGACGGTTCGGTCGCCGGGCCGCGGGTGCTGGAGCATCTGGTCGACGTCGTCCTGCAGTTCGAGGGCGACAAGCATTCGACGCTGCGGATGCTGCGCGGCATCAAGAACCGCTTCGGCGCCGCCGACGAGATCGGCTGCTTCGAACTGGTCGAGGAGGGCATCGTCGGCGTGCCCGACCCGTCGGGGCTGTTCCTCAGCCACACCGCGGAGCCCGTCGCGGGCACCGCGGTCACGGTGACGATGGAGGGCAAGCGGCCGCTGCTGGGCGAGGTGCAGGCGCTGGTGTCGGCGACCCAGTCACCGCAGCCCCGGCGCGCGGTGAGCGGCCTCGATTCGGCACGTGTCGCGATGGTGCTGGCCGTGGTGGAGAAGCGGGCGGGGATCAAGGTCGGCGACAAGGACGTCTACGTCGCGACGGTCGGCGGCATGAAGATCACCGAGCCCGGCATCGACCTCGCGGTGGTGCTGGCGCTGATGTCGTCGGCGCGGGACACCCCGCTCTCGCCCAAACTCGTCGCGATGGGCGAGGTCGGGCTCTCGGGTGAGGTCCGGCGGGTGCCGAGCGTCGGGCGGCGGCTCGCGGAGGCCGCCCGGCTCGGGTTCACGTACGCGCTGGTGCCGCCGGATTCCGGCAAGATCCCGCCGGGGATCCGGGTACTGGAGGTCGCCGACGTCGGAAGCGCGCTCAACGCCGCGAAACACGCCCGTTAGGGGCCGCCGTCGTCGGTGATCGTCACCGAGATCTTCGTGTCGAACAAGGTCAGCCCCGGCCACTCCTCCCGCTGATCGGAGGGCCGGACGGCGCGGCTCCCGACGACGGCCGCCGTCGCCCGGTCGACGATGAACGTGCGCGTCTGGTTCGGCAGCGTGACCGAGAACGACAACGCCGGCCGCCCGTCAGGAGTGGTCACGGTCTCCAAGACGATGCCGGGCATCTTCGCGAGCGCTTTGCACAGAGCCACCCGTTGCGCGCCGAAGCCCTGGGACGAGCGGAGCACGTTGAAGGCCATTTCGAACATCTCGGGCGTCGAGTTCTGCTGTCCCGAGGGGCGGCCGTCCGGCCAGATGCCGTCGTGGCGGAGCCGCTCGGCCATCTTCACGGGGTCGATGGGCAGTTCCTCGAGGAAGCCGGGATCGGGCCGCGTCCATCCGCTTTCGGACGGCAGGCGGTCCTGCGGCGGCAGGACCGGAGGCGCGTTGGTGGCCCTCGGGGGCGGCACCGACGTCGTGGTGGTGGTCGGCGGCGCGCCGCCGCCTTCGCTGACCGTGGAAGACGGGCCCGGCAGCGCCTCCCCGTTCCTCATCGCCGTCTGGTAGTCGCCTTTGATCCAGCGGATCTCGCCGGTCCCGGTGAACCGGCTCTTGATGGGCTTCCAGCCAGGGACCGGCAGCCAGCGTTCGAGGATCTCGTGGGTCTGGTAGACCAGGCCGGATTTGGTGACGCGCGTGGTCCAGGTGGATTCCGTGACGAGCCGGTACTGGTCGTCGCGAAGCGGGAAGTCGTCGCCGTGGAGGGAATCAAGGACGTCTTCGCCCGGGGCGGTGACCGAGTGGTCCGCGGGGGCCGTGCCGTCGCCGTCGGTGAAGGCGTTCGTCGCCACGATCCCACCGCCGGACACCAGTGCCGCGGCGGCCGCGGCGGCGATCCATCGCCACGCGCCGGGCCGTTTGCGCGCCCGGGGAGCGAGCGTCGGGAGCAGTTCGTCCTCGACCTCGCCGGCGGCGCGCAGGAGTGCCGCCCTGGCACGGGACAGCTCGTCCTGCCGGGTTTCCGGCCCGGCGTGGAGGCCGGCCAGCGCCTCGTCGAGTTCGGCCTCCGACCACACCTTCCTGACCCTATCGCCGTGCACTTTCGCCCTCCTCCGTTTTGCTCGATCCGTCCTTTGTGGACTCCGGTGCGTTGGCGCGCAGCCATCTCCGGATCCGGTGCAGCCGCGATCTCACCGTCCCGGCTGGGATCCCCAGCGCCTCGGCGACCTCGCCGGGATCCAGGCCCGCCCACGAGACCAGCAGCAGGGTGTCGCGGTCCGCGGCGCTCAGTTCGGCCAGCGCGCCCGCCAGCTGGGCCGCGCGGGACTGGGCGTCGACCCGCTCGGCGACGCGGCCGTCGTGCCCGGCCGAGACCGGCCGGTCGGCGGCCGCGAGCCGGGCCGTCGCGTTGAGGGCCCTCATCTCGGTGCGGACATGATGCCGCAGCAGGTTCGTCGCGATGCCGTAGAGCCACGCCCGCGCCGTCCCGGCCTCCGGGCGGTACGTCTCGCGCCGCCGGAGTGCCACGAGGAACGTCTCGGCGACGAGGTCGTGCGCGGTCTCCGTGCCGACACGGCGCGCGAGATAGCGCTGGAGCGGAGCCGCGTGGGCGTCGAAGAGCATGCCGAAGACGGGAGCGGGATCGGGGCCACCGAGATCCGGCCTGTCCGGTCCACGCGAGCCGGCCTGCTCGTGATCGTCTTTCATCACCTGCACGATCGCTCTTGCCCGATGACCCCTCCAGCGTTCATCCGATCCTACTTTCGTCGTGGGCCGACCGGGGAAAGCGCAGGTGAAGCCGCAGACAAAAGCCGCGGGACCGGCGATCATGTTCACTATTCACCATTCAAAAGTGAAACTGGGGAAGGATTACCATGCGTCGATTCAGGACCGTGGTCGTCGCCGCGCTCGCGGCGTCCGCGTTGATCACCGCTCCGGCGGTGGCCCAGGCGGGCAATGCCGTTGACGTGAACGCGATGGCGCCGCCCGCCAAGGTCGAAGGGGTCCGGGCGGCCGCGGAGCTCAACATCCAGTACCAGATCCAGGAGACCGGGTACTGGTGCGGCCCGGCCGCGACCCGGATCGCCATCTCGGCCAAGAACGGCAACCCGCCGAGCCAGCAGCAGCTCGCGAACGAACTGCCGACCACCACCAACGGCACCGACTGGATCGGGCAGGTCACCCGCGTCCTCAACAACCACGTCGCCGGTGGCTGGTACGAGACCAAGGAGATGCCGAACGACCCGCCGACCCAGGCGCAGCGCGACCTGCTGTGGCGCGACATCGTGCTGGACATCGACAAGGGCTACGCGATCGTCGCGAACATCGTCGCCCCGGCGGACAACCACCCGCCGGGCTACCCGAACTACACGATCTACCACTACTTCACGATCATCGGCTACAACAGCGACAACATGACGGTGAAGATCGCCGACCCGGCCAACTTCGGCGGCAACCAGATCTACTGGCTCACCTTCAACCAGCTCGCCACCCTGATCCCGCCGAAGGGCTACTCGGCCTGATCCCCGCCGCGTTTCGTCCTCTGAACGCGTTACTTGCACGCGCAAGGACCGCATTCAGAGGACGAAACGCGCGGGTTGTACGAATCTTGTACGGGAGGGCTCGAAGCTGACGGGCATGCGCATCAAGACGCTCGGTCTGCTGGCCGCCTCGCTGCTGGCCCTGGCCGCCACCCCGGCCATGGCCGCCGACGGCAACCCGCTCGAGAAGACCAACGGCTTCTACGTCGACCCGAACTCCAACCCCGCGGTCTGGGTCAAGGACCACCCGGGCAGCACCGCCGACAAGATCAAGGCCGCCATCTCCACCAAGGCCGGCGCGCGCTGGTTCGGCAACTGGAGCGGCGACATCAAGAAGGCCGTCGACGGCTACACCTACGCCGCCGACGTCGCGGACAAGCTGCCGATCCTGGTCGCGTACAACATCCCCGGCCGTGACTGCGGCGGCCACTCCGGCGGCGGCGCGGGCAGCCCGGAGGCGTACCGGACCTGGATCTCGAACTTCGCCGACGGCATCGGCGGCAAACCCGCGGTCGTCGTCATCGAGCCGGACGCGCTCGCGCAGGTCGACTGCCTGCCCACCGGTGAGCGCCAGACCCGCCTCGACCTCCTCAAGTACGCCGCCGAGCAGTTCGCCGCGAAGGCCCCGAACACCTGGGCGTACATGGACGGCGGCAACTCGACCTGGATCCCGGCCGCGACCATGGCCGACCGGCTCAACGCCGTCGGGGTGAAGTCGATCCGCGGTCTCGCGATCAACGTGTCGAACTACAAGACCACCACCGATTCGGCGAACTACGGCAAGGCGGTCAGCGCCGCGCTGTCGAGCAAGTACGGCTACACCAAGCCGTTCGTGATCGACACGAGCCGCAACGGCAACGGCCCGCTGGGCTCCGAGTGGTGCAACCCGGCCGGGCGCAAGCTCGGGGCGACCTCGCAGACCGGCGGCGGCGCCGAGATGCTCCTCTGGGTCAAGGTGCCCGGCGATTCCGATGGCAAATGCGGGATCGCGCCGAACGTCGAAGCCGGTCAGTTCAGCCCCGATCTCGCCCTGCGCCTGATCAGCGGCACCTGACCGCACCCCTGAAGCCCGTCGCGCCGGCTGCTCGTCTGTGACCTTCGTTCTCCCGAGAAGGCGAAGGCCACGACCCCTTGGACAGCAGCCGGCGCGACGCCTCCATTTCCACACTCCTGGTAGTACGGTGACCTGAGTCACAGTCTCTATCGAGGAGGGCGTCGCCGTGGAGTTCCAGCTGGGGATCGGTACCAGGAAGGGCTTGTTCCTCGCCCGCAGCGAGGACCGCGAGAACTGGGAACTCTCCGAGCCGAAGTTCCCGATGGAGGCGGTGCGCGCGGTCGCGCTGACCCCCGCCAAGGTCTACGCGGCCGCGGTCAACGAGCACTTCGGCCCGACGATCGCGACGTCCGGGGACTTCGGCGAGACCTGGGCCGAACCCGATCACGCCCCGGTGGCCTTCCCCGCCGACACGGAGACCGCGCTCGAAGGCATCTGGCAGATCGTGCTCGCCGGTGACGTCGTCTACGCCGGTGTCGAGCCGTCCGCGCTGTTCCGGTCCGAGGACGGCGGCGAGACCTTCGAACTCGTGCGCGGCCTGTGGGATCACGAGCACCGTCCACACTGGACTCCCGGTGGCGGCGGCCAGATGATCCACACGATCCTGCCGCATCCCACGGATCCCCGGCGGATCACCGTCGCCATGTCGACGGGCGGCGTCTACCGGACCGAGGACGGCGGCAAGAGCTGGACGGCGTCGAACCGCGGGATCAGCGCGGGATTCCTGCCCGACGAGGAGCCCGAATTCGGGCAGTGCGTGCACAAGGTCGCGATGCATCCGGCGCGGCCCGAACGGTTCTTCCTGCAGAACCACGGCGGTGTCTACCGCAGCGACGACGACGCGAAGACGTGGAAGTCCATCGCCGGCGGGCTGCCGAACGATTTCGGATTCGCCATGGTCGTCCATCCGAGCAAGCCGGACACCGTCTACAACTTCCCCTTGGTGGCCGACGTGCTCCGCTTCCCGCCGGAGGGCCGCTGCCGCGTCTACCGCAGCGAGGACGCGGGCGAGACCTGGACGGGGCTCGGAAACGGCTTGCCGGACAAGGGTTTCTACGCAGGCGTGCTCCGGGACGGCATGTGCGTCGACGCGCGGGACGGTATCTACTTCGGCACGCGATCCGGTGAGGTGTGGGCCAGTCCCGACGGAGGCGACAGCTGGCATCAGGTGGCCGCGCATCTGCCGGACGTGCTGTGCGTTCGGGCCCAGGTGGTCTAGATGGTCCGGGTCCTGCTGCCCGCGATGCTGCGGCCGCTCGCGGGCGGCGCGGGGACGCTCGAAGTCGACGCCCCGACGCTCGACGCCGTCCTGGACTCGCTCGGCGCCCGTTACCCCGCGCTGGAGCGCCGTCTGCGTGACGAGACGGGCGCGCTGCGGCGATACGTGAACTTCTATGTGGACGGTGAGGAATGCCGCCGTCTCGACGGCGCGAAGACCTCGCTCGCGGAGGCTGCGGAAGTGCAGATCATCCCGTCGGTCGCCGGGGGCTGAAGGGGACTTTCCCCGCATCCTGTGCGGGGAAAGCGCCCTTCACCTCTTGAGACGCGGGGAAAGCGTCCTTCAGCTCCTATTGGGAAAGCAGGTTCGCGCAGCGGATCAGCCCGATATGCGAGTACGCCTGCGGGTGGTTGCCCAGCGACCGCTCCGCGATCGGGTCGAACTGCTCGGGCAGCAGACCGGTCGGGCCCGCGGCGTCGACGATCTGCGTGAACAGTTCCTCGGCCTCGGTGCGCCGCCCGGTGAGCAGATACGCCTCGATGAGCCAGGCCGCGCAGATGTGGAAACCGCCCTCGCCGCCGGGAAGGCCGTCGTCGCGGCGGTACCGGTACACGGTGGACCCGCTGCGCAGCTCCGCCTCGATCGCGGTCACCGTGGACTGGAAGCGCGGGTCGGCCGGATCGATCAGCCCGGTCAGCCCGACGAACAGCGAAGCGGCGTCGAGGTCCGTTCCGTCGTAGGCGGTGGTGAAGGCCTGGACCTCTTCGTTCCAGCCCTTCTCCAGCACGTCCGCGGCGATCTCGTCACGCAGCGAAGGCCACGCGCCCGGCACCGCACGGCCGTAGACCTCGCCCAGTTTGACCGCCCGGTCGATGGTCACCCAGCACATCACCCGCGAGTACACCCGGTGGCGCGGCACGTGCCGCTCCTCCCAGATGCCGTGGTCCGGCTCGTTCCAGCGCCGCGTGACGGCCTCGGCCATCGCGCGCACCATCTGCCAGTCCTCGTCGCGCAGCTCGCCGCGCGCCTCCGCCAGCGTCTGCACGAGCTCGACGACCGGGCCGAACACGTCCAGCTGCACCTGGTGGTTCGCCAGGTTGCCGACGCGGACCGGCCGCGAACCGGCGTACCCGGGCAGCGATTCGATGACCGCTTCGGCGCCGATTACGCTGCCCGCCAAGGTGTACAGCGGGTGCAGCCGTTCCGGACCGGCCAAAGTGGACAGAACGCCGTGCAGCCACCGGAGGTAGCCTTCGGCCTCTTCGGTCGAGCCGAGGTGGACCAGCTCGCGCACGGTCATGGCCGCGTCACGGATCCAGCAGTAGCGGTAGTCCCAGTTGCGGACGCCGCCGATCTCCTCCGGCAGCGAGGAGGTCGCCGCCGCGAGCACGCCGCCGGTGTCGGTGTTCACCAGTCCGCGCAGGGTGAGCGCCGACCGGCCGACGAGGTCGGTCTGGACGCTGGGCAGCTTGAGCGTGCGCGCCCAGGTGCTCCAGTAGTCGCCCGCGCGCGCCCGGCGGTCCACTTCGGACAGTTCGTGTGCGCCGAGATCCGATGTGCCGCAACGGAGTTCGAGCACCACCGGGTTCTCCGGGGAGGGGGTGACGAGCGCCGTCGCGGTGTCGTTCATGCCGTCGGAGGTGATCTCCCACTCCACGCCGGGCGAGCGCAGCGCGAACGGTTCCGAGGTGCCCTGCACCAGGAGCCCGTCGCCCTCGGCGACCAGCTTCACCGGCACGCCGCCGAATTCGGGCCGCGGCGCGAACACGATCTCCGCCGCCGTCTCGCCCGAGATCACCCGGACGAGATCCGTGCGGTGCGCGGGGCTCTCCGGTTCGAGGTAGTCGGTGACGAGCAGCCGCGACCAGCGGGTCTCGACCGTCATCGTGTTCGGCAGGTAACGCTGCCCGAGCGGCAGGCCGTTGCGGTGCGGCTTGATCGAGAAGTGACCGGCGCCGGCGCCGCCGAGCAGGTCCGCGAAGATCGCGGGCGCGTCGGGGCCGGGGTGGCACAGCCAGGTCAGCCGGGCGTCTGGCGTGACCAGCGCGACCGAACGTTCGTTGGCCAGCAGGGAAAGCCGCTCGATCGGCGGCGCCTGCTCGCCGTAGAGCCAGTTGCGCCGCTCTTCGAGCAGGAAGGCGAGCGCCATCGCGACGTCGACGGTGTCCGGGACCCGGTACTGGGCGAGGCTTTCGCCGTCGCCGACCTTCACACCGAGGTCCGGGCCGGAGATCCGGGCGAACGCCTTCTCGTCGGTGACGTCGTCGCCGAGGAAGACCGCCGCCGTCGCGCCGACCTGGTGGCGCAGGGTGTCCAGCGCGCGGCCCTTGTCCGTCTGGACGACCGCGAGCTCGACGACCTCCTTGCCGTCGGTCGTGGACACGCCCTCCCATTTCGAAGGTCCATTGTGGACATCACGGAGAACCCGGCGGCCCGCCTCGTGTTCGGCGCGGCGGACGTGCACCGCGATGCTCGCGGGCTTGACCTCGAGCGAGACGCCCGGCACGTCGAGCACCAGGTTCTCCAGCTCGGCTTCGAGCCGTCTGTGGAGTTCGCGGGCCTTGTCGTCGAGCGCGTGGATGAAGCCGATGTCGAACTCGGACCCGTGGCTGCCGACCAGGTTCACCTCGGCCGGGAGACGGGACAGAGTGGCGAGATCGCGCAGCGCGCGGCCGGAGATGACCGCGGTGGTCGTCTCGTGCAGGCCGGCGAGCGACCTGAGGGCGCCTACCGATTCGGGCAGGGGACGGGCTTCGTCCGGGTTGGCCGTGATCGGAGCCAGCGTGCCGTCGTAGTCGCAGGCGACCAGCAGCCGCGGGGTGCGCGCGACCTGGACAATCGCGCGCCGCAGCTCGGCGGGCAGTGCCTCGGCGGTCAACGATTTCTCCTCGGGAAAGTATGCGGGGTAGGGGGATCAGTCGGCCGGTTCGGCACCGAGCGCTTGGAGGAACGAGCGCGCCCAGCGGTCGACGTCATGCGTGAGGACCTGTCGACGCATGGCGCGCATACGGCGGCGTCCCTCTGCGGGGTCGAGCGTAATGGCAGTCTCCAAGGCGTTCTTCACCCCGTCCAGATCATGCGGGTTGACCAGGAGCGCACTGGTCAGCTCGGCCGCGGCGCCGGCGAACTCCGAAAGCACGAGCGAACCGCCCAGGTCGTGGCGGCAGGCGACGTACTCCTTGCAGACGAGGTTCATCCCGTCACGCAGGGGAGTGACCACCATGACGTCGGCCGCGGAGAAGAAGGCGGCCAGCTCCGTCCGGTTCACGGACTGATGCAGATAATGCACGACCGGGTGACCCACGCGGGCGAACTCGCCGTTGATCCGCCCGACCATCTGCTCGATGTCGCCGCGCATCCGCTGGTAGTGCTCGACGCGCTCGCGGCTCGGTGTGGCCAGCTGGACGAACGTGACGTCCTCCGGACGGACGCGGCCCTCGTGCAGCAGCTCGTGCAGCGCCTGCAACCGCAGGTCGATGCCCTTGGTGTAGTCGAGCCGGTCGACGCCGAGCAGGACCTTCTTCGGATTGCCCAGGTCACGGCGCAGCTGGGCGGCGCGTTCGGCGACGCCCTTGGTCTTGGCGAGTTTGTCGAGGCCGATGGCGTCGATGGAGATCGGGAACGCGCCGACCCGCACCGTGCGGTCGCCGACCTGCATCAGGCCGGGGCGGGTGCGGATGCCGACCGCGCCGCGGCTGGATTCGAGACCGGCCAGCTGCCGCGCCAGCCAGAGGAAGTTCTGCGCGCCACCCGGCCGGTGGAAGCCGACGAGGTCGGCCCCGACCAGGCCGCGGACGATCTCGGTCCGCCACGGCATCTGCATGAACAACTCGACCGGGGGGAACGGGATGTGCAGGAAGAACCCGATCCGGAGATCGGGACGCAGCTCGCGGAGCATCGCCGGGACCAGTTGCAGCTGGTAGTCCTGGATCCACACGGTCGCGCCCTCGGCGGCGACCTTCGCGCTCGCTTCGGCGAAGCGCCGGTTCACCCGGACGTAGGACTCCCACCAGCTCCGGTCGAACACCGGCCGCGCCACCACGTCGTGGTACAGCGGCCAGAGCGTCGCGTTGGAGAAGCCCTCGTAGTAGTCGCGGACGTCGTCCGAGGTCAGGGAGACCGGGTGCAGTACCAGGCCGTCGTCGTCGAACTCCTCGACGTCGACGTCGGGCACACCCGGCCACCCGACCCAGGCTCCCTTGCGCGACCGCAGGAAGGGTTCGAGCGCCGACACCAGCCCGCCGGGGCTCGCCGTCCAGCGCCTGCTTCCGTCGGCGGTCCGTTCGAGGTCCACCGGGAGCCGGTTCGCCACCACCACGAAATCCGCGGAGGCCGTTCTGCTCGTCTCGGCAATCACTTCGTCCACCAGCCGCTCCCTCGAATCGCGGGTCGCTGCCCTAAGCGGAAACCCTATCGCGCGAGGAGGCCACGACCCGTCGCCGAGCGATCACTCCAAGCGTCGTTCGGCGGGTTCCAGCGGACCCGCCATCCGCGGCCCGGCGAATTTGCGTTCCAGCCTGCCGAGCCCCGTGCGCACCGGCTGCGCCAGGTATTCGCCGAGTACCACACCCGCTGCCAGGGCAAGCCCGATCGCGACCGCGGTCATCAGCGTCGAGATGTTCCCGCCGGACTCGACGCCCAATTGGTATAGACCACGATAGGTGGAGAGGCCGGGGAGGAGGGGCGTGATGCCGGACACAGCCACCACGAGCGGCGTCACCTTGAGGCGCCGGGCGAGCACGCCGCCGCAGAAACCGACCAGCGTGGCGGCGACCGCGGACGAACTGACGGCCTGGAAATCGGTCAGCATCAAGGCCCCGTAGACCGCGCCGCCGACGGCGCCCGCCGCCCCCGCGACGATCATCGCGCGCAGCGTCGAATACGAGGCGAGCGCGAAGCAGGCCGACGCGCCGACGCTGCCGAGGATGATGATCGGCAGGTCCTGCGGCGTCGACGAGACGACCTCGGGCAGCGGCGTCAGGGGGAGATCGAGCAGCAGCGCGATCTTCAGCGCCAGCACCACGCCCGCGATCAGCCCGGCACTCATCAGCGCCGTTTCCATCGTGCGCCCGGCCGCCGTGACGTAGTAGCCGGTGATGGCGTCCTGCACGGCGGAGACCGTGGAGAGCCCGGACAGCAGCACGGTGACGGCCGCCGCGACGACCAGCGTCGGTTTGTCCGTGGTGAGCAGGTCGCTGCTGACTATCGCCATCGCCGACAGGGTCGCGACCAGGCCGCCGATCACCTGCTGGAAGAAGAACGGCAGCGCGAAGCGGTTCAAGAACCGGCCGAGCCGGTCGATGACCGCGCTGATCACCAGCGCGACCAGCGCGACGTCGATGCTGCCGCCGAGGATCAGGGTGATGAACGCGGCCAGTCCGCCCCAGGCGGCCGTGGCCACCCAACGGGGGTACGGGTGCGGCGCGGTCGTGATCCGCTGCAGTTCCTGCTGGGCCTCTTCGGCGCCGATGTTGCCGCGGACGATCCGGCGGACCAGGGTCTCGGTCTGGGTGAGCCGCGTGTAGTCGAGGCTGCGCGAGCGGACGACGCGCAGCGCCGTCACCGGCGCCATGTCGGTGCCGCGGTGGCAGGTCACCGTGATCGATGTGAAGATCACGTCGACCTCGCAGTGCGGGAGGCCGAGCGCCGAGGTCAGCGCGATGATCGTCGCGGTGACGTCGGAGGCGCCGGCGCCGCTCGACATCTGGACCTCGCCGATGCGCAGGACGAGGTCCAGGACGAAGTTGACCGTCGTGTCGTCCGGCGGCTGCGGGCCCATCGCCTCTTCGACGTCGACGGCGGGCTGCTCGGCCGTCGGCGCTTCGAGGATCTGCCAGGCGCGGCGGCGCAGCAGATTCGGGCGGTGCGAGCGAGTCTGGGGGATCGATCGCTCTCCGTCACGCTGGCGCGGCGCTTCCAGCAGCCATTCGCCACGTTCGGGTGTTTCGTCCTGGTTCTTTCCGACACCGCGTTCGCCGCGCTGGGCTCCCTTGGTGTGCTCGTTGATCTTCATGATCGATCCACCTCCTCACTCCGGTTCGAGGGACATTCCCGAGGAGCATCGGGGCCGGTGCCTCGACCGTTGCAGGAAACCCGAAGTGGCGTCCGCCACGTCGGAGGAAGATCATCGCGACCCCGCCGGTTTACGGCACACTGCATGCCATGGCGTCCTCTGTGAGCAGGCGTTCCGTTCTTCGCGCGGCCGGTGTCACCGCCGCCGGAACCGCGGCGACATTCACCCTTTCGGGTGCATCTAGCGGGGCGGAGGCCCCGGTTTTCGCGCACGGGGTGGCCTCGGGTGACCCGATGCCCGATTCGGTTCTCCTCTGGACGCGGATCACCCCTTCGCCCGAGGCCGTTCCGGGATCCGGAAAAGGGGCGGCGGTGGACGTCCGGTGGGAGGTGGCGGAGGACGCCGGATTCGCCAGTGTCGTCGCTCGCGGTCACCTTCGGACCGGCCCGGAACGCGACCACACGGTGAAGGTGACGGCGGGCGGGCTGTGCGCGTCGACCGGGTATTGGTACCGGTTCACGGCTCAGGGGAAGGTCTCGCCGACCGGCCGGACCCGCACGGCGCCTTCGCGCGACGAGGACGTCGAGAGCCTGCGCTTCGGCGTGGTCTCGTGTGCGAACTGGGCTGTCGGTCACTTCGCCCCCTACGGCTATCTGGCCGGCCGTGACGACCTGGACGCCTTCATTCACCTGGGTGACTACCTCTACGAAGGAAATCCCAACCCTGCAAGTGATCTCCGGCCTTCGGTACCGCCCAACGAGTTGATCACCCTGGGGGACTACCGGCAACGTCACGCGATGTACAAGACCGACGAGCATCTCCGGCGGCTCCACGCCCGGCACCCGATGATCGCGACCTGGGACGACCACGAGGCCGCCGACAACGCCTGGTCCGGCGGATCGCCGTCACACGACCCGGCGACCGAGGGTGACTGGGCGGACCGGATGCGGGCCGCGCACCAGGCGTACTTCGAATGGATGCCGGTGCGGCATCGCGGCGACCGCTTGTACCGGCGGCTGAAGTTCGGGAGGCTGGCCGACCTGACCATGCTGGACCTGCGGACATACCGGACGCGGCAGCCCGGCGCGGCTTCGGCGGAGGGCACCATCCTCGGCGCCGATCAGCGTGAGTGGTTCCTGGACGGCCTCGCGCGCGGGACCGCGTCCTGGAACCTGATCGGGAACTCGGTGATGGTCACGCCCATCAAGATCCCCGCGCTGCCCACCCGCGAACGGCTCGCGCTCGACGACCTGCTCGACGGCCAACCGACCACGGTCAACACCGACCAGTGGGACGGCTACACCGCCGACCGGCGACGGGTCCTCGACGCCATCGCCGCACAGGGCCGGGGCAACACGGTGTTCCTGACCGGTGACGTCCACTCGTCGTGGGCGAACGACGTGCCGCGGGACGGAGCGAGCGTCGCGGTGGAGTTCGTCTGCCCGTCGGTCACCTCGGACAACATCGACGAGCAGCTCGGCGTCCCGCCGCGGACCGGCTCGCTGAAGGTCGAGGCCGCGATCCGCGCGCTGAACCCGCACGTGCGCTTCGTCGAACTCGACTCGCACGGTCCCGGCGTCCTCGAAGTGACCCCGGAGGCCGTCCGGATGAACTGGTACTACGTCGCCGACCGCCGCGACCCGGCGACCTCCGTGACGTTCGCGCACGCCTTCCGGGCGGTGGCCGGGGAGCCCCGGGTGCGCCCTGCGGAGCGCTGAACGGGCGCCGATATACTGGCCTTGCCCAGGCTGCCCTGGGCAAGGCCGCTATAGCTCAGCTGGTAGAGCATCTGTCTTGTAAACAGAAGGTCAGGGGTTCGAGCCCCCTTGGCGGCTCACTTCATCTTCCACCGAAAACACTCATCTACTTGGCGTTTTCTATCTTCAGCTGTTGCTAGCGGCCTAACGCGTGGGTGCCCGTCGGCGTTACCGAGACCTCCGGGGTGCCCGTGGGGTGCCCGGGCGTTTTCCGTCGCGGTACGACGGCCACCGTGGCTTCGGCGGCCGAGCGCGCCAGCTCAGGCAGAACGCTCGTGTAGGTGTCCCGCGTGACGACCCATGACGGGTGTTCCTGGACCACCTTCAGGTCGATGCCTGCCTGGAGCATGAGTGTGGCCGCGACGTGCCGGAGATCGTGCAGCCGGATCGGCGGAAGGCCCGCGGCTCGGCAATGCCGCTCGAACTCGTCGCCGATCCACGACGGCCGAAGGGCCGATCCATCCGGCTGCGTCCAGACCCGCCCGGAGTCCACCCATGCCGGGCCGACGCGCAGCCGTTCACGACGCTGCCGGGCGCGGTGCTCACGCAGGAGCCGCTTCCCCTCATCGTCGATCGGCACTCGCCGGGTCGACGCCTCCGACTTCGGATCGCCCTCCTCTACCTCGTACTCGACTTCGGTCAGCTGCGTGTTGATCTCGATCTCGGCCGCCTTGTCGTAGACCTCGGTCCATCCGAGGCCGGCGTCGGCATCATCACCGCCGACCAGAACACCGCCTTGCAGAGCCTGCTCGTCGCCGTCATCGCACTCGTCGGGGCGGCCACCAGCGCGGCCGCAGCGTTCGGCGTCCGCCGCCAGGCCGAACCGCTCGTGACCCCGGTCGCCGACCCGCGCGACGACGACGGCACCCGCCTCGTGCCCATTCCGGGCGCGTAGGACCCACCGAAAGAGGACGCTCGCATGAGCGAGACGAAGCTGACCCGTTCTGAGGTCGAAGCCCATCCGGCCGACCCGCACTTCAACCCTGGCCACCCCGACCACAAGGCGTGGGCCAGCGGCCCGAAACCACCGGACATGCCGCCGGGGCTGGCATCGTCGAGCAGTTCAAGGACGATGAAGTCGCGCTGGCGAACGCCCCGGCCGAAGCCGGGATCGTCGCGGCGCACACCGACGCCGAGGTCGACGCTGAAGACCGCTACGCCAGTTCGCGCCGACCGGCCTCGGTGAGCATGTAGTACGGCCGCCCGTCGGAGGTGGACGCGTCGAACTCGCGGTCGACCCAACCGAGGTCGCGCATCTGCGCGAGCATGTCCGCCAGCCGCCGATGACTGACGGACGCTGCACGCCGGAGATCCTGGGCGTAGAAGCGCCCTTCGGTGCCTCCCGCAAGGAACACGTCCGCCAACCGGCTCATCTCTCGGGCTGACCGCATGGGCCGATTCTAGTCGTCCTCGTCGCCTCCTGGCGGCCGTGGAAGCCAAGCGAAGCGCCATGACGTACCCGTGTCACCCGGGCGAGTTGGCCCGGCCGGTTGCACCGGTGGCCAACTCCCCGCGCTCCCGGGAACCGCGTTTCCGGCCTGGCCACCGACAAGGCAGCTTCGGCGGTCGCGTTGCCGTCGTCGTTTCTTGGGCACGGCTACCCCTCTTCGGAGGGTCCGGCGGCTTGGGGACGTTGGGCGGACCAGAGTTTTTGTCGGTCGGCCGTGTGGGTGTGTCCTTGCCCGGCCCCGGATTCGTGGGGCTGGTCCCCGCAGGGTTGCGTTCGCGCGCCATTACCGGCCTTTCCTGGTTGTGGCTGAAAGGCCGGGGGCGGGATGGGGTCCGCCCCCGGCACCCGCCGCGGGTGCATTCCCCAGACGCGGCGGGAGAGCCGGGAGCAGGTCGCCGCGTGCCGCTCCCGGCTGCCCGCCGTCCTCTGGCAACCAGGACGGCGGGGATCTGGAACCTGGTCGGCGCGCAGGGGAGGACCCTTGCGCCGACCAGGCGACCCGACGCCACGCGGGTGAGAGGGGTCCGCGGCGCCGGGTGGACTAGTGAAATGGCCGTCGCGAGCGGCCTAGATCCCCTCGTGGTGGTGTTCGCACTTCCAGGCGTCGCCGCCGTCCTTGTAGACGATCTGGCAATGCAGGCACCGGCGCTTCAGGACGAGACTCTCAGGCCACGTGGTGTAGATCGACGGATCGACCCGGCGGTGCTTGAGTGAAGCGAGCGGCGTGGCTTTCGTGACGACACCACGCGTCGCCTGGAGCTGTACCGCGGTCACGGTCCACGGCCCTTTGTCTCCAGGCGGACGATGTCGTCCTGCGCCTGCCTCAAGTTCGTGACGACCCTCGCCAATTTCGCACCCGGCAGAACCGCCGTAGGCCCATCGCCCAGCGCCATCGCGACCACGAGCCGCCCGCCGCCGTCTCTGGTCAGGCCGACCATCACGTCAACCGGTCGCCCGACTGTGTCGACCGTGCGCACCTGCCGCTCAAGACGCCATCCCCGAGTAGTCACATTCTTGACACTAAGAGCGACAATGCCTGGTGAGAGGAGCCCCGAGGGGTGGCCATTCTGAGGGGTGGCCAGAATCCGGGGCCGGGCGACGTGAGGGGTACCTGTGGAGCAGAACAGCATTGGCGAACTGCTCCGAACCCTGCGAGGCGGCACGGGTCGGTCGCAAACCGATCAGGCCGCCGTGCTGTCCGAACTGTCGGGACAGGCCATCACCCGAAACGAGATCTCCCGTTGGGAGAGTGAGAAGAGGCTGCCGACGCCGTTCTGGCAGCGATACATAGCTGGCAGTTTCGGAGTAGAAGAGAAGAGGGTCAGCCGTGCCGTTTCGGCTGCACGGGCGAAACGGCGAAAGGGGAGGGTGGGCGGAGTGCAGCGGCGGGAGTTCATCGGAGCAATGGCCGCGTTGGCAATTCCGCTTGCTCGTACCGACCAGCCCACTGCCCGCCGGATCGGCCGTTCCGATGTCGCCGAATTGCGCCGCCGAACGGCTCGGCTCCGGCGTCTCGACAACATCATGGGGGGCGCCGAAACCTTCCCGGTCTACCGGGCCGAAGCGGACTTCACTCAGCGTTTGATTCGCGAATCCAGGCACACCGAGGACATCGAGCGGGAACTGCTCGCGTTGCTCGCCGAACAGCAGCAGCAAGCCGGGTGGGCGGCATTCGACCACGGGCAGCACGCACTCGCGGAACAGCTCTACGAAGACAGTCGCCAGAACGCCGAGGATGCGCGGGCATTGGATCTCGCGGGGAATGCGCTCGCCTACGCGGCGTACCAGCAGACCACGAAGCAGCAGAGCGGAACCGCCCTCGCCGCGGACTCGTACGAAGTCGCCCGGCGGGTGGCAACACCGAAGGTCTCGGCGCTGCTGCTCGAGCGGAAAGCATGGGCACATGCAACCGCCGGGGAAGCGGCCGAGGCGGATCGCGCGCTCAACCTCGCGCGCGAGACGCTGAATGAGCCGTCCGACCGGCCAGAACCCGACTGGGTGTTCTGGGTCGACGACGCCGAAATCGACATCATGGCCGGTCGTTGTTGGACCGAACTCCGGCGGCCGCTGCGCGCGGTCCCGGTTCTCGAACGGGTCCTGGCGGGCTTCGACGACACACACGCACGGGACAAGTCCCTGTACTTGACGTGGCTAGCCACGTCCTACCTTCAGGCGCGCGAAGTCGAGCAGGCCGCGGCCACACTGGGCCACGCGGCGGACCTGGCGGCCGGTGTCACGTCGGTCCGCCCGGCACGCCGGATCGAAACGGTGGCGCGCCGTCTCGCCCGCCACCGTTCGACCCCGGCCGTCGCCGACCTCCTGACCCGTCTGAAGGCCTAGCTGCGGCGGGTGGACTCCTCGGCCCACGCCAGGTAGTCCGCAGAGCCGCGGACCAGCTCGACGGCCGTAACCTCCGGCTTGTCCCACGGGTGGTTCGCGATGATGTACGCCTCCAGCTCGGCGTACCTGGCGTCAGTCGTCTTGAACGTCACGTTGAACTCCTCGCCCCGTCCGCTTTCACCGAGGTGCCAGAAGAATGACGTGACCGGTCCACCGACCTGCGCGGTACCCGCGAGACGGGCCGCAACGGCCGCGCCCGCCAGCTTCTCGCCAGACTCGCGATCAGGGGTAGCTGTCGTCACGACAAGGTGAACAGTCATGCCGCCAGACTAGAGCGGTTGTCAGCGGCTAGCAGCGACGATCACGCACCCCAGCCACACCAGCCCGGAGATCACGGCGGTCGCGATCAGCCGCACGTCGGCCGCGGCCGCGACGATCTCCGCGTGGTCGTGCCCGACTGCCGCGTACAGGTCGCCGGCGCTGGTCGCCCGGAACTGCCATACGTGCGCGACTTCGTGCGCCACCGTCGCCGCCGGATAGCGGCACTGGATCCCGGTGGAGAACGTCAGCAGCTCGGGCTCGGAGTAGCCGTACACGTTCGCCGCGCCGATCTCGGCCTCCATCGCCGCTGGCGAGATGAGCCGCACTTGCACCTGGTGCTCGCGAGTTGCTCGAGCGACCACCGGATCACCGATGCTGGATCGCAACTCGTCGCGGCTGCTCGCGTGGCTGCTGGTTGGCTCGCGCATACGATGCCGAAGAGGAGAAGGAGCCCGGCAAGTCGGCTGGTGAATCGGCGTAAGAACTGATCCCGCATTGAAGTTCGCTCCTCCGCTTGGCGGAGATGAGGATCTTCAGTGGGTGCCCGGACGTTAGAGAACATGCGGGCACCCCACGGTTCTAAGCGGCACGAAAATGGCCTCTGACCTGGAATCGCAGGTATCAAGCAGTATCGCCCGGTGCCTGCCAAACCTGACCTGGTACGTCTTGTAAACAGAAGGTCAGGGTTCGAGCCCCCTTGGCGGCTCAAGATCGAATATCTCCGGGCCAGGCGAAGGTGGCGTGTCGCGAAAGCCACTTTCGAGACGTGTGATGTCCCGAAAGTGGCTTTCGCGACACGAACGCGGATGGGGCCGCGAGAGGCCACCGGGCACATTCGCTAGCCCCGTTGTCACTCAAGACCCCGGTGCTGCTCGCAGGGGGTCCACCGCCCTCAGGGGTTGATCCGGCTGTACGCCGGCTTCGGCCGCAGGTTCGCGTCGAACAGGCAGGCCGCGCCTTCGCCGGGGAACGTGTCCGGCACCCACGAGTGGCGGTCGGTGAAGCCCCACGTCGTGAACTCCACACACCGGGCGACGGCGTGGCAGCCGTCCCAGAGTTGCTTGAAGTAGGTCGCCTGCGTGTTCAGTTTGGTCGAGTCGGCGGGCATCGGGATGCGAACGTCGGCCTCGGTGATGGCGACGTCGACGCCGAGTGCGGCGAAGCGGGCGAGGTTCGCCTGGTAGCCGCCGGGGAAGCCGTACCGCGTCGCGAGGTGTGCCTGGAAGCCGACGCCGTCGATCGGCACGCCTTGCTGCTTCAGCGTCCGCACGAGGTTGTACAGGGCGTCGCTCTTCGCGTTGAGTCCTTCGGTGTTGTAGTCGTTGATGTACAGCTTGGCCGAGGGATCCGCCGCCCGTGCCCAGCGGAACGCGTCGGCGACATAGCCGTCGCCCAGTTTCTGCTGGAACACCGACGCGCGGCGGGTCCCGTCGTCGTTGAACATCTCGTTCACGACGTCCCAGGCCCGGATCTTTCCTCTGTACCGCCCCATTTCGGTGTTGATGTGCTGTTGCGTCACCGAGCGCAGTTCCCCGGCGGAAAGGTTGTTGACCCAGCCGGGCAGCTGGCTGTGCCAGACGAGCGTGTGCCCGCGGACGGATTTGCCGTTCCGCTGCGCGTAGTCGACGATCGCGTCCGCGCCGGACCAGTTGTACTGGCCGCGGTTCGCCTCGACGACGCCCCATTTCATCTCGTTCTCCGGGGTGACGCTGTCGAATTCCCGGGTGAGCACCGAACGGTAGTCGGCTTCGTTGGCCAAGTGGTTCGCCGCGACGGCGCTGCCGACGTAGCGATTCGTGATGTCCTTCAGCGGGCCGGCGGCCGAAGCCGTTGGTGCGTTCCAAAACGCGACACCCGCCATGGCGGTCAAGAGAGCGACTGTTCGTTTCAGGGAAATGGTGTTCATCGTGGATCTCCTTTCGGAAATTGAACGGTGAAATCAGCCCTTCACGGAACCGGTCAGCCCGCCGACGATCCGCCGTTCGGCGAGCACGAAGAAGGCGAGCGCGGGGATCATCGACAGCGCGGTGAACGCGAGCACGCGTGCGGTGTCCTGGGAGTACTGGGATTGGAACGTCGCCACGCCGAGCGGCAGGGTGAAGTTCGCGGAGTCGTTGAACACCAGCAGCGGCAGCAGGTAGAAGTTCCAGCTGGTCACGAACGCGAGCACGGCGACGGTGGTGAGCGCGGGCGCGGAGAGCGGCAGCAGGATCCGCCAGAAGAACCCGAGCCTGCTCGCGCCGTCGAGTACGGCGGCGTCCTCGATCTCGCCGGGGATCGCCCGCATGAACGGCCGGAGGATCACGATCGTCACCGGCAGCGAGAAGGCCGCTTCGGGGATCGCCACGCCCCAGAAGGTCTCCAGCATCCCCAGCTGACGCAACCACAGGTACAGCGGCAGGGTCGCCACGCCGAGCGGGAACAACAGGCCGAGCGTGAACAGCGTGTAGAACCCCTCGCGACCCTTGAAGGTGTAGCGGGACAGGGCATACGCGGCCATCGATCCCAGTGCCACGGTCAGCGCCGTGGCGATCACCGCGATCAGCGCGCTGTTCCCCAGGAACGTCCAGAACGCCGGTGAACCGAGGATCGCCGCGTAGTTGTCCCAGACCCACGGGCCCGGCAGGCCGGTGGGCGAGGCGTTGATCTGCGCGGTGGTGCGGAACCCGCCCAGCACCACGAACAGCAGCGGCACCACGGTGATCCCGAGGACGGCGATCGCGGCGACGTAACCGACCGGCGTCCCGGCGCGGCGCATCAGTCCACCATCCTGGTCAACGCGCCATCGGTGTCCCGGCGCAACGCGAACCTCTGGTACAGCAGCGCGAACACGAAACAGATCACGAACAGGATCACCGCGACCGCGCTCCCGAAACCGAATTCGTAGCGTTTGAATCCGTGGTCGACCAGATAGGTCGCCATGGTCGCCGACGCGTTGGCGGGCCCGCCGAGGGTCATGATCCACACCAGGTCGAACAGCTGCAGCGAGCCGATCACCGACAGGAACACCCAGATCCGGATGGTCGGTCCCAGCAGCGGCAGCACGACGTGCCGGGTGGTCTGCCAGGCCGACGCGCCGTCGAGCGCGGCCGCTTCCCGCAGTTCGGCAGGCACGCCTTGGAGCCCGGCGAGCAGCAGGATGATGCCGAAGCCGATGTACTTCCAGGTGATCACCGCGAACAGGGTGTAGAGCACGATCCCGGGGTCGGCGAGCCAGTGCTGGACCAGCCCGCCGAGGCCGATGCCGCGCAACATCTGGTCCACGAAACCGTTCGGCTGCAACATGAGCAGCCAGATCACCGCGGTGATCGCCTCCGACAGCACGTAGGGCGCGAACACGAGCGCGCGGAGGACGGCGCGCCCGCGCAGCTTGCGGTTGAGCAGCAGCGCCAGCCCGATGGACAGCGGGAGCTGCACCACGAGGGACAGCCCCGCGATGATCAGGTTGTGCCCGATGGCGCCCTGGAACACCGAGCCGGACAGGGCGTCGGCGTAGTTGCCGAGGCCGACGAAATCGTCGAGCGGGCCGAAACCGTTCCACTCGTAAAGGCTGTAGAACGCCGCGATCCCGATCGGGACCAGCACGAATCCGGCGAACAGCACCAGTGCCGGCCCGAGCAGGAAGGTCAGTTCCAGCTTCTTGCGCACTCCCGGCGTCCGCGTCCGGACGGCGGGTGCGGACGGCCGCGCCGCCGCCCGCACCCGCGTGGCCGTCGCCGTCACTTGTCGCCCGCCGCGGCCTTGTTCACCGCGTCGACGATGCCTTCCGGGGTGCCCTGTCCGGCGAAGAAGTTCGCGACGGCGTCGTTGAGCGCGGCGCCCACCGCGGTCGGGAACGCCTTGTCGAAGTACATCTGCACGTACGGCGCCTTCTGCCCGTAGTCGAAGACGGACTTCAGCGACTCGGTCTTGAGGGATGCGGCCGCCGACGCGGTCATCGGCAGTCCGGCGCCCTTCGCCGCGAGCTGGTTCTGCACCGGTTCGCTGCCGAGATACCGCAGGAAGTCCGCGCACGCCTTCACCGCGCGGGTGGTGCAGGAGAAGCCGTCGCCGCCGCCGAGCACCGCAGCGGGATCGCCTTGGCCACCGGGGACCGCCGGGAACGGGAACCAGCCGACCTTCGAGTCGAGGTCCTTGTCTTCGGTGAGCGAGGACATCGTGCCGGGCTCCCAGTCGCCCTGCAGTTCCATCGCCGCCTTGCCGTTGGCCACCAGCCCGGCCGAACTGCCCGCGCCCTGCTGGGCGGGGGTGCCGGTGAAGCCGGGCTGGAACGGCTGGGTGGCCAGGAACGCCTGGAGGTCACGCCCGGCCTTGGTCCAGCAAGGATCATCGAGTTTCACCGCTTTGACCGACTGTTTCAGCGTGTCCGCCGAGCAGGCCCGGAGCGCGAAGTAGTTCCAGTAGAACGCGTCCGGCCACCGATCCTTGCCGCCGACCGCGATCGGCGTGATGCCCGCCTGCTTGAGCTTGGCGACGGCGGCGTTCAATTCGTCCAAAGTGGACGGAGGAGCGGTGATGCCCGCCTGCGCGAAAAGATCCTTGCGGTACCAGAAACCGACGAAGTGCTGCTCCCAGGGGATCCCGTACTGCTTGCCGTCGACCTGCCAGCTCTCGGCGAGTTTGCCCACCGTGGAGAGCCAGTCCTTGGCCGCGTCGGTCAGATCCGCGACCTTGCCCGAGGTGGCCTGCGACGCCAGCTCGCCACCGCCCCAGGACTGGTAGACGTCCGGCGGTTCGTTCGACTGCAGGGCGAGCGGGACCTTGGTGGTGAACTCCTCGTTCTGCAGCGGCTGCCCCTTGATCGTCACCTCGGGATGCGCCTTCTGGTAGTCCGCGACGACCTGGGCCCAGATCGACTTGATCGGGTCGGTCGTGCCGTTGTGCCACCAGGTGAGGGTGACCGGTCCGCTGGGCTCGGCCGCGGTCTCGGTACCCCCGGAGCAGCCGGCGAGCGCGAGCGGGATGGCCGCCGCCAGCGCGGCGGCGGCGGGGATTCGGCGGTTCGAAAGCATGGTGAGTCCACTCCTGACGACTTCGGCCGAGTAGGACAGGGCGTGACTGCGCCCGGACTGGCGATGAGTTTGCGCGCCTGAAATTCCGATGTCAATCGTTGTCGATAACGTTTTACATGGCTAGTCTGACCGTATGCAGCCCAGTTCGAGGGTCACGATCCGTGACGTCGCGGCCCGCGCCGGCGTCTCCGTGGCCACGGTGTCCAAAGTGATCAACGACCGCTACGGCGTCGCCGCCGCGACCCTGGCCAAGGTCCGCGCGGTGATCGACGAACTCGGTTACGAGGCGAGCCTGGTCGCCCAGAGCCTCCGCAACCACAAGACGAACGTGATCGGGATCCTGGTCGCCGACCTCGAACCGTTCTCCACCGAACTGCTCAAGGGCGCCGCCGACGCCATCCGCGGCACCGGCTACGAACTCGTCGTCTACTCCGCCGGCGGCCGCGTCGGAGATCCATCGGGCTGGGAGAAGCGCTATCTGTCAAGGCTTTCCGGCACGCTGGTCGACGGCGCGGTGCTGGTCACGCCGGTGGCTTCGCTGGAAGCCGTCCCCGGGACGCCGGTGGTCGCGGTCGACCCGCACACCGGCCCTTCGACGGTGCCCACCATCGATTCCGACAACCTGCGCGGCGCCCAGCTGGCGACCGAGCATCTGCTGGAACTCGGCCACCGCCGGATCGGTTTCCTCGCCGGACGGCCGGATCTCGAATCGGCCGAACTGCGCAAGACCGGGTACCTGCGGGCGCTCACCGCGGCCGGGGTCCCGATCGACGAGGACCTGATCCGGCTCGGCGCCTACGATCCGGAGATCTCCGCCCGGTCCGCCCGCGAACTGCTGACCGGCGCGGACCGCCCGACGGCGGTGTTCGCCGCCAACGACATCTCGGCGATCGCGACCGTCGGGGCCGCCGGGGAACTCGGCCTGTCCGTGCCGGACGACCTGTCGGTGGTCGGCTTCGACAACGTCCCCGAGTCCGCGCTCTGCTCCCCGCCACTGACCACAGTGGACCAGCCCATCCGCGAGATGGGCCACCGTGCCATCACCCTCCTGATCTCGCTGATCAGCGGGGAACCCGAGAAGGAAACCCACATCACGCTGTCCACGGGTCTCGTGGTGCGCCGCTCGACGCGTGCCCTCGAAGCCACGACGAAGGGCGGACGACCTTGACCACCCAGCCCAGCGAGCCGCCCCGGCCATGGCACGACACCGCCGCGGATCCCGCCGAGCGCGTCCGCGCTCTGATGGACCGGATGACCTTGCGGGAGAAGATCGCCCAGCTCTACGGCGTCTGGGTCGGTATCGACTCCGGCGGCGAGATGGCCCCGCACCAGCACGACTTCGCCGACGCGGCACTGGACTGGGACGAACTGGTACGTCACGGGATCGGCCAGCTGACCAGGGTGTACGGCACCCGGCCCGTCGATCCGGTGGTCGGCGCGCACAGCCTGGCCCGCTCCCAGCGGGAGATCGTCGCCAACGGGCGGTTCGGCATTCCGGCGCTGGTGCACGAGGAGACGCTCACCGGCCTCGCCGCCTGGCAGGCGACGGTGTATCCCTCCCCGCTGTGCTGGGGAGCGAGCTTCGACCCGGATCTCGTGTACCGCATGGGCGCGCGCATCGGCGGCACCATGCGGCGGCTGGGTGTCCATCAAGGACTCGCGCCCGTGCTGGACGTCGCACGCGACCTGCGCTGGGGCCGCGTCGAGGAGACCATCGGCGAGGATCCCCATCTGGTCGGCACGATCGGCAGCGCCTACGTCGCGGGTCTGGAGTCGGCCGGGGTGATCGCGACGCTCAAGCATTTCGCCGGCTACTCGGCCTCGCGCGCCGGCCGCAACCTCGCCCCGGTGTCGGTCGGGCCCAGGGAACTGGCCGACGTCCTGCTGCCGCCGTTCGAGATGGCGTTGCGCGCGGGCGCCCGTTCGGTGATGAACGCCTACATCGACAACGACGGCGTCCCCGCCGCCGCGGACGAAGCGCTGCTGACGGATCTGCTGCGCGGTACCTACGGCTTCTCCGGGACCGTGGTCGCGGACTACTTTTCCGTGGCGTTCCTGCACAAACTCCACGGTGTCGCGGCCGATCGCGGCGACGCCGCCGGGCAGGCGCTCGCCGCTGGGATCGACGTGGAACTGCCCACTGTGGACTGTTACGGCGAGCCGTTGCTCGCGGCGGTGGAGGAGGGCGCGGTCGGCACCGCCGTCGTCGACCGCGCCCTCGAACGCGTGCTGCGGCAGAAGTGCGAACTCGGGCTGCTCGACGAAGACTGGGTGCCGGAGGTGCCCGACGAGATCGACCTCGACGACCCGGAATCCCGCGCGCTGGCGAGGGAAATCGCCGAACGTTCGATCGTGCTGCTGCATAACGACGGCGTGCTTCCCCTCGCTTCGACTCACAAGGTCGCCGTCGTCGGGCCGCGGGCGGACGAACCCGGCGCGATGCTCGGCTGCTACTCGTTCCCGATGCACGTCGGCGTGCACCATCCGGAGGTGCCGTTCGGGGTTTCGGTTCCGACAGTGCTCGAAGCGCTCGGTGAATACCACGAAGTCACCCATGCTCTCGGCTGCCCGGTGCTCGGCGGCGAGGACACGGACATCGCGGAGGCCGTCACCGCCGCGAAGGACGCGGACGTCTGCGTCGCCGTGCTCGGTGACCGCGCGGGGCTGTTCGGCGGCGGCACGTCGGGCGAGGGCTGCGACGCGCCGGACCTGAAACTGCCGGGGCGGCAGGAAGAACTTCTCGAAGCCTTGCTCGGGACCGGGACGCCGGTGGTACTGGTGCTCCTGTCCGGACGGCCGTACGAGCTTTCGCGACAGGCCGATCGGCTCGCGGCGATCGTCTGTGGCTTCTACCCCGGTGAAGAGGGAGCGGTGGCGCTCGCCGGTGTCCTCAGTGGACGGATCAACCCCTCCGGCAGGCTCCCGGTCGGGTTCCCCGGAGAGAAGGCGTCACAGCCGTCGACCTATCTCACCGCTCCGCTCGGGCAGCGCAGCGAGGTCAGCACGGTCGACCCGACACCGCTGTTCCCGTTCGGGCACGGGCTTTCCTACGGCGCCGTCAGCTGGGACGACGTCACCGTGGTGGACCCTTCGTGGCGGACCGACGGCCGCTGCCGGATCCGGGTGACGCTGAGCAACACCGGCGACCGCACCACGACGGAAGTCGTCCAGATCTATCTGCACGATCCGGTGGCCGAGGTCGCGAGGCCGGTCCAGCAGCTGATCGCGGCGAAACGAGTCGAACTCGCTCCCGGCTCGACCGAGGTGGTCGAGATCGGGCTGCACGCCGATCTGACCTCCTACACCGGACGAGCGGGCACGCGGCTCGTCGAGCCCGGCGACGTCGAACTGCGGGTCGGCACCTCCAGCTCGCGGATCGTCGCGACGCTGGCCTGCACGTTGACCGGGCCGCGCCGCGAGGTCGGCTTCGATCGGGTGCTGACTCCGGACTTCGGTTGAGGGTACGGAGAAGCTGGTGCGCCGCGGCGGCGTTCCGGCACTCGACTCGCCACCACGACGCCACCAGCAAGACGCGAAGGGGCCCATCACCGCATCAGACGCAGCGAAAGCACCCTTCAGCCCAGCTGACGCGCCTTACCCCTCACTGGAACGATCATTGCCCGAGCACCGCGCAACTGGTCGCGTTCAGCACGAAGGCGCTCGGCGACGGATTGCCGCCCGTCCACGAACCGGTGAAACCGATCGTGACCGAGCCGCCCGCCGGGATGCGGGCGTTGTACGAAGCGTCGGCCGCGACGACGTCCGCGCCCGTTTGTGACGGCACCGCGTGCCACATGTTCGTGACCCGCTGCCCCGCCGGGAAGGTCCACCGGATCCGCCAGCCGTCGATCGCGGTGGCCTGCCGGTTGGTCACCGTCACCTCGGCCTGGAAGCCGTCCTGCCACTGGCCGGTCACGCGGTAGCCGACGGCGCATCCGCCGGGGTCGGGGCCGGTGCCGCCGTACACGGTCGCCTCGCGGGAGGTCGCCTTGATTCCGTCGGCGCCGTTGAAGATCCGTTCGCCCCAGGCGGTGAGCCGCGCCGGGTCGAAGCCGGTCACCATGTCCAGGTACTCGACGCCGCCGCCGTTTCCGCTCCAGCTCCAGCCCAGATAGCCGATGCCTTGCGCCCGCGTGGTCGCCAGGATGGTGTCCTCGTCGGGGTTTCCGTCGGAGTGGTCGTGCCCGAACTCGCCCACCACGATCGGCAGGCCCGCGGCGCGGAAGCGGCCGAGGTAGTCGTCGATCTCGGCGGCCGTGTCGAAGACGCCGTACATGTGGATGGAGAACACCGTGTTGCGGTCCGGATCCGACTCGAACACCGCGGCGGCGTTGTCGCGCATCGTGAACGTCCAGTCCTGGCCCCAGTTCGGGGCGTCCACCATGAGCGTGTGGCCGAAGCCCGCCGCGCGCAGACGCTGAACGGCGGCCGAGGTGTCCGACGCCCAGGTCTGGTAGCCGCTGTTGCCGTACGGCTCGTTGCCGATGTTGACGATCACGTACTTCTCTTGCCCGGCGAGCGCGCTCCGCACCGAAAGCCAATAGTCCACGGCCTGCGCGAGGGTCGCCGCGCCGGACTGTTCGCCGTGGCCGGTGGTGTCGTGCACTTCCAGGACGCAGATCAGCCGGTTCTGTTTGCACGACGACACCACGGCGGCGACGTCCGCAGTGTCGTTCTTCGCCCACCGCTGGCCGGATGCGAGCACCACCCGCACCGTGTTGGCGCCCAAGGCCTTGATATCCGCCAAAGCTCCGGTCCTTTGTGGATACCAGGTGTGGGCGTGGTTGACACCGCGCATCACGAACTCGGCGCCGTTCGACTCGTACAGTCTGCCGCCGGACACGTGGAACCCGGCCGGAGCCGCGGCGGCGGATACCGGCGGGCATACGACTGCTATCAGCGCGGCCACGACGGCCAGCGTTCTTCTCATCGCCGTCCTCCTCGTTCACGGGGGCCAGGTCCCGCCGGGGGCGGCCGGCGGGACCTGGGGCAGGGGCTCAGCCGAACAGTTGCACGTGCAGCGAGAACGCGGTCGCGATCTCCGCCTGCGCCCAGAACCGGTGGTAGGTGAACGTCGGTGCCGCTCCACCGTCCAGATAGGACTGCACCTTCGGCCACTGCGGGTCGTCCCGGTAGAACGACCGGATGGACAGGAAGTCCGCGCCCGCGGCGATGGGATCGCCACTGGGCATCTTCCCGGTCCAGCCTGGCGGCACGTACACGCCTTCGCCGGTGGACGAATCGTATTCGTCGTCGAACCGGTTGTAGTCCGTGCGCGTTTCCGGGACCGCGATGCCGATCGAGTCGGTGTGCGCGAGCATCGCGTCGAGGAGACCTTCGCCGACCGTCCGCGCCTGCGCGTTCCCGGACCGGGCGGCGTAGTTCAGCAGGATCTTCGAGTACGACGCCGCGACGCCGACGTCCTGGCTGTGGTTCAGCACCCGGACCCGCAGATTCGCGTTGCTCCCCGGCGCGGCCGGGTTCCACGTGTCGGGTTTGCCGGTCCAGTCCAGGTCGGACGGGATCCGGAATTCCCCGCCGGAGCCGACCGTCGTGTTCGCGATGGCCCACGGCACCCACTTGTCGAGGATGCGTTTCGCCCGCTCGTCCCCGGTCAGCTGGTACAGCGCGGCGACCCGCTCCAGGCCCCACGCCTGGAACCCGAACCACCGGTTGGACGGCGGGTCGTGCCAGACGGGCTGATGGTCGTAGTACATCCCGTAGAACGTCGGCGAACCGGCGGGCGGGGTGGCGTACTGGCCGTCCCAGCTGTTCGTCGCGCCGCCGGCGATGCCGCCGTCGGCGGATTGCAGCCACTGCAGGAATTCCAGCTGCCGGTCCAGGCTTTCCGCCCAGTCCTTCGCGCCGGTCGCCGAGAGCGGCTTGAGCGCCGGGTCGTTGGCGAGCGCGTGCGCGGCGAGCGGGTTCTGGTAGCCCTGGTGCGCCGCGCCGTCACCGATGCGCCACGCCCAGCCCGCGGACGTGTCGGTGGCGCCACCCCACGCGTAGTACCACGACATGAGGTAGTGCGAGCTGTTCTTGCCGCTGCCGGCCGGGCACGTGCCGGGGCCGACGCAGTCGCCGATCTTCTTGAAGTACTTGTCGAACATGGCGTACCGCAGATAGTCGCCCATCTTCGACGCCTTCTTCACCACGTCGGCCACCTGGGCGCCCTTGCCCTGCGCGGTCGCCCACTGGTTGGCGAGGTGCGCCACCTGGACGGCGCGCGCGTCGGCGTCGGGCGCGTTGGTGTACTTCCACTGCTTGGCGTAGCTCGCGTCCTTGGTGAACAGGTCGAGGTACCCGTTCGGCCCGCCGTGCGCGAACGTGTCGCAGGAAGGCTGCGGGATGGTCTCCCACACCGATTCGCTGGACCCGCGCTGATAGGTGTTGATGTACGCGGGCGCGGTGGTGCCGTCGCCGCACCGGCCGAAACCGTACGTGTTGTCGACGTCCAGCAGCCAGTGCATGCCGTAGACGTCCGAGGTGCCGTAGGCCTGGCGCAGTTCTCCGGCGATCGGGTCGGACCCGACGGGGACGCCGCCGTCCAGAACCGCCGGATACCGGTCCATCCTCGGGTGCTCCGGCGCGTAGGTCGCCGGGTCGGCGGCGTTGTACTTGTCGTTGGTCGGCTGGTCGGCGTGCGCGGGGATGATGAACTTCTCCATCGACGCCCACGCCTGGTTGAACGGCGCCCAGTCACCCTCCAGCTGTCCGTACGCGGCTTCCAGCCACAGGTAGTAGCTGAACGCCTCGGAAGTGGTCTGGTGCCCGTGGTCCGGCGCCTCGACCAGCAGCGTCTCCACCGAGTGGTACGGCACGAGCAGGCCGTCGAAATTCCGGAAGTAGCCGCTGTCCGCGTCCTTGATCTTGTGGTACTGCTCAAGGAAGGCGGCCCGGTAGTCCGAGGCGGAGGCGTCGATCTCCGCCACGTCGAGGGTGGCCGCGGTGAGGCCGGGCCCGGTGATCGAGAACGCGGCGGTGGCGAGCGCGCCGCCGTTGGGCGAAGAAGCGATCGTCACGGTTTTCGCCGTGTTCCACGTGGTCTGGTCGAACGTGAGCGTCGCGGGCGTGGCCGTGAGGTCGGCGCTGCCCGCCGTGCGTGCCACGTCCAGCGTGACCGGGCCCGTCGGCCGGGTCGCGAGTTTCACGTCCACTCCCGCCGAGCCGCCCTGTTTGACGCGGACCGTCGAGGGGGTGGCGACCACCGTCGGTGCGGCCAGCACCCGCACCGCGACCGGCGCGGAAACCGTTGCCGCGCCGAGGTTGTCGATGGCCCGCGCGGTGACCGAATACTCGCCTGCCGTCGCGCCGGTCCAGGTGTACTCGAACGGTGCGGTGGTATCGGAGCCGAGCCGGGTGGTGCCCGCGTAGAACTCCACCGAGGACACCGAACCGTCGCTGTCGGCGGCCGACGCCGCCAGCTCGATCGGTGACGACACGGCGAACGCCGCGTTGTTCTCCGGCTTCGTGAGCCGCACCGCCGGAGCCGTGTTCGGGCCGGCGCAGCTGACGCCGTTGACCTTGAAATCGGCAGGCACCCGGTTCGCGGTGCCGGTCTTCGCCGCGTTGAAGCCGAATTGGACGGACGCGCCGGGGCCGATGCCGCGCTGCCAGTCCGCGCCGCGGACGCTCACCGCACCACCGGACTGCGTGTACGTACCGTTCCACAGCTGGGTGATCCGCTGGCCGTCGGCGAAGCTCCAGGTCAGGTTCCAGTCGGGGATGGCGTCGCCGCCCTCGTTGCGGATCGAGACCGTCGCGCCGAAGCCGTTGTCCCATTCGCTGCTGATCTTGTACGTCGTCGTACAGGAAACCGCGGCCGCCGTGGCCGTCGGCGCGACACCGGTGACGACCGCGGCCGCGAGGGCGACGGTGGCGGCCAGCGCCGTGACGGGACGTGCTCTGGTGGAGCGCGCCAGTGGTCGTGATCTCACAGGTCCTCCTCGTCCGAGCGGATTTCCGGCAACCTCAAAGAGGTGGAACCGGCCCAGGGCCACGTGGGCAGGCAATGGCCCTGAGCCGGGGTAGCGGGAGCGGATGAGTCTGAGAGCGCTCTCATGAGCGTAGCGGCGGACCGTCCGATTTGTAAGGGCGTCTTTCGGCGAAGTGTTGTGATCCGGCCGTTTTCGGAGTAGAGCAGAAAAGCATGAGGCGACTCGCCACCACATTGTTGATCTCCGCCGGAATACTCGCCGGCTGTTCCGCGCCCGCGCCGACGGCCACCACCGGCGCCGAGGCGCTCGGCCCTAGACTGACCACAATGGACGGTCTCGTCGAATGGATCGACGAGACCGCGGGGAATTGCGCCGAGGTCTCCCGCCGGGACGTCGGAGAGCTGCGCACGTTCGTCGGGCCGGATATCGCCGCGCGCTTTCAGCCGCATGTGGCCGAATGGGCCACCTGCCGGGTGTCACCGGAATTCCCGGTCGTCGGTCTCCTTCTCTTCGACGGCGACGAGCAGCGAAGATTTCAGGAATCCTGGCATAAGGCGATGGTGGCGGGCGAGATCGCCGACGGGCCGACCTTCGCCTTCGGCAACGGTTTCGCGGTCTCCGCGGGGTTTCTCGGGGTGAGCAAGCTGGGGCTGTACTACTTCCGGTGCGGAGCCGTCGATCCCCGGGTGCGTCAGGTGCCTTCGGACGTGGCGGGGTGCGTGTTCGCCAACCCGGAGCACGGACATGGGCACCACTGAAACCGCCGTCGGGTGCTCGCGAGCGGTGGGGGCTGAAGGACGCTTTCCCCGCATGCGATGCGGGGAAAGCGCCCTTCGCCGCGTGAGACGCGGGGAAGGTCCCCTTCAGCCACCGGTGCTACGGGCTCGCGCAGGTCAGCTCCGGCGCGGCGATACTCCCCGTCGCGTTGGCGCTCAACCCGAACGAGCGGGTGGTGCCCGCCGGTAATGACCCGTTCCAGCCCGCGTTGCCCACGGTGGCCCGCGCGCCGTCCAGGGTGAGGGTGCCGTTCCAGACGCTGCTGATCGTCTGCCCCGCCGGAACGGTCCAGCCGACCCGCCAGCCGGACAGCGTCGTCGTGCCCGGGTTGGTGACGGTCACTTCCGCCTGATAGCCGCCGTTCCAGCTGCCGGTCGTCGTCCATTTCGCCGTGCACGCGCCGTTGGGCGGTTCTCCGGGATCGGGGGGATCGTCGACGACGCCGACCCCGGTGACCTCGCCGTTGCCGCCGTCGAACACGACGTCGGAGCAGCCGTAGAACGTCTCGGTGCTGTCGGATCGCTTCCAGACCGAGTAGACGACATGCTTGCCCGACTTGGCTGCCGGGAAGCTGCCGGTCCATTTGTACTGGCCGTCCACGCTGCCGACGTTGCCGCTCACCTGCGGGTGATCGACCGTGAGGAAGGGCTGTTCTTCGAGGTCGTCCCAGCGCAATGGCCGGCTCGGGTCGTATCCGTCCTTGGTCACGTACAGGAAGAACCAGCCGGGGTGGGCGGCCCACGCGTTGTAGGAGAAACCGAACGACGCGCCCGCCGTCAAATGGGTCACCGGCCAGTTCCCCGCGCGGTCGTAACCCGCGAAGTTCGGATTCCCGCCCGAGCAGAGCTGCCCGTCCGGGATGAACCCCTCGGTGCGGCCCGCGCCGTCCGAACGGAGTACGGAGAACCAGTTGTAGAGCGAGTTCTCCCCGCTTTGTGCGACGGCCGCCTTGCACGCCGAGTTCTTTCCGACGATGTTGCCCTGCGGTGTCAATCCGTCCTGCCAGCAGAAGAACGTTCTGCTACCCGGTTTCATCAGGGCGCCGTGTGCCGACGCCGATGGAGCGTTCAGTGTCGCGGTCACGAGGCAGGCCGCCATCGTGGTGACGACGGCCAGTATCGCGGTCATTGCCTTTCTGCGTCTCATCGCGCCTTCTTTCCGACAAAAGGACTGGGAGCGCTCCCAGTGTCGGCACCTTAGCGCGGGCCCGGCGCCGGGGGAACAGGGCCGAACGAGTGAGAATGGTCCGGTATCGGCGATTTCGCGTAACGGTCTTCCCTGCCGGGCGGTGCCGGGTTAAATTGTGGGAGCGCTCCCAAAATTCGGCCTTCCGAAAGGATCACGACGTGGTGATCGACAAGTGGCGTGTACTGCTTCCCGCTGTGCTCATCGCGGCCGTCGTCGTTCCGGGGGCGTCTTCCTCGGCGGCGGAGGGGGCGGCCGAGTACGAGCGGATCGTGAACGGCGACTTCTCGGCGGGTGGCGCCGACCCTTGGTGGACCGGGGCGAACACCCGAGGCTCGGTGACGGACGGGGAGTATTGCGTCGACGTCACCGGCGGCACGGCCAACGGGTACGACGCCTTGTCCGGCCAGAACGGCGTGCCGTACGAGGCGGGCCAGTCCTACACGCTGAAATTCGACGCGCGGGCGACCGTCGCGCAACCGCTTTCCGCGGTCGCGGGAGAAGCCGTCGATCCGTACCGGCAGATCGCGCGGACCGACGTGACCGTCACGCCCGTCAAGCAGACCTTCACGCTTAGATTTGTGTCCACATTGGACTTTCCGGCTGCGGGCAACGGCCAGTTCGCGTTCTGGTTCGGCGGTCATTCGTTCGGCAACACCGTCTGCGTCGACAACGTTTCGCTCGTCGGTGGCGTGCTGCCGCCACCGGGCGTGGAACCCGCCGGGCCGCTGCGGGTGAACCAGGTCGGTTACGTGCCCGGCCTGCCCAAGCAGGCGACCCTCGCGACCGGCTCGGCCACCCCGATGACCTGGACGCTGCGGGACGGCGCGGGGGCGTCCGTCGCCACCGGCCAGACCACTCCGAAGGGCCACGACGCGGCGTCGGACGAGAACGTCCACACCATCGACTTCTCGTCCTATGACCGGCAAGGCAGCGGCTACACGCTGAGCGTCGGCGGCGACGTGAGCCGCCCGTTCGACATCTCCCCGACGGTCATGAACCGGCTGCGGTCCGACTCGCTCGCGTTCTTCTACCACCAGCGCAGCGGCACACCGATCGAAGCGCGCTACGTGGGGGAGGAATACGCGCGGCCCGCCGGACATGTGAACGTGGCGCCGAACCGGGGCGACGACGACGTACCCTGCCGGGCGGACCTCGAGTGCGGATACACCCTCGACGTGCGCGGCGGCTGGTACGACGCCGGCGACCACGGCAAGTACGTGGTGAACGGCGGCATCGCCGCGTGGCAGTTGCAGAACGCCTACGAGCGGGCGGCGCTGTTCGGCGACAAGGCGGCGCTCGGCGACGGCACCCTCGCCGTTCCCGAGCGGTCGAACGGCGTTCCGGACGTGCTCGACGAGGCGCGGTGGGAACTCGAATTCCTGCTGAGCATGCAGGTTCCCGACGGACGGCCGCTGTCCGGGATGGCCCACCACAAGATCCACGACGAGCAGTGGACCGGCCTGCCCACCTTGCCGCATCAGGACGCGCAGCCGCGCAGGCTGTCCGCGCCGAGCACCGCGGCGACCCTGAACCTCGCGGCGGTGGCGGCACAGGCGTCGCGACTGTGGGCTCCCTACGACGCCGCGTTCGCGGCCCGCGCGCTGTCCGCCGGCGAGAAGGCCTACGCGGCGGCGAAGGCGCACCCCGGCATGATCGCCGACCCGGACGACGGCGTCGGCGGTGGCTCGTACAGCGATCCCACGGTGACCGACGAGTTCTACTGGGCGGCCGCCGAACTGTACGTGACCACCGGGCGGTATCGCGCGGACGTGACGGATTCCCCGCTGTTCGGCGGAAAGAGCTTCAACGCGCGCGGCTTCGACTGGGGTGCCACGGGCGCGCTCGGTGACGTCTCCCTGGTGCTGGCACCGCGCGAGGTGTCCACAGAGGACATCAGGTCCGCGATCGTCACGACCGCGGACGCGCACCTCGCGACCATGGCGTCCGCCGGGCACCCGGCGCCGTACCGGACCGGCGACGGCGGGTACGAGTGGGGATCGAACGGCTTGGTCGCCAACAACGGCATGCTGCTGGGCCTCGCCCACGACCTGACCCGCGCGGTGAAGTACCGGAACGGCGCCTTCGCCGCGATGGACTACCTGCTGGGCCGTAACCCGGTCGACTTCTCCTATGTCTCCGGTTGGGGCGACCGGCCGGTGCGCAACGTGCACCACCGGCACTGGGCGAACCAGAAGGACCCGTCGCTGCCGACCGCGCCGCCCGGTGCGCTGTCCGGCGGGCCCAACAGCGCGTTGCAGGACCCGGTCGCGCAGCGGCTGCTGCCCGGCTGCGCGCCTCAGCGGTGCTGGGCCGACCACATCGAGGCGTACTCGCTCAATGAGGTGACGGTGAACTGGAACTCGGCGTTCGCGTGGCTGTCGAACTGGGTGGCGGAACACTCGGCCGCGACGACGGCGGCGGGCTGCCAGGTGACGTACACGGCGTCGACCTGGCAGACCGGGCTGTCCGCGGCGCTCACCGTGAAGAACACCGGCACGACCGCGTGGGACGGCTGGGCGTTGACCTTCGCCTTCGGTGGTGACGAGCGGATCACGCACGGCTGGAGCGCCGCGTGGAGCCAGACGGGCGCGGCGGTCCGGGCAGGCAACGCGTCGTGGAACGCCGTGGTCGCGCCCGGCGCGTCGGTGTCCATCGGCTTCAACGCGGACAACACCGGTACCCATCGCTCGCCGTCGGAGTTCAGCGTCGACGGCGAACGGTGCGCTCCCGCCTGAGTTTCCCGACGATTCCCCGGAGGTAGGAATGGCGCTCAAGACATGGACCGCGGTGATCGCCGCGCTCGCGGTGGTCCCTTCGACCGCGGGGACGGCGCAGGCCGCGCCGGCCGGGTTCTACGTCGACCCGCAGACCAACGCCGCCCGCTGGGTCGCCGCGAATCCGGGCGACGGCCGGGCCGCGGTGATCCGCGACCGGATCGCGACGGTGGCGCAGGCGCGCTGGTTCACCACGACGAACACCGGCACGGTGCGAGGGCAGGTCGACGCCTTCGTCGGCGCCGCGGCCGCCGCGAACCAGATCCCGATCATGGTGGTCTACAACATCCCGAACCGCGACTGCGGTGGCGCCAGCTCCGGCGGCGCGCCGTCGCACGCCGCTTACCGCGCCTGGGTGGACGAGGTGGCGGCCGGTCTCGGCGGGCGGCCGGCGTCCATCGTGCTCGAACCGGACGTCCTGCCCCTGATGACCAATTGCCAGAACGCCGGGCAGCAGGCCGAGACCAGTGCGTCCATGGCGTACGCGGGCAAGCGGCTGAAGGCCGGGTCGGCGGCGGCCAAGGTGTACTTCGACATCGGGCATTCCGCGTGGCTGTCGCCGGGTGAAGCCGCCGCGCGGCTGCGGGCGGCCCAGATCTCCGCCGCCGCGGACGGCATCTCCACCAACGTTTCCAACTACCGGAGGACCGCGGACGAAGTGGCCTTCGCGGGAGCGGTGCTCGCCGGGATCGGAGACGGCAGGCTGCGCGCGGTCGTGGACACGAGCCGCAACGGCAACGGACCCGCGGGTGGCGAGTGGTGCGATCCGCCGGGCCGCCGGATCGGGACGGCCAGCACCACGAACACCGGGGACGGGCGGATCGACGCGTTCCTGTGGGTGAAGCCGCCCGGCGAGGCCGACGGCTGTATCGCGTCGGCAGGCCAGTTCGTCCCGCAACGCGCCTACGAACTCGCGACTTCCTGACTCAGGCGCGCCTCCCGGGGCGGGGCCGGGTGGTGGGGTGAGGGCTCCCTTCGCCGCGTCTAATGCGGTGAAGGGAGCCTTCGGTGCTCGGCACAGGGCGGATCAGGCCTTCAAGACGGCGGTCTCGGCCGCTTCCCGCGCCGGGCGGATCCGGCTCAGCTGCACGAGGCTGAAACCGAACAGCAGGACACCGAGCGGGACGTGGACCGCCGTCACGTGCGCGATCCCGAGGAACACCTGCAGCAGCGTGAGGCCGAGGAACACGGCCGCGGGCAGGATCGGTCTGGCGGAGCCGCCGCCCGGCCGCCACACGAGGACCGCCGTCAGCACGTGCAGCATCGAGACGACGAACAGCGTGTAAGCCGTGGCGCTGTGCAGGGTGTGGCCACTCGGCATGGTCAGCAGCAGACCGGCGGAGATCGGGGTGAGGAAGACGGCCAGGGTCTGCACGGCGATCGCGACGCGCAACGGGGTCGGCATAGGAACTCCTTCGAGTGGACGTGTCACCACGTGGACGAGGGAGCCATCGAAAACGTGACAGGGCTGTCGGTGGACACGTCGCCCGGGGTACAGCCGCGGTTCCAGCCGTCGGCGACGACCAGCCGCTTCTCGGAGTCCTTGTGGTTGATCACGCGGGCGGGTAGCCGGGGACCAGTCCCGCCGGGACCGTGTGATCATCCGCTCGGCGACGGAGAAACGGAGCGTGTGATGGTTCGTGCTGCTCTGCTCCCCGCGGTCCTCGTGCTCGGCGCCGGACTCGTGACGGGATGCGGGTCGCCTGAGCCCGCGCCGCCACCGGAGCTGCCGTGCCCGGTCACTCCGCAGGCGGTGGAGGTCACCGGACCGGGGCAGCGGGACACGGTCGTGAGCCGCGACGCGGCGGATTACCGAGGGCCCGGCCCGCATCCCGTGCTGGTCGTGAGGGTCGGCGGGCGGAAGGTGGCCGGTGGCCTGTCCTTCGGCCTGGCGAAAGAGGGCGACATCCGCGACTTCCCGAAGGCCTGGAGCCCGCCGTCGATCGCGGTCGCTTCGCCAGGGGTGCGGCTGGTCGCCTGCCGGTACCTCGTCGAACGAGGGACGACGAGAATCGACGAAACCTGCCGGTACACCGGCGGCTATCTGCAGCAGTTCCGGACGGCCCGGTGGGCGTTCCGCGTCTGGGAGGCGAAGACCGGGCGCTTCGTCGGCGGGTTCGATCTCGTGGGGAAGCGGGCCGATTGCCCGCCGTCGGTCCGGGAACAACCGTCGAAGGATCTCGAACCCGGCACCGCCCGGCCGGAGGATCGCGAGGTGATCGACGGCCTCCGTCCCTTCGTCGAGAAAACCGTTCCCTGAGCCGGAAATCAGCGAACGCCGACGGCGAGCAGTTCCTCGGGCGTTTCGAGCCGCGGGCACGTGAACGTCGACGTGTCGCTCTCACGCCAGATGACGTGCACGGGAAGGGCGAACCAGCCGCCGAAGGAGTTGCCGAGCACGGTCACGGCGTCTTTCGAGTCCTCGGCGGCCGCTCGGCTCGGTCAGTTGGGCAAATTGCCGGCCGCCGTCCTCGGTCCCGATCCGGCGGCGTGGCGACGGCCTACGGATCTGTAGACGCTGTACGCGATCACCGATCCGAACGTGAGTATCGGGTAATCGAACGCGAAGCCGAATTCGACGACGGGAATGAGGAACACCGCCACATAGATCAGCAGTGACGGTTCCGGATCCTTGCGGCCCTTCGCTTTCTTGGCCTTCAATTCGGCCGCGTAGCGAGCGGTCTTCCCCCAAGGTTTGACCACCGAGACCCAGAGCATGAAGGCCGTGGCGCACGCCATTCCGCACGTGCCGACCAGGATCGGGATCCTCGGCTCTTCGGCACCGGCTCGCAACGCCTCGATGACCGCCGGCAGCAGCCTGCTCACCACGGTGCTGGCGATGACCAGCGCGGCCACCGTGATGACGAACTTGACCATCACCCAGCGATGCTTGAAGAAACCCCATGACGTCAGCGCGGACAACATCATCCCGGTGTACGCGGCGATGATGGCCGCCGGGTCGAGAATCGTGTTCTCGAGGAATTCGGCGAGTTCGAATGTCGTCAGGCGGGCGGGACTGGCGGAGGCCCAACCGTGCAGCAGCAGGGCCAACTGTGCCAGCTGCATCGTGCACCACGCCACGGCGGCCAGTACATGGAGCCACAACAGCAGTTGTCTGGCGTGTTTCGTCCGGGAATTCGTCTTCATGGGAAATGAGCGTGCTCGAACCGGTCCGGGCGAGCATCGGGGCATCTCCCGAGACATCGGGTGCGGCGCCCTTAGGGGAAATCGCTGCCCGTCGCCGAGGCCTTCCGCGCAATTCCGAAGCGGTTTCACAAAAGCCGGGGAACACGAGGTAAACCGGAGTAATCCGCATCCGATTCGGATGGTCCCTCGGTTTTTGCGGACCGCGCGCCCGTTTTCGTCACGCCGACCGGCTCGGTGAAAACCCTGAACATGTCCTCTGGCTCGGCCCGACGAGGTCGGCGACAGGCGAGCCCTTGGACTTGACATGCAGCCACGCGGCTGCCTAGCCTGCAAAGGCAGCCAAGAGGCTGCATATCAGGGAGAGCGGCATGGACGAGGTCTTCAAGGCATTGGCGGACCCCAGCCGTCGCCGGTTGCTCGACGACCTGAACGCCCGCAACGGGCAGACCCTGCGTGAGCTGTGTGCGGGGCTGGACATGGCGCGGCAGTCGGTCAGCAAGCATCTGGGCGTCCTGGAGGCGGCCAATCTGGTGACCACGGTGCGCCGTGGCCGCGAGAAGTTGCACTACGTGAACGCGGAGCCGATCAACGCGATCGCCGAGCGCTGGATCGACCGCTACCACCAGGGCCGCGTCGACGCGCTCGCCGACCTCAAGAAGGCATTGGAGCAGGAACCCATGAGCACCGACGAATTCGTGTACACCAGCTACATCAGGACGACACCGGAGCGGCTTTGGCGGGCGCTCACCGATCCGGTCTTCACCAAGCAGTACTGGGGATGTGAGTTCACTTCGGACTGGAAGCCCGGGTCCACGATGGCCTGGGAGCAGCTCGGCGTGAAGCTGGAGGACCCCGAGCAGGTCATCCTGGAGGCCGACCCGTACCGGCGGCTGTCCTACACCTGGCACACCTTCACGCCGGAGTTCGCCAAGTCGGTCGGCCTCGACGACGACGTTTCGGCGAAGCTCCAGGCGGAATCGCGGTCGAAGGTCACCTTCGATCTCGAACCCGTCGGCGACACGGTGAAACTGACCGTGGTGCACGACGGTTTCGACCCGGGCAGCACCGCGTTGGAGATGGTCAAGGGCGGCTGGCCGTCGATCCTGTCGAGCCTCAAGACGCTGCTCGAGACCGGTGAGCCGCTGCCCGAACCCGCGTAACCCGGTCGACGTCGCCGGGGTGATCGGGCACGATGCGCAGCGTGCCCCTGGAGATCGCCTGCGACGAGTCCGGGTCCGAGGGCGGGAAACTGATCGGCGGGGAGACCGACGTGTTCGCGCACGCGGGGTCAGGCTGAGCCTCGAAGAGGCCGCCGCCTGCCTGGCCGAACTGCGGCGAAGGATCCGTTCGCCGGCGGTCGAGTACAAGGCGAACCATCTGCTCCGCACGAAGCACCGGCGGGTCCTCGAATGGTTCCTCGGGCCGCTCGGCCCGGTCCACGGACGGGCGCACGTGTACCTCGTGGACAAGAAACGGCTGCTGGCGAACGAGCTCCGCGCGCTCGCCGGCCCGGGGATCCGGCCGGACGACGAACTCCTCGCCGCGTTCAACGACGTGCTGCGGACCAGGAATCGCCGGGATCCGGCGGCGGGGTCGTTCTTCGCGATGGCCGGGGACACCGCGGAATTGAGGGCGAAGGTCGCCGAGGCACGCGACGCCAAGGCCCTCGATCCGCTGGTGCCCGCGATCCTCCGTGCCATCGAGTACTGGAGCGCGGGCGGGGAGCCGGTCTTCCTCGTCCACGACGAGCAACCGTCGCTCAAAGGCGACCGGCTTGCCCGGATCGAGTCGAGCCCGGGATTGGCCGGGGTGAAGTTCGTGGATTCACGGACCGATCCGCGGGTGCAGGTCGCCGATTTCCTGGTCGGTGTCGCCCGCCGGATAGCCGAGGACGCCTTGAACGGGAACGGTGACGAGATATTGACCGGATTGCTCGCGCCCTATGTCGATTCCGCGTCCCTCTGGGACTGATTCACTCCATGGCACGCCGAATCGCTCGGCTGGACGGTTGCCCGGCGCGGCGGCGGGCTGGAAACGTCGGAACGGATCCGACACCGGCCCGGGAGGCAGTCGCAGATGCAGGCTTTCACCTTGCCCGAGTTCTACGTGCCGCATCCGGCCAGGATGAATCCGCACCTCGAAGCGGCGCGGGCGCACAGTATGGCCTGGGCCAGGGAAATGGGGATGCTCGATTCGCCGTCGCCGTCCGGTGACGTCGTCTGGACCGAGCAGGCGCTGGCGAAAATGGATTACGCGCTGCTCTGCGCGCACACCCATCCGGACTGTGACGGGCCGTCCCTCGATCTGGTCACGGACTGGTACGTGTGGGTGTTCTTCTTCGACGATGATTTCCTCGCGCAATTCAAGTACACCCGGGACACCGCGGGCGCGAAGGCGTATTTGGACCGGTTGGAACTGTTCATGACCGGGCCGGGGGAAACGTCACCGGAACCGGGGAATCCCGCCGAAGCCGGGCTTGAGAATCTTTGGGCGCGCACCATTCCCTCGATGTCGGAGGCCTGGCGGCGGCGGTTCGTCACCAGTACGCACAACCTGATGGTCGAATCGCTCTGGGAACTCGACAACATCGACCGCGGCCGGATCGCGAACCCCATCGAATACGTCCAGATGCGTCGCCGTGTCGGCGGCGCGCCATGGTCGGCGAACCTCATCGAGTACGCCGTCGGCGCCGAAGTGCCGGACAGGATCGCGGCGACCAGGCCGATGGAGGTGCTGCGTGACACGTTCGCCGACGCCGTCCACCTTCGCAACGATCTCTTTTCCTACCAACGCGAAGTGCGCGAAGAGGGGGAGAATTCCAACGCCGTCCTGGTCTTCGAGAAGTTCCTCGATCGCCCGACTCAGGAGGCCGCCGATCTCACCAACGACCTGCTGACCTCGCGGTTGCAGCAGTTCGAGAACACCGCGCTCGTCGAGCTACCCGCGCTGCTGGCCGAACGAGACGTCTCGCTGTCCGAGCAGATCGCGGTCGGCCTCTACGTCAAGGGCCTGCAAGACTGGCAGTCCGGCGGACACGAATGGCACGTGCGGTCGAGCCGGTACATGAACGAGGGCGCGGCTTCCGGCGCCCAAGGGACGGGCCTCGTCCAGCGGGTGCGGCAGCAGGCGCCACCGCCGTTCGCGAAGGTCGGACGGCTGCCCCTGCCGGAATTCCGCATGCCGTACCCCGTGCGCACCAGCCCCCACCTCGCCGCCGCCCGCGCATACGCGCCCGGCTGGGCGCGCGAGATGGGGATGTTCGGCGAGGGGGTCTGGGACGAGCGCCGGTATCGCGGCATCGACCTCGCGCATTGCGCCGCGATGATCGACGCGGACGCGGACTTCGAACGGCTGAAGCTGTCGACCGACTGGCTCACCTGGGGCACCTACGGCGATGACTATTTCCCGCTGGTCTTCGGCACGAAACGGGACCCGATCGCCGCGAAACTGTGCAGTGACCGGCTTTCCCTGTTCATGCCGCTCGACGGCGAGCCGGCGCCGAAACCGTCGAACCCGATCGAGCGAGGCCTCGCGAACCTCTGGGACCGCACCGCCGGGCCGCTGACCGCGCACGGGCGGGCGGGGTTCCGGCGGGCGGTCGAGGTCATGACCGCGAGCTGGGTGTGGGAGGTGGGGAACCAGGCGCAGAACCGGGTCCCCGACCCGGTCGACTACGTGGAGATGCGGCGGCGGACGTTCGGCTCCGACCTGACGAAGAGCCTCGCGCTCCTCGAACTCGGCGACGTCGTGCCGCCGGAACTCTTCCAGAACCGCGCGCTGTCCGAACTCGACACCGCGGCGCAGGACTACGCGGCGTTCGCCAACGACCTTTTCTCGTATCAGAAGGAAATCGAGTACGAGGGCGAGGTGCACAACCTCGTGTACGTCGTCGAACGGTTCCTGGAGGTGGACCGGATCGAGGCCCGCGACATCGCCGCCCGGCTGATGAACGCGCGGCTGGACCAGTTCGAGCAGCTCGCCGGCGAGGGCCTGCCGCGGATGTGCGACGACCTCGGGCTCGGCGACGACGTCCGCGCGGCGCTGACCGGATACGCGGACCACCTCAAGGACTGGATGGCCGGGATCCTGGAATGGCACCGGAAGTGCGTGCGGTACCTGCCGGAGGAGCTGGAGCGCGCCCGCACCCCCGAGCCGCCGTCGTTCTCGCTCGTGCCGAGCGGGATCGGCATGTCGGCCTGGCGGATCGGGAGCGGGGCGCGCTAACGCGACCGGGGTGGGTAGTCCCCGTGGCCGGCCGGGCATGTCGCGAAAGCCACTTTCGGGACGTCAGATGTCTCGAAAGTGGCTTTCGGGACGTCGGCGGCGGCTCGCTGGCCTGGGGAGCGTGTTGCGAAAGCCACCTTCGCAACGTCTGGTGTCCTGAGTGGCTCGTGAGTTCCGATGCGACGAATGGAGCTCGCCGCGGCACGGTCGAGTATGGAGGATCGAGGACGTTGAGCGTCCCCAATCCTCCACGCTCGAATCACCCGACCACTGAGGAGCGCAGCCTAGAACGCGGTCAGCACGATCCGCGCCGTCCGCGGGTCCCCGTCGTGCACCAGCGACTCGAAGTGCCCGACGTCGTCGAAGGCGAATCCGTACGCCTTCCCGTCGACCATCTGCTCGTGCACGATCCGCGAGTAGTGGTCGGTCACGGGCTGCTTGTAGAACTGGCCCGCGTCATACGTCGGCTGCGTGTGCAGCGAGCCGAGCGTCGAGCGGTGCAGCGCCGCGCACAGTGTCCGCGCGATGGGGCCGACGACCTGGTCGTTCGGCGCGTGCAGCCGTCCGTCGCAGTTGAAGACGTCGCGGGTGCTCGGCTTGGTGAACGACGCGACCTCGGCGCCCGAGGTGTCGGTGAAACGCAGGACGTCGTCCCCGCCGGTCTTGCCGGTGAACTTCTTGCCGGGTTCGGCCTCGAACGGCACCACGGTGAGCGGTGTCGACTTGTAGGTGTTCCAGGCGCTCGTGACGTAGCCGTCGAGGTAGGTCCCGCTGAACTTGCCGGTGTCGAGCCCCTTGCCCGGCGCGAGCACCCGCAGCCGGTTGTACACCAGGTTCGAGAAACCGGACTGCCCCTGGACGGCGTTGAAAATGGCCTCGCGGCCGCCGGGCTTCAAACGTCCGGCCTCCTTGTTCGCGCCCGCGCCGTTGGTCAGCCCGACGGCGTGCGGCACGCTGAACATGTCGACCTGCGAGCTGTTGATGAACAGCCCGCCGTTGTCGTAGGTGAATTCGCTCCAGTCGAACAGGATGTCGCGGTTCGGGTCGCCGTCGGCCCACGGCGCGGGCTGTACCAGGCCGTCCGGGGTGAGGAAGAACTTGATCTTCTGCCCGAAGGACATGTAGACCCGGCCCGAGAGCATGCGCGGGATCCGCAGCGTGGTCGAGCCGCCGTTGCCGGGGCCCGCGATCGAGACGTCCGGCGCCGGGCTCGGCGGGTTCGAGCCCGCCGGCCACGGGGTAAAGGCGCCGGCGGCGTTGACATAGCCCAGCTTGCCGGTGTTGAGGTTCGTGCCGAGCACGTAGAGGTGGACCGCGTCGGTGCGGTTCGAATTGTTCGTCACGGTCAGCGGCAGCGGATCGGGCCCCGCGGCGGTCGCGGTGGGCGCGGAAAGCGCCGAAACACCGGTGACCAGGGGAGGGCGACCGCCAACGCGGTCAAAACGCGCCGGATTTTCTTGCGGATGCGCACAGTTCACTCCTCGGCGGAATCCCGCCGCGGAGCGTGGACGCGCCGCGGCGGTGCTTGCGGATGTCGGCCGGGGGCGCGTTCCCGGCCTGGGCGTGACCTTGGCGAGGGGTCTCAGCACGGGAAGTTACGTCGCGGGACGCCGATATGTCCAGACCACTGGTGGGAATCTGTCCGGTTTTCCGCCGGGACGGACAATTCGTGGCGGACCTTCGTCGATTGAGGTGGCCGGGTTCCTCGACTACCGTTGTCCGGGTTCCGTCCTGGACCCCGGCGGCCGGGTTTTCTCATCCGTGGGGAGCGGGACATGAGCGACGAGTTTCCGATGCGAAGAACCGGCGGCGAGACGTGGATTTCCGCCGCGGGCTGGGACAGCCTCGCCAAGGCCGCGGCGGACGGCGAGCCGCGCGGCATGGACGACCTCATGTCCGCCGTTGCGGTCTGGGCAAGGCAGTACTCCGACAGCCGCCTCGGTGGCCGCGAGCTGACCTATCTCGAACCGGCAGACGTCGCGCAGGAGATCTGCCTCGCGGTACTGGTCGCCGTCCCCGGATACGGCCTGCGCGGCGGTTCGTTCCTGTTCCTCCTGCGCGCCATCGCGGCGAACAAGGTCGCCGACGTGTTCCGGAAGGCGGCGCGGAGCAAGCAGGTGCTGACCGGCGAACTCCCCGAACGCCCGGCCGGGGCCGCCGACGAACCGGAGCAGCGCGCGCTGCGGACCGACCTCGGGGTCCGGCTCGGCAGGTTGATGCGGACGCTGCCCGTCTCCCACCGCGAGGTGCTGGGGATGCGGGTGATCGGCGAGCTGACGTCGAACGAGACCGCGGCGGCGCTCGGCACCACGTCGTCACGGGTGCGGGTGACCAAACATCGCGCGATCAGCAGGCTGCGGGCCTGCGCTCAGCGCCAGGACGCCTTGAGCTGAATCCTGATCAACAGCCGGACCAACGGATTCTCCCGTTTGGCGCGGGTTTCGAGAATGCGAACGCACATGGCCCCTCCAGAGCTCGCCGTCGAGCACCGTCGCCGAGGGCCAGGACGACGGTCTCGGCTCCCACCCTAGGCGCGGTCCGGGGAGCCGGAACCGGCTGAACGGACCATTGGCCGCCATCCGGACCGGCCGTTCGGCTCTTCGGGCTACTGCATTGGTGCCGAGAAGTCGGTGAAAGCGCGGCAAAGAGACGCAATCGTGCGAGAATGGTCATGGCGCGCTGGCGCTGTTCGCTCCGGCCCCCGGTGGTCTCGTCCGAATCCGGACCCGCCCGGGAGGCTTGCCATGACGTTCCGACGGAATGATCGCGCCGTCCTGGTCTGGTCGAAGATGCGTTTTCTCGCCTCGGAAACCGATTCGGCGGTGACGGTGGAGCACGCCTGCGTCGTATGCGGGGAAGCGCTCGAGGCGGCCGGTGTCGGGCTCACCCTCGCCACCGAAAAGGGTTTGCCGGAGCCGGTCTTCGCGACCGATGCGCGCAGCCGTGAATTGGACGAGCTGCAGTTCACCTTGGGCGAAGGGCCGGCATTGGACGTTTCGCGCGGCGGTATGCTCGTCGTCGTAACCGATATGACCAGTTCGGAGGCGACACTCCGATGGCCGGTGTTCGCGCCCGAGGCGATCGACGGCGGCGTGAAATCGATCATCGCGGTGCCGATTCAGGTCGGTGCGATCACTTTGGGTGCGGTCGGCTGCTATCGCGAATTCGCCGGGTTCCCTTCGCGGGAGTGCCTGGCGAAAGCGCTCGTTTGCGCGGAAGCGGTCATCACCCTCGCCTTGGCCGATACCGGTGGGCCGGTTCTCGGCGAGTTGATCGACCGTGAATTCACCGAACACCGCGCCCGGGTGCATCAGGCCGCCGGCGTGGTGTCGGCCCAGCTCGAAATCGGGCTTCCGGACGCGCTCGCCCGCCTGCGTGCCTACGCCTACGCCAACGGCCGGAAGCTCGAAGAAGTAGCCGAGGACGTGGTGCGGCGTCGGCTCACGTTCCGGCACGAGCCATGATGGATGTGTGCGATAAGGAGATACCGGAGAGATGACCGACCTGGTGGCCGATCTGAGGGAGACCTTCGTGCAGCTGGCGGACACCCTGGTGGACGACTTCGATCTCGTCGAATTCCTCGACGTGCTCACGTTCAGATGTGTGGAGCAGCTCGGCGTCTGCACCGCGGGACTGCTGCTCGCCGACCCCCGCGGCACGCTCGGCATGGTGGCCGCTTCGGACGAGCGAACCAGGTTGCTCGAACTGTTCCAGCTGCGGAACTCCGAGGGGCCGGGCCTGGACTGCTACCGGGACGCCGAGCCGATGGCCTGCCCTGATCTGGTGGGTGTGCGCGGAAGATGGCCGAAGTTCGCGCAGGAGGCGGAAAACGCCGGATTCCGTTCCGTGTACACCTTGCCGATGCGGTTACGGGAAGAGGTGATCGGCGCGCTGAGCCTGTTCGGCACCCGCCCCGCCTCGCTCGACGACGAGGGATTGCGGCTGGGGCAGGCACTCGCGGACGTCGCCACGATCGGCATCCTGCATCACCGTGTGCTGCAGCGGCAGGAGATGATCACCGGGCAATTGCAGACGGCGTTGAACAGCCGGGTGGTCATCGAACAGGCGAAAGGTGTTCTCGCCGAACGGCTCCGCGTTTCGGTCGGTGACGCGTTCGGCGTATTGCGCGCGTACGCGCGGAGCAACAACCGCAAGATCATCGCGGTGGCGAAGGGGATCATCGACCGCACCGTGGAAATCCCGCGCTGAGCGATACCGGTTCGGCGCTTGTCCGCCTCCGGCCGATTCCTAGACTGGATGGGTGTTTTCCCTGGAGCAGCTGGTCAGTTTCGTCGCGGTGGCCGAGGAACTGCACTACGGCCGGGCGGCGGAGCGGCTCTCGATGACCCAGCCGCCGTTGAGCAGGCGGATCCAGCTGCTGGAGCGGGAACTGGGTGCCGAGCTGTTCGACCGTACGCACCGCACGGTCCGGCTGACGCCCGCCGGACGGGTTTTCCTGGCCGAGGCAAGGAAGATCCTGCGTTCGTCGCACGAGGCGACGCTGTACGTCCGCCGCGTGAAGAAAGGTGAGGTCGGCGTCGTCACGCTCGGTTTCACCGCCACGGCGGCTTATTCGTATCTCGAACGGGTCATCGCCGCGGCGAACGCCGAAGTGCCCGGCGTCGATCTCGTGCTCCGGGAGATGGTGACGGCGGCGCAGGTGGAGGAGCTGCTGGCGGGCGGGATCGATCTCGGCATGATCAGGCCGCCGGTCGCCGGCGCCGACATCGTGACCATGCCGCTGTGGCGGGAGCCGCTGCTGGCCGCGCTGCCGTCGGCGCATCCTTTGGCCCGGCGCAAGAAGAATCCCGACGTCCGCGACTTCGACGGCGAGCCGTTCATCATGTATTCGCCGTCGGAAGGCCGGTATTTCCACGATCTGCTCGTGGCGGTGTTCCGTGCCGCCAGGGTGGCGCCGGACTACACGCAGTACCCCTGCCAGGTGCATACGGTGCTCGCGCTGGTGAAGGCGGAACTCGGGGTAGCGCTGGTGCCGGCCGCGGCCGGCACGCTGCGCTTCGAAGGGGTGGTGCTCCGTCCGGTGGGCGGGGTCGAGGGCCGCCCGGTGGAACTCGAACTGATGTGGCGGCGCGGCAACGACAACCCGGCGCTCGGCGCGTTGCTCACCGCCGTCGGCAACCTGGCGCGGCGCGGTCTTCAGTCCACTGTGGACTGATCCGGCCAGGCGTCGCCCCATTCGGCGTCGCGGGCCGTCCGGTAGGCCGGGCCGTGCCGTTTGGTGACGATCTTCTCGGTGAGCCCGGCCTCGGTGCACAGGGACAGGCTGACCATGCCTTTGCGTTTGGCCGGATGCCGCAGGATACGGGCGCCGGCGCGGTCCGGCGCCGTGCGGGAGGCGACGACGTAGGCGAACTTCTCGTCCTCGAAGCCGAGCGTCCCGGCCTTGAGCTGCCGGTGCAGGCCGGTGCGCGGGAGGCGCGCCGAGAAATGGCACCAGTCCTTGCCGCGCGGGATCGGGCACGCGCCTTCGTGCGGACAGGGCGCGACCAGGGAGAGCCCGAGTCCGACGAGCTGATCCCGCGCGGCGACGATCCGCTCGTAGCCCGCGGGGGTACCGGGTTCGATCAGCACCAGCATCGAGGACTTCGCCGAGAGCCAGCGGACGGTGTCGGCGCGGCGGGCTTCGGGCAGCTCGCCGAGGACGTAGGAGAGTGTCACCAGGTCGGCCTCGGGCGCGGGCGCCGCCGGGTCGATGAGGCCGCGCCGCCAGGTCGAGGCCCGGACGGCCTGGTCGCCGGCGTGCTCCGCGAGCCGCCGCCCCAGCGCGATCGCGCCGGGGACCTGCTCGACGACGGTGCTCTCCTCCAGCGACGGCCACACGTCGGCCGCCGCCCAGATCGCGGCACCGGTTCCCCGCCGATGTCGATTTGTGTCCGCGGAGCGAACCCAGGCGTGCGAAGGGCGGCTTCGGCGAGAACAGCGTGGACAGCCGCGTACGTGGCCGGCATCCGGTAGCCCGCGTACGCCGCGATGTCCGCTTCGGACGAGAGGATGGGCGCGTTCGCGGGGGCGTTCTCGCGGTAGCGCGCGCTGAGCCGCTCGACGGACTGCGTCAGCCTGTTCTGCGGGTACTTGCCCAGCTCTTCGTCGAGGGCGGAGCGGAGGGCTTCGGGGAGTGCGGACACGGTGGCAGATTCTCGCATGGGTGGTTGACCTGCGGTTTTCCGGCTGCTCGAATACTCGCGGAAAAAAGTTCGGGGACCGTGTCGAAACCCGGGGTGCCCGATCGACGCGTAGATGTGGCAGGGACGAGCCCCGCCGGGAACGGAGACTTCGATGCGGTTCATGGTGATTGTCAAGAGCGACGAGAAGACCGACGTGGCGGGCGCGCAGCCGAGCGCCGAGGAGCTGCAGGAGATGGGGAAGTTCAACGAGGAGCTGGTGAAGGCCGGCGTCATGCTCGCGGGTGAAGGCCTGCTCCCCAGCGCCGAGGGTTTCCGCATCCAGTACTCCGGCACCACCGAGGCGCGCGTCGTCGACGGGCCGTTCGCCGAGAGCAAGGAACTCATCGCCGGTTTCTGGATCCTGCAGGTCAAGGACCGGGCCGAGGTTGTCGAATGGATGAAGCGCGCGCCGTTCCGCGAGGGTGAGATCGAGATCCGCCGGATCGCGGAGATGGAGGACTTCGACAACGCGACCCCCGAGATCGTCGAGCACGAGCAGAACCTGCGGAAGCAGGCCGAGGCGAACTAGTGGTTGCGGTCGTCGCGCCGACGCTGTTGATTGGTCGGCGTGACGGCAACGACAGACTCCCGTTCGGCGATCGACGCGGTGTGGCGGATCGAATCGGCCCGCCTCATCGCCGGTCTCGCGCGGATGACGCGCGACGTCGGCCTCGCGGAGGAGCTGGCGCAGGACGCGCTGGTCGCCGCGCTCGAACAGTGGCCTGAGTCGGGCGTCCCGAGGAACCCGGGCGCCTGGCTCATGACCACGGCCAAACGCCGGGCCGTCGACACCTTCCGCCGCAACGAGCGGTACGAGAAGAAGCTCGGCGAGATCGGCCGCGAGCAGGAGTACGAGGAGGAACCCGACTTCACCGCGGGCCTCGACGACCACATCGAAGACGATCTGCTGCGGCTGGTGTTCACCGCCTGCCACCCGGTGCTTTCGACCGAGGCCAGGGTGGCGCTGACGCTGAAGATGATCGGCGGGTTGCAGACGCACGAGATCGCGCGGGCGTTCCTGGCCAAGGAGACCGCCATCGCGCAGCGGATCGTCCGGGCGAAGAAGACGCTCGGCGACGCCAAGGTCCCGTTCGAGGTGCCCGAGGGGGCGGACAGGGTCGCGCGCCTGTCCTCGGTGCTCGAAGTCATCTACCTGATCTTCAACGAGGGGTATTCGGCGACGGCGGGCGAGGACTGGATGCGGCCCGCGCTGTGCGAGGAGGCGCTGCGGCTCGGGCGGATCCTGGCCGGGCTGATGCCGAAGGAACCCGAGGTGCACGGGCTCGTCGCGCTGATGGAGATCCAGGCTTCGCGCTCCGCCGCCCGCGTCGGGCCGAACGGCGAACCCGTGTTGCTGATGGACCAGGACCGCGCGAAGTGGAACCGGATCCTGATCGGCCGCGGTCTCGCCGCGCTGGAACTCTCCGAGTCGCTCACGGGCGGCGCTTTCGGCGTCTACGCGGCGCAGGCCGCCATCGCCGCCTGCCACGCGCGGGCGCGGACGGGCGAGGAGACCGACTGGGCGCGTATCGCCGTCCTGTACGAAGGGCTCGGGAAGCTGAACCCGTCGCCGGTGATCGAGCTGAACCGCGCGGTGGCGTTGTCGATGGCCGTCGGGCCGGAGGCGGGGCTGGAGATCGTCGACAAGCTGACGTCGGAGCCCGCGCTCAAGTCGTACCATCTGCTGCCGAGCGTGCGCGGTGACTTCCTGTCGAAGCTCGGCCGCCTCGACGAGGCCCGCGCCGAGTTCGAGCGCGCGGCGGAGATGACCGGCAACGACCGGGAGCGCACCCTCCTGCTGAACCGGGCCGCCGAGTGCACCCCTCGCGATTAGTCCTCTGAACGCGGTAGTTCGCGCCACGAACTACCGCGTTCAGAGGACGAAACGCGTCAGGCGGGGGTGGGGCGAAGCGCGGTCAGCGCCCGGTGCTGGCCCAGCCGGACCGCCTGGACGGAGCAGCCGAGCGCGAGCGCGGTGTCGTCGGCGGAAAGCCCGACGAGCGACCGCAGCACCATGATCTCGCGCTGCTGTCCCGGCAGCCCCGAAAGCGGGTTCGGCAGTTCGGCGGTCGTCCGGTGGAAGTCGTCGACCAGAGCGCGGGTGACGTCGTAGGCGAACGCGAGCAGTGCGCGCGCCCCGGCCGCCCCGGCGACGATCTCGCGGCAGCTGTCCTTGGCGACCGCGTCGGCGATGTCGTAGTTGCCCGACCGGCGGCCGATCCGCGCCCGGCAGTAACGCACGACCAGGACGCGGACGGCGTCGACGAGTTTCGAAGTCGGCTCCATCCGCCCGCCGGCCTCCTCCGACCGCCGCGAACCGTGTCCTTCCATCGGCTCCCTCTCCCACCTTTCAGATGAGCACGGCCGAGGGGGAGGGAGGTACGGTCTTTTTGCCCACACGGGTGGGTCATGCCTCGATGAAGACGATCCGCTCCGGCTCGATCGTCAGGTTCACGGTCTGCCGCTTCACGCTCACCAGGGTCTCGAATTCCGTCGCGTGCCCGTCCGGGACGGTGAACAGGCGGTCGTTGCGGGAATCGAGGAAATCGGAGAAGGCGCTCAGCGAGACCCCGCCGCTTTCGTCGAGCGCGAGATAGTCGACGAGCCTGCGGAACAGTTTGGGCAGGATCACCAGTTCGTCGGCGAGCTGCCGCCGCGACGCGAGCTTGAACCCGGAGTTCGTGACGTCCTGCGGCCACAGCCCGAGCCCGTTCTGGCGGGCCTTGACCGCGGCTTCGGCCAAGGCGTCACGGAGATCGGGATAAAGCAGTGAATAGAACGTCGGGTAGACGAGGCCGTCCGCGACCTGCCGGTAGTTCGCGGAGTTCTTCAGCGTTTTGACGTCGAGATGGACCTTGGAAAGGTCCGCCGACCGTCCGGGCCGCTGCCCGGGAAAGGCGAACGCCACGGCTCGTCCGTATTTGTCGGCGAATCGCGTCAGTATGTGACCCGGTACCTTGATCGGGGCCGACGAAGTGACCGTTCCCCGCTCGTCGCGTTCCACCGTTTTGAAGCCGAGGCACTTCAGCAGGTTCGCCGCGGCGGCGTCGGCGAATTCCGCGGGCTGGTGCCACATCCCGCCGGTTCCCCTGGCCTGGTAATGCGTTTCGAGCGCGTCGATCGCGTCGAGCCGCAGCTGCATCCCGCCCCGCGAATTGAGCCGGACCTTCAGGCCCGCCTTCTTGGTCGCCTGCGGGTCTTCGGGATAGAACCGCACCGAATCGCCGTCCGGTGAGGCTCCGACAAGCTGGAACGTACCTTTGATCAGCGTCATGGGCATGAGGACAACGGTAGTTCGCATTCCGGCGGGTGAACCATGCGTTCATCCATCCAGCCCAATGGCCGGTTAAGATCGGATGACCATTGTGGACATTCTTGTAAGGGCAATGACGGTCGGCGCCGAAAGCCGGCGAGTCGTCCGTCTGATCACGTGCGCCGTCCGTCTGATCACGCGTGCCGTCCCGCCAGGCACGTTCACGACGGGATCATGAACCTCAGCACGGTCGCCTGAAGCAACGAGATCACCCCGACCACGGCGGTCAGCGCCACGGACCACAGGAAGGTCTGCCGCAGCAGCGCGCCCTCCTTGCCGGATTGGCCGATCGCGGTGGCGCCGATGGACAGGTTCTGCGGCGAGATCATCTTGCCCATCACGCCGCCGGAGGTGTTGGTGGCGCCCGCGAGGATCGGGTCGACGTGCAGTTGCTGCGCCGAAATCACCTGCATCGGCCCGAAGAGACTGTTCGTCGACGCGTCCGAGCCGGTGAGGAAGACGCCCAGCCAGCCGATGTAGGCGGAGAACAACGGGAACAGCACCCCGGTGGTCGCGAGCGCGAGCCCTAGGGTCTGCGTCGCACCCGAGTAGTTCATGACGAAGGCGATCGCGAGGATCATGAAGATCGTCGCCAGCGCCCACCGCATCTGGTGCAGTGTCCGGCGGTAGGTCGTCAGCAGCAGCCGCGGTTTCGCGCCCATCGCGAACCCCGCCACGATCGCCGCGATCAAGGCGACCGTTCCCGGCGAATAGAGGAAGTCGACGGTCAGCGTCGCCGCGTACGGCGTGTCCTTGGGCGTGATCGGCGCGTGCTGGACGACCTCCTTGTGAAGCCCCGGCCACGCGAACACCCAGTCGGCCTTGTGCAGCAGCTTCGTCAGGTCCAGCCATTCGGGCAGGTTCTTGAAGATCGTGCCGATCCGGGAAAGGAAGATCGCCGCGATCAGCACGATGTACGGCGCCCACGCGTACAGCGCGCCGCGTCCGGCCTTCGCCGCGCCGAGACTCGACCCGGCCTTCACCGGTTCTTCGCCGTCGAAACGCCAAACCGCCGACGGCTGCCAGAACCGCGTCAGTATCCACAGCGAGGCCATCGCGGCGAGCGCGGCGACGACGTCGACGAGGCTCGGGCTGATGAAGTTCGAGGTGACGAACTGCATGACCGCGAACGACAGCCCGGCCGTCAGCACGGCGGGCCAGACCTCGATCATCCGCTTCCAGCCCGCGAGGACCACGAGCAGGAAACCGGGGACGATCAACGCCAGCAACGGGAGCTGGCGCCCGACCATCGACGAGAACAGTTCCGTCGCCTGCTCCTGTTTCATGCCGAGGATCGGCGCGGTCAGCCTGCCCAGCACGATCAACGGGTTGCCGAGGCCGCCGAACGCGACCGGCGCGGTGTTCGCCAGCAACGCGAGCACGACCGCCTTCACCGGCGGGAAACCGAGCGCGGCCATCATCGCCGCGGTGATCGCGATCGGCGAGCCGCCACCCGCGATCCCTTCCAGCAGCGCGCCGAAGCCGAACGCGATCAGCAGCGCCTGGAGACGGCGGTCCTCACTGAACCCGGCGAGGACCGCCTTGATGTCGTCGAACCGTCCGGTCGCGACGGTGACGTTGTGGAAGTACACGGCGTGGAACGCGATCCAGGCCACCGACCACACCCCGAACACCAGCCCCATGGCCGCGGAATCGAGGGCGAGCCCGGCGGGCATGCGGTACAGCAGGACCGCGACCAGCAGCGCGGTGATCAGCGCCAGCCCGGCCGAGAGGTGCGCCGAACGGCGCAGGACTCCCAGCGTCACCAGCAGCACGATGATCGGCAGCGCCGCCAGCGCGGCGGACAGCCACAGCCCGCCCGCGGGCTGGTAGTCCTGGAGCCAGCCCACTTCAGGCCCTTTGTGCCCGGACGTAACCCAGCCGGAGCGACAGCGCGGCGGCGGTGCCTGCCACCGTCGCGCCGAGTTCGTCGGTGCGGCGGAGCACGCGGCCGGCGGGGCCCGCGACGCTGATCGCGGCGATCGGCCGCCCGGTGTGGTCACGGACGGCGGCGGCCACACAGCCCACGTCCGGCTCGTTCTCGACGTCGTCCACGGCCCAGCCGCGACGGCTCGTCCTGGCCAGGTCGTCGAGCAGGCGGACGGGGTCGTTGATCGTCTTGAGCGTGAGACTGTCGAGTTTCATCCGGCGGATACGTTCGACGCGGTCCTGTTCGGGCAGCGCCGCCAGCCACGCCTTGCCCAGCGACGTCGCGTGCTGCGGGCGGCGGGTGCCGAGACGGCAGGCCAGGGTGACGGCGTTGGCACTGCGTTCGGTGGCGACGTAGACCATCGTGTCGTTGTCCGGGACGGCGAGGTAGGTCGTCTCGCCGCTCCGCTCGGCGAGCGAGGCGAGGTAACGCGGCGCGCAGCGGTGGAGGTCGGTCGCCGCCATCGCGCGGGCACCGAGTTCGACCAGCCTGGTGCCGAGCCGTACGCGGCCGGTGGCGCGATCGGCTTCGAGGTATTCGAGGTTCTTGAGGGTGCCGACGATGCGGTAGGCGGCGCTCCTGGAGAGACCTAGTTGCCTGGCGATCGCGTTGGTGGAAATCTCCTGGTTCTGGCCGACGTGCTCGAGAACCGCGAGACCGCGCTCGAGTGTGCCACTGGAATCCAGCCCGCGTGGTGTGCCCACTTCGCCCTCCGTAGGACCGGGGTGCCGATCATCGGCACCTGTTTCCGCTAAGCGGATTCGGACGTTAACAGCTGGGCCCACCCTTGGGAAGGTTTCTTAACAAACTGACGACCGGACAAGTTTTCCCAGCTCGCGGGCTTCCCGTCAAGATCACCGGTTTGGACCAATCCCTTCGGCGGGGTCCGATTCGGCGTATGACATCAGGGGTCATTCTTCTGTTCACGGACATGAAAGAACCCTCGCCGGAAAATCGCGGCGAGGGTTCGGCCCGGGGTCCGTTTCTAACGCACCGAGAGATTCGCGACCGCTCGGACGACGGCCGTGCAGCGGTCTTCGACGTAGTCCAAACCGGCTTCTTCGGCGATCCGGCGGGACTCGGCGGAGACGATGCCCTGCTGCAGCCAAAGCGCCTTCGCGCCGATCGCGACGGCCTGTTCGGCGATCGGCGGGGTATCGGCGGACGGGCGGAAGACGTCGACCAGGTCGACGGGCTCCGGGATGTCGGTGAGCGAGCGGTACACCTTCTCGCCCAGCAATTCGTCGGCGGAGGGGTGGACGGGGATGATCCGGAACCCGTGTGCCTGCAGCACGGCGGCGACCCCGTGCGAGGCCTTGGCCGGATCGCGGCTCAGCCCCACGACGGCGATCGTCTTCGATCCGGCGAGGATCTCGGTGGCGCGATCGGTCATATCCGGTACAACCACGGCGGGCGGCCGCGAATTCCGCCTGATCACGCGAGACCGCCGCCTAAAGCTTCCAGAGCCGCAGGCCGCGCACCCGGTACACCGGCCAGACGACGTGCCAGGGGCGGCGCCGCAGGAAGACCGCGGAACAGGTGAGGACACTGCGCGCGGACGTCGTCGCGACGTCGTGGCGGTCCGGCCAGATCTCGCCGTGCCGCCCGGCGGCGATCCGGAAGACGTTGACCAGGCCGCGGCCCTGCAGGTCGAATTTCGCGCCGGTGTCACCCGGATCCGGCTTCAGGGAAGCGATCTCCGGGCCGAACGCGGCCGCGGGCGCAGGCCCCGCGTCGGCGGGGAGATCACCGACGGTCGCCGAGACGGCCTTGCCGTAGAGACGCCGGGTGTAACGCTGGAGCAGCATCCGCTCCCACAACGGCAGGACGCGGCGGTGCTTGAGCAGCGCCGAACACTCCGCGTGCCCGATGGCGAAGATGTCGGTCAGCTCGTCGTAGGCGTTGTGCGCGGTTGACCCGTTGAGATGCACCCGCACCTCGTAACGGATACGCGCGGTGAGCTCGTCGAGCTCCTCGCGGCGGTCGATCCTGGTCTTCGCCCGGGAGAGCGTCCAATCGGACATGGGAGCAGGCTAGGTGATGATCGGGGTCGTGCGAGACCCTTTCGGCCTAATCTGTGCGTACCGGCCAGTGGAACGGCCGTCTTGTGCGGGTCCGGGGGACGGGGCAGAGTCCGACGGGTCGGAAGGAGCCCATGGACGCCAGCACGCTGCAGGAGGCCGCGGCCGCGCTGCTCAGCGCGTACGAGACCGGCAAGCCGATCGCGCCCCTCATCGAGACCTATCCCGCCGCGACGCTGGAGGACGCGTACCGCGTCCAGCAGCGGCTCGTCCGCCATTGGGCCGAGCGCGGCGACGGCGTGCGCGGGCACAAGGTCGGCCTCGCCTCCGCCGCCATGCAGCGGCAGATGGGTGTCGACCAGCCCGACTACGGCCACCTGACCGCTTCGATGTTCCACCTCGAACACCAGCCGATCCCGATCGGCGGGTTCCTGCAGCCGAAGATCGAACCGGAGATCGCGTTCGTGCTCGGTTCGCGGCTGCGCGGCCCCGGCGTCACGGTGGCGGACGCGCTGCGGGCGGTGGACTTCGTCGTCCCGGCGCTGGAGATCGTCGATTCCCGGATCCGGGACTGGAAGATCAGCATCGTCGACACCATCGCGGACAACGCGTCTTCGGGCGGTGTCGTCCTCGGCAGCAGGCCGACCGCGATCGGTGACGTCGATCTCCGCCTGGCGGGCTGCGTCCTGCACCAGAACGGTGAGATCGCGGCGACCGGCGCCGGTGGCGCGGTGCTCGGCTCGCCGGTGAACGCGCTGGTCTGGCTCGCGAACACGGTCGGCCCGCTCGGTGTCGCGCTCGAACCGGGGCATGTCGTGCTGCCGGGCTCGATGACGCGGGCGATCCCGGTGAATCCGGGTGACACCGTCGTCGCGACGATGGCGGGGCTCGGCAGTGTCACCGCGAAGTTCTCCGGGGAGGAACGGCCGTGAGTCTCGATGTGCGGGAGGCGGCGGAAGCGCTGCTGTCCGGGGAAGAACGCGAGCCACTGACCGACGCGTGGCCGGAGCTGGACGTCGACACCGCGTACGCGATCCAGGACGAGGCGCTCCGGCTCAGGCTGGAGCGCGGCGAGACGCTGATCGGGGTCAAGCTCGGCCTGACCTCGCGGGCGAAGCAGCAACGCATGGGCATCGACTCCCCGTTGCTCGCGTGGCTCACCGACGCGATGGTGCTCCCCGCCGGGGTGCCCGTGCCGTCCCTGATCCATCCGCGTGCCGAGCCGGAGCTGGTTTTCGTTCTGGGACAACGCCTTTCGGGACCAGGTGTGACGGCGGCGACCGCGATGGCTGCGGTGGACCGCGTCTATGGCGGCGTCGAAGTCATCGACAGCCGCTACCGCGACTATCGCTTCGCACTGCCGGACGTCGTGGCGGACAACGGTTCTTCCGCGTACGTCACGCTCGGGCCGGTGGGCGCGGAGCCGTCTTCGCTGGATCTCTCGCTGGAGGCGGCCCTGCTGGAGGTCGACGGCGCGATCGTCGACACCGCCACCGGGGCGGCGGTGCTGGGACATCCGGCGGAAGCGCTGGCACTGGCGGCCAACGCCCTCGGCGCGCGCGGGCGCGCGCTGGAGCCGGGTTGGCTCGTGTTCACCGGCGGGATGACCGACGCGGTCGACGTGCGCCCGGGTGCACGGGTGGCGGCGCATTTCTCGCATCTGGGCTCGATCACGCTCGCCGGGGGTTGACCCGCGAGCCATCAGCAAGACGCGAAGGGGCCCATCACCGCATCAGACGCGGCGAAAGCCTCCTTCGGCCCACGCTCGCCTCACCTCTCGATGACGTCGGCGCGGTCGGCCGTCCGGACCAGACCGCGCGTCAGCCGGGGCCAGATCGCGCGCGGTAGGTCGTGCCCCATCCCCGGCACTATGTCCACTTCGGACTCCCGCAATGCGCGGGCCGTCGCCCGGCCGCCGGAAACATGCACGAGCGGATCCTTCGAACCGTGCACGACGAGCGCGGGCACGCCGAGTTTCCGCAGCGCGCGGAAGCGATCCCGGCTCGAAACGATCGCCGCCAGCTGTCGCGCCGTCCCGCCCGGGTTGACGCCGCGCTCGAAGGACCGCTCCGCGCGCTCACGCATCCGGGCCTCGTCGAAGGGGTAACCGGGCGAGCCGATCACGCGGAACGTGCGCACCAGCTGCTCGACGTACTCCTCGCGGCCACGCGGGGGCGCCGAAAGCAGCATCGCCATCGCCTTGGCGCTCGGCCGCCCGACGAACCGGTTGCCGGTGGTCGACATGATCGACGTCAGCGACCGCACCCGCGACGGGTACTCGATGGCCAGCGTCTGCGCGACCATCCCGCCCATCGACGCGCCCACGACGTGCGCGCTCGCGACGCCGAGTTCGGTGAGCAGCCCGGCGGCGTCGCCCGCCATGTCCGCCAAGGAGTACGGCGCCGTGCGCAGCGTGTACGCGAGCGGCAGGTTGACCCGGCCGGTCATCCGGCTGGACCGGCCGGCGTCGCGGTTGTCGTAGCGGATGACGAAGAAACCCTCGGCCGCGAGGTTCTCGCAGAGCTCGTCGTCCCACCAGATCATCTGGGAGGCCAGTCCCATGATCAGCAGCAACGGCCTGCCGTCCGGCGAGCCGAACGTCTCGTGGCACAGCTGGATACCGTTCACCTCGGCGATCTTCTCGGGCATTCCGACAGTCTGACTAACCGCCGCGATACGCGCGAGCCTGGATCTCGTAAAGCTCGTGGTAGAGCCCTCCTTCCTCGATGAGTTCGGCGTGCGTGCCCTGCTCGATCAGGCGCCCCTTCTCCAGTACCAGGATCCGGTCCGCGGAGCGGATGTTGGCCAGCCGATGGGTCACCAGGATCGTCGTGCGCCTGCCCGCTCCCGAAACGCTCGCGTGCCTCAGCCCGGCGAAGACCCGGGCCTCGGCCTTCGCGTCGAGCGCGGCCGTCGGCTCGTCGGCGACCAGGACGGCGGCGTCACGGTAGATCCCGCGGGCGATCCCCATCCGCTGCCATTGCCCGCCCGAGAGGTCCTGCCCGTCGTCGAACTTCTTGGACAGCACCGTCTTCCCCTTGGCGGGCAAGGACTCGATCACCTCGTCGGCGCCGGAGGAGGTGATCGCGTCCTGCCAGGCGATGCGATCCGGGTCTTCCCGGCCGAGCCTGCCGACGGTCACGTTGTGCTCCGCGGTCATCGGCCATTCGGCGGGATCCTGGGCGATCACCGCGATATTCGCGTGCACCGACTCGTGATCGGCGCCCGCGAGGTCGACTTCGTCCCAGTACACCTTTCCCTCCGAGGGCGGATAGAGCCCGGTGAGCAGTTTGCCCAGTGTGGTCTTGCCCGAACCGTTCTCCCCGACGAGGGCGATCACCTCGCCGCGCCGGATGGTCAGGGAAACCTCGCGCAGGGCCGGGGTTTCCTGGCCGGGATAGGTGAACCCGACGTTCTCCAGCCGGATCTCCGCCGGATCGGGCGGGGCGGCGACCCCGCCCTTCACCGGGCCGCGTTTCTCCGACTCCACGAGCAGGCGCTGGAAGAAGGCGATGTAGAACGACTCCTCGTACAGGGAGTTCACCGCGTGCATCGTGATGGACAGCGAATTCGACGCCGTCCGCATGGCGAGCGCGGCCGTTCCGGCGAGGGCGAGTTCCATCTGGCCGCTGTAGAGCAGAAAACCGAGCACCAGATACGCGATCGCGGTGCCGGCCCCGGCCGCCGCGCGCCCGGCCAGCCGGACCATGTTGCTGCGATGCGCGAGCCGGACCTCTTCGCGCATCAGGCTTTCGGTGATCCGGCGGTACTCCCGGAGCAACGGCTCCTGGAGGGTGAGGGCATGCCGTTCGAGGGCGAACTGGCGCCACGTGGCCACCTCTTCGACGATCCCTTTCCGGATGTTGCGGCCGACGGTGTCGAGATAATGCCGGTAGTTCAGCTTCGCGACCTTCGCCGCCGCCCAGCCGTCGGCCACCGCGGCGAGCAGCAGCACCGGCGCCAGCCACGGGTTGAGCAGGCCCGCCGTCACCAGCGCGGCGACCAGCGAGATCAGCGCCGACGTCAAATCCGCGAGCCAGCGCAGGCTCATCTCGATCGACCGGACCCCGTACCGCGCGCCCTGCCTGGCCAGCTCCCGGAAATCGGCGTCCTCGAAGGCCAGCAGCCGCACCCGGACCATCGCGGCGGTGACCTCGTCGCCCGCCGAAGTCACGACCCGCGGCCGGAGCGCGCCCTCGACCGCGGCCACCGCCGTGTCGAGCAGCGCGCGCAAGGCATACGTGCCGACGACGACCACCAGCGCGGGCAGCGACTGCAGCACCCTTTCCGGCGTCGGCCCGCTCTCCAGCAGCGCGATGAACACGTTCGCCGTCGCCAGCAGGCCGAACGCCGTGACACAACCGGAAAGCAGGTGGACGACGCCGGCGAGCAGGGTCAGCCGCGGCGACGTCCGCCAGGCCAGCCGCAGCACGATGGCCACGGCGGACGGAAGCGTGCGGATGGCCTTGACCATCCCCGCTTCGGCCACGGTCTCGTCGACCGCGGCCCATTCGGGCATCTTGAGGTTCTCGACCCCGATCAGGGGCACGGTCGGTTCGGGCACTCCTCCTTCTCTACGCGCACCCACCGACATTTTTGAGAGCCGAAGGGGCGAGTTTTCTCGGCTGAGCCGAGGGAAGGGGGGCCTTCACTCGCGGCGTCACGGTCGTCTGACGCACCGAAATCCCCACGGTCCGTCAGCATCGCTACACGGAGTACAGGGTGTGTGGAGATAGGGACACTCAACGTCCCTATCTCCACACACCCCGCCCGCAACCCACCGCTCACGCCGGCCCGGTAGCAAAGGTCCCTTCATCTCTCGCCCGCCATGGGCTACGCTCTCGCTAGAGCGATCTATCAAGTCGTAAGGGGGCGAACATGGAAGTTCTTCGAAACCGGGGCCTTACCGCGCTGCGGCTGATCCTGACCTTCACGCTGCTGACCACCACGTTGCACTACGCGCACAACGTGATCAGGGCGGCGGACTACCCGCAGGTCGAGGGGATTTCGGTGGGCATGGCCGCCACCTTGGTCGTCGTCGCGTACGTCCTCTTCACCACGTTCGGCGTGCTCGGCTACCGCGACTACCTGCGCGGACGCTACTGGCGGGCGCTCGCGTTCCTGATGGTCTTCTCGCTGTCCGGCCTCGCGAGCCTCGGCCACTTCCTGATCGCCGTGCCGCGGATCCCGGCCTTCTGGTTCGCCACGATCTACACCGACGTTGCCGCCGCGCTGCTGCTGTGGGCCTTCGTGACCTGGGCGGCGGCGAAGCTCAACCGCGTTCCCGCGGCGGCCGGTTCCCATACGTGATGTGGTGGGGCGCGGCGACCCGATTGATCTTCACCGGGTCGATCGCGCCATCGGTGAACACGGCCGGCCCCGCCTCGAACAGGTCTTCCAGGTAGTGCTCCCAACCGCCGGGGGACGAGATCTGCAGAACCCGGGGCGGCTCGGAGACCCGGCGCAAGGCATGCGGGACGCCGCGCGGCAGCAGGACGAAAGTGCCCTTCGTCGCGATGTGGGTCTCGTCGTCGAAATCGATCCCGAGCTCGCCTTCGAGGACGTAGATGCACTCGTCGGCCTCGTGGTGCACGTGCCGCGGGATGTCCATGGCGACAGTGACCTCGAGCAGCGAGAACCTCGTCTCGGTGTCCTCGGTCATCGCCTTCACGCTGAACGCGGGCGGCAGAGGCACGCGGCCGGGCCGGGTCTCGCCGGGTTCGAGCAGGAGAAAACGGTCCTTCGACATGGTATTCTGCCTCTCAATCGGAAACGGACTCCGTTTCCACTTAATCGCGAGGGAGGCGGGTTGTCAACCAAGCCGCGAGCGGACGCGGAGCGCAACCGGGCGCGGGTGATCGACGCGGCGCGCGCGTTGTTCGCCGAACGCGGGGACGACGTGCAGATGCCGGAGATCGCCCGCGCGGCCGGGGTCGGCGTGGGGACCGTGTACCGGCACTTCCCGGATCGGCAGGCGCTGGTCGAGGCGGCGGCGGAGCACCGGTTCGCGGAGATCGAGCAGTACGCCAGGGCGCACTGTTTCGGCGAGGATTCCGGCCTGGAGCGTTATTTCCGGTACGTCGGCGAGGTGCTGGCGAGCGATCGCGGGCTCACCGCCGCCATCGACTCGGCCCGCGGGCGGCCCGGCAGTGAGCCGCGCGGTTCGGCGCGTGAGCGCCTCGAAGCGGTGGTCGCCGAGATCATCGCCCACGATCAGGCCGCCGGTCGTCTCCGGTCGGACTGCACGGTCGCCGACGTCTATCTCCTGGTCGGCGCGCTGTCGTCGGTGATTCGCAAGGGTGCCGACTGGGTTCGTTTCCTCGATCTGCTCCGTGACCAACTTTCTACATAACATTGACGCTGATCAGTGCTATGTAGACAATCGGAAGGGTGACGCGGACCACATCGGTGACGTTCGAACGTCATCCCAGCGGCTACCGGCACTGGAAACTGACCACCGACGGCGACGTCGCGTGGCTCGAACTCGACGTCGACGCGGACGCCGGCCTCGTGCCGGGTTACGAGCTCAAGCTCAATTCGTACGACCTCGGCGTGGACATCGAGTTGTACGACGCCACGCAGCGGCTGCGGTTCGAACATCCCGAGGTCCGCGTGGTCATCGTGACCAGTGCGAAGGACAACGTCTTCTGCGCCGGCGCGAACATCCGCATGCTCGCGTCGTCGTCGCACGAGTGGAAGGTGAACTTCTGCAAATTCACCAATGAGACCCGCAACGCCATGGAGGACGCCACCGCGCACTCCGGGCAGATCTACGTCGCGGCGGTCAACGGCACCTGCGCCGGCGGCGGCTACGAGATCGCGCTCGCCTGCGAAAAGATCCTGCTGGTCGACGACAACTCCTCGACCGTCGCGCTGCCGGAGGTGCCGCTCCTCGGCGTCCTCCCCGGCACCGGCGGGCTCACCCGGGTGGTCGACAAACGCGGCGTGCGGCGGGACCTCGCCGACGTCTTCGCCACTCGCCCCGACGGGGTGAAGGGACGGACCGCCGTCGACTGGCGCCTCGTCGACGAACTCGTGCCAAGGCAAGGGTTCCGCGAGGCCGTGCTGGCCAGGGCGAAGGAATTTGCGCGGACGAGCGAACGGCTCGACGGCGAGGGTGTCGAGCTGAAGCCGCTCAAGCATCGTTATGTCGACATCGCCCGCAGCGGGAGCGAAGCGACGATCACCGTCAAAGGCCCCGAGGACGACGACGGCTGGCTGCTGGATGTCACGCGCGAACTGGACGACGCGATCCTCCGCCTGCGCACCAACGAACCCGAACTCGGCACGTGGGTGCTCCGCACGGAAGGCGATCCGGCGAAGGTCCTCGAACACGAACGCGCCGTGTTCGACGCGAAAGACTGTCTGAGCAACGAAATCGTCCACTACTTCAAGCGGACGTTGAAGCGGCTGGACGTCACCAGCCGCAGCCTGATCGCCCTCATCGAGCCGGGAAGCTGCTACGCCGGGCTTCTGCTGGAGCTCGCGCTCGCCGCCGACCGGCAGTACATCTTGGACGGTCCCCCGATCGACGACGAAGACAGTGAAGAACGAGCGGCGATCACGTTGTCCGAAGCCAACTTCGGCCGGTTCCCGATGGGCAACGGCCTGACCCGTCTCGAATCCCGCTTCTTCGGGGATCCGGACCACGTCCCGAGGCTCGCGGAGGTGTGCGGCAAAGCGCTGAGCCCGGCGGAGGTGAACGGACTCGGCCTGGTCACCGACGCCCCGGACGACCTCGACTGGGAGGACGAGATCCGGATCGCGCTGGAGGGGCGGGCTTCGCTCAGTCCGGACGCCTTGACCGGAATGGAGGCGAATCACCGGTTCGTCGGCCCCGAGACGCTGGAAAGCAAGATCTTCGGCAGGCTCGCCGCCTGGCAGAACTGGATCTTCACTCGTCCGAACGCATCCGGTCCCGAGGGTGCGCTGCGTCGCTACGGTACCGGTCAGAAGGCCGTCTTCGACAGGAAGCGGGTTTGAACAGCCCATGCCCACCAAGATCGATTACGACGCCCGGATCCCCAACAACGTCGACCTCTCCGGTGATCGCCGCCTGCAGCGGGCGCTGGAGGGCTGGCAGCCGAAGTTCCTGGACTGGTGGGGCGAAATGGGCCCAACCCTGCGGACGCACGGGGTCTACCTGCGCACCGCGGTGAGTGTCGGACGGGACGGCTGGGCGCATTTCGACCACGTCAACGTGCCCGACTACCGGTGGGGGATCTTCCTCGCGGAGCCCGACCCCGACCGCGTCATCGGTTTCGGCGAGCACAAGGGCGAGCCCGCCTGGCAGCAGGTTCCCGGCGAATACCGCGCCGACCTGCAGCGGCTCATCGTGATCCAGGGCGACACCGAACCCGCTTCGGTCGAACAACAGAAACTGCTGGGCCTCACCGCGCCGAGCCTCTACGACCTGCGGAACCTGTTCCAGGTCAACGTCGAAGAAGGGCGCCATCTGTGGGCGATGGTGTACCTGTTGCACGCCTACTTCGGGCGTGAAGGCCGCGACGAGGCGGAAGGATTGCTGCTCCGTAATTCCGGAAGTCCGGACGCCCCGCGGATCCTCGGCGCCTTCAACGAGGAGACCGCGGATTGGCTCGCGTTCTACATGTTCACCTATTTCACCGATCGTGATGGCAAATATCAGCTCGGCACCCTCAAGGAAAGCGGCTTCGACCCGCTTTCCCGCACTTGTGAATTCATGCTCAAGGAAGAGGCGCACCACATGTTCGTCGGCACCACGGGGGTCGACCGGGTGGTCACCCGCAGTGCCGAACTGATCCGCGAGCACGACACCTTCGACATCGGCGGGCACGGCGGCATCCCGCTGGACGTCATCCAGCGTTACCTCAACTTCCACTACACCGTCTCGCTCGACCTGTTCGGCGGGGAGACGTCCACCAACGCGGCGAACTACTACACCGCCGGGCTGAAAGGCCGCTGGCAGGAGCCTCGCCGCAAGGACGACCACAAGCTCACCGACGCCGCCGGATCGCTGTCCCGGCCGAAAGCCGACGGCACTTGGGAGACCGAGGAACACGCGGCCATCCTGCTGCTGAACCTCGACCTGCGGGAGGAGTACCGCGCCGACTGCCAGACCGGGGTCAACCGCTGGAACAAGATCCTGGACGAGGCGGGCGTCGACTTCCGATTCGTCCTCCCGCACCCTGGATTCAATCGCGAAGTCGGCATAAACTCCGGCCACCATGTGACGCCCGACGGCACCGTTGTCGACGAGCGGACCTGGCTGGCCGGCAAACGCAAGTGGCTGCCCACTCCCGAAGACCTGACCTTCGTCCGATCGCTGATGCACCCGGTGTACGAGCGAGGAAAGATCGCGAGCTGGGTGGCGCCGCCACGCCAGGGCATCAATGGGAAACCGTTCGACTACGAATACGTTTACCTGAGCTGAGCGATAGAGGTGCGCCCGTGACCGCTGCTGCTACCGGGTTCAACGCGGCGAGCTACCTGCTCGACCGGCATCTGGCGGAAGGGCGGGGCGCGAAGGACGCGGTCGTTTCCCCGCGGCGAAGTCTCACGTACGCGGGGCTGGCGGCCGAAACCCGCCGGGTCGCGGCGGGGCTGAAGGCGATCGGCGTCCGCCCGGAGGAGCGGGTCCTGTTCTGCATGGCCGACGACGTCGAGCTGCTCACCGGGATCCTCGGCGCGATGCTGGCCGGAGCGGTCGCGGTGCCGGTGTCCACCATGGTCACCGGGCTGGATCTCGGCAAGATGCTCGCCGATTCGCGCGCGCGGGTCCTGTGCGTCTCCGGCGAGTTCGCGTCTCAGGCCACGGTCGCGCTGGGGCTGGCACCGGAGGTCACCGACGTCGTGCTGGACAGGGCGAAGGCCGCCGAGCTGCCGCCCGGGATCCGCGCGCATCAGTGGGGTGACCTGTCCACAGTGGACGACACCGGTTTCGAACCGGCGCCGACCTGGGAGGACTCGCCCGCGCTCTGGCTGTACACCTCGGGGACGACGGGTAAGCCGAAAGGCGCGATGCACCGGCACGCGGGCATCCGCGCGGTGTGCGAGACGTATGCGCGCGGTGTGCTGGACATCGGGCCGAACGACCGGTTCCTCTCCGTGCCGAAGCTGTTCTTCGCCTACGGCTTGGGGAATTCGGCGTTCTTCCCGCTCGCGGCCGGCGGGACGACGCTGCTCGAACCGGCGAGGCCGACCCCGGGACTGATCGCCGCCAGGGCCCGCGCGGAGCGGCCGACGTTGTTCTTCGCCGTCCCGACGTTCTACGCCGCGCTGCTCGCCAGTGACATCCCCGACGACACGTTCGCCTCGGTGCGCCAAGCGGTTTCTGCGGGGGAACCGCTGCCGGCCGTGCTGTACGAACGGTTCCGCGAGCGGTTCGGCGTCGAGATCCTCGACGGGATCGGCTCGACCGAGGCGTTGCACATCTTCCTGTCCAACCGGCCGCGTCAGGTCCGCCCCGGCAGTACCGGGACGCCGGTGCCGGGCTACGAGATCGCGCTGCGCGACGAAAACGGCGATCCGGTGCCGGACGGGCAGCCCGGTGAACTGTTCGTCGGCGGGCCGTCGATCGCGACCGGGTACTGGGCGCGGTACGAGACGACGAAGCAGGTCTTCCAGGGCGAATGGCTGCGGACGGGCGACAGCTTCGTGCGCAACGCCGACGGGAGCTATACCTGCCTCGGACGCTTCAACGACATGCTGAAACCGGGCGGGATCTGGGTTTCCCCCACCGAGGTCGAAGACAGGCTGCGGCAACATCCGGCGGTCGCCGAGGTCGCGGTGGTGGCCACCTTCGACGCCGACGGCATCGAGAAACCGGTCGCGTGCGTGGTCGGCGTGCCGGGGCACCGGCTCGACCCGGACGAGCTGATCGAGTTCTGCCGGGCGGGGCTGGCGTCGTTCAAACGGCCGCGGGGCGTCGTCGAGCTGGGCGAACTGCCGAAGACGGCGACCGGGAAGATCCGGCGCAACGTCATCCGGGAACTGGTGCGGGACATGTACGAGGTCCGGGACCCCGCCCCGCCGCATCTAGTCCTCTGAACGCGGTCCTTGCACACGCAAGTACCGCATCCAGAGGACGAAACGCGGGGGTCACCCGCCGTTGACGGTGCGGAGGGTGCGCATCGCTTCGGCGAGCGCGTGCGCGTCGTCACCGAGCGGGGTCAGAACGATGCGCCGCAGGATCTCCGCGCACGCCTCCCGTGCTTTCTCCGCGACGTCGAGGCCGTGGTCGGTGAGCGCCGCGAAGGTGACCCGGCGGTCGTCCGGGCTGGGCACCCGGCAGATCAGGTCCGCGGCGACCAGCCGGTCGGCGACCTTGGTGAACCCGCCGCTGGACAACGCCGCCTCGACGGCCAGCCGCGTCATCGGCATCCGGTGCTCGGGTGAGCGCACGAGCCGCAACAGGATGTCGAACGACGCCGGCGCGAGGCCGAACCGGTCGGCGATCTCGCCCATCAGCTTGTTCTGCGTGGCCAGATAGCCCTCGATCACCAGGCCCCACCACGTGACCACTTCGTCGTCTTTCGGTTCCTCCGGTTTCGCCACAGTCACGCGGGCGAGCGTACACCAAGAACTCTTCCAGGAATATATCTTGCGCGCGAGAGGTTATCGGGCTAGCTTGAGTTCACCGGCTCCCAGAGGAGGGGCACCATGTCGATCAAGACTTCGGGCCTGCACCACGTCACCGCCATCGGTGGCGACCCCCAGCGCAACGCGGACTTCTACACCCGGTCGCTCGGCCTGCGGCTGGTGAAGACCACCGTGAACTTCGACGACCCCGGCACGTACCACCTCTACTACGGCGACGGGTCCGGCAAACCCGGCTCGCTGATGACGTTCTTCCCGTGGCGGGACGCGCCGAAGGGCCGTCACGGCACCGGACAGGCGACCACGACGTCGTTCTCCGTGCCGGAGGCCTCGCTCGGCTGGTGGAAGCAGCACCTCGCCGCGAGCGGTGTCGAGACGAGCCGGATCCGGAACTCCGACGGCGAGGAGACGCTCACCTTCGCCGACCCGGACGGCCTGCAGCTCGCCCTCGTCGCGCATCCGCAGGGCGACCCGCGTGACCCGTGGGACACGAAGCTCGTCCCCGCCGAACACGCCATCCGCGGCCTGCACTCCGTCACCCTCTCGGTGTCCAAAGAGGACGCGACGGCCGGGATGCTGACCGACGGCCTCGGCCTGTCCTTCGAGCACCAGGACGGCAACCGCCTTCGGTTCTCTGCCGGTGAGGGCGGCCCCGGCGCGCTCGTCGACGTCCTCGTGACACCCGACGCCCCGCGCGGGCTGGTGGCGGCGGGCACCGTGCACCACGTCGCCTGGCGCGCGCCGGACGAGCGGACTCAGGCCGCCTGGCGTGACGAGCTCATCGACGACGGCGTGAACGTGACGTCCATTTTGGACCGTCAGTACTTCCGCTCGATCTACTTCCGCGAGCCCGGCGGCACCCTGCTCGAGGTCGCGACCGACGAACCCGGTTTCGCGATCGACGAGCCGCTGCTCGAACTCGGCCGCGCGCTGAAACTCCCGCCGTGGCTGGAGCCCAAACGCGAGGACATCGAGGCCATGCTGCCGAAGCTGGACCTCCCGAGCGAGAACAACCCGCGATGAGCACCTTGGAGCACAAGTACGTCGAAGGAGCGGCCGACGAGCCGGTGCTGTTGCTCCTGCACGGCACCGGCGGCGGGCTCGACGACCTCGTGCCGCTCGCCCGGCAGCTGAGCCCGGCGTCGGCGCTGCTCGCGCCGGCCGGGCCGGTGTCGGAACACGGTGCGGCCCGGTGGTTCCGCCGGCTGGCCGAGGGCGTCTTCGACCACGAGGACGTCGTCTTTCGCGCGAACCAGCTGGCCGATTTCGTGGTCGCCGCGCGCGAGGAGTACGGCCTCGGCGACCGGCGGCTCGTCGCCATCGGGTTCTCCAACGGCGCCAACATCGCCGCCGCGGTGACCCTGCTCCGCCCGGACGCCGTCCGGGAGTCCGCGCTGTTCGCGGCGATGTCACCACTCCCGGAGCCGCCACGGAACGACCTGTCCGGTACCCGGGTCTTCCTGTCGAACGGCGAGCACGATCCGATGGCGCCGCTGGGCTCGGCCGAGACGCTGGCCCGTGACCTGCGCGAACGCGGCGCGGACGTCGTCGCCCACCGGCATCCCGGCGGGCACCAGGTCACCGGCAACGGTTTGGTAGCGGCCGCGGGGTGGCTCAACGGGGCGCGCGGAGAGCAAAGCACGCGAACGTAAAATCGTCCGATGACTAACGGGGACCTCGTCCGCGCCCAGGCCCTGCTCGACAGGGTCCTCCTCGCGGACGGGCACAACGATCTGCCATGGGAGCTGCGGGTCACGACCGGGCCGGATCCGGTCGAGGCCGTGGCGGGCACGGATCTCACGGTCCGCCAGCCGCATCTCCACACCGACTTCCCGAAGCTCGCCGAGGGCAGACTCGGCATGCAGTTCTGGTCCGTCTACGTGCCTTGCCAGTTCGAGGGGCACAGCGCGGTGACGGCGGTCCTCGAACAGATCGAGATCGTGCACCAGATGGCCGAGCGATACCCCGATCGCCTGGCCCTCGTGGACACCGCCGCCCAGGCCGAAGCCGCGTTCCGTGACGGCAAGATCGCGTCGCTGCTGGGCGCCGAGGGCGGCCACAGCATCGCCGAATCCCTTGGCGTGCTGAGGATCCTGCGCCGTCTCGGCGTCCGCTACATGACGCTGACGCACAACTACAACACCACCTGGGCCGACTCCGGCACCGACGAGCCCGAGCACGGCGGCCTCACCGACTTCGGCCGCGACGTGGTCCGCGAGATGAACGAGATCGGCATGCTCGTCGACCTCTCGCACGTCGCGCCGAGCACCATGCGGGCCGCGCTGGAGGTCAGCTCCGCGCCGGTGATCTTCAGCCACTCCTCCTGCATCGCGGTCAACGACCACCCTCGCAACATCCCCGACGACGTCTTGGAAACCCTGGCCGCCAAGGACGGCGTCGCGATGGTGACGTTCGTGCCGGGCTTCATCTCGCCGAAGGTCGCCGAATGGGACGCCCAGCTGCGCCAGGACATGGAAGCCGCGGGCAAGGACTACCGGAACATCGACCAGCGCACGAAGTTCACCGCGGAGCGCGGCGGGCCTGAGAAGCCGAAGGCGGGCATCGACGACGTCGTCGCGCACATCGAGCACGCGCGTGAGGTGGCCGGTGTCGACCACATCGGACTCGGCGGCGACTACGACGGAGTCGCGACGCTGCCCGAAGGCCTCGAAGACGTTTCGAAGTACCCGGTGCTCTTCGCCGCCCTGCTGGACCGCGGCTGGAGCGAAGAGGACTGCGCGAAACTGGCCGGGAAGAACACCTTGCGCGTGCTGCGCGCGGCGGACGAGGTCACCCGTTCGGACGCTTGAGAGCGCGATCAAGCCCGGTTCGGCGGACACTGTCCTGCATGACGCAGCCGGAGGAGGGCGCCGCCGAGGTTCCCGTCAAGCCGCCCGAGACCGCGGGCGGCGCACGCCACAGCGGTAAATTCGAGGCCGGCCCGAAACTCAAACGGACGCGGGTGAGCGGCACCTGGATCGCCGTCATCGTGGCGTTGATCGTGCTGGTGTTCCTGCTCGTGTTCATCCTGCAGAACCAGGACACGGCCACCGTGCACTTCCTGGGCATGTCCGGCAGCATGCCGCTGGCGGTCGCGATGCTGTTCTCCGTGATCGCCGGTGGCGCGCTGGTCGCGCTCGTCGGCGGCGCGCGGATCCTGCAGTTGCGCAAGCAGGCCAAGAAGTCGCGGCATCAGCTGCGCTGAGGGACGCCGCGCCGGAACTCGCTGGGGTTGACGCCCCGCACGCGTTTGAACGCCGCGCTGAACCCGAAGGCGTCGGAGTAGCCGACGGTGCGGGCGATATCCGAGATGGTCGCGGATTCCTTGCCGGTCAGCAGATCCGCCGCGAGCGTCATTCGCCAGCGGGTGAGGTAGGTCAACGGCGGTTCGCCGATCAGGTCGGTGAACCGTTTCGCCAGTGTGGACCGCGAAACGCCGGCCCGCGCGGCCAGCGAGCCGACCGTCCACGGCGCCGCCGGCTCCGCGTGCAGCAGGCGCAGCGCGTCGCCCACCACCGGATCGCGCTGCGCGGCCCACCACGCCGGAGGCTCACCACCCGGCCGGTCGAACCACTCGCGCAGGGAACACACCAGCATCCAGTCGAGCAGCCGGTCGAGGACGACCTGCTGACCCGGGGCGTCGACGGCGGCTTCGGCGGCGAGATGCTCCAGGATCGGGTCGCCCGCGCCCCCGGCGTCCACCCGCAGGACGACGGGCAGCGCGTCCAGCAGCGGGCGGGCGATCTCGCCGCGCACCGGATACGCCCCGACGATCAAACTCGTTTCGCCGCCGGGGTCGTCGACCCAGCCGAGCCGGTGCCGGGTCCCGCCCTGTTCGGGCGTCGCGCAGTGCTCGCCGCACGCGATCGGTTCGGCCGGCGTGCCGACCTCGTCGACGAAGGTGAACGTCGCGGGCCCGCGCACGATGACCGACTCGCCCGCGCGCAGCGGTTCGGGCGGAGCGTCTTCCGGCACGATCCAGCCCGCGCCCGTGAGGACGGCGCACAAGGTCAGCGGCGCGCCGTCCACGAAGTGCAGTGCCCAGGGCGGGGACAGCGTCGTACTGCCGAACAACGAACCGTGGGACCGCACCCCGCGGATCAGGTCACTGAACACGTCCACGTGGGCGAGGTTAGAGGAGCTGAAGGGCCCTTTCCCCGCATGCGATGCAGGGAAAGGGCCCCTCCCCGCGTGAGACGCGGGGAAAGTCCCCTTCAGCCGCTCTGGACGAATACACAGGTGATCCGGCCTTTCACCTATGGGCACGTCCAAGTCCGCCGGGTTGAATCGAGCTCATGCTGACTCCCGACGACCTCGAATTCCTCCGCCGCCCCCTGCACGGATTCCTGACCGTGGCCGGCGGCCCGGTCCGTCCGGTGTGGTTCGAGGCCACCGACGACGGCACCGTCCAGCTGTTCACGCCGCGCGAGTCGCCCAAGGTGCGGCGGCTGGGCGACGATCCCCGCGCGTCGATCATCGTGGCCGCGCCGGTGGGCGAGCGTGAGCGCTGGGTCTCGGTCTCGGGCGGGGTCACGGTGGAGCCCGACGGGGCGCACGAGCTGGCCGCCCGGCTCGGCGAGCGCTACTGGGACCTCGAAGACCCCGCCCACGCCGGCGAGCTCGCCGGAATTCAGACCCTCGACCTCGTGCGGCTCGTCATCCGGCCGGAGAAGGTGAGCCGTTACTCGATGTGATGATCGACGTCATCCCGAGCAGGGCGGCGCAAACGTTTTCGTCGCCCTCGGCGGTGACCCGGGCACGGTCCGCCGGGTTCCGGGTGCACAGCCGCCAGAAGGTGTCCGCGTCCGTCGTCACCGAGGCCAGCGGCGCTCGTGACGTCGGTGCGGCACGGTCGAGTTCCCAGCCGTCCGCGGTCCGCCGCGCCGTCCACTTCCCGCCGCCCTGGCCGGTGACGGTGTAGACGACCTGCCTGCCGGCGCGGGCGTCGATGTCACGCAGGGTGTGCGGCAGGGCCCGCATGAAGGTGTCGACCACCGGCCCGCGGAAGTCCGGATCGTCCAGCGGCGGCGCGCCGACGGCCGCACGGATCTGCTGCTGATGCACCCAGAACTCGGTGTACTCGCGGGCGACGTCGAGCCAGACCGGCGCGGGCTCGTCCCCGGCCCAGCTCACCGGATCGCCGACGGCGTCGAGGTCGGCGCGGCCGAACATCTCGGCGATCTGCGACGTGCTGTCCACCAGCATCGCGAACAGCACTTCGGGGGACAGCCGCCGACACGCGACCACCCATTCGTCGTTGATCCGGTCGATGAAGTCCTCGAACCGCTCGCCATCGCGGGGCGCCGTCGCCCGGTAGCCGTCGCGATCGCGGGACAGCCTGCCGAGTTTGTCGCCGAGGATGTGGGCCGCGAGATCGTGCACCGTCCAGCCCGTGCACACCGTCGGCGCGGCCCACCGGTCCGCGTCCAATCCGGTCAGCACGTCGAGCAGGGCTTGCTCCTCCCGCGCGAACAGCGGGAGGACGTCGATCGGCGGACCCCAGCGCGTGAAGCTCATGGTGACCATCCAAACACTCAGGTCCATCACATTTTCGGCCATTCGGCCTACTCGCAGGTAGCATCAGCGCGAACGTGAGGGGAGTGCCCGTGAGCAACGATCGACCCGCCGGTGAAGACCTGGCCGCTTTCGCCAAACGCGCGGGGCAGCTGGCGGGCTGGGCCGCGCGCACGGGTTTCGAGTTCACCCGCAAACTCCCCGGCGTCGAGATCGCCGAACAGATCGTCAAACAGGGCGAGCGGCAGCTGCTTTCGGAGCTGCGCCGCCGTCTCGACGAGGTCGACGACCCGTACCACGCCGCGCTCACCGCCGCGTCCGCGATGAACCGGCCCGACACCAACGGCGCCAAGCCGGTCGAGGCCACCATCACGCTCGTGCACACCCGTGCCCAGCTCGAACCGCTCCGCGCGGCCATGGCCGAACTGCTCAACCACTCCATCGGCTTCGGCCGCGAGCGGGCCCGCGAATACCTCTACGCGATCATCCTGCGGCAGCTCACGCCGGACGAGGCCCGCATCCTTTCCGCGCTCTCCGACGGCTCGCCGTTCCCCGCCGTCGACGTCGCCGAGCGGACGAGCCTCGGCGCCGCCGGACGGTTCGTGCTGCGCAACGCCTCCACCGTCGGCAAGGCCGCCGGGGTCTCATTGCCCGACCAGGTGCCCGGCTACCTCACCAGGCTGATCGGGCTCGGCCTGGTCGAGCTGGACGAAGAGGTGCCCGCGCTGGAGACGCAGTACGAGATCCTGCTGACCGACGAGACCGTCCGCGAGGCGGAGAAGTCGGTCAAGCGGGCCAAGTTCGTCAAACGCACGGTCCATATTTCCCGCCTCGGCGCCCAGTTCTGGCAGGCCTGCGACCCGAGCGCCGGCTGACTTCGGCATGGGTGCGTTCCTCGACGGGATCCTCGCCGATTTCGGCGAGCACTGGCCGCTCTACGTCTCCATCCCGATCGTCGCCGCACTGATCGGCTACACCACCAAACTCGTCGCGATCCGGATGATGTTCCAGCCGGTCGAGTTCGTCGGCATCAAACCGTTCCTCGGCTGGCAGGGCATCGTGCCCAAACGCGCCGCCCGGATGGCGAGCATCGCCTGCGACACGATGACCGAGCAGCTGATCAAACCGGCGGAGGTCGTCGCCCGGCTGGATCCGCAGAGAATCGCCAAGGAGATCGAAAAACCGCTCCAGGCCGCGGTCGAGGACATCGTGCGCGACGTCGCCGCCCACTACCAGCCGGGCCTGTGGGAATCGCTGCCGGTGGGGATGCAGCGGCTGGTGATCCAGCGTGTCCAGGCCGAGACGCCGCGGATGGTCGCGGCCGTGCTGGAACTCATCAAGTCCGATGTGGACAGTGTGTTCGACCTCAAGGGCATGGTGGTCACCGCACTGGTCAAGGACAAACGGCTGCTGAACCGGATCTTCCAGGAAGCGGGTGACAAGGAGTTCAAGTTCATCGCCCGCTCCGGCATCTTCTTCGGCGGGCTGATCGGCGTCATCCAGATGGTCGCGTGGGTGCTGTTCAAGTTCCCGCTGATCATGCCGCTGTTCGGGCTCTTCACCGGCTGGTTCACCGACTGGCTGGCGCTGCGGATGATCTTCTACCCGATCGAGGAACGCCGGTATTTCGGTGTGCGGTGGCAGGGTCTGTTCCTGAAACGCCGCGGCGAGGTCGCGGAGGCGTACGGCGCGCTGATCGCGAAGGAGATCATCACCCCGCACAACGTGATCGAGGCGGTGCTGCGCGGCCCGCTGTCGGACCGGGTGCTCGGGCTGATCCAGCGGCAGCTCGACGAACAGCTCGGGCGCCGCGTCGGCGTCGGGAAACCGCTGGTGGTGTTCGCCGTCGGCAGCAGGCGGTATCAGGACATGAAGCTGAACATCGCCGAGAAGATCATGGACAAGCTGCCGGAGACCATGCGGTACATCGAGGACTACGCGACCGACGCGATGGACATCCGGAACGTGCTGGTGACGAAGATGAAGGAGCTGTCGCCGCGCGAATTCGAAGGCCTGCTGCGGCCCGCCTTCCAGCAGGACGAATGGATCCTGATCGCGACCGGCGCGGTCCTGGGCTTCGCCGTCGGCGAGGCCCAGGTACTCCTCTTGGAGCACTTCGCCGCCTGACGCCCCGCATTTCGTTCTCTGGATGCGGTAGTTGCACGCGCAAGGACCGCGTCCAGAGGACTGAACGCGAGGGTTTACGAGGCCTTCGTGGCGTCATAGGCGCGACGCGCCTGGCCCACGATCGACCGGTGTTTGGCCGCCCACGCCGAAAGCGCGGGCAGCGGCGCGTCGAGTTCGGCGGCGTGCGCCGTGATCGCGTACTCGACGCGCCGGTGTGCGTGCCGGGTCGTTCCAGCCCAGGGTCGACCGCGCCTTCCGCCTCGACGACGTCGTCGAGGCGCACCGGCATCTGGAATCGAACCGGCAGTTCGGGAAGATCGTGCTCACCGTGGACTGAGACGCCGCTCGCGGCGGGCCGAACCGGGGGTTTCGCGTGGCCGCGTGGACGACACGTGTGATCAGACGGACGACACACGTGACTGGCCGGCCGACACGGGCACGCGGCCGAGTCGTCCGCCTGGACACGCGTGTCGTCCATCCGATCACGCGTGTCGTCCCTTCGGAACGCGCGGTTGCCCCTACGGGCGCACCATCGGCGGTACACCGGCTGCCCCGTCCGGTCTAGAGTGCCCCCTGCACAAAGCCTTGGGGAGGGCGCACATGGCCGACGCGGGGAGCCCGTGGCCGCAGGAGATCCGGCTGGCGATGACCATGGTGGGCGGGGCGAGTCTCGCGGTCTGGATGGGCGGGGTCGCCACCGAGACCTCGCATCTGTTGCAGGCGTCGAGAGCGCCGGAATCGAAGAGCCCGTACCGGGCCCTGCTCGACCTGCTCAACGCCACCGTCTCGCTCGACGTGCTCACCGGCACGAGCGCGGGCGGCATCAACGCGGCGTGCCTCGGGCTGGCCGAGGCGTTCCGGTCGAGCCCGCAGGTGCTGCGCGACACGTGGATCAGCACGGGATCGCTCGACAACCTGATCCGCGACCCCGGCGAGAAGGAGCCGCGTTCGCTGCTCGACGGCGACAAGGTGCTGCTCGGCGATCTCAAGGACGCGTTGCACCGGATCACCGACAAGGCGACGGTGAAACCCGACTGTCCCGACATCACCGTGCTGCTCACCGGCACGATGATCGACGGCGAGACGACCCGTTTCGACGACGCGCTCGGAAACCTGGTGCGCGACACCGAACACCGCCTGCTGTTCCGCTTCGACGCTCCTTTGTGGACGGACGACGTGGTGGGCCCGCTCGCGCTCGCGGCGCGGTCCACCGCGTCGTTCCCCGGCGCGTTCGAGCTCTCCCGGATGCCGATCGGTGAGAAGACCGGCCCGCTGCATCCGGACATGACGAAGTACACCGATGTCACGCGGTCGCATTGGCTCACCGACGGCGGTGTCCTGCTCAACAAACCGCTGCGGCCGGCGCTGCGGGAGATCTTCGAACGGCAGTCGCATTCGGACGTCCGGCGGCTGCTGCTCTACGTCGTGCCGACGGCGGAACGCGAGGCCGAGCGGGTCGCGGTCGATCCGGAACGCCCGCCGCTGCTGGGCAGCGCGATGAGCAAGGTCGTCGGCACCGTGCTGAGCCAGACGATCAGCGCCGAACTGGAGGACCTGACCAGGCACAACGACGCCGTCGTCCGCACCAGGGGGACCCGCGTCTCCCTCGCCGCGATGGGGGTTCGCGGCGGCCCGGACACGCTGATCGACCAGCGGCTGATGAACGACTACCGCGACCGCCGGGTGCAGGAGGACGCCACCGCGCTGGTCCGCGAGGCGACCCGAAGGCTGTCACTGTCCGATGTGGAGGATCAAGGCCGTCAGTGGGCGTCCGGCACGGCGGCGCAGCTGCGCGCGGCCGCGGCGGCCGGGCTGCGTGACGGTCTGCCCGCCGAGCCGCCGAAGGACACCTGTGAACTCACCGACCTCGTCGCCTTCCGCACCACCGCGCTCGACGACTCCGTCGCCACCGGCCTCCAGCTGGTGAACGCGGGCTTCCGGCTCGATCCGACGCCGGAGCAGGCGGTGCAGCTCAACCGGTGCCGGGTGCTGCTGCACGAAGCGCGCCACAAGGCCGCGCGCGGGAACCGGCTCGCCGGCTGGGTCGCCGAACAGGGACCGCCGCCCGCCGACGTCACGCTCGCCGCCTGGATCGAAGGCCTCGCCAAGGAATGGGCCGCGCTCGGCCGCTCGGACACGCTGAAGGAGGCGTGGCCGCTCGTCGTCGCCGCGCTCCGGCAGGCGACGCCGATCCTTTTGCCGCTGGCACGGGCGAAACCCGACACTGAAGCCGCCGACACGGTCAGCACGCTGCTGGCTTGGACAGGTCTCACGTCGGACGACGACAGCGCGGGAGATCCCATCGTCACCTCGCGGCTCGTGCGCCTCCACATCGCGACCCGGGGACTGCTCGCGCAGCCGCCGTCGGTCGACCAGCGGGTCGATCTCGTCCAGGTGAGCGCGGATTCGCGGACGCTGATGGACATGAAGCGCCGCCGGTCCTGGGACAAGCTCACCGGGATGCAGGCCGACTACTTCGGCGCGTTCTACAAGGCGTCGTGGCGCGCGAACGACTGGATGTGGGGCAGGGTCGACGGCGCGGGCTGGCTGGTGCAGTGCCTGCTCGACCCGAAACGCCTGCGGCTGCTGCGTGACGTCGTCGGCCGGGAGGCGTTCCGGACGCGGGTGCGGGACACCTTCAAGGCGATCGGCTGGCGACAGCCGGGCACGGAAGACGGGCTGTCGCAAGAGGAAGCGGACGCCCTGCGCGCGCAATTGGCCGGGGAGCTGGCTTTCCTCGGTCTCGACGGCGAACTCGCCGACGTGGAAACCGAAGCGGCGCTGCCGATCAGCATGCCGGTGACGGCGATGGTGCTCGCCAGGGTGCGGCAGCTGGAGATCGCGCGCGAGGAGCTGCCGTGCGTCGGCCTCCATTGCGGACACGACGCGAAAACAGCCAAGGGCAACGGGAAACCGTCGGAACGGTTCCGGCGGATCATCGAGAACGAGCCCGAAACCGACGAGCAGACCCAGCGCGCGTTCCAGGCCTGCCAGGTCTCCGGCGAACGGTTCGAACACGAACGCGGCACCATGCTTCTGACGAAGACACTGGTCAAGGCGGGCGCGGCCGGGATCAACGCGGCCGCGGGGGCGACGCGGGTGCCGAAATCGGTCCAGCCCGCCGCGACCTTCGCCAAGGCCGCCGGGCGCAGCGCGTGGTGGATCACGCGGGGCGCGGCCACCCTGCCGTCACCGTGGAACGTGCTCGCCGCGCTCGTCACCGTGCTCGCGGGCTTCGTCCTCGGTGGACAGGGCGGCCCGGTCCTGCAGTGGGTCGGCGTGCCGGTCGCCGCGGGCGCCGTCGTGTTCCTGGTGGTCAGCCTGATGACGTTGCGCAAGACGTGGCGGATGGTGCTCACGGTGCTCGGCGTGCTGGTGGTGGCGGCCCTGCTCTTCGCCGCCTTCCTGCCGCCGGTGCGCGACCCGCTGTTCGGCTGGCTCGGCGGCGTCGTCGCGGGGTGGCGGCGCGGCGAGGCGCCGGTGTGGTGGCTGGTCGTCTGCCTGCTGCTGGTGCTGCCCGCCATCTGGACGCCGATCGGCGTATTCGCGGGTCGCAAACGGCGCCGTGAATAGCGGAATCGCGTCCTGACCGTGCGACGAAGTGGTAACGGTTGGTATCGTCACGTGCAGTGAGACCGCACCGAGGCGGCCTTACCCACACGCGCTGCGCTTCAAACGTTACAGTTACCTTTATCACGTGTGTTTCGAGGTTGTTGCAGGTAGCCGCGTTGCCGCCGCCGCGCTGATCTGACCGCGCCCGAATCCTCCGGTACGTTTCTTGGACATGTCCGGAAAGCGCTTGATCGAAACTCCGACCAAGGCAGACGGTGCCGCGCTCTGGAGAATCGCCCGCGATTCGAAGAAGCTCGATCTCAACACGCCTTACGCCTATTTGCTGTGGTGCCACGATTTCGCCGACACCTCGGTCGTCGCGAAAGTCGACGGCGTCCCGGTCGGCTTCGTGATCGGATACCGCAAGCAGGACACCGGCTTCGTCTGGCAGGTCGCGGTCGACGCGTCCCAGCGAGGAAAAGGCCTGGCCGGAGCCCTGCTCGACGAGCTGTTCAGCCGTCTGACCGCCCAGGGCGTGCGGTACCTCGAAACCACGATCACGCCGGACAACGAGGCTTCGATCCGGTTGTTCGCCTCGTTCGCCAAGCGGTGGGACACCACCGTGGAACGCCAGGATCTGTTCTCCGCGGCGGATTTCCCGGCAGAGGAAGGAACGCATGAGCAGGAGGACCTGTACCGAATCGGTCCGCTCAGCAGTCAATAGAACGTAAAACCGGGGATCTCAGGGAGAAAGAAAACGTGATGAGCATTTTCGAGGAACTCGAATCCGAGGTACGCAGTTACAGCCGTGGCTGGCCCGTGGTGTTCGACCGGGCGCAGGGGAGCTACCTGTACGACGAAGACGGCAAGGCCTATCTCGACTTCTTCGCGGGCGCCGGCGCGCTGAACTACGGGCACAACAACCCGGCGCTGAAGCGTGCCCTGATCGACTACATCGCCCGTGACGGCGTGACGCACGCGCTCGACATGTTCACCGTGGCGAAGCGGGACTTCCTCCAGACGTTCCAGGAGAAGATCCTCCAGCCGCGCGAGCTCGACTACAAGGTCGTCTTCCCCGGTCCCGGTGGCGCGAACGCCGTCGAGGCCGCGCTGAAGCTCGCCCGCAAGGTGACCGGCAAGGAGTCGGTCATCAACTTCACCAACGCCTTCCACGGGATGACGCTGGGCGCCCTGTCGGTGACCGGTAACTCGATGAAGCGCGGCGGCGCGGGTGTCCCGCTGGTGCACGCCACCCCGATGCCGTACGACAACTACTTCGACGGCTCCATCCCGGACTTCCTCTACTTCGAGAAGCTGCTCGAAGACTCCGGCAGTGGCCTGAACGAGCCCGCCGCCGTGATCGTCGAAGGCGTGCAGGGCGAGGGCGGCATCAACGCCGCGCGCGTCGAGTGGCTCAAGGCGCTGGACGACCTGTGCAAGAAGCACGGCATCCTGCTGATCCTCGACGACGTCCAGATGGGCTGCGGCCGCACCGGCCCGTTCTTCAGCTTCGAGGACGCGGGCATCAAACCCGACATCGTCTGCCTCTCGAAGTCCATCGGCGGCTACGGCATCCCGATGGCGCTGACGCTGATCCGCCCGGACCTCGACGTCTGGGAGCCGGGTGAGCACAACGGCACCTTCCGCGGCATCAGCCCGGCGTTCGTCACCGCGACCGAGGCGATCCGCGTCTACTGGAGCGACGACGAGCTGGAGAAGTCGACCAAGGCCAAGGGCGAGCGCATCGCCGCCGCCTTCCAGGGCATCGTCGAGGCGTACCCGGACGCGAACCTGTTCGCGAAGGGCCGCGGCCTCGCCCGGGGCATCGAGTTCGCCAACGGCGACCTCGCGGGCAAGGTCTGCGCCGCCGCGTTCGAGCGCGGGCTGCTGATGGAGACCTCCGGCCCCGACGGCGAGGTCATGAAGGTCCTCCCGCCGCTCACCCTGACGGACGACGAGCTGACGAAGGGCCTCGCGATCATCGACGAGGCCGTCGCCGCCGTCCTCGACTGACCCGACCTGACCGCCCTCAACCAGGAACGAGAAGGAGTTTCCCGTTGCTTGTCAGAACACTCGACGAGGTCACCGACACCGACGCCGACATCAAGACCCCGAACTGGCGCAGCAAGCGCATCGTGCTGGCCAAGGAGGGCGTCGGCTTCTCGGTGCACGAGACCACGTTGTACGCCGGGACGGTCAACGACTTCTGGTACGCGAACCACATCGAAGCGGTGTTCATCACCTCCGGTGAAGGGGAGCTCGAAAACACCGCGACCGGCGAGGTCTTCCAGCTGAAGCCGGGCACGTTGTACCTGCTCAACGACCACGACAAGCACCAGGTCCGGCCCAAGACCGAGATCAAGTGCGTCTGCGTGTTCAACCCGCCCATCACCGGCCGCGAGGTCCACGACGAAAACGGCGTGTACCCGCTCGTCACCGAACCCTAGAAATCGCTCGAGGAGGCGACTGCATTGACGCTGACCGACACCCGAGTCGACGACAGTTACCCGACCCGCATCACGGGTAAGCCCGAACACCTGCCCAGGACGCACCCCACCGTCTGGGGCACCGAGGCCGACGGCCCCTTGGACGCGGCCACGCTCGCCAACCACGAAACGCGTGGTTACACCGTCGTCGACCAGTTGTTGTCGCCTGGCGAAGTCCAGACGTACTGGCAGGAACTCGTCCGGATGTCCTCCGGGGACCACAGTGGCGACGAGCGCGTCATCACCGAGGCCAAGACCGGTGAGGTCCGCTCCATCTTCGACGTCCACGAGACCAGCGAGCTGATCGCGGAACTCGTCCGCGACCCGCGCGTGCTCGACCGCGCCCGGCAGATCCTCGGCTCCGAGGTGTACATCCACCAGAGCCGCGTGAACTACATGCCCGGCTTCAAGGGCACCGGCTTCTACTGGCACTCGGACTTCGAGACCTGGCACGCCGAGGACGGCATGCCCGTGCCGCGCGCGGTCAGCTGCTCCATCGCGCTCACCGACAACTACCCGTTCAACGGCGGGCTGATGGTGATGCCGGGCTCGCAGCGGACCTTCGTGCAGTGCGCCGGGGAGACCCCGGAAGACAACTACAAGAGTTCGCTGAAAGAGCAGCGGGTCGGCGTCCCGAGCGAGGAGGACATCACCGCGCTCGCCGCCGAATACGGAATCGACCAGTTCACCGGACAGGCCGGTTCCGCGCTCTGGTTCGACTCGAACGTGATGCACGGTTCCTCGAACAACATCACGCCGTACCCGAGGTCGAACATCTTCGTCGTGTTCAACAGCGTCGAGAACGCGCTCCAGGAGCCGTACGCCGCGATCGAACCGCGCCCGGCCTTCATCGCCGGCCGCGACTCGACCCCGCTGACGCGCTGACGAAACCGCAGGTCGCGAAGGCCATGACGGGGCGCTTGTAGCCGTCGGTGTGCGCCCTGTTACGTTGTCGCCACGTGAGCGGGCCAGTGGGCTCGCTCACGTAGGTGTTGTCGACGACCGAACGGGTTCTTCGCTCGGGGTGAGCCCACCCGGACGGACGTGGACGCCGATGTCCGATGTGGGTCGCGCCCCCAGGCGGCCCAAGTCGGACATCCCCCGGCTCCGTGCCATCAGATCGGGACTGATGGCACGGAGCCTTTTTTCGTCTCGTGGGGTGGTCCGTGAAGGCCTCCTTGAGGGACCCAGAGTCCCTCAAGGAGGCCTTGACGGACTCTCGTGATCCGCCCACGCGTGCGTCACTGGCGCCGGCGGCCACAGTGGCTGCGCGTGAAGGCCCCCTTCACACCTTGCCAAGTACATGAAGGCCCCTTCCTTGCGCCAGACGCAAGGAAGGGGGCCTTCATGTACTTCAGGCGAGCCCCTGGCGCTGTCCTGAAGGCCACCTTTGAGACGTTCAACGTCCCAAAGGTGGCCTTCACGACCTCGACTGTCCTGGTTGGCGGGCTCTCCGCGCGGTAGGTTGGCTACTCCGGTAAGGGGAGAGATCGGAGGGAGGGGGGTTCGTCATGGGCGAAAGCGGTTCCCCTGCCCGCTTCCAACTCCTCGGTCCCGTGCGTCTCCTCGACGGCGATCGGCCGGTCCCCGTCGGCGGTCCCGGCGTCCGCGGCCTGCTCGCGCTGCTGGCGCTGAAGGTCAACAAGGTCGTCGCGCTCGACGAGATCATCGACGCGCTCTGGGGTCACGATCCGCCTGCCACCGCTCGCACGATCGTCCACGGCAACGTTTCGCATCTGCGGCGCGTGCTCCGGGAAATCCAGGGCGACCATCCGCGCGGCGCCCGGATCCTCACCGCGCCTCCCGGCTACCAGCTCACCGTCGAGCCCGACCGGATCGACGTCCACCGCGCCCGCTCGCTCCTGGAACGGGCTTCGACGGAGGAGCCGGACAAGGCGTCCGAGCTGCTGGCGGAGGCCCTCGCGTTGTGGCAGGGGCCCGCGCTGGCCGGCGTGCCGGGTTCTGTCCGCGCCCCCGAGCTGGAGGATCTTCGGCTCGCCGTCCACGGCGCCAGGGTCGACGCGGATCTCGAACTCGGCAGGCACGCGGAACTGATCGTCGAGCTCAGCCCGCTGGTCCGGGCCACCCCGCTCGCCGAGCGCACGGCCGGTCAGCTGATGCGCGCGCTGTATCACGCCGGGCGCCGCGGCGACGCGCTCGAGCTCTATCGCACGGTGTCCCGGGCGACCCTGCGCACCCTCGGCGTCGAACCCGGCGCGGATCTGCGCTGGCTGCACGAACGCGTCCTCAACGACGATCTGCCGGTTAAGGTCGTCGCGGAACCGAAGCCCGAGGCGGCGCCCGTCCAGCAGCTGCCGCCCGCCGTGCCGAACCTCGCCGGACGCGAGGCGGATCTGGCCTGGCTCGACGAGCTCGCCGAGCGGGCCGAAGCCGGCGAGACCGCGGTCGGCGTGGTCACCGGCACCGCCGGGATCGGCAAGAGCAGCCTGGTGGTGTGGTGGGCGCATCGGGCGGCCCGCCGCTTCCCCGACGGCATCCTTTTCGCCGCGCTGCGCGGTTTCGACCCGCATCATCCGCCCCTGGAGCCCGCGGAGCTGCTCACCCAGTTCCTGCTCGGGCTCGGCGTCCCGGCCGAGGGCGTCCCGGAACAGGTCCACGAACGTGTCGCCCTCTACCGGTCGATGATCGCCGGCCGCCGGATGCTGGTGATCCTCGACAACGCCCGCTCCGCCGAGCAGGTCCGGCCGTTGCTGCCGCCCGGTTCGCGGTCGATGGCGCTGGTGACCAGCCGCTCCCGGCTCGACGGGATCGCCGTGTCCAACGCCGCTAAACTGCGGGTGCTCGGCACGCTCGCGCCCGGCGACGCCGTCCGGCTGATCGAGGAGCTCGCCGGGCCCGCCGGCTACGACCTCAACCACGCGCTCGCCCGGCTGTGCGGTTATCTCCCGCTGGCGCTGCGGATCGCGGGAGCCCGGCTCGCCGCGAGCGCGCAGTGGTCCGCGCAGGATCTGGTCGACGAGCTCGGCAACGAGCGGACCAGGCTGGCCGCGCTCGACGTCGAAGGGCCGGACGACGGGGTCCGCGCGGCGTTCGACGTCTCGTTCCGCGGCCTGCCCGCCGAGGTCGCGAACACTTTCCTGCGGCTCGGCGTCGTCCAATGCGTTTCGGCCGGTTCGCATCTGACCGCCGCGATCGGCGGGATCACCGTCGCCGAGGCACGGCGGCATCTGCGGGTGCTCGCCGCGCACAACCTGCTCGCCGAAACCGGCCGCGATTCCTTCGTCCCGCACGATCTGGTCCGGCTGTTCCTTCGCGAACTGGCGGAGAACGAGCTCGACGAGGCCGACCGGGAAGACGTCCTGACGCGGTCGGTGCGGTTCTATCAGGCCGTCGCCGACCGGGCCCGGCGCAAGATGCTCCGCATCGTCGACCCGCTCGATTTCACCGACGTGCTCAGCGATGCGCAGACGCCGCCGATCGGTTCCTTCGACGAGGCACAGGCCTGGTTCACCGCGGAATGGGAGAACCTGATCGAAGTCCTCGAAGCCGCCCGCGCGGCCGGACGGCACGACGACGTCTGGCGGCTGGCCAGGGTCGCGCACACCTATCGCGCGGTGTACCCGCTGCTGGACGAGTGGACGCGATTGGTCGGCATCGGGCTGGAGGCCGCCGAACGATCCGGCGACGTCCTCGGCCGGTGCTGGATGCTGATCTCCCGCTGCGCCATCGCGCTCACCTTCGAGCTGCCGCAGGGCTGCCTCGCCGACGCCGAACGCGCGCTGGAACTCGCGAGCGCGATCGGCGACAACCGGCTGATGGTCTCGGCGAACATCCACCTCGGCTCCGCGCTGACCCTCCTGGGGCGGTACGACGAGGCCATCGGGACGTTGCGGCAGGCGGTCGAGGAGACCGACCGGACCGGCGACCTCGAATTGCGCGGACAGGCGCTCAACAACTGCGCCGAGGCCGAAAAGCGGGCCGGTCGGTTCATCGAGGCGATCGGGCACCAGATCGCGTCGCTGGAGATCGACCGGACCCTCGGCGACGACAGCTACGTCGTCGTTTCGCTGAACAATCTGGCCGAATTGAGCATGCGGATCGGCGAACTCGCCGCGGCCGAACGGTACGTCTGGGAGGCGGTGGACCTGACGATCAGCAGGCGGTTCGTCCTCCAGGAAGGCGTCCTGCGGCTGACCTTGGGCAGGGTGCTGCGGGCAGGCTCGGATGTGGACGGTGCCCGTGAGCAATTCGCGCTCGCGCTGAAGATCCTCGCGGACGCCAATCCGAAGCTCGCGGGATTGGTCCGTGCGGAACTCACGGACCTCGGCGAAAGTCCGTGAGTGATCCTTAGCGGATTCTTAGTGGCCTCGCCGCTCACCCGCGTAGGGTCCGATTCAGCGCCGATCGAGCCCTAGGGGAGGGGCATGCGGTAGGAATCGGCGCTCGGGCGGGCCTTTTCCGGGCCTGTCCGAAGAGCCGCCAGGAGCGGCTCGTGGCGGTCCGGCCGGTGGAGGTGGGGGCGATACCGGCCGGCCGCCAGGCGGCCACCGCCGCGTTTCGTCCTCTGAATGCGGTACTTGCGTGTGCAACTACCGCATTCAGAGGACGAAACGCGCGGGGTCAGCCGGTGCCGGCGGTGCACAGGGCGATCGTCTGCCCCTTGTTCTCCGCCACCTTCTGGCCGTTGACCAGGATCGTGCAGGCGATCTGGTTGCTGACCGACGAGTTCCGGGTGTCCGCGGTGACGGTGAGCAGGTAGTCGCCCGAGTTGAAGGACGCCGTACCGCGCCATTCGTCGGTGCTGGCCGGGGTCGTCTCGGTCCGCTGGTCGTTGAGCGAGCCGAACCGGATGGTCGCGCCGCCCGAGGCGCTGACGACGAACTCCACGGTGTTCTTGTCCCCGGCGACGGCCGGGATGTGCAACCCCGACTCGCCGGTAGCGAAGAAACTGGTGTAGACCAGTAACCCGCCCGCGGCCAGCAGGCCGGCGATCGAAAGCGCGAGCCCCGCGATCCCCATTCCCTTCTTGTCCGCTTCGCCCTTCTTGATTTTGGTCAAACCGATCACGGAAAGAATCATTCCGATCACGGCGAGCGGCCAGGCGGCGATCCCGGCGACCGGGACGAAGGCGACCCCGAGCGCCGCCAGTCCAACCAGGAAACCTGCGATGACCAGGCCGTTCTTGGGTTTGCGGTGCCGTGTTCCGTGCGCGGCGAACCCTGGGCCGTAGCGGGTGGCAGGCGGGTGCGGGAGAGGTGGATCGGTCGGCATACATGCCCTTTCGGAGGCTTCCGTCCGAAGACGTTAACCCATCGTTCGGGGCAATGGCCGAAATTGTTACCTGCCGGAAAAAGTCATCATTCCACGATGATCAAGCGGTTATCGACATTTTCTGACGAGAATTGTGGCACCGCCGAATGTCGGAAACCCGATCACTGATCGAACAGGCTGACTTCCGGGGTGATCTCCAGCAGTTCGTGCACCGGGCGGCCGCGCCGGCCGTCGATGGTCGTGGTGCGCACGACGCGCAACCGCGCGGTCACCGGCCGGTCCAGGTTCTCCTTGATCTCGTCGAGCAGATCCGGCGCCACCGCGCCCTGGATCGTGCCGCCCGATTCGCGTTCGAGATAGAAGATCCGGCGCCGGGTGCGGACACCGTCCAGCCTGCCGCTGACCGTCTCGTAGCCGACGGCCTCGCGCGACTCGCGCAGGCTCCCGGACAGGATCCTCGCCTGCTCGGTGGTCATGCTGCGGGTCAGCTCGTCGCCGGACGTCGGCGTCAGCGCCATCCCGATCCCGGCGTGTTTGCTGACCGCGTTGACGATGTCGCTGACCGCGTTGCGGACGGTGTCGCGCTGCAGCAGCACCGCGTCCAGTGCGCCGTCGTCCGAGCCGTTGGCCGGCAGGAAATCGCACAGTTCCTTGACCGCGCGTTCGGACAGCGACTCGATCCCGTCGTGGATGAGCGCGTCGTCGAGCGCCGGTTCGGGGAAACCGAAGAAGATCGCGTTGCCCGCCTGGCCGCGCTGGATCAGCGGGGCCTTCTCCCGGTCCGCGGGCTGGACGAAGGTCACCTCGCCCGACGGATTGCGGATGATGTGCCCGATCTTCGCCGTCGCGTCCTGCAACGCTCGGCTGATATCGGAGAAGGTGTACGCGTCCAGATGCGACTCGCCGATCACGGACACGCGAAGCAGCGGCGAGCGCGACGTCCGCTCGAACTTCGCGTACGCGGCCATCGCCGACGCGCGGGCGAGGTCGTCGAGCCAGGTGCCGCCGGGGATCTCGTCGGCGATACGCCGGAATTCGTTCCTCACCAGATCACTTCCGGAATTCCCCTGCCACCCGATGCCCACACTTCTTCCCAGATCTCCTCGTCGCCGGGGCGGCAGAGGAAACCGTCGAGCATGCCGCCGACGGGCTGGACCTGGTCGAGATACATCGCGGGCTGGCCGACGATGACCCCGCGCAACGTCAGCAGCCCGTACAGCGCCGAGCGGCCCGCGTCGTCGAGCCGTTTGAGCGCGCCCCATTCGTCCGGGATCAGCACCACGTCGAGCCCGCGCGGCGGATGCGGGGTCCTGGCGGTCAGATCGCCGCCGATCCACGCGCGGCCGGTCGGCATGATCCGCCGGGCGACCCCCAGGTAACTGTTCAGCGCGCTGAACAGGATTTCACGGTCGTTCTGGTGCGGCGCGTCGAAGACCAGCCGTTCGTAGACGTCGGCCAGATCGGCGGGATGGCGGCCAGGAGGCAGCAGGTTGTGCGGCGTCCAATAGGGGAGCGCCAATCGGAGCCTCCTTCGTGTGCCGGAGCTCCCGATCGAAGAAACGTACCCGGCGTCCCGCTCACAGTGCGTAGCCGAATTTACCAGGCGAGTGTCAGCCGCCCTGCCCCGGCCGGTGCCCGGCGGGCGGCCAGTCCTCGTCGCTCGGCCAGACCGGTTCGGGTTCGTGCGTGCCTTCGCCGTTGCGGGCGGCGGGTTCCGGCTGCTCCGGGTGGTAGGCCCGCACCGGTTCCGGGATCAGCTGACCCTCGCGATGGCCTTCCGCCTCCTGGTCGTACGGCTCGTCGTCGTCCTGGATCCGCGCGGGCGGGAGGAACTGCGTCCGTTCGGTGGAGAGCAGCTCGGGCACGGGTTCGGGATCCGGTTCGCGCTCGACCGGGACCCCGGTGGCGCGCACCGGCTCGGGTGCCGCCGGTTCCGTGGCAGGCCGCTCGCGTCGTTCGCCGCGCATCAGCAGCCAGGTGACACCGCAGCCGAGGGCGAACGAGATGAGCAGCCAGAGCCAGATCTGCCCGAAAAGCCAGAGCATCAGGCCATCACCTCTGTTCCGCCGTGATGTCGACGCGGCGGCCCTCGCCGCTCGCGCCGTCGGAGTTCCTGCGCTGGGTGGAGTACGCCTGGTCGCGTTTGACCCCGCTGCGCTCCAGCAGCCGTTCCACCGTGAGCGCCCGGTTCAGCGCGAGCTTCCGGTCCGAACCGGTCGCGACCGACCCGGTGATCCGGAACCGCAGTTCGCGGGGCGCGTCGGTGAGCAGCTTCGCGATCTCCAGCGCGCCGCGTTCGCCGTCCGCGGTGAGTTCGGTGGTGTCCGGTTCGAAGGTGATCGGCGTGGCCGCCAGCAGGCGGTCGATCTCCGCCTGGAACCCGGCCTTGTCCACCGGTTTGGCCGAGGTCGGCGCCGGGCTGGGCGAGGGGCTCGGCGGAGCGGGCGGGCCCGACGGCTCACCGCTGGTCGTCACCGGGCCCGCGGGCGGCGCGGTGTCACCGGAGATCTCGACCGTCCGGACGCCGTCGATCCGCTGGATGGCGTCGATCGCCTGCGCGGCCTTGTCCGGCGGGAAACCGGTGAGGTTGGCGTCGCGGCCGGAGAAGCTCACCTGGCCGCCGGAGACGCCGACGTCGGCGAGCGCGTCCTTGGCGCGTGCCGCCAGCTCGGCCTCGATGTCGTCCGAGGCCGACCAGACGGTGATCGCCGTCAAGGCGAGCGTGACCAGCAGCGCTGTAGGCAGCAAGCGGCTCCAGCGTGTACCGGGCATAAAGGGACTGTAAGCCGCGTCAGTCCGGTTGGCGAACCGGCTTTCACCACCTCCGGCGCTCCCCGCGAAGTGCCGCGTACCCGGTCTGGCCTGCGACGTCGGTGTGGCCCGTGGTCGGCCGCCTGCCTCGCCGTGGTCGGCACATGACCCTTCTGGGTGACATCGATCGGCGCCCCTGAAGTCCGTGAAGGCCTCCTTGAGGGACTCTGGGTCCCTCAAGGAGGCCTTCACGGACTTGTGGGGGTTCAGCTCGCGTGGTGGTGGATCTCCCGCAGATCCTTGGCCGGCAGGGTGACGCCCGCCGGCTCGATCTGTTCCAGCGGGAGCAGCGGCGCGAGTTCGGGGCGCTTCGGGGACAGGCCGTCGCCCATGGACTCGCCCTTGAGCTGACGCCGGATCCACGGCAGCAGATGCGCCTTCGTCCATTCGAGGTCCGAGCGGCGCGACGTGATCCAGGTACTCGGCTGCTCGGACGCCGGCCACGGCTCACGCCAGTCGTCGGCGACCGGGACGCCGAGGACCTCGGCCGCGCGCAGCGCGATCCGCCGGTGGGCCTCGGGGGTGAAGTGCAGCCGGTCGTCGCTCCAGGCGCGGCGGTCGTGCAGCGGGGCCATCGCCCACATGTCGACCATCTTGGCGCCGTGCCGGTCGGCGATCGCCCACAGATGCGCGTTGTAGATGCCGACCTTCCCCCGGAGGACGTGCATCACGGACAGGTACTTGGTGTCCGGCCCGTTGAAGATGAGCACCGGGATCCCGGCCTCGCGCAGCTTGGCGACCCCCGCCTCCAGCCGCGCGGCGACGGCGTCCACGTCCGCGCCGGGCACGATGATGTCGTTGCCGCCCGCGCACAGGGTGACCAGGTCGGGCTTCACTTCGAGGGCGATGGGCAGCTGCTCTTCGAGGATCTCGTCGAGCATCTTCCCGCGGAGGGCGAGGTTCGCGTATTGGAAGTCCGGCCTGCCTTCGGCGAGGATCTCCGCCAGCCTGTCCGCCCAGCCCCTGAAGGTGCCGTCGGGCAGGTCGTCGTTCAGTCCTTCGGTGAAGCTGTCACCGATCGCCACATAGCTGTCGAATCCATACACGTTGGGTCCCCTTCCGTCCGTGTGCCCCCGGTTGGTACTTGTACACCACAACTAACAGCTGAGAGCGCCCCTGCAATCCCACCTGGCCGAAACCCGTGGTTCAGCCCGTTGACACAGTCTCTTATTTTGTCGGACGTCCATGCATCTCCATTACCGGGATGTACACTCCTGTGCTGCGGAGATTCCCCTCAAGTGGGCGTAAACCGGACACGGTATGTGGCGAACATCTCCCCGCCCGGGTGTTCGGGCTCAGAGATCCGGCAGGCTGTAAGGGTGACCTCACGACCCCCGCGCGAGTCGCTCGCCCAGATCCTCGGCGGGCGGCGTGGCGCCATCGACGCGAGCATTCCGCCCGCGGCCTTCGTCCTGGGCTGGCTGCTCGCCGGTCAGTCGATCGCCTGGGGCTCCGGGGCGGCCATCGGGGTGGCGGTGCTGCTCGGCGGCTACCGGGTCGCGCGGGGCGACAAGGCCCGCGCGGTCGTGGTGAGCCTCGCCGCGGTGATCGCCGCCGCGCTGATCGCGTTGCACACCGGCCGCGCCGAAGACTTCTTCCTCATCCAGCTGCTGTCCAATGTGGCCAGCGCGCTGCTGTGGGCGGCCAGCATCGTGGTCCGGTGGCCGCTGCTCGGCGTCGTGGTCGGGCTCGTCATCGGGCAGAAGACCCGCTGGCGCCGTGATCCCGCGCTGCTTCGCGCGTATTCGCGGGCGAGCTGGGTGTGGGTCTTCCTGCAGTACACCTTGCGGGTCGCGGTGTACGGCTCGCTGTGGTGGAGCGGGCAGGTGGTCGCGCTCGGCATCGCGCGGACGGTGCTTTCCTGGCCGCTGGTCGCGGTGACGGTCGCGGTGAGCGGCTGGGTGCTCTACCGCACGCTGCCGCCGGAACATCCCGGTCTGCGGGTGGTGGAGGAAAACGAAGATCCCTCGGATTCCGAGCCCGGTGGGCTGCCCAGGACATAAGGCGGCCCCCGGCGAGGGGGGAGGGTCCGGGGGCCGGGTCCTACGGTACCCGGAGTTCGGCCCCGGAGTCGATGGTTTGGTCTTTTCGGGCTCGTCCCGGGTGTTTTTTCACCGGAGCACCGGCCGCGGTGCCCCTTCCCCATAGGCGTCGACGGCGGCCAGCCAAGCGGCTCCGAGGACGCCGTCGGTGCTGGTCAGGACCTCGATGCCGTCGAGTTCGGCGCGGACCTTCGCCCCCACCGGGCCCTCCGGCGACAGCACGCCGCCCACCAGGACGATCGGCGTCGTCTCCCCGGGATCCCGCGTGGTCATGACGTTCGTCACCAACAGGGTCGCCGCGCGACTGGTGATCTCGTCCGCCGCCGGGTCGCCTTCGCGGTAGGCCTCGCTGACGAACGGGGCGAATCTGGCGAGCCGGATCGGCGCTTCGGAATTGGCGCTCGTGATGAGCGCGCGCCACAGCGAGGCCCCGGCCGCTGGGTCCACTGCGGACGGTCCGAGCGCTTCGGTGAGCACGGCGCGCGCGAGCGGACCGGGTTCGCCGCCGCGGCCCAGAACATCCAAAGTGGATCGAACGGCTTCCCGGCCGAGCCAGTACGCCGAACCTTCGTCACCGAGCAACCAGCCGTAGCCGCCGGCCGTGGAGACCATCCGCCTGCCGCGGATCCGGCCGGCGATCGAGCCGGTGCCCGCCACGAGGACCGAACCGTCCGGCGAGGAGGTCGCCGACGCGTAGGCGACCTCCGGGTCGGGGACCGTCCGCACCGGACCGATCCCCGCGTCCTTCCAAGCGGCTTCGAAGATCTCCGCGATCGACGGATCACTCAGCTTGCTGACGCCCGCCATGCCGACGACGCACGCCGCCGTCTCGGCCGGGTCGAGCCCGCCGAGCGCGCCGTTGATCGCGCTCGCGATGCGCGCGGCGGCTTCCGCCGGTGGATGGGAATTGGGATTCGCGCCGCCCGCGCGCCCGGTGCCGAGGACGGCGCCGGAGGCGTCGACGGCGATCGCTCGCGTCGACGTGCCTCCGGCGTCCACACCGATGACGTGATTCACCGGGTCTTGGTCACCTTGAGCAGCCCACGCGGGCTGTCCGGGTCACCGCCGCGCGCCAGCGAAAGACCGAGCGCGATCCGCTGGATCGGCAGGATCTCCAGGATCGGGGCGACCTCTTCGGCGGACGGCGCGACGCCGATCCGCAACGCCGCGGGGACGTCGGCCGAAGCCGAGCCGACCGCGAGCACGTCCGCGCCGCGTTTGCCGACGGCTTCGAGGACCTCCTGCATCGCGCCCACTCCGTGGCCCTGGCTCGTCACGGCCAGCACGGCGGTCTCACCGTCGACCGCGGCGACCGGGCCGTGCAACAGGTCCGCGCCGCTGTACGCGCGGGCGGCGAGGTAGCTGGTTTCCGCCAGCTTCAAGGAACCTTCCAGCGCCGAGGCGTAGGAGTAGCCGCGGCCGGTGGTGAGCACCCGGTCGACGAAGCGGTAGCGGTCCACCGCGCGCTGCACGCTCTCGACGGAGCCGTCGAGGGTCTGCTGTGCGAGCTCGCCCAGCTTCTCCGCGTCCTCGCCCTTGCCGCCGCGGACCGCGTCGATCAGAAGGTAAAGCGAAAGCAAGGTGGCCGAGTAGGTCTTGGTGGCGGCCACGGCCTTTTCCAGCCCCGCGCCGATGTCGACGCCGAGTTCGGCGGCGGCGCGCAGCGGGGATTCCGGGGTGTTGGTGACCGAGACGGTCAGCGCTCCCTGGCGACGCGCGGTTTCGGTGACCTCGATGAGATCCGGAGAACCACCGCTTTGGCTTACTGTGATGAAGAGAACGTCCCGCAGATCGGGACGGGCGCCGTACAGAGTCGCGGTGGAGGGTGAGACGAGACCGCAGGGGAGACCGAGGAGTACTTCGATCAGGTACTTCGCATACAGGGCGGCGTGGTCGCTGGAGCCCCGGGCGGCGAGGAGTGCGAACCTGGGCGGGCGCTTGGAGATGGCTTCGGCCACCTCGGCGATTTCGGCCTGTCGCTCCACGATTCCTGCCAGAATGGCGGGTTGCTGGGAGATCTCCGCGGCCATGTGCTCGCCGGGGCGCTGTTCGGTCATCTCGTTCCCTTCCACCGGGACGTACTTCGTCCCCCGAGTAGGTCTAGACCAATGCTAGCCCGAATGGACGTTTGTGGAGAAGGGTACGTTTCCTAGCGGGGACGGTGCGCGTTCGAGTGGGAAGGCTTAGGGAGTCGGTCATGTTGGAGACAACCACCGCGAGTGAGGCGGGCGCTACGGCAGGGATGCGCGGACAGCGCGAACCCAAGTACTGGGCGCTGAAACAGCATCTGCTCGATCTGCTCGACGCGTTGCCCCCGGGCTCGCCGATTCCGACGGAACGGGCACTAGCGGGGGAATTCACCGTTTCGCGCACCACGGTCCGGCAGGCCCTCGCCGACCTCACCGCCGAGGGCAGGCTCCACCGCGTGCAGGGCAAGGGCACCTTCGCCGCCGAGCCGAAACTCGCGCAGCGTCTCCAGCTGTCGTCCTACACCGAGGACATGCGCAAGCAGGGACTCAAGCCTTCTTCCAAGCTCCTGGAGATCGACGAACTGCCCGTCGAAGCCGATCTGGCGAAACTGCTCGGAATCCGGGTGGGTGCGAAGATTCTTCGCCTTCGCCGCCTCCGGCTCGCCGATTCGCAGCCGATGGCCCTCGAGACCACGCATCTCCCGCTCGGCCGGTTCCGCGGTTTGCGCAAACACGTTTCCGCAGGTGGCTCCCTGTACGCCGTGTTGAGGGAGCACTACGGCGTCGAGCTCGAAAGGGCCGAGGAAACCATCGAGACCGCCCTCGCCGGACCGCACGAGGCGGAGATGCTCGGCGCCGACGTCGGAATGCCGATGTTGCTCCTTTCGAGGCATTCCTTCGCCACCGACGGAAAACCGGTCGAGTTCGCGCGCGCGATCTACCGGGGCGACCGTTACAAGTTCGTCACCACGCTGCTTCCTTGAGCGCGCGCTGACGGAAACGTTTCGCAGGGCGCGGGCGCCCTACAAAACGTTTCCGTGGCCTTCGGCCAAAAGAGGGCGCGCGCTGTGCGGACTCTCCTTCGCGCTGGCGCGCGTCGGAGAGTCAGGTCCCCCGGTTCCGTTGATTCGGTCGCCTTTTGTCTGACACGTCAGGCAATTTGCTGTGGCTTGGTGCAGTTCGGCGTGATTCAGTCGTGGGGTGACTGATCTAGGGGCGGGGATTCGGTGGGGGACGCCGGTGGCGCGCGGCGTGCTCGCCACGACCATCGTCGGCTCGGGGATGGCGATGCTCGACGGGACGATCATCAACGTCGCGCTCCCGAGGATCGGCGAAGAACTCGAAGCGTCCGTCGCGGGCCTTCAATGGATCCTCGACGGCTACCTGCTCGCGCTCGCCGCGCTGATCCTCGTCGCCGGATCGCTCGGGGACCGCTACGGCCGCCGTCGCATGTTCCTCGTCGGCGTCGTCTGGTTCGGCGTCGCCTCCGGGCTGTGCGCCGCCGCGACGACCACCGAGATGCTCGTCGCGACCCGGATCCTCCAAGGGATCGGGGGAGCTTTGCTCACGCCGGGCTCCCTCGCGATCCTGCAAGCGTCCTTCGCCCACGACGACCGGGCCCGCGCGATCGGCGCCTGGTCCGGCCTCGGGGGTATCGCGGCGGCGATCGGCCCGCTGCTCGGCGGGATCCTCGTGCAGGTGTGGTCGTGGCGGCTGGCGTTCCTGATCAACCTGCCGCTGGCCGCCGTCTGCGTCCTGCTCGCCCGGCGCTACGTGCCCGAGTCCCGCGACGAGGAGGCGACCGGGCGTCCCGACTTCCTCGCCGCCGCCGTCGGCGCGATCGGGCTCGCCGGTCTCACCGGCGCGCTGGTGGAAGCGCCGGGACGCGGCATCGGCGACGCCGTCGTCCTGGTGGCGATCGTGCTCGGCGTCGCGGGGCTGGCGGCGTTCCTGGTGATCCAGCATCGCTCCGCCGATCCGCTGGTGCCGCCGAAACTGTTCCGCGACCGGACGTTCAGCCTCGCCAACGCGCTGACCTTCGTCGTCTACGCGGCCCTCGGCGGCGTGATGATGCTGATGGTCATGCAGCTTCAGGTGTCGCTGGGCTATTCGCCGACCGCGGCCGGGCTGGCCGGGCTGCCGATCACCGTCATCATGCTGCTGTTCTCCGGCCGGTCGGGTGCGCTCGCGCAGAAGATCGGGCCGCGTACGCAACTGGTCGCCGGCCCGATCCTGGTCGGCGCCGGCATGCTCCTGCTGATGCGGGTCGGGCCGGGATCTTCGTACCTGGGTTCGGTGCTGCCCGCCGTCGTCGTGTTCGGCGCCGGGCTGGCGACGGTCGTCGCGCCGGTGACCGCGACGGTGCTGGCCGCCGCGCCCGACCGGTACGCCGGCGTCGCCTCCGGGGTCAACAACGCCATCGCCCGGTCCGGTGGCCTGCTCGCGATCGCCGTCCTGCCCGCCGTCGCCGGACTGTCCGGTGCCGCGTACACCGATCCGGTCGCGTTGACCGCGGGCTGGCGGACGGCGTTGCTGGTGTGCGCGGCACTGGCGATCGGCGGCGGGCTGATCGCGCTCGGCATCCACAACGGCGTCCTCGACACGCCTTCCGGCGGCGACGCCGACGAGTCACCGCATCCGGGCGAATGTCTCCATTGCGGGGTCGACTCGCCCCCGACGCACGTCCGCCCCGGGCATCACACGTGATCAGACGGACGACACGCGTGACTGGGTGGACGTCACGCGTGTCGTCCTTCCAATCACGTGTGTCGTCCGTCTGGACACATGTGTCGTCCTAAGCGAGGAGGTCGGCGAGGGTCGCCGGGTCCAGATTGCCGCCCGAAACGACCGAAACGACCTTGCCCGGCGGCAGCACGTCATGGTGCGAGAGGAACGCGGCGGTCGCGGTGGCGCCGCTCGGCTCGGCGACCAGCCGCGCGCGGTGCGCCAGCGTCCGGACGGCCTCCCGGATCTCCTCCTCCGAAACGGTGATGACGTCGTCGAGGACCGACTGGAGGTGGGCGAAGGTCAGGTCCGAAGGCTGGGCGCGCAGGCCGTCGGCGCTGGTCCGCGCCCGCAGGTCCATCGGCCACTCGATCCGCCTGCCCGCGCGCAGGCCCTCGGCGGTGTCGGCCGCCAGCTCCGGCTCGACGCCGATGACCCTCGCGTCCGGCAGCAGCGCCTTGATCGCCGAGCCGACACCCGAGGCCAGCCCGCCACCACTGAGCGGGACGAGGACGACGCCGGCGTCCGGCAGGTCTTCGGCGATCTCCAGGCCGACGGTGCCCTGCCCGGCGATGACGTCACGGTGGTCGAACGGCGGGATCATGGTGAGCCCCCGTTCCCCGGCGACGGCGAGCGCCGAGGATTCCTGGGCGTCGATCGGGACCTCGATGACTTCGGCGCCGAGTGCCTTGGTGGCTTCGACCTTGGCGCGCGGGGCGACGTCCGGGACGAGGATCACCGCGGGAATCCCGAATCGCTTCGCCGAGTAGGCGACCGCTTGCGCGTGGTTGCCGCTGGAGAACGCGACGACGCCGCGGGCGCGCTGATCTTCGGTCAGCGCGGCGATCGCGTTGTAGGCCCCGCGTACCTTGAAAGCGCCGATCGGCTGAAGGCTTTCCGGTTTGAGCCACAACGGCGCCCACCCTTGTGCCAGTAGCGGTGTGCGCACCGCGACGCCTTTGACACGGCTCGCCGCGTCGCGGATTTCCTCGATCGATACCAGATCCATACGTCCGATTATGTCAAGGAGTTGTGAACCGTGGACAGTCCTTTTTGGACAGATGGCGTGGCGCTCCTCACGTGCGGACAACGAAGGGAGCATCCCGTGCGCCTTACTCGTTAGGACGGGTGAGGACCGACTAGCAGCAGAACGGGATCATGACCAAGGAGACCTCGGAAAAGACCGAAAAGACGGAAAAGCAGGGCCGGATCATCCAGGTGACGGCGGCGGCGATGGCCGCGATCACCGCGGCATTGCTGGGTTCCACGCTCGGCGTAGCCGGAACGGTGGCGGGTGCCGGGCTGGCGAGTGTGATCACGACGCTCGGCGGCGAGCTGTACCTGCGTTCGCTTCAGCGGACGAAGGACGCGGCGCTGAAGGCGCGAGTGGTGCTGACCGTGCCGGGACGGCGCCGGGTGCTCGACCCGGCGGAGCAGGAGACCGTCCGGTTGAAACCGTCCGAGGACGAAGAGGAATCCTCCGGCCGGAAGTTCAAACCACGCTGGGCGGTGATCGCCGGAGTCAGCGTGGTGGCGTTCGCGGTGGCGCTCGTCGCGATCACCGGCTTCGAGGGCGCGACAGGGAAGACCTTCGGCGGCGGGACCGGGACGACCATAGGGAAGATCATCGGCGGCGGCCAGGCCGAGGAGCGGCAGGAGAAGCACGACGCCCCGCCCGCGACGTCCCCATCGGAACCGAAGCACGACAAGCCGGAGACGACGCCGACGAACACTCCGACCCCCTCGACGACGCCGACAGCCCCCACGACCACACAGGCCCCTCCGACGACGCCGTCCACCACGCCTTCGACCTCCCAGGCACCCCCGACGACGCCGTCGGCTCCTCCCGCCTCGAAGACCCCCGTGCCCTGACCGCGTTTCGTCCTCTGGATGCGGTAGTTACCGCGTTCAAAGGACGAAACGCAGGGGTCAGGAGAGGGCGGAGCGAAGCGTGCGAGCGGCCGCTTCGGGGTCTTCGGCCTCGGTGATCGCCCGGACGACGACGATCCGCGACGCCCCCGCGGCCAGCACCTCGGGCAGCCGCTCGGTGTCGATCCCGCCGATCGCGAACCACGGCCGCGTCGTCCCGGACGCGGCCGTCGAGCGCACCAGGCCGAGCCCCGGCGCGGACCGGCCCGGTTTCGTCGGGGTCGGCCAGCACGGGCCGGTGCAGAAGTAGTCGACACCGGGCTCCCCGGCGGCCGCCGCGGCCTGTTCGGCCGAATGGGTGGACCGGCCGATTACCACGTCGTCCCCGAGCACCCGGCGGGCCAGCGACACCGGGATGTCGTCCTGGCCCAGGTGCAGCACGTGCGCGCCGACGCCGAGCGCGACGTCCGCCCGGTCGTTCACCGCCAGCAGCTTGTCGTGCTTCTCGCACGCCTCGGCCAGCACTTCCAGGGCGGCGATCTCGTGTTTCGCCTCGATCGGGGCGCCGCCGGTCTTGTCCCTCAGCTGGATGATGTCGACGCCGCCGGCCAGCGCCGCGTCGGCGAACTCGGCGAGATCGCCGCGGCCGCGGCGGGCGTCGGTGCAGAGGTACAGGCGGGCGTCCGCGAGCCGGGCGCGGATCAGCGAACCAGACAGGGTGGGCATGGCGGCGACGGTACTCGCGCGCTACGGTGGGGTGGTCCGCACGGGAGCCCGAGGACGGGCTGAGAGGGAGCCGAGACCGCTCCGACCGTGGAACCTGATCCGGGTCATGCCGGCGCAGGGAGCGTGATTCGTATGGCAGAACTTTCGGTTGTCGGCGGCGGGGTCATCGGCCTCTCGGTCGCTTGGCGCGCGTCCGCGCGCGGCCATCGCGTCACCGTGTACGACCCGGATCCGGGGCGTGGCGCGTCGTGGCTCGCGGGCGGCATGCTCGCGCCGGTCACCGAGGCCTGGCCCGGCGAGGAGGACGTCCTCGCGCTCGGTGAAGCGTCGCTGCGGCGCTGGCCGGATTTCGCCCGTGACCTGGCCGAAGAGGGCGTCGATCCGGGCCTTTCCCCGCACGGCACGCTCGTCGTCGCGCTGGACAGCGCCGACGCGGGCAACCTCGAAATGCTCGCCGCGTATCTCACCGAACTCGGCCGCGAGGTCGGGCAGCTGACCGGCCGCGAAGCCCGCCGCGCCGAACCCGGCCTCGCCGGATCTGTCCGAAGTGGACTTCTGGTGCCCGGGGATCTGGCCGTGGACAACAGAAAGCTGCTGCACGCGCTCAGGCACGCTTGCGACGTGCACGGCGTCCGGTTCCGCCACGAGACCGTCACGCACCTCGACGGACTTGGCGACGTCGTCCTCGCCGCGGGCGCCTGGACCGGACGCCTGCATCCGGCGCTCGACGGCGCCGTCCGCCCGCTCAAGGGCGAGATCCTGCGCCTTCGGCCGCGACGGGGTTGCCTGCCGCCGCCGAAGCGGACCGTCCGCGCGATGGTCGAGGGCCGCCCGATCTACCTCGTCCCCGCGAAGACGGTCAGCTCGTGCTCGGCGCGACCCAGTACGAGGCCGGGTTCGACGAGACCGTCACCGTCCGAGGTGTACGTGAGCTGCTCGAAGGCGCGGAGCGCGTCTTCCCGGGCCTGACCGAATACGAACTCGTCGAGACCGCCGCCGGGCTTCGCGCGGCGAGTGTCGACACGATGCCCTTCATAGGTGAGCTGGGCGAAGGCGTCTTCGCCGCGACAGGCCACCATCGCAACGGTCTCCTGATGGCCCCGGTCACCGCGGACGCCGCGGTCGCCTGGCTGGACGGACGGCCGTTGCCGGACGAGGTCGCGGCGGCCACGCCGTCGCGGCGAAGCGAGGAGCGGGTGTGATGGAGATCCAGGTCAACGGCCAGTGGCGCGAATTCCCCGACGGCACCACCGTCGAGGGTGTGCTGGAGGCGCTGGGAACGGCGACGCAGGGCGTCGCGGTCGCGGTGGACGGCGTGGTCGTCCGGCGCGGCGAATGGCCGGAATCGGTGGTGCGCAAGGGCGCCAGCGTCGACATCCTCACCGCTGTGCAAGGAGGCTGACATGAACGGTGACGACCTCGTCATCGGCGAGCACAAGCTCTCGTCGCGGCTGATCATCGGCACCGGCGGCGCGGGCAACCTCGCCGTGCTGGAACGCGCGCTGGTGGCGTCCGGAACGGAACTGACCACCGTCGCCATGCGCAAGGCCGACGCCGAAGGCGGCTCCGGCGTCCTCGAACTCCTTCGGCGGCTCGGCATCCGCCTGCTGCCCAACACCGCGGGCTGCCGGACGGCCGCCGAAGCCGTCCTCACCGCGCAGCTCGCCCGCGAAGCGCTCGAAACCGACCTCGTCAAGCTGGAGGTCCACGCCGACGACCGCACGCTGCTGCCCGACCCGTTCGAGACCCTCGAAGCGGCCGAACAGCTCGCCGCGGACGGCTTCACCGTGCTCGCGTACACCAACGACGACCCGGTGCTGGCGCTGCGGCTGGAGGAGGCGGGCTGTGCGGCGGTGATGCCGCTCGGCGCGCCCATCGGCACCGGTCTCGGCATCCGGAACCCGCACAACATCGAGCTGATCGTGTCGCGCGCGGGGGTTCCGGTGATCCTCGACGCCGGGATCGGCACGGCTTCCGACGCGACGCTGGCGATGGAGCTCGGCTGCGACGCCGTCCTGCTCTCCACCGCCGTGACCAGGGCCGCGGACCCGGAACGGATGGCGTCGGCGATGCGGGCCGCCGTCACCGCCGGGCGGCTGGCCGCCGGCGCGGGGCGGATCCCGCAGCGGTTCTGGGCGCACGCCTCGAGCCCGCCTCGATAACCCTTTTGTACGGTTCACGGCCTTAACAGCGAGTACGCCCCCGGAGCCCGTATGGTTGACGGCACTTTCCGGAGGCGCACCCGCCGCCGTGTACCCAGAGGAGCCAGTGGTGACCACGTCAACGGTCCAGGACGTTTCGGGCAGGTTGTTCCTGGCGGTGGGCAGGCTGTCCCGGTCACTGCGCCAGGCGGGGGTGCCGGGGCCCGGCCACGGCGCGATCTCGGCGCTCGCCACCCTCGTGCACTACGGCCAGCTCCGCCTGGGTGATCTCGCGGCGAAGGAAGGCGTCGCCGCGGCCACCATGTCGAGGATCGTCGCTTCGCTGGTCGAAGCGGGCTACGTCAGCCGTGAATCGGACCCGATCGACAGGCGCGCCTGGCTCGCGGAGGCGACCGAAGAGGGCGAGAGGCTGGTTTCGGGCGTCCGGTCGACGCGGGTGAACGAACTCGGCAAACGCCTCGAACGGCTGACCCCGGAGCACCAGGCGGCCCTGGCGGCGGCTCTGCCCGCGCTCGAAGCGCTCATCGCGGACGAAGAGCGCTGATCTCGGCGCGAAGGGCGCGGATCTCGTCGAGGATCTCCTTGTTCGCCTGAGCCTGGGTCGCGGCCTGCTTCGCCTCTTCCTCGCGGATGTCCTGGCGAAGCTCGTCCTCCATCCCGCTGACCACCACGGCGATGAAGAGGTTCAGCACCGCGAAGCTGGACACGAGGATGTAGACCACGAAGAACACCCAGGCCATGGGTGCTTCCTTCATGATCTCCTTCGCGATGTCCGGCCAGGCCTCGCCCGTCATCACCTGGAACAGCGTGAACAGCGAAGTGCCGAGGTCGCCGAAGTTCTCCGGCGAGATCGCGCCGAACAGTTTCGTCGCCATCACGCCCGCGACGAAGATGATCAGGGCGAGGAGCGCGGCGATCGAAGCCATGCCGGGAATGGACGCGAGCAGGCCGGTGACGACCTTCCGCATCGACGGCACGACCGAGATCAGCCGCAGCACGCGCAGGACCCGCAACGCCCGCAGCACCGCGAACGGACCGGTCGTGGGGATCACCGCGATGCCGACGACGATCAGGTCGAAGATGTTCCACGGATCGCGGAAGAACTTCGCGCGGTAGGCGTAGAGCTTCGAGGCCATTTCCAGGACGAAGATCCCGAGCGCGACGTAGTCGACCGTGTGCAGCAGCGGCCCGTACTCGGCGACCATTCTGGTCGAGGTCTCCAGGCCGAGGGTGACGGCGTTGACGACGATCACCGCGATGATGAAGTGCTGGAAGCGGCGGTCTTCGACGACCCTGGCCACCGTTTCGCGTCCGGTCACGGCGCAGATCGTAACCGGGCGAGTGCTCAGTGCTCCGGCGCAAGCCGCCAAAACGCCGAAACCGGACCGACCTTCGCGCCCATCGGATAGGCGTTTTCGACCGCGTGTGAGACGAACCACTTGCCGTAGCGGGCGGCCTCCACGACGGACATCCCCTTCGCGAGACCGGCCGTCAGTGCCGACGCCATCGTGTCCCCGGCGCCGTGCGTGTGCTGCGTCGCGTACCGCTCGCCCGGCAGTTCGACGAAGGTGGAGCCGTCGAAGAGCACGTCGACGCATTCCGGGTCGGAGACGAGGTGGCCGCTCTTCACGAGCACGTACTTCGGCCCGAGCCGGTGCAGCACGACGGCCGCCTGGTGCATCTGCTCGCGGGTGGTCACCGTCATCCCGGTGAGCAGGCGGACCTCGTCGAGGTTCGGGGTGAGGACGGTCGCGCGCGGCAAGAGCTCGTCGCGCAGCGCCACCAGCCCGGCCTCGTCGAACAGCGGATGCCCGTGCATCGACGCCGCGACCGGGTCGACCACGAACGGCACCTTGCTGTCGCGGCCGATCTCGGCCTTGTCGCAGGCCGCGGCGACGGCGTGGATGATCTCGGCCGAGGCGAGCATGCCGGTCTTGGCCGCGTTGACGCCCATGTCGGCGGCGACCGCCTCGATCTGCCCGGCGACGATCCGCGCCGGGATGTCGGTGCGGTCGTGCACGCCGAGGGTGTTCTGGACGGTCACGGCGGTGACCGCGACCAGACCGTGCACCCCGCAGGTGAGGAACGTGCGCAGGTCCGCCTGAAGGCCGGCGGCGCCGCCGGAGTCGGACCCCGCGATGGTCAGCGCCGACGGCGGGCTCGGGTTCTCGCTCATGGGTTCATTTTCCCGGCTGGTCCTTTTGGCGCGACAGGGGTTCGGCCGCAGGCCACCACGGTGGCCCAGCGCGTGAGCCATCGCACTCCGCGCGGTATCCCTCCAGCCACGCGAAACCCCGGCAGGGGCGAAGGGGCCCATCGCCGCATCGGACGCGGCGAAGGACGCTTTCAGCCCAGCCGGTTAGACCGTCAGGACGAGCTTCCCGGTGACACGGCCGCCTTCACCGGTTTCGTGCGCCTTCGCGACGTCTTCCAACGGGAAGGTCTGGTCGACATGGACGCGCAATTCGCCTTTCTCGACCAGCTCGGTCAGCGCCAGGAGACCGATCTCGTCGGGTTCGGCGAGCATCCCCGACGTCCGCACGCCGAGCTTCTCCGCCTTCGCCACGACTGCCTCGCTCGGCCCTCCGGGGACCGCGATCAGCAGGCCGCCCGGTTTCACGGCGTCCAGCCAGCGCAGGTCGCTCTCCGCTCCGACCAGCCCGAACACGACGTCCACATCGGACGCCGTCGCGGTGTCGTCGCGGTAGTCGATCGGCTCGTCGACGCCGAGCTCGCGGAGGAATCCGTGCTTCCCGGCGCTCGCCGTGCCCAGGACGTACGCCCCGCGCGCCTTCGCCACCTGCGCGGCCAGATGCCCCACACCGCCCGCGGCCGCGTCGATCAGCACACGCTGGCCTGGGCGGACGTCGGCGATGTCCACGAGGCCCTGCCAGGCGGTGAGCCCGGCGAGCGGCAACCCGGCGGCCTGCTCGTGGGTGAGGCTCGCGGGTTTGCGCACGAACTGGCGGGCCGGTGCCGTCACGTATTCGCCGTAGCCGCCGGCCTGCCGCGGGAACCACGGGAAGCCGAGGACCTCGTCGCCGACGGCGAAGCGCGTGGTGCCCACGCCGAGCTCCTCCACCACCCCGGAAACGTCCCAGCCGAGGACGAACGGCGGCTCGCCCATGAAGACGCCGTAGGCCCGGGTCTTCCAGTCGACCGGGTTGATCCCGGCCGCGCGCACGCGCACGAGCACCTCCGTCGGGCCGGGGGCAGGCCGATCGGTTTCGGTCACCTCCAGCACTTCCGGGCCACCAAGCCGCTGCTGGGTCACGACGCGCATCGAAAGCTCCTTCGTTGTCGGTGCTTTCCATGCTCGGGCGCTTGGTCTCTTTTCGCTAGAAGGCACTTAAAGGTAAACTAGGTACCTGATGGAAACCACCTGTGAAGTGCCGGAATCCCCGTGGGACATCTACCTGCGGAACTGTCCGTGCCGAGACGTCCTCGATCTGCTCGCCAACAAGTGGACCGCGCTCGTGCTCGGCGCGCTGTCGCGGCGGCCGCACCGGTTCGGTGAGCTGCGCCGCGCCGTCGGCGGGATCAGCCAGAAGATGCTGACGCAGAACCTGCGCGCCTTCGAACGCGACGGCCTCGTCACGCGCACGGTCTTCCCGACCACGCCGCCGACCGTCGAGTACGCGCTGACCGAACGCGGGGCGAGCGCGGGCACGCTGCTCATGGCGGTCAGCGAATGGTCGGTCGCCAACTTCGACGGGATCCTCGAATCGCGGAAGGAATACGACGCGCGGGTGATGGAGCCCGTCGGCTGAAGTCCTTCGCGGCGGCACGCGGACTTCATCGGGAAGACAGTTCGGCGCACTAACTTGACGAACAATTGGTTCGAACAAGTTATCTGGAGGCTTTCGTGCGCAGAACGCTTTCCCTCCTGTCGGTCTTGGTGGCCGTCGCCGGGCTGACGTCCGGTGTCGCCGCCGCCGCGGCCAAGACGCCGAAGGTGCTGGTCATCGGCCTGGACGGCGCCCGCTTCGACAAGCTGATGGCCGCCGACGCCCCGAACGTCCACGCGCTCGTGGAGCGCGGCTACGCGTCGCGCAGTTCGCTGTACGGCAGCGGGATGGCGCCGACGGTCAGCGGCCCCGGCTGGTCCACGATCCTCACCGGCGTCTGGCCGGACAAGCACAAGGTGAAGGACAACTCCTTCACCGGCAACGACCTCGCCTCGCATCCGAGCTGGCTCGCCCGCGCCGAAACCGCGAACCCGGCGCTGGACACCTACGCGGCCGTCGACTGGACGCCGATCAGCGACCGGATCCTGCGCACCGGCCAGGACCGCAAGTTCGTCCGGAACGGCGACAGCGACGGCTACGAGAAGACCGACGAGCAGATCGCCGTCGACGCGGAGAAGCACCTCAAGCAGGGCAAGGCCGACGCGTCATTCGTCTACTTCGGACAGACGGATATCGCGGGGCACGACCACGGCGCGGATTCCCCGGAGTACGAAGCCAGCTTGCGCACCGACGACGCGCTGATCGGCCGCCTGCTCGCCGCCGTCGACGCCCGCGCGGACCGCGCGAACGAAGACTGGCTGATCATGATCTCCTCCGACCACGGCCACACGCCCTCGGGCGGTCACGGCGGCGACACGCCCGAGGAGCGGATGACGTTCGTGATCGCCGCCGGTGGCGCGGTCCCGGCCGGAACCCCCGCGGTGGCACCGAAGATCGTCGATATCGCGCCGACGGTGCTGCGGCATCTGGGCATCGCCGCCCCGGCGGTCTACGACGGCTACGCGCTCGGCGCCGCTCCCTCGGACGTCTTCGACACGGCCGCCTTGAAGCCCCGGCAGGACGAAACCAGTGTCCCGGCGGGAGTCCTCGGCTGGACGCACGACGCGCCCGGCGGCTGGAGCGTGCGCAACGCCTCCGGTATGCCCGCCGGCGTGACGGAGTGGCAAGGCTGGTCCTTCACCACCGACGACTTCTGGACCCGCACCGCCCCCGGCCAGCAGCGCGAGGCGAACGCCCGCGCACGTGGCGTGTTCGCGGTCGCGGATCCGGACGAGTGGGACGACAAGGGCTCGCCCTCCTCGCGCGGCACCTTCGACTCTTCCCTGGTGTCGCCTTCGCTCGACGTCACCGGGAAGTCCACTGTGGACGTCTCGTTCGTCTCGCACTACCGGCAGGACGGGACGCAGCGGGGCGCGCTGACGGCGTCGTTCGACGGTGGCCCCGAGCAGAACGTGCTGGCCTACGGACCGGAGTCCGGGACGGTGAACAAGGGCGGCGACGTCCTTTCGGTGCCGACGTCGGCCTCGGTGAAGGTGCCGGCGGGGGCTCGTTCGGTGAAGCTGACCTGGCGGCTCTACGCGGCGGGGAACAACTGGTATTGGGCGGTGGACGCTCCTCGCCTCAGCGCCCGCTAGGGCCTCGTGAGTGGCAAGGACGGTTCTAACCGTCCTTGCCACTCACGAGCCCGATCGCTTACCGCAACTTCCAGAACGGCGACACCGGCCCCACGCCCGCCCCAGCGGATACGACTCCGCCACGCACCGCTCGATGAACCGTTTCCCCTCGGCGACGGCGGTGGGGACGTCGGCCCCCTTCGCCAGCGAGGACGTGATCGCCGAAGCCATCGTGTCCCCGCCGCCGTGGGTGTTCCGGGTGTCGAACCGCGGGCCGCTCAGCTCGACCCAGGATTCACCGTCGGACAACAGATCCACGCAATCCTGAGCAGCGTCGAGGTGTCCGCCCTTCACCAGCACCCACTCGGAACCGAACTCCAGCAACGCTTCCGCCGCCTCCCGCTGGGTCGCGGGCCCGGTGACTTCGACGCCGGTCAGCAGCCGTACCTCATCCAGGTTCGGCGTGATCAGCGTGGCGCGCGGGAAAAGCTCCGTGCGGATCGCCTCCAGCGCCTCTTCGCGCAGCAGCGCGTGCCCGGTCATCGAAGCGGCGACCGGGTCCACGACGAACGGCGTGCCCGTCGAGCGTCCGATGTGGACCTCGTCGAGGGTTTTCGCGACGGCGTTGATGATCTCGGCCGTCGCCAGCATCCCGGTCTTCGCCGCGTCGACGCCCATGTCCGTGGCGACGGCCTTGATCTGGCCGGTGACGACGTCGACCGGGATCTCGCTGAACCCCTGCACGCCCAGCGAGTTCTGCACGGTGACCGCGGTGAGCGCGACCATCCCGTGCACCCCGTTGGCGAAGAAGGTGCGCAGGTCGGCCTGGATGCCCGCACCGCCACCGGAATCCGATCCGGCGATGGTGAGGGCGGTCCGGGGAGTCTCCGTCACTGATTGACCACCGGCAGGTAGACCTTGTTGCCCTGCTCGGCGAACTCGTTCGACTTCTCCTCCATGCCGGCCTCGATGGCCTCCACAGTGGACAGTCCGTGTTCCTCGGCGTACTTGCGGACGTCCTGCGTGATGCGCATCGAGCAGAACTTCGGCCCGCACATCGAGCAGAAGTGCGCCGTCTTCGCCGGCTCCGCGGGCAGCGTCTCGTCGTGGTACGAGCGCGCGGTGTCCGGGTCCAGCGACAGGTTGAACTGGTCGTTCCAGCGGAATTCGAAGCGGGCCTTGGAAAGCTCGTCGTCCCACTCCTGCGCGTACTGGTGCCCCTTGGCGAGGTCGGCGGCGTGCGCGGCGATCTTGTAGGTGATGACGCCGGTCTTCACGTCGTCGCGGTTCGGCAGGCCGAGGTGCTCCTTCGGCGTGACGTAACAGAGCATCGCCGTGCCGTACCAGCCGATCTGCGCCGCGCCGATGGCCGAGGTGATGTGGTCGTACGCCGGCGCGATGTCGGTCGCGAGCGGGCCGAGGGTGTAGAACGGCGCCTCGCCGGTCAGCTTCTCCTCGAGTTCGACGTTCTCCTTGATCTTGTGCATCGGCACGTGGCCGGGCCCTCGATCATCACCTGGACGTCGTGTTCGCGGGCGATGTGCGTGAGCTCGCCCAGCGTCTCCAGCTCGGCGAACTGCGCGCGGTCGTTCGCGTCGGCGATCGAGCCCGGCCGCAGGCCGTCACCGAGGGAGAAGGTGACATCGTACTCGCGCAGGATCTCGCAGAGTTCGGCGAAATTGGTGTACAGGAACGATTCCTTGTGGTGCGCGAGGCACCACGCGGCCATGATCGAGCCGCCGCGCGAGACGATGCCGGTGACCCGGCGCGCGGTCAGCGGGATGTAGCGCAGCAGCACGCCCGCGTGCACGGTGACGTAGTCGACGCCCTGCTCGCACTGTTCGATGATCGTGTCGCGGTAGACCTCCCACGACAGCTTTTCCGGCTCCCCGTTGACCTTTTCCAGTGCCTGGTAGATCGGCACGGTGCCGACCGGGACCGGCGAGTTGCGGATGATCCACTCGCGCGTCTCGTGGATCCGCTTGCCGGTGGAGAGATCCATGATCGTGTCGGCGCCCCAGCGGGTGGCCCACACCATCTTGTCGACCTCTTCCTCCACAGAGGACCAGACGGCCGAGTTGCCCATGTTGGCGTTGATCTTCACCAGGAAGTTCTTGCCGATGATCATCGGCTCGGTCTCCGGGTGCTTGCGGTTGGCGGGGATCACCGCGCGGCCGCGCGCGACCTCGTCCCGCACGAATTCCGGCGAGCAGCGCTCGCGTGCCGCGATGTACTCCATCTCGCGGGTGATGACGCCCTGTTTCGCCCAGCCGAGCTGGGTGTTGTGCTCACGACCGTCGGCCCAGCCTGCGCGCAGCCGATGGAGTCCACTGTGGACATCGATCTGCGCGTCGTCGTCGGTGTACGGGCCGGAGGTGTCGTAAACGTCGAAATGCTCGCCGTTCGAAAGATCGATCCGCCGCGCGGGGACCCGGAGACCGGATTCCGTCTGGTGATAGACCTTGCGGGAACCGGTGATCGGACCGGTGGTGACGGTCGGCTGGATGGCAGCCTTGTTCTCAAGCGTCGTCAACGACGTTCACTCCCTACGCCGGCATTACCCGGTCAGGTTCATGCGGTCGGCGGCGCCGGGTCCCTGGAAAGACACCAGCCGCCCTCTCAGCCCGCCATGGCGCGAGCTCCCGCGGTTGTTTGGTTGTGCCCCGACCATGCCACGCCGGGCCTCGGACAATCAACCCTCCAAGGCGACGGTCACTCCGAAGCCGACCAAGACGCCGCCGGACGTGCGCTCCAGCCACAGCTTGACGCGATCGCGGCGCAGCCACTCACCCAGGCGTGTGACCAGCAAGGCGAGCGACGAATACCAGACGATGTCGACGGCGATCCACACCGCGACGCACAGCAGCAGCGGCCACGGCCCGCCGTCGGCGGGCACGAACTGGGGGAGGAACGAGATCGCGAACACGCCCGCCTTCGGGTTGCTCACGTTGATCAGGAAACCGGCTCGGAAGCCGCGCCCGGCGGGTTCGGCGACCTCGCCGTCGCGCTTGCGGAAGAAGAGCGCTTTGACGCCGAGGTAGATCAGGAAGACCGCGCCCGCGATGCGCAGGATGTCGTAGGCGACCTGCGAGGCGATGAGGAGCGCGGTGAGACCGAACACCGCGGCGAGTCCCCAGAACGCGACGCCCGCCTCGATACCCGCGACGGTGGCGAACGCGTTCCGGCGCGAGCCCTTCGCCGACTGCTTGATCAGCATCACCGTCGCCGGGCCGGGGACCATCGCCATGAGGAACGCGGCGGGGATGAACGCCAGCAGGTTCGGCATTCCCCGATCGTCGGGGACGAGGGCCGCCACGGGCAACGCGATTTCCGGGCCGACATGTCGACAGCGTTAGCGGTTCACCGGTTTGGAGCATGTGCGCGCCGGGGATTCACGACAGAATCCCGGAGGTTCTGCACCGTTACAGAAGTCTGGGGTGGATATGCGGAAACTCGTGTTCCCGGCACTGGCAGGCGTGCTGATCGCGGGGCTGGTCCCCGCGATCGCCGAGGCCCAGGGCGGTGAGGCGCCAGGAGCGCCCGGCGCCCATCCGAGCTGGCTCCCGGCGGACAAGACCGGCTTCGGCACCGCCCGCGAACGGGCGAGCAACGTCTGGTTCACCCTTCAAGGTGGCCGGATGTCCGAGGTCTACTACCCGGATCTCTCCACGCCGAGCGTGCGAGCGCTGGATCTCGTGGTCACCGACGGGACGAGCTTCGCCACCGTCGATTCCTCGGCCAAGGCGCACCAGGTGCGCCGCACCGGCGGCCTCACCTACGAACAGACCATCACCGACGACCGGCGGCGATGGAAGCTCCGCAAGACCTATGTCACCGACCCGGCGCGCACGAGCGTGCTGATCGACGTCGACTTCGTTTCGCTGACCGGCCGCCCGTATCAGGTGTACGCGGTCGCGGATCCCGATCTCACCAACGAGGGCTCCGACGATTCGGCGCGCTCGGACGGAGCGAGCGCGGTCTCTTCGGACGCCAAGACGGCGGCCGCGCTGGCGGCGGAACCGGCGTTCTCGCGGACTTCGGTGGGTTACGCGGGTTCGTCCGACGGCATCACGCAGCTGACGAAGTCGTTCAGCCTCAAGGATTACGCGACCGCGGCCAAGGGCAACGTGCTGATCACCGGGCAGACCTCCGCCGATGGTGTCCGCTCGCGGGACTTCACGCTTTCGCTGGGCATGGGCGCGAAGGACTCCGACGCGCTCGCCAACGCGAAAGCCTCTCTGCGGCGCGGATTCAACGATGCCGCGCGCGCGTACGACCGCGGCTGGACGCAGTACCTCCGTCAGGTGAAAGACGCGCCGTCGTCCCTGAAGACCATGCGGGAACGGGATCTGTATCAGGCGTCCGTGCTCATGCTCGCGGCGAGCGAGGACAAGATCCACCAGGGCGCGCTCATCGCGTCGCCGAGCATGCCGTGGCGGTTCGGGAACAACGACCCGGAATGGTCGCCGTCGGGCACCTATCACCTGGTCTGGCCGCGCGACCTCTACCAGATCGCGACCGGGCTGCTCGCCGCCGGCGACCGCGACGCCGCGAACCGGTCGGTCGACTACATGTTCGGCACGCAGCAGCTGCCGGACGGGCATCTGCCGCAGAACAGTCACGTCGACGGCACGCCGTACTGGACGTCCGTCCAGCTCGACGAGACCGCGCTGCCGATCGTGCTCGCGCAGCAGCTCGGCCGCACCGACGCGAAGACCTGGCGGGGGTGCGCAAGGCGGCGGAATTCCTGTTGTCCTACAAGGCGGACAACGGGCACGCGTCGCCGTACAGCCAGCAGGAACGCTGGGAGGAGCAGGACGGCTACTCGCCTTCGACGATCGCCGCGGTGATCGCCGGGCTGGTCTGCGCGGCCGACCTCGCCAAGGCGAACGGCGCCGCCGCCGACGCGAAGCGCTACCTCGACACCGCCGACGCTTTCAAGGCGAAACTCGCCCAGTGGACGGTGACGACGAACGGGCCGCTGTCGAAGGATCCGTACTTCGTCCGGCTGTCCAAGGACGGCAACGCGGACAACGGCACGAAGTACAACCTGGGCAATTCCAGCGTGACGATGGACCAGCGTGCCGTGACCGACGCGGGATTCCTCGAATTGGTGAGGCTGGGCATCTACCGCGCCGACGATCCGGTGATCAGGAACAGCGTCAAGGTCACCGACGCCGACATCGCGTTCACCACCCCGACGGGTCAGTTCTGGCACCGCTACACGAAAGACGGGTACGGCGAGAAGGCCGACGGCTCACCGTGGGACTACACGTTCCCGGCCGAAAGCCGGACCACTTTCGGGCGACTGTGGCCGCTGCTCGCGGGTGAACGCGGCGAGTACGACCTTGCCAACGGTGACCGGGGTACGGCCGCGAAGCGCCTTCGCGACCTGGGGCGCGTCAGCAGCTCCGGGGACACGATGCCGGAGCAGGTCTGGGACGAGAACGCGCCTTCGGGGCAGCCGGGCTTCCCGGCGGGCACGCCGACCGCGTCCGCGACGCCGCTGGCCTGGACGCACGCGCAGTACCTCCGGCTCGCGTGGTCGGTGGAGGCCGGGAAGGTGATCGAGCAGCCGCGGGTCGTGCGGTGCCACTTCCTGGGCTGCTGACCCTCACGTCTCGTGAGTGGTAAGGACGGTTCTAACCGTCCTTACCACTCACGAGGTCAGTCGTCGGAGGGCTGAGCCTCGGGCAGCCACGAATTGCCCGGAACGCCCCATTTGTTCGCCTTGAGCATCTTCTTCGCCGCGCGGGCGTGGCGCCCGACCAGCCGGTCGAGGTAGATGAAGCCGTCCAGGTGATCGGTCTCGTGCTGCAGGCAGCGCGCGAGGTAGCCGGTGCCTTCGACCTCGATCGGATTGCCCTCGACGTCGAAGCCGGTGACCTTCGCCCACGAAGCGCGCCCCGTCGGGTACGACTCGCCGGGCGCCGACAGGCAGCCTTCCCAGTCGTCGTCCGGATCCGGCATCGTCTCCGGGATCTCCGACGTCTCGAGCTTCGGGTTCACCACGACGCCCTTGTGGCGCGTGCCCTCGTCGTCGGGGCAGTCGTAGACGAACACGCGCAGGTCGAGGCCGATCTGGTTGGCCGCGAGGCCCACCCCTTCGGCGGCGTACATGGTCTCGAACATGTCGTCGATGAGGGTGCGCAGCTTGTCGTCGAACTCGGTGATCTCCCGAGTCGGGTTGTGCAGCACGGGCTCGCCGGCGATCACGATGGGATGGACGGTCACGCGCGCAGTTTAGTCGGACCCTTCTGGTACACCCTTACCCATGACGCGCCGACGTCGTTACCGAGGCCGGGCGCCGCATCCGTGGTCTAATGGCGCCGCGGAATGACAAGCCTGTGGTTTCACGCCCGCCGAGCACTGACCTGATTGCGAGGAGTCGGATGGACGCCGCGGAGTCGATGGCTGAGCCCGACCAGCCGTCCCCGTCGGAGACCGTGAACGGCCTCAGCGAGCGCGAGCTCGACATGCTCGCGTTCGAACGTCAGTGGTGGAAGTACGCCGGCGCGAAGGAACAGGCCATCCGCGAACGCTTCTCTATGTCGTCGACTCGCTACTACCAGTTGCTGAACCGGCTGCTCGAGAAGACCGAAGCCATGCAGGCCGACCCGATGCTGGTGAAGCGCCTGCGAAAGACGCGAGCGGCCCGGCAGCGCAACCGCGCGGCCCGGCGACTGGGGATCGATCTCTCATGAGTCTGTTTTCGGGCCTGTCCCGGCCGATGAAGGCCGCCGGACTGGCCTTGGTCGGTGTCGCCGTGATCGCCGCCGTGATCGGCGGGATCACCCTGACCAGTGGCGGCGGTGACTCCGACACCGCGACCCCGCCCGGCACCACGCCCACGTCTTCGGACGGCGCGACGCAGCCTTCGTCGCCGGCACCGGGCTCGCCTCCGGCCAGCACTCCGCCCGCGTCGTCGTCGGCGCCTCCGTCGAGCGCGCCCCCGAGCTCCGCGCCGCCGTCGAGCCAGCCGGGGCAGACCGGTCAGCCGGGCCAGCCCGGTGGCGACCAGCAGGCGTCGCACAAGTGGGTGACCGTGCGCGTCTACAACAACAGCACGATCCAGGGCCTCGCCGAGCAGGCCGCGAAGGATTTCCGCGCCTCCGGCTGGAACGTCTCGGAGGTCAAGGGCTACCCGGGCAGGCTCCCGGAGACGGTGGCCTACTACCGCCCGGGCACCGACGAGGAAGCGGCCGCGAAGGCGCTGGCGCTGGAGTTCGGTTTCCGCGCCGAGCCCCGGTTCAAGGAGATCGAGAACATCGGCCCCGGCGTGATCGTCATCCTCACCAAGGACTACAAGGCCAACGACAAAGACGGCTCCTAGCCCGTACGGAAAGGGCCCGCTCCCTCGCGAGGAAGCGGGCCCTTTCCGCGTTCTCAGACCTGGGTCCGCGCGTACGCCTCCAGCGCCGCGAGCTGGGCCGGGTCGAGCGACGGCCGCACGGCCTTGGCCGCCTTCGTAAGATGCTCCGCGGTGACCTCCTTGGCCTCCAGCGACTCCCGCATCGCGGTCAGCGCGGCCTCCCGGATCAGTGCCGCGCAGTCCGCCGCCGAGTAACCGTCCAAAGTGGCCGCATACGCCGCGAGGTCCACATCGGACGCGAGCGGGGTGTTCTTGGCGCTGGCGGCGAGGATCGCCTCGCGGGCGTGCGCGTCCGGCGGCGGGACGTAGACGCGGCGTTCGAGCCGTCCCGGCCGCAGCAGGGCCGGGTCGACCAGCTCCGGCCGGTTCGTCGCGCCGAGGACGACGACCTCGCGCATCGGCTCCACACCGTCCAATTCGGTCAGCAGTGCCGCGACGACGCGGTCCGACACGCCGGAATCCGACGACTGGCCGCGGCGCGGGGCGAGCGCGTCGATCTCGTCGAGGAAGATCAGCGACGGCGCGGCCTCGGCGGCACGGCGGAACAGTTCCCGCACCGCGCGTTCGGACTCGCCGACCCATTTGTCCATCAGTTCGGCGCCCTTGACCGCGAAGACGTTCAGCGCGCCGGTGCCGGCGAGCGCGCGGACCAGGAACGTCTTGCCGCCACCGGGCGGCCCGTACAGGAGCACGCCACGCGGCGGATCGACGCCGAGGCGCGCGAACGAGTCCGGGTAGCGCAGCGGCCAGAGCACCGCCTCGGTGAGCGACTGCTTGACGTCGGTCATGTTGCCGACGTCGTCCAGGGTCAGCCCACCGGTGGCCAGATTGTCCGAAGTGGACATCGAGATGGGGCGGACGGTGGTGAGCGCGTCGAGCAGGTCCTGCTGGGAGATCCGCGGCTCTTCGACGTCACGCTGCCGCAGCGCGGCGCGGAGGGCGGCGTCGCGGCGGAGCGCGATGAGGTCCGCGGCCACGAAGCCGGGGGTGCGCTCGGCGATCGGGCCGACGTCGACGCCGGACTCCAGCGGGGCTTCGCGCAGGAGCACACGCAGCAGCTCCGTGCGGGTCTTCGAGTCCGGGAGCGGCAGGCCGAGTTCGCGGTCGAGCAGGTCGGCGGCGCGCAGCCTCGGATCGGTGGACTCGGCCCGGCCGGTGGTGGCGACCACGGCGAACCCCTTGTTGCGCAAGGCTTTGCGCAGGTCGTCGAGGACGACCGTCGCGAGCGGCGGCGGCTGGGACGCGGGCAGCAACGCGTCGATGTCGGTGATCAGCAGGACGGCGGGGTCTTCGTCGCGGGTGGCCTGCTCGATCGCTTCCCGCAGCCGCGCGGCGGCGACGTTCGGTTCGAGGACGGCGATGTTCGGCGCCGCGAGCGACACCACCCGCACCTTCTCGGCCTGTGCCACGGCGCGGACGAGCGTCGCCTTCCCGACGCCTTCCGGCCCGGACAGCAGGACCCCGAGGTGCGCCGACGTGCCGAGCTTCGCCAGCAGCTCCGGGCGATGGAAGGCCAGGTCGAACCATTCGGCGAGCTTGCGCGCGGCCGTTTCGGAGCCGGCGAGATCCGACAGGGGAGGCACGGTTTCCTCGGCCGCCTCTTCGATCCGCTCGTCTTCGACGATCTCGGCGTCGATGAAGTCTTCGTGCGGGGTGGAGGGCGTGCTGCGCACCAGCGTCGTCCCGGCGCGGGCCGGGGCCGCGGCGGGCGCGGCCTCGCCGGTGCGGGCGCCGTCACGCCAGCTGACCACAGTGGACGGTCCGACGGCGACCGGGCCCGACGGCTCGGTGGCGGTGACGGTGAGAAGCTCGTTGGTCCACGTCATCCCGATGGCGCGGGACAACTGACCGCGGACCGCGGAGACGTCGGAACCCGGCGCGGGCGCGAGATCTTGGGGGAGCAGGGAAACCGCGTCGCCGACGGTCAGCACCTTGCCGATCAGGGCGAGCCGCAGGGTGTGCGGGGAGAGCGACACGCTCGCGATACGCGAGCCCGCCACGGTGACCGTTTTCGCGGCCGACACCTCCGCCGGCGCGACGACCACCTCCGAGCCTTCGGTCACGCCGAGGTTCGACATCGTGACGTCGTCGAGGAGGATGACGCCCGGGATCCCCTCGGCGTCCGACGGGGCGGCCAGCGCCGAGCTGACCCTGGCGCCGGTGACGCGGACGGCGTCCCAGGCCATCAGGCCGAGCGCGTCGAGGACTTCGGGGTGCAGCCGGACGACGCCGCGGCGGGAATCCAAGGCGGACGGGGTGTGCCGGACGGTCAGCGTGATCTGGGGTGCGCTCACCCCGCCACCCTATCTACGCGGACCGTGTCCAGCGGTCGAAGGACAGGATCTCCCCGGCGGGTCGCCGGGCGGCCGGGGAGAAGTCGCGCTGGGTCGTGTACCCGACGGCGAGCAGGCTGATCTGCGCGACGTCTTCCGGGATTCCGAGCAGCTTCGCGACCTCGGCCTCGCGCGCGGGCAGGTGGTAGGCGCAGATCGAACTGCCGAGCCCCTTCGACCGCAGCGCGAGCTGGAAACTCCAGATCGCCGGGTACACCGAGCCGTAGTACCCGTTCTGGACGACGGGATCCTCCGGCGGACGGCCGACCATGCACGGGATCGCGAGGGCCGGGACGCGGCCGAGGTTGTCGACGAGGTGCCGGGCCGACCGCATGACGGCCTCGCTCGCCAGGTGCCCGTACTTCGCCATGGTCGGAATGGCCTCCGCCCGGACGATCTTCGCGATCTCCGCGCGCAGCTCCGGGTCCCGGACGATCACCCAGCGCTGGGCGTCGAGCAGCATCCCCGCGGCGGGTGCCTGCTGCGCGATGCGGACGCAGTCTTCGAGAAGTCCTTCCTCGACCGGCCGCTCCAGGTCGAGTTTGCGGCGGACCGAGCGGGTGGTGGTGAGCAGCGTTTCGGTGTCCATGACCTATCCCTCCAGGTGGCTTACGGCGTAAGCATACGATGTAAGTACTTACGGCGTAAGGGGGTGCCGGTAAACTGGAAGGCATGGCGCTGAGCAGGGAGAAGGTGCTCGACGCCGCGTTGCGGCTGGCGGGCGAACACGGACTGGCCGGATTGTCGATGCGGAAGCTGGCCGCCGACGTCGGCGTGGAGGCGATGTCGCTCTACAACCACGTCGCGAACAAGGGCGACCTGCTCGACGGGCTGACCGCGCGGGTCTTCGAGAGTGTGCCGCTGCCCGGGCCCGGACCTTGGGACGAGCGGCTGCGGGCGCTGACCCATGGGCTGTACACGGCCTTTTCGCGGCATCCGGTGGTGGTGCGCGCGCTGGCGACCGACGCGGCGAATCCGCGTTCGGCGGGCGCGCTGAAGTTCATCGACGCGATGTTCTCGGCGCTGCTGGACGCCGGGTTCGACGAACGCGGCGCCGCGCGGGGCTACCGGTCGCTGATCGGGCTGGTGTTCGGCGCGGTACTGACCGAGACGGTGGGGCTTTCCGGTGTCCCGGACCCGTCGGAGCGGGCCGAGCCGGTGGTGGCGTGGTTCCAGCGGTCGGTGACCGCGGACGGGCTGCCCTCGCTGCACCGGGCGCTGCCGTCACTGCTGGAGGGCGACTGCCTGCGGGACTTCGAGTTCCAGCTGGACCTGGTGATCGGCGGGCTGCGCGCTTCGGCCGGGTGACCTTCGCTTGGCTCGCGCTGGGCTGGCGCGGGTGTCGCGAAAGCCACTTTCGCGACATCTGATGTCCCGAAAGTGGCTTTCGCGACACCCGCCACGGGCAGCGACCCCCAAGTTGCCCAGGGACGGGCGGGGGCGGTCACCCGAGGTTTTCGGCTGTCCTTAAAGGACGTCAGGCGGGGTCCTTCACGGACCTCGCGGCGGCAACCCCTCAAACCGGAAGGCATTCGGGCCCAGGGGCGATCAAGGCCGAAGCATGGCCTCGCGGTCGGGGCGAATCAGCGTTTCCGCAGGCCGATCCGCCGCCATGAGCGGCGCCGCGGGCCCCGGCCGTTGTCGCGGTCCTTGTCGGTGCTGATGGTGCGCGGAGCGCGCGCGACATGCTGTTCGCCGCGCTGCAGCCGCACGCGCTGAGCGGCGCCCGCCACCACGCGCCGCAGCGGCGGCCGCAGGCCCAGACGGCGACGGCTCGAACGCCGCCGGATCGCGCGCCGTTCCCGCGGCGGCGCCATCCACGCCTCCGGATGGTTCGCCAGCCAGCGGTGCCGGTACACCGAGTACGGGATGTGCGCCAGGTACAGGATCAGCGCGATCGCCAGCGCCACCAGCGGGAACTGGATGATCGCGGCGGCCAGCAGGCCCACCCCGACCAGCAGCGGCGCGATCGCCTTCGGCGGCGCCTTCACGGTCTTCAGCGAGAGTGTCGGGATCCGGCTGATCAGCAGCGCGGCGACGGCGATCGTCCACACCCACACCACGTACTGGTGCGACCACCAGCCCTGCCCGAACTGCAGCTCCAGGATCAGCGGCAGCATCGCCAGCAGGCCACCGGCGGGCGCGGGCACGCCGACGAAGAACTCGCCCGCGTACGGCGGCTGCTCGGTATCCTCGATCAGCGTGTTGAACCGCGCCAGCCGCAGGATCATGCAGACCGCGAAGATCAGCGACGCCACCCAGCCGATCCGCTCGCCCTCCGCGTGCCAGACGTACAGCACCAGCGCGGGCGCGACACCGAACGAGATGCCGTCGGACAGCGAGTCGAGCTCCTGGCCCATCTTCGACGTCGCGTCCAGCAGCCGCGCGATCCGGCCGTCGAGACTGTCGAGCACCGCGGCGATCCCGATCGACGCGATCGCCATCGGATAGTTGCCGATCAGCGCGAACTGCACCGACGACAGGCCGGCGCACAGGGCGAGCACCGTGATGGCGTTCGGCAGCAGCCGCACGCCGGGAGTGGTCACGCGGACCATGGATCAGCCTTCCGGGTGCGGCGCCGTGGGCAGCTCGGCGATCGGCGTCTCGCCGCCGATCGTGCGCTGGCCCTTCGAGACGAGAACCTTGCTGCCCGGCGGCAGGTACAGGTCGACTCGCGAGCCGAAGCGGATGATGCCGTACGTCGCGCCGACGCCGACCTTGTCACCCTCGCGGATCTCACAGAGGATGCGCCGGGCCACCAGGCCTGCGATCTGCACCACGACGAGCTCGTGACCGTCGTCGGTGCGCATGAGCACGGAGTTGCGCTCGTTGTCCTCGCTCGCCTTGTCCAGGTCCGCGGACAGGAACTTCCCGGGCCGGTACGCGACCCGCTCGATCACCCCCGACGCCGGGACCCGCTGGACGTGCACGTCGAACACCGACAGGAACACGCTCACCCGCATCCGCGGTTCGGCGGGCAGCCCCAGCTCGGGCGGCGGCACGGCCTCTTCGATCAGCGACACCAGACCGTCCGCCGACGCGACCGCGAGGCCGGGCTGAGCGGGCGGGACACGCTTGGGCTCACGGAAGAACGCGGCCGTGGCGGCCGTCGCGAGCGCGCCGACGACGCCGAGGCGCTTGGAGAACCTCCGCAGCACCAGCGTCGCGGCGAGACCGCCGAACACGAACGGCCTGCCGGCCGGGTGCATCGGCGGAACGGTCTCGCGGGCCAGCTTCACGGCGTGCGCGAGGGGGTTACCAGTGGCTTCCGGCCGGTTGCCGCTCATTGGTCGGGTTCACCGCAGTTCGTGTCGGGGGGTCGGGACAGGAAGAGCCACCACGCTACCGCCCTGTCCGGAGACGGGCCGTGGCCTCCCCCGGAAGGGTTTCCCCGCGCCGGGTGGGAGGGGCCACATCCCGGTAACGGAAGGTCGAAATACGCGATAACTCTAGGTAATTGACGCCGATAGCAGACCTTGAGGACTCTCGAATGCCCGCCAGCCCGGACCCCGCAGGCGAGCGACTCGCCGAGCTGTTCCGCGCCTGGAAGAGGGACATTTCGGCGGCGCCGATGCCTCCGCTCGTCGATCCCGTCCGCGCCGTCTCGGTCATCGCCGAAGCACGCGCGTCCGGGCGCATATGCCCCCCGACGGCACATGCGACCGGACGCGGCCACTGGAACCGATCGAACAGCCCACTTTAGTTCGTCGCGCGCCGGTGATCACCGGTCGCGAGAAAACCGTTACCAACGGTTACTCCGTTGATCACCGCCGATACGAGTCGCTCCGCCCGGAGCCGCGCACCAGCCGCAGCAGGGCGAGCAGCACGATCGAGCCGAGGATGGCGACGCCGAAGCTGGGGAAGTCGAACTCGAAGGTCCGTTCGGTGCCGGTGGCGAGGCGGTAGATGAAACCACCGAGGGCCGCGCCGAGTACGCCGATCAGGATGCTGAACAGGCAGCCGCCCCGCCGGTCCGGGCCGCCCACCACGACATTGGCCAGCCATCCCGCGATGGCGCCGAACACGATCCACGAGAAGAAACCCATGCCATCGAGGTTACCGACCCGGATGGAGTAGCACACAAGGGGACTTGTACAAGAACTCTTGTGCAACTACTGTTGTGCTTTATGTCCGACAGTGCTGATCGTGAAGTGCGTGAAGTCCACGATTCGAAGGTGCTCGCCGCGATGTCGCATCCGCTGCGGCGCCGTCTGCTCGACGTCCTCCGCCTCGACGGCCCGTGCACGGCATCCGTGCTCGCCGAGCGGACCGGGCAGGCGGTCGGGAACGTCAGTCACCACCTGAAGGTGCTGGCCGCCAGCGATCTGGTCGAGGAAGCGCCGGAACTCGCCCGCGACCGCCGTGAGCGCTGGTGGCGCCGCGTGGGCTACGCGGTTTCCTGGTCGCCTTCGGACTTCCCCGACGACCCGGTCGCGGCCGCCGCCGAATCCCTCGCCCTCGAACGTCAGGTTTCCATGGCGCGCCAATGGTTCGCCGAACGCGACACCTATCCGGAGGAATGGCATCGCGCCGCTTTCGCCACCGACAGCTGGGCGAAGATGTCGGTCGCCGAACTGGCCGAGCTCGAAGAGAAGGTCCACGAGCTGATCAAGTCCTACAGCGGCCGTGAACTCCCGGACGACGGCCAGGAACGCCGTCCCGTCTTCATCTCCACCCGTGCCGTCCCGGCCCGCCCGTGACCACCCGCGAACGCGGCGGTCTGCTGCGCTCCAGGGACTTCCGGCTGCTGTGGACCGGCGAGACGACCAGCGTGCTCGGCAGTTCCATCGCCGTCGTCGCGCTGCCGCTGGTCGCGGTGGTCACCCTGCAGGCGAGCACGTTCGCGGTCGGGCTGCTGACCGCGGCCGCCTGGCTGCCGTGGCTGCTGATCGGCCTGCCCGCCGGCGCCTGGGTCGACCGGCGGCCGAAACGCCCGGTCATGCTGGTGTGCAACGGCATTTCCATGCTGGTGTTCCTGAGCGTCCCGGTCGCGGCATGGTCCGGTCTGCTCACGATGACCCAGCTGATCGTCGTCGCCTTGGCGGGTGGCGTGGCGAAGGTGTTCTTCAACGTCGCGTATCGCGCGTACTTGCCTTCGCTGGTCGAGAAGGACCAGCTGCAGGAAGCCAACGAGAAGCTGCAGGGCAGTGAATCCGCCGCGCAGATCGGCGGACCGGGGCTCGCGGGTCTGCTCGCGCACTGGTTCGGTGCCGTCTCCGGAGTGCTCGCCGACGCCGTCAGTTTCGGGATTTCCGTGCTGTGCCTGCGATCCATCCGGCACCGCGAACCCGAACGCCCGGCGAAGACGCGTTCACGGCTGCGGGACGAGATCCGCGACGGCCTCGTTTTCGTCGTCCACGACCCGTATCTGCGTGTCCTGGCGGTCTTCGGCGCGATCTCGAACGTCGCGCTCATGGGATACCAGTCGATCGAGGTCGTGTTCCTCGTCCGCGATCTCGGCGTCGGAGAAGGCGCCGCCGGGCTGGTGCTCGCGCTTGTCGGCGCGGGAGGCGTTTTCGGCGCCGCGCTGTCCGGCAAACTCGCCGCGCGCATCGGCACCGCACGCGCCTTCGTGCTCTGCGAGGCCTTCGGCGCGCTGATGATGCTGCTCGGCCCGCTGGCGAACGGCGGCTGGGGGCTCGCGTTCTTCGTCGCCGCCGGGTTCTCGGTCAGCGCGGGCGTCGTCGGCTCGAACGTCCTCAACGCCACCTTCAAACAGCGCTACGTCCCGGCGGCGATGTTCGGCCGGGTCACCGCGAGCATGTCCGTGCTCAGCTTCGGCGCGATCGCGCTCGGCGGCCTGCTCGGCGGGATCCTCGGCGAAACGGCAGGCGTGCGGCAGACGCTGGGCCTGATGGCCGGGCTGGAGGTCGTCGCCGTCTTCGCCCTGCTGTTCACGCCCGTCGGCCGGTGCCGCGACTTCCCGTCGGATCGCGTTTAGCCCGCGAAACGCAGGTCAGAGCAGGAGGACGTCCACCTCGTCGCCCTGCTCGGCCGAGTCCACCTCCTCCGGCAGCACGATCAGGCAGTTCGCCTGCGTGAACGACGCCAGCAGATGCGATCCCGGCCCGCCGCGCGGACCGACGATCCCGGTGACCTCGCCCTCGGAATGCGTGTAGAAGCCCCGCCGGAACTGGCGCCGTCCGGCGGGGGAGGTCATCGCCTCGGTCAGCCGGGCCCGCACCTTCTGCCGGTCGACCCCGGTGTGCCCCATCGCCGCGAGCAACGCCGGGCGCAGGAACGCTTCGAAGGACACGAGCACGCTCACCGGATTGCCCGGCAGCGTCACCACCGGCACGCCGTTCCAGCGTCCGCAGCCCTGCGGGCCGCCCGGCTGCATCGCGACCTTCCGGAACTCCACGCCCTGCCCGGTCAGCGCGTCCTTCACCACTTCGTACGCCCCCGCGCTCACCCCGCCCGAGGTCACCAGCAGATCGACGTCCGCCAGCCGTGGCTCGATCACCGAGCGGAACTCGTCCACGTCGTCGACCACACTGCGCACCACCTCGGCCTCGCAGCCGAGCGCGCGGATCGCGGACGCCAGCATGATGCTGTTCGACTCGTAGATCTGCCCGTGCCGCAACGGTTCCGGCGCGTCGACGAGTTCGGTCCCGGTGGACACCACGAGCACCTTCAACGGCCGGTACACGGGAACCTCGGCGAGCCCGACGGCCGCCGCGAGACCCAGCTGCGCCGGGCCCAGCACCGTCCCCGCGGAAAGCGCCACGGTGCCCTCGACGACGTCTTCGCCCTGACGGCGGATATGCGCACCTGGGACGGCTGTCCTGAGAATCCGGACGTCTGTCATACCGCCGTCCGTGTGCTCCACCATCACCACCGCGTCGGCGCCGGGCGGCAACGGGGCGCCGGTCATGATCCGGTGCGCGGTGCCCGGCTCCAGCTTCGTGATGTCGACCCGGCCCGCGGGGATGTCTTCGGCGACCGGCAGCGTCACCGGCGCCGTGCCGGCCGTCGCTATGTCCTCGGCGCGGACGGCGTATCCGTCCATCGCCGAGTTGTCGAACGGCGGCAGCGAGACCCCCGCGCGCACGTCCTCGGCAAGGACGAGCCCCGCGGCGGAGGCGAGCGGAAGGCGGATGACGGGGGCGTTTCCGAGCAGGCCGGTGACGGTCTGCCGGTGGGCGTCGACGGAGATCACCGGACCATCCTCCTCGGTCGGGGGTCGCATGCAAGACTCTGCGCGTCACAACCACCACCGGGGAGAAGAAGACATGCAGGTTCAGATCCGTCACCAGCCCTCGTTCGCGGTGGCGAGGCTCATGCTCGCCCCGGGTGAGCCGGCGCAGGTCGAGTCGGGCGCGATGATGGCGACGAGCTACGGCGTGCAGGTCCAGTCCCAGGCGCAGGGCGGGATCATGAAGGGGCTCGGCCGTGCCTTCCTGTCCGGCGAGTCGTTCTTCATCTCCACCTACACCGCCCCGCAGAACGGCGGCTGGGTCGACGTCGCCGCGAACCTGCCGGGCGACATGCAGATCATCAACCTCGACGGCCGCACCGGCTGGTGCGTCACCCGCGGTTCGTGGCTCGCGTCGTCGCACGGCGTGCAGACCGAGACCAAATGGGGCGGGCTCAAGAACCTCGTCGGCGGCGAGGGCGGCTTCCTGACCCACGCGACGGGACAGGGCCCGCTGGTCGTGGCCTGCTACGGCGCGCTGGAGACGGTGACCCTGCAACAGGGCGAGGTGATCACCATCGACACCGGGCACGTCGTCGCGTTCGCCGACACCCTGCAGTACCAGATCCGCAAGGTCGCCACCGGCGTCATCCAGTCGATGAAGAGCGGTGAAGGCCTCGTCTTCGACTTCGCCGGGCCTGGCCAGTTGCTCACCCAGACCCGCAACCCGTCGGCACTGTCCGCCTGGGTGATCGCCCAGGTCCCCTCCCGCTGACCGCATGCGGGTCCAGACGAGGCACACCCCGAACTTCGGGGTCGCACGAGTGCTGTTGTCCCCCGGCGAGGCCGTCCAGGCCGCCGGGGACACCATGCTGGCCAGCAGTTTCGGCATCACCGAAACCGTGCCGTCCCGCGGTGGTTCGCGGGCGGGCAAGGCCGCCCCGTCGGTGTTCAACGCGCCGGAGGGCGGCGGTTGGATCGACTTCGCGCCGCTGGCCGCGGGCGACGTCTACCCGCTGGAGTTCACCGGCGGCGGTGGCTGGTGCGTGAGCCGGGACGCGATCCTCGCGCGGCCGGCCACCGTCCGGCACGATCCGGGCTGGGCACCGCTGCAGAAGCTCTTCGGCGCCGATTCCGGTTTCCTGGAGCACTACAGCGGAAGCGGCCCGCTCGTACTGGCCGCGCAGGGCCCGGTCGACGCCTTCGAACTCACCGCGGGCGAACTCGTCACCGTGCGGCCGGACTTCCTGCTGGCCTACCCGGACACCGTGCAGTGCCGTCTCCGCGCGGTGGACCAGTCCGGCCCGCAGTCGGTCCGCACCGGCGAAGGGCTCGCGCTGGACTTCGCGGGACCAGGACGCGTCCTTGTGCAAGCGCGCAATAGGCGGCTTTCCCGCGGATGACCTTCGGACGAATTGAGCATTGCCGACGCCGGTAATTCGGGTAGCGTGAACTGCACTCGAAACCGCCGGCCGGGGCAGAGAAGGCCGACGGATCCTGTGCTGAGGGAGTGCGCCGTGGCAGTCGGCACCGTCAAGTGGTTCAACTCGGAAAAGGGCTACGGATTCATCGAATCCACCGAAGGGCCCGACGTCTTCGTCCACTACTCGGCCATTCAGGCCGACGGATTCCGGACGCTCGACGAGGGTGATCGCGTGGAATTCGAAGTCCAGTCCGGCCGCGACGGGCGGAGTCAGGCCGCGGACGTACGCAAGGTCTCGTAAGGGGACTTCGGGCGACCCCCGGCGGCGCCCGGAACTGGCGCGTTAGGCTTCGCGGCGTGACAGGCGATGAGTCGGGGGACCTGACGGGTCGCCGGCTGGGCAACTACCGCATCGACGGCGTGCTCGGCAAGGGCGGCATGAGCGTGACCTACAAGGCCACGGACGTGCGGCTCGGGCGCAAGGTGGCACTGAAGGTCATCGGTGATCACCTCGGGGCCGACGCCGAATTCCGCGAACGCTTCGTCGACGAGGCGCGGAACACGTCCGCGATCGACCATGCCAACGTCGTGCCCTTGTACGACTTCGGCGAGCTCGAAGGCATGCTCTACATCGCCATGCGGATGGTCGACGGCGGCGACCTCGCCGGGCTGATCTCCGGCGGCCCGATCGCGCCCGCCCGCGCGCTGAACATGCTCGACCAGGTCGCCGACGCGCTCGACACCCTGCACAACCGGGGACTCGTGCACCTCGACGTCAAACCGGCGAACGTCCTGGTCACCAGCAAGGAGACCTCGCGCGAGCACGTCTACGTCGCCGACTTCGGCCTGACCCGCCGCGGCGCCACCGGGCACCGGACCCGCGGTGGCGACTTCCTCGGCTCGCCGACGTACGCGGCGCCCGAGCACCTGCGCGGCGAGCCGCTCGACGGCCGCACCGACCAGTACGCGCTCACCTGCGTCCTCTACGCCTGCCTGACCGGCAGCCCGCCCTTCAAGGGTGACGTGCAGACGGTCATCAAGGGGCATCTGAACGGCGAGCCCCCGGCCATCTCGCGGATCGTCGGCCTGCCCGCCGGCATCGACGAGGTCGTCCGGAAGGGAATGGCGAAGAATCCCGCCGATCGCTACCCCAACTGTGTTGAGATGATCGCGGCCGCCAGGCGCGCGCTCGGCCCGCTCGCGACTTCGAACGAGCCTCCCGGCGCGCCCGGGCAGGCGGCGGCCGCGACCGTCCAGCAGCAGGCGCCACGGCAGAACACGCCGCCACAGGGAGAGGGGGGCCCCGTGCACCCGTACGGAGGACAGCAGCAGCCCGGCTACGGCCAGCAGGGACCCGGACCGCAGGGTCCCCGCCGCAGGGCCCGCCGCCCGGTTACGGCCCGCCGCCGCAGCAGGGTGGCTTCCAGCAAGGCGGGTTCCAGCAGGGGCCGCCCCCGGGTTACGGCCCGCCGCCGCAGCAGCAGGGCTTCCAGCAGGGTGGGTTCCAGCAGGGTCCGCCACCGGGCTACGGGCCGCCGCCGCAGCAGCAGGGCGGTTTCCAGCAGCAGCCCAAGAAGGGCGGCGGCGCGAAGTGGATCTGGATCATCGTCGGTGCCCTCGTGGTCGCCGGCGCGATCGTCGCCGCCATCTTCATCTTCGGTGATTCGAGCGGCGGAAACGGCCCGCAGACCACCGCGCCGAACATCCCGGTCGGCCCCGGCGGCTCCCAGTCGCAGGCTCCCGGCTCGTCGCTGAAGCCCCCGCCGTCGTCGATCCCCATCAAGCCGAGCAACTGACGAGCTGAGCCGAAGGGCGCTTTCACCGCATGAGACGTGGCGAAAGCGTCCTTCGCCGCGTCTTATGCGGGCATGGTCCCCTTCGGCCACGCCACCGCGCTGACCTGCGGTTCTTGCACTCTCCCCTGGGGAGTGCTAAACACGACATTGGCACTCGACGCCGTCGAGTGCCAGGCAGAGCGGTCACCGACCGCTCGCCTGAAGGTCGGGACGGTGAGGCCGCACCCTTGATCGGGTGGGTCGTCCGTCGCGGGCACCGAGCCTGGCCGAGGAAGAGTCCTGCCGCCGCGCTGTAGTAGGCGTGCGGCGGCGCCCAATACCGGAGGACCACACCGCAATGGCCAAACTGATCGCGTTCGACGAGGACGCCCGCCGCGGTCTTGAGCGCGGCTTGAACACCCTCGCCGAAGCCGTCAAGGTGACCCTCGGCCCGCGGGGCCGGAACGTCGTGCTCGAAAAGAAGTGGGGCGCGCCGACGATCACCAACGACGGTGTCTCCATCGCCAAGGAGATCGAGCTCGAGGACCCGTGGGAGAAGATCGGGGCCGAGCTCGTCAAGGAAGTTGCCAAGAAGACCGACGACGTCGCGGGTGACGGCACCACCACCGCCACCGTGCTCGCCCAGGCTCTCGTCCGCGAGGGTCTGCGCAACGTCGCCGCCGGGGCCGACCCCATCAGCCTGAAGCGCGGCATCGAGGCGGCCGTCGAGGCCATCACCGAGCAGCTGCACAAGGCCGCCGTCCAGATCGAGACCAAGGAGCAGATCGCCGCCACCGCGTCGATCTCCGCCGCGGACCGCACCATCGGCGAGCTCATCGCCGAGGCGCTGGACAAGGTCGGCAAGGAAGGCGTCGTCACCGTCGAGGAGAGCAACACCTTCGGCCTCGAGCTCGAGCTCACCGAGGGTATGCGCTTCGACAAGGGCTACATCTCCGGTTACTTCGTGACCGACCCGGAGCGTCAGGAAGCCGAGCTCGAGGACCCGTACGTCCTGCTCTTCGGCTCCAAGATCTCCACCGTCAAGGACGTCCTGCCGCTGCTGGAGAAGGTCATCCAGTCCGGCAAGCCGCTGCTGATCATCGCCGAGGACGTCGAGGGCGAGGCCCTGGCCACCCTCATCGTCAACAAGATGCGTGGCACCTTCAAGTCCGTCGCCGTCAAGGCCCCGGGCTTCGGTGACCGCCGCAAGGCGATCCTGCAGGACATCGCGATCCTGACCGGTGGCCAGGTCATCTCCGAGGACGTCGGCCTCAAGCTGGAGAACGCGGACCTTTCCCTGCTGGGCAAGGCGCGCAAGGCCGTCATCACCAAGGACGAGACCACCATCGTCGAGGGTGCGGGCGACGCCGACCAGATCCAGGGTCGCGTCAACCAGATCCGCGCCGAGATCGACAACTCGGACTCGGACTACGACCGCGAGAAGCTCCAGGAGCGTCTGGCGAAGCTGGCCGGCGGCGTGGCCGTCATCAAGGCCGGTGCCGCCACCGAGGTCGAGCTGAAGGAGCGCAAGCACCGCATCGAGGACGCGGTGCGCAACGCCAAGGCCGCCGTCGAAGAGGGCATCGTCGCCGGTGGTGGCGTCGCTCTCATCCAGGCCGCCGAGGCCGCCTTCGCCGGTCTGAAGCTCGAGGGCGACGAGGCCACTGGTGCCAACATCGTCAAGGTCGCCGTCGAGGCGCCGCTCAAGCAGATCGCGATCAACGCCGGCCTCGAGGGCGGCGTCGTGGCGGAGAAGGTCAAGTCCCTCCCGCAGGGCCACGGCCTCAACGCCGCCACGGGCGAGTACGAAGACCTTCTGGCGGCCGGCGTGCCGGACCCGACGAAGGTCACCCGCTCCGCGCTGCAGAACGCCGCTTCCATCGCGGCGCTGTTCCTGACCACCGAAGCCGTCGTGGCGGACAAGCCGGAGAAGGCCTCGGCCGCTCCCGCCGACCCGTCCGGTGGCATGGGCGGCATGGACTTCTGAGTTCGAGCCTGTAGCACCACCGGAAAGCCCGGACGCGCCTCGCGCGTCCGGGCTTTTCCTTTGCCGTTGGCGGCGGTGGCGTTTCCGGTCGAGGTGGTCGTGCTCGGCAGCGGTGCTTCGGGCGCGTTTGTGACGTGGCACCGAACTCGCGTGATCGAAGCCGTAACTCGCGTGATCAGCGGCGTAACACCCGAGTGCCGCGTCCAATCACGCGAGTTACGCGCCTGATCACGCGAGTTACGCCTTCGATCACGCCGCGCCTGTGTTCCCAGTCCCTCAAGGAGGCCTTCACGGACTTCGGACCAGTCGCTACGACTGCCCGTCCACCGCGTACTTGCCGCCTTGCTTCCGACGGTCCGTCTCGTACGGATTCGTGGAGTTCGGCTCCGCGGGCTTCCTCGGTTCGAGGCCCGTCCGGTCGGTGCCGCCCGCCTCCTTGCCCGGGTTTTCCCTTTCGACCGTCTCGGGGTTGGGGTCGATCTTCACCCGGTCCTTGTTGGCGCTTTCCCAGGCGTCGAACAGCTTCCGGAGGTCGTCCGAGAGTTCGCCGTCGACTCTCGCGTAGGCCTCGGCCGCCTTCCTGAGCTGCTCACCGGCGACGAGGAACCGAGCACAGCTCGTCCTCATGAACTGCTCGACGGCGTCACGGATCTCCAAAGTCGTGTCGTCGCCCGTGCACGTCTGCTCGTCTCGGCCCGCGAGGTGCCGGTCGGCGCCGTCGGCCTCGGCCAAGATCCGCAGTTGTGCCGAATAGGCTTCGGCGGCTTCGAAGCAGGTCTGCGCCACACGCAGCAAGAAGTGGACCTCGACCCTGATCCCCTTGTACTTCGCGCGGTCGGTCTGGTTCGGCAGCGTGTTCGCGGTGAGGTCGTAGAGCTCCAGCTCGTAGCTGTGCACCCCCGCGATCGCCTTCTGCAGGGCCAGCACGTTCGTGCCGAAGTCGGCTTCGAGACCGGACAAGGCGTTGTGCTCGTCTTGGATCGAGGTGGTGAGCTTCTGCAGGATGTCCTGGAGGGACATGGCGTCCTGTTCGACGGTGAGTCCCTTGATGATCCCGCCGGCGAAAACGGCCAGATCGAGGACGGCGCCGACCGGGCCGAGGACCTTCCCGCCCGCCTCGTCGACGGTCTTCACGACCTTGCTGAGTTTCGCTCCCGCGGACAGCAGATTGGTCGCGATCCCGTGGAGCGTTTTCGCCCCGTCGACCTTCTCCAGGATCGCGTCCGCGGTGAAGACCTTGAGGGTGACCTTTTCGTCCAGCTTCTTGGTGGCCCAGTTGAGCCGTTTGACGATGTTGAGCCGGGTCGCCTGGATCGTCGCGGCGCGGGCGGAGTAGAGCGTGGACAGGCTGGCGAGGATGAGCGACTGGTGCGCCATGGTCGGCGCGATCGACGCGAAGAACCCTTCACGGAAGGCCTTGGCGGCGAGTCCGGTCCACTCGATGAACCATTCCTCGTTCGCGCTGGTCGTACCGGCCAGCCATTCGACGTTCCGGACGACCGTGCCCTGGCCGAGAAGTTCGGCCACCCGCCCGTTCTTGTCCTGGAAGCCGAGGTTGCCGGCGACGTTCAGGAACGTGTTGTGGGCGGCCTCCAGCTTCGCGAGGTCGGGCCCTTCCAGCTGCGGGACGAACTTGGCGACCTCCTGCCGCCGGTTCCAGGCCAGCCGCTCGATCTGCGCCAGGTTCCGTTCGACATGGCACTCGACGTACTTCTGGGTCTGCGGGTTCCAGCCGTCGCAGTGGACGTCCTTGTAGTGGCCGTGCCTGCCGTCCATGACCCAGGTGAGGTATCCGCAGAAGTCGTCGGCGCCCGAGAGGTGGCCGTAGGATTCGGCGGGCCACTGCCAGGCCCAGGGCTCCGTGGAGCACGGGACGGCGGTCGAAAGCCCCGTCATGGCGTCGACGGCGTCTTCCATCCAGCGCTTGGTGAGCGCCTCGCAGAAGTCGTCCAGCGCGCCTTCGAGCATTCGCTTGTACTCGCTGAGGCTCAGATACCCGGCCATGGAGGCCCCCGCTTCCCACTCCCTGTGACAAAGTCAGGGGAAGTGTAACGGGGTGGCCGTGATCCCGCGTCCGAAAAGCGGAAAAGGGCCCGGACATCCCCATGTCCGGGCCCTTCTTCATCCCCCTGGTCCCCAGGCGGATCGCGTTTAGCGGGCTGAACGCGATCCGGCGGACGCCACGCCCCCTGCGCGCGGCGTCCGCCCCGATCAGGATTCGCCCGGCTGTTCCGGAGTCAGCAGCCACGCGGCGGCGTAGAGCGGGATCGCGAAACCGGCGGTGAAGAAGACGCCGGCCACGAGGGCGATGCGCAGGATCGCGGCGTCGACGCCGAGGTAGGCGGCCCAGCCGCCGGCGACGCCCGCGAGCATCTTGTCGGTGCGGCTGCGGTAGAGCTTCTTGGTGGCCTGGGGGGTGTACACGCTGTTCGTCATGGCTCCATGTTCGCGCCGGAACGACCCCCGGCACATCGGGGACCGGCCCCGACCCGACCCTGGAATCCGACCCTGAGGGGCCGGAAAACCGGATGCCCGGCGCCCCCGCCCGCGGGTATGACTTGTCCGGTGAAACACGACAGCCCCGCGTTCGCCGCCATCGCCGAGCAGGGCACGATCCTGCGCTGCCAGGTCGGGTCCGGGCTGCACGGCACCGCCGTGTCCGGCCAGGACGACCGGGACGAGCTCGGCATCTGCGTCGAGCCGCCGGACCACGTCATCGGCCTGAAGCGGTTCGAGCAGTACATCTTCCGCACGCAGCCCGAGGGCGTCCGATCCGGCCCCGGCGACCTCGATCTGACCGTCTATTCGCTGCGCAAGTGGCTGCGGCTCGCGCTCAGCGGGAACCCGACCGTCCTGCTGCCGTTGTTCGTACCCGAGTCCGAGATCGTGGTGATCGACGAGCTCGGCGCCGAACTGCGCGAGCACGCGCACCGGATCGTCTCGCGCCGGGCCGGGCTGCGGTTCCTCGGCTACTCCCGTGCCCAGCGCGAACGGATGCTCGGGCTGCGGGGCAAGGCGGGAAGGCCGGAGCTGATCGAGAAATACGGCTTCGACACGAAGTTCGCCATGCACATGGTGCGGCTCGGCGTGCAGGGCGTGGAGCTGCTGGAGACCGGCCGGATCACGTTGCCGGTCCCCGAGCCGTGGCTCGGCTGGCTCCGGGATCTGAGGCAGGGCAAGAAAACCCGCGAGGAAGCGCTGGAAGCGGCCGAGTCGTTGGAGCACCGTCTCGACGAGCTGGTGCGCGGGGCGTCGCCGCTGCCGGAGGAGCCGGACGCCGATTGGGCCGACGCTTGGCTGGTGCGGGCTTACCTCAAGGCGTGGAAGATGCCTTGATGACCATCAAGGCGAAAGCGCTCACGTTCGGGGTCGCGGTGCTGACCGTGCTGGGAATCGGCACGGCCAGCGCCGCGCCTGAAGGCCATGGCGCGCGAAGCAGGCTCGACGTCGTCCAGGCCCGCGGGGAGATCCGCGTGTGTTCGACGGGGGATTATCGCCCGTTCACCTATCGGGACGCCGACGGCGCGTGGAGCGGGATCGACATCGACCTCGCGGGCGACCTCGCCCGGCGGCTCGGCGTCCGGCTCCAGCTGGTCCAGACCACTTGGAAGGCGATCGCCGACGACGTCGGGCGGAAATGCGATCTGGCGATGGGCGGGGTGTCGGTGACCTTGGACCGCGCGAAGAAGGGCTTCTACACCGTTCCCTATCTTCGCGACGGCAAGACACCGATCACCTTGTGCGAGAACGAAAAGCGGTTCCAGACCCTGGAGCAGATCGACCAGCCGGGCGTGCGGGCGATCGTGAATCCGGGCGGTACCAACGAACAGTTCGCCGACGCCAACCTGAAGCGGGCGACCATCGTGCGCCATCCGGACAACAACACGATCTTCGCCGAGATCCTCGCGGGCCGGGCCGACCTGATGATCACCGACGCCACCGAGACCCGCTGGCAGGCGAAGCAGCATCCGCGGTTGTGCGCGGTGCATCCCGGCGAGCCGTTCACCTTCTCGGAAAAGGCGTACCTCCTGCCGCGCGACGTCGTGTTCAAGGAGTGGGCCGACCAGTGGCTGCATCTCGCCCTGAACGACGGCACGTACGCGCGTATCGCGAAACCCTGGCTCGGCTGAAATCGGTTTGAACCACTTTCGTTATCCGGCCGTATCCCTGGATGTGGGTGAGGAGGAACCAGACCGGAGGAAGACACCGATGATGAACAGCGCCGGGAAACACCGCAAACGCGCGACGATCGGCATCGCGTCCGTGCTCGGGGTGGCCGCCATCGCCGCGGCGATGTTCGCGATCAGCACTCCGGACGGACAGGCCGCGGAAAGCTGCCAGGGGCTCGACGCCGCCCTCCGCAACAACCTGAACTTCATCGCGGGTCAGCAGGCGGATCCGGACGCCCTTTCCGGTGCGCGGATCGCGAACAGGCAGGCCGTCGTCGACCTCATCCAGCAGCGCCGCGAAGCCGCCGGGTGCACCGAAGAAGTGCGGGCCGACGGCGGGAAACAGGCCGCGGACGACGCCATGGCGGTCGAGGACGAGGCGGCTCCGAAGGAAGCGGCTCCGCAAGACGAAGCAGCCCCGCAGGAGGAAGCGGCCGCGGGGGAGGGCGAGGTCGTCTGCCCGGGCTCCACGGTGACGCTGTCCGGCGAGGGCGGCGCTCCCGCGGCGTCCAGCAGCGAGTTCCCGGCGGGCACCAAGCTGAAGGTGACGAACCTGGACAACGACAAGTCCACGACCGTCGAGGTCACCGGCGTTTCGGGCAGTTGCGCGCTGCTGAACAACGCGGCCTTCGAACAGGTCCGCGAACCGGGCAAGTTCCTGATCCGCCGCGCCACCATCGAGCGGGTCGGCTGAAACACCCGCACCGGGGCGGGGAAGACGCGGACGGTCCCGGTGCGGAGGCGGCACGAGTCCTCCTGGTCCCCTCGGCCAGGAGGGCTCGTGGTCGTTTGTATCTCGCTTGTACGCCCTTTCGGGACGCTTCTCGCGAAACGCCGAGAAAGGACATCCGATGAGATTCAGACGAGTGCTCACGGCGGCCGCGACCGCCTTGCTGGGCATGGCCGGGCTGGCGATCACCGCGACGTCGGCCGAAGCCGCCGTCGGGCCGCGTCCCAACTTCCAGCTCCCGTTCCCCTGCAACCAGGTGTGGAACGGCGACAACGACAACAGCAGCGCGCACCGGGCCTACGAGATCGACTTCAACCGGGGCGGCTCCGCGGACGCGGACCTCGGCGACACCGTGGTCGCGGCGGCGGCGGGCAAGGTCGTCATCTCGGCGCACCAGGGTTCGGCGAACGGGTTCGGCAACCTGGTGAAGATCGACCACGGTGGGGGATGGTCGACCTACTACGCGCATCTGAAGGTCCGTTCGGTCGCGCTCAACGCGCAGGTCGCGCAGGGGCAGAAGATCGGCGAGGTCGGCAACACCTCCAAGCCGGGCAACAACATCAGCCCGCACCTGCACTACGAAGTCCGCACCAACGACTCGTCGTGGCCGAGCAACATCAAGCCCGCGTACTTCAACGGCGTGAAGTTCGGCTACCCCAACGCCAACGTGACCTCCAAGAACACCTGCAGCGGCACCGGGAACCCGAACCCGTACGACGCCGTCGAGGTGTGCGGCGACGGCTACAAGGTGATCGACTCGCAGGCCGTCGGCAGCGCCGCGACCGCGTACCTGCTGTACAACGCCACGAACAAGAACAACTGCGTCACCACCATCAAGTCCACCTCGGTCGGCACCGGCAGCGCGGTCTCGGCCTTCCTCGAAGTGCAGGGTTCGGCCAGGAAGACCGACTCCGGCAGCTTCGAGTACTACGCGGGTCCGGTGAGCGCGGCCGCCGGCGCGAAATGCGTCCGGTGGGGCGGCTCGGCGGGGTCCGCCAGCTACGAATCGCCTTTCGAGCACTGCAGCTGAACACCATGAAAGGTCCCTTCCTCGCGAAATTCACGAGGAAGGGACCTTTCATGACATCCGGAGGTGGGCGCGGACGCGGGTGAGACGGGCTTCCCAGGCCTCCCGGACGTCCGGAGCGGCGGCGTGGGCGGAGAACAGATCGGGAGCGGGAGGTTGCCGCGGCACCGGCAGTCGTCCGTCCACAGGGGACAGTGACTCGCCACAGACGTCCCCCGTGAGCAACGACATCGTGCCCAGCCCGCACGCGAAGTCCAAAGTGGGCAGTGCACCCGCGAGCGCCAGCCCGGCGGCGAGCCCGACGCTCGTCTCGACGGCGGACGAGACCACGCACGGCAGGCCGCACGCTTCGGCGACCTCCAGTGCGCGCCGCACCCCTCCCAGCGGCGCGACCTTCAGCACGGCGACGTCGGCGGCCCCCGCGACGGCCACCTTGAGCGGATCTTCGGCCCGGCGGATCGATTCGTCCGCGGCGATCCGCACCCCGACCCGGCGCCGGACGGCGGCCAGTTCGTCGATCGACGGGCAGGGCTGCTCGACGTATTCGAGCCCGCCGGCCGCGCGGTCCAGTTCGCCGATGGCCTTGACCGCGGTGTCCACGTCCCAGGCCATGTTCGCGTCGACGCGGACCGCGCCACGCGGGCCCAGCGCGGCCCGCACCGCCTCCACCCGGGCGCAGTCTTCGGCGAGGCTCACCCGAGGGTCGGCGACCTTCACCTTCGCCGTGCGGCAGCCCGAAGCGGAAACGAGCTCGAACGCCTTCTCCGGGGACACGACCGGCACGGTCGCGTTCACCTCGACGCTGTCCCGCACCGGCGGCGGCCAGCCGCGTTCGCTCGCCTCCAGCGCGGACGCGAGCCACGGTGCGCTCTCGGCGTCGGTGTAGTCGGAGAACGGGCAGAATTCGCCCCAGCCCGCTTCGCCGCGCATCAGCAGCCCTTCGCGGACCGTGATGCCGCGGAACCGCGTGCGCAGGGGGATAGCGTAGACGTCCATCGGCACCGATCATGCCACCGCGGGAATCGCGTGCCGTTTCCGTCGGTTCCGGACAGAATGAGCGACGTGGCACTCGACTTTCGCGTGCTGGGGCCCACCGAGGTCACGGCGGACGGGCTGCCGGTGCCCTTGGGCGGCAGCAGGCCGCTCATCGTGCTGGCAGGCCTGTTGCTGCGCGCGAACACGGTGGTGCCGGTCGGGGAACTGGGCCGCTGGCTGTGGCCGGACGACCGGCGGCGGTCCAAGGGGGCGCTGCAGACCTACGTCCTGCGGGTGCGCCGCGCGCTCGGCGACGAGGTGACCATCCGCACCGAACGGGGCGGCTACCTGCTCGAACTCGACGAAAGCCGGCTCGACCTCGCCCGCTTCCGCGCACACGCCGCGGCCGGGGCGGAGGCCGCGCGGGACGGCGACCTGCGCGGAGCCGCGGGCCGGTTCGCCGCGGCGTTGTCCGAATGGCGAGGCCCGGCGCTGCAGAACGTCCACTCCGAAGCGCTGCTTCGGGACGAAGCCGATCAGCTGGGCGAAGAGCGGTTGCGAGTGTGCGAGCAGTGGGCCGACGCGCTCATCGCGCTCGGCGAGCACCACGTCGTCGTTCCCGAGCTGACCAGGCTGTGCCGCGACAACCCGCTGCGGGAGCGGCTGCACGAACAGCTGATGATCGCGCTCTACCGCTCCGGCAGGCAGGCCGAGGCGCTGAACGTCTACCGCCGGATCGGCGCGGTGCTGGCCGAGGAGCTCGGCCTGGACCCCGGCGCGTCGCTGCAGCGGGCGCACCAGGCGATCTTGACCGGCGAAGAGTCCGTCGAGACCACATTGGACTCCGAACTGACCCGGTACCGGCTCGGCGCCGAGCCGCTGATCCCTCGCCAGCTTCCCGCCGATCTGCGGGTGTTCTCCGGCCGCCAACGCGACCTCAAGGCACTGCACGGGCTCGTCCCGGAGGCGCTGGACACCGAGCGGTCGACGTCCATCGCCTCGATCGAAGGCATGGGCGGGATCGGCAAGACAACGCTCGCAGTTCACTTCGCGCACGAGGTCGGAGACCGCTTCCCCGGTGGGCAGGTGTATCTCAACCTGCGTGGTTACGGCCCCGGCGAGCCGGTCGAAGCCGCGGCCGCGCTCGAAACCATGCTCGTCTCCGTCGGCGTCCCCGCCGACCGGATCCCCGCCGACGTCGACGGGCGCGCGGCCACCTGGCGCACGTACAGCGCGGGCCGCCGGATGCTGATCCTGCTCGACAACGCGGGGAGCACCGAGCAGATCCGGCCGCTGCTGCCCGGGCCCGGCTGCCTGGTGCTGGTGACCAGCCGATGGCAGCTCCACGCGCTCGTCGCGACCCACGGCGCGCGGCGTGTCGCGCTGGAGGAACTGCCGGACGAGGACGCGATCGCCCTCCTCGCGTCGACGATCGGGCTGGACCGGGTCGCCGAGGACCCCGAGGCCACCGAACGGTTCATCCGGTACTGCGGCGGGCTGCCGCTGGCCATCCGGATCCTCGCGGTGCGGGCGGCGCAGTTCCCGGATCTCGCGCTGGGAGAGTTCGTCCGGCTGCTGGAAGCCGAACAGGACAGGCTGGGCTCGTTCGACCTCGCCGACGGCGACGAGACGAACATCCGGGCCGTCTTCTCGTACTCGTACCGCGCGCTCGACCAGCGGGCCGCTCGGATGCTGCGGCTGCTCGGCCTGCCGACCGGCGGCGACTTCAGCGTGCCCGCGGCCGCGGCGGTCGCCGGCGTCGACATCGCCGAAGCACACGAGGATCTGGCGAAACTCGCTTCCGCGCATCTGATCGCCCGGTCCAAACCGGGCCGGTACCAGTTCCACGACCTGATCCGCGCGTACGCGGCCGAGCTCTCGGCGAAGCTCGACGGGCCCGAGGAGCGGACGGCCGTGCTGGACAGGCTGCTCCACGCGTCGCTCGCCTCCGCGCTGAACGCGTCGAGGCTCTTGCGCTCGGAACGGCACTACCGGCTCGTCGAGCCCGAGCGGTTCGACGGCGCGGGGCTGAAGTTCGGGCACTACGAACAGGCTCTCGACTGGTTCGACGAGGAGGCCGGGAACCTCATCGCCGCGGTGAACATCGCGTACCGGGAGCGGCGGTACCGGGAGTGCTGGCAGCTGGCGTGGCTGCTGCAGTCGTACTTCATCGTGCGGGCCCGGCTGGAGGACTGGCGTTCGGTGTTCGGCGTCGCGCTCCGCGCGGCCCGCGACCTCAGGGACCGGTCGGGCGAGGCCGCCATCCTCAGCGGACTGGGCGTGGCCTGCGGCGTCGCCCGCCAATACGAGGACAGCATCGCCTACCTGAAACAGGTCGTCGAGCTGCAGCGCCAGGTCGGGGACCGGCAGGGTGAGGCGCGGGCCCTCTACAACCTCACGCTGGCCAGCCAGGACCCCGACACGGGATGGGACTACGGGACGCGCGCGTTGCGGCTCATCCGGGAGAGCGGCGTCGGCGCCGGCATGGAGGCCAGCGCGCTGCAGGCCCTCGGCGACATCTGCGCCCAGGCCGGCCGCTTCGAGCAGGCACTCGACTTCGCCGACCAGGCCCTGGCACTGGAGGCGCACGCGCTCCCCGACGAAGCCCGCTTCACCCTGCACACCAAGGGAACCGCCCTGGTCGGGCTCGGCCGCGGCGACGAGGGCATCGCCTGCATGCGGCGCGCCGTCGAGATGTTCTTCGCGCACGGCGAGCTGTACGAGGCGGCCGACGTGCTGGCCCAGCTCGGCGGAATCCATCTGCGGCTCGGTGATCCCTCGTCGGCGCGTGAGTGCTGGCTGCGTTCGGTGCGGGTGCTGACCGAGCTCGCGCATCCCGACGCCGAGGACGTCCGCACCAAGCTGGCCTCGCTCGTGGGCGAAACGGTCAAGGCTGAGTGAGGCACGGGCGCCCGGCGTGCCGACCCCCAGGCACAGCACGCGAGTACGCCCGTGACCTCGAACGCCACTAAACCGGACACCGCTCACTGCGCGCTGACTGTGCAGCTTGCGCGGGTCACGCCAGGAGCTCCGCGAGGGTGATCGCGTTCTTCGGCGCCTCGACCTTGACGTCGTTGTCGAAGTAGACGTACGTGTCGCGGCCCCAGCCCTTGATCTTCCGTGCCCACTTCTCGAGGGCCTTGTCGCTGTATCCGCTGACGTACAGCTCCTCGTCGCCGTGCAGGCGGACGTACGCGAAGTCTTCGCTCGTCAGCTCTTCGACGAACGGGAACTTGCCCGCGGTGTCGGCGACGACGAGCGCGATGCCGTGTTTCCGGAACAGGTCCAGGCTTTCGGGCTCGGCGAAGCTCGGATGCCGCACCTCGACGGCGTGGCGGAGCTTCCGGCGAGGGCTCGGATCGGTGTGCGGTTCGGCTTTCAGCTTGTCGTCGTGGTGCTTCGCGAGCTTGGCGGCGGCGTGGCTGGTGCGCGGCAGCAGCTTGAAGAACGCTTCGACGCGCTCGGCGTCGAACGCCAGCCGCGGCGGCAGCTGCCAGAGGAACGGTCCCAGTTTCCGGCCGAGCGCCAGCACGCCGGAAGCGAAGAAGTTCGCCAGCGGCGTCTCGACGTCGCGCAGTTGCTTCAGATGCGTGATGAAGCGGCCGCCCTTGACGGCGAAGACGAAGTCGTCCGGTGTCTCCTCGGCCCACGCGCGGTAGCGCTCGGGACGCTGCAGCGAGTAGAACGAGCCGTTGATCTCGGCCGAGTTCATCCGGGACGACAGGTATTCCAGCTCGCGCCGCTGCACCAGGCCGCGGGGGTAGAAGTCCCCGCGCCACGGTGGGTAGCGCCAGCCCGAAGTGCCGATCCTCAGCTCCGCGACGTCGATCACCGCCTTCCCGTGCCGCCCTGATTCCCCCTCTCTCCGTGGGATAAACGCCCGCTCACGCCCACGAGAACCGCCACCGGCGGGTCTGGACCAGGCCGGACGCGAACTCGCGCAGATTCCCCGGCTGACCGGCGAACGACGGCAGGCAGAACGAGCGGTGCTCGGCGGCGACCGTGAGCGCGCGGCCCTGGGTCCGCGGCGGCGCGGCCACCGACAGTTCCATCGAATCGAAGCCCAGCACCGTGAGCGTCGCGCCGAAGCGGTCTTCCCAGCTGCGCAGGACGGCGGAAAGCTCATGGACCTGATCGGTCGCCTTGATCATGCCCGTCCAGCCGAGGATCGCCGGGATGTCGGCGGGCCGCTCCGTCTGCACCAGCGCCAGCCGGTGCTGCCCTCGCGCGGCCAGGATCGAGCCGGTGTTGCCCGCTTCGGCCAGCGGATCCGCCCGGCGCGACGGGCGGCGCGCGAGGCCGGGGAACTTCGCGCCGAACGGGCGCAGGCAGGCGCCGTCGCAGCACGACGTGTCCCACCAGCGGGCCAGCACCTCGGCCGGATCCACCGAGGCGATCCGGTGATCGGCGGGGGCGAGCCTGCCGCGGTCGTCGATCCAGTCCTCGCCGTTGGCCGCGAAGCGCTGGTCGTGCGGGATCAGCACCGGCCACAGGCCGGACCGATCGAATTCGGCGACGCAGCCGGTGTAGCGCTCCGGCCTGGCCAACGGCAGGTCGGAAACCCAGATCCGGCTGTGCCAGCGGCCGGGCGGCAGGGTCTGGACTGGTGGTGTACCCGGTCGGAACGGTGCGATGGTCATCGGCTTCCCCTCGAACTGGTGTTCGGTCAACTCTACCGAACACTAGTTCGAAGCACCGACAGTTTTCGATACCCCGTTTGCGGGATCCGGAGGTGGTCGCCTCAGGCGTCGCTGGAGTCACACGTGCACCATGAGATGTCCACAGTGGACGATCGGTGGCGCTTTCCGGCCAGGGAGGGCCCCGAGTGGTAGCAAAGGTCCCTTGCTCTCTTCCTGCGGGTCAGGGGGTGATCGGACGTCCTGAAGGTCCCCTTTGGGACGCTGAACGTCTCAAAGGCGACCTTCAGGACACCGCGGCCCGCCCCAATCCCGGCCGAAGTACCTGAAGGCCCCTTGCGGCGATAGACAGTCGTATGACTGCTGGTCGTGTCGCTGTCCGTGATTCGGACACCGCAATCGGGGTCACGCGCCGCCCTTGGCCCGTCCGGCCGCCGGTCATCTGACTGGGCCGGTAGCTGAAGGGGCCGTCACCTGCCGAAGCGAATCCCTAAAGAGGGCGCAGCAGGTCGTCCGCGTCCACGATCCGGTACGCGTACCCCTGTTCCGCCAGGAAGCGCTGCCGGTGCGCCGCGTACTCCGTGTCGACGGTGTCCCGCGAGACGACCGAGTAGAAATGCGCCTGCCGTCCGTCGCCCTTGGGCCGCAGCAGCCTTCCGAGCCGCTGCGCCTCCTCCTGCCGCGAGCCGAACGTCCCGGAGATCTGGATCGCGACCGACGCCTCCGGCAGGTCGATCGAGAAGTTCGCGACCTTCGAAACGACCAGTGTCCTGATCTCGCCGCGCCGGAACGCGTCGAACAGTTCCTCGCGTTCCTTGTTCCGTGTCGCGCCCTGGATCACCGGCGCGTCGAGTTCGTCGCCGATCATCTCCAGCTGGTCGAGGTAGGCGCCGATGACCAGCGTCGGCTCGCCGGGATGCCGGTCGACCAGCGATTTGATCACCTTGGTCTTGGTGTCCGCGGTCGCCGCCAGCTTGTACCGCTCCTCGGCCTCGGCCGTCGCGTACGCGAGCCTCTCGGCGTCCGTCAGTGTCACGCGGACCTCGGTGCACTCGGCCGGCGCGATCCAGCCCTGGGCCTCGATGTCGCGCCACGGGACGTCGTAACGCTTCGGGCCGATCAGGGAGAACACGTCGCCTTCGCGCCCGTCTTCGCGCACGAGCGTCGCGGTGAGCCCGAGCCGCCGCCGCGACTGCAGGTCCGCGGTCATCCGGAAGACCGGTGCGGGCAGCAGGTGGACCTCGTCGTAGACCACCAGGCCCCAGTCCCGCGAATCGAACAGGTCCAGATGTTTGTACTCGCCCTTGGTCTTGCGCGTGACCACCTGGTACGTCGCGATGGTGACCGGCCGGATCTCCTTCTTCTCGCCGGAGTATTCGCCGATCTCCTCCTCGGTGAGCGAGGTCCGCGCGACCAGCTCCCGCTTCCACTGCCGACCGGCGACGGTGTTCGTCACCAGGATCAGCGTGGTCGCCTTCGCGTGAGCCATCGCCGCGGCGCCGACCAGGGTCTTGCCCGCGCCGCACGGCAGCACGACGACGCCGGATCCGCCGGCCCAGAACGCCTCGGCGGCCTTGCGCTGGTAGTCGCGCAGCTCCCAGTCGTCTTCGGCCAGGTCGATCGGGTGTGCTTCGCCGTCGACGTAACCGGCGAGGTCTTCCGCGGGCCAGCCGACCTTCAGCAGCGCCTGCTTGAGCCGCCCGCGTTCGGACGGGTGCACGACGACGGTGTCCTCGTCGATGCGCGCGCCCAGCATCGGGCTGATCTTCTTGTGCCGGAGGATCTCCTCCAGCACCGCGCGGTCGATGGTCGACATGACCAGGCCATGCGCCGGGTGGTTGGCGATCTGGAGCCGCCCGAAGCGGCCCATCGTGTCCACGATGTCGATGAGCAGCGGTTGGGGCACGGGGAACCGCGAGTACGTGGTCAGCGCGTCGACGACCTGTTCGGCGTCGTGGCCGGCGGCGCGGGCGTTCCACAACGCGAGCGGCGTGATCCGGTAGGTGTGGACGTGCTCGGGCGCGCGTTCCAGTTCGGCGAACGGCGCGATGGCGATCCGCGCGTCGTCGGCCTGGCTGTTGTCGACCTCGAGGAGCACGGTCTTGTCGGATTGGACGATCAGCGGGCCATCGGTCACATCCTCCTTTATACGTTCCGGCCACACCGGCTCCCGCCGCGGCACCGCTGGTGGAAGGATGTACGGAAGGTGACTGGAGGGGACCTTGACGACTACACCGACCGGCGGGACACCCGAGTACGACCCGTTCGACGCGCCCGCGCCCCTGCCGCCGATGCCGGAAGCGGCACCGCCGACCCCGTTCCCGAAACCGGCACCGCTGAGCGTGCTCGCGAGGGTCTCGATCGTGCTGGGTGTGGTCCTCGCGCTGGGCCTGGGGAGCCTGGCCGCCTGGGGGATCTCGCAGTCAAGCAGGTTCGCCACGGTCGAGGCGGGCAAGTGCCTGTACCTGACCGACGAGGCGGGCGGCAACCAGAGCTACACGACGGCCAGTTGCAGTTCGAACCGCGCGACCTTCCGCATCGACGAGGTGAGGACGGGTTCGTCCGGCTGCCGCGACGCGGACTACATCCAGTTCGAGGTGTACGGGACTTCGTCCAGCCGCACGGCCAAGAAGACGCTCTGTCTCGCGCTGAACGTCGAGACCGGGGATTGCCTGCGCGACGTCGTGCACGAGACGCGGATCGCGAAGGTCCGCTGCACCGACATCAGCGCGGAGGCGCGGGCGGTCGTCACGCGGGGATCGTCGGAGACCGCCTGTTCGTCGGAGGACACCGCCCTGCACTACACCGGGCCTCCCGAGCGCACGGTATGCCTCAGGCCGACCGGCGAAAATATCTAGCAGCCAGGCAAAGCCTGTCCGTTGAGGGTGGTGGCGGGGCGGGGTCCGGGTTAAGGCCGCGCCACCATCGACTGCACGTCCAGCCGGGCACCGAGAATGCCCGAGTTGTGCATCAGGTCGGCGACGCGCTGCAGCCGGATGCCGTTGAGGGAGACCGGGTACGTCCCGAGCGAGATCAGCGAAGCCGTCGTCCGGTCGATGTCGGAGAACGACGGCAGCGCGTCGCGGACGACGGCGGTGTCGGCCGCCCGCACCTGCGCTTCGCCGAGCACCTTCCGGAACACCGCGAGGGTGCGGGCGTTGGCCTGGCCGAACGCTCCCATCGAAACGTAGGACGACATCGGGAAGTCCAGGGTCGCGCCGCGGGCGCCGTCGGCGAGGATGCTCGCCCCGAGCTCCTTCTCGGCCCTGGTGATGTACGGCTCGACCATCCACGCGGCGTCGGCCTCGCCCGCCTGCAGCGCCTGCGGCATCCGGTCGAACGGGTTCTGTTTGAACTGGATCCGGTTCACGTCGACGCCCGCGGTCCCCAGTACCGACCTGGCCGCCAGCACGCCGACGTCGTCGAGCATGTTCACCGCGATCTTCGGTGACTTCTTGAGCGTCGGTTCGGTGTAGTCGGAGCCCGGGAGTGTGACGAGCGCCATGGTGTTGCGGCCGGCGGTGTAGGCCTCGCCCTGCAGTTGCAGCGCCGTCCCGGCCGCGGCGGCGCGGAAGATCGACACGTCGCTCGCGAACGCCAGGTCGACCTCGCCGGCGGAGAGCTTGCCGATCGCCTGGTCGGCGGGAACCTCGACGAGCGTCACGGAAAGGCCGGCCGCGGTGAACCTCCCGTCGGCGACGGCGATCCGCAAGGGTGCCGTGTCGATGGGGCTTCCGACGCCGATGCGCAGTTCCGTCCGTTCGAGTGGCGCGTCGGTGCTTGCGTCACCACCGGAAAACACTCCGCAACCGGTGGTCGCCAGCAGAGCCGCTACCAGCGGAATCGCCAAGACACGCATCTTCGTCACCGCTCACCTACCGAGAGAATGTGCTCCTCCTTCTGGATCGTATGGTCCGTGCCCCATACGATCGCGTGCGGGAGACGCCGGATGGCGCGGCTTTCGATCGTTCTCGAACCTTGTTACTCTACAGTAGGTTCGGGCTCTCGTCCCCGATGTCAGCCATGGGAAAGGGTCCCGTGGTGGGAAAAGGAAACCAGGTGGCCCGTCGCGACAAGCGTCCCCGTGGGGGCGACGCGGCGGAACGGCATCCCCATGTCGGCGGCCGCTGGCGGCTGCGGAACTGGCACCTGCGTACCAAACTCTTCGTGGTACTCCTGATTCCCGCGCTCGCGGTGGTCGCCCTCGTCGGGCTCCGGGTCAACTCGGATCTGCGGGACGCGCGGCAGCTGGCCGAATTCGCCACCCGCGGCCGTGTCGACAGCACCGTCGCCGAAGCGGTGCACCAGCTTCAGCGCGAACGCGACCTCACCGTCCGGTTCGTCGCGGGCGACCGCAAGGGCGACCTGTCCGAATTGACCGAGCAGCGCAAGCGTGCCGACGAGGCCATCGGCACGTTCGACCGCACGCTCGGCGAGAGCAAGAGCAGGCTCGGCGGCAAGGCCGCGACGAGCCTGCAGCAGACCAGCGACCGGCTGCGCGTGCTGACCGGACTCCGCTTTTCCGCGGAACACTCCGCTTTTCCCGCCGACGCGGTGCTGCGGTCCTACAGCGAGCTGATCTCCGGCCTGCTCGACATCAGCGACGCCACCGCGGCCGACGTCTCCGACCCGGATCTGGGGAAGCTCCGCCTAGCGGGCAACGCGCTCGCGCGGGTCAAGGATCAGATGTCGGTCAAACGCGCGATCATGGCGGCCGCGCTCGCGCAGGGCGGGCTCAACCGGGACCGGACCCGCGCGCTGCTCGGCGCGGAGGCCGAACTCGCCGCCGCCCGCAGCGACTACCGCACCTTCGCGACGCCCGAACAGCAACGCATGTACGACGACACGGTCATCGGCCTGATCGTCGACATCGGCAACGACATGGTGGAATCGGCGCTCATCCGCGCCGAGAACGACCAGGGGCTCGGCGGGCTGGACCCGAACCAGTGGGACACCTCGGCCACGTACACGGTCAATCTCGCCCATCAGGTGCAGCAGGCGCTGCTCGTCCAGCTCCAGGAACGCACCGACGCCCTCGCGGCGCGCGCGAGGACGTCCGCGATCTGGGACGGCGGCATCGTGCTGGCCGTGCTGATCGTCGCCGGGGTGCTCTCGGTGATCATCGCGCGGTCGCTGCTGCGGCCGTTGCGGATCCTGCGCCGCAGCGCGCTCCAGGTCGCCGAGCATCAGCTGCCCGCGGCCGTCGAGGGCCTGCTCAGCGATCCCGAACCGCAGCCGGAGAACCTGCGGCGGCGGCTGGCCGTCGCGCCGGTCCCGGTGTTCAGTCGCGAGGAACTCGGCCAGGTGGCGCGGGCCTTCGACGCGGTGCACGGCGAGGCCGTCCGGCTCGCGGGCGAACAGGCCATGCTGCGGGAGAACATCAACGCGATGTTCGTGAACTTGTCGCAGCGGAGCCAGGATCTCGTCGAGCGGCAGTTGTCCGTCCTGGACCGCATGGAGGCCGACGAACAGGATCCCGACACCCTCGCCGGCCTCTTCGAACTCGACCACCTCGCCACCCGGATGCGCCGCAACAGCGAGAACCTGCTGGTGCTGTCGGGAACCGACGTCGTCCGCGAGGACGGCGGCGCCGTGGTCGCCGACGAGATCATCGGCGCCGCGCTGTCGGAGGTCGAGCACTACCAGCGGATCGAACTCGGTGCGGCGCCGCGGATCGCGGTACGCGGCGAGGCCGTCAACGACCTCGTGCACGTGGTCTCCGAGCTGTTGGAGAACGCGACCCGCTATTCGGATCAGAGCACGATGGTGCAGGTCGAGGGGCACGAGACCGACCGCGGCGAATGGCAGATCGAGATCACCGACCACGGCGCGGGCATGCCGCAGGCGGAGATCGACCGGACCAACACGCGGCTGGCGAACCCGCCGGACGTCGACGTCGAGGTGTCCCGGCGGATGGGCCTGTTCGTGGTCGCGACGCTGGCCGTCCGGCACCATATCGACGTCCGCCTGCGGTCCGCCGCCGGCGGCGGGATCACCGCGGTCGTCGTCGTGCCCGCCGAGCTCATCGTCGAAGCGCCCCGGCCCGCCCCGCTGCCGGAACCTCCGCCCGTCACCGTCGTCGTGCCGGAGCCGGAACCCGAACCGCCGCTGGAAGTCCCGCCGCTGCCCGAACCCCAGGAGAGCCCCGAGGAGTCGCGGTTCGCGCCCGTGCTGGACCCCGGGCCGCTGCGGCGCGCCCCGGTCGTCGAGCGCGAGACCACGCCGGAGTGGCCGTCTTCCGACGACGACGCCGTCGACCATCTCGAACTCGACGCGCCGACCGAGCGGATGCCCAAGTACCAGAGCGTGCTGTCGCAGTGGTTCGACCACGGAGGCCCACGCGAAGGGCCTTCGCCCGCCGAACCCGGCCCGCCCTCCTTGCCGTCGTTCGAACCGGTGAAGAACGCCGTGCCCGAGGAGCCCGCGCGGGATCCGGACGAGCCGACCGAACCGACGCTGAAGCCGCTGGAACAGAAGGCTCCGGAGCCGAAGGAAAAGGCGCCGGAACCCGAGCCCGCTTGGCCCACGCCCGCCGAACTGGAACAGGAGGACGGGGCGGAGGAGACCTGGCCGGTGCTGCCCGCCGTCGTCCCCGAGGCCCGGTCCCAGGACGACAGGCCGGAGAAACCGCGGGGGGAGAGGCCGATACTCTCACTTTCCCCCGAAGCGGTCCGCGAACGGATGACCAGCCTGCAAGGCGGTTTCCGGCGCGGTCGCCACGCCAGGGGTGACGACAACCCCTCGGCTTGAGCGAATTGGATGGTCCATGAGCCCGAAAACCGGCCTGCTGGAAGTGATCGCGCTGACCGCGGTGGACGCGGAGCGCGCACAGGAGGGCGGGGCCGATCGCCTCGAACTGGTCAGTGACATGGCCAGCGACGGTCTCACTCCGTCGGTCGAGACGCTGCGCGACGTACTGTCCGCCACCGATCTCCCGGTGCGGGTGATGCTGCGTGACAACATGTCCTTCGCCGCCGGCGACCTCGACGGGCTGCGCGCGGACGCCGGGCGCCTGATCGACGCGGGCGCGCGGGAGTTCGTCTTCGGTTTCCTCGACCTGGAAAGCGAAGTCGACGTGGACGCCTGCGAGACGCTGGTCAAGGAACTCGACGGGCTGCCGTGGACCTTCCACCGCGCCATCGACCGCGCGCGGGATCCGTTGCGCGCCTACGACCAGCTGACCGCGCTCGGCTGCGACACGGTGCTCGCGGCCGGGCATCCGCACGGGGTGGCGCACGGGCTTTCGGTCCTGCAGCGGCTCGCGCGCCGTGAGGGCGGGCCGCGGCTGCTGGTCGGCGGAGGCCTGCGGGCGCAGCAGGTGCATCTGCTCAGGGCGGGCGGGGTCGGCGCGTTCCACGTCGGCAGCGCGGTCCGGCCGGGTGGCTGGGAGTCTGATGTAGACGTCGCGGCCGTGCGCGAATGGGCGGCGCTGGTCAAGGAGTAGGCCGTACGCGTCGGGTCAGGTCCAGACCACACACGGTGATACGAGGTTGCATCTTCAACTATCCGGTATCGACCAGATAGCGTGTGCCCATGGCTACCCGCACCGTACGTGACGCGACCAGGGAACTGCTGCGCGATCTGGGCCTGACCACCGTTTTCGGCAATCCCGGAACGACCGAGATCGCCTTCCTCACGGAGTGGCCGGACGACTTCACCTACGTGCTCGCGCTCCACGAGGCGTCCGTCGTCGCGATGGCCGACGGGTACGCCCGCGCGAGCAGGCGGGCGGCGCTGGTGAACCTGCATTCCGCCGGCGGGGTCGGGCACGCGCTCGGGCATATCTTCACCGCGTACCGCAACAACGCCCCGCTGATCATCCTGGCCGGCCAGCAGACCAGGTCGCTGCTGCCGGACGATCCCTTCCTCGGCGCCGTCGAGGCGGCGAACTTCCCCAAGCCGTACGTGAAGTGGAGCTGCGAGCCCGCCAGGGCGGAGGACGTCCCGGCGGCGCTGGCGCGGGCGTATCACATCGCGACGCAGGCGCCCATGGGTCCGGTGTTCGTGTCGGTGCCCGTGGACGACTGGGACGTCGAGACCACGAAGCCGATCGTCTCCCGGCCGCCGATCCGCGGCTTCGCGCCCGATCCGTCCGCTTTGGACGAACTGGTGTCGGCGCTGGACGCCGCCGAGCACCCGGCGATCGTGGTCGGCCCCGGGATCGACGGCGAAGGTGCCGTGCCGGACGTCGTCGAGCTGGCCGAGAAGGTGGGCGCCGGGGTCTGGGCGCCGCCGATGGGGGCGCGCTGCTCCTTCCCCGAGGACCACCCGCAGTTCTTCGGATTCCTTCAGCCGGAACGGAAAGCCCTCGCGAGCGCGCTGGCGGACCACGATCTCGTGGTCGTCATCGGCGCCCCGGCGTTCACCTACCACGTGTACCGCGGCGAGTCGGAAACCGCGCTGCCGCCGCTGTTCCTGGTCAGCGACGACGAGCAGATCCTCGCCAGGGCGGCGGAAGGCACCGGGATCCGCGCGACACCGAAGCTCACCATCCGCGCGCTGCTGGACCGGGCCGCGCCGCGGGAGGCGCCGAAACCCCGCACCCGGCTGGAAAAGCCCGCCGCGGTCACGCCGATCACGCCCGGCTTCGCCTACTCGGTGATCTCGGAAGTCCTGCCGGACGACGCGATCGTCGTCGAGGAGACGCCGAGCCACCGCAACGAACTGCACGACCACCTGCCGATCAGGTCCACCGACACCGGCTTCCTGACCGTCGCCAGCGGCACCCTCGGCTACGGTCTCCCGGCCGCCGTCGGCGCCGCGCTGGCTCGCCCGGACCGCAAGGTCGTCGCGATCCTCGGTGACGGGTCGAGCATGTACTGCGTCCAGGCACTGTGGACGGCGGCGCAGCACAATCTGCCGGTGACGTTCGTGATCTTCGACAACTCGCAGTACGCCGCCGTGCGCATCCTCGGCGAGGCGGCGGGCGGCGAGAAGGTGCCGGGCGTCGACCTCGGCGGCATCGATTTCCCCGCGCTGGCGAAGAGCATGGGCTCAACACGTCGGTCGTCGAGAAGGCCGAGGACCTCAAGCCGGCACTGGAGGCCGCGCTGCCGGACGAGCGGCCGCATCTGGTGCACGTCCGCATCGACGCGAATCCGCGCACGCTGTACTGAGAGCGCTGAAGGGCGCTTTCCCCGCATGCGATGCGGGGAAAGCGCCCTTCATGGCGTCAGATGCGGGGAAAGTCCCCTTCAGCCCTTGGCGCGCACCTCGGACTCGGATTCGGAGGCGGCCGCCTCCTGCTGCGCCAGCTCGTACTCGGCCGCGTCGGAGGCCGCGGTGACGGCTTCCGGAGCGCCGCCGTGCAGCAGCCGTGCCACCTCACCGCGCAGCGTCACGAACTCGGCGGACTCGCGCGTGGTGATCTGGTCCCGTTCCGCGGGCAGCCCGACCGGCAGGTCCGCGACGATCTTCGCGGGCGACTTCGACAGCACCAGCACCCGGTCCGACAGGTAGACGCTCTCGTCGATGTCGTGCGTGACGACGAGGACGGTGCTCCCGTTCTCACGCTGCACGCGCCGCGTCAGGTCTTCGAGCTCGAACCGCGTCTGCGCGTCGACCGACGCGAACGGCTCGTCCATCAGCAGCAGCGCGGGACGGCTGGCCAGCGCCCGCGCGATCGACACCCGCTGCTGCATACCGCCCGAGAGCTGCCACGGGAACTTCGAGCCGACGCCGGACAGGCCGACCGACTCCAGCGCCTCCTGCGCCCGCGTGCGGCGCTCCGTGCGGCTCAAATTGCGCCACCGCAAGGGGAACTCGACGTTCTTCGCGACCGAGAGCCACGGGAACAACGAGCGGCTGTAGTCCTGGAACACGACGGCCAGATCCTCCGGCACGCCGGAGACGTCGTCGCCGTGCAGGCTGACGCGGCCGGACGTCGGCTTGATCAGCCCGGCGATGCAGCGCAGGAGCGTGGACTTGCCGCAGCCCGACGGGCCCACGATGCTCGCGAGCTGCCCCGCTTCGACGGTGAACGACAGGTCGTTGACCGCGACGTGCGCCTTTTCTCCCGCGCCGTACCGGTGGTTCAGCCCGGAGACTTCGAGCATGGTTGACATCTTGCTGACCCTTCGAAAGCTAGATACGGCCGTTGCGGGTGGGCTGCCAGCGAAGCACTCTCTGCTCCACCGCGAGGAAGGCCGCGTTGAACCCGAAGCCGAGCAGTCCGAGCAGGACCAGCCACGACCACATGAGCGGGAAGTCGAACGCCTGCTGGGCGTCCATCAGGGACCGGCCGATGCCGTTGTAGGAGCCGACCAGTTCCGAGATCACCATGAGCAGCAGGGAAATGGACAGGCTCAGCCGCAGACCGGCGAAGATCTTCGGCCCGGCGGCGGGCAGCACGATCGAGCGCACCCAGTACGACCGCGGCGTCCGGAACGATTTCGCGGTGTCGATCTTCACCTGGTCCACCGAGCGGACCCCGTCCACGGTGTTGAGCAGCACCGGCCAGATCGCGCCGAAGATGATCGACCCGGTCTGCATCCCCGGCCCGAGTCCGAAAAGGACGATGAACACCGGGATCAGCGCGGGCGGCGGCACCGAGCGGAAGAACGCGAACAGCGGCCCGACGTAGTCCATCCCGTGCTTGGACCGTCCCAAGAGGACACCCAGTGCGACACCGAGCGCACCGGCCAGCAGCCAGCCGCCGAGCGTCCGGCCGAGGCTCGGGAGGACGTTGTCGAACACGGTGTCGGTCAGGAACAGCTGCGACGCCGGACCGGTGAACCACAGTTTCACCGAGGCGTTCAGGATCTCGGTCGGCGGCGGGAAGAACGGGCTTTCCGCGAGCCGGGTCGCGAGCTCCCAGATCCCGAGCAGGGCGAAGAAGAGCAGCCAGTTGCGGACGAGGATGCCGATACCCCGGCCCACGCGCCTGCCGACGCGGCTGGTCAGCGTGAGGGTCGTCACGAGACCGCCTCCCGGTCGACCGTGCTCCAGCGGAACGCCCGCCTGCCGATCATCTCGAGCCCGCCGTTGATGAGGAAGCCGAGCGCGCCGACCACCACGGTGCCGGCGAGCACGAGGTCGAACCTGGTGGAGCCGGTGCTGGCCTGCATGATGAAGTTGCCGATGCCGAGTTTGGCCCCGGCCAGGAACTCGGTACTGACCACCGCGATCAGCGCGATGTTGGCGGACAGCCGCACCCCGGTGAACACGAACGGCGCGGTATGCGGCAGCGCCACCGACGTCAGCGTCCGGAACTTGCTGGTGCCGCAGGCCTTCGCGGTCTCCAGCAGCACGGGGTCGATCTCGCCGAGCGCGTAGATCGTGTTGAACATGATGGGCCACAACGACGCGTACACGGCCAGCGTGATCTTCGCCTCGGGCCCGCCGCCGATCAGCAGGAGCACCAGCGGGATCAGCGCGACCGCGGGGATGGGCCGCAGGAACTCGATGACCACCGCGGTCGCGGTGCGCAGGCCGGGGATGCTGCCCAGCAGCAGCCCGGACGGCACCGCGATGGCGACCGCGATGAGCAGGGCGATCGCCCACGCGAGGAACGTGGCGATCAGGTCCCGGACGAACTGGGTCTCGCCGAACTGTTCGAAGATCGTCACGAGGACGACGGACGGCGGGGGGAGGAACTCTTTACGGACCAGGCCGGCCTGGACGATCACTTCCCAGACGAGGAAGAAACCGGCCAGACCGGCAAGGGCACGGAGAAGTCGTGGCACCTTTACCTTTATCCAGCTTGAGGGGCGAGCATCGGAGCGGCGTCGAGCTTGGCCGTGATCACTCCGGTCTGCAGCAGCAGGTCCGGCACCCGCTGCAGGCGGCGGGCGTCCAGCGTGGACCCGAACGTCGGCAGCGTGAGCAGTGAGGCGGTTTCCGCGTCGACCTTGGCGTACTTGACGATCAGGGGTTCGATCTTGGAGCGGTCGGCCGAGTCGCGCACGGCCTTGCCCAGCGCGCGCTGGAACGCGGCCAGCGTCTTGGGGTTCTTGTCCACGAAGGAGCCGAGCGCGCCGAAGCCCGCCAGGGGGAAGTCCTGCGTGGCGCCGGTCGAGATGTCGACGACCGGGGTCGCGCCGACGACCTTCGAGGCCTGGGTCAGGAACGGCTCGGGCAGGTAGCCCGCGTCGACCTGGCCGGACGAGAGCGCCGCGGCGATGTTCGGCAGCGCCATCGGCACCCACTGGACCTTGCTGGTGTCGACGCCGTGGTCCTTCATCACCGAGACGGTGAGCAGGTGGGAGGCGGTGTTCTTGTCGGTGATCGCGATCTTCTTGCCCGCGAGGTCGTTGATCGTCTTGACCGGCGAGGTCGGCACGGTGACGACCGCGTTGCTCTTGGGGCTGGCGGAAACCGAGTCGGCGACGAGCCGGATGTCGGCCGCGCCCTTGCTCTTCGCGACGAAGAACGGCATGTAGGTGGAGAAGGCGATGTCGACCTCGCCACCGATCATCTTGGTCATCGCCTGCTGGCCGCTGGGCGCGTCGACCGCTTCGACCTCGAGGCCTTCGGCCTTGAAGTAGCCGCCCTCCTGCGCCAGCCGCAGCGGCGCGAGGTCGACGACGGGCAGCAGGGCCACCTTGATCTTCGTCTTCTCCAGGCCGCCTTCGCCACCCGACGCCTTGGACGTGTCCTCGCCGCCGAGTGCGCCGCAGGCGCCCAACGTGGCCAGCATGAGCGCGCTCAGGGCGACGCCGACGGCGGCCCGTCCTCTACGTGCACCGCTCCTGCTCATGGCGTTTCGAAACAAAGCCAGCTCCTCGGAAACAATGAATCACCGTTGGGTTTTTTCATCCGTGTCGTGGCTTCATTTCGCCAGGCACGCGGTCACCTTAGAGATTTGCCCACCTGCTCACAATGGGTGTCGTGAGCGGGTGATCATTTTAGGCCATTCGCCCGATCACCTGATCACCCGCTTGGACATCATTACTTTCAGTGATCGAATTCCGAGAAATGTGACTATTCGGCGTAACGGCGCGTCATCAACTGGTGGTCTGCGCCGCGATCATCGGGCCGACGTCGATCTTGGACTGGATCGCGCCCATCTGCAGGAGCAGGTCCGGGACCCGCTGGATGCGGCGGGGGTCCAGGGTGGACTGGAAGGTCAGCAGCGTGGTCAGCGCGGCGGTGTCCTGGTCGATCTTGGCGTACTTGACCAGCAGCGGCTCGATCTTGGAGCGGTCCGCCGCGTCCCGGGTGGCCTTCTGCATGGCGCGCTGGAAGGCGGCCACGGTCTTCGGGTTCTCCGAGACGAACTTGCCGAGCGAGCCGTAGCCCGCGGTGGGGAAGTCCTGGGTGGCGCCGGTGGCGGTGTCCACGACCGGGACGGTGCCCGCCTGCTTGGCGGTCTGGGTGATGAACGGCTCGGTCAGGAAGCCGGCGTCGATGTCGCCGTTCTTGAGCGCGGCGCCGACGTTCGGCAGCTGGATGGGCACCCACTGGACCTTGCTGGCGTCGACGCCGTGGTCCTTCATGACCGATTTGGACAGGGTGTCCGAGACGGTGTTCGGCGCGGTGATGCCGATCTTCTTGCCCGCCAGGTCGCTGACGCTCTTGACCGACGACGTCGGCAGCGTGACCAGCATCGTGCTCTTCGGGCCGGCGGAGGAGGCGTCCGCGACCAGCTTGATGTCGGCCGTGTTCTTGCTCATCGCGATGAAGAACGGCGTGTAGCTCGCGTACGCGATGTCGACCTCGCCGCCGATCAGCTTGGTCAGCGAGATCTGGCCGGTGCCCGCCTCGATGGCCTCGACGTCGAGGCCCTCGTTCTTGAAGTAGCCGCCGTCCTGGGCGAGGCGCAGCGGGGCCAGGTCGATGGTCGACATCACGGCGACCTTGATCTTCGACTTCTCGAGGTTCCCCGAGCCGCCGGAGGAGGACGAATCGTCACCGCCGAGCAGGCCGCAGCCACCGACCGACGTCGTGACGACGGCCGCCATCGCGAACGCGATCGCCTTCGCCATTCCACGAGACGGCCGCCCGAGGCGGGCGCTCAAGGCCTTCTTCGAAAGCAAGTGGTGCTCCTGATCGAGGGGGAGGACACGTGATGACGTGGCCTGATGTGGAATTCGGAAGTGACTCTTTGTCGAGTCACGGGCCCACTGTAGAGAACACACACTGTGCTCACAATGGGTGGTCATCCCATGATCCCAAGTGGTAACGATCACCCGAACAGGTTGTTTGTCAGAAGTGAACACAACTGGGCGTGTTCGAGGCGGGGACTTGTTGACGATTGAGCGCCAACGGGTCAAGACCCGTCCGGGGCTTACTTGCAGGTCTTGACCGAAGGGTTACATCTGGGCCGCCCGTTCGCTACCCTCATGCACCGGTAGTGAGGTGTGGACCACTGATGTAGTGAAAGAGAGTGCCTTGGATGGCCGAACGCTCTGGACCTTTCCCGAGGTGCAAGGCACTCTGTGTCGAACTGGACCCTGATGTCGGACACGTCGAACACGACCGTGCTTCACTGGTGTGCGCCCGCGCACTGGCGGGTTAGGCCGAATAGACCAATGACGTCAGGCGGGATTTCGGCCAAGTGCACTTGAGAGACTGCGTCAAAGACGACTTCCTCATTCGTCAGAGTGAGCACTCGCGTCCTACGTCTCCCTGCCGGGTGGCAGGAGCGTGCGGGTAGTGGTCTCCGACAACCGACCCAGGCAGCAGCAGAACGGCATGTCCAAAATGGGCTTTCCCGGCCCGAATGAAGATGATGGTGGTGCGGCGGTGCCGAACGAAGACACCGCGGGGGTGGGAGGGACCCCTGCGCGGGAAACCGGAGACGGTCCTGGTGGGAAGGCCGGGTCGTTCCTGGGCCTGCGTAACTGGCGTCTGCGATCGAAGCTCGCGGCCGTCCTGATCATCCCGACGCTGACCGCGCTCGCGCTCGGCACGCTGCGCGTGATCGACGACAGCGGCGAGGCGGCCCGGTTCCAGGACACGGCCGATCAGGTCGCGTTCGCCGACAAGATCACCCTCGTGGTGCACGAGCTGCAGAGCGAGCGCGCGCTCGCCGTCGCCCGGATCGCCTCGCAGGACGCGTCGCGCCAGAACGGCCTCGACGCGCAGATCGCGAAGGTCGACCGCGCCGTCGACGACCTGCGGGCCTCGGCGAACCAGATCAACCCGGACGATCAGGACACGAGGGACCGCTATTCGCGTGGTCTGCAGCGGCTCGACGCCCTGCGCCCGCTGCGCGGCGCGATGAACACCTCGCTGCTGGGCGACACCCCGGTCCTCATCGCCTACTCCGGCATCCTCGACTCGCTGGTCCAGCTCGGCCGCGAGGTGACCACCGCGGTGGCGAACCGCGACGTGCTCCGGCTCGGCGTCACCGTGCAGGCCATCAGTGAGAGCAAGGAGTTCATCGCCCGCGGCGACGCGGCGCTGCTGATCGCCTCCTTCCGCTCCGGTTTCCCCGGTGACCTGTTCGACCAGGCCCGTTCGGCGGTCGCGAGCGGTGACGCCTCGACGGCGGCCTTCGTCGCCAACGCCAGCCCCGAGCAGCGGCAGCTTTATTCGGACACCTTCTCCGGGCCCGAGGTCGACGACCGCCGCCGGATCACCACGATGGCGTTCTCGCTGCACCAGCAGAACGAGCCGCCGGCGATCGACAACGTCGCCCTCGGCAACGACAGCCGGGTCGCGCTCGACAAGCTGCGCGCGGTCGAGACCAACCTGCTCGGCCAGCTGCGGGCACAGGCCGACGGCCTGGCCACCGACGCGATCAACTCGGCCTGGATCGGCGGCGCGGTCGTGCTGCTGGCCCTGCTCGCGGCGCTGTTCCTGATGCTCGTCATCGCCCGCCTGATGCTGCGCCCGCTGCGGGTGCTGCGGAAGACGGCGCTCGACGTGGCCTACACACGACTGCCGGAAACCGTGCAAGCGATCCTGGACGACCCGGACCCGGTCAACGCCTCGAAGCGGTCGGTCGAGCCGGTGCCCGTCACGTCGCGTGACGAGATCGGTGAAGTGGCGCGTTCGTTCGACGTCGTCCACGAACAGGCCGTCAAGATGGCCGCCGAGCAGGCCCTGCTGCGCGAGAACGTCAACGGCATCTTCGTGAACCTGTCCCGCCGGTCGCAGCGGCTGGTGGAACGCCAGCTGGGCGTCATCGACCGGCTCGAGGCCGACGAGCAGGACCCGGACCACTTGGCCAGCCTGTTCGAGCTCGACCACCTCGCCACCCGGCTGCGCCGCAACGGTGAAAGCCTCCTGGTGCTCTCGGGCGCCGGTCTCGCGAAGTCGGTGCCCAAGCCGGTGCCCGCCGCCGACGTCATCGGCGCCGCGGTGTCGGAGATCGAGCAGTACGCCCGGATCGAGATCGGGATCGTCCCCGAGGTCGCCGTCCAGGGCCTGACGATCCACGACCTCGTGCACGTGCTCGCGGAACTGCTGGACAACGCCACCTACTTCTCCGAGCCGGAGACGAAGGTGACCGTCCGCGCGGTGATCACCCGCAAGAAGGCGCTCGCCATCCAGGTCACCGACCACGGTGTCGGCATGACCGAGGAGCGGCTCGCCGAGGTCAACCAGCGGCTGGCCGACCCGCCGGACCTGGACGTCTCGGTGACCCGGCGGATGGGCCTGTACGTGGTCGCGCGCCTGGCGCGCCGCCACGGCATCGAGGTCCGGCTCCGGGAGAACGAGGACATCGAGGGCGGCGTGATCGCGCGGGTCGTCGTGCCCGCCGAGCTGCTCACGCAGATGCGGCCCGGCGTGCGCAACACCCCGCCGCCGGCGAACCGCTCGGAGACGTCGATGCCTTCGATGCCGTCGGTGTCCGAGATGTCGAGTTCGCTGCCGAACGTCCCCGCCTCCGACCGCGGCCTGGAGATGACCCCGCCGCCGCCGTCGAAGCCCCCGGCTCCGCAACCGGTCGCGCAGCAGGGCGGGCTCGTCCCGCTCGACCAGCCGATCAGCCTCGACGACCTGGTCGCGGGCAAGAACGCGGCAGGCCCGTTCCTCAGCCCCGCGTCCCCCGCCGAAGAGACCCCGGCGTGGCCGACGGCCGAGGACATCTCGCCGACGAACGGCGACGGCGCCTCGAGCGGCACCGAAACCCAGTTCGCGTCGCTGGTGCTGCCGAAACGGGAGCCGAAGTACACGCCGGTCGAGCCGAAGAACAAGCCCGAGGAGACCGCCGAGTCTTCGGACGCGGGCAAGTCGGCGCTCGACGACGACGTCCCCACCCGGCGGCTGCCGATCTACCAGTCGGTGCTCTCGCGCTGGTTCAGCGAAGGTGACGAGGCCGGGGGCGACACCCCGACGACCTACACCGAGCCGGTCGAGTCCGAACTGCCCGTGCGGACCCCCGACGGTGGCGCCGGCGTGGCGGAATCCGAGGGCGGGGACACTGGCGACACCGCCGGAGAGGTCTTGCCCACTCGGACCCCGCGGAGTGTTCCGCCGGAGACGGTGCTCCAGGACAATGGCTGGCGCAGCGCGTCGGACGACGGCTGGCAGGCGGCGCAGGTCCTGTACGAAGACCGGAACGACGAGATCACCCCGGCGGGCCTGCCCAAACGGGTGCCGAACCAGTACCTCGTCCCCGGCTCGATCGGCGGGAACGAGCCGAAGAAGGAAGACTCGTTCGCCGACAAGACCTCCGGAATGCCGGGTACGGGCGCGATCGCCCGCTCGGCGACGGCGGCGCGGAGTCGGATGGCAAGCTTCCAGAAGGGCTACACGTCGGGACGGCACGCGTTGAAGGAACGCCCGCTCGATGCGCTGGATGACAACGGCGTTCCGGTGACCGGCAGGGATACCCCTGCCGATGACAGCAGTAAGGAGTGACAGTGACACGGGCGGGTGCGATGCAGCCGGGTGGTCCGGCGCAGCCTGGCGGCCAGGCGCAGGGTAAAGGACACACGAGCAGCTTTGCCTGGCTGATCACGGATTTCGTGCACCGGGTCCCGGGCGCGGCGCATGCCGTGGTGGTGTCGGCGGACGGTTTGCTGCTGGCATCCTCGAAGGGACTTCCCAAGGACAGGGCCGATCAGCTGGCCGCGGTCGCGTCGGGGCTCACGAGCCTCGCGCGCGGTGCGGCGAAGGTGTTCGAGGGCGGCACGGTCGCGCAGACGGTGGTCGAGATGGCCAACGGCTTCCTCTTCCTGATGTCGGTGTCCGACGGTTCCTGCTTGGCGGTCCTCGGATCGCCGGAGAGCGACATCGGCTTGGTCGTCTACGAGATGACCCTGCTGGTGGAACGGGTGGGGCAACAGCTGACACCGGAGATGCGCGCGCAGCTGCAGGGCGCGTCGGTCCGCCGCTGAGCGACCGGGAACCGAGGAGAATGCCGTGGACGACGGGCGCTTGAGGGGCGATGGCCGGCTCGGTGACGACTTCTCCGGCGGGTGGTCGGAACGAGACGACGGCCGGGAGGACTGGACGTCCTTCCGGGACCGGGTCGACCGCGAATGGCGATCGCGACGGGCACAGGGGTCGGACAACGACCCCGTGTCCCCGGACGAGGCCTCCCGCTGGCTGACCGATTCGAACGCGGGCCAGGGACCCGCCGACTTCAGCGTCTCGGACTACCGGGAACGCCTGCTCGGCGGGCCGGGCGCGGAGCTGTTCGGTGGTGGCAGCGGTCCGCTCTACGACTCGGGCGAGTTCGCCAAGTTCTCCTTCGACAAGGAGGAGGAGCGCCGGGCGGCGGCCGCCGCGGCCGATCCGCTCGCCGCGGCCCTGCCGCAGCAGGCGCAGAACGAGTTCGTCGACGAGCAGTACACCACCGACGTCGAATCCTCCGGCCTGGTCCGGCCGTACTTCCGTACGCGGGGCCGGACCAAGCCGACGTACGACCTTGCCATCGAGGCGTTGATCTCGACCAGCGAACAGGGACGCGTGCTCGACCGGGTGCGCGTCCCCGAACACCGGTCGATCTGCGACCTTTGCCTGGACACCCGGTCCGTCGCCGAAGTCGCGGCGCTGTTGCGCCTGCCGCTCGGCGTGGTCCGGGTGCTGATCGGAGACGTGGCCGGCCTCGGTCTGGTCCTGGTGCACACCGCCAGCCAGAACGTCGGTGACCGGCCGAGTATCGAGTTCATGGAGAGGGTGCTCAGTGGGCTTCGGAGAATTTGACTCCGACGCGAATGCGCCGCAGGTGACCGGACCGACTTCGTCGGCCAAGATCGTGGTCGCTGGCGGATTCGGCTCGGGGAAGACCACGCTGGTCGGAGCGGTTTCGGAGATCGATCCGCTGACCACCGAGGCCATGATGACCGAGGCCAGTACCGGCGTCGACGACAATTCGGCCACCCCGAACAAGTCGACGACGACCGTGGCCATGGACTTCGGCCGGATTTCGCTGGACTCGGACCTGGTGCTGTACGTGTTCGGTACGCCGGGCCAGCACCGGTTCTGGTTCATGTGGGACGACCTGGCGGTCGGCGCCATCGGTGCCGTCGTGCTGGTCGACACGCGACGGCTCGCCGACGCGTTCCCCTCGATCGACTTCTTCGAGAACCGGAAGCTGCCGTACGTCGTGGCGATCAACTGCTTCGACCGGCTGCTGCACCACCAGATCGAGGACGTCCGGCACGCGCTGACGATCTCGCCGTCCGTGCCGATCATGGCCTGTGACGCCCGGGAACGTGAGTCCGCCAAGCAGGTGTTGATCTCGGTCGTGCAGCACGCCATCGCGCACGATTCGGCGTTGCGCGCGGGCTAAAGGGACGAAAGCCCGGAGCGGATGCGGCCGTTGGAGTGAACTCGGCAGGCTTCACCCGCTTCGGGGAGTGGCGTCACCGGTCGGATCGAACGCGAGGCGACCCCTTTCCCGCGATCCGGCGTCGCCGCCACTCGATCGAGTGGCCGCACCGCCGGTGACCTGCGCGGACGCCGGTTCACACCTGGTCGCGCCAGGTCACCACAGGGTGACCCACGAATGCGTGGTTCGCGATGGGTCGACGCGGTGAGCGGCTGGACGTTTACGTTCGGTTAACGCCGTCGGCCGGGTGGCGGGCTCGACACGATCGACGGGACGAATACGCTGGGTGGAGGCGTCTTTCGGCTGGTCATCGGGAGACGCCCGGACCACGCCGCCCAGGTGGTCTTGACGCAGCGAGGAGGGACTTGTGACGGCATCCGGGCAGCAAAGCTCGTTCGGCTGGCTCATCACGGATTTCGCGCGCCGGGTTCCCGGTGCGGCACACGCCGTGCTGGTCTCCGCGGACGGGCTTCTCCTCGCGCCGTCGGACGGGCTGCCGCAGGAACGGGCCGAACAGCTCTCCGCGGTCGCCTCCGGGCTGATCAGCCTCACCGCCGGCGCGGCCCGCTGCTTCGACGCGGGCGGGGTCAACCAGACCGTCGTCGAGATGGAACGCGGCTACCTCTTCCTCATGTCGGTCGCCGACGGCTCGTCACTCGCCGTGCTGGCCGCGCCGACCTGCGACATCGGCACCGTGGCCTACGAGATGACGCTGCTCGTCGAGCGGGTCGGCCAGCAGATCACCCCTGAGCTGCGGGCGCAGCTGCAGGGCGGCGTACGTGGGTGACCGATGAAGATCAGCGGATTCACCGAACCGGACCCCTCCGGCTGGGACTCCCTCTATCAGGGCACCGAACGCGAGGCCTTCGATTCGCCGAGCCGGTTCGAGCTGAGCTCGATCAGCACGATCATGCCGCGGCGCCCGGCCGCGCCGCCGGAGCCGCCTCCCGCGCCGGCGCCCTCACCGATCCGCCAGTCGCCTCCGCGGCCCGCGGCCGCTGACGTCGCGCCCGCTTCCGTCTACCTGCCGCCGGCTTCGGGCTCCAGGGTCCGGCCCTACACCCGCACCGGCGGGCGCACCCGCACCGCGCACGACCTGGCGCTGGAGGCGCTGGTGTCGACCAGCGAGGACGGCCGCCGGTACCGCGGCGTGCGGACCCCCGAACACCGGCAGATCTGCGATCTCTGCCTGGACACCCGCTCGATCGCGGAGATCGCCGCGCATCTGCGGCTGCCGCTGGGCGTGGTGAAGGTGCTCGTGGGCGACATGGCGGACGCCGGTCTGGTGCTGATCCACCAGACGGAGCTGATCCTCGGCGACTCCTCTTCGCGCGCCTTCATGGAACGGGTGCTTCAGGGCCTTCGCGCCCTCTGACGCCTGCCGCGTTTAGTCCTCTAAATGCGCTCCGTCCGGGGTTGTTCTTGCTTGGCGGAGCGTCCTGAAGGCCACCTTCAGGACGTTAGATGTCTCAAGGGTGACCTTCGGGACATCGTGTCTGTCCAGGCATGTGTCACGCCGCATTCAGACCTCTAAATGTGCGGCGGGAACACTCGAGACCTAGTGCCTCCAGTGCAAGGCGCCCTCAAGCTGACTACTTTGCGGTGATGTATCAGTGCTGTCGGTAGCTTCCTGGGCCGCTTCTCGATAGAACCACGGTCGTCCGTGAACGGGATCTCAGCGTGACGCCGGTCCTCTCGATCTGCGTTAACCTGGTCAAGGAGTAGCCGGTGGGGTACTGGAGAAAGCATCCTAGGAAGGATCTGGAAGCTGTTCTGGAGCACTTCCATCGGGCAGGGTGGAGGATCTTGGATCCGCCGACCTACTACACCGTCCGATGTCCTTGCGGCCAGCACCAGCGTTGGATCCATCTGACGCCGAGCGGGGCCAACTACGGAAAGAACGCGGTGTCCTGGCTGCTTCGTCAACCTTGCTACCAGATCGAGGGGGGTTACTGATGGGTGTGACGGTTCACGCGCATTGGGTGTTCATCGCCGATGGCGATGGTGATCTCTTCGGTTACTGCGACAAGGTGATGCGAGCGCTGCTCGAACAAGAACGTTGTCTCGACGGTTTCGTGGACAGTGCCGTTTCCGCGGATGCTGGACGAGCGGCCATGGAGATCGAGGCCGACAGTTCGGGGGACGACCTGTCCCATGCGATCGCGAAGGCCCATGCCGCCGTCCGGTCCGCTCTGCATTCGGTCGGTATCGGGACGCCGGACTGGCCGACGCACGGCGAGGCCATGTCGATGGTGCTGAAGGACCTCCGCACCGAGCAGCTCGCGTAGCTGCCGGACCGCATTTAGAGGACTAAACGCGGCGTCGGTCAGTCCTCCACCAGGGCGGCCGACGTGATCCGGTGCAGCGGGTAGCGCTCGTTGTCGGTCCCTTCGAGCACCCCGCCGCCGACCCGCAGCGGCCGCACCACGCGCTGGCTCGCCGTCCCGCGTGAGTCGACGAACCCGATCCACACCTCGCGGCGTTCGATGGTCGCCTGGGACAGCAACGCCAGGGTCGCGGAGGTGTCCCCGGCGCCGCCTCCCTGCGGCGCGCGCACCGTCTCGCCCCGGCGGCGCGCCGAAGCTGCGTCGCCGGCCCGTACGTGCGCGACGATCTTGCCGACCTGATCGTCGGTCAGCCCGGCGGGTTCTCCAGGCGCGCGACGCGCGGCACGCGCCTTCGCGGGCAGACGACGTCCTGACGGCCTGATGTCCATGACGCGTCCGTCGGGCCCTTCGGCGGCCGGAGCGAACCCGGCGGCGCGGAGCGCGTCGAGGACTTCGGCGAGTGGGTACGCGCTGATCAGCACTGTCGGCGCGATCATGCGCAAGCCGTATTCCGTCGCGACGGGGCTGCCCATGACCTCGGCGAGCAGGGACGCGTCGTCGCAGCGCAGGAACGACTCGGCGGCCCCGCCGCGCAGCCGTCCGTGCCGCCGGGCGACGTCGTCGATGAGGTAGCTCAGCGATTGGGGCACCGGCGTCGCCGACTTCGACGTGAACAGCTGGTGCAGTTCGCCCGCGGTCCGCCCGGTGTCGAGCGCGCGGCGCACGGACGTCTCGGTGATCCGGTAGACGGTCGCGTGCCCGGCCGATTCGATGTCGGCGACGGCGGCCATGTCGGCCGCGAGTTCGGTTTCCAGCGGTCCCGGCGCGACCACGGTCAGGTCGGCCTGCACCAGGACGTGGTCCACCGGACGTGGCAGCGCGTCGAGCATCGCCTCGACCGCTCCTGGACGATCCTCGGCCAGGAGCGCCCGGGTCGCCGAGGTGAGCCCGCCGAGGCCGATCAGGCCGAGCGCGGCCCCTTCGGCCATCGTCCAGCGCACGGTCTCGTCCCGCAGCCGCCCGCCCCGCCGCGGCGCGCGCCAGGCGAGCGCGGCGACCAGTTCGTCGGTGCTCTTCACACCGGAGCCTTCGGGCAACGCCGCCAGCGCGAGGAGGATCCGGCGCCGCGAAGTGGGCGCCAGCGGACGGCGCAGGTCTTCCGACAGCGGCGCGATCGGCTTGTCCTTCGCGTCCCGTCCGCCGGCGAGGCCGGGCAGCCGGGGCAGCTCGAGCCAGGCCTGCGCGACCGTCATCCAGCGTTGCGCGGTCGGCGAGGCGAGCCACGAATCCGTAAGCGTCGTCGGCACCCATTCCGGCGTGGTCGCTTCGCTGTCGGCCACCAGACCGGCGCCGACCGCGATCTCCGCGAGCAGCGTCACCCGCGTCTCGTCGACATCGAGATCCTTCGCGAGCTTCTTCAGCTCGCGCACTCCGAGCCCGCCGGACTTCAACACCGGCGGTGGCGTCTCGGACCAAGCCCGAAGCATGTTTTCGGTCTGGCGCAAGAATTCCATCGCCTCGCCGGCGGCCGTTGTGTCCACAGTGGACCGGCTGTGGGGATGCACGGGGAGTTCCGGTTCGCGCAGCGACGCCTGCTCGAACACCACCCCGCCGCGCAGCGCGATCCCGATCTCACGCGGCAGCTCGACGGTCTGGTCGTCCCGGCGCAGCAGCAGCCCCCTGGCGAGAAGGCGCTGGACGGGGTTCTGTGCCCGCTCCAGTGGGACGTCGGCCGACGCGTCGCGGGTGCGGCCGATCGGTGGCCCGGTGGCCAGCGTCGTCAGGAGGGCTCGTTCGTCCTCGCCGACCTCGGCGAGCGCGGTCTCGATATCCGTTCCGGCGAGCGCGGGCGACGACGACCCGAGCCCGGCGGGAAAGGGGCCGAGCGCGTCGCGGGCGGACGGCGGGACGCGCAGCGCGTCGTCCTCGCCCCAGACCAGGGCCCGCTTGCGCAGCACCGTCAGCGCCTCGCCGATCTCCGTGCCCGCGAGCCGCGCGACCTCGGCCGCCGGGACCGGGCCGGTGTCCGCCCCGGCCAGCAGCAGGGCATCGAGGACGGCGAGGGTGAAGGTGTCGAGGTCTTCGCAGGCACGCGCGACGGAGCCCGGCGTGCCGGCCCGGGTGGCGAGCACGATGGTGTCGGACGGGGGCGGCGTGGACAGGTCGCGACGCGTGCGCAGCAGTGCGGCGAGGGCGTCGTCGGACTCCTGGCGCAGCCAGTCCGCCAGGGATGGCGCGGGCATAGACGACCAGGATACCGGGCGGGTGGTGGCCCGGCAGCCGCGTTCGGGCAGACTGTCCCTCGAGAACGGCTTGACCATGCTCTGGAGGACGTTGTGGCGAAGGGCGATAACAAGAAGCGCGCGGGCATCGACCCCACGTGGCCCGGTGAAGACGGGGAGCACCCCGTCACCGAGCTCGCGTCCGATCGGCAGGGCGCCTTGTCCCCGTTCGGCGACGTGACCTTCCCCCTCGACACGGTGCCGTACGTGCACCCCGAGACCGAGATCAACCGGTAGAAGTTACTGGTCAGTCACCCCCTGCGAGGGTTCGTGGCTGTCGTCACGGGAGTAGGTTTTCGATCGACCTATTCGAGCGTTCCTCAGCGGGGGTAGTGCCATGCCGGTTCCCGGTCCCGGATATTCGATCACCGTCCGGGTGGAGGCCCCCGCGTCATCCACCGCGGCGGGTGATCTGACGACCGCCGTCGGCCGGGTCGGCGGTGTGCTGACCGCGTTCGACGTCGTCGAGTCGCACCCCGACTCGATCGTCGTCGACATCAGCGCCAACGCCCTGTCGGAGAACCACGCGCAGGACATCACGCAGACCCTGGACTCGTTGCCGGGCGTCCGCGTGCGCAAGGTCTCCGACCGGACGTTCCTGATCCACCTCGGCGGCAAGATCGAGGTCAGCCCCAAGGTGGCGCTCCGCAACCGTGACGACCTCTCCCGCGCGTACACGCCGGGTGTCGCCCGTGTCTGCCAGGCGATCGCGGCGAACCCCGAGGACGCGCGCCGCCTGACCATCAAGCGCAACACCGTCGCGGTGCTCACCGACGGTTCCGCGGTGCTGGGCCTGGGCAACATCGGCCCGGCCGCCGCGCTGCCGGTGATGGAGGGCAAGGCGGCGCTGTTCAAGAAGTTCGCCGACGTCGACGCGTGGCCGGTCTGCCTGGACACCCAGGACACCGAAGAGATCATCATGATCGCGAAGGCGCTCGCGCCGGTGTACGCGGGCATCAACCTGGAGGACATCGCCGCGCCGCGCTGCTTCGAGATCGAGAAGCGCCTGCGTGAGCAGCTCGACATCCCGGTGTTCCACGACGACCAGCACGGCACCGCGATCGTCGTGGTCGCCGCGCTGCGCAACGCCCTGCGCGTGGTCGGGAAGAACATCGAAGACTGCAAGATCGTCGTCAGCGGCGTCGGCGCGGCGGGTTCGGCGATCATCCGCCTGCTGCTGCGCAAGAACCCGGGTGACATCGTGGCCGCCGACATCGACGGCATCGTGCACTCCGCGCGCGGCAACCTCGACGAGAACCTGACCTGGATCGCGGGGCACACGAACAAGGAGCAGCAGGCGGGAACGCTGCACGAGGCGCTCGTCGGCGCCGACGTGTTCATCGGGGTCTCCGCGCCGAACCTGTTCGGGGCCGAGCAGGTCGCCACCATGAAGTCCGACGCCGTCGTGTTCGCGTTGGCCAACCCGGACCCGGAGATCGACCCGCTGGAAGCGCAGAAGCACGCCGCCGTGGTCGCCACCGGCCGCAGCGACTTCCCGAATCAGATCAACAACGTGCTCGCGTTCCCCGGCGTCTTCCGCGGGCTGCTCGACGCGCAGGCGCACCACATCGACGACTCGATGCTCCTCGCGGCCGCCGACGCCATCGCGGACGTCGTGGACAACGGCAAGCTGAACGCCTCGTTCATCGTGCCGAGCGTGTTCGACAACGCCGTCGCCCCCGCGGTGGCCGAGGCCGTGAAGAAGGCCGCGAAAGCCGCAAAGACCGCTCAGTCGTAGGAACTGGTAGCAAAGGTCCCTTGCTCCATTCGGCGGCGCCGTCATCACTGAGACCGACCTCGAGGCCGACTTCAGGGTGACGACTCCGCCGATGGCCCGCCCATAGGCTCGACTCCGACCAGGAAGTCGATCATGAACGGGGGCTGGGATGACTCGCTCTGTCCTGAGCAGGATCGGGGCACTCACCGCCGCGGCGGTCACCATGGCGGTACTCGTACCGGCCACGGCGTCCGCCGCGGTTTCGTCTGTCGGCTGGGGGCCGTGTCCGGAGGACGTGGCCGCGCCCGGCGTGCAATGCGCCACCTTGAAGGTCCCGCTCGACTACCGGAACCCGGGCGGGAAGACCATCGACATCGCCGTTTCCAGGCTCGCCAGCACCAAGCCGGCGAAGCGGCGGGGCATCATGCTCACCAACCCGGGCGGCCCCGGCGGGCCAGGGCTGACCATGCCCGCCGGGTTGCGGTCGGCGGGTATGCCGTCGAGCGTGCTCGACGCGTACGACATCATCGGCTTCGATCCGCGCGGGATCGGCCGCAGCACGCCGGTCACCTGCGACCTCAAGCCCGAACAGCAGGTCAGCAACGTCCCGCCGTACGCGCGTGACGCGGCGGCGGTGGCGGAACGCGCGAAGGATGTCGAGGGCGTCGCGAAGCAGTGCGGTGACTCGGCGACGGCCGCCAACCTGCCGTACATCACCACGGCCAACACCGCCCGCGACATGGATCGCATCCGGGAGGCCTTGGGCGAGGAGAAGCTCTCGTACTACGGCGTCTCGTACGGCACGTATCTGGGCGCCGTGTATTCGACGCTGTTCCCGCGGCGGACCGATCGCGTCGTGCTCGACAGCGCGACCGGGCCGGGCGGGCTCGACACGACCGGGTCCCGCCGGCTGGCGGAGGGGTTCCAGGACCGCTTCCCGGACTTCGCGAAGTGGGCGGCCGCGCGGCACGCGAGCTACGGGCTCGGCCGCACGCCGCAGCAGGTGACGGCCAAGTTCTACGAACTCGTCGCCAAGCTCGACGGCGGCGCGGTCCCCGGGGTGGACGGCGCGGCCTTCCGGGCGGGCACGTTCGGTTCGCTGTATTCGACCACCTCCTTCCCGGTGCTGGCACAGCAGTGGCAGGCGCTCGACACCGAGGGCGTCGCGAAGCAGACCGCTCAGGCTCAGCAGCTCGACGTGGGGCAGCTGCTGTCCGCGCAGCTGCACGTGGTGTGCAACGACGTGAACTGGCCGGAGAACGTCGCGGCCTACCAGCGCAACGTCGAGAAGGACCGGGTGCGGTACCCGATGTTCGGCGCCGCCGCGGCGAATATCTGGGCGTGCGCCTACTGGCCGTCCGAGCCGATCGAGCCGCAGGTGCGGATCGGCGACCGCGGGCCGTCGAACATCCTGGTGGTGCAGAACCTCCGTGACCCGGCGACCCCGCTGAGCGGGGCCAGGGAGATGCGGCGCGCGCTGGGCGACCGGGCGCGGATGGTGTCCGTCGACGACGGCGGGCACGGGGTCTGGCTGAGCTCGGAGAACGCCTGCGGCAACAACGCCGTCAACCGGTTCTTCGTGGAAGGCAAGCGTCCCGGGCACGACACGGCCTGCGCCGCGGACAACGGCGGGCTCTTCGCTTCGATGACACCGGAGCAGCGGCAGGAACGGGAGAAGGCCCTCGGCGAGGTTCGCTCGAAGCAGCGGATGTTCTGAGGACTAGCCTGCTGGGCGTGAGTGAACTCAGCCACGTCGACCATACGGGCGCCGCCCGTATGGTCGACGTTTCCGGCAAGACGCCCACCGCCCGCATCGCGCTGGCGGGCGGCACCGTGCACACCACGGCCGAGGTGCTCGGCCTGCTCGCGACGGACGGGCTACCCAAGGGCGACGCGCTCGCGACCGCCCGGATCGCGGGCATCATGGGCGCGAAGAAGGTGCCCGAGCTGATCCCGCTCTGCCACCAGATCGCGTTGTCCGGGGTGAAGGTCGAGTTCGTCCTCGACGAGACCGCCGTGCACATCACCGCGACCGCGAAGACGAACGACCGGACCGGCGTCGAGATGGAGGCGCTGACCGCCGTCGCCGTCGCCGGGCTGACCCTGCACGACATGATCAAGGCCGTCGATCCGGCCGCGACCCTCGACGACGTCCGCCTGATCCGCAAGGACGGCGGCAAGACCGGGACCTGGGAGCGGCCGTGAACCGGGTCGCGAGGGTGATCGTGGCGTCCAACCGCGCCGCGAAGGGCGTCTACGAGGACACGACCGGCCCGGTCATCACGGACTGGCTCGCTTCACGGGGCTGGGAAGTGCCCGCGCCCGTCGTCGTCGAAGACGGGGAACCGGTCGGCGAAGCCCTGCGTGCCGCCGTCGCGGCCGGGGTTCAGGTGATCGTGACGACCGGCGGAACCGGCATCTCGCCGACGGACCGCACTCCGGACGTCACCCGCGCCGTCCTCGACTACGAACTCCCCGGCGTCGCGGACGCGATCCGCGCCGCCGGACTGCCCAAGGTGCCCACCGCCGTGCTCTCGCGCGGCGTCGCCGGTGTCGCGGGCCGGACCCTCGTGGTGAACCTTCCCGGTTCACGCGGCGGGGTGAAGGACGGACTGGGCGTACTGGACGGGATCCTCGACCATGCCGTCGACCAGCTGGCGGGCGGCGACCACCCACGGGAGGTACAGCAGTGAGCGTTCGGGTCGCACGGATCGCGGTGGTCGACGAGCCGCTTTCGGTCGAAGAACACGCCCGGCTGGTCGACGACGCCGCCGCGGGCGCCGTCGTCACCTTCGGCGGGGTCGTGCGGGACCACGACGGCGGACGGTCGGTGGAGAGGCTCGCCTACGAAGGACACCCCAGCGCCGCCGACGTGCTCGCGGAGGTCGTCACGGACCTCTCGGGGAAATGGGAAGGCGTGCGGGCGGTCGCCGTCAGCCACCGGCTGGGCGCGCTGGCCATCGGCGACGTCGCGCTGGCGTGCGCCGTGGCGGCCGAGCACCGCGGGCAGGCCTTCGCCGCCTGCTCGGAGCTGGTCGACGAGGTCAAGGCGCGGCTGCCGGTGTGGAAGCACCAGCACTTCAGCGACGGCAGCGACGAATGGGTCAACTCGCCGTAGCCGCCAAGTGGCTACGGCGCCGGTTCGGGCCCCATGTACTGGGCAAGGTGTGAAGGTCGAGTTTCCTCGGCTGAGCCGGAGGAAGAGGGCCTTCACGGACCCGGGCGCCGACCCGAATCGTCACTCACGAACCACCCCGGAACACGACAAAGCCCCACCGCCGGGGGAATGGCGCGGTGGGGCCTTGTCAGTCGTGACGTGGCCGCGCGGGGATCCCGCGGGCATCACGACTTACTGGTGCTCAAGAGCTCACTTGGTGGCGAGCTTCTGGCCGACGACGATGAAGTCGGCGTTCGGCACGTATTCCTTGTTCAGCTCCTGCAGCTTCTGGTAGCCGCCCTGGACGTTGAACTTGGAAGCGATCTTCGACAGCGTGTCGCCCGCCACGACGGTGTAGTCACCGGCCGGGTTCGAGTTGGCGACGTTCGCGGCCGGGGCCGGGGCCTGCTTCTGGACCGGCGCGGTCGACTTCTTCGGGGTCACCTTCTTGGTGGCCTTCGGGGCGCTCGACTTGGCCTTGGCGGGGCTGGCGGAGCCGCCCTTCTTGCCACAGTGCGGCCACGCGCCGATGCCCTGGCCCTGGAGGACCCGCTCGGCGACGGCGATCTGCTGCTCACGCGTGGCGTTGTGCGCGCTGCCGGTGCCGCCGTAGGCGCGCCAGGTGCTCTGCGAGAACTGCAGACCACCGTAGTAGCCGTTACCGGTGTTGGTGCTCCAGTTGCCGCTGCTCTCGCACTGCGCGATGGCGTCCCAGTTGGTCGCCGACGCGGGGGTCGCGGCGATTGCGAGGGGAGCGCCGACCGCGACACCCGCAATGGCGACGCGGGCGATGTGACGGGTGGCGGCGGACATCTTGCGGTGCTTGCCTCGGTAAGACATGTGAGTAAATCTCGCTCCCTGCGCCTACGAGCCTGTGCTGAGGGAAGGACCCGTGGGTCCTGGCCGGCCGTCTCAGGCCGGCTGACTTCGCCTGACGCACGACGCGTCGGCTCGGTCCCCTCGTCCCTGTCCGGAAATGCTTTCGCTCGGGGTTGGGTCCGGGAATCCGTTGGACAGGGCTCGGCGCTACGGGTTCCCGGTGTTGCGTGGTCGGTCGGGGCCAACCGAAAAGCGACGGTACGTAACGAACGGCCGGGACGGAAATTATTCGAGCTGTGACCTACATCACAGTAACAGCACGCAACCCATAACGATTCGGCCGTTTTCGCAGGTCAGCGGGCCGTTATCTGGCCGTTTCCTGACCGAGATAATTCACGGATCGTGAGGCTTGCATCACGTGGATTAAGGGATGACTGGCCCATTCGTGCGCCTTCGCGCGCGAATGGGCCGCGCACTTTAGCGAGACCTCAAGAAGTTCGCCAGCCCTGGCAGGTCATCCGTATTCAGGTGGTCGACCCCGGCGGCGACCAGCTCTTTCCACAACGCGTCACGGCCGGGTCCGGCGGCGTCGGGCGTGGCCCAGAAGCGCACGCGCTGACCCGCCGCGTGGGCGCGCTTCACCAGGTCGTGGAGCTTCGCCCGCTCCTCGGCGGGGAAGGGGCCTTCGCCGGTCCAGGTGAACAGCCCCGTCCAGGAGTCCGAGACCAGCGGGGTGACCCGCGGGTCCGAGCCGATGCCGAGGTCGTTCTGGTCCTTGATCCGGCCGTCGTAGAAGGCGAGCCGGAACTTCTGCCCGAGCATCACATCCTTGGGGCGCCCGCCGGAGATGACGGCGGTGACGGCCCGCTTCTTGACGTGTCCGAACGCGTACACAGAGAAGAGGAAGGAGTAGCGCGGGTCGTACAGCCGCTTCTCCAGTGCCGCGTAGGTGCTGTTCGCGTCGCCCTTGACGTCGATCAGCAGCTGGAACTCCGCACGCTGCCGGTAGACGCCGACACCGTGGTTGGCCAGCACGCGCTTGCGCAGCGGCTCCAGGTAGAGCGACTCCAGGGTGCGGTCCGGGCGGGTGTCCGCGAGGTCGTGGGCGACCAGCAGCTGCCCGTCCACCAGGAAGATGTCGGCCTCGACACTGGTGAAGCCCTGATCGAGCGCGTCCTGCAGCGGACGGGTGTGCTCGTAGTCGTTGTGGCTGTGCGCCTGCGCCAGCGGCTTGACGCCGCGTTCATGGGCGGAGGCCGGCGCGGTCGCGAGGCTCGTGGCGGCGACCGCGGCGAGCAGCGCGGCGAGGATACGGCGGGGAGTGATCACTGGCGCATCCTCGGCTGCTTCGGCGACCGGACGGTGAACTCGAGACGGCGAGCAAGGGACCTTTGCTACCACTTTCGAGGTTCGCGCAGGTCAGCGGCCTTCGGTGGGCGGCCGACACGCACTGGCCGGCGACGTACCCCGGGGTGGGCTGCCCGTCGCGCACGGCTGCGGCGACCGGGACGGCGGGCAGGTCAGCCGCCCGCGAACGGGGGCAGGACGTCCAGCTCGGCCGCGTCGGTCAGCGGCCGCGTGAGATCCCGCACCGCGACGCCGTCCAGAAGATAGGACACCGCGTCGAGCAGCTTCGCCAGCTTCTCCGGGTGGAGTTCGCGCAGGCGGGCGACGGCGTCGGCGACGCGGGCGCCGTCCGGCAGGGTCACCTTCTCCTCGTCGAGGCCGACGGCCGCGCGGGCCGACGCGAAGTACCGCACCACGATGGTCACCATGTCAGCCGCCGATCGCGCTCATCGGCCGGATCGGCTGCGCGAACCCGGCCTCGTTGATCTCGTGTCCGGCGAGCTTGCCCCACATGGTCGCCCGCCAGGCGTCCGCCACCTCTTCTTCGCGCGCGCCCGCGCGCACGAGGGCGCGCAGGTCCGTCTCGTCGTTGCTGAACAGGCACGAGCGCACCGCGCCGTCCGCGGTCAGCCGGGTCCGCTCGCAGGCGCCGCAGAAGGGACGGGTCACCGACGCGATCACGCCGACGTCGCCCGGCCCGCCGTCGACCAGCCAGCGTTCGGCGGGCGCCCCGCCACGCGCGGCGGGGAACGGCGACAGCGAGAACTCCTCGCCGAGCATGCCGAGGATCTCCTCGGCGGTGATCATGTCGCCGCGGTTCCAGCCGTGCTGCGCGTCCAGCGGCATCTGCTCGATGAACCGCAGGTGGTACCCCTCGGCGAGACAGAACTTCAGCAGCGGCACGGCCTGGTCGTCGTTCAGCCCGCGCATGAGCACCGCGTTGACCTTCACCGGGTCCAGCCCGGCTTCGCGCGCGGCGGCCATGCCGGCGAGCACGTGCGAAAGCCGGTCGCGACGCGTGATCGTCTCGAACAGCGCGCGGTCGACGGTGTCCAGCGACACGTTGATGCGGTCCAGCCCGGCGTCGGCGAGCGGCTTCGCGCGCTTCGCGAGCCCGATCCCGTTGGTGGTCATGGAAAGCCGCGGCCGCGGTTCGAGCGCCGCGACCCGCTCGACGATCTTCTCCAGCCCTTGGCGCAGCAACGGTTCGCCGCCGGTGAGCCGGATGTCGGTGATGCCGAGCCGTTCGACGGCGATCCGCAGCAGCAGCACGAGCTCGTCGTCGGTCAGCACGTCCGCGCTCGGCATCCATTCGAGCCCTTCGGCGGGCATGCAGTAGGTGCAGCGCAGATTGCACTTGTCGGTGAGCGACACCCGCAGGTCGGTCGCCACGCGGCCGAAGGTGTCGATCAGAGCGGGGTTGTCCGGCCTGGGCACGCTGGGGCGACCGCGTGTACCGGGGACACGGGGAAACCCGAGATCGACTGCTGTCATTGACACCAGACTAACCCCGGAACGGCCGAAAACCGACTGTCTAGAATCTCTTTTCGCACCGAATCGGAGGGGTTTCCGGATGGCGAAATATCCGCTCTCGGCGGAGGAATTGGCCCGGTTCGCCCATCTCGGCAGGGAAAGCAGCACCCTGACCGTTCTCCGGCACGCGCGCATCGCCGAGCGGATGGGCCTGTCCGCCACCGACCACAAGGTGCTCGAACTCGCCGGACAGGCGCCGGGACCGTTGACAGCGGGCAGGATCGCCGAGCTGACCGGGCTGTCGACGGGCGCTGTGACCGGCGTCATGGACAGGCTCGAAAAGGCGGGTCTCGCCCGCCGCGTCCGCGACACCGCCGACCGCCGGAAGGTGCTGATAGAGGTCGTTCCCGGTGCCATGGAGCGGTACGCGCCGCTCTTCGAATCCGCGTACACGAACATGAAGACGGTGCTCGAACAGTTCTCCCCCGAGGAGCGGAAAGTGCTGGAGCGATTCCAGAGCGCGTTGCTCGATGGCCTCCGGGACGAGTTGCCTGGCACCGCATAGCTTTTCCGCATCTGCGGAAGTAATCTGCCAGGCATGCCGCAATTCCGGTTGTCTGAGGCCGCTCGTCTGCTCGGCGTCAGCGACGACACCGTCCGCCGCTGGGTCCGTGCCGGCCAGCTGACCGCGTTCGACGACACGGCGGGCCGCAAGGTCGTCGACGGCGCCGAGCTCGCCGCGTTCGCCAAGGCGCAGGCCGAACAGCCCGAGGATCCCTCGGCCGTCGGCCGCTCCGCGCGCAACCGCTTCGTCGGCCTCGTCACCGAGGTCGTCACGGACAAGGTGATGGCGCAGGTCGAGCTGCAGTGCGGTCCGCATCGCGTGGTCTCCCTCATGAGTGCCGAAGCCGTCCGCGAGCTCGGGCTGCGGCCCGGCGTGCTCGCGGTCGCCGTCGTCAAGGCGACCACCGTCGTGATCGAAACCCCGGAAGGAAGCCGATGAGGAGAGTCGTCCCCGCCCTGCTCGCGCTGGCGCTGGCCGCGACGGCGTGTGGTTCGGATCAGCCCGTCACCGCGACCATCGAGCAGAGGACGCTGACCGTGTTCGCGGCGGCGTCGCTCACCGAGTCGTTCGGGGCGCTGGGCAAGCGGTTCGAGGCGCAGAACTCCGGGGTGAGCGTGAAGTTCAGCTTCGAGGGCTCCTCGGCGCTGGTCCAGAAGCTGACCCAGGGCGCGAAAGCGGACGTCTTCGCTTCCGCCGACAAGACCAATATGGACAAGGCCGCCAAGGGCGAGGTACTCGACGGGCAGCCGTCGGTGTTCGCCACGAACCGGCTCGCCATCGCGGTCGGGAAGGGCAACCCCAAGGGCATCAAGGGGCTGGCCGACCTCGCGAAGGACGGGCTGACCGTGGTCGTCTGCGCGCCGCAGGTGCCCTGCGGGTCGGCGGCGAAGAAGGTCCAGCAGTCGTCCGGGGTCACGCTCAAGCCCGCCAGCGAGGAGCAGGACGTCAAGTCCGTACTCGCGAAGGTGCAGTCGGGCGACGCCGACGCCGGGCTCGTCTACGTCACCGACGCGACCTCGGCGGCCGCGAAGGTGGACAAAGTGGACTTCCCCGAGGCCGCGGGCGCGATCAACGAGTACCCGATCGCGGTGGTGAAGGACGCTCCGCAGGCTCAGCTCGCCGGGCTCTTCAGGAGCTTCGTCCTCGGCGAGGAAGGCAAGAAGGAACTCGCGAAGGTCGGTTTTGGCACGCCCTGACCCCGCGTTTCGTCCTCTGAATGCGGTAGATGCACGCGCAACGACCGCATTCAGAGGACGAAACGCGCGTGGTGGGGTCCCCTGGATCCTCTGGCCGCCGGCGATCTGCGCGCTGGCGCTGGTGGTGCTGCCGGTCGTCGGCCTGCTGGTGCGTTCGGATCTGACGCGCTTCCCGAGCCTCATCACCTCGCCGTCGTCGCTGAACGCGCTCAAGCTCTCGCTGCTCACCGCCGGACTGTCCACTGTGGCCTGTGTGCTGCTGGGTGTCCCGCTCGCGGTGGTGCTCGCCCGCTCGGGGGCGCGCGGTGTCCGCGTGCTGCGCGCGGTGGTGCTGCTGCCGCTGGTCCTGCCGCCGGTGGTCGGCGGGCTGGCGCTGCTGTACCTGCTGGGCCGCAAGGGTTTCCTCGGCATCCTGGTGACCACGCTGACCGGTGAGCAGGTGCCGTTCACCACGGCCGCGGTGGTCATCGCGCAGACGTTCGTCGCGATGCCGTTCCTGGTGGTCAGCCTCGAAGGAGCCCTGCGCGGCGCCGGTGACCGGTACGAACGGGTCGCCGCGACGCTGGGCGCCAAGCCGTGGACGGTGTTCCGCCGGGTCACGCTGCCGCTGCTGTTGCCCGCGCTCGGATCGGGCATCGTGCTCAGCTTCGCGCGGGCGCTGGGCGAGTTCGGCGCGACGATCACCTTCGCGGGAAGCCTCGAAGGGGTGACGAGGACCTTGCCGCTGGAGGTCTACACCCAGGCCGAGGTCGACGTCGACAGCGCCGTGGCGCTCGCGCTGCTGCTCATCCTGGTCGCCGTCGCGGTGATCGCGCTCGCCCGGCCGCGTGCGCTCGAAGGAGTCCGGTCGTGACCCTTTCGGCCGAGATAGCCCTCCGGCGCGGCGAGTTCACCTTGGACGTCGGGTTCGAAGTCCCCGACGCCCGCGTGCTCGCGCTGCTCGGCCCGAACGGCTCGGGGAAGTCCAGTGTGCTCGGCTGCCTCGCCGGTCTGCTCCGGCCGGACCGGGCACGGATCACGCTCGGCGGGCGCGGCCTGGCGGGCCTGCCGCCGCACGCGCGCGGGATCGGCCTGCTCTCCCAGGACGCCCTGCTCTTCCCCCATCTGTCCGCTTTGGACAACGTCGCCTTCGCGCCGCGCTCGACCGGAGCCGGCCGCGCCGAGGCGAAGCGGCGCGCGCGGGAGTGGCTGACCGAAGTGGACGCGCTCGAACTGGCCGGACGACGGCCCGCGCAGCTCTCCGGCGGGCAGGCGCAACGGGTCGCGATCGCGCGGGCGCTGGCCGCCGAGCCAGGGCTACTGCTGCTCGATGAGCCCTTCGCGGCTCTGGACGTCGACGCGGCACCTGCCATCCGAGGGCTGCTTCGCCGGGTGTTGCGGTCCGGACCGCCGACCGTCCTGGTCACGCACGACCCGCTCGACGCGCTGGCGCTGGCCGATCACGTCGCCGTCCTCGACGGCGGCCGGATCGTCGAACGCGGCGAGACCCGCAAGGTCCTTTCCGCGCCGCGCACGGCGTTCACCGCGCGGATCGCCGGGCTGAACCTGGTGCCCGGCGTCGCCGTCGAAGGCGGTTTGCGCACGTCAGGCGGGCAGCTGGCCGGAATCCCGTCCGAGGACGTCGTCGAAGGTGAAGCGGCCGTCGCCGTCTTCGCGCCCAGCGCCGTCGCCGTCTACCTGCGCGACGGCGAGCACCGGGGCAGCCCGCGCAACACCGTCGAGGGAATCGTCGACGCGCTCGAACCACACGGGCCGGTGATCCGCGTCCGGGCCCGCGGTGACGACTGGGCGGCCGGTCTCGCCGCCGACCTCACCCCGGCCGCGGTCGCAGAACTGGCGCTCGAACCCGGGACACCGGTCAATCTTTCGGTCAAGGCGGCGTCCGTGGCTGTTCACGCCGTCTCCGATCATTAGGGTGGGACCCATGAACGAGCGCCGTTGGACATACCTCAGCGACATGGATGGCGTGCTGGTCCAGGAGGAGCACCTCGTGCCCGGCGCGGACGAGTTCCTCAAGGAGCTGCGTGCCAACGACATCGGCTTCCTGGTGCTGACCAACAACTCGATCTACACCCCGCGCGACCTGCGGGCGAGGCTCGAGCGGACCGGTCTCGACATCCCCGAGGAGGCCATCTGGACCTCCGCGCTGGCGACCGCGAAGTTCCTCGCGTCGCAGCGGCCGAACGGCTCGGCGTTCGTGATCGGCGAGGCCGGGCTCACCACGGCGCTGCACGAGGTCGGCTACGTGCTGACCGAACGCGACCCGGACTACGTCGTCCTCGGCGAGACGCGCACGTACAGCTTCAGCGCGATAACCCGCGCGATCAGGCTGATCGAGGGCGGCGCGAAGTTCATCGCCACCAACCCGGACGCCACCGGCCCGAGCATGGAGGGCTCGATGCCCGCCACCGGTTCGGTCGCCGCGCTGATCGAGAAGGCGACCGGCCGCTCGCCCTACTACGTCGGCAAGCCGAACCCGCTGATGATGCGCTCCGCGCTGCGGCGGCTCGGCGCGCATTCGGAGTCGACGCTGATGATCGGCGACCGGATGGACACCGACGTCCACTCGGGAATCGAGGCCGGATTGCAGACGATCCTGGTGCTCACCGGCATCTCCACGCGGGAGAGCGCGGAGCACTACCCGTACCGGCCGACCAAGATCATCGACTCGATCGCCGATCTCGTCGGGCGCACCGGCGACCCGTTCGGCGAAGGCTGAGCGACACGACGGCGGGCGGAGGGCTTATCGTCAGACGATGCACGACGATCAGCCCACGTCCCCGACCTATGTGGTCGGTGACGTGCACGGACACCGGGACGAGCTGGCCGAGGCGCTCCGGGAGAAGGGGCTGCTCGACTCCGACGACGACTGGGCCGGCGGTGAAGCGACGCTCTGGTTCCTCGGCGACTTCGTCGACCGGGGGCCCGACGGCGTCGGCGTCATCGACCTGGTGATGCGGCTGGAACGCCAGGCCGCGACGGCAGGCGGGCACTGCGGGACGCTGCTGGGCAACCACGAGATCCTGCTGCTCGGGATGTACCACTTCGGCGACACCGAGGTGCCGTCCGACTTCGGGCCGCGCAGCTTCGCCCGCAGCTGGGAGATCAACGGCGGGCTGCTCGAAGACCAGGACAGGCTCACCCCTCAGCACATCGAATGGCTGACTTCGCGCCCGATGCTCACGCTGGCCGCGGACCACCTGCTGATGCATTCGGACACGCTCGAGTACCTCGGCTGGGGCGAGGACATCGACGGGATCAACGCGCGTGGCCGCGAGATCCTCGAAGGCAGCGACATCGAGGCCTGGTGGGACGTGTGGCGGCGGATGACCACGCGGTACGCCTTCCGCGGCCCGGAGGGCGCCGACGTCGCGCAACAGCTCATGGACCGCCTCGGCGGCGAGCGGATCGTGCATGGGCACAGCGTCATCGCGGACCAGCTGGGGATCCACCCCGCGCAGATCGAGGGACCGTATCTCTACGCGGGCGGGAAGGCGCTGGGGATCGACGGCGGGTTGTTCGTCGGCGGCCCGTGCTTGATCATTCCGCTGCCGTGGGAGCCCGAGGACTGAGCCTTACGGCAGCTCGACGATCTCCTTGCCCAGCGGCATCAGCGACACCGGGATCATCTTGAAGTTCGCCACGCCCAGCGGGATCCCGATGATCGTGATGCAGAGCGCGACCCCGGTCAGCACATGCCCGATGGCGAGCCAAAGCCCGGCGAAGAGGAACCAGATGACGTTGCCGATCGTCGACGCGGCCCCGGCGTCGCGCCGGTCCACCACGGTGCGGCCGAACGGCCAGAGCGCGTACGCCGCGATCCGGAACGACGCCAGCCCGAACGGGATGGTGACGATCAGGATGCAGCAGATGATGCCGGCCACGACGTAGCCGAGCGCCATCCACAGGCCGCACAGCACGAGCCAGATGACGTTCAGGATCAGGCGCATCAGACGTGCAACTCCCCGCTGGCCACGGTGACCGCCTGCCCCGAAAGCAGGGCACGGTCGCCTTCGAGACTCGTCCGGACGATGCCGCCGCGGGCCGAGGCCTGCTCGCCGACCAGCTTGTCGCGGCCGAGCCGGGCGGCCCAGTACGGCGCGAGGACACAGTGCGCGGAGCCGGTGACCGGGTCTTCGTCGATGCCGACACCCGGCGCGAAGAACCGGGTCACGAAGTCGATCCCGGCCACGTCACCCGGTGCGGTGACCATGAGCCGTCCGTTCCAGTGCGCGCGCAGCGCGGCCAGGTCCGGGGCGAGCGAGCGCACCACGGAAGCGTCGTCGACCACCGCGAACAGGTTGTGCTTGCTGCGCCCGACGTACTCGAACTCCAGGCCCGGCAGGATCGACGACAGATCGTCGTCCGACTCGCGGGGCGGATCCGACGGGAAGTCCATCGACACCCAGCCGTCTTCGGCGCGACAGCGCAACTCGCCGCTTTTCGTCATGAAGGTCTGCTCGCCGCCGAGGACGTGCGTGGTCGCCAGCGTCGCGTGCCCGCACAGGTCGACTTCGGTCTCCGGCGTGAACCAGCGAAGCGGCTTCGGCCCTTCAGCGTTGACCTCGACGAAGGCCGTCTCGGCGTGCTTCAGCTCGGCGGCGACGGACTGCATCCAGCCCGCGTCGCCCGGCGAGTCCAGCAGCACCACGCCGGCGGAGTTACCGGCGAAGGCTTCGGAGGTGAAGGCGTCGACGATGTAGAGGCGCATGTCCTCGACGATATCGGCCACCGCCGGAGCGGGCCTCCGGGTTTCCCCTGAGGTGGTCTCCACTTGCAGGTGGCCGCCGTCACGCGACGTTCCTAAACTCGACGCGTCGATGCCGCCGAACGCAGGAGTTCTCCATGTCCGACGCCCCCGCAGTACCGAGCTACGCATCGGGAATCTCGGACACCCCGCTGCTGGGGGACACCATCGGCGACAACTTCGATCGCACCGTCGCCGCCTTCGGTGACCGGGACGCGCTCGTCGACCGCGCGGCCGGGAAACGCTGGACCTACACCGAACTCGCGGCCGAAGTGGACGCGCTCGCGCTGGGCCTGCTCGACCTCGGGATCGCCAAGGGCGACCGCGTCGGCATCTGGTCGCCGAACCGGTGGGAGTGGACCTGCGTCCAGTACGCGACCGCGAAGATCGGCGCGATCCTGGTCAACATCAACCCGGCGTACCGCTCGCACGAACTCGAATACGTGCTGAACCAGGCCGGGATCAAGCTCGTCGTGGCCGCGAACTCGTTCAAGACCTCGGATTACGCGGGCATGATCGCCGAAGCGGGCCCGAAATGCCCGGCGCTGGAACATGTCGTGCTGCTGGACGGCCCCGAGTGGCCGTCGATCCTGGAGATCGGCCACAAGGCCGACCGCGCGCCGCTGGTGAAACGGCAGGCCGAACTCTCCGCGGACGACCCGATCAACATCCAGTACACGTCCGGCACCACGGGGTTCCCCAAGGGGGCCACGCTCAGCCACCACAACATCCTCAACAACGGCTACTTCGTCGGCGAACTCTGCAACTACACCGAAGCCGACAAGATCTGCATCCCCGTGCCCTTCTATCACTGCTTCGGCATGGTGATGGGCAATCTCGCGGCGACGAGCCACGGCGCCTGCATGGTCATCCCGGCGCCCGCGTTCGAGCCGAAGGCCACCCTCGAAGCCGTCGCGGCCGAGAAATGCACGTCCCTGTACGGGGTTCCGACGATGTTCATCGCCGAACTGGCCGACCCGGACTTCGCTTCCCACGACCTGTCGTCGCTGCGCACCGGGATCATGGCGGGCTCGCCGTGCCCGGTCGAGGTGATGAAGCAGGTCATCGACCGGATGGGCATGGCGGAGGTGTCGATCTGCTACGGCATGACCGAGACGTCGCCGGTTTCGACGCAGACCCGCGCGGACGATTCGGTGGAGCGGCGGGTGTCGACGGTCGGCCGGGTCGGACCGCATCTGGAGGTCAAGGTCGTCGATCCGGAGACCGGGCTGACCGTGCCGCGCGGCGAACCGGGCGAACTCTGCACCCGCGGCTACTCGGTGATGCTGGGCTACTGGGAACAGGCCGACAAGACGGCCGAGGCGATCGACGCGGCGCGGTGGATGCACACCGGCGACCTCGCGATCATGGACGCCGACGGCTACGTCAACATCACCGGCCGCATCAAGGACATGGTCATCCGCGGCGGCGAGAACCTGTACCCGCGTGAGATCGAGGAGTTCCTCTACACCCACCCGGACATCCTCGACGCGCAGGTGATCGGTGTCCCGGACGAGAAATACGGCGAGGAACTCATGGCCTGGGTCCGCATGCGCGAGGGTGCGGAGCCGCTGACGGCCGAAGCGGTGCGGGAGTTCTGCGAGGGCAAGCTGGCGCGCTACAAGATCCCGCGCTACGTCCACGTCGTCGAGGAGTTCCCGATGACGGTGACCGGCAAGGTGCGCAAGGTCGAGATGCGGGCGGAATCGATCAGCATCCTCGGGCTGGAAAAGGCGGCGTCGACCAAACACGCCTGACACTTCGAGGCAACCTGTCACAGCTTTGTCGCGTGTTCCCTTCGCGGTGGACCCGAACCACCGCGAAGGGGAGAAAGTCATGACACTCAAGCGAAGCAGAAGAGTTCTCGCTCTGGCCGGCTCGCTCGCGGTGCTGCCGCTGACGCTGCCCGGCGTCGCGGTCGCCGCCACCGCCCCGATCGATCTGGGAACGCTGCCCGGGGATCAGTACAGCCAGGTCGAAGCGATCAACGACGACGGCGTGATGGTCGGTTCGTCGACGCCGCTGGAAGGCCAGATCAAGTACCACGCGGCGAAATGGGACGCGCTGGGCCGGATCTCCGCGTTGCCCGGTCTCGGCGGCGAGCAGAGCAAGGCGACGGACGTCAACCGCGGTGGGGTCGCGGTCGGCTGGGCCCACAAGGACGCGGACTGGAACCAGGCGGCGGTCAAGTGGGCACCCGACGGCACGGTGACCGCGTTGCCGTACCTGCCCGGCGGGGATTACGCGATCGCGAACGCGATCACCGACGGTGGCGTGATCGTCGGCGCCGGGCGGGCCGCGGACGGGACGACGCACGCCGTCCGGTGGAACCCGGACGGCAAGGTGGTGGACCTCGGCGGGCTGCCGGGCGGCGCCTACGCGAACGCGGAATGGATCACCCCGGACGGCAGGACCGTCGCGGGGATGGCATCCGACGCCGCCGGGAACAACCACGTCGTGCGCTGGGATCTCGCCGGTGCCATCACCGATCTTTCGCCCGGCAATCCGTACAGCACGCCGGAGGGCATGAACGATTTCGGCGTGATCGTCGGAAGCGCCGACGTGAACGGCAACCCGAAACCCGTGCGGTGGGAACGGGACGGCCGGATGACCTGGCTCGACTGGCCGGAACGGGATCCGGGCTGGGCGCGTGCGGTGAACAACGCCGGTGTCGCGGCCGGCGGCGGCTACCTGGTGTTCGGCACGGAGAGCCCGGTCAAGTGGAACCGCGCGGGGACCCGTACGACGCTTTCGACCGCGCGCGGACTGGGTTACGACATCGACCGGCTCGGCACGGTCGTGGGCCTGGAGAACAACATCGCGACGAAGTGGTCGGCCGGCGGCACTCCGACGGTCCTCGGCGCGTTGCCGGGCGGTTCCTACAGCGTCGCCACCCACATCGCGGCGAACGGGACCATCGTCGGCTTGTCCGACAACGAGAACGGCCGCACGCACGCCGTGTACTGGCCCGCGGGGTAGGGGCTGAAGGACGCTTTCCTCGCATCGCACGCGGCGAAGGACGCTTTCACTGCATCACATGCGGTGAAAGCGTCCTTCAGCTCTCCCTAGGCCGCGGTGTTGGCGGCGGCCGCGGCGATCGCCTTCGCGTCTTCTTCGCCGAAGGTCTCTTCGAGGTTCTCCGGCGAGTAGTCGAGGTCGATCTGCTCCACCGGCATCCCGCGCGCGGACTCGATCGCGCCGAGGCGCCGCTGTGCCCGGTCCGCCGCGTACTGGATGATCTCCTCGGGATCGTTGTCGAACGGGATCTCCTCGAACTGGTCCTGCACCCACTGGATCATGCCCAGCGCGTGGGGGAGCAGTTCGCCCATCCGCTGCTGCACCGCGTCCCACAGCGAATCGTCCGCGGCCACGTGACGGCGGCAGGTGAAGGTGCCCCAAGCCATGTGGCGGCGTTCGTCGTCGCCGATCCGGCGCACCAGTTCCTGCATCCCCGGCAGGATGTCGTGCTGGGTGCAGATCAGCTGCCACGAGTAGTACCCGGTCAGCGCGAGACTGCCTTCGATGACGTGGTTGTAGGTGACGCTCGCGCGGATCTGGTTGAGCGGGCTGGGATCGTCCTCCAGCGCCCGCAAGGACTGCGGCAGCTCTTCGTAGAAAAGCTTGCGGTAGTGGGGATTCTCCGCGACGTACGGATGCAGGTCCTCGGTCAGCCCGACGGCGTCCATCCAGCGGCGGAACACCTCGGTGTGCTTGGCCTCCTCGAAACAGAACTGCGTCAGGTACATCTCGTCGCCGAAACGGCCGGTCGCGGACATCGCCCGCATGAACGGCTGGATGTCTTCGGTGACCGCCTCTTCCCCGGCGATGAACTGCGCCACCAGATAGGTCGTCGACCGCTGCTGTTCCGGGTTGAGGGAGTCCCAGCCCTCGCGTTCACGGGAGAAGTCGATGTCGGCCGGGTTCCAGAACTTCTTGTTCCCCTTGACGAACAGCCGCAGCGGGAACGAGTCCCAGTTCAGCCCGCCCTTGCGCAGCGAGGAGAAACCGGTCCGCAGTTCGGAGAGCGTGTCGGTCATGATGTCCCCTTCGAATCGGTGGTCAGCGCCCGTATCGCGGGTGCCAGCACGGCGACGACCGCCGCCGCCGCCTCGTCGGCCGAATGCGTCGGCATGACGAGATGGGACAGGGAAAGCCGCACGACGGTCTCCGCCAGCAGCGTGGCGGATTCCCGGGAGAGCGACGGCTCGAACTCGCGGTACTGCCCGGCCGCGACCTCGGTGGCCGCGGTCAGGATCGGTTCGCCCTTGGTGGTGAGCAGGGGAAGAAGGTCCTCGCCCGCTTCGGTGCCCAGCGTGGTGGCGACGAGCCGGTTCTCGCGGGCGTGCTCGATCGTGTACACGACCGCCTCGCGGATCCCGTCGCGCAGGTCCGGCGCGTCCTGGACGCGCAGGCGGATGCCTTCCAGGAACTCCGAGGTCGTCCGGAGGACCACGGCCTCGGCGAGCGTGCTCTTGTTGCCGAACTCGTTGTAGACGGTCTGCCTGCTCACGCCGGCGCGGGCGGCGACGTCCGCCATCCGCAGGGCCGTGTAGCCGTGTTCGGTGAGCAGTTCGGTGGCCGCGTCGAGCAGCGCCTCTCGCAGAGAGGCCTTGGTCCGATCGGAGAAGCTAGTGATCTCGCCCACACTGTCAGCTTGACACAGATCATGCTCATGTCAAAGAAGTTGACGGGTGTCCGTCCGGTGTAAATCTGTCGGTGGTGGCGGCTACCGTGATCGTGTGGGCATCACCGTGGGGTTCGACCTCGACATGACACTGATCGATCCGCGGCCGGGCATGGTCGCGGTGATGAACGCGCTCGGCGTGGAATCCGGCCTGCCGCTGGACGGCGAATACTTCGCGGCCAACCTCGGCCCGCCCCTCGACGCCAGCCTGCGGGGTTTCGGCGCGCCGGAGGAGCGCATCCCGGAGCTGGTGGCGCGCTTCCGCGCGATGTATCCGGACACGGTCGTGCCGGTGACGGTCGCGATGCCCGGCGCGGCCGAAGCACTGCACGCGGTCCGTGCGGCGGGCGGGCGCACCGTCGTCGTCACCGGCAAATACGCGCCCAACGCGAAACTCCACCTGGACGCGCTCGGGATGGAGGTCGACGTCCTGGTCGGGGAGCTGTGGTCGACGGAGAAGGCCGCGGCGCTCACCGAGCACGGCGCCCGCGTCTACGTCGGGGATCACCTCGGCGACATCCGCGGCGCGCTGGCCGCGGGCGCGGTCCCAGTCGGGGTCACGACCGGCCCGTGCTCCAAGGAAGAGCTGCTCGCGGAAGGAGCCGACGTGGTGTTCGACTCGCTGACCGAGTTCCCCGGCTGGTTCAGCTCTTTCGGCGAGCCTCGCGGATCAGGGCGATCAGGCCGAGGGCCAGCCCCAGCGGAGTGATCACGCCCGCCGCGGCGGACAGCCACACCGGCAGGTTCTCGAGCCCGGCGGCGAACATGACGAAAACCGCTGTGACGGCGATCATGCCGAGCGCGAACAGGCCGATGCCGACGCGCATGAGGATCGGTTTGCCGGGCTTTTCGGGGACGGCCACAGCGGCCTCCTTTACTGCGGTCTCCATGACGGAGAGGGTATCCGCCGGTATCCGCTTCTCCACAGGGCCTGTGGCGAGATACGCTTATGGGACGCGCGCCCTGGGTACGCCCCCGGGCGCGTTCGTTGTGAGCGGGACAGCAAAGGATTGGTGAGAGAAGTGCCGACCGGCAAGGTCAAGTGGTACGACGCGGAGAAGGGTTTCGGTTTCGTCACCCAGGATGGGGGCGCCGACGTCTACATCCGCAAAGCCGCGCTGCCGCAGGGCGTCGAAGGGCTCAAGGCGGGCCAGCGCCTCGAGTTCGGTGTCGCCGACGGCCGCCGCGGCCCGCAAGCGCTCTCCGTCCGGCTGCTGGACCCGCCGCCCTCGGTCGCCGAGGCGCGCCGCCGCCCCGCCGAGGAGCTGCACGGGCTCGTCGAGGACATGATCAAGCTGCTCGAGCTCAAGGTGCAGCCGGATCTGCGGCGCAACCGCTACCCGGACCGCAAGAACACGAAGCAGATCGCCGAGATCATGCGCGCCGTCGCGCGGGACCTCGATCCCTGATCCGGCACCCCCTCCCGATGGTCGGTCGGGACAGTCCGTGAAGGCCTCCCTGAGGGACCCAGAGTCCCTCAAGGAGGCCTTCACTACCTCTCGGGTTGCCACCCGCGCTACAGCAGAGGCCCGCGTGGTAGCAAAGGTCCCTTGCTCCCTCAGGCGGACGGCGGCTCGACCTGCAGCGACCAGATCGCCGTCGTGAGCGCCTCCGCGTCCTCCGGACGCCCGGTCCGGCTGACCACCGAAGCCTGCGCCACCTCGACGACGAGGATCTGGTCGTCGGGCCGCGGCGTCGTCACGGTGTAGGCGAACCGGTCCAGCGACGTGATGATGTCCTGCTTGAGCTCCTGCGGCTCGCCCTTGCCGTTCACGTACTGCACCGTGACCTTCCACGGCGTTTCCGCGATCGCGCTCGGCACCGAGATCTGCACCGGCTTCCCCGGCCGGATCCGCAGCTTGCCCGCGGCGTCGGGCTTGGTGGTGCACTGGGCGGTCTTGATGTCGCACGACGCCAGCGGGGCGACGTTCACCGTCTTGCCGTCGGCGAAGAAGGTCACCTCTTCGGGGCCGGGGGCCGTGCAACCGGCCACCACGAAACCACCCGCCGCGAGCAGGGCCAAAATACGAAGTCGCCGCATACGGTGAAGATTACGAGCCCGGCCGCCACCGGGAGTCACCGGGCTGCGAGGGGACCGGCGATTCGCTGGTCGGCTCCGGACGCAGCGGCCGGTCGCCGCCGAGACCCGGGACCAGCGAAGTCCCGCGCCGGACCATGAACGTCTGCGTGAACCCGACGGCCAGCAGGATCGAAAGCACCAGGAAGCCGATCCAGTACGTCGGCGGCAGCAGCAGGCCGACGGCACCGCCGAAGCACCAGGACATCTGCAGCACCGTCTCCGACCGCCCGAACGCCGAAGCGCGCGACTCTTCCGGCAGGTCCTCCTGGATGACGGCGTCGAGGCTGATCTTCGCCAGCGCGCTCGCGGTCGCGCCGACGAGCGCCACGATCGCCGCCGTCGCCAGACCCGCCGCCACGGTGGCGATGATCGCGATGCCGAGACAGGCTCCGACACACGCCAGGATCACCTGATCCGGTTTGCCGAAGTGCAGCCGCGAACCCAGCGCGTTGCCGAGGAAACCGCCGACCCCGGCCGCGGCGCCGATGATGCCGAGCAGCAGCAGCTGCTCGAACGGGCTCTGCCCGCTGCCTTCGGCCTGCGCCTTCACCGCGAACGCGGAGAACATCATCAGGAAGCCGGTCAGCACGCGGACGGTGCCGTTGCCCCACAACGAGACGACGATCTGCCGTCCCATCGGCTGCCGCTGTTTCTTGACCCGTCGCTCGGGATGCGCGGACAGCGACGCCGGCACCTCGCCCTCGGTCTTCTCGACCCACGACGGGATGCGCATCGACTGCACCGCGGCGGCGACACAGATCAGCATGGTGAACCACAGCGCGCCCTGCGAACCCCAGATCGCGTTGACCCCGCTCGCCAGCGCGCCGAACGCGCCGGCCGCGATCAGGCCGAACACGGTCAGTCGCGCGTTGGTCTTGGACAGCGTGATCTCGGGCGGCAGCACCCGTGGTGTCACGGCGGCCTTGAGCACGGTGAACGACTTCGAGAGCACCATCATGCCCAGCGCCGCCGGGTACAGGAGCCAGTCGTCGAAGTGCAGCGCCATCACGATCGCCATCATCGCCTGCCCCGCCGACGACACGCACATCGCCAGCCGCCGTCCGCGCTGGATCTTGTCCAGCGCCGGGCCGATCACCGGCGCGACCAGCGCGAACGGGGCGATCGTGATGAGCAGGTAGAGCGCGACCTTGCCCTTGCTCTCCCCGCTGGTGGCGGCGAAGAACAAGGTGTTCGCCAGCGCGATCGCCATCGCGGCGTCGCTGGCGTAGTTCAGCATCACCGCGTACGTCAGCGAAGTGAGGCCCGACTTGTCGGCGCCGTCCGCCTTCGTCGCGCGCTGGAAGGCGCCGACGGCCTGCCCGGTGAGCTGACGGCTGCGCATCGCCGCGACCCGGGTGACCGTGATCTTCTTCGGCATCTTCGGCAGGGCGCCCGCCCGCGGCGGCGCCGCGGGCGTCGGATGCTCGTGGGGCTGTTCTTCGGCGACCCGGGGCTCGCCCGCGTAGCCGCCGGTGTCGTAGTGCTCGTACTCGCCGCTTCCCGGCGGGTGCTCGTCGTAGAACCCGCCCGGACGACGCCGGACGGGTTCGGTCTGACGCTGCGAAGGATCCGGGTACGGCCGCGCGCCACGGGGAGGCGTCCTCGGCGGCGGCGGAGGCGGCGGTGGCTGGTGGTGTCCCATCGGGATCGCGCTCGTGCGCGCTTCGTCGGCGGTGGGCCCGGCCGGATGCGGCTGGTACTGGGGCTGGTGCGGCGGCTGGGGGCGCGCCGCGCGCGGCGCGGGCGGCGGCACCGGCTGCTGATCGACCCTGGTCGGCGGCGGTGCGGACCAGCTGCGAGCCTGGGCGGCGCCGGGCTCCGGCGTCCACTTCCGCTTGCTCTTGCGGCCACGCTCCTTGCCCGGCCGGCCGGAACGCGTGCCGTCGGGTCCAGAGTTCGAGCCGAAGATTCCCACGCTTCAATCCTGCCTTACGCGAGGTCCGCTTCGCGCGTTCACCACTGCTTTCTAGGGGTTCGCGACGAACTTCACCCGGAACATCCTCGGCCAGAGCTTGCCGGTGATCAGGAATTCGTCGGTCCCGGGCACCGCCGCGATGCCGTTGAGGACGTCCGCGGAACCACGCTCGGCCTGGTCGAGCAGCCCGGAAGCGTCGATTTCGCCGGTGACCCGCCCGGTCGCGGCGTCGATCCGCAGGATCCGGTCGGTCTGCCAGACGTTGGCGTACACGGAGTCGCCGACGCATTCGAGCTCGTTCAGCCGGTCACGGCCGACATCGACGCCGCCTGTCGGCGCGAAGGACACAGGGTCGCGGAAGGTCAGCTTCGACGAGCCGTCGCTCATCACCAGCTTCCCGTCGCGATGGCACAGCCCCCAGCCCTCGCCGGTGTACGTCACCCGCCTCAGCTCGGCCAGCGTCTTGGCGTCGCGTTCGATCGCGACCCCGTCCTGCCACGTGATCTGCCAGGCCGTCGCCCCGAGCACGGTGATGCCCTCGCCGAACAGGCCGGGCAGCTCCTGCCGGACCGTCGGCGCCGCGCCCGCGGGCCCGGCCAGCATCGACGACTTCCCGACCAGGCCGGTGCCCTCGTACAGCGTCTCGCCGGAGAACTCGAGGCCCTGGGTGAAGGCGGCCGGGTCGTGGGGCAACGTCGAGAGCACCCGCACCTTGAGTTTCTCCGGCGCGGGCGGCGCGGCGTCGCTCACCGGCGCGGCGGCGCAGCCACCGAGGACGGCGGCCAGCAGGAGCGAGGTGGTCATCAGCGTGCGCACGCGGACAGCCTGACACGGACCGCGATATCGCGTGCGGCAGAATGGGGGTATGACCCTGCTGTTGACCCTGGACGACGGCTCCATCCAGCGCAAACTCGCCGAGGCGGTCGATCTGGCCCGCGCGGCGGTGCTGGAGGACGCCGGTGCCGAACAGGTCGGCGCGCACGTCGGCGTCGACCGGGAGGACGCGGTCTCCGCGAGCCACCTGTTCGAGGCGACCGTGACGGGGTATCGAGGCTGGCGCTGGTCGGTGACGGTCGCGCTCGCCGGTGAGGACGAGCCGATCACGGTCAGCGAGGTCGTGCTGATCCCGGGCCCGGACGCGCGGGTCGCCCCGGCTTGGGTGCCGTGGGACCGCCGGGTGCAGGCGGGCGACCTCGGCGTCGGCGACATCTTCCCGGTGGAGAAGGACGACCCGCGGCTCGCCCCGGCGTATCTGGAGTCCGACGACCCGGCGGTCGAAGCGGTCGCCAAGGAGACCGGTCTCGGCCGGGTCCACGTGCTGTCCCGGCACGGCAGGCTCGACGCCGCCGCCCGCTGGCACGGCGGCGAGTTCGGCCCGCGGTCGGATATGGCGCGCAGCGCGCCGGACGTCTGCGGGAGCTGCGGGTTCTTCGTGCCGCTCGCCGGGTCGCTCAGCGCGGCCTTCGGCGCGTGCACCAACGACATCTCCCCGGCGGACGGCCACGTCGTCGACGTCGAGTACGGCTGCGGCGCGCATTCCGAGATCGAGGTCGAGGTGACCTCTTCGGTGCCGGTGGCGGAACTGGTCTACGACGACTCTCTGATGGACTTCGAGCCGGCGCCGGAGGCCCCTGCCGAGGCTCCCGAACCCGAGCCCGCCGAAGCCACGGTCGTCGACGAGTCCGAGGCCCCGGTCGCCGAGGCGCCCGAGACCGCCGAGGTCCAGCCGGAGGTCGAGCCCGAGGCCGCCACTGTCGAGACCACCGAGACCGCCGACGAAGCGCAGGTCGAGGCCGAAAGCGCCAGTGAGCACTGACCCGTTCGGCACCGAGCGGCTCCGCGCCGCCGTCCTGCGGGCGTGGGCCGATTCGCCGACGCGGTTCACCGAGGACACGAACACCGAGAACGATCTGCGGGTCGGTGGCTACCGTGACCGGCTGTTCGTCGAGCTGGCGCAGAACGCCGCCGACGCCGCGCTGGCCGCCGGTGACCGCGGCAGGCTCCGGGTGTCCGTTGTGGATGGTGAGCTGAGGTTCGCCAACACGGGGGCGCCCCTGGACGCCCGCGGGGTCGAATCCCTTGCCTCCCTTCGCGCTTCCGGCAAGGGGGAGGAGACCGTCGGCCGGTTCGGCGTCGGGTTCGCCGCCGTGCTCACGGTTTCCGCCGAGCCGAGGATCGTTTCGGTGACCGGCGGGGTCGCGTTCTCCGCGGACCGCACGCGCGCCGAAGCCGGCCGCGACGGCGACGTTCCCGTGCTGCGGCTTCCGTGGCCGGTCGGCCACGACGAGCCTCCCGTGCCCGAGGGTTTCACCACCGAGGTCCGGCTTCCGCTGCGCGAGGGTGTCGACGCCCAGGCCCTGCTGGCGGACCTGAAGAACGACATCGGCGATCTCCTGCTCACCTTGCCCTGGCTGGAGAGCGTGGAGGTCGAAGGCGGTCTCTGGCGCCGCTCCGATCTCGGTGACGGCGTTGTCGAGCTCGCGTCGCCCGACGGTTCCGAGCACTGGCAGGTGCATCGCGGCGAGGTCGTCTGGGCTGTCCCGCTGGACGGATCCGGTTCGCCCCGGCCGCTCGGCGAAGACGTCCTGCACGCGCCGACCCCGACCGACGACGAGCTTTCCCTGCCCGCGAGGCTGATCGCGACGCTCCCGATCGAGCCGTCCCGGCGCCGCGCGCTGCCGGGGCCGGAGCTGACCGCGGCGTTGAAGAACGCCGCGCGGGAATACGTCGATCTCGTCTGTTCCTTGCCCGGCAAGGAACGGCTGGCGCTCGTGCCCGGCGCGGGCTTCCCTCGTTCCACTGTGGACGGAACGCTGCGCGAGGCCATCCTCGAAAACCTCGCCGATTCGCCCTGGCTTCCCGCGCAAGCGGGCGACGACTTGCCGGGGCGTCAGGCGCGTGTCCTGTCGGTGGACGTCCCCGGGCTGGCTCCGTTGCTGGCCGACCTCGTGCCGGGGCTGATCTCACTGTCCGGTGTGGACCTTCGCGCGGTCGGCGCGCGGTCGCTTTCGCCGGCCGAAGCCATCGAGCTGCTGACCGGGGCGCAACGCGAGCCCTCGTGGTGGCGTTCGCTCTACGACGTGCTGCTCCCGGCGCTCGAAGCCCACGACCTCACCAAGGACGATCTCGGCGCGTTGCCGGTGCCGATGTCGGACGGCCGCACCTTGCCCGGCGTCCGCGACGCGTTGCTCGTCGGCGGTTCGGCCGAACTGCTCGAACTTCTGTCCGATGTGGACATCATCGGTTTGCGGCTGGTGCACCCCGCCGCCGCGCATCCGCTGCTGGAACGCTTGGGAGCCAAGCACGCCGAGGCGGGCGATCTGCTGGAAGCCGACGCGCTGAGCGCGGCCGTCGAGCGCAGTGTCGAAGACGTCCGGTCCGGTTTGGACGGTATGGCGCTCGCGGGCGCGGTGCTGCGCCTGATCGCCGAGGTCGGCGACGAAGCCCCGGAATGGGCGGGCGCGCTGGCCCTGCCGAGCGAGGACGGCTGGCGTCGCGCGGACGAGCTCGTCCTCCCGGCGTCGCCGCTGGGCGACATCTTCGACCCCGAGGTGTTCGAAGAAGACGGCGCCTTGTCCGTGCTGGACGAGGAATTCGCCGAAGACTGGCCGGTGGGCACGCTGGTGGCGGTCGGCGTGCTCGATTCGTTCGCGGTCATCACCGACGACGAACCGCTCGAACCCGAACACGGCCTGCCCGAGGAACACGAGTGGTGGGACTCCCGGGAACGGCCGCCGTCGCGGGTGCTCGCCGTGCGCGACCTCGACCTCGTCGGCGACGACGCGTGGCCGGAGGCGCTGCGCCTGCTCGCGGCGCGGCCGGAGACCTGGCGTGCCCTCACCGAACCTGGTGGGCACACCGGCTGGTGGCTGGCGCGCTACGCGTTGCTGGACGGGCACGCGCCGCTCGATTGGCGGATGCCGGAAGCGTCCGCGCTGGCCGGGCTCTACGACGTCGTCCCGGATTCGGGGCTGAGTAAGGAGATCCTGCTCGCCGCCGGGGTCCGGACGGAGCTGGGAGCGGACGCCGAAGACGTCGAGGACCTCCTGGAGCGGCTCGGGGACCCCGAGCGCAAGGTGAGTCCCGGGCTCGCTTCCCGGGCGCACGCGGCGCTCGCCGAGTACACAGTGGACGTTCCCGCGCCGGATCGGGTCCGCGCCGCGGACGGCTCGGCCGTCGACGCTCGCGATGCCGTCGTGCTCGACGTGCCGTGGTTCGCGGCCGTGCTGGCGCCGGAGCGGATGGTCGTCTCGGCGAGCGGCGCCGCCGCGCTGGCGGAACTGCTGGACCTGCCCGTGGCGAGCGGTCTCGACGCCAAGGTCACCGAAGACGGTGAGTACGTGCCGTGGACGGAGCTGTCCGCGCTCCGGCTGGCCGCCGATCAGCTGGGCGTCGAACTGCCCGAGGGCGGTGTGCTGCTGCACGAGGCGCTGACGGTGACCTTCGAGGACGCGGAGCACGAAGTCGCCTGGTGGTCCGACGGCAGGCTGCACGCCGCCGACACCCCGGAAGGCCTCGGCCGGGCCTTCGCCTGGGCCACGGACCGTTGGGCCGACCGCCACGTCCTGACGGCCCTGCTCGACGACCCCTCGCCCTCCTCGCTCCTGAACTGACCGCGTTTCGTCCTCTGAATGCGGTACTTGCGTGTGCAACTACCGCATCCAGAGGACGAAACGCGGACGGGGCCTAGAGGCGCTGGGCGCTCTTCGAGCCCCGGCGGGCGGCTGCGCGCTGCCAGGCGATGATCGCGAGACCGATGAAGCCGAGCACGACGCCGGAGAACGCCGTCTGCACCCAGATGCCGTCGGTCACAAAGAACAGGACCACGGTCGCGACCGCCCACAGCGAGGTACCTACGATCACGACCGGCGTCAGGTCGGTCAGCCGCTTCGGCAGCTCCGGCGTTGGCCGCAATGAACCGTTTACTTCCCCGGAATTGATCGATTCGCCCACGTGGGGAAGGGTACCCGGCAACGGGCGAAGGGTGGTACGCGATGGCGGAGCAGCGCACCCGGTCCACACTGGACCGGTTCTTCAAGATCAGCGAGCGCGGCTCGACACCGGGGCGTGAGATCCGCGGCGGGATCGTCACCTTCTTCACGATGGCCTACATCGTGGTGCTGAATCCGCTGATCCTCGGCAGTTTCTCCGCCGAAGACGCGGGCGCGCACAAGGACGTCCTCGGCAACATCCTCCCGGTGCCGCAGGTCGCCGCGGTGACCGCGCTGGTCGCCGGGGTGCTGACGATCATCATGGGCCTGGTCGCGAACTACCCGTTCGCCATCGCCACCGGCCTCGGCATCAACAGCCTGATCGCGGTCACCTTCGCCTCCCAGATGACCTGGCCGGAGGCGATGGGCCTGGTGGTGATCGAGGGTCTGGTCATCGTCCTGCTGGTGTTCGCCGGCATCCGGACGGCGGTGTTCAACGCCGTGCCGCCGCCGCTGAAATCCGCGATCGCGGTCGGCATCGGCCTGTTCATCTGCCTGATCGGCCTGGTCGACGCCGGCTTCGTCCGCCGCGTCCCGGACGACGCGAAGACGACGGTGCCGGTCGGGCTGGGCATCAACGGTTCGATCGCCACGTGGCCGACGCTGGTGTTCGTCGTCGGTCTGCTGGTCACCGGCATCCTGGTGGCGAAGCGGGTCAAGGGCGCGATCCTGATCGGTGTCCTCGCGTCGACCGTGCTGGCGATCGTCGTCGAGGCGATCACCAAGGTCGGCCCGTCGAAGGGCGTGAACCCGCAGGGCTGGAACCTCGGCTACCCGGCGCTGCCGGATCAGGTCCTCGGCCTGCCGGATCTCTCGCTGGTCGGCGACATCTCCTTCGGCGCCTGGACGCGGCTGCCGATCATCACCGTGGTGCTGCTGGTGTTCACCCTGGTGCTGGCGGACTTCTTCGACACCATGGGCTCGATGACCGGCCTGGCGAAGGAAGGCGGCCTGCTCCCGGCGGACGGCAAACTCCCGAACGTCGGCAAGGCCCTGTTCGTCGACGGCACCGCCGCCGTGGCGGGCGGGTTCGCGTCTTCGAGTTCGAACACCGTCTTCGTCGAATCCGCGTCCGGTATCGCCGAGGGCGCCAGGACCGGGCTCGCGAACGTCGTCACCGGCGTGCTCTTCATCGCGGCGATGTTCCTGACCCCGCTCTACCAGGTCGTCCCGGTCGAGGCCGCCGCTCCGGCGCTGGTCGTCGTCGGCGCGCTGATGATGAGCCAGGTCAAGGAGATCGACTTCGCCGACTTCACCGTCGCGCTGCCCGCGTTCCTGACCATCGTGGTCATGCCGTTCACCTACTCGATCGCGAACGGCATCGGCGCCGGCTTCGTCAGCTACGTCGTCATCCGCGCGGTCACCGGGAAGGCCAAGGGCGTGCACCCGCTGATGTGGGGTATCGCGGCCATGTTCGTGGCCTATTTCGCGGTCGGCCCGATCCAGGCCGCGTTCAGCTGACCAGCGGTTATGTCATCCGTGGGCGATCTCACGGGCCGATGATCCGATCGTGAGGTATGCTAACTATATGTCCGGAGACACGCACGAGCGCTCACTGGCGAGCCGCCTGCGTCTCGCGGTGGTGCGGCTCAATCGACGGCTACGGGCCCAGCGTGCCGGCGACGGCATCTCGCTGACCCAGGTTTCCGCGTTGTCGACGTTGCACAAATGCGGTGCGCTGACCCCCGGCCAGCTCGCCGCGAAGGAAGGCGTCCAGCCGCCTTCGATGACGAGGGTGATCGCCGCGCTCGAGGAGATGGGTTACGTCGAGCGCAGGCCGCATCCGACGGACGGCCGCCAGGCCATCGTCGAACTGTCCGACCGCGGCCGGGCCTACGTGATAGAGCAGATCACCGCACGGGAGATCTGGCTGGACAAGCAATTGGCGGAGTTGAGCGCCGAAGAACGTGAAGTGCTCTCTCGCGCCTCCGAGATCATCGACAGGATGGCGGGGAACTAACAGCGGTGACGACCACGGGTAACGAAACACAGTGTCCTTCCAAGACCACCGTTACCCGGGAACCCGCTCCACCGCCACCACCCGCGCGCGAGAAGCCGCGCGGGAGCATGTTCTCCTCGTTGAAGGTGCGCAACTACCGGCTCTTCTTCACCGGCCAGGTCATCTCGAACATCGGCACCTGGATGCAGCGCATCGCGCAGGACTGGCTGGTGTTCACCCTCAGCGGCAACGACCCGATCGCGCTCGGCATCGCGGTCGCGCTGCAGTTCGCGCCGACGCTGTTCCTCTCGCTGTGGGCGGGCGTGCTGGCCGACCGCGTCGACAAACGGCGGCTGCTGATCGGGATCCAGATCGCCGTGCTGGCGCAGGCGGTGATCCTCGGCGCGCTCGATCTCGGCGGGATCGCGGCCCTCTGGCACGTGTACCTGCTTTGCTTCACCCTCGGCGTGACGGCCTCGCTGGAGGTGCCCGCGCGGCAGTCGTTCGTCGCCGAGATGGTCGGCCGGGACAAGGTCACCAACGCCGTCGCGCTCAACTCGTCGATCTTCAACATGGCCCGCATCATCGGCCCGGCCATCGCGGGTTTCGCGATCACCTGGGTCGGCACCGGCTGGCTGTTCATGGCGAACGCGGTGAGCACGGGCGCCGTCATTGCCGCGCTGGTGCTGATGAACCCGGACAAGCTCTTCCGCGGCCCCGCCATCCCGCGTGAGAAGGGGCAGCTCGTCGAGGGGCTGCGGTACGTCCGGCGGCGCAGTGACCTGATGACCGTGATGGTGCTGGTGTTCTTCGTGAGCACGTTCGGCATCACGTACTTCACGTCGCTGCCGATCGTCGCCGCGAACGTCTTCCACACCAACGCCGACGGCTACGGCCTGCTGTCGACGCTGGTCGCCGTCGGCACCTTCACCGGCGCGCTGATGTCGGCCCGCCGCAACACCCGCGGCGGTCCGCGCGTGCGGCTGCTGCTGATCTCGGCGTTCCTGCTCGGCGCGTTCGAGGTGATCACCGCGTTCATGCCGACGTACCTGACCTTCGGCCTCGCGCTGATCCCGCTCGGCTTCGCCACGATCACCTTCCTCAACACGGCGAACGCGCTCGTGCAGACCGCGGTCAGCCCGGAGATGCGTGGCCGCGTGATGGGCCTGTACGTGCTGGTGCTGATCGGCGGCAACCCCATCGGCGGCCCGATGACCGGCTGGATGGCCGACGCTTTCGGCGGCCGGTCGCCGTTCTACATCGGTGGCGCGATCTCGGCGGTCGCCGCGGTGGTGTGCGCCGTCGTGCTGATCCGGCGCGGCGGGGTGAGCCTGCCGGTGCGGCGGTTCGGGAACGGCCTGCGGGTGCTGAAGCGGGAACGGGTGTGAACCGGCTCGGCGTCGAACCGTCGGTGACCCGGTGGAACGACGGCGAGGCCCGGTTCCTCGACTGGACGATCGACGGCGTCGCGCTGCGCGAGATGGTGCCCACTCAGCATCTGACGCCACTGTTCATGGACGACGAGCGGTGGCGGGAGGCGGCGGTCGAGACGCTTTCCCGTCTCCTGGGCGGTCTGCCGGGCGATTTCGACGACGGCAGGGTCGCGCTGCTGATGTGTCCGCTGTGCGGCGATCTCGGCTGCGGTGGATTCAGCGTCGAGATCGTCTTCGGCGACGACGTGGTCGAGTGGCGGGCCTTCGGCTGGCAAACCGACTACGAGCCGTTCGACGACCCGGAGGAGTACCGGTTCACCGGCGCCCGTTTCGAGCGGAAGGCGTACGAGACGCTTCTCGGCGACCTGCTGTCGAACTACCGCGCCTAACGGCCGAGCAGCGGCGGCACCATCTTCTCGGCGAGCGCCACGAGATCGCCGGTGCCCTTGAATTTGAGCGTCTGCCCGGCCGGATCGTCGGTGAGCTGCACGACGACGCCTCGTCCGTCGACTTGGGTCGGCAGCCCGGCGACGGTCGTGGTCGGGGCGACGGCGGTGGACCGCTCGCTGTAATCCGCGGTCACGCCGTTCAGCTCGCATCCGGCGAAGAACGTCGGCTTCGCCGTGTCGGCCGGAACGCCGAGCGCACGGCCGAGTTCTCCGCACAGCAGCCACGAGATCACCGGGAGCGGCTTGTCCTTGATCGGGCCGGGTTCGGTCTTCTCCAACGGGATCTCGCCGTTCTCGCCGATTTTCGGCAACTTCGATCCCGGTGGCGTCGCGCCCGCGATCAGCGCTTCGGCGAGCGCTCTCGCCTTCGTCTCGGTTTCAGGGCCCCGCACGATCCGGCTGCGGATCGAGACGTGCAGCACCGGCGAGGCGCCGTTGTGCGGCGCGACCTCGACGAGTTCGACGCCGAGGCTGGTGCCGTCCTTGTCCGTGGCGATGACCGCGAGCTTGCCCGCGACCGTGGTCTTCGTGGGCACGCCCCGGCTCGTGTCCTCGGGCAGCGCGGGGATCATGTGCGCGCTGACGTCGAGCTGAGCGGTGACCGCGTGGCAGGACTGGCCGGCCTCGCGAAGCGTGGGACCGCCGAGGATCTCCTCCCAGCGTTGCTCCGGGATCGCCTGGCACAGCACCTGCGCGCCGGTTTCGTCCGTCAGCGCGGCCACCATCTCGCCCGTCGGCATCGTGACCGGGCGGAGCTCCTGGCCGGGCTTGGACGGCCAGACCGAGGGGAGCTCGGCTTCGGGCTCATCGTCCTGGCTCAGCATGGTGATCGCGACGACGATGCCGGCACCGAACAGCAGCAGGACGCTGACCAGCGCGCAGCCCGCCCAGATCCACATCGGACGGTCGGTCTTGCGCGCGATGGCGCGGTAGTCGTTCGGGGTGGCCACGGGGTGAAGTTAGTCCGTCGGGCGCCCGCTGTCCGGCGAAACGCCAACCCGATGGGCGGATCCAGGGAGTGGGCGTTCGGGGAGGGGTGCGGTAAACTTCGAATCAGCGCTGGTTAGTAAACCGGCGAAGTGGACCCGGCAGCCTTCCGGACGGTGGGTGGGCCGGGTTTCGCGTATCCGGACCTCATACGGTTCTGACCTCTTCCGCCATTTCCCGCACTCTGGCCTTCCAGTGGCCGCCACGTTGCCAGCACCAGGCGAGGGCGTCCGGTACGGCCAGCAATGGTTCTTCGAAGGCACGTAAGTGCCGGTATTCGAGAGTCTCGTGGCATCCGTGCCGTCGGACAGAGCGATACAGCGTCTTCCTGTCCAGCTCCACGATCGACTCGTCGCTCTCCAGGACCAGCATCCGTGTCCCGGTGCTCGAAAGGTCCTCGACCAGCGCGTCGAGGCACGCTTCGCGCTGACAACGTCGATGATGTGCGGAAGCGTCGTAGATCGTCACCGTCGGCCCGAGCCCGGCGATGGTGTCCAGGATCCGTTTCCGGCGTCCGTCGTTCTCGTGGGTGAAATGCAGGCGCCGTTGCCCTGGAAGTACCAGACCGTGGATGGCGCGCCGGGCGGACGTGAGGTCGCCGGAAAGCAGCGCGGCGGCGGTCACCAAGTAGCCGCGCTCTTTGCTTTCGTCGACGAACACGTGGCTGGTCATCCGTTCATTGTTCCGGCGGGTGCCGACAAGAAGATCATCGGCCGAGTGTGATGCAGTTGCTTGTACGCAAGGAAGACGATCTCGTTCCCCTCCCGTGGGGGAGGCCGAAGGACCGCAGGAGGGAATCGTCCCGAAGCGCATCCGGCGATGCTTCGAACCATGAACACCACAACGTTTCGCAGCGTCCCAGGCGTGCCCGGCTGGGCGAAGTCGGCGGCGCACACCGTCGCGCTGGTGAACGTCCCGTCCGGCCTGTGGCGGCTGGGGCTCGCGGCCGGGATCCCGTTCGGCCTGGCACAGTCCGAAATGGACGTCATGATGACGCCCGGCTGGGGCTCGCTGTATCTCGTGTTCCTCGCCGTGTTCTCCGAGGCCGTCGCCTTCCTGGCGCTCGGTCTCATCCAGCCGTGGGGCGAGACCTGGCCGAGATGGCTTCCGTTCGTCGGCGGCAAACCCGTTTCCGCCCGCAAGGTGGTAGTCGTCTCGTCGCTCGGTGCGCTGGCCACGACGGTTTACGGCGGCTTGTTCGTGTACACGACCTTCAACGCCGACCTGGCGGGCGAGCCTTGGGCGTACTGGCTGGTCATCGTCCTCTACGCGCCGTTGCTGCTTTGGGGGCCGCTGCTCGCGGCGGTGACGTGGCATTACCACCGGCGCCGTGCACAGGGTTCGTGAGCGTTCCCTCGACGATGGAGGATTTGGGACACTCAACGTCCCAAATCCTCCATCGTCGACACCGGCACGCCATGCGGACCTCGCCGCGGCCGTCCACCGACGCCGCGATGCCTTCGACGGACCAGCACGGGGTCCTCCATCGTCGACACCGGCACGCCCGGGACCTCGCCGCGGAACCGCAGGATCTGCCCGCCGAGCCCCGTGAACAAGTCCGCCGTCACCCGGAAGGGTGAGATCGGCATCTCTCGGCCGAACCCCTTGTCCGGGAAGATGAGGTTAGGCTAACCTCATACATGTCCGCTTCGTGGTGGGAGCGGCAGTCAGTTCGGGAACGGACGAAGCCCCGCAACCGGGTTACCCCCGGAGGCGGGGCTTCGTTCATTCCGGAAGGGTTCATGGTCGATGACCGCGCCGGTCAGGTCAAGGCACCCGGTCGAGTGCGATCCCGAACTCCTTCCGATAGGCGTTCAGGATCTCCTGATCACCCGAAAGCCTGGTCTCCTCGCGGATGCCGTGGGTGGTGACGATCAGCTTGTCACCCGCGAGCGTGACGCGGCCGTGTTTCGTCGGCAGCGAGCAGGTCGGCCCCTGCGTGAAATGCGAGTCCGGGGAGGTCGCCTGCCAGAACGCCGTCGGGACGAACTCGTCCAGCGCCCGCGGCCGCCGCTCGATCCGGTACTGGGGTTTGCCGTCCATGAGGACGTCGATGTCGCCGTGGGGCGCGTCGAGCACCAGGAACTCGCCGTCCGGGTCGGCCTGCGCCTCGGTGGCGGACAGCCGCAGCGGGAACCGGCTGAACCGGCCGAAGCCGACATCGGCCAGGCACGGCTCGTCCAGCTCGACGCGGACGACGGCGTGGTCGAACGGCGGCCCGAGGGTGCCGTCCGGCCGGAAGACCTTCGCCGCCTGCAGGGTGACGTCGAAGCCCAGCTCTCCCAGCAACGCGGCGAAGAGCCCGTTCAGCTCGTAACAGAAGCCGCCACGGCGCCGCCGCACGATCTTGCCGAACAGCGCCTCGGTGTCCAGGACGATCGGTTCGCCGAGGTGGATGCTCAGATTCTCGAACGGCACCACCGCGAGGTGGCGTTCCTGCAGTGTCCGCAGCGCGGCGACGTCCGCGGCGGCGGGGCGGTCGAGCCCGAGTCGGTCGAGGTATGCGGCGACGTCCATGCGTCCACCTTGACACCTCGACTTCGCTGGAGGTCAAGAAACGAAGAACGGGGCCCTCCCGGAAGGAGAGCCCCGCTTCGTGGCGAGAAGTCAGCCGAGCAGCAGGCCGTTGCCACCGGCGACGGCGTTGTCGAACCGCTTGGAGATCTCGGCCCAGTTGAAGATGTTCCAGAGCGCCTTGACGTAGTCCGGCTTCACGTTCTTGTAGTCCAGGTAGAACGCGTGCTCCCAGACGTCGACCAGCAGGATCGGCGTGGTCGGGAGGACCAGGTTGTTGTGGTGGTCGCGCAGCTGCTGGGTGATCAGCGTCTTGCCGATCGGGTCCCAGGAGAGCGCGGCCCAGCCGTTGCCCTGGATCGTGGTGGCGACCGCGGTGAACTGCGCCTTGAACTTGTCGAAGGAGCCGAACGCCTCGTCGATCGCGGAGGCCAGCTCGCCGGTCGGCTTGTCGCCGCCTTCCGGGGAGAGGATCTTCCACCACACGACGTGGTTGGCGTGCCCGGCGAGGTGGAACGCCAGCGTGGTCTGCAGGCCGACGATGTCACCGAAGTTGCCGGCCTCGCGGGCCTCGGCGATCTTGTCGAGCGTGTCGTTCGCGCCCTTGACGTAGGTCGCGTGGTGCTTGCTGTGGTGCAGCTCGTTGATCTCGCCGGAGATGTGCGGCGCCAGGGCGCCGTAGTCGTAGTCGAGATCGGGGAGCACGTAGCGGGCCATCGGCCCTCCTTCTGTCTTCGACACAAGTTTCCAAGGACGAACTTAGTCGTCTTCACCCGTTTGCGGCGACCGGGGGCGCCGCGTTTCTCCCCAGGTGGAACGACCCGTTCGTAGCGGCTGTACCCGGTGGGGCCACCGCCTGAAACCCACCTTGCTAGCTCCAGTTAGCTGGAGGTCAAGGCGATGTGACGGCGGTCATCACGCCAGATAGGGCAGCCCGACCAGGTGATAGGAGGCGATTACCCCGAGGAAGGCGAGCAGGGCGACGGAAACCACCGTGTAGGTGATCCTGGCGGGGTGTTCCACCAGCCGCGGACCCAGGCGAGCACCGCGCAGACGACGGCGGCACCGGTCAGGAGCAGGACGGCGTTCGGCAGGAGCAAGGTGACGCTCAGCAACGGGGAGTGCCCGGACGTCAACGCCACGGCGGCGGCGCTCAGATCGCTCATGAGCAGGGCGAAACCGGCCGTGAACAGCAGCACCGACAGCGCCGCGGACCAGGCGGCGACGGTCGCGAACCGGGCGCCCGAAGGGTTCCGCTCCCGGCCGCGCCGGACGAACGCGCGGATCGGCCACCACACCAGCGCGCCCAGCAGGAGCAGCAGCGCGATACCGAGGATCAGCAGATGCGTGGAAGGCGAGCCGAGCCACGACACGCGTTCGTAGGAGGAGTTCGGGTCGTCGCCCGCGAAGAGCAGGACCTCCCCGCCTGCCTCGCGGAACGCGATCCGCTCACCGGCGGCGTCGGCGAACAGGCCGGGTTCGGTCTGCGTCCAGCGCCGCGTCCCCTCGCCGAGACCGGAGGTCGTCAACGCGCCGTCGCCGTCCGCGGTCACCGTGACGCCGCCCGCGAGCGCACGGACCTTCGTGAAGCTGTCGTAGTCCAGACGGGTGTTGCCGTAGCTGCCTTCGAACCTCGAGACGTCGCCCGCGAGCGTCACGGGCGCGGGAACGGGAGTGGCGGGCTGTAGCCGGTCGACGAAGGCCTTCAGCACCTCGGCGGTCACCGCGGCGGCGTCGCCGGAGAACGCGCCACCGTTGAACGCCAGGTACACGCCGGTGTTCTTCTCCGGCACGAGTTCCAGCACGCTGAAGAAACCCGGCGAGTCACCGGTCTTCTCCACCAGGCGCAGGCCGTTCAGGTACCGCTCGGAGAAGCCGAACCCCATCGCGGGCAGCCGCGGGTCGTTGCGGAACCGCGCGCCGTGCAGCTGGTCGAGCAACGGGCGGCCGAACACGCCGGGGACGAGGTTCGCGGACAGGTAGCGGCCCATGTCGGCCGGGGTGGCGACGTTCCCGTCACCGGCGGGCGGTTCGGGGCCGAAATTGGCGGGCGGGACGACCTGCGCGGAGCCGTCCCAGCGGTACCCGGTCGCCAGCGGGACATCGGGGGTGGGCTGGGCGACGCTGCTGTCCTTCATACCCGCCGGTTCGAAGATGTGTCGCCGCACATAGTCCGAATAGGACTGTCCAGAGGCGAGTTCCACCAGATGCCCGGCCAGCGCGTAGCCGTAGTTCGAGTAGAGGGCGACCTCGCCGGGCGGGCGGATCCGGGTGGGCATCTCGGTCGCGAGGTGCTCCGCGAGCGCGGGCAGCTTCTCGTCCCGTGGCGTGAACATCCGGTACACGCGGTCTTCGAAACCGGCGGTGTGGGTCAGCAGGGAGGACAGGGTGACCGGCCGGCCATGGAAGGTTTCGGGGATCTTGAACGATTTCAGGTATGTGTTGACGTCGGCGTCCAGTGCGAGCTTGCCCTGCTCGACCAGCTGCATCGCGGCGGTCGCGGCGATCGACTTGCCGACGGAGTTGATCAGGAACCCGGTGCGCGCGGGGTCCACTTTGGCTTGAGTGTCCACTGAGGACACTCCGTAGCCCGCCGAGAACACGGTCTTCCCGCCTTCGACGACCACTACGGCGGCGCCGGGGATGTGGTGCTCGGCAAGGCTTCGCGGAAGGATCTCGTCGAAGACGCCGGCCGCGGACGCGGGAGTCGTCGCCGCTTGGGCGGTGGGCGCGGTCAGGACCGTCGCGATGGTCAGCAGGGCGGCGGTGGCCGCGATTCGGAACATACCTGGAAAGTTAGGGATTTCCCCGGGCGAGGGGATCCGGCGGGCCGCCGATCGCGGGGTGGGGTCGTCCCTACCCCGCGACCGGCCCGCCATCAGGAGAAGGAGACCGGGATGAAGACGTCCGAGTTCCGGTCGTTCGAGGCGAAGTGGTCGCGGCGCGAGACGATCGCGCACGTCACCGAAGGATTCGAGCAGTCGAGACCGGAGTTGACCTCGGCGATCCGGATCTGCGTGGTGAAGGTGCCGTTCGAGGCGATCGGCGAGGAGCCGCCGGGGAAGTTGGTGACCCAGGCGGACGGCCCGACGCCGGTGCCGCCCTGGCCGTCGCCGCCCGCGCAGGGGCTCGGCTTGGTGCCGTAGCTGTAGTCCTCGGGAACGGCGCACAGCGCGACGTAGTAGCCCTCGGCGGAGCTGTAGCCGCTGCCCGTGATGGTGATGGTCTCGCCGGCCGCGGCGAGGCCCGTGGCGTTGGAGGCGGAGAGGGTCTTGCCGTTGTTGGTCGCACTGCCCGGCGCGGCCGAGGCGGGGGCGGCGAGCGTGGCGACGGCCGCGGTCGCGGCGGTCGTGACGAGTGCGGCGCGGAGCAGGACCGATCTCTTCGACATGAAGGTTCCCTTCGATCACAAGGAGGTCACAGGCTTAGGTGAGCCTTACCTATCTGTCGGTAAATATGGTTAGCCTTGCCTAATGTTGTCAAGGGGGTCGCTGCCCACGGTCGCTCTGCTCCTGGCCATCGTTGTCACCGGATGTTCGGCACCGCCGCTGGCGGCCACGAAAGCCGCCGAGACCGGCGCGGACCTCCGCCCGCTTTCGCAGGTCAAGCCGTTGGCGGAGCCCAAGAATCACGCCGGACCGACCACCGCGCGGCTCGCGCGGGCCGACATCACGGGCGACAAACCGGTGGTCCAGCGCCTCCCGGCGACCATCACCGATCACCAAGGCACCCAGGTCACCGTCGCCGACACCAGCCGGATCCTCGCCTTCGACATGTCCGGCACGCTCGCCGCGACCGTGTTCGGGCTCGGCCTCGGCGGCAACGTCGTCGGACGGGACGTCTCCACCGGCTTCCCGTCGGCCCGGAACCTTCCGCTGGTCACCGTGAACGGCCACCGGCTCAACGCCGAGGCGATCCTGGCGCTGCGGCCGACCGTGGTGATCACCGACACGACACTGGGCCCCTGGGACGTGGTGCTGCAGTTGCGCGCGTCCGGCGTTCCCGTGGTCGTCGTCGACGCGAAACGCTCGATGGAGAACGTCGGAGACATCGTCCGCCAGGTCGCCGCCGCGCTCGGCGTGCCCGAAGCGGGTGAAAGCCTCGCGACCCGGCTCGCGGCCGACGTCGAGGCCAAGAAGGCGGAGATCGCGAAGCTCGCCCCCGCCGATCCGGGCCGCAAACTCCGTGTCGTCTTCCTGTACATGCGCGGACAGGCGGGGGTGTATCACCTGTTCGGCAAGGGATCGGGCGCCGATTCGCTGATCGGCGCGCTCGACGCGGTCGACGTCGCCACCGAGGCGGGGATCGAGGGTATGCGCCCCGTCAATCCGGAGGCGCTGGCCAAGGCCAGGCCCGACGTGATCCTCATGATGACCAAGGGGCTCGAATCCGTCGGCGGGGTCGACGGCGCGCTCCAGGTGCCGGGTGTGGCGCAGACACCGGCGGGGTGGCATCGCCGCATCGTCGACATGGAGGATTCGCAGATCCTGAGCTTCGGCCCGCTCACCGCCGGCGTGCTCGACGCGCTGGCACGGGCCCTCTACGCCCCCGGCGACGCCGGATGAACCGCGGTTTCCGGGTGACGGCGGTCTTCGCCGTGCTCATCGCCGGTGTCGTGGCGATCTCCCTCGTCTCCGCGGGCAGCGGGCAATACGGCATTCCGCTCTCGCAGGTTTTCGATTCGGTGCTGCACCGGCTCGGGCTCTCGGAAACGCGGCTGGACCCGTTCGCCGAGGGCGCGCTATGGCAGGTCCGGTTCCCGCGTGTGGTGATGACCCTGCTGGTCGGCGGGGTCCTCGGCGTCTGCGGCGCGCTGATGCAGGGTGTGTTCGGCAACCCGCTCGCCGAGCCGGCCGTGGTCGGCGTCTCGTCCGGTGCGGCCGTCGGCGCGAGTCTGTCCATTGTGGCCGGTTGGACGTTCTTCGGTGCCTTCACCACACCGGCGCTGGGTTTCGCGGGCGGGCTCGTCACCACCCTGCTGGTCTACGCGCTTTCGCGGTCGCGCGGGCGCTCCGAGGTGGTCACGCTGATCCTGACCGGCGTCGCGGTCAACGCGGTCGCGATGGCGATCATCTCGTTCCTGATGTTCGCCGCCGATCAGGCCGCCCGCGAGCAGATCGTGTTCTGGCAGCTGGGTTCCCTCGCCGGTTCGCGCTGGCCGTACGTGGTGACCGTGCTGCCGCTGGTCGCGGTCGGCGTCGTCGTTTCCCTCGTGCTGGCCCGGAAGCTCGACCTTCTCGCGCTCGGGGAACGGCAGGCCAGGCATCTCGGCGTGGACGTCGAGAAGCTGCGGCTCGGCGCGGTGGTGGTCGTCGCGCTGATGGCGGCCGCGGCCGTTTCGTATTCGGGGATCATCGGGTTCGTCGGCCTGATCGTGCCGCACGGGCTGCGCATGCTGCTCGGCCCAGGACATCGCGTGCTGATCCCGGCGAGCCTCTTCGGCGGCGCGTTGCTGCTCGCCGCGGCGGATCTCGGCGCCAGGACCCTGTTCACCTACGCCGATCTCCCGATCGGCATGCTGACCGCGCTCGTCGGCGGGCCGTTCTTCTTCTGGCTGCTGCTGCGCACCCGGCGTCGTTCGGGAGGCTGGGCATGAATGGTGCCGAACTCGACCACGTTTCCTATACGGTCGACGGAAAGACGCTGCTTCGCGAAGTATCGCTGCAGGTGCGCCCTGGTGAGGTCCTCGTGGTCGTCGGACCGAACGGCGCGGGCAAGTCGACCACGCTCGGTCTGCTCGCCGGAGACCTTCGCCCGGATTCGGGACGGGTCCTCGTCGCCGGAGCCGAACTCGGTACCTGGAGCGGGATCGAACTCGCGCGACGGCGCGCCGTCCTGCTCCAGCAGAACACCGTGACCTTCCCGTTCACCGTCGCCGAGGTCGTGCGGATGGGGCGGACCCCTTGGCGGGGAACGGAAGCCGAGGACTTCGACGACACCGAGGTCGAAGCCGCGCTGAAGGCGACCGGCATGACCGAATTCGCCGAGCGCCGGTTCACCACGCTGTCCGGTGGCGAGCAGGCACGGGCCGCGCTCTCGCGGGTGCTCGCCCAGCGGACGGGAATCCTGCTGCTCGACGAACCCACCGCGGCGCTGGATCTCCGGCACAGCGAGGAAATCCTGACGCTCGCGACCGCGCGGGCCGAAGCGGGGGACGCGGTGCTCGTCGTCCTGCACGACCTCGGGCTCGCCGCCGCGTACGCGGACCGTGTCGCGGTGCTGTCCGAGGGGCGGCTCGCCGCCGAGGGCGCGCCCGCCGAAGTGTTGACGGAGTCGTTGCTCAGCGAGGTCTACCGGCATCCCGTGGAGGTCTTAGTCCATCCCCGCACCGGGAAACCGATCGTCCTGCCCCACCGAGCGGCCGAGGAGCGCCGATGAAACAGCTGATGAGAGTGGCCGTCGCAGCCGGGCTGCTCGTGATCGCCGCACCCGTGCCCGCCTCCGCCGCGGGCGCGGCCGTGACGTTCTCGCCCGGCTCCGCGGATCCGGAGTACGCGACCTCCTTGCAGGTCGAGGGAACCGGATTCCAGTCCGTGCCGAAGGGATACGGCGGGATCTACCTGCTGTTCGGCTGGGTCGCCGACGGCGCGTGGCAGCCGAGCCAGGGCGGCGCGGCCGGCGCGACCTACCGGTACGTCAAAGACAAGGAAGCCAAGGACAACAACGGTTTCCAGCGGTTCCTGGCCTTTCCTGGCAGTGACACGGCGTCCGCGGCCAACGGCGAGATCGCCGCGGACGGGACGTGGTCGGCGAAACTGGTGATCCCCGGCGCGCGGTTCAAGGCCGCCGACCGGACCGGGAAGATCGTCGACGTCGACTGCCTGAAGGTCCGATGTGGACTGATCACGGTCGGTGCGCACGGAGTCGTCAACGCGAACAACGAGACCTTCACGCCGGTGGCGTTCGCGGTGCCGAAGGCGCCCACGACACAGGCCGTCGCCCCGCCGCCGCCCCCTTCGTCTTCGCCGGTGCCGCCGCCCTCCTCCAGCGCGGCACCGGCGTCCTCTTCGGCACCCCTTGTGTCCACTGTGGAGTCCCCGGAAGCGGTGCCGGTCGCCAAGCCCGCCGCGCGGAGCGGGGAAACCGGCTCGTGGTGGTGGATCGCCGTCGTGGCGGGTGTGGCGCTGATCGCCGCGCTCGCCGTCCCCCTGATCCGGGCCCGCAAGCGGACCCGCAACGCGGAAGGTGAATGAAGTGTCCTTGCGAAGATGGGGCGCCGTGCTGGCGGGCGCCGCGCTGGTGGCGGGAGTCGCCGTCACCCCGGCGCTCGCCGCCGACCCGGTCACGCCCAAGGTGACCGTGACCCCGAGCGCCGGACTCGACCCGGCGGGCGCGAAGATCGTCGTCAAGGGCACCGGCTTCGATCCGGCGGCCAACGACGGCAAGGGCTTCGGCCTCCGCGTGGGCCCGGCGAAGGCCGACGTCCGCGACCGGGCCGGTAAGGACTTCCAGGTCAGCCGTCTGATCAAGAAGGGCGCCGTCGGCAGCCAGATCCCGGTGGACGACAACGGGAACTGGGAGTATTCGGTCACCGTCAAGGCCGAGTACGTCGCGAGCGGGACGACCTACAGCGCGAAGACGCAGCCGTTCAGCGTCTTCGTCTTCGGCTGGGACACCCCGGTGCTCACCTGGGACAGCACGACCCCGTTGAAGTTCACCGAAGCCGGCGACGCCGCGACCGGTCTCGCCTGGGGGCTGCGGCATTCCTGGCGGAACTACATCACCCGGGGCGGCGGCACCGTGACGCCGTCGAACGGGGCGACGCTGGACGCCGCGGCGCCGAATGTCGAGCCGTACCCGTACAAATGGAAGTACGGATCGTCCACAGTAGACTCAGGCAAGGGCACGGTCTCCTACACCGGCCAGGTCACGTACACCTTCGAGGCGCATACGATCTGGGACTTCACCATCGCCGACCTGCGGATCACCTTCGGCGGCGACGGCACCGGGACGCTCACCGCGAAGATCGGCTATGCCTTCTACGGGACCAAAACCGCGCCCGAGAAGGTGCGGGCGCCGTCCGACGTCGTGCTGGCGGACCTCAAGCTGAAGGCTCCGGCGCAGGCGGGGGACAACGTCGCCGTCGACATCGAGTCGGCGAAACTGACCGCCGCGGGCGCCGCCGCGTTCGCCGACTTCTACAAGGCGGGCGAGGCCCTCGACACCGGGCGGCTCGTCTTCCCCGGCAAGAGCGGGCCAGCTCCCACGTCGAGCACGGTTCCTTCGAGTTCGGCTCCGGCCCCGACGACGACGACCTCCGCGGCGTGCGTGCTCACCCCGGACTCGGTGAAGCAGGGAAACCTGTTGTGGGGCTTCAAACAGAGCTTCCGCCGCTATGTCGGGACCGGATCGGGCACGTCGATCACCGCCTCGGACGGTGTCGAGATCACCGACATCGACAAGATCGAAGGAACGGGGCCGCCGAGCGGTGCGTACCGGTGGGGTTTCGAAAGCGCTCAGTACAAGTCGGCGACCGAGTTCACGACGCAGTTCCGGGGCAAGGTGACCTTCGCCTACCCGAGCCATTCCTTCGAGTTGTCGATCGGACGGCCGAAGGTGGTCGTGGCGCAGGGGAAGGGCAAGCTCTACGCCGATGTGGAACTGAAGACGACCAGCGGGGCGCCGTCACCGCCGATCAGCCAGCCGGGTGTCGAGCTCGCTTCGCTGGACCTCGCAGCGGCGAAGACGACCGAAGGGACGGGGCGCTGAGCGTCGCCGGGATCAAGGTCACCTTGGGCAACGCGGAGGCGTTCGCGAAGTTCTACAAGGTCGGCGAGGTGCTCGACGAGGCGACGGTGAGCCTGGGTGCCTCGTGTGCTCACCTGCCGGCGCCGGGTGGCTCCGGGCCCGGAGCCGGGCCGGGTGCCTCCGATGACCTGGTGCCGGACGTGAAGTACCGGCCGAATTCGGCGCTGGCTTCGACCGGTGTCGACGGCGGCGTCTGGCTGCTGTGGGGTCTGGTGCTGCTGGGTGCCGGGGTGGGCCTGGTGACGGTGGTGACGCGACGCAGGAGGGCATAGGGGCACGTCTCGTGAGTGGTAAGGATGGTTAGAACCGTCCTTACCACTCACGAGGTCAGGCGGCCCGGTACTCGTCCAGCTCGCTCGCCAGCTCGTCGAACACCGCGATGTTGCACTCGAAGGCCACGATCGCCTCCTCGATCAGCCGCGCGCGTTCGTCCTCGGTCCACGGTGCCGCGTTCAGCTGTTCGCGGTAGTTGTCCCGGAACTTGGGCGCGCTGCCCAGCTGGTCGAAGTGGTAGAACAGCGAACCCGCTTCGTCGAGCTGGTACTTGCGCTCCAGCAGCCGCCGGATGACCTGCCCGCCGGCGATGTCGCCGAGGTAGCGCGTGTAGTGGTGGGCGACGAACCCGCCGGACCAGTCCGACGCCTCGGCCACGCGCCGCGCGTAGCGCTCCGTCGACGGCAGCGGCCGGATGGTCTCGCGCCAGTCCGGGCCGACGAGGTGTTCGAGGTCGCGTTCGAGGCTGGGCAGCCGACGCAGCTCCTCGAAGACGAACTTGCCCGCCACCGGGTCCTTCGCCAGCCTGTCGGCGGCCTGCTCGATGGCCTGGTAGATGAAGTAGTACTGGATCGCCAGCCGCGTGTACCCGTCGCGCGTGAGCTCGCCGCCGAGCAGCGCGTTCATGTACTCGGAGTGGTTGGCCCGCTCGTGGGCGGGCAGGGTGGAGGCGCGCAGGGCCGCGGAGAACGGCCCGGATTCGACGTCGGTGGTCACCGGCATGGACAGAGCCTCCAAGCATCGATCTGACATGCTGTCAGAAAGAGCGTAAGGCACAATCACGGGTTAGGCTACCCTAATTTACGGGTTTCCGTCATCCCGACCGCTCTGAGCACGAAGCGGACGGCTCCTTCGATCGCGTCGTCCAGCCGTTCGGGTGGCACGTCGACGACCTGACGGCTGCCCAGCGCGGCGGTGATCATCGGGATCAGGACGTCGGGATCCTCGTCCGGTACGCCCGCGGCGAGGATCTCGCGCAGCTGGCCGGTGATGGGGTCGGCGTGCGCGCTGATCCGCCGGTACGCGGCCGGCGCCAGCGCCGACGCGAGCGCCGTCCCCGGCGGCAGGTGGTACTCGGCCAGCACCCGCAGCTGGAGCCGGACGAACGTCGAAAGCTTCTCGACCGGGGTGTCGGCGGTGGCGACGGCCGCCGTCAGCCGTTCGACGTACCGCGTCGCCTCGTCCTCGACGAAGGCCACCAGCAGGCTTTCCTTGTCGGGGAAGTGGTTGTACATCGCCGTCCGGCCGAGGCCCGCTTCGGCGGCGACACCCGCGAGCGTGATCGCGTCGAACCCGCGCTCGTACAGCTGGCCGCGCAGGACTTCGAACACCCTGCTGCGGACCTCGCGCCGGTGCTCCTCCAGCGAACGGCCGATGATCTTGGGCACGAGCCACCTCCCTGGGAGGAAACTCTAGGCCTCCAGCGACCAGGTGTGCACCGGTGTCTCCGTGGCGGACAGCTCCAGGTACCGGCCCAGCATCCGGTTCAGCGCGGTCTCCCGTTCGGCGCCGCGCTCCTCCGCGCGCAGGACGTACTCCCGCTGCCACGCCGCGCCGGTCCGCCTGGTGAGACACCGCTGCTCGATGATGCCCAGATAGCGCTCTCTGGCCTCGTCCGAAACGTCCGACCGGCGCAGTCCCTCGTGCGCGAGCGGCAGCAGGATCCGCAGCACCAGCTCGTCCGGCGGGATCCAGCCGATCCCCGGCCAGTACAGCTGCGCGTCGAAACCCCGGCGCGCGCCCGCGTACATGTTCTCCTCGGCCGCCTGGAACGACATCTGTGTCCACACTGGACGGTCAGCCTCGGCGAGCGCCCGCTGCGCGCCGTAGAAGAAGGCGGCGTTCGCGACCATGTCGACGACGGTCGGGCCCGCGGGCAGCACGCGGTTCTCCACCCGCAGATGCGGCAGGCCGTCGACCACGTCGTACACCGGCCGGTTCCAGCGCCAGACGGTGCCGTTGTGCATCCGCAGCTCGGTGAGTTTCGGCGCCTGCCCGGAATCGAGCGCCTCGATCGGATCCTCCCGGTCGGTCTCGGGCAGGAGACCGGGGAAGTACCGGACGTTCTCCTCGAACAGGTCGAAGATCGACGTGATCCACCGCTCGCCGAACCACACCCTCGGCCGCACGCCCTGGTTCTTCAATTCTTCGGGGCGCGTGTCCGTGGCCTGCAGGAACAGCGGGATCCGGGTCTCGTGCCACAGTGCCTTGCCGAGCAGGAACGGCGAATTCGCGCCGACGGCGACCTGGACGCCCGCCAGCGCCTGTGCCGCGTTCCAATGCGCCGCGAACTCCTCCGGCGCGACCTGCAGATGCAGCTGGACAGAGGTGCACGCGGCCTCGGGGAGGATCGATTCGGAGTAGCTGCGCAGCCGCTCCGGCTGCCTTCCCGGCAGCGGCGCGCCCTCCATCGAGAGCACGGTGCGCTCGCCGCGCGCGGCGAAGATCCGGTCATTGAGCAACGAATAACGAGCGTTGTTGGTGAGCCACTTCTGGTCGAAGTGCTCGTGCCGCAGCGTCGGGAGGATGCCGATCATCGCCAGTGAGGCGCCGGATTCCTCGGCCGTGCGTGAAGCGGCGCCCAGATACGCGTTGAGGTCGTCCTCCAGCTGCAGCGCGGATTCGCCGGCCAGTGGCCGAGGCGGCACGTTGAGCTCCAGGTTGTGCTGGCCGAGCTCGGTGGTGAACGACGGATCGTTCAGCGCTTCGAGCACCGTGGTGTTCGTCATCGACGGGCGCAGCTCCGCGTCGACGAGGTTCAGCTCGACCTCGAGGCCGATGTTCTTGCGTGGGAAGGAAAAACTTCCGTCGGTGAGCATGCGGGCCAAGGTGTCGAGGCAACGCTGGACCTTTCGGCGATAGCGGCCGCGATCCTGCGGCTCGGAGGGGTCCGCCGAAAGATTCTTACCCATGTTCGTCGAGCTCCTCATTGGCCACGCTCCGCGGGATCCAGGCGGGACTGCCAGGCGGCCCAACGGTTTCACGCATCGCTGTCGCCCGGCTAGCGGCCAAACTGGTGCTCTCTGTCACTAGGGGTTAACTGACAGCAAAATACCTCCGTTCGTACCACCTACCCTTCGACGTTCGGGCGTAAACGCCGCGCAGTGGGCGGATGACACACTCTCCTGGTGGCCGAACTGATCACCATCGACGACCCGGGCGACCCGCGGCTCGACGATTTCCGCGACTTGTCCACAGCCGATCGGCGTCCCGATAGGCCGGGTGGGCGTGGCTTGGTGATCGCCGAAGGCATCGTCGTGGTCGAGCGCCTGCTCAAATCCCGCTATCCGGTCCGCTCCCTGCTCGGCGTGGAGCGGCGATTCCACGAATTGGGCGGTGACCTGGACGCGGTCGACGTCCCCGGTTACGTGACTTCGGCCGAGACGATGGCCGATGTGGTCGGCTTCCACCTGAACCGGGGCATCCTGGCCGTCGCGGACCGGCCGGTTCCGCCGCCGACGGTGGAGGAGGTCGTCGACGGCGCACGGGTGCTCGCGGTGCTCGAAGGCGTCGGCGACCACGAGAACCTCGGCTCGCTGTTCCGCAACGCGGCCGCGCTCGGTGTCGACGGGATCCTGCTCGGCGCCGGCTGCTCGGACCCGCTGTACCGGCGCAGTGTCCGCGTCTCGATGGGGCACGTCCTGCGCGTCCCGTTCGCCACCTTCGGGTCTTGGCCCGGCGACCTGGAATTGCTACGAGACAGCGGTTTCCGCATCGCCGCCCTGACCCCTCGTACGGATTCCGTTTCGCTGCGCCAGTTGCGGGACCAGACACCGGAGAAGGTCGCGTTGATGCTGGGCGCGGAAGGCCCCGGCCTGACCGCCGAGGCCATCGCCGCCGCCGACGTCGCGGTGCGGATCCCGATGCCGGAAGGCGTCGATTCGCTGAATGTCGCCACGGCGGGCGCGATCGCGTTCTACGAGACGCGTCCACCGCTATCGTGAGCACCCGAGCGATCACGAGGAGAACCCATGGAATTGCGGATCCGTGAGGGACGCGCGGTGCTGGCCGGTCCGGGCGGCGACAGCGCGCGCGAGGTGGACCCGCACTCGCTCGCGATCGGTTCGGATCTCGCCCAGGCGTTGCACGAATGGGCCAGGGTCGCGTCCGCCGTCGGCTCCTCCGGCACCGAAGCCGCTTCCGTGGTCTCCCAACGAGGGCGTCAGCTCGCCCAGCGGGTCGCCGCCACGATGGGCACGTCGGTGCGGTTCGTCGACCCCGTCTCCGGCGACGGCGTCATCATCGACCCGCCGGCCCCCGCACCCCGCAACGAACTCGCGCGCCGTCTTTTCGGCACGCCGGACCCGGCCGGGGAGCCGACACCGTGGCTGACCGGGCTGACGGTTTCGGCGTTCGTCGCGGCCGTGGTCGTCGTGGCGATGCTGGCATTGGCGAACACCCTCGCGCGCGAAACCAACGGCTGGCTCGCGCTGCTCGCGTCCGCCGTCGTGACCGCCGGGATCACGCCGTCGCTGTGGCTCGCGCGGCGGGTGCCGATCGTGCGGTGGGCGTCGTTCGGCGCGGCCGCGGGGATCGTGATCGCGTGGATCGGCGTGCTGATCGTCGTCTTCTAAAGATCGAACACGGGTCACACGCGTTTGCAGAACCTCAGAGCCGGCAGAGGCGCCTGTGGCGCGGACTGCCCGTAAAGCTCATATCCGTGGTACGCGGCGATCTGCACGACCAGGTCGGCGGGGATCTGATAGGTGCGTATCGCGAATTCCACGTGATGGCTGCCGTCGAATTCCCGGGCCAGCCAGCCGACGCGGGTGGTGCGCGGGAACAGGGTGGTGGTGAACGCGGCCGGGATGGCGCCGGCGAAAGCCGCCATGAACAGGAGGCCGACGATCGGGGCTTCGTGGCCCGACGGGATTCCGGCTATCACCGCCGCCGCGCCGAGGAGGACGAGGACGGTCGCGGGGGCGATGTAGTTCAGCCAGGCGTAGCGGAACCGGAGTCCCGTGCGCGCGGGCAGGGGAAGCCGCGGCGGCGACGGATCCCGGCTGAGCAGGAGGAGCCGGTCGCCCGGGTCGGTGAGGTCGGCGGCGACACGCAGACCTTCCGTCTCGGCGACCTCCGCGACACGCCGGGCGGAGAGGTTCGCGTGCTTGAGGCTGATCCAGACCCGGTCGGAGCCGCTGAGCTGGTTCAGCAGCCACCGTTCGCGGTCTTTGTCCGGTCTGTCCGGCCCGTCGAAGACGGGGACCGGCGGGACGTGCCCCGGCGCGAACTGGAAGCTCAGGCAGCCCTGGAACATCGGCGCGATCTCGGCGTAGCCGCGGCTTCGGGCGATATCGCGGAGGGCGCCGGGATCGATCCGCCATTCCATCGGTGAGACGTGCGTGTACGGCGTCCCGGTGAAAACCTGGAAACGCAATCGGGCGGTGCGTGTGTACCAATCCTGCATGAAATCCCCCTGGCCCGAGGATACTGAGATCCATGGCCGGAGATCCGCTCGATTCACTCAGACGGCTTTGTCTCGCGCTGCCGGAAGTCTCCGAGCGGCTCAGTCACGGCGAGCCGACCTGGTTCGTGCGCGGCAAGAAGACGTTCGTCATGTACGCCGACCGCCATCACGACGACAAGGTCGCCTTCTGGTGCCCGGCGCCACCCGGGGTGCAGGAGGAGCTGGTGGCCGCCGAGCCGGAGCGGTTCTTCCGGCCGCCGTATGTCGGCCATCGGGGGTGGCTCGGGGTGCGGCTGGACACCGACGTCGACTGGGCCGAGATCGACCAGATCGTCACCGACGCGTATTGCCTCGTGGCGCCGAAGTCGCTGATCGCGCAGGTCCCCGGACGCACGTAATGGCCCCTCCACCGGAAGGGGCCACTACGTGCGGATTCAACCTCGTTGTGATCGGACGCCCAGGAGGACGTCTTCCCAGGATGGAACGATGGGGTGGTTCTTCTTCCCCTTCGCCCGTGGGGCGGGTTCGGCCACTTCCTCCGGCTCGTCAGCCGGAAGTGGTGGCTCGGCATCTTCTTCGGGCTCGGCTATCGGCGCGTCGATCACCTTCGCGACCGGCTCGTCCGGGACCGAATCGAGAGTGGGCTGGACGACGGCATCCTTGCCGGGGTCCAGTGCCCGTACCGTGCGCGGGGCGCGGTAGGCGTTGGGGTTGAGCAGGACTTCGGCGTTCTCGTCGAGGGCCTGCACGGTGCCGCCGTGCGCGCCGGGCGCGAACGACCAGTGCGCGCGGTTGTCCGAACGGCCTGCCTTCCAGCTCAGCACGACGACCCACTTGCCGTCGTCGCCTCGCCAGGAGTCCCAGGTCGCCTGGCTGTAGTCGTGGCCGCGCTGCCCGAAGGAGTGCGCGACGACCTCGCCGAGGGTCTGGACGTCGGGGCCGTCCTCGCGGACCGGATGCGCCCGCTGGGCGAGCTCGGCGGTGCGGGATCGTTCGAGCAGGACGGGGTACGCGAACCGCTCGACGCGCTGCACGGTGACGCCGGCGCTGCTCGCGACCTGCTCCACGGACTCACCGGCCCGGATTCGTGCCTGGATCTCGCGTGGCCGCATTTGGCTCTCCAACTCGATTTCGATCTGGCCGAGGCGGGTGATGTCACCCCTCGCCGCCGCTCGCAGCCTCTCATCCGCGGGGAGCAGGAAGCGCGTGCGGCTCGCCGGGTCTTCGCACACGATGGACTTACCGTCCTCGTGCAGCCCGACCACCCGTAGCGCTCGCATTCTCGCCTCCCCGATTCTTCACCTTTGTGGGTGTCCACGTTAAAACGGCGCGTCGCCTTGACGTGTGAGGCGCGCCGATGTCATGTGTCCTGCTCACTATTTTGTTCATGACGGCAAGGGGAATTCTGCGGCAGCGACGGGCCGCCCGCCGCGTGACGCGCCGGACACGCACAGTCACGATCGGGGGAATCTACGGCAGCCGTACCCGGACGACCAGTCCGCCGCCGCGGCCGCCCGGTTCCGCGCCCGCGGTCCCGCCGTGCGCCTGCGCGATGGACCGGACGATCGACAGGCCGAGCCCGGCGTTGCGGGAATCGCCGGTGCGGTCGCCCGAAAGCCTCCGGAACGGCTCGAACAGGGCGGGTACGGCGTCCAGCGGCACCTGCGGGCCGGTGTTGCGCACCACCAGTGCCGGATCGCCACCGATGTCGACGTGGATCCAGCCGCCCTTGCGGTTGTAGGTGATGGCGTTGTGCACGAGGTTCGTGACCAGCCGCTCCAGCAGCACGGGGTCGCCGGAGACCGTCCGCGGCCGCAGCCGCGACTCCACGGTGACCCCCGCTTCCTCGGCCATGGCCGACGCCGACCGGATCACCGTCGCCGCGACCTCGTCCAGCCGGACGGGCGCACGCGCGGCCAGGCCGCGGTCGCTGCGGGCCAGCACGAGCAGGCCTTCGATCATCCGTTCGCTGCGTTCGTTGGTGTAGATCAGATGTTCGCCGAGCTTCCGGACCTCGGGGCTCGCGTCGGGATCGGCCATCGCGACCTCGACCAGCGTCCGCTGCACCGCGAGCGGGGTCCGCAATTCGTGGGAAGCGTTGGCGACGAAGCGTTTCTGGCTGTCGAACGACACGGCGAGCCGGTCGAGCATGCCGTCGAAGGTGTCCGCGAGCTCCTTGAGTTCGTCGTCGGGGCCGTCGAGATCGATCCGCCGGTCGAGGTTCTCGACCTCGAGTTTCCGTGCCGTGGAAGTGATCGCGTGCAGCGGCCGCAGCACGCGGCTCGCCATCAGCCAGCCGAGCAGCACCGCGAGTGCGCCGGCGATCGCCAGTGCCACCAGTGATTGCCACAGCAGGGCCGAAAGGACGTCCGAACGGTATTCGGTGATCGACGTCGCGACGAGCTGGGTGGCTTCGGCGCGTTGCGCCGGCATGATCGTGGTGTCCACCGGATACGGCCGGGCCATTTCGAGCTGGACTCCGGCGGTCGCCCCGTTCGCGAACGCGGCCGAGTCCGGCAGGGACGAGCTCACCAGCAGGTAGTTGACGATGAGCAGGGCGAGCCCGACGATCAGGAACGCGCCGCCGTAGAGCGCCGTCAGCTTGGTGCGGACGGAGAGCCGGAGCGGTTTCACGACCCGAACCGGTAACCCGCGCCGGGCACGGTCTCGATCAGCGGTGGTTCACCGAGTTTGCGCCGCAACGTCATCATCGCCACCCGGACGGCGTTCGTGAACGGGTCGGCGTGTTCGTCCCACGCCTTCTCCAGCAGTTCTTCCGCGCTGACCACGGTCCCTTCGGCGCGCATGAGCACCTCCAGAACCGCGAATTCCTTGGGGGACAAGGGAAGGAACCGGCCGTCGCGGGACGCCTGGTGCCGGGGCAGGTCGAGGACGACGCCGCCGCGTTCCAGCACCGGCGGCAACGCCGGCCGCGCGCGCCGCGAGAGCGCTTGTACCCGGGCGACGAGCTCGGCGAACGCGAACGGTTTCGTCAGGTAGTCGTCGGCGCCGAGGCCCAGCCCGGCGACCCGGTCGTCGACGTCGCCCGCGGCCGTCAGCATGAGGACCCGCGCCTCGCCGCCGGTCCCGATCACCGCGGCGCAGACCTCGTCGCCGTGCACGACGGGGAGGTCCCTGTCGAGCACGACGACGTCGTAACCGTGCACCCCCACCCGGTCCAGGGCCTGCGCGCCGTCGTAGCAGACGTCGACGGCCATGGAGAACCGTCGCAGGCCCTCGGCGATCGTGTCCGCCAGTAGCCGCTCGTCTTCCACCACCAGCACTCTCACCTGGCCAGTCTGCCCCGGGAGGGGGTAAGCGGGAGATAAGCGCGGATCCACCGGCCGGGTGACGTCGAAGACCGAACTCGTGTGCTTGGGGACGTAACTCGCGTGCTTGAAGCCGTAACTGCGTGATACGACTGGAAGCACGCGAGTTACGGCTTCAAGCACGCGTTATCCGGCCGGGTGCAGCTGCCGCCCCGGGATCACCTGCTGGGGAGTGTTCGGGCTGGACCACAGCAGTTTCATCGACGCCTCCCCGCCGCGTTCGGTGTGGTCGAGCCGGATCGCGTAAGACCGACCGGCGACCAGGTCGAGAGTCGCTTTGTCGACACTGGGGCCGTGTGGTGTGGTGTTGTCGATCAGGAGTTTCCCGTCGACCCACAGCCGCACGGTGTCGTCCGAGACCGTGGTGAACGTGTACTTCCCGGTGTCGCGCGCGGTGACCCGCCCGGTCCAGCGCGACGAGAAGGACTCCGCCGGGATCTTCGCGTCCGGTGAGCCGGTGAACTTCCAGTTGTGGTTCACGCCCGGCTCGGCCCGGCGCACCGACGGTGTCCCGGTGAAGTCCGCGTTCGGCCAGTACTCCGCGGTCAGCCCGGTCCCGCGGCCGGCGGGCGCCTGTGGCAAGGGGGCGACACTCAGCTCGATGACGGTCGCGATGTCGTTCGTCCGGCCGCCCGACGGCGTGAGCTTCACGCTTCCGGGCGACTGTTCGACCCGCACGCGCTGACGGCTGCCGAGCACCCGCGCGTCGCGGACCCGGAACGGCGCCAACGCGTCGAGCGTCAGCGAACCGCCCGAAGCGGGCCAGTCGAACACCGACGCGTAGAGCTTGTCACCGCGACGGCTGACGACACCCCAGGCCGGTTCGGCGACCAACCCCGGCGCGCCCGCCCCGTAGACGGCGGCGGACTGGCCGTTCGTGCGCAGCCACTGGCCCATCTGCTTCAGCCGGTCGATGGATTCCCGCGGCACGCGGCCGTTGCGATCGGGCCCGACGTTGAGCAGGAAGTTGCCGCTGCGGCCGGCGATCGAAAGCAGCTTCCTGGTCAGATCCGCCGAGGACTTCCAGTTGTGGTCCCACTCGGTGTAGCCCCAGCTGCCGTTGAGGGTCATGCACGATTCCCACAGCTGCCCGTCGACCGGCTTGTCCGGGATCTCCTGTTCGGGGGTGCCCGTGTCCCCGTCGACCACTCGCCGTTTGCCGACGCGGTTGTTGACCACAATGGACGGATCGAGGCTGCGGACGTAGGCCTCCAGCTCCTCGCCGTCCCGTTCGGTCCACGGGTTGTTGGGCCGGTCGGTGCTCCATTCGCCGTCGAACCACAGCACCGCCGGGTGGTAGTTGTCGACGAGTTCCTTGAGCTGGGCGTACATCCGCTCCTTGTACTTCGGGAACGTCGCGGGGTCCGGGAAATCGGGGTCGTGCCAATCCCAGATCGAGTAGTAGAAGCCGAGTTTGACGTCGCGCTCGGCCGTCGCGCGTTTCAGCTCGGCGAGGATGTCGCGCTTCTTGTCGAACGCCGAGTGGTCGCGGAGGTTGAACTTGTTGACCTTCGTCGGCCACATCGCGTAGCCCTCGTGGTGCTTCGACGTGATCACCACGTACTTCTGCCCGGCGTCCTTCGCCGACTGCGCGATGGCGTTCGCGTCGAAACCGGCGGGGTCGAACTTCGCGGCGATCTGCTCGTATTCCGCACGCGGGATCTGGCAGTTCCGCTGGATCCATTCGGCGTCCTGGCAAACGCTTCCATCAGGGCGGGTGTACTTCCCCTGCAGCTGGGAGTACGCGCCGAAATGGATGAACTGGCCGAAGCGGTCTTCGCGCCACCAGCGCGTCCGGTCGGCGGTGAACGGGTCGTCGTAGGCGTGGTCGGACGGGAGTGGCGCGGCTTCCGCGGCGGGCGCGACGCCCAGTGCGGTGGTCGCGATGACGAGGGCCGCCAGGGCCCGGAGTGGCTTGCGGCGATTCATGCACTCCTCCTCGCTGAGGTGTGGACGTCGGGGACTTTAGGAAGCCAGAGGTCGGATGTGAACCCCCGAAAGGCCCATCGATGAGCTAGTTCACCCGGAAAGACGGCAGAAAGATCGGATCTCTGTCCCGCTGATCGGGACTGTAAGCGCGACATAAGCAACATCGCTTACCGCCCCGGAATCGCCGTCTCCGTAGAAATCGGTGCGCCAAGACGACCGAAGGAGCAGCGATGCGGAAACGACCCATGGCGGTACTGATCGCCGGAGCGGTCTTCGCGCTGGTGGCCGGTTGCGGTGGTGGCGGGGACGGCGGCGACAAGGTCGCCTCGATCTCGTCGCCGCCGGCTCCCGGCGCCGCCGGCGACGGGAAGCAGGCCGACAACGTGTCCGACGAGGACAAGATGCGCAACTTCGCGAAGTGCATGCGCGAGCACGGGATCGACATGCCGGATCCCCAGACCAGCGGCGACGGGAAGGGAATGATCTCCATCGAGGCGGGCGAGGCCGGGCGCGACGAGAACAAGATGAAGGCCGCCAGCGACGCGTGCCGCAAGCTGCTGCCGAACGGTGGCGAGATCAAACCGCCCACGCCGGAAGAGCTCGACAAGATGCGCAAGGAAGCCAAGTGCATGCGCGAGCACGGCATCGACTTCCCGGATCCCGATCCCAGCGGCAAGGGCGCCGCGATGACGATGGACGCGGGCGACCCCAAGAAGTTCGAAGAAGCGGCGAAGGCCTGCGGTCTCGGCATGAGCATGAGGGCGGCCCCGGCGAAATGAGCGAACACGAAGGACCCGGCGGCGCACGGCGTTCGCGCCGGGCACGCTGGTTCATCATCGCGGCGGTGCTCGTCGTCGTGGTCGGGACGATGTCCGTGGTCGTGCTGACCAGGGTCACCTCCGAAGCCCAGCAGGTCGGGCAGGCACCACCGCCGGTCGAGACCGCGAAGGTCGAGAAGACCGACCTGCAGGAGGAAGAGGAAGCGAACGGGAAACTGGGCTACGGCGGGGAAAGCTCCATCGCCGGCCGGAAACAGGGCACCATCACGTCCCTGCCGGAGGCGGGCGCCGTGCTCACCCGCGGCAAGGCCGTGTACGGGGTCGACGCCAAACCGGTCCCGCTGTTCTACGGCACGCTGCCGTTCTTCCGCGACCTCGCCGACGGGGCCACGGACGGCCCGGACGTCAAGCAGCTGGAAGAGAACCTGAAGGCGCTCGGTTTCGGCGGTTTCGGCACGCCCGACAAGAAGTTCACCTCCGCCACCGCCGCCGCGATCAAGAAATGGCAGAAGTCGCTCGGCCTGGAGCAGACCGGCGCGTTCGGCCAGGGCGACGTCGTCCTCGCGCCGGGTGAGATCCGGGTTTCGCAGCTCGCCGCGCAACTCGGCGGCCCCGGTGGGGGCGACCTGCTGAAGTACACCGGCACCGAACGGCTCGTCGAGGTCGAACTCGACGCCGCCAAGCAGGCCATCGCCAAGGCTGGGGACAAGGTCGGCGTCGACATCACCGGCGGCAAGACCACGACCGGCGTGATCACCGACGTCGGCAAGGTCGCGGAGAACGGCAAGGACGGCGCAGGGCAGGACGACGGCAAGCCGAAGATCAAGGTGAAGATCAAACTGGACGATCCGGCCGCGGCGGGATCTCTCGACTCGACACCGGTGTCCGTGCGGTTCACCAAGGAAGTCCACAGTGGAGTGCTGGCGGTCCCGGTCGGGGCGCTGCTCGCGCTCGCCGAGGGCGGATACGCCGTCGAGGTCGACGAAGGCGGCAAGCGGCGCCTCATCGCGGTGAAGACCGGCCTGTTCAGCAATGGCCGCGTCGAGGTCACCGGCACCGGCCTCGCCGCCGGGATGCGGGTGGTGACGACGTCGTGACCCCGGTGCTGGCCGTGCGCGACGCCTCGCGCACCTACCCCGGCGGTGTGCGCGCCCTGCACGAGGTGACACTGTCCATTGAGGACAGAGAAATGGTCGCCATCCTGGGGCCGTCCGGTTCCGGCAAATCGACGCTGCTGCAGCTGATGGGCACCCTCGACCGGCCGACGAGCGGCGTCATCGAACTGCGCGGGCACGACGTGGCGAAGCTGCCCGACCGCAAGCTTTCGGCGTTGCGGTCGCGCTGGATCGGGTTCGTGTTCCAGCAGTTCTTCCTCAGCGAGGGGGTGAGCGCGGTCGACAACGTCGCGACGGGCCTGCTGTACGCGGGGGTGCCGCGGCGGAAACGGCGCGAGCGGGCGCTGGCCGCGCTCGACCGGGTCGGTCTCGCGCATCGGGCGGGGCATTTCCCGAACGAGCTCTCCGGCGGGGAACGGCAGCGGGTGGCGATCGCGCGGGCGGTCGTCAACTCGCCGTCGATCCTGCTGGCCGACGAGCCGACCGGGAACCTCGACACGGGCAACGGGGCGGCGATCCTCAACCTGCTGGCCACGCTGAGCTCGCAGGGGACGACGGTCGTGATCATCACGCACGACCGCGAGATCGCGGCGGGTATCCCGCGGCGCATCGAGCTGCGCGACGGCCGGATCCGGCTCGACACCGGGACGGGGGTGCTCGTGTGAGCGCGCCCGTCCTCGAAAAGACACCGGATCCGGCCCGCCTCGGCCCGCGTGACGTGCTGAACCTCGGCGCGCACGGGATGCGGACGCGGCCGATGCGGGCGGTGCTGTCCGCGCTCGGCATCGGGATCGGGATCGCGGCGATGGTGGCCGTGCTCGCGATCCCGGCGTCGGGCGCGAAGGCGTTGCAAGACCAGTTGGCCGCCCTCGGCACCAACCTGCTCACGGCGGGGCCGGGCAAGACGATGTTCGGCGGCGACGCGACCCTGCCGGACAGCGCGGTGCCGATGGCGAAACGGATCGCCCCGGTGACGGCGGCGTCCGCGACCGGGACCACCGGCGCGACCGTGCGGCGCACGGACAAGGTCGACAAGGACGAGACGTCCGGCCTCGGCGTCTACGCGGCGACGCCGGATCTTCTCGACGTCATCGGCGGCGCCGTCCGCGACGGGCAGTTCCTCCGCGACGCCACTCGCGGCTATCCGGTCGTCGTGCTGGGTTCGGTCGCGGCCGCGCGGCTCGGGATCGACCACATCGACCCGGCCAAACCGCCGCAGGTGTACATCGACGGGAAGTGGTTCACCGTGGGCGGGATCCTCGGGCCGACGCCGCTGGCGCCCGAGATCGAACGCTCGGTGCTGGTCGGCTGGGAAGCGGCCGAGCGGCTCCTCGACTTCAAGGGCCATCCGACGACCGTGTATGTGCGGGCGAAGGACTCGCAGGTCGAGAACGTGCGTTCGGTGCTCGCGCAGACGATGAACCCGGAGGCGCCGAACGAGGTCGAGGTCCGTCGTCCGTCGGAGGCGCTGGAAGCGCAGAAGCTGACGGAGAACACCTACAGCGCGCTGTTCCTCGGGCTCGGCGGGGTGGCGTTGCTGGTCGGGGGTGTCGGGGTGGCCAACACGATGGTGATCTCGGTGCTGGAACGGCGCAGGGAGATCGGCCTCCGCCGGGCGCTCGGCGCGACGAAACGGCAGGTGAGAGGCCAGTTCCTGGCCGAGTCGGTGCTGCTGTCCGGGCTCGGCGGGATCGCCGGGGTCCTGGTCGGGGTGCTGGTGACGTCCGGGTACGCGCTCAGCCAGGGCTGGCCGGCGGTGCTGCCCGTCGGCGCCCTGCTCGGCGGGGTCGGGATCTCGGCACTGGTCGGTGCCGTCGCCGGTGCCTACCCGGCGATGCGCGCGGCGCGCCTGCCCCCGACCCAGGCCCTCGCCTAGCTCGCGGGGCTGAAGGGAGCTTTCCCCGCATGTCACGCGGTGAAAGCTCCCTTCACCGCGTGACATGCGGTGAAGGTCCCCTTCAGCCCCGGGAGGCGGTGGGTAATCTCGCCGGGTGCTGGTGGGATTGTCGGGGCGGAAACTCGCGGGGGCGTTGATCGCGCTCGAAGCCGTCGTGGTCGGCGTGCTGTTCACGCTCAAGGTGTTCGACGGCCAGGATCTCGAGGTCTACATCGGCGGCGCGCGGCTGCTCGTCGACTCGGGCGACCCGTACGGCGCGTGGGTGCAGACGCACGGCGGCTGGCTGCCCTTCACCTACACACCGTTCGCGGCGGCGGTGTTCCTGCCCGGCACGCTGCTGTCCGCCGCGCTGGCCACGAGACTGGTCGGGCTCGCGTCGATCATCGCGGGCGGGGTCGTCGTCTACCTCTTCGTCGCGACGCTCAACGGCTCGCTGACCGACCGCGCGAACGTCCGGGGCCGCGCCATCGCCGTCCTGGCGGCGATCGGGGCACAGGCCGTGGGCGGGCTCATGGAGCCGGTCCGCTCGACGCTCGGCTTCGGCCAGGTGAACACCCTGCTGATGCTGATCGTCGTCCTCGACGCCCTGCTGCCGGGCCGCGCCCGCACGAAGGGACTGCTGATCGGGATCGCCGCGGCGATCAAGCTGACCCCGGCCTTCTTCATCCTGTTCTTCTTGTTCCGCAAGGACTTCCGCTCCGCGGCCCGGGTGGTGGCCGGCTTCGTCGGCGCGGGCGCGCTGATGTTCCTGACCGCGCCCGGCGCGTCGGCGAAGTTCTGGACGAACATCCTGTTCGACACCGGCCGGATCGGCGATCGCGGTTACGTCGGCAACCAGTCGCTGCGCGGGATGCTCGCGCGGTTCGGGCTCGGCTCGGCGGAAGACGTCGTCTGGGTGCTGGCCTCGATCGCCGTGGTCGCGCTGACCGCGTTCGTGATCGTGCGCGTCGCGGAGCCGGTGTTCGCGCTGACCGCGTGTGCCGTCGGCGGGCTGCTGGTGTCGCCGGTTTCGTGGACGCACCACTGGATCTGGTGCGTGCCGATCCTCGTACTGCTGATCCGGGCGCGCACGGTCGTTTCGTCCGTGCTCGCGGCCGTGACGGTGGCGCTGTTCGTGATCGCGCCGATGTGGCTCGCGCCGCGGCCCGCCGGGAGCTTCGGCTGGTGGCTGGCGACGGAGTCCTACGTGCTGTACGGCCTTCTCCTGCTGCCGGTGCTGCTGTCCGTGAAGGCCTCCTTGAGGGACCCAGAGTCCCTCAAGGAGGCCTTCACGGACAGCTAGCTAAATCAGCCCAGGCGCTCGACGACGTACTCGATGCTCTGGGTCAGTTTCGTGATGTCGTCCGGGTCGATGGCCGGGAACAGGCCGACGCGCAGCTGGTTGCGGCCGAGCTTCCGGTACGGCTCGGTGTCGACGATCCCGTTGGCGCGCAGCACCTTCGCGACCGCCGAGGCGTCCACCTCGTCGGCGAAGTCGATGGTGCCGACGACCTGCGAGCGCAGCGACGGGTCGCTGACGAACGGCGTCGTGTAGCCGGTCTTCTCGGCCCATTCGTACAGCCGGGTCGACGAGTCGCGGGTGCGCGCGGTGGTCCACTCCAGGCCGCCGTTGGAGTTCATCCACTCGATCTGGTCGGCCAGCAGGAACAGCGTCGACACCGCCGGGGTGTTGTACGTCTGGTCCTTGCGCGAGTTGTCGAGCGCCGTGGTCAGCGACAGGAACTCGGGGATCCAGCGGTCGCTCGCGCCGATCTCGCCGATGCGCTCGACAGCGGCGGGCGAGGCCAGCGCGATCCAGAGGCCGCCGTCGGAGGCGAAGGACTTCTGGGGCGCGAAGTAGTAGACGTCGAAGTCCTCGGCCTTGACCGGCAGACCGCCCGCGCCGGAGGTGGCGTCGATGGCGACGAGGGCGCCTTCGCTTCCTGCGGGGCGGCGCACCGGCACCGCGACACCGGTCGAGGTCTCGTTGTGCGCCCAGCCGACCAGGTCGGCGCCGGCCTCATAGGCGATCTTGGGAGCGCTGCCCGGGTCGGCCTTCACGACGATCGGGTCGGCGAGGAACGGGGCGCCCTTGGTCACCGTGGCGAACTTCGAGGAGAACTCGCCGTAGGTGAAGTGCTGCGCACGTTCCCGCACGAGCCCGAACGCGGCGGCGTCCCAGAATGCGGTCGTCCCGCCGTTGCCGAGGACCACTTCGTAGCCTTCGGGCAGGGAGAACAATTCGGACAGACCCGCACGCACGCGGCCGACGAGCGACTTCACCGGCTTCTGACGGTGCGACGTGCCGAGGTAGGTGGCACCGGATTTCGCCAGGTTGGCGAGCTGCTCGTCACGGACCTTGGACGGTCCGCAGCCGAAGCGGCCATCGGCAGGCTTCAGGTCCGCGGGGAGGGTCAACTCAGGTGCGTCGGTCATATGCCCAGTCTCTCAGGTCGGGATGACCCTGCTGAAAGTCGGTGTCGCGTGTCCGGTATGTGGGATCGGAGAACTCGCTCCCGCGGGTGCCACTCGTCCGGGTAGCTTCTCGCGTCATGGCGACAGTGCACGAGCGATTCTCCCTGCCCCCGAGGCGTTGTGGCAGGCCCTCCCGAACGGGGTCGCGGCGGTCAAGGGGAAGAACCCCTTCTACGACGCGGCCGCGGGCTACGTCACCTTCTCCACCAGCATGGGCCTCTTCAGCTATGGGCAGACGGTCACCGTGAAGGTGGAGCGGACGACGGAGGGCTCCGGGCTGGCGATCCAGACGAGCTTGAAGTTCGGTTTCGTCGACTGGGGCGAGGGCAAGCGCATCGCGCGCAAGTTCATCGCGGCGGTCGGGCAGCCCCCGGCGGCCTGATGCCCGAACCGTGGAGACCCCGGTGGGGGTTTCTGTTCCTGTACTTCCTCGTCTTCGTCATCCACTGGGTCTTCCGCGACTGGGACGACACCGCCACCATCGGCGCGACTGCCGGTTTCGTGGCGACGCTGGTGCTGGTGTTCGTTCCCGGCTTGCCGCGCTGGGTACACGGAGACGGGCCGGACGAGATCTCCTCACCGAAGACCCGTCAGTGGTGGGCGGCGCTGCGGTTCACGATCCGGCGTCGTGAAGGTGTCCTCGACGTCGTGCTCGGCCCCTGGACGCCGGCCACCGCCACCCTGGACCCGGCCGCCGGCACCGCGCGCGGGTGGGCCGTCCTCGACGGCCGCCCGGCGAAGTTCGTCATCGAGCATTGCCCGGAGGAGCTTGCCGACTCGCTGCGTGGCCCGCGCCGGATGTGGGTCGTCGGCGACGCCGACTGGAGCGACGTCCTCGTATGCGCCGACGGCGGCCGCGAGTTCACGACCGCCGCCGTCCGCTTCCGTTAGCGCCAGCCCTCGGGGTCGACGCCGCCCGGAATGGGCGCCGCCGGGTCGAACGGGGTCCGCGAGAAGATGAACGTCGCGAGGTCGAGGTGGTTCGGCTTGCCCGCCGAATCCCGGCCGACCCGCAGCGTTTCGCCCGCGTAGTAGGCGTCGAGGCCGACCCAGGTGTCGTCGCCCACCGGCGCGAACCGCGACGCGCGGCCAGGGCCGTCGGACGGCGCGAGGGAGAACAGGCCGCCCGGGAGAAGGCGCAGGTGGTACGGCGTCGGGCCCCAGTGCCACAGCCCGGTCAGCTCCAGCAGCTTCGGGTCCACAGTGGACGGTTGCCATTCCGCGGGCATGGACGGCTCGTGCTGTTCGGTCAGGTTCATCAGGTCGAGGCACAGCTGCGTGATGCCGACGCCCGCGGTCGAGTTCGTCAGCACCAGCGCGCCGATCCCGGCGTTCGCGTCGACCAGCGAGCAGGCGAGGAAGCCCGGCATCGATCCGGTGTGCCCGGCCAGCCGCCTGCCCTCCGTGCGGACCAGCATGACGCCGAGGCCGAATCCGGTGGTCCAGGTGTCGCCGTCGTCCACGGTGACCATTTCGCGCATCTCCGCGACGGTCTGCTCGCTCAGCACGCCGCCGGTGTGCCCGCCGAGGAACGCCGTCCAGCGGGCGAGGTCGGTGGCCGTCGACCACAGTTGACCGGCGGGGGCCATCGCGCCCGCGTCCGGCGACGGTTCGGGCATGAGGAGATCGGCGAAAGGATGCACGGCGAACCCGTCCGCGTGCGCGCCTTCCGGATGCGGCGAGGTCCGGTTCATCCCGAGCGGGCCGAGGATCTCGGCGCGGACGACGTCGAGCCAGGACTGCCCGCGGTGCCGGGCGACCAGCTCGCCGAGCACGCCGTAGCCGACGTTGCTGTAGTGGAACCTGCTGCCCGGCCGCAGCCGCGTCGCGCCGTCCTTGAGGCTTTCGACGAGCGCGTCCCAGTCCGCGCCCACGGTGCGCTCCCACCAGGAACCGGGCGATTCCGCGGTCAGGCCCGAGGTGTGCGAAAGCAGCTGCGCGATGGTGGCCGAGCCGAACGCGGTGCCGGGCAGGTGCTGCTCCAGCGGGTCGTTGAGGTCGAGCTTGCCTTCGTCGCGCAGCCGCATCACGGCCGTCGCGACGAGTGTCTTGGTGATCGAGCCGAGCCGGTACTGCGTGTCGGCGCCCGGTGTCTCGCCGCCGACGCGTCCGCGCCCTCCTGACCAGGCGAGTTCCCCGTCGCGGACGACGGCGGCGACGATGGACGGGGCGCGGCACGAGGATTGCTCGTGCGCGAGGCGGCGAAGCAGCGCCAATTCGGTCGAGGCAAGCATGGGACGCATTCTGCCTACCCGAGCAGGCCCAGTCGCATAGCGGTGGTCACAGCGGCCGTGCGGTCCGAAACGTCCAGTTTGCCGAACACGCGCAGCAGATGGGTCTTGACCGTCGCCTCGCTGATGTGGAGCGTCCGGCCGATGTCGGCGTTCGTGCTTCCCTGGGCCACCAGCCGGAGTACCTCGATCTCGCGCGCCGACAACGGTGACGCCGTCGGGTTGCGCACCCGGTTCACCAGCTTCCCGGCCACCGAAGGCGCCAACACCGTCTCGCCGCGTGACGCGGCACGGATAGCACCGGCGAGCTCCGCGCGCGAAGCGTCCTTCAACAGATAGCCGGAGGCCCCCGCTTCGACCGCGCGCAGGATGTCCGCGTCCGTCTCGTAGGTGGTGAGCACGACGACCCGCTGGCCCGGCCGGTCGGCGAGGATCTTCCGCGTCGCGCCGACGCCGTCGAGACCGGGCATTCGCAGGTCCATCAGGATCACGTCCGGCTGCTTGACCCGGCTCAGCGCGACGGCCTCGTCGCCGGAGCCCGCTTCCCCGACGACGCTCAGGTCCGGCTCGGCCTCCAGCATGCCGCGCAGGCCTTCCCGCACCACGGGGTGATCGTCGACCAGCATGATCGTGATCACGCGGGCACCTCCAGTTCCACTGTCGTCCCCGCACCGGGTTCGCTCTTCAGCGTCACGATGCCACCGACCTGATCGGTGCGCGTGCGCATCCCCGCCAGGCCGAAGCCTGCGGTGGGCGCGGCGGGGTCGAATCCGGTCCCGTCGTCGGCCACCGTGAGCCGGACCTGTCCATCCATAATGGACAATCGCAGTGCGGCCTTGGTGGCGCGGGAGTGTTTGCGGATGTTGCTCAGCGCCTCCTGCGCCGCGCGCAAAAGGACGACCTCGGTGGCCATCGGGAGCGCGGGCGGCGGGCCGTCGACCTCGATCGACGCCTCGATCCCGGTCTCCTCGGTCAGCCGTTCCACCTGACGGCGCAAGGCTTCCTCCAGAGAAGCGGCGGCGAGAGCCGACGGCACCTGTGCCGCGACCATCGCCCGCGCCTCGGCCAGGTTCTCCCGCGCCGTCCGCGCCGCGAGCTCCAGGTGGCGGCGGGCCGCCTTCGGATCGGTGTCCATTTCGGACTCGATGGCCTGGGTGAGCGTGACGATACTGGTGAAGCCCTGCGCGAGCGTGTCGTGGATCTCGCGGGCCATGCGCTCGCGTTCGGCCGCCGTCCCCGCCTCCCGCGAAAGCCGGGAAACCTCCGCCTGGCTGGCTTTCAGCTGCTCGATCAGCGCGGCCCTGCTCTTGCTCTGCTCGATGATCTGGCTGGTGTAGCGGCCGGCGAGGATGCTGAAGACGATCAGGATCGCCGTCATCGGCAGCAGGATGCGCAGGGCGGGCTGATCGAAGCCGCCCCGCGCGATCGACGACGCCGGGCCCAGCAGCACCCCGATCGTGGTGAAGACCGACGCCGTCTTCGTCGGCAGCGTCATGTAGAGCACCGGGCACACGAAGAACAGGATGAAACTCGCGGTGGTGCTGGCGAAGTTGGCGCCCGCCAGGAAGAGCATCACCACCACGGTGAACAGCCAAGGCGTGTATTCGTAGTCCGGCCCCTTGATGAGACGGCGCCCCCGGACCAGGTACGCCACGGCGATGCCGGTCAGGCACAGGATCGCGACCGTTTTGTCCGTCGTCGTCCCATCGTCGAAGCCGACCAGGGCCGTCGTCGCGGCGAAGGTGATCCCGAAGAGGACCTCCCACAGCCAGTAGAACCGCTCCCAGGCGTTCATTTGCCTTCGTTCGACCAGCGGAACGTCAGCTTCGCCAGCAGCAGCCCCGCGGCGCACCACGCCGTCAGCACCAGTGCCACCATCGGAAGTTCCCATGTCCCCGCCATTTCCTGACTCGCGGCTTCGGCCGGCAGGAACACCGAGCGGAAGCCCTGGCAGATCCACTTCACCGGGAAGAACGAAGCGACGTCGACCATAACCTTCGGCAGAGTGGTGATCGGCGTGACGAACACCCCGGAGATGAACTGCAACGCGATGTAGATCAGATTGGCCACGGCGACCGCGCCGCTGACCGACTTGGTCACCGAGCCGAGCGCGATGCCCAGCAGCGTGCAGCTGGTGACGCCGAGCAGGAAGACCCACAAGGCGGTCAGCAGTTTCACCGGATCGGTGGGCAGGCTCAGGTCGAACAGCAGGACACCGACGACCGACATCAGCACGACCTGGGCGATACTCGTCGCGCCGACCAGGATGATCTTGCCGACGAAGTAGGACGCGGCGGGCATCGGCGTACCGCGAAGCCGTTTCAGCGCACCGGCTTCACGGTCCGCCGCCAGGCCGATGCCGACGCTGTTGAACGACGTCGAGACGATGCCGGAGCCGATCATGCCCGCGGCCAGCACCTGCCCGGTGGTGATCGCCATGCCGGGCATCGAGGAGTTCAGCATCGAGCCGAGCAGGATCATCAGCAGGGACGGGAACGCGAAGGTGAAGATCACCTGTTCCCGGAGGCGGAAGAACTGTTTGATCTCCGCGGCGCCGCGGACGAGACCGAGCGAGAAGGTGCCCGGGAGGGCCTGCGTGCTCATCGGGCTTCTCCGATCAGGTCGAGATAGGTCTCTTCGAGGGTGGGGCGGTGGACGGTCAGCTCCGACGGTTCGCGGCCGTCGGCGGAGAGCTCGCGGATCAGCTTGGCCGGGAAGTGGGTGCGCTCCAGATGGGCGCCGCGCTCGTCGGTCCAGCGGACGGTGGCCTCCGCCGTGGCGCGGCCGCCGAGCGTCCGCGGCGTCCCCTCGGCGACGATCGCCCCGCGCGTGATGACCGCGACCCGGTCGGCCAGCGCCTCGGCCTCGTCCAGATAGTGGGTGGTGAGCAGGATCGTGGTGCCCTCGCGGGCGAGACTCCTGATCAGCTCCCAGAACTGGCGCCGCGCCGCCGGATCGAACCCCGTTGTGGGCTCGTCGAGGAACACCAGCTCTGGCCGCCCGATGATCCCGAGCGCGACGTCCACGCGACGCCGTTGCCCGCCGGACAGGCTTTTGACGCGAGCGCCGGCTTTCTCGGTCAGGCCGACCTGCTCGATCACTTCTTCGGTGTCACGAGGATTCGGGTAGTAGCGGGCGAAGTGCCGGACGGTCTCGGCGACGGTGAGCTCGGCGGCGTCATTGGCCGTCTGCAACACGATCCCCAGCCTGGCCCGCCAGGCCCGGCCCGCCGTGCCGGGATCCTCGCCGAGGACATCGACCTCGCCTTTGGTTCTTTTGCGATGGCCTTCCAGGATCTCGACCGTCGTCGTCTTGCCCGCGCCGTTGGGGCCGAGCAGCGCGAACACCTCGCCGTGTCCGATGTCGAGGTCGATCCCCCGACGGCCGTGTGGCCCGGGTACTCCTTGCGCAGGCCGCGCGCTTTCACCGCTGTGTTCATACGTCGATCGTGCTTCAGCGGCGCGTCGTCCCGGGACGTCCGCAGGACTGAACCCGGCTGTCAACCGATCGATGGACACGGGTGTCATCGCCAGGTTCGTTCTCCGGGATTCCACCGCCCTGTCGGGGGAGTCGCCCGCAGAAGCGGGGTGAGGAAGGCGTCCGCGAGGTCACGCACACCTTCGAGGGTCCGGAATTCGGCGGGCAGGGCGCGGACGCCCTGGGCGGCTTTGCGATAACCGCCCTTCCAAGAACGAGGATCGGGGGCCTCGAACCTGACGGGGGGAATCACCACCATCCCGCGTCTCCGGCGGCGAGCGATCTCGTCGTGCAGGATCTCGTGGGTCTCCCTGCCCGGTAGGGGCGACTTCAACGCGAACAGGGCGAGGTCGACGAGATCCTTGTAACGGCTCGACGGATGGCCGCCGATGCGATGGCGCTCGTACATCGCGCAGATCTTCTCGGCGACGTGGTCTTCGATCGGGAACATCCGGGCTTCCGGCCAAGGGGTGCAGTCACTGGCGAACGGAGGCGCGAGCGGCTCGGTGGTGACGAGTCCGCGTGGCGGGTGCTCGGAGGCGACGACGTCTACGCGGACCCGGTGATTGAGAGGCGCGTTTTCGAACATCGCCATGAACGACACCTTGCGGGTCGGGCGTTCGACATGCGTTTGATCGGAGGTGCCGAGATGGGAGAACCAGAGTTGATCGTCGAGACGCAGCGCGGCCGCCGTTTTGAGCGCGCCGACCGCGACGTCTGTGGTGTCCTCCGCGGAAAGCAGGTCGATGTCGGTCGAGTAGCGCGCCGAGGGCCAACGGACGAGCAGGGCTTGGCCGCCTTTCAGCACCCAGTTCGCGGCGTCGGCGCCATGGAAGACCCGGGCGATCAAACGTCGATGGAAATGCAACTGCAGTAGTTCGCCGGTGGAAGCGCCAGTCCGTTCCGCAGTGTTCTTCGCTCTGCTCTTCTGGGAATCGAGATAACCGCGCGGTGTTTTCGGGCGCTGCGAGGGCATTCCTCCATCGTCGTGCGACCGTACGAACTCGATGGAGAAGGTGTCGCGGTCTCGATTTGCCGCCACGCAAGGTCTAGGGCGGCGGCGGAGCCGGACGTTGGGCGAGACGTGCGATCGAGCCGCCGATCTCGGCGAGTAGCCGATCGAGCAACGCTTCGCCGTCTCCGTGGCGACGGACGCCGTAACGCAAGGCATAGGGGCCGATGCGCTCTGCCAAGACATCAAGGCGAACGAAGCCCGCCTCCACCGCTTCTTGGATGATCGCGGCGACATGGCTGCCATCCGTGTGCTGATCCAGCAGATCGAGGATGGTGCGCAACGCCGTGGTCACGGGAAGTCCGTCGATCGTCGTCACGTCGTCTTCGAGGAGTCCGGCGATCCTGAAGCGCACGTCGTGATCCCGGCTGGTACGACGGCGTGGGGTGGTCAGGACTATCCGATCGTCGACGAGTTCGCCGAGCCCGTGCAACCGGGCGGCCGACTCGTGGGAGATCACCCCACCGTTCGGATCGAGTGAAGCCCGTTTCCACGCGGGCTCGGCTGGGTCGAGCATCAGCCAGGCCGCCTGCTCCTCGCGGGCTTCGGTCACCACGGCGATCGTGGCCGCGTAGACACCGTGACGGACACGGTCGAGGTGGCCGGCCTTCTCCAAGCGATGCAGCGTGACGCCGTCGACACCGGCGCCCTTGGCTTGCCGGGACGTGACCATGCCCCACTGGGCGCTGGTGAACGCACTGAGCAGTCGCAGAGCGTCGCCCGTTCTCATGCAGCGAAGTTTACGCCTAAATGTAACTAATGCTGCATCAGAAGAGTGCGTAGGGAGGTTTCGAGGGAGGGAAGCAGGGCGGCTGGATCGGCGGAGGTGAGCATCCGGTTCGCGAAGCCGTCCGACAGGGCGAGGACGGCGTCGGCTAGGTCGGAGGCCGCCAGGTCGTCACGCACGTGGCCCGCCTCCTGGGCCTTCTCGATGTACTGCGTCGTGATTTCCGCGAGCTCGTCGTAGCCGGTGCGGATCAACTCGGCCCATGACGGCCGGACCGCGGCGCGGGCGGTGAAGGCGTTGACGACGATCACCTCGGCGCGGCGCTGCTGGTCGAGCGGCATCGCCTCGACCAGCAGGCGCAGCAAAAGGTCGAGCAGATCGCCGGACTGATCGAGGGTGTTCCATCGCTGCTCCAGGAACTCGCTCGTCATGTCGAGGGCGAACCGGAACAGGTCTTCCTTGGTGGAGAAGTACTTCTGCACCGCGCCCGCGGACACCCCGGCTTCGACGGCGACCGAGCGCACGCTGACGGCCTCGACGCCTTCGCGCGCGACGATGCGCAGGAGGGCGCCGGCGATCTCCCGGCGGCGCTCGGCGCGGTCCACGATCTTCGGCACGAGGGCATTCTTCCTCTCCTGGGGGCCGCCTTGCCTGCCCGGCCCGCTTTAGAATACAGTCGTATCCGAAAAGGGGGTACTGGGGTGGACGAAGTAACACAAAAGCGACGAGCGGAGGAGAATCAGCTCGCCGCCGCGCTGACCAAAGGTCCGGCGGAGGTTCTCGATTTCCTCCTGCCGTTGTGGGTGGGGAGCCAGCTCGGCGCGTCGGCCGCCGAGGTCGGGGCGCTGACCGCGCTGGAGACGTTGGTGTCGTTCGTGGTCCGGCCGATCGCGGGTTCGCTCGCGGACCGGTTCGACCGTGGCCGGATCGCGGCCATCGGCGCCGTCCTCTATGGACTGTCCTTTGTGGTCTACGCGGTGACGCCGGGGATCGGCGTCGCCTATCTGGCCGCGGTTCTCGGTGGCGCGGGTGGCGCGCTGTTCTGGGTCGCCTTGCGGGCAAGGGTCGGGGAGGGGCTCGCGGCGGACGACGGCGCGTTCAGCAAGCTCTTCGCGGCCGAGGGCGGCGGAACATGGATCGCCTTCGTGGTCGCGCTGACCGCGATCGCCTGGATCGACTATCGAGGCGTGTTCTGGCTCGGCGCGGCGGCCTGCGCGGTGGCCGCGGTGGTCCTGCTGAACGCGAAGTCCGCGCAGGTACGCGAGGAGGGCGCGCCGCGGCTGCTGCAATTGGGTAAGCGGATGCGTCCGATGCTGGCGCTCGTCGCGTTGACCGCGATGGCCGAGGCCGGCGTCGCCCTCTTGCTCCTGATGCATCTGCAACGCGGGCATCAGCTCCAGCTCGGCGAGATCGCCGCGGTGTTCATCCCCGGCTTCATCGTGTACAGCCTGCTCCCGGACTATCTGCACGGGTTCGTCCGCAAGGTCGGCCGGACGCGGGTGCTCGCGCTGGCGATGGTCGCGAGCGCGATCTTCGCCGCCGGACTCTCCTTCGCGCCGAGCCCGCCGGTGCTCGCGGTCATGTGGGTCCTGTCCGCGGCGGCGTTCGCGGCGGCCATCCCGGTCGAGCAGGCGGTGGTCGCCGAGGCGGCCGGGCTGAGCCTCGGCCGGGCGATGGGGATCTACGAGAGCGCGACGCTACTCGGAGCGACGGCCGGAACCTTTCTGGCGGGGCAGCTCTACGGCTCGGACTCGGGATGGCGTATCGCCTGCTTCGGCGCGGCGGCGCTCCTGCTCTTCGGATCGTTCGTGGTTCGTGGCGCCGTACGGCGTGTCGGAGTTGCGGAGTTTCCCGTGGAACCACGAAAAACGGTGTCACAAAAGGAAAAGCCGGTACCCCGCACGATCGAGGACAGTCCACAAGCGGCCGAATCGGTGACCGAGGAGGCGAACAAGCGCGCGAATCCGCTCCGGAACTGGATGATCCACGCCGGGGTCTACGTCGTCGCGCAGGCGGCTCTGGCGGTCGCCGGTCACAGCTGGCCCGTCGAAGCGTTGTTCGGCGGGCCTCACCCCGCCGACTGGTACTGGAACTCCAGCGGTCACTGGCTGTTGAACATCGGCCGCATCTGGACCTTCGTCCTGGTGATCGACACGGCGTGGACCGTCGGCCGCGCGGTGCTGAAAAAGCGGCCTTATTGACAAGTTGTCTAACATGACATCATGTCTTACAAGTGGGTGACGGCCGGCGATGGTGTCCGCCTTTCGGTCCGGGTGACCGGCGTCGACGACGCGCCCACGGTGGTGCTCGTCCACGGTTACCCGGACAACGGCTCCATGTGGGACGGCATCGCCGCCCTGCTGGAACGCCGTTACCGGGTGGTCGTCTACGACGTCCGCGGCGCGGGCCGTTCGGACAAGCCCTCGGGACGTGCGTCCTACAAGCTGGACCAGCTGTCCGAAGACCTCGCCGCGGTCGTCGACGAGGTCCAGCCCGAGGGCAAGGTCCACCTGCTCGCGCACGACTGGGGCTCGATCCAGACCTGGCATTCGGTCACCGGGGACAGGCTGCGCGGGCGGCTCGCGTCGTTCACGTCGATCTCCGGGCCGAGCCTCGATCACGCGGGAGCGTGGTTCCGCGCGCAGGTGCGCCCGAACCCGAAGCGTCTCAAGAACGCGCTCGTCCAGTGGGCGCATTCGACCTACATCCTCGGTTTCCAGATACCGCTGATCCCGCAGCTGCTCTGGCGCACCGGCGCGATGGGCGCGCTGATCGGCCGGATGGATCCGGCCGCCGCCGCACCGTCCACTTCGGACGGCCTGTACGGCCTCAACCTGTACCGAGCCAACATGTTCACGCGCCTCTCCCGGCCGAAGCCGCGGCCCGCCGAAATCCCGGTGCAGGTGCTCGCGCCCACCGGCGACAAGTTCGTCACCACGCCGCTGCAGACCGAGATTGAGCGCTGGGCGCCGGACCTCCGGGTCCGCCGGATCGTCGGCACGCACTGGGTGGTCCGCGAGAAGCCCCAGGTGATCGCCGACGCCACCGCCGAGCTGATCGACCACGTCGAAGGCGGCGAGGAGAGCCGCGCGCTCAAACAGGCCAGGACAAAAGGCTTCGCGCACAAGCTGGTCGTGATCACCGGCGCCGGCAGCGGGATCGGCCGCGCGACGGCGCTCGCGTTCGCGGACAGGGGCGCGGACGTCGTCATCACCGACATCAACGGATCCGCCGCCGCCGACACCGCGAAACTGCTGCGGGACAAGGGCGCGACCGTCGGCGAGTACACAGTGGACTCTTCCGACGCCGAAGCGGTCGAGAAGTTCGCCCAGCAGGTCAAGGAGGAGTTCGGGGTCCCGGACATCGTCGTCAACAACGCGGGGATCGGTCTGTCCGGCCCGTTCCTCGACACGACGGTCAAGGACTGGGAACGCCTCATCGACGTGAACCTGTGGGGCGTCATCCACGGCTGCCGCGTCTTCGCCGAGCAGATGCGCGAGCGGGCCGAAGGCGGCCAGATCGTCAACGTCGCTTCCGCCGCGGCGTACCTGCCGTCGAAGATCCTTTCCGCCTACGCCACCACGAAATCGGCGGTGCTGACACTGAGCGTCTGCCTGCGGGCGGAGCTCGCCGCCGAGAACATCGGCGTCACCGCGATCTGCCCCGGCATCGTGAACACCAACATCACCAGCACCACCCGTTTCGTCGGCGTCGACGACATCGAGCAGAAGCGGCGCCAGAAGTCGAGCAGCAAGCTGTACGCGAAACGCGGCTTCGGGCCGGAGAAGGTCGCACGCGACATCCTGCGCGCCGTCGAGAAGGACAAGGCGATCCAGCCTTCGACACCGGAGGCCAAGGCCGCGCTCGTCCTCTCCCGGCTCACCCCGGGACTGCTGCGGGCCGCGGCGAAACTGGACGTCACCCCGTGACCGGACGCCCGCGCCGGATGTCGCCGGAAGCGCGCCGCGAGGACCTGATCCGCTCCGCGCTGGACCTGTTCGGCTCGCGCGCGCCCGAACTCGTCACGGTCGACGACATCATCGCCCGCGCCGAGGTCTCCCGGCCGCTGTTCTACCGGTACTTCTCGAGCCTGAGAGAACTGCAGGTCGAGGCGCTGAAAACGGTCACCGAAGGGCTCATCGACGGCTTGGCCGGGCTTGAGGAAGGCCCGCCGGAAACCCGGCTGCGGGCCGCCGTCCGCGGGCTGATCGACGTCGCCGACCACTACCGCGCGGGCTATGTCGCGCTGTTGCGCAGCGGCTCGGTGATCGCGACCTCGGAGACGGACGCGGCGATCGACGAGGTCCGCAACCGCGCCGTCGAGCTCATCCTCGGCGCGCTGGGAGTGCCAGAGCCCTCGCCGATGCTCCTGCTGACGTTGCGCTGCTGGACCGCGGTGGTGGAAGGCGCCCTGCTGAGCTGGCTGCAGGAGCGTTCCGTGCCGCGCGAAGCCCTGGACGGCTGGCTGGTCGATCAGCTGACGGCCATGCTCGCGACGACCGAACGACACGAGCAGGCAGTGGGCCTCGTGAGTGGCAAAGACGGTTAGAACCGTCCTTGCCGCTCACGAGACCAGACGCACGGCGCGCGTCAGGACTGCTTGACGACTAGGTCCCAGCCTTCGACGTCTTCCGGCTTCCGCGGCTCCGGCCCGACGTACTTGGCCGACGGTCGCACGAGACGGCCGGTCTTCTTCTGCTCCAGGATGTGCGCGGCCCAGCCGGCGGTGCGCGCCGAGCTGAACATCGCGGGCATCATATGCGGCGGCACCTGGGCGAAGTCCAGGATCACGGCCGCCCAGAACTCGACGTTGGTCTCGATCGGGTGGTCCGGGCGCCGCTCGCGCAGCTCCTTCAGCGCCACCTGCTCCAGCTCCGCGGCCGCCTCGTAGCGCGACGCGCCGAGCTCCTGGCAGGTCCGGCGCAGCACGCGCGCCCGCGGGTCCTCCGCGCGGTACACGCGGTGCCCGAAGCCCATCATCCGTTCCTTGCGGTCCAGGATGCCCTTGACCAGGCCGACCGCGTCACCGGTCTTCTCGACCTCTTCGATCATCGGCAGCACCCGCGCCGGCGCGCCGCCGTGCAGCGGGCCGGACATCGCGCCGATCGCGCCCGACAGCGCCGCGGCGACATCGGCGCCGGTCGAGGCGATGACCCGGGCAGTGAAGGTCGAGGCGTTGAGGCCGTGCTCGGCGGCCGAGACCCAGTAGGCGTCGATGGCCTTGACGTGGGCCGGGTCCGGCTCGCCGCGCCAGCGGACCATGAAGCGCTCGGTGATCGACTTCGCCTCGTCGACCCGGGTCTGGGGGACGGCGGGCTGCCCGATGCCGCGGGCGGACTGGGCGACGTACGAAAGCGCCATCACCGAGGCGCGGGCCAGCTGGTCGCGCGCCTCGTCGTCGGTGATGTCCAGCAGCGGCCGGTAGCCCCAGATGGGGGCGAGCATGGCCAGCGCGGCCTGGACGTCGACCCGGACGTCGCCGGTGTGCACCGGCAGCGGGAACGGCTCGGCGGGCGGTAGCCCATGGCCGAAGCGGCTGTCGACGAGAAGACCCCAGACGTCACCGAAGGTCACCTTGCCGGCGAGATCCTCGATGTCGACACCGCGGTAACGCAGCGCGCCGCCGTCACGGTCGGGCTCGGCGATTTCGGTCTTGAAGGCGACCACGCCTTCGAGACCCGGTCGGAAACCGTCGTCGACCTGCTCGGACGGCTGATTGGTGCTGATCGTGGAGGTACTCACTGTGGTGAAACCTTTCGATGCGCATTCCCCGGCTTTGTGTTCATGCGTGGACGGGATACACGCAGCGAAGGCGCGCCTCATCGCACGGATGGACAAACTTTGCTCCACGTCGAGGCCTGGGGCAATCGAAAGATGTGGTGCTTTCGGTCACGATTACGAGAACGATTCAGTGAAAAGCACCTTCGTACGCGAAGAGTTACGGCGACGTTCACTTTCCGTGTACCACGTGCCGACGTAAATCCTGTGTTTCGAGAACCGGCGGCGGGCGGTTTCCGGTGATAGACCTTTCCCATGCACCTGAGCCCCCAGGAGCGGGACAAACTGCTCATCCACGTCGCGGCGGACGTAGCTCGCAAACGGCTGGAGCGCGGGGTCCTGCTCAACTACCCCGAGGCGGTCGCGCTGATCACCGACCACGTCCTCGAAGGCGCTCGCGACGGCCGGACGGTGAGCGAGCTCGTCGCGAGCGGGCGGTCGGTGCTCGGCCGGGCGCAGGTGCTGGACGGCGTACCGGAGATGGTCGATTCCGTGCAGGTCGAAGCCACTTTCCCGGACGGCACGAAGCTCGTCACCGTGCACGACCCGATCGTCTAGAAAGGGCCGCGAGTGCGACCAGGAGAGATCATCACCGGCGACGCGCCGGTCGAGCTGAACCCGGGCAGGCCGCGGATCCGGCTGCTCGTGCGGAATCTCGGCGACCGGCCCGTCCAGGTCGGTTCGCACTACCATTTCGCGGCGGTCAATCCGGGGCTCGAATTCGATCGCGAAGCCGCCGGCGGCCATCGGCTCGACGTGCCCGCGGGCACGTCCGTGCGTTTCGAGCCGGGGGTCGAACGCGAGGTCGACCTCGTCCCGCTGGCCGGGAACCGCGCGGTGCCGGGACTGCGGAAGGAGTCCTGATGCCATCGATCGATCGTGAGCGGTACGCCGAACTGTTCGGCCCGACCACCGGAGACCGGATCCGCCTCGCCGACACCGATTTGCTCATCGAGGTCACCGAAGACCGCAGCATGGGGCCGGCGGGCAGCGGTGACGAGGTGCTGTTCGGCGGCGGCAAGGTGATCCGCGAATCCATGGGCCAGGGGATGGCGACCCGAGCCGAAGGCGCGCCCGATCTGATCATCACCGGCGCGGTGATCCTGGATCATTGGGGGATCGTCAAGGCCGACGTCGGTGTCCGCGACGGCCGGATCGTCGGCATCGGCAAGGCGGGCAACCCGGACACGATGGACGGTGTCGACCCCGCGCTGGTCGTCGGACCGTCGACCGAGGTGCTGTCCGGCAACGGGAAGATCCTCACCGCGGGCGGGATCGACTGCCACGTCCACTTCATCTGCCCGCAGCTGACCGAAACGGCGCTGGCGTCCGGGCTCACCACGCTCGTCGGTGGCGGGACCGGGCCGGTGGAGGGCAGCAAGGCCACCACGGTCACGCCCGGCGCGTGGAACCTCGGCCGGATGCTGCAGGCGATGGACGGCCAGCCGGTCAACGTCCTGTTGCTGGGCAAGGGGAACACCGTCCGGCACGAGGCACTGCGCGAACAGCTCGCCGCCGGCGCGGGCGGGTTCAAACTGCACGAGGACTGGGGCAGCACCCCGGCCGCGATCGACGCCTGCCTGACCGTGGCCGGCGAATCCGGTGTCCAGGTGGCGATCCACACCGACACGCTGAACGAAGCGGGCTTCCTGGAGTCCACTGTGGACGCCATCGGCGGCCGGTCGATCAACGCGTATCACACCGAAGGCGCGGGCGGCGGGCACGCGCCGGACATCATCCAGGTCGCCGGGCTGCCCAACATCCTGCCGTCGTCGACGAACCCGACGCGCCCGCACACCGCGAACACCCTCGACGAGCATCTCGACATGCTGGTCGTCTGCCACCACCTGAACCCGTCGGTGCCCGAGGACCTCGCGTTCGCGGAAAGCCGCATCCGCCCGACGACGATCGCCGCCGAGGATGTCCTGCACGACCTCGGCGCGATTTCCATGATGAGCTCGGACTCGCAGGCGATGGGCCGCATCGGCGAGGTGATCATCCGGACCTGGCAGACCGCGCACGTGATGAAACGGCGGCGTGGCGCGCTGCCCGGCGACGGCGCGGCCGACAACCTGCGGGCTCGTCGCTATGTCGCCAAATACACGATCAACCCCGCGATCGCGCACGGCATGGAGCGCGAGATCGGCTCGGTGGAGGTCGGGAAACTCGCGGATCTCGTGCTGTGGGAGCCGAAGTTCTTCGGGATCCGGCCGCATGTGGTGCTCAAGGGCGGATTCCCGGCGTGGGCGGCGATGGGCGACGCGAACGCGTCCATCCCGACGCCGCAGCCGGTGCTTGCGCGGCCGATGTTCGGCGCGGCGCCAGTGGTCGCCGCCGCGAGCGCCTTCCATTTCGTGGCCCCGGAAGCGCTGGAAAGTGGCGTGGCGGAACGGTTCGGCATCACGCGGAAGCTCGTCCCGGTGTCGAACACCCGATCCAGGGGCAAGGCCGACATGGTGCTCAACGACGCGTTGCCGGAGATCCGGGTGGAGCCGGACAGTTTCGCCGTGCACGTCGACGGCGAACTGATCGAGCCGCGGCCGGTGACGGAACTGCCTATGGCGCAAAGGTATTTCCTCTTCTGATGGATCTCTCCGCGCTCATCCTCGCCGACTCCCGCTTCCCCGGGGGCGGGCACGTTCATTCCGGCGGTCTCGAAGAGGCCGTCACCCGGAAGCTGATCACGCACGAGCGCGATCTGCCCGGGTTCCTCTCCGGGCGGTTGCGGACGGCCGGTGCACTGGCCGCGGTGTTCGCCGCCGCGTCGGCACACGCGGCCGCGCGGAAGGTCCATAGTGGACACTGGCGGCGGCTCGACCTCGAACTCGACGCCAGGACGCCGTCGCTCGCGCAGCGGGAGGCGTCCCGCGCGCAGGGTCGCGGAACTGCTCGCGCGGGAAAGGCGGCCTGGCCGTCGCCGGTGCTTTCCCAGCTGCTGAAGGAAACTCCGCGACCGCATCATCCGGTGATCGTCGGCGCGCTGGTCGGGGTGCCCTTCGACGCCGCGATGGCGGTGGCCTACCTCGCGATCAGCGGTCCCGCGAGCGCGGCCGTACGGCTCCTCGGTCTCGACCCGTTCGCCGTCAACGCCGTCGTGGCCCGCCTCTCGGAGGAGGTCCGGGAGGTTTCCCGGCGGGCCGCCGAGGTCGCGGGCGACGATCCGGCCGATCTCCCGGCGCCGGGTTCACCGGCGCTCGATCTGTTCGCCGAGGCACACGCCCGGCATCACCAGGAAGAGGTGCGTCTCTTTGCCAGCTGAGCACGGTCACGGACATGGTCACGTCCACCCGGTCAACTTCGACCCGACCGCCGCGGAACCCGACCACTACGAGCAGGCGCCGACCGCGGGCGCGCGTACCGGATCGGGATCGGCGGACCGGTGGGCAGCGGGAAGACCGCGCTCACCGCGGCGCTGTGCCGGGCGCTCGGCGACGAGGTGAACCTCGCCGTCGTCACCAACGACATCTACACCACCGAGGACGCCGATTTCCTGCGCAAGGCCGGGGTGCTCGACCCGGAGCGGATCGAGGCCGTGCAGACCGGCGCGTGCCCGCACACCGCGATCCGCGACGACATCACCGCGAACCTCGACGCGGTCGAACGGCTGGAGGAGCGGTTCCCCGGGCTGGACCTGGTGATCATCGAAAGCGGCGGGGACAACCTCACCGCGGTGTTCAGCCGCGGGCTCGCCGACAGCCAGGTGTTCGTGGTCGACGTCGCGGGTGGCGACAAGGTGCCGCGCAAGGGCGGGCCGGGGGTCACGACGGCGGATCTGCTGGTGATCAACAAGATCGACATCGCGCATCTGGTCGGAGCGGACATGGACGTGATGACCTCGGACGCGCACCGGATGCGCGGTGGCCTGCCGGTGATCACCCAGTCCCTTGTGGACACTCCGAACGCTCCGGCGGTGGCGGACTGGGTCCGCTCGCTGCTCCCGGTCCGCGCGGGGTGAAGGCGCACGCGCGGCTGACCGCCTGCTTCGAGGGCGGCCGGACCGTACTGCGTGAGCTGCGCTCGATGGCGCCGCTCACGCTGCTGCCCAAACGAGGCACCGGTGCGACGGCGGTGGTACACCTGGTCAACTCGGCGACCTCGCCGCTGGGCGGGGACGAGCTGAAGCTGACCATCCGCGTCGGCGCCGGTGCTACGCTGCGGCTTTCCGGGGTCGCGGCGACGATCGCTCTTCCCGGCCTGCACGGTGAGGGCAGCTCGTCCCTTGTGGACATCGTCGTGGACGATGGTGGTTCTTTGGAGTACCTGCCGGAGCCGACCGTGGTGACCGCCCGGGCGCGGCACTCCGCCGTGTTCCGGGCCGCGCTGGCTCCGGAGGCCTACCTGCACACGCGGGAGGTCCTGGTCCTGGGGCGTGCAGGTGAGCGCCCCGGCTCCTTGGTGACCACGCAACACGTGACCCGAGGTGATGTGCCTGTGTTGCGGCAGACGCTGGAGATCGGAGACTCCACTTTGGACTCCAGTCTGGCGCACCTGGCCGGGCGGCGGGTGCTGGCGACCGACCTGGTCGTCGGTGGTCCTTCGCTGCCCGCGGCTTCCGGTGAGTGGTGGTCGCGTACGCCTTTGGCCGCCGGCGGGACGCTCACGACCTCCTTGGCGCCGGATGCCGTGACCGCGCTCCGCGTGTTCGAAGGGAGCTGAAGGACGCTTTCCCCGCGTCTCATGCGACGAAAGGGCCCTTCACCGCATCGCATGCGGCGAAGGGCCCTTTCAGCCCACGTCAGAACTTGGTGCCCAGCCAGGTCATCGCGACCGGGCCACCCGCGGAGACGCCACCGATGTGTTCCAGCAGCGGGAACTCCTGCCAGGTGACGTCGGCGCCGAGGGCCTGGTAGCGGTCGCGCAGGCCCTTGCCGACCGAAAGCGGGATCAGTTCGTCCAGCGACGCGTGGTACAGGAAGACCGGCGCGCCCGGTTTGGTCTTGCCCGCCAGGTTCTCGCCGAGCCGGGCCTGCCAGCGCGGGTCCGACGAGACGTTCGGAACGGTCGTGAAGTCGTTGAGCCGCGCGAAAGGCGTCGCCGCGCCGAGTTCGACGGTGCACGCTTCCTTGACCTTCGCGACGGCCTTCTCGCCCTTCGCGTTGAGCACTTCGGTGAACGGCAGTTCCGGATACGCGGTCGCGTAGCCGACAGCGGCGCCGAGCACCAGCCCGAACGCCGGACCGCCGTCGTTGAACTTCAGGACCGCGTTCAGATCCGCCGGCACCCCGCCTTCCGCGACGCCGACCAGGTTGATTTCGGGTGCGTAGGACGGCTGCAGTTCGCCGGCGAACGCCGCGGCCTGGCCTCCTTGCGAGTAGCCGAAAACGCCGACCGGGCCGGTCTTGGACAGGCCCGCCTCGGGGACGTTCGAGGCGGCGCGTGCGGCGTCGAGGACTGCCCGGCCCTCGGACTGGCCGACGGCGTAGGTGTGCGTGCCCGGGGTGCCGAGGCCTTCGTAGTCGGTCACGACGACCGCCCAGCCGCGCGAAAGCGCTTGGCTCATCAGGAGGACCTCGTTCTCGGACCCGTTCGTCAGCCGGGTCGACGGCGCGCAGCGGTCACCGAGGCCGTGGGTGCCGACGGCGTAGCTGACCAGCGGGCGCGCGCCCTTCGTCCATGGCGTGCGCGGGACCAGCAGGATGCCCGACACCGTGTTCGGCTGTCCCGTCGCCGAAGTGGAGCGGTAGTGGAGTTTCCAGGCCTTCGCCGGGGCGGTGGCGACGACCGGTTTGTAGTCGACCAGGTCACCCGGCGCGCTCGGCGCGGCTTGCGCGGCGGGCGCGCCGATCAGGGTGGCTGCGAGGGCTGAGACCAGAACTGTCCGAAGCACCGTTGCCTCCAGTTTGGTAATCGAGATTTTCGCAATGTAGGCGGTGTTGCTAGCATCTGGCAATCCCTGTTACCGAATCGGGGGAGGTCGAGTGGCCCGCACCTATGGCGGGGTCGCGCCCGAGCAACGGCGCGCCGAACGGCGTGAACGCCTGCTACTGGCGGCCCTGGACCTGTTCACCTCGACGGGCTACCAGCAGGCGAAGATCACCGAGTTGTGCACCCGCGCCGGCGTCTCGACGCGGAACTTCTACGAGGAGTTCGAGAGCAAGGAGAAGGTGCTGCTCACCCTGCACGAGCGCATCAACGCGCTCGCGCTGGAGCACGTCACCGGCACCCTGGACCGTCTGGAAGACGCCGACGCGGTCACCCGGATCGGGACACTGCTGGACGTCTTCGTCAGCACGGTCACCTCGGATCCGCGGATGCCGCGGCTGAACTACGTCGAGGCCGTCGGGGTCAGCGCCGCTTTGGAGGCACAGCACCAGGAATGGGTCGACCGGTGGGCCGCGTTCATCGAAGCCGAGGCCCGGCACGCCGCCGAGCACGGGGTGGCGCCCGACCGCGACTATCACCTGACGGCGATCGCGCTCGTCGGCGCGGCGACCGGCCTGCTGCGCGAGTGGCAGGCGCACACCCCGCCGCTGCCGGTCACCGACGTCGCCGCCGAACTCCGTGCCCTGATGCTGGCCGCGATCACCCGGCCCGCGTGACCCCGCGTTTCGTCCTCTGAATGCGGTCCTTGCACACGCAAGTACCGCGTTCAGAGGACGAAACGCGTCAGGAGGCGGCGGAGGCCCGCCGGAAGGTGTTGTGCAGGACCGCCAGCAGCGCGTCCCGCACCGAGAGGCGCTGCCGCGCGTCGAAGGTGATCAGCGGGACGTCCTCGCTCACCGCGAGCGCCCAGCGCACGTCTTCGAGATCGTGTTTGAGCGAGCCGTCGAAGACGTTCACCCCGACCACGAACGGCAGCCCGGCCTTCTCGAAGTAGTCGACGGCCGGGTAGCAGTCGTCGAGCCGCCGGGTGTCGACGATGACGAGCGCGCCCAGCGCGCCGAGCACGAGGTCGTGCCACATGAACCCGAACCGGTCCTGCCCCGGCGTGCCGAAGAGGTACAGCTTCACCTCTTCGTCGATGGTGATGCAGCCGAAGTCCAGCGCCACCGTGGTGGTGGTCTTCGACGGCACCTCCCCGCCGGAGCCGTCGACGGCCGCGCCCGCCGAGGTCATGGCGGCCTCGGTGGTGAGCGGTTTGATCTCGGAGATCGCGCCGACGGTGGTCGTCTTGCCGACCCCGAACCCGCCGGCGATGACGATCTTGACCGGTGTCGGCGGTTTGGCCGACGCCGGTTCAGCGAATTGCTTCGAGTCCACGAATGACCCTTTCGATCATGCCGAGGTCCTGGGTGAAGGCTCCCGCCGGGCGGCGGAGCACGACGTAGCCGAGCGCGGCGAGATCCGCCACGAGAACCCTGGCCACGCCGATGTGCAGGCCGAGCATCGCCGCCACCTCGGCGACGGATTTCGTTTCCCGGCAAAGGGAAACGATCTCCCGTCGTTCGAAGGTCAGCCTCGCGTGCGACGCCGCGCCGAGCCTGCTCGTGAGCACCTGAGCCTCGATTTCGAGCGTGCCGTCCACCGGCTGCGCGCGGCCGGCGGTGAGCAGATACGGGCGTAGCGGCGAGATGCCCTGTTCGGCGCCTCGCGGCTGGGGTACCTGATCGTCGCTCATTCCCTTGTCCCCTCGTCAGTTCAGCTGCCGACGCTCTTCTTGAGTTCCTCGATCAGCGCGGGGGTGAGCACTTCGGTCGCCCGGTTGGCGAACATCGCCATCTCGTAGGCGATCGTGCCGAGGCTGGCCTGCTTGGTGGCGAGCACGCCGAGCGAGCAGCCGATGCTGATCGTGCAGACCAGCAGGTAGCCCTGCTCCAGCTCGATGATGATCTTGTCGGGCGAACCGAGCGGGTGGCTCTCGGAGACACCGTGCGCGAGGCCGAGCATCGCCGAGCAGATCGCGGCCAGCCGGTCGGCGTTGGCCCGTTCCAGCTCGGACGACATCGCGATCAGCAGGCCGTCGGCCGAGACGGCGATCGCGCCCATCGCGCTCGCCGTGTTCTGCGCGAAGCGCGTCACCAACCAGTTGAAGTTCCGGGCTTCGACGCTGACTCCGGTCGTCATCTCTTGCTCTTCTCTCTCTGTTGCATCTCCGGGTTGACGGCTTTCTCCAACCCGTCACTGAAGGCGTCGAACGCGGCACGCTCGGCCTCGGGGTCACGCATGCCCTTGGGCTTGGTGGTGTTCAGCGCCGCCCGCGCGGTCTGGTGCCGCGCGGCCGGGCCTTTCGCCAGTCCCGGCGCCAGCTGCGCGCCGGGGACCCGTCTGGTGAGACCGCCGCGCGAGGCGGCGGGCACCGGTGTCGGGGTCGGCATGGGCGCCGGGGCGGGCGCGGGCGGTGCGGTGGCTTTCGCGAGTCCGGCCTCGAACCCGTCGAAGGCCGCTTTGGCCGCTTCCGGATCATGCCTGGACTTCTGCCGCGCCGGCGCTTCGGGGGCACCGGGAAGCTGCGCGCCCTTGACCCGCCGCCGCAGCCCGCCGCGGGTCTCGCCGGGGTCGGAGGCGGTGAGCGTCGGCGCGGGAGCCTGGTACACGGGCTCGGGCACCGGTGCCGGCAGGGGCGGTGGCTCCACGATCTCTCCGTCGGTCTTGCGGAACCACCGGAAGTCCCTGGGCTGCTGGCCGTCGCGCGGGATCATCCCGGCGATCGCCAGCGTCGGCGGTTCGCTCGGAGCCGCCTTCTGCCGCGGCTCGGGCAGCGACGGCGGTTCGGGCTCGTCACCCGGTTCCGCCGTCGGCCACACCGGCGGCGCGGGGACGGATTTCGGCGCGGGCGGCCGGTAGGTCAGCAGATTCGGCGGGACGGTAAGCCGCGCGGTGATACCCGCGCCAGGCTCGGTCTCGGTCAGCTCGACCTTGAGCCCGTGCCGCCGCGCGAGGCGGCCGACCACGAACAGGCCGAGCACACTGGTCGGCGCCAGTTCGAGCCGCTCGCGTTCGACCAGCCGCCGGTTCTCCTCGGCGAGCCGTTCCGCGGTCATGCCGATGCCCTGGTCCACGATCACGATCAGGCAGGAGCCGTCCGGCAGGATCTTCGTGCCGACGTCCACAAAGGACTCCGGCGGGGAGAACGACGTCGCGTTCTCCAGCAGCTCGGCGAAGATCAGCACCAGATCGGAGCCGAACGGCGACGACAGCAGGACGTCGCCCATCGAGCCGAGCCGCACCCGCTGGTAGTCCTCGATCTCCGCGAGCGCCGAGCGCAGCGCCGTCGAGAGCTCGATCGGACCGGAAATCCTTGCCTCATCCCGGTTTCCCGAGACGACGAGCAGGTTGTCCGCGTTCCGGCGCAGGCGCGTGGAGAGGTGGTCGAGCCGGTAGAGGCTCGCCAGCAGGGCGACGTCCTGCTCGTTGCGCTCCAGCTCGTCGACCAGCGCCAGCTGCCTGCCCACCAGGTTCTGCGTGCGCTTCGCGACGTTGGCGAACATGAGGCCGACGTTGCGCCGCGTGACGGCCTGCCGTTCCACCAGTTCGGCCGCGGTGGCCTGCACCCGGTTGAACGCCTCGGCCAGTTTGCCGAGTTCGTCCTGCGAGGACACGTCGATGGTGGCGAGCCGCGGCGCGAGCTCTTCGGCCTGCTCGGTGTCGGTGACGCGGACCAGCTCGGTGCTCGCGAGGTCCGCGACCGACGTCGCCGCCGTGGTCAGCTTCCGCAGCGGATCCGCGATCGACCGGCTGACCGCGATCGCGAGACCGCCGACCAGCAGGAACAGCACACCGGCGCCGATACCGATCGTCCACGCCAGGTTCTGCGCGGCGTCCGCTCGCGCGGTCGCCGCGTCGGTGATGCCGGTGGTGACCGCGTCCTGGGCGAGCCGCCGCTGGTTCGACTGGGCGTCGACGGCGCCGAGGATGTCCGGCAGCAGGTTCTGCACGGCCTGCGGCCCCCGGGCCTCGGGGAGCCTGGCCTCCAGCGCGTCGACCCGGCGGCCCGTCTCGCCCTGCTCCACCGCGACGACCTGCGTGGCCTGGGTGACGTCGGCCTGCTGCACGAACCGTTCGAGGAACAGCGAGGACTGCTGTTTCGCGTCGGCCAGCACCGGCGCGCCCGATTCGGGGGTGACCAGCGCGATGATCAACGCCATCCCGCGCAACGAGTTCTCCTCGTTCGCGCGCAGCAGCGCGTCGAGCGCCGTCAGCTGCTGGGTGCCCGCCGCGTCACTGGTCTGCTGCGGGACGAGGCGGAGCGCGTTGATGACCGAGTCGATCACCGCGTGATACGTCCGCGCCACGCTGTCGAGTGAGGCGCCGCGCCGCAGCGCGTTCTCCCGGATCTCGTTCAGCGACCCGATGCGCACCAGCGCCGCCGCGAGTTCTTCCGGCGCGTCGGCGCTCAGCCCCGACCGCACCTGGTTCACCGTCTCCGCGACGACGCCCTGCTGCTTCAGCATCGCCGAACTGCTCGCCGACGTGGACGCGATGTAGTGCGCCGTCAGCAGCCGCTCGCGCTGCAGTTCCCAGGCGAGCGTGCCGAGCGCGCGGGCCTGCGACGCGACGTCGGCGGTGGTGCGGGCGGACCGGGCGTCGTCGATCTCCCCGGCGACGTAGGGCACCGACACCAGGACCACGGCGGTCAGCGGCAGCATCAGGAGCAGGTTGAGCTTGCCCCGGATGCCGAGTCTGCCGAGCAATCCGGACCGCGAGGTGCGGTCCTTCCCGTGCCTCATGGTCACCTTTCTCCCCGGCTCCGCCCGAGGTGTCCGCGGTGCTGTTCCCGGACGAGGTCTTCGATGGACGCGCGCAGCGAGACGAACTCGGGCGCGCGTTTGACCGCGAGGTCGCGTTCACCGGGCAGGTCGACCGCGATGTCGGCGGCCACCCGGCCCGGATCCGAGGCCAGCACCACGACGCGCCCGCCGAGGAACACGGCCTCCTCGACGTCGTGGGTCACCATCAGCACGGTGGTGTGCGTGTCGGCCCAGATCCGGCGGATCAGGACCTGCATGTCCTCTTTGGTCTGGACGTCCAGCGCGCCGAAGGGTTCGTCCAGCAGCAGCACGTCGGGCTCGCACACCAGCGCCCGTGCGATCGCGACCCGCTGCTTCTGCCCGCCGGAAAGCTGTTTGGGCAACGACTTCCGCAGGTGGCCGAGCCCGGTCTCTTCGAGATACCAGTCGATCCGGCGCGCCCGTTCGGCCTTGTCGATGCTCAGCAGTTCGAGTCCGAACGCGACATTGGCCTCCACCGTGCGCCACGGGTACAGCGCGCCGTGCTGGAACACCAGCCCGCGTTCCGGGCCGGGCCCGGTCACGGCGTCGCCGTCGAGGGTGATCAGGCCTTCGGTCGGCTCGGTCAGCCCGGCGATCAGCGACAGCAGGGTCGACTTGCCGGATCCGCTCGCGCCGACGACGCAGACGAAATCGCCGCGCGCGATGTCGAGGTCGATCCCGTCGAGCGCGCGGGTGGTCTCGCCGCGGACCGTGTAGTCCTTGGCGACCGCTTTCAGCTGGAGCGTCATGCCGCCCACTTCCCGACCCTGGCCCGCAGGAGCCGCAACGCGATGTCGATGACCAGCCCGAGCAGGCCGATCACGATCAGCAGCGCGAAGATCCGGTCGGTCTGGGTGAACCGCTGTGCCCGCATGATCCGCAGGCCGAGCCCGGCGGTGGCGTTGATCAGTTCGGCGACCACCACGAAGTTCCACGCGGCCGCCGCGTTGACGCGGGTCGCGTCGATCATCCCGGGCAGCGCATGGGGAACGATCACCTTCCGCAGCACTTCGCCGCGCCGCGCGCCGAGCGTGTACGACACGTCGAGCAGGGACCGCGGCACCCCGCGGACGGCGTCGGCGATCATCAGCGTGTTGAAGAAGACCGTGCCGAGGAAAAGGACCGCGACCTTCGACGGTTCGCCGAGGCCGAGCCAGATCATCAGCAGCGGGATGAACGCGCTCGCCGGCAGATAGCGCAGCATCGCGATGACCGGCTCGAACAGCGCCAGTCCCGCGTCGAACGTCCCCATCACGATGCCGAGCGGCACCGAGACGAGGATCGCGAGCCCGAAGCCGAGCAGCACCCGCTGCGTGGTGGCCCAGAGGTCGCTGAACAGCTCTCCCGACTCGATCATCTTCACCAGCGCGTCGAACACCGCGACCGGCGTCGGGAGGAACATCGGCTTGATCGTGCCCAGCGCGTTCAGCGTCACCCAGATCAGCAACGGGATCACGAACGAGGCCGCCGCCAGCGTCCACCGCCAGCGGGCGGGGATCGGCGTCCGGAGCGAGAACAGCGGGGAGGCGTTCGGTTTGAGGCCCGCCCGGCGGGGCAGCGGCGACCAGTCCGGTCGCGCGCCGCGCCGCTCTTCCTGCGCTTCGGCGAGCCGCTGCTCGTCTTCGAGACGGCGTGCTTCGGCCTCGTCAGCGGCGTCCGTCCGCTGAGCGGCCCGGCCCGTCGCGTCCGTGGCGCTCACTTCACCGCCTTGACGAACTGGTCGTCGAACAGCCCGTCGAAGTTCGGGCGGCTCTGGGCGAGCCCGTTGGAGACGATGAAGTCGGCGATCTTGCCCGCCTGGAAGTTCAGGTGGGCCGGGGTGACGCCCGGGGTGAACGCGTCGAGGTTCTGCTGTTTGGTGAAGATCGTGGTGCCGGCGTCGTAGGACTTGTACTCGTCGATCGACACGGCGCCGCGTTTCGCCATGATCTTCACGGCCTCTTCGCGGTTCTGCTTGATCCAGCCGATCGTCTCGAACCAGGTGTTCACCAGCGCCTGGACCTCCTTCTTGCGCTCCTTCGACATCTGTTCGGAGACGACCAGGTGGTCCGGGATGGCGCCGGGGAACTCGGCGGACGTCGCGATCGCGCGGCTGCCGGGACGCTCCAGCGCCTTCGAGGTGAAGGGGGCGAAGGCGGCGACGGCGTCGACCTGCTCGCCGACGAACGCGGCCGCGGCGGCGTCGGTCAGCAGCGGGACGATTTCGACGTCCTTCTCGGTCAGCTTCGCCTCCTGCAGCGCGAGCAGCAGGAGGTAGTGGTCGACGGTGCCCTGCTCGACGGCGATCTTCTTGCCCTTGAGGTCGGCGACGCCGGTGATCCCCTGGCGGGCGATGATCTTGTCGTTGCCGGTCGAGTTGTCGTTGACCAGCACCACCGACAGCTTCGCGCCACCGCTGACCGAGGCGAGGGTGTCGTTCAGGGTCTGGCTGTTCGCGTCGATCGCGCCGGAGGAGAGGGCGTTGATGCTTTCGGTGTAGCTGTCGAACCACTTCAGGTCGACGTTCACGCCGTTCTTCTCGAAGAGGCCCTTCTCCTGGGCCACCGCCCACGGGAACCACCCCGGCCAGGCGCTGTAACCGATGGTGACCTTGGTGCCGGAAGCGGCCGTGCTGTCGGAACAGGCCGAAAGGGCGGTCACGCCCGCCAGCGAAAGGGCGCACAACAACGCCGTCATCAGACGGCGGGAACGGGAAATCACAACGCACTCCTGGGGAAGGGGAGTAACTCGGGCGTGGAAAGTTCCGGCTGTTCGAGCGCAGGACTGATCGACCGGTGTCGGACTCCCTCCCGGAAGCCCGGCCGGCAATGGCGGAAGGCGCGGCCGCACACCCGGCCGCCCCGTCCAAACCTCTGAACATATTGGATAGAGGTGATCACCCCGTTGCTCTCGGCGGCGATCCTATCGAGTGGCGCAAGGTCTACCTAGTGTGATCGTCGGCGCTTGCACGATTCGCTGTCACATTCTGCTAAATCCGGCCGTTCGCCCCAAAGGGCGGACTCCTGCGGGGCGGACAACCCGGCCCCGGGCGCCGTACGTCCATCGGGTGTCGGGTGAATTTCCGGAGGGAGAAGAAGATGAAACTTCGTGTGGCCGCGTCGTGCGTCGCGGGGGCGGCGATCTTGTCCACCTTGGCCGGTGCGGGGCAGGCGAACGCGACGAGACCGTCCAGTCTGGTCCTGAGCCCGAGCGCCGTCGCCGCAGGTGGGACGGTCACCGCGGATATCTACTGCCTGCGCCCGTCCGGCGCGGGGGAGCTCGCGACGACCCTTGTCGCGGACGGTCTCGCCGCCCCGATCCCCTTGCGGGTGGTCGGCGACGGCGGCACCGGCGGCATCGGTGTCGCGTTGCGCGGCGACGGTCCGGTGGGGACGGTGCCGGGGCGCTACACGGCGGCTTACGACTGCTGGGGCTGGATCGTCCGCGCGGAGTTGACTGTCACGAACTGACAGAAGCGAAGGCCGGTTTCGGGGCGCGAATTGCCGTCACGGAGCCGGCCTTCGCTGACACATCTCGCGAAGATGTTCCGGCGGTAATTTCTGTCAATCGACAGAATTGGCCCGGGTCCGGAAGAATTGTTCGCGGAGTGGCGGAATGCCGGTGAAACAAAAGGGAAAGAATTCCGTGCCTACCCGGTCTGTCCAGGGCATTTCCGCCGTTTGTGCGGCCGGGCGCGATTTCGCGGGACCGACGTTCGACCTTGATCGATCAGGCTCGGCCAGGTAACGAGGAGGTGACGGCTTGCGGTCCAGCGGCTACACGCAGATGATCTGGCAGGGGTGGCGGGTGTCACCGTTCAGTGGGTTTCGCCGCCGCCCTCCAAGCAATACCGTCGGCGGCAAAGCCGAAGTCATGGGCCCCGATCGGGTACGGAGGTTTGGCGGATGATGCCGGAGATCAAGGAAGGCGCTGCCGGGAACGGCGACGCCGTCGTACGCCTGCCCGGGATGCGGGTGGCCTACGAAGGGGCCGCCTTCGACGAATCCGCGCTGGCGGAGACCTGGACCGACCAGCTGCAGGACTGGCTGAACCAGGCCGTCTCCGCCGGGATCGCCGAACCGAACGCGATGGTGCTCGCCACGGCCGACCCGGAGGGCAGGCCGTCCTCCCGGACCGTCCTGTGCAAGGGCCTCGACGAGCGGGGCGTCGTGTTCTACACGAACTACACCTCCACCAAGAGCCACGACCTCACCGCGACGCGCTACGCGTCGGTCACCTTCCCCTGGTACCCCCTGCAGCGGCAGGTCCACGTGCGCGGCGAGGTGGAGAAGGTCAACGTCGCCGAGACCGCCGAATACTGGGCGTCCCGCCCGCGGGGCTCGCAGCTCGGGGCCTGGGCCTCGCCGCAGTCCCGCGTCGTCGACGGCCGCCGCGCCCTCGAGACCGCGTTGCACGGCATCGAGCGCCGCTTCGCCGACGTCGAGAACATCCCGTTCCCGCCGCACTGGGGCGGGTGGCGCATCCGGCCCGACGTCGTCGAGTTCTGGCAGGGCCGCGAGGACCGCATGCACGACAGGCTCCGCTACGTCCGGACCGACGACGGCTGGCAGATCGAGCGCGTCGCGCCGTAATTTTTGTCTGTGTCTTTTTGTCGCGCGCTTCCGAAAACGCGCCGCAGGGGCGCCCGGACCGCTTGCAACTCGCGTTGGGAGCGGAGGGCGCCCCTCCGTCGCGTTTTCGGGGCCTTCGGCCCGAAAGAGGGCGCGCGACGGTGAAGTCTCCCCGTCGCGCTGGCGCGCTCCCGGGAGACCGTTGGGTCACCGAGGCTCGGTGCGGCTGGGAGTGGGCTGAAGGGGCCCTTCACCGCATAGGACGCGGCGATGGGGGCCTTCACCGCGTCTGACGCGGGGAAAGTCCCCTTCGCCCGCCACTGGGTGACTTAAATCGCGCGCGGATGGTTAGTTAGCGCGGCTAAGCTGTCGGGTTGTGAGTGACGACGTGGGGGTTGAACAGCGCAAAGGTGTCCGCAAGCTGTTCGGCTCGATCGTCGTCGACACCCGGCCGCTCAAGATCCCCGCGTTCCGCCGCCTCTGGCTCTCCACCGCGGTCACCGCGATCGGCAGCCAGCTCACCGCCGTCGCGGTCCCCAAACAGGTCTTCGACCTCACCGGCTCGTCGGCCTACGTCGGCCTGACCGGTCTGGTCGCCCTGATCCCGCTGCTCGTCTTCGGGCTCTGGGGCGGTGCCATCGCGGACGCCGTCGACCGCCGCAAACTGCTCCTGGTCACCAACGTCGGGGTCACGCTCACTTCGGCGGTCCTGTGGCTCCAGGCGTTCCTGAACGTCGGCTCCGTCTGGCTCGTACTGGGCCTGCTCGCGGTCAACCAGGCGTTCTTCGCGGTCAACATGCCGACCCGCAGCGCCGTCGTCGCCCGCCTGGTCCCGGACAACCTGATCGCGCCCGCGACCGCGCTGAGCAGCACGATGGCCACCTTCGGCGCGGTCTTCGGCCCGCTGCTCGCCGGTTCGCTGATCCCGATCCTCGGCCTCTCGACGCTCTACCTGATCGACGTCATCGCACTGACCTTGACCCTCATCGCGGTCTACAAGCTTCCCCCGATCCCGCCGCTCGGCGAGATCACGCGCCGCGCCGGGATCCGCGACATCATCGACGGCTTCAAATACTTGGCCACGCAGAAGATCCTGCTGGCCTCGTTCCTCGTCGACATCATCGCGATGGTCGCGGGCATGCCGCGCGCGCTGATCCCGGAGATGGCGGAGCGCACCTTCGGCGACCCGCCCGGCGGCGGTCCGGCGCTGGGCTGGCTGTACGCCGCGCTCCCCGCGGGCGCGATGCTGATCGGTCTCTTCTCCGGCTGGCTGACCAGGATCCGCAACCAGGGCGCGGGCGTGATCGTCTCGGTCTGCGTCTGGGGTGCCGCCGTCGCCGGGTTCGGGCTCGCGAACTCGCTGTGGCTCGCGGTGTTCTTCATGGCGCTCGCCGGAGCCGCCGACATGGTCAGCGCGATCTACCGGATGTCGATCCTGCAGGTCGCCACCACCGACGAGATGCGCGGACGGCTGCAGGGCGTGTTCACCGTCGTCGTCGCGGGCGGGCCGCGGATCGCCGACCTCACGCACGGCTGGGCGGCCGCCGGTGTCGGCACCGCCGCCGCGGCCTCCGGCGGCGGGGTGCTGGTCATCGTGCTGGTCGTCGGCGCGGCGCTGCTGATCCCGTCGTTCTGGCGGTACCGGGCCCCGGCGGACTGAGTCGCCCGGTCTATCGTCGGGCCCATGCGTATTTCACGGGCGATCATCCTGTTCGCCGCTGTCATCGCGACCCTTTCCGCCTGCTCGTCCGGGGACCAGAAGACGGACAACGCGGCCAAGCCGTCGAGCCAGGCCCCCTCGCCCTCCGCCGCGCCGAGTTCCTCGGCCGCGCCCACCGGCGGCGCCGGCTCGAAGGAGCCGTGCGCGCTGCTGCCCGCCGAGGCCGTCGGCAAGGCCGTCTCCATCCAGGGCGTGACGTCGGCGCCGGGCCCGGTGCAGGACAACGCCGCCAACGGGGGCAAGGCCAAGAGCTGCGTCTTCTCGGCCGCCGGCAAGCAGATCGGCGCGCTCGCCGTGACCCGCTTCGAAGGCAACAAGATCAAGCCCGCCGAGATGGTCGCGGCGCTGAAGAAGGCGAAGGCGAACGCGAAGGACGTCGCCGGTGTCGGCGAGGGCGCCATCTACTACACCGACGAGAACAAGACCGCGACGCTGGCGGCCGCCGAACTCGTGGACAACGTCCCGGTGCTGGTCAACTACACCGGCCCGGCGAAGATGACGCAGGACATGATGGTCCCGCTGGTGAAGACCGCGGTCGACGCCAACTGAGCGAATTACCCAAAGGCGCCCTTCGTCAACCCGTGACGAAGAACTGACCAAACCGGACTGTCGGCACCAGACGTGATGCGGCACACTCTTGCCGCATGGCGGACACGACGACAACAGAACAGACCGGTCCGGCCGGTCAGCCGAGCCTCAAACGGGTCATGGGTTCCAAGCTCCTGCTGTTCTTCGTGGTGGGGGACATCATCGGGACGGGCGTCTACGCGCTCACCGGGCAGGTGGCAGGCCGGGTGGGCGGCGCGCTCTGGCTGCCGTTCCTGATCGCGTTCGTGGTCGCGTTCATGACCGCGTTCAGCTACCTGGAACTGGTCGGCAAGTACCCGCAGGCGGCGGGGGCCGCGCTCTACACGCACAAGGCGTTCAAGATCCGCTTCCTCACCTTCATGGTGGCGTTCGCGGTGATGTGCTCCGGGATCACGTCGGCTTCGTCGGCGGCGAAGGCCTTCGGGGAGACCTATCTCAAGGAGTTCATCACCGCGCCGATGCCGCTGGTGGCGATCCTGTTCGTGATCGGTCTCGCGCTGATCAACTTCCGCGGGGTCTCCGAATCGGTGAAGACCAACGTGGTGCTGACCTGTATCGAGATCGGCGGCCTGCTGATCATCATCGGGGTCGGGGTGTGGGCGGTGCTGAACGGCAACGGGGACGCCTCGCGGCTGGTCGAGTTCGACACCGAGAACCAGACGATGCTGGTGGCGATCACGTCGGCGACGTCGCTGGCGTTCTTCGCGATGGTCGGTTTCGAGGACTCGGTGAACATGGCCGAGGAGTGCAAGGACCCGATCCGGATCTTCCCGAAGGCGATGCTGTGGGGCATGGTCATCGCCGCGACCATCTACATCATGGTCTCGGTGACCTCTTCGCTGCTGGTGCCCGCGGACGATCTGGCGGCGGCCAAGAGCAGCGCGCTGCTGAAGGTGCTCGACGTCGGGGCGCCCGGCTTCCCGCGCGAGGTGTTCTCCGCGATCGGTCTCTTCGCGGTCATCAACTCGGCCCTGATCAACATGCTGATGGCCAGCCGGCTGCTCTACGGCATGGCGAACCAGCGGATCATCCCGAAGCAGCTGGGCACCGTGCACCCGTTCCGCCGCAGCCCGTGGGTGGCGATCGTGTTCACCAGCCTGATCGCGATCGGTCTCGTGTCCTTTGTGGACATCGGGGTGCTCGGCGGCACGACGGCGCTGCTGCTGCTGGCGGTGTTCGCCATCGTCAACGTCGCGGTCCTGGTGCTGCGCAAGGAGAAGGCGGCGCACAAGCATTTCCGGGCGCCGACGATCATCCCGGTGCTGGCCGCGATCTTCTGCGTCTACCTGGTGACGCCGTTGTCCGGGCGGCCCGCGCGCGACTACAAGGTCGCCGCGATCCTGCTCGGCGTCGGCATCGTGCTGTGGGGGATCAACTGGCTCGTCATGCGGGCGACGCACAGTGAAGAGGACCGGCAGCCCGTCGAGCCGCCGGTCGGCTGACCCTCGCCGGGCGGTTTCGAGTGGTGTGAAGGGGACTTTCGCCGCATTGGACGCGGGGAAAGTCCCCTTCGCGCTGCCGTCCCACCGTCGCCGGGCTCGATCAACCGCGGCTGAGCGCCTGGTACTCCACTGGGCTGTGTGCCGAGAACACGGTGACCTCGTCGGCGTGGTCCCGGCTCAGCTCACGCAGCCGCTCGACGTTCTCCAGCCGCGGTTTGCGCAGCGTCTGCACCATGTTCTGGAAAGCGGTCATCCCCGGCGGGCAGTGCGGCTTCACGGGATCCATCTGGCCGTGGAAGAAGTACGCGTCACCCGCGTGCAGCAGCCAGCCGTCGCCGGTGTCGACCGCGACGCCCGTGTGGCCCTTGGTGTGCCCCGCGAGCGGTACCAGCAGGATCTCCGGCGGCAGGCCCTTCAGCTCGCGGACGGCCTGGAAGCCGAACCACTCGTCCCCGGCCTCGTCGTACATGCTCCACAGTGGACGGTGGGCGAACTGGTTGGCGCGGAAGCGCAGCTTCTCGCTCTGATTGGACGGCGACGTCGCCGCGTCGTGCTCCGCGGTGCGGACGTGCACGACGGCGTTCGGGAAGTCCGCGAGCCCGCCCGCGTGGTCGACGTCGAGGTGGGTGCAGATGATGTGCCGGACGTCTTCGAGCTTGTGGCCGAGCGCCTCGACGTGGTGGGCCGCCGTCTCCGTCTCGACCGGCTTCGCGCCGACCATGATCGTGAACGGCGTGCCGAGCCACGCGCCGGGGTTCTCGACACCCTTGCGGCCGAACCCGGTGTCCACCAGAACGAGCCCGTCGCCGGTCTCGACGAGCAGGCAGTGCGCCACCAGCTCCGAGCGGCGCAGCAGCCCCGGCTGGCCGTCGAGCAGCTTGCCGCCCGGTGCGCGCATCGTGCCGCAGTTCAGGTGGTGGGCCTTCATAGCCTGCTCCTCTGGCTGAGCCGTTCGAATGCGGCGGCGTCGTGCGCGGCGAAGACCGTCACTTCGGCACCGTTGTTACTGACAAGTTCGCGCAGCCGGCGCTGGTTGTCCAGTCGTGCCGTCTTCTCCGTCTGCATGTACGACTCGAAGAAGCCCAAGGCGAAGGGGATGTGCGGGTTTCGCTCCAGCTCGCCGCCGTGGAAGACGGCGTCGCCGGCGTTGAGGAGCCAGCCGTCACCCGTGTCGACCGCGACGCCGGCGTGGCCGCGGGTGTGCCCGGCCAGGGGGATGATCAGGACGTCCGGGACCCCTTCGAGCTCACGGACGGCGTCGAAACCGAACCACGGCTCGCCGTCGGCGCGGTACGAGCGCCAGAGCGGCCCATGGTCGAACTGGACCTTGCGGTAGCGGCTCGCCTCCTTGCGGTCGATCGGCTTCTCCAGCGCCTGGAGCTCGCGGGCGTGGACGTGGACCCGGGCCTGGGGGAAGTCGACGAGCCCGCCCGCGTGGTCGAGGTCGAGGTGGGTGAGCACGATGTCACGCACGTCGGCCGGGTCGAAGCCGAGCTTGCGGATCTGGGTGGTGGCGCTGAGGTCGTCGTCGCTGTCGGGGTGCACCAGCCGGACGAAACCGGCGCCGAGCCATTCCACCGGCCGGGTGACGGTGGGCGTCCCGACGCCGGTTTCGACGAGCACGAGCCCTGTGTCGGTCTCCAGCAGAAGACAGTGGCAGATCAGTTCGGCGCGGCGGAACAGGCCGGGCTTGCCGTCGATGAGTTTGCCGCCGACCGGCCGCATGGTCCCGCAGTTCAGGTGATGGACGCGCATCAGGAGAGCTCCCGTTCGAGTGTGGTGCGGAGATGAGGGGCGATCGCGCGCAGTGGCGCGGTGTCGTGCAACGTCTTGGCCAGCAGCAAGCCGCCCTCGATGGCGGCGAGGACGACCGTCGCGAGGTGGTCCGCCTTGTCGGTGTCCAGCGCGCCGGCGATGACGGTGTGCCAGGAGTTGTAGCCGTCGGCGCAGGCCTGGCGGATCACCTCGCTGTCCCCGACGCGTCGAGCGCGACCGTCGCGAGCGGGCAGCCGCGCTGGAAATCCGACTCCTCCAGCGAGGTCGCCAGCGCGTCGACCACGGTCTCGATACCGGTGACGATGTCGGGCGCGTTCGCGGCGATCGTGCGCAGCTGGTCGCAGAGCCGGTCGGCGGATTGACGGATGGCCTCGGCGGCCAGCTGCTCCTTGCCGCCGGGGAAGTGGAAGTACAGCGATCCCTTGGGCGCGCCGACGGCGGCGACGAGCTGGTTGAGCCCGGTGGCGTGGTAACCCTGCTGGTGGAAGAGGTCGGCGGCGGAGTCGAGCATGCGCTGCCGGGTGTCGGTGCGGCGAACCATGCGGCCGACTTTAACCCAAACTATGACGACCGGTCTAGTAAGACTAATTACACAATCCTTCTTGTCTGCGAAGGTTTGTGTAAACTCGGTGGCGAACCGATCAGCGATCGAAGGGAGCGGACATGGTCGATTCGGCTCAGTTGCTCCCGGTCGCGCAGGCGGCGCGAGCGCTGGAGATCTCGCGCGAGCGCGTCCGCGAACTCGTGCACGGCGGCGGTCTTGACGCGGTCCGGATAGGCCGTGAACTGCTGGTAGACGCCCGATCGGTCGAGCATCGGAAGAGCGTGGTGAAGCCCGCTGCCGGCCGGCCGTTCTCCGCCCGGATGGCGTGGGGATTCCTGTGGTCGTTGAGCGGCTATCAGCCGTCGTGGATCTCGCCGTCGGAACGAGTCCGGCTCAAGCGCTACGCGCGGGAATACGTGCCGGCCCAATGGCCGCGCCTGCTCTCCGGTCGCGCGCGCGTGCACCGCGTACGAATGCTGGCCGGACCGCTCGCACGCCTACGGGACGATCCGCACGCCGTCGTCAGCGGTCCTGTCGCCGCGGGGCGCCACGGTGCCGACCTGATGGCGGGCGGCGCCGATGAAGAGTTCTACGTGGACGCCGCCCGGTTCGACGAACTCGCGCGGTCACGGCGGCTCCGCCTGGACAGCCCGGAACCCAACGCGGTGATCCGTGTTCCCGCTCTGCCCGGCATTCTGCGTCCGCCGGGCGCGGGCGGCCTTGCGATCCCGGCGGCCGTCGCAGCGGATCTGCTCGACGCGGGTGATGAGCGTTCTATCCTTGCGGCGCAACAACTTCTCACTCGTTTGGGCGAGGTGCATAAGCTCGGCGGATGAGCGATTCCGCGCCGCCGCCCAGCCTGGGGACGCTGGCTTTGCCGCCGTTGCAGGGCGAGGGTGACCGCATCGTCTGGCCAGCGATGTTCGACCTCGCCGATCGGTTGCCGACGCCCTGGGTGATGATCGGCGGGCAGATGGTCATTCTGCACGGACTGCTGGCCGATCGTTCGATCCCACGGGTGACGAAGGACATCGATCTCCTCTTCGACGTCCGTTTCACGCTCGACGCGTTCCCGCGCGCACATGAAGTACTCAAGAAGCTGGGGTATGAGGTCGATGGGATCAGCGCCGACGGCAAGGCGCATCGCTATCTCCATCCGGCGACCGGCATGATGGTCGACCTTCTCGCCCCGGACAAACTCGGCGCCCGTGCTGCCCCGAAGCTCCGGACGCCTGCGGGAAGGATCGTCTCGATCCCCGGTGGCAAGACCGCGCTCGACGATGCACGGCCGCTCACGGCGACCTATGGCGGGAGAACGTCGACCTTGTACCTGCCGGGTCTGGCCGCCGCGCTGGTGGTCAAGGTGAAGGCCTTGATCGACGAGCCGCCGAAGCCGGGGATGTCCAGTCGTCATGTCTCCGACATCGCGTTCCTGGCTTCGCTCGTCGAGGACCCCGATGGACTCTTTCCCGGGGATCCGCCTGCCACTCCTCGTTTCGGATGTTCGGTCGATCCCCTCGACGACCCACTCCATCCTGCCTGGCTCGCGCTCGGCACTCCTCATGCCGAAGACGGGTTCAATGCTTGGGAAATCTTGCGCGAGACCGGGTAGCGTCGCGGTCCGTGTACACGCCCTACACCGAACTCGACCAAGTCCTCACCGAGCTGGTCGCTTCGGCCCGCGAGATCCTCGGCGACACCTACGTCGGCGCGTACGTCCAGGGTTCCTTCGCGCTCGGCGCCGGTGACCTCCACAGCGACTGCGACTTAATCATCGCGACCACCGAGCCGCCGAGTGGCCGGGCCGAAGCGGAACTTCGCGTGCTCCACGACGAGCTCCCCACCAGGGAAGGCTTCTGGTGCAAGGAAATCGAGGGTTCGTATGCGGACATCGCGTCCCTGAAAACGAGTCAAGGGCTGGGCACGCCGTGGCTGTACTGCGATCACGGCCATCGCGTCCTGATCTGGGACACCCACTGCAACAGCCTCCACACGCGCTGGATCCTGCGCCACAAAGGCATCGTGCTCGACGGCCCGCCGATCACGAACCTCGTCGACGAGCCGCCACCGGACGCGATGCGCGCGGCGATGCGTGAGGAGCTGCACGGCCTGGTCGACGGCGTCCGCGCGTGGGCGCCCTTCGACATCGCGTGGACCCAGCGCTACCTCGTGTCGACTTGCTGCCGAGTGCTCTACACGCTGCGCACGGCCGAGGTCGAGTCGAAACGCGGCGCGCTCGAATGGGCGCGCGAGCAGCTGGATCCGCGCTGGCGCCCGTTGCTCACGCAGGTGCTTCGAGACCGCGAACTCGGCTGGGACCCGGAGGATCCACCACGTCCGGGCAGCCTCGAAGCGGCCTGCGAATTCGCCGCGTACGCCGAGTCGCTAGACACCGATCGCGGACGCTGAGCCGCCGAACTGTTGCCGCAGCTCGCGTTTGAGCAGCTTCCCGGACGCGTTCTTCGGCAGTTCGCCGACGAAATGCACCGACTTCGGCACCTTGTGCGCCGCCAGCGACTTCTTGGCGAACTCGATCAGCTCCGCTTCTTCGACGGGTTCCTTCACCACGACCACCGCGGCGATCGCCTCGATCCAGCGTTCGTGCGGCAGACCGACGACGGCGACCTCGGCGACGGCGGGATGGGCGTACAGCGCGTCTTCCACCTCGCGCGACGCGACGAGCACGCCGCCGGTGTTGACGACGTCCTTGATCCGGTCGACGACGAACAGATAGCCCTCCTCGTCCTGCCGCACCAGGTCACCGGAGTGGAACCAGCCGCCCGCGAACGCCTCCACCGACTCCTCGGGCTTGCCCCAGTAACCGGTGCACAGCTGGGGAGAGCGGTACACGACCTCGCCGAGTTCGCCCGGCGGCAGATCGTTCATCTCGGCGTCCACCACCCGTGTCTCGACGAAAAGGATCGGGCGGCCGACGGAATCGGGCCGCTCGTCGTGCTCCTCGGGACGGAGCACCGTTGCGAGTGGACCGATCTCGGACTGCCCGAAACAGTTGTAGAAGCCGACTTCCGGCAGCCGTGCGCGCAGCGCGTTCAACACCGGGACCGGCATGATCGACGCGCCGTAGTAGGCCTTCGTGAGGCAGCTCAGATCCGCGTCCGCGAGCCCGGGATGATTCGCGAGGCCTACCCAGACGGTCGGCGGGAAGAACAGCGAAGTGATGCCCTGGCTGGGAATCCGCGCCAGGATGTCGCCGAGGTCCGGCCCCTCGACGAGATGGTTCGTCGCGCCGACGGCCAGCCCGGGCATCAGGAAGACGTGCATCTGCGCCGAGTGGTAGAGCGGCAACGCGTGCAGCGGTACGTCGCGGTCGCTCAGGTCGAGGGCGGCGATGCAGGACGAGTACTCGTGCACCAGCGCGCGGTGGGTGAGCATCGCGCCCTTCGGCCGCGAGGTCGTCCCGGACGTGTAGAGCAGCTGGACGAGGTCGTCGTCCGACACCCCGGATTCCTCGTGCGGCAAGACGGTCTCGTCCAGAGCCCACTCCAGAACGTCCAGTGTGGACACATGCTCGACCTTGACGTGCTCGGCCAGCGCGGGATCGACGAAGGCGACGGCTGGCTCGGACTGGGTGAGCAGGTACTCGAGTTCCTCGCCGCGCGCGTTGAAGTTCACCGGCACGTGCACCAGCCCGGCTCGCGCGCAGCCGAGGTACAGCAACAGGTACGCGTCGGAGTTCTTGCCGAAGGCCGCGACCCGGTCGCCGTGGACGAGCCCGCGATCGAGCAGCTTGGCCGCGACCCGGCCCGCCGCGCGGTCGAGCTCCGCGTACGTCCACACGCGATCGGCGAAGGTGAGGGCGACCCGGCCCGGGACGCGGCGCGCGCTCCGCTCCAGGACACGGCCGACGGTGCTGGGGTAGCCGGGAACGGTCATCGCGGCGGTCTCCTTCGTCCGGGCGTGGCGTTCTCACAGTAACCTCGTCCGCATGGCCAATCCCACCGGAGAGCAGTTCGAGATCACCCGCGGCAACGCGCGAGCCGTCGTCACCGAGATCGGTGCCGGGTTGCGCGCGTTCGAGGTCGGCGGGGTGCCCTACGTCGAGGCGTTCGCCGAGGACGAGAAGCCGCCGAAGGGTGCCGGGCAGGTGCTGCTGCCCTGGCCGAACCGCACCAAGGGCGGCCAGTGGGACTACCAGGGCGAGAAGCAGCAGCTCCCGATCACCGAAGAGGCGCGCGGCAACGCGATCCACGGCCTGACCCGGCACGAGGAGTGGGAGCTTCTCGAACACGCCGAGTCGTCGATCACCCTGGCCATCGACGTCCCGGCGCAGGAAGGGTGGCCGGTGCCGCTGCGCGCGACGATCACCTACGAGATCTCGCCGCGTGAACTGGTCGTGACGCACGAGATCCGCAACGAGGGCGAGAGCCCCATCGGTGTCGGGCTCGGCACGCACCCGTATTTCCGCATCGGCGACGCGCCCACCGACGAGCTGACCCTGACGCTGCCCGCGAGCCGGGTCCGGCCGTATCTCGGTGACGAGCAGATGCCGTACGCCGACGAACAGGACGTCGAGGGGACCGAGTACGACTTCCGGCCCGGCAAGCTGCTCGAAGGCGTCGACCTGGACACGGCGTTCGGCGGGCTGAGCGTCGCCGAGGACGGCAACCACCACCACGTCCTTTCGCATGGGGACCGGGAACTGCTGGTCTGGGCCGGGCCGGATTTCCGCTGGGCGCAGGTGTTCACGCCGGACGACCTGGTCGGCCGCGGCCGGGCGGTGGCGATCGAGCCGATGACGTGCCCCGCCGACGCGCTGAACACCGGCACCGATCTGATCGACCTGGAGCCCGCGTCGTCGTGGACCGGGAGCTGGGGAATCCGGGTGCGCTGAGATGCCGGTTCTGCGCCTGGGGCCCGCGGACGCGGGTGAGGTGCTCACGTTGCAGCGCGCGGCGTACGTCCCGGAGGCCAGGGCGCACGAGAACATCGACCTCCCGCCGCTGACGGAGACCTTCGAGCAGGCCAAGGCCGCGCTGGCTGATCCCGCGTGTTCCACCTGGGGCATCAGGGAATCCGGGCGGCTGGTGGCGAGTGTCCGGATCGTCGTGGACGGCGACGCCGGTCTCGTCGGCAGGCTCATCGTCGCCCCGGACAGGCAGGGACACGGGCTCGGCAGCTCCTTGCTGCTCGCCGCCGAAGCGGCCGCGCCGCCTTCGGTGACCGTGTTCCGCCTGTTCACCGGGGAGCGGAGCGCCGGTCCGCTGCGGATGTACCGGAAGCTCGGCTACGTCGAGACGCATCGCACTCCCGAGAAGCACTACGAACTGGTCCATTTCGAAAAGCCCCGCGTGCGGACCGGTGGCCCAGTTCGTTAGCGTGTCAAAGTATGTCTGACAAAGCACAGGTCAAGGCCATCGTCGGTGGTTACGTCGTCCCGGTCGACGGTGATCCCATCGACGGCGGCACGGTCCTCATCGAGAACGGGAAGATCGCGGCGGTCGGCGCGGACGCCGAGGTCGACGTCCCCGACGACGCCGAACTGATCGACGCCGCGGGCAGCTGGGTGCTGCCCGGGTTCATCGACGCGCACGCCCACCTCGGCGTCCACGAAGACGGCGAAGGCTGGTCCGGGAACGACACCAACGAGATGACCGACCCGAACGGCGCGCGGTTCCGCGCGATCGACGGGATCGACCCGTACGAGCCCGGCTTCGACGACGCGCTCGCGGGCGGCGTCACCAGCGTCGTCATCAAGCCCGGCTCGGGGAACCCCATCGGCGGGCAGACGATCGGTGTCAAGACCTGGGGCCGGACCGTGCTCGACATGATCTTCGCCGAGGGTGTCAGCGTGAAGAGCGCGCTCGGCGAGAACCCGAAGCGCGTGTACGGCGAGAAGAAGCAGACGCCGTCGACCAGGCTCGGCGTCGCGTCGACCATCCGTGACGCCTTCACCGCCGCGCGCAACTACGCCGCCCAGCGCGAGCACGCCGCCGGCGAGGGCAAGCCGTTCGACGTCGACCTCACCAAGGAGACGCTGGCGAAGGTCCTCGACGGGGAGCTGTACTGGGACCAGCACGTCCACCGCGCCGACGACATGGTCACCGCGATCCGGCTGGCCGACGAGTTCGGCTACAAACTGGTGATCAACCACGGCACCGAAGGACATCTGATCGCGGACCTGCTCGCCGAGCGGGGCGTGCCGGTGATCCTCGGGCCGCTGTTCACCACCAAGTCCAAAGTGGAGCTGCGCAACCGCACCCTGCGCGCCCCCGGCATCCTCGCCAGGGCGGGCGTGAAGATCGCGATCACCACGGACCACCCGGTCGTGCCGATCAACTTCCTGGTGTACCAGGCCGCGCTGTCGGTGAAGGACGGCCTCGACCCGGAGACCGCGCTGAAGGCGCTGACCGTCAACCCGGCCGCGATGCTGGACCTCGACGACCAGGTCGGCTCGCTGAAGCCGGGCCTCGACGCCGACGTGGTCATCTGGTCGGGCGACCCGCTGGACGTGATGAACCGGGCGATGCGCGTGTTCGTGCGCGGTCGTGAGGTCTACCACTTCGACGAGGAGACCGGGGTCGGCGTCACCGAGGAACGCCGGTACCGCGAGGCCTGACCGGCCGGCTCGTGAGTGGCAAGGACGGTTCTAACCGTCCCTGCCAGTCACGAGGGCGTCAGCCTTTCCGCAGTTCCCGCGCGATCACCATGCGCTGGATCTGGTTCGTGCCCTCGAAGATCTGCGGCACCTTCGCCTCCCGCATGTACCGCTCCACCGGGAAGTCCTTCGTGTATCCGGCGCCGCCGAGGACCTGCACGGCGTCGGTGGTCACCTTCATCGCGCCGTCGGTCGCGACGAGCTTCGCGATGGACGCCTGCCGCTGGAACGGCAGCCCGCGGTCACGGCGCCGGGCCGCGTCGAGGTACATCGCCCGCGAGGTCTCGACGGTCGCGGCCATGTCGGCCAGCAGGAATTCCAGGCCCTGGAACTCGATGATCGGCCGTCCGAACTGTGTGCGGCCCTTCGCGTATTCGAGCGCCTCGTCCAGCGCGGCCTGCGCGAGCCCGACGGCGCAGGCGGCGATGCCCAGCCGCCCGGAGCTGAGCGACGACAGCGCGATCTTCAGCCCCTGGCCCTCTTCGCCGATCCGCCGGTCGGCGTCGACGGCGGCGTCCTCGAACATCAGCTGCGCCGTGGTCGACCCGGTGAGGCCCATCTTCCGCTCGGGCGGCGCGGCCGAGAGGCCCGGCGTCGCCGCGTCGACGAGCAGGCAGGAGATGCCCTGCCCGCCGTCGTCGCTGGTGCGCACCATCGTCGTGTAGAAGTCGGCCTCACCCGCATGGGTGATCCACGCCTTCGTGCCGTTCACGACGTACTGGTCGCCGTCGAGCCGCGCGCGGGTGGACAACGCGGCAGCGTCGGAGCCGGCGTGGGTCTCCGAGAGCGCGTACGCGCCCAGCAGGCCGCCTTCGAGCATCGCGGGCAGCCAGCGGTCGCGCTGCTCGTCGGTGCCGTGGTGTGCCAGCGCGAAGCAGGACATCGTGTGCACGGAAAGCCCTACGCCCACCGACATCCACGCCGCGGCAATCTCCTCCAGGACCTGCAGGTAGACCTCGTACGGCAGCTCGCCGCCACCCCAGCGCTCCGCATACGGCAGGCCGAGGAGCCCGGCCTGTCCGAGCAGCCGGAACTGCTCGCGCGGGAAATGCGCGGTCTCCTCGTACTTGCTCGCGATCGGGGCGAGTTCCTCGCGCGCGATCTCCTTGGCCAGGTCGATCAGGTCCTGGGCCTCGGTGCTGGGCAGCAGACGGTCCGCCGGCATGGCTCCTCCGAGCTGAGCGGTACTAAAAACAGTACTGTGGGCTGATTCAGCGTACAGTAGACGGCGCTGGGGGTACACCGTTCGCGTAGGGGATAGTGATCCGATGACCTCGCGCCGCCAGCCCACCGCGCGTCAGAGAGCGCTGCTCTCGGAACTCGAAGCGCTCTTTCTCGCCGAAGGGTTCTCCCAGTTCACGCTGGACGACCTGGCCGCGAGGCTCCGCTGCTCGAAGTCGACCCTCTACGCGCTCGCCCCCAGCAAGGAGCAGCTGGCGGTCAAGGTCGTCACCCACTTTTTCAAGGGCGCCGCCGACCTGCTGGAGGAGCGGATCGCCGGGATCGACGACGCCCGCAAGATCCTCGGCGAGTACCTCGCCGGCATCTCCGAATACCTGAATCGCGCCTCGGCCGCTTTCATGACCGACATCGCCGAATTCGCGCCGGCGCGGGACGCGTATCAGCTCAACAGCCGCGCCGCGGCCGCCCGGATCCGGTCGTTCATCGATCGCGGCGTCACCGACGGTGTTTTCCGTGAGGTGCACGCGCGGCTGATCGCGGAAATGGCGGGACTGATCATCGAGGGAATCCAGACCGGGGTGATCGGGCAGCGCACCGGGGTGACCGACGCCGAAGCGTTCACCGCGCTTTCGGAACTTCTCCTTGGCGGCATCGCGACAAAAAATGTCCTGAACTGACAATTATGGTGGTGGAACCACCGTCTCGGCTAGCATCGCGCCCGTGATCGTGGTGGGTGGAGAGGCGCTGGTCGACCTCGTTCCTGGTGAACCGTTGGATTCCACTGTGGACGGTGGGTTGCGCGCGCTGCTGCCCCGGATGGGTGGTGGTCCCTACAACGTCGCGCTCGCCGCCGGGCGGCTCGGCGTCCCGACGGGCTTCCTTTCGCGCGTCTCGAACGACCGCTTCGGTGTCGCGCTGGTGGACCGGCTGCACGCCTCCGGGGTCGGCACCGCGTTGCTGCAGCGGGGAAACGAGCCGACGACGCTCGCCGTGGTCGCGCTCGACGACAAGGGCTCCGCCCGGTACACCTTCTACACCGAGGGCACCGCGGACCGGCTCGTCGCCGACCCCGGCCCGCTCCCCGAAGATGTGACGGCGCTCTCCCTCGGCACCCTCGGCATGGTCCTGGAGCCGGGCGCGAGCACCTACGAAACGCTGTTGCGCCGCGAATCCGCGCGCGGCGTGCTGACCGTGCTCGATCCGAACATCCGTGCGGCGCTGATCGAGGATCCGGCGGCCTACCGGGCGCGGTTCGAGTCCTGGCTGCCGCATATCCGCCTGCTCAAGATCTCCGACGACGACACGGAATGGCTCGCCGAAGGCGCCGACCCGGTCGACGCGGCAAAGGTCTGGACCTCTTGCGGAGTCGATGCCGTCGTGCTCACCCGCGGCGCGCAGGGGTTGTCCGTCATCACACGAGCGGGCGAAATCGCGCAGGTCCCGTCACGCCGGGTCGACGTCGTCGACACGATCGGCGCCGGTGACACCGTGCAAGGCGCCCTGCTGGCGTGGCTGTACTCGAACGGGGTGCGCGACCTGTCCACTCTCGACGCCGACGGCTGGCGTGCGGCGCTCGAATTCGCGGCGAAAGCGGCGTCGATCACCGTCTCACGGAGCGGGGCGGAACCGCCGACGGCCGAAGATATGGCTTCCGCTGTGTGAACCTGGTCCCAAAGGGGCTGTTGTGAGCAACTCACCCGCTGCGCGTTGACCCCATTCTCGACTAGCGTAGAGGGGAATTCATACCCCAGCGGGGCGGTGTGCAGCGAGGCCGTGGGTCACGCGCGTGAAAGAGGGCGTACCTGTGGAACCTACAGGCGCCGCCGGCCCGTGCTGAACGTGAGAGGGACTTACATGTCCGACGCGACGACGGCTGCGGGGCAGTCCGGCGAGACCGCGACGCTGCGCCTGCCCAACGGCGAGCACGAGTTCAAGGTGATCCACCCGGTCGAGGGCGCGCCTGGCATCGAGCTGGGGAAGCTGCTGGCGACCACCGGGTACATCACCCACGACCCGGGGTTCGTGAACACCGGCGCCGCGTCCTCGGCCATCACCTACATCGACGGTGACGCCGGCATCCTGCGCTACCGCGGGTACCCGATCGAGCAGCTGGCCGAGAAGTCGACCTTCATCGAGGTCTCGTACCTGCTCATCTACGGCGAGCTGCCCACCCAGACGCAGCTGTCGGAGTTCACCGAGAAGATCCAGCGCCACACCCTGCTGCACGAAGACCTGAAGGCCTTCTTCAGCGGCTTCCCGCGCGACGCGCACCCGATGCCGGTGCTGTCCAGCGCCGTATCCGCGCTGTCGACCTTCTACCAGGACTCGCTCAACCCGTTCGACGAACCGAACGTCGAGCTGTCCACCATCCGCCTGCTGGCCAAGGTCCCGACCCTGGCCGCGTACGCGTACAAGAAGTCCGTCGGCCAGCCGCTGCTGTACCCGGACAACTCGCTCGGCCTGGTCGAGAACTTCCTGCGGATGACCTTCGGCTTCCCGGCCGAGCCCTACGAGGTCGACCCGGACGTCGCCAAGGCGCTCGACCTGCTGTTCATCCTGCACGCCGACCACGAGCAGAACTGCTCCACCTCGACCGTGCGCCTCGTCGGCTCCTCCGAGGCGAACCTGTTCGCCTCGATCTCGGCGGGCATCAACGCGCTGTTCGGCCCGCTGCACGGTGGCGCCAACAGCGCGGTCCTGGACATGCTCGAGGGCATCCAGGCCGAGGGCGGCGACGTCGCGAACTTCGTCCAGCGCGTGAAGAACAAGGAAAAGGGTGTCCGCCTGATGGGCTTCGGGCACCGGGTCTACAAGAACTACGACCCGCGCGCGAAGATCATCAAGAACACCGCGGACGAGATCCTCTCCAAGCTCAAGGGCGGCGACCAGCTGCTCGACATCGCGAAGAAGCTGGAAGAGACCGCGCTCTCGGACGACTACTTCATCGAGCGGAAGCTGTACCCGAACGTCGACTTCTACACCGGCCTGATCTACCGGGCGCTCGGCTTCCCGACGAAGTACTTCACCGTGCTGTTCGCGCTCGGCCGTCTCCCGGGCTGGATCGCGCACTGGCGCGAGATGATCCAGGACCCGGCCACCAAGATCGGCCGCCCGCGGCAGATCTACACCGGCTACGCGTCGCGGGACTACGCGCCCATCTCGGAGCGCTGACCTCCCTTCCGCAAGTGCGATGAAGGACGCTTTCACGGCGAATTTCGCCATGAAAGCGTCCTTCATCGCATCCGGGCATGCAGGGGGAGGCGAGGGCGCTTAGGGTTTCGGGAGTGACCAGAGAAGCCCCGGTAGTGCTGTGGTTCCGCCGCGACCTTCGCCTCGGTGACCACGCCGCCCTCCTGGAGGCCTCGAAGCACAGCAAGCACGTGCTCGCGCTGTACGTCCTCGACGACGCGCTCCTCAAACCCTCCGGCGCCCCGCGCGTCGCGTTCCTGCACGGCTGCCTGAAGGCGCTGGACGACCAGCTCGGCGGCCGCCTGATGCTCGTCAAAGGCGACCCGGTCGAGGAGGTCGTCAAAGCCGCTCGCGAGGTCGGCGCCGCGACCGTGCACGTCAGCGCCGACACCGGACCGTACGGCCGCCGCCGCGACGACGAGGTCAAGAAGGCGTTGGCGGAGCACGACATCGCCTGGGTTGAGACAGGTTCGTCGTACGCGATCACGCCCGGCCGCATCACCAAACCGGATGATGACCCGTATCGCGTGTTCACCCCGTTCTACCGCGCGTGGGTGCGCCACGGCTGGCCGCGTCCCGCCGGCACCGGCAAGTCCATTGTGGACTGGGTGGAGCCGCCGCGTTCGGTCAAGCTCCCGAAATCCCCTTCGCTCAAAGGGATGGAGCTGCCGGAACCTGGCGAGAAGGCGGCGTTGAAGCGCTGGCACGAGTTCCTGGACGACGGCCTCGAAACCTACGACGAGGATCGTGACCGTCCCGATCGACCCGGTACGACAAGGCTTTCGCCGTATCTGCGCTGGGGTTGCGTCCATCCGCGCACCCTGCTGGCCGACCTCGCCGGGAACGAGGGCGCCGGCGCCAAGGCGCTGCGGGGAGAGTTCGCCTGGCGCGAGTTCCACGCCGACGTCCTGTGGCACCGCCCCGAAACCGCGCGGAAGAACTACGATTCCCGGTTCGACGCCATGGAATACGAGAGCGACGACGAGGCCTTCCGGCGGTGGTGCGAGGGCCGCACCGGGTTCCCGATCGTCGACGCCGGGATGCGCCAGCTGCTCGCCGAGGGCTGGATGCACAACCGCGTCCGGATGATCGTGGCGAGTTTCCTGGTCAAGGACCTGCATCTGCCGTGGTGGCTCGGCGCGCGGCATTTCATGAAGCATCTGGTCGACGGCGATCTCGCGTCGAACCAGCTGAACTGGCAGTGGGTCGCGGGCAGCGGCACCGACGCCGCGCCCTACTTCCGGATCTTCAACCCGACCACGCAGGGGGAGAAGTTCGACCCCGCCGGTGACTACGTCCGCCGCTACGTCCCGAACTCCGGTCCGTGCAGGGCAAAGCCGTGCACAAACCGGAGGACGTCGAGGACTATCCGGCACCGATGGTCGACCACGCGCACGAACGTCAGGTCGCCCTTGAGCGCTACGGCGCCATCAAAGGTTAGCCGCGCAGGGCTTCCGAAAGCTTGATCCGGCTGCCCACCCGCAGGACACTGTTCTGGTAGATCCGCGCGCCCAGCCAGGTGAAGAGGGCGATGGCGCCCACGGTCAAGCCCAGCGACGCCACGATCTCCCAAACCTCGACGGTGCCCGCCGCGATCCGCGCGGGCATCAGCACCGGGGACAGCAGCGGCACCAGGGAAAGCACCTTCGTCCCCGTGCCTTCCGGTGCCTGTGCCAGCAGGTTGAAGCCGACGACGAAGCCGAGGATCAGCACGATGTTGACCGGCCCGATCACCGACTGGGTGTCCTCCTGCCGGGAGACCAGCGAACCCATGGCGCCGTAGACGGTGGCGTACAACAGGAACCCGAGCAGGTACCACACCACACCCCACAGCAGGGCGCTCGTCGCGACACCGGACAGCGTCAGCACGTCGGTCGCCGAAGCGACGACGAACCCGGCGCCGCCGATGATCACCAGCTGGGTCAGCCCGACCAGGCCGAGCCCGATCACCTTGCCCAGCAACAGATGCCACGGCCGCACCGTGGACAGCAGGATCTCCACCACCCGGCTGGACTTCTCTTCGACCACACCCTGCGCGACCAGCGTCCCGTAGGTCACGATGCTCATGTACAGCAGCACCGCCACGATCAGCCCGATCACCATCCGCTGCGATTTCTCGGGGTCCGGCGGTTTGATCGAGTCGACCTCGACCTGCGTCTGGTGGACCGTGCGCATCACCTCGTCTGGCGTCTTCTGCGCCTCGGAAAGGATGCCGTTCAACACTTCCTGCTGGGAAACGCCGTTCAGCAGCGCACGCAGCTTGGTGTCCAATTCGGACTTGACGAGCACCTTCAGCTCGGTGGCGTTGCCGGACAGCAGCGCGTCGAGATCGCCGTTCTCGACCTGCGACCGGCCCTGCGCCGGATCGGCGACGGTGACGGTCTCGATCTTTTCGCCGATGGCCTCGCCCGCGGTCTTGAGCTGCTGCGCGATCCCGGCGGTCTGGCCGGTGAGGCCGACCTTGCTCTTGTCCTCGTTGCTGATCAGCGTGGACTGCAGCAGGACGTAGCCCATGAGCATGACCAGCAGCACGGCGGTGCCGACCACGAAGGACCTGGTGCGCAGCCGGGTGTTCAGCTCGCGTTTGGCGATGAGCCAGACCGCGCGCCATGAGGAAACGGTGTTCATGCGGAAACTCCCTGTGCCGCCGGCTTCTCGGCGACCGCGTCGCGGAAGAGCTCGGTCAGCGAACGCCTGCGTTTGGTGAACTCGGTGACCGGCCCGGTGGCCAGCGCCGCGGCGAGCACGGCCTGATCGTCGGCTCCCGCTTCGAGTTCGAGGATCGTCGTCTGGCCGTTCTGCTCGACCGTCCGGACACCGGGGACGGCCGAAGCCCAGCCGGGTGCGGCGCCCGGCGCGGTGACGACGAGCCCGTTGCCCGCGCCCGCGGTCAGCTCCCCGACGGTGCCGGAGGCGACCATCCGTCCACTTCGGATGATGCCGACCCGGTCGCACAGCCGCTCGACCAGATCCAGCTGGTGACTGGAGAACACCACCGGCACACCGGTCGCGGCCTTCTCCCGCAGCACCCCGCTCATCACGTCCACGGCCAGCGGGTCGAGGCCGGAGAACGGTTCGTCCAGCACGAGCACCTTCGGGTCGTGCACCAGCGCGGCGGCGAGCTGCACGCGCTGCTGGTTGCCGAGGCTCAGCTTCTGCACCTCGTCCTTGCGCCGTTCGGTCAGCCCGAGCCGGGCGATCCAGTTCTCGGCGCTGCGGTGGGCGTCGTTGGCCGACATCCCGTGCAGCTCGGCGAGATAGACCAGCTGCTCCAGCACCTTCATCTTCGGGTACAGCCCGCGTTCCTCCGGCATGTACCCGATATGCGTGCGGGTCTCGTGGGTGATCGGGGCGCCGCCGAAGCGCACCTGGCCGGAGTCGGCCGCCAGCACCCCGAGCACGATCCGCATCGTGGTGGTCTTGCCCGCGCCGTTGCTGCCGACGAAGCCGAACAGCTCACCGGGCTGGACCTCGAAGCTCACCTCGTCCAGCGCCACCTTCGCGCCGTAGCGCTTGGAGATCTTGTCGATCTCCAGCTTCCCCTCGCTCATTTCCACTTCCCCTCCTCGAAATACCGCACCAGCGCCGCGAATCCCCGATGGACGCCGGAAACCGTGCGGTTCCGTTCGATCAGCCCGTCCAGCTTGACGTTGCTCACCACCGAGGTGGCCCGATACACCAGGACCGCCCGGCCCGCGCCGGCGAGGACCCCACCCGCCACCAGCACGACGGCGACGACGCCGATGGACATCTTGTGCCGCTTCTTGTCCCCGGTCATGCCGGAGCCACCCCTCGAAGTCTTCAGGGTCGTCGTCCGGCAGCCGCCACGCGAGCCACAGCGCCGGTAGCGACGTCCCGAAGACGAACAACGCCGCTGTCATCGCGGACAGCAGCGAACCGGAATCCGGTTGCCCTGCCGCGTAAAGCCCGTACCCGAGATCCACCAGCATCAGCACGCAGATCCCCTGGAACGCAGCGTAGTGTGCGCGGTTTCGCAGCAGCAGTTCGCGTTCGTCGAGATCCTTCGCGGCGGAGCCGGGTCTGCCGACGGCCTTGCGCAGCACCGCCGCGGTGCCGACACAGAGACACAGCCCCGGCCCCATCAGGCCGACCGCGAACCACAACGTCGGCTCGCGCAGCAGCGCGGCACCGGCGATCACGACCAGATGGCCGATCACCGCCGCGACGGCGAGCCGGCGGCGATCCGATCGCGTCCGGGTGGTGGTCATGCGGGGGACACCCCTTCGAAGTCTTCGGGGTCGTCGTCCGGCAGCGACCAGCCCAGGATGACGGCGGAGACCGTGGTGCCGCCGATCAGCAACGCGCAGGCCATCATCGCGCCGCCGCCCTTGGGGCCGGGGACCAGGAGGCCGTACAGCACCGCGAACAGCATCATCGTCACCAGGATCTGATAGCTGACGTAGGTGACGCGGTGACGCATCTCCCGCTCGCGCTCGTCGAGCCGCATCGAGAAACCGCCGCTCATCTTGCCGGTGAGGATCCGCAGCAGGTACTGCGCGCCGCCCGCCACGACGCCTCCGCCGAGCCAGCACACGAGGAAGGCGCCGGTCTGGCCTGTCTGGTAGAAGACGGCTCCGGCGATCAGGACCAGATCGCCCGCCACCACCAGCACACTCAACGCCCGCCGCCGTTTCCGCGTGCGCCACGTCGGCAACTTCAGCGCTCGCTTGCGTTCCACCTCGTCCAGCCGTTCCTGCTGGCGGTCCCAGTACGCCGCGAGACGGCCTCGCTCCTCGCTCATGTTCCCCCCTCCCGGTAGACCTGAGTGGACAGCGGCGTGAACGGTTCGCGGCTGAACACGGCTTCGACCGGGAGGTCGAACACCGCGCAGATGCGGAACGCCAGGTCCAGGCTCGGGTAGTGGTCTCCCCGTTCGAGCGCGCCGATGGTCTGCGGGTTGACCTCGACGGCCGTCGCGAGGGCGGCCCTGCTCAGTCCACGCTCTGCCCGGAGCACGGGAAGCCGGTTGTAGATCGGCAGCTCTTTGCCGCGTCTGACCGGGCTCATAGAACATACTGTTGCAAAAACCCAACGACTCGTCAAGCTGAGGGCATGACTAGCCGCATTGAGAGGACTAAACGCGGGAGGTCAGGCGAGGCCGGCGAGCGATTTGCCGACAAGCTCCTGGACGCGGGCGCGGGCGGCGTCGGCGTCCGGGGTGACCAGGCCGAGCCGGGTGCGGCGCTCCAGGACGTCGTCGACGTCGAGCGCGCCCTCGTGCCGGACGGCCCAGACGACCTCCGCCGCGCTGATGTCCGTCCCGTCGAACAGGGGCAGCCCCAGTTCCGGGTCGACCTCGCCGAGTGCCGCCACCCGCGGCGCCTCGGTGCCGTACTTCGCGACCAGCCGAGCTGGCGCGTCCACAGTGGACAGGCGGTCGCGCGGTGTCGCGCCGAGCAACGGGAGCCGGGACGTGGTCGACGGCCCGGCGAGCAGTCCGGACCGCTTCAGCGCGGCGTCGACGGCGTCTTCGGCCATCTTCCGGTACGTCGTCAGCTTGCCGCCGACGACGGTGAGCACGCCGTCGGACCCGGTCACCACCGCGTGCTTGCGCGAAAGATCCGCGCTGCGTCCACCACCGCCTTCGACCAGCGGCCGCAGCCCGGCGAATGTGCCCGCGACGTCGGCGCGGGTCAGCGGGCGGGTGAACGCCGTCGACGCCACTTCGAGCAGGAAGTCCACATCGGACTCCGGCACGGCAGGCACCCGCGGCACCGGGCCGTCGGTCGGCTCGTCGGTGACCCCGACGAACACCCGGCCGTCCGGTTGCGGCAGCAGGAAGACGAAGCGGTTGTTCTCGCCGGGAACGGGCACGTTGACCGACGTCGCGCCGATCCGCGCCGCTCCTGAGGCCAGGACGAGATGCGAGCCGCGCGACGGCCGCAGCCGCACCGACTCCGCCAGTTCGCCCGCCCAGACACCCGTCGCGTTGATCACCTGCCGGGCGTGGATCTCGATCTCCTGCCCGGTGAGCCTGTCCCGCGCCAGCACTGATTCCGCGTCGAGCCGGAGCGCTTCGACCCTCGTCAGGATCTTCGCGCCGCGTGCGGCGGCCGTACGAGCGAGGCTCACCACCAGGCGCGCGTCGTCGGTCAGCGCGCCGTCGTAGGCCAGCAGCGCCCCGCGCAGGCCTCGCGGGGAAAGTCCGGGCGCGAGCGCCAGCGCCTCCGCGGCCGGGATCGACCTCGGCCGGGGCAGCACCGACGCCGGGGTCCCGGCCGCGCGGCGAAGACCGTCACCGGCCACGAGACCGGTCATGATGAAGGCCTGCTGGCCGCGGGAGGTCTCGCGGTACATAGGGAACAGCTGCGGGATCGCCCTGGTGAGATGCGGGGCGGTGCGGGTCATCAGGATCCCGCGTTCGACGGCGCTTTCGTGTGCCAGCGCCAGATCGCCCTTGGCGAGATACCGGAGCCCGCCGTGGACCAGCTTGCTGGACCAGCGGGATGTCCCGTATGCCAGGTCGTATGCCTCGATCAGAGCGACCGAGAGCCCCCGCGCGGCCGCGTCCAGCGCGATCCCGGTGCCGGTGACGCCGCCGCCGACCACCACCAGATCGACCCGCTCGCCGCCGGCCAGCGCCGTGAGTTCCCGGTCGCGACGCAGAGCGTTGAGCGAGCCCGGCGTCACGGGCGCAGCGCCGCGTCGAGCACGTGGGCGAACTCCGTCATCAGCGCCTTCTCGTTCACGTCCGTGGTGGCGGGACGGTACGAGAACGCGAAGGACTGGATGAGCAGCAGCAAGGTGCGAGCCTGCGAAGCCAGGTCGCCCTTGCGGATCGAACCGTCCTCGTGGCCCGACTTCAGCAGGTGCAGGATCACGCCTTCGGCGAAGCGCTGGGTCTTCCCGAACCGCTCGACGATGTAGGGCAGGACCAGTTCCGAATCGAGGTCCAGCAGGGTGCGGAACAGCGGGTCGCCCGACAGGGCGGCGACGGCGGCCGAAGAACTCTGGACGAGCTTCTCGCGGAAGTGGGCGGGCTCGACCTCGGGTTCCGCGGCGCCCTGCAGCAGGCCGCCGAACTCGCGGGTCATGAGGGTCGCGAGCACGCTGCGCACGTCCGGGAACCGGCGGTAGACGGTCATCCGGCTGACCTTGGCGGTCCGGGCGATCTCGGCGAGGGTGGTCCGCCGCACGCCGACGGCGAGCACGCACTTCTTCGCGGCGTCGAGCAGAACGTCGTCGGACACACGCGTCGAGGCCTGGCGGGATCGGGTGTCCGCCAGCGCCGAAACGCCTGTTTCCGCAGGTGAGTGACGTTTTACGTCCATATGTAACACTGTAGTCGTGACCGAGCTTATTGACCACCGGTTAAGACGATCCTGGACGCCCGAGGCCGGTGACGCCGCCCACCTTCCGGCCAAGGCCCTGAGGTGGCTCGTCCAGCGTATCGGCCCGTTGGGCTCCGCGGCGCCCTTCGCGCCCGATTCGGCGCTGTCCGTTCCCGAACCGGTGCTGGACGAACGGCCCAAGCGAGACCTCGAGGAACTCGTCGGCGCCGAATACGTCCTCACGGCGCCGGGAGAACGGCTCGCGCGAGCCAGTGGTCTGTCCTATCTGGACTTGATGCGGCGGCGAGGGTTCGGTGATTTTCCGGTGCCGGACGCCGTCGTCCTGCCGGAGAATCCCGCCGAAGTCCAGTCGGTGCTGGAAATCTGCGCACGGCACGACGTCGGCGTCGTCCCGTTCGGCGGCGGGACCTCGGTGGTCGGCGGGGTCGCCGCGGTGCGCGGGGACAAGGCCGCGGTGATCGCGCTCGACCTCACCCGGCTCGGTGAACTGGTCTCCGTCGATCCCGTCTCCCGGATCGCCGTACTGCAGGCGGGGGTCACCGGCCCGGAGGCGGATCGGCTGCTCGCCGGACACGGTTTCACCCTCGGGCATGTGCCGCAGTCCTACGAACGCGCCACCATCGGCGGCTTCGCCGCGACCCGGTCCGCCGGGCAGGCCTCGTCGGGCTACGGCCGGTTCGAGGACATGGTCAAGGGCGTCCGGCTCGCGACCCCGCGCGGGGAATGGAAACTCGGCGTCGCGCCGGCGTCGGCCGCGGGACCGGACCTGCGGCACCTCGCCATCGGCAGCGAGGGCACGCTCGGCGTGATCACCGAGGTCGCCCTCCGCGTCCGCCCGGTGCCGGAAGTGCGCCGCTATGAGGGTTTCGTCCTCGACGGCTGGGAGAAGGGCACCGACGCGGTCCGGGAGCTCGCCCAGCGGCACGTGCTCGCGGACGTCACGCGACTGTCCGATGTGGACGAGAGCGAGGTTTCGCTCGCGCTCAACGACAGTTTGAAGACCAAGGCACTCCGCCGGTACCTCAAGGCGCGGGGAGTGCACGCTCCTTGCCTGCTGATCGTCGGCTGGGAAGGCGCTTCGAAACGCGAGGTCGCCCGGCGACGTCGGGAAACCACCCGGGTACTGGAGCGGTTCGACGCCGTCCGTATCGGTGCGGCACTCGGTGAATCGTGGCGCCGCGGCCGGTTCTCCGGTCCCCGGCAGCGGGACGCCTTGATGGACAACGGTGTCTGCGTCGAAACCCTGGAAACCGCCGCGTACTGGGCGGAACTGAGCGACCTGCGGGACGCGGTCCGTGCCGCGCTCACCGCGACGCTCGGCAACGCCATCATCATGTGCCACGTCTCGCACGCCTACGAAACGGGCGCGTCGCTGTACTTCACCGTGCTCACGCCGCGCGACGAGGCCGACCCGATCGCCCAATGGCAGCGGGCGAAGGCGGCGGCGTCGGAGGCGATCACCGGTATCGGCACGATCTCGCATCACCACGCCGTCGGTGTCGACCACGCGCGCTATCTGGCGGCGGAGATCGGCGAGATCGGCGTCGATGTGTTACGAGCGGCGAAGAAGGCCGTCGATCCGAGCGGGATCCTCAATCCCGGGAAGCTTCTCTGATCAGCGTCCCGGCCTCGACCAGCGTGCAGTCCAGGCCGTGCGTTCGGGCGGGGATCCCGTCCAGCGCCGCGGCCCGGCGCTGTTCGAGGTCGGCGACGCGGATATGCCTGCCGTCCACCAGGATCGGCAGGCGGATGTCCGCGGCGCCGACGTAGGCCACCACGTCGTCGAGCACGGTTCCGTCGTCGAGCGTGATGGCCGGGGCGGTCAGCCGCACCAGGTTGTAGCGCATGCCGTTGCCCTCGCATTTGTCGAGCACGGCCAGCTGTTCGGGGGTCGCGAACCACACGGCGTGCTCCTCGACGACACCCGGGGCGGCGGCCAGTGTCGCGGGGCGCTGCCCGTCACGGAACCGCAGCCCGGACGCCCAGACCGCGGCGAGGTCGGTGCAGCGCGCGTGGCAGACGACGACCGGCCCCTCCAGGCCCATGTTCTCCCGCAGCCAGGTGATCTTGGACGGGCACGCGTTCGACCCGTAGGCGAGCACGGCTTGGCGGTGTCGCCAGCCTTCGGGCGCGGTGTCGAGGCTGTGGCCGGCACCGTCGAAATGGACGAAGGAATGTCCCGGCCGCGCGCCTGGATACGGATCGGCCGGGAAATCGGCGTCGGTGAAGAGTTTCACCACGTCACCACGCTGCGCAGGACGTCTCCGTGGTGCATGCGCCCGAAGGCCTGCTCGACGCCGTCGAGGGCGATCCGCTCGGTGACGAACTTGTCGAGCGGGAGCCTGCCCTGCAGATAGAGGTCGATCAGCATCGGGAAATCCCGTGAGGGCAGGCAATCGCCGTACCACGACGACTTGAGCGAGCCGCCGCGTGAGAAGAAGTCGATCAGCGGCAGATCCAGCCGCATGTCCGGGGTCGGGACGCCGACGAGCACCACCGTGCCCGCCAGGTCTCGCCCGTAGAACGCCTGCCGCCACGTTTCGGGCCTGCCGACCGCGTCGATCACGACGTCCGCGCCGAACGAATCGGTGAACTCCCGGATCGCCTCGACGACCTGGTCTTCGCCCAGCCCCTTGCTGTTCAGCGTGTGGGTGGCGCCGAAGTCCTTGGCCCAGGCGAGTTTCCGGTCGTCGGTGTCGACGGCGACGATGGTCTTCGCGCCCGCCAGGTTCGCGCCCGCGATCGCGGCGTCGCCGACACCGCCGCAGCCGATGACCGCGACGGAATCGCCCCGGCTCACCGCGCCGGTGTTCAGCGCGGCGCCGAGACCGGCCATCACCCCGCAGCCGAGCAGCCCGGCGACGGCGGGCTCGGCGGCGGGGTCGACCTTCGTGCATTGTCCACTGTGGACGAGTGTCTTTTCGAGGAACGCCCCGACGCCGAGCGCCGGTGACAGAGCGGTGCCGTCGGCCAGGGTCATCGGCTGGGCGGCGTTGAACGTGGAGAAGCAGTACCAGGGCCTGCCCCGGCGGCAGGCTCGGCAGGTGCCGCAGACCGCGCGCCAGTTCAGGATCACGTAGTCGCCCGGTTCGAGGTCGGTGACGCCGTCGCCGACGGCCTCCACGAACCCGGCGGCCTCGTGGCCGAGCAGGAACGGGAACCCGTCGTTGATCCCGCCCTCGCGGTAGTGCAGGTCGGTATGGCAGACGCCGCACGCCTTGACCGAGACGACGGCCTCGCCGGGCCCGGGATCGGGCACCGTCACGGACTCCAGCGAGACCGGTTCACCCTTGGCGCGGGAAACGACGCCCTGGACCTCGTACGGCATGCCCACCTCCGAGTCGACGAACCTCCGAGCTTGCCATGTGGGCGGCCCGGATCGCGACATCCGCTCGGGTGGGGAACGATTCAGTGCCCAGGCGTGATGATGTAAGCGATCCCGCCCGGGCCACTCGAAACGCCGCCATTCGTGTTGTACCGCTTGGTGCGCTGCCAGATCGTCTCGAACTGGTGTCGTTTGTAGACGTTCCGGACCCGGTCGTTGCTGCTCGCGGCCGGGTCGTTCGCGATCACGTCACCGTCCTTGGTGAAGCCGACGACGACCATGATGTGCCCGGCGGTGCCGTAGCCCGCGCCGTCGAGTTCCTCGGCCTTGAACGACTGCGACGTGATCACCGGGATGCCGCGCGCGATGTACTTTTCGAGTTCGTTCAAGGAGTGCAAACGGGTGATGTGCCCACGCAGTCCGAGTGAAGCGGCGTACGCGGTGTTGAACGGCCAGTTGCCGGTTCCGTCGTAGGCGTAGTCGAACGTGTAGCGGGCGGCGTACGCGACGGTCGGATCGACGTAACCCTCCGGAATCCATTTCATGTCTTCGGGCTTGGGCCGTTTGCCCCAGTACTCGGCGACCATTTCGGTGGACGTCGGGCTGCACCAGTTCTCGCCGCCACCGCCGTACTCCGGAAACTGTCCTTTGTGGAGATTCTGCGCGTAGGCGGGCACCTTGAGCTCGATGCCGGTGGCGCGGCCCGGTTTCGTCGGCCGCACCTCGAAGCGGTCCGGGACCAGCGACGTCATCGCGCCGACCGACGTCACCGAAGGCGTGGCGTGGGAACCGGCCTCGCGATACAGGCTGACCCGCAGCTGGTACGAGCGGAGCGCGACGCCCGCCTTCATGACCAGCGTGTCGACGTCGACCGCGGCGTTGGCGTCGCTCTGGCCGTCGACGCTGGTGCGCTTGATGTCGGCGTCGCCGCTCGCCCACCGGCCCATGACGTACCAGGAGGTCTCGGCGCCCGACGCGGTGCGGCCCTTGGCCTCAACCTTGACCCAGGTCTTGGCGGGAGTCTTCGCGTTCCACGAAGCGACCAGCTGGGAGGCGTCGAAGCCCTGCGTGTGGCTCCGCGACGTCCACTGGCCGTATTCGTAGGTCTTCGTGGTGCCGAGCGTGGGTTCGGTGTGCTCGATCGTGCCGATCGGGCGGTCGATGCGCAGCGCGCCGCGGTCGAGGCCGAGCCCTTCGAGCCTGCCGTCGCGGAAACCGGGATGACCGGACCATTCGTGGTAGTCGATCGACTCGTCGTCCGGGCGACCGGGACCCGCCTCCGCCGTCTGTGCCGTCACCGCGGTCATCGTCGCGATCGTCAGCAGCGTGACCAGCCCTCGTATGCGCATTCCGGCTCCATCCCTCGATTCCACCCAGTAGGGAAGGGATTTTCGCCGGTCGCGCGAGGTATGTAAACAGTTGCCTACAAGACGGCCTGAGTCTGTGTCACTTTCGCGACCAGCTTGCCCTCGTCGTCGCGGATTTCGGTCTCCACCACGATGAGCTTGCGGCCCGCGTGCAGCGGTTTCGCGGTCGCCGTGGCGTGGCCGGACCGGACCGCGCGCAGGAAGTTCGTCTTCGACTCGACGGTGGTCGTGCCCTGTCCGCCTTCGGGCAGGTTGAGGAACGCGCAGACCGCGCCCGCGGAGTCGGCCAGCGCCATCAGCGTGCCGCCGTGCAGTACCCCGCCGAGTGTGCAGAGCGTTTCGTCCCACGCGATCCGGGCGCGCACGGCGGCGGGGGAGTGCTCCAGTACCTCGATGCCGAGCCGCTCGGTGAACGGCATGGTCCGGTGGAAGAGCGCGGTGCCTTCTGCGTCGGTCATGGCGCCGAGCGTGCCCGGCACCGCGCCCCGTGTCGATTACCTCCGGGGTAACGGGCCTCGTGAGTGGCAAGGACGGTTAGAACCGTCCTTGCCACTCACGAGGCCCAAAGGGTCAGGCGAGCGGGTGCGGCAGCAGCAGTTCGGTGTTCTGGTCCTGAGCGGTGCCGACGGCGCCCAGCGAGGCGTGGATGTCGTTGTACGACAACTCCCGGTACAGCGACGCAAGCGCTTGCGTCGAGGTGTCCGAGTACGACGCCTCGTACGGCGCTTCCGCCTCGATCAGGGTCGTGAACAGCGACAACGTGCCATCGGCGTTGTCGGCGACCTCGATGATCCTCGCGTGCTGCGGGAAGTCGATATGCGAAGCGGTGTTGATCTCCCAGAAGCCCTGCTTCGCGGTCTTGCCGGCGTGCGGGGTGATCTTGTTGTGGTGCGTGTGCCCGTTGACCCACGCCAGCACGTTCGGGAACCGGTGCAGCAGCGAGACGAACGTGTCGCCGTTGAGCCGGATCTCCAGCGGGTGCCGCGCGTCCGGCAGCACGTTGCCCATGGTGTCGCTGGTGTGGTGGCTGAACAGGATGAACAGCTCGTCCGTCACGTTCTGCGTGACCTTGCGCCCGAAGAAGTCGTAGTACGTCGAGCTGTTGCGTTTGAGCGTGTTCTCCACCCAGGTGAACTGGCCGAGCCCGATCGACCCGTCGGCCAGTCCGGCCATCGTCGTGGTGTCGAGGCTGATGCCGGTGATCCCGGGCGCGATCCGGAAGGTGTAGTACACGTTCCGCCCGTCGGCGTTGTTCCCGCTGAACCCGTGGCCGACCGGGCCGGGGCCGGTGTTGGCCGAGTCGAGGTGGTGCTGGACGAACTCCGCGGTGCTGAACGGCCGCCGTCGCTCGTCCGGGGTGATCTCGCGGATCGTGCCGGAGCCGCCGAACAGCTCCGTGACCGGCACGCCGGAGCCGGACCCGATCGCGTTGGCGAGCTTCCGCGACGTCGTCTCGTCCTTGCCGATCACCTTGAAGCGGCCGGTGTACCAGGCGTCCATCCCCGGCAGGTCCGGCACCGTGCCGACGATGCTGTCGTCGTGGTTGCCGAAGGTGCAGAACCACGGGACGTCGAGACCGGGCGAGGTGAAGGTGTTCGACGCCGCGCCGAGCAGGCCGGGCAGCTGCGGGAAGCCCTTCTTCGTGTACGCGTCGTCCAGCGGCTTGCCGGGGTTCCAGTAGTGCGAAGACCCGGACGTCTGGACGCCCTCGTGCACGTTCGGGTCGCCCGAGGTCGGGTTCACCGTGCCGCCGTTGAGCACTTTGAGGAACCATTCGAGCTCGATCAGCTCGTGGTTGTCGGTGTTGTCGCCGGTGGTGACCATGAAGTCGATCGCCCGCCCGGTGAACGGGCCCGTCTTCAGGCTGTTCACGCGTTCCACCAGCGCCGTCGTCGCGACCGGGCCGAGGGTTTCCTGCGGCCGGTGCGCCGATCCGACGAACGGGTGCAGGTACTCGAACCGCGCCGGGCTTTCGGCGTCGGTGAAGTGCAGGTCGGTGAACTGCGCGAAGGACGCCATCGCGCGGCGCCGGTCGTCGCGGCCGGTCTTCGGCGCGGCGAGATCGCCGCGGACCACGAGCGGCCAGCCGGGGCCGGCGGTCAGCCGCGTGTAGCCGGGACCGCTGGTCAGCGGGGCCGCCGCGGCTTCCAGCGTGGTGCCCGCGGTACGGACCGCGCGGGACGCGGTGCGCGCCAGCGCCCGGTCGAGCGCGTTGGCGGTCGGTGTGCACAGCAGCAGGCCGACGCCGGCGGCGCCCGCCGCGGTGAAGGTGCGCCTGGAGATGACGGACATGGCGGTGCCCCCAGTCGTCGCGGGTGGGTGTCGCGGAAGGACGATGCCGGACGACGTTAGCCGTGGGGTGAACGCCAGAAAAGGGTAATGCGAAAATTTGTCACGTTCGGCCGAATACGCAAGTAGCCAAGCGGGCTGGTTACGCTGGCCGCTCGACGAGCGAGGAGGTGGCCCGGTGGGTGCTTCGGCTTGGTCCGTCCGCGGCCGGTTCGACGGCGACCCGGAAGCGGCGCTGGACGCGATGAAGGCGCGGGTCTTCGAGGAGGGCGACTACCTCTGGGAAGAGGACGAACTCGGCCGCCCGGATTCGATCGACGAGCTGTACGAGGTGGAGAGCGTCCAGGAGTCCGGGACTCACTCCGTGCTCGATGTCCACGAGTTCATCAGCGCCACCGGCGAGGACGACTTCGGCACGATCCGGCCCTTGACCGACGCCGAACTCGTCGCCGCCTTCGGCACCGAGGAGCCGTCCGTCGCCGACTTCGACGAACTCGACAAGGCGGGGCGGCTGCCGTACGAGCGCCGTCCGCGCTGGAGCGCGAACTGCGCGCTGCTCTACGAGAACGATGTCGCCGTCGAGTTGGCGATCTGGGGTGTGTCCGGCGACTAGAGCCGGGCCGCGAGCCCGTCCAGGATCACTTCCACACCCAGCTCGAACACGTCCTCGCCGCTCTGCGCCGCGAAAGCCGGGCCCAGCCTGCCCACGTGCGGATAGGCCTCAAGCCGCGCGAGGAATCCTTCGTCCGGCTTCCGCGCGGGAAGCGTTTCGACCGACGCGAGCACGTGCGCGGTGAGCAGCCGCGAAATCCCGGCGGTGTCCTCTTCGGAGAAGCCCGCTTCCAGCAGGATCCGCGCGGTCGTCTCGATGTGGCCCAGCCGGTGCGGGCCGATCGGCGGCCGCTCGCGCAGCAGCGCGGCCGCGTCCCGGTGACGCAGCAGCAGGGCGCGGAACTGCCGGAGCCCGCTGGCGAGCTGATCGCGCCACGGCCGTGAGCGATCGATCTCGAAGGCGTCGGCGCAGATCGCCTCGGCGACGAGATCCAGCAGCTCCGCCTTGTCCTTCACGTGCCAGTACAGCGTCGGCGAGCTGACGCCGAGCTTCGCCGCCAGCCGCCGGGTGGTCAGCTCCGTGAGGCCGGCCTCGTCGAGCAGTGCGACGGCCGCCTCGGTGATCTTGGCGAGGTCGAGCGAGCCTTTGCGTGCCACCAGCGGACTCTATCAGTGATAGATTTGTCTCTATCACTGATAGAGAACGGGGGAAGTGATGCTCTGGACACCGAAGATCCGCCTGGTCACGGTGCTCTGCTCGATCGTCTTCGTGCTCGGGACGGCGCTGCAGAACTACGTGATCATCGATCTGGGCCTGATCGAGGCGAGCATGCGGCTCAAAGGGGCGGACATCGCCGATGCGCCCGCTTATCTGAGCGCGTTGCGGCTGGTGGGGAACGTCTTCATCGCCGGCAACGCGCTGGGACTGCTGGTGTGGTTCCGGTGGCGATGGCTGTTCTGGCCGGTGCTCGCGGTCAACGTCGCCCAAGCCTTCGGCGTGTACGTCGTGCCGTTCGCGGTGCACCGCGCGGCGATCGCCGAACACGGCTGGCCTGGCGTGCTGCCTTCGCTGGTCACCGACGGTGGCGCGGTGATCCTGTCGATCGTGCTGATCGTCGCTTACGTGCGCTCGCTCAGGCGGAAAGGCGACCCAGTTCGGCTTTGACCGCCTCGACGGCGGCTTTGGTCTCGGTGGCCGGGTCGGCGCCGTCGCGGGCGATCCGGCCCAGCGCGTCGACGAGCGCGGTGTTCGCCGCCGGTGTCCACAGTGGACCGGCGGCGCGTCCGTTCTCCTTGACCAGCTTCGCGGCGTCGCCCGCCGCGGTGACCTTGTCGAGCACGCTCAGCCGCGCGGGCAGATGGAAACCGAACTTGGTGGCGAACTCCTGCTGGAAGTCGACGCGCTCCAGCCACAGCCATTTGACGAAGTCCTTGGCGGCGTTGGGGTTCAGGCTCTTGGCGTGCACCATCGCGCTCAACCCGCCGACCGGCACGGACGGCGCGCCCGCCGCGTCGAGCCGGGGGAAGGCCAGGACGCCGAAGTCGTCCTTCAAGGTGTCCTGGATCTTCGGCAGGTTCCACAGCCAGGTCCATTGCATGGCGGTGAGCCCGTCGATGAACGGGAGCGGATCCGGCCAGTCCGTCGCGGCGCCCAGCAGCAGCGAACCGTTGAGCTCGTGGAGTTTCGCGAACGCCGTGGCGGTGCGCGGATCGTCGAAGCCGACGGATTTCCCGTCCTTGACGTAGTCGAGCCCGGCCGACCACAGCAGCGGCCCGGCGAGCGCCGCCGCGCCCCCGTCGTTGCCGGCGAACAGTCCTTTGACGCCGTCCTTGGAGAGTTTCTTGGCGGCGTCGACGAGTTCGTCGAGCGTCCGCGGCGGCTGCACCCCGGCCTCCTGCAGGAAACTCTTGCGGTAGAAGAGAACTTGGGTGTCCAGCGCCTGCGGAATGCCGTAAGTCTTGCCGTCGACGGTCTGCGCCGCGAGCACCGAGGGGTTGAAGTCCCCGCGCACGGGCCCGATGACGTCGTCGAGCGGGACGAGGAGGTTCTGCCGGACGCGCTCGACGGTCACCTGGCCTTCGAAGACGTCCGGGACCGGGCCCGCCTGCAGCGCGGCGTTCAGTTTCGTTTCGTAGTCGTCGGGATTCCACTGCACCGCGACCTTGGACTTCTGGTACGCGGCCGCGTAGCGGGTGACGGCTTCCTGGACGCCCGCCTCGGGATACGGGTGGTACCACTGCGCGAGGTCCACCGGCTTCGGTTTCGGCCTGGTCACCCCGGCGGAGTAGGCGGTCGACGGGGGCGGGTTTCCTGTTTGGACGGTGTTCGACCCGCAGGCGGAGAGCACCGTCGTCCCCGCCAGCGCCAGGAACATCCGCCTGTTTGTCTTGCGCACCAACAAAACCCTTCGCCGAACGCCGTGAAGGCCACCTTCAAGGACAGCGTCCCTCAAGATGGCCTTCACGGAAGGGCAGGCGCGCGGGAGATTAACCCGTTAGAGCTGACTGACGTCGAGCTTGCCTTCGGAGTGGAACGCCCGCAGCCGCTTCTTGTCGAACTTGCCGACACTGGTCTTCGGGACTTCGTCCACAAAGGTCCAATTCTCCGGAAGCTGCCACTTCGCGACCTTGTCGGACAGGAAATCGCGCAGATCTTCGGCCGTGGCGCTCTGGCCCTCCTTGAGCACGACGGCGACCAGCGGGCGCTCGTCCCACTTCTCGTCGGGGATGCCGACCACGGCCGCCTCGGCCACCGCGGGATGCGCCATCACCTGGTTCTCCAGGTCCACCGACGAGATCCACTCGCCGCCGGACTTGATGACGTCCTTCGCGCGGTCGGTCAGCGTCAGGTAGCCGTCGGGGCTGATCTTGCCGACGTCGCCGGTGCGCAGCCAGCCGTCGTGGAACTTCTCCGGGTCGGGTTCGTCACCGGCCTTGCCGCCGTAGTACGAAGCCGCGATCCACGGGCCCTGCACCTCGAGTTCGCCGACGCTTTCGTTGTCCCACGGCAGTTCCTCGCCGTTGTCGCCGATCAGCCTGGCGCTGACGGACGCCGGGAAGCGGCCTTGGGTGTAGCGGTAGTCCCATGCCTTCTCGCCGGTCGCGGAGGCGGGCGGGCGCGCGACGCTGCCCAGCGGCGAGGTCTCGGTCATGCCCCACGCGTGCAGGATCGGCACGCCGTAGCGGTCTTCGAAGGCGTGCATCAGCGACGGCGGCGCCGCCGATCCGCCGACGACGACCTCGCGCAGATGCGAGATGTCCTGCGGGTTCGCGTCGAGGTGGGAGAGCAGGCCCTGCCAGATCGTCGGGACGGCGCCGGCGAAGGTCGGCTTTTCGGCCTCCAGCATCTGGGCGATGGGCGCGGGCTGGAGGAAGCGGTCCGGCATGAGCAGCGAGGCGCCGACCATCATCGCCGCGTACGGCATGCCCCACGCCATCGCGTGGAACATCGGGACGATCGCGAGGGCCTTGTCGTGCTGGGCCAGCCGCATGCTGTCGGACATCGTGACCTGCATCGAGTGCAGCCAGATCGACCGGTGCGAGTACGCGACGCCCTTCGGGTCACCCGTGGTGCCCGAGGTGTAGCACATCGCGGCGGCCGACCGCTCGTCCACTTCGGGCCAGTCGAACGTGTCCGGCTGACCGGCCAGCAGTTCGTCGTAGGAGTGCACCTGGACGCCGTCCGGCGCGGGGAGGGTGGAGGCGTCACCGTTGGCCACGATCACGTGGCGCACGGTCTTCAGCCCGGGCAGCTGCTTGGCCAGCAGCGGGACGAGCGTGCCGTCGACGATGACGACCTGGTCCTCGGCGTGGTTGGCGACGAAGACGAGCTGCTCGGGGAACAGCCGGATGTTCAGCGTGTGCAGCACCGCGCCCATCGCCGGGATGGCCAGGTATGCGGCCATGTGCTCGGCGTTGTTCCACATGAAGGTGCCGACGCGCTGGTCGCCGGTGATCCCGAGGCTCCGGAGGGCGTTGGCCAGGCGAGCGGCGTGCTTGCCGAGCTCGCCGTAGGTCTCCCGGCGGGCTTCTGAACCGGTCCAGGTGATGACTTCGCTCTCGGAGTGCACCGTGGTGCCGTGGCGGAGCAGCCTGCCCAGTGACAGCTGCCCGTCCTGCATCGTGCTCAACATCGCGTACTCCCGTGGTGCTCGTTCTCCGGTGAACTGGGGTTGGGCCGACTCTAATCCGGGAGGGGTGAACCGGTCAGTAACATCGCAGGCAACCGTTCGGTCACAGTGTCGCGCTAACGGGTGTTCCCCGGTTCGGGCCAAGATCATCAATAATTCGTTTTTTTCCTGCCATGAAACGAAAAATGGCTAACAGTGCGAAGTGTCGGCATCGCTCATAAGGGTGATGAACGCCGCTGAATCGCCGCCCGAAGGGTGTGTTTCCGCAGGCTGGGGCGGGTTGCCCGTGGCGTGGTCGAGGGGTAATAAGTGCGTGTCGGTTTCACGGCCGAGGAACGGGTGGCGTTTACTGGAGCCGTGGTACAGAGACGGCTGGCCAGCGCTTGCTCTTGCAAGCATGGTTAAAGGCCGTCGGCCGCGAAAGCGGAGACCTGAGATGAAAGGACTACTACGTTGGCTCTGCCCACGTTGACTCCGGAGCAGCGCGCCGATGCCCTCGCCAAGGCGGCTGAGGCTCGCAAAGCGCGCTCCGAGCTGCTTGCGTCGATCAAGTCCGGCAAGGAGAGCATCGACAAGGTGCTCAAGCAGGCCAAGGAGAACAAGACCATCGGCAAGACGAAGGTCACGCAGCTGCTGAAGGCCGTGCCCGGCCTGGGCGCGGTCAAGGTCGCCGCCCTGCTGGAGCAGGCCGGGATCGACCCGGACCGGCGTGCCGCCGGCCTGGGCGAGCGGCAGCGCGAGGCCCTTCTCGAGGCGCTGAAGTAACGCCGGGCGCGTCTCTCTTGGCCGGAGGCCTCGGATTTGCGGAGGCGGGCCGCCGACATGGCTGGGCGAGTGACAGCCGTTGCCACGGCCCGGCTACGGAAATCCGGCAGCGCGCTGTTGAGAGACACCGCCCAGGTCACGGGCTGTCCGGGGGAAGGTGTTGCCTGAGAGGCTGTTGCCCGGGCAACACTTTCCCCTGGTCTCAGCCGGAGCCTGGGACGCTGGTGGGGTGACGACCAGTACCGCACCGGCCACCCCGGCAGACCTGGCCGCCCGCTACGAGCGGGGCGACTTCCTCCTGGCCACGGCACGGCACGCGCTCCTCGCGAGCGGGGCCGTGGCCACCGCGACCGACACCGAGCCGTCGCGGCTGTCCGGGGCGCTCCCCGGGCTGTTCACCGACTCGGGTGGTTCGATCGCGGTCGGTGTGCTGCCCTTCGACACCGGCTCGACACCGAGCCACCTCGTGCTCCCGCGCGCGGTCCATCGCGCGTCGTCCGACCACGCGGCCGTCCCGCCGCGCACCTCGCTTCCGCGGCCGGTCAAGGTGACTCCCGTGCCGGAACCGGAGGCCCATCTGGCCGCCGTCCGCGCGGCCGTCGCGGCGCTGAGCGACCGTGACCTGCGCAAAGTCGTCCTGGCCCGCGCGCTCGATCTCGACTTCGCCGAGGCCGTCCCGGTCGCCGAAGTCGTCCGGAACCTGGCGAACGGGAACCCCCGGCACACCACGTACGCCGCGCAGCTGCCCGACGGGCGCACACTGGTCGGCGCGACCCCCGAACTCCTGCTCTCCCGCACCGGCGGCGCCGTCCTGTCCCGGCCGCATGCCGGGTCGATGCCCCGGTCGGCGGACCCGGCGATCGACAAGGCCAATGGTGAGGCGTTGCTGGCGTCCGAAAAGGACCACGTCGAACACGCCGTGGTGGTGGAGTCCGTCGTCGAGATCCTGCGGCCCTTCTGCCGCACGCTCGACGTCCGCGGCCCCGAACTCGTCTCGACGCCGGCCATCTGGCATCTGTCGACCACCGTCACCGGTGAGCTGATCGACCAGGACGTCACCGCGCTCGATCTCGCGGCCGCGCTGCATCCGACCCCCGCGATCTGCGGCACGCCGACCGACGCCGCACGCTCGCTCGTCCAGGAGCTGGAGCCGTTCGACCGCGCGTACTACGCGGGCGCCGTCGGCTGGGTCGACGCGGCGGGGGACGGCGAATGGGCCGTCGGGATCCGGTGCGCGGAGATCGCCGACACCGCGATGCGGCTGTACGCCGGCGGCGGGATCGTGCCCGCCTCCGACCCGCAAACCGAACTCGACGAGACCTCGGCGAAGTTCCGCACCCTGCTGGCCGCGATGGGTCTGGAGCTCTGACGCGTTTCGTCCTCTGAATGCGGTACTTGCACGCGCAACTACCGCATTCAGAGGACGAAACGCGGGGTCAGAGGGTCGCGAAGGTTTCGGTGACCGAGATGTCGTCCGAGGTGATCAGCGCGACGGCGGCCCGGTAGCCCTCGGCCGCCTTCAGGTCCGCGAGCCGGGTCCGGGCCGGGTCGAGGGCCTCGTGCGTCGACCGGACCAGCCGCGCCTGCTCGTCGTAGCCGGAGAACGTGATGCTCTGCAGCGGGATCTTGAGGCCCTTCCCGGTGGCCTTCATGACCGCTTCCTTGCGCGTCCAGTAGGTGAAGAACGCCGTCGCGCGCTGCTCGTCGGACAGCCCGGAGATCGCGGCCTGCTCCGCGGGGGTCAGCGCGTACTCCATGAGCGAGTCCTCGGCCCGCCTGGTGGCCGTCTCGACGTCGAGGCCGACCGGTGTCCCCGCGGTGGCCGCGACGCCGATGAGGTCGCCCGAATGCGAGATCGACAGCATCAGCGGCGCGCCGGGGACCTTGGGCCGCCCGTGCGGTTTGCCGCAGTCTTCGCAGGTCGCGTCGAAGCTCACGTCCTCGACGGCCATGCCGAGCCGCTCGGCGGCGACCGTCTTCGCCAGCACCCGGCCGGTCAGGAACCGGCGTTTGTCGATGTCCTGGCGGTAGTTCGCGTACCGGCCCTGCTCGAGCTCGTCGAGCAGGGCCAGGAACCGGGGTTCAGCGGGCAGGGGCTCCGACCAGCGGACCGCGCATTCGATCACGTCTCCTTCTTACCCGATTCCACGGTCGCGTCACTCGCGTTTTCGTCGAGCAAGGTCGCTTCGTCGAACGGCGACTCGCCGTTCAGCGTACGGTCCAGCTGCTCACGGTCGATCTCGTTGGTCCAGGTGCCGATCAGCACGGTCGCGACGGCGTTGCCCGCGAAGTTCGTCAGCGCGCGGGCCTCGGACATGAACCGGTCGATGCCGACGATGAACCCGACGCCGTCGACCAGCTCCGGCCGGTGCGACGACAGCCCGCCCGCCAGCGTCGCGAGCCCGGCGCCGGTGACCCCGGCCGCGCCCTTCGACGCGATGATCATGAACACCAGCAACGAGATCTGCTCGCCGATGGTCAGCGGTTTGTCGAGCGCGTCGGCGATGAAGATGGACGCCATCGTCAGGTAGATCGCGGTGCCGTCGAGGTTGAACGAGTACCCGGTGGGCACGGTGATGCCGACGACCGGTTTGGAGACGCCGGCGTGCTCCATCTTCGCGATCAGGCGCGGCAGCGCGGACTCCGACGACGACGTCGACAGGATCAGCAGGAACTCGCGGCCGAGGTAGCGCAGCAGTTTGAAGATGTTGACCCTGGCGAACAGGCCGATGATCAGCCCGAGCACCACGAACACGAACAGCGCGCAGGTGATGTAGAAGCCGAGCATGATCACCGCGAGGCTCTGCAGCGCCTTCCAGCCGGTCTCGCCGACGACGGCGGCGATCGCGCCGAACGCGCCGACCGGGGCCGCCCACATGATCATCGCCAGGATCCGGAACACGAGCCGCTGGATGTGCTCGATGCCGCGGCGGATCGGCTCGCCTTTCGTGCCCAGCTTCTGCAGCGCGAACCCGGCGAGCAGGGCGACCAGCAGCGTCTGCAGCACCTCGCCCTCGGTGAACGCCGACACCAGCGTTTTCGGGATGATCCCGAGCAGGAACTCGACGGTGCCCTCGCTCTTGGCGATCTGGTCCTGGCCCTTTTCGGCGATCTCGGGCGTCAGGTGCAGGCCGGTGCCGGGCTGCAGGATGTTGCCGACGACCAGGCCGATGACCAGCGCGACGGTCGACATGATGAGGAAGTAGCCGATCGCGAGCCCGCCGACGCGGCCGACCTTCGCCGCCTTCGCCACCGAGCCGACGCCGAGCGCGATCGTGCAGAAGATGATCGGCGAGATCATCATCTTGATCAGGTTCACGAACCCGGTCCCGAGCGGCTTCAGTTCCTTGCCGACGGCGGGGAACAGGATCCCGACCGCGATGCCGAGCGCCACCGCCACGATGACGGCTATGTAGAGGTAGTGGGTGCGATCCCGCTTCGCCGCGGGTGCTGCCGTGCTCATGGGTGCCCTTCGACGAGACGGGGACAGGTTGCGAAAACTTATGACAACTCCTCGGCTGACGACAACCGAAGCGGTACGCTGACTAAGCGAGCGCTTAGTCACTGTCGAACAGGAGCGGGCTGACCATGGATTTCTCTCTGAGCGTCGAGGAACGCGAGGTGCGCGACTGGGTCCGCACGTTCGTCCAGCGCGACCTCATGCCGCGTGAGCAGGAGGTGCTGCGCCGCGAACGCGCCGGTCAGCCCGGCCTGACCACCGACGAGCTGCGCGAGCTGCAGCTGAAGGCCAAGGAGTCCGGGTTCTGGGGTGTGCAGACGCCGGAGGAATACGGCGGCATGGGCCTGTCCGCGGTGATGACCGCGCTGCTGGAGGCCGAACTCGGCCGCACGTTCGTGCCGTTCCGCTTCGGCGGCGCCGCCGACAACATCCTGTACTACGCCAACGACGAGCAGAAGGAGCGCTACCTGCTCCCGACGATCTCGGGCGAGCGCAAGTCGTGCTTCGCGATCACCGAACCCGGCGCGGGTTCGGACGCCAAGGCCATCCGGACCTCCGCCCGCAAGGACGGCACCGACTGGGTCATCAACGGCGAGAAGACCTTCATCACCGGCGGCAACGAGGCCGATTTCGTGATGGTCTTCGCGATCACCGATCCCGAGAAGGGCGCGAACGGCGGCGTCACCTGCTTCCTCGTCGACCGTGACGCGGGCTGGAAGTCCGAATACATCGACACCATGGGCGAATGGGGCCCGGCGGCACTGGTCTTCGAGGACGTCCGCGTGCCGGAGACGCAGATCCTCGGCGAGCTCGGCCACGGGTTCGACCTGGCCATGCAGTGGATCGGGGCGGGCCGGTACCTGCTGCCCGCGCGCGCCATCGGCTCCTGCGAACGGCTGATCTCGATGGCCATCGAGCACGCCAACACGCGGGAGACGTTCGGGCAGAAGATCGCCGAGCGCCAGGCCATCCAGTGGATGATCGCGGATTCCGGCACCGAGCTGGAGGCGCTGCGCTGGCTGGTGCTGCACGCCGCCTGGCAGGTCGACCAGAAGCTGGACTCGCGGCACGCGCAGTCGATGGCGAAGCTGTACGGCGGGGTGAAGGCGAACGAGATCGTCGACCGCGTCCTGCAGATCCACGGCGGGATGGGCTACACGCGGGAACTGCCGGTCGAGCGGTGGTACCGCGAGCTGCGGCTGCTGCGGATCTACGAGGGCACCGACGAGATCCAGCGCCGGACCATCGCGCGGAACCTGCTCAAGGGGCACGTCAAGGTCGGCGGCACGCTGGGCTGACGGTCGCCCTTGCCATGAAGGCCTCCTTCCCCGCGGTCAAGGCAGGGAAGGAGGCCTTCACGGACTTTGTCTAGTCTTCCTTCTGGTTCCGCATCGCGATCGGGACCCCGGCCAGGTCCTCCTCGTTGCAGAGAAGCTTCACGTCGTAGTAGGGCGAACCCTTGCGGTCGTCATAGTCGAGATGGACGGCCAGCACATCGACCGGTTCCCCGAGCCACTCCTGAGCCTGGCGTAGCCATGTCGCGCACCGTTCGAGGGCCGTGGGCAGGTCGTCGTCGCGGAAGCCCACCGGGCGGTAGGGGACGTCCTGCACCTGATCACGGGGGTTCGAAGGCACCGGCAACGCCGGCGAGAGACCCGAGTCGTCCAGTTCGAGTTGGATCGTTTGCTCAGTCACCCTTCGAGCGTCCCCCAGAGAAGCCGTCTGAGCAAGGCGTACAGACCTAAGTCGCCGCTAAACGGGCACTCGCCACACTCCCGAGACCACTTCACGGCAGTTTTGCAACGCCGTGACGTCCAGCTGCCGTTCGCAGGCGAGCGCCCGCAGCGCCAGCTCCGCGTAATGGGAGGCCAGCTGATCGAGGGTGAGCGGCCCCTGCGGCGAATACCAGCGCGCGACCCCGCTGCACATCTCCACCAGCGCGAGCCGGGTGACCGAAGGCTGGCCGGTGTGGAAGACGCCGGCCGCGACACCGTCTTCGATGGCGTCCGCCCACAGCTTTTCGTAGGCGTCGCGCAGGCCCACCACTTCGGCCCTGGCGCCCGGGGTGAGCGCGTGGACCTCGTTGTCCACCACGCGGGTGTCATCCGGTTGGATGGCGTGCGCGAGCACGTGCAGCGCCACCAGGGATCCGAGCCGTGACACGGGATCCGACAGCCCGGCGGTCGCCAGCTCGGCCGCGTCGAGCAGGCGCCGCAGCGACTCGTTCATGATGGCGACCAGCAGATCCTCTTTGGTGCCCATGTAGTGGTACAGGCTGGCCGACGACAGCTCCGCCTCCTGCGCCAGATCCCGGATGCCGGTGCCGTGGAACCCCTTGGCGGCGAACAGTTTCACCGCCGCCTGGCGGACTCTCTCCCGGGTGCTCAGAGCCATGACTCCGTGGTCCTGTCCCAGGAACCGGCGCGGAGGTCTTCCGCCTTCTTGAGCTCACCCTTCGCGACCCGTTCCGACGGTGTCATCGGCAGTTCCGCCTCGATGGCCCAGAACCGGGGAACCTTGAAGTAGGCGAGTTTCGCCGAACAGAACTCCGCCAGCTCGGCCGGTTCGCACCGGTGCCCCTCGTTCTCGTCGAGGACTATGTACGCCTTGACCTCTTCGCCGCGGATGTCGTCCGGCACCGCGATGACGGCGGCGAGCTTGACCGCGGGATGCAGCTGCAGCGCCCGCTCGACCTCGTCGGCGGAGATGTTCTCACCGCTGCGGCGGATCATGTCCTTGGTACGGCCCACGTAGTACACGCGGCCTTCGCCGTCCATTGTGGCCAGATCGCCGGTGTGGAACCAGCCGCCGTCGAAAGCGCGCCTGGTCGCTTCGGGGTCGTCGTGGTAGCCGTGCATCAGGCCGACCCCGCGGATCAGCAGCTCGCCGGTTTCCCCGCGCGGCAGCGGTTTCCCGTCCGCGTCAGCGATCATCACCTCACGGGTCGGCGCCGGCCTGCCGAGGCAGCCGGTGCCGACGGTCTCCTCGTGATCCGCCGGGTACATCCGGATGTCGCCGCCGGTCTCGGTCATGCCGAAGGCCTCGAACCACGGCGTGCCCCAGCGTGCTTCGAGCGCGGCGTGCAGGTCGCGCGGGATGGCCGAAGCGCAGATCGCGCGGACCTGATGTGCCTTGTCGAGCTCGCTTTCCGGCTGGCGCAGCAGAAGGGTGGGCATCAGGCCGAGGCAGTAGAACCAGGTGACCCCGTGTTCGCGGATCTTCTCCCAGAACGTCGACGGGTGGAAGCGGTCGAGCACCACCAGGGTCGCGCCGCCCGCGAGTCCCAGTGCCACGTTCCACTGTGGATCGATGTAGTGGAACGGTTGCGCGGTCAGGACGACGTCGTCCGCGCCGACCGCGGGGAAGTCCGTGGCCAGGCTGATCGCCAGTGTCGTCCAATACCTGTTCGGCAACACGCAGCCCTTGGGCGCGCCCGTGGTGCCCGAGGTGTACTGGATGTTGACCGGGCGTTCGCCTTCGGACCAGAAGGTCATCCAGGCGCCGTCCTGGGGTGCCACGAGTTCGCCGGGCGTGAGCACGCGTTCCAGCGAGGTCTCCGGCGCGATCTTGTTCAGCAGCTCCAGGAATTCTTCGGCGGCGACGGCGAACCTGGCGCCGGAATGCCGCAGCACGTGCGCGCCGTCGAACTCGCGGTATCCGGTGTTGACCGGGACGAGCACCCCGCCGATCTTGGCCAAGGCCAGCCACAGCAACGGGAATTCGGGCTGGTTGCGCAGCATCACCGCGACCCGGTCGCCCGGTGCCACGCCGAGGTCGAGCAGCGCGCGGGCGTACTCAGTGCTGCGCGCGTCGACGTCGGCGAAGGTGAAGCTTTCCCCGGTGGAGTCGAAGACCCACGCCGTCTTGTCCGGCCAGAGCGCGGCGGCCCTCGTGGTCAGGCCCACGAGGGTGTCGATCCCGGCGAGCGAGGTCATGCCCGGCTCCGGAAGGCCTCGGACGAAGCGGCGACCTCGGCCGAGTGCTCGGTGATCAGCGCGTGGCTGACCTCGAGTTCGAGCGCGGCGTCGAGCGAGCTGTCGATGCCGGAATCGAGGGCGCGTTTGGCCATCGTGGCCGCGGCGGCCGGATGCGCGGCGATCTTGGCCGCCCACACGAGCGCGGTGTCCATCAGGTCGTCGGCGGGCGCGGTGGCGTTGACCAGGCCGAGTTCGTACGCCTCGGCGCCGCTCACGCGTTCGCCCAGCAGCAGGAGTTCCTTGGCCTTCAGCGGGCCGACCAGCAGCGGCAGCAACCGCGACGCCGCGCCGGTGACGCTCAGGCCCAGGGAGACCTCGGGGAAGGCGAACACGGCGTCTTCGGCGGCGAGGATCAGGTCGCAGCCCATCGCGAACTCCGCGCCCGCGCCGATCGCGTAGCCGTGGACCGCGGCGATGACGGGCTGGCGGAGGCCGCGAAGGCGGCGTGTCACGTCCTGTAGCCGGTCGAGCCGCGGGCGTGAATCACCCTCCGGGGTGGGCTCCTTGAGGTCGTGGCCGGCGCAGAAAGCGCGCCCCCGGCCGGCGAGCACGACGGCGCGCGCGTCCGATTTGGCGGCCGCGTCGAGCGCCTCCAGCAGGTCGTCGACCAGTTCGGCGACCACCGCGTTGAGCCGTTCGGGGCGGTTCAGCCAGATAACCGCGATTCCGTCGTCGAGTGCGTAGTCCACGGTGCTCATGACGCCGAGCCTAGACGACCGATCGATCGATCGATAGGGTTGAATCCATGCGGGTCGACACGGTCTACGAGAACGCCCGGTTCCTCACTGGGACGGGGGAATCCGTAGCGCTTGCCGCGCTGAACGGACGAATCGTCGCGTTAGGCCACGATGCGGCCGCGCTTTCCGCAAAGCGCCGGGTGGATCTGGGCGGCTCGGTGGTAGTGCCCGGATTCCACGACGCGCACAACCACATGGCCTGGTTCGGCATGGCACTCGACGATGTCGCCCTCTCGGATTGCCGCAGCGTCGACGAGGTGTACGACGCTGTCGCGCGGCGCGCGGCCGAAACACCGCCGGGCGGCTGGATCATCGGCAGCGGCTACGACCAGAACAAACTCGTGGGCGGTCATCCGACGCGACAGGGTCTCGACCGCGCCGCTCCCGGGCACCTCGTGCGGCTCAAGCACACGTCCGGGCATATGACCGTGGTCAACTCCGCGGTGCTGGAGCGGCTGGACCTGGGCGAGGTGCCCGTCGGCGGCGACGTCGTCCGCGACGAGGACGGTTCGCCGACCGGGCTGCTGCGTGAACAGGCCCAGCTCATGCTGCGGCCGCTGACCTATCCGACGCCGGTCGAGCGGGTCGTCCGGGGGCTGGACAGGGCGAGCGAGCGGTACCTGGCCGAAGGGATCACGAGCGTCCAGGAGGCCGGGATCGGCGGGGTCTCGTGGGGAGACCCCCGCCGAGCTCGCCGCGTACCAGCTGGCGCGCGAACGCGGGGTGCTGCGGGTGCGGAGCACGGTGATGGTCGCGGCGAGTGTGCTCCACGACCTCGACGCGGGTGCCGGCTTCGGTCTGGACCTGGGGATGCGCACCGGCTTCGGCGACGAATGGCTGCGGATCGGCGCGATGAAGCTGTTCGCCGACGGCTCGCTGATCGGCCGCACCTGCGCCATGCACGAGCCGTTCGCCGGCGAAACGGACAACGTCGGCTACTTCCAGGTGCCCGAGGACGAGATCGCGCGGACGATCGCCGCCGCGCACAAGGCGGGCTGGCAGGTCGCGACGCACGCCATCGGCGACCGCGCGATCACCGTCGTCCTCGACGCCTACGAAGCCGCGTTGAAGGCGGATCCGCGTCGCGACCACCGGCACCGCATCGAGCACTGCGCGGTGCTGCGGCCCGAGGAACTGAAGCGGCTGGCGTCGCTGGGGCTGATCGCGTCGCCGCAGGGCCGGTTCGTCAACGAGATCGGCGACGGCATGCGGGCCGCGCTCGGCCCCGAACGCGAACCGTGGTGCTACCGGCTCAAGAGCCTCCTCGACGCGGGCTGCGTGCTCCCCGCCAGCTCGGACCGCCCGGTCGTCGAGGGGGCGCCGCTGCTCGCGCTGGCCGACATGGTGCGGCGGAAGACCGCGTCCGGGGTCGTGCTGGGTCCCGATGAGCGGCTCACCCCCGCCGAAGCCCTGCGCGCGTACACGTATGGATCCGCGTACGCCGCTTTCGCCGAGAAGGACCTGGGCACACTGGAGATCGGCAAGCTCGCGGACTTCGCCGTCCTCTCGGCCGACCCGACCGACGAGTCCACTTTGGATTCGATCCACGTCGTCGCCACCGCCGTCGGCGGCGACATCGTCTACGAACGGAGCTGAGACCCATGCCGGTGCGGGACGCGGTCGCGGACGACATCGAGGAGATCTGCGCGCTCATCGAGGAGCACGCGGTCTACGAGGACAAACACGACCTGAAGCTCGACAGGCAGGAGATGGCCGGGTTCCTCTTCGGGCCCGATCCGAAGGCCTGGGTGCTGCTGGCCACCCCGCCGGGTGAGCCGGGCAAGGTCGCGGGCTTCGCGTTCTGCAGCTGGAACTTCTCCACCTGGGAGGCCCGGCCCGGGATCTGGCTCGACGACCTCTTCGTGCGCCCGGAGCACCGCCGTTTCGGCCTCGGGCGGGAGCTGCTCGACGAGCTGAGCGCGCGGACGCCCGGCCGGGTCGAATGGGACATGCAGGAGGGCAACGAGAAGGGTGAGGCGTTCTACGCCCAGCTCGGCGCCGACCCCGTCCCCGGCTGGATCCGGTACCGCTGGCGGCCGCACGCCGGGTGAGCCAAGCCGTAAACTCGAACGCATGGGTGAAGGGGCAAGTCGCAGGTCGTCGTCCGTGGAGGACTACGTCCGGGTGATCTACGGGCTGGTGGAGCGCGGCGAGGCCGTCACCAACACGTCGCTGGCCGGACGGCTGGAGGTCAGTCCGTCGTCGGCGTCCGGCATGGTCACCAAACTGTCCCAGCTGGGGCTGGTCGCGCACGTGCCGTACCGCGGGATCGAGCTGACCACCGACGGCAGGCTGCTGGCCCGCTCGGTGCTCCGCCGTCATCGGCTGATCGAGACCTACCTGGTGTCCGAGCTCGGCTACACCTGGGACGAGGTGCACGCCGAGGCCGACGCGCTCGAACACGCGGTGTCGGACAGGCTCGTGGAGCGGATCGCCGCGAAGCTCGGCAACCCGGTACGCGACCCGCACGGCGACCCCATCCCCGCCCCGACGGCAGTGTCGAGGAGATGCCGATGCGCATCCTCGACGATCTCCCGCCCGGCGCGGTCGGCGAGATCGTCCGCGTCTGGGACACCGATCCGGAACTCCTGCGCTACCTGACCGAGCATTCGATCGGCCTCGGCGAGCGGATCGAGGTCGTGGAGCGTCAGCCGTTCGGCGGCCCGATGGTGGTCAAGGTCGGCTCGCCGCCGGACGCGGCGACACACGCGATCGGCAAGGAGATCGCGCAGGCGCTGTCGGTCGCGCTACGCTGAGCTTCGTGTCCACTGTGGACGCGTTTCGGCCGGGTGGTGCGGTGGGAATTTTCCCTACGTCCCTGCATAGTTACGTCACCCGCCTGCCACGCGGAAAGGTGATCTAAGGCCCTTCCGATCATGTGTTCCCACGCCTAGGCTGCGCTTTTCCGGGTGGCTAGCGAGCGTGCGAAGGCGATGAAGATGACCGGTCAGCGGACACACACCATCGACCGGGGGGTGGCGGAAGGACGTGAACTCAGACGGCTTTTGGAAACCGGGCCGTTCGCGGACGCCCTCAGGGCGGCGATCAGGGCGAGGGGCCTCGGCCTCGATCGGATCCGGTACCGGCTGAGAGGGCGGGGGTGCTCGGTCAGCCTCGCGACGCTGAGCCACTGGCAGTCGGGGCGTTGCCGTCCCGAACGGCCGGAATCCCTGCTGGTGCTCAAGAATCTCGAGGAGGTCCTCGGGGTGCCGCCGGAGTCGCTGTCAAGGCTCCTCGGGCCGCCGCGCGGGCGCGCGGCCCGGTGTACGGTGCCCGGCGAGGGCCTCGTGACGCAGCGAGGCCGGGACACGGGAACTTAGCGGGAGTGCGAGTGCGGGCGGTCGTCTTCGAGGAGTTCGGGGTGCTGCCCGAGGTACGCGTGGTGCCGGATCCGGTCGCGCCGCCGGGCGGGGTGGTGATCGCCGTCGAGGCGACCGGGGTGTGCCGCAGCGACTGGCACTCCTGGCAGGGGCACGACACGTCGGTGAAGCTGCCGCACGTCGCCGGGCACGAGCTCGCCGGCCGGATCGCGTCGCTCGGCGAGGGCGTCCGCGGCTGGTCGGCAGGCGATCGGGTGACGGTGCCGTTCGTCTGCGCCTGCGGCACCTGTGCCCAGTGCGCCGCCGGTGACCAGCAGATCTGCGATCGCGAGTTCCAGCCGGGCGCGACCCACTGGGGTTCGTTCGCGGAGTACGTCGCCATCGAAAACGCCGAGGTCAACCTCGTGGCGCTCCCGGATTCGCTGTCCGCCGCGGAGGCGGCGGCGCTGGGTTGCCGGTTCGGGACGGCGTTCCGGGCCGTGCTGCGCCAGGGCGGGGTCCGGCCCGGTCAGTGGGTGGCGGTCTACGGCTGCGGTGGCGTCGGCGTCTCGTCGATCCTGCTGGCCGTCGCGGCCGGTGCGTCGGTCGTCGCCGTCGACCCGTCTCCGCAGGCCAGGGCGCTGGCTTCGCGGATGGGCGCCGCTTCGGCCGTCGATCCTTCCGAGTTCGAGGGCCACGAGGCCGTCGCTCTTCATGTCCGGGAGCTGACCGGCGGCGGCGCGCACGTCTCGCTCGACTGCCTCGGCTCGCCGACCACCTGTGCCGCCTCGATCGGGAGCCTCCGCAAACGCGGACGGCATGTCCAGGCCGGTCTGATGCCGCCCGCGCAGGGCATCGCGCCCATCCCGATGCACCGGGTGATCGGCGCGGAGCTGGAGATCGTCGGCATCCACGGCCTGCAGGCGCACGAGTACCCCGAGATGCTGCGGGTGGTGGAGGCGGCCGGGATCGACCTCGAAGGCATGATCGGCAACCGGGTCGGCCTCGACGAGGTCCCCGCGGTGCTCGCGGCGATGAACGACCCGGTGCCCGCGCGGGCCGGGGTGACCGTGGTCGAATTCGCACAGTGACCGGGTGAACGCACTGCGGTCAACCGGCCGATCGGAGTAGTCCGAAAGGTGGCTTCTGCTGCCGCTTTGTGGCAGCTTGCTTGGCCGTGACAGTCATGGATGCCCCGTCCGAGCCGCGTTTCGTCCGGCAGGTGCTGCGCTGGTTCGCCGCGGCCGGTGTCATGGTGCGGGGCCACCGGATCGTCGGCGCGTGTCCTGGCAGACTCGACATGTGGACGCGCTGATCCCTCGCCCGCGGACCGAAGTCGCGCCCGGCGCGGTGCACGTTCCGGACTGGCTCGACCTCGACGCGCAACGTCGTCTGGTCGAAGCCTGCCGCGGCTGGCGTGGCTACCGGCGGACACGGCTGCCGAACGGCGGTGTCATGTCGGTGCGGACGGTGTGCCTCGGCTGGCACTGGCATCCGTACCGGTATTCGAAGGTGACCGACGACGGCTCCCCGGTGCTGCCGTTTCCATCGTGGCTCGCCGATCTGGGCAAGCAGGCCGTCTCGGACGCCTACGGGGCTTCGTCGTACGAGCCGGACATCGCGCTGGTGAACTTCTATGATTCCGCCGCGAAGATGGGGCAGCATCAGGACAAGGACGAGGCTTCGCTGGAGCCCGTCGTGTCGCTGAGCCTCGGGGACGCCTGCGTCTTCCGGTTCGGGAACACGACCGATCGCGGCCGGCCCTATACGGATGTGGATCTGCGCTCGGGGGATCTGTTCGTGTTCGGCGGGGAATCCCGGCTGGCTTTCCACGGGGTGCCCCGGGTGTTGCCGGGGACCGCTGATCCGGCGCTGGGTTTGGCGGGACGGTTGAACATCACCTTGCGGGTTTCGGGACTTCCTTCGGCTTAGGTTTCCTGGGCCATTTTCACAGCTGGCTGCGAGTTCGGTTTCCGGCCACCGACAAGGGGCGGTCTATGTCCTGAGGTGCATGGTGTTGCGCCTCGGTGTCCCGGTCGGGTCGAGGTAGGCGGGCGGGGTGAATTCGGGGAGTCCGTCTTGGGCGATCTGGACTTTCCATTCGCTGCGGTGGATCAACCGGTGGTGTTTCGTGCACAGGAGGACGAGGTTGTCGATTTTCGTTTCGCCGTGATGTCGCCAGAAAACAATGTGATGAGCGGTGCACCGCGGGACGGGCATGTCACAACCCGGGAAGGCACAGCCGCCGTCGCGGAGGGTGAGGGCGTATTTCTGGGCCAGGGAGACGGTGCGTTTGGAGCGGCCGATGTCCAGCGGTTCGCCTGCGGTGCCGAGGACGCCGGGTCTGACGCGGGCGTCGCAGGCGAGGATGCGGGCGTCGGTGGCACTGATCGGCCCGACCAGATCAAGGTGGGCTTCACCGAGATCGTTCATCAAATCCTCGTAGGACATGGTGACGAGGATGTGGGTGGCTTCCCCGGCTTGGCCGGGAAGGTTACGGCTGGTGGTTTTCAGGCGGACGTAGTCGGTGAAGGCATCCCCGTAACGTTCGTCCTGGCTGCGGGAGTCACGCACGCCGTCGATGGCTTTGTGGGGTTTGGCCATCGGGTCGAGGTCGGATTTGAGGCGGGCGTAGGTTTCCAGGTCGAGTCTGGCTTTGAGGCCCAAGGTGCCGTCGCGGTGCTTCACGAACCGCAACTCCGGCCGGGTCTCCTTCGGGTCCTCGTTGCGGGGTTCCTTCCCATCGGGGTCGAGCTCGTCCAGCAGGCGCCGTCCGGCGCGGGCGATCTGCCGTGGCCCCGCGTGCCGGGCCAGCTCGACCAGGATCTTCTCCCCAGCCCGCACATCCTCCTCAGGCACAGAAGACGGGATCCGGGCGAGGGTTTTGATGATCGCGTCGATCTGGCCGCCGCCGATCGCGCCCTCCGCGGCAGCCTCGGCTGTGAGTGGAGCCAGGGGTGGTTCGGGATCGCCGCCGATCGACGGGCCAGGGTGCAGGGCGAGGACCCGGTCGGCGCGGGCACTGGCTTCCTTGTCCGACACCAGGAAATCCTCGACAATCAACCCCGCCAACGTCGAATGACCACTACAGCCACGCACTCCACGGGAGTTGATTTCCGCGAGGATCGCGTTCTGCTCGGCATCCAACCGCCGCTTCTGAATTTCGAGTTCCTGTTTACGGGCGTGCAGCGTCGCCGTATCGACGCGCCACCACTCGGTGGACGTCTTCGGAGAGGCATCGTCGCTGGACACAAGATCAACGCTACGCCGAATCGAACACCTGTGCTATAGCATATTCAGACTATATCGCGCTCAATGAACTCCGTACGTGATCAATCCGGCCCGCGGACGGAAAGTCCGAATCGGCCAAGAAGGAATATCGGAATCCGCGCCGCCGGAACACCAAGACGGAACACAGTGCGCCGACGCGGCCAAACCCTCAAACCAGCCGGAAAAGCACCCGCTGCCCCGGCCGCACCTGCGCGGCCAGGTCCAGATCCGCTTCCTCCACCACGGCGATCACCGGATAGCCGCCGGTCACCGGGTGGTCGGCCAGGAACAGGATCGGCTGCCCCGAAGGAGGTACCTGCAACGCGCCCGGCACGGCGGCCTCGGGCGGCAATTCGCCACCACGTGCCCGCGACAACGCGGGACCGGCCAGTCGCACACCCACCCGATCGACGTCGGCGGTGGCGACGTAACCAGTGGAGACCAAAGTGGACAGTGCGTCGGAAACGAACCACGAAACGCGAGGCCCCGGAGTTACTCGCAGGACCGGTACGTCCGGCAAGGGCGCACGAGGAGCGAGATCCACCCCGGGGTGGGAGAGCGCCCGCTGCCCCACCGGCAAAGTCATCCCGGCCGAAAGCGCGGGCGGGCCGAGTCCGCCCAGTGTGTCGGTCGACCGCGCGCCCAGCACGGCGGGGACGTCGATACCGCCGCGCACGGCGACATAGCACCGCAAACCGTGAGAAGCCATCCCGAGGACGAGTTCTTCGCCGGGGCCGACCTGGATCGGAGAGCCGGGGCCGAAAGCCCGTCCGCCGACGGTGATCGAGCACGGCGCGCCGGTGACGGCGACGGTCGCCGGAGCCGGGAATCGCAGGGCGAGGCCGCCCAGAACGCATTCGAGGGCCGCGTGGCCCTCGGGGTTCCCGATCAGCCGGTTCGCCAGCCGCAGCGAACCGCGGTCGGCGGCGCCGGACCGGCCGACGCCGATCGCGGCCAGCCCCGGTCGCCCGAGATCCTGCACGGTGGTGAAAACGCCGGGGCGGAGCACTTCGATCTTCGCGGTCATGAAGTGAACCGGATCCGGGTGCCGGGAGCCAGCAGGTTCGGCGGCTCCCGCTCGACGTCCCACACCGGCAGCGTGGTGCGCCCGATCAGCTGCCAGCCACCGGGTGAGGCGTTCGGGTACACCGCCGTGTACTCGCCCGCGATGGCGACCGAGCCGGCGGGCACCCGGGTGCGCGGGCTCGTCCGGCGCGGCAGGTGCAGCGCGGGGTCGAGCCCGGTCAGATAGGCGAAACCCGGGGCGAAACCGCAGAACGCCGAGACGTAGGTCCCGTCTTCGTGCCGCCGGACGACCGCCTCCGCGGACATGCCGGAGGCGGCCGCGACATCGGCCAGGTCCGGGCCGTCGTAGTGCACCGGCACGACGATCTCGGCGGCTTCACGCGGTTTTATGTCCACTGTGGACCGGTAAAGGACGTCTTCGGCGAGCCGGTCGTGGTGGGTCCGGCCGGGGTCGAACCGGATGAGCAGGGTCCGCGCGGCCGGGACCAGTTCGAGGACGCCGTCCGGCGGGTCCTGCTCCAGTGACGCGTGCAGCCCGAGCACCTCCGACGGATCGTCGAAGTCGACCATGGCCGCACGCGCCCCATAGGGCAGCACTCGCATCATGCGGCCTCGAGGAACGATCCGATGTGGACACCGGAGGCGTCGAGCCCCGCGCGGATCCGGCGCGCCAGTTCGACGGCGCCGGGTGTGTCGCCGTGCACGCACAGCGAATGCGGCTGCAGCGCCAGCTCGGTGCCGTCGGCGGCGACGACCTTGCCGGTGGTCGCCATCGCGACCGCCCGGGAGGCCACCTCGTCGGCGTCGTGAAGCACGGCACCGGGCTGTTTCCGGGAGACGAGAAGGCCTTCGGGGGTGTACGCGCGGTCCGCGAACGCCTCGGCGTACGCGGGGAACCCGGCCGTTTCCGCCTCCTTGGCCATTTCCGACCCCGGCGGGCACAACAGCGCGAGCCCGGGGCGGAACCGCCGGATGGCCTCGACCACGGCGGCCGCCTGCTCCGGATCCACCGCCGCCGTGTTGTACAGCGCTCCATGCGGTTTGACGTACCGCACGCTCGTTCCCGCCGCGCGGGCGAACGCGTCGAGCGCGCCGATCTGGTAGAGCACGTCGTCGGCCAGATCGGCGGGGGCGACGTCCATCGCCCGCCGCCCGAAACCGGCCAGATCGCGGTAGGCGACGTGGGCGCCGATGACGACGCCCCGCTCCGCCGCGCGCTCGCAGACGCGCCGCATCACCGACGGGTCGCCGGCGTGGAAGCCGCAAGCGACGTTCGCGCTGGTGACGATGTCGAGCATGGCGTCGTCGTCACCCATCTTCCAGGCGCCGAAACCCTCGCCGAGGTCGCTGTTGAGATCAATACTGTTGAGATCCATCAGGCCACCCTGAACTCACTGTCGAGTTTGTCGGTCACGAACATGTAGCCCGGCGCGTGCGTGATCGCGAACGGCGGCCGCGAGGCCATCAGCGCCGCCTGCGGGGTCACGCCGCACGCCCAGAACACCGGCACGTCACCGGGGGCCGCGTCGACCGGGTCGCCGAAATCGGGCTTGCCGAGGTCGGCGATGCCGAGCGCGGCGGGATCGCCGATGTGCACCGGCGCACCGTGCACGGCGGGCATCCCGCGGGTGATGCGCACGGCGTCGTCCACGCGGTCTTCGGGGATCTGCCGCATCGAGACCACCATCGGCCCGCGCAGCCGCCCGGCCGGGACGCACTCGCGGTTCGTCAGGTACATCGCCACGTTGCGGCCCTGGTCGACGTGCCGCAGCGGGATGCCCACCGCGGCCAGCGCCGATTCGAAGGTGAAACTGCAGCCGATCGAGAACGCGACCATGTCGCTGCGCCACAGCCCGCTCGCGTCCGCGATCTCGCCGGACAGCGCGCCGTTCTGCCAGACGCGGTAACGCGGCAGGTCGGTGCGCAGATCCGCGCCGGGCGCCAGCCGGGTCGACGGGTCGCCGGGGTCACTGACGTCGAGCACCGGACAGGGCTGCGGGTTCCGCTGGCAGAACAGCAGGACGTCGTAGGCCCAGTCCTCGGGGACGGCGATCAGGTTGGTCTGGGTGAACCCGTTCGCCCAGCCGGTGGTGGGGCGGGCCGTGCCCGCGCGGAACAGGGCGCGGGCCTCGCCGGGGGACAACGTCGCCGGGTCGTCGAAGGTGGTCATCGCGGTGCCTCCTCTTCCGATTGTGGTCACAGCAGTTCGCGGCCGCGAGTCTCGGGCAGGCCGAGCAGGGCCAGCACGGCGATCCCGTAGCCGACCGCGCCGAACACCATCGCGCCGCCCGCGCCGAGGAAACCGACCACGGCGGGGAACGTCGCGCCGATGGCCCGGCCGAGGTTGTAGGTGAAGCCCTGCCCGGTCCCGCGCAGCGCCGACGGGTACAGCTCGGCGAGGAAGGCGCCGAACCCGCTGAAGATCGCGGACATCGAGAACCCGAGCGGGAAGCCGAGGAACAGCACGAGCGTGTTCGCGCCCGCCGGGATCTGCGTGTAGGCGACGATGAGGCCGGCCGACAGCACCGAGAACAGCAGGAACGTCTTCTTGCGGCCCAGGAGATCGGTGAGATAGCCGCCGGTGACGTACCCGATGAAGGCGCCGGAGATCAGGAACGCGAGATAGCCGCCGGTGCCGATGACGGTGAGGCCGCGGGTGGTCTTCAGGTAGCTCGGCAGCCAGGTCGCGAGCGTGTAGTAACCGCCCTGGACACCGGTGGCGAGCAGCGCGGCGAAGAACGTCGTGCGCAGCAGGTCCGGTTTGAAGATGCCTGCCAGCGAGCCGCGTTCCTTCTTCGTGGCCCGGGCGGCTTCCGCGACGGGCGCGTCCTGGACGTTGCGGCGGACCCACAGCACCAGCAGCGCCGGGATGACGCCGGTCCAGAACATGACGCGCCACGCCATGTCCGGGCTCCAGATGCTGAAGACCACCGTGTAGACGACGACGGACAGCGCCCAGCCGACCGCCCACGCGCTCTGCACGAAGGCGACCGTGCGGCCGCGGTACTTCGCCTGCGAGTACTCCGCGACCAGCGCGGCGCCGGCGGCCCATTCGCCGCCGAAGCCCAGGCCCTGCAGGGCCCGGAAGACCAGCAGCGTCTCGAAGTTCGGCGCGAACCCGCAGAGCACGGTGAAGATCGTGTACATCGCGATGGTGAGCTGGAGGGTGCGGACCCGGCCGATGCGGTCGGCCAGGATGCCCGCGCCGATGCCGCCGATCGCCGAGACCACCAGCGTCGTGGTCCCGAGCAGGCCGGCCTCACCGCCGGAGAGGCCGTAGTAGGCGGTGATCGCGGCCAGGCCCAGCGGCAGGGTCTGGTAGTCGAACGAGTCGAGCCCGTATCCGCCGAAGGCGCCGACGAAGGCCCGGCGGCCTCGCGAACCGAGCGTGCGGAACCAGGCGAAGGGGCGGGTGTCTTCGGTAGTGGCTGTCGCGTCCATCGGCACCTCCAGAGGGTGGATCCCATCGTGGCACGGGTCACATGGGAAGCCACTGTAGGGATTGTTCAACAATTCCACAAGGGGATCCTTGGCTCGGACTCTTGTAGCCGGTTAGTATCGGTCACGTGACGATCGCGGAGGGTGGTCCTGCCTCGGTTCAAGGACTCGAAGCGGATCGCGGCATGGTGAGCCGCACCAGCACGGCCGAAAGGGTCGCGGGTGTCCTCCGCACGCGCATCGCGGAAGGGTTCTTCCTGCCCGGCGTCCGGCTGTCGGAGCACGACATCGGCTCGGCGCTCGGCGTCTCCCGCAACACGCTGCGCGAGGCGTTCCGGCTGCTCACGCACGAACGCCTGCTGACCCACGAGCTCAATCGAGGGGTCTTCGTGCGGGTGCTGCCCGTCGAGGACGTCGTGGACCTCTACAAGGTGCGCAAGGTCGTCGAGTGCTCGGCGGTCCGTGCGGTGACGGAGAAGCCCCCGACGTTCGCGAAGCTCGCGCGCCTGGTCGAGGACGGCAGGCTCGCCGAGCGGAGCGAGCGCTGGCAGGACCTCGGCACCGCGAACATCCGGTTCCATTCGGCGATCGCGGAGCTGAGCGGCAGCGAGCGGATCGACGAGCTGATGCGCGGCATCCTGGCCGAGCTGCGGCTGGTGTTCCACATGATGGCCGACCCGCGGCGGTTCCACGAGCCGTACCTCAAGCGCAACGCGGAGATCCTCGAGCGCATCGAGGCCGGCGACGGCCTGGGCGCCGAAAAGCTTCTCGCGCAGTACCTCACCGACGCCGAAAACCAGCTCGTCGAGGCCTACGCCGAGCGCTCCCAACCGCATTCAGAGGACTGAATGCGGTAGTTCGGAGTCGAACTACCGCATTCAGAGGACGAAACGCGTGGGGCGCTAGGGGGTGACCCACTTCTGGTTGGCGGCCCCGGTGCAGGCCCAGATCTGCAGGCGCGTGCCGTTGGCCGAGGAGTTCCCGGTCGCGTCCAGGCATTTGCCCGAGCCGGAGTTCACCAGGTCGCGGGCGGCGTTGGCCGCCCACCGCTGATTCGGCCCGCCTGCGCAGTCCCACAGTTGCAGCGGCGCGCCGTCCGCGGTGGACATCCCGGTGACGTCGAGGCATTTGCCCAGCGCCCGCACCGTGCCGTCGGCCTGGAACGACCACCGCTGCGCGGCCGAGCCGTTGCAGTCGTAGAGCTGCACCGCCGTCCCGTTGGCACTGTTCGCCCCGGCCACGTCGACGCATTTGCCGCCCAGTCCGGTGATCGCGCCGGTGCGGACGCCGCCGCCCGACTGCGTCCCCGACCACGTGAGCGTCGCCGACGTCGACGCGGGCAGCGTGTAAGTGAAGGACTGGCCGCCCCAGTTGACGCGCACGTTCTGGCTCGCGCCGCTGGTGTTGTACGCGATCAGCGCCTTCGACCCGTCCGGATTCTTCCACGCGACGTTCCGCACCGCGGAGTTGTCGTTCGACGAGATCCGGTACGCGCCCGGTTTCACGAACTTCGTCAGGTGGCCCATCGTGTAGTACTCGACGGTGTAATCGACCTGCCCGTGCCGCGAGTCTCCATTGTGGACAGTGATCAGCCCGGTGCAGGTGCCGCAGCCGCCGTTGTGCGGCCCCATGTTCTGGTCCACCGCGAGGCTCCATTTGATGAAGCTCTTGCTCCAGTTCCGCGTGTAGTCGACGATGTTCGCCATGTCTTCGGCCTGCTGATGGCTCACCCAGGTCCCGCCGGAATGCTCCGTGCTGTACGCGGGCACGTCCGGGTACTGGTCGTGCACCCTCGTCTGCTGGGCGACGTCGCCGCCGTAGCCGTGCCACGCCATCCCGCCGAAGTTCGGATCGGTGCGGATCGCCGTGTCGTCCATCGTCGGCGCGCCGAATTCCGCGTACTTGTCCCAGTTCCAGTCCAGTGCGAGGACCTTTGTGGACAGTCCCTTCAAGGCGGGCAACAGGTTGGTCTTCGTGAAGTACTGGAGACCGGCGCCGTTCCAGTTCATCGACGGATAGCTCGCGCAGCAGGTCGGCTCGTTCTGCACCGACACGTAATGGATCGGGACACCCTGCGCCTGATATGCCTGGATGTACTTGACGAAATACTGCGCGTAGGCCGGGTAGTACTCGGCTTTCAGCCAGCCCAGCTTGAAATCGCCGTTGTCCTTCATCCACGGCGGCGCGCTCCACGGCGACGCCATCACCTTGGTCGCCGGGTTGATCTCCCTGGCCTGTTTGGTCAGCGGCAGGATGCTGTCGAGGTCGTGCGCGATCGAGAACTTCGCCAGGTTCGGATCGGTCTGGCCCGCCGGGAGATCGTCGAACGAGTAGCTGAACCGCGCCAGATCCGAGGATCCCAGGGGGTTGCGGATGAAGTTGACGCCGATCCCCGAAACGGGGTCGAACAGCTTCCGCATGGTCTCGTCGCGGGTCGCCTGCGACAGCGCGCCACTGCCTTTCATCAGCCACGCGGCGGTGTCGGTGAACGACGCGCCCGCGCCCTCGAACTGCTGGTACGTGGTGTTCTCGTCGACGGTGATGGTCTGCTGACCCGTTCCGGTGCCCGCGGCGAAGGTGATCGGTGACTGCTGCTGGAGCCCGCGCGTGACGTTCACGCCGCGCGAGTCGTTCGTGGTGGTGAGCCAGATGTTCACCGTCTCACCCGCGGCCTGCGCCGGCGTCGCGACGAGGGTGGCCGCCGCGATCACCGCGGCGCCGAGCAGCGGCAGCCGTTTCACGGCGTCGTCCACTTCTGGTTCGCGCCGCCCCCGCAGGTCCAGATCTGGAGTCTGGTCCCGTTCGCGGAGCTGTTCCCGGTGGCGTCCAGGCATTTGTCCGCCTGCGGGTTCACGATGTCGCGCGCGCCGCTGATCGCCCACTTCTGCGCGCCGGATCCGTTGCAGTCCCACAGTTGCACGGCGGTGCCGTCCGCGGTTCCGCCGCCGGAGACGTCCATGCACTTGCCGAGCGCGCGGATCGTGCCGTCGCCGCCGACGGTCCAGTTCTGCGCGGCGTTCCCGTTGCAGTCGGTGATCTGGATCGGGGTGCCGTTGGCGGTGTTCGCCCCGGCGACGTCGACGCATTTGCCGCCGATACCGGTGATCCGCCCGGTGCGCCCGGCGGTGTCGCTGGAGTTGACGTGCACGTAGTCGACGACGAGCCGCTGCGGGAAGACGGTGCTGGAGTTCGGGTCACCCGGCCAGTAGCCGCCGACGGCGAGGTTCAGGATCAGATAGAAGGGGTGGTCGAAGACCCAGCGGTTGCCGTTGAGATCGGCTGGGGTGCGGGTCTGGTAGAGGTTCCCGTCCACGTACCACTTGATCTGGTTCGGTGCCCAATCGACGGCGTAGGTGTGGAAGTCGTCGGAGAAGTTCGGGCCGTTGTAGGCCGCGCCGATACCGCCCGCGCCGGAGTAGCCGGGGCCGTGGAGGGTGCCGTGCACCGTGTTCGGCTCGAAGCCGACGTTCTCCATGATGTCGATCTCGCCGCTGTTGGGCCAGCCGACGTTGCCGATGTCGGCGCCGAGCATCCAGAACGCGGGCCACATCCCCTGTCCGCGCGGCAGTTTCATCCGCGCCTCGAAGCGGCCGTAGGTCTGGGTGAACTGGCCCTGCGTGGACAGCCGCGCCGAGGTGTACTCGCACCGGCCGTACCAGCAGTTGTAGTTGCCGGGGTTCTCCTTCTTCGCGGTGATGACCAGGTTGCCCTGGCCGTCGAGCGCCGCGTTGTTCGTCCCGGACGTGTACCACTGCCGCTCGTGGTTGTTGACGTTGTCGCCGGTCTCGAAATGCCATTTCGAGGTGTCGATACCCGCGCCGGCGGGCCCGGTGAAGTCGTCGGTGAAGGTCGCGGCCATGACCGCGGCCTCGGCGGCCGGGGGCTGCGCGGTGGCCGGGAGTGAGCCGAGGAGAACGCCGGCGGCGAGGAGCGCCGCCCAGCGGAAACGAGTTGAGATGGACATCGTTGTCGCCTCTCTGACCGTTGGGGACCCCACGCGGCAGGGACGCGCGGGAGAACGGAAAGCGCTGGCAGAACCACTTTGTTGTGCCTGACAACAAAGTATGCATGGTCTCTACCACTGCGACAAGACGTATTTTTCGAACTCGAATTAAGGTCAGGCGGCGGTGCCCCGCTTCGACCCGGCCGTCCGCGGGTCCGCGCCCTGGTCCAGGAGGGCGGCGACCGGGAGGGTGGCGGCTCCTATGGCGACGGCGTCCGGCCCGAGCTGCCCGAGCTCGATCTCGGTCTGGTCGAACACGTGCGCCAGCGCGTGCTCGCCGGCCACCCGCCGGATCTCGGGCAGGTACCGTTCGCCGAGCGCGAGCCCGGCCCAGCCGCCCAGCACGATCCGCTCCGGGTTGAACAGGTTGATCAGGTTGCCGATCCCGGCGCCGAGATAGCCCGCGGTCTCTTCCAGCACCTTGGCCGCGGCCTTGGCCTTGCCCGCCGACTCCAGCAGGGCCGCGAACTGCGTCTGCTCGTCGTCGTCCGAGGCCGTCTTTCCACCGCGCGCCTTGCGATAGCGGGCGAGGACACCCTCCGCGCCGACGTAGGACTCCAGGCAGCCGCGTGCCCCGCAGCGGCATTCCTGACCGCCGTAGACGATCGTCGTATGGCCCCATTCGCCCGCGCTGCTGGTGGAGCCCCGGTAGGTGGTGCCGTCGGTGATCACGGCCGCGCCGACCCCGGAGCCGATCAGGGCGATCACCGCGTGCCGGGCGCCGCGGCCGGCGCCGAACCACATTTCGCCCTGGCCCTGGGTTTTCGCGCCGTTGTCGACGAACAGCGGAAGCTCGACGCCCTCCGCGCGCAGGAGGTCGGTGAGCGGGACCTCTTTCCAGCCGATGGTGGGCGCGTGCACGCGGAGCGCCTCGCCCTGGTGGACGGTGCCGGGGACGCCGACGCCGACACCGAGCACGGTCGCCTCGTCGATCCCCGATTCCGTGATCACCTCCCGGAGCCCGGACGCCACCTGGGTGACCGCCGCGGCCGCGTCCGGGCGCCGGGAGGCGAGGGGGTGCTCGACGGTGGCGAGCCGGTTCATGGCGAGGTCGAACAGCTCGACCTTCACCCCGGTCTCGCCGATGTCGACGCCCGCGACGTGGCCGTACGCCGGGTCGACCCGGAGCAGGACACGCGGCCTGCCGCCGTCGGACTCGACGAGACCGGCCTCGATGATGAGGCGTTCTTCGCCGAGCTCGGCGGTCACGTTGCTGACGGTCGCGGCGCTCAAACCGGTCAGACCGCTCAATTCGTGGCGGCTGAGCGGGCCGTCGAAGTAGAGTTTCGACAGGAGGAGGGAACGGTTGTGCCGCCGCAGGTCACGGACGGTGGTGCGCTTGGCAGGCATGCGGATACCCATCTTATGGCGGCGGACCTTTCCAGGATGCCCCACGACCTTAGCCTCCGCCATGTATCAACTGGTGAAATAAGGCGGGAAGAGGGTCATGACGGGGGACGACGAGCTCATCGGCTCCTTGCCGCCGGACTTCCGGTGGGGCGTCGGCAGCTCGGCGTACCAGATCGAGGGTGCGGTCGCCGAAGACGGAAGAACACCGTCCATTTGGGACACCTGGGCCCAGTCGCCGTGGTCGGTCGACAACGGTGACACCGGCGAGATCGCCTGCGACCACTACCACCGGATGCCCGCCGACATCGCGCTGCTCAAGGAACTCGGCGTCGACACCTACCGGTTCTCCGTCTCCTGGCCCCGTGTGCAGCCGCGCGGGCGCGGCGGCGTCAATCCCGCCGGGATCGCCTTCTACGACCGGCTGGTCGACGAACTGCTCAACAACGGCATCGATCCCTGGCTGACGCTGTACCACTGGGATCTGCCCCAGCACCTCGAAGACGCGGGCGGCTGGCCCGCGCGCGACACCGCCGTCCGGTTCGCCGACTACGCGATGCTCGTGTTCGAGCGGCTGGGCGATCGGGTCCGCCACTGGACCACGCTGAGCGAGCCGTGGTGCACGGCCATGCACGGTTACGTCCACGGAGTGATGGCGCCCGGCCGCCGGGACGCGAAGGCGGGGATGGCGGCGGCGCATCATCTGCTGCTCGGCCACGGTCTCGCCGTGCGGCGGATGCGGGAACTCGCGCCATCGGGGACGAAGTTCGGTATCACGCTCAATCTGAGCACCGCCGACCCGGCCACGCCCAGCGAGGCCGATCGCGAAGCCGCCCGCTTCGAGGACGGGCTGGGGACGCGGTTCTACCTCGACGCGCTCGTGCACGGCCGGTATCCGGAGGACGTCCTCGCGACCCTCGCGCGCCAGGACATCCGCCTGCCGTCCGAGCCCTGGGATCCGTCGATCATCGCGGCACCGCTCGATTTCCTCGGCGTCGACTACTACTTCGGCACGCGGTACTCCGGGGTGGAGGAGAACGGGAACGCGGTCGAGCACTTCGGGTTGCCGTCGTTCCGCAAGGTCCCGTTCGGGGCGCCGTCGACGGCGCTGGGCTGGGAGATCCTGCCGCACAAGCTCACCGAACTGCTCGTCCGGATCGGCCGGGACTACCCTGGCCTGCCGCTCTACGTCACCGAAAACGGCGCCGCGTTCGCCGACGTCCCCGACGAGACCGGTTTCGTCCGCGACGACGACCGCGCCGCGTACCTGTCCGCGCATATCGCCGCCACGGCCGCCGCGCGACAGGCGGGCGCGGATGTCCGCGGCTATTTCGCGTGGTCCTTTTTGGACAGTTTCGAATGGGCGTACGGCTACGCGAAACGGCTCGGCCTGGTCCGGGTCGACCGCGAGACGCAGGCGCGGACGATCAAGCAGAGCGGGCTGGCGTACCGGGATCTCGTCCACCGGGTGCGTGGCAGCCGGCGGTAGGGCCTGCTCCACCATCGAACCGGCGGCCCGCTCCATTCTTCCCCGAAGCCCCGCGTCCTAGGTTCGGCAGCGGAAAGGTGTTTACCGCTAACGGAAACGTGAGGGACAGTGATGACCGTCAGGCTGGAACGACGTGACCCGCCGGAGACGCCGCCACGGAAATCGTGGTGGCGACGGCCTTGGGTCGGGCCGATGGCCGTCATCGTCGTGATTTTCCTGGCCTTTTCGATGCCGCCTTATCTGTCGCTGGACCCGGCTCTGTCACGGGTTCCGCAGCCGCCCGGGTTCACCTCGCACTACTGGTTCCTCTCGGCGCACGTGCTGTTCGGCTCGATCGCGATGGTCGGCGCGCTGCTCCAGATCTGGCCGTGGTTCCGGGCGAAATACCCGGCGGTGCACCGGAAGATCGGCCGGGTGTACGTCTTCGCCGGGGTGCTCCCGGCCGGTCTGCTGGCGCTGACCGTCGGCGCGCTGAGCCCGTTCGGCCCGGCGACGCGTGTGGCCAACACCGTGGCCGGGGTGCTGTGGCTGGGGTGCACGTTCGCCGGCTGGCGCGCGGCGAGGCAACGCCGGTTCGGCGATCACCGGCGCTGGATGATCCGCAGTTTCGCGCTGACCATGTCGATCATTCTCAGCCGCCTGATCGGCCCGGTCGCGGAGATCGTGCTGCGACCGCGGCTGGAGACCACGTTCGGCGGCAGCGAACTCGCCTTGACCCAATCGGTCGCCGCGATCACGGCCTGGCTGAGCACGACGCTGGTCCTGCTCGCCACGCAGTGGTACCTCGACCGGCGCCCGGCTAGGAAGAAGCCAGCGATCGCGCGATGATCGTGCGCTGCACTTCCGACGCGCCTTCGTAGATCCGCGGCGCCCGGACCTCGCGGTAGAGGTGTTCGAGCAGATGCCCTCGCCGCAGCGCCCGGGCGCCGTGGATCTGCACGGCCGAGTCGACGACGTACTGCGCGGTCTCGGTGGCGAACAGTTTCGCCATCGCGGCCCGTCCGGCGAGGTTCCGCTCGCCCGCGTCGTACGCGGCGGCCGCGGCGTAGACGAGCAGGCGCGACGCTTCGGTGCGGGTCGCCATTTCGGCGAGGGTGTGCGCCACGGTCTGCTGTTTCAGCAGCGGCCCGCCGAACGCGACCCTGGTCTGCGCGTGGGCGACGGCGGCGTCGAGCGCGGCCTGCGCCATCCCGACGGCGAACGCGCCGACGCTCGGCCGGAACAGGTCCAGCGTCCGCATCGCCACGCCGAAGCCGCGGTCCTGTTCGCCGAGCAGTTCGTCCCGTTCGACGCGGACGCCGTCGAAGACCAGAGTGCCGATGGGATGCGGGCTGACGAGGTCGAGGTGCTCGCCCGACAGCCCGGCGCGATCGGCGGGGACGACGAACGCGGAGACCCCGCGCGATCCCGCTTCCGGGGTGGTGCGGGCGAAAACGCTGTAGAAATCGGCCTCGGGGGCGTTGGAGATCCACATCTTCTCGCCGGTGAGCCGCCAGCCGTCGCCGTCGGGTTCGGCGGCGAGCTCCAGCGCCGCCGCGTCCGAACCCGCGTTCGGCTCGGTGAGCGCGAAAGCGGCGACGGCGTCGCCCGCCGCCACGGCGGGAACCCATTTCGAGACCTGCGAGTCCTGCCCGGACTGCAGCACCGGATACGTGCCGAGGCCCTGCAGCGCCAACGCCGTCTCGGCCTCGGTGCTCTGGCTGGCCAGGGATTCCCGCAGGATGCAGAGATCCGTCGCGGCGGCCTCGCGGCTCGGGCTGCCGCCGCCGACGCCGGGGAACAGCCGGGCGAGCAGGCCGAGCGCGCCCATTTCCTTGAGCAGCGGCCGGTTGACCGCGCCTTCGGTGCCGGATTCGGCCAGCGGGCGGAGCTTTTCGGCGCCCAGCCGCCGGACTTCTTCGGCGAAGGCCTGCTGATCGGGGTTCAGTGCGAAGGCGGTCATCGGTCGCTCCCAGGTCGCCAGCGGGCGTGCGCGGTGCCGGGTTCCCCGAGCGAAGGAGTTCCAGCCGTGGTTTCGGGCCGTCGGTGCGGCCGCCCTGTGGTTTCCGGCTGCCCGCCGCGAACTGCTTGGGCCACGGCATCGGATAGCCCTGCTCGGCGGCGGCGTGCAGTGTCCACTGTGGATCGTAAAGGTGGGTTCTGCCGAGCGCGCACAGATCCGCGCGGCCTGCGAGGATCAGCGAGTTCACGTCGTCGTAGGAGGAGATCGCGCCGACGGCGATCACCGCGATCCCGTACTGGCGGCCGATCTCGTTGCGGATCCGGTCGGCGTACGGCGTCTGGTAGCTGCGGCCGTACTCGGGTTTCTCCTCGCTGACGACCTGGCCGGTCGACACGTCGACACCGTCCACGCCGTGCTCGGCGAACGCGCGGGCGATCTCGACGGCGTCGTCGACGTCGATCCCGCCGTCGTACCAGTCGGTCGCGGAGATGCGGACCGTCATCGGCCGCTCGGCGGGCCATGCGGCGCGGACGGCGTCGAAGACTTCGAGCGGGAAACGCAGCCTGTTCTCCAGCGAGCCGCCGTACTCGTCGGTGCGCCGGTTGGTCAGCGGGGACAGGAACGACGACAGCAGGTAGCCGTGCGCGCAGTGGAGTTCGAGGAGGTCGAATCCGGCGCGCGCGGCGGCGGACGCGGAGTGCGCGAACTGGTCGCGGATCTCGTCCAGCTCGGTCTTCGTGAGTTCGCGCGGGGTCTGGTTCGCTTCGCTGTACGGGATCGCGGACGGGGCGCAGATCTCCCAGTTGCCTTCGGGGAGCGGCTGGTCGATGCCGTCCCACATCAGTTTCGTGGAGCCTTTGCGCCCGGAATGGCCGAGCTGGACACCGATGCGCGCGGGGGTGTGGCCGTGGACGAAGTCGGTGACCCGCCGCCACGCCTGTTCTTGTTCCTCGGTGTACAGGCCGCCGCAGCCCGGGGTGATACGGCCGGTTTCGGAGACGCAGACCATTTCCGTCATCACCAGCCCGGCGCCGCCGAGCGCCTTGCTTCCCAGGTGTACCAGGTGGAAATCGGTCGGGACGCCGTCTTCGGAGGAGTACATGTCCATCGGCGAGACGACGACACGGTTCGGCAGGTCCAGGTTCCCTATACGGAACGGCTGGAACATCGGGGGCCGCACATCGGAGTCCAGAGTGGACGCGAACCAGGTGTCCAGTTCCGCGGCGAACTCGGGATCGCGCAGGCGGAGGTTGTCGTAGGTGACGCGGCGGCTGCGGGTGAGGATGTTGAACGCGAACTGCGCCGGATCCTGGTGGGTGTACTGGCCCATGTTCTCGAACCATTCGAGGCTCGCTTGGGCGGCGCGCTGAGTGGAGGTGACGACCGGCCTTCGCTCCGCCTCATAGGCTTTGAGCGCACTGTCCATATCGGACTGTTCGTGCAGGCAGGCGGCGAGCGCGAGCGCGTCCTCCATGGCGAGTTTCGTGCCGGAACCGATGGAGAAATGCGCCGTGTGCGCGGCGTCGCCGAGCAGGACGACGTTCTCGTGCCGCCAGCTCGCGCAACGGACGGTGGCGAACGCGGTCCACTTCGAGTTGTTGGCGAACACCTGGTGCTCGCCGAGGACGTCCGCGCACAGCTCGCGGATGACCTCGATCGACTTCTCGTCGCTTTCGCCGGGGGCCAGCGAGGTGGCGGCGATCTCGCCGAACGCGCGCTGCCAGACGTCCTCGTGCAGTTCGAGGATGAACGTGCTCGCGGTGTCGCTGTACGGATAGCCGTGGATCTGCATGATCCCGTGCGGGGTTTCGAGCACGGAGAACTTGAAGGCGTCGAACACGAGGTCCGTGCCGAGCCAGATGTACTTGCAGCGCCTGGTCTGGAGGCTCGGCCGGAAGCTCTCGGCGAGGGCGTTGCGGGTCGGCGAGTTGACGCCGTCCGCCGCGACGACGAGGTCGTACTCGGCGCTCGCTTCGGCCGCGCTCGGCGCCTCGGTGCGGAAACGGACGTCGACCCCGAGCTCCGCACAGCGTTCCTGGAGGATGCCGAGCAGCCGTTTGCGGCTCATCGCGGCGAATCCGTGCCCGCCGGAGGTGTGCACCGTGCCGCGAAAGTGGACGTCGATGTCGTCCCAGCGCGCGAACTCGCGGCGCATGGCGGCGTGGATCACCGGATCGGCGTGTTCGATGCCGCCGAGGGTCTCGTCGGAGAACACCACCCCGAACCCGAAGGTGTCGTCGGGCGCGTTGCGCTCCCAGACGGTGATCTCGTGATCGGGATGGAGCTGTTTCGCCAGCGTGGCGAAGTAGAGCCCCGCCGGGCCGCCGCCTAACACCGCGATACGCACGCCGCTCAGGGTATGTCGCGGTATGTACGACCGTCAACGATACGGGATATGCTGACCCGTATGGAGCGCATCAACCCGCCAGGGCTCGGCCGCCCGTCCGGCTTCTCGCACGCTGTCGCGGCGAGTGGCCGGTTCGTCTTCCTCGCCGGTCAGACCGCGTTGGACGAGGAGAACCGCATCGTCGGCGACGGCGTGGTCGAGCAGTTCGAACGCGCGCTGTCCAACCTGCTCACCGCCTTGCGCGCGGCGGGTGGGGAGCCGTCGGACCTGTGCAGCGTGACCATCTACATCGTCGACATGGACGACTACCGGGCCCACGCGCGTGAGATCGGCGCGGTGTGGAAGCGGCTGGCCGGGAGCGAGTACCCCGCGATGGCGGGCATCGGCGTCAGCCGGCTTTGGGACGCGGAGGCGCTGGTGGAGGTGCAGGGCTTCGCGGTCGTCTAAAGCAGTGTCCGCGAGACGTGCGCGGCCGCGGCCTCGCCCAGCCGCGAGTGCAGCGTGAAGAACAGGTCCGCGGCCCGGATCCCCGCCCAGCCCGGCGGCAGCAGTTCGGCGGGCAGGCCCGGATCGAGGTAGGGCAGCCGCCGCCAGTCGGTCAGCACGCGGACGTAGTCGGCGAACGCTTCCGCCTCGTCCGTGGTCTTGCGCCGCTGCCACCGCCGGAGCGCGCCCGCGTGCTCGTCGACGAAGGCGGTGTACAGCGCTTCGAGCTGGTCGAGGTCCCACCAGTCGCGGATCTTCTCCCGCACGTCGCCGAACGCGAGGTGCTCGGCGTGGAAGAGATCGGCGTACCCCTCGAGTTCGAGCCGCCGGAGCATGTCGGACGTCGCGTCACGCAGATGCGCGGGCGCGATCCAGACGCCGGACGACGCCGTCCCGAAGCCGAGCCGGGCCAGCTGGGTGCGAAGAACGTGCCTTTTGTGCCGTTCGGCCTCCGGGACGGAGAACACCGCGAGCAGCCAGCCGTCGCCGGGGGTGGCGCGTTCCCGGCGGAAGATCCGCTCGTCGCCTTCGCGCAGGATCGCCAGCGCGGTCTCGGAAAGCTCGTACCCGGCGGCCCCGTCGCGGCGCACCGCGGACAGGATGCCCCGGCGCTTCAGCCGGGAGATCGACGACCGGACGGCCGGTTCCTCGACGTCCACCCCGGCCAGCAGGTCGATCAGCGAGCGGACGGAGAGCCAGCCGCCCTCGCCGCGTGAGTAGAGGCCGTACACGGTCACGATCAACTGGCGCGGTTGCGCCGTTCGCCCCGCGCCGTCGACTTCGGTTGCCTCCGACACGGCCGTCACCCGGTCACCATACAACGACGATGAGCTCAGGTTTCGGCCGTGACCGAAGCGTTCCGCACTTAGCGTCACGGTATGGAGAACCCCCTGATCGAAGCCCCCGTTCCGCCGGTGCCCCAGGACGTCGAGCCGGGCGGTGTCCGGTGGTTGCGGGCGAACGTCGCCCGGTTCAGCCGCCCGGCGGACCACGCGCGGCGGCGGGCGCTCGTGCTCACCGAGCTGGCGCGGATGGGGCCCGTGCGGGACAAGGCCTTCGCCCTCGCCAAGGTGATGCGGGACGAGGTGGAGCGGGTTCCGGTCGCCGTACTCGCCGCGGAACTCGGCCTGCCCGACGTTTCCCGCGACATCGCGACGGTGTCCGGCGCCTACCACCCGCATACGGAGATCGGGGACGACGCCGAAGTAGCCATGCGGCGGCTCGTCGAGGTCTGCGGTGGTGACGCCGGCGAGCGGACCGCCGCGCGGATCGGGCTCCTGGTGCAGGCCTGCGACGCGACGGCCAAGCTGCTCGGCAAGGCGCTGGCCGCCCATCGGCCCGGTGAAGACAGCGAAAGCCTGCTCGACCGGGTCCTGCGCGAGGATCCGCCGGTCCGGGTCACGCGGCGGTGGGTCGGCGGCGAGGTGGTCGAAGTGGACCTGTCGGAGCATCCGTTCGGCGCAGGGCCGAAACAATGCCCCGGGGAAGCGCTCGCGCGGCAAGTGGCCGCGGGAATTCTCGACGCCCTGCTGTGCTAAGACTTACCCCGGTCATCTGGAACTGGGGAGTCTTTCGATGCTGTATTTCAATGGTTTCTTCGGAATTCTCACGCTCGGTCTGTGGATCTTCTGCATCGTCGACGTGATCACCACGGACGAGGGATCGTGCCGCAACCTGCCCAAGGGGATGTGGCTGCTGCTGGTGCTGATCGTCCCGCTGATCGGCTCGATCGTCTGGCTGGTCGCCGGCCGCCCGCAGCACGCCGCCCGTGCGCCGCGCGGACGGTACGAAAGGGAGACGCCGGCGTTCCCGGAGTACGACCGTCCGGGCCGGTTCGCCGCCACGAGCGCGGCGGACGACGAAGAGTTCCTCCGCAAGTGCCGGGAGCGCGCCGAGGAGCAGCGCCGCAAGGCCCGTGAAGGCTGAGTAGCCTCGGCGGAGAGATCGACACTGGAGGAAGAGATGTCCGAAGCACTCGACTGGAACAAGAACATCATCAAGGAGTTCCGCGAGAACGAGGGGAAGGTGGGCGGCCCGTTCGAGGGCGGCTCGCTGCTGCTGCTCACCACCATCGGGGCGAAGAGCGGCGAGCCGCGCACCTCACCGCTTGCGTACGCGGTGGAAGACGGCAAGTACGTCGTCGCCGCGTCGTACGCCGGGGCGGACAAGAACCCGGCCTGGTACCACAACATCGTCGCGAACCCGAAGGTCACCATCGAGGTCGGCACGGAGAAGTTCGAGGCGACCGCGACCGTCGTCCTCGAAGACCGCGCCGAGCGCGACCGTCTGTACGCGAAGATGGTCAGCATGATGCCGGGCTTCGCCGACTACGAGCAGAAGACCGACCGGGTGATCCCGATCGTCACCATTTCGCGCTGATTCAGCGCGCGCCGCTGGGGGCTTCGACGGCGTTCGGCCGCTTGAGTTCGGCTTCGGCCGCGCGCAGCGCCTTGCGCTCCTGGCGGCGCGCGATCAGCTTCTTGCCGGTGCGGATCATCGGCTGCTCCACCCAGCGGTGGATGAGATCCGCGATCGCGAGCCCGACCGCGAACACGGTCAGCGCGCTGATCATCCGGTGCTCGCCCAGCGGCGGGATCGCCGCGACCACGGCGAAATGCACCGGGCCCTGCAGCAGGTAGAGCGAGTACGAACGCTCACCGACGAACCGCATCACCTTCGTCGCCAGCAGCCAGCGCAGCGGCCCCGGCGAGACCAGCACCACCAGCAACATCGCCGAGAGCAGGCCGTAGGCGATCAGCAGGCCGAGGTTGCTGCCGGTCTCCCACCATAGGCTTTCCATGTTGACGTGCAGTACGGCGAAGGCGCCGAACACCGGGATCGCCGCGAGCGGATGGGTCAGCGGTTTGATCACCGCGTAGGACCGCCGGTAGTGCATCGCGATCGCCAGTACGCAGCCGATCAGCAGGATCGCGTAGTGCACGGTCGAGCGGTAGATCGGCACCTGCGGCCCGTTGAGCACCCAGCCGCTGGTGACCCCCACCAGCCCGGCCATCAGCGCGAACGCGGCGAACGCCAGCGCGAGTTTGCGCCAGGCCGCGGCCAGCCCGACGGCGCCCGCGACCACCAGCAGGAACGGCCAGAACAGGTAGAACTTCTCCTCGATGCCCAGCGTCCACGAGCCGCTGAAGAAGTTGTCCGGGCCGTTCGGGCTGCTGGCGGGGAAGAACTCGTTGAAGAAGGTCAGGTAGTACTTCAGCGCGTGCGGGAACTCGCGGGTGAAGAACTCCCCGCGCAGCCACACGAACACGATGATCCCGCCGAGGATCACCAGATACGGCGGCAGGATCCGGAACACCCGCCGCAGATAGAACGCCGAGAGCGAGATCCGGCCGGTCCGGTCCTGCTCACGCAGCAGCAGCGTCGTGATCAGGAAACCGGACAGCACGAAGAAGATGTAGACACCGACCCAGCCGGACAGCCAGCTCCACTTCGGACCCGCGAAGTGGAAGAGGATCACGATGGTGGCCGCGATCGCGCGCAGCCCGTCGAGCGCGGGGAACCGACGCATGGCGAGGAACTCGTCATGGTCCAAAGTGCGCACAGTGCCCCCTAATGGCGGTATCGGCCCGGAAGTATACGGGGGCCGCCGTCTGTGCCCTCGCCCCGGCCGGGGGCCTCCTACCAGCGGATTTCGGAGATCACCCAGCGTCACGCGCGGGTTCGACGTTGTGGGTCAGCCGGAACCGGTTCGCCGGATCGACGGCCGCCTTGACCTCGGCGAGCCGCCGCAGATCGGACGGCGAGTACACCTTGGCCGCTTCGTCGCCCGCGCCGCTGTCGCCGTAGACGAAGGTCAGGAGTTTGCCGGTCGTCTGGGGCTTCAGCGCGTCGAACAGCTTCCCGTGGGCCGCCTTGATCTCGGCCATGCTCGCGCCGTCCACCACGGACAGTGCCCGGACGGTGAAGCGGGCCTCGCGGTCCCAGCCGACCCCGGGGTGCTCGGGCGGGTCGGACAGCGCGCCGCCGAGCAGGTCCAGCAGGACGACGGTCGGTACCGGGGCGCCGGGGCCCGCGTGTTCGAGGATCGCGTCGAGCATCGTGTCGTCGAGCTCGGCCACGGTGACGTTGTCGGCGCGGTAGCCGTGCGGGAACGGCGGCTCGTTCGCGATCTTCCCCGAGTCGGTGAAGGGGAGCTCGGCGAGCGTGTCACCCAGCACGGGGGCGGCGGCGCGCAGCGGGGCGACCAGGCGTTCGCCCTCGGCGGCGTCGCCGAGGTAGGCGATCCGGATCTGCGCTACGTGCTGCCCGCGCAGCGGCTCGGGCACCATCGGCAGATCCGGCATCGGGACCATGCCCAGCGACGACGTCATCTCGCGCGGCAGGTCCGCCGCCCAGTCGCGCCAGGCGTGGAGCACCGCGGACAGCGACTCGGTGCCGAACTGCAGGCTCCCGCCGTACAGCCGGGTGACCGGGACGAGCCGGAACTCCAGCGCGGTGACGATCCCGAAGTTGTCGCGGCCGCCGCGCAGTGCCCAGAACAGGTCGCTTTCGGCGTCCGGGGTGGCGCGGCGGAGCTCGCCGTCGGCGGTCACGACCTCGATCGCGGTCACCTGGTCGGCGGCCAGCCCGAATTTGCGGCCGAGCAGGCTGAACCCGCCGCCGAGGGTGTAGCCGACGACACCGACGCCGGGGAAGGAGCCGCTCAGCGGCGCGAGCCCGTGCTTCGCGGCCGCCTCGATGACCGCACCCCAGCGCACGCCCGCGTCGACCCGTGCGACGCCGCCCTCGATCCGGATCCCGGTCATGCGGTGGGTGGTGACGAGCACGCCGCCCTCGAAGGGGACGCCCACGCCGTGGCCGGTCGAGTGGACGGCGATCGGCAGATCGTGCTCGGCGGCGTGACGGACGGCCTCGACGACGTCGGCGGCCGAAGCGGCGGGCACGATGACGTCGGGGCGGCGGGGCACCGCGGTCTGGAAACCGGCGAGTTCGTTGTCGTAGTCCGGGTCACCGGAGCGGAGCATCGTGGTCATGGCTCCAGCGTGATCTCGATTCGGCCAGAAGTCCAAGATCTGGTTTGTCTGGCAACTAGAATCATCGGTTATGGAACTGCGTCAGCTCGAATACTTCGTCGCGGTGGCCGAAGAAGCGAATTTCACCCGCGCCGCCGAGCGGCTGCACGTCGCGCAGCCCGGCGTCAGCGCGCAGATCCGCCGCCTCGAACGCGAGCTCGGGCAGCCGCTGCTCGACCGGTCGGCCAGGGCGGTGCGGCTGACCGAGGTCGGCGCCGCCGCGCTCCCGCACGCGCGGGCCGCGCTCGCCGCCGTCGCCGGGGTGCGGCAGGCGGTCGACGAGCTCACCGGGCTGGTCCGCGGCCAGGTCGCGATGGGCATGGTGTCCTCACGCGGCCCGGTCAACCTGCCGGATCTGCTCGCGCGCTTCCACGAGCGTCATCCGGCCGTCGACATCACGCTCGCCGAGGCGACCTCCGACGTCCTGCTCGCGGGCGTCGCCGACGGCCGGTTCGACGTCGCGCTGATCGGGGTCTCCGGCGAACCGCCGCCGGGGATCGGCCTCGAAGTCGTCCTCGACGAGCCACTGGTCGCCGTCTCCGGCCCGGACGATCCGCTCACCGGGCAGGCCACGATCACGTTGTCGGAGCTGGAGAGCCGGTCGCTGGTGAGCCTGCCGAAGGGCACCGGCATGCGCGCGATCGTCGACGCGGCGTTCCTCGCCGACGGCGCGCAGCCGAGGGTGACGCTGGAGGCGGGCGATCCGAACGTCGTCGCCGAACTGGTCGGGCGCGGGCTCGGCGTCGCCGTGGTGCCGATGTCGCTGGCGACGCATTACACGAAGCTGCACGCCATGGAGATCACTCGGCCGGCCGGGCTGCGCGCGAAACTGGCGCTGGCCTGGCGGACGGAGGGGCCGGTCAGCCCCGCCGCCCGCGTGTTCATCAGTCAGGCACGGGCGCTGCTCGGGTTGTGAGCCGCCACAGCGAGGTGACCTCCTTCGCGTCGGCCCGCGGATGCCTCGGCCGGATGTCCTCCCTGCCCCGGACTTCGAGGCCGGACCGCTCGAACGCGTCGAGGAGTTCTTCGCGCCGGCGCAGGCCCAGCAGTTCGGCGAGATCGGACAGGATCAGCCACGCTTCCCCGCCGGGTTCGAGATGCCGGGGCAGCCGGTCGAGGAACGCTTTCAGCATCCGGCTTCCGGGGTCGTAGACGGCGCGTTCGAGCGGGGTGTGCGCCCGGGCGGGCAGCCAGGGCGGATTGCAGACGATCAGAGGTGCGCGGCCCGGCGGGAACACGTCCACCTCAAGGGTTTCGATTCCGCCGAAACCCAGGCGATCGAAGTTCTCCCGCGCGCAGGCGAGCGCGAGGGGTTCGTTGTCCGTCGCCACCACGCGTTCGACGCCCCGGTGCGCGAGGACCGAGGCGAGTACGCCGGTGCCGGTGCCGATGTCGAACGCCAGTTCCTTGGCCGGCAAAGGAGTTCGCGCCACCAGATCGACGTATTCGCCGCGGACGGGGGAGAAGACCCCATGATGCGGGTGGATTTTGGCGCCGAGCGCCGGGATTTCGACGCCCTTCACCCGCCATTCGTGCGCGCCGACGACGCCGAGCAGCTCGCGCAAGGACACCAGCGACGCGGCGTCGGACGGCCCGTAGACCTCGGCGCACGCGTCGCGTACGTCTGGCGCTCGGCGCAACGGCAGGACGTGGCCCGGATCCAGCGGGACCAGCAGCCTGCCGAGGATCCGCGCCCGGCGTGACCGATGGTTCCGCTGCTCCGGAAAAGGTTTCCCGGCCGCCGTACCGCACCGGCGGGACATCGCGGCGAGGAGGTTCCGCGCGCCCGGGAAATCGCCGTACCAGGCGAGACCGGTGCCGGACGCGGCGAGCCGGAACGCCTCGCCGGCGGTGACGCGATCGTCGACGGGGACGACGTTTCCGGGCATTTTCGTGCCGACGGTGGTCAGCCAGCGCCGACCACCGTCCTTTGTGGACAGGGGGTTCATGGTTTCCGTTCCTGTTTTCGCCCGCGGCGAAGAGACCCCGCGGGCTCCGTGGGGTGTGGTCAGGAACGGCGGTTAGTGGACCACCGCGGCATGAACCGGTGTCGACACGAAGCCGAGTTTAGCGGAACGACGCGGCGTGCTCGGCCGCCCAGACCTCGAAGTCCAGCCCCGGCCTGCCGGTGACGTCCTGGACGATCGAGGTGACTTCGCCCGGTTTCGTCACCAGTTCCCGGAATCCGGTCAGCATCGTTTCGACGATGAAGTCCGGCATCTTGGCGAGCATGGCCGCACGTGCTTCTTCGAGCGGGATCTCCTCCCAGCGCGCCGGACGGCCCGCGGCATCGCCGATGATGCGGACCTGTTCGGCCTGCGTGAGCGGCCGCGTGCCGGTGAGCGTGTACTTGGCCCCCGCGTGCCCGGCGCCGGTCAGCGCTTCGACCGCCACCGCGGCGATGTCCTTCTCGTGGATCATCGGCATCGACGCCTCGCCGTAGACGCCGCGGACGACGCCGTCCGCGCGGATCGACGGCGCCCACCCGAGGGCATTCGTCGCGAAGGCGTGCGGCCGCAGGAAGGTCCACTCCACGCCCGCGGCTTCGATCGCCTCCTCGACGGTGCGATGCCAGGCGCCGATGGCGTTGTCCTGCTCCGCGAGGGAATCGTCGACGGCGCCCGAGGAAAGGAACACCACCCGCTTCACCCGTTCCCCGAGCAGCGACACCGTGGGGACCAGGGCCTCGGCGGCGCCGGAGAGCATCAGGAACACCGTGTCGACGCCGTCGAGTGCCGGAGCGATCGTTTCCGGTTCCGCCAGGTCGCCGCGGACGCCGTCCGGTGGCGGGTTCCGGCTCAGCGGCCGGACCGGGACGTCCCGCGCCCGCAGCTGGGCGACGACCTGCGAACCGACGTTGCCCGTCGCGCCGGCGACCAGGATCGGCTTCATGCCGCCACCGCCGAGAAGACCGGGCGGTACCGCTTGACCGACCCGCCCGACATCCCCGGGTAGGTCTGCACCTTCTTCCACAGGTCCGTCGTCCCGATGCCGTCGGCGCCCGGGGCAGAGAGTGCGGCGAGATGGGCTTCGGCGCTCGCCCATTCGGCGTAGTTCAGCACCCTGGTCCCGTCGGTGCTCACGTGGAAGAACCCCGAGATCCCGCCTTCCGGCCGGGCGGGTTCCGACGCGAGCGCTTCGAAGACGAGGTCGATCCAGTCGCGTTGCCGCCGCTCGTCGGGTCCTTCGAACTCGACCGAGACGATCACGAGGCAGCCTGGTGTCCCTTCGCCGCGCTGTCCGCGGTAGAGCTGGAACACGGGTGCGCCGTCCAAGCCTAGGATGGCGTCTTCGCTGGTCCACTGCTCGTAGGTGAAGGCGCCGTCGTGGTCGATGCCTTCGTACGCGGTGAAGGAAACGAGCCCTTCGTGGCTCTTGTACGCCGCCCGTGCCGCGTCGGCGTCCGGCCATTCCCGCGCCACCACGAAGGTCGTCCCGTCCGGCGTCGGCCAATGTCCTTTGTGGATGGTCATTTCGGAGGTCCCCTGTACTGTCATGCCTCCAGCATGAAACTTAAACAAGGGTTCAAGTCAAGCTAGGATCATGGGCATGTCCGAACTCCCGGCCGAACTCACCATCGGGGAGCTGTCCCGGCGCAGCGGTGTCGCCACCTCCGCCCTGCGCTTCTACGAACGCCAGGGCCTCATCAGCAGCAGGCGGACCAGCGGAAACCAGCGCCGCTACCCGCGTAGCGCGCTCCGCCTGGTTGCGTTCATCCGCGCGTCGCACCATCTCGGCATCCCGCTGGAGGTCATCGGCGGCGTGCTCGACTTCCTGCCCGAGGGCGCCGCGCCGGACCACGCGTTCTGGCAACGGGCCTCCCAATGCTGGAGCGCCGAACTCAACAAGCGCATCGAGCAGCTGGAGTGCATGCGGGACCGGTTCACCGAATGCATCGGCTGCGGCTGCCTGTCCTTCGACCAGTGCGTACTGGTGAACCCCGGTGACGTCCTCGCCGCCAAGGGACCCGGACCGGCGCGGCTGATCAACGACTGAGCACGGCCAGTTTTCGTTCCAGCAGCCGTCGTTCGGCGCTGTTGCCCGCCTGCCGGATCGCCTCTTCGTACTCCTGGGCGGCTTCCGTCGTGCGGCCCGCGCGATGCAGCAGATCGGCGCGGATGGCGTGGTACAGGTGGTATCCCTCCAGGTCGAGGGCGTCGATCACGTCGAGCGCGATCGACGGGCCGCGTACCTCGGCGACCGCGACGGCCCGGTTGAGCGCGACGACGGGCGTCGGATTCATCGCGAGCAGCAGGTCGTACAGCTCGACGACCTGCGACCAGTCCGTGCTCGCGGTGTCGGCGGCGTCGCTGTGGACGGCGTTGATCGCCGCCTGGATCTGGTATGGCCCCGGCTGGTTCCGGCGCAGGCAGGCACGGACCAGCGCCTGCCCTTCGGCGATGAGCGCCCGATCCCAGCGGGACCGGTCCTGCTCCGCCAGCAGCACGACGTCGCCGTCCTCGCCGGTGCGGGCGGCGCGACGCGACTCGGTGAGCAGCATCAGCGCCAGGAGCCCGGTGGCCTCCGGTTCGTCGGGCATGAGGCCGGCCAGCAGCCTGCCGAGCTGGATCGCCTCGGCGCACAGGTCCTCCCGCACCAGCCGCTCGCCCGAGCTGGCCGCGTACCCCTCGTTGAACACGAGGTAGATCACGGCGAGCACCGAACGCAGCCGGTCCGGCAGGTCGGCGTCGCCGGGCACGCGATACGGGATCTTCGCGTCGCGGATCTTGCCCTTCGCCCGGACCAGCCGCTGGGCCATCGTCGTCTCGGGGACGAAGAACGCGTGCGCGATTTCGGCCGTGGTCAAGCCGCCCAGCAGTTTCAGCGTCAGCGCGACCTGCGCGGGGACGGCGAGCGCGGGGTGACAGCAGGTGAAGATCAGGCGTAGGCGGTCGTCGCGCACCGGGCCCTCCTCCACTGGTTCACTGTCCGCGTTGAGCAGCGCGGCCTGGGCGTGCTTGTCGTCGCGCGCGGCTTCCCGGCGCAGACGGTCGACGGCCTTGTTACGGGCGGTCTTGATGATCCAGCCCGCCGGGCTCGGCGGTGGACCGCTGGACGGCCACCGGTCCACCGCCTCGGCGAAGGCGTCCTGGACCGCGTCTTCGGCGATGTCGATGCTGCCGAAGACGCGGACCAGCACGGATACCGCGCGGCCGTACTCCTGTGCGAAGACGCGGCCGATGTCTTCGGAGGTCAGGGCACGCACGAAGGGTCTTCCACACCCTGGAACGGCCGGACCTCGACCGGGAGATAGGTGATCTCGGCGATCCGGCGGCCCCAGTCGAGCGCGGCGTCCAGATCCGGCACCTCGACGATGGTGAAACCGCCGAGATGTTCCTTCCCTTCGAGGTACGGGCCGTCGAGCGTCGCGATCTGACCGTTCTCCGAGGCGCGCAGCACGGTCGCCGTGGTCGGCGGGTGCAGGCCGGCGGCGAACACCCACACCCCCGCGGTCTTCATCTCGTCGTTGAGCGCCTGGATCTTGCGCGTCACCGTTTCGAGGAACTCCGGCGGCGGGAGGGGGCCGTCGGGGTGGTACAGGCTGATCAGGTACTGGGTCATGGCGTCCTCCTCGTTCGTGCGGACTTTCACTCCCTATACGAAGGGCGACCCGCCGATTCGACAGCGACGGCGATCTTTCCGGTTTTTTTCTTTCCGCGCACTTCGTCGCAGGTCAGGCGGGCAGACGGCAGCCGGGGCGGGACAGGTCGAGCCGTGAGCCCTTGGCCAGGCAGGCGGAGATCCGGTGGACCTGCTGGCCGTAGCCGCGGCCCTTCACCGCGGTCACGGTGCCGTCCCGGCCGACCTCGCACGGGTTGCCCTCGGTGCATCGCCCACCGTCCCGGTTGTGGGTGTTGTTGATGCCCTTCACCGTATTCCCGTCGAGGGTCAAAAGCGCCGAGCCGGAGCGGCCGGGCCTGCTCGCGCAGGTGTCGCTCGGGGCGTAGCGGACCGCGTCGTCCTGCTGATACCCGGCCTCACGCAGATGCGGCACCACCGCCTCGATCGTGCATCGCGGGCGGCCGCTCGCGTAGGCCATGAGCAGCCGGTCCCCGGCACGCATCGGGGTGGTGGCCAGCCGGAAGACCTTCGCGCCTTCCTTGGCCAGCTGTGCGTAGGTCTTGTCCAGCCGGTACAGCGCGATGTCGGTGCCGGTCATGGTCGCGTACACCAATCGGGTGGCGCGGGCGCTGCTCTTCGGGTAGCCGTCCCGGCCGGCGATGGTGACCGGACGGGGCAGGTCGGCGGGCCGGTCGACCAGTGCCTTTCCCGGGGCGGGACGCCCGCTCGGCACGCAATGGCCGTTGGTCAGCGCCAGTGCCGGGTCCTGGGGACGCGCGGAGGCCGCACGCACCACCGCGCCGACGCAGTCGCCCACCGCGGCCGTGCCCTCCACGTTCGGGCCGGGGTCGTCCGGCGGGACGTCGGTTCCGGTCACGACGCCGTTGATCCAGGCCGAGTTCTTCGCGACGTCGGTGTACATGTCGGGGAAGTCGGCGCCCCGGATACCCGGCCCGATGACCGTTCCGGCCAGCGCCCAGCCATCACCCGAACGGACGAGGGCGGGGCCACCGGAATCCGTCGTCCCCGGCCCGACCGGCGGATCGGTGCGGCCGACGCACAACGGCAGGGTGCTCCCGTCGTCGTCCCAGCAGCGGTCGAGCGGCACGACCTCGGTGTCCGCTTCGCGCAGCTTGCTCGGGAAACACTTCGGGTCGGTGAAGTCGCCGCAGCCGGTCGAGGCTGCGCCCCAGCCGAGGATGCGGACGGGGCTGCCGACGGCGGGGGAGCTGCCGGCGAGCCGGATGGGCTTGGCTCGTACCGGTTCGCGCAGGTGCAGCAGCGCGATGTCCTCGCCGGGCGGGTTGTAGGAGAGGTGGCGCCGGTAGAACTTGTCGATGTCGGTGACTTCGCCCCCGGTGGTGGTGTCCAGCGAGCCGACGCGGACCTTCCAGCCGCGGGGGACGCCCGCCGTCGCGCCGTTCGGGGTGTTGGCGCAATGGCCTGCGGTGACCGCCCACTGGGGCGCGATGAGCACCGCCCCGCACCGATGGCCGTCCGGGCGGGGCGAGTCGTATTGAAGCGAGACCATGAAGTCGTAGGGCGTGGTGGACTCGGCGCCGCCGATGACGGCCGACGCGGGAGCGGCGGTGGCCGTCATGACGGTCAGCGCGAGCGCGAGGGATCGGATTCGCATACGGGTCACGCTGGCCGGTCCGTGTCCGCGGAACTCGATGAACACGTAACAGTTCCGCGCGCGGCCTGACTGGTACTGCCGGACCCAGGTTGAACAGACCATGCCATCTCCGTGCGTGGCCCGGTTTTCTTGATTCGTCACCCGAGTCCACTTAGGAGAAACAAAGATGACGAACTCCCAGGCACCGCACGCGAACAGGGTCGCCGTCGTCACCGGAGCGTCCAGCGGGATCGGCGAAGCGGCCGCCCGGCGGCTCGCCGCCTCCGGTGCGGCGGTCGCGCTCGTCGCCCGCCGGGCCGACCGGCTGGAAACCCTGGCCAAGGAGATCGAGCGGGACGGCGGCTCCGCGCTCGTGCTCGCGGCCGATGTCGCCGACGCCGAGGCGATGCGGGCCGCGGCGGCCGAGGTCGAAGCGAAACTGGGCCGCGCGGACCTGCTGTTCAACAACGCCGGCGTGATGCTGGCCGCGCCGATCGACGAACTCGCCACCGGCGACTGGCAGCGCATGATCGACGTCAACATGACCGGCCTGATGAACGCCATCGGCGCCTTCGTCCCGCATCTGGTCGCTTCGGCGGCCGAAAAGGGTGTCGCGGACCTGGTGAACACCTCGTCCATCGGCGCGCAGGCCGTCTTCCCGTCCTTCGCCGTGTACGTCGCTTCGAAGGCATACGTGACGCACCTGTCGAAGAACCTTCGCGCCGACCTCGGTCCGAAGGGAGTTCGGGTCGCGGCGATCGAGCCGGGCCTGGTCGAGACCGAACTGCAGGGGCACGTCACCGACGCCGGAGCGCTGGAGTGGCTGGACGGCGCGCGCGAGACGCTGACCTGGCTGAAGCCGGAGGACATCGCCGAGACCGTGGCGTTCCTGACCTCGCTCCCGGCGCGGGTGAACCTTCAGCAGGTCACCGTGATGCCCACCGCGCAGGTTTGATCACGGGAACAGGATCCGGGCGATCGCGCGGGCGGCGGTGTCCGGATCCTCCTGGAGTTCGGCGCGCAACGCGCCGGTAAGCCACAGATTCGCGAAACCGTGCATCAACGACCACGCGGCGACGCCCGCCATCGCGTCGTCGCTGACCGACGACGCGCCGCTGGTCAGCAAGGCGCCCGCGCGGTCACGAGCGGCGGTCAACGCGGGGTCGTCCTCACGGTGGAGCTCCGGGCGGAACATCACCTCGAAATGCGCGCGATGCTCGATCGCGAAGCGCACGTACGCCACCCCGACCTCGACGAAGCCCCGGTCGCCCTCGGCCGCGAGCGCGTCCGCGAGCAGGTCGAACCCCTCGGCGGCCAGCGCCGTGAGCACCCCGGCCTTGTCGCCGAAATGGTGCCCCGGCCCGGCGTGCGAGACCCCCGCGCGCCGGGCGAGGTCGCGGAGGCTGATCCCCGCCGGGCCGTGTTCGGTGATGGCCGCGACGGCGGCGTCGAGCACGGCCCGGCGGAGGTCGCCGTGGTGGTAGGGACTCATGACGATGAATCTAGTCATTGACAAGATGGCAGGCAAGCGCGCATCTTGTCAGTGGAAAGATTCGCTGCCGCCTGGGAGGGCATGATCATGGATCCCGGTCTCGCACCCGTACTGATGCTGATCGGCGTCACGGCGACGTTGTTCCTGCTGGGCGTCTTCGGCGTCCAGCGGTTGAAGCCCTGGCCGGTCGCCGTGCGCGGCGGTGTCGCGGCACTGTTCGTCACCACCGGTCTCGCGCACTTCATCGGCTTGCGTGAGGAACTCGTCGCGATGGTGCCGCCCGCGCCGGAGCTGCTCGTCACCGTCACCGGTGTCCTCGAACTCGCGGGCGCCGCGGGAATGCTGTGGTCGCGCACCGCGCCGTGGGCGTCCGCCGGGCTGACGCTGTTGTTGCTCGGAATGTTCCCGGCGAACGTGTACAAGGCCCTGCACGGACCGGTGACTTCGACGATGGACGAACTGGTGCCGCGAAGTCTCATGCAGGTGGTCTTCCTGGCCGCGACGGTGTCTCTCGTGGCGCATTACGCGCGTACGCCGGACAGACCCTTTTCCCAAAGGAGACCTTAAGTCTTTCCCAAGTCCGGGCCCCTTCCCCGGGAATGCCCCTACCCTCTGAGAATGAAGATCTCATTGTGGATCGGATTCTGTGGGCTGTGCATCCTCGCCGGGCACATGCTTCTCGGTGCTGTCGGTGTCGTACTGCTGATGAGCTGCCTCCCGGCGGGGAACGAACACGAATCCGGTGACAGGAAAGCACCCGCGCGCCTGGCCTGAGCTCAGCCCAGCGCGCTGGCCAAGGCGAGGCCGCCCAGAACCGGAACGGCGATCGCCGCGAACAACACCGTCCGGCGGCTCGGTTTGGGACTTTCCAGTAATGCGCGGACACCGGCCGGAACCAACGCGAGACAAAGTCCGGCGGTGCCGATGATCGACACGATTTCGGCGCCCTTGAGAACACCGAGCGGCAGAAGTCCCATCGTCGCCAGCCCGATCGACCCGGCGACACCGAGCACTTTCGCCCGATAGGCGGCGAAAGCGAGCACGTACCAGCCGAACATGATCGTGAACGACAGAAAACTGAACAGATGCAGGTCCTGGTACGACTCGCCGACCACACTCTCGGCGAAACCGGCACCACGGTGCTCGACGAGCCCCTGCGCGGCCTGATCGATCCCGGCGTGGAAGGTCCGCTCGAAGAGTCCGAAAAGGACGAACAAGCCACCCCAGGCGGCCAAGGCCGGCCTGGTGCGGCCGATCTTCGTGGCGAGCGCGACGATCGCGGGCCACAGCACGACATTGCCCGCCAGGAAACACGTGTACGCGGCGGTCATCAGCGCGGGATGCTCGCTCATCGCCCTCAGCTGCTCGGGGAAGAAGAAGTCGAAACGTGACCGCAGCAGCGTTCCGGTGAGCAGCAGGAGCGGGCCGAGGATCATCGAGACCGCGGCTATGCGGCGGCCCGGGAAGACGTTTTCCATGCTTGTGAGCGTGCCGCTGGTGGTGGCTGTGCGGATCGGTGCAGGGGCCGATTTCCGGGGTCAGACCGTGGGTGGAGTCTTGAGAGGTTGCTTCGGGCTGTCGTCGCTTTTCGGCGATGGCGGACTTGTCGGCGACTGAATCCCGCACCGCCGATCTCCTGACCCCGGAACCGGCGACACGGCAGCGGATCCGCTACAGCGACCTCCGGACCGGCCGGACCGGCGACGCCCTCCGTGCGCAACTCGCCTGTCGCCGTTTTCTGGCAACACGCCGGAACAGCGGAGGACTTTGTCAGCGTGGGTTTCGGCTGAGCCCAGCCCGCCGCACACAACTCGCCTGTTTCCGGCGATGGACCGGAACAGCGGAACCCGTCCGCGGCTGAAGCCTTTTCGCGCAATCGGCCTGTCGCCGGTTTCCGGCGACGGGCTCAGAACGGTGGTTCGTCGGCTGGCTGGGGTTCGTGCAGCGGCGGCGGTGTGCTGGTGTGGCGTTGTCCGGTGGGAGTGGTGATGGTGAGGGCGCCGTCCGAGCTAAGTCGGTAGTTCCAGCCGGGTTCGTAATTCAAACGATGGTCGCGACGGCAGAGGTCGACGAGTTCGGTGTCGGCGGTGTGGCCGCCGTGTTGCCAGGGCAGGGAATGGTCGAGGGCGCAGGCTTGGGCGGGGCGGTGGCAGCCGGGTCTTCGGCATTCGCGGTCCCGCACCCGCACGAACTCGGCGAGACCGGCGGTGGGCCGGTAGCGGTCGCGGCCGAGGTCGAGGACCTGCCCGGAGAGCGGGTCAGTGATGATCCGCCGCAGCACAGTGTTCTCGCCGGCGGCGATATGGCGGGCGAGCGCGGCGGGGATCGTGCCGTGCCCGGCCAGCTCCGCTGGGGCGTTGTCGAGTCCGAGGTAGGTGAACAAATCCATGTACAGGAAGACTTCGCTGCGTTCGCTGGTGCCGCCCTTCCCGCCGAGCAACAGATCGATCGCGACGTCGGCGCGTAGTTGATCGAGGGTACGGGTTTCGCCGCCGGCTCTGAGGGCTCTCGCTTCGCGGTCGATGCGTTGGTAGGCGGCGGTGACCTTCTCGACCGGGCCGTCCTCGACCTCGATCGAGGCGACCCGGTCTCCCCGTGCCGCACGGTGAGACGGCGGCCGTCGCGATGACGCTCGGCGCGTTTGCCGGCGCCTTCGGGGTCGATGGTGTTCGCCGCGTGATTGGCGGCCTTCCGGACCTGATCCGGGTTCTTGTCCGCGATCCGGTCTTCCAACACCGCGTCGACCGCGCGAGCGTCCTCATCGGAAAGCCACGCGGTCGCCGAAGCGACTTTCATCGCGCTGAACCCGGCCAGCTTCCCCTCATCCATGAGGTTCAGGGTGCGGGGCAGGCGGCTGGTCACCGCGTCGGCCGCCGCGACCAGCGCACCCGCGTGATTGTCCCCAATGGACAACGCGAATGCGACCTCCTGCGTCACGCTTTGCGCGCCGTCGCGATGCCGCCTCAGCTGCGCGAGTGCCCGGAACCGGACCGCCTCCAACCGTGCGATCCCCGCCGACGCCGCCTGCGCGAGCGCGATGGAATCCTTGTCGTCCAACGAATCCACCGCGGTATTCACTGCCGAAAGCAGCTCAGTATCGGTGAGATTCTCCAGTAGCGCCACCGGCGCGGAATGTGTGTCCACTCCGCGAACATACGACCCGTCACCGACAATTCCCGGCCTTTTGCGAGAGTGCGACATTGCCGATTTTCGGCAATGAGATCTGTCGGCCATGCGCTCTGGTCGGCGTCGCCGTTTTTCGGCAACCACACCCGGCGAAAGACCGCAGGCCCCGACAACCAGCCGCTCTCCCGGAAAGCCCCAATGCCCGGCCCGAAGACCGGACACCCGCGTTCCCCGCTCAGTCGGTATCGAGCGCCACCGCGACATCCCCGACCGGCAACGGGAATTCGCCGACCTTGGTCGCCCCGCCGGTGAGCAGATCGACCGTCTGGAACGTCGACGGGCCGGCGAACATGCGCAACCCGCACATCCTCCGCGGGAACGTAGCGAGCCCTCCCACACGCACAAGGAATAACGACGGAAAGGGCCCGCTCAGGCTAATGTCCCGCCGGCTGGAGGTCGTGTCCGTTCCAGGTGAACCGGGCCGTGGTGACCGCGTCTTCGCCGTCGCCGCCGGTGATGAGCTGATGGATCCCGACGCCGCCGAGTTCGGCGTAGGTGCACCATTCGTGGTCCGAAGTCAGCATCAGGTCGAGGTCGAGCGCGGACAGCAGGCCGAACACCTGCCCCCGGTTGGTGGTGTCGACGCCGACGAACACCTCGTCGAGCAGGATCACCCTCGGCGCCTCGGGCGCGGCCTGGTAGTGCGCGGCGACGGCGGCGAACAGCGGCAGATGCAGCGCGATCGCCTTCTCCCCACCGGAAAGCGCGCCGTGCAGCTTCTTGGTCAGCAGCTGCCAGCCCGCCCCGTTCGCGCGGTCCACCTTGACCACGAACCGGTGCCACGACGTGTAATCGAAGACCTGGGCGAGCTGCTGCTCCCAGCTGGTCGCCGTGTCGTCCGCCTTCGCCTGCTCGACGCGCTCACGGAAGAACTTGTGCAGTGACACACGGTCTTCGGCGGTCAGCTGATCCGGATCCTTCAGCAGCAGGTCCCGCGCGGTCTTGGTGCCCGGCGGCAGATCCGGGGAGACCTGCCAGACCAGCCGGACGGCGACCCTCGACGCGGTCCGCACGCGTTCCAGCCGCGCGTTCATGCCGTCGACGAGGTCGTTGGCCTGCCGGATACGGGCCGCGAGGTGACGGCGGGTGTCGCCGGTCAGGGTCTTGTCGAACAGGTCGCTCTCGCGATCGGTGATCTCGTGCCTGCTCTGTTCCGCTTCCGCGTAAAGGATCTTCAGCAGTTCGGCCGCGCCGACCCGCAGCCCGTCGACGACGGCGGTGAAGATCTGGACGTCCTCGTCGGTCTCCAGATCGAGTTCCGCGCGCGAGCTGAGCGTGTTCCGGCAGGTGTGCACGGCCTCCGAGAGCCGGTGCAGTGCCTCGCCGAGGTTGCTCGGCGCGTGCGGCACGGACGGCCACGCCGCGGCCACCAGCCGGGCCGTGTCGAGCGCCGCGCGGACACTCTCGGACGCGGACAAGGTGGCCTGGAATTTCGGCAGGTCCTCGATCCCGCCGTCCGCGGGGAAGATCCCGGTGGCGAGCTTCCGGAACCGGAGCGCCGCCGCGTCCTGCTTCTTGGCGGCGTCTTCGCGGGCCCGCGCGTCGGTCGTCCGCCGGACGCCGAGCGCGCCCAGCGAAACCGCGAGCTCCTTGGCGTCGGCGTTCGCGGCGCGGAGTTCGCCCGAGAGTTCACGCAGTTTCGTGCGCAGGCCGTCGATTTCGGCGAGCACCTCGCGCTGGCCGGTGCCGACCGTCCCGTCGATCGCGTCGAGCATCGCGGTGAGCTTGGTGCGTTCGGCCTCCGCGTCGGAGGCCTCCTCCTCGCGCCGGGCCGCGTTCGCCTCCGACCGGTCCGCCTGCTCGGCGCACAGCTCGGCACGCTGGGTCGCGGTGAGCAGGTTTCCGTTCTCGTACAACCAGTTCTCGCCCTGGTCGGAGTAGATGCGCAGGGCCGTGGCGAGTGCGGCCAGCGGCGCCCGCTCGGTCGGCAACCCGGACTCCGAAGCCTGGGCGGTCAGCTCGTGCAGCGCGGTCTTGGCCTCGATCTCCAACGCGCCGACGGCCGCCTCCAGATGCCGGACGGCGGCGTCGGCGGCGGTCAGCTCGGCCTCGGCCGTGGTCAGTTCCCCGGTCGCGGCAAGGAGATCGTCGTGACCGGGGCGGGCGGCGCGTTCGATCTTGATCAGCTCGCGCCTGCCGCGCAACGCGGCCAGCTCGCCCTCCAGCTCGGCGATGGTCTTCTCACGGAGGGAGATCTTGTCTCGCAGCCCGGCGATACGGCGTTCGCGGGCGCGCAGGCGCGCGGAACCACCGATGTACGCCGGAGCGTCCTTCGTCCAGCTGCCCGACAGGCTGCCCATCCGCCAGCCACCGTCCGCGCCGATCGCCGCGGGACCGGCGGGAAGCGTGTCGTCGAAGGCGATCACTTCGAGGATCCGGCGGATCTTCGTAGGGGAGACCTCGGCGTCGGGTTCCGGCACGAGGACGTCGGCGAGCGAACGACCGGAGGCCACCGGCAGAGTCCCGGACTCCGCGAGCACGTCGTGTCCGTCGACGACGCCGTGGGAGTTCACCCAGGCGTCCAGCAGGCCGGCGCCTTCGAGCGCGGCCTCGATCCCCGCGTGGCTGCTTTCCGGGACCGAGCCGGCGAAATCGACCAGCCGCCACAGCGGCGCGCCGCTCATCTCGGCCCGGTCCGCGGTGCGGGTTCGCGGCGACTCGGGCGCGAGGATGTCTTCGGTTTCGAGTACGCCCGCTTCGACGAGAAGCTCGTCGTGCTCGGTTCGCGCGGTGGCCAGCGCGGCACCCGTCGCCGCCTCCCGCCGGATGATGTCTTCGAGCACGGCCTCGGCGACGGCGCCGAGCCTGCCCAGCAGCGAAACCTCCGCCTCGGCGTCCCGGACGACCGCTTCGACGTCGGGGAACCGCAGCTCACGGCAGCCGATCGCCCATTCGGCGAGCCGGGTGCGCAGATCGCTCAGCGCGAGCTCCCGGGTCGCCGTCGTGAGGTCCACTCGCTCCTGCGCGACCGAGAAATCCGCTCGGGCGCGGTCCAGGTCCGCTTCGGCCTGGTGACGCCGCCCGACGGCGCGTTCGTGTTTGTCCAGCGCCCGCCCGAGCGCCTCGACCTGGTCGCGTTTGCCGCGCACGGCGGCCTGCAGCAACGGGCGGAGCCGGGCCGGTTCGTCCAGCCCTGCGACGAGTTCGTCGTGCACCCCGGCCAGGTTCGCGCGGGTCGCGGCGGCGCGGACCTCGGTTTCCAGCGAGCGCACGAGGTCGGCCTGCCGTTTCGCGACCTGCTTCGCCGCCCGCGAGCGCTCCTCGTCGGCGTCCGCCTCGGCACGGAGCCGATCGGCGTCCGCGCGCAGCGCCTCCGCTTTCTCACGCGTGGACAAGGCCCGTTGCCGCAGCTTGTCGAGCTCCTGGCCCTTGCGGTACGACTCGGATTCGGTCAGCCCCGAGAGCCGTGCTTCGGCCTCTTCGACGTCCTTTTCGAGCTTCTCCGCCCGTGCCTCGGCGGCCTCCTTCTTCGCCGCGACCTCGTCGTACTCCTCGGCCGAACGGCGTGCCGCCGCGGCGAGTTCGTCGAGTTCCGTGGTCGCGTCGATGAGGTTCGCGGCGCCCGCGCGCAGCACACGCTGGGCGTAGGTCTTCTGCCGTGCGGCGAGCGCGCGGGTCGCGTCGACCTCGGTCTCCAGCGAGCCCAGCCGTTCGCGCTGCGCGTCGAGCCGCTCGAAACCCTCGGCGAGATCCGCGATCTCCTGCTGTCCCAACGGCGGAAGCGCGCGGGAGAGCAGATTGGACAGCAGGCTCGGGTCGAGCCGCTGGGAGAGTTTGGGCATCCGCAGCTGCAGCAGTGCGGTGATCAGCGCGTCGTAGCGCTGTTCGCTCAAGGTGGGGAACAGTTTCGCGCGGATCGCCGCGCGGTATTCGGTCGCGCCCTCGTGCACGGTCCCGTGCTCGCCGAGGGCCTCCTCCAGCGCGTTCTTGGTCAGCGGCTGACCGGCCTCGTTGACCAGCGGCAAGCCGTCGCCCACGCGCAGATCGGTGGTGAAGAAGTCGGCGTGCACCGTGCTGGTGTGCGTACTGGCCTGCAGCCGCGCGCCGCAGGTGAACCACTTCTCGCCCGCCATACCGAATTCGAGCCAGACGTAGCCGACACGCGTGGCGCCGGAAGCGCCTTCGCCCATCAGGTTCCAGTGCATGCTGCGTTCGCTGGTGCCGAAGGTCGACAACCGGTTGGCGCGCAGGCTCGCGTCGAACAGGAACGGCAGCAGGAGTTCCAGCGCCTTCGACTTCCCGCTCCCGTTGGGGCCGCGCAGCAGCAGGCGCCCGTCGTGGAACTCGAAGATCTCGTCGTAGTAGCGCCAGATGTTGAGGATGCCCGCACGGGAGGGGATCCACCTCGTCACGGTCACGGCGCCTCCTCGGTGCGGTCGGTGTACCTCGCGGCGGCTGGGAGCGGCCGGACGAGTTCGGCTTCGGTGCGGACCAGGCCGAATCCGGTCAGCACGGCGAGCGCGTCGACGGTCAGCCGACGCACCCCGTCCTTGCCCCGGTACGTCTTGGCCCAGCGCGGGAAGCGTTTCAGCAGTTTGGCGGTGGCCTTCTGCAGATAGTCGGTGGTGCGCGGCTCGTCCAGCGCGTCGAGCAGCAGGAGCGCGGCGACCTTGGCGTTGCTGCCGTCGTCCGGGAACTTCTCGTCGGTGGCCAGCCCGTCGACATCGACGAGCAGCACGCCCTCGGCGCGTTCTTCGAGGACGAAGCCGCCCTGCTCCGCGGCACGCCGCAGCAGCTGGCGCCCGGTCGGCGTGCCGAGGTACGCGCGTTCCTCCGCGGTCAGTTCGGCGAAGTACAGCACCGGATCGTCGACGAGACGGCGGAACACCGTGTGCCGCAGCCACAGGTTCCGCTGGACGTCCGACGCGCTCGGCGTGTCCTCGTGGCGGCCCGACGAAAGGCCGTAGCGCTGCTCGTGCGACACCGCCTCCAGCAGCTCCTCGAACCGCAGTGCGACGTCGTCGGCGGGAACGGCCAGCTGCGACGGCCCGACCGGCGCGGCGAGCAGCCGCAGCAACAACGTCGCGTCGACGCGGAACAGCACCTTCGCCGCCGGATCGTCCACAAAGGACTCCGGGTCGCCGTCGGCGGCTTCGAGGACGCCGAAGGACTCCAGCAGCCTGAGGACGTCCACGAACGCCAGCCGCTCCGCCCGGACGGCGCCGTCGAAGGAGGTGACGAGGTCGTCGGCGGCGCTCGCCTGCGCGACGCGGCCGGCGAGCAGGCCGATGGTGGTCACCGGCACGGTCAGCAGTTCGGCCGCCACCACGCACAGCAGGACGTAGCGGCGGCGGTCGAACGCCGCGCGCCCGGAGCGCAGCCGCCGCGCCGGACGGGTGGGATCGGCGGCCGCGCGCACCTTGACCAGCCGGGCGTAGCCGAGCCGCGGTTCGACCGTGAGCGTCCAGCCGCAGTAGTAGTCGAACCACTGCCGGATGGGCTCGCGGCGACGGCGGATGAGGTCGAAGGTCTCGGGGGAGCCGCGTTCGCCGATCAACGGGGTGGCCAGCAGGGCCCGGATCCCGCGCGCGACCTCTTCGCGTTCCGCGATGACCAGTTGGTTCGTGAGGCTCACGCACCGCCTCCGGCCGTGCTGATCTCGATCTCGTAGTCGGGGCCGCGGAAGACGCCGCTAGTGGTGGTCAACCGGGCGACCGCGCCGTTCCGCGGCGGCCGCAGGACGATCTCGATCTGCCCGTCGGACGTCGTGCTCCGCCGGGTGCCCTCCGCGCCGGGAGGCCTGCCCAGCGCCTGACCCAGCAGGTCGAGCAGGCGCTCGAAAACGGTGTGGTCCAGCTTCTCGAACGCGGAAAGCCGCACGACGCCGCCGGTGTCGAGCATGTTCCACGCCGCTTCGAGTTCGGCGCGCTCCGCGATCGCCTGCTGGACCCGTGCCGCCCTGATCGCGGTGACGTCGCGAACCCGCCCGGTCCTGGTGAACCGCTCGGTGCGGCCGGCGGAGCGAAGCAGCTCGGACACCTCGACCGGCGGCGCGTCGAGCCATGAGGCCGTCGTGCTGACCACCTCCGGGTCGGCGTGGGCGAGATGCGCGTGCCGCGCGGAGCTCAGCCCGAACATCGTGGACCACAGGCGATGCAGGTCCTCCTGCGCCGGGACGACGGTGAACCACCGCGCCAGCTCCCGGAAATCGGCGACCGCGCTGCTCGCGCGCCGCCGCGACTCGGTGATCCGGTCGAGGACCTGGAGAAGCGTGATGATCGCCCGTCGCGCGAGGTTGTGAAGGTCCTCGACCCGCGGTGTCGTCCCGTCCTCGGGCAGGAACCAAGCGCGCAGCCCGTCCCAGCGCGCCTTGCGGACGTCGAGCCAGCGCTGATCCGGCGTGCGAAGGGTCGCCCCGTTGAGCGCTCGCCGGTGCACGCGCTCGATGCCGTGGTCGTCGATCTCCTTGATGCGGGTGGCGATCGTGTGGGTGTGATGTTCCAGGTCGTTCAGGAACTCCTGCAGATACGCGACCGTCGCCGCCTTGACCTCGTGAAACGTCGCGAGGTCGGCCTCCGCGTGCAGCAGGCGCTGGAGGTCGCCATTGAAGCGCTTCGTGTTGTCGCGGAACGTTTCGAGGTGGCCCTCGACTTCGGCGAGCGTGCTGAACACCCGCCGGTCGGTGCCGTCTTCGAGCTGCTTCGCGAGCTCACCGAGCCGCTCGCCCAGCGCTTCGAGCGTCGCGGACTGGAGCGCTCCGGAGGCGTTGAGCACCTCGTTCGCGCGGACCACACCCGCGTACGCCGCCTCGCCCTGCCGGGTCAGCGCGTACTGGAGGTTGCGGCGCTCGTACTCGGACGCGGTCCGGTAGTCGCCCGCGTGACTCTGGACGACGTCCAGCTGGCCCTGGCCCTTGAGCTGGTCCAACGCTTTGACGAGGTCTTCGTCGTCGAGCGTCTCCAGCCAGCCGACCTCGCGCAGCCTCGTGCGGACGTCGTCGATCCCGAGCGCCGTCTCCAGCCGTTCGTTCGCCTCGCCGAAGGCGTGCAGGATCGCCAGGGGGAGCCCGGATCTGCTCCCGTCGGTGAAACGGAACAGCTCGGGCGGTACACGGAACGGATCCATGCGTCCTCCGGCGGATGGTGCGTGGAGGTACACGTTAGGGGGTCACCCAGGCGAGTCCGAACGGCCCATCTTTTTCACGCAGAGTGCTCACGTCGTGAACATCTCGAGACGCACCGTCGTCCCTTCGACGGTGACCTTGCGGTAGACGCGGCGACCGTCCACGACCCGGTCGTCGTTCATGACCCCGGGTGCGAAGTTCGACGCTTCGAGCAGCTTGGGCACGTCCTCCGCCGGAAGCGTGAGGACGACGACGTAGCGCGAGTCGATGCCCCGGTCGTGCTGCGTCTCCAGCACCTTGCCGCTCGCGGGCATGGAGATCCCGCCGAATCGGAAGGCGTCTTCCGGCGTCGGGCCCGGTGGGGCCGTCGCGCAGCCGGCGAGGAAGAGGAGGGCGAGGACCGCGAGCAGGGTTTTCACCTACCGTGAGACGCACGGCGGACGTAAGCGTTCCGTCACACTTGGACGGGGATGACAGGGCGGGTGCGACACGTTGTACTGGGTGTCAACGACCGAAGGAGATCTACAGTGACGGAAAAGGCTGTTCTCGCGGGCGGCTGCTTCTGGGGCATGCAGGACCTGTTCCGCCGGCACCCCGGGGTCGTCTCCACCAGGGTCGGCTACACCGGCGGCGACGTGCCGAACGCGACCTACCGCAACCACGGCTCCCACGCCGAAGGCATCGAGATCGTCTTCGACCCGGCGCAGCTGACGTATCGGCAGATCCTGGAGTTCTTCTTCCAGATCCACGACCCGACGACCCGCAACCGCCAGGGCAACGACATCGGCACCAGCTACCGGTCGGCGATCTTCTACACCGACGACAAGCAGAAGCAGGTCGCCGAGCAGACGATCGCGGACGTCGACGCCTCCGGCAAATGGCCGGGCAAGGTGGTCACCGAGGTGACCCAGGCCGGTGACTTCTGGGAAGCCGAGCCGGAGCACCAGGACTACCTGGAGCGCATCCCGAACGGCTACACCTGCCACTACGTGCGGCCGGAATGGCAGCTCGGCGAGCGCTGATCGTCGCGCTGCACGTCTCTTCGGTGCACGCCTACGAGGGCCGTCCAGCCGACGGCCCTCGCCCCGACCCCGCTCCGGTCGGTCTCGCGCGACCACGTCGAGGTGCGCGCGGGACTGGGGCTGGTGGGGGACCGGTACTTCAACCATCCCGCGCATCGTTCCGCCGCGGTCACGCTCTTCTCTGCTGCTGTCCCTGGCGATCCGCTGCTTGCCCGGCGGAACATCGTGCTCTCGGGCTTCGACGTGGACGCTCTGCCGCGGGGCTCGGTCGTGACCCTGGACTCCGGTGACGGCCCGGTGCGCTTCGAGGTCCACCGGCCCGCGAATCCGTGCGCCTGGATGGACGTCGTCTACCCTTCGGGCACTTTCCGTGCTTTGCGGGGCCGCGGTGGGAAACGCTGCGTGCCGCTGGACGACGGCGTCCTACGCGTCGGGCCGGTAGAGATCTACTAAGCCTTTCTTGATCTGCTCCGGCGTCATGCTTTGCCGCTGGTAGACGTACTGTGCCGCCGCCAGCGGAGCGAGTAGCGCGTCGGCCCGGAAATGCGCGTCCGCCTTCGGGTCGATCTCGCTGATCAACGCGACCAGATGACTGTGGTGCAGCCGGTACGCGCCGGTCGTGAACCGCGCCATCGGCGTCTCGGTCTCCGCGACCATGAGCAACTCGCCGTGCGTCTCAAGCCTGTCGACGTACTTTTCGAGAAACGCCCTGAGCCTTCGGGGCGCCGACGCCCCCGGCCCGAGTGGCGGCGGCCCGCTGATGAAGGCCTCCTGGAACTCGCGCTCGTTCTCGTCGAGCAGCGCCTGCGCCAACGCCCCCTTGTCCGGGAAGCGCCGATACACGGTCCCGATCCCGACGCCCGCCTCCGCCGCGACCTCGTCCAACGCGAGCCCGTCGATCCCTTTGGCCGCAACGAGCTTGGCCGCCGCGCGGACGATCTTCTGCCGGTTGCGAGCCGCGTCCGCCCGCTCTATCGGCCCGGAACCTGCGATGGGAAGCACCCCGCGAGCCTAACCGGTGGACAAGTGGAACTTTCTCCAGTTAACTAAGTGGAGAAACTTCCACTTAAGGAGACGCGGATGTCCGTCGAACACTTCACCAGCGACGACGCTTCGACCTGGTTTCAGCGGCTCGACCAGCGGATCTTCCTGGCCGACGTCCTCGCGCAAGACAGCGGCGCGGCGATGTCCGTCGGCTTCGCCCGCTACGGCAAAGGGGAGAAGAACCCCTGGAAGATGACCTACGACGAGGCCCTCGTCATCACTTCGGGCGTTTTCACCGTCGAGGGCCCTTCGGGCTCGGTGACAGCTCAGGCCGGCGAGGTGATCTACCTGCGTTCCGGCGCCGAGGTGGTCTACGTGGCGGAGGAGGACACGGAACTCGTCTATGTCACCTATCCGCATTGGCTGGCCGCCACGGAGTCTTCAGTCGAGGCGCATCGCCTCGACGACTTCCACGAGGCCTGAAGTCCGGAAATCGTGGCATCGGCCGCTGTTTCGTGCGGATTCATATGATTTCGACGTCCGCTTGGCGTACTTGGAATCCCTGATTCGAGTTCATGGCCTATTGCTATCCTGCGGCGTACGTCGATCGCCGGAGGGGGTTCGGAATGGGGAAGAAGAAAACGAAAACAAGCGGCCCTCCTCCGTGGACCCAGCGCGACGAGGTGCTGCGCTACACCTGTTATCTCGCGGCCATGCTGGCGGGCGGGCACGATCTCAGCCGGACGCCGGAAGTGCTCGCTCCTTTTCCGGCGGTCAACGCCGATGACGAGCGTCTGTGGGCGGTAGGTCAATTCATTCTTTCCGACTTTCGGGCGCTGGGGGACGGTAGCTGGCAAGTCAATACGCCGATGGTCTTCGGTACCGGAGCGGTGGGGGTGGGTTTGGTCGCCGGCTCGCTGATCGGCGGAGCCGTCGCCAAGTCCCGGGCACGCGCGGCCGCACAGGCGGCTGCGGTGCCTCGATGGGTGCCGGTAACCCGGGGTTCCCTGTATGTCAGCAGCTACGGCTTCTACATGTACACGCCGCAGGTGCTCAGGTGGCATTGGAGCGCTATCACCTCGGCGAGCATCGTGGCCCCTGCGACCTTGCATTTCACCGGGGAGAGTGTCGACGGCCCCATTTCGCGGCTTCTGCAGTCGGACTATGCGGAACTGGTGTTCGTCAGCTGGGCGCTCGATCAGCATCGGCAGCATCCGCAACTGGTGACGGGTGGCTGGCTGCCGCAAGGCTGGCTCCACCACGCCGATTTCCACGGCAGGCAACCCGATGCGGTTCCCGGGCTGCTGCCGGCTTTGCCGTCGGCGGAAACGTCGGTGACCACCGACTGAATCGACCCCCTTGAACCTCCCAAACAGGACAAGTAGCCTCAAACCGAGGGGGAGGGGTAAATGACGGGGTTCGAAGCTGATCCAAAGGCCCTGCGTGACGCGGCTGATCAGGCAAAGCGTGCCGCAGGAATCGTTCGCGAGCTGGATCTGGAGCGGGTGGCTGCGCTTTCCGGCGCATTGACCGGAACCGAGTCGGCGAAGACAGCCGCCGAGCTCGGCCCACATTGGGAGAATTCCATCGGTGTCTGGGCGACGGGTGTGGATTCCTATGCGGAATCGCTGACCACCGCCGCGACCGCGTACCGCGCCCGAGATGACGCCGGTGAGCAGGAACTCGACGGGCCGGGTGGTCATTGATGGTCGCCTGGGCCGATGTCAGCCAATGGAAGGCTGACGGGATAGGACAGATCGGTGACCACTTGGCCGCGCAGAACCGCCAGGTGCTCGGGTTGCAGGACGAGATCGACGGTGCCAAGCCCGCCGGGTGGGCCGGGGAAGCAGCGGACGCGGCGGCCGAGAACCTTCGCGCCCGATGCCAGGAACTCGAGGATCTGGCGGCGCGCTTGTCCGCGGCCGTGAAGATCATCGACGATACGGAGCAGGCTGTGCGCGATCTGGTGCGCAGCGTCGAGACGACCGAGGACTTCGCCGCCAAGAACGGTTTCCGGATCGACAACGGCAAGGTCGTCGAGACCGAGGAAGCCACCGGGTTCCTCTCCAGCGTGCTCCTGCAAGTCGAGGTGGAAGCCATCCTGGCGCGCGCCGGCCAGATCGACACCGAACTGAACTCCGTGCTCAAGCGCATCATGGCAGGCGAGATCGGTGACGCCGGTGCGACGACGTTGGCCGCGGCCGCCGCGGCAGGCGAAGACCGTATCGCCGACGAACAGCGGCATCGCGATCTCCTGGCGAAGTACCAGGTCAAGACGGACGGCACGACAGTGTGGCCGAGTGGTCTGACGGGTTGGCTCGCGGAACGGGCGGGTTTCACGAAGGAGAAGATCACTCAAGCCGAGGCCAAGCTGCTCGACGATCTGCAGATGCGCAAGGGTCTGCTCGGACTCAAGGAGTTCGCCGACATCCGGCAGGACGCCTTGCATGTCGCCGAGGGCAAGTTCGAGGGCAAAGGCCTGACCGACGGGCACGCCGACGCGTTCCGCCACGCCTACTGGAACGCGATGATGACGCAGCGGTACGGGGAGGAATGGGCCCGCGACTTCGCCACGGCGCACGAGCGGAACCCGTCCAGCCACCACGTCCCGGTGGCCATGGACCTGCACAACAACGAGGTCGGCCGCGCGATCGCCCGGGCCAACCCGGACGCCAGCCCCGAGCAGATGGCGAACCTGATCGAACAAGCCGTCAAGGACGGCAAAATGGTGGTCATCGACAAGAACGACACACTGGTATCGTCCAACGAATCGCCTCCTGGCGAGACCCGCGAAACCAAGAACAAGCCTTGGCCCACGGACAATCCGGGGCGCAACGACGACCACGACCCCGGCGAACCGTCGGCGTATCCGGACCAATACTGACCATGCGCTTGATAGTGACTCTGCTCGCCCTGCTCGCCTTCATGGCGGGCTGCGGCACGAGCACCCCAGGAGTGACAGTGGAATTCGACGAAGGTCTCGAAAAGACGATCGGCGATCTCGCCCGGACAGGCGGCTCGCGACCGCTCAAGGAGCTGGCACCCGGCGACTGGACGTCGGTGCACATCCTCACCGGCCCCGCTTCAGGCGCACGAATCGAACGCGAACTCGGCCGGCCAGTCACCGTCGAGGGCGATGGCACGCACAGCGGGGACTATGTCCAGGACGGCAACCTGCTGGTGTTCGACCGGGACGGCTCCACCACGCGGATGGTCAGCCTCGGCACTCTCGCTGCCCTTGGGGAGGGGAAGTACCGGGCCGATGTGGTCTTGCGGGCGCAGGGTGGGGCGATCACGATGACGAACCCGGACGGCCGCCCCGCGGGTCGCTGATAGGGCCGATCTGGGTTTGGGAAACCAAATCGCGACCACCTCAGGGCATTCCCGCCAACGGACGAAGTGTTGTCTCGGCGAGTAAGTCGGCCGAGCGGCGAGTTTCAGCTTGAGCTGGTCGTCCAGCCGCTCGCAGCTTGCTCGTGATGGCAGCACCGGCAACTGCGTATAACAGTCGTCCGGTGCTGGATCGACTCGATCATGCGAGGACGATCTTGCGAGGAAGCCGTTGGTTCACGAGTCTCAGTTGCAACCCTGCTCCGCAGCCTCGTCTAGTCTGCGGACAGCCCATGCTTGCGTCCTACGCGATGAGTCTGGACCTGCGACTGCGATCGACGTCACATGCGGGCGAAGGGACGCCTCCGAACCGGCAATGCCTCGATGTGGATGACCCGTTGGAAGGACGCATCTGTCGTGTCGGGCGCGGAACCGTCAGTGGCCGTCTCTAGAGTAGCGGGGTGACCTTGACTGCTCCCACGCCGGCAATCAACTACGGCGAGTTTTTCACTCGCCGCTGGGTGGTCGACGTTCTGCTCGATATCACCGGCTACACCGCCGATCGCGACCTTGGCTCGCTGCATCTGCTTGAACCGTCGTGCGGGTCCGGGGCGTTTCTTGGTCCGGCGGTCGAACGCTTGATCTCCTCCGCGCGGGCCTATGGGCATGATCTTGCGTTGCTCGGCGACGCTGTCCGCGCGTACGACTTGCAGTCGAAGCACGTCAAGACCGCCCGCCAGGTCTGCCGCGACTTGCTTGTTGCCGCAGGTGCGCCTGAGGATACCGCAACCGCACTCGCGAAAACCTGGGTGCGTCGTCAGGACTTTCTTCTTCCCGGTGTCGACGACCTGCCCGCCGATGTAGCCATCGGTAACCCTCCGTACATCCGTTACGACGACCTCGACGCCGGCACGGCGATCGAGTACCGCCGTACATGGAGAACCATGAAGGGCCGCGGAGACATATACGTGGGTTTCTACGAGCGATGCCTCGCAATGCTGAAACCCGGCGGCCGGGTCGGTTTCATCTGCGCCGACCGCTGGATGCGGAACCAGTACGGCGAGGATTTGCGGGATCTGGTGTCGTCCCGATATGCGGTCGAGCACGTTTGGACCATGCACGATGTCGACGCGTTCGAATCCGAAGTCTCCGCTTACCCGGCGATCACGGTGCTAGCCAATCAACCGCAGGGCACGGCGGTCGTGGCGGACGCTACTGCCGCGTTCGGCGAAACCTCGGCTCAGGCATTGGCCAAGTGGTCTCGGGATGAATCGATGACGCACTTCACCGACACTGGCGTTAGGGCACACCGCCTCCCGCATTGGTTCCCAGCTGGCGAGATGTGGCCCACGGGTTCGCCGGCTCGCCTCGCCCTGATCGAGCGGCTCAACGACGGCTTCGCATCATTGCACGACGAGGCTACAGGTACTCGCGTCGCAATCGGTATCGCTACTGGTGCTGATAAGGCTTATGTAACCAAGGACGCTGGCGTGGCGGAGTCGGGGAGACTGTTGCCACTCTCGATGCGGCGAGACCTGATGTCGGGTTCGTTCGAGTGGCAGGGCAACTACTTGGTGAACCCATGGGACGCTGCCGGTAACCTCGTCGATCTTGCGGACTACCCGCGCCTTGCCGCCTACCTGGGCGCGCACCCGGCGATCAAAGATCGATTCGTCGCAAAGAAGAACCCTGATCGTTGGCATCGCACCATCGACAAAGTGAACACCTCGATCATCGACAAGCCGAAGCTGTTGCTGCAGGATATGAAGGCACGTATTCACCCGGTTCTGGAGCCCGGCGGCCACTATCCTCATCACAATCTCTATTACGTCGTCTCGGACATGTGGGACTTGGAAGTCCTCGGCGGGATCCTGCTGTCCCGGATCGCGCAAGCCTTCATCGAGGCATACTGTGTACGAATGCGCGGCGGAACCCTGCGGTTCCAGGCTCAGTATCTGAAGAAGATCCGTGTGCCGTCGCCAACTGCGATCCCCAGCGAACTCGCCGATGAGCTGCGCAGCGCTTTCCGGGCGCGCGACATCGAAGCTGCGACCACTGCTGCGGCACGAGTTTACGGAATCGACCTCTTGGAGTACGAGCTGACCGATACAGTGCCGACCATGTCTCGTGAAGATGTCGAACCACTCCTGGTCAACTGGTGGAAAGCGAAAAACGAGGCCGCCGCGAGGCTTCTCGCAGACGGCAAGTCGGACACTGGAGCGCAGGCGCGCGACGCGCGGCACATGCAGAGCATCTCGATGTTCGTAAGGCAGATGTTCGTGGACGCAGGGCTCGCCGAGTCGGACGTTACCGTGGACGGCATCGTTCCGGGTTACTACCGCCGCTCGAAGAACTGGGATGTGGTGGCGATGCACAAGGGCCATCTGGTGGGCCTTGTGGAGTTGAAGTCGCAAGCGTCGAGCTCGGGTAACAATGCGAACAACCGCATCGAAGAAGCGATTGGTAGCGCTGTCGACGCGAAGGCAGTACAGGAACTGACAGGAGCGTTCGGCAACCTCGGGGTCTGGACCGCGTGGTGTATGACATTTAACCGAGATGCGGAGAGTGGTCAACCCATTCGGTCGCGGAAGTCGAAAATCCGCATCCCCCTCGAGGACCCCGCGTTCAAGAGCATGACGTACGCTAGTCAGTACGCCATCGCGCTTGAACGGCTCATCTCGCAGAAGGTCTATGACGCAGGATGGATGGTGCTCACATGGCTCAACGATGACGGCACCGTTGATTACGTCGAGCCGATCCCGACTGCAACAGCCGAAACCTTGGCTACCCAGATCGAGGCGCGGGTCAAGTTCGCGATTCAAGCGCTGCGTAACGAGTAGCCGAGTCAGCCGAACCGATGTCCGACCCTGCAGGTCGGTGACGCTGCTTCGGGTCGAATTCCGTGTCAGACGAGTTCACTGGCGCTGTTCCCGCACTGGAGAATTCGATCTCCAATGCGGGCACAGCGCCATGACTCGCGTAGCCTGAACAAGTTGAATGTGATTCTTGTCGGACACTGGAAGGTCGAAACCCGCTGTGTCGTGCGGCCCCTATCCACTTGACTGGCATCCAGGCCGTGGAGAGCGGCTTCCGTACCCGCCACTTGGGCGACGGGGCATGCAACCCGAGGTTATACAGCCGAGCTGCCATTCCAGCAACGAAAGTTGGTAGCCGGAAGGATCATGTGCCCCCGGCAGGATTCGAACCTGCGACACCCGCTTTAGGAGAGCGGTGCTCTATCCCCTGAGCTACGAGGGCATGTACTGCCAGGCACAGCCTACCGGGTGACCGCCCCGGCCGGGCAAGAGGGCTGAGCAATCGAGCGGCCGGCCCGGTGAAAGCCCCGAATGCCCCGAACGGCGGTTGCGCGACCGACGCCCCAAGATCTGCGGCCGGACAGCGCCACTGGCCGCCCAGTGACACTCGACCTGCGGATCCGCCCAGGAGCAGCGACACTCAGGCCCAGGAGAACAGGGTCTGAATCGAGCGCTAGATCGACACAGATGACCCGCGCGGGTCACTCGTACGTGTCTGGTTTCGAAACCCTGAACAACAGTAGGTAATCTTCGTTAACGGGACGCGAGACGCCGCTCCCCGGCTGCCGGAGGGCTTCGTTGATCAAGCTCATGTTCGCCGACGACGAGGAACTGGTCCGTTCGGGCCTGCGTGCCATGATGTCGGGCGCTGCCGATATCGAGATCGTGGGCGAGGCGAGCGACGGGAGATCAGCGGTCGAGGTCGCCCGGAGGTACCACCCCGACGTCGCGTTGCTCGACATCAAGATGCGCGCGCCTGACGACGGCATTCGCGCGCTGAGGGCCATCCTCGCGCTGCCGGATCCGCCGACGGTGGCGATGTTGACCACGTTCGACATCGACGACTACGTCAGTCTCGCGCTCAGGCTCGGGGCCAACGGCTTCCTGCTGAAGGACATCGACCCGGCGGCGCTGCTCAGGGCGGTGCGCGACCTGGCCCGCGGTGGCGCGGTGCTCGACCCCGGGGTCGCGGCGCGCATGGTGCAGTCGCATCGGGACGAGCAGCGGGCCGCGCAGCCGGCGCGCAAGCTGCTCGCGTCGTTGTCCGAGCGGGAGCGCGAGGTCGTCGGGCTGATCGGGCAGGGGCTGTCCAACGCCGAGATCGGCGGGCGCCTGCACCTGTCCGAGGCCACGGTCAAGGGGTACGTCTCGGCCGTCCTGTCCAAGATCGGCGCGGCGAACCGGGTGCAGGCCGCGCTGCTGGCCTACCGCGGTGGCCTGCTCGACCAGTAATGATCCTCACCGCGCTCGAGTTCCTCGGCTTGATCGCGTTCGCCGCTTCGGGGGCGCTCGCGGCGGTGCGGTCCAGGTTGGACGTCTTCGGGGTCGTGGTCGTCGGGCTGACGACCGCGCTCGGCGGCGGGGTCATCCGTGACGTCCTGCTCGGGATCACGCCGCCCACGACCCTGCGGACCTGGCCTTATCTCGCGGTCTGCGGCGGGACGGCGCTGGTCGTGTTCGTCTTCCATCCGCAGATCGCGAAGCTGCGGCGTGCCGTGCTCCTCGCTGACGCGCTCGGGCTCGGGGTGTTCGCGACGGCGGGGACCACCATCGCGTTGAACGCGGGCGCCACTCCCTACGCGGCGTGCTTGATCGGCATGACGACGGGTATCGGCGGCGGTGCGGTGCGTGATCTCCTACTGCGGGAAATCCCGCTCGTGCTGCGGAAGGAGATCTACGCGGTCGCGGCGCTCGCGGGGGCCGTGCTCGTCGTGATCGGTCACGCTCTGCGACTGCCGCCGGGGCCGGTGACGGTGGTAGCAGCCGCCGCGGTCGTGGGGGTCCGGATGCTCGCTTTGTGGCGGAGATGGAACGCACCCGTTGCAAAGGGGCCCGAGACCGGCTGAAACGTCTTCCGGACCGCCGGATTTCCTTTGTTGGTTCTGTGTGTGTTCTTAGGCGAGTCTCAGCACTCTGCGTAAGACTGTCGCCATGCGCATCCTCGTAGTGGACGACGACAGGGCCGTCCGTGAATCACTCAGGCGATCCCTTGAGTTCAACGGCTACCAGGTGGAGCTGGCCGGGGACGGCGCGCAGGCCCTGGAAGCGATCATCGCCAACAGACCCGACGCGATGGTCCTCGACGTGATGATGCCGCGGCTCGACGGCCTGGAGGTCGCCCGGCGCCTGCGAAGCACCGGTGACGACCTGCCGATTCTCGTGCTGACCGCGCGGGACACGGTGTCCGACCGGGTGTCCGGCCTCGACGCCGGCGCCGACGACTACCTGCCGAAGCCCTTCGCGCTCGAAGAGCTGCTCGCGCGCCTTCGCGCGCTTCTGCGCCGGGCGATCCCGGATCCGCAGGCCGGCCAGAACGCCGAGGTCCTCTCGTTCGCGGACCTCACCTTGGATCCGGGGACGCGCGAGGTGCGCCGGGGTGGGCGGGAGATCAGTCTCACCAGGACCGAATTCGCCCTCCTCGAACTGTTCCTCTCCTACCCGAAGCACGTTCTGACCCGCAGCCGGATCCTGGAGGAAGTGTGGGGATACGACTTCCCGACGTCGGGCAACGCGCTGGAGGTCTACGTCGGCTATTTGCGCCGAAAGACCGAGGCTGGGAGCGAACCGAGGCTGATCCACACGGTGCGGGGAGTGGGCTACGTCCTGAGGGAAACCCCGCCGTGACCGAGCCGGTCCCGGTCGTCGACGTGTCCGAAAAGGATCCGCGCGGCGACCGCTGGGGCACGCGGCGCTTCTCGCTCCGCGGCCGGGTGACGCTGCTCGCGGCAGTTTCGGTGGCGGGTGCGGTGGCGCTGGTCTCCCTCGGCGCGTATCTCGTCGTGAAGGAGAACCTCTACCAGCAGGTGGACGACAACCTGCTCGCCCGCGCGCAGGCCGCGGTCGATTCGCCGCAGGTGCAGACCGAGCTGCAGCAGGTCCCCGGGGCCTTCCTGGCCAGCGCGGATCTGCAGATCGGCCAGCTGACGGTGGGGCAGAAGGTCCGGCTGACCTATCCGCAATCCGGCAGCCGCCCGCCGTACGGCGACGACGAGATCGCCGTCGCCTCCGGGGACAAGGCCTTCTCCCTGCGCACCGACCCGAAGACCGACAGCCGGGTCGTCGCGCTCCCGCAGGGCGCCGGTCAGGCGATGGTGCTCGCCCAGTCTCTCGGCCCGACCAAACGCACCCTGAACGAGCTTTCGGTGGTCCTGTTCCTGATCGGCGGCGCCGGGATCCTGGTCGCCGCGGCGGCGGGAACGGCGGTCGCGAGAGCGGGCCTGAGGCCGGTCGACCGGCTCACCTCGGCGGCGGAACGCGTCGCCACCACGGGTGACCTGCGGCCGATCCCGGTGAGCGGCGACGACGAACTCGCCCGCCTGACCCAGAGTTTCAACACCATGCTGGGCACGGTCGCCGAATCGCAGGAACGGCAACGGCAGCTCGTCGCGGACGCCGGACACGAACTCCGCACCCCGCTGACCTCGTTGCGCACGAACCTGGAACTCCTGCTGTCCGCGAGCAGACCGGGCGCGCGGACGTTGTCCGACGAGGACCGCAGCGACATCGAGGCCGACATCCGCGGCCAGCTCGACGAGCTGACCCAGCTGATCGGCGACCTCGTCGAACTCGCGCGCCAGGACGAGCCGCGGATCGAGCACGAGCGGGTCGAGATGGTCGACGTCGTCGAGCGCGCGCTGGACCGGGCGCGCCGCCGCGCGGGCGAGATCGAATTCGACGTCTCGCTCCAGCCGTGGGTGCTGACCGGTGACACCAGCGCGCTGGAGCGCGCGGTGCTGAACCTGCTGGACAACGCGGTGAAGTTCTCGCCGGAAGGGTCGACGGTCGGGGTCCGGCTGTACCCGGTCGGCGACGGCACGGCGGTGCTCGAAGTCGAGGACTCCGGGCCGGGCATCGCCGACGAGGATCTGCCGAAGGTGTTCGACCGCTTCTATCGCTCGTCGGAGGCACGGACGCTGCCCGGTTCCGGGCTCGGCCTCGCCATCGTCCAGCACGCGGCGCAGCGGCACGGCGGCGACGTCTACGCGGGCCGCGCGTCCACCGGCGGCGCGCTGATGACCTTGCGGCTCCCGGGAGCCCCGGCCTGATTACTCTGACGGGTGATGAGCACCGAGAACGCGCCTGAGCCGCCGCCCCGCCGTCTGCTGTGGACACTGCTGGTGGCCGCGGTGCTGCTGGCCGCCGACCAGCTGACCAAATGGTGGGCCGTCGACGCCCTCACCGATCACGCGCCGATACCGGTGATCGGCGATTTCATCCGGTTCCGGCTGCTCTACAACCCGGGCGCGGCGTTCTCGCTGGGCGCGAACTCCACCTGGATCTTCGCGATCCTGGCCGCGGCCGCGGTGGTCGCGCTGCTGTGGATCTCCCGCAAGGTCCGTTCGGCGGGCTGGGCGATTTCGCTCGGGCTGCTGCTCGGTGGCGCGACGACCCATCTGGGCGACCGCCTGTTCCGCGAGCCCGGCTTCGCGCGCGGCCACGTCGTCGACTTCATCGACTACAACGGCTGGTTCGTCGGGAACGTCGCGGACATCGCGCTGTTCTTCGGCGCCGTCTCGCTGTTCGTGCTGAGCTTCCGCGGCGTCCCGATCGACGGCGTCAAGGAGACGGCGGAGGACTGACGAGGCAGAACTCGTTCCCTTCAGGATCCGCGAGTACGACCAATCCCTCTTCATGGTGCGCGAGGACGCGCGCGCCCAGGGCGACGAGCCGTTCGACGCTGTCTCCGGTCAGGTCCAGATGCACGCGGTTCTTGACGACCTTCGATTCCGGCACCAGGTTGAAGAAGAGCCGGGGCCCCGTTTCCGCTTCGACCAGCACCGAAGGATCGTCTTCGGGACCGGAAAACCCCAGGGAACGAAGGCGATCAAGCTCCTCTTCGTCGTAGGGTGCGACTTCGTAGCCGTCGAGCGCGGCCGCCCAGAAGCGGGCGAGCGAAGCCGGATGACGGCAGTCGAAGACGACGTCGCGAAGCCTGGCCATGGCGCCATGGTGGCAGGCGGCTCATCTCGTCGCGCCATGTTTGATCGTGTAGGATTTTGTGTAATTCATCCAGGGAGGCTCCGTGCTCGCGCGGCAACGACAGGCGGTGATCCTCGAGGAGGCGCGCCGGACCGGGGCGGTCCGGGTCAGCGATCTCGTCGCGAGGCTCGGCGTTTCCGATATGACGGTGCGCCGCGACCTCGACGTGCTCGCGAGCCGGGGCCTGGTCGAGAAGGTCTACGGCGGTGCCACCTCCGTCGTCGGCAAGAGCACCGACGAACCCGGTTTCGAGGCCAAATCCGTGCGCCAGCGCGCGCAGAAGGAGGCCATCGCCGCCGTCGCGGCCGGGCTGGTCCGGCCGGGCACCGCGATCGGCATCTCCGCGGGCACCACCACTTGGACGCTGGCCAGGGCGCTCGACGAGGTCCCCGGCCTGACGATCGTCACGAACTCCATCCAGGTCGCCGACGTGCTGCGCGGCGCGAACCAGCCGGATCGCACGGTCGTCCTCACCGGCGGTGTCCGCACCCCGTCGGACGCGCTGGTCGGGCCGGTCGCCGTGCAGAGCCTGCGGTCGCTGCACCTGGACGTCGTCTTCCTCGGCGTGCACGGGATGGCCGACGGCCCGGGCTTCACCACGCCGAACCTCACCGAATCCGAGACCGACCGCGCGCTGGTCGAAGCGGGCCGCAGGCTGGTCGTGCTGGCCGACCACACCAAATGGGGCATCGTCGGGATCTCCACGATCGCCGGGCTCGAAGAGGCCGACGTCGTCGTCTCGGACGACGGTTTGTCCGACAACGCAAGGGAAACGCTCACCGAGCAGGCGGGTGAGCTGATGATCGCCGAAACGGCGGAGACGGCTGAGGCTGAAGAAGCGTGAAGCGCACGGTAAGGCACCTGGCCGATGGCCGGGAGATCATCTATTTCGACGCTCCGGGCGCGCCCGAACGCACCGCCGAGGACACCCGTGACCTGCCCCAGGTCGCGGCGGCGTCGGAGATCCGGCGCGACCCGCTGACCGGCGAATGGGTCGCGATGGCCGCGCACCGGCAGACGCGCACCTACAAACCGCCTGCCGATCTGTGTCCGTTGTGCCCCTCGAAACCCGGGAAGCCGAGCGAGATCCCGGAGGCGGACTACGACGTCGCCGTGTTCGAGAACCGGTTCCCTTCCTTCGCCCGCAACGTCCTCGGTGATTCGTCCACAGTGGATGGAGCCGGGCTGGTGCCGGTCGCGCCGGGCGTCGGGCGCTGCGAGGTCGTCTGTTTCACCAGCGACCACGACGGTTCTTTCGCCGGGCTCACGGCGAAACAGGTCCGCGCGGTCGTCGACGCCTGGGCCGACCGCACCGCCGAACTGTCCGCGATGGACGGAGTCGAGCAGGTCTTCCCGTTCGAGAACCGCGGCGAAGAGATCGGCGTGACCCTGCACCATCCGCACGGTCAGATCTACGGCTACCCGTTCGTCACGCCGAAGACCGAGCGCCTGCTGGAGGTCGCCCGCGCCTACGAGGCGGAGCACGGCCGTCCGGTGATGGGGGACGTCCTGGCCGCCGAGCGGGCGTCCGGGGAGCGGGTCGTGGTCGAGGGCGGGCACTGGACGGCGTTCGTGCCGCCCGCCGCGCGCTGGCCCGTGCAGGTCCAGATCGTGCCGCATCGCCAGGTGCCGGACATCCCCGCGCTCTCGGACGCCGAACGTGACGACTTCGCCGACGTCTACCTCGAAGTCCTTCGCCGCTGCGACGGGCTGTACGACCGGCCGCTGCCCTACATCGCGGCCTGGAACCAGGCGCCCGCCAAACGCGACCGCGAACTCGGCTGGCTGTACCTGGAGGTGTTCTCGGTACTGCGGTCCAAGGACAAGCTGAAGTACCTGGCGGGTTCGGAGTCCGGGATGGCCGTGTGGATCAACGACGCCACCCCCGAGCAGATCGCGGACAGGCTGCGCGCCACCCGCTGACGGGGCCATACTCATGTGCGATGCACAGCTTTGGCTCAGGAACTTCTCAGGACCATCCCGCAAGGTGAAGACATGACCGAGAACGACGCCGAGAAGGCGCGGCCCGCCGGCGATCGGCCGGACGCGGAGCAGAGCGCGAGCTGGGCTGCTCAGCCCGCGCCGCAGCAGCCTGACGCGACCGGCCTCGGCGGCCATGCCACTCCGCACACCGGAGCGCAGCAGGCCTACCCCGCGGAACAGCAGCAGTACAACCCGTGGTCGCCGCAGGCCCAGCAGACCCAGACCCAGGAGCACCCGGCGCAGGGGCAGTACACCCAGGGCCACCAGATCCCCGGCCAGCAGACGCCGTACACGCAGCCGGGCCCGTCGGTCTACGCGGTCCCGCAGCAGCGCCAGGCGCAGAAGTCCACCTCGGGCAAGCTGCTCGCCGGTGTCGCGGCGATCGCGCTCGTCGTCGGCGGGGTCGCGGGCGGCACGGTCGGCTACCTGACCGGCGACGGGTCCGGCGGCTCGGCGGTGAACGCGCTCGACGCGCCGAAGCCCGCCCAGCAGACGGGCAACCTGCCCGCCGGTTCGGTCGAATCCGTGGCGCAGAAGCTGTCGCCGAGCGTGGTCGAGCTGCAGGTCTCCGGCCGGTCGGGGGCGGGCGAGGGCTCCGGCTTCGTGCTCAGTACCGACGGTTACGTGCTCACCAACAACCACGTCGTCGAGGTCGCCGCCGGAGGCGGGCAGATCCAGGCGGTGTTCCAGGACGGCAAGAAGGGCACGGCGACCGTCGTCGGCCGCGACCCGACGACGGATATCGCCGTGGTGAAGGTCAGCGGCGTCAGCGGCCTGACCCCGGTGGAGCTCGGCCGGTCCGACGATCTGCGGGTCGGGCAGCCGGTGGTCGCGATCGGTTCGCCGTTCGAGCTGACCGGCACGGTCACTTCGGGCATTGTCAGCGCGCTGAACCGGCCGGTGAGCGCCGGCGGCAACGGCGACCAGACCACCGTGATGTCGGCGGTGCAGACCGACGCGGCGATCAACCCCGGCAACTCCGGCGGCCCGCTCGCGAACATGGCCGGCCAGGTCATCGGCATCAACTCGGCGATCTACAGCCCGAAGTCCGCGCAGGGACAGGGCGGCGAGAGCGGCGGCAACGTCGGTATCGGCTTCGCGATCCCGATCGACCAGGCGCGCCGCACGGCCGACGACATCATCAACACCGGCCAGGCGACGCAGACCTTCATCGGCGCGCGAGTGCAGACGGCGCCGACGGGCGGGGCGCAGCTCGGTGAGATCTCGCCGGGCAGCCCCGCGGAGAAGGCGGGCCTCAAATCCGGCGACGTCGTGACGAAGCTGGACGACCGGTCGATCCCGAACGCGGACGCGCTCGTCGCCGAGATCCGCACCAGGGCGCCGAACGACAAGGTGAAGTTCACTCTCAGCGGTGACAAGGTCATCGAGGTGACCCTCGGCGGCCAGCCCGTCACCCCGAACTAGAGACGCTCGGCCGCGGTGCGCGGCCGAGACCAGCTCCGGCTCGAACCCCCAGCGGGCCGGACCACGGAGGCCACGCGCGACCGGCTGCCAATCCCGGTCGCGTGTGGCCCCTTTTTTCATCGCGTCTTTCGCCTGAAGAACACGGCCACGAGCACGCCGAGCCAGACGACCGCCAGGGTGACGAGCAGTCCGGTGACGGTGTCGGCGTCGTGCAGGCCCGGGTTCCGCGCGCCGCCGAACGGGCGCCACAGCAACGGGAACGCGAGCAGCGTCAGGACACCGGTGAGCACCGCGCCGGTCTTGACCGGCGTCTTCCAGCGTTCCGGGAGGAGCCTGCTCAGCGCGAACCCCACGGCGCCGACCAGCGGCGCGACCAGCAGGTCGTGGACCAGCGGACCGCCGGCGAGCCAGCCGAGTGTCCCGAAGACGTCCGGGCGCAGCGGGAACGCGTACTCGGAGAACAGCACGGCGCCCCACGCGAGCGCGGCGAGGCCGGGCAGGAACAGCAGCAACCGCAACGTCTTCACAGCGTCTCCAAGCGGGTGACCCATTTCGTCTGCAGGACACCGGGCCGGTTCGGGGCGATGATCCGGCACGGGAAACCGTGGTCGGCGTCGAGCACTTCACCGTTGAGTTCGAGCGCCAGCAGGGTGAGCTCGTCCGCGGTGTGCTCGCCCGGCAGCTCGCTGATCCCGTACGGCCCCGCCTTCTCCAGGGAGAACACGCGGACCGGGGTGCCGGGTGTGCTTCCGGCGTGCCGCAGCAAATCCGGCAGGGAGACCCCGCTCCAGTGCGCGGACTCGCTCCAGCCTTCGACGCACGCGATCGGCAGCTCGGCCGAAGTCCGCGGAAGGGCGCGGAGTTCGTCCAGGGAATAGGTTTTCGTGCCGTTCGGGGTGACGACCGAGAGCCGCCAGTTCGGGTCTTTCGCCGTGTCCAGGACACCTGCGGCTTCGGCTGTCCGGTTCACCGGAAGGCCCTTGCCGCTGCGCCACGACAGGGCGGATACGGGGCGCAGCAACGGAACGGTCGCTCCGGCCGTCGCCACGACGGCGACGCCCGCGGCCAGCCAGGTGGTGCGGAGGAAGGCGCGCCGCGAGGGTTCGGGCTTCGTCGTGAGCGAGCGGCGGACGATGGGGAGTTTCACCGCGATGTGCACCAGGATCGAGCCGATCGCCACCCACGCGACCGCGTAGTGCAGCTGGGGGAAGTAGAAGTTCCACGGATAGTTCTGCGCGACGTTGAACAGGCCGGTGACGAGTTCGAAGAAGGCGGCCGCGGAAAGCACGAGGATCGACAGGCGTTCGAGCGCGTGCGGCAGCGAACGGATCACCGGGCGCTCGAAGAGCTTCGGGTAGACACTCCAGAGTTTGGCCAGCAGCAAGGGAATCGACGCGATCCCGGAGAGCACGTGCGTGCCCTGCGTGACCCGGTACAGCCAGACCGGACGGCTCGGCCAGCCGAACCACGACGGCGGATGCTGGATGAGATGGCTGATCAGCCCGGTGACGAAGCACAGGGTGAACGTGACGGCGAGGGCGAGCCCGATCCGGGAGGTCACGCGCTCCGAAGGTGTGTTCATGCTTTCTCCAGGCAGGCGAACCAGCGGTGGCCGTGGCTGGTGGACCAGGCGACGCGGAACGCGGTGCGGGCGGCGAGGTCCGCGATCGCTTCGACACCGACCCACGCCCAGGTGAACCAGGCGCCGTTGTCGGGGCGCAGCCGGACCCGGTCCTGGCGGAGGCCGCGGCCGGGCGGGTCGAGTTCGACGAGCACGGTCCCGCCATCGCTGATCAGTTCCGCCATCCGCGTCAGGAGCCGATGCGGATCGCCGCCGATGCCGATGTTCCCGTCGGCGAGCAGGACATGCCGCCACCGTCCTTCGCCGGGGAGCCGGTCGAAGACGTCGCGATGGAGCGCGGCGGCGCCCCGGTCGTGGGTGAGCCGCACGGCGGTGGCGGAGATGTCGACGCCGAGCGAGGCGACGCCGCGTTCGGACAGCGCGGCGGTGAGCCTGCCGGGGCCGCAGCCGACGTCGAGGGTCGGGCCGTCACAGGCGTCGAGGAGCACCTCGTCGCCTTCGCAGGGGATGGCCGTCCAGCGGTCCACCGGCAGGTCGACGCGTTCGCCGGTCGCCAGTTCCAGCCAGCAGCGGTGGCCGAGCAGGCCGCGGTCGAAGGCGGTCACCGGACTTCGGCCACCGCTCGGGCGAACCGGCCGTGCGGTACCGCCGCGGCGACCCGGCGCGCGTCCGCGATGGTGTCCACATCGGACAGTGTGGGCAGGATGCCGGGACGCGATCCGATCTCGGTCAGCGCGCGGAGGGTTTGTCGGCCGGTGTCGTCGCGCGACATCGGCACCCCGGCGAGAGCCTTGGCGTGCGACGGATCCTTGAGTCCCAGTGCCCACCATCCGCCGTCCTCGGCAGGTCCGAGGACCGAATCCTCGGGCCTGTTCGCCGCTTCGGCGAGGAGCGCCGGGGTGACCTGCGGGGTGTCCATCCCGATCTGCAGAACCGGTTCCCCAGGGCGAGGGGCGTCCGCGTGCGCGTTGACGAGCCGGATGTCGAAACCTTCGCCGCGCTGGGGGATCACCTCCGTTTTTCGGAGTACCGAGGCGATTTCCGCGCCACGGGCGGCCTTGCCGAGTTCGCCGGTCATGGCGACGACCACGCGGGCGTCCGGGGTCAGGAGGGCGGCGTCGAGGGTGTCGAGCAGGGAAGCGGCCGCGATCTCGGCGGCCTGTTCCGGGGTCGCGGGCGGGCAGAGCCGCGTCTTCGCGAAACCGGGCACGGGCGCCTTGGCGACGATCAGCAGGCAGAAGGTCATCGGCTCAGCACCCGCCCGAAATCCCTGGCGGCACGGAGGGTTCCGCGCAGCGAACCCGAGACCTTCGACTTGGTGCCCTTGGCGCGTTCGCCGTAGGACACGTCGAACTCGGTGACCCGCCAGCCCGCGTGCCTCGCCTTGATCAGCAGTTCGAGCGGGTAGCCGAAGGCGCGGTCGGTGACGCCGAGATCGAGGAGCGCTTGTCGTCGAGCGGCCCGCAGCGGCGCGATGTCCCGGACCGGCAATCCCTTGTGCCGCAACAGCGACGAGATCAACGCGTTTCCGGCTCTCGCGTGCCAGGGCCAGACTCCGGGCCCGGCCGGCACCCTTCGCCCGACCGTCAGATCCGCGTCCGCGAGCCCGCGGACGAGCATCGGCAGCTCGGCGAGATCGAGGGAACCGTCGGCATCGGCGAAACAGACCACGTCCGCGGTCGCCGCTTCCAGGCCCGTGTGCACCGCGGCGCCGTAGCCACGCCGGGGCTCGTGGACGACCTTCGCCCCGAGCCCGGCCGCGATCTCGGCGGAACCGTCCGTGGAGCCGTTGTCGACCACGATCGCCCGATATCGTTCGGGCAGCGCCGCCAGCACGCCGGGCAGGGCACCGGCCTCGTCGAGACAGGGGAGCACGACGTCAACCTGGTCATCGTTCACGCAACGCACGTTAAGTCCGGGCAGGACGGACGAAAACCCTTGCCGTGCTTACCGAATCATGACGTCGGCGAAGTTCTTACCGAGTTCTGACGGATCCCGCGCCCGCACCGCCGGGCGGCCGTGACGGGGCTAGGGTGCCCGGCCGTCACGGTTTCGCGATCCGCCTGGCCACGAACACCCCGGCGAGCGCGACCAGCGCGGACCCGGCGATCCACGGCCACACCGGCAGGGAATCGTCCGACGGCGGGAGGGCGGCCGCGGTGTCTGTCCGCACCTTCGGGGCGGCGGCCGTCCCCGGCCCCGCCGTGGTGAGGGTGAACGGGACGGAACCCGACACGGGGTGGCCGTCCGCCGACACCACGCGGTACCGCACCGTGTAGACGCCGGCGGCGCCCAGCGCTCGAAGAGGCGCGGACAGCTTCTCCCCGGTGATCACGGGCTTTCCGCCTTCCCAATGCGAGGTGCCGTCCGGGCCGAGAACGGTCAATTCGGTGAAACCGCTGTCGAGCGGCTCGTTGAACACCAAGGTGACGGCGGCGGGAGCGGACGCGAGCGAGGAGTCCTTCGCCGGGTCGCTCGAGACGAGAACGCTGTGCGCCATGGCGGGCTGGGCGCAGGCGAGTGCCAGGAAAAGCACCGTGGTGGCGAGCGCGGCTCCGCGCGGCACGTTTCGCACCAAAGGCGGGAAAAGCGGCATGGTTGTTCCTCGCAATCGCGTCGGGGACGCCCATGGTGGGCGACGGAATGGTCGGACGCGTTGCGGTGGAGGGGGTTCGTGCGACGAGCGTGTTAACGAAAACTCACCGCTCCTGGCGGAAAAGCACTCCGAAACGGACAGGCTTCACTCGTTCGGTCGTACGGGCCGGGCATTCGGCGGAGGAATTCACAGCCGGACGGAGTCACCGGGCCGGGTTCCTTTACCTGGGCTTCATGTGACGATCATGCCAGGTAACGCGGCAGCTGGTTTTCTTCTCGCCCATCGAGCCGTTCCCCCTTTTCTCCTTCGTAGGAGAGGACATATCCGTGGCTTTGCGAGCTATCGTCCCGCGCCGGGATCAGCTGATCGCGGCGAGCCTCACCGGCGCGGTCGTGATCGTGGTCGGATACGCGTCGGGTCTCGGGCTGAAACCCGGGACGGCGGCGGAAAGCCCGTCGCCGGTGATCGCCCAGCCCGCGCCGTCCGGCCCGTCCCCGGTGCCGGACGGGAAACCGCCGCCACCCGCGCCCATCCCTTCCCTGCCGGCGGTTCCGGTCACCGACGTCCCCGCCCCGGTGGCGCCGCCCGGGCCCGGTGGCGGTGTCGAGGTCAGCCCTTCGGCGCCGCCGCCGGAACCCGTGCCGCCGACGCATCCGCATCCGGAGCCGCCGACCACTCCGCCACCGCCGCCGGAGGAGCTTCCGGCGTGTCAACCCGGTGCGGTGCACCAGGTTCTGGACACGGTCGCCGCGCTACCGCTGCTCGGTGGCGTCACCGAAGGGCTCGGCGTGACGGGGGCGGACGGGCTCGGCGCGACCCTGCTCGGGTACTGCCGGGCGGAGGACGGCACGGTCGTCCTCGAGACCGTCCCCGTTCCGGCGCGGTGAGCCGTGGTCAAGACCTGGTACGTACTCGCCCGCTGCGTGGACTACTTCGGCATGACCCTGTTCACGGGCGGCCTGTTCTTCCTCGCGTTCCTGTGGCCGGACGGCGCCGGGCACGGCCGGGCCCGCAAGGTCGTCGGAACCGGATGGCTGCTCGGTTTCGCCGGTACCGTCGCGGGTCTCGGGCTGCAGGGCGCATGGGCGGCACAACGTTCGGCCGCGGACCTGTTCGACTGGGACCTGCTCGGGCAAGCGCTCGATACCCAGTTCGGGCGCGTCTGGTTCGCCAAGGCCCTTCTGTGGCTGCTGGCGGGTGTCGTCCTCGCCGACCTGATGCAGCGCGGCCGGAACGCGGCGACGTCGATCGCTTGGCGGGTCGGTGCGGGCGTGTTGACTCTCGGGCTGCTGCGCACGACGGGGCTGACCGGTCACGCCGTCGAAAGCGGGAGACCTTTGCTCACCCAGCTCGCGGATCTCGTGCATCTGGCCGGGATCTGCGCCTGGATCGGGGGCTGGCCGTCCTGTTGTTCGGCGTGCTGTCCCGGCGTGATCCCGGCGAGCTCGCCGCCGTCGTGCCGCGTTATTCCCGGCTGGCCATGGTTTCCGTCTTCGCCGTCATCGTGGCGGGTGCCGTGCTGGCGTGGCAGACGGTCGGCGGCTGGGATCGACTGTCCACAACGGACTACGGGCGCACGCTGGTGGTCAAGCTGCTCGTCCTCGCGGTCGTCCTCGTGATCGCGCAGGGCAGCAAGAGCTGGGTCGCCCGGCGCCTGGATTTCGCGGTGGTCCTGCGCGGGGACGCCGCCACCGTCCGCCCCTTCGTCCATTCCGTCGCCGCCGAGACCGCGCTCGTCATCGTGGTCCTCGCTGCGGCGAGCCTTCTCGTCACGGCCAGTCCCGGCCGGTGACCGTCCAACCGAAAGGAGTGTCCTCAATGGACAACCAGGAGACCGGGAACCCCACGGCCGAAGCGCCGCCGCCGGTGCCCGCCCGGCGCATCTGGCCGGTGGCGGTGGCGATCCTCGCCCTGGGTGTCGCGCTGCTCAGCCTCGCCACCCTACGAGGCGGGCAGCAGGCGGACACCGCCCAGAGCGCCGACGTCGACCTCGCCGCGCTGTCGAAGCAGGGGCCGCTGGCGGTTCCGCTGTATCAGGAAATCGCCAAGGAAAAGGCGGCGTCACCGGCGGCGGCCAAAACCGTCGAGATCATGGGGTACAAGTACAGCCCGGCGAGCCTTTCCGTCGCCGTCGGCGACACGGTGACGTGGACCAACCACGACACCGCGCCGCACAACGTCGTCATCACCGACGGCCCGGAGAAGTTCACTTCGCCCACGTTGCAACAGGGACAGACCTTCAGCCACACCTTCACCAAGGCCGGGACCTACTCCTACTACTGCTCGGTGCACCCGGACATGAAGGCCGCGGTCAAGGTCGAGGGCTCGGGTACTCCGCCGACGAGCGTTCCGCCGAGTTCGCCGACCTCGACGCCGACGTCGAGCCCGCCGCACACGATGCCGCCCACCACCCCGGGCGGAGGGTCCTGTGTCCCGAAGGGGGTGCTGCAGCCGATCATCGACCACATCAAGGCGGCGCATCTGCAGACCTCGCCGGGGCAGCAGGTGCAGGACATCCTGAACCTCGACCAGTACATCAAGACCCATACGGTGTGGCTGGAGACCGTCCTCGCCCCGGTGCTGGACGGATCGGCCGACAAGGTCGTCGCCGACACGCTCGCCCCGATCGTCGCGCATCTCAAATCCGCGCATCTGGAGACGTCGCCCGGTCAGCAGGTGGCCGATCTGCTGAACCTCGACCAGTACATCAAGACGCATACGGTGTGGCTCGAAACCGTGCTCACCCCGTTGCTGAACCAGGCGAGCTGCTAGCCGGGGGCCCGGCCGGTAAGCGGCCGGCCGGGCCCTTCGCCAGTATCCACGTTCCCCAGTACGGAGACGAGCGATGTCCGACACCGAGCTACTGCCCGCCCCGGCCCAGGCCGGCCACACCCTTCGTCCGGACCGTTGCGTCGTAGAGCCGTCACTCCGATTCCTGCGTTTCCCCTTGGCACGCGCCAGGTTCACCGCGACCGCGGGATACCTGGACGTCTCGGAGGATCCCTCGTTCTTCGTCGAGCTGGACGTGCCTTCGCTGCGGACCTATCCGTGGCCGTTGAAGTACTTGATCCTCAGGCGCCAGGAGACCCGCGTGCTGACGTTCACCTCCGGCGAGCTCGTCGTCGACGGGCGGCGAGTGCGGATCGACGGGTGGATCGGGAACCGCGGGCTCGTGCTGTCGGGCGAGCTGCGTCCGGTCGATGAGGAAAGGATCGTCTTGTGGGCCAAGGGAATCCTGCCCCGGCCACGGCGCGCGCCCTGGTACGTCCGCCGCGTCCACGTCGAGATCGCCATCGAGTTCGTCCGATGAAGCGGCTCGCCGGCCTCGTCTCGACGGCGATCTTCCTCGTCCTGCAAGCCGTCTGCCTGGCACCACCGGCGAACGCGGCCACCCATCAGGTGATGATGCAGGGCTACGCGTACAGCCCGGCGGCGCTGACCGTGCGGGCCGGGGACACCGTCACCTGGATGCAGCACGATCAGGCGCCCCACGACGTCGTCACGACGAGTGCGCCGGCCGCTTTCCGCAGTCCGCAGCTCTCGGCGGGGCAGAGCTGGAGCCACACGTTCACCAAGCCGGGTACGTATTCCTACTACTGTTCGGTGCATCCGGACATGCGCGCGACGGTCACCGTGCTCGCCGCGGAAACACCCACGAAGCAGCCGTCCGCCGCGCCTTCGAAGCAGACCACGGCCCGTCCGGCGACGTCTTCGGCGCCTTCGTCGAGCCCGCCTCCGACGAGCAGCGAGGCCCCTGCTCCGGTGGTCCCGGAGAGCTCGGCGCCCGCCCCGCCGGTCACCCAAGAAGCGGCGGCCACGGGACCGTCGCTCGACCCGATGTTGCTGGTCGCCGGGGTCGTCACCGCGGTGGCGGTGCTGTGCCTGCTCCTGGTCGGATCGCGACCGGCCGGGTGAGGGAAGGTCTTACCGAGTTCTGACGGACGGCGCCGACGCGTCGTTTCGCGCCGGGAACGCGGTTACGGTGCCGGTGATGTCCACTGTCACCGCCCCTTCCCGTACCGGTCGCCGGGCCGATCTGATCGCCGTGGGGCTGGCGATGCTCCTGGTCGCCGCCGCGATCGCCGTCGGTCTCCACTACAACCGGCCCGGCTCCGGCGTGGTGATCTACGCCTTCGCGCCACCGCTGTTCGGCTTGTGGCTGCCTCACGTGGGGCCGGGTTCGGTCGCCGCCGTGGTGCTCGCGCTCCTGGTCGTCAGCAAAGGTCCCTCGCTCGCCGCGCGGCTGCGGTGGCGCCCGCTGCTCGCGCTCGGCTACGTGACCGCGCTGGCGTGGACGTTCTCGCTGGCGATGATCGACGGCTGGGCGCGCGGTTTCACCGGCAGGCTCACCACGGAACACGAGTACCTGCACGAGGTCCCCGGCATCACCGACATCCCGGAGATGCTGGCCGGATTCTCCTCGCGCATCCTGGACTTCCAGCCGGACTCGTGGACGACGCACGTCTCCGGGCATCCGCCGGGCGCGACGCTCGTCTTCGTCTGGCTCGACAGGCTCGGCCTGCAGGGCGGCGCGTGGGCGTCGGCGGTCGTCGTGCTCGTCGGTTGCCTGGCCGTGGTCGCGGTGCCGGTGACGCTCGCCGCGCTGGGCAGGGAGGACGCCGCGAGGACGGTCCTGCCGTTCGCCGTCCTGACCCGGGCGCGATCTGGATCGGGGTGTCCGCGGACGGGCTCTTCGCGGGTGTCACGGCGACCGGGATCGCGCTGCTGGCGCTCGCCGTGCGGCGGCGGGCCCTCGCGCTCCCCGGCGGTCTGCTGCTCGGGTTCGGGCTCTTCCTTTCGTACGGTCTCGTGTTGCTGGCCGTGCTCGTGCTTGCCGTCGTCGTGCTGACCCGCGAGTGGCGGATCCTGCTCCTCGCCACGGCGGGCGTGGCCGTGGTCGTCGTGGCGTTCGCGCTGACGGGCTTCTGGTGGCTCGACGGCTATCACCTGGTGGTCGAGCGCTACTACCAGGGGATCGCGACGCTGCGCCCGTACTCCTACTGGGTGTGGGCGGATATCGCGGCGGTGCTCATCGCGATCGGGCCCGCCGTGATCGCCGGGACGCGACGGGCGGGCGCGGATTTCCTCGCCGAGCCGAAACGGTCGTTCCGCGAGCCGGTCACGCTGATCGTGCTGGCCGCGGCGCTGACGATCGCTTTCGCCGACCTGTCCGGCCTGTCGAAGGCGGAGGTCGAACGCATCTGGCTACCGTTCGAGGTGTGGCTGCTGCCCGCGGTGGTGTTGCTGCCGTCGAAGGGGCGGCGGTGGTGGCTCGCCGCGTCGGCGGCCACGGCGCTGGTGGTGAACCACCTGGTGCTGACGAGTTGGTGAGGTGGATGGCATGACAGAACAGGGCCGGGTGCTCGTCGTCGACGACGACGAGACCGTGCGGGACGTCGTCCGGCGGTACCTGGAGGTCGCGGGTTTCGAGGTCGACGTCGCCGGCGACGGCACCGAGGGGCTGCGGCTGTTCTCCACGACCGGGCCGGACCTCGTGGTCCTCGACGTCATGATGCCCGGGCTCAACGGGCTCGAGGTGTGCCGCCGCCTGCGGCAGGTGAGCCAGGTGCCGGTCGTGATGCTGACCGCGCTCGGCGAGGAGGAGAACCGCATCGCCGGGCTCCAGCTCGGCGCCGACGACTACGTCACGAAACCGTTCAGCCCCAAGGAACTCGCGTTGAGGGTGGCATCGGTGCTGCGGCGGGCGCGGATGCCGCGGCCCGAACCGGCGGCGCGCGTGATCACCGACGGCGACCTCGCGTTGCAGATGACGGCCCGGCAGGCGGCCCTCGGCGGCGTGGAGCTTTCACTGACGAGCCGGGAATTCGACCTGCTCGCGTTCTTCCTCACCCATCCCGGGGTGGCGTTCTCCCGCGCCGATCTGCTGGAGAAGGTCTGGGGCTGGGACTTCGGCGACCAGTCCACCGTGACCGTCCACGTCAGACGGTTGCGGGAGAAGATCGAGAAGAACCCGGCGAAACCCGTCCGCGTCGCCACCGTCTGGGGCGTCGGCTACCGGTACGACCCGGTGCGGCGATGATCGGCTCCGGGGAGTCGCTCGGCGAGATGCTGGCGCACGCCTGGCATATCCTGCCGTTCGCGCTGATGTTCGCGTTGCCGGTGGTGCTGCTCGGCGGGCTGGCGTTGTACCTGCTCCGGCACGGTTCGCTGGCCAGCACGATGACGATCCTCGTGCTGATCCCCGTGTTCGCGACGCTGATCGCGGTGCTCGGGATCAGCGGGTTCATGTTCACCCCGGCGCTGACCACGATGACACTGGTCTGCGTTCTGGTCGCGCTCGTGACCGTGCCGGCGGCGCTCGTGCTCGGCCGCGCGATCGCGCGCCGCAGCGTGTGGGAACGGGAGGCGCGGGAACGGGAGCGCGCGGCCGAGGCGTCGCGGCGCGAACTGGTCGCGTGGATCAGTCACGACCTGCGGAGCCCGCTGGCCGGGATCCAGGCGATGGCCGAGGCCGTCGCGGACGGCGTCGTCGCCGACCCGATCGAGGTCACCGGCTACGCGCGGCGGATCAGCGGGGAGACGACGCGGTTGTCCGGCATGGTCGGCGATCTGTTCGAGCTTTCGCGGATCACCGCGGGAGCGTTGCAGCTGACCATGGCCGCGGTGCCGCTGCGCGACGTCGTCAGCGACGCGGTCGCCGCGCAGGCGCCGCTCGCCGAGCAGAAACGCGTACGGATGATCGAATACGCCACCGTGTGGCCGGTCGTTTCCGGCAGCGACCCGGAACTGGCGCGGATCGTGCGCAACCTGGTGTCCAACGCCGTGCGGCACACGCCGCCGGACGGGACGGTCGCCGTCCAGATCGGTATCGAAGGCGGAGAGGCGCTGCTCGCGGTTTCCGACGGCTGCGGCGGGATCCCGGACGACGAAATCGGACGGGTCTTCGACGTAGCGTTCCGCGGGACGCGGGCGCGGACACCCGAACGCGGCGGGCTGGCGAGCGGCGGCGGGCTCGGCCTCGCGATCGCGAAAGGCCTCGTCGAAGCCCATCGCGGCCGCATCGGAGTCCAGAACCACGGGCCCGGCTGCCGGTTCGAGGTCCGGCTTCCGCTCGCCATGCCCTGACGTGTCAGCGGCGTGTCACCGCGGTGTCAGCGCGGACGGCGATCGTTGCCGCCATGACGACTTCAGCGAAACGATTCTTCCGGCGGGCCGGGATCACCGCGGTGGCCGCCGCACTGCTGGCCGGGGTGGCATCCGGCGTGGCCGCCGCGGACAACGGGCGGGACCGGCCGGACCTGCGGGCGATGGCCGAGGAGATCGCCGCCTCCGGTTTCGCCGGCGCGCAGCTGCGGGTGCACGACCCGCGAGGCGACTGGACCGGCAGCGCCGGGGTGCGCGAGCTGGGCTCGGCCGCCAAGCCGCCGACCAACGGACGGTTCCGGATCGGCAGCAACACCAAGACCTTCGTGGCCACCGCCGTGCTGCAGCTGGTCGGGGAGGGCAAGGTCGGCCTGGACGCGCCGGTGGCCGGGTACCTGCCCGAGTTCGGCCTCGACCGGCGGATCACGGTGCGGATGTTGCTGCAGCACACCAGCGGCCTGTTCGACTACACCGGCGCGATGCTGCCCGACGGCACGATCGTCCCGGGAATCCCCTTGTCGGGCAAGGAGTTCCTGGACAACCGGTACCACACCTACCGGCCGGAGGAGCTGGTGCGCTTCGGCCTGTCCAAGCCGCCGCTGTTCGCGCCGGGAACGGACTGGACGTACACGAACATCAACTACGTCCTGGCCGGGCTGGTGATCGAGAAGGTCACCGGCCGCCCCTACGGCGACGAGCTCCAGCGGCGGATCTTCCGGCCGCTCGGACTCCGCGACACCGTGGTGCCCGGCACCTGGTCGGGCATCCCCGGGCCGCACGCCCACGGCTACTACCGCTACGAGGAGAAGCCCGGGCAGTGGAAGACGGTCGACATCACGAACCAGAACCCGTCGTGGGCGTCCAGCGCCGGTGAGCTGATCTCGACCACGAAGGACCTCCACACGTTCTTCTCCGCGCTGCTGGGCGGAAAGCTGCTGCCCGCGCCGCTGCTGGCCGAGATGCGCAAGCCGCATCCGAAGGGCGGCTACGGCCTCGGGCTGTACGTCCAGGAGGCGAGCTGCGGCACCGTCCTCAAGGGAATGGGCGGCTTCCACGGCTACGGGACGCTGATGGCCAGCACACCCGACGGCAGCCGGACCTACGAGCTGTCCATGACCTACGGCGACTCGGAGGCCGATCTGGGACAGGCCTACAACAAGGCGGACCAGCTGCTCACCGACAAGGTGCTCTGCGGCAAGTAGGTCAGAGCCGCAGGAAACCCATCTCCGGGAAGTGGGCCGGCGCGATGATCGCGCCGGTCTCTTCCGCTTCCGCGAGGAACCGTTGCCGGGTGCGAAGCGCGAGATCGGGATCGACGTCGCCGAGGAAACCGACCCGCGAGTCCGTCAGTTGCGCGGGAGTGTGCAGGACGTCGCCGAGCAGCAGCAGACGCTCGTCGTCCACGGTGATGTCGAGGACGTAGTGGCCGGGCGTGTGCCCGGGGGCGTGCCGCGCCACGATCCCGGGCGCGATCTCGACGTCGTCGCCGCTGATCGCCTCGGTCAGCCCCGCGCCGCGGGCGGTCTCCATCCCGACGCGGCTCCATTCGCCGGTCCCGGCGGGCGCGATCAGCGCGTCCCAGTCGAGCTGGCCGAAGACGACCTGGGCTCCGGGGAAGGTCAGGTCGCCTTCGGGGGCGATCCAGCCGATGTGGTCGTTGTGCAGGTGAGTGAGGAAGACGGTGTCGATCTCGTCCACCGGGCACCCGGCCTTGTCGAGCGCGGCCGCGAGGTCGCCGCCCGTGCCCATCGGCGGCGTGGGGTCGCCCTTGGCGGGCGTCATCCCCGGCGGGAAGGCGAATTCGCGCGGACCGAGGCCGGTGTCGACGAGGATCGTGCGGCCGTTGCCGCGGATCAGGTACGCGCCGGTCGGGACGTGCACGGTGCCGTCCTCGTCGAAGACGTCCGGGTGGGCTTCGGGGTCGAGACCGGGGAAGAACGCGAGCGGAAGCCGGATCAGGCCGTCCCCGATCGCTTCGATCTCGATGTCTCCGACGGTGATGCCCACCAAAACCCCCAAAAAAGTCGATTCCGTTGCCGGGAACGACAACCGGCCGGGGGCCCGGTCTGTTCCCGGTTTCAGGAACCGACCGGTTCCCGCAGCTCAGCGGTGGCGAAACCGGCGATGCCTTCGGCGAAACCCGTTCGCGCGGTGAAACCGAGCAGCCGCCGGGCGCGGGCGGGATCCGCGACGACGTGCCGGACGTCGGCTGGCCGGGCACCTCCGGCGATCTCCGGAGCCGGTCCGCCGCAGGCCTTCGCGAGTTCCTCGGCGAGTTCGCCGACGGAATGGGGTTGCCCGGAACAGATGTTCAGCGGCGTCAGATCGCCTTCGGGGCCGTCGGTGCCCAGCGCCAGGACGTTCGCCCTTGCCACGTCGTGGACATGCACGAAGTCGCGCTGCTGTTTCCCGTCCTCCAGCACGATCGGCGCCTCGCCGCGCGAAAGCGAGGAGCGGAACAGCGACGCGACACCGGCGTACGGGGTGTTCTGCGGCATCCGCGGCCCGTAGACGTTGTGATAGCGCAGGGCCCAGACCGTTCCGCCGGTCTGCCGGGCCCACGCCGCCGCCAGATGTTCCTGCGCGAGCTTGGTGGCCGCGTAGGTGCTCCGCGGCCGCAACGGCGCGTCTTCGGGGACCAGCCGCCAGCCGAGCTCGGCACCGCAAGCCACGCACGTGGGCTCGAAACGGCCGGCATCCACATCGGACTGTTTCCGCGGTGACGGCGGAACGATCCCGTGGACGGGACATTCGTAGCGGCCTTCGCCGTAGACGACCATCGACGAGGCGAGCACCAGCTTCCGGACCTTCGCCCGGTGCATCGCCGCGAGCAGGACAGCGGTCCCGTAGTCGTTGTTCAGCGCGTACGACGGCGCGTCGGACGGGTCGACCCCGTGCCCCACGACGGCCGCCTGATGGCAGACCGCGTCGACACCGTCCAACAGCTCCGCGACCAGTTCGGTGTCGGTGACGTCGCCACGCAGGAACCGGTGGCGGCCGGTGTACCCGGGCGGGCGCGGCGAACCGTGCGCGGTGCCGAGGAGGTTGTCGAGGACGACGACCTCGTGGCCTTGATCGGACAGCAGATCGGCGACGTGGGAGCCGATGAACCCGGCTCCGCCGGTTATCAGTGTTCGCACCATCCCGACGCTAGGGGCGATTTCCGGCGGCGGCCCCGGATCACCGGCTCACGTCAGGGAATCGTCACAACTACGCGGCACCGCCGGAGCGAAGATCAGCCGAAACCGGATACGGTGTGCCTATGGAACGGAGCGCACAACGGCTGGGCCGCGCACTGGTGGTCATCGTGGACGATCGCGTCGCCCACGGCGAACACGAGGACAACACGGGACCGTTGGTCACGGAGCTGCTCGAAGAGGCCGGATTCATCGTCGACGGCGTCGTCGTGGTCGAGGCCGAGACGGCCGCGATCCGCAACGCGCTCAACACCGCGGTGATCGGCGGCGCCGACCTGGTGATCACCGTCGGCGGCACCGGGGTCTCCCCGCGCGACCGCACACCCGACGCGACGGCCGGTGTGCTCGACCGCCCGATCCCGGGCATCGGTGAGGCACTGCGCGCGTCCGGCCTCGCCGCCGGCGCGGTGGACGCGGGCATCTCCCGCGGGCTCGTCGGCGTCTCCGGCAGCACGCTGGTGGTCAACCTCGCGGGTTCACGCGCGGCCGTCCGCGACGGCATGGCGACGCTCTCGTCGCTGGTGCCGTACGTGATCGACGAGCTGTCCGGGCTCGAAGAGGCCTAGTCCTTCGAGTGGCCTAGTTCTTCGGGGCGGGTCCGGGCTCTGTCCCGGGCTCGCCCTTTTTGTCGTGGTGCAACACCCCTTCCACCTTTTCGGTGACGTGGCCGATCTTCTCCTCGAACCGGCCGCCGGTGACCTTGTTCGCCCCGGCCGACGCCGCCGAGACACCCTTGGCCGCGACGTCGCCCGCCTTCTCGGCCAGCGGCCCGGCCTTCTCGCGGACTTCGCCCGCGACCTCTTCCGCTTTGTGGATGGCCTGGGCGGCCAGCCCCTTCGCTTTGTCGACAATGCTCATGCGCTGATGGTCCCACCGGTCGGCGGACCTCGCGACCGGTGCGAAAATGGACGTCATGCCAGGTGAAGACGAGGACAAGCGCTCCGCCGCGGCGGCGAAACGACGGGCCGACGAGATCTTCGGAGACGTCCTGCCGGACACGACCTCCGACGAGCGAGAGCCGGGGCAGCGCACCCCGGACTCCGACTCGTGGTTCCTGGAGAACCGGCCGCCTCATCACGACCGGTGAACCGGCTCAGCCCTGGCGGTTCTGCTGCGCGCGCAGCAGGTCGCGGATCTCGGTGAGCAGTTCGACGTCGGTCGGCTCCGCCGGGCCGGCCTCCTCACCGCGCTTGCGCCGCTCCTGGACGTGCTTGACCGGCAGCACGATCACGAAGTAGACGACGGCGGCCACGATCACGAAGTTGATCGCCGCGTTGATCACGCCACCGAAGTCCATGAACGTCGAGTCGTTCGCGCTGAGGATGTTGAACCCCAGCCCCTTGGCGGCGTCCGACCCGCCGATGGCGTTGATCAACGGTTTGATGAGGCCGTTCGTGAAGGCCGTGACGATCGCGGTGAACGCGGCGCCGATGACCACCGCGACCGCCAGGTCGACGACGTTCCCGCGCATCAGGAAGTCCTTGAAGCCCTTGATCAAGACGCTCTCCTCTTTCACCTGGGACGGTTCGCCGACCGTCCCTTCTCCATACCGGGGGGACGCAGGCGCCCGCCGCCACAGGGCAGGCGCGAGCTAGCGGAGGGTAACCGTTATGGACCGTTCCAGCGAGGTGGCCGCGACTCGTGTCGCGAGCGCGGAAGGCAGGGAAAGCAGCACCAAAGGTCCCTTGCTCCCGGCACCGGGAGCCGTCGGATCACGGGTACCCTGTTCGCCGACGGCGGCCACCACGGCCATGCTGGCCAGCACAGATGCTTCACGCCCGGCCTCGGCGGACGCGACGACGTCGACCCGCTGGCCCGGCCTGAGCAGTTCCGTGACCCCGGCGTCGGCGAGCCTCACGGGGACAGTTGAACTTTCGGGATCACCCGATCTGGGGATGGCCGCGTCCAGCAGCCGGACGTCGGTCAGCGGCTCACCGGCCCGCGCCGCGCCGACGAGCAGCCGTCCCTCCACCGAGGCGGGCAGGCCGGTGGCGCCCTGTGGACGGACGTCGTCCGGGAGGTCGACGAGTTTGAGGTCGCCGGCGCGCAGCACCGACCCGGCCGGGAGATCACGGGCGGAGACCACGGTCGCGGTGCCGGGCGCACCGCGTGCGGACGCGGGCAGGAAGAGCACGACCAGGCCGCTGAGCAGCAGGGACAGGGCAAGCCAGCGGCGCAGCAGCCGCGCGGGCCTGCCGTGGAGTCTTCGCAGGACGGGCAGATCGTGGAGCACGGGATTCCCCCTCGTCGATCGGTGTCGATCTCGACGTTAGGGGCGGCACCTGGGCCTGGAAAGAACGAAAACCCCCGGCTGTGGATAACCGGGGGCTTGTGGACAACTCGGGACGTCAGGAAGCGGCGGCGGCCGTTTTCGTCGTACCCGTGGAGGAGGATGCCGCGCTCTTGGTCTCCGGCTTGGACTCGGTCTTCGACTCCGACTTCGTCTCGGTCTTGGCCGGGGCCGCGGTCGTGTTGGCCTTCGAGTCGCGCGAATCGTTGCGGTAGAACCCGCTGCCCTTGAAGACCACGCCGACCGAGCTGAAGACCTTGCGAAGCGGGCCCGAGCACTGCGGGCACACGGTCAAGCTCGCGTCGGAGAACGACTGCACGGCCTCGAAAGCGTGGTCGCATTCCTTGCAGGCGTATTGGTAGGTGGGCACTGCTGCTCCTTCGTGCATTGGCACTCAGCCGACAAGAGTGCTAACGCCCTACGGTACCGGGGCATTCCGACGCAGGTCAAACAAGGTTTCCCAAGGTCACATGACGACCTGGTCACGCCCGGTGTCCCGCCTGGCGACGGTGTCTACGATCGTGGCCGTGACGTGGACCGACCGCGTGGACCGGTGGACGCGGGCACACCCGGCCGGTTCGGACCTCCTGCTCGCCCTGGCCGTCGCGGCACTGCTGGGGCCGGGTTCGCTCGACATCCTCCTGGTCGCCCACTCCCCGGCCTGGGCGTTGTGGGTGGCGGGTGCCTGCGGGATCGTCGTGCACTCCACCGTCGCGTTGCGGCGGGTCGCCACCGAAGCCGCGTTCATCACCGCCGCGTTCGCGATGGCGGTGCTCGTCGCACTCCCGAACACGGTGGTCCGGCCCGTGCCGCTGGGGCTGGCGAGCGCGAGCGACAGCATGGAGATCCCGCTGTTCTTTCTGCCGACGTCGGCGGTCTACCTGGTGCTCCTGTACGCCGTCGCCGCGCATCGGCCGCTGCGCGAGAGCCTGCTCGCCCTGGGAATCAGCGTGCTCGGCGCGGTGCTGTGCACGGCCAGGACGGCGACGGCCTACGGAGCGCTGCCCGCGGGGTGGCTCACGCTGCTGCTGGCCGTGCTCGCCCTGGTCGCGGCGGTGGCGGGCACCTGGGCCGTCGGCCGCTTCCGGTTCGACCGGCGGCGGCGCCTCGCCGACGAGGCCGCGGAAGCCGCCGAGCGTGCCGCGGCAGGCGAACGCCAGCGCATCGCCCGCGACATGCACGACATCGTCGCCCATTCGCTGGCGGTCATCGTGCGTCAGGCCGAAGGCGGTTCCGCCATCGCTTCCAAGGCGCCGGACCGCGCGGCACAGGCGCTTTCCGTCATCGCCGGGACCGCTCGTGAGGCGCTGGCCGACATGCGGGGCACGCTGCGGGTGCTGCGGGACAGCGAAACGCGGCCCTCGCTCGCCGGGATACCGGACTTGGTGGAGCGGGTCCGCGCGACAGGCGTCGACGTCCGGCTGTCCGAGCAGGGGCGGCCCGACGCGCTGACGGCGAGCGCGGCCATGGCGGCGTACCGGCTCGTCCAGGAGGGCTTGACCAACAGCGTCAAGCACGCGGGCCCTCGCACGAGTGTCACCGTCACGATCACGCACACCCCACTCGCGTCGGTGTTCGTCGTCGCCGACGACGGAGCCGGTGCCGGCGAGCGGCCGTCGCTCCCCGGGACGGGCGCCGGACTGAGTGGCGTCCGGGAACGCGTGCGCGCCGCGGGCGGTACGTTCGAGGCCGGTCCGGCCGACGGCGGTTTCAGGGTGTGCGCGGAGTTCCGCGTCGGCGAACAAGGAGCTTCGGGATGACGATCGACGTCGCGCTGGTCGACGACCAGGAACTGGTCCGGACCGGGCTGGCCATGGTCGTCGACGCGACCGACGACATCCGGATCGTCGTCCAGGCGGCCGACGGTGTCGAGGCCGTCGCGAAGCTCGCCGAGACAACGGTCGATGTCGTGCTGATGGACGTCCAGATGCCGCGGATGGACGGCGTCGAGGCCACCGGGCTGATCGCCGCCCGCGAGAACGCGCCCAAGGTGATCCTGCTGACGACGTTCGATCTGGACGAGTACGCCATCGCCGGACTGCGCGCCGGGGCGAGCGGGTTCCTGCTCAAGGACGCGTCGGCCGACGAAGTGCTGCACGCCATCCGGGCCGTCCACGCCGGCGACGCCGTGATCGCGCGCTCCACGACCCGCCGCATGCTGGACCAGCTCGCGGTCGCACGCGAGACTTCCCCGCTCCTCAACCGGCTCACCGCGCGCGAACGCGACGTGTTGCTGGAGATCGCGCAGGGCTACTCCAACGCCGAGACCGCGCAGCGGCTCTTCCTCTCCGAAACCACGGTGAAAACGCACGTCGGTCATCTCCTCGCCAAACTCGGGGTCCGTGACCGGGTGCAGGCGGTGATCTTCGCGTACGAGAACGGGCTCGTGCGTCCGAGCTGAGGCGATCTCATCATTTCGGAGGAGGGGCTGAGCACCTCAGGCCGAGGATTCCCGTCGCGTCGGCGAGCAGCCTGATGCGCATGCGGACAATCGATAAACCCTACGAAGCGACCACCACCCGCGTCCGGTGGCGCGACCCGGCCACCTGGGGCGGGATCCTCGCGCTGGGCGGCGGCCTCTTCCACACCGTCGTCGCCGGCTTCATGCGCCAGGAAGTCTGGGCGCGGATCTTCGACGAAGGATTCTTCAACACGGTCACGCTGGACCCCACGCCCGACCGGCTCCCCATGGCCGAGGCGTTCTGGCTCAGCCCTGGCAGTTTCGGGGTGCCGCTGCTTCTGCTCGGCGGGCTGGTGCTCCGGCACACCCGGCGCGGCGAACGCGTGCCCGCCTGGCTGGGCTCGGGCGTCGTCGCATGGGCGGTCCTGCTCGGACTGCTGGGCGGTTTCGACGCCGGGACGATCGCCCTGCTGCTGGTCGGCGGGCTGTTCCTGGCGGGCGCCAGGTTCGGGAAGAACCGGCGCGGACGTGGTCGTGGAATCATGAGTGAATGACCGAGTTGCGGGATCTGCTGGCCGACGTCGCCGCCCGCGTCACCCGCTACCGCGAAAGCGTCGCCGACGCCCCGGTCTTCCCGGACGACACGACGGGTGTCCGGGAGAAGCTCGGTGAACTGCCCGAGAAACCCGTCCCGCCCGTCGACGTGATCCGGCGGCTGGCCGACGCCGTCGAGCCGGCGCTGGTGGCGAACACCGGGCCGAGGTACTTCGGTTTCGTCACCGGTGGCGCGCTCGACGCCGCGACCGCGGCCGACATGCTGGCGACCGGTTGGGACCAGCCCGCGTTCAACCAGATCACCTCGCCGGCCGCCGCGATCGTCGAAGAAGTGGCGGGCGAGTGGCTCAAGGAGGTCCTCGGCCTGCCGGCCGGTGCCTCCTTCGGCTTCGTGACGGGCGGGCAGGGCGCGAACACGGTCGGCCTGGCCGCCGCCCGGCATCACCTGCTGGCGCGGGCCGGATGGGACGTCGAGCGCCGGGGACTGCACGGAGCGCCACCGCTGCGGGTCGTCGCCGGGGAAGAGCGGCACGCGTCGATCGACCGGTCCCTCCGCCTGCTCGGCCTGGGCACCGACGCCGTGCGGCCGGTGCGCGCGAACGGTCAAGGCGCCATCGACGTCGCCGAACTCGAGCGGACGCTCGACGGGCCCGCAATCGTTTGCCTCCAGGCCGGGAACGTGAACACCGGCGCGTTCGACGACTTCGCCGCCGCGACGGAGATCGCCCACCGGCACGACGCGTGGGTCCACATCGACGGCGCGTTCGGGCTCTGGGCGGCCGCCGCCCCGTCACTCCGGCGGCTGACCACGGGGCTGGGAAGGGCCGATTCCTGGGCGGTCGACGGGCACAAGTGGCTCAACGTCCCGTACGACAGCGGCTACGCGTTCTGCGCGCACCCCGAATCGCACCGGGCAGCCATGGCGGTCACCGCCGCATACCTGACCGGCCAGGGCGCCGGCGGCGTGCGAGCGCCGGGCGACTTCGTGCCCGAGTCGTCCCGGCGCGCGCGAGGATTCGCGACGTGGGCCGCGCTCAGCGAACTCGGCCGCGAGGGGATCGCCGAGATGGTCGAACGATGCTGCGCGCTGGCCAGGAGGTTCGCCGAGAAACTCGAAGCGTGCGACGGCGTCACCGTCGTGAACGACGTGGTGCTGAACCAGGTGCTCGTCGCTTTCGACGGCGAAACGGACGGCGTCGTCGAAGCCCTCCAGCGGTCCGGCGAGTGCTGGATGGGCGCGACCACTTGGCACGGACGGCGGCTGATGCGCATCTCCGTGTCGAACTGGAGCACGACCGAAGCCGACGTCGACCGCAGTGTCGACGCGATCCGGGCGGCGTGGAAGAGCGATCAGGAATCGAGAAGCGTCCAGAACCGGTCTCACCTAGCGTGACCGTCATGGACATCGCCATTCACGGGAGCTTCCTCCCACAGACCGACCCCGAAGCCGCACTGGCCTTCTACCGCGACCTCCTCGGCTTCGAGGTGCGCAACGACGTCGGCTACGACGGCATGCGCTGGCTCACCGTCGGCCCGCCGGGGCAGCCCGTGTCGATCGTGCTGCACCCGCCCGCCGTCGACCCGGGGATCACCGAGGACGAACGCCGGGTGATCAACGAGATGATGGCCAAGGGCACGTACGCGGGGATCCTGTTCTCCTCCGACGACCTCGACGGGCTCTTCAAGCACCTGCAGGAGGCGGGCGCCGAGATCATCCAGGAGCCCACCGACCAGCCGTACGGCCTGCGTGACGGCGCGGTCCGCGACCCGTCCGGGAACCTGATCCGTATCCAGCAGCGCGTCTGAGCTCACCGGGTGCGGGCGCGGACGTGGATCCGCTCGCCCTGTTCGCCGAAGAGGCTGAGCACCTCGACCCGCCCGCGGCCGGTGGCGCCGAACCAATGCGGCGTCCGGCAGTCGAATTCGGCGGCCTCGCCGGGACCGAGCACGACATCCTGGTCGCCGAGCACGAGCCGCAGCCTGCCACGCAGTACATAGAGCCATTCACGGCCGGTGTGCGTCCGGGTGCGGGGCTCGTCGTCGCTCGCCGGGATCGTCATCTTGTAGGCGCGGGGCCCGTCCTCGTGCCGGGTGAGCGGGATGAGCACCCGGCCGTCCGAGGGTACGTCGAGCACTCTCGGTGAGGCGACGATCTCGTCGACGCGCAGGCCCAGCGCGGCGATCACCGGCAGCAGTAACTCCAGGCTCGGCTTGCGCTGCCCGGATTCGAGGCGGGACAGGGTGCTGGTGGAGATGCCGGTGGCGCGGCTGAGCTCCACCAGCGTCGTGCCTTTCTTTTCCCTGGCACGGCGCAGGCGGGGCGCGATCAGTTCGATCGCCGCGGTGACGGCGGGCTGGCTCTCCATGTCGCCAGCACAGCAGCTCGTCCCGGTTCCGGCAAAGTTCTTTGCCGAAACAGCCAGAAGCTCCCGATGCTGGCGCCATGATCGAGACGAAACGCCTCCCCGCCGGGGTCTACCTCCTCGCCTTCAGCCTGTTCGCGATGGGGAGCGCCGAGTTCCTGATGGCCGGGGTCCTGCCCGCGGCCGCCGCCGATCTCGGCGTCTCCCTGTCCTCCGCGGGCGCGCTCATCACCGCGTTCGCCCTCGGTGTCGTCCTGGGCGGTCCGCCGTTCGCCGTGCTGAGCTTGAAGTGGCCACGGCGTACGGCGTTGATGACCACGCAGGCCGTCTTCGCCGCCGCCATCGCCGCCGGCCTGCTCGCCGACGACTACTGGATCCTCCTGGTCACCAGATTCGTCGCCGGTCTCGCCTACGCCGGGTTCTTCGCGGTCGCCACCGTGACCGCGATCAGCCTGGTGACCCCCGATCGCAACGCCCGCGCCTCCGGCGTCGTCGTCGCCGGGCTCAGCGTCGCCATGGTGGCCGGGGACCGGTGGGCACCCTGCTGAGCAACCTCACGGACTGGACCGGCGGCTTTTGGGGTGTCGTGACGCTGACCGTCGTGGGCGTGGTCGCGTGCGCCGTCGGACTGCCCGCCACCGCGCCTTCCTCGGAGCCCAGCCTTTCGGGGGAGCTGCGCGCGATGCGGGCACCGCGCCTTTGGGGCGTCTACGCGATCACCATCCTGAGCACCGCCGCGTACATGGTGTCCTTCAATTACCTGGCGGCGATGCTCGCGGACGTCGTTCCCGCGGTCTGGATCCCCGCGGTGCTCGCGCTGTTCGGGATCGGCGCCTTCGTCGGGTTGTCGATCGGCGGCCGGATCTCCGACCGTCGCCCGCGCCACGCCCTGCTCGGCGGCGGCGCCGGTATCGCGGTCTTCTCGGCGACGCTCGCCCTCTTCGCCACGTCCGTCTGGGTCGTCGTGCCGACGGTGTTCTTGCTGGGCGTCGCGGCCTTCGTGCTCAATCCGGCGCTCTACGGGCGGGTCTTCACGATCGCCGCCTCCGCCCCGACCCTCGCCGGCGCGACCACGGTGTCCGCCTTTCAGCTGGGCATCAGTCTCACCCCGGCCTTCGCCGCCGGGGCGCTGAATCTGGGTGCTTCGCTGGCCGCCATCCCGTGGATCGGCGCGGGCCTGGCGCTGGTCACGGTAGGCCTTGTGCTCGTTTGCTAGCATGCGAGCATGGCTCTGGTCGAGAAACGGCAATTCAACGTCTATCTGCCGCCCGACCTCATCAAGCGGGTGAAGCACGCGTCGGTCGACGCCGACGAGTCGCTTTCGTCGTTCGTCGAACGGGTGCTGGAGGAGTACCTGCTGCGGACCAGTGAGGAGCGCGAGCGATGAAGATCATGCCGATCCGCTACAGCGCGGACGTCGAGGCCATGACGCGGTTCTACGAGGTGCTCGGCCTGCGGACCGGGCCGGTTTCGCGCCCCGGCGGCTGGGTCGAGATGCCCGCCGAGGCCGGGATGCTGGCCATCCACCGGTCGTCCGGCGACGACGTGGGCCGCTGCGAGCTGGCCTTCGAAGTCGGCGAGCCCCTGGAGGACGTCGCGGAACGTCTGCGGGCGGCCGGATTCGAACCGGGCCCGCCGATGGACGAGGGCTTCGGCCATTCGCTGCGCGTCCAGGATCCCGACGGGGTCTGGGTGCAGCTCAACCGGTACGACCGCGACCTCTACACGTGACGGGAGTCCGGCTGGCGGTCGGCATCGTCGCGCTCGAATTCGCGGCCGCCGTCACCGGTTTCGTCGCCTCCACTCTGCTGCCTGTCGTCGCCGGCGATCTCGACGCGAGGAACGACCTCGGCCTCCTGATCGCCGGCTCGACGCTGGGCCTGTTCGTCGCGCTTCCCTTGGCGAGCAGGGTTCTCGGCAGGCTTGGGCCGCGCGGGACGCTCGCCGTCGGGATGATCGCCTACCTCGGCGGGCTCGGCTTGGCCGCGTCAGCGCGGACCGCATGGATGTTCGCCCTCGGCCAGTTCTCCGCTGGGCTCGCCAGCGGGCTCCTGGCGATCTTCGGTGTCAGCTCGGCGATCCGGCATCTCGACGACCGGCTGCGGATCCGCGTGATCGCGGCGTCTTCGGCGATGTGGATCGTGCCCGCCCTGGTGGGCCCGGCCGCGACCCTCGGCCTGGAACATCTCGTCGGCTGGCGGTGGACCCTGCTGCTTCCGGTGCCGTTCGTCCTTTTCGGACGGTTGCTGGTCGTGCGCGCCGCCCGCGGTGACGCACCGGACGCCGCTTCACGGCCACTGCTGCGGACGCTGTCGGTGCCACTGGGAGCGGCGATCGTCGTGTTCGGCGCGGGTTTCTGGCCACTCGCGCTCGCGGGGGCGGCGATCACCGCCGCCGGGATGATCGCGATCCTGCCACCTGGCACCGCGCGGCTCCGGCCGGGAACGCCCGCGGCGCTCGGCGCGATGGTGCTGTTCGCGATCGGCTATTTCGGCGCGGACAGCCTGATCACCGTGCTCCTGACGAGCGGATTCCAGGTGAGCCTCGGGCAGGCGGCGATCGTGCTGAGTGCCGCCCCGCTGGGCTGGGCGGTGACCAGCCTCGTGGCGGCCAAGTTCACTTCGGCGCGCTTTCCCGTCGTGGGCCTGGGCCTGACCGCCCTCGGCACCGCGGCCGTGGCCTTCGGTGGTTCGTTCGCCACGGCCCTCGTCGCCTGGGCGGTCGCCGGAATCGGTGTCGGGCTCGCTTACCCCGGCCTGTATCTCAGAGCCACGACAGCGGACGCGAGCGGTTTCACCGCCGCGGAACTCGCGACCGCCGTCATCACCGCGGAATGCGTCGGGCAATTGCTGGGACGGGCCGTCGGCGGCGCCTTGAGCTCGTCCACCAGCGGATTGTTGGCCTCGTACGGGCTTTTCGCGGCCGCCCTGGCGGCGGCCGCGTTCGCCGCGACGCGTCAGTCGATGAGGACGTTCTTGTAGAACAGGTTCGCGTAGCGGTTGATGTTGTCCATGCTGCTACGCGACCCGAAACCCATGTACAGCCGGGTTTCCCCGGCCAGGCTCCGGTAGATCCCGAGGCCCTCCGGCTCGCGGAACACCAGCGACTGCCCCGCCTTGGTCAGCGCGCGGCTCTTCACCGTGCCCGTGTTCATGTCGATACAGGTGACGTAGGAGTTGATGTCGGCGGGGTCCGCGTGCCCCGTACCGTCCAATGTGTACAGATACTGGCCGTAGATGGTGTAGCCCTGGAAGGTCACCGGCACGGTGGACAGCGCGGGCTGCGCGAAATGCGCCAGCGGCGAGCTGAAGTTGCCGGCGGCCGCGGAGGCGAGCGGGTAGACGCTGTAGAACATCTTGCCGCCTTCCTTGCGGCGTACCGCGATCCGCTTGTTGATCGGATCGGTGGCGCAGGTGATCGTGTCGCTGCCGGTGAGGAACTTCTTCACCGACGGCGTGCCACCGTTGACGAACTTGAACCGGGCCAGCGCCGTCCCGCGACCGGTGCCCGTGGGACCGTCCGAGTCGCATTCCATCCAGATGTAGGAGTCTGTGCCCACCGGTTCGACACCGATCGACACCCCGTGCCCGGCGTTGTTCAGATGCATCGAGCCCTGGATCTCGCCGGAGAAGTTGACCTGGGTGACACACAGGTCGTCCCCGGTGCCGCCGTTGCGGGCGTTCACGATGAAGATGCGCACGTTCTGGTTGTCGAAGGCGAAGCCCTGCATCACATGATGCGATTCGTGCAGGATCTTGCTGCGGAACTCGTCGTAGGACGGCTTGGTGAGGTCGAACCGCTTGGACGCCGGCACCGCGGCCGAAGCCGGTCCGGCGAACACCGCGCCGGTGCCGAGCAGCGCCGTCGTCGCGGCGAGACCACCGCCGGCGCGGAGCAGGGAACGCCGGGAGAACGGGGATCGGACGGGATCCGGGGGCACCTGCTCGGACATGGGCGCTCGCCTTCGTCGAGTTTCGCGGTCCGATCGAAGGTTCTTCACGCTCGTACAAGATTCGTACAAGCCGGCAGTGCGGACAGCAAAAAGGGTCCTTCCCGATTCTCTGGGAAAGACCCTTGTTTCACTGTGGAGCTGAGGGGAATCGAACCCCTGACCTTCTCGATGCGAACGAGACGCGCTACCAACTGCGCTACAGCCCCTGGTGAAGCTTGCCCCTCGTTTGGAGCTCCATGAGCCTATCAGTGGCCCATGGAGCCCCGAAACGCGGGGGTCATTCTCCGGCGGCCCGGCGGAAAGGCCTGGTCCCGGGCTCGTCGAGCTCGTGGAAGGCCGGGTCCTCGTCGTCGAGGTCGACGACGACGGCTTGGCGCCGGAGGCGGGACATCGGGGACGGTTTGCGTTCCACGACGGCCGGGCGTTCGGTGGCGACGACCTCGATGTCCTCACGGGACTCGTGCGCATCGTGGTCTTCGTCGTCGACGAGGGAGCGTCGCGGGGCGCGGGTGTTGTTGAAGCGGGCGAGGCGGCGCTGCCGGATGTCGTTCTCGATGCGGACCTGGCGGCGCAAGTACGCCAGGTAGCCGATGAGGACAGCGTCGACGACACCGTTGGCCCACCAGACCGTCGGGGTCAAGAATCCGGCGACGGCCGCGGTGGTGACCACCAGTACCAGGAGTGCGATGACGACCCGCTGCCGGAACGCGTACTTGGCGCGCGCGGCGATGTCCGCCGCTTCCGGGTCGAATCCGCCGCGGCCGGGCCGGTAGCCGGCGCCTTGGCGTTCTCTTTCCGGGCGGGCCGTGTGCGAGGGCTGGGGAAGCGGTTCGGCTTCCGGTGCCTCGTCCTCGAGGTCGGCGTCGAGCTCCGCCTCGAGTTCGGCCAGGTCGTCTTCTACCGATGGTTCCGTGTTTTCCGCCATCGCGAACTCCTCCGGTCCCTCGTGGCGTGTGCTCCCGCTCCGCACGACTCGCGCCGCCAAGGCCGAGTCCGTCGTCCGTGCGACCTGCTGGCGCTTGCGGGCGACCATGGGCACGAGAACGACGAGCCATGCCGCTGCGAGCGCGACGATGATCACCGAACTGGGCATCTCCCGTCACCTCCCCCGATCCACTGCTGTAGTCACGCTAGCCACAACAGTCACACACGCCGCGCAGACTCGCCGGTTTCGATCACGGAAAATGCATCACCAAATTAGGTGAATCTCACAGCTTGTGGTAACGCGGTCACGGGAACGGCCCGGTGACGGGGTCAAACGCGCTCCGCGAGGCCCTTCGAGACGAGCCGGGAGACCAGTCCGTCACCGGTCTCCTCCTTGGTGACGGCGTAGCAGAAATGGTCCCGCCAGCCACCCGCGACATCGAGATAGCGCTCGAAAAGACCCTCCTGCCGGTAGCCCGCTTTGGCGAGAACCCGCAGGCTGGGGGTGTTTTCGGGGCGGACGGTCGCCTCGAGGCGGTGCAGTCCGCCGAAGTCGAAGACATGGTCGGTGACGAGGGCGACGGCGCCGGTCGCGACGCCGCCGCGGACGATCTCCGATGACACCCAGTAGCCGATCCAGGCGGATCGGAGCGACGCCCGGATGACGTTACCCACAGTGATCTGTCCGGCGAAGCGTCCGTCCACCGTGATGGTGAACGGGAGACATTGACCGCGCCTGGCCAGGCCGCGCAATGCCAGCCACTGGGACGGCCATGACCAGTACGCGTTGCGATCCGGCCATGGCCCGATACCGGTCGGTTCCCACATTTCCAGGTGCTCGCGATCGCGCAGCCGGACGCGGCTCCACTCGCCGGCGTCGCGGAGGCGGACCGGCCGGACGGCGAGGATCCCGGCGGGCACCCGGAGCGGGCCCAGCTTCGCGGGCCAGCCCGGATGCCTGCTCTCGATCGGATACGCGACGCCGGAAATCGGTGCGCCCATTACGCCCGCTGGGCCAGGAAGGTCACCTTGACCTGCTCGCCCGCGGCGACCTCGGTGAGGTCTTCGTCGATGTTGATCAGGCAGTTCGCCTCGGCCAGCGACGCGAGCAGATGCGCGCCGGAGGTGCCGAGCGGCTGCACCAGGTATTCGCCGTTGCCCTCGTCGCGCAGCAGTTGCCCGCGCAGGAAACCTTTGCGGCCCTTGGTCGAGGTGATCGGGGAGAGCAGCCGCGCGCCGACGATCCGGCGATGCGGGTTGCGGGTGCCGCGCGCTGCACGGATCAGCGGGCGGACCAGCACCTCGAACACGACCAGCGCGCTCATCGGGTTGCCGGGGATCAGGAACGTCGGCACCGAGTCGGGGCCGAGCCTGCCGAAACCCTGCACGGAGCCGGGGTGCATGGCGACGCGGGTCATGTCGATATGGCCGAGATCGGACAGCGCCGCGTGCACTTCGTCGCCCGCGCTCCCGCCGGCGCCGCCCGCGACGACGACGATCTCCGACATCAGCAGGCGGCCTTCGACGATCTCTCGCAGGCGTTTCGGATCGCCCGGGACGATGCCGACGCGGCTCACCTCGGCGCCCGCGTCCCGCGCGGCCGCGGACAGCGCGTAGGAGTTGACGTCGTAGACCTGCCCGACCGACGGCGTGCGGTCGATGTCGACCAGTTCGTCGCCGACGGAAACGATCGAGACCCGGGGTCGCGGGTAGACCAGGACCTTCGCGCGACCGACCGCGGCGAGCAGGCCGACCTGGGCCGAGCCGATGGTGTCGCCCTTGCGCACGGCGACGTCGCCGATCTGCACGTCTTCACCGGTCCGGCGCACGTAACCCGCCGACGGCACCGACCTGTGCACGGTGACCTTGGCCTGGTGACCGTCGGTGTAGGCGGTCGGGACGACGGCGTCGGCGAGCGTGGGCAGCGGCGCGCCGGTGTCGACTCGCACGGCCTGTCCCGGCTGCAACCGCCGCGGCTGGCGGGAACCGGCGGCGATCTCGCCGACCACCGGCAACTGCACCGGCTCTTGGCCCGCGGAGCGGACGTCGACGCTTCGCACCGCGTAGCCGTCGACGGCGGCCTGGTCGAAACCGGGCAGCGCGTGTTCGGCGACGACCTCTTCGGCGCACAGGAGGCCTTGGGCCTCGGAGATGGCGACGCGAACCGGACGCGGGCGTACCGCGGCGTCCAGAGTCAGGGAGATCTGATCCTCGACGGAACGGAACTGTCCCGCGTCTTCGGTCTCGGCCGCTTCGGCGATGGGTTCCGTCATGACTGGGAGATCTCGATCCGTTCGTTCGACCAGGCACGCGATGAGGGCCCGTCGGTGAACTGAAGTTCACCACCGTTACCAGGAGTGATGCGGTCCGAAGCCGCGGAAATCGCCCGATCGGGCAAGCTCCTCGTGGTCCGTGCCGCCGGGGTGGTCGCTGCGCCTGTCATAGGCGTGAAGCCTAACCTGACCACGTGGTCGAGCCCGGCAATGAACACCTGAGCAAAACGGAGTGGCGTTCCCGGATAACCGCCGAACGGCGTTCGCAGGTGTCGGAAGAGCATGCGCGGGAGGCCGTGGCGCTCGCCGCCGCCGCCGCTCGGCTGCCCGGTGAGGTCGTGTGCGCCTATGTCCCGTTCGGTACCGAACCGGGTTCGACGTCGCTGCTTGATCAACTTATCGACCAGGGCAAACGGGTGCTGCTGCCGATCGTCCCCGACGCGCCGGGCCCGCTGGAGTGGGCCGCCTACGAGGACCCGTCGAGCCTCGCGCCGGGTCGGCTGCGGGGGTTGCTCGAGCCGACCGGACGCCGCCTCGGTCCCGACACGCTGGGGACGGCCGATCTGATGCTGATCCCCGCGCTCGCCGTCGACGACGCGGGCGTCCGGCTCGGCCGCGGCGCCGGGTACTACGACCGGTCGCTCTCCTTCGCCGCGCCCGGCGCCGCGCTGATCGCGGTCGTCCGGGACGCCGAACTCGTGCGCGAGTTGCCCGCGGAACCGCATGACGTCCGCATGACCGGGGTACTGACCCCGGAGCACGGCCTGGCGCCGCGCCCGGTAATACACTGACGCCCCGACGCAGTGGTTCAGAAAGGGCACAATGAGCTCTGACGCGCACCTGTCCGATCATTTCGCCGAAACGCTGTCGAAAATGCGTTCCGCGGGCGCCCACGCCATGGAGCTGGCAGCCCTGCGGCGGCGCCTCGAGCAGCTGACCGAACCCGGCGCCGGTGAATTGCCGGGAAACGAACTCGAACCGCTCGATGACATCAGCAGGCTCGTGGATCTGCCGGAGCCGGACGCCGGCGAAGCGCGCCGGGTGCTGGATCGCACCGCCGTTCTGAAGCTCAATGGCGGGCTCGGCACCAGCATGGGGCTCACCGGGCCGAAATCACTGCTGGAGATCAAGCCGGGGAAGACGTTCCTCGACGTCATCGCCATGCAGGTGCTTTCGACCCGCGAGAAGTACAACGCGCGTCTTCCGCTGATCCTGATGAATTCGGCCGGCACCCGCGAACCTTCGCTGGAGTTGCTGAAGAAGTATCCCGATCTCGCCGACGAAGTCATCCCGGCCGACTTCCTGCAGGGACGCGAGCCGAAGATCACCGCCGACGGGCGGCCCGCCGAATGGCCCGCGAACCCGGAGCTCGAATGGTGCCCGCCGGGGCACGGCGACATCTACGTCGCGCTCGCGGTGAGCGGGATGCTCGAAACCCTGCTGGCGGAGGGCATCCGCTGGTGTTTCGTATCCAACTCCGACAACCTCGGCGCGCTCCCGGACGCCCGGATCGCGGCGTGGCTCGCGAAAGAGGACATCCCGTTCGCGATGGAGACGGTGCTCGGCACCGCGGCCGACCGCAAGGGCGGGCACCTCGCGCGGCGCGCGGGCCGGATCGTCCTGCGTGAATCCGCGCAGGTCCCGGACGGGGACGACTCGTTCGGCGACGTCGCCAAGTGGCGTTTCTTCAACACCAACAACATCTGGTTCGATCTCGAACGGCTGAAGGCGCTGCAGGAGGCCGACCCCGCCGCGCCGCTGTTGCCGCTGATCGTGAACCGGAAGACCGTCGATCCCGCCGATTCCGCCAGTACACCGGTGATCCAGCTGGAAACGGCGATGGGCGCGGCGATCGGTTCGGTCGAGGGCGCACGGGCCATCGAGATCCCGCGGACCAGGTTCGCGCCGGTCAAGACCACCGACGATCTGCTGGTCGTCCGGTCCGACGCCTACGTGCTCGACGACGGCGGGGAGATGGTCCCGGAGTTCACCACCACCCCGCCGGTCGTGTCGCTGAGCAAGGAGTTCTACAAGCTCCTTCCGGACTTCGACGCGCGTATCCCCGTGGCGCCCTCGCTCAAGGAGTGCACGAGCCTCGCGGTGGACGGCGACGTCACCTTCGGGAAGAACGTCGTCGTCCGGGGCGATGTGAAGATCACCGGGCCGAAGGCCATCGCGGACGGCGAAGTCCTCTAGCCGCGCTGGGCGATGAACACGTACTCGCGTCCTGGACGGTCGGGGGCGTCCCGGACGTCCAGGACGCGAAAGCCGTGCTTCGCCAGCAAAGCCTCCAAGTCTTCGCGCTCACGGAACCACAACGTCGAGTCCGAGGTGACGACCTCGCCGTCGGAGAACCGGTAGCTGTACCGGAACGACACGAACGGGAGGTCCACCTCGGTGACCTCGCGCCATTGCTCGACCTCGCCGACGCCGGGGACGTCGATGATTTCGTGGGCCGTGTCGGCCGCCCAGTCCTCCCACGCCCGGCGCCCGGGGCGCCGGATCTCGAAGACCAGATGACCACCCGGCACCAGCGCGGTGTGGACGCCTTCGAGAGTCCGGCTCCATTCGTCGTCGGCCAGGAAGACCTGGGCCACGTTCCCGGTCATCACCGCGAGATCGGCTCCCGCTTCACCCGCCGCTTTCGCGTCACCATGGATCCAGGTGATCTTCCCTTCCGGGTCTTTGGTCTTCGCGACTTCCAGCGACGCCTTCGCGGGATCGACACCGACGACCTCGATCCCGCGCGCGGCCAGGAGAACGGCCAGGCAACCGGTGCCGCAGCCGATGTCGAGCACTCTCTCGGCCCTGAGTTCGCCGATGATGGCGAGGTAGTGGTCCAAGTCGTCGCGAGCGCCGTCGAAGGCGTCGTAAATCGGTGCGAGCCGGGCGTGAGCGAAGAGCGCGTCAGGCATTCGGCGACGATAGTTCCGGTGCGCGTTCGGGAGCCACGGATTTACGGTCACGCCGCCAAACCTGTTCTCCCAGCGCCGCGAGGAAAGCGGGCAGCAGCACCCCGCGGACCAGCGTGGCGTCGATCAGGACGGCGACCGCCATCCCGACTCCCATCATCTTGTACTCGATCGCGCTCAACGTGATGAAGACGCTGAACACGCCGACCATGATCACCGCCGCGCCGCTGACCACGCCGGCGCTCGTGCCGGTGCCGCGGACGATCGCGGCGATGGCGCCTTCCGCCCGGCGTTCGCGGATCCGGCTGAGGATGAAGATGTGGTAGTCCATGCTCAGCCCGAGCAGCAGGACGAACATGAACATCGGCAGCCACCCGACCACCCCGCCGTACGGGGTGAATCCCAGCAGGGAAGCGAAATGGCCGTCCTGGAAGATCCAGGTGAGCACGCCGTAGGCCGCGCCGATCGACAGCAGGTTCAGCACGATCGACACGAGCGCCACCGCCACCGACCGGAAAGCCAGCAGCAGCAACACGAACGCCGCCAGCAGGACGAACCCGAAGACCAGCGGCATCCGCTCGGTCACCCGGTCGGCGAAGTCGCGGGCGTTCGCCGTCCGGCCGGACACCGCGTACTCGACGCCGTCCAGCTTCCCGATCGTCTCGGGGAGTAGCTCGGTGCGCAGCTTCGCGAGCGCCGTGTCGGATTCCGCGTCGCGGCCGGCGCCGGACAGCGGGACCCGGACGACCACGGCCTCGTCGACGTTTCCGACGGCGACGGGTTTGTTCAGCACACCGGAGGTATCCCCGATCCGCCGTTCGAGATCCGTGATCGCCGACCGCAGGGCCGGGCTGTCGACCGGGCCGCCGTTCTCGGCGGTGAGCACCACCGTGGCGGGGTAGACCACGCCCGGGAAGGCCTCCTGGGTGCGGACGGCGGCGTCGATCGCGGGCATCGATCGCGGCAGGCTCTCCGCCGGTGTCGGATCCTGCAGGCGCATGCCGAGCGCGGGCAGCGTGAGCAGGATCAGCAACGCGGCCCCCAGCCCGCCCCACAACGCCGGGCGCCGGGTGACCACGCGGGCGGTCGCGGACCAGAACCGCGACTTCTCCGCCGTGGTACGCCGCTTGCCCAGCCACGGAATCCGCCCGCGATCGACCTTGTCGCCCAATAACGAGAGCAGCGCGGGCAGCACGGTGACCGAGCCGAGCACGGCGAGGCCGACCACGAACGCCGTGCTGATCGCGAGACCGGTGAAGTTGTCGAGTCCGGTGAGCACCAGCCCGCTCACGCACAGGACGACCGTGACCCCGGAGACGACCACGACGTGCCCGGACGTCCGCGCCGCGATGCGGGTCGCGGCGTCTACCGAGTGCTCGCGTGCGCGTTCTTCCCGTTGCCGCCTGAGGAAGAACAGCGAGTAGTCGACGCCCACCGCCATCCCGATGAGCAGCGTGATCACCGTCGTCGCGCTGTTGATCGGGGTGAAGTCGTCGACGACGGACAGGAAGCCGAACGTCGCCGCGACACTCGTCCCCGCCAGCAGCAACGGGACCGACGCTGCGACCAGCGCCCCGAACACGATCAGCAGGATCACCAGTGTCAGCGGCAGGGAAAGAAGCTCCGACCGTTTGACGTCTTCACGGATACCCTTGTCGACCACGGTCGACAGGCTCAGATCTCCGGACTGGCTCAACCGGGCCGATGGATGCCGTGCGGCGACCTCGGCCACTCGCGCCGTCGCGGTCTCGAAGTTCGGGCGGATGTCCTTCTCGTCGCCCGCGATCGAAAACCCGACGAGTCCGGACGTGCCGTCGGCCGAGATCCGCTCGGCGCCTCCGTCGGCCAGCGGCGAGCGGACGTCGGTGACCGAGCCGCTCGTGGTGAGCGTGGTGATCAGATCTTCGGTCGCCCGCCGGAGTTCTTCGTTCGCGGCGAACGGCGGCGAACCGGGCTCCTTCGCCGCGACGAGGACGTTCTCGCGTAACGGGTCGAAGGTGTTTTGGGCGTTCAAGGCGGTCTGGGCGCGGCCGGACTCGCCGGGATCGGTGCTTCGGCGGCTTTCACCGTCCAGCAGCATTCCCGCCAGCAGTGCGACGACCACGAGGCCGGCCCAGCCGGCGAGGGTGACCGCGCGATGCCGCATGGACCAGGCGGCGATCTTTTCGGGCAGCATGAACTACAGTCCTTTACGTGAAGGAGTGAGATGCCTCGGGCGAGGTTTTTGCTTCTTCTTTCCTGGGCCGTCGAGTTGCCGCTCGGCGGCCCAGGGTCTTTCACCGGTGGTCAGTCGACCTCCTTGAGGATCCGCTCGACCGTGCCCACGCTCTTCTGGAGATCCGCGAGGCGTCCGTCGAGTTCGGTCAGTTTGCGTTCGGTCTCTTCCTGCGCCTGGACGGCCTTTTCGGCCAACCTGCGGTATTCCTGCTCGCGCGCGAGCGCGCCCCTGGCCCGGATGGTCGCGCCGAACTGCCACACGACCACCGTGATCACCACGGTGAGGAACACGAAGATGCCGATCAGCCCGGCGACCTCCTGCCATTGATGCCACTTCACGATCGTTCCCCCTCGTCACCGGGTGCCGTGCTCAGCGTCGGCGCCGCGGCGGCGATGGTGTCCGGGCTCAGCTCGACCAGGAACGGTTTCACCTCGTAGAACTTCATCGCCTTCCCGTCCTCCGACAGCTCCAGTTCGGCCGACACGAGCCCGGCCGCCTCCAGTTTGCGCAGGTGGAGCTGCAGCAACGCCCGGCTGATGCCGAGCTCTCGCGCCAGCTGGCTGACATACGCGCGCTCCGCACGCAACGCCGCGACGATCCGCAGCCGGTGCGGATTCGCCAGCGCCCCCAGCAGCCGCAGCAGCTCGTCGCCGGACGGTCCGGTGGCGGTCATGCCGAGCTCCTGCACATGCCAAAGAAATCTAGCAGGTGCTGGCTTCGTCTACCAGGTGCTCGAGCCAGGCGTTCGGCTCCGTGTAGACGCCGACGTCCAGCGCCGAGGACGCGAGCACCGGCGCTATCCCGCCCGGCACGGTCGTGAGACCGTCGTGGAGTTCGGCTCCGGTCCACGCCTTCCACTGGGCGAAGGTGCCGGTGACCGTCATCGCGAACGGAGCCACTTTCACGAACCGGGCGCCGAGCCGTTCGTGCGTGCGCAGCCACGGATCCTCCGGCAGCCCGTCCGCGCGACGGCGGGCGACATAGTCTTCAAAGGACAGTTCTGGTTCGTTCTCCTTCCCGGCCGGGCGGACCGGCACGACGAGTTTGCGCATACCTGTTTCCGAGGCGCGCTTCTTCAACGCTTCCAACGCTTTTGTGGCCAGGCCGCCGCCACGGCGGCCTGGCGCGACCATCACTTCGAGTGCTATCAACGTATTCGTCTCACGAGTGCTCAGCACGTCTTCCGCGGCCCAGATCAGGGCGGCGTCCCAGCCGTGGTCCGGCAGTTCCGGGCGTTCGGCGGTCGGGAAGCCGACCGGGACTGCCGCGGTTCTCGCCACGGGAACACCGTCTTCCAGCAGCACGAGGAAGTATTCGGGCCAGCGGGCGGCGAGGTGGGACGACTTCGCCAGCAGGCCCGCCAGGCCGTGCTGGAGGAATTCGCCGCCGACACCGCCGATGGCGAGCGCGGGCTCGCGCAATTCGGGCCGGGTGGCCAGGTCTTCGATCACGATCATGTCCTCAGTAGACCCGAGGACACGCGATTCTCACGAGGTGGATTTCGGCCGTGACGAAAGGGAAGGAAGGGTACGCCTGTCCTTGCTGTGGCTATCTCACGGTGGGCGAGCGGGGCGCGTACGAGGTCTGCCCCGTCTGCTTCTGGGAGGACGACGGGCAGGACGATCATGACGCGAACGTCGTCCGAGGTGGGCCCAACGGGCGCCTGTCTCTCACGGTGGCTCGGCTGAACTTCGATCTTCACGGTGCCTGCGAAGAGGCGCATATTCACGATGTCCGGCCGCCGGAACCGGACGAGATCCCTCCCGGCGGGAGCGACGGCTAGCGCACGGGCAGTGCGCGGCGCCTTCCGGTGATACCGGTGGTGTTGAGGTTGGCGCGCTCGCCGGCGGAGTGACCGTCGAGATAGCCGCTGCCGGACAGCCGCCTCGGCGGTGCCGAGCGTAGATCGCCGTATTGCTCATCGTACGCCTGTTTGACCATCGCCGTCCGATCCTGGATCACCAGTTCGGCCGAGCGATGACCGGCGGCGGTCGTATGGGTCCTGGCCGCGGTGTCCTCACTGTTGCGGAGCCGTTCGTAGACCGCGCCGGAGAAGCCGTGCAGCCACGTCCGCCGGTACGCGGCCAGCGATTCGCCCGCGAACACCCGGTTCTCCGGGCGGACCCTGGTCAGCTGGGTGGTCGCCTGCAACAGCAGGCTCGTGTACAGCAGTTCCGTCCGCTCCAGATCGCTGCGGAAACCGAACACGGTCACCGCGGTGACCGATTGGCCGAGCCGGTGCAGCAGGGCCCGGCAGCGCAGCGGATGCGCGATGTTCGTCAGCAGCCCCGCCTTGTCCCGGCTGTACGGGTTGTCGAGCGGGATCTTGATCTGCGTGATCTCGTCCGCTGTCGCCCCGGAGGCGGCCAGCAACGCCTGATCGATGCCGTACCGGGCGATCAGTTCGGCGGCCTTGGTGTTGTACGACTCGGCTTCGGCCTCGGTGACCGCCGGGTCCTCCGCCTTCGCGAGGAGCTTCCGGACGCGCGCGAGCAGCGTGTCATGGTCGGGCATGGTCCTCCTTCCTGATTGGGTTGGAGCGGATCAATCTAGGAGAGAGGTCCGACAATATTCGGGCGAGATGTTCGGATCCCGGTGAGGGGGCGGTATGTCGGTCGACGTGTCGGTGGTCGGTTCCGGCCCGAACGGGCTCGCCGCGGCGGTCCTGCTGGTCAGGGCCGGGCTGACGGTCGAAGTGCACGAGGCGGCGGAAGAGATCGGCGGCGGGACGCGCACGGCCTCGCTGTTCGACGACGAAGTCCGGCACGACATCTGCGCCACCGGGCATCCGCTGGCCGCGGCGTCTCCGTTCTTCCGCTGGTTCGGCCTCGCCCGGCACGGTGTCGACCTTCTGCGCCCGGAGGTCGCGTACGCGCATCCTCTTGGCGGTGACCGGGCCGGTCTCGCGTACGAAGACCTAGACCGGACCTGTGACGCCCTCGGTGCGGACGGGCCCCGGTGGCGCCGCCTGATGGGCCCGCTGGCCGAACGCAGCCGCGAATTGGCCGATCTCCTGCTCGGAGATCTTCGCCATCCGCCCCGCGACCCTCGTGCCGCCGCCCTCCTCCCGGCGAGGATCGCGCTGCTCGCGTCCGGTTCGGAACGCCGTTTGTTCACCGGTCCGGAAGCGCTCGCGCTGCTCTCCGGGGTTTCCGCGCATGTGATGAGCCGTCAGCCGTCCCTCGCCGCGGCAGGCGCGACACTGCTGCTCGGCCACCTCGCGCATTCGACGGGCTGGCCGATCGTCCGCGGCGGAAGCCAGGCCATCACCGAAGCCCTCGCCGCCGACCTCCGCGCCCGCGGCGGACGGATCCACACCGGCAGCCGGATCACCGATCTGCGGACACTGGCGAAGTCGCGCACGGTGATCCTCGACATCGCCCCGCGCGGTTTCCTCGAAATCGCCAGCGACCTGCTGCCGCCGCGCTACCGTAAGGCGCTGGAGTCCTACCGCTACGGACCCGGCGTGGCGAAGGTCGACTTCCTGGTGTCCGAACCGGTTCCGTGGGCGGCGCCGGACGTCGGCAAGGCGGGCACCGTCCATCTCGGAGGCACGCGAGACGAGGTGTACGCCGCCGAAAACGCCATCGTGCGAGGGGAAGATCCGGACGACCGGTTCGTGCTCGTGTCCGATCCGACGACGCTCGACCCGTCCCGCGGGGTGCCGGGCAAACGGCCGGTGTGGGCGTATTGCCATGTGCCGCATGGGGATCCGCGGGACGTCACCGAGCTCGTCCGGCGGCGGATCGAACGGTTCGCGCCCGGCTTCTCCGACACGATCCTGGCTAGCCGTTGCGTCACCGCGCCGGAACTGGAGGCCTACAACGCGAACTACCCCGGCGGCGACGTCGCGGCGGGTGCGGTGGATCTGCGGCAGGTGCTCGGGCGGCCGGTCGCCCGCTGGAATCCGCACCGGACCCCGCTCGGCGGTGTCTTCCTGTGTTCGGCCGCGACGGCACCCGGCCCCGGCGTGCACGGGATGGGCGGCTGGCACGCCGCGAAATCCGTGCTGGGGAAGGACTTCGAGCCGTTAGTCCAGATAGGCGTCCAACGTGACGGCCAGCGCCCGCTCCGGTGACGGCGCGAAGCTCGCGCCCGCCAGCCCGCCCCAGAGCCACAACTGGGCGAGGCCGTGCAGCGACGCCCATAGCGACGACGCGAGCAGCCGTGGATCGGTCGCGGGATGCCAGCCGCCTTCCTGCACGTCCTCGACCAACGCGGCGAAGAAGTCGAAGACCGCGCTGCTCACCCGGATGAGTTCGGGATCGTCCGCGTCGATGAGATCGCGGCGGAACATCAGCTCGAACATCGCCGGATTGGCCAGCGCGAAGTCGAGATAGCCGTGGCAGGCGGCGATGAGCCGCTCGCGGGGTGTCCCGGCCGGAAGGTCGGCGCCGCGTTCGAGCAGTTCGACGTAGCCGCGGGTGGCGACCGCCGAGAGCAGCGCCGCGCGGCCGGAGAAATGCCGCAGCGGCGCGCCGTGTGAGACGCCGGCGGCCTTCGCGATGCCGCGCAGCGTCACGGCGCCGACGCCTTCTTCGGCCAGCAGGTTCGCGGCGGTTTCGATCAGGCGGGTTCGGGCGCCCACGACCGGGTCTCCTCGTGAACGGGCAGGAGGTCGGGACGTTTCGGCAGGAAACCGTCGCCCGGCTGGCGGCCGATGAGCCGGTTGCGGAACCGGCTGACCGCGACCGGGAAGACCTCCCTGGTCAGCCAGCGCAGATCCGCGCGCAGGCCGGGACGTCCGGCCGAGCCGGGCAGCGGGGCGAGCCAGGACGGGTCGTGGGGGACGTCGAGCTTGCCGAGCACGTGCCCGGCCAGGCGCCGGTGGCCCTGCTCGGACAGGTGCAGCCGATCCGGGCCGAAGTAGCGGGAATCGTGCGTGGCGTCGTCCGGCCAGAGGTCGACCAGCGTCGCGCCGTAGCTGACGGACGCCTCGCGGACGGCGTCGTTCAACGCGACGATGCGCGGGCGCATGCGGTGCCCCATCGGCATGCGGTGGGAGATGTCGCTGAGGGTGAAGGTGACGACCCGCGGCGCGATCTCGGTGCAGGCGCGGATGGCCGTGTCGACGCGGCGGGCGACCGTGCGCGCGTCCCAGCCGCGGCTCATCACGTCGTTGCCGCCGCCGAACAGGGCGATCAGATCCGGCTGGAGCCTGGTCGCCGCGGGGGTCTGCTCGGTGTGGATCTGATCGAGCCTGCGCCCGCGGACCGCGAGATTGGCATAGCGGAACCCGGGCTCTTCCTCGGCGAGACGGTCCGCGACGAAGTCGGCCCAGCCTCGGTAGAAACCGCCCGACGGATGCGGATCGGCCAGCCCTTCGGCGCAGCTGTCGCCGAGCGCGACGAAACGTTGGTAGCCCATCCAGATCTCCGTAACCGCGAGTTCACCTTGTAGACACTGTCTATCAAACTCATGTAGACGCTGTCTACTCAGCGGTCGAGACGGTTCCGATGGGTGAAGGCGACGGCACGTCGCGGATCGCCGTCCGGGAGCACCCGGCACAGCGCGTCGACGATCTCCAGGTCGTCGGCCCCGCACGGGGTCTCCCAGTACGACCACAGCGCCGTGGCGTCCCCGCTGCCGAGCACGACCCGCCGGACCGACGCGGTGACGGCCTCGCGTTCCTCGCGCACGGCGGGTGCCTCCGATTCGGCCAGCAGCGGACCGCGGAACGCGTCCGCCGCGGCCGTGACGTCGCCTCGTTTGAGCGCCGCGCGGACGCGCAGGAAGTCGGCGTCCACGTCGGCGGAGAGCCGGTACGGCCGCGTCTGCACGATGTCCGATCCGAGCTGCGTCCGGAGCCGGTGGATCTCCGCGCGCACGGTCACCGGGTTGCCGCTCTCGCCGTAGAGCAGCAAGGCCAGCCGCTCCGCCGAAAGGCCGCCCGGGTTCAGCGCGAGCAGCGTCAGTATCTCCGCGTGTCGCAAGGTGAACGGCACTTCGCGACCGTCCACTGTGGTCGATGGTGGCCCGTCGGTGAGGAACTCCAGCGCGAGCCGCGGACGTCGCGAAGCACCCCGGCTCCCCAGGCGCAGCAGATAGCCCTCGCTCAACGGCTCCACGGTGCCCAGCCGCCCGTCGGGCAGGGCGACCGCGCCGCCGCCGGGCCGGATGTCCACAGTGGCGGGAAGATCGCCGCAGGATTCGGCCGCCAGCACGCGGCCCTTCGCCGAGAGCAGGGCACCCGGCGCGCCGCGCAACGCTTCCAGATGAGTCATGTTCGCGGCCCGCAACCGTTCGTCGCGCATCGCGAGCCGGGCCCGCAGCTGGCCTTCCGCGAGCTGGGCGGCCGCCGTGACCAGCGCGAGCATCGCGGGATGGACCGTCCGCAGCGGACCGCTGACGTCGATCGAGCCGAGCAGCGCGCCGGTCTCCGGATCGCGTACGGGCGCCGCCGCGCAGGTCCAGCCGTGATAGGTCCGCACCAGATGCTCGGCCGAGTAGATCTGCACCGGCTCCCCGGTGGCGAGCGTGGTGCCCATCGCGTTCGTCCCGATGACGTCCTCGCTCCAGCGCGTGCCTTCGGCGAGCATCACGCTGTCCGCTCGCCGCAACACGCCCGCGGCGCCCTCACGCCACAGGATGTGCCCGGCCGCGTCGGTCACGATCATCATGTGCTCGGCGTCGTCGGCGATGCTCACCAGCGTCTGCCGCAGGATCGGCAGCACCGGGGCCAGCGGATGCTCGTCGCGCAGCCCGTTCACCTCGCCGGGGTCGTAGACCAGCGGGGCGACGCCCGTGTCCGGATCGACGTGCGCGGCGAGCGAGCGATTCCACGAAGCCGACACGATCGACCTGGGGGAACGCGGCGCGGGAACACCGGAGAGGACGGCGTCGTGGACGTCCTTCAGCAGCCGCGCGTACGCCTGAGGGTCACGCGGCGACGACTCTCCACCGGGCCGCTCTGCCACATTTCCGAGAATAGGTGACCGCGCTCACTTCGTTGCAACGTGCGTGCAACCTCACCCGCCCTAGCTTCGCCGTCATCCGTCACCCCTAGCGATGAGGCAGGAAAGATGGCCAAGTACGCGGCACCGAACACCGAAGGCAGCGTCGTCAGCTACGAGTCGCGCTACGACCACTACATCGGAGGCGAGTACGTACCGCCCGCGAGCGGTCAGTACTTCGAGAACCCGACCCCGGTGACCGGACAGGTGTTCACCGAGGTCGCCCGCGGCACCGCCGCCGACATCGACCGCGCGCTCGACGCGGCCGAAGGCGCGGCCGCGGCCTGGGGCCGGACGTCGGTGGACGAGCGCGCGAACGTGCTGCTCCGGATCGCCGACCGGATGGAACAGAACCTCGAAGCGATCGCCGTCGCCGAATCGTGGGAGAACGGCAAACCGGTCCGCGAGACCCTCGCCGCCGACATCCCGCTGGCCATCGACCATTTCCGCTACTTCGCCGGCGCCCTGCGCGCCCAGGAGGGCGGCATCTCGCAGATCGACGACAACACCGTCGCGTACCACTTCCACGAGCCGCTCGGCGTCGTCGGCCAGATCATCCCGTGGAACTTCCCGCTGCTGATGGCGGTCTGGAAGCTCGCGCCCGCGCTGGCCGCGGGCAACGCGATCGTGCTCAAACCCGCCGAGCAGACCCCGGCGTCGATCCATCTGCTGATGTCCCTCATCGGCGATCTGATCCCGCCGGGCGTGCTGAACATCGTCAACGGTTTCGGCGTCGAGGCGGGCAAGCCGCTCGCGTCGAGCAACCGGGTGCGGAAGGTCGCGTTCACCGGCGAGACCACCACCGGGCGGCTGATCCTGCAGTACGCCAGCGAGAACATCATCCCGGTCACCGTCGAGCTCGGCGGGAAGAGCCCGAACATCTTCTTCGACGACGTCGCCGCGGCCAACGACGCCTTCTACGACAAGGCGCAGGAAGGTTTCGCGCTCTTCGCGCTGAACCAGGGCGAGGTCTGCACCTGCCCGTCGCGCGCGCTGATCCAGTCCGGCATCTACGACCGGTTCCTCGGCGACGCCGTCGAGCGGGTCAAGAAGATCAAGCAGGGGCACCCGCTCGACACCGAGACGCAGATCGGCGCACAGGCGTCCAACGACCAGCTGGAGAAGATCCTTTCCTACATCGACATCGGTCAGAAGGAAGGCGCGAAGATCCTCACCGGTGGCGAGCGCAGCGACCTCGGCGGCGAACTGTCCGGCGGGTACTACGTGCAGCCGACGGTCTTCGAGGGCGACAACAAGATGCGGATCTTCCAGGAGGAGATCTTCGGCCCGGTGGTCTCGGTGGCCAGGTTCGACGACTACGCCGACGCGCTGAAGATCGCCAACGACACGCTGTACGGCCTCGGCGCCGGTGTCTGGTCGCGCGACGGCAACACCGCTTACCGCGCCGGCCGCGACATCCAGGCGGGCCGGGTGTGGGTCAACAACTATCACGCGTACCCGGCGCACGCGGCCTTCGGCGGCTACAAGGCGTCCGGGATCGGGCGCGAGAACCACAAGATGATGCTGGACCACTACCAGCAGACCAAGAACATGCTGGTGTCCTATTCGGACAGTGCGCTCGGGTTCTTCTGATGGCCGAGCGGGTCGGCTTGACACCGGCCGCCGCGGATCTGCTGCGGCGGCTGGTGTCGCTCCACGGTCCGGTGATGTTCCACCAGTCCGGCGGATGCTGCGACGGGAGCGCCCCGATGTGTTACCCGGCGGGCGAATTCCGCACCGGGGCGTCCGATGTCCACCTTGGTGACCTGAGCGTCGAAGGCGTCGAGGACGTTCCGGTGTGGATGTCGGGCCCTCAGTTCGAGTACTGGAAGCACACGCATCTGACCATCGACGTCGTCCCCGGACGGGGGAGCGGATTCTCCTTGGAGGCGCCCGAAGGGGTCCGGTTCCTGGTCCGGTCCCGGTTGTTCAGCGACGAGGAATCGGCTGAGCTGAACGGCCCAGCAACGCGATGAGCCGTGCGCCAGGTCCGGCGCCCGGCGGTGCCTCGACAGCGTGGTCGAAGGCGCCGCCGGGCCCGCGTACCGGCGTGACGTCGGGATAGCGGCTCGCCACCTTCAACGCGGCCTCGGCGAGCTTGTCGTCCCATCGGTGTTCGCGGCCCAGGGCGGTGTCGAGGTCCCAGTGGTGGGTGAGCGTGTCGACGAACAGCACGGCCAGCGCGTTCTTCCCGGGGAGCGGGCCGAAGATCCCGAAATCGAAGGACTTCTCCAGGGCTTCGGCGTCGAAGGCCGCGAGGAACTCGGCGGAACTCTCCGCGTAGGACCCGGCGAGGGCGTCGTCGGCCGACGGCCGGCTCTTCATCGGGTGACCGCTCGCCTCCGCGGTGCGGGAATCATGCCCTTCGATCAGGTGTTTCACGATGTCGCGGACGGTCCACTCGGCGCAGGGGGTCGAGCGGTCCCAGTCGTTCGCGCCTATTCCGGCGATCGTTTCCCCGGTGGCTTGATGGGCCCGGGTGGTGAGTGCGATGAGATCCATGGCGGCAATGTATACGAACGGTCGTGCTATCTTCTAGGGTGTGAGCACTCTCGAAGTGAAAGAGGTCTTCGTCGGGCGGCCGTCGGTGCTGGGCATGAAGCGTGACGTACCGGTGTACAGCGCCATCGCGAAGTCACGGGTGGAATCGCCGTCCTTGACATTGGACGAGATCAATCTGGCCGGTGACGACCAGGCGGATCGCACCGTCCACGGCGGCGTCGACAAGGCGGTCTACGTCTATCCGGCCACGCACTACGCGGCCTGGGCGGAGCAGGGTTTCCCGGTGTCGGCGGGTGATTTCGGGGAGAACGCCTCGGTGACGGGCGCCGACGAGTACGACGTCCGGGTCGGCGATGTCTGGGCCTGGGGAGACGCGCTGGTCCAGGTCTCGCAGCCGCGGACGCCGTGCTTCAAGCTCGCGATGAAGACCGGGCGCAAGGACGTCATCCCGGCGATGATCGATTCCGGTCGCAGCGGCTGGTACCTGCGGGTGCTCCGGACGGGCGAGGTCCCCACGTCGGGACGCATGACGCTCGAAGAACGCGATCCGGTGAACCCGACGATCGCCGAGGTGTACGTCGCGTCGTTCACCAACGTCGCCCAGCTCGACGACGAGCGCCGGGACGCGTACTGGGCGCTGCTGGACCGGGTGCTCGCGACGCCGTCGCTTTCCCGGCAGTACCGTGACGGCCTGGAATCGGCGAAGAGGCGGCGAGAGGAACGGAATGCCGGTTGACGGCCGGGTGGCCCGCGGGGACGCGACGAGGCGGATCGTACTTCGGCGCGCCGTGGACATCGCTTCCGTCGAAGGGCTCGACGGGTTGTCCCTCGGCAGGCTCGCCACCGAACTGGAATTGAGCAAATCCGGGGTGTTCGCCCTCTTCGGCTCCAAGGAGGAACTGCAGCTCGCGGCCGTCGAGACGGCGAGCGCGATCTTCGCGGAGAACGTCGTCGAGCCGACGTTGGAGGTCGAGCAGGGGATCGCGCGGCTGCGCGCCCTGTGCGCGAACTGGCTCGACTACTCGGAACGCCGCGTGTTCCCGGGTGGTTGCTTCTTCTTCAACACCGGCGCCGAATTCGACGCGCGGACCGGCCGGGTGCACGACGCGGTCGCGAACGCGAGCCGGGCCTTCGCGCAGTTCATCCGGTCCACCGCGGTCGAGGCGCGGAAGGCCGGGCATCTGCGCGAGTCGGTCGATGTGAATCAGCTGGCCTTCGAGCTGAACGCGCTGGGGCGGGCCGCGAACGCCGACTCGGTGATGTTCGGCGGTACGGAGCCTTACGCGCTGGCTCGGGCCGCCATCACCGCCCGCCTCGACGCCGCCGCCGTGCGATGAAAGGTCCCTTTCTCGCGAAATTCGCAAGAAAGGGACCTTTCACTGCCCGCTACTTCCAGTCGACCTGCGTGGACCGATAGAAGTCGATGCCCTGCTGAACCCACCGCGGGCTCTGCTTCGCCAGCCGGAGCCGGTACGCGTCCCAGCTCCGGGAAGCCTTGGGCGACCAGCCGATCTCCGCGTGACCCGGCAGCCTCGGGAACGCCATGAACTCGATGTTGTCACTGGTGATCAGCGTTTCCGACCACAGCGGCGCCTCGACACCGATGACGTTCTTCTCCGTCACACCCTGCAGGTACGTGGCCGGATCCCAGTCGTAGCCGTCCTTCACCTCGATCAGCGCGGCCCAGTCCAGGCCGAGCGGCGTCCCGGGGTGGTACTTCATGTCCAGGTACGCCTTGTTCGCGGGCGACATCAGGATCTTGTTGCCGCGTGCCGCCGCGGCGGCGACGGCCGCGTCCGTCCCGGTCGTGCCCCAGAACTGCGGGACGGCCGAAACCGGCGGATTCGTCTTGGCGATGTCGTGCCAGCCCGTGATCGTCTTGCCGTACTTCGCGACGATCGGGTGCACCTTCGTGGCGAAGGTCTGGTAGTCCTCCGGAGTGGTCGAGTGCGCCTCGTCGCCACCGATGTTGATGTACTTCCCAGGAGTGATCGCCGACAGTTCGCGGATGACGTCGTCGACGAACTTGTAGGTGATGTCCTTGCCGATGCACAGCGAGCTGTAGCCGACCTCGATGTCCGTGCGCGGCGGTATCGGCTTGCCGTCGCAGTTCAGTTCGGCGTAGGAGTACTGCGCCGCGTTGGTGTGTCCCGGCATGTCGATCTCGGGAACGATCGTGATGTGCCGCGAAGCCGCGTAGCGCACCAGGTCCTTGTACTGCTCCTGCGTGTAGTAGCCGCCGGGAGCGCCGCCGACGGCCGTCTGGCCGCCCACGGTCGCCAGCTTCGGCCAGCTCTTGATCTCGATCCGCCAGCCCTGGTCGTCGCTCAGGTGGAGGTGGAGATTGTTGATCTTGTACTGCGCGATCTGGTCGATGTAGAGCTTGACCTGGTCCGGAGTGAAGAAGTGGCGGGCGACGTCGAGCATCGCGCTGCGGTAGCCGAAGCGCGGATAGTCGAGCACCGTGCCGCCCGAGACCACCCACGAACGCTTCTGGACGGACTTCGCCTCGATCGCCGACGGAAGCAACTGGCGCAGCGTCTGCACGCCGAGGAACAGGCCATCATCGGTGTTCGCCTTCAAGGTCACACCGGAAGGCGACACCTTGAGCTGGTAGCCCTCGTCGCCGACGCGGCCGCTCGCGTGGCCGGTTTCGAGCGAGATGGCGGGGCCGCCGCCGCGGTGGCCGCTGACGACGGGCAGCCGGTAGCCGGTGGCCGGCCGGAGGAGGCCCGCCAGGTACTCGGCGACCTGCTTGCCTTCGCGGTCGGTGCGGATGATGGTCGCGGGGCCGAGACGGAAGTTCGCGCGAGGGTCGGATTTCGCGTCGACCGGCGCGGGGACGACGTCGGTGACGGTCCGTTCGGCCTTCGCGTGCTGTCCCGCGCTCGCCGTGGCGGGCAGTCCGAACGTCACGAGGCTCAGGACGGCCACGCCGAGCACGGTTCTGGACAGGCGTTTACTCATGGAGCACCTCCGGTCGGATAACTGGAGACTCTCTTCCCTGAGAAGGTATAGACCAATAGGGCAAAGGCGACAACACCCGATCGGACCAGTACGCCGTACCGATCACCGGTCACTCGCCGCGGAGAACCGCTTTCAGGGCATCGAGAACGCTCGCGTCCTCGATGGTCGACGGCACCTGTTCGTCGCGTCCGTCGGCGATGCCGCGCATGGTCTTGCGCAGGATCTTCCCGGACCGCGTCTTCGGCAACGCGTCCACAATGGACACGTCGCGGAACGCGGCGACCGGGCCGATGTCGCGCCGCACCAGCGCGACCAATTCGGCCTTGAGCGTTTCGGCGTCGATGTCGGCGCCCGACTTCAGCACCACGAAACCGCGCGGAAGCTGCCCCTTGAGCTGATCCCGTACTCCGATCACGGCGCATTCGGCGACGGCGGGGTGCGACGCCAGCACGGCCTCCATGGAACCGGTCGAAAGCCGGTGACCCGCGACGTTGATGACGTCGTCGGTGCGGCCCATGACGAACAGGTAGCCGTCTTCGTCGACGTACCCGGAGTCACCCGTCAGGTAGTGGCCTTCGTACCGCGAAAGGTACGCCTCGCGATACCGCTCGTCGTCCTCCCACAACGTCGGCAGCGAACCCGGCGGGAGCGGCAGTTTGATGGCGATGGCGCCCTCGCGTCCGGCGGGCGCCGGGTCGCCCGCCTGGTCCAGGATCCGCACGTCCCAGCCCGGCACCGGTTTCGTCGCGGAGCCGGGTTTGACCGGCATCGGCTCCAGCCCGCGCGGATTCGCCGCGATCGGCCAGCCGGTCTCCGTCTGCCACCAGTGGTCGATCACCGGCACGCCGAGCTTGTCGTGCGCCCAGTGATAGGTCTCCGGATCGAGTCGTTCACCGGCCATGAACAACGTCTTGAATCCGCTGAGCTGGTATTTCCCGATTTCGACGCCGTCCGGATCGACCTTCTTGATCGCCCGCAACGCGGTCGGCGCGGTGAACAACGCCTTCACTCCGTGATCGGAAACGACCCGCCAGAACGCGCCCGCGTCCGGTGTTCCGACCGGTTTGCCCTCGTACATGACCGTCGTCGCCCCGATCAGGAGCGGTGCGTAGACGATGTAGGAATGGCCGACGACCCAGCCGACGTCGGACGCCGTCCACCACACGTCGCCGGGCTGGATGTCGTAGATCGCGCCCATCGACCAGGCCAGCGCGACCGCGTGCCCGCCGGTGTCGCGCACGACGCCCTTCGGCTTCCCCGTGGTGCCGGAGGTGTACAGGATGTACAGCGGGTCGGTGGCCGCGACCGGCGCCGGATCGGCGGGGGAGGCCTTCGTGACCAGTTCCGCCCAGTCGGCGTCGCGCTCACCCAGATCGGCGCGGGCGCGTTCCCGCTGCAGCACCACGACCTTGTCCGGCTGGTGGACGGTTCCCGCGAGCGCCTCGTCGATGATCGGTTTGTATTCGACGATCCGCGTCGGCTCGATCCCGCACGACGCCGCGACGATGACCTTGGGTTTCGCGTCTTCGATCCGCGCCGCGAGCTCCTTGGGCGCGAAGCCGCCGAAAACGACCGAATGCACCGCGCCGAGCCGGGCGCACGCCAGCATCGCGACCGCGGCTTCGGGGACCATCGGCATGTACACGATGACGCGGTCGCCCTTCCCGACGCCGAGGGAGGCGAGCGCGCCGGCGAAGCGCGCGACTTCGTCCAGCAGCTCCGCGTAGGTGAACCGGCGTACCGAATCGGTGACGGGCGAATCCCAGATCAGCGCGGTCTGCCCGCCGCGGCCGTCCCGCACGTGCCGGTCGAGCGCGTTGAACGCCGTGTTCAGCTCCCCGTCCGGGAACCAGCGGTAGAAGGGCGCCTTCGACGCGTCGAGTGCCCGCGTCGGCGTGCGGGTCCAGTCGATCGCCTGCGCGGCTTCGAGCCAGAAACCCTCCGGGTCTTCGAGGCTCCGCTGGTACGACTCGGCGTGCATCGAATGCTCCTTCACGTTCGGGTACCGGACCATCATGGACTTCCGGACCGGCCGATGCCTGGTGGTAACGGCGGAGAGACACCCGCGACAACCCGGCAACCCTGCGAGGGCATGGAGCGTCCTAAGCTGGACTAGGGGGAAAACCGCCGGAAACGGCCTCGACGAGCGAGGGGAGCAGGGTCCATGGGACTAGCGAGCGCGCTGCTTTCGTTCGCGCACAGCCTGTTCGGGCCAGGGATCTGGCCAGGGGACTGGGTGTGGGCGACGAGCACCGCGGGAGCGCTGGTCGCGCTGCTGCCCGCACTGGGAGCGATGATCGTCGCGATCATCCGCAAAGGCACCGGCAACCGCTACGACGTGGTGACCCTGTCCGTCTTCGGCGGGATCGGCGTCGTCGCCGTCTTCCTGCTGCCATGGCTGCTGGCCACCGGCGTGTCGCAGACGTATCAGGAGGCCGCGTCGAAGTCGGGTGGCCAATCCGGCTTCTCCAGCAGTGACTTGGCGACCTTCAACGCCGACTACAGCCCGCTCATCGGCAAGCAGAGCGAATACCTGGGCCGCGGTCAGAACGTGTACGAGGTCCTGTTCTACCCGAACGGGATGCAGCTGGGTTACGTGTTCTACCTGATCCTGCTGGTCGGGTTGCCCGCGCTCTCACTGCTGTTCGTGATGCTGCAGGCACGCACCGCGTTCCGCCGGGGACCGAAGTGGCCTTCGCGGTTCTTCTGGATCCCGTTCGTGCTGATGGTGCTGGCGAGCATCGGCATGGGCGCGAACACCGCCGTGCACTTCTGGCTCGGGTTCCTGCCGTTCAGCGTGCTGGGGCTGATCCCGGTCGCGCTGGTCGGCCCGCCGCCGTGGTCGGTGATCAACCGGCCCGACCCGCAGCCCCGGCAGAAGGTCGAGCCGTACCGCCCGGAGCCGCCCGCCCCGAAGCCGCAGCCTCAGCTGCCGCCCCCGCCCGCCAAGCAGTACCCGGCGACCGCGCTGGCGCAGGCACCCGAACCTCCCGCGCTGGCCGCGGTCCCGGGCCCGATCCCGCCTCCGCCGGGTTCCCGCAACTCCGGCGGCAGCCGATACAAGCGTGTCCGGCGGCTCGGCCACGGCGGCTTCGGCACCGTCTGGGAAGCGGTCGACACACAGCTCAACCGCACGGTCGCGCTGAAGATCGCGCACGCGCCGGACCGGGACACCGAGGAACGGATGCAGCGCGAGGCCCGTGCGCTGGCCGTGGTGAACCACCCCAACTGCGTCAAGGTGTACGACCTCGTCGAGGAACCCGACGGGCTCGCGCTCGTGATGGAGTACCTCGAAGGGCGCTCACTGGCCGAAATCGTCGATTCGCAGGGCCCGCTCGACGACATCGCCGCCGGGCGGCTCTGGTCGACCATGGCCGGCGCGCTCGCGGCCGCGCACGAGAAGGGTGTGCTGCACCGGGACCTGAAGCCGTCGAACATCATCCTCGACCGCAACGGGCTCGCCCACCTGATCGACTTCGGCATCGCCCGCAGCCAGGGCGACTCGAAGATGACCGCGACCGGGATGATGATCGGCACGCCGGACTTCGTCGCTCCCGAGCAGGCGATGGGCTCGCCCGCCAGCCCGGCGTCGGACGCCTGGCAGCTCGCCGCGACGGTCAGCTACGCGCTCTCGGGCCAGCCGCCGCGCGGCACCCGGGAGACCCCGATGGCGGCGCTGATGGCCGCCGCCCGTGCCGAACCGGTGTCGAAGCTGCCGAACCGCAGCGCCCACGCCCGGATCCTCATCGCGTCACTCGACCAGGAGCCCCGCCGCCGCCCGACGCTCACCGCCGTGCGACGCGACGTCGAAGGCTGGCTGGCTCGTGCCGGCAAGTCGCCGGACGGCCCGGTGACGCAAATCGTGCCGCGCCGCCCTCCGCAGCAGCAGCCGCAGCCCCATCAGCAGCCGCAGCCTCAACGCCACCCGCGCTGACCTGCGGAAGGAGAGCAAGGGACCTTTGCTACCACTTATCTCGACGTCGAGACAAGTGGTAGCAAAGGTCCCTTGCTCTTCCTCAGTCGACGATGACCCAGGTCCCGCCCTGCCAGGCCATGGTGAACGTCTTGGGCTGAGCCGCCATCATCGCGATCTGCGGCGCGATCGCGCCCGGCGGGACGACGACCTTGTCCGGCCCCTTGCTCTGCAGTTTCGCCCGGTCCACGCGGGTGGCCTTCAGCTTCTTCACGTCGTCGGCCGAAAGCATCCCGAACTGCATCGGGGTGAGTTGACGGCATTCCTTAATCCCGCCGTCGAACGCGGGCCCGGTGATCCGGCAGACGGTTTCGAGGTCCTTGTCGCCCAGCGCGTGGTGGTATTCCTCCATCACGCTCGCGGCCCCTTCCGGCGTGTGCGCCACCGCGCCGCCCGTGGCGGATTTCGTGGCCTCGGAGACGGTCGCCGAAGGCCTCGAAGTACTGGCTTGTGTCGTGCTGGTGGCCGGCGCTTCGGAGGTGCTCGGAACGGCCGAGGACTGCGGCGACGCGGTTCCCGGAGTCTGCTCTTCGCACCCCGCGATCAAGAACAGTGCCGCGGCCGCGCAGGCCGCTCCGAGCGGTCGGATCGTCATGATGCCCCCTGTAGAGCTGCTGTTGACCAGCGAAGAGTAACAACTCGGGGCGAAGTGTCACACTTGAATCGGGAAAATCACGAGTCCCCGGTGATCAGCCCCAGCATCGACACCGACAAGACGAGCTGGGCGGAGACGCAGGTCCGCGGCATCGCTTCCTTCTTCTTGCCGACGAAGTCGACCTGAACGACTTGGCCGTTGCTCAGCTGGACGCTCAGGGCACAGGCGTCCGCGGTCTGCTCGAACCTGGCCTTCAGCGTGCCGAACTGCCCGTTCCGCACGTCCGCGCCCGGGTTCGGCGGCACGGCTTCGAGACCGCCCGTGCCCGTCGTGTACATCCCGACGACCTTCGCGTACGGGACCTCGTGAGTACAGGTCGGCCCGAGTGGCCCCTCGCCCTTCTGTGCGCCTTCGCGGCCCGCGTTGACCCCGGCGTAGTTCGTATGAGTGAACTTGACGACCTCGCAGATGTCCGCGTTCGTCAGCACACCGGCCGCGGGTTCCTGGACGGTGCTCGGCGCCGGTTTGCCACCGGCGAGCGGAACGAATTTCTTCAGCACCACTTCGGCGACCTTCTTCGCCAGTTCGCAGTGCTCGGCGCGCGTGCCTGCTTCGTCGCTGTTGACGTCATAGGCGTCGACAGCGATCGAGGCGTAGGCGCGGACGTCCATGTTGACCGAGCAGAACGTCACCGGCTCCGGATCGAAGGCATAGGTCCGGCCCTTGATCCCGGCGATCTCCACCGGCTCCATCACCGCCGAATCCTGCGTGATCCAGCCGAACGGGCTGTAGGCGTGCACCTGCGCGCCCTTGTTGTTCGGGAACTCGAACTGACAGCCGCTCAGCACACCCTTGGCACTCGTGAGACCGAGCGGCTGCAGATCCGGCTTGATCGACTCGAGCCAGTCGCAGCCCTCTTCGCCGCGCTTCGCAGGCAGGGCCAGCGGCTGGTCGAGCACCTGATCGCTGAACCCCGACCCGTCGGCGGGCGGTTCGTATCGCGGGTACTTCGCCTCGCTCGCGCCGGGTGCCGAGCCCTCGCGGAAAGCCTTCCCGTCGATGGCGCCGGAACATCCGGTGAGCAGCAGGGCGACGGCCAGGAAATACGGCCAACGAGACATGACGACCCCCAGTAGTCCTCAATTCGGACGGGAGTCTAAGCCGCTTCCGGGCGCTTCGCCGGGGCTTGGGTCAACCGATCGTGGTCACTTCCAGGACGGAAGCCACAACTCGGCGTTCCAGTGCTCGTTCGTGATCGCGTTGCCGTTCAGGATCGGCCACAACCAGGCGAAGTTGGCCACGACGAGGCCCACGTAGAGGGCGACGACGAGCAGGCCGGTGCCCCGCCGCTCGAATCCGCGTTTCGCGCTCCCGAGGATCTGCCCGAGGACCAGCGTCAACCCGAGTACCAGGAACGGCGCCAGCGGCGTCGCGTAGAAGTAGTACATCTGGCGGTCGAGGTTGGTGAACCACGGCAGGAACCCGGCGAGGTAGCCGACGAGCACGGCGGCGTAGCGCCAGTCCGCGCGGAAGACCGAGCGCCACACGCTCCAGCCGAGCATCGGCAGCGCCAGCCACCACATCGCCGGCGTCCCGATCAGCATCGTCGCCCGCACACAGGTCGACTCGCCGCAGCCCGTCGCGTCCGTGCCGCCCGCGTACGCGTAGAGCATCGGCCGCAGCCCCATCGGCCAGGTCCATGGCTTCGACTCCCAGGGATGCGGTTTGTCCTTGGGCGTCACCAGGTTGGCGTGGAAGTCGAGCACGTTCATCGAATAGTCGCCGAGCGACCGCAACGCGGGCGGCATCCAGGCCCAGAAACCGGGATCGATGTCCTTGATGGCCACGTAGTTGCGGTCGGTCGCGGTCTCGCTCGCGAACCAGGCCCAGTAGCAGGCGAAGTACACCAGGATCGGGATGACGACGATCGCCCACAGCGCGGGTAGCACGTCGCGGCGCAGCGTGCCGACCCATGGCCGCTGCACGCCGGCCGCCCGGCGGGCGGCGACGTCGAAGAAGACGGTGAGCAGCCCGAAGGCGGCGATGTAGTAGAGCGCCGACCATTTGACGCCGAAGGTCAGCCCGATCATCAGGCCGCCGGCGAACCTCCACCACCGGAAACCCAGCTTCGGGCCGAACCGGGATTCGTCGATCCAGCCTTCGCGGACGGCCACGGCGAGCCGTCGCCGCACCTGGTCGCGGTCGCACAGCAGACAGGCGAACGCGGCGAGGACGAACAACGCGATGAAGATGTCGAGCATGCCCATACGTGACTGCAGGTGCAGGACGCCGTCGCTGATCACCAGGATTCCGGCGACCGCACCGAGCAGTGTCGACCGCGTGAGCCGCCGGGCGATCCGGATGGTGAGGAGCACGATCAGCGTGCCTGCCAGCGCCGGCATGATCCGCCAGCCCCAGGCGTTGTAGCCGAACAGCCACTCGCCGATCGCGATGAGATGCTTCGCCAGCGGCGGGTGGACGATCAGCTCGTAGCCGTAGTTGTCCTCGTAACCGCCGTTGCGCAGCATCTGCCACGCCTGCGGGACGTAGTGCTTCTCGTCGAAGACGGGGGTGCCCTTGTCCGTGGGCGTTCCCAGGTTCTGGATCCGGACGATGCCGCCGATGAGCGTCAGCACCAGCGTGACGATCCAGCCGCGCAGACGGTCCGTCGGCATGCCGCGGCCGAGGAGGGTGGCCTCCCGGTCGTTCGGTGGCCTGAGCGAGTCGACCGGATCCGGCCGCACGCTCTCGTTGTCGCGGGTCAGCAGTGCGGTCACGGGGCATGATCCTACGGGCGGAAGAGTGAACTCGGTGTCCGGATCTGCGAACCGGTTAACCTTCGGGAATGACCGAAGGACGCCTCGTGCTGGCAGCCACCCCGCTCGGAGACGTCCGTGACGCTTCGCCGCGCCTGTCCGAAGCCCTCGCGACGGCCGACGTGATCGCCGCCGAAGACACCCGGCGCCTGCGCTCCCTCACAGCGGCTCTCGACGTCTCACCGGTCGGACGCGTCGTCAGCTTCTACGAGGACGTCGAGACCGCCCGTCTGCCGAAGCTGCTCGAATCGCTTCAAGCCGGTGAGACGGTGCTCCTGGTGACCGACGCGGGGATGCCGAGCGTCTCGGATCCCGGGTTCCGCCTGGTGGCGGCCTGCGTCGAGGCGGAGGTGCCGGTGACCTGCCTGCCCGGCCCGTCCGCGGTGACCACGGCGCTCGCGCTGTCCGGCCTGCCCTGCGACCGTTTCTGTTTCGAAGGTTTCGCTCCGCGCAAGCCCGGTGAACGGGCGAAATGGCTCGGTTCGCTGAAGGACGAGCCCCGTACGGCCGTGTTCTTCGAGTCGCCGCATCGCCTCGCGAGCACGCTCGCCGACGCCGCCGACGTCCTGGGCCCCGAGCGTCGCGCCGCCGTTTGCCGCGAATTGACCAAAACCTACGAAGAGGTCAAACGCGGCAATCTGCCGGATTTGGCCGCTTGGGCCGCCGAAGGGGTCAAAGGCGAGATCACCGTCGTTCTGGCGGGCGCGCCGCCGCGCTCGGTGAGCGTCGAGGACCTGGTCTCGGAGGTCTCTTCGCGGGTCTCGGCAGGTGAACGCCTCAAATCCGCCGCCGCCGAGGTCGCCGAGGCGGCCGGGGTGTCGAAGAAGGAGCTCTACGACGCGGTTCTCGCTTCCCGCAAGCGCTAGGACAGCAAGGCCGTCACGGCCGCGTGTGCCTTGCCGGCGTCGGGTTCGTCGCCGGTGATGACATCGGTGTAGATGAAGGACTCGCCGATCCGCACCAGCAGATAAGCCAGGTCTTCGACCGGCAGCGGCGGAGTGAGCCGCCCGGCCTCGACCTCTTCGTCCAGAAACTCGCGCATCTTCGCGATCGCGCGACTCTGCACCACGCTGGCCTTGGTCGTCAGGATCCGCAGTGCCCGCTCGGGCTCGTTGCGCAGGAACTCCCGGAACGGTTTCGAGCCGTTCACGGTCCGGACGAAGGTGCCGACGAGCTCCGCGATCCCTTCCGCGCCGCGCCCGAGCTTGCCGGAAGACCGCGCTTCGAAGACCTCCACGGTCATCGACCACAGGATTTCGCCGAGCAGCTGATCCCGGCCGCCGACCCATCGGTGCAGGGTCGCCCGGCTGATCCCCAGCTCGCTCGCCAGCTCGCCCATGTCCACCCGGCGCCCCTCCAGAAAGCGGGCGCGCGCGATCGTGAACGCGCGCAGGGCGTCCGGGCGCGGCGAAGTCAGCTGGCGTTCGAGTGCGGTTTCGATGAGTGAAACATATCACGCAATGTCTCAGGCATGAGACATATGCAAGAATGTCTCATCTCGACGAGGAGGAAGCGGATGCGCGCAGTACAGGTGACCGAGTTCGGCGGACCCGAGGTGCTCAACCTCGTCGACCTTCCCGATCCCGTCCCCGGTCCAGGTCAGCGGCTGGTCGACGTCGACCGGATCGGCATCAACTACGCCGATACCCACCAGGCGGAAAACTCGTACCTCGCACCGAGCAAGCTCCCGCTCGTCCCCGGCGGCGAGATCGTCGGCCGCACCGCCGACGGCAAGCGGGTCGTCGCGCTGCTCAACGGCGGTGGCGGCTATGCCGAACGCGCGGTGGCCGACGACGTCACCAGCTACGAGGTTCCCGACGGCGTCGACGACCTGACCGCGCTCTCCTTCATCGTCCAGGGCACCACGGCCTCGCTTCTGCTGCGCAAGAGCGCCCATCTCGAACCCGGCGAAACCGTCGTCGTGCACGCGGCCGCGGGCGGGGTCGGCTCCATCGCCGTGCAGCTGGCGAAAGCCTGGGGAGCGAGCCGGGTCATCGCCACCGCCAGCAGCGACGAAAAGCGCGCCCTCGCCCTCGAACTGGGCGCCGACTTCGCCATCGATTCGCGGGCCGAGAACATGACCGACGCGCTCCGCGAGGCGAACGGCGGCAAACGCGTCGACATCGTGCTCGACATGACCGGTGGCACGGTCACGGACCAGAGCATCGCGGCCCTCGCGCCGTTCGGCCGTCTCGCGTTCTACGGCATGGCCAGCCGCGAGAACCCGAAGCCGATCGAAGCCCGCAACCTCCTCGGGCACAGCACCACCGTGGCCGGGATGTGGCTGCCGCACGCTTTCAAACTCCCCGGCGACGTCTTCGGCCGCGCGCTCGACGAGCTTTTCGAGCTGGCTCTCGCCGGCCGGATCCGCGCTGTCGCCGGAGGCGAGTACGCGCTGTCCGACGCGCGCGCCGCCCACGAGGCCCTCCGCTCGCGCGGCACGATGGGCAAGCTCCTGCTGGACCCCACCAAGTAGCTAGCCGAGCAGGTGCTCCAGCGGAGCGGACTTGTGCAGGCACTCCTGCCATTCCGCGTCGCTGTCGGAGTCGGCGGTGATCCCACCGCCGACTCCGAGCGCGATCGTGCCTTCGTGGATTTCGAAGGTTCTGATCGCGACGTTCAGTTCCAGGCCGGCGATCGGCGAAGCGAGCCCGATCGCACCGGTGTAGACGCCGCGCGCGGTGGGCTCCAGCTCGGCGATCAGGTCCAGCGCCCGGATCTTCGGCGCGCCCGTCACCGAACCCGGCGGGAACGTGGCCGCCAGCAGCGCCGCGTCGTCGATCCCGTCGGCGAGCGATCCCTCCACAGTGGACTCCAGATGCCAGACCCCCGGCGCGGGCCGGACCGCGAGCAGCTCGGGGACACGGACGCTGCCGGTGGCGCACACCCGGCCGAGATCGTTGCGGACGAGATCGGTGATCATCACGTTTTCGGCGACGTCCTTGGTGGATTCCCGAAGCCGTCGCGCGAGGTGCTCGTCAGCGGGGTTCCGCCTCGGCAGGGTGCCCTTGATCGGCGTCGACCGGACGCGTCGTCCATGCCTGGCAAGGAAAAGCTCGGGAGAGAACGAGACGACCGAGCCCCAGTCTCCGGCGAGGAACGCCGCCCGGCGGGCTCCCAGACGACGCACGCCTTCGGCGAACAACGCGATCGGATCGCCCGTGAACCTGCCGCCGAAGCGAGCGCAGATGTTCGCTTGGAAGAGCTCGCCGGCTTCGATCGCGTGCACACACGCCTTGACGGCGTCGTAGTGCTCCGAAGGAAGCGGCCGTGCCAACGGGCCGGAACTCCAGGTCGTCGCCTCGGGAAGCTCGGCGAGCGCGGATTCCACCGCGGACACCTCGGCGACCGGATCCGGAGCACCGTCGGGAACCAGGGCTTCGAACCACCACGACCCGTTCGCGTCCAGCCGGAGAACCCGGTCGACCCAGCCCCACGCGGCCGGCGGAAGCTCCCCGGAACGGCCCGACGGATCGGTCAGGTCGTACCCCAGGTAACCGAACCAGCCGCCCCCGACCGCGCCGGGCACCGCGTCACGAACGTCCGGCATCCGAGTGGGGATCGAGAACGCTTCGGCCACGTCACGGACCGGAGTCAGGGAAGCGTTCAGCGCGATGACCGCGCGCGAAGAGAACCACTCTCCGCAAAGCGCGGCGGGCGGTGCGAGGCCGAGCTTCTCGGCGCGTGCGCCGAGGACCGCCAGTGCCCGTTCGGGCCCGACGTCGGTCCGCAGCTTCCGGCACATCAACCGCACGCGACATTGTCGCCGTCCGGGTGGCCGGAAAAGCAACCCGCGCCCAGCGGAAAGTGAGATCCGCGACCACGCGGTGACGTCGTGCGCATCCGCCGTCACGCAGCGGAAACTACAAGAGCACGTCGGTCAGTTTGAAGGGATAGACCACCGCGTCCTGCGCGATCGGTCCGTCCACACCGGGCAGGCCGTCGCCGAAACCGTGCTGATGCAATCCCAGCCGCGAGTGGAACCATCCCGGTCTCCCCGGGATCTCGTTGTGCCTGACCAGCCACAACACCACTTCGCTGTCCGCCCACTTGTCCGGCCGCAACCGGTTCGTCCAGCAGTCGAGGCTCGCGTACACGAGGACGCGTTCGACGCGCGCCGCATGCCTGACGTGTTTGATCCACGCCTTGATGAACCGGTCGTCGACGCTGGGCGCCTCCACTTCGAGCGCGGGCGCGAGCGAACCGGGCGCGAAGGCGCCGAGCGCGCTCGCCGTCCGCACGAAATGGTCGGCTTGGTCGTGGACGGCACCAGGACGTGCGTAGTGCCGCGCGCCCGTGTGGATACCGGCGTGCTGCGCGCCGGTCAGATTGCGTTCCGCCGCGGCGTCCCGCCAGTTGGTGTTTTCGGTGACGGTGACCGACGCGAACCGGATATCGGCGCCGCGCACCGCCGCCCAGTCCGTCACCGACTCACGGTGGGACAGGGTGACGCCGTGCTCGCCTTCCGGATCCAGCAAACCCACCCGCCTCGAATTTCGCCCCAGTACGACCGAAAGGTCACCATACGTCCGCGGAGCGGCCGCAAGGTGACCTTTCGGTACAGCGTGTCTCAGGCGTTTTCGCGTTGGAACGTCCGCGAGCCCCACCAGATGGCCAGAACGGCCATGACCAGCACCACGACGCTCCCGGTGAACAGCGCGTCCATCGAGAAGTCGCCGCGGAAACTGTTCCGCTCGACATCCACCACATGCCGGAACGGATTGATGCGGGAAATCGTGTACAGCCAATCCGGCGCCGAGCCCGCGGTGATCGGGATCAGGATTCCGGAAAGCAGCAGCAGTGGCATGAGAACCGCGTTGAGCAAAGCCGGGAAGGCGTCTTCGCTCTTGAGGGTCAGCGCCAGCGCGTACGAGCACGACGCCAGCGTGATCGACAGAAGGAAAACGATCACCAGGCTGAGCACGACACCGCTGAACGGAGCGTTCAGGTCGAAGACCAGATACGCCAGCGCGATGATGATCAAGGCCTGGACGACGGTCTGCAACGCGTTGGCGAGCACCTTGCCCAGCAGCAATGCCACCCGGCTCACCGGGGTGACCCGCATGCGTTCGACCACGCCCGAGCGGAACTCCGCGAGGAGCCCGAACCCGACGAACGAGCTGCCGAACAACGCGAGCTGCGCGATGATCGCCGGGGTGAAGATCATCCATCCGTCCACATCGGACAGCCCTTGCGCGTTGAGCGCCTTCACCAGAAGCGGCCCGAAGAAGAACAAATAGAGGAGCGGCTGCATGATGCCGATGGCGAGCCATGTCGGGTTGCGCAACGCCGTGAGCATGTCACGGCGGAAGATCAACCAGGTGTCATGCAACATGCGTGGCCTCCTTCTCCGCCGCGGCGTCGGTCGGCGCGCCCTCTTCGGCGTCGCGCAGGCTCCGGCCGGTCAGAGTCAGGAACACATCGTCGAGCGTCGGCCGGTGCACCTGCATGGACGCCATCGCGATGCCACGCGCGTCGAGCGCCCGCAGTAGTTCGGGCATCGCGGTGTCCCGCGCGGCACCCGGAAACGCACGGTGCCGTCGGTGACCGTCAGTTCGTGTGCACCTTCGAGGCGGCCCGCCACCTCCGCGGTCTCCGCCGCCGACTCCGGTGAAACCCCGATGACGACACCGTCGCCGGAAACCCTCGCTTTCAACGAGTCCGGTGTGCCTTCGGCGACGATCTTCCCGTCATCGATGACGATCAGCCGGTCGGAGAGCGCGTCGGCCTCGTCGAGGTAGTGCGTGGTCAGGAAGACCGTGACTCCCTGCTCGTCGCGCAGCCTGCGGATGTGGTCCCACAGATTCGCCCGGCTCTGCGGGTCGAGCCCCGTCGACGGCTCGTCGAGGAAGACGAGCCCGGGCGAGTGGATCAGCCCGAGCGCGATGTCGAGCCGGCGGCGTTGCCCGCCCGAGAGCGTCGTGGTCGTCCGCTGGTCGAGCCCGGCCAGGTCCAGTTGCTCGGCGAGGACGGCCCCGCGCGCGAGCGCGTCCTCCTTGCTCATCCGGTACAGCCTGCCCTGGAACTCGATCTCCTCGACGACCTTGCTCGCCGGCGCGGTGCCGCCGCCTTGAGCGACGTAGCCGATTCGCCGGCGCACCCCCAGCGGGTCGGCGAGCAGGTCGCAGCCGCCGACCGTCGCCTCGCCGGCGGTGGGCTTGAGCAGCGTGGTCAGCATGCGCAGGGTCGTGGTCTTCCCCGCGCCGTTCGGTCCGAGGAAGCCGACCAGTTCCCCGGCCGACACGTCGAGATCGACGCCCTTGACGGCGTGGACCTCGCCCCCATTGCGGCCCTTGCGGCGGAACCGCCGCTCAAGGCCGCGTGCCTTGATCATGTCTACTCCTTTCGGTGCTCAGCTAGTCAAGTTTGACTAGTGGCAGCACGCACTGTGCCCTAGGAGTCGTTCCGCAGTCAAATTTGATTACTTGGGCGGCGCGCCGAACACGGCTTCTTCGTCCGCGCCTTCGCCCGCCATCACGTATTCACCGGCTTCGAGACGGCCGATCAGATCCCTCATCCACGTCACGTTCGCTTCCGCGTGCACGCTCCACAGGCGGTACAGCTCGCTCACGTGGGGAGGTTTCCCCAGATCGACGGCGTGTTCGCGGGCGTAATGGGTCGACTGGGCGTGCGCTTCCATGTTCGCCAGCTGCTGTTTCAGCAAAGCCAGCACCTGCGCGCGGGGCAGCGTCGGCATGAATATGACGGCCGCGGACAGTGAGTACCCCGTGGCGTCGTCGCTCGACAGCGCCCTGCCGAGTTGCACGAGGAACTCGGTCTCGCCGTCCTCGGTCAGCCGGTACGCGATCCTGTCCGGCCCGCCATCCGCTTCGACGTCCTCGACCTGTTCGAGGAGGCCTTCGGTGGTCATCTTCTTCAGCGCGTGATAGATCGAACCCGGCTGGACATTGCCCCACTTGTCGGCCGCCCACGAGAGAAGCTCGCGCCGGACCTGGTAGCCGTGCGCCTTGCCGTACATGCGCACGACACCCAGCACCAGCAGACGCGTGGCGGACACCGAGGCCTCCGATCCTCTCCCGGACAACAATGCCTTAGACGACGTCCGTAGGCTAAACAAGCATGAGCACCCCAGTGTTGACTGCGGTGGCCTGGCCCTACGCCAACGGCCCCCGCCACATCGGCCACGTGTCCGGATTCGGCGTCCCGTCCGACGTCTTCTCCCGCTACCAGCGAATGGCCGGCAACCGGGTGCTCATGGTGTCCGGTACCGACGAACACGGCACCCCGATCACCGTCCAGGCCGACAAGGAAGGCATGACCTCCCAGCAGACGGCCGACAAGTACACCCGTCAGATCGGCCAGGACCTGCAAGGGCTCGGCCTCACCTACGACCTGTTCACCCGCACCACCACGGGTAACCACGCCGAGGTCACGCAGCAGATCTTCCTCGCGCTGCACCGCAACGGTTACGTCGTCCCCAAGACGACCAGGGGCGCGATCAGCCCGTCGACCGGCCGCACCCTGCCCGACCGGTACATCGAGGGCACCTGCCCGATCTGCGGCTACGACGGCGCGCGCGGTGACCAGTGCGACAACTGCGGCAACCAGCTCGACGCGGCCGAACTGATCAACCCGAAGTCGCGGATCAACGGTGAAACGCCGAAATTCGTCGAGACCGAGCACTACTTCCTCGACCTGACCGCGTTCGTCGACACCCTGGGCAAGTGGCTGTCCAGCAAGACCGACTGGCGCCCGAACGTCCTCAACTTCACGAAGAACCTGATCGACGACATGCGGCCGCGGCCGATCACCCGTGATCTCGACTGGGGCGTGAAGATCCCGCTGGACGGCTGGCGCGACCAGCCGCTCAAGCGGTTCTACGTCTGGTTCGACGCGGTCATCGGCTACTTCTCGGCCAGCGTCGAGTGGGCCCGCCGCACCGGCAACCCGGACGCCTGGCAGGAGTGGTGGAACAACCCGGACGCCCGCTCCTACTACTTCATGGGCAAGGACAACATCACCTTCCACGCCCAGATCTGGCCCGCTCTGCTCTTCGGCCACAACGGTGAGGGCGATCGAGGCGGTGTGGCCGGCAAGTACGGCAAGCTGCACCTGCCCGACGAGATCGTTTCCAGCGAGTTCCTCACGATGAGCGGCTCGAAGTTCTCGACCTCGCGCGGCACGGTCATCTACGTCCACGACTTCCTTCGCGACTTCGGCCCGGACACGCTGCGGTACTTCATCTCCGTCGCCGGCCCCGAGACCCAGGACACCGACTTCACCTGGGACGAATTCGTCCGCCGGACCAACTTCGAGCTGGCCAACGAGTGGGGCAACCTGGTCAACCGCTCCATCTCGATGGCGCACAAGAACGTCGGAGCCATCCCGCGTCCCGACGCGCCCGTGGCCGCCGACGAGGAGCTCAAGGAGCTCTCCCGCAAGGCGTTCGACACCGCCGGTGCCCACCTGCAGCGCTCTCGGTTCAAGGCGGCGGCGAGCGAGGCCATGCGTGTCGTCACCGCCGCCAACCGGTACCTCTCGGACCAGGAGCCGTGGAAGCTCAAGGACGACCCCGCGCGGCGCGACAGCGTTCTGCACACCGCCCTGCAAGTCGTCTCCGACGCCAACACGCTGCTGACCCCCTTCCTGCCCCACTCGGCGCAGAAGGTGCACGAGGCCCTCGGCGGCACTGGCGTCTGGGCGGCCCAGCCCGAGCTTCAGGAAGTCGAGGACCTCGACATCCCCGGCCGGATCAACCCCATCCTCACCGGGGACTACAAGGCCGAGCAGGCGCGCTGGAAGTCCGTGCCGATCGAGGTCGGCAAGCCTCTGGAGAAGCCGACCCCGCTGTTCGCCAAGCTCGACCCGGAGCTCGGCGAGACCGGTCCCGAATGGGCGCCGATCTCGAAATGAGCAGCTGATGGGTGCGGAGAAGAAGGAGCCACCGCCGATCCCGGACAGGTTGCCGGTCTCGGTGGTGGACGCGCATACCCACCTCGACGCGTGCGGCGCGGTCACCGCGGCTGACGTGACAGCCATGGTCGACCGCGCCGAGCGCGCCGGCGTATCGCGGGTGATCACCGTCGCGGACGACCTCGCCGCCGCTCGCTGGGCCGCGCGAGCGTCCACTTGGGACCCTCGTGTGTGGGCCGCCGTCGCGATCCATCCCACGCGCACCAAGGAATTCGGCGAAGCCGAGAAATCCGAAGTGGAGAGTCTCGCGAAAGAGTCCAGAGTGGTCGCGGTCGGCGAGACCGGCCTCGACTACTACTGGGACTACTCGCCCCACGACGCCCAGCAGGACGCCTTCCGGTGGCACATCGATCTCGCCAAGCGCATCGGCAAGCCGCTGATGATCCATGATCGAGACGCTCACGACGACGTCCTCCGGATCCTCGAGGAAGAGGGGGCGCCCGAGCAGGTCGTCTTCCACTGTTTCTCGGGGGACGAGAAGGTCGCTCGCCGCTGTGTCGATGCGGGATACGTGCTGTCCTTCGCCGGGACGGTCAGCTTCCGCAACGCCAAGGGGCTCCACGAGGCGGCGAGGATCGTTCCGGCGGACCAGTACCTCGTCGAAACGGACGCCCCCTTCCTGACCCCGCATCCGTTCCGCGGGCGGCCGAACGAGCCCTACTGCGCCGCGTACACGGTTCGGCACCTCGCCTCCCTCCGGGGCGAGGCGGTGCACGAGGTGGCCGAATCGGTGCGAAAGACCGCTGAGCGGGTCTTCCGTTTGCCGACAGTCACCGCCGGTTGAACGGATTGCGACATTAGTGATCAGCAATGGTCCACTCTGATGAGTGACCAACGTCACGACACTCCGGGCGGTGTTTGCGCAACCCGGCGAGGTTCGTTACTGTCCCGTGATCGTGCCGGTCGGTACCCGCTCATGCGGTTTCCGGCTGTTACGCCCACAGTCACGTCAGTGCACGTCGGGGAAGCGGAACCAGGAGAGGTACGGCCTGGAACCGTGACGATGGCGCTGGCTGCGGGTGTCGGACTTCTAGAGGTGTGCCGAAGAGTGCATCGAGACGAAGGACGTAGTGGAGCGGTTGTCGAGCTCCTCGACGTCTTGGGAAAGGGAACGACCCAGTGACTGGTAGCAGTAGGCAGGATGGCTCGCGCCTCGGCGCAGAGACGAACACCTTCGCTTCCGCCGGCTCGGTCGCCGTGCTCGACCGCGACACCCACTACGGCGAGCTCGACTACTCCGACGATCCGCGCATCACGCACCAGGACGTCCTGGCCGCGCTCGGCCCGGACGCCGACGCCTTGATGGCCGAGATCGACGTTGACGTCGACGAGCTGATCCGCCTCATCAGCGCCGAGACCACCATGCTCCCGCCGATCGTCATTCCGGACGAGCTGGCCGAGGACCGCACCGCGGGCGCGCCGATGAAGGTCGCGACCAAGGACGAGGTCATCGCGAACTCGACCCGCGTCTGGAAGAAGCGGTTCCTCAAGGGGACCGTCATGGCGGTGCTGCTCACCCTCGGTGGTGGCGGCGCGGCCGCGATGGCGATGAACAAGAGCGTCACGCTCGACGTCGACGGCAAGCAGCAGACCGTCCACAGCTTCGGCGACACCGTCGGCGAGGTCCTCGAAGACGCCGGCCTCTCGGTCGGCGCGCACGACTCGCTCTCGCCCTCGCCGCAGGCCGAGGTGGGCGACGGCGGCGTCATCAAGCTGGAGCGCGGCCGCAAGCTCAACCTGATCGTCGACGGCGCACCGCAGCAGGAGTCCTGGGTCCGTGCGACCAACCTCGGCGACGCGCTGAACCAGCTCGGTCGCGCAGACCTCGCCAAGGCCGGCACCTGGACCTCGCTCCCGCAGAACGGTGAGCTGCCGCTCGAAGGCGCCACCGTCGAGGTCAAGACCCTCAAAAACGTCACGGTCTACGACGGCGCGAACGAACCGCGCAAGGTGCAGACCAACTCGGTGACCACCAAGGAATTCCTCGGTGAGCTCCGGATGACCCTCGGCCCGGACGACGAGGCCGTCGGCGGTCTCGACGTCAAGCTGGTCGACGGCGCCGAGGTCCACATCAGCCGGACCGGCGTCACCATGGTCAAGCAGAACGAGGAAATCGCGCCGCCCGAGCAGAAGGTCGACGACCCGAACCTCGAAAAGGGCAAGACCAAGGTCGAGGACCCGGGCACTCCGGGCCAGAAGACCGTGACCTACAAGGTCACCAAGCGCAACGGCAAAGAGGTCGGTCGCGAGAAGGTCTCGGAAGAGGTCATCACCGAGGCCAAGCCCAAGATCGTCAAGGTCGGTACCAAGAAGCCCGCGGACCCGGTCATCGGTGACGCCGGCGCCTGGGACCGCATCGCGCAGTGCGAGTCGACCGGGAACTGGTCCGCCAACACCGGCAACGGCTACTACGGTGGCCTGCAGTTCAACAAGAGCACCTGGGACGCCTACGGCGGCGACCAGTACGCCGCGTACCCGCACCAGGCCAGCAAGGCCCAGCAGATCGCGGTCGCCGAGAAGGTCCGCGAGGACCGTGGCGGTTACGGCGCTTGGCCGCACTGCGGCAAGAAGGCCTGACGCCAGATCAACCTCCTTTCCTGAAGGTCACCTGTGGGTTTTGCCCGCAAGGTGGCCTTCAGGCCGTTAGAGGCTTCTGTGGCTGCGTCACATTCCCCGGTCTTGGTCTCGACAGTCGTGCCCACCATCGAGGGGGCCGCATGTGGGCCACATTCCGGGATCGTTCAGCCGCGTTGCCCTCTCGAACGCCTTCGCCGCCGCGGTAAGGGCTTTGGTGGCCCTGTGGTGGCGCCTGGGTGGGTTTAGGGCGGCTGGCGGGTTCCTCGGCGTGCTGTGCGGGTTGAGGCTCCTCTGCGACCCGCTCCGAGGTCTGACGGGGAACGGGGATGTCCGGACCGGCCTCCGCGAGATCGACGATCTCCGCGAACGCGTCGCCGCGTCTCTCCGCCGGAGCACGGTCGTCGGCTTCTTCGCCGGGAGCCGGATACGCACGCGGCACCAGGAGTGCGTTCAGACGGGCGCCTGTCTCGGGATCGAGATCTCCGCGCATGTCCCAGCGGCCGGTCCGTTTCTGGCGCAACCAGAATTCGCTTCGCTGACGTTTCGGCCCGGGGTCCTCTTTGGGCTTCCCGTCCGGGTCGTGTCGCGCGAGCAGGTCGGTGCCTGCCATCGTGACGTCACGCGGTCTCGCGACACCCGCGAGTTCGACCAGGCCCCTTTCGGCCTCGAGTCGTTCGTCCGCGTCGAGGTGGTCCGGCAGCCTCTTCATGACAGTGACGATCCGGTCGATACCGGCCTCGGCCAACGCGCCGGTGCCGGCCGACACACCGGTCAATGGCGCGACGGGGTCGATCGACGTGCCGTCGCGCGCCCGTCTCGAATTGAGCGCGAGCGCTCTGCCGGTCACTTTCTGAGCCTCCGCTCGAGGTACTCGAGCCACATGCTCGTAAAAGACGGCGATCGAGTTGTATCCGTAGAGGTCCCGGACACCACGTGACTCGATCTCGGCCAGGATCTGGCCGACTTCGGCGAACAGACGTCGCCCTTCGCGTAGCCGCGTCTGCAACTCGTCGAGGAGCAGTTCGGCGTCACCTTCCGGCAGGTTGAGCGGGAAGGCCTTGGGGATATTTGTGCTGGTCATCCCTCGATTGTCGAGGCAGATTCGAACGAATGCACGGTATCGATCGGGTGGATGATCATTACGCTCCGGCTGCGCTGACCTGCGCCGATCACACGGGAGTGGGATACGTGTCGGTTCGAAAACGCCATACGGATGGTGGGGGCGGAATCACGGCTCCGTGCTCGAGTGGCTCAGCTGGTCCCACTCCTCGCGGAGCACCCCGTAGACGACGGCGTCGTGCACGCCCCCGGACCAGCGTCGAGCGCGTCGGAACCGGCCTTCCTCGACGAATCCCAGCCGCCGGCCGACGGCGATCATCCCTGGGTTCCCCGAAAACGTGGCGAAGTCCAGGCGGAGTGTGTCGGTGCGAGCGAACAGGTAGGTCGTCCACAGGTGCAGGGCGTCCGTGCCGTACCCGCCGCCCCAGTACTGCTCGTCGTAGATCACCAACCCCATTCGCCGCCAGTCGGTCTGCCTGCTTTCCCAGTACCAGCTGACCCTGCCGATCAACCTGCCGTCCCTCAGGTCGCATACGGCGAGGCTGGTGCGGGGATCGGCGGGCTCGGCCTTGGAGTTGGTGAGCTCGCGTGCCGTCGAGTCGGCGGCCGCCGCTGTCGGGGTGCCGAAGTAGGGCCCGTTCGTCTCGTGCCATGGCCGCGTTGGGTCGAGTAGTTCGCGAAGCGGCCGGAGGTCGCTTGGCCTCCAGTCGCGCAGCCGGACTTTCTCGCCTTCGAGTACGACGTCGTCCACCGGCCAATCGTGGCCTACCGGCGCTGGTTACGATCGTCGGGTGACTGAACTGCTCGGTCCTGCGGAGATCAGGGCGCTGGCGGCCGAGCTGGACGTACGTCCGACCAAGAAGCTCGGCCAGAATTTCGTGCACGATCCCAACACCGTGCGACGCATCGTCGACCTTTCGAGGGTCGGCGAAGGCGACGTCGTGCTGGAGGTCGGGCCGGGCCTCGGCTCGCTGACCCTCGGCCTGCTCGCGACCGGCGCCGAGGTCGTCGCGGTCGAAATCGATCCCGTGCTGGCGGGGCGATTGCCGAACACCGTGGCCGAACGGGGTGGGGCCGAACGGCTGACGGTCGTCGGCGCGGACGCGTTGCGGATCACGGCGGACGACCTGCCCGCGCGTCCGACTGCGCTCGTCGCGAATCTGCCGTACAACGTCGCGGTTCCGGTCGTTCTGCACCTGCTTGCCGAGCTGCCGTCGCTGACCAGTGGCCTCGTGATGGTCCAGACCGAGGTCGCGGACCGGATGGCGGCCGGCCCCGGGAGCCGGACCTATGGCGTGCCAAGCGTCAAGCTCGCGTGGTACGGAAAGGCACGCAAGGTCGCCGCGGTGCCTCGGGCGGTGTTCTGGCCTGTTCCGAACGTGGACTCCGCGCTGGTCGCTTTCGAGCGGGGTGACGTGGTGTCGCCGGTGGACCGGGAACGATTGTTCGCGGTGGTCGACGCCGCCTTCTCCCAACGGCGGAAGACTTTGCGCGCCGCGTTGGCGTCATGGGCCGGTTCCGCCGAACGAGCGGGGGAGTTGCTCGAGAAGGCGGGTATCGACCCCAAGACCCGCGGTGAGCAGTTGGATGTTCACCAGTTCGCGCGGATCGCGGCGGCCGCCGGTTGACCGCCCGCCCCAGGTGTGACCGGCACCGCGTGGACGTCGTCGTGGCTAGGTCAGCACGAGTGCGTAAGTCTTCTTCTCAAGCTGTATAGGCCGGCATTGTCTTAGCAGGTAGCGCGCCTGAAGCAAGTCGGAGACGCCTGCCTGTGTTCCAATATGTGGACAGCGCATCCTGTATAATGGACGCGACCAGACGTGTGATCTGCGCCTACGCGCTTGCTTTCATCCAGTGGGATCGGTTTTACTCAGTGAGCCATCCCGAGCGACTGAGAGACCTGGCTCGCCGAAGTCGCAGCAACCACCCTCCACAGGGCAGGTGCTACAGCCAGGACCGATGGAGGCTGTGCCTAATGAACAGGGTCACCCACCCGCTCCTGCTGACCAGGCGACGTGTCGTCGATGAAGGTCGCCGCACGGTAAGTGCGTGTCGACGCTCCACCGTTACTGCCTGAGTCCTTCTCCCTTACCTCTGAAACCCGTCCGTTTCCGGACGGCTACTCGGTGACGGTCGGCGCGCTCGAAAGATGCGGCGCCCCATTCGCATGGAGCCTCTCGTGATCACTGTCGAAAACCTGTCCAAATCCTTTCCCCTCAACGGAAATCCCGTCGTCGCGCTGCGCGATGTGAGCGTGGACATCCAAGCGGGCTCGCTGTTCGGGGTCGTCGGCCCGGCCGGCTCCGGCAAGTCGACCCTCGCCCGGTGCATCGGCCTTCAGGAGCGTCCCGACCGCGGCGTCGTCCGCCTCGACGGCCTCAACACGGGAACCCTCGACGGACGCCGTCTGCGCGAAATCCGGCGGCAGGTCGGTGTCGTGAGCACCAAACCGGAATTGCTCGCCGAGCGCACCATCGCCGGCAACATCGCTTCGCCGCTCGAACAGCTCGGTCTCGACGGGCCGCAGCGTCGCAACCGGGTCGGTAACCTGCTCGATCTGGTCGGGCTCACCCCCGGGCCGGACAGCGGCCGGGGACCTTTCCGAGGGGCAGCTTCGCCGAGTGGCCATCGCCAAGGCGCTGGCCGCCGGGCCGTCCGTGCTCTTGGCCGACGACCCGACCGCGGGTGTGCAGGCCGAGGAGTCCGGAGCGGTCCTGACCGTGCTCGACCGGGCACGTGCCGAGCTCGGAGTCACCGTGCTGCTCACCACTCCCGACGCCGGCGTGGTTCGCCGTGTCTGCGATGACGTCGCGGTTCTGGAGGCGGGCGCGATCATCGAACGCGGAACCGTGCTCGACCTGGTCTCCGACCCGAACAGCCGGACCGCGCAGGCGCTTCTTCCCGCGATCGAGACCGGGCGGGCGCAGGCCTCGAAGTACGACCGCGCGGTGGACGTCGTGCTCGTCGGCTTCGCTTCGGTCGGCGCGTTGCTTCCGGAGGCTGCCGGTCGCTTCGACGTCGAGCTCGCGACGATCGGGGGCGGCCTGACCCGGATCGGCGACACGCCGGTCGGCCGGTTCCGCCTCGGTGTGCGCGGTGAGCGCGCGGACGCCGCGCTCGCCTGGATCGCCGAACGTGGCGGCCACGTGACCCACCCGGTCCGCGGACCGCAGGGTGTCGCCGCCTGATTCCTCCACGAACGGGCCGCTCAGGACGAAATCGGTCCCGGGCGGCCCGTTCGTGTCCGACTCGCCCTGTTCTCTTTTCTCCTGGTGACAGCGCAGGCGGAGCGGCCACGTAGGCTTGACGGGTGCTCGCCGTCGTACCGCCCCCAGTAATCGTCAGGGTTCCCGCCAAGGTCAACCTGCACCTGTCGGTCGGTGACGTACGCCCGGATGGCTACCACGAACTGGTGACCGTGTTCCAGGCGCTTTCCTTGACCGACGAGGTGACCGTCGCGGTCACCGAGGACCCCGGCGTCGAGGTCTACGGCGAAGGCGAGGGCTCCGTACCGACAGGGGCCAACAACCTCGCCTGGAAGGCGGCGCAGGCACTGGCGGCCCACGTCGGCAAGGCGGACGGCGAGTCCAAGGTCAGGGTAGTACTGCGCAAAGGCATCCCGGTAGCGGGCGGCATGGCCGGCGGCAGCGCCGACGCGGCCGCGACCCTGGTGGGACTCGCGTCGCTTTGGAAGCTCGACATCTCCCGAGACGAACTGGCGGGGATCGCCGCGAAGCTCGGCAGCGATGTCCCGTTCGCGCTCTACGGCGGGACGGCGTTGGGGACCGGCCGAGGTGAGCAGCTGGTGCCGGTCTTGTCGCGGCACACCTTCCATTGGGTCCTGGCCTTCGACCAGCGTGGTCTTTCGACTCCGAGGGTGTTCGGCGAGCTGGACAGGTTGCGGGAGGAGGGCAGCCCGCCGCGGATCGGTTCGCACACTCCGGTGGTCGAGGCGCTGGCGTCCGGCGACCCGCGGCAGCTGGCGCTGCTTCTCGGCAACGACCTGCAGGCGGCGGCCGTTTCGTTGCGGCCGGGGCTGCGTCGCACCTTGCGGGCGGGGGTCAACGCGGGTGCGCTCGCCGGCACCGTCTCCGGATCCGGGCCGACCTGCGCCTTCCTGTGCGCGGATGCCCAGTCGGCCGTCGAGGTCGCCGCGGAGCTGTCCGGTGCGGGTGTCTGCCGCACGGTGCGGGTCGCGCACGGGCCGGTGCCCGGAGCCCGGCTGGTCGGCGGCGATGACGCGCCGCGGCCGTCGCCGCCGCGGGTGCACGCCTGAGGGTGTCCGAAATGGACATCGACTAATTCGTTGTGGTGCAAGCTTTGTGGAAAGGATCGGCTGAGGCATGGCCAACTTGGTCAACCTGGAGTCGGTGAGCAAGTCCTTCGGGGTGCGCCCGCTGCTCGACGGTGTTTCGCTCGGTGTGGCGGAGGGGCAGCGTATCGGTGTCGTCGGCCTCAACGGGGGTGGGAAGACGACGCTGCTGGAGGTGCTCGCTGGGATCAGCGAGCCGGATACGGGACGTGTCAGTCAGGTCCGTGGCTTGCGGATGGCCGTGGTCACCCAGCGGACCGAGCTCCCCGCCGGCAGTACGGTCGGAGATGTCGTGCTGGAGCGTTATGGCGCGGAGCACGAGTGGGCCGCTGACGCGCGAGTCCGGTCCATTATGGACGGTCTGGGGATCACCGCTCTCGGCGTCGAGAAGGAAACGGCGAACCTGTCGGGTGGCGAGCGCCGCCGGGTGGCGCTGGCGGCCGCTCTCACTGGTGAACTTGACCTCGTGGTCCTCGACGAGCCGACCAACCACCTGGACGTCGAAGGCGTGCGCTGGCTCGCGGATCACCTGCTGAACCGCAAGATCGCGGTCGTGGTCGTCACCCACGACCGGTGGTTCCTCGACACGGTCGCGAGCCTGACCTGGGAGGTCACCAACGGCCGCGTCGAGCAGTACGAAGGCGGGTACGCGGACTGGATCTTCGCGCGGGCCGAACGGGCGAGGCTGGCGGCGACGGCCGAGGAAAAGCGGCAGAACCTGGCGCGTAAGGAGCTCGCGTGGCTGCGCCGTGGCCCGCAGGCCAGGACCTCGAAGCCGCGCTACCGCGTGGAGGCGGCGGAGGCGCTGATCTCCGATGTGCCGGAGCCGCGTGACTCGGTCGAGCTGCAGGCGTTCGCGCGTCGGCGGCTGGGGAAGACCGTGCTGGAGATCGAGGACGCCACGTTGACCGTCGGCGACCGCACCCTGCTCGATCACGTCACTTGGCGGATCGGGCCCGGCGATCGGGTCGGTCTGGTCGGTGTCAACGGGTCGGGCAAAACGACGCTCCTCAAGCTGCTCGGCGGCGACAAGGAGCCCGAGACGGGCCGACGCATCCAAGGCAAGACGGTCAGCCTCGCGCACCTGCGACAGGAGCTCGACGACCTGCCGGGTGATCTGCGCGTGCTGCAGGCGATCGAAGAGGTGTCCGGCCGGGTCGTGTTCGGCAAGCAGGAGCTCACCGCTTCGCAGCTCGCCGAAAAGCTGGGGTTCCCCGCGGCGAGGCAGTGGACGCCGGTCGAAGACCTTTCCGGTGGCGAACGGCGCCGTCTGCAGCTGTGCCGGCTTCTGATGGCCGAGCCCAACGTGCTGTTGCTCGACGAACCGACGAACGATCTCGATATCGACACCCTGCAGCAGCTCGAAGACCTGCTGGATTCCTGGCCGGGCAGCCTCGTCGTCGTCTCGCACGACCGGTACCTGGTGGAACGCGTCTGCGACACGATCGTGGCCCTGTTCGGGGACGGGCAGGTGACCCACCTGCCGGGCGGGATCGACGAGTACCTGGACCGGCGCGCCAAGAGCCTCGAAAAAGCAGGCAGTGACCGGAAGGCAGGCAACGCGCAGGCCTCCGCGCCCAAGAAGAGCGCCGCTGAACAACGGGCGGCGCAGAAGGAGCTGTCGCGTCTTGAGCGCAAGCTCGACCAGCTGCACACGAAGGAAGAGAAGCTGCATGCGGCGCTGCTCGCCGCGGCGACCGATCCGACGAAGCTCATCGAGCTGAACACCGAACTGAAAGCCGTCGAAACGGAGAAAGAGGAGGTCGAAGCTCAGTGGCTCGAGACCTCCGAAGCGATCGAATGAGTTGACTCGACGGCGCGCGGGCTTTCCAGCGCGGACAGTAGTGTGACGCGCATGAGTCGGTTCGTGGACACGCTCGTCGCCACCGCGGCGGGGCGAGGTCAGCAGCGGGGAATGGTCACCGGGGAGCCCAAGGAGCCGGTTCGGCGGACATGGGCCGAGATCCACGAGCAGGCCAAACGGGTTGCCGGGGGTCTGGTGGCGGCCGGGCTCGAGCCCGGCAAAGCGGTCGCGGTCCTGGCGGCGGCGCCGTCACTGATCGCGCCGACGGTTCAGGCGGTTTGGCTCGCCGGTGGCAGCGTGACGATGCTGCATCAGCCGACGCAGCGCACCGATCTCGCGGAATGGGCCGAGGACACCGTTCGCGTGCTGCGGATGATCGGTTCCGACCTGGTGCTGCTCGGCGAGCCGTTCGACCAGCTGGCGCCGGTGCTCACCGAGCACGGCATCGCCTTCCAGGTGATCACCGAGCTGCTGGAGGCGGAACCACTGGCGGAGCCAGTGCCGACGGCCGAATCGGATACGGCTCTCCTGCAACTGACCAGCGGGTCGACGGCCGACCCGAAGGCCGTTCAGATCACCTACGGAAACCTGTACTCGAACGTCAAGGCGATGGTCGATCGGGCCGAGTTCGACTTCGACGTCGACGTGATGGTCTCGTGGCTGCCCACCTTCCACGACATGGGGATGGTCGGCTTCCTGACGGTCCCGATGACGTTCGGCGTCGAACTCGTCAAGATCACGCCGCTCGAGTTCCTGTCGGGCCGTTGATCTGGCCGCAGCTGATCAGCAAGTACAACGGCACGACCACAGCCGCGCCGAACTTCGCCTATGCGATCGTGGGCAGGCGGATGGCCCGTGTCGAGGACGACGACGCGTACGACCTTTCGAAGCTTCGGATCGCGTTGAACGGCGCCGAGCCGATCGACGAAACGGCCGTGCAGACGTTCGTCGATGCCGGGAAGCGCTTCAAGATGCCCGCCGAATGCGTCTTCCCGGCGTACGGCATGGCGGAGGCGACACTCGCGGTTTCGTTCGCGCCGTTGTTCACCGGCTTGACGCTGGACGTCGTCGAAGCCGACGCGCTCGAGGCGGACAACCGCGCGGTGCCGGTCCCCGAGGGCGACCCGCGCCGCGGGACCGACGAAGTCCGGTCCTTCGCGGTGCTCGGACCGCCGCTCGACGGGCTCGAGGCCGAGATCGTCGACGACAAGGGAACCGTGCTCGGGGAACGCGAGGTCGGGGAGATCCGCCTGCGTGGTGAGGCCGTGACGCCGGGATACCTGACGATGGAAGGGCCGCTCGCGACACAGGACGACGACGGCTGGCTGCTCACCGGCGACCTCGGTTACCTGGTCGACGGCATGATCGTGATCTGTGGCCGTCGCAAGGACGTCATCATCATGGGCGGCCGGAACCTGTACCCGACCGACATCGAACGAGCGGCGACCTCGGTCGAAGGGGTGCGGGCGGGGAACGCCGTGGCCGTGCGGCTTGACGCGGGCAGCCGGCGGGAGCGGTTCGCCGTCGTCGTCGAATCGAAGCTCGCCGGGGATCCGGAGACGGAGAAGGCGCTGGCGAAGGAGGTCGCGGCCAAGGTGCGCGGCGCCGTCGACATGCGGCCCTTCGCCGTTGTGGTGCTCCCGGCGGGGAGCCTGCCGAAGACGCCTTCGGGCAAGGTGAAGCGGGCCGCGACCGCCGTCCAGTTCGCGGACAAGATCGCCAAGAACGCGGCGACCAGCTGACACGAAAGGGCCGGGCCGCGAGTATCGCGGCCCGGCCCATTCGCGGCACCTCCCGTTGGTTCAGCGGCGTCGCCACAGTGGCTTGCGGTTATGGGTGTGTTCCAGGGCAGGCGCTATGTAGTAGCCGGAGGACTGGGACAACCCGGCCAGCGTGCCCTCGACGTCTCGCAAGAACGCGTCGACGGCTGCCGGGTCATAGCCTCGTTTCGAGAGGGGCGCTTTGGCGAACGCCACGTTGTGGACGTCCGAAACCGACAGGTCGTCGTCCCCGTCGAGAGTCGCCGCGACCCGTTCCAGGAAGGCGTCCACCGCGGGTTCGTGGTAGCCACGGGCGCCGATCGGCGCCCTGTCGAACTGCCGGGTTCTTGCCTCGAACGCGGTGACGGGCACTAGCGCTCCGGCAGGGACTCGACGGGGCCGCGGTCCGGAACGGCGCGTCCGGCGGTGGCCTCGTCCTCCTCGCGGGCGCCGGGCACATGGAGTGCGTGCTGGCCGGTCCGCTGGGCGAGTTGCTCCTCGACCTTGTCGAGGAAATCGTCGACTTCCCGTTCGTCGTAGCCGCGCTTCCCGATCAACGGACGCGAGAACATGACGTGGTGGACCTCGGCGGCCGTCAGGTCGTCCCGATCCGAGAGCGTGTCGGCGATCCGTTCCAGGAACGCGTCGACCTCGTGTTTGGCGTACCCGCGGCGCCCGATCGGGGCGTTCGGGAATGTGGCGCCGGCGATGTCTTCGGCCGTAAACGACATGAAACTCTCTCCGGTTTCGGTGGGGAATGCGATCTCCGCATTCCGTCCTAACGGGTTTAAGAGTTCCCGGGAAGAGCTCACCCTATTCCACGACTCGATCAGGGGCGTGGTGAAACGCCTTCGAGTGACGAGGTGTAACGCACCGCCATGTGAGCGGATTCACCCAGCGTGGAAGGTGTTCTGGGCCGCCGCGAGCCCGGTGCTGATAAGCGCTTCAACGGCGTCGGCGCAACGATCGATCTCGAAAGCGAGCTCTTTGCGTTCGACCGTCGAGAAGTCCTTCAGCACGAAATCGGCCGGATCCTGCCGTCCTGGAGGTCGGCCGACGCCGAAACGGACACGGTAGTAGTCCTTCGTGCCCAGGGACTTGGTGATCGAGCGGAGACCGTTGTGGCCGTTGTCGCCGCCGCCCAGCTTCATCTTGAGCGCGCCGAAGTCGACGTCCAGCTCGTCGTGGACGACCACGACACCGGCCGGGGGGATCTTGTAGAACCGGGCCGCGCCCACGACCGGGCCGCCCGAGAGGTTCATGTACGAACGCGGCTTGACCAGGACCACGCGCCGGCCAGCCAGCCTGCCTTCGAGGATTTCGGCGCCGCTCTTGTGGGCTTTGAACTTGCCGCCGACGCGGCCGGCCAGTTCGTCGAGCACCATGAAGCCGACGTTGTGCCTGTTGCCCGCGTACTGGGGGCCGGGATTGCCGAGGCCGGCGAGCAGGATCTGCTCGCCGGCCCCGGGAAGTACTGCTTCGGTCACACCGGTGACTTTATTCGGCGTCCTCGGCGGGGGTCTCCGCAGCCTCGGCCTCTTCGCCCTCGAGCGAGGACTCGGACGGCGCCTCGTTCACGGCGACGACCAGCGCCTCGGGGTCGGTGACCAGGGTGGCGCCCTGCGGCAGGGTGACCTGCGAGGCGAGGATCTGGGTGCCGGCTTCGACGCCCTCGACCGAGAGCTCGACCTGCTCGGGGATGTGCAGCGCCTCGACCTCGATCTGAAGGGTGTCGAGGTCGGTGGTGACCAGGGTGCCCGGGCCCGCGGTGCCGGTGACGACGACCGGGACGTCGACGGTGACCTTCTCGCCGCGGCGGACGACCAGCAGGTCGACGTGCTCGATGTAGTTCTTCAGCGGGTGGACGACGATGGTCTTCGTCAGCGCCAGCTCGCTCTTGCCTTCGAGCTCGAGGGTGATGACGGCGTTGCTGCCGTTCTCACGCACGACGCGGGCGAACTCGAGGGCGGGCAGGGCGTAGTGGCGCGGGTCCGAGCCGTGCCCGTACAGCACCGCGGGGATCTTGCCGGCACGACGCGTGCGACGCGCGGCACCCTTGCCGAATTCGGTGCGGGGCTCGACGGACAGGCTTACCTCGGACACGGTGTAGCACTCCTTCAATTCACCAACATGTTCAGCGAAAGCATGCTGAGGTGGGGATGGTTCGGGCGGTTCGGGTGTTCGGCGGCGAATTCCACAGGCGTGCTCGACCGCGTGTGGCCACTCAAGCCGCCGCGTCGATCACGTCGGGCACCAGGTGCTCACGGAACCCGCCTCGCCGAGACCGGGAAAGTGTAGACCAAGCGGTGGTGCCGGGGTCCCGCCGGGTGGCTCGTTCAGATGACAAGTCGGTGACAGCTGCTTCGGGAACCCGCGGATGCGGTGGTGCGCGACCCCTTTTCTAGGGTGTGATCTCCTCGCACTCGAGACAAGGGGGCGGAATGGCGGCACGACGGTCGAGGATCGGCGCGATCGCCGCGTTGTGCTGCCTCGTGGCCGGTTGCGACGTCGCGATCGACGGTGCGGCGGGGATCTCGCCCGCCGAGCAACAGCGGGTGGACCGGCGCACCGAGCAGCGTGGCGCCGTCGAAAGTGCGCTGAAGGCGCTTGAGCAAGCCCCAGCTGTTGTCTACAAGTCGACAATCAAGGATGCGGCAGGCAAGCCCGCCGAACTGCAGTTCCGGATCACCCGCAACGGCAGCGCGCAGGGCGCGTTGCCGGTCGACGGCCAGTCCATCCAAGTCCTGGCCGCGGACAAGCAGCTGTACCTCTCGGCGACGCCGGAGTACTGGAAGGCGCACGGGCTCGGCAATAGCGAGCAGTACGGCACCAACTGGGTCCGCACGGACGGCTCCGACCTGCCGGTGAACGCCGTCGAGGTGCTCAGCCCGCGCAAAGCCGCGTCGACACTGAGGACAGCGGTGTCCGCCATGGACCCGCTGACCGATCCGGTCCGGTCGAAGCTGCCTGACGGGACCGAGGTCTACGAGGTCGGCAGCGGGCTCGGGGCCCTGCGCGTGACCACCGCGGCGCCGCACCGCGTCGTGAGTTTCGCGCCTTCCCTTGTCGCCGCGGCGGGCGGTAAGACGCTCGGTGCCGAGATGCGGGTCGAACCGCTCGCCGGGGACGCGCTCAAGAAGCTCCAAACCGATCTGGACGGCGCGATCGGGGGAATCGGGCAGCCGTTCGACGCGCTCGCCCAAGTCAGTGTCAGCGTCGTCAACGACAAGCTGGATTGCACGGATTTCGTCGGAACCTGCCGGGCGACCATCGACGTCGCCAACACCGTCATCGGCGGCGTGAGCGGGACGCCCGTGCATCTCACGCTGACCGTCGATTTCACGGCGCAGTCCCTCGGCGCGCAGAGCTGCACGGCGGCCGCCGACGCGGCACCCGGCGCCACGACGAGCATGTCCTGCGAGGTCAAGTTCAAGCTGCCGAATCGGAACGCCAGCTACCAGGTACAGGCGAAGCCGGCGGCACGCGGCGAGGTCCGGGCGGCGGTCGACGTCAACGCCGTCCGCGAGAAGCTCAAGTCCGAGTTCGCCGCGCTGGGCGGCTGACCTGCACACTCACCCCGGGGTGCGTTGCATACGTTGAAGTAGCCGATCTTGCGTTCTTAGCATCGGCGTGGTCGCCGATGAAAAGGGAGAAACGCGATGGCGAAGTTGGTTGTGTTCGGAGGAACCGGGTACGCGGGCGGAAAGATCGCCGAGGAGGCGCGCGGACGCGGTCACGAGGTGCTGGCGGTGTCGAGGAACGCGGAGGGCGAGGGGACCAGGGCGGGTTCGCTTTACGACGAGGCCTTCCTGGCCGACGTTGCCAAGGGTGCGGACGTCCTGGTCATCGCGGTTCACGGGCAGAGCGGCCTGCTCGAAGCGGTGCCCTCGATCGCCCAGGTCGCGAAGGACAACGGCGCGCGGATCGGGGTCGTCGGCGGGGCAGGCAGCCTGAACGTGGCCGAGGGTGGGCCGCGTTTGATCGACACCCCCGAGTTCCCGGACGAGTACAAGGGCGAGGCGGGTGCGCACGCCGAGGTGCTGGAAGCGTTCCGGAAGCTTCCCGAGGACGTCGACTGGTTCTACCTCAGCCCGGCCGCGGAGTTCGGCGCGTGGGCCGAGGGTGAGCGGACCGGCGAGTTCCGGCTCGGCGGAGACGTGCTCCTGACCGACGAGAACGGTGGATCGAAGATCAGCGGCGCCGACTACGCGATCGCGTTCGTCGACGAGATCGACAAGCCGGAGCGCCGCCGTCAGCGTTTCTGCGTCGCTTACTGACCGGACAGTTCCCGCACGACCGGCGCGAACGTTTCCATCATCGGCTCGAACACCGTGATGTAGGAGAAGCCGTATCGTTCGCGACGCTCCTGGAGTTGCCGGACGATCTCTGCGACGGTGCCGAAAAGCAACTGCGGTGTCTCGAGGAGAGTGTCGACGTCGAGGCCGTCCTCGTCTTTGACCTCTTCACGCCAGGCCGCGGCGGCCGCTCGCCGGTCGTCCGCGACGACGACCCGCTGGACGAGCACGTTCAGTTCGGGATTCCGGCCGTTCGCCCGCGACTGGAAGAAGGCGACGCGCTCGTCCATGCGTTCGGCGTCGTCGAGCTGGAAGGTTCCCGGTGCCTTTCCCGGTGCTTGACGAAGACCCGAGAAACCGGCGATGTCGGCTTCTCGGGCGGCGAGGGAGAGCACGCCGTCGCTGTTGCCCGCGAGGAGCAGCGGCGGGGGCGTGATCCCTTCGGCGGCGAACTGTTCACGCAGGTGGTCGAGGCCCTTGGCGAGGTACTCGATACGTTCCTTGGCCGGGGTCCACGGCAGGCCGGCGTCGTCGAATTCCGATTTCATGTGGCGGAGCCGAGGCCGAGGTCCAGCCGATCGCCGGTCATCTTCACCGTCGTGACGACGTCGCGCGCGAAGAGCGCGAAGTTGTAGAAGGGCACATTGGAGACGAGAGTGCCGACGCGGGGCCGTTGAGTCACCGCGGCGGCCATGGTCAGCGCCGGGAAAGGCGCGTTCCGTCCTGAGCCGAGATGATCCGGCACGGAGATGACGTCGTATCCGAGGGTCTCGGCGCGGCGGCACTTCGCGACCCAGTTTTCGCGGTTCTCGGCGCCCCACAGGTTCACGCCGAATTTGAATTTCCCCATATCGGAAACCTAGCGACGCGGGGAGGCCGGGCGCGCGCCGTTTCGCGAGGAGCCGAAAACGGAGCAGGGGACCTTTGCTCTCACTCTCCGAAAGAGAGTGGTAGCAAAGGTCCCCTGCTGCCTTGAAGATCAGGCGTTGCCGTCGAAGAGGGACGTGACCGACCCGTCCTCGAAGACCTGCTGGATCGCCTGCGCCAGCAGCGGCGCGATGGACAGCACGGTCAGCCCGGGGAACCGCTTCTCCTCCGGGATCGGCAGCGTGTTGGTGACGATCACCTCGCGCGCCTTGCAGTTCGACAGCCGCTCGGTGGCGGGGTCGGACAGGATGCCGTGGGTCGAGGCGATGACCACGTCGGACGCGCCTTCGTCGAGCAGGGCCTCGGTGGCCTTCACGATCGTGCCGCCGGTGTCGATCATGTCGTCGATCAGCACGCACAGCTGACCGCGGACCTTGCCGACGACGCGGTTCGCGACGGCCTGGTTCGGCTTGTCCGGGTCGCGGGTCTTGTGGATGAAGGCGATCGGCCGGTCACCCAGCTGTGCCGCCCACTTCTCGGCGAGCCGCACCCGGCCCGAGTCCGGCGAGACGACGGTGATGTTCTCGTCGTGGTAGGTCTTGTTGATGTGCGCGGCCAGCACGTTCTGCGCGAGCAGGTGGTCGACGGGGCCGTCGAAGAAGCCCTGGATCTGCGCGGTGTGCAGGTCGACCGTCATGATCCGGTCGGCGCCGGCGGTCTTGAACAGGTCCGCGATCAGGCGCGCGGAGATCGGCTCGCGGCCCTTGTGCTTCTTGTCCTGCCGCGCGTACGGGTAGAACGGCATGATCACGGTGATCCGCTTGGCGCTCGCGCGCTTGAGGGCGTCCACCATGATCAGCTGCTCCATCACCCACTCGTTGATGGGCGCCGGGTGGCTCTGGATCACGAACGCGTCGGTCCCGCGCACCGATTCGTTGAACCGGACGAAGATCTCCCCGTTGGCGAAGTTGTGCGCGGTCTGCGGGACGACCGACACGTTGAGGTGCTTGGCCACCTCTTCCGCGAGCTCCGGGTGGGCGCGCCCGGAAAACAGCATCAGGTTCTTCTTCGGTGTTCCGGACTTCGAGCTCATGCTGGCGACTCCCCGTCGTTTCCCTTATTCGAATCGGACACGGCGGTGGTGTCCTGCTTCGCGGCGGAAGCTGCTTCCGCCGCGGGTGTGCCCGGCCTGCGCCGGGACACCCAGTCTTCGATGTTGCGCTGCGGCCCGGTGGACACGGCGAGCGCGCCCGGGGGCACGTCTTGCCTGATCACGGTGCCTGCCCCACTGTAGGCGCCGTCGCCGATGGTCACCGGGGCGACGAACGTGTTGTCCGCGCCGAGCCGCACATGGGAGCCGATCGTGGTGTGGTGCTTGTTCACGCCGTCGTAGTTCACGAAGACGCTGGAGCAGCCGATGTTGCTGTTGTCGCCGATGGTCGCGTCGCCGACGTAGGTCAGGTGCGGGACCTTCGTGCCGGCGCCGATGTCGGCGTTCTTCGTCTCGACGAAAGCGCCGAGTTTGCCCTTGGTCCCCAGTTTGGAGCCGGGACGCAGGTAGGTGAACGGGCCGACCTTCACGCCGTCGCCCAGTTCCGAATCGGAACCGTGCGTCCGCACCACCGACGCGCCCGCGCCGACGGAGACGTTCTCCAGGGTGCTGTCCGGGCCGATCTGCGAGCCCTCGCCGACCGACGTCGAGCCCTTCAGCTGGACGCCGGGTTCGATGACGACGTCGCGCGACAAGGTCACGCCCGCGTCGATCCAGGTGCTCGCCGGGTCGACGACGGTGACACCCGCCCGCTGCCAGCCGCGGACGATCCGGCGGTTCAGCTCGGCGCCGAGTACCGACAGCTGGACGCGGTCGTTGACGCCTTCGGTCACCCACGGGTCGTCGATGACCAGCGCGCCGACGCCCTTGCCGTCGCCGCGGGCGATGCCGAGGACGTCGGTGAGGTAGAGCTCGCCCTGCGCGTTGTCGGTCGAAAGCTTCGAAAGCCCGTCGACCAGGACCGAGGCGTCGAAGGCGTAGACGCCGGAATTGATTTCGGCGATTTCGTGCTGTTCGGGGTGGCGTCCTTCTGCTCGACGATCGAGGTGACGACGCCGTTCTCGTCGCGGATGATCCGGCCGTATCCGGTCGGGTTCTCGACGACCGCGGTCAGCACGGTGACCGCGTTGCCCGTCGACGTGTGCTCGGCGACCAGGGAAGCGAGCGTTTCGGTGTCGAGCAGCGGGACGTCGCCGTAGCTGACGACGACGGTGCCGGTCAGCCCGGCGGGCAGCGCCGAGAGCGCGCACGAGACGGCGTGCCCGGTGCCCTTCTGCTCCTCCTGGACGGCCGTGACGACCTCGCGGCCGAGCGCCTCGCCGACCTTCGCCAGCCGGGCGCCGACCGAGTCGCGACCGTGGCCGATGACCACGACCAGGTGCTCCGGGTTCAGTCCCGCGGCGGCTCGCACCGCGTGCTCGACCAACGGGCGGCCGGCGATCGGGTGCAGCACCTTCGGGGTGGACGAGCGCATGCGGGTGCCCTCACCCGCGGCGAGGATCAACGTGCTCAGCGGGCCGGTCACGGCACTCCCAACATTTCACCAACGGTGGTTGTCGGGCATTGATCCTACGTGGGCTGCTCGGCGTCCCACGCGGGGTCGGTCGGAGCATCCTCGCCGGGCCATCCGGTCGCCGGATCGATGGCCATCGAGTTCACCGACGAAACCTGGTTCCCGCCGCCGCGTTTCGCCTGGTACATGGCCGCATCGGCACGCGCGAGGACCTGCTCGGCCCGTTCCTGCGGGCGGAGCGAGACGAGGCCGACGGAGAGCGTGACGCCGTGCGAAAGATGGTGCGGCAGAGATGCGACGGCATTCACAGAACGACCCAGCGCCTGCTTCGCCGCGGACGCCGGAGCCCCAGGTAGAAGCACGATGAACTCGTCTCCGCCGTAGCGGGCGACGACGTCGTCGCCGCGCAGGGCGTCGCGCAGCGTGCTCGCGATGACACGGAGCACGTTGTCGCCTTCGGCGTGCGACTGCTTGTCGTTGACGTCCTTGAAGCCGTCGAGGTCGACCAGCGCCACCGCGAGCGGCTGGGCGTCGGCGGACGACGCCAGTGAACGCAGCTTTTCGTCGAGCGCGCGCCGGTTCGGCAGCCCGGTGAGCGGGTCCTGCAGCGCCTGCTGGGTGATGGCGCCGTGCTCGGCGGAGAGCCGCTCGTGCTCCCGCCGCGCGTTGAGCGTGGCGATCTGCGATTCCCGCAGCGACCACATCTCCGTTTCCAGGATGGTCGCGTAGTCGATCAGCGACTGGCTCGCCCCGGACGCGTAGTCCGGCGTGGTGTCGAGCCTGGCCAGCTCGCGGGCGAGGTTCAACCGCATCGACGGCAGCGAGCCCTCTTCGTTGTCCTCACGGACCTCTTTGAGCACCTGCAGCGCGTCCTCGCGGCGGCCGTCGTTGTCCAGGCAGCGGGCCAGCGCGATGGCGATGATCTCGCGTTCGTGCGGGAACACCAGTTCCGGATGCAGCAACGCGGTCAGCCGCTCGATATGCGACGAATCGGGCGACGCCAGCGCGGCCGCGGCGGCGAGCACGCCGACCTGGTCGATCGCGGGCACCCCCGCCTTGCGCGGGAACAGCGACTCGGTGAACGGGCCTTCGGCGGCCTGGGCCATCGACGCGGCGGTGCGGAACTTGTCGGCTCCCTCGTCGTACCGCTCGATGCGTTCGAGGCGCAGGCCCCAGCCCAGCAGCATCTTGACCCGGTTGATCAGCTGGAGCGCGATCTCGTGCGGGCTCGCGCTGTCGCGGATCGCCTGCGCGGCGCGGGCGATGGCCTCCTCGGCCGCCTCGTACACACCCAGCTGGTTCAGCACCAGCCAGCAGTCGACCAGGGTCGTGGACAGCATCCGGTCCCAGTTGCGCCTGCCGATCTGACGGTCCGGGACCGCGGAATCGTCGAGGATGGCCAGCGCCCTGGCGATCTCGGTGAGGGCGGCGTCCTCCTGTTTGGCGATCACCAGCCGTCGGCCGCGCATGGCGTGCGCGTCGGCCCGCATCAGCGCGAGACCGTGCCGCCGGGTGTGCGCGAGCATCTCGTCGAGCCTGGGTTCGGCTTCGGCGGCGAGACCGCGGGTGACCAGCCTGGCCGCCGCGGAGTAGCGCAGCAGCTGGGCGACCAGCAGGGGTTCGCCGCGGCGCTGCGTCTCGTCGAGGAGTTCGTCGAGGCTGGTGATGATGTCCAGCTGTTCGGCGAAGGTGACGCGCTGGATGGCCGCACCGAGTTCGCGCGCGCGACCGTAAAGCCAGGCGTCGGACATCTCCGCAAGCGCCGGCCGCCTGCCACTGGTCGTCGCGTCCTCGGTCAGCCGCACACACCCCCACCGTTGGAAACGCCGCTGGTCATCTGTTCGTCTGCTCCGCCGCCAGGATTCGAACCTGAACTGTCAGAACCAAAATCTGAAGTGCTGCCGATTACACTACGGCGGATCGATCCTGGTCAGGATAGCCATGTCGGGGACGTCCACGTACGCCCGGGGGTGGCCTCACCGTCGCGGGCACTCCACAGGGGACGAAACCTCCTGTACCGTAACTTACGGCATCGTAGGTAAGGTCACCCTTAGGGAAACCCTCGGGGTTGCGCGTAGAAAAGAAGTGACTGCATGACGGCTACCCTCGACCGTTCCCAGAAGCCCGCGAAGGGCCCCAAACCGGTAATCGACGGACACCGATCGAGCGCGGTGCAGCTCTCGGTCTACCTCGGGGTCATCTTCCCGCTCGCCGCGCTGCTCGCGGCCGTCCCGTTCGCCTGGGGCTGGGGACTGACCTGGGTCGACGTCGGCCTGTTCGTGGTCTTCTACGCGATCAGCGGCCTCGGGATCACCGTCTCCTATCACCGCTACTTCACGCACGGCTCGTTCAAGGCCAAGCCGTGGCTGCGCGTCGCGATGGCGATCGCCGGCAGCATGGCCGTCCAGGGCCCCGTCATCACCTGGGTCGCCGACCACCGGCGCCACCACGCCTTCTCCGACCGCGACGGCGACCCGCATTCGCCGTGGCTGTTCGGGACCACGCCGCTCGCCATCGCCAAGGGGTTCTGGCACGCGCACATGGGCTGGCTGTTCGACCGCGACCAGAGCAACGCCGAGCGGTTCGCGCCGGATCTGCTGAAGGACCGCGCCATCAAGAAGGTCGACGACCTGTTCTGGCTGTGGAGCCTGCTCACCCTGGTGCTGCCCGCGATCCTGGGCGGACTGATCACCTGGTCGTTCTGGGGCGCGGTGACCGCGTTCTTCTGGGCCGGGCTGGTGCGGGTCTGCGTGCTGCACCACGTGACCTGGTCGGTCAACTCGGTCTGCCACATGATCGGCGAGCGCCCGTTCGCGGCCCGCGACAAATCGGCCAACTTCTGGCCGCTGGCGATCTTCTCCTTCGGCGAGTCGTGGCACAACCTGCACCACGCCGACCCGACCTCGGCGCGGCACGGGGTGCAGCGCGGCCAGATCGACATCTCCGCCCGGCTGATTTGGCTCTTCGAGAAGTTCGGCTGGGCCTACGACGTGCGCTGGCCGACCCCGCAGCGCCTCGCGCGTATCGCCACTGAAAGCAAATAGCGAGGTCGCGTTAGTCTTCTGCGATGGCGGGGAGAAGGCGGACCAAACGTGAAGCGGTCACCGGGGCGCGTCCTGTCGCTCCGGTGGCCAGGGTGCGGATGACGGGGAGTGAGCGCAGGCAGCAGCTGCTCAACGTCGCCAGGGCCCTTTTCGCGGAGAAGGGTTTCGAAGGAACGTCCATCGAGGAGATCGCGCACCGCGCGAACGTCTCCAAACCGGTGGTGTACGAGCACTTCGGCGGCAAGGAAGGCATCTACGCCGTCGTCGTCGACCGCGAGACCCAGCTGCTGCTCGACCGGATGGTGTCCACCCTCCACGGTGGACACCCGAGGGTGATGCTGGAGCAGGCGGCGATCGCGTTGCTCTCCTACGTCGAAGACTCGCACGACGGCTTCCGCATCCTGGTGCGGGATTCGCCCGTCGCGAGTTCGACGGGCACGTTCTCGACGGTGCTGAACGACATCGCCAGCCAGGTCGAGCACATCCTCGCGCAGCAGTTCGCCGCGCGCGGCTACGACGAGAAGCTGGCCGCGCTGTACGCGCAGGCGCTCGTCGGGATGGTGGCGCTCACCGGGCAGTGGTGGCTCGACGCCCGGAAGCCGAAACGCGACGAGGTCGCCGCGCATCTGGTCAACCTGGCCTGGAACGGTCTGTCCAATTTGGAGCACAAGCCCAAACTGCGGCTGCACTGAGACCTGCGTCGCGCGGCCGTAACGTTTCCCGGGCGATGAGCGCTAGGCCCCCCATAGAGATCATCCAGCTGGGGGAAGCACCGTGGAGAACTATCCCGCGCCCGCCGTCGAACAGATGGTGCCGCAGAAGAAGAGAACGTGGCTGAAGCCCGTCATCCGCTTGGGCATCTTCGGGGTCGTCGCCCTGATCGCGTTCTTCGTCGCGAATCCGTTCACGGCGTCGAGCACCGAGGTCGGCGCCTGTCTGAAGGGCAACGTCGACAACGCGGACAGCGTCGAGAACATCGAATGCGGGACGCCGGACGCGAACTTCAAGGTCGTCGGAAAACAGGAGAACAAGTCGGAAATCGGGCTCAGGCTCTCGGGCGGCTCCGAATGCGACGACTATCCGACGACGGACGCCTACTTCTTCCAGGGAAAGAAGGGGGCGACCGACGGCACCCTGCTCTGCCTGGAAGACCTGAAGAACCCGGGCGAGCGGGCGCCGGTGGTCGGTGATTGCCTCCCCGACGGCGTCGTCGAGGCGAAGAAGCTCACGAAGGCGGACTGTGCGACAGCGCGGTACAAGGTCCTCGCCATCGAAAAGAGCACCGCCTTCCTCGTCGACGGCAGCACGGTGTGCACCCAGGTGCCGTCGACCGACGAGAAGATCCAGTGGCAGCGGTCGGGTGGCACGCTCCCGCAGTCGCGGGTGCTGTGCCTGGACGACCTCAAGAAGTAGCGGTCAGCGCAGGAGGCCGGTCTCCCGCAGGTGGTCGAAGATGATCTTGTCCACCGCGGAGACCCGGTCCCTGTCCCCGTGGCCCAGCCAAGCGATTTCCTCGATTTCGCTGCTGGCCGCGAGTGTTCCGCCGAATCCGGCCGTGTAGCAGGTCATCCGGACCACGAGTCCCGACGCGTGCCCGTCGGCCTGCGCTTCGAAGACTCCGGCGGGTTCGATGTCCGCCGGATCGATCTCGACGGTCAGTTCCTCGCGGATCTCCCGGATCAGCGTCTCGGCGTCGCTTTCGCCGGGTTCGCGTTTGCCGCCGGGCAGGTAGAACACGGACTTGCCGCGCGAGCGGGTGCTCAGGATCCGGCCGTCGACCAGGTGCAGCCAAGCGATCTTGTCGATCATGGGTCAGTCAGCCCAGCGCCGCGGCGGTCTCGGCGGTCGTGAGCACTTCGCCCAGGCGCGGGAACACCTTCGTGATCGCCGATTCGTGGGAGATCGCGGCGATACCCGCCATCGCGTCCGAGACGGCGATGGTCTCGTAGGCGTGGTCGATCGCGGCCCGCAGCGTCGATTCGACGCCGTACTCGGTGGCGATCCCGGCGAGCACCAGCGTCTTCACGCCCAGCCCGCGCAGGAGTTCGTCGAGCCCGGTGCGGTAGAACGCGCCGATCGTGTTCTTGGTGATCAGGTGCTCGCCCTCACGAGGCGTCAGTTCGGCGACCAGTTCACTGCCGGGCGGCTGCTCGTCGACGTCCGGCCGGTGCGCCCGCACGTGGACGATCGGCGAGCCGGCCGCGCTGAAGGCGTCTCGCAGCAGGACGGCGTTCGATACGACTTCGGTGCCTTCGATCGGGACGGTCTCCAGTGCGACGATCCGGGTCTGGAGGTCGATCAGGACGAGCGCCGTCGTCGCCGGGTCGATCTTCGTCATGGGGGAAGCGTAGTGCCCCTATCCTGGAGACATGGGGCAGAACAGGGAAGTAGTGGTCACCGGCGGAGGAACGGGAATCGGCTACGCGGTCGCGGCGGCTTTCGCCGCGCGAGGTGATCGGGTGACGATCACCGGCCGTCGCGAACAGGTCCTCACCGAAGCCGCCACGTTGCTCGGCGCGAACCCGGTCCCGTTCGACGCGGCGGATCCGGACGCGGTGGAACGGGCACTGGCCGGATTGCCGGACCGGGTCGACGTCCTGGTCAACAACGCGGGCGGGAACACCGATTTCCAGGCCGGATCCGCGGAAGACCTGAAGTCGTTCGCCGCGAACTGGCAGGCCAATCTCGACGCGAACGTGTTCACCGCCGTGCTGGTCACCCGCGCCTTGCGGGAAAGGTTCGCCGACGGGGCGCGGATCGTCACCATCGGCTCGATCGCCGCGCGCACCGGGGCGGGTTCCTACGGTGCCGCCAAGGCCGCGCTGGAGGCGTGGAACGCCGACGTGGCAAGGGAATTCGGGCCGCGCGGGATCACCGCGAACATCGTCGCGCCCGGGCTGGTCGGCGACACCGAGTTCTTCCAGGGCAAGCTCTCCGACGAGCGCCGGGCGTGGCTGATCGGCAACACGCTGACCAAACGCGCCGGCGAGCCCGCGGACGTCGCCGAAGTGGTCGCCTTCCTGGCGAGCCCGGAGGCGCGGCACGTCACCGGGCAGATCGTCCATGTGAACGGCGGCGCGCACCTCGGCCACTAGGCGCCGGGCGTGACCTTCAGCAGTTTGTCGTCCTGGCCTTCCGAAGTGGTGATGTAGAGGGCGCCGTCCGGGCCGCTGCGGACGGCGCGCAGCCTGCCGAACTTGTCGTCGAACTCGGGCGGCAGCGTCACTTCGGTGACCTTGCCGGCGTCGTCGAGGCGGAACAGAAGGAGTTTCTGTCCCTTCAACGCGGTCACGGCGAGCGAACCTTCGAGCGCTCCCCACTGCGATCCGGTGAGGAACTCGGCACCGCAGATCGCCTCGGTGATCTCACCGGTCGTCCACAAAGGACTGACGGCGTCCGGGAAGCGCTGCTTGTCGGTCATCGGGACGCTTTCGTCGTAGCTGGTCTCGGTGCCGCCCTTGGACGGGTCCCAGCCGTAGTTCCCGCCGCGGTCTCCAGGTTGACCTCGTCGTCGATGGTCGGCCCGTGCTCGGCGGTGAACACCTGCCCGGTGCCCGGCCGGACCGTGACGCCCTGGACGTTGCGGTGCCCGTAGGTGAACACACGCTGCTCGTTCGGGTTCGCGGACTTGATGAACGGGTTGTCCGGCAACGCGTTCCCGGTCTTCGCGTCGACGCGCAGCACCTTGCCGCCGAGACTCGTCTTGTCCTGCGGATGCTGCGGGCGGGCGGTGTCGCCGGTGCCGACGAGCAGTGCGCCGTCCGCGCCGAACGCGGGACGGCAGCCGGAATGCCTGCCGCTGGGGTTCACCGGCAGCCCGGTCAGCAGGTCCTTGACCTTCGTGGCGCTCGCGCCGTCGTCCGAAAGCCGCCAGGTGACCAGCCGGATGTCGACGGCCTTGTCGCCTTCCTTGTGGGTCTGGCAGGTGATGAACTCGCGCGACGTCGCGAAGTCCTTGCTGATCACCATCCCCATCAGGCCGCCTTCGCCGCGTACGTGGACGGAGGAAAAGTCCGCGGCGACGTCGCGCTTCGTGCCGCCTTCGATCAGCGCGAGTTTCCCTGGGCGCTGGGTGACGAGGATCTTCCCGTCCGGCAGGAAGCCGACGTCCCAGCCGTGTTCGAGCCCGGCCGTCACCTGCTCGACCTTCAGCTTCGACACCGAGGGCTTCGAGGTGACCGGCGGCGCGCTCTGCACCGTCTCGCTCGACGCCCCGGAACAGGCCGTGACCAGCAAGGACAAGGACGTGAACGCGACGACGGCGGAAGTGCGCATGACATCAGCATGCCACCGTGCTCAACCGCCCGCGCGAACCAAACCGCTTTCGTAGGCGAACACGACCGCGTGCACACGGTCGCGCAGCGCGAGCTTGGCGAGGATCCGTCCGACGTGGGTCTTCACGGTCGTCTCCCCGATGTAGAGCTTCGCGGCGATTTCGGAGTTCGTCAGGCCGCGCGCGATGAGCGCGAGGACGTCCTTCTCGCGCTCGGTCAGTGTCTCCAGTCGCGCGCTCTCACCGGAGTCCCGTTCGTCGGCCAAATAGCGGTCGAGCAGGCGTTTCGTCACGGAGGGGGAGACCATCGAATCGCCGCGGAGGACGCCTCGGATGGCCACGAGGATTTCGTCGGCGGGCGCGTCCTTGACGAGGAAACCGCTGGCACCGGCACGCAACGCGGCATACGCGTATTCGTCGAGGTCGAACGTGGTGATCATCAGGACCCGGGTGTCCGGGAGCGACCGGCAGATCCGCTCGGTCGCGGCGACGCCGTCGAGCACCGGCATCCGGACGTCCATCAGGACCAGATCCGGCCGCAGCTTCTCGGCGGCTTCGACCGCTTCGGCACCGTTGGTGGCTTCGCCCGCGACGGTCAGGTCGTCCTGGCTGGTGACGATCATCCCCATCCCGACCCGGACCAGCTCCTGGTCGTCGCAGATCAGCACCTTCACCGCCGTCATCCCGCCTCCACCACCAGGTTCGCGGCGACCCGGTAGCCACCGTCGCGGGTCGGCCCGGTGTCGAGGGTGCCGTGGAACATCTCGACGCGCTGGGTCATCCCGGCGATCCCGCGGCCGGACGACGGGAGGCGCGGTGCGACGGGTTCGCTCCCGCCCGTGTTCGTCACCTCGATCCGGACGTTCCGGCGGTGGCCGCCCTCGCCGAAATCGATCTCGACCTGGCCACTCGCGTCTCCCGGCGCGTGTTTGATCATATTGGTCAGCGACTCCTGGACGATGCGGTACGCCTGCAGCGCGGCGCTCGGCGGCAACCCCTCGGCGTCGCCGGTGACCTGGAGATCCACCTCCCGCCCGCTCGCGCTGACCTGCGCGACCAGGTCGCGTAGCTCCGCGACGGTCGGCTGCGGGCTTCGGGCGGCTTCGCCGGCATGGAGGACTTCCAGCAGACGGCGCAGCTCGGCGAGCGCGTCGCGGCCCGCCTTGCCGATCGTGTCGAGTGTCCGGTCGACGACCTCGGGATCCTTGTCACGCATGAGTTTCGCGCCCTCGGCGTTGATCACGATGACGCTCACACTGTGCGCGAGGACGTCGTGCAGTTCGCGGGCGATCCGCGTGCGTTCCTCGGCGACGGCGGCCCGGGCACGGGCCTCCTGTTCGGACGCGGCCAGCTCCGCCTTCGTCGCTTCCTCCGCCGAAAGCCGTTGCCGCGCACGAAAGAACTCGCCGAGCGCCCAAGCCGCGACGTGCAGCGGCAGCGTCACGACGATGGTGAGCCAGGCGCCCTGTTCGGTGGTGGCTCCCCAGACGAGGCCCCACGTGATGTCCAGTGCGACGATCCCGGCGGCGATCAGCGTGGCGAACCGGCGGTTTCCCGCGCGGACCAGCGTGTAGAGGGCGACGGCCATCGCCAGCTCGCCCCGGCCGCGGTCGTAGGCCCAGAGCTCCGTCGTGTACTGCGCGGTCACCCCGGCGACGATCAGCACCGCGACGATCTCGGGGTGGCGGCGCCGCCAGAGCAGCGGGACGAGGAAGAGGTACGGCACCAGCAGGACGGCCTTGGGGACGGACGACGATCCGGTCGGCGCGAGGAAGACGAACCACGCGTACAGGGGAAGGTCGGTCACCCACGGGTGGGAGCGGAGCCGGTCGAGCAGCCTGTGCACCGTTCGAACGTAACCCCGCCCGGCACGCGAGCGCGTCGTCCTGGGGTACTCCCGGGGTCCTCCCACGGGAGGACGGAACCGGCCGACGAGGCCGACGCGGGGCCACGAAGCCCGTTTCTAGCGTCGGGAACATGTCGATCACCAGGGAATTCCTCCGCCATCCCGTCCTGACCGGAGCCGTCGCGGCCAGTTCGCCGAAACTCGCGGAGGCCATGACCGCGGGCCTCGGCCTGGAAAGCGCCAGACTCGTCGTCGAGCTGGGCCCCGGGACCGGGGTGTTCACCGGCGCCGTCGTCCGCCGTCTGCCACCGGGCGCGCGGCTGATCGCGGTGGAGATCAATCTGCGACTGGCGAGGGAACTGCGGTCCCGGCACGGGGACGTCGAGGTCGTCGAGGGTTCCGCCGAGAATCTGCTTTCGTACGTGGACGACGCGGCCGACGTGGTGGTCTCCGGGCTGCCGTGGACGGTCATGCCCGGCGAGCGGCAGCTGCGGATCCTCGACCAGGTCACGGAGATCCTCGCCCCGCACGGACGGTTCACGACGTTCGCCTACGCGCACGCGGCCTGGACGACGCCTGCCCGCCGGTTCGCCGCGGCGCTGCGGGACCGGTTCGCGGTGACCGGCCGGACCCCGTTGGTCTGGCCGAACCTGCCGCCCGCCTTCGTTCATCGCGCGGCCTTGCCACTGAAGACGGGGAGGCGTCTTGGACAGCCTGCTACGGCCGCTTCTTGAGTCACCGCCCGTGCTCGTCTATCTCGTCTGTGGCGCACTGATCTTCCTGGAAACCGCGCTGCTGCCGGGAATCGTGCTGCCGACGTTGTCCAGCCTGCTGCTGATGGGGTTCCTCGCCGGGCGAGGCACGCTCGACCTGCCGCTGGCGTTGACGGTCGCGATCGGTGCCGCCGTGGCGGGCGACCAGATCGCCTTCCTGGAAGGGCGGAGGCTGGGGCCGCGGCTGCGGACCACGCGGTTCGGGCGGCGGTTCGGCCTGGCTCGGTGGGACCGCGTGGAGCGGGCCGTCGCCAGGTACGGCGTCCCGGCCGTGATCGCCGGCCGCTGCCTGGCCGGGGTGCGGACCGTGGTGCCGCGTATCGCGGGCGCGGCGGAGATGCCGTACCGGCGGTTCGTGCCCGGCAGCGTCTGCGCGGCCGTGGTGTGGGCGTGCGCCGAGCTGTCCTTGGGCCACGCGGGCGCCTGGGTCAACGGGTGAGGATCGCCGCCGTCTCGGCGTCGGCGGGGAGGAACGTCTCCAGTTTCAATTCCGAAACCGTGACATCGGCCGCGGTCGCGAACGTCGTGATGGCCGTGATCAGCCGCAGTTCGCCCGCCGAAGTGGACAAGCGCATCGGCACCGCGAAACCGAGGTGATCGGGTCCGGGCGGGCCGGGAGCCGGAACGTAGCCTTCGAGTTCGGCGAGCAGCGCGGTGAGCCGCTCGTCGGGCGCGTGGGCGATCTCCTGCGTCAGCCGTTCCAGGATGTGCCGGGCCCAGTCCGCGAGGTTCCGCACCCTCGGCGCCATCCCCTTCGGGTGCAGCGCGAGCCGCAGGGTGTTGACCGGCTCCTCCAGCAGTTCCGGTGCGACGTCCTCGAACAGCAGGTCGAGCGCGTCGTTGCGGGCGACGAGCACGCCGTAGCGATCGACCACGATGGCCGGATACGGGCGGTGCCCTTCGAGCAGCCGCCGCATGCCGTCGAGGACCGGCCGCAGGCTCGGATCGTCCAATTCGGTTTCGGGGAAACCGGGGGCGAACCCGGCCGCGAGCAGCAGGCCGTTGCGTTCACGCAGGGGCAGTTCGAGCGATTCGGCGACGCGCAGCACCAGGCCGCGGCCGGGGATCGACCGGCCGCCTTCGAGGAAACTCACGTGCCGTTGGGTGGTCCCGGCCCGGATCGCCAGCTCCAGCTGGGAAAGCCGCCGTCGTTCGCGCCAGCCCCGGAGCGCGGGGCCGAATCCGGAAACCATGGCCGCCATCTTGGCCGAGACGTCGGCGGCGTCGCCATTCCCTCGAAGGAATTGAGACGATTCCCCGTCGCGGAGAGGCTTCCGGCATGAAATTCGGTCTGGTCGTCCCCACTTATCGGTCCATCCTCGACGCCGGGCGCACCGCGCCGGGAATGGTCGCCGTCGCGGTCGAAGCCGAACGCCTCGGCTTCGATTCGGTCTGGGTCGGTGACACGCTCGCGAAGGCGCCCATCGATTCCTTGACGTTGCTCGGCGCGTTCGCCGCCAGGACCGAGCGGGTCACCCTCGGCACCGCCGCGCTGCTGCCGGCGTTGCGGGATCCGCTTCTTTCCGCGAACGCGATCCTCTCGCTCGATCTGCTCAGCCAAGGCCGCGTCACCCTCGCCGTCGGGGCCGGATTCGCGGGTCGCAGCGAACCCGAGTTCGCCTTCACCCGGGTCCCCTGGGAACGACGGCGCGCCCGCCTCGACGACATCGTCGCGTTGTGGCGGCACGTCTGGAGCGGGAAGAGCGGCCCGTTCCACGGCGACGTGCTGCACTACGACACCCTGCCGGAGTACCCGGAACCGCACCGTCCCGGTGGCCCGCCGGTGTGGCTGGCCGCCTTCACCCCGGGCGCGCTGAAGCGGGCAGGACGTCTCTATGACGGCTGGTTGCCGTACCCGCCCGACGTCGCGGATTACACCGACGGCCTCGCGAAGATCCGCGAAGCGGCCGTACGTCCGGTGACACCGGCGTTGTTCGCGACAGTGCTCATCGAGGAGGACCCGATCAGGGCACGCGAGCGGCTGGAGGACTACGTCCAGCGGAACTACGGGGCTCCGCTGGACTTCGTCGAGAAGATCCAAGTGCTGATCGCGGGCAGCCCGGAGCAGGTCGCCGACCGGTTGCGCGAATATCGGGAAGCGGGTGCCGAACACGTGCTGATCCGCATCGCGACGCAGGAGCCGGCCGAGTTCGACGAGCAGCTCCCGAAGGTCTTCGACGCCCTGCCCAGGTAATCGCGCGGCGGACTGTCGGTGCCCCCACGTAGGCTGGGACGGTGACAAACGCTCCATTGTCCGGACTCCTTCATTCCATCCTTCCCGATCCGGCCCTTCGCGGGGTCGTCGAGCGGGCCGGTGCCCCGGTGCTCGAACTCCAGGGCGCGATCGCCACCCGCCAGCTGGTCGCCGGCGCCCTCGCCGCGGACGAGGGCGCCGGCCGCCCCGTGCTCGCGGTGACCGCCACCGGCCGCGAGGCGGAGGAACTGACCGCATCCCTGAAGTCGTTCCTCGGCGAAGGCGCCGTCGTCGACTTCCCGTCTTGGGAGACGCTGCCGCACGAGCGGCTGTCCCCGCGGGCGGACACCGTCGGGCGGCGGCTGGAGGTGCTGCACCGGCTCAAGACGGGCGCGGACGGCCTTCGCGTCGTCGTCGCGACCGTCCGCAGCCTGATCCAGCCGATGGCGCCCGGGCTCGGTTCGCTCGCGCCGATCGACCTGGTCGTCGGCGAGGAGCAGAGCTTCGAAGGGCTGCTGGAGCGGCTGGTCGAGCTCGCGTACACGCGGGTGGACATGGTCGAGAAGCGCGGCGAGTTCGCCGTGCGCGGCGGCATCCTCGACCTGTTCGGGCCGACGGCGCAGCATCCCGTGCGGGTCGAGTTCTGGGGCGACGAGGTCAGCGAGATCCGCGCGTTCGCGGTGTCCGACCAGCGGTCGCTGCCGGGGGAGATCCAGCACGTCAGCGCGCCGCCGTGCCGTGAGCTGCTGCTCACCGAGCCGGTCCGCGCGAAGGCCGCCGAGCTCGCGACGACGTACGAGGCGGACGCGCAGCTCACCGAGATGCTCACCAAGCTCTCCGGCGGGGTCCCCGTCGAGGGCATGGAGGCGCTCATCCCCGTGCTGTGCGAGGGCGAGCTGGAGCTGCTGACCGACGCGATGCCCCAGGGCACGCACGTGCTGCTCGCCGATCCGGAGAAGATCCGCGCCCGCGCGGCCGACCTGGTCCGCACCGGGCAGGAGTTTCTCGAAGCGTCCTGGACCACGGCCGCCGCGGGCGGTCAGGCGCCGATCGATCTCGGCGCGTCCGCGTACCGGGATCTCGCGGAGATCGCGAAGCACGCCCAGGAGACGAAGCGCCCTTGGTGGACGCTGACGCAGCTCGCCAGCGACGATCCCGACGTCTACCGGGTCTCGATCGAGGCCGCGCCGAACTACCGCGGCGAGGTCGAGCGCGCGACGACCGATCTCCGCGCCCACACGGCCGCGGGCGGGACGGCCGTGCTCGTCGTCGCCGGGCACGGCACCGCGGCCCGCGCCGTCGAGCAGCTGTCGGCGGGAGACGTGCCCGCGTCGCTCGCCGAAGGCATCACCGGTCCGCTGACGCCGGGCGTGGTGACGGTGACGTGCGGCGGCCTGTCGGACGGTTTCGTCTCGCCGGAGCGCGCCCTCGTGGTGCTGTCCGAATCGGACCTCACCGGCCGCGGCTCGGGCGCCGGGACGTCCACAAAGGACTTCAGCACCAAGATGCCGTCGCGGCGCCGCAACGCCGTCGACCCGCTCGCCCTCAAGGCCGGCGACTACGTCGTGCACGACCAGCACGGCATCGGCCGGTTCGTCGAGATGGTGCAGCGCACCGTCGCCGGCGCGACCCGCGAGTACCTGCTGCTGGAGTACGCCTCCTCCAAACGCGGGCATCCGGGGGACCGGCTGTTCGTCCCGACCGACCAGCTCGACGAGGTCTCCCGCTACGTCGGCGGCGAGCTGCCCACGCTGAACAAGCTCGGCGGGTCGGACTGGAAGAACACCAAGGCCAAGGCGAAGAAGGCGGTCAAGGAGATCGCCGCCGAGCTCGTGCAGCTCTACGCCGCGCGGCAGGCCGCGCCTGGCCACGCGTTCGCGCAGGACACGCCGTGGCAGGGCGAACTCGAAGACGCCTTCCCGTTCACCGAGACCAACGACCAGCTCGCCGCGATCGACGAGGTCAAGGCGGATATGGAACGCGGCGTCCCGATGGACCGCGTCATCTGCGGCGACGTCGGCTACGGCAAGACCGAGATCGCGGTGCGCGCGGCGTTCAAGGCCGTGCAGGACGGCAAGCAGGTCGCGGTGCTGGTGCCCACGACGCTGCTGGCGCAGCAGCACCTCAACACCTTCACCGAACGGATGAGTTCGTTCCCGGTGAAGATCAAGGGGCTCTCGAGGTTCACGAACAAGGCCGAGTCCGACGCGATCCTCGAACAGCTCGCTTCGGGTGACGTCGACATCGTGATCGGTACGCACCGCCTGCTGCAGACCGGGATCCGGTACAAGGATCTCGGACTCGTGATCGTCGACGAGGAGCAGCGGTTCGGTGTCGAGCACAAGGAGCACATCAAGGCGCTGCGGACGCACGTCGACGTGCTGACCATGTCGGCGACGCCGATCCCGCGGACACTGGAGATGTCGCTCGCCGGCATCCGCGAGATGTCCACGATCCTGACCCCGCCCGAGGACCGGCACCCGATCCTGACCTACGTCGGCGCGTACGACGACAAACAGGTCGGCGCCGCGATCCGGCGCGAGCTGCTGCGTGACGGCCAGGTCTTCTACGTGCACAACAGGGTTTCCTCGATTGAGAAGGCCGCGAAGCGCATTCGCGAGCTGGTGCCGGAGGCGCGCGTCGTCACCGCGCACGGGCAGATGAACGAGGAAAAGCTCGAGAAGATCATCCAGGGTTTCTGGGAGAACGAGTACGACGTGCTCGTCTGCACCACGATCGTCGAGACCGGGCTGGACATCTCGAACGCCAACACACTGCTGGTGGAACGCGGTGACCTGCTGGGGCTCGCACAGCTGCACCAGCTGCGCGGCCGGGTCGGGCGAGGGCGCGAGCGCGGATACGCGTACTTCCTGTATCCGCCGGAGGCCCCGCTCACCGAGACGGCGCACGACCGGCTGGCGACCATCGCGCAGAACACCGAACTGGGCGCGGGTATGGCCGTCGCGATGAAGGACCTGGAGATCCGCGGCGCGGGCAACATCCTCGGCGCGGAGCAGTCCGGGCATATCGCTGGAGTCGGATTCGATCTGTACGTGCGGCTCGTCGGCGAAGCGGTCGACGCGTTCCGCCGGCACGCGGGCGCGGAAACCGCCGAAGACGAGGAGCTCGCCGAGGTCCGCGTGGATCTCCCGGTGGACGCGCACATCCCGCACGACTACGTGCCGGGCGAGCGGCTGCGGCTGGAGGCGTACCGCAAGATCGCGGCCGCTCCCGACCAGGCGGGGCTCGACGCCGTCCGCGAAGAACTGATCGACCGCTACGGTCAGCCGCCCGCCCCGGTGCGGAGGCTGCTCGCGGTCGCCGCGTTCCGGCACACCTGCCGCGCGGCGGGGGTCACCGAGGTCGCCGTGCAGGGCACGTCGATCCGGTTCGCGCCGCTGCCGCTGGCGGATTCGCAGATGGTGCGGCTGAAGCGCTTGTACCCCAAGGCTCTCTACAAGGCGGTGACGAACACGGTTTCCGTGCCGAAGCCGACGGAAGGCCCGGCGGGCGGTCGTATGGGCGCCCCGGCGCTGCGCGACGAGGAGCTGCTGGACTGGTGCGCGAAGCTGCTGACGAATCTGATGAAGTCGCCGGCGCCCGTCGCGTAGGCGGTGTGCTTGGAGCCGTAACTCGCGTGCTTGGGGACGGAACTCGCGCATCGCGGGTCTTCCGCCCCGGGGCACGCGAGTTCCGCCTCCAAGCACGCGTGATCCGTCTCCAGGCACGCGAGTTACGGCTCCAGGCACGCGTGATCCGGCACGATGTCCCGGGCTTTGGCTCGCCAGAAGCCGAATCGCGACTTATGACCTGGTTCTCTCGCCGGGGCCGGTATGAGAGGGTAGGCCCTGTGATGCGGATCATGGGGCGCCGTCGCGCGCTGGTCGGGGTTCTTGCCGGTTCTCTCCTTCTCGCCGGATGCAACGCCGGTCCCGGGCAGGTCGGTGCCGCGGTGATCATCGAGGGCAAGACCGTCTCGGTGGATCGCGTGCAGCAGCTGATCGACAAGGCCGTCCGCGAGCACCCGTACGGGCAGCAGCTCGCCAGTGAGCACAAGCTCGACCTCGTCGGCCGCGAGATCGTCCGCCAGGAGATCCTGCACGACCTCACCGAGCGCGCCGCTCAGCGGGAAGGCGTCCGGGTCGACGAGTCCCTGGTCGTGAACGCGCTGCAGAACGACCCGCTGGCCAAGCCGATGGAGGCCAACCCGCAGAACGACCCCGCCCTGAGCGTCCAGCAGCTCGTGGCGCGGGTGCGGGACCACCGCGAATCCCTGGTCGACGCGGCGCTGCAGACCCAGCTCGCGATGAAGTACCTGGACAAGCTCACCGTCACTTTCGATTTCAGCTCGGTCTCCTCGACCGACGCCACCGGTTCCGACGCGGACAAGCTGCGCGACCAGGCGATCGAGAAGGCCAAGAAGTTCGCCGCGTCGCCGAACGCGGCCGCCGAGCTGATCGCGCAGGACCAGCAGACCGCCGACACGCAGGCGGGCACCGGCCAGAAGCTGCCGGCGATGCAGTCGCCCGCGACCGCGGCGACCGTCCTGTTCGGTCTCGAACCCAACACCGTCGCCGCTTTCCAGCCGACACCGCAGCAGCCGCTGTGGGTCGTCGTCGTGGTGCGCGAGCGGACCGCCGACAAGCCCGTCGCGTCGGATCAGGCCGCGCAGCCGACCGCTCAGCAGCTGGCAGGAGTGGGTATCCGGCTCCTTCAGCCGTACCTCGACCAGGTCGACCTCAAGGTGAACCCGCGCTACGGCGTGTGGGATGTTGTGGGCATGGACCTCGCGCCCAACGAAGCTTCGAAGAAGGGCATCGTGCTGCCTGTGCACGGTGCCGCGCCGCGAAACCCGTGACTGCTGCCGTCGTCGTGATCGCCCGCGGGGCGACACTGCCCGCCGCGGCACTCCCGATCCTGCGAAGCAGCGCCGCCGTGTACGCGGCTTCCGATGTCGATCCCGAGGTCTTCGGGGTGCCCGCGCTCGGTGACACGCAGGTGCGCGACCTCGTGCTCATCGCGGGTTCGCGCCGGGAAGCCAAGGCCGTGGCGCTGATCAGGTCGGGTGCGCGGGTGATCGAAGCGCCCGTTCCGCCGCTGGTCGAGGCCGCCGAGGTGATGGACCGCCTCCGTTCGCCGGGCGGGTGTCCGTGGGACGCCGTGCAGACCCACGAGTCGCTGCGCCAGTACCTGGTCGAGGAGACCTACGAGCTGCTCGACGCGATCGAGGAGGGCGACCGGGCCGCTTTGCGCGAGGAGCTCGGCGACGTCCTGCTCCAGGTGCTGTTCCACGCACGCGTCGCCGTCGAGGACGCGGCCGATCCGTTCGGGATCGACGAGGTCGCGTCCGATCTGGTCGCGAAACTCGTCGGACGTCATCCGCATGTCTTCGCCGACGCTCCCCGGGTCGAGACCGTCGGCGACCAGAATCTCAAGTGGGAAGAACTGAAGCAGGCCGAGAAGAGCCGTCAGTCCATTGTGGACGGCGTCGCGCTCGGGCAGCCCGCCGTGGCGCTGGCCGGGAAGCTCGGTCAGCGCAGCGGCCGGGCCGGGATCCCGCTCGACCTGTTCCCCGACGGCGCCGAGGCGGCGGCCCAGCTGTTCCGGGTGGCCGCGACCGCGCGCCGGGCGGGGATCGATCCCGAAGGTGAGCTCCGCGCCGTCGCGAAGCGGTTCGCGAGCGACATTCGGGACGCCGAACAGGCCGCCCGGGACGCCGGTCTGGAACCGGCGACGCTGGAGGCCGACGGCTGGCGCAAGTTCTGGCCGAGTTCCTGAAGCTCGCCGCGATAGGACTCCGGCGGGCGTCGCGAAGCCACTTTCGAGACGCCTGATGTCCCGAAGGCGGCTTTCGCGGCATCGCGATCGGCATCTTGTGATGCGGAACACAATCGGGTGAGAACCGTTTCGGTGATCTCGGCGTCTTGCCGGATGTGAAGGGAACGGAACCGGACGAAGAGCAGCTCGTCCGCCGCACCGCCAAGGGCGACCGTGCGGCGTTCGAGGAGCTCTACCGTCGCACGTCGCCGTGGCTGGCCGTGCGCCTGCGCCGTCGCTGCGCCGACGAACAGATCGTCGCCGAGGTGATGCAGGAGACCTACCTCGCGGTCTGGCGTGCGGCGGGCGCGTTCGCCGGTTCGGCCGTCGGCGGGAGCGCCGTGGGCTGGCTGTGGACGATCGCCGCGAGGCGGCTGGTCGACGCCTTCCGCCGCCGGGCGAAGTTCGCGCAACCGCTGCCGGTCGCGGAAACGGCCGTTTCACCCGCGGCCGAGGACGAGGCGCTGGCCGGTGCGGTCGGTGACCACGTCGGTGACGCGCTGCGACGGCTCGCTCCCGAACTCCGGCAGGTCCTGCAGGCCATGGTGCTCGACGGGCTGACCGTCCGCGAGACCGCGGTCCTGCTCGGCGTGCCGGAAGGAACCGTCAAAACCCGCGCCAGGCGGGCTCGGATCGCGATGCGGGAGGCGCTGTCGTGAACAAGGAACACGTGTCCGAACAGCTCCTCGCCGGTTACGTCCTCGGCGACGACGGCTTGGCCGGTGACGAGGTCTGGGCGGTCGAAGCCCATCTCGAATCGTGCGCGGAATGCCGGGGGAGGCTGGCCGCGGTCAGCCTGCCGTCGGTGTCGGCGCTGGTGGACGACGTCTGGGCCGGGCTGGGGCCGAAACTCGCCGAAGCGGGGCCGAGTCCGCTGCGGAGGCGGTGGACCGGACGGCTGCACACCTGGGTGACACCGGTGATGCTGCCGTGGCTGGTGATGATCCTCCTGATCCCGGCGATCGGGCTGCTGCTGGACGCGGTCGGGTTCACCGGGAGCAAGGGCTACTCGTTCGTCCAGCTGTTCTCACCGGTACTGCCCGTGCTCGGGGTGGCGGTGTCGTGGGCGAAGGGGCTCGATCCCGCGTACGAACTCGTCACTTCGACACCGAGGGCAGGGCTCTACCTGCTGCTCCGCCGGACGACGGCGGTCCTCGCCGTCGTCTTGCCGATCCAGGGCCTTTCGAGCTGGCTCGGCGGTGGTGGTTTCGGGCTCGGTCTCCTGCCGAGCCTGGCCTTCACCACCGGGACGCTCGCGCTCGGCGGGCTGATCGGGGTGGTGCGGGCGGCCTATGTCCTCGCCGGGGTCTGGATGGCGGTGATCCTGGCGCCCGCGGTGGCTTCGCAAGGGCGTGCCACCGCGCTCGAACCCCGCCTGCTCCCGGTGTGGGGCGCGATCTTCGCGGTGACCGCGGTCGTGGTGGTGCTCCGGCGGAGCGTCTTCGGCCTGCTCACCGGATCCGAACGATGAACGAAGGGGAGAACATGATGCGTGCTGTCGGGGCCGCGGAGGTCGCACCGACGACCTACGCGTGGCAGATCAAGGCGGAGGGACTGAAGGTCCGGGTCGGCAAACGCAAGTTCGCCGTGAACGGGCTCGATCTGGACCTTGGCACGGGGGTGCACGGTCTGCTCGGCCCGAACGGGGCCGGGAAGACCACGCTGATCCGGGCACTGGCGACGGTGCTCCGGCCGGCGGGGGGAGGGCTGGCGCTGCTCGGTGAATCCGTCGGGGGGTTCACCGATCAGCGCCGCCTGCGCCGCCGTATCGGCTATCTGCCGCAGAATTTCGGTTTCTACAAGCGATTCACCGTCCGGGAGTTCGTCGAATACATCGCCTGGCTCAAGGAGATGTCCAAACAGGACATCCCGGCGGCGGTGCAGCGGTCGATCGAACGCGTCGGCCTCGCCGATCGCGCCGACGACCGGATGAAGACCTTGTCCGGCGGAATGGTGCGACGGGTCGGGATCGCGCAGGCGATCGTGAACGATCCGGACATCCTCCTGCTGGACGAGCCGACCGCCGGACTCGACCCGGCGCAGCGAGTGCGGTTCCGGGAGCTTCTTCAGGAAATCGGCCGCGATGCCTGCGTCGTCGTCTCGACGCATCTCGTCGAGGACGTCGCGACGGCCTGCACCGACGTCGTGCTGTTCGAAAACGGGAAGCTCGTCTTCCAGGGCACGCCGGACGAACTGGCCGCGGCCGGGAGCGAGGAGCACGTCGGCGACAGCCCGATCGAGCGTGGCTACTCGGCGCTGCTGGGGCACGAGCCGGGGAGGGGGAACTGGTGAACACACGCGTCCTGCGGACCGAAGTCCGCCGTTCCATCGCCCCTTGGGCCACGCTGGCGATCCTCGTCGTCGCGTTCGGCTTCCTCTATTCGTTCAGCGGCCCGTGGACGAGGGCGCCACTCGCCTGGGACGAGCAATGGACGCATGCCGCGGAGTGGAGCCGGTTCCTGCTGGTGTTCCTGTGGCCGATCGCGATCGGTGCCGGTGTCATCCAAGGTATGCGCGACAGCCGCTCCGGCACGGTCGAACTCATGACCACCATGCCGCGGCCCGGCTGGCAGCGTGCCGCGAAACTCGCCGGCGCGCTCGGTGGCCTCCTGGTGCTGGGCTATCTGCTGATCTTCGCCGTCGGCGCCGTCCAGGCCGCCTTCAACGGCGGGTTCTTCACCTTCGGCTGGCTGCCGATCGTCGTGGTCGGTGTGCTCGGGATGCTGGCGGGCGCCTGGATCGGGCTCGGGATCGGCCGGTTGCTGCCGCATCCGCTGACCGCGCCCGCGGTGGCCGTCGCCGCTTTCGTGGCCGTGCTCCTGTTCCAGTTCGCCGGAGCGGAGGGCAGCGCGCTGGCCGGGATCGTGCCGTTCCGGGTCTCCTTGCTCTCTCCCGCGATGGACACCGTCCGGGATCCGTTCAGCACCACCGCGGGCTGGATGGATATCGGGCAGGGCGTCTGGCTGGCCGGGCTGGCGGCGACCGGGTTCCTTCTGCTGGCAGCACGCTCCAAGCGGGCGAAGGGACTAGCCGTCGTCCCCGCGCTGGTGGCGGCCGTGATCGCCTTGCCCGTTCTTCCCGGCACCACGGCCGAAGCCGAGGTCGCCGACCCGGCCGCGACGGAGATGGTCTGCGACGGCCCGGTCTGTGTCCCCCGCGTGCTCGACGCCGAACTGCCCCGTCTCGCCGGGCCGGGCAAGGAAGCGTTACGGCTGTTGGGAACCTTGCCGGACGCGCCGGTCAAGGTCGCGGTACTGGACCGGCGGCTGGGCTACGACGAGGTGCCGCCGCGTGCCGCCGACACCGTCTCCGTGGACCTGGTGGATTGGTCCATCCGTTCGGTCCTGAATTCGGACGACCTGACGCGGACACTGGTCGCCGGTTCCGGGACGCCGTCCTGTTACAGCCTCAATGGCGTCAATAGGTCCTTTTTGGACGAACTCACCGCGCGGTCGATCTCGTCGAGCTGGTTCCTCGGTGAGTGGAAGGTGTCCGGGGCTTCCTGGCTGAGCGAAGAGACGAAGGCCGAGGTCGCCCGGAAGTGGGAGACCTTCCGTGCCCTTCCGCCCGATGTGCAGCGAGAGCGGATCATCGCGCAGCGGCAGGCGGGGCTGACCTGCCAGGGCAACCAGCTCGACATCCTGCTCGGAGGGGCCCGATGAGATGGGCTGTGCTGTACGCCCGCTCCCGTGCCGTGCCCGCGTCCTTGGCGGGGCTTGTGGTGAGCATGTCCGTGATCTGGTTCGTGGCGCGGGACCGCTGGTCGGAGATCCCGGTCTCCCTGGCGCTCCTGGTGGCGATCGCGGTGACCGCCATCGGCCTCAGCGGGCAGGACACCGACCTCGACCGGACCGCCGCGATCCGCTGGGCGCCTCGCCGCGTCCTGCATCTCCTGCTGATCGGCGGCCTCGGTGCCGGTGCCGCGCTGCTGCCGCGGCTGTGGGAGGCGGAGCAGGTCCCGGTGGAGGTCATCGTGCGGAACGCGAGCGGGCTGCTCGGTCTCGCCGGGATCGCCGCGGTGCTGTTCGGTGGGGCCTTCGGGTGGACGTTGCCGCTGCTCGGGTTCGCGGTCGCGTTCGTGGTCACGGTGACCACGTCGAGCACCGACGGCGCGCACCTGATGGTCACCTGGCTCTTCCAGCCCACCGGTGTCGCCGAAGCCACGTGGACCGCGGTGGTGCTCGCCGTGGCGGGCCTCGGGAGCTACGCGGTCTTCGGTAACCGCCGCTGAAGTGTCATGAAAGGGTCGTTCCTGACGTTCTCCGTCAGGAACGACCCTTTCACGACATCCGAGGTCAGACGTTCCGGTTGTGCGGAACGAGATCGAGCGGGTCGTGATCCGGGTCGTCGACACCGAGACTGATGATCCGTGACGGGTGGATCCGGATCACCGCGCCGTCGAAATGCCCGTCGGCCGTGCGGGCGCCGGTGAGCGCCTCGGCCCGGCCGCGGATCTCGAGGCAGCGGATCCTCGGCGGGTCCTGTGAAGGCATGTCGTCCACCACGAACGCGGCCTGCCCGTTGGCGGCCACGTTCCGGAACTTCTTGCTCTTCGCCAGTTCGTAGCCGGTGATGTCGATCGTCTTGGTCTCGGTGTTGTAGGCGTAGCCGACGGGGCTGACCTGCAGCGTGCCGTCCGGCTGCGCCGTCGCGAGCCGTCCGAGCCCTTGGGTGGCGAGGTAGTCGAGTTCCGCTTCACTGAACATGGGCCCAGTGTGCGATCTCCACTTAACTGGAGGTCAAGAGAGCAGGGTCTCGCCCGGAAACCGCCTTCGCGCAGGTGGCGCCGACTGGCCCGAAGGCAGACCTTGATCGGACGAGGTGTTCGGAAGCTTTCCCAGGTCAGCGCGACCTTGCCGGTGTGCACTGCGGATTCGCTTTACTCTAAGTCGGCTTCGTAAGCCGAATGGGTCATCGCCCGGAAGTGTGGCGAAGTAACCTGTCCGGGTGGCCGAAACCGCCCAGAGCACCGACGCCCCGGAGCATCCAGCGCGCCCTCTGCCGCCGTACGTCCCCCGGCTCGCCTTCGCGGGCGGGCTCGTGCTCACGGGCGTGGTGCTGATCATGACGGTCGGGGTGAACCGGCCGGCCGGGGAAGAACCGCCTCCGGCGCCTCAGCCCCAGCCCGCGCTCGCGGTTCCCGACCAGAAGCCGCAGCCGGGGGTGGCGACGCCGCGTGCCGGTCTCGCCGCGCCACCCGACCGGCCCACCGTTTCCGACGCGGCCGAATTGGAGACCTGGGCGAAACGGGTGGCCGCGAAGACCCGGCTCTCCGTCACCGATCTGTCCGCATACGGCCGGGCGGAGATGTGGCTCCGGCGGCAGAAACCGGGCTGCCATCTCTCATGGGCGACCCTCGCCGGCATCTCCCACGTCGAGACGGCGCAGGGCAGGCCCGGCCCGATCACGCTCGCGCCCGAGATCTGGGCCAAGCACTCCGCCCGGGCCAGGAGCGACGGCAAACAGCCGGATCCGAAGGACCTCGACGACGCCGCCTTCGCCACCGCCCGCTACCTGTGCGCCGCCGGCGACGACGTCGCCACCCCGGACGGCTGGTGGAAGTCCATGCGGGTCTTCAATCCCGCGGTGCCCTACGTCCAGGAAGTGTTCAGCGCGGCCGACACCTACGCGGACGCCAGCGTCGCGCCCTGATCTTCGAGCACCAGATCGAAGTTGAGCGCGGCCGCCATCCGGTAGGCGTCGCCCGCCGCGACGACGAGCTGTGCCATCGGATCGACGACGTTCCCCGCCGCCCAGACACCGTCCACGTTCGTGCGGCCCTGCGCGTCCACCGCGATCGAGCCGCTTTCGGTACGAGCGCAGCCGACCTGCGCGAGCAGCCGGTCGTGCGGGACGAACTTCGGCCCGACGAACACGACGTCGCGTTCGACGAATTCGCCGTCGACGAGCCGGACACCGGTCAGCCGGTCGTTTTCGACGGCGAGCTCGGCCACCTCCCCGTCGACGATCCGGATGCCCAGCCCGGTCAGTTTCGCCCGGTCCTCGGCCGAGAGCCGCTGGGTATGCGTGAAGAAGGTCAGGTCCTTGCTCCACTGCCAGACGATCAGGGCCTGGTGGACCGACTTGTCGGACGTGGCGAGCACGCCGAACCGCTGATCGCGCACCTCCCAGCCGTGGCAGTACGGGCAGTGCAGCACGTCGGCGCCGAAGCGCTCAGCGACGCCGGGGACGTTCGGCAGCTCGTCGGCCAGCCCGGTGGTCACCACGATCCGGCGGCCGTTGACGACCCGCCCGCTCGCGAGTTCCACCGCCCTGTCGTGCCGCAGCCGGTGGACGACGTCGTCGATGATCTCGACGCCGTACGCGCGGACTTCGTCACGGCCTATCTCCAGTAGCTCTTTGGGCGGGATGCCGTCCCTGGTCAGGAAACCGTGCGAGTGCGCGGCGGGCGCGTTGCGCGGGGTGCCGCCGTCGATCACGGCCACCTTGCGCCGCGCCCTGCCCAGCACCAAGGCCGCGCTGAGGCCCGCGACGCCACCACCGATGATCACCACGTCGAATTCTTCGTTCATGGTCCCGAGCATCCGGATCTCTTCGAAAGTTGGCAAAGTTCATTGCCGATTTGGCAAACTGGGGGCATGGAGGACATCGAACGGCGGCTCGCCGAGGTCGGCCCGAAGCTCAAGGCCCTTCGCAAGGAACGCGGCACCACCCTGTCCGCGCTCTCGGAGGCGACGGGGATCTCCGCCAGCACGCTCTCGCGGCTCGAATCGGGTACGCGGAAGGCCACGCTGGAGCTGTTGCTCACGTTGTCGGCGGCGCATCAGGTCCCGCTCGACGAGCTGGTCGGCGAACCCGAACCCGCTGATCCGCGGGTCCGGATGAAGGCGCAGAAGTTCGGCCGGTTCACCGCTTGGGCGCTGACCGCGCAGCCGGGCCAGCCGCAAGCGTTCAAGCTGCTGATTCCCGTCGAGGACATCGAGCCGGTGCAGCGCACCCACGAGGGCTACGAGTGGATGTACGTCCTCAGTGGACGGTTGCGGGCGTTGCTCGGCGATCGCGACTTCACGATGGGCCCCGGCGAGGCCGCGGAGTTCGACACGCGGGTGCCGCACTGGTTCGGCAGCGCGGGGCCGGGGCCGGTGGAGCTGCTGGTGCTGTTCGGCAAACAGGGCGAACGGGCCCATCTGCGGGCCAGGTCGAAATGAGGCGCCCGGTCAGTCGCGCAACGCGATCCGCGCGCTGACCTCGCTGATCGCTTCCAGATACTCCGGGATCGGGTGCATCGCCGACGCTATCCGCATCTGCGCGAGCGCCTCGGTCAACCGGCCGAGGCGCTGGAGGGTCCGTCCGAGTACGAACCGCGCGTAATGATCGGTGGGATCCAGCTCCAGCACCCGGGTGAAGGCGCGCTCCGCCCGCCGCAACTGTGCGGAGTGGAAGTACGCGCGGCCGGCCAGCAACTGAACGCTCGGTTTGTCGGTTTCGTGCTCCAGCAAGGGCTCGAGGGCCTTGAGGGCGTCGAGCGGCCTGCGGCTTTCGACCAGCGCCTCCGCTTGCCGGAAGGCGCGGAACCGAGACTCGCCGGACGAGTCCTCACCGGGTTCTGGGGCGGGTTCGGCATCCATCATGGTCCGCTCCACGATACGCCTGGGCAGGGCCGATCTCGACTGCTGAAACGGTCATGGTGGACTGTCCTGCCATGAGCAGTACCGAAGCGGATAGGCCCGAAAACGAGCCCGGATACCTCGGGCTCGCGCCGTACCTCTACTACGCCGACGCCACCGAGGCGGTCGCGTGGCTGGTCAGAGTGTTCGGGTTCACCGAAGAAGTGCGCTTCGCCGACGCCTCCGGAGAGGTGTTCCAGGCCACGCTGTGCGCCGGTCCGGCCAAGATCCAGCTGGCCGGGGTCGGCCCCGCGTACTGGCAGGCCAAGGGCGTCGACGGTCCGGTCGGGCAGCTGAACATCGTTTACGTCGCCGACGCCGACGCGCAGTACGAGCGGGTCCGCGCCGCGCTCGGCGACGACGCCGACATCGACGCGCCCCAGGATCAGCCGTACGGCGCCCGCGTGTTCACCGTCTCCGACATCGGCGGCAACAGCTGGACCTTCTGGCAGCAGATCTCCGACACCGTCGAGCTTCCGTCGGGCTGGAAGGAAGTCCGGGCGGACGAACCAGCCGAGGAATAGGTCTGGTCAGCGCGGGATGTGGCGCGTGCCTCCAACGGGTGAACTGCGGTGACGGCTAGGCTGGGCCCGGTCACCGCAGGCACAACCCACATGAGGAGCATGGCGTGGCGCTCATCGAGCAGGTAGGCGCTCGCGAGATTCTGGACTCGCGAGGCAACCCGACGGTCGAAGTGGAGGTGGCTCTCGACGACGGCACGCTGGCGCGGGCCGCGGTCCCCTCGGGTGCGTCCACCGGCGAACACGAAGCCGTCGAGCTGCGTGACGGCGACACCGGCCGCTACAACGGCAAGGGTGTCGAGCGCGCGGTCGCGGCCGTCCTGGACGAGATCGGCCCGGACCTGGTCGGTACCGACGCCGTCGATCAGCGCATCGTCGACCAGAAGCTGGTCGACCTCGACGGCACGCCGGCGAAGTCCCGCCTCGGCGCGAACGCCATCCTCGGCGTTTCGCTCGCCGTCGCGAAGGCCGCCGCGGAGTCGGCCGAGCTGGAGCTGTTCCGCTACCTCGGCGGGCCGAACGCGCACGTGCTGCCGGTGCCGATGCTGAACATCCTCAACGGTGGCGCGCACGCCGACACCGATGTCGACATCCAGGAATTCATGATCGCGCCGATCGGCGCCGAGTCGTTCCGCGAGGCCCTGCGCTGGGGCACCGAGGTCTACCACTCGCTGAAGTCGGTCCTGAAGGGCCGCGGCCTGGCGACCGGCCTCGGCGACGAAGGCGGCTTCGCGCCCAGCCTGAAGAACAACCGCGAAGCGCTCGACCTGATTCTTCAGGCGATCGAGAAGGCCGGGTACGCCCCGGGCCGTGACGTCGCGCTCGCGCTCGACGTCGCCGCGACGGAGTTCTTCTCCGACGGCGCGTACACCTTCGAAGGCGCAAAGAAGAGCGCCGAGCAGATGTCCGCCTACTACGGCGAGCTCGTCCGCGACTACCCGCTGGTGTCCATCGAGGACCCGCTGAGCGAGGACGACTGGGACGGCTGGGTCCAGCTGACCACCGAGATCGGCGAGAAGGTCCAGCTGGTCGGCGACGACCTGTTCGTCACCAACCCGGACCGCCTCGAAGAGGGCATCACCCGCCGCGCCGCCAACGCGCTGCTGGTGAAGGTCAACCAGATCGGCACCCTGTCGGAGACCCTCGACGCGATCTCGCTGGCCACCTCGTACGGCTACAAGTCGATGATGAGCCACCGGTCCGGCGAGACCGAGGACACCTTCATCGCCGACCTCGCCGTCGCGACCGGTGTCGGCCAGATCAAGACCGGCGCCCCGGCGCGCGGCGAGCGGATCGCCAAGTACAACCAGCTGCTCCGCATCGAGGAGACCCTCGCCGACGCGGCACGCTACGCCGGCGACCTCGCGTTCCCGCGGTTCAGCGCCGAGGGATAACGAACGATGGCGGACCGGGGGAGGGCGCGGACCCGTCGTAGCGGGCGCGCGAGCGGTGGCGGCTCCAGCAGGGGCCGCCGGCCGGAGCGTGCCCGTCGCACGACGACGACGGAGGTCCGCGCCCGAACCCGGCTGCGCCGCAGCCTGGCGGCGAAACGGGCATCGGGTGCCGCGAAGGTGCTCGGCATGTCCACCACCCGCCGGGCCGCGGTGGTGGCGATCGTGGTGTGCGCGCTCGCGTTCACCATCGCCGTTCCGCTGCGCACGTACCTCAGCCAGAAGTCCGAGGTGAACGAACAGCAGCAGCTGCAGTCCGAGCTGCAGCGCAGCGTCACCCAGCTGGAAGGCCGCAAGGCCGAGCTGAGCGATCCGGCGCAGATCGAGGCCGAGGCCCGTAAGCGGTTCGGTTTCGTGAAGCCCGGCGAGACGCCGTACATCGTGCAGCTCCCCGAGGACAAGGCGCCCGAGCAGGGACAGCCGCAAGGTCAGCAGCCGGTGCCCGCGGGCTCCTGGTACGAGAAGCTGTGGGATCAGGTCGCGGGCGGCTGAAGGGGACCTTCACCGCGTGAGACGCGGTGAAGGGAGCTTTCACCACGTCCTATGCGGGGAAAGCGTCCTTCAGCCGCGCGTTAGCCTTATGAGCGTGAACAGCACGGAAAAGTCTTCCTTCGAGCCTGTGACCGACGCCGACCGCGAGATCATCGCGGAACAGCTCGGCCGGGCACCCCGTGCGCTGCGCGCCGTCGCCGCGCGCTGCCCGAGCGGCCACCCGTCGGTCGTGCAGACCAGCCCCCGCCTCGACGACGGCACGCCGTTCCCCACGCTCTACTACTTGACCTGCCCGAAGCTGACTTCGATGGTCGGCACGCTCGAAGCGTCCGGGCTGATGAAGGAGATGACCGACCGGCTCTCCGAGGACCCCGAGCTGGCGGCCACCTACCAGCGGACCCACGAGAGCTACCTCGCCGAACGCGACGCCATCGACCCGCTCGGTCACGAGGTCAGCGCGGGCGGGATGCCCGGCCGCGTCAAATGCCTGCACGTCCACCTCGCGCACACGCTGGCGGTCGGCCCCGGCGTGAACCCGTTCGGTGACGAGACCCTCGCGTTGCTCAAGGCGAACGGATGGCCATCGGGCGACTGCCAGGGGTAACACCGGCCGCCGATGTACAGATAGTTCCTCCAGGCGGGTTAATTCACCCGATGTCGGCCAACTGGTCGTCCTCAATGGGGTGAAACCGGTCACCGCATGCGGCAGGCTGGGTACCAGTCGTGGGTTGCCGGGGTGGGTGTACCGGATCACGAGCCGTGATCCGTCGGGAGGGTTCACAGGTATGCGCGTGAGGCAGGTGCCAGGCGCGGTCTCCGGTCATGTCCGGAGACTCTGTCTCCGGCACCGCACGATCGCCGCGGTGACCGGAGGTGTCCTCGCCATCGTCCCGGCCGGTGCCGCGGTCGTCGGTGCCGGCAGCTGGGCCGCGACGGCGAGCACGATCCATACCGACAACGTCGCCCTCGTCGGCGGCTACGACCCGAAGAACCCGCTCGTCCAGCAGATCGGCGTCGACGGCAGCCTGCCGAACGCGCCGACCCCGCTGCCGCTCCCGGCGGACGAACTCCCCAACGGACCGCTCGGCATCCCGGTCACGGCGCTCGCCGCGTATCGCAACGCCGCCGACATCCTCATCGCCGAACAGCCCGGCTGCCATATCGACTGGGCGCTGATAGCGAGCATCGGCCGCATCGAGTCCAACCACGCGCGCGGCGGTTTCGTCGACGCGAAGGGCAACACCCTGGAGCCGATCCTCGGCCCGCAGCTCAATGGAGCCGGGCCGTTCGCGGCCATCCCGGACACCGACGGCGGCAAATTCGACGGTGACACGGTGTGGGATCGCGCGGTCGGCCCGACGCAGTTCATCCCGTCCACGTGGAAGGGCTACGCCTCCGACGGCAACGGCGACGGCGAAGCCAATCCGAACAACATCTTCGACGCGGCGCTGGGCACGGGCCGGTACCTGTGCTCCGGCGGCCTCGATCTGTCGAAGCCGGATCAGCTGCGCGCCGCCGTGTTCCGCTACAACAACTCGGACACGTACGTGAACACCGTGCTGATCTGGGCCGAGGCCTACCGCACGGGGGTGCTGCCGACGCCGGACAGCAAGGTGCCGATCGGCGCCCCGAACGCCGGTGCCGCTCCGCCGCCCGTGTCGGTACCGCCGCCTCCGGTGCCGTCGACACCACCCGGTTCGGTGACGCCGCCGCCGTCGACCTCGCTGCCGCCGAGCAACTCGGGTTCGTCGTCGTCCAAAACGCCGACGACAACCCCGAAGCTGCCGCCGTGCCCGACGGTCACCGAGACGGAGACGCAGCCGACTTCGACCACGAGCACGAGTCCGACGACCACGACGCCGACTCCCGCGCCGACCTGCTCGTCACCGACGACGACCACAACGACGACGACGGTGTCGTCGGCGAGCGGTTCCAAGACGCCTTGATCGCGTTGTCTAAGCTCGGGGCATGCCTCGTGTTGCCGCGATCGACTGTGGGACCAACTCCATCCGCCTGCTCGTCGCCGAGCTGACCCCCCGCCACGACGGGACGGTCGACCTGCGCGACCTGCACCGCGAGATGCGGATCGTCCGCCTCGGCCAGGGTGTGGACGCCACCGGCAAGCTGGCGCCCGAGGCGCTCGAGCGCACCCGCAAGGCGCTGGCCGACTACACGATCGCCGCGCGCCGCAAGGGCGTCGAGAAGGTCCGCATGGTCGCGACGTCCGCGACCCGCGACGCGAGCAACCGCGACGAGTTCTTCGCGATGACGCGCGAGGTGCTCGGCACCGAGGCCGAAGTCATCAGCGGCGACGAAGAGGCCCGCCTGTCCTTCACCGGCGCCGTCGGCGAGCAGGATCCCGACGACGGCCCCTTCGTGGTGGTCGACGTCGGCGGCGGCTCGACCGAGCTCGTGGTCGGCACCTGGGACGGCCGTCAGGCCGAGGTCATCGCGGCCAAATCGGTCGACATCGGCTGCGTGCGGATCACCGAACGCGCGCTGAAGTCCGACCCGCCGACCGCGGCCGAGATCGCCGAAGCCCGCGAGCTGGCCGCGAAGGTGCTCACCGAGGCTTTCGACGTCGTCGACGTGTCCACCGCCAAGACGTGGATCGGCGTCGCCGGGACGGTCACGACCCTGACGGCCGTGGCGCAGGGCCTGTCGGAGTACGACTCCGATCGCACGCACCTTTCGAAGCTCTCCCACGCCGACATCGACCGCGTCGCGCAGTCGCTCCTCACGGCCGACCACGCCACCCGCGCCGCGAACCCGGTGATCCACCCCGGCCGGGTCGACGTGATCGGCGGCGGCTCGGTGATCGTGCAGGTGCTGGCGGAGCAGTTCGCCACGCGCGGTGGTCCCGACGAGCTGGTGATCTCCGAGCACGACATCCTCGACGGGATCGCGTTGTCGTTGGCTTGACAGTCGGGTTTTCTCTTACGTGAAGCCATTTCTTTAGGTGATCAAGTGGTGACCTCCAGTCCGGATTGAGCCATTCGGCCCAGCCCGGTTCCTACCAACGTTGTGCTCTAACCGGGTGGTCCGGGAGACCGTCACACATTTGCAACACCAACGCACTGTGATCGGCTTCACCTGTCCCATAGCGTCGTCTCACCTTCTGGGCGGTAGGGCGCGACCAGCGCCCGCCGGACTATCCGACGACGAGAGTTGGAGGGGACATGCGGGCTTCACGCGGGTTCTGGGGAGCGACGGCGGTGGTGGCCACGGCGGCCCTGCTGCTGACGGCCTGTGGGGGTGGTGGGTCCAGTGAGAACAAGGGATCCGGCGCCACCGACGCCAACGCGTCGGTTTCGGTCTACGGCACCGAGCCGGAGAACTCGCTGATTCCCGCCAACACCAACGAGCTCGGTGGGTCCAAGGCCCTCAAGCCGGTCTTCTCGGCGCTGGTCGGCTACAAATCCGACACCGCCGAGCCGTACAACCTGATGGCCGAATCGATCAACACGACCGATTCCAAGGTCTTCGACATCAAGATCAAAAAGGGCTGGAAGTTCCACGACGGGACCGAGGTCAAGGCCAAGAACTTCGTCGACGCCTGGAACTACAGCGCGAACGGCAAGAACGGCATGCAGAACGCGTCGTTCTTCGAGCAGATCCAGGGCTACGACGAGATCAGCGCCAAGGAACCCGCCGTCCAGACGATGTCCGGGCTCAAGGTCGTGAACGACTACGAGTTCCAGGTCACCCTCAAGGGCCCGTTCTCGGTGTTCGCCACCAAGATCGGTTACCTCGCCTTCGCGCCGCTGCCGGACAAGTTCTTCGCCGACCCGGAGGCCTTCGCCAAGGCCCCGATCGGCAACGGTCCGCTGAAGTTCGTTTCGCGCACGCCCAACCAGAACATGAAGCTCACGCGGTACGACGAGTACCAGGGCGAGGACAAGGTCAAGTTCAAGGACCTGGAAGTCCGCATCTACACCAGCCAGGAGACCGCGTACCAGGATCTGCTGAGCAACCGCCTCGACTTCATGGAGGCGCTCCCGCCTGCGGCGAAGGCCGGTGGCAAGTACAAGACCGACCTCGGTGAGCGTCTGGTCGAAGGGAAGCTGCTCGGTATCAGCGCGCTCGCGCTCCCGTACTACGTCCCGGGTTACAACAACCTCGACCTGCGCAAGGCGATCTCGCTGGCCATCGACCGCGAGCAGATCGTCAAGACGGTCATGAACGACACCTACGCGCCCGCCGACGGCTACGTGTCGCGCGGTATCGAGGGCTACCGGCCCGGTGTCTGCGGCGAGTTCTGCAAGTTCGATCCGGTGAAGGCCAAAGAGTTCTTCGCGAAGTCCGGTTTCACCGGCAAGCTGACCATCGCCTCGAACGCCGACGGTGGCCGCAAGGAGCCGCTGGTCGCGGCGTGCAACAGCATCAAGAACGCGCTCGGCGTCGAATGCGACTTCGTGCCGGCGACCGACTTCGGGCAGTGGCGCAGCATCGTCAACAACCGCCAGCTGACCGGGATGGGCCGGTCCGACTGGTCCGCCGACTACCCGTCGATCGAGAACTACCTGAACCCGCGCTACAAGAGCACCGGTTCGTCGAACGACTCCACGTACAACAACCCGGCCGTCGACGCGCTGCTGACCCAGGCGGACCAGACCGCCGACAAGGCGGCCGCGATCAAGCTGTACCAGCAGGCCGAGGAGCTGATCGCGAAGGATCTGCCGCAGATCCCCGTGTGGGAAGAGAAGGGTGTCGGCGGCAAGTCGAACCGGCTCAAGGTCGCGAAGCTCGACTTCGGCCGGCTCGCGGACTACTCGTCCATCGAGGTCGCGGCGAAGTAATCGCGTGGTCGTGCCGGCCGGGAGCGCATCGCTCCCGGCCGGCCGGACCCACGGCTCCCACCACGCGATCCCCAGGACGGCACGCCCATGCCCCAGTACATCCTTCGACGCCTACTTCAACTCATCCCGGTCTTCTTCGGTACGACGTTCCTCATCTACGCCCTCGTGTGGGCGGTGCCCGGTGACCCGTTCGCCGGCAAATGCGGCCAGGTCGCCTGCCCGCCCGCCTACATCGAGATGATGACGGCGAAGTTCAACCTCGACGATTCGATCTTCGTCCAGTACTTCAAATACCTCGGCAACCTGTTCACCGGCGACTGGGGCGAGACCTTCAACGGTGTCTCGGTCGGCGAGCTGATCGGCAACGCCTATCCGGTGACCGTGCGGCTCGCCCTCATCGCGGTGGCCATCGAAGCGATCATCGGCCTGTCCGCGGGCATCCTGACCGGCCTGCGCGGCAAGGGTTTCCTCGACAACCTCGTGCTGATGTCCACCACGTTCCTGATCTCGATCCCGGTGTTCGTCACCGCGATCGTGCTGCAGATCGTCCTCGGTTCGGAACTGGGCATCATCGACGCGAGCGTGTCCGAGGACGCCACGATCGGCGAACTGATCGTGCCCGGAATCGCGCTCGGCAGTCTTTCCATGGCCTACATAGCCCGGCTGACCAGGACGAGTATCGCGGAGAACCGGCACGCCGACTACGTCCGCACGGCCGTCGCGAAAGGACAGCCGCGCAGCCGGGTCGTCGGTGTGCACCTGCTCCGGAACTCGGTGATCCCGGTGCTGACCTTCATCGGCACCGACATCGGCGCGCTCATGGGCGGGGCCATCGTCACCGAAGGCGTGTTCAATATCAACGGCATCGGCGGGCTCATCTTCCGCGGTATCCAGAACCGGGAGGGCGCCACCGTCACCGGCGTCGTCGTCCTGCTGGTGATGGTCTACCTGCTGGTGAGTCTCATCGTCGACCTGCTCTACGCCGTTCTCGACCCGAGGATCCGTTATGACTGACCCCAACGTGGCCGGCGGAGTGTCCTCTGTGGACGTCGCGAGCGCCGGTGTCGCCGACGATTCCGCGGTGGCGCACAAACCGCGCAGTCTCGGCGGCGACGCCTGGCGGATGTTGCGCAAGCGCCCGTCGTTCATCATCTCCGCCGTCATCATCGCGCTCGTCGTGCTCATCGCGATCGCGCCCGATCTGTTCAGCTCCCGGCCCGCCGGGTTCAGCGATCTGCTCCACGCCAACGAAGGACCGTCCGCGGACGCCTGGTTCGGCTACGACAACCAGGGCTACGACGTCTACGCGCGGACCATCCACGGCGCGCGGGCGTCGCTGCTGGTCGGGGTCTTCGCGACGATCCTGACGATCCTCATCGGTTCGGTGGTCGGGATCATCGCCGGGTACTACGGCCGTCTCGTCGACAGCCTGTTCTCGCGGGTGGGCGACATCTTCGCGGCGCTGCCGTTCGTGCTCGGCGCGATCGTCATCCTGACCACGTTCAACGCGCCCGGCTCGAATCCCGGTGTGGTCACCATCATCGTGCAGGTGGTCGTCTCGATCGCCGCGCTGAGCTGGCCGGTGGCGATGCGGATCATGCGGTCGGCGACGCTGGTGGCCAAACAGCTCGACTACGTCAAGGCCGCGCGCGGTCTCGGCGCGAGCACGCCGCGTATCGTGTTCCGGCATCTGCTGCCCAACACGGTCGCGCCGGTGCTGGTCTACGGGACCATCGCGCTCGGCGCGTTCATCGGCGCGGAAGCGACACTGGCGTATCTCGGTGTCGGTGTGCGGCCGCCGGTCGTCTCGTGGGGTGTGATGATCAGCGACGCGCGGGACTACTTCCGGGTGAATCCGCACATGCTGTTGTTCCCCGCCGGGTTCGTGACCATCACCGTGCTCGCGTTCGTCATGCTCGGTGACGGGATCCGCGACGCGCTCGACCCGAAGGCCCGGTGATCGGTGTGACCGACGAATTGCTGCTAGAGGTGGAAGACCTCCACGTCGAATTCCGCACCTCCGACGGTGTCGCGACCGTGCTCAACGGCGTCGACTACTCCGTGCACGCCGGGGAAACCCTTGCCGTGCTGGGGGAATCGGGCTCCGGCAAGAGTGTCACGGCACAGACCGTGATGGGCATTCTCGACAGCCCTCCCGCCGTCGTCACCGGTGGCGCGGTCCGGTACCGCGGCGAGGACCTGCTCACCGCCACCGAAGAGCGGCGGCGCGAAGTGCGGGGCGGGGAGATCGCCATGATCTTCCAAGACGCGCTGTCGGCCTTGAATCCCGTGTTCACCGTGGGATTCCAGATCGAGGAGCAGCTGCGGGTCCGGCTCGGCATGTCCAAAAAGGACGCACGCAAACGGGCGATCGAACTGCTCGACATCGTGCGCATCCCCGCGGCCGCCCGCCGCGTCCGCGAGTACCCGCACCAGTTCTCGGGCGGGATGCGGCAGCGCGCGATGATCGCCATGTCGCTCGCGCTCGACCCGGATCTGCTGATCGCGGACGAGCCGACGACCGCGCTCGACGTCACCGTGCAGGCCCAGATCATGGATCTGCTGGCGGAGATCCAGGCCGAACGGCGGATGGGGCTGATCCTGATCACGCACGACCTGGCGGTGGTCGCCGAGGTCGCCGACCGGATCGCCGTGATGTACGCGGGCCGGATCGTCGAACAGGCCGACGTCACCGAGCTCTTCCGCTCGCCGGGGCATCCCTACACCGAGGCGCTGATGGCCTCGCTGCCGCGGCTCGACCTCAAAGGACAGACGCTGGAGACCATCAAGGGCCTGCCGCCGAGCCTGCTGAACGTCCCGCCCGGCTGCCCGTTCCATCCGCGGTGCCCGCGGGCGGAAAGCCGGTGCGAGACCGAACGGCCCGCCCTGCACAGCCTCGGCTTCGGCCGGGTCAGCGCCTGCCACTTCGCCGACGAGGTGGTGAGCGGCCGTGTCTGAGCCCATTCTGCGGGTCGAGAACCTGGTGAAGTACTTCCCGGTACGGGCCGGGATCCTCTTCAAACGCACCATCGGGCATGTGAAGGCCGTCGACGGGGTCTCCTTCGACCTGATGCCGGGGGAAACGCTGGGCGTCGTGGGGGAGTCCGGTTGCGGCAAGTCCACGCTGGCCCAGGTGCTGATGCGGCTGGAGGAGCCGACGGGCGGGCTCGCGACCTTCGAAGGCCGCGACATCTTCGCGTTGCGAGGAGCCGAGCTGAGGAGGCTGCGGCGCGAAATCCAGATCGTGCTGCAGGATCCGTACACCTCGCTGAACCCGAGGATGACGGTCGGCGACATCATCGGCGAACCCTTCGAAATCCACACCGAGGTGGCGCCGAAGGGCTCGCGGGCGGCGAAGGTGCGGGAGCTGCTCGACGTCGTCGGATTGAACCCCGAGCACATCAACCGCTATCCGCACCAGTTCTCCGGCGGACAGCGTCAGCGCATCGGGATCGCGCGGGCGCTGGCGTTGCGGCCGAAGGTCATCATCTGCGACGAACCGGTGTCCGCGCTGGACGTTTCGATCCAGGCGCAGGTGATGAACCTGCTCGGTGAACTACAGAAGGAATTCGGCCTTTCCTATGTGTTCATCGCACACGATCTGTCCGTTGTCCGTCACCTTTCCACGCGAGTGGCGGTGATGTATCTCGGCAAGATCGTGGAAATGGGGACGGAAGAGGAGATCTATGAACATCCGTCGCATCCCTATACGCAGGCGCTGCTGTCCGCGGTGCCGGTCGCGGATCCGGCGTTGCGCGGGCAGCGGCAGGTGATCCGCCTGGAAGGCGACGTGCCGAGCCCGCTGGATCCGCCGTCCGGCTGCCGGTTCCGCACCCGGTGCTGGAAGGCGCAGGACATTTGCGCGGATCAGGAACCCGAATTGATCACCCGGTCGGGCGGGCATTTGTCCGCCTGTCATTTCGCGGAAGAGAAAACCGTCGTCCCCTGACTTTCGTAGGGACTTCGTTGATACGCGGCGATCGCTGACGTAGTTTGCACGAATAGTTTTCTTCAGGAGGCAGGAAGTGAAAAAGCCAAGATCTCTCGTGATCGCGCTCGCGGTACCGCTGTTCGGTGCAATCGTGGCCGCGCCGACGGCTTCCGCGCAGCCACAGCTTTCCGGTGCGGCGACCGAATTCTCCGTCCTGGCCCGTGAAGGCCAAAGCGTGGCCTCGGTGGAAAGGGCGATCCGCGCCGCCGGGGGCACCGTGGTGACGAGCAACGCCGCGGTCGGCCTGATCACCGCGACCGCGCCCGCCAACGGTTTCGCGGAACGGGTCTCCGCGGACCGCGCGGTTTTCGGTGCCGCAAAAGCGAAGGCGATCGGCACCGCGCCGAAGCAGGGCAAGGTGAAGGACAAGCCGGGTGCCGTCGAGAAGGAGGGCCGCGGCGGCGCGTCGGCCAAGAAGCCGGTGCAGGCGAACGCCGCCGGCATGGACCCGCTCGACGATCAGCTCTGGGGCCTCAAATCCGTCCGGTCGGACCTTTCGCGTACCAAGCAGCCGGGTGACAAGCGGGTGAAGGTCGGCGTCATCGACACCGGCGTCGACGGCAGTCACCCGGACATCGCGCCGAACTTCGACCGTGCGGCGTCGCGGAACTTCACGAAGGACATCGTCACCGATGTGAACGGCGCCGTCGTCGACGGGCCGTGTGAGTTCCGTAGCTGTGTCGACCCGGTGGACCACGACGACAACGGGCACGGCACGCACGTCGCCGGCACCATCGGCGCGGCCGCGAACGGTTTCGGTGTCTCGGGGGTCGCCCCGAACGTGACGCTGGTGAACCTCCGCGCCGGGCAGGACTCGGGCTCGTTCTTCCTGCAGCCGACCGTGGACGCGATCACCTACGCCGGCGACGCCGGTGTGGACGTCGTGAACATGAGCTTCTTCACGGATCCCTGGCTGTACAACTGCACCGCGAACCCCGCGGACTCGGCGGAGCAGCAGGCCGAGCAGCGCACCATCATCGAGGCGACGACCCGTGCGCTGAACTACGCGCACCGCAAGGGCGTCACCCAGGTCGTCTCGCTGGGCAACCAGCACAGCGACCTCGGCGCCCCGCAGCCCGACGCGTCGAGCCCGAACTACCCTTCGAACAGCACGCACCCGCGGCAGATCGACAACGCGAGCTGCCTCTCGCTGCCCGTCGAGGGCCCGCACACGATCGGCGTCTCGTCCTTCGGCCCGTCGCAGGCGAAGGCGGACTACTCGAACTACGGCGTCGAGCAGATCTCGGTGTCCGCGCCCGGCGGATACTTCCGTGACTACTTCGGCACCCCGTGGCACCGCACGAACGAGAACATGATCCTTTCGACGTACCCGCGCAACGTCGGTGTCGCGGAGGGCATGATCGACGCGGAGGGGAACCTCACGCCCGACGGTGTCGCCGCCGGTATCCAGAAGGCGACCGCCGCCGACGGCCGCGTCGGCTACTACCAGTGGCTGCAGGGGACGTCGATGGCGTCGCCGCACGCGACCGGTGTCGCCGCGCTGATCGTTTCGCAGTACGGCAAGGGTTCGCGCGACTTCGGGATGAACCCGGACGCCGTGCAGCGGGTGCTCGAGGGCACCGCTTCGGACATCGCCTGCCCGACGCCGCGGACCGTCGACTACCTGAAGGAAGGCCGGGACGCGTCGTTCACCGCGACCTGCACCGGTGACGCTTCGTTCAACGGCTTCTACGGCCACGGGGCCGTCGACGCCTGGTCGGCCGTGACGCGCGGTTCGCAGTACCTGCGAGGCTGATCTTCACCTCTCGTGAGTGGTAAGGACGGTTAGAACCGTCCTTACCACTCACGAGTATCCGGCTACTTTCCGGAAGCGGCCTTGATGAACTTCGCCAGGTCCTTCGCCTGCCGCACCCGCGACTCCTCGTGCACGTACATCATGTGCCCGGCCGGGTAGTACGCGGTGTCGATGTTCTCCCGCAGCTCCTCGGGAATCTGCAGGCGTGCCAGCACATGCTCCGAAGCGAAGTACGGCGTCGCGCCATCGTAGTGACCGAAGGCGACGTGTACGCGAAGATGCGGGTTCGCCCGCATGGCCGACGCGAGTGAGTCCACAGAGGACACCGAGCGCCCCTCGAAGTCCGAGTACGACCAGGCTTTGAAGACGTCCGTCGAGAGGATCTCGTACGGCAGGTCGTTCTCGTAGCCGAGTTCGGCCCGCACGTAGTGGTTGAGCCCGCCCGTGTAGGCGCCGATGATCCGCGAGATCGACGGGTCGTCGCTCATATGCTCGCGGCCGCCGTCGGGCTCCCAGGTGGTGAACCGGCCGTCCATCCGGCCGACGACCAGGCCCTTGTCCCGCAGCAGTTCGGTGAAGTACCGGACGTGCTCGATCCGCAGGTTGACCCGGTCCACATAGGACTCGCTCAGTCCGGTCAGCGAAGCGAGCGTCGCCACCGCTTCCGCGCGGTCCTGTGTGGACAGACGCGCGCCGCGGGCGAGGGCCCAGGGGAGTTCCTTTGCCGCGAAGTCCTCGGCGTCGGCGAGGACGTCGTCGAGCGGCCGGTCGCCGTGGAGCCCGTGGTAATGCGCGATCGCCGCGTACGTCGGCACGTAAAGCGAGTACGGCAGGTCGTTGCCCTCGGTGAACCGCAGCGTGCCCAGATCCAGCACGGAAGAGATCAGCAGGAGCCCGTTGAAGTACATCCCGTGGCGTTCCTGCAGATGCGACGCCAGCCCGGCCGCGCGGAGCGTGCCGTACGACTCGCCGGCCAGGAACTTCGGCGAAAGCCAGCGCTGTTTGCGCGAGACCCAGAGCCGGATGACCTCGCCGATGGACTCGATGTCGGCGGTGTACCCGTGGTACTCCTTGGCCGCCTCACCGTCCACGGCGCGTGAGTAGCCGGTCGACACCGGGTCGATGAACACCAGGTCGCTGTGCGCCAGCAGGGTTTCCTGGTTGTCGGTCAGCCCGTAGGGCGGCGCGACCGGGTCGTCGACGTCGCCCGAAAGCACGCGGCGCGGGCCGAGCAGGCCCATGTGCAGCCAGACACTCGCCGAGCCGGGCCCACCGTTGAACGCGAACGTGACGGGGCGCGAGCCGGCCTCCGCGTCGTCGAGCGTGTAGGAGGTCAGGAACACCTCGGCCTTGGCCTTGTGGCCTTCGGACTTGCCGTCGGTGATGACCTCCTTCCGCAGCACGATCCGCCCGGTTTGGGCGGTATAGGCGAGCTTCTTGCGCTTGAGCGTCAGCGTGTGCTTCGTGGTGACCAGGTCGTCGGTCGGCTCGACCTTGGTTTCCACCGACGGGGTGTCCTTCTCGTCGGTGGCCTTCGCATCGGGATTGGTGTCCGGCATGTCTCCAACTTACTGGCAGTCTGTAGGAGTGGACATCGTCACGGCGCATGATCGCCCGAGCACGCCCCGGCAGGCGGTCGAGATCCAGGAAACCCTGCGTGGCCTGGTCGATCTCGAAGATCGCTGTCCACAAGAGATCGTCACGGTCACCGGTCTGGACGTCGCGTACGACGAGGGCAGCGGCCTCATCGCCGCGGCCGCGGTCACCCTGGAGGCCTCCGGATTCCGCGTCGTGGAAAAGCGATCGGTCGTTTCCCGGGTTCCGTTCCCGTACGAACCGGGCCTTTTCGCGTTTCGTGAGCTTCCCCCGCTGCTCGACGCCCTCCGCGCGCTCGACCACGTCCCGGATCTGCTGGTCTGCGACGGGCACGGCCTGGCACACCCGCGCCGGTTCGGGCTCGCCTGCCATGTCGGCGTCGTGACCGGCCTCCCGTCCGTCGGCGTCGGCAAGACCCGGTTCGTCGGCGAGCACGACGAACCCGGCGGCACCCGCGGCTCGCGCGCACCCCTGCTGGACGAGGGCGAGGTCGTCGGCGCGGTCTTGCGCACCCAGGACGGGGTGAAGCCTGTTTACGTCTCCGTCGGGCACAAGATCTCGCTGGACAACGCGTGCCGCCAGGTGCTGCGGCTGGCCCCGTCGTTCCGGCAGCCGGAGACGACCCGGCACGCCGACCGCCTCGCCCGCGACACGCTGAAAGAAGCGTTATGAGGTTCCGTTCGCTCGCCGAACTCGACGCCGAGGTCGTGGATTGCCGTGCCTGCCCGCGGCTGGTCGCCTGGCGCGAGGAGATCGCCGTGGTCAAACGGGCGGCGTTCGCCGGCGAGACCTATTGGGCCCGCCCGGTGCCCGGCTTCGGCCCGGCGGACGCGTCGCTGGCGATCGTCGGCCTCGCCCCGTCGGCACACGGCGCGAACCGGACCGGGCGGCTGTTCACCGGTGACCCGTCCGGCGATGTCCTCTTCAAGGCGCTTCACCGGGTCGGAGTCGCCTCGCAGCCGACGTCGACCCATATAGGTGACGGGCTCGAGCTGCGAGGCACCCGGATGGTCTCCCCGGTGAGATGCGCGCCACCCGCCAACAAGCCCACACCTGAGGAACGGGAAACCTGCCGATCGTGGCTCGCGGCCGAGCTCACGCTGCTGAAGCCGACGCTGAAGGCCGTGGTGGTGCTCGGCGCGTTCGGCTGGCAGGCGTTGCTGCCGGTGCTCGCGGAGGCCGGCTGGCCGGTGCCCGCGCCACGCCCGAAATTCGGTCACGGAGTCGAAGTGGAACTCGGCGACCTGCGCCTTTTCGGCTGTTATCACGTGTCGCAGCGCAATGTCCAGACCGGCCGCCTGACGCTTGACATGGTGTGCGACGTCCTGGCCTCCGCGACCTCGGCGGCGGGCTTGAACTGAATCGGTGCGGAAACCGTGGCGACGCTGGTCACAGCCGGATGGGGTCTGCGAGCGATCTCAGCAGATGGGTGCGACTATAGGAATATGGCTGGTGTTAAGTCGGAACCGACACGGATCCTCGTCCTTGGTGGTGGGTACGTCGGGCTCTACACGGCGTACGGGCTCCAGAAGATGCTCCGGGCCAACGAAGCGTCCGTGACGGTCGTTGATCCGCAGCCGCACATGACCTATGCCCCCTTCCTGCCCGAGGCGGCGGCCGGTGCGATCGAACCGCGGCACGTGGTCGTGCCGCTGAGGCGCGTGCTCAAGCGCTGCCACGTGCTCACCGCGCGCGTGACGAAGATCGAGCACGAGCGCAAAGCCGTGACGGTCGAGGCCGCCGACGGGCACGTCGAGCAGCTGAACTACGACGTCCTCGTGGTCGCGCTCGGCGCCGTCGCGCGCATCCTGCCGATCCCGGGCCTGGTCGAAGAAGGCATCGCCTTCAAGACCATCGGCGAGGCGATCTACCTGCGCAACCACGTCATGACGAAGCTGGACGAGGCCGCCAGCACGCTCGATCCCGAGCAGCGCAAGCGCCTGCTGACGTTCACCGTCGTCGGCGGCGGGTTCGCCGGTATCGAAGCGCTCGCCGAACTCGAGGACATGACCCGGTTCGCGGTGGAGAACTACTACCCGAACCTCAAGGTCGAGGACATCCGCTGGGTGCTCGTCGAGGCTGCCGGGCGGATCCTCCCCGAGGTGCGCGAGACGCTCGGCGTGTACACCGTCGAGCAGCTCGAAAAGCGCGGCATCGAAGTCTATTTGTCGACAGCGGCGAAGTCGTTCGAGAACGGCCACGTCGTGCTCTCGGACGGCACCGAATTCGACACCGACACGATCATCTGGACCGCCGGTGTGAAGGCGAACCCGGTGCTCGCCAGCTCGGACCTGCCGCTGGACAAGCGCGGCCGGGTCGAGGCCACCGCCGCGATGCAGGTCGTCGGGCACCCCGACGTCTGGACCGCCGGTGACAACGCCGCCGTGCCGGACCTCTCGCGTACCGAGCAGGACCCGACCGCGACCTGCCCGCCGAACGCGCAGCACGCCGTCCGTCAGGCGCGCCTGCTGTCGAAGAACATCATCAAGGTGATCCGCGGCGGCAAGCCGAAGGACTACTACCACAAGAACCTGGGTGCGGTGGCCAGCCTCGGCCTGCACAAGGGTGTCGCCGACGCGCTGAACCTGAAGATCAAGGGCTTCCCGGCCTGGCTCTTCCACCGCGCGTACCACCTCAAGGCGATGCCGACGTGGAACCGCAAGATCCGCATCCTGTTCGACTGGATGCTCGGTGGCCTGTTCCGCCGCGAGGTCATCTCGCTCGGCCAGATCAACAACCCACGCGAGGAGTTCGACAGGCTGTCGAAGTCCTGAGTTCGTAAGTCCGTGAGGGCCTCCTTCCCTACCTTGAACGTAGGGAAGGAGGCCCTCACGGCGTTTAAGGTGTGCCGGTGCAGGCATTCCGGAAGCTGAAGTCGCTGTCCCGCTCGCGACCGGTCTGACTCCCGCGGACCTGGCGAAGCACGTCTTGGAGAGGATCGAGCGCGACAACGCGCACGCCCGCTCCCGGAAGAGGCGTTTCCGCCGGCGCGCGGTGTCGATCAGGCTGCTTCTGTGGTCGGCGCGCTCGAACCTTCTTCGCCTGGCGTTCCCTGTGGGTCCTGATGGAAGAGGTCCAGCTCCGGCTCTACCGTCTCCGCGACGAGCTCAGCTTCTACATCGCGTCGACCCCGCCCGAACGGATCGATCACCGGCTGATCAACGAGAAGTTCGAGGAGTACCAGGCCGTGTGGAACGGGCTCGGGCTCCGTTGGCTCGAATATCAGCGTACTGAAGCGGCGAACTGAGGGGGATCGCCTAGGCTGTCGGTGCCCCGGTAGCCCAACTGGCAGAGGCAGTCGACTTAAAATCGACACAGTGCGGGTTCGATCCCCGTCCGGGGCACCAGAAAGGCCGTGATCGTCAGATCCGTGTCGCGCGGGCGAGCCCGACCATTTCTGTCCAGTCCAGCCGGGCGCCCTCGGTTTTCGCGACGCGCCGCTGAGCCAGGGTGAGGATTCCGGCGAGTTCTGCCTCGTGGGGGCCCGCGCCGGCCTGGGAAACGCTCGTCCGGTCCAGCCCCAGCTGGTCCGCACGGTGGAGGATGGCGGCCTCCAGGGTGGCGGCGTCAACGGGCCTGCCGACGCGCAAAAGCAACTCCACGGCGACGTTCATCGTGAAGAGGACGTGACAGACGTCGCCCTCGGCTTGGAATCGGGTGATGGCCCGCCACACGAAGTCGGCTGCGTCGTCGACCTGGCCGGGTGTTCCCGCTTTCCGGAGCAGGGACTTTCCGAGCGCGAACTCCGCCCAGGCCGCGAGCCAGTGGAGTGCGGATCGTTCGGCCGATCGGGCGGTACCGGCCAAGGCCTCCTCGCCGGCGTGGACCTGCCCTTGTTCGACGAGAACGGCCCCGAGAACCATGCGGGCGCCGAGTATCAGCCAGATCGTCCGCGTTCGTCCGCCGATCGTGATCGCCTCCGTCGCGGCGGCTCGTGCCCGGCCGAATTCGCCGGTGTGCAGCCAGGCCACCGCGTGGTAAAAGAGCGCCGAACCATGCAGGATCCGGTGTTCTAGGTCGGTGTGCCCGCCTGTGAGTGCCAAGGTCTCGCCGCCGAGGCGGTGCCCTTCGGCGATGTCGCCGGCGAAATAGGCGAGGTTGGCGGCCGCGGAGAGTGCTCGTGCCCGGTCCGCCGTCGGCGCGTCGGTCGCCGTTCGCAGGGCCTCCCCGACGAGTGCCCTTCCCTCGGTGATGTGGCCACTGCGGGTCCAGAACCAGTCGAGCAGTCCGACCGTGCGCAGGGCCGCTTCCGGGCGTCGGGACAGGTCGTGGCCGATACCGGCACGCAGATTCGGCCATTCGCGGTTCAGCGCGGCCACTGCCCGGCCGGCGTGTTCGCCGGTGAACAGCGCGGCGTGGTCGGCCGCGAACCCGCGCATCCACGCGGCGTGCCGGTCCCGAGTGGCCACCGGCGCCGGATCCTCGGATTCACAGTAGGCGCGGATCGTTTCCAGCATGCGATAACGCGATGGTGTCGTCGTCGTGTCCGCCAGCACCACCGAGCGGGTGATCAATGATGACACCGAATTGAACACCGAAGCGTTGTCGCGTCCGCTGATGGTTTCGGCCGCGTCCAAGGAGAAGCCGCCTTCGAAAGGCCAAAGGCGCGACAAGAGTGTCCGATCGGCGCCCGGGAGCGGTTCGATGCTCCAGGCGATGGCTTCGCGGAGTGTCGCGTGCGACGTCAGCGATCCGCGTGGCACGGGCCCGAGTACGGCGAACCGATCGGCCAGTGCCTCGGCGATCTCGTCGAGCCCCAGGACATTCGCGCGGGCCGCCGCGAGTTCGACGGCCAGCGGGAGGCCGTCCAGCGTCTCGCAGACACGCGCCGCGTCGCGGAGCTCGCCGGGCGAGGGCGTCCATCCGGGGTGAGCCGCGCGTACCCGGTCGACGAGCAGCGCCACCGCCGTTTCGGTGCGCAGGGGATTCAGCGGCAACAACGCCTCGCCGTCGATGTCCAACGGTTCCCGGCTGGTGGTGAGGACGCTCAACCGGGGGCAACAGGCGAGCAGTTCAGTGACGAGTCCGGCGACGGCGGGGACGAGATGTTCGCAATTGTCGAGGACCAGGAGGCCGGATCGGTCCGCCAGTGCGCGGCACAGTGACCGCCGCGGATCTCCCGCGATCCTGACCAGCCCGACCCCGTCGGCGACGGCTTGCGGCACCACCGCGGCCTGACCGACGTCGGCGAGCCGGACCAGCCATGCCTCCCGGCCGGCCAGGTGCTCGACGACCAGCCGGGTCTTGCCGACCCCGGCCGGGCCTGCCACGGTCACCAGCCGCCGCTCGTCCAGGACTCGGGCGAGCGTCCGCAGCTCTGATTCCCGGCCGACGAACGCGTTCAGCGGACGGTGAGACGTGCCGGCGATCCGTGCGCTGTCCGGGGCGATTTCGGCCTGGCTCCGGACATCCGTGCCGAGGAGCGCCGGGTCGCCCGTGAGGATCCGCTGGCGCAGGTCTTTCAGCGCCGGGCCGGGGTCGATACCGAGTTCGGTGGCGAGCCGCTCCCTGGCCTGGTCGTAGGCGGCGAGCGCTTCGGTCTGGCGTCCGGTGACGTGAAGGGCACGCATGAGCAGCATCCACAGTGGCTCCCTGAGCGGATGCACCACCACCAGGCCACGCAGCTCTCCGATCACCGCGCCGTCCCCTATGGCCAGCCGCGCGCCGAGGTGATCCTCGGTGAGGACGAGCCGGATTTCGCTCAGGCGAGCCACCTCGGCCGCTGCGGCTCCATGCAACTCGACGCCGTCGAAGGGGTGTCCGCGCCACAGGCGAAGCGCGGTCCCGAACCGTCGCGCGGCGTCCGCGTGCTCGCCCGCGCGCCGGGCGGCGTAGCCTCGCGCCACGAGGTCCTCGAAAACGGCCAGGTCCACTTCGTCCGGTCGCGCCGAGATCTGGTAGCCGCCGCCGGTCGCCGCCAACCGTCGCTCGCCCTCCGGCGCGAGCGCTCGCCGCAACCCGGCGATATGGCCGCGCAGGTTGACCGCGGCGGATCGGGGCGCCGGCTCACCCCACACCATGTCGATCAACTCGGCGTTCGGCACGACCTGGTTGGACCGCAACAACAACGCCGTGAGCACCGCCCGCTGACGTCCGGACCCCACCTGCCGGGGCACTCCTCCGGCGACCACTTCCAGCGGCCCCAACACCCGGAATTCCATGATCCGCCCCCGGCTCGCTGAGGCGATCTCAGCAATTCCGGATTCGTGTTGTCAACCATTTCGCCCTTTGGGGCAGCGATTCCTGTACTCGGGCGAGTACGCGGCCTGTACTCCGGTCGTCGCACAGTGGGGCTCCGGTAATCATTCTGAATTCAGGGGAGTAATCATGGGTAAAGCGTTGAGGTGGGCCGCGGTGTTCGCGCTGGTGACCGCGGCCGGTTTCGGCACCGCAGCCGCGCAGGCGTCGCCTTCCGAGGGAACTGGAGCCGTCGTTTCCCGGCAACAGGTTCTTGAGGCGGAAGGCGACCGAACCGCGCTCGCTCCCGGGACGGCCCACGGAGGGCGAGTCCTGTACTGCGGTATCAAGGGACTGAGGAATCTCTGGCTCCCGATCGGTGGTGTCCGTCCCGGCCACGGGGTCGTGCTTTCGGTCGCCGAATCGGGGAGCGGTGGCGTCGAATTCATCGGCAACGCGGTGATGAACATCCAGAGCACCGCGGTGCAGACCGATGGTGTGCTGTTCCAGGTCGACGTGCAATGGGACAGCGGGCTGTGCATTTGGGTGAAGTACGTCGCCGTCCTGTGACGTGGATCCGGAGGCGGCGACCGCCGCCTCCGGGCTCACCGGACGCAAAGTGTTCCGCTCTGTGGACATGCTGGTCCGCGCGGTCGGCCGCTGCCGACAATGGCCCACATGATCGGAACCGGCCTGACCGACGAAGCCGTTTACGACCGCACGCGGATCGAGCAATGGCGGGCGGGGAAGGCGCTGTCGCGGCGCGGGATGCTTCGGCTCACGGCCGGCGGCTCACTCGCTCTGACGGCGTTCGGCGCGCTTCCGTCCGGGACGGCGTCGGCGGCCACGCCGATCGTGAAGCCCCTGCCGCCGGAGATCTTCGAGGTCTACGGCACCAACGCCGAGACCCGCTGGGAGGCGCTGAGCGGCCAGGGCTATCTGACGCCGATCGAACGGTTCTTCGTGCGGAATCACACCGCCACTCCGACGATCGACGTCGGCACTTGGCGGCTGAAGCTCTTCGGGAGCGGGCTGCGTGGAGGGCCGGTCGAGTTCAGCTACCGAGACCTGCTCCGGTTGCCTTCCGAGACGATCACTTCCGCCATCGAATGCGCGGGCAACGGACGGAGTTACTTCACCAGCCAGCAGGGCCAAACGGTGTCGGGCACGGCCTGGAAGCTCGGCGCGATCGGCGTCGCGCGCTGGCGTGGTGTCCGGCTTTCCACGGTGCTGGCCAAGGCGGGCCTGACGCGGAACGCGGTGGACGTCCTGCCGGAGGGGCTGGACGCCGATTACGTCACCGGCGGGGTCAACCTGGGAAAGGTGCGCCGCCCGCTGCCGGTCGAAAAGGCATTGCAGGACGTTCTGCTGGCCTACGAGATGAACGGGCATCCGCTCCCGCCGGACCACGGCCATCCGGTGCGGCTCGTCGTACCCTCCTGGGCCGGGATCTCGTCGATCAAATGGCTGGGGCGCATCGAAGTCTCGGAAACGCCACTGGTGTCCCCCTGGAGCACGCAGTACTACCGGCTGCTCGGACCGGACTATCCGGCGGAGGGCACTCCTGTGACGCGGCAGGTGGTCAAGAGCGCGTTCGAACTGCCGTGGAACGGCGAGTTCGCGGCAGGCGGCAGGCAGGTGCTGCGCGGCCGCTCGTGGTCGGGAAACGGCCGGATCCGGCGGGTCGAAGTCGACACTGGAGGCGGTTGGCGGCAGGCGAAGTTCGTGGGCGCGGCCGCGGATCGAGGATGGCAGCGCTGGGAGATCCCTTGGCGCGCCGGTGTTCCCGGTGCCCATACGCTGCGGGCGCGAGCCACGGACATCACCGGTGCCAGCCAGCCCGACGTCACCCCGTACAACACCCAGGGCTACCTGTTCGACGCCGTCGTCCGTCATCCGGTCCGGGTGGTGTGAGATGACGCAGTCGGTCGCGGCGAGCTTCGAGCCGACCGTCGAGCTGACCCTGGCGTTGCGGGTCAGCACCGACTCCGAGCACGCCGCCACGATCGCCGCGCGCCTGCTTGAGTCCTTTGAGGACACTGTCGGCGTCACGCTGACGGCACGGACCGTCCAAACCGGTCAGGTCGTCGAGCTCGCCGGGCGAAGGCGATCGGGTGCGCCCGCGCCGCCGCTGCGCATCGAACCGGATTCGCGACGTGTGCTGCTGCGCGGTGAGGTACTGGAGTTCACCAGGCTCGAGTTCGACCTCCTGCTGTTCCTGAGCCGGAATCCGGACCGAGTCTTCGACCGCATCACCCTGATGGAGCGGGTGTGGGGTCTGTCCGGCGGCAACGGGCGGACCGTGGACGTCCATGTCCGCAAGATCCGCGGCAAGCTGGAACCCGTGCTGACGCCGATCGTGACGGTGCGCGGGGTCGGTTACCGGTTCGACGGGGCGGGCTTGGTGTTCATCGCGGACTGAGTGGCGAGTCCGCGCCGTTCGACTCTGTGCCTTCGATCGTCATGGGCTCGGAGGTGGCCGGAGAGTTGTATCGAGTCACAGTCTTCCTGAGGTGATCTGCGTGCTGGTAGATCTCCTCGACTGTCGTGATGGGGATGCGTGTCTCCACCTTGTTCTCGTCGAAGACGCCGAGATACTTCTTTGAGCGGTTGAACCACAGGCGAGCGATCGGTTTACGATTGTTGTCGTCCAGCAGGACGCCGAAGTAGGTCTTCGTATCGCGCGCGATGACCCTTGCTGCCGGGACCTCTCGACAGACGATTGCGCGGACGATTCGGTATCCCTCAAGTTCTTCTTCGGTCGTCACCACATCCCCGTTGCTGTCACGGGGCCTTGCTTCAGCAGGGACCTCGGGGGCATTGTCGACACGATTTTCCTGCTCGGAGAGATTGGGTGCACCGGCTGAAACGCTGACGAATGAATCGGGTCCGCCCAGCGCGTTCTTCAGACGGTCGTTGACCTGCTCGTTGAGGAATTGGCGGGCCGCCTTGTCCACAAGCGGAGCGAACTGGTCGCGAACCCGCTGAGTGAAGGAGCCCTCGTAAACGCGGCCTGCCAAGAACTTCACCCACTCATCCTCGGGTGTCTTGAACTGGGTCGCGAGGATCCGCTTGATCTGGCCGATGTACTTGAGTTCCTCGGCGGCATTGATGACCGAGTCCAGGTTGAACGACTCTTTGCTCAACTTCGCAAGTTCAGGAATGAGGGTCTCATCGATATCCGAAAAATCGAGAACCAGAAAGGGTTTCGCATCCATTCTGTTCGGCGCGTCCAGATCGGTGTAAAACTGGTATGTTTCGCCATTGGTGAGGATGGCGATCCTCGCATTTGTCACGGCGAAGTACCGGAAAAGCTGAGAAGCATGCTCAAGGCGAAGCGGATCGTTGATCTTCTTGGCTTCGACCAGTACCTGTACCTGTCCGTCGTGCACAATGGCGTAGTCGATCTTCTCGCCCTTTTTGGTGCCGACATCAGCCGTGAATTCGGGGATGACTTCCGCAGGATTGAAGACGTCGTACCCGAGTACTGTGCTGATGAAGGGCATCACGAAAGCGTTCTTAGTGGCCTCTTCCGTTTGGATGTCGGCCTTGTGCTTCCGAATTTTCAGAGCCAGAGCCTGTGCGCGCTCTGCGATCTCCATAGTGATGTCCTCCATATGACACGTTTCCTCGGTGCGCGATGGCCGCACCTTCCCCAGTGGCTCTCGCTGCGTTGCGGGACCTAGGTCGTAGACGGAAGCTCTCGCGTTACATCCCGTGACTCGATGGTGATGTCGGATGTCGATGCGATCACCCGGCGGCGCCGACTGACATTTGGGCAAAGCCGGGATGTCAGGATACGAACCGTGACTCCCACTTACGTCTTGGTCCACGGTTCCAACAGCGCCTCGTTCACCTGGGGCCCGCTGCAACGCGAGCTCGCCCTGCTCGGCCACCGCACGCTGGCCGTCGACCTTCCCGGTCACGGCTTCGCCGCCGGGTTCCACGCCGCCTACCAGGCACCGCAAGACCTCGAAGCGCTGGCCACAGCACCGTCGAACCAGGCGGGCGCCACCTTGGCCGAGGCCGTCGAGCAGGTGGTGGACGTCGTGCGCAAGGTCGCCGAGCACGGTCCGGTCATCCTGGTCGGGCACAGCCGCGGTGGGCTCGCGCTCACCGGCGTCGCGAACGCCGTCCCGGAACTGATCGACCGGATCGTCTACATCTCCGCGTGGTGCTGTGTCGACGCGACGGTGGGCGAGTACATGCAGGGGCCGGAGTACGCGAGCAGCGCGCTCAACGACGTCGCCGGTGTCGTCGTCGCCAATCCCGCCGAGCTCGGCGCGCTCCGGATGAACTGGCGCACCGCCGATCCCGAGCTGCTGGCCGCGTTGAAGACCGCGATGATCGAGGACGGCACCGAGCAGGAGTTCTTCGCCTACCTCAACACGCTCGAGCCGGACGAGAGCCTCGACGCCGGGACCGAACTCGCCGACGCCGCGACCTGGGGCCGGATCCCGCGCACCTACATCAGGCTCACCGAGGACCGGTCGATGCCGCTCGCGCTGCAGGACCGTTTCATCAAGGAGGCGGACGCGCTCACCCCGGACAACCCGACCGACGTGCGGTCACTGAAGAGCAGCCACGTCCGTTTCCTCGTGCACCCGCAGGAGGCCGCCGCCCTCCTCTCCGGGCTGCTCGCGACGGAAGGTCAGGGAGCGACGAGCCCGGCTTCGTAGGCGAAGATCGTCAGCTGGACCCGGTTGGTCGCGTCGAGTTTCGCGAAGATCCGGGTGATGTGGGTCTTCACCGTCGCTTCGCTCAAGTGCAGTTCCGCGCCGATCTCGGCGTTGGTCCAGCCTTGCGCGACGGCGGTGACGATCTGCCGCTCGCGTTCGGTCAGGGTGCCCAGCCCGGCTCGTGCCCGGTGACGGCGAGGGCTCGTCCTGGTCGCGACGAAATGCCCGATGAGCGTCCGCGTCGTCCGCGGTGACAGCATGGCCTCGCCCGCCGCGACCACGCGCACCGCGTCGATGATCTCCTGCGGCGAGCCCTCCTTCAGCAGGAACCCGCTGGCGCCCGCGCCGAGCGCGTCGAAGACGTACTCGTCGAGGTCGTAGGTGGTGAGCACGAGGACCTTCGGCGGATTGGGCAGCGCGGTGACCGCGGCGGTCGCGGTGAGGCCGTTCATCCGCCGCATCCTGATGTCCATCAGCACGACGTCGGGCGCGTGCATGGTCACCTTCGGGACGGCTTCGTCCCCGTCACCCGCTTCCGCGACGACCTCGATGTCGCCCGTGCTGGACAGGATCATCGACAAACCGGTTCGCACGAGCGGGTCGTCGTCGACGAGCAGCACTCGCAGTGGGCGCTGGTTCACCCGGACAGGTTAGTGGTGTCCCCAAGGCAGCCAAGCCCGGACGGCGAATGTGCGCTCTTCGGTGGGGCCGGCGCTGACGTTCCCGCCGATCAGCGTGACACGTTCACCGATGCCCGTCAGCCCGGCGCCCGCGCCCGGCGGCCTTCCCGCCGCGACGGTCGCGGCCAGGGGATTGACGACCTCGACGGTGAGCCCGTGCCCTGGCCCGCCGCGAACCGAAACCTCGGCCGTCGCACCCGGGGCGTGTTTCAGGATGTTGGTCATCGATTCCTGGACGATCCGGTACGCGGTCGTGCCGAGCAACGCCGGCGCGCCGCCCGCGTCGTCGAGCAGGATCGTCACGTTGACCCCCAAACCGGCCCGGCGGGCGTTGGCGACCAGTTCGGGGATGTCCGCCAGCGTCGGTTGTGGCGGCTCCGGGTGGATCCCGTTTTCGCTGTTTTCGCTGAAACCCTGGCCATCGCGGAGGACCCCGATGACCTGCCTCAGGTCTTCGAGCGACTGGCGCGCGGTCGTGCGGACGGTCTTCGCCGCCTCGGTCGTCGCGGGTCCTTTGCTGACTTCGAGCGCACCGGCTTGCAGCGACAGCAGCGAGAGCCGGTGCCCGAGGACGTCGTGCATCTCGCGCGCGATCCGGGTGCGTTCCGCGCGGCGGGTCATCTCGGCCCGGAGTTCCTCCTCCTTGGCCTCACGGATCGCGAGCTTGTCCTGCATCCCGCGGACGACCCCGACGGTGAGCGGCACCGCCGTCATCACGACGGCGACCGTCAACGTCCCCATCAGCTGCACGGCGGAGAACTGCTTGCCGACGATCTGCCCCGCGACGGTCACGTCGGGATGGCGGTTGGCGTCGCCGAACAACGCCCACGCGGTGGCGACGTAGACCAGGACGGAGCCGGTCCACAGGACGCGGTCGCGGCGGCGCGCGGCCAAGGCGGCGAGGGCGACCAGCGCGGCCAGCGCGTCGGACCGGAAGCAGAGCGGCGGCACCAAGGCGATGCCGAGGACGAGTTCCGGCCATTTGTGCCGCCAGCAGAGCATGACCGCGGCCGCGATCCCGGTGAAGAACCCGAGCGTGGACCACCAGGTCGGGTCGAACGATTGCGTCGCCGGAAGGTAACCCTGGGCGCTGAAGACGAAAATGCTGCTGATCACGCACGCCGCGACCGCCACCACGGTGAGCACCACACCGAGCACACGCCTTGCCATGCGCTGAGCGTACGCAAACCCGCTTGGCCGGCCGCATCAGCGGAACCGGTCCTTCACGGCGCGCGAATTACGACTTTCGTCGTAACGGGTTGGCGCGCCGAGGACGACGCGGGCGCCTCGCGATCGCTGGTTGTATGCCGCCTCGTTCATCCCTTTGGAAAGGAAAAACCCCCGTGACCCAGCAAACCCCCTACACGCCGGCCCCGCAAGCCCCCGCCAGCCCGATGCCGCCACGCAACGGCATCGGCGTCACGGGCTTCGTCCTCGGCCTGGTGGGGCTGGTCTTCTCCCCGATCCCGTTCGTCGGCGTCGTCGCCTGGCCGTTGGTGATCCTCGGCCTGATCTTCTCGATCATCGGCCTGATCCGCGTCAAGAACGGGAAGGCCTCCAACAAGGGGCTCTCCATCACCGGTATCGCCTTGTCCGCACTCGGGCTCGTGGTCTGCGTGGTCTGGATCTTCGTGTTCAACGCGGCGGTCAACGAGGTCAACAACGAGATCAACCGCACCGCGAAGGTGTCCTACGAGGTCACCGGCGACGCCACGAACGTCGAGGTCATCTACGGCGAGGTCCTCAACCCCGTCACGGAGACCGTCCCGGCGCTGCCGTGGAACAAGGAAGTCGAGAACAAGGGCGTCTACAAGGGCGGGACGCTCACGGTCACCACCGGCGAGACCGGTGGATCCGTGACCTGCAAGATCACCGTCGACGGCGCGGTGGTTTCGACCAAGACCGCTTCCGGCGAATTCGCGATGGCCGCCTGCACCGGAGTGTGACGGTCGGACCGTGAAAGGCCTCCTTCGCCATTCTCGGGGTGGCGGGGAGGCCTTCGCGATTCCGGCATGATGCGGGCATGACCGAGCCCGTCCATCCGTTCGCCCCACCCGCCCACGAACGTCACTGGATCGAAACCGTCACCGAACTGGCGGAGGACTTCGCCGCGAGCGCCGCCGAGTTCGACGAAACGGCCGAGCTCCCCATCGCCAACCTGCGTGCCTTGCACGCGACCGGACTCGACAGGGCGACCCTGCCCGCGGAGTTCGGCGGCGAGGATTTGAGTTATCGGACGTACGGCGAGATCGTCCGGATGCTCAGCGCGGCCTGTTCTTCGACGGCGTGTATCTGGGTGATGCACATCGGCGCCGCCGTCGGGCTGGCCCAGTTGTCCACCCCCGATGTGGGTCGCTTCTACGCCGACGAGCTCATCGGCGGCAAGCGCTTCGCCAACGCGCTGTCGGAACCGAGCAGTGGCAACATGTTCCTGATGCCGCAACAGGTCGCCGAACCCGTCGACGGCGGGTACCGGCTCACCGGTGCCAAACGATTCGTTTCGGGTTGCGAGGTCGCCGACCACTTCCTGGTCAACGCGCTCGTCGACGGCGTGCCCACGTTCTTCGGTGTCTCGCCGGACGACACGATGACCTTCGTTCCCATCTGGGACACGATGGGACTGCGCGCCAGCCGGAGCCAGCTCGTCTCGTTCGAAGACACCGTCCTGCGGGAGGACCGCCGGTGCCCGCCCACGACCGTGCGGCGGCCGAACCACATCGCCGCGGGCCTCGCCTTCTTGTCACTGGGGATCGCCGACGCGGCGGAGCAAGCGCTGATCGCGCATGCCCGGAGCCGTGTCATCCCCGCGACCGGGGAGCCGCTCGCCGGAATGCAATGGCTGCAGTTCGAGGTCGCGGACGTCCACGCCCGTCTCGAAGCGTCGCTCATGTACGCCCGGAACATGGCGTGGCTGGCGGATCAGAACTCGCCGGAGTTCCTGCCCGCGACCATGACAGCGAAGGTGCTCGCGAACGACATCGCCCGCGACGTCGCCCAAGTGGCGCTGAAAGCGGGCGGCGGTTCGGGTTTCCTGCGCACCTCGCCGATCCAGCGGCTGTTCCGCGACGCGCAGGCGGGCGGGCTGATGGCCTATTCGGCCGAAGTCACCAAGGACCGGATCGGGAAGACGGTGCTCCTGCCGCAGGACTGACCTCGGATGGCCGGCCGGGTGACGTCAAGCCCGGCCGGTCCCGCCGGAGCGGGTCAGCAGCAGCCGCTGCCGCAGCAGTCGCAATCGCACCAGTCGTCGTTCCGCATGGTCATCCACCTCCTCCCTCGGGTCCGCATTCGGGCGGGCACCAGGCGCCGGGAAGCGGGTCGGCGCATTGGGCGCCGGACATCCCGGACAGCATGGAAGTGAGTTCGGCGCGCAGCTCGCCGAGGCGCGCCATCTCCGCTTCGATCTCGGCGAGATGGCGTTCCAGCATGGTTTCGGCGGGTTCGCACGGGCACACCCCGGTGTCGCGCACGCTCAGCAGGTCACCGATCTCCGTCAGCGACAGCCCGAGCCGCTGGGTGCCCCGGATGAACCGCAGCCTGTCGATGACGTCTTCGTCGTAGCGCCGGTGTGCCCCGGAAGTCCGCGCGGGCGTGGGCAGAAGGCCGATGCGCTCGTAGTAGCGCACGGTGTCCGGCCGCACTCCGGCGCGGGAGGTCACCTGGGACATGGTCAACGCCGTCAGCGCCTTCGTCGCTTCGGTTCGCATGGTGTGAGGGTAGAACTTGGACCCGGCTCCAGAATCAAGCTCGAATTCGACGGGGCTCACGAAGAGAAGACGACGGCCCGGCGCGTCCGCATCATTCGAGAGGGTGGAAACGGCGAGAGGACGGCACGGTGACTGACTTCCGGTACGTGATCAGGGACCTCACCACGGAGGGCGAGCAGGTCGATGCCCTGGTGGCCGGCCTGGACGACGCGGGATGGGAGCTGCCGACACCCGCGGCGGGCTGGTCGGTCAAACACCAGATCGCGCATCTCTCCTTCATTTTCAAGATCGCCGGGTTGTCCGCGGGCGAGCCGCAGACGTTCGCCGAAGTCATGAAGCGCTCGATGGCGCGTGGTTTCGACGCCGCGGTCAACGCGGCCCTCGACGACTACCTCGGCGACCCCAACGAGGTCCTGCTCAGCCGCTGGCGTGCCGAACGCGACGCCGGGATCAAGGCGCTCGCCGCGGTGCCGGCGGACCAGGTCGTCCCGTGGCTGGTCAACCCGCTGCCGCCGGCCGTCCTCGCCTGCGCCGGGATGATGGAACTGTTCGCCCACGGCCAGGACATCGCGGACGCGCTGGGAGTGCGGCCGGAGCGGACCGACCGGCTCGCGTACCTCGTCGGCTTCGCCGTCCGGGTGCGGGACTTCGGCTACGAGGCACGGGGCCTGACCCCTCCCGAACAGGAGTTCCGGTTCGAGATCACCGCGCCGTCCGGGCAGTTGTGGACGTTCGGCCCCGAGGACTCCCGGCAGCGCGTCACCGGCAGCGCGGAGGACTTCTGTCTGCTGGTCACCCGGCGCCGTCACCGCGACGACCTCGACGTCCGCGCCGAGGGCGCGTTGGCGGACCACTGGCTCGACATCGCGCAGGCGTATCGCGGTCCCGCTGGCGAGGGACGCTCGCCTGGACAGTTCGGTCGGTGAAAATTCCGCCACTTCCGCGGTGATTGGGCATCCTGGAAGACGCGGTCAACTCCGCTCGGTGCGATCGTCGATGGCACACGGGGTCTAGGAGGCGATCGTGGCACGGGTGTGGCTGATCAGGCATGGCGAGAGCGAATCCAACGCGGGGCTTCCCGGCGGTGAGCCGGGGGCTTCCGCGTTGACCGAACTCGGCCGGCGGCAGGCGATCGAAATCGCGGAATCGCTGGCCGAACCGCCTCGTTTGATCGTGACGTCGCCCTTCTTACGGGCGCGGCAGACCGCCGCGCCGACGATCGAGCGGTTCCCCGGCGCGGAGCGTGAGGAGTGGCCTGTCCAGGAGTTCACCTTTCTCGGCGAACTCCATGGACAGGTCACCACCACCACCGCCACCCGTAAGCCGTACACGGAGGCTTACTGGTCCCGTGCCGATCCGCACCACGCGGTGAACGGCGCGGAATCCTTCGCCGCCCTCTTCATCCGGACCCAGGAATTCCTGGCACGGCTGGGAGAACGGGAACCCGGGCCGATCGCCGTCTTCACACACGGACTCTTCATCCGCGCGGTCATGTGGTCATTGCTGACCGGGACCACCACCCCGGACAGCGCGGCCATGCGCCGATTCCGCACTTTCGCCGACACCTACCTCGTGCCGAACGGCAACATCACCGAACTGAGGTACACGCCCGGGAAGCGGATCCCGCGCATGGTGGTCCCGCTCGCCTCCCGGTTCGCGGACCGCTAGGGCTTCAGCAGCAACCGAAGCTCGTTCACTCCCGTCATGTGCGGGCTGGGGATGAACGACGGCGGAACGGCCGGATCGGTGCGCAGATCCGGGAAACGGTCCAGCAGGATGTTGAGCGCCGTCTTGCCTTCGAGCCTGGCGAGCGGGGCGCCGATGCAGAAATGGATCCCGCGGCCGAAAGCCAGATGCGGGTTGTGCGCCCGCGCCGGATCGAAGACCCCCGGATCCGTGAAGGTGCGCGGGTCGCGGTTCGCCGCCGCGACCCAGATAGCGAGCATGCGGTCCGCCGGGATCGTCTGGCCGCCCAGTTCGACTTCGGTCGTCGTGGCGCGGGCGACCAGTGCGAACGGGCTGAGGAACCGCAGTGATTCCTCGATCGTGGCGGGCAGCAACGCGCGGTCCTCACGGACCCGCCGGTACTCGTCCGGATGGGAATCCAGGCACAGCACCGTGTTCCCGAGCAGCATCGTGGTGGTGATGTGCCCGGCGAGCAGCAGCACGTTCGCGAAGTTGACGACTTCGTTCTGCGTGAGTTTCGTGCCGTCGACCTCGGCTTCGACGAGTTTGGTCAGCAGGTCCTCACGCGGATTCCGCCGCCGGTCGTCGACGTGTTCGGAAAGGTAGTTCACCAGGTTCTTCACCTGAGCGGACGTTTCCTCGGCGGCCTTCTTGTCCTCTTCGGTCTGCTTGATCAACGACCTCTGCTGGCTGTTCCGCAGCAACGTGTCGACCCATTCCTTGAACAGGTCGCGATCGCTCGCCGGGATGCCGAGCAGCTCGGCGATCACGATCACTGGCAGCGGGTAGGCCAGATGGGTCACCAGTTCCATCGAGTCCACGCCGTCGACCGCGTCGAGGAGCTCGTTCGTCAGCGCGGCGATCCGCGGTTCGAGATCCGCGACGACCTTCGGTGTGAAGGCGTGGCTCACCAGCGTGCGCAGCTTCTTGTGATCCGGAGGATCCATCTGGAGCAGGTTGCCTTCGACGAACAGGTCCTTGTCCGGTGAGATCTCCTTGGGGATCAGCCGGGTGGTGTCGGAAGAGAACACCTTGGGATCACTCAGGGTCTTCAACGCCTCGGCGTGGCCGTAGACGTTCCACATGCCCGTCTCGGGATCGAATCGGACCGGTTCGGCCGGGAATTCGTCCCGAAGCCAGAACTGGGCTTCGTGGACACCCCAGGTTTCGGCGATCGTGGTCATGGCTTGCCCCCTTCTTCGTGTGGTGGAGGAACCCGGGTCAAGCGGGCTCCGCGGGGCCGTCCTTCCGGTAGATCCAGGCGCGATAGGACGAGATCAGATCCTGGAACGCCTCGATCACTTCGGCCGCGGTGGCGGCCAGATTCGCCGTGGACGGCGGCTCCGGCGGCTCGAACGCCGTCCGGATGATGTGCGCGAGAGCGTCGGCCTTCTCTTCGATGGTGAGGCCGGCGCCGTCGCCGGTGAAGCTGTCCATCAGGTAGAACCCCAGCGCCGAAGCACGCAGGGAAAAGAGCAGGTTCGGGATGTCGTCGCGCAGCAGGCCCCGGTCCGTCATCGTCTTCAGGTACCGCTCGGTCACGACCGCGTCCTGATCCTGCAGAGGGTGTTTCTTCAACCGGCCCAGCAATTCGGTGTTGCCGGTGATGAGCGCGCCGAGCAACGGGTTTCGCTGGGTGAACAGGAAAGCGGCTCGCTGGAACCGATGCGGGACGACTTCCGCCGGGTCTTCTTCCAGCCGCTCGAGAAGGTTCTCGGCGGCAAGGAGGGATTCTCGCAGGAGCAGCGCGTGGAAGAGGTTTTCCTTGGTGGGCCAGTGCAGGTAGATCGTGCCCTTCCCGATGCCCGCCTGGCTCGCGATGTCCTCGATGGTCACCTTGCGATAGCCCAGCCGCGACAGCAGGACGCCGGCCGCGTCGAGGATGCGATCGGCGCGGCCGGCGGTGCGGTCCGGACGTTCTGCCACATGCGCTCCCAGTGTCTGACTTCGTGACCAGATTTGCTTATCTGGTCATCCGGTCAAGTTCGACGGTAGCGCCGGGCAGCGGGTCCGGCAAGGAAATCGACGAGTTCTTAACGCAGACGGTGAGCGAGCAGGAACTTCCAGATGACCGGGGTCGCGTCGATGACGGTCGGAGTGGCGGAGTCGTTGTTCGGGCTGGTGCTCGGCCAGACGTGCCCGGCGCCTTCGACCCGGTAGTGCTGAAGTGAGCAACCAAGCCATCGCTGGACGGTGACGTCGGCCTTCGGCGAGTACTGGATCGGACGTGGGAAGCAGCCGTTCCGGTTCGCCCATGCCGCGAGCCAATCCGGCAGTGTCGGGAGGCCCTTGGCGGGATTCCCGGTGTAGGGGATCGTCGCGTCGGCCGTGCCGTGGAAATCGAGAATCGGCGCGGGACGCGACGGGTGGCACTCGCCGCCTTGTGGATAGAACGCGCCGGCGACCGGGGCGAACGCCGCGATCCGGCCCGGCATCCGGCAGGCGAGGACGCCGACGAATCCGCCGCCGTTCGACTTGCCCGTCGCGTAGATCCGGCGGGAGTCGACGCACAGTTCACGCTGGAGCGTGTTCAGCAGATCGCTGGTGAAGAGCACGTCGTCGGCGGCCGCCGAGTACGGCGCGCCGGCCCATGCCGACTCCCCGTCCGTGCCCGGAAGTCCTTGTGGGTAGACGGAAATCGCGTCATACGCGGAAAACCCGGACAGCTCCTCCTGATATTTCGACGTCCGCTTGTGGCCATGGAACGACAACACCAGCGGATACGGCCGCGAAGACCGGTACTGCGCCGGCACGTGCACCGTGTACTCGCGGACCAGACCGCCGGACGTCAAAGTCCGCAACGTCGTCGCCCCGGCGGGGACCGGGGACGGACGCTGGCAGCCGGTCGTCCGCACTGGATGGTCGACCGGCGATGGCGTGGCCGACACCATCGGAGCGGTGAGCAGGCTCAATCCGGCAGCGGCGGCGGCCGTCAGCGCGAGACGGCGCAGGTATTTCGTGGGACCAGGCACGCGATCCTCCTTGATCGGGCGGCAGGGCGGTGATCAGGGTCACTCCTGACGCGCGCCTGGTCAGCATTGTGTTCATTGAGTTTTCGGACCGCTTTTCACGGGACCCTGCCGAGCGCCCGCCTGATCGCCGGCCTGGCCGTCGATGGTCAGCCGCAGGCGCGTTTCGCCGTGAGCACGCGGGTCAAGGCCTCGTCGACCCGGGCCGCGGGGAGGTCGCCGGACGCCAGCGCTTGCTCCAACGTGGCCAGCACCGTGCCGACATTGCCGCCGGAGGACCACAACGCCTGATCCGCCCCAGCCTGCAATGCCTTGAGCACAGCCGTCTGCAGCGGGTACTGCGACGTGATCGCCTTCATCGCCCCGAGATCGTCCGTGATCACCGGGCCGTCGAACGCGTAGTCCTTCCGCAGTAGCCGGTACGCCGGCGCCGACAGGGTCGACGGTGTCCCGCCGGTCAGGTCGGGCACGTCCAGATGTCCGACCATGACGCCGATCTCGCCGTACTCGCCGATGTCGCGGTACGGAACCAGGTCGACCTTCCGCAGCGACGCCAGCGGCGGTGTCCGCACCAGTCCCTTGTGGGAATCACCGCTGGCGTGCCCGTGGCCGGGGAAGTGCTTCAGTACCGGCTGCACTCCGGCGTCCCGCAAGCCCTGCGCGAACGCCAGAATGTACTTCCGCGCGACTTCGGGATTCGCTCCGAACGACCGGTCGCCGACGATGTCGCGGTCCGGTTGGTCGGTGATGTCGGCGTCGGGCGCGTAATCGACGGTGACGCCACGAGCCAGCATCTGCCGCCCTCGTTCGGCGGCCTTCGCTCGTACCTGTGCCGGTGTCAGGGTCGAGGCCATCTTCCGTGCGCTCGGCATGTCGCCGTCGAGGGCGTCGATCCGCTGGACACGGCCGCCTTCCTCGTCGATCGCCACCGATACCGGAACCTTCGCGGCACGCTGGACCTCGTCCAACGCGCGGTTGCGCAGGAGGGCCGTCTCGTTTCCGCCGAGGAAGATCCCGCCGATCTGCTGGTCGCGTACCAGCTTCACCGCCGCCTGCGGGTCACCGGCGTTCACGCCGACCACCACCAACTGGGCCAGCCGCTGCCGGGGGCTCATCCCGGCGATGACCGCTTCGCAGCCTGGAACGGGCGCCTGCTCCGCCCTCGGTGACGGCGAGGGCGCGGGCCTGCTGGAGCTGGGTGGGACTGAAGCGACGCTGCTGTGCAGCGGGGGTACCGTCCCCGCCGGCTGCGCGGATCCGGCCTCGTCGTTCGCCGTACCGCACTGCACGCTGGTGAGCAGAACGGTCGCGGCTCCCAGGACTACGGTCGCCCATCGCTTCGTCGTCTTCGGTCGCCCGGAGTTCATCGGCTCGTTTCGTTCGTCGTCCATGCCGGTATCGACGGTAACCCGGCTTGCCCGTTCGTACGCGCTTGCGTGCCCTTTCGGGCGTGGGCGCGCCTGCCGGACCTTCGGCCCCACCTCCCTTCTTCTCCGTGTTCTCCCTCGTCAAGCGGACGTTCGGACTTGACAGCTCGATCTGCTCCGCCGTAGATTACCACATGGTTATGGAACCGCAAGGTTATCCAGCAGGTCGGCGGATGCCGAAGCGATCGTGAGAAGTCGAAATCGTGAGAACTGCTCGAACAGAGGAAACGGAAAGGCGGGCGACCGTGGCACAGGATCTGCTCGATGTCACCTTCGCGGCGCTCGCCGACCCCACTCGCCGCGCGATCCTGGCCCGGCTCGCGCGTGGCGATGCCACGGTGACGGAGCTGGCCGAGCCGTTCGCGATGAGCCAGCCCGCCATCTCCAAGCATCTGAAGGTGCTGGAGCGGGCTGGGCTGGTGGCGAGGGGGCGCGACGCTCAGCGCCGCCCCTGCCGGCTGGTGGCCCAGCCGCTGAAGAACGCGAACGAATGGCTCGGTGGCTACCGCCGCTACTGGGACGAGACCTTCTCGAAGCTGGATCTCGTCCTGGAAGGGGAGATCCAGCACCCCGAACGCCGGGACGAGACCGATTGACCACCGCACGAGCGGAAAGGAACAGCACGATGGGACGAACTCTCAGCGTGACGAAATCCGGCGATCTCGAGATCGTCATGACGAGATCCTTCGACGCACCGAGGGCGTTGGTGTTCGACGCCTGGACGAAACCCGAGCTGGTACGCCGCTGGTTCGGTCCGCACGACTGTGAGGTCGTCGAATGCGAGATCGATCTGCGGGTCGGTGGCAGATGGCGTTACCGGCTGCGCCACGGCGGCGGGATGGAGATGCTGCTGCAGGGCGTCTACCAGGAGATCGACCCCCCAGGACGGCTGGTCTCCCTCGAGACGAACGAGGACTGCGAGGCGTCGGAAGGGCAGGCTTTGGCGACTTTGACCCTGGCCGAACACGACGGAGTCACCACACTGACCCAGGTGGTGCGGTACGGCTCGAAACGGATCCGGGACGCCGTGCTCGAATCCGGGATGGAGCGGGGCGTCGGTGAAGGCTTCGACAAGCTGGCCGAGGTCGTGGTCGCTCCGGTGCGGGCGGGAACACGATGAACGCCATCGCCGACCGTTATCGCGTCCGGGCCGACGCCTTCGAGAGCAAGGTCGCCGCTGTCGAAACAGGCCGGTGGGAGAGCAAGTCTCCCTGTGAAGACTGGAACGCCAGGGATGTCGTCGGGCACATCGTCGACATGCACGCCGCGATGCTGAGCCCGTTCGGACGTGACCTCGGGCCGGCGCCGTCGCTCATGGAAGACCCGCTGGGTGCCTTCCGGGCGGCTCGCGCCGATGTCGAGGCGGTCCTCGGCGACCCAGTGCTCGCGGCAACGGAGCACGAGACGCCGACAGGGAAGATGACCGCCGAACAGCACATCGATCAAGTCGTCAGCGCCGACATGGTGATCCACGGCTGGGACCTGGCCAGGGCCACCGGTCAGGACGACACGATCGATCCGGAGGAGGTCGCGCGGATGTGGCCGGCCGCGCAGGCCATCCCCGACCAGATGAGGATCCCGGGTGCTTTCGGGCCCGGCATCGTCGTCTTCGGTCCTGAAGTGAAGGTGCCCGAAGACGCACCCCTGCAGGACAGGCTGCTCGGATTGATGGGCCGAGACCCGAACGCCTGATACGGGTCAGACATGGATCCCGCGATGGCGCCGGACGGGCCGAGCGGGAACCGGTACCGCGGCGGTATCGGTCCCCTTGGCCGCGGCCAGGACACGTTCCAGAACCGACAGAGAGGTGGTGAGCAAGGAAATCTGGTTCTGGATGCGGGTTTTGGCGATCTCCAGCTCGTCGGTCATCTCCGGCGAGGGCACCAAATGCGTGTGGTCCCCGGAAACGCAAGGAAGGAGTTCCGCGATCTTGCCGCTGCACAACCCGGCTGAATAGAAGAGCTGGATCTGCAGCACCCTGGCGATGTCGTCTTCGGTGAAGGTCCGGTAGCCGTTGCCGCATCGGTCGGGCCGCAACAGGCCTTCCGTTTCGTAGTACCGCAACGATCGGACGCTCACCCCGGTTCGCTTCGCCAGTTCGCCGATCCGCATGAGTCCACAGTAGCCGCGGAATCCGCGGTTGACCGTGACGCCGGTGTCAGGGTTTAGCTTCGCGTCCATGAGGTTGCTAGAAGCGTTCCGCGGTACCGCGATCCGACTGCCGAACCGCATAGCGATGGCTCCGATGACCCGGGGACGCGCCGACGATCCCACCGGCGTGCCACATCCGCGGACGGCCGAGTACTACGCCCAACGTGCGAGCGCCGGGTTGATCGTGAGCGAAGGCATTTGGGTGAACAAGACCGGCAAGAGCGGCCCTGGAATCCCAGGCTTGGCGACAGAGCAGCAGGCCGAGGCATGGCGTGAGGTGACGGCGGCCGTGCACGAGAAAGGCGGCCGGATCTACGCGCAGCTCTGGCACGCGGGACGGGTCAGCCACCCCGGCGTGACGGGCCGGACACCGGTGGCGCCGTCGGCGGTCCGGCAGGCCGGGCGGATCTTCTCGGCCGGCGGCTGGACGGACACCGTCGAACCCCGGGCGCTCGGCGAGGAGGAGATCGGCGAGGTCGTCCAGGACTTCGCCGAGGCGGCACGCCGGGCCGTCGAGGCGGGATTCGACGGCGTGGAACTCCATGGCGCCAACGGCTACCTCATCCAGGAGTTCCTCGCCGGCAACACCAACCGCCGGGAGGATCGTTACGGCGGCTCGGTCGCCGCCCGGCTCACCTTCCCGCTCGAGGTGGTGGCGGCCGTGGCCGAGCAGATCGGTGCGGCCAGGGTCGCTCTGCGTATTTCGCCGGGCAACCCGGAGAACGACATCGTGGAAGACGATTGGAAGGAGGTGTACTCACGACTGCTCGCGGAACTCGGCCGGTACGAGCTCGCATACCTGCACGTCATCGATACCCCTGACGTCGAGGTGCTGTCGCACCTGCGGCTTTTGTGGCCAGGAACGCTCGTCGCGAATCTGCGATCCGAGAAGCCGACCAGCCGCGCCGAGGGTGAGTCCTTGATCGGAGCCGGTCTGGCCGACGTGGTCGCCTTCGGCAGGTTGTTCATCGCGAACCCGGATCTGCCTGCGCGATTCGCTCTCCACGCGCCGCTCGCCGAAGCGGATCGCGACGTCTACTACGGCGCCCGGCTCGACGGCTACACCGATTTCCCGGCGTTCGAACCGGACTCGGCGAAGTTCGCCTGTTCGGCGCGCAGCTGATCTTGCCCGCCCGTTCTACAGTGCGGGGATGGTCAAGACGGCAGTGGAAATCGCGGCGGCTGTCCGCGCCAAGGAACTCGACCCGGTCGAGGTGACGCGTGAGGCGTTGGCCCGGATCGCGGCGGCGGACGGGGTGGTCGGCGCGTTTCGCCGGGTCCGGGTCGAGGAGGCGCTCGCTGAGGCCGCCGCCGTCGGCGAACGCGCGGACCTGGCCGATCTGCCCTTGGCCGGGGTGCCCGTCGCGGTCAAGGACGTCGCGCCGATCGAGGGCGAATACGCCTCGTGGGGGTCACGCGCGGGTTCGTCGACGCCGTCCACAGAGGACGGTGAGATAGCGCGGAGGCTGCGCGCCGCCGGTGCGGTGATCGTCGGCCTGACCCGGGTGCCGGAGCTGTGCATCTGGCCGTCGAGTGACGATCCGGACGGGATGGCGCGTAATCCGCGCAACCCGTCGTACGCCGCCGGCGGTTCGTCGGGAGGGAGCGCCGCGGCCGTCGCGGCCGGACTCGTGCCCATCGCACACGGCACCGACGGTCTGGGCTCGATCCGGCTGCCTGCCGCGATGTGCGGGATCGTCGGTCTCAAACCGGGCAAGGGCGTGGTCCGAGTGCCGGGGGAGGACGGTTGGTTCGGCCTGTCCACGCACGGTCCGATGACGACCACGGTGGCAGACGCCGCCGTGCTGATGTCGGTCCTCGCCGAACAGCCCGGCTTGGCCGACCTCGCCGAACCGAAGCGGTCTCGCATCGCCCTGTCGACCCAGGTCCCGTTGACGAGGGCGCCGCTGCCGCGCGCGTTCAGCCGGGCCGTCACGCGGGCCGGAGAGCTGTTCCGCGAGGCCGGGCACACCGTCGCGCCCGGAACACCGCGGTACAACGCCGGAGCGATCGGTGGCCTTCTCGCGCGATGGGTCGCGGGTCCGGCCGAGCAAGCGGCCGAGTTCGACCTCAGCGCACTCCAGCCCCGTACCCGTATGCACGTCCGGCTCGGGCGGCTGATGGCCAAGCGGGTCCGGGAGGCCACCCGGGAGCGCTGGCTGGAGCGTGCCGAAGAGTTCTTCGCCGACCACGATGTCCTGGTCACCCCCATGATCGCGACCCTCCCGCTCAAGGCGCGCACGTGGCACGACAGCCGATGGATCGCCAACGTACTGCCGTCCCTGCGCGTGGCGGGTTTCGCCGGGCTGTGGAATCTCGCCGGCTATCCGGCGATGTCGGTGCCGATCGGCGTGCATCCTTCGGGCATCCCGGCGTGCGTCCAGCTCGTCGCCGCGCCCGGTGGGGAAGCGCTCCTGCTGGGCCTTGCCGCCCAGCTCGAAGCGGCCAACCCCTGGCCACGCACCACCGCCCCCTGACCGCGCCCGGAAAGAGAGCAAGGGACCTTTGCTATCACTCTCTTTTGGAGAGTGATAGCAAAGGTCCCTTGCTACTTCGCGCTGGTCAGGAGCCGGTTTTGGCCGGTGACGGCTTCTGCCCGTTCGCCTTCGGGCCGTTCTGCTCGGTCTGTCCGTTCTTCGGCGCAGCGGCGGCAGGCGCCGAAGAAGCGGGCTTGGCGGGAGCGGGTTTGGCGGCGGCCGGAGCGGCGGCCTTCGACGCGGGCTGCTCGGCCGGCTTGCCCGCCGGCTTCGTCTCCTCGGCCTTGCTGTCGCCGCCGACGAGCTTCGAAGCGTGCGGGATCACCGACTCCTCGGGCAGCGCCGCGAGCATCGCCTCGCTGCCCTTCAGGACCTCGTCGGCCTGCATGAGGCTCTTCCGGGCCTGCTCGCGGATCTCCGCCAGCCGTTCGACCTTCCGCTGGGCGGCCGTCGTGCGCTGGGCGGCTGTCGTCGTGGCTTCGTCGAGCCGACGCTTGGCCTCGGTCGTCGCCTCGTCGATGCGTCGCTTGGCCTCCGCGGTGGCCTCCGCGATCCGGCGTTCGGCCTGGTTCTTGCTGGCCGTCTGCTGGTCGGCGATGTGCTTCTCGTGCGCCGCCTTCTGCGCCGCGATCGTCTGCTCGAACTCGCGCTCGATCTTCCGGCGCTTGCGCTCGGCTTCGTTGTCCAGCAGTTCCCGGCGCTGGGCGGCCTCGACGGTCAGCCGCTGGACCTCGGCTCGCGTCTCGGCGAGTGCGGACTCGTGCTCGGAGTGCAACGCGTCCGCCTGCTTGTCCAGTTCGGCGACGAGCCGCGTGTAGCGCTCGCGGAGCTTCTTCGAGGCTTCGCTCGAAGAAGCCCAGTGCTTCTCGGCGGCGACTTCGGCACGCTTCGTGATCTCGTCCGCGCGCGCCTGCGCGAGCGTGACGGTGCGCTGCATCCGCTCGTCGAGGTCTTCGAGCCGCTCCGGCGGCTTCTTCAGCTCCTCGATCCTGGCGTTCAGCTTCGCCACCTCGTGGCGAACGGTTTCGAGTTCGCGCGTGGCCGAGGTCGCCTGCGCGATCGCGGCGTCGCGGTCGGTGATCACGCGATGCAGCTGGGCTTCGAGATGATCCAGATACTGGCGCACTTCGTTCCGGTCGAAGCCGTGCCAGGCCTGGGTGTACTCGCGCCGCAGGGGCAACAGGCCGTTGTCTCGCTCGGGAACCATGGCCACGACGGTACCTGCGTACGCGGGGTCGCCGTTGTCAGGCTTGGTGATTCACCGACGTGTGTCGTCTCTCAGCTGCTATCCCTCACCTGAACGGCCGCCACCCGTGTGCGCAGTGTCACCAATGGAAGCCGCGGCTGAGCCGGGCGAGCGCCATCGCCGCGCGGGACAGATGCTGCTCGCCCTTCCCGATCTTGAGTCCGCCTTCGCCGCCCGCGGCCGCGGAATCCGGGAACACGCGGAATCCTTGGTAGGCCACGGCATCCGTGAGCCCCGGCGTGAGCGTGTACGCGAGCCCGATCGCCTGCCCGGCGGGCGTGCCGATGTGCTTGGGACGTTCCCGCAGTGCCTTCATCACCATGTCCGCGGCCTGGTCCGGCGATTTGGTCGGAAACGCGTCATAGATCTTCGTCGGCCGGATCATCGGCGTGCGCACGAGTGGCATGTGGATGGTCGTGAAGGTGATTCCGTCGCCGTGGGTCTCGGTCGCGGCGATCCGGGAGAAATAGTCCAAAGCGGCCTTCGACGCCGCGTATGCCGAAAAGCGCGGCGCGATTCCCTGCACGCCGATCGACGAGACGTTGACGATATGCCCGAATTTCCGCTCGGACATATGCGGCAGCACCGCGAGGATCAGCCGCACCGCGCCGAAGTAGTTGATCGCCATCGCGCGTTCGTAGTCGTGGAACCGGTCGTACGACAGTTTGATCGACCGCCGGATCGAGCGGCCGGCGTTGTTCACGAGCATGTCGATGCGGCCGTGCTCGGCGAGCATCGCGTCGACGGCCTTGTGCACCGATTCCTCGTCGGTCAGGTCGGCGGGGTACACCGACGCCGTGCCGCCGGCGGCGATGATCTCGTCCCGCACTTCTTCGAGTTCGTGACGGCGCCGCGCGACGAGCAGCGGCACCCCGCCCGCGGCCGCGACCTTGATCGCGGTCGCGCGGCCGATACCCGAGGACGCGCCGGTGATGATCACGCGACGGCCGTCCAGTTCGCCGCGCGGGCCGTGCTTGCGCGCGCGGAACGGGTCGAGGTGCTCCCGCCAGTAGCGCCACAGGGTGGGCGCGTACTCCTCGATCCGGGGTACCTCGACACCCGAGCCGATGAGTGCCTTGCGCGTCGACGCCGACGAGAACACCGACGGGAAAGCCATGGTCTCCAGCAGCACCGGCGGGATGCCGAGCCGCTCCATCACGGCGTCGCGCGCGATCGTGAAGCCGGGGATGTGCTCGCTCAGCTTCACTAGGTTGACGATGCCCTTGGACACGCGTTCGTTGAGCTGCACGGAGATGGTCGGCGCGCCCGCGGCTTTCGCGAAGGCGTTGTAGACCGAGACGACCGGCTGGGGCTCCGGGTTGACCAGGTGGAACGCGCGCCCGTCGAGGCCCTTCGTGGTGATCAGGGCGTTCAGCGACTCGGCGACGTAGTCGACCGGGACGACGTTGGTGTCGCCGAGGTCGGGGCCGACGATCGGCACGTCGGGCAGCCCGGCCAACCTGCTGATGGCGGGGAACAGGTAGTACGGGCCGTCGATCTTGTCCATTTCGCCGGTCTCGGAGTTCCCGACGACGACCGCGGGCCGGTACACCCGCCACGGCACGTCCTGCTGTTCGCGCACGAGGCGCTCCGCCTCGAACTTCGTGCGGTGATACGGCGTGACGAGCCGCTGGCCGACGTCGAACATCTCCTCGGTGAACATGCCCTCGTGGTCGCCGGCGACGGCGACCGAGGACACGTGGTGCAGGCAGCCTGCGTTCAGATCCGCGGCGAGGGCGATCACCTGCGCGGTGCCTTCGACGTTGGCCTTGATGCTGGCTTCATCGTCGGCGGTGAGGTCGTAAAGGGCGGCGAGGTGCACGACGTGGTCGACGCCGCGAAGCTTCTCTCGATCCTCTTCGCCGACGCCGAGCAGGGGCTCGCCGAGGTCGCCAGTGACGAGGGTGACGCGTTCGGGATGCGGCCAGGCGTTCACGAGTTTCGCGAGTTTGTCCCGCGAGGAGGCGCGGACGACGAGCGCGACCTTGTCGACGTCGTCCCTGGTGAGCAGTAGCCGGGTGAACTGGCGCCCGATCAGTCCGGTCGCCCCGGTCACCAGAAAAGTCGCCATCTGCCTCACCCTTCACCGTGCTCGCCCGCGTCCCCCGGCATTCTGCTGCATCGGGACGGCGAGGACCACCACGGCGCCGGTGAAGTTACTCACGGGTAACTAGGCTGGGTCGGCGATGACGACCCGGTTCTCGGCGTAGCCGGTCTCCCCGCCGACCCAGCGGCCGCCGCAGGTGACGAGGACTATCCGATGTGGACCGGACTGGCCGAACAGCTCGTCCGCCCGCTGTGGCAGCTCGTTCTTCTTCAGCGTGATCAGCTGGGAGACCTTGTACTGCCAGGACTTCCCGGCTTTGTCGACCACGGTGACGGCGCCGCCGATCCGCTCGGTCCACAGCTCCGCGAACGGGCCCGTCGCGCCCTTCCAGTTCACGTGCCCGGCGAACACGCTCGCCCCGGTGGCCGAATTCAGCTCGGCGCCCCACCAGGTCACCTCGCCGAGGTTCTCCGGCACCGGGAGTTCCGCGCCCGGTCCGAGCTCCTTGCGCACGAGTTTCGCCGCGCCGCCCGCCGGCAGCCGGATCGTCCCCGGACCCTGCGGCTTCGGGGCTTCAGGCTCCTTCGGCGGCGGCGGAGCTGCCGTCGGAGTCGTGGGGATGATGTCCGGCGGAGGCGGGACCTCCTGCTGTGCGGGCGCGGCGGGGGCGCCACCCGCGACGGAAACGGAGACGGCCTGAGCCGTCCCCGTCACCACGGTCGTCGGCGGCCAGATGAGCAGGGCCGCGACGAGGTCCGCGCACAGGACCGTGACCGCTCCCAGCGCGAACCCGCGTCGTACTGACATTCCAGAACCCTCTTAGCGTCGCGAAGACCGCCGCGCGGCCACGCCCACCATCACCGAACCGAGCAGCGCGAGCGCGCCGACGCCGAGGATGCCGGCGGTCGACGCCGAGTTCTCGACGGTGCCCTGCATCATCGCCACCGGCCGGTCGCCGGCGGGGATGGTGCGCGGTACCTCGTTGGGCGTGTTGGCGACCTTGAGCGCCAGCGTCTCACCCGGCTTGAGCTCACCACAGGCGGACGGCGGATTCTTCGGGTCGAACGCGTTGGTGTAGCCCGGCGGCGCGCTGACCTCGACCACGCAGATCTCCTGCGGGGTCCGCAGGTTCTCCACGGTGACCGTGCCGTTCTCGCCTTCGGTGGTGACGACGGCGGGTTTGCCGTCGGCGCCGTTGAGCGGTTTGCCGTCGTGGCCGACGGCGGCGGTGGACTTGTCCTTGGCGGTGATCCGCAGTGCGGCGCCCGCGATGCCCTTGCCGGTCTTCGCGTCGACCTTGGTCACCTGGACCTTGCCCGGCTTCGAAACGACCGCGACGCCCTGGGCCTTCAGCTCCTTCTCGCCGCCGGTCGACACGACCTTCTGCACGCCGGTCTCGACGGGGAACTGCACGTACGGGCGGTCCGCGGGGGCGGACAGCGAGCTGGCCAGCTTCGGCTGGTCACCGGTCGGCGTCACCTTGACCGTGACGGTGCCGTCTTCGCCGGTCTTCACCGTGGTGGCCTTCTCGGCCTTGGCGTTCGAGGTCGACGCGGGTTTGGTGCTTTCACCGCTTTCGATCGTCGCGTTCGACGGCGTGAGCTGCACGGGCACGCCGGAGACACCCTTGCCCTTGGCGTTCTTGACGCTGATCGTCCACTCGCCCGCGGTGCCGATGTGCTGGTCTTCCTTCGGCGGCGCGATCGCGGTGGTCCACGGACCGCGGTTGGCTTCGGCGTCCTTGGTCAGCTTCTCGACGGCCGTGGCGGCGTCGGCGTGCTGCGCCTTCAGCTTGTCGAGGTGGCTCTGGACGTCGTAGCCGATCTTCTCCGGGGGGAGGTTCGGCTTGAGGTCGTCGGCGGTACGCGGCTTCGACGTCCACGAGTGCAGCAGATGCGCGAGCGCCGCCGCCTCGGCGTTGTCCTTGGTGCCGCCGTAGCGAAGCAGAAGGTAGGAGATGTTGGCCGCGGTGTCCTCGGGGAGCTTCGCGCCCCACTTGTCGAGGAGTTCATCGCCGGGCTGGTACTTCTCGTTGGTGTCCGGCGCCTTCAGCTGGAAGGAGACGCAGAACACGTGCTTGCCGTTGACGACGTAGGAGCCCAGCCAGTCGCGATCTCTGGGCTTGCTGTCGACCGTCTGGCCTGGCGTGACCTGGTAGCCGACGCCTTCCTCCTTGGCGGCCGAGGCCGGTGTCGCCGCGACGGTGGCGGACAAGGCGCCGAGCAGGCACGTCGCGATCAGGCTGGTCAAGGCGCGCGAACGCACGCTCGGGCGTGTGGTCCACCCCATGGTGTGTTGACTCCTTTGGCCGTGCTCTGCCCTCGACGCCTGTACGTCGACGCAGGTCACACGATCGATAGGTTCCCCGACACGCCTTCGGTGATTATCCGAACACGCAACGTGGAGGGTGGCGTGTGAGCAGCGGTTTTGGCAATAGGGCATCAGGTGGGGTATCGGTGAACGGTCGGTGATCTCCGCCGCATACGGTGTGGGGGATGGGCGCCGCGCCGATTGTGAGTAAAGTCGTCTTTACTTCGACGGGAACCGGGCGGCCCACGCGGTCGTTGAACCCGATGCAGGTGCCAGTAGATCCAGGAGGATCAGGTGCGATCCAGTAGCAACCCGGCGTTCCGGAACCTGCCGCGTGGCGCGGCTCAGTACGGACCCAACGTAGGCTTCAACCAACCCCAGGGCGGCGTGCCCGGCTACGGCCCTCCGCAGACCTCCGCCGGCGCCGACGACCGTCCGATGACCGTCGACGACGTCGTCATCAAGACGGCGCTGAGCCTCGGCACCGCGCTGGTGACCGGCGTGCTCACCGCGATCTGGGCGATCAGCCAGCTGCCCGTGGACGCCGCGGGCCGGATCACCGGTATCAGCGGCGGCGTGATCGGCGCCCTCGTCGGCGGCATGCTCGTCGGCCTCGTGATCTCCCTCGTGATCATCTTCAAGCAGAAGCCGAGCGGCCCGCTCACGCTGGCGTACTCGGCGGCCGAGGGTGTCTTCCTCGGTGCGATCAGCGGCCTTTTCGAGGCGCTGTACCCCGGTATCGCGCTGCAGGCGATCATCGGTACCGCGGGTGTCTTCGTCGCGATGCTGGTCGTCTACAAGACCGGCGCGGTCAAGGTCACCCCGAAGCTGACGAAGTGGATCATCGGCGCCGTCGTCGGTGTCGCGATCCTGATGCTGGTCAACCTCATCACCAGCTTCTTCGGCTTCAACCCGCTGCGTGACGGCGGGCCGATCGCGATCATCTTCAGCCTCGTGGTGATCGGTGTCGCGGCGTTCAGCTTCCTGCTCGACTTCGACCAGGCCGACCGGATGATCCGCGAAGGCATGCCGTCGAAGTGGGCGTGGTTCGCCGCCTTCGGTCTCATGACCACGCTGGTCTGGCTGTACCTCGAGATCCTGCGGCTGCTGTCGTACTTCCAAAACGATTGACGCCGATTCTCCGCGAAAGGGCGCTCCGAGCGATCGGGGCGCCCTTTTCCGTGGTGGCGAATACCCTCTGCTGACATGACCGAACACAGGCGTTCCAAATGGTTCTGGGTGAGCATCCTGGTGCCGGTCGCGATCGTGGTGCTCAGCGCGTCTTCGTGGATCTTCGGGTACCTCGCCGACACCGACGACGTCCGTGTCGGCGACTGCTACGCGGTCACCACCTTCGGCGATGTCGGCGACGACCCGGTCAAGGCGGACTGCGGTTCTGTCGAGGCCAACGCGAAGGCCGGGGCGAAGACCGACGCCGGCGGCGCGTGCCCGGCGGGCGAATACGACCAGCTCACCGTCGACAAGACGTTCGCCTCGTACCGGCTCTGCATGATGATCAACGCGAAGCAGGGCGACTGCCTCGAGAACTTCCTCGCCGACAGCGTGGCCTATCAGAAGGTGCCCTGCTCGGACCCCGCGAAGGACGCCGAAGTCCTGAAAGTGGCCGACGGTGTCGCGACCTGTGACGACACGGAAGCCACTCATCTCAAGAGCTACTCCACACCGCCCTCGACGGTTTGTGTGAAGAGCCTCAAATAGCCGGTTCGACCAGGGTGTTTCACTCGTTCGGGGGCCCGGTGCGTGTGGTTGATCACGGTACGTGTTTGATACCGAGGTTCTTATTCCTCTTCACACCTGTGAGGTTTCTCGGTGACCACTTCCCAGCCGGCCCCTGGGGGCCAAATGCCGGTGGGACAGCCCGACGCTTTCGGCCAGCCGTCAGCGCCCAAGAAGTCCAAGCTCCGCTGGCTGAGATTCGCCATCCCGGTGCTCGTCGTCGTGATCGGCGGCGGCCTGTTCCTCTTCAACTACTTCACCGGGACGGGCAGCGCCCAGGCCGGTGAATGCCTGAGCGTGACCGAGTTCTCCCGCGCGGCCGACGAGCCGAAGAAGGCCGACTGCGGCGCGCAGGAGGCGAACGTCAAGATCGCCGCCCGCGTGGGCGGCGGCGAGTCCTGCCCGGAGGGCGACTACGACACCATTTCGATGTCCGGCCGGATCTCGTACAAGCTGTGCCTGATCGTCAACGCCAACCAGGGCGACTGCCTGACGGGCTTCAAGTCGGATACCGCGGGCTACCAGAAGGTGTCCTGCACCGATCCCGCCAAGGACGCGGAACTGGTGAAGATCGCCAATGTCGCGGACAAGGCGTCCTGTGAGGGCACCGAAGCCACGGCAGTGGCGGTGTACTCGACGCCGCCGACCACGATCTGCATCAAGACGGCGTAGTAGACCGAAGCGCGTGAAGGCCCCCTTTCCTTGGCTCAGCGGAGGGAAGGGGGCCTTCGCGCGTGCCGGGGGGAGCAAGGGACCTTTGCTACCACCCGCCATCCGGCCGCGCGGGAGCCGCCGTTCGTCGCACAGTGTGGGACGGGCTGCGATCGGGCGGTCACCGGTCCTAACGTTGCTCGTCCCCCACCCCGCCGATCGATCTGGAGTCCAGGTGGCGACGACGGAAACCCAAGCCGGTGAGAAGAAACTCCTCGACTTCCCGACCTCATGCGCCGCCCCGGTCCCGCAACCGGAAGAGCCGGTCAAGGTCGTGCCGCTGGCGGTCGCGGGCGCGCTCGCGGTTGGGCTGACCTGGTACGTCTGGGCCGCGCATGGGGCGAAGTTCGGTGTGCTGCTCATCCTCGGCCTGCTGCTCGGGCTCGCGCTCTTCCACTCCCGTTTCGGGTTCACCTCGGCCTGGCGCCAGCTCATCGCGGTCGGGAACGGCCAAGGCCTGCGGGCGCACACGCTGCTTCTCGGTACCGCCGCGACGTTGATCGCGCTGATCGTGGGCACCGGCTCCGGGCTCTTCGGCAGCACGCCGAAGCCGACCGCGGGCGGACTGGGGCTGGCGTTGTTCGCCGGCGCGACGATCTTCGCGATCGGCATGCAGCTGGGCGGCGCGTGCGCGTCGGGAACGTTGTTCGCCGTCGGTTCCGGGCAGTCGACGATCGTGCTCACCCTCGGCGGGTTCATCACCGGTTCGGTGCTCTACACCTGGGCGTATCCGCTGCTGTCGGGCTGGCCCGAGTTCAAGGGTGTCCTGCTCGCCGACCACGTCGGCTGGTTCGGTTCGTGGGTGATCACCGTCGCCGTCCTCGCGGCGATCGTGCTGGGGACCCGGTTCGTGCAGAAGCGCCGCAACCCGCCGCCGGTCGACGTCGTCCCGACCGCGCGCGGTTTCGCCCGGATCTACCGCGGGTCCTGGCCGATTCTCGTCGGCGCCGTCGTCCTCGGCGTGCTGGCGGGCGCGGTCTTCCTGGTCTCCGGCGGGATCTGGGGTGTCACGAGCGCGTTCAGCCTGTGGGGCGCCAAGATCCTGCAGGTGTTCGGCCTGCACCCCGAGACCTGGGAGTTTTGGCGGATCAAGGCGAACGCGGCTTCGCTGGCCGGGCCGATCTGGACGGACAAGAACAGCCTCACCGACATCGGCATCATGATCGGCGCGGGGGTCGCGGCCGCGGCGGCCGGCGCGTGGAAGATCCACAGTTCGATCCCGTGGCGGACCGCCGTGGCCGCGGTGCTCGGCGGGATCCTGATGGGTGTCGGCGCGCGGATGGCGGGCGGTTGCAACATCGGCGCCTACCTCGGCGGTATCTCGGTCGGCAGCCTGCACGGCTGGCTTTGGGGCGTTTTCGCGCTCGGCGGCACCTGGATCGGGCTCAAGCTGCGACCGCTGTTCGGTCTCGGCAATCCGGCTCCGACCGACAGCGTCTGCTGATCACTCTTCGTGACATCTCGTATGCGGGCCTGCCCTTTCGGCCCGTATACGGGGAAAAAGTTGGCAGGTAAAACCCGTGTTCGGCTACCCTCGGCTACATACCTGAGCTTGCGCCTAAATGCACAAGCTCGGTTGGGGAAGGCCCGGCGCCGCGCCGGGCGTCGAATCCGTAGTCGCGACCACGGGGGTCGTCGCGTCCACTCAGTAACAGGGACGGACTTTTCATGTCAACGCAAAGCCCGGCCGCACCGGGCGGCGACAAACTCGACGCCGGGGTGCTCAAGGTCGCCGGCGTCGTCATCCTCGGCGCGATCATGGCGATCCTCGACACGACGGTCGTCAACGTCGCGCTCCAGAAACTGACCATCGAGTTCCAGACCTCGTTCGACACCATCCAGTGGATCGCGACCGGCTACATGCTCGCCCTGGCGACGGTCATCCCGATCACCGGCTGGGCTTCGGACCGGTTCGGCACCAAGCGGCTCTACCTCACCGCGATCGGCTTGTTCCTGATCGGCTCGATGCTCGCCGGCATGGCCTGGGACGTCGAATCGCTGATCATCTTCCGGGTCCTGCAGGGCTTCGGCGGCGGCATGCTGATGCCCGCCGGCATGACGATCCTGACCAGGGCCGCGGGACCGCACCGGATCGGGCGCGTGATGGGCGTGCTCGGGGTGCCGATGCTGCTCGGCCCGATCGGCGGCCCGATCCTCGGCGGCTGGCTGGTCGACGCGGTGAGCTGGCGCTGGATCTTCTACATCAACGTGCCGATCGGCCTGATCACCATGGCGCTGGCCTGGCGTGTGCTGCCGAAGGACCGGCCGGAGCCCAGCGAGCGGTTCGACTTCGTCGGCATGCTGATGGTGTCGCCGGGGCTCGCGGCGCTGATCTTCGGTGTCTCGAACATCCCGTCGGCGGGTGGTGTCGGCGCGGTCGACGTCTGGCTGCCCGCGCTGGCCGGGATCGCGTTGCTGGTGGCGTTCGTGTTCCGGGCGAACCGGGTCACGAACCCGCTGCTCGACCTGAAGCTGTTCAAGAACGGGTCGTTCACCGTCGCGATGGTGACGATGACCTTCTTCTGCGTCGCGTTCTTCGGCGCGATGCTGCTCCTGCCGACGTATTTCGTGCTGGCACGCGGTGAAACGGCGATGAACGCCGGTCTGCTGCTCGCCCCGCAGGGGTTCGGCGCGATGCTGACCATGCCGATCGCGGGCAGGCTCGCGGACAAGATCGGCGCGCGGAAGATCGTGCTGCCCGGTCTCGTGCTGATGCTCGCCGGGCTGGTCGCCTTCACCCAGCTCTCCGCGACGACGCCGTACTGGCTGCTGCTTTCGGCGCTGTTCGTGATGGGGCTCGGCATGGGCGCGACGATGATGCCGATCACCTCGGCCGCGTTGCAGACGCTCAAGTCGGAGGACATGGCGAAGGCGTCGACGGCGACGAACATCTTCCAGCAGACCGCGGGGGCGATCGGTTCGGCGGTGCTGTCGATCATCCTGGCGGCGCTGCTGGCCGGGAAGTTCGGCGTGCCGACCGCGCAGGGGCAGCTGGCCGCGACGGCGGCGGTGATGAACCCGGCGACGCGCGAAGCCGCTTCGGGGCTGACCGCGGACGCGTTCTCGACGACGTTCCTGTGGTCGATGATCCTGCTCGCGCTGTGCCTGATCCCGGCGGCGTTCCTGCCGAAGACCAAGCCCGCGCTGCCGGAGGGTGCGGACGGTGAGGGCGCCGCGGCCCCGCCGATCCTGACCCACTAGGACGCCAAAAAGAGAGCAAGGGACCTTTGCTACCGCTTACTTAGCCACGCTAAGCGAGTGGTAGCAAAGGTCCCTTGCTCTCTTTCCGCAGGTCAGCGGGTCAGGAGAGGCGCTCCAGCACCATCGCCATGCCCTGGCCGCCACCGACGCACATCGTCTCGAGGCCGAACTGCTTGTCGTGGTGGCGCAGCGAGTTGATCAGCGTCGAGGTGATCCGCGCGCCGGTCATGCCGAACGGGTGGCCGACGGCGATCGCGCCGCCGTTGACGTTCAGCTTGTCGAGGTCGATCCCGAGGTCCTTGTAGGACGGGATGACCTGCGCGGCGAACGCCTCGTTGATCTCGACGAGGTCGATGTCGCCGATCGACATCCCGGCGCGCGCGAGCGCCCGCTTCGACGCCTCGACCGGGCCGTAGCCCATGATCTCCGGCGACAGCCCCGAAACACCGGTCGAGACGACGCGGGCGAGCGGGGTGAGGCCGAGCTCCTTCGCCTTGGTGTCGGACATGATGATCACCGCGGCCGCGCCGTCGTTGAGCGGGCAGCAGTTCCCCGCGGTGATCCGGCCGTCGGGGCGGAACACCGGCTTGAGGCCGGAGACGCCTTCGAGGGTGACGCCGGCGCGCGGGCCGTCGTCCTTCGAGACCACGGTGCCGTCCGGCAGGGTGACCGGCGTGATGTCCTTGGCCCAGAAGCCGTCCGCGATGGCCTTCTCGGCGAGGTTCTGCGAACGGACGCCGAACTCATCCATCTCCTCACGCGAGACGTTCTTCAGCCGCGCCAGGTTTTCGGCGGTCTGGCCCATCGCGATGTAGACGTCCGGCAGGGCGCCGTTCTCGCGCGGATCCGTCCAGCTGTCGGCGCCCTCGGCCGCCACCTGCGCGGTGCGGGCCTCGGCGTCGGCGAACAGCGGGTTGTGCGTGTTCGGCCAGGAGTCCGAGCTGCCGTTGGCGAAGCGGGAAACCGTCTCGACGCCGGCGGAGATGAACACGTCGCCTTCGCCCGCCTTGATCGCGTGCAGCGCCATGCGGGTGGTCTGGAGGCTCGACGAGCAGTACCGCGTGATCGTGCAGCCGGGCAGGTGGTCGTAGCCGAGTTCGACGGCGACGGCGCGGCCCATGTTGAAGCCCTGCTCGCCGCCGGGGAGACCGCAGCCCAGCATGAGGTCTTCGATCTGCGTCGGGTCGAGCTCGGGGACCTTGTCGAGCGCGGCGCGGACCATCTGCACGGTGAGGTCGTCCGGGCGGATGCTCACCAGCGATCCCTTGCCGGCGCGGCCGATCGGGGATCGGGCGGTGGAGACGATGACGGCTTCGGGCATGGAACGACACTCCCTTGTTCTCGATCCAGACGCGCTAAGCGGTTGCTCACCTCGCATCCTCCACCGGAGGGAGGTGCGGGTCAAAGGCGAACGCGACCCACGCCACTCTCCGAAAGTGCGGTTTTCACGCCGCCCGGTTGAGTGGACACATCCCGACCAGCGGCGTTTAGGCTGTGGGAGTGGAATACGTCGAGCACATCGTGGACCTCGTGGGCAACACCCCTCTGGTCAAGCTGAACGCACTGGCCGAGGGGCTGCAACCGCTCATCCTGGCCAAGGTCGAGTACGTCAACCCCGGCGGCAGCGTCAAGGACCGCATCGCGCTGCGGATGATCGAAGCCGCGGAGCGTTCCGGCGAACTGAAGCCCGGCGGCACCATCGTCGAGCCGACGTCCGGCAACACCGGCGTCGGGCTGGCCATGGTGGCGCAGCGCAAGGGATACAAATGCGTGTTCGTCTGCCCGGACAAGGTCAGCGAGGACAAGCGCAACGTGCTCAAGGCCTACGGTGCCCGCGTCGTGGTCTGCCCGACGGCGGTGGCGCCGGAGCACCCGGACTCCTACTACAACGTCTCCGACCGCCTCGTTCGTGAGATCGAGGGCGCCTGGAAGCCGAACCAGTACGCCAACCCCGAGAACCCCGCCAGCCACTACCACTCGACGGGCCCGGAGCTCTGGAGCCAGACCGAGGGCAAGATCACGCATTTCGTCGCGGGCGTCGGCACGGGCGGCACGATCTCGGGCACCGGCAAGTACCTCAAGGAGGTCAGCGACGGACGCGTCCAGGTCATCGGCGCCGACCCCGAAGGCTCGGTGTACTCCGGCGGGACCGGGCGGCCGTACCTGGTCGAGGGTGTCGGCGAGGACTTCTGGCCGGACACCTACGACCGCGACATCGCCGACCGCATCATCGCGGTTTCGGACGCGGACTCCTTCGACATCACCCGCCGCCTCGCGCTGGAAGAGGGGCTGCTCGTCGGCGGCTCGTGCGGCATGGCCGTCGCCGCCGCGCTCAAGCTCGCCGAGGGGCTCGGCCCGGACGACGTCGTCGTCGTGCTCCTGCCCGACGGCGGCCGCGGCTATCTCACCAAGGTGTTCAACGACAGCTGGATGTCCTCCTACGGCTTCCTGCCGCCGGACTCCAGCGGCGCGACCGTCGGCGACGTCCTAATGAAGAAGAGCGGCTCGCTGCCCAGCCTCGTGCACAGTCACCCGAACGAGACCGTCGCCGAAGCGGTGGCGATCCTTTCGGAGTTCGGCGTCAGCCAGATGCCCGTGGTCAGCGCGGAGCCGCCGGTCATGGCGGCCGAAGTCGTGGGCGCGGTCAACGAGCGCGACCTGCTCGAAGCGCTCTTCACCGGCAAAGCCCAGCTCGCCGACCGGCTCGAGCAGCACATGTCGCCGCCGTTGCCGACCATCGGCGCCGGTGAGCAGGTCGGCGCGGCGATGAACGCGCTCTCGGGCGCGGACGGCGCGCTGGTGCTGGTCGACGGCAAACCGGCGGGGGTCGTCACCCGGCACGACCTGCTCGCGTTTCTCGCGGGACGGTAAAGAAGCATTTCATCGGATGGTCGGGCCGGGGCGTTACGAGCGGCCCACCCGGCTATCCGATAGCGTGTCGGGTGAGTTGAACTTTTATGTCCTCGTCAAGGGGGTTCAAGACCCAAATGAGTGCTCCGCAGCCACCGAATCAGCCTTGGGGTGGCGCCCAGCCACCGCAGGGACCCCCGAGTGGCCCTCAGCCGCAGCAAGACAACCCGTTCGGTTCCCCGGAACCGACCCAGGTGGTGCAGCCCGGTCAGCCGGCCCAGCCCGACTACGGGCAGCCGCAGTACGGGCAGCAACCTCCCCAAGAGCAGCAGCCCCAGGGCGGCGGGTTCGGCGACACGCCGGAGCCCACGCAGGTAGTGCAGCCGGTCCAGCCGGGTTCCGGTGACGCGAACGCGACCCAGGTCGTGCAGCCGGTGAGCGGTGGCGGGGAAAGCCCCACCGCCGAGTCCACCCAGCTCGTGCCGCCGGGTTCGCAGCCGCCTGCCATCCCGTACGCCCCGCCGCCGAGCGCGGCCGACAACCCGGCCGCCGGTGCCTACGGCGCCCAGGGCGGCGGCTTCGGTCAGCAGCAGGGCTTCGGCGGGCCCCAGCAGGGCGGGTTCGACCCGTCGCAGGGCCAGCAGCAGCCTGGTTTCGGCCAGCCGCAGCAGGGCTTCGGCGGACCGCCGCAGGGCGGCTTCGGCCAGCAGCCCGGTTTCGGCGGGCCGCCCCCGGGCTACAGCGCCGCGGGTGCCGGCGGCGGCGGTGGGAACCAGATGTTCGGGTTCATCGCCGGCGGTGTCGTGGCGTTGCTCGGCCTGATCGCCTTGATCGTGTCGTTCGTCTACTTCGGTGACGCCAGCGACTACTCGAAGATCTTCGACAGCGCGCCGAACCAGGAACAGATCGACAAGTTCCTCGACGAGGCCGGTGTCGCCGGTCCGGGCGCCACGTGGTTCTACGTGATCATGCTGCTGGTCGGATCGCTCGTCTCCCTCGCCGGTGGTGTGGGGCTCGCCCTCGCGGGCAAGCTCCCCGGCACGGTGAAGAAGATCGCGCCGATCATCGTCGCCGCCGGTGGTGCGCTGCTGGTGCTGTTCGGCGTCCTCCTGCTCAGCGGTTCGACCCCGTCGTCGGACTTCCTGGACAAGCTGCCGCCTTCCGCCAGGGAAGGCGCCGGTATCGGCGGTGGCCTGCTGCACCTGCTCCTCGGCATCGTGATCCTGATCGTCGGTGTGCTGGGCCTGATCCCGGCGACCGCGCAGTTCGTCGGCCTCGGTGGCGGCGGTTCGGTGCTGGGCGCTCCGCAGAGCGGACAGCCCGGTGGGTTCGGCGGTCCGCCGCAGGGTGGCTTCGGCCAGCCGGGACAGCCCGGTCAGCCGGGTCAGCCCGGACAGTTCGGCCAGCCGCAGGGTGGCTTCGGTCAGCCCGGGCAGCCCGGTCCGTCTTCGGGTGGTTTCGCGCAGCCGGGTCAGCAGGGCCCGCCCAGCGGAGGGTTCGCCCAGCCGGGTCAGCCGCCGCAGGGTGGTTTCGGCCAGGCTCCGCAGCAGCCCGGCGGTTTCGGGCAGCAGCCCGGGCAGCAGGGGCCGCCCAGTGGCGGCTTCGGCCAGCCGGGCCAGCAGCCCGGTCAGCCCCCGCAGCAGTGGTGATTCGCCGCCGCTGAACGGTTTCGTTCGAAACGCCCCCGGCCCGTGGCCGGGGGCGTTTCGTTTTCGCCGGGGTATGCCGATTCGCCTGCCACGGCCAGTGCCCGCGGGCTAGGGTGAGCGCCGTTAACCTCCACACCCGGCCTGACGGGAGCGACGTGACCGGTCCGTACGGATATCCCGCCCAGCAGCCCGGACCGCCAGGTTTCGGGTATCCGGCACCGCAGGCCAAGCCGTCCGGGGCGACGGCGATCATCGCCGCGGTGCTCGGCCTCGTCGGGGCCCTCGCGTCCGGTTTCATCCCGATCCGCTACTTCATCGAGCTCCCGTCGGGGTTCAGCCTTTCGAACCTGCCCGGCTTCGCGCTCGTGGAGCTGGTGCTGTACCTGGTCGCCGCGTTGTTCCTCCTGATGGGCGCGTTGACGACGTTCTTCCGTTCACTGATCGGCGCCATCCTGCTGATCCTCGGCTCGCTGCTCGCCATCCTGGCCGTCGTGCTGGAACCGATCGCGTTCCGCGTGCCGTACCGGATCCATCTCGACATCCTGCTCCGGTTCGCGACCTTCGACGGCGTGCTCCGGCTGGCCATGGTCGTGTTCGGCCTGGTGGCGCTGCTGCTGGCGGTGCTCCCTCCGACGTTCAGGTACCTGCGCTGGCGGCCTGCCCCCGTGCAGCCGTATCGGCCGCAGAATCAGGTTCCCCGCCAGGGCGGATGGTGAGATCCTGAGCCGTCCGGCTCGGCTTTGGGGGAGTTCGATGGGTCAGAACCAGTCTTCGCGGACCGCGATCGGCGCGGCCGTTCTCGCCATCCTGTGCGGCATGCGGTACTTGTCCGAGGCGGGCACCTTCGTCGGGCAACTCGCCTTTCTCGAACCGGCTCCGCGGTACTTCGTCGGAATGGCGTGGAACGGGGCGCTGACGGCGGCCCTGTTCGTGGGCGGCGTCTTGTTGCTGCTGCGCAGGACACTCGGCCGCACCCTCGTCGCGGTCGGGTCGGCGCTCGCGCTGGTGGCCACATTGCTCGCGAACGGCGCGGCCCGCCCCTACTTCTTCGCCGAAGTGGACGGAGAGACGTTGGTGACGGGTGAGGTGGTCGCCTTCATGCTGTTCGTGATGACCTTCTCCGCGCTGGTGCTGTCGGTGATCAGGCCGACCTCGGACTGGCTGGAGGGACGACGGCGCGACGACGAAGAGCCGTCGAAGCAGGATCGGCTTCCCGGCTGGTAGCCGGGGTTGGCACAAGGAATCGGCAAGGGGAGAAATGACTTACCAGCACTACCCGCCGCAGGGCGGCTACCCGGCACCCGGCGCCTACCCGCCGCCGGGAATGGCACGGCAGCCGAGCGGTGCGACCGCGATCATGGCCGGGATCTTCGCGATCCTCGGCGGGCTCTGGTTCCTCGCCGGGACCGTGTCCCACGTCATCGAGCTCTCCCATTACGTCATTTCGTTCCTCGTGGTCGGGGCGGTGCTGGACCTCGTCAGCGCGGCCTTGCTCTTGAGCGGCGGGATCCTGCTGCTCGTGCGCAAACGCGCCGGGCGGCTGCTCACCGTGATCGGAGCCGCGGCCGCGATCGGTTTCGTGGCGCTGACCTTCCTGCTCCGGGCGCTCGGCTCGCATTTCTACTTCTCGTACGGCGGGGTGATGCTGCATTTCGGTTTCGGCTGGCTCCTCTTCGTGGTCCTGATCCCGGCGATCGTGACCCTCGTGCTGGCGCTGATCCCGCCGACGGCGCGCTGGCTGGCGGCCAAGAACACGGCCGCGGGCGCCGTGCAGCCGCCGAACTTCGGATACCCGCCGCAGCCCGGGTACCCGCCCGCTCCCGGTGCCCAGCAGCAGGGACAGCCACCCGCGCAGTGGTGAGTTCAATCCCAGACGATGGGATCTCGAGTGGGTGGCCGTACCCTTGGAGGTATGGCCGACGATTACTCTCTGCTGGGCTTCGAGACGCGCGCGATCCACGCCGGGCAGACCCCTGATCCCCGGACCGGCGCGGTCATCGTGCCGATCTATCAGACCTCGACCTACGCGCAGGACGGCGTCGGCGGCACGCGCGAAGGCGACTACGAGTACTCCCGGACCGCGAACCCCACGCGCACCGCGCTGGAGGTCGCGCTCGCGGCGCTCGAAGGCGCGCGGCACGGTCTGGCGTACGCGTCGGGGATGGCGGCCAGTGACGTCCTGCTGCGGGCGACCCTGCGGCCCGGAGATCACCTCGTGCTCGGCAACGACGCGTACGGCGGCACGTTCCGGCTGATCGACAAGGTGCTCAGCCTGTGGGGTGTCGAGCACACGGTCGCCGACCTGGGGAACATCGCCGAGGTCCGGGCGGCGATCCGGCCGGAGACGAAGCTGATCTGGTGCGAGTCGCCGACGAACCCGATGCTGGGGATCGCCGACATCGCCGCGCTGGCCGAGGTCGCGCACGGCGCCGGCGCCCGCCTGGTCGTCGACAACACCTTCGCCACCCCGTACCTGCAGAACCCGCTTTCGCTGGGTGCCGACGTCGTCCTGCACTCGACGACGAAGTACCTCGGCGGGCACTCCGACGTCGTCGGCGGCGCGATCCTGACGAACGAGGACGAACTGCGCGAGCAGCTGTTCTACCTGCGCAACGCCGCGGGCGCGGTGCCCGGCCCGTTCGACGCGTGGCTGACCCTGCGCGGGATCAAGACGCTCGCGCTGCGCATGGAGCGGCACAGCGACAACGCCGAACTGATCGCCCGGATGCTGCTGAAGCACCCGAAGGTCGAGCGCGTCTACTACCCGGGCCTGCCGGAGCACCCCGGCCACGAGGTCGCTTCGAAGCAGATGCGGCGCTTCGGCGGGATGATCTCGTTCACCCACGTCGACGGCGAGCAGGCCGCTCTCGAAGCCGCGTCGAAGACGAAGCTGTTCATCCTCGCCGAGTCGCTGGGCGGGATCGAGTCGCTCATCGAGCACCCGGGCCGGATGACCCACGCGAGCACCGCCGGGTCCACCCTGGAGGTGCCGGACAACCTGCTGCGCCTGTCGGTCGGCATCGAGGACGGCAGCGACCTGGTCGCCGATCTGGCCAAGGCCCTGGGCTGACCGCCGCCGAGCCCAGGGAGTGAGCAAGGGACCTTTGCTGTCGTTCGCGTAGCCATGCTAAGCAAATGGCAGCAAAGGTCCCTTGCTCTTTCGCGCTGGTCAGCGCGGTGTGGTGGGAGGAAGCGCCCGGTCAGGGGCGGTAGTTGCTGGGGGTGACGCCGCTCTTCGCGTCCGCCTCGTGTGAAGTCCCCTTCGGCGTGGCCGGCAGCTCCGAGCCGTCGATGCAGCCGCCGACGAGCTCGATGTGGTTGTCGTGCCGGATGTACTGGCCCGGGTCCACGCAGCCGGCATGGTCGACCGTGTAGACGGCGGCGCCGGTCAGCAGCGCGGCCGAGGTGAGGGCCAGCACGACCGGGAGCATCCCGGCGGAGCGGGTCGCCCGGACCCTGCCGATGTTCCCCCGTGCCATGTTCGCTCCCTGGTCGCCTTCGCCGACGCCGTCAAGAGTACCCGGACCGCGAACTTGTCACGTGACGTATCCGTCAGGTGGCAACTTCCGGCCGCGGATCGGCCTCGGCCGCCTGAGTCCTAAGTGGACGGCCGGCCGGTGATCGCGGCGACCGCGAGCTCCCGTTCGGGCTCGCCGACCTCGGGCAGGGTGAACCGCAACGCCCGGATGTGCCCGAGGAGCTCGGGGTCGGGAGCGACGTCGTGTTCGCGCAGGTAGTAGGCGACCGCGCCCGGCCAGTACCACCGGCCGTCCGTGCGGAAGTTCAACGGCACCAACGGTTCCCTGTCGGGGTCGAAGGCATCGGCGTCGTAGGTCCGCGACGCCAGCACGACCGGCGCGCCGTCGAGGTACTGCAGCACGCGATCCCGCTCGGCCGGCGACAGCGGCTCGCGGTTCACCACCGGATGCCCTGACTCGTCGAGGCCGTCGTGGACCCGCGGGACGCGCAGTGCCTCCGGGGTTTCGGCGAGCGGAGTCGCCACCGCGGGTTCGGCCGGCGGGGCGGCGTCGAGCCCTGCTCGCTGCCGCAGCCAGGGCGGGATGGACTGCTCGGCGCGCGGGAAGAACCGCAGTTCGTCCTGGAAGCCGATCTGCGGCGGCGCCTGCCGCCACGGCGGCTCCACGTCCGCGAGGAAGTCCGTGCTGAGCACGGTCGCCGAACCGTAGACCAGGATCGCGCTCAGCCAGGTCCCGCGGCCGGGCAGGTACATCCCCGCCCGCAGGTTGCCGAGCAGCTGCACGGCTTCCTGGCTCGGCTGCACCGGACGCGGCAACCCGTCCTGGCCGGTGACGAGCAGGTCGACTTCGACATGCCTGCCCGCAGCGCGGTACTCGACGCGCATCTGCTGCCAGCCGGGCGGCAGCGGCGTCGCGAGGGCATGGCCGATCTGCCAGACGAGCTGCTGTTGCTGCTGCTGGTTCAACGGCACTTGTGGTCGGCTCATGTCCCCTCGCTCACCGATGGTCAGTCCGCCTGGCCGGCGGCACGTCGCTGAAGCCACTCCGCGCGTTCACCGGTCCGCGGGTAACGCTCCAGCTCCTGGGCGAAGAACCCGGCGGGCGGGACGTGATCCCAGTCGGGCTCGCCGTCCCAGTCGTACTCCACGGAGTATCCGCCCGGGTGCACCATGTGATAGCGGACCGAGGTCCAAGCGCCCTCGTCCGGCTGGGCCATGCTGTCCCGCAGCTCCACGAAGAAGTCCGCGACCCCCGTCGGCGGCGTCCACGGCGTGCTCGTGCCCATCACGGTCAGCACGTGGGCCGAGATCTCGACGTAGTCGCCCACCGAACGGAAGTTGAGGAACAGCTGCTCGTAGTCCGACGGTACGGAGTGCACCATCCAGGTGGTGAAGTCCTTGAACAGTTGATTGGCCTGTGCCGCGCTCGTCGGCACAACGGGCATGGGCATCAGTCGCGCTCCTTGTCGTTCGCCGCCGCGAGCTTCTCACCGAGCCAGGCCGGGATGTGTTCGGGATCCCTGGGGAACATCTTCAGGTCTTCGACGTAGTGCTCGGGCTCCATGGGCGGCGTGAGCACCGGTTCGTAGTCGTTGTTGTAGTTGTAGAAGATCGCTCCCGGCGGATTCATCGAGATCCGGGCGGAGAACCACGTGCCGCGGCCGGGCCGGTACAGCAGCGTGCGCAGCTTCGCCAGGATCACGTTCAGCTCGTGCGGCGGCGAGATCTCCGGCCGGGAACCGTCGTCCATGATGACGGTGAGGCCGAGATCCTGCGCCGGCACCGTCATCGCGCTGACCAGGTCGATGCGCCGCCAGCCTTCCACGGGGACGAGATTCAGCAGCGCGGTGCCGAGCTGCTGGATCAGGTCCTCGTGACTCTCACCCCCGGAAGTCATTGGGCCAGAGTGGGTCGTTGTGGTCATTGGGGAAGCTCCTGACGATTACCGAGATCCGGCCTTCGGCGTCCGGGCCGTATGCCCGGTACTGGCGGGTGTGCGCGTCGTCGACGCCGGGATCCCGGAGTTCGAAAATATCCTCGTTCTCCAACCTACTAGCGAGGCCGGAGTCGTCCCGATTCCGCTCCATCTGGTACCAGCTGTCGTCGGGATCGTAGGTGCCTTCGAGCTCCTTGGCGCCCGCGTTGCTGTTGTCCACCCTGCCTTGCGCGCCCTGGTTGCTGCCTTCGCCGGAGCCGCCGACGGACGTGCCGCGGTGGTGGCCGCCGTCGTCGATGTTCTTCCCCGACGCGTCCTTGCCGCCGTCCGCCCCGATGGTGGACTGCGCCGTACCGTCGCGCCGGACGTTGCTGGCGCCACCGGGATCCGGCGGGGCGGAGGTCACCACCGAGTTGCCCCGCTCGTCGGTCCGGTGGATCTCGCCCGGGGAACGACGGTTGAGCGGGTTGCCGTCCTTGTCGTGCATCTCCAGGCCGTGGTCGACCCGGATCGTCGCGTTGGGCGGCGGATTGTTCAGATCCGGGTTGAACGGCTGCCCGGTGTGCAGGTGGGTGATCCGGCCGTCCGGCCCGGTCTGGAACGAGCCGTAGGGCAGGCCGTCCTTGTCCACCACGTGGATACGGGTGTTGGGCGGCAGGTTGTCGCGGCCCGCGATCGGGTCCTTGGCCGCGATCTTGTCGCTGATCGCCTTGCGCTGGGCGTCGCTGAGCGCGTCCGGGTCGCCGTCGACGAATCCGCGTGGATCCTTGCTCCGCGGCGGCGGCTGATGCGAGTAGGTGACCTCGCGATCGGGCGTGGGCCAGGAATCCTGGACCTTGCTGGCGTTCTTGGTGCCGTAGTGGCCGTCCTGGGTGATGTCCGCGCCCTGGGCGGCCCCCACCTCGGCGTTCGTCCGGCCACGCTGACCGCTGGTGGTGTCGACGTGGGTGATACGGCCCGTGTCGTCGGTGTAGAAGTCGCCTCGCGGATGCCCGTACTCGTCGGTCGGCTGGTGCACGCTGTTCGGCCTGAGCGTGGGGTTGCCGTCCGCGTCGAGCTTTGGGCTGCCGTCCTCGTTGGCGTGGAGGCGGTTGAAGGGCTGGTCTTGGCGCACGGCGTTCGGGTGCGGCACCGGATCGCCTTGCGGCGGCGGCGGGTTGAACTCCTGGCCGTGTTCCGGGCGCCCGTCCGGCCCGACGTGGTACTCCTCGTGGAGCGGCCCACGGTCGATCCGGTAATTGCTGTCCGGCAACGGTTCCCTGAGTTCGGGGTTCGGCCGGTCCGGTGTGCTTTCCGGGGTTTCGACCCATTTGACCTTGCCGTCACCGTCGGTCTGGAAGCTGCCGCGGGGATTCCCGTCGGCGTCCGTGACGTGGTAGCGGGTGTTCGCGTCGAGGTCGGTGCGCCGGCTGAACGCGTCGTTCGCGCCGGGTGCGCGTGGGTCGTCCGCCTCGATCCGCACCTGATCGCGGGGCTTCGGCGGCGACTCGATGTGGTCGACCCGGGTGACGTCCTGTTTGCCGTGCGGGGTCTTCACGTCGGTGTGCGTCACCGTCCGGACGTTGCCGTCCGCGTCGGTCGGGAAGGTGTCGTGCCGATGGCCGACCTGCACGCGGTAGTCGGAGTTCGGCGCCGGGCGCATGACCTCCGGGTTACCGGGGCCGTGCAGCTTGTTCGGCGCGACGGCGTCGACATGTGTCACGTTGCTGTTCGCGTCGGTGTAGACCCGGCTGCGCACATTGCCGTCCGCGTCGGTGATGTCGTACCGCGTGTTGGCGTCGAGCCTGCGCGGAGGCGTCGTGGGGTCGAAGAACGACTGATCGTCGCCCAGCCGGACGGGACGGGCGGGCGGCGTGAAGTCGGGCTCCTCCCAGCGTCCGTCGATCTGATGCTGAGGGTTGAGGTCGTCGCCCTGCCCGCGATCGCGGGCGCTGTCGGCGTCCACGTCCTGCTTGTCCGCGTGCGAGGTGTCCGGGGTGAAGCCGTCGTCACTGGCCCGGCGGGCGGTGCCGTCGGGGCTGTGGACGTCCCATTCGCCGTTCGGCGGGATCTTGGGCCGGGGGCGGCCATCGGGACCGATCTCGTAGTCGGACGAGAAGACGCGCCCGTTCGAGTCGGTCCAGGCAGGCTTGCTCGGTGCCATCACCTCGGTGTCGAGTTCCTGCGACAGACGGCGCGCGAAATCGTTCGAGCCGGCGTCGCAGCCGATCAGCCGGACCGGGCGGCCGTCGTAATCCCCGTTGCGGCGCAGGATGTCCGCGAACTCTTCCGGGGTGTAGGTGCGGTTGCCGATGCGGGCGTGCCCGTCCGGCGTGACGTGCACGTCGACGGTGTAGCGGCCGTCCGGATCCGGGTGGACCCGGTGCGGCAGGTCGCCCATGTCGGCGTCGCCGCGGTGGTACGAACTACCCGCGGGCGTGCTTTCGGAATGCCGCTGGTTGACCTCGTCCGGCGTCAGCGGGCGATCGGGCTCGCCGTCGGGGCCGCGGTCGTGCGGCGAACCGTCGGGGTGACCGTTCGGGTCCTGGCGCGGGCCGTGCCCGTCCGGCGAGTGTGGCGGCCCGGAGTGGCCTCCGGGGCCGCGGCCGCCCGGGCCGGTGTTCCCGGGGCCGGTGCCGCCCGGCCGGTTGCCGGGGCCGTGCGTGCCCGGCGAACCGGGGGTGCCGGTGTGCGGCTGGGCGCCGGGGCCGAAGTCGTTGCCACGGGCGACCGGCTGAGGCTGATGCGGCTGGTTCGGCCGTCCGCCGGGGCCGGTCTGACCTGGACCGCGGCTGGGGCCGGTGTGGGTGTCGGGCGTGCGCGGGGCATGCGGGTCCGGGGTGCGCGGCGAACCGGGCGTGCCCGTCCAGCCGCCACCCTGCGGCCTGCCGCCGGGTGAACCCGGAGCGCCGCCGGGGGTGCCGCCCGGAGCGCCTTGAGGCGGCATGCCGCCGGCGATCGGCTGGCCCTGCGGCGGGACACCCGGCGAACCGTCGCCGCCGGTGCCGCCGCGCTGCGAAGGCATGTGCGACGGACCGGCGTCGCCGAGACGCGGTGCCGTGGGCGCGGTGCCGCTGGTCGTCGTGCCGCTGTCGGTCGGCCTGGTGGGGCTGCCGCCGTCGTTGCCGCCGTGGTGGCCGGGCGACGAGTCGGTGCGCGGGGTGGGGGAACCGCCGCCGCCGTCGCCGCCGTGCGTGCGGGGCGAGCCGCCGCCGTCGCCGGTGTGGCTGGGGGATCCGCCGCTGTCGGCGCGTGCGTGCGGGGCGGGGGAACCGCTGTCCGGGGTGTGGCTGGGGGAGCCGCTGTCGGTACGGGTGTGCGGAGCGGGCGAGCCCCCGTCCGGGGTGTGGCTGGGCGATCCGCCGCTGTCGGCCCGCGTATGCGGGGCAGGGGGACCGCTGTCGGGGGCGTGGCTCGGGGAGCCGCCGGTGTCGGCCCGCGTGTGCGGAGCGGGCGAACCGCTGTCGGCGCGGGTGTGCGGGGTGGAGGAGCCGCTGTCCGGGGTGTGGCTGGGCGAACCGCCGCTGTCCGCCCGCGTGTGCGGGGTGGGAGAGCCGCTGTCGGGTGTGTGGCTGGGCGAACCGCCGGTGTCCGCGCGGTTCGGGCTCGGCGAGCCGCCGTCGGACCGGGTGTGCGGAGACGACGTGTCGGAGCGGGCGGTGCCGGGGGAACCGTTGCCGCCGGCATCACCGTCCGAAGTGGACGGTCCATCGCCGGCGCGGTTGGGGGAGCCGCCATCGGAACGGGAAGACGAGCCGCCACCGTCGCCGCTGCGGGTGGTGTTCGACGGGGTGTCCCCGCTGGACCCGCCGTTCGAGCCGGAATCACCCGGCCGGCCGGTGTCACCGCCGGAGCCGTCGTTCGGGCCGCTGCCGGTGTCGCCGGAGTTGCCGCCGCCGGATCCATCGCCGGAACCGCTACCGCTACCGCTACCGGAACCGTCGCCGTCCGGACCGTCCCCGGAACCTGAGCCCGACCCGCCGCCGGACCCACCGGATCCGCCGCCGCTGCCGCCGCGCTGGATGAATCCGCCCGGCTTGATGTTCTTGGTGTTGATCACGTCCAGGCCGGTGACCTTGCCCGCGATCTTGCCGAAGATCTTGATGATCTTCTCGAAGACGTCGGCCAGCTTGCCGAGCAGCGGCGAGACCCGCCGCATCGCGTCGCACAGTTCCTTGAGCTTGTCGGCGATCTTCGCGGCCCACTTGGCGATCGCGGTGACGGCCTGCGCGACCACCACGGGCGTGCCGAAGCCGAGGGAGAACACCGTCTCCATGACCCACGCGATGAGCTTGCCGACCGCGTCCGCGATCAGCTGGCGGATGAACTCGCGGACGAACGCGACGATCTCGCCGAAGATCATCACGACGGTGCTGATCGCGCCCGCGACCGTCGCCGCGCCGCTGATCGCCTCGGCCTGTTCCGCGGCCTGCTTGCGGTACTGGTCGGCCGCCTCGCCCGTCCAGCCCGTGGTGCCGTTCTTGACCGCGTTCGAGAACTCGACCTGGGTGTCTTCCAGCTTCTTGGCTACGTTGCCCCAGGTTTCGGAGTACGACTGGATGACCGGCGGGTCGCCGGCGACGGCGTCCAGCATGTCCTTCAGCGGCTGCATGTGTTCCATCAGGAACGAGGCCACCGACGACATCAGATAGCCGAACGGGTCGATCGCGGCGCTGGCGAGCTCGCCCGCGAGGCTCAGCACACCGAGCCCGCCGCCGATCCAGTCGCCGTTCGAGATGCCGTTGAAGGCGTCCATCGCCGACTCGGCGACACCGATGCCCGCCGCGTAGCCGTATTCGCTGTTCCCGGCTGTCAGCGGCCCTGGGCCGTCGCCATCCGTCGGCGCCTTTGCGACGAGCGGGTTTCCCTCGGGCATCAGTCAGGCACCTGCGCGTTCTTGAACTCGGCGGCGAAGTTCTCGTCCTGCGTCTGGTAGGCGTTCGACGCGGACCGCACGTTGTTCGCCACCGCGGTCGCGGCCTCGACGGCCTTGTTCAGCGCGTTGATGCCGAACTCCTCGACCGGGTCGAGCATCATCCGGAACGGCTGGCAGATGATGCCGTACGCGTCGGTCGGCATGCTCACCTGCTGCGCGGCGTCGACCGCCGTGCGCAGGCCGTCGGCGATGCCGTCGATCTGCTTGGCGTGCGCGTCGAGGTCGGCGCCGAGCTCAAAACCCTTGCCTGCCATGGTTTCTCCCCTCTACCAGGCCGGATGAACGTCTACGAAAGGATGCTGCCGCCGAAGTCGTCGTCATCGTCGTCCTGCGTGCGGCGGCGGCGCGGGATTGGCTTCGGCTGAGGTGGATTCTGGGGCGGGTTCGCCTGCGCGGGCGGCAGCGAGGGCTCGTCCTCCTCCGGGCCGAAGCGGTGGTGCCGCTCGGGTTCCGGCGGTGCGAGGTTCTCCTCCGGCGGAGCTTCCGGGAAGGTGCTCTGCGCTTCCGCGATCACCCTGTTCGCCGTCTCGTCGGTCGTGCCGACGGTCTCGGCCATCGCCGCCTGCAGCAGTTCGGGGATCCGCGACTGCGCGAGCTGGACGAGGCGCATGACCTGCGACGAGATCTCCGCCATCCGTTTGCCGCTCGCGGCTTCGGAGATGACGAGGTTCGTGAGGAGGCCCTTCGAGTCGATGGTGACCTCGATGGTGTTGTCCTTCGACCGCTCGGTCACGGTCTGGCCCTGCATGCGGGCGGCCATCGCCTGATAGCGCGCCGCGGTCTCCTGGATCTGCTTCGTCCAGTTGTCCACCATGCGTTCGCTGGCGTCGACGTTGTCCGGCATCGGGACCCTTCCAAGCTGCGTGCTGACGTCTTCACACTGACGGTTCGAAGACGCCACCGGTTCCGGTGTTTCGCGTATTTCGTCGAACAGCCTAGTGCTCGTCCGGTGTACCACCCCGGGGCGACAAAGTCGGCCCCGTCACGCAGCGAAAGGGCTCTTCACCACACGAAGTGCGATGAAGAGCCCTTTCACGCCTTGCGAACTGCCGGGGTCAGTGGTCGCCTTGGTCCAGCCTGATGGCGTCTCGCCGTCAGAGGTTGCCGCGGCGCTCCTGCTCACGCTCGATGGCCTCGAACAGGGCCTTGAAGTTGCCCTTGCCGAAACCGAGCGAACCGTGCCGCTCGATGAGCTCGTAGAACACCGTCGGGCGGTCGCCGATCGGCTTGGTGAAGATCTGCAGCAGGTAGCCGTCCTCGTCGCGGTCGACCAGGATGCGGTTCTCCTTGAGCTTGTCGATCGGCACCCGGACCTCGCCGATCCGCGCGCGCAGCTCCGGGTCCTCGTAGTAGGAGTCCGGGGTGTCGAGGAACTCGATGCCCGCCGCGCGCATCGCCTTCACCGTCGTGACGATGTCGTTGGTGGCCAGCGCGATGTGCTGGCAGCCCGCGCCGCCGTAGAACTCGAGGTACTCGTCGATCTGCGACTTCTTCTTCGCGACCGCCGGCTCGTTGAGCGGGAACTTGACGCGGTGGTTGCCGTTGGAGACCACCTTGCTCATCAGCGCCGAGTACTCGGTCGCGATGTCGTCGCCGACGAACTCCGCCATGTTCACGAAGCCCATGACACGGCGGTACCAGTCGACCCAGTAGTCCATCTTGCCGAGCTCGACGTTGCCGACGCAGTGGTCGATGGCCTGGAACAGCCGCTTCGGCGCGCCTTCGGGGCGGACGATGGCGCTCTCGCGCGGCACGTAGCCGGGCAGGTAGACGCCGGTGTACTTCGACCGGTCGACCAGCGTGTGGCGGGTCTCGCCGTAGGTCGCGATCGCGGCGACGCGCACGGTGCCGTGCTCGTCGGAGACGTCGTGCGGCTCCTCGAGGACGGTGGCGCCCTGCGCGCGGGCGTGCTCGATGCACCGGTCGACGTCGGCGACTTCGAGGGCGAGGTCGATCACGCCGTCGCCGTGGCGGCGGTGGTGGTCGAGCAGCGGCGAGTCGAGCTGGACGCCGCCGGTGATCACGAAGCGGGCCGAGCCGGACTTCAGCACGAACGACTTGCGCTCGAAGTTCCCGGTCTCCGGACCGGAGTACGCGACGAGCTGCATGCCGAACGCGACCTGGTAGAACCACGCGGTCTGCGTGGCGTTGCCCGCGATGAACACCACCGCGTCCATCGACTTCACCGGGAAGGGATCGGTCGAAGAGTCGTGGTCGACGAGGCCGACGAGCTGACGCAGCTGGTCGTAGCTCACGTCGTCAAGAGCACCCTGGGGTTCCGCTGTGTGCGTCATGTCCTGAAGCATCGGAGCACGTGACAAAATGTGCAACGGTCAAAGATTTCACTGCGCACTATGACCAGTCGACGAGGGGGATGCGCAGTCAAAGTGGACAACCTGTTCAGGAGGTAGGCCCGATGTCGGAAGCGCTCGACGCACTGGACGCGCGGCTGCTGCTGTTGCTCACCGACTCGCCCCGGCTCGGCGTGCTCGAATGCGCCCGCCGTCTCGGCGTCGCGCGGGGCACCGTACAGGCGAGGCTGGACCGGTTGACCGAGCGCGGGATCCTCGGCGGGTTCCCGCCCGAACTCGACCTCGCGGCGATGGGATACGGCCTCACCGCGTTCGCCGTCCTGGAGATCGCGCAGGGCCGCCGGGCCGAGGTCGCGGAGGCGCTGTCCGCCATCGACGAGGTCTGCGAAGTCCACGCGACGACCGGGCAGGGTGACCTCTTCGTGCGGATGGTGGCGCGCAACAACGACGACCTGCAGCGGGTGGTGGACGAGGTGGTCGGCGCGCCGTACGTGCGGCGGACGTCGACGTCGATCGCGTTGTCGACGCCGGTTCCGCCGCGCGTACGGCCGCTGCTGGAACGGCTGGCGAGGAGCTAGCCCACCTGGCTCAGATACCGCTTCGCCGACCGCTGGACGGCCTCGTGCCCGTCGGTGCGGATGATCGCATCCCACCAGGCGCCGTAGATCGCCTCGAACGCGTACGGTTCGAGCAGTTCGGCCGCCCGGCGGACGACCTCGGGCCGCTCCGGGATCAGGTTCGGGTAGCTGTACATCATGCCGACGAAGCGGCGGTCCGGGATGACCTGCAGGATGTCGCCCGAGAGCACCGCGCCGCGGCCGTTCTCCCCACCCGGCCAGTGCAGCACGGTCCCGCCGGCGAAATGCACGCCGAGGTTGATGAGCCGCAGGCCGGGGGCGACGTCGAGGGTCGTCCCGCTCCACAGCTTGATCGCCGGATCCGGCCTGCCGATCCACTGCCGGTCGCCCTCGTGCAGGTAGATGGGCGCGTCGAAGGCGTGGGCCCACTCGACCATGGTGGTGTAGTAGTGCGGGTGGCTGATCGCGATGCCGGTGAGGCCGCCGAGGTCACGGACCTTGGCGACGAGGTCGTCGTCGATGAAGCCCGCGCAGTCCCACAGGAAGTTGCCTGATTCGGCCTTGACCAGCAGCGCGCGCTCGCCGATGGCGAAATTGGGAGTGGACCCGACCCCGATGAGGCCGGGGCCCTGCTCCTCGATGCGTGCCTGGTACGTCCCGCTCGCGCGGACGGTGTCCAGATCGGTCCAGCGCTGTCCGGCCTGCGGGATGTACTGACGTTCGTCCTCGCAGATCGGGCAGTCGGACCGGGGTTCCGCGTACTGCATGCCGCAGGCGACGCAGATGGGTAGTTCGCTCATCGTTTCCCTCCAGAATTCTCCGGAGGTCACGCTAACGGCTCATATGCGCGCCCGGCCATGTCGGGCCGGGCGCGCGGAGGCTCACTTGCCGGTGTACGGCACGGCCTTGACGAGCGTCACCTTCTGGATGCTGCCGTTGGGCAGCTCGTACTCGCGGGTCTCGCCCTCTTTGGCGCCGAGCAGCGCCTTGCCGAGCGGCGACTCCGGCGAGTAGACGTCCAGGTCACCCTCGGTGCCCTCTTCACGGGTCGCCAAGAGGAAGTTCTCGTCCTCGTCGTCGCCGTCGTAACGCACGGTGAGGACCTTGCCCGGTCCGGCGCTGCCGTCGTTGGCGGGCGGCTCGCCCACCTTGGCCGAGCGGAGGAGCTCCTGGAGGTGGCGGATGCGGGCCTCGTGCTGGCCCTGCTCCTCACGGGCGGCGTGGTAGCCGCCGTTCTCCTTGAGGTCGCCCTCTTCCCGGCTGTCGTTGATCTTCGCAGCGATGACCGGGCGGAGCTCGATGTAGTGGTCGAGTTCCTGCTTGAGCCTGTCGTAGGCATCCTGGGTCAGCCAGGTCACCTTTGTGTCGCTCACGGTCACCATCTCCTAGTAGGGCCTGCCAGGCTTGGGTGTACAAGCCGGCCACCGGACCGGCATGGCGCGCCGGCCTGGCTGAGATAAAGGAAAAACACGGCCCGTCTTGGGCCGTGCCGGTAGATCAGAGTAACACGGCGCGAGGTATCGCCGCCGGTGGAATTCGGTCGCGCCTCGGCGTTGGGCGCCTGTTTCACCCCGTTGGCCGCTATGGCCTTGACAGGTACCGTGGTACGTCGTATGAGCATCCGAAGATATCAGCCGTGACCGGCTTTCCGATGCTCTTGATGGTGGTCGTCACCCGGCTGTTCTTCGAACCAGGCTGAACGAGGACCTCTTTACGGCCGCTTTCCGCGCCGGCCTTGTCACGGACCCGGACGACGCAGACGCCGGGACGGTTCACATCGTCCCTGGTCACGTTGATGGTGATCTCCATCGCGTCGCCCGGCTTCTCGTCGAACGAGACGCGTTCGCCCTCGATGGGCGCGCTGCCGAAGTTCGTGTACGCGACATAGGCGATCCCGCCGCTGACCAGCAGCGCGATCACGCCGAACACCAGCCGCCGCCAGCGGGCGGGCTTCGCGGCACGGGCCTTGCCGTACCGGCCTTCGGGCACGTCCGTCCGGGTGCTTTCCGCGCTGGGAGCGTCCTGTCCCGTGCTCAACCCGGGCCTCCCGGTTGGTGTCGTCGTGCTCGCAGGGACAATGGGGTCGTATGCGAGTGGTTCCCCTCGAGTATCCGCGCCCGGCCGGGCGGCCCGTCAGGCAGGGTCTGGAGGGGAATAGGGAACGAGAAGGGGACGTTCGGAGCATGGTGTCTGCCGAAGAACCGCCGAAGTCACGCCTCCGCCTGATGGCGGTGCACGCGCACCCCGACGACGAGTCGAGCAAGGGTGCCGCCACCATGGCCAGGTACGCCGCCGAAGGGCACGAGGTCATGGTCGTGACCTGCACCGGCGGTGAAGCGGGCAGTGTGCTGAACCCGGCCATGGACCGTCCCGAAGTACTGACCAACATGACCGAGATCCGCCGGGAGGAGATGGCCCGCGCGGCCAAGATCCTCGGCGTGAGCCACACCTGGCTCGGGTTCGTCGACTCGGGCCTGCCCGAGGGCGACCCGCTTCCCCCGGTCCCCGAGGGCTCGTTCGCGGTCGTCCCGCTCGAAGAGTCCACCGGTGCCCTGGTGAAGGTCATCCGCGAGTTCCGCCCGCACGTGATCGTCACCTACGACGAGAACGGCGGGTATCCGCATCCCGACCACATCCGCACGCACGAGATCTCGGTCGCGGCCTTCGACGCCGCGGGCGAGGCGGAGCGGTACCCGGACGCGGGCGAGCCGTGGCAGCCGATGAAGCTGTACTACGTGCACGGGTTCTCGCGCGCCAGGATGACGGTGTTCCACGAGGCCCTGCTCGAACGCGGCCTGGAGTCGCCGTACGAGGAGTGGCTCAAGTCGTGGGACCCGGACAAGGCCGACGTCATGGAGCGGGTGACCACCCGCGTCGAATGCGGCGAGTACTTCGAGCAGCGTGACGAAGCGCTCAAGGCGCACGCCACCCAGATCGACCCGAACAGCCGCTGGTTCGCCGTCCCGCGCGACCTGCAGCGCGAGGTCTGGCCGACCGAGGAGTACGAGCTGGTCCGCTCACTGGTGGACAGCACCCTGCCGGAGGACGATCTGTTCGCCGGCTTGAAGGAGGGCTAATGAGTTTCGTGGTGCCGGCGTTCGCCGTCGTTCCGGTGACGGTGTCGTCGCAGTTCCTGGCGCAGCAGCCCGGCAACGGCGACAACGGCGGCCAAGGTGAGGACTTCGGCAAGTCTTCGCCGGTGGGTTTCCTGATCCTGATCCTTTTCCTGATCGCCGTCGCGCTGCTGGTGCGGTCGATGACCAAGCATCTGAAGCGGCTGCCGGAGAGCTTCGACGAGCCCGCCGCCGCTTCTTCCGCGGAGGAGCCCGAGGCGCAGAAGGCCGAAGCGGCGGAGCCTGAGGCGAAGGCCGAGAAACCGACCGCCAAGTCCGACTGACGCCTCGCCGCCGCCCTTGCCCTGGAAGTAGGTGAAGGCCCCCTTCACCGCGCTAGACGCGGTGAAGGCCCCCTTCACCGCGCTAGACGCGGTGAAGGGGGCCTTCACGCGCTACCGCTGTGGCTGCTGGGGCAAGTGGTGTTGCCGGGGCCTCGGGTGGCGATCGCGTAGTCCGTGAGGGCCTCCTTCTCTACCCTCAAGGTAGGCAAGGAGGCCCTCACGGACCTGCGACCAACGGCCACGTCCGGTAGGTCGCCTCGGCGCGAGAGCCGAAGCGCGTCAGAGGCGCGGGTCGACCGGATCCGACTCCAGCGCCAGCACGGCGAACACGCATTCGTGCACCCGCCACAGCGGCTCCCCGCGCGCCAGCCGCTCCAGCGCCTCCAGCCCCAGCGCGTACTCGCGCAACGCCAGCGCCCGCTTCCGGTTGAGACCCCGTTTGCGAAGGCGCGAGAGGTTCTCCGGCAGCGTGTAGTCCGGCCCGTAGATGATCCGCAGGTACTCCCGCCCGCGCACCTTCACCCCGGGCTGCACCAGTCCGCGCGCGCCACGAGTCAGGTTCGCCGCCGGTTTGACGACCATGCCCTCGCCGCCCGCGCCGGTCAGCTCCAGCCACCATGCGACGCCGCGCGCCACGGACGCCGGGTCGGTCGTGTCGACGGCCAGCGTCCGTGTGCGTGTGAACAGGTCGCCGGTGAGCCGGTCCAGCAGCGCGAGGTGCCCCTCGTGCGGCCGGTCGTGGTACGTGCGGCCCTCCGACGCCAGGATCTGGAACGGCGCCAGCCGGACGCCTTCGAGGCCGTCGGTCGGCCAGCAGTAACGCCGGTACGCCCGCCGGTAAGCGTCCACAGTGGACTCGCGGGTCCGGGTGCGCGCCAAGAGCTCCGACACGTCGATCCCGCGAGCGGCGGCCGCGTCCAGCGTCGCGACGGCGGCGGGCAGCACGGACTGCGCCGCCGCGCCCACGGCCGCGTACTGGCCCGAGATCAGCGACCCGGCTTTCGCGCTCCACGGCAGCAGTTCCGTGTCGAGCAGCAGCCAGCCGGTGTCCAGTTCCTCGAACAGTTCCGCCGCCGCTTCCCGCACACCGGCGAGCAGCCGCGCGTTCTGCTCGGGCGCGAAGAACGGACGGCCGGTGCGGGTGTACACCGCGCCGGAGCCGTGGATCCCGAACCGCGCGGGAGCCACGTCGTCGTCGCGGCACACGAGCACGACGGCACGTGAGCCCATGTGCTTCTCTTCGCACAGGACGTGATCGACACCCGCCGCGCGGAATTCGGCGAAAGCCTCCTCGGGGTGTTCGAGGTAGCCGTCCACGTCGGACGTCGAACACGGCGCCATGGTCGGCGGCAGGTACGGCAGCCAGCGCGGGTCGACGGCGAAGCGGCTCATCACCTCGAGCGCCGCCGCCGACTGTTCGGCGAAGACCCCGACCCGGCCGTGGTGCCGGGTCTCGACGATCCGCTTCCCGGTGACGTCGCCGAGCTCCAGTACCGCGGGCTCGCGTCCGCCCAGCGGCCGCGCCGGTTCGAGCGGACGTGACGGCTCGTACCAGACCTTTTTGGCCTTCACCGAGACGACTTCCCGCTCCGGGTAACGCAAAGCGGTCAGCTTGCCGCCGAAGACACAGCCCGTGTCGAGACACATGGTCCCGTTGATCCATTCCGGTTCCAGCGTCGGCGTGTGTCCATAAAGGACCATCGCCTTGCCGCGGTAGTCGCGCGCCCACGGCAACCGGACCGGCAGGCCGTATTCGTCGGTCTCGCCGGTGGTGTCGCCGTAGAGCGCGGTGCTCCGCACCCGGCCGGACGCGCGCCCGTGGAACTTCTCGGGCAGGCCCGCGTGCGCGACGACGAGCTTGCCGCCGTCGAGGACGTAGTGCGCGATGAGTCCTTCGCAGAAGGCGTGCGCCTTCGCGCGGAACTCCTCGTCCTGCACGGAAAGCTGCTCCAGCGACTCCGCGAGGCCGTGCGTGGTCTTGACGTTGCGCCCGTTCAGCGCGCGGACCAGTTTCTGTTCGTGGTTCCCGCAGACGACCAGCGCGCTGCCCGCCTCGGCCATCGCCATCACCCGCCGCAGCACGCCGGGTGTGTCGGGCCCGCGGTCGACGAGGTCGCCGACGAACACGGCGGTCCGTCCCTCCGGGTGCACGCCGTCGACGTACCCCAGCTCGGAGAGCAGTTCGTCCAGTTCCTCGCGGCAACCGTGGACGTCGCCGATGACGTCGAACGGCCCGGTCAGCTCGCGGCGGTCGTTGCGCAGGGGCTCGACGACGATCTCCGCTTCGGCGATCTCGGCCTCGCTCCGCAACACGTGCACCCGGCGGAAACCCTCGCGCTCCAACGACTTCAGCGAGCGGTGCAGTTCGCCGCGCTGACGACGGACGACGTGCTCGCCGAAGTCGCGATCCGGCCGGGCCTCGTTGCGTTCCTGGCAGACCTTCACCGGCAGGTCGAGCACGATCGCCGTCGGAAGGACGTCGTACTCCTTCGCCAGCTTCAGCAGGCTGGCCCGCGACGCGCGCTGGACGTTCGTCGCGTCGATGACGGTGATCCTGCCCGCTTCGAGCCGCTTCGCCGCGACGTAGTGGAGCACGTCGAAAGCGGCGCCCGACGCGCTCTGGTCGTTCTCGTCGTCGGCCACCAGGCCGCGGAAGTAGTCGCTGGACAGTACCTGTGTGGGCGCGAAATGCGTCCGCGCGAAGGTCGACTTGCCGGAGCCGGAGGCGCCGACGAGCACGACGAGGGACATGTCGGGGATGGTCAGTTTCATGCCACGGCCTCCTTTCGAGACGTGAAGACCGCCATCTGGGTCGGCGGTCCTGATTCCTGGGACTCCTGTCCCACCGGCAGGTGGCGGACGTCGTAACCGCGCCGTCCCGCGACGCCTTCGGCCCACGTGCGGAACTGCTCGCGTGTCCACTCGAAACGGTGGTCGGCGTGCCGGAACCGGCCTTCTTCGAGGAATTCGAAGTGCCGGTTGTACTCGGCGTTCGGCGTCGTGACGAGCACCGTCCGCGGCGCGGCGACCCCGAACACGGCGTGCTCCAGCGCGGGCAGGCGCTCCTCGTCGACGTGCTCGATCACCTCCATCAGCACGGCCGCGTCGTATCCGGCCAGCGACGGATCCGCGTAGGTCAGCGCGGACTGCTTCAAGGTGATCCGGGACTTGTCTTTGAGCCGTTTCTCGGCGATGTCGAGCGCGCTCGCGGACACGTCGACACCCACGATCTCCGTGAACGACGGCTCCTTCTGCAGCACACGCAGCAACGCGCCACCACCGCAGCCGAGGTCGAGCACGCGCCGCGCGCCCGCCGCCCGGAGCGCCGCGAGCACGCTGCCCTGACGCTGGACGGCCAGCGGTTCCGGCCGGTCCGGCAGCTCGGTGACCCGGGCTTCGGCTTCGGCCGGCACGTCGTCCGCTTCGGCGAGCCGGTCGAGCGCGTACGAGACGATCGGGCGGCGTCGTTCGAGGTACCGGTTGGTGATCAGGTCACGTTCCGGGTGCCCGGCGAGCCAGCCTTCGCCGACGCGCAGCAGCTTGTCCGCTTCGTCCTGGCCGATCCAGTAGTGCTTGTCGCCGTCGAGCGCGGGCAGCAGGACGTACAGGTGCCGCAACGCGTCGACGACCCGCTGGGTGCCGGTCAGCCGGAGATCGACGTAGCGGGAATCGCCCCACTGCGGGAACTCGGGGTCGAGCGGGACGGTCTTCGCTTCGACCTGCCAGCCGAGCGGCTCGAACAGCTTGTGGACGACCTCGGCGCCGCCGCGCGCGGTCAGCGACGGGACCCGGATCTCCAGCGGGAAACGCTCGTCGACGAGCTCCGGCCGGTTCGCGCACCGGCCCGCCAGCGCCGTGGTGAAGGCGGCTCGCAGCGCCACCGCCAGATACGAGCCACCCGCGTACGGGCGGTCGTTGACGTACTGGGTCAGCGACGTGCCGCCACCGCGCACGAGGTCGACCGGGTCGATCTCGACCAGCAGCGCGACCGTGCAGCGTTCGTCGGCCGCCTCCGGGTAGAAGACGTGCGCCGTGCCGGCCGAGAGCGTGAGCGATTGCGCCTTCTCCGGATGCTTGTGCAGAAGAAAGCCGAGGTCGGTGGCCGGGTTCCGGGTGGTCGTCATGGTCAGGAGCACCGGACGAGTGTCGCGCAGACCGCCGCTCTGCACCCCCGCTTTTCCGCATGCGACCCTGGTGACATGTCGAACCGCCTGAAGGCCGCGACCAGTCCGTACCTGCTGCAGCACGCCGAGAACCCGGTGGACTGGTGGCCATGGGGCGAGGAGGCGCTGGCCGAGGCGAAACGGCGGAACGTGCCGATCCTGCTTTCGGTGGGCTACGCCGCTTGCCACTGGTGCCACGTCATGGCGCACGAGTCCTTCGAGGACGAAGCCACCGCGACGCTGATGAACGCGAACTTCGTCAACATCAAGGTGGACCGCGAGGAGCGGCCGGACATCGACTCGGTGTACATGGCGGCCACGCAGGCGATGACCGGTCAGGGCGGCTGGCCGATGACGTGTTTCCTGACGCCGGAAGGGGAGCCGTTCCATTGCGGCACCTACTATCCGCCGTCGCCGCGTCCGGGGATGCCGTCCTTCTCGCAGCTGCTCGTCGCGGTCGCCGAGGCCTGGGGCGAGCGGCCGGACGAGCTGCGTTCCGGCGCGCGGCAGATCATCGCCCACCTCACCGAGAAGAGCGGCCCGCTGCCCGAGTCCGTTGTGGACGGTGCCGCGCTGGAGGCCGCGGCCGCCACCCTGCGCAAGGAATTCGACACCGCGAACGGCGGCTTCGGGGGAGCGCCGAAGTTTCCGCCGACGATGGCGTTGAACTTCCTGCTCCGCCACCACGAACGCACCGGCTCCGACCTCGCCGTGGTCGAGCACACCGCCGAGGCGATGGCGCTGGGCGGGCTGAACGATCAGCTCGCGGGTGGGTTCGCGCGGTACTCGGTCGACGCGCGCTGGGAAGTGCCGCATTTCGAGAAGATGCTGTACGACAACGGTCTGCTCCTGCGGTTTTATGCCCAGTTCCACGGCGTGACCGGGCACGGGTACGCGCGGCGGGCGGTCGAAGAGACCGCGGAGTTCCTGCTGCGCGACCTCGGGACGGCCGAAGGCGGTTTCGCGGCGTCGCTCGACGCGGATACCGATGGCGTCGAGGGGCTCACCTATGTCTGGACGCCGGCGCAACTCGCCGAAGTGCTCGGCGAGGAGGACGGTGCCTGGGCGGCGGAGCTGTTCCAGGTGACCGAGCGGGGCAATTTCGAGCACGGCGCCTCGACGCTGCGGCTGCGTGAGCCGCATCCAGAGGACGAAACGCGTTATGAGCGGGTCCGGCGCGCGCTGCTGGCCGCCCGTGACGAGCGCCCCCAGCCCGCCCGCGACGACAAGGTGATCGCCGCGTGGAACGGCCTCGCGATCGGCGCGCTCGCCAAGGCGGGCTCGCGGCTCGATCGTCCACAGTGGATCGAAGCGGCGGCTCGCGCGGCGGCTTTCCTGATGGACACCCATTTCGTGGCCGGACGCCTGCGCCGGACCTCCCGCGACGGCGTCGTCGGCACGACGGCCGGGGTGCTGGAGGACTACGCGTGCCTCGCCGAGGGGCTGCTCGAACTCCACCAGGCGACCGGGGAACCGCGGTGGCTCGCCGACGCCCTCTCCTTGCTGGACCTCGCGTTGGCCCATTTCGGCGTCCCGGACTCGGCGGGCGCCTACTATGACACGGCCGACGACGCGGAAGTCCTGGTGCAGCGGCCGTCCGACCCGACGGACAACGCGAGCCCGTCGGGAGCCTCGGCGCTGGCGAACGCCTTGCTGACCGCGTCCGTGCTGGCCGGGCACGAACGGGTGGGCCGCTACCGCGAGGCGGCAGAACAGGCGCTCGCCCGCGCGGGACGGCTCGCCGCCCACGCGCCGCGGTTCGCCGGGCACTGGCTCACCGTGGCCGAAGCCGCCGCGGCAGGCCCGGTGCAGGTCGCCGTCGTCGGTCCGGATGCCGCTTCACACGCGGATCTGCTGGCCGCGGCGGTCGCGTCGTCGCCCGACGGCGCGGTCTTCGTGGGCGGGGTCCCGGACGCCGTCGGCGTGCCGTTGCTGGCCGATCGGCCGCTGGTCGACGGCGCCGCCGCCGCGTACGTGTGCCGCGGGTACGTGTGCGAGCGCCCGGTCACCACCGCGGAGGAGCTGCGGTCTCAGCTCACCAGTCCCACGCCATAGGGGCGAAAGCGCCGCCACCGGTCTGCGGCGCCCCGACCGGCTTCACCGCGACCTGAGGCTTCGGCTTCGGCTTTGGCGTGGTCTTGGTGGGTTTCGGCGGCTTCGTGGTGCTGGACGGCGGGACCCCCGTCACCGTGAACGTCCGGGTCGACTTGCGGCCGTCGGTGCATTCGAGGGTCGCGACGTACTTGCCGGGTGTCTTCACCACGCGTCCGTACCCGCCGTACTTCCCGAAGTTCCCGCCGATGGTCCACCCGATCGGCTCGGCGAGCCCCGGCGAGGTCACCGGGCCTTCCGGGACACAGCCGCCCGCGCCCGCCCTGGTTTCGGCGTAGATCTGCTCGCCCGGCCCGAGCGGGCTCGGGCCGAGGTACCAGCTGGGATCGGTGGTCGCCGCGGCCGGCGCGATCACCGCCAGCTGGGCGGCTCCGAGCACGAGAGCGCCGATCATGGCCTTCTTGAGCATGAGGTTCCCCTTCCTCGTCCACTGCTGGTGGGAACACGTCCACGCAGGTCATCAGGTTGCCCTGGGTTTTCGCCGGGGGAGAACACGCGTGAATATCGGCCGTTGCGAGCGTAGCGTCGGTAGCGTTGTAATCATGTAATCGTTGAGGAGACGCAGATGGGACGCGGAAGCTGGAAAGGCCGGGGCGGCTGGCAGCAGGCGGACATCCCGGCGGCGGACGACGCGGCCGCGTGGTTCGGCGGCAGGCTCCCCGAGGGCTGGTTCACCGGAGACCCCGAGGTCACGGTGGATCGCGAAGAGATCGTCATCGTCGGTGAACTCCAGCCGCTCGGTGGTGAGTACGCCGACGACGCCGCCCGCGCGGCGGCCGAGGACGGCCGGATCAGCCGGTTCCGCGAGGAGACCCGCGACCAGCGGATCGAGATCGCGCGGCAGGCCGAGCACCGTTATCAGCGCAAGGTCGCCTGGGGCGCGAGCCTCGGCGGCACGCGGCACCTGTTCACCACGCATTCGGCGCCGGTGATGACCAGGCTGCGGCAGCCGGAGCGCCTGGTGCTCGACACCCTCGTCGACGCGGGTGTCGCCCGGTCACGCTCGGAGGCCCTGGCCTGGGCGGTCCGGCTGGTCGGGGAACACGCGGACGCCTGGCTCGCCGAGCTTCGGGAGGCGATGACCAAGGTCGACGATCTCCGCTCACAGGGACCGGATCTTTCCTGAGACCGGGGTCCGCCCGTAGAGTCGGGATTCCGCCGTCTTCACCGAAGTCCTCTTGCGAAAGAAGGCATCATGGACGGCAGATTCTCCCGGCGTCGGCTGATCAAGGGCGGTCTCGTGGTGGCCGCGAGCCCACTGCTCGCGCCCACCGCCTCGGCGGCCCCCGCCCTTCCCTGGCCCGCGGCGGAAGCCATCGTCGCGCGGACGAAGCGGCCGGTCTTCCCGGACCGGACCTTCTCGGTGCTCGACTTCGGCGCCAAGGGCGACGGGAAGACCGACGACACCGCCGCGATCAGGAAGGCGATCGAGACGGCCAACGCGCGCGGCGGTGGACATGTCGTCGTGCCGAAGGGCACCTTCGTCACCGGTGCGGTGTACCTCAAGAGCAACGTGGACCTGCACCTCGCGGCGGGCGCGGTGCTCGCTTTCGGTTCCGACGCCTCGAAGTTCCCGAACGTGCTCACCCGCTACGAGGGCATCGAGTGCGTGAACCGGTCGCCGATGATCTACGCGTACAAGGAATCCAACATCGCGGTGACCGGGAAGGGCACCCTCGACGCGGCCGGTACGGCGTCCTGGAACAAGGGCAAGGATCGCGAATACCTGGAATCGCTGGTGGCCGAGGGGATTCCGCCGGAGCGCCGGATCGTCCCCGGCTCCGGGCACGCCCTGCGTTCCACGTTCGTCGAGCCGTACTCGTGCGACACCGTGCTCATCGAAGGGATCACACTGAAGAACCCGATGTTCTGGCAGCTGCATCCCACGCTGTGCCGGAACGTCACGATCGACGGCGTCCGCACGGACGCGAGCACCGCGCGTTCCAACACCGACGCCTGCGATCCCGAGTCCTGCGACCACGTCGTGATCGTGAACTCCCACCTCGGCGCGCACGACGACAACATCGCGCTGAAATCGGGCCGGGACGACGACGGCCGCAGGATCGGCGTGCCGTGCCAGAACATCGTCGTCGCGCACTGTGTGATGGACGGGAACTGGGGCGCGATCACCTGCGGCAGCGAACAGACCGGCGGCATCCGGAACGTCTACGCGTACAAGCTCACCGTCACCGGCGAGACGAAGTACGGGCTGTACGTCAAGTCGAACACCTTGCGCGGCGGGTTCACCGAAAACGTCAACCTCGCTCATGTCTCCGGCACGTTCGTCCGCTCGGTCGTCTATGTCCTGCCGGACTACAACGGACAGACCGGCGCGCACGTCCCCCGGTTCGGGCCGTTCACCCTCAGCCGTTCCAGCGGTACGAAATGCGGGCAAGCGGCGTTCAACGTCCGGGGGTTGCCCGACTCACACGTTCGGGGGCTGCGGGTGAGCGATTGCCGCTTCGACGGCGTCGCGAACCCGGCGAACACCCTGAACCACGTCGACGACCTGCGGTTCGAGAACACGACGATCAACGGGGAACCGGTCTGATTCGTCCTGCGCTTCCCGATGCGGTGCGGCAGGCTTGGTGAAGTGGACACACCAGGACTTCCCGCGAAGATCGACCCGGACGTGCTGACCACCGTCCTCGATGGACGGTGGTCCGGGCTTCGCCGCGCGGTGCGCGAGCAGATGGCCGCGGAGGACTTCAAAGACCCGGTCGACATCGACACCGAAGCGCATCGCGCCCAGGTGCTCGAATGGCTGCGCAAGCTCGCCGAAACCGACCGCCCGGGCCTCGGCTTCGACCCGGCGTACGGCGGTGGCGGCGACGTCGGCGGCGCGTTGACGTCGTTCGAGATGCTGGGCTTCGGCGACCTCTCGCTGATGGTGAAGGCCGGTGTCCAATGGGGGCTGTTCGGCGGTGCCGTCCAGCTACTCGGCACCGAACGCCACCACGAGCGCCATCTGCGCGCGATCAAGGATCTGGAGCTGCTGGGCTGTTTCGCGATGACCGAGCACGGCCACGGGTCGGACGTCCAGCATCTGCGCACCACCGCGACCTACGACCCCGCGACGCGCGAATTCGTCGTGCACACGCCGGACCGCGGCGCGATGAAGGAGTACATCGGCAACGCCGCCCGCGACGGCGAACTCGCGGTGGTGTTCGCGCAGCTGATCACCGGCGGCGAGTCGCGCGGGGTGCACGCCTTCCTGGTGCCGATCCGCGGCGAGAAGGCGCGCGGCGTCGAGATCGAGGACTGCGGCCGTAAAGCCGGCCTCAACGGCGTCGACAACGGGCGGCTCACGTTCGACCAAGTGCGGATCCCGCGCGAGGCGCTGCTCGACCGGTTCGGCGACGTCGCCGAGGACGGGACGTACACGAGCCCGATCGAAAGCGACGGCCGCCGGTTCTTCACGATGCTCGGCACGCTCATCCGCGGCCGGGTCAGCGTCGCGGGCAGCGCCGGCAGCGCGACGAAACGCGCGCTGGCGCTGGCCATCCGGTACGGCGAGCAACGGCGGCAGTTCGCGCGGCCCGATGGCGAGGAGGTCGTGATCCTCGACTACCGCGCCCACCAGCGGAAACTGCTGCCCGCGCTGGCGACGTCGTACGCGCTGCACTTCGCGCAGGAAGGGCTCGTCTCGAAGCTGCACGACATCGCCGAGGACGCGCCGGAGGAGGAGCAGCGAGAGCTGGAATCGCGCGCCGCCGGGATCAAGGCCGTCTCGACCTGGCACGCGACGGCGACGATCCAGGCGGCCCGAGAGGCCTGTGGCGGCTCCGGCTATCTCTCGGAGAACCTGCTCGCCGGGCTGAAGGCAGACACGGACGTCTTCACCACCTTCGAGGGCGACAACACCGTGCTCCTGCAGCTGGTCGCGAAGGGCCTGCTGACCAGCTACAAGGACCACTTCCAGGATCTCAGCCCGCTCGCGACCGCGCGGTTCGTGGCGGAGCAGCTCGTCGAGGCCGTGATCGAACGGACGTCCGCGCGGAAGGTCGTCGAGCGGCTCACCGAAGCCGACGACGGCGACGTGCTCTTCTCGCGCGAATGGCACCTGAAGCTGTTCGAAGACCGCGAAGAGCACGTGCTCGCCGGCGTCGCGCAGCGCCTGCGTAAGGCGGGCTCGGACCCCTTCGGCGTCTTTAACGACGCGCAGGACCACGTGCTGCGCGCCGGACGGGCGCACGTCGACCGAGTGGTGCTGGAAGCGTTCGCCGACGCCATCGAACGCTGCGCCGACGCCGAGGCGCGTGAGCTGCTGGAGCGGGTCTGCGACCTCTACGCGCTCGCGAACATCGAGGCGGATCGGGGCTGGTTCCTCGAACACGGACGCCTGACCTCCGGACGCTCGAAGGCCGTCACCGCCGCGGTGAACGCGCTGTGCGCCGACCTGCGCCCGCACGCGCGGACGCTCGTGGACGCGTTCGCTATCCCCGAGCAGTACCTAGCGGCTCCGATGCTGCGGGACTGACCTCGGCACGCTGCTCGGCGAGCTCGGCCCGCAACGCCTTGACCTCGCGGGTCAGCTCGTCGATATGCTCGCGGGTCACGGCCTGCGCGTTCTCGTCGGCCTCGGTCACGCGGCGGATCAGCCACGACGCGAGCGTCGCGGTGACCACGCCGAGCAGGGCGATCCCGGCCACCATCAGCCCGACCGCGACGACCCGGCCGGTGCCGCTGACGGGATAACGGTCGCCGTAGCCGACCGTGGTGATCGTCGTGATCGACCACCACACCGCGTCCGGGAAATCGGTGATCGGCGCGTCGGGTGTGGTGCGTTCGGCGTCGAGTACGGCGAGCGCCGAACAGAACACGATGAGCGCCGTCGCGCCCACCGTGTAGACCACGACGCGGCCGCGCAGCGACAGGCCGGCGTTGCGGTTGAGGACGTTGAGCACCGTGACCAGCCGGAGCAGCCGCAGCTGCCGGATCAGCGGGAGCACGATGATCAGCAGGTCGAAGAGGTTCTTCTTCAGGAAGTCACGCTTGTTCGCGGCGTGCTTGAGGCGGACACCGTAATCCAGGGCGAAGACCGCCCACGCGAGCCACGTGACGACCTCGCACCAGACCCGCCCGGTGTGCCCGAGCGAGGGCTGGAGGATCGGCCAGGCGTAGGCGGCCAGGAACAGTACGGCGGCGGCGTTGAGCGGCCACTCCATCCGCTTTTCCCACATCGGACGTCTCCTCACCTGGCCTTTCCCAGGTGCGTACGTTAAGCGATGTCGAGGGCCGTTCCATAGAGTTTGTCGGTTTTGAGGGTGATGTAGAGCCTTCGCTCGCCTTCGGGTGTTCGCGTGACTTCGGAGAGTTCCGCCTTTCCTTCCACGACGGCGAATTTCCAGTGGTCGTCGCTGGAGACGTAGAGGGAGGCCGTCGGGTTGTTGCGCAGTTGCTTGACCTTGAGGCGGTCTTCGGTCGTGCTGATCCTGATCTCGCGCGTCTCGGGGTCCCACGCGTAGAGGACGGTGGAGAGATGCGGGCGGCCGTCACGCTTGACGGTCGCGAGGGCGCCGAAGGTGTGTTCGGCGAGGAAGTCGCTGAGGGCCGCGTCGTCGAGGCGGCGGGGCGGTGCGTTCTTGGCCATGGGGCGATCATGGCTCCTCGGCCGAGACGCCGGAAGAAGGCACTTTCTTGTGCCAGAGGGAACACGCGTGTGTCCGTCCTGGTCATGGTGGTGACGCGGCGCCGACAAACGAGCCGATGATCGCCCGACCGCGGTTCCCCCAGGTTCCCGATTCGGGTTGATGCGGGCCTGCATTGCCTGATGCGAGGTGACCCGGCCTCGTCGTGCCGTTCAAGCCTGGTGCCGACATGGCGAGCGGGGAGGATTCCGGACGTTCAACGTCCGAAATCCTCCCCGCTCACCGGGATCGCCTAGGCGTACATCGCCAGCCAGATCGCGATGTAGTGCGAAACCGCCGCGAGAACCGTGCAGGCGTGGAAGTACTCGTGGTACCCGAAGGTGTCCGGGAAGTGGTTCGGCCACTTCACCGCGTAGAACACCGCGCCCAGTGTGTAGAACAGACCGCCGACGCAGAGCAGGACGAGCGCCGCGACGCCGGCGTGCGTGGCCAGTTCGGGCAGGACGAAGACGGCGACCCAGCCCAGTGCGATGTAGATCGGCACGCCCAGCCAGCGTGGCGCGTTCGGCCACAGCATCTTGAGGGTGACGCCGCCGATCGCGCCGCCCCATACGATCGCGAGCACGATGTACCCGGTCGGCTGGGACATGGCCAGAAGGGTGAACGGCGTGTAGGTGCCCGCGATGAACAGGAAGATCATCGAATGGTCGGCGCGCTTCATCCATTCGTATGCTCGTGGGCTCCACAAGCGACGGTGGTACAGCGCGCTGACGCCGAAGACGCCGAGGACGGTCAGGCCGTAGACCGAAGTGGACAAAGCGGCGATACCCGACACGGTGGACGCCGCGAGGCTGATGAGGGTCGCGGCTCCGGCGACAGCGCCGAAGAAGGACCAGAAATGGATGTGCCCACGCAATCGAGGACGCGTGTCCACCACGGGCGCGGGGCCGGACGGCTGGGGTTCGGTCGCTACGCTCACTCACTCAGGTTACGGCACCGTAGGTTTTTCGCCAGTGTCCGTGGCGCGTCCCACTGGGGCCCGTGGGGTGACTACTCTCCACTGGCGTGAGTCTTCGGTCGTTCTTGTCAGACGTCGTGTACAGCGCCTACGGCAGGCGCCTGATCCAGCAGGCCAAGGGGCGCCATCCACGCCACATCGCCATCATGCTGGACGGCAACCGCCGCTGGGCGCGTGAGGCCGGCTTCACGGACGTCGCCGACGGACACCGGGCCGGTGCCAAGAAGATCGCCGACTTCCTGAGCTGGTGCAACGAGGCCGACGTCGAGGTCGTCACCATGTGGCTGCTTTCGACGGACAACCTCGGCCGCGCGGCCGAGGAGCTCAGCCCCCTGCTGAAGATCATCACCGACGTCACCGACGAACTCGCCGCACCGCACACGCCCTGGCGGCTCCGCATCGTGGGAGCACTCGACCTGCTGCCGCCGGAGGTCGCGAAGGCCCTCAGTGCGGCCGCGGAGCGCACTGAGGGGCGTTCCGGGATGGAGGTCAACGTCGCGGTCGGTTACGGAGGGCGTCAGGAGATCGCCGACGCGGTCCGCAAACTCCTGCTCCAGCACGCCGACGAGGGCACCTCGATCCGCGAGCTCGCGAAGATCCTGGACGTCGACCATATTTCCGAACACATGTACACCTCGGGCCAGCCCGATCCGGATCTGATTATCCGCACCTCGGGTGAGCAGCGGCTTTCCGGATTCCTGCTCTGGCAATCGGCGCATTCTGAATTCTGGTTCACCGAAGCTTATTGGCCCGCATTCCGCCGGGTCGATTTCCTTCGCGCCATGCGCGATTACGCGTGGCGGCATCGGCGCTTCGGTTCCTGACCGGTGACATGACGAAGGCCCCGGCGTGCACTCCGGGCCTTCGACGTCGTCACTGAAGATCAGTGGTTGTGCTCCAGCGAGTGGAGGATCAGGGCCGGGGTGGTGGCGATGCCCGTGTAGGCACCGGCGACCAGCGAAGCGGCACCGTAGCCGAGCGCGCCGCCACCCTCGATGAAGGTGTTGTAGGCGTCGCCGAACGTCGGGTCCGGGGTGCCGGAGGTGTCGCCGGTGGCGGCGAACGCGGTCCCGCCGGCCATCATGATGCCCGCGGCGACGGCGGAAACGAAAGCAGCCTTCTTCAGCACTTCGCACTCCTTGGTAGAGATATTCAGGGGTCGGGGGCACCGAATCCGGTGGGGGTGTCCCGCAGTGAGAAAATTACTCGCTATTCAGGATTTGTGACCGTCTCGTAAGCCCATTGTGTGAGGCGAAAAAGGCGCGTTTCACTCGGTCCGGTTCTCTGTCTCGGTCACAAAATGCGGCCCGCTACCAAGCGTGGTAGAACCCTCGATCCCATCAGGTGAGCGCCCTGCGTCGCGTTAATCCGTCCGGGTCGCATCGACGAGCGTCCCTGAATGGAGATCATCATTACCCACGGTGACGGTGACCAGGTGTTGATGTCACGCGACCGACAGTGAGATGACGGTTTGGCGAATCACCGTGGTGGCTGCCTGCGCGATCGGCCGGACGCAGGTACCTTCCGGAAGTGAGGGTTCGCGTCCCATGCGGACTCTCGCGGGAGGCCCTGGTCGTGGCGGTTGTCGACAGGGCGGCTCAGCCGCCCAGTGGATGCACGAGGGGGCCGGCACCCGGCCCTCGTGGCCGTGCCGACTGACGCGAAGAGCGTCAGAAGGAGCGGTTAGCCAGGGAGGTGCCCGGCCCAGCGAGTGCGGGCGTGGTGCCACGCCCACGAGGGAGATGCCGTCGTGACTGCGCAGCGTTCACCCCGCAAGGCCTCTGGCCGTTCTTCGACCGGTGCCTCTGGCCCGGAGAAAGCCTCGATCTCGCCCGAATCCCAGCGGTCCACTTACGTGCTCGACACGTCGGTCCTGCTCTCTGACCCCTGGTCGGTGACTCGTTTCGCCGAACACGCGGTCGTGCTCCCGCTGGTCGTCATCAGTGAACTGGAGGCGAAACGTCACCATCCCGAACTGGGGTGGTTCGCGCGCGAAGCGCTCCGCATGCTCGACGACCTGCGTCGTCAGCACGGCAGGCTCGACGCGCCGATCCCGATCGGTGAGCACGGCGGCACCCTGCAGGTGGAGTTGAACCACTCCGATCCCACGGTGCTCCCGGTCGGCTTCCGCACCGACTCCAACGACCACCGCATCCTCGCCTGTGCGCTCAATCTGGCGGCGGAACGCGCGTCGGTCACGCTGGTGACCAAGGACATCCCCTTGCGCGTCAAAGCGGGCGCGGTCGGTCTCGAAGCCGACGAGTACCGCGCGCAGGAGGTGACGCCTTCGGGCTGGACGGGGATGGCGGACGTGGACGTCCCGCAGACCCTGGTCGACGCGCTGTTCAGCGGGTCTTCCGTGGATCCGGCGGAGTTCGGGATGCCCGAGGTGGGCGAGCTGCCCTGTCACACCGGCTTGCGGCTGCTCGCGGGCAGTTCGAGCGCGCTGGGCAGGGTCACCGCGGACAAGCGGATCCGGCTCGTGCGCGGTGACAAGGAGGCGTTCGGGCTGCACGGCCGGTCGGCCGAGCAGCGGGTGGCGCTGGATCTCCTGCTGGACTCCGACGTCGGCATCGTCTCGCTGGGCGGGCGAGCCGGGACGGGCAAATCGGCGCTCGCGCTCTGCGCGGGGCTGGAGTCGGTGATGGAACGCCGCCAGCACCGCAAGGTGGTCGTGTTCCGGCCGGTGTACGCGGTCGGCGGCCAGGATCTGGGCTACCTGCCCGGTTCCGAGAGCGAGAAGATGCAGCCGTGGGCGCAGGCGGTGTTCGACACCCTCGGCGGGCTGGTCAGCCAGGACGTCCTCGACGAGGTCTTCGACCGCGGCATGCTCGAAGTGCTCCCGCTGACCCATATCCGCGGCCGGTCGCTGCACGACACGTTCGTCATCGTCGACGAGGCGCAGTCCTTGGAGCGCAACGTGCTCCTGACCGTGCTTTCGCGGCTGGGCACGGCCTCGCGGGTCGTGCTCACGCATGACGTCGCGCAGCGCGACAACCTGAGGGTCGGGCGGCACGACGGCGTTTCGGCGGTGATCGAGAAACTCAAGGGGCATCCGCTGTTCGCGCATGTCACGCTGACCCGTTCCGAGCGTTCGCCGATCGCGGCGCTCGTCACCGAGATGCTGGAGGACCACGGCTAGCGCGTGCGCTGAAAGGTCCTTTCCTTGCGGAATTCGCAAGGAAAGGACCTTTCATAGCGCCTAGGTGACCGGTTTCGCCCAGGGGAGCGGCCGTCCGTCCACGTCGTCGGTGAGTTCGACACCGAGCATGGCCGAAAGGGTCGAGCCCAGATCGACGACGTCCAGATCCGGCAGTTTCGCGCCCGGTTCGAAACCGGGGCCACTGGCGAGCAGGAGCCCGTCCGGCCGGTGGTCTCCGGTGCGCCAGTGCTCGTCCGGGCCGTAGACGACGCCGGTCTTGGGCGACCAGACCGTCTCGATCGGCCCGGTGCGGGCCCAGTCGATCAGCAGATCCGGCAGGGTGTCGTCGGCTTCCCGGTCGTAGTGGTCGCTCGTGCGGGAAACCTCGCGCACGACGGGTTTCCCCGACGCGACGTTCACCAGCGAGAGCAGGTCCTCGGTGAGCTGCTCGCACACGGCTTCGTATTCGGCGCCGGGCCGGACGACGCCGTGCGGCTCACGGCCGGCCAGGTTGATCCGCACCCCGCCGAAGACGAAGTTGTTGGGAGACAGGTAGAACCGCTGCTTCGACCGCTGTTCGGCGGTCGCCCAGTTCGGCACCGCGGGCAGCGGGGACGCCGCCAGCCGCTTGCGCAGCAAGGGCATCGCGGCCGACGCGAGCTTCGTCCTCAAAGGATAGGGGAGCGCGGAGTAGGCGCGTTTTGCCTTCGTCATCGCGCCGCCGCCTCGCAACCCTTCGGTCTCCACGGTGTCGAGGAGCCGCAGGATCTCGTGCAGCAGATGGCTTCCCTCGTACCGTGATCCCATGCCGTGGCTCAACAGCACGAAGACGGTGGTGTCCGGTCCGGTCAGCGCGAGATGTTCGCCGATCGCCTTGTCCAGCTCGCGGTAGACCGCGCGGATCGGGTCCAGCTCCGCGGCGAGCGCGACGTCGTGGTCGCGGTGCCCCGGGTCGTGCAGATGCCACTGCTGATGGCCGATGCTGTGGGATTCCCCGTACACCGAAAGGAAAAGATCCCAGTCACCCTCGGCGAGCAGCTTCGTCGACACCTGGGTCTTCTGCCCGATCCCGGCGACGAGCCCGTTGGTCAGCGCGCGTTCCTCGTCGGGTGTCCGATGTGGACCTTCACGGTGGAGGTAGTCGTCCGGTGCCCAGTCGCGGACCAGATCGGGCTCGGCGGTGAGGATGGGCGTGAGCCCGAAGTCGGCCTCGATCTCCTTCGCCAGCTCCGGCGGCGAGGTGTGGAAGCCGAAATGCCGGTCGTGGCAGGCGTATTCGCTCACCATGACCCCGTTGAGCGGCTTGTCCGCGCGGGAATGCGGGACGTCGAGCACGGCGACGCGTTTCCCGGCGCCGGAAAGCGTCTCCCAGAACGGGGTGCCGCGGATCTCCAGCGGGCTGGTCAGCCGCCGTTCGTAGGTTTTGGTGTCGACCTCTTCCCAGCAGTGGAATCCGGTCCGCGCGGCGGTGCGCGCGGTGAAGAAACTGCTCCACAGCGAGCCGACGAACAGGCCGTAGGGATTGTGCGTGGTCGCCGAAGCGCTGGTTTCGAGCAGACGCGCCAACGTCGGCACTTCGCCGGCGGCGGCCAGATCGCGGATCGTGTCGGGATCGCAGGCGTCGAGGGCGACCACGAGGATCTTGGCGGGCTCGGTCATGGTCGGTGCTCCGGTCCTGAATGCTTGCGGCGGATGGCCGCGAAGTCGTCGTCGTAGGTCGGGCCGTGGGACAGCCGGTCCCCGGAAGTCGTGGTGTAGAAACAGGAGATCGCCGGGACGACCAGGGGCGCGCGGTCCGCGGTCAGCGCCAGGAGCAGATCCCAATCGCCCATCTCGACCAGCGATTCGTCGAACCGGGCTTCTCGAAGGCCCGCCCGATGCGCGACGGCGCCGATGTCGGCGAGATTCTCTCGCAGCAGGGTCTTCCGGTCGTAGCGGCGCAGGAACAAGGTCGGCAGGCCGCCGATGTCGTCGATGACGAAGCCGCCGTAGGCCGCCGTGATCTCCGGATGCCCGCCGAAGGCCCAGCCCAACGCCTTGAGCCACAACGGATGCATGGTGTTGTCGTCGTCGAGGTAGGCGACCACGTCGCCGGTGACCTCGGCCAGCCCGGCGTTGCGGGCGGCGCAGACGCCGCCGTGTTCGACCCGGATCGAGCGGATACGCGGGTCTTCGAAACCGGCGATCACCTTCGGCGTGGAATCCGAACTGGCGTCGTCGACGATCACCAGTTCCCAGTTCTCGTAACGCTGCGCCAGCACCGAAGCGACGGCGCGCGGCAGCAGCGCGGCCCGGTCGTGCGTGGGCAGGACGATCGAGATCTTCGGCGAGGCAACGAGTTCGTGCTGATCGAGCCAGTGCGTGAAGGTGCGGACGTCACGCGCGGCTTCGAGGCTTTCGGTGCGGAGGTGCAGGCCTTCGAACGCGGTGTCGTGGCCGCCGAGCCAGCCGTCGAGCGCTCCCTGCCGTGCGTCGAGGGCGGCCTGCCTGTCCTCGACGGTGGAGATACGCGCGTCACCGTCTCGCAGGGCTTTGCCGTGATCCTCGAGCCAGGCCGTGCGATGTTCCAGTGTCGCGCGCAGCCGCTCGATCTCCGCCGCCTGCTCCGCGAGCGCGGACCGCAGCTCGGCGATTTCCCCGTTTTCCGCGTGGCGGCGGTCGTCCCTCGCCGCCGCCACGATCCGTCTCAGGCGTCTCACCCGGTGCACCCTAGTGCTTCCGGGGTCCGGAATCACCAGCCCGACGGCAGCGGGCGTCCTTCCGCGAATCCGGCGGCGGACTGGATCCCGAGCAGCGCGCGCTCGTGGAACTCCTCCAGCGTCCGGGCGCCCGCGTACGTGCAGGCCGAACGGACACCGGAGCCGATGGAGTCGAGCAGGTCTTCGACGCCGGGCCGAGCCGGGTCCAGTGCCATCCGCGACGCCGAGATGCCCTCTTCGAACAGGCCCTTCTTGGCGCGCTCGAAGACGTTGTCCGTACGCGTGCGGGCGCCGACGGCGCGCTTCGACGCCATGCCGAACGACTCCTTGTACGGCTTGCCCTGCTCGTCGTAGCGCAGGTCGCCGGGGGATTCGTGGGTGCCGGCGAACCACGAGCCGACCATGGCCGCCGACGCGCCGGCGGCCAGCGCGAGCGCGACGTCCCGCGGATGCCGCACGCCGCCGTCCGCCCAGACGTGTTTGCCCAGTTCACGCGCCGCGGCCGCGCATTCGGCGACGGCGGAGAACTGGGGCCGCCCGACCCCGGTCATCATCCGGGTCGTGCACATGGCGCCGGGGCCGACGCCGACCTTGACGACGTCCGCGCCCGCGTGGATCAGGTCGCGCGTGCCCTCCGCGGTGACCACGTTCCCGGCCACGACCGGGACCTGCGGGTTCACCGACCGGACGGCCTTGAGCGCGGAGATCATCTTCTCCTGGTGGCCGTGCGCGGTGTCGACCACCAGCACGTCGACGCCCGCCGCGAGGACGGCCTCGGCCTTCGCCGCGACGTCGCCGTTCACGCCGATCGCGGCGGCGACACGCAGGTTGCCGCCGTCGTCGACGGCCGGGGTGTAGATCTCCGCGCGCAGCGCCGCGATCTCGGTCAGGACTCCCGCGAGCCTGCCGTTCTCGTCGATGCCGAGCGCGAGACGGCCACCGTGGTCGTGCAGGCGCTCGAACACCTCGCGGGGCGGAGTGTCCAGCGGCACCGTGACGACCGCGGGCTCCGCGACGTCGGCCAGCCGCGCGAAGCGGTCTACGCCGGCGCAGGCCGCTTCGTCGACGACGCCGACGGGTTTGCCGTCCTCGTCCACCACGACGACGGCGCCGTGGGCACGTTTGCCGACCAGGTTCAGCGCGTCGGCCACCGCGTCGCCGCCGGTCAGCACGAGCGGGGTGTCCCATACGGTGTGACGGCTCTTGACCCAGGTGACGATGTCGGCGACCGCGGCCGCGTCGACATCCTGCGGGAGGACGACGAGCCCGCCGCGCCTGGCGACCGTTTCGGCCATCCGGCGGCCGGCGACGGCGGTCATGTTGGCGACCACGATCGGGATCGTCGCGCCGGTGCCGTCCACAGTGGACAGGTCGACGTCGAAGCGGGACTCCACGTCCGACCGGTTCGGCAGGAGGAACACGTCGTCGTAGGTCAGGTCGTGAGCGGGCCGATGCCCGTCGAGAAAGCGCACGAGGCCCCAGGATACCCGCGTGGGACACTGGCGGCATGACGGACCGGGACCGTGACGAAGCCGGACGAGCCCGCAACGCGCGCCCGCGGGACGGTCTCGGCAGGCCGCTCCCGTACGGCGCCGACGGTGTCGAACGGCAGCCCGAGGGCATCGAACGCAGCCCGGAGGACACCATCTCCGAGGCCCAGGGCCTGCTCGACGCGGGCCGCCCGTTCCACGCGCACGAGGTGTTCGAGGACGCGTGGAAGTCCACCGACGGGCCGGAGCGGGAGCTGTGGCGCGGTCTCGCGCAGCTCGCCGTGGGCCTGACCCACGTGGCCAGGGGGAACGGCAACGGCGCGGCCTCGCTGCTGGAGCGTGGCGCGGACAACATCGAGCCGTTCCGCGAGGCCGGACCGCACGGGATCGACGTCGCGGGGTTGCAGGCCTGGGCGCGGGCGATGGCCGAAGAGGTGAAGGTGCGGGCTCGGGTGGAGCCGGTCGCGCCTCGCCTAATGGGCCAGTAACACCGAACCCGAGCGATACAGCTCGATCAGCAGCGGCCGCAGCGAGAGTCCCGCTTCGGTGAGCCGGTAGCTGGTCCGGCTCGGGAAGCCCGGCAGTTCCTCGCGGACGGCGAGGCGCCGGGCGGTCAGGTCGCCGAGGCGCTCTGTCAGCACCTTCGCCGACAGCTCGGGCAGCGCCGCGCGTAGATCGCTAAAGGACTGAGGCCCGCCCATCAGTTCTCGCAGTACCAGCGTCGTCCAGCGGCCCGAGATCGCGGCGAGCGCGACCTCGACCGGGCAATCCGGCTCCGGCCGGCGGGTGCGGCCGCGGGCGTCCGGCACGAGTTCGCCGTCGAAGGTTTCCGTTTGGTGACCTGCTTCGCGGTCGGTTTCGCTGTCCGCATGACGCATTCCTCCAGTGTGCCCTTGACCACCGAAGCCGCCGAACATCCCTTCGTCTTCCAGGCCGCCTTCAACACCGGATCCGCCGAAATCCTCGACACGGTCTACGAACCGGGCGCCGTGTTCGTCCGCCGGGACGGCGTGCGGGTGACCGGCGCGGAACGCCGGGCCGCGAACGGCGGGATCCTCGCGCTCGGGCGGCCGATCGAGGTGACCCCGCGCCAGGTGCACGTCGCCGGTGACCTGGCCCTGCTGATCGTCGACTGGATCATCGAGGGCCACCTCGCGGCGACGGCGACCGACGTCGCGAGGCGCGGCGAGGACGGGCTCTGGCGCTACGTGATCGACAACCCCTTCGGCATCGACGCACCTTGAGTACTCGACATACCGCGAGTATGTTACTTCAAGTAGGGATACTGATCGGTAGGTAACGGCGGGAGAAGCGCGATGAGCGAGCCCAAGGAACTGCTGGCCGAGCCGCTGAAACTGCGCTGCGGCGCGACCCTGCCGAACCGGCTGGCCAAGGCCGCGCTCAGCGAGCAGCTCGGTGACCGCCGCAACCGGCCGACCGCGGAGCTGACCGAGCTGTACCGGACGTGGTCCCGCGGCGGCGCCGGGACGCTGATCACCGGCAACGTCATGGTGGATCCCACCGCGCTCGGCGAACCGCGCAACGTCGCCGTGCCCCGGGAACCGGACGCGACCGAGTTCAAGCCGTGGGCGCGGTCGGTCGACGGGACCGAGACCCGGCTGTGGGCCCAGCTCAACCATCCGGGCAGGCAGAGCCCGCGCTTCCTGTCCCGCCAGCCGGTCGCGCCGTCGGCGGTGCCGTTCGGCGACCGCGGTATCCGCTCGGTCTTCGCGACGCCGCGCGCGCTCACCGTCGGCGAGATCGAGGCGATCGTCGACCGGTTCGGCGTGGCCGCGCGGACCGTCGTCGACGCGGGATTCGCCGGTGTCCAGATCCACGGCGCGCACGGCTACCTCGTCTCGCAGTTCCTTTCACCGCTGACCAACCAGCGCACCGACGGCTGGGGCGGCGACGCGCTCCGGCGGCGTCGTTTCCTGCTCGAAGTGGTCGCCCGCGTCCGTGCCGAGGTCGGTGACGCGGTGCCGATCGCGGTCAAGCTCAACAGCGCGGACTTCCAGCGCGGCGGTTTCAGCGAGGAGGACTCGCTCGAAGTCGTCCGCGATCTGGGTGAAGCGGGTATCGACCTGCTGGAAGTCTCCGGCGGGACCTACGAGAAGGCCGCCATGATGGGCTCGGCCAAGGCGAGCACCCTCAGCCGCGAGGCCTACTTTCTCGACTACGCCGCGAAGGCGCGGCAGGTCACCGACGTCGCGCTGATGGTCACCGGCGGCTTCACCAGCGCGGAGGGTATGGCCGAGGCGCTGCGGTCCGGGGCGCTGGACGTCATCGGTCTCGGCAGGCCGCTGATCGTCGACCCGGCGCTGCCCGGACGGCTGCTCGGCGGCGAGGACGTCCGCGCCCGGCGCACGGCGCCGAAGACCGGCATCCGGCTGGCCGACAGCCTGCTCGAGATCCAGTGGCACACCCAGCAGATGCACCGGGTGGCCGCCGGGAAACCGGTGGACCCGCGGCTCGGGGCGGTGCGGACGCTAGTACGTGCCGGCGTCGCGGATCCGCTCAACGCTTTCCGCCGGGTCCGGGGCTAGGTAGTCGTCGGGTTCGTCTCGACGGCTGAAGGTGCGGTCGAAGCCGACCGCGGCCGCCGCGAGACCGATGAACAGCACACCGATCAGCACGCAGTTGAACGCGACACCGCCGTAGCCGTTGATGCCCGGGTCGACGAACGGGTACGGGTAGAACCCGATGATCGCGCCCCGCACCAGCGTGACGGCGAGCCAGGCCAGCGGGTACAGCAGCGACCACCACAGGACCCGCCACGACAGCTGGCCGCGCGGCCCGAACAGCAGCCAGCCCGCGACGCACATCAACGGCGACACCTTGTGCAGCATCGTGTCGGCGAACACCGCCCAGCCGTGCAGCTCGTAGAGATCGGCGAGCGCGACCTGGAAGACGACGCCGGTCACGGTGATGCCGACGAGCCCGGTGAGCCGCAGCACGCCGAACCAGGTCGACCGGCCCGCGACGCCGAGCGCGAGCAGCAGGCCGCCGACGCCGACCAGGATGTTCGAGTCGATGGTGAAGAACGCGAGCAGGTTGGCCACCCGGCCGGCCGGGGTGTGGAAGGTGCCGCCGGTGGTGCCCGCGGAGACCGGGATCTGCGCGGCGAGCCCGGCGATCACCACCAGCGCCGTCAGGGCGGACCAGGCACGCGCGATCTTGGAAGCCTGCATTCGCCCACTTTATGGGTGATCGGACGGGGACGTCCCGTCACCACCGCGCGCCGCCACTCGATCGGGGCGGGACGCCGCACGGTCTTCCCGGCCATCGGGTCATATCGTGGGAACCGATGGACGTCGAGCGGAGGCCCGGACGCCGCGGCCGGGTCGCGCGGGGGCCGGCGGAGGACAGCGGACCCGTCGCCGAGTTCGCGCGGCGGCTGTGGGAGCTGAAACGGGCCGCCGGTGACCCTTCCTATGACCGGATGCGTGACGAGTACGGCGCGCTCGCGTCGAAGTCGGCTCTTTCGGCGGCGGCCCGCGGAGAGCGGCTGCCCAGCTGGGAAACATCCTGGGAGTTCGTTCGCGTGCTGGCCGCCGGGGTGCTCGGCGGCGACGAGGACGAGGTCCGCCACGAATGGCGCGGCGAGTGGGAACGCGCGCGGGACGCGTTGACCGCCGGTGCCGTGACGGCTCCGGCGCCCGAAGCCGCGCCGGAGCGGTCGCGCCGGACGGCGTTCGTCCTCGCCGGGGCCGTGGCGCTCGTGCTCGTCGCGGCGCTGGTGTTCGTCTTCGCCGCCCCGTTCGGTTCCGAGCCCGCCGCCCCGGCCGGCGACGCGTCGGAATTCGTCGCCGACGTGACCGTGCCCGACGGCAGCGAGGTCGCGGCCGGGTCGGTCTTCGTGAAGACGTGGGAGTTCCGCAACGCGGGAACGGTCGGATGGGTGGGCCGCTATCTGGTGCGCGCCGGTTCGTTCGGGAATCCCGGCGAATGCGCCACACCCGAACGTGTCCCGGTTCCGCAGACCGCACCCGGCGAGCGAGTGCGGGTCTCCGTCGAGGTGCGTGCGCCCGACCGCCCCGGGCATTGCCAGGTGTACTGGAAGATGGCCGACGAACAGGGCCACATCCTGCTGCCGAACACCCGCGCCGTGTTCTTCTCGGTCCGCGTCATTTGACTTTCCGGGCCGATGGCCAAAGCGCTGACCTGCGCGGACATCGTTCCTTCGGCCATGGCCATTTCGCGGCCGTGAATCGCTTCCGGAGCGGCTTCCGGCGCCCTTAACGTCGTCGGCGTCCGGGAATTCCGGATGGGGATTTTCCGAAACACTCTCACATTATTTGCGGAAAGGGAATCCATGCGTCCGTACGTCAAGGTCGCCGCACTGGCCGGGGCCGCGCTCACCGTGGCGCTCCTGCCGGCCACCGCCGCACAGGCGGCTCCGGCGCCCGCTTCGGGCAGTGATCCGATCATCACCTGCGAATCCGGCTATCACGGCTGGATGCGCCGGGCCGGGAAGGACGCGATCTGCCTCAAGCCGGGCACGCGCACCTGGGACGTCAAGGTGTTCGAATGCGCCGGGGATCTGACGGTGCATTTCAAGAACGGCGAGAAGGCCTACTGCGGGGGAAACATGAAGATCGGCCTCGACCTGGCCGTCCAGTCCAATGTCGTCAAGACCGTTGTGGGGAACCGATGAAGAAGAAGCTGTTCGCCGTCGTCCCGGTCGCGCTGGCCGGCACCCTGCTGATGGCACCGTCCGCCTCCGCGGCGTCGAAGGTCTGTGAGGGCGGACCGTTGATGGGCGGCAAGACGAAGGTCGTCGAGGTGAGCGCGGGGCAGAGCATCGACATCACCGTGCACAACCACGACTACCGGGGAATGCTCGTCCAGATCATCGACGACGTCTTCGACAAGGGCCTCTGGAGCGGGGCCATCGCGCCGGGCAAGGAGCGTACCGTCAAACACGGCGTGCTCGGGGAGCCGCCGGTGTACCACAAGATCCGCTTCGAGGTGACCTCCAACCTTTCGAACAACTACACGTACAAGATCTCGTCGGACCGCTGCTACTGACGCGTTTCGTCCTCTGGACGCGGTCAGGTCCGGGTGGGGAGGAATCCTCCCCGCCCGGCGTCGGGACCCGAGCGGCCCTCGACGGTGGAGGATTCAGGACACTCGACGTCCCGAATCCTCCACGCTCGACCGTGCCGCTCTTGTGCGCGCGTTTAGTCCTCTGGATGCGATCGTTGCACGCGCAAGGACCGCATTCAGAGGACTAAACGCGCGGAGGGGTCAGGGCTTGAGGAGGCCGCGCACGGTGTCGATAGTGTCGGCGTCCGCGGCCTCCTTGTCCGGCCGGTAACGCACGACCCGCGCGAAGCGCAGCGCCAGCCCGCCCGGATACCGCGTGCTCACCTGGGCCCCGTCGAGCTCGATTTCGACGACGAGCTCCGGCCGCACGTGGACCGCCCAGTCCGTGCGATGGGTCTCGATCTCCTGGAACGTCTTCGTCTGCCAGGCCAGCAGCTCGTCGGTCATACCCTTGAACGTCTTGCCGACCATGATCGGCGGACCGCCGTCGGGGTCGCGGGCACCCAGATGCAGATTCGACAATGTGCCGGTGCGCCTGCCGTGCCCCCATTCCGCGGCGAGCACGATCAGATCGATCGTGTGCACCGGTTTCACCTTCAGCCACGCGCGGCCCCGGCGCCCCGCCGCGTACGGCGAAGCGAGATCCTTGACCATCACGCCTTCGTGCCCGGCGGCCATCGCCGCTTCCAGCACTTCCCCGGCCGAGGCGGGCCTGAGCTCGCCCGGGATGACGTGCTCGCCCGCGACCCGGCGCAGGGCGGTGTTCCGTTCGGAGAGCGGCGCGTCGAGCAGGTCGGTGCCGTCGAGGTGCAGGCAGTCGAAGAAGTACGGCCGCAGCAACAGCGCCTTGACCTGCTCCTCGCGGCTGCTGCCGAACCGGCTCATCGTCTGCTGGAACGGCCTGGGCCTGCCGTCGTCGGTCAGGGCCAGCGTCTCGCCGTCGAGGACCACCGACGTGCAGGGCAGGGACCGCACCAGGTCCACCAGTTCGCCGACGCTGTCGGTGATCTCCCGCAGCGTCCGCGTGTAGATGTGCACCTCGTCGCCTTCGCGGTGGACCTGGATCCGCGCGCCGTCCATCTTGTACTCGACCAGCGCCTCGGCGTGCTCCGCGATCGCCTCGTCGAGGGACTCCGCCGGGGAGGCCAGCATCGGCCGGATCGGCCTGCCCAGCGCCAGTTTGAACTCCGCCAGCCGCTCGCGGCCGCCCGTCATCGCGGCCAGGCCCGTCACCGGGAGCTGCCCGGACAGCATGAACGCCCGCCGGACGTCCTCGGCCGGGATTTCGGACGCCGCCGCGATGGCGTCCACCATGATCCCTTCGAGCGCGCCCTGCCGGAGCTCGCCGGTGAGCAGCCGGAACAGGAACTCCTGCTCCTCCTTCGTCATCTTGGTGAGCAGGGCCCGCAACGTCTCCGCGCGCAGCTTCACCGACCCCGAACCCGCCGCCGCGCCCACCGTGTCGAAGGCCGTGTCGACCTCGGACACGGTCAACGACGGCTCGGCGGCCGGGGCCGCGTCCAGTGCGGCCAGCGTCCGCCAGCCGGCGCCGATGCGGCCCTGGGTCAGCTGCCCGGTGAGGAACGCGACGACCGCGGGCAGCTCCAGCTCGCCGGCGGCGCGCAGCACCGCTGCCAGGGTGGCGATCTTCGCCTTCCTGGACCTCGTGGCGGCGAGCTCGGCCGACGCGGTCACCACCGCGGTGAGCAACATGGATCCATCATGGACCCGGGCACCGACAGTTTCGCGTTCAAGCGTGCTCTTCGCCGCTCGCGATTCGGACCGGCCTTCGCCGGCTTTCCGGTGACGTGGTGTCCCCGCTGACCGGCGGCCGTCCGACCGCCGGAGTCCTGGCGCTGGTCGCAAGGAAAGGGGGCTTCACGTACTTGGAGTACTCGGTTCTTTGTGGATGGCCAGGATCCCGGGAGCCGCCCGCTCAAGGGAGGGAAGGGGGCCTTCACGGACCGGGCTAGGCGTGCGCGGGATCGGCGACCCAGCTGGCGAGCAGGCGGAGCGCGCGCTCGCTGTCGGAGCCGGGCTCGGCGGTGTAGATCACCAGGGCCTGGTCGGGATCGTCGGGCAGCCGCAGCGTCTCGTAGCGCAGCCGGAGCTCGCCGACGATCGGGTTGAGCATCACCTTCCACGCGTGCGCCTTCTCGCGCACGGTCTGCTTCGCCCACAGCTTCCGGAAGTCCTCGCTGCCGAGGGAGAGTTCGCCGACCAGCTGGGCGAGGTACGGGTCGTCCGGATACCTCCCGCTCTCGGAACGCAGGTTCGCGACGATCTCCTTCGCCACGGTTTCCCATTCGGGATGCAGCACGCGGGCTTGCTCGTCGAGGAAGAACATCTTCGGGATGTTGCGCTCGCCCGCCTGCCGCGAGGCGAAGTCGAAGGAGAGCGCGGCGCCGAGGGGATTCCACGCCAGTACGTCCAGGTAGCGGCCGAAGACGAACGCCGGGGACTGGAGGGCGTTCAGCATCGTCTGCAGTTCCGGCCGGAGCCGCTGCGCCCGCGGCCGCGCGACGCGGTTGCGTTTCGGGGCGGCCAGATTGCGCAGGTAGGTGTCCTCGTCGCGATGCAGCCGCAGCGCCCGGCTCAGCGAATCGAGGACCGAGTCGGACACGTTGCGCGCCCGGCCCTGTTCGAGCCGCGTGTAGTAGTCGACGCTGATCCCGGCCAGCTGCGCCAGCTCCTCACGCCGCAGCCCGGCGACCCGCCGCTGGTTGAACCCCGTCGGCAGGCCGAGATCCGCCGGGTCCAGCGCGGCCCTGCGTGCCTTGAGGAACTCGCCCAGTCCGGCCGTCTCGGTCATGTCGGCAAGTATCCCGGATCTCGCGGGGCGCCTGCCTGGTCCTGGCAGACCCAGGCTGGCCGCGTGACGCCGCTCGCACTTATGGTCCTGTCGGTACGCCAATATTTGGCTCTTCGGTTCGGGCCAAAGAGCCGTCATCGTGAAAGCCATGGACATCGAACGAAGAGGCGTGACGATCGGCGTACTGGGGGTGCTGATCGTCGGCGCGTCCGTGCCGGTGACGGGGATGCTCGACGGCTACCCCGTGATCACCGGGCAAGCGCTGCGGTACGCGCTGGCGGGAGTGCTCCTGCTGGCGTGGGCCCGGCTGAGCGGGCGTCCGTTGCCGTTGCCGGGCGCGCGCGACCTGCCGTCGCTGATCGCCCTCGCGGCGACCGGGATGATCGGGTTCCAGGCGTGCCTGCTGTTCGCGCAGCGCTACGCCGAACCCGGCCTCGTCGCCGCTTTCCTCGGCGGCACACCGCTCGTGCTCGCGCTCGCCGGCCCGCTGGCGAAGGGGAAACGGCCGTCATGGGCGCCGGTGACCGGGGCGGTGCTCGCCGGGCTCGGGATCGCCGTGCTCTCCGGCGGAGGTGCGGCGCGCTGGCAGGGGCTGGTGCTCGCCGCGCTGGCCATGGTGTGCGAAGCGCTCTTCACGTTGCTCGCCGTCGGCGTGCTCGAAAGGCTCGGACCGCTGGCGACCGCGACCTGGGGGTGTTTCGCCGCGGGAGCCGGGGGCGCGGCCGTCGGGACGATCGCCGACCCGTCCGGCGCCTGGGCCTGGCCGGACGGGCGTGAACTGATCGCGCTCGGCTACCTGACGGTCGTCGTGACCGCGATCGCGTTTCTTCTCTGGTACTCGGCGGTTTCCGCGCTGGGGGCCGACCGGGCCGGGGTGCTGGTCGGCTTGATGCCGGTCTCTGGGCTCGCCGTGTCGCTCCTGCTGGGAATGCAGGATTTCCGCTTCTCACAGGTGATCGGGGTGGCGCTCGTGTCCTCAGGCGTCGTGATCGGCTTGCGTCGTCGCAAGCTCGACGAGCCTGGCGCATTTGACGTCGAAGTGCTTCACGACGTCGCCGCCGATGATCGCGACCATGACCGCGCGCATCGGCCCGCCGAAGGTGACCTTCTGGACGAACTCCGTCCCGCCGTCGACCGCGGTCAGCCGCAGCGCGAGATCCATGGCGCCCAAGGGAATCGGCTGCCGAAGGGCGATCTCGCGGTCCTGGATCAGGGACGTGATCGTGAACGGCTCGGCGACCCGTGAGTGCACGCGGCCGCGGAATCCGTTCGGTATGAGGAAACCGGTCGAGCCCACCTCGGCGGGGCCGTGCAGTTCGACGCCGACGAGGTCGGGATCCCAGTCGGGCCACCGGGTGAAGTCGGCCAGTGTCGCCCAGAGCGCCGACGGCGGGCAGGGAAGGATTTCGCGGGAGGTTCTCGTCCAGGTCATACCCGGACGATATACGGAACTGCCAGTCTCGTAAACTGGGGGCATGGCACGAGGCAGGCCGAGGGAAGAAGGAATCGACGACGCGGTCCGCGAGGCCGTGCGGGCGTTGCTGACCGAAACCGGTTACCAGCGCTGCACGATCGACGCGGTCGCGGCGCGGGCGGGCGTCGGCAAGGCCGCGGTGTACCGGCGATGGCGATCGAAGGCGGAGCTCGTGTTCGCCGCGGTGATCCATCCCGTCGAGCTCGACCCGCCGTCGGACACGGGCTCGCTGCGCGGCGACGTGGCGGCGGTCCTCGCGGTGATCCAGTCCTCTTTGGACGGTGTGGAACTCCGGCAGGCGCTGCCGTCGCTGCTCGCCGACGTCCGGGCGGACCCGGCGCTGGAGGCCCGGTTCGGCGAGGTCTTCCTCGGCCGCGAACGCGGTTATCTGGTCCAGATGCTGGATCGGGCCGTCGCGAGAGGGGAGCTCTCGCGACGGCCCGATCCGGCTCTCGTCCACGCGATCCTGCTCGGCCCGGTGCTGACGTGGCTGCACCTGTTCACCGAGACACCGCCTTCGGGTGGGCTGGCGGCTTCGCTCGCCTCACCACTTCACGCGGCTGTGGTCGCTCTCGGCGCTTAGCGGCCTCCGCGCGCCATGCGGAGGACGTCGAGAGCCTCGTCCAGCTGCGCTTCGGTGAGTTTGCCGTTCGCGACGTGACCGCGTTCGATCACGACCTCGCGGATCGTCTTCAGCTCTTTGAGTGCCTGCTTCGCGATGGCGGCGGCCTCTTCGTAGCCGATGTATTTGTTCAGCGGCGTCACGATCGAAGGCGAGCCCTCGGCGTACTCGCGCGCGCGGTCGGCGTTCACCGTCACACCCGCGAACACCTTGTCCGCCAGCAGCCGCGAGACCGCGGCGAGCAGCCGCGCCGATTCGAGCACGTTGCGCGCGATCACCGGCAGGTTCACGTTGAGCTGGAAGTTGCCCGCCGCGCCGGCGAAGGCGACCGCCGCGTCGTTGCCGATCACCTGGGCGACCACCTGCAGCGTCGCCTCCGGGATCACCGGGTTCACCTTGCCCGGCATGATCGACGAACCCGGCTGGAGATCCGGCAGGGCCAGCTCGGCGAGCCCGGTGCGCGGGCCGGACCCCAGCCAGCGCAGGTCGTTCGCGATCTTGTTCAGCGACACCGCGACCGTGCGCAGATGCCCGGACGTCTCGACGACGCTGTCCTGCGTCGCCTGCGCCTCGAAGTGGTCGCGCGCCTCGGTCAGCGGAAGACCGGTCACCGAAGCCAGCTCCTGCGAGACCGCCGCGCCGAAGCCCTCGGGCGCGTTCAGCCCGGAGCCGACCGCGGTCCCGCCGATCGGCAGTTCGCCGAGCCGCGGCAGGCCCGACTTCAGCCGCTCGACACCGAACCGGACCTGCGACGCCCACGCGCCCGCCTCCTGGCCGAACGTGATCGGCACGGCGTCCATCAGATGCGTGCGGCCGGATTTGACGATGTCCGCCCATTCGCCCGCGCGCGTCTCGATGGCGGCGGCCAGGTACTCCAGAGCGGGGATCACATCGGAGAGCACTGCTTCCGTCGCGGCGACGTGGATCGTCGTCGGGAAGGTGTCGTTCGACGACTGCGAGGCGTTGACGTGGTCGTTCGGGTGCACGTCGCGGCCCAGCGCCTTCGACGCGAGCGTCGCGATGACCTCGTTGGCGTTCATGTTCGACGAGGTCCCGGAACCGGTCTGGAACACGTCGATCGGGAAGTGCGCGTCGTGCTTGCCTTCGGCGACCTCGTCCGCGGCCTTCGCGATGGCCTCGGCGACCTCGGCGTCCAGTACGCCGAGCTGCGCGTTGACCCGCGCCGCGGCGGCCTTCAGCAGGCCGAGCGCGCGGATCTGGGCGCGCTCCAGGCCCCGGCCGGAGATCGGGAAGTTCTCGACGGCGCGCTGCGTCTGCGCGCGGTAGAGGGCGTCGACGGGGACGCGCACCTCGCCCATGGTGTCGTGTTCGATCCGGTATTCCTGTTCAGCCATACCCCAAGTCTCGCGCAGCGCCTCCCGGCGCGCTCCGTGTCTTTCGGCACGCGAGGGCTAGGATCGAATGTGTTCTCGATCACGCCGCCCACCACCGGCCGGGAGAGTGCCGAATGAGCGAGTCCGCTGGGGAAACGTCGTACGACCTCGTCATCATCGGGGCCGGTCCGACAGGTCTTTTCGCCGCCTACTACGCGGGATTCCGCGGCCTTTCGATGGCCGTCGTGGATTCACTGCCGGAAGCGGGTGGCCAGGTCACCGCGATGTACCCGGAAAAGATGATCTACGACGTCGGCGGGTTCGCCGAGGTCCGCGGCCGCGACCTGGTGCGCGGTCTCCTCGACCAGGCGGCGCCGTTCAAACCCGTGTATCTGCTCGGGCGCAAGGCCGAGAAACTCGAAAGCGTCGAAGGCGGCGTCACCATCACCCTCGACGGCGGGCAGGTCCTGCGTGCCGGCGCGGTGCTGATCACCGCGGGGATCGGCGAGTTCACCCCGCGACCGCTGCCCGCCGGCGACGGCTGGCTGGGACGCGGCATGGTCCATTTCGTGCCCTCGCTGCGGGCGCACGAAGGGCAGCACGTGGTCGTCGTCGGCGGCGGGGACTCGGCGTTCGACTGGGTGCTCGCGCTGCACCCGGTCGCCGCGAGCGTCACCCTCGTGCACCGGCGCGCGAAGTTCCGCGCGGCCGAGTCGATCGTGCGGCAGGCACGCGAGCTCGGCGTGCGGATCGTCACCGACGCCGAGGTCACCCGGTTCCTCGACCGTGACGGCACGCTGGCCGAGGTCGAGATCCAGGTCAAGGGCGCCGAGCCCGAGGTGCTGCGCGCCGACACGGTGGTCGCCGCGCTCGGCTTCACCGCGGATCTCGGGCCGATCGAAAGCTGGGGGCTCCAGATCGACCATCGCGCGATCGCCGTCGACTCGACCATGGCGACACCGCGGGAGCGGGTCTACGCGGCGGGCGACGTCGCGGCGTATCCGGGGAAGGTGAAGCTGATCGCGACCGGGTTCGGGGAAGCGGCGACGGCGGTGAACAACATCGCGGTCATGCTCGACCCGGAGGCGCATCTGTTCCCCGGTCATTCGAGCAACGCGGAATAGCGCGTCACGCCGCGGGCGGCGTGATCTTCTCCGCGATCCACTGCGCGTACGCGACCACGGAAGTCGCGATCGACGGCGAGGTCGCGCATACCGGATCCGCGTTGCCCGGGCGGCTGATCGTGCCCAGCAGCACCCACTTCTCGTCGACCTTGGCGATCTCCGGCCCGCCGGAATCGCCGTAGCAGGAGCCCGTGTTCCCGCCGGGGTTGTCGGTGCACAACTCGACGGCGCCGTCGAACTTCGCGGTGCATCGCGTGCCTTCGACGATCTTCGTGTCCAGTTGCTGCAGCTTCGCCGGACCCTTGCCACAGCCCGAAGTCGGGCACGTCTGGCCCCAGCCGAGCAGCCTCGTCGGGGTCCCGGGCGCCACGACGGCCCCGATCGCGATCGGCGCCGCCTTCACCGGTGCGGCCAGCCGCACCAGCGCGAGATCCCCGCCCGCGTGCTCGGGTTCGGGGTTGTAGGACGGGTTCACGATGATCTCGGCGAGCTTCGCGATCTCACCGCCCTGGGTGTTGTCGGTGCTGCCGATCCGCGCGCCCAGATTCGCCGAGTTCTTGCCCTCGACGCAGTGCCCCGCCGTCACGAGCCAGTCCGCCGCGATCAGCGTCCCGGCGCAGAAAGCCTTGCCGGAGGCCGAATGCAGGGACGCGATGAACGGATAGGGCTCGTCGGCCTCTCTCCCGCCGACGAGGTCGCCCGCGCCCGTGGCCTGCCCGGCCGGCGTGAGGACCATCGCCGCGAGCAGGACCACGAGCACGCGCTTGAGCACGGTTTCTCCTTAGGGGAGCGGGGGAACGACGTCGGCTTCCAGAGAATCGTCGAGGTGACCGTCGAAGTTGACGGACGAGTACGAGCGGAGCTTGGTCAGCCGGTGGTAGCCGTCGATCATCCGGACCGTGCCGGACTTCGACCGCATCACGATCGACTGGGTCGTGGCGCCGCCCGCGCGGTAGTGCACGCCGCGCAGCAGGTCGCCGTCGGTGACGCCGGTGGCGCAGAAGAACACGTTGTCGCCGCGGACGAGGTCGTCGTTGCCGAGCACGCGGTCGAGATCGTGGCCCGCGGCCAGCGCCTTCTCGCGCTCCGCGTCGTCCTTCGGCCACAGGCGGCCCTGCAGTTCGCCGCCGAGGCACTTCATCGCGCAGGCCGCGATGATGCCTTCGGGGGTGCCGCCGATGCCGAGCAGCATGTCGACACCGGTGCTCGGCCGCGCCGCGGCGATCGCGCCCGCGACGTCGCCGTCGGAGATGAAGCGGATCCGGGCGCCCGCCTCGCGGACCTCCTTGATCAGCTGTTCGTGGCGCGGCCGGTCGAGGATGCAGACGGTGACGTCGGAGACGCTGGAGTTCTTGGCCTTCGCGACCCGGCGGATGTTCTCCGCGATCGGGGCGGCCAGGTCCACCTTGCCGGCGGCGTCCGGGCCGACGGCGAGCTTCTCCATGTAGAACACCGCGGACGGGTCGAACATGGCGCCGCGTTCGGCGACCGCGAGCACGGCCAGCGCGTTCGGCATGCCCTTGGCCATCAGGGTCGTCCCGTCGACCGGGTCGACCGCGACGTCGCAGTCCGGCCCGTCGCCGTTGCCGACCTCTTCCCCGTTGAACAGCATCGGGGCTTCGTCCTTCTCGCCCTCGCCGATGACGACGACACCGCGCATCGACACGGTCGAGACCAGCTGGCGCATCGCGTCCACTGCGGCACCGTCCCCGCCGATCTTGTCCCCGCGGCCGACCCAGCGGCCCGCGGCCATCGCGGCGGCTTCGGTCACGCGGACCAGTTCCATCGCGAGGTTGCGATCGGGGGCTTCAGGACGTCGCGAAGAGCTGGCGGACGAGGTGGGGGTGGGCATGCGGCCTCCCGGGTCAGGAACTCGGCGGGGTCCCAGTCTCTCAGATACCCACGGTGGTTCGGTGGCGCACGAGCATGGTGAACGTCACTGACCGTCGCCGGCCTCGTCCTCGACGGACGACAGCGCGGCCTCGATCCGCTCACGCGCGCCCTCGAGGTGGTGCTCGCAGACCTTCGCCAGCTGCTCGCCCTTCTCCCACAGGGCGAGCGACTGTTCCAGGGACAGCCCGCCCGCTTCGAGCTCGCGGACGACCTCGACCAGCCTGTCGCGGGCCTGTTCGTAGCCGAGTTCGGCGGTCTCGCCACCGGGTTTGCTCACGCTGTGCTTCCTTCTACCGGACGTCGGTGCTTGCCGATACCCGCGCACACTACCGCGCCGGCCATGGCGTTGTCGTAACCCACGAAGGCGAGAGCGAACTCCTGGCCGTCACCCTCCGCGATCGCGGCGACAAGGTTCTCCTGGGCCCGCGCCACCCGTTTGCGGTGCACGGAACCGCCCGCGAACCACCATCGGGTGCCGACGTGGTCGGCCGTCGCTTCGGAGAGTTTGCGCAGCTGGGCGTCGAGACCCCGCTTCGCCGAAAGCTCACAGCCCGCCAGCAGCACGGTCCAGCATTCGGCGGCCGCGCGATCGGTCAGCAGCGCGTTGCGCAGTACCTCGGGTGCGTCGGCCCGTCTCGCGGCGTCGATGGTCAAAGGCAGGAAACTCGCCGTCAACGCCCCTCCTCCGGCTCTCCTGAGACGACGGCGCCGAGCGCGCCGTCGACCACGCGGACGCGCAGTTTCGCGCCGTCCACGACCTCGGAGACGGACCGGAGTACCTGGAGGTTGCCTTCGGAATCGGTGTACTGCACCACGGCGTAGCCGCGTTCGAGGGTCGCCGCCGGGCCGAGCGCGGTCAGGCGCGCGCGGGCGCTGGCGATCTCGGCCTGGTCCTTCGCGAGCAGCGTGAGCATCGCGCGGCGCCCGCGTTCGCGGTGGATCTCGACGTCGTCCGAGCGCCGCTGGATCGGCCCGAGCGGGTCGGCGAGCACGGGGCGGCTGCGCATCTGGTTCAGCAGCCTGACCTGTGTGTCCACCCAGCCGTGCAGGGCGCGGCGGCCGCGATCGCGCATCTGCCGGACGCGCTGGGTCTCCTCGCGCACGTCGGGCACGATGCGCTTGCTGGCGTCGGTCGGCGTCGAACAGCGGAGGTCCGCGACGTGATCGAGCAGCGGGGTGTCGGGCTCGTGCCCGATGGCGCTGACCACCGGCGTCCCGGCCGCGGACACGGCGCGGCACAACGCTTCGTCGGAGAACGGCAGCAGGTCTTCCACGCTGCCGCCGCCGCGCGCGATCACGATGACGTCGACGTCCGGGTCACGGTCCAATTTGGACAGTGCCTGGAGGATCTGCGGGACGGCGAGCGAGCCCTGCACGGCGGTGTTGATCACCTTGAACGCGACATGCGGCCAGCGGGCCTGCGCGTTCACCAGCACGTCGCGTTCGGCGGCGGACGCACGGCCGGTGATCAGCCCGATTCCCTTGGGCAGGAACGGGAGCTTGCGTTTGCGCTCCGGCGCGAACAGGCCCTCGGCGGCCAGCAGCCGTCGCAGCCGCTCGATCCGCGCCAGCAGCTCGCCGATGCCGACCGCGCGGATCTCGTTGGCGCGCAAGCTCAGCGAGCCGCGGTTCATGAAGAACGTCGGCTTCGCGTGCACCACGACGCTCGCGCCCTCGCGCAGCGGCGGTTCGATCGTGCGCAGCAGACCCATCGGGCAGGTCACCGACATCGAGACGTCCGCGGACGGGTCGCGCAGGGTCAGGAACGCGGTGTTGGTGCCCTGGCGGGCCGAGATCTGCGTGACCTGGCCCTCGACCCAGACCGCGCCGAGGCGGTTGATCCATTCGCCGACCTTGCGGGCGACCGTGCGGACCGGCCACGGGTTCTCGGCGGTGGTGGACGGGCCCGCCGCGGAAGTGGGTTCGGCGCTCACTGGCCTTCCGCGCCGTCGCCGTCGGCCTTCTTCACGTTCCCGATCCGCCGCGCGAGCATGCCGACGAAAGACGCCCTGTCGGCGTTCGCTTTCTCGTAGGTCAGCAGCTCTTCCAGCTGTGCGAGGTCGAACCGGCGCAGCCGGGCGCGCAGTTGCGGCAAGGTGAGCGTGTCGTAGTCGTCGAGCCCGGCCGGGCCGGAGGTCACGGGGGCGCTCGCGCTGTCGAACTCGCCGTCGGCGTGGTCTTCGGCGAGCGCGCGCTCCTCCTCGGCCCACGGGTCCTCGGTGAGCGCTTCGAGATCGTGAAGATGGCCGTTGGTCTCGGCGCGTGGCTCGGGAACCTCGGCGTCTTCTCGCAGCGGGACGACGCACGAGTCGCGTTCGTACCGGCGTTCGCCCAGGTCCGGCGGGAGATCTTCGTCGAAGGTCGCCCAGCTGGGCGTGTCCTCGACCGGGCGAAGGCCCGACAGCGCGTCGTCGCCCTTGATCGCGAGCTCGGTGACGTGCTGCTGGACGCGCATGGAGAACTGGAGCACCTGGCTGACCACCGTGACGGGGAGCCCGGTGAGCTGCTTGGGGAGTTCGCGAACCCGCTCGGCGGTGGTGACGGCGAGGCCCGCGGCGACCCGGAGGGGGAGCGGGAGAGGCTTCATGCGTCTAGCCTGCCGTATTCGGCCCATCCTGCCCAACCGAACGGGTGTGTCGGCTCACAGGACGTGACTCCCCGCACATACTTTGGAGGGGTTCCCTGGTCACCTGAACGTGAGTGCGAGGAGCCCCGGGGCAGCCCGTACCCTGGGGGCATGAGTTCTGCGAGTCCCGGAATCACGCCCGCCGGCAGTCCGACGATCACCGAGTCCGGTGTGCCGGCAGGTGGCAAACGTGTCCTGCTCGCCAAGCCTCGCGGCTATTGCGCGGGTGTCGACCGCGCGGTCATCGCCGTCGAAAAGGCACTCGAGCTCTATGGCGCACCCGTGTACGTGCGCAAGGAGATCGTGCACAACCGGCACGTCGTGGAGACCCTGCGCGAGCGCGGGGTGATCTTCGTCGACGAGACCTCCGAGGTGCCCGAGGGCGAACTGGTGGTGTTCTCCGCGCACGGCGTCTCGCCCGCGGTGCACGCCGAGGCGGCCGAGCGCAACCTGCGGACCATCGACGCGACCTGCCCGCTCGTGACGAAGGTGCACAAGGAAGTCAACCGGTTCGCGAAGGACGACTACGACATCCTGCTGATCGGCCACGAAGGTCACGAAGAGGTCGAAGGCACCGCCGGCGAGGCTCCCGACAAGGTGCAGCTCGTCGACACCGCCGAGGACGTCGACAAAGTCCAGGTCCGCGACCCGTCGAAGGTCATCTGGCTTTCGCAGACCACCCTTTCGGTGGACGAGACCATGGAGCGCGTGGATCAGCTGCGGGACAAGTTCCCCGGCTTGGCCGACCCGCCCAGCGACGACATCTGCTACGCCACCACGAACCGCCAGGTCGCGGTCAAGGCCATGGCCGCCGAGTGCGACCTGGTGCTGGTGGTCGGCTCGACGAACTCGTCCAACTCGAAGCGGCTGGTCGAGGTCGCGCTGAAAGCGGGGGCGCGCGCGTCGCACCTGGTCGACTTCGCGCACGAGGTCGACGAAGCCTGGCTCGAAGGTGTCGAGACCGTCGGTGTCACCAGTGGTGCTTCGGTGCCGGACGTGCTGGTGATGGACCTGCTGGCGTGGCTGGCCGAGCGTGGCTGGGACAACGTCGACGAGGTCACCACGGCGAACGAGAAGATCGCGTTCGCGCTTCCGCACGAGCTGCGCAAGGCCGCGAAGGCCTGACGTTCCTGACGAGAAAGGGCCGCCCGAGGAAGTTCCTCGGGCGGCCCTTTCCGCTGGTCAGCGACTCAGGTGGTAGCAAAGGTCCCTTGCTTCACCGCTCGTCGTCCCACGGACGGCGGCGGGGCGGCTGCCCTCCTCGGCGTGGGTCGTCCGCACGCGGCGGGCGGCGGCGCGGGGCGCCAGGGGCGCTTTCGCCACGGGGGTCGCGGCGGCGCGGTTCGCCGTCTTCCGGACGCGGCCGCCGGGGCTGACGTCCCGGGGGCGGCGGTTTGCGGGCGCCGGGTTCGGCGTCGCGGCGGGGACGGCGCTCGTCGTCGATCGGACGGCGGCGGGGCGGAGCACCGTCACGCGGCCCACCGTCCCGCGGAGCTCCGCGACGCGAAGGCGGCGGCGGGGTCTGGCCGGTCCGGGCGGCCGGACGGCCACGTCCCGGCGCGGCGGCCGCGGCGGGACGGGCGGCGGGCTTGGCCTCGTCGCGACGTTCCGGTTTGGTGCCCGGTTTGACCTTCACCGGGGCGTCGGGATCGCGTTCGCGGTAGATCCGGAAAAAGCCGATCGCCAAGGTGACACCGGTGGTGATGGCCATCGTCGGGAAGCCGTTGATCAGCGGCGTGCCGACGTCGAAGGCTCTCGAAAGAAGATCCGTGCCCTTGCTGCCGTCCGAGGTCAGGAGGATGACTCCCGGGACGGTCACGGCGAGGACCAGGGGCGGCTGCACCATCGGGCCGAACAGCCCGCGGCGCTGGACGGCCACCACCGCGGCCACCGCGCCGAGCGCGTAGCAGGCCTTGAACAGCAGGCCCAGGTCCTTCTGCATCATCATGTCGACGAAGGCGCCAAGGATGGCGAGCCCGAAGCCCACCAGGACGGCCGCCCACCAGGGCAACCCGCGCCTGGCGCCGACGAGCGGACGCTCGTCCCAGGCAACGGGGACGTCGTCGGCATCAGGATCGCTCTGGCGATCGCGAATCGCGGTCACAGGCTCCACCGTATATCCAAGCTGCGGGCATACCGCCAACAGGCGGTGTGTCTATCGCCTGGTAGTGGTCATTCCGGACCACCCGGACGGACCGTCCGGGTGCTTACCGGAGGTACTACGAGTAAGGGGGCGACAAGGTTGCCGGCCGGGCCGAAACGGAGCCCGCGATTCCGGAAACCGCTGGTGGGGCGGTTCGGTCCGCGTTGGGCTCGTGGGTTCCAGGGTGCTCCTTCGCTCTCCGGCGGCCACTCGATGTGCTTGATCGGCGCGTCAGTGTTACCGCGGGTGAGGGGTGTGGGCCGCTTCGAGGCGGGACTGTGTGGATTTCCGGTCATCCAACGCCCCGAAATCCACACAGTGGGCGTCCGGGGGGCGACGTCACGCAAAGTCGCTGACCTGCGCCACGAACTCGCCACCTTTGCGTCAACCCTGGTCAGACCCCTCACGAGGCCGGGAGTTCGTCCGCCTTCCTGATCAGGGGCACCGGCGCCGGGCTGCCCGCGGCGTCCGTCAGCGGCGAGACCGTGCTCCGGAAGCTTTCGAGCGCCTCCAGCTCCCGCCGCCGGGCCGAGATGAAACGTTGCAGGTGGGTGCTCGACAGGTTCAGGGCGTCGACCGCGTTGCCCGCGGCCCGGTGCGCGGCCGCGGCGCCCGCTCGCACCTGCTCGACGTCCTCGACCAGTGCCCGTTCGGTCGCGGCGAACAGCGCGGCGGAGGCCAGCACGGCGAACCCCGTCGGCCCGCAGAGGAAGACCCGCCTGTCCAGCATCCAGCGCAGCAGCTCCGGATCGGTGTCCAGCGCGGCCACGACGGCCGCGTCGGACGGGACGAACATGATCGTCCCGTAGATCGCGTCCGCCCAGCGCTGGTAGCCCTTGCCCGCCAGCTCGGCCGCGCGCGACCGGAGCTGCCGGACGTGGACGCGCAGCGCGTCCAGCCGTTCTTCGGGGTCGTCGGTCTCGACGGCCTCGGCCCAGCAGGCCATGCTCGCCTTCGCGTCGACAGGCACCGTCCGGCCGCCGCCGACCCGCAGCACCATGTCCGGTTTCGCGGCACCGCCGCCCGCCAGGTCCGTCTGCAGCGTGAAGTGCAGCTCCTCACGGAGCCCGAGCGCGCGAGCGGTCTCCAGGAGCACCTGCTCACCGAGCTCGCCCCGGCCGCTGATCGAGGCGAACGCGACCTCGTACCGGCGCAGCGCGAGCTGCTGCTGATCCGCCTTCGCCCGCTCGGCCGCGACCTGTTTCGCCGCCGCGTCCGCCCGACGCATGCCGTCGTTGTACAGCCGCCACAGCAGCGCGACGGCCGCGAGCAGCAGCAACGCGAGCACGACGGCCGCGGTGGTGATCACCGTCGCCACCGGTACCTCCCCTCCGGATCCGAGTCGGAGGACATCATGGCGGAACCCACCGACAAAACCGGAGCGGCGCGGTCGCGCTCCGTATCTGACCAGCGCCGTCCCCGGCGTGTCGGAAAGCGCGGTGCCGCCAAGGGCGCGCCTCCCCTGTCCGGCCGGTGCGCGGCCCTACCTTGGGCTGCGTGAAGCTCCTGCACACCTCCGACTGGCATATCGGCCGCACCTTCCACGGCGCCGATCTGCTCGCCGAACAGGAAGCCGTGCTGGGTCACCTCGCCGATCTCGTGGTCGCCGAGTCGGTCGACGTCGTGCTCGTGTCCGGGGACATCTACGACCGTGCGGTGCCCTCGGCGGAGGCCGTGCGCGTGGCCACCACGGCGCTGGGCCGGATCCGCCAGGCCGGGGCGAAACTGGTGATGACACCCGGCAACCACGACTCCGCGCCGCGGCTGGGCGCGTTCGCCGAATTCGCCGCGGCGGGCGGGCTGCATCTGCGCGCCACGATCGACGGGCTCGCCGAGCCGGTGCTGCTGTCCGACGAACACGGCGAGGTCGCCCTCTACGGGATCCCGTATCTGGAACCGGAACCCGCGCGCCACGCCCTCGGCGTCCCCGAGGCCCGCGGCCACACCGGCGTGCTCACCGAAGCGATGCGGCGGATCCGTGAGGATCTCGCCGGGCGGCCGTCCGGGACGCGGTCGGTGGTGCTCGCGCACGCCTTCGTCACCGGCGGCGAGCCGACCGAATCCGAGCGGACCATCGCGGTCGGCGGCGTCGAGCAGGTGCCGGGTTCGGTGTTCGACGGCGTCGATTACGTCGCGCTCGGTCACCTGCACGGCCCGCAGACCCTCGCCGAGCACCTGCGCTATTCGGGCAGCCCGCTGGCGTACTCGTTTTCCGAGACACGCCAACGGAAATCGGTCTGGCTGGTGGAACTCGGCGCCGACGGGCTGGCCGAGGTCCGGCGCCACGAACTGCCCGTGCCGCGCCGGCTCGCGATGCTGCGAGGCGAGCTGGCGGAGCTGCTTTCGGATCCTGACCACGACGGCCTCACCGAACACTTCCTCTCCTTCACCGTCACCGACCGGGTCCGCCCGATCGACGCCATGCGCAAGCTGCGTGAGCGGTTCCCGTACGCGGTACACATGGACTGGCAGCCGGAAGGCGGCCACGACGGGGCCGCGCTGAAATACGCCGAAGCCGTCCGCGGGCGGTCCGACGTCGAGATCACCCGCAGTTTCCTGGAGGACTGCCGTGGCTCCGCGCCGTCGGAGAGCGAGGAGCGGCTGGTGCTGGCGGCGCTGGGCGCGGCGGGCAGGGAGCGCGAAGTATGAGGCTGCACCGGTTGGAGGTCGCCGCTTTCGGTCCGTACGCGGGCCGGGAGGTGGTGGACTTCGACGCGCTCGGCGCCGACGGCCTGTTCCTGCTGCACGGTGACACCGGCGCGGGGAAGACGACGCTGCTCGACGCGATCGCGTTCGCGTTGTTCGGCACCGTCCCCGGCGCTCGCGGCGAGGTCAAACGGCTGCGCTGCGACCTCGCCGAGCCGGATCAGGTCACCGAAGTCGTCCTCGAACTGACCGTGCAGGGCCAGCGGATGCGGATCGCGCGCAACCCCGAGTACCAGCGGCCCAAGCGCCGGGGCGAGGGGATGACCGTCCAGCAGGCGAAGGCGGTGCTGAGCTGGGTCGGCACGGTGCCCGCCGGCCACGTGGCCGAGGGCATCACGCGGATCGACGAGGTCGCGCGCACGGTCGAACGGCTCATCGGCATGACGCACGAGCAGTTCTTCCAGGTGGTCCTGCTGCCGCAGGGCGAATTCGCGCGGTTCCTGCGCGCGAACACGGCCGAGCGCGAGGAGCTTCTGGAGCGGCTGTTCGGCACCGAGCGCTTCTCGGATGTCGAGCACTGGTTCGCGAATCTGCGTGCCGAACGCGGCCGGGAGTTGCACGCCCGGCAGCAGACCCTGCGGGAATGGGTCGCGCGGTTCGCGCAGGTCGCTGGGCAGGAAGCACCCGAAGAGGGGCAGGCCGAATGGGTCGGCGAGGTGCTCGCCGAGTCGGCGCGCCAACTTGGCGAGGCGCAGGAACGCGACACGAAGGCGCGTGCGGCGGCCAAGAAGGCTGAAGCCGTTTGGCAGGAGAACCGGAGCACCGCCGAGCGGATCCGCCGGGTGCGCACCGCGTACACGCGGCTGTCGGTGATCGCCGAGCAGGCGGACCAGCGCGCGGAGTGGGCGGAAGAGGTCGAGGCGGCTCATCGCGCGGCCGGGGTGGTCGCGGAAGCCGATCTGCTCGAACGCAGGCTGGACCAGCTTGCCGAGGCCGAAGCCGCCGAAGCTCTCCGGGCCACGGAAGTCCCGGACGCCGCGGACAGCTCCGCCGCGGAGCTGCGCGCTCGGGCCGGTGGTCTGCGTGAAGAGGCGGGGGCGCTCGCCGAACTCGTGGCGGAAAGCGAGCAGCAGCACCGGGATCTGGCTCGGCGTGAGCAGCTGACCGCCGTCGCCGTCAAGGCGGAGAAGCAGGCTGAGGAGTTCGCCGCCGAGCTGGGCGCCGCACCGGAGAAGGTCGCAGCCTTGCGTGCCGAGGTGGCCGCTGCCGCCGAGGCCGAGGCGAAGCTCGACGGTGCCCGCACGCGCGTCGACGAGCTGACCGCGCTGGCCCGGGACGCCGACGAGATGCCTCGGGTGAAGCAGGCCGTCGAGCGGGCGCGTGTGGCGGTCAGCGAGGCCGTGGACGCCCAGCAACTGGCCCGGCAGCACCGGCTGGATCTGCGGGAGCGGCGTCTCGAAGGGATGGCGGCCGAACTCGCCGCCGGTCTCCGCGCGGGTGAGGATTGCCCGGTCTGCGGGGCGACGGACCATCCGTCGCCGGCGACGCACACCGGCGGCCTGGTCGACCCCGAGGACGAACGCCGCGCCGAAATCGCTGAGCAGCAGGCGCATACGCGGCGTGAGAAGGCGAAAGCCGTGTTGCAGGAGGCCGAAAACCGCCTGACCGTCCTGATCGAACGGTTGGGCGAGCACACCGCCGAAAGCCTGTGGGCCGGGCTCGGCGAGGCGCGCGACCTGGTCGCCACGCTGTCGGAAGCCGCTCGCCGGAGGCCTGCGCTCGAGACCCGGATCGGTGCCCTGGAACGGAAGATCGAGCAGCTGACCGGCCAGCGCGGGGCGGCCGAGCGTCGGGCGGTCGAAATCGCGACCGAGGTACGCGGTCTGTCGGAGCGGCTGGCCGAACGTGAGCGTCGGTTGGAGAGCGCGCGCGGGGAATTCGCCGACGTCGCGGCCCGGCGGCGGCATCTGCTCGGCTTCGCAACCCGACTCGACGCGCTCGCCGAAGCACGGCTGAGCGTCGCGGGGGCAAGAGAACGGCGTGACGAGCAAGCGAAGCTGGTCAAGGAAGCGTTGCGGGCCAAGGGTTTCGCCGATCTCGACGAGATGCGTGCCGCGGCGCGGCCGGACGAGCAGATCACGAAACTGGAGGCCAGCCTCGCCGACGCGAAGGTGATGGAGCGGGCCGCCCGCGAGGAACTCGCGCAACCCGACCTGTTCGGCATCTCGCCGGAGGACGAGATCGACGTCGGCGCTTCGGCGGACGCGGCGCAGGACACACGAGGCGAGGCCGAACAGGCTTTCGCGGCCCTGCGGACGGCGAAGACGCGGCACACGGACCTGACCGGCCTCGCCGAGCGGGTGACGTCCTTGATGGCGGAGCTGGCGCCGGTCGAAGAGCGGTACCTCGAACTGAGGGCGCTGGCCGAAGTGGTCAACGGACGCGGGCAGAACGCGCGGAAGATGTCGCTGCGCTCTTATGTGCTGGCCGCGAGGCTGGAGGAGGTCGCGGTCGCGGCGACCGCGCGCCTGCGGACGATGAGCCAGGGCCGCTACTCCTTCGTGCACTCCGACGCGGCCGGGGCGCGGGGCACGCGCGGCGGCCTCGGGCTCGACGTGCTCGACGACTACTCCGGCACCATCCGGCCCGCGAAGACGCTTTCGGGCGGCGAGTCCTTCCTCGCGTCACTCTCGCTGGCCCTGGGGCTCGCCGACGTTGTCGCCGCCGAAACCGGCGGAGCGCTGCTGGACACGCTGTTCATCGACGAGGGCTTCGGCACGCTGGACGCCGAGACGCTCGACATCGTCATGAACATCCTCGACGAGCTTCGCGCCGGCGGGCGAGTGGTCGGGCTGGTTTCGCACGTGGAGGAGCTGCGGCAGCGGATCCCGACGCGGCTACGCGTCCGGAAGGCGCGTACGGGCTCTTCGGTGGAGATCCACGCCGCCTGACAAGACCGCGATGGGTCTCGTGAGTGGTAAGGACGGTTAGAACCGTCCTTACCACTCACGAGGCGGTTCAGGCGGCTTCGTGGGTCAGCAGCCACTGCTTCGCCGGAACGCCCCACCGGAAGTTCCCCACGCCGCCGCCGGTCCGCACCACCCGGTGGCACGGCACGAACAACGCCGCCGCGTTCTTCGCGCACGCCGACGCGGCCGCCCGTACCGCCGCCGGGTTCCCCGCCAGCGCCGCGTACTCCGCGTAGCTCACCGGCTCGCCCGCGGGCACCTTCCGCAGGATTTCCCAAGCGTGCTCCCGGAAAGCGCCGGACCGTTGCCGCACCTCGATGTCGGCGACGGCGTCCAGGTCGCCGTCGTGGTACCGGCGGATCGCGGTGCTCACCGGCCCCAGATCCCGTCGCTCCTTCACCTCGCCGGGGGCGAGCGACGGCGAGATCAGCGGCGTCAGTTCGGCGACGTCGCCGGTCCAGCCCGAGGCGAGCACGGCCCCGTCACCCGCCACCACGGCGGTGAACGGGCCGATCTTCGTGTCCATTGTGGACCAATACGCGATGCTCATCGTCTTCCTTTCAAGCGCGCAACAGGTACATGCCGGCGTACGAGGACCAGGGCTGCCAGGCCCGTCCGCGTTCGGCCAGCGTCTTTTCGTCGTCGGTGATGCCCAGCGCCGCCGCTCCACGGCGCAGCGCCGGGTCGCCGGTCAGCAGGACGTCCGGTGCGCCGAGCACCCGCATCAGGACGTAGTCCGCGATCCCCGGCCCGATCCCCGGGAGCTCCAGCAGCTCCGCCCGCAACTCCAGGGGATCGCGGCCGACGTGGACCGACACCTCGTCCGCCAGCGCGCGGGCCACCGCGGCCACACGGTCCGGGCCGTGTTCGGCGATCTGGGCCGCCGTCGGGAACACGATGGTCAGCCCTTCGAGTGACTCGTCGCAGCTGGGCACGCGTTCGCCGAGGCTTTCGGCGAGCGCGGCCGTCTCGGCGGGGGTGAGCATCGCGCGCAGCACGAGCTCGTCGCCGTCGACGGCACCGGGCACCCGGATGCCGGGGATCGCCTCGACCAGCGGCGCGAGCGCCGGATCGGCCCCGAGTACCCGCGCGACCGCCTCGGGGTCGGCGTCGAGGTCGAGCAGCCGCCGCACCCTGGCCACCGCACTGCCCAGGTCACGCAGGTCGGTGAGCCGCAGGTCGCAGCGGACGTGGTCGTCCTTCGCCGTCAGCCACACCACGCCGATGCCGTGCGCGAGCCGCAGCGTGCGGCCGTAGCCGGTCACCTCGGATTCGTCGCGCGTCACGTGCTCGACGCCGGGAATCGCCTGGTCGGCCAGGAAGTTCAGCGTCCCGTCCGCGTCGAACGGTTTCCGGAACGGCAGCCGCAGGCTCAACCGCGTCCCGGTCGGCGGCTCCTCGGCCTTGCGACGGCGAAGGCTCGCCGCGCGAAGCTGCGAGGGCGTCGTCGCGAAGACCTCTCGGATCGTCTCGTTGAACTGGCGGACGCTGGAGAACCCCGCGGCGAACGCGACGTCGGTCAGCGGGAGCCCGGACATCTCGATCAGCAACCGCGCCGAATGCGCCCGGTGCGCCCTGGCCAGCGCCAGCGGACCGGCCCCGAGCTCCGCGGTGAGGACGCGCCCGAGCTGGCGTTCGGAATAGCCGAGCCGCCGCGCGAGCCCGGGGACGCCGTCCCGTTCGACGGTGCCGTCCGAGATGAGCCGCATCGCCCGCGCGGCGAGGTCGGCCCGGATATCCCAATCGGGGAGCCGGGGACCGCGTCGGGCAGGCAACGGCGGCAGGCGCGGAAACCGTGGGACTGGGCGGCCGCCGACGTCGGGTAGAAGCGGACGTTCTGCTGCTTCGGCGTCGAGGCGGGGCACGACGGACGGCAGTAGATCCCGGTGGTGGAGACGGCCATGATGAACTGGCCGTCGAACCGGGAATCACGGGCGGCGACGGCGCGGTAACACCGTTCGGTGTCGCGCCACACGGCCCGCTCGGCCAGGGTCTGCTCGGTCATGACATCGATCGTGCCACCAGGTCGGGGGCGCGGCTGGCGGAAATCCGACACCGCGATCAAGGCCTCGGCGGATGGGGCGGCGGGCGGCACGTAGACTTCTGGCCCGTGAGTCTCACCCTCGGCATCGTCGGCCTGCCCAACGTCGGCAAGTCCACCCTGTTCAACGCGCTGACCCGCAACGACGTGCTCGCCGCGAACTACCCGTTCGCGACGATCGAGCCCAACGTCGGTGTCGTCCCGCTGCCGGACCCGCGGCTGGACAAGCTCGCCGAGGTCTTCGGCTCCGAGCGGACCGTGCCCGCCGTCGTGTCCTTTGTGGACATCGCGGGGATCGTGAAGGGTGCCTCCGAGGGCGCCGGTCTCGGCAACAAGTTCCTCGCGAACATCCGCGAGGCCAACGCGATCTGCCAGGTCATCCGCGTGTTCGACGACCCGGACGTGATCCACGTCGACGGCCGGATCGACCCGGGCAGCGACATCGAGACGATCAACACCGAGCTGATCCTCGCCGACCTGCAGACCCTGGAGAAGGCGCTGCCGCGGCTGGAGAAGGAAGCGCGGACGAAGAAGGAGAACAAGCCCGCGCTCGACAACGCCCAGAAGGCGAAGGAGATCCTCGACGCCGGCCGGACGCTGTTCCAGGCGCAGAAGGAGGTGGACTTCGAGGCGCTGCGCGAGCTGAGCCTGCTCACCACGAAGCCGTTCCTCTACGTCTTCAACGCCGACGAAGGCATTCTCACCGACGAGTCGCGCCGCGAGGAGCTGGCCAAGCTGGTCGCCCCGGCCGACGCGGTGTTCCTCGACGCCAAGGTCGAGGCCGAATTGCTCGAACTGGACGACGAGGAGTCCGTGCGCGAGCTGCTGGAGTCCGTCGGCCAGCACGAGCCGGGCCTCTACTCCCTCGCGCGCGCCGGCTTCCACACCCTCGGCCTGCAGACGTACCTGACCGCCGGCCCCAAGGAGTCGCGCGCCTGGACGATCCCGCAGGGCGCGACCGCCCCGCAGGCCGCGGGCGTCATCCACACCGACTTCGAGCGCGGCTTCATCAAGGCCGAGGTCGTCTCGTTCGACGACCTGATCGAGAACGGGTCGATGGCCGCCGCCCGGTCCGCGGGCAAGGTGCGCATGGAGGGCAAGGACTACGTGATGGCGGACGGCGACGTGGTGGAGTTCCGCTTCAACGTCTGATCGATCGAGGCAACTTGCGGTCTGCGGTTCACCGCGTGGAGTGACTGTTTGGTGTTCGGTATTGACCGAACACCGAACAGTGTGGAACATATGCTCGTGGATCCCCTTCAGCGAGCGAGGAATGCTCTGGATGCCCTGACCAGCGCGGTCGGGTCACTGGGGCTCTCCACGCGTCAGGGAGATGTCGATGCGCCCCCCGGCCGCGATCTCGTCATCGTGTTTCCTGACGACAGGGAAGTCGCCCTTCAGGTCAAGACGGTCGCGTTGATCACGACCGACAGCTTGCCCGGTCTGCTCCGTCGCTGGTCGACGAGCGAGATCGAGGGAGGCAGAAGAGTGGTGGTGGCGGACAGGATTACGGCGGAGGCGCGGAGCACCCTCAACCAGGCTGGTTGGGGATGGCTGGACCTACGCGGCCATCTGAGGCTTACCGGTCCAGGGCTGTTCATAGACTCGGATGTTCCCGTCCTCGTAGGGCCGGAGACGGACCGGCAGGGGATCATCGGCAGGGTCGGTATCGAGCTCGCCGCTCTGCTGCTGCTCGACCCCGCTCGGCGGATCGGTGTTCGTGCGGCTGCTGCCGCGTTGTCTCGCGCGCCCAGTTCGATCTCCGAAACCTTCGCGGCATTGCGAGGCGCGGGCCTCGTGGATGAAGACAACAAGCCGGTTCTGCCTGCACTTTTCTGGGAGCTCGCCGAGCACTGGAAGCCGGTCAGCCGTGATGTGGCGAGTGTCCCTGCTCCGGACGGAGGACGGGACAACGCCGCGCTCCGGTTGGGCATGGACGACGTCGAATCGAACGTTGGATGGGCCTTGACCGACACTGTCGCGGCCGCGGCCTACGGTGCACCTGTATCCATCCGTGCTGATCACCCGCCGGATTTCTACGTTCCTGATCAGGGCACGCTGAGACGATCCGTGCAACTGCTGGGGACGGCCACGACGGCCACCATGCGGGCGGGTCGTGTCCGTATCGCCCCGGTGCCGCTGGTGTGCGCTCGTCGCATAGATGCCACAGAGTGGTCGGACGAGAAGTGGCCGCTGGCGAATCCGCTGTTCGTCGCCCTGGATCTGGCGCAGGATCCGGGTCGGGGCGCGGAAATCCTTGACGGCTGGACTCCTGAGAGGGTCGGGGTCCGTGTCTGGTGAACCGGCGGTCGTGGTTCTCGCTGGCAGGTCGATGACCCAGATCGTCAGCGCGATACCCGTGGTCGCCGAGCAGACGGGACGTCCGGTAGTGCTTGTGGGCGGTCTTGCCGTCATGTGCCGGCTGACGACGCCGTACCGGGTGACAACCGACCTCGACACGGTTGATCGTCGGGCCGTGAACGAGGACTCTCAGCTGCAACTCCTCGTGGCGGCCGGTGCGACGCCGAGCGGGCCGGCCGGTGCCTTGGTCCGTACCCCGTGGGGCGAGGTGCAGGTCGACGTCCTTGAGGTTACCGACGCAGACATCGATGAACTTCCGGATGACCCGACCGATCGCCTTCATGTCCAAGCTCATGCGTGGGCGGCGTCTACTGCGTCTGAGCTCCTGCTCAGCGCGGAGGGGATTTCGCCCCTCGCAGTGCGAGTAGCCGAGCCGGGTCCCATTGTCGCGATGAAACTGCAGTCGATAATGAATCGCGGCGCCGCCAAGGAGGGGACGGATCTCTTGGACGTCGTGCGCATCACGCTTGACCGCACCTGCGGGCCAGTGTCGCGAGATCAGCTTGAGTCCGCTGAAGCGCAGTTACGCGCCGACGCACTCCTTCATACTCGACAATGGTTCGATCGTTTTGAAGCTCAATCGCTGAGAAAGATCAGAGCCGTGCCCGAGGGTCGAGATGTGGAGATCGACGACTTGAGGTTGGTCGGTGACCTGCTCGCCGGGGCGCTCGACCGGCCATGAGACCGCTTGGTCCGTAGCCAGCTGACGTTGTTTCAGCGGGTAATTCGGCGGAGTTCCGCTTCAACGTCTGACACCAAGGAGCCAAGGGCATGAGTGCCGATCGCGACGTCTCGTTCATCGATCGCTGGGGCGTCCAGATCGAAGACGACATCTCCGTCGAGGCCTTCGGTGCCCTGCTCGACGCGCTCAACGACGACGACGATGCCGAGCACGTCGTCGTCGACATCAACGACAGCGACGACTGGTTCGTCGAGTTCACCCGTCGCTCTGTCAGTTTCCAGCAGGCAGAACGAGGCGGGGAAGTCGTCGGCACCCTTGACTACGCCGACCGCGACGAGGCGCTCGCGATCGCCAAGGAGTTCATCGACGGTGACTTCGAGGCGCTTCGCGCACGCTCCTGGAAGTCCGACGGGTGAATCACACGCCGTAGCGATCCTGGAACAGCTTCGCGGGTGCCTCGCCGTGCCTCGCCGTATAGGCCGCCACGATCTCGTCCGCGACATCCTCACCGGCTTGAAGACGGACGAGATACGGAACCACCCAGTGCAGCTCGGCGGCGTCGAAGTTCTCCTCCCACAGCGGGCTGAGCCCGGCCCGCGACTCGTCGAGCACCGCGGAGAGCGGGACCTGCCCGCCCGCGTTCACCGGATGCGGGCCCACCGAGATCGAGACGCGGGAAGCGGCCCCCGCGGGGTGCAAGGCCACCTCCATGGGATGCGGGTGACGGCCGGGCGCCGTGCGTGCGATCACGAGGAACCGCAAGGGCCGCCGTTTCGTCTTCTTCATGCGGCCATTCGAGCACGCCGCCACGGACCGAGGATGAACCGCATGACGAGCCCCGCCCTCTCCCCGCTCGCCGGTGCCCTGGCGCGCACGGACTTCGCGGAGAACAGGTACCGCTGGTGTTCGCGCGGCCGGCGCCAAGGTCTCGCGAGGCTCGGCAGGCAGGAGACGTCGTGTGCGGCCTGACGGTCCAGCTCGGACGCGTGCTCGACTTCGCGGACGACAAGCGGCAAGGGGAGCCCGAGATGCTGCACGCGCCGGATCCGGAAGCGCCCTACCTGCGGCCGATCATCGGCGGCCGCGGTCAGCTGGGCCACGTCGCCCGAGGCCGGACGTCATGACCGAGGTCCTCTTCTCCCGCGAGAACGGCTGGATCCCCGCGTGATTCGCGAGGATGGTGAGCTCAGGCTCGAACTCGGCGCGGGAGCCGACGCCAACCACGACCCCGCAGGTTCACCGTCCCGATCTCGGAAGCCCATTTCGAGGTGATCCGCGACGATCTGCTCCGGCATCTGCTGCTGTGGAGCGCGATCCTCCCGCTCTGCGCGGCGGCCGGAGTCCGGGGCCCGCTCGACGAACGCGCGGCGGCCGCCTTGCTGGACCCGATCCTCCTCGGCGCGCCCGCCGACGTGGAGTCGTTGTTCCGGGACATCCGCTGGGACGAACGACGGCTCGTCGCCCAGGGCGCGGACGTCGAACTGCTCGGGCAGGGACGGCTCTTCGCCGCGTTGGGTTCCGCGACGGAGCGGTCCGACTGGTCGCTGGTCCAGCAGTACGACGCGAACCGCGAGCGCGCCCGGCGCGGCGTCCGGCTCGGCCCGCTCGACGAGGCGCTCCTCAGGTATACGGGCCGCTACCTGCATGGCGGGAAGGTCCCGGGCCGGAACCCCGATGCCGTCGATCCCGCGCTGCTGCCCGAGGTCCTGCGGGTGATCGCCACGGCGGAAGAGGCCCGGCTCCCGTTCGCCCGGCGGAAGCGCGCGTGGCGGCGGATCGAAGAGGCGGTCGAGCGCGCGGTTCGCCGCGCCTACCCCGACCTCGTCGACGACGCGGTGCGCACGGTGAGTTTTCTGATGTGTTCGGAAGGACGACGATGAGGCCACTGACCTTCAGTGACGACAAGGACAACGAGGAGAAGTGGGTCCCGGGCGGTGCCCGATCCGCCCCCGACGCGTTCCGCGCGTTCGTCGATCGGCACCGTGCCGACGACAACGCGTCTTTCTGCATCGAGGACGAGGAGAACGAAGAGGCACTGCTGCTCATGTTCGACGCCGGCACCATCTGCCGGATCAAGGGCGCACAGGATTCGCGGGTCGAGTACCGCCTCGTCACCAACGGCGGCGACTACCGGAGCCAGGTGGCCAACTTCGTTCGCGGCGGGCTGACCGCGCTCGACCGCAGCGGGCCGTGGTTGCCGGACGTCGCCGCCCTCAACCGGGCGAGTCTCCGCTTCGCGTTCGACGGGTCCGTGTTGCGACGGACCCATCCGCGCGAGCTGCGCCGCCGCCTGGAGATCCTGACCGTCATCGACGGGCACGAGCCGGTGACGGTCGACGGGGTCACGCACGTCGGCTTCGGCAACGGTGGCGGCGACACGGTCAACGCCTGGTTCACCGCCGACGGGCGCGGCCTGGTGACGACGTTCGACCACACCGGAGCGCTCAACTTCTCCGAAGACCCGCAGGCACAGGCTGCCCTGTACGACGGCGTCCCGGCGGACCTTCTCGCCATGGTGAGGAACGTGCCGGAGGCGGACACGACGCTCGCCGTCTCCCATCCGGACGGCGGCACCGTGGTGGCCGCCAGCGGCGTCTTCACCTTCTCGGGACCCTGCGCCATGGCGGAGGGACTGGTGTCCCGGCTTCAGGAAGCACAGCTGGGCATCGAGGACACCGGGGTCGGCTGGCTGCTGGAAGGCCTCCTCTCGCTGGAAGACTTCACCCCCGCCGCGGTTTCGGAGGCAGTGGCCTGGTGGAGCGCCGGGGAAATCGAGAAAGGGTTCGCCGCGGGCGCCCAGGAACAGCCCGCCCCGCTCGACCAGGATGTGGTGGATCGCTTCTGCAAGATTTGGGCCGACTCCGGGTACAACGATCGCTGGGACGTGCACTACGTCCTTTTCGACGGCCACACGGTCGAGGACGCGGGCGAGGCCAGGGACGAGCTCCTGGCCTTGGTCCGGACACTCGGGCTCGAGCGCGTCGACGCCCCGCCCGGAGCCCCCACCGGCGAAGTGTGGGTGCGCACCGATCCCCGTATCGACGCCGGGCTCGAGCGCTGGTCGTGACCCGTCAGGGCAGGCCCCGGACTTGCCGCCCGGCGGTTCGGATGAACACGGACAGGGTTTCCTGGCCGCGCTCTTCGTGCTGTTTCACGGCGGCGAGATCCGGGGCTCGATGCAGGGCCGCGATCGGTTCGAAGGCGGCATCGACGAGCCGGAGGATCTCGGCGTCCTCGGTGAGCATCTGGATCCTGAGCCGCGCGTGATCGGCCGTCGCTCCGCGTTCATCCGATTCCGTGTGCGCGGCCCGCAACTCGTCGTCCGGGGCCGAGCGTTGCTTGAGGAACCACTTCGCGATCACGCCTTGCCGCAGCTCGGTCATGGCTTCGGCGAAGGCGACGTAAGCGGCGATCCGTTCCTGCCGGAGGCGCTCGTCACGAGCGGTCCGCTCGGTCCGTCGTGTGTTCAGTAAGCCGAGCAGGTACGTGAGGGTCGAACCGGCCAAGGTTCCGGAGATGGCGACCACACTGGTCAGCACGCCGTTCATGGTCGGGATCGTAGGATCCCCGCAGTCGCGCAGGAACCGGATCAAGGGAGAACAGTGCCGAACGACGCCACCGTCGATCTCATCGGGTCGCTGGTCGATGCCATGGGACCGGCCGACGGCTGGGAATCGTTCGCGATGATCCTGGAGTTCGGGGAAGGGTTTCGCAGTGCGTACGGGTACGCGTACTCGCCCGAAGGCGTCACGCCCGTGGCCTGCGAGTGGCCGAGCATCGAAGCCGCGGTGGACGCGTACCTGGGCGGCCACTACCGGCCCGGTGAGAGGTTGCCGGTGAAGATCCTCGTGCAGTTCGACCGGACTGCCGGGAAGTACGAGGTGACCTTCGAGGACACCGACGAAGACCGCTGGGCCGTGAAGCCGAAGAACTTCCGGCAGATGCGCGAACAGCTGCGCCCGAAGTTCGGCTGAGGGGACGAGAACGATGGCACGGAAGCGGAAGACTCTTCCCAAGGACTTCGAGGAGATGTTGACCTCGGCCTCGGTGGAGGAACTCAAGGCAGTCTTCGGCAAATGCGAGATCGACGCGCGGGGCGGCTATTACAAGGGCACCGCCATCAGCTTCCCGGCCTGCCCGGACGAGCTCGTCGTCTGGCTGACCGGGCAGGGGCTCGCCGTCGACACCCCGGACAGCTACGGCAGGACACCGCTTCACGCGCGGGCTTCCCGCGGTGCTCCGAAGCAGATTCCCTTGCTGCTCTCGCTCGGCGCGGACATCGATGCGGCCGACACGTCGGGGCAAACACCGCTCGGGTCCGCCGTGGGCAGGCTGAGCGTCGAGACGGTGCGAGCGCTGATCGAGCACGGGGCCTCGACCGAGGTCGTCGACCGGCGCGGCAACACCTTGCTGATGTGCTGCCTGATCCGTACGGAGAACGCCTATATCCGGGAGTCCGCCGAGATCGCGAAACTGCTGCTCGAACGCGGGGCGAGCATCACGCCCGAAATGCGCCGGAAGGTCGAGCGGATCGGTAGTGGGTTCGAGTTCCATCGCGAGACCTTCAACCGCGACCTCCTCGAAGAGACCGACGCCGCGCTCGGTGAGCTGTACCGGATCTTCGGGGTCGAGCCGGTCGCCCGGCGGTCGAAGCACGACGGGGTTTCGCCGATCGTCGTTCCCGACGGATCCTGGCGGGAGCGGCACAAAGCGCTCTGGGAGTTCCTCGTGCCGTCGAGCGGCGCGGGTGAGACAGTGCAGTGCGAGGCCATCCGCGTCACCGGCCGGATCTCCGACGAGATGTTCCGGAACGGCGGGGCGAACTGGGACCGTGATTATCGTGCGATGGCCGACGCGTTCCCGGGTTTCCTGGCGCAGGGCGAGCCTCTCCGCGAGGAAGAACTCCAAGAGGCCAAGGAGATCGCCAAGCGGGTCAGGTCCGGTCGCGGCGGGGACGAACAGCTCGATCGCTTGAGCGAACTCGCCGTCGCCTGGGTCGCGAGGAATCCGGGCCCGATCGCCTTGGAAGCGGTGGACTACTCACGATGAGGACCGCCGGGTGTCCCCGATGAAGCGTCGAGGACACCCGGCGCGGCTCACTTCCGCAGCAGGCTGTACGCCGCCGAACCGATCAGCTCCAGCGAGACCTGAAGCCGCTCAAGGGAAACGTTGTCCTTGATGGTGTCTTCCGGCGTGTGGTAGGTCGGCTCCAGCAGCGCCGGGCCGGTTTCGCCACGCCAGCTGAAGTTGCCCGACGCGATCCCGCGCTCGAAGAACGGCACGTGGTCGCTCGAACCGCGCGCCACCGGGCCCTTGACCTGAGGGTCGTAGCCGAGCCGCTTGGCGGCGGCGTTGACGGCCGCGGTCGTGGCGTTGTCGGCACCGTCGACCGAAAGCAGCCAGTAGGTCACCGCCGGGTCCCAGCTGGTGGCGACCATATCGTTCTGGAAGCAGCCCGCGATCCGCTTCGCTTCCGGTTCGGACAGGTTCTTGACGTAGTGCCGCGAACCGATCAGCCCGTACTCCTCCGAGCCCCACAGCGCGAACCGCAGCGTCTTGTTCGTCGGCAGGTGGCGCAGGACACGCGCCAGCTCCAGGCACAGCACGGTGCCGCTGCCGTCGTCGTTGGCACCGGGGGAGCCGGGGACGCTGTCGTAGTGCGCGGTCACCATGACCACGCCGTCGTCCTTGCCGGGGAACGTGGCGGGCCGCTCGGCGATGACGTTGTAGGACGTCAGGTTCTTGTGGTGCGTCGCCGTCGCCTTGACGGTGACCGAGCCCTTGGCGAGCCGTTCGCGCAGGCGCTCCACCTGTACTTGGGCCAGGCCCAGCACCGGGATGGTGACCGGCGTGGCGAGCGTCGGGGAGAACGCGGACAGCTTGCGTGCCGGGTCGGCGCCGATCCGGCCGAGCAGCACGGCGTCCGCTCCGCGCTGCGCCGCCGTCAGGTACGCGTCGGCCTTGTTCGCCACGGCGGCGATCAGCACGATCTTGCCGGTCAGGTCGTCGGGCAGGGTGCTGCCGTCACCGGCGTCGACGACGACCGCCTCGCGGGTGACGTCCTGCAAGCCTTGCGGCGACGAGCCGGTCTGCCAGCTGTCACGCCCGATCGACAGGCCGCCCAGGAACTTGTCGGCGATCGGGAACGGCTGCAGCGTGACCTGATAGCGCAGGTCGCGAAGCACCTTCGCGATGTAGTCCCTGGCCCGCAGTTCGCCTTCGGTGCCGGCGATCCGGGGACCGATCTTGTCGCTGAGCACCCGGAGGTGCTCCAGCGCCCGCCGCGAACGGACTCGTGCGACCACGGGGTAATCACCGAACTCCAGCGACGGCGGGAACTGCGCGCCCGGACGTTGTTGCGTGGCCGCGGCGGCGGTGCCGGGGTTCAACCCGATCGTCGCCGCGCCCGCCAGTGCCACCGCGCCCGCGAGCACCTCACGTCTGCGCAGACCTGCCATGGAACACCCCTCACTTCTCGGAGAAACTCGTTCGAGTAGCCAATAGTGCGCCGGTCACCGGAGCAACCTCCGATCGTCCCCTTTTTCCGGTTCAGCGCGCGGCGACCCGGCGGTAGGCGTGCGAGACGGCGACGACGCCGGAGACCGCCGCGGCGATCACCCCGCCGATCAGCAGCACGGTCCCGACGAAGGGCCCGAAGCCGCCGACGTCGGCGAGCCGCCCCCAGAAGGAGCCTTCGAGGAGCGCGCCGACGAGGATGAAGACCGGCGCGGCGACGCCGAGGAAGAGGATCCACCGGTACTTGGCGGCGAGCGTCAGTACGAGGATCCCGGTCACGCCGAGGATGAACGGGCCGGGCGGGATGTCCGGAAAACCGGGGACGCCCGAGGCGATCTGGATGAGCAGGCCGGCGACGCCGACGAAGAGGAAGAAGGCGTTGGAGACGGCGGCGGTGGAACGGTTCATGGTGAACTCCTCACTGGGTTTCAAGACCACTGAAGAGTCCCGTTCACGGCGGCCGAGGGCGTCCGCCCGGAAGCGGCAATCGGGCCTACGCGGACCTACGTAGCGGCTTGCCGAGGATCAGGGTGAGTTCGGCCGAAATCGCGGTCACCAGTGGTTCGCCGAACACGCAGATCGTGTACTCCCAAGGGTGACCGAACGTGCCGAGCCGGAAGTCCGGGGTCAGGTAGATGTGGTAGTCGCCGTCCGGGAACGGGCTGAGCGGCCACTCCTTCGCGGTGGTCGCGAGCCGGTACGACTCGTGGCGCCAGTCGAGCGCGTACACCTCGTCGGCACACGAGATCAGGCCTTTCCGGATCACGGAGACCATCCACTCCAGCAGCTCGTACTCCGGATGCTTGTCGAGGGCGGTCAGGCGCCAGGTCGCCGACCCTGGGGGCTCCACGATCCCGGGCCAGTTGAGCGGGTCGTTGCCGGCTCGGAACGAGAAGTCCGCGAAGAAACGCTTCCACACCCGTGTGTATTCGGGGCCGGGCAGCGGCTCGACGCTCATCCAGCGAAGGGTAACTTCGGAGTGGTGAAGCCGCTGAGTCCCGACATGTTCGCGCCCGGCTGCCCGTCGAACCTGACCCCGTTCCGGATCGGCGACAAATGGGCGGGCCTGGTCGTGCAGTGCCTGGAAGAAGGGCCGCGTCGGTTCTCCGAGCTGCGGGTGCCCTTGAGGGGAGTCACGCCGAAGGTCCTCACGGAGACCCTGAGGGCTCTGGAGCGCGACGGCATGATCACGCGGACGGCGTACGACGAGACGCCGCCGCGGGTGGAGTACGAGCTCACTTCGCTCGGCCGGACGTTGTTCGAGCCGATGGAGGCGTGCCGTAAGTGGGCGGCGGAGCACCTTCCGGAGCTCGTCGCCGCCCGTGAGGCCTCCTTGGCCGGCAGCCAGGCGAAGCCTGCCCGTTGAGGGTGGCGGTGGGGCGGGGCCCGGGCTAGCCGAGCAGGCCGAGCACGACGATCGTCAGCAGCGTGATGGCGGCGGCGAACGTGGTCACCCAGGCGCGCTGGGCGGCGGTGATGGAGGCGTTGTTCACGGCGGTTCCCCGGGGGAGAGAAGCGACAGGTCCGCCGGGAACAGCGCGTTGATCAGGCTCCGCGTTACCTGCCGGGCGCCGGTGTGATCAACGTCACTGGTCGTGCTGGTGATGCCGTTCGCGCGCCGTGTACCAGAGCACTCCGGCAGCGGCCGCCACCATCGCGCCGAACGCCGAGAACCCCACCACGATCGCTTGCGTCATCACTCGTCCTCTCTCGTTGTGTCCCTACCGGGAAGACGTCCGAGACGCGGGGTTGTGGCGCGGTCGTAGCGGACGTCACATGCCCGCGAGTACCCCGTCGATCTGCGACGCGAGCGAGAAGTCCTTCTCCGTCAGCCCTCCGGCGGAGTGCGTGCTGAGCCGGAACGTCACCGTCCGCCAGCGGATGTCGATGTCGGGATGGTGGTCGGCCGCCTCCGCCAATTCGGCCACCTTGTCCACCGCTTCGATGGCCTTGGGGAAGCTCGGCAGCTTCGCCGTCCGCTCGATCGTCGCGCCGTCACGGGTCCAGCCGGAGAGCTTGCTCACGGCTGCGTCGGCCTGCTGGTCGTTCAAGATTTCCGCCATGACTCCATGGTGGTACGCCGTCGGCTACGCTGCACGTTTGCCACGGGTCCCCCCTTGAAGAACGCAGGAGGCTAGATGAAACGCGCCCTCCGCACGGTCGTTGCGGCTGGCACGGTGGCCGCCCTCGTCGCGGGCTGCTCGCTCTCCGGGAACACGGGGAACGACCCGCAGGCGCCGGCGACGGTCACGCTCGTGACACACGACTCGTGGCTCGCGCCCCAGGAGGTCCTCGACGCGTTCGAGCGGCAGTCCGGGATCAAGATCTCCGTGCTCAAGCAGGGGGACGCGGGCGCGCTGACCAACAAACTGGTGCTCACCAAGGCGAACCCGATCGGTGACGTCGCGTACGGCATCGACTCGACGTTCGCCTCGCGCGCGCTCACCGAGGGCGTTTTCGAGCAGTACACCAGCCCGGAGGCCGACCGCGGCCCGCAGCGCTACTCCGTCGACCCCGAGCACCGGCTCTCCGCGGTCGACCTCGGAGACGTCTGCGTCAACGTCGACACCCGGTACTTCGCGGACAAGGGGATCCCGGAGCCGAAGTCGTTCGCGGACCTGGCCGACGCCAAGTACAAGGACCTGATGATCGCCGAAAGCCCCGCGACGTCGTCGCCCGGCCTGGCGTTCCTGCTCGGCACCGTCGCCCAGTTCGGCGAGCAGGGCTGGCAGGGGTACTGGACACAGCTGAAGGCCAACGGTCTCAAGGTGGTCAGCGGCTGGGAAGAGGCCTACTCCAAGGAATTCTCCGGTTCCTCGGGGAAGGGCCCGCGCCCGATCGTCGTCTCCTACGCCTCTTCGCCCGCCGCCGAGATCGGCGACGACGGCAAGCCGCGTACGAAGGCCCTGCTGGACACCTGCTACCGCCAGGTCGAGTACGCGGGGGTGCTGAAGGGCGGCAAGCAGGTCGAGAAGGCCCGCAAGGTCGTGGACTTCCTGCTGTCCCAGCAGTTCCAGGTGACGGTGGCGAGCAACATGTACGTGTACCCGGCCCGTCAGGGCGTCGAGCTCCCGCAGGGCTGGGCACAGGCCGCGCCGCAGCCGCAGCAGCCGAAGACGCTCGAACCGGCCAAGATCCAGGCCGGGCGCGAGCAGTGGATCGCCCAGTGGCGCACGCTACTCGAAGGCTGACCTCCAGGCCGACTTTCCGCGGAGCCGGGCTGGCCGCCCTCGCCGTGCTGCCGCTCGGTTTCCTCGTGGTTTTCTTCGCCTGGCCGGTCGCGGCGATCGTCGCGCGCGGATTCGGCTCCGGCGGGGTCGGCACGGCCATCGGCGACCCGCTGACCTGGGAACTCGCCGGGTTCACCGTCGCCAGTGCCGGTGTCTCGACGATCGTCGCGGTGCTGGCGGGCCTGCCGGTCGCGTTCCTCCTCGCGCGGGTGCGGCTGCCGGGGGTCTCGCTGGTCCGGACGCTCGTGCTGGTGCCGTTCGTGCTGCCGACCGTCGTGGTCGGCCTGGCGTTCCGCGCGCTCTGGCCCGACGGCGGGCTGCTGCCGCTGGTGCTGGCGAACGCCTTCTTCAACGTCGCCGTCGTCGCGCGCACGGTTTCCGGGCTGTGGAGCCATCTCGACCCGCGCGCCGTGGACGCGGCCCGTGCGCTCGGCGCGTCGCCGTGGCGTGCCTTCCGTTCGGTGACGCTGCCCGCGCTCGCCCCGGCCATCGCGTCGTCGGCCGCGGTGGTGTTCCTGTTCTGCGCCACCAGTTTCGGGGTCGTGCTCATCCTCGGCGGAGCGAAGTACCGCACCCTGGAGACCGAGATCTACCTGCGCACGGTGGAACTGCTCGACCTCTCCGGCGCGGCGGCGTTGTCGCTGGTGCAGTTCGCCGCCGTCGTCGCCGCGCTCGTCGTCGGCGCGCTGGCGAGGCGGCGCCGGGAGAATGCGGTGCGGCTGCGTTCGCGCAGCGAGACCGCGCGGCGGCCGAGGGGCGGCGAGTGGTGGGCGGTGTCCGCCGGGCTCGCGGTGGTCGCGCTCCTGATGACGCCGATCGTGGCGCTGCTGGTCGAGTCCGTGTCCACTTCGGACGGTTGGAGCCTCGCAGGCTACGAGGCGCTCGCCGGACAAGGCTCCCGTGGCGCCCTTCAGGTCTCCGGCTGGGACGCGGCGTCGATGTCGCTGCGGACGGCGTTCGACGCGACGACGCTCGCGATGATCGTCGGGGTGCTGGCCTCGGTCGTGCTGGTGGCTTTGCGCCGCACGCCGGGCAGGCTGGCCCGCGGCATGGGCGAGACGATGGACGCCGCGCTGATGCTGCCGCTGGGCGTGTCCGCGGTGACCGTCGGTTTCGGCTACCTCGTCACGCTCGACGCGCTGCCGGGCGACCTGCGGACGTCACCGCTGCTGGTGCCGCTCGCGCAGGCGCTGGTGATCATCCCACTGATCGTGCGGATGGTGCTGCCGGTGCTGCGGTCGGTCGACGTCCGGCTGCGGCAGGCCGCGTCGACCCTCGGCGCGAGCCCCGGCCGGGTGTGGCGCGAGATCGACCTCCCGCTGACGGCGCGTTCGCTGGTCGCGGCGGCCGGCTTCGGTTACGTGGTCGCGCTCGGCGAATTCGGCGCGACGAGCTTCCTGGCCAGGCCGGACGCGCCGACGCTGCCGGTCGCCGTCGCGACGCTGATCTCGCGGCCGGGGGAGCTGAACAACCAGATGGCCTACGCGGCCTGCGCGCTGCTCATGATCGTGACGGTGGTGGCGGTGGTGCTGATCGACCGGTTCGGCGCGGTCCGCGGGCAGAATTCGGTAGGGGAGTTCTAGTGTCGCTGTCGGTACGGGACTTGACCGTCCACTATGGATCCTTCGCGGCGGTGAAGCACGCCTCGCTGGACATCGCCGACGGCGAGGTGCTGGCGCTGCTCGGCCCGTCCGGTTCGGGGAAGTCGACGCTGCTGCGGGCGATCACCGGCCTGGAGCCGCTGACGTCGGGCACCGTGCGGTGGGACGGCGAGGACCTCGCGGGTGTCCCGGTGCACCGGCGGGAGTTCGGGCTGGTCTTCCAGGACGGGCAGCTGTTCCCGCACAAGGACGTCGCCTCGAACATCGCGTTCGGCCTGCGGATGCACGACGTCCCGCGCGCCGAGCACGCGGACCGTGTCGGTGCGCTGCTGGAGCTGGTCGGGCTCGTCGGCTACGAGCGGCGGAGGGTGACCGAGCTGTCCGGCGGGCAGGCGCAGCGCGTGGCACTGGCCCGCGCGCTGGCGCCGGAGCCGCGGTTGCTGCTGCTGGACGAACCACTGTCCGGTTTGGACGCCGGACTGCGCGAACAGCTGGCGATCGACCTCGCGGCCCTGCTGCGGCGCAGCAAGATCACCGCGCTGCTGGTCACACACGATCAGGAAGAGGCGTTCACGCTCGCCGACCGGGTCGCCGTGCTCGACGACGGCGAGATCCGGCAGGAGGGCGCCGTGCGCCGCGTCTGGCGGCAGCCGGTGGACGAGGACGTGGCGCGGTTCCTCGGCGTGACGACGTTCGTCGAGGGCGAGGCTTCCGGCGGTGTGGTGCGGACTTCGCTCGGGGAGGTCGCGCTGCCGGACGTCGAGGACGGCGCGGTGCGGCTGGGGCTGCGGCCGCACGGTCTCCGAGTTGCACCGGACGGCGTCGAGGGCGAGGTCGTCGCCGTCGTGCACCGGCGGGAACACGTCCGGCTCGTGGTCGCGCCCGGCGGTGATCTGTCCACTGTGGACGCCGTCGCACCGGTCACGGCCGATCTGCGCCCCGGCGACACCGTGCGGCTCGCCCTGGACCCGGACGGCGTCGCCCTCGTGGGCTGAAAGGGCCTTTCACCTCATCTCACGCGACGAAAGGGCCCTTCACCGCGTCGCATGCGGTGAAGGGCCCTTTCAGCCCACGTCGGGTCAGCCGTCTCGCGTGGTCAGGCGCGAGTAGGCGATCGAGAGCCCGATGACGATGTAGCAGGCGGCCCGCAGGGCGCCCTCGCCGAGCATCGACACATCCAGCGGATCCATCAGCACCGCGGCCGGCGCCTGCGCCCAATCCTTGTTGAGCAGGAACGGATGCAGCCACGAAACCGCGTCCAGGAAGCCGAGGATGGTGAACACGATCGTCCCCGCGAGCACCGAGGCGACCACCAGCATCGGATGCTCGGTGAACGACGAGATCGCGAGCGCGACCGCGCCGACCGCCCACAGCTGCAGGGTGATCCACAGCGCCACCACCAGAAGCCTGCCCAGCGCGTCCCAGACGGTCAGCGTCGACCCGGTGAGGGTGAACATCGAATCGGTGCCGCTGATGATCAGCCCGGTGACGAAACCGGTGAACGTCATCGCCAGCACCGCGACCACCGACACCGTCGCGACGCCGAAGGCCTTGATCGCGAGCAGCCTGCCCCGCCCGACCGGCGCGATCAGCCAGCCTCGCAAGGTGCCGTGCGCCGCCTCGCCGGCGATCGCGTCCGCCCCGGCCATCGCCGAGGCGAGCGGCAGGAGCAGCGCCAGCGTCATGGTCAGCGCCGCGACCGGCAGGATGAAGCCGTTGTTCATCGCGGAGGCGAGCAGTGCGCCGTCCCCGCCGCCGCCGTTGCCGCCGTTCGCTTCCGACGGGTCCACCAGCGTCAGCGCGACCCCGATCACGATCGGGATCAGCGCGAGCAGGCCCAGTACGGCCAGCGTGCGGGGTCGCCGGAAGATCCAGCGCAGTTCGGCGCGGTACAACCGGAGCAGGCCGATGCTGTCCCGGCCGGTCCTCGCCGCGGGTGCCGCGGCCAGAGTGTGGGTCACGACTCCCCCTCACCGTCTACAGTGGACTCCGGCTGGGTCAGCCGGGCGAACAGGTCCTCCAGGCCGGTGCGCGCCCGCGCCGCCTCGTGCACGGCCACCCCGGCCGTCACCAGATGACGCAGCACGTCGGGGGCCTCGGCGGCGGTGAGGTCCACGCGGACGCCGTCCGGGGTGAGCCTGCTGCCGATCCTGTTCTCCCGCAACGTCTCCACCGCGAGTTCGGCGTCCGGCGTCCGCACCAGCAGCGCCGCGTTCCCCGATTCCAGCAGCTCCGAGAGCTCGCCCTGGGCGATCACGTTCCCGGACTGGAGCACCGCGACATGCGTGCAGGTCGCCTCGACCTCGGCCAGCAGATGCGACGACACCAGCACGGTGACGCCGTCGGCGTGCAGTTCGGCGATGATCCGCCGGATCTCCCGCGTCCCCGCCGGGTCGAGGCCGTTGGTCGGCTCGTCGAGCACGACCATCCGCCGCGGCACGAGCAGCGCGCTCGCCAGCCCCATCCGCTGCTTCATCCCCAGCGAATACCCCTTGTAGCGCCGGGTGGCGGCGTCGGTCAGCCCGACGCGCTCAAGCGCCGCGTCGACCGCTCCGGGGATCCCGGCCGAGGCCAGCCTCGGTTCGGCCGCGGCCACGCGCAGCAGGTTCTCCCGCCCGGAGAGAAAAGGGTGGAAACCCGGCCCTTCGACGAGCGCGCCGACGTCGGGCAGCGCGTGCGCCGCCTCGTCGGGCATCTTCTTGCCGAAGAGTTCGACCTCGCCCTCGGTGGGCCGCACGAGACCGAGCAGCATCCGGATGGTCGTCGTCTTGCCCGAACCGTTGGGGCCGAGCATCCCCAGCACGGCGCCTTCGGGAACGTCGAGATCGACGTGGTCCACGGCCACCGTGCGGCCGTAGACCTTGCGCAGGCCCCTGGTGCGGGCCGCCATGGGTACCGCCGGAGCGGACGCCTCCTGGGAGGCGTCCGTCCCGGCTTCGAACGTGGTGGTCACTTCGCGGCCAAGGCCTCGAAGAGGACCTGCTCCGGCACCGCGCCGACGGCGTAACGGCCGTCGTCGGTCAGCACGCCGCTGCCGACCTTGGTGGTCACCAGCCAGCCGCTGCCCCAGGCACCGCTGACCGGCTTGGCGAACCGCGAAAGCAGCGCCTTCGGGTCGACCTGGCGGCCTTCCTCGTCCTTGGCCTGGCCGGCCTTGGCCAGCGCGTCGGCCGGGATCTTGCCCGTGATCGCGGTGTCCCAGCCGTCGCCGACGACCTTGAGGTCGGACTTCGCCTGCTCGGCCAGCTCACGGTTCTTCGGGTCGACCTCGGCGGTCTTCTCGGTCACCTTCGCGCCCTTCGGCGGGGTGAACTCGAAGTTCGACGCGGGCTGGGCCGCGAAGTTGATCTCGCTGAACGAGACCTCCAGTGCCGGGGACGAGGTGCCGTTCGCCAGCACCGTGACGCGCAGCGGCAGCCGGGTCTGGTCGTCGATCGCGACGCGGATCTCGCGCAGGAGCGTCCGCTCGGTCGGCTTCGGGGTCAGCACCAGTTCGTACGCGGACCGGTTCGCCACCGAGGCCGTCCCGCTGACGGCGATCGTGCTGCTCTCGCGCACCTTGCCGAGCAGTTCCGACGCCACCGTCGCCGGGTCGACGTCCTTGCTCTTTTCCCGGTGCTCCTTGGCCAGCCCGTCCGGGATGGTCACCTTGGTGGCCGAGTTGTCCTTGGAGCTGTACTCCCAGACGGTCTGGCCGTTCCGGACGATGGTCTGCTGGCTGGAGCCCTCGGTGAGCGAAACCTTGCTCTTGCCCGCGCCGTCGGTCGAAATCTGCGCCGAGTCGACGTCGAGCGCCGAGACCCCGGGCAGGGTGCTGCCGACCTGCGGCAGGCCGAGGTCGTTGCTGACCTTGACCTTCCCGTCGAACGCCGACGGCTTCGCGTTGAGCGTCGACTGCACCAGCTCTTCGGCGCTGATCTGCGGCAGGACGGGCGCGTCGCCCGCGGTGGCCGGCATCGCGACGACGGCGAGCCCGCCGACGCCGAGCGCCGTACCCACCACCGCCGCGGTGAGGGCCTTCCTCTTCGGATCCATGCTGTCTCTCCCTGTTTCCCCGAACCCCAGTGTGCTCGGGTCTTGGCGACAACGCTTCCCCGGAAACGCTGAGACACCACTCAGACTCCGCCCCGCGGCTGAGATGGCGCTGAGAGGTCGCGCGTGAGCTGGTGAAAGCGTGAATGATGAAGGGCGTGAAACCTCGAGTACTGGTGGTCGACGACGAGCCCGGCGTGCGCAAGGCGTTGCAGCGGGGGCTGCGCGCCGAAGACATGGACGTGGTCACGGCGGCCGACGGGCCCAGCGGCCTGCGGCTCGCGCAGACGGGCTCCTTCGACGTCGTCCTGCTCGACATCATGCTTCCGGGGCTTTCCGGCTACCGCGTGCTCGAACGGCTGCGCGCGCTCGGCGTCACCACGCCGGTGCTGATGATCTCGGCGAAGGACGGCGAGGTCGATCAGGCCGACGGCCTCGACCTCGGCGCCGACGGCTACCTCGTGAAGCCGTTCTCGTTCGTCGTACTGGTGGCGCAGGTGCGCGCGGTGCTGCGGCGGGCGTCGCCGGACGGGACGCGCGGACCGCTGCGCATCGGCGCGCTCGAAGTCGACCGGAGCCTGCGGCAGGTCCGCTACGACGGCGTCGACGTGGCGTTCAGCCCCCGTGAGTTCGCGCTGCTGGAGGTGCTGGCCGGCCGGGCCGGGACGGTCGTCACCAAGGACGAGCTGTTGCGCGCCGTCTGGGGCGACGAACAGGCCGCGACCCGCAACGTCGTCGAGGTCTACGTCGGCTACGTGCGCCGCAAACTCGACGCGGTCGGCGCGGGCGCGCTGGTCAGGACCGTGCGCGGGCACGGATACCTGGCTTCGGATCCGCAGCTCGACGAAGTGATCGCCCCGGCGGGACAGGGGTGATCGGCTCGCCGTCTTGGTGGCGCCGCCGCTCGCTCCAGGTCCGGATCACCCTGCTCGCGGCCACGGTCACGCTCGGCTTCCTGCTCGGGCTGGCGGCGGTCGCCGGGGACAATCTGCAGCCGCTGCTCATCGGCTCGGTCGACGACGAACTGAGCGCTCAGCTGGAGACCGCGAAGGCCGACGTCTCGGCCGGGCGGACGCCCTCGGGGTCGGCGGTCACCGTCCGCGTCCTCGACACCGCCGGCGGGCCGGTGGACGGCCTGCCGCCCGCGAACCTCGGGCCTACGGACATCCGGGCGCTGAAGGCGGGCGAACCGGTCACGACCGGCGGCGAGCACAGCTGGCGCTGGGCGGGCACGGTCGTCACCGCACCCGACGGGCAGCAGCGGCTCGTCGTCGCGGGCGCGGGCTTGGTCGGCTTCGCGACGGCCGTGCACTCCGGCGGGTTGTGGCTGTTCGTCGTCGCGTCCGTGGGCGCGGTGGCCGCGGGGATCGCGACGTGGCTGCTCGTGCGGTTCGCCCTGCGGCCGGTGGCACGGATGCGCGGCTCGGTGCGGGCGCTCCCGCCGGGCGCGCGGCTGCCGCTGCCGGATTCGCACGACGAGCTCCGCGCGCTGGCCGAGGAGTTCAACGCGCTGCTGGCGCGGCAGGAGGAGGGTGCCGACCGGCTCCGGCGGTTCACCGGTGACGCCGCGCACGAGCTCCGCTCGCCGGTCGCGTCGATCCGCGTGCAGGCCGAGGTCGCCGTCGCCAATCCCGATCCCGACCTCTCGCAGGAGACGCTTTCCGACATCCTGGAGGAGGCGGAACGGCTTTCCGCGCTGCTCGACGGGCTGCTGGCGCTGGCGAGGTCGGACGCGGGGGAGGTCCCGCCCGCGGAACCGGTCGAGCTGGTGAGCGAGGTGCGGGCCGCGGTCGCGCGGATGCCCGCCGGCGCACCCGAGATCCGGGTGAGCGGCACGGTCGGGACGGCGTGGGCGCTGGCCACGCACGCCGAGGTCGAGCTGGTGCTGAGCAACCTGCTGCGCAACGCCTGCCGGTACGCGCGGAGCGAGATCGTGGTGTCGGTGCTCGCGGCGCGGTCCACCGTGCGGGTGGTGGTCGACGACGACGGGCCGGGCGTCGCGCCGGAGCACCGGGAACGGGTCTTCGACCGCTTCTACCGCGTGTCCGATTCGCGGGCCCGGTCCTCCGGCGGCACCGGGCTGGGGCTGGCGATGGTCGCGGAGGCCGTCCGGCGCCGCGGAGGCCGCGTCCGCGTCGGCGAGTCACCCGATGGCGGCGCTCGGTTCCAGGTCGTGTGGCAGGCGGCCCGCCCTCAGTAAGGGTTCGCCGCGCTCCAGAGAGGCCGACACGCGTGATCGGAGAGACGGCACGCGTGCTTGGACGGACGACACGCGTGCGGCACGATTCCGCCGCCGTGTCGTCCGTCTGATCACGCGTGCCGTCCCCTTGACCACGTGTGCGGTCCATCCGGTCACACCCGGTCGTAGGGTGTGCGCGTGGTGATCGTGGGCGCCGCCATCGTGCGGGACGGACAGTTGCTGGCGCAGCAGCGGGCTTGGCCCGCCGACCACGCCGGGCAATGGGAGCTGCCGGGCGGGCGGGTCGAGGACGGCGAAAGCGACGAGGCCGCCTTGGCGCGGGAATGCCTGGAGGAACTGGACGTCGCCGTGACGGTCGCGGGCCGGGTCGGCGAAGACGTGCCGCTGCCGAAGGGGAAGGTGCTGCGGATCTACGCGGCTTCCCTGGTCAGCGCGGGGGACGAGCCGCGGGCGGTGGAGCACAAGGACGTCCGGTGGATCTCCGCGCGCGAACTCGACGACCTCGACTGGCTGCCCGCCGACCGCGTCCTCCTTCCCGCCCTGCAAGCCCTGCTCACAAGTCCGTGAGGGCCTCCTTCCCTACTTTGAAAGTACGGAAGGAGGCCCTCACGGATCTCGGCGTTCACGGGAGCGCCACCGGACCGCGGCGGCACGAGAACTTCAGCCGGCGCCGATGAGCCGCAGCGCGGACTGCAGCCGGTGCTCACCCCGTTCCGCCGCCCGGACGGCACCGGCCTTGCGGACCCGCTCCAGCTCACCGGGGTCGGCCAGCAGTGCCAGTGCGCGCTCCCGGACCGGCCGCAGCTCCTCGATGAGCGCCTCGGCGACGGCCTCCTTCACCTGGCCGTAGGAGTCGAACCGATCGGCGAGGACCTCGGGCTTCTCGCGGGCGCACGCCGCGAGGATGTCCAGCAGGTTCGCCATCCCCGGCCTGGCTTCCGGCGCGTAGGCGGGCTTCGACCCGCCGTCGGTCTTCGCGCGTTTGACCTTCCGCCGGACCTGGTCGGGCTCGTCGAGGACGAAGATCACCCCGGCCTCTTCCTTCGTCGACTTCGACATCTTCCGCGTCGGCTCGGCGAGGTCCATGACCCGCGCGCCGGCGGGCGGCAGCACCGCCTTCGGCATGGTGAAAACGTCGCCGTAGGTGGTGTTGAACCGCTTCGCGAGCGTTCGAGCCAGCTCGACGTGCTGCCGCTGGTCCTCGCCGACCGGGACCTCGTCCGCGCCCTGCAGCAGGATGTCGGCCGCCATCAGCACCGGATAGGTCAGCAGGGAGAGCCGGACGCCGGCGCGGCCCTTCGACTTCTCCTTGAACTGGATCATCCTGGCGGCCTCGCCGTAGTTGCAGGTGCACTCGAGGACCCAGTTGAGGGCGCCCAGTTCGCGGGCTATGTCGGACTGCACGAACACCCGGTCCGGCTCGATCCCGGCCGCGATCAGCACGGCCAGCTGCTCCGACGCCATCGAGCGCAGTTTCGCCGGATTGTGCGAGTTCGTCATGGCGTGCAGGTCGGAGACGAAGTACAGGTCGTCCGGCCCGCCTTCGTCGGCCCAGCGCCGGATGGCCCCCAGGTGGTTCCCGACGTGGACGTGGCCGGACGGGGTGATCCCGGACAACCTGATCATCTGCCTTCTTCCTTCCGGATTCGGGCCGCCCCAGGGTCCGGGCACGAAAAAGGCCGCCCGGTGGGGCGGCCTGGTGGTGCGCTCGTCTGGTTCAGCGCAGGACTTCGGGGCCGCCGGAGGGCGGCCACCACTGGGCGTTCTGCGCGCGCATCCGTCCATCCTACCGAGCCGTCCGCGTTTCGTCCTCTGGACGCGGTGGTTCGACGTCGAACCACCGCATCCAGAGGACGAAACGCGGCGTGGAACGAGGAGCGAGTCACTCATTCCGGGCACAGCGCGTCAACACTTCATATCGGCCGGGGCAGTACGTCCGTCATATTGGCGATCCGGGTCTACCTTCAACACATGTTTGTCGTCCTGCTGACCTACACCGCGCCCATCGAAGAAATCGACTACGTGCTCCCGGATCACGCCGACTGGCTGACCAAACAGTACGAACACGGCAATTTCCTCGCCTCCGGCAGGCGCAACCCGCGCATCGGCGGCGTGATCATCACCAAGCCCATGGCCAGGGGAAAGCTGGACGCGATCCTCGCGACCGACCCCTTCTCGATCAAGCACATGGCCGCCTACGAGGTGATCGAGTTCTCCCCGACCCGCACCGCGCCGGAACTGCGGGCGATCAATGAGGCGGTGGTGCATTGACGATCTTCTAAGCGGCCTTCGCGATCTTCGTCTTCGCCTTTTTCAGTGCGAGGACGGGGCATTTGCCGCACCGCGACTTCGACCGGCAGCATTTCTTCTTGACCTTGCCGGACTTCATCCATTTGCGCACGAGCTTGTGCGGGTCGTCGGGTAGTTTCTTGCCCACTCGCGCTCCTTCTCCGACCGGTGTCGGCGACCTCTACACGTTAGGTGAGCCTAACCGATCTGGGGGCGTGGGGCTGCTCACAGTCGGGCTACAGGTATCCTGGTTTGGTCCGCGTAAGGCCAAAGTCGGCCAGGCGTGTCTCGAACGCGCGAGCGCGGGCACCACACCCGAACTTGAAACCTTTGGAGCCTTCGCGTGCCCGCAGCCAGCGCCACCGCAGTCGATGCCGGCCGCTCGTCCGGCAAGACCCGGCCCGACCTGCGCAACGTCGCCATCGTCGCACACGTCGACCACGGCAAGACGACCCTCGTCGACGCGATGCTCCGGCAGTCCGGCGCGTTCGAGGAGCGCGCCGAACTCGTCGACCGCGTGATGGACTCCGGTGAGCTCGAACGCGAAAAGGGCATCACCATCCTCGCGAAGAACACCTCCATCCGGCGGAAGACCGACGAGGGCATGGTGACGATCAACGTCATCGACACCCCCGGTCACGCCGACTTCGGCGGCGAGGTCGAGCGCGGCCTGTCCATGGTGGACGGTGTCGTGCTGCTGGTCGACGCCAGCGAGGGCCCGCTCCCGCAGACCCGGTTCGTGCTCCGCAAGACCCTGGAGGCCGGCCTGCCGGTGATCCTGGTCGTCAACAAGACCGACCGGCCCGACGCCCGGATCACCGAGGTCGTCGAGGAGACCCACGACCTCCTGCTCGACCTGGCCGGTGACATCGAGGACGCCGACCTCGACGCGATCCTCGACCTCCCGGTCGTCTTCGCCTCCGCGCGAGCGGGCAAGGCGAGCCTGGAGCAGCCCGCCGACGGCGCGGTGCCCGAGAGCGAGAACCTCGACCCGCTGTTCGAGACCCTGATGCGCCACGTGCCGCCGCCCTTCGCCGACCGCGAAGGCCCGCTGCGCGCACTGGTCACCAACCTCGACGCCTCCAACTTCCTCGGCCGGATCGCGCTGATCCGCATCCACTCCGGCAGCCTGCGCAAGGGCCAGACGGTGGCGTGGATGCGCGAGGACGGCACCATCCAGAACGTCCGCATCTCCGAACTGCTGGTCACCGAGGCGCTCACCCGTGTACCGGCGACCGAGGCCAGCGCCGGCGAGCTGGTCGCCATCGCCGGTATCCCGGAGATCACCATCGGCGACACCCTCGCCGACGTCGAGAACCCGGAGGCGCTGCCCCGGATCGCCGTCGACGAGCCCGCCATCTCGATGACCATCGGGGTCAACACCTCGCCGCTGGCGGGCCGCAGCGGCGGCGACAAGGTCACCGCCCGGCTGGTGAAGGCGCGCCTGGACCAGGAACTGATCGGTAACGTCTCGATCCGTGTCCTGCCGACCGAGCGCCCCGACACCTGGGAGGTCCAGGGCCGTGGCGAGCTGGCGCTGGCCATCCTGGTCGAGCAGATGCGCCGCGAGGGCTTCGAGCTGACCGTCGGCAAGCCGCAGGTGGTCACCAAGATGATCGACGGCAAGCTGCACGAGCCGTTCGAGCGGCTGTCGATCGACTCCCCGGAGGAGCACCTCGGCGGCATCACGCAGCTGCTGGCCGCCCGCAAGGGCCGCATGGAGCACATGGGCGGGCACGGCACCGGCCGCATCAAGCTCGACTACGTCCTCCCGGCGCGCGGCCTGATCGGCTTCCGCACCGACTTCCTCACCGAGACCCGCGGCACCGGTATCGCGAACCACGTGTTCGAGGGGTACTTCCCGTGGGCGGGCGAGATCCGCACCCGGCACTCCGGCTCGCTGGTCGCCGACCGGTCCGGTCCGATCACCGCGTACGCGATGATCCAGCTGGCCGACCGCGGCACGTTCTTCGTGGAACCGGGCGCCGAGGTGTACGAGGGCATGGTCGTGGGCGAGAACCCGCGTGCCGAGGACCTCGACATCAACATCACCAAGGAGAAGAAGCTGACGAACATGCGTCAGTCCTCCGCCGACGTGATGGAGACGCTGGCCCGCCCCCGCAAGATGGGTCTGGAGGAGGCGCTGGAGTTCTGCTCCGTCGACGAGTGCGTCGAGGTCGCCCCCGACGTCGTCCGGATCCGCAAGGTCACGCTGGACGTCAACCAGCGCGCCAAGGAGCGCAACCGCAACAAGAACCGCGGCTGACCCGCTCGGCATACGCCGGAGGGCGCCTGCTCACTCACCGTGAGTAGGCGCCCTTCGGCGTTTCCGGCGCCGAATGCGGTCACGCACCGTATTCGATCGAGCGTTCTTCGTTAAAGAAAGGTCCTTTCCGTACAATTCCGATGGAAAGCCGATCGCCCTTTTCGGACGGTGTTCACAACACCGGAACGGACGCGGCGGAACGACGGCGGAGCCGCCGCGCGCGCCGGTTCGAGAACGCGGATCCGGACCGCCGCGAAACAAAAGTTCCTAAATGCGTCCGGAGAGGACTCGCGATCGCGATCGTTTCGGTCGTGAATCGTCCGGTGGCGAACATTCCGCCGGGCGTTCCGGAATGTTCCGGGTTGCGGAACCGATTGCCGGAGTATCGCGCTCCGGTGCGGCCGAAAAGCCCCGGCGCGGCAGGAACCCGGAGGGGCTCCCGGACGTCCACCGGAGGAGGACGGCATCCGGTCGGGCGGCGGCCGGGCCGATATGGGAATCTCGCTGCCGAGGCCATGTCCGGCGTGATAGCTCTATGGCGACGGGGCGAGGGACAAACCAGGAGGATCCAGGCGTGCGGTCACGGACCACAGCGGCACCCATGCTGGCGTGCGCGGCGGTGCTCCTCGCCGCCTGCAGCAACACCCCGCCCCCGCCCGTGGTCAGCTCTTCAGCCTCTCCGGTGAGCACGTCGACCACGAAGACGCCTTCGCAGGTGGTCGTGGGTGTCGACGACGTCCTCGGCGGCTACAACCCCCACAACCTCGCCGACGCGTCGCAGGTGACGTCGGCGCTCTCGCAGCTGCTTCTCCCGTCGGTGTTCCGCCCCAAGGACGACGGCAGCTTCGAGCTGGACAAGAACCTGATGAAGTCCGCCGAGGTCGTGTCGCAGCAGCCGTTCACGGTCGCGTACACGATCCGCCCGGACGCCTCCTGGTCCGACAGCGCGCCGATCGCCGCGGAGGACTTCGCCTACCTCCGCGAGGCGATGCGCGACCAGCCCGGTGTCATCGGCGCCGCCGGCTACCGGCTGATCTCGGACATCCAGTCGCGCGAAGGCGGCAAGCGGGTCGAGGTCACCTTCTCCAAGCCGTACCCGGGCTGGCAGACGCTCTTCGACAACCTCCTGCCCGCCCATCTGCTCAAGGACGCCCCGAACGGGTGGCAGGGCGCGCTGGCGACGGCGTTCCCGGCCGTCGGCGGCCCGTACTCGATCAAGGGCCTCGACACCGCGCGCGGAGAGGTCACCCTGGAGCGCAACGAGCGCTATTGGGAGAAACCCTCCGCCCTCGACCGGATCGTGCTCCGTGCGGCCGATCAGGAGGGCACACTGGCCGCGCTGCGCAGCGGCAACGACCAGTTCGCGATGACCAGGACCGACGGCACCGGCCTCAAACGGCTCGGCGAACTCGGCTCGGCGGTCCAGCTGCACACGGTCGCGCGGCCCACGGTCGCGCAGATCCTCCTGCGGCCGGTGAGTCCGACGCTGTCGGATCCCAAGGTGCGCGAAGGCGTCACCGCGCTGATCGACCGCGGCAAGCTGATCACCGAAGCGACCGACGGCGGCCCGTCGGACAAGCTCCGTGCCGACGCGCAGATCCGCGTCCCGTCGGCTCCCGGTTTCCAGCCGACGATCCCGGCCCCCGGCCCGCCGTCGGCTGCCGACCCGGTCAAGGGCGAGGAACTGCTCAAATCCGCCGGATACGCCAAGGAAGCCGGAACCTGGCGGAAGAACGGGAAGAACCTTTCGCTGGTCGTCGCGTCGCCCGCCAAACAGGAGCCGTACGCGACGATCGCCAAGGAACTGACGGCGCAACTGGTGGCCGCGGGGATCGAGGTCAACGCGATCGCGCCGCAGCCGAGGGAGCTCTTCTCGACCCTGCTGGCCATGCCGGTGCTCGACGGGATCCAGCAGACGACACCGGAGGGCGCGGGCAACGTCGGCATCGACATCGCGGTGATCGGGCAGGTCACGGGTGGTCCGGACGTGGCTTCGGCGCTGGCGTCCACCTTCGGCTGCCGTCCCGATCAGCTCGCCGACAAGACCAAGGCCGTCGTCCCGGCGAACCCGCTGGGCTTCTGCGATCCGGCCCTGCAGCCGTCGATCGACGCCGCGCTGACCGGCGCCACCCCGGCCGCGGCCGCGCTTTCGGCCCTGGAACCGGAATTGTGGCGTCGGAATGTTGCCATTCCGTTGTTCCAGCTGGCCGATACCCTCGCCATCGGCTCTGGTATTTCCGGAGTAACCGCAGGTCCTCCTATGGTGGGCCCTTTCGGGTCGGCGGTGAACTGGACGAGGGGTCCGAAGTAGCCGTTTCGAGTCCGAGTCCGACCCTGGAGGGTGACCTTTCCCGGCACGTTCGAGTGGCGGACTGATTCCTCAAGGTAACCGGTGTATTTCTTGATGTCAGCCGCAAGTTACCCTTTGGTCACGATCGCCCCGGAACTGGTGACTGTTCGTGCATTTCCTTTCTAGCGTGCACCCGCAGTGCGCCAAATGAGTGTCGCTTGGCGTGTCATAGGCTCCGGGCCATCTCACCGGAGCGGTGTGGGGTCCTGTTCCGATCTCAGGAGCCCAGTGCTAGGAGGGCACACTTCATGAGGAAGTCCAAGGCAGTCTCCGCCTGGTCGCTGGTCGCGGCCTCCGCGCTTGTGCTGAGCGCATGCAGCGGTGGCGACAGCGGTAGTACCGACCAGAACGGGTCGTCGACCGATATCAAGAGCATGGCGACCGGCAAGGCGCAGAACGGCGAAAACTTCAAGCTCGCGGACACCCCGGGGTACGAAGGCACCGTCACGGTGGGCATCGACGACGGGTACTCGGGCTACAACAACGACACGCCCGACACCAACACGTCGTACAACACCTACATCCTGACCGCCGTGCTCGCCGGTGCCGATGTACTCGACGGCAACAACAAGGTGCTGCTGAACAACGACGTGTTCGACTCCTGGGAGGTCACCTCCAAGGCGCCGCAGACGGTCGTCTACAAGATCAAGCCGAACGTCAAGTGGTCGGACAACGAGGCGTTCGACTGCGACGACATGTACCTGTCGTGGCTGGCGCACTCCGGCAAGGCGAAGACCGCCGACGGCAAGCAGGCCTTCCTCGCCGCTTCGACGACCGGCTACCAGCTGATCAACGAGGCGACCTGTAAGGACGACCTGACCTTCGAGACCAAGTACACCGAGCCGTACCTGGACTACAAGGGTCTGTTCAACTCGACCGCGATCATGCCCGCGCACATCGTCGAGAAGAACTCGGGCGTCGCCGACATCACCAAGCTGACCCCGACCAGCGACGCCGCCCAGCTGACGAAGGCCGGCGACTTCTGGACCAACGGCTTCAAGGGCTTCAAGGCCGACGTCATGCCGGCTTCGGGCCCGTACAAGATCACCGCGTTCGACGCCAACCAGAAGGCCGTCACGCTCGAGAAGAACCCGAACTGGATCGGTGGCAAGGGTGGCCCCTCCAAGATCGTCGTGAAGGCGATGGAGGACACCAAGGCCATGGCGACCGCGCTGCAGAACGGTGAGATCGACGTCGCCGCTTCGACCCAGCCCGACGCCACCGCGGCCAACACCATGAAGGGCCTTTCCGCCCAGGGTGTGACCTACGGTTCGGCTTCGCAGCTGACCTTCGAGCACATCGACCTCAACTACAAGCGCATGTTCAAGGACAAGGACCTGCGCAAGGCGTTCTTCGAGGTGGTCAACCGCCAGGAGATCACCGACAAGCTGCTCAAGGAGGTCCAGGCCGACGCGACCCCGCTGAACAGCATCGTGTTCATGCCGGGCGAGCAGGGCTTCAAGGACCTGTACAGCAGCAAGGCCGGTCTGGGCGCCGAGGCCGCGGCCAAGACGCTGACCGACGCCGGCTGGGTCAAGGGTGGCGACGGCATCTTCGCCAAGAACGGCCAGCGCGCGTCGTTCAAGATCTCGCACAACCAGAACACCCGCCGTCAGCAGACCGTCGAGATCATCATCTCGCAGGCCAAGGCCGCCGGTATCGAGATCACGGACGACCAGGACGCCAACTTCCTGAAGGGTGGCCGTCTCGCGGCCAGCGACTACGACGCCGCGCTCTTCGGCTGGTCCGCCGCTCCGTTCAAGGCCGAGCAGAAGTCGATCTACATCACCCGTGTCGACGACAGCAGCCAGAACTACCAGGGCCTGTCGAACCCGACGATCGACTCGTCCTTCGAGGCGGCCGTGAAGGCCACCGACGAGGCCGTGCAGCTGGAGAACTACCAGAAGGCCGACCAGGCGATCGCGGACGAGTACGCGACGCTGCCGCTGTTCCAGACCCCGTCCATGTGGGCGTTCAAGGGCATCGACCGCACTTACATGCAGTCGTACAACGGTGTCCTGTGGAACGTCGGTGAGTGGGAGCAGAAGAAGTAGGGCCTTCCGCCCCGCTTTTTCACCACTCGCTTACGCGATCCTGGTGGTACGGGGGCCCGGCCACAAGCCGGGCCCCCGTACCCGCCGGAAGTAGCTGTTGACCGTAGGGTTACCGCCACTACGGTGGACAACCGGGCAGCGGTCCAGCACTTCGGCGACCAGGCCCGGATGAGGAGCAGTTCGTTGAACCTGGTGATCTACATTCTTCGCCGTCTGGCGATATCGATTCCCGTCCTGCTGGTCGGGACTTTCCTGTGTTTCGTCATGGTCGCCGGCACCGGTGACCCGCTCGCCGAGATGAAGAGCAACCCGGCGATGAGCAAGGAAGCCATCGCGCAGATGGCCTCGCAGCTCGGGCTGGACCAGAGCATCGTGCCCCGGTACTTCACTTGGCTCGGCAACTTCGTCACCGGCGACTGGGGCGTGTCCATCGCACAGGGCAACGCGCAGGCCCCGGTGTTCCCGAAGGTCATGGCCGCGTTCGAGGTCACCTTGAAGCTCGTGGTCGGAGCCGAGATCCTCGCGCTCGTCCTCGGCGTCCTCGTCGGTGTGGTCGCGGCGGTCAAGCAGTACTCGATCATCGACTACATCGCCACCACCCTGGCGTTCCTGCTGTTCTCGATGCCGATCTTCTGTGTCGCCATCGTGCTCAAGCGGTACGCGATCGAGTTCAACGGCTGGGTGCGCGACCTGGGACTGTCCGATGTGCTCGGTAACCCCTGGATCCGCACCACGAGTCCGGAATCGCTGAATTTCGACGGTCCAGGCGGATTCCTGGCCAGTTACATCGGCGCCTATCTGCTGCCGACCCTGTCCATCATGGCCATCAGCTTCGCCGCCTACAGCCGGTTCCAGCGCGCTTCGATGCTGGAGACGCTGAACGCGGACTACGTGCGGACCGCGCGTGCGAAGGGACTCGCCAACGGCCGGGTCATCTTCCGGCACGCCTTCCGGAACGCGCTCATCCCGGTGACCACGCTGTTCTCCGTCAACTTCGGTGCCGTGCTCTCGGGCGCGATCATCACCGAGACGGTGTTCAACTGGAATGGCATGGGCAAGCTGCTCGTCGAAGCCGTGACCAAGAGCGATACGCAGGTGATGATGGGGTGGCTGGTACTCATCGCCAGCAGCATCATCGTCGCCAACCTGATCGCCGACCTGATGTACGGCATCCTGGACCCGAGGATTCGCGTTGGCTGACTTGAACTCCCTTATCGCGGCGGAAGGCTCCAAGTCCGCCGACGGCACGCTCCCCGACGAGGCGCTGCCCGAGCCCCAGAGTCAGGGCAAGCTGGTCCTGCGCAAGTTCCTGCGGCACAAGCTGGCCATGGTCTGCACGGGTGTCCTGCTGCTGCTCGTGCTGACCGTCATCATCATGCCGATCTTCTGGCCGCACAGCTACGAAGACAGCTCCTTCCCGTCCTTCGCCAAGCCCAGCGCGGAATATCCGCTCGGGACGACGCAGGTCGGCAAGGAAATGGTGTCGCAGATCCTGCGCGGCACCCAGTACTCGCTGCTGATCGCGCTCATCGTGTCGCTCGTCGCCACCACCATCGGCACCGTTTTCGGTGCCATGGCGGGGTATCTGCGCGGCTTCACCGACTCGGCGATCTCCCGCGTGACGGACCTGTTCCTGATCGTCCCGCAGATCGCCGCCGCCGCCATCCTGGCGAAGGTGTTCGGCGGTGGCACCTGGTACATCGTCGCGATGGTGCTGGCGGCCTTCGGCTGGATGCCGATCGCCCGTATCGCCAGGGCCGAGTCGATGTCGCTGTCCCAGCGCGAGTTCGTGGACGCCGCCCGCGCGTCCGGTGCCGGCACGTTCCACATCGTGTTCAAGCACCTGGTGCCGAACATGGTCGGCCTCATCACGGTCAACGCGACCCTCGCGATCGCGCAGGCCGTGCTGATCGAGGCGGCACTGTCGTTCATCGGGCTCGGGGTGCAGCTGCCGGACACGTCGCTCGGCCGCGTCATCCTCGAGAACTACGCACAGCTGCAGGCGCGGCCGGCGCTGTTCTTCGGCCCGTTCATCGTGCTGGTGCTGATCTCGCTGACGATCAACTTCATCGGTGACGGCCTGCGGGACGCTTTCGACCCGCGGCAGCGCCGCCAGAAGGCGTAAGGCCCTCTATAGCGCGTGAAGGCCCCCTTCCCCCGGCTCAGCCGCGGGAAGGGGGCCTTCACGCGCTTCAGGACCTGGAGCCGCAACTCGCGTGATTGGAGGCGCAACATGCGTGATCGGAGGCGTAACTCGCACATACGGCCCCAGGCACGCGAGTTACGTCTTCAAGCACGCGTGATCCGGCTCCAGGCACGCGAGTTACGTCCAGATGCACGGAAGGCCCCCTTCGCCACACAGAGCGGCGAAGGGGGCCTTCAGGTACTGGAGCGTCAGTCGGCCACCGGGGCCAGCTTGCCCGCCTCCCAGGCCGCACGCCGTTCGGCCTGCAGCACCGGGTCCGCGACCGGGGCGGCCGACAGCAGACGACGGGTGTAGTCCTCGCGCGGCGAGTGCAGCACCTGGTCACGCGTGCCGACCTCGACCAGCTTGCCGTGCTGCATCACCGCGACGCGGTCGGCCAGCAGGTCGACGACCGCCAGGTCGTGGCTGATGAACAGGCAGGCGAACTGCAGCGAGCGCTGCAGGTCCAGGAACAGGTCCAGCACGCGGGCCTGCACCGACACGTCGAGCGCCGAGGTCGGCTCGTCCGCGATCAGCAGCGCCGGGTCGAGCGAGAGCGCCCGCGCGATGGCGACGCGCTGGCGCTGGCCGCCGGACAGCTCGTGCGGGTACCGGTTGCGGTAGTGGCCGCCGAGCTCGACCTTGTCCAAAAGGGACTTCACGCGCTCGTTCAGGGCCTTGCCCTGCAGGAACTTGTGCAGCACCATCGGCTCGGCGATCGATTCGCCGATGGTCATCTTCGGGTCCAGTGTGGACGCCGGGTCCTGGAACACGATCGAGAAGTAGCGGCGCAGCGGGCGCAGCTCCTTGTTCGACATGTTCGTGATGTCCTTGCCCGCGATCGCCACGGTGCCCGCGGTCGGGGTCAGCAGGCGGATCGCGCAGCGGCCGACGGTCGACTTGCCGGAGCCGGATTCGCCGACCAGGCCGACGATCTCGCCCTTGGCGATGCTCAGCGAGACGTCGTCCACCGCGCGGTTCTTCGCCTGGCCGCGGCGGCCGGGGTACTCCAGCACGAGGTTCTTGATCTCGAGCGCGGGCGCGTTCTCCTCGATCACCGCGGCGAGCTCGGAGTCCTCGAGCCGGATCTCCTCGGCGATCTTCGTGGCCTCGTCGCTGTCGGCGGAGATGCCCTCTTCGAGCAGGCGACGGCCTTCCGGACGCTGGCCGAGCACGGGGACCGCGGCGAGCAGCTTGCGGGTGTACTCCTGCGACGGCGACGCGAACAGGTCGCGCACCGGCGCCTCTTCGACGATGTTGCCCTGGTACATCACGACCACGCGGTCGGCGAGGTCGGCGACGACGCCCATGTCGTGCGTGATCAGCACGATCGCGGTGTTGAGGGTGTCGCGCAGCTTGCGCAGCAGGCCGAGGATCTCCGCCTGCACGGTGACGTCGAGCGCGGTGGTCGGCTCGTCGGCGATGATGACCTTCGGGTCGCACGAGATCGCCATCGCGATGACGACGCGCTGGCGAAGACCGCCCGAGAGCTGGTGCGGGTACTGCTTGAAGCGCAGCGGCGGGTTCGGGATGCCGACCATCTCCAGCAGCTCGATGGCGCGCTTGTCGGCGGCTTCCTTCGAGATGTCCTGGTGCGAGCGGAGGGCTTCGCGCAGCTGCCAGCCGACGGTGTAGACCGGGTTCAGCGCGGTCATCGGCTCCTGGAAGATCATCGCGACCTGGTTGCCGCGGATCTTCTGGAGGTCCTTCTCCTTGAGGTCGGCCAGGTTGCGGTCGCCGAGGCGGAGCTCGCCCGCGATCCGGCTCGTCTTCGGGAGCAGCCCGAGCACCGACATCGAGGTCACCGACTTGCCGGAACCGGACTCGCCGACGACGGCGACGATCTCACCCGGCTTGACGTCGAATCCGATGCCCTTGACGGCGTCGACCACGCCCTCGTCGGTCGGGAACGAGACGCTCAGGTCGGAGATGGACAGAACCGAACCCGACACGCCGCCGAGGTCCGACGATGCTGCTTCAGTGCTCACCAAGATGCCCTTCGTGGGGGTACATATGGTCACGGCACGCAGGCCATGACTCGCGCGAGGATAACCGAGAGTCGCCCTACTAAGGTCGGTGCTCTCCGGCTTCCGTTCCCGACACCCTATAAAGGAAAGCGCGCCGTGTTCGAATTAGTCTTCAAGCCGTGATCTCAGACCGGCCCAAATTGCTCCTGGTGCACGCCCATCCGGACGACGAAAGCATCACCACCGGTGGCACCATCGCGCGCTACGCGGCCGAAGGCGCCGAAGTGACCGTCGTCACGTGCACTCTCGGTGAGGAAGGCGAGATCATCCCGCCGTCGCTCGACGGGCTCGGTTCGTGGGCTTCCGATCAGCTCGGCGGCTACCGCGCCGGCGAGCTGGCGTCGGCCTGCGCGGCGCTGGGGGTCACCCGGCACCGGTATCTCGGCGGGATCGGCCGCTGGCGTGACTCGGGGATGGCCGGGACGCCGTCCGCGGCCCATCCGCGCGCGTTCTCCGGCGGAGACCTCGGCGAGCAGGCGGCTCAGCTCGCCGAGATCCTCGACGAGGTCCGGCCCCAGGTCGTCGTCACCTATGACGCTTTCGGGGGTTATGGGCATCCCGACCACATCCGCGCGCACGAGGTCACCATGGCCGCGGCGCCGAAGGCCGCGTCGGTCGAGCGGGTGTTCCACACCGTTTCTTCCCGTGACGCCGTCACGGCCGGGCTCGCCGCGCTGCGCGGACGGTCGCCGTTCCGGGTCCCCGAAGACGGTGAGCTGCCGGTGACTCCGGACGAGACCATCACGACCGTTCTGGACGTCAGCGCGCACATCCCGGCGAAGGCGGCCGCGCTGCGGGCGCACGAGACCCAGGTCAGCGTGCCCGCTCCGCCGCAGCTCGCGGATCACTTCGCGCTGAGCAACGACATCGCGCAGCCGATCACCCCGGACGAGTACTTCGTGCTCGCACACGGACCGGCCGAAGGCGCCGCGGCGGATCTGTTCGGGGGGCTCGCGAAGTGAGCGCGCCGCTCACCTCGCGGCAGCGTCTGCTGCTCGCCTTGCTGACCTTCGACGCGGTTCTGCTCGGCCTGCTCGAACTGTTCTTCCTGCCGCTCCGGCTCGACGGGATCGTGCTGCCGAAGCTCGGCGACGCGCCCTTCCCGGTGACCGTGGTGCTCGCGGTGATCACGACCCCGCTCCTGGTACGGACGACCGCCAAAGTGGTCCGGCCCACCTTTTCGGTGATTCCGCTGCTCGTCTGGGTACTCGTCGTACTCGGGATGGGCATGGCCGGGCCCGGGGGTGATCTGGTGCTCATACAGGACTGGCGGGCACTGCTGCTGATCGGCGGCGGGGCGCTCCCGGGAGCGCTGGCGCTGGGTGGCGGTCTGGGAAGGTCGGCGAAGGGAGTCAGCGGTGGGTGAAGCGATTTCGGACCGCCAGGTCGTGGCGGTGCTGCGGCCGTTCGTCCGCGCCTGCGGGCCGATGGTCGACGCGCTGCGGGACGCGGATCCGTTCGGGCTGCAGGCCAGGGGCCGCCGCCACGAGGATCTGGACGGCGTCGAGCCCGGGCTGAAGGACAAGCTGCTCAACGGGATCACCTCGGTCAAGGTGCCCGGCACCGCGGCATGGGCGGAGATGTCGAACTACCAGCGGACCGACTGGTGGGTGAACCGCGTCGGCCGGTTCACCGCGTTGATCACCGCGATCCCCGGCCTCGGCGGCGCGCTCGCCGACCGGCTGCCCGTGCAGGACGCGCTCGGTTCGGCGGCGCAGGGGGTGCTGCTGTGCGCGATCGCGGGGGAGTACGGCGTGACCGACGTCGGCGCCCGCGTCCGGCTGATCGCGTGGGTCCTTTTCGAACGCGACATCGATCCGGTGCTCGCGGCGGGCAAACACGCCGAACACGACAAGGCCGCCGAAGACGACGAAGCGGCGAAGCTCACCGAAGAACTCGACGACGCGAAGAAGAAGCACGGCAAGATCACCTTGAAGGCCGCCGCGGGCACGCTGTGGCGGCTCGGCCGGGGACTGCTGGGCATCGTCGACGAACTGGAGAAGCGGCCCCGCGGCCGCCTCGTCCACCGCGCGCTCGGGAAGCTGCCGGTGGTCGGCATGGCGGGCGACTATCTCGGTGAGCGGTCCGGTCTCAAACGCGTCTGGAAACGGGCGCACGAATGGTTCACCGAGCACCCCGACGGCGCCTGAACTACTTCCAGAACATGAACGCGTCCTGTCCGTACATCGCGGCGAGCTTGAACCCGCCGACGGCGTCGAAGATCGCGAAGGACCCTTGCCACAGCAAGCGGCTCGCTTCGTCCACGAGGAACAGCACGGCGAACAGCACGATCGGTGCCCACGGCCGGGCCTTCGCGCCGAATTCCCTCGCACCGGGTGAGAGATACGGCTCGATCGCGCCCCAGCCGTCGAGGCCGGGGATCGGCAGGATGTTCAGGATGAACGTGACGATCTGAAGCAGGGCCAGGAACGAGAGCCCGATCACGAGACCGGACGCCATCGGCACCAGCGCGACGACGAGGGTCAGCAGGACACCGACGGCGAGGTTGCTCAGCGGCCCGGCGAGCGAAACCCACGACTGGACCCCGCGCGACCGGAGGCGTCCGTGTTCGATCCACACCGCGCCACCCGGCAGTGGGATGCCGCCGATGATGAGGAATACCAACGGCAGGATGATGGACAGCGCGGGATCCGTGTATTTCCGGACGTCCATGGACAGGTAACCCTTGTGGGCGACGCTGTGGTCACCGCCGCGGAACGCCACGATCGCGTGACCGAACTCGTGCAGCGTCAAGGACGCCACCCAGCCGCCCGCGACGAGCATGACCACGCCGGCGATGGTCAGCGGGTCGTATTGCCGGGTGGAAATCGTGGTCGCATCACCGAAAGCCGCCAGTACACCGCCCAGGACGGTGACCGCGAGGATGCCGAGGAAGATCGGGCTTGGCCGCACTGCTGATCTCTGCACCCCTCCAGTCTTCCGTATGCCCGATGTGAAGTTCTCGGCGTGTCCCCTTGCGCGATGAGGCGTGAGTATCCCCCGAACTCGCTACTCCGCTTGACCTGACCGCACTACACGGGTGTAATCACAGTGATGTCATTCGTCGCTGGAAGGGGGCGGCGGATGGTGTTTCAACACCGCCAGCCTGGGGAGTGCGTGGACAGCGAGGAGGCGGACGTGCGGTTGGAAGCAGATGGAAGGGAATGGGGGCAAGTCGTGGGTTGGGGTGAGGTCCCGGAGCAGCAACTGGGCGATCTCACCGAGCTTTTCGACGATGCCTCCGCGGAAGAGCAGGACTGGCAGGAACGGGCCCTCTGCGCGCAGACGGACCCGGAGGCGTTCTTCCCCGAGAAGGGCGGCTCCACCCGTGAAGCCAAGCGGATCTGCCTCGGTTGCGAGGTCAAGGACGAGTGCCTCGAGTACGCCCTCGCGCATGACGAGCGGTTCGGTATTTGGGGCGGGCTCTCCGAACGTGAGCGTAGGAAACTGAAAAAGCGAGCTGTGTGACGGCGATCTCCGGCGGCCTCGTGCGCCGGAGATCGCTTCCACATAGTGGGGCCACCAACGGGTGACAGGGTCGCGTCGTAGGGTGGCGGCACTCGACTTCGCCGCCACATCTGGAGTGCCCGTTGTCTCGCACTGCCGCGTCATCTGTGCCGCGCACGGCCCCCGTTCTGGCCATTGTGGTCTGTCACAACGGCGAGAACTGGTTGCCACTGGCGCTTTCCGCGCTGCGGCGCAGCGGTGTCCGGCCGCGGCACGTGCTCGCCGTCGACACCGGATCCACCGACGGGACGGCGAAGATCCTCGCCGACGCGGCGGCCGACGGCGATGCGCCGGTCTTGGACGGGGTTCTCACACTTTCCGGTGAGGTCGGCTTCGGCGCCGCGGTCGCGGAGGCCGTCGAGCACGCCGTCGAACGATGGGGAGACCCCGGCGGATGGCTCTGGCTGCTGCACGACGACTGCGCGCCGGAACCCGGCTGTCTCGAAAACCTGTTGGCAGCGGCCGAAAACGAGCCCGAGGCGACGGTGCTCGGCCCGCTCGCGGTCGACTGGAGCGACCCGCGCCTGATCGTCGAAGCCGGCTTGTCGACCGACGCCATCGGCCATCGGCAGCAGATCTCACCGGACGAGAAGGACACCGCGGTGCTCGCCGTGCCGAGCGCGGGATCGCTGGTGCGCCGGGAAGTCTGGCACGAACTCGGTGGCTACGACCCCGGCTTTCCCTTGCTGCGAGAGGATCTCGACTTCGGCTGGCGGGCGAACGCCGCGGGCGGCCGAGTGCTTTCGGTGCCGTCGGCCCGGCTGCGGCACGCCCGCGCGCTCAGCACCGGACAACGCGAGCCGGACGCCCTTGGCCTTTCCCTCGCGACGGCGAACCGCGCGCACGGGCTCCGGGTGTTCCTCGTCAATTGCCCGCCACTGTCCTTTTGGTTCGGTCTTTTTCGAATTCCGGTTTTCGCGGTGCTGCGGGCGCTCGCGTTCCTGGTGCTGCGGCGCACCGGCGAGGCGAGCGCGGAACTCGCGGCCACCTGGCACCTGCTGCGCGGTCGCGGCGGACTGCGCGCGGCCCGCGCGGAACGCCGGAAGACCGACCAGCCGGGCAAGGTCCGCGGCCTGTTCACCGGACGGATGACGCGGGTGCGCAACGCCGTGCGCGCCGGTGTCGTCGGCCTCGTGCGGCGTGGCGTGGAACGGGATTTCGCCCTCGGGACGGTGCCGGAGGGCGTGGATCAGGAAGGCGCCTGGATTCCACCGGAGGCGTTGAAGGCCGGGCAAGATCGTCCGGTCGGCCCAGGCGCGCTGCCCGCGGGCGCGATGCGCGGCGTCGGCTCGCGGGGGACGGGTCTTCGGCGGCCCAGCGCGGTCGTCGCGGTCGCGGTTCCCGAAAAGCCCGCCTCGGAGGGGCCGAAACCGTCGCCGGTGCCGCGGGACGGCGGGCGGCGGCCGGAACCGGAACTCGTCTTCGTCGAGGTCGACCGGAAGCGGGTGCTCGGCGCGACCGTGTTCGCCCCGCCGGTGATCGTGCTCGCCGTGCTGACGGTGCTCGCGTTCGTGGTCAACGGATCCCGGCTCGGGCTCGATCTCTTCGGCGGGAAACTGCTGCCGGTCGGCGGGCTCGGCGAGATCTGGGCGTCGTATCTCGCGCCGTGGCACGCGATCGCCGGCGGGACGGCGAGCCCCGCCCCCGCGACGCTGCCGGTGCTGGGCACGATCGGCGCGATCTTCGCTCCGATCGGCGGCCCGGCCGCGCTGGTCGCGATCCTGCTGATCGGTGACATCCCGCTCGCCGCCCTGAGCGCGTACGCGGCTACTCGGCACCTTCGCGTGCGTCGCTGGGTGCGGGCCGTCGCGGCGGCGGCGTACGGCGTGCTTCCCGCGGCCACGGCTTCGGTCGCGCAGGGACGGCTCGACGTCGTCGTCGTGCATCTGCTGCTGCCTTTGGTGATCGCGGGCATCGTGGGGCTGCTGGTCCGCGCGGACTCGCGCTGGCTGCACGTTTCCGCGCTGAGCGCGATCGGGCTGGCGCTGATCGGCGCCTTCTCTCCGCTGGCGCACGCGCTCGCGCTGGTCGGGCTGGTGATCGGGTTCGTGGTGCTGCCTTCGCCGACCGGGCTCGCGCGGCGGATCGCGTCGGTCGGCATCGTGGTCTTCCTGCCGCTGGCGTTGTTGCTTCCGTGGCCGAGTGTGCTGCTGAGGCATCCGGAACTGTTGCTGCACGGGCTCGGCGGGGGCGCCACGGCCGCGTCCGGCGCCGATCTCGCCGGGCTGGACCCCGGCGGCCCCGGCGCCTGGCCGATCGGGGTGGCGCTGGTCGCGGCCGCGATCGTCGCGCTGGTGGTGCGGCCGACGAAGGGCGCGGGCGGCGGTGTCGCGGTCGTCGTACTGGGTGTGCTCGGGCTCGTCGCGGTGCGGTTCGTGGCGGTGACGCCGATGTCGGGCGGCGCGCACGCGACCGGGTACGCCGGGGTGCCGCTGCTGGTGATCGGCGTGGGTCTGTTGTGGACGGTGCTGGCGACCTGGCAGCGGGGCGGGTCCGGCGTCGACCCCGCGCCGTGGCTGGCGAAGGTCACGGCCGTGGCGGGGGTGCTCGTGCTGCTGGCGCTGGCGACCGGCGCGGTCGTCGCCGGGCGGGAAGGGCCTCTGCGGGCGGGCGCGCGTCCCTCGCTGGCTCCGGAGATTTCCGCGGAGCTGGCTTCGAGTGGGCGTTCGGTGCTGGTGATCGGTGACGTCGCCCGGCAGACCGGTGGACGGCTGCCGAGTTTCGGCGACGACGAATTCGCGCCGACACCGGGCAGCGCCGATCGGCTCGCCTCGTGGCGCCGGGATCTCCTGCAAGGCTCACCGGACGCGGTGAAGCAGGCCTTCGCGGCGGCTCTGGCGTCGGGCGTTTCGTATGTCGTGCTGCCGAGCGGCGCGGATGGTGGCGCCTTCGTCGAACTCGCGCGAGACCTGGTGGTTTTGGCGGCGCAGACCTCGGACGGGCGTCCGGTGCTGCGGTTGCTGCCCGCCGGCGGGCAGGTGGCGCTGATCTCGCCGGAACTGGCGCAGGCTGCCGTGACCGGGAAGGGCGCGCCGGGGGCGTCGCCCGGGGTGGCGCCGGTGCAGGCCGGGCTGCCCGACGTGCGGGTGCGCGTCTCGGAAGGCCCGACCGGGCGGCTGCTCGTGCTGGCCGCGGAGTTCGAGGCGGGCTGGCAGGCGAGCGTGGACGGCAAGGCCGTGCCGATCGTGCGGGCCTGGGGGCACCAGGTGGCGGTCTCGGTGCCGCCCACGCCTTCGGAGGTCGTGGTGGAACATCAGGGGACTACGCGGAACCTGTTGCTGCTGGCACAGGTGGCGGCGGTGCTGTTCACGCTGCTGACCGCTGTTCCTACGCGGAGGCGTTCTTCGGTTTCTTGAGGGTGCGTTCCAGTGTCCAGAAGGCCTCCTTTGAGACGTTGGACGCCTCGAAGGGGGCCTTCAGGAGACTGGTCGCTTGGCTCTGCTGCGCTTTGCCCGCTGCAGGCTCTGCTTGCGCCCGCTGCACAGGCTGCACGCGCTTCGCCGCTGCCCCCCTCGCTGCACGCGCTGCCCGCTTCGCGCTCTGCTCCCGCTTCGCGCGCCTCGCGCCTACGCCGCGCGTTGGCTTCGATGCCCCCAATGTGGCATTGGGGACACCCAGCAGCCCCAATGCCACATTGGGGGCCTCTTCCCTCCGGCCACCGGGTGCTGCGGCTCCGGTTCGCTTGCCAGCTGTTCCCAATGTCGCATTCGGGTCGCTCAGCGTCTCAAATGCGACATTGGGAACCCTCTGCGCTACCGGCCCCCGAGTTGTCCACAGCCTCGTCCCCTTGTGGACAACTTCGCCCTCCGGGCCCGTTTTCGCAGGTCCCGTCGGTCCCTCCCGATACACTGGGCTGGGGACGCCCCCCGGGAAGGGCGGGGGCTGGGCTGGGGTACGGAGGTGAGGGTTATTCGCCTTCGATGACGTCGGGTTCGACGCCGAGGTAGCCCGCCACCTGTTCCACGAGGACGTCGTGGACGAGTTCCGCGAGTTCGCCGGGGTCCTTCGCGCGTGCTTCGAGGGGGCGGCGGTAGAGGACGATGCGGGCCCGCGTCGGGAGGCCGGCGCGGTCGACGCCCGCGGGCACGAGCCGCGAGAGCGGGACGGCGCCGTCGTGCAGCACGCCGTCCACTCCGGTCGGTGCGCCATCCGAGCGAACTTCGGGGACGTCGTCGACGGCGACGTCGAGCTTCGTCAGCTCGTGCCGCCACCGCGCTTCGATCGGTTCGAGCGCGTCCAAAACCAGCGCGTCGAACCTTTCCGCCCTGCTAGCGGCGGCGGGAAGGGTCGACGGATACAGCGCTCCGCGCAGGCCCCGGCCGTGCCGGTCCCGTCGCATCCGCCGTCGCTGTCGGGAATCACGAGCCGTCGCCACGAACCGAAGGGTACGCGCTCGGCGATTCAAAGCGCGTGTCGCCGGTACGCCGGGCTCGCGACGCGCTATCGTTCTCGATCGTGCGGAGCGTACGAAAGTGTTCGCGAACGGGTTGTCTCGAACCCGCTGTCGCCACGCTCACGTATGCCTACAGCGATTCGACAGCCGTCGTGGGCCCGTTGGCCACCGCGAGCGAGCCGCACTCCTATGACCTCTGCGAGGCCCACGCCCTCCGGCTGACCGTGCCCAAGGGCTGGGAAGTCGTGCGGCACGAAGGGGCCTTCGCCGCCCCGGATCCCTCCGCCGACGAGCTGACCGCGCTGGCCGAGGCCGTGCGCGAAGCGGGCCGCTCCGACAAGCCCGCGCCCGAGCCCGAACCCGAGGGACCGTCAGGCAGGCGCGGCCACCTGCGCGTCCTGCCCGGCCGCGCCTGACACGAGGGCTCGCCGGTAGGCTTTCGAGCGCGCCAGAGGGCGTTGTAACGAGACTATTGGCGGGGAGCAGGCGTGCCAGACCTTTCGGGCATCGTGAAGGCCTACGACATTCGCGGCGTGGTCGGTGAGCAGCTGGACGCGGCACTCGTCCGCGACCTCGGATCGGCGTTCGCCCTGTTGATCAAGCCGGAGTCCGACTCCGTGGTGATCGGCCACGACATGCGCGACTCCTCGCCCGAGCTGTCCGCCGCCTTCGCCGACGGCGTGACCTCACAGGGCCTCGACGTCGTGTCGATCGGCCTCGCCAGCACCGACCAGCTGTACTTCGCGTCCGGGTCGCTCAACCTGCCGGGCGCCATGTTCACCGCCAGCCACAACCCGGCGAAGTACAACGGCATCAAGCTGTGCCGCTCCGGCGCCGCCCCCGTCGGCCAGGACTCCGGTCTCGCGGAGATCCGCGACACCGTCGAGCAGGGCGTACCCGCCTTCGCGGGCCAGCGCGGTTCGGTGACCGAGCAGGACGTCCTCGCGGACTACGCCGCGTACCTGCGCAAGCTCGTCGACCTCTCGGGCAGCCGCCCGCTGAAGGTCGTCGTCGACGCCGGCAACGGCATGGGCGGCTACACCGTCCCCACGGTCTTCGCGGGCCTGCCCATCGAGGTCGTCCCGATGTACTTCGAACTCGACGGCAACTTCCCGAACCACGAGGCCAACCCGCTCGACCCGAAGAACATCGTCGACCTCCAGGCGAAGGTGCGCGAGGAAGGCGCCGACGCGGGCCTCGCCTTCGACGGCGACGCGGACCGCTGCTTCGTCGTCGACGAGCGCGGCGAGCCGGTCTCGCCGAGCGCCATCACCGCGCTGGTCGCGATCCGCGAGCTGGAGAAGGAGCCGGGCGGCACCATCATCCACAACCTGATCACGTCGAAGGGGGTCCCGGAGATCGTCGCCGAGCACGGTGGCAAGCCGGTGCGCACCCGGGTCGGGCACTCGTTCATCAAGGCCGAGATGGCCAAGACCGGCGCGATCTTCGGCGGAGAGCACTCCGCCCACTACTACTTCCGCGACTTCTGGCGAGCCGACACCGGCATGCTGGCCGCGCTGCACGTCCTCGCCGCCCTCGGCGAGCAGGCGGGCCCGCTGTCCGAGCTGACGGCGGAGTACTCGCGTTACTCGGCCTCCGGTGAGATCAACTCCACCGTCGACGACCAGGTCGCGCGCATGATGGCGGTCAAGGACGCGTTCGGCGCCCGCGACGGCGTCGAAATCGACGAACTGGACGGGCTCACCGTGCAGCTCCCCGGCGGCGGCTGGTTCAACCTGCGCCCGTCCAACACCGAACCGCTGCTCCGCCTGAACGTCGAGGCCGCCGACGCCGAGGCCGTCCGGGCGCTGACCGAAGACGTATTGGCGATAGTCCGTGGGTAACGAATGTGTCGTGAAAACACACATAGAGACGTCCCACAGGTAGGGAGTAACGATGGCCGTCACGTTCGACGCACAGTTGCTGGAGATCCTGGCCTGCCCGTCCCCCGACCACGCGCCGCTGCGGCCGGGGACGACGGCCGATCCGGAAGCCGATGCGCTGACCTGCACGGAATGCGGTCGCGTGTATCCGGTCCGTGATGGAATCCCGGTATTGTTGCTGGACGAAGCCACCGAGCCGACGACCCCGGATGGCGCTCATGCCGACGGTCCCTGACGAGTCCCTGCTCGACGATCCCGCGAGGCTGGCCGAGGCCGACACCGCGGGGCTTCTCCGTGCCGCCGCGATGGCGGGCGCCCAGGTCCGGGCGACCGCCGAAGCCGCGGCCGAACTCGAGCTGAGCGATCGCCTGGACGTCGGGCGCCCGCGCTCGCTCGTACTCATCGACCGGCCGGGGGTCAGCCGGACGCTGACCCGGCTGGTCGCCGCGCTCCTGACCCCGTCGTGCCCGGTGCCGGTCGTCGTCGCCGAGGTGGTGCCGAGCTGGATCGGCGCGCTCGACGTGGTCTTCGCGCACACCGACGACGCCGGCGACCGCGAGCTGGCCGCCTCACTGGAACGCGCCGCCCGGTTCGGCGCGAGAGTCGTGCTGTCCGCTCCCGACGAAGGCCCGGTCGCGGCCTCCGTCGCGGGCAAGGGGCTGCTGCTCGCGCCGAGGCTCCCGGTGCCGCCGGAGATGGCCTTCCCGCGCGGGCTCGCCGCGGCCCTCCTCACCGCGAACGCCCTCGGCCTGCTGGTGGCCGATCTGGAGCAGCTCGCGGACCATCTCGACGCGGAGGCCGAGAAGGACTACCTGGCCAGGGATTCGTTCGCGAACCCGGCCAAGGCGATGGCGCTGAGGCTGGCCGAGCGCCAGCCGCTGCTGTGGGGGCTGGACCCGGTCGCGGTCGCCGTCGGCGAGCACGCGGCCCACGCGTTCGCCGCGCACGCCGCCGTGGTCTGTGACGTGGAGGACTACCGCCAGGCACTGGCCAGGCCCGCTTTGCGGCGGGCGGCGTTGTCCGGCGGCGTGGATCGCGATATCTTCGCGGACCCGGAGGAGGGGGCCGGCGCGACGCCGAGGGTGCTGCTCCTCTCGGTTCGGACCGGGCCCGCCGCGGAGGCGGCCCGCTATCAGGCGGAAGACCTGCTGCCCGGCGGCGACGTGATCGCCCCGGCCGAAGAGATCGAAACGGACGAGATCGTGCGTGCGGCCGTTCTCGCGCTGCGTTTCGAGCTGGCCGCGGTCTACCTGGGGCTGGCCGTCGGCAGCATCGGCGGCGCCGGGAGGTACACGCCCGCAACGGCGTGAGTCCCGAGCGCGACGTAAGCAATGAGGGCCGGCACCACCCGTGCCCGGCGAGGAGTTGAGGTGACAGTGGAGCTGCTGCGAAATGCCGTGCGGCCCTACGCGTGGGGGTCCAGAACGACGATCCCCGAGCTGCTGGGGCGTCCGGTGCCGGCGCCGCATCCGGAGGCGGAACTGTGGATGGGCGCCCACCCCGGCGACCCGTCCCACGTCATCGGCCCGGACGGCACCGAGCGGAGCCTGCTGGAGCTCGTCGAAGCCGATCCGGTCGGCCAGCTCGGCACGACCTGCGCCGGCCGCTGGGGCGGCAGGCTGCCGTTCCTGCTGAAGATCCTCGCCGCCGAAGAGCCGCTTTCGATGCAGGCGCACCCGTCGGCCGCGCAGGCGGCGGAGGGGTACGCGCGCGAGGAGTCGGCGGGGATCCCGCGCGACGCCTCGAATCGCAACTATCCGGATCCGACGGCGAAGCCGGAGCTGGTCTGCGCGCTGACGGAGTTCCACGCGCTGGCGGGCTTCCGCGACCCGGAACGCACGATCGCGTTGCTGAAGGCGATCGAGACGCCCGGGCTGGCGAAGTACGCGGTGCTCTTGGAGGCCCAGCCGGATCCGGCCGGGCTGCGCGCGCTGTTCACCACCTGGATCACGCTGCCGCAGGCCGCGCTCGACGAACTGCTGCCCGAGGTCCTCGATTCGTGCGTGAAGCACGTCCAGGAACGCGGCGAGTTCGACGTCGAATGCCGGACCATCCTGGAGCTCGGCGAAGCGCATCCGCGTGACGCCGGGGTGCTCGCCGCGCTGCTGCTCAACCGGCTCACCCTCAGCGCGGGCGAGGCGATCTACCTGCCCGCCGGGAACCTGCACCTGTACCTGCACGGCACCGCCGTCGAGATCCTGGCGAACTCGGACAACATCCTGCGCTGCGGGCTGACCCCGAAGCACGTCGACGTGCCGGAGCTGTTGCGCGTCGTCGACTTCGCGTGCGGCGAGATGCCGGTCCAGAGCGGCGAGCGCGAGGAGCGCATGTCGGTGTACCGCACCGACGCGCCGGAGTTCGAGCTGTCGCGGATCGAATGGGACGCCGGCGACGACGGCGAGGTCGCCGTCCACGACGTCGGCCCGCAGATCCTGCTGTGCACCGCCGGTGGCCTGCTGGTGACGGCCGACGACGGCGAACAGGTCGAACTCCGCCGAGGCCAGTCGGTGTGGCTCCCGGCCGCCGACCCGGAGGTCCGCGTGCGGCCGCTTTCCGGTGAACGCACCCAGGTGTTCCGCGCCACCGCCGGCACCTGCTGATCCTCCGCTCGCGTTCAGTGGTGAGGTGACCGCCTCGGTGTCCCGGCCCGTCGCCGGGTTCGTGGCGTGACCGAAGGCGAAACTCGCGTGCTTGAAGCCGTAACTCGCGTGTTTAAAGGCGTAACTCGCGTGGTCGGCGGCGCGGGCGAGGACCGCGTTCAGAGGACGAAACGCGTGCTTGGCCGAAGTGTGTGCGTTCCGTGTGGCGGGTTCCGCAACTATCGCCCGAAGGGGTGACCCGGCGCTTGGCGTCGGCTCGTCCCGGACGTCGATAGCCAAGGAGCGACAGCAGTGACTTCCCATCCCGACGCGGCGAGCGGACGCGCTTTCCGGGTGCCGGTTCCCGTGCGCCCCACCGCCCTGCTCGCCGCGCTCGGATTCGCCGTCGTGACCGCGCTCGTCCCGGTCGTCGACCTGGTCCTCCCGGTGCCGAGCGGCCAGGACCTGGTCGGTTCGGCGCAGGCGATGGCGGGGCTCGCCGGTGACGCGATCGAGTCGGTCAAGGCCGCGGGGAGCGGCCTGCACGAGCTCGCCGCGGGCGCGGAGAGCAGGCTGAACCTCCCGCTGGTCGTGCTCGTCTCGCTCGGCGCGCAGGTGCTGCTCACCGCCGCGCTGGTGGTGACGGGCACCCAGCCCGTCCGCGTGATGCTGACCGTCGCCGGGTTGATCAACATGTTCGCCGTCTCGCGGCTCGGGGCCGCCTCGCCGCCGGTGTGGGACGCCGTGGCCAACGGCGTGCTGGCGATCACGCTGGCCTGGTTCTCCGCCGGACGGCGGGAATCGCGGCCCGCCGCCCGGTGAGCGCCGATGACTTCCGGGTGGTGCCCGTCTGAGGGGTCGGGCACCACCCGGTCAGGCCGGGGCGGGTTCGGTGAGCGACAACAGCAACCGGACGAGGGTCGAAGCGTTGGCGTCGTGGGGGACTTCCAATCGCTTCGCCTCTTCACCCGCCGCCTCGGCCGCCCTTGTCTCCCCGACGGCCTCGTACGCCCTGCGCAGCACGTGCAGGGTGAGGCCCGTCGCCGGTTTCCCGCCCATGGCGCGGAATTCGTCGAGACAGCGGCGCAGCACGGGAATCGCGCGGTCGGCCCGGCCGTCGCCGATCCAGCTCGCCGCGATCGCGCGCGTGCAGGAAAGCTCTCGCGGCCGTTCTTCGAGCGCTCCGGCCAGGCGCCGCGCGTTCTCGTACGCCTTCACCGCGCCGGCGCGCTGCCCGGCGCCCGCGAGGATCGCGCCCTGGGTGCGCAACGACTTCGCCAGCGCCGATCTGGCCGTGGTCCGGCGAAGGACGCGGACCGATTCCTCGATCGTCGCCAGTGCCTCCTCCTGGCGGCCGTCGAGCATCAGCGACCACGAAAGCCCTTGCAGGGCAACGCCGAGCTGCCGGTCGTCGGCCGATTCCCGTGCCTGGGCGAGAATTCGGCGATCGATCTCCAGTGCTTCGGAGATCTTGCCCAACCGGTGCAGCGCGGCGGATTCCGCCCGCCTCGCATGGGTGCCGGAATCCTCCACAGTGGACATTTCGCGGGCCTGGGTGGCGGCGTGCAGCGATTCCCCGGCCCGGCCGAGCCCGACGAGGCAGTGCGCCAGATTGGTCTCCACCCACGCCCGGGTGGCGAGGTCGCCCAGCGTCGCCAATTCCTTCGAGCAGCCGCGATAACCCTCGGCCGCGCGTTCGTACTCGCCGCGAACATGCAGCAACACCGCCAAATTCGCGTCCGCGATGACGGCGATGTGGCGGTCGCCCGCCTCGCGAGCGGCGTCACGCAACGTCTCGTACGCCGTCCGCATGTCGGTGTAATGACTGTGCAAGTACAGGTACGCGCTCAGCCTTTCCAGTATTCGCAACGCTTTCCGCCGCCAGCCCACGGCGCACAGCGACGAGACCACGGAGACGAGGTTCGCCCGCTCCACGGAGAACCAGGTGCCGGGATCGCGCAGCAGCCGCTCGACCAGCTCGCCGTCCAGCGGCTGGGCGGGGAGGTCGTGATCCGACAACGGCATCGGCACCGTCCTCGGCAGACGGCGGGCCGCCGTGTCGGCGAGGCACAGCGCCGCGTCCGACACCTTCGCGACGGTGGCCACCCGCTCGGCGTGGGTCTCCAGCTCCCGGCCGAGCTCCGTGGCGAACACGCGGACGAGGTCGTGCACGCGGAACCGCTGCTCGCCCGTCGGGTCGAGACCGGTGGCTTCGAGCAGGCTGGCCTCGACGAGTTCGTCGATGGCCTCGTCGGCGCCTTCGTCATCGATCAGCGTCGTCACCGCCCACGCGGGCAGGTCGAGGGTGCGGCAGCGGCCGATCAGACGGAACGCGCGCCGCGCCGCCGGGCTCAGCGCCTGATAACTCAACGCGATGCTGCCGCGGACCTGGAGATCGCTGACCTGGAGCTCGTCGAGGCGCGAGACCTCGTCCTCCAGCCGCCCGGCGAGCTTCCCGAGCGGCAGACCGGGCCGCATCGCGAGCCTGCTGCCCGCGATCCGCAACGCCAGGGGGAGATTGCCGCAGGCCTTGGCGATCCGCTCCGCGTCGGCGCGTTCGGCGCCCACCCGGTCCGGCCCGGCGAGCCGGGCGAGCAGGGTCACCGCCTCGGCTCCGGACAGCGGCGCGAGCGGGAGACGATCCGCCCCGGCGAGCCCGGAAAGCCGTCGCCTGCTGGTGATCAGGACCGCGTTGCCCGGCGTTCCCGGCAGGAGCGCGCGGACCTGCTCGGGGTTCGCGGCGTCGTCGAGCACGACGAGGACCCGCCGATCGGCGAGACGGCCCCGGTAGACCGCCGCCCTGGCCTCGACGTCGTCCGGGATGGCGGGCCCGGTGACGCCCAGCGCGCGCAACAGGTCGCCGAGGACGTCGGAGAGTTCGCGAGGGTCGGAGGCGCCGGCCAGCGGGACGAACAGCTGTCCGTCCGGGAAGGACCGGCGGAGCCTGTGCGCGGTGGTGACCGCGAGGGTCGATTTGCCCGCGCCCGGCTCGCCGGTGATCAGCGCGACCGGGACACCGGTGCCGGCGCCGAGCAGCCCGGAGAGCTTCGCGATCTCGCTCTCGCGGCCCGCGAGATCCGCGATGTCCGGCGGCAGCTGGCAGATCGGGAAGATCGGCGTGGCCTTGGCCGAGGGCACCGGATCCTCACCGCGCAACACGGCGGCGTGCACCCGGCGGACCTCGGCGCCGGGCTCCACGCCGAGCTCCTCGACGAGGGTGGCGCGCAGATCCCGGTGGACGGCCAGCGAATCGGCCTGACGTCCGGCGCGGTGCAACGCGATCATCAGCTGCGCGGCCAGCCGCTCGCGCAGCGGATGTTCGGTGATCATCGCCTGGAGCTCACCGGTGAGCTCGCCGTGCCTGCCGTCGGACAGCTCGGCGTCGACACAGTCTTCGAAGGCGGCGAGGCGCTCCGACTCGAGCCGGGCGACGTCGGCGTCGAGCCGGGGGATGTGCAGTCCGGAAAGGACCGGCCCGCGCCACTCCGCCAGCGCCCGGCGGTAGTGCCCCGCGGCCGCCGCCGGATCGCCCGCCCGCGACGCCGCCTTCCCCGCCGCGGCGGCCTCGCGGAAGGACAGCAGATCGAGGTCGGCGGGCTCGACGACCAGCCGGTAGCCGTGCGGTTCCCGCTCGATCTCCAGCCCCTCGAACCGGGCTCGCAGACGGGAGACGTACGTGTGCAGATTCGAGGAGTACGACTTCGGCGGCGTGTCCGGCCAGAGCGTCTCGACCAGGGCGTCGACCGGGACGGACGAGTTCGCGTTCAGCAGCAGGACGGCCAGCAGGGCACGCTGATGATCGCCGCGCGGCGTCGTGCGCCGCCCGGGCGGATCCTCGATCGTCAACGGTCCGAGCACGCCGAATCGCGGCACGGGCACCTCCCCAGGTCATGAGAGGGGCGAGACTAGCGAGGGGGCCCGACAATTCTGTGACCTGTCCCGCCCGGCGAGTACCGGCTCATCTGCACTGCTAGCCTTCGAACCCGGCATATCGGGACACCATTTGGGGAGTTGCAAGTGTCTGCAGGTGGCGGAACCAAGGCGATCATCGCCGCGCTCGTGGCGAACGCCGGAATCGCGGCCGCGAAGTTCACCGGCTTCCTCATCACGGGGTCGTCCTCGATGCTGGCCGAGTCCGTGCACTCGCTCGCGGACACCTCGAACCAGGGCCTTCTGCTGCTCGGCCAGAAGACCTCGCAGCGCAAGGCGACCCGCACCCACCCGTTCGGCTTCGGGCGGGACCGGTACTTCTACTCGTTCATCGTCGCGCTGATGCTCTTCAGCCTCGGCTCGGTGTTCGCGCTGTACGAGGGCATCCACAAGATCTCGCATCCCGAGGACCTGACCTCGCCGCTGGTGGCGGTCGGCATCCTCGTGGTCGCGATCGGGCTGGAGTCGTACTCCTTCTACACCGCGATCCAGGAATCGAAGAAGATCAAGGGCGACGCGGGCTGGTGGGCCTTCATCCGCCAGGCCAAGACCCCGGAACTGCCGGTGGTGCTGCTGGAGGACGCGGGCGCGCTGCTCGGTCTGATCTTCGCGCTCGCCGGCGTCGGGCTCTCGGTCATCACCGGCGACCCGGTGTGGGACGGCATCGGCACCGTGACGATCGGTGTGCTGCTCGGCATCATCGCGATCATCCTGATCATCGAGATGAAGAGCCTGCTGATCGGCGAGGGTGCCTCCGAGACCGACCTCGACGTGATCGTCGACGAGCTGGCCGCGGGCAAGGTCGAGCGGGTCATCCACATCCGGACGCTGTACATCGGGCCGGACGAGATGCTGGTGGCCGCGAAGCTCGCACTGGTGCCGGGGCTGGAGACCGCCGACATCGCGCAAGCCATCGACGACGCCGAAGCGCGTGTGCGGGCGAAGGTGCCGACGGCGAAGCTGATCTACCTGGAGCCGGACCTGGACCGCGCGCTGGCGTGACGCTAGGCGCGTCGCGAAAGCCACTTTCGAGACGTCAGATGTCCCGAAAGTGGCTTTCGCGACTCTGGGGCCGCGGGATCGGGGCAGCGACGCGACCGCCATCCGGCGCAACTGTCCGTACTCCGCCGACTACCGCCACGACCTCCGGGTACTTCGTTGCTCTCCCACCGCGCTGCCGACACGACCGGGCGATAGGGTCCGTTGAACCGCAGTCAGGTGTAGGAGGTCAAGGGTGCCCGGAAACGGCCTGTGGCGTACGAAAACCATCGAGCAGTCCATCGCGGACACCGACGAACCGGGGACCAAGCTCAGGCGGAACCTGAGCGCGTGGGACCTGACCGTGTTCGGCGTCGCCGTCGTCATCGGTGCCGGTATCTTCACCCTCACCGCCCGCACGGCAGGCGACTACGCGGGCCCGTCGGTGTCGCTTTCGTTCGTCTTCGCCGCCATCGCCTGCGCGCTGGCGGCTCTCTGTTACGCGGAATTCGCGTCGACCGTCCCGGTGGCCGGGAGCGCGTACACGTTCTCCTACGCCACCTTCGGCGAGTTCATGGCGTGGATCATCGGCTGGGATCTCATCCTGGAACTCGCGGTCGGCGCGGCCGCGGTGTCGAAGGGCTGGTCCGCCTACCTCGAAACGGTGCTCTCCTACATCTTCGGCAAGGGCACGAAGACGACGTTCGAGATCGGTGGCGTCCCCGTCGACTGGGGCGCCCTGATCGTGGTGCTGGTGCTGGCGACCCTGCTCGCCCTCGGCACGAAGCTGTCTTCGCGGTTCTCGATGGTGATCACCGGGATCAAGGTCGCAGTGGTGCTGTTCGTGATCGTGCTCGGCATCTTCTACATCAAGGCCGCCAACTACAGCCCGTTCATCCCGGAGGCCCAGACCGGCGCCGAAACCTCGGCCACCGGGGTCGACCAGTCGCTGTTCTCGGTGTTCGCGGGCAGCAGCAGTAGCTCGTTCGGTGTCTTCGGCCTGCTGGCCGCGGCGTCGCTGGTGTTCTTCGCGTTCATCGGTTTCGACATCGTCGCGACCACCGCGGAGGAGACCCGCAACCCGCAGAAGGCCGTGCCCCGCGGCATCTTCGGCTCGCTCGCCATCGTCACGGTGCTCTACGTCGCCGTGTCGCTCGTGGTCGTCGGCATGGTGAACTACAAGGAGCTCGCCACCTCGGCGGGTGACGGCGGCAAGAAGACGCTCGCGTCCGCCTTCGCGGCCAACGGCGTCGACTGGGCGGCCAACATCATCTCCGTCGGTGCCCTCGCCGGTCTGACGACCGTCGTCATGGTGCTGATGCTGGGCCAGATCCGGATCATCTTCGCGATGTCGCGCGACGGCCTCATGCCGCGTTCGCTGGCGAAGACCGGTGCGAACGGCACACCGAAGCGGGCGACCATCGTCGTCGGCGGACTGGTCGCCGTCGCCGCGACCTTCTTCCCGGCCGACAAGCTGGAAGAGATGGTCAACGTCGGCACGCTGTTCGCCTTCATCCTCGTTTCCGCGGGGGTCATGGTGCTGCGCAAGACGCGGCCGGATCTGCCCCGCGCCTTCCGCGTGCCGTGGGTGCCGGTGGTCCCGATCCTGGCGATCCTCGCCTGCCTGTGGCTGATGCTGAACCTGACCGTTTTGACCTGGTTGCGGTTCATCGCGTGGATGGCGCTGGGTGTCCTCATCTACTTCGTCTACAGCCGTCGCCATTCGCTGCTCGGCAAGCAGAAGAAGGACGAGGCGCCGACGTCCGTTTCGGACTGATCATTCTCGTTTCGACGGCCCACCATTCCTTTGTGGATGGTGGGCCGTTTTCGTGTCCGGTCCGTCCGGTCTCGGAGCGGTAACACCTGGGGGTCCCGGTGCCGCCGTAAAATCCGTGTGCGATACCGTCCGGGGCCTTGCCTCCCCCTGATGGGTTAACGCGACTCCTGCAGAAGTACCGCGAGTTGACCGCGTTCCCTCGGAGGTGGCGCCACGCTTCGCTCGTTTGTCCCCCGATCGGTACAGGAGAGCTCCGAATGCAGATCAAGCCCAGACGGCGTGTCCGTTCCGCCGTCACCGTCGTCGCCCTCGCCGCCGTGGCCCTCGTCGGGACCGCCGGCACCGCCCTCGCGACCCGCAGCGACGACCGCGCGACCCAGGTCGTGGGCAGCAACGCCACCACCTGCGAGGGGGCCAAGGTCCCGGGCAAGCTGGTGCCCACCTCGGACCTGACCTTCACCGGTGGCACGGAGAAGGACCTGTACCTCGACATCACCGCGGTCGCCAAGGGCGTCACCGTCACGGCCATCGTGGTCAAGGGCGGCCACGGCTACAACGTCTACGTGCCCGGCGAGAAGGGGCTGCCCGAGAACCCGCCGTGGACGAAGCTGCGTTCGCCGCTGAACAAGGGTGACCAGCAGGCGCAGATCAGCCACTGGTTCGTCTGCGGCGAGAAGACCAAGCCGAGCGAGCCGACTAAGCCGAGCGAGCCGACGAAGACCACCACGGCCAAGCCGCCGACGTCGGCCCCGACCACCACGGATAAGCCGTCCCAGACGTCCGAAGCCCCGAGCAGCACCACCGCTCCGGCCCCCGTGGTCGACGGCAACGGTGGCAACGGCGGCGGCCTCGCGGACACCGGTTTCGACAACGCCTGGCTGCTGTGGGCCGGTGGCCTGCTGGTCCTGGCCGGTGCCGGCGTCCTGGTCCTGCTTCGCGTGCGCCGCAAGGCCGACTGACAACCGACTTAGGTTGCTGAAAGGGCCCTTCACCGCATGACACGCGGTGAAGGGCCCTTTCGCTGCGTCCAACGCGGGGAAAGTCCCCTTCAGCGCATCTGCGGGAAGTCCCCGAACAGCGATCCCTGCTCGCCCCAAGGATTCGTCGGGCGGGGACGGCCGAGACCGGCGGCCATCGCGACGGCGTTGTCCCATTCGGCGTCGACGACGTAGTCCGTGTGCTTGAGGACGCCGGGCGCCCAGCGGTGCCGTCCGGTCGGCCCGCGCATCGGGTCGGGCAGCCAGTGATCGCCGCCGAGCACCAGGACACCCTGCTCGTCGGGCTCGGCGGCCAGCGGTCCGGTGCCGCCGCCGGGCAGGTAGCCGTCGCCCAGCAGTTTCCCGCCCACCACGCGATGCCGCCACGTCGTGACGCCGCCGCCGAAGATGTCCGTGCCGCGGCACAGCGCCCGCCAGCGGCCGTCGAGACCTTCGTACAGCCCGGCCAGCTGCTTCTGCGGCAGCATCGCCGGGAAGGCGCGCTGATAACCCCATTGCAGTGGTGAACCCGCGGTCAGCAGCCCGACGCGGTCGCGGTCCTCCGGCGGGAGATCGGCGAGCACGCGCGCGGCGGCGAGCACGGTCAGCAGGCTGCCGAGGTTGTAGCCGGACAGCACGACCCGCGTGCCGGGGTCGGCCAGATGTTCCTTGACGCGGTCCGCGAGTTCCGGGACGACCCGGAGCGCGTAACTCGGCGGGACGGTCGGATGGGCGGCACGCGGCCAGAAGCACACGAGATCCGCCAGCGCGCCGAGGTGACGGCTGCGTTTGGGGGTCGTCGCGGCGGCGAACACGACGCGCAGCAGCCCCGCCGCCATCGCGCCCAGCGCGAACACGCCGATCGCGGAGATCGGCTTGGACCAGTCGCCCAGCGGGCCGAAACCGAAGCGCAGCACCAAGAGCCCGCCGCCACCGGCCGCCATCGCGAGCGCCACCGTGAGCGCGAGATGGTGCAGATGCTTGCGTTCCCACGAGGCACGGGCCCAGACCCGGGCGGCCTCCTCTTCCTGCGCCTTGCCGATTTCCATGAGCGCGACGATCTTCGGGACGCCGCGGCGCAGCCGTCGCAACGGGACGGCGACCGCGAAGCCCAGCACGCCGAGCACGAGGGCGAGCGCGAGACCGGCGCCCCACAGCACGGTCACCAGGGAGTACGTGTCGGGCAGCCGGAGCTCGCTCGCGCCGACCAGCTGCCGCAGCGCGACCGCGAGCCCCGCGCCGAAACCACCGCCGAGCAGTCCGGCCAGCGCGACGACCGGTGCCGCGGCCCAGCCGCCGAGCCAAGGCCGCAGCCGGTGGGGCAGGTGTTTCCAGGTCGGGCGGCCGAGCAGGGCCGCCGGGACGAGCATCAGCGCGAACAGCACGGTGACCGTGACCATCGCCGCGCCCAGCGCTTCGACCGTCCCGTCCGCTCCGCCGAGCCCGCCGCCCGGCAGCCCCGCGGGCAGCGGAGTCCGGCGCACGACGGCGACCCCGACCAGCGCGACGGCGAACGTGATCAGCCCGCCCCGGATCACCGGCCCGGCCGAGAAACCGACCGTCGAGGCCACCAGCGCGGCGAGGACGAGCGCCAGCGCGCAGATCCAGACGACCAGGTCGAAGGTCGCGGACGGCAGCCGGAACGGCCCGCCGAGCAACGGAAGCGCGACACAGGTCAAGGCGGCGACGGTGTGCAGCGTGCGCAGACCCGGCGTCCGCGGCAGGTCCTGCGGTTGCAGGGGGCTCGAACTGTGGGCGCGGTGCACCCTGTCCCGCGAGCGCCAGTCCGACGAGGGGATCCGGTCGAGCACGAAGATCAGCACCAGCAACGGCAGCACACCGATCGCCGTCCGCAGCGGCGCGAAGTCCCGCAGGAACGACGGCGCTCCTTCGAGGCAGGTCGAACCCGGCGCGAGGCACTGCGCGGCGAAAAGGTCGAGCGAGACCACCGCGAGCTGGCTGATCAGCAACATCGTCAGCAGCAGCGACGCCACCCGCAGCAGCCCCCGGCAGGCTCCGCCGAGCAGCGCCGCGGACCGCCTGCCTTCCGGGACCGGCGGCAGCATCCAGTGCGCGACGTTCGCCAGCGAGAACGGGAACAGCAGCGCCCAGGTGGCCTTCGCCGCGCCCCCGGAGGTCATTCCGCTCCACAGGTAGCCTTCGAGGATGCGCGGGATCGAACGGCCGAGCGCGGGCAGCACCGGACCGGGAGCGGGACGGCGCAGCCGGTCCGACGGCCGGATCAGCCTGCCGACGCCGTCGCCCGCGACGTCGACCACCGACGTCGAATCCAGCAGGCTTTCACCGCTCGTGCCCACTAGCCCGGGTACGCGTATTTCGACGACGCGGGTATCGGGACCCGGCATGACCACGGTGAAGGCCTCCAAACCGTTTCAGTGGGGACTGAACCGACAACGGTACTGTTCCGATGTCATCCAACCTTGGAGGAAGCGCGCATATGACCCCCGAAAGCGTTGCCAAGCGGCACGACACCCGCAACGGCATCGAGTTCGCCGTCGCCGATCTCGAGGCCGCCGAGTTCGGCCGCAAGGAGATCCGCCTCGCCGAGCACGAGATGCCGGGCCTGATGGCGCTGCGCCGCGAATACGCCGAGGTGTATCCCTTGCGGGGAGCCCGGGTTTCGGGCTCGCTGCACATGACGGTACAGACCGCGGTTTTGATCGAAACCCTCGTCGCGCTGGGTGCCGAGGTGCGCTGGGCCTCCTGCAACATCTTCTCCACCCAGGACCACGCGGCCGCGGCGATCGTCGTCGGCCCGCACGGCACCCCCGAGGAGCCCAAGGGTGTTCCGGTGTTCGCCTGGAAGGGCGAGTCGCTGGAGGAGTACTGGTGGTGCACCGAGCGGATGCTCACCTGGGACGGTGAAGGTCCCAACATGATCCTCGACGACGGCGGCGACGCCACCATGCTGGTGCACAAGGGAACCGAGTACGAGAAGGCCGGTGTGGTGCCCACGCCGGACGAGGACACCTCGGACGAGTTCCGTGTGTTCCTGCAGCTGCTGAGCGCCTCGGTCGCGGCCGACACCGGCAAGTGGACCAAGATCGGCGAAGGCGTCCGCGGGGTCACCGAGGAGACCACCACCGGCGTGTTGCGGCTCTACCAGCTCGCCGCGGCCGGTGAGCTGCTGTTCCCGGCGATCAACGTGAACGACGCGGTGACCAAGTCGAAGTTCGACAACCGCTACGGCATCCGGCATTCGCTGATCGACGGCATCAACCGCGGTACCGACGTCCTCATCGGCGGCAAGGTCGCGGTCGTCTGCGGGTACGGCGACGTCGGCAAGGGCGCCGCGGAATCGCTGCGCGGCCAGGGCGCGCGGGTGATCGTCACCGAGATCGACCCGATCTGCGCGCTGCAGGCGGCGATGGACGGCTACCAGGTCAAGAAGCTGGAGAACGTCCTCGGCGAGGCCGACATCATCATCACGACCACCGGGAACAAGGACGTCGTGCTCGTCGAGCACATGGCGAAGATGAAGCACCAGGCGATCCTGGGCAACATCGGCCACTTCGACAACGAGCTCGACATGGCGGGCCTGCAGCGTTACCCGGGCATCCGGCGCATCACCATCAAGCCGCAGGTCGACGAGTGGGTCTTCCCCGACGGCAAGAGCATCATCGTGCTGTCCGAGGGCCGCCTGCTGAACCTGGGCAACGCGACCGGGCACCCGTCGTTCGTGATGTCGAACAGCTTCTCCAACCAGGTGATCGCGCAGATCGAGCTGTTCACCAAGCACGAGGAGTACGACAAGGAGGTCTTCCGCCTTCCGAAGAAGCTCGACGAGAAGGTCGCGAAGATCCACCTCGACGCGCTCGGCGGTGAGCTCACGAAGCTGACCAAGGAGCAGGCGGAGTACATCGACGTGGACGTCGAAGGTCCGTTCAAGACCGACCACTACCGGTACTGACCGCTACCAGGCCTCGTGAGTGGCGAGGACGGTTCTAACCGTCCTTACCACTCACGAGGCCCGAGGCGCTACTGCCACTCCACCTCGATGCCGGCCAGCCCCGGCCCGGCGTCGACGAAGAAACCGCTGGTCACCCCGCCCATGTCGAGCGGCAGCTCCTCGGACTCGACGGGCACGGCGTCGTCCCGCGTCCGGAACTGCCGGGTGCAGCGGGCGGGCAGCGCGCCGAGCGCGAACTTCAGCTGCACCAGGTAGCTGGCGCACTGGTCCCGCAGCATCCGGAAGTACCCGGGCGAAGCGGTGCCGGAGTCGTCGCGGACCTCGAAGCAGAACACGTGGATCTCGCCCTCGGCGAGCTTCCGGTCGAAGAGCAGCTCGGTGGCCATCGTCTCGGCGTCGGCGTTGCGCCGGATCCGGCCGACGCGGCAGCCCTCGGCGGTGATCAGCTCGACGTCGCCGATGTTGCAGCCGGGGTCGCCGTTGTAGACGGTGACGTACCGGTCCGGGCCGTGGCGCCGCGCCCGGCACACCAGCCGGGTCTGGAGGCCGACCTGCCGGTGCGCGGCGTCGAAGGTGATCGTGTCGTGCACCGCGAGCATCTCGAGGTCGGCGTTGTAGCGGTTGGACGACGGGTACGCGCCCAGCTCGGCCAGCAGCTGGTCGACGATCGAGCCCATGTCGCCGGACCGGATGTCGTGGAACGACGCGGCCATCTGATGCCCGCGCGCCCGCGCCGTCCGCGGCCCGATCAGCACGACCAGCGCGTCCGCGGGCAGCTGTAGCACCGATTCCAGCGCGCGTACCGCCGGGAGCGCCTTGGGTACCTCCGGCTGGCGCAATCCGCGCTGCCAATAGCTCAACGTCGACTGTCCGATTTGGACACCGCGGAGCCCGAGGTGGGCGCGGAGCCGCGCGAGGGACAGGCCGCGGTAGGCGATCGCCTGCCGGAGCGCGTGGTGGAATTCGCCGCTGCGGAGGGCCTCGACGAGCTCCTTGGGCAAGGCTTCGAGCGGTTGACGGCGCGTGCCGTCGATGATCGTCGGGGTGTCCCCGTCTCGTGTCACCGCTCGTCCCTTCACCAGACCAGTGTGTGCGCTGAGCGTGAACACCGCGGAACGTTCACGTTAGCAGCGCACTGTGAACACTACGTCCCCCGTTCGGGGTTGTTGACCCCGGAAGAGTGACCGTTCCGGGGTGTGGAAACGCCCCGGAACGGTCCGTTCCGCCGAGTGCCCATCTTGCTCTGTGTGAGCCTGCTGTTCACCGTTGTGACCACATTGGTTCGCCATGGTGACCAGGAGGCCCGTCGTGCCTGTGTTCTCGAGGAGGGTTTGCGCCGCTGGCGCCGCGAGTCTCGTGGCGTGGCTGGCGATCCAGACCCCGGCGAGCGCGCTGCCATCGGCGCCCGCCCGCCAGCACCCCATCGCCATGCAGGCGCAGGAGAAGTCCCAGTGGTGCTGGGTGGCTTCCGGCAACACCATCGCGGCACACCACGGCGTGACGGTCACCCAGAACGAATTCTGCCGGATCGCCCATGCCGAGCGACGCCGGGAGTGCGCCGACAAGCCGGGAACGCTCGGCGACGTCCGGCGCGCCTTCGGCAAGCTCGACTTCTCGGCCCCGGGGAATTACCTCAAGGGCCGCATCCCCTTCGCCGCCGTCCAGGCGCAGACCGGCGACGGCAAGCCCGTCCAGACGCGGGTCGGCTGGGCCTCGGGCGGCGGCCACATGCATGTCCTCTACGGCTCGGACGCCGGCCGGAAGTGGGTCTCGTGGGGGATCCACTGCCCACCGGCAGCCGCTACAACTGGTCGACCTACGACTTCTATTCGGCCAACAAGTCCTTCACCTGGACCCATACCCTCACCGGGATCCGGCGATGAGCGCGCGGCGGTTCCTCGGGCTCGCCGGGCTGGTCGCGGTCGCGCTGCTGATCTCGGCACCCGGTGCGCGCGCGGACCAGCTGTCGGGTGAAGATCTCGCGGCCGCGAAGGCGGCTGCCGACGACCCCACGCTGCGTGCTGAACTCGGGCGCTTCTTCGCACAGACGGGTGGTTCGAGCCACGCGCCGTCGGTGAGCGTCGTCGACGAATCCTTCCCGGTTTACGAGCTTTCGAGGGACTTCGTCGCCGGTGACGGCGCGATCGCCGGACGGCTCGCCTACGTCGCGGTGCCGGTGACGGCGTCCGACGGGCGGACCGCGACCGTGTGGTCGGTCCGCGGCGACGACGGCGCCTGGCGCGTCGGCAACATCGCTTCGGGCGATCGGGAAAGCGAACTGGCGCGGCGGTTGCCCGCCGGAGCGACGCTGCTCCACGAACCCCAGGTCGACGCCTGGTACGCGCTGCGCGACGGCCAGGTGACCCTGCTCGACTCGGGTGCCAGCGGCTCCGCGACCGGTGCTTCGGCCACCCTCGCGGAGTATCAGAAGACCGTCTCCGGCCGCTACGGCGACATGCTCGCGAGCTCGCCGTACGCCCAGGAGGGCAAGGCCGGTGGCTACAACGCCCAAGTGATGCCCCGCGGCGACGGCGGCCCCGCGCCCGACGCGCAGGACACCGGGTTCGTGCCGCTGCTGATCTTCGGCGGCCTGCTCCTCATCGGTGTCGCCGGCTTCTTCCTGCACTCGAAGAGGCGCGTCCCCTAGCGGACCGGTGGGCCGGACGTGAGCTGACCCGTCTGGCCCGCCGGTCGACCATCGCCCCGTATCCATCCATGCCCCGCCACCACCCTCAACGGAACCGCTTCGCGGTGCTCGCCATATTCTGGGTGCGTGGGACGACTCGTGGTGATCGAAGGTCTGGACGGCGCGGGCAAGCGCACGCTCGCCGACGCGCTGACCGGCGCGCTGAACGCGGCCGGGGCGAGCGTCACGTCCATCGCGTTCCCTCGGTACGGCGAAAGCGTGCACGCCGACCTCGTGAAGGAAGCGTTGCACCGCGGGCACGGCGACCTCGCCGACTCCGTCTACGGCATGGCGATGCTCTACGCGCTCGACCGCCGGGGCGCGGCCGACGAGATCCGCGCGCGGCTCGGCGACCACGACGTCGTGCTGCTCGACCGGTACGTCGCGTCGAACGCCGCGTACGGCGCCGCCCGCCTCCACCAGGGCGCGGACGGCGAGTTCGTGCGCTGGCTCAAGGAACTGGAGATCGGCCGGTTCGGCCTGCCGGTGCCCGTCGCGCATCTGCTGCTGCGGGTCACCGCCGACGTCGCCGCCGACCGCGCGCAGCGCCGCGCGGAGACCGACGCCGACCGCGCGCGGGATTCGTTCGAGACCGACGACGCGCTCCAGAAGCGGTGCTCGGTGGTTTACGACGAGCTCGCCGCGACGGGCTGGCTCGCGCCCTGGCACGTTCTCGACGGCGTCGCCGGTGTCGACACTCCTGCTCTCGCGACCGCCCTCCTCCGCGATTAGTCCTCTGAATGCGGTCCTTGCGTGTGCAACTACCGCATTTCGTCCTCTAAACGCGTGAGCAGCCAGGTGTGGAACTCGCCGATGTGGTGCTCCGACGGCATCAGCACCCCGCCCCCGCGGTAGGCGCGGGACGCCATCGCGGGCTGGCAGCGTTCGCAGGCGTCGAAGTCCTGCTCGTTGACACGGTGGAACAGCTCCACCGACCGTGACACGTCCCGCCCCGACGCCACGACCTCCTCCGAATAGAGCCAGTCGCATTCGACGACCGTCCGGTCCGGCGCGAGCGGATACATCCGGTGGAAGATCACGTGGTCCGGCACCAGGTTCACGAACACCTGCGGCCGGATGGTGATCGCGTAGTACCGCCTGTCCTGGTCGGTCGCGACGCCGTCGAGCCGGTCGAAGCCCGAGCCGCCGTCGATGGTGAACCCCTCCACGTCCTCGCCGAATTCGGCGCCGTGCCCGACGTAGTACTGCGCCGCGTACCCGTCGGCGAACTCCGGCAGCACCTCGGTCAGCTCCGGATGGATGGTCGCGCAGTGGTAGCACTCCATGAAGTTCTCGACGATCAGTTTCCAGTTCGCCTTGACGTCGTAGGTGATCCGGCGCCCGACCGACAGCTTGTCGAGGCGGTACCGCTCGATCGACTCCAGATCGCCCAGCCGTTCGCGCACCGCGCCCTCGACGTCGGCCTCGAACGACGGCGGGTCCGCGGCGAGACAGACCCACGCGTAACCCAGCCATTCCCGCAGGTGCACGGTGTGCAGCCCGTACTCGGTCCGGTCGATGTCGGGGAGGTTCGCCAGGTTCGGCGCCGCGATCAGCTTGCCGTCGAGCCCGTACGTCCACGCGTGGTACGGACATTGGAACGCGCGTTTCACCGTGCCGGATTCCTCTGTGCACAGCCGGGCTCCGCGATGGCGGCAGACGTTGAGGAACGCCCGCAGCCCGCCGTCCCGGCCCCGGCTGACGAGCACGCTCTCCCGTCCTATCCGGACGGTCCGGAAGTCGCCCGCCGACGGCAGATCAGCCGATCGGATCGCGCAGAACCACCGGCGTTCGAAGATCTTCTCCTGCTCGGCCGCGAAGATCGCGGCGTCGGTGTAGTAGCCACCACCCAGGGTGGGAATGAGACTCGTCATCTCGCGACTCCGGCGAACCTGGCGGGGTCGAACAGGCCGATCGGATGCGCGGTGGTGCCGTCCGCGACCAGGTCGGCGAGTATTTCGCCGACCACCGGGACGAATTTGAAGCCGTGCCCGGAGAAACCGCAGGCGACCACCACCCGCTCGTGCGCCGGATGGCGGGCGATGACGAAATGCTCGTCGGGCGTGTTCGTGTACATGCAGGTCGCCCCGCGCAGGAACGCGCCGGGCAGCGACGGCATCTTCCGCCCGACGAATTCCGAGATCTCGCCGACCTCTTCGGCGTGCACCGTCCGGTCGATGGTCTCGGGCGTGCAGGTCTCACCGCCGCGGAAGAACGCGACCTTCACGCTTCCGGCGTCGTCGTGTGAAGGGAAGCCGTAGAACTGGCGGCCGCCCTCGCCTTCCCAGACGTAGATCGGATGCCGCTCGGCCCGGAACGGCGCCGCCCCGCCCGACGGCGTGAACCAGTACTGGACCTGGCGTTCGACGGTGAACTCGATCCCGAGCTCGGTGAGCAGTTCCGGTGCCCAGGCGCCGGGGCAGATCACCAGCTGGTCCGCGGTGTAGACGTTCTGCGACGTGCCCACCCGGACACCGGTGGCCGTCTCCCGCCACGACAGGACCTCCTCCTCGTGGTGCAGGTCCGCCCCGGCCCGCGCGGCGAGCTGGAGATGCGCCGCCACACTGCCTTCCGGCACCACGAAGCCGGCGTTCTCCTCGTACAGCGCGATTTCGTGGTCCGCCGGGTTCATCGTCGGGAACCGGCGCCGGATCTCGGCCGCGTCGAGCAGCTCGTGCGGCAGATCCCAGGTCCGCGCGCTGGCCAGGCTGCCCGACACCGTCCGCGAATCGGGACCGCCGAGCATGATCCCGCCGCAGCGGGTGAAGATCGTCCGGCCGGAGTCCCGCTCGACGCCCTCCCACAGTTCGTGCGCCCGCAGCAGAAGCGGGACGTACGCGGGATCCTCGAAGTACGCCTGCCGGGTGATCCGCGAGCCGCCGTGGCTGGACCCGAGGTTGTGCACGGGGGCGAACCGGTCGATGCCCAGCACGCGCTGTCCTCGCCGGGCGAGCCGGTACGCCGCGGCACTGCCCATCCCGCCGAGGCCGATGACGATGACGTCGTAATGGCTCATGCGGCGCTCCTGATCCGGGCCATGGCGGGGTCGAACAACGGCTCGCTCGCGACGACGGCGGGGATCCGCTCGCCGAAGTACTCGATCTCCAGCGGCCTGCCCGGCCGGGTGAACTCGACCGGAAGCCAGGCGTAGGCGATGTTCTTGCCGACGGTGTAGCCGTAAGCGGCGCTCGTGACGTACCCGGCGGGACGGCCGTCGGCGAACACCGGTTCCTTGCCGAGCACGACGGCGTACGGATCGTCGACGGTGAGACAGGTCAGCTTCCTGGTCACCGTCTCCTCCGAACGGCCTGCCAGCGCGTCCCGGCCGATGAAGTAGCCCTTGTCCATCCGCACGGCGAACCCGAGCCCGGCCTCGTACGGATCGTGCTCGGCGGTGACGTCGGTGCCCCACAGCCGGTACCCCTTCTCCAGCCGCATGCTGGAGAAGGCGTCCCGCCCGGCGGCGATGATCCCGTGCGCCTGCCCGGCCTCCCAGAGCGTGTCCCACAGCTCGCGGCCGAGGTCGGCGCTCGTGTACAGCTCCCAGCCGAGTTCGCCCACATAGGACAGTCGCATCGCGGTCACCGGCACATGGCCGATGTACGCCTGCTTCGTCTTGAAGTAGCCCATGGCCTGGTGTGAGAAGTCCGTTGTGGACAGTGGTTGCAGCACGGCTCTCGCGAGCGGGCCCCAAAGCCCGATGCAGCAGGTGCCCGGGGTGGTCTCGTGGATCTGCGCGGCGCCGTCGCCGGGGAGATGCCGCCGGAGCCAGTCGATGTCGATGGCGCTGTTGACGCCGACCTGGAACCGTTCGGTGCCGAGCCGGGCGACGGTCAGGTCGCTGCGCACGCCGCCGTCCTCGTCGAGCAGCAGGGTGTAGGTGACCGAGCCGGGTTTCTTGCCGAGCTGGTTCGTGGTCATCGTCTGCAGGAACGGCAACGCGCCGGGGCCGGTGACCTCCACCCGTTTCAACGACGTCATGTCGAACATCGCGGCCCGCTGCCGCGCGACCATGGCCTCGGCGCCGCCGATCGGCGACCAGTAGCGCGCGGCCCAGTCGTTGCGCGCGGGGACCCGGTCGACCTCGGGGAGACCGGCGTTCGCCTCGTACCAGTGCGGACGTTCCCAGCCGCCCGCTTCGAGGAAGAACGCGCCGAGTTCCTTCTGCCGTTCATAGAAGGGACTCGTCCGCAACGGCCGTGGTTCTTCCATGGGCTGCAAGGGATGGACGATGTCGTAGACCTCGACGAAGCTTTGGCAGCTGCGTGCCATTACGTGGTCCGGGGCCAGCTGCACCGGCTCGAACCGGGCGAGATCGCAACCGTGCAGGTCGGTGTCGGATCGGCCGTCGACCAGCCACTGCGCCATGGCGCGCGCGACCCCGGCCGAATGCGTGATCCAGACGGCTTCGGCGACCCAGAACCCGTCGAGGTCCGGGTGCTCGCCCAGTAGCGGCATGCCGTCCGGGGTGAAGGAGAACAGGCCGTTGATGCCCTCCTCGACCTTGGTCTCGCCCAGCGAGGGCAGCAGGTCGACGGCGGCGGTCCACGACGGTTCGAAGTCCGCGGGGGTGAACGTGAGCTCCGAGGGCATTCCCTCGCCGGTGCCGATCTCCTTGGCGGGCAAGGGCATCGGCCGGTGCCCGTACGCGCCGATGCCGATCCGGTCGACGTGTTCGCGGAAGTAGAGGTCGGCGTCCTGATGCCGCAGGATCGGCCTCGTGGCCTCCTCGGTCACGCCGGCGAGTGACGGCAAGGGACTGGTGCGCGCGTACTGATGCGCCATCGGGACCAACGGGATCGTGAGGTCCACCAGCTCGCCGAGCACCGGGCCCCACATCCCGGCGCACGAGAGCACGATGTCCGCGCGGAAGCTCCCGGTCTCGGTGGTCACGCCGGTGACCCGGCCACCCGAGCGTTCGACACCGACGACCTTCTGTCCGGCGAGGAACCGCGCGCCGCGCCCGATCGCGCGGCGGGCCTGCGCCTCGGCCGCGCGGAGGGGATGGGCCAGGCCGTCGGAGGGGATGTGGAACCCGCCGAGCACCTTGGCCGGATCGAGCAACGGATGCAGCGCGGCGCATTCGCCGGGATCGATCAGCCTGCTCTCGACGCCCGAGGCGGTGGCCCAGCCGTGCCGCCGCTCCAGGTCGGCGAGCCGTTCCGGCGTCGTGGCCACCTCCAGCCCGCCGACGGTGCGGAAACAAGGGTTCCCGTCGAGGTCGAGCCCGCCGTACTTGGCGACGGTGTAGCGGGCGAACTCGGTCATCGTGCGGCAGGCGTTGGTCTGGAAGACCAGACCGGGCGCGTGCGAGGTCGACCCGCCGGTGGCGAACAGGTCGCCCTGCTCCAGGACGGTGACGTCGGTCCAGCCGCGTTCGGTGAGTTCGTCGGCGAGCGCGCAGCCGACGATGCCGGCGCCGATCACGACGACGCGGGGTGCTGGGGGCATGGTGAGGGGTACCTCCTGCCTGCCCGGTGAGTCCACAAAGGACAAGCGGGCATCGGGGTGACAGGCGCTGTTGCGGATGAGGCACGTTGTTCCGTCTTCAGCAACAAAGTGCGGCACGGGCGGGCGCGCTGTCAAGAGCCCGAAAAGGTCGGCCTCTTCACTCCGCGAAGTACCCCAGCTGCGCCGAAAGATCCGCCGACGCCTCGGTCAGCGGCCGGACGATCTGCCGCACCCGCTGCTTCGAAAGCCGGTACGACGGACCCGAAGCGCTCATCGCCGCGACGACGTCGCCGCCGGGGCCGTGCACCGGCACCGCGACCGCGTGCATCCCCAGCTCCAGCTCCTCGAAACAGGCCGCGTACCCGTCCTCGGCGACCCGCTCGAGCTCCGCGGTCAGCTCGTCCGGATCGACCGTGGTGCGCGGTGTGAACTGTTCGAGCTTCCGCCGGAGCAAACGTTTGCGCTCGACGTCCCCCATGTACGCGAGCAGCACTTTCCCGCTGGACGTCGCGTGCAGCGGGGTGCGCTGACCGGTCCAGTTCTGCGTGGTGATCGCGGCCGAGCCGCGGGCCTGGCTGACGTTGATCGCGACGCCGTCGTCGGCGATCGCGATGTTGACCGTCTCGCCGAGCGTCTCCGCCAGGCTCTGGCAGGTCTGCCTGCCCAGTTTCGCCAGGTCCATCCGCCCGGTGGCGGCGCCGGCGAGCCGGACGACGCCGAAGCCGATCGCGTATTTCCCGCGTTCGCCGAGCTGCTCGACGAGGCCGCGGTTCTCCAGGACACTCAGCAGGCGGGAGGCCGTCGACTTGTGCACGCCGAGCTCGCCCGCGATCTCGGTGATCCCCGTTTCCCCGTTACGCGCCAGCAGTTCCAGCACGCTGATCGCGCGGTCGACGGACTGCACCTGACTGGGCGTTGCGTTCCCCGCGTCCTGGTTCCGCATGACGCAACAGTAGCCGTTTCGCCCGCATCCGCTCGGCTGAGTGGGCGAATCCCTTGACGCATGGGCCCCTCGGGGGTGATTGTTGCGCAGAGCACGTCCCGTCTCGTAATACGCAACATCAACAACCCCGTCGGTCCTTTCCCCGGAGGCCCCGATGATCCGTGCCTGCTCCGTCTCCGAACTGCCCGAAGGCGAAGCCGTCCGTTTGGCGGGCCCAGTGCCCGTCTCGGTCTTCCATTCCGAGGGCGCGTACTACGCGCTCGACGACACCTGCAGCCACCAGGACGCGTCGCTCGCCGACGGCTGGATCGAAGGCTGTTACGTCGAATGCCCGCTGCACGCCGCGCGGTTCGACCTGCGGACCGGCGCGCCGGACTGCCTGCCGGCCAAGAACGCCGTGCGCACGTACCCGGTCGTGGTCGCCGACGGGGTGATCTACGTGGACACCGAGGCGCGCCAGGAGGTGGCTTGAGAACCGTCGCCGTCGTCGGTACCTCCCTTGCGGGGCTCCGCGCGGCACAGGAGTTGCGCGCCCAGGGCTTCGACGGGCGGCTGGTGATGATCGGCGCCGAGCCGCCGTACGACCGGCCGCCGCTGTCGAAGGATTTCTTGCTGGGCAAGGTTTCCGCCGGCGACATCGCGCTCGCCGGGCAGGACGACCTCGACGCGCTGGCCGCCGAATGGCACCTCGGCGTCCGCGCCGAGAAGCTCGGCCGCGAAGGCGTGACGCTCGGCGACGGCACGACGATCGCCGCCGACGGTTACGTCGTCGCGACCGGAGCGGTGGCCAGAACCCTTGACGCGGCAAGGAATCTGGGTGGCGTGCACACCCTGCGGACGCTCGAAGACGCCGTCGCCCTGAAGCAGGCTCTCGCGGCGGGACCGTCCTCGGTCGTCGTCATCGGCGCGGGATTCATCGGTGCGGAGGTCGCGTCCGCGTGCCGCCTGCTCGGCCACGAAGTGACCGTGATCGAGGCGATGCCCGTGCCGCTCGCCCCCGTCCTCGGCGCGCGAATGGGCGCGGTGTGCGGGGAACTGCACGCGGAGAACGACGTCCGGCTGATCACCGGCGTCCCCGTCGCGGGATTCACCGGGGACGGCCGGGTCGCCGGTGTGCGGCTCGCGGACGGCCGTGAGGTCCCCGCCGATCTCGTCGTCGCCGGAGTGGGGGCGCGGCCCGCCACCGAATGGCTGACCGGCTCCGGGCTCGCCGTCGACGACGGGGTGCTGGTCGATTCCGGCTGTGTCACAGCGTATCCCCGAGTGATCGCGGTGGGTGACGTCGCGCGATACCGCTGCCCGCTGCGCGGCGTACGGGTCCGCGCCGAGCATTGGACGGCGGCGGGGGAACAGCCGGGCGTCGCCGTCGCGAACCTGCTCGCCGGCTCGACCGTCACGCATTTCGCACGACACGGTTACTTTTGGTCCGATCAGTACGGGCGGCGGCTCCAATTCGCCGGAGTGGCCACGGAAGACGTGCGCATCGTCGAGGGCGACACCGCTTCGAAGCGCTTCGTCGCGGCCTATCACCGCGGCGATGTGCTGACCGGTGTCTTCGCGATCGACTCCCCGCGGCCGTTCACCAGGCTCCGGCGTGCTCTCCAGCGTTGTCGGTGAACCCGCCGAGTCGGCACAGCGGGTTCACGCGTCGGTCACTTTTCCGGGTGCATCCCCAGCTCCGCCAACAGGCTCTAGGGCCCGAAGACCCTACTCGGATGGAGCAATTTGCCCGATTCGATGATCTTTCTGGTGGTCACATCGCCGGGTCGCGCGTCCGCGCGGGGAAACTAGTGCGAACATAGGTTTATGAAGGCACGTGTTCTGGTCGTCGACGACGACCCTGCTCTCGCGGAGATGCTCACCATCGTGCTGCGTGGGGAGGGGTTCGACACAGCCGTCGTGGCCGACGGCTCACGGGCGCTGCCCGCGCTTCGTGAGCTGAAACCGGACCTGGTCCTCCTCGACCTCATGCTGCCCGGCATGAACGGCATCGACGTCTGCAAGGCGATCCGGGCCGAGTCCGGCGTGCCGATCGTGATGCTCACCGCCAAGAGCGACACCGTGGACATCGTCCTCGGGCTCGAGTCGGGGGCCGACGACTACGTGGTCAAGCCCTTCAAGCCGAAGGAGCTCGTGGCCCGCGTCCGCGCCCGGATGCGCCGCACCGAGGCCGAGCCCGCCGAGTCGCTGACGATCGGCGACCTCGCGATCGACGTCCCCGGCCACGAGGTGACCCGGGAGGGCAAGGCCATCCCGCTGACCCCGCTCGAGTTCGACCTCCTGGTCGCGCTCGCCAGGAAGCCGCGTCAGGTGTTCACCCGCGAGGTGCTCCTCGAGCAGGTGTGGGGTTATCGCCACGCCGCCGACACCCGGCTGGTGAACGTGCACGTCCAGCGGCTGCGGTCGAAGGTGGAGAAGGACCCGGAGCACCCCGAGGTGGTGTTGACCGTTCGCGGTGTCGGGTACAAGGCCGGCCCGCCGTGATCACCCTATGAGCGGACGCTTGCGAAGGCTTGCCCAGACCACGATGCGCCAGTTCCGGCGCATCGTGGTTTTCGTGCGCCGCAAGATCGTGTCGTTCAACGAACTGTGGCGGTATTCGCTGCAGTTCCGGGTCACCGTGTCCACGCTGGCGCTGTCGTCGGCCGTGGTGTTCGTGCTGGGCATGGTGCTGCAGAACCAGATCACCGACCGGCTGGTCGAGACCAAGCAGAACGCGGCGATCGCCCAGACCAGGGCGGTCGTCGAGACCGCGGCCGCCGAGCTGGTCGGTGTCGGCACCGAGAGCCCGGAAGCGCTCACCGCGCGGATGAACAACGCGCTGAAGAAGATCTCCAGCACGACGTCGTCGCAGGACGGCGCGGGATCGACGGCGGGCACCTTCGAACCGGTACTCGCCGCGGGCGGCCGCGACCAGTCCAGCAAGCCGGTGGCCGCCGGTCCGTATGACCGGGTGCCGGTGCGGCTGCGCCAGTTCGTCGAGACCGAGCAGCTCAGCTACCTGACCCACACGGTCACCGAGGCCGACGGCGGCAAGACGACGTATCTGATCGTCGGCGCGCCGGTGAGCACGATGATCAACCCGCTCCAGCTCTACCTCCTGTACCCGCTCACCAGTGAGCAGAACACCATCTCGACGGTGCAGAACACGCTGCTCGTCGGCGGGCTCGTCCTGCTGCTCCTGCTGGCCGGGATCACGAACCTGGTCACCAGGCAGGTGGTCCGGCCGGTCCGGCAGGCCGCCGCGGCGGCCGAACAGTTCGCGGGCGGGGAGCTCGACCAGCGGCTCGCCGTGCTCGGCGAGGACGATCTGGCCAAACTCGCCGTTTCGTACAACGAGATGGCCGCGAGCATCCAGCGGCAGATCCGGCAGCTGGAGGAGTTCGGCGGGCTGCAACGCCGGTTCACCTCCGACGTCTCGCACGAACTGCGCACCCCGCTGACCACCGTCCGGATGGCGGCCGACGTGCTGCACGCTTCGCGCGAGCAGTTCCCGGCAGGGCTCGCCCGCTCCACCGAACTGCTGGTCGACGAGCTCGACCGGTTCGAGGCACTGCTCGGCGACCTGCTGGAGATCAGCAGGCTGGACGCCGGCGTCGAGGAGCTCTCGGCCGAGCTGATCGACGTCCGGCCGATCGCGACCAGGGCCGTCGAGCAGGTCCGGGTGATCGCGGGCAACGCCGGCAGCTCGGTCGAACTGGTGCTGCCGGAAGAGGAGGCGCCCGCCGAAGTCGACGCGCGCCGCGTCGAGCGGATCCTGCGCAACCTGCTGGCGAACGCGGTGGACCACAGCGAAGGGAAACCGGTGGTGCTGACGCTGGCGGTCAACGAGACCGCGGTCGCCATCACCGTGCGGGACCGCGGCGTCGGGCTCCGGCCCGGCGAGGCGGAACTGGTGTTCAACCGGTTCTGGCGCGCCGACCCGTCCCGTAACCGCCGGACCGGCGGAACCGGTCTCGGCCTCGCGATCAGCCAGGAGGACGCCCGGTTGCACGGCGGCGTGCTCGACGCCTGGGGCGAGACCGGCCACGGTGCCTGCTTCCGGCTCGTGCTGCCGCGGCGGCAGGACACGCCGATGGGGGAGAGCCCGCTGCTCCTGCCCCCGCCCGATCACAAGGCGACCGACACGCACGGGTCGTCCGGACTGCTCGAAGTCCGGCCCGCGCCCGACGCGATCCTCGCCGAGCCCGAGGAGGTCGGCCGGTGAAACGGCTGCTGGCCCTGCTCGCGGTGTTCCTGCTGGTCGCAGGCTGCGCGAACATCCCGCTCGAATCCCAGCCCGTCGTCGTCTCCGGGGACAAACCCGGGCAGGCGCCGGCGGACGTCCCCGAACCGGCGGCCGGGATCGACCCGCTGACCGTCACCCGTCAGTTCATCCGCAACTCGGCGGCACCGGGCACGGCCAGCGCCGCCGCGCGGGTCTATCTCGACGACGAAGCCAGGCGCAACTGGAAGCCGTCGCCGGGGCTGACGATCATCGACGACACGTTCGGCACCGTTTACGACACTTCGTCGTCTTCGGGGAACCCGGACGAGCAGGTGGTGAACGTCCGCGGGTTCAAACTCGGCACCCTCAGCCCCGACAGCGCGTTCCTCCCGGTGAAGGCGGAGTACTCGCAGCAGTTCAAGCTGCGGAAGCAGCCGAACGGGCAGTGGCGGATCGTGGATCCGCCGCAGGAACTCGCCGTCACCGACGAGGATTTCGCGCTCAACTACTTCCGGGTGCCGATCAGCTTCTACTCGCCGGACTCCGGCGCCTTCGTCCCCGACCTCCGGTACGTCGCGGCGAAACCGCAGGCCGGATTGCCCGGCCGGGTGATGGACCTGGTGCTGCAGGGCCCGTCGGAGGGGTTGAAGGGCGCGGTCAAGGACCTCCTCGGCGACCAGGTCACCATCGAAAGCAACGTGCGCAGCACGGACGACGGGACACTGGACATCAACCTGACCGGCGTCGGCGGGGCCAGCCTCGTGGACCGGAACCTGATCGCCGCGCAGATCGTCCTGTCGCTGCAGACGGTGACGCTGAGCCGGGTCCGGCTGCTGGCCGACGGCACCGCGCTGGTGCCGGAACACGAATACTGGCGCTCCAGCGAACTGCCCAACTACAACGTGGACATCGCGCCCAACTCGGAACTGCAGGGACTGATGACCGTGAACGGCCGGGTCCGGTCGCTCGAGAACGGCCAGCCGGTCGGCGGGCCCGCGGGCAACGGCGGGTACAAGGTCGTCAGCGCCGCGCAGTCCGTCGACGGCAAACGTCTCGCCGTGGTCGAGGAACGGGACGGCAGGCAGTGGCTCCGGGTCGGCGACCTGGGGCACGACCTCGCTTCGGTGGACCTCTTCGGGGGCAGCCTGAGCCGCCCCACCTGGCGTCCGGTCGCCCGCGGCGGCGGGGTCTCCGGCGAGGTCTGGACGGTGGTCGACCACAACACCGTCGCCCGGGTCACCCTGGCCGCGGACGGCCGGTGGGTGAAGGCCGGTGTCGACGCGACCATGCTCACCGGGCTGGGGCAGATCACCGAACTGCGCCTTTCGCGGGACGGGTCACGGCTGGCCGCGGTGGTCAACGGGCAGCTGGTGGTCGCCTCGATCGTGCGGACGGCGGACTCGGTGGCCCTGCGGGCACCGCGGAAACTGCAGGAACGCGACCTCAAGGACGTCGTCGACGTCGACTGGGCGACCCAGGACCATCTGATCGCCGCGACGTCGTCGAGTTCGCTGCCGGTGGTCAAGGTGCCGCTGGACGGGCAGCGGATGGACGCCTTCAACAGCTCGAACCTGACCCCGCCGGTGCACGGTGTCACCGCGGCGCCGAGCAGGCAGAACCTGGTCGCGGATGCGGGCGGGCTGTGGGTCGCCTCCGAACTGGGCGAGGTCTGGCGGCCGCAGGCGCACACCGTCACCGACGCGGACCCGTTCTATCCGGGCTGAGGTCTCGTTCGCTTCGCAACGTGCCCACCTCGCCCCGCGAACGCACCTTGCCGGGAGCAAGGGACCTTTAGTATCGCTAGCTTTTCTAGCGGCGCTAGTGCGACGGAGGGTTCGTGAAGGGCCCTCGTTTGGGGTCCAGGGGTGTGCGCCCAATGTGGCATTGGGGACGTTGGGTGCTCCCAATGCCACATTGGGAGCGCAGGTCCGTGTCTTGAAGGTCGCCTTTGAGGCGTTCAGCGTCCTAAAGGTGGCCTTCAGGGTGTCGCCAGGGGGAGCAAGGGACCTTTAGTGCCGCTAGCTTTCCTAGCGTCGCTAGCAAGGGCGGAACCCGTCGGAAGTCCGTGAAGGCCTCCTTCCCTACCCTCGAAGTAGGGAAGGAGGCCTTCACGGACCGAGACCCACACGCGAGGGAGTCGCGAAGCGGCGAAGCGCCCTTCTCCTCGATTGACTTTTTCAACACCGGCCCCCTGACGACGCAAAGTGTCCAAAGCGGACCACTCGCACCCCGGCGGCGTCCGGAACTGTCGGAGCCCCGGCCGACACTCGCCCCATGTCCAAGATCCTGGATCTCCTCATCCCCGCCCGCTGCGCGTCCTGCGGAGCACCGGGCGCGCCCTGTTGCGCGATCTGCCAGACCGCCTGGGGTTCGCTCAGCGAGATCATCCGTGGCCCGACGGCCGGTCTCGTCCCCGTCTACGCCCTGGCTCCCTACGCCGACGACGCCCGCCGCCTGATCCTCGCCTACAAGGAACGCGGCCGCCGCGACCTTGCCCCGTCCTTCGGGCTGGCCGTCGCCGAAGCCCTCGTCCAGTTGCCGGAGCCGGAACCCTGCCTCGTCCCGGTCCCTTCGCGACGGTCCGCCTCCCGTGTCCGAGGCGGACCGCATGTCCGGCGCGTCGCCGAGGAATGCGTGAAAGTGCTGGCGGACAAGGGAAAAGCGGCGACTGTCGCACCTGTCCTCAAGCTCGGGGCCGGCGTCCGTGACGCGGTGGGGCTCACCCGTGCCCAGCGGTCGGCGAACCTCGACGGTCGCATCCGGCTGGTCGCGGGAGCCTGCCGGGAGAAGGTCGTTCTTCTTGACGACGTGATCACAACCGGAGCGACCGCCGCCGCTTGTGTGCGCTTTTTGGACATAAGCGGAATTCACGTTTTCGCGGTGGTAGCGCTGGCCGCCGCCGGGTGATCGGGATGTCACCTACAAGAGTGATGAATGATCGGGAACGGGAATGGGTACATGGGCGTTGACGGGATATGAGGGACCTTCTGGGGAACACTCCGACGGCCCGCCACTCCACCGGGGTGGCGGCGGATTCCCTCGGGGGCGGCGCTCTAGGCACCCTCCGCATTTTCCTGTCCGAAGGCTTGCGCCGTCCGCGTGAAAACAAATCACGGGGACGACGCCCGACAAGCCGGATTGTCCCGCTGACCACACGGTCGTCGTCGCGTGCGGTGACGAGGTCTCACGTCCTGATATCCCCCGGCTCGGGGGCTGTTGCTCGCGGCGTGATGCAGCTAACGTGCAGCGCTATCAGCAATCCCGGCAGGCAGGGAGGTGACCAGCCCATGTCCCTGGCGCCGGAGCCGCGCTGAGTCCGCGCTCGGACATCCGACACGAGACGTCGTGGCCGTATGCCGAGTTCCCTCATCGCCCGCGATCCGGGCTTCGTCCCCGCATTACCGGCGCCCTAGTGAACACATCTACAGCTCGCAGTCATTTCAGCGAGGGAGGTCGTGTATGGACATCGTCGTTAAGGGCCGCAACGTGGAGGTGCCCGACCACTATCGGGCACTCGTCAGCGAAAAGCTGGCCCGGCTAGAGCGCTACGACAAGAAGGTCATCCGTTACGACGTGGAGCTCTTCCACGAGCCCAATCGCCGGCAGTCGAAGAACTGCCAGCGCGTCGAAATCACCGGTAAGGGCCGTGGCCCCGCCGTACGCGCCGAAGCGTGTGCAGGCGACTTCTACGCAGCGCTGGATTCCGCACTGAACAAGCTCGAGAACAGGTTGCGGAAGACACACGACCGCCGGCGCGTGCACTACGGCCGCAGCCGCCCGGAATCCGTCGCCGAGGCGACTTCGATGGCGGCCGCCGGTGGAATGACCACCGACACCCGACATCTGGCGGGTACCGCTGTGCTCGAAGCGCCGGAGGCCGAACCCATGGCCAACGGTTTCGCTGTCGAGAGCGGTGACTTCGAGATGCCCCAGCAGCAGCGCTGGGATGACGGGGTGACCGAACACCAGCCCGGTCGCGTCGTCCGCGAGAAGAAGCATGACGCGGAGCCCATGACGGTCGACCAGGCTCTCTACGAGATGGAACTGGTCGGTCACGACTTCTATCTGTTCAACGACTCCGACGCCGGGTGCCCGAGCGTCGTCTACCGGAGGCGAGGCTTCGACTACGGCGTCATCCGGCTGAGCTAGCCGGCCACCACTGCCCTGACGGCGGCCCGCACGCGTCCCGTGCGGGCCGCCGTCATGTCCGGATCAGGCAGGACCCGCCCCCGTCTCGTCAGGTACCGACAGACGGTGCGTGCGCGAACACCGAGGTGTTCCCTACGATGGGGGCGGACGGTGGTGCGTTACCAGGCACCACCGCGGACGAGATTGCCCGGGACCGGCTCGGGTGCGATCACAATCAGCTAGTGAGGTCGACCGGATGGTGCTGAACCGCCTGCTCCGCGCGGGCGAGGGCAAAATGGTGAAGCGGCTGCGACACATCGCCGATCACATCAACACCCTCGAAGACGACGTCAAGGACCTTTCGGACACCGCGCTGCGGGCCAAGACCGAGGAGTTCCGTAAACGGCACGCGGACGGCGAGTCACTCGACGACCTCCTGCCGGAGGCGTTCGCGGTGGCGAGGGAAGCGGCTTGGCGCGTGCTCGGCCAGCGCCCCTACGACGTCCAGCTCATGGGCGGCGCCGCGCTGCACCTCGGCCAGGTCTCCGAGATGAAGACCGGTGAGGGCAAGACCCTGACCCAGGTCCTCCCCGCGTACCTGAACGCCGTCTCCGGCAAGGGTGTGCACGTCATCACGGTGAACGACTACCTCGCCAAACGTGACGCCGAGTGGATGGGCCGCATCCACCGCTTCCTCGGCCTCGAGGTCGGGGTCATCCTGGCCGACCAGACCCCCGAGGTCCGCCGCCAGCAGTACGCCGCCGACATCACGCACGGCACGAACAACGAGTTCGGCTTCGACTACCTCCGCGACAACATGGCGTGGAGCCTCGAAGACTGCGTGCAGCGCGGCCACAACTTCGCGATCGTCGACGAGGTGGACTCCATCCTCATCGACGAGGCCCGGACGCCGCTGATCATCTCCGGCCCGGCCGACCAGTCCTCGCGCTGGTACGTCGAGTTCGCCCGGATGACCCCGCTGATGAAGCCGGACATCCACTACGAGGTGGACATCCGCAAGCGCACCGTCGGTGTCACCGAAAAGGGTGTCGCCTTCGTCGAGGACCAGCTCGGCATCGACAACCTCTACGAGGCCGCGAACACGCCGCTGGTCGGCTACCTGAACAACGCGCTGAAGGTCAAGGAGCTCTACAAACGCGACAAGGACTACATCGTCCGTGACGGCGAAGTCCTCATCGTCGACGAGTTCACCGGCCGCATCCTGCACGGCCGCCGCTACAACGAGGGCATGCACCAGGCGATCGAGGCCAAGGAAGGCGTCGAGATCAAGGCCGAGAACCAGACGCTCGCCACGATCACGCTGCAGAACTACTTCCGGCTCTACGACAAGCTGGCGGGGATGACCGGTACCGCCGAGACCGAGGCGGCCGAGTTCCACCAGACCTACAAGCTGGGTGTGGTGCCGATCCCGACGAACAAGCCGATGGTCCGCGCCGACCAGGCCGACCTCATCTACAAGACCGAGCAGGCCAAGTTCGAGGCCGTCGCCGAGGACATCGCGGAGCGGCACGAGAAGGGCCAGCCGGTGCTGGTCGGCACCACGAGTGTCGAGAAGTCCGAGCACCTGTCGAAGCTGCTGCTCAAGCTGGGTGTCCCGCACGAGGTCCTCAACGCCAAGCACCACGACCGGGAGGCCCTGATCGTCGCCCGCGCCGGGCGCAAGGGCGCGGTCACGGTCGCCACCAACATGGCGGGCCGCGGTACCGACATCGTGCTCGGCGGCAACCCGGACATCATCGCCGACGAGGTGCTGCGCGACCGCGGCCTCGACCCGGTGGAGCATTCCGAGGAGTACGAGGCCGCCTGGCCGAAGGTGCTCGAAGAGGTCCAGGCCGACACCAAGGCCGAGGCCGAGGAGGTCCGCGAGGCGGGCGGGCTGTACGTGCTCGGCACCGAGCGGCACGAGTCGCGCCGGATCGACAACCAGCTCCGCGGTCGTTCCGGCCGCCAGGGCGACCCGGGCGAGTCCCGGTTCTACCTGTCGCTGGGTGACGAGCTCATGCGCCGCTTCAACGCGACGATGGTCGAGCGGGTCATGACCACGATGCGGCTGCCGGACGACGTGCCGATCGAGCACAAGATGGTCTCCAAGGCGATCAAGAGCGCTCAGACGCAGGTCGAGCAGCAGAACATGGAGATCCGCAAGAACGTCCTCAAGTACGACGAGGTGATGAACGAGCAGCGCAAGGTGATCTACGCCGAGCGCCTGCGCGTCCTCGAGGGCGAGGATCTGCGCGAGCAGATCGAGCACATGCTGGTCGACGTCATCAACGCGTACGTCACCGAGGAGACCTCCACCGGCTACTCCGAGGACTGGGACCACGAGAAGCTGTGGACGGCGCTGAAGCAGCTGTACCCGGTCAAGGTCACCTGGGAAGAGCTCACCGAGGATGACGACCTCGACGCCGACAAGCTGCGTGAGGCGCTGCTCGAAGACGCCCACCGCGCGTACGACGAGCGCGAAGCCGAGATCGACGGAAAGGTCGGCGAAGGCGCGATGCGGAGCCTGGAGCGCCAGGTGATGCTCACCGTGCTCGACCGCAAGTGGCGTGAGCACCTCTACGAGATGGACTATCTCAAGGAGGGCATCGGCATGCGTGCCCTGGCGCAGCGCGACCCGGTCATCGAGTACCAGCGCGAGGGCTACGACATGTTCCGCGCGATGCTGGAGTCGCTGAAGGAGGAGGCCGTCGGCTTCCTGTTCAACCTCCAGGTCGAGCAGGCCGAGCCCGCCGCCCCGGCACCGGAGTCCGCTTCCGCGCTGCCCGCCGGTGTCGGATCCGGGAACGGCCAGGCCGCGAACGGCGACGGCAGGCACGCCCGCCCGACGCCTCCGCAGGGGCCGGCGACCGACACCCAGTCCGTGCCGTCCGCCTTGCGGGGCAAGGGACTCGGCGGCGGTTCGCAGTCCGGGCTGACCATGTCGGGCCCGTCCGAGGACGGCGGCGTCGAGTCGCATTCGGACAGTGCCGGCAGCACCGGTGGCGACCAGGGCGGAACCCGCCGGGAGCGTCGTGCCGCGCAGCGCGCCTCCCAGAAGAAGGGCAAGAAGGGCCCGCGCCGCTAAAGGCCCAAAGCGTGTGAAGGCCTCCTTCCCTCAGCCGGGGAAGGAGGCCTTCGCGCGCTTCAGGCCGCGAGCGCGGACACGCGCCGCGGCGGCTTCAGCAAATGGAAGCGGGTGCACACCCAGCCCGACGGCGTGCGCTCGAAGCGTGCCGCCAAGGCGAGGCTGCGGCCGTTCTGCTCGACGGTCGCGCAGGCTTCGACGACGCCGTCCGCCGGATGCCCCAGGTGGACCGACTTCGGCCGGTAGCCACCGGTCGGACGGCGGCGGCCGCTGTCGAGCAGCGCGCGGTGGAGCGCCGGGTCGAGGATCGGCCGCACCTGGACCGCCGGACGGCGGCCGTCACAGGCTTCGAGGATGGTGGTCAGCAGCCTGCCGATCTGCCTGCCGTCCGGCGTGTCCGGTGACGGCCGCGGTTCCTCCACGACGCGTTCCCCGGACAGCGGCAGATCCAGCACGAGCTGGTTGTCCGGCGACGCCGCCCGGTGCACCAGATCGTCCGGCCTGCCGGCGACCCGGTACGGCGGTTCGTACGGTTCGAGCCGTCTCAGCACGTACGACTTCATCAAGCAGTCCCCCTCCGCGGCCCCCTCGGCCACGCCCAGCAACTAAGGGGCAGGCGGCGGCCCCGGCCGCGACAAGGACCGCCCGAGAGGATGAACCGTGCGGTGATCGCTTGTGTACGGTGGGCCCGTGCTGAAAGGGCTGGTCGTCGACTACGCCGGGGTGCTCACCGATGTGGGCGCGGACGAGCTGTACGCCTTCCTGCTTTCGGCGCGGGAGCGCGGTATCAAAACGGCCTTGCTCTCGAACGCCCCCGGCGCGTCGGACGAGGCCAAGCGGTCACTCGGCCCGTTCTTCGACGCGCTCGTCTTCTCCGGCGAGGTCGGCGTGGCCAAACCCGACCGCGAGGTCTACCTGCTCACCGCGGGACTGCTCGACCTGCCCGCCGACCGGTGCGCGTTCGTCGACGACGCCGCGCGCAACGTCCGCGCGGCGGTCGCGGCCGGGATGGCGGGGGTGCACCACACCTCGGTCGAGGAGACGCTGACCGAGCTCAGCGCGTTGTTCCCGGTGGGCTGAAAGCGTCCTTCACCGCATGTCACGCGGTGAAGGGCCCTTTAGTGGCGTCGGATGCGGGGAAAGTCCCCTTCAGCCCCCGGCCCGGCGCACCAGCTCGAACGACAGCACCGCGGCGGCCGCCGAGACGTTCAGAGACTCGACTTCGCCGGGCATCGGGATCGACACCCATTCCGTCACCAGTTCGCCGACCTCGGCGCCGACGCCGTTCGTCTCGCCGCCCAGCACGAACGCCGCGCGCTGCGGCAGTTCGACGTCGAACACCGAGCTGCGAGCCGAAGCGCCCAGCGCGTAGATCCCGTAGCCGGCTTCGGTGAGCATTTCGGCCGCCTCGCGCGCGCTGCCGCATCGCAGCACCGGCGCGCGGAACGCGACCCCGGCCGAAGCCTTGACCACCATCGGGTCGAGGGCGGCGACCCCGCGCCGAGGTACGACGACCCCGTCCAGCCCGGCGGCGGTCGCCGTGCGCAGGATCATCCCGACGTTCGCCGGGGTGGTGATGCCGTCGAGCAGCAGCACCCGCGACGGCGGCCTGCCGTCGGACAGCGCCGCGTGCAGCGACCGCATCCGAGGGGCGACGACGTCGGCGAGCACGCCCTGGTCCTGCTTGCCGTTGCCCGCCAGCACCTTGACGCGATGCGCGCTCGCCCGCTGCACCGGCACCCCGGCGGCCTTGGCGGCACGCTGGATCTCGGCGGCGTTCGGCCCGCGCACGGTGTCGGCGAGGATCACCTTGTCCACCTCGAGCGCCGCGTCGTCCAATGCCTCGAGCACCGGTTTGCGGCCGTACACCGTCAGGAACCGGTCCTTCGGCGAGATCACCGACTCATCACCCACACCGGCGAGTGTCCCACTATGTAAGGATCGGCCCATGCCCGACCGCCTCTCCGCGCTGGACGCCTCGTTCCTGTACGTGGAAGACCACTCGACCCCGATGCACGTCGGCGGTGTGGCGATCTTCGAGCGACCGCGCGAGGGTTTCACCTACGAGCGGCTGCTGGACCTGATCGGGCAGCGCCTGGCGTTCCTGCCGCGCTACCGGCAGCGGGTGCTGGAGGTGCCCGGCCACCTCGCCCGGCCGGTGTGGGTCGACGACGTCGACTTCGACCTCAACTACCACGTCCGGCGGTCCGCGTTGCCGCAGCCGGGCTCCGACAGCCAGCTGTTCGACCTCGTGGCGCGGCTGATGTCGCGGCGGCTCGACCCGGGAAGGCCGCTCTGGGAGGCGTACTTCGTCGAGGGGCTCGCGGGCGACCGTGTCGCGCTGGTGACCAAGACGCATCAGTCGGTCGTCGACGGGATCGGCACCATCGAGATCGGGCAGCTGATCCTCGACGCCACCCCGCAGGAGCCGGAGCCGTTCGACGACACATGGCATCCCCGCCGGGAACCGAGCCGCACGCAGCTGATCCTCGACGCGGTCGCCGAGACCGTGCAGCGGCCGACGGAGCTGGTGGAGAACGTGCGCTCCATCGCCCACGACGCCACCGCGATGGCGGGCAAGGTCACCGAAACGGTCGGTGACGTCGCGTCGGCGCTGAAGACCATGGTGCATCCGGCGCCGTCCGGGCCGCTCAACGTCCGCACCTCGGGCGGCCGCATGTTCGCCGTGGTCCGCACGCGGCTGGAGGATTTCCGCAAGGTCCGCGCCGCGCACGGCGGCACGGTCAACGACGTCGTGCTCGCCGCGATCACCGGCGCGCTGCGGGAATGGCTGCTGTCGCGTGGTTCGAACCTGACCGCGACGACCACCGTGCGCGCGCTGGTGCCGATGGCCGTCCGCGACGCCGAGACGGCCGAGTATTCGACGCCGGCGCTGGTCGGGAACCAGGTCGACGCCTATCTGGTCGATCTTCCGGTCGGGGAGCCGAACGCGGTCCTGCGGCTGCAGCACATCGGTCACGCGATGGCGGACCATCTCGACTCCGGCCGTTCGGTGGCCGCGCGCGGGCTGCTGACGGTCGGCGGTTTCGCCCCGCCGACGCTGCATTCGCTGGGCGCGCGGGCGGCCGGTTCGATGTCGGGACGCATTTTCAACGTGCTGATCACGAACTCGCCGGGCCCGCAGGTGCCGCTTTACGCGGGACAGGCGAAGATGGTGGAGATGTTCCCGGTCATGCCGCTGGTGCGCAATCAGGCACTGGCGATCGGGGTCACCTCGTATCACGGCGGTGTCTACTTCGGACTGAACGGCGATCGCAAGGCCGTGTCCGATGTGGACCTGCTCGCCGGGATGATCGAGGAATCGTTGGAAGAGCTGAAGGGTGCGCACTGGTGAGGGTCTATCTACCCGGGACGATCGCGATGCTCCGTGAGCTCGAAACCGCCGGAGAGCTCCGCGCGCGCAGCGGCACGGGATTCGCATTGACCCCGGCGCTGCGGGAGTCCTACGCCAGCGGATCCGACGAAGAACTCGAGTACGCCGCGCTGCTCGACGCCGCCAGGGCGTCGCTCCGGCTGATCGCGGCCGAGGAGAAGCCCGAGCCGCGGCGGGTGGTGATCTCGGCCGACATCGACGAGGTCACCCTGCGCCCGGATCTCGACGCCGCCGTCGTCCGGCTGTCCGGGCCGGTGAAGATCGCCGACGTCGCCGCGATCCACGTCGACGCGGCCGAAGCGGCGGAGTCCGTGCAGGCCGCCGCCGCGGTGATCGACCAGGCCGATCTCGGCGATCCGGACGCGGAGTTCACCCTCGGCGACGCCGAAGACCACGAACTCGCCTGGTACGCGCCCCAGGAGCTCCCTTTCCTGCTGGAACTCCTGTAACCCCCCGCGTTTCGTCCTCTGAATGCGGTCCTTGCACGCGCAAGGACCGCATTCAGAGGACGAAACGCGTCAGAACCAGGACGGGCCGGGCACCGGGCGTTCGGGGCGCCAGCCGGTCGCCTCGGTGAGCCGGGACGAGACCACCCGCTGCGAGCGCGCAAGTACCGACATCAGGCCCAGCCGGTTCGCCAGCCACTTCGGCAGCGCGCGCGGCCGCCGGACACCGGCCGCGGCGGCCATCGCCTCGCCGAGTTCCTGCTTCCGCACCGGATCCGCGGCCAGGTTGTAGACGTCGCTCGGCGCCCGCAGCGCCGCGATCGCGCCCGCCGCCGCGTCGGCCGGATGGATCGCCGCGGTCCAGTCGGTCCGGCGGCCGAAGATCAGCGGCGAACCGCGCCGCGCGGCCGCCAGCATCGTCTTGGTCATCGGGTCGTCGCCGACCAGCAGCCCGATCCGCAGCCGGATCGCGGTGCGTCCCTCGTCCACCAGCTCCGCGATGTTCGCGTGCGCCACCGTCGAAGACGCGATGTTGCCGCGCAGCGCGAGAGGCGCGTCCTCGTCCAGCTCCTCGTCGCCGCCGTCGGCGTAGACGAACGAAATCCCTTCCTGCACCACGATTCCCAGCTCGCCGACCCGTCGCACGGCGGCCGCCAGGGTCCGGCTTCCGGTGCTCCGCACGCGGTCGTTCTCGGCCCAGCCGGACAACGTCATCGCCCGCCGCGCGTCCGGGATCCGGGTCGCGACGTTCACCACCGCGTCGTGCCCGCGCAGCGCGACGGCCAGCGCATCGACGTCGAACAGTGAACCCAGCACCGGTTCCGCGCCGGTCGCGCGCACCGCGGCGACCCGGTCGACGTCGCGGGCCAGTCCGCTCACCTCGTGGCCTTCGGCCAGCAGACGCCGCACCAGCGGACGCCCCAGCATCCCGGTCGCCCCGATCACCATCACGCGCATGTTCGCTCCTCGTGTCCCGCCTTCACGAACCGGACGAGACGACTGCGGGAAACGTGACGGATCAGCCCGCCGGGATCTCCCCGATCTCCTCCGGCGGCGGTGCCTGGATGTCGGCCTGCGTGCCCCACTCGCTGTAGCGCGTGACGATCCTGGCGGTCGCGCTGTCCGGAGCGCCCGAAGCGGCGAGGACCGGGGCGAGGTCGAGCACGATCTGCAGCGGCAGGCGCGCGTCGTCGAGCCAGACCTCCATGGGGAGCTTCCCGACCTTCCCCCGCAGCTCGGCGACGGCCTCGGGCGACAAACCGGCGGGCAGGTCGCCGCCCAGCGCGGCCAGGTCGACGTCCAGCCGGTAGTGCTCGGCGGCCACCCCGTCGAGTTCGGCGTGCCCGGAACCGGTGAGCGTGCCCGCCTTCCGCGCCTGGTCGAGCGCGCGGGCGGGGTCGTTCTGCTTCGCCAGCTGGTCGATGCTGCCGCCGGCGACCTGCGAGAACGGGTCGGCGCCGTCGGGGGAGACCCTGACCCAGGGCTTCCCGCCGGGAACGTCTTCACGGGCGGTCTCGGGGACCTTGGCGAAGACGATCTTGTCGACAAGGCGGAGTTCGATCGGCTCGCCGAGGAAGTCCGTGGTCATGGCCAGCGCGGTACCCGTCCCCGCGACCTTGGCCTGTCCCTGGCTCTTCGACCGCATCGTGCCCGCGGTGACGTCGGTGGTGAACTTCGCGGCCTTGCCGTCCATGGCGGACGTCGCTCCGTCGGCGAGCGCGCGGGCGTCGGCGAACGAGACGGCATCGCCGTCACAAGCGCCGAGCAGCGCACCGAGTACGAGCACGACGGTGGACAGGGCCGTTCTCCGCATGAGGACCTGCTTTCGATCGCGGGCACCCAAGCGAAACACAGCCGCGGGCCGAACCCCGATCGGGGGAACGGGCTCAGCGGCTGTCGCCGACCGCCTCGGGCGGCGGCGCGATGATCACCACGTCCGAAGCCCAGCTGTCGTACTTGACCGTGGCCTTGCCCATGCTGACCTGCACCGGACGCTGCTCGGCGTCCAGCCACAACTCGGCGGGCGCGCCGGCGAGATCGAGGACGTACCGCGTGGCGGCCGTGCCGTTCACGTCGCCCTGTTCGGATTTGGTGACCTTGCCCGATTTCGAGATCCGCTCGATCGTGCGAGTCGGATCCATCGTCTCGACGACGTTCGTCATCAGCGCGCCGTTGGCGGCGGAGAGCGAGTCCTTGCCGCCGGCGGTGATCTTGACCCATTCCTTGCCGGTCTTGAGTTCCTGCACCTGGGTGTCCGACAGGTGGTAGTAGAGGACGCCGTCGGCGTAGATCAGGTCCCGTTTCTCGCCCGCGACCTCGGCGACCATGGAGAACTTGCTGTTCGGCCCCTCATAGAGCCCGGAACTGGTGACCACGACCTTGCGGCCGTCGTCCGCGGTGGTCTCGAGCGCGATCTTGGACGAACGGGCCTTCTGTGTGCCCGCGGCGGCGACCGAGGCCAGCTGCGCCACGTCGGTCACCGGTGGTGCCGCCGGTTTCTCTTCCCCGGAACAGCCGCTCAGCAGCAGGAGGGCGGTACAGACGGCGGCGAATCCGGTGGCACGCATGGGACTCCCTCGGGTGAATGGTCTGTACCACCACCGTAGTGCCTGTCGCGTGAATTTCCACCGTCCGAATGTCTGGGTACGTGAAGGCCCCCTTCATTGCGTCTAGCGCAATGAAGGGGGCCTTCACGTACTTGCGGGAGACTAGCCGCCCGCCTGCCGGATCATGGCGGCGTAGTCGCCCACCTCGGCGGCCGGCGGCGCAGTGACGTCCACCGGCGTACCCCAGTCGCTGTAGGTGTAGGTCGACTTCGCCTCGCCGGTCTGCGACCCTCCCGCCGACTGCATGAACGAGGTCATGTCCATGGTCATCTTCAGCGGCAGCTGCTCGGCGTTGAGCCAGAGCTCGGCGGGGATCCGCAGATCCTTGCCCGCGAACCGCTTCTCGACCTCCGCCCGCTGATCGGCGGGGAGGTCTTCGCCGAGGAACAAGTCGATCTGCTTCTTGGCGTCGAATTCGACGAAGTAATGGTTCACCGGGACGCCGTCCAGCTGGGTCTGTTCCGACCTGACGACACGGCCGGTCTTTTCGACCAGCTCCAGCTGTTTCGCCGGGTCGCTCATCTCGAAGGACCTCAGCATGGCCTTCCCCACGGCCTTCGCCTGGGGATCCTCGCTGTTCAGCGGGATCTTCCCCCAGACCTTGTCCGTTTTGAGCCGGGCCTTCTCCTCCGCGGGCAGTTTGACGAACACGGTCTGGTCGACCAGGCGCATCCCGACCGTTTCACCGTCGACGGTCATATTCGCCTCGAGCCTCGAAGCGGGACCGTCGTAGAACGCCTTCACCGTCCCAGTGACCGCTTTGGTCCCGAGCATGCTGTCGACGATCGTCGTGGAGGATTTCGCCTTCCGAGTTCCCTGCTTGGCGGCCTCGACGAGGCCGAACGCGTCGGTGAACGGGTTGGCCAGCGCGAGCTCGCCGCCCTTGTTCTCGGCCGTCGCGTCCGGGCGGGTGCCGCAGCCCGTGACCACGAGGGTCAGGGCCGCGGCCACCGCGGCGAACTTGAGAGTGGCACGCATCTACCGGCCGCCGGCCTTCTTCATGATCTCCGCCAGGTCGCCTACCTGAGCGGCGGGCGGGGCGGTGACCTCCACCGGGCTGCCCCAGTCGGTGTACTTGACCGTGGTCTTGGCGACGCCGTCACCGGGGACGCCCATGGCCTTCATGAACGCGGTCTGGTCCGAGACGACCTGCACCGGCAGCTGGTCGGCGTTGAGCCACAGCTCGGTGGGGATGGTGATGTTCTTGCCCTTCAGCTTCGCGTCGAGCTGCTTCTGGACGTCCGCCGGGAACGGGACGCCCACCTCGCCCGCGATGAGGGCGATGGCCTTCTCGACCTCGATCTCGACGACGTAGTGGTTGGTGAGCTCACCGTTCAGCTCGACCTGGTCCGACTTCGTGATCTTGCCTGCCTTCGAGACCTGCTCGAGAGTGCGCGACGGGTCGCTGTCCTTGATGGCCTTCGACATGATCTTGCCGAGCATCTGCGAGAGGGGGTCCTGGCCGTCGGCGGAGATCTTCACGTACGACTTGTCGGTCTTCATCTCGGCCTGGTCGGACGCGTCGAGCTTGAAGTACAGCGCGTTGTCGACGAAGACCGCTTCCAGCTTCTTGCCGTCGCTGTCCATGGTCATCGAGAACTTGGTGTTCTCGCCGTCGTACAGGCCCTGCCCGGTCATCGATTGCTTCTCGGTGCCGGCGACGGACTCCATCGTCACCTTGGACGACTTGGCCTTCTTGGTGCTCTCGCGGGTCAGTGCCGCGAGCTGGATCGGGTCGCCGAGCGGCGACGCGAGCAGGCTCTTCTGCTCGGAAGGAGCAGGAGCGGGAGCAGCCGCACCGGACTGCTTCTCGCCACCGCAGGCGGACAGCGCCAGGACGGCGGCCGTGGTGATGGCGGCGAGTGTGGTTACGCGCTTCAAAAGGACCCCTCAGAAAAGTTGATCTAATCCGAACGGGGTATCGCGCGAGGGCGGATTTAGTTACCGGTCGTCGTCGTGACCGGCTCGGGAGCCCAGAAGACGGCGCAATGAGTCCAGTCGCTCGTGACTGGCATCACCCTCGGTGACCACGTCGTCGAGGGCGCAGTCCGGGTCCGAAGGCGGCCCGAGGTGACCGCAGCCGGAAGGGCATTCTTCGGCGGCCGCGGCGAATTCCTCGAACGCGAGCACGATGTCGTCGGCGGTGACGTGCGCCAGCCCGAACGAGCGGACGCCGGGGGTGTCGACCACCCAGCCGCCGCCGGGCAGGGGGAGCGCGACCGCCGCGACGGACGTGTGCCTGCCCTTGCCGACCGCGCTGACCACACCGGTCGCCAGCCCGGCGTCGGGCACCAGCCGGTTGACCAAAGTGGACTTGCCGACCCCGGAATGCCCGACCAGCGCGGTGACCCGGCCCTTGAGCCTGCCGGTCAGTTCCTCCGGATGCTCGTCGTGCCGGGTGACCACGGCCGGGATGTCGAGGCCCGCGTAGCCGGCGAGGAGTTCGTCCGGGCTGGCGAGGTCGGCCTTCGTCAGGCAGAGGACCGGTTCGAGACCGCCCGCGTAACAGGCGACGAGACACCGGTCGATGAATCCGGTGCGCGGCGGGGGATCGGCCAGCGCGGTCACGATCAGCAGCTGTTCGGCGTTGGCGACCACCACTCGCTCGAACGGGTCGGTGTCGTCCGCCGTCCGGCGCAGCACACTGGAGCGTTCGTCCACCCGGATGATGCGGGCGAGGGTGTCCGGTTTGCCACTGACGTCGCCGACGATGCCGACGGTGTCGCCGACGACGACCGGCACCCGGCCCAGCTCACGGGCCCGCATCGCGGTGACGACGCGATCCGGATCGGAGTCGATCGCGCAGGTCCAGCGGCCGCGATCCTTGCCGATGACCATCGCCGTGGAGGCGTCCGCGTGCTCGGGGCGGCGTTTGCTGCGCGGCCTGGTGCCCTTGCCGGGACGGATCCGCACGTCGGATTCGTCCAGCCTGCGCCAGTCCTTGCCCGCCAAACCGCCTCCTGCTCTTCGAACACCGCGGAACAATGATCCCATGCTGCTCGCCATCGTCTGGCCGGCGTGTAACGATGGCTCTCGATTAGGGAGGTTTTCGCATGTGCGGGCGTTATGCCGCCACCAAGGACCCGGCGGCGCTGATCGACGAGTTCGCCGCGGTGGACCTGACCGAAGGCCGGATCCGGACCGATCACAACGTGGCGCCGACCAAGGACGTGCCCACCGTCGTGCAGCGGCATCCGCGCGACGCCGACGGCGCGGTGCTCGAAGACGAGCCCGCCGTCCGGTCGCTGCGCATGATGCGCTGGGGCCTGGTCCCGTTCTGGGCGAAGGACCCGGGCGTCGGTTCGAAGATGATCAACACGCGCGCCGAGACGGCCAAGGAGAAGCCGTCCTTCAAGAAGGCGGTCTCGGCGAGGCGTTGCCTGGTCCCCGCCGACGGCTGGTACGAGTGGCGGCGTGACGGCAAGGAGAAGCAGCCCTTCTTCATGACCGGGCCAGGTGACGGATCGCTCGCGTTCGCCGGGATCTGGGAGACCTGGCGGCCGAAGGACGACAAGGACGCCGATCCGCTGATCACCTTCTCCGTGATCACCACGGACTCGGTCGGCAGGCTCACCGACATCCACCACCGCATGCCGCTGCTGATGCCGCGCGAGAAGTGGGACACCTGGCTCGACCCCGACCGGCCCGACGTCACCGAACTGCTCGTCCCGCCGCCGGTGGACCTGGTCGACACGATCGAGCTGCGGCCGGTGTCCAGCCTGGTCAACAACGTCCGCAACAACGGCCCGCAGTTGCTGGACCGCGTCGAACCCGCCGCCGACAGCGCGCTCTTCGAACTGCCGAACTCATGACGAAGCTGGAGATCGACACCGCCTACGGCCCCGCGCGGGCCGAGCTGCACTGCGCCGAGGAAGGGATCGCGGTCCTGATGCTCGGCCACGGCGCGGGCGGCGGGATCGGCGCGAAGGACCTGGTCGCGGTCACCCGCGCGGCGCAGGCGGCCGGTGTCCACGTCGCGCTCGTCGAGCAGCCGTACCGGGTGGCGGGCCGTCGTGCGCCGGCCCCCGCCACCCAGCTCGACACCGCCTGGCTCACCGTCGTGGACGAGATCTCCGAGCGCTTCGACGACCTCCCGATCGTGTTCGGGGGCCGGTCGTCCGGGGCCCGCGTCGCCTGCCGGACCGCCGCGGCGGGGCAGGCGGTGGCGGTGCTCTGCCTGGCCTTCCCCGAGCATCCGCCGGGAAAGCCGGAGAAGTCGCGGCAGGCCGAATTGGACGCCGTCGAGGTCCCGACCCTGGTGGTGCAGGGCGAACGTGACCCGTTCGGCCTGCCCAAGGCGGGGCCGCATCACGAGATCGTGGTGCTCCAGGGAGATCACAACCTCAGCGCCGATCTCGAAGGCGTGTCACGCGCGGCCGCCGAGTGGCTGGAGCGTGTGCTGCGGCCGCTCACCTGAGAACCGCCGCCGGGCGTAGTGCACGGTGACCGCGGCCAGCAGCGGGCCCCAGAGCAGGAGCGGCGCGTAACAGGCCGCCATGACGATGTCGTAGACCGGCGAGTCCTCTCTGGTCCCCGGAGGCACCGAAGACCCGGCCTGTGCCCAGCGGAACAGCCACTGGGCGCTGAGCGCGATCAGGGCGATCGCCCCCGCGGCGGCGGGGAGGATCGCCGCGAGCGGCGGGATCCGGCGGCCACGCAGCCCCGGGATCCAGCGCGGCCACACCTCACCCCACGGCCGGACCAGCCCGAGGGTGAGGAACGCGAGCGCTTCGGAGAGCAGGCTCAGGCCGAAGACGTAGACCGTGCCCCAGCCGGGGATCCCGAACTCGGCCAGGCCCCGCGCGGTGAACCCGACCGGGAGGCCGAGTCCCATCGCGATCCGCCACAGCCCGGACGGCACCGTCACCAGCGCCGCCGCGTGGGCGGCGAGGTTCGCCCATCTCGGTACGCCGGGCAAGGTCTCGGTCATTTCGTCGCTCCCGGGAGTCGTCTTTCGCTTGCCGATGACGATTCCCGGGCGCGGCCGCGTGATCTTCCCGCTGCGGACCGACTCCACTCCCTCGCGAGGGTGAGTCCCTTCTCCCGCGATCGGGCGGTTTCGCGTGATCAGACGGACGTCACACGTGATCGGACGGACGTCACCTGTGTCCAGGCGGACGACACGCGGCGGACCGGCCGCAGGCGCGTGTCGTCCGTCCAGTCACGCGTGTCGTCCGTCTGATCACGTGTGCCGTCCCGGCGGTCACGCGACCTACCGCATTCAGAGGACGAAACGCGGGAAGATCAGCCCGCGATGGGGGCGACCACGGCACCGGTGAGCCGCACCAGATCGCCGGGCGCGAGTTCGACCTCCAGCCCCCGCCTGCCTGCCGAGCAGTGCACGGTTTCGAACTTCTCCGCCGACGAGTCGACCACCACCGGAAGCCTGCTCCGGTGCCCGAGCGGCGAGATCCCGCCGAGCACGTATCCCGTCGCACGCTGCGCGGCGGCGGGGTCGGCCATCTTCGCCTTCTTCCCGCCCGCGGCGGCCGCCAGCGCCTTCAGATCCAGCTGGCCGGTGACCGGGACCACACCGACGGTCAGTTTCCCGTCGACCTCGGCGACGAGTGTCTTGAACACGCGCGCGGGGTCGAGCCCCAGCGCTTCGACGGCTTCGAGGCCGTACGACTCGGCCCGCGGATCGTGGTCGTAGGCGTGCAGAACATGCGCCACCTTCTGCTTCGCCAGCAGCGCCGTCGCCGGGGTTCCCTTGCCTGCCATGGGCGGAGTCTACGAGCGTGCCGGGAATGCCCGGCCGGGCCTCACTGTTGGAAGGCACGTGTCCACCACACTCGAAGCTCCCCGAATCCTGATCCCGCGCACGCCGGGCGGCCAGGTGATCCGTCCGCGCGTAAACTCGTCGGCGTCTCATGCGCACAAGCGCATCGACGCCGATCGGGAAGGGAACGGTTTGCCGAGCACGCAGAATCCCGCGCCGGACACGGGCACGGACGCCGAAGAGGCGGCCGCGCGGGCCGAGCGCTTCGAGCGGGACGCGATGCCCCTGCTCGACCAGCTGTACTCGGCCGCCATGCGGATGACCCGGAATCCCGCCGATGCCGAGGACCTCGTCCAGGAGACGTACCTGAAGGCGTACGCGGCCTTCGCGTCCTTCAAGGCGGGCACGAACCTCAAGGCGTGGATGTACCGCATCCTCACCAACACCTACATCAACGGCTATCGCAAGCGTCAGCGCCAGCCGGTGCAGCAGCCCACCGAGGAGATCACCGACTGGCAGATCGCCAAGGCGGAGAGCCACACCTCCAGCGGGCTGCGCTCGGCCGAGGTCGAGGCGATGGACAACCTGCCCGACGCCGACGTCAAGGAAGCGCTGCAGAAGCTGCCCGAGGAGTTCCGCCTCGCGGTCTACCTCGCCGATGTCGAAGGTTTCGCGTACAAGGAGATCGCCGAGATCATGGACACGCCCATCGGCACCGTGATGTCCCGGCTGCACCGCGGCCGCGCCCAGCTCCGCGACCTGCTCGCCGACGTCGCGCGTGAGCGCGGCTTCATCCGCGCGGGCAAACAGCAGGAGGTGGCGGGGCGATGAACGAGGACTACTGCGCCGGAGCGGACGACAAGGTCAGGTGCGAGGAAGCCCTCGCCGACATCTACCTGCTGCTGGACAAGGAGTGCAGCGCCGAGCGCGACGCCGCCCTGCGCAAGCACATCGAGGACTGCCCGCCGTGCCTCGAGGAATACGGCATCGACGAGCACATCAAGCAGCTGCTCGCCCGCAAATGCGGTGGCGACCACGCGCCGGACGACCTCAAGTCCCGGCTGCGGGCCTCGATCCGCCAGACCGTGCAGGCCAAGGGCTCGATCACCATCGAGCGCACCGAGGTCAAGATCGAGCAGACGTTCGAGTAGTGCCCAAGGACACACGAAGGCCCCCGTACCGGATCGGTGCGGGGGCCTTCGTCGTCTGATCGATGATCAGGAGTTGGGCTTCTTGCCGTGGTTCGCGCCGTTCTTCTTACGGTCGCGACGCTTGCGGGCGCGCTTCGACATGTTTCACTCCTCGTCCGAGTGGCCCGCGCGGGGTGATACGACACCGCTGGGCCAGGGTCAACCTCTCCAGTGTGTCATGCGGCCCTCACCCTGCTTGGATGGGGACGTGTCCACCCTTTCCGATCTGCTCGCGGAGAACACCGGCCTGTCCGGTCAAGCCGCGGACCATCTCCAGACCGTGGTCGCCGAATGGCAGCTGCTCGCCGACCTGTCCTTCGCCGACTTCCTGCTCTGGGTCGCCGTCTCGGAGGAGCTGCAGCCCGACGGCGGCGACTACGTGTGTGTCGCGCACGCGCGCCCGACGACGGCGCCGACGGCCCATCCGGAGGACGTCGTCGGCTCCCGGTTCACCGAGGACGAGCATCCGCAGCTGGCCAAGGCGAGCCGCGAGGTGCGGATCTGCCGCGAAGAGGACCCGCATTGGTACCGCGACCTGCCGATGCGGCGCGAGGCCATCCCGGTGGTGTTCGGCGGCACGGTGATCGCCGTCCTCAGCCGCGAGACCAACCTGGCCGCTTCGCGGGTGCCGAGCCCGCTCGAGATCGCCTATCTCGGCAGCGCGGGCGACCTGTGCCAGATGATCGTCGACGGCACCTTCCCCAGCCCGGGGAACCAGACGGACACGCACACCAGTCCGCGGGTCGGCGACGGTCTCATCCGCCTCGACCCGACCGGCACCGTGGTCTTCGCCAGCCCGAACGGGTTGTCGGCCTATCACCGGATGGGGCACGAATCCGACCTCGTCGGCCAGCGTCTCGCGCCGTTGACCAGGTCGCTCATCCGCGACCCGTTCGACGCGACCGAGGTGTCGCACCGGATCATCGAGGCGCTCGACGGCAAGCCCAGCAGCCGGACGGAAGCGGACTCGCGGCGCGGCGCCGTCGTGCTGTTCCGTGCGCTGCCGCTGCGGCCCGCCGGGCAGCCCGCGGGCGCGCTGGTGCTGGTGCGCGACGTCACCGAGGTGAAGCGCCGTGACCGTGCCCTCCTGTCGAAGGACGCGACCATCCGCGAGATCCATCACCGGGTGAAGAACAACCTGCAGACCGTCGCCGCGTTGCTGCGGCTCCAGTCGCGCCGCACGTCCAGCGAGGAGGCGCGGCTCGCGCTCGGCGAATCCGTGCGCCGGGTCTCGTCGATCGCGATGGTGCACGAGGCGCTGTCCATCTCGGTGGACGAACGGGTCGATCTCGACAAGCTGCTCGACAACGTCCTCCCGATGGTCGGCGAGGTCGCGACCGCCGAATCGCAGGTCGGGCTTTCGCGCACGGGCTCGTTCGGTGTCGTCGTCGCCGAGATCGCGACGCCGTTGGTGATGGTGCTGGCCGAGCTGGTCCAGAACGCCATCGAGCACGCCTTCCCCGACGGACGGCCGGGCAAGGTCGAACTCGAGGTGGAGCGCTCGGCGCGCTGGCTCGACGTCGTCATCCGCGACAACGGGCGCGGGCTGCCGTCGGGGTTCTCGCTGGAACGCAGCGACGGCCTCGGGCTCCAGATCGTGCGGACCCTCGTGGAGTCGGAACTGCGCGGATCGCTGTCGATCCGGGGACTGCGCGGGGATTCCGAAGAAGGCGCCCGCCGGGTGGGCACCGAAGCGGCGTTGCGGATCCCGCTGTCCCGACGTCTGTGAATTCCGGTCTCACGGGGTCTGGAGTGGACTGTCCCTTTTGATCGTCCTCAAAGGACAGTCCCACCCGGACACGTTTTAGGGCCGGCGCCCGAAGAGAAGTGGCGCCGGCCCTGTAACGGTTCCGCGGGAGGACTTGGGAAAAGTCCGCTGAAGCCGTACCCCCGTGGGGGCGTGTCGGCCTCGCTTGTTAAGCTCAAGTCGGGTACGTGTCACCTCGCAGCGCACGGCCATACGGCCACTGCGCCGCGGGAGTTTCCCGAAGCTTGGGGTCTTGCTCAGTTGTGAGTAATGCGATGAAGCGTGCTGAGTCCGAAAGACTCAGGCGGAGGTACGCGTGCCGATGTGCGTACGACGGCGCTTCAGGGCCCGTCGCTCGTCCTCGCTCATCCCGCCCCAGACGCCTGCGTCCTGCCCGCTGGCCAATGCCCAGGCCAAGCAGTCGGAAGCGACGGTGCAGCGGTGGCACACGGCCTTCGCCTGCGCTACCTGCGACAGAGCAGGACCGCTGGTTCCCACGGGGAAGAACAGCTCGGGGTCCTCGTCTCGGCAGGCCGCGTCGTGGCGCCAGTCCATGTTTCTGAGCTCCTTCATAACGGCGCGGTACTCCGCGCCATAGTCGTCATGGCGGTCGTTTTTTTGGGTGCTTGTGAATGCTTTCACGAAGCACCCGTTTCGACAAGGGTTTTCTGAAGATCGGTGAGTCAGCTCACCCGGCCGAGCGACGCTTCTGACCTGCGGTTTCGTTCCGAAACGGCCTTCCGATGGGAAGGCCGATGCGGTGAGCGGAGGTTCTGCGTCGATGAGCGGCAGTTCGTACTTTGCCGCAGGCGATCAGCGGTCCGGTCGTCAGACGATTACCGTCAGTGCTTCCGGGACGCTGAAGAACTCCACCCTCTTCCGCTGGCCGACGAGGTCGCCGTCCACCTGGAAGTTTACCGGTTCAGCAGCGTCTATGCGGATCATCGGCAGGTCATCGTGACGAAGGAGACGTCGCCCGCGTTGATCGCTCTTAGTGAGCAATGCCTGCCGTACATGCTTGAACACGGTGGGCAATCCCAGACCGCTCAACGCGAAAAGGCCCAGTCCGGTGTCGAACGAGCTGTCCGGGTTCAGATGGACGGGGCGGTCGCCCAGGTAGCTCCACGGATCGGTGTTCGACACGAAAGCGGTCAGCACTTCGGTGGGCTCTTCACCCGGGATGCGGACCGTGAGGGGCGGACGGCCGAGCGGCGGCCGCAGATGCGACGCGACCGCGGCCCTCAGGTAGAGCCCCGCGGTGGTCTGCTTTCCCCGGCGCTTGGCCACGCGGCCGACGACGTCGGCGTCCCAGCCCATGCCGGCGTTGAAGGTGAACCAGTGGCCGTCGGCGATCCCGAGGCCGACTTTGCGGCTTCGGTCGTTCTCGATGGCGTTGAGGAGCTGATGGGTGGCTTCCACGGGATCGTGCGCGATCCCGAGCGCGCGGGCGAAGACGTTCGCCGAGCCGCCCGGTACGACGCCGAGCATGGGGACGTCGCCGACCCGCGCCGGATCGCCGTCGGAGTCCGCGAGGAGACCGTTGACGACCTCGTTGACCGTGCCGTCGCCGCCGTGGGCGACCACCAGGTCGATCCCGTCGCGGGCGGCGGAACGCGCCACGGCCATCGCGTGGCCGCGGTAGTCGGTCTCCACCACGTCGAGTTTGACCTGGCTGGCCAGTGCGTGCGCCAGCACGTCACGGCCACCGGCGGTGGTCGAGGTGGCCTGGGGATTCACGACGAGGATGGCACGCACATACCGCAGGGTAAGCCCCTTCGGCCCGAAGAGGGGAGCGTCAGGTGACGCGAAGCTCAGTGGCCCGTGCGTCCTCGAAGCAGCACCGTATGACCCCTGTGGCGGGCGTTCCTCCTCATCGCCGGCGGCTCTCGCGCGTCGTGACAAGTGCACCCGGGCCGACCGCCCGCTCATCGACGACACTTCCAATTCTTCCCATGCGGCGGCGAGGGGAAACCGGCCGACCGGGTGGCATACGATCGAAAGTGCTCACGTACGGTGACCCGCCCTGGTGGGGCGCCGTGTCCGGAAGCCTGGAAGGCTGTTTCGCCGTGTCCATCGCCGACAAGCTCTCGCCCGCGCCCCGTGAAGTCCGCCTCGCCGGCGCCGTCACCGCGCTGCCGGGGCTCGCCCTGATCGTGTTCGCGATCCTGCTCCTGGTCAACGGCCGGGCCGGACCGGAGAACCTCCTGGCCGAAGTCGCCTACTACCTCGTCCTCGCCGCCGGGACGCTGGCCTGCGCGGCCGGGCTGATGATGGGGAAGACGTGGGCGAGGTCGCCCGGCGTGGTCGTCGCGCTGATCCTGGTGGGCGTCGGCTGGTACGGCGCGGGCCCGTCCGGGCAGCCGTTGTGGGGAGTGCCGCTGGGGCTGGTCGGTGTCGCCGTCATCGTGCTGCTGTTCCGCCGCCCTTCGCGCGCGTGGGCGCTCGGGATGCAGGAAGGCGAGACCGAAGAGGAAGCCGCCGAGCGGGACGGTGCCGCGGGTCGCGCGGCGCGCCGCGAACGCGAAGAGCGCGACTCCTGACTCCGCACTCGCGTGCTTGAAGGCGTAACTCGCGAGATACGCCTTCAAGCACGCGAGTTACACCTAGATCTGGGCGGCGAGCGCCTTCAGGGGTTCGTCGGTGAGGCGGTCGACGGTCCATTCGTCCATCGGCACCGCGCCGAGTGACTTGTAGAACCCCTGCGCCGGGTTCCAGTTGAGCACCGACCATTCGAGCCGGGCGTAGCCGCGCTCGACGCAGACCGCCGCGAGGGTGGCCAGTAGCGCCTTGCCGAGGCCGGAGCCGCGCTGTTCGGGGCGGACGTAGAGGTCCTCCAGGTAGATGCCGTGCACGCCGCGCCAGGTGGAGAAGTTGAGGAACCAGAGCGCGTAGCCGACGATCTCGCCGCCGACCTCGGCGACGTGCCCGAACAGGGCCGGCGCCTCGCCGAACAGCGCGGCGCGCAGCTGCTCGGGCGTGAGGTGGCACTCGTCCGGGGCGCGCTCGAACTCGGCGAGGTCGTAGACGAGCCGGACGACGGCGTCGACGTCTTCTTCGCGGATACGCCGGATTCGGTCGTCGGCCACTAGTCCTCCGTCGTGGGGAGCAGGTTGAGGTGTTCGATCTGCGGCTCGCCGCGTTCGTCGCCGAGTACCGCGACGCCGGCCGGGTCGAGTCCGAAGTGGACGCCCGCCGTCGACGGGAGGCCGATCCAGCGCGCGACCAGGACGCGGCTGAAATGCCCGTGGCCGACCAGGATCACGTCACCTTCGCCGAGCGGTTCGCGGACGCGTTCGATCAGCTTGTCCGCGCGGGCGTTGACGTCTTCCGCGCTCTCACCGCCGGGAATCGGGTGCGACCAGACCGTCCATCCCGGAACGGTCTCCCGGATCACCGGGGTGGTGATGCCCTCGTAGTCGCCGTAGTCCCATTCGGACAGTTCTTCGGTGACCTCGTCGACGCGCAGGCCGGCCAGCTCGGCCGTGCGCAACGCCCGGGTGCGGGGGCTGGAGAGGACCAGCGCCGGGCTGCCGCCGAGAACGGCGCGCAGGGTGCCGCCCGCCGCGCGGGCCTGCCCCTCGCCGGCGGCCGTGAGCGGGATGTCGGTGCGTCCGGTGTGCCGTCCGTTGACGGACCACTCGGTCTGACCATGCCGGAGGAGGAAGAGCCGATGTGCCACGTTGCGAATATAGCCTGCCGTCCGGTTATGCTACTGGTGAGTAACATGATGAGGAGACCGTGATGGCGCAGAATCCGACCTACGCGATGTGGAACCGGCTGGCGGGCAAACCGGTCGGCAAACAGCTGTTCTCGGCGGCGATGTGCCTGCGTGTGCCGTACTTCCGGACGGTGCTCCCGTCGGTGCGCGACCTGGGTCCCGGCCGGTGCGAGGTGACGGCCCCGAAGTGGTGGGGTGTTTACAACCACATCAAGACCTTTCACGCGATCGCGGCCTGCAACCTCGCCGAGATCGCGATGGGCATGCTCGCCGAGGCGACCGTGCCGACGACGCATCGGTGGCTGCCGAAGGGCATGACGGTCGCGTACGTGGCGAAGGCAGAGACGAGCCTGCGTGCCGTCGCCGAGCTGCCGGAGCTGCCGGAATTCGGCGACGAGGGCTTCGAGCTGCCCGTGCCGGTGACGATCACGGACACGAACGGGAAGCCCGTCGTGACCGCGACCATCACCATCTGGGTGACCAAGAAGAAGTAGGCACCTTCGCGCCCGGTCCCCTCGAATGCCTTCGCGTGACTGTGTGGACGACACACGTGATCCGGCGGACGACACACGTGTCCAGACGGACGACTCGCGGCGGACCTCGGCCGTGCGGGAGTCGGCCGTTCGATCACGCGTGTCGTCCATCCAGTCACGAGAGGCGTCCGTCCGGTCACGCGTGCCGGCCGTCCGCGCACCGGCGGTGGGCACCCAGCGCGCGCTTCTCTCGCGTTTAGTCCTCTGGATGCGGTCCTTGCGCGTGCAACTACCGCATTCAGAGGGCGAAACGCGGGTGGTCAGAGGGGCTTGAACTGCACGTAAGTGGCCATTTTGAAGGTGTTCCGCCCGCTCGCCGACGGGAGGCCGAGCAGCTCGTCGGCCACTCGCGCCAGCGGGCCGCAGCCGGTCGTGCGCGGCAGGGCGAGCTGCGAGTCGACGACGCCGAACCGCACCGTCGCCGGCTTCTTGGAGATCACCTCGAACGGGACCGCGGGGTCGTCCTCGACCACCGAGTGCAGCGGCGCGCCGAGGGTGCCGATCGTGCATTCCTTGGGCAGCAAGGGATGCCGCAGGGAGGCGTAGAGGTCCAGCTCGCCGCGGCGCTCGTCGTTCGACTGGAAGTCCGAGTAGCCGCCGTACTTCAGCTGCAAGGTCGCGCCGAAAGTGTCGCGGATCCGGGCCGGAGCGTGCCGCAGTTCCCCGAACACCTGCGCGTATTTCCCGTCCACTTTGCCTTCGGAGAACGTCAGCCGCATCTCCCCGAGCGGGATCTCGCGATCGCCGATGGTCAGGGCTCCTTGGGCGACAAAGGCTTCGCAACGCCATGTGCCGGGGTCGGCGTCGGCGGGCGGAGCGGGGCAGGCGGAGAAGTCGAAGTCGGGCAACGCCGCCGCGGAGGCTTGGGCGGGGAAGGCGAAGAGGGCGGCTGCGGACAGTGCGGCCGCGGTCGCGGCGAGAAGACGTCTCATGCCTCGAAAGAGTGGTCTGTGCCGGTTTGGGCCACATCGGGGAAGCCACCCAAGGGACCCCTGAATCGCCACGTTCGAGTGAAAATAAACGGTGTTTACCCAGCTGACGCGAATCGGCTTCGGATTCGCTCTTGAAGGCGGCTCGAACAGCGGGCGATCATCGGCCCATGTCCCCACTGTCGCGCCGCAAGTTCCTCGGGTACACCGCGCTCAACTCCGCCGCCGCTCTCGGGCTGACCACGATTTCCACCGCACAGGCCGAAGAAACGTCCCCGGGTTTCTCGACGGCCGTGGTCATCGGCACCGGCTACGGCGCCGCGGTCACCGCGCTCCGCCTGGGCGAGGCGGGGATTCCCACGGTCATGCTCGAAATGGGCAAACTGTGGGCCGACCCCGGGCCGGACGGCAAGGTCTTCTGCGACATGCTCCGGCCGGACCGCCGCGCCGCGTGGTTCAAGAACCGCACGCAGGCCCCGCTCGCGTCGTTTCTCTGGATGGACCTGGCGAACCGGGACATCGGCCGGTACCCCGGCGTCCTCGACCGGGTGAGCCACGGCGACATGTCCGTCTACGTCGGACGCGGCGTCGGCGGCGGTTCGCTGGTCAACGGCGCGATGGCCGTGACACCGAAGCGGTCGTACTTCGAGGAGATCCTGCCCGCCGTCGACGCGGACGAGATGTACGGGAAGTATTTCCCGCGGGCCAACCAGGCCCTCGGCGTGAACCACATCGACCCGCACTGGTTCGAAACCTGCCGTTCCTACCGCTACGCGAGGGTGTCCCGGAAGGCCGCGACGCGCGCGGGCCTCAAGACGGTTTTCGTGCCCAGCGTTTACGACTTCGAGTACATGAAACGGGAAGAAGCGGGCACGGTGCCGAGGTCGGCGCTCGCGTCCGAGGTCATCTACGGCAACAACCACGGCAAACGGTCCCTCGACAAGACCTACCTCGCGGCCGCGCTGGGCACCGGGAAGGTGACCATCAAGACGCTGCACGAGGTCCGCGGGATCACTCGGCAGACCGACGGCACGTACGTCCTCACCGTGCACGAGACCTCCGAAGACGGCGCGATCGTGGCGAGGAAGCAGCTCGGCGCGAAATACCTGTTCCTCGGCGCCGGCAGCCTCGGTTCGACGGAGCTGCTCGTGCGGGCGCGGGAAACCGGGACGCTGCCCGAACTCGGCGACGCGGTCGGCCGCGGCTGGGGCACCAACGGCAACGTGATGCTGGGCCGCGCCAACCACGCGTGGGATCTCGGCGGATCGCTGCAGTCGGGTATGCCCGCGCTCGGCATCGACGCGTGGGACGACCCGGTGAACCCGGTGTTCGCCGAGGTCGCGCCGGTGCCCGCCGGGGTCGAGACCTGGCTGAGCCTGTACCTGGCGATCACGAAGAACTCCGAGCGCGGCCATTTCACCTACGACGCCGCGAGCGACTCCGCGCGGCTCCACTGGCGCGCTTCGCAGGGGAAGCCGTCGATCGACGCGGCGAAGTCGTTGTTCGACAAGGTCAACCGGGCGAATCGCACGATCTACCGCAGCGACCTGTTCGGGGACACACGGTCGTTCGAGAACCGGTTCACCTATCACCCGCTGGGTGGTTTGGTGCTGGGCGAGGCCACCGACTCGTACGGCCGCGTGAAGGGCTACCGGAACCTCTACGTGACCGACGGATCGCTGATCCCGGGAAGTACCGGCGTGAACCCCTTCGTCACGATCACCGCGCTGGCGGAACGGAACGTGGAACGGGTGCTGGCCGAAGACGTGGCGCGCTAGCTCAGTTCGCGGCGCGCAGCTTCTCGTAGTACGCCACACAGTCGTCGTACCGCGGCAGCAGTCCCTGCTCCAACGCCTCTTTCAGGTAGGGCGCAGCGGTGTCCTTTTCGGACACGACGGGTTCGATGTCCTGGGGCCAGGGCAGCGCGAGATCCGTGTCCATCGGGTTGACGCCGTGTTCGCCCGCCGGGTTGTACGGCTCGGAGCAGAGGTACGCCATGACCGTCTCGTCTTCGAGCGCCATGAAGGCGTGGCCAAGGCCTTCGGCGATGTAGACCGCTTTGTACTCGGTGCTGTCGAGCACGACGGACGCCCATTCGCCGAAGGTGGGCGAGCCGACCCGGAGGTCCACGATGACGTCCAGCAGCGAACCGCTCGGGCAGTACACGTATTTCGCCTGCCCTGGCGGGGTGTCCGCGAAGTGCACGCCGCGGATGGACCCGCGGCGCGAGACGCTGGTGTTGGTCTGCCCGAGACGCAGCCGGTGCCCGACCGCTTCGACGAACGCTTCTTCCTGGAACGGCGCGACGAACAGGCCGCGGTGATCGGGGAAAGTCCGCGGGGTGAACTCGAAACAATCGGGGATGCCGAGGCGCCTGGCTTGCATGTCCCCAATGCTAACGAGCCCTTCCCAAACCGGATGGACGTCTTGCGAAACCTCCTTTGAACTGCGGAAAACCGGGCCGGTTTGTGACATCAACCGCACCAGAGGGGCACACTGGTCCGCACGCCTGTCACAATGATCGGACCGCTGCGTCCGCGGCCGTCGCCACACCCACGGCACCGATGGCCGATTGGACGCTTCGCCGACAGGCCGGCGCTACCGCGCTGGGCTGCCGTGTCGGAGGACGAGTTACCCCAGGTGGCCGGGCCATGCCCAATTTTGGCCTGCTCACCGGCCAGTTCCCCCGCTCGCAGTCCCAGGAGAAATTCCAATGACCTTCGCTCGAATCGAGACTTCGCCGTCCTTAGACACGGCGGAAGCAATGACGGGAACCACCACGATGACCACGCCAGTGACGGACACCGAGATCTTCGAGGGGCATGAGGGCGGCAAGCTCTCCGTGGCCGCCACGCGACCGATCTCCTCGCCCCGTGACCTCTCGGTCGCGTACACGCCTGGGGTGGCGAAGGTGAGCCGGGCGATCGCCGAGGACGCGGCCAAGGCGAAGCGGTACACGTGGGCGGACAGGCTGGTCGTGGTGGTCAGCGACGGTACGGCGGTGCTCGGCCTCGGTGACATCGGCGCGAGCGCTTCGCTGCCGGTCATGGAGGGCAAGTCGGTCCTGTTCAAGACCTTCGGCGGGCTCGACTCGATCCCGCTGGTGCTGGACACCACCGACGTCGACGAGATCATCGAGACCCTGGTCCGGCTGCGCCCGTCGTTCGGCGCGGTGAACCTGGAGGACATCTCGGCGCCGCGCTGCTTCGAGCTGGAGGACCGCCTCAAGGAGGCCCTCGACTGCCCGGTCATGCACGACGACCAGCACGGGACGGCGATCGTCACGCTGGCCGCGCTGCGCGGGGCGAACCAGGTCCTCGGTAAGGACATCTCCGGCCAGCGCGTGGTCGTCTCGGGAGCCGGCGCGGCGGGTGTGGCCTGCGCCAGGATCCTGCAGAACGCCGGCGTCGCGGACGTCACCGTGCTCGACTCGCGCGGCATCATCCACTCCGGTCGCGAGGGCCTGAACCCGATCAAGCAGAAGCTCGCCGAGACCACGAACACGGCCGGTCTGCGCGGCGGCCTCGGCGAGGCGCTGAAGGGCGCCGACGTCTTCCTCGGCCTGTCCGGGGCGACCATCGACGAGACCCTGCTGGCCGGGATGGCCGACGACGCGATCGTGTTCGCGCTGTCCAACCCCGACCCGGAGGTGCACCCGGTCGCGGCGTCGCGGTACGCCAAGATCGTGGCGACCGGGCGCAGCGACTTCCCGAACCAGATCAACAACGTGCTGGCGTTCCCCGGCGTCTTCCGCGGCGCGCTCGACTCCGGCGCGCGGGCGATCACGGAGAACATGAAGCTGGCCGCGGCCGACGCGATCTTCGCGGTCGCGCAGGACGACCTCGGCCCGGACCGGATCGTCCCGAGCCCGCTGGACCCGCGCGTCGCGCCCGAGGTGGCCGCCGCGGTCGCGAAGGCCGCGGAGGCCGACGGCGTGGTGTGACGGTCCCGTTCACGCTCGCTCAAGCGCTATGAGAGGTCCTTTCCTTGCGAATTTCGCACGGAAAGGACCTCTCACAGCGTTCGGGGGTCGCGCACGTCAGCCGGTCGGGACAGCGAGGTCCGCACCGGGGACGAGGACGGAACCGGTCAGCTCCGAACCGGGCGAGTGGAGCGTGCAGAAGACGGTGCGCACGCCGTGCTTCCACTCGTCGCGCCCCGGCTTCCAGGTGACCAGGTCGGTGTAGACACCCTCCGCGTTGAGCCGCGGACTGTCCACGTTCTTCGCCATGATCCGCTGGCAGTGCGTCAAGGCCTCCGCTTTCAGTTCCCCGCCGCTGGGCCAGGGGCCGTCCGCCGCAGTGAAAGCCCCGATCACCTCGGTGCTGTGCGCGCGGTCGCACGTGGTGAGTTCGACGCTGGTGTAAGTACCCGTGACCGCGGGCTGCTGGAAGCAATCGCCCGGCTTCAACGTGCAGACGTTGGCGTGCCCGGACGGCGGCGTCGCGCAACTCGCGCCCGTCGGGCTCGCCGTGTAGCGGTCCGGGTCCCCCATGGTGTTCCCGAGCAGGGCGACCCAGCCGATGGCCCAGAACCCGGCGGCCACGAGGCCACCGATCGCCAGGCCCCGGCCCTGCTGCTTTCCCGGGCCGGTCTGGGTGAGCGCGATGATGCCCAGGATGATCGCGGGCAGCAGCGGCAGCGCCAGGCAACCGGCCAAGCCCAGTACGAGCGTGGCGATCGCGAGACCGCTGGTCTTGGGGCGTTGCGGGTAGGCGAACCCGTACGGCTGGTTCATGGGACCGAACCTAGGAGCGGCTCATGACGTTCCGATGACACGCGCCTCAGGCGAGCAGTTCCGCCAGCCGGTGCCGCGGCAGGTCGATCAGCCGTGCGTCCGTCAGCTCCGGCGGAACGTCCAGCGAGACGTTCGCCAGCCGGGCGTGCGCCCTGGTCAGCAGCTCATCCTGGTGCTCGACGGCGTCCGCGACGACGACGGCGTGCCGGTTGTCCGGGGCGCTCCGCAGCAACCGCAGCTTGTACTTCGCCCCGACCAGCCGGTTCAGCGCGCCCTGCGCCTCGGCGTTCGTCAGATCGGGATGCGAGTTCGGGACCAGCAGCGCCAGCCGCCGCGCGTTGGTGCCCAGCAGGGTCCGCAGCAGCCACGGGCCGGGGTCGGCCGAGAGGTCCATCGCGACCGCGTCGCCTTCCGGCCCGGAAACGGACCAGTCCACCGGCCGTGACTCCAAGGCCAGCCCGCCCTCGGTGGCGATCTCGTGCAGCTTCTCCAGCAGCGACGGCTTGGCCGCGCCGGCGGACTCCACCGACTGCGGGCCGTGCGTGTAGATCGCGGCCTTCCCCTTGCCGCCGCGGTTCTTCTTCGACTTCGCGGTCGGCTGGCAGACGTAGAGGTCCGCCGCGCTCCCGATCGCCTGCGCGCCGAAGTACCGGTTGAAGCCGGGCAGGATCGCTTCGAAGGTCAGCCCGAGCGTCGCGAGTGCCCGCTGCACCTGCGCGCCCAGCGCGGGGTGGCGGGGCTGTAGCCGTAGGCGAGCAGCAACCGGCCGTCCGAGGGTTCGGCGAGCGCCTGAACGCCGCGCGCCGCGAACAGGCCCATTCCTTCGGGGGTGTAAGGCGGATCACTGAACACGAGGTCCATCCGCCCGGTCACCGAGGGCGGCAGGCCGACGCGCAGATCCGTGTGCAGCGTGCGGACGGACCGCTCACTGAGTTCGTCGATGTAGGAGAGCACGCGATCGTCGAGATCGACGACGGTGAGGTCCGCGTCCGGCCGCAACGCGCGCACGGCCAGGGAAGTGAGGTCGTGGTCGCCGAGGAACAGCAGCTTTGCTGTGCCGAGGTCGTAGCGCTCGTCCAGCCACAGCGCCCGGTTCAGCACCGTCTCCGGCGTCGCCTGCACGTGATCGAGCGCGGCCAGCGGCGCGGGCACGTTCTCGACGTAGCTGGTGATGGTCTTCAGCAGGTCGGGATCGGATTTCCGGTCCCGTGCCCCGAAGTGCGCGTACTTCTCGCGGGCGGCGGGGGCGAGCCGCAAGCGGGACTCGTTCCGCTCGAGGTCGTCGCCGAGAGCGTTCAGGACGTCTTCGACACTCCGGCGCGGCGCGGTGCTGACGCGGACCAGCTCGCCGAGGTCACGCCAATCCGTCCGGAGCAGGGAAATCACCTGATGGAGCGGTCGCACGTGGACACCGTGCGCCGCGAGGACGTCATCGACGGAGGAACTCACAGGCAGCAGCCTAGTGACCCGCCTCCTGGGACACCGTGCCAACAGGCAGGATCTGGGCTACGGTTTTTCGACCAGACATGGGGAGAGACACGTGACTATCGAGTTCCGTGGCGTGACCAAGCGGTATCCGGACGGGACGGTCGCGGTCGACGACCTGAACCTCACCGTGGAGGACGGCACCATCACCGTCTTCGTCGGGCCGTCCGGCTGCGGCAAGACCACGTCGCTGCGGATGATCAACCGGATGGTCGAGCCGACTTCGGGCACGGTGCTGCTCGACGGCAAGGACGTCAGCGACGGCGACCCGGCGTTGCTGCGCCGCGGCATCGGTTACGTCATCCAGCACGCCGGCCTCTTTCCACACAGGACGGTCCTGGACAACGTCGCCACCGTGCCGCTGCTGTCCGGCTGGGACAAGGGCAAGGCGCGCAAACGCGCGGCGGAACTGCTCGAGACCGTCGGTCTGCCCGCGGAACTCGGCAAGCGGTACCCGGCCCAGCTTTCCGGCGGCCAGCAGCAGCGCGTCGGCGTCGCGCGGGCGCTCGCGGCGGATTCGCCGGTGCTGCTGATGGACGAGCCGTTCTCCGCCGTCGACCCGATCGTCCGCGAGGAACTGCAGGACGAACTGCTGCGCCTGCAGTCGCAGCTGGGCAAGACGATCGTGTTCGTCACCCACGACATCGACGAGGCCGTGCGGCTCGGCGACAAGATCGCGGTGCTCCGCGTCGGCGGGGTGCTCGCGCAGTACGGCACGCCGTCGGAGGTGCTGCGGCATCCCGTCGACGATTTCGTCGCGTCGTTCGTCGGCAAGGACCGCGGCTACCGCGGGCTCTCCTTCCTTTCGGCGGAAGGGATCGTCGTCGAAGAGGTCAAGCGGGTCGAGGTCGGCAAGCCCGCCCCCGGCCCGTCCGACGACTGGCAGGTCGCGGTCAACGCCGAAGGGCAGCCGCGCGGCTGGCTGCGGCCGGGGTCCACTGTGGACGGAGAGCTCGCGGAGACCGATCTCGTCGCCGGCGGTTCGCTGTACCTCCAGGGTTCGCCGATCCGGGGCGCGCTCGACGCGGCGCTTTCGTCGCCCGCGAGCCTCGGTGTCGTGGTGGACGCCGACCAAAAGGTCCTCGGCGTGGTCAGAGCCCAGCAAGTCCTCGAGGTGATCGAAACGCCGTCGCTGAGTTCCTGATGGGGGACTTCTTCGCGGAGCTCGGCCGCTACCTGGGCAGCGCCAACAACAGGTCGCAGTTCTTCGGCGACCTGCTCGACCACGTCTATCTCTCGCTGGTCCCGCTGGCGCTGGGCCTGGTGATCGCGGTGCTGGCGGGCTGGCTGGGCCACCGGTTCGCCGCGGTGCGTTCCGTGCTGCTGGTGGTGGCGAACCTGCTGTACACGATCCCGTCGCTCGCCTTGTTCGTGGTGATCCCGGGCATCATCGGCTCGAAGATCCTCGACAGCGTCAACGTCATCGTGGCGCTCACGATCTACACCGCGGCCCTGCTCGTGCGCCCGGTGCTGGACGCGCTCGACGCCGTCCCGCCGCACGTCGTCGCCGCGGCCACGGCGATCGGCTACAAACCCGCGCGCCGGTTCCTCACCGTGGAGCTGCCGCTTTCGGTGCCGGTGCTCGCGGCGGGCGTCCGGGTGGCCTCGGTCAGCAACATCAGCCTGGTCAGCGTCGGCGCGCTGATCGGCACCGGCGGGCTCGGCGTGCTGTTCACCGACGGCTTCCAGCGCGAGTACTTCTCGCCGATCGTCGTCGGGATCGTCGCGACCCTGCTGCTCGCGCTGATCGTGGATCTGGTGCTGGTCCAGCTGCGCAATGTCCTCACACCCTGGGACCGGGTGGCGACCACGGCGGGGGCGAAATGATCGGCGACGTGCTGAACTGGTTCGGCGACCCGGCCCACTGGCAGGGCCCCGACGGCGTCCCCGCCCGGCTGCTGCAGCATCTCGGCTACACGGCGCTGGCGCTGGTCTTCGCGCTGATCATCGCGATCCCGCTCGGCCTCTACGTCGGGCACACCGGTCGCGGCGCGGTGCTGCTGGTGAGCGGCGGCAACGCGATCCGCGCGCTGCCGACGCTGGGGCTGGTGACCTTCCTGTTCCTGCTCTTCACCGAAAGCGAGCTCTCGACGATCATCGGCCTCGTGGTGCTCGCCATCCCGCCGATCCTCGCCGGGACGTACGCGGGCCTGCAGGCGACCGATCACGGCGTGGTCGACGCGGCGCAGGGCATCGGAATGACCGGCTGGCAACGGTTGTGGAAGGTGGAGGTGCCGATCTCGCTGCCGCTGGTGCTCGGCGGGGTGCGGAACTCGGTGCTGCAGCTGGTGGCGACGGCCGCCGTGGCCGCCTACGTCGGGCTCGGCGGGCTCGGCCGGTTCCTGCTCGACGGACTGGCCATTTTGGACTATCCGCAGGTGGTCGCGGGCGCCTTGCTGACGACGTTGCTGGCCGTCGTGCTGGACCTCGCGCTGGCGGGCGTCCAGCGGGTGCTGGTGCCCAAGGGAGTTCGGCTGGCGCAGGCCGCGAGCGGGAAGAAGGCGAAGGTATGAGGCGGAGGGTGGCGGCGCTGTTCGCCGGGATCGCCTTGCTGACGGCGAGCTGTGGCAACCCGCTCGCCGGGGGAGCCGAGGGCGGTGCGTCCGGCGACATCATCATCGGCGCGTCCGATGTCGGGGAAAGCCTTCTGCTGGCCCAGATCTACGCGGGCGCGCTGCGCAACGCGGGCGCGGAGAACGTGACCGTGCGCCCGCCGGTCGGCAGCCGCGAGGTCGTCGTCAAGGCACTGCAGGACAAATCGCTTTCGGTGGTGCCGGACTACAGCGGGAACCTGTTGCGCTACTTCGACAAGGACACGCAGGCGACCACGCCTCAGGACGTCTACGCGCAGCTGAAACAGAAGTTGCCGCAGGGATTCGAAGTCCTCGAACAGGCGCCGGCGGAGGACAAGGACCTGCTGGTGGTGCGCAAGGAACTCGCCGATTCCGGTATCCGGACCTTCTCCGATCTCGGCAAGCGGTGCAAGGAACTCGTGTTCGGCGGCCCCGGGCAATGGAGCAGCCGCTGGAAGGACAAGATCAAGTCGCTCTACGGCTGCGAGTTCGCCGAGATCCGCACGACCGACACCGGCGGCCCGGTCACGGTCGCGGCGCTGAAATCCGGCGACATCCAGGTCGCCGATCTGTTCAGCACGTCGTCGTCGATCGCCGCCAACGGGTTCGTGCCGCTGGTGGACGACAAGAACATGTTCCCCGCACAGAACATCGTGCCGCTCGCGGCGAAGGGGACGTTGTCACCGAAGGAGGTCGACGCGCTGAACCGGGTTTCGGCGGCGCTCACGACCGACCAGCTGACCGAGCTGAACGTCCAGTTCAGCGAAGAGAAACGCAACCCGCTCGACGTCGCCGAGGAGTTCCTGCGCCGGAACAACCTCCTCGCGCCCGCCTGACCCTCCATGCGTTTCGTCCTCTGAACGCGGTCGTTGCACGCGCAAGGACCGCATCCAGAGGACGAAACGCGGGAGGGGCTAGAGGCGGTCGAAGGCGGCCGAGTAGCGGAACTCGCCCTGGAGCTCCGGCGTGTACGCGCGGAGGGTGCGGACCTGGAAGTGCGGCGCCCATTCCGCGACCGGCGGCGTGATCCCGTGCTGTGCGGCGAGAACGAAACCGAAGCGGGAGTAGTAGTTCGGGTCGCCCAGCAGGACCACCGCGCCGTACCCGAGCGCGTCCGCCGCGCCGAGCACGGCGTGTACGAGCGCGGAGCCGACGCCGGAGGCGTGGTACTCGGGAAGGACACCGAGCGGACCGAGACCGACCGCCGACTTCTCGTCGTCGCCGAGCTTCGCCGGGCTGCAGCAGACGTGCCCGACGACCTTGCCGTCGCGTTCGGCCACGATGGACAGTGCGCCGATCAGGTCGCCGTCCTCTCGTAGCTCGTCGACGAGTTTCGCCTCGACCACCGGGACACTGAGTTTCGCGAACGCGGCCAGATGCACGGCGTGGATCGCATCGCGGTCGGCCGGGATTTCCTGTCGGAGCAGCATGCGCCAGAGTGTGCTCCATCCGAAGGTAGGATGGAAATCGTTTTCCGCCCGACGGCGTCACGACTTTCGTAGGCGGCCATCCGTGTGTACTTCCACGAGCGTGAAACGCCGGGAGGGCGGGAGAACGACCACCAGATGTGCGGATCCCCAATTCTTCGTGGGCCGTACGGGCGCAAAACGCGACTAAAGGCGGGGGCTGAACGGTGCCCGAGCTGCGCCGACGCGACGTCCATTACTACCGGGATGTCCGTAATGCAAGGTCTTCCTTGGGGTGAAATCGCCACTTAGTCTCAGCCTGCGCTCCTAAGTGGAACGCGCTTCACCTCTGAGTCACCCCAACGATCCGGCGGGCTTCTTCATGCCCGTGGGTCGCCCCTGCCTGGGAGGAATATCTTGAACAATTCCCTGGGAACCTTGAAGAGACGACTGCCCGCCTTCGGTTTGGCCGCGGCCGTCGCCGTGCTGACGGCGCTGGGCGGAACCACCGTCGCGTCGGCGGCCGAGGGTTCGATCGTCAACGCGGGTAGCGCCAAGGCGATCAAGGACAGCTACATCGTCGTGCTGAAGGACGGCTCGTCGGTCGAAGCCACCGCGAAGAGCGTGACCCAGCGCCACGGTGGCACGGTCGAGAAGACCTTCGCGTCTTCGGTCCGCGGCTTCTCCGGTGCGCTGACCGAAAAGCAGGCGAAGCGCGTCGCCGCCGACCCCGCCGTCGCCTACGTGGAGCAGAACCAGACCGTCTCGATCTCGGCGGACCAGCTGAACCCGCCGTCGTGGGGCCTGGACCGGGTCGACCAGCAGAGCCTTCCGCTGGACCAGAAGTACAGCTACAGCACCACGGCGTCGAACGTCACCGCGTACGTCGTCGACACCGGCATCCTCACCACGCACCCCGACTTCGGCGGGCGCGCGACCCACGGCCGTGACACCGTCGACAACGACAACGACGCCACGGACTGCCAGGGCCACGGCACCCACGTCGCCGGCACCATCGGCGGCACCGCGCACGGTCTGGCCAAGGGCGTCAAGCTCGTCGCCGTCCGCGTGCTGAACTGCTCCGGTTCGGGCACGACCGCCGGCGTCATCGCCGGTGTCGACTGGGTGACCGCGAACGCCGTCAAGCCCGCCGTCGCGAACATGAGCCTCGGTGGCGGCGCTTCGACGACCCTCGACCAGGCCGTCCAGCGGTCGATCGCGGCAGGCATCACCTACGGTGTCGCGGCCGGTAACGACACCGGCGCCAACGCGTGCAACACCTCGCCCGCCCGCACGCCGGAAGCGATCACCGTCGGCTCGACGACGAACACGGACGCGCGGTCGAGCTTCTCCAACATCGGCACCTGCCTCGACATCTTCGCGCCGGGCAGCGGCATCACGTCGACGTGGCTGAACAACGGCACCAACACCATCAGCGGTACCTCGATGGCGACCCCGCACGTCGTGGGCGCGGCGGCCCTGTACGCCTCCGCCAACCCGTCGGCCACGCCGAAGCAGGTCCGTGACGCGCTGGTCGCCAACGGCACCAAGGACAAGGTGACCAACCCGGGCACCGGTTCGCCGAACGTGCTGCTCTACACGGGCACCGGCGGTGGCCCCGGCCCCGAGCCCACCCCCTGTGGCACGCAGACCAACAGCGGCGTCGTCGCCATCCCCGACGCCGGTGCCGCGGTGACCAGCACGATCACCGTCGCCAACTGCGCCCGCAACGCCTCGGCCACCACCAAGGTCGCGGTGAACATCACGCACACCTACGTCGGTGACCTCGTCATCGACCTGGTCGCGCCGGACGGCAGCTCCTACCGCCTGAAGGGTTCGAGCAACGACTCGTCCGACAACATCAACACCACCTACACCGCCAACGTCTCGTCCGAGGCCGCCAACGGTGCCTGGAAGCTGAAGGTCCAGGACGTCTACCGGATCGACACCGGCTCGCTCAACAGCTGGTCGTTGACCGTCTGATCCACCCCTGGAGTACGTGAAGGCCCCCTTCCTCCTGCTGGGAAGGGGGCCTTCCCGTCTCCGGAGAGTGATTCGGCGCCCAGTTGCGGCGTTCGTCCACTAAGGACCTTCGCGAGGCTTTAACCTCTCTCGCATGCAGCCCGGACCGCCCTATCAGCAGGGACCTCAGCAGCCGTATCCACCGCAGGGATATCCCGGCTACCCGCAGCCCGGATACGGGCCGCCGCCCAAGAAGTCGAACACCGGACTGATCGTCGGGCTCGTCATCGGCGCGGTGGTGCTGCTCGGTGGTGGCGGGGTCGCGGCCTTCCTCCTGCTGTCCGACTCCGGTTCGTCGACGTCCGCCGCGCCGACTTCGTCGAAGAAGAGCGGGCCGCCGGACAAGTACACCTCCATGCCCGCCTGCGAGCGGATCGGGAGCAAGGTGCGGAACCTTCCGCCGCTCGAAACGCCGAAGGGCGAGGAGCCGGCGAGCACGTCGAACGACGAGATCACCTACACCCGGTCGTCCTGCTCCTGGCGTGAACCGAACGCGCCGTCGGCGACCGTTTCGATGTACCTGTCGAAGTCGAAGGAGCCGGGCTCGGGCGCGGGGGAGGCCTGGGCCAAGGCCGGGGTCGAGAACGCCGTGACCGATGGCGGCGTGCTCATCCCCACCATGGCGAAGTCCACCAAAGCCGTGCACACCAAGCTCGATTCGCCGAGCCAGTGCCAGATCAAGTTCTACCAGGGCAACGTCGAGGGCGAGATCATCGTGACCGGCCCCGACCCGTCCGGGACGGTCAACCAGACGGTGTGCAAGGAGAACGCCCTGAAGATGGCGAGGGCGACCTCCGAGGCGATCGGCTGAAGGACGCTTTCCCCGCATCAGACGCAGCGAAAGGGCCCTTCACCGCATGAGATGCGGTGAAGGGCCCTTTCAGCTCACGTCAGGCGATCAGTCGAAGGCCCGCGCGATCAGCGCCTTCTGCTCGACCTCGTGCACCTTGGACGAACCGGCCGACGGGGCGGCCATCGGACGGCGCGACACGACGTCCAGGCTGGAGAACACCTCCGGGAGCTTCCGCGGCAGGTTCAGGCCGAAGAACGGCCACGCACCCTGGTTTTCCGGCTCCTCCTGGACCCAGACCGCGGGAGCGCCGTTGTAGCGCTCCAGCGCCGCCAGCAGCTTCTTCTTGGGCAGCGGGTAGTACTGCTCGACGCGCACGATCGCGACGTCGTTCGCCTCGCGCTTCGTGCGCTCGGCCACCAGCTCCCAGTACAGCTTGCCCGAGGTCAGCAGGACCTTGCGCACCTTCGACGGGTCGACAACCGCGTCGTCGATGACCGACATGAACTTCGTCTGGCCGGTGAAGTCCTCGACCTGCGAGGTCGCGGCCTTGTTGCGCAGCATCGACTTGGGGGTGAAGACCACCAGCGGGCGGTTGACCCCGTCGAGGGCGTGCCGGCGGAGCAGGTGGAAGTAGTTCGCCGGGGTCGACGGGACCGCGACGGTCATCGAGCCTTCGGCGCACAGCGAGAGGAAACGCTCGATGCGGCCGGAGGTGTGGTCCGGGCCCTGGCCCTCGTGGCCGTGCGGCAGCAGCAGCACGACGTCGGAGAGCTGGCCCCACTTGGCCTCACCGGAGGAGATGTACTCGTCGATGACGGTCTGCGCGCCGTTGACGAAGTCACCGAACTGCGCTTCCCACATCACCAGCGCTTCGGAGTTGGCCACGGAGTAGCCGTACTCGAAGCCGACCGCCGCGTACTCGGACAGCGCCGAGTCGTAGATCATCACGCGGCCCTGGTTCTCGGCCAGGCTGGCCAGCGGTGAGTACTCCTGGCCGGTCTTGCGGTCGATCAGCACCGAGTGGCGCTGCGTGAAGGTGCCGCGGCGGGAGTCCTGGCCGGACAGCCGCACGAGGCGGCCTTCCATGGCCAGCGAACCGAAGGCGAGCAGCTCGCCGAACGCCCAGTCGATGCCGCCTTCGCGGGACATCTTGTGACGGCGTTCCATGACCGGCTTGACCCGCGGGTGCGGGGTGAAGCCCTCGGGCACGTTGAGGAACGCGTCGCCGATGTGCTCGATGACCTCGGTGGTGGTCGCCGTGGGCACCTTGGCCGGGACCTGCTGCTCCTCCTCGACCGAGGGGCTGGCCTTCGCCGGGTGCTTCTCCAGCTCGCGGACCTCGTTGAACACGTGCTCCAGCTGGCTGGAGAAGTCGCGCAACGCGGCTTCGGCCTCTTCGACGGAGATGTCGCCGCGGCCGATCAGCGATTCGGTGTAGGTCTTCCGGACCGAACGCTTCGTGTCGATGATGTCGTACATCGCCGGCTGGGTCATCGAGGGGTCGTCGCCCTCGTTGTGGCCGCGGCGGCGGTAGCAGATCAGGTCGATCACGACGTCCTTGTGGAACGCCTGGCGGTAGTCGACGGCCAGCTTGGCCACCCAGTGCGCGGCCTCGGGGTCGTCGCCGTTCACGTGGAAGATCGGCGAGCCGATCATCTTCGCGACGTCGGTGGCGTACTGGCTCGACCGCGAGTGCTCGGGCGCGGTGGTGAAGCCGACCTGGTTGTTGACGATGACGTGCACGGTGCCGCCGGTGCGGTACCCGCGCAGCAGCGCCAGGTTCAGGGTCTCGGCCACGACACCCTGGCCCGCGAAAGCCGCGTCGCCGTGCATCAGGACGGGGAGGACGGTGAAGCCCTCGCCACCCTTGTCGAGGATGTCCTGCTTCGCGCGGACGATGCCCTCGAGGACCGGGTCGACGGTCTCCAGGTGCGACGGGTTCGCGGTCAGCGACACCTTGGTCTCGCCGTCGCCGAACATGCGGAAGTACTTGCCCTCGGCGCCGAGGTGGTACTTCACGTCACCGGAACCGTGCGCCTGGCCCGGGTCGAGGTTGCCCTCGAACTCCTGGAAGATCTGCGCGATCGGCTTGCCGACGATGTTCGCGAGCACGTTCAGGCGGCCGCGGTGCGGCATGCCGATGACGACCTCGTCGAGCTCGTGCTCGGCGGCCTTGTCCAGCAGCGTGTCCAGCAGCGGGATCGCCGTCTCGCCGCCTTCGAGGGAGAACCGCTTCTGGCCGACGTACTTGGTCTGCAGGAAGGTCTCGAACGCCTCGGCGGCGTTGAGCTTCGAGAGCACGTACTTCTGGACGGCGGGGTCCGGCTTCTCGTGCGGGATCTCGACGCGGTCCTGGATCCAGCGGCGCTCCTCGGGGTCGAGGATGTGCGTGTACTCGATGCCGACGGTGCGGCAGTACGAGTTGCGCAGCACGCCGAGGATGTCGCGCAGCTTCATCCGCTCCTGGCCGGCGAAGCCGCCGACCGGGAACTCGCGGTCCAGGTCCCACAGGGTCAGGCCGTGGGAGAGGACGTCGAGGTCGGCGTGGCTGCGCTGCCGGTAGTTCAGCGGGTCGGTGTCGGCCATCAGGTGACCGCGCATGCGGAAGGCGTCGATCAGCTCGATGACACGCGCGGTCTTGTCGACCGGGCCGTCCGGGATGTCGGCGACCCAGCGGATCGGCTCGTACGGCAGGCGCAGGCTGGTGAAGACGTCGTCGTAGAAGCCGTCCTCGCCGAGCAGCAGCTCGTGGATGCGCTTGAGGAACTCGCCCGACTCCGCGCCCTGGATGATGCGGTGGTCATACGTCGAGGTCAGCGTCATGATCTTCGAGACGCCGAGGTCGACCAGCGCCTTCTCGCTGGTGCCCTCGAAATGCGCCGGGTACTGCATGGCGCCGACGCCGATGATCGCGCCCTGGCCCGCCTGCAGCCGCGGCACCGAGTGGTTGGTGCCGATGCCGCCGGGGTTGGTCAGCGAGATCGTGGTGCCGGCGAAGTCGTCGGCGGTCAGCTTGCCGTTGCGGGCCTTCTTGACGATCTCCTCGTAGGCCTGCCAGAACTGCATGAAGGTCATGTTCTCGGTGGCCTTGATGGAGGCCACGACGAGCGTGCGGGCGCCTTCCTTGCCCTTCATGTCGATCGCGAGACCGAAGTTCACGTGCTCCGGCGTGACCGCGAACGGCTTCCCGTCGATCAGCTGGTAGTGCCGGTTCATGTTCGGGAAGTTCTTCAGCGCGCGGACCATCGCGTAACCGATGAGGTGCGTGAAGGAGATCTTGCCGCCGCGCGTGCGCTTGAGGTGGTTGTTGATGACGATGCGGTTGTCGGCCATCAGCTTCGCCGGGACGGCGCGCACACTCGTGGCCGTCGGCACGGACAGCGAGGCGTCCATGTTCTTCGCGATCGCCGCCGCGGCGCCGCGGAGCTGCTTCGACTCCGCCTCGGCGTCCTTTTCGGCCGGCTTGGCGGGAGCCTTCTCGGCGGCCTTGGGGGCGGCCGCCTTCGGGGCGGGCTTCGCCTCGGCCTTCGGAGCGGCCTTCGCGGGGGCTGTCTGCTTCGCGGTGGGCTCGGTCTTCGGGGCAGGCTTCGTGGCCTGGCCGTTGGAGGCCGCGCTCTCCTTGGCGGGAGCCGCGGGGGCCGGACGTGCGTCGTCAGTCTTGGCCTGCGCGTCCTGCGTTGGCTTGAAGTCCGCGAAGAAGTCGTGCCAGGCGGCATTGACTGAGCTGGGGTCGGCAAGGAACTGGTCGTACATTTCCTCGACGACCCACTCGTTGGGGCCGAATTGTGACGCAGGGCTGCTGCTGGACACGGCTTGGACTCGCCTCTATCCGTCTCGAGATCTTGAACACCGCTGATGCGCCTACCAGGCTAACCCCCTCGGTCGCAGCCGTGTGATGGAACTGGCCTGTGTGAGGCGTGGCGCACTAGGTGATGGGTCACTGTCTCGATCAAGAGACCGAAAATATGCCACTCGCCGCCTCGCGCGCCGCCGTCCGGGGGAGCAAGGGACCTTTGCTACCACTTTTACTGTCCGTGCTGGTCAGGTCACTGGTTCGTCGGTAAAGGTTGGCTGGGTCGTCGTGCCCGGACAGCCTGGAGTTCACGTCGGGGCGCTTCGCTGGGTGGAGGATGCGGCCGGTGTCGTGCCGGCCGCCGATCCCCGCGAGGTGGTGGCGGCCCATGTGGCTGGACGAGTGCCCGTCGTTCTGGGACGAGGGGCGCGTGCGCCCGCTGGTCACCGAGTCCGGCAAGGTCGTGCTGATGTGCGACTCGTGCTCGGCGGTCTGGCCGACGCTCGACGACTTCAAGGAGATGGAGCACGTCGAGCCCGACGAGCCGGACTGGACGGTGGCGGCCGGCGTGCACGTCCGGCCGGGGACCGTCCGGTGGGCTTCGGTCAAGGACCTCGAGGTCGCAGGGATGGGCGGCCTCAAGTGGCGGCCCTAGCCGGGGTACGGACGCTCCGCGGGTAGCAGCGCTTCGGCGTCTTCGATGCGGTTCGCCGCCACCAGTGCGCCGACCTCGCGCATGAGCGGGGTGACGTCGGTGACCGCCGTGATCCATTTGTCGACATAGCGATCGACGGCCTCGCCGCTCAGCCCCATCTGGAGCGAACGGTGCTTCAGGGGACCGAGCCGGATGCTGCGTTCCGGATCCCATTGGACGCGGACCGGGCTGGTCTTGACGGCGTTCTGCCACGTCTGCCGGTCGGGATGGACGTCGGGGTCGTAGTGGCTGAGCGCGGCGTGTTCGAGCGCCCAGGCGAAACCCTCGCGAGTGATGTCGAGGGCGAGTACGCGCTCTTGGCCGGGCTTCGCGGCCCAACCGCAGCGGTACGCCATCCAGAGGAAGGACGGCTTGATCCAGGTCATGCGTTCGCGTTTGAACGGCGGCACGAAGGTGCCCGCCTTCAGCGCGGCATCGGCGATGGCCGGGGCGTACGCCTGATAGACGCGGATCGTGGTTTCGGTGTACTGGGCGCGGATCTGCCGCGCCGGGATCTCTTCTTTCATTTCCCGTTCAGCGTGACAGGTGCCGCGGGTATGCGCGACCGAAATTCCCTTGCCCGCCCGTTCATGCTGGCTTCATGGCATTGCTGCGCAAGGGATCGCGACGGATCGTGGTCGACGACATCGCTTACCGGTGGCTCGTCCGGCGGAAGCCCACCTACGCACAGGACGGCGGGTATTTCCTTTCGTACGGGGTGGAATTGGAGGACGCGCGGGGTGCGGTGCTGGTGGTTCGGACGGATCACGCGCACCCGTTGAACTACATGGGGGTGCCGTCGAAGGCCGTGCTGCCTTCGGATGTCGAAAGCGCGATCCGGCTGGCGCTGGCGCGTGGGTGGGAGCCGGAGGCTCCGGGGGCGCAGTTCCAGCTCGATCTCGTGGCCGGGTGAGGGTGGCCGCGGTGTCGTGAAGGGCGTTCTGACGTGCTTGGAGGCGCGACTCGCGTGATTGGGGGCGCGACTCGCGTGATTGAAGGCGTAACACGCGTGATTGGACGGACGACACGTGGCGGGACCTGGCCGCGAGGGTGGCGGCATGGCTCGTGAGTGGCGAGGACGGTTCTAACCGTCCTCGCCACTCACGAGGCGCTGGTCAGCCCAGGGACCAAAGGCGGGCGTAGTGGCCGCCTGCGGCGACGAGTTCCGCGTGGGTGCCCTGTTCGATGATCCGGCCGTGGTCCAGCACCACGATCCGGTCCGCCTTGGCGGCGGTGGCGAGACGGTGCGCGACCACGAACGTCGTGCGGCGGCGCGCGAGCTGTTCGGTCGCGCGCAGGACGGCGGCTTCGGTGGACGGGTCGAGCGCCGCGGTCGCCTCGTCGAGCAGGAGGACGTCCGGGTCCACGAGTTCGGCGCGGGCGAGGGCGACGAGTTGCCGTTGCCCGGCCGAAAGGGACCGTCCGCGTTCACCGACGGGCTGGTGGAAACCGGCCGGGAGCGCGGCGACACCGTCGAGCGCGCCGACGGACCGGACCGCCTGTTCGACCTCAGCGTCCGTCGCGGAAGGCCTGCCGTAGCGCACATTGTCCGCGACGGTTCCCGAGAACAGATGCGCTTCCTGTGGTACCACACCCATCCGCGTGCGGAGGGCGGCGAGGTCGTACTCGCGGATGTCGGTGCCGTCGATCCGGACCACGCCGCCTGTCGCGTCGTAGAAGCGCGCGACGAGCTTCACCGCCGTCGACTTCCCGGCTCCCGTCGCGCCGACCAGTGCGACCGTCTCGCCGGGCGCGACTTCCAGTGAGAGCTGCGAAAGGGCGGGTTCGTCCGTTGCGGTGTAAGCGAAATCGACGTCCTTGAAGGAGACCTCGCCGCGCAGCCGGTCCGGCATGGCGACCGGGTTTTCCGCCTGCGGAACGGAAGTCGGCGTGCGCAGGAGATCACCGATCCGCGTCAGGCCGACCCGCGCCTGCTGGTAGCCGTCGAACACCGAGGACAGTTGCTGGATCGGCGAGAAGAACTGGCCCAGGTACAACAGGAACGCCACCAGCACACCGGCCGACAACGTGCCCGCCGCGACCCGGTTCGCGCCGACGATCAGCACGACGACCTCGGCCAATCCGGAAAGCATTGCCGCGAAAGGGAAGTACGTCGCGACAAGACGCTGGGCGCGAAGCCGCGAACGCCGGTATTCGTCGCTTCGGGACGCGAACTTCTCGGCAGTGCGCTCCTCGCGCGTGTACGCCTGCGCGACCCGCAACCCGTTCACGTTCTCCTGCATGTCCGCGTTGACGACACTGACCCGTTCCCGGGCTTCGGTGTACGCCTTGGACGACGCGCGGCGGAAGATCACCGTCGCCACGACGAGGATCGGCAGCACCGCGAGCGCGTACGCCGCCAAACCGATGTCGGTGATCATCAACGCCGCCGCGATCCCGACCAGCGTCAGCGCGCTCACCACCGCCTGCGCGACGCCGGTCTGCAGGAACGTCGAGAGCGCGTCGACGTCGGTGGTCATCCGGGTCATGATCTTCCCGGACAGTTCGCGTTCGTAGAAGTCGAGCCCGAGCCGTTGCAGATGGGCGTAACTGCGCACGCGCAGCGAGTACAGCACCGTCTCACCGACCCGCGCCGTCATCCTCGTCTGGAGGTACACCACCAGCCAGTCGGTGAGGATCACCAGCGCGCCGATCCCGGCGGCCAGCCAGATCACCGCCTCCGCGCCGGCGCGCACGCCGTTGTCGATGCCGTGCTGATACAGCGCGGGCATCGCGATGGTGGCCAGCGCGTCCGCCGCGACCAGTCCGATCACCACGGCGAGCGGGCCGCGCACGGGCTTCAGCAGGCGGCCGAGGCGGAACTTCGGTTCGGGCGCGGTGACATCGGTGCCCGGCAGTCGCGGGACATCCGTGGCGGGCGGCAGCTTCCGCACGCCTTCGATGAGTTCCCGGCTCGGCGGCAGGTCGACGTCCCATTCGCCGCCCGAGCCCTTCCGCTCGCTCGCCAGCTCGTCGGCCTTGTCCTGCTCCGGCCACAGCGCGGGGGTGATCCCGGCGGGGCCGCAGTCGAGACCCTCGCAGCGATGCGGCTCCTCGACGTCGTCACCCGGGCCGGCGACGAGCTCGCGGAACAGCGGGCAGCGCGCGAGCAGCTCCTCCTCGGTGCCGACGTCGACGACGCGGCCCTTGTCGAGCACGGCGATCCGGTCGGCGAGGGCGAGGGTGGAGCGGCGGTGCGCGATCAGCAGGGTCGTCCGGCTCGCGGTGACCGAGCGCAGCGTGTCGTGGATCGCCGCCTCGGTGACCGTGTCGATGGCGGAGGTCGCGTCGTCGAGGACCAGCACGCGCGGATCGGTCATCAGCGCCCTGGCGAGGCCGAGCCGCTGCCGCTGACCGCCCGACAACGTGAGCCCGCGCTCGCCGACGAGCGTGTCGTAGCCGTCGGGGAGGCGCTGGATGAACTCGTCCGCCTCCGCCGCCCGCGCGGCCGCTCGGATCTCTTCGTCGCTCGCGTCCGGCCTGCCGTAGGCGATGTTGTCGCGGACCGACGAGGAGAAGAGGAACGCCTCTTCGAAGACGACGCCGATCGCGCTGCGCAGATCGTGCTGCCGGACGTCGCGGACGTCGAGGTCGCCGACCTGGACCGAACCGCTGTGCACGTCGTAGAACCTGGGCAGCAGCAAGGAGATCGTCGATTTACCCGAACCGGCCGTGCCGACCAGCGCGAGTGTTTCGCCCGGCCGCGCCTCCAGGGTGAGCCCGTCGAGCACGGGATCCGACCGCGTGTAGCCGAAGGAGACGTCTTCCAGCCGGACACCGAGCGGGCCGTCGGGCAGGGGGCGCGCGTCCGGGCTGTCGACGACGTCGGGCTGCGCGTCGATGAGTTCGTTGACGCGTTCCGCGCCCGCCCTGGTCAGCTGCGCCTGGACGACGAGGCTCGAGATCATCCGCGCCGGGCCGATCAGGATGGACAGATAGGTCGCGAAGGCCAGGAAGGTGCCGAGGCTGACCTCGCCCTTCAACGCCAGGATGCCGCCGACCGCCAGCACCGCGACCTGACCCGCCGCGGGGAGGGCCGCCGTCGTGGCCGTCGGCAAGGACGAGAGCCGCGCCGCGCGCATGCGTTCGGCGAAGAGCTTCCTCGCCGTCTTCTCCAGCTTCGCGACTTCGCGCGCTTCCTGGCCGAAGCCCTTCACGACACGTACGCCGGTGACGGTCTCCTCGACCTGTTGCGCGACGTCGGCCGCGCGCTGCTGGGCCGCCCACGTCGCCGGGAAGAGCCGCTTCCGGCTCACCGCCATGATGATCGCGATCGCCGGGGCGACCACCATCGCGATCAACGTCAGCGTCGGCGACATCCACAGCATCGCGCCGAGCGACAGCAGCGCGAAGATCACCGAACCCGCCGAGAGCGGCACCTGCATCAGGACCGAGGTGACCAGCTGCAGATCCGAGATCGCGCGCGAGGCGACCTGGCCGGTGCGCAACGCGTCCTGCTTGCCGCCGTCGAGCCGCGAGACCGCGCCGAACACCTGGCGGCGCAGGTCGTGCTGGACGTCGAGGGCCAGCCGCCCGCCGACGTACCGGCGGGCGAAGGCGTTGCCGAACGTCAGCACCTGCAGCAGCGCCATGACGGCGGCGAGCAGGCCGAGCCGGGAGGTGTCTCCCGCGACGGCGTCGTCCAGCGCCTCGCGGATCAGCAGCGGGCCGGCGGCCTGGAGCCCGACGCCGATGATCGCCGCGCCCAGCGAGAGCACGACGAGCCAAGGATGTTTCCAGCACGAAGCGGCCAGGCGGCGGATCCAGCCTCCGGTGGGCACCGGGGCCGTCTCACGTGCCGGACTGGCTTGACGGGGACGAGGTGGAGCAGTGGTCACCCCGCAAGCCTATGCGTCCGCACCGACAGGACCGGGCGGTTCGCGCAGGGCCGAACGCGATGAAAGGCCCCTTCATCGCGGATTTCGCGATGAAGGGGCCTTTCAGGTCACGTGTGGGTGTGACTCAGGTGATGTCCTTCTTCTGGTTCACGGCCCATCCGGCGAGGAAGAAGATCATCGTCCAGCCGAAGAAGATGAGCGCCGAGGCCCACCACGAGAACGCGCCCGGAGCACCGGCCGCGTACTGCAGCGCCCACGCCGTCTCGTCCTGCAGGCCGGGCACCTTCACGCCGGCGGCGCCGAACGCCTCCGCGCCGATGGCGCCCACGATGCCGTTGACCGTGCCGTTCGGCAGGACACCGCCCAGCCAGGTGATGTCCGCGGCGCCGAACATGACGAACACCAGCACGTTCTCGACCACCAGCATCCAGATGGTCAGCGTGATGATGCTGCCGACCACGCTGCGCCAGACCGCGCCGACCCCGATACCGAACAGGGTCGCCAGGATCGTCGCGAGGACACCCGCGCCGAGTACGCCGAGCCACTGGCCCGCGGTCGGAAGGCGCTGGCTGTCGACCGTGATCACGGTGCCGAGGCTCGCCGCGGCCACGATGATCACGCCGTAGATCGCGCCCCAGGCGATGTAGGTGATCATCTTCGCGCTCAACGCCGAAACCCGGTTCGGGGCGGTGAGGAACGTTGTCGTGATCGTCTTCTTCGTGTACTCGCCGGCGAGGGCGAAGACGCCGAAGATGATCGGGATCATCGTGCCGATGTTGATGCCGTGCCCGAGGGCGAGCAGGCCGACGGGCAGCTCACCGGTCGAGATGCCGAGCGCCTCGGTCAGCTCGCGGGTGTCCGAGCGGCCGAGGAAATCGCTGAAGTCGTTGGTGACCATGCCCCAGAACAGGGCGAACGCGAAAGCGAAGACCACCGCGGGGATCATCAGCGCCCACCACGCCTTGAGCGTGAGCGTCTTGCGGAACTCCGCCTTGATCAGGTTGCCCATCAGCCCTGGCCTCCCCAGCCCTCGTTCTGGCCCTGCTGCTGCGCCTGCTGCTGAGGCGGCGCCTGCTGGTACTGCGGTTGCTGCGGCGGCTGGCCCTGCTGCTGGAACTGCTGCGGCGGCGCGAAACCGGGCGGCGGCGTGTTCTGCGGCGCGTAGCCGGGAGGCGGCCCCTGATACCCGGGCGGCGGGCCCTGATAACCCGGAGGCGGACCCTGGTAGCCCGGCGGCGGGCCCTGCTGGAACCCGGGCGGCGGCGCGGCGTACTGGCCCTGCGTCAGCTGGAAGAACATGCGCTCCAGATCCGCCGTCTCCTCCTGCATGCCGTAGACCGCGATGCTCGCCTTCGCGGAGACGTCACCGATCTGCTGCACCGTCGCGCCGGAGACCGCGACCCGGCCGTCCGGCATCGGCGCGACCTGCGTGATCCCCGCCTCCTGCAACGCGGAGACGAGGCCGCTCGCGTCGGCCGACTGCACCAGCACCCGGGACTGGTTGCTCTTGCGCAACTGGTCCAGCGAGCCGTTGTAGCGCGTCATGCCCTGGCTGATGATCACGACCTGGTCGATCGTCTGCTCCACCTCGTTCAGGAGGTGACTCGAGACCAGCACCGTGCGCCCCTCACGCGCGTACGCGCGCAGGAAGTTCCGAAGCCACAGGATGCCTTCGGGGTCGAGCCCGTTCGTCGGCTCGTCCAGCACCAGCACCTGCGGATTCCCCAGCAACGCCGTCGCCAGCGCCAGCCGCTGCCGCATACCGAGCGAGAACCCGCCCGCCTTGCGGTCCGCCGCCGACGAAAGACCCACCAGCCCCAGGACCTCGTCCACCCGCTGATCCGGCATCCCGATCGCCGCCGAGTACACGCGCAGGTGATTCCGCGCCGTGCGTCCCGGGTGGAAACCCTCGTTCTCCAGCACCGAACCGACGACCCGCGCCGGATTCCCCAGCTGGTCGTGCGGGCGCCCGTTGATGGTCGCCGTGCCGTTCGTGGGCGTCACCAGCCCGAGCAGCATCCTCAGCGTCGTGGTCTTCCCGGCCCCGTTGGGCCCCAGGAAGCCGGTCACCGAACCGGGCTCCACCGTGAAGCTCAGATTCTGGACCGCGTTGACCGCACCGAACTGCTTGCTCAGGTTCTGCACCGCGATGCGGCCACTGCCGTCGTGCATACCGTCCCTTTTGTTGACGAAGGCCGATCACGCGACATCCTGCCTCACGGGGTGAGCCCGCACCCGAGGAAGGGGCCAATCCGCCGAAAGCGACCTTCGTCACGTTCCCTCGAGTGACGAATCCGCCCTCCAGTGCACCCGCCGCTGCGCCGAACGGCCGCTGACTACCGGATATACGACGCAAAGCGTGGAAAATCACCGACCGCACCAGGGGTCTGTGAAGAAATAATTCGGAAGACATGGCAACCCCATGCAGCGCGACGGCGACTTATTACCTACGATGTAGGAGGCGGCCCGCTCCCAGTGACCCCCAGGCTGGTCGAGCGGGCCGCCCTCAGCCCCTTTGCCCTGCCCCGGTCGACGCTGGCGCGTCTTCCCGGAGGTGGGGCTTCGTCGTATCACCCGGGGGGCCGAGCCCCCCGGACCCCCGCGGCGCGGTCGGCGCCGGTTCGCGAGGGGGTGGCCTAGGGCGCGGGGCGCCCTGGCCTGGCCCTGATCGCGAAAGTTGGGGAAAGGTGCAGGAAAGGTGTGGGAGTGATCCTGTCGTCGTTCAGGTGACGAGGGGAGAGCGACCGGTGGACACCGATCCGGTACGGAAGATCAGAGAGTTCGGGGAGTTCCTCGCCAGGAGCAAGGCCGCGTTGGGGCGGGCCGAGGGGGAACTGGCGGGGCGGCACTACACGGCTTCGGCGCGTGGGGGACTCGTGCGTGCGGAGGTGGATCATCGGGCTCGGCTCGTCGGGATCCACATCGACCGGGCCGCCGTGGCCCGCAGCCGCGGCGGCGAACTCGGCGCGTACATCGTCGAGGCGGTCGGCCAGGCGCGTGACGAGGCCCGCGCCGAATACCGGCGGCAGTTCCAGGCGAGCGTCCGATGAACGGCCTGCTGCGGCTTCACGACCTCGATGACGAGGAAGACGACAGGCGGCCCGCTTCCCGGGGCGAAGAACACTTCGCCGGCGCGGACATCGACGCCGGCCTCGGCAGGGTCCACGTCGACGAGGCCGGTGACCTGGTCGCCGTCGACCTCGACGAGCGGGCACTGCGCGCGATGAACCCGGCCGCCCTCGGCGGCCACCTCCTCGCGGCGATCGAGCGGGCCGAACAGGCCGCCAGGACCGAGCGAGTCGAACGGAGGAAGCGCTGATGGCGGAGGGAACCGGCTACGAGGTCGTCCCGGAATCGCTCGCGAACATGGCGACGGAGTTCCAGGCCGCGGCCGACTCGTGGACCACGCTCAAGGACACGGTCGGCGGGTTGACGATGCAACCGGGCGACCTCGGCCTGCTAGCCACCGGCGCGGGATACATCGAGGCGTACAACGCGGCGTGCACGCTCGTCGTCGAGAAACTCGGCGAGGCGATCAAGAGCTTCGAGGACACCGAGTCCGCGCTCGTCACCGTCGCCAACACGTACGCCGCGCAAGACGCCGAGTACTACGAGCAGTTCGGCTATCTGGGGAGCGACGATGACTGAACCCGCGCCGTACCCGGAAGAAGACGCGGCGACCGTGCAGGACGCCGCGGATTTCGTGAGCGTCGTCTGCGGTCCCGCGGTCGCGACCGGCGTGAAGGTGGTTCTCGACGAGATCCGCAAGATTCTCGGCGACCACACGATCCCGTCGGCGCGCGCCGGCCAATGGGGCGAAGCGCAGAAGACACCGAGCACGGTGGCCGACGGGCTCAACACGAAACTCGGTTCACTGGACGCGTATTGGCAGGGTGGCGCGTTCGACGCGTTCAAGACCCATACCGATCGGATCGTCCAGGAGTGCGACCTGACGGCCGCGAAACTGGGGGAAGTGGGCACCCTGCTCGCCCAAACGATCGCCTTCGTGCACGAGACGTGGGGGATGGCCATCGGGTTCATCACGAAGGCGGCCGCCGGCTGCGCCAGTCTTCTCGACCCGACCGAGGTGCTCGGCGCGATCAACGATCTGGCCACCAGCTACGCCGATCTCATCGAGAACGCCCTCTCGACGATGGGCGAGTTCGCGGCCAACGTGAAGGCCATCGAGATCTCCGCGCTCAGCTTCCCGGCGCCGGGAACACTGCCGTCCGAAGTGGGTAACCCGGACAAGTGGGTCCTCGAACCGGCGCCCGAGCACCCGCCGGAGGACAAGAAGCTGCCTGCCGAAGCCGGGATGGGCGTGTCGCAAGGCGGCGTCACGACCCCCGAAGAACCGGACACGGCCGAAGCGGAACCCGCCTGAGCCGTCCGCCTCGGCGCGTGAACCCTCACGCGCCGAGGCGGGCCCGGATCTTGTCGGCGATCGGGTCGCCGGTCGCCGTGCACAGCAGGAGTGCCTCGTTGAGGTGGTCCCGCGCCTCGGTTTCCCGTCCGTCCGCCGCCGACAGGTCGGCGAGCTGGACGAGCAGCCGGGCCGAGCCCCATCGGTCGTCCAGCTCGCGGGTGATCGCGAGCGCGTGCCGGTATTCCTCGCTCGCCTGCTCCCGCAGCCCCCTGTCCCGGTACAGGTCGCCGAGCGTGCGCAGGGTGAACCGCAGCGACGTGCGATCGCCGCTGTTCCGCTGCAGATCGACGGCGTCCCGCAGATGACGCAGGGAGTCGTCGAACAGGCCCTGCTGACGGCGCAGATCGCCGAGGTTGTTCAGCGCGATGCCCTCGCCGTGGACGTCGCCGTCCGCCCGGAACATCTCGAGTGCGGACGTGTAACTCCTCGCCGCATCGGCGAAGCGGCCCATGCTGTCCTGCGTCACGCCGAGGTTGTTCGACGTCCACGCCTGCCCGTGCCGGTTGCCGAGTTCGCGGAACACCTCCGCCGTGGTGCGGAAGTACTCGATCGCCTTCTCGAAGCCGCCGACGTCGTCGTGCGCGATCCCGAGGCCGAGCAGCAGGTAGGCCTCGTCGGCGCGCCTGCCGGACCGCCGGGCCGCGGACACCGCGATCTCGTGGGTGACCAGCCAGTCGTCCCAGTGTTTGGTCAAGTAGAACAACCGCATCAGCGCGGCGGCCAGCAGGCAAGCGACGTCCTCGGCGCCCTGTTCCGCCGCGGTCCGCACCACGGTCACCAGGTTCGCGCGCTCGGCGGCGAACCAGGTGAGCGCGTCTTCACGGGTGTGGAACGGTGGTTCGGTCCTCGTCTCCTCCACGCCGTCCAAGTCGATCACGCGGGCCTTCGGGTCGACGAGGGCGCGTGCCGCGATCACCGTGTGCAGGAACCACACGAACAGACGCCGTGTCGCCGCCTCGCGGCAAGCGGGCTCGACCTCGTCCGCGAGTTCCCGTGCGTAGGCGCGGAGCAGGTCGTGTGTCCGGTACCGCCCGGCGAAGCCCTCCTCGACGAGGTGCGATCGGGTGAGCGCGTCGAGGGCACGCCGGGTGGCGCGCAGGTCCTCGCCGGAGAGCGCGGCGAACGCGGGAGCCGTGAGGTCGTGCCCGGGATGGAGGCCCCACAGGACGAAGAGCCGCGCGGACGGCGGCGGCAGGTGATGGAAGGACCGGGAGAACACCGAGCGGATCGCGGTATGGGCGTCGCCGTCGGCGTCCATCAGGTCGAGGCGCCGATGCTCGTCCGCCAGTTCGGCGGCGAGGCCGGCGACGCTGATGTTGTCGCGTGCCCGGAAGATCTCCGCGGCGACCCGCAGGGCGAGCGGCAGCCGGACGCAGTGCCGCACCACCTTGTCGATCGCGTCCGCGGCGTCGTCCGTCCGTTCGCCCGCGAGCCCGCGGAACAACTCCCGCGCGTCGGAAGGCGGGAGCCGTCGCAGGACGATCCGGTTCGCGCCGTCGCGGGCCACCAGCCCGGCGAGTGAATCCCGGCTCGTCACGACGACGTGGCAGGACGAACTCATCGGCAGCAAGGGCCGGACCTGCTCGCAGGTACGCGCGTTGTCGAGCACGACGAGCAGACGGCGGCGGGCGGCCAGCGACCGGAACCGCGCCGCGCGCGCCGCGAGATCGCGGGGGATCGCCGGGCCTTCGACACCCAGTGCCTGGAGGAATCCTTCGAGCACGTTCGCGGCCGAGGGCGGCTGCTCCGGCCCGTAACCCCGGAGATCGACGTACAGCTGGCCGTCGGGGAACCGGGAGCGGACCCGGTTGCCCCAGCGGACCACCGTCGCGGTCTTGCCGACGCCTGCCGTGCCGACCACGACGCACACCGGCGCCGAGTCCCGGCCGGACAGCACGAGCTGATCGTCCAATTCGGACAGTTCCGCCGTTCTGCCGACGAAGTTCCGCACGGTGCGGGGTAATTCCGACGGTACGACCGCCGGTGCCGGCGCGCCCGCCGGTTCGATCGGTAGCCCGGCGAGGATTCGTCTTTCGGCTTCGCGAAGCTCCGGGCCCGGTTCGATCCCGAGCTCCTCGACGAACAGTCTTCGTGCCGCGCGGTAGACGGCCAAGGCCGCGGTGCGCCGCCCCGCCCGGTACAGCGCGATCATCAGCAATTCGTGCAGGCGTTCCCGGAACGGGTGACTGCGTACCAGTTCGGTCAGCTCGTCCACCAGGGACGTGTGCTTGCCTGCGGCGAGTTCGGCCTGGCACAGCGTCTCGATCGCGGCCAGCCGCCGCTCGGTGAGCCGCCGTGCCTGATCGGCCAGCTCCGGCGAGTCGAGGCCGTCGTACGGCTCACCGCGCCACAGGCCGAGCGCCTCACGCGACAGTTCGGCGCACCGCCGCGGATCGCTCGCGGCGGCTTCGTCCACGAGCGACTCGAACCGCTCGGCGTCGAGCTCCCCGGGCAGCACACGCAGGCGGTAGCCGCCCTCTCCGCTCGTCAGCCGATCCGGCTCGCCGAGCAGCCGCCTCAGCTTGTGGACGTGCAGGTACAGCTTCGACGCGGAGTCGTCGGTTTCCCCCGGCCACAAGACGTCGACGAGAGCACTCGCCGGGACGTCGCGGTTGGCGTTCGCGAGCAGCGTCCCCAGCAGGATCCTCTGCATACGTCCGGTGACGGTGATGTTACGGACGCGGAGCGGCCCCAGTACCTCGAATTCCATCGAGTACCTCCCCGCGGGACAGTGTGCCGCGACGCGGGGATCCGGGGGCCGGAAAGACGCAAAAAGGAGCGAGGGACCTTTGCTCTCGGGCAAAGGTCCCTCGCGTGGGAGTGTGGCGTGGGGGTCAGGCCAGGACGGTGGCCAGGTCTGTGGCGGGCAGGCCGTGCGCGGCCGCGACGGGGGCGTTCGTGAGGGCGCCGGCGTGCGTGTTGAGGCCCTTCGCCAGCGAAGCGTCGGCCTGCAGCGCCTTGTGCCAGCCGTGCTCCGCCAGCTGCACGGCGTACGGCAGCGTCACGTTGGTCAGGCCGTAGGTCGAGGTGCGGGGCACCGCGCCCGGCATGTTCGCGACGCAGTAGAACACCGACTCGTGGACCTTGTAGGTCGGCTCGTCGTGCGTGGTCGGCCGCGAGTCGGCGAAGCAGCCGCCCTGGTCGATCGCGATGTCCACCAGCACGCTGCCCGGACGCATCCGCGAGACGAGATCGTTCGAGACCAGCTTCGGCGCCTTCGCGCCGGGCACGAGCACCGCGCCGATGACCATGTCGGCCTCCAGCACGGACTGCTCGACCGACAGCGCGTTCGAGGTCACCGTGCGGATGCGGCCGCCGAAGTCGTTGTCGATCTGGCGGAGGCGGTCGACGTTGGTGTCGAGGATCTCGACGTCCGAGCCGAGGCCGAGCGCGACCCGCGCCGCGTTGAGGCCGGCGACACCGCCGCCGATCACGACCACGCGCGCCGGGTGGACGCCGGGGATGCCGCCGGGCAGCACACCGCGGCCACCGCTCGGCTTCATCAGGGAGAACGCGCCCACCTGCGGCGCCAGCCGTCCGGCGACCTCGGACATCGGCGCGAGCAGCGGCAGCGCGCGGTTCGGGGTCTGCACCGTCTCGTAGGCGATCGCGGTGGTGCCCGCGGCCAGCAGCGCGTCGGTCAGCGGCCGGTCCGCGGCGATGTGCAGGTAGGTGAACAGCACCTGGTCGGCACGCAGCCGCGGGTACTCTTCGGCGATCGGCTCCTTGACCTTGAGCACGAGTTCGCCCTCGGACCAGGTCTCCTCCGCCGTGGCGAGGATCTTCGCGCCCGCGGCGACGTACTCGTCGTCGGAGATGGACGAGCCGACGCCCGCGCCGGTCTCGACGAAGACGTCGTGGCCCCGCCCGGTCAGTTCGTGCACGCCCGCCGGGGTGAGCGCCACCCGGTATTCATGCTTCTTGATCTCACGGGGGACGGCGATACGCACGGAAAGCCTCCTGGCGACGGTTCTGCGAACAAAGGTGCTGCCACTCACGGTGAGCCACCCGGACGGCGGTGTCATCGTCCGCCCGCGACAGGATTGAGAACCGATCATGGTTTTCGCGGCACAATCGCTTGACCTCCAGTCAACTGGAGCTTGCACCTTGGGTGACATGAGAGCCGTGTGGTTGAAAGAGTTCGGCGGGCCCGAAGTGCTCGTCGCGGGCGATGCCCCGGATCCGGTGCCCGCAGCGGGCCAGGTGCTGATCGAGGTGGCCTTCGCCAACATCACGTTCGTCGAGACGCAGTTCGGGGCGGGCGGGGGCGGGCCGTTCCGCGCCGAACCGCCGCTGATCCCGGGCAACGGGGTCGGCGGCGTGATCAGCGCGGTCGGTGAAGGAGCGGACCTCGGCCTGGTCGGCAAACGCGTCGTGACCTCGACCGGCGGTTCCGGGGGCTACGCGGAACGGGTCGCGGTCGACGCCGATGCCGTCTTCGAGGTGCCGGACGGTCTGGCCCTCGACGCCGCGGTGGCGATCCTCGCCGACGGCCGCACGGCGACCGCGCTGGTGACCGCCGCGCGGATCCGGCCGGGGGAGCGCGTGCTGGTCGAGGCCGCGGCGGGCGGGGTCGGCGGGCTGGTCGTCCAGCTCGCCAAGGCCGCCGGTGCCGAGGTCGTCGGCGCGGCGGGTGGTGCGGCGAAGACCGAGCACGTCCGGGAGCGCGGCGCCGATCTGGCGGTCGACTACCGCGAGCCGGGCTGGGCGGACAAGGCGGGCGAGGTCGACGTCGTGTTCGACGGGGTCGGCGGCGAGATCGGGACGGCGTCGTTCGGCTTGCTGAAACCGGGCGGCCGGATGCTGATCTACGGCCTGTCGAGTGGTTCGTGGACGGAGGTGTCCGAAGAGGACGCCGCCGCGCGCGGGGTGACGGTGATCCGGGGCCTCGGTGGACCCGCTCAGATGCGGGCGTTCACCGAGTCCGCGCTCGCCGAAGCCGCCGCCGGACGGCTGGAACCCGTGATCGGCCAACGGTTCCCGCTCGCGCGGGCGGCGGACGCGCACGAGGTCATGCAGTCGAGGGGCACGCTCGGCAAGACGTTGCTCGAGGTCTGATGTTCGACGTCGACGAATTCCTCGCCGGTCCGCTCACGGCCAGGGTCGCCGCGGTCGGGCCGACCGTGCGCCCGACCTGGTACCTCTGGGAGAAGAAGGCCTTCTGGATCCTCACCGGACCGTGGGCGCGGCTGGCCGGGCTCGTCCGCGATTCGCCGTCGATCGCGGTGACCGTCGACGTCTGCGACGTCGGCACCGGCCAGGTGCGGCAGGTGCTCGCGCGCGGTGAGGCCGAGGTGCTGCCGTTCGACGTCCCTCGTGGACGGCGGCTGCTGAGCCGGTATCTCGGTCAGGACGAGCGCAAATGGGATGCGCGTTTTCGTTCTTACCTGCACGATGATCCCGAGGTGAAAGGGACCGTCTGGGTCCGGATGGTGCCGAAGAGATTCGTCGCCGAAGACCTCGGTTATCGGGTATGACGCACGGCCGCGTTCGCTGGGGTGGGCGCGGTCGTGCAACCTGCGGATCGGTAAATGCAGCACGATCGAGTCAAGATGTTGATCTTACTGGCCGGTAAGCTGCCATTCTGTTCCGCATGACAAATCAGGACTGGCGGCGGGAGCGGCGTGTCCGCACCGTCGACACCGAAGGCAATCCGGCCGATGTCATCGTCGGCCTTGTCGAAACCCCAGGGCACGGATACGAAGCCGCGCTTCGGGTCGACGGTGGCCCCGGTGTTCTTTTGCCGCTTTACCCCGGTGCCGATCTGCTCGCCGCGGTACGGCAGACCATTGAGGACGGATATCGCGCCAGCGCGCACTGAACCGTCGAATGTCATGAAAGGGTCTTTCAAGACGTTTTCCGTCCTGAAAGACCCTTTCCTGACGTCCGGGCTCGGAATGTCGCGCTACAAAGTGTTCGTTATCGAGCAGTTTGTAGTGGAATCAACTCCAGCGCAGGGAAACGAGTTGCGTGATCAACGCCAGCCGGACGTCGGGATCGTCGAGATCCAGCGGGACGAGATCGAGCAGCCGCCGCATCCGGTACCGCAGGGTGTTGGGATGGATCCGGAGTTCCTTCGCGGCCGCGCGCGGGTCTCCCGGATGCCGTAGCCACTGGTAGAGCGTGTCGACGTAGCCGCTCTCGTGGGCTTCGTCGTGCGCGCGCAGCAGACCGAGCGGGCCGAGCTCGGCGACCTTCGAGGTGCTCGCCGCCGTCGCGCCGCGATGCAGCGAAAGGGCTGTCCATGCCTCGTCGAAGACCACGACGCGGCCGGGGACGAGCTTCGCGCGAAGCAGGCCCAGCGCCTCGTCGGCCTGGAGCCGTGACGTCGCGAGCTCGCCGATTTCGCACGCCGAACCGGCGGCAGCCCGCGGTGTCCCGCCCTTCCGCGACGACGGCAGGGCTTCGAGGGCAGCCCGGAGTTCGTCCCAGCCGTCGCCGTCCGGGACGACGGCGTAGAGGACGCCGCCGAGTTCGGTGGCCACCGGCCGCCTGCCGACACCCTGCGAGATCCGTTCGAGGAGCGCGAGCCGCAAGCCCTCGTCGTCGCGGCCGTCGCCGCCGGAGACCTCGATGACGACCACACGGTGTGGTTCCTCGGACAGGTCGAGTTCCGCGATCGCCTTGCGCGGGCTGGCCTTCCCTTCGAGGAGCGCGCGCAGGAGCTCGGCGGAGACCCGGCGTTGCGAATCGGTGTGCGCGCGGCGGCGCAGCAGATGCAACGCGACGACGGGGGCCGCGTCGGCGAACGCGGCCGCGCGTTCGTCGGAGACCGGGCCCGCGACGACCGCCCACATCGACCCCAGCAGTTCGCCGCCCATCCGGATCGGCACGATGAGCCGCGGCAGGGTGCCGTCGCGTTGCGCGGGCACGAAGATCGTCTGCCGCCCACGGGAAAGCTCGCGGAACACCCCTCGCGACCGGAACCGCGCGAGCACGTCGTCCGGGATGCGGCGGCCCATGATGGTCGACACGCGCGCCGAGTCGGTCAGGTCCTGCCGGGCCGAGTACGCGAGCACCCGCGAGTTGGTGTCCTCGATGGTCACGGGCGCGTCGACCACCGAAGCGACCGCGTCCGCGAGCCGGAACAGGTCACCGGAACCGGGGCCGCCGCCGTCCTCCAGCGCGTCCGACTCGTCGGCCAGCGCGTCGAGGACCGTCCTGAGCAGCCAGACGAGCTGGGCCCACGACGTCGCGGATCGCACCTCGATCAACGCGATGTCGGCCGATTTCGCCGCCCGTTTCACCGAGGGCTTCGCCGCGAGCGGGGGTTTCAGCAGGACGGCGGCGGCGCCTTTGGCCGCGCTGACCTTGACGAGTTCGGCGGCGTCCGGGGTCTCGGTGATCGCGACGCCGAGGACGAGGTCCCCCGCGGCGAGGGTGTGGCCGGGCTCGGCGATGACGACGTCGCCGACCGCGGGGGACTCCTCGGGGACCTGGAGGGCGTGCAACAGCGTCGGCCCCACCCGGTCGACGACACTGCGCACGGAAACCATGGGGCGATTGTCCAGCAGGTGGGACCGCCGCACACGTCAGACCTCGCGGGGCGTCCTCGCGTCGATGTCCTCGGGCGTGAACCGCTCGCGTTTCGTGGTCAGCGCCCACCGGTGGCCGTCGGGATCGACGATCCGGCCGTAGCGCTCGCCGAAGAACATCTCCTCGACCGGCGCCTCCACCCGGGCGCCCGCGAACACCGCGCGGCGGACGAGGTCGTCGGGATCCTCGGTCTCCAAGGTCAGCAGCATCGGCGTGCCGCCCAGTGTCGACGGGGCGAGCGCGTCGAGCTGCGGGATCTCCTGGCTCACCAGCAGCCGCGCGTCGCCGACGGCGAGCTCCACGAACAGCACGACGCCGTTCGGCAGGACGTTGCGGAACAGCTCAACGGCGCCGAACGCCTTGCCGTAGAAGGAAAGCGACGCATCGACGTCCTTGACGAACAGATGTGGCGTCAAGCCGAGCGCCCGGCTCACGCCGACTCCGCGCGCTTCAGCAGCCCGGCCTGGCCGGCGACCGCGACGAGCCTGCTCAGGAACTCCGCCTCGCGGGCCGCGACGGCCCGGCCGGCGCGGGTGAGCCGGTAGTAGCGGCGGCGGGAGTCGTGCGGCTGGTCCTCGCTCGTGTCCGGGGCCTCTTCGACCAGGCCGTCGGCGACGAGCCGGGCGAGGGTCCGGTACAGCGTGCCCGGCCCGAGCTGGGCGGTGCCGCCGCTCACCTCGTCGACGAAACCCATGATCGCGTAGCCGTGCGCGCGCCCCTTCGCGAGCGCCAGCAGGGTCTGGAACGCCGCGGGGGTGAGCTGCGGGTTGCCGTCGGCCATCCGCGAAGCATACACTCCGATCTCGTTATATCCATGATGGATACAAAGGAGCCGGACGTGGCGATTCGAGGCGTGCACAAGATCGTGGTCGGGGTGCGGGACCAAGAGCGGGCGAAGCGGTTCTGGTCCGAGGTCGTCGGATTCGAGATCACCACCGACGTGCCGTACGACGACAAAGGGAACCGATGGGTCGAGGTCACGTCCGCCGACGGCGCGACGGCACTCGTCCTGAGCACCGCGCCGGAGGACCTCAAGCGCTTCGAAGTGCGGGACGAACTCCCGACGGGCAATTTCTTCTTCTACGCCGACGACATCGAAAAGACCTACGAGGAGCTTTCGGCGAAAGGCGTCGAGTTCCCGGCGCGGCCGGAGAAGCAGCCGTGGGGCTGGTGGGCGATGTTCACCGATTCGGAGGGCAACAGGTTCGCTCTCCAGGAAAGGAATCCCACCTCCTGAGAGCAGTTGGGTGCTCCGTCCGGCGGAGCTAGCTTCGGTGCCAACAGCCGAAACCCCTTGAGCCGCTAGGAGAATCGCGATGAGCGCGGACGGATGGTCGTTCGAGACCAAGCAGATCCACGCGGGTGCGGCGCCGGACACCGCCACCGGCGCGCGGGCGACCCCGATCTACCAGACCACCTCGTACGTGTTCCGCGACAGCCAGCACGGCGCCGATCTCTTCAGCCTCGCCGAGCCCGGCAACATCTACACGCGGATCAACAACCCCACACAGGACGTGCTGGAGCAGCGGCTCGCCGCGCTCGAAGGCGGGGTCGCGGCGCTGGCGTTCGCCTCCGGGACCGCGGCCACGACGGCGGCCATCCTCAACCTCGCGAACGCCGGCGACCATTTCGTCTCCAGCCCGGCGCTTTACGGTGGCACGTACAACCTTTTCCACTACACGCTGCCGAAACTCGGCATCGAGGTGTCGTTCGTCGAGGACCAGGACGACATCGAGCAGTGGAAGGCCGCCGTCCGGCCCAACACCAAGCTGTTCTTCGCCGAGACGCTGGCCAACCCGGGCAGCAACGTCCTCGACATCCGCAAGGTCGCCGACGCCGCGCACGAATCCGGTGTCCCGCTGGTCGTGGACAACACCGTGCCGACGCCGTACCTCGTCCGGCCGATCGAACACGGCGCCGACATCGTGGTCCACTCGGCGACCAAGTACCTCGGCGGGCACGGCACCACGGTCGCCGGGGTGCTGGTCGACGGCGGCACCTTCGACTTCGGCAAGGACCCGGCGCGCTTCCCCGGCTTCACCGAGGCCGACCCGAGCTACCATGGTCTCAAGTACTGGGAGGCGCTCGGCCCCGGCGCGTACGCCGCCAAGGCTCGCGTCCAGATCCTGCGCGACACCGGCGCCGCGATCGCGCCGCTCAACAGTTTCCTGATCCTGCAAGGGATCGAGACGCTTTCGCTGCGTCTGGAGCGGCATGTGTCCAACGCGCAGGCGCTGGCCGAGTGGCTGGAGCAGCGCGACGAGGTCGAGAAGGTGTACTACGCCGGGCTGCCGTCGAGCCCGTATCACGAGGCCGCGAAGAAGTACCTGCCGAAGGGCGCCGGCGCGGTGCTTTCGTTCGATCTGCGTGGCGGGGTCGAAGCCGGACGGGCCTTTGTGGACGGTACGGAACTGCACAGCCAGCTGGTCAACATCGGCGACGTGCGCAGCCTGATCGTGCACCCCGCCTCGACGACGCACAGCCAGCTCACGCCGGAGGAGCAGCTGTCGAGCGGTGTCACGCCGGGCCTCGTGCGGCTCGCCGTCGGGCTGGAAGGGATCGAGGACCTCAAGGCCGATCTCGAAGCCGGATTCCGGGCGGCCAAGGCCGCTCTGTGACCGGTGCTTGGCGAGAGGGAGAGCCGCCTGGACGCCGCCGCTTCGTCAGCGGCGTCCAGGCGCTCGAAACCGGCGGGACCTTGCCGTTCACGCTCGCCTATGAGACCTGGGGGTCACTGAATTCCAGTGCCACCAACGCGATTCTCGTCGAGCACGCCCTCACCGGGGACAGTCACGCCGTCGGTCCCGCGGAGGAAGGTCACGTCAGCCCCGGCTGGTGGGACGGCCTGATCGGACCGGGCAAGGCGATCGACACGGACGCGTTCTTCGTCGTGGTCCCGAACGTGCTCGGCGGCTGCCAGGGCTCGACCGGCCCGTCCTCGGCGCATCCGGACGGAAAGCCTTGGGGCAGCAGGTTTCCGGCGGTGACGGTGCGGGACCAGGTGGCCGCCGAGACCGCCGTCGCCGACGCGCTCGGCATCGGCCGGTGGGCCGCGGTGATCGGCGGCTCCATGGGCGGGATGCGTGCGCTGGAATGGGCGGTGGGCGAGCCGGAGCGGGTGGCGGCGCTGCTCGTCCTCGCGTCGACCGCGCAGGCGTCGGCCGACCAGATCGCCTGGGCCGCACCGCAACTGCACGCCATCCGGTCCGATCCGGGCTGGCACGGCGGCGACTACCACGACGTCCGCTCGATGCCGAGCCCGGACGCCGGGCTCGGCGTCGCGCGCCGTATCGCGCACGCGACTTATCGCAGCGAAGCCGAACTGGCGCAACGCTTCGGCCATCGCCATCAGGACGGTGAAGACCCGCTGCGCGGCGGCCGGTTCGCCGTCGAGTCCTATTTGGATCATCACGCCGCCAAGCTGTCGCGCCGGTTCGACGCGGGCAGCTACGTGGTGCTCACCGAATCGATGAACACCCACGACGTCGGCCGCGGACGGGGCGGCGTCGCGAACGCGCTCGGCCGGATCACCGCGCGGACGGTCGCGGCCGGGGTGGACAGCGACCGGCTCTACCCGCTGTACCAGTCGCGGGCGATCGCCGACGGGGTCGCCGGGGCCGAATTCGCCGTCATCGCGTCGCCTTACGGGCACGACTCGTTCCTGATCGAGACCGAGCAGATCGGGCGGCTGGTGAAGCTCCTGCTGGGTTAGCCGACTCGCGTGATCGGACGGACGACACACGTGACCAGACGGACGACTCTCGTGATCAGGCGGACGACACGTGCGACGTCCGGCTGATCACGCGTGTCGTCCATCCAGTCACGCGAGGCGGCCACGCGCGCGAGCGCTAGTCCGCGACGGCGTCCGAGATCCAGGGCGCCACCGGCAGATCCCGGTCCAGGCATTCCGCCGACAGCCGGATCGTCCAGCGCAGCGCCTGCAGCACGAGGCTGTCGACCTCGTCCGGCGCGGCGTTGGCGAGCGCGATCTCGACCTGTTCCTGCGCGGCCTCGCTGTTGCCGTGCACCTCGGCCAGCAGCGTGCGGACGGCCGTCCGCACGGGCGGGTCCGCCTGGTCGATCGAGACCTCTTCACCGTCCTCGTCGAACACCTGCACCTTGACCGGCGCACTTCCTCCATCACCCAGCGTCGACACCATGGCGCTGCATTCGCCGAACAGCATCATCACGAGCTCTTTGGTCTCGTCGGAGCGGGCCTGCGGCTCGGCGGCGGTCGGCATGAGCTCGTCGAGCGCCTCCGCGTCCTCCCCGAGGCTGATCGCCACGAGCGCACGCTGCGCCTTTTCGACGAGCCTCCGCTCGTACTCGCTCCTGTCCGGCTCCACGTGCCTATCAAACACCAGAGGACGGAAAAGTGGGGATAGGCCGAAACCCGGTCGTGGTCACTTGGCGGAGTGCAGTGCACCCAGCGCGAGACGGCAGAGCATCTCGGCCAGTTCGCTGTCACCGAGATGGCGGTTGTACGGCGTCGAGTTGATCAACCCGAAGACCGCGTGCGCCGCCGAGCGCGCCTGCCGCTCGCCGATCCCGGGGACGGCGTCGCTGATCGCGCGCACCCAGACCTCGACGTACTGGCGCTGCAGGGCGCGGACCTGCTTGCGGTCACTGTCGGTGAGATTGGCGAGGTTGCGTTCCTGGACGGTGATCAGCGCGGGATGCGTGAGCGCGAAGTCGACGTGAAAATCCACCAGTGCTTCGAGAACCTCGCCCGGCTCGTCCCGCTGGCTCGCCCTGGCCGTCCCGCCGTCGAGGAGGTAGCGGCTGATCGAGTTCAGCATCTCGCCGAGGATGGCGTCCTTGCTGCGGAAATGCCGGTACAGCGCCGGGCCGGAGATGCCGACGGCCGCGCCGATGTCGTCGATGCCGACGCCGTGGAAACCGTGGTGGGCGAAGAGCTCGGCGGCGGCGGCCATGATCTGTTCGCGCCTGTTCGCCTTCTCGCCGTTCACGAGTGGGGTGGGGTTCGCCGGCATCTGGCCATATTAAGGCCGCGTGTTAGCGAGCGCTAACACGCGGCCGTACTTCCAGCCTGAGCCAAGTGGGCTACCTGGGGAAATGACCCTTTTGCGTGGGGTTACCACCTGGTAATGCTGTCTCTCGTCAACTTGTCACGAAGGAGTGACCATGGCCGTCCCTGCTCGGATCAAAGCTCTTTCCTTCACTCGTTTAGGTGCGGCCCTGGGGGTCGCTGTCCTCGCCACGCTCGGTCTCGCGGGCACCGCCCAAGCGGCGACCAACTACGTGGCGCTCGGTGACTCGTACTCGTCCGGCGTCGGTGCCGGCAGTTACGGGAACTCGGGCGACTGCATGCGCAGTGCCAACGCCTATCCCCAGCTGTGGGCCAACGCCCACGCCGGGACCACCTTCAAATTCGTCGCGTGCTCGGGGGCGCGCACCGGCGATGTCTTGAACCAGATCGCGAACGTCACCTCCAGCACCACGCTGGTGACGGTCTCGGTCGGCGGCAACGACGCCGGTTTCGCCGACGTCATGACCACCTGCACCACCGGCAGCGACCAGACCTGCATCAACCGGGTCAACACCGCGAAGACCTACGTGAACAACACGCTTCCCGGGCTGCTGAACAACGTCTACAGCAAGATCAAGGCGAAGGCGCCCAGCGCGAAGCTGGTCGTCCTCGGGTACCCGCGCTTCTACACGGTGCCGGGTTCGTGCTCGGTCGGGCTGAGCGACACGAAGCGCACCGCGATCAACTCGGGTTCCGACGCGCTGGCGTCGGTGCTCTCGGCCCGTGCCGCGGCGAACGGCGCCAAGTTCGTCGACGTGCGGGGTGCCTTCACCGGGCACAACATCTGCTCGTCGGCCGACGACTACCTGCACAGCCTCACCTGGCCGATCGTGAACTCGTACCACCCGACGGCCACCGGCCAGCGGGGCGGCTACTACAACCCGCTGGTCTCCGCGATCGGCTGAGTTCCCGTAGCGAGGGCTGAAAGGGCCCTTCACCGCATGCCATGCGGTGAAGGGCCCTTTCGTCGCGTGTCATGCGGGTATGGCGTCCTTCGGCCCCGGCCCGGTGGACAAGCGACGTTAGTGGGCGTTAACCTGTGCACGCGAGTTAACGACGGCTAACTTGGCGACGAGGAGCCATGGACACACCCGTACTGAGCACTTCGGCGGATCCGGGCAGCGACGAGTACGCCCGCAGCGTCACCTCCCATGCCGAGCTGGTCGAAGACCTGCGCAAGCGGCTCGCCGCCGCCCGGCTCGGGGGCCCGGAGAAATCCCGCACCCGCCACGTCGAGCGGGGCAAACTCCTGCCACGCGACCGGGTCGACACCCTCCTCGACCCGGGTTCGCCGTTCCTGGAGCTGTCCCCGCTGGCCGCCACCGGACTGTACGACGACGAGGCGCCGTCGGCCGGGATCATCACCGGGATCGGGCGGGTCTCGGGCCGCGAATGCGTGATCGTCGCCAACGACGCGACGGTCAAGGGCGGCACGTACTACCCGATGACGGTCAAGAAGCACCTGCGCGCGCAAGAGGTCGCGCTGCACAACAACCTGCCGTGCGTCTACCTGGTGGACTCCGGCGGCGCGTTCCTGCCGAGGCAGGACGAGGTCTTCCCGGATCGTGAGCACTTCGGCCGGATCTTCTACAACCAGGCGACGATGTCCGCGCGCGGTATCCCGCAGATCGCCGCCGTGCTCGGCTCCTGCACCGCGGGCGGCGCGTACGTCCCGGCGATGAGCGACGAAGCGGTCATCGTGCGGAACCAGGGCACCATCTTCCTCGGCGGCCCGCCGCTGGTGAAGGCCGCGACGGGCGAGGTCGTCACGGCCGAAGAGCTCGGCGGCGGCGACGTCCACTCGCGTCAGTCCGGCGTCACCGATCATCTGGCCGAGGACGACGCCGACGCCTTGCGCATCGTTCGCTCGATCGTGTCGACCTTGGGGCCGCGCACGCCGCGCCCGTGGGACGTCCTCCCGACGGAGGCCCCGGTCGCCGACCCGAACGAGCTCTACGGCGTCGTCCCGACCGATCCGCGGGTGCCCTACGACGTCCGCGAGGTCATCGCGCGGATCGTCGACGGCAGCCGGTTCGGCGAGTTCAAGAAGGAGTACGGCTCGACGCTGGTCACCGGGTTCGCCCGGATCCACGGCCACCCCGTCGGCATCGTCGCGAACAACGGCGTCCTGTTCGCCGAGTCCGCGATGAAGGGCGCGCATTTCATCGAGCTGTGCGACAAACGCTCGATCCCGCTGCTGTTCCTGCAGAACATCACCGGTTTCATGGTCGGCCGCGCCTACGAGGCGGGCGGTATCGCCAAGCACGGCGCGAAGATGGTCACCGCGGTGGCCTGCGCGCGGGTGCCGAAGCTGACCGTCGTCATCGGCGGCTCGTTCGGTGCCGGCAACTATTCGATGTGCGGCCGCGCGTACTCGCCGCGGTTCCTGTGGATGTGGCCGAACGCGCGGATCTCGGTGATGGGCGGCGAACAGGCGGCGTCGGTGCTGTCCACGGTCCGCCGTGACGCCATCGAGGCACGCGGCGGCGAATGGTCCACTGAGGACGAAGAGGCCTTCAAGGAGCCGATCCGCGACCAGTACGAGGCGCACGGCAGCCCGTATTACTCGACGGCGCGGCTGTGGGACGACGGCGTGATCGACCCGGCGGACACCCGCACGGTGCTCGGCCTCGCGCTGTCCGCGACGGCCAACGCACCACTTTCCGATGTCAACTACGGCGTCTTCAGGATGTGAGCATGTTCGACACGGTTCTGGTCGCCAACCGCGGGGAGATCGCGGTCCGCGTGATCCGCTCGCTGCAGGGGCTCGGCATCCGTTCGGTCGCGGTGTACAGCGACGCGGACGCCGACGCCCGGCACGTCCGGGAGGCGCATACGGCTGTCCGCATCGGCCCGGCCGAAGCGGCGAAGAGCTACCTGTCCATCCCCGCGATCGTTCAGGCGGCGCTCGACACGGGCGCGCAGGCGGTCCATCCCGGCTACGGTTTCCTCGCGGAGAACGCGGAATTCGCCCGCGCGTGCGCCGAGGCGGGGCTGGTCTTCATCGGTCCGCCGGTCGCGGCCATCGACGCCATGGGCGACAAGATCCGCGCCAAGGCCACGGTCTCCAAGGCCGGGGTCCCGGTCGTGCCCGGCGCGTCCGATGTGGACATTCCCGAGGGTGGTTTCGCGACCGCCGCCGAAAAGGTCGGCTTCCCGTTGCTGCTCAAGCCGTCCGCCGGTGGTGGCGGCAAGGGGATGCGGCTCGTCACCGAACTGTCCGAATTGGACGCGGCCGTCGAGTCCGCTCGCCGTGAGGCCAAGGGTTCCTTCGGTGACGACACGCTGCTCATGGAGCGGTTCGTCACCACACCGCGCCATATCGAGATCCAGGTGCTCGCCGACACGCACGGCAACGTGATCCACCTCGGCGAGCGCGAGTGCAGTCTTCAACGGCGGCACCAGAAGATCATCGAAGAGGCACCGTCCGTGCTCCTCGACGAAGCCACGCGCGCGAAGATGGGCGCGTCCGCCGTCGAGGCCGCGCGCTCGGTCGGGTACGTCGGCGCGGGGACGGTCGAGTTCATCGTTTCGGCCACCGCGCCCGACGAGTTCTTCTTCATGGAGATGAACACCCGGCTGCAGGTCGAGCATCCGGTGACCGAGCTGGTGACCGGCCTCGATCTCGTCGAGTGGCAGGTCAAGATCGCCGCCGGTGACGTGCTCACCGTGGCGCAGGACGACGTCCGGCTGGACGGTCACGCCGTCGAAGCCCGTGTCTACGCCGAAGATCCCGCTCGCGGCTTCATCCCGACGGGTGGCACGGTGCTCGCGGTCCACGAGCCGTCCGGCGAGGGCGTGCGCGTCGACTCGTGGATGAGCGAGGGCGCGGTCATCGGCTCGAACTACGACCCGATGCTGGCCAAGGTCATCGCGTGGGGGCCGGATCGCGCGGCCGCGTTGCACCGGCTCGACCTGGCGCTCGCGGACACCGCGTTGCTCGGCCTCGGCACCAACGTCGCCTTCCTGCGCGGGCTGCTCGCCGACGGCGACGTCCGTGACGGCAAGCTCGACACCGGTCTCGTCGACCGTCAACTGTCCACTTTGGTCTCCGGAGACGTACCGCCGGAGTTCTTCGTGGCGGCGGCGCTCGACAGGTTGCTTTCCCTGCAACCCCAGGGAGACGTCGTCGACCCGTGGGACGTCCCGGACGGCTGGCGGCTCGGCGGGTCGGGTGGGATCGACTTCGCACTGAAGTCGGGAAGCTCCGAAGCCGTCGTGCGGGTGCAGGGCACTCCGGCGGCCGCGCTCGTGTCCGTCGACGGCGCCGAGCCGGTCCGCGTTTCCGCGCGGCGCGACGGCGATCTGCTGGAAGTCCGGCATCCCACCGGTTTCCACCGCTACCGGCACGCGGCCGGGAGCGGCCGGACGGTGTGGCTCGCGCGTGACGGACAGAGCTTCGCCATCGGCGAGCGCGAGCGGCTGCGTTCGTCCGCCGGTGCCGCGGGCGGCGCCGGACCGGTCACCAGCCCGATGCCCGGGACCGTGCTCGTGGTCAAGGCCGCCGCCGGTGACGTGGTGACCGCGGGGACCCCGCTCGTGGTCGTCGAGGCGATGAAGATGGAGCACACGATCACCGCGCCGATCGACGGCGTGGTCAGCGAACTCCCCGTCCGCGCAGGCCAACAGGTCGCGCTGGACGAGACGGTAGCCGTGGTGACACCCCAAAAGGATGAGCGATGATCGACTTTCGGCTGGATGACGAGTACGAGGCGCTGCGCAAGACGGTCGAGGAGTTCGCGCGCTCCGAGGTCGCCCCGGTCATCGGCGACCTCTACGAACGGGAGGAGTTCCCGTACGAGATCGTCGCGAAGATGGCCGAGATGGGGCTGTTCGGCCTGCCGTTCCCCGAGGAGTACGGCGGCATGGGCGGCGACTACTTCGCGCTCTGCCTGACCCTGGAGGAGTTGGCGCGCGTCGATTCCTCGGTCGCGATCACCGTCGAGGCCGGCGTTTCCCTGGGTGCCATGCCGATCTACCGGTTCGGCACCGAGGAACAGAAGGAGAAGTGGCTCCCGGAGCTGTGCGCCGGGACCGCGCTCGGCGCGTTCGGGCTCACCGAACCCGGCGGCGGCTCGGACGCGGGCGCCACCCGCACGCGCGCGAAACTCGACGGCGACACCTGGGTGATCAACGGCAGCAAATCGTTCATTACCAACTCCGGCACCGACATCACGAAACTGGTGACGGTCACCGCCGTCACCGACGTGAAGGAGAACGGGCGCAAGGAGATCTCGGCGATCATCGTCCCGTCCGGCACGCCGGGCTTCGGCGTCGCGCCGAAGTACTCCAAGGTCGGCTGGAACTGCTCGGACACGCACGAGCTCTCGTTCGACGACGTCCGCGTCCCGGCCGAGAATCTGGTCGGCGAACGCGGCCGCGGCTACGCCCAGTTCCTGTCCATTTTGGACGAAGGCCGGGTCGCGATCGCCGCGCTGAGCGTCGGGCTCGCGCAGGGTTGCGTCGACGAATGCCTGAAGTACGTCAAGGAACGCGAGGCGTTCGGGCACAAGATCGGTGAGTACCAGGCGATCCAGTTCAAGATCGCCGACATGGAGGTGCGCACCCACACCGCGCGGCTGGCGTACTACGCGGCGGCGTCGAAGATGCTGCGCGGTGAGCCGTTCAAGAAGGAGGCGTCGATCGCGAAGCTCGTCGCGTCGAACGCCGCCATGGACAACTCGCGGGACGCGACGCAGATCTTCGGCGGGTACGGCTTCATGAACGAGTTCCCGGTGAGCCGCTTCTACCGGGACGCGAAGATCCTGGAGATCGGCGAGGGGACCTCGGAGGTGCAGCGGATGCTGATCGCGCGGCATCTCGGCGTCGCCTGACGCCCTTGACCATGTCGATAACTATACCGGTATAGTTATCGGCATGGTCGAGTTGAAATCCGCCACCGAGCTGGACGCCATGCGCGAGTCCGGCCGTGTCGTGGCGCAGACGTTGCAAGCGGCGAAAGAGGCGTCGGCGATCGGCGTGAGCCTGAAAGAGCTGGACGAGATCGCCGCGCAGGTGATCAGGGACGCGGGCGCGAAGCCGTCGTTCCTCCACTATCGGCCACATTCCGCGCCGACTCCGTTCCCGGCCGTGATCTGCGCGAGCGTCAACGACGCCGTGGTCCACGGCATCCCGTCGGACTACCGCCTGCGTGACGGTGACCTGGTCAGCATCGACGCCGGCGCCTACATCGACGGCTGGCACGGCGACGCGGCGATCAGTTACGTCGTCGGCGAGGCCGATCCCGCCGACCTCGAACTCATCGCCACCACCGAACGCGCGCTGGCCGCGGGCATCGCCGCCGCTCAGGCGGGCGGCAAGATGGGCGACATCTCCCACGCCGTCGGCACTGTCGGTCGCGAAGCGGGCTACGGCCTCCTCGTGCACCACGGTGGTCACGGAATCGGCCGCAGCATGCACGAGGACCCGCATCTGCCGAACGAGGGCAGGCCGGGCCGCGGCATGCGGCTCCAGCCGGGGCTGGTGCTGGCGATCGAGCCGATGCTCATCGCCGACGGCCGCGACGCCTACCGGACCGACGACGACGGCTGGACGTTGCGCACCATTCGTGGCGCCAGGGCCGCGCACGTCGAACACACGGTCGCGATCACCACAGAAGGGCCGCGCGTGCTCACGATGTTGTAGAACGGAAGGATGAGCGACTTCATCATCCGCCAGGGTGGTTCTGGGGACTTCCAAACGCTGCTGGACATGTTCGACGAGGTCGTCGCGTGGCTGGCGTCGCGCGGCAGCGAAGGGCAGTGGGGGACCGAGCCGTGGTCCACGATCCCGAAGCGGGTCGAGCGGGTCCGCGGGATGGCCGACGGGCCGGGGCTGTATCTCGCCGAAATCGACGGCGAGGTGGCCGGGGCGATCATCCTCGGTGACCGTTTCCCGCATGTCTCGCCGGTCGACGAGCCGGAGATCTACATCGGCCTGCTGCTGACCTCGCGCCGGTTCACCGGTCACCGGGTCGGCGCGCGGCTCATCGAGTTCGCGCTGGCCGAGGCGCGGGAACGCGGCATCGGGCTGGTGCGGGTCGACTGCTGGGCCGGCGGCGACGGCGACCTGCAGCGTTATTACGAGAGCCAGGGCTTCAAGCCGACGGAACGCTTCGACGTCAAAGGCTGGATCGGGCAGGTGCTCGAGCAGCGTCCGTAGGACTGGCGTCCTCGCGGCTTCCGGTGCACCATAGTTGACACATCGCCAACAGTGCCCCGGACAGTGAAGTCGCAGAGGAGACCGGCATGGCCAAGCGTGAACGTTCCCTGGCGGGCAAGGTCGTCGTGATCACCGGAGCGGCGCAGGGCATCGGGGCCAGTACCGCGACGGCGCTGTCCCGGCTCGGCGCCAAGGTGGTCATCGGCGACCTGGACCAGGTCCTCGCCGAGAAGACCGCCGCCGAACTGGGCGCGGAGGCGCTGCCGCTCGACGTCACCGACACGAAGGGCTTCACCGAGTTCCTCGACGAGGTCGAGCGGCGCGTCGGCCCGATCGACGTGCTGATCAACAACGCGGGCATCATGCCGCTCGCGCCGCTCGACGAAGAGGACGACGCGGCGACCCGCAGGCTGCTGGAGATCAACCTGCACGCGGTCATCCACGGCACCAGGGAAGCCGTGAAACGGATGCGCCCGCGTGGTACCGGCCACATCGTCAACATCGCGTCCATGGCGGGGAAGGCCGGATTCCCCGGCGCGGCGACCTACTGCGCGACGAAACACGCCGTCGTCGGGTTGTCGGAGTCGGTTCATCTGGAATTGCACGGGACCGGCGTGCTGGTGTCCTGCGTGATGCCCGCGGTGGTGCGCACGGAACTGGCCAGCGGGCTCGGCGAGGCGAAGTTCTTCAAATCGGTGCAGCCCGAAGATGTGGCGCAGGCCATTGTCGAAGCGTTACGCCGTCCCAAGTTCGACGTCTTCGTTCCCGCATCGCTGGACGCCATGGGCAGGATCACACGGCTGCTTCCGCGTCGTCTCGGCGAAGGACTGCTCCGTGCGCTCGGCGGGGACAAGATTCTGTCCTCCGCAACGCATTCCTCCGCTCGTGCGGAGTACGAATCGCGGGCCGCGCGCAGCGCCCCGGCGGCGGAAAAGGGCGCCGATTCTTAACTCGGACGGCCTAGCGACTGTCCGAAATGGACGACGTGTGACGGCGGCGGTGTTGAGTAGTGCGCCCCCAGGCGGCAAGATTACGTCTTACCGCGTTGATTCCCCAGGAGGCACACCATGGCCACACCCCCGGCACGGCTCGCCGCCGCCGCGTCGAACGTCGTCGGGAAGGTGCTGCACGGTGGTGTCGCGGATCTTCGCCCGGTGCCGCGCGTCCTGATCGACCAGGGGCCCAACCGTTCCCTGTACCGGCTGACGAACGGCAAGGAGCCCCAGTCCGGCCCGCCGGTGCTGCTGGTTCCGCCGCTGGCCGCGCCCGCGCTGTGCTTCGACCTGCGCCGCGGCTGCAGCCTCGCCGAGCACCTGGTCGAGGGCGGCCGCAACACGTACCTGGTCGACTACGGGAACGTCGCCTTCTCCGACCGGCGCCTCGGTATCGAGCACTGGATCGAGGAGGTGCTCCCGCGCGCGATCCGCAAGGTCAGCGAGGACTCCGGCGGCCAGGGCGTGCACGTCGTCGCCTGGTGCCTCGGCGGGATCTTCTCCCTGCTGACCACCGCGGACCAGCCGGATCTGCCGATCGAGTCGATCGCGACCATCGCGGCGCCGTTCGATTTCACCGCGATCCCGCTGATCGCCCCGTTCCGCCCGCTGGTGGACCTCACCGGCGGCCACCTGCTGACCCCGTTCTACCGGGCGCTCGGCGGCGCACCGTCCTATTTGGTCAGCCGCGTCTTCCGCGCCACCGGGATCAGCAAGGAGATCACCAAACCCCTTGCCATCCTGAAGAATCTCGACGACCGGGACTACCTGGCGCAGATCGAGGCCGTCGATCACTTCATGGACAACATGATCGCCTACCCCGGCCGGACGTTCGGCCAGATCTACCACCGGTTCTTCCGCGCCAACGACCTCGCCGAGGGCACGGTCGATCTCAACGGCCGCATCATCGCGTTGTCCGGGGTGAAGGTGCCGACGCTGGTCATCGCCGGGCAGAACGACACGATCGCCCCGCGCGCCGCCGTCGAACGGCTCACCGAGCTGCTGGACAACTCGCCGTCGGTGACCTTCGAGACCGCGCCCGGTGGGCACCTGGGCGTCCTCACCGGCCGGAAGGCCCGCGGGACGACGTGGCGCTACCTGGACCGTTTCCTGGACGAACAGACCTCGTGAGTGGCAAGGACGGTTAGAACCGTCCTTGCCACTCACGAGGCCCAGTGCTTACTTGAGTTCCGCGCTCGTCTTGCCGAGGATCCGGCGCGCCACGATCAGCTGCTGGATCTGTTGCGTGCCTTCGAAGATGTCCAGGATCTTCGCGTCCCGGCTCCACTTCTCCAGCAGCGATTCCTCGGTGTAGCCCAAGGTTCCGGCCAGCTCGACGCATTTCAGCGTGATCTCGACGACCGACCGGCCCGCCTTCGCCTTGGCCATCGAGGCCTGCAGCGAGTTCGGCTTGCGGTTGTCGGCCATCCACGCCGATTCCATGGTCAGCAGGTACGCCGCTTCGTAGTCGGCCTCCAGCTGCAGGAACGTCGCGGCCGCGGCGTGCTGGCTGTGGACGGGCTTGTCGTAGTCGATGGTCACGCCGGCGTCGGTGAGGATCTTCCGCGTCTCTTCCAGTGCCGCGCGGGCGACACCGATGGCCATCGCGGCGACCAGCGGACGGGTGTTGTCGAAGGTCTGCATGACCCCGCGAAACCCTTGGCGGTGTCGATCTCCGGCGTACCGAGGAGATTCTCCTTGGGCACACGGACGTTTTCGAAGCGCAGCACGGCGGTGTCGGAGGCGCGGATGCCGAGCTTGTGCTCGACGCGCACCACCTCGAAGCCGGGCGTGCCCTTCTCGACGACGAACGACTTGATCGCCGCGCGGCCCTTCGTCTTGTCCAGGGTGGCCCAGACGACGACGGCGTCGGCGCGTTCGCCCGCGGTCACGAAGATCTTCTCGCCGTTGATCACGTACTCGTCGCCGTCGAGGCGCGCGGTCGCGGTGATCGCGGCGGAGTCCGACCCGCAGTCCGGTTCGGTGATCGCCATCGCGGCCCACAGCCCGGAGAACTTCTTGAGCTGCTCGTCGGTGGCGACCGAGCCGATGGCGGCGTTGCCGAGCCCTTGGCGCGGCATGGACAGCAGCAGACCGACGTCGCCCCAGCACATCTCGATCGTGCCGAGCACGATGTTGAGGTTGGAACCGTTGCGGTTGCCCGGTTTCTCGTTCTTCTCGGACCGGCGGACCCCCGCCGCGCCCGCGCCGCCCTCGCCGGAGGAGTTCAGCCCGTCCAGCAGCGCGGCGAACATGTCGAGTTCGGCCGGGTAGGTGTGCTCGGCGCGGTCGTACTTGCGCGAGATCGGCCGGAACACCTCGGCCGCGGCCTGGTACGCCTGGTTGATCAGGGTGCCGGCCTTCTTCGGAACCTCAAGGTTGATCATGATTGCCTTTCGAAAGTCCTAGAGAAGGACGGCGCCTTCCATGACGCCGATCGCGCGGAGGTCGCGGTACCAGCGTTCGACCGGGTGCTCCTTGACGAACCCGTGCCCGCCGAGCAGCTGCACCCCGGCGCTGCCGATCTGCATTCCCTTGTCGGCGGCCAGTTTCCGGGCCAGCGCGACCTCGCGGGCGTACGGCTTGCCCTGTTCGGCGCGGGCGGCGGCGCGGAGCGCGACCAGCCGCAGTCCTTCCAGTTCGATGGCGATGTCGGCCACCGAGAACGCGACGGCCTGCCGGTGGCTCACCGGTTCGCCGAACGCCTTGCGCTCGTTGACATACGGCACCACGTAGTCGAGGACGGCCTTCGCGGTACCGGCGGCCAGCGCGGCCCAGCCGAGGCGCGAGAGCCGGACGACCTCGGTGAAGACCTCGGCCTTGCCGCCGCCGAGCAGCGCTCCGGCGGGCAGGGCGACCTTCTCCAGGTGCAGTTTCCCGGTCGCCGCGCCGCGCAGGCCCATCGCCGGTTCGGACTCGATGGTGACGCCGGAGTTCGAAGACTCGACGAGGAACAGCGCCGGTCCGCGTCCTTCGAGGTCGGCCGACACGATGAACAGCTCGGCGTCCGCCGCGCGCGGGACCAGCGACTTCACGCCGTCGAGCTGGTAGCCCTTCGGCGTGCGGCGGGCCTTGGTGGCCGGCTTGAACGGGTCGAACAGCGCGGTGCGCTCCTGCAGCGCGAGCGCCGCGGCCGGGACGTTCTCGCCGACGAACGCGGGCAGGTAGTCCGCCTGCTGCTGCTCGTCGCCGTAGGACACCAGCGCGGTGCTGACCGCGGACGGCGCGAGCACCGCGACCGCGAGCCCCAGGTCGCCGTGCGCGAGGGCCTCGGCGACCAGCGCGTTCGTGACCACCGACCGCTCGGTGCCGACGCCGCCCAGCTCCTCGGGGATGCCGACGAGCGTGATGCCGAGTTCCGCGGCGCGGCTCAGCAGGCCCTCGGGGGCATGGAGCTTCGCGTCGGCGTCGGCCGCGGCGGGCCGCAGCTGCTCGGCCGCGAACTCCGTCACGGTCTCGACGATGAGCTGCTGATCCTCACTCGGGGTGAGGTCGAACAGTCCGGTGTCCTCGGCAGGCGCGAGCCGCGCGGGTTTGCCGAGCTTCTGTGCGGATTTGAAGGTCCGTCCCGCCGCGCCCGCGACCCGGAAGCCGTTGCGCGTCCCGGCACTGACCAGGTTCTGCACGGGCTTCCGAAGTCCGGCCCGTTCAATGACCTTGCTCCCGGCCAGCCGGGTGAGCGCGGACAGGCCAAGGCCCATCGCGTCTCGTTTCCTAGGCGCACCCACGGTGAGTCTCCCTGCCTCGCTTACCTACTCGTGAGTAGGTTAACTCCCCTCGGGCGGATGCGCTACCACGGGGGAGGCGAACGTCACGCCGATGAGTGATTCCGAGGGTGGAGGAGTCCAGGATTACTCACGAGCTTGCGCCTCTCGAACAGCACCAGCGCCACCGCCGCCACCGCCACGACACCGACCAGCACGATCGCCGGCACCAGTTCCAGCAACGGCGTCGCCGCCAGCAGGACCGCCGCGAGCACCAGCCGTTGCGGGTTCCACGAGCCCAGGTTCCGCCGCCGCAGCCCGCTCAACGCGATCAGATAGAGCGCGAGCCCGCCGGTGAGCGCCCAGATCGGCGTCCCGTGCAGACCGTCGGCGAGCGAGTGGTGCTCGGTGTCGGACACGTACAGCAGCGTCTTCTTCAGCCCCAGCGCCACGAGCACGATCCCGGCGATGAGCGGGAGGTGCAGGAACGTGTAGGTGTCCGTCCCGATCTGCACCCGCTCGACGCCCTCGGCGCGTTTCAGGTTGCGCTCGGAAACGTGCGCGACGACGGCGAAGTACATCCACCACATCGCCGAAGCGAGCGTGAGCCCGAAGACGGCGGCCAGCGTGATCGGCCAGGACATCGGATACGAGCTGATCCCGATGCCGATCGCCACGATCGACTCGCCGAGCGCGATGATCACGATCAGCCCGAATCGCTCGGCGAAGTGGCCGGGCTGGTGCAGCCGCCAGTCCGAGGAGCGGGTCCGGAAGACGTTGACGTAGTCGGCCAGCAGCGCGACGGCCCAGATGCCGAGCTGCACCCAGCCCGAGAAGAAGGCCGCGACGGTCAGCAACGCCACGCTCGGCAGCAGCCCGACGAACATCTTCAGGACGACCTTGCGCAGCTCCGGATCGGTCCGTGCGGCGCCGAAGTACGCGGTGAGATGCAGCAGCCGCACGAGGAAGTAGCAGCCGACGAACATCAGCGGCGCGTACAGGCCGCCGGGCAGGTCGGTGAACGCCTCCGGGATGGTCAGCGAGACCAGGAACATCGTCCCCATCGCGGCGAACATCGCGAGCTGGGCGATGCCGCGGTCGACGTGCAGGGTGTTGGCCAGCCAGGCGTAGGCGCACCAGCACCACCACAGCACGGCGATCATCGCGACGCCCCGCCCGATGCCGAGCGGGGTGAGGTGATCGGCCATCAGCTGAGTGGTCTGGGTGATGGCGTAGACGAAGACCAGGTCGAAGAAGAGTTCCAGCGTGGTGACCTTGTGGTCTTCGTCCCGGGTCACCAGATGCAGGCCGCGTTTCGTGGGCACGCGCATATCGTGCACCGCCTGCCTTCGCGGGACACGCGAGTTTGCTAAGAGCTGACTTTCAGGACGGCGTGTGTCAGCGCGGTCAGCTCGGCCTCGAAGTTCGGGCGGCCGTTGACGCGCCGGGTGCGGGCGAGGTCGTTCGCGATGGTCAGCGCCGCGTGCACGGTGATCTTCACTTCGCGCAGGCTCAGTTCCGGGTGGACTTCCGAGGTCAGCGCGATCCAGCGCGCGACGTAGTCACGCTGGACCCGGATCAGGTCCGCCTTGTCGCGTTCCGGCAGCTCCATGGGACTGCCGGAGAAGGACACCAGCAGCTCGGGCGTGCGCAGCAGGGTGTGCACATAGGACGCCGCCAGCCTGCGGAGCGCGTCGCGTTCGTCGTCGGTCCGCAACGCGCGTTCCGCGGCGAGCGCCAGCCGGTCGGCCGCTCGATGCCCGATCGCCACCATCAGCGCGGCCTTGCTGGGGAAGTGCCGGTACACGCTCGGCCCGGCGATCCCGGCGGCCGCGCCGATCTCCTCCATGCTCACCGAGCGGAAGCCGCGTTGCCCGAACAGCTCGGTCGCGGCGGCGAGGATCTGCTCGCGCCGGGACGGCTCGCCGAGCGCCATCGACGGCGTCTCCTCCGGCGTCTCCTCGGGTTCGGGGAGTGTGACATGCAGCACCGACTCCGCCAGCTGCACGAGGATCTGCGCGAAGCGTTTCTTCGCCACGGACGTGTGATGCACGGAGACGCTGCCGAAGACGCTCAGCCCGGCCCAGCACAGCAGCTCGGCGTCGTCGGCGGTCAGTTCCGGACGCAACGCGCGCAGCGCCTTGGACCACGCTTCGAGTACCGCGCCGGACCGGCGGCGGATCTCACGCCGTTCCTCCCGGGGCAGATGCCTGCCCTCCCAGCGCCACAGCGCGGCGACCTCACGCCGCTCCACCGCCTGCGCGGCGAGGGTGCCCAAGAGGGCGTTGACCTGGGCGGGAACGGGGAGACCGTCGGCGAGCGTCTCGGTGGTGGCCGCCTCCATGTCGTCGATGCCGGACAGCACGACGTAGGACAGCACGGCCTGCTTGTCCGCGAAATGCCGGTACAGCGCGGGCCCGGTGATCCCGGCCGCGGCGGCGATGTCGTTGATGCCGACGCCGTGGAACCCGCGGGCGCGAAAGAGCTCCGCGGCGAGGCCTGCCAGCTGGGCCTTGCGGTCGCGCGGTCGGGCTGAACGCTCGGTCGGGTGATCCATAGGTGAACACACGATAGCGCCGGTTGCGTGCATCGCAACCCATTGACACCATGGGGTTATCGCGGTTTATGTTAATCGGCATTAGCATGACTACTGGCCGGTACGTTTCATCCTGTTACAGCGCCGTACGCGGAGGAGTTTTTCTGTGAGTAGCGAGGCCTACATCTACGAGGCGATCCGTACGCCTCGCGGCAAGAACAAGGGCGGTGCCCTCCACGGCACCAAGCCGGTCGATCTCGTGGTCGGCCTCATCGAAGAACTGAAGGTCCGGCACCCGAACCTCGACCCCGCCGTGATCGACGACATCGTCCTCGGCGTCGTGTCCCCGGTCGGCGAGCAGGGCGCCGTGATCGCGCGCACCGCCGCCTTGAACGCGGGCCTTCCCGAGTCCGTCGCCGGTGTGCAGCTGAACCGCTTCTGCGCCTCCGGCCTCGAAGCCACCAACACCGCCGCGCAGAAGGTGCGTTCCGGCTGGGACCAGCTGATCATCGCCGGCGGCGTCGAGTCGATGTCGCGCGTGCCGATGGGCTCCGACGGCGGCGCGCTGTTCATGGACCCGGCCACCGCGTACGACAACTACATCGTCCCGCAGGGCACCGGCGCCGACCTGATCGCGACCATCGAGGGCTTCTCCCGCGAGGACGTCGACGCGTGGGCCGTGCGTTCGCAGGAGAAGGCCGAAGCGGCCTGGTCCGGCGGCTACTTCGCGAAGTCCGTCGTCCCGGTGAAGGACATCAACGGCGTCACGATCCTCGACCACGACGAGCACCGTCGCCCGGGTAGCACCATCGAGGGCCTTGGCAAGCTCAAGCCCGCCTTCGCCGGCATCGGCGAGCTGGGCGGCTTCGACGCCGTCGCGCTGCAGAAGTACCACTCGGTCGAGAAGATCGACCACGTCCACACCGGCGGCAACTCGTCCGGCATCGTCGACGGCGCCGCCGTCGTCCTGGTCGGCAACGAGCAGATCGGCAAGGACTTCGGCCTGACCCCGCGCGCCCGCATCGTGGCGACCGCGACCGTCGGCTCCGAGCCCACGATCATGCTCACCGGCCCGACCCCGGCCACCGAGAAGGTCCTCAAGATCGCCGGTCTCACCCCGGACGACATCGACCTGTGGGAGCTGAACGAGGCCTTCGCCTCGGTCGTCCTCAAGTGGATCAAGGACCTGCACCTCGACGAGGAGAAGGTCAACGTCAACGGCGGCGCCATCGCGATGGGGCACCCGCTGGGCGCCACCGGCGCGATGCTGGTCGGCACCGTCGTCGACGAGCTGGAGCGCCGTCAGGCGCGCCGCGCCCTGGTCACCCTGTGCATCGGCGGCGGCATGGGCGTCGCGACCATCATCGAGCGGGTCTGAGGAAGAGACAATGACTGAAGCGAAGACCATCCGCTGGGAGCAGGACGCCGACGGCATCGTCGTGCTCACCCTGGACGACCCGAAGCAGTCCGCCAACACGATGAACGCCGACTTCCGCGAGTCGCTCGGCGTCGTCGTCGACCGCCTGGAGGCGGAGAAGGACAACATCACCGGTGTCGTCCTCACCTCGGCCAAGAAGACCTTCTTCGCCGGCGGCGACCTCAACGACCTGATCCAGGCCAAGCCGGAGCACGCCGCCGAGATCACCCAGAGCAGCTCCCTGATGAAGGGCCAGATGCGACGGCTCGAGCAGCTCGGCAAGCCGGTCGTGGCCGCCATCAACGGCGCCGCGCTCGGCGGCGGCCTCGAACTCGCGCTCGCGACGCACTACCGCATCGCCGCCGACGTCAAGGGCAGCCAGATCGGCCTCCCCGAGGTCACCCTCGGCCTGCTCCCCGGCGGCGGTGGCGTGGTCCGCACCGTACGCCTGCTGGGCATCCAGAGCGCGCTGCTGAACGTGCTGCTGCAGGGCCAGCGGCACCGCCCGGCCAAGGCCAAGGAACTCGGCCTCGTGCACGAGCTCGTCGGCACCGTCGAGGAACTGGTCCCGGCCGCGAAGGCGTGGATCAAGGCCAACCCCGAGGGCGGCGTGCAGCCGTGGGACGTCAAGGGCTACAAGATCCCGGGTGGCACCCCGTCGAACCCGAGCTTCGCGGCGAACCTGCCCGCGTTCCCGGCGAACCTGCGCAAGCAGATCAAGGGCGCCAACATGCCTGCCCCGCGGGCGATCCTGGCCGCGGCGATCGAGGGTTCGCAGGTTGACTTCGACACCGCGATCACCGTCGAGACCCGCTACTTCATCAGCCTCGCCACCGGCCAGGTCTCGAAGAACATGACGAAGGCGTTCTTCTTCGACCTGCAGAGCATCAACTCCGGCGGCTCGCGTCCGGACGGCTTCGAGAAGTACACCGCCAAGAAGGTCGGCGTCGTCGGCGCGGGCATGATGGGCGCCGCGATCGCGTACGTCTCGGCGAAGGCCGGTATCGACGTCGTGCTCAAGGACGTCACCCTCGAAGGCGCCGAAAAGGGCAAGGGCTACGCGGTCAAGCTGGAGGAGAAGGCTCTCTCCCGCGGCAAGACCACGCAGGAGAAGTCCGACGCGCTGCTCGCCAAGATCAAGCCGACCGACAAGGCGGAGGACTTCGCCGGCGTCGACTTCGTGATCGAGGCCGTCTTCGAGAGCGTCGAGCTGAAGCACAAGGTGTTCCAGGAGATCGAGGGCATCGTCAACCCCGACGCCGTGCTCGGCTCCAACACCTCCACGCTGCCGATCACCGCGCTCGCCGAGGGCGTCCAGCGGACCGAGGACTTCATCGGGATCCACTTCTTCTCGCCGGTGGACAAGATGCCGCTGGTCGAGATCATCTGCGGTGAGAAGACCTCGCCCGCCACGCTGGCGAAGGTCTTCGACTACACCCTGCAGATCAAGAAGACCCCGATCGTCGTCAACGACAGCCGCGGTTTCTTCACCTCGCGCGTCATCGGCACGTTCCTGAACGAGGCCGTCGCCGCGCTGGGCGAGGGTGTCGAGCCGGCGTCGATCGAGCAGGCCGGTTCGCAGGCCGGGTACCCGGCCCCGCCGCTGCAGCTGATGGACGAACTGACCCTGACGCTGCCGCGCAAGATCCGCAAGGAGACCCGCGAAGCGATCGAGGCCGCCGGCGGTACCTGGAACGCGCACGCGTCCGAGGGCGTCATCGACCGGATGGTGGAGGAGTTCGACCGCAAGGGCCGTTCCACCGGCTCGGGCTTCTACGACTACGACGAGTCGGGCAAGCGGACCGGTCTCTGGCCGGGTCTGCGCGACGCGTTCAAGTCGGGCAGCGCCGAGGTCCCGTTCGAGGACCTCAAGGAGCGCATGCTGTTCGCCGAGGCGCTCGAGACCGTGAAGTGCTTCGACGAAGGCGTGCTCACCACCGTCGCCGACGCCAACATCGGCTCGATCTTCGGCATCGGCTTCCCGGCGTGGACCGGCGGTGTCATCCAGTACATCAACCAGTACGAGGGTGGCCTGCAGGGCTTCGTCGACCGGGCCCGTGAGCTGGCGGAGCGCTACGGCGACCACTTCACCCCGCCCGCTTCGCTGGTCGAGAAGGCCGCGAAGGGCGAGATCTACGAGTAAGCACGTGCCAGGAAAGGCCCCTTCATCGCAAAATTCGCGATGAAGGGGCCTTTCCTGTCATCCGGGGCCTAGCGCGACGACGGTTCCAGCGCCACGTGCGGCAGCCGCCGGTCCAGCCACTGCGGCAGCCACCAGGCGCGTGCCCCGAGCAGCCGCATCACCGCGGGCACCACGAGACAGCGGATCACGAACGCGTCCACCAGCACCGCGACCGCCAGCCCGAGCCCGAACTGCGCCAGCATCCGGTCGGGGTTGAGCAGGAACGCCCCGAACACCACGATCATGATCGCCGCCGCGGCCGTGATCACCCCGCCGGTGGAGGCGAGTCCTTCGCGGACCGCGTGGCGTGCGTCGCCGGTGCGCCGCCACTCCTCGTGCATCCGGGACACCAGGAACACCTCGTAGTCCATGGAAAGCCCGAACACGATCGCGAAGATCAGCACCGGCACGAACGCCTCGATCGGTCCCGCCTGTGCCCCGAACAGGCCGTCGCCGAACACCGCTGTCATCACGCCGAGCGCGGCGCCGATGCTCAGCAGGTTCAGCACCGCCGCCTTGAGCGGGATCAGGATCGAGCGGAAGACGACCATCAGCAGCAACGCCGACAGGCCGACGACCACCAGCACGAACAGCGGCAACCGGTCTCCGACGGCGTCCGCGAAGTCCACCGCCGCCGCGACACTCCCGCCGACCAGGTACTTGCCCGGCAGCCCCGGCAGAACCTCGGTCCGCAGCCGCTCGACGAGTTCAGCGGTCGCGGCGTCCTGCGGCGAAGACGCGGGGAAGGCGAGAACCGTCGTGACACCCTGGCCCATCGGCGGTGTCACCTCCGCGATCCCTGGTGTGGCTTCGAGTTTCCGTTGCAGCGCGGCACCATCGCCGTTCTCGGTGACCACGATCAACGGCTCGCTGAACCCGGGGCCGAAACCCTCCGCCATCAGGTCGTAGGCCTGCCGGGTGGTCGACGCCTCCGGGTCCGTGCCCGCGTCGGCGAATCCGAGGCGCATGCCCAGCGCGGGCAAGGAAAGCCCGATGAGGACGAGCAGCCCGATCGCGAGCGGCACGATCGGCCGCCGTTGCACCGCGTCCCCGAGCTTGCCCCAGGCCTTGCCGTGTTCGCGTTTCGCGGCATGCTTGCGGATGCCCTTTTCCAGGCGGCGCCCGAAAAGCGAAAGCAGCGCGGGAAGCAGGGTGATCGAGGCGAGCATCGTCACGAGCACGGTCAGCGCGACTGCGAGAGCGACCCCGCGCAGCGATCCGAGGCCGAGCGCGAGCAGGCCGAGCAACGCGATGATCACCGTGCCACCGGCGAACAGCACCGACCGGCCCGCGGTGTCCAGCGCTCGCCGCGCCGCCTGCTCGCGGTCGAGACCACCGAGGATTTCGCCGCGATAGCGGGAAAAGATGAGCAGCGCGTAGTCCACGCCGACGCCGAACCCGACCAGCATCATCAACGGCGCCGTGTAACTGGCGATGTCGACGAACCTGCTGACGAGCACGATGACGCCGAGCGTGCTGCCGACGGCGAAGATCGCCGTGATCACCGGGAGCCCGGCGGCGAGGATCGAGCGGAACAGGAAGACGAGGATCACCAGCGCGGCGAGCAAGCCGACACCCTCCGACGGGCCGCCGCCCCCGCTGGTCCGCTTGATCGGCTCGCCTCCGAGTTCGACCTGGAGCCCGGCGGTCTCCGCCTTCTTCGCGGTGTCGACGACACGCACGATGTCGTCGTAGGGCAGATCTTTCGATTCCAGGTCGAAAGCGACCGCCGCGTAACCGATCGTGCCCTCACGCGAGATGGCGGACGGGGTGTCGAAAGGACTCGTCACCGATTTCACGTGTGGCTGGTTCCGTACTTCGGCGAGCATCGTGTCGATCGGTCCGCGTGCGGTCGCGAGCCCGCTCTCGGTCTTGAAGACGATCTCGGCCGTCGCGCCGGTCTGTGCGGGAGCCTGCGCTTGGAAGAGGTCCATGATCTGCTGGGATTCGGTGCCCGGCAAGGAATGGTCGTCGTGATAGGCGCTGCCCGCCAGCTGCGAGCCCAGCGTGACACCGACGAGGGTGAGCAGCCAGAGCGAAACGGCGAGCCAGCGGTGGCGCTGAGACCAGCCCGCCAGCTTCGAGAGACCGCCCCCAGGCCGCCTCTCGGAAAGAGTGATGGTGTCCATGGCGGAAAGCATCGGCTTTTCCCAGCCGCATAGCGTCGGGCCCGGGCGGGCACTCGGGCCGCAACTTCTGGGTACCCCTAAGGCGCTTCCCGTACTACCGGGGTTGTGGTCACGGGGTCAACCAGCGCGGGGTGACCATGCCCGATTCATAGGCCAGCACGACGAGCTGCGCGCGGTCACGGACGTCCACCTTGGTCATGATCCGGCTGACGTGCGTCTTCGCCGTCGCCGGGCTGAGCACGAGTTCCTTCGCGATCTCGTCGTTGGACAGGCCTGCCGCGACGAGGCTCATCACCTCGCGTTCCCGCTCGGTGAGCCGGTTCAGGGTGGGCGAGGGGGCCGGCCGGTCCACCCGGCCGGCGAACTCGGAGATCAGGCGGCGCGTGATCGACGGCGCGAGCAACGCGTCGCCCCTGGCGACCACGCGGACACCGTGGATCAGTTCCTCCGGTTCGGTGTCCTTGACGAGGAACCCACTGGCACCCGCGCGCAACGCGCCGTAGACGTCCTCGTCGAGGTCGAAGGTGGTGAGGATGACGACCTTGGTCCCGGCCCGCGCCGGGTCGCCGAGCAGATGCCGGGTCGCGGTGAGCCCGTCCATCACCGGCATCCGGATGTCCATCAGGACGACGTCGGGTTCGTGTTCGCGCGCGGCTTCGAGGGACTCACGCCCGTCGGCCGCCTCGGCGACCACACTGATGTCGTCCTCACTGTCCAAAATGGATTTGAAGCCGGCGCGGACCAGCCGTTGATCGTCGACCAGCAGGACCCGGATCATTTCTTCACCCGCAAGGGAAGCCGGGCGCGCACCCGGAAGCCGCCGTCCTCGCGCGCGGCCGCGACGAGTTCGCCACCGAGCGCCTCGGCCCGTTCGGTCATGCCGCGGATCCCGTTGCCGGGCTCCGCCGCGCCTCCCCGGCCGTCGTCGTCGATCTGCACGGACACATCATGGGGTGTGTAGCCGATCCGCACCACGACGGTGTTCGCGGCGGCGTGGCGTGCGACGTTGGTCAACGCCTCCTGGACGACACGGAAGGCGGCGTGTTCGACGTCGGGCGGCAGCTCCGTCGCCGTGCCGTCGATCTCGGTCCGGACGGTCAGCCCGTGCGCGCCCGCCGACTCGGCCAGTTCGGCGACCCGTGCCAGGCTCGGTGTGTCCGCCTGCCGCAGCATCCCCAGTGTGGCGCGGAGTTCGCGCAACGCCTCCTTGCTGGTCTGTTTGATCGTGGTCAGCGCCTCCTCGGCTTTCGCCGGATCCTTGCCGTGCAGGGCCGCGCCCGCCTGGACGTTGATGAGCGCCAGGTTGTGGCCGAGGACGTCGTGCAGTTCGCGTGCGATCCGGAGGCGCTCGTCGGTGGCCCTTCGCCGCGCTTCGGCCTCCTTGGTGCGCTCGGCCTCTCGGCGGTAGTACGTCACGGCGCCGACCGCGACCAGCGCGAGGAACCAGCCCGCCATCAGCAGGAACGCGAAGTTGTCCACCTGACGTGACGCGCCGGCCGCGGCTTCGCCGATCGCGACGCCGCCCATCGAGGCCGCCGCGACGACTGCCGCGCTCCGGATCCGCCCGGTCGAGGCGTTGTTGTACAGCGCGAAGGCGAACGCGAGCAGGACGAAGCCGTCCGGATCGGTCTGCGGGTAGTAGACCGCGCAGCAGGCCGCGGTGAAGATCGCGACGGGGAGCGGGTACCGGCGGCGCAGGAACAACGCCGCGCAGGCGAGGACCACGCAGACCCAGCCGACGGCCGCGTTGCGCGGTGTCTCCGCGCCGGCTCCGAGCGAGACCACGACGGAACCCGCGATCACCGCCACGGTGACCGCGATTTCCGCCGCGTACCGCCGCAGGATCGCCACACGACGAGAGTAGCGCGATCCGAGCCGATTGACAAAATGGATTTTTACGTTCAAACTCATTTTTGTGATCAAGGGTGTGGCGCCGTGAAGGATGTGGAGTACCTCGATCGGCTGGAGCAGGCGGAGGCGTTGCTCAAGCCGCAGCGGGTGGATGTCCTGCGGCAGCTGGCGGAGCCGCGGTCGTGCACCGAGGTGGCGACGGTGCTGGAGCAGACTCCGCAGCGGGTCTACTACCACGTGAAACGACTGGTGGAAGCCGGTCTCGTGAAGCAGGTGTCGGAGCGGAAGGTGCGCGCCGTCAGTGAGGGCGTGTACCAGGCGACCGCCCGTTCGTACTGGCTGTCACCCGGGCTGGTCGGACGGCTCGGCCCGCGGGCGGCGCGGGACGAGCTGAGCCTGGGGTACCTGGTGGACCTCATGGAGGAGGTCCAGGCGGACGTCGCCGCGCTCGACAGGACCGCGCCGGAGCTGCCGTCGATCGGCGTTTCCGGCGAGATCCGGGTGGAGCCCGAGCGGCGCCAGGAGTTCCTCGACGAACTGAAGACGACTTTGCAGGATCTGTTCACCCGCTACGGCGGAGCGGAAGGCGACGCCTTCAAACTCGCCGTGGCCTGTTACCCGAAGGGAGATGCCCGTGACTGAACCGACGAGGTTCCAGGTGCGCCTGCGCGCGCCGATCGACGAGGTCTGGCACGCGCTGACCGATCCCGGGGCGCTGTGCGAGTGGCTCGCCGAGTACGCGGAAGTCGACCTGCCGTCCCGGTACGAGTTCTGGGGGCGCTACACACCGGATGGCGATCGTCCGCGCCAGCGGCTGTTGCTGGCCGAGGGCAACGTCCTGCGGTTCGCGTGGACCGTCGGCGGCACGGAGACCGTCGTCGAGATCGCGCTGTCGGAGGACGGGGACGGGACGTCCCTGTCGTTCAGCCAGAGCGGTCTGCCGGATTACACCGCGATGCTGGCCGATTCGGATTCGGCGCTCGGCATGATGTACACGTACTGGGCGCTGTCCATCGCGAACCTGGCCGACCACGTCGAAGGACGGCCGCTCACCGCCCGCTGCGACCTCACCTCCCCGCTCATGAGCGAGGAAGTGCGCATCGACGCGCCGCGAGGTGAGGTGTATTCCTCGATCGCCGATCCCGCCGTGTTCACGCGCTGGTTCGGCGCCCGGATCGAGGCGGAGACCGAGGTCGGCGGCCGCTGGGCGATGGGGTCATTGGAGATCGACCCGGATCCGGCGAAGATCGTCGATCTGGTGCCCGGCTCGAAGATGACGCTCGCCTATCAGGACGGTGTCGTCGCCTCCTGGGAACTCGAGGATTCCGAGGGCGGCACGAAGCTGACGTTCGTCCAAAGTGGATTTTCCGAGGAGAAGCCGCCCTACGGTTCGTGGATGGGCTGGCTCAGTGGTTTGGCGGAACTGCGCAGGTTCCACGAGATCGACCCGTGGCTTCCGCTGTGGGCCGACGTCCGCCTGGAAGGAATGCCCGAAGGACTCATCACCCTGGAAGGAAAGTAGGAGGAAGCGATGTTGCTCGAAGGCAGGAACGCGATCATCTACGGGGCGGCCGGCGGAATCGGGAGCGCGGTGGCTCGCGGATTCGCCAGAGAGGGCGCGACCGTCCACCTCACCGGCCGCACACTGAAGAAGCTCGACGCGGTGGCCGACGAAATCCGGACGGCGGGCGGAAAAGCCGAAACGGCGGAGTTCGACGCGCTGGACGAGGCCGCCATCGACGAGCATGCCGCGTCGGTGGCTTCCACGGCGGGCAGTGTCGACATCTCGATGAACGTGATCACCCACAACGACGTCCAAGGCACTCCGCTCGTCGAAATGTCGATGGAGGACTTGGAAAGCCCGGTCCGGACGGCGGTACGGACGAACTTCCTGACCGCACGGGCGGCCGCTCGGCACATGATCGGGCAGGGGTCCGGGGTGATCCTGATGTTCGGTGGCGACGGTGACCCGCTGCCGGGCTACCACCTCGGCGGTTTGCAGGTCGCGTTCAGCGCGATGGAGGCGTTGCGGCGAGGGCTGGCGTGCGAACTCGGGCCGCAGGGCGTCCGTGTCGTGACCCTGCGCACCGGCGGGATCCCGGAGACGATTCCGGCGGGCGCCGGGCTCGACGACGCCATCCGTGACATGGTCGATGCGACCATGCTCAAGCGGACGGCGTCACTCGAAGACGTCGCCCGGGTCGCCGCCTTCGCCGCATCGGATCACGCACGCAGCATGACGGCCACGGCGCTGAATATCAGTTGCGGCACGATGGTCGACTGACCCACCAACCGCCGTTAACACCGGCGGACGATCTCCCGACTACGCGGCACTACCAGGTGCTGGGGAGGTCGTTATGCCGAAGAGAACGACGAAGCTGGGCGTGGCGTTGGCGATCGGGCTTCTGGTCGCCGGTGGCTGTGGGGTGGAGACGGTGCCCCGCGGGCGGGTCACACCGCAGAGCAGCCCGGTGCCAACGGTGCCGACATCGACCAGCACTTGGGCGCCGCCCACGAGCACGCCCACACCGACTCCGGCACCCCAGCAGTTCGTACCGACGACCACAGCCGCGGTCGAGGTGCCGAAGCAGGTCGAGCCCAAACCGACGAAAACGCCGCCGAAGACCACGCAAGCCGCGAAGGCGCCAAACCCGGCGGAATGCGGAAGCGATCACTACCGCAACACCGACGGCGTGTGCGTCCATCGGCCGGCGACCGGCCCCGGCGCGGCCGACGGCGCGACCGCCCTCTGCAAGGACGGTTCGTACAGCTACAGCCAGAACCGCCGCGGCACCTGCTCCGGGCACGGTGGGGTCCGCACCTGGCTGTGATCCCACCGCGCAGTGCCTGTCGGTGAACCCGCGGCCGCGATCGACGTCGGGCAGGGCGCCGGTCGGTGATTCGAGTCCCGATGGAGGAACAGACGCCCTGCCACCGCGATAGCGGGCCTTCGGCGAGGCGGGTTCACGCGTTCGGCCGCGTTCCAGGTGCACGTACAGCCTGACGGCCGGCTCTCCGGCGTTCACTGAGAAGGGTGGTGCTGTGTAAGGTCGGATCATGGGATGCGCATGGTGAAACCGGCCGGACGGGCACCTTCGCCCCGGATCTTCGTGGTCGTGCTCGCCACCTGCGGGCTGGTGGCCTCGTTCATGCAGACGCTCGTCGTCCCGCTCATCCCGGCGTTTCCCCGGCTGCTGAACACGACTCCGTCGGACGCGTCGTGGGTGGTGACGGCGACCTTGATCGCCGGAGCCGTGGTGATGCCGGTGAGCGGCAGGCTCGGTGACCTCTACGGCAAGCGGCGGTTGCTGCTGATCAGCCTGGGGTTCCTGGTCGCCGGTTCGGTGGTGTCGGCGCTGACGAGTTCGCTCGCGCTGATGGTCCTCGGCAGGGGGCTCCAGGGCTGCGCGATGGGTGCGATCCCGCTGGGCATCAGCATCATGCGCGACGAACTCGCGCCGGAACGGGTCGGTGCCGCGATCTCGGTGATGAGTTCGACGCTCGGTGTCGGCGGTGCCATCGGGCTCCCGGTGTCGGCGCTGGTCGCGCAGAACGCCGACTGGCACGTCCTCTTCTGGGCGTCGGCGGGGCTCGGACTGGTCTGCGGCCTGCTGATCCTGTTCGTGGTGCCGGAGTCACCGGTGAAGACACCGGCGCCGTTCGACTATCTCGGCGCGCTCGGGTTGACGGTCGGTCTGGTCTGTTTGCTGCTGCCGATCGTCAAGGGCGGCGAATGGGGCTGGGGCAGTGGCCGCACGCTCGGCTTCGGCGGGAGCGCGGTGGTGATCCTGCTGGTCTGGGGTGCCTACCAGCTGCGGCGCCGGGATCCGCTCGTGGACCTGCGGGTCTCCGCGCGGCGTCCGGTGTTGTTCACCAACCTCGCGTCGATCATGATCGGGTTCGCGCTGTACTCGATGGCGTTGTCGTTCCCGCAGCTGCTGCAGGCGCCCGCGTCGACCGGCTACGGCCTCGGCCTGACGATGGTGCAGGCCGGCCTCTGCCTCGCGCCGAACGGTCTGGTCATGTTCATGCTGTCGCCGGTCTCGGCCCGGCTCATCGAGCGCTACGGACCGCGTACGACGCTGATGGTCGGCGCCACCACCATCGCGACCGGCTATGTCTTCGCGACCGTGTTGATGGACAACGCCTTCGAGCTGATCACGGCGTCGATCATCATCGGCGGTGGCGTGGGCATCGCTTACGCGGCCATGCCCGCGCTGATCATGGGTTCGGTCCCGGTGACCGAGACCGCGTCCGCGAACGGGCTGAACTCGCTGATGCGCTCCGTCGGCACTTCGACGTCCAGCGCGGTGATGGCGTCCATGCTCGCGTCACTGGCGATCACCGTCGGCGGCGTCTCCGTCCCGTCCGCGGCCGGATTCCGGCTGAGCTTCGTGGTCGCCGCGGGTGCGGCGCTCCTCGGGCTCGTCTTGACCGCTTTCGTCCCGAAGCAACGCCAGCCCGAGCCGATGGTCGCTTCGGTCCACTAGCGTCCTTGCGTTGCGATGAAGGGATTTCATCGCAACGCAAGGACGTTCCGCTCAGACGCTCAGAACAGGGTCGGGACGATCGCGTCGATCAGATGCGGTCCCGGCTCGGCGAGTGCGCGCTGGAACTGCTCGGCCAGCTCCTCCGCGGTCGTCGCCCTGGTCGCCGGGACGCCCATGCCTTCGGCGATCTTGACGAAGTCCATGTCGGGCCGGGAAAGGTCGAGCAGTTCGTTCGCCTTGGGGCCGTTGGCGTCCGCGCCGACCCGCTGCAGCTCCAGCCGCAGGATCGCGTACGCGCGGTTGTTCAGCAGGACCGTGGTGACGTCGAGGTTCTCCCGTGCTTGCGTCCACAACGCCGAGATCGTGTACAGCGCGCTGCCGTCGGACTGCAGGTTGATCACCGGCCGGTCCGGCGCGGCGACGGCGGCGCCGGTCGCGACGGGCATGCCGTAGCCGATCGCGCCACCGGTCAGGGTCAGCACGTCGTGCCGGGGCGCCCCCGCGGTCGCGGCAGGCAGCAACAGCCCGGAGGTGTTCGCTTCGTCCGCGATGATCGCGCGTTCCGGCAGCAGCGCGCCGATCACCTCGACCCAGTTCTGCGGGGTCAGCGGCCCGGACGGCAGCGCGGGCCGGGCGGCCTCCTGCAGAACCGGCTCGGTCTCGGCGGCGACCAGGTCCGCCACGTCGGTCAGCGCTCGCGGCACGTCCTGCGCGACTTCGGCCAGCACGTGGACCTGCGCGCCTTCGGGCACCAGATTGCTCGCCTTGCCGGGGTAGGCGAAGAACGAGACAGGTGCCTTCGTGCCGGCGACGATCACGTGCTTGATCCCGTCGAGCTGGTACGCGACCTGCTCGGCGAGATAGCCCAGCCGCTCGATCGTCGGCAGGCCTTCGCCGCGTTCGAGCCGGGCGGGGAAGGTCTCGACGAACGTCTTCACACCGGTCGCGGCCGCGATCCGGCTGGTCGCGCGCAGCCCGGCCTCGCGGCAGCCGCCGCCGCCGACGAGCAGGGCCACCGGTTCGCCGCTGGTCAGCACTTCGGCGATGTTCTTCACCGTCGTCGCGTCGACGACCTGGGGGATCCGGGGCGGGATGGGCGCGCAGGTCTCGCCGCCCTCGCCCCAGGACGCGTCGGCGGGGAGGATCAGGGTCGCCACCTGTCCGGGGGCGTCCTGGGAAGCCGCGACCGCCGCCGCGGCATCGGCACCGACGTCCTTCGTGTGCTCCGAGCGGCGGACCCAGCCGTCGAGCGAGCCGGCGACGGCCTCGATGTCCGATTCGAGCGGGGCGTCGTACTGCTTGTGGTAGGTCGCGTGATCGCCGATCACGTTGACGATCGGGGTGTGGGCGCGGCGCGCGTTGTGCAGGTTCGCCAGCCCGTTCCCGAGCCCGGGGCCGAGGTGCAGCAGTGTCGCGGCCGGCTTGTCGGCGATGCGGGCGTACCCGTCCGCGGCGCCGGTGACGACGCCTTCGAACAGGCCCAGCACGCCGCGCATCTCGGGCACGGAGTCGAGCGCGGCCACGAAGTGCATCTCCGAGGTGCCCGGATTCGAAAAGCACACGTCGACACCGCTGTCGACGAGCGTGCGGATCAGGGACTGGGCGCCGTTCATCTCACTCACTTTTCAAGCCCTCTCAGCGAAAAGAACGCCGGGGTTGAGGATCCCGGCCGGGTCGAAGCTCTCCTTGATCCGCCGCATCAGCGCGATCTTCGCCGGGTCCTCCAGGTCGAGGAAGTAGCCGGCCTTGGCCCTTCCGAGGCCGTGTTCGCCGGAGATCGCGCCGCCGAGTTCCATGCCGAGCGCGAAGATGTCGGTCAGCAGCTGCTTCCGTTTGTCCGGGTCCTTGCAGAAGATGGCGAGGTGTACGTTGCCGTCGCCGGCGTGCCCGCAGCCGAGCGCGCCCGACTCGCGGGACAACGCCATTTCCCTGGCCTTGCGCAGGAATTCGGGCATGGCAGAGCGCGGGACCACCACGTCGATGACGTCGTCGGCACCGGCTGCCTTGGCCGTCCAGAACGCCTTTTCGCGGGCCTCGATGAGCTTACGGGCCGAAGGACCTTCGAGCACGTACACGTCCATCGCGCCGAGGTCTCCCAGCAGTCCGCCGAGTTCCTCGATGTCGGAGTGCAGCCGGTCGCTGTCGCGGTTTTCCAGCGCCACCACCAGATAGGCCTGCGCGGTATCCCGGATGGAGTCCGGCACGCCGAGACTGAGTTTCTCGTTGTAGCTGATCGCGGCGAGCGTCAGGTTGTCGATGTATTCGAGGATGTGCGGCGCGAGCCCGCTTGAGATGATCTTCGGGACGACGGTCATCACTTCGTCGAAGGTTTCGAACGGGGCGAACACCGTGGCGCCGTGCGGCAGGCGCGGGTACAGCTTCACGATGACCTCGGTCGCGATCGCGAGCGTGCCTTCGGAACCGATGATCAGCTGCGTCAGGTCGTAGCCTGTCGACACCTTCGAGGTCTTGCCGCCGGTGCGGATGATCTCGCCGGTCGGCAGCACGGCCTGAAGGCCCACGACGTTGTGCCGTGTGACGCCGTACTTGACCGCACGCATTCCGCCGGCGTTCGTGCCGACGTTGCCGCCGACGCTCGCGCTCAGCTCCCCGGGGTAGACCGTGTAGCCGAGTCCGGCCGCCGTGGTCTTTTCGTCCAAATCGGACAGCGTGACACCCGGCTGGACGACGGCGACGTGGTTTTCGGTGTCGATCTCCAGCACGGCGTTCATGCGTTCGAAAGAGATCACCAGGCTGTCTTCGCGTGGAGTCGAGCCGCCCGAAAGCCCGGTGCCCGATCCTCTCGCGGTGACGGGCACACCGTGTTCGCTCGCGGCCTTGAGCAGCTCCGCGACCTCTTCGGCGCTTCCCGGTTTCACCAGGTAGGCGGGCCTCTGCGCCGAGGTGGTCAAAGCCTCGTCGTGTGCGTAGTCCTCGGGGATCGCCTCGCCTGACAGCAAGTTCGCGTCCCCGACGATCTCGGCGAACCGTGCCGCAACATCGCCCATCGACTGCCCTTCCTCACGCTTCTTTGCCTGGTTACCGAAGCGTAGTACGTCGTGGGCGAGGATGGCCATGAATCATTTTCATGTTTGTTCCCGCTGGTCACAACCTCACGACAACCTCACTCGGATACCCATGTCGCAGCGGGCCGCGGCGGCCCGCCGGAAGGGGTGGACGCTCGATGGGATCAAGGATGAGGCGGATCGCGGCGCTGGGGGCGTCGTTCGCGATCGCGTTCGGGCTCGCGGTACCGGCGGCCGAAGGCGGGGAAATGGGCTGCACCGCGCCCGTGGCGAACGTCAGCGGCGTCAGCCAGGCCGAGGGGACAAGCACCGGGTACACCACCCTTCTCTTCACCGTTTCGCTCGCCGACGGCGGTTGCGCGCCGCAGGGCTCGGTCGAATACCGGACGATCGAGGGCAACGGCTCACCGGTCGATCCGGCGTTCGTCGCGAAGGAGAGCGTCGACTATCTGCCGCGTGCGGGCACGCTGACCTGGTCGGGGCGGGCGGACACGCAAACGGTCGCGGTCAAGGTCCGCGCCGATTCCTTCGCCGAGAGCGACGAGATGTTCTCGCTGCGCCTGTACGGCGAGAAAGGCGTGCGGATCGGGCACAGCGTCGGCGTCGCCTGGGTGGCCGACGACGACGCGGTCAAGACCGCTCCGCTGGCCACCACCCAGGAAGGCGAGATCTGCTGGTCGATCCCGCCCAACTTCGCATCGGGAACCACCTGCAAGGTGCCGCTCGTGCTCTCCCGGCCGTGGCTCGCGGGACCGCTCACGATCCGCTACCGCACGGACGGCTCCGCCCACGAGCCGGTGAAGGACGGCGTCGTCACCTTCCAGCGCGGTGAGACCAGGGGATACGCCGAACTCACGATCGTGCCCGGGCAGACGGGGAAGGCACGGGTCGAGTTCTTCGAGCCGTCGCAGGGCAGGCTCGTCTACGCGACCTCGACCGTGGTGATCAGCCCCGCCGGGTGACGAGGTCGGCGTCGGCCGTCGCGTTCGCCCGCCGGTACAGCTCGATCGCTCGAGCCCAGTGGGCGGCCGCGGCGGCCGTGTCGCCGCACCGTGTCTCCAGGTCGCCGAGGTCGCGGTGCAGATGGGCCTCCTCGTACGGATCCGGGACGCCCGCGCGGACCGCGACGCCGCGTTCGAGGCTTTCCCGCGCCGCCGCCAGATCGCCGAGCCCCAGGTGGGCGCGGCCGAGCCGGTCGAGCGCGGCGGCCTCGCTGTGCCGGTTCCCGACGTCCCGGCTGATCAGCAGCGCCTGGTCGAAGTCGTCCCGCGCGGCCCGGAAGTCCTTGCGTGCGAGGTGGACCTGGCCGGCGTGCAGCAGGGACTCCCATTCCTGCCAGCGGTCGCCGATCGCCCTGGACGCGGCCAGGGCCTTGCCGAGATGGTCCAGCGCGACGGCGTGATCGCCGAGTTCCTCGTAGGCCTCGCCGAGCGTGTCCAAGGTGGCCGCTTCCAGGCGGGCGTTGCCGAGTTCGCGGAACGTCTCCAGCGCGGCCGTCAGCGGACTGAGGCCGTCCATCGGCTGACCGCGGCGGATGTAGGCGTGGCCGAGGTTGCGCTGGGACAGGGCACGCCCGAGCCGGTTGCCCGCCGAGGTGCACCGTTCCACCGCGAGCCGGTACGCGGTGATCGCCTCGTCGAACCGGCGAAGCGCGGCGTAGGCGTTCGCGGTGTTGTTGTAGATATGCCCTTCGCCTTCGAGATCGCCCGCCGCGCGGGCGGCCTTCAACGCGCGGGCGTTGGTTTCGAGCGCGTCCGTCAGCCTGCGGGTCATGAAGTAGGCCGCGCCCAGCGCACGCAGCATTTCCGCCTCCGCCAACGGATCGTCGAGTTCGGCGGCCGCCGCGGCCCCTCGCGGCAAAGCCCGATCCGCTCGTTCCAGCCGCCCGTGGTGTCGTAGAAACTGGTGAGCAGGTAGGTGAGCTGCCAAGCGGCGGTGTTGCGGCCGTGTTCGCGTGCGAACCGCACCACGGGCAGCAGATTCGCGCGTTCGGCCCCCAGGAACGCCAGCGCCGCACGTCTTTCCACCGGGAACGGACGACCGGGCGCCGGGTACCGCAACGCCGGGGTGACCAGATCGCGGTTCGGGTCGATGATCCTGTTCGCCTCGGCGGCGACGTGCAGGTACCAGTCGATCAGCCGGTCCGCGACCTCGGCGCGGCTCGACGTCGTTTCGTCGGTGCGGGCGCAGGCGACGGCGAACTCACGGATCAGATCGTGGAGGCGATAGCGATCCGGGCCCGCCGGGGTGATCAGATGCGCCGCAGACAGCTCGGCGGCCGAGGCCCGGCCCGCTTCGGCGGGCACCCCGCACAGCGCGCCGCCGAGGGCAGCGCTGAACGACGTCCCCGGACCAGCCCGGACAGCCGGAACAGCCGGGCCGGAGCACGGTCCAGCGGCAGGTAGGCACTCGCGAGCACGGTTTTGACCGTCCGGGAATCCCCTTGCACCGCAAGGGTTTCCAACCGGCCGGCACCGGTGAGCTCCTGGGTGAGTTCCGCGATCGGACGGCTCGGTTCACCGGTCAGGCGCGCGGCGGCGATCCGTAACGCCAACGGCATCCCGTCGCACAGCCGGGCCAGCCGTGCGGCCTGCGCGGGTTCGCGGGCGACGCGGTCGGCGCCCAGCACCCGGGTGAGCAGCGTCATCGATTCCGGGTCGGCCAGCGCGTCGAGGGCGAACACCCGGACGGCGTGCCTGCTGCCGAGTGCCGCGAGCGACTGCCTGCTGGTGACGATCAGCATCGCCTTCGCCGTACCTGGGACGAGGGGAAGGATCTGATCGACGCCGCCCGCGTTGTCGGCGACGATCACGCACCGCCTGCCGTGCAGCAGTGAGCGGTAGAGCGCGGCGCGTTCGGCCGTCGCGTCGGGCAGCCGGTCGTCAGGGAGGCCGAGCCCACGCGACAGATGTGCGAGCGCGTCGCCCGGCGAGACCGCCTCGTGCGGGTCGTGCCCGGCGAGGTCGAGGAAGAGCTGACCGTCGGGGAAGCGGTCCGCGATGCGGTGCGCCCACTGCACGGCGAGCGCGGACTTCCCCATCCCCGCCGCCCCGGAGATGACCACGACCGGCGGCTCGGCTTCGTCGAGGAGCTCGTCGAGTGAAGCGAGCTCCCGCTGCCGCCCGGTGAAGTGCCCGACACGGGCAGGGAGCTGTGCGGGCGCGGTGCCCCGTGCGGGTGCGTCGAGTTCGGGCGCGCGTCGCAGGATCGAGGTGTGCAGCTCGACCAGTTCCGGTCCGGGATCGGCCCCGAACTCGTCCGCCAGTCCCCGGCGTACGGCCTGGAACGTCTCCAGCGCCTCGGCATGCCGTCCGCAGCGATGCAGGGCGAGCATATGCAAGGCGGCGAGCCGTTCGCGGTACGGCTGTTCGGCCCGGAGCCGCGGAAGTTCCCGGAGGACCTCCTCGTGTTCGCCGAGGCTGAGCTCGGCGTCCCAAAGTTCTTCCCAGGCGGACAGCCGTAGCTCCTGGAGCCGTTCGACCTCACGCAGGCCCCAGCCGTCGAGTTCGGCATCCGCGAAGGCTTCGCCGCGCCAGAGCCGCAACGCCTCCCGCAACGCCGTCACCGCCTCAGCGGGATTACTCCGCTTGGCGGCACGAAGTTCTTCTTCGAAGCGAAGAGCGTCGACAGAGGACGGTGCGACCGTCAGGACGTATCCGGGTTTGCGCGTCTGGAGGACCAGGGGGAACCCGCAATCCTCCAGCGCCTGCCGGATCCGTGCGACATGGCTGTGCAGGGTTTTCACCGCGGTGCGTGGCGGATCTTCACCCCAGAGCACGTCGACCAGCCGGGGGATCGGGACGACCGAACCCGCGTGCAGGGCGAGAACGCCGAGCACGGCTCGCTGGCGGGCGCCGTGCAACTCCGCCCGCCCGGTGGGGCCGATCGCTTCGACCGGGCCCAGCACCCGTAGTTCCCCTGGCCCGGGCACCCTGCTCCCTCCGGCATCTGACCCCGGTGAGCGTATCCGGGCGAAGACCCACCGAAATCGGCCAATTAGGGCACACGATCTCGACAACCCCGCCACAACCGCTCTGGCCGACGGTCAACGGGTCGAACGTTTCGCCCAAGGAGGGGACCATGATCAGCAGGAATCCACGGCGCCGACGAACACTGCTCGCCTCGGCCGTTTTGGCCGCCGCGACGCTGTTCGCGGGGGTCGCGCCGGCGGTGCAGGCCGCGCCGGAGGCCCGGAGTGATGTCTTCATCCGCGACAACTCGTCCGATGTCGGGTTCGAACCCTCGACCGGTTCGCTCTACTCCAGTCCTGACATCCGGGTGTGCAAGGGAATACCTCCCTGCGCCACCGACCAGCCGGTCCACCAGGGAGAGCAGGTCTACATCCATGTCACGTTGAACAACCCCGGCCCGTACGGGGATGCCCTCGAGAAGGGGACACTGCAGGTCTACTACACGAAACAAGGCACCGCGGCCCAATGGGCGAGCCAGTGGACCTACATCGGTTCGAAGACCGGCGTGTCCGTCCCGTACGGCACCAAGACGGTCGTCATCCCGTGGACGGTCCCGTTCGGCTCGCACTTCTGCCTGCTGGCACGGTGGCTTTCGCCCACTGACCTGCCGACCGAAGGTTTGAGCACGTCCACCAACGCGCGCAAGAACAACAACATCGGCTGGCACAACGTGAACGTCCTGCCGTTCAAGATCAAGATTCCCGAGTACCGGCCGATCGTGTTCGGCTGGGACGGCCCCGATCCCACCGCGGTCGGCGACATCGTCTTCACCCAGCCGGGCAGGCCGTTCACCGGCCCGGGACGGATCACCATCGACCTCGGTCCCGACCTCGCCGCACGCTGGCGGGCAGCCGGAGCGAAGGGTGAGGGTGTCGAACGGATCGGCGAGACCGAGCTGGCCATCGTGAACCCGCAGAGGGCGCGGATCAGCGGTCTGACGTTCAAATCCGGCGAACAGGTGGACGCCAGACTGAGTTTCACCGCGGGAGCCGAGGCGGCCGGTGGGCAGCAGTACACGGTCAACGTGACTCAGGTCGACCAGCGCGGCGAAGAGGTCGGTGGCGTCGAGTACCGGCTCTCCGAAGCGCGACAGTAAGCCAGGGTGGGGTGCCGGCCCGTGGGCGGTGAGGGTGGAAACCCGCACCGCCCACGGGTTTCACGCGCGGGCGAACGAAAGCGTCTCGCCCTCGACACCGCGCAACCACAGATCCTGCGCGGCTTCCGCCACCTCGGCCAGCCCCTCTTCGATCGTCGCGAACACGTTGCCGGGCACCCAGCCCGCGTCGCCGTTGATCAGCAGGTTGTTGCGGCCGTAGAAGATCGCGAGATCCGTCGCGCCTTGGTCACTGTGGGCCTCACTGCCTTCGTCGTAGCCGTACGCCGGGTTGCCGATCTCCCAAGCCTCGAACCCGAAGTACACGACATCCCCTGGAATCGGGGTCACCGTGGGGTTTTCCCGGCCCGGTTTCGGCTCGGCGAAAGGCGGCACAAGCGTGTAGACCTCGTTGCGCGCGTACTTCGCGTGGTAGGCCGAACCGCTCTGCGGCAACGCGTCCCAGACCGCGCGGCAGGTGCGCGGGGCTTCGGCGTCGAGCAACCGGGCGCGGCAGGACACCCCGCGCTTGTCCAGGGTGATCGTGATGTAGCGGGCCATCACTCGACCCCCGCCACGACGTCACCCCAGATCCGCAGCGCCTCGTCGACCTGTGCGGAGTCGACGATCAGCGGCGGCACCATCCGGACGACGTTCATGTACGCCCCGCAGGTCAGCAGGAGCAACCCGTTGGAGGACGCGGCTTTCTGCGCCGCCTGGGCCTTCGCCGTGTCCGGCTCGCCGTCCGGCGTGGTGAATTCGGACCCGACCAGCAGCCCCAGCCCGCGCACGTCACCGATCGACGGCGACTTGTCCGCGATCACCCGCACACCTTCCAGGAGCTGGCGTCCTCGTTCGGCCGCGTTCTCGACCAGACCTTCGCGCTGGATCACCTCGAGCGTGGCGATCGCCGCGGCGCAGGCCACCGCGTTGCCGCCATAGGTCCCGCCCTGGGAACCGGGGAGCGCCTTGGCCATCAGCTCCTCCGACGCGGCGATACCCGAGATCGGGAAGCCGCTCGCGAGCCCCTTCGCGATGAGCACGATGTCCGGGCGCACCCCGAAATGCTCGTGTCCCCAGAAGCGGCCCGTCCGGCCGAAGCCGGTCTGGATCTCGTCCATCACCAGCAGGATCCCGTGCTTGTCGGCGCGTTCCCGCAGCCCGGCGAGGAACTCGGGGTTCGCCGGGACGTACCCGCCCTCGCCGAGCACCGGCTCGATGAAGAACGCGGCCGTCTCGTTCGGCGCGCAGACCGTCGCGAACAGGTAGTCGAGCTCGCGCAGGGCGAACTTCGTCGCCGTCTCCTCGTCCCAGCCGTAGTGGAAGGCATACGGGAAGGGCGCGACGTGCACCCCGGACATGAGCGGCGAGATCCCGGCGCTGAACCGGGTGCCCGACGTCGTCATGGTCGCCGCCGCGACGGTCCGGCCGTGGAACCCGCCCTGGAAGACGATGACGTTGGGCCGCTTGGTCGCCTGTCGCGACAGCCGGAGCGCCGCCTCGACCGCCTCACTGCCGGAGTTCGCGTAGAAGAGTGAATCCAGGCCTTCCGGCAGGAGACCGCCCAGCTTCTCGGTCAGCTCCAGCATCGGCTTGTGCATGACCGTCGTGTACTGCCCGTGGATGAGTTTGCCGATCTGCTCCTGCGCCGCGCTCACCACGTGCGGGTGACAGTGGCCGGTGCTGGTCACGCCGATACCGGCGGTGAAATCCAGGTGACGTTTGCCATCGGTGCCGTAGAGGTAAACCCCTTCACCGTGGTCGACCACGACCGGCGTTGCCTGCTTGAGCAGCGGTGATAGCTGGGCCATGGGCTGCGCTCCTAGGTCGGCTGAGCTGTTGTCGATTGTTGACAATATCCATAGCATGGCGTTCGGGACAACATGGAGGAGCGTTGGGATGACCTCGATCAGTGAGGCCGGCGTGGTCACGTCGGTCGACAAGGAACTGTTCATCGGCGGCAAATGGGTGCCCGCCGCCGACGGGAAGACCTTCCCCGTTCTCGACCCCTCGACGGGCGAAGCCCTGTGCGAGGTGGCCGACGCGTCACCGGCGGACGGTGTCAGCGCACTCGACGCGGCCGTCGCCGCGCAGGCCGACTGGGCGAACGTCGCCCCGCGTGAACGCGGCGAGATCTTGCGTCGCGCCTACGAACTGCTGATCAAACGCGCCGACGAACTCGCGCTGCTGATGACCCTCGAGATGGGCAAGCCGCTCGCGGAGTCGAAGGGCGAGATCACCTACGCGGCCGAGTTCTTCCGCTGGTTCGCGGAGGAAGCAGTCCGGATCGACGGTGGTTACGCCGTCGCTCCCAACGGGACGGGCCGGTTCCTCGTGACCAAGCAGCCGGTCGGCCCGTGCCTGCTGATCACGCCGTGGAACTTCCCCATGGCGATGGGCACCCGCAAGATCGGGCCCGCGGTGGCCGCAGGCTGCACGATGATCATCAAACCCGCTGCTCAGACCCCCCTTTCGATGTTGGCCCTCGCGGCGATCCTCGCCGAAGCGGGATTGCCGGAAGGTGTGCTGAACGTGCTCACGACGTCGGATTCCGGCGGCGTGATGGAGCCGTTGATCCGGGACGGTCGTGCCCGGAAGCTGTCCTTCACCGGCTCGACCGGCGTCGGACGGAAGCTGCTGGAACAGTGCGCGGACAAGGTGCTCCGCACTTCCATGGAACTCGGCGGCAACGCTCCCTTCCTCGTCTTCGAAGACGCCGACCTCGACGCGGCGATCGACGGCGCGATGACCGCGAAGATGCGCAACATCGGTGAGGCCTGCACGGCCGCGAACCGTTTCTATGTCCAGCGAGGCATCGTCGACGAGTTCTCCCGGCGTCTCACCGAGCGCATGGAGGCCCTGCCCATGGGACGCGGCACCGAGGAGGGTGTCGTCGTCGGTCCCCTCATCGACGAAGCCGCCGTCGAGAAGGTCAGCGGCCTGGTCTCGGACGCCACCGAGCGAGGCGCGCGCGTCCTCACCGGTGGATCCACTGTGGACGGTCCAGGAAACTTCTATCAGGCCACGGTGCTCACCGACGTGCCCAAGGACGCCAGGCTCGCATCGGAAGAGATCTTCGGGCCGGTCGCCCCGATCACTCCGTTCGACAGCGAGGACGAGGCCATCGCGGCCGCGAACGACACCGAATTCGGTCTCGTGTCCTACGTGTACACCTCCGATCTCAAGCGGGCACTGCGGGTGTCGGAACGGCTGGAGGCCGGCATGATCGGTCTCAACCAGGGCCTGGTTTCGAATCCGGCGGCGCCGTTCGGCGGGATCAAGCAATCCGGCCTCGGCCGCGAGGGCGGCACCGTCGGCATCGACGAGTTCCTCGAGACCAAGTACATCGCGGTGGCTCTGTGACTTCTTCGTATCGGATCGCGAGCATTCCCGGCGACGGGATCGGCGTCGACGTGACTGCCGAGGCCCGGAAGGTACTCGACCGCGCGGCGGCATCGCACGGTTTCTCCTTGTCCTGGACGGAGTTCGATTGGAGTTGTGAGCGGTACACCAAGACCGGCTCGATGATGCCCGACGACGGTATCGAGCAGCTTTCCCGGTTCGACGGGATCTTTCTCGGCGCCGTCGGCTTTCCCGGTGTCCCGGATCATGTTTCGTTGTGGGGTCTCCTCATTCCGGTTCGGCGGGCGTTCGGTCAGTACGTCAATCTCCGGCCGGTCCGGCTGCTGCCGGGGACGACGTCGGCACTGGCGGGCCGGAGCGCCGACGAGCTGGAGATGGTGATCGTCCGGGAGAACTCCGAAGGCGAGTACTCGGAGATCGGTGGCAGGCACAATCGAGGTCTCGGCAACGAGTTCGTCTTACAGGAATCCGTGTTCACGCGGGTCGGGGTGGAGCGGATCATCCGCTATGCCTTCGAGCTGGCGAAGACGCGGACGGGGCGGGTCTGTTCGGCGACGAAGTCCAACGGGCTCATTCACTCGATGCCGTTCTGGGACGAGATCTTCGCCGAGATCTCTTCGGAGTATCCGGACGTGCACGCCGAACAATGCCATGTCGACGCGCTCGCCGCGCGGATGGTGCAGGCGCCGGACCGGCTCGACGTCGTGGTGGCTTCCAATCTGTTCGGCGACATTCTGAGCGACCTGGCGGCGGCCGTGACGGGCGGGCTCGGAATGGCGCCTTCGGGCAATATCAATCCGACCGGTGAGCTCCCTTCCATGTTCGAGGCGGTGCACGGCAGCGCTCCCGACATCGCCGGACAGGGCATCGCGAATCCGGTGGCGCAGATCCTGGCGGGGGCGATGCTGCTCGAACATCTCGGGGAAACCGTTGCGGCACAAGATGTACGGGCCGCGGTGGAAAAGGTTCTCGAAGAGGGGACCGTGCAGACCCCTGACCTCGGCGGGAAGTCCACCACCGCCGAACTCGGGTCCGCGGTGGTCGCCTCTCTATCTTGAACCATCCGCCTGGTGGCGTGTCAAGTCCCGGATGTCATGAACGGTCCATTCATGGTTTCGAGTCGTACATGAAGGGGCCTTCGGGTGGTCCGGTGTTCCCAATGTCGCGTTAGAGACGCTCACCGTCTCTAACGCGACATTGGGGACTTGGGCCGGCTGTCGACTCGTTGCTCTCAGCGTGCCTTGGTGTTGGACTGGATTTCTTTGTGGGGCAACACACTGCCTTCGTCGTACGCCCTCATTAGTGCCGACCCGCGCCAGCGGCTCGGTGAACTCCGCAGGTCCTTGCCCCTCGGCGATCCGCAACGGGGGCGGCTAGTCCGCCGATTTTCTCTGGACTAGTAAAAACGTTGCCGTGAAAGGGAATCCCGGCGCGAGTTCCAGTACGAAAGCCCGTTCATCGCACGCGTGCCGCTCCGGGGCGCGAGTTTTTGTCGGTGCCCCGGTGCACAGTGTCGATCATCGGATTCGACGACTGGAGGAGTGCCGATGTGCTGGCATTGCGACAACCCCGGGAAGACCCGCGACGACTACCTCATCGAGGAGGTCCGTCCGCTGATCCGGAAGTACGGCTGGATGGTGCAGACGGTCGAGCGCGGAATAACGCAACCAGGTTTCGCGTACACGGTCGGGCTCACCGACGCCGGGCTTCCGGAACTCGTCGTCACCGGCCTGAGAGAACGAAGATCCGGCCAGCTGCTGAACTATTACGCCCAGCGGGTGGTCCGGTCGGGGCCGCCGGAGCCGGGGGAGGTGCTGCCCGCCGAGGTGGGATGGCCGTCGTTGGAGGTCGTCCCGCTCAGTTCGCCGCCGGCGCATCTGCTCACCGCCGTCCTGCTGTACGGCGAGAACTTCCGTGCGCTGCAACTGGTCTACGCGGACGAGCACGGCAATTGGCCGTGGGACAGGGAGTTCCGCGGCGGGACGGGTGGGCAGCCGGTGCTGGGGGCGCGGGGCCGTGGCTGAATCCCTAGGGCACCGCGGGAGCTTCGCCCTCCCGCAGGCTGGTTCCCGGCGCCAGCCGTTGGACGGCGTCCTCCATGTGGGCTTCCAGCAGCGAAAGCGCGGTCTCTTCGTCGCCCGCCCGCAGGGCCTCGATGATCTTGGTGTGCTCGGTGACCCGCTCTTCGACCTGCTGATAGGTCCCTTGCAGGGCGGTGAGGCACATCCGGGTCTCGATCAACAGGGTCCGTGCCATGCGCACGAGCCGTTTGCTGCCGGAAGCGGCGATCAGCGCCTCGTGGAAACGGAGGTCCGCCCAGGAGAGCGCGGTCGGGTCGTCCTCGTCCGCGGCGGCGGCCATGGCGCGCACGGCCTCTTCGAGTTCGGTCGCGACCCGTTCCCGGTCCCCGCGCAATGCCCGCAGCATCGCGGCGCGTTCGATGGCCGAGCGCGCCGAATAGATGTCGTAGACGTCGCCGGGTTCGAGGTCGATCACGAACAGTCCGCGGTGACGCTCGCTGCGCAGGAGCCCTTCGGAGACGAGGTGCTGCATTGCCTCGCGCAGCGGCCCCCGCGAAACCTGGAACCGGGAGGCCAGGTCCGTCTCACCGAGCTGGGTACCGGGAGGGAGGGCGCCGGTCATGATCGCGTCCCGCAGCTGGCGCGCGATGATCCCGGCGGTCGATTCCCGGTTGACCGGCTCGATATCCGGCAAGGACATGGTTCAGCTGCTCCTCTGTCCGAACAGGGCGCCCAAGGTGCGGACGAGCGGGGCCTTCCCGGTGAGCCGCAGGCCCTCCCAGACGGTGACCTGGTTGGCGGTCAGCACCGGCTTGCGGAGCCTGGTTTCGAGCGTGTTGATCTCGCCGAGCGTCCGCATGGCGGTGTCGGGGACGAGCAGGGCGTCGGCGGCCGGGTGGTCACGGCCCACCGCGAGTTCGACGACGGCTTCCGGGCTGAGTTCGCCGACCTCGGCGGCGGTGTCGATGTCCGCGCTGCCCATCGAGACCACTTCGATCCCGCCCGCGCCGAGGAACTCGACGAACAGCCGGGCGACGTCGTCGGGGTAGCTGGCGGCGACCGCGACCCGCCGGACGCCGAGGGCCCGTGCGGCGTTGACGAAGGCGAAGGACGTGCTCGACGCCGGGACACCGGCGACGGCGGCCAGCCGGTCGGCCTGGTCGCGGGCGCCTTCCCAGCCGTAGACGAAACTGCCGCTGGTGCACGCCCAGACCACCGCGTCCGGCTCGTGTTTGGCCAGCAGCGCGGCGCCGTCGGCGAGCCGGCTTTCGCTGCCGAGGTCCAGGAGCTCGGGCACGGCGTGCAGATCGGTCCCGTAGATGTGCTCGACCGGCAGTTTGATCCCGGCCATGTCCCCGCCGAGGAGCTGTTCCGCGAGCGGGTAGTCGTCTTCGGCCGCGTGATCGGGGTAGATGAACCCGATGGTGGTCGTCTCGGACGGCGGCTCGGGTGGGGCGAACGGCGTGATGGGCACGGAACCTCCGGAGGGCAGATTGTCGACAATCGTAAGGGAAGAGGTCAGTCGACCTCCCGGAGCCACTTGCCGGGCCCGACGATCGGCAGGTTCATCCGCCGGAGGCAGGCCCACATCGTGAGCTGATTCGCGGTGAGGACGGGCTTGCCGAGCGCGCTTTCGAGTGGCTCGATCAGATCGTAGGTGGGGAGGTTGGTGCAGCTGACGAAGATGGCTTCCGCGTCGGCGTGGTCGGCGGCGAGGATGCGTTCGGCGATGGTCCGGTAGCTGACCTTCCAGATGCCGCCGCCCAGGCCGAGATGGTCGCTAGAAACGGTGCGAACGCCGAGTTCGGCCAGGAAGTCGTGCAGCTTCCCGGTCAGGTCTCCGTCGTAGGGCGTCAGCACCGAGACCCGGTGGAGGTCGAGCTGATGCAGGACCTCCGCCAGCGCTCCGGACGTGGTGACGGCGTCCGTCGCGCCCGCGTCGCAGATCGCCTTGGTCAGCGAGCGTTCGTAGTCCACACCGTTGACGAAACTGCCGGAGGTGCACAGGTAGGCGACGACTTCGGGCTCCACGTGGAGCACGTCCCTCGTGGCGGCGGCGAGATGCCTGCTGTCGCTGACGAGCTGGGCCATCTCCATGCTGACGGGCACGGGCTCGTACGGCGTGCGCGCCAGATGGAGGGAGACCTCCATGGGAACCCAGCGCCACAGTTCGCGTTCCAGGGCGAGGTCGAAGGGGGCGATCACGCCGATACCGCGCTGCGCCAACGGGCCTTCGAACTCCAGTAAGTCGAAATCCAAGTCTCAGCCTCCGGAAAGCTTCTGCTGTCACAGGTCCGGTGCTCCGGGGTCCGTTCCTCGGATTGTTGACAATCATACGAGCCACTTTTACGGTGTCAACGTGATCGCCTCGGAGACCCCTGTGCTGGCGGTGCTCTGCGGAGACACGCGCCCACCGGACATGCGCGCTATCGAAGCCGAAGCGGTGGTTCGTTACACCGACGCGGCCGGATTAGCCGACGCGTTATCCGGCGCCGACGCGTTCTTCGTCTACGACTTCCTGTCCACCGCCGTCCCGGGCGCCTGGCACGCGGCCGACAGGCTGCGCTGGCTGCACATCGCCAGTGCGGGCGTCGACCCGGTGCTCTTCCCGGGGCTGCAGGAGAGCGACGTCGTGCTCACCAACTCGCGTGGGGTGTTCGACGGGGCGATAGCCGAGTACGTGCTCGGGGTCGTCCTCACGTTCGCCAAGGATTTCGCCCGGTCGTGGGACCTGCAGAAGCAGCGGCAGTGGAAGCACCGGGAGAGTGAGCGGATCTCCGGCCGCCGGGTCCTGGTGGTCGGCACCGGGCCGATCGGCCGGTCGATCGCGCGGATGCTGCGGGCTGCCGGGATGTCGGTGGCTGGGGTCGGACGCCGTCCTCGTGAGGGCGATCCCGACTTCGGTGACGTGTACGCGTCTTCGGAGCTGTCTCGTCATCTTCCCGGAGCGGACTACGTCGTCGCGGTCGCGCCGCTGACCGAGCAGACGAAGGGCATGTTCGACGCGGAGGCCTTCGCCGCGATGAAACCCGGCTCACGATTCGTCAACGTCGGCCGCGGTGAACTGGTCGTCACCTCGGATCTGATCGGAGCGCTGCGGGACGGGCCGCTCGGCGGTGCGGCGCTCGACGTCTTCGACATCGAGCCACTGCCCGCCGACAGTCCTTTGTGGACTATGGAGAACGTGCTGATCTCGCCGCATATGTCGGGCGACTTCGTCGGCTGGCGTAATACTCTGGTAGAGGTGTTCGCGGACAACTTCCGTCGCTGGCGCGCGGGGGAGCCACTGCGCAACGTCGTGGACAAGCAGCTCGGGTACGTGCCGTCGGAGACGCTTCGCCAAGGTTAGGGGCCGGATTGAACGACACCAAGTTGACCGCGAGCGAGCTCGTCGCCGCGTATGCCACCGGAGAGCTGTCGCCGGTCGAGGCCACCCAGAACGCGTTGCGTGTCATCGAGGAACGCGACGGTGAGACCAATGCCTTTTGCCTGGTCGACGCCGATGGCGCGCTCGAGCAGGCGAAAGCGTCCGAGGTTCGGTGGCGGGACGGTAATCCGATCGGCTGGCTCGACGGTGTCCCGGCGTCGATCAAGGACATGTTCCTGACGCAGGGCTGGCCGACGCTGCGCGGTTCGCGCTGCATCGACCCCGACCAGCCGTGGGACGTCGACAGCCCGGTCACCGCGCGGCTGCGCGAGAACGGCTTGGTACTGCTGGGAAAGACCACGACGCCGGAACTGGCGTGGAAGGGCGTCACCGACAACACGCTGACCGGGATCACCCGCAACCCCGTCGACCCGTCGACGACGGCGGGCGGCTCCAGCGGGGGCAGTGCCGCGGCCGTCGCGGCGGGGATGGGCGAACTCTCCGTCGGTACCGACGGTGGCGGCTCGATCCGGATTCCGGCTTCGTTCTGCGGAATCGTCGGTCTCAAACCGACACACGGCCGGATCCCGCTGTTCCCCGCGAGCCCGTTCGGACCGCTCTCGCACGCCGGCCCGATGGCGCGTTCGGTGGACGACACGGCGTTGCTCCTCGACGTTCTCGCGATGCCCGACTACCGCGACCCGGCCGCGCTCGCCCCGCCCGTCTCGACCTACCGTGAGGCCGTCCGCCGGGACGTGCGCGGGCTGATCGCCGCGTACTCGCCGACGCTCGGCTATGTCGACGTCGACCCGGAGGTCGCGGAGATCGTCAAGTCGGCGGTCCGATCGCTCGGGGACGCGGGCCTGCACATCGAAGAGGCCGATCCAGGGTTCACGGATCCCAAGCCCGCCTTCGACATCCTGTGGTCGACGGGGGCGGCCAAGTGGCTGGACACCTTCCCCGCCGGTTCGGAGACCAAGGTCGACCCCGGGCTGCGGAAGGTCTGGGAACTCGGCAAGACCTTCTCGGCGAGCGACTACCTCGGCGCCAACGCCGAACGGGCCGCGCTGGGCATCCTGATGGGCGAGTTCCACACGCGCTACGACGTGCTGATCACGCCGACCCTGCCGATTCCCGCCTTCGAAGCCGGGCACGAGGTGCCGCCGGGCAGCGGGCTGAGCGGCTGGCCGGACTGGACGCCGTTCACCTACCCGTTCAACATGACCCAGCAGCCCGCCATCAGCGTGCCGGCGGGCCGCACCTCCGGCGGCCTCCCGGTCGGCCTGCAGATCGTCGGCCCGCGGCACTCCGACGACCTGGTGCTCGCGGTCGCGAAGCTCCTCGAGGAGGTTCGTCCCTGGCCGTGACCTGCGGAAAGGGAGCAAGGGACCTTTGCTACCACTTTGGCCGGGCGCCGCGTCAGGGCCGGGCGGCGTGCGTCTTCCGGACCAGCCCGCGCACCTGACCGCTGCACAGGGCGAGGCAGGTGGCGGCCACGACCAGGGCGGCGCACGCCAGCAGGGTCGTGCTGACCCCGAAGTGCTGCGCGGCCGGCCCGGCCGCCATCTGGCCGAGCGGCAGGGCGATGAAGGAACCGAGCATGTCGTAGGAGTAGACGCGCGCGAGTTTGTCCTCGGGCACGTTCTCCTGCAGCGAGACGTCCCACGCGACCACGAACTGCTCGATCGCCAGGCCGGAGACGAACATGGCCGCGAGCAGCAGCGGAAGCCAAGGCGCCTGGCCGAGGAGGATCAGCGGCGGCGCTTCGAAGAGGATCACCGCGACACCGACGAACAGCGCTCGCCGCGGCTGCCATCGGGCCACGAGGATCCCGCCGACGAGTGAGCCGATCGTCTGGGCGGCGAGGGCGAAACCCCAGCCGGAGCGCCCGAAGGTGCCGTCGGCGACGACGGGGCCGAGCACCGCGATCCCGCCGGCGATGACGGCGTTCACCACCATGAACTGTACGACCACGACCCACACCCATGTGCGCGACCGGAACTCGTGCCAGCCTTCGACGAGCTCGGCCAGCGGGCGGCTGCCGGGGACCCGTTCCCGGCGGTTGAGACGGATGCACCGGTAAGACAGGGCGGAGCCCAGGAACAGGAGCGCGTTCCCGCCGAGCGCCCAGCCGGGGCCGACCGCGGTGACCAGGATGCCGCCGAGCCCGGCACCGGCGATCCGGCCGGAGTTCGACAGCAGCCTGGCCAGCGCGTTCGCCTGCGCGAGCTGGGTGGCGGGCACCGTCAACGGGGTGAGCGACGCCGACGCGGGGGCCGAGATCGCGGCCACCGCGCCGTTGACCACGCTCAGGCCGACCAGCAGCGGGATCGACGCGAATCCACAAAGGACACTCGCGGCGATGACGGCCTGGGTCAGGGTGGCGGCGATTTCGGTGCCTTGCAGGATCACCGATCGCGGCAGCCGGTCCGCGAGTACGCCGCCGAACAGCAGCAGGACCACGCTCGCCACCGAGCGGGCGCCGACGACGATGCCGATGTCGACGGCGGAACCGGTCAGGTCGATCACGGCGAAGGCGAGCGCGAGCGGGGCGACGGCGTTGCCGAACTCCCCGAACGTGCGGCCGCCGATCAGCCAGCGGAAGTTGTGATGGCGCAGCGGTTCGCGCAGGGAGGTCACGGTCGCCTCATCTCGAACATCGCGACCGTCGCGCTGACCGGGATCGTGCCCCGGGTGCGAGGCGGTTTGGCGGCCGAGTGCAGAAGCTCACTCAGCTCATGGGCGTGGGCGAGCGCCTTCTTCCAGGTCTCACGGTCGACCCACATCTCCACGTCGGCCGTCAGGCCGCGTTCACCGCGGACGTGGAATTCGCTGCGGCGCTTGAGTTCGGAGGCCATCGTCGTGATGAGAAGCCGGTGTTCCTCCGGATCCGTCGACGTGAACCGCGATCCCGACTCCGGATCGTGGCGGTAGCGTTTCGCCAGCCCACCCCGGATCCGGACCTCCTCGGTCACGTCGAGCAGCCCGGCCTCGTGCAGCCGCCGCAGGTGATAGCTGACATTCGCTTGTGTCTCACCGAGTTCGCGTGCGGCTTCGGCCGCGCTCATCGCGACACCGGTCAAAAGCGACAGAATGCGCAGCCGCACGGGATGGGCGAGGACGCGAAGCCCGTCGAGGCTGGGGGACTCGGACATGTCACGAGTATCGACTGCCGGGACGTCGACCGTCAAACAGTTATTTGGGGGTTTCATTGGCCGGGAGAATCGGTGCGGTGATCCGATGTCTGTGCTCTGCTGGAGTCATGCGTACGACGACATTGGGCAGGAGCGGCCTCGAGGTGTCGAGGATCGCCTTCGGCACCTGGCAGCTCGGCGGGGACTGGGGTTCGTTCGACGAGGACACGGCGATCGCCGCGATCCACCACGCCCGCGAACTCGGGGTCACCCTCTTCGACACCGCGCAGGCCTACGGTTTCGGGAAGTCCGAAGCCATGGTGGGGAAGGCGCTGCGCGAGGAACTCAAACGCGACCGCGACAATCTCGTCATCGCGACGAAGGGCGGCATCAAGCCGCGCTCCGAACGGCCACGCGACTCCCGGCGCGAGTGGCTGACGCAGGGTGTCGAAGACAGTCTCCGCTTCCTCGGCGTCGACCACATCGACCTCTACCAGATCCACTGGCCCGACCCCGACGCCCCGGCCGACGAGACGGCGGGGATCCTTCAGGAGTTCGTCGACGCCGGGAAGATCCGGCATGTCGGAGTCTCGAACTACGACGCCGCGGGCCTGGCCGCCTTCGACAAGACCCGCCCGGTGGAAACCCTGCAGCCGCCGTATCACTTGTTCCGCCGTGACATCGAGACCGATCCTCTGCCGTACGCGCGGGAGAACGACATCGGTGTACTCGTGTACAGCCCGCTCGGCAGCGGCCTGCTGACCGGAGCCTTCACACCCGGGACGACGTTCGAGAAGACCGACTGGCGGTCCCGGTCGTCGGCGTTCACCGGCGAGACCTTCCAGCGCAACCTCGCCGTGGTCGGCAGGCTCAAGGAATTCGCCGCGGGCAAGGGGATCTCGGTCAGCCAGCTCGCGATCGCGTGGACGCTCGCCCAGCCGGGCGTGCACGTCGCGATCGTGGGCGCGCGCAAGGCGGCCAACATCGAGGCGAGCCTGGCCGCCGCCGACATCGACCTGACCGCGGACGAGCTCGCGGAGATCGACCGGCTCACCGCCGACGCCGTTCCCGTTTCGGGCGCGAGCCCCGAAGGGGTCGCCTAGAGCTTGAATTCCGTACCGTCCAGGGGAAGGGAGGCGCCGCCGGACAGTACGGCGGCGTGCTCCGGCGAGGCCGGGTCGACCACCGGGTTCGTGTTGTTCAGATGCGTGTACGCCCAACGTGGGCCGGGGCGGAGCTTCCCGAGGCTGGCGGTGATCGGCAGATGCCCCATCGCCGGCTGGGCGCCTGCCTCGGCCGCGGTGGTGCCGGCCATCTCGTCCGGCGAGTAGAAGGTTCCGTCCAGCAACACCAGATCCGCGTCGCGGGTGAAGTCGTCGAACCCGTCCGGCCAGCTCTTCAGGCAAGGCGCGTACACGAAGACGCCGCCGGTCTGGACGTCTTCGATCCGATACGCCACCACCCACGGACCGTCCTCAGTGGACGAACGCGCGTACTTCGGCCGCTTGTCGCTCACGGGAAGCACGCTCACCCGGAGCCCGTCGATGGAGACATCCGACGACGGTGACCAGTCCCAGCCGCCGTAGCCGTCGATGATCGCCCGCGCGGGGAAGTGCTCGGAGAGCGCGCCCAGGACGGCGTCCGGTGCCCACACGGGAAGTCCGCCGGCTTCACGCAGCAGGAGCAAGCCGAGCGAATGATCGAGTTCGGCGTCGGTCAGCAGCACCCCGCGCAGCGGGATCTCCCGCGGTCCCGGTCCGGCACGCAGTGCCGCGGTGGCGAGGATCTGCGCGCGGATGTCCGGTGACACGTTAAGCAGGTACCAGCCCTCGCCGTCCGCGCTCACCGCGACACAGTCCTGGGTCCTGGGCGGCGCGTCCGAGACGCACAGCGCGCAGGCGCAGTTCCATTGCGGGAAACCGCCGCCCGCCGCGGTGCCGAGCAGGATCACCCTCATCGCGGCGCCCGCATCACGAGTTCGTCCGTTTTCGCCGGCGTGGCGAGAATGAGATCGACGACGCCGCGATGCGGCGAACGCGAGCACACCGGGTCCGTCGCCGCGGCGTCGCCGGTGAGCTGGAACGCCTGGCACCGGCAGCCGCCGAAGTCGATCGCGCGCCGATCGCAGGTGCCGCAGGTGTCCGGCATCCAGCCCTCGCCGCGATAAGCGTTGAAGGAGGCGGATTCGTACCAGATCCACGCCAGCGGCCTGTCCCGGACGTTGTCGAATTCCAGCGTCTCGATCGCTGTCGACGCGGGGCACGGCAGGACGTTCCCGTCGGGCGCCACGGTCAGCTGCCGAGCGCCCCAGCCGTACATGCACGGCTTCGGGTGCTTCTCGTAGTAGTCGGCGACGACGTAGATGATCTCCATCCGGCCGCGCAGCCGTTCGGTGGCGGCGCGCACGATCGGCTCGGCCTCGTCGAGCTGCCGCCTGGTCGGCATCAGGGCGTCGCGGTTGCGCAGGGCCCAGCCGTAGTACTGCGTATTGGCCAGTTCGAGCCGGTCCGCGCCCATTTTCTCGGCCAGGTCGATGATCCCGGCGAGCTGGTCGTGGTTCTGGCGGTGCAGGACGACGTTCACCGAAAGCGGCAGCCCGGCCTTCTTGATCAGTCCGGCGGCGACCAGTTTCCGGTCGTGGGCCCGCGCGCCGGCGAGCCGGTCCGCGCGGTCGGCGGTCGCGCCCTGGACGGAGAGCTGGATATGCGCGATACCGCGTTCGACGAGATCGTCCAATCTGGACTCCGTCAGCCCGAGCCCGGAGGTCACCAGGTTGACGTAGCACCCGAGTTTCGTGGCGTGCTCGACCAGGATGGGCAGATCCGGCCTGGCGAGCGGTTCGCCCCCGGACATGTGCACCTGGAGCACGCCGAGTTCCCGCGCCTGTGAGAGCACGGACAGCCATTCCTCTGTGGACAGTTCGCCGTCACGGGCGATCAGCTCCACCGGATTCGAGCAGTACGGGCAATGCAAGGGGCAGCGATGGGTCAGCTCGGCCAGCATGCCCAGCGGTGCCGCGGTGGTCAGGTCCATTCGACGATCCGCCGATCTCCGAGCCGGGACAACACGTCCAGGATTTCTTCCTCGCGAACACCGGTGTAGCGCTTGCGCAACGCCGAAGCGATCCCCGCGACGTCTTCGACGCCGTCGCAGAGGGAAAGCACGGCCGCCGCCGTGGGATTCGGGACGAGCACGCCTTCGGGGAACAGGAGGACGTGCGTCGCCCTGGTCTGGTCGTAGCTCAGCCGGACTCCGCGCCGCAGCCGCGGCACCGAGCCCGGTTCGAGGGTGGTCATGGCTACTCCTTGGCCGCCGCGCGCTCGATGGCGTCGAGCATGGACCAGAGCACGTCGGTCTTGAACGACAGCGCGGCGATCGCCTTCTCCTGCTGTTCACGGGTGACGGCGTGCCGCACCACGATGTCGAGCGTTCCCTTGCCCTCACCGGAGACCTTGTCGATGCGGTTGGTGAAATAGGCGAGGTCCTCCGGCGCGATCCACGCATAGTTCGCCAGCATGTCGGCGACCCGTCGCTGCATGAGATGGCCGGCGAACATTTCGGTCAGCCCCGAAGCGACCGCTTCGAGCCAAGGTTTCGTGCGGGCGAAAGTCACGTAGGCGTCGACGGCGAACCGTACGCCGGGGGCGACGTGCCGCTGATCGAGAACCTCTTCGCGGTCGAGCCCGACCGCGGTGCACAAACGGAGCCATCGCTCGATTCCACCGTCCCCGGCCCTCGCCCCGTCGTGATAGACGATGCGGTCGAGCCATTCACGGCGGATCTCCGGCAGCGGGCAGTTGCTGATGATGGCCGCGTCCTTCTGCGGGAGCACGCATTGGTAGTACCAGCGGTTCGCGGCCCAGATCTTCAGCTCGTACTCGGACAGGTCACCGGCGTGCATCCGCACGTGGAACGGGTGGGTGCCCCAATAGCGATGCGAAAGCCCGCGCAGAGCCGCGATGAACTCCGACGACGACATGACGGACACCGGGCTGCCTCCAACGGCTCGCTGATCGGGACGGCGGCGCGGTGGTGGGGGACGGCCCCCACCACCGGATGCGGATTCAGTCCTCCATGCGGGCCGCGTAAGCGGTGACCTCCATGGGGGTTTCGTACTCGACGAAGTCGGGCGTGGTCCATACCTCGATGGTTTCGATCATTTCCGCTCCTAACGTCCACATGGGATCGAACCGTCACCCTAGAAGCGTGCCGCCGATTTCCGGAGGCATTTTGTAAAGTTTCCTACCTATGGCGGATCGCGGCGCCCGATTCGTCACGCTCGGCGCACACAACGGTTAACAGCTCGCGCGCCCGATAGCCCGTCCAGTGGTGTCCGTTTCGTTACGTGGTGTGTTTCTATCCAACTCGACGGGTGCACCCCGACCACCCGCCTACCGCCGCCATCCGAGCTCCAGGGGTGTAGCTGAAGGAGGCGTCCCATGTCCTTACGTCGTACTCTCGCCGCCACGTTCGCCGCGGCGACGGCCGTGTCGATCGCGGCCGTTCCGGCGGCGGCCGCCGAAGCGCCGTCCGTCCAGGCGATCAGACAGCTCGCGAGCGGTCTCAACCAGGCCTGGTCGATCGACTTCCTGCCCGACGGCACCGGCCTTTTCACGCAGAAGGACGCCAAGACGATCAGCAAGATCGACAAGGCGGGCAAGGTCACCACGGTCCAGACCATCCCCGGTGTGAGCGTCACCGCGGAGGCGGGCCTGCTCGGCATCGCCGTCTCGCCGAAATACGCCACCGACGAGACGGTCTTCATCTACTACACGACCAGCTCCGACAACCGCATCGCCAAGCTGAAGCTGGGCCAGACGCCGTCGCCGATCGTCACCGGCATCCCGCGTGGCTCGCAGTACCACCACGGCGGGCGGATCCGGTTCGGGCCCGACGGTTACCTCTACGCGGGCACCGGCGACGGCCAGAACGGCGCCAACGCGCAGAACAAGAACTCCCTCGGCGGCAAGGTCCTGCGGGTCACCACCGACGGCGCGGCCGCGCCCGGCAACCCGTTCAACAGCCGCGTCTACTCCTACGGCCACCGCAACGTCCAGGGCCTGACCTGGGCGAACGGGCAGCTGTACATCTCCGACATCGGCGCGAACAAACTCGACGAGCTGAACAAGATCGAGCCGGGCAAGAACTACGGCTGGCCGACGTGCGAGGGCCCGTGCAACACGGCCGGGATGACCAACCCGGTCAAGTCCTGGCCGACGTCCTCGGCGACGCCGAGCGGGCTCGCCGCCTACAAGGGTTCGCTGTACATGGCGTCCCTCAAGGGCGGCACGTACAAGCTCGACCTGAACGGCAACGGCGGCAAGCTCTGGACCAACCTCGGCCGCACGCGTGACGCGACCGCCGGCCCGGACGGGCAGCTGTACACGATCACCCCGGGCGGCCTGTACGTCTCCGACGGCAGCTAGCCCCCGGCGCGTCCGGTCCTCTGGATGCGGTGGACCACCGCATCCAGAGGACTAGACGCGGGGCAGGGAGACCGCGTGTTCCAGTTCGGCGAGCGCGGTGTCCAGATGGGTCAGGATGCGCTGCAGATGCGGCACGCTCCGGCGGCAGCCGGTGACCCCGAAGTCCAGGTTGTCGCCGTTGCTGGTCAGCGTGATGTTCAGCGCCTGCCCGTCCAGCAGCACCGACGCCGGGTAGATGCCGTCGAGCGCGGCGCCGTTCCAGTACATCTGCTTGCGCGGCCCCGGCACATTGGAGATCACCAGGTTGAACGGCGGTTTCGTGTTGTTCACGAAGCCTGGGATCGGCGAGATGCCGAGCTGCGCGACGTTGATGCCCGACAGCAGCAGCGTCTGCAACGGGGTCAGCTCCGAGAACAGCTTCTTCCCGTTCCGCATGGAGGCGTGGATCGTCGCGAGCCGCGCGGCCGGATCGGTCAGGTGGGTGGCGAGGTTGCACAGCAGCGCGCCGATGTTGTTCCCCGCCGCGTCCCCGCTGTCCTTGCGCCGCAAGGAAACCGGGACCATAGCGGTGAGCGGCGCGTCGGGCAGCGCGTTCTGTTCGATCAGGTAGTCGCGCAGCGCGCCCGAGCACATCGCGAGGACGACGTCGTTGCGCGACACCCCGGCGGCGGTCGCCACCTTGCGCACCCGGTCCAGCGACCACGACTGGGCGGCGAACCGCCGGGCCCCGCCGATCGGCACGTTCAGCATCGTCTTCGGCGCCTGCGCCGGCAGCGTGAGCGTGTGCTCCTGGAACGCCTCCCTCGCCACCTTCATCGCGGCGGGCGCGATACCGGCGAGCTGGTTGACGGTCTTGCCGAAGGTGCTGAGCATCGAGGGTGACGCCTTGCCGTTGCGGCCGCCGTCCGGTTTGGCGCGGCGGCCCCAGGGCGGCGGGCAGTCGAGGTCGGCAGGGTCGTCCGAAAGCGTGCCCTGCAGATGCCGCAGCGCCGAGACGCCGTCCATCAGCGCGTGGTGGATCTTGCTGTAGATCGCGAACCGGCCGTCCTGCAGCCCCTCGACCAGGTGGATCTCCCACAGCGGGCGGTGCCGGTCGAGCAGGGTGCTGTGCCAGCGTCCGGTCAGCTCCAGCAGTTCGCGGATCCGGCCGGGCTGGGGCAGCGCCGAGTGGCGGAAGTGGTAGTCGAGTTCGAGGTCGGTGTCGGTCGACCAGGCGAGGTGGCCGGCGGTGTTGACCGGCCGGGCGGGACGACGGCGGAACACCGAGCGCATGTTGTCGGAATCGAGCAGTTTCCGGCGGATGTCGCGCAGGTAGTCGGGCCCGGCGTCCTCGGGTTTCTTGAACAATTGCAGTCCGCCGACGTGCATCGGATGTTCGCGCGTCTCCACGAGAAGGAACATCGAATCGGTCACGGGCATGAACGGCATCGTCGGGACCACCTTCCGCGCGGCGGCGTGCGGACACGCCGGGTGCCAGAGTCTACGCACACCGAAACCACCATCTCACGCTTTAGGGTGGCTCACATGACGATCCCGACCGATCCGCAGACGGGTGAGTTCCGTCGGTCCGCCAACCATTTCGACGCGCGTATCACCGCCGACGGCCGCGACGGCTGGCCGGTGGAGGCGGGAAGATACCGGCTGGTGGTCAGCCGGGCCTGTCCCTGGGCGAGCCGCGGGCTGGTCGTCCGGCGGCTGCTCGGGCTCGAGTCCGCGCTGAGCGTGGCCGTGGCCGACCCGATCCAGGACGAGAAGAGCTGGCGGTTCACCCTCGATCCCGGCGACCGGGATCCCGTGCTCGGGATCAAGTACCTGGCCGAGGCCTACCACGCGGCGGATCCGCACTACATGGGCGGGATCAGCGTTCCGGCCATTGTGGACATTCCGAGCAAACGGCTGGTGAGTAACGACTATCCGCGGATCACCCTCGATCTGTCCACCGAATGGACCAGCCTCCACCGGCCCGGCGCGCCCGACCTCTACCCAGAGCGACTGCGCGACGAGATCGACGCCGTCAACGCGGGCGTCTACGCCGACGTCAACGCCGCCGTGTACCAAGCCGGTTTCGCGACCAAACAGGCCGCGTACGAGGACGCCTACACCCGCCTCTTCGCGATGCTGGACGTGCTGTCCGAACGGCTCGAAACGCAGCGCTACCTCGTCGGTGACACGATCACCGAAGCGGACATCCGGCTGTTCACCACGCTCGTCCGCTTCGACGCCGTGTACCACGGGCACTTCAAATGCAACCGGAACAAGCTGGCCGAGCTGCCGGTGCTGTGGGCCTACGCCCGCGACCTCTTCCAAACGCCGGGTTTCGGTGACACCGTCGACTTCGACCACATCAAGCGGCACTACTACGCGGTGCACGAGCAGGTGAACCCGACGCGGATCGTCCCCTTGGGACCGGACCTGTCCGGCTGGACGACCCCGCATCACCGGGAGCAGCTGGGCGGGCGCCCGTTCGGCGACGGCACGCCGCCGGGACCGCCGCCCGAGGACGAACGGATCGGGGACACGGATGGAGCCACTGCCTGAACGCACCGACGTCGTCGTGATCGGCGGCGGCATCATCGGGGTCGCCTGCGCGTACCGGCTCGCCGCGGCCGGGGTCTCGGTGCTGCTGCTCGAACGCGACACCCTCGGTGCGGGCTCGACGGCGAAGGCGGCGGGCGGGATCCGGTCGTCGTTCACCACCAGGGTCAACATCGAGATCGGGCTGCGCGGGCTGGCCGAGTACGCCTCGTTCGCCGAGACGTACGGCACCGAGATCGACTTCCGCCGCGACGGCTACCTGTACCTGATCACCGACGCCGCGGACCTGCCCGAATTCGAGCGCTGCGCCGAGCTGCAGAACTCCTACGGCGTCCGCAGCCGTCTCGTCGAGCCCGCCGAAGCGCGGCGGTTCTCTCCGCTGATCGACACCGAAGGCGTGATCGCCGCGCTGTGGTCGCCGGACGACGCCAAGGCCACCCCGGACTCGGCGGTCCAGGGCTACGCGCGGGCGGCCCGCGGGCACGGCGCGGTGCTGCGGACCGGCGTCGAGGTCGTCGGGATCGAACGCGACGGTGACGAGATCACCGGTGTCCGGACCTCGGCCGGTTTCGTGCGGACGGACGCGGTGGTCTGCGCCGCGGGCGCGTGGTCGGGGCGGATCGGCGAGCTGGCGGGCGTCGACCTGCCGGTGCGGCCGTACCGGCGGCAGGTCGTGTTCACCGGCCCGGTCGCGGACCTGCCCGGGCAGGTGCCGCTGACCATCGAGATGCCCTCGGCGTTCTACTTCCATCGCGAGGGCCTCGGCCTGGCGATGTCCTTCTGCGACGGTGACGGCGACCCCGGCTTCGACACCCGCTACGAGCCGGGCGAGTGGCTGCCGGAACTCGCCGAGATCGCCGCGCGCCGGGTGCCCGCGGTGCTCGACGCGGGGATCCGCGGCGGCTGGGCCGGGCTGTACGAGGTCACCCCCGACCGCAACCAGATCGTGGGGGAAAGCGTCCACCTGGCGCGGTTCTTCTACGCGACCGGGTTTTCGGGACACGGGTTCCAGATGGGCCCGGCGGTGGGGGAGCTCGTGCGGGACCTCTACCTGGGGCGGGTCCCGGCCATCGACATCACCGGGCTCGACGTCCGCCGGTTCGCCGGCGACCGGGCCGTGACGAGGGAGCACAACATTGTCTGAGTTCGTCGAAGTCACCACCGAGGCCGAGCTGCGCGAGATCCTGCCGCCGCCGCTGGAGCGGACCGCGAACAAGGCACGCCCGAAACTGCACGAGATGGACCGGCGGTGGCTCGCGGAGTCGCCGTTCGTGCTGATCGCGACGTCCGCGGCGGACGGCACCTGCGACGTCTCGCCGAAGGGCGACCCGGCCGGGTTCACGCTGGTGCTGGACGACACGCGGATCGCCATCCCGGAGCGGCCGGGCAACCGGCGCGCCGACGGGTTCCACAACGTGCTGTCGAATCCGCACGTCGGGCTGATCTACCTGATCCCCGGCCGCGGCGACACGCTGCGGATCAACGGCCGCGCGCGGCTCGTGCGGGAGGCGCCGTTCTTCGACGACATGATCGTGAAGGGCAACCGGCCGAAGCTCGCGCTGGTGGTCGACATCGAGGAGATCTTCCACCACTGCCAGAAGGCGTTCATGCGGTCGAAGCTCTGGTCGCCGGAGACCTGGACGCCCGAGGCACTGCCGTCGCGGGCGGCGATCGCGAAGACCTTCGAGCGGCCGGAGGATTCCCTGGCCGACCTCGAGGCGTACTACGAGCCGGGGCGATACGCGGCGGGCCTGTACTGAGGCTCCGCGCGTTGGTTGCTGGATCGTTGAACGATCTGGCACTATCGGCGGGGTGCCTGCACCCACCGGAGCCCAGCATCTCGCCGACGCGCTGACCGCTCTGGGGACCGAAGTCGTCTTCGGTCTCCCCGGGGTGCACAACCTGCCGTTATGGGAGGCGCTGGCCGATACGGACATCCGGCTCGTCGGGGTCCGGCACGAGCAGACGGCGGGGTACGCGGCCGACGGTTACGCCCGCGCGACGGGCAAGCTCGGCGTCGCGCTGGTGACCACGGGGCCCGGCGCAGCGAACACGCTCGCCGCCGTCGGCGAAGCCATGGCGTCGGCGGCGCCGGTGCTGATCATCGCGACCGACATCCCGTCCACGCTGCGGCGGCCGGGAGTGGTCCGCGGCGTGCTGCACGAGACGTCGGACCAGCAGGCGATGTTCGCGCCGGTCACCAAGGCCGGGTTCACCGTCACGAGTGCCGATCAGGTCGCCGCCACGCTGCACCGCGCGGCCCGGCTCGCGCTCCAGCCGCAGAGCGGGCCGGTGTACCTCGGCATCCCCACCGACTTCCTGTCCGAGCGGACGCCCGCGCGCCGTCCGCCGCGTTCGCATGCCCGGCCCGCCGAGATCCCGGATCTCACCGAGGCCGAGGCCCTGCTGGCCGCCGCCGACCGGCCGCTGATCTGGGCAGGCGGCGGCGCGCTGCGCGCCGAGGCTGGCGAGGCGATCGGGAAACTCGCCGAACGGCTGGCCGCGCCGGTGCTCACCACGTTCGGCGCCCGCGGGCTCCTGCCGGTCGATCATCCTTGTCTCGCCCCGAATCCGGTGCACGCGCCCGAGGTCGGCGCGCTATGGGACGAGGCCGACGTCGTCCTCGCCATCGGTACCGACTTCGACGGGCTGATGACGCAGAACTGGCTGATGCCGAAGCCGAAGAAGCTCATCGCGATCAACGTCGACCCGGACGACGCGGCCAAGAACTACCAGCCGGACATCACGCTGGTCGGCGACGCCCGGGTGCTCGTCGAGGCGCTGAAGGTCGAGGAACGGTCCGGTATCGCGGCGCTCGTCGGCAGGCTCGCCAAGGTCTCCGCCCGGGTCCGTCGGCGGATCAAGGAAGAGGAGCCGCAGGCCGCGGACCTTCTGTCCACTTTGGACGAGGTGCTGCCGCCCGACGCGGTCGTGGTCGCGGACATGTGCGTGGCCGGGTACTGGATCGGCGGGTTCCACCGGGTCCGTGCGCCGCGCAAGCTCGCGTATCCGATGGGCTGGGGCACTCTCGGCTACGGTTTCCCGGCGGCGCTCGGCGCCAGCGCCGCGGGGTCGGGCCGCGCGATCTGCGTCACCGGTGACGGCGGTTTCCTCTTCGGTTGCGGTGATCTCCACACGCTCGCGCAGGAGCAGTTGCCGGTCACGACGATCGTCGTCGACGACGGCGGGTACGGGATGCTGCGCTACGACCAGGATCGTGCCGGGCTGCCGCGGCGCGGCGTCGACTGGGACAGCCCTGATTTCGTCGGCCTGGCGAGGTCGTTCGGCGTGCACGCGGATCGCGTCTCCGGGTTCGGGCGGGCATTCCGGCGGCTGCTCGGCGAGTTCGTCGAGTCCGACGAGCCGAACGTGCTGGTCGTCCGCGCGAAGATGGCGCCGCCGCTCAACACCTCACCGCGCTGGTATCGCAAGGAATCCCCGTGACCGGGCTTCGCGTCGGCGTGGACATCGGCGGTACGTTCACCGATCTCTGCGTGCTCGACGAGACCGGGGTCGTCGCCGTCGGCAAGGTGCTGACGACGCATGACGAGCCCGCCCGAGCGGTCGAGGAAGGTCTCAAGAGGACACTCGCCGACGCCGGGCTGGACGCGGGCGACGTCGAGCAGTTCGTCCACGGCACCACGCTGGTCACGAACGCGCTGATCGAACGCAAGGGAGCGCGCACCGCACTGCTCGCGACCGCCGGTTTCCGTGACGTGCTGGAGATGCGGCGCGAGCACCGGTACGAGCTGTACGACCTGCTCATCGAACTCCCCGCCCCGTTGGTGCCGCGTCATCTGCGGTTCGACGTTCCCGAGCGGATCCACGCCGACGGAACCGTCCACACGGGACTGGACGAGGAGTACGTCGCGCGGCTCGGCCGCGAGCTCGACGCCCGCGGGATCGACGCGGTGGCGGTCTGTTTCCTCCACGCCTTCACGAATCCCGTGCACGAACGACGCGCCGCCGAGGTGCTGCGGGATGCCGCGCCCCGGTTGCGGGTCGCGCTGTCGAGCGAAGTCGTCCCCGAGATCCGCGAGTTCGAGCGCGCTTCCACGACGGTCGCGAACGTCTACGTCCAGGACCTCACCGAACGGTATCTGCGTGACCTGGAGCGGCGTCTGCACGAGGCCGGGGTGCGCCCGTCGCCGCACATCATGCTGTCCAACGGCGGGATCGCGACCGTCGACACCGCCGCGCGCTACCCGATCCGCATCCTCGAATCCGGCCCGGCGGGCGGCGCGCTGGCCGCGTCCGCGATCGGCGCCGCGGCCGGTGTCGAGGATCTGCTGGCCTTCGACATGGGGGGAACGACCGCGAAACTGTGCATGATCTCCGGTGGCGCGCCGCTGGTGACGCACGAGTTCGAAGTGGACCGGAAGTACCGGCTGCTGCCGGGATCCGGGCTGCCGGTCAAGGTTCCGGTCACCGACATGATCGAGATCGGCGTCGGCGGCGGCTCGATCGCGCGGATCGACGCGCTCGGCCTGCTCACCGTCGGCCCGGATTCGGCGGGGTCCGAGCCCGGCCCGGTCTGCTACGGACGAGGCGGCACCGAGCCGACCGTGACCGACGCCGACCTCGTGCTCGGCTACCTGGATCCGGGATATTTCCTCGGCGGCGGAATGACTTTGGACGCTGAGGGCGCGCGGGAGGCGATCCGCTCGAAGATCGCGGGACCACTCGGCGTCAGCGTCGAAGAGGCGGCTTGGGGTATTCACACCAGCGTCAACGAGGACATGGCCAACGCCGCCCGCGTCCACGCCGTCGAGCGCGGCAAGGATCCGGCGAAGCTGCCGATGTTCACCTTCGGCGGCGCCGGACCGGTGCACGGCGTCGGCGTGGCGCGGGCGCTCGGCGCGCCCGAGGTGGTCGCGCCGCCCGCCGCCGGGGTGCTGAGCGCGGCGGGATTCCTCACCGCGCCACTGGCCTTCGACTTCGTCCGTTCGGCGCGCTCGGCGGTGCTCGATCTCTCGTGGGAGCAGGTCGACGCGCGGTTCGCCGAGATGGAGGCCGAAGGCGCGGAACTACTCCGAAAGTCCGGTGTGGACGATGTGACCCACCGCCGGATCGCCGAGATGCGGTACTCCGGGCAGGGCTACGAGATCCGCGTGCCGGTCGAATGGGGGGACTGGCCGGAATCGCTCATCGGCGCGTTCACCGAGACCTACCGGACGCTGTACCGGCGGACCGGGCCGGACGTCGCGATCGAGGTGCTCAACTGGCGGGTCGTCTCCAGCGGGCCGACGCCCGAAGTCACGCTGAAGCTCGCGGGTGCCGAGGCGGAGGGCGACGCGCGCAAGGGGAGCCGGCCGGCTTACTTTCCCGCCGTGGGTGGATTTGTCGACACGGCGGTGTTCGATCGGTATCGGCTCAAGGCCGGTGACCGGGTCGAAGGACCGGCCATCGTGGAGGAGCGAGAGTCCACTGTGGTCGTTCCGCCGGGCGCGCGCTGCGTCGTCGGCGAAGACGCCAGTCTGGTGGTGACGGTATGAGCGTCGACCCGATTCTCGTGGGATTGCTGGGGAACCGGCTGCATTCGATCCTGGCCGAACAGCAGAACGCGCTGGTCAACACCGCGTTCTCGTCCGTGGTGCGGGAGTCGCTCGATCTGGCCTGCGCGGTGTTCGACTCGCGCGGCGAGATGATCGGCCAGTCCGTCGGCGGCACCCCCGGCCACATCAACGCGATGGCGACCGGGATGCACCATTTCGTCGCCGCGTATCCGCCCGAGACCTTGGAGCCGGGCGACGTCCTGCTCACCAACGACCCGTGGCAGACCGCCGGGCAGATCAACGACATCACCGTCGCGACGCCGGTGTTCCTGCGGGGACGGCTGGTCGCCTGGTTCGCTTCCTGTTGCCACGCCCCGGACATCGGCGGGCGGCTGGTCTCCGCCGAGGCGCACGAGGTCTTCGAAGAGGGACTGCGCCTGCCGATCATGAAGTTCCTCCGCGCCGGCGAGGTCAACGCGGATCTCGAACTGCTGATCCGTGCCAACGTCCGCACCCCGGAGGAGACCATCGGCGATCTGTACGCCCAGGTCACCGGCAACGAGGTCGGCGCGGCCAGCCTGGTGCGGCTGCTGGAGGAATTCGGCCTCGATTCGCTCGACGACGTCGCCGCGGAGATCATGAACCGCTCCGAACGGGCGCTTCGTGACGCGCTGGCGAAACTTCCGGACGGCACGTACACGAGTGAATTGGCGACGGACGGTTTCGACGACGAAGAGGTCGTCCTCAAGGTCGCCGTGACCATCGACGGTGAGGACATCCACCTCGATTTCGCGGGATCGTCGCCGCAGAGCCGCCGCGGGATCAACGTCGTCCTGAACTACACCAGGGCGTACGCGTCGTTCGCGATCAAGGCGGCCATCTCGCCGGAGGTGCCGCACAACGCGGGCTCGTTCCGGCCGGTGCACGTCACCGCGCCGGAAGGGTCGGTGCTCAACTGCACGCCGCCCGCTCCGGTCGCGTCGCGGCATCTGATCGGGCATTTCCTGCCGTCGCTGCTGATGACCGCCTTGCCCGGCAACGCCATGGCGCACAGCGCGGACGCGTTGTGGATGACCATCTGGCGTGGCGCCGACGCCGGGGGCCGTGAGTTCATGCTCAACGTCTTCCAGACCGGCGGGATCGGCGCGAGGTCCACAAAGGACGGTCTCAGCACCACCGGGTTCCCGAGCGGCCTGCGGTCGACGCCGACGGAGGTCATCGAGACGATGGCGCCGCTGATCCAGCGCGAACGCGTGCTGCGCACGGACTCGGGCGGCGCCGGGAAGTGGCGCGGTGGCCTCGGCCAGTGCACGACCATGGCCGCCCGCGGTGAGATCTCCTGGAGTGTCAACGGAAACGTCGACCGGGTTCACCGGCCCGCGTCCGGTGTGGACTCCGGGCACGACGGCGCGGTGGGCCGGTTCGAGCTGACCCGCGGCGTCCTGCCGTCGAAGAGCCGGGTGAACCTGCGGCCGGACGACGTGGTGAACGTGGTCCTGCCGGGTGGCGGCGGTTACGGCGATCCGGTGGACCGGGACCCGGATGCCGTGCTCGCCGACGTCGTCGACGGATACATCTCGGTGGAAGCGGCGCGCGAACTGTACGGCGTCGAGGTCACCTATCACGGGGAGCCCGGGGCGCTGGTGCGTCTTCCGGAGGACTACACGGCGGTTTCGCCGAGAGGGAGGAAATGAGCATGGGCCGGCTGGCAGGCAAGGTCGCGGTGGTCTTCGGGGGAGCGAGGGGCATCGGTCTCGCGACCGTGAAGGAGTTCGTCGCCGAGGGCGCGACCGTGTTCTCCAGTGACATCCGTGAACCCGCGGAAGCCGTCAAAGGCGCCCGTCACTCCCTTGTGGACGCCACCGACGAAGGGCAGGTCGACGAGTTCGTGCGCGGCGTTGTCGCCGAAACCGGCCGGGTCGACGTGCTGTTCAACAACGTCGGCATCCACCTCGGGAAGCCGCTGGCCGACACCACGTTGGCGGAATTCGACAACATCTTCGCGTTGAACGTGCGGGCCGCCTTCCTCGGCACGCGGGCCGTGCTGCCGCATATGATCGCGAACAAGGCGGGCAGCATCGTCACGACGTCGTCCAACGGCGGGATGATGGGCAGGCCCGGCGACCCGGTGTACAACGCCACCAAGCACGCGCTGGTCGGCATGATGAAGTCGATCGCCGTCGCGCACGCGCACCAGGGGATCCGGGCGAACACGATCAACCCGGGCGCGATCGACACGGACATGCTGCGCGGCACCCTCGCTTCGCCTGAAGATTTCGAAGCCAAGCAGCACCAGCTCGTCGCGAGCACACCCGCCGGGCGGGTCGGCGAGGCGTGGGAGGTCGCGAAGGCCGTGGTCTTCCTGGCCAGCGACGAATCCCGGTTCGTCAACGGGGTCGCGCTCCCGATCGACGGCGCGAAGGCCGCCGGTGCCATGCCGGGCAACCGGTACAGTCTCGACTTCGAGCTCGGCGTCAGGTAGCGCCGTGTCCACATCTGCCGCCGAGGAGACACTGGCCCGCGACAGACCCTTGCTCGAACGGAGCGGGACCGCGGAGCGCGTCGCCGAGATCCTGCGCCAGCGCATCACCGAAGGTGTCTTCCCGCCGGGGTCGAGGCTTTCCGAACCGTCGATCAGCGCCGCGCTGGGCGTTTCGCGCAACACCCTGCGGGAGTCCTTCCAGCTGCTGGCGCACGAACGGCTCGCCGTGCACGAGCTCAACCGCGGGGTGTTCGTCCGTGAGCTGACCGCGCAGGACATCTCCGATCTTTACGTGATGCGGCGGGTCACCGAATGCGGTGCGCTGCGGCGCGCGTCGGAACTGTCCACTGTGGATCTTTCGGCCGTCGCGGACGCCGTGCGGGCCGGCCGTGCCGCGGCCGACGAGGGCGACTGGCAGGCCGTCGGAACCGCGAGCATCGCGTTCCATCAGGCAGTGGGAGACCTGGCGGGCAGCGAGCGGGTCAGCACGACGATGCGCCAGGTGCTGGCGGAGACGCGGCTCATCTTCGTGCTGGCGGAGAACACGCGCGCGTTCTTCGAGCCGTTCCTGGAGCGGCACGAACGGATCCTGCGGGACCTGGAGCGAGGCCGTTTCGGACCCGCCGAGACGGCGCTGGAGAAGTATCTGCGGGATGCGGAGAAGCAGCTTCTCGCCGCTTATGACCGCCGGGACTCGTGAGTGGTAAGGACGGTTAGAACCGTCCTTACCACTCACGAGCTCTAGCAGGTGAGCGTGGCGCCCGCCCAGTCCGCGTGGTCGGAGTCGACCCCGTCACCGCCGTCCGTGACAACCAGATCGAGCACCTGAACCCCGCTCAGCGGCACGGAAAGCTTCTCCGCGGCCTGGCCGCGTTTGAGCACACCGGTGCCTGCCAGCCGTTTCCCGTCCCCGGCGACCTCGAAAGCCACGCTGCCTCCGGCCTTCTCGTCGTCGACCCCGACGGACGAGGTGAACGACGCGCATCCGCCGCCGAGGTAGAGCCGGACCTTCGACGGCGCGTGGACGCCGAGCCCGTCGTCGTAGGTCACCCCGCCGATGCTCATCCGGTGCCCGTCGCCTGCTTGCGATTCACCATTGCTGGTCCCGCGTTCCACCGGGCCGTAGCCGTTGTCCGCCGTCATGAACACCGCCTTCGACAGCGCGTTCGCCCCCGGCGCGGGTGGCTTCACGAGGGGAGCGCTTCCGTCCACGGACAACGACCGCGCACCCCAGGACGTCCGGTAGCCGAACAGCCCGGAGAGTTCGACGCGGTCGCCGCCGGGGGACGACGGCCGCACGGTCCACGTCTGTGCCCACGATTTCCCCGGCGCGACGGCGGGGATTCGCGCTTCGGTGGCACCGTCGGGCTTCCAGCCCGCGCCGACCACCAGCTTCACCACACCCGACCGGATCGGCGTCCGGCCGTCGTTGAACACCCGCAGCGTCGTGGTGAACGGCTTGTCGGCGGCCGCGTATTCGGGCGAGGTCAAGGAAAGCGTCGTATGCGGCGCGGCCTTCGGCTGGTTCGACGGCCAGACGCGGAACACCGCGGAGCCGTGGCTCGGCAGCCCGGCCCGCAGGGTGCCCGCGGATTCGGTCTCCGCGCCGGTCCACAGATCCCGGACCCGGTAGCCCGACGCCGCCGGGGCGCCGATCTCGGTGGCGGTGGCGGACAGGGTCGCCGGGGCACCGCCGCGATTGAACAGCACGACGACGTTCGAGCCGTCGGACATCGGCTTGGCCCAGACCTCGGTGTCGCCGTCGTCGCGGATCTTGCGGCCCTGCTTGCCGCCCCAGTCCTGGTCGACCGCGAGAAGATCCTTGTTCAGCAAGATCTTTTTGGTCGCCTCGGACATCGAGCGCAGGTCATTGCCCGCCAGCAGAGGCGCGTTGAGCAACGACCAGAGCGCGAAGTGGGAGCGGTATTCCGTGTCGGTCATGCCGCCGTTGCCGACTTCGAGCATGTCCGGATCGTTCCACCCGCCTGGCCCGGCATAGCCTTCCAGGCCGACCTGCTGGTCGAGGAGGCTGGTCATACTCGACCAGGTGTCGCTGATGTCACCGGTGGTGCGCCACAACTGCGCCCCCGCGCTCCTACCCCACTCCCACGGCTTGTTCTCGCCCCATTCGCAAAGGGCGTAGACGATCGGGCGGCCGGTCTTCTTCAACGCCTCGCCCATTTTCGTGTAGCGCTCCAGCGCGGGACGGCCCTGGTTGTGACAGTTGTCGTACTTGAGGTAGTCGACTCCCCAGTCCGCGAAAGTCTGCGCGTCGACCTCTTCGTGGTCGAGTGAACCGGGCATGGTCCGCGCGCAGGTTTCCGTGCCGGCGCTGGTGTAGATGCCGAGCTTCAGGCCCTTCCCGTGCACGTAGTCGGCCAATGCCTTGATACCGCTGGGAAAGCGTGTCCGGTGTGGTTCGTACTTCCCGTCGGCGGTGCGGTTCTTCTCGGCCCAGCAGTCGTCGATGTTGACGTACTGATAGCCCGCGGCCTTCATCCCGGACGACACCATCGCGTCCGCGGTCTCCCGGATCAGCTTCTCGTTGATGTCACAGCCGAACTTGTTCCAGCTGTTCCACCCCATCGGCGGGGTCGAGACCGGTGGTGGGCTCTCGGCGGCGGCCGCCGGGACGACACAGAGGGCGGTGAGCGTGCAGGCGGCCACGAGCGTGCCGGCGAGACGACGCATAAGTTCCTCCCAGAATGCTCAACTTTGAACAAACTCACTCATCAAACAACAGGATCGACCGACGCCGGTCAAGAGCCGAAGGGATGGTGTTGGAGATTCACCGGCGGGCGCCGCGACAAGCCGGACAGGTCCGGCGCGCGAACTGTGCACGATGGAGTGTTCGCGTCCCGGCCGGATCCGGGTGAGGATGGGGGCACGAGCACGAGGAGGAAGATCATGGTTTCGTCGGCGTCCGCGCGCAATCCGCTGTGGCACCCGTTCGCGGACATGGGAGCGGTCGACGGCGACCGGCTCGTCGTCACCCGCGGTGAGGGTTCCTATGTCTGGGACGACGAGGGCAAGCGGTACTTCGACGCGACGGCGTCACTCTGGTACGCGAACTTCGGGCACGGGCGCGAGGAGATCGCGCAGGCGGTCGCGGATCAGCTGCGGACGCTCGATTCGTACAACCTGTTCGGCTACAACGCCAACGAGCCCGCGCTGAAGCTCGCCGAGCGCGTTTCCGCGCTGGCGCCCGAACCGGGCTCGAAGGTCTTCTTCGGCTCGGGCGGTGGTGACGTCATCGACACCGCGGTCAAGATCGCCCGCTCGTATTTCGCGCACACCGGGCGGCCGGAGAAGGTGCACGTCATCGGCCGGGTGCAGGGCTACCACGGCACGCACGGTTTCGGCACCGCCGTCGGCGGCATCGCGGCCAACGCGGCGGGCTTCGGGCCGCTGCCCGGCGACATCTCGCACGTGCCCTACGACAGTGCCGAGGCGCTCGAAGCGGAGATCCTGCGGGTCGGCGCGGAGCGGGTCGCGGCCTTCTTCTGCGAACCGGTGATCGGCGCGGGCGGCGTCCTGCTGCCTCCGGACGGGTACATCGAGACGGTCGCCGAGATCTGCCGCAGGCACGACGTGCTGTTCGTCGCGGACTGCGTGATCGCCGCGTTCGGGCGGCTCGGCACCTGGTTCGGGATCGACCGGTGGGCCGTGAAACCGGACATGATCACGACCGCGAAGGGCATCACCGGCGGGACGATCCCGCTGGGCGCGCTGATCGTCGCGCCCCGGGTCGCCGAACCCTTCTTCACCGGGAAGCCAGGCGCGCCGGTGCTGCGGCACGGCGCGACCTACGCCGGGCATCCGGTGGCCTGCGCAGCGGGGAACGCGACGCTGGACATCTACGAGCGCGACGGGCTCATCCCGCGCGGGCGGGAACTGGAGAAGCCGTTGGCCGACGCGCTTTCCGGGCTGGCTTCGCATCCGCTGGTCAAGGAGGTCCGGGCTGGGCTCGGCTTCCTCGGCGCGGTCGAACTGAAAGCCGACGTCGTCGAGGCGAACCCTGGCGCGGCGAACCGGCTGCAGCGGCTGGCGCGGGACGAAGGCGTCCTCGTGCGGAACCTGGCCAAGGGGATCGCGGTGTCGCCGCCGCTGATCGCCGGGGAGGCCGAGCTCGACCTGCTCGCGACCGCGTTGCCGCGCGCGCTGGACAAGCTGGCCTAGACATCGGGCCTCGTGAGTGGCGAGGACGGTTAGAACCGTCCTCGCCACTCACGAGGCCTTGACGCGCACGAGGGCCGCGCGCTCGGTCATGAAGGGCACAGCCGACGGGACCAGGTCCCTTCATGACACCCCCAGTGGCGGGCCCTCGTGGGCCCGCCTCAGGAGAGGCAGAGTTCGTTGCCTTCCGGGTCGGCGATCGTGATCCACTCGGCCGGACCCTGCTTGCCGCGGTGCAGGAAGGTCGCGCCGCGCGCGGTCAGCCGCTCGAGCTCGGCCTCGATCTTGTCCGCCCCCATCCGGATGTCGAGGTGCAGGCGGTTCTTGACCGTCTTCCCCTCCGGCACCAGCTGGAAGAGGAACCGCTGCTTCGTCTCGGGATGGACGATCGCCGCGCCGTCCTTCCACACCAGGACACCGTTGTGCGTGGTGGTCGCCTCTTCCGGGGCATAGCCCTTGGCGACCATCTCGCGGATGAACTCCTCGTTGCTCCCCTCGACCTGCCAGCCGAGCATCTCGGCCCACCAGTCGGCGAGGTCGTGCGGATGAGCGGAGTCCACGGTCACCTGGAAGTCATACGCCATACCGGCACATTAACGACCCGCCCCGACAATTCCGGGCGCTCATGCCCGCTGACCACGGTGAACCGCCATTTGTCGACCCCGCCGCCGATGATCTCGGCGTAGCGGCGGGCGCCGTCCGCGTTCGCGAAGCGCACCTGCTGCCCGTTGGTGAGATGGGTGATCTTGACCGCCATCCGTGCCTCCCTGAAGTCCGGTGCCGGCCCGCGGAGCTTCCCCCTCCGGGACCGGCGCGGACAGTAGAACACATGTTCGATGGCTGTCGCCAACCCAACCCCCGCGCGGGTCACCGGCGCCGGTTGGGTCGTGAGTGGCGATCGGCCGCACTCACGTGATCGAAGCCGGAACTCGCGTGATCGGCGGCGGAACACCCCGAGTGCGGCTTCCGGTCACGCGAGTTACGTCCCTGATCACGCGAGTTCCGCCTGCGCTCACGCCGCCCGTGTGCCCAAGTCCGTGAAGGCCTCCTTGAGGGACCCAGAGTCCCTCAAGGAGGCCTTCACGGACAGGCGCCTTCAGTAGGAGGTGCCGGGTCACCGCCGCATGGTCACCCGCGGCCACACGTCCAGGCCGCGGGCGATTTCGTGGGCACGGACGGCCCGCAGGCCTTCGGTGAGGCTCTCTTCGTCGAGTGTCGTGAAGCCGAGCCTCGCGTAGTACGGGGCGTTCCACGGCACCTCGGCGTACGTCGTCAGCGTCAACCCGGCGAGGCCTTCGCGCGAGGCCCACTCCGCGGCGTGTTCGATCAGCCGCCGCCCGAGGCCACGGCGCGCGTGATCCGGATGGACCGACACCTGCTCGATGTGGCCGTGGCCGTCGACGACCTCGGCGAGCAGGTACGCCACCGGGCCCTCGCCGGCGTCCCAGACCCAGGCCCGGCCGTCGCGCTGGAAGGCCGTGAGGTCCGCGATCGACGGCGGGTCGTCGTCGGCGATCGCGGCCATGCCGAGCGCGCGGAACGGTTCGCCCGCGGCGCGTTCGATGTCCTGGAGCGCGGGAAGGTCTTCGGGAGTGGCGAGTCGGATCACGGATCGAGTTGTACCCGCCGCGCCGGGCGGCCGCGCGCGAATTACCGCGAGGGGGGACACGCGTGATCAGAGGGCGCACACGCGTGATTGAACGGCGATCACACGTGATTGGAGGCGTAACTCGCGTGATCAGAGGGCGAACGACGAAACGGCGCGGTGGATCCGGCCCGCGTACGACTGGAGCGCGACGATGGCGGCCCGTTTCGCGTCGTCGCCGATCCGGGTCGCGGGGGCGGCCAAGGTGAGCACCGCGGGCCGGTGCCCGGTGCTCGGGATCGGCACCGAACACGACCAGACGCCGTCGTCCAGCTCGCCCCAGCTCACCGAATACCGGTTCGCCCCGGCGCGTTTGACCTCTTCCCGCACGCTCGGGCCGCGACGCTGGACGATCGACGAAAGCCGTCTTTCGCGTTCGCCCTCCGGCAGCATGGCGAGCAGCATCTTGCCCGACGCGCCGGTGCCGAGCGGGACGGAATGTCCCGGCTGGAAGGTGAAACGCATCGCGCGTTCGCATTCGACCCGGTCCGCGCAGACCGCGGAATCGCCGAAATGCTGGAACAGCAGCACCGTCTCGCCGAGGTCGCGGGCGGCCTCCTCCATCGACGGCCGGGCGAGGCGGGCGAGGTCGTTCGCCAGTTGCGCGGCCCGCGCGAGCGGCATCACCTGGCTCGTCACGTGATAGCGCCCCGTCTTGCCCTCCTCCAGGAGCTGGAGTTCCTTCAACAGCGCCACATAGCGGTACGTCGTGGCGACCGGGGTGCCGATCCTCGCGGCCAGTTCGGCGACGCTCGCGTCCCAGCGGCGTTCGGAAAACGAGAGCAGCAGCTGCAGGACCTTGCGTGAGCTGCTGGCGCCGGGGGTGCGTTTCGGCGGGGCGGTGGTGTCCAGGGATCGTGCGGCAGGCGTCATCTCGACCTCTCGCCGGAGAATCACGAAGAGTCAAGAAAGTAGCACATTGTGTGAATTGCGGACCAGGGACTTTGGTCCACGAACAAGCGGACTTCTTGCTAGGTTCGGGCCATGGAAAAGCCATTGGCGGGCAAGATCGCGTTGGTCGCCGGGGCGACTCGCGGGGCGGGCCGGGGAATAGCGGTCCAGCTGGGCGCCGCCGGCGCGACCGTTTACGTGACCGGCCGCAGTACCGGTTCCCGGCGATCGGAAATGAATCGCCCGGAGACGATCGAGGAGACGGCGGCGCTCGTCGATCGGGCCGGCGGGCACGGGATCGCGATCGGTGTGGACCATTTGGCGGCAGACCAGGTCCGCGAACTGGTGGAACGGATCGACGCCGAGCAAGGCGCGCTGCATGTGCTGGTCAACGACATCTACGGCGCACCCATCGAATGGGACAAGACGGTCTGGGAGTCCACTTTGGACGTCGGACTGCGGACGCTGCGGCTCGCCGTCGACACGCATGCGATCACCAGTCATTTCGCGCTTCCGCTCATGATCAGGAATCCGGGGGCGCTGGTCGTCGAGGTCAACGACGGCACCACCGAGTACAACTCGGAGAACTATCGCGTTTCGTTCTTCTACGATCTCGCCAAGACCGCGGTGAACCGGATGGCGTTCGCGCTCGGCCACGAATTGGCACCGCACGGCGGTACCGCGGTGGCCGTCACGCCGGGGTGGTTGCGGTCCGAAGCGATGCTCGACGCTTATCGGGTGACGGAAGAGAATTGGCGTGACGCGACGAAGGTGCAGCCGCATTTCGCCATTTCCGAAAGCCCGGCGTTCGTCGGCCGGGCGGTCGCGGCGCTGGCCGGTGACGCGGAAGTCGCCCGCTGGAACGGGAAATCGGTGTCCAGCGGCGAATTGGCGAAGGAATACGGATTCACCGACCTCGACGGCAGCAGGCCCGACTGCTGGCGCTATCTCGTCGAAGTCCAGGACCCCGGCCTGCCCGCGGACGTCACCGGCTACCGCTGAGCGTCCCGGCGGAGGAAGGGCGTGAGCAGACCGGGCGCGGCCTGCTCCGCCATCGCGAGCCCCGCCGATTCGCCGACGTCGACCACCTGATAGCCGCCCCTGCCCGCCGCGATCGGCGCCGTCACGGTGATCAATCCGGCGCGGCGCTGGAAGAACGAGCGGCTGACGACGATGCCGGTGACACCCTCACGCCGGATCGCGACCGTCGCCCGCGCCAGCGAACCGGACCGGCTGACCAGGTACCGCCCGACGATCGCGTGGCCGAGGTTGCGGTAACGGTCCCAGCCCACCAGCGCGGCGAACGGCACCAGGCCGAGCGCGACCTGCCACATCCACGACGGCAGGAAATCGATCCAGGCCAGCCCGAACAGTGCTGCCGCGAGCAGCAGCACGCCGCCGATCGCGCGGGTGAGCCGCCTCGTCAGCGCCCGTCTCGGATGCCGGTTCAGCGGCACGGTGGCCGGGTCGAAGTTCTCCCGCAACACCTCGGCCGCGACCTCGTGGACCCGGCCGACGGGCGCGGGCGGCAGCAGGAGCCCGCCGCCCTTGTCGCCGCCCTTGCCCTCGCGCAGCCCGCCCGCGATCGCGGTGAGCCGCGCCCCGCCCGCGATCCGCAGCGGCAGCGGCTCCTTCACCTCGACGCCGCGGAGCCGTTCCTCTTCGATGGACACCGAACGCGTGGTGATCAGCCCGCGCCGGACGTGCAGCGTGCCCTCCGATTCCCTGGTGAGCTTGAAGTTCCAGAACGACAGCACGTAGCCGCCGACCGACAGCAGTGAGACGACCACGAGCAGGCCCGCCGCCGCCACGACGACGATCAGCCACAGCGCCGTGTCCGCCAGGCCGTCCAGGAGGTCCCGCAGTGGTCCGACGTTCTCCGGGGCGATGTCCAGCTGGTGCGCGAAATGCCAGACCGCGGCGAACACCGCGCCCACCACGGCGAGCCCGGACAGGGTGAACGGCGCGTACCGCACCCACTTGCGGTCGACTTCCGCGACGACCTGTTCGGGTGGCCGGGTGGTCTCGGTGATCTCCTTGCGGTGCAAGAGAACCGTGCGCAGGCGGTGCGCCTCGGCCTGGCTGACGGCGTCGAGCACCAGCTGATCGTCGCCCGCGCCCTGGACCGCTGAATGCCGTCCGGTGCCGATGCGCACGGCGCTGAGGGAGAACAAACGGTGCTTCGGTTCCGAAGTGACGTCGACCGTGCGGATCCGGTCCAGCGGGATCGCGCGATGTTTGCGCAGCAGCAGTCCCGTCGTCCACTCCACCTGGCCGTCCGCGATCCGGTACCGCGACGTGAGCACGTGCGAGACGCCGACCATCACGGTCAGCGCGGTGACGCCGAGGCCGAACCACTCCCAGCCGTTGCCGCGGCCGAGGAGCACCGTCCCGATCAGCACCGGCAGCGATTTGACGACGTCGAGGACGGGGCGGATCAGCAGCATCCGGCGGTCGAGCCGGTGCCAGTCGCCGGGGTCGGGCGGTGCCTCGGTGCTCATGTCGCGTCACCCGGCGTGGCCTGCGTGGTCCTGGTGAGTTCCGCGGCCAGCGCGAGCGCCTGGGCGTGGTCGAGACCGGAGATCTTGACCGGGCCCGCGGCCGACGCCGTCGTCACGGTGATCTTCGCCAGCCGGAACAGCTGCTCGACCGGGTCGCGTTCGATGTCGACGGTCTGGATCCGCGAGATCGGCGCGATCCGCCAGTCCTGTTTGAGCCAGCCTTCCTGGGTGTACACGGCCTCGCCGGTGACCTCCCAGCGGTGGATCCGGTAGCGCCACTGCGGCATGACCAGCAGATGCAGGGGCGCGAGCACGCACGAGATCGTCAACGTCACCGTGAGCCACGTCGGCGCGTCGTCACTCGTGAACACGAACACGGCCTGCGCCGCGACGAGGATCACCCAGCCGACCGCGGCCCACACCGTCCAGTAGCCGATGGCGCGCCTGCTCACCCGATTGGCGGGCGGACGCAGGGCCAGGATCTCTTCCGTCACCCCTCCACCCTGCACCACCTCGGTGCGGACCGACCACGACACCTGTCACGGACCGATAGGATTTCGGCCACGGCCGGCGGAATGGATACCCCCTATCGGGGCGTTGCCACCCGTAGACGGTTGCACGCACGAAACCTGGAGGATCTGGTGGCGCTGGACCCGGAAGACCTGTACGAGGTGGACTCGGACGTCCCTGACCTCGGCGGGGCCGTGCTCCTGCACTACTTCGACGGCTTCATGGACGCGGGCTCCGCGGGCAAGCTCGTCGCAGAGCAGCTCCTGAACTCCTCCGAGCACCGCGTGATCGCGCGGTTCGACGTCGACCGGCTCATCGACTACCGCTCGCGGCGTCCGGCGATGACCTACGCCATCGACCACTGGGAGGACTACGACACCCCCGAACTGGTCGTCCACCTGCTGCACGACGCCGACGGCGTGCCGTTCCTGCTGCTCACCGGGCCGGAGCCGGACCACGACTGGGAGCGGTTCTGCGCGGCCGTGCGCGGGCTGGTGGAACGCTGGGACGTCCGGCTCACCACCGGTTTCCACGGCATCCCGATGGGCGCGCCGCACACCCGCCCGCTCGGCGTGACCGCGCACGCGACGCGGAACGAGCTGGTCGGGGAGCACCGCCCGCTGCCCAACCGGATGCAGGTGCCGGGCAGTATCGCCGGGCTGCTGGAGTTCCGCTTCGGCCAGTGGGGGCACGACGCGTCCGGGTTCGCCGCGCACGTGCCGCACTACCTGGCGGACTCGACGTACCCGAGCGCCGCGCTGAACCTGCTCGGCGCCGTCGCCGCGGCGACCGGGCTGAACCTGCCGGACGGGGAGTTGCGGGAGGCCTCGCACGAGGCCGAGGCCGAGATCGCCCGCCAGGTCGCCGGCTCGGAGAAGGTCGCCGACGTCGTGCGCGCGCTGGAGCAGCAATACGACACGTTCATGGAGGCGTCCGGCAAGGAAAGCCTGCTCGCGGAGTCGGTCGAGCACATGCCGACGGCCGAGGAGCTGGGCAACCAGTTCGAGCGGTTCCTGGCCGAGCAGAACGGCGGGGACTCGCCGGAGCGCTGAGTCACCTCGTGAGTGGCGAGGACGGTTCTAACCGTCCTCGCCACTCACGAGGCTTGAGCTGGGGGTCAGTAGTCGACGGCGACCATCGCCCTCGAATGCTCCGGCCGCTCGATCTCGTCGACCAGCGCGACCGCGAGATCCGCGTAGGAGAACGGCTTCGCGTCCTCGGCGCGCGGCAGCACCCGGTGGTCCCCGCTGCGGTACACGCCCGTGCGCTCGGCGTGTTCGTCGAGGAACACCGGTGGCGGCGCGACGACCACCCAGTCGAGCCCGTCGCCGGACGCACGGAAGACCTCCAGCTCCGCCGTGTGCCCGAGCGAGAACTCGCGGTGCTCCGGCGGCACGCCCGGCCGGTCGTGCAAGGCGACGCCCGGCTCGACCTCCAGCGCCGACCCGATACCGACGACGACCAGCCTCGCGACACCGGCCCGCCCGAGTCCGTCGATCAGCGCGTGCGCGGCGGCCGGGTAGTACTCGCGTGACGGGAGATCCGCGCGGTAGATGGAACTGATCGCGGCGTCGTGCCCGGCGGCGGCCTTCGCGACGTCTTCCGCGACGGTGACGTCGGCGGCGGTCAAGGTGACGTTGTCCCCGGCGAGATCCGCGTGGCGGCTGGGATCCCGGACGGCGGCGGTGACCAGATGCCCGCGGCTCACGGCTTCGGCGACGGCGCGGCGCCCCGCGCGTCCGCCCGCCCCGAAGATGACGATGCTGCTCATCGTGCTCCTTTTCTCCGTGCCGGTACCCGAGTACCGGCGGCGAACGCGATGCTAGGAGCGGACCCCTCGGTTACCGCAACGAAACCGGCCCCGGGGATGTTCTGGTCCCGTTCACCCGAACGGTTCTGGTGTATCGTCCCGGAATGCGTCACCTGGTACCCCATTCAGCCCTGAAGACCTTGGGCCGTTCGGCCCGCGGAACGTTCGGCCGGGGCCTGCACCGGCTCGCCCGGCGATTCCATGATCCCTATACGGCGGAACTGGAACGGGTCGCCGCGGAATTGCGGGCGGAGATCGTCCGCCAGGGGGACCGCTGTTTCGATCGGATCGTCGAGTTCGAAATCCGGAGCCGTCGCGACATCATCTACGCGGGCGATCAGGACGCGGCCCGCGACAGCAACCGGTTCGCCCGTGAGCACCTCACCGGGACCAAACACTTCGCACGTCCACAAGAGACTCTCGCGTACGCGCTTTCCCTTGCCCCGTCAGGAGGAATGGCCCTCGAATTCGGCGTCGCGAGCGGGAACACGCTGCGCGTGATCGCCCGGGCCCGTGGCGGCGTCGAGACCTACGGGTTCGACTGGTTCCAGGGGCTGCCGGAGAACTGGCTCAACGGGATGCCCGCCGGTTCCTTCGCGCGCGACGACCTGCCGGACGTCCTCGGTGCCGAGCTCGTCGTCGGGCTTTTCGCCGACACGCTTCCCGGCTTTCTCGAGCGGCACGAAGGCGTCGTCGATTTCCTGCACGTGGACGGTGATCTGTACAGCTCGGCGAAAACCGTGCTCGACCTGGTGGGACCGCGGCTGCGGTCCGGCAGCATCGTGCACTTCGACGAGTTCTTCAATTACCCCGGCTGGCAGCGGCACGAGCACAAGGCGTGGCTGGAATACGTCGAACGCACCGGTGTCGAATTCGAATACGTGGCCTACACCTATGCCGACAACCAGGTCACCGTGCGGATCGCCTAAAGCATCTCGCGGACTTCGATAGTGCCGATCGCGGCCCACGGATGGGTCTTCGCCGCCTCGACGGCTTGCTCGCGGCTCTCGCATTCGAGGATGGTGATGCCGCCGATCTGTTCCTTCGTCTCGGCGAACGGGCCGTCGGTGAGCAGCGCCTCGCCACCCCGGACACGGACGGTCGTCGCCGTCTCGGGCGGGTGCAGGCCCATCCCCTCGACGCGCAGGCCGCGCCGCGTCAGCTCCCCGGCCCAGGCACGGCAGGGTTCGGTGATGTCCGTGTCGAGCCCTTCGTCGCCGACGGTTCCGCCGAGCATGAGCAGGTAGCGCACTGGTCCTCCTAGTCCGTCAGTCCGTCTTCGTACGCGCGCAGGGTGTCGACGAACGTCCGCCGCTCGGCCGGGCTCAGCGGCGCGAGCGCCTTCTGCCAGGCGCGGGCACCCTGCGCGAGCCAGCCGTCGATCGCGGGCCGCATCCGGTCGGTGATGGCGACGATCCGCCGGCGGCGGTCCGTCTCGTCCTCGCGCCGGTCGAGCACGTCCTTCTTGCTCAGTTCGCCGACCATCAGGCTCACCGTGGTCGGGGCGACCTCGAGCCGTTCGGCCAGCTCGTTCACCGTCATCGGCCCGTCGAAAAGCAGGTACGACAGCAGCGACAGGTGCCGCGGAGCCAGCGACAGCGACTGGAGTTCTTCGGGGATCTTGATCCGCTTCGCCCGTCCGACCATCCGCGGCATGAGCAGCAGCAAGGCCCGCACGGCGTCGTCGACTTCCATGTCCTCGGTTGACACCGGCCACCCTCCTGGATACCTTTGCGAGCAAAGAGGCTTTGCTTGCAAAGCAAATAGCTCTCACGCTGATGCTACCTGGGGAGTTCCGTTGCTGATGACCACCGCGGACGCCGAAACGGGGCGTCCCCGCACCACTCGCGTCGCGTGCCGCCCTTCCGGGAGCCGGTACCTGGTGTCCGCGCCCGGCGACGATTCGCCTTGGTATCGCGACCTTCTCGCCAGTCCACAAGCGACACTCGAGATCGACGGGGTGTCGCACGCCGCGCGTGCCGTGCCGCTCGAAGGCGAGGAACGCGGGTTCGCGTTGCACCTGCTGGAAGTCGATGCCGCCCGTGGCCGCGCGATCGCCGATCAGCTGCTCGTCCACCATGGCGAGCTCAGGAAGACCCTGGCGGCGGCACGGGCCGAACTCGACGGCGGCCCGGTCGCGGACCGGTCCGGCCTGCGGCGCGAACTGCTCGGCCATTGCGTGACCTTCTGCAACGACCTGCGTATGCACCATCTCCGGGAGGACGGCGCGTTCACCGCGATCGAGAAGGCCCATCCCGGGCTCGCGCCGGCGTTGGAACGGCTGCGCCGGGAGCACGAAACCGTGTCCCGCGCGCTGCTCGATCTCGACGCCTTGCTTCAGAGCGAGGGAGACCGCGGTGCCGTGCGCGAGAAATTCGAACGGGTCGCCGCCGGGCTCGAGGAACATTTCGCCTACGAGGAGGCGAATCTGCTTCCGGCGCTTCGCGGTGAGCCGACCTGGTGACACGCGCCCCGGTTACTCCGAGCGGGTGAGGCCGACGGGCCACTTGGCGGGACACGGTGGTAACGAATGTCCGTTCCTTGGCGACTGATCGTTGTCCGCACCGATCGGCGCGACGCCCCCGACCGGAATAGTGAGAACCGAATGAAGCTTCGAAGAGCCTCACTTCTCTCTCTGGTGGCCGCGGTGGCCACGATCATGCTCGTGGCGCCCACCTCCGCTCTCGCCGCCCCGCCGACCAGCGCGGTGGAGGTCTCGCCGACAACCGTCCAACGTGGACAGACGTTCACCGTGACGCAGACCGTCTACAACGCCGACGCGACGTCGACGATCGAGGGCGGCAAGGCGACGCTCTACGGCAAGGAGTCCTCGCTGCCTGGGATCGTCGACCTGGTGTCCTGTCCCGGCGCGTTCGCCTGCGACGTGCTCGGCGGCAGCATCCGCGGCGGCGTCGGCACCGTGCCCCCCGGGCAGAGCAAGACCGTGGTGTTCACCTTGCGGGTCAAGGACGACGCCCCGCTGGGCGATGTCACGCTGCAGCACCAGTTCGTCGGCGACAACTACAGTTTCGAGATTCTCGACGGCCCCGTGCTGACCATCTCCGGCACGCCGAGCGCGGCGGATCTCGGGGTCACGCTGACCGCGTCCCCGCGCGGGATCCTGACGTCGTCGATCGACTACACGGTCAAGGTCACGAACGCGGGCCCGGCCGCGGCGTCCGGGATCCGGGTGGCGTCCACCCTCGGCAACGGGCTGCGCTTCACCGGCTCGTCCGTCTGCTCGAACCCGAGCGGCACGAAGGTCGTCAATTGCGACTTCTCGTCGCTCGCGTCCGGAGCCAGCGCGACGGCGAAGTTCACGGTGGCCGCGGGACTGCTGAGCGTCGGGCCGGTCAAGACGACCGCGAAGATCACGCAGAGCTCCGCGGCCGACCCGAACGCGGCCAACGACACCGCGTCGTCGACCTGCACGGCGATCACCGGGCTGCTGCTCACCTGCTGACCCCTCGGCCAAGTCCGTGAAGGCCTCCTTGAGGGACTCTGGGTCTCTCAAGGAGGCCTTCACGGACCGGCTCGACGTGCTCGAACGGCGATCACGCGTGATTGGGGAGCGATCATGCGTGATTGGAGACGGAACTCGCGTGATCAGCGGAGGCGCTCGGCGCGGGCGTGGAGGTAGCGCTGGTGCGGCAGGCCGGGCGCCCGCCGTGCGGCGTCCACATAGGACTCGACGGCTTCGGCGGTGTCCCCGGCCATTTCGAGCAGATGGGCGCGAGCGGCGTGGAACCGGTGGTCGCCGGAGATCCGGTCGCCGAGTTCGTCCAGCGCCGCCAGCCCTTCCCGTGGCCCGCGGGCCATTCCGACGGCGACCGCGTGGTTCAGCGCCACCACGGGATTGTCGGAGAGCCGCAGCAGAACCTCGTACAGTGCCACGATCTGCGGCCAGTCGGTCTCCTCGGCGCTCGGCGCCTCGTCGTGCAGCGCGGCGATCGCCGCCTGGATCTGGAACGGCCCGGTCGGCCCGTTCGGCAGCGCTTCGGACAGCAGCGCGATGCCCTCGGCGACGTATCCGGCGTTCCACCGGCCCCGGTCCTGTTCGGACATCGGGATCGGCGCGCCGTCCGGCCCCGTCCTCGCCGGGCGGCGCGCGTCGGTGAGCAGCATCAGCGCGAGCAGGCCGGTGGCCTCGCCGTCGTCCGGGGCCAGCCGGTGGACGATCCTGGCCAGCCGGATGGCTTCGGCGGAAAGATCGCTCCGCACCAGATCGGGCCCGGACGTGCTGGCGTAACCCTCGTTGAAGATCAGGTACAGCACGTGGAGCACCGCGTCGAGCCGCCCCGGTTCCGGCGGCAGGCCGAACGGGACGCCGCTGGCCTTGACACCCGCCTTCGCGCGGGTGATCCGCCGGGTCATCGTCGCCTCGGGGACCAGGAACGCGCGGGCGATCTCCGCCGTGGTGAGGCCGCCGACCGCCCGCAGGGTCAGCGCGATCTGCGACGCGGGCGAGAGAGACGGGTGGCAGCACAGGAAGAGCAGGATGAGCGTGTCGTCCGTGTCGGCCGCCGTCCGGTCCGCCGCGGGGGCGAGATGCTCCTCCGGCAGCTTCCACTGGACGACGGTGTCCTCGCGACGGCGCCGTGCCTGCTCAGCGCGGAGCAGATCGGTCAGCCGCCGTGAAGCGACGGTGATGAGCCACGCGCGCGGATTCTCGGGCCGCCCTTCGGCCGGCCATTGCGTCGCGGCCGCGAGAAGTGCCTCCTGCGTCGCGTCCTCCGCCAGGTCGAAATGACCGTAGCGGCGGACGACGGCGCCGAGGACCTGCGGCGAAAGCTCACGCAGCAGATCCTCGACGCCGATGTCCGGCACTTAGAGCTCCAGTTCTTCGAAGCTGTCGGCGCACGGCCGGATGTCGACGTACCAGTCGCGGCCGAGGTCGCTGCCTTCCGGATGCGGGGTGTTCGCCAGCTGGGCGGCGATCTCGGTCGCGCGGTCGTAGCTCGCGCAGTCGACGGTCGTGTACCCGACCAGGACCTCCTGCGTCTCGGCGTACGGTCCGTCCGTCACCACGGGCGCGCCGTCCCGCAGGGAGACGCGGCGCGCGTGCGCCGGCTGGGAGAGACCCTGCGCGTCGACGAACTCGCCGGACTCGACCAGATCGTTGTTCCACTTGGCCATGAACTCGTGCAGGGCCTTGACCTCGTCGGCGCTCCAGGAGCCGCCGATGTCGGCGAGGTCCTTCTGCGACCCGAACATCATGATCATGTACTTCACGGTTTTCTCCTCTCGGCCGGCACCTTTCCGGTGCCTTCTGCCGGGGACGTCGGAGCCGCCGGGCCGGACCGGACATCGTTCTCCGCGAATTTTCCCTCAGTGCCGGTTTCGGCTGCCGATAGTGGGCTGAAGGCTCCCTTCGCCGCGTCTGATGCGACGAAAGGAGCCTTCGGCCTCGGCGGCAGGGATAGTCTCCCTCAGCCGCGGCCGGTCGCGGTGTTCATCGCGTCGGCCGGTTCCAGGGTCCGTCCGCCGGTGATCTTGGCGTACAGGTGCGCGCCACCGAGGACCGGCGGATATTTCGGCGGGTTCTCGGCGGACCGGCAGGTCGGGAGGCATTCGAACCGCGCGTCGTGGTCGCCGTCGAAGAAGAACGCCACGCTTCGCCGTCGTGACGGCCCCGGCCCGGACGGTGGCACGACCCGGTGCAGGGTGGAGCGCCAGCGGTCGTTGGTCCACTGCGCGGTGAGGTCGCCGAGGTTCACGACCAGCGCGTCTTCGGCGGGGATCACGTCGTGCCAGCCGCCGTCGGGGCCGTGGATCTGCAGGCCGGGGACGGGGTCGGCGTAGAGCACGGTGACGATGCCGTAATCGGTGTGCGCGCCGAGCCGCATCTGGCCGGGCAGGGGTTCGGGGGCTCCGGCCCGCCGTTCGAAGTGATTCACCCGCAAGGTGCGTGTCGGGTGCCGGGTGTACGCGCCGAGGTAGCCGTCGGGGAGCCCGAGTGCCTTCTCAAAGATCTCCAGCAGCACTCGTGCGACACGGTGCGCTTCGTCGGCGTACGCCGTGAGCGCGGGCCGCAGGTTCTCCGGCAGCTCTGGCCAGATGTTCGGCACGAAGAAGCCGTACGGGTCTTCGCCGTCGATGTGCTCCGCGCCGATGACGAACGATTCCGACAGGTCGGGCGGCGTCGTCTCCCCGAGGCTGTACGCCAGCCCTTCGGTGCCTTCGGCGGCGTATCCGCGATCCGAGGCGCGGTCGGCGGGCGCGGAACGGAGCTTCTCCTCGACAGGGAGCGCGAAGAAGGCCGCGGTCGCTTCGCACATGGCGTCGATCGTCGCCCGCGGGATGCCGTGCCCGACGATCTGCAGGAACCCCACGCGCGTCAACGCCTCGTCGACGGCGCGCGCGAGCCGTGTGCGGTCGCCGCCGTCCCAGATGCTCAGATCGACCGTCGGTACGAGTGTCATATCGCGACGGTAGCCAGGGTGGCGCCGGTGATCACCGGGTCGCGGTCATCCGATCGGGCGATCTGTCCTGCCCGATCGGCCCGCGCAGGCTCACCGCGCACAGCACACCGAGGAGCAGCGCGCCGGCCGGAAGCAGGAAGGCGGCCTTGACGGCGTCCGTGAGCGCGGCACTGGTGACCTGGGCGACCAGCTCCCGTGCCTGGACGGGCAGATCCGCGGTGACTTCGGGGACGCCGCCGAACTCGCCTGCCGCGACCTCTTCCGTGAACTGGTCGAGGAAACGCTGCCGCAGCTCGGCGGGCAGCCCGGCCGCGGCCTCGTTCGCCCGGTCCGCCATCGAGGCACTGGTCCGCGCCTCCAGCAGGACTCCGACGGCCGCGCTGCCGAGCACGCCGCCGACCTGGCGCGCGGTGTTGAAGATGCCCGAAGCGCTGCCGACCAGCGACCGCTCGACCGAGTTGATGGTCACGTTGTTCATCGGGGAGAAGGTGAACCCGACACCGAGACCGCAGAGCAGCAGCCCGGGAAGCAGGGCCAGCGGCGAGCTCGCCGGGATGAGCACCAGCGAGACGACGCAGAGCCCGCCGCACAGGGCGAGCATCCCGGACATCAGCAGGTACTTGGGGTTCACCCGGTCCGACAGCCTGCCCGCGAACGGCGCGACGCCGCCGGACACCACGGCGAGCGGCGCGATGAGCAGACCGGCGTCGGTGGGGGACAGGCCGAGTACCGACTGTATGTAGACGACGAACACCAGGAGCATGCCGGTCATCGTGAAGCCGACCGTCACCGCCGACGCGGCGCCGAGGGAGAAGTCGCGATGGCGGAAGATCCGCAACGGCAGCAGCGGTTCGCGGCGGTTGACCCGCTGCCACAGGACGAAACCGCCCAGCAGCACCACACCGGCCCCGATGATGTCGAAGGCCGTTCCCCAGCCGTACGTCTGTCCATTTTGGATACCGAAGACGACGCAGACGAGGCCGGCGCCGAAGAGCAGGATCCCGGGAACGTCGAAGCGATGCGAGTTCCCCGGCCGCCAGTCGGGCACGAGCACGACGGTGAGCACCAGCGCGATCAGCCCGACCGGGACGTTCGCGAAGAAGATCCACTCCCAGCCGAGCTGATCCACGAGCAGCCCGCCCAGCACCGGACCGGCGATCATGGCGAGGCCCGCGACACTGCCCCAGGCACCCATCGCCGGGCCTCGTTCGTCCGGCGGGAACAGATGCGTGATGAAGGCCGTGGTCTGCGGGGTCATCAACGCGGCGCCGAGACCCTGCACCGCACGGGCGGCGATCAGTGTCTCCACGTTGCCGGAAAGCCCGCACCACAGCGACGCCGCGGTGAACACGAGCAGCCCGGCGACGAAGACGCGCTTCGGCCCGAGCCGGTCGCCGAGCCTGCTGGCCGGCAGGATCGGGACGGCATAGGCGAGCAGGTACACGCTGGTCACCCAGATCACCGCGGTCAGCTCGGTGCCGAGTTCGCGCACCATCGACGGCACCGCGATGTTCACGATGCTGATATCCAGCATGACCATGAAGAAACCCAGGCACAGCGCGAAAAGCGCGGGCCAGGGCCGGGTTCGCTTCGGCATCCGTCCTCCTGTTCCCGACGCCGGACGGGTGGGACGACGAGCGGGACCACCCGCCGTCCACCCCGGTGGTCACCCCGCGTGCGCGACCATGGCGACGGCGGGCGCGCCGGTACCGCCCGGACGACCGATGCCCTGATAGGCCAGTCCCGTCCGGGCCACGGTGTGCGGGTCGAGCAGGTTCCGGGTGTCGATGACGGTCCGGCCGTGGAGCCGGTCGGCGATCCGTCCCCAGTCGAGGGCGCGGAACTCCGGCCATTCGGTCAGCAGCACGATCGCCGCCGCGCCCTTCGCCGCGTGATAGGCGGTCCCGGCGATCCGCACGTCGTCGGTCACGCCCGGCACCGGCGCGTGGACGCTGGGGTCGTAGCCGGACAGTTCCGCGCCTTCGGCGGCCAGCCGGGCCGCGATCGCCAGCGAGGGGGAATCCCGCAGATCGTCCGTCCCGGCCTTGAACGTCAGGCCGAGCAGGCCGATCCGGACCCCGGCGAGGTCGCCGCCGACGGCCTTGCGCACCTTGTCGACCACCAGTTCCTGCTGTTTGACGTTGGTGTCGATCGCCGCGCGCAGCAGGGCGAAATCGCTGCCTGCCGATTCCGCGGTGCGCAGCAACGCGAAAGTGTCCTTCGGCAGGCAGGAGCCGCCCCAGCCCGGCCCCGGCCGCAGGAACGCCTTGCCGATCCGGTCGTCGTATCCCATACCGGCCGTCACGTCGTCGATACTCGCGTCGAGGTACTCGCACAGCTCGGCGACCGTGTTCACAAAGGACAGACGGGTGGCGAGATAGCAGTTGGACGCGTACTTGATCAACTCCGCGCTCGCGGAATCGGTCACCAGGACGGCGGTGTCGAGTTTCTCGTACAGCGCCGCGACCCGCCTGGCGGGGACCGGGTCGCGATCGGCCGAGCCCACCACGATCCGGTCGGGATTCAGGAAGTCGTGGACGGCGAATCCCTCGCGCAGGAATTCGGGGTTGGACACGACCGCGACGTCGGCCCGGTCGATCAGCTCCGCGACGCGGGCCGCCGTGCCGACGGGAACCGTCGACTTGTTCACCACGACACAGCCGTGCGGCAGCAGATCCCGCACCTCGGTCACGACGGATTCCAGCACGGTCAGATCCGCCGCGCCGGTCGCGCCCATCGGCGTCGGCACGCAGAGGATCACGATATCCGCGCTCGCCGCCGCCGCGCTCGCGCCGAGCACGAAGTCCAGCCGCCCGGAAGCCAGCCCGTCCACCACGAGTTCGCAGATCCCCGGTTCCCTGATGGTCGCCTCACCGCGCCGCAACGCGTCGACCTTCTCCTGATCGACGTCCGCGCAGACGACGCGGTGTCCCAAGGACGAAAGGCACGCGGCCGTCGTCAATCCGACGTAGCCCGCGCCGATGACGGCGACTTCGGCCCCCATGGTTGCACCCATTCTCTTACCCTCCAGTTTCGATGCCGCCGGGCGGCGCGGAGTCGCCCCGCCCGGCGGCATCGCGAGATACGGATTTCGTGTTCAGCCGTGCGTCACTTGGCGTGCGGGATGGCGCGGATCCCCTCGTACGGGGTCTCCTTGCCGAGGTAGTCCACCGTTTCGAACAGACCGATCGCGTGCATCGGGTACCGGGCGCCCGCTTCCGCCGCGAAGACACAGGGAAGGATCTGCTTCCGCTCGGAGGCGGCGGCCTGGCCGCCCTTGCGGATGTGCTTGTGGGTGTGGATGAGGATCGGCATGTACCCACCGCCGAGGAACGAACCCGACTGCAGCACCGCCCCGCCGACGCAGTCGATCACGCAGCCCTTGCCGAGGATCGCGTCGCGGCCTTGGTAGTAGTACGAAGGCGTGGCGAGCGTGCCGTGCTCCACATGGAACACACCGGCCGAGAGCCCGATGATCGACCGGCCGCAGGTGCGCAGCACCGAGCGGTAGAAGTCGACCAGGATCGGCCGGACGGTCGTGTCCGGAAGCGAGAATTCCCCGCACATCAGGGTGATGCGCACCAGTTCCGCGAGCGTGAGGCCGGAGCCGTGCTCGCCGGGGAATTCCTGGTCCCACGGCACCAGGTAGTCCGACGGCGCCACCATGGTGGTCCCGACGTCTTCGAGGATCAGCCGTTCCGCGTCGCCGACCTCCTCCGAAGGCACGACGCCGCCCGCGAGGACGCGCACGGCGAGCAGGTGCCTGCTCTCCAGCGTCTTCGCCCTGCTGGCCGCGATCAGCAGGTTGAGCCTGCCGGTCACCGTTTCCGGGATGTCGAAGAGATGGTCGATACCGTCGGTGGGGACGGCGATCTTCGCCTGCAGGCCGCGTTTGGGCAGCGGCTCGTAGGCGTCGACGACCTCCTGGAGGGCACCGGTGTACTCGCCCGCCCCGACCTGGACGAGCCTCTCCGCGGCCAGCGCGCGGTAATCGAAGGGGATCGAGGTCGACGTCGACAGCACGACGTCGGCGAGCAGGGCGCGATAGCGGTCGTCGTCCAACGAGGACGCGGCCAGTTCCAAGGACAGGTAAGGGGATTCGTCGCCGGGGCCGTGGATCCAGCTCGCGGTGTAGGGCGCCTCGAACCGGCACGCCTTCGCGAACAGCGCGCGGGCGGCGTCGTCGTTCTTGACCTGGCCGGTGACCTCGGCCAGTGCCACGTCGCGGTCCGAGACCTCGGGCAGCATGTCCTTGGCCGGCCGCAACAGTGTCGAAAGATCCTCGATGCTTCGCGTCATGCTTCGCTCCCAATTCGTGCGTACTTCTCGTTTTCCGTTGTCTGCGGGAAGGTGCCGGTGAACATCGCCGAACCCAGCGCGGCGAGGAACCGGTGCTCCGCGGGGCGGACCAGCGTGGTGCCCTCGTCGAGGTGCCGCAAAAGATCAAGCTGCGTCAGAAGTGCCTCCTTGAAATGATTGACGGCGATGCGGAAATGGCGGGCCGGGTGCCGGACGTGGACCGCGTGGATGTTCTTGTGATCGGGGTCCACCCCGAAAAACGGCTCGAAGACCAAGGTGACGTGGTTCCCGGACCGGAGTTCCACGTCCGCGAAGCGGTACCGGAACTCCGACCCGTACGGGATGACCGAAGGGACGATGAAGTCCCGCGAAACGCTCTCGGGGAAGGCGAATCCGGCCAGTTCGGGGAAGGCGATGGCGCCGGTCGACGACGTGTAGAGCTCGATGTCGGGCAGGCCGGGAACCGTGGTCCGCACTCGCATTTCCGCCGTCACGGAAGTGGGCACCGCGCCCAGGTAGGTCCGGTACTGCTCGGCGGGGAGGACCGCACGCAGGATGCTCAACATGTGGAAGCCCTCGTAGCCGGCTTCGCCGTACTGGGTGTCGACGAACCTGCCGTTCGCGACGTCGAGCTCCCGGTTCTTGGTGAATTCGATGGTGATCTTCTCGATCGGATCGGACTCGCCGAGCTCCCGCACGGAGGCCGCGAACCGTTGCACGGCTTCGCTGTGCCAATACACGTCGTTGACGATGATCCGGGCCCGGGGATGACGCCGGACCGTGCGGCTGAGACCGGCGATGTCCTCCGGGTAGCAAGCCGGTTTCTCCAGCAGGACACGGGCATCGGGTCGCCGCCGCAGGATCTCGTCGACGACCGCGAGATGGGTCGCGGTCGGGGTGGCGACCACCCAGGTGTCGACCGACGCCGGATCCGGCACCTGGGCGACCCGCTCCCAGTCGGCTCCGTCGCCGATGTCCACGGTGCGGACGCGGTGTCCCGCGTCGCCGTAGCAAGCGGCGTACAGCGACCCGATCTTGCCGAGCCCGACGATGACGATCGTCTTCTCAGCCAGCGACGGTGCCGACACGGGCTTCCCCTTCCCGAGACCGGATGGCGTGGCGGGCGGCGGACGTGCCGGCCGCCCGGCCGAGCACGGCACCCGCCATCAGGCCGGTGCCGCCCGGATAGCCCTGGTCGTAAAGACCGCCGACGATCACGCCCGCCGCGTAGAGGCCGCTGATCGGCTCGCCGCCGCCGCGCACTTCGGCGTCGGGGGTCACGGAGAGCCCGCCGTAGGTGAAGGTCAATCCGCAGACCACCGGGACGAACAGGTACGGCGGGGTGTCGAGCCGCTTTTCGTCCTGGTCCGCGTGCAGCCGCTCGATTTCGGCGGTCAGGTTCGCGGCGTCGATCCCGAGCCGCCGGGCGCCTTCCTCGATCGAGGAGACGGTCACCGACGCGGGGTCGCCGACGTAGCCCTTGGGGAGCGCGCCCGCCGAGACCACCTTGTCGTCGAAGATCTGGAAGGCCGTCCTTCCCGGCTGCTCCTGGATCTTCTGGCCCAGCGTGACGTAGGTGAGGTTGCTGTAGCCGCCGGACTCGTCGAAGAACCGGCGTCCTTCCCGGTTGACCACGACGCCCAGCGGATAGGCGTACCGGGCGAGGCCGTGGGATTTGTGCATCTGCCCCGGCAGCATGTGGTCGGGCAGCTCGATGCCCTGCGGCGTGGTGTGGCACTTCTCCCAGTTGCCGGCCGTGTCCGCGCCGAGCCCGACGGCCGCCGTCAGCGGAGCGCCTTCGTTGAACGGGACACCGCGCAGCTTCACGTCCCGCCACGCCTCGCCGAGGTGGCGTTCACGCAGCCGGTCGTTCGCCTCGAAGCCCGCCGATGCCAGCACCAGCGCGTCGGCGATCGCCGGGAACGCGGGCCCGGAACCGTGGAGCAGGTACCGGCCGTCGGCGGTCTTCTCGAAGCCGGTGACCGCGCTGTCGTAGAAGACCGTTCCGCCGAGCCGTTCGAGCCGGTCGAAGTTCCGGTCCTGCAGGCTCTGGCCGCCGCCGTCGAGGACGATCGGCACGTCACCGGGCAGCGGGGTCGGTCTCGGGGCCCAGCGCTGGCCGAAGTCGCGCATCCAGGCGATCGTGTCCGTCGAACGGCGGATGATCGACTCGATGAGAGCGACGTCGACCTGGTCGCCGGACACCCGCAGCCAGTCGTCGAGGTACTGCTCGTCGGTGTAGCCGGAGCGGCCGTCCAGTATCTCTTCGACCCGGTCCTTGTCCGCCTGCCGCAACAGGGCGGCGATGAAGGGACTTCCCTGCCAGGAGAAACGCATTGTCCTGGTCAGGGAACTGTTCCCGCCGCGCAGTTCTTTCGGCGCGGCTTCGAAGACACCGACGGAGGTCGCACCCGCCTGCAATGCGGCTATCCCCGCGCAGAGCCCCGCATTACCCCCGCCGACGACGGCTACCTGCCATTCGGCCGTATCATTTCGCCCGTTATGCATCGACAACGCTCCACAATCCGGTGTTCGCCATTCAGGGACGACCGAGCTCGAACAGACCGAGCCATACCGCCGGAGCGCATGGGGAATGGTTATTTCCACGCACGGTCACCGGGCGAATACGGACGGGGCCTGTGAACAGCCGGTCCGCTGCTGGATTCGCAGCTTTCTTTCCTCGCGTGTGCTCAGACAGGCGGCGCACGAGGATGAACCTTCGGAATCAGTGGCCGACGCCGGATTCGGGCGACGGCAGACGTCATCCGGTCTTCAGAACAGAGATTTCAGTGGATGCCTTCCGAGATGAACCAGCCGTTTCCGCCGGGTTCACCGTCGCCCTTGACGATGGTCGTACGGATTCCTCTGGTTTGCTCATTTTCCTCGGCCCGGGATTCTCGGGCCTCCCCAGACGTGACCGGCGTGGGGGCCGGCTGACGCCAGCCTGACTTCCTGACCAGCGCAGGGGCAACCTTCGGGTAGTTCGGCCTTGTTCGAAATCGTTCGAGTGGTCCGAACAGCAGATTCCGGCGCCGCTGAATGGCGGTATCGCGGCTCAGATCGCCTCAGTCAATCTAGAGCGATGATCGTTGAAGAGGGGGACGGCGACGGGGAGTCGCCGACGACGGTTCACCCACCGGACTCGACGGCTTCACCGGCTGAGTTCACAGCGGCACTGCGTGTATTGAGAACGTGGTCCGGATTGACTTATCGGCAGCTGGCCGGAAGGGCTAAAGAGCTCGGGGAACACTTCCGGCGAGTACGGTCGCGACCACTCTCGGCCGCACCACACTGCCCGCGAATCGTTCGTCGAGACGTTCACGCGCGCGTGCGGGTTGACCGACGAAGAGGTGCGGCGGTGGCTCGACTCCCGGACACGGATCGCGATGGGGACCCCGGCCCGCCCGCCGACGAGGTGAAGGTGGAGGCCGTCCCGCCGCCCGAACCGGACCCGGAACCTCGGCGCCGGCGGCGCTGGCGGGCGCCGTTGATCGTGGCCGCGATCATGAGCGTCGTCCTCGTCGGGACACTGGGCTATTTGACGCGTTCCTTCGGGGCTTCCTCCAAGGCGAAGGACACCGCGGTCGTGGTGCCCGGGCTGGACGTGCGGGAGGTGGGCAGCTGGGCGCGGATCCGGCCCGCGCGCTCACCCGAGTTCTGCCTGGCCGAGGGGACGGACCGGACCCGGCTCTACTCCGGCACGATCGTCGCCCAGCAGGCCTGTGGCGGCGACGCGTCGCCGCACCTGTTCCTCGATCCCGTCGGGGAAGAGAACGCCGTGCAGATCCAGTGGCACCATCCGGAGACCGGGGTCGGCTGTGTCACCGTCGTGAACGAAGGACTGGGGCACGACCTGCTCGAACCCCGCGACGACTGCGACGACGATGGTATGGACCAGTTGTTCACCATCGGCTCGGCGGGCCCGGAGGAACCGGGGCGGTTCGTCATCCGGCCCGTCGGTACCAGCCAGTGCCTCGGCCTGCGTGACCTGGACACCGTGGCGGGTACCGAGGTCGTGCGGGAACGCTGCTCCGGGGCGCCCGACCAGACGTTCTTGATCGACCTGATCCCGCCTCCGTGATCATCTGGTGCTGTCTCGTGAGTGGTTAGGACGGTTCTAACCGTCCTTCTCACTCACGAGGATTTGGCGGCGCCGGGAACCGAAGACGGCCTTTCGACGACTTGTGGGGCTGAATCGTGCGGCCCGGCGAGCGGAGAGAGATGCACTGGTACGAGGACGACGACCTGTGGGTCGGCTTCGCGGACGTGATGTTCCCGCCCAGCCGGGCCGCGGAGGCCGAACGCCTGACGGCCACGTCTCCGCTGCTCGAAGTCGCCGACGGCGCGAAGGTGCTCGACCTGGCGTGCGGTCCGGCGATCCACGTCGTGCCGCTGGCCAGGAGGGGCGCCGACGTGACCGGCGTCGACCTCAGCCCGGCGATGCTCGAACGCGCCCGCGAGGCCTGCGAAAGCGCGGGAGTCGCCGCGAAGCTGATCCAGGCCGACATGCTCGAATACACCGAGCCCGGCGCGTACGACCTGATCATCAACATGTACACGTCGTTCGGCTACTTCACCGAGCCCGGCGACAACCTCACGGTGCTGCGAAACGCCTACGCCAGCCTCGCGCCCGGCGGCAGGCTGCTGATCGACGTGCTCGGCAAGGAGGTGCTGGCCGGCTGGGTCGGACGGCCCAAGGCGGTCGACGTCGACGGCGGGACGGTGTTCATGCGCGACACCATCCTCGACGACTGGACCCGCCTCGAAACCGAGTGGACGCTGGTTCGCGGCGGCGAGGCGAAGCGGGCGTCGATCCTCTCCTTCTTGTACAGCGCCGCCGAACTGAAGGCGCTGTTCGAGACGGCGGGCTTCACCGGTGTCGAATGCTTCGGTGACTTCGACGGCTCGCCGTACGACAACCACGCGCGCCGCCTGATCGTGCGTGGTGAACGTGCCTGAACCGCTCCGCCTCTTCGCGGAACCGGAGGAAGACACGGCACGCCCGCTCCGGCTCGCCGGTCCGGTGCTCCTGCTGTCGGCCGCGCTCGTGCTCTCGCTGATTGCGGGCATCGCGCTCGGGCCGTCCAACGTCGCTCTCGCGGACGTCCTGCGTTACCTGGGAAAGGCGATCACCGGCGGCACCATCACCGGCGACGAGGTCACCGGGTACTCGATCGTCTGGCAGGTTCGTACACCCCGCGTGCTGCTGGCGGCCGTGGTCGGCGCCGGGCTCGCGGTGGTCGGGGTGGCCGTGCAGGCGCTGGTCCGCAACGCCCTCGCCGATCCGTTCGTGCTGGGGATCTCCTCGGGCGCGTCGGTGGGCGCCGCGGCCGTCGTGGTGTTCGGCCTGTTCGCCGGGCTCGGTGTGCTGGCGCTGTCGACGGCGGCCTTCCTCGGCGCGCTCGGCGCGACGGCGCTGGTGTATCTGGCCGCCCGCAGCAGATTCGGGCTGACGCCGTTGCGCCTCGTGCTCACCGGGGTCGCGCTCACCTACGCCTTCCAGGCCGTGATGAGCGTGCTCGTCTATCTCTCGCCGAACGGCCAGGCCGCGCAGACCGTGCTGTTCTGGCTGCTCGGCAGCCTCGGCTCGGCGACGTGGGCGTCACTGCCGCTGGCCGCGCTCGGGGTGGCCGTCGCGGTCGTGGTGCTGCTGCGCTACGGCACCGCGCTCGACGTCCTGTCCATGGGCGACGAGACCGCGATGAGCCTCGGCACCGACGCGGCCGCCTTGCGCCGCTGGCTGTTCCTGCTCACGGCGGTCGTCACCGGGTTGCTCGTGGCGGTCAGCGGGTCGATCGGGTTCGTCGGGCTGGTCCTGCCGCATGTGGTGCGGATGATCGCCGGTTCGGGGCATCGCCGGGTGCTGGCGCTCGCGCCGCTGGTGGGCGCGGTCTTCCTGGTATGGGTCGATCTGCTGGCCCGCACGCTCGTCGCCCCGGAGGAACTGCCGCTCGGCGTGATCACCGCGCTGATCGGCGTCCCGGTGTTCCTTGTCGTGATGCGGCGCCGCGGCTACGCGTTCGGAGGCCGATGATGTTGTCGCTGCGCGAACTTTCCGTCGAGGTGGCCGGGACGACGTTGATCCGTGAGCTGCGCTTGGACGTCGGCGAGGGCGAGGTCGTCGGTCTCCTCGGCCCCAACGGCAGCGGCAAGTCGACCGCGTTGCGCTGTGTCTACCGCGCGCTGGCCCCGTCCGGCGGCGCGGTCCTGCTCGACGGGACCGACATCGCCGAGCAGGGCTTGCGCGAAACCGCCCGCCGCGTCGCCGCGCTCACCCAGGACAGCCGAGCGGATCTGGACTTCACCGTCGAGGAGGTCGTCGCGCTCGGCCGGTCGCCGCATCAGCGCGGCAATCTCCGGCTTTCGGCCCGTGAACGCGCGCTGTGCCGGGAAGCGTTGCGGCGGATGGACATCACCCATCTCGCGCAGCGGAGTGTGCTGACGCTTTCGGGTGGCGAACGGCAGCGCGTCCTGGTGGCGAGGGCGCTCGTGCAGGAACCGGAGGTGCTGGTCCTCGACGAGCCGACCAACCACCTCGACGTCCGCCACCAGGTGGAACTGCTGAAGTTCTTGCGCGGCTGCGGGCTCACCGTGCTCGTCGCGCTGCACGACCTCAACCTCGCCGCCGCCGTCTGCCACCGGATCGCGTTGCTGCGCGCCGGATCGCTGGCCGCCTGCGGCACCCCGGCCGAAGTGCTCACGCCGGAAACCGTCCACGCCGTGTTCGGCGTCGAGGTCACCCAGGTGACCCATCCCGTGACCGGCGCGCTCCAACTGCTCTACGACCTTCCCGCCGACGAAACCGAGGGGATCTCACGATGAAGCCGTCCAGGGTGACCGCGCTCTTCGCCGCGGCACTGCTCCTGAGCGCCTGCGGTGCCCAGGTCGAGGCAGGGCCGACCGCGCCGGCGCAGGCCACGGTGACGAATTGCGGGGCACAGGTGACGTTCCCGGCGCCGCAGCGTCCGGTGGCGTACGACGTTTCCGGTGCCGAGAAGCTGTTCGCGCTCGGGCTCGCCGGCCGGATGCGCGGCTACGTGATGAACTCGCTCGGCGACCCGTCGATCGCCGGTTCACCGTGGAAGGACGACTACACCAAGGTCGAACGGCTCGGCACTTCGCGCGTCACCCGCGAGATCCTGGTCAACGCCAAGGCGGATTGGGTGATCGCGGGCTGGAACTCCGGGTTCAGCGAAGAACGCGGGATCACGCCGAAACTGCTGGAGCAGGTCGGCATCCGCAGTTATCTGCACACCGAGACCTGCTGGGAGTATCCCACCGCGAAGTCGGACGTGACACCGCTCGAAGCGCTCTACACCGACTTGCGCAACCTCGGCGACATCTTCGGCGTGCGGCAGCGTGCCGACGAACTGGTCGCGGAACTCAAGGGGCGCTTCGACAAGGTCCGCGCCGGAGCGCCGAAAACACCGCCCGCCAAGGTGTTCGTCTACGATTCCGGCACCGATCAGCCCTTCACCGCCGGAAAACACGCCGCCCCCAACGACATCATCGACGCCGCGGGCGGGACGAACGTCTTCCGCGAACTGCAGGACGGCTGGGGAAGCGTCGGCTGGGAAGCGGTGGTGAAGGCCGAACCCGAGGTGATCGTCGTCGTGGACTACGCCGACCGGCCCGCGCAGGACAAGATCGCGTTCGTGAAATCCTCGCCACAGCTGAAGAACACGCCCGCCGTGCGCGACAACCGGTTCCACGTCATCTCCTACGGCGACCTCGTGAGCGGCCCGCGCAACGCGGCGGGCGCCGAGTCGCTGGCCGCGTACCTGCGTTCGATCGGCCGGTGACCGCGATGTCCGCGCTGGTCCACGAACACGTCACCGACGCGATCAAGACGCCGTCGCTGATCCGGCTCGAACCGAACGTCGTGCTGATCCGCTTCGAAACACTGAAGGTCTACGCCGCGCTCGGCGCCGTCCGGTCGTTGCTCGCCGACGGATCCGTCCGAAAAGGACAGACGCTGATCGACAGCTCCAGCGGGATCTACGCGCTCGCGCTGGCGATGGCCTGCCACCGCTACGGCCTGCGCTGCCATATCGTGGCGTCGACGACCGTCGACCTCACGATGCGTTCGCAGCTGGAGATCCTCGGCGCGACGGTGGATCAGATGCCGCCGTCGGACGACCTCCGCCTCGACCAGCGGCGCCGGGTCGCGCGCGTGCGTGAACTCCTGGACCGGTATCCGGACATGCACTGGATGCGCCAGTACCACGATCCCGTGCACTACCTGGGATACGCCGAGGTCGCCGATCTCGTCGCCCGCGCCCTGCCGTCCGGGCCGCTCACCGTCGTCGGCAGCGTCGGCACCGGCGCGTCGACCGGCGGGATCGCGCGCTCGCTGCGCGAACGCGATCCCGATGTCCGGCTGACCGGGGTCCAGCCCTTCGGCAGTGTCACCTTCGGCAGCGAACGCTTCACCGACCCGGACGCGATCATCGCGGGTATCGGCTCCGCCATCCCGTTCGACAACGTCGACCACGAGCTGTACGACCGGATCCATTGGCTGGACTTCGCGCACGCCATGGCCGCGACCGTCGGCCTGATGCGCGAGCACGCCGTGTTCGCCGGGCTGTCCACCGGCGCCGCATACCTCGTCGCGGGCTGGGAGGCGGCGCGGAATCCGGAGCGGACGCATGTGGTGATCGGCGCCGACACCGGACATCGCTACACGGCAAGGGTTTTCTCCCGGCATCGCGAGGCGGTCGACCCGGCTTCGCTCGCGCCGCGCGAGATCGCTTCGCTGGACGAACTCGCCCTGCCGTGGGCCGCGATGGATTGGCGGCGCCGCCGATTCGGGAAACCTTCGCCGCGGTTGTACCGGAAGGAGCGGGCGTCGTGACCGTCGTCCTGTTGGAAGCACTCACCTTCGGCCTGGGCAGGCTGGCCGACGCGGCGGCGGAGGCCGGGCGGAAACTGGTGCTGTACACCGGAAACCGCGACATCTACCGCTACGAGCTCGGCGTGCTCGGGCCGGACAGGGTCGAGGTCGTCGACATCGACACCACCGACATCGAGGCCTGCGAAGCCGCCTTGCGCGCCATCCCGGATCTCGCCGGGATCATCAATTCGACGGATACCTGGGCGTTGCCGGGCGCGGAACTCACCGCCCGGCTCGGCCTGCCCGGCCCGGACGCGGCCGCCGTCCGGGTGCTGCGGGACAAGGGCGCGGTGCGCGATCTGCTGTACGAACACGGGCTCACCCGCGGCAGGCCGGTCCCCGTCATGGTCGCCGAAGAACTCGGCTTTCCCTTGGTGGTCAAGGACTCTTCGGGAACGTCTTCACGTGGGGTGTGGCTCGCCCGCGACCAGGCCGAACTCGACCGGGCGCGGCTGGAGGCGAAGGACACGCCGCTCAAGGGACATCTGATCGCCGAGCCGTATTTCGCCGGGCCGCTCTACAGCGCGGAAACCGTCACCTGGCAGGGGAGGACCCGGTTGCTCGGAATCCTCTCCCGCCAGTTGTCGCCCGAACCCGTGCGGCGCGAGGAAGCCGCCGCGTTCCCGGTGGCCTTCCCCGAGGCCGAGTACGCCGGACTCGCCGACTGGATCGGCCGGGTGCTCAAGGCCGCCGGCCACGAGCAGGGCTTCGCGCATACCGAATTCGTGCTCACCGCCGAGGGGCCGGAGGTCGTCGAGATCAACATCCGGATCGGCGGGGCGATGCTCGGCGAGGCGTTGTGCCGGTCGTTGGACACCAACGTCTATTCCGCGATGATCGCCATGGCGCTGGGCAAGGAGCCCGCCTTGCTCACCCGGAAGATCGGGGGAGGGCCAGGGGTCGGGTTCGTTCTGGCGTATCCCGCCGCGGAAGGTGTGCTGAAGGGCTGGTCGGGGCTCGACAGATTGCCAGGGCTGCCCGGCGCGCCGGAGTGGTATCCGACGGCGAGCCCCGGCGACGAGATCCGGCATCTCACGGATCAGCGGTCGTGCACCGGGATCGTCCTCGCCGAAGGGCCAACGGCCGAACTCGCACTGCATCGCGCGCTCGCCGCGGCGGGCGGGATCACGCCGGAGATCGATTCTTGAGAGTCCTCTCAGATGGATAGCTCTACTTTCTGCTTTGGGAAGTGGAACTATCCATCTGGAGGGAACTGTGGGCGAAGCAGTGGGCAGGCGCGCGGTGCTCGGAGGCGCGGCGGCGGCCGGGGTCGCGATGCTGGCCGCGAACACCGCCGTGGCTGGGGAAGACCGGCGACGGTTCGCGGGCAAGGTCGTGATCGTCACCGGGGCGACGTCGGGGATCGGCCGTGAGACGGCCATCGCCTTCGCCGCGGCCGGGGCCAAGGTCGGTTTCTGTGGCAGGCGGGAAGAACTCGGCCGCGGGGTCGAGCGGGAGATCCGCCGGGCCGGCGGGGAAGCGACCTATGTCCGGGCGGACGTCCGGGTCCCGGAACAGGTGCAGGCCTTCGTGGACGGCGTCGCCCGCCGGTACGGCAGGCTCGACATCGCGTTCAACAACGCCGGGATCCACCTCGGCAAGCCGCTGCACGAGACCTCTGTCGACGAATGGGAGGACGTGCAGCGCACCAACGCGCGGGGCGTGTTCCTCTCGATCAAATACGAGGTGCCGCATCTGCTCAAGGCGGGCGGCGGGGTGATCGTCTGCACCGCGTCGGCGCAGGCCGAGCAGACCAGGCCGGGGCACGCCGCCTACACCTCGAGCAAACGTGCCGTGCAGGGTCTCGTGCGCGCGGCCGCGCTGGACTACGGGGCGAAGGGGATCCGGGTGCTGTCGATCGATCCGGGGACGACGGACACCCAGCTGGTGCGTCCGCCGGGGATTCCGGACGACCAGTGGGCGCGGTTCAAGGAGGCTTGGGGGCCGCTGAACGTCCACGGTCTGCCCCGGATGGGTGAGGCGGCGGACATCGCTTCCGCCGTCCTCGCTCTGGCGTCACCGGATTTCGGCTATCTGACCGGGACTTCCGTGCTCGTCGACGGTGGGTTGAACACCGGGCGGCCGATGGTCATGCCGCCCGGTTTCACGCCGCCGGGCTGAGGGGTTGTGTTGCGGGGTGAGGCAAAGGTGGCTTTCGCAACCTCCGCGGCGGTGGGGGCCGCGAGTGGGCGGCCCGGGCGGTTTGCGAGGGCCCTTTGCTGCCTTGATGGCCGGATGCCCGTCGGCCAGGTGGGGCAAGGGTGGCGTGTGACCCTGCGTCATCGGAGGGCCGGTCATGCGCTGTCCTGAAGGTCGCCTTTGAGACGTCGAGAGTCCCAAAGGGGACCTTCAGGACGTCCGAACGCCCCTGGCCTGCGGGAAGAGAGCAAGGGACCTTTGCTACCACTCTGGACTCTCCCTGGGCGAAAGTCCGTGAGGGCCTCCTTCCCTACCCTCAAAGTAGGGAAGGAGGCCCTCACGGCATCGCCGACGTGGTTTCGACGCGACACGGGCGCGAGCCGGCCGCGAAGCCTAACCGCTCACGAGCCCCTCAAGCGGGCTTGCACTTCTTGGCCTCCGCGGCGGCGGCCATCAGCTCCGGTGTCTCGATTTTGAGCGCGGGCAGGAGATCGGGAGTGTCGGTGACCGGTTTCTGGGTGGCGTCCATCGCCTTGATGGCCGCGTCCATGGCGGCTTCGTTCCCGGACTTCTCCAACCGCTGCTTGCCCGCGGCGACCGCGTCCCTCGCGGCGGCGAACTGATCCACAAGGGACTTCTTCACCGCGTCGCCGCCGGGAATCGGCGACGGGGGCAGCGCGGCCAGATCGTCGACGGCCTTGCCCGCGAATCCCGCGCGGATCCCGAGTTCTTCCTTCAGTGCGCCGCGGGTCACCTCGGTTCCCGATCGCGGCTTGGTCGCGTAATCGCTGGAAGCCTTCATGTAGCCGTACACCGCGCCGCATACTCCGTCGAGCCAGGCGACGGTCTTGGCGTCGGGCCCGGCAGGCGCCGAGGACGACGGGGTGACGGTGACCGTCGCGGGGGCCGATGGCGGTTCCCCGGAACAGGCTGTCGTCACGAAAAGTGTCAGGGCGATGAGCAACAATTTTCTCTTCATGGGATCCCCTCCGGGGTGAACACGCGCCGGAGGGGCGGAGGGTTGCCCTCAGCCGCAGCCGCCCATGACCCGGGCCAGTTCCGCCGGCTGAAGCGGGGGCTCAGGTAGCGGATTCGCGGCGGGTGCCCGCATTCCGTCGAACAGTAGCGCGAGGTGCCGTCGCCAGGCCTCCGGGCGGACGGTCGCGGTCGCTTCCACGGTGCGCGCGATCCCCCATGTCACGAAGGCCATGTCTTCGAGGGTGAAGTCTTCGCGCAGGGCGCCGCTCTCCTTGGCGCGTTCGACGATCCGGGTCATGAGTTCGTAGCCGTGTTCGAGGTCCTCGGCCTGCGGTGGCCGCGTCGAGACCAGTTCGTTGTAGCCGTGATCGGCGGCCTGCAGTTCGCAGACCCGTTCGACGAACGAGGTCAAGCCGGTCCAGGCGTCGTCGAGGGAGAGCGCGTGTTCGGCCAGTTTCGCGACGGTCTCGGTCCGGTCGGCGAACACGGCGTTCACCAGATCCGCGCGCTGCGGGAAGTGGTTGTACAGCGTGCCGATGCTGACGCCGGCCGCCTTGGCGATCTCTTCGAGCGCGACGTCGAGGCCGCGTGCCGCGTAGAGCCCCCTGGCCGCCTCGATCAGCAGGTCGCGGTTGCGCCGGGCGTCCTTCCGCAGGGGTTTGGTCATGACCGCATCGTAGTCAAGTTGAAGGTCGCCTCAAGTTATGGGTATAAGTTGAGGAGCACCTCAACTTAACTTCGGAGGACAGATGACCAAGACACTCGCGATCTTCGGCGCCGGACCGGTGCTGGGACTTTCGCTCGCCCGCCGGTTCGGCCGCGAGGGCTTCCGGATCGCCCTCGTCGCGCGCACCACCGAGAACCTCGACGCGCTCGTCGCCGAACTCGCCCGCGACGGCATCGAGGCGAGCGGGTTCGTCGCCGATGTCTACGAACCGGATCGGATCGCCGCCGCCGTCACCGCCATCGGCCGGATCGACGCGGTCGCGTTCAACCCCGGCGGCGGGACCATGGGCGAGGGCATCGTGCCGGTGCTCGACGTGGATCCGGAGAACCTGCGGCTCATCCTGGACCGGTTCCTGGTGTCCGCGGTGGCACTCGTGCGCGCCGTCCTGCCGGACATGACCGAGCGCGGCGACGGCGCGATCCTGTTCACCGCCGGGCAATCCGGCCTGCACCCGGCGCCCTTCCTCGGCAACGTCGGCATGGCGCAGGCCGCGCTGCGGAACTACTTCCACAACCTGAACGCCGTGCTCGCGGACAAGGGGGTCTACGCCGGGGCCGTCAACGTCGGCGCGCTGATCGAGGGCAGCGTGCCCCATCGGGCACTCACCGCGAGCTCCATGGACTTCGAGCCCGAGGTGATCCACCCGGACGTCTTCGCCGACGCCTTCTGGAAGCTTTACGAGACGCGCGAAGCTCCCGAAGCGCTCGTCGGGTCTTTCGGGAGGTAGCCGTCATCCCCACGGAGTACGGGCGGATGTACCACTGTGGACGGATGTGACCGCCCGGCCCCGTGCCCACAATCGGGGAAACGGACAAGGGAGGCCACGGTGGGGAAGACGATCGTCGACATCAGCCCGTCGCTGGACGGGTACATGGCGGGCGAAGGCGTCGGTGTGGACGCGCCATTCGGGACCGCGGGACAGCGGCTCACCGCGTGGAGCATGGAGGACCCGGACGACGCCGACAAGTCGGCGGCCAGGGTGATGTTCGAGAACACCGGCGCGTTCGTCATCGGCCGGACACTGTTCGACGTGGGGATCGGGCTGTGGGGCGAGGACGGGACCTGGGGGATGCCGGTCTACGTCGTCACTCATCGGCCGGGACCCGATCTGGTGAAGGGACCGACGCGGTTCTCGTTCGTCGACGGCGTCGAGGAGGCGCTCCGGCTGGCGAAGGAGACGGCGGCCGGGCGTGACGTCGTGATCGCGGGCGGGGCGTCGGTCGTCCGGCAGGCGCTCGCCGGTGGCTGGGTCGACGAACTGCGGCTGCACGTCGTGCCGGAGATGGTCGGCGGCGGCACCCGCTTGTTCGAGGGGGTGAGTCCCGCGTCCCTCGTCCAGGTAAGTGCGGCCGCCGGAAGGCACGCGGTGCATGTGACCTACCGCGTCGAGGGGCGCGACTAGTTCACCGGCCGGGCTCGGGTGGGCTGACCAGGCCGTGCCGATAGGCCATGGCGACCAGCTGAGCCCGGTCCCGCGCGCCGAGTTTGCCCAGCGCGCGGCTGACGTGGGTCTTGGTCGTCGCCATGCTGATGAACAACCGGGCGGTGATCTCCGCGTTGCTCAGTCCTTCGGCGACGAGCGCGACGACTTCTCGTTCCCGCACGGTGAGTTCGGCGAACACCGTGTCGTCCACCGTCGGTGGCGCGGGGGTGACGAGCCGCGCGATCAGCCTTCGGGTCAGCCCGGGGGCGAGCAGCTCCTCACCGCCCGCCACCACCCGGATCCCGTGCAGGAGCTGGGCGGGTGCGGTGTTCTTGAGCAGGAAACCGCTCGCGCCCGCGGTGATACCCGCGACCGCGTACTCCTCGGTGTCGAAAGTGGTGAGGATGAGGACGCGCACCGCCGAAAGCTCCGGGTTCGCGGCGATACGCCGGATGCCCTCGATCCCGTCGGTGCCGGGCATCTGCACGTCCATCAGGACCACATCGGGGCGGAGCCGCTCGGCGAGGGCGGCCGCGGTGGCGCCGTCTCCGGCCTCGCCGACGACCTCCATGTCGTCCTCGGACTCCACGAGCACCCGGAAGCCCGCCCGGACCAGGGATTGGTCGTCGGCGATGAGCACCCGGATCGGCATCAGCGGTCCACCGGCAGCGTGGCGGTGACCTCGAAGGTCTCACCGGACCGCGCCGCGTGCAGGGTGCCGCCCAAGGAGGTGGCCCGCGAGCGCAGCCCGGAGATCCCGTTGCCCCCGGTGGGAGACGGGGCGCTCTCGCCCGCTCCGTCGTTGCGAACCCCGATCTCCAGCACGTCGTCACCATAGAGCAGGGAGACCCGGATCGACGTCGGCCGCGCGTGCCGTCGCGCGTTGGTCAGCGCTTCCTGGACGGTCCGGAACGCGGCCAGGTCCACCCGTGGCGGCAAGGCGCGGCGTTCGCCCGTCACCACCAGTTCCACGGGGACACCGGTCGCCCGCGTCACGTCCAGCAGGGTCTCCAGCCGCGAGAGGCCGCCGCGGTCGGCCGCGGTCCCGTCGACGCGAAGCATGCCGAGCAGCGCTTGGACTTCGGCCAGCCCTTCGTCGCTGATCGTCTTGATGGTGCGCAGCGCGGCCGCGCCCTGTGCCGGATTCCGTTCCAGCACATGGGTCGCGACGCCCGCCTGCACGCTGATCGTCACCATGGTGTGGCCCACCACGTCGTGCAGTTCGCGGGCGATCTCCAGCCGCTGTTCGGTTTCCCGCAACCGGTCTCGCAGTGCCCGTTCCCGTGCGCCCGCGGCGTACGCGCGGTGGTAGTGGACGGCGGAACCGAGTGCCACCGCGGCCAGTTCCAGCGAAAGCGCGTTCACCGCCCGGTCGTCGAACCACGCCACGCCGAGGGTTCCGTGCACCACGACGGTGGATACCGCGGCGGTGACCGCCCAGGCCGCCGCGCCGAGCCGCCAGCCGCGTTCGGCGGCGACGGTGTAGCAGGCGATCAGCGCCGCCACGGTGATCAGCCTGCCGGGGAAGTCGAGGACGAACCACGCCGCGACGATGGCGTTGACGGCCACGAGCACCCCGAACGGGAACATCCGGCGCGCGGTGAGCAACGCGGCCAGCAGCACGAGCAGGACGGCACCGAGCGGGCCGAGCGTGCCTTCCGGTCCGCTCGGCCCGATCCGCGTCACCGCCGAGACGGCCACGAGCGCCGCCACGCCGATCCCGGTCGCGGTCTCGGCCGTCGTGGGTCGTCTCACGCTCATCAGGACCTCTGTGATGTCAGGCAATGCGCACCAGGGCACGCGCGCCGCGCAGCGCCAGCGGTTCCCCGGTGCGCAGGTCGCGCACCCAGGTGACCAGCGCGTACTCGCCGGGAGGGAGCGCCGTGGTGAGTATCGCCGAACGCCACGGCGACAGCGGCACGACCCCCGTCGGGCGGCCGGTGAACGGGCTCGGCCCGGTGCGGGCGAAGAACGCGTCTAGGTCGGTGAGCGCGGTCCCCGGCCGCACCGGCAAAAGCATGGCTTCGGTGAACTGGCCGGACGCGTTGAGCACGAACACCGGCGCACCGGACTTGAGCGAAGGCGGCGTGAGGAATCCGTTGTCGGTCGCGATGATCGCCGCCGTCGCCTTGGCCGCGTTCGACGTCGTCCCGGTGCCGATCCGCAGCGGCCGGATCCGCGAGAGGAAGTCCGGCTCGGCGACGTCGCGGAAATCCACCAGATGGTAGTCACCGGGGGACACGGCGATCTCGGCCGACGCCGGGACGGCGGCCACGGCGACGCCGCCGAACATCTCCGCGTCGGCGGTGACCGCCCTGCCGCCCGCCATCGCGTCCGCGGGATCGTCGGACATCGCCTGTTTCAGGTGCCGTGTATAGGTTTCGAGCGCGACTCCCGGGCGCAGCCGCACCAGGCCCACCCACGCGCCCGCCGGGTCTTCCGACCGCACCTTCAGGGTGAGGACACCCGCACGGGTGGTGGACGGCGCGGTGAAGCCCGACGGGGTCACGACGAGGTCGAGCCCGTCCGGCTCGGCGAGCGCGGGCGAACCGGTCAGGAAGGCGGCGACGGCGATCGCCGTCGTGACGATTTTTCTCATGGTGGCGACTCTGGTCGAGCCCGTCCCGCGGCGCGTCGGTCCGTGACGGGCAATGGCCTACCGCATCGGGATGACGTACCGCGCCGGTCGGATTTCCCGGATTACCGTTCCGGGCCGACGTGCCGGGCACCCTCGCGCCGCGACCATCGCGTCATGGACCGACGTTCCTTCTTGAAACTCGGCGCGTTCGTGGCCGCCGGTACCGTCGTCGCGGGCTGTTCGGCGGAAACGGCCCATCGGCCGGGAGCGTTCGCCAACCGGCTGCGGGTGCCGCCGCTGCTGTCGCCGGACCCGGACGCCTCCGGTGTCCGCCGGTTCGAGCTCACCCTCCGCCCGGGAAGCACCGAACTGATCCCGGGCAAACGGGCGGACACGTGGGGGATCAACGGCGACCACCTCGGCCCGACGCTGCGGATGCGCCGCGGTGACCGGGTGGCGATGGCCGTCACCAACCGGATCGGCGAGCCGACCACACTGCACTGGCACGGGATGCGCCTGCCGGCGCGGATGGACGGCGGTCCGCACCAGACGATCCGGCCGGACGGGACCTGGCGTCCGGAGTGGACGGTCGACCAGCCGGCCGCCACCGGCTGGTACCACCCGCATCCGCACGAACAGACCGCCCGGCACGTCTACCGCGGCCTGGCGGGGATGATCCAGATCGCCGACCCCGAGGCGGCCGCGCCGGGGCTGCCGTCGGAGTACGGGGTGGACGACATCCCCCTGATCCTCCAGGACAAGCGGCTCGACTCCGACGGGCGGCTTGTGGAGGACTTCGGCGGCACCTTCGGGTTGACCGGCGACACGATCCTGGTCAACGGCACGTTCGATCCGTTCGTCGAGGTGCCCGCGGGCCGGACCCGGTTCCGGGTGCTGAACGCGTCGAACGCCCGGATCTACTTCCTCGAATTCGCCGATGGCCGCGAGTTCCACGTGATCGCCGGCGACGGCGGCCTCCTGCCCGGGCCGGTGGGCGTCCGGCGGGCGGTCCTCAGCCCCGGCGAACGGCTGGAGTTCGTCGCCTCCTTCACTTCCGGCGAGCAGGTGGTCCTCCGGAGCGTCGGCGAACGGACCGAGGCGGCGACGGACATCGAGGAGGGCGACTTCGACCTGCTCAAGATCATCGCGACGGGCCCGCGGCGCGACGAGTCACCGTTGCCAGGGCGGCTTTCCGCGGCCGCCTTGCCCGAGGTGCCGCCAGGAGCCCGCGTCCGGCGCATGACGCTGACCGGATCGGAGATCAACGGCAAGGACATGGACATGACGCGGATCGACGAGGTCGTCCCGGCGGGCGCGCGCGAGATCTGGGAGATCCACAACACGACCTACACGCACAACTTCCACATCCACGAGGTCGCGTTCCGGATCCTGGAGATCGACGGCGCGCCGCCGCCCGCCTATCTGAGCGGCGCCAAGGACACCGTCTACGTGCCGAAACACGCCACGGTGAGACTCGCCGTCGAATTCGGCCGCCACGCGGATCCGGCGGCGCCCTACATGTACCACTGCCACATCCTCCGCCACGAGGACAAAGGGATGATGGGGCAGTTCGTCATCGTCGCCCCCGGCACCGAAGACCGCGTGTCGCGGCTGCTTCCGATGCCGGGCCACGACCACGGCGGTTGAGCTACTTCTCGATGGCGTAGGCCTCGATCTCGACCTTCATCTTCGGGTCGAGCAGCGCCGAGACCTCGACCATGGTGGCCGCCGGCAGCACGTCGGCGAAGGCTTCGCGGTGCGCCCGCGCCACCAGGTCGGCGTCCTTGATGTCGGTGACGTAGGTGACCGTGCGGACGACCGCGGCCAGGCTCGAACCGGCCTCCCGCAGCGCGGTCTCGATGAGGGAAAGCACGGCCGAGGCCTGCTCGTACGCGTCACCGGAGCGGGCGGGTTCACGCGCCGTCGTCCCGGAAACGTGGATGTGCTCGCCGACGCGTACCGCGCGGCTGTAGCCGAACACCGGCTCGTAGTCGCCGCCGGAGGAGATGTTCACCCGTTCAGTCATGATCGGTACAAAAGCACAGGCGGCCCCTGCCGGGACACCGGTACGGGGGCCGCCTGCCGTCACTTCTCTTCCTTGTCCTCCGGCGGCTTCTCGTTCGCGGCGGGCGGGATGGCCTTCGTCAGCTCGACGATGGTCTTCCCGGCCATGCCCGACGCGCCGTAGGTCGGGTCGCTGAGGATCTTGGTGGTCTTCTCGATCGCGTCCGCCACCTTCGGGAACCTCTTGTGGAGGTCGCCGATCGGGAAGCTGTTCCAGTAGTCGAACCGCTTCAGGATGTCGGCCGCCCCGTCCACCCCTTCCAGTTCCTTCGCGAGCTTCTCGCGCACGATCCGGAGGGGCATGTCGCTGAGCTTTTCCCGAGGGGGCTTGGGCGTGGCCTCCGGCGTGGTGTCGCCCGGCTTCGGGGGCGGGCCCTCGATCGGCTTCTTGCCGCCGGGCATCGGGGTGCCGCCGGCGGGCTTCGGCTTGGGCAGCTTGATCTTGCCGCCGCCGAGCGTCAGCTTGACGACGTCGTCGGCCGCGCCGCGCGTCTTCGCCAGGATCTTGATCATCTCGGCGAGCTTCTTGGCGGTGTCGGCGATCTGCTTGGCGATCTTGGCGATCGCCACGCCGACCGTGGTCATGATGGAGGTGATCGCGGCGATGATCGAACCGCCGAAGGTGACCGGCGCCAGCGCCACGGCCACGATCGCGGCCTTGAGGATGCCCGCCAGCGTCATGGCGATGATGTCGCGGACGATGCCGCGGACCGCGCCGATGACGGCACCGGCGATCCCCATCTGCTTGCCCGCGAACTCGATGTACCCGGCGAGCGCGTCGATCTGCGCGGCGACGCCCTCCATGTCGGCGCGGAAGGTGTCGGCGGCCTCGCCTTCCCACTTCTCCATGAACTTCTTGGTGGCGGCGTCGTGGTCCTTCGCCCACTCCCGGACTTCCGCGCCCTCTTTGTAGATCGCGGTCTTGGCCGCCTCGATGCCCTTCGGGTCACCGAGCAGGAAGTCCAGCGGCCAGCGGAAGATGACGATGTGCTCGATCAGCCAGCCGATCCCGGCGGTCAGCAGCGAGCCGATCGGGTCGACGACCATGCCGAGGATCTCGATCGCCATCCCCGCCGAGGCCAGCCCGATGCTGAGGCTGTCCCCTTCGTCGACGGCCTTCTTCAGCGAGAACGCGGAATCGAAGAACCCCGCGCCCGCGGTGTCGCCGCTGCCCGCGAGGAAGTTGTTCTTCTCGTCCTTGAAGTCGCTGGCCTTGGTGCCGCTGTTGTTCCCGAAATCGTTGCGGTGGTACTCGTCGCTCACTTGACCTTCACCTCGTCGATCCCCTTGCCGGCGTCGGTGATCAGCTTCTCGGTCTCCTGCTCGTTGGCGTTGTACTGCTTCGCCGCCTCGCGCACCCTGTCCGAGAACTCCTGCACGTTCTCCGAGTACTTGTTCAGCTGGTCCCGCGCCTTCCCGCAGTGCATGCTCGCGCCGGCGCCGTAGATCTGGCCGCCGAAGATGCCGAAGATGCCGGGGTCCGCCACGCAACTGCCCACCATGTCGGCGCTCTTCCGCAGCGCGTCCTCGAGCTGGTCGAGGTGACCGGCGAACTCGGTCATGGCTTCCGTCTTGACACCGAATCCGGTCACCAGGGGCTCATCTCATCGTCGTCGGGGGAGGCCGGTCGCCGGGGTCGCGGCGCCGGGGGGTTCGGCGGCCGCACGGGACGGCCGGGCTGCGGCGGCATCGGGGGACCCGCCTGCGGTGGTGGCGGCGGCCGGTATCCCGCCTGAGGGCGCGGCGGCTCGTTGTGCGCCTCGGGGGCCCACTTGTCCTGTTCCGGGCTGTCCGGCGCGGTTTCCTCGTCGTCCACCTTCGGCAGGAAGGTGCGGACCAGCTGGGCGGCCTCGTCCTCGCCGTTGATCTCGGTGTAGGACTCGGTGACCTTCTCGACGGTCTTGCGCTGGGCTTCGCGCACCGTCTGCATGACCAGCGAGGAGAGCCGGGCCGGTCCCAGCGAGGTGGCGCGGTTGCCGAACTCGATGGCGCTCAGCGAGCCGTTGGCCTCCACCGTCACCGTCACCGAGCCGTCGGGAGAGGTCACCGTGGACGCCGAGGCGGTGAACGCGGCGGTCAGGGCTTGGGCTTTTTCCTCGAGTTTCCTGGCCTCTCGCTCCAGAAGGAGTGCGAAGTCCTCACCTGCGTCGAAATTGGGTTGCATGCGTCGCCTTGGCTCGATTGGGATGGGGCACGATCGGGGAGAATGCGAGAGGTCGACGAGACCGTCCCGATTCCGCAGTGAACCGATCGGTCGCGAGGTGGATCGCCCGTATCGTTACCACCGGACGCACACCGGGACAAGCCGGATGATCGGAGACTGCCCGAAAGTGCCTCCCGGGTGGAGGATCGGGGCAGGCGATGGAAGGCGGGCCGATCGTGCGGGACGCCGATCGCGACGACGTCATGGCCGTCTGCCGCTTCGGCGAGGAGCACGTCCGGGCCTGGTGGGCGCCGTTGATCGGCGAAGAAGAGGCCGCGCGGCGGGTGCGGATGTGGTGGAACGCGACGGATATCGCCGGGGCCGTCGCTCGCGGCGCGGTCGTGGTCGCCGAGGACGGCGGGTGCCTGTCCGGTGTCGGGCAACACGATTTCGACGGCGGCGAGCACGTGATCCGCAAGCTGTCCGCGCTTCCCCGGTATCGCGGCTTGGGCTTGCGGCTGCTCGAAGTCCTCATCGGACGGTTGCCGGTGGACGTCGAGCGGGTGTACGCCGAGCATCTCGTGGCGGACGAACGCGCGGGCGCCTTCTTCGAGCGCGAGGGTTTCACGGTGGAGCGGGCCGGACCGAGTGCCGATCCCCGGCTCGGCGTCGTGCGGCGGAGCCGGGACAGGTGACCCCGAGCGACGCGGCCCCCGGACCTGGCGGCCGCGTCGCTCGGACACTACCGGTGTTCGGCGGCCTTCTTGAGGTCCTTGAGCCAGATTTCGAGGCCCTGCCCGAGCATCGCGGTGGAGTTGGGCACGTCCTTGTCGACCTGCGGGCCGGTGTGGCTCTCTTCGGTGCGGACGATGACGCCGCCGGGCACCTTGACGAAGTTCCAGACGTGGACGCCGTCGATATGCATCCCGCCGGGGCCGTCGAGCGGGCCGGTCCAGCGGATGCATTTGCCGGGCTGGAGTTGCCGGACGGTGGAAACGATGGTCACGTCGCCGGGCGGGTACGGCATTCCGGGCGGGACGGGGATCGTCCACCGGAAGCGGGAATGCTTGCGCAGCGGGCCGTCGTCCAGACGCTTCATGGTGACCGGGATGACCGGGTTCTGCCAGGTCGGCCAGGCCTCCACGTCGGTCTGCAGGTTCCAGATGGTGCGCAGCGGCGCCTTGACGAAGGTCTCGGTCCGGTAATGCACCTTGGCCGACCGGTCGATGCCTTTTCCTTGGCAGGTAAGGGAAGTCGGTTTGGCGTGGTGGACGGGGGCGGCCTGGGCCGGTGCCGTGACGCCGAGGACGCCGGCGATGGCCAGTGGGACGGTGAGCAGGGCCGCGCGGGTGCCGATCCAGCGGCTTGAGATGCCGAACATGGTCCTTCTCCTTGGGTTGTTAGCACTTGTTGCGATAGTTAGAAGCTATAGCGCTAGCGTGGTGGGCGTCAAGAGCGAGAAGGTTTGACCGAACGGGCAGGCGGGCTGAAGGCTCCCTTCACCGCGCCTGCCGGAGACCGACCTCGGGATCGGCGCGGCGACCGTGTGGATTTCGGGGCGTTGGACGACCTGTAACCCACACGGTCCCCAGGCGAGCGGTCCGGTCATGCCGGGGTGGGCACCACGCGCGTCCCGTGCCACCGGGAGCGAAGGCGTAACTCGCGTGCTTGAAGGGCGAACACCGAGTTACGCCTTCAAGCACGCGAGTTACGCCTCTGATCACGCGTGATCGCCCGAGGGTTACAGCCATTCCGCGTCGGTGGCGATGCGGATCGCGTGCACCCGGTTGCGGGCGTTGAGCTTCGTGACGATGGCGGCCAGGTAGTTCCGGACCGTGCCGGGGGACAGGAACAGTTCGGCCGCGATGTCGGCGACGGTGCGCCCGCGCGCGGTCACCCGCAGGATCTCGATCTCGCGGGTGGTCAGCGGGCAGTCGTCGGTTTCCCAGGCGGCGAGCGCCAGTTCGCTGTCGATCACCCGGCGCCCGATCGCGACCGACCGCACCGCGTTGGCCAGCTTGTCCGACGGCGCGTCCTTGAGCAGGAAGCCGTTGACCTTCGCGTCCAGCGCGCGCCGGACCGTGCCGGGACGGCCGAGGCTGGTGAGGATCAGCGTATGGCAGCCGGGCAGGCTTTCGCGGATCTCCATGGCCGCGGTCAAACCGTCCTTGCCCGGCAGATCTATGTCGATGACCGCGACGTCGGGCTGGACGGCCTTCGCCGTCGGAAGGATCTGGTCACCCGCGGCGACTTGGGCGACCACTTCGATATCGGATTCCATGTTCAGCAGGGCGACGAGCGCCCCGCGAACCATGTGCATATCTTCGGCAAGCAGCACTTTGATCACCACGAAGCACCTCGCACCCCAGTTCAGTGGCTCCGTCGTCATCCTACGGGATTCTCACCCCAGGGGGTGCTGTCGAAGAATACGCTTTCCGATCATGCGATCGGCCTAGGCCGTATGCAGCAAGGGAAAAACCGCTTCAGAGCACGTCCAGCTCTCGCGGCCATTCGACGGGTTCCCTGCTGAGCCCGAGCAACTCGAACTCCGAACGCGCCCAATCGATCCGCACCCGGATCGCCAGCGCGGGCGCCACGGTCAACAAAAAACGGCCGGGACCGCCGCCGACCTTGAAAACACCGTAGGTCAGGAACGCGGATCCGTCGCAGACGGCGAACAACGCGGTGAAAACCGTCGCGCGTTCGCTTTCCGGAATCGAATCCAGCCATTCCAGCCCGCCGGTCAGCACCAGCCGTACCGCCATCCGAGCCTCCCTCGCCGCGCCGGCTTCCAGCATGGCCGCCTTCGATGGCATGGGGCGTCTCGTATCCTGCGCCGGACGCGACGAAGGGGACGTCCCGCGCGGGACGTCCCCTTCGTCGAAGAGCCGGGTCTCAGCCCGCCTGCTGGTAGCGCTTGAGGTACTCGCCGGTCAGTGAGCTCTCCGCGGTCAGGAGCTTCTCGGGCGGGCCGGTGAAGACGATCTCGCCGCCGTTCTTGCCGCCGCCGGGCCCGAGGTCGATGATCCAGTCCGCCTGTTCGATCACCGCCAGGTTGTGCTCGATCACCACCACCGTGTTGCCCGCGTCGACCATGCCGTTGAGCAGGCCCAGCAGCATGTCGATGTCGGTCATGTGCAGGCCGGTGGTCGGCTCGTCGAGGATGTAGACGTTCCCGCCGCCGGAAAGCCGGTCCGCCAGCTTGATCCGCTGACGTTCACCGCCGGACAGCGTGCTCAGCGCTTGGCCCAACCCGAGATAGCCGAGCCCGGTCTCGATCAGCGCGTTCACCTTCGCCAGCACCGGGGCCTCGGTGAAGTACTCGGCCGCCTGCTCCGCGGACAGCTCCAGCACGTCGGCGATCGACTTGCCCCGCAGCTTGTGCGCGAGCACCTCGTCCTTGAATCGTCGCCCGTCGCAGCTTTCGCAGTGCGTCGTGATCGGGTCCATATAGGACACTTCGGTGATCAGCACGCCACGGCCCTGGCATTCCTCGCAAGCGCCCTGGGAGTTGAAGCTGAACAACGCCGCGTTCGCGCCGCTCGCCTTCGCGAAGAGCTTGCGCACCGGGTCCATCAGGCCGAGGTACGTCGCCGGAGTCGAGCGGGAGGACGCCGCGATCGGCGTCTGGTCCACGAAGATCGCGTCGGGATGCGCCTCGCGGAAGACACCGGAGATCAAGGAGCTCTTGCCCGAGCCCGCGACACCGGTGACGGCGGTGAGCACACCGGTCGGGATGTCGACCGAAACGCTCTTCAGGTTGTGCAGTGAAGCCCGTTTGATCGACAGTTTTCCCTTGGCGCGCCGCGGATCCTCCTTGACGACACCCGAGCGGGCCAGCCCGGCCCCGGTCAACGTCTTGCCGGCGCGCAGCTGCCGGTACGTTCCCTGGAAGACGACCTCGCCGCCGTGCACGCCCGCCCGCGGCCCGATCTCCACGATATGGTCGGCGATCTCGATGACGTCCGGGTCGTGTTCGACCACGAGGATCGTGTTCCCCTTGTCCCGCAACGCCCGCAGCAGGTCGTTGAGCCGCCCGACGTCGCGGGGGTGCAGGCCGACACTGGGCTCGTCGAAGATGTAGGTCAGCCCGGTCAGGTCGCTGCCCAGATGCTTGACCAGCTTGAGCCGCTGCCCCTCACCGCCGGACAGCGACGTCGTCGCCCGGTCCAGCGAAAGGTAGCCGAGGCCGATCGCTTCGATCCGTTCGAGCGCGGCCAGCACGCCCTGCGCCATCGCGGCGGTCTGCTTGTCCTTGATGGACTTGATCAGCTCGATCAGATCGGTGATCTGCAGCTCGCACCACTGCGCGATGTTCTTGCCCGCCAGCTTGGTCGCCAGCGCGGCCTCGCTCAGCCGTCCGCCGCGGCAGGCCGGGCAAGGTCCCTCGGTGATGAACTTCTCCGCCTGGGCACGGGTCTTCTCGCTCATCGAGCCGGTGTCGCGTTTGAGGTGGCGGCGGGTGAAGTTCGCGACCAGGCCCTCGAACGTCAGCGTCTGCGTCTTGCCGTTCTTGAAGGTGAGCTGGACCTTGCCCTCCTTGCCGTGCAGAAGGGTGTCCATCTCCTTCGCGGTGTACTTGTTGAGCTTCTTGGCCGGGTTGATGGCGTCGTGGTTGGCGTAGAACTGCCAGCCGGGGCTGCCGACCGGGTAGCCCGGCACCAGGATCGCGCCCTCGTCGAGCGATTTCGTCATGTCGAGCATCAGCTCGGGATCCGGGCGCAGCGCGCGGCCGATGCCCTCGCAGTCGGGGCACATCCCGTTGGGGTCGTTGAACGAATACAGCGAGGGATTGCCCGCGCTGGGCTTTCCCTGCCGCGAGAACAACACCCGCAGCAGCGGATGGATGTCGGCGACCGTGCCGACCGTCGAGCGCGCGTTCCCGCCGAGCGGGCGCTGGTCGACGACGACCGGCGTGGTCAGGTTTTCGATGCTGTCCACATGCGGGCGTTCGTGTTTGGGCAGCTGGTTGCGGATGAACCAGGGGAAGGTGGCGTTCAGCTGACGCTGCGCCTCGACGGCGATCGTGTCGAACACGACGGAGGACTTCCCGGAACCCGAAACCCCGACGAAAACCGTGATCTGGTTCTTCGGGAGTTCGAGTGAGACGTCCTTCAGGTTGTTCTCGTGAGCGCCGGTGACGCGGATTCCCTCACCCGCCGGTTGCTTGGTCTTGCGGGCTGCGGCAGTCACAGAATTTCCTTTCCTCGCCGGTGCGCGTGAAAGATCGCGCCTGCTCGCCAGTATCGCAGCGCCGCCGAATGCCCGGTAGTCGATTCGTGTGTGATCGGGCTATGTTCTGGTCACGAAGTGATCGTGAAATTTTCACGGTCCCGGTGAATTCAGGCGCGGGTGTAGACGGCGCCGATGACGCCGGTTTTCAGCGCGTTCGCGCGGGTCAGCTTCAGTGGGATCTCCTTGGCCGTGCCGTCGAACAGTTTCGCTCCCTCGCCCGCCACCAGCGGCATGATGTTGAGCGCCAGTTCGTCCAGGAGTCCTTCGGCGAGCAGCCATTGGACGAGCTTCGGGCTACCGGGCACCCGGATCGTCTTGCCGGGCGCCTCCTTCAGCCGGGTGATCTCGCCCGCGATGTCACCGGTGATCAGGCTCGTGTCCGGCCAGGTCAGCGAGGCTTCGTCCAGCGTCGAAGAAACGACGTATTTGTGCGTGCCGTTGAGGAACGCCGCCATCGGGTTGCTGTCACCCTGCGGCTTCCACATCTGTTCGAAAGCGACGTACGTGTCCTTGCCCATCAGAATGGCGTCCGAAGCGGCGAGGCTCTCCGCGATTCCTTCGCTCATCTCGTCGGACCAGTACTGGCCCATCCAGCGGTCCGGCCGTTCGGCCACCCCGTCCAGGGACATGAACAATCCAGCGGCGATTTCGCGCATGACGAACTCCTTCGTTGTCCGGTGGCCCGTGGTCAGGCCGCGGGCCGATCTTCCCACCGTCGCCCGCGACGCTCCAAGGGATCGAGCACACCGGAAGAAGTCCAGCGGACCGGCAGCGCGGACAATGCGCGCATCGTCGGAGAGACGGTCCACTCCAGGGAGTCCTCGGGCACGGCGAGGGAGAGTTCCGGCGCACGACGGGAAAGCGCGCGCAGCGCCGACTGGATCTCGACCCGGGCCAGGTGGGCGCCGATGCAATGGTGCGTCCCGTGCCCGAACGACAGATGCCTGCCGTTCCTGTCCATCGCGAACCGGTCCGGATCGGCGAAGACGTCCTCGTCGCGGTTGACCACCGGCAGCAACGCGGTCATCAGGTCGCCCGGTTCGATCCGCGTGCCCGCGATGGTGACCTCCTCCGTCGCGACGCGCGTCATGCTGAAGTTCACCGCCGGGCTGTACCGGAGCGTTTCCTCGACGGCCGCGTCCAGCAGTGCCGGGTCCGCGTCCAGCGAGGCCAGCAGGCCCGGCCGGGAGATCAGGCAGAACACCGCGTTGGCGATCTGCGCGGCAGCCAGCGCGTGCCCGTCGAAGAACAGCGACGCCGCCAGCCCGGTCAGCTCGGTTTCGTCGAGCGCGCCCGTGCGATGTGCCCCGATGAGTTCCGCCATCAGCCCGGACGGCGGGTCTTCGGTGTCGGCGAGCATCATCGCGACCTCGTCGTGCAACAGCAGTTCGCCTTGGTAGACGGCGGATCGCGGGGAGCCCGGCTTGCCGAGCCGCGCGTTCGCGCGTTTGCGGACGGCTTCGCGCCGCGACGGCGGAACACCCAGCAGTTCGGCCTGTGCGGTGAAGGTCAGCGGGGCGCAGAAGTCGGCGATCAGATCCGCGGTGGGGCCCGTGTCGATCAGCCTGTCGAGGAGGCCGACGGCGCTGGTTTCGACGTACTCGCGCAGCTGCTCCGCACGGCGGGCTGAGAACGCGCCACCGATCAGCTTCCGGATCCGGGTGTGCCTCGGCGGATCCAGATCGGTCACCGACATCCGGGTGGCCGGTCCGCGCGGATGGGTCGTCTCGGCCAGCACGGCCCGGCTGAACCGCTTGTCACGCAGGAAATCGCGCGCTTCGGAATAGCTGCTCACCAGCCATTCACGGCGCCCGTCGCGCCGGCGTGAACCGAACGGGCAGCCGGTGGGGATGTCGTCCCCGACGAGCTGCCGCCGTTGCCGCCCTTCGGCGAAGTCCGAGCCTCCACGACCCCCTGTTACGTCGCCCATCGGGTCCATCCTCCGATCATCGATTCCGTGCGGGCACGCGCAGCGCGAGCAGGCAGACCGCGACCGAGGCCACGGACAGCGCCGCGATGGCGACCCGCAGGTCGGTATGCCCGGCGATCTGGCCGACCACGGCCGGCCCGAGCAAGAGGCCGACACTGGCCAGTGACGCCGCCGAGCCGATCACCGCGCCGCGGTCCTCCGCGGTCGCGCGGCGTCCGATCAGTCCGTAGACGGTGGGCGTCGACACCGAGATCGCGCCGCCGACCACGGCGGTGCCGAGCAGGCCGTGCACCGGCGCGTCGGCCATCGACAGCAGCAGCACGCCCACCCCGGAAAGAGCGCCGGAAGTGAGCAGTACCAGGCGATCCGACGCGCGGCCGGACAGCCAGTGCCCGCCGAACCTGCCCAGCGCCATACCGGCGGCGAAGATGCCGGGCGCGGCGGCCGAGATCCCGACCGGCGCCCGGGTGACGTCGGACAGGAACACCGCGCTCCATTGCTGGACGCCGCTTTCCACGACCATCGCCAGCGCCGCCAGCAGGCACAGCAGCAGGACCGCCGGGCCCAGCCGCGGGTGCCGTCCCGGTTCGCGGCCCTGCCGCACCAGCCGTCCCGGGACGGAATTCCGCGCCGCGATCGCGCCGAGCACGACCAGCGCCGAAAGCGTCAGCGCGATCACTTCGGCCGGTACTCCCGCGGTGCGGGCAGCCCCGGTGCCGAGACTGCACGTCAACAGGCCGATGCTGAACAGAGCGTGCGCGCGATTCATCACGCGTGGCCCGTCGCCCGCTTCGGCGGACGCCGCCAGCGCGACCACGACGACATTGCAGGCGCCGGAACCGAATCCGAACAAACCCAGGGTCAGGAACAAGGCCGGAACGGATCCGGCCAAGGCCGGGGTCGGCGCGATGAGCGCGAATCCGGCGAAGGTCGCGACCGCCACCGGGCGGCCGAACCGGTCGAGCAAGCGGCCGATCGCGAACATCGCGGGCATCGCCGCGAGCGCGCCGATCAGCAACGCGGCGCCCAGTTGTGCTTCACCGGCGCCGGTGGCGTGGCGGACGTCCGGCAACATCGAAAGGTACGGGCCCCACAATGCGCCGTACGCGGCGAATCCCGCGAAGACCGTGCTGGTCCGCGGGGCTGCGGTGATGACGGCGACCATGAGACGTGCCGGTCCTTTCCGTGCTGATCGGCGGAATTTCGCCAAGAGGCGGACATTCGCAGGTTAGCAGCGGGATTCGAGAACGGGCCACGATTATTTACCGCATTTATGGAGAAGGACGGCGAAGCGATCCGCCGGTATTCTCGGCGAAGGTGCGGTTTTTCAGGCTGGGACAATCATCCCAAAAATGAAGAATTCATACCCGGAAGGTTAACCATTCACTGCTCCCACGCCGCACTTCCTCGCATGATGTAACCGCACGAGAGTGTCTCCGTTGTGAGGAACAGGAAGGTAGTGCGTCATGTTGCAGAACGTCGAACCCGCGACCGCGTCGAGGGCCGGCCCGGGGCCGCGGGGGACCGAGACCGAATTCGCGATCCGCGCCGAGGGGCTGGTGAAACGGTTCGGCGAGACGACCGCGCTCGACGGGGTCGACTTGACCGTCCGCTCGGGCACCGTGCTCGGGGTACTCGGCCCGAACGGTGCCGGGAAGACCACCACGGTCCGGATCCTGTCCACACTGGTGACTCCGGACGAGGGCCACGCCACCGTCGCCGGGTACGACATCGTGAAGGACGCCCACCAGGTGCGGCAGCTGATCGGCTTGACCGGGCAGTACGCGTCGGTCGACGAAAGCCTGACCGGTGTCGAGAACCTGCTGCTGATCGGGCGGCTGCTCGGCCTCTCGCGGCGGGCGGCCAAGGCCCGCGCGCACGAGCTCCTGGAGCGGTTCTCCCTCACCGAGGCCGGCGGCAGGGCGGCAAAGGGCTACTCGGGTGGTATGCGCCGTCGGCTCGACCTGGCCGCCAGCCTGGTCGGGGACGCGCGACTGCTGTTCCTGGACGAGCCCACCACGGGTCTCGACCCGCGCAGCAGGCTCGAACTCTGGGACGTCGTGCGCGGCTTGGTCGCCGACGGCGTCACGGTGCTGCTGACCACGCAGTACCTGGAGGAGGCCGACGCGCTCGCCGACGAGATCGTGGTCGTCGACCACGGCAAGGTGATCGCCAAGGGCACCCCGGACGAGCTCAAGGCCAGCACCGGCGCCCAGCGCCTGACGGTGCGCGGCGCCCAGGCGGGCGACCTCGAGAAGGTCGTGCGGCTGGTCGGCGAGATCGCCGGCGCGACGCCGGACGTCTCGGGCCAGGTCGTCAGCGTCCCGGTCACCGACCCGGCGGCGTTGCCCGGCGCGGTCCGGCGGCTGGATGAGGCGGGCATCGTCATCGGCGAGCTGTCGCTGCGCAGCTCCAGCCTGGACGAGGTGTTCCTCAGCCTGACCGGGCGTCCGGCCGAGGAGACCGCCGAAGAGACCGAGGAGGAGATCCGATGACCGCCGCGACCACGACGCTGCCGCCGCGGCAGTTGTCGGCCCGGGTCGGGTTCTTCCAGGGCATCTCGCAGATGTTCACGCTGGCCTGGCGCAGCACCGTTTCGGTGAAGCACGAGCCGAAGCAGCTGGCCGACATCAGTTTCCAGCCGATCATCTTCACGCTGCTGTTCACGTTCGTGTTCGGTGGCGCGATCTCCGGCGACCGGAGCGCGTACCTGCAGTTCATGATCCCGGGCATGCTGGTGATGAGCATGCTGTTCGCGACCATCAACGTCGGCATCGGCCTCAACACCGACCTGTCCCAGGGCGTGTTCGACCGGTTCCGCTCGTTGCCGATCGCGCGCTGGGCGCCGCTGGCCGGCCGGATCATCGGCGACCAGTTCAAGCAGGTCTGGTCCGTGCTGCTGGTGGTCGGCGTCGGGCTGCTGCTCGGCTTCCGGCCGGAGAAGGGCTTCCTCGGCGTGCTCGCGGCCGGGTTGCTGCTGCTGGTGTTCGCGATCGCGTTCTCCTGGGTGCCCACGCTGGTGGGCGTCGCCGCCGACCAGGCGGAGAAGGTCCAGGTTTTCGCGTTCGCGGTGATCCTCCCGCTGAACTTCGTCAGCGGGGTGTTCGCCCCGGTCGAGACGATGCCGTCCTGGCTGCAGGCGTTCGCGGAGGTCAGCCCCGTGGCGATCCTGCTCGAAGCGTGCCGCGGACTGATGAACGGTGGCGACAACGTCACCTCGGCGGTGATCTGGTCCCTGGTCTGGGCGGCCGTGATCGCGATCGTGTTCGGGGCGCTTTCGGTCCGTGCCCTGAAGAAGCGGATCTGAGCACTAGCCGTTCGATCACCGGAGCCGTGACGCGTGCGCGCGCCACGGCTTCGGTGTTCCAGAGCCCGGTGGCGGAGCTGAAGACAGCCCGAGACGGGGACTGAACGCGTGAACCCGCTCTGCCGAAGGGAGCGCCGATGGACGAGCTGGACTACAACACGTGTAACGCCACCTTCCGCAGCCTGACAGATCAGCAGCGGCTGATGGTCGAGGAGACGTCGAGGCTGATCGGGGCGGACACCGATCTCGAACTGACGTCGTACGGCTGCGGGTTCGGCATGTTCGAACTGGAGCTCATCGCGCGGGTGCCGCGGAGAACGGTGTGGTTCCAAGGCGTCGACACCAACGGCGAAGCGGTCGAACGATTGCGCGCGAAGCTGGCCGGGCTGCCGAAGGTCCGCGGTCACCGTGTCTTCACCGCGAGCATGGCCGACGTCGCCGACCGCCGGATCACGCCGACCGAGTACGGCCTGTTCGTCCAATCGTTGTGCTACCTCGGCGCGGACGAGGGGATGGCGGTGCTGAAGGAGGCGCGCAACCGGCACCGGCGGCTGGTCGTCGCCGTGCCCCCGCTGAACCGGCTGAACGGTCCCTTCGCGGAATCCCTCGCCCGGCAAGGCGTCGTGCGGCCGTTGTTCGCGCGGACGCTGGCGGAGGAGCTGACGCGGTTCGGCGTCGAATTCCGGTCCGTCACCGTGGACGCGGAGATCACGGTGCCGGTTTCCGAGCCGGCACACCGTCTTCTGGAGTTCTTGACCTTCGCGCGGCATCAGCCTTGGCGTGGCGGGACCGGGCGGGCGGAGCTGCTCGTCGCGGTCGCCGGGCTGGGCACGGTCTCCGCGGGGCAGGTGCGGATTCCGCATCCGGTCGAGGTTTTCAGCATCGGTTAGGGCACGGCTCCCGCGCCCCACTGAAGCGTTGCGAAAGCCACTTTCGCCACGTCCGAGCCTTCACCGCCTCGACCCGCTTTCGCGGCATGTCACCGAGCACCAGTACGTCTTTATTGCCTGCTCGCGGGATTCGCTTCGTTCTGCGCGCCGTTGTCTTTGTCAGGTGGCGTGTATGCGGGGAGGATTTGGGACGTTGAACGTCCGTGATCTTCCCCGCTGGGCAGTCGGCTGGGGAGATGGCGGGGTCGCTCGAGCGGTCCCCTCGACGATGGAGGATTTGGGACGTTGAACGTCCCAAATCCTCCACCGTCGACCACTGACACTCCACATTCGCCCTGTTCAGGTGCCCGCTCTAACGCTAGTCACCACTCACGCCCCGCGGCGCTGACCAGCAGCCATCCGACTTCGCCCCCGCCGATACCGGTCGACGCCCGCGGCCGACGGCCCGCTTCCAAACCCCGGAAAGGGCGGAACCCGGGCCCTGAGGAGGGAGGCCCGGGTTCCGGTGGGGAGGGGTCAGGCGGCCGTGCCCGGCTTCGGCAGCTGCTGCTTGGCCGGAGTGTTCTGATAGGACGCCAGCTGCCAGGCGCCGTCCCGCTTGACGACCGTCCACGAGGCGCGGATCGACTGGGAGTCCGCGACCTCGGTCTCGCCGGGGCCGAGCACGCCGCCCTGCGTGATCAGGACGCCGGAGTCCGGGGTGAAGAAGCGGATCTCCAGCGGGCGGCCGGTGACCTGGGTGCCCTTGTAGTTGCCCGCGAAGGATTCCACGAGGAACGCCCGGATGTCGTCGCGGCCCTTCTTGAACACACCGGGGAGGATCATCGTGCCGTCCTCGGTGAAGACGCCGGCGAAGGCGTCGGCGTCGTGGTACGCCCACGCGGCGATCACCTTCTGGGTCAGCGCCGCGATCGCCGCCTGGTCGGCGGCCGTGCCGGTTTCGGTGGTGGTCATCGGAGGATCCTCCTAGATGTAGAGGGTGTTGGGCTCGAGCCCGCAGAGCACGCGGCCGTACAGTTCGGTGTTGGTGTTGGGGTGCATCAGCGCGTGGAGGTTGACCGCGGCGACGTCGCGCGCGATGCGCTGGATCGGGATGCCGTGGTAGATCGACGAACCACCGGAGGCGGCCGCGAGGATGTCGATGCCTTCCTTGGCGCGGCGCACCACGGCGCCGAGGTCGGCCCGCGCGATCGCGCGTTCCTCGAGTTTCCAGGGGGTGCCGTCCGCGGTCTTCGTGTCGACCAAAGTGGACAGACGGTGCGCGTGGAACCCCGCCTCGTCGATCTTCAGCGCCGCTTCGGCCACCTGGTGGTGAGTGATCGGGGCTTCGCGCTGGGAATCGTAGGCGGTGTAAGTGATCTTGCGGTCCGGCAGGCGCTTGAGGAAGGTGTCCTGCGCGCTCCGCGCCATCCCGACCAGCGTGCCCACCGACGACGCCGACGCGACCGGAAGCAGCGGCGCCCGGTAGATCGAGGCCGAGGCCGCGCCCTGTCCTTCCAGCACCGCCGGCAGCGGGAGCACTCGCTCCGCCGGGATGAAGACGTCCTGGGCCACCGTCGACACGCTGCCGGTGCCGCGCAGGCCCGAGGTGTCCCAGTCGTCCACGATCAGCAGATCCGAGATCGGCACCAGCGCCATGATCGGATACGGCTCGCCCTCCGGCGGCACGAGGATCGCGATGATCTCCTGCCACTGCGCGTGCAGCGCCCCGCTGATGAAGCCCCATTTGCCGTTCACCACGACGCCGCCGTCGACCGGCGCGGCCATCGCGGATGGGCTCAGCGTGCCGCAGATCCGCACGTCCGGGGTGGCGAACACCTCGTCCTGCACGGCCTCCGGGAACTGGCAGGCCATCCAGGTCGGGATCCAGTACACCGAGGCCACCCAGGAGGTCGAGCCGTCGGCCCGGCCGATCTCGGTGGCGACGTCGACCAGGGTGCGGGTGTCGGCCTCGTAGCCGCCATAACGCTTGGGGCGGCGCAGCTTGAAGACGCCGGCCTCGGCCAGTGCTTCGATGGATTCCTCGTGCACCCGCCGGTTCTGTTCCTGCCAGGCCGAGTGCTTCTTCAGTGCGGGTGCCAGTTCGGCCACGCGGCGAACCAGTTCCTCCCGCGTCGGAACATCGGTGCTCGACACCTTGACCTCCTAGATCGTCGACTGGTCCAGCTTCGCAGCGGGCGGACGCCGGGTCGTCTTCCCGTTTGCCGGTGCGTCAGGCTGCCGCACGTTCGGAGGTGCGGCCGGGGAAATCCACCACGTTCCGGCCGTCGCGGCGTGCGAACCAGGTCGCCAGCGGCGCCGCCATCGCGGTCGAGACCAGCGCCATGATCACCAGCATGGTGAACAGCGTCGGGGAGAGCACGCCGAGGTCGAGCCCGATGTTGAGCACCACCAGTTCGGTCAGCCCGCGGCAGTTCATCAGCGCGCCCACCTGCAGCGACCGATTCCAGTTCTCGCCGACGGCCCGCGCGGCCAGTGCCGAGCCGCCGAACTTGCCCGCGACGGCCACGAGCAGGATCACCCCGCACCAGAGCCACGCGCCGCCGCCGGAAAGCAGGCCGATGTCGGTGCGCAATCCGCTGTAGGCGAAGAACAACGGCAGCATCAACGCCGTCGTCAGCCCGCCGGCCTTGTCGTGCAGCCAGGTCGCCATCGGGTTGTCCCTGGGGAACACCACGCCGAACACGAACGCGCCGAACATCGCGTGCACCCCGATCCACTCGGTCGCCATGGCGCATACCAGCACCCCGACCACCGACAGCGGCGCGACCTTCTGCAGCCGCGCCGCCGTCGACCGCGCCACGAACTTCCGCAGCAGCGGCCGGACGACCAGCCCGAGCAGCGCGACGAACGCCGCGGTGAGCACGACCGTCAGCACCACCCCGAACAGCGAGGACGCCGTGGTCAGCGCGATCACCAGCGCCAGCAGGCTCCACGCGGTCACGTCGTCGATCACCGCGCAGGTCAGCGCCACCACACCGATCTCGCTGCGGAAGAGCCCGATCTCGTGCAGGATCCGCACCAGCACCGGCAACGCCGTGATGCTCATCGACACGCCGAAGAAGAGCGCGAACGGAAGGAATCCGCCGCCGGTCCCGAACCGGGTGTAGGCGAGCATGGCGAGCCCGACGCCGAGCAGGAACGGCAGCGCGATGCTGACGTGACTGACGACCAGCGCGAGCCGTCCGCGGCCGCGCAGCAGCCGGGTGTTCAGTTCCAGCCCGGCGAGGAACACGAAGAAGATCACGCCGAGCTGCGCCACGACGTTCAGCTGCGGCACCGTCGCCTTCGGGATCAGCGTGGCCGCGCCGGAAGGCCACAACGCGCCGAGCACCGACGGGCCGAGCAGGATGCCCGCGGTGATCTCGCCGATCACCGCGGGCTGCCCGATCCGCTGGGCCAGCCAGCCCACCACCTTGCACGCGCCGACCACCACGGCGATCGCCAGCAGCAGCTGTGCCAGCGAAGGCCCGCTCGCCTCCTTGGCGACGGCCACACCGGCGCCGCCTTCGCCCTGTCCCAGCAGGATGATCGCGGCCACGACGGGGAGCACGACCAGTCCTGAGTAGACCATCAGCGCCCGGCGGCCGGGGCGGTGTTCGCTCTCCACCATGTCCCTTCCGCTCAGGGTTCGGTGACGTTCGCGACCAGATCGTCGAGGTTGATCTTCAACAGCGGGTGCTTGCCCGACAGCCCGGAGATCAGCGTGACGAAGTCGGTGCTCGGCGCGTGCAGCTGCTCCGGGTCGACGATTTCCTGAGCGAGGTCGTAGTAGTACTCCTTGTACTTCGTCCGGTCGTAGAACCGCTCGACGAAGTTGCGGATCTCGTCGAAGAACGCGCGGTAGTTCCCGGCGTACCGGTCGAGCGCCTTCTCCTCGATGGCCGGGTGGTCCAGGATCCGGTCGACCACTTTGGACAGTGAGCTGCCCGCCAGCGTGGCCAGCGCGACCCCGGTGGAGAACAGCGGGTCGACGAACGCGGCCGCGTCACCGACGAGTACCCAGCCGTCGCCGTAGAAGGTTTCGTTGGTGTAGGACCAGTCCCGCGCCGTCCGGTACCCGGCGTGCTGACGGGCGTTGGCCAGCAGCCCCTTGAGCCGGGTGGTCTTGTCCCGCTCGGTCAGGAAGAGCTGCTCCAGTGACTTGTCGTCGGCGTTCGCGAGATCGGACTTGGTCACGTAGCCGACGCTCATCGTGCCCTTGTCGATCGGGATGCCCCAGAACCAGCCGTCGGCGGTGCCTTCGATGAGGATGTTGGTCCACTCGTCGCCGGGCAGGCGGTCGCAGTTGTCGTAATAGGTCCAGACCGCGACGTTGCGGAGCTCGTTGTGCCAGGTGATGTCGCTGAACTTCCGGCCGATCACCCGTGACTGACCGGACGCGTCGACGACCAGCGCCGCGCTGGCCTCGTAGTCGCCCGCCGAGCCGCGCAGGGTGAACCGGACACCGGTGACGCGGCCGGTGTCGGACTGGATCACGTCCTTGACCGTCGTCTCCTCCACGACGTACGCGCCGAGTTCACGCGCGCGGTCGAGGATCAGCGTGTCCAGGTCGGCGCGGCGGGTGTGGTAGGCATAGGTGCCTTCCGCGGCCTTCATGAACGAGAAATTCCATGGCACGTCCCGGTTCCCCCACACCAGGCTGCCGCCGTACTTGCGCTCGAAGCCGCGGGCCTCCATGCGGTCGAGCAGGTCCAGCTCCTGCAACGGGCGCATGCCGACCGGGATCAGGGATTCGCCGATGTGGTAGCGGGGAAAGCGTTCGCGTTCGAGGACCAGGACCGTGCGCCCCTCCTTCGCGAGGAGACCGGCGCAGGTCGCGCCCGCCGGGCCGCCACCGATGACGATGACGTCGAACCGCTCGGGCATACCGTGGAGCGTGGCTGACATGAGGAACCCTTCCTGGGCCGATGGACGAGTGGAGGCGCTCACGCGCGCCGGATGCCGATATGCGGCTCGTAGCTCAGGTACAGCCCGTTGATCGCCTTTTCGGGCTTCTCCGGAGCCTGCTTGTGCTCGTGGACGCGGTTGAGGTTGTCCAGCGGGTTGTGCTTGCCGCTCTCGTCGCCGAGCAGGTGGCCCTGGATCCGGCGGTAGACCTCCTCGGTGTCCTCGAGGTCGGCGATACCGGTGACGAACCGGTCGAACGCCGCCTGCACGTCCATCCCCTCCCAGTCCTTTTCGGACAGTTGCTGCGCACGGAAGAAGTGGTGCTCCTTGCCGCGGTAGCTCTCGTAGAAGGTGGACACCAGCACCAGCAGCCGTTCGTAGGCGCGGCGGTAGACGACTTCGTAGAAGTCCCATGCCTCGCGTTCGCCGAGTTCGCCGCGGATGACGCTGCTGATCGCGGCGGTGCCGATCAGGGCGCTGTAGGTGCCCAGGTGCACACCGGTCGACAGCAGCGGGTCGAGGAAGCAGGCGGCGTCGCCGGCCAGCAGGAAACCGGGGCCCTGGAACTGTTCCGCCGCGTACGAATAGTCCTGCTCGACCTTGACCTCGGTGACCTGCTCGGCCTCGACCAGCAGCTGCTGAATCGCCGGGCAGTCGCCGATCGCCTTGTGGTACACCGGGTCCACGCCGCCGAGTTCGTTGCGCGCGGCGTTGAAGGAGTCCTTTCCGGTGACCAGCCCGACGCTCAGCGTGCCGTCCGGCAGCGGGATTCCCCAGAACCAGCCGTCGCCGACCGAGGCGACGGTGATCGCGCCGCTCGGCCCGCGGTCGAGCGGTTTCGCGTCCTTCCAGTACGACCAGGCGGCGACGTTGCGGAAGACGTTGTGGAACTTGCGGTTCTTCAGGTACTTGGTGGCCATCACGCCGCCGCGGCCGGAGGCGTCGACGAGGTAGTCGAACTCGATCCGTCCGCTGTTGGCCGGGTTCTTGGCTTCGGCCCAGTGCGCCGCGACCGGCCGGTCACCGTCGAAGTCGAGCTTCTTCACCGCGATGCCCTCGGTGACCTCGACGCCGACCTCGCGCGCGTGGTCGAGGAGGATCTTGTCGAAGTCGGCGCGGATGACCTGCCACGCGCTGGTGCTGCCGTCGCGCCCGTGCGGCCGGAAGCGCACTTCCCATTCCTCGGGGCCCCAGAAGTAGTAGGCGCCGCCCTTGGGCTGGAACCCGGCCGCGGCGATCTTGTCCCAGACCCCGAGGCGTTCGAGGATCGGGCGGCACGAAGGAAGCAGCGATTCGCCGATGTGATAGCGCGGGAAATGGTCCCGCTCGAGCAGAGTGACCTCGAAGCCCTCTTTGGCCAGAAGCCCGGCCGCGGTGGAGCCCGCCGGTCCACCGCCGATCACGAGGATCTGGGTCGTTGCGCGCATGACACCTCTCCAACTACGCCGACAGCCGGAATTGCTTGCCAGACGCTAACAACCGTGAATGGAGATCCACTCAAGAACCGGTTGCCCGGTAAGGCTTTTCCGGAACAGCAGTCGAAGAGACGCTCCCCGCGCGGAGGCGGACGACGATTCTTCCCGTGTCGGACTCCGACGGCCCGGCCGAAGACCTAATGGAGGAATCCCGCGATGGGCGAATACCTTGGCGAACGCGCCGTCGTGCTCGGCGGCGGTATGGCCGGCCTGCTGACCGCCCGCGTACTTTCGGAACGCTACCGCTCCGTCGTGATCGTCGAGCGTGACACGATCGTCGGCGTCACCGGCACCCGCCGCGGCGTGCCGCAGGCGCATCACGCGCACGCGCTGCTCGCCCGCGGCCAGCAGATCCTCGAAGACCTCTTCCCCGGCCTGCAGGCCGAGCTGACCGCCGACGGCATTCCCAGCGGCGACCTCTCCGGCAGCCTGCGCTGGTACTTCAACGGGAAACGCCTGCAGCAGAAGAAATCCGGTCTGCTCAGCGTGTCCGCGACCCGCCCGGAGCTCGAAGAGCACGTCCGCGGCCGCGTCGTCGCACTGCCGAACGTCGAGGTCCGCGAGCGCACGGTGATCCAGTCGCTGGTCGCGACCGGCGACCACTCGCGCGTCACCGGTGTCCGCGTGACCGGTGAGGACACGGAGCCCGAGACGCTGCTCGCCGACCTCATCGTCGACGCCACCGGCCGCGGCAGCCGTTCGTCGGTGTGGCTGGAGGAACTCGGCTACGAGCGTCCGGCCGAAGAGAAGATCAAGATCGACCTCGCCTACACCTCGCGGCTGTTCGAACTGGACACCGATCCGTTCGGCGACGACCTGGCGATCAACCCGGTCGCCTCGCCCGCGAACCCGCGCGGCGCGTTCTTCGTGAACCTGCCGGGGAACGTGGCCCTGCTGTCGCAGACGGGCCTGCTCGGGGACCACCCGCCGCGTGACGCCAAGGGTTTCCTCGAGTTCGCCAAGACGCTGGACGCGCCCGAGATCTACCGTGCCGTGCGCAACGCGAAGCCGATCAGCGACATCGCCAGCTTCAAGGTGCCGGCCAGCGTCCGCCGCCGGTTCGACAAGCTGCGCCGCTTCCCCGAAGGCCTGCTCGTGATCGGGGACGGTGTCTGCGCGTTCAACCCGGTGTACGGCCAGGGCATGACCGTCGCGGCCATGGAAGCCGCCCAGCTGGGCACGCATCTCGACGCGGGCGGCGTGCGCCCGCTGCGGTTCTTCAAGGAGATCGGCCCGATCATCGACGTGCCGTGGGACATTTCGGCCGGCGGGGACCTCGCCTTCCCCGGCGTCGAGGGCCCGCGTCCGCTGAAGGTCAAGATGGGCAACGCCTACATGGCGAAACTGCACTCCGCGGCGACCGTCGACGGCCGGTTCACCGAGGCGTTCTTCCGGGCCGCCGGCCTGGTCGACCCGCCGACCGCGCTGATGCGGCCGAGCCTGGTGGTCGGCGTGCTGCGCACCGCGCGGCGCGTCAAGACGGCCGCCCCGCTCGCTCCCACCGCCACGATCGGCCAGGCCCCGCCCGCGTCCGGCGACCTCGCGGCCTAGGTGGTCACCATCGGAAGTCCTTCGGGGGTCTCGACGGCCCAGCTTCCTGCTGGACGCACGGCCGAAAGGCCCGAGTACAACACCGGTACGAGGACCTTCCGGCCGCACACCCAGCAGAAACCTGGATCCGCCGAATACCCCGAAGGACTTCCGATGGCAGCCACTAAGCACCAAGGAGCCATGGTCATGAACGAACCCGTCGGCAAACGCGCGGTGGTGATCGGCGGCAGCGTCGCCGGCACCCTGGCGGCGAGAGTGCTTTCCGAGTTCTATCGCGAGGTCGTGGTCGTGGACCGCGACGAGGTGCTGGGCGTCGACAAGCCGCGGCGCGGCACGCCGCACACCTGGCACGCGCACGGACTGCACGCGCGCGGCTACTTCATCCTCGAAGAGCTCTTCCCGAACCTGCTCGACGAGCTGCGGGAGTCCGGGATCCCGGTCGGCGATCTCGCGCGGATGAAGTGGTACTTCAACGGGAAGCAGGTCGAACCCGCCGACAGCGGGCTGCCGTCGATCACCGCGCTGCGCCCGGTGCTGGAGCACCATCTGCGGAAGCGCACCGCGGCACTGCCGAACGTCACCTACCGCGAACGCACCGACGTCCACGGCCTGCTCGCCACGCGGGCGGGTGACCGGATCGTCGGGGTCCGCGTGCAGGCGCGCGACGGTTCGGCGGAGGAACGGCTCGGCGCGGACCTGGTCGTCGACGCCTCTGGACGCGGTTCGCGGACGCCGGTGTGGCTGGAGGAACTGGGCTACGCACGGCCGTCCGAGGAACGCGTGAAGATCGGGCTGGCCTACACCACCCGGATGTTCCGCAAACGGCCGGAGATGTTCGACGGCTGGCAGTCGATCAACCCGGTCGCCTCGCCTGAGCATCCGCGGGGCGCGTTCTTCGGGCAGGTGAACGAAACCGAGTGCATCCTTTCGCTCACCGGGATCCTCGGCGACCATCCGCCGACCGACGCGCGCGGCTATCTCGACTTCGTGAAGTCGTTGCCCGCCCCGGAAATCTACGAAGCGGTGAAGGACGCCCAGCCGTTGATCGAGCCGGTGACGTTCAAGTTCCCGGCGAGCTCGCGGCGGCGCTACGAACGGCTCAAGCGGTTCCCGGCGCGGCTGTTCGTGCTCGGTGACGCGTTCTGCAGCTTCAACCCGGTGTACGGACAGGGCATGACGGTCGCTTCGATGGAGGCCATCGCGCTGCGCGAGCACCTTTCGCGACGGTCCGAACCGGACTCGCGGCGGTTCCTGCGCGAGATCGGCAAGGTCGTCGACGACCCGTGGGAGATCTCGACCAGCGGCGACCTCGACTTCCCCGGCGCGGAAGGGAAGCGGACGCTGAAGGTCAAGATGGGCAACGCGTACATGGCGAAGCTCCAGTACGCGGCGACGATCGACCCGGACGTCACGGCGGCGTTCATGCGGGTGGCCGGGCTGATCGATCCGCCGACCGCGCTGATGAAACCGAGCCTGATGCTTAAGGTGCTGCGGGCCGTCCGGCGGCGTCCCGCCCCGCGGGCGACGGTGACCGAGTTGCCGCGCGCCGACCGCGGGTCGCGCGCCGCCTGAATAACCTCGTGAGTGGTAAGGACGGTTAGAACCGTCCTTACCACTCACGAGGTTTCTTTATTTTCCTCCGCAACAAGCGAGATGCGTCTGTCGGCCCTTTCGGCTGATCATTGAGGTGTCGATGACCATTTCCCTGGCGGTGGGAGAGAAATTCATGCGCAAGTTCAAGAGGGTCATGACCGCGCTGGCCGCGGTCGCGGCGGTGGTACTGCTGGGGGGCACGGCGACGGGTGCGTCGGCGAACACGGGGTGGAGACATTCGGACGCGGCGCTCGCCCGCTCCCTGCCGGGCGGATTCCAAAGCTCTTACGCCGACGTCAACGGTGTCCGCCTGCATTACGTCGCCGGTGGTTCCGGCAGCCCGGTGGTGCTGCTTCCCGGCTGGCCGCAGACCTGGTGGGCGTTCCACAAGGTGATGCCGGCGCTGGCCCAGCACCATCGCGTGATCGCTGTCGACCTGCGGGGGATGGGCGGATCGTCGAAGCCCGCGGCGGGCTACGACAAGGAGACGCTCGCCGCCGACGTCCACGCGCTGGTCGTCAAGCTCGGGTACGCCAAAGCGGATCTGGTCGGCCACGACATCGGCGCGATGGTCGCGCACAGCTACGGGATCAAATATCCGCAGGCGGTCGGGAAACTGGCGCTGATGGACGTGGTCGCGCCCGACAAGAGCCTCTACCAGCTGCCCCTGCTGCCCAGTGCGCCCGGCCAGTTCTCGCCGTGGTGGTGGACGTTCAACCAGTTGCAAGGCCTGCCGGAGCAGCTCGTCTCGGGCCGCTCCAGGCACCTGGTGGACACCATGATCGACCAGCTTTCGGTGGTGCCGTCGGCTGTGGACGACTTCGACCGGAGCGTCTACGCGCGGGCCTACTACACGCGTGAGGCCGTCCGGGCCGGGAACGGCTGGTACCGCACGCTCAACCAGGACATCGCGGCCGGCTCGGCGTACGGGAAGCTGACGATGCCGGTGCTGGGCCTCGCCGGCGAGTTCAACCACCAGTACTTCGTGCAGGTGATGCCGTCGAAGGCGGTGGATCCGCAGGTGGTCAAGATCGCCGGGGCCGGGCATTACCTTTCCGAGGAACAGCCGGCTCAGGTGATTGGCGCGCTCACGAAGTTCCTGGGCTGAAACCGCCTTTCGAGGCAGTATTGGAGGCGTCCCGGCCGAGTCGCCGATGGGATTCTGCGAAAAGGAAAATCCTGGAATTCCCAGCCTATCGGGAAAAGGTGGCTAAAATGAAGGTTGGTGTTACCGGTGGCACCGGGTTCATCGGGCGATACGTCTGCGAGGAACTCGCCGCACGAGGGCATACGCCGGTCGTGTTCGACCATCGTGGCGAGGGGGACGGCGGGCCGTGGGAGGTCATGCTAGGCGACATCCGCGACGCGACGGCGCTGACCGAGCTCGCGGCGCATTGCGACGGGATCATCCACCTGGCCGCCGTGCTGGGCACCCAGGAGACGATCACCAATCCGCGGCCCGCGGTGGAGACCAACGTCATGGGCGGCCTGAACTTCCTCGAGGCCGTCGCCCAGTACGACCTGCCCGGCGTGTACATCTGCGTCGGCAACCACTGGATGAACAACAGCTACTCGATTTCGAAGACGACGGTCGAGCGGTTCGTCCGCATGTTCAACGCCGACCGCGGCACCCGCGTGAACTGCGTCCGCGCGGTGAACGCCTACGGCCCGCGCCAGAAGGCCGCGCCGCCGTTCGCCGCGGGGAAGGTCCGCAAGATCACCCCGGCGCTGATCTGCCGGGCGCTGTCCGGGATGCCGGTGGAGCTCTACGGCGGCGGACGGCAGATCTCGGACATGGTGTGGGTCGGTGACGTCGCCCGCACCCTGGTGGCCTCCCTGGAGGCCGCCGCCGAGGGGCGGGTGCTGGAGGACACGGTCGAGATCGGGCCCGCCGAATCGGTCACCATCCGCGAGGTGGCGGAGCTGGTGATCGACCTGTGCGAGCAGCGCGGCCACTCGCGGGTGGGCATCACCGACCTGCCGATGCGGCCGGGCGAGACGCCGAACACCCCGGTCACGGCCGACGTCTCGACCCTGCTCGCGGTCGGCATCGAGCCGGAATCCCTTGTCACACTGGAAGAAGGCATGGCGAAGACGGTGGACTGGTACCTCGAGCACCGCGGTACCGCCTGGGACGTCCCCGGGCCCGGTCTTCGGGCTGCCTGACTCCTGCGGCAGGCCGCGAAAGCCACTTTCGGGACGTTCAACGTCGCGAAAGTGGCTTTCGCGACGTCCGGGGCGGGTGGCCGGTGGGCCGAAGGCTCCTTTCGCCGCATCAGATGCGGTGAAGGGCGCCATCAGCCCACTCGCGATCCCTTTATGGCGCCCCGGGAGACCTTCACGGAAGCCGCCCCCCGAAGCGCGTGAAGGCCCCCTTCCCTCAGTCTCAGCCGAGGGAAGGGGGCCTTCACGCGCGAGCCGTCAGGGCTTGTGCGCCTTCAGGATCAGCGAGACACCGCGCCGCGAGCGGGTCGGGAGGTAGCGCTCGGCCGTCACGATCGCGGTCAGGGCCCGGTTGACCAGCCAGGGCGTGTGCTCGTTGAGTTCGTTGCCCCGCGCCGAGCGCCGCCGCAGCGCCACCACCGGCCGCAGCAGGACGTTCCAGCTCCACAGCTCTTCGACGACGAAGCCGGCGTCCTCGACGACCTTCCGCAGCGAAGCCCGGTCGTACCGGCGCACGTGGTGCACCGCGACGTCGTGCGCCGACCACAGGTCCATTCCGGACGGGACGCTGATCAGCGCGGAGCCGCCGGGCCGCAGCACCCGGAACAGCTCGGCCGCGGCCTGGTCGTCCTCCTGGATGTGTTCGAGGATCTCGAACGCCACCACCAGATCGAACGACGAGGACGGCAGCGGCAGGTCACGGGCGTCGGCGTGGATCGCGTCGAGGCCGCGTGAGCGCGCGATCTCGACGGCGTTCTCGTCGTAGTCCGTGGCGACGACTTCCCAGCCGCGCGAACGCAGCACCCTCGTGTTGCCGCCGCCCGCCGCGCCGATGTCGAGCGCGCGACCGGGCGGGCCGAGCCGCTTGAGCTCGTCGGCGAGCATGTGCCGCTTCTCCCGGAACCACCAGTGACGGTCCTCCATCTCGGTGATCCGGGCGACGTCCTCGGTCTTCACCGGCGCTCCTTCCGATGCCGGGCGAAGACCCAGCGGTCGAGGGCCACGAACCGCAGCAGCGTCATCAGCCCGTAGGCGACGATGAGCACGAACAGTTCGACGACCGGCCCCGAGCCGGGGGCGACGAGATGGAGCCCGGTCACGGCCAATGTGGTCAGCAGATACGTGGTGGCGAACAGAATCGCGGCCCGCGTGTGCAGGCCGAGCCGGTGCCCGCCGCCGCGGTTGAACGTCCAGCGCCGGTTCGCCTCGGTGTTGGCCACCCCGACGAGCACCAGCGCGACCAGGTTCGCCCCCGCCGGAGTCAGCGGGACACGCAACGGGAGGTACAGGAGCGTGTAGAGCACGGTCGAGATGACGCCGATCACCGCGAACCCGAGGAACTTCGCCAGGGTCGCGGCCCGCGGCTCGGCCAGCACGGCGTCCGGATGGGTGGCGCGCAACTGCGGGATCTCCGGCACGTTCACCCGTCCTTTCCCGGCGGCGATCGCCCGGCCCACGCGGACCAGGCCCTTCAGGTTCCCCATCGCGGTCTGGGTGACCTTGACCCGCGAATCGACGTCCTCGACCCAGTCCAGCGGCACCTCGTGCACCCGGAGGCCGTTGTGCTCGGCCAGCATCAGCATTTCGGTGTCGAAGAACCAGTGGTCGTCCTCGACCGCCTCCAGCAGCCCGGTCACCGCCTCGCGCCGGGCCGCCTTGAAGCCGGCGGACGTGTCGGTGCTGCGCAGCCCGAAGACGTGCCGGGTGATCGCGTTGTAGGTACGGGAGACGATCTCGCGTTTGAGGCTGCGGCGGATCCGCGAACCGCGCCCGAGCCTGGTCCCGATGGTGATCTCGCAGTGTCCGCTGACCAGCGGTGCGATGAGGGGGAGCAGGCTTTCCAGGCCGGTCGAGAGATCGACGTCCATGTAGGCGACGATGTCGGCGGTACTCGACCCCCACGTCGCCTTGATCGCCGCGCCCCGGCCGCGGACCGGGATCCGCCGCGCGGAGATGCGCGGGTTCTCCGCGGCCAGTCCGGTGGCGATCTCCCAGGTCCGGTCGGTACTGCCGTTGTCGGCGATGGTGATCGACCAGGGGAACGGGAAGTCGTCGCCGAGGAACGCGCTCAGCGTGGTGATGCAGCCCAGCAGGGCGCGTTCCTCGTTGAGCACCGGGATCACGATCTCGACGGTCGCCGTCGTGCGGTTTCCCGGTGCGACGCGGGGTGCCGCGGTGAGTTCAGCCGTCATGGGGCATCACGCTCCCGGCTTGCAGTCGAACAGGGCGGAGGTGAAGCCCATCCACGGGTTGGCCGTGTAGGCGGGCGGCGGGATCCGCACGCAGTTGCGCACCACCCAGTCCTTGCGGGCCAGCGCGGTCGGGCTGTCGTAGGCGAACCCGCCGAACAGGACGTACCTCAGCTGTCCACTGTGGACGGCGTCGGCGAGGCCGCCGGCGGTCGGCATCGGCATGGTGCCGACGAAACCGCCCATCGGCATCACGGACAGTCCGGCACGGATGTAGGGCGAGGCGCCGGTGCCGCCGACCGTCGCCAGATCGAAGCGCTCGCCGCGCTTGTTGGCCTTGAGGAAGCCGAGAAGCTTCGGGTCGGCGTCGGACGGCATCATCTGGAACATGATCGGCGGCGGCAGCGGCATGGCCTGCCCGCCGGACGCGCCGGGCTTCGGGCCGCCGGCCATCAGCTTGGTCAGGTCGATACCGGTCGAGAGCGCGTTCGGGTTCGGTCCCGCGAGGGGGTTGAAGTTCTGGAACATCGCCGTGCGCGGATCCGTCGGCGGCTGGAAGGTGGGGGCCGCCCAGGCGACCGGTCCGGCCAGCAGCGCGACCCCGGCCACGGCGCCGGTCACGACGGCGAACTTCCCGGTGCGGCGCACGAGCACCAGCACCGCGGCGGCGACGGCCGCGATCGCGACGACGGGCCGCAGCCACGGCACGTAATCGCCGGAACGGCTCATCAGCACGAACGCCCAGGCGCCGGTGGCGAGCAGGCCGGCCGGCAGCGCCCACGTGAAGCGGCGATCCGTCCACGCGAGGTGCAGGCCCGCGCCGGCGATCGCGGCGATGGCGGGCGCCAGGATGCTCGTGTAGTACGGGTGGATGCTCTGCGAGAAGCTGAGCGCACCGGCGAAGAGGACCAGCCAGCCACCCCACAGCAGCCAGCCCGCGCGCGCCTTGTCGGTGCGCGGCGCGCGGCCCGCGGCGACCAGGCCGACGACCAGCAGCAGCACGGCCAGCGGCAGCAGCCACGAGATCTGGCCGCCGATCAGATCGTTGAACAGCCGGAAGACGCCGGTGTCGCCGCCCTGGTCGACCGGCGTGACCTTGCCGTCGGGAAGGACGGGCAGCTCGGCCGAGTTCCCGGCCTTCGCGGCGTCCGCGCGGTCGAAGAGGTTGTAGGACCAGACCATCTGCCACACCGAGTTCGAGGTGCTGCCGTCCATGTACGGGCGGGAGCCCGCGGGGGTCAGCCCGACGATCAGCATCCAGACCGACGACACCGCGGCGGTGACCGCTCCGGCGCCGAGCAGGTGCAGCACCCGCCGTCCCGGCGAGGCCGGCGCGGCGACGAGGTAGACGATCCCGAGCACCGGAAGGATGGCCAGTGCCATGGCGAGCTTGATGTGGAAGCCGACGCCGACGAGCGCGGCGGTGAGCAGCAGCCAGCGCGGGGACGCCTTCTCCAGCGCCCGCCAGAAGGCGTAGGTCGCGACGAGCAGCGTCAGGATCAGCGTCGAGTCGGGCAGGTTGACCCGGGTGCCCGCGATCGTGATCGGGGTCGCGGCGAGCAGCACGGCGGCCAGCGCGGCGGGCGCGTGCCCGGCCCAGCGGCGTACGAGCACGAACAGCACGTACACCGAGACTGCTCCGGCGATGACGCCGGGCAACAGCAGCGCCCAGGTCTCGTAACCGAAGACACGGACCGAAAGCGCCTGCAACCAGAGCGCGCCCGGCGCCTTGTCGACACTCATGAACCCGGCGGGATCGTAGGCGCCGTAAAGGAAGTTGTGCCAGTTCGCGGACATGCTGCGGACCGCGGCGGCATACGCGTAGTGCGCGGCGTTCCCGCCGATACCCCACCCGTAGGCGACGCCGGCGACGAGCGCGCTCAGGACGGCGATGCGCTTGGCGGCCAGTGCCGACAGCCCCGTCTTGGTCTTCTTCTTCGGCGTCCGCGCGGTCGGGGCGGCGGCCCGTGGCGGGGCGCTCGTGACCGGGGTGCCTAGGTCTTGGGACACGTTCTACTCCCTTCCCAGGAATAGGAGATGACGCGGCTCACGGACGTGAGATACGCACCGCGAATCCGTGATCGTCTCAAAAAGTGTCGCACCACGGTTTCGCGCGCGTCTTATCCCAGCCTGCTTGTTTGTCACCCGGCCCGGGACAGGGAAGTCCTTTGAGGACAGACGTCAGCGAAGACGGACGGGAAGGGATTCGAGGCCGTGCATCACCATGCTGACGCGCCAGCGGAGACTCTCCGCGGGGACGGCCGCGCGCAGTTCCGGGAACCGGGTGAGCAGGGCGGACAGCGCGATTCCGCCTTCGAGCCGGGCCATCGGCGCGCCGAGGCAGTGGTGGATACCGTGCCCGAAGGCGAGCTGCGGATTGTCCGCGCGGTCGAGCTCCAAGGCGTCCGCGCCGGGGAAACGGGCGGGGTCACGGTTGGCGGCCAGCAGCGAAACGATGACCAGCGAACCGGCCGGGATCGTCACGCCGCCGAGCTCGACGTCCTCGTTGGCGTACCGCATCGCCGCGTGCACGGGGCTTTCGTAGCGCAGGAATTCCTCGACCGCGGAGGGCATCCCGTCCGGGTTCGCGCGCAACGCGGCGAGCTGTGCCGGATTTTCGAGCAGCGCGAGAGTGGCGTTGCCGATGAGGTGGACGGTGGTCTCGTGGCCGGCGATGAGCAGGAGGAAGACCATCGACGTCAGCTCGTGCTCGGTGAGCCGATCGTCGCCGTCGTGCACCGTGACGAGCGCGGAAAGCAGGTCCGTGCCGGGGTTCGCGCGTTTCTCGGCGAGGAGTTTCCTGACATAGCGCAGCATTTCGGCGGCGGCCGCGTCGAGCTCCTCGACGGGCAGCGCGCTGGCGGTGAGGATCTCGGTCCAGCCGTGGAAGGCGCCGGCCTCGTCCTCCGGTACGCCGAGCATCTCCGTGAGGATGCGGATCGGCAGCGGCAGGGCGAGCGCCTTGATCAGGTCGACCTCGTCGAAGTCGGCGACGGCGTCGAGGAGTTCGGCCGTGATGGCCTCGATCCTGGGGCGCAGCTGGGCGATCCGGCGCACGGTGAACGCGGCGGACACCAGCTTCCTGAGCCTGGTGTGGTCCGGCGGATCGAGATTCAGCATATGCGTGTTCATACCGAGCCGGACGTCTTCGGACAGCCCGCGCCGATCGCCGACGGCGCCGGTGCGTCCGCTCAGCCCGGGATGCGCGAGCGCCTGGCGGACCTCGGCGTAGCCGCTCACCAGCCAGCCGGTGGTGCCGGAGGAAAGGGTGATCCGGCGGACCGGGCCGCTTTCGCGCAGGGCGGCGTAGGCGGCGTGCCTTTCGGGCGCGCCCCCGAACAGGAATTCGGAGCTGGAAGAGGTCACCGAATCAGGTTCCCGTGCCCGCCGTCGTACCTTCTTCTCCTGCACTGCCCGGCGCCTATGAAATACGCACGAAGCGCGCGAGTTTATTGCACCTTTTTTCTTGCGGCCTACTCGAAAACTGCTCGAAGAAATGATTGACGATCTACGTCCGATGATCGTAACGTTGTTACCAGGACGCCGGGGGCAACGGAACCCGCGCCTGGTGAAGTCAGAAAATCCCTAGCAATGAATCGGAGTGATTACTGTGTCCGCAAAGCTTGCCGCCAAGTTCGCCGGTTCCGCCATCGCCGCTCTCGGCCTGCTGGCCGTCGTCGCGCCGGGTGCCTCGGCCGCCGCGGCCGTGACGGTCACGCCGTCGTCGGGGCTCTCGGACGGTGCGGTGGTCCAGGTGACCGGAACCGGGCTGACGCCGGGCGCGACCTATCGCGTCGGCGAATGCGCCCAGGACGCGCAGGGGCAGTTCCCTTGCAGCCCTTCGCAGCAGTCGCTGGTCGCTGACGCGGCCGGCAAGATCTCGGCCTCGGTCACCGTGCAGAAGAACTTCACCGGAGTCCTGCCCGACGGCAGCAGCTACGGCGCGGTGGACTGCACGGCCATCACCTGTGTCGTCGGCCTCGGTGACGCCGCGGGCAACGGTGGCGGCGTGATCATCAGCTTCAGCTGACGCTGACGCGAAAGCGGCGATGAAGGAATTGGGACGTCGCGTGTCCCAATTCCTTCATCGCCGGTCAGGAGCATAGAGCGCGCAGGAAAGGAGATGAAGGGTAATTCTGCCGGTGCCGGGAAGGCGGCGGGGATGGTAGGTCGCCTCCAGTCGCCGCCGGATCGCTCCGCCGAGCTGCGGACGTCGGGCAGGGTTCCCAATGTCGCATTTGAGACACTCAGCGTCTCAAATGCGACATTGGGAACCCTTGAGCCTCAGAGAGTCTCCGCGAGAAGCCTCCGCTTACGCAGCAGCGGCATGACACCTTCCCCGAACGTATAAGCCTCTTCCAGATGCGGCTGAGCGGAAAGGATCAGATGATCCAGGCCGAGGGCGTGGTACTCCTCGATCCGCTCGGCCACTTCTTCGTGGCTGCCCACCAGCGCCGTGCCGACGCCGGGGCGCACCAGGCCGTAGCCCGCCCAGACGTTGGGGTGGATCTCCAGCGAGTCGGTGCGGCCGGCGTGCAGCGCCGCCATCCGCCGCTGGCCCTCGGATTCGGTGGCGGCGAACCGTTCCTGCGCCTGCCGGATCCGCGCGGGGTCCATTCCGGCGAGCAGCTGGTCGGCCACCTTCCACGCCTCGGCCGAGGTGTCGCGGCTGATCACGTGGAATCGCGTGCCGAAGCGCAGCGAACGTCCCAGTGCTTCCGCGCGTTCCCGCGACCGGGCGAGATGCGAGGCCATCGCCGACGGCGTTTCGCCCCACATCAGCAGCACGTCCGCCTGCGCGGCCGCGACCTCCAGCGCGGCCGAAGAAGAACCGCCGAGGAACAGGGTCGGCCGCACCGGATGCGGCCGCGCGACCATCCCGGCTTGCAACGTGTAGTGCGTGCCGGAGAAGTCGAACCGCGAACCCGGCCACGCCTGCCGGAAGACGTCCATGAACTCGCCGGTGCGCGCGTACCGCTGGTCGTGGTCGAGCCAGTCGCCGTAGCGGCGCTGCTCGTCGGGGTCGCCGCCGGTCACGATGTTCAGCAGCAGCCGCGAATCGGAGACGCGCTGGAAGGTCGCCGCGGTCTGCGCGGCGAGCAGCGGCGAGACGAACCCCGGCCGCAGCGCGATCATGAACTTCACCGACCGGGTCGCCCCCGCGAGTGCCGAGGCGACGACCCACGGGTCTTCGCAGAACAACCCGAACGGCGTGAGCATCCCGGTGAACCCGAAACGGTCCGCGGCGAGCGCGACCTGGGTCAGGTATTCGAGATCCGGTTCGCGGCGGGCGCCGGGGGCCGCGACACCGTCGGCGGTCTTGGCGATCTCCCGCCCGTCGCCGTGTGACGGCAGGAACCAGTGCAGTTGCAGGCTCATGAGTGCTCTCCGAACAGTGAGTGCGCGATCGCTTCCAACGGTCCCGAGGCGAGTTCCGCTTCCAGCCACAGCGCGCGCCGGAACCAGCGGTGCAGCGGGAACTCCCAGGTGACGCCCATCCCGCCGCACACCTGGATCGCCGTTTCGCAGACGGAGACCGCCGCGCGGCTCGCGGCGTGGGCGGCGCACGCGACCGCTTCCGCGCTGGGGGCGGCAGCGGCGCGGTAGGCCAGTGATCGCGCGAGTTCGACCTCGGCGTAGCCGTCGGCGAGCTGCTGGCTCACCGCTTGGAACGAACCGATGGGCCGGTCGAACTGGGATCGCGTCTTCGCGTGGTCGACGGCGATCGCCAGCGCCCGGTCGGCGACGCCGATGGCCTCGCCCGCGAGCAGGGTCGTCGCCCGGCTCCGGATCGCGGCGAGCAACGGCGCGGCGGAAGGCGGCCCGGCCAGCAGCCTGCCCTCGGCACCGGCCAGCGCGACGTCCGAGGTGGCCCGGAGCGGGTCGATACCGGCACACGCGGACACCGAAGCGGCGGCGCGGCCGACGCCGAACAGCGCCACCCCGGCCGGCGTGCGAGCTGCGACCACGATCTCGGTGGCGACGTCCGCGTGCAGGACGGCCTGCACCGCGCCGTCCAGCCGCCAGCCGTCGTCGCGGCGGGTCGCGCGGCAGGTGCCGGAGCCATCGGCGAGCGTCGCCGGGCCGGCCGGTTCGACGCCCGCCGCCCGGTACACCGGCAGGGCGAGCCCGGCCGTGGCGAACCAGGGCACCGGATGCAGGGCACGCCCGCCTTCCTCGGCCAGCAGGACGAGTTCCGCCAGACCGAGATCCGGATCCAGCCAGCCTTGCCGCACGAGCTCCGGCCAGGCGGCGAGGTCGTTCTCGCCCTCGTCGGCGAACGCCGCGATCCGCTCGAAGCCGTACGTGTCCTCGAGGTACGTGCGGGCCGCGACCTTGAGCGCGGTTTGGTCCTCGGTCAACGCGAAGTCCATCGGTGGCCCCTCCCTGGATTGGTGAACCCGCGTCCGCGATCGACGTCGGCAGGGCGCGGCTCGGTCTTCCACCTCACGAGGGCCGGCAGGGCGCCCTGCCACCGCGATTGCGGGGCCTTCGGCCGGGCGGGTTCACGCGTTTGGTCACTTCTCGAGTCCATCTTCAGCTCCGCCAACTGGCTCTAACGTGATTTCGGCAGGCCGAGGACCCGCTCCGCGACGATGCCGCGAAGGATCTCCGATGTCCCGCCCTCGATGCTGTTGGCCCGGCTGCGCAACCGCTGGTGCTGCCAGTAGCCGCCCCAGAAGGCGTCGGTCCCGTCGGCCGCCGCGCCGGCGCCGAGCAGCCGCAGCGCGAGCGCGCTCACCCGCTGGTTCGCCTGCGACCAGCGCAGTTTCAGGATCGAGCTCTCCGGTCCCGGCTCGCCGGTCCGCTCCATCGCGGCCAGCGCGCGGTATCCGGTGAACCGCAGGCCCTGCAGGTCGACGTACAGCTCGGCGATCTCGGCACGGACCCGCGGGTCGGTGTCGGCTCCGCATGCCTTCGCGGTCTTGACCAGCCTGTCGAGCTGCACGGACAGCCGCGCGGTGAGGGTGATGCCGAACGTGCCGCGTTCGTGCGCGAGGGTGGTCAGCGCGACCCGCCAGCCCTGTCCGGGCTCGCCGAGGACGCGGTCGTCGGGGATCTCGACGCCGCTCAGCAGGATCTGGTTGAAGTCGGTGTCGCCGGACAGCTGACGCAGCGGCCGCACCTCGACGCCGGGCGCGCGCATGTCGAGCAGGAAACAGGTGAGGCCGCGGTGTTTGGCCGCGTCCGGATCGGTGCGGGCGAGCAGCAGGCAATGGTCGGCCAAATGGGCGTAGGAGGACCAGACCTTCTCGCCGTCGACGACGTAGCCGCCGTCGACGCGGCGGGCCCGGGTGCGCACCGAGGCGAGGTCCGATCCGGCGTCCGGCTCGGAGAAGCCCTGACAGAAGATCGTTTCCCCGGAAAGGATCCGGGGGAGGTGCTCGGCCTTCTGCGCGTCCGTTCCATAGTGGACGATCGCGGGGCCGACCATGCCGAGCCCGATCACCCCGGCGTGGTCCGGCGCCTCGGCCAGCGCGCTCTCCTCGGCGTAGATCGCTTGGTACGACGGGGAAAGGCCGCGTCCGCCGTGCTCGGACGGCCAGGTCAGACCGGCGTATCCGGCCGCGTGCAACGCCTTGCTCCAGGCGCGCAGTTCGTCGGCGGACCACGCGCGAGGCGCGCTCGGCGTGGCTTCGGGTAGCTGTTCGGCGAGCCAGGCTTTCAGGCCCGCCCGGAATGCCGCCTGATCTTCGCTGTCGTCCAGCCGCATGTAGGCACCATAGCCAGCGCCGATGATCGTGAGGGGCCGCGCGAACCATTCCCGCAACTACGGAGAACCCCCGGTCGGCACCGCAATCGGAGAGACGTTCCCCCCTCGGGGGCCGCACCACGATGGTGGAGCCGGGCACCGCGTCCGGTGGAGAGGCAGGTATCCGCGTGGCCGCGCTGAACGACCGGACCCCGGTCATCGTCTCCGCCGTCCGCACCCCGCTCGGCAAACGCGGCGGGGTGCTCGCCGGGCTCAAGGCCGTCGAGCTGATGCGGCACGTCCAGCTGGAGGTCATCGCCCGGGCCGGCATCGAACCCGGCGACGTCGAGCAGATCATCGGCGGCTGCGTGACCCAGTCCGGCGAGCAGAGCCTCAACGTCACCCGCAACGCCTGGCTCAACTCCGGCCACGACCCGGCCGTCGGTTGCTCCACAGTGGACGTTTCGTGCGGCTCGGCCCAGCAGGCCAACCATCTGATCTCCGCGCTGATCGCCGCGGACGCCATCGACACCGGGATCGCCTGCGGCGTCGAGTCGATGAGCCGGGTGCCGATCGGGACGAACCTCTACCAAGGGCCCGGGCACTACAAGACGGCCGACTATCCGTGGGAAGACCCGCCCAAGGCGCAGTTCGGCGGCGCCGAGCGGATCGCCGCGCGTGAGGGCATCGGGCGCGCGGACGCCGACGACTACGGCCTTCTTTCCCAGCAGCGGGCGGCACGGGCGTGGGAAGAAGGCCGGTTCGACCGTGAGGTCTCGCCGGTCGGTTCGGTCACCCGCGACGAAGGCGTGCGCGACACGACGCTCGAAGGTCTCGCCGCGTTGCGCCCCAACGTCGAGGGCGCGGTGCACACCGCCGGATCGACTTCGCAGATCTCCGACGGGGCCGCCGCCATCCTCTGGATGTCGTACGGGAAGGCCCGCGCGCTGGGCCTGACCCCGCGGGCGCGGCTGGTCGGCCAGGTCGTCACCGGCGCCGATCCGTACTACCTGCTCGACGGGCCCGTCGTCGCCACCGAACGGGTCCTGCGCAAGACCGGACGACGGCTGTCCGATGTGGACATCTGCGAGGTGAACGAGGCCTTCGCCGGGGTGGTGCTGAACTGGGCGAAGGCCCACGGCGCCGACATCGATCGCGTCAACGTCAACGGCGGCGCCATCGCGCTCGGTCATCCCCTCGGCGCGACCGGGACCCGGCTGCTGGTGACGGCGCTGCACGAACTCGAACGCACCGGCACCTCGACCGCGCTGATCACCATGTGCTGTGGCGGTTCGCTCGGCACCGCCTCCCTGCTGGAAAGGCTTTGATCATGCGCGAAGAAGAGTTCTTCCGGCGGGCGCGAGCCGGTTCGGTGGGGCCGCTGGAAGGCGTGCGCGTCCTCGACGTGACCAAGGTCTGGTCCGGCCCGCTCGCCACCTGCGTCATGGCGGACATGGGGGCCGACGTCGTCCGCGTCGAGCTCGCCGACGGCCACGACGGCGAGGTGCCGCCGAACATCCCCGGCACCGGGCTGTCGTGGTTCCGGGAGACCGTGCACCGCAACAAACGCAGCGCCGGGCTGGACCTGCGTGACGACACCGATCGCGCGCGGTTCCTGGAACTGGTGGCCCACGCGGACATCGTGGTCGAGAACTACAAGCCCGGAACGCTGGACGGCTGGGGTGCCGGCTACGAGGCCTGCCGTGCGGCGCGTGAGGACATCGTGTTCGTGTCGGTGTCCGGCTTCGGGCAGTACGGCCCGAAATCGCATCTGCCCGCCTACGATCCCGCGATCCAGGCCGCGGCAGGCTGGATGTCGCTCAACGGACTTCCGGAAGGCCCGCCGGTGCGCGCGCCGACGTTCCTCGCCGACGAATTGGCCGGCCTGCACGCGGCGATCGGCGGCCTCGCCGCGCTGACGCACCGGAACCGGACCGGCGAAGGGCAGCACGTCGACGTGTCCATGGTGGACTGTCTGCTCGCCAGCAGCAGCGGTTTGCCGACGCTCGCCGCGACGGGCGCGCCGCCGCAACGGCTCGGCAACGAGACCGACTTCGTGGTGCCTGCCAACGTCTACGCGTGCGCGGACGGGCATTTGTACCTCGCCGTCGCGATCAACCGGCATTGGCGCGCGCTCGCCGAGATCATCGGCAGGCCGGAACTCGGGCGCGCCGAGGGATTCGGCACGGCGCCCGAACGGCTGGCCAACCGGGACGCGGTCAACGCGATAGTCGCGGGCTGGTGCGCCGGGCGTCCGCTGGCCGAGGCGCTCGAAGTGCTGAACGGCCGCGGCCTCGTCGCCGCGCCGGTGCGCACACTCACCGAGGCCGTCGCCGACGAGCACGTCCAGGCGCGGGCGATGTTGCAGGAAACGGTGCTGAGCAACGGATCCGTCGCGCCGATCGTCGGGCCGGCGGTGAAATTCTCCCGTACTCCGACGAAGGTCCGTCGCGGTGCGCCGCGGCCGGGCGCGGATACCGAAGAAGTTCTTTCGGAGCTCGCGGCAAACGATGAGAAGAACAGTTTGCGCCGCGCTTCATAAAATGGAAACAAAATGTGCTGGAAAACGAGGAGGCGTCGTGGCGGAGCACCACCGGGCCCTGATCACCGGGGCTTCACGAGGGATCGGCCGAGCCGTGGCGCTGCGGCTGGCCCAGGAGGGCTACGCCGTCGCCGGCTGTTTTTCGAAAGCGAGCGCGGCGTCGGCGGAAACCGAAGAGGACATCGCCGCGATCGGTGTTCCCTCCTATTTCGCCGAATGCGATGTCACTGATTCCGAAGCCGTCGAGCGATTCGTGAAGGACGCCGAAGAGAAGCTCGGCACGATCGATCTGCTGGTCAACAATGCCGGGATCACCAAGGACAGCCCGCTGGTGCTCGCCAACGCCGAGGACTGGCACGCCGTGCTCGACACGAACCTCACCGGCACCTGGAACTTCTGCCGTGCCATGGCTTTCCGGTTCATGAAGAACCGAGGCGGCGTGGTGGTCAACATGTCCTCGGTCGCCGGCGTCTACGGCCACGCGGGCCAGACCGCTTATTCCGCCAGCAAGGCCGGGATCATCGGCTTCAGCAAGTCGCTGGCCAAGGAGGTCGCCGGGCATGGTGTCCGGGTCAACGTCGTCGCGCCCGGTTTCATCGAGACCGACATGACCGGCGCCCTTGGCGACAAGCAGCGTGCCAAGGCGCTGACCCAGATCCCGGTCAAGCGGTTCGGCACCGGGGAGGACGTCGCCGAACTGGTCGCGTTCCTGGTCTCCGACCGCGCCTCCTACATCACCGGACAGGTGCTGCAGGTCGACGGGGGGATCACGCTGTGACCGACTTCGCCGCGCCGCTGCGGGCGGTCGACCTGCTGGACGTCCGTGCGTGCGGGGACGACCTCGAACTGGTCGCCCAGATCACCGTGGACGGCAAGGAACCCAACCTGCGCGGGCATTTCCCCGGCCAGGCCGTATATCCCGGCATCTTCGTCATCGAGACGCTGGAACAGGCGATGCGCGAGGCCGCGAACGCCCGGCTGCGCACCGTCCGGTCCGTCCGCTTCCTCGCCCCCGTGCTCGACGGCGACCGCATGGTTCTCACGGCCACCGCGAAGCGCACCGAGGAGGGCTGGGACGTGACCGGCAAGGCCGCCCTCGGCGAGACGACGACGGCCAAGATCCGGGCCACCTTCGAGGAGGACGCGGAATGACCGAGCACCACGACGTCCGGATCCTGCTCCCGCAGCGCTATCCGCTGCTGCTGGTGGACCGCGTGCTGGAGCTGGTCCCCGGCGAATCGATCGTGACGATCAAGGCGGTCACCGGCACCGAGCCGTGCTACGCGGGGATTCCCGACGGCGCGCCGGCGAGCCGGTACGACTACCCGAAGTCGCTGATGATCGAGTCGTTCGGGCAGAGCGCCGCGCTGCTCTGGCTCGACGGCCGCGCGCCGGTCGAGGACGACGACACGACGTTGATGTTCATCGGTGCCCGTGACTATCGCTTCATGGGTGCCGCCCGCCCTGGTGACGTGCTCCGCCACGAGGTCCGCCTGGAGTCGGTGCTGGCCGACACGGCCTTCGCCACCGGCCGGACCTGGGCCGGTGATCGCCTGATCGCCACCGTCACCACCCTGACCGCGACGCGGCGCCCTGTGCGGCCCGCGGCGTGAGAACCGCACGGGACAACGAAACCGGAGGATCGTCATGACGCAGACCGACACCCAGCTCGAGGAGCTCCGCGAGCTGGTCGCCGAGGTGCTCGAGCTCGAGCCCGAGGAACTCGAGGACAACGGGGACTTCATCGACGACTACGAGGCCGACTCCCTGCGCGCCATCGAGATCCTCGCCCGGATCGACAAGCAGTACAAGATCGAGATCCCGCAGGCCGAACTGCCCGAGCTGCGCACGCTCAAGGCGGTCAACGACGCCCTGATCCGGCACTCCGTCAAGAAGGGATGAACCGTGGCCCGCGTTGTCGTTACCGGGGTCGGCCCGGTGTCGAGCATCGGGATCGGGATCGCCGCGTTCGCCGAGGCGCTCCGCACCGGCCGATCCGGTATCTCGCCCATCACCAGCTTCGACCCGGCCGGGTTCCCGCACCGGAACGCGGGCGAGGTCCAGACCTTTGATCCGGGTGCTCAGCTCCGCCGGGTCGACCCGGCGCACTGGGGCCGGTCCAGCCAGTTCGCGGCGAGTGCCGCGCGGCTGGCGGTGGCCGACGCCCGGCTCGACCTGACGTCGGTGACGCCCGGGCGCGCCCACGCGATCATGGGCACCACCAGTGGTGAGTCCGCGGTCGCGGAGGCGCTCACCGAGCAGATCATCGACGGCGGGTTCGCCGCGCAGGACCCGGCCCTGCTGACGCAGCTGCCCGCCAACCGGCTGGCGAACGCGGTCAGCGAGGAGCTGGGACTCGCCGGGGAGTCGCTGACCATCGCGACCGCCTGCTCGGCGAGCAACTACGCGATCGGCTACGCCTACGACCTGCTGGCCGGCGGTGAGGCCGACGTCGTCTTCGCCGGCGGCGCCGATTCGGTGTGCCGCTGGGCGCACGCCGGGTTCTACCGGCTCGGCGCGCTGGCGAAGGACGCCTGCACCCCGTTCGACAAGGACCGCGCGGGCATCCTCACCGGTGAGGGCGGCGCCGTGCTCGCACTGGAGACCTTGGAGCACGCCACGAAGCGGGGCGCCACGATCTACGCGGAACTGCTCGGGTACGGCGTCAACTGCGACGCCATCCACCCGGTCACGCCGGACGCGCCGACGGTCGCGGAATGCATGCGCATCGCGCACCGCAACTCCGGGATCTCACCGTCCGATGTGGACTACATCTGCGCGCACGGCACCGGCACGCAGGTGAACGACCTGGTCGAGAGCAAGGCCGTGCTCGAGGTCTTCGGCGAGCGCCCGCCGCCGATCAGCTCGATCAAGTCGATGCTCGGCCACACCATGGGCGCGGCCTGCGGGTTCGGGGCGATCGCCTCGACGATCGCGATCGACCGCGGTTTCCTGCCGCCCACGGTCAACTGGACCACCGAGGACCCGGAGCTGGGCGTCGACCCGGTGCCGAACGCGGCCCGGCAGGCGAACGTGCGGGTGGTCCAGAACGACGGTTTCGCCTTCGGTGGCAACAACGCCATCGTGATGTTGGGAGCGCCAGAATGAGCGGTGTGGTGGTGACCGGCTGGAGCGCGCTGACCTCCGCGGGCGTCGGCGTGGACGCGCTGGCGAAGCGGCTCGAGCTGGCCGAGGCCGGTCAAGTCGAGAAGGGCCAGGAGATCGGCGATCTCTACGAAGAGCCTTTACCCGCGGCGAATGGGCACTTCCTGCCGAGCTTCAGCCCACGGGAACACCTGGGACGTAAGGGAACCAGCACCTACGACCGGGCCACCGGGCTCGCCGTGGTGTGCTGCCAGGAGGCGCTGCGCGAGGCGGGGGTCGAGCTCGACGACGAGGTCCGGCCGCGGATCGGTGTGGTGCTCGGGACCTCACTGGGCAGTTTCAAGTCCACCAGCGACTACACGCGCGAGACCCTCGTGCAGGAGAAGCCGTACCTGGTGAACCCGATGCTGTTCCCGAACACGGTGATGAACTGCGCGGCCGGGCAGGTCGCCATCCGGTTCGGCCTGCGCGGGGTGAACACCACCATCGCGGGTGGCACGCTCGGTTTCCTCAACGCCCTGCGCTACGCCGGCAACGCGATCGAGCGCGGCCACGTCGACGTCGTGGTCGCCGGTGCGGTGGAGGAGTTCACCCCGCACCGCGCGTGGTCGACGCATCTGACCGGGGCGACCGAGGTCGTCGCCGCCGGTGAGGCGGCCGGGATGTTCGTGCTGGCCAAGGAGAACACGCCCGAGTGGGCGGGCACGCGGCGGCGTGCCGGCGTCCTCGCGGTCGCCACGGCGTACGGGCCCGGTGGTGGTGACGCCGCCGAAACCGCGCTCGCCGGATGTGTGCACCGGGTGCTGGCGAAGGCCGGTGCCGACGCGTCCGAAGTGTCCACTGTGTACACGGGCGAGGCCGACGACGGCGACCGCCGTGAGTACGGCCCGATCGTCCGTGCGCTCGGCCACAGCCCGGAACGGGTCATGGTCAAGCGGCTGTTCGGCGAATGCGACGCGGCGTCCGGCGCGGTGGCGCTGGGTGTCCTGCTCGCCGAAGACCGCGACACCCGGCCCGGGCTGAGCCTGCTCACCGCGCGGGGCGCGGACGGTGCCGTGGGCGCCGCCATCGTGAGGAGGTACGCCGATGGCGGTCCTGATCGCGGGTAGCGCGGTGCGCACCTGCCTCGGTTCGGGAGCGGAGACGTTCGAGGGCCTGCTTCGCGGCGCCTGCGGCGTCTCACCGCTCCGGTACGGCGACCCGGAAAAGCTGAACGTCGCCCACGGCTACCACGCCGATCTGGCCGACGAGCCGTTCCGTGCGGGACGGCTCCTCGCCGAATGCCTGGCCGAAGCCGTCGCACAGTCCGGTGTGGACACCGACACCCAGCGGGTGGCCGTCCTCGTCGGCACGGGGCTGCGTGAGCTGTCCGCGGTGGAACGGCTGGCGCTCACCGGTGAGTCCGTGCCCGCCGATCGGCTGGACTTCGCCGACGTCGTGGCCCGCGCGCTGCCCGGCGTCACGGACGTGACCACGGTCGTCAACGCGTGCAGCGCGGGCGGCCACGTGCTCGCGCTCGCGCAGGATTTGCTGGAGCTGGGCGAATGCGACGCCGTCGTGGTCGCCGCCGCCGACGCGATGACACGGTCGATGCTCGCCATGATCGGCCGGGTCGCCGAGGAGCCGACCGGGCGGGTGCGCCCGTTCGACCGCGACCGCACCGGCGTGCTCCTCGGCGAGGGCGCGGCGGTGCTCGTCGTCGTCCCCGAGACCTGGGAAGGGCCGTCGCTCGGCAAGGTCACCGCGACCGGGCTCTCCTGCGACGCCTACCACGCCACGGCGCCGGACATCGAGGGCATCGCCCGCGCGATGTCCGACGCCTACACCCGTGCGGGCCGGATACCGTCCGATGTGGACGTGGTGGTGGCGCACGCGACCGGCACCGCGCTCAACGACCCGGTCGAATGCGACGCGCTGCGCAAGGTCGTCCTCGGTGGCGGCGGGAACCCGCTCGTCACCGCGGTCAAGGGCGCAACGGGGCACACCTCCGGCAGCGCCGCACTGGTCAATGTGGACGTCGCGTTGCGGATCTTCGCCTCCGGCGAGGTGCCCGCGGTCACCGGCCTTTCCGAGCCTCTGGACGAGGCCACCGGACTGCGCCTGGTCATCGGCGAAGCCGTCACCGCCCGGCCGGAACTGGTGCAGGTCAACGCGTTCGGCTTCGGCGGGGTCAACGCCGTCACACTGCTGGAGCGGGCATGAGCGGCCGCGCGGGGGAGACCCGCCTGCTCCTCACGGGCTGGAGCCTGCACCTGCCGGGGATCGAGGGGTTCGACGGCGCGCCGCCGGAGAAGGCCGCCACCGTCCTCGGCCGGAAAGGCCTGCTGTACAAGGAACCCTCGACCCGTCTGGCGTTGTGCGCGGTCCATCGCGCGCTCGGCTGGGAGCCGGGGCAGCGGGCCACCGGGTCGATCGAGACCGGCACGGCGGTGGTCGCGTGCAGCAACCTCGGCAACGTCGAGACGGTCGCGAAGGTGACGCGCGCGGTCGAAGCGGAAGGCGGCCGGGCGGTGAGCGTGCTCGACGCGCCCAACGTCTCGCCGAACGTCGTGGCCAGCACGGTCGCGCTGTGGTTCGGTTTCGGCGGCCCGAATCTGATGCTGTGTTCCGGCAGCACGGCGGGGCACGCGGGACTGCGGATGGCGAGCCTGCTGCTGCGCTCCGGCCGCGCCACGCGGGTGGTGCTCGTCGGGGCCGAGCCCGACGACGAGATCGCCTCGATCCTGCACGACGGACCGCTGCGCGCGGGGAGCGCGTGCGCGATCCTCGAACCCTGGCGCGAAAACGCCGGGCGCGTTGTCGTCGACGTCGGTCCTGGAAAGCCCATGCCCCGGTGCACGGTCGGCCCCGGCGGCTTCGACGTCAAGGAACGGTGGGGCGACTTCTACGGCGCGCACGGGGTCGTGGAGCTCGCGCTCGCCGCCCACCTCGCCGTCACGGAAGGCGAAGGCCGCGTGGGCATCGGCCCGCGGCGTCCGGACGGCGGGCCGTCGGTCACCGTCACCGAGCACAGCGACGAGATGGGGTTCCGGTGAACGGTTCGGCGGTGAAGGCGCACACGATCGCGCCCGGCAGGCCCGGTGCGCCGCTGGTGCTGTTCGCGCACGGGATGGAAGGCCACTGGAAGAGCTGGACGCCGCTGGCCGCGCACCTCGATCAGGGCTACCGGATCGTTTCGCTGGAGCTGCCGTGGAAGGCGGGCAACGACTTCCGCTGGCGCAACCGCTCCTTCGGCAAATGGCTCGGCGACGGGCTGGACATGGTCGGCGCGACCCCGGACGTCCTCGTGGCGCATTCGTTCGGCGCCAACGCCGCGCTGGAGCTGATGTGCGCGCTCGACCCGCGCGTCGGTTCGTCGGTGGCGTTGTTCTGTCCCTTCTACCGCCTGCCCCGCTACGAGGTGACCTGGCGGATGTTCGAACGCTCGCGCGAGACGTTCACCGCGCACGTCGGTGAGGGTGTCCGCGCCCGGCTCGGCAAACGAGCGGCCTCGCTGGACCCCGAGGTCGTCGACGGCATGGTCAAGATCGCGCTGAACCGCGCCGGCCCGCTCGGCTTCGCGGCGGTGTTCGACCGCTACGCCGCGAGCGCCGATCTCCAGCTCGGCAACGTCGAGATCCCGACGAAGGTGCTGGTCGGTGGCCTGGACCCGACGCTGCCGGCCGAGTCCGCGCGCGTCCTCGCCGACGGTATGCCGGGCGCGACGCTGCACACGCTCGACCGCGGTGACCACTTCTTCCACGTCCGCTACGCCCGGTACGCCGCGGCCGAGGTGACCGGCCTCGTCGAAGACGTCCGGACCCTTCCGAAGGTAGGTGAACTCCGATGACCGCAGTCCTGCGGCCAAGCCGGACCGTCACGCACGGCCGCCCCGCGTTCGAGGGCGCCAACATCCGCACCTGGATCGGTTTCAAGCACTTCATGTACCTGGTCGAGCAGGGTGTCCTGCAGTGGCTGCGCGACCAGGGCACGAGCGCGCGCGACCTGTTCCTCGAGCACGGTCTCGGCGCGGAGATCGTGGACTGTTCGGTGCAGCTGCCCGCGGTGCTGGAACTCGACGACGAGGTCGAGGTCGAGGTCACGCCCGGCCGCGGCGACAAGCTGAACGTCCAGCTCTCGGTGGTCCGCGAGGGTGAGAAGGTCACCGTGCTGCGCGGCAAGGTCACCGTCGCGCTGGTCCGTGAGCGGGCGGCCGACGCCAGGGCCGCGGCCCCCGAAGCCTTGGCGCACCTGGAGGTCCCGGCGCTGGAGTCCGCCGCCGCGCGGATCGCGATCCCGGACGGGGAGACCGCCGAGTCGGTGCTGACCGCGTCACCGGGCGCGTTCCTGTGGTCGTGGCGGGCACCGTACTTCTACTGCCACTACTCCGACCGCGTCCAGCACTCGGGCTTCGTCCGGACGCTGGAGGAGGTCGTCGACCGGTATCTCGCCGACCGCGGCATCTCCGTCGGCCGCATGCTGTCCGAACGCGCCTGGATCCCGGTCGTCTCCCGCGCCCGCGTGCGGCTGCTGGAGGACGCGCGGATGGAGGAGACGGTGCACACCGTCTTCACCGTCACCGACATCCTGCGCGGGGTCATGTTCGACGGCCGCATGGACTGCTATGTCCAACGTGGACAGGAACTCGTCCCGGTCGCCACCGCCCAGATCCTGCACGGCTACGCCATCGCGGCCGGGCCGGGCGCGGGCGGCATGGCCGAGCTGGACGAGGGTGTCGTGCACGCGCTGATCGGGGACCGGACGTGAGCCGGCCCGCCAAGCTGTACTTCTCGCTGCGCAGCCCGTACAGCTGGCTCGCGATCAACAAGCTGCGCGACGAGGTGCCCGGCGCCCTCGAACAGCTGGAGTGCTACCCGTACTGGGATCCGGACACGGTGACCGGCGCCGGCCTCGACGAACGCGGCGGCGAGTTCCACTACGTGCAGATGAGCCGCGCGAAGCATCTGTACATGCTGATGGACACCAAACGGATCGCCGAGGGGCAGGGCCGGAAGATGGCCTGGCCGATCGACATCGAGCCGTGGTGGGAGCTGCCGCATCTGGCCTGGCTGCGTGCGCGCCGCGAGGGCGTCGAGTGGCCGTTCTACGACGCGCTGAACGAGGCGCGCTGGGGCCGTGGCGAAAACATCTGCGAGCCCGACATCGTGCGCGCTGCGGCGGAGCAGGCCGGGCTCGACCCGGAGCTGGCCGTCGGCGCGGTCGACGACCCGGAGATCCGCGCCGAGGGCGTCGACTGTCTCTACCAGGCCTATCTCGACGACATCTTCGGCATCCCTTACTTCAAATGGGGCCGCCACCGCTACTGGGGATTCGACCGGCTGGACGGCTTCCTCGGGGTCTGGCGGCCGACGGTGCGAGAGGAGCGTGCGGCATGAGCGAGGAGCAGGAGGCCACGGTCACGGAGCTGCCCACCGATCAGTGGTACGGCGTGCCCGCGGAATTGCTGGACGAGGGCGCCGCCTACGACTGGGACAGCCCGGGCGGCTGCGGATGAGGACCGTCGAAGAGGAACGGCTCTACCGCAAACAACGGCTGGCGGCGACCATGCGGCTGTTCGCGGTGCGCGGTTTCGACGAGGGCGCGGGCGGCCACGTGACCGCTCGCGACCCCGGCGACCCGGACCGGTTCTGGATCAACCCGTTCGGTGTCCACTTCGGACACGTGCGGGTCAGCGATCTGCTGCTGGTCGACGGGCGGGGTGAGATCGTCGAGGGCGACGGGAGGATCAACCCGGCCGGGTTCGTCATCCATTCCCACGTCCACGCCGCGCGGCCCGACGTCGTCGCGGTCGCGCACGCGCATTCCACCTATGGGCGCGCGTGGGCGGCGCTCGGCCGCAAACTCGACCCGATCACCCAGGACGCGTGCGCCTTCTACGAAGACCACGAGGTCTTCGACGAATTCGGCGGCGTGGTGCTGGATTCCGACGAGGGCAAGCGGATCGCGGTCCGGCTCGGCACCGGCAAGGCGGTGATCCTGCGCAACCACGGGCTGCTCACGGTCGGCGGCACGGTGCAGGAGGCGGCCTGGTGGTTCACCAACATGGACAGCTCGTGCCACGTGCAACTGCTCGCGGAGGCGGCCGGGAACCCGGTGCGGATCGAGCCCGAGGTCGCGCGGCACACCGCGTCGACCATCGGGACACCGGGGATGGGACGGCTCAATTTCCGGCCGTTGTACGCCGATCTCGTGCGGCGCCAACCGGATTTGCTCGACTGAATGTCACTGAGGGGAAGGTCATGCCGGCTCTACTGAACGACTACATCGCCGAGGGCGGTACCGGGACCGCGATCGCCGACGAGGCGGGCGCGGTCGGCTGGCGCCTGCTGGGGGAGCGGGTGAACCGCTGGATCGCCCTGCTGCGGGATCGCGGGCTCGGCGAGGGAGACCGGCTGGCCTGTGTGCTCGGCAATCGCCGGGAGACCTTCGAGGTCCTCTTGGCATGTCTGCATTCCGGGGTCACGGTGGTGCCGATCAACTGGCACCTCACCGATCCCGAGATCGCCTACATAATCTCGGATTCCGGCAGCAAGGCCCTGGTCGTCGAGCCCGCGTACGCGGAAACGGCGGGGCGCGCGGTGGCCCGGTCCACCGGCGAATGCACGACGCTGCTGGTCACCGGATCCGCGGCCGAGTCCGGGTTCGAAGCGGTGGAACCGTTGCTGGCCCTGATGTCCTCGGCCGAGCCGGAAGGACAGACCTGCGGTGCCACGATGTTGTACACGTCGGGGACCACCGGGGCGCCGAAAGGCGTGGTGAACGGCCTGTTCGTGGTCGGCGCGCCGTTCTCCAGGGTGGCGAAGCTGACGCGGTACGCGCACGTCGTCCTCGACGTCCCGTCGCGTGAACGGTGCCTGCTCGACGGGCCCTGGTACCACTCGTCCCAGCTGTTCTTCTCGCTGCTCGGGCTCCTGCTGGGCTCGACACTGGTGATCCGCCGGTCCTTCGACCCCGAGTCCACTTTGGACATCATCGACCGGGAGCGGATCACCGCCGCGCATCTGGTGCCGACCCAGTTCATCCGCCTGCTGCGGCTGCCCGCCGAGGTCCGTGAGCGGTTCTCGGGGGCGAGTCTCGGCCGCGTGTGGCACGGCGGCGGTCCGTGCTCGCCGGACGTCAAACGCCGGATGATCGACTGGTGGGGCCCGGTGCTGACGGAGTACTACGGCGCCACCGAGGGCGGCGCCGTCACGCTCACCGGCTCGCGGGACTGGCTCGCGCATCCGGGCAGTGTCGGCAAGGCCGTGCCGCCGAACGAGATCGTGATCCTCGGCGAGGAGGGCACTCCGCAACCGGCGGGAGCCACCGGGCAGGTGTTCGTCCGGCGGGTCAAAGGCCAGAGCTTCTCGTACCACAACGCCCCCGAGAAGACGCGGTCCGCGCATCTGGAGCCCGGCACCTTCACCTTCGGCGACGTCGGCCATCTCGACGAGGACGGTTTCCTCTATCTCACCGGGCGCGCGCAGGACATGATCGTCTCCGGCGGGGTCAACGTCTACCCGGCCGAGATCGAGGCCGTGCTGATCAACCATCCCGCCGTCCAGGACGTCGCGGTCATCGGCGTCCCCGACGACGAGTTCGGCGAGCGTGTCGCGGCCGTCGTGGAGGTCGCCGGCGACGCCCCCGAGGACTTGTTCGCCGTGCTGGACCCGTTCTGCCGCAAGTCGTTGGCGGGGTTCAAGACACCGAGGTCGTACCACGTCATCCCGCGGCTGCCCCGCGAGGCGACCGGCAAGCTCCGCAAGGACGTGCTGCGCAAGAGCTTCGCGGCGATCGGGATCGAGCGGCCCGACATCGCGCATCCCTCGACCTTCGCCGACGGCGTGCCGCACGCGGAGTTCGCCCGCCGCCGGGAGACCGAACCGGTGGCGTGGACCCCGGAACCGTTGCTGACCAGGCACTCCAGCGCCGGCAGGACCACTCAGCGCGGTTCCGGCTATTGGGCGGTGACGCGGTACGACGACGTCTACTCGGTGTCGCGGCGGCCGGAAGAGTTCTCGTCGGCGGCCAAGGGCGCCTTCCTGCCCGACCCGCGCACCCCGGGCGATCTCAAGCAGACCCGGCAGCTGCTGGTCAGCATGGACGGCCCCGAGCACGTCCGGATCCGCCGTCTGGTGGCGACGGTGTTCACCCCCAAGTCGGTCCGCGGGCTGAGCGACAGCATCGCCGCGCACGCCCGGCGCCTGGTGGAGAAGGTCACCGGCGGTGAGGAGTTCGACGCCGTCGCCGACTTCGCCGCCGAGCTGCCGCTTCTGGTCCTCTGCGACCTGCTCGGGTTCCCGCCGGAAGACCGGCACCTGCTCTATCGCTGGAGCAACGCGCTGGTCGGCTTCGACGACCCGGAGTTCGGCGGCGGCGATGTCGAGGCCTACCGCCGGACGTTCGCGGAGGCGTTCGCCTACGCGATGAAACTCGGCCTGACCCGGCGCGAAACCCCGACCGACGACCTGATCAGCCGCCTGGTCAACGCGGAGGTCGACGGGAAACGCCTGTCGGACCGGGAGTTCTGCAGCTTCTGGCTGCTGCTGGTGGTCGCGGGCAACGAGACCACCCGTCACCTGATCTCCGGTTCGCTGGAGGCACTGGTGAACAACCCGGCCGAACGCGAGCGGCTGGTGTCCGGCGAGGTGCCGGTGGCCACCGCGGTCGACGAGCTGATCCGCTGGGTCACGCCGATCATGCAGTTCCGCCGCACCGCCGTGCGGGACACGGAGATCGCCGGGCAGCCGGTCGCCGAGGGCGACAAGGTCGTCGTCTACTACACCTCGGCCAACCGCGATCCGGCCGTGTTCACCGACCCGGACCGCCTCGACCTCGGCCGCGACCCCAACCCGCACCTGTCCTTCGGCATCGGCCCGCATTTCTGCCTCGGCGCGCATCTGGCCAGGCTGGAGATGGCGACGCTGCTGACCGAACTGCTGCCGCATCTGTCCAGCCTGCGCCTGACCGGTCCGGTGACCCGGCTCGAGTCGAATTTCGTCAACGGCGCCAAGTCCATGCCTGCCCGCTTCGTGTCCGTGGGTGAACCCGCGTCCGCGATCGACGTCGGCAGGGCGCGACCTGGTCTTTCAGATCGCGCAGGTGATGAAGGCGCCCTGCCACCGCGATAGCGGGGCCTTCGGCCGGGCGGGTTCACGTGCATGGTCACTTTTCGGACAGAACCTCAGCTCCGCCAACCGGTCCTTCGGATGAGTCCACGAGAAAGGGAGGCCGTCGTGCCCTCGAAACCTGTCCAGCCGAGCCGTGCGGGAACGGTCCCCTGGCCCGCCGACCTCGTCGAGCGTTACGTCGCCGAAGGGCACTGGAAGGGCCAGGCGCTCGCCTCGCGCTTCGTGGCCGCCGCCGACGCGACCCCGGACGCCGAGGCACTGACCGACGGCGATTTCCGGCTGACCTACGCCGAACTTCTGTCCCGTGTGGACGGTGCCGCCCAGCGGCTGCGCGCGCTGGGGCTCCGGTCCGACGACCGGCTCCTGGTCCAGCTGCCCAACGGCTGGGAGTTCGTCGTGCTGACGCTGGCGTGCTTCCGGCTCGGCGTGATCCCGGTGATGGCGCTGATCCAGCACCGCAGGCACGAACTGTCCTATCTGGCCGAGCTGTCCGAAGCGCGGGCGATCGCCGTGCCTGACCGGGTGAAGGACTTCGACCACCAGGAACTGGCGGCCGGGATCGCCGCCGGGGCCGAGACCATCGAGCACGTCATCGTCGCCGGTGACGCCCGCGACGGGCACGTGGATCTGCGTGCGCTGTGCGCCCCGGCCGCGGATCCGGCCGCCGCACGCGCCGAACTGGACGCGTCGGCGCCCGACCCGCGGTCGGTCGCGCTGCTGATCCTGTCCGGAGGCACCACGGGGCTGCCGAAGCTCATCGCACGCACGCACGACGATTACGCCTGCTATGTCGACGGATCCGCCGACGCGTTCGGCTTCGACGCGTCGTCGGTGTACCTCGCCGTGCTGCCGTTCGGGCACAACTACCCGCTGAGCGCGATCCTCGGCGTGCTGTGGGCAGGCGGCCGCGTGGTCGTCTCGCCGTCGCCGTCCCCGCGGGACTCGCTGGGCGCGATCGAAGCCGAACGCGCGACGGTGACGTCGGTGGTGCCGGCGATCGTGGTGCGCTGGCTGGAGTACCGCGAAGCCGACAAGCACCACGACCTGTCCTCGTTCAAGGTGCTGACGCTGGGCGCCGCGCGGCTGCAGGATCAGCTGGTCCGCCAGATCAGCTCGGTGTTCGGCTGCACGCTGCAGCAGGGCTACGGGATGGCGGAGGGGCTGACCAACCTCACCCGGCTGGACGACCCGTTCGACATCACCTGCGACACCCAAGGCCGTCCGATCAACCCGGCCGACGAACTGCTCGTCGTCGACCCCGACGGCAACCCGGTCCCGCCGGACGAACAGGGTGAACTGATCACCCGCGGCCCGTACACGATCCGCGGCTACTACCGCGCGCCCGAACACAACGAGCGCGCCTTCACCCCGGACGGCTGGTACCGCACGGGCGACGTCGTGCGGCTGCGCCCGGACGGCTACGTCGTCGTCGAAGGACGTACCAAGGACGTGATCAACCGAGGCGGCGAGAAGATCGCCGCCGAGGAGGTCGAATCCTTCGCCTACCAGCTCGATTCGGTGGAGATGGCGGCCTCGGTCGCGATGCCGGACCCGGTGCTCGGCGAACGCGGCTGCCTTTACGTCGTGCCGACGCCCGGCACCTCCGTCGCGCTGCAGGACGTCATCGACGTCATGGAGACGGCGGGGGTCGCCCGGTTCAAACTCCCCGAACGGCTGGTGATCGTCGACGCGATGCCGCGCACCCCGATCGGCAAGATCGACAAGAAGGTGCTGCGGGCCGACATCGCACGACGGCTCGAAGAAGAAGCCGCCTGATCCTCCCCCCGCTCGTGAGTGGTAAGGACGGTTCTAACCGTCCTTACCACTCACGAGCTTTTTTCACGCCGCGCATTCTCGCAGAATGGAATAAGACGAGCCCCTCCCCGCGATGCGAAGCTTGCAGTGCAGCCGGTTACCGGCCTGGGTTCCGCCGCGTGACGTGGAAATGCTCGAACGCGGTTCACCCCCATCGCTTTTGGGAGAAAGGACGCACAATGAGCGTTACCGCAACGCGGAAAGGCGGGCCGCCCGCAGCCGCGGAAAAGCCGGCCAAACAACGCTATCTGGCCGTCGACGGACTGCGCGGGGTCTGCGCACTCGCCTTGCTTTTCACACATGTCGCGATGATCGCGGGGGTACTGGGCACCAAGGAGCTCGGCGGCACGATCGCTTCGACCAGCGCCGTCGGCGGGTTCTTCACCGGCGGCCTGCAGATCTTCGCGGGCGTTTTCTTCGTGCTCACCGGCATGTTCGTCTACCAGGGGTTCGCGAAGTCGGTCATCAACGGAACCCCGCGCAAACGCGAAGGCACGGTCATCCGCCGTGTGCTGCGCCTGCTCCCCGCGTACTACGTGATGTACTTCGTGGTCCTCATCGCGCTGAACCTCCAGCAGATCGACAGTGTGTGGGACGTCTTCCGGCCGTTGGCGTTGCTGCACATCTACGACTGGGACGGCTGGAGCAACGGCATGGAGATCACCTGGACCGTGCCGGACATGGCGCAGTTCTACCTCCTGCTGCCGCTGCTGGCCTGGGCGACCTTCAAGTTCGCTTCCCGCGGCGAGACCGCGCGGGCGCGGGCGTACCGGATGATGCTCCCCGTGCCGCTGCTGTTCGCCGCCGGTATCGCCTGGCTGCTGTACTCGCAGATGAACGGCCTCGGCACCCGCGCGCTGTTCTGGTACCCGATGGGCCTGATGCCGGAGGTCGCGATCGGCATGGTCATCGCGATCTGGCTGGAGCTGCAGAAGGCCTCGCCGAACGAGGCGCCCAAGCTGCTCACCTTCGCCGGCCGCCACCGCGTCCTGTTCCTGGGCATCGCGCTGACCTGCCTGCTCATCAACTGTGCCCGTCCCGGCAGTGAAATCGGCATGGACGATTACTACAGTCTCACCGCGCTGGGGATCTTCTACGGCCTATTGGCCATTCTTTCGGCGAGCCTGTTGCTTTCGATGGTCGCACCCGGACCCGAGTCGCGCGTGATCCGCGCCGTGTTCACCAACCGGGTGATCCTGTTCGTCGGCAAGATCTCCTACGGGGTCTACCTGTGGCAGTTCGCGGTGATGCATTTCTATCTGCAGAAGCCGAACGCCTACTTCAACGGGGAGCCGATGCCGTTGATGCTGATCCGTGCCGGTACCGGCTTCTGGGAGCTGCAACTGGTCACCCTGGTCGGCACGATCATCCTGTCGACGATCTCGTACTACGTGCTGGAACGTCCCTTGATGAACTGGGGCGAGCGGGTCATCAAGCGCCGTGCCGCCCGCAAGGCCGCGGCCGAGCTGCCGCGACCGCGCGAGGAATCGGTTCCGGTCTAGTCCCTTGTTCCTCGATCCGCCGGCCTGGCGTCCGCCACAAGCGGACGCCAGGCCGTTCCAGCATGGAGGTTCGCCGTGTCGTTTTCCGCGCCCTTGAAGGGTTTTCAAGCCCATCTCCCCGGATCCGGGCCGGTCGTCGAGACGGTTCTCGACCGGCTGCGGATGCTGGAGGCCGACATCGGTGGCGGCCCGCCCGATACCTTCGGCCTGAGCGGGCCCGGTGTCTCGGTCGAGGCCTGCCTGCACGGGCCGTTCTCGGAGAACCTCGTGCAGGCAGGTTGCGGGATCATGGCACTGCACGGGCGGTCCGAAGCGCAGCCGCGGCCGCTGGGTGTCGACTACGTTTCGATCCTCACCGGGATAGCCACCGTCCAGGGCATGCTGGCCGCGACGTTGGCTCAACTGCGAGGAAACCCCGTGTCTCGCGTCGAGCTGGGCGCGGACGGGGTCGCGTTGCTCGCGGTCGGGCAGTACATCGCGGCGGCCACCGCGGACGAGGATCCCGAGAGCTACGAAGACCTGCCGTCGACGGCGCGGCCGCCGTTCGTCTCCGCGGACGGGATCGCGTTCGAGGTCGAGTCCTTCAGCGGTGAGGCCTGGCAAGGATTCTGGGCCTCGCTGGGGACGCCGGAGCGCGCGATCGCCCGTGGCTGGCGGCCGTTCCTCCTCCGCTACGAGCGCGCGTCGGCGGTGCTTCCGCGCGAGCTGCACGAAGCGGCCGAGTCCGCCTCGTTCGAGGAGATCCGCGCGCTCGCCGCCGCGACCGGAATGCACGTCTGTCCTGTTAGGACAGTGGTGGAGCGGCGTGCTGACCCGGACGCGGGCCTGCCCCCGTGGACACTTCGGGCCGGACCGGCGGCGCGGCCGGCGCCCGGTGTCCACGCCGGCCTGCCGCTCGCCGGGATCCACGTCGTCGAGTCGACCCGCCGGGTGCAGGGCCCGCTGGCGACCCGGCTGCTGTCGCTGCTCGGCGCGACCGTCACCCGGATCGAACCGCCGGGCGGCGATCCGCTGCGGGGTATGCCGCCGATGGCGGGGGACTGCTCGGCGAAGTTCCGCGTGCTCAACGACGGCAAGCGGATCGCCGAGATCGACTTCAAGTCGGCCGCGGGCCGCGACGAGGTCATGGACCTGATCCGCGACGCCGACGTGTTCCTGCACAACTGGGCGCCGGGCAAGGACGTCGAGCTCGGCCTGGACGCGGCCGCGATGCACGCGGTGAACCCCGGGCTGGTCTACGCGGCCGCGTGCGGCTGGGGCGACGCGCTGGGGAAACACCCGCCCGCCGGTACGGACTACATGGTCCAGGCCTACTCCGGGGTGGCCGACGCGCTCACGCCCGCCGGCGCACCACCGCGTCCGACGCTGATGATCATGGTGGACATCGCGGGCGGTTTCGTTTCGGCGGAAGGGATCCTGGCCGCGCTGGTGGCACGCGAGCGCGCCGGCCGGGGCGGCGCGGTCACGACGTCGCTGCTCGCCGCGGCCGACGCGCTGCTGCGCGAGCCGTCGCCTGCCGCCGTCGACGGTGTCTTCGCCGCGGCCGACGGGCTGCTCGCGATCGTGACCGAAGACGTCGGGGCCCTGTGCTCGAAACTGGATATCCCCGTGCCGCCCAAGGAAGAACTGCCGGACGCGATCACCAAGGCGCTGGGCACACGCCCGGCGGCGGACTGGGAAAGCGTGCTGGGCTCGATCGCGGTGCCCGTCCGGCGCGATCTCGGCGCCCTCGTCTCGCGTCATCCCGGCCGGTTCGAACGGAACGGCTGCGCGATCGCCGTCTCACCGTGGTTCTTTGGAGGAGCTTCATGATGAGTGGGAACACGCTGGGTGTGCTGGGCTCCGACGTCAAGGTGGGGCTGGCCGACGGGACGAAGATCGCCTACGCCAACCTGGACTACGCGGCCAGCGCGCCTTGCCTGCGCGAGGTGGCCGACGTGGTGGGAGAACTGCTCCCGCTCTACGCGAGCGTGCACCGGGGCGCGGGCGCGCTTTCGCGGCTGTGCACGGAAAAGTACGAACTCGCCCGCGCGTCCGTCACCACGTTTCTCGGCTGCCGCGCCGACGACGTGGTCGTGTTCACCCGCAACACCACTGACGCGCTGAACCTGCTGGCCCACGCCGTTCCGCCGGACACCGTGGTCGTCACGTTCGACGGCGAGCATCACGCGAACCTCTTGCCGTGGAACGACGTCGTCCGCCTCCCGGCTCCTTCTTTGCCGGAGGGCGCGGTTTCCGCCGTCGAGACCGCGCTCGCCGCGCAGGCCGCCGGGCGTCCGGTCCTGCTTGCCGTCACCGGCGCGTCCAACGTGACCGGTGAGGTCTGGCCGCTCGCCGAACTGGCCGCCACCGCCCACCGCTTCGGCGCCCGCATCGCGGTCGACGCCGCCCAGCTCGCGCCGCACCGGCGAATCGACGTCGCCACGCTCGGCCTCGACTACGTGGCCTTCTCCGGCCACAAGCTGTACGCCCCGTTCGGCGTCGGCGTACTCGCGGGCCGGGCCGACTGGCTGGACCGCGCGCGGCCGTACCTCTCCGGTGGCGGGGCCACGGCACATGTCGGAGACAGACCCGGCGACGTCGACTGGGCGGCCGGCGCCGCGCGACACGAAGCGGGCTCCCCGAACGTCATCGGCGCGGTGGCGCTGGCGTCCGCGTGCGATGCCCTCGCGGCGGCGGACCTGGACGTGCTCCGAGCCGAAGAGGACGCCCTGACCACGCGGCTGCACGACGGCCTCGCGGAGATCCCCGCGGTACGGATCCTGGGCGGCGGCTGGCCGGACAGGCTGGGCATCGTGTCGTTCACCGTCGACGGCGTCGAGACGCGCACCGTGTCCACCCGGCTGGCCGAGGAGTTCGGCATCGGCGTGCGCGACGGCCTGTTCTGCGCCCACCCGTTCACCCGGCGGCTGCTGGACCAGGCGGGCGCGACCGCGCCGACGGCGGTGCGCGCGAGCATCGGCATCGGCACGACTCCCGAGCACATCGACCGCCTGATCGCCGGGATCCGGGTCATCGCCGGATCCTGAGCCGGACTCGATGGCTTGTCTCGGGAGCGGTTGGTAGCTTGCGCACGACACGGTCATTCCACGAGGGAGCCGCGATGGGCTTGGGGGAGCTTGTCTTCCCTGGTGACGACGAGTGGGTTGATGCTCTCGGCGTGGAAACAGCGCCGGTGGGCGGAGACGCCACCGTTCGCGGCCTGGGTTACGAGACGGTATCCGGGGACTTGATCGATCTTTCCTGCGATATCCTCGGGAACTCGATTCGTTGTCGCTGGATGCGCGGTCAGGATGTTCTTGCCGACATCTTCCGGGAAGGTGTCGTCATGTTGTCCCTGAGTCAGAGAGAGGGAGTTATCGAAATTGTCGTCACCTCTGATCTGGAGTCACTGAAGGCCGAGTTGGCGGTCAGAGTTCACCCCGATGTGCAAATCCGGGATCAAATACTCCTCAAGTGACTCTTTCTGATTCGTTCCGTTCCCGCAGTGGCAGGTATGCGTCATGATCGTGGCGAGAGACGTGGTCGAGGCTCTCTCTGTGCACGGCGTAGTTGGCTGGTATCGCATCGCCGTGGGTCGAAGTGTCCTGAGCGGTCTCGTCTGCCCGCCGATGATCGTGTGGCGCTATCTCGAGCCGTCCGCGGCCGTTCGAAGAGGTATTTCCCAATGTGTGCAAGAGTTTTCCGGCACGTTGGAGTGGGTAGGTGGTTTCGAGCATCGAAACTGGACACTGATGCCGGTCAAGGTTCGTGACGCCTTCGCGAAGGCTGATCCGACCTATGTCAACGTTATGTCGGATCTGGCTGCGGCCGACCAAAATTTCTGTCTGGCGGCCAATGCCGAGCTTGTCTCTTTGCTGGACTCGATAAAAACTATCGAGTCCTAGCCGGAACATCGGCAGGTATTCACGATGGGGGATCATTCACCGGTGAACGACCTGAGTCCTGCCCACTGGGCTGTCGAGATGTGCGATCTTCCGCTGCTTCGTGAACTCCTCGATGGCGGCGCCGACATCAACGAAGAGCATGGCGGGCTCACGTTGCTGCACCATGCCGTCGACGTCGAGATCGACAGTCACGCGCAGACGGGCGAGCCACTGCACGTGGATGTCACGGCTTACTTGCTGGCGCGGGGAGCGGACCCGAAGCGTCGTTCCGATGGCGGTTGTGGCGTCAGCGCTGAGCACATGGCTTTCGTAAGCCGTCATTGGCTGGCGTCGGCCCTCTTCGAGGCGTGGGCATCAAGGCCCTGATGAGATGTCGTGAAGATCGCCATGACGGAGTGCTGAAAGCGCCGTCCAACTGTGTGCCCTCGGCAGGATTCGAACCTGCGACACCTGCCTCCGGAGGGCAGTGCTCTATCCCCTGAGCTACGAGGGCGTTGCCGCCTGGGCGACGTTGGAAGCTTAGCGCATGTCCCGCGGGCCCTCGCGAGTGGTGGTCGTTAACCGGCGAGGCGGGCCATCAAGCAGGTCGGTTGTGCGGTTCGGTGGCGCCAGGAACCGGTCCTGAATGTCTCTGACCAGGTCCTTCGGCTGGTTCAGGCGCAGAGCGAGCCGGTGGGCAGCCGAAATGCGTAGCGTTGGTGGCACCGACGAACTGGGAGGACCTGGTGATCGAACCGTTCGAGGTGCGGATCCCCGAAGTCGCCATCGAAGACCTGCGCACCCGGCTGCGCGCGACGCGCTGGCCCGAGCCGGCCACCGTCGACGACTGGGAACAGGGTGTCCCGCTGGACTTCGCGCGGGAGTTGTGCCGGTACTGGGCCGAAGACTACGACTTCGGGCTGGCCGCCCGGGTCAACGCTTTCCCGGGCTTCAAGACCACTGTGGACGGTCTCGGGATCCACTTCCTGCATGTTCGCTCGCCGGAGCCGGACGCGACGCCGCTCGTGCTCACGCATGGCTGGCCGGGGTCGGTCGTGGAGTTCCTCGACGTGCTCGGGCCGCTGACCGATCCCGTCGCGCACGGGGGCGATCCCGCGGACGCGTTCCATGTCGTGGCGCCGTCGCTGCCGGGGTTCGGCTGGAGCGGCAAACCGTCGTCGACGGGGTGGAACGTCGAGCGCATCGCCAGGGCCTGGGACGAGCTGATGGGCCGGCTCGGCTACGAGCGGTACGTCGCGCAGGGTGGCGACTGGGGCGCAGGGGTGACGAACATGCTCGCCAAGGTCGTCCCGGAGCGGCTGATCGGTGTCCACGTGAACATGGCGGGCGTCCCGTACGACGAGGCCGTGCTGGGTGAGCCGACGGCGGAGGAGAAATCGGCGATCGCCGATCTCGGGCGGTTCCGCGCAGTCGGGTCGGCGTACGCGCAGCAGCAGGCCACGCGTCCGCAGACCGTGGGCTACGGGCTCACCGACTCACCGGCGGCGCAGGCCGCGTGGATCGCCGAGAAGTTCTGGGAGTGGACCGACAACGACGGCTCGCCGGAGAGTGCGCTGTCCTGGCGGCGGATGCTCGACGCGATCTCCGTCTACTGGTTCACCGCGACGGCGGCCTCGTCGGCGCGGATCTACTGGGAGAGCAAGGAGCGGGACGTCTCGGTCGTTGAAGTTCCTTCGGGTATCTCCATCTTCCCGCGCGAGATCATCCGGCCGTCCCGGCGCTGGGCAGAGCTGCGCTACACCGATCTTCGCTGGTACGAGGTGCTGGCCAAGGGCGGTCACTTCGCCGCGTTCGAGCAGCCCGAGGCCTTCGTCGGCCAGTTGCGGGGTTCTTGCGGTCGCTTCGGTAGCGGTGCGTGGCGGTTCCAGGTTTCGGGAAGGCCCTCCTGGGGGATGGCTTCCTTGTGTGGCTTAAGACATGGTGAACTTAGGCTCACCTGTATTGCACATATGCGCATGTGACAATATATTCGGCCTGTCGACTTCACGAGAGGCGGAGCAATGGGTCACGGGCACGGGCATGGGACGGCCTCGCCGTCGAGCGCGTCAGGCCGCTACCTGAAGAGCTTGACGATCGCGCTGGTCATCGGCGCCGGCTTCATGGTCATGGAGTTCGTCGTCGGGTTCGCCACCGGCTCGCTCGCGCTGATCTCCGACGCCGCGCACATGTTCACCGACGTCCTCGGCGTCGGCATGGCGCTGGCGGCCATCCTGCTCGCCCGGCGCAGCGGCCCGACGCTCACCAGGACGTTCGGCTTCTACCGCGCCGAAGTGCTCGCCGCGCTGGGGAACGCCATCCTGTTGTTCGGCGTCGCGGGCTATGTCCTGGTCGAGGCCATCGGCCGGATCAGCGACCCGCCCGCCGTGCCCGGCCTGCCGGTCCTGCTGGCCGCCGCCGCGGGCCTCGTCGCCAACATCGTCTCCTTCATGGTCCTGCGCAAGGGCGCGGAGGAGAGCATCAACGTCCGGGGCGCGTACCTCGAAGTCCTCGCCGACCTGATCGGCTCCGTCGGGGTGCTGCTGAGCGGCGCGATCACGCTGCTGACCGGCTGGCGCTACGCCGACCCGATCATCGGTGTCGCGATCGGCCTGTTCGTCCTGCCGCGTACCTACGCCCTGGCCCGGCGCGCGCTGCGGATCCTGTTCCAGCACGCGCCCAAGGGCGTCGACGTCGCCGGGATCCAGGCCGAACTCGGCGGGCTGAAGGGCGTCGAGGACGTCCACGACCTGCACGTCTGGACGCTGACTTCGGGCATGGAGGTCGCTTCGGCGCACCTCACCATCGCGCCCACCGTCGAGCAGGCCGAGGTGCTCACCGAGGCGCAGAACCTCCTGGCGAACCGCTACTCGATCGAGCACGCGACCCTGCAGATAGAAGTGCCCCAGTGCGCGCAACGCTGCCGGGAACTCTCCTGGTAGCCCGCGTTTCGTCCTCTGAATGCGGTAGTTGGCAGAGCGAACTACCGGGCGTGACCGGCGATGACACGTGTCGTCCCTCTGAGCACATGTGTCGTCCATCCAGTCACGCGACATCGCCATCCGCGCATCCGGCGGTACGTAGTTGAGACGCACCTGGCTCTGACCCGAATCGCGAAGAATGTAAGGGTCAGGCGGGCAGGGGAGCGGCGCCGCGTTCCTGGAGCAGGCCCTTCATCAGGGTCATCTCCGCGCCCTGCGAAACGAGCATGCTCTGCGTCAGCGACTTCACGTCCGCGATCGACGTGTGGTCGTGGCCGTACTGTGCCATCTCCGTCCCGCCCATGTGGTGCCGCAGCATCAGCTGGAGGAAGAAGACGTCCATCTCCTTGCCGGTCAGCGACCGCAGTTTGGCGAGTTCGGCGGACGTCGCCATCCCCGGCATCGGCGCGCCGTTCGACGGCTTCATGTCGCCGCCGTGCCCGCCGTGGCCGGACGGCTCGGTCATCCACGTCATGTAGGCGCCGGTCGTCTGCTCGGGCTGGCCCCACAGGCCGAGCCAGCCCTTCATCCGGCCGACCTGCCCGGTCTGCGTGCGCTCGATGTCGAACGCGAGGGTCTTGATCGCCGGATCGGTCGTGTGGTCCCGCGCCCAGCCCGCCATGGTGACGGCCTGGAGGTGGTGCACCGACATGTCCTGCGCGAAGCCGACCTCGACCGAGCCCGCGCCGGGGTCTTCTGCTCCGGCTCGGAGTCGATCAGCCGGGTCGTCAGGGCGCCGAGGCCGAAGCCGAGGATCACCATGACGACCAGGGCGGCCCCGATCACCAGCCATCGGCTCTTGGCCGACCGTGAAGTGTCGTCGACGGTCTGGAGATCGGGGTCCACTTGGCTCACTTACTTGCTCGCGGGCGCCGAGGGCTGGGTCGCGGGCGCGGACGGCTGGCCGGCGCCGGGCTGGTCCTGCTGCGTGCCCGCGGTGCCCTTGTAGTCCATCGGCTTCGCGTCCGGCCCCGGCGGGGTCGGGTCGAAGTCGCCCGGCTCGATCTGCGCGTCGCAGGTGGCGTCACGTTCGGGGTACGCGCCGTACGGGTTGGTGCGCAGGGCGGCGATGAACTGGTCGATCCGCTCGTCGGAGGCGGAGTCCAGCTTCAGCTGGTGGCCCAGGACTGCAGCGAGATCGGCTTGTCCAGGTTCGGGTACGGCGACATCACCGTGTACGGCTTGCCCTCGACGCGCACCTTCAGCAGGTCGAGCGCCTCGCCGGTGATCTGCTGGGGGTTGTAGGCGATCCAGACCGCGCCGTGCTCGAGACCGTGGACCATGTTCTCGTTGCGGACGGCCTTCTCGTAGACGACGCCGTTGCACGCGGCCCAGGCCTGGTCGTGCGGACCGCCGAAGGGCGGGGTCTTGTCGTACGCGACGCGCTCGGCGGCCGAGACGTGCACGGAACCCTCATAGGTGGCCGTGGTCACGCCGGCGATCCGCTTGGACGGGTCCGGGTCCTGCTGCGAAGGCGCGAAGGCGGCCGCGGCCTCTTCGCGGCTCTTCTGATCGCGCTTGGGCGCCGAAGCGACCATGTAATAGGTGACCACCGAGGCAGCCAGGACGACGATCGCGACGACGGCGATGATCGTGCCCCAGGGCGTGCCCTTCTTGGACACGACGGAACTACGGGCGGCCTTCATGGCGTTCTTCGACGACGCGCCCTTTTTTCTGGTTGTCCCGTTAGCCATGGCTCCTGCGTTCTCCGAAGGGGGTGGTCCCTGCGCGGGCCAGTGTAGAGACCGCGCGTCTGATCACCGTGAACAGTCGCAAGATCACCGGCTTGGCTCACACCTTCCGGCGGTCGCTGCGAAGCCCGGACCAGGTCACACCTAGAATTCCGCGAGTGACTCCCGCAGCTCTCGCCGACCTGGTCCGTAACTCCGCCGTGCAGGTTCTCACCGCGCGCGGCCTCGACGATTCCGTGCTGCCGGAGAAGGTGACGATCGAGCGTCCCCGCAATCCCGAGCACGGCGATTACGCGACCAACCTGGCGCTGCAGGTGGCCAAGAAGGCGGGCATGAAGCCCCGCGACTTCGCCGACGCGCTGGCCGAGGCGCTCTCGGCCACCGACGGCATCGACTCGGCCGAGGTCGCCGGGCCGGGCTTCCTCAACCTGCGGCTCGCCGCCGACGCGCAGGGCCAGATCGTCCAGCAGGTGCTCGACGCCGGCGAGAAGTACGGCCTCGGCGACGCGCTCGCGGGCGTCAAGATCAACCTGGAGTTCGTCTCGGCGAACCCGACCGGCCCGATCCACCTCGGCGGCACCCGCTGGGCCGCGGTGGGCGACGCGCTGGGCCGCGTGCTGTCCGCACAGGGCGGCCTGGTCACCCGGGAGTACTACTTCAACGACCACGGCGCGCAGATCGACCGCTTCGTCCGGTCCCTGATCGCCGCCGCCAAGGGCGAGCCCGCCCCGAGGACGGCTACGCGGGCGGCTACATCAACGACATCGCCGCCGAGGTCATCCGCCAGGAGCCGAGCGCGCTCTCGCTGCCCGACGACGAGCGGGCCGAGACCTTCCGCCGCGTCGGCATCGAGCTGATGTTCACCGAGATCAAGCAGAGCCTGCACGAGTTCGGCACCGATTTCGACGTCTACTTCCACGAGAACTCGCTGCACGAGTCCGGCGCGGTGGCGTCCTCGGTCCAGCAGCTGAAGGACTCCGGGAACCTGTACTTCGAGGACGGCGCCTGGTGGCTCAAGTCCAAGGAGCACGGCGACGACAAGGACCGCGTCGTCATCAAGAAGGACGGCAACCCGGCCTACATCGCCGGTGACCTCGCCTACTTCCAGGACAAGCGCAAACGCGGCTTCGACCTCTGCATCTACATGCTCGGCGCGGACCACCACGGTTACATCGCCCGGCTCAAGGCCGCCGCTGCCGCCTTCGGTGACGACCCGGCCGTCGTCGAGGTGCTGATCGGCCAGATGGTCAACCTCGTCTCCGAGGGCAAACCCGTCCGGATGAGCAAGCGCGCCGGCACCGTGATCACCATGGAGGACCTCGTCGGCACCGTCGGCGTCGACGCGGCCCGCTACGAGCTGATCCGCTACTCCGTCGATTCCACTTTGGACATCGACCTGGACCTGCTTCGCAAGCACTCCAACGACAATCCGGTCTACTACGTCCAGTACGCCCACGCGCGGCTGGCCTCGTTGCAGCGCAACGCCGCCGACCTCGGCCTGAAAACGGATGGCGCTGTCGACTTCGGGCTGCTTACGCTGCCCGCCGAGGGCGATCTGATCCGCACGATCGGCGAATTCCCGACCATCCTCCGCCGGGCCGCACAGCTGCGCGAACCGCACCGCGTCGCCCGGTACCTCGAAGAACTCGCCGGCGCGTACCACAAGTTCTACACCGTGGGCCGTGTTCTTCCCCAGGGCGACGAGGAGGCCACCCCCCTCACGTTCGCCCGGCTCGCGCTGTGCCAGGCCGCCCGCCAGGTGCTGGCGAACGGCCTCAACGTGCTCGGTGTCTCTGCTCCGGAACGGATGTAACCCAGAATGGCTCACCCCGCGGGCCCCCGCCACGCCGACGTCTACCCCCACGCCGACGCCTCCGGTTTCCCGCCGTCGAGTCCGGAAGAACTCGACAGGCTGTACCCGAAAGTCTGGCCCCGCAACACTTTCCGCGGCGGCGACGGTGTCGTCCGCATCGCCGGCGTCGACGTCCGCGAACTCGCCGAGAAGTACGGCACGCCGCTGTTCGTCGTCGACGAGGCCGATTTCAAGTCCCGGTGCGCCGACTACGCCGAGGCGTTCGACGACCCGGCGCTCGTGCACTACGCGTCCAAGGCGTTCCTGTCCATCGAGATCGCCCGCTGGGTGGCCGAGCAGGGGCTGAGCCTGGACGTCTGCAGCGGCGGCGAGCTCGCCGTGGCGCAGCGCGCGAACTTCCCGGCCGAGCGGATCACCTTCCACGGCAACAACAAGTCGCTGTCCGAGCTGGAAGCCGCCGTCGAAGCCGGCGTCGGCACGGTCGTGGTCGACTCCTATTACGAGATCGCGCGGCTGGCCGACGTCGCCGCCCGCCACGACGTCGTGCAGAACGTCCTCATCCGGGTGACCGTCGGCGTCGAGGCGCACACCCACGAGTTCATCGCGACCGCGCACGAGGACCAGAAGTTCGGTTTCTCGCTGGCCTCCGGTGACGCGGCCGAGGCCGTGCGACGCGTGCTCAACGCGCCGTCGCTCAAGCTGATCGGCCTGCACAGCCACATCGGTTCGCAGATCTTCGACGCCGACGGTTTCGAGGTCGCGGCCCGCCGCGTGGTCGGCCTGCTGGCCGAACTCGCCAAGGAGCACGGCTCCGATCTGCTCGACCAGCTGTCGATCGTCGACCTCGGCGGTGGTTTCGGTATCGCCTACACCGACAAGGACAACCCGCCCCCGCCCGCGCAGATGATCACGCAGATCCGCGAGATCGTCCGCAAGGAATGCGAGTACGCGGGCCTTCCGGTGCCGAAGATCGCCGGCGAGCCCGGCCGCGCCATCGCCGGCCCCGGCACGATCACGCTGTACGAGGTCGGCACCATCAAGGACGTCTCGCTCGGCGACAAGGCCGCGCGCCGCTACGTCAGCGTCGACGGCGGGATGAGCGACAACATCCGCACCGCCCTCTACGACGCGGTGTACGACTGCCGTCTCGTATCGCGGTCCTCCGACGACGACGGGGACGGCCAGGCGGGCGCCGCACTGTCCCGGGTCGTGGGAAAACACTGTGAGTCCGGCGACATCGTCGTCCGTGACTGCTGGCTCCCCGACACCCTTGCTCCCGGCGACCTGCTCGCCGTGGCGGCCACCGGGGCGTACTGCTACTCGATGGCCAGCGGGTACAACCGGCAGCCGCGGCCCGCGGTGGTGGCCGTGCGCAACGGCAGCGCCCGCGTGCTGCTGCGGCGGGAGACGACGGACGACATGCTGCGCCTGGAGGTCTAGCAAGTGTCTACTGTAGACGGACGCGTGATCAGGGTCGCCCTGCTCGGCTGCGGGACGGTCGGTGGCGAGGTCGTCCGGCTGCTCACCGAGCAGGCCGAGGAACTGGCCGCCAGGGCGGGCGCCAGGGTGGAGCTGGCGGGTATCGCGGTGCGGCGCCCCGACAAGCACCCCGAGCTGCCGCCGGAGCTGGTGACGTCCGACGTGACGAAGCTCGTGACCTCCCCGGACGTCGACGTCGTCGTCGAGCTGGTCGGCGGTATCGAGCCGGTGCGGCAGTGGCTGCTCGACGCGCTCAAGGCCGGGAAATCCGTTGTCACGGCGAACAAAGCGCTGCTGGCCGAGCATTCCGCGGAGCTGTTCGAGGCCGCCGACGCGGCGGGTGTGGACCTGTACTTCGAGGCGGCCGTGGCCGGGGCGATCCCGTTGCTGCGCCCGCTGCGCGAATCGCTGGCGGGCGACCGCATCACCCGGGTGATGGGCATCGTCAACGGCACCACCAACTACATCCTCTCCGCGATGGACTCCACCGGCGCCGGTTACGCGGAAACGCTGGAAGAGGCCAGCAGGCTCGGATACGCCGAGGCGGACCCGACCGCCGACGTCGACGGCTACGACGCGGCGTCCAAGGCCGCGATCCTCGCCTCGCTCGCGTTCCACACCCGGGTGACCGCGTCCGACGTGCACCGCGAGGGCATCGCCGACGTCACCGCGTCGGATCTCGCCGCGGCGAACGTACTGGGCCGCACGGTGAAACTGCTCGCCATCTGCGAGCGCGTCACCGCCGACGACGGCACCGAATCCGTTTCGGCGCGCGTGCATCCGGTGATGATCCCGCGCGGCCATCAGCTCGCCGGGGTCGGCGGCGCGTACAACGCCGTCTACGTCGAGGCCGACGCCGCCGGTGAGCTCATGTTCTACGGTCAGGGCGCCGGTGGCGCGCCGACCGCGAGTGCCGTGCTCGGCGACCTCGTCGCGGTGGCTCGAAACCGGGTCGTCGGCGGCCGTGGCCCGCGCGAATCCGCGCACGCCGCGCTCCCGGTCAGGCCGATGGGCCAGACGCCGACGCGGTACCACGTCAGTCTCGACGTGGCCGATCGAGCGGGCGTCCTCGCCCAGGTGGCCCAGGCGTTCGCCGGGCACGGTGTCAGCATCGCCGCCGTGCGCCAGCGCGACGCGAACGACACGGCCAGCCTGGTCGTGGTCACCCACCTGGCGCCGGACGCGGCATTGCGGTCCACTGTGGACGACATTGCCAAACTCGATGTGGTGAACCAGGTCGTCAGTGTGATGCGCGTGGAAGGCGAAGACCAGTGATTTCCCAACCGTGGCCGGGGATCATCCAGGCTTATCCGGACCGGATCCCGGTCCCCTCCGGCGCGAAGGTGATCACGCTCGGCGAAGGCAACACCCCGCTGCTGCCGGCTCCGCATCTGTCGGAACTGACCGGCTGCGAGGTCTACCTCAAGGTCGAAGGGGCGAACCCGACCGGGTCGTTCAAGGACCGCGGGATGACCGTGGCCATCACGCACGCGCTCGCCAGCGGGCTCCAGGCGGTCATCTGCGCCTCCACCGGCAACACGTCGGCGTCGGCCGCGGCGTACGCGGCCCGCGCCGGGCTCACCTGCGCGGTGCTCGTCCCGCAGGGCAAGATCGCGATGGGCAAACTCGCCCAGGCCGTCCTGCACGGCGCGCGGATCCTGCAGGTGGACGGCAACTTCGACGACTGCCTCGAACTCGCGCAGAAGACCGCGATCGACTACCCGGTGACCTTGGTCAACTCGGTCAACCCGGTGCGGATCGCCGGCCAGAAATCGGCCGCGTTCGAGATCTGCGACGTGCTCGGCCGGGCGCCGGACATCCACTGCCTGCCGGTCGGCAACGCGGGCAACATCACCGCTTACTGGGCCGGGTATTCCGAGTACGCGGGCGACGGTGTGGTGAAGAACACCCCGCGGATGTTCGGTTTCCAGGCGGCCGGTGCCGCGCCTCTCGTGCACGGCGAGCCGGTGGCCGATCCGGACACGATCGCGACCGCGATCCGCATCGGCAGCCCCGCCTCCTGGGACGGCGCGATGAAGGCGAAGAACGCCTCCGCCGGGCTGTTCGAGGCCATCACCGACGAGAAGATCCTCGAGGCGTACCGGCTGCTCGCGCGCAAGGAAGGCGTGTTCGTCGAACCCGCCTCGGCGACCAGCGTCGCGGGCCTGCTCGCCACGGCCGCCGACGGACGCCTGCCGAAGGGCGCGACCGTTGTGTGCACCGTCACCGGACACGGTCTGAAGGATCCGGCCACGGCGCTGGAGGGCAACGTCGAGGTCGAGCCGCTCGCCGTCGACCCGACCGCCGTCGCCGCCGCGCTGGACCTGCGATGACGCTGCTCAAGATCAAGGTCCCGGCGTCTTCGGCGAACCTCGGCCCGGGGTTCGACGCGCTCGGCCTGGCGCTCGCGCTGTACGACCGCGTCGAACTCCAGATCACCGACGCGGGGCTCAAGATCGAAGTGACCGACGTCGGCGCGGGCGGCGTGGACGACGTCCCGACCGACGAATCGCACCTGGTCGTGCGGGCTTTCCGGCGCGGTTGTGAGCACCTCGGCCTCCGGCCGCCCGGCCTGCACCTCCGCTGTTTCAACGCCATCCCGCACGCCCGCGGCCTCGGCTCGTCCGCGTCCGCCGTGGTGACCGGTGTCGCGGCGGCGTACGCGCTGGCTGAGAAGCCCCTGGACGACGAAGCCCTGCAGCTGGCCGCCGGGTTCGAGGGACACGCCGACAACGCCGCGGCGAGCCTGCTGGGCGGCTTCGTGGTGGCGTGGAACGAGGGCGAGCGGTTCCGCGCCGAACGGCTCCAGCCGCATCACGACATCCGGCCCGTGGTCGCCGTCCCGGCGCTGCGGTCCTCGACCGACGCCACCCGCGGGCTGCTTCCCGCCCAGGTCCCGCACGCCGACGCCGCGTTCACGGCCGGTCGCGCGGCGCTCGCGGTGCACGCGCTGACCGCGCGCCCGGACCTGTTGCTCTCCGCGACCGAAGATCGGCTCCATCAGCATTACCGGGCGTCCGCGTACCCGGCGAGCAGCGAATTGGTGCGCGCGCTGCGGGCCGAAGGGGTGGCCGCGGCCATCTCCGGCGCAGGTCCGACGGTGCTCGCGCTGACCACCGAGGGAATACTCCCGGCCGGCGTCGACGTTACGTCTTTCGACGTCACCGAGCTGCCGATCGATCCGGGCGGCGTTCAGGTTGCGGCTCAGTAAAGCCTCGGTCACATGCCGGAGCCCCGCCCCGCCACGCGGGGGGTGGTTGTTGCACCGGACCGTGGCGCGGTCTACCCTCGGGGGCGTTCGATCACCGTGCGTTTCCGCACCCGGTGCCGGTCCAGGTGACCAGTGTCATCCTTGGCCCGCATCCTTCGTTGATCCGCCAGTTCCGTACACCGCCTGGCAAGCGGGGAGTAGCGGATGGACGCAGGCGGGTTCCCGGTTCCGGCGGTGCCGAATTCCGCTTCCTCCGTTTGGAGGACGCAAATCCCTGTGCTGGAGGCCTTCTAGCTGTGTTCAACACGGCCGAGGAGCTGATCGCCCGTATCGGGGGCCAATTACGCCGTTTCGCAATCGGACGCGAGCGGCGGTCCGCTGATCCACCTGGAGGCGTGGATCGGTCAGGAAGGACATTTGTGAGCAACACCGATCTTTTGAGCGACGTCGAAGGTGGCGCCGCCGAGTCGAACGGCGTCGTCGCTCCCAAGCGCACGGTCGGCGGATTGACCGGCAAGACCGTCGCCGAACTGCGCTCGATCGCTGGGGACCTTGGCATCGGCGAGACGACGGGTATGCGCAAGGGCGATCTGATCGCGGCCATCCGCGAGCGCCAGGGCAAGACCAAGCGCAAGACCCCCGCCGCGGCGAGCGAAACGCTTCCGCTCGAGGGGATCGACGCACCGCGCAAGGCCCCGAAGGCCGAAGCGCCCAAGACCGAGGCCCCGAAGCAGGAGGCCCCGAAGGCGGAAACCGCTCCGGCCGAGGCTCCTCGTGCGGAGAAGGCCGAGAAGGTTTCGGAGAACGGCTCCGCGCCCGCCGCCGAGCGGCCCGCGCAGCAGGAAAGCGGGCAGCAGGACGGCCAGCCGCAGCAGGAAGAGGGCGGCCGCAGCCGTCGTCGCCGCGGCTCCAACCGTGCCGCGGGTTCGCCCGAGCAGGGCGGCCAGCAGCGTGACCGCAACGAGCGCGGCGACCGCGGCGACCGCGGTGACCAGGGCGGCAACCGCCAGGGCAACCGCGACGGCCGTGGCCAGGACAACCGCCAGCGCAACCAGCAGGGCGGCGGCCAGGACAACAGCCAGCGCCAGGGCCAGGGCCCGCAGGGCGACGACGACGAGGAAGGCGGCCGTCGCGGCCGTCGCTTCCGCGACCGTCGCCGCCGGGGTTCCGGCGGTGGCCGCGAACAGGGCGGTTCGCCCGACACCGAGATCCGCGAGGACGACGTCCTGCTGCCCGTCGCGGGCATCCTGGACGTGCTCGACAACTACGCGTTCGTGCGCACCTCGGGCTACCTCGCCGGGCCGAACGACGTGTACGTCTCGCTTTCGCTGGTCCGCAAGTACGGCCTGCGCCGCGGTGACGCCATCACCGGTGTCGTGCGCCAGCCGCGTGACGGCGAGCAGCAGCGGCAGAAGTTCAACCCGCTGGTGCGCGTCGACTCGATCAACGGCCTGGAGCCGGACGAGTCCAAGCGTCGTCCCGAGTTCACCAAGCTGACCCCGCTGTACCCGAACGAGCGGCTGCGCCTCGAGACCGAGCCGCACAAGCTCACGACCCGTGTCATCGACCTGGTGATGCCGGTCGGCAAGGGGCAGCGTGCCCTGATCGTGTCGCCGCCGAAGGCCGGCAAGACGACGATCATGCAGGACATCGCGAACGCGATCTCGACGAACAACCCCGAGTGCCACCTGATGGTCGTGCTCGTGGACGAGCGTCCCGAAGAGGTCACCGACATGCAGCGGTCGGTGAAGGGCGAGGTCATCGCCTCGACCTTCGACCGCCCGCCGTCCGACCACACCTCGGTCGCGGAGCTGGCCATCGAGCGGGCGAAACGCCTGGTCGAGATGGGCCACGACGTCGTCGTCCTGCTCGACTCGATCACCCGTCTGGGCCGTGCGTACAACCTCGCGGCCCCGGCGTCCGGCCGGATCCTCTCCGGTGGTGTCGACTCGACGGCGCTGTTCCCGCCGAAGCGGTTCCTCGGCGCTGCGCGCAACATCGAGAACGGCGGCTCGCTGACGATCTTCGCCACGACGATGGTCGAGACCGGGTCCACCGGTGACACGGTCATCTTCGAAGAGTTCAAGGGCACCGCGAACGCGGACCTCAAGCTCGACCGGAAGATCGCCGAGCGGCGCGTGTTCCCCGCGGTGGACATCAACCCGTCCGGTACCCGCAAGGAAGACCTGCTGCTTTCGCCGGACGAGCTCGCGGTCACCCACAAGCTGCACCGGGTGCTGCACGCGCTGGACTCGCAGCAGGCCATCGACCTGCTGATCTCGCGTCTGCGCAAGACGAAGACCAACATCGAGTTCCTCATGCAGGTCTCGAAGACGGCCCTCGGCTCGAACGACGACGACTGAGTTTCGTAGCTGAACCGAAGGGGCCCTTCACCGCATCCGATGCGGTGAAGGGCCCCTTCGCCTCGTCCGGGGAGGATTTGCCTGCGGTTGGCCGCAAGTCCGTGAAGGCCTCCTTGCCTACCTTCAGGGTAGGGAAGGAGGCCCTCACGGACTTCTCGATCGCCCCCCGCGGCTCAGCAACACCACCAGCCTCAGCAGTCACAGCAGATGCGCGTGAAGGCCCCCTTTCCTCGGCTCAGCCGAGGAAAGGGGGCCTTCACGCGCTGTCGGGGCGCCTTGGCTCGCGAGAGCGGAGGAGATCAGCGGTGCGGAACGGCCGCAGGGGTCCAGCCGCGGTAGTTGTTGAAGTAGTGCACGCTCGAAGCGTGGCCGATCTTGCCGCCGATGCTGGAGGCGTAGATCCCGCCGGAGCCGTCCGCGATGCCGACGTGACCCCACTGGCTGATGTTCCAGTAGACAAAGGAGCCCTTCGGCGGCGTCCCGGTCGTGTGCTTCGGGCTCGCGCCGTTCCAGTGCGCGTTGGCCGAGGCCCAGACGCCGGTCGTGCCGTACGCGTTCTCGACGGCCTTCTCGCAGAGGCCCTGGTACGCGGTGGAGCCCATGTGGTTCTTGAACCACTGGACGGCCCCGGCGGGCGTGCCGTCGCCGGCGCCCTGGATGGCCAGGTCACCGTCGGACAGGGTGGTGAACGTTCCCGCGGCCGGGTTGATGTCGGCGGCGGTGATGGTGGCGCCCGTTTCAGGGGCCGCCCCGGCGGCCGGGGCCACGGCGAGGGCCGCGATGGCCAGCGCGGCGACGGCCGCCGGCTTCGCCACCTTGGCGAGGATGCTGCGCATGATCAATACCTCCTGTTGAGGAATCACCAACAGGAAGACGGTCCCGTGATCAAGTACAAATTTCGTACAACTCACCGTCGATAGTTGATAACTCAACGTGCTGGAATATGCCGGGGCAGGGGTGCGTTGACGCCACTGCCAGCACATCTGGCAAAATCATCCGCTGAAGTCCGGCACCGGTTCACCCCGCTCGGGGACCCGGGGCCAACGAGAGAGGACACCATGAAAAGCGGTATTCACCCCGAGTACGTCGTCACGCACGTGAACTGTGACTGTGGCAACGAATTCACCACGCGCAGCACCAAGACCTCCGGCAACCTCCACGTCGAGATCTGCTCGAACTGCCACCCGTTCTACACCGGCAAGCAGAAGCTCATGGACACCGGCGGCCGCGTCGCGCGCTTCGAGGCTCGCTACGGCAAGCGCAAGAAGGCCGAAGACGCCAAGTAGCTTGAACGACGGCGCCTACCCGCATGTCCGGGTGGGCGCCGTTTTTCATGGTTTGTCAGGGTCCGTTGAGAGGTGGAGTGGTGGATTCGAGTTCGCTGAAGGGGCTGCTCGAAGAGCACGCCCAGCTGGAAGAGCAGCTGGCCGACCCGTCCGTGCACGCCGACCAGGCGCGCGCCCGCAAGCTCGGCCGCCGCTACGCGGAGCTGAGCCCCGTCGTCAAGACGGTCCGTGAGCTCGACACCGCCCGCGACGACCTCGAGACGGCGAAGGAGCTGGCCGCGGAAGACGCCGCCTTCGCGGCCGAGGCCGAGGAGATCTCCGCCAAGATCCCCGTGCTCGAAGCCAAGCTCACCGAACTGCTCCTGCCGCGCGACCCGTACGACGGCTCCGACGTGGTCATGGAGATCAAATCGGGTGAAGGCGGCGAGGAGTCGGCTCTGTTCGCCGGCGACCTGCTGCGCATGTACCTGCGCTACGCCGAGCGTCACGGCTGGAAGGCCGAGGTGCTCGACTCGGTCGACTCGGACCTCGGCGGCTTCAAGGACGTCACCGTGTCCATCAAGAGCCGTTCGGCCGAGGCCGACGGCGTCTGGGCGCGGCTGAAGTTCGAGGGCGGGGTGCACCGCGTGCAGCGCGTGCCCGCCACCGAATCGCAGGGCCGCATCCACACCTCCGCCTCGGGCGTGCTGATCTACCCCGAACCCGAGGACGTCGAGGTCGAGATCGACCCCAACGACCTGCGGATCGACGTCTACCGTTCGTCCGGCCCCGGCGGCCAGAGCGTGAACACGACCGACTCGGCCGTGCGGATCACGCATCTCCCCACCGGCGTGGTCGTCTCGTGCCAGAACGAGAAGTCGCAGATCCAGAACCGCGCCCGTGCCCTGCAGGTGCTGCAGGCCCGCCTCCAGGCGATCGCCGAGGAGGAGGCGGCCGCGAAGGCGTCGGACGCCCGCCGTTCCCAGGTTCGCACCGTCGACCGTTCCGAGCGGGTCCGCACGTACAACTTCGCCGAGAACCGCATCGCCGACCACCGGGTGAACTACAAGGCGTACAACCTGGACCAGGTCCTCGACGGCGACCTCGACGGCGTGCTGGACGCGCTCATCACCGCGGACCGCGAGGAGCGGCTCGCCGCCCACGCCGGCTGAATCGGCGTCCGGGCCGCTAGCCCGGCTCGGTATAGAACGGATCGTCCTCCAGCGCGGTATGGATCGCCCGGACGGACATGCCCACGTGCGCGAGCCTGTCGGTCACCTCGTTCGTCACCCGGCTGAGCGCATCTTCGCCGCTTTCCCCGGCGAGAGCGGGAAAAGCCGACAGCAGCACCGCTTCGCAGGGGCCCGCGTCCGTGCTGATCCGGACCAGCGACGCCGAAAGGTCGGTCGCGGGGCGGCCGCACAGGTCCACGGCCAGCCGCAGGTCACCGGTGGGGACGTAGAGATGCACCCGTGAAATGACATCGGTTTCCACGCGCTGGGTGAAATCGTGCCTGGTGACGTACGCGGGCTCGCGGGGATCCGTACCGCCGACGGACGCCATCAGCGAATAAAGCGTGAATCCGTCCGCCGGGATGTCGTAGGCGTCGTAGCTTCCGTATTGGCCGGTCTCCGGCGTGCCGTGGATTTCGAAGAATTCCGCATTCAGGCCGAAGTGGAAAAGCGCGGGCACGACCGCTCGGTGCAGTGTTTCGGCGGGATCTTCGCCCTCGGCCGGAGGCGTGCGATAGCCGACGGAGACCAGGTATCCCGTCCAGCCGCCTTCCGGGTCCGCCCGGCAGATCTCCAGCTCGGTGGCCTCGAACTCACCGATGAGACGTTCGCCCAGTGCGGCGGCCGTGGCGAAAACCTCGGTTTCGATATTCGCCGATATCCGCGTGACGACTGTCGTTTCCCGGAGATCCATGACTGTTCTTGAGCCCTTCGGCGCGTACGGGTTCGTTCAGCGTACGGGTGGCGGGGAGAGGCGCCCGATCGGGCCTGTCGTCGATTCCCCGCTTCCGCTACGTTCCCTGGGCGATAAGGGAACCGCCCGGGAGAACACCAATGGAAAGATCGTTTCCGGCGGCCCGGAAACGTGTTCCGCGAGCTCTCGTTCTCGCCGCCGGAACGGGACTGCTGAGCGCGGCCGTCGTCGCGAGGATCGGCCGGTTCGGGTTCAACCCGACCGACCAGGGTTTCGTGCTCGCCCAGGTGTGGCGCGTCCGGCACGGCGAGATCCCGCAGGTCGATTTCCTCGGGCCGAGGCCGTTCGGTTCGGCCTATCTGCATTTGATCGATCACCTCGTCCCCGCGCCGCTGATGATCGGCTCGGGGTTCGTGATGATGGTGCAGCTGACCGTCGCCACGTTCGCCCTCGCCGCGTTCCTGACCGGGACATCACCGCTCGACTGGGGCCCGTTACGGCTCGGGTCGGTCTTCACCGCCGTGCTGGTCGGCCTGAACACGTATCCGGTGATGGCCTGGCACACCGTCGACGGCGTCTTCCTGGTCGCGGTCGGCTGGTGGTCGCTCGACAGCGGGCTGCGTTCGGGCTCGCGGTGGCGGCGCCTGCTCGGCCTGTTCTGCCTCGGGTTCGCGGCGATCGTCAAGCAGAGTTTCCTGTTCGCGGTCCCGATCGGGGTGCTGATCCTGCTGTTCCACCCCGCCGCGCCGCCGAGGAAGGCCTCGCGCCTGGCCGGCGACTTACTCGCGCTCGGCGCGGCGCCGTCGCTGTACTTCGGCATGATCACCGTCGCCGGGGGACTGCGGCCGGCGATCGCGCAGCTCTCCGAGGGCGAACAGACCTGGGGTGAAGGCCTTTTCCGGTTCTGGACGGCGGAGTTCGCGGGCCGGGCGGACCCGAGGACGTACTTCTTCCCGGTGCTGCTCGGCGTATGCGTGCTGGCCGTGGCGTGGTCCGCCCGCGACCGGTTCGGCGAGCCGGGCCGGTGGCTCCGGGGCGCGACGGCCGTCTGCGTCGTGGCGGTCGTGGTGTTCGTCGTGGCGGACGGCGAGTTCGAGCACGCGGGCGGCTGGCCGATCACACTGCTGTGGCTTTTCCTGGCCGCTGCGGTGCTCGACGCCGTCGTCCGGAACCGGATGCCCTGGCAGTACCTGGCGATCGCCGCGCTCGGCTGGATGGCCAGCCTGTCCTGGGGTTACCCGCTTCCCGGCCTGCTGGCCGGGATCTTCGCGCTGGGTGTGCTGGAAGCCGTGCCGCCGCCGAGGCCGCCCGAGGTCGCGGGCGGGGTTCTCGGCGCGGTCGCTTTCGTACTCGCCGGGCTGCTGCTGATGTCCGCGCACGACAAGGCGCCGTACGCGGACAGGCCGCAGGGTGAGCTGACGAAACATCTCGGGGACATCGCCCCGGCATTGAAGGGCGTCCGCACGAATCCCAGCGTGTACACCTACGTCGCCCAGATCCGTGAGTGCCTGGACCGCTATCCGGCGTCGAAGGTGGCCGTCCTGCCGGACAATCCTTTCGTCGCCCCGGTTTTCGGCGTCCGCAACCCGTTCCCGCTGGACTGGCCACTCCCGATGGAGCTGACCGGTGACAGTCCGGAAAGGATGGTCGAGGCCGCCGAACGCCTTGACCGGGAAGGGGATTACCTCGTGCTCTTCCAGACGGTCAAGGCGGGTTCGCTGACTGCGGGCGCCCCCGTGCCCGACGCCGTCACGCCGGACGCGGCGACGGTCGGCTTGAGCGGGGTGGAAGACCGGATCAAGGACGAGCTCACGGGCGCGAGGGTCGCGTGCGGCAGCTTCGCCGGATTCTGGGAACCCGCGCGCTGAACCTCAGGCGGAGATCGACGCCGTCTCCGGCTCGCGTTCCTCGGCCGCCGGCGGTTCTTCCTTGCGCCGCGGCAGGAAAGAGAGCGCGGCGAAGGCGGCGGCGAGCAGGGTCGGGTAGATCGTCAGCTGCTGGTGCTTGACGTTCTCGATGCCTTCCGCGAGACCGGACACCAGGATCTGGCCCATGGCGAAGAGCAGGAACATGAGCACCACGATGCCGACGTCGCGGCGTCCGGTGCGGTTCCGGAAGGCCCGGAGCCCTGCCCACCCGATGAGCAGCCAGATCGGCAGCAGGGCGAACAACCCCAGCGGTGCGAGCCAGCCGGTGATCCCCGACAGGACCGGGATCCGGTACTCCTTGGCGAGCGGCGGCTGCCCGGCGTGCTCACCGAAGCTGCCGAGGTTCGGCACCCGCGCGGTCAACGTCTCCTGCGCGGACCGGTGCAGCATCTCGACCACTCGCACCGGGTGGTCCAGGTAGTACTGGGCGACGTTGCGGCGGCTGATCTTGTCGCGGTACTTGGCGTACTCGGGGTCGCGCCAGGCCGCGTTCGCGCTCCACCAGCCCGTGCCGACGTACTTCGCGAACTCGGGCGGGAGGCCCAGCGCGGCGAGGTCGGCGGTGGTGTCGTGTTTCCCGTCCACGATCCCGTTGAACACGACGTGGTACATGTTGGCCTCGCGGTACTCCGCGTTGGCCGAGTCACCCGCGCCCTGCACCAGCGCGGTACCGGTGCCGACGACGGCGAGCACGGCCAGCGGCAGCGCCCAGCGGGCCAGGCCGCGGCTGCCCGCCGGCCGGACGAACAGCAGCGCGAGCGCGAACAGCGGGATCAGCAGCAGCGTCTGCGACTTCGCGTTGATCCCGATCATCGCGCCGAGCACGGTGACCGCGGCCCCGGTGTAGCGCCACGGCCCGGTGCGGTGCATGAGCAGGAGCCCGCCGGCGAGCAGGAGCATCCCGAGGAAGGCGGCGCCCTCGCTCAGCACGGAGGCGAAGTACCCGAAGAAGGCGGAGTCCGCCGCGACCAGCAGCAGCGCGGCCGTGGCGATGACGCTGTTCCGGACCGAAAGGCGCAGGCCCACGACGATCGAGGCGATCCCGCCCGCGACCAGCAGACAGCCCAGCACACCCAGTACCAGCAGGTTCAGGATGGCGGACGAGCCGAGCAGCTGCCCGATCTCGCTGGCGATCTTGTCGATCCAGCTCTGGCTGGAGATGTATTCGCTGTTACAGGCCGGGGCGGGGCCGTAGGAGAAACGGACGAAGTATTCCGACGGCCGGTCGAGCTCGCGGGCGCCGAGCTGGCACAGGATGCGCCAGCCGTCGCCGTTGTCGGCCATGCCGATCGGCCGCGGCACCAGGAAACGGACGAGGAGCACCCCGAGCGCGGCGAAGAACACGCCCAAGGTCAGTCGGATTTCCCGGATCTTCACCCGCGTCACCTTAGAAGATTCCGCAGGGTGATCAGTCCGTACCCTCTCCAACACTCGCCGAGAGGAACTTCTGGATCACGCCGAGCCATTCGTCGCGGGCCTCGACGCCGATACCGTGCCCGGACTGGATCTCGACCAGTTCGGCGCCGGGGATCCCGGCCGCGAGCTCGCGGGAGTGGGCGGGCGGGACGAGCCCGTCGCGTGTCGTGGCGACGACCAGCGTGGGGACCGCGATCGCGGCCAGTTCGGCGCTGGTGTCGACACTCGCGACCAGGTCCACCTGTTCGGGGCTGCCCTCCGGGATGAACCCGGCGAGTCCGTCGATGGCGGCTTCGAGCTCCGAAGGCGACAGCGCGTTCAGGTGCTGTCCGCCGGTGGCGGCGAAGGTGGCGAACTTGGCCACCAGCCTCCGGTCGCCGTCCAGCAGCTCCCGCCAGATGTCGAGGGCCAGCCGCAGCCGGTTGTCCGGTTTCGCGAACCCGGCGGTCAGGATGAGTCCGGTGACCCGATCGGGGTGCCGGGTGGCGGCCCGGACGGCGACTGCGGTGCCGAGCGAGTAGCCGAGGATCGCGAAGCGCTCGAGACCGGCGTCGAGAGCGATGGAGACCAGTTCGTCCGCGACGGTGTCGAGGTCCAGCGGTTCGGTGCTGCGCGGAGTCGCCCCGGAACCGGGGTAGTCGGGGCCGACGACGGTGTGGGTGCCGGCGAGGTCGTCGAGGATGCTCCCGAAGTTGCCTTCGACGCTGCCGCCGGCACCGTGGGCGAGCAGCAGGCCGGGACCGGAACCGCGGACGACGTGCGCGAAATGATTCGTCATGCCGGCGACGTTAGGTACTGACATCGATGTGAAGGTCAAACTCGGATGACGGGGGTCACATGCTGATCGGCGAGCTGTCCCGGCGGACCGGCGTGAGCCAGCGGCTGCTGCGCTACTACGAGGAGCAGGGGTTGCTGGTGCCGCGGCGCGATTCCAACGGCTACCGCACCTTCGACGACGACGCGGTCATCACGGTGCGGCAGATCCGCGCGCTCCTCGCGGCCGGGCTGAGCACGCAGGTCATCGCGAAGATGCTGCCGTGCGCGAACGGTGAGCTGCCGGAACTGGACATGTGCCCCACAGTCGTGGCGGAGATCCGGCGCGAACTGGCCGAAATGGACGACCGCATCGACACGCTCCGGCAGCGGCGCGGGACACTGGCCGGATATCTCACCGTCGACGCGTAGGAGACCTTGTGGAAGCCCTGGCCAGATTCGGCTTCGAACTGGGTGTGCTCAAGCGGATCCGGCGGGCCGGCTGGTGGCAGGCGGGCGTCCGCGATCCCGAATCGGTGGCCGAGCACACCACGCGGGTCGCGCAGCTGGCCGGCCTCCTCGCGGCCGAGGGCGGCGCGGACCCGGCGAGGGCGGCGTATCTCGCGCTGTGGCACGACACGCAGGAGACGCGGACCGGCGATCTCCCGCACACGATCAAGGGTTTCGTCGAGAAGCCGGATCCGCGGGCGATCACCGCCGCTCAGACATCGGCCCTCCCCGGCGCCGCGCGTGACTCGGTGCGTGACGCCGTCGACGAGTACGAGTCCGCCGAAAGCCCCGAGGCGCTCTACGCGCGCGACGCGGACAAGCTCGAAATGTTGCTTCAGGCCGTCGAGTACCGCGACATCGGTGTACGGAACGTAGACGAATGGATCGCTTCGGCGACGAAGAGCCTCCAGACCGACCTCGCGCGGCGGGTGGCCGAAGCGGCGCTGACGTTGTCTTCGCTCTCATGGCGGGTGCGCTGAAAGGAATCGATACCCTGAGCCCGCGTGTATCGACCCCGGCACGCGTGCCTCGTGTGTCAGGCTTGACTCTGTGAAGGAACACCAGTGAACCGGCAGCCGTTGCGCCTCGCCATCATGGAAGCGACCCGCATCCTCACCGAGGCCGGAGTGGCGTCACCGCGTTCGGACGCGGAACTGATCGCCTCCCACGTCCTCGGTGTCGAACGCGGCCGCCTGCCGATGGTGCCGCTGGTGGACCCGCCCGTCATCGACGCGATCGGCCAGCTCGTGAACCAGCGGGCCAAACGGATCCCGCTGCAGTACCTCACCGGCTGGGCCGCGCTCGGCGACATCACGGTCAACGTCGGCGCCGGGGTGTTCGTCCCGCGCCCGGAGACCGAACTGCTCCTGGAATGGGGCCTCAAACTGCTGCACGGACGCGAGTACCCGGTGGTGGTCGACCTGTGCACCGGATCCGGCGCGCTGGCGCTGGCCGTGCAGCACGCGCGGCCGGACGCCGTCGTCTACGCCGTCGACATCGACGCGCAGGCGCTCGCGTGGGCCCGGCACAACGCCGACGTCCACGCCGACGCGGGGGACACGCCCATCCGGCTGTACTCCGGCGACGTGGCGGACAGCACGATGTTCGCCGAACTCGACGGGCTCGTCGACCTGGTCCTGTGCAACCCGCCGTACGTCCCGGAAGGCACGCCGGTGCCGGCCGAGGTCGCCGAGCACGACCCGCCGCGGGCGGTGTTCGCGGAGGAGAGCGGGCTGGCGGTGATCCGGCACGCGATCGCGGCCGCCGCGCGCCTGCTGCGGCCCACCGGCGGGATGGCGATCGAGCACGACGACACGCACGGTTCCGCCGTCCCGGCGCTCGTGCGGGCACGGCGGGTGCTCACGGACGTGCAGGGGCACCTCGACCTCGCCGGCCGGCCGCGTTTCGTCACCGCGTTGCGCGTCTCCTGACCCTCGCGTTTCGTCCTCTGGATGCGGTAGTTCGTGATGTGAACCACCGCATCCAGAGGACGAAACGCGGTAGGGCGTTCGGCGGATAGTTAGCGAGACTCACGACTTCCGGCGGTGCCCAGGGCAAAGCCCACCTCCTAACGTCGATCACGGCCGCCTCATCGGCGGTCCGACTGGGAGGTGTACCCCGATGCGATCGTCTCTCCGACGAGCCCCACTCAGAACACTCGCCGTCCTCGCCACCGTCGCGCTACTGCCGGGTCTGGTCGCCCAGCCCGCGTCCGCCGCGGCGCCGGTGCGAGGCTGGCCCGCCGCGATCGACGGGTCGACCTGGGAGAACCAGGACCACATGACGTGGGACGACTACCGCAAACCGCCCGGCACCAACTGGGCCGACCCGGCGCTGAAGCCGACCAAGCGGATGTTCAAGGGCGCCGTGGTGCTCGCGGACTACCCGGACCAGGAATTCGCCGTCACGCAGGCCCCGCGTTCGACGGTGTTCGGGAACCCGGGCCCCGCCGCGAGCAACATCCCCCGCGTGGAAGTCGCGAAGTTCTACCAGGACTTCCTCAACAAACCGCAGGCGCTCAACCAGGGCCACACGATCAACGAGTACTGGATGGAGGACTCCGGCGGCAGGCTGGGCGTCGAACTGACCGCGTTCGGCCCGTACCGCCTGCCCGGCAAGTCCTTCGAATACGGCATGGAGTTCCAGCCCGACGCGTGTCCGCCGGACGCGAACTGCAAACGTGACCTGCGCACCGACGCGGGCGCCGCCTGGCGGGCGGACGTCGGCGACGTCTCCAAGCAGTTCGATTTCGTCTTCTATCTCTCCGCCGGTCAGGACGAGAGCTCGACCTGGCAGGAATTCGGCGTGATGAAGTTCGGCGAGAAGGAGAACGTGCCCGACGAATTCGGGCCCGGTGTCGCCGGCATGCCGAACGCCGCGTCCACCCGCTACGTCCCGTGGACGTCGTGGAAATCCGCGGCGAGCATCTGGCCGAACGCGATCACCGGCTCCTCGACCCAGGCGGAAAGCTCGGGCCAGGGCGTCTACGCGCACGAATTCAGTCACATTCTCGGCATCGGCGACAACTACAACAATCCCTTCGGCAATCCGCCGTCCCGTACCTACACCGGGCCGTGGGAGATGATGTCGCGCGGCAGCTTCAACGGCCCCGGCGGACCGCACACCCGCTGGCAGATCCCGGCGACGCAGGGCGGCTCGATGGGCTCGCACCACATGCTGCGCACCAAGATGAAGCTCGACATCATCGACCCCGAAGACGTCCTGAAACTCGACCGGAACTCCCTCGCCAAGACCGGCCCGGTTTCGGCGAGGATCACGGCGCGTTCGGTCCTGCCGGGACAGGGTGCCTACAGCGGCATCAACATCGCGCTCACCGGCGGGGACCTTTCGCCGAAATGCGACCGCTCGAAGGATCCGTTCTGCGACGGCGGCGGCTACCACAATTACACCGTCGAGGTCGTCGACCGGATGGGCAGCGATTCCTTCGCCCCCGATTCCGGTGTCCTCATCGCGAAGACGAAGAACCAGGACAACGCGCCGTTCGAATGGATCGTCGACGCGAACCCGGCCGACATCGGCATGACCGACTACAAGAAGCCGGACGGCACCCCGGTGCCGATCCCGATCGGCGACTACCGCCAGCTGAACGACGCCGCGTTCAAGGCGGGCACCGGGTCCGCGAGCAAGTACGAGTACACCGACGAGGCGAACAGGCTGAAGTTCCTCGTCTCCGACATCGAGCGTGACCGCAAGGGCGTGCTGTCCTACGTCGTCACGGTGGCTTCGCTCGACGGCGCGGGCTCGCGGGCCAGGGGTGTTTCGCTGTGGCCGTCGGCCCCGGCGTTCGCCAAGCAGGGGCTCGCGACCTGCTCGTTCCCGGTGATCAACACGGGCGACGCGAAGGGCGCGGTGGCGCCGTACAACACCGACACCTATCGCCTGAGCGCGTCCACCAGCGCGAAGGGCTGGGAGGTGCGGCTGCCGAACGAGCTGTCCACCGTCCCGTTCGGCGGCCGGTCTTCGGCGACCGCGCACGCCAAGCGGGCCGCGGGCGGTGACCACGTCGCGCACATCAAGCTGACGGCGACGTCGATCGCGGACCCGGCGAAGACGGCGTCCGCAACCTGTACCGCTTTCGCCTTCTGACAGGAGGGGTCTCGTGAGTGGCAAGGACGGTTAGAACCGTCCTTGCCACTCACGAGAGATCGGGCAGGGCTACGCTCACTGGCCATGAGCGCGGTGTACGACTGCAGCAAGCGTGAAACGCGGGCCGACGGGCTCGCCGCGGCGGCGAGCGCGGTGCGCTCCAGCCGCCTCGTCGTCCTCCCGACCGACACGGTCTACGGCATCGGCGCGGACGCCTTCGACGGCGGTGCCGTCCAGTCCCTCCTGCGGGCCAAGCACCGCGGCCCGGACATGCCGGTCGGCGTCCTGGTCGGCTCCTGGTCCACTGTGGACGGACTCGTGCTCGGCACGCCCCCGCAGGCCCGCGCGCTCATCGAGGCCTTCTGGCCGGGCGACCTCTCGATCATCCTGCCGCACGCGCCGAGCCTGCAGTGGGATCTGGGCCAGTCACGCGGGACGGTGATGCTGCGCATGCCGCTGCACCCGGTCGCGCTGGAACTGCTGCGTGACGTCGGCCCGATGGCGGTCTCGAGCGCCAACGTCTCCGGCCGCCCGCCCGCCACCACCGCGCAGGAAGCCGTCGACCAGCTCGGTGACAGCGTCGCGGTGTACCTCGACGGCGGTTCGTCCGGCGAGCCCGTCCCGTCCACGATGGTCGATCTCACCGGCGACGACCCGGTCGTCCTGCGGGAGGGCGCGGTCAGCCGGGCCGCCGTCGCGGAAGTACTGGGTGTGCCCGCGGAGTCACTCGCCTGATTCACCGGGTGTCAGTACCGTTCGCCGCCGTATCCCCCTGGCGCGGTAGCGTGTTCGAGTGACTTGGACCTCGGCGGCGTAACGCACCATGCCTCCTACGCAAGGCCTCCCGATCCGGGAGTACCTCCTCGTCGCCCTCACCGCGGCGGCCGTGACCTTCCTGCTCACCGGTGTCGTGCGCCGGGTCGCCATCCGGATCGGCGCGATCGCCAACCCGCGGGCCCGCGACGTCCACGTCACCCCGATCCCGCGTATGGGCGGGATCGGCATCTTCCTCGGTGTCGCCGCCGCGATGGGGCTCGCGCACCAGCTGCCCGCGCTGAGCCGCGGCTTCGACTTCTCCTTCGACTCGCTGGGCGTGCTGCTCGCCGCGGGCGTGATCTCCCTGATCGGCGCGCTCGACGACCGGTTCGAGCTGGACGCCTGGACGAAGCTGGCGGGCCAGGTCATGTGCGCCGGGATCCTGGTGATCTTCGGCGTGCAGTGGGTGTCGTTCTGGGTGCCGTGGGGCGGCGGTGGCGAGTCCTTCGGGCAGGTCCTGGTGCTGGACAAGAACCAGGGCGCGCTGCTGACCGTCGTGCTGGTGGTCGTCATGGTCAACGCGATGAACTTCGTCGACGGTCTCGACGGCCTCGCCGGCGGCCTCGGCTTCATCGCCGCCGCGGCGACCTGTTCCTTCTCGCTCGGCCTGCTCGACTCCTCGGGCGGGGACGTCGGCGCGTACCCGCCGGCTCTCATCGCCGCCACGCTCGCCGGGGCCTGTCTCGGCTTCCTGCCGTACAACTTCCAGCCCGCGAAGATCTTCATGGGCGATTCGGGCTCGATGATGATCGGGCTCATGCTGGCGGGCGCGACGACGTCCGCGTCGGGCCGCGTGCCGTATCCGCAGTTCAGCGGCAAGGACGCGCTCGCGCTGCTCTCGCCGCTCGTCGTGGTCGCCGCGGTGCTGTTCGTGCCGCTGCTCGACCTGATCATGGCGGTCGTCCGCCGCACCCGCCGCGGCGAGAGCCCGTTCGCGGCGGACAAGATGCACCTGCACCACCGCCTGCTGGAGATCGGGCACTCGCAGCGCCGCGCGGTGCTGCTCATCTACTTGTGGGCGGGGCTGCTCGCGTTCGGCGCCGTTTCGGTGACGCTCTTCGACAGCGTCGCGGTCTTCTGGATCGTCGGATTCGGCTTCCTGCTGGCGACCCTGGTGTCGATCGTGCCGAGACTGCGGTCCCGGAACCGGACCGCCTGAACCGCCCGCCTCGGCGCGGGCCTACACTGGCGGGCTGAGACGAGCAGGGAGTTTTCTGTGAGCGAGACCGAGAAGACCGTCGAGGCGGAGGAGAACCCCCACGCCAAGGTGGTTCTGCAGGCGGCCAACGCGATGATGAAGGCTTCCCTGAAGCTGGTTCCGCCGGCGGTGCTGATCTGCATCGTGGTCTTCACCATCCTCAATGGACTCCCGGGCCTGCTCGGCTCGGTCATCGGCGGCGTGCTCGCCATCGTGTCCGCGCTCGCGACGCTGGGCTTGATGCGCTTCAGCGCGGGCATGGACCCGATGTTCGTGATGGTGATCGCGCTCGGTGGTTACGTGCTCAAGGTCGTCGTCCTGTTCGCGGCGCTGAGCCTGCTCCGCGGAGTGACCTCGATCCACCCGATGGCGCTGGGCGTGACCATGATCGTCGCGATCCTCGTGGCCGCCGCGGTGGAGTTCGCGGCCTTCCGCAAGACCAAGATCCCGACGATCATCCCCGCCTCCCGCTGATTCCGGGACCGAGGTCCTGACCTGGGGCGGGACCTAGGTCCTCGGCCGATCGGGGGCAATGTAGTACGCCTGTACGGCCCGTCGGTACCCCCTGATATGGTCCGCGTATGGGCGGCGGCCTCGGCTGCCGGCTCCTGATGACGAACCCCGAACAGCAGTGTGGCGGCGGCGTTGAATCGTCCCTCATTACCCGCTGGTAGGCGTCTGTCTCCCGGGAGCACTGCATCGAGAATCCTCGTGTGCGGAACGTGAAACCGTGTTCAGCACATCGTGGGGTGGCCGCCTCCGACGGCCCGATACGTGTCGGGTACGTTAAGTCCAGATCGTGACGATTCCCCCGGCGGAGTGAACGCCGGCCGGGAGAACCGGAAGGAGCCCAGTGGGCGCGCTGGTACTAGCCGAGGGTGCGGAGTTCGCGCCGCCTGGTGTCAAAGACTTCAACCTGCCGCCGTTGTTCGGTTCCGGCTATTGGTTGAGCTTCACCAAGCCGATGCTGCTGGTGGTCATCTCCCTGATCATCATCGTCACCTACTTCATGGTGACGTCGCGCCGCCTCAAGGTCGTCCCCGGCAAGGGACAGTTCATCGCCGAAAGCATTTACAACTTCGGCCGCAACAACATCGCGCGTGAGCAGATCGGTTCGGCCGACTTCAAGCCGTTCATTCCGCTGATCCTGGGGTTGTTCAGCTTCATCCTGGTCAACAACCTCTTCGGGATCATCCCGTTCTTCCAGTTCCCGACGATGGCCCGATTCGGCTTCCCCGTCGCTCTCGCGTTCCTCGTTGTTTACCCGGTGTACCACTACGTCGGCATCAAGCGCCACGGCTTCGGTCACTACATGAAGAAGGAACTGGCGCCGCCCGGCATCCCCGGATTCGTTCTGCCGCTGTACTCCACCATCGAGTTCGCGCAGAAGTTCTTCATCGCGCCGGCCACCCTGGCCATCCGAGTCTTCGCGGCGATGTTCGCCGGGCACCTCATCATCATGGTCTTCACGCTCGGCGGGAGCTTCCTGCTGACCGAAGGTGAAGGCATCGTGAAGGTCGCGTCGCCGGTGGCGTTCCTGTTCGCCATCGCGATGACGTTCCTGGAGGCATTCATCCAGGTCCTGCAGGCATACATTTTCGCACTGCTGTCCGCAGGGTACATCGGCGCCGCGCTGGCGTCGGAGCACTGAGAAAACACCAAAAGCCCCCGATCCGCGTGAGTCGCGCGGACCGAGTTTGAAGGGAAACGCACGTGAGCAACATCGTTCTTGCGCAGGCTGCCGAGGCCGCTTCCAACATCAACCCGGGTCTCGCCGCCATCGGCTACGGCCTCGGCGCGATCGGCCCCGGTATCGGTGTGGGTCTGATCTTCGCCGCGGTCATCAACGGCACCGCCCGTCAGCCGGAGGCGCAGGGCAAGCTGCAGAGCATCGCCTTCTCGACCTTCGTGCTGACCGAGGTGCTGGCGCTGATCGGTATCGTTATCTACTTCCTCGCCTCCGTCGGCTGAGTTTTTCCTGGCTCATCTCGCTTAAGGAGACGTTGTGCTGAAGACCGAATTGGTGTTGGCCGCAGGAGACGCGCCCAACCCGATCGTGCCGCACGTTCCCGAGCTCATCCTCGGGTTCATCGCCTTCCTTCTGCTGCTGTTCGTTCTGAAGAAGTACGTCGTTCCCCGTTTCGAGGCGACCTACGAGGAGCGGACCAAGCTGATCGAAGGTGGCATCGAGCGGGCCGAAAAGGCTCAGGCCGAAGCCGAAGAAAACCTTGCGCAGTACAAGGCGCAGCTGGCGGAAGCCCGATCCGAGGCCGCGAAGATCCGCGACGACGCCCGGCTCGAAGCCGAGCAGATCAAGGCGGAACTGCGGGCCGAAGCGGAGGCCGAGTCCCAGCGCATCGTCGCCCAGGGGCAGGCTCAGCTGCAGGCCCAGAAGGCGCAGATCATCGCCGAGCTGCGCGCCGAACTCGGCCGTAACTCCGTCGAGCTGGCCAGCCGCATCGTCGGCGAGTCGCTCGCGGACGACGCGCGCCGTCACGGCACCGTGGACCGGTTCCTCGCCGAGCTGGAGACCGCTGGTGCCTCCAACGGAGCAGGAAAGTAGACCAGAATGACGCTGCATGCTGCGAGCCGTGAAGCGCTCGACCTCGCCGAGAAGCGTCTCGGCGAGGTTCTGGCCGCCGCGGGTACGGACCCGGCGACGGTCGGCGACGAGCTGCTTTCGGTCGTCGCCCTGCTGGACCGGGAGATCGGCCTGCGCCGGGCCGTCGCCGACGGTTCGGCCTCGTCCGAAGCCCGGATCGGCCTCGCCCGCGGGATCCTCGCGGGCAAGGTTTCCGAACCGGCCCTGCAGGTGCTCGACTCCGTGGCGGGCAGCCGCTGGTCGAGCCCGCGCGAACTGACCGACGGGCTCGAGGCCCTCGGCCGCTCGGCGCTGCTCACCAGTGCGGAGAAGTCCGGGAACATCGACGCTGTCGAAGACGAGCTGTTCCGGGTCAGTCGTATCGTCGCGGGTGAGCCGGAGCTCGAACGGGCACTGTCCGACCTGACCGCCCCCGCGGAGGCGAAGCGGACCCTGGTCCGCACCTTGTTCGCCGACAAGGTGGACGTGGTCACCAAGACCCTCGTCGAGCAGGTCGTCCTGCGCGCCAAGGGCCGTGGGGTCGGCAACGCCCTCGAAGAGCTGGTCCAGCTGGCCGCGGAACGCCGTGAGCGCTCGGTCGCCCGGGTGACCAGCGCGAGCGCGCTTTCCGACGAACAGCAGGCCCGGCTGAGCGAGAAGCTCAACGCCCTTTACGGGCGGCAGCTCGCGCTGCACGTCGAGGTCGACCCGTCACTCGGCGGCGGGCTCGTCGTCCGCGTCGGCGACGAGGTCATCGACGGCAGCACCGCGGGGCGCATCGACGCCCTGCGTCGCCGGCTGGCCGGCTGAACCCACAACAACGACTTTGCACACTGGCACGAACGAAGCGAGAGCGGGAACGAAATGGCGGAGCTGACGATCTCCTCGGATGAGATCCGTAGCGCGATCGAGAACTACGTCTCGAGTTACGCCCCGGACGTGAGCCGGGAAGAGGTTGGCGTCGTCGTCGACGCCGGTGACGGTATCGCCCACATCGAGGGTCTTCCCTCGGCGATGGCCAACGAGCTGCTCGAGTTCCCCGGCGGGGTCCTCGGCGTGGCGCTGAACCTGGACGCGCGCTCCATCGGTGCCGCGATCCTCGGTGACTTCGAGACCGTCGTCGAAGGTCAGGAAGTCAAGCGGACCGGTCAGGTCCTCTCGGTTCCGGTCGGCGAGGGCTACCTCGGCCGCGTCGTGAACCCGCTGGGCGCCCCGATCGACGGCCTCGGCGAGATCGAGACCACCGAGCGTCGCCCGCTGGAGGTCAAGGCCGCTTCGGTGGTCGAGCGCCAGCCGGTGTCGGAGCCGCTGCAGACCGGTATCACCGCGATCGACGCGATGACCCCGATCGGCCGTGGCCAGCGTCAGCTGATCATCGGTGACCGCAAGACCGGTAAGACGGCCGTCGCGGTGGACACGATCATCAACCAGAAGGCCAACTGGGAGACCGGCGACCCGAAGAAGCAGGTTCGCTGCATCTACGTCGCGGTCGGCCAGAAGGGCTCCACGATCGCCGCGGTCAAGAAGTCCCTCGAGGACGCCGGCGCGATGGAGTACACCACCATCGTCGCGGCCCCCGCGTCGGACTCCGCCGGCTTCAAGTGGATCGCGCCGTACACCGGCTCGGCCATCGGCCAGCACTGGATGTACGAGGGCAAGCACGTCCTCATCGTGTTCGACGACCTGACCAAGCAGGCCGACGCCTACCGCGCGATCTCGCTGCTGCTGCGTCGCCCGCCGGGCCGTGAAGCCTTCCCCGGCGACGTCTTCTACTTGCACTCCCGTCTCCTCGAGCGGTGCGCGAAGCTCTCGGACGAGCTGGGGGCGGGCTCGCTGACCGGTCTCCCGATCATCGAGACCAAGGCGAACGACGTGTCGGCCTACATCCCGACCAACGTCATCTCGATCACCGACGGTCAGTGCTTCTTCCAGTCGGACCTGTTCAACGCCGGTCAGCGCCCGGCCATCGACGTGGGTATCTCGGTCTCCCGCGTGGGTGGTGCCGCGCAGGTCAAGGCGATGAAGGACGTTTCGGGTTCGCTCCGTATCGACCTGTCGCAGTACCGCGAGCTGGAGGCCTTCGCGGCCTTCGCCTCGGACCTCGACGACGCGTCGAAGGCGCAGCTCGAGCGTGGTGCCCGGCTGTACGAGGTGCTCAAGCAGCCGCAGTACTCGCCGATCCCGGTCGAGGAGCAGGTCGTCACGGTGTACCTCGGCACGAACGGTCACTTCGACACCGTTCCGACCGAGGACGTGCGCCGCTTCCGCGACGAGTTCGTCGACTCCGCGCGTCGCAAGCACGGAGAGCTCCTCAAGGACATCCGCGAGTCGGGCAAGTTCTCCAAGGAGACCGCCGAAGGGCTGGTCGACGCGGTGAACGAGTTCAAGAAGGAGTTCACCACCTCCGAGGGCAAGAGCCTGGTCGAGGTCTCCGACGCGATGGACGCCGAGAAGGTCGGGCAGGAGACCGTCAAGGTCAACAAGCCCGCCCCGAAGAAGTGAGCTGATAGCTCATGGCCGCACAACTCCGAGAACTCCGGTCGCGTATCAAGGCGACCAAGTCCATCGGCAAGATCACCAAGGCGATGGAGCTCATCGCCACCGCGCGCATCACCAAGGCGCGGGCGAAGGTCGCGGCTTCCCGGCCGTACTCGGACGAGATCACGAACGTGCTCTCGGCCCTGGCCGGAGCCTCGGCGAACCTCGACCACCCGCTTCTGGTCGAGCGTCCGAACCCGAAGCGCGCGGCGGTCCTCGTGATCACCAGCGACAAGGGTCAGTGCGGTGGGTACAACTCCAACGTGCTGAAGGCGACCGAGGAGCTCCTCACGCTGCTGCGTGAGCAGGGCAAGGAGCCGGTGGTCTACGTGACCGGCAACAAGGGCCTGAGCTTCTACCGCTTCCGTGGCCGCGACGTGGCCGAAAGCTGGACGGGCTTCTCCGACCAGCCCGGTTACGTCAACGCCGCGGAGGCCGGTGAGCTCATCGTCGAGTCGTTCCTGAACGGCGCCGACGACGAGTCGGGCAACGCCGACGGCATCCTGGGTGTCGACGAGATCCACGTCGTCTACACCGAGTTCGTCTCGATGCTCACCCAGCGTCCGGTCGCCAAGCGCGTCGCGCCGCTCGAGGTCGAGTACGTCGAGGGCGAAGAGGAGAAGCCGGAAAGCCTGCTCCCGAGCTACGAGTTCGAGCCCAGCGCCGAGAAGCTGCTCGCCGCGTTGCTGCCGAAGTACATCAACACGCGGATCTTCGCGGCGATGCTCGAGTCGGCGGCGTCTGAACTCGCGGCCCGCCGCACCGCGATGAAGGCGGCGTCGGACAACGCGAACGAACTGGTGAACACGCTGACGCGGGAGGCGAACCAGGCCCGCCAGGCGCAGATCACCCAGGAGATCTCCGAAATCGTCGGTGGGGCGAACGCTCTCACCGCAGCAGGAAGTGATGACTGATGACCAGTACTGAAGCCCGTGCCAAGGGGCGCATCGTCTCGGTGACCGGCCCGGTCGTCGACGTCGAATTCCCGCGCGGTTCCGTTCCCGACCAGTTCAACGCGCTCAAGGTCGAAATCGAGTTCGAGCAGCTGCGCAAGACGGTGACGCTCGAGGTCGCCAGCCACCTCGGCGACAACCTCGTCCGCACCATTTCGCTCCAGCCGCAGGACGGTCTCGTCCGTGGCGCCGAGGTCACCGACACCGGCGGCCCCATCACGGTCCCGGTCGGCGACAAGGTCAAGGGCCACGTCTACAACGCGCTCGGCGAGTGCCTGGACGAGCCCGGCTACGGCGACGACCTCGAGCGCTGGGGCATCCACCGCAACCCGCCGTCCTTCGACCAGCTCGAAGGCAAGACGGAGATGCTGGAGACCGGCCTCAAGGTCGTCGACCTGCTGACCCCGTACGTGCAGGGTGGCAAGATCGGCTTGTTCGGCGGTGCCGGCGTCGGCAAGACGGTGCTCATCAAGGAGATGATCACCCGTGTCGCCCGGAACTTCGGTGGTACCTCGGTGTTCGCCGGTGTCGGCGAGCGCACCCGTGAGGGCAACGACCTCTTCCTGGAGATGTCCGAGGACGGCGTCATCAACGACACCGCCCTCGTCTTCGGTCAGATGGACGAGCCGCCGGGCACCCGTATGCGGGTCGCGCTGTCCGCGCTGACCATGGCGGAGTACTTCCGCGATGTGCAGAACCAGGACGTGCTGCTCTTCATCGACAACATCTTCCGGTTCACCCAGGCCGGTTCCGAGGTGTCGACCCTGCTGGGCCGCATGCCTTCGGCCGTGGGTTACCAGCCGACGCTGGCCGACGAGATGGGTCAGCTCCAGGAGCGGATCACCTCGACCCGTGGTCGTTCGATCACCTCGATGCAGGCGATCTACGTCCCCGCGGACGACTACACCGACCCGGCCCCGGCGACGACGTTCGCCCACCTGGACGCCACCACGGAGCTTTCCCGTGGCGTGTTCCAGAAGGGCATCTTCCCGGCGGTGGACCCGCTGGCGTCGACGTCGACCATTCTCGACCCGGCCATCGTCGGTGAGGACCACTACCGCGTGGCCTCCGAGGTCATCCGGATCCTGCAGAAGTACAAGGAGCTGCAGGACATCATCGCGATCCTCGGTATGGACGAGCTGTCGGAAGAGGACAAGCTGACCGTTCAGCGCGCGCGCCGCATCGAGCGGTTCCTGTCGCAGAACATGCTGGTCGCCGAGGCCTTCACCGGTCAGCCGGGCTCGACCGTGCCGCTGTCGGAGACCATCGAGTCGTTCGACCGCATCACCAAGGGCGACTTCGACCACTACCCGGAGCAGGCGTTCCTGGGTATCGGTGGCCTCGAAGACCTCGAGAAGAAGTACAAGGAAATCACCAAGAAGTGATGTTCCGATGAGCGGCGGGATCAGTGTCTACTGTGGACGCTGGTCCCGCCGTTCGCTTACTGGGATCGTCGACTATTACACTCGGTGCCAGCACCTGAGGTGAAGGGAAGCTACGTGGCTGAGATTTCTGTCGAGCTGGTAGCCGTCGAGCGCCGTCTCTGGTCCGGTACCGCCACGTTCGTGGTGGCGCAGACCACCGAAGGCGAGATCGGCATCATGGCCGGTCACGAGCCGGTTCTGGGCCAGCTCGTCGAGGGTGGTGTCGTGAAGGTGACGACCACGGACGGCGAGACCGTGACCGCCGCGGTGCACGGCGGGTTCCTGTCGGTCACCGCGACCGGCGTGAGCATCCTCGCCGAGAGCGCGGAGCTTTCGGACGAGATCGACGTCGACGCGGCCAAGAAGGCGCTGAGCGGCGAAGACGAGCAAGAGCGGGCTAGGGCGACCGCCCAGCTTCGCGCGGCCGGTCAGTCAGTCTGACCGGGCGAAGGACAGGGGCCGGGCCGTGGAAATCGCCGTGGGTGTTCTCGGGGCCCTGACCGTCCTGGCCGTTCTCGCGGCCTGGTATTCGTTGCGGTGGGTCCGGATGCGCCGCGGTGGCGGCGTGAGCGTCGCGCTGCGGTGGCGTCCGGACGAGGCGCGGTCCAGCTGGCATCTGGGGCTGGGCCGCTACGAGGGCGAGAAGTTCGTCTGGTTCCGGGTGTGGAGCCTGCGGACGGGCCCGGATCGCGTGTTCGAGCGCGAAAGCATGGAGATCGCGGACCGGCGGGACCCCTCCGGCACGGAGGCGTACGCCGTCCCCGAAGGTTCGATCGTCCTGCGGTGCGAGTCCGCCAGGCAGGAGGCGATCGAGATCGCGATGGGTCCCGGCGCCCTCACCGGCTTCCTTTCCTGGCTGGAGTCGGCCCCACCGGGCCGCCGCCTCCCGCGCGCTTCCTGAGATACGCCTCCAATCACGCGAGTTACGCCTCCAAGCACGCGAGTTACGCCTCCAATCACGCGTGTCGTCCCTCTGATCACGCGAGTTCGCCGTTCCGGCACGCCGTATGCTCACGCCGTGACCATCGTCGACATCCCCGGTTCGAAGTCGATCACCGCCCGAGGCCTGTTCCTCGCGGCCGCCGCCCACGGGACGACCGTGCTGAGCAGGCCGCTGCGTTCGGACGACTCCGAGGGCTTCGCCGAGGGCCTCCTCAAGCTCGGCTATCAGGTTTCCCGCGCTTCCGGCGAGTGGACGATCGAGGGCAGGCCGGAGGGCCCCGCCGTCGACAGCGCCGACGTCTTCTGCCGTGACGGCGCCACCACCGCGCGCTTCCTGCCCGCACTGGCCGCCGCCGGGCACGGCACCTTCCGGTTCGACGCCTCCGAGCAGATGCGCGCCCGGCCGCTGGGGCCGCTCACCGACGCGTTGCTGGAGCTGGGCGTCGACCTGACCTTCGAAGGCTCGCCGGGCCACCATCCGCTGGTGGTGCGCGCCGCCGGGATCAAGGGCGGCGAACTGACGCTGGACGCGGGGCTGTCCTCGCAGTTCCTGACCGCGTTGCTGCTGGTCGGGCCCCTGACCGCCGAGGGCCTGCGGATCACCGTCACGGATCTCGTTTCGGTGCCCTACGTCGAGATCACCATCGCGATGATGCGGCGCTTCGGCGTCGAGGTCGTCCGTGACGGCGACACGTTCGTCGTGCCGCCGACGCCGTATCAGGCCTGCCGCTACGAGATCGAGCCCGACGCGTCGACGTCCAGCTACTTCTTCGCGGCGGCGGCGTTGACCGGTCGTTCGGTGACCGTGCCGGGGCTCGCCGAGGGCGCTCTGCAAGGGGATCTGGCCTTCGTCGAGGTCCTGCGGCAGATGGGCGCGGACGTCGAGGTCGGCCCGGACGCCGTGACCGTGACCGGGACGGGCGGGCTGCGCGGCGTCACGGTGAACATGCGCGACATCTCCGACACCGTGCCGACGCTCGCGGCCATCGCGCCGTTCGCGGACGGGCCGGTGCGGATCGAGGACGTCTACAACACGCGGATCAAGGAATGCGACCGGCTGGCGGCGTGCGAGGAGAACCTGCGCGCGATGGGCGTCTCGGTCGAGACCGGGCGGGACTGGATCGAGATCCGGCCTGGCACGCCGGCGGGGGCGCTCGTGAAGTGCCGCCGGGACCACCGGATCGCGATGGCGTTCAGCATCACGGGACTGCGGACGCCGGGGATCACGCTGGACGACCCCGGTTGCGTGAAGAAGACCTTCCCCGGCTTCCACGACGCCCTGGCTTCGCTTCGGGCTTCCTGGGGCCTCTGAAGCATTTAGTCCTCTGAATGCGGCATTTCTACCGGGCTTCGGACGTGATCCGCGTCTATTCTCGGTCCATGACTCAGAGCGAGGACACGAACCGCTGGAGCCACCTTCCCGAGCCCGTGTCCCTGGAGGACACGATCACGATGAAGGCGATCGACCCGGGCAAGGACGGCACGCCCGACGTCGACCTCGAGCGTTATTGGGCAGCACAGGAGCAGGGCCGATTGTGAGCTGACGGACGCTTTCGCCGCATCGGACGCGGTGAAAGCGTCCTTCAGTCCGCCCCGCCGGGCTGCCACAAGATGTCCCGTCCGGATTCGCCAGCCGCGACAGGATGAACAGCAGATCCGAGAGCCGGTTCAGGTATTTGATCGCCAGCTGGTTCGTCGTGGCCTGCTCGGCCTCGAACAGTGCCCAGCCGGACCGTTCGGCCCGCCGCGCGACCGTGCGGGCCTGATGCAGGAATGCCGCCCCCGGGGTGCCACCCGGCAGGATGAACGACGTCAGCTTCGGCACGCGCTCGTTGAACTCGTCGCACCAGCCTTCCAGCCGCTCGATGTACCGCTCGGTGATGCGCAGCGGCTCGTACGGCGGGTTCTCCACGATCGGCGCGCACAGATCCGCGCCGACGTCGAAGAGATCGTTCTGTACCGCACGCAGCACCTGCGTGATCTCCTCGGGAAGACCGCCCATCGCGAGCGCGAGCCCGATGACGGAGTTGGCTTCGTCGACGTCGGCGTACGCGCCCAGCCGTGGCGACGTCTTCGGCACGCGGGAGCCGTCGCCGAGCGCCGTGGTGCCGTTGTCGCCGACCTTCGTGTACACGCGGTTGATGCGAACGACCATGAAGCCGACTCTACCGGCCCGGCGTAAGGCAAATCCGGGCGAGAGGGCATGATTGGCGCCCATGAGCGAGCACTTCGACGTGCACGGCGGAGCACGGCTGGTCGGCGAGGTCGACGTGGTCGGGGCCAAGAACAGCGTGCTGAAACTGATGGCCGCGGCCCTGCTGGCCGAGGGTACGACGACCATCACGAACTGCCCCCAGATCCTGGACGTTCCCCTGATGGGCGACGTCCTGCGCAGTGTCGGCTGCGACGTCGTCATCGACGGTGACACCGCCAAGATCACCACCCCGGCCGAGCTGTCGCACCGGGCCGATTCGGCCGCGATGGGCAAGCTGCGCGCGTCGGTGTGCGTGCTGGGACCGCTGGTCGGACGGCTCAAGCAGGCCGTCGTGGCGCTGCCGGGCGGGGACGCCATCGGTTCGCGGCCGCTGGACATGCACCAGAACGGCCTGCGCAAGCTGGGTGCCACCAGCACCATCGAGCACGGCTGTGTCGTGGCGAAGGCCGACGGGCTGCGCGGCGCGCAGATCTGGCTGGACTTCCCGAGCGTCGGCGCCACCGAGAACATCCTGATGGCCGCCGTGCTCGCCGAGGGCACCACGGTCATCGACAACGCCGCGCGCGAGCCCGAGATCGTCGACATCTGCACGATGCTGACCGAGATGGGCGCGAAGGTCGAAGGCGCGGGCACCTCGACCCTGACCGTCGAGGGCGTCGAGAAGCTGCACCCCACCGAGCATCGCGTGATCGGCGACCGGATCGTCGGCGCGACCTGGGCGTTCGCCGCCGCGATGACCCGCGGCGACCTGACCGTCCGCGGCGTCAACCCGCACTACCTCGACCTGGTCCTCGACAAGCTCCGCCTGGCGGGCGCCGAGGTCGAGACGTTCGACGACAAGGGCTTCCGCATCGTCCAGAACGAGCGCCCGAAGGCCGTCGACTGGGTGACGCTGCCGTACCCCGGTTTCGCGACCGACCTGCAGCCGTTCGCGGTGGCGTTGTCGGCGGTTTCCGAAGGCACGTCGATGATCACGGAGAACATCTACGAGGCCCGGTTCCGGTTCATCGAAGAGATGATGCGGCTTTCCGGCGACGCGCGCACCGACGGGCACCACGCCGTCGTCCGCGGCGTGGAGAAGCTTTCGAGCGCTCCGGTGTGGGCGGCGGACATCCGTGCCGGCGCCGGGCTCGTGCTGGCCGGGCTCTGCGCGGACGGCGTCACCGAGGTCTGGGACGTCTTCCACATCGACCGCGGTTACCCGCATTTCGTCGAGAACCTGAACCGGCTCGGCGCCCGCATCGAACGCGTCGCGGGCGAACCCGAGCGGGCTTGAGCGAAGTTGCAGAGTTGCTGGTCGGCGCCGCTCCCAGAAGGGCGACCGACGTGAGGGGTGTGTGGATATAGGGACATTGAACGTCCCTATATCCACACACCCCTCACTAGCGGTAACACTTGCGCGCCGCCGGCCACAGCGAGCGACGTGACCGGCGACGTCCTGCGACTTTGCCGAGCCTCGGCGTTAAGCGCGATCAGGGCAGGGCGACGAATGGCGCGAGGAAGTCCCGCGACGTCGGCGAGTCCAGCCGGTAGGTGACGTTGGTGGCGTAGCAAGGGCCGTCACCGGTGATGGTCGTCGACACGAGGACGCGCTGACCGCCGATCGTGGCGAAGTTCGGCCCGCCGGAGTCGCCGTAGCAGGCGCCGCCGTTGCCCTGGGGCGCCGTCATCGCGAGCCGCACCCAGGTCTTGTTGAGCGCGTCGAAGGTGACGGGCGCCTTCATCCGGACGCCGCCGCCGGGATGCGTGTGCCCGCCCGGCCCGTTCACGGCTTCCTGCGTGCCGTAGCCCGCGACCACGAACGGCGTCGAGTTCAGTCCCTGCGGGCCGAGCTTGTCGAGCTGACCGGCGCTGGGCAGCTTCGCGGGGGTGAAGCTCCAGCGTGCGGCGACCTGCTTCGCGGGCAGCTGGACGACGGCGATGTCGTGCGAGTCGGCCGAGTTGCCGGGGTAGCCGGGCTCGTTGTGCGCGACGCCCTCGACGGCGACGGCCTTGGCGACCGCCGCCGGGTCGCCGGGGTACTTCTTCGCGGCCGCGTCGAGTCCCGCTTGCACGTCCTGGTCGAGCGAGACGAAGAACCGCACGTTGGCGGGCCAATCGGTGGTGCAGTGCGCGGCGGTGAGGAACGTGTCGGCGTCGATCATGGTGCCGGAGCACACCCAGTCGACCCGGTCGGGTGTGGCGGGGTCGCCGTCGTTGTCCCAGGTGGCGACGAGCGCGCCGACCTCGGTGCGCTCGGGCGCCGGGGTGGCGTTGTAGGAGTTGATCGCGGTCGCGGCGGTGGCGCCGCCCAGCAGCAGGGCGGCGGCCATCGCCGCGACGGTGGCGGCGGGGGTGAACCTCACGAACGGCCTCCTCGGCTAGATGCTTCTGGAGACGGGATTCAACGTGGTGGACGCGGGAAAGTCACCCGCCGAAAGTAGTCACGCGTTCCCGCGCCGCCGGGTTCCGGCGTAGAGCGCGGCACCGCCCGCGGCCAGCGCGCCCAGCCCGGTCAGCAATACGGGTTCGAGATCGAAACCGGTCTTGGCCAGTGCGGGCGAGCTCGCGACCGCGACGTCGGCGCGGGGCGTGGCGGCCGCGGCGACGGCCGCCACCGGCACGGCCGCGGGGCGGACGGCCTCGCGCGCGGTCCCCCGGGCGGGGGAGTCTCGACCGGCGGCTTCGTGGCGGGCGGCGTCCGGTCCGGCACGCAGGCGGTGTGCGCGGGGTTGCCGCGTCCGACGCCGTGGTTGCGGTCGCATTCGTAGCCCGCGTTCGCGTCGGAGCCTCCGGGCAGCTGCCCGGGCGGGTTCTTGTTGTCGGCCTTGCCGACGCAGCCGGCGCACGGCTTCCCGGCGGCTTCACCACCGCCGTTGCCGTTGGCCGACGGCGAACCGTCGCGTGTGGAGTCATAGGGCCCGTGCTTGTTGGCGCCGTGGCCGGAGAAATCCGCTTGGGACGGAGGCTGCGGTTTGGTGGTGTCCTTGGCGTGGCCGGGAGGAGCGCCGCCGTTGCCGCGCCCCTCGGCGTCGGCGGGGCCCGCGCCGAGGAGAAGGAGGGAGAAGGCGGCTCCGGCGATAACGCCGTAGGTCTTCTTGTTCATCGAAGCCTCCTAGAGGTCGCGCCATTGCGACAACTGGAGTATCGCGTAAACGACCGAAGGGGTTACTCCAGCACGAGCGCGGCACCGAAGCCGACGAGCGCGGTGCCGGTGACGCCGTCGAGCGCGCGGCGCACCTTGCGGCGTTCGAGCCAGGTCCGCACGCGGTGCACGAAGAACAGGAGCAGGAGCTGGGCGACGGTGCCCGCCGCGGCGATCGTGTACGCCAGCAGCAGCGCGTCCCCGGTGCCGGTGACGCCCGGGGTCAGGAACTGCGGCAGCACCGACAGGTACAGCACGAGCACCTTCGGGTTGGTGACGTTGGAGAGGAAACCCTCCCGCCAGCGGCGGAATCCGCTCCGCCGGGCGGCGGCGGTGTCGGCGAGCCCGCCGTAGTCGCCGCGGAAGGCGCCGATCAAGGCCCGGACGCCGAGGTAGCAGAGGTAGGCCGCACCCGCCCATTTCACGGCCTCGAACACCGGCCGTGAGTTCATGATGACCGCGCCGAGACCGAGCGCGGCCGCGGTCGCCTGCGCGAGGTTCGCGGCGGCGACGCCGAAGCAGGCCCAACCCCCGCCGCGGACACCGCCGGACAGCGCGTTCTTCAGCACCACCATGTTGTCCGGGCCGGGGACGAGCGCGAGCGCCAGCATCATCAGCGCGAAACCGCTGTACACACCCCAGGTCATGACTCGAACACCAAAGCCGCGCCGAAGCCGACGAGCGCGGTGCCGGTGACGCCGTCGAGCGCGCGGCGGACCTTGCGGCGTTCGAGCCAGGCCCGCACGCGGTGCACGAAGAACAGCAGCGTCAGCAGCCAGATCGCGCCCAGCACGGCGACCGTGTAGGCGAGCAGCAGCGCGTGCCACGCCGACGTCGTCACCGGGTCGAGGAACTGCGGCAGCACCGACAGGTACAGCACGAGCACCTTCGGGTTGGTGATGTTGGACAGGAAGCCCTCGCGGAAGCGGCGGAACCCGCTCGACCGCTGCTGCTTCACCGCGGTGACACCGGAATAGTCGCCCCGCCACGCGCCGCGCAGCGCCTGGAAGCCGAGGAAGACCAGATACGCGGCGCCGACCCATTTGAGCGTCACGAACACCGGCTGCGACTGCGCGATCACGACTCCGAGGCCGAGCGCGGCGGCGGTGCCCTGGACGGCGTTGGCCACGAAGATCCCGGCCGTCGTGAGGAACCCGCCGCGGGTGCCGCCGGACAGCGAGTTCTTGAGCATCACCATCGTGTCCGGCCCCGGCGCGAGGACGATCAGGACGACGATGACCAGATAGCTGCTGTACGAACTCCACGTCACGGTCACCCACGCTAGACGCCGGGCGCGGGGGAGTCTCGCGGATTTCGGTCACAGTCCACGGCGCGGTCAGGCTGCTCCGGCTCGTGAGTGGCAAGGACGGTTAGAACCGTCTTTGCCACTCACGAGGACCGCGGGCACCCGACGAACGGACACTCCTCGTGCGTGCCCCGGACGGGTAGTGTGCCGTGGCATGCATGAGGGGCAGATCGACCTCCTTCCAGGCGAACGGGTCATCTGGGCCGGGCAGCCGGTGCGCAGGCCCCTCTTCAATCCCGGCGACTACTTCAACGTCCCTGTCGGCCTGCTCTGGCTCGGCGTCGTCACGGCGTTCTTCGCGGGCAACCACGACACCGCGTTCCACACGGCCGCGTGGGTCGTGCTCACCGTCGCGGGCGTTCTGCATCTCGCCGGCAGGCCGCTGATCCGCTACCTCAGGCTCGCCTCGACCACGTACGCCGTGACGGACGGCCGGGTCATCGCGACCAGTTCGCTCGTCCGCCGCAAGGAGGAGTCCGCGGCGCTGGCCGGGCTGGCGGACCCCGTCGTCACCCCCGGGCCGGGCAAGACCGGGACGATCACCTTCGGCAGGCTCGGCGTGCTGGCGTGGGCTTCGGCGAACTTCGGCGCGGGTACCGGGAAGGACCGGAGGCCCCCGGTCATCCTGGTGGGCGTCAGCGACGTGGCGAAGGTCCGGGAGAAGCTGGCGAAAGCCGTCGAAGAGGCGCGAAACCGGAACCCTTAGCGGCCACAACACCTTCACAACATTTCCCGGTGGTGCCGGATGTGACTCTCTCCGCGTTGGCACGGATTCCCGACAGGAGAGAGAAATGCGCAAGCTTTGGAGCAGAAACCTCGCCCTGCTGGCCGCGGGCGGGCTGTTCGTCACCGTCGCCCCGGCGACGGCGGAGGCGGTGGAGCCGCCCAACTTCAGGATCGGTATCCAGCTGGCCGACAACGGCGGCCGGGGCGGATTCGGGGTCGAGCAGTTCACCGGGTTCGCCAATTTCGGCACCAGCGTGTCGCAGTGGGCCGGGGACAGCAACAACTTCGACCCGGACGGCGCCAGAATCGATCTCAACCCCGCGTTCGGTGGCGGCAGGCTGAACCAGATCGACTTCCGGATCGGCGGACAGGCCCGCGACGGCGGCAGGGAACTCGGCCCCGTCGCGTACACGCCTTGGGCGAGCCAGGGCGGTGGCACGACCGACCTGATCACCGACAGCAACTCCTTCGACCCGGACCAGTACCGGCTGTTCCTGGAGACGCGCCCGCTGCCGCCCGGCGTGCAGATCACCGACCTGCGCCTGTCCATCCTGGCCGTCGACCGCGGCGCGCCGGAGGGCGTGCCCGCCTTCACCCGCTGGGCCAGCCAGGGTGGGGGCCACAGTGGCTTCGCCCTGGACTCCGACGCCTTCGACCCGGACGGGTTCCGGATCGGGCTCGAAGTCGTCTGATCCCGGCGCTCGGGTCCCGTGCCGTCCACCGGGGCCCGGGCGCCTTCCAGCCGGGAAGAATGACCCGACTGTGTTCGATTCAACTGCGCATCGCATGTTACCGGCCGGTACACTCAGGCGGTCGTCCAGCGCCGGAGGTAGACCGTGCCCTATCCCACGGACCGTGAACGGGACCGCCCCTGGGTGATGCGGACCTACGCGGGTCACTCGTCCGCGGCCGCGTCCAACGAGCTGTACCGCCGCAATCTCGCGAAGGGGCAGACCGGCCTCTCGGTCGCCTTCGATCTGCCGACGCAGACCGGCTACGACCCGGATCACCAGCTGTCCAAGGGCGAGGTCGGCAAGGTCGGCGTCCCGGTGTCGCATATCGGCGACATGCGGCGCCTCTTCGACGGCATCCCGCTCGCCGAGGCCAACACGTCGATGACGATCAACGCGCCCGCGATGTGGCTGCTGGCGCTCTACGTCTCCGTGGCGCGTGAGCAGGCCGAAGCCGAGGGCCGCGACGTGGACGAGGTGCTGGCGAAGCTCACCGGCACCACGCAGAACGACATCATCAAGGAATACCTTTCCCGCGGCACCTACATCTTCCCGCCGGGCCCGAGTCTCCGCCTGATCACCGACATGATCGCGTGGACCGTGCACCACGTGCCGAAGTGGAACCCGATCAACATCTGCAGCTACCACCTGCAGGAAGCCGGCGCGACGCCGACGCAAGAGGTCGCGTACGCGTTGTGCACCGCCATCGCCGTCCTCGACGCGGTCCGCGATTCCGGCCAGGTCGAGCAGGCCGACATGGCCAAGGTCGTCGCGCGGATCTCGTTCTTCGTCAACGCCGGCGTGCGGTTCGTCGAAGAGATGTCGAAGATGCGCGCGTTCACCGCGCTCTGGGACGAGATCACCCGGGATCGTTACGGCGTCACGGATCCCAAGGCGCGGCGGCTGCGCTACGGCGTGCAGGTCAACTCGCTGGGCCTGACCGAGGCGCAGCCGGAGAACAACGTCCAGCGCATCGTGCTGGAGATGCTCGCGGTCTCGCTTTCCCGCGGCGCGAGGGCCCGCGCCATCCAGCTGCCCGCGTGGAACGAGGCGCTCGGCCTGCCCCGGCCGTGGGATCAGCAGTGGGCGCTGCGGATGCAGCAGGTGCTGGCGTTCGAGACCGACCTGCTGGAGTACGAGGACATCTTCGACGGCTCGCACGTCATCCAGGCCAAGGTCGACGAGATCATGACGGGCGCGCGCGAGGAGATCGCGCGGGTGCAGGATCTCGGTGGCGCGGTGGCGGCCGTCGAGAGCGGCTACATGAAGTCGCAGCTCGTCGCCTCGCTCGCCGAGTACCGGCGCGGCATGGAGAACGGCGAGCGGATCCTGGTCGGGGTCAACAAGTTCGAGACCACCGAGCCGTCCCCGCTGCAAGCCGAAGGCGCGAAGGCGATCGAGACGATCGACCCCGCCGTCGAGAAGCAGGCGGTGACCGCGATCGAGGAATGGCGGACGCACCGCGACGACACGGCCGTCGAGTCGGCGCTGGAGAAGCTGAAGGCCGTCGCGAAGACCTCGCAGAACCTGTTCGAAGCCACCATCGACTGTGCCCGCGCCGGGGTCACCACCGGTGAATGGTCGGGTGCGCTGCGCGAGGTGTTCGGCGAATACCGTGCTCCCACCGGGGTTTCCGCGTCGGCGGCCGCGGGCGAGGGCAACGAGGAGATCCGCCGCGTCCGTGACCGGATCAAAGCGACGAACACCGAGCTCGGCGAGCGGCTGCGGATCCTGGTCGGCAAACCCGGCCTCGACGGGCATTCCAACGGCGCCGAGCAGGTGGCCGTGCGGGCGCGTGACGTCGGCTTCGAGGTGGTGTACCAGGGCATCCGGCTCACACCGGAACAGATCGTCGCGGCCGCCGTCCAGGAGGGCGTGCACGTGGTCGGGCTTTCCGTGCTCTCGGGTTCGCATCTCGAGGTCGTGCCGCAGGTCGTGGACGGCCTGCGGGCCGCGGGCGCGGGCGACATCCCGGTCATCGTCGGCGGCATCATCCCGCCCGACGACGAGAAGCTCCTGCTGGAGCGGGGAATCGCGCGCGTGTTCACGCCGAAGGACTACGAACTCACCGACATCATGGACGGGATTGTCGGATTGGTACGCGAGCGCCACGGTCTGAGCACCTAAAGTCACCGTAAATCTCGGTCGCGTAACAGCGGGTGGTTCGCCACCCGCTCACACTGCTCACGCATGGGTACCCACCTACGTTTCGATTAAACCGATTAATCGAAAAGAGGTGCCGCGATGGTGCACGGCGAATGGTCGAGGCGGGAGTTCTTCCGACGGTCAGCGGTTCTGGGCGCGGTGACGATCGGCGGTCCGGTGCTGTTGTCCGCGTGCACGTCGACGTCCTCCGGAGACGCGCTGCAGGCCGCCAAGGACGCGAAGAAGATCAAGATCGGGATCGCGAACGAGGCGCCGTACGGTTTCACGGACCAGAGCGGCAAGGTCACCGGCGAGGCGCCCGAGGTCGCCCGCGCCGTCTTCAAGGCCATGGGCATCGACAACGTGGAAGCCGAAGCGGTCTCCTTCGACCAGCTGATCCCCGCGCTCAACGCCAGGAAGTACGACATCGTCGCGGCCGGGATGAACATCAAGAAGGAACGGTGCGACGCGGCGGCCTTCTCGATCCCCGACTACTCGGCGCTGACCGCTTTGCTGGTACCCAAGGGAAATCCGCAGCAGGTGCTGAAGTTCGAGGACATCGCGGCCAAGAAGGTCAAGGTCGCCGTGCTCTCGGCGGCCGTGGAGAAGGGGTACGCCACCGACTCCGGCGTCGCCGAGGACCAGATCGTCACTCTCGATTCCCAGGACAACATGCTCCGCGCGGTCACCGACGGCCGCGTCTACTGCGCCGCGCTCACCGACATCTCCCTCAAGGACGTCCTGGCGAAGAGCCCGGGTGCCGCGGCGGAGGTGACGCCGGGCTTCGACCCGATCAAGGACGGCAAGCCGGTCATCTCCGCCGGTGCGTTCGTCTTCCGCAAGGACGACAATCCGTTGCGTGAGGCCTTCAACGCCGAGCTCAAGAAGCTGCACGACAGCGGCGAATGGACCAAGATCGTGACGCCGTTCGGGTTCTCGGCGGACAACCTGCCGAAGGCCGACGTCACCACCGAGAAACTCTGCGCGGTGTAGGTGGGGCTGACGTCATGTCGTCGTCGGTATCGCATATCATCACGACCGTCCTCAGTGGACTGACCGCGACCGTCGCCGCCGCCGTCGGCGGGATCGCGCTCACCGTGGTGCTCTCCCTGATCGCCGGGCTCGCGCTGGGCTCTCCATCCCGGACGGTGCGGGGAATTTCCCGTGTCTACGTCGAGATCTTCCGTGGCACCTCGGAAGTCGTGCAGCTGTTCTGGCTGTACTTCGTGCTTCCGGTGCTGGTCGGTTTCCAGCTGGTGCCGATGTTCGCCGGGATCCTGGTGCTGGGCCTCAACCACGGGGCATACGGCGCGGAAATCGTCCGCGGCGCGGTGAACTCGGTCCCCCGCGCGCAGTTCGAAGGCGCCGTCGCGCTCAACCTGACACCCGCCCAGCGGATGCGGCGGGTGATCCTGCCGCAGGCGTTCGCGGAAATGCTGCCACCGTTCAACAATCTCTTCATCCAGTTGCTGAAGAGCACCGCGCTGCTGTCGTTCATCGCTGTCCCGGAGATGGCGCGTCAAGGTGAACTGCTGCGGCCGGTGTTCGGCGCCGAGCTGGGCTGGATCTACGGCACCGAACTGGTGCTCTACCTCCTGCTGGCGTTGCTGATCACCAGCGGGATGCGGCTGCTGGAACGGATCGCCGCGCGGCGCCTCGGCCGGGCCCCGGCCAAGATGACGGCCACCGCGGGAGGTGTGTGATGGACTGGAGCTGGGAATCCGCCGCGAAATCGGTTCCCCTTCTGCTGGAAGGGCTTCTCGTCACCGTCGAGATCACCCTGCTGGCCTCGGTGGTCGCGTACGCGCTCGGCCTGGTGTTCGCGCTGATCCGCCGGACGGGGATTCCCGTGCTGTCCCAAGCGGTCCTGCTGTTCATCGAGTTCGTCCGCAGTACGCCCTTGCTGATCCAGGTGTTCGTGCTCTACTACGTGATCCAGCCGGTGGGCGGGATGACGTTGTCCCCGTTCACCACCGGTGTCATCGCGCTCGGCGTGCACTACGCGACGTACGCCGCCGAGGTCTACCGTGCCGGGATCGAAGCGGTCCCGAAAGGACAGTGGGAGGCCACGACCGCGCTGAACCTGCCGAGGTCGCGGGTGTGGACCGCGGTGGTCCTGCCGCAGGCGGTGCCGCGGGTGCTGCCCGCGCTCGGCAACTACACGATCTCGATGTTCAAGGAAACCCCGCTGCTGCTGGCGATCGGCGTCGTCGACGTCCTGGCGAGGGCGAAGGAGGTCGGCGCCGACACGTTCCGCGTCACCGAGCCGTACACCCTGGCCGGGGTGCTGTTCCTGCTGGTGAGCCTGCCGGCTTCGATTCTGGTGAGAAGGTTGGAGCGACGTGCCGCCCACAGTTGATTCCCCGATGATCCGGTTCTCGCAGGTGGTCAAGTCCTACGGCGACCACGTGGTGTTGCGGGACCTCGATTTCACCGTCGCGCCAGGGGAGTTCGTCTCGCTGATCGGGCCGAGCGGGTCCGGGAAGACGACGATCCTGCGGCTGTTGATGACGCTGGAGAAGGTCGACGGCGGCACCATCGAGGTCTGTGGTGACTACCTGAGCCATATGAAGCGCGGCGAGAAGCTGGTGCCCGCGGACGAGAAGTACCTGCGGGAGGCGCGCAAGCGGATCGGGATGGTGTTCCAGCAGTTCAACCTGTTCCCGAACATGAACGTGTTGCGCAACATCACCGAGGCGCCGATCCATTCGCTCGGTGTCCCCCGGGACGAGGCCGAGGCGCGGGCCGTCGAACTGCTGGAGATGGTGGGGCTCACGGACAAGAAGGACGAGCACCCCACCCGGCTTTCCGGCGGTCAGCAGCAGCGCGTCGCGATCGCCCGCGCGCTCGCGATGCGGCCGGACGTGCTGCTGCTGGACGAGGTGACTTCGGCGCTCGACCCGGAACTCGTGGCCGACGTCCTGCGCGTGCTGCGCGAGATCGCGACGTCCACCGACATCACGATCCTCTGTGTCACGCACGAAATGCAGTTCGCGCGGGACGTTTCGGACCGGGTGATGATGTTCGACCAGGGGCAGGTGCTGGAGGACGCCACGCCGGACAAGCTGTTCAACGATCCGGACCACGACCGGACGCGGCGGTTCCTCAAAGCGGTGATCGACCGCGCCTGAGGGTGCCGGGTCTCGTGAGTGGCAAGGACGGTTCTAACCGTCCTTGCCACTCACGAGACCCACGGCTCTCCGCCGGCCTCAGAACCCGCTGAGGATCTCGTTCGTCGAGGTGACCGTGGCGAATCCGCCCCCGTGCAGGTTCGTCGCGGTCGCCCGGTACAGCTCGTCCGCGGTCAGGACGCCGCCGTCCGGCCCGGCGAGGTCGAAGGTGAAGGTGGCGTCGAGCGCGAACGTCACGTCGTAGCCGAGGTTCCCGCCGACGCGCGCGGTGGTCTCGCAGCAGAAGTTCGTCTGGATGCCGGCGAGCACGAACGAGGTGATGCCGCGCGTCTTCAGCCAGCCGTCGAGATCGATGTCGCCGTGGAAGGCCGAGTTGACCTTCTTGCCGAACACCAGATCCGCGCGCACGCCGTCGAGTTCCGGCTTGAAGTGGTTGCCCTCCTGCCCCGGCCGCAGCGACGAGCCGGGTTTCACGGAGTCGTGGTGCACCAGCACGATCGGCAGCCCGCGGTCTTGCCAGGCGTCGACGAGCGCCTTGATGTTGGCCTCCGCGCCGGGGTTGTTGCGCGGGCCCCAGACGGGCTTGTCGAAGCCGCGCTGGACGTCGATCACGATCAAGGCCTTGGTCTCAGTGGTCATGGCTTCGAGTTTCGTCCCTCGCGTGGCAGCCGAGGGAGTGGCAGAAGACGCGCGATGCGGTACTTTTCTGCCATGCGAACCGTGGGTGTGCTCCTCCTGCCGGGCAGCCGGTCCTTCGACCTCGGCGTGATCGGCGAGGTCTGGGGCGTGGACCGGACCGACAGCGGCATCGGCCCCTTCGAGGTCCGGCTCTGCGCGCCCGGCCGCGGCCGGGTCGCCATCCACCCGTTCGGCCAGGTCGAGGCGACGCATGGCCTGAGTGGGCTGGTGGGATGCGATCTCGTCCTCGTGCCCGGCCGGGTCGATCCGCACGCCGAGGTGCCCGCGGCCGCCGTCGCCGCGCTGCGCAAGGCGCACCGGGCCGGGATCACCGTGGCGTCGCTGTGCTCCGGCGCCTTCACCCTCGCGGCGGCCGGGCTGCTCGACGGCCGGTCCGTCACCACGCACTGGCGGCTGCTGGACGACCTCGAAACCGCCGCTCGCGACGCGATCGTCCAGCGGGACGTCCTGTTCGCCGACGAGGGTGATGTCCTGACCTCCGCCGGTGTGGTCGGCGGGCTCGATCTCTGCCTGCACCTGGTGCGCCGAGACCACGGCGCGGAGGTCGCCGCCGCGCTCGCCCGGCGGCTCGTGATGCCGCCCGCGCGGGAAGGCGGCCAGCGGCAGTACGTCGACAATCCGTTGCCGCCCAAGCCGTCGCGGCCGAGTGTTTCGTCCACAATGGACTGGGCGCTGGCGCGGATCGCCGACGACATCGGCGTCGACGACCTCGTCGGTCACGCCGGGCTCAGCGAGCGGACGTTCCATCGCGAGTTCGCGGCGGCCACCGGTGTCACGCCGGGGCGCTGGCTGCGCGCGCAGCGGGTGCGGCTCGCGCGGCGGCTGCTGGAGACCACCGAGCTCCCGGTCGAGCGGGTCGCGCAGCGGTCCGGCCTCGGCACCGCCGCCAACCTGCGGCGAAGGCTCCGGGCCGACGTCGGTGTCGGGCCCGATTCGTATCGCCGGACGTTCCGGTCGGTTACCGTCGAAGCATGGCCGAGTACGAACACATCCTCGTGAAGCGGGACGGCGACACCGTCACGATCACCATGAACCGCGCCGCCCGGCGGAACTCGCTGTCCGCCGACCACCTCGGCGAGCTGCTCGCGGCGTTCCGCGAGGCAGGGGACACGGACGCCACCGGGATCGTCCTGGCGGGCGCCGGGCCGGTGTTCTCGGCGGGACACGACTTCGGCGACGTCGCCGCCCGCGACCTGATGGGCGTGCGCGAGCTGCTGCGGCTGTGCACCGATCTGATGGGCACGATGCAGTCCGTGCCGCAGGTCGTCGTCGCGCGGGTGCACGGGCTCGCGACCGCGGCGGGCTGCCAGCTGGTGGCGTCGTGCGACCTCGCCGTCGCCGCGGAATCCGCCGGGTTCGCCCTGCCGGGCGGCAAGGGCGGCTGGTTCTGCCACACGCCTGCGGTGCCGGTGGCCCGCGCGATCGGGCGGAAACGGCTGATGGAGCTGGCGCTCACCGGCGACGTCGTCGACGCCGCGACCGCGCTGGACTGGGGCCTGGTGAACCGCGTGGTCCCGGACGACGAGCTGGACGAGGCCGTCGCTTCGCTGCTGGGGCGTGCGACGCGCGGCGGCCGGGCGAGCAAGGCGATGGGCAAGCAGACCCTCTACGCGCAGCTGGACCGGCCCGAGGCCGACGCCTACGCGCTGGCGCTGGAGGTGATGGCTTCGGCCTCGCAGCTGCCCGGCGCCCGTGAGGGGATGGCGGCGTTCCTGGAGAAGCGCTCCCCGGTCTGGCCGGACTGAGCGGCCGTCACAGCACGCGCTCGCGCACGAGCAGGAGCGTGTAGGCGGCCAGGGTCTGCGCGTCGGTGATGTCCCCCGTGGCGATCATCTTCTCGAACTCGTCGAGGTCGAACCACGCCGTCCGCATGTCCTGCTCTTCGATCTCGCGCTGGGCTTCGCTCTGCGTGAGATCGGTGGCCAGGAACACGCGCCCGCGCTGGCTCGACATCCCGGCGGCGACGTCCGTCACGCCGAGCTCGGCCATCGAACCCGCGACCAGCCCGGTCTCCTCGCGCAGCTCGCGGGCGGCGAGTTCGAGCGGCGGGACGTCGGCCAGCTCGGGAGCGGTGCCCATGGGGAACTCCCAGCGCCGCAGCCCGAGCGGGTAGCGGAACTGCTCGACCAGGTGAAACCTGGCCCCGTCGAAGGGGATCACGACGGCGCAGGTGGGTTTGTCGACGACCGCGTAGATCCCTTCGGAACCATCGAGCCGCCGGACGTCGTCCTCGCGCACGGTCATCCAGTTGTTCCGGTACACCTCACGCGAGCTGACACGCTGAACGGGGTCCATGCGCACAGTATCGCCGTGCTTGTCCTACCCTCGCGGGGTGCGCCTTGTGATCGCTCGCTGCCAGGTCGACTACGCCGGCCGTCTGACCGCCCACCTGCCGATGGCCACCCGGCTGCTGCTCGTGAAGGCCGACGGCTCGGTGTCCGTGCACTCGGACGACCGTGCCTACAAGCCGTTGAACTGGATGAGCCCGCCGTGCTGGCTGATCGAGGACGGCAAGCTGTGGATCGTCGAGAACAAGCAGGGGGAGAAGCTCGTCATCACGATCGACGAGATCTTCCACGACCACGCCCAGGAACTCGGCGCGGAACCGGGCCTGCAGAAGGACGGCGTCGAGGCGCACCTGCAGGAACTGCTCGCCGAGCACATCAAGACCCTCGGCGACGGCTACACCCTGGTGCGGCGGGAGTTCCCGACCGCGATCGGCCCGGTCGACATCATGGCCCGCGACGCAGACGGGGCCAGCGTCGCCGTCGAGATCAAGCGGCGCGGCGAGATCGACGGCGTCGAGCAGCTGACGCGGTACCTCGAACTGCTCAACCGCGACCCGCTGCTGGCGCCGGTGCAGGGCGTGTTCGCGGCGCAGGTCATCAAGCCGCAGGCGCGGGTGCTGGCCGAGGACCGGGGGATCCGGTGCCTCACGCTGGACTACGACGCGCTGCGCGGCATCGAGTCGGACGAGTTCCGCCTGTTCTGAGGCTTCCCTCTCTCGCGTTTAGTCCTCTGGATGCGGTAGTTGCGCGCGCAACTACCGCATCCAGAGGACTAAACGCGGCAGGGTTCGGGCGCTGAACAGCCGATATCAAATCGAGTCCTCGGTTGTTGTATCTGCATTCTTTCTCGCGCCACAGAATGCCCGAAAGGGCGGCGGGAAATTAACGAACTCGCGTTCTTTCGCAAAAGAACCAGCTACTTCCGGGCCATTCGGGTGAACGCCGGATTCCCCGGTCTCGCGCTGTGTCACACTCGATTTCCGCGAGGGGTACCGCCGACATACGGCGGTCGCGGGTGCAGAGGTGAAGTGCCATGGCTGATTCTCCGAAGTATGTCGATCTGGTGCTGGAAGGCGGCGGTGTCAAAGGCATCGGGCTGCTGGGCGCCGTGCTGGAGTTGCACGAAGCAGGCTATTCGTTTCCCCGGATCGCCGGGACGAGCGCCGGGGCGATCGTGGCGACGCTGGTCGCCGCCTATCAGAAGGCGGGGAAGGATCTCGGCGGTCTGGAAGCGGTGATGAACGACCTGGACTGCCGCCGTTTCCAGGATCAGTCCCTGCTCGACAAGGTCGCCGGCCCGCTCGGTGACGGCGTGGATCTGCTCCTGCACGACGGGATGCACTCCGGCGACTATCTCGCGGAATGGCTCACGCCGTTGCTCGAAGAGGTCGGCGTGCGCACTTTCGCCGATCTCGCCATCGACGATCCGGAAAGCACTTTGCTTCCGTACCAACGGTATTCCCTCGTCGTCCACGTCAGTGATCTGACGCGCCGCGTGCTCGTCCGGCTGCCTTGGGACTATTCCCAGTACGGCCGGGATCCCGGTGCGGAGAAGATCGTCGACGCGGTCCGCGCGTCCATGTCGATCCCGCTGTACTTCCGGCCGGTGCAGTTCGACGTCCGCCCCGAGGGCACCGTCACCTGGGTCGACGGCGGGCTGCTGTCGAACTTCCCGATCACCGTCTTCGACCGGACCGACACGAAGAAGCCGCGGTGGCCGACCTGGGGCGTCAAGCTTTCCGGGGAACCGGTGGGCGGCAAGGACAAACCGGTGAAGAGCGCGTTGCGGATCGCCATCGGTTCGCTCGAAACCCTGCTGTCGGACTGGAACCGTTACCGGCTGCACGAGGAGGGTGTGAACCGGCGGACGGTGTACGTCGACACGACCGGGGTTTCCGCCGTCGACTTCGGGCTCGGCGAAGAGGAGAAGAAGCGCCTCTTCGAAAGCGGGCGGGAGGCCGCGCGGCGGTTTCTGGAAAAGATTGTGCCGCAGTGAACTCGCCGGCGGTATTCCGGTGGGATGAGGGATAGGAGGATCCCATGCGTTATCGCCCGATCGGCAGTGACCCGGCGGACGGCCGCCTCGGCCGGTTCGTCCCGGACGACTGGCGCCACGTCGAGCGCTATCCGCTGACCGCGCTGGCCACCGAGGACCGGCCCACCCGGTCGCCGGTCGTCATCGGTGTCAACTGGTACAAGGAATTCGACGTACCGGAGAAGGACGAGAAGTCCGGCGAGTTCTTCGTCGCGAAGGGCGGCGCGAAATCGCTCACCAGGATCCGCGGCGGGCACTGCGTCTGCCTCGAACCCGGCGAGTCGACGGACGGCGAAACCCAGTACGCCTTCTACGACCAGGGCAAGGAAGGCGCCTGCGTCGGCTTCGGCTGGTCGCGCTGCATGACGATGTTCAACGGCGACCTGTACGCCGCGCGGTGGCTGTGGGACCAGTCGAAGCTGCGTGACGAATGGGACGAGACCAACCCCGGTGACAACAACGGCACGTCCGTCCGCGCGGCGGCCGAGGTCCTGCTCGAACTGGGCCACGTCCCGTGGTCGGAGACCTACGCCGACGACGACCACGTCGAGCGGGCCGCCTACACGCCCGATGCCAAGAACGGCCTCCAGGCCTATCGCTGGGCGACGTCGGTCGACGAGGTGCACGAGGTACTCGGCAACCCGCGTGCCGACGAACTCGGCGCCGTGCCGTTCCTCAACTCGTGGGGTTCGGGCTACCCGCACCGCACGTACATGCCGGACGACGTCCTCGCCCGGTTGATCAAGGAGGACGGCGAAGTGGGCCTGCCCACGGACCGGTAAACCCCCACCGGTCACGGGAGAGGGCCGTTCCGGCGACGGAGCGGCCCTTTTCCGCGATCATGACGGAGTGCCACGAGAACCGCTGTCGAGAACATGGCCGCTCGCGCCGTCCGGCGCCACCGACTGGCTGCGCGAGTTGTGCGGCGACGGCCTGACCGGGTTCATGCCGCCACCGATGCCGGACGCGGTGTGGGTGCTCAACGCGATGTACGAGCACGAGCAGGGGCCGTCCGAAACGTCGTACCACGAGCATCGCCAGGCTCTGGTGGCCGAAGGGAGCGTCGAGCCGCACATCATCGGAGACCTCGACCTCGACCTCGACGCCGTGGGCGTGACCACCGGAGGGGGAATCGGCCGCGCCGGGCATCCCGGTCCCGGATGGCGGCGGCTGCGCTGGGCGGAACTCGCCCGCCGCACCGGCGATCCGGTGGTCCCGTCGGGGGTACTGCCGTGCTTCCGATGCTTCCCCTCGGTCAGGAAGGACGGCAGCTGGCCGCTCGGGATCATCCCGCCGACCGAGGGGAGCCTGGACCGCGAGACCTGGACGAGGCTAGTCGCCGTGCTAGCCGAATTCAGTCCGGCGGGTCCGGATACTCCCTGCTTCGCCTACTACAACCCGCTGACCCTGGGCGCCGAGGACTTCGACAACCTCCACGTGCGCGCTGGGCGCCTGGGTGACGCCGGGTTCCTGTACGACCATTCCGAGGCGGACTTCAGCCCGTCCAATCTGTGGGCCGAAGATCGGTCCTGGTGCCTGTGCACCGACTACGACCTGTGGGCCACCAAGGTCGCCGGTCCGCGATCCCTGATCGAAGCGTTGCTGAGCGACCTCGAAATCGAAGCGATACGGCTACCGCGGTCGTCTTGAAGCGCCGCCGACCGGACAGGAATTGTCAAGAATCGCCCTGAAACAGACACGTCAGGTCAGTCGTCGCCCACCCGCACTGCCGTTCCTGAATCCATGCAGTATGGTCCGCGATTGACGCGATACCGGCGTTTCTCGTGGACATTTTCACTATGGAGGTGAGTCGGTTGCACGTGCTGGCCGATGCGAACCTGCGGCTCGACGCAAGTCCGATCGACTACGTCCTGCTCGCCTTCTATTTCGCGCTGGTGCTCGGCATCGGGTACATGGCGCGGAGGTCGGTCTCGAGCAGCCTCGACTTCTTCCTCTCGGGCCGGTCGCTGCCCGCCTGGGTCACCGGTCTCGCCTTCATTTCGGCGAACCTCGGCGCGGTCGAGATCATGGGCATGTCGGCCAACGGCGTGCTCTACGGCCTGCCGACCGTGCACTACTTCTGGATCGGCGCGATCCCGGCGATGCTGTTCCTCGGCATCGTGATGATGCCGTTCTATTACGGCTCGAAGGTCCGCAGTGTCCCGGAGTTCATGCTCCGCCGGTTCGGCAAACCCGCCCACCTGGTCAACGGCATCAGCTTCGCGAGCGCGCAGATCCTCATCGCGGGCGCGAACCTGTTCCTGCTCGCCAGCGTGGTGAACCTCCTGCTCGGCTGGCCGCTGTGGGTTTCGATCATCGTCGCGGCCGCGGTCGTGCTCTCCTACACCGCGCTCGGCGGCCTTTCCGCCGCGATCTACAACGAGGTCCTGCAGTTCTTCGTGATCGTCGCGGCCCTGCTGCCGCTGACCATCGTCGGCCTGGTGAAGGTCGGCGGCTGGCAGGGCCTGGTCGACAAGGTCACCGCGAGCCCCGGCGGCGAAGCGCAGCTGCACTCGTGGCCGGGTGACAACCTCACCGGCTTCGGCAACAGCTTCCTGTCGATCCTCGGCCTCGTCTTCGGTCTCGGTTTCGTGCTGTCCTTCGGCTACTGGACCACGAACTTCGTCGAGGTCCAGCGCGCGATGGCGTCGAAGAGCATGTCGGCCGCGCGCCGCACGCCGATCATCGGCGCCTTCCCGAAGATGCTGGTCCCGTTCATCGTGATCATCCCCGGCATGATCGCCGCGGTCACCGTTTCCGAGTACGTCCAGGACAAGCAGGTCCTGCTCGACGGCGGCGAAGCGCCGAGCGGCGTGACCGCGAACAACGCCATCCTGCTGCTGATGCGCGACCTGCTGCCCAACGGCATGCTCGGCGTCGCGCTGGCCGGTCTGCTCGCCTCGTTCATGGCCGGGATGGCCGCGAACCTGAGCTCGTTCAACACCGTGTTCACCTACGACATCTGGCAGTCGTACGTGAAGAAGAACGAGTCGGACGGCTACTACCTCCGGCTCGGCCGCCTCGTCACCGCCATCGGCACCGTGCTGGCGATCGGCACCGCGTTCATCGCGTCGAACTCCGGGAACATCCTGACCTACCTGCAGGACCTGTTCTCCTTCTTCAACGCGCCGCTGTTCGCCACCTTCATCCTCGGCATGTTCTGGAAGCGGATGACGCCGACGGCGGGCTGGGTCGGCCTGGTGTCCGGTACCGCCTCCGCGATCACCGTGTGGCTGCTGTCGCAGGCCGGGGTCCTTGGGCTCACCGGGCAGGGCATCAGCTTCGTGGCCGCCGGTACGGCGTTCGTCGTCGACATCGCGGTCAGTGTCGGGGTCTCGCTCGCCACCGCGCCGAAGCCGGAGGCCCAGCTGGTCGGCCTCGTCTACTCCCTCACCCCGAAGGAGTCGCTGAAGCACGACGAGACCGGCGACGACGCGGGCTGGTACCGCAAGCCGGGCCTGCTCGCGGGCATCGTGCTGATCCTGACCATCGTGCTCAACATCATCTTCTAGGAGGCCGGAGATGGCTGCTTCGCAAGCTCCCAAGAAGGCCGGCGTTTTCGACATCCGGCTGATCATCGCGCTGCTCATCGGCGGTTACGGGCTGGTGCTCACGATCATGGGCATCGGCTTCACCACCGAGGAGGAGCTGGCCAAGGCCGCCGACGTCAACATCAACCTGTGGGCGGGCATCGGCATGCTGGTGTTCGCGGCGCTGTTCGTGCTGTGGGCGAAGCTGCGGCCCATCGTGGTGCCGCCGAGCACCGAGGGCGAGGGCGGCGAATAGCCGGGTTGTCCGGACAGCGGCGAAGGGCTCCGGCTACCGTGCATCTCGTGCTGCTCAACGCTCGACGTCGCCGGATCGCGTCCGTGCTGGCCCTGGTCGCCGCACTGGGCGTGCTCTCGGCCTGCGGTCAGAACCTCGGCAAGTCCAACTTCGCCCGCACCACCGTCGCCGCCGAACCCGGCTCCGGTTCCGGCTCGGTGCCCGACGGGGACATCAACGATCCGGCGGTCACCCCCGCGGTGCTGCGCACGATCGACCCGTGCGGGCTGGTGAGCAAGGAAGTGATGAGCGGCCTCGGCACGCCGGAGGAGCCGACGGCGAATCTCAGCTCGTTCGGCACCTGCCGGGCGAAGGCCGTGGACGCCGGCGGCAAGGCGCTCACGGTCAGGGTCGAGATCGGCGCGTCGACCTACTCCTCGATCAACGGCGTCACCGTTTCGGCGGTCGACGGGCTGCCGCAGATCGAGCGGAAGGACAAGGACGGGAAGAGCTGCGACGTCGGCATCATGACCCTGCGCAAGCCCGAGCGCGGGATCAGCTTCTCGGTCACCTACGACGGCGGCGACGCGTGCGCGACAGGCCGTGCGGTGGCCGCGAAGGCCGTGAAGAGCCTGCACGCGTCACCGGCGAAGTACCAGGCGGGCGCGGGCACGCTCACCGGGGTCGATCCGTGCACCGCCGCCGACAGCGCCGTCCTCAACGAGGTGGTGCCGCACGGCGCGACCACGCTGACCTCCTTCCACTCCTGCGACTGGACGCCGGGCTCCAACCCGAGGATCTCGATCGGCTTCCGCCGCGGCCTTCCGCCGGAGGAACGCGACGGGAACAAGAAGGTCGACCTCGACGGCGTCAGCGCGTACCAGAAGATCGGCAGCGGCAGCGACGCCGAGTGCAAGATCGAGTGGCAGCACAAGCCGTGGGCCGACGACGAGGTCGAGATCGCCAGCGTGATCTACAAGAACTACGACGAGAAGTCCGACGAAGCGGCGTCGTGCGGCAAGGCCGTGAAGATCGCCAAATCGGTGATCTCCAAGCTGCCGAAGCCCTGACGCTGGCGGCATCCGGCCGGGAGAGGTAGGAAGGGGACACCCCACCCGCCGACGTGCCGGAGGCCACCCTTGAAGAAGATCATCAACGACCCGAAGACGGTGGTCGCGGAATCGTTGCGCGGACTCGCCGCGGCGCACGCGGACGTCCTGCGCGTGGAGGACGACCCGGCGATCGTGGTGCGCGTGGACGCGCCACTGGACGGCAAGGTCGCGGTGATCTCCGGCGGCGGCTCGGGGCACGAACCACTGCACGGCGGCTTCGTCGGGCAGGGCATGCTCGCCGCCGCCGTCCCGGGCGCGGTGTTCACCTCGCCGACGCCGGACGCCGTGGAAGCCGCGGTCAAGGCCACCACCGGGGACGCGGGCGCGCTGCTGATCGTGAAGAACTACACCGGCGACGTGCTCAACTTCGAGACCGCCGGGGAACTCGCCGCCGCCGAAGGGCTGGACGTGCGCAGCGTGGTCATCGACGACGACGTCGCGGTCAAGGACTCCACCTACACCGCGGGCCGTCGCGGTGTCGGCGGCACGGTGCTGCTGGAGAAGATCACCGGTGCCGCCGCCGAACGGGGCGACACGCTCGACGCGGTGGAGGCTTTGGCGCGCAAGGTGATCGGTCAGGTGCGGTCGATCGGTGTCGCGCTCACCGCGCCGACCGTGCCGCACGCGGGCGAGCCGAGTTTCGACCTCGCCGACGACGAGATCGAGTTCGGCATCGGCATCCACGGCGAGCCCGGTATCGAGCGGACCGCCGTGGTGACGGCCGACGAACTCGTCGCGCGCATGGTCGAAGCGGTGGTCACGGACCTGCCCTTCGCCGAGGGCGACAAGGTCCTGCTGTTCACGAACTCGATGGGCGGGACCCCGCTGGTCGAGCTGTACCTGGCCCACGGGATCGCCGAGCGGCTGCTGGCCGAGCGTGGGATCGTGGTCGAACGGCGGCTGGTGGGGCCGTACATCACCAGCCTCGAGATGCAGGGGATGAGCCTGACGTTGCTGAAACTGGACGACGAGCTGACCGAGTTGTGGGACGCGCCGGTGAACACCCCGGCCCTGAGGTGGGGAGTCTGATGGCCTGCACCGCCGAGACGCTCGCCGCCGCCTTGCGGGCGGCGGCCGCCGTGATCGCCGAGCACCGTGCCGAACTGGTCGACCTCGACCGCGCGATCGGCGACGCCGACCACGGCGAGAACATGGACCGGGGCTTCACCGCCATCGTGTCCGCTTTGGACTCCGCCACGCCCGAGACTCCCGCCGCGGTCGCGAAGCTCGCCGCCACGACGCTGATCTCGAAGGTCGGCGGCGCGGCGGGCCCGTTGTACGGCACGGCTTTCCTGCGCGCGTCGGTGAAACTGGGCGACGCGGCCGAAGTGGACGGCGCGCTGCTGGTCGAGGCCCTGCGCGCGGCGCTCGAAGGAGTGCAGGCACGCGGCAAGGCCGTCGGGGGAGACGCGACCATGGTCGACGCCCTGATCCCCGCGGTCTCCGCCGCCGAGGAGGCCGCGGGCTCCGGCGTCGCGGAGATTCTGACGGCGGCGGCGGACGCGGCGGACAAGGGTGCCGAGTCCACTGTGGACCTCGTGCCGCGCAAGGGACGGGCGTCGTACCTGGGCGAGCGGGCCAAGGGACATATGGATCCCGGCGCCCGTTCGACGGCGCTGCTGCTGCGCGCTTTCGCGGAGGCCGCCAAGTGAGCGTCGGAATCGTGCTCGTCTCCCACAGCGCCAAACTCGCCGAAGGGCTCGCGGAACTCGCCGCGCAGATGGCGCCGGACGTCACCATCGCGGCGGCGGGCGGCCTGGCCGACGGCGGGATCGGAACGGATTACGACGAGGTCGTCGCCGCGACGCAGCGCGCCGATTCGGGATCGGGTGTCGTCCTGCTGTACGACCTCGGCAGCGCGCAGATGACCGCGGAACTGGCGGTCGAATCGCTCGCCGACCCGTCGGCCGCGGTCGTCGTGGACGCGCCGCTGGTCGAGGGCTCGATCGCCGCCGCCGTCGCGGCGCAGGGCGGGGCGGACCGCAAGGCCGTCGCCGAAGCGGCCGCGTCGGCGGGCGCGCCCCCGGACCTGACGTTCGACGGAGGCGCGCAGGACGGCGAGAGCAGTGTCGAACTCACGCTGCGGAACGACGTCGGGCTGCACGCGCGGCCCGCCGCTGTCCTGGTCCGCAGCATCGCGGGGCTGGACGCGCAGGTCACCGTGCGGCTGGGCGACGAGACCGCGGACGCCAACAGCGTGCTCGCGCTGATGGCGCTCGGCGCGCGCCAGGGCGACCGGATCGAGGTCCGCGCGAAGGGCGCGCAGGCCGACGAAGCGCTCACCAAGATCAAGGACCTGGTGGACCAGAACTTCGGCGAGTGAGCTGAAGGACGCTTTCCCCTCATCTCGCGCGGTGAAGGGCGCTTTCCCTGCGTCACATGCGGAGAAAGCGTCCTTCAGCTCTCTTACGCGAGTGACACTTACTCGATTCGGAGGGTGACAGCCGCTGCTTTCCGCGCCCCGGCATGGCACGATCGGAGAAACTACCAGCGAGTAACCTCCGGAGGCCGGTTGTGGCGCGGGAAATCTCGAGTGTGGGAGTCATCGGTCTCGGCACCATGGGTGCCGGGATCGCCGAGGTGCTCGCGCGGAGCGGCGTGTCGGTGGTCGCGGTGGAGATCGACGACGACGGCGTCCACCGCGGCCGGGGTCATCTGGAGCATTCGACCGAACGGGCGGTGTCCGGCGGCAAGCTCGACGCCGACGGCCGGAGCGCTCTCCTGGACCGGATCCGGTACACCACGTCGTTGGCGGAATTGTCCGATGTGGACCTGGTGATCGAGGCGATCCCGGAGAACCTCGAAGCGAAATCCGACGTGTTCGCGCAGCTGGACAAGATCACCGGCCCGGACACGATCTTCGTCTCGAACACCTCCTCGCTGTCGATCACCGAGATCGGCGTGCACACCGCGCGGCCGGGCAAGGTCGTCGGGATGCACTTCTTCAACCCGGCGCCGATCCTCAAGCTGGTCGAGGTCGTCCGCACCGTCGTCACCGAACCCGACGTGGTCACCGACGTGGTCGCGTTCGCCGAACGGCTCGGCAAGACCCCGGTGGTGATCGGCGACCGCGCCGGGTTCATCGCCAACGCCCTGCTCTTCGGGTATCTCAACCACGCCGTGCGGATGTACGAGCAGCGCTACGCCACCCGCGAGGATCTCGACGCGGCGATGCGGTTCGGCTGTGGATATCCCATGGGGCCCTTGGCTTTGCTCGACCTCATCGGGCTGGACACCGCGTACGAGATCCTCGACACGATGTACCACCAGTCGCGCAACCGCCTGCACGCGCCGGCCCCGCTGCTGAAGCAGATGATCACCGCCGGGCTGCTCGGCCGGAAGACAGGTCAGGGTTTCTACACCTACGACGAGCCCGATTCACCGACGGTGACCGACGCGGTCACAGTGTCCAATTCGGACACCGCGGCGGCTCGCGAGGTGCGCAAGGTCGGCGTCGTCGGGACCGGGACCATGGCGACGGGCATCGTCGAGGTGTTCGCGAAACGCGGCTACGAGGTCATCCTGCGGGCCCGGAGCGCGGAAAAGGCCGCGGCATCGGTCGCGCGGGTGAAGAAGTCGCTGGACAAGGCCGTCGTCAAGGGCAGGCTGTCCGAGGAGGACGCCGCCGCCGCGCTCGGCCGGATCTCGCCGGCGGTGGAGTTCGAGGAACTGGCCGACGTCGACCTCGTCGTCGAGGCGGTGGCCGAAGACCTGGCCGTGAAGCAGGCCGTCTTCGCCGCGCTCGACGACGTCGTGAAGCCGGGCGCGGTCCTGGCGACGACCACGTCCTCGCTGCCGGTCATCGAATGCGCGGCCGCCACCTCGCGGCCTTCCGACGTGGTCGGCGTGCACTTCTTCAACCCGGCGCCGGTGATGAAACTCGTCGAGGTCGTCTCCACCATCGCGACCGCTCCCGACGTGATCGCGACCGTCGACGCCGTCTGCGCGGCCGTGGGCAAGCACCCCGTGCACTGTGGGGACCGGGCCGGGTTCATCGTGAACGCGCTGCTGTTCCCGTACCTGAACGACGCGGTGAAGATGCTCGAGGCGCACTACGCGGAGGCCGACGACATCGACACCGCGATGAAGGTCGGCTGCGGGCTGCCGATGGGTCCCTTCGAACTGCTCGACGTCGTCGGGCTGGACGTTTCGCTGGCGATCCAGCGGACGCTGTACAACGAATTCCGGGAAGAGGGCTTCGCGCCCGCGCCGCTGCTGGAGCACCTGGTGACCGCCGGACGGCTGGGCCGGAAGACGGGGAAGGGTTTCAAGGACTACTCGGCGCGGTAACTTGGGTGCCATGCCGGTTTCCTCGGGGGTCAGGAAACGGATCAAGGAACTCCTCGATCCGGACGACGAGATCCACTATGTGTTCCCGGCGGACGTCTTCGGCAGCACCAACCCCAGTGTGTTCTTCGCGGTGACCCGCGCGACGATCACGATCCTGACCACCGGGTACCTGAGCCGGAAGATGCCGAAACGCGTCGTCGCGACGACGACGCGAAACCATCGGATCGGGCCGGTCGACACCTCGACCGTCCCGTGGTTCAAGTTCAACGGCGTCGACTACGAGATCGACGACGAGTACATCGCCGTCGTGCACGCCGCCGACGCGGAGATCATGCGGGACGGGGCAAAGCCTGAAGATCCGCTGCCGGACCTCTAAGCTCCCGGGAGTGCGTCAGCTCACCTACGACGGGGTGCCCATCCCCGGTCTGAACGACCTGGTCCGGACGGCCATCCGGCTGCACCCCGCGCCGGGACTGCCTCGTCCGGACGAAAGCCACTTCGGCGGCCCGCTGCTCTGGCCGTCGGACGAGCCCTGGCCGGAGTGCCCGGTGACCTGGCCGCCGGACCCCGACGCGTCCGACGACGCGTGGCCGGGCGGGCATCCGCTCGACGAACCGGTCCCGGCGATGGTCGGCGCGGCGCAGTTCTTCCGCGACGACTTCCCGGAGCAGCCGTTCCCGGAGGGCACCGACGTCCTGCAGATCCTGTTCTGCCCCCTGGAGCACGACAACCCGTACCACCGCGGCCCTGCGGTCCGGCTGGTGTGGCGCGACTCCGGCGAGGTGGGGGACATCGCGGACCCGCCGCCCGCCCCCGAAGACGCCGAAGACGCCTACCTGCCGGAACCCTGCGTCTTCGAGCCGTGCTCGATCGACGAGCTGCCCCGGCTCTGCGACTTCCCGCCGGAGACCCGCGCCGCGCTCGGCATCCCCGAAGGCGCGAGCGAAGACCCGGAGGGCTGGCCCGAGCTGGACCACTACGCGAAGATCGGCGGCTGGACGGCCTGGCACGCGGCCGGTCGCGTCGATCTGGGCTGCCGGGAGTGCGGCGCCGAGCTGAGACAGACGATCGCGCTGGCCACGGAGGAACACGAGGTCGGCTGTGGCTGCGGGGTCGACGAGGACGGACCGGCGGGCTGGGCTTTCGGCGACCGGGGAGTGCTGAACATCTTCACCTGCCCCACCGATCCGCGGCATCCGTTCAAGGTCCGCATCGCCTGATCAGCCGGGTGGTAGCAAAGGTCCCCCGCTCCAGTGCTGGAAGACGAGGTTCGTGTGCACCCGGGCGACCTCGTCGCGGGCGGTCAGTTCGTCGAGCACCAGCCGTTGCAGCTCGGTCGCCGAAGCGGTGGCGACATGCGCGAGGAAGTCGTCCGGGCCGGTCAGGTGGTAGACGGCGCGGACCTCGGGCAGCGCGAGCAGATGCTCGACGAACGAGTCGACCAGCGCTCGCCGGTGCGGGCGGACCTGGACGAACAGGAGCGCTTCGAGCGGGCGGCCGAGTTTGGCCGCGTCCACCTCGGCGCGCTGGCCGATGATCACCCCGAGCTCGCGCAGCCGGTTGACGCGGTCGAGACAGGTCGAGGGCGCGACGCCGACCTCGGCCGCCAGATCCTTGTTCGAGATCCGGGCGTCGTTCTGCAAGAGCCGCAGAATTCGAAGATCAACCGTGCTCAGTTCGACAGAATCCGCCATCGGCGAATGATATCCGAGCATATTGCGGCAGGTCCGGAGAAAATCGCACCATCTGGCGTATGACCGCAACGCTGCGCACCCGAGCCGTCCACGCCGGCCGTGACGATCTCACGGACCTCGGCGTCCACGCCGCTCCGCTCGACCTGTCCACGACCTACCCGTCGCGGGACAGCGTCGAGGAGGCGGGCCGCATCGACGAATTCGCCGCCACGGGCTCGCTGTCCGGGCTCCCGGTCTACGGGCGCCTGAGCAACCCGACCGTCGAGCGTTTCGAGAAGGCGCTGGCCGAACTCGAAGGGTTCGAAGACGCCGTCGCGTTCGCCACCGGCATGGCCGCGGTATCGGCCTCGCTGCTCGCCGCGGTGGCGCAGGGCAAGCGGCATATCGTCGCCGTCCGACCGGTCTACGGCTGCACCGACCACATGCTCACGTCCGGGCTGCTCGGCACCGAGGTGACCTGGGCCGATCCGGAAAGCGTGGCCTCGGAGCTGCGCCCCGACACCGGGCTGGTGCTGCTCGAAACGCCCGCGAACCCGACCCTGCGCGAGGTCGACATCGCCGAGATCGTGCGTGCCGCGGGCGAGGTCCCGGTGCTGGTCGACAACACCTTCGCGACTCCGGTGCTCCAGCGGCCGGGACGGCACGGCGCCCGGTTCGTCCTGCACAGCGCCACCAAGTTCCTCGGCGGACACGGCGACGTCATGGGCGGCATCGTGGCTTGCGACGCCGAAGACGCGGGGATGTTGCGACAGATCCGCTTCGCCACCGGAGGCGTGCTGCACCCGCTTGCCGGATACATGCTGCTTCGCGGCCTCTCGACCCTTCCGCTGCGCGTCAACGCCGCGTCCGCGACGGCCGCCGAACTCGTCGAGCGGCTTCGCGGCCACGCGAACGTGAGCGCCGTGCACTACCCGGCCGTCGGTGGCCCGCTGATCGCGTTCGAGGTCGACGGCGATCCGCACGCGCTCATCGGCGCGGTCCGGCTGATCACCCCGGCCGTCAGCCTCGGCAGCGTGGACTCGCTCATCCAGCATCCCGCCTCGATCAGCCACCGGATCGTCGCCGAGGACGACCGGCGCGGCGCGGGGGTCACCGACCGGCTGATCCGCATGTCGGTGGGGCTGGAGGACGTCGAGGACCTGTGGCACGACCTGGATCAGGCACTCAAGGCGTGCTGAGTTCCTGTTGGTGAACCCGCGTCCGCGATCGACGTCGGCAGGGCGCCGCCTGGTTGTCCACCTCACGGACGTGGATAAGGCGCCCTGCCACCGCGATAGCGGGGCCTTCGGCCGGGCGGGTTCACGCGTCTGGTCACTTTCCGGATGGATCTCAGCTCCGCCGACAGGCTCTGAGTTCTGCGATCGTCATCACCGGGATGTCGACAAATCGTCCGGCCTGGTTAACCTGGTCGGGTGAAAGATCTGGTCTCGTCCTGGGTGGAATCTTCGGCTCGTAGCACGCTTTCCCGGCTGCACCAGCAGATCGGGGTGGCCGGGCTCGCCGCCGCGGCGGCCGTGCCCGGGCTGTCGGCCGTCTTCGATCAGCACTCCGCCGCGGTGCGGGACATCCTCGCGGTCGGGGTCGAAGGCTCGGCGGCGGTCGCGGGGGTCGTCCTCCTCGCCGGCTACACGCGCGGGCTGCTTGACGAGGCGAAGGCCAAGGGCTGGACGCTGCGGGCTCCGGCCGATCTGACCGCGTGGACCACCAGCGACTGGCTGACCGCGCGGCTGGTCGGCGTGTGTTCGCTGGCCGCCTCGATGGACGACCGGCGGACCCAGCCGACCGGGAACGGGTAGGGCGGCCGGACGCCCCACCCGCTCCCGTGGAAGGTCAGCGGTACTCCGGCGGAGGGGGCATGTTTCCACCGGGGGGCCGCTGGCCGGGATCCTGGTGCTGCGGCACCTGACCCTGGCTGGGCGGGAACTGCTGGTGCTGCGTCGGCGCGTTCGGGTTCGCGGCGTGGTGTCCGGCGGACACCGGCTGGTTGACCGTCGTCCGCTCGGCGGGCACCTCACCCGAGCGGCCGGCGTCCTCGCGACCGCGCTGGTAGGCCTCGGCCTGTGCCTTCGCGGCGGGGATCTCCGCCTCGGCCCGGCCGAGCCAGGTCTCCCAGCGCTGCTGCATCGGCTTGATGAGACCACCGCCGACACCGACGACGGCGATACCGCCGACCGTGGCGAGCACGGTGATCAGCACCGGCATCGTGACCGCGGTGGCCACGCCGATCTGGTTCAGCGCGGCGATCGCGCCGAGGCCCCAGATGAACACCGACGCGATGGTGGCGAGCACCTTGCCGTAGGAGACACCGCCGAGGGCGTTGCCGATCAGATCCTTGACCGCCTTGGCGACCGCGCCGGCGATCACCACGATGACGATCGCGACGATGGCGCGCGGCAGCCACGCGACGATGTCGTTGAGCAGCGCGCTCACCGGGTTCGGGCCGAACACGCCGAACGCGAACTGCAGGGCGATCAGCAGGATCGCGTAGTAGACGATCTTGCTGATGATGCCCGAGGCGTCGAACTGGCTGCGCGCGAGCATCTGTTTGAAGCCCCCGCGTTCGAGCAGCCGGTTGAACCCGACCTTCTCGAGCACCATGCTCACGGCCTTCGAGAGCGCCTTGGCGATCAGCCAGCCGATGAACAGGATGACCAGGAACGCGAGCAGTTTCGGGACGAAGGTGGCGACCGAACTCCAGGCGCTCGACACGCCTTGACCGAAGTCGACGGCCGCCAGTGCTGATGTGGCCACTGGACTTTCTCCCTTCCCACCACTGGAGCTTCCAGACTGGTGGGAAGGGGGTACCCGCCATTCGGGCGATCACACGTTCCGCCACCCGAACGGGTGGGTCAACTGCAGCAGCCTCCACCGCAACAACCGCCTCCACCTGCGGAAACAGGGGCAGGACCGGAAGCCGATCCGGTCAGCGCGACGGTCGTCAGCAGCTTGACGGTGTCCTGATGGCCCTCCGGGCACGGAGCGGGCGCACCGGACTCGCTCATCGGCCGCAGCAGTTCGAAGGTTCCGGCGCATTCGCGGCAGCGGTAGGCGTAGGTCGGCATTCCGCCATTATCCCATCTCCTTCCGGCCGCCGGGATGGCAAGCTGGCCTGGTGGAACTGCCTGTCGCGGCGCATGTGCCGCACCTCGGCCAAGTCGTCCCGTCCGTGCTGTCCGCCCTCGGCGCCGGAGAGTTCGCCAATTCGCTGAGCCTCACGGAGGCCTCCAGCGCCTGTGTCCTGCTCATCGACGGGCTCGGCTGGGAGCTGCTGGCCGAGCACGCCGCCGACGCGCCCGTCCTCACCCAGCTGGCGAAGTCGCCGCTGAGGGTCGGTTTCCCGGCGACGACGGCGGCCGGTCTCGGCGCGATCGGCACGGGGCTGGCGTCAGGGGAGCACGGCCTGGTCGGGTACAGCTTCGAGGTGCCGGGCACCGGCGTCCTGAACGCGCTGCGCTGGAGCAGCCACGTGGACGGCGGCGACCTCCGCGGGGCGTTGCCGCCGCGCGAGGTGCAGCCGCTGCCGACGACGTTCGAACGCGCGGCGGCCGCCGGGATCACGACCAGCGTGGTGTCTTCGGCGAAGTTCGCCGATACCGCGCTCACCCGGGCGACGCAGTCCGGCGCGCGCTATGTGGGTGTCCACGCGCTCGGCGACCTGGCCGCCTGCGTCCTGCACTGCCTCGAAGCGCGGCCCGCGTTCTGCTGGGGCTATCACAGCGAGCTCGACATGCTGGGCCACATCTACGGACCGGGTTCGGCGCCGTGGCGGATGCAGCTGCGGCAGGTCGACAGGCTGGTGGAGTCCATTGTGGACGGGCTGCCCGCCGGGGCGCTGCTGGCGGTGGTGGCCGACCACGGGATGGTGACCGTCGAGGGCGCGCTCGACATCGACGAGACCCCCGCCCTGCTCGGCGGGGTCCGGGCCATCGGGGGCGAGGTCCGGGCACGGCACGTCTACAGCGAAGCGGGCGCGGAAACCGACGTCCTGGCGGCCTGGCGCGAGGTGATCGGCGACCGGGCCTGGATCCTCCCGCGCGACGAGGCCGTCGAGGCGGGCTGGTTCGGGCCGGTCGCCGATCGGGTCCGCCCGCGCATCGGTGACGTGGTCGTGGCGGCGAAAGGCCGTTTCGGGCTCGTACGGGAACTGGCGGAGGCAGTCGAGTCCTCCTTGGTCGGCCAGCACGGCTCGCTCACGCCGGCCGAACAACTCGTCCCGCTGGTCCTCGCGCGCGGCTAGCCGCAGAACTCGGCGAACATCGCGCGCAACACGGCCGAGCGCGCGGCTTCTGAGGTCAGGTTCGTGGTGACGCCGACCGTGATCTGCCTGGCCCCGTCGGAGGTCCGCATGCTCCAGGTGTTGTAGCCCGGCACCGAACCGTTGAAGCCCCATGCCTCCGGCGCGGCGCAGCCCTGCGGGAGCCGGAGCCGCATGACGCCCAGGCCCGAGTCCACTCCGGGAACGCCGCTGGGCACGGTCTTGCGCATCTCGGCGAGCTGCGCGGCGGGGAAGAGCCGTCCGCTGAACAGGGCGCCATAGAACCGGTTCAGGTCGTCGGTGGTGGAGATCAGGTTCCCGGAACCCCAGAACCGCGACATCTCGTAGTCGGTGACATCGGTCAGCGGCGCGTCGGGGCCGTACAGCCGTTCGTAACCGCGGGCGGCCGCGTGGTGGACGTAGGGATAGCGGTACGGGAGGGAGCTGTCCCGCATCCCCGCCTTGTCGAGAACCCGTCGCTGCAGCACGGAGTTCAGCTCCTCGCCGGTGACCTTTTCGACGAGTTTCCCGAGCACGGCGTAATTGGTGTTGGAGTACACCATGCCCTGGCCGGGCGGGAAGGCCAGCGGCTTGCCCTCGGTGCCCCGCCGGATGGTCTCTTCCGGTGGCTGGTGCTGCCAGCGGGTGGTGTCGATCTCGGGCAGGCTGTTCCACCGGTCGGTCGCCGGGATCCCGCTGGTGTGCTGCAGCAACTGGCGTACGGTGATCGGCTCGGTGTACGGCAGCAGCCCGGGAAGGCGGTCCTGGACGCGGTCGTCGAGGCCGACCTCGCCCGCACCGGCCAGTTGCAGGACGGCGGCGGCCACCACGCTCTTGGTGATGCTGCCCGCCCGGAACCGGCCGCGGGGGTCCGGCGCGCCGCCCGTCGTGACGTCGCGGACGCCGCTCTGGCCGTGCCAGCCGCCGTCCTGGTCGAGCACCGCGGCGTACGCGCCGGGCGCACCGGCGGCGACGGCGTCGTCCAGCGCCTTTTGCAGGCCTTCCCTGGCAGGGGCGGCGATGGCCTGGCCTGCGGTGAGTGTTCCGGAGAACAAGGCGGTGCCGGCGACGATCGCCGCCATACCGCGAAACAGACGATTCATACGCCCGACGCTAGGAGGCGCCCGGCGCCGGGACAGCCCCTATAAACCCCTCTTAGCCGGTCAGGAGGGCTTCCTGGCCGAGAACCGCACGCTCCGCTTCGGCACGTGGTCGACCTTGATGTCGGTGAACCCGGCGTCGGTGAGCCGGGGCCAGAGCGAGACCGGGTCGAGCGTGTTCATCGTGTCGCCGATATGGAGGAGCCGGAACGGCAGGCTCTCCAGGCTGTCGATCGCGCGCAGGACACCGCCGGGGCGGAGCACGCGGAACGCCTCGGCGAAGATCGAGTCCTGCAACGCCGTGGTCGGCACGTGGTGCAGCATCGTGAAGCAGACGACCGCCGAGAACTCGCCGTCCTCGAAGGGCATCGCCGCTCCGTCGCCCTCGACGATCCGCACCCGGCCGTCGAATTCCCGTTTGAGGAGGTCCGCCGAGGCCTCGTCGATCTCGACGGCGGTGAGCCGGGGGACGAGCCCGACGAGCGCGCGCGTGGTCGCACCGAAGCCGGGTCCGATCTCCAGGACGGAGTCGCCGAGGTCGAAGCCGGCGACGTTGCCCGGCATCTCGGCGGCGACGGCCTTCGCCCACAGCGCGGAACTGCAGAGTTTGCGGTGCACCAGGTTCATCGGCATGAATCCGAAGCTAACGGTGACCGGTAGGCGATAGGCTGCCAACCGATGTCGAATATCGGACTCCTGCCGCCGATGTCCACGGCGATGGTGCTCGGTGAGATGGACCTGCCGGCGGGCACCTGGCTCCCGTGGCACGAACACGACGGCCACCAGCTCGCCTGGGCGGCGCGGGGGATCCTGAGCGTGAACGTCGGCGAGCGGTATTGGGTGCTGCCGCCGACGCGGGCGCTCTGGATCCCGGCCGGGGTCGTCCACCGGACCGGCGCCACCGCGCAAACCGTGCTGCGGGGGATCTACGCCGCTCGCGACCGATGCCCGGTGCGCTGGCCCGAACCGACCCTCGTCGCCGTCCGCCCGCTGCTGCGCGAACTGCTGGAGCACCTCGGCGCGGCCGACCTCGGCGACGACGCGCGCCGCCGGGCCGAGGCGGTCGCCTTCGACCTGCTCGAACCGGTGGACGTCGTACCGATCACCGTGCCGATGCCGTCCGACGAGCGGGCGCTGGCCGTCGCGCGAGCGGTGATCGCCGATCCTTCGGACCGCCGCGCCCTCGCCGATTTCGTCCAGCACGCGGGTGCGAGCGAACGCACCCTCGCGCGGCTGTTCCTCACCGAATGCCGCACGACGTTCGGCGCGTGGCGGGTCCAGGCCCGCCTGCGCGCGTCACTGCCCTTGCTGGCCGGGGTATGCCGCTGACCGCGGTCTCCCGCCGGATCGGCTACTCCTCGCCGAGCGCTTTCGTCGCCGCGTTCCGCCGCGCGGTCGGGGTGACGCCGGGCGCCTACTTCGGCGGCTGACCCCGAGTTACGCCTTCAAGCACGCGAGTTCCGTCTCTGAGCACGCGTGTTCCGGCTTCCGTCACGCGAGTTCCGTCTTCCGTCACGGATGTTCCGGTTCCGCCGCGCGTGATCGGGCGGACGACACGCGTGATCCGATGGACGACACCCGTGATCAGGCGGACGACACACCCGTTGCCGAGTCCACCGCGCGCCGTCCTCCGGCATCGTCGTGCTTGGAGGCGGAACTCGCGTGCTTGGAGGCGTAACTCGCGTGCTTGGGGGCGTAACTCGCGTGCTTGGGGCGGATCTGATGTGACCCCGGGCGCTCAGCTCGCCGGCCGGGCGGGCCCGCCGTATACCGTTTCGGGCGTGCCACGACGTAACCGGCCCGAACGCGGTGGACGCCCCGACCTCGGCGCGTCGACCGGCTGGGCGCGCTCCGAATCCGCCTCCGACGGCGAGTGGCTGGTGCGCACCGTGCCCGGCGCGCAGGCCACCAAGGATTACCGCTGTCCCGGTTGCGACCACGAGATCCGGCAGGGGACCCCGCATGTGGTCGCCTGGCCCGCCGACGACACCGGCGGGGTCGCCGACCGCCGCCATTGGCACAAGGCGTGCTGGGGCGCGCGGTCCCGGCGCCGTCCGGGCCGCTGGTGACTCAGCGCCGCATGTGCAGCGAGGGCGCTCCCTCGAACTCCTCCTCCGTGTGGACCTTGAAGCCGAGCCGCTCGGCGACCCGGATCGACGGTTCGTTGGACACCATGATGTTGGCGATCACCGGGACGTCGGGGATCTCCCGCTCGGCCCAGTCGACGACCGCGGCCGCCATCTCCGTCGCGTAGCCCTTGCCCCAGGCGAACGGCCAGAAGCGGTACGCGAGGTTCAGCACGCGCTCGCCGTTCCATTCGTGATACCGGACGCCGCCGAACCCGACGATCACGTCCGGATCGTCCGAAGCGGACACCCTGAGATAGCCGAACCCGTGCTCGGCCCATTGCTTCATCCAGGCGTCGTACAGCTCACGCGCACCCTCGACGGTGTGCGGCACGACGTTGAACTTGTTCGTCTCCGGATCGGCCTGCAGCGCGACGATGTTCTCGCGGTCCGCCTCGCGCAGCCTCCGCAGCAGCAGCCTCTCCGTCTTGATCTCTGTCAGCACGGTTCTGACGGTAGCGTCAGGGTGCGACAGAATTATCGCCATGAACGATCTCCCGCTGGTCCTGCTGCACGCCTTCCCCGTCGACGCCCGGATGTGGGACGCGGTCCGCGCGCCGCTCTCGGAACGCCTGCGGCTGATCACCCCCGACCAGCGCGGTCTCGGCCGCAGCCCGTTGCCGGAAACGGACCGGGAGCCGGATCTGGACGACGCCGCCCGCGACGTGGTCGCGCTGCTCGACCGGCTCGGGCTCGACAAGGTCGTCCTCGGCGGCTGTTCGATGGGCGGCTACCTGACGATGGCGGTGCTGCGCCTCGCGCCGGAACGCGTGGGCGGGCTCGTGTTCATCGACACGAAGGCGACGGCCGACACGCCCGAGGCCGCGCAGGCCCGGCACGACGTCGCGGCCCGGGTGGAAGCGGAAGGCGCCGGCTGGATGCCCGAAGCCGTTACACCCGGATTGCTCGCCGAAAAGGCACGCCCGGAAGTGGCCGAACGGCTTCGCGAACTGATCACGACTCAGCCGCCGTCCGGCATCGCGTGGGCGGCGCGCGCGATGGCGGCCCGGCCCGATTCGCTCGAACCGCTGCGCTCGGCGGACGTGCCGGCGCTGGTCGTGGTCGGCGAAGAGGACGGCCTGACCCCGCTGGAAGCGGCGAACACCCTGGTGGAAACGCTGCCTGACGCGACCTTGGTCGTACTGCCGGAGGCGGGGCATCTGACGCCGCTGGAGGATCCGGCCGGAGTCGTCGAAGCGATCTTGGGCTGGTATCCCGCCTGAGAAAGGTTCCCCTCGCCCCTTTAAAGGTATAGCGGACCCCAGGGCTTGCGGCAAGCCCCCATTCCCGGTGCACAATTCGTGCCTTCACGTTTTTGCCGAAGGGGGATTCCCATGCGTGTACTCCTGTCCACTATCGGGACGAGGGGTGAGGTACAGCCGCTGGTGGCACTGGCGGTGCGATTGCGGGAACTCGGCCGGGAAGTCCGGCTTTGCGCGCCGCCGGATTTCCGTGAGTGGGCCGAACGTCTCGGGATCTCCTTCGCGCCGTTGGGGCCGGAACTGCGGTCGACGGCGAAGCCGGATTCCGCGATGACCAAGGCGATGGCCACGCCGGAAGGGCGGCGCGCGATGGCCGAGGCCATGGTGGTGAACCAGTTCGAGACGATGCCGGACGCGGCCGAGGGCTGCGACGCCGTCGTCGCGGGAATGGCCTTGAACATCGCCGCCCATTCGGTGGCGGAACAAAAAGGGATTCCGTATTTCTTCACCGCCTACTGCCCGATAACGCTGCCTTCACTGCACCATCGTCCGCCCGTTTTCCCGGGATGGGCGCCGAAAGATCCCGATGCCGCGATACCGGCCTTGTGGGCGGACGACGCGGAACGGTGGAACGGCCAATGGGGCGGCGTGCTGAACGCGCAGCGGGAAAAGCTCGGCCTCGGGCCGGTGGACGACGTCCGCGGGCATATCTTCACCGAGCATCCGTGGCTGGCCGCCGATCCGGTGCTGGCGCCGTGGCTGGGCCCGTCGGCGCTGGACGTCCACCAGACCGGTGCCTGGCTCCTGCCGGACCACAGCCCGTTGTCGCCGGAACTGGAGGCGTTCCTCGACGACGGGGAACCGCCGGTCTACTTCGGCTTCGGGAGCATCCGCGCGCCGGAGGAGATCGCGAAGGCGATGATCGAAGCGGCGAGGGCGCACGGACGGCGGGCGATCGTGTTCCGCGGCTGGACCGAGCTGGCACTGATCGACGACGAACCCGACTGCATCGCGATCGGGGACGTCAACCAGCAGGCGCTGTTCCCCCGGGTCGCGGCGGTCGTGCATCACGGCGGCGCCGGTACCACCACCGCGGCGACCCGGGCCGGGGTGCCGCAGGTGCTGGTGCCGCAGATGTTCGACCAGCCGTACTTCGCGCGGCGTGTCCGCGATCTCGGGGTGGGGACGTCGATCTCGGGGGAGCCCTCGGCCGAAGCGCTGACGCTCGCTTTGGGCGAGGTGCTTCGCCCCGAGGTCGCCTCTCGGGCCGGGCAGATCGGCGGCGAGGTGCGGACGGACGGCGTCGATGTGGCGGCCCAGCTCCTGATTTCCAGCGTTTAGTCCTCTCGATGCGGTACTTGCGCGTGCAACGACCGCATCCAGAGGACTAAACGCGGGAGGAGAGATAGCGCTCGAGGGCGGCTTCGGCCTCAGGGAGCCGCTCCGGGAACCGCCGCGCGATCACGAACCGCCACGGGACCTCGAACAGCCGTCGCAGCGCGATGAACGGCTCCAGCGACGAAGGCGCCAAGCCGGCCGGGTACGCGTCCAGAGTCGCGCGTCCGGCCTCCGCGTAGAGCACGCCGAGGTCCCAGCCGAGCGGCCCGCGCCAGGTGTCCTCGAAGTCGAGCCAGCACGGCCCGGCCGCCGTCGCGACGACGTTCCCCCGGTGGGCGTCTCCGTGCAGCGGCCGGGCCTCGCCGTCCGGAAGCGCCGCCGCGACCCGTTCGAGTTCGTCGTACAACCGGGGCAGCGCGGGGCCCATGGCGGCGCCGTGCCGGTCGAGCAGCGTCCGGAGTTCGCGGACCGGCCCGAGTTCGGGCAGTTCACCGGGGTAGTCGGCGAGCGCGTCGTGCACCCGGGCGAGGGAAAGCGCCACCTCGCGTGGCGACAGCGTGTGCCCCGGCTCGTGCGGGGTGTAGTGCCAGAGAGTGACCGGGAGTCCGTCGGCGAAATGCGGTCCTGCCGGGGGATCCATGGTCGGTGAGACGACGAGCACATCACGTTCCGTGAGGTGCTTCGACAGCTCGACGTCGCGCGCGAGCCACTCCTCGGGCGAGGACCGGGCGAGCCGGGTCGTGCCGGGGACCCGTGCCACCACCGGACCCAGTCTCACCAGCACGTTCGACTTGAAATGCAGGACCTCGGGGCGGCCGGTCGGCAGGCCGAACCGGTCACCGATGGCGACCGCCGCCGCCACTCCCGCACGTGTGTGTCCGTCGGTCACGGCCCGATCTTGCCAGCCGGTGCGCGCGACTGTCGGTAGTGAGGGCTACGATCCCCACTAGCCGCCGGAATGGGTCCCGAACCCGCCCGGCGACCGCAAATTGACCACCACAAGGTTTGAGTGTTGGAGGCAGGAGTGACGGCCGTAGCCCCCAAGCCGATCGCCACGCGCCCGTATCCCGCGCGCGAGTCGGTTAAGGGTTCGTACCTGCTGCGGTTGTTCCGCACGACGGACCACAAGCAAATCGGCATCATGTACCTGGTCACGTCGTTCGCCTTCTTCATGGTGGGCGGCGCGATGGCGATGCTGATCCGCTCCGAGCTGGCGCGTCCCGGGCAGCAGTTCCTTTCGCAGGAGCAGTACAACCAGCTGTTCACCATGCACGGCACGATCATGCTGCTGCTGTACGCGACGCCGATCCTCTTCGGCTTCGCGAACTTCATCCTGCCGCTGCAGATCGGTTCGCCCGACGTCGCGTTCCCGCGGCTGAACGCGTTCTCGTACTGGCTGTACCTGTTCGGCGGCCTGATCGTGATGTCCGGCTTCCTGACCCCGGGTGGCGCCGCCGACTTCGGCTGGTTCGCCTACACCCCGCTGTCGGACGCCATCCACTCGCCCGGCGTCGGCGCCGACCTGTGGATCTCCGGTCTGGTCGTGTCCGGTCTCGGCACCATCCTCGGTGGCGTCAACATGATCACCACGGTGATCTGCCTGCGCGCCCCCGGTATGACGATGTACCGGATGCCGATCTTCACCTGGAACATCCTGGTCACCAGCATCCTGATCCTGCTGGCGTTCCCGATCCTGACCGCGGCCCTGATGGGCCTGCTGGCGGACCGGCATCTCGGGGCGCACGTGTTCGACCCCGCGAACGGCGGCGTGATCCTCTGGCAGCACCTGTTCTGGTTCTTCGGCCATCCAGAGGTCTATATCGTCGCGCTACCGTTCTTCGGGATCGTGTCGGAGATCTTCCCGGTCTTCAGCCGCAAGCCGATCTTCGGTTACAAGGGCCTGGTCTGGGCGACGCTGGCGATCGCCGCGCTGTCGGTGGCCGTGTGGGCGCACCACATGTACGCGACCGGCGCCGTGCTGCTGCCGTTCTTCTCCTTCATGACCTTCCTGATCGCGGTCCCGACCGGCGTGAAGTTCTTCAACTGGATCGGCACGATGTGGAAGGGCCAGCTGTCCTTCGAGACGCCGATGATCTTCTCGATGGGCTTCATCGTCACGTTCCTCTTCGGCGGTCTGACCGGCATCATGCTGGCCGCGCCGGCGATCGACTTCCACGTGTCCGACAGCTACTTCGTCGTCGCGCACTTCCACTACGTGCTCTACGGCACGATCGTGTTCGCCACGTTCGCCGGGATCTACTTCTGGTTCCCGAAGATCACCGGCCGCATGATGGACGAGAAGCTCGGCAAGTGGCACTTCTGGACCACGTTCATCGGCTTCCACGCCACGTTCCTGGTGCAGCACTGGCTCGGCGCCGAAGGCATGCCGCGCCGGTACGCGGACTACCTGCAGTCCGACGGGTTCACGACGCTGAACACGATCTCCACGATCGGCGCGTACATCCTCGGTGCCTCCACGCTGCCGTTCATCTGGAACGTCTTCAAGAGCTACCGGTACGGCGAGATCGTCACGGTGGACGACCCGTGGGGCTACGGCAACTCGCTCGAATGGGCGACGTCCTGCCCGCCGCCGCGGCACAACTTCACCGAGCTGCCGCGGATCCGGTCCGAGCGCCCGGCGTTCGAGCTGCACTACCCGCACATGATGGAGCGCATCCACTCCGAAGGTGAGATCGGCTTCTTCGGGAAGCAGAAGGTCAACACCCACCGGGCGCCGTCCCAGGTGCTCACCGAAGCGGCCATGCCGGGTGACCACTCCAAGGACAACTCCAGCGAGAAGTGACCCGATAAGCGGAATCGGCGCGTGCCTTGCCTCACACAGGGGCAAGGCACGCGCCTTTTTCGTCGTCGGCTGAGGGAGACTGACCCCGTGACGCAGACACCAGTTCTCATCACCACCACCGGACCCGACAAGCCGGGTGTGTCCTCGGTGCTGTTCGCCGTGCTGTCGCGCCACGACGTGGACGTCCTCGACGTCGAGCAGGTCGTCATCCGCGGCCAGCTGGTGCTCGGCGTGCTCGCCGGGGTCTACCGCGACCCCGAGGGCCTGCAGGAGTACGTCGAGCAGGCGATGGCGTCGGTCGGGATGCAGGTCGAGGTGAAGATCGGCTCGGCCATCGGCGCCGATCCGTTCGCCATCGGCCAGAAGGACTCGACGCATGTCCTGCTGATGCTCGGCCGCCCGGTGACCGCGCGGGCCTTCTCCGACGTCGCGCGCCGTCTCGCCGCGCTGGACGTCAACATCGACTCGATCCGCAGCGTCGCCGACTACCCGGTGACCGGGCTGGAGCTGTACGCCTCGCTGGCCCAGGACACCCCGGAGGCCGACGCCGCGCTGCGCACCGCGCTCGCGGACGCCGCGGTCGAGGCCGGGATCGACATCTCCGTCGAGCGGGCCGGGCTCGCCCGCCGCGCCAAGCGCCTGGTCGTCTTCGACGTCGATTCCACGCTCATCCAGGGCGAGGTCATCGAGATGCTCGGCGCGCACGCCGGGGTCGAACCGCAGGTCCGCGAGATCACCGAGGCGGCGATGCGCGGCGAGCTGAACTTCGGCGAGTCCTTGGAGCGCCGTGTCGCGTTGCTGGAAGGGCTGCCGGAAACGGTGCTGGACGAGGTCGCCGCGTCCATCGAGCTCACGCCTGGCGCGCGCACGACCATTCGCACGCTGAAGCGGATGGGCTTCCGCTGCGGTGTCGTCTCCGGCGGGTTCACCAAGATCATCAAGTCCCTCGTGGACGACCTCGGTCTCGACTTCGCCGCCGCGAACGAGCTCGAAGTGGTCGACGGCAAGCTCACCGGCAGGGTGATCGGGGAGGTCGTCGACCGCGCGGGCAAGGCGAAGGCGCTTCGCCGCTTCGCCGACGAGTACGAGATCTCGCTGCAGCAGTGTGTCGCGGTCGGTGACGGGGCGAACGACATCGACATGCTGTCGGTCGCCGGGATGGGGGTCGCCTTCAACGCCAAGCCCGCGCTGCGCGAGGTCGCCGACACCGCGCTTTCCCACCCGTACCTCGACGCCGTGCTGTTCCTGCTCGGCGTCACCAGGGCCGAGATCGAGGCGGCCGACGCGGCCGACGGTCTCGAGCTTTCCCGGCCATGAGCGTGCTGGAGCCGTTGGCCGCGCGCTACGCCCATTGGCTCGGCCTCCCCGCGGAAAGCACGGTGGACACCTCCGACGAGGATCCCGCCGAGGTCCGCGCCATGCCGGTGATCCTGCGGATGGAGCGCGCCGAACCGCCGTCGCGGACCGCGTTGCTGGAGGCGGCCGCTGCCGCGGCGGTCGCGGTCTGTCTCGACGAACGCGCCTTGCCCGGAGGCGAATGGCACGACCCGCTCAAGGCGTGGGTCGACGGCCGGATCCGCAAGGTCGCCCGGCGGGCACGCGGGGCGCATTGGCAGGCGGTCCAGGAGCTGCCGGGTATCACGATCGAGGTCGACGGTGCCGAGGCGCGGGCGTTGCTGCCCGGCCGGGTTCTGGACTCCCCGAAAGAGGTCTCGCGGCTTCAGATCTCCGGGAGCGAGCTCCCCTCCGACGAACCGGGGCCCGCGCTGGACGGCGTCCCACGGTTGCTGCTGAACCCCGAGGTCTCGATGACCGTCGGCAAGGGCGCCGCCCAGGTCGGGCACGCGACGATGATCCTGGCCTCGGTGCTGGACGAAACCGAGCTGGCCGCGTGGGCCGCGACCGGGTTCCGGTGCTCGGTGCGGACTCCGCCGGTCGCGACCTGGAAGGCACTCTGCCCGGTCGAGGATCCCGAAGGCTCGTGGCGCCGTGACGGGGTCGTCGCGGTCCGGGACGCCGGGTTCACCGAAGTGGATCCCGGAACCGTCACGGTCATAGCCCAAAGGGCTTAGCCTCATATACTCCCCGCATGGGTGACCGGCTGATCGCCGGGCGCTACCGCTTGGAGGAGCGGATCGGCGCCGGGGGTATGGGCGTGGTCTGGCGTGCCACCGATCTGGACCTCGGGCGGGTCGTCGCTCTCAAGCGTTCGCAGGCCGGGGACAGCGGTCAGATCCGGCGCGAGGCGAGGATCGGCGCGGGCCTGCATCATCCGAACGTGGTCACCGTCTTCGACGCCGTGATCGACGGTGACGATCGCTGGCTCGTGATGGAGTACCTGCCCTCGCGCAGCCTCGCCGACGTCATCGACTCCGACGGGCCGCTGCCACCTGGCAAGGTGGCCAAGATCGGCGTCCAGCTCGCCGCGGCGCTCGCGGCGATGCACGAGAAGGGCATGGTCCACCGCGACCTCAAACCGGGCAACGTCCTGGTGGCCGAAGACGGCACCGCGAAACTCACCGACCTGGGCATCGCGCAGTGGGCGGAGGTCACCCGCACCGGCGGCGGACTCGACGTCGGCACGCCCGGCTACGTCGCGCCCGAGATGGCCGAAGGACAGCAGGCGGGTGCCGCGGCGGACGTGTTCTCGCTCGGCGCGACCCTGTTCGCCGCCGTCGAAGGCACCTCGGTGTGGGGAGACGCGAGCGTGGGACCGTTCGTCCAGCTCCGGCGGGCGACGTCGTACAACCTGGAGCCGATCCGCCGGGCGGGACAGCTGGCGCCCGCGCTGACGGAACTCCTGCGGCGCAAACCCGCGGGCAGGCCGAACGCCGTCCGCGCCGCCGAACTGCTGTCCGAGGTCGCGGATGTCGGCGTGCCCGAGCGAATGCGGCGGTTCCGCGTGACCAGGCGCGCGGTCGCGATCGGTGCCGTCGCGGCGGTGCTGATGCTGATCGGCGGCCTGCTCTACGCCACACGGGAACCGGCGTCGATCGCGGCAGGACCCACGCCGATGGACTCGGTCGGGGATCCGCGCACGGCCGACCCCTGCGCGCTGGTGGACCCGTCCGCGCTGAAGCACCTCGGGACGCCGCGGCTCGACACCGCGAGCGGCAACTTCAACGCCTGCGGTGTCCTGCTGAGGCTGACCCCGGACGAAGAGGACGTCGTCGACGTCCGGCTCGAATTGACCATCCCGGGGTCGCCGATGCTGGAGAAGCCCCTGCCCGGGCAGCTGCGGGTGCGTGAGTGGCCGAGTGACACCGAAGAGAAGTGCCAGCGGGCCATCGAGCTGCCGGACGGCAACCAGCTCTGGGTGCACTCCCGGCATGTCCAGAACTGGCACGCGCACCTGTGCGACTTCGTCGACGCGGTCGGCGCGCACGCCGCCGCGGTGCTGAACCGCGGACCGCTCGAACGGCGTCCCGCCCCGTTCCCCGCGGGTTCGCTCGGGACCCTCGACGCCTGCGCGCTCGGCGGTGAACTGCCCCAGGCGATCGTCGGCGGGCCGGCGAAACCGGATCCGGTGTTCGGCAGCTGGGAGTGCTACTGGAACCACCGCGAGACGGCGGTGACGATCCGGTTCGAGCGGGAGCAGGCGCCGCTCGAAGACGACGGCAGGCGCGTCGCTCTCGGATCGCGAGAAGCCTTCGTCGAAGTCTCGACCGAGTGGAAGGCTTGCCAGGCGGAGATCCCGCACCGGACGTTCACCGGCGACGGTCGTGCCATGATCGAAACGGTGGAGATCTACGTCGCGAACAAGGTCAAGCGGCCGGAGGAGATGTGCCCGGCCGCGGAACGGCTCGCCGGCGAGATCGCTCCCCGGCTGCCGCCACTGTGAAAGGGAAAACCGTGTCTTTGGAAGTCCAGCGCGACGGCGAGCATCGCTTCGTCGGCCGCAACGAACGCGGTGCCGAGGTAATGATCGGCCGCAAGGGCGCCGAGGGCGCCTTCTCGCCCGCCGAACTGCTGCAGATCGCGGCGGCGGGCTGCTCGGCCGTCACCGCCGAGAACCTCATCACGCGCCGGATCGGGGAGGACTCGAAGTTCCGGGTCGGCGTGACCGCGGACAGGCGCGAAGACGCTTCGGAGCTCGACGCCGTCCACGTGGCTTTCGACGTCGACGTGTCCTCGCTGCCCGCCGCGGATCGAGAGGCGCTCGCGGCGGCGGTGGATCGCGCCATCGAGCGGCTGTGCACGGTGAGCCGGACGCTGAAGAAGGGCATCCCGGTCACGGAGAGCTTCCCGACCTCGTGAGTGGTAAGGACGGTTAGAACCGTCCTTACCACTCACGAGGTGCCGGGCTCAGTGTTTGGCGGGGTGGCCTTCGGCGCTCCAGACCACGTACGCCTCGTCGGCGTCGGTGGTCATGGCCTCGATGAACTTCTCGTTGTCGAAGCCGGGCAGCGTCTGCAGCCGCTCGATCAGCGCGTCGGCGGCCGGGTCGCCGCTGGGGATCGCGGTGCCCTTCCCGTCGGCGCCGGCGAGCATAAAGAAGACGTCTTCCTTCCACGGGCCTTCAGGGATCACTCTGACCACCACCGCGGACAGCTCGGACCACGTGACGGCTTCTTCGCTGCCGTCCGCGAGCTGGCGCCGCACTCCGGTGTCATCGACGCTGACGGTCCGGGATTGTGCGTTGGGCGACTCCTGGGACAACCGGTTCTCCCTGTCTTCGGCGTTCCGTTAACGGTACTCGGCCGTGTTCCAGGCCACTCAGGCCGGGGCGGCCGCGTCGAGGCGGCGCAGCGCGTCGCGGGCGACCTTCGGGTCCATGGTCGGCCAGAACGGCGGCAGCGAGGCGCGCAGGAAACCGCCGTAGCGGGCGGTGGCGAGCCGTGAATCCAGGATCGCCACGACGCCGCGATCGGTGACCGAACGGTGCAGCCGTCCGGTGCCCTGCGCGAGCAGCAGCGCGGCATGGGTGGCCGCGACGGTGAGGAACCCATTGCCGCCCCTGGCTTCCACGGCCCGCTGCCGTGCCGAGGAGACCGGGTCGTCCGGGCGGGGGAACGGGATCCTGTCGACCACGACCAGCTGGAGCGACGGGCCGGGCACGTCGACGCCCTGCCACAGCGACAGCGTGCCGAACAGGCAGGTGCGGGCGTCTTCGGAGAACTTCTGCACCAGCAGGCCGGTGGCGTCGTCGCCCTGGCAGAGGATCGGCAGGTCGAGCCGCTCCCGCATCTCCTCTGTCGCCTGCTTCGCCGCGCGCATCGAGGAGAACAGGCCGAGCGTGCGCCCGCCCGCGGCCTCGATCAGCTCGGCCAGCTCGTCCATGGTCGAGGGCTGCAACCCGTCCCTGCCCGGCGGCGGCAGGTGTTTGGCCAGGTAGAGGATGCCGTTGCGTTTGTGGTCGAACGGGGAGCCGACGTCGAGGCCGGTCCACTTCGGGCCGTCGGCGTCGTCGCTGTCGGCGGGGCGGCCTTGTCCGTCGCCGCGCCCGGTGCCTTCTCGACCCTGGCCCCGCCGGGCGGGAGACCCCACTGCCGGGCCATCGTGTCGAACGTGCCGCCCAGGGTCAGCGTCGCCGAGGTGAGGACGGTCGTGTGCTGGTTGAAGACGCGCTCCCGCAGCAGACCGGCGACACCCAGCGGAGCGACCTTCAGCGCGGGCGGGCGCGGATTCGTGGAGAAACGGTCCCCGGTCAGCCAGACGACGTCGCGCTGATGCGCCTTGTCGTCGTCGAAGGCTTCGAGCAGCCGGACCGCCGTGTCGTGGACCTCTTCGAGCAGTGACCGCGCCAGCTTGCGGGCGGTCGCCTCGTCGACGTCCTCCTTGCGGTCCTTGCCGAGCGCGGTGAGGCAGCGGTGCGCGGCGTCGCGGACCGCGGGGATCGCGCCGGTGAGGGCCTGCGGGAGCGAGTCCATCCGGCCGGACGGCAGGTCGTCGAGGATCAGGGCCAGCCCGTCGCTCGCCTCCAGCAGCTGATCGGCCACTTCGTCGTCGACCAGTTTCCCGCAGCGCCTGGCGGCGGCGGAGACCATGCCGCTGGTCAGCTCGCCGGTCGCCACTGAGGTGACGCGGTCCACCAGGTCGTGCGCCTCGTCGATGATCACCAGATCGTGCTCGGGGAGCACCTGGTAACCCTGCAGCGCGTCGATCGCCAGCAGGGCGTGGTTGGTGATCACGACGTCGGCCTTGCCCGCCTCGGCGCGGGACCGCTCGGCGAAACAGTCCGTGCCGATGGGGCAGCGTGACGCGCCCAGGCATTCCTTGGCGGTGACGGACACCTGGCGCCACGCCTGGTCCGAGACGCCGGGGACCAGCTCGTCGCGGTCACCCGTTTCGGTGTCGGACGACCATTCCCGCAGCCGGGTGACCTCCTTGCCCAGCCTGGAGACGGCGAACGGGTCGAACAGCTGCTGATCCTCCGGCTCGTCCGGGGCGCCGGAATCGAGCCGGTGGAGGCAGAGGTAGTTACGGCGGCCCTTGAGGATCGCGAAGGTGGGCTCGCGGCCGAGGGGCTTCTTGAGCGCCTTCGCCAGCCGGGGGAGATCCCTGTCGACGAGCTGGCGCTGCAGCGCGATGGTGGCCGTGGAGACCACGACCGTGGCCTCCTTCTCGACCGCGTGCCGGATCGCGGGAACGAGATAGGCCAACGACTTCCCGGTGCCCGTGCCCGCCTGGACGGCGAGGTGCTCACCGGTGCGGATGGCCCGGCCGACGGCGTCCGCCATCTTGACCTGGCCCTCGCGCTCGGCACCGCCCACGGACTCGACCGCGTGGGTCAGGAGTTCGAGGACACCGGGGAAATCAGCACGGGAGGGCACGGGACAAGACGATAGCCGGGGGCACCGTCAAGATCGTCCGCCCCGTGCGATGAAAGGTCCCTTCCTCGCAGATTTCGCAAGGAAGGGACCTTTCATCGCGGCTTGTGGGGTGGTGAAAGGGCCGGTCACGACTCCTTGCGGAAGCGAGAAACGAGCGCCCAGGTGCCCGGAAGCAGCGCCGCCGCGACGGCGATCTTCAGCGCGTCCCCGATGAGGAACGGCACGACACCCTTCTCCAGTGCGGTCGACAGGCCGAAGCCGGTCGACGCCATCAGCCACGGCACGCCGATCGAGTAGATGGCGAGGTTGCCGAGCACCATCGTCCCCGCCGTGCGCAGCGGCGTGCGGTCACCGCCGCGGCCGGCGAGCGCGCCCACCAGGGCGCCCGCGAACACGAACCCGACGATGTAGCCGGCGCTGGCGCCGAACAGGCCGGAAGAACCGTTCTGGAACCAGCCGAACCCGGCCGCGCCGACGGCGAGGTACAGCGCCATCGACAGCGCGCCGCGCTTCCAGCCGAGCGCGGCGCCCACCAGCAGGGCGGCGAACGTCTGGCCGGTCATCGGCACCGGCGAACCGGGCACCGGGATCAGGATCTGCGCGGCCGCGCCGGTCAGGGCGGCACCACCGGCGACCAGGACCGCGTCACGGACCAGGGCGCCGGGAACGAGGTCGGCGAGAACCGGACGGGTGCCGGTCACAGACAGCGAAGACACTCAGACCTCCTATGAGTACACGAATGTGAACCGAGGTTAACGTCAGAAGACGGGTCGCGGACCGAATGTCGGGCACCTCACGATCCACTCGACCGGGTGGCATGACCCTGCACGGGACAGGCGGTTGGTGGAGGCTGCCGGATATGAGGAAACCCGTTTCGAGGCTGTTGTCGGTGACGATGCTGACCGGGGCGCTGGTGACGGGAGGGCCGTCGATCGCGTCGGCCGATCCCGCGCCCGCGACGGCGGCCGCGTCGGTCGGTTCGCTCGACGTGGAGATCGGCGACGAACACGTGGTCACCGGCGAGCTGGCGCCGTGCGACGTCGACGGTCCCTGAACGCGAAGACCCAGGGCGGGGCCACCGGCGACTTCGCCCGGTTCGGCGGCGGTGAGTCGCGCTGCGGCCGGAACGGCGAGGTGGCCATCGGCGAGGCGGCCGGGCGGCGCTTCGAGACCACCCTGCTCAAGCGGTTCGGCGGCCCGGTGATCAAGGTCCGCACGTTCATGGCGAAATGCAGCACCACGAAGGACGGCAGTCTCGGCTACATCGAGTTCGGCGACGTCACCGGGTTCACCCTGCCGGAGAACATCCCGCAGAACTACCGGCTGACCATCGCCGGTGGCAAGGGCGGGACGGCGCTGGCGTCGCTCACGGTCAACGAGACCGTCACGCCCACCCCGCCCGACGGGAGCCTCGTGACGCACATGCTGCACATCAAGCTGTTCCCGCAGGGCGGCGGGCCGGCGAAGGGCGACATCTACCTCGGGACCGCGCGCTGCGACCCGTACGGCAAGAAGAAGCCCTGACCTCGCATTTCGTCCTCTGGATGCGGTCCTTGCACACGCAAGTACCGCATTCAGAGGACGAAACGCGTCAGGTGCGCGAGACGTACTTCGCGGCCGCGGCGACGAACTCGCTCGCCCGGGTCGCGAGATCGGCCAGCGAACCGCTGGAGGTGAGCGCGTCGCCGAGAAGCGGCGTGGCGGCCGCGACGGCGATCGAACCCGACTCGAGGTACTTCGCGACTTCGGCCAGGTGGACGCCGCCCGTCGGGACGAGCGGGATGTCCGGCATCGGCGCCCGGATCGCCCGCAGGTAGGCGATCCCGCCGACGGCCGCGATCGGGAACACCTTCACCGCCGCCGCGCCGAGCCGCCAGGCCTGGTCGATCTCGGTCGGGGTCAGCGCGCCGCAGATCACCGGCAGGCCGCGTTCGTGCGCGCGCTCCATGACCAGCGGGTTCACCGTCGGCGTGACCAGGAACGTGGCGCCGGCGTCCGCCGCTTTGTCCACATCGGACACCTCGCGCACGCTCCCGGCGCCGATGTGCGCGTCGTCGCCGAGCTTCTTCCGGATGGTCGCGATGGCGTCCGTGGCGCCCGGCGTGGTCAACGCCGCTTCGAGCACCCGCACGCCCGCCGCGTGCAGCACCGTCGCGGCGTCGGCGAACCGGCTCGCGTCTGCGGCCCGCAGGATCGCGACGAGCCGGTTTTCGATCAAGGTGTCCTGGAGGTCGTGCTGGATCATGCGGCGGGGACCGGCGCCTTCCCGGTGTAGGTCACGCCCGCCTCGTCGAAGTCCTTGAGTGCGGCGTCGACGGTGGGCTGCGAACCGCCGACCGTGAGGTCCAGCAGCACCCGGACCTTGAAGCCGGCCTTCGCCGCGTCGAGCGCCGTCGCGCGGACGCAGAAGTCGGTCGCGATGCCGACGACGTCGACCTCGGTGACGTCGTGCTCCTTCAGCCACGCGTCGAGCGTCTTGCCGTCGCGCGCGTTGCCCTCGAAGCCGGAGTACGCGGCGGTGTACTCGCCCTTGGAGAAGACCTCGCTGATCGGGACCACGTCGAGCGCGGGGTGGAACGACGCGCCGGAGGTGCCCGCGACGCAGTGACGCGGCCAGCTGTCCTTGAAGTCCGGCGTCTCGCTGAAGTGGTCGCCCGGGTCGATGTGGTAATCGCGAGTGGCGACGACGTGCGCGTAGCCGCCCTCCGCGGCCCGCTTGGAGATCGCTTCGGCGGCGGCGGCGCCACCGGGCAGGCCGAGCGACCCGCCCTCGCAGAAGTCGTTCTGCACATCGACCACGATCAAGGCGGTCCCCATGTGTTGCTCCTGAGTCTCTTTTAGACGAATACGGTCGGGATGGCGGGCTCCCCGTGCGAGAGCTTGAGGCCTTCCCACGGAAGGCTCACCAGCGCCCGCCGAAGCCGCTGGCGCGCGTCGTCCAGCGTGGGCAAATCATCCACCGTCCGGCCGTCCCGGACCAGCGGAATCTGCAATTCGTGGTCGTTCGGTCCCCGTTCCGGGACCGGCGAGGCGGCCGTCCAGATCACCTCTTCGACGGCGGTGCCGGTCTCGCGGTGCCGTCGCAGCGCGGATTTCCGTCCGCCGCGGGATTCCTTGTGCGCGCTGCGCTTGGCGACCGGTTTCCCGTCGACCTCGACGAGTTTGTAGACCATCCCCGCGGTCGGCGCGCCGGAGCCGGTGACGACCGAGGTCCCGACGCCGTACGCGTCGACGGGTTCCGCCCGCAGCGCCGCGATCGCGTGCTCGTCGAGGTCGCCCGACACCACGATGCGGGTGTCCTTGGCGCCGAGGGCGTCCAGTTGCTCGCGGGCCTTGCGTGCCAGGGGGCCCACGTCGCCGGAGTCGATGCGGATCGCGCCGAGTTCGGTGCCCGCCACCCGGACGGCCGTTTCGATGCCCTTGGTGATGTCGTAGGTGTCCACCAGGAGGGTGGTGTCCGCGCCCATCTTGTCCACCTGTGCGCGGAACGCGGCCTCTTCGCTGTCGTGCAGCAACATGAACGCGTGCGCGACGGTGCCCCGCGTGGGAATGCCGTAGCGGCGCCCGGCTTCGAGGTTGGAGGTCGTGGCGAAGCCGGCGAGGTACGCGGCCCGCGCCGCGGCGACGGCGGCGTACTCGTGCGTGCGGCGGCCGCCCATCTCGATGATCGGCCTGCCGTGCGCGGCGCCCGACATCCGCGCCGCCGCGGACGCGATCGCGCTGTCGTGGTTGAGGATCGAGAGGATCAGCGTCTCCAGCACGACGGCCTCGCCGAAGGAACCGGTGACGGTCAGGATCGGGGAGCCGGGGAAGTACAGCTCGCCCTCGGGGTAGCCGTCGACATTCCCCGAGAAGGAGTAGTCCGCGAGCCACGAAAGGGTGGCGTCGTCGACCACGGCCGTCGCTTCCAGCTGGCTCAGCTCGGCGTCGGTGAACCGGAAGTCCGCGATCGCGTCGAGGACCCGCCCGGTGCCCGCGACGACGCCGTAGCGGCGGCCGTCGGGCAGACGACGTGCGAAGACCTCGAAGACGCACGGCCGGTCCGCCGTCCCGTCGGACAGGGCGCTGGCCAGCATGGTCAGCTCGTAGTGGTCGGTGAGCAGCGCGGTGCTGGCGCCAGTGGCCGCCTCGGGGAAACCCATGGCACCAGCCTATTCACCCACATGGCCGGACCTGCCAGCCCATACCGGAACCGGCCCGTGACACCATGGAGTGCATGTCCACGCCTGTCGCATCCGAGCAGACGCAGGTTGATCCACAGGGAGTAGAGGTCGTCTCTGAGGACAAACCCTGGCGGACGGTCGTCTGGAACGATCCGGTGAACCTCATGTCGTATGTGACGTACGTGTTCCAGAAGCTGTTCGGTTACAGCCGGGACCACGCGACGAAGCTCATGCTCGACGTGCACCAGAAGGGCAAGGCGATCGTGTCCTCCGGTTCCAAGGAGAAGGTGGAGACCGACGTCGCGAAACTCCACGCCGCCGGCCTCTGGGCCACCATGGAGCAGCCTTCATGAACGGATGGCGTCGCAAGGGCGAGACCATCGTCGCCGGGTTCGAGCAGCAGGAGGCCGCGGTGCTGCGCGGCCTGGTCAGCCAGCTGGAGGACATGCTCACCGCGCGCGCCGAGGAGGCGCCGCAGGACGAGCTCGCGGAGCTGACCGGGATCCGCACCGGCCCGACCGAATCCCCGGACGACCCGGTGCTCTCACGGCTGCTGCCGGACTTCCACAAACTCGACCCGGACAACCCGACCCGCGAGGACATCGACTCGGCCGCCGCGATGCGGTCGATCCACGAGCCCGAGCTGCTGGACAAGAAGGTCGGCGTCGCGAAGATCGTGCTGGACACCCTGCCGCGTGACGGCGGGAACGTGCGGCTGACCTTCGAGCAGGCCGACGCGTGGCTGGGCGCGCTCAACGACGTCCGCCTCGCGCTGGGCACCGCGCTCGACGTCACCGAGGACATGCCCGACGAACTGCCCGAAGACGATCCGCGCGCGCCGCATCTCGGCGTCTACCACTGGCTGACCTGGGTGCAAGAGACCCTCATCCAGTCGCTGACCTCATGATCACCGACGTTCCCGGCGTGCTGGTCGGGCACCACGAGCGGGTCGGCGACGGCTGGGCGACCGGGACGACGGTGGTGCTGGTTCCCGGCGGCGCCGTCGGGGCGGTCGACCAGCGCGGCGGCGCGCCCGGCACGCGGGAGACCAACCTGCTGGAGCCGGAGAACCTGGTGCAGCACGTCAACGCGATCTGCCTGTCCGGCGGGAGCGCGTACGGGCTGGCCGCCGCGGACGGCGTCATGCGCTGGCTCGCCGAGCGGAACCAGGGCATCCCGGTCGGGACCCAGCCGCACGAGGTGGTGCCGATCGTGCCCGCCGCGGTGCTGTTCGACCTGCCGCGCGGTGACTGGGGCAACCGTCCGGACGCCTCCTTCGGCTACGCGGCGTGCCAAGCCGCCAAGGACGGACCGGTGTCGTCGGGGACCGTCGGCGCGGGCGCCGGGGCGAAGACCGGATCACTCAAAGGCGGGATCGGGTCGGCCTCGGAGAGGGTCGGGGAGTTCACCGTCGGCGTCGTCGCCGCCGTGAACGCCGCCGGCGAGGCCGTCGACCTCTCGACCGGCCGCGCCTTCGCGGCGGATCACGAGGTCGACGGCGAGTTCGGCGTCCGCTGGCCCGACCGGCCCGGCGACGTCGAGGCGAAGGCGTCGGGGCTCAACACGACCATCGGCGTGGTCGCGGTCGACGCGGCGCTGTCCAAGGCGGAGGCGCGACGGCTCGCGGTGGCCGCTCAGGACGGCCTCGCCAGGGCGGTGCGGCCCGCGCACACGATGTTCGACGGCGACACGGTGTTCGCGCTGGCGACCGGCGACCGGGAGCTGCCCGGTGGCACGGGCCCCGTCGCGGCCGCGCGGCGCGCGATGGTGCTGGACACGCTGTGCTCGGCGGCCGCGCGGGTGTTCGGGCGGGCGATGGTGCACGGTGTGCTCTCCGCCACTTCGGCGGGCGACATGCGCGCGTACCGGGATGTCTGGCCCGAAGCCTTCTCCTGACCGGCCGAGGTGCCGAGTGGCGGCAATCTCAGAGTATGGACCGGCTCTGTCCAGCACCTAAGATGGGCGACGTGCTCCGGATCCGCCGTGAACTCGTCGACGAGATCGTCGCCCACGCCCGTCGTGACCATCCCGATGAGGCGTGCGGGGTGATCGCCGGTCCCGAGGGATCGGACAGCCCCGAGCGGTACATCCCGATGCTGAACGCGGCGCGCTCGCCCACGTTCTACGAATTCGACTCGGGTGATCTGCTCAAGCTCTACCGCGAGATGGACGCCAACGACGAGGTGCCGGTGGTCATCTACCACTCGCACACCGCGACCGACGCCTATCCCTCCCGCACCGATGTCTCGTACGCCTCGGAACCCGACGCGCACTACGTGCTCGTTTCCACCAAGGACCCCGATTCGCACCAGTTCCGGTCGTACCGGATCGTGGACGGGGAGATCACCGAGGAGCCCGTCGAGATCATCGGCTGAACCCGCCACGTCCGGGAATAACCCGGACCGGCCCGAACGTCTGCGTTGCAGAGAACCCACCGGAGGTAGAAAACCATGGCCGTGACCGTGTCCATCCCGACCATCCTGCGTACGCACACCGGCGGCGAGAAGTCCGTCGAGGCGACCGGCAAGACCGTGCTCGAGGTGATCGACGACATCGAGTCCCGCCACGGCGGCCTCAAGGCCCGCCTGGTCAAGGAAGAGAAGCTGCACCGCTTCGTCAACGTCTACGTCAACGACGAGGACGTCCGTTTCTCCGGCGGTCTCGAGGCCGAGGTCAAGGACGGCGACACCCTGACCATCCTGCCCGCCGTGGCCGGTGGCTGATCGATGGCTCGCTTCGAGTCGCTGCTCGACGCGCTCGGCGGCACGCCGCTGGTCGGTCTTCCCCGGCTTTCGCCCACCCACGACGTGCGGTTGTGGGCGAAGCTGGAGGACCGCAACCCGACCGGTTCGATCAAGGATCGTCCCGCGCTGGCGATGATCGAGGCCGCCGAGCGTGAAGGCACCCTCCGGCGCGGCTCCACGATCCTGGAGCCGACGTCGGGCAACACCGGGATCGCGCTCGCCATGGCCGCGAAGCTCAAGGGCTACGGGCTCGTGTGCGTGATGCCGGAGAACACCTCCACCGAGCGCAAGCAGCTGCTGCAGGCGTACGGCGCGCGGATCGTCTTCTCCCCGGCCGCCGGCGGGTCCAACGAGGCCGTGCGCCGGGCGAAGGAACTCGCCGAGGTCAACCCGGACTGGGTCATGCTCTACCAGTACGGCAACCCGGCCAACGCCGACGCGCACTACCGCGGCACCGGGCCCGAACTGCTCAAGGACCTGCCGACGCTGACGCATTTCGTCGGCGGCCTCGGCACCACCGGCACGCTGGTCGGCGTCGGGCGCTATCTGCACGAGGCGAAGCCGGACGTGCAGATCATCGCGGCCGAACCGCGCTACGGCGAGCTGGTGTACGGCCTGCGGAACCTCGACGAGGGCTTCGTCCCGGAGCTTTACGACGCGAGCGTGCTCAACGGCCGGTACTCCGTCGGCGCGTACGACGCGCTTCGCCGGACACGCGAGCTGCTGGAGCACGAAGGCATCTTCGCGGGGATCTCGACCGGTGCCGTGCTGCACGCCGCGCTGGCCGTCGCCGAGAAGGCCGCCGCCGCGGGGAAGCCCGCCGATGTCGCGTTCGTGGTCGCCGACGCGGGGTGGAAGTACCTCTCGACGGGCGCGTACTCCGGCTCGCTCGACGAAGCGGCTCAACGGCTCGACGGGCAGCTCTGGGCCTGACCGCCCGTGCTCGGGCCTCGTGAGTGGTAAGGACGGTTAGAACCGTCCCTACCACTCACGAGGCCCATCGCGAACCGCTCGCGGCTGGCACGATGGCGGGCATGAAGACCATCGGCCTGCTGGGCGGCATGAGCTGGGAATCGTCGGCCGAGTACTACCGGCTGGTGAACGAGCGCGTCCGTGAGCTGCGCGGCGGGTACCACTCCGCGCGCACCGTGCTGTACTCCGTGGACTTCGCCGAAATCGAAGCGATGCAGGCCGAGGGCCGCTGGGAAGACGCCGGACAGGAGCTGAACCGCGCCGCACGCGCCCTCGAAGCCGCCGGAGCGGACTTCGTCGTCCTCTGCACGAACACCATGCACAAGGTCGCCGACCGGCTCACCGACGGTCTGGGCGTCCCGCTCCTGCATCTCGCCGACACCACGGCCGTCGCGATCAAGGCCGCCGGCATCGGGCGCGTCGGGCTCCTGGGCACCGGTTTCACCATGGCCCAGCGGTTCTACCGCGAACGCCTCGCCGCGCACGGCCTCGACGTGCTCGTGCCGGATGAGAACGACCGCGAGACGGTGCACCGGGTCATCTACGACGAACTCGTCCACGGCGTGGTCACCGAGGAGTCCCGCGAGCGGTACCGCGAGGTCATCGCGAGGCTCGTCGAGGCGGGCGCGGAAGGCGTGATCTACGGCTGCACGGAGATCGAGCTGCTCGTGGGCCCCGAAGACAGCTCGGTGCCCACCTTTCCCACCACCAGGCTGCACGCCGAAGCGGCCGTGGACTACGCGCTGGGCAAGGCCTCACTCCCTCCCTCGGTGTGACGTTCGTGCTGGGCGACTGCCTGCCGCCACAGCCTGTCCTGTTCTTCACCGGTGAATCCGCCGCGAGCCACGCCGAAGACGTCCTCGATCGCCGTCCACCACTCGGCCGGCGATTCCAGTACGGTCTTGCCGCCCGGCAGCCCGCTCAACGTCAGCGCCCGCAGCGAATCCACTCCCTCCGCGTCGCGCCGCTGCACCACCAGCGTGCGGACGAAACCGGAATCCTCCGACGTCGACAGCTCGACGTGCTTTTCGGCGAAGTCGGCCATCACGGCCGTCTCCGGCGCGAAATCCATCCCGACGAAGCTGCCCTCCGGATCGTGGTCGAACCGCCAGCCGCCGGGTGTGATCTCCGAGGGCCGTATCCGGAACACCAGCGGGCCTTGTTTGTACTCGCCCTCACGCAGCGGGAGCGGCTCGTGGATGCCGTCCCCGAGCCCGACGTCGACCAGCCAGCCGTCGCCGGGCGTCTCCGGCAGCCCGGTGACTGTCAGCGCTAGGTGGTTGAGGTGGATCCCGGCCTCCGCGCCCGGCATCTGCGCACCGCTCGGATGCCGGCTGACCTGGTAGCCGAGCGCCCGCAGCAGGGCCGAGAACGCGCCGTTGAGGTGATAGCAGTAGCCACCGCGGCCGGCGGCGATCCGGCTGAACGACACCGCCGGATCCAGCGAGGTCACCCGGCCGAGCTGGACCTCGAAATCTTCGTACGGCACACGTTCCACGTGGGCCTTGTGCAGGCGGAAAAGGGCGTCGACGCTCGGCGGCTCGTGCTCGAGGCCGAGTCGCGCGAGGTAGGCGGGCACGTTCACGTGCTCGGAAGAAGGGAACCCCATGTGATCGACCGTAGCGGGCACCACCGACAAATCAGGGTTCTCACGGAGGCGATCCCGCCGATCCGCGTCGTAGCCTGGGGAGGTGACCACATTGCCTCCCCAGCCGGTCCCGGCGAGCGAGTCGTCCGGTGCGGATCCGGCCAAACGCGTCCTGCCGCCGAACCCGAAGGCCGCCGCGATCGTGGCGCTCGCCTTCACCGCGCTGCTCTACCTGGTCGAGCTGGTCGACGTCGTGCTGCCCCTCGACCTCGATCAGAGCGGGGGTATCGGCGCTCGGGAGATCTCCGATCTCGACGGCGTGCTCTGGGCGCCGCTGCTGCACGCGGGCTGGGGGCATCTGTTCTCCAACACCGTCCCGGTGCTGGTGTTCGCCTTCCTCGCGATGTCCGCGGGTATCGGCCGGTGGGTGCTGGTCACCGCGATCATCTGGGTGCTCTCCGGCCTCGGCGTCTGGCTGATCGCGCCAGGCGGCACGGTGACCGTCGGAGCGTCCGGCGTCGCCTTCGGCTGGCTCGCGTTCCTGCTGGTCCGGGGCATCTTCAACCGCGCCGTCGGGCAGATCCTGGTGGCCGTGGTGCTGCTGGGCATCTGGAGCGGGATGCTCTGGGGACTGCTTCCGGGCGACCCGGGCGTCTCCTGGCAGGGGCACCTGTTCGGCGCGCTGTCCGGCGTCTTCGCGGCCTGGTTGATGGCGCGCGCCGACAGGTCCCAGGCCAGGAAAGCGGCCGGCCCCGGTAGCCTCGCCGTGTGACCAAGCCGAGCGCCGACGCCCCGATCGGCGTCTTCGATTCCGGAGTGGGCGGGCTCACCGTCGCCAGGGCGATCCTGGAGCAGCTGCCCGGTGAGCAGCTGCGCTACGTCGGCGACACCGCCCGCAACCCGTACGGCCCGCTTCCCATCGCGACGGCACGCCAGTACGCGCTGGAAGCGCTGGACGACATCGTCGAAGGCGGGGTGAAGGCGCTGGTCATCGCCTGCAACACCGCCTCCGCCGCCTGCCTTCGCGACGCGCGGGAGCGCTACGACGTCCCCGTGATCGAGGTCGTCCTCCCGGCCGCGCGCCGGGCCGTGTCCGCTACGCGTTCCGGGCGTATCGGGGTGATCGGCACCGAAGGCACCGTCCGGTCCCGCGCCTACGACGACGCCTTCAACGCCGCGCAGGACGTCGAGATCACCAGCGTCGCGTGCCCGCGGTTCGTGGACTTCGTCGAACGCGGGATCACCACCGGGCGCCAGGTGCTCGGCCTCGCGCAGGGCTACCTGGAACCACTGCTGGACGCGCAGGTCGACACGCTGGTCATGGGCTGCACGCACTACCCGCTGCTGTCCGGGGTGCTGCAGATCGTCATGGGCCAGGACGTCACGCTGGTGTCCAGCGCCGAGGAGACCGCGCGTGACCTCGTGCGTGTCCTCACCGAAGCCGATCTCCTCGCCGAGCGCGACACCCCGCCGCGGCACGAGTTCGTCGCCACCGGATCCGCCGAGCCGTTCACCAGACTCGCTCAGCGGTTCATGGGCTTCGCTCCGGGTGTGCTGGCTCCCACCAGCGCCTAAATCGCCGATTCCGTGTTTAAGGTGTCACAGTGCGTCTCACGATCCTCGGCTGCTCGGGCAGCATCCCCGGACCCAACGCCGCCGCGTCCGGCTATCTGCTCGAAGCGGACGGGTTCGTCCTGGGGCTCGAACTCGGCAACGGGACGCTCGCCAGGCTGCAGGCCCTGCGCGACCCGTTCGACCTGGACGCGTTGATCCTTTCGCACCTCCACCCCGATCACTGCGCCGACGTCAGCGCGCTCACCGTGCTGCGCCGCTACCATCCGGCGTTGCCGTATCCGGCGAGGCCGCGGCGGCTCCCGGTGTACGGGCCGTCGGACGTGCACGAGCGGCTCGCCCACGCGTACGCCGCGAACGAGGAGGAGCGGGCGACCACCGATCTTTCCGACGTCTTCGCCTTCGAGGCGCTGCGGCCGGAGCCCATGGAGATCGGGCCGTTCGAGGTCACCGCGGTCCCCGTCGACCACCCGACCCCGGCGTTCGGCCTGCGGTTCGCGTACGGCGGCAAGACGCTGGCCTACACCGGTGACACGGGCGTCTGCGACACCCTGACCGATCTCGCCTGCGGCGCCGACGTCCTGCTGTCCGAGGCGTCGTGGACCGACTCGCCCGACCGGCCCGCCGGCGTCCACCTGTCCGGCAAGGAAGCGGGCGAGCTGGGACGCAAGGCCGGGGCGGGGCGGCTGCTGCTCACCCATGTCGCGCCCTGGACCGACCGCGACGCCGTCCTCGCCGAGGCGGCCGTCGCGTTCCCCGCGGCCGAGCTGGTCGAGCAGGGCGCCGTCTACGACCTCTGACGCGGGGTTCTAGAGTGGCGGCCGTGGCGAGAAAAGACGGCAGGAACGACGACCAGCTTCGCGACATCAAGATCACCCGCGGCTTTCAGCGGTGGCCCGCGGGATCGGTGTTGATCGAGTTCGGCGACACCCGGGTGCTGTGCGCGGCGAGCGTCACCGAAGGCGTTCCCCGCTGGCGGGCCGGTTCCGGCCTCGGCTGGGTCACCGCGGAGTACGCGATGCTGCCGTCGGCGACCAACACCCGCAGCGACCGCGAATCCATCAAGGGCCGCGTCGGCGGCCGCACGCACGAGATCTCCCGGCTGATCGGCCGGTCCCTGCGCGCCTGCATCGACCTGGCGGCGTTGGGGGAGAACACGATCGTCATCGACTGCGACGTCATCCAGGCCGACGGCGGCACCCGCACGGCCGCGGTGACCGGCGGCTATGTCGCCCTCGCCGACGCCGTCACCTGGCTCGGCGCCGCGGGCCGCCTCGCCGACCCGCAGCCGCTTTCGTCTTCGGTGGCCGCGGTGAGCGTGGGCGTCGTCGACGGACGGGTGCGCCTCGACCTGCCCTACGAAGAGGACTCGCGCGCGGAGGTCGACATGAACGTCGTCGCCACCGGCGCGGGCACCCTGATCGAGGTGCAGGGCACCGGTGAGGGCGCCACCTTCGCGCGGTCCACTTTGGACAGCATGCTGGACGTGGCGCTCGCGGGCTGCGAGGAACTGACCCGTCTGCAGACCGAAGCGCTCGCGTTGCCGTACCCCGGCGAACTCCCCGAGCCGCGTCCCGACAAGAAGAAGGGCGCCAAGTGACCAAGCTGCTCCTCGCCACCCGTAACGCGAAGAAGCTCGGCGAGCTTCGGCGGATCCTGGTGGCGGAGGGGATCGAGGGCGTCGAGGTCATCGGCCTCGCCGACGTCCCCGAGTTCCCCGAAGCACCCGAGACCGCTCCGGACTTCGAAGGCAACGCGCTCGCGAAGGCCCAGGACGCGGCCGCCGCGACCGGTCTCCCGGCGATCGCCGACGACTCGGGCATCGCCGTCGACGCGCTCAACGGCATGCCGGGCGTTCTCTCGGCGCGCTGGTCGGGCAAACACGGCGACGACGACGCGAACCTGGATCTCGTGCTGGCGCAGCTGTCCGACACGCCCGACGACCGGATGGGCGCCGCTTTCGTCTGCGCGGCCGCGCTGGTCGTCCCCGGCGGGGACGAAACCGTGGTGCGCGGGGAATGGCGTGGCTCGCTGATCCGGGAACGCCGTGGCGCCAACGGATTCGGCTACGACCCGATCTTCGTGCCGGAAGGCGAGACGCGGACCTCGGCGGAGCTGGAACCGTCCGAAAAGGACGAAGCTTCACACCGGGGGAAGGCGTTGCGCGCGTTGGTGGGAGAGCTGCGGAAGCTGGCGGGTTGAGTCTCGTGAGTGGTAAGGACGGTTAGAACCGTCCTTACCACTCACGAGGCTTTACGCCAGAGAGAGGTCACGCAGCAGCTTCGCGACGTGCCCCGTGGCCCGCACGTTGTACTGCGCCACCGCGATCTTGCCCTCGGGGTCGACGACGAACGTCGAGCGGATGACGCCTTCGTAGACCCTGCCGTAGTTCTTCTTCTCGCCGAAGGCGCTGTACGCCTTCAGGACCGTCTTCTCCTCGTCGGACAGCAGCGGGAACGTCAGGCCTTCCGCCTCGACGAACTTCGCCAGCTTCGCGGGCTTGTCGGGCGAGATGCCGAGCACCTGGTAACCGGCGTCGTTGAGCTGCGCGAGGCTGTCCCGGAAGTCGCATGCCTGCTTCGTGCAGCCCGGCGTGCCGGCGTTCGGGTAGAAGTACACGACGACCGACTTGCCGCGGAAGTCGCTGAGCTTGACGTCGTTGCCCTCGCTGTCGGGGAGGGTGAAGTCGGGCGCTTTGTCGCCGGGGGAAAGTCGCTGCTCGGTCATGACCACACGGTAGCGAACCGGTGGCGTCAGACCTTTCCGCAGTACTTCGCGGCGACGGGCTCCGCCGGACTCGGCCGCACCTGCAGACGCAGCCTCACCGGCCTGTCCGGAACGGCGAACGCCAGGCTCAGGTGGACCGACCGGCCGGGCGCCACGTCCTTGCCGGCGTCCGCGACGCCGTTGTACCCCTGCACCGGGTCGACGACCTGTTTGACCGCCGAGCTCTCCCCGTCGACCTCGCCGGTCACGGACAGCCCGGAGAGCCGGTACGTGCCGTCGCCCGCGTTCGTCACCTCGATGCCGAAGGCCACCGCGCGCGGGCTCTGCGGATACGCCGACGCGCTGGGACGGAACGATTTCGGCGCGGAAACGGAGATCGTGACGCCGGTCGCGAACCGGTGCGGGGCGCCGAACGCCAGGTCGCCTTCCGCGTGCGTCGCGGCCAAGCCCTGCGCCGGGGCGTCCGCGCCGAGCACGGCGGCACCCTTTTCCGGTGCCGGAACCCCGCACGCGGCCGCCAGCATCAGCGAGCAGGCGGCGATGAGGAGCTTCGGGGTGCGCGGGGGCGCCATGTGCGGTTACTCCAGTCGGAGGTTCGGGTGGGCCGTTCGAGGTAGGTATTAGTGCCGAAGAGTCCAGGGTGACGGTCTTCCGCAGCCGAGAGGAGCGGCACGGCCGGGTTGAGGCGCACCTGGTGTACAGCCGTGGCCGATCCGTGATCGGAAGGGTACGGCTAGTGACAGCCGTCACTGCGATGGCACATCCGCGGCGGGTCAGACGGCGAAGGCGAAGAACAGGATGAAGATCGCCAGACCGGACACCCAGGCCACGATCAGCCAGCCGAAATCGCGCATCGGATCGACCGCCCGGCTCTCCTCGCCCGGGACGTAGACGCCGCGCTCTTCGAACCAGTCCGCCCAGCGGGTCAGCCAGCGAAAGGGGCTTCGAGACGCCATGTGGTCACAGTACGGGCATGGGTGAATCGCGTCAGCTACGGAGGGGCCGCCCGAAAGGGCGAATCGGACGGACCAGTTATCGCCCACTAGGCTCTTTTGTCCAACTGGTTCACCCGTCAGGCTGTAACGATGGCGCTGGGAATAGATATCTACAGTCGCTTTCAATCCGTTACCAATTGGCAGGCCGTCAAGAACCATGGCGTGACGTTCGTCTTCGTCAAGCTCAGCGACGGCGGCGGTCTTCCGAACGGCGGCCGTAACACCGGCGACGCGTTGGTGGCAGGCGCGAGATCCGTCGGAATCCCGGTGGGGGCTATCACTACGCCCAGGCGAGTCCCTCGCCGGAGGCACAGGCCGACGTGCTGATCGGGGAGGTCCGGCGCCTAGGGGCGACCGGATGTGTCCCGATGCTCGACCTCGAGGACAACCCGCCGGGGTCGGGGACGCCGAACATCCCCGACGCGCGCAAGCGGGACTTCTCGATCAGGTTCTGCAACCGTGTGGCGGGGCACGGCTTCCGGCCTGGCATCTACATGAACAACTCGCTCGCCAAGATGCTGCGCCCGGACCAGTTCGGCGTGTCGAACCTCGTCATCTGGATCGCGCGCTACGGCGCGAAACCCGATCCGGCCGCCGGCCGGTACGACATCCACCAGTATTCGGACGCCGGTCACATCCCCGGCATCCGCGCGAGCGCGGTCGACCTCAACGAGTCCTACACGAACGCCCACTTGACCGGCGGCGGCGCCGCCCCGAAACGGAAGGCGACGACAGAACTCATGGAACGCAGGACCATTCCGGCCAGCCCGTCCGTCACGTCCGTGCGCTTGTTCCTCTCCGGCAGCGAGACGGCCGCGATCATCGTCCGCCCGCGGGTCGACGGGGACGGCATCACCGACGCGCCCGTATGGCAGGGGAACATCTACGCCTGGGGCAGCGACAAGGTCGGCGTCGGCGGGAATCCCATGCAGACGCCCGGATTCAACCCGAAGACGGTCTCGCACCGGCGGTACCACCTGCCGGGCGCGGTGTGGGCCGACTTCGAATACAGCTCGAACGTGGAGTTCGAGATCGACATCGTCGGCTGAGACCGGAGTACATGAAGGCCCCCTTTCTTGCGCCTGGGTACAGGAAGGGGGCCCTTCATGTCATGATGAACGCATGACGAGCTTCCGAAAGGCCGATGCCGCGTAAGCCGCCCGCTCGGGTCCGGCAGGAGTTCTCGCCCGCGCTCGCCGCCGGGATCTCCCGTCTCGAACGTTCCCGGAACTATCTCGGGCCGGGTGCGGTCCGGACCGCGCTCCGCCTCTGGCAAGAGTTCATCGCGGATCCGTACCGGCGGCTTCGGGTCGACAGCGAAGGCTGCGGCGTCTGGGAGTGTTGCGGCGGTCCCTGGCAGGCGAGGGAAATGCTCGAGGGGGTGCTCCTCTCCCTCCCGAGGCGGGCCGCCGGCGAGCTGAGGCGGCACGTCGACGACGAGTGGTGATCGCTCACCGGGCCGCGTCCCGGACGGCGTCCACGATGAACTGATATCCCGTGCACCGGCACAGGTTCCCCGAAATCGCCTGCCGGATCTCGGCGTCCGTCGGGTCCGGGTTCTCCTTCAGCAGCTCCGTCGCCGTCGCCAGCATCCCCGGTGTGCAGAAGCCGCATTGCAGCCCGTGGTGCTTCCGGAACGACTCCTGCAGCGGATGCAGTTCGCCGTCCGACGCCAGCCCTTCGACCGTCACGATCTCCGAGCCGTCCACCTGCACCGCCAGCAGGCAGCACGCACGCGCGCTCGCCCCGTCGAGGGTGATCGTGCACGAGCCGCAGACGCCGTGTTCGCAGCCGACGTGCACCCCGGTGAAACCCAGGTCGTGGCGCAGGAAATCGGCCAGCGTCCGCCGTGGTTCGCAGTCGGCGCGGTAGGTCCGGCCGTTCACCGTCAGGGTGACCGTGATCATGCGCCCTCCTTCGCCTGCTTCTCCTCGGGGTGACCGTGATCATGCGCCGACCACGACTTGGCTCGCGCGAGCGCCCGCCGGGTGAGCACCGCGGCCATCTCGCGCCGGTAATCGGCTGGAGCGTGGAGGTCGCCGGGCGGATCGGTCGCCGCGGCGGCGAGGTCCGCGGCGTGAGCGATGGCGTCGCCGGTCATCGGGCCGCCGGTGAGCGACTCTTCGGCGGCGGTGGCCCGGATCGGTACCGGACCCGCGCCCGCGACGGCGATCCGCGCGGATTCGCAGACGCCGCCGGACATGGTCACCGTCGCGAAGACGGCGACCAGCGCGAGATCGCGACTCCGCCTGCTCAGTTCCTCGACGGCCCAGCCGCCTCGATGCGGCGGCACCGAAATCCGCGTCAGCAGCTCGCCCCGGCCCAGCGCTGTGCGATGCGGGCCGAGGAAGAAGTCCCGTGCCGCGACGATCCGCTCCCCGGAGGAGCCGCGGACGGTGAAATCGGCGTCGAGCGCGACCATCACCGCGGGCAGTTCCGCGGCCGGATCGGCGTGCGCGAGGCTGCCGCCGATCGTGCCCCGGTTCCGGATGGCCACATGCCCGACGTGGCCGAGCGCGTCGGCGAGCAGCGGGACTTCGGACCGGACCACGGCGGACGTCTCGATCGTCCGGTGCCGGGTGAGGGCGCCGATCTCCAGCCGTCCGTTCTCCTTGCGCAGGAAGGAAAGTTCGTCGAGGCGGTTGATGTCGACCACCAGCGAGGGGCGTGCCTGGCGCAGGTTCAGCAACGGCACGAGACTCTGTCCGCCCGCCAGCACCCGCGCGTCCGGGGTGCCCAGCGCCTCGATGGCCTCGTCGAGCGACGAAGCCCGCAAGTACTCGAACGGCGCGGCCTTCACCGGGCCGCTCCCCGCTTCAGCGCGGCCAGCAGCCGTGGCGGCGTGATCGGCAGTGAGGTGATGTCCACGTCGTGTTCGCGCAGCGCGTCCTCGACGGCGTGCGCGATCGCCGCGCCACCGCCGATCACGCCCGCTTCCCCCATCCCCTTGAACCCGCCGGGAACGTGCTCGGCGGGAGTCGTCATATGCGACACGGAGAACGGCGGGATCTCGGTCGCGGTCGGCAGCAGGTACCCGGTGAACGACGTGGTCTCCATCCGCCCGTCGGCGCCGTAGACCAATTCCTCGTACAGCGCCCCGCCGATCGCCTGCGCCGCGCCGCCGTGCAGCTGCCCGTCCACGATCATCGGGTTGATGACGGTGCCGCAGTCGTGCGCGATCAGGTAGTCCAGCAGCGTCACGACGCCGGTCTCCTTGTCGACTTCGGCGAGGACGGCGGTGCAGCCGAACGACGTCGCGACATTGACCGGGTCGTAGACCTCGCGTTCCTCCAGCGTCGGCGTCTCGTCCTCGGGCCAGACGCCGTTCAGCCGCCGGTACGCCGCGTCGCCGATCGCGGCGAGGGTGACCTGCCTGCCGGGTACGCCGTTCACCGTGACGACACCGTCCTCAAGGGACAGATCGTCGGGCGATGCCTCCAGGATGTGCCCGGCCACCCGCAGGATCTTCGCCCGCAGCCGGGTCGACGCGTTCAGCACGGCCGCGCCGCCGACGGCCGCCCCGCGGCTCGCCGCCGTGCCGTAGCCGGTGTACGGACAGCTTTGGGTGTCCCCGGAGAGCACGGTGACATGGTCGAGCGGGACGCCGAGCGTCTGCGCGGCCACCTGCGCCAGTGTGGTGTGGATGCCCTGCCCGATCGCGGACAGTCCGGTGTGGACGGTCACGTGGCCGGTCGAGTCGACCCGCACGACCTCCTCGTCGAAACCGGAATGCCCCAAGCCTGCCAGGTTGATGATCCGGCTCGGCCCGAACCCGGTCAGCTCGTTGTGGAACGCGTATCCGATCCCGACGCCGTTTCCGCGGCGCTCCGCCCACCCCGCGTCCTCGACGGCCTTCAGGCAGAGATCCAGGCAGTCCTCGTAACGGCCGCTGTCGTAGACGAACACCGGGCCCTGGTACGGAAACGCCTCCGGCGGGATGAAGTTCTTGCGCCGCACCGTGTGCGCGTCCATGCCGAGACGTTTCGCCAGCTGTTCCACCAGGTGCTCGTGCACGAAGTTCGCCTTCGGCAGCCCGTAACCGCGGAACGATCCGTACGGCGACCGGTTCGTCATCACGGCGACGAGGGTCAGCTCCACGTTCGGGATGGCGTACGGACCGGTCAGCAGCGCCGTCGTCGTCCAGCACGGGCTGGCGCCCACGGTCCCGAGCACACCGCCGAGCACGCCGTACACGGTGGCGCGCAGGCCGGTGATCGTGCCGTCGTCCTTGGCCGCGAGTTCGACGTCGATCTTCTGCTCGCGCGAGTGCGCGTTGGCGACGAAGCTCTCCGCCCGGTCCTCGATGAGCTTGACCGGTTTCCCGGTGCGCCGCGAGAGGATCGCCGCGACGACTTCTTCGGCGTAGAAGTCGAATTTGTTCCCGAAGCCGCCGCCGACGTCGGGCGTGCGCACGCGGATCCGGTCCATCGAGAGCCCGAAGACCTCGCCGAACAGTTCGCGCGCGAGGTTGGGCGCCTGCGTGGCGAGCCAGACGTCGAGCCGGTCGGTGAACGGGTCCCAGGTCGCGACCACACCCCGCGTTTCGATCGGCGTGCCCATCTGGCGGGCGAACCGGAACGACTCGGTGAGCACGACGTCGGCCTCGGCGAACGCGGTGGCCACGTCACCCATCGGGATGGTGCCGGTGCCGGCGATGTTGTCCGGCCAGTCCTCGTAGAGCTTCGGCGCGTCGTCCGCCAGCGCCTGTTCGAGCGTGCCGGCGGCCGGGAGTTCCTCGTACTCGACCTCGATCAGTTCCAGCGCGTCTTCGGCGGTCGCGCGGTCCTTCGCCGCGACGGCCGCGATGCCTTGACCGTGGTAGCGCACCTTGCCGGTGGCCAGGGCATGGGTCTCGGGCGTCCGCATGTCCGGCAGGTTCGACCAGATCACCGGCTGGGGTGTCTTCGTGATCGCCCGCACGTCCTCGCCGGTGATCACGGCGAACACACCGGGATGCGCTTGCGCAGCGGTGGTGTCGATACGCAGGATCCGCGCGTGCGGCAGGGGGCTGCGGAGGACGGCGGCCTCCAGCATCCCCGGCAGCCGGACGTCGTCGATGTACTGCGCCCGCCCCGTGAGCAGGCGGACGTCCTCCTGCCGGGTCACGCTCGCGCCGATCAGCCCCATGGCCTCACTTTTCCGTACCGGGGGCCTCTCGCGCATCGTGCACACGGGTCATGGCCTCCCGATCGGACACCGGGAGCCACTGCCGCTCCGGATCGAAGGGCCGGTAGGCGGAGCGGACGTGCTCGATCAGCAGCCGCAGCGTGGGATGCCGGTTCTCGTGCCGCCACAGCAGCGAGAACGGGTACACCGGCGTCGGGTCGACGAGCGGGATCTGGACGACGTCCGGACGCCAGGGCACGTGCATCTTCGAGCCCACGAAGCCCAGGCGGTCCTTCGACGCGCCGATCACCTCGATGTGGTGTTCGAGCCCGAAGTTCGGACCGTCGGTGTCGACCAGGATGCCGAACGCCGGGCACAGTTCCGCCCAGAACCCCGCCCATTCGCCGGACCGCGCGGTGTAGGGCATCCAGGCCGTCAGTCCTTCGAGCTCCGCCATCGCCACCTTTCGCCGCCGTGCGAGCGGATGCCGCCGCCCGACCAGCAGATTCACCGGTTCCAGATAGGCGGGCGCGCGGCCGGTCCCCGGATCCGGCACGGTGCTGACGCGGGCGAAGGCGGCATCGACGGACTCGGGCAGCATGGACCGGCGCGCCGCGCCCAGCCCGGGCGTGACCAGCTCCAGTTCGTCGTCGTGGCAGGCGTGGAACGCGCGGATGACCTCCATGGTCGCCAGCCGCGTGCCGAGGACGTCGACGCGCAGGGGACGTCGCCTGCCCTGAAGGCGCTCGACGGCTTGGTCCGCGAGGCTGATCAGCGCCCTGGCGTGCTTGAGGAACTCCTCGCCGTCTTCGGTCGGCTCGGCGCCTCCGCGCGTTCGCGACAGCAGCCGCACGCCGAGATCGGACTCGAGTTTGGCGACGCGTTTGGAGACCGCCTGCTGGCTCAGGTCCAACCGGATCGCGGCCTCGCTGAAGTACCGGTCCTCGGCCACCGCCACGAACGCGCGTACCGCGCCCAGATCCAGCTCCATTCCCGGTATCACACCACGGCGCGCCGCTGCATCCTGAGCTGCCCGATCTCCGACACGTTCTTCATCAGTTCGGCGTTCACCCAGGCGACGGTGTGGGCGAAGGTCAGCCCGGCCTCCTCACCGAACGGGTAGGCGGACGGCGCGTCGAGGTCGGCGTCGGTCAGCCTGTCCAGCACCGCCAGCCATTCCTCGCGAAGGCCGCGAAGCCAGGCGACGGCGGTTTCCGTGCCGGGCCAGGTGATCTCCGTGCGCTCGCGCGGAGTCCGCCCGTTCGCGTGGTCCAGTGCGACGCTCCACCACCAGCCGATATGCCAGGTGAGCCAGGCGATCGTGGGGGCCGGGACGGGATCGGGTTCGGTGTCGGCCCAGTCGGGTGTGCCGTCCGGCCGGATCGTCCAGCAGAGGGACGTGGGCTCCCAGAGGAAGTCCCCCGGCTCCAGATCGGCGAGGTGGTACTCGAACAACGACCAGGTCAGGTCGAACTGCCAGCGGGACAGCTCTGAACGCGCTACGGACACTCGCCGGATCCTCCATTCGGGACACGGCGGTCGCAACCGGTTTACGGTGCGGGCATGAGTCCCTTTGTCGCGCAGCGGAACGGCCGGACGGCGACCGCCGAAGACCTGGCGCCACTCGCCTTCGCGGGCTTCGCCCACTTCACGGCCATGCAGGTGCGTGACGGCCGGGTCCGTGGTCTCGACCTTCATCTCGACCGGCTCCGGACCGCTTCGCTGGAGCTGTTCGGCGACGCCCTGCCGGACGACCGGATCCGCTCGTACGTGCGCGAGGCGCTGAAGTCCGGACCCGCCGACGTCTCCCTCACGGTGACGATCCACCTGCCGGGTGATCTCGAAGCCCTGGTGCGCACGCGGCCCCCGGTGTCCGGTCCGCGAGCACCGATGACGCTGACGGCCGCCGGACACGAGCGTGTGCTGCCTGCCATCAAGCACACCGGTGAGATGGCGAAGACCTACTTCCGGCGGCGGGCCGTCGCCGAAGGATTCGACGACGCGGCGTTCGTCGATCGCCGCGGCAGGCTGAGCGAGGCGACGATCTGGAACCTCGCCTTCCTCGACGGCGATACGGTGGTGTGGCCCGACGCGGACCTGCTGCGAGGAACCACGATGGGCATCGTCCGGCGACGGCTGGCGGCGCTCGGTGTGCCGCAACGGGTCCAGGAGGTCACGCTCGCCGGCCTGCCGGGGCTCGCGGGCGCGGTGGTCATGAACTCGTGGACGCCGGGGATCGCGGTGCACCGCATCGGCCCGGCGCCGTTGCCGGAAGCGCCGTCGTTCGTCGAGGCGCTGCACCGGGCTTACGAAACAGAACCTCTTGTGCGACCTTGAAAGGAAAGACGCCGATGAAGATCCTCGTGGTCGGTGCCACCGGGACGATCGGGGCCGCGGTCTCGGCCGCGCTCACCGCGCGCGGGCACACCGTGCTCGCCGCGTCCCGCTCCGGTGAGTTCCCGGTGGACGTCGAGCGACCCGCCACGCTCGACGCGCTCTTCGCCGCCGAGCCGGGTATCGAGCACGTCGTGTGCTGCGCGGGGAGCGGTTCGCTGGTCCCGGTCGACGCCGGCGGCGACGAAGAGTTCACCCATGGCCTGCAAGGGAAACTGCTCGGACAGGTGTTCCTGCTGCGGCACGCCGTCCCGCATCTGCCGGACGGCGGCTCGGTCACGCTGACCGCGGGCCGGATCCCGGAAACGTTGCGCGGCAGCGCTTTCGGCGTCCTGACCAACGCCGGTCTCGAAGCGTTCGTCGCCGCGGCGGCCCGCGAACTGCCGCGCGGCCTCCGCGTCAACGCCGTCAGCCCCGGCTGGGTGAGCGAAACACTCGCGGCGCTCGGTGAACCGGAAGGCGGCACCCCGGCGGCCGACGTCGCGCGCAGCTACGTCGAGAGCGTGGAGAACGCGGACCTCACCGGACGGACGTTGACCCCGTGACCACCCATGACCAGGACAGACAGGAATTCCTCCGGCTGGCCGGGCTGGCGACGCCGATGGCGCTGCGTGTCGCGGTGACATTGGGGCTGCCGGACCGGTTGTCCGGCGAGGGCGCGACCGCCGGCGATCTGGCGGCGGACCTCGGCCAATCCCCGCTCGCGCTCGATCTGCTGCTGGGGCATCTGACCACCCTCGGCGTCCTCGAACGGGCGCCCGACGGCTACCGCACCACCGAGTACGGCGCGAAACTCCGCCCCGACGCGGGAAACGGGCTCGCCGGGCTTCTGGACATCAACGCCGCCGGCGGGCGGGGCGAACTGGCCTTCGTCGAACTCGCGCACAGCATCGCCACCGGCGAGGCGGGCTACATTCGCCGCTACGGCAAGGACTTCTGGGCCGATCTCGCCGAGCATCCCCATCTTCGGGAGACGTTCGACCGGCAGATGACCCAGCGGTACCTGACGCAGGTGCCGCGGTTCGTCAGCGGCTTCGACTGGTCCCGCTTCGGCACGCTCGTCGACGTCGGCGGGGGTCACGGCAGCCTGCTCGCCGCGATCCTGAAGGCCAACCCCTTGATGCGCGGCCATCTCGTCGATCTCGCGCCGACCGCGGCGGCCGCCGAGCGGGAACTACGCGAGCAGGGGCTCGGAGACCGCGTCGAGGTGAGCGCGGGCAGCTTCTTCGACCCGCTCCCGCCCGGGGCGGACGCCTACCTGCTGTCCGACATCCTCCACGACTGGGACGACGAGCACGCCCATCGCATCCTGGCCCGGTGTGCCGAGGCGGCCGGCACCGGAAGCCGGGTCCTCGTCATCGAGGCGGTCGGCGGTCTCGGGGCGCAGACCGAGTGGGACCTGGTGATGCTCGTGCTCTACGGCGGTCGCGAGCGGCGTCTCGACGAGCTTCGCGAGCTCGCCGCCGCGCACGGCCTGGTCTTCGACTCCGTCACCACCCTGACCGAGCAGCGCAGCCTGCTGGAGTTCCATCGCGGAGATATTCCTTGACAAGAATATTCTGCCAAGTGAATACTTCTCGGCATGGAGCAGATCGCAGCAGCACTGGGAGACGGGGCGAGGTGGCGCCTCGTCGAGCTTCTCGCCGAGCGGCCCCGGTCCGTCGGTGAGCTCGCCGAGCTGACCGGCCTGCGGCAACCGCAGACCACCAAGCACCTGCAGACCCTCGCCCGCGCCGGGCTCGTGACGGTGTTCCCGCTCGGGCAGCGTCGCGTGTACGCGGTCGAAGCGGGGCCGCTGAAGGACCTCGAAGGACGGCTGCGGACGCTGATCACGACCATCGAGGCGAACGCGGGCGAGCGAGACGTCCTCGCGCGCTATCAGGCCGCGATCGGCGCTGACACCGAGGCCGCGAAGGAAGACCGGTGGGCGGACGGGCGGGCGTTCTCGTTCGACCGTCTGCTCGCCGCGCCACGGGACGACGTCTGGCGGCACTGGACCGAACCCGCGCTGCTCGCGTCCTGGTGGGCGCCGCCCTCGATGACCGTCACCGACTGCGTCATCGAGCCGTGGGCCGGTGGCCGGGCCGTGCTCGACTACCGCGACGCCGAAGGGCGCTACCGGTCCGCGGGGAAGGTCCGCGCCGCTGCCGAACCCGAACACCTCGAATTCGACCTCTCGGTGCTGACCGCCGAGGGCGACACCTTCTTCACCGGTCACTACGACCTGAAGTTCACCGAGGCGCCGGGCGGGACCCGGCTCCGGCTCGACCTGCGCATCACCGAAACCACGGTCGATGCCGTCCCGTTCATCGCCGGCATCGAAACCGGCTGGGGCCAGGTGCTCGACAACCTCGCGACTCGGCTCACCAAGGAAAAGGACTGAACGACATGACGAACCACACCGGCCGCCGCGTCACCGCCAACATCAGCCTCACCCTCGACGGCCACTACAGCGGCCCCGGCGGCCCCGGCGACATGGGCGCGATCGTCTCGTACGCCACCACCGACGTCGCCCGCGCCCACCTCGCCCGCATCCACGAAACGGCGACCACCGCGGTGCTCGGCAGGCTGAACGCCGAGGGCTTCCTGGGCTTCTGGCCGACCGTCGCCGCCGACGAGAACGCCGACCCCCGCGACCGCGCCTACGCGAAGTGGCTCACGGACGCCGAAAAAGTCGTCTTCTCCACGACTCTCGCCGAAGCGCCATGGGACCGCGCCCGCGTCGTGAACGCCCCCGCCGCCGAGGTCGTCGCCGGCCTCAAGGCGAACGGTGACGGCGACATCCTGGTCAACAGCAGCGCCAGCGTCATCAAGGCCCTGCTCGCGGACGACCTGATCGACCGGCTGTACCTGATGATCTGCCCCGAGATCACCGGCGGCGGACAGCGGCTGTTCGCCGACGGCCTGCCCGCGTCGAAGTGGGGGCTGGCTTATCAGGAGGCCGGAGAGCTGGGGGAGATGGCGCTGGTCTACGACCGGGTGCGCTGATCTTTGTGTCTCGTGGGTCATGCACCTCAAGCCTCGCCAAACCCATACTATAAGACAGGTTCATGTACTATAGTTGGTGTTCCGGTACTATAGTTGTCTGGGAGTCAGGCAAGTGGACTTGAGTCGGCCGTTGATGGCGGTCACCCCAACGCTCGATGGCGATGTGCTCGCCGTCCTCGCCAGCCACGACGGCATCTTCACGACCGGGCAGCTGCATCGCCTGCTGGTCCGGCACTCAGAGGAGGGCATCCGCAAAGTGCTGCGGCGCCTGACGAAGCAGGGGGTCGTCGAGTCCGACAGAGTCGGCAACGCCTTCACGTATCGGCTCAACCGTGACCATCTCGCGGCGGAGTACATCGTCGGGCTCGCCCGGATGCAGAAGACGCTCCTGGAACGCATCGAGGACCGGCTGGAGTCTTGGCAGGTCCCGCCGGTGTACGCCGCGGTCTTCGGCTCGGTGGCACGCGGGGAGATGACGGAGGACAGCGATCTGGACCTGCTGCTGATCCGGCCCGACGACGCGGATGACGACCGTTGGGAAACGCAGGTCGATGAACTGGCGGCAGAGGTGACCCGCTGGACCGGTAACGACACCCGGCCTCTGGAGTTCACCGAAGCCGAACTCGCCGGCCGCGCGTACGACGAGGCTGTCCTGCGTGATGTGGCCCGAGACGGGCTGACCGTGGCCGGTAGCCGGGCATGGCTGACCGGTCGCCTGCGAAAGAGAAACGGCTGACGTGCGAATCAGAAAATGCGACGCGAGCGTTCAGCGAGGGCGTATGCACAAGGCGACCCAGTTCAACGAAGCGGCGGACATGATTCGCGAACTCGCCGACGAGCATGAGGACATCGCCGACGCGTACGTGACCTTGTGCGTCCACGCCGGCATCGCGGCGTCCGACGTCATCTGCTGTGCCAGGCTGGGCGAACACGCGCAGGGTGAGAACCACGACGAAGCGATCAGCTTGCTGGCTCAGGCGGACAAGGAAATCGCGAAGCACCTGAGAGCCCTGCTCAAACTGAAGACCAAGGCGGGCTATAGCCACACACCGGCCACGGTCGACGAGTTCAAGCGTGCTGGCCGGGCGGCCCAGACGCTGGTCGAGGCTGCGCGCCGGGTGGCCACCGCGCGCTGACGCCATGCGTCTCGAGCTGGTGGGGTGGGCCCGGAGAGACTCGAACTCTCACTGGCACGGACCTAAACCGTGTGCCTCTGCCAATTGGGCTACGGGCCCCCAGTACTGCCCCGAAATCGTAGCGTGCGACACGATCCGCGTTTCTCGGCGTGGCCGGTGCCACGATGCGGGGCGGCGTCCTCTAACGTGGGCTTCCAGCAAGTCCGTCGCGGCGAGGAGGACACGTGGCTCGCGATCCCGAGACCATCGAGCGTGAGATCGAGCAGGCCAGGAACGCGCTGGTCGCCACGCTCGACCAGCTGGGCACGAAGGCGAACCCGGCGAAGCTGGTGGATTCCGCGAAGACCGGCCTGCGCGCGAAGCTGGACGAGCCCAAGGTGAAGTACCCGCTCATCGGCGGGGCGGTGCTGATCGGCGTCCTGCTGATCCGCAAACTCCTGAAGTAGGTCTCAGGAGGTCTGGGCCGCCTTGGCGGGTGTCTTGGCAGGCTCGGGCTTCTCCTTGGACTTCGCCTCGTCGACGGCCTTCGGGAGTTCCTTGCCCTGGGGCACTGGCGGCTTGGCGGCCTTGTCCTTGGCTTTGCCGTTCGCCGGCGGAGGAACCTCGAGCGGCTCGATCTCCGGGAGCGTCAGCCTCGCCGTCATGTAGGCGGCCGTGAACTCGAGCGCGCTGCCGTTCAGCAGGTGCACCACGGTCGAGTGCTCCGGCGGGGACAGTTTCTCGACCAGCTGGTCGGCCCGGTCCCGTGCCGCGATGATGCCCGGCGCGCGACCGGTCAGTTCCTTACCGGAGCCGCTGACCGTTATCTTCCAGTCGTCGTCCTCCTGGACGTACGACGCGGTGATCGGTTCGGTCATCCGCCTCACCCCTCTCCTCGCGAGCAAGCGTCACTCAATGGACCTCGTCACGCCGCCGTCATGACGCCACTTTCGGGTGGTGGCGCCCCCTCCTGACGGAGGTCGCGACTGTCCATCAGACTTTCTACAGTGTCATCGATACAGTAGGACAACTCTGTGTCACAAGACACTGGCGGCAATGTGCTCTGAGTGACGACCGAATGGCCTAATGCACGAGCATCTTCACGGTCGTTTCAGCGGGCCCTCGCGGACAGGCCTGACCAGAGGATGTCCATCGCGTATCCGGTCGCCGTTTCGGGGCTGACGTCCTCGTGTCGTTCGCACCAGATCGCGAGCCGTTCGCACGCCCCGACCACGAACTCCGCGGAAGCCTCGGCGCGGAGTTCGTCCCCGGCTTCGAGGTAGTCACCCATCAGGGCGGCGATCAGGTCGGTCTGCTGACGCCGGGTCTGCTCGATCTCGTCGGCGGCGCCGGTCCCGATCAGCGCCATCTCGTGGCGGAGCAGTGACCAGGCCTGCCGCCGTTCCCGGATGAAGACGAAGAAGGCGAGCAGTCCGCGCCGCAGCGCGTCCTCGGCGGACGTCGCACCGACGGTCGCCCGTTCGGTGACCTCGCGCAAGGCCGTCCTCGACTGCTGGATGCAGGCCAGCAGGAGTCCCTCTTTCGAGTTGAAGTACTCGTAGAGCATCGGCTTGGAGACCCCGACGCGTTCCGCGATGTCGTCCATCGACGCCGCGCTGTAGCCGCGATCGGCGAAGACTTCCTCAGCGATTTCGATCATTTGCCGCATCCGCTCTGCTCGTGGCATGCGTTTGCGCTTCGCCGTCGTCACCACAACACTCTACCGAAGGTAACCTACTTCGAGTAAGGTGGACTCCTGGTAACAGGTAAACGCGAGCGAGAGGTCGGGTCATGGGCAACCGCACCGAGACCGGTGTCGTCATCGTCGGAACCGGCTTCTCCGGGCTGGGCATGGCCATTCAGCTGCGGAAAGAGGGCCGCGAGGACTTCGTCGTCCTGGAGAAGGCCGACGACGTGGGCGGCACGTGGCGCGACAACACCTACCCCGGCTGCGCCTGTGACATCCCCTCGCATATGTACTCGTTCTCGTTCGAGCAGAACCCCGGCTGGTCCCGCGCGTACTCGCCGCAGCCCGAGATCTGGCAGTACATGCGCGACGTCGCCGCGAAGTACGACCTGCACCGCTTCATCCGCTTCGGCCAGGAAATGACCGGCGCCCGCTGGGACGCCGACGAGAACCGCTGGCACGTCGCCTCGAAGTCGGGTGACGAGTTCGTCGCGCCCGCGCTGGTCGCCGGGGTCGGCGCGCTGCATCTTCCGCAGATCCCGAAGCTGCCCGGCATTGAGCGGTTCAAGGGCCGCGCCTTCCACTCCGCCCAGTGGGAACACGACTACGACCTCACCGGCAAGCGGGTCGCCGTGGTCGGCACCGGCGCGAGCGCGATCCAGTTCGTGCCGCAGATCGCGAAGGACGTCGCCGAGCTGACGCTCTTCCAGCGGACGCCGCCGTGGATCATGCCGAAGCCGGACCGCGAGATGCCCGAAGCGCTCCGGAAGACGTTCAGCTCGGTGCCGCTGCTGCAGCGTGCCTTCCGCGACCTCCTCTACTGGGGCCTCGAAGCCCGCGCGATCGGCTTCAACGGACAGCCGTGGGTGATGAAGATCGGCCAGCGCATCGCGAAGCGCAACATCTTCAAGAGCGTCAAGGATCCCGAGCTGCGCCGGAAGCTGACGCCGGACTACACCATGGGCTGCAAGCGGGTCTTGATCTCCAACGACTACTACCCGGCGCTCGCGCGGGACAACGTCGACGTCGTCACCGACGGCGTGAAAGAGGTCCGCGAGCACAGCGTGGTCGACGGCGCCGGCGTCGAGCACGAGGTCGACGCGATCATCTACGGCACCGGATTCCACGTCACGGACGCCTTCGACGATCTGGAGATCATCGGCCGCGACGGGCGCAACCTCGGCAAGGAGTGGGCGACCGAGGGGATGCGGACCTACCAGGGCATCACCGTGTCCGGGTTCCCGAACCTGTTCTTCCTGCTCGGCCCGAACACCGGGCTGGGGCACAACTCCGTGGTCTTCATGATCGAAGCGCAGATCTCGTACGTCGCGCAGGCGCTGAGGCTCGCGCGCGGCAAGGCGCTCGACCCGCGGCCGGAGGCGCAGGAGCGCTTCAACGGCGAAATCCAGCGCAAACTCGCCAAAGGGATCTGGACCCAGGGTGGCTGCAAGAGCTGGTACCTCGACGCGAAGGGCGTCAACCGCACGATCTGGCCGGGCTTCACCTGGCGGTACTGGCTCGACACCCGCAAGGTGCGCCGCGAGGACTACGAACTCCTCGGCTGAGGAAACGGGGGAGGGTCCGTGAAAGCCAAGATGGGGGGCATGGCCTTCACGGACCCGGGGAATGCCGCGCTCATGAGGGGTTGAGCCGGCGAAGCCTTCCGATGAGATCGACGGTGGGGATGCCGCAGAGCTCGGCCATCCGTTCCAGCGCCGCGAAGTCGAGGTGGACCTCGGCGGAGCCGTTGTCCCCCGACGTCTTGAGCCGGTCGTCCGCCCACCTTCGCAGGGGGAGCAGTTCCTGTTGCTCGTCCTTGATCACCAGGCGCAGGTCGATCCGCACCCGGCCCGGTTCGTCCACGAACACCCGGCGGTGCACCTTGGCCAGCAGATCCTGTGGCAGCTCGTCCATCGCGACGCACAGTTCGACCAGCCGCACCACGGAACAGTGGCGGGTGCCCAGCTCGTAGGTGGCCAGCGTCTGGAGCGAGATCTCGCTCTGCAGATGCTGGTTCAGTTCCTTGCGTGTCCAGCCACGTTTACGGCGGAGCTTGCGGAGCTCGTCTCCGAGTATCCGCTGATAGCTCTCAGCGTCGATCAGCACTCCCCATCCCCTGCCTTGCCAACCTTCTCCACCGCCCGCCCCGTGTGACAAAACCCGGGACGAGCGCGCTCACGTGTATGAAAGTCGGCAGGGGCGTCGCTCTTACGCGGTTTCGGGGGTGGTTTTCCTATCGATTTTGGTCCGCTGGGCCGAATGGGTGAAGAAACCGGGTGCCGACCTGCCGCGAAAGCCACTTTCGGGACACCTGATGTCCCGAAAGTGGCTTTCGCGACACGAGCGTCAGTTGACGCAGGGCACGCCTTCGGCGGTGATCGGCTTCTCGTCGGACTGCTCGGGAGGCGGCGCGGCGGCCGAAGAGCCGGCGGCGTTCTGCGAGGAGCCGGAGCCTTCGGCACCACTCGGCGCCTTGAAGTCCGAGCCGAGGAAGACCATCACGTGCCCGGCCTCGACACTCTTGTCCTCTTGGACGGTCGGGTTGCCGCCGAGCGCGTCGGCGACCGCCTGGCCCGCCGCCTTCTCGCCCTTGGCGACCCAGACCACCGTCTTCTTGCGCGCGCTCGCGGTGGCCGTGTCGCCCGCGGTGAAACCCTTGTCGACGAGCGTCTTCAGCACCGACGAGGCCAGCCCGTCCCGGTTCGTGGAGTTGCGGACGTCGACCGTGGTCGCCTTGTTGGGCGATTCGGCGGGCGGCGCCTGCTGCTGTTCGCCGGGCTGCGGGCCCGCGAGCCCCTGGACGAAGCTCTTGACCTGCTTCGGGTCGACCTGGATGGCGACGCCGTCGTTCGGGGTCTTGTACTCGATGTTGACGATCGGGATCGTCCGGAACTCGAGCTGACCGCCGGTCAGGCTCTTCATCTGCTGCGCGAACCCGAAGACGTCCCAGTTCTGGTTGAGCACGACCGACTTCTTGATGGCCGTGATCAGGTCGTTGAGCTTGCCCGGGTTCGCGAGCGTGCCCGCCGACAGCACCTTCCGCGCCATCCCGGCCATGAACACCTGCTGCCGGACGACCCGGTCGAGGTCGCCGCGCGGCAGCCCGTGCCGCTGCCGGACGAAGCCGAGCGCCTCGACACCGGAGATGGTGTGCGGGCCCTTCGTGAACTTCGCGCCGGAGAACTGGTCGTTGACGTCGTCGTTGAGGCAGACGTCGACCCCGCCGATGGCCTGCGTGATCTCGCTGAAGCCCAGCAGGTTGATGGCGGCGTAGTTGTCGATGGTCGAGCCGGTCAGCTGCTCGACCGTCTTGATCAGGGTCTTCGCGCCGGCCTCGTTGGCCTTCTGGTCGAGTTCCTTCGGGTCGGAGACGCCGTCTTCCTGCAGCTTCTTGCGCTCGTCGAGCATCGCGCGGGCGTAGGCGGAGTTGATCTTGTGCTTGCCGTAGCCGCCGGGGATGTCGACGTAGGAGTCACGCGGGAGCGAGATCGCGACGGCCTTGGAGCCGTCGTTCGGGATGTGCACGAAGATCAGCGAGTCGGTGTTCAGCTCGCCGTCGGCCTGCCCGGCGCGCAGCTGGGCGAGCACTTCCTTCGACAGCGGGTTGCCCTGCGCGTCCGTGCGGCTGTCGAGGCCGACGAGCAGGATGTCGCGGGCGCCGTCGGCGGGTTTCTCGCCTTCGTCCGCGCCGATCCCGACGTTCGCGAAGGTCAGGCCGTCCATCGCGGCCCACGCGTAGCCGGTCAGGCCCATCACCAGCAGCGAGACGAGGCCGAGGGCGATCTTGGGGCCGCGGAACGACCTGCGTCGCGGGGCCGGGCGTCGGGGCGGCTCGCCCGCGGACTGGCGGGCGGACATCGGGCGGGCACCACGAGGCGGGGCCGGGCGGGAAGGAACGCGTCCGGGCGCGTCCTGCCTAGGCCGGGCGGGACGTCGATCCCCATGCCCATTCCGAGGCGGGTACTCCACGCGGTCTGCTCCTTCTGTTCGTTACCGGTTCGGCGGTCTCTTCAAGGGACGCATGGTGCCTGTTGCGGGTTGTCGCAGGATTACACATCCCCCGAAGATGTGGCACGCACCACCGGTTTCCTCTCAAGGGTACGGAAATCGCCTGGTCAGCGCCGTGTGGTTCAGGGGAGGACACGCCGGGCCGCGCGGGCGGGGACCAGCGTGGCGGCCGCCGCGAGCATCGCGACGACGATCGTCGCGACCGGCAGCGCGACGGAAGCGGCGCTCACCTGCTCGCCTTCGAGAGCGGTCATCAAGGGCGGCGCGCACGCGACCGCGCAGACCAGCCAGGTCCCGGTCATCCGGCTCGTGCCGTTGCGCACGGTGTGCAGCAGGTACACCCCGAGCAGCAGGTTGACCAGGCTCTGTACCGGTCCGAAGCGGATCCCGAGCAGGTCGGCGTCGGCGGAGGCGCCGCCGAAACGGGTCAGCGCGAACCCGAACACGCCGAGCATCGCGTACGCCATCCCGACCGTCGCCGCCGCGCGGCAGAACACCATGGCCCGCAGGCCCGGCTCGTCGACCGTCCGCTGCTGCGGCCCCGAATGGCGCTCGAACCACCAGAAGACGAGCACGGCGGGCACGGCCAGCAGGGCCATCGCGAGTAGGACCCTCGGGCGGGCCAGCCAGCTGAGCCCGTCCACGAACGGCCCCGGCAGGTAGACGACGGCCACGAGCAGCAGCATCGCGGACAGGAAGCCGAGGTAGAGGCTCATCGGGGCGCGCAGGACGAGACGCGCGGCCGCGGCGACCGCCGGACGGCCGCCGAGCCGGGCCAGCGGCCGGGCGAGCAGGCCGAGGAGCGCGAGCTGCACCAGGCCGAGCAGGAGCACACCCCACGGTGAACCCGACAGCGCGGCCGGGGCGCCGGGGCCGCCGAGCAGCATCGGTCCTTCGCCGCGGACGGCGATCGCGAGGCCCAGCCCGGCGGCGCCGGTGAACGCCGTCGCCACGAGGACGCCGCGCGGCAGGCGGGCGCCGGCGGCGTGGGCGAACGCCAGCTGCTGGACGAACAGGGCGAGGAACAGCGTCTCCGCGTAGCGAGGCACTGCCGAGCCGGACCATTGCGCGGCCGCCTCGCTCGCCAAGGTCAGCGCCAGCAGGCCGGCGACGGAGGCGGCCCGCGTCCGGTGATACAGCGCCAGCAGCGCCGGCGCGAGGACGACGGTCAGCAGGAAGACACCGAGCAGCCACAGCGGGTGCAGCGCGATCCGCATGACCGTGGCGTTCGTGCCCGTCGGGATCCCCAGCACTTCCAGTGCGAGGGGGACGACCAGCGCGACCACGGCGAAGATCAGCGCCGGGCGCAGCAGCGGGCTCGCCCGGTCGGCGAGGTACTGCGGGTAGCGGCCGCCGCTCGCGCGGATCGACCGCCAGCCCGCCTCGTTGATCCGGCCGACCGCGAAGAAGATGAGCGGACAGAGCTGGGCCAGCCAGGTGAACGGCCACAACGACCGCTCCGGCGCTCCCGCCCAGTGCGCGAGCGCGACGGCGGATTCGCCGAGCATCATCAGCACGACACCGGCGACCCCGAGCAACGCCCACCGGCCGACCGGGACGACCGGCCGCGGTTCGCGGGGGAGCGTGACGGCGGTCCGGCGGGTGCGGACCCAGCCGCGGAGGCGGAACACCAGCAGCGCGCCGATCACCAGCACGCCGACGATCATCGGGCCGAGCGGGTCGCCGACCGGCGGCCCCCAGCGCTGATGCCAGGAGTTGAGGACGAGCCCGGCGGTGTAGAGGGAGGCGACGACGTCGCAGGTGCCGCGCGAGTCCATCGGGTTGAGGACGCAGGCGTTGTGCATGTCGGCGGAGAGCCGGTCGTCGAGCGAGGCCCTCGCCTCCTGGCCAAGCGGATGCCCCTTGCGCTCGGCGTAGCGGAGGATGTCGTAGCCCAGGTCGTGGGCCCGGCAGGGGACCGCGTAGTCCCATTTGGTGTTGTCGTCCCCCCAGGGCGCCGAGCAACCGCCGTCGGTGTGGACGGCGCGCACGGTGCCGTCCCGGGCGGTCATCACGCCCGGGGTGATCCCGCTGACCGCGGTGAAATCGGCGGGCAGTTCGGCGATCACGTTCTCGACCGGGCCCGGCCGCACCAGCGCGTCGACCGCGTTCTGCGCGGCGAGGATGTCACCCGTCGGTGGTCCCTGGTCGGGCGGTGAGGCGGGCCGTGACGCGATCAGGCCGAAACCGAACACCAGCACCGTGACCAGCAGTAACCAGCCCGAAGTCGACCATGGCCGCCGGATCCGGGCAGGACGAGCGGCGGCGTCGGCTGTCGCTGGCATGGCGTCAAGGGTGCCATCCGCCGATCGGGGCCGACATCCGGATAACCCCCGGGTTCCGCCCGGAAGGGTGACCTGGGCTGAAGGACGCTTTCACCGCATGCGACGCGGTGAAGGGCCCTTTCGTCGCATGTGACGCGGTGAAGGACGCTTTCAACCCTCGTCGGCGGGCGGGGGAGCGGGCCGGTCCACGTCCTGGGCGAAGCGCACCTGGTTCCGGCCGTTCTCCTTGGCGACGTAGACGGCGGCGTCGGAGGAGTGCAGGAGTTCCTCCAGGGATTCACCGTGACGAGGGAACAGGGCTGCCCCGATCGAGGTGGTGCGACCCGAGATGGTCACCCGGCTGCCCCTTTTGTCGGTAGTCACTATATGCAGTTCGGCGATAGCGCTGCGCACTCGCTCGGCGGCGAGTTTGGCCGCCGTTTCGTCGATATCCGGCAGGAGTACGAGGAATTCCTCGCCGCCGAACCGGCCGATGACGTCGGCGGGCCGGGTGACCTCGTCCAATTTCCGCGCCACATCGCGGAGGACGTCGTCGCCCGCCGGGTGTCCATATGTGTCGTTAATCCACTTGAAGTGGTCGAGATCAATCATCAGAAGTGCCAGGTTGTCGTCCGATCGGGCAGTCCTTCCGAGTGCCCGTTCGGCCGACTCCGACCATCCGCGCATGTTGAGAACACCGGTTTTCGGGTCCGTGCGCGCGTCGTTTTGCAGTTGGTCGATCTCGGCGAGGCGATTGAACACCACCGTCACCACGGCCATCACGATCACCATCGGCGGCATGATCAACAGCAGCACCGCGGTGACCGCGCCGAGGCCGATCGTGATGGCCTCCAGCAGGTTGTCCGCCGCGTTGCCGAGCACGGTGGACATCGACGGCCGCTTCGGTGAGCCGATCGCGAGGATGCCGCCGATGTAGGCGATCTGCACCGCCTCGAAGACCATCCCGGTGACGATCAGGACACCGAACTCGCCAAGGGTGTCCCAGCCGGAAATGCGTCCCCATTCATGCGGCCCGAACGCGGCGAAGGTGAGCGAGGCCAGTGTCACCGAAACGCCGTGGGTGACCGACGAGAACACGAAGTTGTGCGCGGGCCGCCGGGCGATGAACCAATGCTGGATCCGGACGATCGCGATGATGGAAAGCGTCAGTGAAAGCGGCAGGATCACCGCGGCGGGAAATGTCCATACCGCGGTGAGGTCGATGAGGACGGTCCGGCTTCGATCGCGGCGCCTTTCCTCTTGCCGCTGGGTGAGCTGAATATGCGCCGTGGCGCCGACGGCGAGAATGGCGAAACGAACCCAGTCGATTCTTCCCGGATTCGTGGAATTCATCGTCGCGACGACCATGATCGCGATTCCGATGACCTCCATCGCGAAAAGGAACGCGATGAACCGCTTCGGCCGCTGCCACAGCGCCCACGCCCTGGGATCGTAGGGATGGCGCTCCGGAGGTCCGGCCTGGTCACCTTCCGGGCTTGCCTGCCCGCGTTCGGTCACCGGTACACCGCTGTCCGCGGCGGCCGTCGCCGTTGCGTCGTCAAGGTCGCCGGTGCCGTCACCGTGCTGGCGACGGTCGCCGGTCTCGGCTGGCAATTGCTACCTCTTTTCCGCCCGGACGGCACGGCTGAGTAATCTCACCGGTACCGACTGATACACCGTTCGTATTCCACGGCCGGTATCATCCCATCGCAACAGTTGTCCGACAGCGGCAAGGGTGCCCGCGAACACGGACCGGAGGTGGCAATCGTGTCCCGTGATTTCTGATCTTGGCGGCTGAATGTTTTTCGAGACGCGTCGCGGAAGGGGTGACGGATAGTGTCCAGTCGTGACTTCTGAGCCCGGACAAGGTATTAGTTCGCAGCAACGAGGTGGCCGGGAGGTGTCGGACAGTGTCGAGCCGTGACTTCTGATCGAGAGTCGTTTCTTTTCACCGAGGTGTGGAAGCAGTGTCCCGTCGAGATTTTCGCGTACGAACCCGCCGGGCGGCCGTGCCGCCCCAGGGGTCGTCCAGTGTGGATTCCTCATGACAGCAACGGTTCCGGGCTGGATCCGTTGATATGCCCCCAGCTGAGCGCGACCAGTACGGCCAGCAGCAGGCCGACCACGCCTGCCAGCGCGATGGCCGAGGTCGCCGACCCGAGCCGATCGGCGGCGAGCCCGCCGAGTCCCGCCCCTATTCCTTGAGCCACCCGCAATCCCGTGCGGTACACCCCACCCGCACCGCCCCGGAGTTCGTTCGGGACCCAGGTGATGAACGTGGCGCTCACCGTGATCAGGTACGCCCCCGCGGCACCCGCCGCCGCCAGCAGGAGCAACGCCGGAATCAGCCCCGGTTGGAGCGCGAAGGCGATCAGGGCGACCATCGGTAGTGCCGCCAGCACGCCGAGCAGCTTCCGCCGTTGTCCCGCGGAGACGAACCGGGACAGCAGGAACGCCCCGATCACGAATCCCAGCGGATCGGCGGCCAGCAGCCAGCCGACGGCCTGTTTCCCCACGCCCATCTCCGCGGCGAGCGGCGCGGCCAGCCCTTCGGGGATGACGGCGAGGCCGACCAGCCACGAGAACCAGATCAGCACCCGCAGATGGCGGTTGCCGAAGACCTGCTTCACCGCGCCGAACCAGCTGCCGTTGCCGTCGGACGCCGCCGCCCGCCGGGAGACGGAGAAGCGGACCACGGCCGCGCTCAGCAGGAACGTCGCGGCGTCCAGCGCCAGCGCCCAGCTCGCCCCCACCTGGGACACCAGCAGGCCGCCGCCCGCCAGGCCGAGCAGCATCGCGGTGTTGGTCGAGATCCCCCGGATGTCCTGGCTCTTGAGATAGAGGTCGTCGTCGGTGAACACCTCGCGGGTGAGCGCGTTCTGCGCCGCGTTGCCGGGCGCGTTCACGAGCCGTGCCAGCACCACCAGCCCGCACAACAGGGCGAGCGGGGTGCCCGGGATCGCCATGATCGCGATCAGCGAGCCTTGGAGCAGGGACGACACGACGAGGACGGTGCGTCTCGGGTAGCGGTCGGCCAGCTGGGAGAGGCCGAGACCGCCGGCCAGCGCGGGCAGGAAGGTCAGGGAGTAGACCACCGCGGAGAGCAACGCGGAGCCTGTCCGGTCGTAGACGAGGATCGCCAGCGCGACGATGGTGAGCTGGTCCCCGATGAGGGACTGCACCTCGGCGAGCCAGAGTGCGCGGAACTCGCGGTTCGCCAGGGCGGCGGTCATCCGCGGCGCCGCGTTCGTCTTCACTGCGTGACCACCTCCCCCGATCGGGTGAACTTGCTTTCCTCGCATTCTTGCCTGCCGTGTTACGTGGTCAGCGAGGGAGTCACAGTTGCCGTCCCGCCGGACGACGTTCAGTATGCCTCCGGCTACAGGGAGACGAACAGAAGACGCCCCGATCCTTCGCCTCTTGGGCCGATCGGGCTACGCCGTCTGACCGGTGGGTGACGCCGGCCTGACTCGCCCGCGGGTATCTGCGCGCCGATCGCCCCGCCCTCGCTCGGCGCAGCCGGGCCGCCGTTCGCCGCCGCCGCCGTTCCGGCTGGGCCGAATGGGCCAACACTGAGTGGAGACCGGCCTGGAGGTGGAGGCCGGCTGGGTCAAAGGGGTGAAGGCGATGAACGGTTTGCTCGACGACAAGGCCGTCGTCGTGACCGGGGCGGGACGGGGCCTCGGCGAGGCGTTCGCGGTGCACGTCGCGAGGGCGGGCGGGGCCGTCGTGGTCAACGACATCGACGCCGGATTGGCCGAACGGACGACGGAGAACATCCGCCGGTTCGGCGGCAGGGCGGTCGCCAGCGGGCACAGTGTCGCCGATCCGAAGCAGGCGCAGGAGATCGTCGACCTCTGCCTCGCGGAGTTCGGCGCGATCGACGGGCTGGTCAACAACGCGGGCCTGAACTACGAGGCGCTGCCGTGGGAGGACGACGTCGAGCAGGCCCGCGAACTGGTCGAGGTGAACGTCCTCGGCGTCATGTACACCGGGCTCGCCGCGATCAAGGCGATGGTTTCGCGGGGCACGCCGGGCTCGATCGTCAACATCTCGTCCGGGGCGTCGCTCGGGCAGCGCAAGCTCGGCGTGTACGCCGCCAGCAAGGGCGCCGTCGCGTCGCTCACCTACTCCTGGGCACTCGACCTGGAGGAGAGCGGGATCCGGGTGAACGCGGTCTGCCCGCTCGCGCACACCCGGATGGTGTGGAAGTCCGAACGGTCGCTGCGGGCCTGCCCGCCGGACCGGACGCCGTCGCGGATCGCGCCCGTCGTGCTCTTCCTGCTCGGCGCCGGATCCGACGGCATCACCGGGCAGATGATCCGCTGCAACGGGCCGCAGCTGCACGTCATGGGGCAGCCGTTCCTCAAGCAGCCCATCCTCGAACGGCCGGTGTGGGACACCGAGACCGTGCAGCGCGCCTTCGACGAGGTCTTCAGCGCGCACCTGGAGAACTACGGCCTCGAAAAGCGCGTGCCGCCCCGGCTGCGCAAGTGGACGGAGTCGACCCGGACCGCGTGACTCACGTGATCAGATGGACGACACGCGTGATCAGACGGACGACACGCGTGATCGGGCGTGCCGTCCATCCGATCACGTGAGTCGTCCATCCGATCACGAGTGTCGTCCGGTTCAGCCGATCACGAAGGGCAGCTTCGCGGCCAGGTCACCGAGTTCGGCCTTCTCGGCGTCCGTCGGCTGACGGCGGCCGGTGCCGACCAGCAGCGCGTCGGTGTCGGAGAACGACGCCGGGAACGTCTCGCCGGTGCGCCGCTCCATGATCTGCCGCGTCTTGGCGAGGCCGTCGGCGGCAGGGCCGTCGAGATGCGGCAGATGCGCGACCAGGTCGAGGTGGTGCAGCGTCCACTCCAGGACGTACGCGGAGAGGAAGTCCCCCGCGGTGAGGACGATGTCGCGGGTGGCGACCCTGGCCGCCGGATCGGCGAGGCCGGCGGCCCGGCCCGCGGCGGAACCGACGTCGTCGAGGTGGAACTTGAGCAGCCGCGGTTCCTGGTACGCGGCCGCGAGCCGCACGATCAGCGCGTCGAGGTCGTCCTCGCCGGTGGGCGGCTTGGTGGAGACCTCCCAGTAGGTGACCTCGTCGCGCGTCGGTTCCGTGCCGGCGGGGGTGGCGAGGGTGATCAGCACGTCCTGGGCGTCGATCACCAGGTGACACACCAGGTCCCGCACCAGCCAGCCGGCGCAGCCGGACGGCTTGGCGAAGTCTTCGTCGGGGGTTTCGGCGACGGCGGCGAGCAGCGCCGCCCAAGATCGGGAAAAGAGATCCACGGCGGCAAGTTAGCAGCGGTCGCCGACCGGTCGCGACTCCTTTCGTCCCGTGCCCGAAGGCGTAACTCGCGTGCTTGAAGCCGTAACTCGCGTGTCTGGAGGCGTAACTCGCGAGTTACGCCTCCAAGCACGCGAGTTACGGCCGGGAGCACGCGTCCTACGACTTACCGCACATCAGGAACCGGCGGCCGGGGCGGGTTCGGGGGCGGCCGCGTACAGATCCGCGATGGTCGGCGCGTACCGGTCGTTGATGACCCGCCGCTTCAGTTTCAGCGTCGGGGTCACCTCGCCGGTTTCCGGCGTCCACGACTTGGGGATCACGTGATACCGCTTGATCTGCTCGATCCTGGCCAGCCGCGCGTTCGCCGCCTCGACGGCCTTCTCGATCTCCGCGCGGACCTCCGCGTTGTCGGCGAGCGATTCGCCCTCGGCGAGCTGGATGCCGTTCGCGGTCGCCCAGCCCGGCGCGATCTCGTCGTCGACGACGATCAGCGCCGTGACGTACGGCCGTTTCTCGCCGATCGCGACGGCCTGCCCGATCAGCGGGTGTTCCTTGAGCAGCCCCTCGATCTTCGTCGGGGCGATGTTCTTGCCGCTCGAGGTGATGATCAGTTCCTTCTTGCGGTCGGTGATCGTGACGAAACCGCGTTCGTCGATCGTCCCGATGTCGCCGGTGGCGAGCCAGCCGTCGGCGTCGACGTCCGGTTTGATCGTGCCGTCCGCCTGCAGGTAGCCGAGGAACACGATCGCGCCGCGGACGAGGAGTTCGCCGTCTTCGGCGACCTTCACCTCGATACCCTCCAGCGGGCGGCCGACCGAACCGGCCTTGAACGCCGTCGGCGTGTTCGACGTGACCGCGCCGGTGGTCTCGGACAGTCCCCAGACCTCCTGGATCTCGACGCCGAGCCCGGCGATGAAGTACAGGATCTCCACCGGCAGCGCGGCGGCGCCGCTGGAGGCGACCTCGATCTGGTCGAGGCCCAGCATCGCCCGCACCGGCGCGAGCGCGGCCGCGTCGGTCTGCGCGATCTTCTCCGCGAGCTCCGGCGGCACCTCCTTGCCGTCACTGCGCAGTTTGTAGCCCTGCTGCAGCAGTTCGTTGGCGCCGATCAGGCCGTTCCGCTTGTCCTCCGGCAGTGAGCCGAGCAGGTTCTTCAGGCCCGCGACCATCTTTTCCCACACCCGCGGGACACCGAAGAAGCTCTTCGGGTGCACTTGGCCCAGCGCGCCGACGACCCCCGTGGGGTCGCCGACGGTGTGCACGTGGCCGGCCCACACGATCGGCATGTAGATCGACAGCTCCCGTTCGGCGATATGCGCGAGCGGCAGGTACGCGATGTTCGTGGCGTGCATCGGGGAGTCGTGCAGTTTCTGGACGGCGACGGCCTGATAGATCGCGTTGCGATGCGACAGCACGACACCCTTGGGGTCGCCGGTCGTGCCGGAGGTGTAGATCATCGACAGCGGGTCGTCCGGGGTGATCGCGGACCACGCCGACTCGAACGCCGCCGGGTCGGCCGCGTGCGCTTCGGCGCCCGCCGCGCGGAGATCGGCGAAGGACAGGAAACGCTTGTCGTCCGGGGGATCACCGACGCGTCGAGCAGGACGACGTGCCTCAGCGCCGGCAGGTCGTCGAGGACCTGGGACCAGCGGGCGAGTTCGTCGGCACCGGCGAGGACGACGACGCCGGCGGCGCTGTGCCGGGCGACGAACCCGATCTGCTCCGGGCTGAGCGTCGCGTACGCGGTGCAGGGGATCGCGCCGAGATGGGCGGCGGCGAGGTCGGCGATCAGGTGGTCCGGACTGCTCGGCGCCATGATCAGCATCCGGTCGCGGACGCCGAGCCCGAGACCGGCGAGCCCGCGTGACACCTCCGCGATGGCGGTGCGGAATTCGGCCCAGGTCAGGGTCGGCTTGCCCTCGATGTCGAGTGACGTGACCGCCGGCAGCTCACCGAACTCCTGGGCGTTGCGGTGAAGCAGGGCGGGGATGGTCTGGCCTTCGATCTGCTCGGCGACGGTCGGCTGGGTGGTCAACGCTGGCCTCCTCGATGCTGCCTGATCAGGCACACTGTAAGGGCTGTCGGCAGTGCTGGATAGAGAATCGCGGCCACGGTTGCGCTTCGCGAAATGTCCACCTTTTCCGTTTTCACCGCGTCAGTCATGGACTTCCGGAACACTCTCGCCGACGATGGTGGCCGTGACTGACCTCGTAGCCGAGGCCGCGGCGCTGGACGCGGCCGATCCCTTGGCGCACAAGCGAAACGAATTCGACCTCGACGCGGATGTCGCCTACTTCGACGGCAACTCGCTGGGTGCCCCGCCGAAACACGTGGCCGGACGGCTCGCCGCGGTCGTCCGCGAGCAATGGGGCGGGCGGCTCATCCGGTCCTGGTCGGAGGGCTGGTGGGAGGCGCCGGTGCGGGTCGGCGAGCGGATCGCGCCGCTGGTGGGCGCCGCGCCGGGGCAGGTCGTCGTGGCGGACTCGACGAGTGTGAACCTGTTCAAGGCGCTGGTCGCCGCCACCCGGCTCCGGCCCGGCCGCGACGAGATCCTCGTGGACGCAGACACCTTCCCGACCGACGGTTACATCGCCGACGAGGCCGCCCGGCTGACCGGCCGCACGGTGCGCCGGTTGGTCGCCGAGGACATGCCCGCCCAGGTGAGCGAGCGGACGGCCGTGGCGTTGATCAACCACGTCGACTACGTCACCGGGCGCGCGCACGACATGGCCGAGCTGACCGCGGCGCTGCACCGCGCCGGCGCGCTGGCGCTCTGGGACCTCTGCCACAGCGTCGGCGCGCTGCCGGTCGAGCTCGACGAGGCAGGCGTGGATCTCGCCGTCGGCTGCACCTACAAGTTCCTGAACGGCGGCCCCGGCTCGCCCGCTTTCCTTTACGTGGCGGCGAAATGGCTGGACCGGTTCGAGCAGCCGCTGGCGGGCTGGGCGGGCGACCGCGACCCGTTCGCGATGCGGGGCGCGTACGAGGCGCACGCCGGTATCGCGCGCGGCCGCGCGGGCACACCCGACATCCTTTCGCTGCTCGCGCTCGACGCCGCCCTCGACGTCTGGGACGGGGTGGATCGCGGACTGCTCCGGGAGAAGGGCCTCGCGCTCGGCGACTTCTTCTTCCGGTGCGCGGACGAACTCCTCGACGGCGCGATGATCCCGACCCCGCGCGGCCGGGACCGCGGGCACCAGATCTCGGTGCTCGACGACGACGCGGCCAAGACGATGGCTGCCTTGATCGACCGCGGGGTGATCGGGGACTTCCGGCCGCCCAACGTGCTGAGGTTCGGGCTCGCGCCGCTCTACACCACGTATGGCGAGGTGCTCCGCGCCGTCACGACGCTTCGGGAGCTCCGAAGCTGAGCCAAGTATTTCGAGCATTTTCGAAGGATCGGGTTCGGCTTGGAGATGACACCACCGGTGGCGAAAATGGTGAACCCCATTCGGAAATGGGTGGCAAATAGGTGATCGCCTCGCCCCGGCGGGGGAGATCGGGAGATCCCTCGCGAATTCGCTGTTAGGCTCGTCATTCGCTCTCGCCGCGAGTGTGACGTAGATCCTTCCCCTGTGGCGTAAGGGAAACCCCCGCCGCCCGTCTCACCGGCGAGGCGCGGGCCACGGCGCCTGGAGAAGGAGGGGATCGTGTCGTTCGCCTATGTCGTCGTCGCCGTTTTCGGTGTCGCCTCCGGTTTTCTGCTCAACGAATTCGGCTCCCGGTACCCGGTGGAGACGGTTCTCGTCGCGATCCTGATCTGCGGGGTGGCGACCCTGTGCTGGGCGGGCGTCCGGATGCTGCGGGACGCGTCCGGGAGGGTCGAGGCGCTCATCGACGACGAGCTCGGCCGCGCCGAGGAAGATCATTTCGCCGATTCCTCCGTGATAAGCGTCGGCAATTCTCGATTCCGTGGAGCGAAGGGTGTGACGACGGCGTTCCTCCGCGGTGATGTCGTTCGCAAACCGAACGGTATGTGGAGCCCTGGTCCAAAAGCGTGAGCGACGTCACGGCGAGTAGTTTTCGCCGGCTTTTTCGCTGAGCCGCGGAGCCCGCGAGGGGTGACTTGATCGAGTCCGAAGAGCGTCGATCAAGCCGCTGCCTGCGCTAAACCGCCAGGTGACCTACTGGTCGGTCACTTGGCCGGGCACCCCGTCCCACGTGGTGGACTTTCCTGGTCCGGCCGCCTCTCGTCAGCAGGTCACGGCCATACGCGACTACCCTTCGCGTCTGGACTTGACTCACCCGTTTGGGTCTCCTAGCGTCTTCGCGGGCGGAGCGGACCACGCTGTGTTGATCCGGCTATCGGATCCCGCGGGTATGAGATCCCCGGCGACCCGACACCAAAAACTGCCGGAAGGAAAACGGACCACGGTGAAGCAGATTTCCCTTCGACGAGGCCGCGGCTCTTCGATTCGTTCGCGCGTTCTGACGATCGCGCTCATTCCGAGCATCGCGCTGATGCTGGTCGGTCTCGCGATCGGCGGGTACCTGATCTTCGACGCGGTCAATGGTCGTGACTACGCGCAGCGGATCCGTGACTCGGAAGCCCCTTCTCTCCCCTTCTTCGTCCAAGTACAGGAAGAGCGGCGGCTGGCGCTGCGCGAGCTCGCCGGCGACCGCTCGCAGCACGCCACCCTCACCGAGCAGCGCGCCAAGACCGACGCCGCCGCCCAGGGTGTCGCCGCGCATCTGCAGAAGTTCGTCGGGGACTCGCCCGACAGCGTGCAGCGCAACATCGCCACGCTGAACGGGCTCCTCCAGAAGATGCCGCAGATCCGGCAGTCGGCCGACTCCGGTCAGCTTCCGCTGCTGGACGCCTTCACCTTCTACAACCAGATCCTCGACCAGTTCGTCGACGGTCTCACCGGGCTCGCCCAGGACGCGCCGAACGCCGAGAACGCGTATCAGCGGATCACGGCGGTCCCGCTGTTCACCGCGATCGACCAGATGCAGCGCGCGAACGCCCTCGCCGCCGCGGCCGTCGCGGGCGGCGGCTTCACCGACGAGACCTACCGCGCGTACGTCACGGAGGTCGGTTCCTACCGTTCGCAGCTGGAGTCGTCGGTCTCGCGGATGCTCCCGGACGTCAAGGCGAAGTTCGACCAGCTCGTCGCGAGTGATCCGTGGAAGGCCGTCAACACTGTCGAGAACACCTTCCTGCAGAACAGCAAGGCCACGCTCCCCATCCCCGAGCAGACGTGGCTGCAGGCCGCGCGCGGCGTCAGCGACGCGATGATGCGCGGCTTCGTCGAGCAGAGTGGTACGGCCACGACGCAGGCGGTCGACGACGCCGACCGGACGCTGATCACCTCGGCCATCGCCGCGGCCATCGCGCTGCTGGTGGCGATCGGCGTGTTCGTCGTCGCCCTGCGGCTGTCCAACCGGCTCATCGGGCGGCTGGCACGGCTGCGGGAGGACACCCTCGACGTCGCCGAGATCCGGCTGCCGGAACTGGTGGACCGGGTGCGGGCGGGCGAACCCGTCGACCTCGACGACAAGGGTCACTTCCTCGACCACGGCGACGACGAGATCGGCCAGGTCGCCGAGGCCTTCAACAAGGCGCAGCAGACCGCCATCGCTGCCGCCGTCGAAGAGGCCAGGACCCGTGAGGGCACCAAGACGGTGTTCCTCAACATCGCACACCGCAGCCAGGTGATCGTGCACCGCCAGCTCAAGGTGCTCGACCAGGCCGAGCGCAAGCAGGAGGACCCGGAGCAGCTGGACACGCTCTTCCAGCTGGACCACCTCTCCACGCGCGCCCGGCGCAACGCGGAGAACCTGATCATCCTCGGTGGCGGCCAGCCCGGCCGTCAGTGGCGCAAGCCGGTGACGCTGGCCGAGCTGACCCGTGGTGCCTCGGCCGAGACCGAGGATTTCGCCAGGGTGAAGACGGCCAAGATGCCCGCGATGGCGGTGCAGGGCCCGGTCGTCGGCGACCTCGTGCACCTGCTCGCGGAGCTGATCGACAACGCGACCTCCTTCTCGCCGCCGCAGTCGCGCGTCGAGCTGCGGGGCAACGTGGTCGGCAAGGGTGTCGTGATCGAGGTCGAGGACCAGGGCCTCGGTATCGAGGCCGAGCAGGCCGCCGAGCTGAACGCGATGTTGGCCGATCCGCCGGACTTCGGCATCATGGCCTTGTCAGCCGAGCCACGGCTGGGCCTGTTCGTGGTCGCGCGCCTCGCCGCTCGGCACGGGATCTCCGTGCACCTGCGCGAATCCGCGTACGGCGGCACCAGGGCCATCGTGCTCGTCCGCACCGACCTGCTCGCGCCGGTCCCGTCTGATCAGCCGGAGGACGAGGTGGACCCCGAGAGCACCGAGGTGCCGGAGGCCGCGCCGCTGCTTCCTGGCCGTCGTGCCCGCCACCGCACCGAGTTCCCCGCGGAGCGGCCCGAGCTGCCCGTGCCGATGCCGGTCGCGCCGCAGCCTCAGCCGCAAGCGCAGCAGGGTCCGGAGCAGCCTGGAGGCGCGTTGCCGCCGCTGCCCCCGCGCCCGCCGCGCGTGCCCCGGCCGGAGACGCCGCGGCCCGAGCCGATCCGCCCGGAGCCCGCGCGCGCCGAGGCCCGGCCGCAGCCGGTGCAGCCGCCGGCCTGGCCGCCCGCCGACACCCGGCCGCAGGACGGCCGTCCGCCGCAGACCCGGCGGCCCGGCCCCGAGGCGCCCGGCAGGCCACCGCTGCCGCAGCGCCGCCGTCAGGCGAACCTGGTCCCCCAGCTCATGGAGGACCGGCCCGCCGCCCAGCGCGAGGAGGTCCGCGAGGACACCCCCGAGCTGGCCAGGAACCGGCTCGCCGCGTTCCAGCAGGGCACACGCCGCGCGCGGGACACCGAACCCACCGACGATTACACCGACCTCGACATGTACGGAGATCGTGACTAGATGGCCAACGCGGGAGTCAGTGAACTCGACTGGTTGCTGGATGACCTGGTCAAGCGTGTCGCCGGTGCCGACAGGGCGGTAGTCCTGTCCTCCGACGGCCTGCTCATCGGACGGTCCGGGAACCTGTCGGAGCAGGACGGCGAGCACCTGTCCGCGGTCGCGTCGGCGTTCCAGAGCCTCGCGCGGGGCACGGGACGGCACTTCGGCGGCGGCAACGTCCGCCAGACCATGGTCGAGATGGACCACGCCTTCCTGTTCGTCACCGCGGCCGGCCGCGGTGCGTGCCTCGCGCTGCTGGCGAAGGAGGACGCGGACATGGGCCTCGTGGCCTACGAGATGAACCTGATGGTCAAGCGGGTCGGCGCGGTGCTCACCTCGGCGCCCCGCGCCGCGACTCCCACGTCGCCATGAGCGGGCGGCACGAGTCGTGGTTCGAGGAGGAGGCCGGGCCGCTGGTCCGGTCGTACGCCGTCACGGGCGGGCGCACCCGCTCGGACACGCTCGGCCTCGACCTGATCACCCTGGTGGTCGCCATGCGTTCCTCGCACGAGGTCGCGGGCTTCGAGCCGGAGTACGGGCGGATCCTCAACCTGTGCCAGAGACCGACGTCCGTCGCGGAGGTCGCCGCGCGTATCGATCTGCCGCTGCCGGTGGTGAAGGTGCTGCTGAGCGACCTCATCGAACAGAACCTCGTGCTGTTCCGCACCGCGACCCCGGTCACCGACACCCCCAACAAACACGTACTCCAGGCGGTTCTTGATGGCATCCGGAAACTCTGAGCCCAGGCGATCCTTGACCGCGAACGCGGTCAAGGTCCTCATCGCCGGCGGGTTCGGGGTCGGTAAGACCACGATGGTCGGTTCGGTCAGCGAGGTTCCCCCGCTGCGCACCGAGGAGGTCATCACCGCGGCGTCCGAGGGCGTCGACGACCTCACCGGTGTCGAGAAGAAGACGACCACCACGGTGGCCCTCGACTTCGGCCGCATCACCATCAACCCCGAGCTGATCCTGTACCTGTTCGGCACGCCCGGTCAGGACCGGTTCTGGTTCATGTGGGACGAGCTGGCCGAGGGCGCGCTCGGCGCCGTCGTGCTGGCCGACACCCGGCGGCTCGACAGCTGCTTCGCGGCCGTGGACTTCTTCGAGCGCCGCGGGCTGCCGTTCGTCGTCGCCGTCAACTGCTTCGACAACGCCTACCGCTATGGCACCGAGGAGGTCCGGCAGGCGCTCGACGTCGGCATGGACGTCCCGCTGCTGCTGTGCGACGCGCGGGAACGCGAGTCGACGAAGCAGGTGCTGACCGTGCTGATGGAGCACGTGCTGGCGCTTTCGGACCTGGCCGCGGGGTTGCCACAGGGCCGCTGAGAGTTTGTCCGTGAAGGCCTCCTTGAGGGACCCAGGGTCCCTCAAGGAGGCCTTCACGGACTTTCAGGACTTGCGGCGGCGGCGCAGGGTGTCGAGCGCGTAGGTGCCCGGTCCCACCACCGCGAACAGCAGGAAGATCCAGGAGTACAGCGCGGCCGTCTCGCCCTTGTTCTGCAACGGCAGCAGCGCGTCGGGCTGGTGCACGACGAAGTACGCGTACGCCATCGTGCCCGAGAGCAGCACCGCGACCGGGCGGGTGAACAGACCCGCCAGGACGAGCAGCGAACCGACCGTTTCGATCACCCCGGCGTACCAGCCCGGCCAGGTGCCCACCGGCACGGCGGCCTTGTCGAACAGGCCCATCTTCTGCAGGCCGTGGCAGAGGAAGAGGAACGAGACGACAACGCGGACGGCGGAGAGGGCCAGTCCCTGCCACTTGGGAGCGGTCGGGCCCACCTCGGTGCTCGTGGCGGCGGTTGTCTGGGTCATGACGCATCCTTCCGGCTCAAGGTGGTCTAAACCATTGATGTGCTAGAGGATGCCGGACAACCCTATCGGTACGGAACTTTCTTTCGGGGGGTAATTCTGTGTTATGCCCGAATTTAACGACGCTGAAACGCGTCAAGGCCCCTTTCCTGGAATGAATCCAGGAAAGGGGCCTCGTGATTCCCGATTCAGCGGCGGCGGCGCAGTGTGTCGAGGGCGAAGGTGCCCGGGCCGATCGCGGCGATCAGCAGGAAGATCCAGCAGTAGAGGGTCGACAGCTCGCCCATGTTCTGCAGCGGCAGCAGGCCTTCCGGCGCGTGCACGGTGAAGTAGGCGTAGGCCATGACACCGGAGAGGAGCACCGCGACCGGCCGGGTGAACAGGCCCACCAGCACGAACGCGGCGCCGACGAGTTCGATCACGCTGCCGTACCAGCCGGGCCAGGAGCCGAGTTCGACCGAGCCGCCCGCGCCGTCGACGCCACCGAAGAATCCGAATCCCTGCAAACCGTGGCAGAGGAAGAGGAACGAGACGACGATCCGGACGGCCGACTGGATCGCGCCCTGCGCCTTGGCGGCGCGCGGGTGGTGGCGGTGGTCTTGGCGGGGGTGATGGTCTGCGTCATGGTTCCGGTCCTTCCGGGAGTGTCTGTCGGGCGGCTTCTGACAACGCGTCGGATGGGATCGACGCGAATCGACATCCGAGCGGAAACTTTTTTCGCGGGCCGGTCACATCACCCGGTCGGAGCAAGGCCAGACTGGACGCCATGGCGGGTAAGACGAGTGCCGGGATCCTGCTCTTCCGCAGGTCGGGCGAGGTGACCGAGGTGCTTCTCGGGCATATGGGCGGGCCGTTCTGGGCGAAGAAGGACGCGGGCGGCTGGTCGGTGCCCAAGGGCGAGTACGAGCCGGACGAGACGCCGGAGGCCGCGGCGCGGCGCGAGTTCCAGGAGGAGTTGGGGCTGCCGGCGCCGGAGGGGGAGTACCTCCCGCTCGGTGAGGTGAAGCAGTCCGGCGGCAAGGTCGTGACGGTCTGGGCGGTGGAGGGCGACCTCGACCCGGCTCAGGTCGTGCCGGGGGTCTTCGAGATGGAGTGGCCGCCGCGGTCGGGCCGGACGCAGGAGTTCCCGGAGGTCGACAGGGTCGCCTGGTTCGGGCTGGCCGAAGCCGAGGAGAAGCTGCTGAAAGGCCAGCGCCCGTTCCTCGCCCGGCTTGGCGAGCTGCTCAACGGCTGAGGGCTGGGGGCGCTTCGGGCTCTGATGGCGAGTGTGGAGGATTCGGGACAGTCAACGTCCCGAATCCTCCACATTCGACCGGTCCGCTCCAACCCGAACTGCCACTCGCGACCACCCTTGTGCGGGCTGATCTCGCGTGTCGTCCCTCAGCGCACTGCTGGCGCTGCTCAACGGCTGAGCAGCTCGCCCAGCGGTTTGTCGGCCAGCGAGCCCAGCACGAGGTCGGCGTGGTCGAAGTTCAGCACCGCGGTGATCGCGTTCGGTACGGCGACGCACTCGAGCCCGGCGGCCTTCGCCGCGGTGACGCCGTGCGGTGAATCCTCGAACGCGATCGCCTCGGCCGCGGGCAGGTCCAGCGCGGCGAGCGCGGCCAGGTACAGGTCCGGGCTCGGCTTCGCCTCGTGGAGGTCGCCGGTGAGCACGGCCTCGAACGCGTCCGCGAGACCGAGCCGCTTCAGGTGCGTGGTGACCCAATCGCCGGTCGAGCTCGACGCGATGGCCAGCCGCAGGCCCTGTTCCTTCGCGTCGGCGAGGTACTCCTCGACACCTGGCCGTGGCCCCACGGCTTCCAGCAGCTCGGTGACCCTGGCGCGGACGCCGGTGCGGACGGCGACCCGGTCGAGGTTCTCGTCGTTCTTCTCCAGCAGCTCGAACATCGCGACGGCGGTGTTCTGGGTGCCGATCACGGTGTGCCAGACGTCGAGGGGGAGTTCGTCGCCGCGGGCGCGGAAGGTCTCCTGCCAGGCCACGAGGACGGCCGCTTCGGTGTCGACCAGCGTCCCGTCGAAGTCGAAGATCAATGCGCCGGTCATGGGACGAGTCTACGTCTTGACTCACTGAGTGGTACGGATTACCGTACGCATTCGTTAGGAAACTTACCAAACGAACAATGTACTCGAAGTGAACGCCGCGCACCCGTCCCTCTCAACCCGCCGCCACGGATTCCCGGGGAGATCGATGTGAAGGCCCGAACCCGACTACTGCCACTAGGCGCGGCCGCCATCCTGTTGCCGACGCTGCTCAGCGGCAATGCGCAAGCCGCTGATGTCCTTTTGTCCCAAGGAAAGCCCGTCCTCGTCTCCTCGGTGGAGTCGTCGTCCTACGGCGGCCCGCTCGCCGTCGACGGCAAGACGAGCACCCGCTGGGCGAGCGCGGAAGGTGTCGACCCGCAGTTCATCCGCATCGACCTCGGTGGCCCGTCGGCCATCAACCGGGTCAAGCTGAACTGGGAAGCCGCGTACGCCAGCGCGTATCGCCTGGAAGTCTCCAACGACGGCTCGGCGTGGACCTCGATCAAGTCCGTCACCGGCGGCAACGGCGGGACCGACGATCTCACCGGGCTGTCCGGCCGCGGCCGGTACCTGCGCCTCGTCGGCACCAAACGCGCCACCAGCTACGGCTACTCCCTTTGGGAGATGCAGGTTTACGGCACGTCCGACTCCTCGGGCGACACGCAGGCGCCCACCGCGCCGTCGAACCTCAAGGCCGGTTCGGTCACCGCGTCCACTGTGGACTTGACGTGGACCGGTTCGACGGACAACGTCGGCGTCAGCGGCTACGAGGTGCTGCGCAACGGCCAGGTCGTCGGCACTACAGAAAGCGCTTCCTACACCGACAGCGGGCTGAGCGCGTCGACCGCGTACACCTACACCGTCCGAGCAAAGGACGCCGCCGGTAACACCTCGGCGGCCAGCAACCAGATCCAGGCGACCACGCAGGCGGGCGGCTCGTCGTTCGTCCTCGCCGCCTCCGGTGACATCGCCGAACAGTGCACCGCTTCGTCGTCTTCGTGCGTCCACCCGAAGACGGCCGCGCTGGTCGGCCAGATGAACCCGGCCGCGGTGATCACCATGGGCGACAACCAGTACGACGACGCCCACATCGAGGACTTCACGAAGTACTTCGACAAGACCTGGGGCAAGTACAAGAGCATCATGCACCCGGTTCCCGGCAACCACGAGACCTACGACCACACCCCGCTGGGCGCCTACAAGCAGTACTTCGGCAAGATCGCGACGCCGAACGGGAAGACCTACTACAGCTGGGAAATGGGCAACTGGCACTTCGTCGCCATCGACAGCACGGAGTTCTCGCCCGGTCTCGCCGCGAACGCGATCAGCGACGAGCAGCTGAACTGGATCAAGCAGGACCTGAAGAGCAACACCAAGCCCTGCGTCGCCGCGTACTACCACCACCCGCGCTACACCTCGGGCGACCACGGCGACAACGACAAGATGGCCACGCTCTGGGAGACCCTGGTCCAGAACAAGGTCGACCTGGTGCTCAACGGGCACGACCACCACTACGAGCGCTTCTATCCGCAGAACGTCGACGGTGACAAGGACCCGGCGGGTCCGGTGCAGATCATCGGCGGTGGCGGCGGGGCGACCCTGTACCCGGTCAAGACCGAACACCCGGCCACCGCGAAGGCGATCTCCACCTACGGCGTGCTCAAGCTGAACATGTCGGACAACGCCTTCTCGACCCAGCTGATCGGGCTCGACGGCAAGACGATCGACTCCTCTCCCACCTACACCTGCCACTGATTCCCGTGAGGAGGTGCCGCGTCGCGCCGCGGCACCTCCTTCCGGCGCTGGAGGTCCCCCATGTACATAGCCACCAGTAGGGGAGCGGACGCCGCGGCGGAGGTCCCGAAGAGCGGCGTCAAACGGGCCGTCACCGGGAACGTCGTCGCGCTCGGCCTGGTCAGCCTGGTCACCGACATCTCGTCGGAGATGGTGACCGCGGTCCTGCCGCTCTACCTCGTCCTCGGTCTCGGCCTGAGCCCGCTGCAGTTCGGCGTGCTCGACGGCCTCTACTCCGGTGTCACGGCCGTCGTCCGGCTCGTCGGCGGCCATCTCGCGGACCGCTGGCAGAAGCTCAAGGCGGTCGCCTGCTTCGGTTACGGGCTCTCGGCACTGGGCAAGATCGGCCTGATGCTGGCGGGTTCGTCCACCGTCGCGATCGGCGCGGTGCTCGCGGCCGACCGCACCGGCAAAGGCGTCCGGACCGCCCCGCGCGACGCGCTGATCACCTTGAGCAGCGATCCCGAACATCTCGGTCGCGCGTTCGGCGTGCACCGCGCGATGGACACCTTCGGCGCGTTCCTCGGCCCGCTGGTCGCGATGGCCGTGCTGTGGCTCAGCCTGGGCAGCTACGACTCGGTGTTCTTCACGAGCTTCTGCATCGCCGCGATCGGCGTGATCATCCTGGTGGTGCTGGTCAAGGACCACCAGCCGAAACCGCGCGCCGAACGGGCCAAGGTCTCCTTGCGGGAGACCGCCGGCCTGATCCGGCAGGCGTCGTTCCGGCGGATCTGCGTGTGGGCGGCGCTGCTGGGGCTGGTCACCCTCAGCGACTCGTTCCTCTACCTCGTGCTGCAGCGCCGCTGGGACCTCGGCGCGGTCTTCTTTCCCTTGCTGCCACTGGGAACCGCGGGCGTGTACCTGCTGCTCGCCGTGCCGTTCGGCAGGCTTTCGGACCGGATCGGCCGCTGGAAGGTGTTCCTCGGCGGGCACATCGCGCTGGTCGTCGCGCTGCTGGCGCTGCTCGGCCCGGTCGACGGCGGCATCCTCGCGGTGCTTGCGCTCGTGCTGCACGGTGTCTTCTACGCGGCCACCGACGGTGTCCTGATGGCCGCGGCCGGACCGCTGCTGCCCGAACACCAGCGGGCGAGCGGGCTGGCGCTGGTGCAGACCGGGCAGGCGACGACGCGGATGCTCGCGTCCGTCCTTTTCGGACTCGCCTGGACCACCTGGGACCTGCACGCCGCGGTCTTGGTCGCCGCGGGCGCGCTGGCCGTGGTGGTCGTGGCGGCCGCCGTCCTCCGTCCGTTGCGGACCTACGCGTGAGGGCGCGGATCCTGGGCGTGGTGGCGGCGGTCGTCGTCCTGATCGCGGCGGCCGTCGGCTACGGCGTCCTGTCCCGGGACCGCGGGCCCGCCGTCAACTCGGTCGCCGTCGTCACCGGGCAGCCGGTTTCGGTGCAGGCCAAGGGACAACTGCTGTTCCGCAACACCGCCGAGGGCCCGGACTTCGGCCATCTCGCCACCGTCCCGGCCGATCGTCCCGGCGAACCCCGGAAGGTGTCCGGCCTCAGCTGCGACCGGTTCGCCGCGTCGGCGGGGACGGCGCTGTGCCTGGCCGCGCAGCCCGGGGTGCTGCCGCCGATGACCGACGTGATCGTGCTGGACAAGGACCTCAAGGAGATCCGCCGGATCGAACTGCCCGGCACCCCCAGCCGCGGCCGGGTCTCGCCGGACGGGAAGCTCGCCTACTGGACGCTGTTCGTCAACGGGGATTCCTATGCGGAGACCGGGTTTTCGACCAGGGCGGGGATCTTCAACCTGACCACCGGGAAGCTGATGAAGAGCATCGAGGAGATGGGGCTCCTGCTCGACGGCAAGCCGTACTACTCGTCCGACGTGAACTACTGGGGGATCACCTTCGCCCCCGACGGCAAGAAGTTCTACGCGACGGTCGGGACGAAGGGGAAGACGTACCTGGTCGAGGCGGACTACGAGAAGCTCGTCGCGAGGATGATCCGGGAGAACGTCGAATGCCCGTCGCTCTCGCCGGACGGGAAGCGGATCGCCTTCAAGAAGAAGGTCTCCGCCGATCTCGCGGCGCCGTGGCGGCTGGCCGTCCTCGACCTGGCCTCCGGCAAGGAAACCCTGCTGGCCGAGACGCGGAGCGTGGACGACCAGGCGGCCTGGCTCGACGACCGGACCGTGGCGTACGGCGTGGACTCGGCGGTCTGGTCGGTTCCGGCGGACGGGAGCGGGGCGCCCCGGGAGCTGGTCGCGCAGGCTGCTTCACCCGCGGGTGTGTAGGCCCATCGCTTCCGCCTGCTCGCGGAACACCTCGTAGGCGTCGGTCCCGAAGAGCACGAACCGCACCAGCTCCACCGAACACGACCCGGCCGCGAGCGTGTTCACCACCGTTTCGAGGGCGATTTCCGCCGCGGACTCGACCGGCCACCGGTAGATCCCGGTCGAGATCGCGGGGAACGCCACGGTGTGCGCGCCGAGGTCGGCGGCCACGTGCAGCGAGTTGCGGTGGCACGCCGCCAGCAGTGCCGAGCGGTCTTCGGAGCCGGACCACACCGGCCCGACGGTGTGCACCACCCAGCGCGCCGGAAGGCGGCCCGCCGTGGTGGCGACCGCCTCTCCGGTCTTCAGTCCCTTGCCGTAATGCCCCGCACGCAACGCCCGGCATTCGGTGAGGATCTCCGGCCCGCCGCGGCGGTGGATCGCGCCGTCCACCCCGCCGCCGCCGAGCAGTGACGAGTTCGCGGCGTTGACCACGACGTCGACCTGTTGTTCGGTGATGTCGCCTTCCACCAGTTCGATCATCGTGATCGCTCCGTCAGTCGGTGAAGTACTCGATCAGTACCGGGGCCACGGCCTTCGGCTTGAGCATATGCGTCTGGCCCTCGATCGTGCGGTGCTCGGCGCCGGGGACCGCCTTCGCCAGCGCGGCGACCCCGTTGCGGATCCACGCGGGGCTCTTGCCACCGTCCATGACCAGCGTCGGCACGGAAACGCCCGCCCAGCGGCCTTCGGGCAGCGGGGTGCCGTCGTGCAGGCCGTCGAACAACGCGGCGTCGTAGCGCAGGGTCGGCGCGACCTTCTTCAGCTTCGGCCACGCGGGCATGAACTGCATCATGAAGACGACCGGGGCCGGGACGCGGACGCCTTCCCGCATGAAGGTCTTGATCGCGGTGCCGGGTTTTCCGGCGGCGATGGCCTTCTCCAGCCGTTCGTCGTAGTCGGCCGGGGCCGGCGGGCGGGTGTCGTCGACGACCAGCGGGAATTCGTAGACCGCCAGTTTCGTGATCGGCAGCCCGGCTTTCGCGGCTTCGAGGGCGAGCGCGGCGCCGGAGGAGATCCCGTAGACGTGGGCCGTCCCGCCCGCTTCCTTGATCAGTGCCGCGATGTCCTCGACTTCGCGGGCGACGGAGAACGGCGCGGTGTCGCCGCTTTCGCCGCGGCCGCGGCGGTCGTAGGTGTAGACGGTGAAGTGCGCGGCCAGTTCGGCGGCCAGCGGTTTGGCCGGGCCGAACTCGCGGTGGCACATCGCGCCGTCGACCAGGATGACGGCGGGGCCGGAGCCGGTGCGGGTGTAGGCGATGGTGGTGCCGTCTTGCGAGGTCACGGTGCTCATGGCGGGAATTCTCCTAGGGTTGTCTAGCGGCTTGCGCGGAGGATGACGGCGGTGACCCAGCCCCAGGCCAGCATCACGGTGGCCCAGAAGGCGAGCATCACGACGGCGTTCGCGTTGCCGGAGCTGATCCCGGCGAACGAGGCGAAGAACGCGATGCCGGTGGCGCGGGAGTAGACGGCCCAGCCGCGGTGGCCCTCACGGGAGAAGCGGCTCGCGAACACGAAGGTCGCGACGATCAGCGAGAGGAATCCGACCGAGCCGGCGGCCATGTGCAGGACACCGGCGGTGCTGATGGTGGCCTGGCCGGAGCCGGCCGGGAACCCGTTGCCGGGGTCGGCCTTGAAGACCGCGGCGAAGAGCAGGCTGACGCCGAAGACGCCCAGCAGCCGTGGCCCCCACGTGCTGCCTCTTCCCGGTTCGAGCGTCCGGCTCAGCCCGATCGCCCCCGCGATCATCAGCACCCCGGTGACCAGGAAGTTCGCCACCTGGATCCAGCCGGCGTCGCCGTTGCTCAGCATGCTCGCCGGGTGCTTCGTCATGTCGAAGCCGTCGCGCACGGCGGCCTGGGTGAGCGTGGTCAGGAAGTACAGCGGACCCGAGACGGCGCCGCAGGCGAGCAGGGCGCGGGCCGGGAGCGCGACGTGGGTGCGGGTGGCGGTGATGGTCATCGGTTTCTGCCTTTCGGGGCGCTGGGTGCGTTGGCACTACCTTCGCTCCGAAAGTCTCGATTGTCAAGACAAAAAAATTTGTCGGTGGTGCCGCCGGGGCACCGCGAGGTGTCGCGACGGGGTGGCTACTTGCCGTTTCGCAAGGTCAGGAGGGTGATCTCGCTCGGCGCGAAGACGCGCAGCGGCGGTCCCCAGAAGCCGGTGCCGCGGCTCGTGTAGAGCTGCGTGCGCTCGCCGTGCCGCGAAAGCCCGGCCAGCACGGGCTGGTCGAGCCGGACCAGGAGGTGGAACGGCCAGATCTGGCCGCCGTGGGTGTGCCCGGAGATCTGGAGGTCGATGCCCGCCTCGGCGGCCTGCTTGACCTGCTTCGGCTGGTGGGCGAGCAGGACGACCGGCGTGTCCGAGGCGACGCCGTCGAGCGCGGCGGGGAGGTCGGGGCCGTGGCCGGGCAGGCCGGAGGCGGCGCCGGTCGGGTCGTCGATCCCGGCGAAGACCAGCGTGTCGCCGCCTTGGCGGACCTTCGCGTGCCGGTTGTGCAGCGTGTCCCAGCCGAGGTCGCGCATATGGTCGAGCCAGGCCTGCGCCTCGCCGAAGTATTCGTGGTTGCCGGTGATGTAGAACTTGCCGAGCTTCGCCCGCACCTTCCCGAGCGGCGCGACCTGCTCCTGCCGCTTGGTGACCGAACCGTCGGCGAGGTCACCCGCGTGGGCCACGACGTCGGCGTCGAGCTCGTTCGCCACTTCGACGACCTTCTCCGACCATTTCGTCCGGTTCAGCGGGCCGAAATGGGTGTCGGTGATGATCGCGAAGCGGAGACCGTCGAGCCCCGCGCCGAGGCGGGGGAGCACGACGTCGAGTTCCTTGAGCCTCGGCACCCGCCGGGCCTCGAACATCCCGTACGCCGCCAGCCCCGCGAAGGCGGCCAGGACGACGCCGGACACGATGCCCGCCGCACTGTCCACTCCGGACACGGCGAGGACGAGCCTCAGCACGTTTCCGAGTACGGACAACGAGAACAGCAGCCAGATCAGCCCGAGGGAGAGGTCGCCGATCTTCGCCGCGACGTCGCGCTGCCACGGCCCGTGGCCGAGGACCATGCACGCGGGCACGGCGAGGGCCGCGGCGGCGAACACGATCGTGCCGAGGACTTCGAGCGCGGACGGGAGTTCGGGGAGCCGACGATCGTCCACCACGGCACACCGAACAGGAGGGCGAGAACGGCGATCAACGCGGCGACGCGGACAAGGATGCGGGGCATGATGACGGCAAGACTAACAGCCCATTGGTCTCTACCGCCGTCTTCGCTGAGGGGCGTCTCAGGTACGTAGGCGGGCGTACGCGAGATGTCGCTTCACGGCCGACGCTTTTCGTCTGGCCGCGGAAGACACTCGACGCATGATTCGGACGATCGAACGTGTCGCCTACGCGACCGGGGCGCTCCTGTTCCTCAGCGGTCTCGTGCACGCGGTCGTGCTGGTCGCGTCCGGCGGTTCGTGGACCGGGCCGCTGTCGATGCGGAAGGCGGTCACCTTCGGCCTGTCGTTCGGGCTGACGCTGATCACCGTCGCCTGGGCGACGTCGTACGTCGCGGTGCGGCCGCGCGTGCGGAACGTGCTGCTCGGCGTCTTCACCGGGGCGAGCGTCGTCGAGACGGTGCTGGTGGGCATGCAGGCCTGGCGCGGGGTGCCGTCGCACTTCAACTTCGAGACCGGTTTCGACAATGCCGTGTCGACGACGCTCGCGGCGGGCGGCGGCGTCCTCATCCTGACGGCGGTGACGTTCACGGCGGCGGCTCTGCGCGGCGACGGGGAGACGTCGGCGAGCATGCGGCTCGCGGTGCGGTTCGGGCTCGTCGCGCTGCTGGTGGCGCTGGGCGCGGGCGCGGCGATGATCGCGAGCGGTGTCGTCGAGGCGCGGGGCGGGAACCCGCAGCTCGCGTACACCACGGCCGGCGCGCTGAAGCCGCTGCACGCGGTGGCGATGCACGCGATCCTCATCGTGCCGGGGCTCGCCTGGCTGCTGCGGTTCGCGGACTGGACGGAACGGCGGCGCGTGCGGCTGGTGTGGGTGGCGATCGGCGCTTATTCGGTGCTGACCGCGGTGGTGGGGGTGGAGTCGGTGACCGGGGTTTCGCCGCTGGCGGCCTCGCCGATCGAGATGGTGACTTCGGGGCTGGCTTTGGCGGTGCTGGGTTCGGCGGGCTTCGCGGCTCTCCTCGAAGCCCGCCGAGCTCGCTAGCGGCCCACGTAGGTGCGAAGGTGCCGCGCCGTGAGCGTCTCCCCGGAAGCGACCAGATCGGCCGGAGTCCCCGTGAACACCACCTGACCCCCGTCCGAACCGGCGCCCGGCCCGAGATCGACGATCCAGTCCGCGTGCGCCATCACCGCCTGGTGGTGCTCGATGACCACCACCGTGTTCCCGTCGTCGACGAGCCGGTCGAGCAGGCCGAGCAACTGGTCGACGTCGGCGAGGTGCAGACCGGTGGTCGGCTCGTCGAGGACGTAGGTCGCCGACTTCTCCGCCATCCGGATGGCGAGTTTGATCCGCTGCCGTTCCCCGCCGGACAGTGTCGTGAGCGGCTGCCCGAGCCCGAGGTAGCCGAGGCCGACGTCGGAAAGCCGGTCCAGGATCGTCCGCGCCTGCCCCGACGGGAAGAACTCGCGCGCCTCGGCGACGGGCATGGCGAGGACCTCGCTGATGTCCTTGCCCCGCAGCTTGTAGGTCAGGACCTCCGCGGTGAACCGCTTGCCCTCGCATTCCTCGCAGACCGTGGCCACGCCGGCCATCATCGCCAGGTCGGTGTAGATCAGCCCGATGCCCTTGCACTTCGGGCACGCGCCTTCGGAGTTCGCGCTGAACAAGGCCGCCTTGACGCCGTTGGCCTTGGCGAACGCGGTGCGGATCGGGTCGAGCAGGCCGGTGTAGGTCGCCGGGTTGCTGCGCCGCGAGCCGCGGATGGCCGACTGGTCGAGCACCACGACGTCGTCCCTTGTGGACAGTGAACCGTGGATGAGCGAGCTCTTGCCCGAACCGGCGACTCCGGTGACCACGGTCAGCACGCCCAGCGGGATGTCGACGTCCACCCCGCGCAGGTTGTGCCGGGTCGCGTTCCGGATGGGGATCTGCCCGGCCGGCACGCGGACGTCCGTGCGCAGCCGCGCCCGGTGGTCGAGATGCCGTCCGGTCAGCGTGCCGGACGCCCGCAGGCCGGCGACGTCGCCGGTGTAGCAGATCCGCCCGCCGTTCGGCCCCGCGCCGGGCCCGAGATCCACGACGTGGTCGGCGATCTCGATCGTCTCCGGTTTGTGCTCGACGACGAGCACCGTGTTCCCCTTGTCCTTCAACAGGAGCAGGAGACCGTTCATCCGCTGGATGTCGTGCGGGTGCAGCCCGACGGTCGGCTCGTCGAACACGTAGGTGACGTCGGTGAGGCTGGAACCCAGGTGCCGCACCATCTTCACGCGCTGCGCCTCGCCGCCCGACAGTGTCCCGGATTCGCGATCGAGGCTCAGGTAGCCGAGGCCGATCTCCACGAGCGAGTCGAGGGTGCCGCGCAGGGTCTGCATCAGCGGACCCACCGACGGATCGTCGATCTTGCGCAGGAAATCGGCGAGATCGTTGATCTGCATCGACGAGCAGTCGGCGATGTTCAGTCCCTCGATCTTCGAGGACAGCGCCGCCTGGTTGAGCCGCGCGCCGTCGCACGCCGGGCAACGCCGGAAGGTGATCGCCCGGTCCACGAACGCCCGGATGTGCGGCTGCGTAGCGTCCTTGTCCTTCGACAGGAACAGCCGCTGCACCTTCACCAGCAGGCCTTCGTAGTTGGTGTTGATCCCGCCGAGCTTCATCTTGGTGGCCGGCTTGTGCATGAAGTCTTCCCACTGCTGCGGGGTGTAGTCCTTCAGTTTGACCGCGGGATCGACGAAGCCGGACTCCGCCAGCCCCTTCCAGTACCAGCCGCCGGGGGCGAAGTTCGGGACGGTGATCGCCCCTTCGTTCAGCGAAAGCTCTTTGTCGACGAGCTGGTCGCTATCGATGCTGGAGACCTTCCCCAGCCCTCGCATTCGGGGCACATCCCCTCGGGGAGGTTGAAGCTGAACGCTCCCGACGTCCCCACGTGCGGTTTGCCCAGCCTGCTGAAGACGATCCGCAGCATCGTGTGCGCGTCGGTCGCGGTGCCGACCGTGGAGCGGGAGTTGGCCCCCATCCGCTCCTGGTCGACGACGATCGCGGCGCTCAGGTTCCGCAGCGTGTCCACGTCCGGCCGGCCGACCGGGGCCATGAAGGACTGGATGAAGGCGGTGTAGGTCTCGTTGATCAGCCGCTGCGACTCCGCGGCGATGGTGCCGAACACCAAGGACGACTTCCCCGAGCCGGAGACACCGGTGAAGACGGTGAGGCGGCGTTTGGGGATGTCGACCGAGACGTCGGCGAGGTTGTTCTCTCTGGCTCCGCGCACCTGGATCATGTCGTGGCTGTCGGCGGCCGAAGGCATGGCTCTCCCCTGGTTGGAACTCTTTAGCCTGTAAAGTGAGGGTAGCAGAGGTTAGTTTATGCTGTAAGGAGTTGGCAAGTGGTCGTCTACGCGGCGCAAGGGGACCCCCGGCGGTCGATGGCCCTGCTGTGGCGGGCCGAGCCGCCGGACGCCGAACGGCCCGGCCCCAAACCGGCGCTTTCGGTGGACCTGATCGTCGAAACCGCCATCACCATCGCGGACGCCGAAGGCATGCCGGGCCTCTCGATGCGCGCCGTCGGGGACAGGCTCGGCCGGACGGCCATGGCGCTCTACACCTATGTCCCGAGCAAGAGCGAGCTGGTCGATCTCATGTACGACAAGGCGCTCGCCGAGCTTCCGGCCACTTACGACGGAGACGGCTGGCGCGCGGACGTGGCCCGCTGGGCCGAGGATCTCTGGGACTTCTACCTGCGGCACCCCTGGGTCCTGCAGGTCTCGCAGGCGCGGCCGGTGCTCGGGCCGAACGAGTACGTCGTGCTGGAGGCGCTGGTGAAGATCCTGCGCCGGACCGGGTTGCGCCCGGCGGCGCTGCGACGGCTGGTCAGCGCGCTGTACTCGTGCGTGCGCGAGCCCGCCAGGACGGCTTCGGAGGCCCGGCTGGCCGAAAAGGTGACAGGGCAGTCCGACGACGAGTGGTGGTACGCGCGGTCCGCGCATCTGAAGGAGGTCTCGCCGGACTTCGCCGAGCGATTCCCGACGCTGACCTGGATGGAGGCCGAGCAGGCGTTCCGGATGGAGGACGAAACGGTGTCCTATCTGGAGCAGGAGGCGAGGGAGGCCTTCGAGTTCTCGCTGTCCGTCCTGCTGGACGGAATCGAAGTCGCGACCAAAGCGGAGTAGCCTTCTCCGCATGCCCTCCGATTTCGCCTTGAAGACCATGAACGCCGTCCACCGCGTCATCCAGAAGGTCAGCGGCGGCCGCGCCGGCTGGCAGGTCGCCGGGATGACCGTGCTGGAGCTGACCACCATCGGCCGCAAATCCGGCCAGCCGCGCACCGTCCTGCTGACCTCGCCGCTGCGCGAGGGCGACGCGTACGTCATCGTCGCCTCCCGCGGCGGCGACGACCAGCACCCGGCGTGGTTCCTCAACCTCCGCGACAACCCCGACGTCCAGGTCACGCTGAAGGGTGAGGCCGCGCAGCCGATGGTCGCGACCGTGGCCGACGCCGGGCAGCGCGCCCGCCTGTGGCCCAAGATCACCGCGGATTTCAAGAACTACGCGCAGTACCAGACCAAGACCGAGCGGGAGATCCCCGTGGTGCTGCTGTCGCCCAAGGCGTAGCCCGGGCACCGACCGCGCCGCATCCCCCGCACGGGCCGGGTCCATCGGCCCTACCGGCGAGTCGGTAAGCCGGGGACCGTGGACCTCGACGCAGAGGAACTACGAGAACGCGGGGATGCCGATGTCCGACTCCTTGGGTCTCGAAACGCTCGGCCGCGAGCAGTGCCTGGCGCTGCTCGCGGACGCCGGGCTCGGCCGGGTGGTGTTCACCTCCCGGGCGATGCCCGCCATCCAGCCGGCGCGGTTCGCGCTGCACCACGGCGCGATCCTGCTGCGGACGCCGTCGCACAGCCCGTTGTTCGCCGGGGTGCTCGACACGGTGGTGGCGTTCGCCGTCGACGAGTTCGCCAAGGACCTGGGGACGGGCTGGTTCGTCACCGTCGTCGGCCGCGCCGCCGAGGTGCGCGATCCGCTGGTGATCGCCGAACTCGAGACCTTGCCGCTGGGCTGCTGGACCGGCCGGGCGGACTCCCGGTATCTCCGTATCCCGATCGAGTCGGTAACCGGTCGAAGGATACTCGGCGTTCGCGGTAACGAAGCACTGTCCGTGATCGACGCACCAGATGAGCGATCCGGGCGCGTTTGTCATTCCTGACCCCACTGCCCGGGGAGTTACTCCGGGACGGTGACGGCGGTGCGGCGGGTGAATGCGGCGAGTGACGCCAAGGCGCCGAGGATTCTGGACGCGGTGGCGGGGATCGCCCACGATCTCAGCCTGTCCGACATCCTGCGGCGGATGGTCGAATCCGCCTGCGAGCTCACCGGTGCGCCGTTCGGCGCGCTCAGCGTGCTCGATTCGGACGAGTTCATCCGCTTCGGCGACGCCTGGGAGCGGCCGCCGTCCGGTGACGACGCCCGCGTGGTGCCCATCCGGATGCGCGGCCGCATCTTCGGGATGCTGTACCTCGCTCCCAAACCGGACGGTGAGGAGTTCACCGAATCCGAGAACGACCTGCTCGTCGCGCTCACCGCGGCGGCCGGTGTGGTGATCGAGAACGCCGCGCTGTTCGACCAGGTGCAGCGGCGTGAGCGCTGGCTCGAAGCCTCGTACCACGTCACCGGGGCGCTCCTGACCGACCAGGATCTGACCGCGACCCTCCGCCTGATCGCCGAACGCGCCCGCGTCGTCGCCGGTGGCACCGCGGGCGCGGTGGCCCGCCCGCGCGGTGACGGGCACTTGGTCTTCGAGATCGTCGAGCCGCCGGGCCCGGACTCGGACCGGCTCGCCGGGATCGCCGTGCCGGCCGAGGGCACCGCGACCGGGCTGGCGTTCACCACCGGAAAACCCGTCGTGGTGCGGGATTACGGGGAGAAGGTGGTCGAGTACCAGGGCGGTCGCGGCGCCGTGATGCCCGCGGCGATCAAGGACCTCGACTCCACGGTCGCCGTCCCGCTGATCGTCGGCGAGGAGAAACTCGGGGTCCTGCTGGTGGCGAAGTTCCGCGACCGGACCCCGTTCTCCGCCTACGACGTCCAGCTCGCCGAGACCTTCGCCGCGCACGCCGCCCTCGCGGTCGAATTCGCTCGCGCGCAACAGGACAGGCAGCGGCTCGCCGTCTTCGAAGACCGCGACCGGATCGCCCGCGACCTCCACGACCTGGTGATCCAGCGGCTGTTCGCGATCGGGCTCGGGCTGGAGGGGCTCAGCAGGCTCGCGAGCGAACCCGCCGTCGCCGACCGGGTGACCGGCTTCGCGCACGAGATCGACCGCACCATCCGCGAGATCCGCAACAGCATCTTCTCCCTACAGGAACCGGCGGAGGCACAGGGCAGCCTCCGGTCGGAGCTGCTGAGGGTCGCGCTCGACGCGGGCTGCGCGTCGGAACCCCGGGTCGGGTTCGACGGGCCGCTCGATTCGACGGTGCCGGACACGGTCCGCACGGACCTCATCGCGACACTGCGCGAGGCACTGTCCAATGTGGTCAGACACGCCGCGGCGACGACGGTCTCGGTCGACGTCGCGGTCGACCGGGACGGGCGATGGCTCGAACTCTCGGTGGTGGACGACGGTGTCGGCATGCCAGCCGAGCCCGGGCATCGCAGCGGGGTGACGAACCTCGCCGAACGCGCGGCCCGCTGGAACGGGACGTTCCGGGTCGCGGCGAGACCCGAAGGCGGGACGAGGCTCGACTGGTCGGTGGAGCTGCCGGCCCGACAGGGGAGTGTGGGATGACGATTTCGGTGTTCCTCCTGGACGATCACGAACTCGTCCGCACCGGGCTCAAGACCGTCTTCGAGGCCGAGGACGACTTCACCGTGGTCGGCGAAGCCGCCACGGCCGCCGAGGCGTATGTGCGGATCCCCGCGGTCAAACCGCAGGTCGCGGTGCTCGACGTCCGGCTGCCGGACGGTGAGGGAGTGAGCGTCTGCCGGGAGATCCGGGCGTCCGTCGACCCGCCGCCCGCCTGCCTGATGCTGACGTCCTATTCGGACGACGACGCGTTGTTCGGCGCGATCATGGCGGGCGCGGCGGGCTACATGCTCAAGCAGGTCTCCGGCGGTGCGCTCGTCAAGGCCGTCCGTACGGTCGCCGCGGGCGGGTCGCTGCTGGACAGCACGCTGACGGCGTCGGTGATGAACCGGCTGCGCGGCGAGACCGACCTCCCGGACCCGCGATACGAACAGCTGAGCCCGCAGGAGCGGCGGGTGCTCGACCATATCGCCGACGGGCTGACCAACCGCCAGATCGCGGAAAAGCTGTACCTGGCGGAGAAGACGGTCAAGAACTACGTGTCGTCCCTGCTGCACAAGCTCGGTTTCGAACGCCGCACCGCCGCCGCCGTCTACGCCACCCAACGCCGTAAGCCCACTTCCTAGAAGAAGGTGAACCCGCCGGCGAAATCGGGATCCTCGCGCAGCACGCGGCGCAGTTCGTTGAGGGCCCGGTGCTGGGTGACGCGGACCGCGCCCGCGCTCGCCATCCCGAGCGCGCCGGCGGTCTCCTCGGCGCTGTACCCGTGGATCACGCGCAGCACCAGCACATCGCGCTGCTTCGCCGAAAGGACCTCGAACAGCCGCGACAACCGGCGGCGGCGATCGGCCCTCTCGACCTCCTCGAACGTCGGGTTCCACGGTCCGTCTTGGTCGGGCTCCGGATCGGGCACCGGCGCGGACGGGTCGCGGGCGAGGCTGCGGCGGACGTCGGCGACCTTGTGCGAGGCGATCCCGAAGACGTACGGCAGGAAGCTGTTGTCCTGGTAGCTGTAGCGCGGCAAGGCGACGAGGACGGCCATCAGGACTTCCTGCGCGCAGTCCTCGGCGTTGGAGACGCCGCGGATCGTCCCGCCCAGCCGGCCGGCGCAGTACCGGAACACGATCGGCCGGAGGAGGGCCAGCAGGCTCTCGACCGCGCGCCGGTCGCCACTGATCGCCGCGCGGATCAGTGCGCCGTCCGGCTCGCCCGGGCGGGGCACGTAGGTCGGGCGCACCGCTTCGGACACGGTCATCACGCCGGATCGGCCGTTCTCGGCGCGCCCCTGTGCGTTCCCATCATCCCCACCTCCCGAAAGCCCCCAGCCCTCTTTGGTCCTGCCGACGTTACGGAGCGCGCCCGCGCGTCACACCGGTATAGGAGCCCGGAGTAGTCGGGTCTTTGGACCCTGGTGGGCCGCGGGGTATGGACTTTCGCCAGATTGGTCTAGACAATTAGCCCAGCGCGGCGGCAGGCCGCCCTTTCACGGAGGAATCGCGATGAGGCGTTCCAGATCCTTGGCATTTCTGGCCGTTTTGGTGCTCACCTTCACCGGCCTGATCACCGGCGGTGGCACCGCGAACGCGGCCAACCTGCTCCTCAATCCCGGTTTCGAGGCGGGTTCGACCTCCGGCTGGTCCTGTGCGGCGGGCTCGGCCGTGCGCACACCGGTCCGTTCGGGCGGTTACGCCGTTTCGGTCACGCCCGGCTCGACGATCGGCAAATGCGCACAGACGGTATCCGTCCTGCCGAACACGACCTACGCGGTTTCGGCCTGGGTGAACGGGAATCCGGTGTACCTCGGCGTCACGGGCGGACCGTCGACCTGGACCGCGGCGACCTCCTACACCCGGCTTTCGCTCTCGTTCACGACGTCGGCCACCCAGACGACGGCCGAGGTGTACGTGCACGGGTGGTACGGGTCGGGCACCTTCTACGCGGACGACATCAGCCTCGACGGACCCGGCGGTGGCACCCCCGGCGCGCCGCCGACCCCGGGCAACCCGGCCGTGGGCACAGTGACGAACTCGTCGATCGCGCTCTCGTGGGGCGCCTCGGCGGGCACGGTGACCGGCTACCGCGTGTACGAGGGCGGGACCGTGGTCGCGACGGTGACCGGGACTTCGGCGACGATCTCGGGACTGACGGCGTGTTCGTCGCACAACTACTCGGTGGCCGCGTACAACAGCGCGGGCGAATCGCCGAAGACCACCGAGGCGGGCGCCACGACCTCCGGCTGCGTCGACACCGGCCTGCCGAAACACGCGCTGATCGGCTACCTGCACGCGAGTTTCGCCAACGGCTCCGGCTACACGCGGATGGCCGACGTCCCGGCGGCGTGGGACATCATCAACCTGGCCTTCGGTGAACCGACTTCGGTGACCTCCGGCGACATCCGCTTCACGCGGTGCCCGGTCGCGGAATGCCCGACGGTGGAAAGCGACGCGGATTTCATCGCCGCGATCCGTGCGAAACAGGCGCAGGGCAAGAAGGTCCTGATCTCCATCGGTGGCCAGAACGGTCAGGTCCAGCTGACCACGACCGCCGCGCGCGACGCCTTCGTCAGCTCGGTGTCCGCGATCATCGACCGGTACGGGCTGAACGGGCTCGACATCGACTTCGAGGGACACTCGCTGTACCTCAACTCCGGCGACAACGACTTCCGCAACCCGACCACACCGGTGATCGTCAATCTCATTTCGGCGTTGAAGACGCTGAAAGCCCGCTATGGCGCGGGTTTCGTGCTGACGATGGCGCCGGAGACGTTCTTCGTGCAGACCGGATACCAGTACTACGGCGGCCTCGGCGGCGCCGACAACCGGACGGGGTCGTACCTGCCGGTGATCCACGCCATGCGGGACGCGCTGACCGTGCTGCACGTCCAGGACTACAACTCCGGACCGGTGATGGGTCTGGACAACCAGTACCACTTCATGGGCGGCGCGGAGTTCCACATCGCGATGACCGACATGATCAAGGCGGGTTTCACGGTGTCCTCGACCGGGTTCCGGTTCCCGGGGCTGCGTGAGGACCAGATCGCGTTCGGCCTGCCCGCCGCGGTGAGCGCGGGCAACGGGCACACCGCGCCGGCGGCGGTGCATTCGGCACTGAACTGCCTGGTGAAGAACTCCGGGTGTGGGTCGTACTCGTTGCGCGGCGGTGCTTCGCCCGCGCTGCGGGGGCTGATGACGTGGTCGATCAACTGGGATCGGTACTACGGGTGGGAGTTCCAGAACGCCCACGAGCCGTTCCTGAACGCTCTGCCCTGAACGCATTTAGAGGACTGAATGCGTCGGTTGTGAGTACGGCTACGGGCGTACGGTTCGTTAGTACGTGAAGGCCCCCTTCACTGCGCTAGACGCAGTGAAGGGGACCTTCACGGACTTCAGGGCTTGTGGGCGTCGGCCACGGGCCGGGAGGCGTTGCGAAAGCCGCTTTCGCAACACGTTCGCGCGGCCTCGGGGGCGACCTGACCTGTGCGCCCCAGCGGCCGTGTCGCGAAAGCCACTTTCGGGACATCAGACGTCGCGAAGGTGGCTTTCGCGACACTCTCGCCCGGCCGCAAGACCCAGCATTTAGTCCTCTGAATGCGATCGATGCACGCGCAAGGACCGCATTTAGAGGACTGAACGCGGGCAAGGGAGCGGGCCCGCACCGTGCAGCATCGGTGCGGGCCCGCGGTTCGGGGAGCCGGGGGCTGAAGGGGCCCTTCCCCGCATCTGACGTGGCGAAGGCTCCCTTCACCGCGTCGGATGCGGCCATGGGCCCCTTCAGCCCCCGGCCAGGGACGTCAGAAGCCCGCGGTGATCCGCGTGAAGTCCCAGTCGTTCTGTGCGATTCCGCTGCAGTTCTCGGCGACCCCGCCGTTCGGGCAGCCCCGGTCACGGTTGGTCGACCAGAACGCCAGCCGGGCGATCTTGTTGGTCTTCGACCAGTTCGTGATCCGGGTCCAGGTGTCGAGACTCGTCAGTTCCCGCTGGTCCGAAAGGCCGTTCATCCCGCTGATGCCCAGGTGGGCGTACGCCGTGGCGTCGTCCCACCCGAAGGCCGACTTCAGCTTGTCCCGCAGCCCGTTCGCGGCGTTGATCGTGTTGCCGTACATGTCCGCGCCGCCACCGAAGTCGAACGGCATGATCGTGTAGACGTCGATCCCGGCGTTCAGCGCCTTCGACTGGTCGATCAGCCGCTGGCCCCAGAAGTTCGGGCCGGTGGTCGTCGTGCCGAAGGTGAGGATGGTCTGGATGCCGGGGTTGTTCGCCTTCACGATCTTCAGCGCGTTCAGCACACGGTCCTGCACGGCCGCGTTCTCGAACTCGTCGGTGTTCTCGATGTCGATGTCGATCGCCTTGAGACTGTAGGCGTCGATCACCTTCTGGTAGGCGCCGGCGAGCGCTTCCGGCGTCGAGCAGTTCGGGCCGAGCTTGTTGCCGCTCCAGCCGCCGAAGGACGGCACGATCTGCCCGCCCGCGGCCTTGATCTGCGCGATCGCGTTCGCGTCGACGCCGCCCTGCAGCGGACGGCTGCCGTCCCAAGCCGGATTGCAGCCCCCGGACGACAGGATGAACGCCATCGTGAACCACTTGATCCCGGTCGCGTTCATGACGGTCTGCGGGTTCGGCGGGCTGCCCCAGCCCATGTACAGGTACGGCGCGCCACGGCCGCCGGGCAGCGGCGGGTTGCTCGTGGTCGTCGTCGGAGAGGTCGTGGTCGTGCTGGTGGGGGTGGTCGGCGTCGTGGTCGTGCCACCGCCCGGATCGCACGAACCACCGTTGATCTTGCAGTTCGCCGGGGCGACATAGCCGCCGGAATACTTGACGTTGAAGCCGAAGCTGGTGGAACCGCCGTTGGAAAGGTTGCCATTCCAGGTGTTCTTCACTGTCACGTGCTGCCCGGAGACCGAGTAGCTGCCGTCCCACAGCGAAGCGATCGAGTGCCCCGCGGGGAGGTCGAATTCGACCGTCCAGGCGGGAAGGCTCGAACCCGAGTTGTTGCTGATCGTGTACTTGCCTTCCCAGCCCGAGCCCCAATCGGAGCCCTTGCTGAAGGCGGCGCCGACGCCGCCGGCCGCGGAGGCCGGCGCGATCACGAGGACCGCGCCGGCCGTTGCGGCAGCGGCGGACAGGCCGATGGCCTGGATCCAAGTCCGCTTAGCCACTGTCAACCTCTCAGTTCAGGCCATTGCGCATGGCCGTGACCAGTTCACCGTTGGAGGTGTCACCACTGAGCTCCCAGAAGAACGCGCCGCCGAGACCCTGGTTCTTGGTCCAGCCCATCTTTCCGTTGATGGTCGCGGGAGTGTCGTAGCTCCACCAGTTGTTGCCGCACTTCGCGTACGCGGTGCCCGCGATCGTGCCGGTCGACGGGCAGCTGTTCTTGAGGATCTTGTAGTCCTCGATGCCCGCCTCGTAGGTGCCGGGTGCCGCGCCGGTCGCGGTGCCGCCCGGGGCGTCCTGGGTCACGCCGGTCCAGCCTCGGCCGTAGAAACCGATACCCAGCAACAGTTTGCTCGCCGGGACACCCTTGGCCTTGAGCTTCTGGATGGCCTCGTCGGAGTTGAAGCCCTGCTGCGGGATGCCGGGGTACGAGGTCAGCGGCGAGTGCGGGGCCGTCGGGCCCTGCGCCGCCCAAGCGCCGAAGAAGTCGTACGTCATGACGTTGTACCAGTCGAAGTACGCCGACGCGGGGCCGTAGTCGGCGGCGTCGATCTTGCCGCCGCTGCTGGCGTCCGCGGTGATCGCGGCGGTGACCAGGAACGAGGAGCCGAACTTGGTGCGCAGCGCCTGTGCCACGTTCTTGATCGCGGCGGGACCGCTGGTGTCACAGGTGAGACCGCAGGCGTTCGGGTACTCCCAGTCGATGTCGATGCCGTCGAAGACGTCGGCCCAGCGCGGGTCCTTGATCAGCTTGTAGCAGGACTCGGCGAACGCGGCCGGGTTCTTCGAGGCCTGGCCGAAGCCGCCGGACCAGGTCCAGCCACCGAACGACCACAGCACCTTCAGGCCCGGGTACATCTTCTTCAGCTTGCGCAGCTGGTTGAAGTTGCCGCGCAGCGCGCCCGCGTCCCACGTGTCCGCGACACCGTCCACACTGGACGCGGCGTCGTAGAACTTGTCGTAGTCGGCGTAGGTGTCGTCGTTCGCGGTGCAGGAACCGTTGGTCACGTTGCCGAACGCGTAGTTGATATGCGTCAGCTTGGCCGCGGAACCGGAAGTGTGGATGTTCTTCACGTGGTAGTTGCGGCCGTAGACGCCCCACTGCACGAAGTAGCCGAGGTTCTTCTTCGCGCCCGGGTTCGGGTTCGAAGTCGTGGTGGTCGGCGGGTTGCTCGTGCTGGTCGACGTCGGGGATTGGACGTCGTGGTGGTCGGTGTGGTCGGCGTCGTGGTCGGGTTACCGCCGCCCGGGTCGCAGGAGCCGCCGTTGATCTTGCAGTTGGCGGGCGCGGTGTAGGCGCCGGAGTACTTGACGTTGAAGCCGAAGCTGGTGGAACCGCCGTTGGAAAGGTTGCCGTTCCAGGTGTTCTTGACGGTCACGTGCTGGCCGGAGACGGTGTAGCTGCCGTCCCACAGCGAAGCGATCGAGTGTCCCGCCGCGAGGTCGAACTCCACCGTCCAGGAAGGGAGACTCGATCCCGAGTTGTTGGTGATCGTGTACTTGCCTTCCCAGCCGGACCCCCAGTCCGAACCCTTGGTCAGGGTGGCTCCGACCCCTCCCGCCGCGTTCGCCGGGACGGTCACCAGACCGACCGCCAGCGCCGCGACGGCCGTGAACAGGCCGACCAGATGCCATCTTTTTCTCGACATTTCACTCCTTACAACCCGGTGCCGGGAAATGATCTTGGAGATGATTTCGTCAAAGGGAAATCGGCGACATCGCGTTGCCTCGGCCGAAACCGGGCAGGCGGGGATGAGTCTTCATCGACCACCTCCATGCGGAACGCTTTGTTGCGGGAGACGGTACGTGGTCTGGACCAATATGGGAAGCATCACTACGTAGAGTGGTGATTTTCCTGCGAACGGCCTAATACGTTCGACAGCGTTAACCGTTCACTGGTTCGGTGCCATTCAGCGGCGGAATTCGTCCATTTCGCCGAGGCGGGCGATATTGGCCGATTCATCGGGGTCGGGCACGACCCCGGAAAGGAACACGTCGGTGATTTCGACGGCCACGTCGGGAGCGAGCCGCTTGAGGCTCAGTGCCAGCACGTTCGCGTCGTTCCACTTGCGCGCGCCCGCGGCGATCCAGGTGTCCCAGGCCAGCGCGGCGCGGACTCCTGGCACCTTGTTGGCCGCGATGGCCGTGCCCGTCCCGGTCCAGCACATCACCACGCCGAAATCGGCCTCGCCGTCCGCGACCGCCCTGCCCACCGCCGCGCCGAGTTCCGGCCAGACGTCCGACGCCGCGGGCCGGAGCACCTCGTGGCCCGCCTCGGCGAGATAGGCCTGGACGGCGTCCGTGGTGGCGTTCCGGTCGTCGGCGGCGAAGGCGATCCTCATGTCCGGATCGTAACGCCGCGTCGACAGGTGACGAACCGCAAGTCATGGGAGGATCTCGGCGTGGACTCGTCTGCGGAGGAGCACCAGGTCCAGCGTGACCAGGAGATCGCACGGACACGGATTCTCGAAACCGCCGCCCGCCTGATCGGCGAGGCAGGCTTCGCCCGGCTCAAGATCGGCATGATCTGCGCCAGGACCGGCTATCCCAGCGGCGTCGTCTACCAGTTGTTCGGGTCGAAGGAGACGCTGGTGCAGCGGCTCGTCGAGTTCGCCGCGGAGAAGTTCGCCGACGTCTTCAGCGCCGCGGTCGCCACGCGGACCGGCGGGCTGACGCCCAGCCCGATGGACATGCTGCGCGCCCTGCTGGACATCTTCTTCGAGCTGCTCACCGACATGCCGCCGCTGAACCGGGCGTTCGTGGTGCTCTGGACGGACGCGACCGTCGGCGATCCGGCGGTGCGGTCGGCGATGACCGAGGCCGACCGCCGGTACCGGTTCGCCATCGCGCAGACCGTCGCCGCCGGGCTCGCGGACGGGTCCATCACCGGCGTCCGCGACCCGGACGCCTACGCGGCCGCGCTGGTGGGGCAGCTGCGGGGGATCGCCGTGGCCTCGATCATCGACCCCGGCGGGATCGATCTGCGCGCCGTCCGCGCGGAGATGGAGTACGCCGTGGACCGGCTCGCCTAAAGAGTCTTGGCCAGCTCGGCCGCGCCGAAGGAGACGTTGAACCGATCGCACCAGATCGTCACGCTCGAATAGCGCGCGAGATCGGTGCCCGCGGGCAGGGTGTAGTTCTGGCTTCCCTTGTTGCCCTTGAGTTTTCCGGCGCTCACGTACGCGCCGTCGTCGAACACGGACCAGCCGGCCTTGCCGGGAATGACCGGCGCGTCGGTGAGCCAGACCCGCAGATCCGGGCCGTTGCTCGTGTCGAGGTTCTCGAGGCGCAGCACCAGGGATCCGTCGGCCGCGCGCAGGATCCGGACGTCGCCGGTGGTCGCGTGCTCGTGGCTGATCAGCGCGCCGGTCGCCACGACCGTGGGCTCTTTCGGGCGGGCGCGGCACTTTCCGACGGCAGAGCCGAGGGCGCGGCCGAAGGCTGGGCGACGACGGGTGCGGCCTCCTGGACCGTTTCGTTCACCCAGAGCTTCCACGGCTGGAACCAGTAGAGGCCCGCGGCCACCGCCACCACCAGTCCGGCCGCCACGACGGCGAGTACGCGCTTGCGTTTCATGCGTTCATTGAACCCCGTGAGCGCGGGAAACGCGGTTACCGAACTCTTACGGCGTGAGCACCACCTTGCCCGCGATCGTGCCGGACTCGGCCAGCCGCATCGCTTCCGCGGCCCGGCTCAGCGGCAGCCGCGCCGCGACCTGGGCCGTGATCGTGCCGTTCTCGAGCGCCGTGAAAACCTGGGTGAGGTCCTCGCGCAGGCGCGCGCGGAACCGGTTCTTCGCGAAGGATCGTCCGGCCCAGACATTGAAGAAGTACGCGTTGCGGCTGTTGGGCAAGCTGTTCCAAAGCAGCACGCGAGCGAGGATCTTGAGCACGGGCAACCGCTTGGAGCCCTCGTCGTCGCGCGTCGCGGCACTGCCGTAGGAGACGAGGGTGCCGCCGCGGGCGAGCAGCTTCCACGAAGCGGGCACGCTGGCGCCGCCGACGTGGTCGAAGACGGCGTCGACCCCCTCGGGCGCGAGCTCGCGGACACGTGCGGAGATGTCTTCGGTCCGGTAGTCGATCGGCATGACTCCCTTGCGCCGCAACGCTTCGTGGTGCCGCTTCGACGCCGTGCCGAGCACCTGCACGCCCGCGTGCGCGGCGAGCTGGACCAGCAGCGAGCCGACGCCGCCGTTCGCGCCGTGGACCAGGATCGTCTGCCCGGCGCGCACCCGGGCCTTGCGGTGCAGCATCTGCCAGGCGGTGATGCCGTTGACCACCGCGGTCTCGGCCTCTTCCGCGCCGAGGCCGTCCGGGACGGGCACGACGTCGGCGGCGTCGAGGAGCACGTGGCTGGCCCAGCTCCCGACCTTCGTCAGCGCGGCGACCCGGCGGCCGGCGAGGGCGCTGCCGACCCCGTCGCCGGTGGTCAGCACGGTGCCGACCAGGTCGTAGCCGGGGACGAAGGGGAAGGGCGGCTGGTCGTAGTACTTGCCACGGCGCATCTGCTGCTCGGCGAACGAGACGCCGGTCGCCTCCATCGCGATCACGACCTGGCCGGGGCCGGGTTCGGGGAGCGGGCGTTCCCGCAGCTCCAGGCCTTCCGGCTCGACCTTGCCCGGCAGGACCACTTCGGTCAGCGTGCTCATCCCGTACTCCCTGAGTGCTTGTCGGTTGCGTTATAGCTTGTAACTATAGTGAGCACTGCTCTCGGGAATGTCAAGCGGGATCACGGCTGGGTTTCGGTGCCTTGACCGGGTTCCCGCCGCTTGACACGATTGCCGATCTGAAAAGGGCATATCGGACGGAGGCCCCTCGATGGGTTCGGCGATGTTTTCGATCCTCCTGCCGGTAGCGCTGGCGCTCGTCATGTTCGGGCTGGGGCTGACCCTGACCGTCGGCGACTTCACGCGGGTGCTGAAGTACCCGAAGGCCGCCGTCATCGCGCTGGTGTGCCAGATGATCGTGCTGCCCGTGATCTGCGTCGGCCTCATCCTGCTGTTCGGCCTCGAAGGCGTGCTCGCGGTCGGCATGATGCTGCTCGTCGCCTCGCCCGGCGGAACGTCGGCGAACCTGTTCAGTCACCTCGCCGGTGGCGACGTCGCCCTCAACGTCACGCTCACGGCGATCAACTCCGTGCTGGCCGTGTTCACCCTGCCGCTGGTGGTCGGCCTGTCGATGGCCGGATTCCTCGACGGCGGCGGCTCGGTCGGGCTCCAGCCCGCGAAGTTCGTGCAGGTCTTCGCGATCGTGCTGATCCCGGTCGTGGTCGGGATGGCCGTGCGGAGCCGGTTCACCGCCTGGGCCGAGCGGATGCGCAAACCGGTCAAGATCGGCTCCGCCGTGGTGCTCGTGCTGGTGATCGCGGCCGCGATCGCGCAGGAATTCCGGACGCTGGTGGACAACATCGGCACCCTCGGGCCGGTGGCGCTGGCGCTTTCCGTGCTCAGCCTCGCGATCGGGTACTACGTGCCGCGGCTGTTCCGGGTGGACCGCGGGCAGGCGATCGCGTCCGCCATGGAGATCGGTGTCCACAACGCCACCCTCGCGATCGCCGTGGCGTATTCCGTGCTCGGCGACAAGGCGATGGCCGTGCCCGCCGGGGTCTACGGCGTGCTCATGTTCCTGCCCGCCGGGATCGCGGCCTTCCTGTTGTCCCGCAGCAAGGAGAGCGCGCCGGTCTGAGCTAGTTTGGGGGCGTGGTTCGTTCCCCCATCGGCGAAATCCTCGACGTGAACGGTGTCGCCGTCCATGTGCGCCAGGACGGCGCCGGGCCGCCGATGGTGCTGCTGCACGGGTATTGCGGCTCGGTGCACTGGTTCGACCGGCTTACCCTCGGCCTGTCCGCGGCGCATCACGTGATCCGCGTGGATCTGCTGGGGCACGGCTGCACCGGTGGTTCTTCCGGGCTCGACGCGGTGTCGCAGGCGCGCATGGTGGCCGGCGTCCTCGATGCGCTGGGCGTCGAGGATGTCCTGGTCGCCGGTCATTCCTTCGGCGCGGATGTCGCGTTGGCGCTGGCCGGGATCACGCCACGGGTGCGGTCCGTGGTGCTGATCGGGCAGGCGCCGGACTACGGCTACGCGTCCTTTCCGCCGGGCAGCGCGGTTTTGCTGCCGATGGTCAGCGCGCTCGTGCGGCTCGTGGCCCACCGCCCGTGGGTGCGGTTCGCTTCACGGTTCCGGCGTTCGGACTGGTTCGGCGATCCCTTGCAGGACCTTGCCGATCACGCCGTTACTTCGCCCGCGATGGCGCGAGTGGTGCTCATGGAACGCGCGCGACTGCTCGCGTTTCGTCCTCTCGACGCGCAAGTGGCGGCGTTGGGGTTGCCGTGCCTGGTGATTCTCGGGCGGCGGGATCGTTTTTACGACTGTGACAAGACTTTCGCGCGTTATTCGGCGGTCGGGGCGCGCGTGGAGGTCGTGGAAGGTGCCGGGCACTCGCCGTTCTTGGAGCGGCCGGGCGAGGTCGCGCGGTTGCTTCGGGAGTTCAGGGCCTCGTGAGTGACCTTGGTAGCTTGCTGCGACCGTGTGGATTTCTGGGCATCCAACGTCCCAAAATCCACACGATCGGCGGCGACCCACGAGTCGGCGCACGACCTGAGATGTCGCCGGAATTCGGCAACAGGCTCCATCGCGCGGACTGTAACGCGCACGATTCCTTCGACGACCGACTTCGTGCCACGCGCAGTCGCTCTGGAGGGGAAATGGTCCGATACGTAAAGAAGCCCGTCACCTACAGTGCCATCAAGTACACCGGAGACGTAGCAGCGTTCACGAACGCGCTTGCCGCGGCTTCCACCCAAATCGGGTTCGAGGTCTTCGCCGGAGCCAATCACTTGGTTGTGCGATGCGGAGCCACGGCGTTCACCGAGATGGTCGAAATCTGGCCGAATCAGTACTTGGTTTTCGGTGAGTCGCAGGCGGAAAGGCCGTATGCGAGCGATTTGGCAGGACTGGCACCGTATGGCGATGTCTACGTGACGACGAGTGGAGGTGAGCCGGGTCAAAGTGAAGCCGGGACAGTGCAGTACTTCACCCTTCGCCCGGGAAAAATCGCCGCGATCGAATGGACAGGCGCGAACTTTTCGGCCGTCCAGGGGTTCTGCTCGCACTGGGGAATGGAGGCAGTGAACAACGGTGACGGAACCATCAGTGTCAGCGGGGGGACGGGGGCGGGCGACCACATTCCTACGGGCTATTGGATCTCCAACGGCCTGGCGATGGCCACGTCGACCGAGCAACTGAATCAGGGATATGTGCGGCTGCCAGGGGACGGTGTGGGCCCGTACCAGTACGACATCCGGCTGAGTTAGCTCTCATGTTCGGCGGTGGAGCGGTGACGGCGGCCCGGCATCGCTCCACCCCGATCCACTCACTTGCCGGCGTCCCCGATCGCCTTGTCCAGCACCCCCAGCCCCTCCGCCAGCTCGTCTTCGGTGGCCGTCAGCGGGGGAGCGATCCGGAAGACCCCGCCCATCCCCGGCAGCTGCACGATGTTCATGTGCAGCCCCAGTTCGAGGCAGCGCCGCGTGACCAGGGCGCCCAGTTCGTCGGAACTCCGTTTCGTGGCACGGTCCACGACGAGTTCCACGCCGACCAGCAGGCCCCGTCCTCGGATGTCGCCCACGACGGGATGGCGGGCGGCGATGTCGTCGAGGCCGCGGCGGAGGAAGGCGCCCAGTTCGGTGGCGCGTTCGTCGAGGCGGTCGCGGGTGAGGACGTCGAGCACCGTGTTCCCGACGGCCGCCACCAGCGGGTCCGCGACGTGCGTGGTGAAGAACAGGTAGCCGCGGTCGTGCGCCTCCTGCTCGATTTCCGCGCTGGTGATCACCGCCGCCAGCGGGAGACCGGCGCCCAGCGTCTTGGACAGCGTGAGGATGTCGGGGACGACGCCGTCGCGTTCGAAGGCGTACCAGTTTCCCGTGCGGCACAAGCCGGTCTGCGCCTCGTCGAGGATCAGCAGCATCCCGCGTTCACGGCATTTCTCTCGCAGCGCGGCGAAATAGCCCACCGGCGGCTCGATGATCCCGCCGGAGCTGAGGATCGGTTCGACGATGCACGCCGCGAGGCTGCCGACGGACTGGGCGTCGATCATCTCGAACCCGAAGTCCAGCTGGCGTTTCCAGTCCAGTTCCCCGTCCGGGCCGAGGAAGTCGGGCCGGTACGAATTCGGCGCGGGGATGGCGAAGTTGCCGGGCGCGGTCGGGCCGTAACCCTTGCGGCCCGCGCTGTAGGTCGCGTTCGCCGCCGCTTGCGTCATCCCGTGCCACGACCGGGCGAACGACACGATCTCGTGTTTCCCGGTCACCAGTTTCGCCATCCGGATCGCGGCCTCGTTCGACTCCGCGCCGGTGGTGAGCAGCAGTGCCTTTTCCAGCGGTGAAGGCAGGGTTTCGGCCAGCCGCCGCGCGAGGTCGACGACGGGGCGGCTCAGCATCCCGCTGAACAGGTGGTCGAGCGAGCCGATCTGCCGCCGCACTGTCTCGACGATCTCGGGATGCGAATGCCCGAGGATCGCGCTCATCTGCCCGGACGTGAAGTCGAGGATCCGCCGCCCGGATTCGGTGAACAGGTAGCTCCCGGCGGCGTGGTCGATGATCTCGCGGGTGAAGTCGCCGGCCCCGGCGTAGCGCACGAGATGCCGGTCGGCGTCGGCCCAGAAACGGTCGGTGGTGGACAGGTCGGTGAGGGGAGCAGCCATGTCCCGACGGTAAAACCCCGCCGAGCGACACGTCCAGCTCACGATTCCGGCTGTGCTGTTCGGCTGATCCGTACAACAATGGGTGCCATGCTCAATCCTTGGAGGCTCAGCCTGTTGAGCAGGCTGGACACGCTCGGCACCGTCCGCGCGGTCGCGAAAGCGGCCAACCTGAGCGCGTCGAGCGTGTCCCAGCAGCTCGCGGTCCTCGAGGCCGAGACGCGCACGCAGCTGCTGGAACGCACCGGCCGCCGCGTCCGGCTGACCCCGGCCGGGCGCATGCTGGCGCGCCGCGCGCGGGCGATCCTCGACCACATGGACACCGTCGAGGCCGAGTTGCGAGGTCTCGGCGAGGGGCCCGCTGGCCACGTCCGCCTCGGTGCCTTCCAGAGCGCGATCCACACCATCGCCGTCCCCGCGGTGAACCGGCTGGCCCGTTCGCATCCGCGGCTCCAGATCGAACTGCTCGAACTCGAACCGCACGTGAGCATGCCCGCGCTCCGGGTCGGCGACGCCGACGTCATCATCACGACCACGGATTTCGTCGAGCAGCCGCTGGGGCCCGACATCGATCTGGTGCCGCTCGCGACCGACCCGATCGTGCTGGTCGTCCCGCCCGGCCATCCGGCCGTGGGGCGGGGTCCCGCCGACCTCTCCGCCTACGCGAGCGAGCCATGGGCGTTCGACATCCCCCAGTCGTACATGGCGAATCTCGCCACCCGGCTCTGCCGCGAAGCCGGTTTCGAGCCGCGCGTGATCGCCCGGTTCAGCAACTACATGATGACCTTGCAGCACGTCGAGGCCGGGCTTTCGATCGCGCTCCTGCCCGGCCTCGCCGTCGACAAGCGATACCGCGTCGCGACTCGCGAGCTCGCGACGCCGGTCGATCGCTCCATCACCGCGGCGATCAGGCGTGGGTCCGCGCCTCGCGCCGCCGTCGACCTGGTTCTCGAGGCGATCCGGAGTCATCCGGAACTGCCGCTGTGAACCCGTGTCGTCGCGCCACCAGCACCACGGCCAGCGTCGGCACGAGCAGTGCCAGGACACTCCAGGGGAACGACTCCGCGCCGAAGCCGTCGAGGAGGACGCCGCCGGCGATCCCGCCGCCCGCCATCGCCGCGTTCCACAGGGTGACCAGCATGGCCTGCGCGATATCCGCCGCGCCGCCCTGGTTGCCCGCCCGCGCGGCGGCGGTCTGCAGCAGTGTCGGGACGCCGCCCCAGCCGAGCCCCCACAGTGTCACCGCGACGTAGACCAGTGCCGGATTCTCGCCTAGCAGAGCCAGAATCGTCGCCCCGAGCGCCACGAGAAGGGTGCCCGCGACGGTCAGTGCCCGCAGCCGCCGGTCGATGTGGACGCCGACGAGCCAGATGCTGACCATCGACGCCAAGCCGAACACCAGCAGGATCGCATCGACCGAGCCGCCCATCGACACGTGGTCGAGGAAGGTGGCGATGTAGGTGTAGAGGATGTTGTGCGCCAGCACGAAAGTCAGCGTCACGAAGAGCACCGCGGCGACACCGGGCACGGCGAGCGTCTTGCGCACCGGGAGCCTGCCGCTCTTGTCCTGGCCGGGGAAGTCGGGGACGCCCAGCGCGATCCAGCCCAGCAGGCCGAGCGCGAGCAGCGACATCAGGGAGAACGTCACCTGCCAGCCGAAGACGCCGCCCAGGAACGTGCCGGCGGGGATGCCGAGCGAGAGCGCGAGCGGGATACCGGTCATCACGATGGCGATCGCCTTGCCCTGCATCGGTTCCGGCGCCAGCCGCCGGGCGTAGCCGGCCAGCAGCGCCCAGACCACGCCCGCCGCGATCCCGGCGACGAACCGCGCGCCGAGGGTCAGGGGATAGTTCGTGGACAACGCCGTGACGGTGTTGGCGACGGCGAAACCGGCCACCCCGGTCAGGAGCAAGCGTTTGCGGCGCCAGCCCGCGGTCGCGGCGGAGAGGGGGATCGCGGTCAGTGCGGTGCCGATCGCGTACACCGTCACGAGCTGCCCGGTCGCCGCTTCGCCGACGCCGAGCCCGGCGCTCATCGCGGGCAGCACGCCCGCGGGCAAGGCCTCGGTCAGGACGGTGACGAACGCCGCCGTGGTCAGCGCGAGCAGCGCGCCGAGCGGGAGTTTCGAAGTCATGCTCCGTATGCTCGAACCATCACATAGATGTGAAGGTCAAGTCGGCCGGGGTGAGGTGGCGCACATGCGGATCGGGGAGCTGGCGGAGCGGACGGGGACGTCGCGCCGTCTGCTGCGGTACTACGAAGAGCAGGGTCTCATCGTCTCGGAGCGGCTGGCGAACGGCTACCGCGACTACGCCGAGCCGTCGGTCGACCGGGTCATCCAGGTGCGCGGCCTGCTCGACGCCGGGCTGCCGACCAGGATCATCAAGCAGATCCTGCCGTGCCTGGACAAACCCCGGCAGATCTACTTCCCGGACGCGACCCCGGAGATGCTCGAAACCCTGGAGGCCGAACGCGACCGGATGACCCGGCGCGCCGAATGCCTGCTCCGCAACCGGGACGCCATCACCGAGTACCTCGTCGCCGTCCGCGCCCGCCGGTGAGCTGAAGGGAGCTTTCCCCTCATCTGACGCGGGTAAAGCGCCCTTCGCCGCGTCTCATGTGGGGAAAGTCCCCTTCGGCGCACATCGCTCTTGACAGGGTGAGAAAGCGCTTTCAGGATGTGGCTAGGAAAGCGCTTTCAAAGGAGAACGGATGACCACGCGGAAACTCGGCGTCGTGATGAACGGCGTCACCGGGCGGATGGGCTATCGGCAGCACCTGGTGCGCTCGGTCCTGGCGATCAGGGAGGCGGGCGGGGTCGAGCTGGCCGACGGTTCGCGGGTCCAGCTGGAGCCGGTCCTGGTGGGGCGCAACGCGGACAAGCTCGAAGAGATCGCCACCCGGCACGGGCTGACCCGCTGGACCACCGATCTCGACGCCGCGCTCGGCGACGAAGACCTCCCGCTGTACTTCGACGCGCAGCTGACCGCGGTCCGCGAGAAGTCGATCGTCCGCGCCATCGACGCGGGCAAGCACATCTACACCGAGAAGCCGGTGGCCGAGTCGGTCGAAGGCGCGCTCGCGCTGGCGCGGCACGCCGAGGCGGCCGGGGTCAAGAACGGCGTCGTCCACGACAAGCTGTACCTGCCCGGCCTGCTCAAGCTGAAGCGCCTGATCGACAGCGGTTTCTTCGGGCAGATCCTGTCCGTGCGCGGCGAGTTCGGTTACTGGGTCTTCGAGGGCGACTGGCAGTCCGCGCAGCGTCCCAGCTGGAACTATCGCGCCGAAGACGGCGGCGGCATCGTCGTCGACATGTTCTGCCACTGGAACTACGTGCTGGAGAACCTCTTCGGCGCCGTCAACGCCGTGACCGCGAAGGCAGTCACCCACATCCCGGAGCGGGTCGACGAGAAGGGCGACCGGTACGCGGCCACGGCCGACGACTCCGCGTACGCGATCTTCGAGCTCGAAGGCGGCGTCATCGCCCAGCTCAACTCGTCCTGGTGCGTGCGGGTCCACCGCGACGAACTGGTGGAGTTCCAGGTCGACGGGACCAAGGGCAGCGCGGTCGCCGGGCTGCACAAATGCGTCATCCAGCCGAGGGAGGCCACGCCGAAGCCGGTGTGGAACCCGGACCTCGCGGAGACGCGGTCCTATCGTTCGCAGTGGCAGGAAGTGCCGGACAACGAGGACTTCGGCAACGGTTTCCGCGCACAGTGGGAGCAGTTCATCCGCCACGTCGTCGAGGACGCCCCGCACCCCTACGACTTCATGGCGGGGGTGCGCGGCATCAGGCTCGCGGAAGCCGGCCTGGAGTCCTCACGCGAGGGCCGCCGGATTTCGCTGGCCTAGCGGCCGAACACCGCTCCCGGGTCTTCCGCGATCAGTACCGAGATCTCCCGGATCTTGCGGTTCGTGTGCTGCGACGCCTCGGTGAGCCAGCGGAAGGCCTCCTCGGCGTTCAGCTCCAGACGCGCCATCACGATTCCCTTCGCGGTGGCGATGGCGTCCCTGGTCTCCAACGCGGCGACCAGGGTCTCCGCCTGTCGTTCGGCGGCGGCCCAGCGGGACGCGGTCAGGATGATCGCCGAGATCGCCGAGGTGAACATCGCGACCAAGGCCGCCTCCACCGGGTCGAAGGCGTTCTCCTGGAAGCTCCAGACGTTGAGCGCGCCGGACAGCGGCTCGGTTTCGCGCCGCCTGAAATGGGACTCGTCCGGGACGAACAACGGGCAGGCCAGCGCGGTCCGCACGCCGAGCAGCTCTGCGGTGGCGGTGAAATCCGGCCAGCGGGCGGCCGCGTCGGCGTCCAGCAGGGTCCGGACGATCGTCCCGCTCTCGGCGGCCTTCAGGCACGGGCCCTCGTCGGCGCTGTACTGCGCTTTGTCCAAGGGGAGCAGGGACTCGTCGGTGGCGGCGACGGTGCTCGGTTCGTTGTCGGAGTACAGCGTCACCGTGGCCGCGTCCGCGCCCGGCAGGAGGCCGACCACCTTCTTCGCCACCCGTTCCAGCAACTCGTCGCGGGGCTCGTCGAGCCGCATCGACTCCGTGAGTTCCCGCAACGCCGAAGCGGTGTCGCGAAACTGATCCATCGTGGCCCTTTCCCTCGGACGGCGGATTTCGCCGACCATCAAGAACGTACTCGTTCCGGCTAGCCGGGCATTGGCCGATTCGGGCTAACCCCGGGCCGGTGCCCCGCCGGTTCGGTGACCATCAGGCCTTCGCCGTGCGTGAGACCGGGCAGCCGCTGCTCGAACCGGGCGACCTCGCCCAGCGGGAGCACGCCCGTCAGCTCGGCCCGGTCGCCGCGCACCACCGAACCGGTGACGATCCCGCCGCCTTCGGCCAGCCGGGAAAGCGTCGCGGGCACCGAGCCGGCCGGCAGTTCCACCTCGACCCGGCTGACCGGTTCGAGCACCTCGGTCCCCGCGTCCCGCAGCGCTTCCGCCAGCACGAACGGGGTGACCTTGCGGAAGTCGCCCGCCGCGCTGACCGGGCTGAAGTAGCCGGTATGGGTGACGGTCACCACGCAGTCGATTACCTCCCGGCCGGAGGGGCCCCGCCGCAGCGTCGCGCCGACGGTCTCCTCGATGGCCTTGTGGAAGGCGAGCGGGAGGGAGCCGAGTTCGACGTCGAGGCCGAAGGTCAGGCCGGATCCGGGGGCGCCGGGGCCGACCCGCAGCCCGAGCGTCGCGAAGTACGGATTCCGCTTCTCGGTGATGAGCCACACCGAATGTCCCGTGCCGATGGGCCGTTCGACGAGGACCGGCCGGGTGAGGCTGAAGCCGACGTCGAGGCCGTACTGCGTGGCGAGCGTCTCCGCGATGATCTCCTTCTGCACTTCGCCATAGAGCCGCACGGAGATGCGGCGGGTCTCGTCGTCCTGCCGGACGGTGATCAGCGGATCCTGTTCCGCCAGCTCCTGCAGGGCGGCGAACACCGACGCCGTCTCGGCGGGCACGGCCGGGCTCACCACGGTCTCCAAGGCGGGCGGTGGGAACTGCGTGGCCGCGCCCTCGTCTTCGGGAACACCGACGAGGTCGCCGATCCGGATCTCCTTGAGCCCGGTGATCTTGGCGATCTGGCCGGCCCTCGCGCGGGCCTCGACGGTCTCGTCGCCGAGTTCGAAGACGTGCACCGTGCTCACTTTCGCCTCCGCCGCGGCCGCCCCGCCCGGGCGACGGAACCGGACGTGGTCCCGCGCGCCGAGCTCGCCGGAGAACACGCGGACATAAGCGATCTTCTCGTGCGCGCGGCCGCGTTCGATCTTGAACACCGTGGCGCGCAACCGGTCGTCGGGTACGGGTTTTCCCGCTCCCGCAAGGAATTCGCGGATCCCCGACGTCAGCTCGGCGATCCCCTCGCCGCTTCGCGCGGAGCCGGAGAAGACGGGCGAGACGACTCCGAGCCGGGTCTGGCGGACGACCTCGGCCCGGTAGTCCTCGGCCGTCACGCTGTCATCTAGATACGCGGTGAGGAAGGCGTCGCTGTGCTCGGCCAGTCGTTCGGCCAGACCGGGCGACGGCGCGACCGGGCGCGGCCGGACCTTCGCGGCCGCCGTGCCGAGACCGTCGACCTCCGACATCGGCACGCAGGCGACGCCGAGGCGTTCGGCGAGGTCGGCCAAGAGACCGTCGTGGCGGGCGCCCGCGCGGTCGATCTTGTTGACGAAGATCAGCACGGGGATCCGCAGCCGCCTGAGCGCGCGCATGAGCACGCGGGTCTGCGCCTGCACGCCCTCGACGGCGGACACGACGAGGACGACGCCGTCGAGCACCCGCAGCGCGCGTTCGACCTCGGCGATGAAGTCCGGATGGCCGGGGGTGTCGATCAGGTTGACGCGCAGGTCGCCGACGCGGAAGGCCACGACGGCCGAGCGGATGGTGATACCGCGACGGCGTTCCAGATCCATCGTGTCGGTGCGGGTGTCCCCGGCGTCGACGCGGCCGAGGGTGCCGATCGCGCCGGTGTGATGGAGCAGGCGCTCCGTCAGGCTCGTCTTACCGGCGTCGACATGGGCGAGGATTCCGAGGTTCAGGTACTCCATGGATGAACGGCTCCAGGGCTGTCGAGAGGTCCATACGGCTGGGGGACTCGACAGCTCGGCGCACGCCGTTCTCCTTCTTCCCGGGAAAGCACCTGGTCGGGCCGGACGTTAGCAGCGTGTTTCCGGCCGGTCACGCGATTTAGGCCGGGCCGTTGACTTGCGGCGGCCCATGAGCTGTAATTCTCGAACAATTCAGCGCAAGAACATGACAAGAGTCAGGAAGATTCCGCTCAGTCCCCTCCCGGAACAGAGGAATGTCATGAGAACGAGGCGCCTTCTGACGTACGCCGCCCTGTCCCTTCTTCTGGCCCCACCCGCCGTCGCCGCGGCCGATCCCCCAACGGCCTTGGCGCCCCCTGCCGCAGCCGCCGAAGCGGCCGACGCGACGTACACCGCCAGCAGCCAGCTGCCCGGGTACGCCGTTTCGAACGTCGGCGACGGGAACCAGGCGACCTACTGGGAAAGCACGAACAACCAGTTCCCGCAATGGATCCAGGCCGACCTCGGCGCGGCCACGAACATCGCCCGGCTCGTGCTCAAACTGCCTTCCGGCTGGGAAGCCCGCACCCAGACGTTCTCGGTGCAGGGCAGCGGAAACGGCGCGAGCTTCAGTGATCTCGTCCCGTCGGCAGGCCACCGGTTCGACCCGGCGACGGGCAACACCGTCACCCTCGACGTCACCGGGAACACCAGGTTCGTGCGGCTGAACATCTCCGCCAACACCGGCTGGCCCGCGGCCCAGCTCTCGGAGTTCGAGGTGCACGGTCCGGCGGGCGGGGACACGCAACCGCCGTCCGCGCCGGGGAACCTCGCCTACACCGAGCCGTCGAGCGGCAAGATCCGGCTCACGTGGTCGGCTTCGACCGACAACACCGGCGTCACGGGGTACGACGTGTACGCCAACGGGCAGTTGCGGGGCAGCGTCGGCGGTGACGTCCTGACCTACACCGACGACCAGCCGGAAAGCGCGACCGTCGCGTACTCCGTGCGGGCACGCGACGCGGCGGGCAACCAGTCGCCGAGCAGCGGCACCGTGACGAGGACCGGTACCCAGGCCGGGACGAATCTCGCGCTGCGCAAGCCGATCACGGCGTCTTCGGTGCAGCACTCCTACGTCGCGGCCAACGCCAACGACGACTCCACGGCCACCTATTGGGAGGGTGCGGCGTACCCGAACCTGCTGACCGTGGCGCTCGGGTCCAACGCCGACCTCGACCGGGTCGTGGTCAAGCTCAACCCGGATCCCGTCTGGGCCCAGCGGACGCAGACGATCGCGGTCGAAGGGCGTGACCAGGGCGCGGCCGCGTTCACCACGCTGGTGCCCGCGCAGACGTACACCTTCACCCCGTCGAGCGGCAACACCGTGACGATCCCGGCCGGTGGCCGCGCCGCCGACGTCCGGCTGCGGATCACCGCCAACTCCGGAGCCCCGGGCGGGCAAGCCGCGGAGTTCCAGGTCTTCGGCGTCCCCGCCCCGAATCCCGACCTCACGGTTTCGGGGGTTTCGTGGTCGCCCGAGAACCCGGTGGAGACCGACACGATCACCGTGTCGGCGACCGTCCGCAACGCCGGGACCGCGGCGTCGGGCGCGACGAACGTGAACCTCTACCTGGGCACGGCGAAGGTCGGCACGGCACCGGTCGGCGCACTCGCCGCGGGAGCGTCGGCGACCGTCTCGGCGGACATCGGCACCCGGGAAGCGGGCAGTCACCAGATCACCGCGAAGGTCGACGAGGCCAACGCCGTCGTCGAGCAGGACGAGGGCAACAACTCCTACACCGGCGCGACCGCGCTCGTCGTCAGCCCGGTCCAGAGTTCCGACCTCGTCGCGGCCACCGCCTGGTCGCCGAACAACCCGACGCCGGGTGGCACCGTGACCTTCTCCGCCACGGTGCGCAACCAGGGCACGGTCGCTTCGGCCGCTGGGGCCCACGGCGTCACGGTGACGATCACCGACCAGAACGGCGCCGTCGTCAAGACGCTCAGCGGCTCGTACTCCGGCGCGATCGCCGCCGGGGCCACCGCGCCGCCGGTGAACGTCGGCACCTGGACCGCCGGGAACGGCCGGTACACGGTCAAGACCGTCGTCGCGAACGACGCCAACGAGCTGCCCGCCAAACAGGGCAACAACACGAGCACGCAAGCGTTGTTCGTCGGCCGCGGCGCGAACATGCCCTACGACCTGTACGAGGCCGAAGACGGTGTGGTCGCGGGCGGCGCGTCCGTGATCGGCCCGAACCGGAAGATCGGCGACCTCGCGGGGGAGGCGTCGGGCCGCAAGGCGGTGACGCTGAACTCGACCGGTGCCTCGGTCGAATTCACCACCCGCGCGGCCACGAACACCCTGGTGACCCGGTTCTCGATGCCGGACGCCGCGGGTGGCGGCGGGCAGAACTCGACGTTGAACGTCTACGTCGATGGCACGTTCCTGAAGGCCATCGACCTGACTTCGCGCCACGCGTGGCTTTACGGCCCCGAAGCCTCTCCGCAGAACTCTCCCGGAGCCGGGCCCGCCCGCCACATCTACGACGAGGCCAGCATGCTGCTCGGCACGACCGTGCCCGCCGGGCACAAGATCAAGCTGCAGAAGGACGCCGGCAACGGCTTGAACTACGCGATCGATTTCGTGAACTTCGAGCTGGCCACGGCGGCCGCGAACCCCGACCCGGCGCACTACGCCGTCCCGGCCGGGTTCAGCCAACAGGATGTGCAGGCCGCGCTGGACAAGGTCCGCCAGGATCCGAACCTCACCGGCGTCTTCCTGCCGCCGGGGCAGTATCCGATGACGAACAAGGTCACCGTGTACGGCAAGCCGGTCACGGTGCTCGGCGCCGGGCCGTGGTTCACGAGGTTCACCGCGCCCGCCGGACAGGAGAACACCGACATCGGGTTCGACGCGCAGGCGAGCGCGAGCGGTTCGACGTTCGGCGGATTCGCCGTGTTCGGGAACTACACGTCCCGGATCGACGGCCCCGGCAAGGTCTTCAACTTCACGAACGTCACGAACATGACCATCGACGACATCTGGGTGGAGCACCAGATGTGCCTGCTGTGGGCGACCAATGTGGACAACACGACGGTGAAGAACTCGCGGATCCGCGACATGTTCGCCGACGGGGTCAACTTCACCAACGGCAGCACCGGAAACCGGGTCACCAACAACGAGGCCCGCTCGACCGGTGACGACAGTTTCGCGCTGTTCGCCGCCACGGACCTCAACGCGGGTAACCAGTACGACAACGTGTTCGAGAACCTGACCGTGCTGCTTCCCTGGCGTGCGGCCGGATTGGCGGTGTACGGCGGGTACGGCAACACCTTCCGGAACCTCTACATCGCGGACACGCTGACGTACTCGGGGATCACGATCAGTTCGCTCGACTTCGGCTATCCGTTCCTCGGATTCGGTCCGCAGCCGACGACCGTCCAGAACGTCTCACTGGTTCGCACCGGTGGTCATTTCTGGGGACAGCAGACGTTCCCGGCGATCTGGATGTTCTCCGCCTCCAAGGAGTTCCGTGGTATCCGGGTGTCCGATGTGGACATCCAGAGCCCGACGTACAGCGGCATCATGTTCCAGACCAAGTACACCGGGAACCGGCCGGAGCACCCGGTCGAGGACACGGTGCTGACGAACGTGTCGATCACCGGCGCGCACCGCAGCGGTGACGAGTTCGACGCGAAGTCGGGGATCGGGATCTGGGTCAACGAGCTGCCGGAACCGGGTCAGGGCCCGGCCGTCGGCTCGGCGACGTTCACCGGGCTCACCCTGGGCGACAACGCCGAAGACATCCGGAACACGACGAGCACGTTCACCATCAACCGCAACTGAGTGCCCCCTCGTGAGTGGCAAGGACGGTTAGAACCGTCCTTGCCACTCACGAGGCCCAGGGCGTTGCCGAAGCGCGGAATCCGTGCTTCACTCCTTGCCATGCCGTACCGACGGACCCCGAAGACGCAGGCCAGACTGGACTCGCAGCGAGGCGAGATCCTGGCCGCGGCCATCGCGCTGCTGGCCGAAACGGGCTACGCGGGCTGCTCCATGGCCGCGGTCGCCACGCGGGCGGGCGTGGGCACCGGCAGCGTGTACCGGCAGTTCCCGTCCAAGGCCGACCTCGTCGTCGAGGTCTTCCGCGAGGTGGTCTCCCGCGAGGTCGACGCCGTCGAGGCCGCCGCGTCCCACGGCGACGTCCGCGAGCGGGTGGTCGCCGTGATCGAGACCTTCGCCGGGCGGGCGTTGAAGGCGCCGAGGCTGGCGTACGCGTTGCTGGCCGAGCCGGTCGACGCCGTGGTCGAGGCCGAGCGCCTGGTCTTCCGGCGCGCGTTCCGCGAGGTCATCGCCAGGAACATCGCCGACGGCGTGAAGCGAGGGCTGTTGCCTTCGCAGGACGCGGAAGCGACCGCCGCGGCACTGGTCGGAGCGGGTGCGGAAATGCTGGTCGGCCCCCTGGCCGGGGACGGCGGCCCGGACACGATCCCGCACCTGGTCACGTTCACCCTTCGCGCGCTGGGAGGTTCCGATGGCGTTTGAGACGCTCACGTACCGCGTCCAAGACCGGAAGGCCTACCTGACCTTGAACCGCCCCGAGCGGCTCAACGCGATCAACGAAGTCATGCCCGGCGAGATCCGGCGGGCCGTGGAGCGGGCGAACGAGGACGACGCGGTCCGGGTCATCGTGGTGCGCGGCGAAGGACGGTCGTTCTGCGCCGGATACGACCTCAAACAGTTCGCCGAGGGAGACGCCGAAGGCCGCTGGAACCAGGGCCCGGTCTGGGATCCGATCAAGGACTACCGGGTGATGAAGCGCAACACCGACGACTTCTTCAGCCTGTGGCGGTCGCTGAAACCCACCATCTGCCAGGTGCAAGGGCACGCGATCGCCGGCGGCAGCGACATCGCCCTGTCGTGCGACGTGCTGATCATGGCGGCCGACGCGCGCCTCGGCTATCCGCCCGCCCGGGTCTGGGGCTGCCCGACGACCGCGATGTGGGTCTATCGCGCCGGAGCCCAGCGCGCGAAGCGGATGCTGCTCACCGGCGACACCATCGACGGCACCACCGCGGCGGAATGGGGACTCGCGCTCGAGGCGGTGGAACCGGACCGGCTCGAAGCCGCCGTCGAGGAACTGGCCGACCGGATGGCGGGCGTGCCGACGAACCAGCTCGTGATGCAGAAGCTGATGATCAACCAGGCCTACGACAACATGGGGCTGGCGGGCACCCAGACACTCGCGACGCTTTTCGACGGCATCACCCGGCACAGCCCGGAAGGCCGCTGGTTCCGCGAGTTCGCCGAACGCGACGGCTTCCACGCGGCGGTGGCCTACCGCGATTCCGGACAGGTCATCCCGGACGGCGGCGGACCGCTGCCGGAGCACACGGATCCGAGGAGGTCGTCATGACCGCGAACACCGAAAGCGAGCGCGTCGCCGAGCGTCTGCAACGTTCCTCCGCGCGGCACTCCTACGACCCGGACGTCGACGTCGACTGGCTGGCACCGCTGGTCGACGGGGCGTACGGCAAGGCACCGGAACGTTGTTCCTTGTACGGCACCGAATTGTGGGAGCGCCTCGACGATCGGCAGCGCGCCGAACTGAGCCGTCAAGAGGCCGCGGCCGCGGCGGCGTCGGGGATCTGGTTCGAGCTGATCCTCATGCAGGGCCTCGTACGCCACGTCTACAACAGTGACCCGACGACCCACAACGCGCAGTACGCGCTCACCGAGATCGCCGACGAATGCCGTCACAGCACCATGTTCGCCCGCTCGATAGAGAAGAGCGGCGGCGTCGTCCGGCGCCCGAGCCGCACTGCGCACCGCGCGGGCAAGGTGTTCGGCGCGATCTGCGGCCCGGCGTTGCTGTTCGCCGGCGCCATCTACGTCGAAGAACTCGCCGACGGCATGCAACGCGAGATGATGCGCGACGACAGCCTGCAGCCGATGATCCGGATGATCTCCCGGATCCACGTCATCGAAGAGGCACGCCACATCAGCTTCGCGAAGGACGAACTGGGCCGGGCCTGGGCCCGCCACGGCCGCGTCGGCCGCGAACTGATCCGCTGGGCCATCGCCGGGATGGCCTACGTCGCGACCTCGGAGTTGTTGCACCCCAAGGCCTACACGTCCGTCGGTCTCGACCCCCGTGAAGCCCGCGTGGTCGCCACCGCGAATCCGCACTGGCGCCGGACCAAGGCCGCGTGGGCGGCCAAAGCCGTCGACTACTTCACCGAGATCGGCCTGATCGGCGGCCCGAGCCGCCGGCTCTGGCGCCGCGCCGGCGTCCTCGACTGAACAAGGAAGGCACCTCCATGTCCGCACGCACCGGCAAGCTCCTCGGCCTCGGCATCGCCGCGACCGGTCTCGCCCACTTCGCCGCTCCGGCCGCTTTCGAACCCGTGACGAAGATGGCCTTCGCCGACGACGTCCGCAACTGGACCTACCGCAACGGCGCGACCGAACTCGCCATCGGCCTGGCGATCGCGGCCCGCCCGACCCGGAAGGCCGGTGTCGCCGGGCTGGCCGTCTACGCCGGATGGCTGGGCAAGCGGGTCCTCACCCGGCGCTGAGATCGTGGTACCGGGGTAGGGGGTCGCGCTCCGGCGGTACCCGGGTAGCGGGCCAAGACGGTTCCGCCGGGCGATGTGCCCCGGCCTCGAAGGGGAGATCGTTCTCCCCATGGTCCGGATCAACGCCCCGCTCGCCGTCGGCTTCGCGGTCACCGTATTCGTCGCGATCGCGCTGATCTGGTGGCTTTCGGGCACCCCGCTCGGGATCGACTCGGCCGTCTACCGCGCCGGTGGGTCCGCCGTGCTCCACGGGGAGCCGTTATACGCACCCCTGACCGCATTGCCCGGCTGGGCGCCGGAACTGCCGTTCACCTATCCGCCGTTCGCCGCGCTGCTCTTCGTCCCGCTGACCGCGCTGCCGGCGCAATGGTGCTGGGGCCTGCTGGCGATCGCGGCGGCGCCCTCGCTCTATGTCGCGCTCCGGCCCTTCACCGAGCGCGCGTACCTCCCGCTCCTGCTGCTCGGCGCGTTCGCGCTGCAACCGGTGTGGCAGACGATCGGACTCGGCCAGGTCAATCTCCTCCTGATGGCCGTCGTGGTCGCGGATGTGCTGCTGCTGCGCGATTCACGGTTCCGCGGGATCGGGATCGGGCTCGCGGCGGCGGTCAAACTGATCCCGCTGATCTTCATCGTCCACCTCGTGCTCGTCCGGCGGATCGCCGACGCGGCCCGCGCCTCGGCGGCCTTCCTCGGCGCGACGACGCTCGCGTTCGTCCTGCTGCCGGAGGATTCCGTGCGCTACTGGACGTCCGCGATCTTCAACGGCCACTTCGCGGAGATGAAAGGCTGGGTGGGAAACCAGTCGTGGCAAGGCTTCGTCGCCAGGACACTGCCTGAGGGCCGAGCAGCGACAGTGCTGATCGGCTGCTTCGGCGTCCTCTGCGCGGTGGTGATGATGTGGCTCGTCCGGCGGCTTCACCGCGCGGGCGACGACCCCGCCGCTCTGCTGGTGACGGCCGGTTGCGCCTTGCTGGTCAGCCCGATCTCGTGGACGCACCACTGGGTATGGGTGGTGCCCGCCCTCGGGTACCTGTGCGCCAGGCGGCCGGTGATGGCCACGGCCGCCGTCGTGTTCACGGGCTGGACCGTCGCCGTGGTTCCCGGTGGAGGCGGCGCCGAACGCACCTGGAACGTCGGTCAAGCCGTCGTCGGCAATGCCTACCTGATCACGGCGCTGGCGCTGCTGTTCGTACTCGGCCGCCGTCCGTCCGATGTGGACAGCTCGCTTGAGGACTTCGGAGGTTTCCGCTCATCCGGTGAACCCGAGGACGAGCTGGGCCAGCAGGGCCGAGGTGAAGAAGGAACCGGCGAAAACGAGAAGGGTGACGACCACCGCGCGCCAGCTCAAGGTCCGAAGGATCCTCAGCTGCCGGATGGTCACGCACAGACCGACGCAGCTGAGCACGGCGGTGGCCAGCGTCAGCAGGTCGACGGCGGACAGGATGCGCAGCATGGTCGCCGCCCACGGCAGTCCCGGAACGGTCAACGCGGCGCCGACGAACGCCGCCCACAGCACGGTTGGTACGAACCGGCCGGTCCGGTCGCCGAGGATCCGTACCCCGAAGGCGAGGGCCAACAGCAAGAGCATCCCGGGCGCCGCATGCCATCCTGCGGTGACGAGAAGGAGCACGGTCACGGCCGAGCCGGTCACCAGCCGAGAGGGCACGACGGTCGCCTTCTGCTCGACCGTGCCCCCGGATATCAGCCGATTCCGCACGGCGGCGGGGGAACGGTACAGCCGCTCCAGCACCGGAAGGACGACGAAGGCGGCCAGCAGCACCGTGGTGACGTAGGTCAGCACGTCACTGGCCGTCGCCAGCGCGAGGATGTCGTCCTGGGGCAGGTCCAGGGAACCGTGCGCGAGCGAACCCGCGCAGGAGATCGTCATGCCTCCACTGCCGACCCCGCAGGCCATCGCCAGCGCCGTGGAACTGAACAGCGGAATCGTCGAGCCGATGCCCGCCAGTACGGAGAAGAACAAGGACCCGAAGAGCGTGCCGCTGACGTAGGTGGCGAGAACGCCTGAACCTTCCGGCCCGGAGATGCCGTACCGCTCGGTCACCAGGGCGATGCTGGGTTCGCGGCCGATCGAGAAGGTGGCGCCGATACTCGCGCGTCCGAAGCCGAGCAGCAGGGCCGCCGGGAAGGCCAGCAGCGCTGTTCCCACCTTTCCGAGGCTCTGCACGAGGATCGCCGGCCCGGCCGCGACGATCGTGGGAAGCGCCGTTCCCAGCACGACCCCGGCACGCACCACGAAGACCACCGTCAGCAGTTGCAGGAGCTGCCCGGCACAGGACCAGACCGGTGCGGCGGCCTCCGGGCGCCGCCAGGACAACGACAGGTTGAGGGCGACCGTGATCACGAAAGCGAAGAAAAGCGGAAGCAGGACGAGCGCGAACGTGCCGATCCGTAGCTCCAGCGCGCCCGCGTACTCCGTTCCCACGGTGACCAGCGCGCACACCGTGGTGACCCCGATGGCGACCGCCGTCCCCCCCCCCCCAGGAACCCACCATGCCCGAAGATCCTCTTTCCGAACCGGGTCGCCAAGCCGGTTCGGCGGTGACGCTGTCTGCGGTTTTCCGCTCTGGCGCAAAAGCCTCGCCGGACGGCGGGGACGGACGGCAAGCTGTCCCCATGCCCGCGGAGGGCCAAGGGGAGGGGAACGATGATCCGGAAAGCGATGATCTCCGCGCCACGCGCAGTACGACCATCGGCGACAGCAATGGTTCGAAGATCGGCCGCGGCCACGTCAAGATCCCGGATGTGACGTCGTTCCGGGTCTGCGAGGACGACGCTGGAGAGGACAGTTGCTCGCCGTGGCGGCTCGCCCGCTGAGTGCTCAGCCCAGCAGCGCGGCACCCGTCGGCGTGAGATTGTGCAGCACCACGGCCCCGTGGCGTCGGCTGGCGATGAGCCCGGCGTCGCGGAGCACCGTGGTGTGCCGCGAAACCGCGGCCGCCGAAATGCCGAGCCGGTCGGCGAGTTCGCCGCTGGTGGGGAAGCCCGCGACCCCGTACAGGACGGCGGCGCGGGTCCGGCCGAGCAGGGTGGCCAGGTGCTTCGGCAGGGGAGCCGGCTCGTGCTCGTGGGACACCGGGAAGACGAGGACCGGTGGGAGGTCGTCGTCGGCGAGGGCGACCGGGGTGTCCCAGCAGAAGTAGGACGGAACGAGCCGGATACCGCGGCCGTCGAGGTGGAGGTCGCGGTCGATGGGGTAACGCACGGCCAGGACCGGGGCCTCCCAGCGGAAGGCCGGCCGGAGCGACTCGAGCAGACCGAGGGTTCCGCTCTCGCCGGCGAGGCGCGACCGTAAGGCCCGGTCGGCGTCGACCTGGGTCCGGACGGTCGTCCATTGGGGAGCGACCAGGGTGTCGTGGGCGATCTGGAGCGCCTCGGCGACCTGATCGAGCGCCGCGCCCGCACCCGCCGCGAGCCCGAGTGTCCAGCTCGGCAGACGGGTCTGCTTCGCCATCAGCCCGACTTCGCGCCCGAGCCGGTCCGACGGCGTCCCACGGAGCGCCTCCAGCCCCGCCTTCAGCCCGCACGCGGACTCGGCGGGAGTGAGGAAGTCGGGAAAGTACCGGGCAGGCGGCGCGATCGTCTGCAGGAACCGCACCGCGGTCCGGGCGTCGCGCTCCCGCAGCCCTTCCCGCACCCGGCGCCGCCAGCGCGCGAAGGCGGGAAGACCGTCGAACGTGAGTTTCTGCATGGCCAGAACGGTTTCCCACAGTGGATCCGGTGCGGCCGCGACGCGGACACGGGCCAGGTCATGGCCGGTGAAGTGAATACGAAGCATGACGCCTCCCCCTGGAGTCGTCATTCATTTATCACAACGGAGGGGACCATGAAGGGGATTCTGAGCAGGAACCTGCGGCGGGCGGCCACGGCGACCGTGGTGGCGTCGGCGGCGACACTGGCGTTCACGGGCACCGCCTCGGCCGCGACCGGCGCGGCCACCGGCTCCGGGAGCGAGGTCTACGGATCGGCCAACTGGACCTGGACGTTCAGCGGGATGACGGGCATCAACATGGCCGTGCGGGACACGAAATGCGACGGCAACCCGGTCTACGTGTTCTTCGAGGCCGACCTCGGCATGGGGACCATCGACCCGACGCCGTACCGCTGGAACGAGAGCGGATGCGGCACCACGAGCTCCTGGAGCAACCTGAAGTACAGCTCGGGCACCAAGCTCGGCAGGGTCCGTGTCGTGGTCTGTGTGGACGACGCCGGCTGGGACACCTGCTATCGGAGCGGATGGCAGTACAACCGCTGAGGCGTAGCCGCGAACCGGCCGCACCCACGACCGAAGCCCACCGACGGCACCCGGAAATCCGGGACAAACCGTGGGTGGGCTTCGTGTCGAAACTGTGCGCCATGCCGCGGGGTGCGTCCTTGTGTAATGTGTTCTCACCCCGGGTGAGAACAATTAGCCACGATTTCGAGCTCTCGGGCCTGCTTCACGAGATCGACCAACTCCGTTACGAAGTCGTACGCTTCGTCGTCGCCCGGGTACCATTCGGCGACCGTGGGCAGGAGCGACTCTCGGATCACGGTCATGATCTCTTCGGCTTGCTCGCTTGTGTATACGCTGAGAGAAAATATGCTGTAGCCCCCTTCGGCGAAGTGGTGCAACTCTTCGGAAAGCGAATTGTCCGAAACTTCGCCTGCGACAAATTCGACTACTCGGAGCAGTAGTCCCCGCGAGGGCATCCATGACAGCATCTGCGGTGGCTGAACGCGCCCCAGTGGAGCCACGAATGAACACGAATGGTTTCGTGTGGTCGCATAAAGCCCTTGGGCTTCTGGAGCTGCTCGGAAGTCAGTCCTCGCGCGTCGATCGGCACGTAATCCGCCCGACGCGGACAGGTGATCGTCGCGCGAGGAGCTTAACCGCACCTGTCGATCCTTCGTCCGCTCGCACCGCCTCTCGGCGCCGACCCGCTCAGCTCATGGGATCTCGTTGGCGAGGTAGCTTCGGCGTCTCCCGCCGGCACCCAGACGTCTTCGGCAAGGCCGCGGAGGCTGCGTCCTCTGTTCGTTCCGCGATCAACCCTCGATGTCGAGGGTCTTCCCGAGCTGCGTGACGGCGTGTGGTGAGGTCCGGCCGCGGGATCCACGGCTGATCGGTGGGGGAACGGCACCACGGCGACGAGTCGCGGGTCGGCACAGATCCAGCGGAGCGGGCGTGTGGTGAGTAGCCGTCCGAGGCCTCGCCAGGCCGGGCGAGCCGTACTCCGGTCGATGATGACGACGTGGCTGGTGCGGGGCGGGGCTGCCGGTACGGTTCGGCGACGTTGTCGCAGGCGCCGCGGCAGCAAGCCGGTTCGTCGCGCCTGCTACGAAGCAGGCCAGAAGATCCACAGGTCACGTGCCACTCGCGGCCGACAAGGAAGTCAGTGCGGCGGCCGAGGGACGCCCCTCACGGTGGCGCGCCTTGGGCTCACATCAACAAAGCCCACCAACGACATCCCTGAGTCACGGGAATCGTTGGTGGGCTTCGCCTCAGAACTGTGCGCCATCAGGGACTCGAACCCCGAACCCGCTGGTTAAGAGCCAGCTGCTCTGCCAATTGAGCTAATGGCGCCTGGTTGTTCCGCCGCTTTGGTGTTCCCCTCGGCGACGTGGAAAACATTAACACAGGGTTGCTGGGGCCCGTTTCAGGGGGTCCCCTAACGACGGACCGGGACGTATTCGGCCATCCGGCCGCGAGCGTTGCGGCCGGTCAGGCAGACTATAGCCAGACGTAGGGGTTGGTACCACGCGAAACGGGCGGTGTGCATGAGGGTCTGGGGAGCGACGGGGCGGTCGCGGGTGGTTTTGGTGGCTTTGGTGGCCGGGCTCACGCTGGCCGCGTGCACCAGTACACCGTCGGGTGAATCGCCGTCGCCGGGTGGCGCCCCCGGGGGCTCGCAGCCGAGCGGAGCGCCCGCGCCTGAGCCGAAGCCCGCCGTGATGACGCTGACCCCGGCGCAGGGCGCGGCGAACGTGGCACCCGGCGAGCCGGTCACGGTGGCCGTCGGCGACGGCAAGGTGGGCGAGGTCAAACTGACCGGTGCCGACGGCAAGGTCGTCGCGGGCAAGCCGAAGGAGGACGGTTCGGGCTGGGAGTCGGCGGAACCGCTCGGCTACGGCAAGACCTACACCGTCACCGCGGCCGCGACCGGGACCGACGGCAAGCCGGTCACCGCGACGTCGACGTTCTCCACGGCCAAGCCCGGCCGCCAGATCGGTGTCTCGATCAACCTCGTCGAAGGGGAGACGGTCGGCGTCGGCCTGCCGTTGATCTTCACCTTCACCGGCAACGTGCCGGACAAGGCCGCGACCGAGAAGACGCTGAAGATCGTCACCGAGCCGCAGACCGAGGGCGCGTTCCACTGGTTCGGCGAGAAGACCGTGATGTGGCGGCCCAAGGAGTACTTCAAGGCGGGCACGAAGATCTCGGTCAACGCGGCGATCTACGGCAAGAACCTCGGCAACAACACCTTTGGCCGTGAGGACAAGCCCGCCAAGGTGGTCGTCGGCGACAAGCTGGTCGCGACCGCGGACGGCGGCACGCACCAGATGAAGGTCGTGGTGAACGACCAAGAGGTCAAGCAGATGCCGATCTCCATGGGCAAGCCGTCGAGCAGCACCCCGGCCGGGACCTACACGGTGATGAGCGAGCACAACGGGTACACGATGGACTCCAGCACGTACGGCGTCCCGACGGACAGCAAGGCCGGCTACCGGACGTTCGTGAAGTACGCGGTGCGCATGTCGAACAGCGGCATCTTCTACCACTCGGCGCCGTGGTCGGTCGGTTCGCAGGGCAAGCGGAACGTGAGCCACGGCTGCATCAACCTGTCGACCGAGAACGCGCAGTGGCTGATGGACACTTCCAAGAAGGGCGACATCATCACCGTCACCAACTCGGGCCCGCAGGTGCTGGAGCCCACCGACGGCTGGTCGGTGTGGCAGATGTCGTGGGACGACTGGAAGACCGGCGGCGACCGGAACTGACCTGTTCTTCATGAGGGGTCCTGTCAGGACGGATTTCGTCCGGACAGGGCCCCTCATGGCGTTCCGGGCGGCAAGGTGCCGTAGAAGTGCTCCCACTGCACCTCGCCGCTGGTCTTGTAGCGGCACTTCTGGGTGCCGGTGTCCCAGATCTTCTCCGGATCTCGGAGGCACTTCTGGTACTCGAGTTCGGCGAGGTACTTCTGGGACTGGGCTTTCGTGCAGTTCGGGTGACCCGGTTCGCATCGCCACGGTGACTTCTTGACCGAGGTCGTCACCGGTGGGGGCGGGCTCACGGTCACCGGCGGCGGCACCGAGGTGGACGGCGTCGCCGTCACGGTCGTGACCGGTTTCGGAGTGATCGCCGGCACGGGCACTTGGTTCGGTGGAGACGTCGTGCAGGCTCCGGCCGCCATGAAGACTCCCAAGATCAGCCAGCGTCTCATGGCATCCTCCGCGCGAGTTCCTTCCTGAACTCGCGCGAGCGCCACGCCGCGTTACCGATACCCGGAAAAAGCGAAACCCCAGCCTGCCGGAAGAACCGGCCGAACTGGGGTTGATGGGGTGAGCGACGGGTTTCGAACCCGCGACCTCCTGGACCACAACCAGGTGCTCTACCAGCTGAGCTACGCCCACCATCGCCGGGCTCGGGGAACCCCCCATCACCTCGGCCGCACTATATTAGCGTGCCCGTTTCGGGGGCTCGCAACGGGTTACCGTTCGTGGCGTTCCTGCACTTCAGCGGCCGCGGCCTTGGCCTGTTCGGTGGTCGGGCCGGGCTGCGGGACGAAGGCGGCGCGGCGGTAGTAGTCGAGCTCGCCGATGGATTCCTTGATGTCGGCGAGCGCGCGGTGCGCGAGGCCCTTCTCGGGCTTGGCGTAGTAGATCCGCGGGTACCAGCGCCGGACGAGTTCCTTCACCGACGAGACGTCGACCATGCGGTAGTGCAGGTGCGCGTCGAGAAGGGGCATGTCGCGGGTGATGAAGCCGCGGTCGGTGGCGATGGAGTTGCCGGCGAGCGGGGCGACGTTGGCCTCGGGCACGTGCGCGCGGATGTACTCGAGCACGCGCTGCTCGGCTTCTTCCATGGTGACCGTGGACCGCCGGACCTCTTCGGTGAGGCCGGAGCGGGCGTGCATTTCGCGGACGACCTCCGGCATCCCGTCGAGGGCTTCGTCGTCGGCGTGGATGACGATGTCGACGCCTTCGCCGAGGACGTTGAGCTCGGCATCGGTCACCAGCGCGGCAATTTCGATCAACGCGTCCTTGCCGAGGTCGAGCCCCGTCATCTCGCAGTCGATCCAGACTAGGCGGTCGTTCACCCCGAAACCCTAACCCGACCCGGGGATTCGTGACGCGCGACGTGCGGGTTGGGCGCGTTGCTGGCACCGTGTGCATCCTCAGGTGAGTCATGTCACAGATCGGGGAGCGACAGTGGCCGAACAGGGTCCAGCCCAGGAGATCGCGCAGGGGTATGTGAGCGACGGGGCGGCGGTGGAGCTCGGCGCCGTCGTGATCGACGGCAAGGCCGACGCCGGCGCGGCGGTCCGCCTGCCGCTGGCGACGCTGAACCGGCACGGGCTGGTCGCGGGCGCGACCGGTACCGGCAAGACGAAGACCTTGCAGCTGATCGCCGAGCAGCTGTCCGCCGCGGGAGTGCCGGTGGTGCTGGCGGACGTGAAGGGTGACCTGTCGGGCCTCGCCGCGCAGGGCGAAAGCAACGACAAGATCGCCAAACGCGCGGAAGAACTGGGCGACTCCTGGGAGCCCGCCGCGTTCCCCGTGCAGTTCCTGTCGCTGGGCACGGGCGGCAAGGGATCGCCGATCCGGGCGACGATCACGAGTTTCGGCCCGATCCTGCTGTCGAAGGTGCTGGGGCTCAACGAAACGCAGGAGTCGACGCTCGGCCTGATCTTCCACTGGGCCGATCAGCGCGGCTTGGCGCTGCTGGACACGAAGGACCTTCGCTCGGTCATCACGCACCTGACGAGTGACGAGGGCAAGGAGGACCTCAAGGGCATCGGCGGCGTCTCGGCCGCGACGGCCGGGGTGATCCTCCGGGCGCTGTCCAATCTGGAGGCCCAGGGCGGCGAGGACTTCTTCGGCGAGCCCGAACTGGACGTCCACGACCTGATGCGCGAGGCCGGCGGCAAGGCGATGGTGACCTTGCTGGAGCTGGACAACCTCCAGTCGAAGCCCGCGCTTTTCTCGACGTTCCTCATGTGGCTGCTGGCCGAGCTGTTCGAGGAGCTGCCCGAAGAGGGCGACCTCGACAAGCCGAAGCTGGTGTTCTTCTTCGACGAGGCGCACCTGCTGTTCAACGACGCGTCGAAGGCGTTCCTGGAGCGGATCGAGCAGACCGTGAAGCTGATCCGGTCGAAGGGTGTCGGCGTCTTCTTCTGCACCCAGCTTCCGACGGACATCCCGAACAACGTCCTGTCCCAGCTGGGCGCGCGGGTGCAGCACGCGTTGCGCGCGTTCACGCCCGAGGATCAGGCCGCGCTGACGAAGACGGTGAAGACGTATCCGAAGACGAAGCACTATGAGCTGGACTCGGCGCTGACGTCGCTCGGTATCGGCGAAGCGATCGTCACCGTCCTTTCCGAACGCGGCGCGCCGACGCCGGTCGCGTGGACCCGTCTGCGCGCACCGCGGTCCAAGATGGGCTCCATCGGTGCCGAAGCGATCTCCGCAGCGACGACGTCTTCGGATCTGCACGCGAAGTACGCCGAGACGATCGACCGTGAGTCGGCCTACGAGAAGCTCGCCGCGAAGGTGGCCGCGCCGCCCGCGGGTGAGGCGCTGCCGCCGGAAGCGCCCGCTCCGAAGCAGGAGAAGCAGGAGCCGGGGATGGTCGCGCAGGCGATGAGCAATCCTGCGGTGAAGTCGTTCCTCCGCTCGGCGGCGAGCGCGCTCGGCCGGGAGATCACGCGCGGCCTGTTCGGGAACCGGCGGCGGTGACGAATACCTGACGCAATCTGTCAGGTATAGGCGGCAGACTCGGCGGCATGACCAACACCGCGACCGCGTCGTTCACCGTGGACGGCTGGGATCCCCAAGCCACCGAGAAGGCCGAAGGCACCGAGTTCTCGCGGGTGCTGCTGACCAAGACGTTCACCGGTGACGTCGAAGGCACCAGTGCCGTCGAGATGCTCACGGCGGTGAACGAGACGTCGTCGGCGTACGTCGCCTTCGAACGGCTGGCCGTCTCCGTCGGCGGACGCAAGGGCGGCTTCGTCCTGCATCACTCGGCGGGGGAGAACGGGCATCACCTGATCGTCTTGCCGGGCTCCGGCCACGGCGAGCTGACCGGCATCACCGGAACGGCGGAGATCGTCAAGGACGACGAGGGCAACCACACCTTCACCCTCACGTACGAACTCTGAAAGCCCGTGAAGGCCTCCTTGCGCTAGGAGGCCTTCACGGACTGTGCCTGCTGGGCCGCCCCCTGACAGCGGTCCAGACGGCGGGATCAGCCGACGATCTGCTCGACGATCTTCTTCGCGTCGTTGATGGGGATCGCGAAACCGATGCCGATGCTGCCGGTCGAGGCCGGGTTGTACAGCGCCGAGTTGATCCCGATGACGTTCCCCTGCGCGTCCACCAGCGCCCCGCCCGAGTTGCCCTGGTTGATCGGGGCGTCGGTCTGGATCGCGGTATAGCTCGGCCCGGCTTCGTTCGTGGTCCTGCTGTAGGGCGAACGCCGCTCCTGGCCGCTGCTCAGCTCGTCGAGCTTGCGGTTCAGCGCGCTCACGATGCCGGTGGTCACCGTGTTCTGCAGGCCGCCGGGGGAGCCGATCGCGACGACCTGCTGGCCGACGGCGAGCTTGCTGGAATCGCCGAGCGAAGCCGGTGTCAACCCGCTCGCGTCCTTCGCCTGGAGCACGGCGATGTCGGCCTTCGTGTCGGCGCCGACCACGCTCGCCTTGTACTGCTTGCCGTCGGACAGCGTGACGGTCACGTCGCCCTCGGCGTCCGCGACGACGTGGGCGTTGGTGAGGATGCGCCCGTCCGCCGTCAGGATGACGCCTGAGCCGACCGCCTCACCCTGCGCGGTGGTCACGTTCACCTGCACCACGCTCGGCGTCACCTTCGCGGCGACCCCGCTGACGTCACCCGAGGTGTTGTTCCCGACCAGTTGCCCGTTGGCGACTGCGGACGAACCCGTGCCCGACGCCGACGACGTGGAGCCGAGTCCCATGATCGCCGCTCCGCCGACCCCGCCGACGAGTGCGGCGGCGAGTGCCGTCGCACTCACCAGGACGGCCACCCGGCCGCCCTTCCTACGGGGTGCGGGCTGCGGCGTGAAGAGCGGATTCGGCGCGGCCTGCCAAGGGGTGTAGCCGGGGTACTGCTGCTGGTGCGGCGGCTGGTGCCCACCGGTGGAGGCGGGGCCGGGCCGACTCTCGTTCTCGGTCATGGAACAAGATTCGCGCCCGTACTTGTGAACCGCCTGTGGAATACCCCTGCGCTTTCCTGAGAAGAATTACCTGAGAACGCTCAGTCGAAGAACGCCGGCACGTCCAACGCGCCGCCCGACGCTTCGAACTCCTCGTGCACCGCGGCGCGGAGTTTCGCGTCGGCCAGGTAGTCGACGGCCGTCAGCGCCAGCCCCAGCGCACCGTCGACGACCGCGCGATCGCCGTCCGGCGAACCGGCCGCGGCCGCGAACTCCTTGGTGTGCAAGGCGGTCGTCGGCCCGGCGATGGCGATCATCGGGTGGATCGCGGGCATCCGGTAGGAGAGGTTGCCGAGGTCGGTCGAGCCGGTGAGGAACTCGGGCACGATCCCCGGCGGCAGCGGTTTGCGGCCGGCGTCGACCTGATGCACCGACCAGCGTCCGGCGAGGGTGGTGTTGAACCGGATCGGCAGATACGCGGGCTGGGCGTCCCATCGGAGTTCGACTCCGCAGCCGGTCATCTCCGCCGCGCCGCGCGCGACCGCCGAAACCCGCTCGGCGAGGTCGCGCAGCGTGTCCGGTTGCGCGGATCGGAGATAGAACAGCAGCGCCGCGCGTTCGGGGACGACGTTGGGCCGCGCGCCGCCGTCGGTGAAGACGCCGTGCACGCGGTCACTGGAGGGCAGATGCTGCCGAAGCGCCGCGACACCCTGGTACGCGGCGACGGCGGCGTCGAGCGCGTTGCGGCCCATGAACGGCTGAGCCGACGCGTGGGCGCCGACGCCGTGGAACACCATCTCCAGCTGCCGCCTGCCGAGGAACGGGTGCATGGCGATGTCGTGGCTGAACGGGTGCAGCATGAGCACGGCGTCGACGTCGTCGAAAACGCCGGCGCGGGCCATGGTCTCCTTGCCGCCACCGCCTTCCTCCGCCGGCGTGCCGATCAGCGAGACCCGGCCGCCCAGCCGTTCGGCGACCGCCGCCGCGCCGAGGAAACCACCCGCGCCGGCGGTGCAGATGACGTTGTGCCCGCAGCCGTGGCCGAGCCCGGGAAGCGCGTCGTACTCGGAGAGGACCGCGATATGCGGACCGCTGCCGGGGGTGGTCGCGACCAGGGCGGTGTCGAGCCCGCCCGCGCCGATCGTCACCTCGTGGCCGTGCCGCCGGAGCAGGTCGCCGAGCGCGCGGACCGAACGGTGCTCGGCGAAACCCTCTTCGGGGTGAGCGTGCAGGTCTTGGCTCAACCCCACCAATTCCGCCTGGAGCGCGTGGATCTCGGTGCTGACGGCGTCGCGCGTGGCGGCGTCCGCGCCGTCATGGGACGAGCCGAGTGGTTCGGCCGCGGCGACGGCGTCCGCGGTCGCTTCGACCAGTGAACGGAGGTAGCTGTCGTCGGGAGGAATCGGCGAAGCGTGCTCAGAGCGGGTCATTTCCGGATGTTAACTCCTAGCTCGCCCGTGACGATCTGCGTGACACCGGAGTACCGCTCGCCGACGTGCTCGAATCCGCGACGGAACAGTTTCCCCGCGATCTCGCCGCGGTCGAACATCCGCTGCCCGCTCAGCCCGCCGAGGACGGTGTCCGCCAGCCGCATCGGCTGCTCGTCGTGCCGGGCGCTGGTCAGCATCACCAGCGAGCCGCCGGGTTTCAGCACGCGGGCGAACGAATCCAGGGCCGCATCCGGGTCGGCGAACATGTGCAGCGCGGCGAAGCAGCAGACGGCGTCCACAGTGGAATCGTCGAGTGGCAGATCGACGGCGTCGGCGCGCAGATACGTCACCGAGGCGGGATTGGGCGCGGCGAGCGCCTTCTCCAGCATGGTGACCGAACCGTCGAGGCCGATCGAGAGCCCTTCCGGGCCGACAGCCTCACCGAAGGCCCTCGTGAACCGGCCGGTGCCGCAGGCGACGTCCAGCGAGATCTGTCCGGGGCGCAGGCCGAGCGCCTCGATCGCGATGCGGACCTCGTCCGCCATGCTGGGGCCGGTCAGTCCTTTCGCGACCCTGCCCAGCGTCGGGCGCCAGTACCGCTCGTAGATCATCGGCACGGCGGAGGTGCGCATCAGCCGCTGCGCGAGTCCGGTCGGCGGCCCCGCCTGCGGGATTTCTCCCAGCAGATCAAGGAAACCTTGGTCCGCTGCGGCGGCCGTGGTGCCCGGCCGCAGCAGGCTCGTCAAACGTTCGCGATGGTCCGGCACGGCTGCTCCCTCCACGAGGTTCACCCGAGAATCTGCCATGACCGGCCCATTCGCGACATCCCCGCCGCCGCGACCCGAAACTGTCGGTGGCCCTCTCTAACGTCGGAGGGAGTCGCCGTTCCCCAGCCGAAGGAGCCCGAAAATGACCGGCTCGATCCTGCAGCACACCGCCTCGACCACGCTTCGCATCCCGGTGCGCGGTCCGTTCGATCTCGGCAAGTCCATCCGCTTCCTGACCGACTTCCCGCCCGCGTGCCGCACGGACGCCGCCGCCGAGCCGGGCACCCTGCGCTTCGCCTTCCCCGCCGAAGCGGGTTGGGAGCACGTCGGTGCGGCCGTCAGACAGAGATCGCCCGGCACGATCGAGGTGGAGGTCTTCGCCGAGGAAGGGCTCGCCGTCGAGGTCGGTGCCCAGGTCCGGCGGATCCTCTCGGTGGATGTCGACGGTGTCGGCTTCGCCAAGATCGGCGCGGCGGATCCGGTGGTGCGCCGCCTGCAGCAGGCGTATCCCGGCCTGCGGCCCGTGCTCTTCCATTCGCCCTATGAAGCGGCTTGCTGGGCGGTCCTGAGCCATCGGGCGGGGATGTCGCAGGCCGCCACGGTGAAATGGCGGCTCGCCGAGGAGTTCGGCAGGCCGGTGGACGTCGGCGGGCACGTCCTCAGGTCGTTCCCCGGGCCGGACGTGCTGGCCGGGCCCGAAGCCGGGCGCGGCCTGCCGGAGGTGAAGGCCGAGCGGCTGCGCGCGGTGGCCAACGCCGCCAAGGACGGCCTGCTCGACGCCGCGTATCTGCGCGCGATGCCGGTGCCGGACGCATTGCGCTGGCTGCAGCTCCTGCCGGGGATAGGCCCGTTCTCGGCGCAGCTGATCCTGATCCGCGGCGCCGGGCATCCCGACGTCTTCCCCGCCGGCGAGCCACGCTTGCAGGAGGCCATGCGGGCCGCGTACGACCTGCCGCTGGCACCGCCCGAGGAGCTGGAGGAGCTTTCCGCGGTCTGGCGTCCCTTCCGCAGCTGGGTGGCCTTCGCCCTGCGCAACGACCCGGAGTTTCGCACGCGGGGGATCGGGGGTTCCATGACCGCCTGACACAGGACATATCCGGCTTGTGGTGAGCTGGTGAGGTGAGCTCGTCTCCCGCCGAAACGGTTTCCGACATCGCCCAGTCCACCCCGCCCGGCACGATCACCCTGGTCACCGGTGGTCTCGCACTGCTCGTGGTGCTCTCGGGCAGGCCATGGCGGATCGCCCGCAACCTGATCACGCTCGTCCACGAGGCCGGCCACGCGCTGGCGGCGGTGCTGGTCGGACGACGGCTGCAGGCCATCAAGCTGCACTCGGACACCTCCGGCGTCACCGTCTCCCGTGGCAAACCGGAGGGGCCGGGGATGGCGTTCACCGCGCTGGCCGGGTATCCGGCCGCCGCCGTGCTCGGGCTGGTGTTCGCGTCGCTGCTCTCGTCGGACCTGATCACCGTCGTTCTGATCGTGATGGCGCTGATGCTGCTGGGTGTGCTGGTGATGGTGCGCAACACCTACGGGGTGTTCACCGTGATCGCCAGCTCGGTGGTGCTCGGGCTGGTCGCGCTGGTGGCGCCGTCGTGGTTCCAGGCGATCTTCGTCTACCTGCTGACCTGGTTCCTGCTGTTCGGTGGCGTCCGGCCGGTGGTCGAGCTGCAGATCAAGCGGCGCCGGGGTGCGGCGAGGGATTCCGACGCCGACCAGCTCGGCAGGCTCACCGGGATGCCCGCGGTGCTGTGGGTGCTGGTGATGGCCGTGCTGACGGTGAGCTGTCTCTTCGCGGGCGGGTTGTGGCTGCTGGAGCCGACCGTCGCCTGACCGGGGCGGTACGGCAGACTGATGGCTCGTTCCGCACGGAAGGAGTCAGCAGATGGACGAGGTCGCCAAGGCCGTCGAGGAATGCGCTCGATCGGCGAAACGGGCCGCGCCGTCGCTGGCCGCCGCCTCCCCGGAAGCGATCGACGCCGCGCTGAACGCCATGGCGGACAAGCTCGTCGAGCACGCCGACGTCGTGCTCGAGGCGAACCAGGCCGACATCGCCAAGGCGCGCGAAGACGGTATGAGCGCGGGTCTGCTCGACAGGCTCACCATCACTCCCGAGCGGCTGAGCGGCATGGCCGAACAGCTCCGTCTCCTGGCGGGTGCGCCGCATCAGGAGCGTTCCGTCGACGTGTCCACTTTGGACGGAGGACTGCGGCTCGTGGAACGCCGTCGTCCGGTCGGCGTGATCGGGGCGAACTACGAGGCACGCCCGAACGTCACGGTCGACGTCGCGTCGCAGCTGGTGAAGTCGCGCAACGGTGGTGTGCTCCGCACGGGTTCCGCCGCGCTCGGCTCGGCCCAGCGCCTGCGCGAGACCGTGATCGCCCCCGCGCTCTCCGAGGCGGGCATCGACCCGGACGTCATCCAGCTGGTGCCGCGTGCCGAACGTGAAGCGGCCTCCGCGCTGGTCCGTTTCCCCTCGCTCGTGCCGCTGGTCATCCTGCGCGGCAGCGGTGACAGCACCAGGGCGCTGGCCACCGAGGCTGCCGTCCACGGCGTCCGCACGCTGGCACACGCCGACGGCGGCGGCGTGCTGTACGTCGACGAAGCGGCCGACACCGACAAGGTGCGTGACCTGGTCTTCAACAGCCTCGACCGGCTCGGTGTCTGCAACCGGCTGAACCTGCTGCTGATCCACGAAGACGCGCACGACCGCGTGTGGCCGGGCATCTCCGGCGCGCTGGCCGAGCGTGGCGTCACGCCGTCGCTCGCCCCGCACGAGCACGCCATCGGTTACGAATGGGCGCTCGACTCGGACCGCGAAGCGACCGTCACCGTCGCGAAGGTCTCCGGCCTGCCCGAGGCGGCGGAGATCGCCAACGAGCGGACGTCGGGCCTGGCCGCCGGCATCGCGACCGAAAGCAGCGAAGCCGCCGACGCGTTCTTCGACGCGTACACCGGCACCGGCGTCTTCTGGAACGCCCCGACCCGGCTGCTCGACGGCTTCAAGCTCCTAGCCGTCCCCGAGACCGGCATCAACCTGGACAAGGTCCCCGGCCCGCGCGGTCCCGTCACCTACACCGACCTCTACGTCCGGCAATACGCCGTGCTGCCCGCCTGACCTCACGACCTGGCGTGAAGCGGGAGCTTCGCGTGACCGGGCGGACGGCATGCGTGATCAGACGGACGACACGCGTGACTGGATGGACGACACGCGTCGGCGGCCGGTGCCGCCGAGAGCCGTCCGCCTGATCACGCGTGTCGTCCATCTGATCACGCGTGTCGTCCCTCCAGTCACGCGAAATCGCCGACCGCAGGCCGGCGCTGACCCGAATCGCCACTCGCGACCGCCCGGCGGTGGTAGCAAAGGTCCCTTGCTCTCCCCGCCAGGGTCAGCGACGACGGCGCCGCTTGGGCCGAGGCCGGGGCGGCGTCGAGTCCGCGGCGGCGTCCTCGACCTCGTCCGGGACGTCTTCCGGCACGGGAGCGGAGGCCGGAGCCGGAGTGGCGTCGGCCAGCCCCAGCATCTCCGCCGCGAGCTGCTGCGAGGACGCGAACATGCCCGAAGGCCGGTCCCGCGCCCGGCGCAGGGACGAAGGCCGCAGCCGGTTGTACCCCCGCACCGAAACCGGCCGCCGCGTGCGGATCTCGAACTGCGGGAACTCCGAGAGCTCGGCGGCGAGTTCCTTGTCCACCAGGATGGTGCCCGGCCGCGCGGTCGAGGTGAGGCGGGCGGCGAGGTTCACGACCGAGCCGTAGACGTCGCCGAACCGGCTGAGGATCCGTCCCGAAGCCAGGCCGGCGCGCACGGAGGGCAGGGTCTCGTCGGCGTCGGCGCGTTCGGACAGGGCGAGGGCGATCTCGGCGCCGTCGACGGCGGAATCGGCGACGAACAGGACCTCGTCGCCGATCATCTTCACGATCCGCCCGTGGTGATCGGCGATGACCTCGGTGGCGACGGATTCGAACCGGTCGAGGATGTCGGTGAGCTCGTCCTCGTCGACCTGCCTGGTCAGCCGCGTGTAGCCGACCATGTCGACGAACCCGACCACTTCGGTCCTGGCCTCGAGGTCCTCGTCGGGCAGGGCCATCGCCCGGCCGGCGTAGGCCGCGAGGTGGCGGCGCCAGACGAACTCCTGCACCTTCTCCAGCTCGGGCAGCAGCCGTTCGACGAGCCGCCCGATCTGGCGTTCGCTGCTGCCGATCTCCTTGTTCTCGGTGATCATCGTCCACAGCATGTGGACCTGCCATTCCGCGAGCCGCGAAAGGTGCTGGCCCAGCGCGCGGGTCACGGCCAGCTCGATGCTCGGGTCGATCAGGCCCGAGTTCATCAGCTGGTCCGCCGTGCGGATCGCCTCGATGTCGGCGTCGGTGAAGACGACCTCGTCGTCATCGACGGTCGCGAAGCCCAGCGCACGCCAAAGCCGCCGAGAGCGTTCCTCGGGAACGCCTGCCTTCTCGGCGACTTCGAGCCTGGTGTATTTGCGTTTTCCGCCGAGCAGGATCCGTTCGAGGCGCTGTTGCAGCGCGTCGGGCGAGATCTCGCCGGGTTCGGGCATCAGGTGGTGTGGACGATGAGCACGTCCACCCCGGACTTCCGCGCGACTTCGGACGGCACGGAGCCGAGGATGCGGCCCGCGAGCGTGTTCAGGCCACGGTTGCCGACCACCAGCAGGTCCGCGGAGCGTTCGGCGACGACCTTGCGCAGCGAGTCGACCGGGTCGCCGACGACCGCGGCGGTGTCGATGTTCTTGGCGCCGGCCTTCGCCGCCCGGTCGCGGGCGGACAGGAGGGTGTCCTCGGCCGGAGCCGAGCCCACCACCTGGTACGCCTCGTCACCGAGGACGTCCTGCGCCTTCTCCACGTCGCCCTTGTTGGCGGGGTAGTAGGCGCACACGATGACCAGGGTCGCTCCGGAATCCCCGGCGACGCTCGCCGCCCGGTCGACCGCGGCGAACGAAGAATCCGAGCCGTCCGTGCCCACGACCACGGTCCGATATGCAGCCATCCGCAACCTCCACCGATCTGACAGCCCGCACCAGCGTGCGAGCAGCGACGATAACCGCTCGTCGGCGGCCTCGCAGGCCGTCGTGAGCACGGTCGGGTGAAAAGGTTACTCGCCAGTCGGTTTCTGCGCTGCCGCAGGTCGCGGTGAAGGCTTCGCGCCGGATGTGGCCTTCGGCACATCGGCCGTCCGGAGCTGCACGGTGGCTTCGGAGTCGGGCGACGGCTTCGCCTTCAGGTCCGCCGGGACATGCGGCTCGTCGCCGAGCACGTGCGTCGCCTCGGCGAGCGCGGTCCGCGCGGAGCGGACCTGCTCGGCCAGGCTGGAGCGCACCTTGCGGAGCGCTTCGACCCGTTCGGTGGCCTGGGTGATCCGCCGGTTGGACTCTTCGGTGGCCTGCCGGACGCGGCGGCGTGCCTCGTCGGCCGCCTCGGCGAGCCGGGCGTTGGCCTCGGTGATCGAGTCCTGCTTGCGCTTGTTGGCGTCGGCGACGGACTCGCGCTGACGGCGCTCGATGTCGGCCTTGGCCGCCGTCTCCTCTTCGAGCACCTTCGCGCGGATGGCGGCGGCGTCCTCGGTGGCCTCGCGGACGCGGCGGGCGGCCTCGGCCTTGCTCGCGGCCTCCTGCTCGGCCAGCGCGTGCATGGCCTCGGTGCGCCGCGACGCCATCGCGATCTCGAAGTCCTCTTCGACCTGGGTGCGGCGCTGCTGCGATTCGGCGTCGAGCTTGTCGCGCTCGGCCTTCGCCTTGTCGGTGATGTCCTTGGCCTCGGCGCGGGCCTTCTCGAGCACGCCGCGGTGCTCGGCCTCCATCTCCTTGCGACGGAGGTCGAGCTCGTTGAGCAGCTGCTCGTAGCGCGCCCGCATGGCGCTCGCGTCGGTCTCCGCCTTGGCCCGGATGTGCCCGGCTTCGGCTTCCGCGCGCGCCTTGGTGTCGGCGGCCTCGTCCTGCGCGAGCCGCAACATTCGCTGCAGGCGCTCGGAAAGGCCTTCGACACTCGTCGGCGGCTGGGCGAGCCTGTCGACCTGTCCGCGCAGGTCCGCGATCTCGCCGCGTGCGATCTCCAGCTGCCGTGCCAGGTCGCCCGCCTGTCCGATGGCGGCATCGCGATCGGCGGTGAGCATCTTCAGATCGGCGTCCAGCCGTTCGAGATGTTCGTCGACCTGCGCACGGCTGTAACCGCGCTTCGCCACGTCGAAGCCGGCTCCCAGCGGCACTAGCTCCCGTTCCTCGCCAAGGCTCATCCTTCTACCGTAGTCGAGCTGGAGTCACGGAAGGGTGAGCACCCACGCAACGCGCGGCGAAAGCGCGTTCTGGCGCGCTAAACGTTCCGGAACGCGTTGATCCCGTCGATGTGCTTTTCGCGCAGCTCGTGGTTGCGGACGCCCAGACCTTCTTCCGGCGCAAGGGCGAGCACGCCGACCTTGCCCTGATGCGCGTTGCGGTGGACGTCCAGCGCGGCCTGCCCGGTGTCCTCGAGCGCGTACGTCTTCGACAGCGTCGGGTGGATCAGACCTTTCGCGATCAGCCGGTTCGCCTCCCACGATTCGCGGTAGTTCGCGAAGTGGCTGCCGACGATCCGCTTCAGGTTCATCCACAGGTAACGGTTGTCGTACTGGTGCATGTAGCCCGACGTCGACGCGCACGTGACGATCGTGCCGCCCTTGCGGGCGGCGTAGACCGACGCGCCGAACGTCTCGCGGCCAGGGTGCTCGAAGACGATGTCCGGGTCCTCGCCGCCGGTCAGCTCGCGGATCTTCTTGCCGAACCGCTGCCACTCCTTCGGGTCCTGGTTGTTTTCGTCCTTCCAGAACTTGTAGCCCTCGGCGTTGCGGTCGATGATCAGCTCCGCGCCCAGCTTCCGGCAGATCTCCGCCTTTTCGGGGCTGGAGACCACGCACACCGGGATGGCGCCGCCGTTGAGCGCGTACTGCGTCGCGTAGGAGCCGAGGCCGCCCGAAGCACCCCAGATCAGCACGACGTCGCCCTGCTTCATGTCGGCGCCGTTACGCGAGACCAGCTGGCGGTAGGCCGTGGAGTTCACCAGGCCGGGGGAGGCGGCCTCTTCCCAGGTGAGGTGGTCCGGCTTCGGCATCAGCTGGTTCGACTTCACGAGCGCGATCTCGGCGAGCCCGCCGAAGTTCGTCTCGAAACCCCAGATGCGCTGCTCGGAGTCGAGCATCGTGTCGTTGTGCCCGTCCGGGCCTTCGAGTTCCACGTTGAGGCAGTGCGCGACGACCTCGTCGCCCGGCTTCCAGTTGTGCACGCCGGCGCCGGTGCGCAGCACGACGCCGGACAGGTCCGAGCCGACGACGTGGTACGGCAGGTCGTGGCGCTTGGCCAGCGGCGAAAGCCGCCCGTAGCGCTCCAGGAACTTGAACGTCGAGATCGGCTCGAAGATCGAGGTCCAGACGGTGTTGTAGTTGATCGCGCTCGCCATGACCGCGACCAGCGCCTCGCCGGGGCCGAGCTCCGGCGTCGGGACCTCGTCCACGTGCAGCGACTTGCGCGGGTCCTTGTCCCGGCTTTCGAGGCCTTCGAACATGCCGGCCTCGTCCTTGTGCACGGTCACCCCGCGATAGGTCTCCGGCACGTCGAGCGACGCCACGGCGCCGAGGTCATCGTTCAGAATGGCCTGCTGGATCTCGCCGAGCTGCGACATCGGAACCTCCGCGAATGGGGGGACGGCGTTTGGCGGCTTAAATTACTCATGGGTAACCGGCTTCACAACTGTACGAGACGTGGAGCACGTCCACATCCCGAAGTGTTATCGGCCGGTCTTGACCGGCCGGCCAACCAAGCGGACCATGGGCGGTGGAGATCTCTCCGACCTGCAGGTTCAGCCGATATTCGGAGGTGAGCACGCATGAACGAACCCACGACGCGCCCTTGGACCCGTCCCCATGACTGGGCGGAGGTGGTCATCGGTGTCGTCGTCGCTCTTTCACCCCTCTGGATGACCACGGACAACACCGCCATGTGGACGCTCGTCGTCCTCGGCGCGCTGGTCGCCCTCGACGGTCTCGCGTCGCTTGCGATGCCTGGCATGGTCTACGGCGAAGGCATCCAGATCGTTCTGGGCGCGCTGCTGTTCATTTCGCCCTGGGTGATGGGATACGCCGACTTCATGGGCGCGTCCTGGACCGCTTGGATCGGTGGCGTCCTGACCGTGGTGGCCGGGGCGGCGGCGATGCCGATCGCCCAGGCGACGCACAAGACGGCGGGACAGCACTGACCCGGGAGGAAAAGGCGTGAAAGAGGATTCGGCGAAACAGCGCATCCTGCGAGCCGCGGAGGCGCTTTTCGCCGAATCCGGTTTCGACGCCACGCCCACTTCGCGGATCGCGGAGCGGGCGGGCGTGCCGAAGGGCCTCGTGCACTACTACTTCCGGCGTAAGTCGGATCTGCTGGCCGCGCTGGTCGCCGAACTGCCCGACGCCCGGATCGAACCGGCCGTCGTGGTGGTCCCCGGCGACCTCGCGGGCAGCCTGCGCGGCCTCGTCGTGGAGCTCGACAGGCGGTTCAACCGGTCCTTGGCGTTGTCACACCTGCTGTGGCGCGAGGCCGACACGCACCGCGCGGTCCGCGACGCGCTGGCCGATCGTTTCCAGCAGCTCGTCCGGCAGGTGAAGGCCGTGATCGTCGCCGCGACGGGCGGCAAGGTCGCGCTCGCCGACGTCGATTCGGCGTCGGGACTGCTCGCGCGGGCGGTCAGCCACCGGCACGCGACGGCGCGGCACACCGAAGACGGGGACCCCGCCGAGATCGACCGCGAGGTCCTCTTCATCGCCTCAGCGTTGACGCGCGGTCAGTGACCGTCCTTCGCGGGCTCCACCAACTCGACGAGCACTCCGCCGGCGTCCTTGGGGTGGACGAAGTTCACCCGGCTGTTGGACGTGCCCCGCTTCGCCTCGGCGTAGAGCAGCCGCAGCCCCTGTGCGCGCAGCGCCGCGGCCGCGGCGTCCACATCGGACACTCGATACGCCAGCTGCTGCAGCCCCGGCCCGCTCTTCGCGAGGAACTTGCCGATCGCGGAATCGTCGCGCAGCGGCGCGAGGAGCTGGATCGCGGTCTCGGTCCCGGCGGTGCCCGGCGCCCGCAGCATCGCCTCGCGGACCCCCTGCTCCTCGTTGATCTCCTCGTGCGCGACCTCCAGGCCGAAATGCTCGGCGTGGAAGGCGATCGCGGCGTCGAGATCGGGTACCGCGATGCCGACGTGGTCGATGGCCGTCACGAACGGTTTCAGCGCCTGGTTCATGCAGAGCAGGATAGGTGCGCGGGCGGGTGGACCGGCGTGCGCCGCCTCACACTGGCTCCATCAAGAGGCCCGCGACCCGGGTATGGTCGCGAAGACCCCCTTTGCCCTTGCGCCGATGCTTGGAGGACGCCGTGTCCGGTTCCGTGATCCTGGGTGCCGCCCGTACACCGATCGGGCGATTGCTCGGTTCCCTGAAGGATTTCTCGGGCGCACAACTCGGCGGATTCGCCATCAAGGCGGCGCTGGAGCAGGCCGGTGTCTCCCCGGACGCGGTCCAGTACACGATCATGGGCCAGGTGCTCACCGCCGGCGCGGGCCAGATCCCGGCCCGGCAGGCCGCGGTCGCCGCCGGTATCCCGATGAGTGTCCCGGCGCTGACCATCAACAAGGTCTGCCTCTCCGGTCTCGACGCCATCGCGCTGGCCGACCAGCTCATCCGCGCGGGTGAGTTCGACCTGATCGTGGCCGGTGGCCAGGAATCGATGACCCAGTCGCCGCATCTGCTGCCGAAGTCCCGCGCGGGCTTCAAGTACGGCGACACCACGCTCGTCGACCACATGGCCTACGACGGTCTGTTCTGCGCCTTCGACCAGGTCGCCATGGGCTCGTCGACGGAGAAGTACAACAGCCGCTACGGGATCACCCGCGAGCAGCAGGACGAGTTCTCCGCGCGTTCGCACCAGCGCGCCGCCGCCGCGATCGCCGAAGGCCGCTTCGACGCCGAGATCGCGCCGGTGTCGATCCCGCAGCGCAAGGGCGACCCGGTCGTCTTCTCGCAGGACGAAGGCGTCCGCGCCGACACCACCGCCGAAGGCCTCGCGAAGCTGCGTCCCGCCTTCGCCTCCGACGGCACCATCACCGCCGGCTCGGCTTCGCAGATCTCCGACGGCGCGGCCGCGGTCATCGTCGCGAGCAGGGCCAAGGCCGAGGAGCTGGGCCTGACCCCGCTCGCCGAGATCGGCGCGCACGGTGTGGTCGCCGGTCCGGACGCCAGCCTGCACGAGCAGCCGTCGAACGCGATCCTGGCCGCGCTGGCCAAGGAGAAGCTGACTGCGGACGCGCTCGACCTGATCGAGATCAACGAGGCCTTCGCCGCCGTCGGGCTGGTCTCCGCCGACAAGCTCGGCGTCAGCGCGGACAAGGTGAACGTCGACGGCGGTGCCATCGCGCTCGGTCACCCGATCGGCGCGTCCGGCGCGCGGCTCGCCGTGCACCTGGTCCACGAGCTCCGCCGTCGCGGCGGTGGCCTCGGCGCGGCCGCCCTCTGCGGCGGCGGCGGTCAGGGCGACGCGCTGCTCCTCCGGGTTCCGTAAAGCCCTTGCCGGTACAGCTGGACATCGACGAACTGGTCGGTCGCGCGCGGGATGGCGTCCCCCGCGCGATCGCCCGGTTGCTGTCGCTGGTCGAGGACGCCCATCCGCGGTTGCCCGAGGTCGCGGCGAAGCTGACACCGCACACCGGCACCGCGCGGGTCGTCGGCCTGACCGGGCCGCCCGGTGTCGGCAAGTCGACATCGACTTCGGCGTTGCTCACGGCTCTGCGGGCCAAGGGTCTGCGCGTCGGCGTGCTGGCGATCGACCCGTCTTCGCCGTTCTCCGGCGGAGCGCTGCTCGGCGACCGGATCCGGATGACCGAACACGCCACCGATCCCGGCGTGTTCATCCGTTCGATGGCCACGCGCGGCCATCTCGGCGGGCTGTCGTGGGCGACTCCGCAGGCGGTCCGGGTGCTCGACGCGGCCGGGTTCGACGTCGTGCTGATCGAGACCGTCGGCGTCGGCCAGTCCGAAGTGGACGTCGTGAAACTGGCCGACACCACGGTGGTCCTGCTCGCGCCGGGGATGGGCGACGGGATCCAGGCGGCCAAGGCCGGCGTGCTGGAGATCGCGGACGTGTTCGTGGTCAACAAGGCCGACCGCGAGGGCGCGGACGCGACCGTGCACGACCTCAAGCAGATGATCTCCTTGGTGCGCCGGGAGATCCGCGGCCCGAGCTGGCGTCAGCCGATCGTGCGAACGGTGGCCTCGCGCGGCGAAGGCGTCGACGACGTCGTCCGCGCGCTCGACGAACACCACGATTGGCTGGTCCGGCGCGACGAGCTGCCCCGCCGCCGTGCGGCGCGGGCCCGGGACGAGGTCGAAGCGATCGCCGTGCAGCGGCTGCGCGCGGAAATCGTCGACCTGCGCTCCGGGGACCGGCTCACCGAATTGGCCGAACGCGTGGTCACGCGGAAACTCGACCCGTTCGCGGCGGCCGACGAACTCATCGCGGACCTTCGCGGCTCGTGAGTGGTAAGGACGGTTAGAACCGTCCTCACCACTCACGAGGATCAGAATTCGACGTACATCTTGATGTCGCCGAAATCGCTGTCGAGATTGTCCAAATGGGCGATCGCGTCCTCTTTCCAGACTTCGAGCTGGTTGGTCTCGCCGTAGGTGAGCTCTTCGCCGTCGGCCACCTTGTGCGCGTAGTTCGTGATCGTGACGGTCTGCCCCCGGCAGAACTCGACCCGCTCCAGGAACCTGTCCGCCATGTCGGGATCGAAGACGCGGCCCATCCGGACGTAGCCGTTGTTGATGTGCTCCTCGCAGTAGAAATGCGCCGCGGCCGAGGCGATCCACTCGGTCAGCGACGGTTCGCGGGGCGGCCACTTCTCCCGGACGTGCGACTTGATCTCCCTGGCGAGGCGGATGACCCGGCGCCGTTCGAGATCGGTCAGCCCGTCCTCCTTGCGGAAGTCGAGGATCATGTCGTCGACGACCTTGGCGAGCCTGAGCATGCGCGGTTTGTCGAGTTCGGCCGGTTTCTCCGGCGGCAGCCCCGCCATGACCCGCTCGTGCACGAGGACGTACTGCGTGTACGCGTACAGGAAGGTCAGGGCGTTCAGCTGCCATTGGTGTCGTTCGGCGATCTCCACGGCTTCGACCCTAACCGCGGACCTACTTCCGGACCTGTGTGAGCGCCGGGGATTCACCCTATGCTCTGCTCTTCGTCCACGGCTGGGAGGCAGGAACCGTGCAGAGGATCGCGAAGGTCTTTGTGGCAGTGCTGGGAGCCGGGCTGATGCTCGCGGCCGGCACTGGAACGGCGTCGGCGGAAGGCGCGCCGCCGAAGGTCACGAAGGGGCCGTGCCAGTACACGCAGACGCCGGACGAGCCGGCCGCGCGCCCGGTCCCGCTGCCGCCGGACCCCCGGCACACGCCGGACCGGGGCAAGGTCGCGGTGCAGCTGAAGACCAACCAGGGCAAGATCGATCTCACCCTCGATCGGGCGAAGGCGCCGTGCACGGTGCAGAGCTTCCTGCATCTGGCGAAGCACCGCTTCTACGACCGCACGACGTGTCACCGGCTGACCGCGTACCCGACGTTGAAGGTGCTGCAGTGCGGTGACCCGAGCGGCACCGGCGAGGGCGGCCCCGGCTACAAGTACAAGGACGAACTGCCCGTCGGCCTGCCGCCCGCGCCGACCGACCCGACCGGCGAGCGCAAGGTGTATTCGCGCGGTGTCCTCGCGATGGCCAACGCGGGCCCGGCGACGAACGGGAGCCAGTTCTTCGTGGTGTACGGCGACTCCGCGCTGCGCCCGAACTACACGATCTTCGGCACCGTCGGTCACGAAGGTCTCGAAACCCTCGACGACGTCGCCGCCGGTGGCATCAAGCCGACCCCGGAGAACCCCGCCCCGGTCGACGGCGCGCCCGTCCTGAAGACCGACATCCTCCGTGCCCGTGCCTGGTTCTGCTGACCCCACGCATCTAGTCCTCTGAATGCGGTAGTTGGCAAAGCGAACCACCGCATTCAGAGGACGAAACGCGGGGGCTAGGTGACTTCGAAGATGGCCTCGCGCAAGGCCTGGGTGGCGCCGCCGAAAGCGTGCTTCGCGGCGGCGCCGTACCCGATGATGAGCCCTTCGCGCTGCGGCTCGCCGATCCAGTGACCGCTGAGCCCTTCGAGCCCGATCGCGCGACGGCGGCAGGCGGCCAGCACCTCCATCTCCTTCGGGAGCTCGCCGGGGAACTGGAGCACCAGATGCAGCCCGGCGGAGATCCCTTGCGGCAGCACGGAATCCGGTAAGGCCGCGAGCAGCCTGTCCCGCCGGGAGCGGTACTCGACACGGCACCGGCGGATGTGCTGGTCGTAGGCGCCCGATTCGATCAGTTCGGCCAACGCCAGCTGGTCCAGCAACGCCGGCCGCGCCCCGCTCTCGGCCAGCGCCGTGCGCACCGGTTCGACCAGGAAGCGCGGCAGCACCATCCACCCCAGCCGGAGCGACGGCGCGAGCGTCTTGCTCGTCGTGCCCACGTACACGACCCGTTCCGGTGCCAGCGCCTGCAACGCACCGACCTGCTGGTGGTCGAACCGGAACTCGCCGTCGTAGTCGTCCTCGATGACGACGGCGCCGGTTTCCTCCGCCCACCGGGTGAGTTCCGCCCGTCGCCGCGGGGCGAGTGTGACGCCCAGCGGGTACTGGTGTGCCGGGGTGACCACCACCGCCGGACTGTCCAAAGCGGACACCGTGATCCCGTGGTCGTCGACGGGGACACCGACCACGCGGGGACCGTTGGCGGCGGCGATGTTCCGGTAGATGTGCAGCGACGGGTTCTCGAACGCGATCTCGTCCGCGCCGCGCGCGTGCAGGACCCGCGCCAGGATCGCGATCGCGTGCGAGAACCCGGAACACACCAGGATGCGGGCGGGGTCGGCGATCACGCCGCGGCTGCGGGCGAGATACGCGGCGAGCGTCTCCCGCAGTTCCGCGGCGCCGGATTCGGCCGTGTAGTCGAACGCCGTCATCGGTGCCCGGTGCAGGGCCCGGCGGGTGGCCGCCAGCCAGGCGGACCGGGGGAACGCGGACAGGTTCGGCCTGCCGGGGCGCAGATCCCAGCGCGGCGCCGGGTCGCGCGGGACGGGCCTCGGCGGCGACGCGGGCAGCGCGCCCGCCGTCGCGACCCGGGTCGGGGCGCCCTGCGCCGTCCGCAGGTAGCCCTCGGCGGCGAGGTCGGCGTACACGCGGGTGACCGTCCCCCTGGCGACCCCGAGGTCCTGCGCCAGCGCCCTGGTCGAGGGCACCGCGGCGCCCGCTTGCCAGCGCCCTTCCCGGATGGCCGCGCGGATCGCCGTCGCGAGCCCGGTCCGGCCGCTTTCGGGACGCCAGTCCAGGTGGACGTCTATTCCCGAACTGGACCATGATTCTGCCATGTGACTGGACCATACTCGTGGGCCAGTCGCCGCTAGATTCGACGGCATGACCGAGCGAATCCACGTGGGCAAACGAGTGCCCGAGATCTACCAGGCCATGGCGAAGCTGCAGGCCGAAGTCGAGAAGGCCGCCGCCAACGCCGGTGTCGACCAGAAGATCCTCGAACTGGTGAAGATGCGGTCTTCACAGATCAACCACTGCGCGTTCTGCCTCGACATGCACTCCCACGACGCGTTGCAGATGGGCGAGTCGCCCCGGCGGCTGTTCGTGCTCCAGGGCTGGCGCGAGACCGAGCTGTTCACCGAGCAGGAGCGCGCCGCGCTCGCGCTCACCGAGGCGATCACCAATGTCGCGACCCTGCACGACGTCCCGGACGACGTCTACGAAGAGGCCACCCGCGTCTTCACCGAGGAGCAGTACCGCGCCATCGTCTGGGAGGCCATCGCGATCAACAGCTGGAACCGGATGTGCGTGACCAGCCACGCGCCGCTGCCCGAGCGCGCCGAATGACGGCGGCCCGGCTGCGGGAACTGCACGTCGCGGGAACCCCGCTGCTCCTGCCGAACGCGTGGGACGCCGACAGCGCGCGGCTCGTGGAAGCCGCCGGATTCCCGGTCGTGGCGACGAGTTCGTTCGCCGTGGCCAAGGTCCTGGGGTACGAGGACGGGGAGGACGCGCCAGCCGGCGAGATGTTCGCGGCCGCCGCGAGGATCGCGCGGGCGGTCTCGGTGCCGGTGACCGTCGACGCGGAAGGCGGGTACGGGCTCGAAGCGGGAGAACTCGCGGCGAGGCTGGCCGAAGCGGGTGCCGTCGGCTGCAACTACGAAGACACCGATCACGCCTCGGGCGGAGTCCGATCGTTGGAGGCGCAGGCGGAACGGGTCGCGGAGTTGCGCGAGGCCGCCGGGGACGCACTGGTGATCAACGCCCGCGTCGACGTCTTCCTCGGCGCGTCCGACGAACGAGCGGTACTGGACGACGCGATCTTGCGGGCCAAGGCGTATCTGGAGGCCGGGGCGGACTGCGTCTACCCGATCATGGTGAAGTCGCCGGAAGTGCTGGGCGAGTTCGTGAAGGCGGTGGCGCCGGGGGCGGTCAACGCCGCTCCGATGCCCGGAGGCCCCGATCTCTCCGCGCTCGCCGCACTGGGGGTGGCGCGGATCTCGCTGGGTACCGGGCTGTGGAAGTCGGTCCGCGCGGATCTCCGCGCGAAGCTGACCGGGCTGACGGCGGGAAAGCTGCCGTACTAAGGGGAAATGGGAACCGGGGCGGTGCGGCCGGGGGCGTTGGTGCCGGCCGCACCGTCCCGGCGATCAGTGGGCGACGGCCTTTTCGGCGCCCGCTCCGGTGAGGGACCGGACCTCCATCTCGGCGTACTTCTTCTGGTTGTGTTCCTTGGACAGCACGGTGCCGAGCCAGCCGAGGAAGAACGCGACCGGGATCGAGACGATGCCGGGGTTGTCCAGCGGGAACCAGTGGAAGTCGACGCCCTGGATCATCGAGGCGCTCTTCCCGGTCTTGGCGTCGACGGGTTTACCCGAGACCGCCGGGGAGAACACGATCAGCACGATGCACACCGCGAGGCCGCCGTAGATGCTCCACAAGGCGCCTTGGGTGTTGAATCGCTTCCAGAACAGCGAGTAGAGGATCGTCGGCAGGTTCGCCGACGCGGCCACGGCGAACGCGAGCGCCACCAGGAACGCGATGTTCTGCCCGTTGGCGAGGATGCCGCCGAGGATCGCGACCGCGCCGATCACCAGCGCGGTGATCCGGGCGACCTTCACCTCCGAGGCCGGGCTCGCCTTGCCCTTCTTGATCACGTTGGCGTAGACGTCGTGCGCGAACGACGCCGACGCGGTGATCGTCAGTCCCGCGACCACGGCGAGGATCGTCGCGAACGCGATCGCCGCGATCAGGCCGAGCAGGATCGGTCCGCCGAGTTCCAGCGCCAGCAGCGGAGCCGCCGAGTTCACGCCACCGGGCGCGGCCTTGATCTTGTCCGCGCCGACGAGCGCGCCGGCACCGTAGCCGAGCACCAGCGTGAACAGGTAGAAGACGCCGATCAAGCCGATCGCCCACACCACGGAACGACGGGCTTCCTTCGCGGTCGGCACCGTGTAGAAGCGCATCAGGACGTGCGGCAGACCCGCGGTGCCGAGCACCAGCGCGATACCCAGCGACAGGAAGTCGAGCTTCGTCGTGCCGGTCTTGCCGTACTGGTTGCCCGGCCCGAGCAACGCCTCACCGGCCTTGCCCGCCTTGTCCACGGCGCCCTGCAGCAGCGCGGAAAGGTTGAAGCCGTACATGCCCAGCACCCACAGCGTCATCGCCAGCGCACCGACGATGAGCAGTGCCGCCTTGATGATCTGGACCCACGTGGTGCCCTTCATCCCGCCGATGAGCACGTAGGCGATCATGATGATGCCGACGATCACGATGATCGCGGCCTGCCCCGCCTTGCTCTCGATCCCGAGCAGCAGCGCGACGAGGCCACCGGCGCCCGCCATCTGCGCCAGCAGGTAGAAGAACGAGACGGCCAGGGTGGACGTCGCCGCCGCGGCCCGCACCGGGCGCTGCCTCATCCGGAAGGCCAGCACGTCGCCCATGGTGAACTTGCCGGTGTTGCGCAGCAGTTCCGCGACCAGCAGCAACGCGACGAGCCACGCCACCAGGAAGCCGATGGAGTAGAGGAAACCGTCGTAGCCGTAGACGGCGATCGCGCCCGCGATCCCGAGGAACGAGGCGGCGGACAGGTAGTCACCCGCGATGGCGACGCCGTTCTGCGGGCCGGTGAACGCGCGGCCTGCGGCGTAGTAGTCCGACGCGGTCTTCGTGTTGCGGCTGGCCCGGAACACGACGAACAGCGTGACCACCACGAACAGGCCGAAGATGGTGATGTTGAGTACGGGGCTGCTGCCCTCGACTCCGGCGGCGAGGGTCATTTGGTCTCACTCTCGATGTCCGTGCGGATCTTCTCCGCGATGGGGTCGAGTTTCTTGTTCGCGTAGCGGACGTAGAGCCCCGTGATCACGAAGGTCGAAACGAACTGCAGCAGACCGAAGACCAGGCCGACGGTGATGTTGCCGACCAGCTTCGTGCTCATGAAGCCGTGCGCGTAGTCGGCGAGCAGGACGTAGAGCAGGTACCAGAGAAGGAACAAAGCCGATACGGGGAACACGAACCGGCGCAACCGAGCCCGCAGTTCCTTGAACTCCGCGCTGTCATGGGCTTTGTCCCAGTCCGTTTCCGGCGGACTGGGAGCGTTCGTTTCGGTACTCATCGTGCTCTCCTCGCACCGCGAATGTGTTCCGCGACACGTTAAGGAGAGGTCAAGGAGACCGGAACCTTCAGCGGTTCAAACGTCTGCCGAGACGACGAACGGTCGACGAACGGTGGTCGGACCACGACGAAGGGGTCTCGGCTGTGCGATCGTCCAAGTGCAGCCGCAGCATGGCGGCCGTGGACCAGGCGGGAGGCCTGCCCCGCAAGGAAACCACGATCATTACTCCGAATGCCAGCGGAACCGACCACGGCGCGGGCTGCGACACCAGGATCGCGGGCAGACCGCTCAGGCTGGGAACGAACAGGGCCACGAGGATCGAGCCCGAAGACGCGACGAGCCCGGCGAGGACACCGCTGATCGCGCCCGCGGCGGTGAGCCGGTTCCACCAGATGCCGAGCACCAGCAATGGGCAGAACGTCGACGCGGCCACGGTGAAACCCCAGGTGACGAGGACGCCCGCGTCCAATCTGGCCGACGGCAACGCGAGCAGGACCATCACCGCCGCCGCGCCGAGCACCGACCATCGGAGCCGCCGCAGGCCGCCGGGCGCGAGGTCGTGCGCGACCGCGCCGGAGATCACCAGCAGCAGCCCGAGCGACGTCGCCAGGAACGCGGCGAACGCGCCGGCCGTCAGCAGCCCGGTGAACAGCGATCCCGCCCAGCCGTCGTCGATCTGCGCCGGCAGCGCGACGACGACCGTGTCCGTCGCACCGGAGACGTACAGCTCGGGCACCAGCACCCGGCCGAAGACGCCGTAAACCCCGGGGAACAGGTAGAAAACGCCGAGCAGGGCGACGGTGATCGCCGCGGTCCGGCGGGCGGCGCGCCCGTCCGGGCTGGTGTGGAAGCGCATCAGGACATGCGGCAGGCCCATCGTGCCGAGCATGGTGGCGATCAGGATCGCCCACGTGCCGAGCAGCGGATAACCCTGGTCGCCGAGGTCGAGCAGCGGCCGCTGCCAGTCCGGCCCGCCCAGCGGGGCACCGCCCCGGACGGCGGGAACCGGGGTCCCCGCGGCGAAGTGCAGGGTCTCCCCGCTCCTGGCCACCAGCTCACCCGGCGGCAGGACCTGCTTTTCCGGGGTGAGCAAGGTGGTCGGCTCGCGCAGGGTCAGCGTCACGTCGATCTCGAAGGACAGCTGGGTGTCGCGGGCGAAGTGGGTGAATTCGACCGGATGCACCGAAGCCGATCGCTGCTCCGGGGAAACCTGGGAGACCAGCCAGATCGCGGGGACGATGAACAGCAGCAGCTTCAGCACGAACTGGAAGGCCTGGACGTAGGTCGCCGCGCGCATCCCGCCGAGCGCCAGTGTCGCGCTGACGGCGGTGCCCGCGATGACGACGCCGACCCAGTACGGCGTGCCGCCGACGGCGGTCAGCACGAGCCCCGCGGTGCGGAATTGCGGGACCAGGTAAAGGGTTCCGATCACGAGGACGACGACGGCGGCGAGACGGCGCAGGGCAGGGGAGGCGAGCCGCGCTTCGGCGAAGTCCGGGACGGTGAGCGCGCCGGAGCGCCGCATCGGCGCCGCGACGAGCACCAGCATCGCGATGTACCCGGCGGTGAACCCGACCGGATACCAGAGCGCGCCGATACCGTCCTTCACCACCAGCCCCGCGACGCCGAGGAACGACGCCGCGGACAGATACTCGCCGGAGACCGCGGCGGAGTTGACCAGCGGCGAGATCCGGCGCGACGCGACGAGGAAATCCGACGTCGTGCGCATGGCCGCGACGCCGCGCAACCCGATCAGCAGGGTGACCAGCACGACGGGGGCGACCGAGAGTGCCGCGACCACTAGTCGTCCTCGATCTTTTCCGCCCGGCGCAGCTGCCACCACGACAGCAGCGCCATCGCCGGATACGGGAGGATCGCGATCATCAGCCAGGACAACGGGATCCCCGCCAACCGCACCGAATCCAGCCCGGGGAACAGCCCGAACACGAGCGGCAGCCCGAAGACCAGCCCGAACATCCCGGCCAGCGCGGGGAGCCCGCGACGGCGCTGGGCCCGGTACAGCCGGTCCGCGCGTTCGGCGTCGCTCGCCGCCAGCCGGGGGACCCGCCAGCGTCCGCGTGCTCGGCGCCGCGACCGCGCGAGCCTGGTCTGCGGGCTGGTGACGGCGACCCGTTTGACGCGGCTCACGGCCGGCTTCCCCGGCCCAGTTCGCCGCGTTGCGCGGCGGCGAGCAGCCGGTCCCGCAGGTCGCGCGCGTGGCGGCGGCTCACCGGTACGTCACCCGCCTCCGTATGCGCCAGCAGCCCGCCGGTGGTGTCGCTGCGCAGTTCGAGCACCGCGTCCACGGCCAGCAGGAAACCGCGGTGCACGCGGGTGAATCCCGTGCCCTCCCAATACTCTTCGAGCCGGGAGATGGGCATCCGCGTGACATGCACGCCGGACTTCGTGTGCAGCCGGACGTAGTCGCCGTGCGCCTCGACGAACTGGACGTCGTCGCGCCGGACGTACCGGGTGCGCCCGCCGGATTCCACCGGCAGCGCGGACATCGCGTCCGGCGCGGGTTTCGGCTCGTCGGCCTGGTTTCCCGCCATCCGGACCACTTTGGACAGTGCGGCGGACAGCCGTTCCGCGCGGACCGGTTTCAGCAGGTAGTCGACCGCGCCGATACCGTACGCGGCCACGGCGTGCCCGTCGTGCGCGGTGACGAACACGATCACCGGTGGTTCGTTGAGCCGCGCCAGCAGGGAGGCGAGTTCGAGCCCGTCGAGACCGGGCATGGAGATGTCGAGGAACACCGCGTCGAAATGACTGCCCTGCAGCAATTTGAGCGCGTCGACGGCGTCACCGGCGGCGACCACCTCGGCGACTTCGGGAGCCTCGCGCAGCAGGCTGCACAGCTCGTCGAGGGCGGGCGGGACGTCGTCGACCGCCAGCACCCGCAGCCCGTTCGTCACGGCAGCACCCCCGGCTGGAATCGGGGCACCCGCACCACGACCCTGGTGCCCGCCCCGGTCTCGGTCTCGACCGTCAGGCCGTACCAGGGCCCGTAGACGCTGCGCAGCCTCCGGTCCACATTGGCCAGTCCGACGCCGCCGTCGTCGCCACGCCCGGCCAGGATCGCCGCCGCGCGCGCGGGGTCCATGCCGACACCGTCGTCCTCGACGCTGATCACGCAGTCGTTCCCTTCCGCCATTCCCTGAACCTGGATGAACCCCGCCTCGGAGCGTGGCTCGATCCCGTGCCGGATCGCGTTCTCCACCAACGGTTCCAGCACGAGGTACGGCACCGCGACGGCCAGCACCTCCGGCGCGACGCGCACCTGCACCCGCAGCCTCTCGCCGAGCACGGCGCGCTGCAACGCCAGGTACGTCTCGATGGCGCGGAACTCCTCGGCGACCATCGTGTACTCGCCGTGCCTGGCGAGGCTGTAGCGCGTGTACTCGGCGAAGTCGAGCATCAGATCGCGGGCGCGGTCCGGATCGGAGCGGACCAGCGAGGAGATCACGGTGAGCGCGTTGTAGACGAAATGCGGCGAGATCTCGGCCCGCAGCGCGCGTAGTTCGGCCTCGGCGGCCTGCTCGGCGGAGGCCTCCAGCCTGCCGCGTTCGAGCGCGTGGACGACGAGTTCGACGGCCTGGCGGGCGACGGTGCTGGTGGTTTCGGTGACCAGGAGGACCCCGGCCAGCTCGTCGTGGACGTGCAGGGGCAGCGCGAGCAACCCTGGCTCGGACACCGGCGTCTCGGAGTGGAGGACCTCGTCGAGCGCCGCGATCACGACGTCGTCGGCCGCCGGTCGGCCCGACCAGATCAGCGAGCCGGAAAGGTCGGTCAGCCCGAGGCCGGGGAGGTCGAACAGGCGGCGGAGGCCGTGCGCCGCGTGGCGGGCGCGGGGTCCGGCGAGGCCGTCCATGAGATCGTCGGCGACGCGCTGGGCGGCGGCGAGCACCGGCACCGGATCCGCGCTCGCGGCCGGACGCCAGGGCAGACGGGTGGTCATCCGGCCTCCTCCACGACGTCGGGGCCTAGATCCTAACGTCGGTGCGTGGTTTCGCCGGTTACGCTCCGGTCATGGTCCCCGGTGATGCGGTGAGGATGCGCTTGGACGTCGTGATGCGGCGGTTCGCGATGGCCGGTTTCGTGGTGTTCGGCGTCGGGGGCGTGGTCGCCGTCGTGGTGTCGCTGTCCACGCCGGGCTGGTCCGGAGAGGTGTTCGGGCTGCTCAGCGTGGCCTTCGCGGGGCTGATTCTGCTCGCGCTGCGGAAGTCGGCCGGCACGCTGACGATCTCGGCCGAGGGGTTCTCGGTCGCCGGGGTTTTCGACGTCCGGTGGACCGAGGTGACGCGGCTGCGGGTGTACCGCGAGAAGCGGCGGGTCGGGCGGTGGATGCAGTGGTGGCACTACCGGCTCGACTGGACCGGCTCGGGGCCCGAAGTGCTGCTTGAGGACGGCGAGTACTCGTACGCGCTGGGGCACCTGGGCGGTGGCGCCCGGCTGTACGGAGCGTTGGAGACGCTGGTTCCGGGCACGACGCGCCTGGAGCTGGCGTGAGCAGTCGGTCCGGTCTCGTGAGTGGTGAGGACGGTTAGAACCGTCCTCACCACTCACGAGGTGAGTCAGCAGCTCTGCTTGTAGAAGTACTGGGCGTTCGCGTCCATGTTCGCCTTGGTGATCGAGTGCAGCGAAGCGGTCAGGTTCCGCGTCACCGGCTTGCCCTCCAGCGCCGCGATGGCCTGCTGGACACCCTGCTGCCCGATGGCGGCCGGGTCCTGCGCGATGAGGCCCTGGTACTCGCCCTTCTTCAGGCCCTCGATCTCCGACGGCGAGGCGTCGAAGCCGATCAGGTTGACCGCGCCGATCTTGCCTGCGTTCCGCAGGCCGGTCGCGGCGCCCTCACCGGTGTTGAGGTTGGTCGCGAAGATGCCGATCAGGTCCGGGGTGGACGCCAGCGCGGCGGTCACCTTGGACGCGGCCTGGTCGGGCTCGTTCTGGGTGAACTGCACACCCGCCGACTTCAGGTTCGGGTAGTTCTTCAGCTCGTCCTCGAAACCCTTCGCGCGGGTGTTCGTGGTCGACGTGCCGGCGATGGTGTCGAGCACCAGCACCGAGCCGGTCTTGCCCGCGGCCAGCTCCGCCATCGTCTTCGCGGCGAGCTTGCCGCCCTCGGCGTTGTCCGAGGAGATCGACGATTCGGCCACGCTGGTGTCCTTCAGCGCGGTGTCGACCTCGATGATCTTCGAGCCGCGGTTCTTGACCTGCTGGATCGGCGCGAGCATCGCCTGGGCGTCGGTCGGCGCGATGAGCAGCGCGGCGGGCGGGTTGGAGCCCAGCGCGTTGACGAGCTGGGTCTGCATGGCCGCGTCGAACTTCTGCGGCGCCTGCGTGGTGAGCTCGTAGCCCGCCTTCTTGGCCTCTTCCTGGGCACCGCACTGCATCGAGATGTAGAACGGCTCGGCCTGCACGCCCGGGATGAGCGACAGCTTCTTGTTGTTCGTCTTGGCGCCGGAGTCGCCCGACGGCGCCTGGCCGACGGTGCCGCCGCCGCACGCGGTCAGCAGGAGGGCCGCGGAAACGGCGGCACCGGCGGCGAGCAGGGTCTTCTTCATGGGGAATGCACCTCTTTGTGCGTAGGGAATCAGCGAGAGTTGCGGCGACGACGGCGCCGCTGGTCGAACCAGACCGCGGCGATCAGCACCGCGCCGACCGCGATCATCTGCCAGAAGTCCTGGACTTGCGTGATGTTGAAGCCCTTCTTCAGCACGGCCGGGATGAACACGCCGATCACCGTGCCCAGCACCGAACCGACGCCGCCGAAGAGACTCGTCCCGCCCATCACCGTGGCGGCGATGGCGTTGAGGTTGTCGGTGGTGTGCGCCGAAATCGTCGTCGACGCGTAGTACGCCAGCGAGAGGAAACCGGCGACACCGGCGAGGAAACCGGTGAGCGTGTACACCTTCAGCAGATGCGCGGTCACCCCGATGCCCGCCCGGCGCGCGCCCTCGGCGTTGGAGCCGACGGCGTAGGTGTAGCGGCCGAATTTGGTGGTGTGCAACAGCCAGGCGCCGATCAGCGTGATCACCACGGCCACCAGCACCAGATTCGGCACGCCGCCGAACGACGTCCCGTAACCGAGCGTCTTGTTGAGCTCGGTCGGCACGCTGCGCACGTCGGACCCGTTGTTCAGCAGGTACGCGGCGCCGAGCGCGGCACCCATCGTGCCGAGCGTGACGATCAGCGGCGGGATGTTCGCCACCGCGATCAGGAAACCGTTGATCAGGCCCCAGATCGTGCCCGCGACGACCGCCGCCACGAGCCCGGCGGTGATGACGCCCCAACCCGCTTTGGTGGCGTCGCCGTCCGGGCTCAGCGCCTCCATCGTCTTGCCCGCCACCATGCCCGCGAAGATCAGCACCGAACCGACCGAAAGGTCGATCCCGGAGGTGATGATCACGAACGTCATGCCGACCGAGAGCACCAGCAGCACCGAGGTCTCGATGAGCAGGGTCTGGAAGGTGAACAGGGTCGCGAACTCGGCGGGCGCGATCGCGGTGAACACGATGATCAGCGCCAGCAGCACCAGCGCGATCCAGAACGTGTTCGCCCCGATCATCCGCTGCCCGATCGAGCGTTTGCCGAAGCCACCGTCCACTGTGGTCTGGATCTCGGGGCCGTTCTTCGTCGGTGTGGACACGGTCACGCCGCCTCCTCTTGTACGAGGGCGCCCGTCATCGCGGCGACCAGGTCTTCCAGTTTCGTGTCCGCGCCGGTGAACCGGGCGACACGCTTGCCGAGCCGCAGCACCTCGATGCGGTCGGCCACCGACAGCACCTCGGGCATGTTGTGGCTGATCAGCACGACGGCGATGCCCTTGTCGCGCACCTTCTTGATCACATCGAGCACCCGTTCGCGCTGCACGACACCGAGGGCGGCGGTCGGCTCGTCCATGAACACGACCTTCGACGCCCAGACCACCGACCGCGCCACGGCGACACTTTGCCGCTGCCCGCCCGAAAGCGAGCCGATCGGGACGTCGGTGCTCTGCAGGGTCACGCCGAGCCGCTGGAACTCCTCCACGGCCTGGCGTTTCATCTCCTTCTTGTCCAACATCCCGAGTTTGCCGAGGATCCCCTTGCGGTGGATCTCCCTGCCGAGGAACAGGTTCGCGGCCGGGTCGAGTTCCGGTGCGACCGCGAGGTCCTGGTACACCGTCTCGATCCCCATCCGCCTTGCCGTGGTGGGGGAATCGAGGACCACAGCGGAGCCGTCGAGCAGGATGCTGCCCGACGTCGGCTGCTCCGCGCCGGACAGGCATTTGACCAAAGTGGACTTCCCGGCGCCGTTGTCGCCGATCAGCGCGGTGACCTCACCGGCGCGGGCCTGGAAGGAAGCGCCGCGCAGCGCTTCCACCGAGCCGTAGCGTTTGACGAGGTTCTGTGCGTCGAGCAGGAGTTCGCTCACGATCGCTCCCTCTTCTCGGGGGCCGGCGGACGGCAGCGGATGACGGTGACGTCACCCTCCACAGTGGATTGACCGGCGTCGTGCGGGACCACGTACGTTTCGCCCTTGCGCAGCGCGTACTCGCCGCCGTGTTCGGTGCGGAGCGTGCCCGAACCGTCCATGACCACCAGCACCGCGAACGACGGATCGAGTGACAACGTTGTCGCCCTACCCGAAACAGCCGGACGGAGCTGGTCGGCGCGGAAGAACGCGTCACTGCCGTCGGCGAGGAGGTCCACAGTGGACGCTTCGTCGCCCGCGGTGCGCTTGACGATCGAACCGAGCCGTTCTTCGTCCCAGCCCGTGGTGTCCAGGGTTTCGATGGCGGTCTCGAAGCCGATCCCGAGGTGCGCCTTCTCCGGGTTCGCCAGGAAGTCCCGCCATTCCAGGGTCAGCGAGAAGTCGGTCGGCTGCTGGAGTTCGACGACGAACACGCCTTCGCCGATCGCGTGCGGCAGGCCCGCCGGGATGTAGACCGTGTCGCCGGGGGTGACCGCGACGCTGTTCAGCGCGTCGAGCATGGCGGGCGCGTCCTGGGTGCGGGCCCATTCGTTGACCGTCGCCTTGTCGACGGTCTCCTTGAATCCCGGGTAGACGCGGGGATCGTCGCCGTAGGTGCCGACCACGATCCACGCCTCGGTCTTGCCGAAGTGCGAGTCGAAATGCCGCTTGGCGAACGAGTCCGAAGGGTGGAAGTGCACGGGCAGGCGCTGGCCCGCGTCGAGCAGTTTCACCAGCAGGCCGGTCGAATCGCCGAGTGCCTCTACGTGTTTGGCGCCGAGCCAGGCCGACGGGTTCTCGCGGACGGCGTCGCGCAGCCAGACCCCGCTGGGCAGCTTGGTCAGGCCGTTGGTCTCCTGGCCGAACATCGTGGTGGCCGAGCCGACCCAGTCTTCGGGCCCGAATTTGGACTCCGACGGGGCGCCCCGCAACGCGGCGATGGCGTCGCCGCCGCGGTAGAACTGCGGCGGCTGGTTCGCCGGCAGGCGGATCGGTTCGAGGTGGCCGCTCATGAAGGGGCGACCTCCCCGGAACCGCGGGCTACGAGATGCACGGGCAGAACTACCTTTCTCGGTGCGGATTGATCTCCCTGTACCCGGGCGAACAGCAGTTCCGCGGCCGCCCGGCCCAGCGCGCTCACGTCGTGCGCGATCACGGAGACCGGCGGATCCAGCAGATCCGCCAGTTCGAAGTCGTCGAAGCTGATCATCGCGGGCCGCCGCTCGGCGTGGGCCAGCGCGCGCAGCAGGTGCACGGCGACCCGGTTGTTGCCCGCGACCACGGCGGTGGCCGGGTTCGCGCCGGTGAGCAGCCGTTTCACGGCGTCGCCGACGCTCTCGGCGGTCGGCGTCCGCATCACGACGAGGCCGTCGTCGAAGGGGATCCCGTTGCGGACGCAGCCTTCCCGGAAGCCGCGCAGGCGTTCGCCCGCGGTGAAGATGTCGGGGCTGTCGGCGAGGAACGCGATCCGGCGGTGGCCGTGTTTCGCGAGGTGGGCGACCGCTTCGACGGTGCCGCCGATGTTGTCGACCAGCACCGTGTCGGCCATGATGTCGCCGGCAGGCCGGTCGAGGAACACCACGGGCGTGCCCGCGCGCATCTCGGGGACCAGGTAGCCGTGCTGCATCCCGGCGGGGACGACGAGGATGCCGTCCACGCGGCGGGAGCAGAACTCCAGGACCAGTTCGCGTTCGCGGTCGGAGTTCTCCTCCGACGAACCGGTCAGCACCTGGCGGCCGAACGAGGTCGCGATGCGTTCCACGGCGCGGTTGAGCTCGGAGTAGAAGGGGTTCCCGACGTCTTCGACGATCAGGCCGATCGTCCCGGTCGTCGAGCCGCGCCGCAGGTTCCGCGCGCCGAGGTTGCGCCGGAACCCGAGCTGCTCGATCGCCGCCATGACGCGCTCCGCGGTGTCCGGATGGACGGCGGGCTCGTCGTTCACTACCCGCGAGACGGTCTTGATGCTCACGCCCGCGAGCCGGGCCACGTCACTCATCGTGGCCCGTCGGCTGGTGGTGCGGTGGCCGTTGTCCGGTCCGCTGGAAGACAACGTTGTCATAGTGGCGGGAATTGAACGCCAGCGACGCGGGGATGTCAATGCCCGGTTCGTCCCGGGACCGACTTCCGAGTTCGAACCGTTACGGCCCCCGGAGTCGCTGTCCGGAATCGGACAGGGTTTGGCGGACCTCTTGACCAGGTGGTCTGTTCTTGTCGAAGGTGGGCGGGCAGCGACAACGTTGTCAGGAGGCGGCCTTTCCCATGCCTGCACGCACTTCGACCCGCGTCGCCGGGTTGCTCACCGCGCTTGTCGTCCCCGCCGGGCTGGTCACGCCCGTCGCGGCGGCGGCGCCCGGTGGCGACCCCGTGGACGCGGTCAACACCTTCATCGGCACCAAGGACGACGGCAACACCTTCCCCGGCGCTTCGGCCCCGTTCGGGATGACGCAGGTCAGCCCGATCTCGTCGCATTACGCCGGCTACCGCTACGACGACACCGCGATCCGCGGTTTCGGGCATTTCTTCCTGTCCGGGGCGGGTTGCTGGGAGCAGGGCGGCCTCGTGTCGACCCTGCCCACCACCGGCGCGGTCGGGCCCGGCGCGGCGTTCGACACCACGAAACCCGAGACGTTCGATCACAAGAAGTACGCCTCGCCGTACACGCACGAAGGCGAGGTCGGGAAACCCGGCTACTACAAGGTGCGGCTCACCGGTTACGGCGGCGTCGACGCGGAGACCACCGCGACCACGCGGACCGGTGTCGAGCGGTACACCTTCGCGAAGCCGGGCGACGCGAACGTTTTCGTCAACGTCGGCCAGGCCAACGACAAGGAACCTGTGACGGCGAGCCAGATCCGCGTCGTCGGCGACCGGACGGTCGAAGGAATGGTGGAGTCGCAGGCGTTCTGCGGCGGGAAACCGTACAAGACCTGGTTCACCACGACGTTCGACAAGCCGTTCAAATCCTTTGGCACCTGGTCGCCGACGGGCGGCGCCCCGGGCTCGAAGGAGTCCGCCGGCGGTGAAGGGCTGCGCGGCGCGTGGCTGACCTTCGGCGGCGGGCAGGTCACCGCGACGACGGCGATCTCCCATGTGGACGCTTCCGGCGCCAAGCTCAACCTGGCCTCGGAGAAGGCGCGTTCGTTCGACGCGGTCCGCGACGGTGCCCAGCGCGCTTGGCGCAAGGAACTGTCCTCAGTGGACATCAAGGGCGGTACGAAGGACGACCGCACGGTGTTCTACACGTCGCTGTACCACGCGCTTCTGCAACCGTTGACCGGCAACGACGCCGACGGCCGCTACCGCGGGTTCGACGACAAGGTCCACCGAGCGCTGGGCTGGACGTACTACGAGTTCTTCTCGTTGTGGGACACCTATCGCACGCAGAACCAGCTGCTCGCCCTCCTGCGGCCGTCGCGGGCGAAGGACGTCGCGAAGTCGGTCCTCGCCATCCACGACCAAGGTGGCTGGCTGCCGCGCTGGGCCTACGCGAACCAGGAGACGAACACGATGACCGGCGACCCGGTCACCCCGTTCCTGGTCGACCTGTGGCGTTTCGGCGCGCTGTCCGGACAGGAACTCAAGGCGTACCAGGCACTTCTGCAGAACTCGCGGGAGATCCCGCCCGCGTCCTCGCCGTTCCAGGGCCGCTCGGGGAACGCGAGCTACCAGAAGGACGGATTCGTCCAGTACGACAAGGACTTCCCGAAGAAGGGGCAGGACACCGACCCGAACCACGGCGCTTCGGCCACGTTGGAATACGCGCTCGCGGACTGCTCGCTGTCCATCATGGCCGCCGGTCTCGGCAAGAAGGACGACGCGAAAGCCCTGTCCGACAAGGGACGCAGCTATCGCACGCTGTGGGATTCCTCGGTGACGGATCGCGGCTTCACCGGCTTCTATCGCCCCAAGGTCACCGGTGGGGACTGGTTCAGCCCGGCGGACAAGCCGTACACCCCGCAGAGCCCGGACGGATTCCACGAGGGCACGTCCTGGCAGTACCAGTGGCTGACCCAGCAGGACGTGCCCGGTCTCGTCGAGCGCATGGGCGGCAAGGAGAACGTCGGCAAGCGGCTCGACGACTTCTTCGCCTACGGGGATCTGCTCAAGGACCCGGCGAAGACCGTGCGCGAGGAATGGGTCGTCGGCCCGTACAACTACTACAACCAGTTCCGCTACAACCCGAACAACGAGCCGGATCTGCACTCGCCGTGGATGTACACGCTGACCGGGCAGCCGTTCAAGACCTCGGCCGTCGTCCGCGCGGCGCACACGTTGTTCACCAACGCGCCCAACGGCGTCACCGGCAACGACGACCTCGGCACCATGTCCGCGTGGTACGTCTTCAGCGCGCTGGGGCTCTACCCGGCGGTGCCGGGCACCGGGCAGTTCCTGCTGAACGCGCCGCGGTTCGAGAAGTCGGTGGTGCGTCTGGAGAACGGCCGCGACATCACGATCAAGGCCGACGGCGCCGACGGGTCGAAGCTCCAGTACGTCCAGGGACTGGGATCCGGGTCGCAGCGGGCGTATGTCGGATTGGAACAGTTGACGCGAGGGACCACTTTGGACTTCAAGCTGACCGGGGATGTGGCCGAGGCCACCTGGGCGACCGGTGCCGAAGGGGCGCCGAAATCGCCCTGCGCGGGGTGATCCGAGTGGTTTAGACCGGTTCGTGCCGGGGGTCGTGAGCAGCATCACGACCCCCGGTGTTCCGGTGAGGGCCGTCACGCCTCACACTGGTATTACCACGTCCGACAGCGCTGTTGACGTTCTTGGCGAGTCCGCCTTGGACAGTGCTCGTCGGACGTAGTCATGTGTGTACCCATAGTGGTGAGACCCCACAGGAGGAGAAGTGTCCAGCAAGGCCGCTCTAGTATTCCGCGTGGCCGCGGTAGCCGAAGCCCTCTCCTGGGCCGGGCTGCTGGTCGGGATGTTCCTCAAGTACGCCGTCAAGCTCGGCGAGGGCGGCGTTCCCGTCCTCGGCATGGTGCACGGCGTCGTGTTCGTCCTCTACGTGCTGGTCTCCCTGTCCGTGGCGAAGCCGCTCGGCTGGCGCCCGAAGACCCTGATCCTCGCGCTGCTCTCCAGTATCCCGCCGCTGTTCACCTGGCTGTTCGAGTCCTGGGCGCTGCGCAACGGCAAGCTGGACGGCCCGCAGCGGCTGTCGCACGGTGGGGTCGGCCTGTTCGCCAAGACCCCCGAAACCGCCGCCGCCTGATCTTTCAGCGCGTGAAGGCCCCCGTCCTGCCGGAAGGGGGCCTTTCGCGTGCTCGCGGTTATTCGGTGAAGTCGCCGGTGGCCTTGCGGACCTTGGTGAGCAGGTCGGTCAGCTGCTCGGTCTGCTTGCCGGTGAGCCCGGTCAGCCCGAAGTCGATTTCGGTGACCGCCTTCGTGGCCTCTTCGCGGCGTGCGCGGCCTTCGTCGGTGATCTCGACCAGCGTGGTCCGGCGGTCGGTCGGATGGGGCACACGTTTGACCAAGCCGTCCTTCTCCAGCCTGTCGACGATGTTCGTGACGCTCGTCGGGTGCAGCTGCAGCCGCTCGCCCATCACGCGCATCGGCAGATGGGACGCGCGGGCGAAGGTCAGCAGGACCAGTGCCTCGTACCGGGCGAAGGTCAGCCCGTGCGGTTTGAGCGCGCCGTCCACCGCGGACTGGATGATCTGTTGCACGCGCATGATCCCGGTCACCGCGGCCATGGTTTCGGACGGCCCGATACGGGCCTCCCACAGCTGCGCCGCGCGGGCGATCGGGTCGAACGGCAACGGACGGCTCATGGCGCTCGAAGTTACCAGCGGGTACCCGTGCCACGCCGCACCACCGGGTGTTATGCGTGGGAAAAGCGTCTGAACGAGGAGCAGAAGATGATCGTGGCCTTCAGTGTCAGCCCGTCCGCGGCCGAGGAAGACGGCGGGGTCAGCGAGGCGGTCGCCCGCGCGGTGAAAGTGGTCCGCGAGTCCGGACTGCCCAACTCCACCAACGCGATGTTCACGAACATCGAGGGCTCGTGGGACGAGGTCATGGACGTCGTCAAGCGGGCCGTCGAGGCCGCGGGCGAGGGCTCGTCACGGGTCGGGCTGGTGCTCAAGGCCGACATCCGGCCGGGATACGAAGGCCAGCTGACCGCGAAGGTGGAGCGCGTCGAGAAGCACCTGAGCGACTGAGTCAGGGGAGCGGCGGGGTGAACGAGACCAGCCACAGCTTGTCCTTGACCGCGATGGCCAGCGGATAGCCGAAGGAGCGGCCGTCGCGGAGCTTCCCGCTGACGGTGGCCGAAGTCGGCGCGAGATCGTCCGGCGCGAACTTCACCGTGACGTCGTGGGCACCGCGGCCGGCCAGCGTGTCGATATAGGACTTCGCGAAGTCTCCGGCCGACGCGGGCGGGTAGTCGATGAGTCCGGAGAGGGCTTCGACGTCGTGCTCGTTGAGTGCGGCGGTGAGGCCTTCCCGGAGCTGCCCGGGACTGGCGACACCGGGGTCGGGCTGATGGGCGATCAGGACCGTGATGACGCTCACCCACGTGACGGCGATGGCGATCGCGACGGCCACGGTGGCCGTCCTGCGTGTCGGAATGTCGATCACCCCCTCGTGGCGAGCCTGCCGGAACACCGACGTCCTGCCAAGCGGGCAGCCGGGGGCATGCGGTGAAACGCTCGGGGATGCGTGCCAGGATGGAACCCGTGACACACCCACGCGGATCAGCATCGAAGACGGCGGCCCTGTCCGCCGCGCTTTCCGGCGCGGTCGACCTTTCCGCGCTCAAGGCGCGTGCCGAGGCGCCCCAGAAACAGCCCCCCGCCCCGCCGCGGCCCGCCGGAGGCGCCTCGCCGGGCGCCCCCGCCACGGCGGGCGCCGTGATCGACGTCACCGAGGCGACCTTCCAGGCCGAGGTCGTCGAACGCTCCATGCAGCAGCTGGTGGTCGTCGACCTGTGGGCCGAATGGTGCGGCCCGTGCAAGCAGCTCAGCCCCGTGCTGGAACGCCTCGCCGCCGAATCCGGTGGCGCCTGGGTGCTCGCGAAGGTGGACGTCGACGCGAACCCGCGCATCGCGCAGCTCTTCGGCGCGCAGTCGATCCCGACGGTCATCGCCATCGGCGGCGGCCAGCCGGTCGACGCGTTCTCGGGCGCCCTGCCCGAACCCGAGATCCGCAAGTGGCTCGGTTCACTGCTCGACGCGCTGCGCGACCGGCTGCCCGGGATCAAGGCCGCCGAGGAGAACGGCGGCGGTGTCGAGGTGCCGGAGGACCCGCGGTTCACCGAGGCCGAAGAGGCCTTCGAACGCGGTGACTTCGCCGCGGCGCAGGCGGCCTACGAGCGCATCCTGGACGTCGAACCGGCGAACGAGGAGGCCAAGACCGCGCTCGCGCAGGTCAAGTTCACCGCCCGCGCCGAGGCCGCCGGCCCGGACGCGATCGCGAAGGCCGACGCCGACCCGGCCGACCTCGACGCCCAGCTCGCCGCCGCCGACCTCGAAGTCGCGGGGCAGCAGCCCGAGGCGGGCTTCGCGCGGCTGATCGCCGTCGTGCGGCGTACGGCGGGCGACGAGCGCAACAAGGTGCGGGAGCACCTGGTGGCGCTCTTCGACCTGTTCGACTCGGCGGACGAGCGTGTCATGAAGGCGCGCCGGGATCTGGCGAGCGCTCTTTACTGAGCCAGGCCTCGTGAGTGGCAAGGACGGTTAGAACCGTCCTTGCCACTCACGACCCCCATCCTTACCCGTACTGCTGCGAACAAACCGCGGAGCTCTCCAGGTAGCCCTTCCGCAGGGCCTCGAGCCGCTCGAAACCGTTGTCCACGCGCTTGCCGTTGACGTCGGCGGAGACCAGGCTCTCCGGGCTCAGCAGATCCGAGATGGCCTCGTCGAGGTCACCGGCCGAAAGCCGCAGCGTCGCGCCGGGCACGGTGCTGGCCTTCGCCCACGCGCCGACCAGGCAGGCGGTGCGCAGTCCCGCGTTCGCGTTGTCGATCGACGCGCCGACACCCTTCTGGATGCCCATCGCGTACCGGGACGCGATTTCCGAGAACGCGGCGAAGTCGCCCTTGCCCTCGCTGTGCCCGCTTTCCCATTCGGCCTGCTGGTCGACCGGCTGGGCGAGCTCGCGCAGCTTGGCCATGTCGATGCTGACGGTGTTGTTCGACGGGCAGTACGACGCGGGCGGGGTGCTGGGGCCGCCGGGGCAGCTGCCGTTGCCGTCCTCGGTGATCTCCGGGCCGGGGACACCGGCGCCCTCGAAGGCCTTGTCCAGGCTCTTCTTCAGGATCCCGATGATCTCGGCGTCGAGCTTCTCGTCGCCCTTGCCCTTGTCACCCTTGTCGAACGGGCGCTCGGTGATCCGCGCCTTGATGTTCTCCTCGTTCATCGCGGCGCATTCCTTCGGGCCCTTCTCGAACCCGACCTGGAACGCGTACGTGCGGTCGAACGCCGTGCCGTGCGCGCCCTGTTTGGTCGCGCTGGTGCCCGCCTGGTCGCGGATCAGGAACAGCGACGCCATGACCTGGTTGAGGCCTTCGGACGTGGAGACCCGGTAGTACTTGCTCTTGTCCTCGGCGACCCAGCGGAAGTAGCCGCCGGCGAAGCAGTCGGCCTGCTGTTCCTTGACGATCGACGGGGTGTTCTTCTTGATGCCCGCCTTCTCGGCGAGCCGGTACTGCACGGCGTGCCCGAGCTCGTGCGACAGCACGACGGCGCCCGCCATCTTCCCGAACCGCTCGCGCAGCATCGGCAGCAGCACGCCGCGGTCCCACGCCACCAGGTCACCCGGCGGGCAGTAGAACGCGTTGACGAGCTTCTTGACGCTCCCGCATTCGGTCTCTTCGTCGTCGGTCTTCGCGCTGTAGGACAGCAGCGACTTCAGCGGCTCGTACGGCTGCCCGAAGTCGCGCGGCATGACCTCGGTCCAGTAGGCCTGCGAGTCGGCGATCGCGGCGATGGCGAGCTGGTCGTCTTCGGAGCCGTCCTCGTTGCGGACCTGCAGGTCCGGCTTCGGCGCGTTCGGCTTGAGCCCGCTCTCGAAATGCGTGACCGGCAGGCCGGCGATGTCACCGGCTCCCGGCTGGCTGCCCTGCTGGCCGGTCGAGCTTCCCTTGTCGCTGCACGCGCTCAGCCCGAGGGCCAGCACCGTCGCGACCGCGATCAGAGCCGGGCGGCGAAAGCCCCGCACTCCCCCTTGGATCATGTTCACTCGCTTGTCGTCAGGGCCCCGACCGGGCCGCGTACTCCGGCAAGCACGGACCCTACCCAGCGCTTATGGCCCGCGTGCAGGTAATCCCCGAAGTGGGTCTTGAGCGGGGCGGGGGCCCTGCCGATATGGTCGCTCCTCATGAGAGCAGTCCGCCGGTTCACCGTCCGCGCGAGCCTGCCGGAGTCGCTTTCCGGCCTCGGTGACCTCGCCACGAATCTGCGCTGGACCTGGCATCCGCCCACGCGCGATCTGTTCGCGTCGATGGACGCGGAGCTGTTCGACCGCGTTCGCGATCCGCTGCGGATGCTCACCGCCCTGCCGCCCGCCCGGCTCGACGAACTCGCCGTCGACGACGCGTTCCTGGCCCACGCGCGCGAGGCGGTCGCCGATCTGGACCGCTATCTCGCCGAGCCGCGCTGGTACCAGAAGCAGGACGACCCCGATCTCCCGTCCGCCGTCGCGTACTTCTCGATGGAGTTCGGCGTCACCGAGGCGCTGCCGAACTACTCCGGCGGCCTCGGCGTGCTCGCCGGCGACCATCTCAAGGCGGCGTCGGACCTCGGCGTGCCGATGGTCGGCGTCGGGCTGCTCTACCGCGCCGGGTACTTCCGGCAGGCGCTGTCGCTCGACGGCTGGCAGGTCGAGCACTACCCGGTGATCGACCCCAACGCCTTCCCGCTGGAGCTGCTGACCGACGGCGGCGAACCGGTGCTGGTCGACGTCGCGATGCCCGCCGGGCGCACACTGCACGCGCAGATCTGGAAGGCCCGCGTCGGCCGGATCCCGCTGCTGCTGCTGGACACCGACACCGAGGCCAACGACGAAGACCTGCGCGCGGTCACCGACCGGCTGTACGGCGGCGACGCCGACCACCGCATCCGGCAGGAGATCCTGTCCGGGATCGGCGGCTTCCGCGCGGTGCGGCGCTACTGCGAGCTGACCGGGCATCCGCAGCCGAAGGTGTTCCACACCAACGAAGGCCACGCCGGATTCCTCGGGCTGGAACGGGCCCGCGAGATCATCCAGGCCGACGGGCTGGCGTTCGACGAGGCGCTTCCCGCCGTCCGCGCGGGCACCGTGTTCACCACGCACACGCCGGTCAGCGCCGGGATCGACCGGTTCCCCGTCGATCTGGTCCAGCGGTACTTCACCGACGGCAGGCTGGTGCCGGACGTCGATCCGCGCCGCGTGCTCGCCCTCGGCGCGGAGGACAACCCAGGCCTGTTCAACATGGCGCATATGGGCTTGCGGCTGGCCCAGCGCGCGAACGGCGTCTCGGCGCTGCACGGCCGCGTCTCGCGGCGGATGTTCTCCCGGCTGTGGCCCGGGTTCGACTTCGACGAGGTGCCCGTCTCCTCGGTCACCAACGGCGTCCACGGGCCGACCTGGGTGGCGCGCGAGCTGAGCGCGCTGCTCGGACGTAACTACGAGGAGCTGGGCCTCGACGGCGCGCAGGGCAAGCCGCTGCGGGACGGCGTCACCGACGAGCAGCTGTGGGCGCTGCGGCGGGAGCTGCGCGAGAAGCTGGTCGCCGAGGTGCGGCGCCGGGTGCGGGCCGCGTGGATGCAGCGTGGCGCGTCCGCGCTCGAACTCGGGTGGACCGACACGGTCTTCGACCCGGACGTGCTGACCGTCGGCTTCGCGCGCCGCGTGCCGACGTACAAACGGCTCACGCTGATGCTGCGCGACCCGGAGCGCCTGCGCGCGCTGCTGCTGGACGAGCGGCGCCCGATCCAGCTCGTCGTCGCCGGCAAATCGCATCCGGCCGACGAGGGCGGCAAGCAGCTGATCCAGCAGATCGTCCGGTTCGTCGACGATCCCGAGGTCCGGCGCCGGATCGTCTTCCTGCCGGACTACGACATGTCCATGGCGCGCTACCTCTATCGCGGCTGCGACGTCTGGCTGAACACGCCGGTGCGGCAGCTGGAGGCGTGCGGCACCTCGGGGATGAAGTCCGCGCTCAACGGCGGCCTCAACCTGTCCATCCGCGACGGCTGGTGGGACGAGTGCTACGACGGCAGCAACGGCTGGGCGATCCCGACCGCGGACGGCGTCACCGACCCGCTGCGCCGCGACGAACTGGAGGCCGCGGCGCTCTACGACCTGCTGGGCCACCAGATCGCGCCGCTGTTCTACGACCGCGGTGCCGACGGCGTGCCCGGTGGCTGGCTGTCGATGGTGTGGCACACGCTGGAGACCCTCGGGCCGCGTGTGCAGGCTTCGCGGATGGTGCGGGAATACGTCGAATCGGGTTACCTGCCCGCCTCGCGCATGGTCGCGGAGGCCACCGGCGACGGCTATCGCGGCGCGTTGTCGCTGGCCGACTACCGGACCAAACTGGACGTTTCCTGGCCGCGGGTGCGGATCTTCGACACCGAACTGCTCGTCGAGGATTCCGCGCCGATGGTCACCGGCACCGAGGTGACCATCCGGGCGAGGATCGACCTCGCCGGTCTCGAACCGTCCGAAGTGGACGTCCAGGCCGTCGTCGGCAAGGTGGGGGACGGGGACGAATTGAGCGACCCGGTCACAGTCGGCATGTCGGGCGACGGGATCGGCGCGTTCGCGGCGCGGCTGAAACTGCCGCATCCGGGCTCGATCGGCTACACCGTCCGCGTGCTGCCGAAGCACCGTCTACTGGCCACACCGGCGGAATTGGCGCGCGTCGTCCACGCTTAGGCCGGTACCGAACAAAAGAAACCTCCGATTCTCGTTTTCCGCCGAACAATGCGGAATGGCCCGGTGAAATAGACTTTGCCGGGCCGATCGCGAATCGCGGAGGAATGGTGGCTTCGGCGAAGGAAACGAAAACATCGCGCAGGGCGAAGGACCGGCTTCACCATGTCCACGCCCGCGCCGGGATCCGGCAGGACGGCCTGCGTCACGCGCTGGGGCCGGAACTGCGGGACATCTGGGGCATCGCCGACGACGCCGAGCCGGGCCGGGTGCGCGAGATCGTCCTTCTGCGGCTGAACCGCGTTCTCGAGCGGTTCGCCGACCCGCTCATGCCCGAGATCGTCTGGACCGCCTACAACCTCGGCGTCGATCCGGTGACCGGCGGCGCGGGCATGGTCGGCCGGATCAGGACCATGGTCGGCCGCGGCCGGGTCGCCGTTTCCGAGCGGACCTGCACCAGGCGGTTCTACGACTTCCTGGGGAGTGTCAAGAACAGCCTGGACGGTTTCCAGGAGGACCTCACCGGCGAAGATTTCAAGCTCGCTTCGCGGTGGATCACCGAAAACGTGCGTCCCGAGCGGGAGCGAGGTCCGCGCGATCCCGTCCCCTCGATCATGCGGATGTTCCTCGACGGCACGGTATGCGGTCCGGCGGACGAGGCGGGCGCCCCGATCCCGGCCCGCCTCGGCGCGCACGGCGAGTGGCTCTGCGTCTTCACCGACGAGCGTCTGCTGGCCGAGTACCGCGCGGTCACCGGCGCGGGCTGGGCCCGGATCCGGCACCGGACCGGCCGCGAGGTCGTGCTCGCCGCCGCCGGCCGCGACGCGGCGACCGGGGTGCTGGTCAACCCCAGGCCGACGCGAGGCGCCGGGATCCACGCCGCGCTCCCGCTCTCCCCGGATTCGATCGCCCGGCTCGTGGTCCGCTAGGGAACGGCCGGCGTGCCGCCTTCCCGGATCGGGAGGCCGGCCGAACGCCAGGCGCGGAAACCGCCTTCGAGGTCGGTGGCGCCCGGCAGGCCGAGCCGCTGCAGGTCGGCCGCGGCGAGGCTCGACGAGTAACCCTCGTTGCACACGACGATCACCGTCGAGTCCGGTTCCACCTGCGGCAGCCGCCACTCGCTGTCCGGCGCGAGCCGCCATTCGAGGTGGATCCGCTCGACGACCACCGAGTCCGGGATCTCGCCCTCTTCGAGCCGGTTGACGTGCGGGCGGATGTCCACGATCAGGGCGCCGTCGCGCTGCAGCCGCAGCGCCCGCTCGGGCACCGCCCGGTCCAGTCCGGCCCGGGCGGTGGCCAGCAGCGTGTCGATCGCGCTCATCGGCCCAGTATCGGGGCCAGCGAGGGGATCTCGGCGGGAACGTCGGCGAGCGTGGTGTATTCGCGGGTCGCGACCAGCGGCGGCGAGTAGGCGTGGACGCTGGCGGCGGGTTCGGTGCCGATACCGGTCACCTGGTGCGCGCGGCCCGCGCCGAAGCCGATGCCCTCGCCCGCGACGTGCGTGCGGCGCCGGACCGGGCCGCCGGGGTAGCGGTACTCCTCGCCGAGTTCGCCCTGCAGCACGGTGAACGAGCCGGACGCGCCGCCGTGGTCGTGCGGTTTGGTCAGCTGGCCGGGCAGCCAGGACAGTAGCCAGAGTTCGACGCCGTCGGTCAGCGCGAGGCGCGCCCACCAGCGGTGGTCCGCGTCGAAGCGCAGCAGGCCGCGCAGGCCCGAGGTCAGTTCGGTGGCGACGGTGGAGGTCAGGTCGGCCAGTTCCCGGGGCGTCCAGAGCAGACGGTCGGGGTGCAGCAGTTCCGGCAGCAGCGGGTCGACCAGCTGCGGATGGATTTCGAAGTCCTGGCGCGGGGTGATGGACGTGGTCACGGTGAGGCTCCTCGTGGAGGTTCGCGGGCTCGGAAGCAGGGCCGAACGCGGCGCGACACGGGGGTGCCGTCGGAAGAGTGAGGACTCAGCCGTGTCGCGCGGTGGTACACCCGCACGAGGCGACGAGGAGCAGGTCGATGGCCCGGCGGCGCCAGAAAGAGCCCCCGATGACGGGGAAGGCGGCGGCCACGGACCTGATCACGTGCTCGATGCTGCCACAGCGGCCGCGTCCGGGTCGCTTCGTCCCACTCCCTGGACCAGCCGCTTTCCACCGACCGGCGGCCCGGTGCACACACGCGCGCGAGTGCGGACACAATGGGCGCGTGAGCGAGCCGATCCAGCCCAGCGAACTTGACGACCTCGTGGTGAGGATGACCGGTGTCGGGGTCCGCCGAACAGGCAACGACCTCCTCGCCGACCTCGATTGGACCGTGGAACTGGACGAGCGCTGGGTGGTGCTCGGCCCGAACGGCGCGGGCAAGACCACCCTGCTCCGGCTGGCCGCGGCTGAACTCCACCCGACCTCGGGAACGGTCGACCTGCTCGGCGACCGGATCGGCAAGGTCAACATCTTCGAGCTGCGCCCGCGGATCGGGTTCACCTCGGCCGCGATCGCCCAGCGTGTGCCGGGTGAGGAGCGCGTCGTCGACGTGGTGGTGAGCGCCGGGTACGCCGTCGTCGGCCGCTGGCGTGAGGAATACGACAGCCTCGACACCGACCGCGCCATGGAGCTCCTGGGCGCGCTCGGCATCGCGCACCTGGCCGAGCGCACCTTCGGCACGCTGTCGGAGGGCGAGCGCAAGCGGACCCTGATCGCGCGTTCGCTGATGACCGACCCGGAGATGCTGCTGCTCGACGAGCCCGCCGCGGGGCTCGACCTCGGCGGCCGCGAGGACCTCGTCGCCAGGCTTTCGGAGCTGGCCCTCGACCCCGAGGCGCCCGCCATGGTGCTCGTCACCCATCACGTGGAAGAAATCCCGCCGGGATTCACCCACGCGCTGCTGCTGCGCGACGGGCGCGCGGTCGCGTCCGGGCTCGTGGACGACGTCGTGACCAGCGACAACCTGTCCAAGACATTCGATCAGGACCTGCTGCTCGAACGGTCCGGTGATCGCTTCTTCGCCCGTCGCCGCTGACGGGTCGTACTGACCGGTAGCCTGCAATCTGTCTTGGACGGTTAAGGAGGACGGCGTGGGAGAGTTCGTAAGTCTCGAGGTCGAAGGCGGGGTCGGCACGATCCGGCTGGACCGCCCGCCGGTCAACGCGCTGAACAACCAGGTGCAGGCCGAGCTGGCCGAGGCGGCCCGTGAGGCCTCCGAGCGCGACGACGTGCGCGCCGTGATCCTCTACGGCGGCGAGAAGACCTTCGCGGGTGGCGCGGACATCAAGGAGATGGCCGAGCGCACGTACCCCGAAATCGCGAAGTTCGGCGCCGCGCTGACGGCGTCGCTGGCCACCATCGCGAACATCCCGAAGCCGGTCGTCGCGGCCATCACCGGCTACGCGCTGGGCGGCGGCCTCGAACTCGCGCTGACCGCCGACCGCCGGATCGCCGGCGACAACGTCAAGGTCGGGCAGCCGGAGATCCAGCTCGGCGTCATCCCGGGCGCCGGTGGCACGCAGCGCCTCGCCCGGCTCATCGGCCCGAGCAAGACCAAGGACCTCGTGTTCACCGGCCGGTTCGTGAAGGCCGAAGAGGCCCTCGCGCTGGGCATCCTCGACGAGGTCGTGGCACCGGACGACGTCTACGCCGCCGCGCACAAGTGGGCCTCGCAGTTCGCCAACGGCCCGGCTGTCGCGCTTCGCGCCGCGAAGGCCGCCATCGACGGCGGTCTCGACACCGACCTCGCGAGCGGGCTCAAGCTCGAATCCCACCTCTTCGCCGCGCTCTGGGCGACCGAGGACCAGCGCAACGGCATGAAGTCGTTCATCGAAAACGGCCCTGGCAAGGCCACCTTCGAGGGGAAGTAAGCGCGATGACCCAGGTGAACGACCCGGCGCCGAATCCGCACGCCACCGCCGAAGAGGTCAAGGCCGCCTTCGACGACCCCAAGCTCGCCAACGTGCTCTACCACGACTGGGAAGCCGGGACGTACGACGAGAAGTGGTCCATCTCCTACGACGAGCGCTGCATCTCCTACGCGACGGACGTGTTCAACGCCGTCGCCGGTGAAGACGGCCAGCCGTACCCGACCGCGATGGAACTGGGCAGCGGCACCGGTTTCTTCCTGCTGAACCTGATGCAGGGCGGGGTGATCAAGAAGGGTTCGGTCACCGACCTCTCGCCGGGCATGGTGCAGGTCGCGCTGCGCAACGCCGAGAACCTCGGCCTCGACGTCGACGGCCGGGTCGCCGACGCGGAACGGATCCCGTACGAGGACAACAGCTTCGACCTCGTCGTCGGGCACGCGGTGCTGCACCACATCCCGGACGTCCGCGCGGCGTTCGCCGAGGTGCTGCGGGTGCTGAAGCCGGGCGGCCGGTTCGTCTTCGCGGGCGAGCCGACGAAGGTCGGCGACTTCTACGCGCGCAAGCTCGGCCAGATCACGTGGTACCTCACCACCAACCTGACGAAGATCCCGGCGCTGAACGGCTGGCGTCGCCCGCAGGAGGAACTCGACGAGTCCTCCCGCGCGGCCGCGCTGGAAGCCGTGGTCGACATCCACACCTTCGACCCGTCCGACCTCGAGTCGATGGCCCGCGGCGCGGGCGCGCAGGACGTCCGCGCGGTCACCGAGGAGTTCGCCGCGGCGCTGGCGGGCTGGCCGATCCGGACCTTCGAAGCCGCCGTGCCGCAGGAGAAGCTGACCCTGCGCTGGCGTCTGTTCGCGTACCGGTTGTGGCTGCGGCTGTCCGCTTTGGACAAGAAGCTGCTCGCCAAGGTGCTGCCGCGCGAGCTGTTCTACAACGTGATGATCACCGGTACCAAGCGTCCCTAGGTGCCGTATCAGTTCACGCTCGACGACGTCGCCTTCCTGTGCTCCGGCACGGGAAGCGCGGCGCTCGCCGAATGCTCGTCGCTGCCGCTGACCGACAAGACCCGTATCGCCGACGTCGCCGCCGTGCGCCGCATCGCCCCGGACCACGCGGCAGCGGTGCTGGAGACGGTGGTGCTGCGGCGGAAATCGTCGTCCAAACTGGACTCCGCGGGCTCGTGGCTGTTCACCGGCGATGCACTCCAGCAGGCCAGCGCCACCCTGGTCGCCCGGCACCGGGCCGCGCGGCTCGCCGGCCGTGACGTGCACGACGTGACGTGCTCGGTCGGTGCGGACCTGGTCGAGATCGCCCGCGTCGCCTCGACGGCGCTGGGCTCGGATCTGGACGAAGTCCGGCTGGCGATGGCGCGGCACAACGCTTCCGAGGCCGGGGTTTCGCCCGCCTTGCTCAGGGCCGACGCGTTGCGGCCGGTCAGTCGTGATTCGGTCGTCGTCGCCGACCCCGCCCGCCGTGACTCCGCCGGGCGCCGGGCGTGGAAACCCGCCGACTTCCTGCCGCCGCTGGACGGTCTCGTCGAGGCGTATCCGGGCCGCGAACTTTCGGTGAAATGCGCGCCGGGTCTCGATTTCTCGATCGCACCCTGGGCGGACGAGGTCGAACTGGTCTCTTTGGACGGTCAGGTCCGCGAGGCGTGCCTGTGGCGCGGCGTGGGCTCGACGGTGTCGCGCCGGGCGACGGTGTTGCGTTCGGACGGTGCACAGTGGACGGTCACCGACGCCGACCCCGACGAGATCCCCGCACGCGAGCCTGGCGAATGGATCGTCGACCCCGACGGCGCCGTCGTCCGCGCCGGACTCGTGCGGCATTACGCGGCGCGGCACGGTTTGTGGCAGCTCGACGAACGCATCGCGTACCTGACCGGCGACACTCCGCCGCCGGGAATCCGGGCGTTCCGGGTGTTCGAGCACGGACCGTACAGCGAGAAGAATCTTCGTGTAGTGCTGAAAAAACACGATATCGGTCGGCTGGAGATCCTCGTCCGCGGTCTCGACATAGACCCGGATGCCTTGCGCCGCAAGCTGAAACCTCGCGGAGGTGAAGAAGCTACTTTGGTACTGACCAGAATCGGTCGTTCTGGAGTAGCGTTCCTTTGCCGCGCACAGCTGACGTGAGGAGCATTTCCATGAGCCGGTTCACCGGTCTGCTGAAACTGGCCGCCGCCGCGGCCGCCGGAGCCGTCCTCGCGGGCGGCGCCACCGCCGTCGCGAACACCGACGACGCCACCTGGCGGCGCGGTCACGAACCCGCGAACATCGGCCAGGTCAAACTCGACGTGAAGGCCTACTACGGCGATGTCGTCGGCAGCGACGGCAAGCACGCGTACTCCGAGGGCAGCCGGTTCGTATCCGACACCAAGCGCCAGGTCGAGGACGCCAAGCGCTACCTCACGCGGCGGCTGGACCGCGGCGTGGAGAACCCCGCCGTCGTGTTCGACGTCGACGACACCGCCGAGGTCACCTACGGCTGGGAAGCGGACAACGACTTCGGCTTCGACCCGAAGAAGCAGCAGGAAGCGATCGACAAGGGCACGTTCGTCGCGAACAAGCCGGTACTGGAGCTGGCGAACTGGGCCGCGCAGCGCGGCGTGAAGATCTACTTCCTGACCGGGCGCAACGAGTTCCAGGGCCCGCAGTCGCTCAAGAACCTCGCGAACGAGGGCTACCCGGCGCCGGCGGGGGCGTTCTTCAAACCGAAGACCACCGCGCCGGACTACCTGCCGTGCGGGCTGACCTGCACCACCGTCCAGTACAAGGCGGGCACGCGGAAGCACATCGCCTCGACCGGCGTGACCATCCTGGCCAACTTCGGCGACCAGTTCAGCGACCTCGAAGGCGGGTACGCCGAGTTCCCGGTCAAGCTGCCGAATCCGATGTACTACCTGCCCTGACGGGAATATCCGCGCGTTCGGCGTCGCTGTGCCCGGTATGTCTGACAAAAAGGTGTTGAAGCCCAGCGCGGACCACCCGATCACGGTGGCGCCGAACGAGGCGCGAGTGGTCGTCACGATCGGCGGGAAGGTCGTGGCGGACAGCGCGAACGCGCTCACCCTGCGGGAGGCGAACTACCCGCCCGCGCAGTACATCCCGCGTGCCGACGTCGACTTCGACCTGCTGGAGCGGACGGACCACTCGACGTACTGCCCGTTCAAGGGCGACGCGTCGTACTACAGCATCCGCACCGGCGATGGCCTCGCCGAGAACGCCGTCTGGACCTACGAGGCGCCGCACGACGCGGTCGCCGAGATCAAGGACCACGTGGCGTTCTATCCGACGAAGGTCGACTCGATCGAAGAGCGCTGACCCTCACGGGAGCTGGTTGATCCGGTCCCCGTCGGCCGCGAGCGAAGTGTCGGACTCGATCCGCCAGGCCTCCAGGCCCGGCGTGTCCAGCAGCGCGTCGATCAGGGCCTCGTCACCCGCGACGAGGGTCGAATCGAAGTCGACCTCGGTGGCGACGCACCACGCGCGGTCGTCCGGCCAGAACAGGTTGGGGGACTGCGCCTCGAACCAGTTCGGCCGGGGCCGCCAGCCGAGTTCGGTCGCGGCCGTCAGCGGCCCGTGGAACAGCAGGTAGTCCCGGCCGGGATGGCGCAGGCGAGGCGCGGCGAGGTGCTCGCGGGACAGCGTCGCCTCGTCGGCCCAGCCGTAGCCCTCCCAGAGGCAGAACCAGACGTCGGACGTGGCCGTGTGTTCGCCGAGCACGGCCAGCAGCGCGGTGAGGCTGTGCGACGGCAGCGTGCCCCGGTCCGGCGGGGAGCCACGCCAGAGCGAGCCGGTGAGATTCACCGGATCCGGGGAGCCGACGAGCGCGTGCCACTGCATCGCGCCATGGGCCCGGCGTCCCGTCTCGGCCGCGGCTTCGCGCCAGCTCGCCCAGCCGCCGCGATCGCGCTCGGCGGGATGACAGAGGCGCGCGTACGCGGCGTAGCCACGCGGAACCGTGCGGCCCGCCGCGCCGAACGCCCCACCGAGCCTGGGGGAGATCCACTCGGCGGGGGACGGGTCGAGCACCGGCAGCAGCACGACGGCAAGTCTTCAGCATGATCAAGTGACGCGCATCTTGTCGGTGGCCGGGGGCATACTGCCGGACGTGGGTGTTCCGCTGCGTCGGCGTTCGGGCCGTTCGGTGTATCGCGAAAGCAGGCCGGTCGCGGCGGTGGCCGGCGTCGTGGAGAGCGTCTGGACGGGCTTGGTGGGCTGTCGCCGTCCGCTGCGGGTGTTCCCGGACGGCTGTGTGGACCTGGTCTGGAACGGGACGGAGATCGCCGCGGTCACGACCGTGCGAGGTGTGCTGCGGCACGAGCTGCCGTCGGCGGAGTGGACCGTCGGGCTCCGCCTGAAGTGCGGCGTCGGCGGTGCGGTGCTGGGCCTGCCGATGACGGAGTTGCCCGCGGGCGCCACCCCGTTGCGCGACCTGTGGGCCGCCGGTGCTCGTCGCGCGGAGTCCGAGCTGGCCGGGTGCGGGACGCCCGGCGAGGCGCGGACGGTGTTGGAGACGCTGGTCGCCGAGCGGCTCCGGGACGTCGAGGTGGACGGGCTGTCGATCGCGGCCGCTCGCGCCTTGAGCGCGCCCGGTGCCCGCACCGATCGGGTGGCGGCCCGGCTGGGTGTGAGCGAGCGTGGGCTTCGGCGGCATGTCCGGAACGACGTCGGCGTGGGCCCCAAGGAGCTTCAGCGGGTGCTGCGCTTCCACGGGTTCCTGAAGCGGGTCGAGGCCGTGGCGCGCGATCACGCGTCGCTCGCCGATGTCGCCGCCGATGTGGGCTACGCGGATCAGTCGCATCTCGGGCGGGAGTGCCGCTGGCTGTCGGGCGCCTCGCCCGGCGCGCTCGTGCGTTCCTGGACTGGCCGAAACGTTCCAGACTGAGCCGGCCCGCCGGGGCGAAGATCGGGAAGTGCTCGAACCTTTCCGCGTCACCATCGACATCCGTACGGACGATCTCGACATCAACGGTCACGTCCGCGGCCCCGCCTACCTCGCGTACGCCGATCACGCGCGGTGGGAATGCGTGTGGGCGGCCGGGGTGGACCCGTTGGCTTTGCGGGCCGGGAACCTCGGCCCGGTCAACCTCGAAACGACGATCCGGTTCCGCCGCGAGCTCCGCGCCCGCGCGCGCATCGACGTCTTGACCCGGTTCGCCTGGGAGCCGGGCAAGGTGTCCCGGGTCGTCCAGGAGTTCGTGGCGCCGGACGGTGCCGTCGTCGCCGAGGTGGAAAGCCTCTCCGGGCTGATGGATCTCGAGTCACGGCGCCTGGTCCCGGACCCGGGGCGGCATTGGCGGCAATACGCGTCACGGCCGGAAGTCCTCGGCCTACCGTGATCCGGCTGCCGGCCTTTCGTAGAGGCTGGTGGGCCATTTCGCTTGAGGCGGGTCTGCGACGTGCTCGAAACCCGCGCGCTCGTAGTACCCGCGCAAGGCCGGGTTGTCCCTCGTGGTCGCCACCCGGACGAAGGCCTTGTGGTGAGCCGTGGCCTTCTCACCGACCCAGTCGACGATCCGGATTCCGAGCCCTGCACCGGCCGCTTCCCGGGCCACCGCGAGGCGGCCCACATAGTAAGCCGGTTCCGTGGTTTCGCCCCAGAGCTCGGGATCCGCCTCGGACACCGCGCAGGTCGCGATCGGTCCACCGGACCCGACGATCAGCAGCGCCTCGCCCGCCCGGATCTGTTCGTGGACGGATTCCCGGGGAAACCGTTGCGGCCATTGGTGAATTCCGCGCGTGGCCAGCCAAGCCGCGGCTTCGGCGAGGAGGTCGAGCACGACGTCTTCCTCGCCCGCGCGGGCCGGGCGGATGGTGGTCTCCGGGGTGAGCGGCTCGGGCCCGGCGAGGATCGGCATGCCTCGATGATGCCCCGGCGGTGGTTGGATGGCCGTCGTGGTCGACGAGAACCTCGTACGGAAGCTGATCGCGGCACAGTTCCCTCGGTGGGCAGAGCGGGCGATCGAACGATGGCCCTCGGGTGGCACGGTCAACGCCATGTTCCGGCTGGGCGACGACCTGGTCGTGCGGTTGCCCCTGACCAAAAGCGGCGCGAAGGACGTCGCGCTGGAACAGGAGTGGCTTCCCCGAATCGCGCCGAGGCTGCCCACACCGATCCCGGAGGTGCTCGGGGCAGGCGTGCCCGCCGACGGATACCCGTGGCCGTGGTCGGTGTACCGCTGGCTGCCGGGCGAGAACCCGCGGCCGGAAGCGCTCGGCTTACCCGTGCCGCTGGCCGAAGACCTGGCCGAGTTCGTGCTGGCGATGCGCTGTGTCCCGCCTGGATCGGCGCTTGCGCACCGCGGCGGACCGCTCGCGACGTTGGACGCGGAGACCCGGTCGGCGATCGAAAGCCTGCGCGCGATTCCGGAGGAGAACGTCGATTGCGACACCGTCCTCGCGCTCTGGGAGGAGGCTTTACGGGTCCCGGCATGGGAGGAGGCACCGGTGTGGCTGCACGCCGATCTGATGCCGGGCAATCTGCTGGTGGTTGGCGGCCGCCTTTCCGCGGTGATCGACTTCGGCTGCATGGGCGTGGGTGATCCGGCCTGCGACCTGTTCCCGGCGTGGAACCTGCTGCCCGCCGACGCGAGAGGCGTCTTCCGGGAGGCGTTGGGCGTGGACGACGCGACCTGGAACCGCGGCCGCGGCCGGACGCTCTCGCAGGCGCTGATCGCCCTGCCGTACTACCGCACGACCAACGTGGCCATGGCGGGCAACGCTCGGCACGTGATCCGGGCGGTGCTGGAGGAAGAAGGGCAGGCATGACTCTCCGGCTGGCCGAGGTCACGCCCGCGAACTTCGACGCCGCGATCGATCTGAAGGTCCATCCGGCACAAGAGCATCCCGGCATCGCTTGGCCCCGCCTCATTTTCGACGGCGACCGGCTGGTTGCCAGGTGGCGGTGAGGCGGTTTCCACCGCGGCGGCGGATCTCGGCGGTCACGGCCTCGGCCACGAAGCGACCGTAGTCGCGACAGACCAGAGCGGATGTCGGTGCCGTGCCCTCACCCGCGAAGTCGATGTCCAGGAAGGCCATGAGGAAACCCACCGGCGAGGACGGTCCCGAGCGCTTCTACCCTCAAGCTCGGCTTCCGGTTGACGGGAGAGATGAGCGGCGACCAGGTGGTCGGGGAGCTGGCGTTGGCTTAGGAGTACCTGATCGGCGGGCAGGGGCGGACCCCGGCCGTGAGTTCTCACGGTGGCCGGCTGTTCGGTTTCGGCAGCTTCACAGGTCGGCCTATGTCCTGAGGTGCATGGTGTTGCGTCGTGGTGTGCCGGTGGGGTCGAGGTAAGCGGGTGGAGTGAATTCGGGTAGGCCGTCTTGGGCGATCTGGACTTTCCATTCACTGCGGTGGATCAACCGATGATGCCGAGTGCACAACAGGACGAGGTTGTCTATTTTCGTTTCGCCGTGGTGTCGCCAGAAAACAATGTGATGAGCCGTGCAACGCGGGACTGGCATGTCGCAACCCGGGAAGGCGCAGCCGCCATCGCGGATAGTGAGCGCATATTTCTGCGCCAGTGACACGGTGCGTTTCGATCGGCCGATGTCGAGCGGTTCGCCTGCCGTGCCGAGGACGCCGGGTCTGACGCGGGCGTCGCAGGCGAGAATCCGGGCGTCGGTGGCGCTGATCGGACCCACCAGGTCCAGGTGGGCTTCACCGATGTCCCGGATCAAATCGTCGTAGGACATGGTGATGAGGATGTGGGTGGCTTCGCCTGCTTGGCCGGGGAGATTGCGGCTGGTGGTTTTCAACCGCACGTAGTCGGTGAAGGCGTCCCCGTAGCGTTCATCCTGAGTACGGGAGTCCCGCACGCCGTCGATGGCCTTGTGCGGCTTCGCCATCGGATCCAGGTCGGACTTCAGGCGAGCGTAGGTTTCGAGGTCGAGTCTGGCTTTGAGTCCCAAGGTGCCGTCGCGGTGCTTGATGAACCGCAGTTCCGGGCGGGTGTCTTTGGGATCCTCGTTGCGGGGTTCTTTGCCATCAGGATCGAGTTCGTCGAGCAGGCGGCGTCCGGCCCGGGCGATCTGCCGTGGCCCCGCACGCCGGGCCAGCTCGACCAAGATCTTCTCCCCGGCCCGCACGTCCGCTTCGGGCACCGTGGAGGGGATCCGGGCGAGGGTCTTGATGATGGCGTCGATCTGGCCGCCGCCGATCGCGCCTTCCGCGGCTGCTTCGGCGGTGAGCGGTGCCAGGGGCGGCTCGGGGTCTCCGCCAATCGACGGACCGGGATGCAGGGCCAGCACCCGGTCGGCGCGGGCGCTGGCTTCCTTGTCCGACAACAGGAAATCCTCGAGAATCAGCCCGGCCAACGTCGAATGACCGCTGCAGCCACGTATCCCGCGGGAGTTGATTTCCGCGAGGATCGCGTTCTGCTCGGCATCCAGTTGGCGTTTCAGGACTTCGAGTTCTTGTTTGCGGGCGTGCAGCGTCGCCGTGTCGACGCGCCACCACTCGGTGGACGTCTTCGGGGAGGCATCGTCGCTGGACACAAGATCAACGATACGCCGATTCGAACACCTGTGCTATCACATATTCAGACTATATCGAACGATGTAGGGCGCCTAAACGTAATACGGAGGAGGCATAGGGAGAAGGAAGTACCGACACTCGCCGTGTGATGCCAGCCGGCAAGTGGACACCGACTTTCCTGACCACGGCCAGGAAAGTCGCCGTCGGCGGCCACCATGCTCACCCGCGCGGGTGGTGTGGCCGCAATTAGTCGACTAACTGCGGCCGGAACAAGGCGCGTGCGTGTCATCCCGGTCCCGTGCTAACGTCGTCCCTGAGCCCCGTATGGGCCTACGCATGGAGGTAGCGGCTACTCGGCCACCAGAGACCGGCACACACCGTCTCTCCTTTCACTCATCCCCGCGTCGTGGGATGACGCCTCCATGTGGTGCGCCCGAAAACCGGGCGTATGTGTGCTCCTCCGGTGACGGTTCCGCGCCCTCCTGTCGACAACGCATCGATGGGAAAGGAACGCAGTGACCTTCAACGACCAGGTGATCGAAGAATTCAGGCAGGGCAAAGACGGCATGATGGGCAGGGAACTGATCCTGCTCACCACCACCGGCGCCAAGACCGGCAAGCGGCGGACGATTCCGTTGGGGTATCTCGAAATCGACGGCAAGACCGTCGTCGTCGCTTCGAACATGGGAGCGCCGGCGCATCCGGGCTGGTTCCACAACATCCGGCGTGACCATCGGGTTTCGGTCGAGACGGAGACCGGGACTTATGAGGCCATCGCGTCCATCCCGCCCGCCGCGGAGCGTGCCGCGTTGTTCGCGAAGGTCGTCGCCGAGGAGCCGGGATTCGCCGAATACCAGGCGAAAACGACGCGCGAGCTGCCTGTCGTGATCCTGCACCGGATCGACGACCGGGTGCGCGGGTTGGGCAGCTTCCTGGTGGAGGTTCACGATTGGCTGCGGGACGAGCTCAGGACGTTGCGCGCCGGGGTGGAGGACATCGTGGCCGGCCGCGCGGACGCGCTCGTCATGGAGAAATCCTTGAAGGCGCACTGTGTTTCGTTCTGCGAGGCGCTGACCAAACATCATACCGGCGAGGACATGGGCGCGTTTCCCCTGCTGGCGCAACGGTTTCCCGCGCTCGCGCCGGTGTTGACGGAGCTCGGGGAAGACCACGTCGTCGTCGCGGCGGCGCAGAAGCGGATCCGGGCGCTGGTGGAGGGCTACGTACACGGCGAGAGCGATCCTGTGCGCTTGCGTGACGAGTTCGACGCGCTCGCGGGGAGGCTCGAAGCACATTTCGCCTACGAAGAGCGAAGCGTCGTGGCCGCGCTCAATGTGACGACGGCCGGCTGATCGGGGTGGACGCCCTGGGGTTTCGGCCCCGGGGCGTGTACCGTGGGAGGTGGCGCCGCCCTCGGCGTGACGCCGCGAGGCGGGTGGAATCAGCCCCTGGCCTCGCCGAAGACCGCGAAACAGCGGTCCCCCTCGAAAGGTTTCACAGTCAAAACTCACAGCACCGACAGTGCGCTGTTCAGCCACCCGCTCGACACCCAGGTCGAGCGGCACGACCCGGCGACTCCTCAAGGGGAGCGATACGTGGATCTTTTTCGCGAACCTTCTTATCCCGCACCGGAACCTTCGGCCGACGCCGTTCGTTGACCGGAGTAGACCAACGTTTTGGGTGTCGTGTTGTCCAAGCACGCTCGCGCAGAATTCGTCGCGGGCGTCGCTTTCTCTGCGCCGCGCCGTGACATCGGCTGACACAGCCGGTACAAGTCCTGGCCATCGACAAGAAGCGACGATATGACTTCAGTTCTAAGAAACCCGGACAGCGTGGAGCGGCGGGCGTCACAGCCCCTGTTGTCCGGGGAGCAGACCAACACCGAAAACTTTCTCGTGAAGCTGTTCGCGGTGGTGCCCCTGGTGGCGCTGGCCGCGTCCGTCCCGTTCGCGTGGGGCTGGGGCCTGGGCTGGGTGGACCTCGGCCTGGCCGCCGGGTTCTACTTCCTCACCGGCCTCGGCGTGACCATCGGTTTCCACCGCTACTTCACCCACGGCGCCTTCAAGGCCAACCGCGGCCTGCGGATCGCTCTCGCGGTCGCGGGCAGTATGGCGATGCAGGGCCCGGTCATCGGCTGGGTGGCCGACCACCGGCGGCATCACGCCTTCGCCGACCGCGAGGGTGACCCGCACTCCCCATGGCGGTTCGGCACCACCCCGGCCGCGCTGGCCCGCGGCTTCTGGCACGCCCACATGGGCTGGCTGTTCGACCGGGAGAAGACCAACGCGCAGCGGTTCGCCCCGGACCTGCTCGCCGACCGTGACATCGCCCGGATCGATCGCCTGTTCCCGCTGCTGACCGTGGTGACGTTGCTCGCGCCCGCCGTTCTCGGCGGCGTGATCACGATGTCGTGGTGGGGCGCGGTCACGGCGTTCTTCTGGGCGAGCCTGGTCCGGGTGGCGTTGTTGCATCACGTCACCTGGTCGGTGAACTCGTTGTGTCACATGATCGGTGATCGTCCGTTCGCCGCGCGGGACAAGTCCGCGAACTTCTGGCCGCTGGCCATCGCCTCGATGGGCGAGTCCTGGCACAACTCCCACCACGCCGACCCGACCGGTGCCCGGCACGGTGTCCGCCGCGGGCAGCTCGACATCTCCGCGCGGCTGATCTGGTTGTTCGAGAAAGCGGGCTGGGCGACCGACGTCCGCTGGCCGAAAGCCGACCGGCTCAGCCGCAAACTCAACCCCGGCCACTCGTTGTCGATGCGCCGCCGGGCGCAGCGGGCCTGATCCTCAGCGGATCGCGCCCGCGATGGCGTCGATCAGCTCCGGCCCGTCGGAAAACGCCGGGTCGTTGTGATCCGCGTCGGGGACTTCGATCGTCCTGGCACCGGCGGCCTGGGCCACCTCACGGCTCTGCTGGGCAGGGACGATCGAGTCTGCGGAGCCGAACACGACGGTCACGGGCGCCTTCACCCGGGTGACGGCGTCCTTCGTCGGATACTCGTCCCGCAGCAGCCAGCGGACCGGCAGGAACGGGTAGTGCCGTTGCCCGACCGACGCGAGGTCGACGAACGGCGAGCGCAACACGAGCGCGGACGGCGGGCGTTCGGTGGCCAATTCGGTGACGACCGCCGAGCCGAGGCTCTCGCCGAAGTAGATCAGCGGCGTTCCGGCCTCGCGTACCAGGAAGTCCTGTGCGGCGCGGACGTCCAGCGCGAGCCCCTCCTCGGACGGTTCGCCGGGATTGTCCCCGTAGCCGCGATAGTCCAGGAGCAGCACCGAGAGCCCGCGCGCGGTCAGCGCGCGGGCCAGCGGCGTGCGGAACGACCGGTTCCCGGCGTTGCCCGGCGCGACCAGGACGGCCGCCTTCGCGCCGGCGACCGGGAAGTACCAGCTCGCCAGGCTCAGCCCGTCCGAGGTGGTGAGCGTGACGTCCCTGCCGCCGGGCAAGACCGCGGCCGCACCAGGCACCGGACCCGCCTCGGGGAGGTAGATCAGCTTGCGCTGGAAGGCGAACACGCCACCGAAGACCACACCGACGAGGGTGACGGCCACCGCCAGCGCGATCAACACCTTCTTGCGCTTTTTCAAGACTTCGCCAGGGGAAGGCCGAACCTCGTGAACAGATCCGCGTCGAGGAACGAGGTGATGTCGCGGATCCGATCGTCGCGGAGGGACAGCACGGTGATCGACCAAGGGTGGTGGACGGCGTCCGCCGCTTCGCCGAGGTAGCAGGCGACGGCGGGCTGCCCGTTGGCGGTGACGATCTCGGTGCGCCAGCTCGGGCACCGGCCGAGCGGGACCTCGGCGGCGAAGCCGGAGACCGCCTCGATGCCGCTGTACCACTGCGCGAGCGGCGGCATGGACCAGGTGACGTCCTCCGCCAGCAGCGCCACGAGCGCGTCGGCGTCGCCACGCTCCAGCGCGGAGGCGAAGCCCGCGGCGATCTCACGCGTCCGGCTGTCTTCGGGCCGGCCGCCGGTTGGCGGGACCTTTTCGGCCACGATCGCCCGCGCGCGTTGCAGCGCGCTGTTCACCGCCGCGACCGAAGTGTCCATTGTGGACGCGATCTCGGCGGCGGAGAAACCGAGGACGTCGAAGAGCACGAGCGCGGCCCGCTGGTTGCCCGGCAGATGCTGCAGCGCGGCGACGAACGCCAGCTCGATGGCCTCGCGCCGCTCGTACCGGGTCTCAGGGCCGTCGGGATACGGGCCGAGCCACGCCACCTCGGTGAGCGGGGTCTGTTCGAGCACGACGCGCTCACTCGACGGGCCGAGGTCCATCGGCAGCGCCCGCTTCCCGCGCGCCGCCGCGATGTCGAGGCACGTGCGGGTGGCGATGGTGTAGAGCCAGGTGCGCATCGAGCTCCGGCCCTCGAACCGGTCCATCCCCCGCCAGGCCCGCAGAAGCGCGTCCTGCAAAGCGTCGTCGGCGTCGTGGGCCGAGCCGAGCAGGCGATAGCAGTGGGCGTGCAGCTCGCGGCGCAGCGGCTCGACCAGGCGATCGAACTCCGCTTCGTCGGTGCGCACGACGGCTACTTGGCGCGAAGCGCGGTGACGGCGGGGGTGAACATCGTCGTCTTGATCGCGGACAGCGTGCCGCGGTCCTTGCCCGCCAGCGGACGGACGAGATCGGCCGCGTACTCCAGCAGCGCGGGCTTCTCGGCGACGGCGTCCACGAGCCCGAGATCCCGCGCGTCGGTGCCGCCGAACCGTCGTCCGGTGGTCATCGACGCGATCGCGGCGGAGGGGGTGAGCTTGCCCTGGATCAGTGCCGCCATCCCCGGCGTGAACGGGATGTTGATATCCGCCTCGGGGAAGCAGAAGTACCCGCGGTCGGCACGCATCACCCGGAAGTCGTGCGCCATCGCCAGCATCGCCCCGGCGCCGAAGGCGTGCCCGTTGATCGCCGCGACCGTGTGCACGCCGAGGGTGAGCACGCGGGCCAGCAGTTCGTGGACGTCGGCGACGTACTGCGCGGCCTGGGCGGGGTTGCTGGTGAGCCAGTCGAGGTCGAGGCCGTTGGAGTAGAACTTCCCCGAGCCGACGGTGACCAGCACCGCCGGATCCGGATAGGCCACGACGGTGTCGAGCTGGGAATGGACGGTTTCCAGCCAGGACGGTGAGAAACGGTTCTCGTCGTCCCCGAGGTCCAGCAGGAACACCGGGGCGTCGTGGCGCAGAGTGGGCATGTCAGTCCTTCCGTGGGGGTGGGAGCTGGAGTATGGCGTGAACCGCCGCGGACAACCTGGCCCGGGCGTCTTCCGGGATCGGCTCGCCCGCGGTGAACGCGCGCCGGAACAGCGCCGTCGGCAGGTCGACGACGCAGGCCGTCAGCACTTCGACGGCCTGCGCGTCCCGCCTGGCCCAGAGCCGTTCGGCGAGCGTGACGAGGAGATCGACCAGGCGTTTGTCGAGGGCGTGGAGGTCGCCGGCGAGGTCGTCGGGGATCTGCGGGCCGAGCAGGTGCTCCTTTTTGACCGTGATGAGCAGGCGTGCCGCTTCCGGACGGCGGACGGCGAACTCCGCCGGCGCGTCCGCCGCGGCCGCGACCGCCGAAGCCGGGCCATCCGCCTGATCGGCCAGCTCGGTCTGGAGGTCGAGAAAGGCGCTCGCCGCGCGGAGCCAGACACGGGCCAGCAGCGCGCCGAGCGAGCCGAAAGCGTGGTAGATCGTCCCGTTGGACACTCCCGCGGCGGCCGCGAGGGACCGCACGGTGACGCCCCGGGCGCCGACCTCGACGACGAGCCGCTCGGCGGCGTCGAGCAGCCCGTCCAGGTCGTGCACGCGGGGCCGGGGCATGGGGCGAGGATAACAGAGCGCTTGCTCTAAAACTCGGGGAGCCCTGTGACGTGCTTCACCAGGTGTGCTGTCACGTCGGGCCGGTGGCCGGGGTCAACCCCACGAATCACCGAGAAGCCAAGGAGAAACCGAAATGACCACCGCCTATGTCATCGTCACCATCGTTGGAGCGTTCATGGCCGCGTTCTCGGCCGCTTCGATCTTCTTTCGCGCCAAGTGGGTCGTGCAGCCGCTGGCCGACTACGGCGTTCCCCGTGCCTGGTGGACTCCGCTCGGGGTCGCCAAGGCGGCGGGCGCGCTCGGCCTGATCGCCGGCCTGTGGGTGCCCGCGCTCGGCGTCGCGGCCGGGATCGGCCTGGTGCTCTACTTCACCGGTGCCGTGATCACCGTGCTCCGCGCGCACTGGCCTTCGCACGTCGCGTTCCCGCTGATGTACATGGCGCCTGTCGCCGCTTCGCTGGTGCTGGGCTTCGCGGCCTGACGTCAGGAGCCCGGGGACCACACCGCGAGTTCGGCGCCGCCGGGCTCGCGGAAGTGGAACCGGCGCCCGCCGGGGAACGAGAACGGCTCGACCGTGACGATTCCGCCCGCGGCCTCGACGGAAGCCCTCGCCCGTGCGAGGTCGTCGGTGCGGATCGTCACCAGCGGCGCGGCCGTCTGCTGCGCGGTGTCCTGCTGGAAGCCGAACGAGACCGCGCCGCCGCTCTGGACGTCGGGCCGTAGGACGTCGCCGTCCACCCGAAGGCCTTTCGAAGAACCCGCTCGAGCCCGCCGCCGAACTCGACGGGAACTCGACGAAGTCGATTTCGTACATGGGCCGCAAACTACTCCGGCCCACCGACAAAACCGCGTCAGACGCTGCGCAGCACGGAAACCACGACACCGAGCACGGTCGCGCGGTCGCCGTCGATGACGTCGTAGGCGGGGTTGCGCGGTTCGAGGTACACGTGGCCGTCGCGGCGGCGGTACACCTTGACCGTGGCCTCCTCGTCGATCATCGCGGCGACGATCTGGCCGGAGTGCGCCTCCTGCTGCTGCTTCACCACGACGATGTCGCCGTCGCAGATCGCCGCGTCGATCATCGAGTCGCCGCGCACCCGCAGGCCGAAGACGTTGCCCCGCCCGGTGAGTTCACGCGGAAGGGTCATCACGTCGTCGACGTGCTCGACGGCGGAGATCGGCGTGCCCGCGGCGATGTCACCGACGACGGGGACCGGCACGGAGTCCTCTGTGGACTCCTTCGACGCGGTGCCGTGCAGGAAGGCGCGTACGTCGATGGGGCGCGAGATCGAGCTGCTGCGGCGGAGGAAACCCTTCTCCTCCAAGGCCGCCAGATGCTTCGACACCGAGGACGTCGAGCGCAGCCCGACCGCTTCGCCGATCTCGCGCGTGCTCGGCGAGTAGCCGTACTCCACCACCCATTCGCGGATGGTCAGCAGGATCTTCTGCTGCCGCTCCGGCAGGGAAGCGGCTTCCTCGAACAGCTCAAGATCGTGGTAGGCGGTCATCAGCGGAATGGTAGTTCGTGCAGGCGGCCGCGATCGCCGCGGTGTCCCAGTAGAACGGCCGCACCTCGGTGATGCGCCCGTCCTCCACGGTGATCGTCTGCAGGATGGGGAAATCCAGCTCGCGCCCGGTCGCCCTGGCCCGGACGTGCACGTGGGTCAGGATCACCAGCGGATCGGTCTCGCTCAGGAAGCTCTGGTCCACCATGTCGAAGACGTCCCAGGTGTCGCTCATGGCGACGAAGAACCGCTCCATGCCCTCGTGGCCGCGCCAGATCCCGCCGTAGGGCAGGCCGTCCGCCTGGTGCAGCACCACATCGGGGGAGAAGAACGGGGCGAGCGGCGCGAAGGACGCCTTTCCCGGGCCGCCCGCCGCGAAGTACTCGGCTTCCGCCGCGTACATGCCTTTGAGCACGGACAGTGCGTCTGTCGTTGTCGTCACGACGCACACTGTGGTCGGCGGCGTGGCCGATCGCTGGCGGTTATCCGCCGTGGAGATCGGCCGGATGGCGGCGCGGCCGGGCCGAAAGTCCGATCCCGCGCGCGTTTCCGCGAGGTTGACTCGATCGTATGAACACGAAGATCACCGCGGCGGTACTCGCCGCCGCGACGGCCACGGTCGCCCTGTCCGGTTGCGGGCTCAAGGAAGGTCTGACCGAAAAGGCGAACGGACACGTCAAGACGGTCGGCTACGCGACCGGCGCGGAGGGCAAGCGGGACAAGGACGCCAGGCTGCCGGAGTGGGTGCCGGACGGGGCGGCGTCGGTCACGGAGGTCATCCGGACGACGGGTTCGGAGCGGCTCCTGAAGTTCACCGGCGGGACACTGCCCGCCCTCTGCGTGCCGGGAGCGGCCGCGACGCAGGCGGCCACGCTCTCCGCCCAGTGGTGGCCGCAGGGCCAGGAGAGCAGGACCGACAAGGTCTGCGGCGAATGGCATGTGCTGGTCCAGGGCGCCGACGTGTACGCCTTCAAGCCGGAGACGCTGGTGAACACGAGGTCCTGAGTCACTCCTCGGGCGTGAGCGCGTCGGCACAGGCGGCGAGGTCGTGCACCAGCCGCTCCCGTCCGGCTTCCGAAAACGGTGCGAGCATCCGGTCCTGGACCTCGCGCACGACGCCGCTCGCGGCGCGGAGCCGGGCGCGGCCGGCGGGGGTGAGCGTGCTGGGCAGGGCGCGGCCTTGCGGCGCCGTCGTCGGCCGGGTGACCAGCCCGCGGTCCTGCAGACCGCGCAGGACCAGGTTCATCGACTGCCGGGTGACGAACACGGCCCTGGCCAGTTCCGCGTTGGACAGCCCCGGCCGCTGCGAGAGCACTTCGAGACAGGAGTACTGCGGCACGGTCAGGTCGAGGGGGCGCAACGCGGTGTCCATCGCCGTCCGGAGTGCCGTCGCCGCCCGCTTCAGCAGGTAGCCCGCCGATTGGTCCAGTGGTCCGACCGTCATGTCAGCATCATGACATATTCGCGGCCTGGCGGAGCAGCGCGAGGGCCCGCTCGTCCGGCGAGCCCGCCGGGGTCGTGCACACGATCAGCGACTGGTCCGGCGAACGGGCGATCGACAACGTCTGCTGGGTCACCCGGACCGTGCCGACCACCGGATGGCGCAGTTCGTAGGACTCGGCGTCGCAGGGCCGGACGCGATGGTCGCTCCACAGCGCGACGAACTCGGGGCTCTTCATCGTCAGTTCGCCGATCAGTTCCGCGAGCAGCGGGTCGTCGGGATACCTGCCGACGGCGATCCGCAGACTGCCGACCACCGCGCGGATCTTCCGCTTCCAGTCGGCGTAAAGCTCCCGGCAGTGCGGGTCCAGGAACAGCATCCGGCTCGTGTTCGGCCGTCGTGCCGGGTCTTGCGGGGCGTGGAAGTCGAGATGCCCGCCCAGCAGGGCGTGGCCGAGCGCGTTCCACGCCAGGACGTCGGAGCGGCGGCCGAGCACGAGCGCGGGAGCGTCGACGGTGCTCAGGAGATCGCGGGTCTCGTCGTGGAGCTTCTCGGGCCGTGGACGGCGCGCCCGCGGGGTGCGGCGGGCGGCGCCGGCGAGCCGGTCGAGGTGCCCGCGTTCGTGGTCGTCGAGCCGGAGCGCGCGGGCGATGGCGTCCAGCACCTCGGCCGAGGCGCCGCGGGACATGCCCTGTTCCAGCCGCGCGTAGTAGGAGACGCTGACCCCGGCGAGCTGGGCCAGTTCCTCGCGTCGCAGGCCCGCCACCCGGCGGCGCGACCCGAAATCGCGCAGGCCGACGTCTTCCGGCCGCAGCCGCGCCCGTCGTGCCTGCAGGAAGTCGCCGAGCGGGCCAGGTCCGTCCATGGGGCCGAGTATCCGGGGCCCGGTCCGCGTCAGCCACACCCTCCCGGTGGGAGGACAAGCGGGGCGTGGTCCGCGTCCGGCCGGGTCCGCAGGCTCGGGGACATGGACGAGATCACCATCGGAGACGTCACGGTCACCCGCGTCAAGGAGTTCTACGGTTCGCTCGGCATGTCCCCGGCCGAGTTCATGCCGGACAGCCCCGACGGGGCGTGGGACGAACACCGCGGCTGGCTGGCGCCCGACTTCTGGAACCCCGAGACCAACGAGTGCCACACGGCGCTCCAGTCCTGGCTGATCCGCAGCGAAGGGCGCACGATCCTCGTCGACACCGGTGTCGGCAACCACAAGGACCGGCCGTACGCGGCGGTGTGGAACCGCCTCGACACCGCGTACCTCGACAACCTCGCGGCCGCCGGGGTGCGGCCCGAGGACGTCGACGTCGTGGTCAACACCCATCTGCACATCGACCACGTCGGCTGGAACACCCGGCTCGACGGCCGCACCTGGGTGCCGACCTTCCCGAACGCCACGTATCTGATGCCGCGGCCCGATTTCGACTTCTGGAACCCGGCCGAAGCGCACGATTCCGTGCTGGGACGCGGAAATCAGAACGTCTTCGAGGACAGTGTCGCGCCGGTCCACGAGGCGGGGCTGACCCACCTGTGGGACGGCACGTACCGGATCGACCGGAATCTGCGGCTCGATCCCGCGCCCGGTCACACGCCCGGCTCGTCCGTGCTCACCCTGGAATCGGGCGGGGAGCGGGCGTTGTTCGTGGGCGACCTCGTGCACACCGCGCTGCAGATCGTGGAGCCGGACACCAATTCGCCCTATTGCGAAGACCCGGCCGGGTCCAGGGCCACCCGGCACAGGCTGCTCGGCCGGGCCGCCGACGAGCACGCGCTCCTCTTCCCGGCGCACTTCGGCGCCCAGGGCGCGGTGCGGGTCGAGCGCCGCGGATCGAAGTTCGCGATCGCGCGGTGGGCCGCGTTCTCTCAACTCTCCTGAGGAGTTTTCGTGTACGTGCGAGCAGAAACCCCGGCCGGTGCCGTCCGCGGCGGCCGTGATTCCTTCGGTGAGCTCTACCGCGCCATCCCGTACGCGGAGGCGCCGATCGGACCCGGCCGTTTCCTCCCGCCGGCGCCGCATCCGGGCTGGTCCGGCATACGCGACGGGACACGGCCGGGGCCGACGGCACCCCAGCCGGTGCGCGACTTCGGCGGGCTCGACATGACGCCGTATTTCGGGCCCGGCTGGGTGCGCGGCGAGGAGTACCTCACCGTCGACGTCCGGACCCCGGCGGCGGACGACAGACGGCGTCCGGTCATGGTCTTCGTGCACGGCGGCGGTTTCGTCACCGGTTCGACCCGTGCCGCGCTCTACGACGGGAGGGCGTTCGCGCGCGACGGCGTCGTCCTGGTGACGGTGAACTACCGCCTCGGTGTCCCCGGTTTCCTCGATCTGGAAGGCGCCCCGCCCAACCGGGGCCTGCTCGACGTGCTCGCCGCGCTCGGCTGGGTGCGGGACACGATCGCGGTGTTCGGCGGCGATCCGGGCAACGTCACCGTGTTCGGGCAGTCCGCGGGAGCGACGCTCACCGGCGCGTTGCTCGCGACACCGGAGGCCAAGGGGCTGTTCCGCCGGGCGATCGTCCAGAGCGGCAGCGGAACCGGCGCCTTCACGCCGGAGCAAGCGGCCCGGGTCGGCCACGCGGCCGCTTCGGCGCTGGGAGTCGAGCCCACCGCGCGGGCGTTCGGCGAGATCCCGGACGAGCGGTTCCTGGAGATCCTGCCCGCGCTGGCCGGGCTCGATCTGCGGACCGAAACCGCCGCGGATCCCTTGGCCGGGCTGAGCCCGTTCAGTCTCGTCCTGCCGGTCCAACCCGCCGACGGTCCACTCGACGGAGACGTCGCGCTCCTCATCGGTACCAACACCGAGGAAGGAAACCTTTACGGCGAAAGGGATCTCGGGCGGACGCTGTTCGGCGACGGCACCGAGCGTCTGGCGCGGGCGCACGCGGCGATCTCGGCGGGGCACACCCACCGGTACTCGTTCGGCTATCGGTCGACGGCGTTGGACGGACGGCTCGGCGCCGCCCACACCGTCGAGCTGCCGTTCGTCTTCGACGTCGCCGACGAGCCGTGGCTGCACGGGGAGACCGGCCTGCTCGGTCCCGATCCGGTTCCGGAGGGTCTTGCGGCCAGGGTGCACGGTGCGTGGGTCGCGTTCGCGAGGACATGTGATCCCGGCTGGGGAGGAGACACCGTCGAGTACTTCGGCTGACAGTGCCTGCCAGACCGGTGCCAGTGTCGTGTGCGGCGTCTGCCAGCGGCCCGCGACACGCTCTGGAATGTCATTCCAGAAGCGACCGAGGGGTCACCATGAACACATCTGTCACGATCATCGGCGCCGGTCTCGGCGGGCTCACCCTGGCCAGGGTCCTGCATGTCCACGGCATCCAGGCCACGGTTTACGAGGCGGAAGCGTCCCCGACCTCGCGGCTGCAGGGCGGGATGCTCGACATCCACGACTACAACGGCCAGCTCGCGCTCGAAGCCGCCGGGCTGATGGACGAGTTCCGCGGCATCGTCCTGGAGGGCCGTCAGGCCCTGCGGGTGCTCGACATGGACGGGACCGTCCTGTTCGAACGGGGCGACGACGGCACGGGCGGCCGCCCCGAGGCGCAGCGCGGCGACCTGCGGCGGATGCTGCTCGACTCGCTCCCCGAAGGCACCGTCCACTGGGGACGCAAGGCCGTCGGCGCCCGGACGCTCGGCGACGGCCGCCACGAGGTGGCCTTCGACGACGGCACCACCGTGGTCGCCGGGCTGCTGGTCGGTGCCGACGGCGCCTGGTCACGGATCCGGCCGCTGCTCACCGAGGCCGTTCCCGAGTACTCCGGCACGTCGATCGTCGAGACCTATCTGTACGAGGCGGACACCCGGCACGTCGCCGTGACCAAGACGGTCGGCGGCGGATCGATGTTCGGGGCCGGGACCACGGAGGGCATCGGCATCAACGCCCACCGCGAACGCGGCGACACCCTGCACGCCTACGTGGAGCTCGGCAAACCGCTGGAGTGGTTCGACGCCATCGACTTCTCCGACGCCGAAGCGGCCAAGGCGCGGATCGTGGCGGAGTTCGACGGCTGGTCGCCGGAGCTCACCGCCCTCATCACCGAAAGCGACGTCGCGCCGATCCACCGTCCGGCCTTCGCCCTGCCGTTCGGGTTGCGCTGGGAGCGAGTGCCCGGCGTGACCTTGCTCGGCGACGCCGCGCATCTCGCGCTGGCGAACGGGGAAGGTGCCAACCTGGCGATGCTCGACGGCGCCGAACTCGGCAAGGCGCTCGCCGCGCGTCCCGACGACGTCGAGGCCGCTCTCGCCGAGTACGAACAGGCCATGTTCGTGCGCTGCGAAACGCCGATCAAGGAGGACTTCCTGATCGAAAGCATCTTCGGCGAGGACGTTCCCGAGCGGCTGCTCGCCATGTTCGAGGAGCGGAAGGCCTGAGTCAGGCCGTGCCGCCGGCGAGGGCCTTCAGTCCGCGGACGATCGTTTCCGCGCTGGGGGCCCGGTCCGGGGCGACGAGGTGCTGCATCATCACGCCCGCGATGAGGGCGAACTGGACGGCGCCTGCCGCGTCGGTGTCGGTGGCGGACAGGCGTCCACCGAGGACCTTCCGGGCTTCGTCCTGGGCGTCGGCGAGCCGTCCGCGCAGTTCCGGGAAGCGGATGGCCTGAGTGGCGCTCTCCAGGACGGCGGTCCACAGGTCGCGCTGCTCGGCGAAGGAGCCGACAAGGCCCTGCCAGGTGGCGGTGAGTGAAGCGCCCTCCGGCACCCGTAGGTGCTCGACCACTTCGGTGGACAGCTCGATCATGGCCTCGTTCATGAGGGCCTCTTTGGAGCCGAAGTGGTACCCGATGGAGCCGAGGTTCGCCCCCGAGGCGGCGGTGATGTCCCGCGCGGTGGTGTGCGCGTAGCCGCGTTCGATCAGGCAGCGCTTGGCCCCGTCGAGGAGGTCCTCTCGTTGTCCCATGCGGCGATCCTAGCGGGTGGCTGTGACAAGCGTCTTATACAAATGTATTATACAAATGTTCAAGACACCTCGCGGTAAGGAAACGACGATGAATCGCTACGTCCTCGGCAACTTCGCCCCGGTCACGGAGGAGATCACCGCCTTCGATCTGCCCGTCAGCGGGAAGATCCCGGACGATCTCGACGGCCGCTACCTGCGTATCGGCCCGAATCCGCTCGGCCTCGAAGACGCGTCGGCGCATGTCTGGACCCTGGGGGAAGGCATGGTCCACGGCGTGCGCCTGCGCGGCGGCCGCGCCGAGTGGTACCGCAACCGCTGGGTCCGGTCGGCCTCCGTGGCGGACCGGCTCGGGGAACCGCGGCGCGGGCAGGTCGCCGACGAGAGACTGGACTTCGCGCCGAACGTCCAGGTCGCGGGCCATGGCGGCCGCCTCTACGCGCTCATCGAAGGAGGGCTGGCGCCGTACGAGCTGACCGACGAACTCGACACCGTCGGACCCGCCTCCCTGGGCGCCACGGAACAGGGTTTCTCCGCCAACGCGCACAGCAAGTTCGACCACGCGACCGGCGAGCTGCATTCGCTGGCCTTCCGGTACGGCGCGGATTTCGTGCAGCACATCGTGATCGGCCCCGACGGTCGCAACCGGAGCGTCACCGACATCAAGGCGCCGACCCTGCCGTACATGCACGACTTCGCGCTCACCGAGCACTACGTGGTGCTCTACGAGTCCCCGATGGTCTTCGAGCCCGAACGCCTGGCGACGGGTGTGCCGTTCCGCTGGAACCGGGAACTGCCGTCACGGCTGGGGCTGCTGCCGAGGGCGGGCGGGACGGTGCGGTGGTTCGAGACCGCGCCCGTCATGGTCGGTCACACGCTGAACGCCTTCGAGGACAACGGAACCGTGGTGGTGGACGTGGTCGTGCATCCCCGGCCGGTCGACTTCGCCGACATCGGCGCCTCGAAGCCCGTGCTCGAACGCTGGACGGCGGACCTCGCGGCCGGCCGGGCCACGCGCGCCCTGCTGCACGACCGTCCCCAGGACTTCCCGCGCCTCAACGGCCGGTTCGGCGGAAAGCCTTATCGCTACGGCTATTCGGCGGCGGCCGAGCTGTACGCCACCCCGAGCGCCACGGAACCGGATCGCCCCGACGAGGGTTTCAGCAGTGCTCTCCTCAAACACGATCTCCTGACCGGTGTCACCGAAGCCCACGAGTTCGGCCGCGACGCGAGCGCTGGGGAGACCGTCTTCGTCCCGTCGGCCAGGGCCGCGGCGGAGGACGACGGTTACAACCTGGTGTACGTCCACGACCGCGACCGGGGCGCGGCGGATCTGGTGATCCTCGCGGCGCAGGACTTCACCGGCGAGCCGCTGGCTCGGGTCCATCTGCCCGCCCGTGTCCCACTGGGACTGCACGGCAGCTGGATTCCCGCCGCCTGACTCCGGCGTTTGGCTAATCTGGGCCCATGCTGACCGGTGCGCGCGAGGTCGAGGTGTTCGAGGCGGCCCGTGGCCGGTTGGAGGCGATCGCGTACCGCCTGCTGGGGTCGGCGAGCGACGCCGAGGACGCGGTGCAGGACACGTTCCTGCGCTGGCAGTCCGCCGATCGCGAGTACGTCGAGACACCCGAGGCGTGGCTGACGAAGGTGCTCACCAACCTCTGCCTCAACCGGCTCACCTCGGCGCGCGCCCGGCGGGAAACCTATGTGGGCCAATGGCTTCCCGAGCCGGTCTTCGCGGGGGACCGGATGCTCGGCCCGTCCGACACCGTCGAGCAGCGCGAATCGGTCTCCATCGCGATGCTCACGCTGATGGAGCGGCTCTCGGCGAAGGAACGCGTCGTGTACGTGCTGCGCGAGGCGTTCGGGTATTCGCACGCCGAGATCGCCGAGGTCCTCGACGTCACCGAGTCGAACTGCCAGCAGATCCACCGGCGGGCCAAGCAGCACCTGGCCGCCGACCGGCGCCGGGTGGAGGTCGACGCGGCCGCGGCCCGCAAGATCGTCGAGGAGTTCCTCGCCGCGGCGCTCAGCGGCCGGACCGACGCGCTGGTGCGGATGCTGGCCGACGACGCGATCAGTGTGGGCGACGGCGGCGGCGTGCTCTTCTCGCTGCCGCGGCCGATCACCGGCGCGGTCCGGGTGGCGAGGTTCCTGCGCGGCCTCTTCAAGCCGAGCGCGGCCAAGTGGTCGTTGATCGGCGGCAAACCCGAGCTGTTCTCCACCATCGCCAACGGCGTGCCGGCGCTGGTGCTGATGGTGGAGGACAAGCTCGTCGGCGTCGTCTCCCTGGAGGTCACCGCCGACGGCATCGCGGCGGTCCATGCCCAGGTCAACCCGGCCAAACTGGACCGGGCGGCGGGTCAGTGGGCCGCGTCCGGACAGGGGGAGCCCCTCACCGTCGACTGGTGACTCGGATCACAGTCCGTCCCTGTCAGGTTTCGTGCCGCTGTCCGGTTCAGGAGGCGAACACCGACCGGACAGGAGTGAGACCATGAAGCACCGAATCGTCGTTCTCGGGGCCGGATACGCCGGAGCCAACGCCGCCGGGCGGCTGGCCAAGCGGCTGCACCCCGCCGACACCGAGATCACCCTCGTCAACGCCGATCCCGAGTTCGTCGAGCGGGTCCGCATGCATCAGCTCGCGACCGGCCAGGACCTGAAACCCCGCCTGCTGACCGATGTCTTCGCCGGCACGGGCGTGCGGGTGCGGATCGCGCGGGTCAGCGGCGTCGACGCCGAACGCAAGACCGTCGTCCTCGACGACGGCGAAATCACCTACGACACCCTCGTCTACGCCCTCGGCAGCGCCGCCGCCGACTGCGGCGTTCCCGGCGTCGCCGAGCACGCACACCACATCGACGGCAAGGGTTCCGCGCTCCGGCTGCGGGCGCGTCTCACCGACCTCGCCGCGGGCGGGAGCGTGCTTGTCGTCGGCGGGGGCCTCACCGGCATCGAAGCCGTCACGGAAATCGCCGAAGCGAGGCCGGATCTCGACGTCGCGCTCGCGGCTCGCGGCGGTCTCGGCGACTGGATGAGCGAGAAGGCCCGGCGCCACCTTCGCGGGACCTTCGAGAGGCTCGGCATCATCTTGTACGAGGACACCGACATCACGCACGTCGGGCCGGACGGCGCGAAGACCGCGGCCGGTCGCGAGATTCCCGCCCAGGTGACCGTCTGGACGGCCGGTTTCGCCGTCCACCCCATCGCCGCCGCCACGACCCTGGACGTCTCCGCGACGGGGCAGATCGTCGTCGACGACACGATGCGGTCGGTGTCGCACCCGGACGTCTACGCCGTCGGTGACGCCGCGTTCGCGACGGGCGTCAACGGGACGCCGCTGCGGATGTCCTGCGCCTCGGGGGTGCCCACGGCCTACCGCGCGGCCGACGCCATCGTCGCCGTCCTGACCGGTGGCACGCTCCCCGAGAACAAGATCGGCTACACCGGCCAGTGCGTCAGCCTCGGCCGCCGTGACGCCGTCGTGCAGTGGGTGACCCCGGACGACCGGCCCAAGGATTCGGCGCTCACCGGTAAAACCGCCGCCCGCCTCAAGGAGATCATCTGCAAGGCCGCGGCCTGGAGCATCTCGCACCCGACGTCGATGCTGCCCGCGCGTCGCCGCCGCATCGTCAAGGCCGCGGAACCCGTCAGCGTGTGACCCCAGAACGAAGGAACGATCATGATCCTGATCACCGGAGCGAACGGCGTCGTGGGACGTCAGGTGAAGAATGTCCTGCTGCGCCAAGGTATCGACGTCACCGCGATCACCCGCGGCGACGGGGACCTGTTCAGTCCTGCCTGGATCGAACCGGCGTTGGAAGGTGTCGAAGCGATCCAGATCAGCCCGCGGGCGACCGGCCCAGGCCTCGAAGAGCTGCTGAAGCTGGCGGCCGGACGAGGGGTACGGCGGGTGGTGCTGCTGTCGGCCACCACTGTCGAGTACCCGGCGGGGGAGGCACGCTTCGCCGACCAGTTCAAGAAAGCCGAAGAGCTCGTCACCCGCTCCGGTCTGGAGTGGACGGTCCTGCGCCTGGCGGATTTCGCCGCCAACGCGCTGGCCTGGGTGCCACAGATCCAGGCGGGTGACGTGGTGCGCGGTGCGTACGGACGGGCCGCCACCTCCCCGATCCATGAAACCGACATCGCCGCGGTCGCCGCGCGAGCCCTGCTCGGCGACCTCCCGGCGGGGTCGGTGTACACGCTGACCGGTCCGGGATCGGTGGACCAGCACGAGAAGGTGCGGCTCATCGGCGCGGCCATCGGCCGCGCACTGTCCTTTCAGGAGCTTCCGCCCGAGCGGGTGCGGCAGGGGATGCTCGCGCAGGGGCTACCCGAAGAGGTTCCCGACCGCCTGCTCGGTTCCCTCGCCGACTACAGCGAGCGCCCCGGCCCCACGACCACCACGGTGGAAGACCTCCTCGGACGGCCCGCGCACACGTTCGCCGACTGGGCGCGCGACCACGCGCCGTCCTTTCAGGCCCAGCCGATCCGCTCGTAGAACGGCGTGATCCACGCCCGGAAACGATCTCCGTGGGCTTCCTTGGCGGCGGCCACGACGGCGTCCGGATCCTCGGACGGCGTCAGGCCGCGCCCGCGGAGCCACTCGGCGAACAGCTCGTGCGAGCCGCTGTGGTCGTCGTCTTCCGCCCGGTAGTAGTAGGCCGACTCGTGGTCGACCATGATCTCGGCGTCGAAACCCAGCAGTCGCAGGAAATCCGTGAAGTCGCGGGCGACGACGTGCTCGCCGCCCTCGTCGCCGAAGACCACGATCGGCGACTGGGCGAGGTCCGTCTCGTCGTCGGCCCGCCAGATCGCGTAAGTCGAGCCGCTCCCGTTCGCCTGGGCGAAGGGGATCACCCGCGAGAGGAATTCGGGGTCGTCCAGCTCCTGGGGGAAGCGGCCTTTGTCGTCGTAGTCGTGGAACTCGAAACCGTCGGCGAGGTAGTCGCGGGTCGAGTCATAGAGGTCCTTCAGCTCGTTCAGGACCGGAATAGGTGAGTACACGCGGTCACTTTATGCGGGCTTGGGCCTCGGCGGCGTCGAGTGCGGGGGCGAGTGGTGCGAGCGCGGCTCGGAGCAGATCGGTCAGCGAGCCGGAGGGCACGACGAGCCCGCCGGCCGTGCTCGGCTGCAGCCATCGCTGGAGCGCGATCCGCACCGCGGCGGTCACGCTCGCCGCGAGTACGTGGGCGGTCTGCGGCGGGATGTCGCCGAGGCGTTGGACGATCGCGTCGGCGAGGGGGAGTTCGAGCGCGTTGGTGGTGTCGGCGAACGCGGCACGCAGTGCCGGCCGGGTGGTGATCAGCAGCAGCGCGTCGCGGTGGTGTTCGCCCGGGTCGGTGTACTGCTCGACGAGCGCTTCGAGCACGGCGTCGGCGAGGCCGGTGTCAGCGGGCCGGGCCACCACCGCCGCCGCGATCCGCGCTTCCCGCTCGGCGGTGACGGCGGCGACGATGGCCTGTTCACGGCTGGAGAAGTAGTTGTTGTAGGTCCTGGGCGAGACTCCCGCGGCTTCGGCGATGTCGTCGACGCGCACGTTTTCGGGGCCACGCTCCAGGGCCAGCCGCAGCGCCGCCTCGCGCAAGGTCTTCCTGGTGGCCTGTTTCTTCTGGTCGCGCAATCCGGTCACCGGCCGAGTATCCCAGTCAACTTGCGCGGACGCAAACTTGCGTGCACGCAAGTTTCCTTCTAGTCTCGGGCTCCACATTCCGAGACGAGAGGACCGAACCCATGCGTGCCAAAGGCATCGCCTACGACACCGGCTTTGTCCGGGGCGGCGAGAACTCCCGCGAGAACTTCGATCCCGACCTGGTGAAACGGGAGCTCGCCATCATCCGTGACGAGCTGCACTGCACCGCCGTGCATCTCGTCGGCGGCGATCCGGAACGGCTGGAACTGGCCGCCAACCACGCCGCCGAACTCGGGCTGGAGGTCTGGTTCTCGCCCTATCCGCTGGAGCTGACGACCGAGGAGATGCTGGCGTTGTTCGCCGACTGCGCGCGGCGGGCGGAGCGGGTCCGGCGGACGGGCGCCGAAGTCGTGTTCGTCACCGGCGTCGAGCTGACCCTCATGGACCACGGCTTCCTGCCCGGTGACGACATCACCGAACGGCTCGGACGACTGTTCAGCAGGCCGGAGAGCCTGGGCGAGCGGACCGCCGAGGCGAGCGAGCGCCTCAACGACTTCCTCGGCGAGGCCGTGGCGACGGTCCGGAAGCACTTTCACGGGAAGATCACCTACGCGTGCATCCCGTTCGAGCGGGTCGACTGGACCCTCTTCGACTTCATGTCGGTCGAACTCATCCGGTCCGCGGAGGTGGCGGACCGGTTCCAGGAAGGGGTGCGTGCCCTCGTGGCTCAAGGAAAACCGGTCGCGATCACCGGCTTCGGCGCGGCCACCTGGCGCGGCGCCGGCGATCGGGCGCCGCGCAGCATGGAGATCGTCGAGCACGACGAGGCCGGCCGTCCGGTCCGGCTGAACGGGGAGTACGACCGCGACGAGGCCGGACAGGCCGCCTACCTTCGCGAGCTGCTGGAGATCTTCGACGCCGAAGGTGTCGACGGCGCCTTCGTCTACCTTTTCGCGCTCTACAACTATCCGCACCGTCCCGGCGACCCTCGCCGTGACCTGGATCTGGCCAGTCTCGGCATCGTCAAGGTCCTCGAAGACCGCGACGGCGAAACCTATCCGGGCATGCCTTGGGAACCCAAGGCCGCGTTCACCGCCCTCGCCGACTACTACCGTTCCTAAGCCGTCGGGCGGCCCGCTCCGGCGTAGTCGTCGCCCTGCTTCCGGTAGGTGTGCACCTGCACCGCCTGCCCGGTCTGCGGGGCGTCGATCATCTGCTGATTCCCGATGTACAGCCCGACGTGGTGGATCTTCGTGTTCGGCTCGCCGTAGAAGATCAGGTCGCCCAGCTGGGGATCGGTCACCTTGTTCACGCTGTGGTACTGGGTGTGGGCGGTGCGCATGAGCTTGACGCCGGCGCTGGCGTACGCGGCCGTCGTGAGGCCGGAGCAGTCGAATCCGGGGTCGCTGCCGCCGGTGCCGTTGCCGCCCCAGACATACGGCAGCCCGATCTTGTCGATGGCGAAGTTGACCGCGCTCAGGGCCGCCGCGTTCGGCGGCTGCGGGCTCTGGCCGACCGTGCCGTAAACGTTCACCGTCGCGAGCGTGCGGTGCATCAGCAGCGGCGCGGGCTGCAGGGTGCTGACGGCGTTCCACCACGTCTGGCCCTGGCCGAGGTCGCGCCCGCCCGCGCACAGGGCGCGTCCGGCGGTGAGGGTGGCGTCGTCGATGTTCTGCGGGTCCGGTTTCCCGCCGCTCGCCGAAGCCTTGAACCGGTCCCACACCGACGGCGTCAGCTGCAGCGGGCCGCTCGCGTTCGCGGACGAGACGACCTTGTTGTAGAAGTCGCGGACCTCGACCGCGCCGAGCGGTTTGGTCAGCACGCCGTCGGCGTTCAGTCCCGAACCGGCGGCGCGGCCGTGATCGGAGGCGATCTTGCCGAGCGCGGCCAGCGTCACCCAGGAAAGGCGGCAGCCCGGCGTTTCCTTGCTCAGCGCCACGGTGGTCTTCGCGTACCCGGTCATCGCGCGCAGCGGGATGTCGAGCCAGCCGCTGGTCTTCGACACCCAGGCGTCGAACTCCTGCCCCATCTGCTGCGGGACCTTCGGCTGTTCCTTCGGCATCTCCGCCGGGGCGGACGACGACGGCGGCGACGGTGGCGCGGCCGGGGCCGAGGACTCGACGGCGGCGGCCTCCGGCTTCGGCTCGTCCTTCGGCGCGAAGGTGATGGCGGCGACCAGTGCGGCGCCCGCGACGACGACCGCGGCGGCGATCACCGGGAGTCTGCGGCGGCGCGAGGTTTCCTGTTCCATCACCGGCCCCCGGTGATCCGGCCGAGGACGAACTCGCGGAAGGCGTCGACATCGGTGGTCAGCGCGACGTCGATGGTGCGGCCGGGCACGGCCTGCGGATCGGTGCTTCGCAGCCTTCGCCGGTCCACCAGTGTCGCACCGCGGGCGGGGCCGAAGCCGCACTCGACGTCCACGGGGTACGACTCGACGTCGAGGATGCCCGGCCGGATCGCCTCGGCCACCGCGACCGCGTCGTGCATGACCATCCCCGGCATGCCGAGGATCGGGGTGTAGTGCTCGACGTAGGTGGGTGTCAGCGCTTCGAGCGCCGCGCCGAGCGGCCCGGACGCGGCGAGCTTGCCGAGCCACGTGGTGTCGACCGAGCACTGGTGCGTGATGTCCAGCGGGACCAGCACGGTCGGGATGTCCTCGTCGGCCAGCACCCGGCGCGCGGCTTCGGGGTCGCTCCAGATGTTGAACTCGGCTGCGGTGGTGGAGTTCCCCTTGGTCACCCCGCCGCCCATGATGACGATCCTGCCGATCTTTTCGCGGATGTCCGGATGAGCGGCCAGCAGCAGCGCGATATTCGTCAGCGGGCCGATCGGGGCGATGGTCACCGGTTCGTCGGCGGCTTCCAGCAGATCCACCAGCAGGCGGACGGCGCCGCGTTCGTCGAGCGGGCGTTTCGCCTCCGGCAGGGTCCCGGCGTGGCCGGACAGGCCGTCCTCGCCGTGGACGAATCCGGCGGGCTTGGCGTTGTCGTAGACCATCGGCCGCGCGGCGCCGGCGGCGACGGGGACGTCGTCGCGGCCGAAGAGCTGAAGCAGGCGGCGGGCGTTGGCGGTGGTGTGGCTCAGCGGGACGTTGCCGAACACCGTGGTCACGCCGAGCAGGTCGACGTCCTCGGATCGCGAGGCCAGCGCCAGCGCGAACGCGTCGTCGACCCCCGGGTCGGTGTCGATGATCAGCTTGGTGCCCATGCGCGTGCTCCCCTTTGCGGTCGGCGGCCTGTTCACAGGTTACGGTCACCGGTATGACGTCCATGTGGGGTGCGCCCGCGCTGTCGCGGCTCCGCGCCTGGGGCCAGGCCCGTCGTGATCCGCGTCAGGCGAAGTTCCTGACCAAGGACTCGCTGCGCTGGGTGCTGCGAAACCGCGCGTACACGCCTTGGTACCTGGTCCGGTACTGGCGGCTGCTGAAGTTCCGGGTCGCGAACCCGCACATCATCCTGCGCGGGATGGTGTTCCTCGGCAAGGACGTCGAGATCCACTGCCGTCCCGGCTACGGGCGGCTGGAGATCGGCCGCTGGGTGCATATCGGCGACGGCAACGCGATCCGCTGCCACGAAGGTTCGCTGCGCATCGGCGACAAGGCCGTCTTCGGGCGGCAGAACGTCCTCAACGGCTACCTCGACATCGAACTCGGCGCGGCCACGCTCGTCGCGGACTGGGTGTACATCTGCGACTTCGACCACGTCACCACCGACATCACCGTCCCGATCAAGGATCAGGGCATCGTGAAGTCGCCGGTGCGGATCGGGCCGGACACCTGGATCGGCACCAAGGTCTCCGTGCTCAAGGGCACCCGGGTCGGCCGCGGCTGCGTCCTCGGCGCGCACGCCGTGGTGCGGGGCGAGATCCCGGACTACTCGATCGCCGTCGGCTCGCCGGCGTGCGTCGTCCGGAACCGGCAGGACGACTACGCCGCCGACGCCGCCCGCCGCGAGGCCGTCGCGGACATGGCGCGCAAGGCGAACAAGGCGCTGCAGAAGACTCTGGGCGTCGAGGGCTGAAAGCGTCCTTCACCGCATGAGACGCGGCGAAGGACGCTTTCACCGCATGAGACGCGGGGAAAGCGTCCTTCAGCCGCGCAGCTGCTCGCGGACCTCCATAAGCGCGAAGCCCAGCAGGTTCTGCCCGCGCCAGTAGTCGGGGCGGGTGGCGTTCTTGTCCTCGCGGGCGAGGCCGCTGCCCCAGACCAGGTCCATCCTCGACGCCTCGACGATCACCTTGTCGCCGGTGCTCAGCAGGAACTCGCGCTCCTCGGCGTGCTGGCGGAACTTCTCCAGGTTCCCGTCGATGACGATGTCGAAGCGGTGCCGCTCCCACACCTCGGCGTCGAAACCGGCGACCTCACGGCCGAGGATCTTCGCGGTCTTGGGATCCGGCGCCTGACGGATGTTCGCCGCCGCCGCGTGATCGCCGAACAGTTCCGCCTTGCTCGCCATCATGTAGTGCTCGGCCGTCGGGTACCGCTCGCCGTCCACCACGAACGGCGCCAGCCACCACTGGCTCAGGCAGGCCGCGTTGACCCTGCCGCTCTTGAGCGGGGTGTGGCCGTAGAAGAGCTGGTACCCGGGCTCCGCGCCGCTGTGGACCAGCTCGCGCAACGCATCGAGACTCCGGACTCCGTCGACCTTGCTCACCATGGCGACCAGTGGACCACAGGCCACCGACAAGCCTGTGAAGCACCCACTGGACCACTCTCCGTCGTGGCCCGGGGCGGTCAGTACATTCAGCATTCGTGCAAGGGATCGAAACGGTGAGCGCCCGAACGGTCGAAGAGGCCGCCAAGCGATTGGCCGGGGTGGTGACCCGCACGCCGCTCGAACCGAACGAGCGGCTCTCGGCCCGGGTGGACGCCCGGGTCTGGCTCAAACGCGAAGACCTGCAGACCGTGCGCTCGTACAAGATCCGCGGCGCCTACAACTTCATCGTCCAGCTCGACGCGGAGCACCGGGAGCGCGGCGTCGTCTGCGCGAGCGCGGGCAACCACGCGCAGGGTGTCGCGTACGCGTGCCGCCGCCTCGGCGCGAACGGCCGCGTCTACGTCCCCGGCACGACTCCCCGGCAGAAGCGCGAGCGGATCGCGACCCTGGGCGGCTCGCATATCGAGGTCATCGTCGTCGGCGAGACCTACGAGGACGCCTTCACCGCCGCGAAGCACGACGCGGAGACCACCGGCGCGACGCTGGTCCCCGCCTTCGACGCGCCTGAGACGGTCGCCGGGCAGGGCACGGTCGCGATGGAGGTCGTCGCGCAGCTCGGGTTCGTCCCGGACGTCATGGTGGTGCCGGTCGGCGGTGGCGGCCTGCTCGCGGGGATCGCGGCGTGGGCCGCGGAACGCGCGCCCGAGATGCGGATCGTCGGGGTCGAGCCGGCGGGCGCGACCTGCATGGCCGCCGCGCTGGCGGCGGGGGAGCCGGTGCGGCTCGAAAGCGTCGACACCTTCGTGGACGGTGCGGCGGTCGCGCTGGCCGGATCGGTGACGTATCCGCTGGTCCGCGACGGAGGCGTCGAGCTCACCGACGTCGCCGAGGGCGCGATCTGCACCGAGATGCTCGCGATGTACCAATCCGACGGTGTGATCGCCGAACCCGCGGGCGCGCTCGCGACCGCCGCGCTCGGCACGACGGTGAAGATCGACCCCGGGCAGATCGTGGTGTGCGTCGTCTCCGGCGGCAACAACGACGTCAGCCGCTACGGCGAGGTGCTCGAACGGTCGCTGATCCACGAAGGGCTGAAGCACTACTTCCTGGTGGGGTTCCCGCAGGAGCCCGGCGCGCTGCGGCGGTTCCTCGACGAGGTCCTCGGGCCGGACGACGACATCACGCGGTTCGAGTACGTGAAGCGCAACAGCCGCGAGACCGGCCCGGCGCTGATCGGCGTCGAACTCGCGCGCCCCGGTGACCTGGAAGGCCTCCTGCACCGGCTGGACGCCAGCCCGCTGCAGGTGGAGCGGGTGGAACCGGGCAGCCCGCTGTTCCACTTCCTGGTTTGACGCTGCCTGGTCTAGAGCCTCGTGAGTGGCAAGGACGGTTCTAACCGTCCTTGCCACTCACGAGACCCTTAGCGGAAGGAGGCCAGGTGCGTCCGCGCCCACTCCGCGAACGGCCGTGGCTCCCGTCCGGTCAGATCCTGGACGGCACCCGTGACCTCGGAGTCGTCGAACTCGCCCTCGGCGAAGAAGCGGAAGAAGGCGTCGACGTACTTCGCCGGCATCTCCGCGCTCATCGTCACCCGGGCCTCGGCGTCCGGCAGCGGATCCAGGCGCAGCTCCCGGCCGAGCAGCTCGCTGAGGACGCGGAGCCGGTCCGCGGGCCGGAGTGAACCCGGACCGGTGATGGCGTACGCCCGGCCCTCGTGTCCCGGCGTGGTCAGCGATTCCGCGGCGACGGCGGCGATGTCGTACGGGTCGATCGTCGCGACCGGCACGTTCGCGAACGGCTCGCGGACGACGTCCCCCGCCCGGAGCTGCGGGATCCACTGCAGCGTGTTCGACATGAACCCGCTCGGCCGCAGGAAGGTCCACGCCAGCTTCGAAGCGCGCACCGCGGCCTCGGCCGCCATGTGCATCCCCGCGACGGCGTTGTCCGCGTGCCCGCCGACGACCGAACGGGACGACAGCAGCGTCACCTGCTCGACACCGGCGTCCCGCATCACCGCGAGCGCGCCGGGCATGTCCTCGTAGCCGCCGAGCAGGAAGACCGCGCGGACACCGTCCAACGCGGGTTTCAGGCTCGTCGCCTCGTTGAGGTCTCCTACCACCCCGTCGACGCCGTCCGGCAACGGCCGCGGTGTGCGGACCAGCGCCCGGACGGGATGCCCGCCGCGCGCCAGGATTCCGGTCAGTTCCGAGCCGACGTTGCCGCCTGCCCCGGTCACCAAGATCATCCAGTTCTCCCCAGTGCGGTGGCCGCCGTCGCAGGCGGCGGCCGTCGACGGCAACCCTGCCAGGGAGAACAGGACGGCTCAAGGCGACTTGGGCACCGCCGGGTACGGGACGAAGGTGCTCGTGTTCTCGTCGACGGTCAGCTGCTTGCCGATCGTCGGGAACGCGCGCTGCGAGCAGGCCGGGCGTTCGCAGACTTTGCAACCCATGCCGATCGGGGTGGCCGCGGCACGGTCGTCGAGATCGAGCCCGGTCGAATAGATGAGCCGTTTCGCGTGCCGCAGTTCGCAGCCGAGGCCGACGGTGAACGTCTTGCCGGGGCTGCCGTAGCCGCCGATGTTGCGCGACACCGTCCGCGCGATCCAGAAGTAGCTCTTGCCGTCGGGCAGGGTCGCGATCTGGGTGAGGATCTTGCCGGGCTGGGTGAACGCCTCGTAGATGTTCCACAGTGGACACGCGCCGCCGACGCGGGAGAAGTGGAAACCGGCCGCGGACTGGCGTTTCGACATGTTCCCGGCCCGGTCGACGCGCACGAACGAGAACGGCACGCCGCGGTTCTTCGGCCGCTGCAGCGTCGAGAGCCGGTGACAGACCGTCTCGAAGCCGACGCCGAAGTGGTCGCACAGCCGCTCGATGTCGTAGCGGAAGCGTTCCGCGGTCGACAGGAACGGTCCATAGGGGAGGATCAGCGCGCCCGCGAAGTAGTTCGCGAGCCCGACCCTGGCCAGCGAACGCGCGGCGGGCCCGGAGAACGCCCACGAGTCGGCGAGTTCGGTGATCAGGTCGTCGTATTCGAGCAGGGCGATCTGCGAGGCCATCCGGAACGCCTGCTGCCCGACGCGCAGGCTCGGCGCCAGCCGCAGCACCCGCGGCCCGGGTTCGTAGCGATGCTGTTCGCCGTTGGTCTCGTCGATGCCTTCGTTCGTGACGTCGACGCCGTAGCGCTGGATCAGCGTTTCCTTCAGCGCGGCGAGCACCTGGCCACGGTTCAACGGGATGTCGTGCGCCATGCGTTCGGCGCGTTCGTCCAGCTCGGCGACGTAATTCTCCCGCTCGTAGAAGAAGTCGCGGACCTCTTCGTGCGGCAACGAGCCCGCCGCGCTGCCGTGCATGCCCAATCCGTTTTCCGTGGTCAGCGCGGCGGTGTTCTCGACGGCGTTGCGGTAGCTGCGGTGCAGTTTGACCAGGGCCTGGGCGATCGTCGGCAGGTTCGTGGCCAGGTCGTTGAGCTCGCTGGTGGTGACGTCCACGCCGAGGACCTCGTCGAGCAGCGCCTCTTTCACGTCCGCGACCAGCCGGGCGGTGTCGTTGTTCGCGAAGAACTCGGTGTCCACTCCGAACGCTTGCGTGATGCGAAGGAGCACCGGGACGGTCAGCGGACGCGAGTTGTGCTCGATCTGATTGAGGTAACTGGGTGAGATCTCCAGCACACGAGCCAGATCTGCCTGGCTCATCGACCGGCTTTCGCGCAGATGCCGCAGCTTCGCTCCGGCGAAGGTTTTGTCCACTGAGGCCTCTCTGTCCGCAAGGTTTCCGGGCCTGAACGATTCAGTGAACGGTCAAGCCCGTGGATTTTGCCCCGGCTTGCGAACCTGCGATTCGCAACCTTTGCAAGATGCTACGGAAGCTTCGCAGAAATTGGCAAATTGGAGGGCTGGATCGGATTTCCCCAGTCATGTCAGGGTCGGATCAGGAAAGGCGATCACTCGCAAACTTCGCAACACCGGGAGAATCCGATGACTCAGCACGCGCAGCAGCTGGAGCAGGCGGCCGCCGAACTGGCCAAGCAGTGGGAGACCGACCCCCGCTGGGCGGGCGTGAAGCGGTCGTACTCCGCGGCTGACGTGGTCAAGCTGCGCGGCAGCGTGGTCGAGGAGCACACGCTCGCTCGCCGCGGTGCCGAGAAGCTGTGGGACCTCCTGCACAACGAGGACTACGTCCACTCGCTGGGCGCCCTGACCGGTAACCAGGCGGTGCAGCAGGTGCGCGCCGGCCTCAAGGCCATCTACCTGTCGGGCTGGCAGGTCGCCGCCGACGCCAACCTCTCCGGCCAGACCTACCCGGACCAGAGCCTCTACCCGGCCAACTCGGTGCCCGCCGTCGTCCGCCGCATCAACAACGCGCTGGGCCGCGCCGACCAGATCAACTGGGCCGAGGGCAACACCGACATCGACTGGTACGCCCCGATCGTCGCCGACGCCGAGGCCGGCTTCGGTGGCCCGCTCAACGCCTTCGAGCTGATGAAGGGCATGATCGCCGCCGGTGCCGCGGGTGTGCACTGGGAGGACCAGCTCGCTTCCGAGAAGAAGTGTGGTCACCTCGGCGGCAAGGTGCTGATCCCGACCAAGCAGCACGAGCGCACGCTGAACGCCGCCCGCCTCGCCGCGGACGTGCTGAACGTGCCTTCGCTGATCGTCGCCCGCACCGACGCGCAGGCCGCCACGCTGATCACCAGCGACGTCGACGAGCGTGACCGCAAGTACGTCACCGGCGAGCGCACCGCCGAGGGCTTCTACAACGTCACCAACGGCATCGACCCCTGCATCGACCGCGGTCTCGCCTACGCCGAGTACGCCGACCTGCTGTGGATGGAGACCTCCAAGCCGGACCTCGAGGTCGCCCGCCAGTTCGCCGAGGCGATCAAGGCCAAGTACCCGGACCAGATGCTGGCCTACAACTGCTCGCCGTCGTTCAACTGGAAGAAGCACCTGGACGACGCGACGATCGCGAAGTTCCAGCGCGAACTCGGCCACATGGGCTACAAGTTCCAGTTCATCACCCTGGCCGGTTTCCACGCCCTGAACTACTCGATGTTCGACCTGGCGCACGGTTACGCCCGCGAAGGCATGACCGCCTACGTCGACCTGCAGGAGCGCGAGTTCGCTTCGGAGGACCGCGGCTACACCGCCACGAAGCACCAGCGCGAGGTCGGCACCGGCTGGTTCGACAACGTCGCGACCGCGCTGAACCCGGAGAGCTCGACCACCGCGCTCGCCGGTTCCACCGAGGCCGAGCAGTTCTGATCCCTCGCAAGTAGGTGCCAGGTGGCGGTCTCTCGACCCCCAGGGGAGACCGCCACCTCCCATCCCCTCTATCTCTCGCGAAGCCCAGCGGAGGCACACCATGGTTGAGAAGCTGAACTACCGGATCGACGTCTGCGGACCCGCCGGTGACCGGTTCGCCGAGATCCTCACCCCGGCCGCGCTGGACTTCGTGGCCAAACTGGACAACGCGTTCGCCGGCCGCCGCCGCGAACTGCTCGACGCGCGCCGCCTGCGCCGCGAGAAGCTGCAGTCCGGTGAGGAGCCGCTGGGCTTCCTGCCCGAGACGCACGCGATCCGCGACGACAGCAGCTGGTCGGTCGCCCCGTCCGCGCCCGGTCTCGAAGACCGCCGCGTCGAGATCACCGGCCCGACCGACCGCAAGATGACGGTCAACGCGCTCAATTCCGGCGCGAAGGTCTGGCTCGCCGACTTCGAGGACGCGACGTCGCCGACCTGGCACAACGTCATCGACGGGCAGCTCAACCTGTTCGACGCGATCCGCCGCAACATCGACTTCACCACCGAGGCGGGCAAGCGCTACACGATCGGCGACGAACCCGCGACGATCGTCGCCCGCCCCCGTGGCTGGCACCTGGTGGAGAAGCACATCCGCATCGACGGCCGCCCGGTCTCGGCGAGCCTGGTCGACTTCGGCCTCTACTTCTTCCACAACGCGCGCCAGCTGCTGGCCCGCGGCAGCGGCCCGTACTTCTACCTGCCGAAGCTCGAGAACCACCTCGAAGCGCGGCTGTGGAACGACGTCTTCCTGCTGGCGCAACGGGAACTCGGCATCCCGCGCGGCACGATCCGGGCGACCGTGCTGATCGAGACGATCACCGCCGCGTTCGAGATGGAGGAGATCCTCTACGAGCTGCGCGAGCACATCGCCGGGCTGAACGCCGGCCGCTGGGACTACATCTTCAGCGTGATCAAGAACTTCTCCTCGCACGGCGCGGACTTCGTGCTCCCGGACCGCGCGCAGGTGACGATGACCGTGCCGTTCATGCGGGCCTACACCGAGCTGCTGGTGCGCACCTGCCACAAGCGCGGGGCGCACGCCATCGGCGGTATGGCCGCGTTCATCCCGAGCAAGGACCCGGAGATCAACGCGACCGCGCTGGAGAAGGTCCGCCAGGACAAGGAACGCGAGGCGAACGACGGTTTCGACGGCTCGTGGGTCGCGCACCCCGGCCTCGTCCCGGTCTGCCGCGAGGTGTTCGACAACGTCCTCGGCGGCTGGCCGAACCAGCTCGGCAAGCTCCGTGAAGACGTCACCGTGACGGCCGAGGACCTGCTCGACGTCGCCAGCGCGGGCGGCGAGGTCACCGAAGCGGGTGTCCGGGCCAACATCAACGTCGCGCTGCGCTACATCGACGCGTGGCTGCGCGGCACCGGCGCGGCGGCGATCCACAATCTGATGGAGGACGCCGCCACCGCCGAGATCGCGCGATGCCAGGTGTGGCAGTGGATCCGCAACGGCACGAAGCTCGAAGACGGCACCGCGCTCACCCGCGAACTGGCCGTGTCCTATTTGGACGAAGAGCTGGCGTCGGTGCGGGCCGAACTGGGCGAGGACACCCGTCTCGGCGACGCCTACGAGATCTTCACCGAGACCGCGCTGGGCGAGAAGCTGCCGAGCTTCCTCACCACCGGCGCGTACGCGCGATACCTGACCACTCACTGAATCAGGCTCCGGCCGCCCCTACCTGACGCGGGGCGGCCGGGTTCCACACCGGTTTGGGACGGTGTGGCCCAACGGGTCCGGTGGCGGAGGCTCCCCGCCACCGGACCCGCTTCACGCGCGCGCCCCTCCGGTAGCGCCAGTCGGGCGTGCGCCTCGCCGCGGAGACCCCGTCCTCACCACACCACCGTGGACGGGGTCTCCGCGGCTTTCCCATGCGTAACTCGCGTGTTTAGAGGCGTAACTCGCGTGCTTGAAGGCGTAACACGGTGATACGGCTCCAAGCACGCGAGTTACGCCTTCAAGTACGCGAGTTACGGCTCACGGGACCGGACGAATCGGTCACGGACCGCGATTAGGTAGGGGTACCTAGTGATACCCCCGTTGTTTCGGCGGCGGGTCGCGCGGATGCTCGGCGCCGGGCGGGAAATCCGCCCGTTCCCCCGAGGAGCCACCATGAAGAAGCAGTTGAGAACGCTCTTGGCCGCGACCTTCGCCGTCCTCGCCGTCGCCCTCGCCGCCCCCGCGGTGTCCGCCTCGGCCGGGGTCCCGGCGCGGCCGGACTGTGTCCGGCCCTGCCACTTCTGATCTTCGCCACCTAGAGCAGACCCGGGGGTCGCGCCCCTCGCGACCCGCGACGCTCGTGGAGGGGGATCCGGGTCCCCCGACGTCCCGGATTCCCCTCCGCCCCCGACTTCCCGCGGCACGCATGTCGCGAAAGCCACTTTCGGGACATCAGACGTCGCGAAAGTGGCTTTCGCGACAGCGCCGGAACGCATCGGGGGTCACGGCTCGAAGGCGTTGCCCGTCGCGATCTTCGGCCGTCCCAGTTCCACCGGCTCCCCGACGCGAGCCCGCCGGTAGACCGCCACGGTCGCCTCGGCGATCCGCCCCCAGTCGAAATCCGCGGCCAGGCGCGACTGCGCGGTCAGCGCCCGGCGGGCGGCGGCGACCTCGTCGTCCAGCACCGCCTCGACGGCGTCCCCGAGGGCGTCAACGTCGCCGGGGCTGAACGCCAGGCCGGTCTCGCCGTCGACGACGACCTCGCCGAGCCCGCCCGCGGTCGACGCCACTAGGGGCGCCTTCGCGGCGGCGGCCTCCAGCGCGACGATCCCGAACGGTTCGTACCGGCTGGGCAGCACGACCGCGTCGGCCGCGGCCAGCACGGCGCGCAGTTCGCGGTCGGACAGATGCCCGACGAAGTCCACCGCGCGCCGGACCCGCAGTTTGCGGGCCTGGTCGACCAGTTCCTCCAGATGCCTGCCCTTGCCGGCGACGACCAGCCGCGTCCCCGGTTTGGCACGCCGGATCCGGGGGAGCGCGGCGAGCAGGTCCTGCACGCCCTTCTCCCATTCCAGCCGCCCGAAGTAGAGCAGCAGCGGCGCGCCGGAGGGGCTGTAGACCTCGCGCGCGTGCGCGACCTCCTCCGCGGGCACCTGCCAGGTGCGTTCCTCGATGCCGTTGTGGATCACGGTGACGGCGTCGCCGTCGACCTCGAACAGATGCGCCACCTCGCGGCGCATGGCCTGCGAACAGGTGATCAGCGCGTCCGAGCGGTTCGCGAGCCACCACTCGACGGAGTGCACCTGCTGGTTCAGCGGATGCGAGAGCCAGCCGGAGTGCCGTCCGGCCTCGGTGGCGTGGATCGTGCCGACCAGCGGCACGCGCGCGGCCTCCGCGATCGCGATCGCGGGATGGGTGACCAGCCAGTCGTGCGCGTGCACGACGTCCGGCTGCCAGGTGCGCAGCAGGTCGGTGGCGGCGCGGACCATCGCGTGCCCCATGGCCAGCGTCCACGCGACGAGGTCCCGTTCGAAGGTCACGTGCATCGGGTCTTCGGCGACCCGGATGATCCGGACGCCCTCGACCACGCGATCGGTCCTCGGATGGGTCTCGGCGTCGGTGCCCGCCGTGTGACGGCACAGGACGACCACGTCGTGCCCCTGCCGGGCGAGATGCCTGGCCAGGGCGTGGACGTGCCGTGCGAGTCCGCCGACGACCACGGGTGGGTACTCCCACGACAACATCAGCACGCGCATGGGTGGAGGTTACTCGTGAGTCGGTCGGCGCCGGGACGGGGCGATCACCCCTCCCGGTGAACCCGATCGGGGGCGACAGGAGCGACGATCTTTGCCACCATCGGGTCGATGACGCCCTCGGTGAACGCGGCCGGACCGGCCTTCAAGCCCGTCGAACCGGTGCTCTCGACGCCGTGGTCCGCGCAGGTCGGACCCGGCGACGCGCTGCCCGAATACCCGCGTCCCCGGCTGGTCCGGGAACGCTGGCTGAACCTCAACGGCGTCTGGGAGTACGCGGGCAGCGGCGCGCCCGGCCGCACCGGGTACGGCGAGCGGATCCTGGTGCCGTTCCCGCCGGAATCGGCCCTCTCCGGGATCGGGCGGCGGGACGAAACGCTCTGGTACCGCAAGGTTTTCCACGTCCCGTCCGAATGGGACGGTCAGCGGGTGCTGCTCCATTTCGGCGCCGTCGACCAGTCCGCCGAGGTCTGGGTGAACAACCAGAAGGTCGCCGTCCACGAAGGCGGGTACACGGCCTTCAGCGCCGACATCACCGACGTCCTGCGCCCGTCGGGATCGCAGGAACTCACCGTCCGCGCGACGGACCTGACCGACGCAGCGACGCATCCCGTCGGCAAGCAGCGGAACGACCCGGAAGGGATCTTCTACACCGCCGCGTCGGGTATCTGGCAGACCGTCTGGCTGGAGCCGGTGCCGTCCGCGCATATCCGGGAGCTGCCGCTGATCCCTGACCTCGAAGGGGTGGCGGTTGTGCCGAAGGTCACAGGTGGCGCCCGGGTGGAGGTGATCGTGAGCGAACCCGATGGCCCGGAAGTGGCACGCGTCTCCGGAGACGTGGGACGGCGGTTGCGCGCGGACGTGCCTTCGCCGCGCCTGTGGACGCCGGACGATCCGTATCTCTACGACCTCCAGGTCCGCTTGCTCGACGAGAGCGGCGACGTGCTCGACGTCGTCGAGTCCTACACCGGGCTCCGGACGATCGGGACGGTGGCCGACGCCCAGGGCAGGCCGCGGATCGCGCTCAACGGCCGGATCACCTTCCTCCACGGCCCGCTCGACCAGGGTTACTGGCCCGACGGGATCCACACCGCCCCCACCGACGAGGCGTTGCGGTTCGACCTGGAGAAGACCAAGGAGCTCGGCTTCAACTTCGTCCGCAAGCACGTCAAGGTCGAGCCGGAGCGGTGGTATCACTGGGCGGACCGGCTGGGCCTGCTCGTCTGGCAGGACATGCCGTCGCTCACCGTCTCCTTCGACGGCCCGCCCGGCACCGCGCCCGACCCGGTCCCGGAGGCGCAGGAACGGTTCGAGGCCGAGCTGACCGAGATGATCGAGCAGCTGCGCGGGGTGACCTCGATCGTCGGCTGGGTGCCGTTCAACGAGGGCTGGGGGGAATTCGACACCGCGCGGATCGCGAAGCTGGTGAAGGACCTCGACCCGACCAGGCTCGTCGTCGCGAACAGCGGGGTGAACTGCTGCTTCTCGCGGCCGGACGCCGGCGCGGGCGACGTCTACGACGACCACACCTACGTCGGGCCGGGGAAACCCGCGGTGACGGACGGCAGGGTGATCGTCGACGGTGAGTACGGCGGCCTCGGCCTGGTCGTCGACGAGCACCGCTGGCCCGGGGAACCGCAGGCCTATGAGATGACGCTGACCTCGGCAGAGCTGACGAAACGCTATGCCGAGGTCAGCGAGAACCTCGAACGGATCGTCGCCGGAACCGGCCTTTCCGGCGCGATCTACACCCAGACCACCGACGTCGAGAACGAGGTCAACGGCCTGCTCACCTACGACCGGCGGGTGACGAAGGCGGACCCGGCGACCGTCGCCGCCCGCAATCGCGCGGTCATCGAGGCGGGTCAGTCCGGCTGAGCTTCCACCGGACCGCCGGAGTCACGGATCCGGACGGGCACTCCGAGCAGCTGAGAAGGCAGCTGCCCGGAGTCGTGACCGGGGGTCATCCACACGTCGATCGTGGGTGCCCCCTCGGCCTCGCCCTGTCCGACCCCGACCACACCGGGGACGTCGTCGAGCCATCGGGACGCCGTCACGAGGGCGGCGTCGACATCCGGCACGTCTTCGGCCACTACGGGTGCACCTTGATCCCGAGCGCGGCCTCGACCAGCGTGATCCGGTTGATCACGGTGACCACCGGCGAACCGGCGAACAGCAGGCCGACGGCGTTCTCGCTCAGATCCGCCACGAGGCTGCCCGAGTCGCCGCCCGCCGACATGTCGGTGGTGAGCAGTTGCTGCGCGAACCGGGCCACCCGGCCGCCGCCGTAGTTCACGTCGACGGTGGCGTTGATGTTCGTGATCCGCCCGGTGGTCCAGTTCGTGGTCCGGCCGGTCTTCTGCACCACCGTGCCGACCGCGGGGGCCACGTTGGTGCCCTTGAGGTCGCCGACCCAGAAGATCCGCCGGTCGAGGTCGTGGAACTGGCCCTCGGCGATGGCGGCGTCGACGAAGTTCAGCGGCACCGGCTGGCCCGCGGCGATGAACTTGATCGGCACGAACCGGCTCAGCCTGGCGATGACGTCGGTGGGGACGACACCGCCGTCGAACGGGCCGGGCTGCAGGATGGGATCGCCGATGGCGGCCGCGTTGGAGTTCGCGAGCACGTGGTTGTTGCTCAGGATGTAGTACCTGGCCGGTTTGCCGGGCAGCGCCGTGGCGTCGTAGACGGCGGTGCCGTAGGTGCCGGCGGTGATCTTGAAATGGCCGAGGCTCAGCCCGCCGAACGCCGGGCGGAACCGCTTGGCGAGGGTGAACGGGCCGACCTGCTCGCGGGCGAGTTCGTCGGGCCGGGCGAGTGTCGGAGCCTGGGGCTCGTCGAGCATCGTGGCGGCGCCGTTCACCTTCGGCGCGGCGATGCTGCGACCGGCCTGGAGCACGCCGACCTCTTGGACGTCGGTCGGCACCCCGGACAGTGCCGCCGGGACGAGGTCGTCCTCCCGCAGCATCTCGTGCGGCATCTTCGTGTCGACGAGGACGGTGATCGCCTTCTCGCCGGTGTCCCTCCCGCCGGACCATTTGGTGCCGAGCGCGACACCCACCACGTTCTGCCGGTTCAGCAACGCGTCCTCTTCCGCCGCCTGCACACTCGCGAGGGAGAGGAAATCGTCCGGGATCATGTTGTTTTCGATCATGTCTGCCACACTTTTCCTGTTGTCGGCGTTGACGAAGTGCGGGACTCCCGACAAAAGAGTGTTCCCCCGCGCGACGGGTGGCGCCATAGTGCAATCGGGTATGGCGCTTCACTATGGACCGTCAGGATTTCCCTTGTGTGGCAAGGGTTTGTGATCGAGCAACCGGACATCGCGCGAGCGGCCGGGGTATTCGGGGACTTTGGTCCCCGAATACCCGGAAAAAGGTGTCAGCCGATCGCGGCGTCGATGGCCTTGGTGATCGTCTCGTCCTCGGGTTCGGTGCGCGGGCGGAATCGGCCCACCACTTCACCGGAAGGGGCGACGAGGAACTTCTCGAAGTTCCACTGGACGTCGCCGGCGGCGCCCTCGGCGTCGGCGGCCTTGGTCAGTTCGGCGTAGAGCGGGTGACGGCTTTCCCCGTTCACGTCCAGCTTTTCGAACAGCGGGAACGAAACGCCGTACGTCGTCGAGCAGAAGGTCTGGATCTCCTCGGCGGTGCCCGGCTCCTGGCCCGCGAACTGGTTGCACGGGAAGCCGACGACGGAGAAACCCTTGTCCGCGTAGCGTTCCTGGAGCTTTTCCAGCCCGGTGTACTGCGGGGTCAGGCCGCATTTCGACGCCACGTTCACCACCAGCAGCGTCTTGCCTTCGAGCGCGCCGAGTGTCGTGTCCTCGCCCGCGAGCGTCTTCAGCGGAATGTCGTGGATCCCCATGGTGGTGCCCCTTTCGTCATTTCCTCAGCAGGTCACGCGCGTCGACGTGACCGAACGGCCCGTCGTCGCGCCGGAACGCGGCCGCGGTCTCCCGCGCGCGGTCGAGCGCACCGTCCCGGAGCAGTCCGGCGAGCGTGTCGAACCGTTCGGTGTGCACTTTCGCCCGCCGCCGCGCGTAGTCGGCGGCGGAATCCTTGGTGACCATGAACGCCCAGTCGCTCGAAAGCGCCAGCATCGCCTCGGCGACGGCCTGGTCGCGGACGGAGTCACGTGTCGTCGTGTCCATTCCGGCGACGAGGTCGAGCATCCGGTCCTGCAACGCGGTGTTGTCCCGCACCATGTCGGCGACCTGCTCGCCGTCCCAGACCCGCCAGTCCTTGCCCGAACCCCACGACGACGCCGGGAGGTCGACCTTCCCGCCGAGGTGGCCGGCTTCGAGCGCGCCCTTGAGCGTCGTCACGCGGACTCCCGCCTCGGGCAGCGCCCGCAGGACGCCTTCGAGCCAGGCCGGGCCCTCGTGCCACCAGTGGCCGAAGAGCTCGGTGTCGTACGCGGCGACGACGAGCGATTCGCGGCCGTGCTCGGCCTTGAGCGAACGCAGCCGGGCGACGACGGTGTCGACGAAGTCCTGGACGTGACCGCCGAGGGTGGCCGTCGCCATCGCCGGGTCGTACGGCGCCTTGTCCGGCGGCTCGACGGTCTTGCCGGTCACCCGCGACGGTTTGAGGCCGACCTCGTGCGCCCAGGTGTGGAAGTCGCGATAGGCGGCATGGCCGGGATACCCGGCCTTCGGCGACCAGACTCGGTACGTGACTTCGAGGTCGCGGCCGAAGCAGACGACGTCGGAATCGCCGACGGTCCGCGCCGCCGAGGTGTCGCCGTGCAGGGAGGGGCCGTCGACCATGAACCGCTTGACGCCCGCCGCGGCGTAGCCGGCTTCCATGCCGGGCGCGTAACCGCATTCGGGTGCCCAAATGCCTTCGGGACGGCGTCCGATCCGCAGCGCGGTGTCGGCCAGGCCGCCGCGCAGCATGAAGTCGCGGACCGCCGGGTCGAGCAGCGGCTGGAACGGATGCGCCAGCGGGCCGCCGAGCAGCTCGATCGTCCCGTTGTCCACAAAGGACCGAAGGATCGGCGAGAAACCGTGCCGCCAGCGGGTTTCGAGCTCTTCCGATGCCTTGAGCGCCGTCCGGTACTCGCTCGCCGCGAGGTCGCGCAGCAGCGGGTCGCCGCGCCAGAGCGTGGACGCGTGCCAGGAGCGCAGCTGCCAGTGGCCGAGCCAGTCGTGGAAGGCGTCGATGCAGTACGGGTCGTCGAGCTGGGCGGCGAGGATCGGCGTCATCCCGAGGGTGAGGACGTCTTCGCGGCCCTCGTCGGCGAAGCGGCGCAAGAGATCGACCATCGGCAGGTAGGAATGCGCCCACGCCTGATAAAGCCATTCCTCGCCGACCGGCCAGGATCCGTGGTGCGGCAGCCACGGCAGATGGCTGTGCACCACGAGGCAGAACGTGCCCTCGTACTCGCTCATCGGCGCACCGCCACGGCCACGAGGTCGAGGCTGGCGTCGAGGTCCTCACCGTGGATGGCGAAATCCGCCGCCTGGATGCTTTCGACGTCGGCGAGCAGTTCCGCCGGCCAGGTCGCCTGCCCCGGCAGCTGCCCCATGACGACGTCGAGCTGGGCGTCGATGATCGAACCGCCGTACTTGGCGTCCAGTTTCGCGACCCCCTCGCCGTGGTGGAGACCGTGCAGCGTCTCGACCTCGAAACCGGCGTCCCGCAGCAGTCCGTCCAATTCGGACGGTGCGAGCTCCCTGGTGTGGAACGGGTTGAGCGGGGTGTCACTGTCCGGGGTGAAGGTCAGCCGGTTGGGCGTGGTGACGATCAGCCGCCCGCCGGGGGAGAGCACACGGAGGCATTCGGCGAGGAAGGCGCCCTGATCCCAGAGGTGCTCGATCACCTGGAAGTTGGCGACGACGTCGACCGAGGCGTCCCGCAGCGGCAGGAACACCAGGTTCGCCCTGGCCACGCCGATGCCGGGGTAGCGGCGGGCGACGTGCTCGGTGGTGGGGACGTCGTAGTCGAGGGCGAGCACCCGCTCGGCGACGGTGGCGATGAGCCCGGCGCCGTAGCCCTCGCCGCACCCGGCCTCCAGGACGGTCTTGCCTTCGCACAGCGGCAGGAGCTTTTGATACGCGGCCTCGTGGCGCCGGAACCAGTAGTTCTCCTCGGCGATGCCCGGCACGGTGCGTTCACCGGTGAGGTGCAGCGCTTCGGCCCTGGTGGCTGGGGTGGTCACGCCGCGACCCTACCGGCCGGTCACTTCGGCCCGCGTGTCACGTTTCGGGGCGCCGCGCAGTCCAGGAGGTATGCAACGGACAATCACCCGCGTACTGCTCGTCGTCTTCGGCCTCATCGAACTGCCCGTCGGGCTGTGGCCGCTGGTCAGCCCGGACGGCTTCTACCGGGACTTCCCGGGGTTCCGCACCGGCTGGGTGGCGATGGACGGCCCCTTCAACGAACACCTGATCCAGGACTTCGGCGGCCTCAACCTCGCGCTCGCGGCCATCCTGATCGGCGCCGCCGTGATCGGGACGACCGCCGTGGCCAGGCTGGCCGCGCTCGCCACCTTCTGTTTCGGACTGCCGCATTTCCTCTACCACCTTGGCCACGTCTCGCATTTCGAGCCGGTGGACCAGGTGCTGATCGTCGCGACGACGGCGCTGGGCGCCGTGCTCCCGATCGTGCTGGCGTTGATCCCCTCGAAGCGGGCTACACCGGCGACACCGTGATGCCGATGGCACCGGGCCCGAGGTGGGCGCCGAGGATCATGCTGGCGTCCACCAGGGTGCTGTCGACCATATGCGGCAGCCGCGCCCGCAGCCGCCCGCCGATCTCCAGGTCGCGTTCGTCCGGGCCGAACCGGGTGATGGCGACCTCGACCTCCCGGTCGCCCGCGCATTCCACCGCGAGGTCGACGAGTTTGTTGAGCGCCCGCCGCTGACCCGGCACCCGGGTCAGCGGCGCGACCTCGCCGTTCTTCAGCGTCAGCAGCGGCTTGATCGAGAAGGCGGAGCCGAGGAACGCCTGCGCCGCTCCGATCCGGCCGCCGCGGCGCAGGAACTCCAGCGTGTCGACGTAGAGGATCTCCCGGCTGCCGCGGAACCGGCGTTCGGCCGCGTCGATGACGCGGGTGGCCTGCCCGCCGGCGGCGGCGACCTTGGCCGCCGAGGTCGCCGCGAAACCGAGGCTCATCCCGGTGGTCCCGCTGTCGAGGACGTGCACCGGGATGTTCACCTGCTGGGCGGCTTCGCGGGCGGCGTTCACCGTCTCCGACATGCGGCCCGAGATGTGGACGCTGACGATCGCGGACGCGCCCTTGCTCGCGGCGTCCTGGAAGGCCCAGAAGAACGCGGCGACCTCGGGCGGCGCCGTCTTCACCGGTGTCCCGGCCCGCAGATGGCCGATGATTTCCTCGCGGTCGTAGCGGTTCTCCTCGTCGAACTGCTCTCCGACCTGCAGTTGGACCTGAACGACGCCGATCCCCCAGCGTTCGGTGACCGGGGTGGGAAGGCAGGCGGTCGAGTCCGTGATCACGGCGACTGGGCCGGGCATGGAACGCATGGTGGGGCAGGTTATCCCTTCACCATCTCCGGGAGTACCCCGGAATACGGCCGTTCGGGTTAGTCGGCCGGTTACACTCACTTCCGGGTGAATTACCTGGACGATGGTCCCACTAAAACGTGCATCCAGGTGAATGAGGTCACCTCGGCGGGCCGCGGGGCTGAAATGGCCCTAATCTACCGGCCAGTAGAGCTGTTGCCCCGTGGCCGACGCCGGCCACTAACGGGAGGTCGAAGTAGACCCATGACGAACATCGTTGTCCTGGTCAAGCAGGTACCGGACACCTACTCGGAGCGGAAGCTCTCCGGTGCCGACAACACTCTTGACCGCGAATCCGCCGACGCCGTGCTCGACGAGATCAACGAGAAGGCCGTCGAAGAAGCACTGAAGATCAAGGAAGCCGGCGAGGGCGAGGTCACCGTCGTCTCGGTGGGTCCCGACCGCGCGACCGACGCGATCCGCAAGGCGCTGTCCATGGGTGCCGACAAGGCCATCCACGTCTCCGACGAGGCCCTGCACGGCTCCGACGCGATCGCCACCGCCAAGGTGCTGGCCGCCGCGATCTCCAAGGTCGAGGGCTTCGACCTGGTCATCACCGGTAACGAGGCCTCCGACGGCCGCGGTGGCGCCGTGCCGGCGATCATCGCCGAGCTGCTCGGCCTGCCGCAGCTGACCCACGTGAACGAGCTGACCGTCGACGGCACCTCGATCAAGGCCGACCGCTACACCGAGGACGGCGTCACGCACCTCGAGGCGAACCTGCCCGCGGTGGTGAGCGTCGGCGAGAAGATCAACGAGCCGCGCTACCCCTCCTTCAAGGGCATCATGGCCGCGAAGAAGAAGCCGGTCGAGACGCTGACCGTCGCGGACCTGGGTGTCGACGCGGCCGAGGTCGGCCTCGGCAACGCCTGGTCGTCCGTGCTCGAAGCCTCCCCGAAGCCGCCGCGCACCGCCGGTGAGCGCGTCGAGGACGAGGGTGACGGCGGCAGCAAGGTGGCCGCCTACCTGGTCGCGCAGAAGCTCATCTGAGACAGGTTTCGAGGAGGAATAGGGAAATGGCTGAAGTACTCGTCCTCGTCGACCACGTCGACGGTGAAGTCAAGAAGGTCACGCTCGAGCTGCTGACCGCCGCTCGTGAACTGGGTGAGCCGTCCGCGGTCGTCGTCGGCCCGACCGGCACCGCCGCCAAGGCGAAGGAAGCCCTCGCCGCGCACGGCGCAGCCAAGGTGTACGTCGCCGAGGGCGACAACGCCACCGGCTTCCTGGTCACCCCGAAGGTGGACGTCCTCGCCGCGCTGGCGGAGCGGACCTCCCCGGCCGCCGTGCTCGTCGCGGCCAGCGCCGAGGGCAAGGAGGTGTCCGCCCGGGTCGCGGTCCGCCTCGGCTCCGGTCTGCTGTACGACGCCGTCGGCGTGAACGGCGACGGCAGCGTCGACCAGTCCATCTTCGGTGGCGCGTTCTCCGTGAAGTCCAAGTCCACCAAGGGTGTCCCGGTCATCTCGGTCCGCCCGGGCGCGGTCGAGGCCGCTCCGGCCGAGGGCGCGGCCGCCGAGGAGACCGTCGAGGTCCCCGCGGGCGACCCGGCGAAGTCCGCCAGGATCACCGGCGTCGAGCCGATCGTCGGCGGCGACCGGCCGGAGCTCACCGAGGCCTCGGTCGTCGTCTCCGGTGGCCGCGGTGTCGGCTCGGCCGACAAGTTCGACGTCGTCGAGGCGCTCGCCGACTCGCTCGGTGCCGCCGTCGGTGCTTCCCGCGCCGCGGTCGACTCGGGCTACTACCCGGCGCAGTTCCAGGTCGGCCAGACCGGTAAGACGGTCTCGCCGCAGCTGTACATCGCGCTGGGCATCTCCGGCGCGATCCAGCACCGCGCCGGTATGCAGACCTCGAAGACCATCATCGCGGTCAACAAGGACGCCGAGGCGCCGATCTTCGAGATCGCCGACTTCGGTGTGGTGGGCGACCTGTTCAACGTCGCGCCGCAGCTGACCGAAGAGGTCCAGAAGCGCAAGGGCTGAGCCCCACGTTTCGCGGGGGCCGTCCGGGATTTATTTCCCGGGCGGCCCCTTTTCCGTGACCGGGAAGTGACTTCTCATCCTGAGAGAAGCCTGAGAACCCGCAATTAACTGAACGTGCACTAATCGGCCATCGGGCGCATTGTCGTTGGTACCCCTCCAGGGGTAGACCTGGGTCATGACGACGTCACAGCTCCTCGTCAGTACTGACCAGGCAGGTGTCGAACTCCCGGCCGACGCGCCGCGTTACTCCCTTCTCGTGGCGAACGGAAACGAAGAAGTCGTCGCCGCGCAACGCCTGCGCCATCAGGTGTTCGCCGAGGAAATGGGAGCGACGCTCAATTCCCCCGAACCAGGCCTCGACGTCGACTACTTCGACGAGTTCTGCGATCACCTCGTGGTGCGGGACGACAACACCGGCGAGATCGTGGGCACGTACCGGATGTTGCCGCCCGATCGGGCCGCGCGGGCGGGAAAGCTGTACTCCGACAGCGAATTCGATCTCACCGCGCTCGACGCGCTGCGTCCTTCGCTGGTCGAGACGGGCCGTTCGTGCGTGCACCCCGACCACCGCAGCGGTGCCGTGGTGAGCCTCGTCTGGGCGGGGATCGGGCGCTACATGCTGCTGGCCGGTCACCGGTATCTCGCAGGCTGCGCCTCCGTGCCGCTGACCGACGGCGGGGTCTACGCGGCGGGCGTCTGGGATGTCCTGCGCGCCAAGCACTACGCGGATGAATCCCTTCGGGTGACGCCGCTGAACCCGTGGCGGGTCGAAGGCGTCGAGCGTCCGGCCCGCGCGATCCTCCCGCCGCTCATCAAGGGCTACACGCGTCTCGGCGCGAAGATCTACGGCCCGCCCGCGCTCGACGCGGATTTCGGTGTCGCGGACTTCTTCGTCCTGCTGGATCTGCACAACGTCGACGAGCGGTACCTCAAGTTCTTCCTGGGAGTGCAGGGATGACTCACGCCTGGATGCCGAAATCGCCGTGTGGCGACGGCTGCCTGACCGAAGGGGCGCCGACGGTGGCGTTCGGCAGGCGGGTCCTGCGGTTCACCGCGGCGATCGGTGTCATCTTCGGTGCCTTCCTGAGCGCGCCGCTCGTGCTCGTACTGCGCGGCATGCCCCGGGAACGGTTGGTGCGCCTGCTTTTCGCGGGGATCCTTCGCTCGTTCGGGGTAAAGCTGCGCGTGCTCGGCGACGAGCGGTTCCGCGCCGTGCCCGGCCGTGGCGCGCTCGTGGTGAACAACCACATCTCGTGGCTGGACATCATCGCGGTCAACGCCGTCCAGCCGATGCGGGCGCTCGCGAAGAAGGAGGTCGGCGCCTGGCCGGTGCTCGGCCTGCTGGTGCGCCGCGGCGGCAGCATCTTCCTCGACCGGGAGAACCTGCGGAGCCTCCCCTCGACGATGGACGAACTCGCCGAGGCCATGCGCGGCGGATCACTCGTCAGCGTGACACCGGAAGGCACCACCTGGTGCGGTCTCGGCTCGGGCCGGTTCCGCCCGGCGACCTTCCAGGCCGCGATCGACGGCGGTGTCCCGGTGCGGCCGCTCGCGCTGCGGTTCCGGCTCGCCGACGGGCGGGAGACGACGCAGCCGGCGTTCATCGGGCCGGAGTCGCTCATCGCTTCGCTGCGGCGGGTCGCGGCTCTGCGTGGTCTGGTGCTGGAGGTGCACGTATGCCCGGAGATCGCGCCGGGCCGCGCCGCGGATCGGCGGGAACTGGCCGCACTGGCGGAATCCGCGGTGCAGGCGGCACTGGGGCGGGTGCAGATCCCGGTACAGCGGCGGCGTCGCCCGGCAGTGGTTCCGGTGCCCGGCCCCGCGCGGACTCCGGCGGGCTGAAGGGGACTTTCCCCGCATAGGAAGTGGTGAAAGCGTCCTTCACCGCGTCCTATGCGGGGATGGGCCCCTTCAGCTCAGCCGAAGGTCAGCGTGATCTTCCCGCCCGCGTGACCGGTAACGCTTTCCCGGTGTGCCGCGGCGGCGTCGGCGAGCGCGTAACTCGATCCCAGCTTCAACTTCAGCCCTCGCGCGACCAGATCCTCAAGAACCGCTTGAGTTTCCGAGCCGCCCGCCGAGAACTTCAGCCCCTGCGCGTAAGCCGCCGGGTCCGCGATGGTGATCAGCCGGTCGGGTGAGCCCAGCAACTCGACGGAATCACCCAGGACACCGAAGCCCGCGGCGTCGAACACCGCGTCGACGCCGTCCGGAGCGGCCGAGCGGACTCGCGAGAGCCAGCCGTCGCCGTACTGGACCGGCACCCCGCCGAGGTCCTTCACCTCGTCCAGCGACGAAGCCCCGGCGAGCCCGATGACCGTGGCGCCCAGCGCGACGGCGGCCTGCGTCGCGATCCGGCCGACCTGCCCGCTCGCGCCGTGGATCACCACGGTCTCGCCCGGCTTGACCTCCAGTTCGCCGAGCACCCGCAACGCGGTTTCCCCGGCGATGGGCAGCGCGGCGGCTTCGGCCCACGACAGCCCAGCGGGTTTGCGGATGACCGTGCTCGCCAGCGCGTACTCCGCGTACGTTCCGGTGTCCGACCAGCCGAAGACCTCGTCCCCGACGGCGAATCCGGCGCCTTCGCCCACCGCGTCCACCACGCCCGCCAGCTCCAGGCCGAGGATGTGCGGGAATTCGACGGGCCGGACCTCCGCCATGGCGCCCGACCGGATCTTCCAGTCGATCGGGTTGACGCCGGCGGCCTTGACCTTCACCCGCACCTGGCCGGGCCCGGGCTCCGGCAGCGGGACCTCGGCAGCCCGCAGGACGTCAGGTTCGCCGTACTGGGTGATGGTGATCGCTCGCATGTTCACTCCTACTCGGTTTTCTTCGCTGCGATCAGTCAACCGGCGCCCGGACCCCGCCCGAACCAGCCGGACGAGCAGTGTTCACTAGCCGGGAGAGCAGCGTCCCCGCGCCGGGACGCGCCTACTGTGGAGCCATGGATCCGCTGCAAGTGCTGAGCCAGGTCGAGTACATGCTCGCCGCTCCGCGTCCCGAACTCCTGCCGCGTTTCTCCGCGACGGCCGCGGCCGTCCTGCCGCACCGCGCCGCCGCCATGGAGACCGGCGACTGTTCCCGTCTGCCGACCAAGGTCGACGGCGACCCGGCGATCACCGCCGCGGTCACGAGCGCCGAGCTTCAGCGGCTCGCCGCGCTCGGCGTCCCGGGGCAGGCCGTGGTGGCCGAAGAGACGCTCGGCGGGAAGCGCCGGAAGCTCGTCCTCCTGACCTCGGCACCGGTGATCGGCAAGGGCGCGATGGTCGCGCTCGTCCCCACCGAGGACGAGCCGTCGGACAGCGCGCTGGAGATCGTCGCCAAGCTGTGGGACATCGTCAGCGTGAACGCCGCCCAGCGCGCCACCGACCCCGAGCCCGCCGTCCTGGAAAGCAACATCGCGGCGGCGACCGCGCGGGCGCGGGCGATCACCGATCTGGGCCAGACGCACGCCACCACGCTGACGTCGCTGCTCGCGGTGCTGCGGTCCCGCAAGCTCGGCGACGCCGCCGCCCGGCAGACCGCGACCGATCTCGCCGCGGCCGCGCTGGTCGAACTGCGCTCGATCGCCGACCGCGACCAGGAGCTCTCGGCGGAGCCGGCGTCCGCGGCGTTCGACACCCTCGCCGCGCAGCTGGACCCCTTGGTACGCCACGACGACGTGACCGTCGACCTCGCCGGCCCCGGCGACGAACGGCCGCTCCCGCAGGACATCGCGCACACCGCCCGCACGGTTTCGCGCGGTCTGGTGCTCGCCGCGCTGGAGCGGGGCAGCACCCGGGTCCGGGCGTCCTGGCGCATCGACGGGCAGAACCTCCGCGTCACCGTGCGGGACAACGGCCCGGACGTCGCCCGCGCCGTGCCCGCCACCGGCCTCACCGAACGGATCACCCCGCTCGGCGGCCGCTGGGAGGTCGACGCCGTACCGGACTGGGGCGCCACCATCACCGCCGCCCTGCCGCTGGGCGTGCAGGAAACGCCGGAACTGCGCCCGCTCGACCGGCTGAACCCGCGTGAACTCGAAGTCCTCGCCGGGATCGCGCGCGGGAAACGCAACCGGCAGATCGCCGACGAGCTGGCGCTGACCGAGCACACGGTGAAGTTCCACGTGCGGAAGATCTTGGGGAAACTGGAGGTCACGTCGCGCGGGGAGGCCGCCGTGCTGGCGCGTGAGCTGCGCCTGGAGCCGGCGTCTTGAGCTTGACCTCCACCGGGCTGGAGGTTGCAGGCTCGTCGTATGACGATCACTGGGGACAAGGCCAAGCCGAAGGGTGTGCTCTGGACACCTGAGCACCGCGTGACCACCATCGGGCTGCTGCTCATGGTCACGCTCATCGCGTTCGAAAGCATGGGCGTCGCCACCGCGATGCCGACGATGGTGGCCGACCTCGACGGTCTCGCGCTGTACGCCTGGCCGTTCACCACCTTCCTGGTCGCCAGCGTGGTCGCGACCGTCCTTTCCGGACGCCTCGGCGACCGCAAAGGCCCGGCTCCCGCGCTGCTCGCCGGCACCGCGCTGTTCGCCGCCGGGCTGCTGGTCGCGGGGCTCGCGCACGACATGCCGCTGCTCCTGCTCGGCAGGGCGTTGCAGGGCTTCGGTTCCGGTCTCCTGCTGGTCTCGGTGTCGCTGCTGATCGCGCTCACCTTCAGCGACCGGGAACGCCCGGTGATCTACGCCGCCAACGCCGCCGCGTGGGTGCTGCCCGCGGTGATCGGCCCGTCGGTCGCGGGGGTGGTGACCGTGAGCGTCGGCTGGCGATGGGTGTTCCTGGGGCTGATCCCGCTGACCGGGATCGGGCTCGCCCTGCTGATCGTCGTCACGCGCAAGCTGCCCCGGCACGCGCCCGCCGAATCCGCGCGGCGCGCCGGGGTCGTCCCCGCGGTGGTCGCCGCCCTCGGCGTCGCGGCGCTCACCTGGGCGGCTCAGCATCCGTCCCTCGCGGCGCTGGCCTACGGCGGCGCCGGCCTGATCGCCCTCGCGTACGCGCTTCGCAAACTCCTGCCCGCCGGGACGTTGTCGTCGCGGCCGGGGTTGCCCACAGTGATCGCCTCACGCGCGTTGATCGCGGGCGCGTACGCCGGGATGGAGGCGTACCTGCCGCTCACGATGACCGAGGTCCACGGCTACAGCCCCGCGCTGGCCGGGCTGCCGCTGACGGTGACCGCGCTGGGCTGGTCGGCGGGGTCGATGCTGCAGGGCCGCATGCTCGACTGGTCGCGCGAGGCGTCGCTGAGGACGGGGTTCGCGCTGGTCGCGGCCGGTCTGGCGATCTTCGTCTTCGTCCCGCTGCCCTCGTTCCCCGGCTGGATGGCGTTCGTGGCGTCGGCGATCGGCGGCTCCGGGATGGGGATCGCGATGCCCGCGATCTCGGTGCTGCTGCTCCGGTACTCGCCGGAGGCGGAACGCGGGTTCAACACCTCGGCGCTGCAGCTCGGCGACTGGGTCGGATCGGCCCTGACCATCGGTTTAGGCGGTGTCCTGCTCGCGTCGCTGGCTTCGGCGAAGGACCCTTCGGTGGCGATCGTGGTGCTTTCGGTGGTGCTGACCGGCATCGCGTTGCTGGGGGTGCGGGTGACCGGACGGTGGCCGTCGGATATGAGCGCCGCCACCCGCTGACCAGGGTGGGCTTGGTCACGCCCCGGAACGGGCTACCCTGAAGGATGCGATGACCTATCTCGACCACGCGGCGACCACCCCGATGTTGCCCGAAGCCGTAGCGGCGATGTCCGAGGCGCTGTCCACAGTGGGCAACGCCTCCGCGCTGCATTCCTCGGGACGCCGGGCCCGCCGCCGGGTCGAAGAAGCCCGCGAGGTGATCGCGGAGGCGCTGGGTGCCCGGCCGTCCGAGGTGATCTTCACCGCCGGTGGCACGGAGAGCGACAATCTCGCGGTCAAGGGCATCTTCTGGGCCCGCAACGGCGAGAACGCCGAGCGCCGCCGGGTGTTGTGCAGCACCGTCGAGCACCACGCCGTCCTGGAGTCCGTCGAGTGGCTGGAGCAGCACGCGGGCGCCGAGATCGTCTGGGTCGAGGTCGACGAGGCCGGCCGGGTGACCCCGGAATCGCTGCGCACCGCCATCGGCGAAAGCCCCGAGACGGTCGCGCTGGTCACCGTGATGTGGGCGAACAACGAGGTCGGCACGGTCAACCCGATCGCCGCGCTCGCCGCCGTCTGCGCCGAGCACGAGATCCCGCTGCACACCGACGCCGTCCAGGCCGTCGGCGCGGTGCCGGTCGACTTCGCCGAAAGCGGCGCCGCGGCGCTGACCCTCACCGCGCACAAGCTCGGCGGCCCGTACGGCGTCGGCGCGCTGCTGCTCGGGCGCGACACCGCGTGCGTGCCGGTGCTGCACGGTGGCGGCCAGGAGCGCAGCGTGCGTTCGGGCACGCTCGACGTTCCCGCGGTGATCGCGTTCGCGACGGCGGTGAAGGCCACGGTCGAGGGGCGCGAGGAGTACGCGAAACGCGTCGCCGAACTGCGCGACGACCTGATCGAGGCCGTCCGGCGCGAGGTGCCGGACGTGGTGCTCAACGGCGGCGAGGGCGAGCGCCTGCCGACGCACGCCCATTTCACCTTCCCCGGTTGCGCGGGTGACAGCCTGTTGATGCTCTTGGACGCCAAGGGCATCGAATGTTCCACCGGATCGGCGTGCACGGCGGGTGTCGCGCAGCCGAGCCACGTGCTGCTGGCCATGGGTGCCGAACCCGCGGCCGCGCGCGGGTCGCTGCGGTTCTCGTTCGGGCATACCTCGGCACCGGAAGACGTTGAAGCGGTTTCGAGGGAGATCGCGGGCGTCGTCGACAGGGCGAGGCAGGCGGGACTCGCCGGAATGCGCAAGCAGACGCAGAAGCAAGAGGTGTGAGGAAGATGCGCGTACTGGCCGCGATGAGCGGGGGAGTGGACTCGGCGGTGGCCGCCGCGCGCGCCGTGGACGCCGGGCACGAGGTCGTCGGCGTGCACCTGGCGCTGTCGGCGAAGCCCGGCACGCTGCGCACCGGATCCCGCGGCTGCTGCACGATCGAGGACTCCGGCGACGCTCGGCGCGCGGCGGACATCCTCGGCATCCCGTTCTACATCTGGGACTTCGCCGAGCGTTTCACCGAAGAGGTCATCGAAACCTTCGTCGGCGAGTACGCCGCCGGCCGGACGCCGAACCCGTGCGTCACCTGCAACGAGAAGATCAAGTTCGAGGCGTTGCTGGACAAGGCGATGGCGCTCGGCTTCGACGCCGTCGCCACCGGGCACTACGCCCGTCTGTCCCTTGTGGACGGTGTACCGGAGCTGCGGCGCAGCGTCGACACCGGCAAGGACCAGTCCTACGTGCTGGCTTCGCTCACCCCGGAACAGCTGCGGCATTCGCTGTTCCCGCTCGGTGATTCGTGGAAGACCGACGTCCGCGCCGAGGCCGCGAGCCGGGGCCTGTCGGTGGCGAAGAAGCCGGACAGTCACGACATCTGCTTCATCCCGGACGGCGACACGAAGAGCTTCCTGGAGAAGCGGCTCGGCCAGCGTCCCGGGCAGCTCGTCGACGCGGAGACCGGCGCCGTGCTCGGTGAGCACACCGGTGTGCACGGCTTCACCGTCGGCCAGCGCAAGGGTCTCGGCATCGAGGCGCCGGCGCCGGACGGGCGGCCGCGCTACGTGCTGTCGCTGGAGCCGGTCTCGGGCACCGTGAAGGTCGGTTCCGCGCGGGATCTCGGCGTGAACGTGATCGAGGCGGATCGTCCGATCTGGCCCAGCGAGCGGCCGCTGGACGGCCCGACCGAATGTGTCGTCCAGGTGCGCGCGCACGGCGGGATCGTCGAGGCCGTCGCGGAGGTCTCGGGCGACTCGGTGAGCATCCAGCTTCGCGAGCCGCTGCGCGGGGTCGCGCCGGGGCAGGTCGTCGTGCTGTACCGCACCGACGCCGCCGAAGGCGACCTGGTGCTCGGCAGCGCGAAGATCTCCGGCACTCGCTGACCCCCGCATTTAGTCCTCTGGATGCGGTCCTTGCGCGTGCAAGTACCGCATTCAGAGGACGAAATGCGGCAGGGGGTTAGAACTTCAGCTTGAAGCCGGTGTGCGTCGCCTCGAAGCCGAGGCGTTCGTAGAACCGGTGCGCGTCCACGCGTTTCACGTCCGACGTCAGCTGCACGATGGCGCAGCCCCGCCGCCGCGATTCGTCGATGGCCCACGTCATCAGCTCGCCACCCAGGCCGGAGCCGCGATGGCTCGCCCGCACCCGGACGGCCTCGATCTGCCCGCGCAGCGCGCCTTTCCTCGCCAGGCCGGGAATGATCGACAACTGGAGCGTGCCGACGGCCTCCCCGCCGTCGTCGGCGACGATCAGCAGTTGCGCCGGGTCGGCGGCGATCTGCTCGAAGGCCTTCAGATACGGCGTGAGGTCATCGGCGGAGTCACGGGTGCTGCCGATCTGGTCGTCGGCGAGCATCCCGACGATCGCCGCGACGTCTTCCCGGCGCGCTTGACGGATGATCATGAGGCGTAGTGTCGCACCCCGTCGGTCTCGGCCGCGGTGAGTTTCCCTTGCGCCACCAGCAGATCCAGATGCGAGCCGGTCTCCAGGACGGCGAGCATCTGGTTGAACGGGTCCATGTCGGGCAGCTTGCGCTGTTTGCGCGTCCACCCCAGCCGCAGCGCGACCTCGTACGCCGTCGTGACGTCCGCGGTGATCTCGCCGCCCATGACTTCGAGCCGGTCCCGGTGGTGCTCCAGCAATTCGTCCACGCGGGCGTGGACGCTGCCGGTGACGGGGCCGTGCGCGGGGAGCATGCGCCGGTCCGGCATCTCGCGGACCAGGCGCAGGGAGTCGAGGTAGTCGCTCAGCGGCAGTTCGGTGGGCACCGGCTGGAACCCGATGGACGGCGTGATGTGCGGCAGCACGTGGTCGCCGGAGAACACCAGCCCCGCCTCGTCGTCGACGAAGACGACGTGCCCGTCCGTGTGGCCCGGCGTGTGCACGACGTCGAATTCGCGGCCGGGCACGATCGCGCGTTTGCCGGGGACGAGCCACTCGTCGGGCTGCTCCCACAGATGCGCCTCGGTGTGCCGGACGCCGCCGAAGGCCCTGGCGAGCTCCTCGACGACGGGGTCCGCGCCACAACGCTGGAGCAGGCCGACCTGCGCTTCCATTGGGAACCGGTCCGGATCGCCGGAGCGCACCAGCGACGGCTCTTCCCGCTTCCCGAGCCCGAGCTTGCCGCCGAACTCGCGCCGAAGCTCCACGGCGAGCGTGTAGTGATCGCGATGCACGTGGGTGATCAGGAACTCGTCGATGTCGCCGAGATCCGCTCCGAGCGCCTTCAACCCGCGCGAAAGCCGCTCGCGCGCCGACTCCAGCGCCCAGCCCGAGTCCACGAGGACCAGGCGGGTGCCGTCGGTGACGACGTACACGTTGACCGCGCGCAGCGCGTCCTGCGGCAGGGGCAGCGGGATCCGGTGGACCCCCGGTGAAACCGTGTAGACGCCTGGCTCGGCCCAGTCCCGTTCGCCGTCTTCCGGCAACGGCTCCATGGTGACCTCCGTCCCGGACGCACTCCGGTGTGCCGCCCAGTCCCACCACTTTGTGCCGCCGGAAGCCGAGTGTCCACTTGAGCGGGGTGAGACCCCGGTCACTACCTCAGCGTGGTGCAGGGCCTCGTGAGTGGCAAGGACGGTTAGAACCGTCCTTGCCACTCACGAGGCGCGGCCTCAGCCCTTGTCGTCCTGCTTCAGCGCCGTGTCGATGGTCAGTGCCGAGGCGACCACCATCGACGCCAGCGGATCCCGCAGCGGCCGGTGGATCTCGACGACGTAGTTGTCGGCGGTGGTGAACGCGGCCTTCACGAAACCGCCCCAGGTCTTGGTGATCCGCGCGATCTCGACGTCGGCGTGGTCCTTGATGACGAAGTTCCACGCCCGCCAGTTTTCCGCGAAGATCCCGCCGACCTTCTGGCCGTTCACCACGAAACCCAGCCGGATCTTGCCGAAGACGTTCTCCTGCACGATCTCCCCGATGGGGGAGTCGTCGGCCTTCGTCACCAGGAACCGGGATTTGAACACCTTCGCGGGCCGCGTCACCTTCAGCACGGTGCTGTGGTTCGCGTCGCGGATTTCGAAGCGGTGGGTCAGGAACTGGTCGTAGTTCGTGAGCAGCCGGATGGCCTTCTTCAACGTGCTCTGCCCGACCTGGACGACGCCGCCGAGGCGGTTGCCGTTCTGGTCGAACACGCCGAACTCGTTCGACATCTCGATGAGTTTCGCGCGCTGGTTGACCACCAGGACGGGTTCGGAGAACAGTGTTCCGCCGCCGACCACCCCGGTGGCCCGGCCTTGGGTCCCCCTCGCCGCCTGCGCCCGGATCTTGTTCGGGTCGGCAGCGCCTTCGATGTCCAGCTCGATCATCTCGGCGTCGTGCGACGGCCGCGTGTTCGCGGTCCAGGCCTGCCCGTCCCACCACCGGTACACCCGGGGTTCTGCTGGTCGGGATACCAGCCGGCGGGCTGTGGAGAGCTCGTCATGGCAGGTCAGCGTAATGCGCTCGGTGCCGTCTCGGGCCCGTCGACGGCAATTGCGTCGAATGTCCGTGTCCTCGGCGTGCCCCGCCTCCCCGCACACTCGGACCAAGGGGAGAATCCGGGTGTGAACGAACGACCTTGGCCCCCTGGCGCGGCCACCGCGATCGGTTCCCTGCCCGGTACCGATCCGGTCGAGGCCGCTTCGATCGTGTTCGGCGAACTGCCCGAATTCCCCTGTATGCCGGAACTTCCCGCCCGCGGCGTCGGTGCCGACATGATCGGCCGGACGGCGGCGCTGCTGGTCGACCTCGCGGTCGAGGTGGTGCCGAGCGGCTACCGCGTCACCGCCCGTCCCGGGCACGACCACCGCCGGGCCCTCGACCTGATGAACTGGGACCTCGACGCCGTCCAGGAGGCGAGGGAAAAGGCGGGCGCCGCGCCGCCCGCCTTCAAGATCCAGGTCGCCGGGCCGTGGACGCTCGCGGCGAACGTCGAATTGCCGCGCGGGCACCGTGTCCTCACCGACAGGGGCGCGTTGCGTGATTTCGCCGCTTCGCTGCTCGACGGACTGGCGGAGCACGTCGAGGAACTGAAGTCGCGCATCGGTGCGCCGGTGGTGCTCCAGTTCGACGAGCCGTCGCTGCCCGCGGTCCTCGCCGGTGACCTCCCGACGGCGTCCGGCTACGGCACCGTTCCCGCCGTGCCCGCGCCTGAGGCCCGCGAACTGCTGTCGACGGTGATCTCGGGGGCGGAGCGCATCACCGGTCAGCCGGTCGCGGTGCACTGCTGCGCCGAAAAGCCGCCGATCTCGTTGCTGCGCGCGGCGGGGGCGAAGGCGATCGCGTTCGATTTCGCCTTGCTGAAAGGCGCTTCGCCCGCGCTGCTCGACGAAATCGGCGAGACGCTGGACTCCGGAACGACGCTGATGCTCGGACTCGTCCCCACCACCGACCCCGGCGTGCCGGTGGAACTGCGTGACGTGGTCTCGCCCGTGCTCAAGCTCGTCGACCGGCTCGGTTTCCGCCGCGAGATCCTCGCGGAGCAGGTCGTGCCGACCTCGGCGTGCGGGCTCGCGGGTGCCACTCCCGAGTGGATGCGCCGCGCGCTCACGCTCAGCCGTGAGGCCGGCAAGGCTTTCACCGAACCGCCTGAAGGCTGGTGAGCGGCGCGGTAGCGTGCCCGTCATGCGTTTGTTCCGCCGTTCCCGCACATCCGAGGACGTTCCCGACCCCCGCACCGCCTGGCCGGAGCAGCCGGTCCCCGAGGACGCGGCCGCCGCGGCGGCGACGTTCTGGGAGGCGTGGTTCGCGCTTTTGCCGGAGGTCAGCGCCGCCCTCGGCGACCGCGAACCGCATCGCGTGGAACACGACCTCTGCACCATCGTCGAGGCGTTGCACCTGCGGCTGCACTTCTCCCTCGATCGCGGGCACCGGGCGATCTACTCGCTGGTGCTGACCGGCCAGGAGGATCCGGAGCTGCGCCCGTACACCGACGCGTGGAAGGCCGCGGCACCGCCGGAGGACGCGATCTGGGAGTACCACGACTCGGTCCCGCCGGTCCCCGATCCGAGTGAAGTCACCGTCAACCTCGGCGAGACCCGGATCGCGCTCGCCGACGTCCGGGTGACCGCGAAGGTCGACGAATCAGCCGGACGGGTGGACGTGACCGTGTTTCATCCGTTGATCGACGAGCTCGCGCCGGAGACCCGGACGACCATGACCTTCCTGCCGCTGGACGCCACGCTGGGTGAGCGTGTCGCGGCCGAACGCCTCGGGAAGGTCGAGCTGGTGACCGAGGCCCAGGACGGGCAGCTGACCCTCCTGGAACTACGCGAGGTGGTCGGCAGGCTGTCCGGAAATGTCGGTACCCCCGACTAGGGTTACCCCCGTGAGCAGCGAACTTCCCGAGAACCCCGGTCCGGCGCAGGACGTCACGGACGTGCCCGCCGACGTCCGCGAAAGGCATGCCGAGCTGGCGGAGGAGATCCGCGGGCACCAGTTCCGGTACTACGTGCTGGATTCACCGATCGTGTCCGACGGCCAGTTCGACGAGCTGCTCAACGAACTCCAGGCCATCGAGGACGAACATCCGGGGCTGGTGACGCCGGAGTCGCCGACGCAGAACGTCGGTGGCACCTTCTCCACCGAGTTCGTCGCGCACGACCACCTCGAGCGCATGCTCAGCCTCGACAACGTCTTCGACACCGAGGAGTTCGAGACCTGGGTCGAGCGGGTCCAGAAGGAGATCGGCGCGACGAAGTACCTCGCCGAACTGAAGATCGACGGGCTCGCGATCAACCTGCTGTACGAGAACGGCCGCCTCACCCGCGCGCTGACCAGGGGCGACGGCCGCACCGGTGAGGACGTCACGCTCAACGTCCGCACGCTGGAGCAGGTGCCCGAGCGGCTGACCGGGACGGACGAGTTCCCTGTGCCCGCGCTGGTCGAGGTCCGCGGCGAGGTGTTCTTCCGCGTCGAGGACTTCCTGGCGCTGAACGCGAAGATGGTCGAGGCGGGCAAGGATCCGTACGCGAACCCGCGCAACACGGCCGCTGGTTCGCTACGGCAGAAGGATCCCAAGATCACGAAGTCGCGCAATCTGCGGCTGATCTGCCACGGCCTCGGCAAACGCGAGGGTTTCGAGCCGAAGCGTCAATCCGAGGCGTACGACGCGCTCGCCGCGTGGGGCCTGCCGGTCTCGCCGCACAGCAAGGTGCTGACTTCCGGCGAGGAGCTGCTGGAGCACATCCGGTACTGGGGCGAGCATCGCCACGACGCCGAGCACGAGATCGACGGCGTCGTCATCAAGGTCGACGAGGTCGCGCTGCAGCGGCGTCTAGGCACGACGTCGCGGGCGCCGCGCTGGGCGATCGCCTACAAGTACCCGCCCGAAGAGGCGATCACCACGCTCCTGGACATCCAGGTCAACGTCGGCCGCACCGGTCGCGTCACCCCGTTCGCGGTGATGGAGCCGGTGAAGGTGGCCGGATCCACGGTCGCGATGGCGACGCTGCACAACCAGGAAGAGGTCAAGCGCAAGGGTGTGCTGATCGGGGACAAGGTCGTCATCCGCAAGGCGGGCGACGTCATCCCCGAGGTGCTCGGCCCGGTGGCGGACGCGCGCACCGGCGAAGAGCGCGAGTTCGTCATGCCGCTGCGCTGCCCCAACTGCGACACCGAACTGGCGTACCAGAAGGAGGGCGACATCGACATCCGTTGCCCGAACGCGCAGTTCTGCCCCGCGCAGCGGCGGGAGCGGCTGTTCCATCTGGCGAGCCGGAACGTCTTCGACATCGAGGTGGTCGGGTACGAGGCCGCGGTGGCGCTGCTGGACGCCGGTGTCGTGCACGACGAGGGCGACATCTTCGACCTGGACGAGGAGAAGCTGCTCCAGGTCGAGCTGTTCCGCACCAAGGCGGGGGAGCTCTCGGCCAACGGGCGCAAACTGCTGGAGAACCTGGAATCGGTCAAGGATCGTCCACTGTGGAGGGTCATCGTCGGGCTGTCGATCCGGCACGTGGGCCCGACGGCCGCACAGGCGCTCGCCCGGGAATTCGGTTCGCTGGAACGGATCGAGAACGCCTCCGAAGAGGAGCTCGCCGCCGTCGACGGGGTCGGGCCGACCATCGTGCGGGCCGCGAAGGAATGGTTCGAGGTCGATTGGCACCGCGAGATCGTCGAGAAGTGGCGCGCGGCGGGCGTGCGGATGGAGGAGGAGCGCGACGAGTCCGTCCCGCGCAACCTCGAAGGCCTGTCCATCGTCGTCACCGGCTCGCTGAACGACTACTCCCGAGACGAGGCCAAGGAGTTCATCATGGCCCGCGGCGGGAAGGCGGCCGGTTCGGTGTCGAAGAAGACGGCGTTCGTCGTCGTCGGCGACGCGCCGGGCACGAAGTACGACAAGGCCGTGCAGCTGAAAGTGCCGGTGCTCGACGAGAACGGCTTCCGCGTGCTCCTGGAAGACGGGCCCGAGGCCGCGGCCGAGCTGGCGCTGGTGACCGAGGAGGAACCCGGTGACTGACCTGGAGATCCGGCCCGCGCGGCCGGAGGAGCTGACGGCCGTCGGCGAGCTCACGCTGGCCGCGTACTCCGCGGACCGGAGCCTCGTCGACGGCGTGGGCTACGCCACCGAACTGCTCGACGCCGCCCGGCGGGCGGAGCTGGCCGAGCTGCTGGTCGCGGTCGACGGGGACGGCACGCTCGTCGGCACGGTCACCATCGCCCGTCCAGGGACACCCTTCGCCGAGCTTTCCCGCGACGGCGAGCTGGAGTTCCGCATGCTTGGGGTGCTGCCCTCGGCGACAGGGCGCGGCATCGGCGAGGCCCTGACCAGGGCGGTCATCGCGCGGGCGCGGGAACTCGCCGCCGCGAGGGTGGTGCTGTGCAGCCTGGTCACGATGGAGCGGGCACACCGGCTCTACGAGCGGCTCGGCTTCGTGCGGCTGCCCGAACGGGACTGGGAGCCCCATCCCGGGATCACCCTGATCGCGTACCACTTGGAGCTCTGAAGACGATACACCAAGTTGGTGTATCGTTGGTGTATGAGCCGGACCAATATCGACATTGATGACGAGCTGGTCGCTGCCGTGATGCATCGCTATGGATTCAAGACCAAGAAGGACGCGGTGGATTTCGCGTTGCGGAAAGCGGCGCCGGTGATCACCACCGCCGACATCCTGGAGCTGGAAGGGATCGGTTGGGAAGCGGATCTGGACGAGCTACGCGATGACTCCGCGGATCGCAAGTGGCGCGATGCCTCCTGAACAACGCTGCCTGATCGACAGTTCGGTGTGGATCGACTTCCTTCGCAAACGCGCCACCCGGGCGAGGGATCTGGTCGTCGAGCTGGCCGCGCAGCCGAAGATGATCGTGACCTCCGAGCCGATCGTCATGGAACTGCTCGCGGGAGTGAGCGCCGAGGCGCTCCCGCGTCTCGAGAGGACCCTCGCAGGCTTCGTGAACCTGGGCGTCGATCCCGCGATCGACTTCAGGAGCGCGGCAGAGATCTCCCGCGCCGTCCGTGCGGATGGGCACAGGGTCCGTTCCGCGATGGATTGCCTCATCGCGGCGGTGGCGGTACGGCACAAGGCGGTGCTGATCCACAAGGACGTCGACTATGTGCGCATCGCCGAGGTCGTCCCAGAGCTTCGGGCCGAGGCGATCTTCGACTCCTGAGTGGCGTTTAGTCCTCTGAATGCGGTACTTGTACGCGCAACGACCGCATCCAGAGGACGAAACGCGAAGGTCAGCTGTCCAGCACGACGGCGACGATCCCCGCGAAGTGCGCCAACCGCGCCACCTCGGCGGCCCGGAAGTTCGGCCCGCCCGGCCGGGCGACCAGCAGCGCCTTTCCCGGCTTCCCCAGCGGCGTCGCCGCGAGTTCGGTCCCCAGTTCCTTCCACGTCTCCGGCACCCAGGCCTCCTCGGCGTCGAGGATGGTGGCGCGTTCCAGCGGCAGCCACGGCAGGTCGGTGATCGGCGTTTCGGGCGCGGCGTTGGACGACGCCAGCCGGATCGCGCCCGCCTCGGCGTGCTCGACGACGACGGCCCAGCCCGCCCGGATGATCCGTGGCACACCTTCGGCGAGGATCTCCAGCCCCGTGGCGGGCTGGGCGGCGATCTCCTCGACCAGTTCGAGTTCACGATGGGTGTCCAGCACGCCGGCGTACGGCCGGACGGCGTCGACCTCGACCCCGTCGACGCTTTCGGCGGCGGTGATCAGCGCGTCCGGCAGCCTGCCGGAGGGGATTTCGACGACGAGGTCGTCGATGGCGACACCGCCGCCCCGTTCGACCACGTCCACGCTCAGGATGTCGGCGCCGACGGTGCCGAGCGCGGTGGCGACCGCGCCGAGGGTCCCCGGGGTGTCCGGTAATTGGACCCGGATCAGGAACGACACACGCGCCCCTCTCGCCTCAGGCGTCCCAGCCTCGCCGTGGAACGCGCTACGCCGGGCGCCGATTGTGACAGACCGGACGAGGTAATGGGGCACGACGTCCGGGGCGCGGGATAACGAACCAGGCACTCCTTACCCGACATGGGAGCGCAGGCCGCGGCATAACCCAGTCGAGTCCGCCGACGCCGCCACCATAGACTTGCAGCTTCCGACAGAACCCGCACAGCACACCCCGGGAGTCACCCGCGTGCCCAACATTTCCCGCGACGAGGTCGCACACCTCGCCAAGCTGGCCAGGCTTGCCGTCACCGAAGAGGAGCTGGACGTCTTCGCAGGCCAGCTCGACCAGATCCTGGACTCGGTGGCCAAGGTGAGCGAGGTCGCAGGCGAGGATGTCCCGCCCACGTCGCACGCCGTGCCGCTGACCAACGTGTTCCGTGAGGACACGGTCCGACCGGGGCTGACCCAGCAGCAGGCGCTGGCCGGTGCGCCGGCCAGCGAAGAGGGTCGTTTCCGGGTGCCGCGGATTCTGGGAGAAGAACAGTGACCGAACTCATCAAGCTGACCGCCGCCGAGCTGGCGGAGAAGATCCAGTCCCGTGAGGTGTCGGCCGTCGAGGTCGCGCAGGCACACCTGGACCGGATCGCCGAGGTCGACGACCACATCCACGCGTTCCTGCACGTCGACACCGAGGGCGCGCTCGAAGCCGCCCGCGCGGTGGACGCCGACGTCGCCGAGGGCAAGGCGCCGAAGTCGCCGCTCGCCGGTGTCCCGCTGGCGCTCAAGGACGTGCTGACCACCAAGGGCATCCCGACCACGGTCGGTTCGAAGACCCTGGAGAACTGGCTCCCGCCGTACGACGCCACCGTGACGCGCAAGCTGCGCGAGGCCGGTGTCGTGGTGCTCGGCAAGACCAACATGGACGAGTTCGCGATGGGCTCCTCCACGGAGAACTCCGCGTTCGGCCCGACCCACAACCCGTGGGACCACGCCCGCATCCCCGGCGGTTCCGGCGGTGGCTCCTCGGCGGCGATCGCGGCGTTCGAGGCCGCGATCGCGATCGGTACCGACACCGGCGGCTCGATCCGCCAGCCCGGCGCGGTCACCGGCACCGTCGGCGTGAAGCCGACGTACGGCGGCGTCTCCCGCTACGGTCTCGTCGCCTTCTCGTCGTCGCTCGACCAGGCCGGTCCTTGCGCGCGGACGGTGCTCGACGCCGCGCTGCTGCACGAGGTCATCGCCGGGTACGACCCGATGGACTCGACCTCGATCGACGCGCCGGTCCCGCCGGTGGTCGCCGCGGCCCGCCAGGGCCTGACCGGTGACCTCAAGGGCGTGCGTGTCGGCGTGGTGAAGGAATTCGCCGGCGACGGCTACCAGCCGGGCGTGTTGCGGTCGTTCGAGGCCGCCGTCGAGCAGCTTCGTGCGCTCGGCGCCGAGGTCGTCGAGGTCTCGTGCCCGTACTTCACTTACGCGCTGCCCGCGTACTACCTGATCGCGCCGAGCGAGTGCTCGTCGAACCTCGCCCGGTTCGACGCCATGCGCTACGGCCTGCGCGTTTCCGACGACGGCGAGCACAGCGCCGAAGAGGTCATGTCGCTCACCCGCGAGAAGGGCTTCGGCCCCGAGGTCAAGCGCCGCATCATGCTCGGCACGTACGCGCTGTCCTCGGGCTACTACGACGCCTACTACGGCTCGGCGCAGAAGGTCCGCACGCTCATCACGCGGGACTTCGACGCCGCGTTCGAGAAGGTGGACGTGCTGGTCTCGCCGACCACGCCGACCACCGCGTTCAAGATCGGCGAGCGCGTCGACGACCCGATGGCGATGTACCTCTCGGACATCTGCTCCATTCCGGCGAACCTCGCCGGCAACGCCGCGATGAGTGTCCCGAGTGGACTGTCGCATGAGGACGGCCTGCCGGTCGGCCTGCAGATCATGGCCCCGGCGATGGCCGACGACCGGCTGTACCGCGTCGGCGCCGCGTACGAGGTCGCGCGCGACGCCGCCAACGGTGGCTCGCTGGTGCACGAGGTTCCGGAGCTGGGAGGAAAGAAGTGACCGCCGTGGTGGAACTCATGGACTACGCCGACGTCATCGAGCGGTTCGACCCGGTGCTGGGCCTCGAGGTGCACGTCGAGCTGAACACGAACACCAAGATGTTCTGCGGCTGCGCCAACGAGTTCGGCGGCGAGCCGAACACCAAGGTGTGCCCGACCTGTCTCGGCCTGCCCGGTTCGCTGCCGGTCGTGAACGGCAAGGCGGTGGAGGGCGCGATCCGCATCGGCCTCGCGCTCAACTGCGAGATCGCCGAGTGGTGCCGGTTCGCCCGGAAGAACTACTTCTACCCGGACATGCCGAAGAACTTCCAGACCTCGCAGTACGACGAGCCGATCGCCTTCAACGGCTACCTCGACGTGACGCTGGACGACGGCGAGGTCGTGCGCGTCGAGATCGAGCGCGCGCACATGGAGGAGGACACCGGCAAGTCGCTGCACGTCGGCGGCGCCACCGGGCGGATCCACGGCGCCGAGCACTCGCTGCTCGACTACAACCGCGCCGGCGTGCCGCTGATCGAGATCGTCACCAAGACGATCGAGCACACCGGCGGCCGCGCCCCCGAGGTCGCCCGCGCGTACGTGAGCGCCCTGCGGGATCTGCTGCGCGCGCTGGACGTCTCCGATGTCCGCATGGACCAGGGTTCCCTGCGCTGCGACGCGAACGTCTCACTGATGGCCAAGGACGCGACCGAATTCGGCACGCGCACCGAGACCAAGAACGTCAACTCGCTGCGCAGCGTCGAGCGCGCCGTGCGCTACGAGATGACCCGTCAGGCGGCGATCCTCGCCGAGGGCGGCTCCATCAAGCAGGAGACGCGGCACTTCCAGGAGGCCGACGGCACCACGTCGCCGGGCCGCACCAAGGAGACCGCCGAGGACTACCGGTACTTCCCGGAGCCCGACCTGGTCCCGATCGCGCCGTCACGCGAATGGGTCGAGGAGCTGCGCAAGACGCTGCCGGAGATGCCGTCGGAGCGCCGCAAGCGCATCCAGCGGGAGTGGAACCTGACCGACGAGGCGCTGCGCGACCTGCTCAACGTCGGCGCGGTCGACCTGGTCGCCGCGACGGTCGAGGCGGGCGCCACGCCGGACGAGGCCCGCAGCTGGTGGGTCAACACGCTGGCGCAGGAGGCCAACTCCCGCGAGATCGAGCTGGCCGAGCTGGCGATCACCCCGGCGCAGCTGGCCGAGGTCATCGCGCTGGTCAACGCCGGCGAGCTGACCAACAAGCTGGCGAAGGAGGTCGTGCAGGGCGTGCTCGCAGGCGAGGGTTCGCCGTCGGAGGTCGTCGAGAAGCGCGGCCTGAAGGTCGTCTCCGACGACTCCGCGCTCATCGCGGCGGTCGACGAGGCGCTGGCCGCGCAGCCCGACGTCGCCGAGAAGATCCGCGGCGGCAAGGTGGCCGCGGCCGGGGCGATCGTCGGCGCGGTCATGAAGGCCACCAAGGGCCAGGCCGACGCCAAGCGCGTGCGCGAACTGATCGTCGAGCGAGTCGGTGCCTGAGCTCGCTTTGAAGAAGGCCACCTGGCGTGAGTGGCTCGGCCTCGCGGCCGGGCTGCTCGCGCTGGTGGCCTTGTTCCTTCCGTGGACGACGCTGACCGCCTCGCGCCCGGAGATCGAAGACGTGCTGAAGACGTTGCCCGCCACCGACGTCACGCGTGACGCGTGGCGTTCGGGCTTCCTCGCGTGGGCGCCGCTCTTCCTCCTGTTCCTTCCCAGCCTCGCGGTCGTGCTGTTCGGCCGCGTCGACGCCGTCCGCCGGGCGGGCTTGCCGCATTTGTGGCTGATGGCGGCCATCGGCGCGCTGCTGCTGATGGCGCTCGGCTGGACCACCCTCGACTGGCAGTTCGACGCCGACCAGCGCGGGATTCTTTCCGCCGCCGGTATCGAGATCGGGACCGGTCTCGGCCGCTATCTCGGCCTGGTGGCCGCTGCGGTCTCCGTCGTCGTGGCGTTCTTCGACGTCCGCGTGCTCCGCGCCGAAACCCGCACCCGTCGTCCCTGATTCCCCTTTCGCATTTAGTCCTCTGAATGCGACAGGGTATGGAGAAAGCGCTTTCTCAGAGGAGGTCATCGTGTTCCCTCTTCCCGGCGGTATCGGACTTTCCCACCTGTGCGCCTATGAATGGGAAGCCGCGGACGGGGTGTGCGGAGGAAGCCCGCATCTGCATCTCGCCTGTACCGAGGCTTACGTCGTCACCGGCGGACGTGGCGCCGTGCAGACGCTCGACGTCGGCGGCTACCGGGAGACCGAACTCGAAGCCGGTGTCGTCGCGTGGTTCGCGCCCGGCACGGTCCATCGGATGGTGCAACGCGAGGATCTGCGGATCACCGTGCTCATGCAGAACAGCGGGCTGCCCGAAGCGGGCGACGCGGTCTTCACCTTCCCACCGCCGGTCCTCGCCGACCCGGACGCGTACGCGGAGGCCGCCGCGATGCCCGCGGACGACGAGGCGGCCCGCCGTCGCCGTGATCTCGCGATCGAGGGCTACCTGCCGATCCGGGACGCGCTCGTCGCGGGAGATCCGGGCCCGCTGAGGGATTTCTATCGCGCGGCCGTCGCGCTGGTCGCGCCGAAGGTCGAGGCCTGGCTCCCGCGCTGGCGGGCCGGCGCGCTGGCCGCCGCCGAGCTGACCGGCGAGCACCTGAGGGCGCTCGCGAACGGCGACGCGAGCCACTTGGAGCACTCCGGCGTGCGGATCGCCGGTCCTTCCGAGGAGGACGGCTACGGGATGTGCGGGAGGCGGACGGAGTACCGCATTGACATGTGACCATTTGGTCACCTATTTTGTCCTGCATGACCACTTCACGCAGGACACTCGTCACCGTGCTCGTCGCAGTCCTTCTCGGCGCGCTGTTCACCGCCGCCCCGGCGACCGCCGAGGAGCGCTGGCGCACCCACGAGGGCACCATCGACGGCGCCGACTACCTGGTCAAAGTGCCGAAGCGCTGGAACGGCACGCTGGTGCTCTACAGCCATGGCCTCTACGTGGAGCAGGGCGGCAAACCGGCGCAGATCATGCTGGCCACCCGGCCGGAGACCGAAAGATGGTTGCTCGACCAGGGTTACGCGCTGGCCGCGTCGAACTACAAGGGCGTCTTCGGGCACGTGATCGAGGAGGCCTTGACCGATCAGATCGCGCTGCTGGACTGGTTCGAGGCCAACGTGGGCGAGCCGCGGCGGACCATCACGAGTGGAATGTCCATGGGCTCCGTGATCTCCCTGAAGCTGGCCGAGAACAACCCGGGCCGGTTCGACGGCGTCCTGGCGCAATGCGGCGAGTACGACGCGCAGGGCACCTGGAACACCGCGCTGGACATCCTCTTCGCCCTCAAGACACTGCTGGCGCCGGACGCGGACATCGACCTGGTCCGGCCTCGTGACCCGGAGGCCTCGAAGGCGGCCCTCGAAGCCGCCGTGGCCGAAGCGCAGAAGACCGACGCGGGCCGGGCGCGGATCGCGCTGGCCGGAGCGCTGGGCACCGTCCCGGGCTGGGCGCTCGCACACGAGCCGGAGCCGACGGCACTGGCCGATCGCCTCGCCCAGCAGGCGATGTGGGTCGCCGGCGCCTACCTGTTCGGCTACGGACCGGGCGCGCGTCCGGAGATCGAGCACCGGGCAGGAGGGAACCCGTCGTCGAACACCGGCATCGACTACCGGCGTCAGCTCGCCCGGTCCACCGGTCTCGACCTGGTCCGGCAGGCCTACCGGACGGGTGGCGTCGATCTGGAAGCCGACCTCGACCGGCTCGCCGACGCTCCGCGGATTTCGGCGGATCCGAAGGCGCAGGCGTACATGGAGCGCCACACCGTGGCGCGCGGCACCACGCCGTCGCCCGTGCTGACCACGCACACCACCGGTGACGGCGGCGCCGTCGCGGGACAGGCCCGCTGGTACGGCGACCAGGTCCGGCGCAACGGCGATCCCGCTCTGCTGCGGCAGACCTACGTGAGCCGGGGCGGTCACTGCTCGTTCAACGCGGCCGAGGAGATCGTCCTGCTGCGCACCCTGCTGACCCGGGTGGACACCGGCCGCTGGCCGTCCACCGAACCGCACCGCCTCACCGCCGCCGCGAACGCGCTGGGGGACGGTTACCGGCTCGTGCCGGAGCTGTTCGACCCGCAGGCCGGGGAAAAGGCGATGGCGCCGTCGTTCACACGGTTCACCCCGGCGCCGCATCCGCGGCCGTCCAGGTAAGGACCGCTCAGTCCTTACCGCCCCCGCCGGAGCTGGCCGACGGCGTGATGATGACGACGCGGTCGTCGCTCGAAACCGGGGAACCGCCGTCCTTGTTGACCGTCCCGGCGAGCGCGATCTGCGGGTTGACCATGCTCATCGCGGACAGCCTGCCGAAGGTCTTCGGCGGCTTGCCGACCTTGCCGTCCATGACGACGTTGGGCTTGCCGGTCACCGCCCCGTCCGGGGTGACCGGCAGGTTCTGCAGGTTGCCCGCGACGGACGTGGCGATCGAGAGATGGCCGGTGGCACCGACGAAGTCCGCGCAACCCGCGACACCGGGTTTGTCGGTCCAGCTCCAGGCCGGGGTGGTCAGCGGCTGGCCGCCGCGAAGCCGGTACAGGACGTCCTTGTCGGCCAGCCTGTCGGTGAGCCACACGCGGGAACCGGCCTGGTCGCGGCAGATCCCGCCGGGGGAGTGCACACCGGTCGAGAAGACCGCCGAACCGGCGGTGGGGTTGCCCGCCGCCGGTTTGCCGGAGGTGTCGATGCGCAGCACCTTCCCGGCCAGCGACGCCGGATCGGCCGCGAGCCCGGGGTTGCCCGCGTCGCCGGTGGCGACCAGGAGCGCGCCCTTGGCGTCGGTGCCGATCGCGCCGCGGTTGCCGGTGGGCCCCTTGGGGATCCCGGTCAGCACCGGTTTCGGCGCCTGGCCCTTCGCCAGGCGGACGACCCGGTTGTCGGTCGGGGTGGTGATGTAGGCGAAGACGAGCTGGTCTTCGGCGAAGCCGGGGGAGAGGGCGAGCGACGTGAGGCCGCCGTCGCCGGAGCCGTCCACGGGAACCGTCGCCCAGTCGGCCGGGTCCTTCTCCGCGGCGGCGAGCAGGATCCGGCCGCTCTTGCGTTCTCCGGCGAGCGCGCTGGGAGCGGTGCCGTCACCGGGGATCGCGGCCACGGCGGCGACGGTGTCCAGGCAGGTCGCGATGACGGCCTTGTCGAAGTCCTTGCAGCCCTGGGGCGGCGGCACCGGCGTCGGCGCCCGGTTCGGCCCGTTTCCCCGGCCGGGACCGGCGTCGCCCGCTTCACCGCCCGGCCCGATCTGCGGCGGGACCTCGGGGGACGGCGGGTTGACCGGGGTGAACTTCTGCCCGGCGGCCGTGTTGTCGAATTCGGCGCAACCGGAGAGCATCAACGCGCCGCAGGCCAGTATGGCCAGCGGCGCGGTCCATTTCCGCCGGTACCGGGTACGCACGGGCCCAGCCTAGGTGGGCGTACGTGAGCCACGGGTAAGAGCTCCTGGATACCGTGGTGATCATGACAGTGACCGTTCTCGTGCCCGACGAAGAGGGAGTGGCCGCGCTTTCGGAGATCGAAGGCGTGCGTCCGGTGGTGTACCGCCGCGGCGAGCCGGTGCCCGCCGAAGCCGCCGAGGCCGAGGTCCTCGTGACCGGTGACGGGCCCAGCGACGAACTCTGGCGCGAACTGCCGAACATCAAACTCGTGCAACTGCTGGCGGCGGGCGCCGAGGACTGGGTCGGCAAGGTGCCGGACGGCGTCCTGCTCTCGACCTGCCGAGGCGCGCACGGCGGAAGCTCGGCCGAGTGGGTCGTCGCGGTCCTCCTGACGATCTACCGCGACCTCGGCGGATTCGCCGACGGCCATCGGCGGAAGCACTGGGAACGCCGGATCACCGACACCCTGCAGGGAAAGCGGGCGCTCATCGTCGGCGCGGGCGACCTCGGCAGGCATCTGTGCCGACGGCTGGAGACGTTCGACGTGCGCTGCACGATGGTGGGCGCGACGGCCCGCGAGGGCGTCCACGGCAACGACGAGCTCCCCGCCCTGCTGCCCGAACACGACGTCACCGTCCTGATGGTGCCGCTCACGCCGCATACGCGGGGCATGGCCGACGCGGCGTTCCTGGCCGCGATGCCGGACGACGCGATCCTCGTCAACGTGTCGAGGGGCCCGGTCGTGGATACCGACGCGCTCGTCGCGGAGCTCGCGTCGGGACGGCTGCGCGCCGCCCTCGACGTCACCGACCCGGAGCCCCTGCCCGAGGGGCATCCGCTGTGGGACGTGCCGGGACTGCTGCTGACACCGCATGTCGCGGGCGCGGTGAGCGGGCGGCGGCGACGCGCCTACGCGGTGGTGGTCCGGGAACTGAGCCACTATCTGGGCGGGGAGCTGCCGAAGAACCTGGTTCACGGCGAATACTGAGCATCGTGGCGAATCTTCATGTCGGCTGCGCGATGTGGACGCACAAGGCGTGGGCAGGCCGGTTCCTGCCGCGGTCGCTGCCCGCCGGGGAGCGCCTCCGGGCCTACGCCGGCTGGTGCAACGCGGTCGAGGGCAACACGACCTTCTACGCGACCCCGGCCAGGGAAACCGTCGAAACATGGGCGCGGCAGACCGGCCCCGGCTTCCGGTTCGTGGTCAAGCTGCCCAAGGTCGTCACGCACGAGAAACGGCTCGCCGGCGTCGAGACCGAGATGCGGGCGTTCCTGGACGCGATCGAACCGCTCGGCGAACGGGCGGTCCTGTGGACCCAGCTGCCCGGCTCGTTCGGCCCGCCGGACGTCGACGCCCTCGGCCGCTTCCTGCGCCGTCTCCCTGCCGGGCTCCGGCGCGCCGTGGAGGTGCGTCACCCGGCGTTCTCCACCGAAGCGACCTCGTTGCTGGAGAGGACTCTCGCCGACGCGGGCGCCGAGTGGGTGCCGTTCGACACCACCGTCTTCTTTTCGAGCCCGCCGATCAGCGAGGCCGAACAGGACGCCTGGGCGAAGAAACCCCGGCTGCCGCGGCGGACGCGGGCGCTGACCGACCGGCCGATCGTCCGCTATCTGGGCCGTGACGCGGCCGAGGAGACCGTCGCGGGATGGCGACCGTGGGCCGAGGTGGTCGCCGGATGGCTGCGCGAGGGCCGGTCGCCGACGGTCTTCGTGCACACGCCCGACAACGACGACGCCCCGGCGCTCGCCCGCCGTTTCCACGACGACGTGCGCGCCCTGGTGCCCGGCCTCGACCCGCTGCCGGAGCCCGAACCGGTCGAGCCCGCGACCCTGTTCTGAACCGTCATGGACAACACACGTGTCCAGATGGACGACACGCGTGACTGGACGGACGACACACCTCGAGGCCGGTTCCGTCGCCGTGTCGTCCGTTCCGACACGCGTGTCGTCCGTCCGATCACGCGAGATGTCCGTCTCGACACGGGGACGTCCGGCGGTTCGGTCGCCTGACGGGCCGGTTTCCCCTACCCTTCGCGCGTGAGCGATGACTATCAGACCAGCATGATCTCGGACGTGGCCGACGCCGACAGCGGCCCCGGCCCGGCGGAGACCAGGGGCGGGATCGATCTCGGTCTGCTCGTCCTGCGAGTGGTGCTCGGCGTGACGATGGGCGCACACGGGCTCCAGCACCTCTTCGGTGCCTTCGGCGGCCCGGGGGTCGGCGGCTTCGCCAGGGCACTCGGCGGCATGGGCTACACAAGCCAGACCACGCTGCTTTCCTGGATCACCGGGATCAGCGAAGTGGTCGGCGGCGCGCTTGTGCTGGTGGGCCTGTTCACCCCGATCGGCGCCGCCGCGCTGCTCGGCGTCTGCGCGAACATCGTCTACGTGAAGTTCGGCGGCGGGTTCTTCCAGAAGCAAGGGCAGGGCTTCGAGTTCGAGCTCCTGCTGGCCGCGGCTTCGCTGACCGTCCTGTTCGCGGGCTCCGGGCGGATCGCGCTGGACGTCAACACCCCGTGGCGGAAGCGGCCGCTTTCGTTCGGGCTGATCGGGTTGCTGCTGGCCGCCGCGGCTTCGGTCGTGGTGATCGTCCTCTGCCGCTGACCGCTCGCCTTTGGACCTGGTCTCAAAACTCGGCGTGTCGCTAGGTGAACCACCGGCCCGCCCCTGGCTCCGCACCGCCCGCCTGTGGGCCCGGCCTGACGGACCGGAGGTCTGTCAGGGAGACTGGGGGCCAGTGCCCGCCCTCTCGACCTGGAGTTTTTGATGCCGCAAGGGACTGTCCGTTGGTTCGACGCCGAACGGGGTTTCGGCTTCCTCGCGCCCGAGGACGGCTCGCCGGACGTGTTCGTGCACGCCTCCGAGATCGTCGGGGACGGCGGCGCGAAAGTGCTCCGCGAGGGGCAGGCCGTCGTGTTCGAGGTCGGCGAGAACGACCGCGGGCCCCAGGCACTGGGCGTTCGCGTCACTGCCGATGCGGCCGCCGGCAGCGCCGTGGGCCTGCTCGGCACCATCAACTGGTACGAGCCGGGCAAGGGGTACGGCTTCGCGTCGCCGGACGGCGGCGGCGCCGACATCTTCGTGCACAGCTCCGCCATCGTGACCGGCGGCGTGGTCACCGAGGGGCAGCGGGTGGCCTTCCTGATCGTCGAAGGCGAGCGCGGCCCGCAGGCCGGGCACGTGATCCCGCTGGGAGCAGGGGCCGGCTCACCCGCCGCGGCTAGTATCGCGGACGGTGCCGACGGCACGGTGGCCTGGTACGACGAGGACAAGGGCTTCGGCTTCATCAACCCCGACTCCGGCGCCGGGGACGTCTTCGTTCACGCCCGGGCCCTGGCCGAGGGGCTGACGTGGCTCGCGGAGGGCGACCGCGTCGCCTACGAGGTGACTAGTGGGGACAAGGGCCCGCAGGCCCGCGACGTGCACCTGGTCCGGGGCGCCGAGCCCCAGACGGCGCCGCAGCGGTCGGCACCTGCCGCGGCCGCGGGGCCGGCGGCGCGGGACGTGCCCGTACGAGGCGGCGAGGGCGTCGTCGCGCGCTACGACGACGAACGCGGCTTCGGCTTCATCACCCCGGACGCAGGCGGCGACGATCTCTTCGCCCACGCGTCCGTGATCATGGGGTCGGAGCCGCTGCAGAAGGGTGACCGGGTCCGGTACGCGGTGCGTCAGAGCGACCGGGGCCCGCAGGCCGACCGCATCGAACGCCTCTGAAGAGGCGGCCCCACCGATGGCTGCTCTCTGGTCCAGTCGAGCACGGACAAGATCCTCTCTAGCGCGGCACGGTCATCGATCCGGGGCCGCCCACCCGGACCGCGCGGCGCTGGTCGGGACGGGATCAGGGGTTCGATCAGCTCCCAGAGCCGGTCTTCGACCCGCCGCTGCTGCGTCGTATTCGCCCACCGGGGCGTGCTAGGAAAGGTCCTTTCCTCGCAAATTTCGCCAGGAAAGGACCTTTCACAGCAGCCGGAGCGACCTACTTGTTCGGGTCGCGGACGGCGCCGGTGTCGGCCGAGGTCGCCATCCGCGCGTAGGCCCGCAGCGCGGCGGTGACCTTCCGGTCCCGCGAGACCGGCTGCCACGGCCGCTCGCTCGCCTCCATCTTCGCGCGCCGCTCGGCGAGCACGTCCTCGTCGACGAGCAGTTCGAGCCGCCGCTCGTGGACGTCGAGCAGGATCCGGTCGCCGTTCTGGACCAGGCCGATCGCCCCGCCCGCGGCGGCCTCGGGCGAGATGTGCCCGACCGAGATGCCCGACGAGCCGCCGGAGAACCGGCCGTCGGTGATCAGCGCGCACTTCTTGCCCAGCCCCGAGCCCTTGAGGAACGCCGTCGGGTGCAGCATCTCCTGCATCCCCGGGCCGCCCGCCGGGCCTTCGTAGCGGATCACCAGCACCTCACCGGGCTGGATCTCCTTCTTGAGGATGGCCGAGACCGCCTCTTCCTGGCTTTCCAGCACCCGGGCCGGGCCCTCGAAATGCCACAGTTCCTCGTCGATGCCCGCCGACTTGATGACGGCGCCGTTCTCGGCGAGGTTGCCGCGCAGGATCGCGAGCCCGCCGTCCTTGGTGTACGCGTGCTCGACGTCGTGGATGCAGCCGCCGACGGCATCGGTGTCCAAAGAGGACCAACGGTTCTCGGTGGAGAACGCCTCGGTGGTGCGGACTCCGCCCGGAGCCGCGTGGAACAGCTCGATCGCGCGCTCCGACGGTTCCTTCGCCCGGATGTCCCAAGTGGACAGCCACGACTCCAGATCCGGCGAGTGCACGGAGTGGACGTCGGGGTTCAGCAGCCCGCCGCGGTGCAGTTCGCCGAGGATGGCCGGGATGCCGCCGGCCCGGTGGACGTCCTCCATGTGGTAGTCCGAGTTCGGCGCGACCTTCGACAGGCACGGCACGCGACGGCCGATGGCGTCGATGTCGTCGATGGTGAAGTCGACCTCGCCCTCCTGCGCGGCGGCGAGGATGTGCAGCACCGTGTTGGTCGAACCGCCCATCGCCATGTCGAGGGCCATCGCGTTCTCGAACGCCTTCTTCGACGCGATCGAGCGCGGGAGCACGGACTCGTCGTCCTGCTCATACCAGCGCTTGCACAGCTCGACGACCGTGCGCCCGGCGTCCTCGAAGAGCGCCTTGCGGGCGGCGTGCGTGGCGAGGGTGGAGCCGTTGCCCGGCAGCGAGAGCCCGAGCGCCTCGGTGAGGCAGTTCATCGAGTTCGCGGTGAACATGCCCGAGCACGAACCGCAGGTCGGGCAGGCCGAGCGCTCCACAATGGACAGACCGTCCTCGTCGACCTCGCTGCTGGCCGACGCGGCGATCGCGGTGATGAGGTCGGTCGGAGCCTGCGCGACCCCGCCGACGACCACGGCCTTCCCGGCCTCCATCGGCCCGCCGGAGACGAACACCACCGGGATGTTCAGCCGCATGGCGGCGTTCAGCATGCCCGGGGTGATCTTGTCGCAGTTGGAGATGCAGACCAGCGCGTCGGCCTGGTGGGCGTTCACCATGTACTCGACGGAATCGGCGATGATCTCGCGCGACGGCAGCGAGTAGAGCATTCCGCTGTGCCCCATGGCGATCCCGTCGTCGACGGCGATCGTGTGGAACTCGCGGGCGACCCCGCCCGCCTCCTTCACCGCACCGGCCACGATCTCGCCGAGGTCCTTGAGGTGCACGTGCCCCGGCACGAACTGGGTGTAGGAGTTCGCGATGGCGACGATCGGCTTGCCGAAGTCGCTGTCGGTCATTCCGGTGGCGCGCCAGAGCGAGCGGGCGCCCGCCGCGTTGCGGCCGTGGGTGGTGGTCCGGGAACGGAGTTGAGGCACGGCTGACTCCAAGGTTCGGGATGGGGACCAGGGCGAACGAGCGCCAAACTGGTCCTACCAATCCTACTCCCCGGAATCGTCGCGCTTCTCCGGAGCCTCGGCCACGTCGTCGGTCAGCCCGGAGGGATCGGCCATCCGGCCCGCGCTGACCAGCGAGATCACCGGAAGATGGCGGGTGCGCACGGCGGGCAGGGCGACCTTGGTCTCGTCCTTCAGTACCGCCTGCACCTTCGCCTTCTCGGTGATGGCGAGGCCCTTGAGGGAGGTCCACGGCAGGTCCTTGTGCCCGAACATCGTCCGCACCTCCAGTCCCTTGGCCGTCGCCGTCGTGCGGGTCCGGATCACGAACACCGCCAGCGCGATCGGGAAGAGGTAGAGCCACTGGAGATACGGCACGTCGCCGAACGCGACAGGCGTCACACAAACGACGAGGAAAGCGATCGCCAGCAATGCCGTGTTCGGAATCTTGAAGACGGCCTTGCGGTCCTCGTTCGCCTGTTCCGACTGCTTTTCTTCTGCCACGTCAAAGATGGTGCACCGCCGCCTTCGCGGCCCCGAACGCGGGTCGCGTCACGCACCGAAGGTGTCCAGCATGCGGAATCGCCGTCCCGCAGAGTTGACACTCTTGACGGCGACCGGCTAGCTTCACTCTCGTGACAACGCAGACCGGCCTCGTACTTCCCAAGCGCGTCGACGCTTAGGGAAGTCTCCGCTGCGTCGACGCGCGACCCTCGTGCGACCACTCCGGTCGGCGGGGGTTTTTTGTTGCCTGGATAGAGTTTCACTGCCCGACCAGCCAATGAATACCCGAACGAGTGACTAGACAAGACGAGGCAAACAGCGATGACTAGTGCCACCTCGCGAGCAGAAGCGAACACCTCTGGAGCTCGTCCCAAGCCGGCGCCGCCGGCCGGGACCCCGGTGCGGGTCACGGGCGCGCAGTCGCTCGTCCGCTCGCTCGAAGCGGTGGGCGCGGAGGTCGTGTTCGGTATTCCCGGCGGCACCATTCTCCCGGCGTACGACCCGTTGCTCGACTCGACGAAGGTCCGCCACGTCCTGGTCCGTCACGAACAGGGCGCCGGCCACGCCGCCACCGGGTACGCGCAGGCGACCGGCAAGGTCGGCGTGTGCATGGCCACCTCCGGTCCCGGCGCGACCAACCTGGTCACCCCGCTGGCCGACGCGAACATGGACTCGGTGCCGGTCGTCGCCATCACCGGCCAGCAGTCCCGCGCGCTGATCGGCACGGACGCCTTCCAGGAAGCCGACATCTGCGGCATCACGATGCCGATCACCAAGCACAACTTCCTGGTCACCGACCCGGCGGACATCCCGCGCACCATCGCGGAGGCCTTCCACCTAGCCTCGACCGGCCGCCCCGGCCCGGTCCTGGTGGACATCCCCAAGGACGTCCTGCAGGAGATGACCTCCTTCTCCTGGCCGACGGAAATGCGGCTGCCGGGTTACCGGCCCACGCTGCGCCCGCACGGCAAGCAGGTCCGCGAGGCCGCGCGGCTGATCAGCAAGTCGCGGCGCCCGGTCCTCTACGTCGGCGGCGGCGTGGTCAAGGCCGACGCCTCGCGCCAGCTGATGGAACTGGCCGAACTGACCGGGATCCCCGTCGTCACGACGCTGATGGCGCGCGGCGCGTTCCCCGACTCGCACCCGCAGCACCTCGGCATGCCGGGGATGCACGGTTCGGTCGCCGCGGTCGCCGCGATGCAGCGGGCGGATCTGCTGATCGCCCTCGGCGCCCGCTTCGACGACCGCGTCACCGGGCAGCTGTCCTCGTTCGCGCCGGACGCCGCCGTCGTCCACGCCGACATCGATCCGGCCGAGATCTCCAAGAACCGCAAGGCGGACGTGCCGATCGTCGGCGACTGCGCGGAGATCATCACCGAGCTGATCGAGGCCGTCCGCGCCGAGACCGACAAGTCCGCGAAACCGGATCTGAAGGACTGGTGGACGCAGGCGAGCGCCTGGCGTGACGACTACCCGGCCGGTTACGAATGGCCCGAGGACGGGACGCTTTCACCGCAGTACGTCATCGAGCGCATCGGTTCGCTCGTCGGCCCGGACGCCGTCTACACCGCGGGCGTCGGCCAGCACCAGATGTGGGCCGCGCAGTTCGTGAAGTACGAGAACCCGCGCACCTGGATCAACTCCGGCGGCCTCGGCACGATGGGCTTCGCCGTCCCCGCCGCGATGGGCGCCAAGTTCGGCGTGCCGGACAAGCAGGTCTGGGCCATCGACGGCGACGGCTGTTTCCAGATGACGAACCAGGAACTGGCCACCTGCGCCATCGAAGGCGCGCCGATCAAGGTCGCCGTCATCAACAACGGCAACCTCGGCATGGTCCGCCAGTGGCAGAACCTCTTCTACTCCGAGCGGTACTCCAACACCGATCTCGGTACCCACAAGCACCGCATCCCCGACTTCACCCTCCTCGCGGAGGCGCTCGGCTGCGCCGGGCTCCGCTGCGAGACCAAGGAGGACGTCGACGCCACCATCCGGCGCGCCATGGAGATCAACGACCGCCCCGTCGTGATCGATTTCGTGGTGGGGAAGGATGCCCAGGTGTGGCCCATGGTGGCCGCGGGCACCGGTAACGACGAAATCATGGCCGTGCGCGGAATCCGCCCGCTCTTCGACGACGACGAGGTCGCCGCCGAGGCGGAGCTGAACGCCGCCACAGAAGGAGACGCCCGATGAGCGTGCACACCCTGAGCGTTCTGGTCGAGAACAAGCCCGGTGTCCTCGCTCGGGTTTCCGGACTGTTCTCCCGGCGGGGTTTCAACATCGAATCCCTCGCCGTCGGGCCCACGGAGAATCCCGAGGTGTCCCGGATGACGATCGTGGTCGCCGTTGAGGAGCTACCGCTCGAACAGGTGACCAAACAGCTCAACAAGCTGGTCAACGTCATCAAGATCGTGGAATTGGAAAAGTCCACAGCCGTGCAGCGTGAACTGCTGCTCGTGAAGGTCCGGGCCGACAACACCGTGCGCAGCCAGGTCCTCGAAACAGTGCAGCTGTTCCGCGCAAAGGTGGTGGACGTGTCGCCCGAGGCGCTCACCATCGAAGCCACCGGGACCTCGGACAAGATCGGTGCCCTGCTGCGGATGCTGGAGCCCTATGGCATCCGCGAACTGGTCCAGTCCGGAATGGTCGCGGTCGGCCGGGGCGCCCGGTCCATCACCGCCACCTCCGCTCGATAACTTTGTAAGTCAGGAAAGGAAGTAGTACCCCTCATGGCAGTGGAAATCTTTTACGACGACGACGCGGACCTTTCGATCATCCAGGGTCGCAAGGTCGCCGTGATCGGCTACGGCAGCCAGGGCCACGCGCACTCGCTGAGCCTGCGCGACTCCGGCGTCGACGTCCGCATCGGCCTGCCCGAGGGCTCGAAGTCGCGGGCCAAGGCCGAGGAGCAGGGTCTCCGCGTGCTCACCCCGGCCGAGGCCAGCGCCGAAGCCGACCTGATCATGATCCTCGCGCCGGACACGAAGCAGCGCTTCATCTACGAGCAGGACATCGCGCCGAACCTCAAGGACGGCGACGCGCTCTTCTTCGGGCACGGCTTCAACATCCGCTACGACCTGATCAAGCCGCCGTCGAACGTGGACGTCGCCATGGTCGCCCCGAAGGGCCCGGGCCACCTGGTCCGCCGCCAGTTCGTCGACGGCAAGGGCGTCCCGGCGCTCATCGCGGTCGAGCAGGACGCCTCCGGCAACGCGCAGGCGCTCGCGCTCTCCTACGCGGCCGCCATCGGTGGTGCCCGCGCCGGCGTCATCAAGACGACCTTCACCGAGGAGACCGAGACCGACCTCTTCGGCGAGCAGGCCGTGCTCTGCGGTGGCGCCTCCGCGCTGGTGCAGACCGGTTTCGAGGTGCTCACCGAGGCCGGCTACGCCCCGGAGATCGCCTACTTCGAGGTGCTGCACGAGCTGAAGCTGATCGTCGACCTCATGTACGAGGGCGGCATCGCGCGTCAGCGCTACTCGATCTCCGACACCGCCGAGTACGGCGACCTGACCCGCGGCCCGCGCGTCATCTCGCCGGCGGTCAAGGAAGAGATGAAGAAGATCCTCGGTGAGATCCAGGACGGCACCTTCGCCCGCGAATGGGTCGCCGAGGACGAGGCCGGGCGGCCGAACTTCACCAAGCTCGAGGAGCAGGGCAACCAGCACCCGATCGAGGAGACCGGCAAGAAGCTGCGCGACCTGATGTCGTGGGTGGACCGGCCGATCACCGAGACCGCCTAGTCGTCACCACGAAGGGGCCCTTCCGCGCGAAGGGCCCCTTCGTTTTGCGTACCGGAAAGCGATAGCGTGGGCACCATGAGTGAGCAGCCGGTGGACGACAAGGCTCATATCAGGCCGGACCTGGACTTGAGCGACGCGGTGTGGATCCGTGCGGAACCGGAGGGCGCGAATCTCGCGGACCGTGCCGAGTACGCGCTGGTGCCGCACACCGACGGCGTCACCTACACCGCGATGCGCCAGGCCTCGGATCCGGACGGCCACATCCTCGTGTTCACCCCGGCGGAATGGGACGCCTTCGTGAAAGGCGTCCGGGACGGCGAATTCGACCTGCCCGCCTAGAGCCGGGAAATCAGCTCGTCGAGCCGTCCGGTGGCGGCCGCGATGGCGAGATGGTCGGCGTAGTCGCGCGATTCGACGATCAGCCCGTCGCGAACGCGCAGCACGAAGATGTTGGAAACGCGGAATTCCGCGCTGCCGCCCGCCGTCCCCTGGTAGTCGAACTCGCCGATCACGACCTCGGGGTCGAGGGTTTCGTGGATCACCAGATCCCGGACCTGGAAGCGGACCGCGCCGCGCTCGCCGAACTTGAAATGCTCACGCAGGTCTTCCCTGGTCTTCATGATCTCCGCCCCGGGCAGAAACGGGTGCGTGACATGGGTTTCCTCGGCGTAGAGCTCCGGTAGCCCGGCCCAATCACCGTCCGCGACACCGTGGACGAGTCGTTCGAAAACGCCGCGCGGGCTCTTCGGGTCCGCCGTCGACGTGGGCCGCGGCGGCACCGGCGTGAGCTCGCGCTCCGCGGTTTCGTAGCTCTTCTTCAGCTTCTCCAGGCCGTCCTGTGCCGCGATGAGGGGCAGGTAGTCGTGGTAGTCGCGAGAGTGGACGATCAGCCCGTCCCGCACACGGAGAAGCTGGATGTTGGCGATGTCGAAGTACTTCCCGGTGTCCAGCGCCTCGCCGGCGTTGCGGTACTCGGCGATGATCACCTCCGGGTCGGTTGTCCCGTGAATCAGGACATCCGCCCTGTCCATGCGCACGTTCAGGCCGCCGCCGAAGTTCTTCCGCAAGGTCTCGCGGCCCTCGTACCGGGTCGGCACCGGTGGTCGCTGCGGGTTTTCGACGACGGCGTCTTCCGCGTAGAGCTCGAAAATCTCGTCCCAGCGCCGAGCGGTGACGCGTTCGGAAAGCTCGTCGAAGACGTCGCGGGGTGTGGTCATGAAGGTCTCCCAGTCAGACGTAAACGGAGTCTGTAGTCCGCCTTTGACGATACGGACTACAGACTCCACTTGTCCACCGGGTCACTCCACGACGGAGAGCACGACCTTCCCCGTGGTCTTCCCCGCCGTCACGAGTTCTTGGGCTTTCGCGGCCTCTTCCAGCGGGAACACCGTGTCGATGGTCGGCTTGAGCCGCCCGCTGTCGACGAGTCCGGCCAGCGCGAGCAGCCCAGTACGGTCCGGCTCGGCGAGGGTGAACCCGGCGGTGACCCCGGCGGCCTCGGCCAGCTCCGGCAACCGCTCGTCGTTCGTGCGGGTGAGCTGGACGAGCCTGCCGCCGCGGCGCAGCGTCTTGAGCGATCGGGGCCCGTACTCCAGGCCGATCGTGTCGAGGACGACGTCGACGTCGCGGACCTCCTCGGCGAAGTCCGTCGTGCGGTAGTCGACGAGTTCGTCCGCGCCGAGACCGCGGAGGAACTCGTGTTTGGCCGCGCTGGCCGTCCCGATCACGTACGCGCCGCGGGCCTTGGCGATCTGCACCGCGAGATGCCCGACCCCGCCCGCCGCCGCGTGGATCAAGACCCGTTGCCCCGGCTGGATATCCGCCGTGTCGACGAGGCTCTGCCAGACGGTCAGTCCCGCGAGCGGGACCGCGGCCGCGTGCACATGGTCCAAAGTGGACGGCTTGCGCGCGAAGTGACGGCTCGGCGCGGCGACGTACTCGGCGTACGCGCCCGCCTGGAACGGGAACGACGGCATGCCGAAGACCTCGTCGCCGGGGGAGAACAGGGACGCGCCCGCGCCGACCTCCTCGACCACGCCGGACACGTCCCAGCCGAGGATGAACGGCGGATCGCCCATCGGGCCGATGCCGCCGGTCTCGCGGGTCTTCCAGTCGACCGGGTTGACGCCGGCGGCGTGCACCCGGACCAGGATCTGCGTCGGGCCCGGGACGGGTTTTTCGACGTCGACGAGTTGGAGGACTTCGGGGCCGCCCAGGCGGTTTTGGCTGATCGCTCGCATGGGTCCATTGTTCGGCGAGCGTCGTACCTTCGGCGAGAGTGCGGCGGGCCAGCGGTCGTCAGGATCGGGACACGCTTCTGGCCTCGTGAGTGGTAAGGACGGTTCTAACCGTCCTTACCACTCACGAGCGCCGCGATCTCGGTCTGCTCGAAGTGCTCGGCCCACCCCAGGGCCGACGACGAGTACAGCGAATCCTCCAGCGAAGGATCCGCCCCGCCTCCAGCAAGGCCCGCACCGCGTCCACGTGCCCGCCCTGCACCGCCAGATGCAGCGCCGTGACGCCCTCCCCATGCGAGAGCCCGCCGAAGGTGCCCTGACGGTTCACCGAAGCGCCCAGCTCCGCCAAGGTCCTGATCGCCGAAGCCTTTCCCTGGGCGGCGGCCCACGTCAGCGCCGTGCCCCGATAGACGTCGGCGTCGACCGAGGCGCCCCGCTCCACGAGGGTGCGCACAGCCGGGGAACGGTCGTTCCGCGCGGCCCACGAAAGTGCCTCGTCGACGACCTCGGCGGGATCGTCGCTCGGCCGCCATTCCGGGAAACCGCTGTGCGGCCGGTGGAATTCGCGATGCGCGCCCGCCGCGGGGGCGAGCGTGCCGTCCGGCGCGAGCAGCTCGTCGAGCAGGTCGGCGCGGCCGAGCCCCGCCGCCACCCGGAGGTTGCCGGGGGAGAGGCTGTGCGAAGCCAGCAGCTCCGCGGCCTCGCGGTGGCCCCAGAACAGCGCGACCACCAGCGGCGTCCCGCCGTCGCCCCGGGCCGGGACGTCGACCGGGGCACCCGCGTCGAGCAGCATCCTGACCAGCAGCGGTAGCCCGGCGTACCCGGCCTGGTGCAGCGCCGTCCAGCCGTGCACGTTGGCGGAGGCCGGATCGGCGCCGTGGTCGAGCAGGATCCGGCACAGCCGCTCGTCGCAGGTCGCGGCGGCCATGCCGAGCAGGTCGTTCCCGTTCTTCCCGTGCGCGTGGACAAGCGTGGGCAGGTCGCCGATCAGGCGCGCGAGCCCGGCCAGGTCTCGCGCGTCGATCAGTTCCCGTGCCTTCTCGAAGGCGAGTTCAGCCGGTGACGTCACGCTCCCGCACGCTACCCCCGACCCCCGACAGAACCCGCCATTCGGCCAGCGGGATCCGCTCGTCCCCGGTCAGGACCTGCAGGCAGACGTGGTCGGCCCCGGCGTCCAGATGCGCCTGGACGCGCGCGGAGATCTCGTCCTCCCCGACGGCGACCAGCGCGTCCACCAGTTCGTCGGAGCCGTAGTCCGCCTCGGTGAACCCGAACCGCCGAAGATTCGCCTGATGATGGGTGGCCAGGTCCAGGTACATCGACACGTGCCGCCGCGCGATCTCCCGGTCCGGCCCCAGCACGACGGCCTGCTCGACGGCGAGGAAGGCGGACGGCCCGATGGCCTCCCGCGCCAGCGCGGTGTGCTCGACGGGGACGAAGTACGTATGCGCCCCATCGGTGCGTTCCGCGGCCAAGGCGAGCATCTTCGGCCCCAAGGCGGCCAGCACGCGCCGGCGCGGGGAGTCCGGTGTGGACAGTTCGGTCGCGTCCATTTCGTCGAGGTAGCCGCGCATTCCTTCCAGCGGTTTCGCGCCCGGAAGATGCCCGCCCAGTCCGAGGACGAAGCGGCCGGGGTACGCCTCGGCGAGGGTTCGCTCGGCGGCGGCCGCGGCGACGGGGGCCCGGTGGGAGAACCGCGCGATCCCGGTGGCGACGGTCAGCCGTGACGTCGCCGCCAGCAACAGTCCGGCCTGCGTGAACGCCTCCCGGCCCAGGTACTCCCCGAACCACAGCGTGTCGAAGCCGAGCTCCTCGACTTCCGCGGCCGCCTCGCGGACTTCACCGATTTCCTTGCCGTCGAAGGAAAACGTCCAGATCCCGACGCTCATCGGGTCACCGCCGTCAAGGCAGGGGCGAGCCGTTCCAGCTGGTCCACGATGGACGCGAGGTCGTCTCCGACGGGGTTGACGAGCACGGTGTCCGCACCCGCGTCGACGAGTTCCTTGAGCCGCCCGGCGATCCGCTCTTCGTCGCCCCACGCGGTCAGTCCGTCGACGAGCCGGTCGCTGACGTCGTCGATGTCCGCCTCGGTGTAGCCCAGTCGTTTCCAGCCCTTGAAGTAATGGGGGATGCCGTACTGCTTCATCAGCCCGATGTCCCTCGCCACACTCTTCCGCGCCTGTTCACGGTCGCCGAGCAGGACGGAATGGGTGGGGATGAGCAGCTTGTCCGGGCCGAGGATCTCGCGCGAGTACGGCGTGTGCTCGAAGGGCTGGGCGAACGGATGCGCCCCGTCCGTGAGATCCCGCGCGAGTTCGAGCATCTTCGGCCCGACGGCGGCGAGTACCCGCGGGAACGGGACCGGCGAAGGGAATTCCTCCGCCGCCGCGGCCATGGCCGTCAGGTAGTCGCGGGTCTGGTCGAGCGGCCGGTAGTCCGAGCCCGCTTTCGCCGCCTGATACGAGTGGCCGATCCCGACGCCGAGCACGAACCGGCCCGGGAACGCCTGTGCGAGCGTCCGCCCGCCGCTGTGGGCGGTGTACGCGGGCCGGGACCAGATGTTCGCGATCCCGGTGCCGACCACCACGCGCTCGGTGGCCGCGAGGGTGATGGCGCTGTACGCGAACAGCTCCCGGTTGCCAGGCCCCTCGCCACCCCACGCGGTGCGGTAACCCAGCTCTTCCAGGCGCCGGATCGCCCGCCGTTCTTCGTCGGGTGTCGGCGCGAACATGCCGACCGGCAGCCAGACACCCACCGGGCCCAGCCGCTCCCGGGTTTCTTCGATCAGATCCATCACAGTCTCCCCAGCTAACATGAGGCAGCCTCCGCTTACGTCGCCCAACTATACGGAGGCTGCCTCCGATTTGTCGAGACTAGGCTCGGGAGCGCGATGGACACCGAGAAGAAGCCGCTGCGGGCGGACGCCCGGCGCAACTACGAACGCCTCCTCGACGAGGCGAGGCGCGCCTTCGCCGCACATGGGGTCGAGGCGTCGCTGGAGGAGATCGCGCGCCGGGCCGGAGTCGGCATCGGAACGCTCTACCGGCACTTCCCCTCGCGGGAGGCCTTGGTCGAGACGGTGCTCCGCGAGGGCTTCGACGCGCAGGCCGAGGCGGCTCGCGAGCTGCTGAGCTCTCCGGAGCCGGTGGAGGCGCTGAAGGCCTGGTTCGCCGGGATGGGTGAACAGTCGGCGCGCTACCGGGGGCTGCCCGAGCTGATGGTCGACGTCCTCAACGACGAGACCTCGCCGCTGTACGCCTCCTGCCACGCCATGCGGGACCAGGTGTCCCAACTGGTGGAAAGGGCGAAGGCCTCGGGGGAGCTCCGGGCCGACGTCACAGTGCACGAATTACTGGTGCTGCTGCACGCGCTTTCCTGGGCCAGCGAACACCTTTCGGGTGACAAGGGCCTCGAACGGCTCCTCGATCTCGTTTTCGCGGGATTACGGGCGAGTTAACAATCCCCTGTCACCAGGGCTAAACTGCGGCGCAACCGGGCACAACGGCGTGACCGTCAACCGCTTCGAGGCACTTTTTCCCGCTGAGAAGCCAATCAACCCCGAGTCGCAGGCACAGACCAGATAGTGGGAGCCGTATCGTGACCAAGCCGAACAAGCCCGTCGTCCTCATCGCCGAGAAGCTCGCGCCCTCCGTGCTGAGTGTCTTCTCCGACGAGGTCGAGGTCCAGCATGTGGACGGCACGGACCGCCCCGCGCTGCTCGAGGCCGTGAAGACGGCGGACGCGCTGCTCGTGCGGTCCGCGACGAAGGTCGACGCCGAGGTCCTCGGCGCCACCACCTCGCTCAAGGTCGTCGCCCGCGCCGGCGTCGGGCTGGACAACGTCGAGGTCCCCGCCGCCACCGAACGCGGTGTCCTGGTGGTCAACGCGCCGACGTCGAACATCGTCTCCGCCGCCGAGCACGCCGTCGCGCTGCTGCTCGCCGTCGCCCGCCGGGTCCCGGCCGCGGACCAGAGCCTCCAGGGCGGCGCGTGGAAGCGCAGTGCCTACTCCGGCGTCGAGATCCAGGGCAAGACCATCGGCGTGGTCGGCCTCGGCAAGATCGGCCAGCTGTTCGCGCAGCGGCTCGCCGCGTTCGACACCAAGCTCATCGCGTACGACCCCTACGTCTCGGCCGCCCGTGCCGCGCAGCTCGGCATCGAGCTGGTCACGCTGGACGAGCTGCTGGAGCGCGCCGACGCGATCTCCATCCACTTGCCGAAGACCCCGGAGACCAAGGGCCTGATCGGCGCCGAGGCGCTCAAGAAGACCAAGCAGGGCGTCATCATCGTCAACGCCGCGCGCGGTGGCCTGATCGACGAGCAGGCGCTGGCGGACGCGGTCAGCTCCGGCCACGTCGGCGGCGCCGGTATCGACGTGTTCGTCACCGAGCCCACCACCGAAAGCCCGCTGTTCGGCCTGCCGAACGTCGTCGTCACCCCGCACCTGGGCGCCTCGACCGCCGAGGCGCAGGACCGCGCGGGCACCGACGTCGCGAAGTCCGTGCTGCTCGCGCTGCGCGGCGACTTCGTGCCGGACGCGGTGAACGTCGCTGGCGGCGGCACGGTCGGCGAGCACGTCCGGCCGTACCTCTCGCTCACCCAGAAGCTCGGCACCCTGCTGACCGCGCTGAACCCGAAGGCCCCGGCCTCGGTCACCGTCGTGGTCAAGGGCGAGCTGGCAGCCGAGGACGTCAGCGTGCTGCCGCTCGCGGCCGAGCGCGGCGTGTTCTCCGGCGTCGTCGAGGACCAGGTCACCTTCGTGAACGCGCCGCGCGTGGCCGAAGAGCTGGGCGTCCAGGTCGAGCTGGTCACCGAGACCGAAAGCCCCAAGTTCCGCAGCCTGGTCACCGTCCGCGCGGTCCACGCCGACGGCACGACCCTTTCGGTCTCCGGTTCGGTCACCGGCAAGGACGAGGTCGAGAAGCTCGTCGAGGTCAACGGCCGTCACTTCGACCTGCGCGCCGAGGGCAACGTGCTGCTGCTCGAGTACCCGGACCGCCCGGGCATCATGGGCCGCGTCGGCACGCTGCTCGGCGAAGCGGGCCTCAACATCGAGGCCGCGCAGATCAGCCAGACCACCGACGGCGCGGACGCGGTGATGCTGCTGCGTGTGGACCGTTCCGTCGACTCGCATCTGCTGGAGCCGATCGGCGCCACCGTCGGCGCGCACACGATCCGCGCGGTCAACTTCGGCTGACCTCCCGGCACCTGAAGGCCCTCTTCCCGCGGCTCAGCCGAGGGAAGGGGGCCTTCACGCGCATTTCGCAATTAGCCGACTAAATGCGTTCGTTGTGTGTGCAAGGTTCTCGGGATCGCAGAGCAAGATTCAATAACGGTGAAAAATGCCTACTGAAGTCGGGCTGGTCCCCGGATAGGTTCTTCCGGCGAGGCCGAACCATCGCGTCGTCAAGGGCACGGCGCGGCGCCGGGGCTCACCGTCGGGGGTGTGTTCGAGCGGTAGGCAGGTTCCGAGTCCAGGCCTCGAGTGAGGGCACGTACTCATGAACAGATCCCGCGTACCCCGATGGGCGATCCGCTCGTCGGCCGCGGTCTTCGCCGCGTTGCTCGTGACGTCCGTGACCGGGGCGTCCGCTGCCGCGCAGGATGTCCCCCTCGCGGACGGCGTCACGCCGGCGAAGATCGACCGTAACGGATTCCAGGGGAAGGTCGAGCCGAAGCTCAAGGCCGCCCAAGGCAAGATCACCGCCTTCGTCGAGCTGGCCAAGCAGCCCGCCGTCGACGCCTTCAACGCCGAGCAGAACAAGGGCGCGGGCAAGGAAAAGGCGAAGAAGGCCGCGAAGGACGCCAAGGCCGACGCCGCCGCGACGGTGAACTCCGTCGTCGGGCAGCTCAAGGCCGCCGACGCCGGCACCCAGCTGGTCACGCAGACCGCCAACGCGGTCGCCGGCGCGGTCGTCACGGCCGACGCGGCGAAGATCCGCGAGCTGGCGAAGCGGCCGGACGTCGTCTCGGTCAAGAAGGTCGTGCCGAAGACCCGCACCAACTCCAGCGCGGTCCAGCTGACCAACACGCTCGCCTCCTGGCAGCAGACCGGCCGCTACGGCGACGGCATCCGCGTCGGCGTGATCGACGACGGCATCGACTACACCCACGCCACCTTCGGCGGCCCGGGCACGGCCGAGGCGTACAAGGCGATCAACCGCGACCAGGCCACCCCCGCCTTCCCGACCGACAAGGTCGTCGGCGGTATCGACCTGGTCGGCGACGCCTACGACTCGGGCAGCGACGACCCGGCCCTCAACACCCCGAAGCCCGACCCCAACCCGATCTCGTGTGGCCACCACGGCACGCACGTCGCGGGCACGGTCGCCGGATTCGGTGTGGACGAAGCGGGCAAGACCTTCACCGGTGACTACAAGAAGCTGAACAAGAAGAAGATCGAAGCGATGCAGATCGGCCCGGGCACCGCGCCCAAGGCCCTGCTGTACGCCATCAAGGTCTTCGGCTGCGACGGCTCGACCAACGTCACCTCGCAGGCGCTCGACTGGTCGCTCGACCCGGACGGTGACGGCGACTTCACCGACCACCTCGACGTGGTCAACCTTTCCCTCGGCGGCGACTTCGCCACCCCGGACGACCCGGACTCCCTGTTCGTGCGCAAGATCGCCGCGAACAACGTCGTCCCGGTGTTCTCCGCGGGCAACGGCGGCGACCTCAACGACGTCGGCGGCGCGCCGGGCAACACGCCCGAGGCGCTGACCGTCGCCAGCAGCCGCGACGCGTCCGTCCTGCGCGACGCCGTCGAAGCCGTCGCTCCCGACGGCGTGAAGGGCGCGAAGACCGGCCAGTTCAGCCAGAACTACGCGACCTACGACACGCTCGACGTCACCGCGCCGGTGGTCACGCTGTCGGCCGACAACGCCGCCGGCTGCAAGCCGTACTCCGAGGCCGACAAGGCCAAGGCCGCGGGCAAGATCGTGTTCCTCGAATGGGACGACAACGACGCGACCCGTGCCTGCGGTTCGGGCGCCCGTTCGAACAACGCGCAGGCCGCGGGCGCCAAGGGCGCGCTGTTCTCGTCCACGCTGGAGCACTTCACGGCGGGTATCGCGGGCAACGCGGCCCTGCCGACGTTCCAGCTGACCGGCAGCGCGACCGCCTCGGTCCGTCCCGCGGTCGCCGCGGGCACGCTGCAGGTCCGCATGACCGGCAAGGGCCGCGTGTCCGTGCCGACCACCGACCAGTCCATTGTGGACACCCCGAGCTCGTTCACCTCGCGTGGCGGGCGTGGCCCGGCCGTCAAACCGGACGTCGCGGCGCCCGGTGACTCGATCGCTTCCGCGCTGAGCGGCAGCGGGGCAGGCCGCCTGGTCATCTCCGGGACGTCGATGGCGGCTCCGCACACCTCGGGTATCACCGCCCTGATCCGTCAGGCGCACCCGGACTGGTCGGTCGAAGAGGTCAAGGCCTCCGTCATCAACACCGCCGGCCACGACATCCGTGACGCTTCGGGCCGGGTCTACGGTCCGCAGCGCGTCGGCAGTGGTCGGATCGACGCGAAGGCCGCGCTGGACAACCAGGTCCTGGCCTACGTCGTCGACAACCCCGGCTTCGTCTCGGTCAACTTCGGCGTCGTCGAAGCGGGCGGCCCGGTCACCCTGACCAAGACGGTCAAGGTGGTCAACAAGGGCATCAAGCCGGTCGAGTACTCGGTGGGCTACGAAGCCGTGAACTCGCTCCCCGGTGTCGAGTACACAGTGGACAAGCCGACGGTGAAGCTGAGCCCGCGCGGTATCGCGCTGGTGAAGGTGACCTTGAAGATCGCCGACCCCAAGGCACTCCGCAAGGTCATGGACCCGACCATGGCGGCGACGCAGGTCGGCCTCGCCCGTCAGTTCGTGGCGGACGCCTCCGGCCGGATCGCGTTCACCCCGAAGAGCGGCACCACCGTTCCGCTGCGGCTCTCGGTGTACTCCGCGCCGAAGCCCGTCTCGTCCATCAACACCCCGGGCAACGTCAACTTCGGCGCCGGCCAGAACCAGGCCGTGCTGAACCTGACCGGCAAGGGCGTGGACCAGGGCTCCGGTGCGCAGCGGTACCGCTCGCTGATCAGCGTGCTCGAACTGCAGGCGGAATCCCCGCAGCTGCCCGAGTGCGACGGCAACGTCACGACCGACTGCACCCTGAACCAGACGGCCAAGGGCGCCGACCTGCGCTACATCGGCGCGGCGTCGACCGCTCCGCTGGCCAAGGCGCAGGGTGAGCCGGAGAACGCGTTGCTGGCCTTCGGTCTCACCACCTGGAGCGACCTGGCCAACCTGGGCAGCAACACCTCGCCGTTCGTGGACATCGACACCACGGGCGACGGGCAGCCGGACTTCGAGACCTATGTGACCAAGGTGACGTCGACCGACGTCCTCGTGGCGGTCACCGTGGCGCTGAAGCCGGGCTTCCCGCAGGTGGACATCCAGCCGGTCAACGGCCAGCTCGGCGACGTCGACACGAACGTGTACGACACCAACGTCGTCGTGCTGCCGGTGAGCATCGCCGCGCTGGGCATCGACCCGAACGCCGCGTCGCACAAGATCAGCTACACGGTCGGGACCTCCGGGTTCTACGCGGCGCCGGGTGCGGACTCGTCGACGATCGACTACGTCGGCACGCCGCTTTCGTTCGACGCCTTGGCTCCCGCGTACTCGGTCCAGGGCGGCGGCGACTCCGCGCTGGGCTACGTCGCGAAGCCGGGCACGGCGCTGGTGGTCAACCGCAACGCGGCCGCGCAGGACACCGTGCTGGGCCTGCTGGCGATCGAGCACCACAACGCCTCGGGCAACCGGGCGAACGTGGTGAAGATCCAGACGAACGCGGGTGGTGGCGACACCGGTGTCGACCGGCCGGGCAACGGCGGGCGGCACACCGGACGTCAGCCGATCGGTGTGGGCTGACGCGATAGTGCGATAACCCGCGTTCGATGAGGTGAGGGACGCCCTGGCGGCATGCTTTGCGCCAGGGCGTCCCTTCTTGTTTTCACTCTTTCGGCTGTCTCGCTCTGTGGGAGGTTCCGGCATAAGGGTGGTGCGGCTACGGCTACCGGGCTACGGCCGGTAACCTTCCGCTGCTGGCGTTTTCTTGCGGATGGGCCATCCGGACTGCCGGTGGCCTGGTCTACGGAGGTGTGTGGATGCGGCTCGCGGTGATCCCAGGAGACGGGATCGGGCCCGAAGTGGTCTCCGAGGCGCTCAAGGTGCTCGGTGAGGTCGTACCGACGGCGGAGATCACGAACTACGACCTCGGCGCCGCCCGGTGGCACTCCACCGGCGAGCTGCTCCCGGAGTCGGTACTCGGTGAACTCCGTCAGCACGACGCGATCTTGCTGGGCGCGGTGGGCGACCCGACGGTGCCGAGCGGCATCCTGGAGCGTGGCCTGTTGCTGCGGCTCAGGTTCGAACTCGACCACCACGTGAACCTGCGCCCCGCCCGGTTGTACCCGGGTGTGCGCGGACCGCTCGCCGAGGCGGGCGAGATCGACATGGTCGTCGTGCGTGAAGGCACCGAAGGCCCGTACGCGGGCAACGGTGGCTTGCTGCGCAAGGACACCGAGAACGAGATCGCGACGGAGGTCAGCGTCAACACGGCGTTCGGCGTCCGGCGCGTGGTGACCGACGCGTTCAACCGGGCCGAGGCGCGGCCCCGCAAGCACCTGACGCTCCTGCACAAGACGAACGTGCTGGAGTACGCGGGCTCGCTGTGGTCGCGGATCGTCGAAGAGGTCTCGCTGGAGCACCCGGAGGTGACCGTCGCCTACTCCCATGTGGACGCCGCGACCATCCACCTGGTGACCGACCCGTCCCGGTTCGACGTCGTGGTGACGGACAACCTGTTCGGCGACATCATCACCGACCTGGCGGCCGCCGTGACCGGCGGCATCGGGCTGGCGGCGAGCGGGAACCTCGACATCACCCGGCGGAACCCGAGCATGTTCGAGCCGGTGCACGGCAGCGCGCCGGACATCGCGGGCCAGGGTCTCGCCGACCCGACCGCCGCGGTGCTGTCGGTCTCGCTGCTGCTCGACCACTTGGGACAGAAGGAGGCGGCGCGCCGGATCGAGGCCTCGGTGGCCTTCGACCTCGCGACCCGCGACCAGGCGTCGCCCGGTGCGACGCACGCGATCGGTGACCGGCTGGCGGCCCTGGTGTCGTCGAACGTGCGCCCGGTCACTCAGTAGTTTCTTCGGGCTGAAGGGGCCCTTCGCCGCATCTCACGCGGTGAAGGGCCCCTTTGCTGCGTCTGATGCGGGGAAAGTCCCCTTCAGCCCTCCCAGGAAGTGGGAAACATCGCCCGGCCTGTGGACGCCCGCCGGACCGTGTGCCATGATGCGTCCGTGACCTCCTGCACCATCATTATCGCCGAGCGCGCCGGATAACAGCTCCACAAGAGCCCCCGGCGCGCAACCTCTCGCACCCATGCGGGAGGTTTTTTTGTTGCCTGAACACGTTTTGCCACCACCACGAGGAGATTCCCGTGACCCGCAAGGAGCCCGCCGATACACCGCTCGGCGACGCTTTCCACCTTTACGACACGACGTTGCGCGACGGCGCGCAGCGTGAGGGGATCTCCTACTCCGTCACGGACAAGCTGGCGGTGGCGAGGCTGCTCGACGATCTCGGGGTCGGGTTCATCGAAGGCGGATGGCCGGGCGCGCTGCCCAAGGACACGGAATTCTTCGCCCGCGCCGCTTCGGGCGAACTGAAGCTGCGCCACGCCGCGCTCGTCGCCTTCGGCGCGACGCGGAAGGCCGGCGCCAAGGCCGAGCAGGACCAGCAGGTGCGGGCCCTGCTCGATTCCCAGGCACCGGTGGTCACCCTGGTGGCCAAATCGGACTTACGTCACATCGAGCGCGCGCTGCGGGTCGATGTCGGCGAAGCGTGCGAGATGGTGCGCGACACCGTCGCGTTCCTCGTCGGCGAAGGACGCCGCGTCTTCCTTGACGCGGAACACTTTTTCGACGGCTACGCGTTCTCCCCGGACACCGCGCTGAAGGTGCTCGACGCGGGAGTGAACGCGGGCGCCGACGTCGCCGTGCTGTGCGACACCAACGGCGGCCAGCTGCCGCTCGGCCTCGCGGAAACCGTCCGCGAGGTCAAGGAAAGGACCGGATTCCGGCTCGGAATCCATTGTCAGGACGACACTTCCTGCGCGGTGGCGAATTCCGTCGCCGCCGTGCAGGCCGGCGTGACGCACGTCCAGTGCACCGCCAATGGTTACGGCGAACGGGCGGGTAACGCCGATCTGTTCGCCGTGACGGGAAATCTGGTGACCAAGCTCGGTATGGAGGTGCTCCCGACCGGAGGCGCCGCCGAGCTCACCCGGGTCTCCCATGCCCTTGCCGAAATCGCGAACATCGCCCCCTACACCCACCAGGCTTACGTAGGGGCGTCGGCCTTCGCCCACAAGGCGGGACTGCACGCGAGCGCGATCAAGGTGGATCCGTTGCTGTACAACCACATCGATCCAGCTTCGGTCGGCAATGACATGCGGGTACTGGTCACCGAGATGGCCGGCAGGGCCAGCCTGGAGCTCAAGGGACGTGAGCTCGGGGTCGACCTTGCCGGCCAGCCCGAGGCGCTGACGAGCGCCGTGAAGAAGGTGAAACGCCTCGAATCCGAAGGCTGGTCCTTCGAAGCCGCGGACGCTTCGCTGGAACTGCTGCTGCGGCGGGAGGTCGACGGCCCGCAGAGCGACGTCCTCGACGAACCGCCGTTCGAACTCGAGTCGTACCGGGTCGTCCTGGACCACCGGTCCGACGGCGAGGTCGTCTCCGAGGCGACGGTGAAGGTGCACGTCGCCGGCCGGCGGGTGATCGCGACCGCCGAGGGCAACGGCCCCGTGCACGCGCTCGACGCCGCCCTGCGCGAGGCGCTCAGCCCGCATCTGTCCTGGTTGGACAGTGTGGAGCTGGCCGACTACAAGGTGCGGATCCTGCCCGGCCACCCGGGCACCGACGCCGTCACCCGCGTGCTCGTCCAGACCAGCGACGGCGAGCGCGAGTGGACCACCGTCGGCGTGCACGGCAACATCGTCGAGGCGAGCTGGCTGGCGCTGTGCGACGCGCTCGTGCACAAGTCCCTCAGGGAGGGCCCGGCGTGAGGAGTCGTACAGTGGGGGAGTGCGTCTAGCCCGAATTGCTCATCCCGGTGGTGTCGCGTTCGCTTCGATCGAAGGGGACGGCGACGACGCCCAGGTACTGGAAATCGCCGAGCACCCCTTCGGCAACCCCAACTTCACCGGCAAACGCTGGCCGCTCGCCGACGTCCGGCTGCTCGCGCCGATCCTGCCGTCGAAGGTGATCGCGGTCGGCCGTAACTACGCCAAGCACGCGGCCGAGTTCGGCAACGAGGTCCCGCAGGACCCGATGCTGTTCATCAAGCCGTCGACCACGGTGATCGGGCCGAACGTGCCGATCCGCCGCCCGCGCGGCGTCGGCCGTGTCGACTTCGAGGGCGAACTGGCGATCGTCATCGGCCAGCCGGTCAAGAACGTGCCCGCCGCCCGCGCGGCGAGCGCGATCCTCGGCTACACGGTGGCGAACGACGTCAGCGCGCGTGACCTGCAGAAGTCCGACGGCCAGTGGGGCAGGGCGAAGGGTTTCGACACCTTCTGCCCGCTGGGCCCGTGGATCGAGACCTCGCTCGACGCGGCCGATCTCGCGCTCAGGTCCGAGGTGGACGGTGTCCTCAAACAGGACGGCCGGACGTCGGACCTGGTGCACAAGATCCCCGAGCTGGTCGAGTTCGTGTCCGGCGTGATGACCCTGCTGCCCGGCGACGTCATCCTGACCGGCACGCCCGAGGGCGTCGGCCCGATCGAGGACGGCCAGTCGGTCTCGATCACCATCGACGGCATCGGCACCCTGACGAACCCGGTTCAGGACATCTAGCGCGCGATGAACGGGCCGGTCCTTTCGCAAGGACCGGCCCGTTCACGCGTTCAGCTCCCGGCCGGCTCCATCGCCCGCCGCGCGAACGCCGGGGCGTGCTCGGGCCGCAGCCCCAGCCCCAACAGCCGTGCGGGGACATAGGACAGCACGGGGAACCGGCTGAACAGCTTCACCATCGGCGCGGGCGGGCCGTTGCGCTTGCCCGCCATCACCGGCCCCATGACGTTCTTGTGCAGCATCCGCTGCAGCCCCTGCACCAGCATCGTGGGCGCGAGACGGCGCTTGCGGACCTTCGCCAGCTCCGCCACCGACGGCCTGCCCCGTCGCAGTGGTTCGGCGAGCAGGGTGGCGGCCGCGACCGCGTCCTGCACCGCGAGGTTGATCCCGACCCCGCCGACCGGCGACATCGCGTGCGCCGCGTCACCGATGCACAGCAGCCCGTCGAGGTGCCACTTCCGCAGCAGGTTCATCTTGACGTCGAGGAACTTGACGTCGTCCGTCGTCTTCAGCTCGTCCACGCGGTCGGCCAGCTCGGGCAGGATCGCGGCGACGTTCTCCCGGAACGCTTCGATGCCCTGGTCGCGCAGGTCCTGGCCCTTGGGGCTGAGGTAGGCGATCTGGAAGTAGCCCTTGCGGGGCAGCGGCACGGCGAAGCGGCGATCCCGCATTGTCGGAGTCAGTACGCCCTCGCGTTCGCCGTCCCGCCGTGAGATCCGGAACCACCACGCGTCGAACGGGATGGGGTAGTCCTTCGTCATCAGCCCGGCCTCGCGGCGGGCCAGCGACCAGCGTCCGTCGGCGGCGATCACCAGGTCGGCGCGTAGTTCGCCGGTCTTCCCGTCGGCGTCGCGGTAGCGGACACCGCTCACCCGGCCGTGTTCGAAGATCAGCCCGGTCATCTCGGTGCTCTGCCGCAGCGTGAACGTGGGTTCCTTCGCGCCGGCGTCGGCGAGCAGGTCCAGGAAGTCCCACTGCGGGACCATCGCGATGTACGGGTGCGCCACCTTCAGCCTGGTCAGGTCGGCGAGGCGCATCATCGTGCCGTCCTCGGCGGGGAAGCCGGCGTAGGCGATCTGGCTGTGCGGCAGGCTCAGGAACTTCTCGCTCAGGCCCAGCTCGTCCAGCAACGTCAACGTCGACGGGTGCACGGTGTCGCCGCGGAAGTCCCGCAGGAAGTCCTCGTGCTTCTCCAGCACGGTGACCTCGACCCCGGCCCTGGCCAGCAGCAATCCGGCGACCATCCCCGCGGGGCCACCGCCGACGACCACGCAGTTCGTACGTTCGTTCATCCGTCCCACCCCTTCGAACCCTTATTCATCACTTGTTGAATAAGCTCAGGATGCACCCCCGCGACGGGCGCGTCAAGCGCCATCCGGGCGGATACGCTGTTCGGGGTATGGCGCAGGTCTCACCGGACCGTGTGAGCCGGACGGCGGTCGGGCTGAATGTCCAAAAAGGACATGAGGGTGCGCGACCGTCCCGGAAGGACGACGATCGCGGAAAAGCCCTTGTGGACGGTCTTGCGACTCAAGCCGGGTAAGGATTTCGTTGTCATCACGGGGTGTGCGCGCCGCGAATCGGATGGGGCGCCGCGTATCGACATTTCACCCGGCCGCTCGCGTTAGCCGTTGTCCGGTAACTAAAACACGTCATCTCACCAACTGGGAGTAGAGTGCCCGCGCCGGAACAGAGCAGCCTTAATCACCTCATCGGCAGAGTCGCGATCGCGCTGAGTGCCCTAGCCTCACTTGGTGGATTTCGCTCTCGTGCCCCGGACCTCGTCACGAACCACGCCGGACGCTCCGGACGGAGCCCCGTGGGAGCCCCCGGAGTTACGGTTGGTGTGCCTCGACATCGATGACACGTTGATCGACTGCACGGCGGCGATCCGGCTCAGCCTGCGCGCCCTCACCGGCCAGAACGACCTTTGGCCGCTGTGGGATCTCATCACCGAAGAGCATGTCGCGCTGGTGGTCGCGGGCGAAATCGATTACGCGACCATGCATTACAAGCGTACGGAATGCTTCCTCGCCGAGATCGGCATTTTGGCCGACGAAGACCAGGTCAGCGGCTTCGAAAGACGCCGCCGTGAAATTCTCACCCATTCGTGGCAATTGTTCGAAGATGTCCTCCCATGCCTGGAATGGCTGCGGGCCGCCGGCGTTCTCGTCGCCGCGGTCACGAACGCCTCGGGCGCGCATCAGCGCAAGAAGATCGCCGACCTCGGCCTCGCCCGGTTCTTCGACCACGTGGCCATCGCCGGTGAACTCGGAGTAGCCAAACCCGACCCGGCGATGTTCCACTCGGTCTGCCTCGGCCTCGGCTGCGACCCGGCGCAGGCCGTCCACGTCGGCGACAAACTCGACACCGACGCGATCGGCGCACGCGACGCCGGCCTGGGCGCCGTCTGGCTCGACCGTGACGGCATCGCCGAGCGCGCCCCGGCGGGCGTGCACACCATCTCGGGCCTCGACGAGCTGCCTGAGCTGCTCGTTTCCGAGTTCGCGAAGCTCGGCGTGCCCGCTCAGCGCGCTACCGAGACCCCCGCTTTCACGGTGCGGAACGGCGTGCTCTAGTATTCTTTCTCGTGCGGCACCGAGCCGGTCAAGATCGGAACGGTACCTCACTGGGGTATGGTGTAATTGGCAGCACGACTGGTTCTGGTCCAGTTAGTCTAGGTTCGAGTCCTGGTACCCCAGCTGGAGAACTCTCCGGAGTGAACACAGAGTGACCCCCCTGCGAAGGCGGGAAACCCGGTCTGGTAAGTTTCTCCACAGCAACACAGCAGGTGAACAACTGAAAATCTCCTCCCAGAGGAGAGAGATCCTAGCCCCCGTCGTCTAGCGGCCTAGGACGCCGGCCTCTCACGCCGGTAGCGTGGGTTCGAATCCCATCGGGGGTACGTACAGCTACCACGCAAAAAGCGTCGATCATTCTGATCGGCGCTTTTTGCTATTTCAGTAGCCGACATGGCGTCTGTGATCCTTTCTCCTGCTTCCGCTATCGAGGGCACTTGATCTGCTGGCAGTTTAACCCCGATCGTCACGACGTCGCCGAGGCCGTTTAACTGCACGGTGAGTTGTGTCACCTCGAAGAGTGTCTGTAGCAGGGACTGTGGAGCCCTGGCCAAGTTGACCCGCAAGTAAGGGACGGCGTCCAGAAGGCTCAGGTCCGAGGGTGTGGGTGGTGCTGGAGTCTCGATGTCTTGCGCGTCCAGCTGAACCATCTCGGCTTGAACGGTGTTCTTGTTCGCCGCCAGTTCGTTGTAGTTCTGCCTCAGCGCCTTCGCGAAGGGGTCATCGGGTGCGCCGTCTTGGGCTTGGCGGAGCAGGGCTTCCTGTTTGCGCTCGATGTCGGCGAGCTGTCGTTGTAGACGCTCTCGGTCCTCAGCGCGTGCTCGTGCGGCAGTGTCGTCCACAGTGGCCAGGTCGGCTTCCAGAATGGACGTACGGTCAGGTCCGAAGATCCGGTCGGCGAAAAAACGTCCGACCGCGTCTAGAAGTTCGTCTTCGCGAATCCGGACCGCGGTGGGCAGATCGGCGTGAGGGTCGGCGACGCCGCGGTTGTTCTTTCTGGGCCAGCACAGGTAGTACGTCGGCCGTCCCTTCCGGGAGTCGCCGATCATGCGGCGTCCGCAGCTGTGGACGACCCGTCCACGGAACAGGTACGTGCGGTTGGTCTGCGGGTGTTGATTGGTGGTCCCGTCGGCCCGTGAACCGCGTCGTGCCGTCCGACGGCCGGTGAGTTCGTCGAACATCCACTTGGGCACCAGCGGCTCGTGAACAGGCTTCGGTGACCAGACCCACTTGTACGGCTCGTTGACCTTGCCCCGCCGGGACTTCGTGGCTCGGCGGTTGAAGACCTGGTAGCCGGTGTACTTGGGGTTGGTGGTGATGCCGTGCACCGAGCTCTTGCCCCAGAAGCCGCGAGTGCGTGCCTTGCTGGGCGCGGTCGGTGGCGGGTAGCGCTCGAGATCGGCGTTCAGCAGGTCTGCGATGGTCTCGCAGCCGAGACCGTCGTAGTACCGCCAGTGGAAGATCTGCGTGACGGTCTCGGCGCGTCGGCCGTCCGGTTCGAGACGAGACTTGGTCTTCCCCTTGTCGGCCTTCGTCGGGTTGGGATGCGGAAGCACCTTGGCCTTGTAGCCGTACGGTGGCTTGCCGATGTTCCAGCCGTCTCGGACGTGTGTGCAGAGCCCGCCCCAGGACTGCTCCAGGGTGTTGAGGACCTCATACTCGGCGATGGACTGGTTGATACGGCGCTGGAGGACGCGCTGCGCGCGGCTGCCGGACAACGTGATGGGCTCGTTCGACGCGAAGAGAGGCACATCCGCGCGCTCGAGTTCACGCTCGATGGACAGTCCCTCGAACGCCCGGCGCGCGACACGGGAAATCCCCTCGCAGATCACCACGTCGAACGCCCGAGTGTGACCAGGGGCTTCCTTGAGCAGGTCGCTCACGCCACCCGCTCGAGGGATCGGGATGTCGAAGCGCTCGTAGTCTGTACCGCGGCCTCGGTTGTCCAGGGCAAGCCGACCGGACTCGACGTCGTAGAAGTGAGCCACGATCACCCATGAGTCGGGTATCGCGGCCTTGCAGTTGGCGAGCTGGCGCAGCATCGACTGGCGAGGATCCTGCAGATCCTCGGTGGATGTCCGGCCGAGGAAGGCCACCCGGACTTCGTCGCGGAGCAAGGCTGCGGGCATGCCCAGGGGCGATACGGCGTAGTCGGACAGCCCGGAAGGCCCGGAGACGTAACTGCCGGGCGCCGGAGGATCGTTCACTTGCTCGAAGGTTGTCATGTAGGCGGTTCGTCCTCGGGACTTGCTGGGCCGGACTGGTGCGCGGCCCACTGGAGTAGCTCGCTGATCGCGGCGTTGAGCCGCCTGCGAAGACGATCGCCCGGGACACCCGAAATTGTTGTGCCGTAACCAGAATAGCGGCGATCGCCAGATTTGAGACGTTGATCGTAGCACCAAACGAGCCCGTCGCTTCGCCCTTCCGACGGCTCAGGAGCGACCGCGCTGTCCCCAGAAGTATTCATCCAGTCCACCCCGAACTGCCGAGACCTGCCTCGGTCAACGGCGAGACTTCGCCGCCGCGGAGAGACGGAACGACGAATCGAAAGAGATCGACCGAGACATGTATTTTCGGTCGCCGCTCGAATTCACCGATCGGTCGACGGCAAGGTGTACGCCGCGCGAGACGCCTATCGAGACTGGCCGAGACCTCGTCTCGTTCGGCTGGAAGAGCAGCGAGACTCAGCGGTGGCTCTCGTCTCGCGAGGTTGCCCTCTCCGCTGGCGGCCCTAGCGCGGAAGTGTTCGGTGCGAGGGGGCGCACTCCGATCAGGTGAAAGTCGGCTTGCCCCAGAGCCGGGGCAAGGTTCTGAGCCAGGGAAAGGGCGAGGGGCGGTTTCGAGCCTCGTGGCGATCTTGCCGCCGCTCGAAGGGCCACCACGATGTCCGCCACCTCCAGCCCGCTCACCGTGCTCCAACGCCAGTTCGCTGACCCGAAGTCGCGCTCGCGGTTCGACACCGCCCTCTGTTCCTGGGCGGCGCAGGACCCAGCGTTGGCAGACCTTGGTAGTCACGAGCGGCTTTCGGAAGCCCTCGCCAGCCGTGACTACGCGCGTCACGACGAAGTTCTGTACGCGCTGTTGCAGCGGGCCGCGCTCGCTGGAGCCCAAGGCGTCGTCGCTGGGGAAATCGTGCTGAACGCCATGTTGCCCGCGGTGCCAGGCATCGTCGGCCGCGTCGTCCGGGCGAGCCGGGCTGCCATCGGCACTTTCGGCGCGCGCCGCGGCATAACCGGAGGCGGAGTCTCGGCGAACGAAGCCAACGCCGATGTCCAGGCCGCGGCCATCGGTCACCTCTGGGAGCAGATTCGCTGCTACCCGCTTCGACGACGACACCACGTCGCGGCCAACCTGGTCTTCGACACCCAAAGGGCCGCGCTTCGCGCACTCGGTGTCGACATCACGCAGGCTGCCGCCGAAGTCGTGAACATGGACGATGTCGCGGTGCACCAGCCGCCGGCCGAGAAGGACGCGTCGGAGGAGTTGCTGGAGCTGCTGTCATGGGCGGTTGAGCAGCGATGGCTCGACGAACAGGAAGCGGCGATCCTGACCGCTCGGTACTTCGGCGAGCAGATGGGCCGGGACGGAGTCGCGACCGACCGGCAGCTCGGGGCGCTGTTCGGCGTGAGCCAGCCGACGGCGACGCGGAGGCGGAATCGAGCGCTCGACGCGTTGGCAGAGGCTGGTCGTGAATGGCAACGCGCCGGCCGAGGGTGAATCAAAGGCCGGCGGGCCAAGCGTGTCTTGAGCACCTCGATCCGTCAGATCTCAGGGAGTTTCCGTGACCGGATCCCGTGCCGACCTCGCCCCCGGCGAACTGCTCATCGCCCATGCCCGTGTTCGAGCGCGGGACCTGGGCCGCCGGCTCGAGTCGACGATGGTCGATCGGCAGCTGTACGACGAGCTCCGGCGGTTCCTCGACGAGGTCGGATTCCCAGCTTGTGATGCCCTCGACGTGCTCGCCGGTTCTGGTGATCGGGAGCTGCGCAAACGCCTGCACCAGGTGCTGGGCATCGAGGCGTAGTGATGAAGCGTCGCGAGAGTCGAATCGTGCAAGCGATCCCCGATGCTCAACTGGAGTCCGTGGTCCACACCGCGGCTCGAAGGGTCGGCCGGGCGCTGGGGTGGTGCCTGATCATCGCGAGCCCACTGGCCGTGATCGTGGGCTTGGTGGTGCTGCGGCCGACGGCGCCTTCTGAAGCCCCGAGGCCGGAGCAGCAGTTCGCGACTGCAGAGCCGCAGGGCTGGGCGGAGATGTACGTACGGTCATGGCTCTCGGCCAACCGTGACGACTCCGGTGGGCTGGAGGCCTTCTACCCGGCGGGGATGAAGTCGACGCGTGCGGTCGGCACGCAGATCCCGGTCGATACCAGCACGTTGTCGGTGGTATCGCCGCGACCGGGCGCGTGGTCGGTGCTCGTCGCGGCCAACGTCTTGGTCCAGCAGCCCGACGGCAAGCATCGAGCGAGGCTGGCCTGTGCCGTGGTCAGTCTTGTCGGGAGTGCAGAAGGATATGTCGCTACGTCGCTTCCGGCACCGGTGGCGTGTCCGCGCACGCTCGCCGCGGTCGATCTCGATTACCCGGAGTCCGCGGAGCTGAACGGGCCGATCGGTCAATCCGTGCACGGCTTTCTGGTCGCCTACCTGGCCGGTCGAGGGGAGCTGAGTCGCTATATCGCGCCAGGGACGAACGTCGGCGCGATTGCACCGCCGTTGTACGCCGAGCTCCAGCTGCTTGACCTGCGTACACACGAGCCGTTCGAGCCCGGCCAGGCGGCCCGGCCGCTGGACGAGACCGAGGTTCATACAACCGCTCGAGCCTGGGGATATGACGTCCTTGGGCAGGTCACCACGATCGACTACGCCCTCACTCTCGTCGCGCGGGCAGGTCGCTGGGAAGTCAGCCGAATCGACCCCGCTCCGCTTCTGGCCGGAGAATAGGAGACGAGATGTCGACCTTTGTGCTCGCAGCCGACGTCAAGACCTGGATCGACACCAACCTCGCCTGGGGAGATCAGGCCGTTCGCCGCCTGATCCTGCTCGCGGCCGTCGTCGGTGGTATCGGTCTGCTGATCGGGACACGGGGCAACTTCACCCGCTCGATCAAGTACGGCGTGATCGCCGCGATCTTCCTCGGCATTTTGCTCAACCTCGATGGTGTGTCGGGCATGTTCGGCGCCTGGTTCACGAAATGACCGCGCAGCGCACGCGCGGTGATGTCCTAGTTGGACGGTCGTACACGAGGTCGCGCAGGTTTCCGCGGATGTTCGGGCGGATGCCGGGCAGGGACGGCGGATACCTGCCTGGTGGGCCGTACACGCTCACTCAAGGCGTGGTCTTCCTCGTCCTCCTGCTGGTCGTGTGGAAGCTGCCGCTCCTGGACTGGCTGGGCCCAGCGCGCTGGGGTGTGCCGCTGTCCGCGATCGCCGTCCGCCGCGCACGGATCGAATCGCGGACGCCGGCTAGCTGGCTGGTCGGCCTCGTAGCGCATCTGCTCGCGCCGTCTTCGGGAATGCTCGCAGGTCGGGCCTACCGGCCGGAGCGTCCGGTGTCGTGCACGCCGCGGTTCCACCTGCATGGTGTGGATGTAACTGTGGATAACTCACACTTGCCTGTGGATAGCGGACCGCCGAGGTCGTCACTGCAGCGGCTGCTCGCTGGAGTCCGGTGATGGAGAATCAGATCCAGGACATCAGCGGCAATCTGTTGTTTTGCGCGGACGGGTCGGTCTGGGCGGTATGGCGAGCACATCCGCGGGAAAGCGCTCGCTCGACGGGAAAGCAGCTGCATGAGCTGTACAACCGCACCGTCACGTTCATGAAGTCCCTGCGCGGCGAGGTGATGCTGGCGTCGCTGTGTGAACAGGTCCAGCCTCACGCGATCATCCGGCGCTGCCTCGGCGGTATCGACCTCGATGAGAACCCGCACTGGGCGGAGACTGTGCACAACGCCTGGGACCAGCTCGACGACCTGGACGTGCTCGGCCGCAGCTACTGGATCGCCAAACCTCTCGCCGGCACCGGCTGGCGCGACGGAGGCCGTGCCCTGCTGCGAGCCGCGGGAGCGGCACTGAGCGCAGGCCTCGGTCTCCCGCCGCGACCCGTGTCGCCTCAAGCTGTCTCTGAGGCACAGGACCTTGCGCGCGTTATCGAGCACGACCTCGGCGGCGCGATCCCACTTCGCCCCGCGACCGAAGCCGAACTGCTGTGGTGGTTGTGCCGCGCTCCGGTCAGAGGCGTTCGCGAGCCTCAGCTCGAACGCGCGTCGACCGTGCACAACACCGGCGCCACCCTGTCACGCGGCCGAAGCCGTGCTCGGCTTGTGACGTTGCGCGGGACCGTGTTCGACGAAGGCGGCCGCAGCGACGAAGGCAGGCGTCTGGGAAACCCACTACAGGTCCTGAACAAGCGGTTCCTCAAGTGCGTCACACCCGACGACGATGGACTCGTCGAGAGCTACCAGGCCAATCTCGTACTCGCGGAGATGCCCCGCGCCTTCACCTTTCCTGGGCACGAGATCTTGTCGCGACTGGCGAACATCGGCTTCGGAGTCGACTACGCGCTGCGCATCGCGGCGAAGACGAACGACGAGGCTCGTGCGGCCAACCGGCGCCGCACCCGCGACCTGATGAGCCAGGACGACGAACACGGTGGAGACACCGCGGGTGTACCGGCCGACGTTCACTCCGCCCAGGAGGAGATCCAGCACAAGAACGCCCGCCTCGGCGCGAGCACCACCGAAATCGAACTCGAGGTCGGCGTCGTCGCCTGCGTGTGGGGTGCCACCGCCGACGAGTGCGACGCACGGGCCAAGACGTTGCGGCAGATGTTCTTGGGCGGCGAGTACAAGTGGGAGAGGCCGCTCGGTGGACAGAAGCAGCTCTATCAGGCGCTGCTTCCCGGCTACCGGACACCACTCGTCGTCCGAGAATGCAGCCAGAACCTCCTCGCCAGCGACTGCGCGATGCTGCTCCCGATGTCGTCCGCCGAGTTCGGCGACCCCAGCGGCGCCCTGTTCGGCATGGTCCTGGACGGCGGCGCGATCACCCCGTTCCTGCTCGACCCGACCTATGGACCCACCCACGACTCGTCCGGAGGCGTCGCGGTGATCGGCGAACTCGGCTCCGGGAAATCGGTCGTACTGAAGAACCTCGCCGCAGTCGTCCGGCTGATGCTCGACGGCCGCGTGATCGCCATCGACCGCACCCGGAGCCGCGAATGGGCGCCGGTCGCGAAAGCACTCCCGGGCAACTGCCAAGTGGTCGACATCGTCGACCCCACTCTCGACAGCGAACGCGCCGCGGACACCGAGCTCCGGCACTCCTGCGACCCCCTCCGAGTCTTCCACGGCAAGACGAAGTCCAGCACCGGCATCGCCGAAACCTTCTTCGCCTCCTGGCTGGACCTGGAATCCAACTCGGCCGAACGCGACGCGCTCGGCCGCGCCCTCGACCAGGTCAGCGGCTCGACCGCGTCCAGCAACGCCCTCATCGACGTCCTCGCCGACCACGGCGCCACGGACCCAGCGTCTCGAGGCCTCGCCGACCGACTGCGGCGCCTTCGCCGTGATCCGATCACCCGCCCGATCTTCGATACCGAGCTTGAGCCCGTCGACCTGCTCGCTGCGGACATGGTGGTCTTTTGCACCAACGAAGTCCCGCTCCCGAACACCCTCGAGATGAGCAGCGAGCGCATGGCCGCCCGCATCCCGCCGAGGAAGCTCTTCGGCCGTGCCTTCCATCTGCTGATCGCGGCGATCGCCAAGGAGATCTGCTTCGGAACCCAGCGATGGGGCCAATTCATCTGCGATGAGGCTTACAACGTCACCGGCACACCCGAGGGACAGCAGATCGCCTTGGAGTTCGTCCGGGATGGGCGCAAGCACGGCGCCGACGCCGCCTTCGGCTCGCACTCCGAAAGCGACCTCGGTGACGAAGTCCTCCGCGGCCTGATCGCCGTGCGGATGCTCGGCCGCCACCGTGACGGCGGTCTCGCCCGACGCGGGCTGGCGTGGCTCGGCGTCGACGCCGCCGATACCCGCTACCAGGAGATCGTCACCAAAGATCTATCACCGCTCAACCCCGCAGGCGGCGACGAAGAACGCGGAGCGCGCGCCGGGGAGTTCCTGGTCCGCGACCACGCCGGCCGGGTCGGCAAGGTCAAGATCTTGACCCAGCCCTACCGGACGCTGCCTCAAGCCGTTCTCACCACGCCCACCGTCCGGCGGTCCTGAATCAAACCCGCTGGTACGCGCCATGTCTCGGACACCACCGGCGCGACCCCGGGAGACGTTCATGACGGTCAACGCGCGTGCCGCGAAACCTCTCGCGTTCGCCACCATCGTGCTTGTCCTACTGCTCGGCAACGCCGCGCCCGCCACTGCTCAAGCCGTCCCGCTGCCACCGAACGAACCACGGCCGTGCCAGCCGTACCCGTTGTGCCTTGTCGTTCCCGATCCCCGCGCTCCACAGCCGAATCCACCGAGCTTGGACCATCCCGATCCGGATGCGCCGACCCTGCCCTTGCGGGACGACCCCGGGCACGCCGCCCACCTCAAGGGCATGTTCACCATCGACGACGGCTACGGCCGCGACCTGCGCAACTACGACCTCTTCGCCAACCTGCCCTCGCTGATCAGCAACCCCATGCCGACGATCTGGCTCTGGCTGGCGAACATGGGCTTCGCCGTCGGCAAGTACGCACTCGGCTTCTCCGTCTGGTTCACCGAATGGTCCATGACCGCCGGCGTGGTCGACTGGATCAAGGCGCCCGCGCAGGACCTCGAGAAGATCTGGCAGACGACGATCATTGGCGGGCTGAAGCTCCGAGAGCTGGCTCTCTTGATCGCGACCGGCTACCTCGGCCTGCTGTTCGTGCGCGGCCTCACCACCCGAGCCTGGCGCGAGACCGTGTCCACGATCGCGGTCAACGTCCTGGCCATCGCGATCATCACCCATCCCGTCGACTTACTCGTCGGCGACGGGGGAGTGCTCAGCCTCAGCCGAGACCTCGGCGCCGACGTCAGCGCCGTGATCATGGGCAAGCAACCCGGCGGCACCGGCAATCCCGCCGCGCCGATCGGGCAAGCCCTCATCGACAACCTGCTCATCGCGCCGTGGGAGACGCTCAACTACGGGACTCCGGTCTCCGGCAGGCAGGGCACGGGCGCCTGCCAGTACTCGATCAAACAGATCCTCGACCAGGGCCCCTGGTCCGGCAAAGACAGCACCCCGGCCCGCGTACTCGCCGGTTGTCCCAGCGAGTACGGCAAGTACAACGAGGTCGCCGATGGCGACCGCATGCTCGGGGCGTGGGAGTACGCCGTCGCGATGATCCTGTTCGCGATCCTCACCATCTGCCTCAACGCGATCCAGATCCTTGCCCCGTACTTCCTGCTCTTCGAAGGCCTCCTGCTCAGCCTGGCCCTGATCGCGGCCCTGATCCCGACACTGCAGCACCAGCTGGCCTACCGCATCAGCTCGATCGCCGGAACCATCGCCAAGCTGCTGATGGGCATATTCTTCATCGCCGTCATGACCGTGCTGCTGCGGTCGCTCATGCTCGCCGACCTCGGCCCACAGCTGGTCAAGTTCGCCGTCATCGACATCGTCGTGTTCTCCGGCTTCCTGTTCCGCAAGCGGCTCATGGCGAACATTCAGCGGATCCGGTCCAACGTCAATTCCGGTGTCCAGCGGCTCGGCAGGCCACGGAGCGGGCCGAAATCCATGCCCTTGCCCGTCGTCGAGCCTGGGCCGCATCGGATCAGCCGGACGATCAAGACCGGTGCCGGTGCCTTCACTGAGGCCATCGCCCCGGCGAACTACCTGAAGAACCGGCTGGTGACCGCGGGTAAAATGGGCGGGAAGGCTGGCAGCAAGGCCGTCTCGTTCACACTGGGTGCTCCGGTGTCCTGGCCTGCGGCCGCGAATCGCGCGCATACCGCCCTCACCGCACGGGGCACCGCGGCCAAGACAGCACTCGGGCGCAAGGCGAGCGCCGTGAAGGCCTACACCTCCACGTACGCTGGAAATCTCGGTGCCGCCGCAAGCCCCTTAGTTAATGTCGCGACCACCGCGGCGTCGGTACTCGGCAGCCGCCGTTCAGCCGGTGAGTCGCCAGCTGCGCCTCAGCCACCCGCCAGGATTTCGGCCACGCCCGAATTCACCGGCACCGACCTCGCGGCTTCCGCTGCCGCGGGGAGAAGGGCACGCGGCCAGAGCCCAGTCCCGGAACCGACTGCGCTGCCGCCTGGGATGTTGCCGATCACGCCGACGTGGTCGCAGCGTTTGCGTACGCGGTTGAACGAGCATCGGTCATGAACCCGCTGCTTGCACTCCAAGTCGCCGAGCACGTCCGCAACGAGGTCCGCGAACATCCGAAACGGTGGGGCTGCCTTGCTCTCTTTCTCCTGTTCGGACCTGCCATCGCCTGCGTACTCGTAGCCGTCCTGATCATCGTCGTCATCGCCGGGGGAGCAGACGGATCTAGCCCGGCGCCAGGACACGTACCCGGCCTCCCGGGCGTCATGCTCACCGCCTACCAACAGGCGTCCCAGCGCATCGGCGGCATTCGCCCTGCCTGCGCTGGGATGCGCTGGTCGATCCTCGCAGGCATCGCCGAAGTCGAATCCCGCCACGCGTCCGGACGGACGATCGCACCCAACGGGGACATCACGCCACCGATCCTCGGCCCACCTCTCGACGGCAGCGGCGTCGGAGGCAACCGCACTCCCATCCGAAATCCCGACGGAACCTTCGCCCGCGCCGTCGGCCCGTTCCAGTTCCTTACGACCACCTGGGCCGGCGTCGAACAGGACGGCAACGACGATGGCGCCCGAAACCCGCACAATGCCTTCGACGCCGCTCTCGGCGCGGCGGCGTACCTCTGCGGAACCGGGCCTCGGAACTTGAAGGACCAGGCCCAGCTACGCGCCGCGCTATTGCGGTACAACGCCAGCCAGAACTACGTCACCCAGGTCCTCGCCAACATCGAGCGATACGACGCGGTTGACCTCCGGCCTGTCGTCAGCGCTTCCGGGGCAGCGAAGATCGTGATTGACGCCGCGATGTCGCAGCTCGGTGTGCCGTACGCCTGGGGCGGTGGCACGGCTGCTGGGCCGAGCCGCGGGATCCGGGACGGTGGCGTCGCCGACCGGCACGGGGACTACAACAAGACTGGCTTCGACTGCAGCGGTCTTGTTCTCTTCGCCTACGCGAAGGTCGGTATCACCTTGCCGCACAACAGCAGGGCTCAGTTCGCGATCGGTGCCCCCTTGTCGAAAGAATCAGGCCTAGCAGCACTTATGCCAGGTGATCTTGTTTTCTACAGTCCTGGTCTCATTCACCACGTTGGCATCTACCTGGGTGACGGCAGGATGATCAATGCGCCGTACTCCGGGGCTGCGGTTCGACTCGACACCATCGATCTTGGTGAGTACGTAGGAGGAAGGCGGCTGCTATAGCCGTCGAGCTCGACGTGATGTGATGGGCGATCTGCTGCCTCGCGTGTGGTGCCGTAGATTGCGTCTGGTGTGGCAGTACGCCTTGTGGGGTCTGATCGGTGCCGCGACCAACCGTGCCGTGCTGTTCCTGGAAGCATGCCATCGTGTCAAGGGCTGGCCTTGGGCTCGGCCGAGGGGTCCTGGGGGCGGCGTTTACGGGGTGTCGATCGTCCTGCACCTCGGTATCGCTACGGCGACCGCCGCTGCGCTTGCCACGACCGAGATCGTCGCCAATGGGTTTGTCGCTTTTGGGATAGGAGCTGCGGCGCCTGTCGTGGTGAAGAAGGTTGCGAGGTACGCGGAGGCGATCATCCCTGATGGCGAGGGCGATGGTCGGCAACCTCGGGATCGAGGTGACAACGATGCCTCGTGACGGAGTGGGTCGTAGGCTCTTGTCTGCCATCGCGGACTCCTCGGCCGCTTTCAGCCACTCGCCAACTGCGGAGCAAGGTGGGCGTGGCAGGCGGCTTTTAGCAGCGTTCGCGGACTCTCCTGCCGCTTTCCGCAACGGAGGTGACTACGACACGTTCGTTTCGGGACTGCCGGCGCAGCCCCGGTTCCGCTATGGCATGTACAAGCGAAGTAGGTCGAACATCACGCGAACTGTGTTGACGCTCGGCGGCACTATCGGGTTGGTCGTGCTGGTTGCGTCCCTGTGGGGCCGCACCGCGCTGTTCGTTGGCCTCGGAATCGCGCTGCTGTTGACGGGTTACGCGTACTACAGCTCCAACAGGCTTGTGCTGAAGGCGATGCGAGCTCGACCTGTCTCACAGCCCGAGCAACCTGTCCTCTACCGCATCGTCAAGGAACTTGCCCTGGCGGCACGCCAACCCATGCCACGGATCTACGTCAGTCCAACAATCGCGCCGAACGCCTTCGCGACTGGCCGCACTCCGAGAAACGCCGCAGTGTGCTGTACCGCAGGCATTCTGGAATTGCTGGACGAACGTGAGCTACGTGCGGTCCTTGGACATCAGCTGGCTCGTATCTACAACCGCGATACTCTGCTGCTGTCCATCGCTGGGGCGTTGTCCGGCACCGTCAGCCTGATCGGCATCCTGGGCTATACCGCTCCGATCGTGGCGGACGATGACCAGCCGAACCCGCTCGCTGTCTTGTTCATGGCCATCCTGGGGCCGGTGGCCGCCATCTTCGTACGTGTTCCGGTGAGCAGTTCCATCTATCAGCATGCGGACGCGGACAGTGCGGATCTCACGGATGATCCCTTGGCGTTGGCCTCGGCGTTGCGAAAGCTGGAGACCGGCGTAAAGGCCGCGCCGCTTGCGCCGGAGGCCGCTATCGTCACCCAGGCTCACCTGCTCATGGTCAATCCTTTCCGGGACGGCGATGGAATATCCCGGCTGTTCCTCAGGCACACTCCGATAGCTGATCGCGTCCGTTTCCTGGAGGAGATGGCTGAGCGCGGTTGACCTCAACGGGCATGCCTGCCCGTTAGGGCCGCTCGGAACAGGATGATTCGTCGGCGCTGCCTGCATTGAACTGGTTCGTACGGACGCGTGTCTCAAGCATGATGAGGCGCAGCTGTTTCGCGATTGACCTTGCGGTTGACCCAGCGCCGGCGTGTTCTGTGTCTGCGGAGGCTTCCGCTGCTCAGGCGCTGTGGACAAGCCCAGTCGGAAAGGCCGACTTGTTCCCCCATGGCCGCCAGGCCATCCAGGGAACCAGCGCGCCGAAGGCGCTCGATATTCACCACGTGCTCGCCGAGCCCGCGCTGTGGTGGGTGACCACGGCGGTGGTCGCGATCTTGATCGCGGTCTTCGTCCTCCACCGACACTTACGTTCCCACCACCTCCGCTCCAGAGTCAGTTACGACCTCCTCCCGACCGCCACGTTCGACCCGTCCCTCCAGGGCGTCCTGGCGTTCGCGCACCAGCTCGGCCGGGTGCGCCCGGTGCACGGCTGGGTGCCGAAGTCCGCGGTCGGTGTCCGGGTGCGATTCAGCACCGACGAGGCGCTCGGGAAGCTGGCCATGAGCGTGGAAGGCCGGGAGTCGATCACCGGCGTGATCAACAAGCTGACCTACCCGGAAGTCGAGATCCGCCGCAACTCGGGTGACCAAGGAGATACGTCCCGGGACCACGGACGAGGGCGAGATGACCTCCGTGCGGACGGGGGAACGCGATGAACTTGCGAGACCTCCGGGCACGCCGAGCTGGGGAGACTTTTCCTTCCGCCAGGAGGGCTGCACCGCAGGTGCACGTGGCACGCGCCGAGCTGGTCCTCGCACGTCCGGCCCACCTCGCGCTCAAGGCGCTACCGCTTCGGCCGGACGACCCTCTGCAGGCTCTGGCGAACGCGCTGGGTGACGTCCGGCCAGACCTCGGAGAGAAGGTCGATGTCTGTCTCGACTTGATTCCGCTGACTCCCGCGAGGATCCGCCACCTTGCTCGTCAGACGACCAAGCAGGACGGGGCGGTAGGACGTGCACTCGTCGAGGCTGCGGGCGAGATCGTCGGTGAGTTCGTGCCGACCGCACGCGGGCCGGCCGGTCTGCCCCGCGACAGCAAGCGCCGGTACCGAACAAGTTCGCGACGGACGAGCCGGTCTTCGCGGTCCAGCTGCTGATCCGGTGTCGTTCGGAGATCCCCGGCCGCGCGGAGGCGCATCTGCGCAGCGTGATCGGCGCCTTCGACGTCTACCGCGGCGACAACTACTGGCGAGCTCGAGGGCCGCGTGTGCTGGGTTGGCATCTCGGCGCGGACACCATCCTGATCCGCAGGTTCTTCGACCGGCGTTTCCACACAGGTTTGGCCAAGAGCCGGTCATACGTGACAGCCAGCGAGATCGCGGCGCTGCTGAAGCCACCATCCGGACGTTGCCTGTCACCGGTGATCGCCCGCAGCCGGGGCTGGGTCATGCCCGCTCCCAGAGAGATCCCGCGGTACAAGCCCGGTGCGGGGCTGGTTCGACTTGGCTACGTCACCGACCTCAACGGCGAAGACCGGCTCGTTGGGGTCCCGATTCGCGAGCTGCTGTTCTCGGCGCGGTTCGGGAAGGCCGGTTTCGGCAAGACCGAGGAGGCGCTCGCGCAGGCGATCGAGATCGCTCGGCTCGGCGGTGGCGTTTGGTTCCTTGATCCGCACGCTGATGGTTGGAAGCGCGCGAAACCGTACCTTTCCGATCCAGAACTGCGGAATCGGCTGTGGGAGGTCAACCTCGATGTCCGCGGGCGAGACAAGCGGCTGCCCGGCTGGAACCCGCTCAGCATGCAGGGCTTCTCCGAAGAGGACATCGAGGACCGCGTCGACGCCGTCGTCACCTCGTTCGCCACGGCGCTGGGATGGGGAGACTCCGCGCCGCGGGCGAAGTCGATCCTGACCAAGGCGTGTGAGGCGCTTTGCTATCTCGCGATGCGGCTGCCGCCGGAGTGCGCACCGACGATCTTCCAGATCCCGACGCTCCTCGACGACGCCACCTGGCGCGACGAGGTGTTGCGTTTCCTCAAGCCGAGCATCCGCCGCTATTGGACGGACTCGTTCACGAAGCTGGCGCCGGACGCGACCACGGTCGTCACGAATATCATCAACCGCTTGCGCACCAGCCCGACCTTGTCCGCCTTCCTCGGCTCGTCGGTTACGACGTACAACGTCCGCCGGGCCATGGATACGGGGAAGATCGTCTTCGTCTGCACCACCGGCACCGGCGAGACGAACAAGCTGATCACCTCGTTCATGATCTACGACCTGTTCCGCGCCGGTCGCTCGCGCGCGGACACGCCGGTCGATCAGCGCCGCAGGTGCGACGCCTTCGTCGACGAGCTCGCCGCGGTCGACGGAGCGTCGCGCGGATACCTCGCCGCGATCCTGGAACAGCTGCGGAAGTACCGCGTCGCGCTGCACGCGATGAACCAGATGCCCGACCGGCTCGCTCCCGAAACCCGCAGGGCGCTGCTGCAGAACCAGTCGCTTCTGATGACAAGCGCCGCCGCGATCGACGGCGCCCGAACGGTGGCCCGCGAGTACGGCGGCCTCGTCCAGCCCGCGACGATCACCGAACTCGAGCAGTTCCACCACGTCGTCACCGTGACGCTCGGCGGCCAGCGCACCACGCCGTTCAAGATCCGCGGTCTCCACGTGGACGACGAATTCGCCGACCACTTCCATCCCGAGTGGAACGATGACGTCGACCGGTGCCTCGACCGGAACCTGACCCGCAGGCCGATCGGGGAGGTCCTGGACGAACTCGAGGACCTCGACGACCGGATCCTCGTCGCGCTGCGCGGGAACCAGCCGGCACCTCGCTCGCGGCGAGGACGCCCTCCGTCCCGCGGAAGCGGTACAGGCATTGAACTTCCGTCACCCGAGTCGACGGTGGAGTGATCGATGCCGCGACTCGACCCGTTCAAGCGCGAGGCCCTCGTTGTTCTCTACTGGCATCGCATGGTCTCCACGGAGCAGATGCGGCGGCTGATCGCGCCAGCCACGTCGATCCGTACCGTCCAGCACAAGCTCCTTGCCCTACAAGCGGACGGTCTTGCCGACGGCTTGCACCGGCACCATGCTCCCCGGACCTGGCACGTCACCGAGAGCGGTGCGGAACTGGTCGAGGAGTCCGGGCGAGTGGATACCCGCCCGTACCGGGTCCCTCGGGCGGCAACGGTGGAGCTGCTGCAGGAGCATGCGCTCGACGTCGTCGAAACCGGGCTTGCCTTTGCGGTGGCAGCCCGTCGGCGCGGGGACGAATGCGGGCCGCTGTCCTGGACCCCGGAGGTCGCGCACCGGTTTCGAGACGGCCGTGGACGGCGCCAGGGCGTAGTCATCGCGGACGCGGTCCTCGACTACGTCCTCGATGAAGACGGGCGGCGCTCACAGCGCACCTTCTTCATCGAGCTGGACCGCGCGACCATGCCCGTCGCACGGCTGGCGCAAAAGCTCCGCTCCTACGTCCACTACCACGACTACATCCCCGGAAAGCCGAACTCGGCTGGGCAACCCGCATGGCAAAGCCGGTATGCGCGCTTCCCGCGGCTTCTCATCGTTCTGTCCGGCGCTGCCGAGCACGTCCTCGAGCGCCGGCTCGCGGACCTGCGGGCCTACGCACAAGCGATGCACGGCCTGGCGCTCGCCGGCGATCGCGTATGCGCGCTGGGCACGACCTTGCGGAGGCTCCGAGAGTCCGGGCCGACAGCCGACATCGCGGTGCCGTTACTCGCCGAGAGCGGCGCACCGGTATCTGCGTTCACTTGGCCCAAGACGGGTAGCCAGTAATGGACGAACCAGTCGATTTTGTTGGGCAGCTTGGGTTTTCGTCCCGGTTGCGCCAGCGTCGATTCACCTTGCTTCCGCTGCGAGGTGAGGGAACTCCGTTCACGGAGTCGCAGGGACGAGCGCCCGGCGACAGTACCGCGCCGGAAGAGCTCGCTGACCTGATTTCTTCCATCGCGACCGTCGGCGTCCTTCAACCGGTCCTCGTCGAGGAGATGGACGTCGGCGACGACAAGGCTCCGGCTATGAGGCTAACGGCGGGGGAGAGGCGCTTGCGGGCCTGCCGCTGGGGTGCCGTCCACAAGCCGGACAACCCACACTTCACCGCGCTCCCAGCGGTCGTGTGCCCGGGACCGTTGTCGGACGAGGAACGCCGGATCTGGCAGCTGGTCGAGAACCTCGCGCGCGAGAACCTGCGTCCCGGCGAGCTGGCGGCAGCGCTCGTCCTCGATCGCTGCGCCGTGCTGCTGGGCAAGCTGATCGCGCACGGCTACAAGGTCCCAGCCGACGTCTACGCCATCGACGATCCGATCGCCCGGTTCTCTGCCATGGAGCGGATCCGCGGCGCAGACAAGAAATGCGCGGCGCCATGGTCTCAGGTCTTGACCCGCCTCGGCCTGCAGCTGACCCCGCGGAAGGCACGCGAGCTGGTGCGCGCGTTCGCCGAGATGCCCCGCGAGATCGCCGAAGAGATGGACGAGGCCAAGATCAGCCTCAACACCCGCATCCGGTTCATCGAGCTCAACCGAGGGAGAGCGCAGGCCGCACAGGACATCTGGGCCGCGGTGAAGAAGACCAACCGGACGCGACTGTTGAGCTCGGCCCTGGCCGCTGCGGCTGACCCGGCGATTACGCCGGACGAAGCTCTTGCCGAAGCCGAGCAACTGCACGAACAAGCAGACAGTGCGCGTGCCGACAAGCTCCGCGCCGACTCGCCAGCGACCGCTGATCCCGTCCCATTGGTGGATCAACGACTTGTCGACAACGTCCTCGCCAGCCTTCGCCACTTGACCGCCGCACTGGCACACGGTGCTCGGCTCTCCGCACACGATCTGGCATCGCTCCGCCTTCTGACCGATCAACTCAACGGAACGGAGTGAGTCCCTTGTCCGTATTCCTCGGCCTGCCCACCGACGCCGCGCCGGCCGCGCGTTGTGACTGCAGGCGCTGCCCCTGGTACGCGGGCCCCGACGCTGAGCCGGGGGTTGTGATCGCGCCGGTGTGCTCGGGGTGCAATTCGGACTGCAGCTACTGCGGCTGCGCACGCGCAGAGACCGCGCGGACAGGGACCGCGTGCTCGAGTTGCCCGATCCGGTGCGGTTCCCGAACCGACATCAAGGCGTGGATGGCCGATGTCGGGGAGACCCTCGAATTCGACGACGTTATCGTCGGCGGCCGCTTGCCCGAAGGCTTACCCGCCTTCATCCCACAGGTCGACGGATCCGGCGCCGGCGACCTCGACGCCGCGTTGGGCTGGCCCGCCTACGCCGTCGGTCTTCGTCGCGTGTTCTCTCCGCAGACGCACGCCATCTACCCGCGGTGGGATCAAGCAGCGACGGCCGCCGAAGCGCTGGGCCTCCCGGCCACGACGCTGACCGTCCTCTCGGGATACGGAGAGGACCCGCTGGTCGAAGCGTTCTGGACGGCACGGCACCGCGATCGGTTACTCGATCGGCTGGCGACACTCAAGTTCGATCTCGTCCTGGCCCCGAACTACTCGATCTACGGCAACTGGCCGCGTGCCGAACATCTGATCAACATGCGCAGGTCGCTGCTGCTCACGGAGGAATTCGTCCGGGCCGGGATGCCGGCCGTCCCGAATCTCTACTGGTTCCGGCTCGAAGACCTCCAGCGATACGCCACGTGGATCGCCGACACCACGCCGCCCGCGATCGCGATCAACCTTCAGACCGTGCGCGAGAACAAGAACTGGGAAACCTGGGCATTGCCCGGTCTCAGCTGGCTCGCGGAGAACATCCCGGCCGGCCTCCCGGTCATCATCACCGGCTTGTCTCGTCAAGACCGCATTGCCACCGCCGTCGACCTCTTCGGCAACGGTCTGATTCTCGTCAGTCAGAACCCGGCGCAGTACGCGCTTCACGGAGCTGTGATGACTTCCGAAGGGCGCAAGGACTTGCAAGCCCGCATCCCGGACGCCTTTGCCAGCTCGGTGCGCTACCTGGCTTCGCTCTTGCCCGAAGGAGACGACTGATGAAGCGGACGCTCTGGATCCTGCTCGGCTGGTCGCCCGAGTACGGGGCCGCCACGACCGTCGTCGCGGTGCTTGGTGTCGATCAGGGAGACGACGGCGGGATCGACCGGCACATCGAATGGGTCCCGCGGGAGTATCAACGCTGCCTCACCTGGCGCGAACGCATCGCCTCCACCCCAGTGGACGACCTTCCCGCCCACATGGAGATCTGGGAAAACTCGCTCACGGCACCCGCCGCACGCATCGACCTCATTCCCTCGGCACCTGATCTCGGTGCCGCTGTTCAATACCAGCTCGACGACCTGCTCGGTAGCACCGGCTGATCGAGTCCTCATGGGAACGAACTCCAAGACCACGCACTCCACCTACGCCGTCGGCCCGTCTGATGCGTCTGCGCACGAGACTTCCGTCGACGAAGGTCCGAAGTGGACTGATGCGGAGATCGCCTTGTCGGTCGTGGAAGGTTTCGCGCTCAACGGAGTCGACCCGGAGAACCCATTCGAGCCGACCACCCTCGATCTGCCCGATGACGTCGGGGAACGGTATGCGATGTTCGTGGAGGCGGTTCACGAGGCCCAAGGAGAAATCGCGAAGATCGCCGGAGACCCCAGCGCGTTCGAGGACGCGTTACACACCCAGTGTGAGCTGTTCCTGAACGGCCTTACGCAGGACGAGCTCAAGGAGCTCGCTGTTGCGAAGGGGTTCAAGCATCCGGCGTTGGTGGGGTTGTCCGAAACCAGCGGAAACCCCTTGGTGCACTGGCTCGATCCATCCTATCCGGACGATGTAGTCACCAAACAGACGATCCAGAGCGTCGCGATCAACAGGTTCATCGCGTTGTGCTCCGGCGAAACGGTCGGAGGCAAGACCCTTGAGCAATGGCAACAAATCGACGCGAGCTTGGTCGCGAAGCCAATCCATAGCGTGCCTGCGGGCTTCACCACCTGGATGCCGACTGCCGCAGAAGTGCAGGCAGCACAGGAAGCGATCAATGCTGCTGTCAGCGCGGTCGGGGCTGCCAAGACCGACGGCTCGTGGGCCGATCCCGACCTCGTCTCGGCTCTGATCGCCGCGGAAAACAAGCTGGCGACCGCGCACAACCCAGCGCTCGCCGACCTGGCGACGATACGTTCAGCGGCAAAACATCAAGTCAATCAAGCTTTCACCGACATCGCTCCCCATGAACTTTCCGCCGCGATTCAAGCCGCGAAGGACCTTGACCAGATATCGCCATTCCATGCCAAGGTGCTCAATGCTCACCAGGTTCTGAAGCTGCTGCGTGCGTCGACCGAGAAGCAGGAACGGCTCGACCTCCAGAGCCTCGCGGTCGAGCGCGCGGCCACAAAAGCGACGTTCGAAGCCCACATCGCCGACCTGCACAACGCGATCGGGCACGGTGGCCTGCCTAACCTCGCCGACCCGGGCGGCGTCGCGGCTATGACCAAGTTCCTCGACCACGCGCATCAGGCGGGGAACGCCTACACGGACATAAGTGGCTGGAAGCCCGTCGAGCCGACACTCGCACACAACGAGACTCTGCAGATCGCGCAAACAGAAATTGGGCCATGGGCCGACCAGCAAGAGCTGAAGGACCTGCGAGCGTTCGTCGTTTCCACTGGCATCCTCACAACCGATCAAGCTGCGGCGGCGACGAAGTCGTTCTGCAAAACGCTCCTGGTACATCAAGCCTATGGGGTCAGCGCGTCGGTCGCGTCGCTGAAACACAGCTTGCAAGAGAAGCTTGCTCTCAAGGACAGTGCGAAGTCGTTACCAGCCAAGGCAGGTAAAGCCCCGATCCTGGCAGCGCCCCGAAGCGCGTTCGGCCGACAGCATGCCGAGATGCTCTCAGCGCTGAGGCAGACCAAAGCCGCCCTCTCAGCGTTGCCGAAATCGGTCGATCCGTCCGCTGTCGCGGCCTGGGACTTCGGAACGGGCAAGCCCGCGGACCTCGGCGGGACGCACCCGAAGACGCTGCACACCGGGCCAGACGGCAAACCATGGCTCGCCAAAGGAGAAGCAACGCCACGGGGCGGCGCGGTCATCGCAGCGGAGGCCGCTACTTCGCGGGCACTTCACCGTGCAGGTCTGCCCGTTGTACCTGTGTATGCCACCAAGATCAACGGAAAGCCGGCCTCCGTACAGCCGATGCTTGTCGGCGCGACCGAGATGTCCGACAACCCCTCCACCTGGTCACAAACCGACGTCGACGACATCGTCCGGCTGCACGTCGCAAGCTGGGCTCTGGGAAATCACGATCCGCACGCCGGCAACGTCCTCCGGACCGGCGAGGGCGGTCTCGTCCCGATCGACCACGGGCAGTCGTTCAAGTTCTACGGTCAGGACAAGCTGTCGATGTCGTTCCGGCCGAACAACACGACAGCGGTCTATCACCGGGCGTACGACGCCTTCAAAGAGGGCAAGCTGCCCAAAGGGGTTCGGGTCAATCCCGCGGCCGCGCACTCGGTGATCAAACATCTCGAGTCGGTTCCAGACGCCGAGTGGCGCGGACTGCTGCGATCGGCGGCCTACGCGGGAGCCGCGCAGAAGCAGATGAAATGGGTTCCGGCGATGCGTGCGAAGGCGGCCAAGCACCATGGCATCGCTGAAGCCTCGGTGACCACGAAGCAGGTCGCCGAGGCATTCCTCGACTACGCGGTCGAGCGCAAGAAGAGTCTGCGCAAGGACTTCGCCGAGTTCTTCCTCGGTGAGTTGAAGCTGGAGAACGCCGCGGCCCTTCAGCACGCAGGGAAGACGTGATGGGGACCAACTCCAAGACGGCTCACGCGAGCTACTCGATCACCCCGTCGGCCCCGGCAGCCGAGCCCGAGCCGCTCGAAGCTGAGCCGCCCACGGAGGTACCAGGTCCTCTGCCTGACGAGGAGATCTCCGTTGCAGTGGACAGCCCCGAGGAACTTGGCGCTCAGCCGCTGACGCCTATCCCGGATACGCCGGACGTCGGCAAGCCGTTCGGCGAGCCGATTTTGGTGGGCGGGACCGACCTGCACGCATCGAGTGCCACCCTGGTGAGTTACGCCAGCGCTGAAGGCCCACGCACCGTTCTGCACGCACTCGTCAGCGAGGAGGCAGAGGACAAGCTGCTCGATGCCATCCACGTCACCAAGGAGACAGCACCGGTCCAGGTCGAGCAGATCGTCCACGGCCGGCTCCCGGTCGACGAACAGCACGAACTCGCGGACAAGATCATCGCGGCCGCGAAGAGCGTGAACCACCACATCAAAGCGGGAGATCTCTCCGTCGGGAATCTCCCGTCGACAACTGAGCAGAAGATCAACGACGCGAAGACGGCGATGGACGCTGTGGCGAAGGATGTCGGCGACAGTCCAGGACCAGCGGACTCCGCGATGCTCGCGCACTACGCGGCGAAGCTGGCCGACGTCGAGGCTGCGGCCGCTGCAGCGAAGAACGTTGGGCACGTCAACCCGTACCTGCACGAAGGCGTCGCGACCGTCACCGTGACCATGCCCGTGCTCGCGAGCGACACTGGCGACCACCGAGTCGCCGGCCTCCTGCGTGACGCGACCCGGATCAAGCCGACCCTGGACTCCGAGACCGGCCAGGCCAGCTGGAACGGCAAGGCTCGGTGGGAGAACGTCGAAGGCAAGGAGTACATGATCAACCTTGGCGATGGATTCCAGGCTGTCTACCGGCCCTACAGCGTCAACTCGCCGAAGACGACGGAGTTCTCCTTGCGCGGCCGACTCGAGATCATCGCGCCCGCAGGTGAGGGGCACGGCCCGGACGTGGTCAAACGACTCGGGCAGCTCAACCTGGCCAACCGCCCGATGACCCGAGCTGAAGGCGAATACGGTTACCTCGCCGCGAATGTCAAGGCACAGAACCTGGCAGGCAAAACTGAGGTGCAGGCAGCCATCACGACCGGCGATCAGCTCGAGGAGATGACACGTCAGGAGCTCTTCCACGAGCGTGCTCACCTCGCCATCGGCCTGGATGACGCTCAGCTCGCGCGGTTCGCCAAAGACATCCAGTTGGACGCGCACACGCAGGCACTGCCGACGAGGGTGAGGGTTCTGCGCGAAGCCGTAGCGAAGGTGACTGGGCACCAGACCGGCGACGCACTCGCTGCCACGGCGGGCTACGATCCTGCTCCCCGGCGGTCTGGCGGCTGGCTCACGTGGAACCGGTTCGATGTCGGCAACTCGATGACGAAGCTGACCGCCGCGTTCAAGGGGAAGGCCCTGGTCCACGCCACGTCAGCGACGGGGCTGAAAGCGATGCTGGCAAACGGTGTGCTCGCCTCCACCGAGCGCCGCACCTTGATGGGAGTGAGCCGCGGCGTCGGCATGAGCGAAGACCAGGACAAGTTCACTGGGGGAGCGAGTTCGGTCTTCCTGCGAGTGCTGGGCAAGCCGCCGTCGCATGGTGGCCCGAAGCTGGTGTGGGACCAGCCTGAGCGGCTGTTGCACCGCGCGGACTACTACGGCGCGAACGCGGACACCTATGGGGCCGTCAATCCCGCCAAGGCTGGCGAATATGCGTCGTCCACACGGGATCCCTTCAAGATCGCCAAGTTCGCGCATGCCGCCAACGAGGTCATGTTCGGTGACGGAATCGACCTGCTGGGCGCCGAAGGACCGTCGAGAATCCTCTGCGACAGCAAGACACAGCGCGACGAGATCCACGCCATGTTCACTGCCAAAGGCATCACGCACATCGCCGGCAAGCCGATCGACGACGTTTTGAAGGCATGAGGGAGAGATGACCCGTGAATCGTGAGATCGACCTCGACGAGGCCGAGCGTGTCCTCGAAGACCTGGTCATCGGCCGCACACAGAAGAGGGCTGACGACCTGCTGCCTGGCGCCGAACTCGTCATCGACGGCGGCCAACGGGTCGCGCTGGCAAGGCACGTACGACGGGATACGGATGAGCCCGGTCTCTTCTGGATCCGACCGCTGAGCGCGGCCTTCCAGGACCCGGAAACGCGGCTACCCGTCTTCGATCCCACGATCGTCCGACGCCGGGCGCTCCACGTCGCCGCGGCACGGCGCGATGGCCCACGCCTCCATCTCGAGCTCGTCAGCGGCTCGACCGTGACCGTGCAGCCGGCGCGGTCCGGCCGTCTGATGGTTTTGCAGGACTTCGACACCTGGATGACCACGATTTCCGACGGCGAGCGTAAGGGGCTCGAAGCGCTCCATCACGACTGAATCGTGCCGCTCATCACCGGGCTTGTCTCGGGTATGAGTGCGACTTCAGAACCTCAGCTGAACGACGTCGAATGGGTCGGCGAGCACCACGAAGCGCACGGTCAGCTGCTTGTTCGCGGAGCCTCGCTCGACGAGATCATCGCGAAGGCGACCGGAGCGCTTGCCGACCACTTCCCACCCGTGGGTCAGACGGCTTTGCGGGTGCGGCCTGGGTGGTGGTGCGTGACCACCTGCGAGTGCCGCCGAGGGCTCGCGGCATCGAATCATCCGGGGTGGCACTACCGCCGAGCACGGTCGAGCGAAGCCGGTTCTTGGTACGGCGCCGAGATCCGTTTCGGCCTACGGGGTCACACGGTCGAGCGATGTGATGGCTGATTCGGAGGGCCAGCCTCCGAGGCCGTGTGACGATGACCGGATGGACCAACTGAGGGTGCCGACCGTTCGATGAACCTCGACCTGCGCTTCGCCGTCGGGTTCGCCCTCGGCGGCGGGTTGGCTACGGTATCGGTACTGCTGTTCCGCGTCACTCTCAAGATGGCGCCAAAGCGTCCCCACTACATTGCGATCGTGACCGCAGCCGCCGTGGTCGGGGCGGCCGTCGCGGTGTGGCCGCCCAGCCTGATCGCCGCAGGGGTCCTCCTCGTGATGCTCGGCGTGCCGGCCGCCGCTGTAGACGTCGTCGAGCACCGGGTACCGGACCGACTCACCGCACCCCTCGCCGCGGGAATGACTGCCACGCTGGTCACCGCGGCGCTGATCGCCGGCTCGGCGACGTCGTTGACCATGGCGCTGGCCGGTGCCGCCGTGTGGGGCGGCGTGCTGCTGGTGTCGTTCCTCTTCACCGGCGATCCAGGACCGGGCGACGTCAAGCTGGCGCCGAGCCTGGGGATGCTGCTTGGCTCGCTGGGGTGGCAGTGGCTCCTGACCGGGATCGTCGCTTCCTATCTGCTGGCCGCCCTGTTCGCCGGGCTTGGCCTGCTCGCGAAGCGATGGAGTCTTCGCGACGGTCGTCTGCCGCTCGCGCCGCCGATGCTGGCCGCCACGGTTCTGAGCGCGACGATCGCCGCGCTCAGTGGCTGAGCGACGGCTCCGTGAATCGAACACACGGACAGAACACCATGTTCTGAGGGCTCAAGACACCAGCGAAGGAGCCCGCCGATGTACGAACCTCCGTGGTACGACCAGGATCTCGAACAAGCCGCATCGAACGCGGCTCAACGGTTCGACCTCGATGACGACCAGGCCCGTGGGCTGGTCGAGATGGTCGTCGACGCGCTGGAAGACGGTGGCGACGCCGTTGGCGACGCGGCCTGGGACGTGGAGAACGAACATCCGGGCGTCCCAGGCGAGGACTTCGTCGAGGACGTCGCCGCGGGCCTCGGTTACGACGACCTGCTGTGAGCTGACCGGTTCAGTATTCGGCGTCAGCCGTGCCCGGCTTCGAGAGCCATCGTTCCCGACCGTCGCGCGGCTGTCCGCCGATGAACCCGTCCCAGCAAACGACCTCGTGGGCCACGTCCGTGCCGAGAAGCCGGGGGTCCAAAGTGGACGAGGCACGGTTGTAGGTCAGCACGAGATTGCTGCCCTGCGTGATGACCTCTGCCATCTGGAGATGGAAACGCGCCCACTCCAGATAGGTCTTGTACGACCGCTCGAGCTTTTTGGACAGGCGACGGTGGAAGCCGTTCCGTTTCCGCGGGACGTCCGCGATCTCGTCGTAGAGCTCTTTGGCACGAGCGAAGAAGTTCTCGGCCGCGAGACAGTGATGGGCCGCCGACATGACGTCCTCGGTCGGATTCGTTCGTTTGACTGCGATCATGATTCCTGCCTTACGTCAGTCGTGCCAGGTGGGGGAGCGTCGATCAGGTTGACCTTCTTGCCGATCCGGACCGGTGCGTCAGCCGGACCGCGCCAGTGGCCGGACACGACCTTCCACCGTCGGAGTGAGTGATTGGGTCCGTATGCCTGCCTGCGAAGGAACGGTGCGACGGGGAAGCGGACACCCACGGTGCGTCCGGTCGGTTCGTAGGCACGCGCCGGTCGAGGAGGTGTCTTCCGGCTGACCGAAAGCACTCGTACCGGGTCCGTGGAATGACCGGCTCGTGCGGACCGCTTCCGCAACGTCTTCGGAAGGTGCTCGTCGGTTACCTCCGTGAAGCCGTTCGGCTGGCAGAAGATCCAACCGGCGTGGACTACGCGCAGCCAGTCGATCGTCGTCTTGGCGGCGGCGACCCTGGTGGGGTCGAGGGCTCGTCCGCCAGGCTCGTCGGGGACGACGGCCTGAGTAGCTCCCCAGGGCATGTAGATCTCGTTGTCCCACGTCAACTCGGCATTCTGTGCGTGCGCGAGCCGGGTCGCTTCGGCCGTCGGGAAGCCCACCGCGCGGAACTTGGCGACGACCGCCGCGAAGTCGGTGGCGCTCCAGAAGGTCAACCAGAGTCCACCGTCGGGATGGCTGATGAGGGTGGTTTCTCCCCAGGAGACGGCGACGATGGCGACGTCCTTGCCGTCTTCTCTGGCGTAGGTCGCCAGGGGTTCGGCGAAGAGCATGAAGCCGGTCAGCGCGGGCAAGTCCTGAGGCTCGATGTCCCAGCGGTCCCGAAGATTCCGGGCGGCGTGGTGCACGAGCGGCGTGATGTCGCTGGTCACGTAGAACAGCCGCGCTTGATGGAGCCGACGGTACTCATCCGCCAGCATCAGCTCGGCGCCGACGTCCGGATCACCGATCGGACGAAGCGTTCCTCGGCCCTCGTGCACCATCGCCGAGGTGAACAGGTGAGCGACGGAGGTCGTGAGGTATCCGGCCAGATGCTCGCGCAAGGCGGGAAGCTCGCGCGGCTCGGGCGGGCACCAGGCCGCTTCAGCGTGCTCGGCCATGGCGACGCCCCTCGAATCGCTTCCGAACGGGCTGTGACCTGGTGTTTGAGTGGTGCATGGTACCTCCCGGTGAAACCTTGAATACGAAGTGAGCAAGGTTCAGGGTAAGCAAACTTTGCACACTTAGTCAACAAGGTGTGCTCGGGTTGGACATGCCGTATTGCCGCTGGTGCAAGTCGGACGTGCAGGTGCCTGTTAACTTCAGCCTGGTGAGCGGCGAAAACCATCGGGTGGAAGATGGCCGTCCGGCCGGCGAAGGGCTGACCCTTCGGTACCTCGGGATGGTCGAGATCGGGGAGTGGTTCGAGGTCTCCCATCGGACGGTCGCCCTGTGGCGGCGCCGCTACGCTGCCGACCACCCGTTCCCAGAGCCGGACGTTGTGATTGGGCGAACGCCTGGTTGGTCATCTGCGCGCGAGGCGGAGATCCGAACGTGGGAGCGGGCGCGGCCGGGGCAAGGCGCAGGTGGTGGTCGGCCAAGGAGGGCGACCTAGCCGGTTGTTCAGCTGTGCCTCATCCACGCCTTCGCCTGTGTCATCTAGGCGGGCTGGTTCGATGCGCAGGGAATCGGTCGGACGCTGCTAATCGGAGGGGGCTCGGTTCGAACTCGCTAGTGGGTCTGGATTCCCGCGGCACTCGCGGTGATCCATCGGACCCCGTACGCGAATCCCGGCGCGAGGTTGCGGAACTCTACGTGTATTTCGCCTATGGCGTCTGGTGTCAGCGGCACGCCGCTGGTGCCCTTGTCCCGGACGTCTTCTTGGAACACCTTGTCCAGCCGTACGACTTGGACTGGTGCAGGGCTGGTGAACCGGATGTGTAGGTTAACAGGTCGACTGGGTGCCGGGGCACACAAACGTAATGTGCGTACTGCATGGGGCCACGGAATCTTAAGGCGAACTCGTGCTTTCCGTGGCGGGTGAGTGGCTTTGGCAGCCGCAGTCCGAGCCCGATCCGCTCACTTGATTCACTGACGCTGGTGGTCAAGCGTCCACCATGGAAAACATCAACGTTCAGGTCCTCCTGAGCAGGGTCACTGACGAGGAGCAGGCGATCCGCCCCGGCCAGATTGGCACCCGCGACTACCTCGCGACCGCCGCTCGCGCCAGCGGTGCCACCGTGCACAGCGCTGAGCTGACGAGCCAGCACCGCCATCACAGCGCCCGCTACGACAGCTGGGTCCGACGTCTGCTCGGCCTCGACGACCCGCCCAGGCGGCCGACTCCATGGAGCCCGGACAAGGGACCCTCGCCGCCGCGGTTCGAGTTACGGGTGGCTGACAGCCCCGGCGAGCTGGAGCAGCTGCTGCGCGCGAAGACCGAGCTCGGGGCGAGCGCTCGGATCACGGCCGGGTTGTGCTGGCCGTGGAGCGACGCGACCCCTGGAAATCCGATGGTCGAGGACATCGTGATCGGCGGCTGGCGGCGCCCGTGGAGTGTGAAGGGCCAGCGCGCGGTCAACGGCCTTCCGCCCTCGCCGTTGTGGGCGATCGATCCCGCGGGCTCCGGACAGGTCGGCAGCGTGTACAGCGCGCAAGGCTTCGAGTACGAGTACGGCGGCGTCATCCTCGGCCCCGACCTCATGTGGCGCGACGACCGATGGGTCACCGATCCTGCAGCCACCCGCGACGACGCCCTCGACGGCGCGTTTGTGGCGAACGTCGACCTTTGGATACGCCGCACCTACCGCGTGCTGCTCACCCGCGCCACGGCGGGCACCGTGCTCTACTCCACCGACACCGACACCCGTGCCCTGCTGCACGCCCTGGTCGCCAGGTAATCAGCGGGGCCCTCGTCACCGACGCGGAAAGGTGGTTTTGTCGGTCTGATTTGGCTCTGGCACAGGCTTGTGGTCCGGCATACGGCACTGCTGGCAGGTGCACAACGAGGCATGTCCGAGGTGTTCCAGGCACTGCGACTGCGGGCTCCTCAGCCGATCGCACGGCAAAGGACCACGGTCAGGTCAGTGTGGTCGTGGGGGTGGTCGATGCCTCGTTCATGTGGAGGAATTCCTGGTAGAACCCTGCGGCGTCGTCGATCCAGTCGGCCTGGCAAGAGTCGTGCTCGCAGCGAATTGGTCCGCAGGGAGCTACCCCGATCGCGCCTGCCTCGAATTGCAGCGTTCGCAGGCGACGGACCGCGTCGTCTGCGCGTTCGGCCAGCGTGGCTCCTTCGGCCGAGTCGCGCGCTTCCACATGCCAGGCTGCGCATTTCGCCATCCACCGGCGGAATTTCGCTTTCTCTCGTTCTAGCGTTTCGTTCTCTTCCATGCTGAGGCCTGCGACGCCGTCACCAGGCTGCTCCGGCGTGACGCCGAGGCCGACCGCGACCTGGCTCCGTAAGTCTTGGACGACCGCTTTGCCTGGCTGAGAGATCCCCGCTTTCAGCGCGATACGTTCATAGCCAAGACAGTCGCCGCAGACGATGGTTTCCGGCTCGCTGACGCTGGCGCCGGGCAACTCCCCGAACCGGAAGAACACGTCATCGCACCACGGGCATTTCTCGTCCATGGGGGCAAAGAATGCCCAACGTCTGACGACGGCGCCAGCGTGACCCTCAACCCATATAGGTGATCCCGGGCCGGGAACCAGACTGCTATCCACTGCATTGTCTGAGGTCACCGGCGGTCCTCGGTGTCGCTCTCAGACGTTGGGGATTGTCCCCGAAGGTCTGGTTCCCGCTAGCAGGACCGTGTCGCTCGACGGCCGGTGTATCAAGAGGTCTGAAGGTGCGGGCCGAGGTAGCCGATGCAGAGCGGACCACCGTGGTCGGTGGCGTCCAGGAAGTGCAGGCGCGGGTAGGGGGAGGCTTGGCCGATCCTGACGTGGGCGAAGTGCGGGGCGAGTCCGCTCGGATCGACTTCGACGGGGACGCGGTGCAGCCGCTGCTTCCGGAGCCGGGGGTTGTTCTGCACTGTTTCGCTTTCCCGCAGGGCCACCTGGGTCGCGGAGATCTTGGTGCCGGCGGTGTCGGAGTCCAGGTAGGCGGTGAAGTTACGGATCGTTGTGCTCGGCAGGCCGGCAGCGTTGGCGGTGTGTTTCGCGGTGGCGTAGTCCGAGAGTGCGTGAAGCGCGCGCCAGGTGGTGGTGATCCAGTCGCGTCGTGTCGGCAGCTGATTCGCCTGTTCGGCCAGGTCGGGGCTGCACCAGACATGTGGCAGACCGGTGGCCGTGGTGATCAGCTCCGGCCAGGACGCGGGGACGTCGTGCGGAGCGGGGATGCTCTCCTGGGCCGCAGGAGGCTGCGGGTTCCAGGCCTGCCGGGCGGTCCGTTGGTCCAGTTGCTGCTGAAGCTGCTGCACCCGGTTCTCGAGGCCGGCGATCGTGGTGGTCGCCGCCGCGAGGTCTGCGTCACGCCGGTGCAGCTGCGCGGTCAGCGCGTCCAGATGCGCGGGGCTGCCGACGGTCGCGGCCTCGGCCCGGTAGCGCAATGCCGCGTGGGCGAGACGACGACGTGACGCCTGCAAGTCAGCGATGGTGGCTTTGTCCCGTGCTGCGCGGGCATCCAGTTCGATCGTGCGGGCACGCAGTGTCTCGGCGAGCTCGGTGACATCATGGAGCTTCTGGCGCATCTCGGCGAGCTCGGCGGTTGTCGAGGTCAGCGCTTTGTCGAGGGTGCGGTCGAGGTGCCCGAACACCACCGTCGGCTCCTGGGCGGAATCGGCAGCTGTCCATATGGTGCGGAAGCTGGCGGGCCCGGTGTCCTGGGCGGTCTGTCGTGCCTCGGCCAGCGCGGGTCCGTGCTGCCATCCGACGGGGTAGATCTGCGGAGGCTTGGCCTGCTTGCTCTTCCCTCGGCTGGCTCCGCCGCGCTGGGGTGCGGGTTTCGTGGCGATCTCGGCCTGATCGCTGCACAGATAGAGCATCGCATGGAGAGCGGCATGGGTCAGCGTACTGACCCAATCCTTGACCTTGTCCAGACGGGCCATTATGCCCGGCTCGAGCGCGAAGGCCTTGAGCGTGTTCTCGACGGTGTCCTCGATGGTGAAACGGTCCCGTCCGATCGGCACGGTGAGCCTCGTGAAATCGAGGTCCTTCTCCTGGCCGTGCTCGTCAACCAAGCTGGTGACCGCCATGATGCCGATCGCGTCGCGTTGCGGGTCATGGGTGGAGCACAGCTGCCGCCGTCTCTCGGCGCGGCGACCGTAGATGTAGAACCCGAGAAGCTCGCCGAGGTGCCCGTCCGGCGTCGTGACAGGCAAAGGCCGCGGAAACAGCACCAGCGGGTTCGCATGCGGCAACCGGTCGAAGATCGCTCCCGGCAGGTCGCCCGACGCGCTGTCCTCCAGCTCGTCGACCAGTGAAGGATGGAACGGGAGCACCACACGCTTCGATGTCGTCCACAGCTTGTGGACCGCTGAAGCCATGATGCAGTGGTAGACCAGCTGTCGATGGTCGCCTGGCACGTGTGGCGGTATCACGAGCTCAGGGGAGCCCTCGGCGACTGTGCGCACGAGCGGCCAGCAATCAGCCGCTCTGACCGCGGTCTCCTGCGCTCCCAGCCACCGCGAAAGCCGCTCAAGAATTACCGGGGCCTGCTGATTCAGGCCAAACTCCAGGACCACCACCCGCTGATTCTAGTGCCCGTCGCGATACGCGACGGGCCAGCCCGATCAAGCATTCAGGGCCCGGACCCCAACCGTTCGGCCTCGAAAGTCAGGATGTCGATCGATCGGTAAGGCCCTTGCACGATTCATGGAACTCGCGCCGCGTCTGAGCCGTGCCACGACCAGCACTGCGCGGGTCAGCATCATCGCCTGCCGCCGTGACCTCAATGATCCACCACCTCGGCTCGCTCCGGAGCAGGCCGCGCGCAGGAACCGGCTATTCCCGAGGCAAGGGTGGCGGTTCTGCGCGCGGCTCAGGCGTGGCAGGCGTCAGGCATTCAATGCGGGCTCGGTGTTGTCGTTCGTTGCCGAGACATCGGTCTTGTCCGGGTTGATGGCGAACCGCTTCGGCGCCTCGCAGGTCTTGCGCGCGTACCCCGTCGGCGACGAGCTTCTCCAGGGCGTTGTTGACCGCCCCGCCTGAACGGCCGAGGTCCTTGCCGATCCTGGCGGGCCCGAAGGCGTCGCCCGGGTGGTCGGCCAGATATTCCTCCACCAGAGCCCGAAGATCGCCCTTGGGCAGACGTTCCTTGTCCCTGGCGGAGGTGTTGGTGTCCGCAGGCGATTCTGCTACCGACGGCCCGGTTCCGGTCGCGCTGTCTCCCGGAGCATCCGATGCGGAGTTGGGCAACGGACTGGTGCCGTTCTCGACGTCGGCGGTAGTAGCCGCCCTGGCGCCGTCGTCGACGGTGGTGTCCGTGGCAGCGGCCTCCGGGGCGTCATCGGCGGCCGGACTGGTGGCAGCCTCCCTTATTGCCGTGGTGTCCGGTCGCGTGTCCTCGGTGCCGGGTGCGTTGGTGTCACGTTCCACCGGGGGCGAGCGCCCACGTGTCGGGATTGCGCGGACCGTCTCCGCCGGTCTGATCACCGCCGCTCCCGCGCGGCCAAGACTGGCACTGTCCCGGCAGTTATGGAGTCTTGGTGTCACGACCGATCTGATGACGGCCGCCCGTGTGCTCGGCGTCGGCCGCACCACGGCCTACCGGCTCGCCCGCGAGGGCACGTTCCCGGTTCCGGTCGAACGGGTCGGCCGCAACTACCGGGTCGTGGGCGCCCGGCTGGCGGAATTCCTCGGGCTGGACGAAGAGCCTCGTGGTTGACGCTTCCTCTTTGTCCCGAATGGAGCGTCGATGGGCGCTGTCCGGAACACATCCCACCTGATCGTGGCAGGAACGAATCCGATGGCACAGAACTTCTCCGGCAGCACCTATAAACGCTGCACCTGCAAACACCCGAAGAGCAGCAAGCAGCTGGGTGCCGCGTGCCCGAAACTCAAACGCCGCAACGGTGCCTGGACGTTCCGAGCACGGAACTTGGTACTACCAAGCCGAACTTCCCGCCCGCGCCGGCGGAGCCCGCCGTACTCGCAGGCGCGGCGGGTACGCGTCCCAGACTGACGCGCAAGCCGAACTGGACAAGATGGCGGCCCTGGTCGAGACCGCCGAACCCTACGGTGCCGCCGCTGCGATCGGCGACGTCATCGATAAACACCTCAAGACCAAGGAACCCCTGCCCTCACCGGGAATCCTCAGCGCACGACTCGATGCCGGTGCCGTCGACGGTGGAGGACCTCGATACGCCCCTCGTAGTCGAGCATCGACGAGGTCTCCGGATCGCGGCCTTCCGATCCGGCATCATGGCTACAGAGCAAATCCAGCAACATGAGCGGTGAAACAGGACTCCCGATCACCGGCCACCGAACCGGCAAGCCTGCGCGGGCATTGTCGTAGCCTTTCGAATCACGCTGCTGGGAGACATCGACTCCGTACATGACATTTCCGATGAGCGCCCTGATGCAGCCACGCTCACGGCGGATCGCCACTCCGGCCGACAGTAAATGTCCCTCCTCGAGGGTGCTGCGACTCCAATACCTATCACCATCTCGAAATAGATACCATCACGCCGCGAGATTCCCGCCGAGCGGGTACCGGCAAGCCACCTTTTGTAGCGGGATGCGCAGCGTGCTGCCTTGGTGAACCTTCGTGGTAAAGCAACCAGTCTACGTTTTGACCCGGCTCCGGCGCCATGACGGGTGCGCATTGGCGGAAGATACTTCCCTTTTGAACGCAGATGCCTCCATGTCATCTGGACAGACGGCTCACCAACCGGCTGAATGGCAGGCGTTGCAGACCGGACGAAGCCGTCCCGGCTTCAGGGGATCAACGGGGAAGCGAGCTGTCCATGAGCGTCGAGGTGGCCACTGAAAGGCAGCCAGGGGCCGGGGGTATCCGGCGACTCGTTCTCGAGCCGGCCGAGGCAGCGGAGATCGCCGATCAGGCCGAAAAGATGCTGTCGAGGTTCCGCGGCACGTCGCTCGAGGACAACCTCGGCCACATCCGGGCGGCCGCCGAAGACTTGCCGCCACGATTGCGCAAGTTCCTCGTCGAGTCCCGGCTGATGGAGTCAGACGTCTTTCTCGTGTCCGGGTTGCCTCTGAGCACCGACCTTCCCCCCACCCCGATCGGGTGGCGCGCGGCCGAAGAGGCCGGTACGGGTTCAAGGGAGATGCTGGTATTACTGCTCTGCGGATCGCTCGCCGGAGACCCGTTCAGCTGGGTCACGCAGCAGGATGGCCGGATAGTCCACGATGTTTGCCCCTCGCCGCGTGCCGCGCATTCCCTGACCAGCGCGAGCAGCCTGAGTGATCTTTCGCTCCACACCGAAGACGTCCACCACTCCTGTCGCGCCGACTACGTGTCGCTGATGTGCCTGCGCAACCCTGACGCCACGGCCACGACCGTGTCCCACGTGGACGATGTCCAGTTGTCCCCGCGGATCCGCAAGCTGCTGGGCGAAACCCGGTTCCGGTTTCACCCCGACGACTCGCACGCAGAGAATGAGGGCTTGCCACCGGACACCGGAGCGGTGCTGTTCGGCCCGCCAAACCGGCCTTACGTAAGATTCGACGTGGATTTCATGAGCGCGAGCGACGATGCCGCAGCGGATGCGATCCGAGTCGCCGGCGAGGCCTTCGAAGCGGCCGCCCAGCAGTTGGTCCTCAGGCCCGGGGACATCGTCTTCCTCGACAACTACCGGGTGGTACACGGTCGTCAGGCATTCGCCCCGCGCTACGACGGCAATGATCGCTGGCTCAAGCGGATCAACCTCGCCCGGGACATCCGGCGGACGTACCGCGAGACCGGCCGACTCTCCCGAGCCCTCCGATGAGCCCGGTCGGCTCGTACGACGTGCTCGCCGACCTCAGGTCCGACACGGTGACCAGACCGGATTCCGAGATGCGGCGCGCCATGATGCACGCCGAGGTGGCCGACAACGTCATCGACACAGATCCCACGATGGCCGCCCTGGAGCGGCGGGTCGCTTCCCTGCTGGACATGCCGGCCGCTCTTTGGATGCCCAGCGGGTCAATGGCGAACCTCGTCGCGTTGATGGTGCACCTTCGCCGCGGCGACCGGTTCCTCGCGCCACGCGATGTCCACGTGCTCGCGGACGAGCTGGGCACGGCCGCCTGGCTTGCGGGCGGCATGCCCGTACCGCTGCCCCATGACGGCGGAGCCGGCAGGCCGGCTCCTGCGACAGTGCGGGCGGCCTGTCCGCAGCACGCGACCGGGTTCACTGAACTGAACACGACATTGCTGTGTCTCGAAAACACCCACAACGCCGCCGGGGCGTGGTCATCGCGCCCGGCGACCAGGCGGAATTGGTGACGACCGCCCGGGAACGCGGACTTCGGGTGCACCTCGACGGAGCCCGGCTGTGGCACGCTTCGGTGGCTTTGGGCGTGCCGTTGCCGGCATTGACGACCGGCGTCGATTCGGTTCAGGTCTGTCTTTCGAAGGGGCTCGGTGCGCCGGTCGGTTCCGTGCTGGCGGCTGACGAGGGGTTCATTTCTCAGGCGCGGCGTGTCCGCCAGATGCTCGGTGGTGGGGTACGACAAGGCGGTGTCCTCGCCGCCGCGGGACTGGTGGCGCTGACCAGGATCGATGAACTGGCAGCGGACCACGAGAAAGCGAAGGCGTTCGCATCGGGACTGGCCGAACTGGGCTGGCCGGTGAACCGGCCGGAGACCAACATCGTGCTGGCCACCGTGGCGGACGTACAGCAGGCGCTATCCACCTTGCGCGACATCGGAGTACTCGCGTCGGAAATCGCCGGCCGGGTCCGGTTCGTGGCGCACCGTGACATCTCCAGGTCAACGGTCGATGCCGTGCTCGACCGGATCAGTTCCGCCGGTGGCGCACCGGAGGCACTCGGCCTAGAACGAAAAGGAGCCGTCAGTGGAGTTCAGTGACAGACGCGTCCTGGTCACCGGGGCATCGCGGGGCATCGGCAGGGCAGTCGCCCTGATGCTGTGTAACGCGGGCGCTCGCGTTGTGGGTACCTTCCGTACGGGAGTCGAAGAAGCCCGCGAACTCGCGCGGTGCGGGGTGGAAGAGATGGTCCAGGTCGACTTCGCTGATCGTGATTCGACTTCCGCGTGGATCGATGCCCTGGCCGGCTCGGAACCGTTTCACGGAATCGTGAACAACGCCGGCGCCATCGAGTTCGAGAAGTGGGAAGACCTCAGCCTCGAGTCTTGGGACAGGGTGTTCGACATCAACCTCCGCACCGTGCTGGCGGTGACGAAGGTGCTCAGCGGAACCATGCCCCCCGGCGGCTCCATCGTCAACGTCACCAGCAAGGACGGGATGATCGGGACCTATGCCTCCCTTTCGTACTCGGCGAGCAAGGCGGCGCTCATCAACCTGACCAAGAGCTTGGCCAACGTCCTCGGGCCCGCCGGCATCCGCGTGAACGCCGTATCCCCGGGCTGGGCGGACACCGGGATGTCCACCGAGCCATCGCTCGAAGCCGGCCGTATGACACCGCTCGGCCGCAACGCGCGGCCCGAAGAAGTCGCCGAAGTGATCAAGTTCCTGCTAAGTGACGCTTCGTCGTTCGTCTCCGGAGCCAACTACCTCGTCGACGGCGGCTACACAGGTGTCGATCTGATCATGAAGAAGGAGTCGGAAAGCTTGTGATCAGTGCCGAACGACCGCCGCTTCATAATGGAAGGTCACCCATACTCGGGACAGCTGCGCCTCCCGGCTCCTCGGGGTGGGTGGAGATCACCACCCGATCGACGTGTCCGCATACCGCTGGGGGCTAGCCGCCAGACTTCACCTGGTGCATACCTTTGAACCTACTCTCCGCAACGGACATTACTTCCCGAAGTCGGTCAACCCCGAGCGGATCGCCACCGACTTCGACGTGTTCGACTTCGAGTTGACCGCGGACCAGATCGCCGCGATCGACGACCTGACACCGGCGTCGCGGCGGGCCCGGCGCCGACGTCCCTCGGCTGCGCAGAACCCGCGTCCCGCCTGATCGTGTCGATCGTCGAGTACGGTGCCGCCCAGCTGCGTCGTTGGTGGCGGACCACAATGCCCGCCGCCACTGAGCACGTGCAGCGATGGCCGCGTGGTCAGTGACAACACCGCGGCGAGGGGGACAGCCACCTCGCCGCGTGGATCGGTCGGAACCTGTACGGAATCCACGATCTGCTGCACCTCTACACGCGCGAACTTGTTCTAAGCCGAAGATTCCGCGGAGGAACGGAACGCAGCGCTCCGCAGGCTCTTCGACCGTGGCCCCAAGGCAGGGGAAGCCCGTCGGTGGGCTGCGCTCGATATCTGCTGTGCGCAGTCGCAGAACACCAACGCGATTACGGGGTTGAGAGTTGTTCGCGGTCTACACCGCCATGATGATCGTCCTCGTAGTCGCGAATGGACAGCCGTTCCTTGGGAGTTCAGTGCCACACCAGGCATCGTTCATCCAGCTTCAGCACACGCTGTTCTGCCTGGTATGACCGTCACCGGGCACCGCTCAGCGCGGTGTCCATCGCCGAGACGATGCCGTCCCAGAAGTGGATCCTGGCGTGCATCGCTGTGCGGACGGTGCCGACACACTGGTCCCATTTGACCTCGTCGTCGCCGCAGAGATCGGCGAGCATCTGCATCGCCATCGGCGTGTGCTCGTCGGCATCGACCGCGATGTGCCGTTCGAGGTAGGCGCGGAACAGCCGGAGGCGGCCGTCTGCCGGCTCGGTGGCGATCACCTTGTCGAACATTTCCGGTATGAGGTCTTCCCGGCTGAAGGCGAACGCGGCGGCTTGGCAATGCACGGGACTGTCGGTGATGATCCGCCAGGTCGCCGAAACGAATTCGGCTGACGGCCGCGGTACGCCGGCGATGGCCAAGGCATCTGGCACGGGTTTCCCCATCCGTAGGGCGTCGAGGAACTTGTCGATGGCCCTGGTGTTCGCGCCGACCTGTGCCATGGCGGCCCGGTAGAGTTCGAAATGGCTGCTGAATCCCGAATCCAGCTCGTCGCTCTCTTCGACCAGGACGATGTCGTTGATGAGTCGCCTACTGGTCGCGTGTCCCCGCGGAATCCAGGGCACCTCGACGCAGGTCAGCTGACGTTGCAGGGTTTTCAGCAGCGACATGAAATCCCAGACGGCGAACACGTGGTGTTCCATGAAGACGGCGATGTCGGAAGTCGACGCGAAGCAGTCATATATCCGGTGAGTGGTCACCTCGTCGCGTTCGGGCTCGATCTTGGCTCGAATCATGTCGATTCCGGGATGGGTGGTTTCCCATTTATAGCGCGACATCGGGGGTTCCTGTCTGAATAGTGGTAGTGGCCCGTTCGTTGCTGCCTGGTCGTAGGCAGGAGTCATTCGATGGGTATGCGGTGGCCGCCGCCCTCGTGCCTTGGCTGGAGCGGCCCACCTGTCGGTGCGACAGAGGACTATGGCCTCGGTATGCGTGAGATCGCACCGAGTTAATTCGTGAAGGAGTTTCGGCTCGAGGTGCTCCTGTCTTTGAACTAGAGCGGTCAATTCCAATTCGAACGTAGTGTCGTACGCAACTGGTCGAAATAGCTGTTCAACGTTAGTACCCGCCTGGGTGTCGATCTCGTCTGAAAGCAGGAATCCTTGATGAGCGGTGTGTGATCGGGCGCAAGGGATTCGGCACGCTGGTGGGTGCCCGGACACGCACGGTGGAGTTTCGCTGAGTGTGCGTTCCGCCCCAGGTTTGATGGAGGCATCGAACACCCGGAGGATTCGGAGTCATGGCGGACGCCGCTACCGATCTTCAGCACCTCATTGGCCGCTGTCTGCGGACGCTGACAGTGTGCTTTGCTCGGTGGCGTGGAGTCGGTCCTGGTCGGCTTGGTAGAAGTACTGCGTTTCCGATATCACCTCGGCGTCCTGCGGCGTGCCAGCGTCTCCGTGTCGTGGAGCTCTTCCGCCTCGATGTCGATCGACTCGTCATCTTCCAGCTCGGAGCCGAAGGGGGCGACCTGGGTCGGGTGCGCCCACTCGGCCTCCACGCTCTGGCCCGCCCCACGCAAGAGGACGCCGTCCTGGTGTCCGGTCAGCCACTTCAGTGCGATCTTCGCCCCCTGCGCGCCGCCATAACGAGGAATCCAACTGGCCGTGAACCGCGCGCGCTTTTTCACGTGTCACGACGAGCCGCGCAAACGACCTGATGTTGATGTACCGCATTATCCCTCCAGCAAAAACCTGGAGTGCTAAGTGATCAAGGTTTGAGTAAGTTTCTCGGGTCAGACATGCCGTATTGACGCCGGTGCAAGTCGGACGTGCAGGTGCCTGTTAGCTTCAGTCTGGTGAGTGGCGAAAACCATCGGGTGGAAGATGGCCGTCCGGCCGGCGAAGAGCTGACCCTTCGGTATCTCGGGATGGTCTGTCAACGGTCATCGTGACCTCCGGGCGGGCGGACTTCGGTTCTGCGGGCTGGCGGACATGGTTTCTCCGGATGGGCGGACATGTGGGTCACTCGGTGGTGTTGGTCAGCGGGTGCACCCCCTTGCCGGCGAGGGCTTCGGCGAGGCGATGGCTGTCGCCTTTGGTGGCGACGAGGTGAGCGTGGTGGAGGAGCCGATCCACTGTCGCTGTTGCCGTGGTCTTGGGCATGATCGTGTCGAAGCCAGACGGGTGAATATTGCTGGTCAGCGCAATCGAGCGCCGCTCATATGCGACGTCGGCGACCCGGTAGAGGGCCTCGGCGGACTCGGCTGCGACCGGGAGCAGCCCGATGTCGTCGACCACGATCAAGTCGTTGCCGCAGATGCGGGCGACCGTCCGCGCGATCGTTCCGTCCACTTTGGACTTCATGATGGTCGCGGTGAGGGTTTCGAGGGTGTGCCAGGCGACCCGCATGTCCTTCTCGATCGCGAGGTTGGCCAGCGCTTCGGCGAAGTGGCTCTTGCCTGTCCCGGACGGGCCGCTCAGGACAAGATTCTCGTTTCGCTGCAACCATTCCAGTGTGATCAACGCGTTCTGGGTGGCCTCGCTGATCGAGGACTCCTCCGGCCGCCAGGACGAGAGCGTTTTGCCGTTGGGCAGCTGCGCTTTCTTCCTTCGCATCCGCCGGGTCGCGGCGTTGCGGCCGGAGGCTTCCTCGTCTAGCAGGACGCGCAGGACCTCGGCGGGGTCCCAGCGTTGCGCCCGCGCGGTCGCGAGGACCTCAGGGGCGGCTTTGCGCAGGTAGGGCAGCCGCATCCGGCGCAGCACCCGATCGAGGTCCTCCGGCAGCGCCGGCGATGTCGAGGCGCTCATTCGCCCAGCCCCTCCCAGGCCGAGGTCCCCGGTTGCGCGGAATGGCCTTCGTCGGCGCGGACAACGTCGGTGATGGACGCGGAGGTGGCCAGGTGATCCACGATCGAGGGCAGGTCCTCCTCGGCGAACCGCCCGGCGATCGCGGCCAGGCCCAACGCTTCGTCAACCCTCTCCGGGCCCAGCGCGGCGGCGAGTTCGAGGGCCTTGCCCATCTTGGTGCGAATGCGGGTGACTCCGGTCGAGGCGGCCTCGACCAGCCAGCGATGCGCGCCTTCGCCCAAGTCGAGGAACGCGACCTCGGTTTCGGTCCGCGGCCGGATCTTCGGCGGACGCGGCGAACCCGTGCAACGGCTGGCCGAGTAGTGCGCGTCGAGAATCCGCGGCTTCCCGGGGGTCGAGAGCCGGTGCCGTGCGATCTCGGCCAGCCCTGCGGCGCTCCGGGCGGTGACGACGAGCTCATCGCCGACGACCCGGACCCAGACCTTGCTGCTCTGGTGTCCGTCCGGGGTCGAATACCGGACCGACCCGAACCTGATCGTCTGGTCCGTCTCGACCAGGCGCTCTTCCCCGAGAGCGAGCGCATGCGGCTGCTCGGGAAGAACGTGCAGATGCGCCCGTTCGATATCGAGCCGAGCGTTCGGAGTCGCCGCGGTCTCGCGATGGACGCGGGCGTTGACGCGTTCGCACCACTCGAAGCAAGCGTCAGCCAGCTCGGCGAACGAGCGGTATTCGGGCAGCAGGTTCGCCGAGGTCGGCACCAAGTCGGCCTTGGCGATCTTGACGGTGTTCTCCGCACCGCCCTTGGATTCCGGGTCGAACGGCTCACACGTTTCGACCTTGCAACCGTAGTGCCGCCCGGCCGAGACGATGTCCGGATGCCGCACTGGAACCCCGGCGACCCGGTCGCCGTGACCGTCCGCGGATTGTCGGTCAGCAAATATGTTGGGGCGCCACCCATCCGGCGCAACATCGTGTCCAAACAGGACACCAACGTCCCGAGAGTTTGGTCCCAGACCGGGATCACCACCCGAAACCGCGACCAGGGCAGCCAGCCGCAGAACAGCTGCGTCCGCCGCCCACCGACCTTCGGCCCCTCACCCCAGTCAAACTGACACCACATGCCCGGATCCGGGATCCAGGGACGATATTTTCGCCGGTGGCCAGCCTTCCACGCCTGCTTAGCGCGAGCGACGGCACGACGAGTGGTCCGCTCGACGCCGGCGAACCCCATCGCGACCAGACGCTCATGCACCACGTCAGCACGGACCTTGCCCTCCGACGCCTCGACCAGCTCCTCGATCTTCTCCGCGAACGGGTCGATCTTCGGCCGCGTCACCGGACGCCCGATCGGGTCACCACCAGCGTCACGGATCGCGACATACCGGGCGACGGTCTTCTCATCCACCCCGACCAGCTGCGCAGCCGAGTGAGCGCAGCGTGTCAGATCGAACGCTTCCAGAATCTCCATGATTTTCCTGTCAGACTTGGTCACGAGGGGCCCTCCTCGAGCGGCTGGTCTGGAACCACACAAACCAGAGCCAACCCGCCCGACAGGGCCCCTCCCTGCATTGATCAACAAGGGCGTGTCGCGCCCAGCAACCAAGTCCGTCAACCCGGAGATTTCATGTCCGCCGACCCGGAACGCGATGTCCGCCTATCTGGATCTTCGCGTGTCCGCCGACAATGGTCGAGATCGGGGAGTGATTCGAGGTTTCGTTTCCGGATCCGGACGTTGTCATCGGTCGGGCGCCTGGTTGGTCACCCTCGCGTGAGGTAGAGATTCGGACGTGGGAACGGATGCGACCGGGGCAGGGCGCAGTTCGTCCGTCGCTCGGCTCAATGTGGGGCTGATTTCGTGAACCGGAAAGCCCTTGACGAGAGTCCAAGTGAGGTGAGCGCAAACGTAGGCGGGCACATCCTGGGCCCTTTCTGTTGTCTCATCGCGACGTCATCATGATTTGTCTCAACCCGTGGCATTTCCTTCGCTCGGCGAAGGGTCGATGGCAGCGGCGGTCGTGTCGAGACGGCAGCGCCCCGGCCATAAGGGCATACCAGGGGCTTCGCCGCATCCGGGCGAAGCCCGCGCCGGTGATCAGCAAGACCCTTGACTTTCAACGCGTCCAGCTCGAGAGGTAACAGCTCTCAGGGACGTCTCACGCGATCAGTCACGTCAATTGGTGCTTAGCCCGGTGACGATGATTCACTTCCCGATCGAACGGATTCCTGTGCGGGCAGGAAATCGTAGTCGGTCCTCCGCAGCCTGCGCAGGCGCAGGCGATAGCGCAGGATCGAGTCCGGCCACAAGACCGTTCCGCTAGGCGAGGCGTTCTGGTACCAGTTGCGGCAGTTGCCGGGGGCCCAGACGGTCCGGGCGAAGCGTGTCCGCGTCTCGGCCAGGAAACGGTCGGTCGCGTCGTGGCGGACGGTCAGGGCTCGGGCGCCGGTCGAACGCGTCGTGCGGATGGCTTGGACCACGTAGCGGGCCTGTGTCTCGATGTTCGGCACGACGCTCGTGTAGGGCGCGAATCCGTTCGGTCCCAGGAGCGTGAACATATTGGGGAAATCCGGCACCGCGAGCCCGTGATATCCGTGCATGCCGTCCCGCCACGCTTCCTTCAGCAGCCGACCGCCGAGACCGGCGATCTCGATCCGGTCGAACGAGCCGGTGAGGTCGAACCCGGTGGCGTAGACGAGCACATCGGTCCGGTGTTCGCCCCCGGCCGTGTCGACGATCGTGTCCGGGCGGAGCTCGGCCGGGCCGCCGGGCACGACATGCACGTCCGGCCGGTTCAGCGTCGCGTAGTAGCCGGTGGAGAACAGGACTCGTTTGCAGCCCAGCGGGTAGTCCGGCGTCACGAGCACGCGCAGCGACGGATCTGTGATCTGCTCGGCGATCCGCCGCTGGACGATCGGCTCGGCGACACGCAGCAGTTCCGGGCGAGTGTGGAAGCCGAAGCCACGTTTCTCCCGTTGCAGGTAGATCCCCAGCCGGTGCAACGACCGCGCGGCGGGGAGCCAGGCGAAAAGCCGTTGGCGCCAGGCCGGGATCGCCGCGTCCGCCTTCGGTAGAACCCACGGCGCGGTGCGCTGGAAGATCGTCAAGGACGCGGCCCGTTCGGCCAGGTGTGGCGCGACCTGCACCCCGGAGGCGCCGACGCCGACGAGCGTCACGTGCTTGCCCGCCAGGTCGATGTCGTGGTTCCAGCACGACGTGTGCCAGGTGCTGCCCTGGAACGTCGCCGCGCCGGGCACGTCGGGAATCCGGGGGACGTGCAGGCCACCGACTCCGAGTATGAGGAACCGGCTGACGTAGGTGGCGCCGTCCCCGGTCTTGACGGTCCACTCCGCGGTCGCCTCGTCCCAGCGGGCGCTCGTCACCTGGGTGCCGAAGCGGATCCGAGGCAGGAGTCCGTGGCGGTCGGCGACACCGCGGAGGTACCCGAGGATTTCCTCCTGACCGGCGTATGTCGAGCGCCAGTACGGATTTTTGGTATGCGAGTACGAATACAGGTGTGCCTCGACGTCACAGGTCGCACCGGGATACGTGTTGGCCCGCCAGGTGCCGCCGAGGTCCGGCGCCTTCTCCAACACCACGAAATCGATCCCGGACCGCGTGAGGGCCACGGCCTGCCCGATCCCCGATAGGCCGGCGCCGACGATCAGTGCCTCCGTTCGCGTCGTCATCGCGGGCCTTCCCGGAGGAACTGGCCGATCTCGGGCCACAAGCCGGTCCATACCCGGTCTTCATGTTCGCTATCGTGTGACAGCCCTGGCACCGTGACCATCTTCACGGGCAATCCCGCCGCCTGGATTTGGGTGGCGAGTTCTTCCGACTGGGCAAGGGGAACGACCGAGTCCGCGTCGCCGTGCAAGATCATCAACGGTGTGCCGAGCGTGCCGACGTCGGTGAGCGGCTGCCGTTCCGGCGCGGAGAAGTAGCTTTCGACGTCAGCCGAGCCGAACCCGGAGTCCGTCGGAAGCAGCGTACCGGGCTGGGCTTGTTCGGCAGCCACGAGTGTCGCAGGGTCGTACAAGCCCATCAGCAGAGCCGCGTGCCGCCACAGATCAGGACGGCGTTCCAGCGCCAGCAACGCGGTGTAGGCGCCGCGGCTGGTGCCCACGATGCTGATCCGGCTGCCGTCGATCCCCGGCAGATCGGCGAGGTACCGGGCGGCCGCGATGACGTCGTCGACGTCTCCACCGCCCATTTCGGCCCTGGCGGTGAAATCGGGACCGTGCCCTGGCGCGCCGCGCTGGTCGACGGTGAGGACGGAGAACCCCGCGGCGAGCAGTGGAGCGTGCTCGCTGAGGTGAGCGTAGTCACCGTCTGCGTTCAACGCCCCACCTTCGCCCGCCGTGCACACCACGACGGCCGGATGCGGTCCGGGGCCCGCGGGAACGCTCAGGTGGCCGTAGATCGTCAGCCCGTCCGCCGAAATGATCTCGTGCGGAACGGCGGCCGTTTCGGCCTGCGAGCGGCCCAGCTCGTCGACGAGAAGATCGACGAGCACACCCACGCTGAGGTTGCGCTGCAGCCGCACCGCCGGCACCGCGACCCCGAGGTGTTTCTGCAGCAGCACCCGCATTTCAACCGCGGTGAGCGAGTCCACGTCGACCGCGTGCTCCTCACCGAGCTGGCGCTCGGTAAGGCCGGTGGTGCGCTGCAGCAACGGCGTGACGAGCTCGGGCAGCATAGACGCACGATCGGCCGGGGTCGCCTCGCGCAGTCGCTTCCCGACGGACTCGTCCCCGTTGTCGGCGGCGCTCGACGGAACCACGCCGGCGAACCTCGGCAACGGTGCGAGCTGCGGATTGGCGCGCGCCCATCGCGGCCAGTCGATGTCGGCGACCGACACCTCCGAAGGCTGTGTGTGCAGCAGCGCTCCCAGCTCGGCGACCAGCCGAGCGGGGGAAATGCCGACGTGGCCGGTGCGGCGAAGGACATCGCCTACGTAACCGTCGCGGCTCACCGCGACCCCGACGTCGTCGATCATTCCCCAGCCGACGCTGGTCGCGGGGAGTCTCTGTGCGCGCCGGTAGCGGGCGAGGCCGTTGAGGAATTCGTTGGCTGTGGTGTACGCGCCAGCGCCGACCGCGCCCAGTTGAGCCGCTACCGACGAGAACAGCACGAAGAAGTCGAGACGGTCGCCAAGAGTCTCCCGGTGCAGATGCCAAGCACCGTCCGCTTTCGGCCCGGTAGCTGTGAGCAGCCGGTCAGCGTCGGTGTCGGCAAGCACGACGTCGTCGAAATCGGCCGCGGCATGCAGCACACCGGCCAGTGGGGGCAGTCCGGCGCGGATGCCGGTGAGGAGTGCGCGCACCTGCGCGTAGTCACCGACGTCGACCTTCTCGACCCGCACCTCGACCCCTCCGTTGGTCAGGTCCGTCACCAACTGGTCGGCAACAGGCGTGGTGACCCCGCTGCGGCCGACCAGCACGAGGTGCCGCGCGCCCTGTTCGGCGAGCCAGCGCGCCACCGTCCGGCCGAGCCCTCCGAGACCACCGGTGATGACGTACGTCCTGTCCGGCCGGATCGGTGCCTCGGGCATCGACGCCGCCGGGACCAGCACTTCCTCCTCGGCCATGCGCAGCACGATCTTCCCGCGGTGCTCAGGACCCGCCATGGCGCGGAAGGCCTCGGCGGTGTCCTTCGCCGGCCACTCGGTGACCGGCAACGGTGCGATCACCTTCTGTTCGCAGAGTTCCGCGACCGCCTGCATGCATGCCCGGACGTCACCGGGGCGCAGAGCCATCATCTGGTCGTAGTCGAAGGAGTGGAACGACAACGCCCGCCGGGCCGAGGCAAGCCGCACCGCGTGATCCGCGACGTCGCTTGGCTTGCCCAGCTCCACGAACCGGCCGAAAGTGCTCATAGCCCGAAGGCTGTGGTCGATCATGGCTCCGGGCAACGAGTTCAGCACCACGTCGACGCCCGCGCCGCCGGTCCAGTCCAGGATGTCGTCCGCGAACGACGGAGACCGCGAATCGGCGACGAGCGCAAACCCCTCCTGGCGCAGGAAATCACGCCGCTGTGCGCTGCCGGCGGTGACGAGTACCTCCGCGCCGAGCCACCTTGCGATCCTCGCCGCAGCCAGTCCGACGCCACCGGCCGCGGAGTGGATGAGCACCCGCTCGCCGGAGCGGAGGCCCGCGAGCCGGACAAGCGACAGGTGCGCGGTGACCACGGGCAGCAGCGACGCCGCCTCAGCGGCCGACAACGCGTCGGGCTTCTTGACCACGCGCACCGCCTCGAGCGTCACGTACGAGGCGAACAGGTCTCGGCTGTGCGCGAACACCTCGTCCCCGGCCTCGAAACCGGCTACGCCGTCGCCCACCGCCACGACCGTTCCCGAGCATTCGAGCCCGAGCGTCTCACCGGAATGGCTTCCCTCGATCGCGTGCGGCGAGATCAGGCCGGTGTGTTTGAGCACGTCCTTGAAGTTGAGCCCGACGTGGGATACCCGGACCTCGACCTCACCTGGACCGGCCGGACGGCGAGTGGTGGCGAGGAAACCGAGCGCACCGCCGGACGACGCCAGCCGCACCGGGGTGAGGTCGGTGCGCGTGCGGACATGGTCGAGTTCCGAGCCGTCCTCGGCCTGCTTCAGCCGCCGCACATACCGGCCGTCGGGCCGGAGGGAGACCTCGTCGCCCTTGTCGTGAAGGACTTCGGCGAGCAACGCCTTCCCGGACACGCCTGGGGCGAGATCCACCAGCCGGCATCGCAGTTCCGGCCGCTCGGCGGCGACGACCCTGCCGAAGCCCCACAACGAAGCCGCCGACGGGTTCGACGTGGAGGCGCCTTGTGCACCCATGGTCACGAGGAACAACGGCACAGCGGGCAGTTCTTGTACGAGCCGCAGCGGTGCGGCGATCGGTGCGCACGCGACCTCGGGGTCGATGTTGTCGATGTAAACCACAGCGCGGCAGCTTGAAATCGAGGAAAGAACTCGCTCGACCCAGTCATCATCGGCCGGGTCCACAGCGACGACGTCCTCCACCGCCGCGACGAGGTCGAGGGCGAGCTCGGATGCCGTGGCCGACGATCCGACGACGATCCACCGGCCATCCGCTCGCCCTGGGGAGCCTTCCGAGGCCTGTTCCAGCGATTCCGGCTGCCACGTGTGCCCGTAAACCAGCGACGACGGCTCGTCCGCCACCTCCGCGAGCCGCCTGGCCTGCAGGCCCCGAATCTCGGCGACCACGTCACCGTCGTCGGTCACAAGGGACAGGTCACAGTCGATCCGGTCAGGTCCCGCGGGGTGTCGACCCCGGCCGTGCACCCACAACCGCGTGCCCGGGGAACGGAAGAACCGCAGCGCATCGATTCGAGCCGGGACGTAGGTGACGGATTCCACATCGTCGCCGAGCATCAGCGCACCGGCGATCACCGCCTGCAGTGCCGCGTCGAGCACCACGGGGTGCAATCGGTGGCCGTCCTGCTCGACGGTATCCAGCCGCAGCTCGGCGTACACTTCGTGGCTCTCCCGCCGCCACCACAACCGCTCCACGGCACGGAACGCCGGGCCATAGTTCAGGCCAGTGCCTCCCAGCCGCGCGTATACCTCGTCGTGGCCGAGTTCCGGCAGCCCTTCGGTCAGCACGGCTGGCGTTCCGGTGCGCCGTTCGGGCAGCAGCGTCTTGGTGACCTGGCTGCGACGCAGCTCGGTGTGTAACGTCCACAGTGGATCGTCGGGCTGGGTGCGGCTGTGCAGGGTGAGCAGCTGCCGCGCCGGGTCGTAGCCTGCCCGTAGCGTCGGGATCGACGACGGTGCCAGCACGAGCGGACGGTGGAACACGACATCTTCGAGCAGACACGTCTCGTCGTCCGGAAAAGCGGCCAGCGCGGCTTCCAGATAGCCGGAGCCTGGGAACACCACGGCCTCGCCGATCCGGTGATCGTTCAGGTACGGCAACGCAGAGGCCGACAGCTCGACGTCGTGGACCGGCGTGACCCCGGCGACAGGCCGTCCGCCGAGCCGCAGTTCGCCAGTACCCAGCCGCTTTTCCCGCGACACCACCGATTCCACCCAATGTCGCTCTCGCTGCCACGGATACCGCGGCAGGTCCAGGTGTTCGCGTGTCCCCGGATGCACCCGGTCCCACGCCGGATCGGCGCCGGCGGCATATCGGTGACCGAGCGCGGCGAGCAGGTACTCGCGCTGCGGTTCCTCGCGGCGCGCCGATGCCAGGCGGACGATCTCGTCGGTGCGGTCGGCCAGCGCCTCGTCGATCGCGGACGCGAGCACCGGATGCGGTCCGATCTCCAGCACGGCACCGGGCGCCCGAGTGAGCACGCGCCGGAACGCGTCGGCGAACAGCACAGTCTCGCGGACGTTGCGCCACCAGTAACCCGCATCGAGTTCCGGACCATCGACCTGGTCACCGGTGACCGTGGAGAACAGCGGGATTTCCGCGCGGCGCGGCCGGATATCCCGCAACGCGGCGAGCAACGGTTCGCGGATCTCCTCCATCTGGTGGCTGTGGTACGCCACCTCGACGCGGAGCGGCTTCACCGACGCTCCCGCCGCGCTCAGTCGCTCACCCACCGCCGCCAGGGCGTCGTGATCGCCGGCGAGCGTTGTCGCGTACGCGCTGTTGACCGCGGCAACCGCTACGCCCTCCCGCAGGTACGCGGCGACCTCGTCCGCGGGAAGGTCCACGGCCGCCATCGCGCCGCGACCGGCAAGGCGCGACTGAAGGTGCGCACGGTGGAAACTGATGGTGAGGGCGTCTTCGAGCGTATACACGCCCGCCGCGTACGCGGCTGCGACCTCGCCCACGCTGTGACCCACGATGAAGGCCGGCTCGATTCCCCACGCGCGCCACAGCGCGGTGAGCCCGGCTTGCACGACGAAATTCCCGACCTGCGCGTACAACGTCTTGGTGAGCCTCGACTCAGCCTCGTCGCGGCCGAGCTCGTCCGCCATGCACACGCCGAAATTCGCCAGTACCTCGTCGCAAGCCGCGATGACCTCGGCGAAGCGCGGCTCCGTCGCCAGGAGCTCCCGGCCCATGCCCCACCATTGCGGGCCCATTCCGGTATACACGAATGCATTTCCCGGTCTCGTCGGCCGCCTCGGCTCGACGGCCAGCTCCCGCAGCTTCGCCGCCGCCTCGTGTGCGTCCTCGGCCACCACGAACGTGCGCAGCGGATGGTGCTCGCGCTGCCGTGACGCCGCCCGGGCGACCCGCCGCAGCGAGGGGCTTCCCGGTCCGTCCAGCACCTTCGCGTAAGAACCCACCAGTGCACGCAGGGCTTCCGGGCTTCTCGCCGACAGCGGCAGGAGAACCGGCCCCCGCTCTTTCTCGGTAGTCGCGACGGGCTCGGATCCTGTCCACTGCTCCAGGATGGCGTGCGCGTTCGTCCCGCCGAAGCCGAATGAGTTCACCCCGGCCCGGCGCGGCCCCGCTGACTCCGGGAACGGCACCATCTCCGTCGGAACCCGCAACGGAAGCCGGTCGAACGGGATCTTCGGGTTAGGCCGTTCGAAGTGCAGGTTCGCCGGGATCAGCCCCTTGCCGAGGGAGAGGACCGCCTTGATCACCCCGGCGACGCCGGCCGCCGCCTCGGTGTGCCCGAAGTTCGATTTGACCGATCCGATCCAGTGCGTACGCGGCGAATCACCCAGCACCTCACCGATCGCGGTCGCCTCGATCGGATCGCCCACCGCGGTACCGGTTCCATGAGCTTCGAAGTACCCGACGGACGCGGGCTCGACGTCCCCGACCTGGCAGGCCCGCTCGATCAGCAGCCGCTGGGCGTGCACGCTGGGCACGGTGATCCCCGGCGTGCGGCCGTCCTGGTTCACCGCCGTGCCACGCACGACCGCGTGGATGCGGTCACCGTCACGCACCGCTGCGGGCAACGGCTTCAGCAGCAAGACGCCCGCGCCCTCGCCGCGGGCGTAACCGTTGGCGCGGTGGTCGAACGACCTGCAGCGGGCGTCCGGTGAAAGGAACTGCCCTTTGGACATCAGGACGGTCGTGACCGGATTGACCATCACGTTCACCCCTGCCGCCACGGCGAGGTCGCAGTCCCCACGGGCGAGCGCGCCCACCGCGTGGTGCAGCGCGACCAGCGACGACGAGCATGCGGTGTCGAGAGTCAACGCCGGACCTCGCCAGTCGAACGCATACGACAACCGCGCGGCCAGCATCGTCATGCTCACGCCGGTCGGCGTGGCCGAACCGACGAGATGCCGGTTCGAGTCAGTCAACTGCAGCGTCGCCGCGTCGAAGGTGAACCCGCCGACGTAGACACCGACATTGGCGGCCGCGGTCGACTTCGGCGGGATCCCGGCGTCCTCCAGCGATTCCCAGGTGACCTCCAGCAGCAGCCGCTGCTGCGGATCGAGAGCAGCCGCTTCGCGCGGCGACATCCCGAAGAAGCCCGCGTCGAATTCGTCTACCGGATCCCGCAGGAAACCACCCTGTCGCACGAACATCCGACCCGGCGCGGCCGGGTCCGCGTCGTAGTGGTCACGGATTCGCCAACGGTCGGCCGGGACGTCTCCGATCGCGTCGGTCCCGGATGCGACCAACTCCCAGAAACCCGGCATATCCTCGATCCCGCCCGGAAAACGGCAGCCGATCCCGACGATAGCGACCGGCGTGCCTGCCGCATCCCCTGTGCCCGACAAATGAACCTCCCGATCGGAATCCCCGCGCTTGCCAGGGTGCGCGATCATGGTCGCCGAAGCCGATGTCAAAAACAGAATGTGTCCGGATCTGCTGTCGGTTATGCACGAAGACACCCGTGACGAGGTCAGAGGACCTCTTACGACGTGGTGGACGGGCGGCGGACGATCAAGACGCCCTCAGGTAGCCTGCCGCGCTCGTCTGCTGCGAGGGGCCCGAGAACGCTACGGCCGTCCATCCGGTCCAGGTACCGATGAGCTGTCCTGACGCGTTGCACGGCTCCGCAGGGTTGGATGCCCAGGTCGGCGCCAAGCATGCGCAGTCAGAGGGGCGCGTGCTCCAGCAGAGTGGGATTTGGAGGTGATGTCACCAGGTTGACTTGCTCGATTTCTATGTTCGCATTGCCGAGTTGATCATTTCTGCGGATTCTTTCTCGCTCAGAGCAGTCTCGCGAAGTTCGCTCAGCCTCCGCCGGTAAGGTGCCATGTCTTCGGCATCTTCCAGTACCAACATCGCGGTGACGGTGTGAACGGCGAGGACAGAGTTGTCGTCGTAGTCCTCGAAGAATCCGAACGCCGTCTGAAGATCTTCGTCGATGCAGTCGGATGGAACGATGTGCACGTGGCAGTGCGGGACAGTGGAGGTGATCGTCAACTGAAGGAGCTGTTCATCGAGGACGCTGCGCATGGTCGGGTCGTGGAGAGCGACTTCGTCGATGTAGAAGGTGGCGTCGAAGCCTGCCTTTACACCTTTGAGCACTTCCTGGCGCGATAGCCTTGCCTGCAAGGCTTTCTTGACGAGTGGGTCCTTGGGGTTCCGGTTCTGCCGCAGCATCACGTCCGCGTACTGCTCGCTCTGCAGTAGGGAAGGGATTCGCCGCGGTTCGTAGAAGGTCGTGGTCTTGGCGCTCGTGTGCAGGAAATCGAAGGTGGGGAGCAGGTCGGGCATGTTCTCTGGGTGACGCTGGAGGTCGTAGCCGTTGGGCGGTGACTCGGCCAGTTTCTTCAGGCGATCGAAATTGGCCGGTTCCGTCGTGGCTTTCGCAAGGTACGTGACGATGTCCAGAAGGGACCCTTCGCGCTGCCCGCTCTCTATTCGAGAGACTTTCGGGGCTCCCCAACCGGTTGAGCCGCAGATCTCAGCCTGAGTCAGGTCAGCGTGTTTCCGCGCTCGCCGGAGCGCGGCGCCAAGCTCTCGGCTCTTCGCCGTGGACTCCTCGACGTGCCTGGGTTGTGTCGGTTGTTTCGGTGCGGATTTGAACACGATGGATCGCTTTCTCAGGTCTAGCTCGGCCCTGGCCATTGAGGACTTTGTGGCCAGAGTCGGTGGTGGAGTTCGGACGGGACGAGAGCCGCCAGCGAGAGCCGGGCGGCAAGTACTTCCCTTGCAGCGATGTCGAACCGTTCGCACGGCCACTGCTTGCCGAAGCAGACAGAGCAGAGGAACGTCATGTCAGGGTCGGGGAGGTGTGCGGTCAGGTCACATACTGAGGAGGCGACCTTGCCCAACGGACTGTCGCTGTCGACGATCAAGCAGTTCCACGACCGGATCGAGGGCGGTTCCTCCATGACCGGCTCACCCGCCTCGGGTTCGGGAAGCTACTTGCGCCCGCTTGATCTCGTGGGACGCCGGAAGCAGGGGTTCTAGGTACGGTCGTGGCTGTGGAGGGAGAACGAGGGCTTCGGGCGCCTCGTCATCCAGAACGTCAGGCTCGACCGAAGGCCATCCTGCTTCCTCATCGTCGTGCTGTCTTCTGACCCTTGCGACGATCGCCAGAGCCGCCCAGTACGGCTGCCCTCGGAATCGGTGGATTCGACGACGCCTTCTGAGGTGGTTGACCATGAGACAGGTCAGGCAGCCGATGACTACGGCAACGCCGACAAACCAGAACATCGACATGACGGTCTCCCGGACGACATTCGCTCAGAAGCCTTCTCGGAGCCGGTAGGCCAGCCGGACGGATACGCAGGGCCAGCACTGTCCGCAGCACGAGCATCGGCCGTGGAGTGGATCGGTGTCGGGAAGAGGCGCGTGCACGGCGAGATAAAACGTCAGCAAGCTGTACAACTGGATGGGTTCAGGATCCTGCGATCGGTTGGCCCGCAATTTGGCCAACCAGAACGGAAGCCTGCGCCTTGAGTCGCGGTGCATCGAGTTCTTGCAGACGGTTGTCGTCATTGTCGACCTCCGGACGCGAGTGGTTTTCCTGGACTGTCACCACTCTGGCGCGACCGCTATAGTTACGTAACGGGGTAACGTCGCTACGTTTGGTATTTACCTTCATTTACCCCCTGGCGGAGCCGGAGAGCGCATGGCCGACGAGAGTGTCACCGCCGAGACGGCGCACGCCCGTCTTGCTGGGGAGATCAAGCGGCTCCGAAGTGCGGCCGACTTGAGTCAAGCCGGCTTGGGCGAGCGGGTGGGGTACACCCGGAACTACGTTTCCATGGCCGAGCGGCTCGGTGGGAATCTTCCTTCGCAGAACCTCGTCGAGGCACTCGATCAGGCCCTGGGTGCCGCAGGACAGCTGTGCGCGCTTTGGCGTGAAGCCAAGGAAGAACAGCAGGCTCGTCGTCGCCTGGGGAGAGCGACGGTCTTGAGCAGTTCTCCGCTATCGACCGAAGGGGTTGAAGATGCAGAGCTCAGCCGGCAGGCGATCGCCGAGGACGCGCGCGATGCCGCGCGGGTGGCGCGCATGATCGCTTCTTCGGGAACGACGAACGAGGCCGTCGAACAGTTCGACTCCGAGATCCGCAGGATCGCTGCGGCGTACATCTCCCGGCCTCTGGTCGACGTCTTCGGCGAGATTCGGGAGCTACGTCTAGAGGTCTTCCGGCTGCTTGATAGCAATCGGATCCCGAGCCAGCTGCGTGACCTCTATTTGCACGCGAGCAGGCTCGGCGGTTTGCAGGCGCACGTGTCGCTGGACCTTGGCGACTACCGCGCAGCCGACATCCACGCACAGACCGCGTGGCTGTACGCAAAACTCGCCGGACATCAGGACATGCTCGGCTGGATCAAGGCGCTCCAAAGCCTGATCGCCTACTGGGACGACCGGCTCGAGGACGCTGTCGAACGGGCACGGGAAGGTGCTTTGTTCCGGCCGCGAGGAACGACTGGAGCTCGTCTGGCGAGTCTCGAAGCGCGGGCCTGTGCGGCGCGCGGTGACGAACAAGGAACGCTGGCCGCTCTTGATGTCGCGGAGAACGCTCGCGCCGACGCGACCATGGACGAGTACTCCGGCGTCTTCACCTTTCCCGCGGCGAAGCAGTCGGTGTACGCCGGAACTACGCTGCTGACCTTGAAGAGCAGTTCGGCGCTGGCGAAACAGGCCATCGGGAAGTCGCAGTTCGCGCTCGACGTCTATCAGGTGGCGGCCCCAGCCGATCGTTCCGCGGGAGACATCCTCGCCGCCCGGCTCGATCTGGCTGGTGCGCATATGGTCTTGGGCGATCTGGATGCCACGCAGTCGTACTTGGTTCCCGTTCTCGCCGCGCCTCAGGTGCGCCGAACGGCCAGTATCGTCAAGAGGGCCCGCGACATCGGAGATCGATTGAGCTCCACGAAGTACCTCACAACGGCTCGCGCCAAGGGGCTGCGCAACGAGATCCGGGAGTTCTGCGTGCCGCCGCCCGCGCTTCCGCCGGGATCTGCGGTGGGCGCGAAGTGACGCCGCGACCTGAGGGCGTGGACACGACGAGCCGCGCCAAGCTCGCTGGAAGCGCGTACAAGGACGAGGCCGATCTGGCCGCACGGCAGTCGCTGTACAGCTGGCAGCAGCCGCGCTACGACCTGCCTGGCATCGTGCTCGAACATCTACCGGCTTCGGCTACGCGCGTGCTCGACCTGGGCTGTGGGAATGGGAAGTTCCTCGACCGCATCCGCCGTGACCGTCCGCAAGCGCTCGTCATCGGAGCTGACATCTCGCCGGGAATCCTGGCGCCCTTGCCGCCGCCGACCGTGGCAGCAGACGCGGCGGCTCTGCCGTTCGCGTCCGGGCGGTTCGACGTCGTCCTGGCGCTCCACATGCTGTACCACGTCGCCGACCTGGCTGCGGCGCTCGAAGAGATCCGTCGTGCGCTCGTTCCCGGCGGCTTTGTCTTCGTCTCGACGAACGCGCACAGCGACAAGGTCGAGCTGGACGACCTCTGGTCGGCGGCTGCCGGCGACGTCCTCGGCATCGCCAACGGGCCGAGGCGAGTGGCCCTCAGCGAACGGTTCGCCCTCGAAGACGCACCTCGCCTCCTTGATCCATACTTCGAACAGGTCACCTCGATCGATCTTCCCGGAGTGATCACCGTCCGCGAGCCCGAACCTGTGCTCGCACACCTCCGTTCGTATCGGGCTTGGGCTGACGAAGGCGGTGTGCCCTTCGACGCGACGATCGATCGCGCGCAGCAGTTGCTCGTCCGGCACCTCGAACGGCACGGCGAGTTCACGATCTCCTGCCTGGGCGGCGTCATCGTCGCCCGAAAGCCCCTTTGACCAGGCAACTCACAAGTTGATCACCTTGGGTAGCCAGGTACTACAAACGGGCGAAAAGTCGCTGATCGTGGTCATCTGACGACACTCCGGGCATACCGTGAGTTCCGGGAGAGGGACGAACGACCCGGCATGGTCAGTCCGGCGGGAGCGCGAGTGCGCGACCGCATGCTGAGTTGTCGCCTGGGAGTGCGTGTAGGGGGAACGGATATGGCGGAGCGCCGCCGTGCCGGCTTTGCCGTGCCATTGCGGAACCGGGAATTCCGGGCGCTTTGGGTCGCCGAGCTGCTGTCGATCGGCGGCGATCAGATCGCCCGGGTCGCGTTGTCGTTGCTGGTGTTCAAGGAGACCTCGTCCGCGGCGCTGACCGCGTTGACGTACGCCTTGACCTTCATCCCATCCGTGCTCGGCGGCTTCCTGCTGTCCGGCCTCGCCGACCGCTATCCGCGTCGAGCGATCCTGGTCGTTACCGACGTCATTCGCGCAGTCCTCGCCGCGGCGATGGCGTTGCCTGGGCTGCCGCTGCCTGTGCTGTGGGCGTGCGTCGCCGTGCTCAGCGCCGCGGCGGGCCCGTTCAAGGCGGCGCAGTCAGCGTTGCTGCCGCAGGTTCTCGGGCGCGAAGACTTTCCGGCCGGGCTCGCGCTGCGGCAGTTCACCGGTCAGGTCGCACAGGTGGTCGCGTTCGGATCCGGCGGGCTCGTGCTGACGCTGATCGAGCCGCATCTCGGAATGCTGGTCAACGCGGGCACCTTCGTGCTGAGCGCCCTGATCATCCTCAAAGGTGTGTCGTCGAGATCGGTCAGCCGAGCCGCCACCGAACAAGAGGAGTCGGTACACGCGCCTGCCCGAACGTGGGTCCTGCTTTACGCCTTGGTTCTGCTGGTGGGCGTCTACGTCGTGCCCGAGGGCTTGGCGGTGCCGTACGGACACGCCCTGGGAATCTCCGCCTTCGGCATCGGCCTGCTGCTCGCTGCCGACCCGCTGGGGAGCGCCATCGGCGCCTGGCTCACGACCCGGTTTCGGCTGCCCGCTACGCCGCTCACCGCGCTGCTCTTCGCGGTAGTGGCCGGCGTGCCTCTCGCCGCCTGCGTCTTCGAACCGGGAGTGGTCACTTCGATCGTCCTTTGGGCCGCGTCCGGCGCCGTTTCGACAGCCTTTCTCATCCAGGTCCAGACCGTGGTCGTCGACCTGGTGCCGGATGCCCGTCGCGGCGGAGTGATGGGTCGGATGTCGACGTGCCTGCACTGTTCGCAGGGCATCGCGATCCTGGGCGGCGGGGTGGCCGCCCAGCAATTCGGGCCCTTCAAGGCTGTTGCCGCGGCAGGCGCTGTCGCGATCGGCGTTGCGGCGGGAATCAGCGTGCTGTGGGTCCTGACTCGCTCCCGGCGGCGAGCCGGGAGCGAGCGTGGTTCAGCGAATGAGGACGCGCGAGATCACCAGTCCTTGTTGGTCATCGATGAACCCTCCTCCCAGCGAACGGACTGCCTGGACGGCCCGCCCGCTGAGAACACCCCGACGACGGCGTCCGCCGGAGGACCGCCTGGGGACGCAAGCGACTCAAGTATGCAGGTCAGGGCCTCCAATGTGGTCCGCGAGGCCTCCCGTGATACGGAACGTATTTGGAATGTCACGCGGTGGAAGCTCTGGTCGCTGCGTCGCCGGGTGATCGCCTTCGTGCTGGCGGTCGAGATCGCCGCGGTCGTACTCACGCTTCTGCTGGACGGATTCACGCAGGTAAGCCGATCCGATCTCTTCCGTTTCGGCGTCCTCGTGGTGCTCGGTCTCCTCGCGGCGGAAGTGACCAGGGCCGTCGAGCAGATGCGACGCCGGTTCTCCGATACGCCGCACGTCAACATGAGCTCGGTATGGACCCTCGCGGCGGCCTTGCTGGTCACGCCGGCGCTGGCGGCGGCGACCGCGGTCATCCTCTACGGGCACTTGTGGTGGCGCAGCTGGCGTCGAGTGTCCGGCATGTGCCTTTACCGGGTGGTGTTCAGCGCGGGCTCGGTGGTCGTCTCCTGTTGTTCGGCGATCGCAATGGCGCGCTGGCTCCCCGCCGTCCAGATCCTCGAAACCGTCGACGACGGTGCACTGCTCGGGCTTGCCGTAGTGGTCGTCTGCTACTGGCTGGTGAACTCGGCTTTGGTCGGCGGCGTGATCGCGTTGTCGCCCGGCAGGCGCTCGGTTGGAGCGTTGGTCGGAAGCTGGAGCGAGAACAGCCTCGAGTTCGCGACGTTGTGCGTCGGCGTCCTGGTCACGTTGTTGATGGTCTGGCATCCACTCGCGCTGGTCTTCGTCATGCTGCCGCTCTACGTGCTGACGCGCAGCGTTCTCGTTCGGCAGCTCGAAGCCGCGGCGACGACGGACAGGAAGACCGGCTTGCTCAACGCCGAGACGTGGAAGACCCTCGCGGAGAACGAGGTGGCCAAAGCTCGGCGCCACGAGGCGCCGATCGGTGTGCTGATGATCGATGTCGACAAGTTCAAGTCAGTGAACGACACCTACGGACACATCGCCGGGGACAGAGTCCTGCGCGAGATCGCACAGGCGATCGTCGAAAACGTTCGGTCGTACGACATCGCCGCACGATTCGGTGGCGAAGAGTTCGTCGTTCTGCTGCCGAGTGCTGATACGGCGGCCTCGGTCGGCATCGCGGACCGTGTCTGCAAGGCAGTCCGCGGAATGAGGTTCGATGACGAATTGGGTGATTTGCGCCTTAGTGTCTCAATTGGCGTAGCTTCCTATCCGGAAGCCGGCGAAGCCCTCAACGATGTGCTCGTCGCGGCGGACAACGTCCTGTTCGCGGCGAAGGACGCTGGGCGGGACAGGGTTCGCTCGTTGATTCCGGACCCTCGCCGTACGGCATCCGCCAGGGCAAATTAAGCGCCTCGGCGGTCGGCTTCATCGGCGTGGCGTTCCGCTTGGTAACCCTGAGCCCACTCGGCCAGCGGCCGGATGGCGCGGAGCAACGAGCGTCCCGTCGGAGTGAGCACGTACGAGACTGTCGCGAAGTTGCCCGATTCGGCGTGCCGCTCGATGAGCCCGTCCTCGCGAGCACGCTGCAGGGTGTCGCTCAGCACCCGGTTCGAGAGTAAGCGGTCTCGGTCGGTGCGCTTCTCGACGTCGTTGATCGAGGCCAGCAATTCCTTGAAAGGCGTCTCGCCGCGGGCAAGCCCGGCCAAGACGGCGACGGTCCACCTGCCCCTCAAGAGATCCAAGGCGGTCTGGACGCTGTGCCGGTACGGAATTTCCCACCCCTCCATACCGACCAGCTAACACGATTCGCGACGACTTGCGCGCGAGCAATTCTACTCATCCCTACACCCGGACGAGTGACAAAAGCCCTGATGAGCCAAGGCTCACCCGGTGTTGACCTTGCCCTCACCGGGCCGGAAGGCGGTATTCCTGACCTGCCAGGAACGGACTGCCTGGCGACGCAGGAGAAAGAAACGAAGGCCGGCTGGACATCCTCCCCTCGCTCGAGGAACTCGCAAGCGCCTCGGGCAGCTCCAGCCGGCCTTCGCCTTCAGACAGGTTCACGGAGGGAGGCCGGATGCCAGCCGAGTACGTTCTCGACTGCGGTGATCGAACGAAGGTTCCCGCAGGCGAAGACGACGACGAATTGTTGAGCCGGTACGTCTGGTGCGACGAGTGCCGGATCTGGCGGCGCGTCATCAAGCAGGTGGATCCCGCCGATCTGGATGCCGAGGTCGGACGATGACCGTCACCGATTTCACCGAACGCTTGAGGAAGGCCGGGCCGCCGTCGAAGAGTTCGTCGCGTTGGCTCAACCTCGCCACGGTCGTCGTCGCTCTGGTGTTCGCTCTGGTCATCGTCCATCTCGTCGCGGTCCTCACAGACAGGACGGTGCCCGCACTTGTGCTGGCCAGGGATGTCGGCGCGAGTCAGCCGTTCACCGAATCAGACCTGGCCACTGTCGACCTGGTCCCTGACCACGACGTCCGCTTCGTCCGAGCGTCCGACCGAGCCACTGTCGTCGGCCGGGCGCCGGCCGTCGGCCTGCAGAAGGGGACGCTCCTCGCCGCGGCCAGCCTCATACCGGAGGGTGTGCCGGGACCTGGGTTTCAGCTGGTCGGCATGCGGGTGGAAGCCCGGCCACCGACCGAGTCAGCCCCTTTGGCCGCATGCGCAAGTCTGCGTGTCCGCGTTGCCGCAGGCACAGCCCTGCAACACGTCATCGCCGGTGGGCAACGCGTTCTTCGCCCGGGTCGCCGGAGTCGGTTCACCGGACTCTTCCGGGACGGTCGTCGTCGACGTGATCGTCGATCCAGAACACCTCGGCCCGGCTCTGGCCGCGGCAAGCGGTTCCGTGATCATCAGCCTCAGGGGAGCGTGACATGAAATCCAAGCTCTTGATCGCCTTGCTCGTCGCGGCCGCTACGGCGGCGTGCAGCGAGAGCGGAAGTACGCCCTCGACCGTGCCCTCATCACCCCCGGCACCAAGCTGGAGCCCGACCGCTGAGGACGTGGCGAAGCAGAAAGCGCTCGAGGCTTACGAAGGTTACTGGCGCGTCAGCACCGCCGCGGAGAAAGCGCCTCGGTCGAAGGATTGGCGCTCAGCTCTGGGCGAGTACCTCGTCGACCCGGAGCTGACGCGCCACCTCGCGGAAATCCAGAACCTGGCCTCAGTGCCATCGCATATGGAGGGTGACTACCGGCGTTCCCCGGCGGTGACCGCGGTGTCGCTCGACAAGGCCGACCCGCGGATCAAGATCACCGACTGCCTGGATCGGACCGGACTCCACCTGGTCAGCGACAAGCCGGGCGAGCAAGGGCGGGTTCTCGACAACCCGGACCAGCCGCGACGGTACGAGTTCCGGGCCGAGGTCGTCCGGTACGCCAGCCTGAACGATCGGTGGCTGGTCCAGGTCGTCGTAGCCGCCTTGGACAAGCCATGCTGACGAAGGCGATCGGCTCGGCTCTGCTGATGGCCGCGACGGTCAGCCCGGCGACGGCGTGGGCAGACCCAGGTGGCTGCCAATCCTCGGGGGTACGCGGGACCTGCTGGGTCGGCGCGACGGATCCCGGCCGACCGGGCCGCGAGGGAGGACAGCCGGGGACAGGCCCGGCAAGCCACGGAAGGCGCGCCGGACCTGCACCGCAGTGCGTTCCGATGGAGATCCCCCAGCCGGCGGTCGGTGACCCGATGTGGGCGGGGAAGGACGCGGCGAAGGGTCGGTTGGTCGTGATGATCTGCGGCGTCGGCGGGCCCGGCGGTGGATATCCCGGCGACTCTCGGGTGGCTTACGTGCCCAATGGGGTCCCTCCCGTCCCGCAGGTTTCGCCGGCCGAACTCGCTCGGCAGGCGATCGACCAGATGGGACTCTCCGCGCCCGACATCAGGCTGGCTCCGCCCGCCGATTCGCCGCACGGAGCAACGATCGGCTTTCCGGTGTGGATGTGGAGCGCGCGTAGCGAGGCCACCACCGGCCCGGTCACCCGGACGGCGACCGCTGGGACAGTCAGCGTGACGGCCACCGCCAAGCTCACCGGCATCACCTGGAGGATGGGCGACGGAGCAGCGAAAGCTTGCGCTGGACCGGGTACGCCGTTCACCGAAGACCGCGCCGGCCTCGCGTCACCTGACTGTGGGCACGTCTACCTGACCAAGGCCCCGTCCGGCGCCTTCTCGATCACGGCGACCGGTCACTGGGAGATCAGCTGGACCGGCGGCGGGACGTCCGATTCCGAGGCAATGGATCTCACTTCGAATGCTCAGCTGCCCGTCCGCGAGATCCGCACGCTGAACTCCAGAGGAGGCAGCCATGAGTGACCCGGCTCAGCTTGAAAGGCCGCCGCTCGCGCCAGAGGTTCGGCCGCTTCGGAGGCGACCGTCGAGGGTGCTGATCCTCGTGGGTCTCGTGCTGGCCGCGTTGTGCGCGACCGGGACGGTGTTCGTCTATCGGAACGTCGACACGACGATCGCCGCGGTCGGTGTCGGCGCGCCGGTCCGATACGGGCAGGTCGTGCTCGAGAGCTCCGTGCGTGAGGTCCAGGTCCGACCTGATCCTGGTCTCACGCCGGTGTTGTGGAAGGACCGGTCGCAGCTCATCGGGCGGAAGGCCACGACGAATCTCTGGCCAGGGAGCGTGCTGACCGCGCAGGCTGTCGGAGGCGAGCTCCCGCCCAGGCCCGGAGAGCAACTACTGGGCATCGCCGTCAAGCCGACTCAGCTCCCGGCGACGCCGTTGGAACCGTTAAAACCCGTTCTCCTCGTTCCTTCGGGTCAGGGCGGCACAGTCGTCGAGACCTGGGAACCGGTGCAAGGAACGGTGGTTCGCGTAGGGGAGCGGGATCAGACCGGACTCCGCGTTGTCGATGTCGTCGTCGCAGAGCACCAGGGCCCGAAGCTCGCTACCAAGGGTTCGGTGGGCACGGTCGCGATCGTCCTGCTGCCGGGGAGTTGAGCCAACCATGCTGATCACTTTCACCTCTCTGCGCGGAAGCCCGGGAACGTCGGCCGCGACGCTGGCCTTGACGTGGGCTTGGCCGCGCCACGCGGTCGCCGCGGAATGCGATCCGTCCGGCGGTCAGGCGCTCGCGGTGTTCGACCCGAACGGTGCCCTCGGGCACCGAGGGATGCTCGAGGCGATGCTGGCCGCGCGGACGATGCCGTTGCCGCAGGCGTTGTGGCAGCAGACGATCACACTGCCGGACGGCACCGGACGGCACTTTCTCCTACCTGGGCCGCAGACGACCCGGATCGCGGAAAGCCTGCAATGGCAGCGACTGGCGCTGGCTTTCCGGACCTGGGAGTCGGTCGACGTCCTGGCGGACTGTGGCCGGCTCCGTTCCCGCGGCATGCCGCACGCTGTTCTGGGAAACGCCGACCTGACGGTGCTGGTAGTGCGCAACGATCGACATTCGCTCCGAGCCCTGTCGTCCTCTGTGGACTTGATTCGCGAGGAGATCGGCCTCCTCGGTACAGCGGATGACGGCTTGGTGGTCGTTCTTGCGGCTGCTCCCGCCGGGTTTCCGGTCAAGGAGGTCGAGAGGCAGTTCGCGAAACTCGGTCTGCCGGTCATCGGCGAAATGCCGTGGGACCCCTCGGCCGCCATGCAGTTCACGGACACGTTCAGGCCAGGCAAACGCTTCGAGGTCTCGCCGTTGCTTGAAACGTCCCGGAAGCTTGGGTTTGAAATCGGCAAGCGAGCCTTCACGCGGTCGCGAAGGCTTCGAGGGCGGGCGATCCCTCAGCAGGTGCCCGCCAGGAACGAGGCGCCACGACGTGAACTCGTGAGAAGGCCACCGCCTCCTTCGATCCCACGGCCTGCCGCGTCTGCTGGGGGAGGGGATCGCCATGGTGGTTGAGCGGGATTTCGCCGGGGCTGACGAACTCGTCGATCGTGTCCAGCAAGCCCTCGCGAAGCAGGTTGAGGAAGCGATGGCACGCCACAGCGAGCCGGAATCACAAGGTTTCGAGCGTGCGTTGGCCGGAAAGCTGATCGACGAGGTGCTCTCGGTTGCGATCAAGGAGTGGGCTGGCCGAGGGCGGCCGTTTCTTGATCCAGGCAAGGAGTGGTTCGTCAAGCAGGCCGTGATGGCGGAGATGTTCGGCCTGGGACGGCTGGAGCCGCTGCTGGCCGACGAAGGCGTCGAGAACATCGACATCATCGGCAACGAGCCCGTCTGGCTGTCCTATGCGGACGGAACGGTCATGCGCGCGCCCCGGATCGCACCGACCGATGAAGCCTTGCTTCGTTGGCTGCAGCGTCTGGCCGCCCGCCACGGACGGACCGAGCGCTCCATCAACAGCACGTCACCACTGCTGAACATGGAACTACCGGGAGGCGAGCGCCTGGCTGCCACCATCGAAGTCAGCGACCGCCCGCACGTCTCCATCCGACGGCACCGGCTGTCCAAGACCGGACTGGCGGACCTCCGCAAGCGGAGGATGATCTCGACGGCGCAGCTCGCACTCTTGCGCGCGGCAGTGCGAGCGGAGAAGAACATCGTCGTTTGCGGCAGGCAACGGGCGGGGAAGACGACGCTCCTGCGAGCTCTCTGCTGGGAGATCCCTCCGTACGAACGGTTCGCGACGCTGGAGACCGAGTTCGAGCTCGGCCTGCACCGGCATCGTGATCGCTTTCCCGCCGTGGTCGCCTTCGAGGAACGGGTCGGCAATTCGGAGCGGTCCGGCAGCACCGTTGCCGACCTGTCGCACTTGGTCTGGCAGTCGCTGCGCATGCACATCACACGCACGATCGTCGGTGAGGTCCGTGGCCGCGAGATCATCCCGATGCTCGACGCGTTGTCGACGGGCGGATCGGGCTCACTCTCCACGCTGCATGCGCGGAACGCGGGGGACGCCATCAACCGGATGGCTCGTCTATGCCTTGAGGGGAACTCGGCATGGACTCCCGAGCTGGCGCAGGAAACCGTCGCGCACGCGATCGATCTCATCGTGCACGTCGATCTCGTCGCCGACGGAAGCAGCCTCGATCGCTACGTTGCCGAGATCGTCTCCGTCGAGGCCGGTGAGTACGGCCGGCCCGCGCGGACCTACCTCTTCCAACGCGCTGCAGGTCGTCGTTCTGTGCCTACCGGGAATCTGCCGACCGACATCGAGGACTACGAGCGCGCCGGGTTCGACCGGGCTTGGCTGACCTGCGGTAGCGATGGGGAGTGGGCCCATGCCTGAACTCGTCCTTGTTCTGCTTGGCGTCGGTCTCGTCGGCGGCCTGGCCCTCATCGGCGCCGGGGCGTTCGGATTCGGACGGCGACGGAAGGTCGCCTTCCAGCCAAAGATGCTGTGGTGGCGTCGTCGTGCAGATCGTGGCTTGCGTTGGCGAGGACCGCTCGCGCTGTCTGCAGGTGCTCTCGTCTGGCTTGTCTCCGGCTGGCCGGTCGCCGGGGTGGCCATCACGATCTTCATCGTCTTCCTGCCGTGGCTTTTCGCGGCGGGTGCGATCGCCAAGCAGCGCATCGAACGGCTGGAAGCCCTTGAAACGTGGTTGCGACGTCTCAGCGATGTCATGGCGGCGGGAAACACCGGCCTCGTCAGCGCCATACAGAGCTCGACCCGCGAAGCGCCTGCCTGTCTCGCCAGCGAGCTGACCACGCTGGCGCATCGTCTGCGGACCTGGGACGTGCAGGAAGCCTTGCTCGAGTTCGCCGACGACGTCGACGACCAGATCGGGGATGCCGCGGTGGCCGGCCTCTGCGTCGCACACCGCCAAGGCTCAGGGGTCGCCGTCCTGTTGCGTGCGCTCGCTCGCCAGGTTGCCGAGGACATCGTCGCTCGCCGGACCGCGGAATCCGAACGGGCACGGAGGAGATCTACTGCGCGGGTCTTGCTCGGCATCTGGGCCGCGATGTTCTCGGGGATCGCTCTCTTCGGTAGCTCGATGTACACCGCGGCCTATGCCACTCCGGTCGGACAGGTTGTCCTGGCCGTCGTGCTCGGGCTGGTCGGCGCCTCCGCGGTATGGCTGCGCCAGCTGGGCCTTGAGCCACCTGCCGCCAGGTTCCTTGCCGCACGGGCTCGGCGGCGGACATGAGCACACTCGGCCAACTCATCCTGCTGGCACTGGGGATCGCCGGCGGCACGACACTGATCGTCGCGGCATACGTGCCGGGACGTCTCCGGCTCAGCGATGTCCTGAACGGTCCGCCAGCCGTCTCGGACAGCTCGTCGCTGAATCCCGCCTTTCGAGCGATGATCCGGCTCGCCGACCGCTGCGGAGCGAGAGCGCCGGCCACAGACCTCGACCTTGTCGGCCAGACGCGCGAATCCTTCATGCTGAGCCGCATCGGCTACGCGTCCGCCGGAGCCCTGGCGGTCCCGCTGACGAGCGCCGCGCTCGCCGTCCTCGGTGCTGGGACACCGGTCTTCCTAACCGGAGCGATGTCGCTGTGCGTGGCGGCATTCGGCTGGACATTTCCGCGACTTCTGCTGCGCGCTAAGGCGCAGAGAGCACGGGCCGCGTTCCAGGGCGCACTGATCGCTTACGCACACCTCGTCGCTCTCGGGCGTCTCGGTGACCGCGGTCCGGTCGAAGCGATGCGCTACCCGGCCTCGTTGGGCGAAGGCTGGGCATTCCACCGGATCCGGCTGGCGATGAACGAAGCGTCCTTGCGCGGCCGGATGCCGTGGGAAGGACTTGAGCGCCTCGCCGGCGAGCTGGGTGTTCGCGAACTCAGGGATCTCGGCCACATCATCACCAGCGCGAGCGAGGGCGGAGCGAGCATCGCGGACACCCTGCGCTCGAAAGCGGCCTCGATCGCCCAGCAAGGCCTGGCGGATCAGAAGACCGGCTCGTCGATCCGTTCGGATCGGATGGACATGCCGATCGCCTTGATGGGCCTGGCATTCATCGTCTTTCTCGCCTTCCCCGGCATTTTCACGATGCTCGGCACCTGAACAGAGGAGAAGCCCATGCTCAAAACAGTGGTGGCCCGCCTGCAGCTCGCCGTACTCACGATCGGATGCGTCCTGCAGAAGCGCGGAGTGCAGTTCGTGCGCGAAGCCGAGCGCGGTGACGAGAACATCACCAAAGCCATCTACGCCGTACTAGGTCTCGTGCTGGCCACCGCGATCGCCGGGGCGGTCACGGCCTTCGTGAACGGCAAGCTTCCGTTGATCGGAGGGCAATGAACCTCCGTCGCCGCGCCGCGGACCTGACTGGCGACCGCGGCGACGAGAACGTGTCAGCGATCCTCGGCCTGGGAGCACTTCTTCTGATCACCTGGGTCGTCTTGCAAGCCGTTCTGCTCTTCCTGGGGCGAAACGTGGCCTTGGAGGCGGCGAGGGATGGCGTCAACGTCGCGCGGCTGCCGCCCGTCGACGTGGTGGCCGCTGAGCAGCACGCCGAGAGCTACATCAGCCAGGTGACCGGAAGCTGGCTGTCCAATGTGGATGTGGAAGCCGTAAGCGACGGTCGAAACGTCACTGTGGTCGTCACTGCCGAGGCTGCTTCGCTCGTACCCTTCGCGCGTTTCTCCGTGAGCCAGCGAGCCTCCGGGCCGATCGAACAGCTGACGCCATGAGGTACGGAGATCGTGGCGACGTGAACGTCGAAGTCGTGATCGGCGTGTCGACGTTGATCGTCCTTTTCGGTCTCGCACTCGTCGGAATGCGGGTAATCACAGCAGAATCCGCGGTGGACGAGGCCGCCCGCTCCGCCGCACGTGCGGCTTCCATCGCCCGTGACGGTCATGCCGCTGCGTCGGTCGCCGAGGCACGGGCGCGAGCTGTCATCACTCAGCAGGGCTTGAACTGCACCGAGCTCAACATCGCCGTCGATGCTCGAGACTTCGCCAAGCCGCTGGGCGAGACCGGCTACGTGATCGCCACCGTCAGCTGTGAAGTCACGTTCGGCGATCTCATGATCCCGGGTTCCCGACTCGCGGCCGCGGAGTTCCGGTCACCGATCGATCGCTATGGAGCACGCCGATGATCCGTTTGCAGGGTGAACGCGGGTCTGTCTCGGTGTGGTTGGTCGGGCTGAGTATCGCCCTGATCATCGCGATCGGGTGGGCGGTCGACGGCAGCCGCAAGGCCCAAGCCCATTCGGAGGCGATGTCGATCGCCGAAGAGGCCGCGCGTGCAGCCGGGCAGGCGCTCCGCGTACAGGCTCTTGCCTCGGGCCAGGTCGCTGACGTCGATCCGCAGAAGGCCGTCGCTGAAGCGGAGCGCTACCTCGCGGCGACGGGCGTCGCCGGAACCGTTGTCGTGCAGGGCAATCGGATCGTCGTCGACACCGCTGTCACCAGAAGCACGATCTTCCTCGTCATCGTCGGTGTTTCGGAGTTCTCCGTGCGCGGTCATGGTGCCGCCGATCTGGTTTCCGACGGATAGGAGCCCGGCTATGAGAAGGTTCCTGCGGCTCCTCATCGGCCTCCTGGGACTGGGCCTGCTCGTCGTCGGTCCGCCGCTCCTCCTGTGGACGTTCAAGTCGGCGTTCCTGCCGGACCACGTGCCGGATCTCCGGGAAGTCGCCGGCTGGATCACCGACCGGGACTCCGGCCAGGTGTTCCTCCTCGTGGTGGCGGTCGCTGGCCTGGTCGCCTGGTTGCAACTCGTTGTCGCTGTCGTGCTTGAATGCGTCGCGCTCGCACGTGGCGTGGCGGCGCCGCGACTGCCCGGATTCCGCTGGGCTCAACGACTCGTGGCGGGAGTCCTCTTCGGGCTGGTAGTCGGTACGACGGCCGCCGAGGCTTCGCAACCTGCCGCCCCGGCTTCCATCGCCGCCCCGCAGATCTCCGGACAAAGCAGCCACCAGCTCCCGGAGCAGGCAGAGCCTTCACCCGTAGGCGGGTACACAGTCGTTCCCGGCGACTCGCTGATGAGCATCGCGGCCGAACAGCTCGGGGACGAGAACCGCTACGAGGAGATCTTCGCCCTGAACCAGGGGCGGCGTCAGGCCGATGGAGAGGCTCTCCGAAGCGTTGGCTTGATCAAGCCTGGTTGGCGCCTTGAGCTGCCTGCCGAAGATCGCTGTGTCGAGATCGTTGTCAAGGAGGGCGACACGCTGACGGCGATCGCTCAGACGCGCCTCGGCTCGGCTGCCCGGTACGTCGAGATCTTCGAGCTCAACCGAGGTCGCCCGCTGCCAGGAGGCCGGATCCTGAACGACCCGGACCGGATTCATCCCGGCGATGTCCTTCGGCTTCCTGGTGCGGCCACGCCGGCACACGGCGGGGGAGCAGCATCTGGGACTGCTGCTGTTCCTGCTCCGGTCGTTTCACCTGGTTGTGGGCCAGAGCCTGCGCCACCAGCTGCCCGGTCACCGGAACCGAGTTCGCCTCTGCCGGAGCGAGTACCGGCACCAATCCCTGCTCCGGCGCCCGCCGAGGTCGCTCCCGACAGCGTGTTACCCCTGGTCGCCGTTGGGCTTGGAGGACTACTTGCCGCCGGCATTCTGGCGACCTTCGCCCGGCACAGGATGCTCGTGCAACGACGTCGTCGGCCTGGGCAGCGAATCCGCCGTCCACCGTCCACGGATCTGGAGACCGCACTCAGGAAAGCCGAAGAACCTGCCACTGCGGAGGCTCTTGACGTCGTGTTGCGCAGTCTCGCCCGACGTGCCCGAGAAGAGGGCACCTCACTGCCGACGGTTCGGTCTGCCGTGGTGGGTAGCCGAGGTGTAGTCCTGTATCCGCAGGGATACAGCGAAGCCTTCGCCGATTCACTGGATGCCGAGGAGCTTGACGTGGTTCCAGCGCCGTACCCAGCTCTTGTCACCCTCGGCCACGACACTCGCCGTGACCTTGTCATGGTCAACCTCGCTGAGATCGGCACGATCGCGCTCGACGGAACCACGGAAGAAGTCGAGCCTGTCTTGTTGGCCATGGCGTGGGAACTGGCGACGTCAGCTTGGTCCGAGTCCGTGCCCGTGACCTTGGTCGGCTTCGGTCGTTCCACCGCTGCACACAACCCTGATCGCTTCCGCCACTTCACGTCGGTGGACGAGTTTTCTGCAGCAGACCCGGCCCGAGCGGGCGTCATCCTGTCCACTGAACCGCTCGACTTGGAGCATGAGTGCCTTGCCGCTGTGGTCGCTACCAGCACGTCGGTCTCGGGTGCCTGGCGGCTGGATGTTTCCGGGAAATCCACGTCGATCGACGAACTCGGCATCGAAGTCGAGCCCCAGCGTCTGACCGTCGACCAGGCGGAAGAGCTCATCGCGACGCTCGCTGCCGAGGCCAACGCCGAGCAGGTACCTGCGGTTGAGTCCCCGGATGTTCCCTTCGTACCGCAGTCGGCTACGGGGCCCGAGCTGAGACTGCTCGGGCCGGTTGGGCTGCACAAAGTCGACCCGATGAAGGTCGAGGGCAAGAAGATCAACCGGCTCACCGAACTCGCCGCGTTCCTGCTACTCCATCCCGGCGCGACCGCCGACGAAATCTCGCGGCAGCTCGGAACGGACACTCGCCCCTGGTCCGCGGCGACGCGGCAGGGCTATATCTCCCGGTTGCGGACCTGGCTCGGCCACGACGAGAACGGCGACCTCTACCTCCCGAACGTCGAGGCCAACGGAGGCGGCTACCGCCTGTCGAAGTCGATGAACAGCGATTGGCATCGGTTCCGGCAGCTCGCCGGCTCCGGACTGAACCATGACGCGTCAGATCGGCGGGCTCGACTTGAAGCCGCACTGGAACTCGTCACCGGCATGCCCTTCAGCAACATCGGGCCCGGCCGCTACGCCTGGAACTCGTGGCACCAGCGAGAAATGATCGACGCCATCGTCGACGTCGCCCACGCCCTGGCCGAAATCTGCCAACAGGACGGCGATCTGCCAGCGGCCCGTCGCGCGATCTTGCGCGGTCTCCTCGCCGAACCCGTCAGCGAGCTCCTCTATCGAGACCTTCTCCGCGTGGAGTACCGGGCCGGAAACCTCGTCGCGGTGAAGGCCACCGCCGAGAAGTTGGCTGACCTCGCGGCCGCACTCGATGTCGACCTCGACGAGGAAACCGCCGCGCTCGTGGACACCCTGGTGGGCCCTGGTGAAGGCAGACTCACCAGGGATTTACGTTGCACTCACCCGAATACGTCGCGATAGGCATGGTCTTGCCTTCCCTCGAAGGCGAGAAACCTTTAGGAGAGAACATGTCTGTCGCAACAAAGATTCTGCCCATTGGCTTCGCCTTTGCGGCCGTCTTGGGAGTCAGTGAGGCCCAAGCTTCGGCCTCGCCGCGCGAGGAGCTCTATCAGTGCATCGTCCAGGACAACGTGCCGCTGTGGTACCACGGTGTAATCCTTCGGTTCGTCAACAAGGGGCAGGGCCTGTATGACGTACTCGACTTCGGTGGTCAGAGGATCTGGGCAACGCTCTGGGGCGGTGGCATGTCGTACCAGATCGACCGGTGGAACGTCGGTTGGTGCTAAAGGCTTGTACAAGGGACTTTCCGGCTCTAGCGCGGAAAGTCCCTTGCGGCCGGGATAGGTGGACTTCTGCCAGCGATTCTCCTCCGCTGGACGCTGATACTGGTGTGGAGGCACCTTCGATCGGCGCGTGTGCATCTGCACCATGAAGACCATGGACCTTGTCAAATGCGACGAGGCGACCTCTATGAATAGTTGATCGATCAGGCAACGGTGACGATGTCTACGAGGATCGCGGGCGGCGAGGCGCTGTCCGACCGTCTCGCCGCTCAATTCGTGCCCGCTCACCGCGCTCCAGTGGCAGCTCGCCGGCCAATAGCCCCTCTCACGATTCGAGGCGGCTCTGCGCGCCTGGGGGCGATCCAGCACTGGCCGATGTGCCGACACACCCTCTTAGAGGAGACCCTGTCGGGCCGCGACTAGGCGCGTCACGACGAGGTACACGCGCTCCTGCGTCGCGCAGCTCGTTCCGGCGCTGAGAACGTCGCCACCGGTCTCGTGCTGACCGCCGTCGTCGGCGGGTTGTCCGCGCAAGTCGAGCCGCAATCGGCGCCTCCGGGGTTCGCCGTGGTGTCACTGGCGGCGGCGTGTCAGTGACCGAGGTGAACACGCATGTGCATACCTCGGTCACCGGGCACCTGTGGGAGCAGATCCGGTGCTATCCGCTTCGCCGCCAGCCTCATGTGGTGGCCAACCTGGTTTGCGATGCCCGGCGGGCGGCTCTTCTGGCGCTGGGCATCGATACCTCGCAGGCCGCTGCCGAGATCGTCAGCATCGGCGCGGCCATCCTTACCGCCCGCCGGCGGAACCGAGCGCTGAGCAGTGATCAGGGCTGCGCTGTTTGCGGGAGCAACGTACCTGGGCAACCAGGCCACCGCCTACCCGTGGGGACCAACCCCGGCTGGGCGGGGACGACGGGTTCGCATCGTTCGAGCCGAACTAAGGCCAGGGGCCAGCCCCGCCTGAGCGGGGAGACTTGTCAACGGCTTCGGTCCTTAGGCTGCGTTCACAGGACAACTCGCCTGCACGGAGATGAGCTGTTGGTGGACGTGACGGCGTTGCCGTACTCGGGATCAACTCGCTTGGGCGAGGGCAACAGCATATCGAACATTGACGAGTTCGGTGGGTGAGGGACCAGTCTCGCTAGCTCTGCGTGACCGCAGCGCGGATTCGAACACTGTCGCCGTATGTGGATCAGTGGCTTTCGTGTCGGGATTGTCCCCATGTCGACCACCAGGTTGGTGCGGACCTCAGGTTCCGAATCAGCACGTTCGATCAGCAGGTAAGCCCGTGGATTACATCCACGGGCAAGAGCATCGCTCTAGTCCGCGTCGACGCCACGTGAACCGGTCAGTTCGAGGAATTCGGTCGGCTGAACCAATCGCCCAAATTCGTCATCGCCTGGTTCGTGCACGCGGGCATGGTACGGGGCGTGTCGCAACATTTTCTGACGATGCCACAAGAGTTCAAGTCATGGCCTACCTCGGTCTCGATGATGGACGCATCGAATGCGGGGCAAGCAACGATCATGGCGCAGATCTGCGGGTCGGAGAAGACGCGGGCTCATTCGCTGAACGTCGAGTTGCTTGGGGTCGCGATGTTCGAAGTCAGATTATGCGGAGGCCTGGACTTGTATGTGCCCAAAGGGGCAGGCACTCTGGACGGTTAGGGCACCCTCCTCGGCTGTCATGTGGTCGCGACTGCCTATGGGGAGGGGACATCATGGCGGTAGGCGGCACGCCGTTCTCCCTGGTCAAGCGCGGTACTTGTCCGGGACGTGAACGGTTCGGCGATGCCCCTCGACCATCGCGGTCATAGCACCGCCAGGTGATGCACTCAGGTGCATGGTCATCGGCGACGAACATTCGACGCATCGGTTTCCCGAAACCGTGGTGACGATGGGCAGCTGGAGCTTTAGGGCAATTCCGTTGCCCTAATGTACCCCGCTAAGCCGGTCGACACGTCCATCCACCTTATCGTAACAATACGGTGAACGTGAACGAGCCCTTTTTGGGCAGTGGTACTATCTCCAATACAGTATCACGGTTCGCGATCACCGTAATGCTCCCGGCGCGGAAGACTGAGTCGAGCCATCAGGATGCCCCCGACGACTGCGCAGCGACTCAGTCTCACGACGTTGCTATAAGTGCGGTGATTCAGGTGCACCTGACGAAATTGGCTGACCAGCTCAACGAAAAGCCTGCCATTGTGATGTGGCCCGATGGGGACATGCTCTCGTATCGAGAGCTGGAAGTGCGGTCGAACCGCTGCGCACATCTCTTTCGTGCCCTTGGTCTCGGGCTTGGCGACTCCGTTGCTCTTTTCATGGCAAACCAGCTTGAACTGTTCCCGTTGCTGTGGGCCGCACAACGCACCGGACTTCGCTATACCTTGGTGAGTTGTCGCCTTACGGCTGTTGAAGCAGCGTACATAGTGAGGAATTGCGACGCTCGTGTCCTCGTCTACTCCGCAGGGCTGAAACATGTCGCGGCAAGAATCACCGGTCCCGCCTTGCGGCACCGGATGGCGGTGGGCGCGACCGGGATGTCGGATGTCTTCCTGGATGCCCGCCTGGAGTACTCACTCGCAGGCTGCCCCGATGCTCCGGTTGAGGACGAGGTCGAAGGGCAATACGTGACCTACTCCTTTGTCACCTCCGGCTTCCCCAAAGGAAGCCCGCCGGAGGTGTCCGAGGTTCCTTTCGGCGCCGGCTTGCCACTCGACCACCTGTTGGCTGCGAAGTTCGGTTTGGATGTGACGACTCGTTACCTCAATCCAGGTCCTCTTCATCACGTGGCACCGTTGTCGTGGGCACTCGCCACCATTCGCAATGGTGGCACCGTCATCGTCATGGATCGATTCGACGCCCAGGGTGTACTCGGCGCGATAGAACGTCATCGAGTGACACATGCGCAGTTTGTGCCTACGATGTTCGTCCGTATGCTCAAGCTGCCGCGAGAGTGTCGCTGCCGGTACGACGTCTCCAGCCTCCTGCACGTCGTCCACGGAGCCGTGGCCTGTCCTGTCTCGGTCAAAGAGAGAATGATCGACTGGTTCGGTCCCAAACTGATCGAATACTGCGGCACCGAGGCAAGGCCATTTGCCAGGGTGGCCGGAACGGAAGCGGCTCTGTGAGCCCATGTGTCCACGGCGCGGCAGCGGGCCGACGGGGGTGTAATGGGGTCAACTGGTCCGCCCGAGGCCATCTATTTGACGGTGCGACGGTACCGCCCCTGGCCGGTGAAATCTAACCCCAGGAGATCGCGAGCGTGTTGAACCTGCACCGGACATAACGGGGTGTGTCGCGGTCATCGGCGTCCTGGCGAGGAGCGGCGACGGGCACGCATTCGTGTTTTGTCGGTCGACAAGTCCGCCGCCGCGGCCGGCCTCGGCGCCTGCCATCGTGGCTGTCAAGAGTTCTTCCTGCAACGACGTGACGCCATTATTTTGATGATCTCCAGGTGGGCAAGCTAACAGTGCATGGTGATCGGAACGGGGTCGTGGGAACGGCGCCCGTGATGGAAATGAGCATCAGTGTCCTCGTGACACTCTTCCCCGAACGCCTGCCATTCTCTAGAATCAGGTGGAGTAGGTATCCATCATGGCCTGTCGCATGTGGATGTTGGTCAGGGAAGACGCGTGCGGCGCGGTGGAAAGCCGCGAGTTGCCGATCGGGTGATTACTGTCGGCATTGTGTTCGTGTCGGGCAGTTGGCGACGTCTGATACCTGACTGTGTCAGGTGGAAATTCTAGGCGAAAGGGATTCTTATGGGAAAGACGGCGTTGGTGACAGGTGCGAGCCGCGGTATCGGTCGCGCTATCGCGCTTCGGCTGGCTGCGGACGGAATGCTGGTCGGCGTACACTATGGGCGGGACGAGGGTGCGGCGAAGTCGGCGATACGGGAAATCGAACAAGCGGGCGGCCGGGCGTTTCTCGTGCATGCGCTCTTCGGTTCACCCGGTGATGTGGAGCGGTTGTGGGATGAGTTCGATGCCGCGCTCGCGGAAACAGGAGCGGAACCGGGGCTGGATGTCCTTGTCAATAACGCCGCCACTGTCGCGTTCGCTGATATATCGGAAGTGACGCCGGATCAGTTCGACACCGTTTTCGCGGTCAATGTCAAGGCGCCGTTCTTCATTGTCCAGCAGGGGCTCGATCGGCTGCGGGACAACGGTCGGATCATCAACATATCGACCGGGGGGACACGCACCGCACTACCCGGTGTGATCGCGTATTCGATGACCAAGGGTGCGGTGAACACGTTCACTCACACGCTCGCGCAAGCGTTGGGGACTCGGGGGATCACCGTGAACGCGGTGGCGCCGGGGTACACCGACACCGACGTCAACGCCGGTTGGCTGAGCATTCCGGAGATGGCCAAGGCTGCGGCCGGGCAGTCTGTTTTCGACCGTATCGGGCAACCGGCCGACATCGCCGACATCGTGGCGTTCGTCGCCTCCGACGATGCCAGGTGGATCACCGGGCAGTGCATCGATGCGACGGGTGGTGTGCTCCTGGGCGCGTGAATAGGTGAATGTCACGTTCAGTCCGCTGTCGGACTGAACGTGACATTCACACCACGTGTGCATTCTTGACCGGACCGGCGAGAAAGTCTTCTCGGCATGCGTTACGTCGGATCTTGCCGCTCGTCGTCTTCCGCACTAGTCCTTGGTGTCCGATTACGACTGTGGAACAGGGGATCTGATGATCCTCGAACAGGCGGCGTCGAACCACTCTGGCCAGTTCGGTGGCCTGGTCGACCACCAGTTTCTTCCCCCGGATCTCCACGAACAGCACTACTTTTTCACCGGCCACCACGTCCAGTTCGTCCGCAGGAACACCAAAGGCGGCGATACCGCCGGGACGGATGAGCGGATGCGCGGTGCGTACGCTGTCTTCGAGGTCTGCAGGGTGCACGTTCCGGCCATTGATGATGATGAGGTCTTTCAGCCTGCCGGTGACATAGAGGTTGTCGGAGTGGAAGAAGCCGGTATCACCTGTGCGAAGATATTCTCGGTCTTCGCCGTCGATCCGGGCGTGGAAGTAGTGCTCGGATTCCTCTGGCAGCCCGTAGTAGCCTGCGGCTTTTGTATCCGAATCGACCCAGATCTCACCTATCGTTTCCGCCGAACAGGGCAGCCGTGTCTCCGGATCGACGATCCGCACGCTCGAGCCTGGCTTGGTGACCCGTCCGCTGCTGAAATACGTGGTGACCGGCCTGCCGATATCGGGGTCGACCGGAATGGCGCGGTTTTCGGCCAGGGAGTACCGGTCCACCGCCAGGCGGTCCCGTCCGCCCATCGTCACGGTAACGGTGTTCTCGGCCAGCCCAAAGGCGCCATAGATCGCTTCGGGAGGAAAGCCGGAGTCTCGGAAAGCGGCCAGGAACCGGTCCACGCTGGCCGGTCGGACAGGCTCGGCGGACCACAACGCTACTTTGAGCGAGCTGAGATCCCATTTTCGCCGCATCTCCGGTGTCGTGCGGCGAACCAGTAGTTCGTAGGCGAAGTTCGGTGCGCAGGTGTGCGTCGCTCGCACTCGTGACATCACCGTGCCCCATAGCTCGGGCGCGCCGAGAAAGGTCAAGGGGGAGAGCAGGTAGGTATGACCGTGGCCGGCCAACGTGCTCAGGATGACGCTGATCAGGCCCATGTCGTGGTACTGAGGGACCCACGAGACAGTGACAGTGTCCTGGTTCAACCCGAGGTCGCGGCGATTGTGCCCGATTTCCGCGGTGAGGTTTCCATGGGTGATCATCACGCCACGCGGCGAACTTGTCGAGCCCGACGTGTACTGAAGGAGCGCCACCTCGTCCGCGCTCGCGGGCTCGTGCCAGGTGACCGGGGAGCTTGAGGCCGACTCATCGGTTACGTACCAGGGCACGTGCTCTGCGGGCTTCCACCGCCGTGCCATCGAGCCGATCCGGCGGATCCGGTTGTAGCTTTTACCGGTCAACACCGCTTTCGCGCCGGTGGCGTCGATGATTCCGCCGAGCCGGGTGACTCCGGTGCCCGGGCGCAACGGATCAGGGGGATACGCCGGCGCGGCGATGACGCCCGCCATCAGGCAACCCAGCAGTGCTTGCACGAACTCCAGCGACGGCGGGTAGACCAGTAGTACCCGATCACCTGCTGACAGTCCCCAGGCCGCGAGATTCTCGGCGACGCCCTCGCCCGCACGCCGCAACTGCGCGACTGTCATCGAGTCCGCGTTCCGGCCGGAGTCATCGACGAAGGTGAACAGCGTACGGCGCGGATCCTGCTCGTACAGGGCCCGAAACGAGTCCAGGCAGGATGACGAACGCTGGGTGGGCGACGGTACGGAGCTCGCCGGCAGTGGACTTTCCATTGGCACCGACTTCCTCATGTGTGCTCCAGGACAGCAGGCAGGGTCGTGAGACTGCGGACGTGCGAGACGGCGCGGAATTGGGGTTCCGGCGAGGCGTGATCGAGGTGAATCCCGGGAAATCGCCGAACGAAGCGGGGAATGATCTCCTGGCCTTGCTCGCGCGCGAGAGCGGCGCCGAGGCAGTTGTGCAACCCGACTCCGAATCCCAGGTGATGGTTCGGCGGCCGGTGCAGATCGAGCACGTCGGGATCGGGGAAGCGCGCTGGGTCCCGGTTGGCGGCACCCAGTACCAAATGGACCAGGTCCCCGCGATTGAGGGTGTGTCCGTTCAACGAGATGTCCTCGGCGATCAGTTGTGGAACGGCGATCTGCACGGGGGACTCGAAGCGAAGGAGCTCTTCGGCCGCACCTGCTGCCGGACATCGGCCATCTATCAGGTCTCGCAGGTTTTGCGGATGGTTGAGCAGCGTGAACATCGCGTTGCCCAGGTAGTAGGCGATTTTTGGGATCGCGGTGAGGAAGACCAGCGCGATGTTGACGATGAGATCTTCGTCGCTGATGCGGCTGTCGGTGTCGGCTTCGGCGATCAATTGTGACAGTTTGTCGGCCGACGGGCTGTGGCGTCGGGTGTCGACCAGGTCTGTCACGTACTCGGTGAGCCACAGCAGGTTGGCGTTGTACTTCTGGGCCGCGTTTTCCTGGTTTGGGCTGTGGCTCGGCTCGTAGATGATCGCGAGCATGCCGGGCATGACAGTGGCGATCGTGTCACGGTCGTCCGCGGCGAGGCCGAGGAATCCCATGATGGCCGCCGTCGCCATCGGAAACGCGAAGTCGCCGACCAGGTCCACCTGACGCCTGGCGTTCAGACCCTCCAGGACCTCGTCCGCGATCGCGGCGAGCTGAGGGCGGAAGGTCGTGACGCTGTCCTGCCCGAAGACGTGACTGAAGACTCTGCGCAGCCTGGTGTGCTTAGGTGGATTCGAGACAAGCATCATGGCGTTGAGAACCCTGCCCAGGTTCTCGACACTGGACTCATGGCCGTGATCGGGCCGAAGATGCCCGGTCGTGCTCATCGGCGGGTGGATCAGCCTCGGATCGCCCATCAGGCTCGAGACCTCGGCGAAACCGGTGAGCCACCACCCTCCCAGCGACGCGTCGTGGTACACCGGGTCTTCTTCGCGAAGCCGCCGGTAAAAGGGATACGGGTTCGCGACGAACGCCGGGTCCGCCGGATTGAACAGCACGGGGGTGCGCATGCGAAGGCCTTCCGTCAAGAGTGGGCCGATACGGTCGGTGCCACTCGCGCACCGAGGTACTCGTGCATGGCGTGCGCGATCTCGGTTCGTCCGGGCTCGTAGACGATCGAATAGTGGTCACCGGGCACGACTCGGACGTCCAGGTTCGCGACCGAGGGAGATTCCCAGCCGGCGAGTTGCCCGGGAAGGATCCGTGGGTGCAGCTGCTCCGCCTTCAGCAGTAATGCGGGGACGTCGAGCCGAGCTGGCCAGTAGGCGCGACACGCGTGGACGTGGGCCGACAACAGGCGGAACAATGCCTGGATGACCTCGTCGGCGGGCGTCCAGCCGCTCTCTACGAGCTGCCCGGCCAACCAGCGGCGTGCCGCGATACCCGACAGCGACGGGTCGATCGCCCCTGCCGCCGATGCCTTGTCGCGGCCGTGATGCCGCCCGTCGGCGATGAGCTGAGCCATCTCGGCGTCGGTCATCGTGAGTTGCCCGAGGTAGGAGTCCGGTAGCTCGAGGAAAGGGTCGAGCATGATCACGTTCACCTGTTCGCCTTGGTCGGTCAGCTGTCTGGCCATCTCATAGACGACCACTCCACCGGCTGAGTGACCGGCCAGGAAGTAGGGGCCATTCGGCTGCACGGAACGGATCTCGGCCACGTGATGTTCCGCGATCTCTTCGATACGGTCCAGGGGGACGCCGAGCCCGTCCAGCCCTGGCGGCAACAACCCGTACGACGGTCCCTGCCAGGCGACACGGTCGACGAGCCCGCGCAGGTAATCGACGTACCCCACGCCGGCGCCGACCCAGAAGAACGGAGGCTGGCACTCGGTGCCGGCTTCGCCCGGCTCGGAGAGGGGGACCAAAGAAGGCGAACGAAGCTCGGTGTATTCATGCCCCGACAAAGCCTGTGCGAGATCTTCGATGGTCTCGTGTTGGAGAAGGACGGTGTGCGGGACATAGGTGCCGAGCCGGCGCCTGAGCGCGACCGACAGTTCCATGACGGCCAGTGAGTGCAGACCGAAGTCCGCCACGGGCGCCGACGGGTCGATGTCCTTCTCCTGCGTCCCCAGCAGCGCAGCCACCTGTTCGACCAGCCACTCGCACAGGTCGTCCGCCACATCGCCGGCCGCCTGGTTCGCGACGCGGAACGATCGCTGGACGAGGTCCTGCGCGTGGGCGATTTGGCATTCGAGCGCGGCGAAGCCGGGCAAGCTGCCTGTGTGGTACGTGTTCTGCTTGCCCTGCAGGGCATCGAGACGTTGGTAAGCGCCGCTGTTGATGCCCTCGACCGGGAAATGTGGCATGTGGCGTCCGCGGCGCAGCGCCTGCACCCCGTCGAGACGAGCCCCTAACCGCCTGACGTCGTCCCGCAGTGTGGCGATCACCTGCTCATCGTCTACTGCCGGTCCTGAATAGAGGTAACAGGAGAAGCTGTCGTGCTGTCCGCCGTCCGTGGACACCAGAACGCATCTGCCCGGTGACGGGGTCTCGTAGCGGATCACGGCCAGATCGGGGTATGGCCATCCGGTGATCGCGCATACGACCTCGACGTACTCGGTGTAGCGAACGCTGCTCGCAAGCCGTCTTTCCTCGGCCGTGGGCGCATCGAGCAGCGGGACGAACTCATCCAGAGGCAGTGCGACGACGAGTTTGTCGACCTCGATCGTGTTCGTCGTCGTCTGGATGGTGATTCGCTCTCCGAGGCGCGCGATCCGCTCGACCTCGACATTACAGCGCACGCACTCGAGTTCGGCCGTGATCCTGTCGCACAAGGCGTCCGTTCCACCGGCGATGGTGAAGCCGGCACCAACTGAGACCGGGGCCAGGCTCGACAGCAGTCCGTTCACCTCGAGAAACTTCACGAAATGAAGCGCCGAAGACCTTTCGTCCAAGCAGCCGTAGCCGGCCGCGATGAATTCCGTTCCGACAGTGTCGGCGAGTTCCTCCAACTCGTTGTCGGACAGCCACTCAGGCACGGGCGTCGCCAAGGCGGAGGCGGAGTGGGCGAGACCCGGTTCCGCGACTCGCGGAAACTCGAACTCGCGCACCGGGTAGTACCGCTGGCGCATCACTCGCGTCCGGCTTTGAAACGCCCCGGCCGAACCGTCGTCGAATTTGACGACGGATAGTGGTCCGGCGTCCTGAGTGGACAGTGAAAGGCGAGCGGCAAGCTGAGCCACCCGGCTTGACTGTAGGCCGAAACGCCACGGCCAGAACGTTCCCCTGTCGCCGACGGACGATCCGCCCTCCAGCACGATCACCGTATGCCCGGCGGCTTCGAGTTCGCTCGCCGTGACCAGGCCTGCCGTGTTCGCGCCCAGTACGCACACCCGCTGCGCTTCGACTTCCACGCCTTCCTCCGATCTCCGGTCCTGACGGGGGTTACCGGAACGACGCCCAGAAACCGCAGTGATGTTCGGCGGCGAGGTCGACCAGGCGGATCCCACCGTCGCCAGGGGCCAGAGACAGTGTTCGCGAACCTGCGAATCTCGGCCACAGGGGGACGTCGGGGCCGTTCGGGTTGCCGGTCTCGGCGAAGCGGGTCCAGTAGTCGATCATTCGATCGGCAAGGCGGCGCTGGTCCGGGGTGAGCTGCTCGGTGAAGCCAGCCCGATCGAACACATAGGCCAGTTCCGAGGAGTGGTAGGCGCCCGAGGGAAGGTCCGCTGGGAAGGGGAAGAAGCCGCGAGGAGCCTGGGAGTCGGCGAACTCGTAGGTGTAGACAGACGTATGCCTGGCGAGCAAGCGGTCGTCAGTCAGTTGCGTGCACGACCATACCCGGTCGGTCGCCATGGTCGACCACGCCAACGCCGGGGAACCGTATGTGCTGGACAGGTATCGCGTCGCCACCTGGGAGGCTTGCTCGCCGAAGCCGTCGTCGAGCATGCTCCGGTATTGCTCCTCGGTGAAGGGCTGAGGAGCGAACGCCGCGCTCAGCCTGCTTTCGTCGCGGTTGCTGCCCCAGATCACCGGTACGCGGTGGAATCGGCCTTGCCGTAACATCTCTGCCGGATTTTCGGGCAGGACCCTGGTGCCGAAGGCGACAGCGGTCAGCCCGGCGGTTTCCGGGTCCTTCGCGAGATCCGCGGCGGGGATGCGGCGCAGGCATTCCGCGGCTGTCGCCGGTTCGGCGCAACCGAACCTGCCGGCGAATGCCAGTCCGCTGGCCTTGGCTTGTGTCAGCGGCAGCCACGGTGCACTGGCAGAGCCCCCGTAGACGATTCCGTGCGCCGGCCACGTGGTCGCGCATGAGCCGCTCTGCGCGATCGCGCGCTGGAACAGCCCCCGGGCGGCGGGCGCGGTCAGCTGGGCGCACACGTCGAACGCGCCGCCGGATTCGCCGAACAACGTCACGTTGCCAGGGTCGCCGCCGAAAGCCACCGCGTTGCGTCGCACCCAGCGCAATGCCGCTTGCTGGTCCTCCAGCCCGAAGTTCCCGGAATCACTCAACGCCGGATGTGCGAGGAACCCGAAGACGCCAAGACGGAAGTTGGTGGTGACCACGACGACATCTCCCCTGATGGCGAGCCGCGCGGCACCGTAGTCCGCCGCGGTTCCGTAGCTGTTGCCGCCGCCGTGCAGCCAGAGCATCACCGGCTTCAGCCGTCCGTGGCCGGCCGAAGCCGGTGTAGTGACGTTGAGGTAGAGACAGTCCTCATCGGTAGGCCGTGGGTCCCCACTGAACGCCTGTGCGCACAGGTTCCCGGGTTTCGTGGCGTCCCGGGGTTCCGACCATCGTCGCGGGGGTTGCGGAGACCGCCACCGGAGTTCGCCTGTCGGCGGTGCGGCGAACGGAACTCCTTGGAAAGTCCGGTGGCTGGAGGTCACTGTGCCGCGTACCGGGCCGGAATCGGTCCGCACCACCGCGTCAGCACCATTCTCGGCGGCCTGGGCCGGCCCTGACGATGCGACAAGTGTGCTCGCGACAATGACCGCCAATACCCGCATGCTGCACTTCTTCATCGTGAGTCTCGATTCCGCGTGGACAGTCGGATTCAGACGGGAGAAGTCTCACAAACACTCCTGCCGCCGAAAGACGCTATTTCGTGCTCGGGTGAACGTGCTATTCGCGGCCGTGCAAGCCAACGGTGGAGATTGGCGAATTTGAGGATGAACAGCACTACAAGATACCCGTGATCTGAATGGGGTAAGGCAGGGTTCCCTTTTGTTCGGGGCACTCTGCCCGTTTGTACCTCGTGGCACGTTCGAGGCTTGTCCGGCCCGGCGGATTGTGCAGCTCTCTGAAGGGTGTCGACCTGGTCGGTCCTGAAGGTGTGGGCCCCGTTCTGCGCAAGCCTGGACTGCTCGGCCGGGTGCGTTGGGGCAGTGCCGGCGAACTTTTCGGGCAGTCATGAGTGGCTTCTCCTCACGAGTTCAAGCCCCTGCGTAACCTGACTCGCCGGATCTGGACCAACGAATTTTGTTCGCGCATGTGGTTTCCGGCACTTAATTTCGTTCTCGATTTATATCGGCGGCCTTGAGGGGCGCAGGGGTCGGAGGTAACGGTGATCGGAACGGTCAACGGCCCGAGTGCCGCTGCGCTGCCGAACTCGTCCTTCTTTTCGTCGATCGGTACCTGGGAGCCCGGCGATCAGCCGCCGGCGTTCGGCTCGGCCGCGCTGACCCTCGCGCTCGGGCGAGTACGTGAACCGGTACACGTCCTCGCGGACAGGGTGAACAGCCGGATCGGGGTCGGCTTCGGTGGGGTGGTCTCCGGGGTCGACGCCTCTGGTTACGGCCTGCTCGGCACGTTGCCGCCGCTGTACCCGGAGTGGCTCGGTGATCGCTCGTTCGGCGAGGCGCATGGTGTGCGGTTCCCGTATGTGGCGGGGGAGATGGCGAACGGGATCGCGACGTCACGGCTGGTCATCGCGATGGCGCGGGCGGAAATGCTGGCCTTCTTCGGTGCCGCGGGATTGGCGCTGTCCCGGGTTGAGCAGGCTGTGAACGAGCTGTCGGCAGCACTCGGCGATCGCCCCAACTGGGGAGTCAATCTCATTCATTCGCCTGCCGAGCCCGCGCTGGAGACGAAGGTCGCCGACCTGCTGATCCGAAGCGGGGTGCCGCATGTGTCGGCGTCGGCCTTCATGCGGCTCACGCCCGCTGTGGTCAGGTGCGCGGTGGCGGGATTGCGTGTGGACGAGGCAGGTCGAGTCGTACGAGCCAGGCACCTATTCGCGAAGGTGTCCAGAGCCGAGGTGGCGGGGCAGTTCATGTCACCCGCGCCGGCGGAACTGCTTCGTGCGCTGGTCGAACGAGGTGAGCTGACCGAAGAGGAGGAGCGGCTGGCCTGCCGTGTCCCGGTCGCCGAAGATGTGACGGTCGAGGCCGACAGCGGCGGGCATACCGACAACCGCCCCTTGGTGTCCTTGCTTCCGGTGATCTTGGCGCAGCGAGATCAGCTCAGTCTGCGCTACGGCTACGCCCGGCCTATCCGTGTCGGCGCCGGTGGGGGGCTCGGGACACCCGCCGGGGTGGCTGCGGCATTCGGGCTGGGCGCGGCCTATGTGGTCACTGGCTCGGTGAACCAGGCAACGACGGAAGCCGGAATCTCCGACGACGCGAAGGCGATGCTGGCTCGCGCGGGTGTGGCGGACACGGTCATGGCGCCGGCCGCGGACATGTTCGAAATGGGGGTGAAACTGCAGGTCCTCCAACAGGGCACCATGTTCGCGAGCCGCGCCGCGCGACTGTACGAGCTGTATCGGACCTACGAGAGCCTGGAGGACATTCCGGCCGCCTTGCGAGACAAGCTTGAGCGCCAGGTTCTGCGACTGCCCCTCGCTGATGTCTGGGCGCAGACCGCCGCGTTCTGGGCCGACCGCGATCCGGGCGAACTGGCTCGCGCCCAACGGGAACCGAAGCATCGAATGGCCCTGGTGTTCCGGTGGTACCTGGGGAAGTCCAGTCGCTGGGCTATCGACGGCGATGTCGACAGACGTACTGACTACCAGATCTGGTGCGGGCCCGCGATGGGTGCGTTCAACGGCTGGGTGGCGGGGTCGTTCCTCGCCGAACCCGCTGCGCGGTCGGTCGTCCAGATCGCCCGCAACCTACTCGAAGGCGCGACAGTGCTCAGCCGTGCGCAACAGCTGCGGACCTACGGAGTGGCACTTCCGCCCGAGTCCTTCCGGTTCACCCCTCGACGGCTGAGTTGATTGAGGATGGAACACATGCCGGCTCTTCGCTCAAGGCCGCTCTCCGTCGCTATCGTCGGAGCGAGCGCGATTCTTCCCGGATCCACCGATGTCAGCGGGTTCTGGCGGAATGTGCTGGAAGGACGTGATCTGGTCACCGAGGTGCCACCGACGCACTGGCTCGTCTCGGACTACTACGACCCGGATCCCGCGGCGCCGGACAGGACCCACGCTCGGCGCGGTGCGTTTCTGGACCCGATCGAGTTCGACCCACTGGCCTTCGGTATACCGCCGAACACGTTGCCTGCCACCGACACCACTCAGTTGCTCGGGCTGCTCGCCGCCGAGCACGTGCTGCGTGACGCGCTCGGCGAGGACCTCACGAGCCTGGACCGGAGCAAGGTCAGTGTGGTCCTGGGTACGTCGGCGTTGGAGTTGCTGACCACGATGTCACAACGGCTGCAGCGGCCGGTGTGGCTGAAGGCACTGCGCGAGTCGGGTGTGGCGGAGGACCAGGCGCAGGCCATCTGCGACCGTATCGCCGAGCACTACGTGCCTTGGCAGGAGGCGACCTTCCCTGGGCTGCTGAGCAACGTGGTGGCCGGGCGCATCGCCAACCGGTTCGATCTGGGTGGTGCGAACTACACCACCGATGCCGCCTGCGCGAGCTCGCTGGCCGCGATCGCCACCGCGGTGAACGAGCTGTCCTGCGGCCAGTCCGATCTGGTGATCACCGGCGGTGTGGACACCCTCAACGACATCACCATGTACATGTGTTTCTCGAAAACACAGGCGTTGTCCCCGCAAGGGGACTGCCGCCCGTTCTCCGACCAGGCCGACGGCACGATCCTGGGTGAAGGCGTGGTGATGTTCGCGCTCAAGCGGCTTGCCGACGCCGAACGTGACGGCGACCGGGTTTACGCGGTCATCAGAGGTATCGGTGCGTCGTCCGACGGTCGTGGCACCGCCATTTACGCGCCGCTGCCACGAGGGCAGGCGAGCGCGTTGCGCCGTGCCTACCAGGCGGCCGGGTACGGGCCGGAAACGGTCGAGCTGGTGGAAGCGCACGGCACCGGAACCAAAGCGGGCGACGCCGCGGAGTTCAGCGCGCTCCATGAGGTATTCACCGCGACCGGCCGGGAGGACGCCGGCTGGTGCGCCCTAGGGTCGGTGAAGTCCCAAATCGGTCATACGAAGTCCGCCGCCGGTGCGGCCGGCCTGCTCAAAGCGACGCTCGCCTTGCATCACAAGACGTTGCCACCGACGATCAAGGTGGACCGGCCGAATCCCGGTCTCGACCTCGACGCCGGACCGTTGTACGTGAACACCTGTTCCCGGCCGTGGGTTCGCGGCTCCGATCACCCTCGTCGCGCCTCGGTGTCCAGCTTCGGGTTCGGCGGCAGCAACTTCCACCTCACACTGGAGGAGTATCTCCCTCAGCCGGACTCGTCTGCTCAGCCACAATGGCTGGCCCGCGCCGTTCCGACCGAGCTGGTGCTGCTCAGCGCGGCCAGTCCGGCCGAGTTGGTCGCACAAGCGCGGGACGTGCTGTCGGATGACAGTCCACTTGCCACGGTCGCGCGCAGGTCCCAGCTCACTTTCCGCGCCGATGACGCCGCACGCCTGGCGGTCGTCGCCGTCGATCGCGGAGATCTGGCCGGCAAACTCGGACAAGCGATCGACCGGATCGGGCAAAGGCCGACGGAACCGGTGACCTCGCCGACCGGACTTTACTACGCCGCAGGCGTAGCTGAGAGCTGGCGGATCGCGTTCCTATTTCCCGGACAGGGCAGCCAGTACGTCGGTATGGGAGCCGAGCTTGCGATGCATTTCCCGGCCGCGCAGTCGGCATGGGATCACCATTCGTCCCTGCGCATCGGAGACCGGCCGCTGCACCAGGTCGTTTTTCCAGTTCCTGTGTTCACCGACGGTGATCGGAAAGAGCAGCAGACACGGCTGACCGCCACCGAGTGGGCACAGCCGGCGTTGGCGGCACAGAGTCTGGCAATGCTCGGTGTGCTGAGCGTCTCTGGTGTCACTCCTGACGTCGTCGCCGGACACAGCTTCGGCGAGCTGATCGCGCTGCATGCCGCCGGTGCGTTCGACGCCGATACGCTGATGCGGTTGGCGAGGAAACGCGGTGAGCTGATGCGGGACGCCTCGGCCACACGGGGCGCGATGTTAGCGGTCTCGGCCTCGCGTAGCCGGCTCGAAGAGATCATCGGTGATTGGAGCGAGCTGTGGCTGGCCAACCACAACGCGCCGGATCAGGTAGTCATCGCGGGCACGCTCGACGCGGTGAACGTGGCGGCGGACAAACTGGCCGCCGAAAGAATAACCGTACGCCTGCTCGACACCGCGACCGCGTTCCACACACCCTTGGTCGCGCCGGCCACCGAGCCACTGCAACGGTTCTTGGACGAGGCCGACGTCCGAACGCCCACTCTTCCCGTCTACTCCAACACCGACACCACGCCCTATCCGGCTGAACCTGACGCGGTACGGGCCAGACTGGCCGGGCAACTGGCGAAGCCGGTTCGGTTCGCAGAACAGATCGAGACGATGTACCGCGACGGTGCGCGGATCTTCGTCGAGGTCGGCGCGGACGCGAAGCTCACCAATCTGGTCGGACGGATCATCGGCGACCGCGAGCACGTCGCGGTCGGGCTGGACAGCAAAGGCAGGCATGGCGTCACCAGCCTTCAGCACGCCTTCGGCAGGCTGAGCGTGGCCGGTGTGCCGATCAGCTTCTCGCCGTTATGGGAGCCTTACGCGGCCCCGGCCGAGGCGTCCGCACGGCGTGGGACACCGGTGGAAATCCTCGGTACCAACTTCGGGAAAATGTATCCCCCAGCCGACGAGGCCGAGCTCCCGGAGCCGAATCCGCCGCAGTCATTGTCGGAGGCCCTGCCGGTCGGCGGTGTATCGCCGAGCACCGTACGGCCGGAGGAGATCGAGTATCCCGGTAGCGAGTTGCTCGGTGTGGTCGCCGACAAGGCCGCCGAAGCACATATCGCGTACCAACGGGCGATGAGCGAGAGTCACCTGGCTTTCCTGAAGCTGTTCGAATCCGCGAGCGGCGGGACCATACCGGAAGTGATGGCCACGCCCGCTGCCGAGACAGCGGGCTCGCCGACGAGCCCTCCGCCCGAACCGGTGTCGTCGGTTCCGATTGAGTCCTCACGGGTGGTGGTGGAGGCGTCGGTTGTTGCTGGGGTGTCCGATGTGGAGTCGTTGGTGTTGTCGGTGATCGCGGAGAAGACGGGGTATCCGGTGGAGATGCTGGATGCGGGGATGGAGCTTGAGGGTGATTTGGGGATTGATTCGATCAAGCGGGTGGAGATTCTGTCTGCGGTGAGTCGTCGGTTTCCGGAGATGGCGCGGTTGGATGCGAGTGAGTTCGCCGCGGTGCGTTCGGTGGGGCAGATCGCGGCCAAATTGCGTGACCACAGCCCAGTGTCGCCGGTTCCGGTGGTGAAGGCGCCGGTTGTTGCTGAGGTGTCCGATGTGGAGTCGTTGGTGTTGTCGGTGATCGCGGAGAAGACGGGGTATCCGGTGGAGATGCTGGATGCGGGGATGGAGCTTGAGGGTGATTTGGGGATTGATTCGATCAAGCGGGTGGAGATTCTGTCTGCGGTGAGTCGTCGGTTTCCGGAGATGGCGCGGTTGGATGCGAGTGAGTTCGCCGCGGTGCGTTCAGTGGGGCAGATCGCGGCCAAGTTGTGTGACCACAGCCCCGCATCGCAACCCGGCGAGGTGATCCCCAGTGCCACCCGAGCGGCCGGATCCGCCGCACCGGTGACGCGGTCCGTTGTTCGCTCGCTCCCTGCGGCTGCCCCCGGCACGCCGCTCGCCGGGCTGGCGGACGGCCCGATCGCCGTGACTGACGACGGCACCGGGATCGCCCGATACATCGCCGAGAAGCTCGTCGTGGCCGGTATCCCTTCAGCTGTGGTGGTCGGCGACATTCCCGCTGACGCGCAGGGCGTGCTATTCCTCGGTGCTCTCGGCGAGGTCGATTCCCTGCGGGACGCGGCCGCGGTGCAGCGGGCAGCGCTGCGGGCCGCGCGCTCTGTAGCCGCACGGTTCGGCGAAACCGGCGGAGTGTTCGTCACCGTGCAGGACACTGGGGGCGACTTCGGCCTCAGCGGACACGCTGCCGATCGCGCCTGGCTCGGCGGTGTCGCCGCGCTGGCGCGCACCGCCGCCCATGAGTGGCCCAGTGCCGCCGTCAAGGCCATCGACTGCGAGCGGGGCGGACGCGAGCCGGAGGTCCTCGCTGACGCGATCGTGACCGAGCTGCTCACCGGCGGGACGGACACCGACGTCGGATTGCGAGCCGACGGCCGCCGTCACATCCTCGTTGACGTCGACCTGCCCAGTGGCGTAGCGGCTACCGGGCCTGCGAGGGTCGGGCCGGAGTCGGTGATCGTCGTGACCGGAGGCGCGCGCGGGGTGACCGCCGCGGCCGTGCGCGCCCTGGCAGAGGCACATCGTCCACGGTTGGTGCTGCTCGGCCGTACCCCTGTCGAGGAGGAACCGGAATACCTCACCGGAGTCACTGAGCAGGCGGAGCTGACTCGGGCGGTGATCGAGGAGTCGATCCGCCGCGGTGGGGAAAGGCCTACGCTCGCCGCCGCGGCCACGGTTGTTTCCAGGGTCGTCGCGTGCAGGGAGATTCGCGCAACACTCGAAGCATTGCGCGAGGCCGGCTCGGAGGTCCGGTACATGCCGGTCGACGTCCGGGACACCCGGCGACTTGACACGGCGTTGGCGGAGGTGCGCGAGACGTGGGGGCCGGTCACCGGCATCGTGCACGGCGCGGGTGTGCTGGCGGACAAGTGGATCGCCGACAAGACCGACGAACAATTCGACCGGGTCTTCGGCACGAAGGTCGAGGGGTTGCACGCGCTGCTGGCCGCGACCGCCGCCGACCCGGTTGACCTGCTGTGTGTGTTTTCCTCGGTGGCGGCGCGTTACGGCAACGCGGGGCAGTGCGACTACGCGATGGCCAACGAAACCCTCAATCATGTCGTCGCCGCCGAGGCGGCGAGGCGGACAGGCGCCACGATGCGGGCCTTGGTCTGGGGGCCGTGGCGGGGCGGCATGGTCGACGCGACCTTGGCCGGACACTTTCACGACCGTGGTGTCGCACTGATCGGACAGGAGGAGGGGGCGGCCGCGTTCGTGGCCGAGCTCGATGGAAGTGCGGTAGACGAGACCCGGATCGTGCTCGTCGCCGAGGCCGCTGATGGTCCGGTCCAACAGCCGATGACCGAGGTCCGATTGAGTTCCCGCTCCCACCCGTACCTGGGCGATCACGAGATCGCCGGTAAACCTGTGCTGCCGATCGCGATGGCGCTCGAATGGTTCACCGCCGCGGCAGCCGCCGGAGCCCCGGAATCACCGATGACCGTGCTTCGGGACATACGCGTCCTGCGCCGCGTCAGCCTGGACAACTTCGCCGCCGGCGGCGATCGGCTGACCGTTCGGGGCCGGGAGGCACTGGAGCTGGTCGGTGACGGTGGCACTCGCCACTATCAGGCTGTCGTCCACCCCGGCGCGCCGCACGCGGGCGACTGGCCGGAGCCAGAGAACCTCCAACCCGCCCGCGGCCCACCCTCTACGACGGGTACGTGTTGTTCCATGGCCCACTGTTCCAAAGTATCCGGAGCCTGCTGGGTATCTCCCGTGACGGCGCGGAGGGAACGGTGATCGGGGGGCGGGATCTCGGCTGGCCGGCCGCCGAGTGGAAAACCGATCCCGCGGCGGTCGACGGCGGGTTGCAGCTGGCCGTCCTGTGGGCGGAACGAGTGCTGGGCGGTGCGTCGCTTCCCATGTCGGTGTCCGAATTCCGGGTCTACCAGTCAGGACCGCTCGAGGGGCCCGCCCGCTGTGTCGTGCGGGCAAGGCAGGCCATCGGCGGTGTCGCCGAATGCGACGTGGCGCTCATCGACACTGCGGTGCGAGTGGAATTGCGTGGCGTCTCGCTCGTCCGCCGACCCGACTGACCGATGAGGAAAGAAGGTCGCAGATGTGGCGTGAGCCGATTGCCATAGTCGGGGCAGGCTGCGTGTTGCCGGACGCGTTGACTCCTGGCGCCTGGTGGGACAATCTCGCGCGTTCCCGGGACAGTCTGCGTCCCGCGCCGGCAGGCCACTGGCGATTGCCCGCCTCCGCCGTCATCGGCACGCCCACCGAGTCCGGCGATCGGGCCTGGTCCGACAAAGGCGGTTATGTCGACGGCTTCGGTGCGGTGTTCGACCCGGACGATTATGACCTCGACGCCACCTTGATCGGCGATCTCGACCCGCTGTTCCAGTGGGTGCTGCACTGCGGGCGACAGGCGTTGGGCCAGGCAGGCCGTCAAGGTCCCGAACCGGACGCCGGCCTTGTGCTGGGCAACTTGTCGTTTCCCTCGGCGTCGATGGCCGCGTACGCGGAGAATGTGTGGCTGGACACGCTCCCGGAGGCAGCGCGAGACGCCCTCGTCCGCACCGGTACCCGGCCGGATCCGCACAACCGGTTCTGTTCCGGGCTGCCCGCCCACCTGGCCGCCACCGCCCTTGGCCTTGGCAGGGGCGGGTTTTCCTTGGACGCTGCGTGCGCGTCCTCGCTGTATGCGATCAAGCTGGCCTGTGACAGGTTGCACGACCACACGGCCGGGCTCATGCTCGCGGGCGGGGTCAACCGGGCCGACGATCTGTTTCTCCACATGGGATTCAGCGCGTTGTCGGCGATGAGCCGTACCGGGCGGAGCAGGCCTTTCCATCGTGGTGCCGACGGACTGGTGCCGGCGGAAGGAGCCGCGCTGTTCGCGCTCATGCGCCTGACGGACGCGAGTGCGGCCGGTACGCCGATCCTGGGGGTGATCCGCGGCATCGGCCTGTCCAACGACGGGCGTAGCGGCGGATTCCTGGTGCCCGCGCTGGACGGGCAGATCCGGGCGATGGAGCAGGCGTATCGCCTCGCCGGGCTGGCACCGGAGACCGTGTCCCTGGTGGAATGTCACGCCACCGGTACGCCGGTCGGGGACGCGGCCGAGGCGCAGGCCATGGCGAAGGTGTTCGGCGCGGCGCGAGACCTTCCGATCGGCTCCGCCAAATCGAATGTCGGCCATCTCATCACCGCGGCCGGCGGGGCAGGCCTGCTCAAGGTCCTCGGCGCGTTGCGGACAGGTATCCGCCCAGCCACGCTTCACACCGAAGAGCCGATCGACGCGTTGCGCGGCACCGCGTTGCGGCTGCTCACCGAACCGGAGGAATGGTCTGGACCGCGACGTGCCGCGGTCAGTGCGTTCGGTTTCGGCGGTAACAACGCGCACATGATCGTCGAAGCCTGGGATGGCGCGCGCACGGCACCCGGTGCCCCGTTCGTGGCCGCCGCTGATCCGGTGGCGATCGTCGCCGTCGCTGTGCGGGCGGGCGACGGCGACGACACAGCCGATTTCGTCGCGTCGCTACTGCACAGCGCGCCCTGCCGACGTCGCCGGGACACGGTCACCTCGGAGATGACCGGTCTGCGTTTTCCGCCGGCGGACCTGCGGGAGGCCCATTCCCAGCAGTCGCTGCTACTCGACGTGGTCCGCGAAGCGACGCGAGGGATCTCCTTGGCCAGGGATCGGACCATCGTGCTGGCCGGAATGGGTTGCGATCCGGAGGTGGCACGTCACGGTGCGCGCTGGCGGATCGCTTCCCTGCTGGCCGAAGCCGGGATTGTGGCCGACCCCGCGCAACTGGCCGAGTTCCGCGCGGCGTTCGCGCCACCGTTGAGCGCGGCCACAGTGGTCGGCACGATGCCGAATATCATCGCGAACCGCCTCAACGCGCAGCTCGATCTCACGGGGCCCAGCTTTGCCGTTTCCGCCGAAGAAGCTTCCGGCACGGTCGCACTTTCCCTTGCCGCACGGGCGATCCGCGCAGGAGAGGCGGACGCCGCGATCGTCGCCGCGGTGGATCTGTCCGACGAGCCGGTCCACCGGAAGGCGCTGGCCGAACTCGGCAGAGATGTCGACACCGGTGACGCCGCGGTCGCACTCGTACTGAAACCGCTGAGAGCCGCGCGACGTGACGGCGACGACGTCATCGCTGTTCTGGCCACACCGGACACGAAGGACACGCGGGCTACGAAGCTCGTCGTCGGTGCGAGTGGTTTCGACCCAGCCGGGCTGTTCGGCAGCGCCCATGCCGCCGAAGGGCTGCTGGCGGTCGCCGTGGGCGCGCTGGCCTTGCGACACCGGGCCCTCCCTCGGTCCGGTCACCCGGCCGACCCGGCTCTCGGTCTTCGTGCTGCCGATGTTCTCGTGACGCCCTTGGCGGCGCCCGAGAGCCGGGTACAGATGCTCGCCGGGGCTGCCGTCGGCACACTGGCCGCACCGCCACCCCGGATGTATGTCTACGCCGGGGCAGACGTCGACGGTGTGCTCGCCGCACTCACCGAGGGCCGGGAATCGCGCGAAGGGCCGGCGCGGCTGGTCATCCTGGCGGCGGACGCCGAAGAGCACGCCCATCGAGCTGCCGCTACCCGTCGCTGGCTGACCGCGGGCGCGCCCAAACCTCCCGGTGTCGCGTTCCGCGAGCGGCCGTTGCCGGGGGAAGTCGCGTTCGTCTTCACCGGCGGGATGGCCGCCTACCCTCGTATGGGCCGTGAGCTGATGATGGCTTTCCCGACGCTGGTGGACAGCGTGGAGCCTCGCCCTGGGTGGCTGCAGGAGCACATCGGCTGGGCCTACACGGGCTCGGACGGTGGAGCTCCCCGGGCGCTCGACCAGATCTGGGGCACAGCACTGCTCAGTCAGCTTCATGCCACGATCACCAGGACCGTGCTCGGCTTGCGGCCCACCGCCACCATCGGCTACTCGGCGGGTGAAACGAACGCGCTGGTCGCCATGGGTGTGTGGACCGATTTACCGGAACTGGTTGCGCAGATCAACAGGTCGACGTTGTTCACCCAGGACCTGGCAGGCGACTTCGCCGCGATCCGCCGGGTGTGGACCCGGGACGGGATCACCGGTGAACCGTGGGCCAATTACCTCGTGGGTACCTCGGCCGCGCGTGTGCGTGCCGCTCTGGCCGGCGAGCCGGGCGTTCACCTGGTCACGATCAACGCGCCGGATTCCTGTGTCATCGGCGGTGACGCCGTCGGTTGTGAACGGGTTTTGGCCCGGCTCGACGGGGTGAACGCGCTGCACCTGCCGTATCGGCTGGCGGCCCACGTACCTGAAGTCGGCGAGGTCCGCGCGGAATGGCGGCGCCTGCATCACCGTTCCACCGATCCGGCGCCCGGTGTGCGCTTGTACTCGTGTGCGACCGCCGACAGCTATACGCCTACAACCGATGCGGTCGCCGACGCGCTCACCGCACAAGCCGTGAGCACGATGGACTTCGCCGCCACCGTCGAGCGGGCCTGGGAGGACGGCGTCCGGGTGTTCGTCGAACATGGCCCCCAAGGCCTGTGCACCCGATGGATCAAGTCCACCCTCGGTGATCGCGATCATCTTGCCGTCGCGCTCGACCCGGGAGACGGCCGCGACGCCGACCAGCTGATGCAGGTCGCCGCCGAACTCGTCGCCGCGAACGTCGACGTCGATGCCGAGGCGCTCTACGAGCGTCTCTCCGCCTGTGTTCCCAGTCGGGAACAAGCTGGACGACGCTTGACGCTGCCCGCCCATCCGCCACTCGTCCGGCTGCCCGACCTCGCACAGGCTGATCAGGTCATGCCCCCGGCTCCGCCGCTGGCTCCCGTTCACCCCCGTGAACCCGCTCGGTCATCGGCGGCGCTCGCCACGTCACGTCCGGACGGAACGCGAGCCGCAGCCGTGAATCGGCTTTCGCGCCTTGCCGCCGTCCACCGGGATTTCATCGAGCGACAGGCCGAGGTGCACCAAAAATACCTGGAGGTGCACAAGAATTTGCTATCCGTGGCGCGCCGCGGTACTGAGTCCCCGAACACTGTCCCCGCAGCGGCGCCTGTCTCCACCACACCCGGTCAGCCCGAGCCGACGCGCGACAACCATCGGCGCGGCCCGGAATTCGATCGCGCCCAGCTCGAGTTGCATGCCTCCGGCCGTATCTCGGCGTTGTTCGGCCCGGCGTTCGCCGAACAAGACGGTTACGAACGGCAGACCCGCATGCCTCAGCCGCCCATGTTGCTGGCCGACCGGGTGACCGGCATCGACGCCGACCCCGGCTCCATGGGCACCGGGACGATTTGGACCGAGACCGACGTCCGGGCCGATAGTTGGTACCTCGATCACACCGGGCGCATGCCGACCGGTCTGCTGGTCGAAGCCGGTCAGGCCGACCTGTTGTTGATCAGCTGGCTCGGAGTGGATCTGCTGAACCGGGGGCAGCGGGTATACCGGCTGCTCGGCTGCGAGATGAGCTTCCACGGCAGCCCGCCGCGTCCAGGCGAGACCTTGCGCTACGAAGTCCACATCGACGGCCACGCCGAGCACGACGGTGCCCGGCTCTTCTTCTTCCACTACGACTGTTTCGTCGGAGACGAACTGCGCCTCACCATGCGAAACGGCCAGGCCGGATTCTTCACCGACGCCGAACTGGCCGCCAGCACGGGTTTGCTGTGGACACCTGACGACGATCCGCCCACCGCCGAGGAGAAGACCGGAGATCCTGCCGGCCCCGCCGACAGCGCCCGATTCGACGCCGCGGCGGTCCGTGCCTTCGCCGGCGGACGGCCCGCCGACTGCTTCGGCCCCGCCTGGCGCGCCACCGAAGCACACGTTCGCACTCCGCGGATCGCCGATGGGCGCATGCTCCTGCTCGGCGAGATCACCGCGTTCGATCCGTCAGGCGGATGGGGAACGGGCTATCTGCGCGCCGAGACCATGGTTCGTGCCGACGACTGGTTCTTCGCGGGGCATTTCCAGAACGACCCCTGCATGCCGGGCACCCTGATGCTCGAAGGGTGCCTGCAGGCAATGGCGTTCTACCTGGCCGCCGCCGGATGCACGATCGAACGCGACGGCTGGCGCTTCGAACCCGTACCGGGCACCGCCTACCCCATGCGCTGTCGCGGCCAGGTCACCCCGGACAGTCGCTGCCTCGGGTACGAGGTGTTCGTAGCCGGATTCTCGATGAGTCCTTACCCGACGGTGTACGCCGACGTGCTGTGCACGGTCGACGGGATCAAGGCGTTCCATGCCCGCAGACTGGGACTCCGGCTGGTTCCGGACTGGCCGTTGGACCACTGGCGCCACCTCGGCCCCCCTGCTACCCAGAACAGCGGCCAACTCGTCCCGTTGCCGGTACTCGGCGGCCTCGCCGGGCACGCGGACCGCGGCGTCGTCGCGGAGCAGAACGGATTCGCCTACGGTTACGCCGCCTTGCTGGCCTGTGCCTGGGGCCGGTCCACTGACGCTTTCGGCCCCGCGTACGCGCGCTTCGACGGACCACGGCGGATGCCTCGGTTGCCAGGGCCGCCGTATCACTTCATCACCAGGATCACCGCCGTCGACGAGAAGCCGGGCACCATGCTGCCCGGTGGGCACGTGGAAGCCGAGTACGACCTACCCGAAGACGCCTGGTACCTCCGCGACAAAGACGCGACGACGATGCCGTTGGCCGTTTTGATGGAGATCGGGCTTCAGCCTTGTGGATGGCTCGCCACCTACGTCGGCTGTCCGCTCAGCGTCGACACCGATCTGTTGTTCCGCAACCTCGATGGAACCATGACCATCGGCGATGAGATCCCCGCCGGTGCCCGGACCGTCCGCACCCGGGCTCACCTGCGTGATATTTCACAGACGTCCGAGATGATCCTGGTGTTCTTCGACGTCGAGTGCCTGATCGACGAAGTACAGGTACTCGCGATGTCCACCAGCTTCGGGTTCTTCCCGCCGGCGGCCTTCGCCGATCAGTCAGGCCTGCCGGTGCTCGCCGAGGACCGTGTCGCACTTGCGGCACCAGGTGAGCAAGTCGACCTCACCGACCGCCGGGATCGCGACGGCGCCGGAAAACCACGGCCTGCCGGCCAGATGCTGCTGATGCTCGATCGGATCACCGGTTACTGGCCTGATGGCGGTCGCGCCGGTCTGGGGCGGGCCCGCGCCGAGAAGGATGTCGACGCGGGGGAGTGGTTCTTCAAGGCACATTTCTTCACCGACCCCGTACAGCCTGGTTCACTCGGCATCGAAGCGATGTACCAGCTTCTGCAGTGGTGTGTGCTCGAACGAGGTACCCATGCGTCGAACCCGCGCTTCACACCGATGCTCGATCGGCCGATCGAGTGGAAGTATCGCGGTCAAGTGTTGCCCACCAACGACCGGATCACCATCGAACTGGAGATCACCGACGCCGGTTCCGACAGCCGCGGGGAGTACGCGATCGCCGAGGCCTGGTTGTGGGTCGACGGTACGCGGATCTACCACGCCCGCGGACTGGGCATCCGCGTTCTCGCCGGATCCCCGAGCGGCTCCGCCGCCGTCCCGCCGCAGGCCACCGAGGTGATCGATCCGGCCGCCGAATCGTGGCTGGCCGACCATTGCCCCACCTTCACCGTGCCTGCGTTGCCCATGGCCTCGATGGTCGACCGGCTCGCTCACGCGGCACTCACTCACCGCGGCCGTCCCATCGCCGGACTCCGGGATGTCCAGGTGCGCCGCTGGCTTCCCCTGCCAGGTGCGGTCCGAGCCGAATACAGGGTCGACGGTGTGGACGATGACATCTCCGTGACGATGCTCGCCTGGCGAGAGGCGCGTACGGCCGCGATGTCCCGTTTCGAACCCGTCGTGACCGGCCGGGTGCTCCTCGGCGACCCACCGCGCCGGCGTCCAGCCATGTTCGAGTCGCTGTCCGACGCCGTCGCCATTCCCGATCCCTACGAATCGGGAAGATTGTTCCAAGGCCCAGCCCTGAGGTACCTGACATCGCTGCGGGTCGGCACGACCGGGGCGTCAGGGGTGCTCGACCCGGCCAACGGATCGGCACCCCACGGTGAGCTTCATCAGGGGTTGCTCGATGGAGCACTCCAAGTAGTCCCGAGCGACCGTCTGTGGTTGTGGTCCCCCGATATCCCGCAGGGCGTCGCCGCGTTCCCGCACGGCTTGGTCGCGCTTGACCTTTACCAGCCGTTGCCCGATGCCGCCGAAATCCGGGTGGAGGCACGGTTCGCCGGTTTCCGCGCCGATCAAGCAAAGGTGTCCATCGGGATACAGTTGATAGCCGATGAGCAGGTCTGTGTCGCGATGGACTCGGTCTGGGCACTGCTGCCCATCGGGCGGCTCGCACTCGTCGCTCCCGGTGACCGCCGTGCGTTTCTCCGCGACCGGGCTGCCGTACCCGGTGCGGGTTTGTCCGCCCAGGAAGGTGGATGTACTCGCCTCGCGCGCCGTGACGTCGAGTGGTGTGACTGGCTCGCCGGAACCGTCGCCCACGTATACGGCCTGGCACCCGGGGCCCGGGGAATCGATCATATGGTGGAGATCGCGGTCCAAGACCACGTCGCCGCCCGAGCCGGCGTGCACCCGTCCGAAGTCCGTGTCGCGCCGGATCACCGGACGGCCTATCCGGCAAACCGGCCGTCCGAAACCTATCGGCTCTGTGTCGAGGAGGGCCTTGACTGTGTCCTCGTCAGCGACGACAGCCAGCAGCTCTCCGGTGGGCCCGCGGAGGGGCGGATCTCGACGATCTAAAAGGTCTCAGGTTCGGTTGCAAGCCCCAGCATCTCGAGCAGCGTGGCCCGGTCGGCGTCGTTGTGTGCCAAGCGGCACACGATGCGAACGGCGCGGGTGCGCGTTTCGAGGTCGAGCTGTCGCGCCGTGGTGTCCATGTCGATGGGCAGGGTGTAGTCAGGTGGGCGGCGAGGTTGTGCCGTGGTGCCCTCGCGTGTGTTCAGTCCTGGTGAATCGGTGGCCACATGCAGCCTCCTCCCGGCAAGTCCCGACGCTGTCCAAATGCGACACATAAACGACGCGTTGGACGTCACAGGTGTCAATGACGTCGGCTCGACCTGTCCCCTTGGACACCCATGCGTGGTCCGCGGCGTCAAGTCCCTGCTGACCGGTCTGCTGGTGGCGAACGATCATTCCAGTGCCGACCCCGATCGTCGTGGGGCGGGTGACCACACACACACCCGCCCCACGACGCCTATCCCCACCGCGGATCACACCCGTCCCGAACGGGTGCGGCCCCAGCAGGCCTTTGCCGGGTGGCGCGACGCCCGGTCCCGTTCTGCTCGGCACCGTTCAAGTCAGTGCTCCGGGCATCGAGCAGGTGCTCGACCAGCGGCATCGGGCTCAGCACCGCGACCTGGGGTGAGGTCGCGAACAACAGCCCGATCACCCGGCATGCCAGGTCGGTGACGACCGCACCAGAGTCCTCGCCAGGGGACAAGGCCCCGAAGTGATGATCTGCTTGGCGAACCGGACTATCCGGCCGCTGGAGTAGCTGATCGCGATGGTGGCGTTAAGACCCAAAATCGGGGCGGTGTGGTCGCCGGCTCGGCCGCTCATGCCCAGGATGTCCCCGACCTGCGGGGTCGGATTGCGCTCGGAGGTCCCGATGCCGCCGATCGCCGCGCGGGCGCGGGTGGCCGAGTTCGCCGCTGCGACCTGCTGGGCGCGCGGTAGCGTCGGCGACACTGCCCGCAGATCCGTTACGTCCGGGAGGTGGACTCGCTTCTCACAGTAACGTTCCGCCCAGTCCCGGGCGCGCGACGGTGTCAGCTCCGACCCGGAGCACGCCTCCACCAGTCCGACTTCGATCACGTCAGTGGGGGTCGCCCCGATCTTCATGGGCACGATCTCATCCGGCTGCAGGAGATCTGGAGACACTTTCATGTCCACGAGCACCTGCACGCACGGCGTACCCGTGTCCCCGCTTTCGGTGAGCTTGTGTCCGAGAGCCACACCCACCACGTTCGGCAACGCGAGCAAGTCGTCTTCATACGCGGCTTGTGTCGGAGTCAGCTTCCGCAGATCCGCAGGGATCAACAAGTCGGTCACCATCAACGTTCCCTGCTTCCTCGAGGGGGAAGGCTCGCTGGCTCGGCGTGCTCGGAAGCCGGAGCATTCCGCGATCCGCGCCAGGAAATCCACACCCGGAAAATCGTTGCACCCGAACGGTGTCGATCTTCACGCGAAAGAATATCGGATTCGGGCCGGCATGAGCCGACCCCGGCGCGTGATTGCCGGGCGGGAGGGCTTGCAGCTTCGGCAGACCGTGCTCAATACTCACTTCGCTGTGGAAACCATCGACCTGCCCCAAACCGCGATACGGGGCATGGGCTCACAAGGTCCACATCGGATGCTACCCGGAGTCTGATGTGGACACCCGGCTGGAAACAAGTAGACGGAACGGCCCCTTCCAGGGGATTGGTCTTGCTGTCGAGGCGGAGTCGTCTTCACGATGTGTCGTGTGGCAGCCCGCCGCGGCACGCGTCAGGAGGTCCGATGAAACGCTCCACTGCAGGTGAACGGTGGTTCTTTCTGGACATCAGCACTGGTGACGCAGACTGTGCGGGCACTGTCGGTGACGTACATCTACGTCTGTGCGACGCGCATGAGGTGTGCACGGTGGAGCAGGTGCTCGGCCAGGCCAGCCACGACCACTTCGAGCGAGGCCGCACGGAGCGGCACTTCGTCCGCGTTCCGCCGGAGTTCGCTGAACCCGACCACGTCCGCGTACGGCTCGCGTCCGGCGGCCGTTGGCTCCTCCACTACATTCGCGTCAGCACCCCGGACACCCGCGCAAGCTATACCAGCGGACCCGCTGATGTGTGGCTGACCAGCGATACCGATGGCACCGGTGAAGAGGTAACCCTACGCCTTACGCCCGACCAGCAGCGCACCACCGCCACCGCGACACAGCATGCGCGCATCTGACACCTGTCGTTCGTGCCCCGCGCCAGTGGCCTCTCGAGCAACCTGATGAACACATTTCGTAGAAGTAATGCGAGTAACGCCGCGAGACTTCTTCAACAGTTTGCTGAGCCTGTGGTCGTTTGGTGAATTATTCACGTCGCGGCTGCTGCGTTCTGGCCTGCGGATGCACCGCGTGCCCTGTCCGGGCAGTTGGCAAGGTGCCAGATGTCGACGGCGATCGCCCGTCATGCGGTCATTCGTCCACGAAGTCAGACTCACTCACGGCGGTTATTCAACTCGGGTGAATACGTTGACGAAGGCGCGTTCAGCGCCAAGTTCGGTCGGTAGGCCACCAGTGTCCTGGAAGGATTCAGACGTCCACCCGCCGATCGGGTCACACCGAGCGGCAGACCGTGGCATGACACGCGATGGGAGAATGAGGCCGCCGGATCCCACGGGCGCAGGTGCGGCGGACGTGTTTGCGCACGCAGCCACGCAATCGGCGCACCGGTGCCGACCTGCTGGACGCCCGGCACGACAAGATCTTGTTCGACCTCGTCGTCACTTCGCTCGCGACTGAGGTACCAACGGCGGATTGTCGCAACTGTGCTGGTGGTCATGGTGTCAGCGTGGCTGTGAAAGCCGATGGGGTGCGCCAGTCGAGCGCGTTGCGCGGCCGTGACAAGTACCTGCCCGAACGCGCCCGCTCGGGCAACGTCGGCGGCTATTGCCCCGTTCCCGGCACGGCACAATTGCGTCCTGTGGCGATGCTCAACCGGCGGCATGCCCCTTGCCGCTCCGAGATCGGTGGCACTGCAGGGTCTCTCCAGTAATGTCACCTGAGGTCAGTTTTCGGGGTGGCCGGGGGTGACTTCGGCGAGCATGGGTCGTACGACGCCGTCCTCATCCGCGGAGTCGGCGAAGTCTTCCCAGTCCATGTTGGCCAGTGACAGGTTGTTTTCGATCTCCTGAACGGCGGGTGGGGTCGCGCGGAAGGTCCGACCGCGGCTGTCGTCATCGAGGTCGACCACCAGTACGTGGTGTTCGGCGGATTCCATGGTCATGATGTCCGCGACGAGCAGGAAAGCCCACGACGTGCCGGCAGGTACTAGTTCGAGGAGTTGCGCCGCTGTCAATTCTGCGAACGCGGCGTTGTCGACCGGCTCCACGTCTGCGCTGAAGGTGTCGCCGCCGGAGAAGTGTCGCGGCGTGGTGACTTGAGTGCAGGTGGTGGCCCATGCGTCGTTGTTGGAGAAGTCGGTGCGTATCAGCGGCACCGACTCGACCGATGGCAGTTGTGGAGTGACAGCCGGAACCGCGGGGCGGCGGGCTGTCCGTTTTCGGCTTGTTCGCGCCTGTGGCTGGTTCGAGGATTTCGCGAACTTGGGGTGCTCGCGCTTGTACCCGTTGCGCCACATGATCTCGCCGTCGGCGTCCAGCATTTCCAGGTCGCCGTTGTCGCGGACCACGACTTGTTTGGGGTGGAACGGGGACCGGGGTGTGGTGAGGCTGTCCCATGCCTTGCGGACGCCACGCAGGTCCACCTGGTCGACCTCGTCCTTGGACCATCGCAGGAACAGGCCGTCCTCCTCCAGTGAGAGACGGGTTCCGAATGGATCCGGATACCCCGATGGGACCAGGTAGAACCAGCTGGTGATCCGACCGTGTGGCCCGTAGAGGAAAGTGCCGCCGTGTTGGTGGTCGTGTACCAGGACGTACTGGCCGTTGGGGGAGGTCAGGCTTTGGTCGGCCAGGCTCTGCCCGACCAGCATCCGGTCCCCACGTGCCACGGAGAACGGCGATGGTGTGATGTTCGCGGTCGCGGTGTCGGTGTGCCACACGATTTCGCCGGCGCTGTCCAGCAGGACGACGTCGCCGTCGCCACGGACTTCCAGTAGTTCAACGTCACGGCCTGCCGTGTCGGTGGACCACAGCGGGGTGCCGTCCTCGTCGTGCGCCACGAGATTGCCGTCCGGCTGCAGGGTGACGTCACTGACGCCGTGACCGCGACGTTTCCGTCCCCAGTCCTCATCCGCAGGGCTGAACGCGCTGGACCACCACAGTGGCTCGCGGTCGTGGTTGCGAATCAGTATGAGATCGTCGAATCCGAAGTGTTTGAGGGTGAAAGCGTCGTTGAGCGAGGTCAACGACTGCCGTCGCAAGCTTTCGCCGACACGTAACCGGTGTCCCTCGGGCATGGGGTGCTCTTCTTCCGTTGGCAATTTTTGCACCGAAGCGGATTCGGCATGATGGACGGCGACTGTAGTCAAGGCTTCAACAGCCTGTCATCAGATCCAGTCTGGACAGCCCGAACAGGCAACGCAGATTGTCCTGCTGGGACACAAGCTTCTCGCCAGAAAGTGTCAAACTGACAGTCGCCAGCGTGACGAGTTTCCAGGAATAACGCGCCGAAGACGTGTTCGACATCAAGGAGCGGGGTGCCGCGGGCAGCGAACACGGCCCGTGGCGAATGGCGGGATTCGGTGCCCGGCTGCGATGCTGGTTGCAGCCGGGCACTTGTGCAAGTTGGCTGGCCGACGTCTTGCGGGACGTAGGCGCGCAGCCCGTCTTCGCTACGCGGGGTTGTGTCCGGAGCTGTTCTGGGCGAACGGCGTCGGCCTGCTCGAACGGCGGCGCCCAAGTCACATGGCCGTGCAGATCGGCGACCCTTCGCCCGTTCGAGGGGCGTACTCACCCTCGTAGGAGCCATTGGTGCAACTCCTTGTCGCTCTGGGTGCACATCGGCTGTCAGAACGACGTGTGCAGGGGGCCGATCTGTCAGTCTCGGCTGGGTCAGGGAACGCCGAGTTCGATCTCTGCGTTTGGCTGCCCAAGGCGTAGGCGGTGTGCCCAATGCTGAAACTCGATCCAGCCGAGTGTCCGAACCGGGGCGAAGGGGTCGTCAGGGAACCAGTCGGAGCCCTCCGGCTCGGATTGTTGCTCCGGTCGGCGGCCGGACGGTTGCCGTTGCTGCACGAGGCTCAAGCGCTCTGCCAGCGCCGCGTGATCGAACAGCATGAGCTGTGGCGTCATCCACCGTTGGACGCCGACGGACTCGCCGTTGTGCTGGTGGGTGGGTTGGGCAGTACGCCGACACTGCTCTCCCCGTTGGAGGATCTGCTGCGACGGCTTGGTTGTCAGGTCAAGGTCGCACCGGTCCGCCTCGGTATCGGGTGCGGCGAGATGACGGCGCAGCTGGTCGAGGCCGCGTTGGTGGAGTTGACCGAGGCGGTGTCCGCGCCGGCCGTGGTCATCGCACACAGCCGCGGCGGACAGTTCGCCCGGGCTGTGGCGCTGCGGAGGCCAGAGCTGTTGCGAGGCCTGATCACCCTGGGGGCACCGCTGACTCGTATGCTCGCTGTGCATCCGTTGCTGCTCGCGCAGATTGCCGCCCTCGGCGCAGCAGGAGCCCTCGGCGTGCCTGGGCTCCTCCGGCCGGGTTGCCGGTGGGGTGGGTGCTGCGCACGGTTGCGTGCGGATCTCGCGGCTCCGTTTCCTGAGGGGTTGCCTTTCCTGTCGGTGTACTCCCGCACGGATCGCGTGGTCGACTGGCGAAGTTCCTGTGATCCGGCCGCGCGTCACCAGGAAGTCCGTACAAGTCATGGCGGTCTGATCTGGGATCCGGTCGGCCTGACGGCGATCGTGGACGAGCTCGTCCACCTGCTCGCCACGTCATCGCCTGCTGTCCAGGACCCCGCTGACCAGCGGCTCGTCGCATAGCGCTCTGAATCTGGCGCTGGAGCGGACGACTTAAAGAAAAAATGAAGAAGCATGTCCGAGAGTGGTATGAGGAAACCAGCCGAGCTGGGACGGATGATCATGATGGCAGAAAACCGGATCGAGTTGAACAGACGCGAGTACGCGATCCTGCGGGCGGTCGCGGCAGGGCGTGGAACACTGGTCGCATGCAGTGAGCCAGACCTCGCCGTCGACGGTGGATGGTGCGACCATATTTCCGTGCACCGTCTCGTTGAATTGGGACTCATCGAGGGAGAGCGGCGGGTGCCATTCGGGCAACTCACCCTTGCGGTGGTGACCCGGCTGGGCGCGGCACTGCTTCTCGAGGAGGGTGGCGCGATGGCCGCGTAGGCCTGCGTCCGTAGCACGAGGCACTCCCGGCTCAAGTTGGTGCGCGCCCATCGCAAGGTCGCCGAACTCGAGCGCGACGTCCGGGGACGGAACAACGATCGCGTGGCGCGAGCGTTGGCGGGCCTCTCTGGGAATGATCTTCGTTGGCGCCTTCAAAGGGCTCTAGCGGCCCCAGATTCACCGAACGGCAGGAGCGTCCGTCACCGGAGGGGCTCGCGGCCGAGGCCATGAACCGGGGCATGTTCTGAGCCGGGGCCCCTGCGGCCGCGCGATCTCCCTCGGGCTCAGCTATGTGATCGACGCTTCTCGTGGCGGCATACCTATGTCGAACGGACTGCGGCGGTCGAGGCCGATCAGGAACCGTGCTGTGTTTCGGTGGCGGCCAGAATACCGGTAATTTTCTCGGCAGGGCAAGGGCGACCGAAAAGCCAACCTTGCCCGGAATCGCAGCCTAACTCTCGCAGGATGTCTGCCTCGATCGCATTCTCCACACCTTCTGCCGTCACGGTCATCCCCAAGGTGTGTGCGAGCGAGACGAGAGTACTGATGATCGACTCGTCAACGGAGGGTCCACTGGCGACTCCTCCGAGGTCACGTACGAATGATCGATCCAATTTTATCGTATCCGCCGGAAGTCGTTTCAGGTAGGCAAGATTGGAGTAGCCGGTGCCGAAGTCGTCGATCGCGATCCTGACGCCCATTGCGGCCAGTTCCTCCAGGACTCGCAGTGGCCGGCCCGCGGTTGCCATAATCTCGTTCTCCGTCAACTCCAGTTGCAGAAGAGACGCCGATAAACCTGTTCGCGCAAGTAGCTCTTCGACGTCGTCGACGATCGCCGAATCGCGAATCTGGCGCGAGGCGACATTGACACTCACATGCAGGCCATTTCCACGGCCGGCGTACGGGAATTGTTGCGCCCACGTGGCAGCTTGTTGACAGGCCTGGGCAAGGACCCAGCGCCCGAGCGGTATGATCGCACCAGTTTCTTCGGCGAGACTGATGAAGTCGCCGGGTGGCACGACACCAAATTGTGGATGCCGCCATCGTACGAGCGCCTCCACCCCGATGAGCTTCCGCTCAGCCAGGCTGACCAGTGGTTGGTATTCGATCAGGAACTCTTCGCGTTTCAGGGCGTCCGGCAGCGCGGCGAACAAGCCAAGCCGGGTTGCTTCGCGCGCGTTGCGATCTGCGTCAAACACCGCATACCTACCCCGTCCTTCCTCTTTTGCCCAGTATAGCGTCATATCTGCGGCTGCCATCAGCTCCTTGGCGGAGGTGTTCGCAACCGATCGTTCGACAACTCCCACACTTGCGGAAATCGAAAAGCTGCTTCCGGCGGCCTCAATGGGTGACTCCAGCGCTTGCAGTGCCGCTTCCGCGGTCGCTACTACGTCGTCCAGTCCGCCCGAATCGTCAACCAATATCACGAACTCGTCACCGCCGATCCTTGCGATCATCCGACCGTGTGCACTGACGCAGCGCTTCAGTCGAGCGGCGACGGCGACAAGCAACTGATCTCCAACCGCGTGTCCCAAGGTGTCGTTCACGGCTTTGAATCGGTCTAGATCGAGGTAGCAGATGCCCACGCGAGCACGCGGGCGATCCGCGTTACGCTCAAGCACCTCGTCGAGGCGTTCAAAGAACAATGTGCGATTAGGCAGATCTGTGAGGTGATCATGGGTAGCCTGATGACGTAGATTCTGCTGAAAGTGCCGGCGTTCGGTGATGTCTTCCGCCATCGCGACCGTGTAGAGCGGCGCGCCCGCGGCATCGCGAATCAATGATACGGTGAGATTGGTCCAAATCAGCTCGCCATCTTTGCGTCGGTATCGTTGTTCCATCTGCATGTATCTCGTCTCGCCTTGGATTAACGCTTGATAGGCCATTAATGCCTCAGGTGCGGTTTCGCCTTCGAGTAACTGGTCCCATCTCATCTCTCGAAGTGATTCCCGGTCATATCCCAGCAAGTCGACAGTCGCTTGATTTACGTCAATAAAGCGGCCGTCCAGTAAGGCGACCGACATCCCGATCCCGGCGGAGTTGAATACAGTGCCAAACCATTCATTACTTGATCCTGATGAAATACTCGGAGCTGACCTCGCAGGCTTACGTCGCAGCTGCCTGTCGCCATTGCTCGACGGTGAGGTGTGAAATGCTCTCACGTAACCGTCCGCTATCGCGCCCTGAAGCAGAGAAACGCGAGCCGTGACATCCAAGTCGGGGATCTGATCGTCGACAATGTCGGTGACATCATGACCGTTGTCGTGGTCTGCGAGACGAAATTCAGTGGCCTCCCGATCAAGCATGGGAAGAAGTCTCCCAATCAAGCCAACGCTGGTCTCGAGCACCGATTCTCCGGCCAGGCTCCCGCTGGCCAAGCTGGCGCCGACCTCGCACGCGGCGTCGACGCTGAAAGGTGTCGACCACAATGCCACGCAGAGTTTCTTGCTGAGAAGTCGGAGCGATGTTTCGATCTCGGGCTCACCGGCTGCCGCGCAGCCAGTGGCCGCCAAGGCGTCTGCCCAGGTTCGGGCGAACCATGCCGTGTCCCGGACCGCGTTGACGCCGCCGCGCTTGAACCCCGCTGCGGAGAAATTGCTGATCCAAGTCACGATATTTCCTCGTCCACCGCCGGTGAGCGCTGCGTCGAGCTGATAGCCAGACTCCTGCATGGTGGCCACCTCTCATTACTCTGAGTGCTTGCGGCACAGCTGTTCGTTCAGATGGAGGAGGACTGTCACCCGTCCAACGTAGTGATGCTACGTTCCGGCAAGGAAACGCCCAAGTGGACGAGTGTAGCTAAGCCCGAACGGGTTACGACAGCTGTGCTCGGGATATCATTCATATGTAACATTTAGCTCAGGCTTGTGTATCAGTCTTTCGACATGATCAACTGGAACTGGTCGAGCCCGCGCGGCACCGGCGACGTGCCCGTTGGGTCCACGGAAACGGCCCGCGTCCCTGATCAGGAACCCTTGGGGGCCTAGCCGGTGGTTGCATCACCAACTGCGAGAGTGGTGCACTGACTAGATCCTGGTGATGCGGACGAACCGCGGCCGAGGTGGCGGGGCGCGACCCGCGCCTGCGCGGCGATTGCGCTTGTCTGGAACCTCTTGTCCTCCCGGCACAGGTAGAGGACGACCTGAAGCGCGTGAGCCATGCCGGACGTCCTGCATGTACTGGTGCGATTCTGCGTGCTGCTGATTACTCTTCAGGCGACAGTTGCAGGAGACTCTTATTGAGGGGTAAGTCAAACATGGCGTGGTCGGTGCGGGGTGGTTGTGAGTGGCGTTTCGTGTTCTAACCCGAAACGCCACTCACGACCCGCGCTTGACAAGGGCCGAAGGCTCCCTTCGCCGCATTAGACGCGGCGAAGGGAGCCTTGATCGCGCCACCGACCCACCCGAGAATACGCCACGTTTGCCTTACCTCTCAATAGATGGCCTTCGGGGTTGCGGACAGCACCAGACCGCGGCTTGAGATGGATCGGCTCTACTGATGCTGGCACCAAGACCGCGCCCGGCATCCAAGAAGCGTTGCTGTCACAGGTTCCGGCGGAGACCGCGTGGGCAAGCTCTCCGGTGCTCGCGCGGCGGGACGAACGGTACACGCTGGCGACTCCTATACGCGTGTTTCGACGAGCGCACTCGTGGGCTCAGCCTGTAGTCGGCGCTGTCCGCGCGAGTGATCGTGGCTGTGGTGGAATGTGTGCGGAAAGGGTGACCCGTCAGTAGAGCTGATGATTCCCCGCAAGATCGTGATTAATAGCCAGAGCTGTCTCCGATGCAGGGACGTGTCCGCACAGGTCCGCCCGTCGGCTTCAAGTACCTGGCGAGTATTGTGTATGCGCCAGTATGCGGATATGCACAGACCGCCGCTGCGGAGTTGGCTCGTAACAGTTGCGACACGAATTTCCACTCGGTTGTCGGCCGGTCGAAGCTGATGAACGGTGACCACGTGCAGCGTCCCGTCATGTGGCGGTTGCGTGCCCACAGTCTTCGCTGCTCGCCGGAGCAGGTCCCGGTGCGTGCCCTGCGACGAAGACCGCGGTCTCACCGTCCAAGATCGCGAACGAGCCTGCGTCCGTACTGAAGCCTCGCTGGTGCAACCGAGCAGCCAGCGTCTGTCTGGCCGCTCGGCCGAAAATTCCGAGGGCAGTGCCTCCTATGTCTCAAATCCCAATCACGTTCATTGGGCCAAATGGAGTCACATGAACTTTCGGGCAGAAAGATTGCCAGTTTGTACCTAGGCAATCGAATCTGCTTGCTGCTTGGATCCGTTCTTAATCAAAGGGGCAGAGGCCCCGCTGCAAGGCATTCGTGAGCTCAGAAATGGGGATTGCGGTGGCGTTCTCTGCCTTCGTTGTGGTGATCAGCCTGTTGTTCATGGGCGGAGGTTTGGCGAAGCTCGCAGGAGTCGATGTGATGCGCAGGGACGCGGAGCGCTTCGACCTCAAGTACGGCACCTATCGGCTCATCGGCGCAGCCGAGCTTGCCGGCGGACTGGCCTTGTGTGTTGCACGGTTCGCGTCGCAGCCCCTGCTCGGCATTGTTGCGGCCGCAGGACTGACTGCGCTGATGTCAGGTGCTGTGGTAGTGCACCTGAAAGCGAAGGATGCTGTGGCCAAGACGGTACCCGCCGCTGCCTTCGGAGTCATCACAGCGGTGATCGCATACTTCTTCGCGGCGAGTTGATATGTCCCTGCCTCGCTTGCAGGCTATCACTGAAGCCGACAAATTGGATTCTTTTGACGAGTGTATTCAGGCCTTGGATCCGATCGACTTGGATCGACTGCTTCCGGCGGTGTGGCAGGCGAACGCTGCCGGCGATGTTCGGGCACTGCTTTCATTGATCCGGGAGATCGCCCCTCCGGTGGCGGACGTCGAGCGGATGTCCATATCGGAGACTCTGGCCACGATGCGCGATCTTGGCATACTGCTCGGGTCGGTAAAGCGGAACGGCGCAGAGCCGGTATCCGAGATTTCCACTCTCGAGGAGGTGCTGCGGCTCCTCGCTCAGCGCAGCGGGTTGATTCCTCGTGACACCATCCATCACTACATCAGGTGGAATCCGACAGGGCGTCGGGAGCGGATGTACACAGGCTTGCCGATGGAGCGGTTACTCATGGCCGCCGTGCGGATCAGCTTGCCGCGCCTCAGTGATGCGGTCGACCTGTGTGTCGTGCTCGACTCAGCGGACGCGGGTGACCTCACCTTTGCTCTGGCCGCCAACGAGCTCGCCGCTTTGGTCGGGGCCATGGAGCACTCGATCGACACGGTTCTGGCCGGCGTCACGCCGGAGTTCTTTGCCAGGACCATGCGGCCGTTCTTCGAGGAGATCCGTGTCGGGGACGAGGTCTATCTCGGTCCGGCCGCAGCACATGTGCCTCTGTCGGTCGTGGACCTCCTCGTATGGGCGTGCGATCACGGCGGAGACGAGTACCTCGAGTTCGCGGACGACTCGGTCGTGTACGGCTTGGAACATTGGAAGCCGTTGCACGGGAAGTGGCGACGAACTACGTCGCTTGTAACCAGAGTCACCGAGGAGCTCAAGCGGTGCTTGCCGGACGAAACACTCTCGCTAGGGCTGTACGCGAGCGCGGAGGCACTGTGTCGCACGATGCGATCACTCATGGTGTTCCGAGGTAAGCATCTCACGATCGCGAGGAAGGCCTATGCGGCTGACATCGGTCTTTACGAACTCGGCAGCGGCGGTGGGAGCGTGGCGATGCTCGAAGCGATCACCGACGCGACCAGGGCCACCTCGACGTTGCTGCGACGATCCGTCACCACTCACTTGAAGGACCTGGGCTGATGGCAAGGGTGGTGATCGGCGGCGGTGGCGTGGGCGGCCTTGCGGCGGCCTTGTGTCTGCACCACCTAGGAATCGGTGACGTTGTCGTGCTGGAGGCTGCGCAAAACATCGAGCCCCTAGGCGTAGGGTTGAACATCCTGCCCAACGCGGTCCGGGTCCTGCGTGATCTGGAAGTGCTCGACCAGTTGTCCGTTCAGGCGATCCACACCAGCGAACTGCGCTACTACAACTGTCACGGCGATCTCATCTGGGCTGAGCCCCGTGGCGTTGCGGCCGGATACATCGTCCCGCAGCTTTCGATCCATCGCGGCGATCTGCATGGGGTCCTGCTGGCCACAGTCAGAGACCGACTGGGGTATCAGGCTGTTTTGACCGGCGCATCGATCACGGGTGTTGCCGAAGATGAGACCGGCGTTCACGCGCGAGTCGAACATGCCGACGGTTCATTCTCCACAATCTCTGGGGATCTCATGATCGGTGCCGACGGCATGAATTCCACTGTCCGCGCGGCACTATGGCCGGAAGAAGGTGCACCGGCGCGCAACGGGGTCGCCATGTGGCGCGGAACATCATGGACAGAGCCGTTCCTAGACGGGCGCACCATGATCGTCAGCGGTGACGACGTCCGACGCATCGTGTTGTACCCGGTTCGTGCCGACGGCCGGTCCGGCCGGGTGATGGTGAATTGGGTTGCAGCTCAGCCCGCGCCCGGAGGCCTCTCACTTCGGTCCGGGGGCCCCTCGGATCCCGAGCGTTTCTGGTCGTCCTTCGACGTGTGGAGTTTCGACTGGCTGGACATCTCGGCGATCATCGCCGCATCCGAACAGGTACACGAGTATCCGATGGAGGACCGTGATCCGTTGCCGAGGTGGACATGTGGCCGGGTGACCTTGCTCGGTGACGCGGCGCACGCGATGTACCCGATGGGCTCCAACGGCGCGACACAGGCGGTGATGGACGGCTGGGTTCTCGCGAGAGCGTTGGCAGAGCACGATTCCCATGACGAAGCGCTGCTCGCGTATGAGACCGAGCGCAGGCCGATCACCACCGAACTGCAGATCAAGAACAGGAGCATGGGGCCGGAAGCGGTGATCTCCGTGGCGCACGAACGGGCACCACATGGCTTCGTCAACGTGAACGACGTGTTCACCCCGGGGGAGCTCGCTGCCATCTCGCAGAAGTACGCCGTGGTCGGAAATTTCGACATCGACTCGGTGAACCGACATTCGGGCCCCGAGAACCCACCAGAAGTGAGGCGCAAGACATGAGCACCGAGGAGCCGGAGCAGACGTCGACCTGGGGCGGCGCCGGCGGCGAGCAAGCGATCGCGGTGGTGGGGATGGCTTGCCGTTTCCCGGGAGCCGATAGCGTGGATACTTTGTGGCAGTTGATGCGGGACGGGGTGGACGCGACCGGTGACACCCCGGTGGAGCGCTACGACGCGAAGGCGATGTACTCGCCCCATCCGGAACCGGGCAAGGTGATCAGCCTCCGGTCCGGGTACGTCGATGGCATCGCCGGTTTCGACGCGGAGTTCTTCGGCATGTCGGAGAACGAAGCCCGTAGCCTCGATCCGCAGCAACGGCTCCTGTTGATGACAACGTGGGAGGCGTTCGAAGACGCGGGACAAGTTCCCTCCGCGCTCGCGGGCAGCCGAACGGGTGTGTACGTGGGCAGCATGCACCTCGATTACTGGGATCTTGTCGCCAAGCGCGGTGTGCAAGCGATCGGCCCCAGCTCGGTCTATAACTACCGGTCAGTGCTTTCGGGCCGCCTGTCCTACACGTTCGATCTCCGCGGGCCGAGCATAACCCTGGATACGGCGTGCTCGTCGTCGCTTGTGGCCGTGCATCTGGCGAGTCAGAGCTTGCGCCTGGGCGAGACGAACATGTCGGTAGTGGCCGGCGTGAATCTCAAGCTCACTCCTGACGAGGACGTGCTGCTCTCGCAGGTTCGGATGCTGGCGCCGGATGGACGGTGCAAGTTCGGGGACGCGTCGGCGAACGGGTTCGCACCGTCGGACGGCGTTGGTGTGGTGGTCCTGAAACGGCTCGCAGACGCACTCGTCGACGGTGATCGTGTGCATGCCGTCGTCCTGGGAAGTGCCGTAACCAATGATGGTGCCAGCAGCGGATCGTTGCTGGCACCCTCGGTCGAAGGGCATGTGCAGATGCTGCGGTGGGCTTACGAGAACGCCGGAGTGGCACCTGGTGAGGTCGACTTCGTCGAGGCGCACGGCACTGGTACACCTATGATCGATCCGATCGAGTTCGCCGGATTGGGCGAAGTGCTGGGTGAGGGACGCGACCAGTCCCGTCCGGTCCTGGTCGGATCCGTCAAGTCGAACCTCGGTCACACCGAAGGCGCGGCAGGCGTCGCAGCGCTGATCAAGACGGCCATGTGCCTGCGGCACCGCCAGGTCGTTCCGAGTCTGCATCACCACATGCCCAACCCGAAGGTGCCGTGGAGCGAACTGCCGGTGCGTGTGCCGACCGAACTGCGCCCGGTCGAGCCTGTGGGGCGACTCGCCATCGCGGGCATCAGCGGTCAGGGAATCTCATCGGTCAATTGCCACATCGTGGTGGGAGAGGCTGACCCCACGTGGCGACGTGCGAACAATGCTCATGTCACCAGGCCATTGCCGTTCGCAGTGTCAGCGCGTACGCCCACAGCGTTGGAAGACCTCCTGCGGCGCTACATCACTTATCTCTCTCCATGTGGCCAGGGACGACAGGAATCCCTTCTCGACGTGTGCTTCAGCGCAGCGACGAGCAGGGAGCACCACACGCATCGCCTTGTTTTCGAAGCCGCTACCGCGGATGAACTCGTGGACAAGATGCGGCGCTACCTTGGAGGCGAGACCGATGTGGAAGCCGCGACGGTGGTGGCGGCGGTGTACCGCGCGGGTGGTTCTCCCGACTGGGCCGACGTGTTCGAAGGCGAAGGCCGGTGCGTGTCGTTGCCGCACTACCCCTGGCAGACAAACGACTACTGGCTTGATGGCGTGGCGGTGACATCATGACGCGCGCCGCGGTGCTGTCCGGGTTGGGGGCGTGGGCCCCGCCCCATGAAGTGTCCAACGACGAGATCGCAGCGCTGATCGGTCGCGATGACGAATGGATCCGGGCCCGGACAGGAATCGCCAGCAGACGCAGGGTCGCGCCGGGCGTATCCACGGGAACGTTGGCTGTCGGTGCGGGCAGGCGTGCGCTGCGTTCAGCCGAAGTCAGCACGGTAGACCACGTGATTCTGGCAACCACCACTCCGGAACGGATCATGCCGGCCACCGCCCCGGCGGTCGCTTCCGCGCTGGGACTTTCCGCGCCCGCATTCGATCTCAACGCGGCGTGCTCCGGTTTCGTCTATGGTCTGGCCGTCGCGTCGAGCCTGATCATTGCCGGCACCGCGGAGAGTGTGCTGTTGATCGGCGCCGACACGCTCTCTTCGATCACCGACCCGACCGATCCGATGACCGCACCGCTGCTCGCGGATGGGGCCGGCGCGGTCGTCCTGAGAGCGGGACACGCGGAGGAACTCGGGGCTCTGCACGCATTCGACCTGCACAGCGAGGGCGAGCACGTCGAATCCCTGAAAGCTGAACACGGGGGCCGCGTCGTGATGCAAGGTAGGCAGGTCTTCATGGCCGCGGTGCGGAACATGGCGGCGTCAGCCGTGGCGGCAGTCGAGACCGCCGGTTTCGCACTGCCCGATCTGGACAGGGTCATCGGGCATCAGGCAAACATCAGGATCCTGCACGCCGTCGCCGATCAGCTCGGTCTGACACCAGACCGGCTGGTAACGAATCTCGTGCGGTTCGGCAATACTTCCGCCGCGTCGATCCCACTCGCGATGGTGGACGGCGTCTCGACGAGCCAGCTGAATCCCGGCGAGCTTGCTCTCGTTACCGCCTTCGGTGCGGGGTTCACCTGGGGGGCGACGACGCTGCGGTGGCCCGCCCTTGTAGTGGAGAAAGTCGACTGAAGTGATCAATGAGGAGTAGGCGTGAATGAGAACTTTCGCAGGTTGGCCAGAGTGCTTGATCGTTGGTCCACAGTCGCGGGCGAAGACATCACACCGCAGTCGGAGATCGACGACGGTCTGGACATCGACTCTCTCACCCGGCTGGAAGTGGTGCTAGCCATGAACAAGGAGTTCGGGCACACATTCGACGACGTCGATGTACTTGAGGCGAAGACCGTATCTGACCTGCTAAAACTCGTCCCGGTTTCGGGCTGAATCACACAGGCGAGTTCATCGTCCGCATCCTCACCACGTGAACTAGACGGCTCCAGCAAATTCGATCGGCCGGCTGATTCAATCGCCGGTCGTTATAGTCGGTGACGAGTAATTTGCCGACCTCGAGGACCTGCTTGAGGTCTGTCAAACGAGCGGTGTAACTCGGGTTGACGAAACGACGGCTTGCTCGTTAGGAAAGGGATCGCGGGCCTTGAGGGCGCGGCGGATGCGGGCGTTGACACTCTCGATAGCGATGGTCGAGCCGACCATCTGCCGATCTCTGGATCGAACGCGAGGAACGTCATGACTCGGCCCAGGTGTTGTCCCGCAGCCGCTCGATCGCCGGAGATCGGGCGCACCAGGTGTCGCCGAACCGCTCCATCGCGGCGGCCTCTATGGGGTCCTACTTGGCGCTGCGGCGATCAGCGCAGCGATGGCACTGAGGTTGGGCTGTCGCATCACTTCGCTGGCTTTGACCCGAATCTCGAAGGTGCTCTCGATCAAGGCGAGCAAGCGCGCTATGGCCAATGACGTACCGCCCGAATCGGGTAGGCTGTCGACGAGATTGAGCTCAGGTTGGTCGAATACTTGTCGGCAAGCCGCGAGCAGGAAGTCCTCGGTACCTTGGGGCGCGTGTGATCGCACGGCCTCAGGAGAAGCGGTCGCAGCCGCCGCTGCCTGCCGCACGAGGTCGGCGCGATCGACTTTCCCGTTGGTGTTGATGGGAAGACTGTCGACGAAACGCACCATGGCAGGCACCGCCTGTTCGAGCACCCTGGTTCGGGCGTTGTCCAAAACCGCGACGGTGTCAGCCTCTGCCCCGTCTCTCAGCAGCAGGAAGGCAGCCAAGCGTAACGAACCGCCGGTTCCCTGGAATGGCACCACTACGGCACTGCGGACCGATTCGTGTGTCTCCAGTGCCGCCTCGACCTCCGCCGGCTCTATCCGCGCACCGCTGATCTTGACCTGCTCATCCATGCGGCCAAGGAATTCGAACAGCCCGTCGGCGCGTAACACCGCTCTGTCGCCGGTCAGATATACCCGATCCGCATACGACTGCCCACTAGGTGCGGATACGAAGCGTTCGGCCGTGCGCTCCTGGTCGACGTAACCAAGAGCCAGGCCAACTCCGCCGATGCGGATCTCGCCGGCCTCGCCCCGGGGCAAGATGCGGCCATCCTCGTCCGTGATGAAAACGCTGTATCCGGCCAGCGGTTCTCCGATGGGTATCGCACCCTCCGGATCGTCACTTTGCGGCCGCAGCCGGTAAGTGGTGGTTAGTACGGTGGCTTCAGCTGGGCCGTAGCCATTGTGCACGACCGCGGAGCATTCGGTCGGTGGACGTTTGCGCATCCGGTCCCCGGCTACGAGGATGTGGCGCATCGTGAGGTCGTCCGGCCATCGTTGGTCGAATGCGAGTTCAGCCAGCTGTGTCGGCAGCGCGCAATGGGTGATGGCTGACTCCATCCACCACCGGAAAAGCTCGGAGACTGAGCCGCGCGAGTCCTTTGGAGCGACGTGTAGGGTGCCGCCGGAGGACAGCGCTCCCCACAGCTCGTAGACGTGCAAATCGAAGGTAGGGCTGGCGAACAGGCCGACCCGGGATGTCGAATCGATCTCAAACCTGCTGCATGTGCAGCTGATCAGGTTTGCCACAGCGTCCTGACACAGCAGCATGACCTTGGGCTTGCCGGTGCTACCCGAGGTCGCGACCGCGCAAAACGCCTCACGCGGATACCGGTGGGCCGGGCCATTGCGTGACCCGATGCTCAGGCCACCGACCTCCGCAGCGGGTTCAATCCTCCAACCAGACGTCAGTGTGGCGGAGTCTTCAATGAGCAGGTGATCTATCTTCGCGTCATCCGCGATCGACTGGATCCGGTCGGCTTCGGGTCGCACACCGAGGCCGAGATAAATGGCGCCGATCCTGGCTAGTGCCACCGCTGAAGCCACCAGCAGCGGGGAGCGCTCCAAACAGACACCGACCAGCTGGCCAGGACTGACCCGGCCGTCGAGGGCTCGGATGATGCGGGCGGCGGTACGGTTGAGATCCCGGTAGCTCCAGGTGACTTGTCCGGACACGACCGCCGGCGCCTCGGGCTGTTTTGTCAGCCAGGTGTCGAACCACTCGAGCGGACCGCACCCCGTGACCAGGGCCTGAGCCGTGTCCCCGCCCCACGCAATGCTGAGCGAACGGGAGTGGCCGCGGTTGTCGATGGTCATCGAAGTCTCCTTCAACTCTGTGAGTCCGTTACCGTCCGGTGGCACGATCAAGATCAGTCAGGCTCCTGCCGGAGTCGAGGACATAGGACTCGAGTAGCTGTGCGAACTGTCGTTGCAGTTCAGAAATCCGTTCAGTGTCGTAGAGGTCGGTCGCGAAATCCCAGATCAGCAACATTCCGCCGACGGTCGATCGGGGGTTGACCGTTCGCTGAGAGTCCGGGATGAGCACTACGTCGAGGTCAAAACGCGAGGTCCCGGTGTTGAGCGCCTCTTGGATGGACACGTCGAGGCTGAGCCCATCGATCTGGGGTAGAGGAGCGTCGTGCGCGCTGAACATGACACGGAACAGGGGGTTGTCCAGGCCGGAGGCGGAATGCACGCCGAGCTCACGAGCAAGGTCTTGGACCGGTATGCCCTGGTGCGGTAGCGAGCGAACCAGTACTTCTGTGACCTCGTCTGCGGCGTGTCGGGCGCTCTGCCCAGGCTGGAGCTGGATGCGCAGTGGGATGGTATTGACGAACATCCCGATGCACTCCTCGTATCCAGGCGGACGATTGCCGACGGCGCTGCCGATCACCAGATCGGTCCGGCCGGTGTCCCGGCGCAACAGTTCTGCGAAGAGGGTGAGGAAGATCGAGAAGACTGTGTGCCCGTCGCGTCGAGCTGTGGCGCGCAACCGGTCGGCCAGTTCGGGCGCGATCAGTTGTCGCCTTTGGTCACCGTGGGGTATCGACCGCACTCGCGTGGAGGGAACCAGCCCAGGTAAAGGGAGGTCGAAGGTTGCGCCATCGAGTGCGCGGCGCCAGTATGCCATGGACTCGGTACGGGGACCCGCCTGTTGGTCCGCGGCACCCGTGTGCTCGACATATTCGGTGTAGGACCGAGGCTTCGGCAACTCGGCCGCAGTACGGCGCGTCAGCGCACGGTAACTGATGAACAGGTCGCGTATGACGAGGGCGAAGGACCACCCGTCATGCACCAAGTGATGCTCGGTATGCAGCAGTCTGTGGTGGCGGTCGGAGAGCCGGACCAGTGTCCAGCGCACCAACGGAGCCTCGGCGATCTTGAAGGGCTCGTCATGCTGCTCTCTCCAAAGCTTCTCGAAATCCGCTTCCTGGTTTGAGCTCTCTGGGATCTCCACAGCTCTGTAGCGCATCTCGCACGCGCGATTCACCCGTTGCTTCGGAGGACAGTGCACGGTGTCGACTTCGAGCTGGAACGCCTCGTGACGTGAGAGAACGGTGGCCAGACTTTCTCGCAGGGCAGGCTCGTCCAGCATGCCGCGTAAGTCGAGAATGGCCGTGAAGTTGTAAGCTCGGCTCTCCGGGAAAAGTTCCTCGTGGAGCCAGACGATCTCTTGGGAACGAGAAAGGGCGGTCATCGATGTGGCTCTTTCAGGAGGGGCTACAAGGTGGTGATGGTGTCCCGGAGCAGGTACTCCAGACCGTTGCCGTGCAGCCATTCGGCGCAGACCTTGGCGTGTTCGGGGCGATCGGTTTCAGACAGACGCTGCTGGGCGTCCGCAGCCCGGTGCCGGGCCTCGGTACAGAACACGTCAGCCAGGTCCTGTGTCGGCCCCGCGCCACCGGGGTCCAGTCGAGCGGCTTTGGCCAGCACCAACGACATGCTGAAAAGCTCGGTGGCGATCCGGTTGAGCAGGATCAGCATGTGTTCCTTGGTGAAAAGTCCTTCGGCATCGGGATGGCGGTCTACTAGATCACGACACTCGCGTGCGAAGGACACTGCCTGGCCCGCAACGAAACGGAGGTGGTCCTGGTTGCGCCTGGAGAGCGAACCGCCCGCCGTTCTAAGCTCGCTCGGTTCCCGCGCCACAGGCTTTGGCGCGGAATAGTGACGTAGCAGAAAGTTCCTGGCCGCCCAGCGGTCGATATTGAAGTCCACGCCGCCGGTGACTCGCAGTCCTCGCGCGTCGCGGAAGAACCGCTCGACCGGCAACGGCTGGGCACCGCGCCTGGCCTTGCTTGACGCGGTCTCGTAGCCCTCGGCGGCCAGCAGGGATAGCGTCCGGTCGACAATTCGCCAACTCGTCATCGTGATGATGTTCTTTGCGAGAACCTGTTCCGGATCCAGATCAATTCCTGGGTGGTGCTGCTCGGCGAGCATGCACCACTCGGCGACGCTTTCCATCGCGAAGGTCTCGGCGAGGTTTGCCGCTACAACGCGCTGGATCTCATCATGGTCCTCCAGGCCGCTGCCGTCGACACTGCGCCGCTTGACGAACTCTCGGGACCAGTGCAAGCAGAGGCGGCCGATGGCAAGGGCTGGAGCCGCATTGGGATACATCCGGCCGCGCACGCTGATGGAATGCAATTCGGGAACCAGTCGCCATTCCTCTTTGGTGTGCATCCCGTCGAAAGCCAAGACCCGGCCACGCGGGACGAATACCCGGTCGAACATGAGGTTCGCGCTTGGCATTCCCTTCAGGCCCAGGAACTCGTGGCAGGACCGGACAGAGAATCCCGGGTCCGAGGTGTCGACGAAGAACAGTCGAATATGATCGATGCCGTTTTCGCGCACGGTGGCTGAGACGCGGAGCAGGCCGGCGATCGGGCCGTTGGTGATGTAAACTTTCTCGCCGCTGACGTAGAACCCAGTACCGTCGGCGGCCGGGACCGCTTTGGTTGCTCGTGCTCGGTTGATCGCGCCGGTCGGCTCGGTGTCCGCGTCTCCTGAGATCAGGCCCATTGCCAGCAGCCGTTCAAGCTCCGACTTCAACTCACCGTCAGCGAGGATCGGTAGATACGCGCCTGCGCCGAGGCCGAGGTGGATGGCCATGGCGAAGCTCGCGGCGACCGACCAACTGGCCACGGCCTGGATCATCCGAAACGCGTTGTAGGCTGACAGGCCGAGGCCGCCGTGCTCGAGCGGAGCCTGGAGCCGGAAATAGCCGCGGGCAGCGCAGGCCTCGTGAAAGCCGTCCGGGAGTTTCGCGGTGCGGTCAACCTCAGCCGGGTCGACGGTCTGCTTGAGGAAGTTCATCACCGCGGCGACGACGGCGTCGCCACGGGCACGTTCACTCTCCGACTGCACGGGGAAGGGACTGATCAGATCCCAACGGAGCCGACCGAAATGCAGTTCGTCAAGGAAGCCCGCACGGGTTTCTTCGAGGGGGTTCATCGTCCGCCTTCAAAGTCGGGGAGTAACGTGGTCGGCCGGCGACGCGGCAAGGTCACGGCTCGCCAGAGTTGCCTGGATCAGTCCGAAAAGGCCGGAACTTCGTTGGCGAAGGTAGAAATGTCCGCCAGGGAGCAACTTCAGTGTGAACTGCCCTTGGCAATGGTCTCGCCACGCGGCGAGTTCCATGGCCGTGAGCCGGTCCTCGATCCCACCGACGGCATGTATCGGCATGTTCAGCGGAGCCCCGTCGACGTACTGATAGCTGTCCACGAGTTCGAAATCGCACCGGTGCGAGCTCATCACGATGGCCAGCAGTTCGGCATCCTCGGCTATCTCGTTCGGCAGTGTGCAGTACTCGCCTTGTATTTCGGCGAAGAGTTCCCGGTCGCTGAGCTGGTGGATCGGATGCAGCCTGCGCGGCAGGTGTGGAGCCGGGCAAGCGGAGACCATCAAATACTCTGGAGCCGGCAACCCGAGCCGGTGCAGTGACCGCGCTGTCTCGTAGGCCAGTAAGGCGCCGAGGCTGTGGCCGAAGAAGGCAAAGGGTCCGTGGAACTCCGCCTGCTCCACCAGATCGTGGACCAGCGAGTCGACCCTGGTGTAGTGTGGATCGGAAATTCGCGAGCCCCGGCCGGGAAGCTGGATCCCCCACACTTCGATATCGGGTAGGTCATCGGCCCATCGGACGAACTCGGCTATCGAACCGCCGCTGTGGGCGAAGCAATACAAGCGTAAGGGTGCTTCAGGACGCCTGCGGCGGTTCATCAGCCACCGTGGAGCGTGTCGTTCCTGGATGTCGAGCACGACGACCTCCTATTCCGCGTTTGTCGGCTATATTGGAGGACCGGCCGGGCTTGCCCGTGCAGTTGGCAGCTTAGCGGCCCTCACGAGGGGTTCCCTAACGCTTTTCGGGCACAGGGTCGTACCACCGTTTCCGATCCGCCGGCCAGAGTGAGTATTGCTCCTTGTTGTTGCGCGCCACGTCATACAGGCGGTCGCCGTCGTCCTCGAACATCGGTTTCTCCAGTTGGTAGTCGGTTAAGAGATGTCAACCGTGGACCTTTCCGATGGCTGATCGGTCCGAGCGGATTCGACCAGGCGGGCCAGCAGGCGAGGGGTAGGTGCGGTGAAGATCTGTTTGACGGTGATCCGTGTACCGAATGCCGCTCGGACGGCAGCGGCGAGTTGGATGGCGATCAATGAGTCTCCGCCCAACTCGAAGAAGTCGGCCTCGGCGGTGACCTCCTCCAGGCCGAGCAGCTGGCCGAAGATCTGGGCGAGCCTGTGCTCCGCCACGCCTTCGAGAGCTGATTCGGGAACGAGCGGTGCTGCGCTCCCAGCATTCGCCGGACCGGAATCATCAGGTGCCAGCGGTGAGTACCGCTGTGGACTGAACGGATAAGTCGGAAGCTCGACACGACGTGGTTGGTTGCCGTTGTGCAGCCGTGTCCAATCGAGAGCAATTCCTGCGGCCCAGAGCCTGCCTGTGGCGGCGAGGGAGGTGCGCACTGAAGATTGTCTGTCGGCAGGGTGAGGCAGGCTTGGCAGAATCAAATGACGTTCGGTGCGGGAAGGGTGGCGGCGGGCAAGGGTCGTCAATGTATGGCCGGGCCCGACCTCGAGCAGGATCTGGTCGGGTTCGGCGAGCAACGTGGCGAGGGTTTGGCTGAATCGCACGGTCGTGCGCATGTGGGTAGTCCAGAAGTCCGGTGTGGGCGCCCCTTCCATAGGGACCCAGCTTCCAGTGCTGTCGCCGATCCAGGGTATGGAAGGCGCCTTGGCATCGAGTTGTCCGACCAGCGCGGCGAACTTGTCGAGGATTGGCTGGACTAGGGCACTGTGTGCGCCGGCGGTGACGTGTAGCCGGCGCGCATCGATCCCGACTGCCGTAAGGCGAGCGCAAAGCGAGTCGATAGCGGCTTGCGATCCCGACACTACGCACTGATCGGGTCCGTTGACCGCCGCGACTTCTAAGTCGCCATCGAGTAGCTTGGCGACATCGCCCTCGGGCAGCGCGACGGCGAGCATCGCCCCGGGTGGCAGGGTTTGCAACAACCTGCCGCGTTCGGCGACCAGCCACAACGCGTCGGGTAGTGAGAAAACTCCTGCTACGCAGGCGGCGACGAAGGCGCCTAGGCTGTGCCCGGCGACGGCGGCCGGTTGCACTCCGCGCGCTTGCCACATTCGGGCTAGTGCGTACTCCACCGCGAAAACGGCCGGCTGAGCGATACTCATGTCCTGTAGCGCTGCTTCTGCGGCAGTGCTTTCCTGCGCGTTCTCCGGGTAGAGCACCGTCGTGATCTCGCGGTCGATCGCGGGCCTCAGCAGCCCACAGCACTCCTCGATCGTATCGTGGAACACCCGGTCATGATGGTAAAGCTCGCGGCCCATGCCGACGTGCTGACCACCCTGCCCGGGGAAGAGGAAGGCCACGGGGCGATCCCGGCCCTCCGACAGATAGCTGACGGATGTCGGGTCGACGAGGGCGTTGACCGCCTCAGCATGGTCGGTGGCCACGGCGAACCGGCGATATACGAAAGCGCGCCGCCCGGCTTGCAGCGTCCAAGCGGTCTCAGCTAGCCCTCGACCGAGTTCGTCGGTACACGATGCCTGCTCCTGAAGATGCTCGGCTAAACGTACGGCGGCCCGGTCCAGCTCTGGGATGGTGCGCGCCGACACAACCAAAAGGTGACTTTCCGGTGTCGCGACGACGCTCTCCTGGGTGGGGGGCTCCTCCAGGATGGCATGAGCGTTGGTGCCGCCGATTCCGAACGAGCTGACTCCTGCTCGCCGGGGGCCGTCCGAGTGCCACGGGTGTAGTGCGGTGTTCACTACGAAGGGGGTGTCCTCGAAGGCGATCTCTGGGTTTGCCGACGTGTAGTTCAGACTTGGTGGGATCAGGCCGTGCTGAACTGTCAGTACCGTCTTGATGAATCCAGCCACTCCGGCGGCGGAGTCGGTGTGACCGATGTTGGTTTTCACCGAGCCGATCCGGCAGGAGCCGTGTCGATCGGTACCACGTCTGAAGGACTCGGCCAGCGCGGCCACTTCAATCGGGTCACCGAGTGGCGTTCCCGTCCCATGTGCTTCGACGTAGCCAATACTGCCCGGATCGACTTCGGCCACCAGGTGAGCCGTGCGGATGACGTCGGCTTGTCCGGCCACGCTGGGGGCGGTGAACCCCACCTTCTCCATACCGTCATTGTTCACAGCTGTCCCACGCAGCACAGCGCGTATGAGGTCCCCGTCTTCCAGCGCATCGCCGAGCCGCTTGAGTACGACGATACCGACGCCATTCGAGGCAACCGTCCCTCGTGCTCGCGCGTCGAAGGCAGAACAGTTGCCATCCGGTGAGAGGATGCCACCCTCGGTGTATTCAGGCACTCGCGATGGGACTGTTACGCTGGCGCCGCCTGCCAGTGCCAGATCACACTCGCCGCACAGCAGCGCCTGGGCGGCGATGTGAATGGCGACCAAAGAAGTCGAACACGCTGTCTGCACCGTCACGGCCGGGCCAGTGAGCCCGAGCTTATGGGCGACACGCGAGGTCAGAAAGTCCACCCCGGTGGCCAGGCGTAATTGCCATTCAGTGACCGGTCCGAGCTTGTCGCGGTGCGCCTTCAGTGTCTCCAGATAGTCGGTCTGGCCACTCCCGGCGTAAACACCCACCGAACCAGCGTAGTTGTGAGGGTCGTATCCCGCGTTCTCCAATGCCTCCCACGCACACGTCAAAAAGAGTCGCTGTTGGGGATCGAGAAGCAGAGCCTCTCTGGGTGAATAGCCGAAGAATGCCGCATCGAACTCGTCCGCGCCCTCCAGCACGCCGAGAGCGGGGATGTACTCCTGGATCGCGGGGTCACCAGGAAAGCGAGTGATCGAGTCCCTGCCATGCGTCAGATTGTCCCAGAACGCGCGAACGTCTGGGGCACCTGGAAACCGTCCAGCCATGCCGATGACGGCGAGAAACGAGTCGTCCGCTGCCAGCGGATTCCGTTGATCCATCGAAAGCTCGGGCGCGGTCACTCGATACCTCCGGCGGTTTGGCGAGCGCGACGCTGCCGCATCCGGGCGCGCCCATCCGTGCGCTGGTACTCGCGTTCGTGAGTGGATAGCGGCATCGGCTGGTGAGGCTGTACCTGGCGCAAATGGCCGGCGAGTTTACGAATCGTCGGAAAGGCGAAGAGTGCCACGCCGGGCACCTGGTGTCCCAGCAGGCTGGTCAGCTTCCGCTGCACTTGGACAAGCAGCAGTGAGTGCCCGCCGACTTCGAAGAAGCTGTCGTCGAACCCGACCTGCTCGAGCCCCAGCAGCTCACGCCAGATGGTCGCGATCTGCTCCTCAAGGTTGTCCGGGGCTGCGGCCTTCGGCTCAGGCGAGGCGATGGCGAGGGCCAAGCGTGGTGCCGGAAGAGCGTTGTTGTCGATCTTGCCATTCGCGGTTATCGGCAGCCTGTCAAGACAGACATAGCCGGCCGGAACCATTGTGGGGTGCAGGCGTTCAGCCAGGAATCTCCGCAACCGATCCGGCTCGATGGTAGTCCCGACAACGTACGCGACCAGCGTTTTGCCCACCGCTTCGTCGTCCACAGCTCTGACATAGGCCTGGCGCACCTGCAGATGGGTGCACAGGGCTGTGGCGATCTCGGCCGGCTCGACCCGCTGACCGCGGATCTTCACCTGATCGTCGACCCGCCCGAGAAACACCAGGGCGCCATCGGGTCGACGGACCGCGAGGTCTCCGGTGCGATAGAGCCGAGCGCCAGGCGCGGTGGTGAACGGGTCTGGAACGAAGCGCTCGGCGGTTGAGACCGGCTGACCCAAGTAGCCGCGGGCCAAGAAAGCTCCGCCGATGTACAGTTCGCCCGGACAACCGGTCGATACCGGCTCCAATTCGCCGTCCAACAGGTGAACCTGAGCTCCGGCGAGTGGTTCGCCTATCGGCAGCGTGTCCGTATCGGGTAACGACTGGCTGTAGAACCTCCCAAGTGTCACGGTGATGGTGGTCTCAGTGAGCCCGTACGCATTGAAAACAGGTACGGTGCAGTGGCGCCACCAATCAGCCAGCGTGTGGGTGTAGGCGGTGTCGCTGCCGACGATCAGGAGCCGCAAGGTCGCGGGCAGGGCCCGGGGATCTGCTTCGAGGTCGTGAACCCACTGATCCCAGTACTGAGTGGGTAGGTTGGCCACTGTGACCTGATTACGGTGGAGGTGCTCTTCCAGTTCGGTGGGCGAGGGCATCGGGTCTGGCGCTATCGAGAGGCGGGCGCCCGCCAGTAAGGTGGGATATACTTCTTCGCCGAAGACGTCAAATCCTGGCCCCGCGAACTGCAGCACACTATCCGCGTCGGTGAGATCGAACGCCGCACATATAGTGGTCGCGTGGTGCGCCAGCGACGCGTGAGTGACTGCCACTGGCTTCGGTTGTCCGGTTGAACCCGAGGTGAAGATGACATAGGCGAGATCGCCCGGTGCGACGACTACCGCAGGGTTCTCCGCCGAGTGCCCGGCCAGTTCGGGAGCTGACGGATCGAGTGCGTCAAAGCCGCCATGCGATTGGTTGCCGATTAACAGAGAAGCCCCGGCGGCTGCCAGCTGATAAGCACGGCGCGCGGCGGGCAGCGCCGGGTCGAGCGGTAGATAGCCGGCTCCAGACTTGAGCACGGCTAGAACTGCCGTCACAAGGTTCCGTCCTCGCGGCAGGTTCACCCCTACGATTCCGTCGGCCGTGGCGCCGCGCTCGATGAGTGCGGCGGCCAGCCGGTTGGCAGCGGCGTTCAGTTCCGCGTAGGTGAGATACCCGTCCTGGTCGCTGGTCGCGATCGCATCGGGGCAGGTTCGCACTCGCTGCTCGAACAGTTGCGGCACGCAGGCCCCGATCTCGGAAACCGCACTGTCCACCAAGATCGTTGATCGGCCTTCACCGGATACGGGCATTGTCGGGCCCTCTCGATAGGCTCGCTGTTATTGACGGCGTGCAGACCGGTGTCCGCTTCAAGATTCCCGGGCACGACAAGTTGTCGGCGTGGGACTCTTTTCTGGTGGGAAATTTCCGTCGTACAGTTGGTGAACCGGTTCGATCCGGGCCTTCGAACTCGGCAGGCTTTGCCCTTTCAGTCAGGGAACCAGGTGTTCTGGTGCAGCCAAAGTACAACTATGCCGCAGGAAGGCACTTCCGGCTGGCATGGAAGGGCAAGAATCAAAAACTAACGTGCAAATAGGTGCAGTCCGCAGTGGCGTGTGGTAAGGTAGATATTTTTTGGCGCATCTCACTGTCCTATGTCGACGTCGCTTGTTGCGTCGGTGGGCATCAGTGCTTGGCCCCGGGCGCACGCTCACCGGCCAGGCGAGCCTCGTCTGTCCGGGCAAGTGCGTCTGGGGCGCCGCACATGATCGGACTGATCGATGGAGCGCTTCCCCTCAGGGTGGCGGCGATGCTGTGAACCCCGCAAGGTGCGGTCGGCTTCAACACCCCGTCGCACTATATTGTCGCCACTGTGATCGCGTCGACTGTGTGGGCATCTGATGGTACGGTGCCTGCATGTCAAAAGTCTACGGTTTGACGATCAGTATCCATGTCAGTGATTTGCCAAATGCGCTTTCCTACTACTCCGCCTTGCTGGACCGTGCGCCGGACAATTTCGCCCGCGGTGATCGGCCTGAATGGGAGATTTGCGAAGGTGCCTGGTTTCAGCTCGTTGGCGGGTGCGATGTTGTCGTACTCGCCAGTCGAGTGCGATTCGAGGTCGCCGATGTGGCCGCTGAAATCGCTCGACTGCGCAGCATTGGCATCGAAGTTACCGAGCCCACTACGCTACCTGGGGTGGCGATTTTCACCGACTTTGAAGACCCCTGGGGAAATCCCCTCGGTATCTACCATGATTTCGTCGGAGCGGAAGCTCAGTCGCCGATGGCGGAAGGGTGATTGTGATGGTCCGTATGCTGCTCAGTCTTCGCGATGTATGGCTGGCCCGCCATTTCTCTCGCGTACATGAACGGATGCCTCTTGACGCCACTGTTCGAGCGGGTGGGCGTTTCTCCAGCGTTCCGCGTAGGTGATTATTGACTCGAATACGACACCTGGGCGAGAAGACATATGCTCGATGAGGCGCCTGAGCATCTCGAGACGTGAGCCGCGGCCGATTACCTGCGGATGCATGGTGAGGTCGAATACGCCCCCGGGGACGTTCGCGTACGCATAGTCGAACTCGGCGCGCCAAATCTCCTCTACCGCCGAACACGGCTTGCCGGGGCCCCACTCGGCGGTGAACTCTAAATGGACCCAGTCGTCGAGGTCCCATGAGAATGGAATCGCGACAAGACTCGAAGGTGCCCCGAATTGAAATACTGAGTCCAGTGAGACTGTGTCTCCTTGGCGAACGTAATAGGGCGTGAAGTCACTGCCGCTCAGTGTGGCGTCGTATACCATGCCGTTTTCGACGAGGATATCGATCGTGTGGGGGCTGAATTCGGGTCCGGGTGATCGGTAACCCCTGGGTCTGACCCCGATCGTCTTCTGCAGTGCCTCCATGCCCAGGTCGAAAACCTTGCGCTCGGTGGTCTCGTCGAGGGTTGCGGGAATCTCGTGTACAAAGCCGTGGTGCCCGATCTCATGTCCTTCGTCGTGGATGCGGCGAAGGACGTCAGGATAAGCCAAGGCGGTGTGGCCTGGCACGAAGAACGTCGCGACGATGTCATAATCCGCAAGTAATTTGAGGATGCGGGGCATCGCGAACGGCCCGAACTCGCCACGCGACAGGCTCTGAGAGTCCTGGGTCCCGAAGATACCCAGGTGAACGGCAAGGGCATCGAAATCGAAGGTGAGGCAAACCGAAAGCCTCGGCTCAGTGGCCATACCGCTCTCCCAACTTGGTGGATGGAGGTGGCAGCACCTCCGCGGACCTCTGCGGCCGAGCTCGCCCGGCTGCTGCATTGCGCTGGCACGACTAGTGGTTTGCCTGTGGCAATCGAAGTTGTAGAACTTGGTTTGGTGACGGGCATATCGGTGGCAGGCTGCTATCGCGGGGTTATCAGGGTACCCCCAACGCCCCGACAATGTCCATCCCGGAAGGCAAAACATCGTTCCGGTGGACCGTCCGTGACGCTCTGTCATGTGCGTCGGGCGCGACCTTGCACATAACAGGGCGGCGCTGCACATCACGTGCGAACTTCGGGTGGGAGCTTGGATCACCACAGTGGCGTTCTCCATGTCGCTCTTGTACAGTCCAGAGGAACCTTGGGACATCGGTGCTCACTGTTGCAGTGTCGACCTGCTAAAACGCATTGCCGACCACAAGTCATCCACCTATGGTCTCCTGTCGATCCCTCTTCTGACAGGTTTCCCGCCGGGAGATCATCCTCAACCTTACAAGATCCGGGACACTTCTCCAGGAGCCAGGACAGGCCGAAACGTGAGCGTATTGTTAGCCTTGGCTGCCAGCGTATTGGCCGGCACCGGCGATTTCCTGGGAGCGTTGTTGTCGCGGCGTGTCCGGTCTGTCGCTGTAGTCGGTATGGGGTTTGCTGTCGGCCTGCTCTTTCTCACGGCCGTGGCGGTTCCCTTGGCTGGCGGGTTCGCTGGGCCGAGCGATTGGGTTCCCTGGGCGGCGGCGGCCGGCATCTCTGCGGTTGCGGGTCTGGGCTGCTACTTTGCGGCGCTGAGCGCGGGAAGCATGGGAGTGGTGGCACCGATCGGCGCACTGGGAGCGATCATCCCGGTGCTTGCCGGTATGGCGATGGGTGAGCGGTTCGGCCCCGTCACTTTGCTGGGAATCGTCCTCAGTTTGGCTGGTGTGGCTGCGGCCAGCGGGCCGAAACTTCAACGGGGCACGGGTTCCCGGCCCGTGATTCTGGCGGCTGCGGCCGCCATCTTCTTCGGACTGACCCTGACCTTCATCGCCCGCGGCGCCACAACTAGTGCCGTACTGACATTATGGGGTATGCGGCTGGCAGGGGCCGTCCTCGTCGTGCTCATCGCGGTCGTCAAACAGAGCGTTGGCGGCGTGCGGGGCCGTTACGTCGTCCCGATCGTCCTCGTTGGATTGGCCGACGCCGGTGCCAGCCTTCTTTTTGCCTTCGCCAGTCAACGCGGCTACATCGGTGTCACCGCCGTGCTTTCCTCGCTATACCCAGTAGTCACCGTGCTGCTGGCCCGCACGATCGCGAACGAGCGCCTGGCGCCAGTACAGGCCGTCGGCGTCGTGGGCACCTTTCTGGGTGTCGCGCTGACGGTCATCGCCTGAAGCCTGCAGGGTCTCAGCTCCTGTCGCCGGGATACCGGATGTTGTGCTGGGGGGCGCTGTCGCGGCTGCGAAGAAGATTGACTTTAATTTACCCGAATTGTGTCATCTTGGCCGAGAGGTGCAAATGCCCGAGAAAAACTTACCTCGGCCCGAGGTTGCCCCGCTCAAACTCCTCCTCGACGGGAATGGGGTCGGGCTGCTGGGACATTTGGACGAGGCCTCCCGCGCCATGTGGACCGTCCGCCGGACGTCGCGGGACGAGGCCGACAGCGCCGACTTGATCGCGATGCTCGGATTGGACCGGGCTGACGCTGTGTTGGTGGATAGGGGAATCGCGGGGCTATCCGCCGCGGAACGGCCCTCCGTCCGCCGTCAGGTGCGGGGCAGCCGTGTCCGTATCGATGTCAGCTGTGGAAGTGAAGCCCGATTCGAGGTTCTGCACTGTGCGGAGTCTTGTGACAACACTCCGGAAGTGGTGAGCGGGTACGTCGATCGAGAGGTGTTCCACCCATTCGATGAGCCAGGGAACACCAGTGCAGTCTAGTCCCACTGAATTGAGGCAGTGTGGACCGCGACACTGTCCATTCGGGAAGACCTTCGTGATGATCGGGCATCGCACGGCAGGCTGTTGGTGCCGAATCGCTTGGCCGGGTGACGATCGATTCACGTCTGTGAACAGTTTTGCCTCATCCGCCTAGGCGTGCGGACGAGCTGCACTCCGGTCCCTCCTTGATATCCTCTGAACTGCATCATGTTGGTCAAAGAGCTGGCAAAATGATCGAGCCCCCTTTCTCAAACTCCTCCTTGATGAGAAGGAGATCGGGCCGGTAGGCACTCTGGACGGAGGGTCCTCGTCCGCGGCGTGCAGACAACCCGTCGGATGTCGCTCTCAGCGGTCAATCGGTGCAGGTCCAGCCCACGGGTCGACGCGCAAAGATCAGGAGGCTTCGACCTAAACGAGCGACGTGGGGCCATAGCCTGCCTCGTGAGCACGCAGTTCCTGCAAGGCCGCCTCAAAGTCGGCCAGCATCTCGGGTGTAGGCTCGCGCAATCTCCGAGCCATCGCGTGAGCGTGCCTCGCGGCGTCCGCGATCTGATCTTGCGCCTGGGCCATCTCCGTGTAGGTCAGGTACTGCTTCGACCCGAAGCACCGCACCTCGATCACCGCCAACGGTATGCCGTCCACCACGTCGAAATTGTCCAGTACAGTCATTCGCTTGAAGCATGCCTTCATCACGTACTGGTGGTCGTGCTGGTTCGTGAGTGCCGCCTCCCAGTACATGCGCGTGTGGTTGTCACTCGCTTGAAGCCGCTCCTCCGAGTCGATGACGTTCTGCGACCTCGCAAGAGCGAGGCGGTCCGGTATCCGCCGGGTGACCATGGCGATCATCAGGTGATAGATCTTCCGAGCGAACAGCCGGAGGAACTCCTGGGACTGGGCGGGCAGAGCTCGACGCAGGTCCTTGGGCTCATGTCGGGTCAGATCGGCTGCGTGGTATTTCACCGGATCCATGGTGGCCGGCTCTGTGAAGACCGCTGCTGCATGGACGTAGGCCGACAACACGTGGGAGCGCACGGCCTGTGCCGACAGGTCCGCTACGCCGACGAAGCTCCTCGCCCGGTCCATGCGTTCCGAGATATGGCCTAGGGCACGCCAGCTCAAGTACCAGGCTGCGACCTCATCGGCGAATCGCAACGCGTCATGGCGGTGGGCCAGTGTGTGCAAGCCCCAGGTGGAAGCAACAGATGTTTGCGCCTGCAGATACTGCCGGAAAAGGTAGCCCGTCTCCGCGGGCACACCCACATTGAAGTGGACCGCAGCCGCAGTTCCACCAGCCCCCAATGCCGAGGGGCCGATCCAGGCTGCATGACCCAGCTCGGTCACTTCCCAGCCGTCCTGCGGACGGAGCACGTCCGCCAGCGCAGTGCCGGGCTGATCACCCAGGGCTCCGGGTACCCCTGCCAACGCCTCGCCCACCATCTGGTAGGCGGTCCTGCCGTCGTCCAGGGAAATGTCGCGTGCCTCGCCGGGCAGGTGCGGCATGACCCACAGGACAAGCTCGGGGAGTCCGAGGATTCCCGATCTTATTCTGCCCGCGGACGCTGACAGTGCGCTTTGCTCGGTAGCGTGGAGTCGGTCCTGGTCGTCTTGGTAGAAGTACTGTGTTTCCAATATCACCTCCGCGCCCCTGCGGCGTGCCAGTACCTCCGTGTCGTGGAGCTGTTCCACTTCGATGTCGATCGACCCGTCATCTTCCAGGTCGGAGCCGAAGGGGTCGACCTCGATCGGATACGCCCACTCGGCCTCGACGCTTTGGCCTGCGCCGGGAAGCTGGACGCCGTTCTGGTGCCCGCTTACCCAGTAGTGTGCGATCTTGGTCCCCTGTATGGACAACGGGTGCTGCCACAGTGAGGGATGCAATTGGCTGTGTGCCGCGTGTACGTCTTCTCGTGTCACGATGATCCGCGCCATTCCCGGTTTGCGTAGTGTGCGCAGCTCTTTCTGGACCTCGGCCGCGAGCATCGACAGTTCGTCTTCGGTCAGCTCGGGTGCCGTAGGCAGCGGTTGTCCCGGTCGGCCCAGTTCCAGTGTCGTGGTGGGGGCGGCGCGGCGCACGTGTCCGTGGAACGGGATCTGCCACACTCTCCCGCCTCCCACGGGTGTCGCGTAAACCCCGGCCGGCGTCGCGGACAACGTGAACTGTTCCGCCCCGTGCGCAGCGAGGGCGGATCGAACGCCGGGTAGTTCCGCGGCTGTTAGCCGTCCGATCCAGCCCGTGTGTCCTCGTAGCACTACTCCCGTTGACGGGTGGATGAGATCGTGTCCCCACTGTGCCCATCCCACTCCCGGTACCGGGTTCGCCCATCCGGGTATTCCGATCCGGCCCCAGCTGGAGACCCGGTAAATCACTATCCCCGCTCCTTCCCGGTCCAGGATCTCGAACCACTCCTGCGGCCCGGACCGCCCCAGCGGCCCCTGTTCCACCAGTGCTGCCTTGCCACCCGCCGAGCGTGCCACCGCTGACACCGGCAATCCCACCGGAACCGGCATCCGCACCCGCCCCAGCTCCTCGGCCGGGGAACGCTGTACTACTCCGCTGCCGGGTGTGTCCGAGGTGGTCGAAATAACACGAATATCGGCAGGCCGGGACACCATGGTGGACGTACCGGCGGAAGTCGTGGCCGTCCACACCGGCGGGCCGACGGTGCCCTCGGCCGGAAGCAGCGCGATGCGCGCTGTGGGAACACCACCCTTTGGGTCGGTTTCGTCGAGGAACAGGGTCGCGGGTGTGTTCGCGGTGATCAGCGTCGTACCGTCCAGGCCTGGCATGATCTGCTGGCGAGCCAGGGTAGGGACCGCGTCGAAGTCGGTCAGCAGCAGCACCCGCGAGGGCATCGGGTCCCCGGCCGCGGTCAGATCCCTGCGCAGGCGCCGCCCGAACGCCGACGGTGTCTCCCAATGGGTCAGGTCCTGCCGCACGTCGTAGACCGCGAACCTGCCGTCAGCGAAGTAGCCGGCCACGATGGCTGTGGCGGGCAGGTCGAACGGCAGCCGCCCTAGTTCCCGGCTGTGCCAGGGCCGCGCTGTGACCGGGTCACTGTGTGCCCGGATCCCGGGCTGGTAGGCGTGGTTCGGGGTCCAGGCCACATACGAAGACCCCAGTCGGGCGTTCAGGGCAGCGAAGCGGGAGTGGTGGTCACGCCGGTCGAAGTAGGACAGGCCGCGGGTGCGCAGGCCACCGAACGGGTACGGGCGCAGTCCGGCGGGAGCCACAGCACCGGGTGGGGCGGACCGTTCGGCCAGCCAGCCGGTGGGGTCGGCGGGGAACCGGGACCGGTACGCCCACCGCACCCGGTCACCAGCCGGGCCCTGGGGATAGACGGAGGTGAACCGTCCACCGCGGCCGTCCTGAGTGTGGTGCAGACCCACCCTCACCTCGGCCCCCGGGGCGCGGCCGGCCGGGTCAAGGAACAACGCCGACATGTCACCGTGCGGAAACCAGACCAGGCGTCCGAGCTGATCGGCCAGCCCCTGCCGCGCGTCCACCCTGCTGCAGGTCAAGAGAACCAGCGGGTCCTCCAGCGGCCGGCTCGAGGCACTCAGCTCCGGCAGCACCCGAAGCCACGAACCCAGCGCCTCATCGGTAACAGGCTGCGCCTGACCGTCCACCACCAGACACAGCTGCTCCCGATGAAGGGAATGAGCCATCAGGACGAACGGATCCACCCCCGGTTGCCACGGCCAAGGCCTGACTCCCTCGTGCACCCCGGGTCGCTTCACGGCCTGGGGAAAGGACGCCGCCGGCACCGGCCCGACAAGGTAGTAGCCGCCGAACCCACCGGCGGCGGCCCGCGCATCGCGGGAGTGCCCCGGCCCCCGGCCCCGAGCCGCCGAGACCTCCGGGGCGACCTCCGGCAAAGAGACGTGCACGACCAACTCGCCCATTTCCTTGGGGAAGAGGGCGACATCCCTGCCAGCCAGCCCGGTCAAGACCGGCGCGTCCGTTAACAGCAACGACAATCCTCCTCATGATCGCAAGGTCGAACTCAGCCTCCAGGACTTCAGGACTTCAACCCCAAGAGCTTGCCCTACCGCAGACCACGGCTCGATTATGAGGATCAACATGGGCCCTTTCTTCGCAGCTTCTGCCCGATCGATCACAGCTACAATCGCGCCCTGCGGTGACATCATCGCCACCGTCGCCGAACGAACGCTCGGATCATCCCCGCCCTGACCCAAATAACGAACCCCTACTCCGAGGCTTGGGTCCGCGTCGGGAGTCCGAAACTGGTGGTCTTCTTCGGATCGGAAGTGCCGACCGCGGCCCGCAGTTCCGTGTTGATGTTGAAGTTCCGGTCCTCATCACAGGGCTTGTAGACGATGGCGCCGACTTCGATGTCGTCGATGAACTGCCAGTTGTCCTCGAACGGGCCTTTGAGGTTGTGGTTCACGTACGACGTCGGCGAATTGCCGTGGCAAGTAGTAGTCGGCGCGTTCCAGTCCGGTGGCTCCCGCGGCCAAGGAGGCGAATCCGCGGTAGTCGGTGCCCGCGATGCCGTAGGTGAATCCCGGCGGATCGCTGGCGTGAGCGGCTTTCTGTCCGCGCGGGCCCGTAGTCGTGGCAGTACTTCCCATGTGACGAAGCGGCGTACCAGCTGCGCGTGCTCCGGGTCGGCGACCGAGGCGAGGTGGACAATCACCCACCGTTCGAATGTGCAGATCTGCTTGTCGACCACAGGCAGGACACCGCAGGCCATCAGCAGCTCCCGCAGATGGGCTGCGGCTCGCCAGGGTTGGAGGGCTTGGAATGCCTCATAGGTCAGCTCGATCTCCCCGCGGCCGAGTTCCTGGAGCAGCACCGCCGGCGGCCGGGCCGGGCGATGGGACGGACGCAGCCATGACAGCCCCGACTTCGAGTTGTTCATCGCGAGCAAATGCTTGGCGAGTGGGACCAGTTCGGGCCGGATGCGGCCGGTACCGTCGTCGAGGAGTTCGGCGAGTTGATCGGCGAAGGTGCAGCGGGCGCGGCTCATTCGCCGAGGATTCGGGCGGGCCGGGGCCGCAGCCTGGCTGCGGTCGAGGGAGGTGCTGGCTGGTCGTAGGTGGCGGTTTTGCGGACGCCGGCGTTCTCGGCGGTGGTCGTGACCAGGTCGGCCGGGGTGCAGCCGAGGATGTCGCAGAACGCCGACAGCACCTGCAACGACAGCCGCTCGGGGTGCCGGAGACCAGCCGGTGGACCTGGGAGGCGGACAGGTCGATGCCGCGGTCCTGCAGCAGGGGACGAGTTCGGTGGCGGTGAAGACCCCGCGGGTGGCCATGATCTCCCGCAGCTCCAGGCGTAGCCGACTTTCCGCTTCACGACAGCACTTCCGGACCGGCCAGCGCCTCGGCGACCGCAGCATCGAGGTGACGGCGCAGGGTGCGACGGCGGAAGTCCGAGCCCACGCAAGTGTAGATTAAGTCGTGGAAGCGTGCTCGTGACCGACCTGTTCCTGCACGAACCGCGGATCCCATCCGGCCTCGATCAGATGCGTCACATAGGAGTGCCTTGTGTCCGCAGTCGCCGTGTGCGGTTGGGTTCGTGTGGCGATTGAGCTGCGCGAGGTTGGTGATTGCGGAGTTCGCGACGCAGACCGTGGTTGGTGTTGCAATAGCCCCTCTTCGCTGTGGCGGGTATCACTTCCTGACTTGCTGGACCAGCTCGGACATCAGGTGATGGTCAGACGTCTCGGGACGGCTGATTTGGTTTGCTCGATGTGCGATGTGATGTCGACTTGGACGGCTTTTGCCGCCGAGTCCAGAGGCCGATCTCGGTGCCAAGACGTGTCTCAGCACGAGTGATTACATCGTTGAGGGGTTGACCTTCGATGAGGGGGTTGAAGGTGCGGGCGGCCTGGATCAGACACATGGCCGTCTGGATCAACAGCCCCCAGGTCTGTTTGGCGGCGTAGTTGCTGAGCGTGCCAGTGTCGTCAACGTAGGCCATCCCGCCCTGCGGGCTGGGATGAATCTGAGCTGAGAGCAGGCGGTAGGCGACGTAGAGCTTCCTGGCGTCGTAGGCAATACAGAGGTCGGCGAAGTTTTTGATCATGCCGAGGAGTCGATGGGGAACCTGCGGTTCGCTTGGTTTCTCCCGCTCCGCGCCCGGTGGGATCGGCCATTCCGCTCGTTCGAGGTCTTCCATGAGCTTGCGCGTGTTGTCCTCCCCGTATTCGACCAAGGCGTCCAGGGCGTCGTCGCCTTCGTCGAGAACCCATTGGAGCACCAGCGTGTGCTGGATGATCGAGCGGACAATCGGCCCGGATTCGTGTCCCAATCGGTTGTTGTGAGCCAGGGCAACCAGCTGGCTGCTGCGGTTGATCTTCGCCCACCAACCGAAGAGCGCCTTGAACAGCCTGCTTGTGTCGTGGTTGACGGTGATCTCACCGGCTTCGGTGATTCTCTCGAACTGATCGGTAAGCATCGCTATCGCTTCGTGCGCCCGTTGGCCTGTTGCCTCGTCGTCGGCGATGACGGTGTTGTCGCTGTCGTTCACTTGATCTTCCCTCGATTGGTATTGGGCAGACTGAAGGGTAAGTCCACTCGCGCTCGGAACCCTGAGTTCGGTGATAACGCTGGCATGAAGCCCTCGACGAGGTCAGCTACATGATCCGATAGCGGCCGCTCGCTGCGGCAGTCGGCTGACTCGGCTTGCGGAGGTGGCGGCGTTCCGCAGGCGGCTGATCTCGTCGTGTTGAGCGGCGAATTGTGCAAGAGCTTGGGTCTGGAAGTCGCTGAGTTCGGCGATTGCGTTGGTTGCCTTCGTAAGACGGTCCTTCAGCGCGGTGATCTCGTTCTTGAGACGGGTGATCTGGGCGTCGCGCGGGTCGGGTTGCTCGCCGGTCTCCTGGAGGGCCGCAGGCGCCGTTCGAACTCGGCGCGCAGGTGGGCGTAGGGCCGGTTGCCGTAGAAGGCGGTGCGGTCGACGTCGGCCTCGGCGGCGAGGGTCTTGATGTCGCAGTGGCCGCCGGGCGGGATTTCGCCGCGCAGGAGCCGATCCATGGCAGCGCGGACCCGGTTCTCGTTGGCTGTGCGCTGTGCCGCAGTGATCCGCATGTCACTCCTTGTTCTGGTCGGTGGCGGTGGCGATGGCGTCAAGGACGCCCAGGGCGCGGTCGAGATCGGTTTGCAGGCGGGCGCGTTCGGTCTTGCGAGTCGGGCCGAGGCTGCCGAGGAAGGTTGTGGTCTGCGCGGCATGCTCGGCCCAGACCGGGCGGTGGCAGGGGTGGTGGGTGGCTTGCGGGCAGCGCGCGGAGTCACACATGCCGGCCAGAGGCTGGTCGGCATGCGGGGTGCCGGCGAGTTTCAGGCAGAGCGCTCGAGACGGGTCGGTGAACCAGCAGTAGTTGGCCGCGCCCAGGTGCAGCGTCTGGGCGCGTTTGGTAAGCAGGTTGAGGACTTCCCGGTCGCTGCGCGCGGTCGAGGACGCCGATCTTGACCGGCGCCTGGCGCGCTACGCCCAGCCACAGCTGAGAATCCCTTGGTCCTTGAGCGGAGAGGAAACCGGACCCGTCCTGTCGTGACGACGAAATCCGCTCACCGCCGAGACTCCACGTGTCATCCGGTAGTGTCGGCGAACTCGGCCAACGCTGTTGGGATGGCCTCGGCGAGTTTGTCCAGGTCAGGCAAGATGTCACGGTCCGCGTGCAGCCCGACGTGGACGGCGCCGTCGTGGTGGCACAGCGCTACTCCCAGGGCGTGCCCGGGGGTGAGCGGCACCAGCGGGTACACCTCGCCCACGGCAGCGCCGCCGATGGTCAACGGCACCGCGGGCAGCCGGACGGTGGTGACAACCAGGTCGAACAGGACCCTGGCGTGCCGGGCGGCCAGCGGGGTCAGCACCCGGTGCGCCGCTGGCGGGACCGCGTGCGCGAACAATGCCATCGCAGCTGCGCCGCGCCGCGGACCGGCGGCCTTATTCGCCTGCATCGCCTCTCGTACCACGGCCAGCCGCGCGGCGGGATCCGATCGGTCGACGGGCAGGTCGCACAGATAGCCCGATACCTGATTCGCACCACCGGTGCCGCGGGCGCGAGGGCGTTGGTCGACCGGGATCAACGCCCGCACCCGGGCCGTCTCGACCGGTTCGCCCCGACTGGCCAACCAGGTCCGCAACGCACCGGCGAGCACCGTGAGCAGCACGTCATGGCTGGTGCCGCCATGACTATGCCGGACCCGGCGGATGTCCTGGTCGTCCAGCCGGATCATCCGCACCAGCCTCTCCCGTGGTAGCCGCGGCCCCCTCAGCGCCGTGAACGGTGGCCGCCGGGGCAGGGGGAAGGGGAATGCGTGCACCGGCGCGGACAACGGCGAGCGTGGCGCGGGCCACCGGACCTGGCGGGCCACCGCGACAGCGATGTCGGTCCCGGCGCTGAGCCGCGCTCGGGCTTGGCGGGCCGCGCCGGCCGGGTCACGGACTGCGACCGTCGCCTTCGACACCGCAGTGTTCACGGCCAGGGTGGCGGTCGAGAGCGCGGTGCGCAGCACACGTCCGGGACGGGCCGATGACACCGGACTCGGCGATGGGCTCTGTGGGGCGGCCAAGCCATCGGCAGCGTGGACCCCATGGGCTGCGGTGGTATCGAGCAGGGACATGCCGAGGCGGATGGCACCGGCTCCGTCGCAGAGGGCGTGGTGGAGGGTGACCAGCACCATGATCCGGCCCCCTACCGGATCATGGTCGAGGCAGCCGAGCACATGCAACGCCCAGGGCGGACGAATCAGTTCCAACGGCCGGCGCATCAGGTCCTCGGTCAGCGCGGATACCGCGTCCCACCCGCCACCGGAGGGCAGTTGATGGGTGTGCACGTGCGTGTGGACGTCGAAGCCGGGATCTGTGGTCCAGGTAGCACCGCCTGGCGGGGACCAAGTGGGGGTGATCCGTTGCCGTAGTCGTGGCAGCCGCGCTGCCCGCGTCGCCAGCAAGGCGGCCAAACCCATCACCGTGGGCGGATCCTCGCCGGGGGCGGCGGTGAGGGGCAGGAGCGCGCCCAGGTGCATCGGCGCGGCGTGCTCGAGCGCCAGGAAGGCCACATCCAGCGGCGAGAGCTGTTCCTCAAGTTCGTGGCCGGTCATCACAGGTCGGTGTCCTCGAGGTGGCGGGCATGGCGCCCGGAGGGTGTGCGGGGAGCGGGTACCACGACCGCGGGCAAGCCCAGGCAGGTCAGGCGCATCGGCACACCGTGCCAATAGGTCGGGATCGGCTCCGCGGCCGCGCGGTCGGTGACCCACACGTCGATCACCGGTCCGCCGGAGTCGGTACCCGGTGTCACGCCGATGACCCCGCGCAACCCGCCGAGCCGCTCAATCGCGGAAGCCAGCACTCCATCAGTCGATCCGCGCGGCCTCATCCACTGCGCGGACGAGTCGGTACCGGCTCTCATCGGCCACCCGCGGACGCACCCAGGCCCGGTCGCTGACTGGGGCGACGAGCACCACGGCGGGACAGGCCGGCGAGTACGGTGCCCGCCAGCAGGCGCCCGAGCGCCGCACCCATCACCGCGAGCGCCGCCGCACCCAGTCCCACCGCCCCCGTCAGCAACACTCCTCGGCCGAATGCGCGGTGCCGCACGGACATGAGCCCGGGCGCCGACGGCATGGCACCTGCCAGGACCGGTCGCTCGGAATCGGCCGCCTTGATGTCCACGGAGGTCGGGTCCGTCCCCATGCCCGCTCCGGAGGGGTAGGTTGGCTCGAGGGTATGCACCACATGGAGTCTGGTGGCAAGCCCTCCGGCAGCGGTATACGGGCACATCGATCGTGTGGCGATCTCCACCCACCCGATGAGCCGGACGGGATTCGGCTAGCCCGCCGGGCGTTGCTGGGGCTGACCGCGAACGCGACGCCTGTGAAGAACACGCCCACGCGCTGCTGGTATCGCAGGCATGAGTCGCACTGGGCACGGGACCTGCGGGGCGGTCCTGACCATTCAGGAATGATTCAGCCGACGGTGTCGGTCTGCGTCTCCACCGCGATGTCGTGTTCGGCGGCGAGATCGAACAGGTCGGCCAGCCGAGCGGCATGCAGCTCCGCTTCGTCGGAGCGACCGGCTTGCCGCGCGGCCGCTTCGGCCTTCGCCGCGTCGGCAATCCGGCTCCGCAACACCGTCGCGAATACGTCCATCCCCAGACTCTACGGGGCCTGCGGCGCCAAATATAGCCAGCGTGGGCCAGATCGCGACCTCACCCGACCTCGCCCAGTCACCCCGGGCTTCGACACGCTGGGGTGATCTCGTTGCCGGCCGTCGTGTCGGCCACCTCGTCGTGGCGCCTAGGTGTGCCACGATGGTCTGCCGTACCTGGACACGATGAGCGACAACGAAAAGGGCCTACATGGTGACGACAGAGGAACAGACCCGGTCGAGCATCACGATCACTGCGTCCCCTGCGGCTGTGATGGCGGCGATCGCCGACTTCGAGTCCTACCCACGGTGGGCCGGTGAAATCACTCACGCCGAGGTCCTCGAACTCGACACCGACGGCCGAGCATACCGGGTACGGATGCACATCGACGCCGCGGCGATCCGCGACGAACAGACCCTGCGCTACCGGTGGGACGGTGACCGGGCAGTGCAGTGGACGCTGGAATCCTCCCGGATGCTGCACAGCCTCGAGGGCTCCTATACTCTGACGGCCACCGACACCGGGACATTGGTGACCTATCGGCTGAGCTTGGCGCTGAAAGTCAAGGTGCTCAGCGTTCTGCGCCGCCAGGCCGAACGAATCATCACCGAACGCGCCCTCTCCGGGCTTGCCCGGAGAGTCCTGGCCACGGCCTCCTAACACTGTTCAGCGCCCCACACCGATGTACAACGGCAGGAGCCGACCCCCGGCTGCACTGTGAAGCGCGCCGCGACACCGGTTCGGTGATCACGGGCTTTCACCATATTAAGAATGAATTTGGCGAGCTTGCGAGCCGGTATCGGCCGCTGGTGTGGATCAGTGCCGGAGACGTCAGGTCGGCGGCATGGGCGTGGTGTGGGGGCTCCGGACACCGAGCTCGACCGGGCAATGGGGTCACGGACGTGCTCACCGATGAGGTCGGCGAGCACGGCGTGTGCCTGCCGCTGCTCGCCAACGCGGCCGGAATTAACCCCTCCGACACCCTGCAGCGCCTGGAAACTTTCCAACGAGTTGAGCCGATCTGCAAAACGACCGTCCGTGGGGGACGATCTTGGACACGCCACCGCCGGGGCGGTGAACTGGGCACGTGCGGAATGTGAGACGCAGGCTCAGTCGCTGCCTGCGTTGCAGGCCTGCGCGCGATCTTGGCCGTGGTGTGCTGCGCGGAGAATATCGAGCGGATGGGTGATCTCGCCGCACACATCGCCGACACAGCCCGCTTCACCCATCCCGAGCGAGCCATTCCGGCGGAGTTCGGGGGTGTCTTCACAGGACTGGGCGGGATCGCTGCCGACATGCGGACCGAGTCGGCGAGGTGTTCCTCGGGCTTCACCGACTTGAGGGCGACGAGTCAAGCGCAGGCTGTTACCTTGCGATGAGCGACGGTGCCTCCGGCCCATCCGCGAGAACGAATGCCAAGATCGGGCCATCCGAATTCGCTCCGATCACGACGAAGAGAATAGGTAAAAGTATGGCTCAAGGCAGTGTGAAGTGGTTCAACGGAGAGAAGGGTTATGGCTTCATCACGCAGGACGACGGTGGGCCGGACGTCTTCGTGCACTACTCGGAAATCCAGGGCACCGGCTTCAAGTCCCTGGATGAGGGGCAGCGGGTCGAATACGAGATCGGCCAAGGTCAGAAAGGGCCGCAGGCGCAGCGCGTCACCGCCATCTGACGGTTCAACCCCGAAGGCCCTTGCTCGGTTTGACGAGCAAGGGCCTTCGCCCGTTGTGAAGCCGACCAACGCCGCCGAAGATCGACGTCTATTGCCAACGGCGGCATACTGCGAGTCGCCGCGACGGGGAGGACGCGTTCGGTCACGTCGGCAACGTGGGCAATCTCAGCGGCTTCGGCCTGCTACGGGCGGCGTGTTCGCGGGGTTGCAGTCTGGGTGTTGGTTGAGCCGGGCCAGGCCACCGAAGTCGAGGCGGTACTGGGCACGGGTGATTGCGACGTAGGCGAGGGGGCTTCGCCGGGTTCGATCTTGCCGCGCTCGCCGCGCGGCTGGCCGAACACCCGTAGTACGGTCACGCGAGGACTCGTTCGTTTCGTTACTCGGCCCGGGGGATGCGAAGTCGGTCGTGAACGGGCAACAAATGAGGTCGGCATTTCGACATTGGCTGTCGCGGAGGCGCGATTGGGATGACATAAAGCGCCTGTCAGGTAACAGTACGAGCACTCTGGAGTTGACGCGTTCCGCCGCAGGGGTGTTTTCTGCGGTGCCCGGTTACGCTGCTGCGAGAGGCTGCGATTATCAGTCACGGGCTTCAGGCACGTGGTGGACGGAGTCCGGTCTAGGGGTTTTTGTGAACTTGACGATCACGGTTCAGGCAGAGCATGCGTCCGACGAGCTCCGGTCGCTGGATCAGGAACTGGCCGAGGCCAACGAGTTGCGCGGTCGTGTGCGGCCGGTGGCTGGGCTTGCGAAGGCCTCGGAGCTGGGGGTCATCGATTCTGCGTTGGTGGTCGCGCTGGGGCAGGGGGGTGCGGTGACGGTGCTGGTGACAGCGGTGATCACGTGGTTGCGGCGCCGGGTCGGCAACGTCTCGGTGAAGGTCGCCGGACCTGACACGACGATCGAACTGAACGCCGAGAACGTGCGCGGGCTGACCGCCGACCAGATCCAGGTGCTCATAGCCGAGATGCGTGACGTACTGCCCGCCGGGTCCGACGCCGGATCGGCGACGTGACGTCGTCGCCGGCGTTGAGTACGCCAGGTGCGCAGGTCGTGTTGATCGGCAACGGCAATCACGCCGAAGGGTCCTCTCTCTCCTCGGTCCAGGCGGTACGGCGATCGGTGGACGCGCTTGCGGAGGTGCTGATCGATCGTTGCGGGGTGGACCCGGCGGCTCTGCGCCTGGTGCACGATCCGGCGCATCCGCAGGAGCTGGGCAGCGCGATCACGGCGGCCGCGAACGCGGCGGAGAGTGTGCTGTTCGTCTACTACGTAGGGCACGGGCTGGTGGGTCCGGGCAATGGCGAGTTGTATCTGGCCACATACGCGACCGACGATCTGGTCGAAGGCTTGGCGTACAAGGCTTTGCCTTATTCGGCCGTGCGCGATGCGCTGATGCGGTGCCGTGCCAGGTCGATCGTCGTCGTGCTCGACTGTTGTTTCTCGGGCCGCGCCGGAGGTGCGTATGGGACGGCCGTGTCAGACGCGTTTGCCGTGGCCGCGGTCCGGGGGACTCATGTCCTGACGTCCGCGGCGCGTGACGAGGCGGCTCTCGCGCTGCCGGAGGAGAGCTACACTGCTTTCACAGGACGCTTGCTGAAGCTGCTCACTACCGGCGACCCGACGCGCGGCGAATGGTTGAGCCTGCTCGATGCCTACGACTGGCTCGATCGGACCTTGTCGGCCGACGGGTTGCCCCGCCCGCGTCAGCACGTCAGCGACACATCCGGGCGGTTGCTGCTGGCGCCCAACGCCGCCGCTGGCGCAGGGCGCTCCGTTGAGGTGCGGACCGAGCCGCCCGCGGACGTGGATTGTCCGTACCGCGGTATGGACCGCTACGGGCCGCAGGACTCCCGTTACTTCTTCGGCCGTGACAACGCGATCGCCGAGTTGGTCCGGCATCTCGGCGAGCCGGCCTTGCAGGGACCGGTCGTGGTGATCGGACCGTCCGGGTCGGGGAAATCGTCCCTCCTGCACGCCGGGTTGCTTCCCGCACTCGAGTCCGGCGCACTGCCAGGCTCCTCACGATGGACCTCTCGCGTGTTCACCCCGGGAGAACATCCACTCGCCACACTCGCGGAACAACAGCCGCCCGCCGACGAGGGCCAGGCGGTTCTGGTGGTCGATCAGTTCGAGGAGGTGTTCACGGCCTGCCGCGACGAGGACGAGCAGACCGGGTTCATCCGGGCTCTCTGCGCCGCTGCCGACGAGGGCACCCGCGTCGTTCTCGGTGTCCGGGCCGATTTCTACGCGCAGTGCATGGCGCATCCGGACCTGGTGCCGGCGTTGCGCGACAATGCTTTCCTGGTCTCGCCGATGACCGATGCCGAGCTCCGGACGGTCATCGAGAAGCCCGCTCGCGCGGCCGGCCTCGAGCTCGAAACCGGGCTTGCCGATGTCGTGCTTCGCGACCTGCGCGCCGGCCACGCGGAGTTCGACGCGGGCGGGGTGCTTCCCCTTCTTTCCTATGCCCTTCTGGCTACCTGGCAGCGGCGAGCGGGTGTCACGCTCACACTCGCCGGCTACGAAGCCAGCGGTGGCATCTGGGAGTCGGTCAGCAGGCGGGCCGAAGCGACCTACGGCGCGCTCGCCCCCGAATCGCAGAAGGTCGCGCGGCGGGCGTTGTTGCGGATGGTCCGGGTGAGCACCGGCGCCGAGCCCACGCGTCGCGCCGTGCCGCGCGGGGAACTGCTCGCCGCCGGTTCCGAGTCCGAAGTGGACGTGGTTCGAAAAGTTCTCGATGTGTTCGCCCGGGACCGGTTGATCACGGTGGACGCGGAAACCGCCACCCTCACCCACGAATCCCTGTTGCGGGCCTGGCCGCGCTTCCGGCAATGGATCGAGCGCGACAGCGCTGATCTTGTCGTTCACCAGCAGATCAACGACGCGGCCGAGCTGTGGGAACGCCTGGAGCGGGACGCCGGTGGACTGTATCGCGGGCGTGCTTTGGCCGAAGCGGATCTGTGGCGGGAATCCCGGGACAACGAACACGGGCTGACCGCGCTCGAACGGGAGTTCCTGGACGCCAGCTCGGCCGGCCGCCGAGTGCGAGAAGCGGAAGGCGAGAGACAGCGGCTCCGGGAGCGCAAGCAGAACCGTCGGCTCCGGCTGCTCACGGCAGGCCTGGCGCTACTGGCTACCGTCGCCGTGGTGGCGTCGATCCTGGCGGGGCAGCAGACCCGGGCCGCGGTCGAGCAGCGTGCCGCGGCGGAGGAACAGCAACATGTCGCCACCGCCCGGCTGCTCCTTTCACAGGCCGAAGCCGCCCGCGCCGGCGACCCGCGGCTCGCGCTGCAGCTCGGCATCGCGGCGGAGAAGATCCACTCCGACTCCCAGACACGCGCGAGCCTGGTGGGCACGCTCGCCGGAACCTCGTACGCGGGAACGCTGAACGGCTTCAGCGATGGCGTCAAGCTGGTGGCCGTCTCGCGGACCGGACTTCTCGCGACCGCCAGCACGACTCGCGTGCCGGACGAACCCTCGTCGCCCGACGCCGGGGGCGCCGCCAAGGCACAGGCTGGGAGCGGACCGACTACCTCCGCGGGGCCGAAGACCAAACCCCAAGGCACGATCACGTTGTGGACGCTGCCGGCAACCGGCCTGCCGCGTCGGACTGGCTCCGACATCCTCATCGACTCCGACAGGGTCGAGTTCATGGTCTTCTCGCCCGATGGCCGGTTCCTCGTCACTCCCGGCGACGACGACCAGCTCGTGACCGTCTGGGAGGTGTCCGATCCCGCGAAGCCTGTCCGGCGTGGATCACTGGACGCCGGCGAACGCACGGACGTCTACGCCGCGGCGTACTCGCCGGATGGTCGCACGCTGGTCGCCGCTGGACGCCAAACGATCACTGTGTGGAACATGTCCTCACCTGCCCGTCCCGTGCAGGTGAGCCGGATCGGCTCCACAGCGGACGGTGGCATCGACTCAGTGGCCATCTCGCACGACAGTGCGACGATCGCCGCCGGCAACGACAAGGCGGTGACGCTGTGGGACATCGGCGACCCGGCCAGGCCGCGCCAGGTGGGCGCGCCGCTCGCGGCTCGTTCACCCATCGCGTTCTCACCGGGGAAATCCCTCCTCGCGACGCACGACAAGGATCCGAAATCGAAGAACCAGAACGCGTTTGTGCTCTGGGACCTGAGTCGGCCCGCTGAACCCGCGCGGATCGGCGCGCCCCTGAACGGGAACAATGCCGCGGTCGCGTTTTCCCCGGACAGCACCTTGGTCGCGACAGGCGCCTTCGACGGCACCACAACGTTGTGGGACATCGCCGATCCCGCCACACCGAAGCGAACCGGAAACTCCCTGACCGGCCACACCGACTATGTCCTGTCACTGGCCTTCGCGCCGGACGGCAGAGCCTTGGTCACCGGCAGTGACGACAAGTCCGCCCTCCTGTGGCATCTCGCCGCAGCCGGACGTCTCCGCCAGACCGGAGCCATCGCCGGAAACACCGACTCGATCGCATTCCGGCTGGCAGGAGACACAGTCGTCAGTGGCGGAACCAGCGGTACGGTCTCGGTTGCCGATCTCACCGATCCGGCGCGGGCCGTGACACGAACCCACGCCATATCCGGGAACTTCGCTCAGCTCTCGCCCGATGGGCGCATGCTCGCCGCCGGCGGTGACGGCAAGACGACGTTGTGGGACGTCTCGGATGCCGCCAGGCCTGTCCGCGGGCTCACCTTGCCGGACAGCGGCAATCCGGCGTTCTTCTCCCCGAACAACGCGATGCTCATCACCGGGGACGAGAAACGGTCGATCCTCTGGGATGTGTCGGATCCGGGGCATCCGGTCAAGCGCGCCGAGGATCTGCCCGCCATCATCGTGCTGGTCGCCAAGTTCACCATGGACAGCAAGAAGCTGGCGATCAGCAACATCTACGACTTCGACGGCGAAGTCACGCTGTGGGATGTGGCGGACCCCGCGCGGCCGGTACAAGAACCGAGGCGCGTTGTCGCGGGCGACGCCACCAACGTCACGGCTGTGGCTTTCAGCCCGGACGGCCGGACCCTCGCGACCGGGCGTGCGGACGGCCGGATCATCCTCTGGGATTTGTCTCGTGGCGAACCGGTCCGGCTCGGGCAACCGTTGGCCGGTCCGGGCGAACCGAACGGCAACGCCAGCTCGCTCAGCAGCACTGTGAGTGTGCTCGGCATGGCCTTCTCGCCGAACGGCAGGCTCCTCGCGACGACGAATCTCACGAAAACCCTCATCCTGTGGGACGTGACCGATCGCGCTGCCGCACATGACCTCGGTGCCCCGGTACCGATACCCACCCATGCGGCGCGCGAGGTCGCGTTCTCTCCGGATGGCACCAGGCTCGCAACTATCGGATTCGACAGCAAGGCAGTCCTCTGGGACACCGCCGACGTCGTGACGCTCCAGGACCACGCGGCCGAAAGCGCCTGCGCCATAACGGGAACCGGCCTCGACGAGACGGCATGGCCCCGCTACATCCCGGGAATGCCCTACCGGCCCACGTGCCCTTGACGGCCAGCCATCTCCTGACAGATCCCGCCGCTTCCCTTCTGGTCTCTGTCCAGGCAAGAACGCTTCGAGCACTTCCTACCTGATCGGATGTCAAGGGCGAAATGGATCTGGACACCGCTGCATTGCCAATTCCTGAGCCTGGTAGTGCAAGCGCGGCACGACGTCAGCGAAGAACTGTGTAAATGCCGTGAGGCCTGGATCGCCGTATCACGATTCCTTGTCATAAAAACGGAATCGAGGTAGATGAACAGGCGTGATCGGATTCACGCTACCTGATGTCGACCCGACGCCTGTTCGCCAAACTCGTGCTGTGTGCCGCCGACACCGCCGACCACATCTGGCACTGGTCGCCGCCGCTGCCATGGCGTCGTCGATCGGGCCTGGTGTCACGACTACTACTGCTGGAACGTGGGCGACGTCATTCGGGCCGTCGCGGGGGTTGGGCGTCATCCGACCTGTGGAACGAGCATTGGCGCCGCGTCAAACCTCGCGGCGATTACTCCGGTCCGTAAGAGGAGATCGGGTACGCGCTGCTGCCTTCGGGCGTCGAGCATGGACTCGAACTCAGGAAGAATGGCGAGTGAGGCGGTGTCCTTGTCAAGCTTGGAATACTTGACCAGAAGGCGTTCGATCGTGGAACGATTGGCGGTGTCGCGCACAGCTTTAGCTAGTGCGCGTTGAAACGCCGCAATCGCCCTCGGGTTACTCCTCGCAAATTTGCCAAGCGTTCCGAAACCGGTCAAGGGAAAGTTCTGCGTGGAGCCGGTCGAGATGTCGGCGACTGATATTGCACCCACGCGCTTGGAAGCCTGAATTAGGTATGGTTCGGTCAAATAGGCGGCGTCGACATCGCCAGACGCAAGGGCGGCTGCGACGTCCGTTGATGGTGTTGGCACCCATTTCACCTTATCGACAGCGACACGACGATCCATCATGGTCGAAATGGTGAGCAAATGAGAAGCGGTTCCCGGTTCGGCGATTGCGATTCTCTTGCCGGCAAGGTCATTTATCGACTTGACCCGAGAGTCGGGCGCCGTTGCCACAACATTACTTCGAGCGCTGGCGAAAGAGTTTCCCGCGATGATCTTAATGTCAGCAGAATCGTTGTTTCTTGCGGCAAATAGTTGTAGATATGAAGACAGGGCCACGTCGACATCACCATTGACGAGTTCGCTCGTCGATGCCCGATCGTTGTCGACATCGACAACGTCGACTTCAAGTCCCTCGGCCTTGAAGTATCCGCGCTCTTGAGCCAGGCGCAGTGGTATGAAGTCGACGGTATTGAGTGCTGCTACCTTGATTCTGTCTCTCTCTGGAAGGTTATGGCCGGCAGTTTTAGATCGGTCATCCAGAGAAGTGCAGCCGACCAGTGTGGTCAACATCAGAACGACAGTGGTGATTCTGATCGCATACTTTACCTGGTGCGGTCGGCCTCGCTCTACAATGAATCGAGGCAAATGCAACTCCTGGCAACTTGGGCGTCAAATGACAGGGGCCATGATTGGCGCGTATACTTCGACGCTGATGCGTTCTGTCAATGATATGCGCAGACATTGCCTGCAGCACCTAGGGAGACACGTTCGGGCACATCAACTGCACTCGTGTCACCTGAAGCGAAAAACCGCTTGCCTTCGCGTGGTCGCAGTACTAATGGAGGACTGAGTCCTCCGGGTGAGGCTGTCGCTGACTGACATCAGAACGAAAGACGTCGACCATAGTCGACGTCTGCATGCAATAAACCGTCAAGTTGTGCACGAAGGGAACTTCGGTTCACGTGTGACCTTGGCGCGACGGGCATGTGCCGCCACAGTAAGGCTCGACAGAATCATGGCATAGCAGCGATCAGTTCGGCCAGGCTGCGAATTTCGGTCTGCCTCATGATGGTCAATGGTCAGTTATTTTTGGCCCTGGCTCAAAGTTCGGTGCGCCACGAGGCGCGAGGAAACGGTGTTGTTACGCCGCTTCATGGGCCGCCAGCTCGAACCCGGTGGATCTGGGCTGGTACGCGGTGCGCACCCACACTTCTGGTCGGGTATCGAATGCCTGGACTGGGAGGTCACGGTGAAGGACTACGGCGTAGCCGTGACGAAGCCGCAGTGGAAAGCCGGATGTCCAGGATCTGATCAAGGTGGCAGGGGCACGCTGGGCGATCGAGGACTGCTTCCAGGCCGCCAAGGCCGACGTCGGCCCTGGATCGGTACTAGTTCCGCTGCTACGACGCCTGATGCCGGCATGTCGCCCTGGCCATGCTCGTCCACACTTACCTCGCCGTCGCCGCCGCGATTGCCCCAAACCCCTGGTAGCGGCCTCATCCCAGCCACATTGGGCGAGGCCAAGCATCTCCTGGCACGCCTATCACCACCCCGTTGGACCGTCTCGCCACCGCCACCGGGCTCAACAAGCCCACTGTCAGCCAAGACGCACCATCAATCACGAAGTGCAGCTAGAGCACTAGGTCACCACATGCTAGGCGAAGAGTTCAGCCCGCGGTCTCCGCTGGCCGCCGCCTTGGCCTCCTTGAGGTTGTCCACGACAAGGATCTCGGGCCCTTGCTGACCGGGTCGGGCCGCCAGCACCAGGTCACTCCCGCTGGCGCAAATGAGCAGTCGCCGCTTCCGGGGCGCGGTCGCCGCGACGTTCACCAAACCGGTCACGGCGACCTGGAACAGCACTACCGTCGGCGCCATCTACGGCAGACGTTCCACCGTGCTCGTCCGCCGGAGCATGGACGCGTCGAACTCTGCGAATCTCGGCATCTGGCATCCCTCGCAATCGGTCCTGCAGACTTCTTCGCCCCGGGCGACCACGGGAAGTGCGGCCTTGTTCGCCGCTCGCACTCACATCTACGCCACGCGGTGGGAGAACGTTCGTGTCGGTAAAGCGGGATGGTTGCCGTCAGTGCGTGGCGGATGGCGCAAGGGCATCCGCCATGAGGACCGCGACTACCTGCCTCTAAGCAAGGATGTACTTCGTGCGCATCTGACCGGTGAGGTGCATGTCGGGCTGTATCCGCTGTTGGACGGCGATCTGTGCTGGTGGCTGGCCGCTGACTTCGACGGGCCGATGGCGATGCTGGACGCACTGGCTTACCTGAAGGCCGCCAGAGCGTGGTCGGTGCCGGCGGCATTGGAGGTATCGCGTTCGGGGGTGGGGGCGCATGCGTGGGTGTTCTTCATCGCGCCCGTGCCCGCCGAAGCCGCGCGCAGGATGGACCTGGCCAGCTATGACCGGCTGTTCCCCTCACAGGACGTGTTACCGGCGGGCGGTGTGGGCAATCTGATCGCCGCACCACTACACGGCAAGGCTCGTCAGGACGGGGCGATGGTGTTCCTCGATCTGGCCACGATGGAACCCCACGATGACCAATGGGCGTACCTGTCCTTGCTCGGCCGGATGAGCCCGGCCGAAGCCAACCGGGTCGCCCGCCGCGCCGGCCGGGTCACGGTCGGCGCCGGCATCGACAAGATCGGCGCGGCCGTCTCCACTCGGATCAGGGCCACCGCGTCGCCCAGCGTGCGTGCCAGGCTCAACTCCGGAATCCGCTGGAATCGGGCGAGCTGACCCCGGCGTCGCACGCGACGTTGAAGCACGCGGCATCGATGACGAACCCGCTGTTCTACGAGCGCCAGCGGCTCCTAATGTCCACATGGGACACGTCGAGGTTCCTTCGTTGCTACGACGAAACTCTGGACGGCGGGCTCATCCTGCCGCGGGGCCTGCAGGACACGGTGGTGTCACTGGTCGAGCAGGCAGGTAGCCGCCTTGAGGTCACCGACGAACGGCAAACCGGCGAGGCAAGGGACTTCACGTTCACCGCCACCCTGACTCGCGAGCAGCAGAGCGCCGTGGACGATGTGCGCGACCATGACATCGGTGTGCTTGTCGCGCCGCCAGGCGCGGGTAAGACCGTGACCGCCTGCGCGGTGATCGCCACCCACGCGACCTCCACACTCGTGCTCGTCGACCGCAAGGCCCTCGTCGACCGCAAGGCCCTCGCCGACCAGTGGCGCACCCGCATCAGCGACCTCTTGGGTGTCAAGGCCGGCCAACTCGGCGGCGGTCGGCGCAAAATCCGTGGGATAGTCGATGTCGCGATGCTGCAAAGCCTGGCCCGCGAAACTGACGTCGAGCAGGTTACCAGCGGCTATGGGCTGGTTGTCGTGGACGAGTGCCATCACATCCCCGCCGCGGCGTTCGAGCATGCCGTCAAGCAGATCCCAGCCCGCCGCTGGCTCGGGCTCACCGCAACGCCCTACCGTCGCGACAAACTCGACGACTTGATCGCGCTCCAACTCGGCCCGGTCCGACACACCATCACCCAATCCACCCCACCAGGCGGCGACAGCGAACCCCAACTCCAATTCGAAAAGCCCGCCCAGTACCCGACGCCCGACCTCCACCTCCACGACACTGCCTACCGCCACCTCGGTGACGCGGACTCGACAAAGCCCGGCGGCACGGCAGCCATCTACCGTGACCTCGTCGCAGACGACGCCCGCCTCACCCAGATCATCGAGGACGTGATCGCCGCGCTGAACCGCGGCAGGAATTGCCTGCTGCTCACCCAGTGGACAGCACACGTCGAACGGTTCGCTGACCAGTTCCGGCAACGGTCCCTCGACGCGGTCGTGTTACGTGGCGGCATGACCTCCACCGCCCGCCGTGAGGCCCTTGCTCGACTCCACACTCCCGGCGAAGGGGCGCCGCTGCTGGTCGTGGCAACCGGACCCTTCGTCGGTGCGGGATTCGACTGCCCTGTACTGGACACCCTGTTCCTCGCCGTGCCGATCGCGTTCATGGGACGCCTGGTCCAATACGCGGGCCGGATCCTGCGAGTTCATCCTGGCAAGACCACCGCCGAAGTCCACGACTACCACGACGTCAACACCGGTGTCCTGGCATCTTCACTGGCTAAACGTGCACCTGACTGCGTCAGTCTCGGCTTCCCGGATCCTCGCCGATCGGGCATGACACCGCGCCTGACGCACACCGACCTGGACCCGGAGAACCGCCACCGGCGCCGCGTGCAAGCTTGTATGGGGACCTGCGGGACAAGGCGAGGCGACGTTTACCGGCCGGTTCTGTCCTCCGTGACAGCGTCGCGCAGGGCAATAGCGTCCAGGTTACTTCTGGCTTTGGCGCACCGGAGTCATCCCCTGACGTGTGGGTCCCCGGCCTCGTCCGGGTGATGGTTGTCGGGCTGCCGCCGCAGGCGCCCTAGCGTCCTTGTCATGATGAGAACCCTTCTGCGCAGCCGGGCCGCAGCTGTCGTCTTGTCCCTCGCCGCCGTCCTCACGGTATCCGCCGCCGCGCTCTCAGCGACCGCTATCGCTGCTCAAGCGGCCAAACCCTTCTGCCCCCAATTCGACGACCCGGTCAAAGCAGCCGCGGACCGCCGCGTCGACGTCGGCCGGATCACCCCGGAACCCGTCTGGCGCAAGACCTGCGGCACCCTCTATCGCTCCGACAGCCGCGGGCCCTCCGTCGTCTTCGAGCAGGGATTCCTCCCCAGGGACGTCATCAACGGCCAGTACGACATCGAGAAGTACGTTCTTGTCAACCAGTCCTCCCCGTACGTCAGCACGACCTACGACCACGACCTCTACAAGACGTGGTACAAGTCCGGATACAACTACTACATCGACGCTCCCGGCGGAGTCGACGTCAACATGACCATCGGGGACACCCACAGGTGGGCCGACCAGGTCGAGGTCGCCTTCCCCGGAGGGATTACCCGGCAGTACATCATCGGCGTGTGCCCGGTCGACAAGATCACCAAGACGGAGATCATGAACGACTGCAAGGACAACCCGCACTACAAGCCCTGGCGCTAGGCCTGGATGACGACTGTGCTGACATCCTCGCTTGGTGGCGTGGCCAAACTGAGGATGTGTCGAACCGGTGGATGCCTTTCGCTCGCTGGGGCCAGTCGCTGTGCTCGAAGCTGATTATGGCCCCCTGGGATGTCATCGCCTACGCGGTCTGGATCAGGCTTCGCCTGCGATGTCTCTAACGCGCCGGTGGCGCTCTCTCGTTAACTGAATCGTGACAGGCGGGGAAGCCGGAGGTAAAGGAGCCGGCAGAAGCTTGTCCGCATGAGCGAATCGGAGGTGCGGTCGAAGGCCGCAAAGGGGCGAGGACCTCGCTAACTCGCGAGCTGATCGAGCTCGCGGCTGTGTTCATCGCCGCGGGTGTCGCCCACCTGTTCGTCGGCATGTTGTCGCTCAACAGCGTCGGGCCGGTCGTGCTGTTCGCGCTGGGTGTGCTCCTGATCGCCACCGCTGCTTGGCGGCGATGGTGGACCCACCGTCCACGAGCGAAGGTGACCCGGTCGTGGCGGACGAACACGCGCCGCTGCCAGGAGTGGCGTGGCGGCTCCGCGCCACGGTGCGCGATGTGCCCGGGCGCCTGGCGGCGGTGGCGGCCGCATTGGCGGCGCACCGGTACGACATCGTGTCCATGCAGGTCTTTGCCGTGCCGGATGGTGTGGTCGACGGGTTCCTCCTGAGCGCGCCGGCCGGTGCGACAGCGGCGGACATCGCCGCGGTGACCAAATTGGGCGGAGGCAAGGACGTGCGGGTCGTTCCGGGCCGACGTCCACGAGTTCGTCGATCTGCCCACCCGGGCCCGCCGCGCAGGTCACCGGGCCGTCACTGGCTTGCACCGACACGACGTGCTGAAGCTGGCTGACGAAGTCCTCGAAGCTCTTGCAGACATAGTTCCGCTCATCGAACGACGGGGGTCCGGCGGCATTCAAGGTGGGTACATCCGGGCCTCGGTCATCATGCGCCTGAGTGTCGCCGTGTCGAGCGGGAACGGGGCGTGCCTGATGACGACCGCGATGCGTCTTCTAGGTCCGTCCATGAAGAACGCGAACGGGTGCCGGGGTGAGTCGCTGATCTCCCACGAAATCGAGGGCGGGCTGGGCTGCCGAGTCGCCGCATGAGCCGGGTACGGATCCGTTCGGCGTCCTTCGGGTGCGGGCTGCCGGAGGCCCCGTTCAGTGCTTCGGCGACTCCGTCTTCGACCCGGAGGCCGATCCGCCGGGTGATCGCGTGTTCGACGAATCCGAGTGGTGCCAGCAGGAGCATGTTGGCGCCTACTACCAGGAGCACGGGATTGCAGGTAGCCATCACAGCGCCAGCCGGTGGGCACGGCGGCGACATCGAGGCCCGGTATGAGGACCCCGATGCCGATCACGCCGTGCTCGCGGAGCGGTCTCACGCTGACAGCTCGGTGACGTTCGAATCGCGCACCAGCTCGGCTGGGCCTCGTCGATTTTCATCGATCTGGACGGTCAATTCCTGGTCGCGCTGGTAGCGGTCAACCCAGGCCAGTAAGCCTGTCTCGGGTTCTCCGGCGTTGTGAGTGCCGCGACGTGCTGCTGCAGTTGTCGGATAGCGGTTACCTGGCTGGCGCGTCCGGGAATCCCCTGCGACATCACCGGACCAGCATCGTCGGCCCACCTCCTCCTGCGGTCGTGGCCAGGTGTCATGACAACGTTCCGGTCACCCGTCGGACTTGGCTGTCGAGTGCCAGAACCCATGCACATGGCAGGCGACACAGCGGAGGCGGGGTAAGCCTGTGAAACCTGTTGAGCTCCGCGGCTTGTGGCGCGATTCAGCCTTTGTCGGGGCCCACGCGTTTCGCTGCTGGAGCTCCGGCGCAACTCGCGGCTGATCGTTATCACTACCAGAAGCCGACAGTGGACATCGCCGACGCTCTGTACGGCGACACAGCATGCGTGGCGACAGCATCTCCCAGCGTGTGCACGGCGCGGGAGAACCCGGAGGTCCAGCCTGCTGAGTCCTGACCGCCAGCGCGGCCTGGTGTCCGGTGTTCACCGGACACCAGGCCGGTCATTGCCAGCTTACGGTGGCTTGGTCGTACTTTGTTCGGAAGGACGCAGGGGAGCTTTACTGTCGGGAATCAGGAAGTTGATCGCGTCCGTATCAGCGGCGCTGGCCCTCAGCACACTCTTCGTCGTCGGTGGCGCGACCCAGGCCAGCGCGGCTGGCTGTCGCGGATCCGGAGCACCGATCTCGGTGACGAAGTCGTGTTCCGGCGGTGGGCTGACGGTAGGTGTTACGTATAACTACACGACCTACAGGGCCTATGCCGCAGTGACCAACAGCAACACGAACGGGCTGGGTGAAGCGAAGATCACCCTGTACCGGCCGCGTAGCGGCAGCTGCAGCGACAGCACCGCCAACGGCACCAAGCTCAAGGACTGGAGCGGCACGATCACGGGCAACACGGTCCAGACGATCAGCGAGAGCGCACAGCCCGGCTACTGTTTCCGCATGTACTTGAACGCGCAGGGCTTCCCGCTCGACTCTGTGCAGGTCTACGCCAAGAAGTACTGAGCGCGGACAACCCGCGCGACCGAACTGAGGGACGCCTTCCTCATACCCACCGCGAGGAAGGCGTTCCTCAGCGGGTCTTTCCGAGTGACCGGGCCGGTCAGGCGGTGGCTGGGTTCGCGCTGCCAGGGGCTGTTTTGGGGACCGCGCGGAAGACCAGGAACGCGGCGGCGGTCGACACCGGGGGCCAGGAGGAGACCGACGATCGGGTCTTCACGTCCCGCTGGGGGCCAGGCGGTAAACGAGACTGGCCGCTTCTGGAGAGCCCGTGTGCACGCGGGTAAGGCGCACCTCCTGACCGGGGAGACGGGGCTTTATCGGGGATCAATCAGAGGCCCTTGCCCGCCGGATCCAGTTGGGGTGCTTGCCGTCGAACAGCGTCCCGACGGGCTTGTCGGGCGGCAGTGTGGACCGGAACGGCGCGCGCGCCGACACGACACCCGGCTTGCGCGATGGGCACGTCGCCGAAGGTCGAACACATCCGGGGGTGGAGCCGGCGCCGTCTCTGCGCGCTGCACCGTTTGGCGGCAGAGCACACACGTGCTGGGCGATCACGACGAGCCCAGCGCGCAAACCCCAAGGCGTCACCCCGGCATGACATTCGCGACCTGAAAGCCCTGATTTGGGCCACCGCGAGCGGTGCGTCTTCGACGCCGGCATGCGTCAGGTATGAATACAGGTACTTGTACGGGTGTCGTCCTGGCGGAACAGAGGCAACCTGATAGGGCTTTCAGTGGAGCCCGAAAGGTCGAGACCCGCATGGTGCCAAGTGCTTCATCGCCTTCGCGAGCCCATCTCCGGCTGGTCTCGCCGGATGACGTGGCCCTGGCCCCGTCGGCGACCGGTCGCAGGGAACGCTACAGCGGGATCGCCGACCGGCGGCTGGCCGCGATCCTCGCCGCGGAGGACGTGGCCGAGGAACACGGGCTGAGCGCACATGTGCGCACCACCTGCTACGTGCACCGATGCTGGGCACACCAGTGCGTCTCCGATCCGTTGCACGTGCTGGTCGTCACCGGACACCGCTGGTGCCGCCGCTGCGACCGCACGGTCCACGTCGAGGTCGACGAGACCGCCCCGGGCTCGGTCGAGATCTATTGCGACGGCTGTGGCGTCCCACCGGACACCGTCGCGAACCGAGAAGTGGTCTTCGCCTGCCGGACCAGCCTCATCGCCATGCACGGCGGCGAGGCGTCGACACTGTACGTGGTGCCGGACTGCTGAGGACGGACTGGGCTGACCGAGCGAACGGCACGCTACGTTCAAGGCAGCGCATCACACGGCTGTCGAGACTTGTGGCTCTCTGGCGCAATCGTGACGGTGACGTGTTGTGGCCATGCCTGGCCCCTCCCAAGAAGCGTGGCGAGACATATGATGAAAAGTCAGCTCGTGTCTCTCCCGTGGAGGTGTGCTCTGATGACAGCTCGTTTGTCCACTGTGGAGAGACGAAGTAAAGTGGGCATGTCATCGGAAGGCGGTCGCGAGGCTTGGAATCGGTTCGCCACGGTCGGCGAACCGGGCAAATTGTTGATTCAGTCGTTCAGCCGTCTGAAGTGTGTCCTCGCGAGCATATACATTCGCGCGCTGCCGCAGTGACTTTGGGTTCGGCCGGATTGATCCAGAGGTCGACAGCAACTCATCCCGGTCAGCCCGACGGCCGCTGCGAAGACAGGCGAGCCGGCAGAGGTCTATTCCACTGAACGTGAGAATGAATCCGCTACCGAATCGAGACGGCATGGACGAGAGATATCAGGCGTTCCTCATGGCGGACCCGTCGTTCTACGACGCGATGCACTCCGAGGCCACGGCCGGTGTGTCCTTCCGGGTCGCCGAGCGTGAGCTTCCTGACGGCTGGCGGCGCTCCGAGCAGGACGACTGGTTCGTCATCGACCCGCAGATCGGCGGGTTACCCACTCAGGGCTGGAAGATCCACGCGTCGGCGACCCAGGGCAATGCCGAACGTGTACTCGAGGCGGTGTGGGACTACTGCGTGCCACGGAAGATCGAGTTCAAGTTCTTGCGCTCGCCCAACGCGTTGACCGCACGGGTCGCCAAGTACGCCGAGCGCGGGTACAGCGGCAAGCTCGTCACCATCTACCCGGCGGACGACGGCATATGCGAATCCATCTTGGAGGAGCTGGGTGAGCTTCTCGATGGTGAGCCGAATCCGTACATCCTCAGCGATCTGCGCTGGCGCAAGGGGCCGTTGTTCGTGCGTTACGGTGCGTTCGCCAATCAGTACACCGTGAACGACGCCGGGCGGGTCGTAGCGGCCATCGCCGATGGTGACGGGAAGCTGGTGCCGGACCATCGGGATCCTGTTTTCCACTTGCCGCCATGGGTGACGTTGCCGGACTTCCTTGTGCCGCACCTCGCCGCGCGCAACGAGGTCACCGTCACCGGCTTGCCTTACACTATCGAACGTGTCCTGCACTTTTCCAATGGCGGCGGGATATATGTCGGCCACGACAAGCGTACTGGCGCCGAGGTGGTGCTCAAGGAGGGCCGTCCGCACGCGGGACTCGACGCCCAGGGGCAGGACGCGGTGCGCCGGGTCGAGCGTGAGTACGAGATTCTGCGGCGGCTCGCTGGGATTCCCGGTGTGCCGAAGGCGCACGACCTGTTCTGGCTCGGGGAACACCGGTTCCTGGTCATGGACTTCGTCGACGGTGATGTACTCGGCAAGGCGATCACCCTGCGCTACCCGTTGATCGATCCGTCCGCCGGGCCTGCCGACTACCGTAAGTACGCCGAATGGGCGACTCGTATCCAAGAACACTTGGAATCGATACTGGCCGCGGTGCACGAACGGGGCGTGGTGTACGGCGATCTGCACTTGTTCAACGTCGTTGTCCGGGCGGACGACACCATCGCGTTGCTGGACTACGAAGTGGCATCCCCGGTCGAAGAAGCGACCCGTCCCGCGCTCGGCAATCCCGGTTTCTTCGCGCCACGGGGCAACACGGGCTTCGCCATCGACCACTACTCGTTGGCCTGTATGCGCTTGGCGTTGTTCCTGCCCATGACCAATCTGCTCGGCCTGCATCGGGTCAAGGCGCGGGAATTCGCTGGGATCATCGCCGAGCATTTCCCGGTCGAGCGAGATTTTCTTGCCAAGGCCGTCGACGTGATCGTACCGCCGGGCACCCCGCATCTTCCGAGCCCCCGCATCGAACCCGATCCGGCCGAATGGCCCGTCTGCGCGAGCGCCTTGTCCGGGCCATCGTCGCCAGTGCCACGCCGGACCGCGAAGACCGCCTGTTCCCCGGCGACATCGAACAGTTCGACCTGGGCGGCCTCGGCTTGGCGTACGGGGCAGCCGGTGTGCTTTTCGCCATCTCGGTTACCGGGGGCGGACGTCTCCCGCAGCTCGAGGACTGGCTGGTGACCAAGGCGACGGAGCCGCGGTCCGGTACCCGGCCCGGCTTGTTCGACGGCCTGCACGGGGCGGCTTTCGCCCTGGGAAGCCTTGGTTACCGACAGGACGCACTCGACGTCTTGGACATCGCCCTGCGGGAGAACTGGGAAACGTTAGGGCCGGATCTCGGTGGCGGTCTCGCCGGGATCGGGCTGAACCTGTTGCATTTCGCGGAGGAGTCCGGCGAGTCGGAGTTGCGCGCGGCCGGGTTGCGCGCTTCAGGACTCGTCGCGGAACAACTCGGGGACGAGCCGGACGACGAGGCCCCGGTGGTCAGTGGTGGCGAGCTTCCGTACGCCGGACTGATGCGGGGCCGGTCAGGTCAGGCTCTTCTGCTTCTGCGCGCCTACGACGACACCGGCGACTCCGGTTTTCTCGACCGGGCAGCGGTAGCGCTGCGACAGGACCTGCGCCGCTGCGTTGTCCGCGGCAATGGCTCTCTGGAAGTCAATGAGGGCTGGCGCAGCATGCCCTACCTGGGAACCGGCAGCACCGGCATCGGCCTGGTCCTCGACGAATACCTGGCCAGGCGGCACGACGACCAGTTCGCCGAAGCCTCCCGTGGGATCGAGCTCGCCGCGCGCTCGAAAATGTACATCCTGCCCGGGTTGTTCAACGGCCGAGCCGGGATCCTCTACTACCGCGCTCGTCGATCCGCCTCTCCGGTCGCCGATCCCGAGATGGCCACGCAGATCCGCAACCTCGCCTGGCACGCGCTCCCTTATGTCGGCGGGCTGGCCTTCCCCGGAAACGAAATGCTCCGGCTTTCGATGGATCTGGCCACGGGCACCGCGGGCGTGTTGCTCGCGCTCGGCGCCGCACTGCACGACCGGCCGGTCACGATCCCGTTGCTTTCGCCTGCCAGGAAGGCCACCCCACAGACCCCCGCGCCAACCGGAGCGGGCCAGTAACACCAAACCAGGAGAAGAAAATGTCGGTCTTCGACCTGCAGGGCATGGAAACCCCTTTGTCGACCGCTGGCGGTGGCAGCAGCAACAGCGGCCACAGTTGCCCGAGCGGCCTGAGCGTTGCCGCCTGTGGCGGCCCGAGCGGCCTGTCCGTGACGATCTGCCACTGATTTGACGACGAGTCGGGGTCCCGGACGATTGCTGCTCGTCCGGGACCCCGACTCATGAAGGAGTGTACGTGAGGCCGTTCACCGCAGTGGTCCGTCGCAGCGGCGGTTGGCTGCCGCTGATCGGCTTGCCGGGCCTCGTGGGCACCTTGGTCGCGTTGGCCCGCCCGGTCGTGTTCGGGAATGCGGTGGACGCGATTTTCGCCGGATCCGGCAGCGGTAGGTGGTTCGCGATCGCGGCCGGGCTGATCGCGGCCGGTGTCCTCGCCGACTTGATCGGCGCGTACGCCGACGACATGTGTGTCGCGAGCACCACCGCATGGCTGCGTGACCGGCTCGTCCGGCATGTGTTCGCCATCGGCCTGGAACGCTCCCGCCGGTTCGACGGAGGCGACCTGGTCAGCCGGGTCTCCGGCAACGCCGTGGACGCCGCGGAAGCCGGGCCGAGTGTCGTCACCGCGGGCCTGTCCCTACTCCCTCCGGTGGGCAGCCTGTTTCTCCTGGCCTTCATCGATCCTTGGCTCGCGGTGGCTTTCCTCGCTGGAGTCACCCTCGTCGGGCTGGTGCTGTGGGCGTTCACCAAGCACACCACCGAAGTCGTCATCGCCTACTCACGGGCGTTGGGACGCATCGCCGCCAGACTTTCGGAGTCTTTGTCAGGCGCGAGGACCATCGCGGCGGCGGGCACCGTCGAGCGGGAACAGTGCCGGGTTCTCGAAGCCCTGCCCGCCTTGCACGAACAGGGGCGTCGAAGCTGGCTGGTGCTGTCGCGCTCGGTCGCCCAGGCCGCGGTGGTCGGGCCGCTGGTCATCGCAGCCGTACTGACCGCGGGCGGGTTCGCGCTCCTGGCCGGCCGGATCAGCCCGGGCGAGATGTTCGCGGCGAGCCAGTACGCGGTCATGGGAGCCGGTCTCGGCGGCCTCACCGGGGTGTTCGGCCGGTTGGCCAGGGCCAGAGCCGGTGCTGGACGGGCAGGTGAGGTTCTTGCTGTTTCCCCTGTCGAATACGGCGGGCTGACCCTGCCGGACGGTCCGGGGAAGGTGGAATTCCGGGCCGTGAGCGCGTTCGCCGGGGATACGACGCTGGTGGAGGACGTCGACCTGGTCGTGCCCGGGGGCACCTCGGTCGCGGTGGTCGGCCGCTCCGGCGCGGGTAAATCCGTGCTAGCCGAACTGGCCGCGAGGTTGCGCGACCCGGAAAACGGGCAGGTATTGCTCGACGGCGTGCCCCTGGCCGAACTCAGCCATGAGGTGCTGCGAAAGGCGGTCGGCTGTGCCTTCGAGCGTCCGGTGCTGGTCGGCGCTACGGTCGGGGACGCGATCGGCGTAGGCGCCGATCCGGACAGGATCCGGGAAGCCGCTCGGGCGACGCACGCGGATGACTTCGTCACCCGGCTTCCTGACGGCTATCACACGCCTTTGGCCGAGGCGCCGATGTCCGGCGGTGAGGCGCAGCGGCTCGGCTTGGCTCGTGCGTGGCCCGCCGAGCGGCTGCTCGTCCTCGACGATGCGACGTCCAGTCTGGACATGGTGACCGAGATGCAGATCAGCCGGACGCTCGCCGAGGATCACGGCCGGCGCACGCGGCTCGTCGTCACCCATCGCGTGAGCATGGCCGCGAGGGCCGATCTGGTGGTGTGGCTGGAAGACGGCCGGGTCCGGGCCGTCGGCAGCCACGAAGAACTGTGGGAACAGGCGGCCTACCAAGGGGTTTTCGGATGAAGAGAGAGGTGCGATTCGCGTTTGCCGCCCTGCGCCGACGGCCCTTGCTCAGGCTCCTGGCCTGGTCGGTTCCGGAGGTGGCGCCCGCGATGATCTCCGGCGTGGCGCTCGCTCGCGCCGTCGACGACGGATTCCTGGCCGGACGCCCGGCTGTCGGTCTCGCCTGGCTGGCAGGTCTGCTGGTGGCAGGGGGAATCGGTGCGATCGGCTCCCGCCACGTCTTCCGCTGCCTGGGCGATCTGGTCGAACCCCTCCGGGACGACCTGGCCCGTCGGGTGGTCGGCGGGGCCCTGCTGACCGCCGTGGCCGGCAAGCCCGACCGTGGTGCGCTGGCGCGGCTGACCCGCCAGGTCGAGATCGTCCGGGACACCTACGCCGGACTACTCGTCGTGCTGCGCGGTTTCGCCGTCACGGTCGCCGGTGTGGTCATCGGCCTGCTTTCGGTCGCGCCCATCCTGATTGTGCTGATCGCGCCTCCGTTCCTCCTCGGCTGCGCCGCGTTCGTGGCCACACTCGGGCTTGCCGCCGACCGGCAGCGCGATGCGGTGATCGCCGACGAACGGCTGGCCGCCGCTGCGGCTCTCGCCCTCAGCGGCACCAGGGACGTGGTCGCCAGCGGGGCCGAAGAACATGCCTCGGCCATGGTGGCCGAGCCGATCGAGCGGCAGGCCTCCGCTGCACGAGCGCTCGCCAGAGTGGACGCGCTGCGTACCCTGTGCTTCGCTCTCGGCGGCTGGGTGCCGCTGCTGGCCGTGCTGATCGCCGGGCCTTGGCTGGCAGGCCGTGGCCTGACCACAGGCGAGATCATGGGTGGTCTCACGTATGTCCTGATCGGGCTTCAGCCGGCCTTGCGGGAGCTGATGTCCGGCCTGGGAGGAACGGGCCTTCGCTTCGTCATCACGCTCGGCCGCATCCTCGACGCTGGCCCGCCACCGCTGTCCGCCGGCCCACCGCCAAGCCCCGCGCTCAACGGTTACGACGTGGTCGTCCGGGGACTGACCTTCGCCTACGGCCCAGGCGCCGAACCCGTGCTGAACGACCTCTACCTGTGCGTCCCCGAGGGGGAACACCTCGCTGTCGTGGGCCCGAGCGGGATCGGCAAGTCCACCCTGGTCGGCCTGTTGTGCGGGCTGCTTCGGCCCAGCGTCGGCGTGATCGAGCTGGGCGGGGTGCCGGTCGACGCGCTTCCGGCCGGACGGCTGGCCGACGCCCGGGTCCTGATCCCGCAGGAAGCCTACGTCTTCACTGGCACGGTACTGGCCAACCTGACCTACCTCCGGCCCGACGCAACCCGGTCCGAAGTGGACCTCGCGGTCACCGCCGTGGGCGCGGACCACGTGATGGCAAGGCTGGGCGGATTGGAAGCCGAACTCACGCCGGCCGGTCTCTCCGCCGGAGAGGGCCAGCTCATCGCCTTGGTCCGTGCCTACCTGTCGCCCGCACCCGTCGCCGTGCTCGACGAAGCCACCTGCCACCTCGATCCGGCTGCGGAGCGACGCGCCGAGAATGCCTTCGCCGAGCGTGGCGGCACCCTTGTCGTGATCGCGCACCGGATCAGCTCGGCACTGCGCGCCCGGCGGGTTCTTGTGCTGGACGGCACCGGCGCGACCATCGGCGATCATGACACCCTGGTCAGGACCTCTCCGCTTTATCGCGAACTCCTCGGCCATTGGCACCCTGATGCTCTCGCGAGGCCGGACAATGTCGGGACACCGCGACCGGAGGGCGTCAGAGTCCGTGCGTGGTGAGGTCGTCGACGAGGTAGGTGAGGTTGTTGTGGACGGTGATGACGCCGGGCATTTGTTTGGCTTCGTTGGCGGTGGCGTCGGTGTAGCTGCGCAGGCGCAGGGTGCCGTCGAGGGTGTCGACGCCGTCGTCGATCTGCTCGCGTTGCCCGGCCTGATCTACGCGATGCGGGACACCGCGATCGGCGGCCTGGCCGGTGACCTACTGGAGCATCTCGACGCTCACCCGTGCCTGCGCCCAGGCCTTGGCGGGGCTCACTCCGGTGGACCGGATGCTGCCGGATCTCGCCGATCCCGAGCTCACCCACCGTGTCGCCCGCGCGGTCACCGAGGCGCTGCGGCCCCGCCGGGGCGTCGCCGCCAAGACGCGGGGAGGGTGAGGCCGCAACGATGATGCGGGCGTGAACGTGGACCTGTGCTAACTCGGCGCGTTGGTCCCGGCGCGGGGATATAGTCGAGGCGACGGTCGGCCTTAGGGAGGTGGCGCGATGTCGCCATTCCTCTGGGGCGTGGTGTTGATGGCGGGTTTGAGTGGAACGGGGCTGGCAGTCGCGCTCGTGCTGCGTCCGGGCCGCGTCGAGGAATGCGGTGCCCCCGAGCGAGAGGCCCTGCTGCGGCAGGAGGCACGACAGCTGATCGCTGAGTTGGATGAGCGACACGACCAGGAACGTGGGACTACATAGTCCCTGTCTGCTCTGTCGTGTCGGCGATCATGCTCCTGGTTTGGGTGGGAGTTCGCCGGTTTCGGCGAACTCCAGTCGTTTGGCGACCGAGACGGCCTGATCGGCGAACCGTTCGTAGAACCTTGCCAGCAGCGCGAGGCTGGTGGCGGGTTGGACGCCGTGCTGCCACTGCCGTCCGGTGATCAGGCCAAGGACCCGGGCGTGCAGGGTGTCGACGGCCTGGTCGGTCTCGTCCAGCTCGGCGAACCCGCCTGCGGCTTCGCTGGTGATGCGTTCGGCGAGCCGGTCGGCCATGCCGGCCGCGATGGTGCTCATGTCCGTGAACAGGGGTTCCAGTTCGGCGGGAACAGCGTGGGCGGGGTGGGTGAAGCGAGCCGTGTCGGCGACATGGGCGGCAAGGTCGCCCATGCGCTCGATCTTCTCGGCACAGTAGACCGCGGCCAGAATGGTCCGCAGGTCACCGGCTACCGGCGCTTGCAACGCCAGAAGGGCCTGAGCTTGGGTCTCGCAATCCGCGCGAGCCTGGTCGAGGTCGGCGTCGGCGTCGAGCACCCGCTCGGCCAGCGTCAGGTCGGCGGTCAGCAACGCTTTGCTGGCCTGGCGCATCGATTCCGCCGCCAAGCGGCACATGTGCGTCAACTGCTCGCCGAGCTTGGTCAATTCGCCGTGAAAACTCTCGCGCATGCGAGGAGCCTATTGCCTGATCACCGACACGGCCCGGGCGCGTGGCGAACGGGCGGATGAGGTGTCGGTGACGCCGCGTCAGCCTCCCGCACGCCATGTGCAGGTCAAGCCGAGAATTCCGACGCGACCACGCTGCTGCGCGGGGACGCCCGTCACGCTCCGTGCCGCGGGCGGCGTCCTCACTGGTTGACCGACGATCAGGCTTCGGAGGAGGGCTCGTCGGCGAGGGAACGCAGTGCCTCGACGGCGGACGATAGCTTGGCGGGCCAGTGGGCGGTGATGATTTTCCAGGCTTGCCGCAGCGGCACTTGTTCGGCGAGGACGAGGTAGGGCGGGTTTCCCCAGCGGGACGCGACAACCGTGCCGGCCTGGTCCGGTTCGCCTGGTTCCGGCGCGCCGCCGGGCAGGAAGTCCAGGGTGTGCCGCTTCTCGCTGGCGATCAGGTCGTCCACCAGCCCGGCGCCGGCGCAGGTGAAGCTGCGAAGTGTGTTGCGGGCGTCGGAGCTCAGCGGCATCGGCGCGTCCGGATGGGCGGCGTTGTAGGCGAACACCGAGGTGTGGGCGGTATACCGCCGAGCGCCGACTCCGCATTTCGCTGACATACATCAGATCCTAAGAGGACAAACATGGGGCACGTGCGCTGCCCTGGTGAAGGTGGAGTGGGAGGGAGAATATTCGACGGGCTGGAGCTGGTCGAGCCCGGCGTGGTGAGCGCACCGCTGTGGCGCCCCGAATTGGGCATCTGCCACGTGGAACCGGACGACGTCTACGCGGGCCTCGGCCGCAAGGCCTAGCTGTATTGAGCTAGCCGGCTCAGCCCGCGAGCGCGGGGCAAGGGACGTGTGGCCGTGGTTCGGGCAGCGCGTGGCGGCCTTGTCGTGGGTGGAGGACCTCGGCTCGGTCGGCGCCGGGCCAACCGTTGACCCAACTGGCCCCGCGAATGCTTTTCGCGTGTTTCTTCAGCGGCGCCAGCCGCCGGGAAGCGTCCCGATAGGACTGTGTCGAGGACTTCTCACAGATCAGGGTCGCGAGTGAGAGCGTGGCCGGCAGTCCGTCCGCTGACCATGGGGTGTTCAGGAGCGCGTCGGCGATCGTCGTGATCTCGCCGATGCCGCAGGCGAGGAGGAAGTCGTCGCCGCCGAGGTTGCTGATCGTGACGTCGCGCAGCCCGGCCCTCAAACCTGACAGAACACGTCCCAGCTCGCGGATGAGATCGTCACCCGCGGCGAAACCGGCGGTGTCGTTGATCTTCTTGAATCCGTCGATGTCCACCCAGGCGACCACGTGTGCCTGACCGTCCGCGATCCGCCGGTCGACCTCTCTGGCCACTACGTCGCTGCCGGGCAGCCGGGCGAGCGGGTTGAGCATGGTCGCTTCCTCGATCTTGGCGTCGGCGACACCGCGCACGAGTTCGGCGACCAGCACCACGCCCAGGCGGCGACCGGATCCATCGACGACGATGACCTCGTCGCCGCAGCGGTCCCAGGCCGCGTCGGCGAACAGTTCCAGCATTTCCCGGGCTCCCGCACCGACCGGGATCACGCGCGGGGGATCGGCGAGCCGGGAAGCGGGTTTCTTCGCATGCAGCGCATACCCGAACGGGCCGGTGAAGGCCGAGAGGAACCGGCCGCGGTCGGCCATCCATTGTGGACGCAACTGTGGGGTCAGCCCGACGACGCCGCTGGGGGCGTCATGGGCGAGCAGCGCGGCCCGGACATCCTCACACGTCGCGGTGTCTGGCAACGTCGATGCGGGCTGCAGGAAATCCTCGACGCGCAACTCCGCCGCGCGTGCGAATCCGGCGGATCGAGGATGGTCCGCAGTGGCAGGAACAGCCAATGCTGTCGTGCTCAAAGCGATCTGCCGTCGCGCCGGCGCGAACAGGTTTCCTTGTGCGATCCGGATCCCCGCTTGCCGCACCGCGGCCAGCTCGGCCTCCGATTCGACCCCGGTCGCCGCCAGCCGCGAGCCGATCCGGGCCGCGAACTGGGAAAGTGCGTCCACGAGCGCCATCCGCGCCGGATCTGTCGGTAGCCGCCGCAAGGTCGTGCGATCCAACTTGAAGAGATCGAACTGTGCCTCGGCGAGTACGCTCAGGGAGAGGTTCGCGCATGCCGAGACCGTCCGCGGCCAGCCGGAACCCCATCTCCCGTAACCGGCGCAACCCGGCCAGCAGCGGTACGTAGCCGACATCGCCGTGGAACGCGCCGACTTCCAGCACGATCTCCCGGTTCCGGCGCCCGGCCTCGGCGATGGCCGAGAGCAACGGCGCGATTGCCACCGGCGCTGCGGCGGCGGTCAGCGCGGTGAGGTTGAGATGGAGCGGAAGCAGCGTCTGATGCCGGGATTCCTCCAGCACCGCGCGGGCCGCGAGAGCGACGTCGAGCTCGACCAGACGGTCGTCCCGGGAGGCCGCCGCGAGCAGGTCCGTGATCCTGCCCGAGGGTGGTCGCGCCAACGCTTCGACCGCGACCGCCGCACTGGAGTGCAGGCTGTACAACGGTTGAAACGCGAAGCCGATTTCGCTCACATCAGCGTTCACCGGCAGATATTCACCCGCCCTGTCCCGGATTTCACCTGACCGAGCCCGGAACGTTATACGTGAATTCGTTTCCGGAAGCCAAAACCCGGCGCGACCAGAGAATCGATTCCGTTACCTTACTGTTATGTGCGTGACATCACAGCGTAGGCGAGGGTGGTCGTGTGGAGACCGGTCGGGTTGGGTAGCGGCTCAGGGTTTGCGTGCGACGACGGCGGCGATGCACCGTTCGACCTGGTTGAGCGGTGTCAGCTTCGGTCCGTCCGGCCACCAGTAGTCGCAGAGTTCGAGCTTGGGTTCTTTGCCCGGCCCTGACGGCATGATCTCAAGCCCGTCCACGAACTCCAGGATTTGCCGTTCCGTCCGGAACATGCCGGACCCCATCGGGCTGTGGATGAACAGATCCTCCATTTTGCGGGCCAGGTCGCTCAGCTCGGCGGTTTCGGGGTCGAAGAAGTGGGCGATGACCACGAAGGAGCCGCTGGGCAGCGCGGCGATGTACTCGCGCATCAGGTCGGCACCGTTGTCGGCGACGTAGTGGTGCAGGGTGCCGACTTGGAGCAACGCCAGCGGCTGGGTGAAGTCGAGGTTCTGGCGGACCACCTCGTTGTTCAGGACCTGCTTGGGCTGGAAGATGTCCTCGGCGACGAAGTAGGTGTTCGCGTTCTCGGCGAGGATCGCGCGGCCGTGCGCGATGACCACCGGGTCATTGTCGACATAGACCACCTGGGTGTCGGAGTCGACCCGTTGCGCGATCTGGTGGGTGTTCTCCGCGGTCGGCAAACCGGAACCGCAGTCGAGGAACTGCTTGATCTTCGCCTGCTGGGTCAGGAATCGCACGGCCCGGGTCAGGAAGTTGCGGTTCGACCAGGCCAGGTCGGCGACTTCGGGGGCCTTCGTGGCGACCTGCCGCAAGACCAGCCTGTCGATCTCGTAGTTGTCCTTGCCGCCGAGTGCGGCGTCATACACCCGGGCGATGCTGGCGCGGGTGGGATCAACGCCGACCGGGACCGAACTCGGCGCCAGGTATTCGGACCGCGTCATCTCGACCTCTCGTGCGCGCGACTACTCCCTGGACCCTACCAGCGTAGTTGCTCGAGTACAGGCTGTACGCGGGGCAGGCCTCCCCAACCGCCCGGCCTTACAGGTAATAGCGAGGCCGGAATACGACAATGGCCGGAATTCGCCGCACGCTTACCCGGCTACCCCCTTGCACGACGTCTGATATCGGGAAAAGCTGAATTAGGGCGCACAAGACGAACATCCATCGTCGGATAAAGCGTGTCAGTGAAAGTGGCGGTGATGATGGCCGAGTCAACGGGCGGATCACACCAAACCGTTCCGGTCGAACGGCTGCGGCCGGGAGATCACTCCTGTCTGGCGTTCGCCGACGTCGAAGCCCGCTGGCAGGTGCTCACCACCTACACCCGGACCGGTCTGGCCAGAGGTGAGAAGGTGCTGCTCATCCTGGATCCCGATGACCTCGGCGACGACGACGTGGTGGCGCACATGGACTGCGGCAGCGGTCACGTGGAAGCCGCCAGGGACAGCGGGCAGCTGGTGCTCGAACGGAACACGTCCGTCTATCTGCCGGATGGTCGCTTCGACAAGGACCGTCAGGTGGCGACGTACGCCGCCGTGGCCGAGAGCTGCAAGCGTGAGGGCTGGCCGTGGCTACGGGGCGCGGCCGACATGAGCTGGGCGTTGAAGCCTGGTGTCGACTTCGATGAGGTGGTGGCCTACGAGGCCTTCTTCGAGCCGATGTTGGCGGATTCCCGGCTGAGCGCGATCTGTTGGTATGACCAGCGGCAGTTCAGCGACCATATGGTGGCCGCGGTGGGCGCGGTCCATCCGATCCAGGTCATGGAGCGCCTCGACGCGGTCCATGTCACGCGATTCCCGAACGGCAGACGGATCGCCGGCTCCGCGGAGCTGTCCACTCGCGCTGAGTTCGTCGAGGCCCTGCGCGAAACCTTGAAGCAGCGGGATGCCCTGGCGTCATTCCACTTCGAGCTGGACCTGACCGACCTGTGCTTCATGGAGGCGTATTGCGCCGGGCAGCTGATCAGCTTCGCCGCCGCCCTCCCGGAAGGGAGCAAGGTCACCGTCCGCTGCGGGCCGATGCTGGAACTGGTCCTGCGCAGCCTCGGCTCCGACGCCGTATCGCAGTTGCGGCTCAGCGTGCAGGAGGAACCGTGAGTGAGGATCGCCTGCTGAGACTCGGTTTCACCGGCTCCGATCTCCCGCTGGTGCGAGCCAGGGTGGCCGAGAGCTTGTTGTGGGCAGGGGTGAGCGAACCTGTGCGGAGTACGTTCGTTCAGGCGGCAGTGGAGATCGCGTGCAACGCGGTCGTCCACGGCGGCGGTTCGGGCCGTCTGGTGCTGTGCCTGGCGGATGGGGAACTGCGATGCGAGGTCATCGACGAGGGCTCTGGCCTGCCTGACAATGGATCCACACGGGCCACGTTCGTGCACAGTGACCCTGGCTTACGGCTGGCCGAGGCGCTCACCGGACGGCTCAAGTTACGCAGCGGTCCCGGTGGCCGGGGCACTATCGCGACTCTGGCCGTTCGCCTGGAGGCCGTGTCGAACTGAACCAGGCCGCCAGTTGGGTGCGGTTGGTGAAGCGCAGCTTGGTCAGAATGCGCCGCACGTGCCACTCGGCGGTGCGCTGCGCGATCACCAGGGCGGCGGAGATCTGCTTGTCTGTCAGGCCCTGGGAGACGAGCTCGGCGACTTGTCTCTCGCGCGGCGTCAGCCGGGTATCGGCTGCCTCGCCGGGAGACGCTGGGCTCGGCTTGGGTGATTTGCCGGAAATCTTGGAACGCTCTTGCAGAGCGTAGGTGACGACGTCATTCCGTGAGAGCTCTTCGCCACGTTTGAAGGCCTGCTCGAAGCCGCGGTCGCCCAGAGTCTCGCGGGTCCGCCGCTCGCTCGCCCGGATCCGCCCTGCCTGACGAGGCCGCGACGCCAGCGGACGTTGGCCGGTGTCGTGCCGGATCCGCTCGGTCGCGCCCTGCAGCACGGTGGCGCGCTCGGCATCACCCTTGTCGGCGGCGATGGCGGCCAGCAGTTCGAGGGTCCTGCCGAGGCTCGGCTGGTCGTGGACGACGTACTCGAGCCGCAGGCATTCGCGGGCATGTTCGGTGGCGCCGTCGTATTCGCCCAGCGCCCACTGTGCCAAAGCGAGAGTGCGCAGCGCGTACGACCGGGCCCACTGCTCGTCGTAGGCCTGGCAGACGGCGAGGGCCTCACGGCACAGTGGCACGGCCTGGTCCGGTCTGGCGTGGAACACGAGCGTGCAGGCGAGCTCGATCTGGCTGAGCACGACGAAGCTCATCAGCTCGCGTTCGCCGGGCCGCCAGCCGGCCACCGGCGTGGCCGCCGGCCGGTCGTCGCGCGCCCGCGCGGATCCGTCAGGCGGAGCCGCGGCTTGCAGCACTTGGGTCGAGCGGCCGTGGATCACCATCACCATGCCGCACACCCAGAACCCGGTGGCCCAGCGGCCGCTCGGCTTCGCTCCTCGATGCACGGCTTGCTGGAACCAGTACCGCATCTCGTCGTTGGCCCCACAAGGGGTCCAATGGCACCACAGGATTGCGGCCAGGCGCAGTCCAATCTGGACCTCGCTCGGCGTGGTGGTACAGAAGTTCAGCACCGCACGGAAGTTGTCCAACTCCGACCGGAGACTCCCCGCGATCTCCAGCTGGCGGGGGCCGAACCACTGCCGCTCACACGCCTCGGCCAGACGCAGATAGTGATCCCGGTGCCTTCGGCGGGCGGCGAGTACCGTGCCGAGCTCGGCAAGCTTCTCCAGACCGTAGTCCCGCAACGAGCTCAGCAGCTGGTACCGCATCGCGTCACCGCTGCGCCGGCCGATCAGAATGGACTTGTCCACCAGCCCGGCGACGACGTCCAGGACGTCGGTGTGCTCTCCGTCGTCCTCGGTGCAGACCGCTTCCGCCGCATCGAGATCGAAGCTGCCGGCGAACACCGACAGCAAGGCCCATACCCGCTGCTCCTCCTGGGTGCACAGCCCGTAACTCCACTCGATCGCGGCACGCAGTGTCTGGTGACGGGGCGGCACACTCCGGCCGCCGCCGGTGAGCAGCCGGAAGCGGTCGTCCAACTGCTCGACGAGCTTCTTGATCCCGACTGTCCGCAGCCGCACGGCGGCCAGCTCGATCGCGAGCGGCAGACCGTCGAGCCGGCGGCATAGCCGGGCCACGTACTCCAGGTTGCCTGCGGTCATCGCGAAATCCGGAACAACGGCGGTCGCGCGATCACTGAAGAGTTCAAGGGCAGGGAAGGTTTTGGTCCCGGACACCCCCTCGACTGGTTCCTCCGGTGCTGGAATTCCCAGTGGCGGCACCTCCAGCAGATGTTCCCCGGTCAGATTGAGCCGATGCCGGCTGGTGGCCAGGATCCGCACCCCCGCCGCCCTCGGCAGGACCGCACCCACCAGTGCCGCACAAGCGTCAAGCAGGTGCTCGCAGTTGTCCAAGACCAGCAGCAGCCGCCGTGCCCGCAAGTATTCGACAACGAGATCGAGCGGCTGCCTGCCGGTGTCATCGCTGATCCCGAGCGCGTCCGCGACGGCGTGGGCCACCGGCGCACCATCCTGGAGCGGCGACAGCGACACCAGCCACACGCCGTCGGGAAACGCCCGCGAGAGCCGCTCCGCTATCCGCAGGGCCAGCCGGGTCTTGCCAACCCCGGCGGCGCCGGTCAGCGTCAACAGCCTGCCCGCCGACAGCAGCCGCTTCACCTCGGCCAGCTCCCGCCTCCGGTCCACGAAACTGGTCGTCTCGGTGGGAAGGCCTGCGACCCCCGCGTGCCGGAACTGGCCACGATCCTCAATACGGCGGTATCAGCGGCGCGGTTCGACGACCTGCAGACCGGACATATGCAAGCGCACCGTGGCGCCGCAGTATCCGGAACGAGTCTCGACCAGGTGACTGAGCTGACGGGTGAGCCACAGGCCATCGCCGGGTGCCGGGTCGAGGGTGGGGGGCAGGTAGCCGAGGAACGGGTCGGTGATGCGCCCGGCAGGTTCGTGGACGTCGCACACGATGCTCCCGGATTCGGCCCACAACCGGATGGTCGCGCGGCCGCTACCTCGCTGCACGACGTGGTTGGCGACCTCGCTGACCGCGGCCGAGAGCAAAGCGGCTTGGTGTCCGGGCAGCCCATGGAGCGAGGCGTGCGCGGTGACGAAGCGTCGCACGCTGGACAGGTCGCCCGTGAAGGGCAGTACCGCGGCGTCCGGTGGGGAAGCCGGCAACGGGTCGGCGTCGCTGCTGTCGACGAAGATCGCGGGGTCGACGTAGGCAGAGCATGGGCTCGCCTCGCGGCCCGCCAGCCGAGCGGGGTGGGTGCGCTGGGCGTCGGCGATGATCGGCGGCGCCAGTACCCGGGCGTCGTACGGGCAGACGATCCATGCCGACGAGTCCGCGAAGGCGACGTTGAGAATCGACTCGTATCGCCTCCACTCGACGGCCTCTTGGTCCGACCGTCCTGTCCAGATCGGTTCGCCGATCATGCGTACGTGCCCTGGCCGCTCGGCGTGGCGGTCCGTGTAGTAGTCGTGATATCCGAGCAGAGTCGCCGCGGGGCGGCGGTACCAGCCGTATGCGTCGATGAATTCGACCCGGTCGGCGTCCGCACCGAGGGTGTCGGTGAGCATCTCGATGTTGTTCGGCGTGGTCACGGCCAGCGTGGCTTCCCCGCATGCCAGACCGTCTTCGATGAACGGCATCGCCATGTCGAGGAATTCCGTGTCAGAGCTGTAAATGCAGGCCTGATGCACGAAGGACGCGACGGCGGTCGGGGCTTCCTGCACGCTCATCTCAGGACGCCTCCTCTGTGGCCACCGACGTCAGGGACGGTAACTGGTCCCAGCCATAGTTCCGCAGGATCGCGCGGATGATGGGGCCCGGTGAGCGCAGTACGAACCGGTACCCGTTGCGGAGGTTGGCCGCGGAGTGGGCGAGCAGCCGGACGGTGGCCACATCGACGTAGCGCAGTTCTCTGACATCCAGATGGAAATCGTCATCGTCGCAGTATGTCGATTCCAGCGTCGCGGCGAACTCGGCGAGGTTCGACCGGTCGATCTCGCCGGACAGTCGTAGCCCGCATTGCCCTTCCAGCGGAGTCATCCGTAACAGGGGTTCTCGCTGTTCGGCCTGTTCAGCGGTCAGCGACTTGGAATGGGCCTGGCGCACGGCCTCCAGATGCTCATTCGTGAGCTGCCGCCGGTCGTAGTAACAGAATCCTGTCAACGTCGGCAACTCGCCAGTAGCGGCCAGGGCTGTGACCTGCCTTTCGTAGGCCAGGAACAGCTCGCTGTCCGCCAGTTCCGGTAATGCCCAGGTCATGTCCGCACAGATATGCAGACCCAAATAGCCGGCACGTGTCGCCGCATTCGACTCTGCCTGCAGCCGGCTGATCACACGATCCGACTCGAACCCCGCAGCCTGGTAGAACTCGTCGGCGGATGAGATGACGAGCTGTTCTCGCCGGGTCAACGCGTCCAGCTCCGGCCCGGTCAGAGACAACCAGGAGAGAACAACGGGAGGAGTGCGGTTGGTGAGGTACGTGATCTTCTGGCCCTGTTCCACCGCAGCGAGGAAATGAAGCCGCGCGAGTCGCTGGTATTCGTGGTCGGTGTCGTACCAGACGCACACGTGCTCTCCTGCCACCCAAGGCCTGACCATGACTCCCTCCTCGCACGAGGCCAGAGAAGCTCTTATCGTAGGCCGATTCGAGGGTCTCGCGTTGTCCATGAACGGTCATTGGCGGACATACGCCAAGGCGCCTCGATGATGTTCTGTCCGGGGGTGGCGGGCTTGGGCTAACTTGTCTGATGTGGGGCCACCGCTGAAACGCCTGGGCAGCATGCCGGTCGAGGTGAGCAGTTTCGTCGGGCGCCGCGGTGAGCTGGTCGAAGTGCAGCGGGCCTTGACCGCCTTCCGCTTGGTGACGCTGACCGGCGTGGGAGGGGTGGGCAAGACGCGGCTGGCGTTGCATGTGGCCGAGAAGATCCGGCGGGCGTTTCCCGGCGGGGTGTGGTTCGTCGAGCTTGCCGCGCTGGGGGATTCGGCGCTGCTGGAGCAGACGGTCGCGGATGTCTTGGGGGTCCGCGATTACTCGGCTCGGTCACCTCTGGCTGCCTTGGCTGGTGTGCTTGAGGCCAAACGGCTTCTGCTGGTGCTGGACAACTGCGAGCACCTGCGGGACGCCTGTGCCAGGCTGTGCGCCGAACTGCTCGCGCTGGCGCCCGGGCTGCGGATTCTGGCCACCAGCCGGCACACCCTGTGCACGACAGGGGAACGAGTCTTTCCGGTATCCCCGTTGCCGGCACCGGATCCTGACCACATGCCGGGGGCGGAAGAGCTGAGCCGTGTCGAATCGGTGCGTCTGTTCGTGGAACGAGCGGCCGCTGTCCTCTCTGATTTCGACCCCGACGCCGCCACGCGGGCGACGATCGCACGGATCTGTCATCGGCTGGACGGGCTTCCGCTGGCCGTCGAACTGGCGGCGACCCGGATACGGGTGCTGGCACCGGAGCAAATCCTGCGGCGCTTGGATGATCGCTTCCGGTTCCTGGTGGGGGGCTGCCGTTCGGTGCCCCGGCATCGGACACTGCAAGCGTCGATCGACTGGACCCGCAGCCAATGCACAGTGCCGGAACGGACTCTGTGGGCGCGTGTTTCGGTGTTCGCCGACGGATTCGACCTCGACGCCGCGGAAGCGGTCTGCGCCGGAAACGGCATCGAACGGGAGGGTGTGATCGATCTGCTGGCCGCGCTGGTGGACAAGTCGATCCTCACCGCGGCGGGCCGTGGCCGGTCGGTCCACTACCGGATGCTGGAGACCCTCCGCCTGTACGGGCGCGACATGCTGCTCGGCACCGGCGAGGAACCGGGACTGCGGCGGCAGCACCGCGACTACTACTACGCGCTGGTCGCGCGGGTCGAGGCCGGATGGCTTGGTCCGGATCAGGTGGCCGGATGCGAGCGGCTGCGCCTCGAACATGCGAACGTCCGGATCGCATTGGACTTCTGTCTCAGCGAACCAGGCGAGCACCAGGTCGGTCTTGCCATGGTCGCCGCGTTGTGGACCTACTGGATCGCTTGCGGCGCGGTGAGTGAAGGCCACCACTGGCTGACCCACGCGCTCGCGCTCGCCCCCGAGCCGACGCCCGTCCGCGCGAAGGCCTTGTGGATCACCGGATGGGCGGCCCAGACGAGGGGTGACTTCTCCGGGGCGGCCACCGCGCTGCAGGAATGCCGTGCACTGGCCGAACAGTTGCGGTACGAGGCGGCTCTGGCCTATACCGTGCGCTATGCGGCCAGCGCCACGATGGCGCAGGGGGACTACTCGAGTGCCTTGACCTTGTTCGAGGACGCCTTGGCGCGTCACCGTGCCCTGGGTGACAAAGTGGGTGTCGTCACCCTGCTCGTCATGATGGCCTTCTGCTATTGCCTGCGAAACGACGACACGCACGGAGACCTCGACCACGCGAAAGCCTTGTGCGACGAGTGCGTCGAGCGCTGTTCCGCAGTCGGCGAGAGCTGGTGCCGGTCCTACGCGTTGTACGTCCACGGTCTCGCGCTGTGGAAGCAAAACGAGTGTGGCGCGGCCACTAAGAAGGTGACGGAGAGCCTGCGGTTGAGCCATGCCCTCAACGACCTGGTGGGCATCGGCCGGAGCTTGGAGCTACTGGCCTGGATGGAGGCGGCGGATCGGTGTGGTCGCGCCGCCACGCTGCTCGGAGCGGCGGCGACCATCTGGCGCGCGGTCGGCGTGCCGCTGGCCGGAATCACCCCGCTGCTCAGCGATCGCGAGAACGCGGAGCAGCGTGCCAGACGGGCGCTGGGTTTCCACAGCGCCTTTCAGGATGGCGAGAAGTTGAGTCCGGACCAAGCGGTCGCGTACGCGCTCAGAGACGACGCGACCATCCAGATCAGTGCTTCGCTCCCCGCACCCGAGAGTCACGCGCCGGCGGTGACGTTGACCCGGCGCGAGCTACAGGTCGCCGAACTGGTCGCGCAAGGCATGTCCAACAAGGAGATCGCCGCCCGGCTGGTGATCGCCCGGCGCACGGCCGAGGGGCATGTCGAACGCAGCCTGGCCAAGCTCGGCTTCACCAAGCGCGCGCAACTCGCGGCATGGATGGCAGGACAACGGGGAATTCGGGACCAAGGACATCGGCCGGACTGATCGGGGCTTTCGGGACGGCGTGGCTGATCCGTAAGGCAATAGTGGCGTATGTGTTCCTAGCGCGTGAAGGACTCCTTCCCTCGGCTCAGCCGAGGGAAGGAGTCCTTCACGCGGATACCGGTCGCCTCGTTGCCGAGGATCGCGGCGACCGTTATGGGTTTCCCCGCCCCAGCTCCTTCATCACGGCGGCCGAGAACTACTCGGCGTCCGCAGCCGTGGCGGCCAAGTCGCGCCAGACGTGGTACTGATCGGCGCCGAGAAATGAGTTTCAGCGCGGTGAGGTGCTTGCCCTCTTCCTCGGCTTCGAGCGCTTCGAGCGGGTACTCCTGCGGGCTGGGCAGAGTGAAGCGCGTGCCGCGCCACATCACGGCCAGGGCCGCGCCGGGTGAGGCGGGCTTGCTGGTTGCTTCCGCGCGTTGACGGGTCGCCATGGTCGGGTGCTCCTTCGGTGATATGCGGTGCTCGGGCGGGTGACCCGCGATCGGGTGGCTTACCGGCTGCATGGTGGTCGGTGACACCAGAATCCCCTTTGTCGTAAGGGATTCTACTGAACAGACCAGGAGGACGTTGTGGCGCGTATGCGCGGTGGTGTGGCGGCAGGGGTTGTGGCGGTGTGTTTGGCATTGGTGGCGAGCGCTGGACCTGTCCAGGCAGCAACCGGGCCGCGGGCCGAGGGGGGCCGGTCTGGCATGGGGGTGACTGATGCGTGGCGCGACCAGGTCCTCGCCCAGCACAACCAGGCCAGGGCGCAGTATGGAGCCAGGCCGCTGTACTGGAGCCACTCGCTGTACTCCGGCGTCCTCCAGTTGGCGCACAACTGCCGCTTCCACCATTCCGACTTGCAGGCCAGGTATGGGGAGAACCTGTATGCCGGCACCGGCAGCGCCGGAATCCAGGACGCGATGAATTCCTGGATGGACGAGGCGTCGAAGTACGACTACAACCACCCCGGGGTCTCGCCAGCGACGGGGAGGTTCACGCAGGTGGTGTGGAAGTCGACCACCGGCGTCGCCGCCGCCATCGTGCATTGCCCGGCGGGCACGATCTTCCCGCAGCCGAGCGTGTTCATCGTCGCCCGCTACACGCCCCCGGGAAACGCCCCGGGGGCGTTCCCGCAGAACGTGGGCCGGCACGTGTGATTCCGTGCGGGCCGGGTGCATTCACACTGGTGCGCCCGGCCCAGGGCGGCACTGCGCAGCTACGCGTGCTCGTCGGTGCATCCTCGCTGATCACGTCCAGGCGCCGGTGGCGACCGCCGGAGCGCCGAACAGGACTGTGAGGTCGTTGGTCAGCCACACCGCGACGCCCAGTCGACGGTGAGCCGCCGGGCACGGCCGCGCGGACCAGTTCGGGGACCAGCCGTGCTACCTCCCGTCTCAAAGGGGCTTCAGGACTGCTCAGGCCGCGGAACCCCGCCGGACGGCCCTGGTTTGCCTCGGTGGTCCGTGAAGGGCCCCTTCACCACCTTCAGAGTAGGCAAGGAGGCCTTCACAGTCAGGCGAAACCCCTACGCCACCTTTGCCTTACCCCTCACAGGATCACCTTTCGGCAAGCGCTTCAAGCGGATCTTTCGGCTGAGCGGCTCTCTGCGTGCAGCATCTCGTCAACCAGCGCGGTGCTGTGCTCGGCGGCGGCGAATTTGGCGTTGCGGAGCACATCGACCAGGAAATCCTTGGTGGTCTTCACCGTTGAACCCGCGATGTGGAACTCTTCGAGCGCGCGACGCATCCGGCTAATCGCCTGGGGCCGGTCCGGAGCCCACACGATGAGCTTGGCCAGCAGAGAGTCGTAGTTCGGTGGCACCGTATAGCCGGGGAACGCGTGGGTGTCCACTCGCACGAAGGGACCGCCGGCGGGGATGAACTCCTCCAGTCTGCCTGGCGTAGGGGCGAAACCGCGTTCCGGGTCCTCGGTGTTGATCCGGCACTCGATGGCCACTCCTCGAGTTCGGGTGTCCTCCGGCCGGAGGGTGAGCCGGTCTCCCGCGGCCACCTTGATCTGTTCGGCCACCAGGTCTATGCCGGTCACTGCCTCGGTTACCGGATGCTCGACCTGGATCCGGCAGTTGACCTCCATGAAGTAGTAGTCGTTGTCCGGGCCGACCAGGAACTCGAAGGTGCCCGTTCCTACGTATCCCGCCGCCAGCGAACCGCGGATGGCGGCCTGCCCCATGCGCTCGAGCAGGTCGTCGGACAGCCGCGGCGCAGGGGACTCCTCCACCAGTTTCTGGTGGCGGCGTTGCACACTGCAGTCCCTGGAGCCCAAGTGGACGGCGCTGCCGTGGGCATCGCACAGCACCTGGATCTCCACGTGCCTTGCGACAGCCAGGTACTTCTCGAGGTAGACCTGGCCGTCGCCGAAGAGCGACCGTGCGGTCGCCTCGGTCCGCCGATAGGCGTCCACGAACTCGTCCTTGCCCGGGATCACCCGCATACCAAGGCCACCGCCGCCCGCGGCCGCCTTGACGATCACCGGGAAGCCGATGTGCCCGGCGAGCCGGGCGGACTGCTCGGCTCGGAGGGGGGTGAGGCTGCCTGGCAGCAGCGGCAGGCCGGCATCCGCCATCAGGCCGCGAGCCGAGATCTTGCTGCCCAGCCGTGCCATGACCTCGGCGGAGGGGCCGATCAGCGGGATCCCGTTCGCCGCGCAGACGTCGGCGAAGTCGGGGTCCTCGGAAAGGAATCCGTAGCCGGGATGAATGGCTTCCGCGCCCGTACGCCGTGCAACTTCGAGGATCGCCATCGCGTTGAGGTAGCTCAGTTTGGCTTCTGGCGGACCGATCCGCACTGCTTCGTCGGCGAACCGGACGACGGCGGAATCCCGGTCCTGACTGGAGTAGATCGCGACCGTACGCACTCCGAGTTCGCGGCAGGTCCGCGCGATGCGCAGGGCGATCTCACCTCGGTTGGCGATGAGTATCTTCGAGAACATCGGCTCCCTGCCTATTCGTCCTCGGCCGGGGCAAGCTCGATGAGCCGCTCGCCGTACTCGACCGGATGCCCGTTTCCCTTGAGCACCCTGGTCACGTGGCCGCCCAGGTCGGCCTCGACCGGAAGCATCAGTTTCATCACCTCGACGATGCCGACCTGCTGGCCGGGGCGCACCACGTCGCCTTCGGTGATGTACGGGCCGGCGCCCGGCTCGGGGGAGCGATGGAAAGTGCCGACGCTGGGTGCACAGATGTAGTGCGCCGTCGCCCTGAGCTCCCCCGCGGATCCGTTCGACGAGTCGAGGGCAGGAACGGCAGGGGTAGGTGCGACCGGAGGTGTCGCGGTTCTCTGCGCCGGCCAAGCGATTTCGATGGTCACCTGGCCCGTTCGCAGGCGCAGGCTTTCCGGTTGCCGGGGCAGCGTGTCCAGCAAAGCGCGTACTGTGCTGACAACCTCTTCGGCCGTGTCGCGGGTCCGTGTGGACAAGAGAGCGCCGACCCATTTGCGAGCGTCCACAGTAGTCACCGTGCAATCTCTTGATTCGTCCCTGTTTCGGCCGCGGACCCGAGTCCGCCGAACCGCCGGAACCGTTGTCTCCGGTCGTGTACCAGTTCTCGTGCGGTCAGCGACGTGAGCTCGGCCAGAGTTCTCATCAGCGCCGAACGCAGCCGGTCCGCGCTGAGCGCGGGATCCGCGCCGGTGCCGCCTTCCGGTTCGGGCAGCACACCGTCGACCACGCCCAGCGACAGCAGGCTGCGCGCGTCGATGCCGAGCGCGCCGGCCGCCAGTGGGGCCGCGGCCCGGTCGTGCCACAGGATCGCGGCGCAGCCCTCCGGACTGATCACCGAATAGACACCGCCGGCACACATCAGCACCCGGTTCGCGGTGGCCAGCGCGAGCGCGCCACCGCTGCCGCCCTCGCCGGTGATCACGGCGATGACCGGCACCGGGAGCGAGGTCATCAGCTGGATGCACTCGGCGATGGCGACCGCCTGACCTTGTTCTTCGGCCCGCGGTCCGGGATGGGCACCCGGAGTGTCCACCACGGTGATCACCGGCAGTCCCAGCTTCGCGGCCAGGCGCATGATCCTGGCCGCCTTCCGATATCCGGATGGCATGGACATGCCGAAGTTCCGTCGCGCCAGTTCGGCTGGTGTGTGGCCTTTCTGGTGGCCGATCACGACCACCGGCCGCTCGCCCAGCCAGGCTGTACCGGCGACCGTCGCGGCGCAGTCGCCGGAGATTCGATCGCCGTGCAGTTCCTGGAAGCCGGTGAAGGCCAGAGAGGCGTACTCCAGCGTGGTGGGACGGTCAAGGGCACGAGCCTTGCCTATGGTGTCCCACGGATCGTGCTGGGGGAGCAGACGCGGGTCCTGGACCAACTGGTGCTGGTCGAGCGAGCCGAGCTGAACGTCGTCCGCCTCGGATGTCCGGAAATTACCGACACGGAGGAGGTCGGCGAGCGTGTTCCCGAGCCGCTGCCTGGGCACGATCATGTCGATGAAGCCCTGTTCCCTCAGGAATTCGGCGGTCTGGAATTCCGGCGGTAGTTTCTGCCGGATCGTCTGCTCGATCACTCGGCGCCCGGCGAAGCCGAGCCTGGCGCCGGGCTCGGCGATGATCACGTCGGTCACCGTCGCGAACGAGGCGGCGACTCCACCGAACGTCGGGTCGGTGATCAGTGAGACGGTGAGGATCCCGGCCTCGTCGAGCCGGGCGAGCGCGGCGCTGGTCTTGGCCATCTGCATCAGCGAGATGGCGCCCTCCTGCATCCGCGCCCCGCCGGACGCGGTGACGATGAGCAAGGGGGTGTGCTCGGCCAGCGCGGTCTCCGCGGCGAGGGTGATCAGGTCGCCGACAGTGGCACCGAGGCTGCCGCCGAGGAACCGGAAGTCCATCACGGCCATGATCACCGCGTGGCCGTGGATGGTGCCGCCCGCACAGACCACGGCCTCGTCCAGCCCGGTCTGTTCCCTGGCCTGGGCCAACCTTGCCGGATAGGGCAAGGTGTCGACGAAGCCGAGGACGTCTTCGTTCGCCGGTCGCAGGTGGATTCGGTTCAGGCTGCCCGGATCAAGCAATGTCTCGAGTCGCCGCTGCGCGGTAAGGCGCTCGTGCTTCCCGCATTCCGGGCATACCTGGATAGTGCGTGCCATCCTCTTGTGATAAATGGGTGACTTGCAGCCCGTGCACAGTACCCATGCCGTGTCGTGCGTTGTCCTTCCGAATGCCGGGGCCATCAGAGCTCAGTCGGCTTTTGATTGATGAGCGTGGGTGACGAAGCGGGTCAGTGCGCTCTGGTCGTAGGCGTTTTCCCAGTGCTCGACGACTTTTCCATCGCGAAAGCGCCACAGGCCGCAGAAGGGCACAGCGAGGTTTTCGTCTCCGCGATGCGCTCGCAGGACACCGAGAACCGCTCCGAAATGGTCGTTGGCGGTGATCTGTTCCACGTCCATGACGAGTGTGTTACCCGTCAGACGGATAAGTGCCTGTTCTTTGGCGACCACAGCGCGCTTGCCCGTGTGGCGGCCATTACCGGATCCTCGCTCCGCCGCGTGCAAGACGATGTCGTCGCAGGCGTATTCGCCGATGCGAGTCAGGTCGGCGTAGATGGAAAGAAGGACATTGACGTTGGGGTGCGGGCTCACGCTGACCGTTTTGGGTGTTTCGGCATTCATCTCTTCTCCAGCTGGGCACATTCCCGGAATCGGTCGCGGTCATACCGCCGACGGACGCCAGGTGGGTTTCGGTGACTGGGCGGCCGCGGTGTCCAGAGCCGCCATTTCGCGATCGTCGAGCCTCAGCTCGGCGACCCGCATGTTGTCCTCGAGGTGATCGATCGAGGTGGTGCCGGGAATGAGCAGGATGTTCGGGGACCGGTGGAGCAACCAGGCGAGGGCGAGTTGCGCCGGCGACACTCCGTGCTGTTCGGCGGCCGCGGCGAGCACGCTGTCCCGTCCGGTGAGGTCGCCATGGCCGAGCGGGAACCACGGAATGAAGGCGATGTCGTGCTCCTCGGCGTAGCGCAGCACCCCGTCACCTGCCTGGTCGGCGATGTTGTAGAGGTTTTCCACCGCGACGATGTCGGTGATCTGGCGAGCCTTCTGGAGCTGGTCCACCGTGACTTCGGGTTGCCCGGAGAGGCCGATGTGGTGGATTTTGCCCTCTTCCTGGAGCTTGGCGAGTTCGCCGAGTTGGTCGGCGAGGGGGACGGCCGGGTCGATGCGGTGGAGCTGGTAGAGATCGATGCACTCGACACCGAGATTGCGCAAGCTCAGCTCGACCTGCTGGCGCAGGTACGCGGGGCGGCCGAGGGGGACGATGTAGGGATCGCCTTCGCGGACCCAGTCCGAGGGGCCGGAGCGCAGTAGTCCGCCCTTGGTACTGATGACGAGGTGTTCCGGGTAGGGATGTAGCGCGCGGTGGATGATCTGCTCGTTGAAGCCGGGGCCGTAGGAGTCGGCGGTGTCGATGAAGGTGACACCGAGATCGACGGCCCTGCGCAGCACGCGGAGCGCGTTCTCGGGGTCGCTGGGCGGACCCCAGAAGCCCGGGCCGGTCAGGTGCATCGCGCCGAAGCCGATGCGGTGGACGGGAACGTCCCCGCCAAGGGACAGGATGAGATCTTTCTTCGTGACGGTCATTCCGGTGGGCCCTTTCCGTTACTTGATGATTTCCGGCGAAACGCGTGGGTGGGGTGGCCGTCTCGACCGGAACTCCAGGTGCCGATCGCCATCTCCGCGGTGATTCCCGGACCGAACCCGGCGATCACTCCACGCCCGTGTTCTTGGACCCGTCCCTCGGCGAAGAGCCTGGCCAATGCGTCGAGCACGACGGCACTCGCGATGTTCCCGCATTCGGTGAGCGTCGCCCTGCTGTGCCGGAACGCCCGGCTGTCGATGCCGAGGTATCCGGACAGATCGTCGAGGATGCGCGGGCCGCCGGCGTGGACGATGTAGAAGTCCAGATCGCCGATGTCCCAGCCGTGCCCGTCGACCAGGCCACGCAGTACCGGAGCGAGGGGTTGCATCGTCGTGGGTACGCGCTTGTCCAGCCGGAAGTGAAAACCGGTCGACTTGACCGCGTAGAAGATCCAGGACTCGGTGTGGGGAATGAGGTGGGAGCCGTTGCGTGCCAACCGCACCCCGGTACCGCCCGAGCCCCGTACCACCGCGGCCGCGACCGCGTCACCGAACAGGCCGTTGGACAGCAGGGAGCCGACGTCGGTGTCGGACGGTTGATAGCACAGCGAGCAGAATTCACACGACACGATCAGCACATTCGCCTCGGGATAGCCGCGGCAGAAGTCGTGCGCGCGGTTGATCGCCGCGCCCCCGGCCGCACAGCCCAGTTGGGCGATGGGGAGCTGGCGGGTGCCGGAGCCGAAGCCCAAGTTGTTGATCAGCCAAGCGGTCATCGACGGCATCATGAAGCCCGTACAGGACACGTAGATGATGGCGTCGATGTCGACGGCGGCCAGGCCCGCGTTCTCAAGTGCCCCCTGGATCACTTCAGGGAGGCGCGCCTTGGCATGCTGCTCGTATATCCGGTTACGTGTCTCGAAACCTGGATGCTCCAAGGTTTTCCCGATCGGCTGGATCAAATGCCGTTCGCGAACGCCGGTGTTTTCGATCAGGCGTAGCGCGAGCGGCAGGTTCGGGTCGCCGGCATGGAGCAAGCGGGCGAGATCCAGGGTCTCCTCCTGGGTGATGACGTACTCGGGGAGCATCACTGCAGGTCGGCACAAGGTGGGCATGGAGAATTCTCCGATGCCTTTTTCGTCGCTGTTTTCATCGGAAAGAAATTCCATACGGAACCTCCCGAACACTCGCATACCGGCAGAGCATGACTTCCTGGCCGCGTCGCGGTTCCATAGCTTCGGTTGATTTCACCGCACCCCCTCCTTCCGCTCGAACGGGCGAATAATCCCGCACTCGCCGGCCAGGGGAAGAAGACACAATTCTCAAGTGTTGCTGCCCGTTCGGGCAAGAGGCCAACCCTTCGGCTCCCAAGCCGATGCTCACCGCACCGCAGGTCGGCGCATCACTGTGCCGGAAATGAACCGGCGGTGAAGCCGTGGCGGGCAGCATCCGGTTGGCGGCGCTGACGCGGTCGGAAGGGAAGGAAGATCAACAGTGTCAGCGGTGTTCGCCAGTTCCGCAATTCCGGCTCGTCGAAAGGAATATTTTTGAACCGCAGGGATCTTCTCAAAGCCGGTGCACTTGCTGCTGCCTGCGCCGTACCGGCCGTACGGCCTGCTCTCGCCGGAGCGGCTCCGGCGATCGGAGCGGCACGGGCATTCTCGGTGCCGCTGCCGATACCGCGTGTCCTGCATCCGTCGGCCATTACTTCTGAAGGCGCGATCTACCAAATGACGATGGCGGAGACCGCCGTCGAAGTGCTGCCCGGCCGGATGACCAGGGTGCGTACGTTCAACGGCCGGTTTCCCGGACCGACGATCGTCGCGCGACGGGGAAGGCCCGTCATCATCCGGCAGACCAACAAACTGCACGTGCCGACGGCGGTTCACCTGCACGGCGGCCACGTGGCGCCTGGCGACGATGGCTATCCGACCGACACCATCGAGCCTGGTGGCTCGCGCGACTACCGCTATCCCAACGAGCAGCGTGCGGCTTCGCTCTGGTACCACGACCACGCCCACCACCATGAAGCGGAAAACGTGTTCCGAGGGTTGGCCGGGTCGTATCTGCTGACCGACGAACACGAGGAGAGCCTGCCACTGCCCAAAGACGAGTTCGACGTGCCGCTGCTGTTCCGTGGGGGACGTTTCGACGCTGAAGGTAATCTCGTCTACGGCTCGGATCATGTCAAGGGGCCGGACAACGGCACCGTTCTGGTCAACGGCAGGCCCCGGCCGTATTTCCGTGTCGCCGCGCGGAAGTACCGATTCCGGATGGCCAACATGGCCAATCAGCGACCCTTCGAGCTGAGGCTGCGAGACTCGTCCGGCATGATCCAGATCGGCTCCGACAACGGATTGTTGCCGGAGCCGGTGTGCGTCGACTCGGTGACGTTGTGGCCCGCCGAGCGGGCGGACGTGATCATCGACTTCAGCCGCTACCGGCCCGGCACCCGGCTGGTGCTGGAGAATGCCGCGCCACCATGGAATGAGCCGCCGGAGGTGCTTCGCTTCGACGTGACATGCGACGCCGAAGATGACAGCCTGATTCCCGATCGGCTCGCTTCGATCGAGGACTTCGGCAGGCCGGTCGCCGAGCGTGAGTTCCGCCTGAGTTCCGACCCGAAGAACCATCAATTCCTCATCAACGGCAAGGAATTCGATCCGAATCGGGTCGACATCCGGCCGGGGCGCGGCGATACCGAGCTGTGGACGATCTTCAATGCCGATGAGCGGGTCCCGCATACCTTCCACACTCACCTGGAGCCGTTCCGGGTGATCGACCGTGACGGGCGCGGGCCGCGCGGACCCGAGAGCGGGCTGAAGGACACGATCGTCGTGCGTCCACGTGAGATGGTGCGGATCCTGTTGCGGTTCCACCGCTACACCGGTCGATACGTTTATCACTGCCACCAATTGGAGCACAACTCCATGGGCATGATGGGCCAGATGGAAATTCGCGGCTGACCAGTGCGGGGTCGTGAGCGGTGGTCCGTCTTCCCTGATGACCGCTCACGACTCCGTGGTCGGCATATCGGCCAGTGACGACTATTCGCCACGCCAATACCTTCAGCTGTTCATGGAATGCTGCCATGCTGCTACAGCAGTACGGACAATTAGTTGATAGGGGAGGAATGATGCTGACGAAAGGGCGAGTTCGCGGCCGTACGGCTGTCGCGCTCACGGCTGGTGTCGCTCTCATGTCCGGTGGCTCGACGCTGGTGGCGCCAGAGGCGGCGGCTTACCCCCAGGACCTGGGGAGATCAGGGTCTGCAAGCAGGTTCGCGGCCTTGAGGACCCGCAGCAGAAGTTCAGATTCGTCATCCGTCACCCCGGCGAAGGAAAGATCGCCGAGTGGTTGTCGCGTGGCTGGGAGTGCCGCACGGAGCGGAAGCTCGCCGCTGGTACCTACCGGGTGCGGGAACGGGAAATGCCCAAGAACTGCGAAGTTGCCGCCATCAGGGTGCTGGGATCTTTCGAGCTCATAAATGTGAAGAAGGCGACCGCCGTGGTCAAGGTCGAGAAGGATAGGACCACCACGGTCATCTTCGTCGACTTGTGTCGGAAGCCGAAGCCGTAAGTTCTCCTGCGGACGCGGGCTCGGTAATAGACTTCCCGAATGCGTAGCCGAACACCAGTGGTCGCAGCGATCAGCGTCGCAATCGCGTTGACTCTCGCCCTCGTCGCGATCATCACTCTCGGCCGTGGATCCCATGAACCGCCCAGAGGCCTCGATCTGGCTCCGCATCTCTCGTCCTTCGCCGCCGGGCTTGATCCAGAACGACCGTACCGGCCGCCGAACGAGGCTGAACGCCGCGCTGGAGCCGATGGGTTCACTGCGCTTCTCGATGGCGGAAACGTAGCAGGAACCCGGCTGGAGGAGCTGGGATTCTCCATACGGGACGGTGTCGACTCGGTGACCGGTCGACGTTACACGCTTGCGATGAACGAACCTGAATCCGAGCGTGCCTGGGGCGTCTACCTGATCGATCGTTCAGCGCCCCCGTCGGTCGTTGTCGAGATACCGCATCCCAACTCGGACCTGCGGACCGAACAGATGGGACTGTCCTATTTCAGAATGGTTCCGGGCGCGGTACTGCTGATGGCGGGAGCGCACCGGCGTGCCGGTGTGCAGGCGGATGTCGCGCACCGGGAGAATTCGATGTTTCACGCTATCGCCACGGAATTGGCCGAACGCGGATACGGCCAGATCCAGCTCCACGGATTTCACGACTCGAGCCAGCCCGGCAAGGATATCGTGCTCTCCACGGGAGCGGCACGGGTCGACGACACGGCGTTGCACATGGCCGATCGGTTGGAGGCGGCCGGATTCGCGCTGTGCCGTGCTTGGGCTGAATCGTGCCGCGGCCTCGAAGGTGCCGCCAATGTGCAGGGCAAAATGGCGGCCGCCAACGGCACGGCCTTCCTGCATATCGAGGTGAGCAGCACAATTCGCGCCGACGAGCGGAGCAGAGAGGTTGTGGTAGGCGCCCTCGCCGCCGCACGCGAGGCGAGCTACTGAGCTGTGATGGCCTGATGATCAGTCCGGTGCGATGACGATCGGCCCCAACGGGCTGGGGAGTGCGGCCAGGTCGCGCAGCCGCCGGGGCGGAAAGTCGGTCCACGTCTCGCTGGGGTCGCGGGCGGCGTGCAGATGCCGGTCGAGGAAGCGCTGCCAGCGGCGCAGTCCGTCGACGGCGGTGGTGACGTCGAGTTGCCCTGCTTCGATCGCGTCGGCGAACTCGTCGAGGTCGAGCAAGCGCTGATGGCGTCCATCGGTGGGTACCAGGACGTCGGCGTAGAGGTCGCGGACGGTGATCGAGTCCTGCGTGGTCGAGACGTGCACGAGGTCCACGTACCAGGTGGCCGGTCCGCTCTTGACGCGGTCGGTTCCGGGTGTGGACCGCCAGGCGGGTATGGACATTCTCACACCGAGGTCGAGCAACACGAACACGCGTTCCAGGAGCGTACCGCCAGGCCATGGAACGAAGCTGTCCGGCAGCTGGAACTCGTAGGCGAGGGTGTCCCCCAGACGGATGCCGGGCAGTGGCCCGAACAGCGGTGCCGGATCGCCATGCGCGCCTCGCCAGACCTCAACCTGTTCCATGAACCATTCGTACCCGACACGGCGTGAAGGGGCTTCACATACTGAGGCAATCGGTCAAGCTGGCAGCAACCGGACACCTCGACCCATCATGCGTCCTTTGTGGACAGGTGGGGATCTCGGGTGCCACCCCTTCGCTACCGTCAGGGTAGACAAGGAGGCCTTCACGACGACTTGAGCTGGCAGCTTTGGCAACCTCCAACGTTCCCTTACCCTCAACAGACCCGGCCGCGTGCCGCAGGCCCGGCCTCGTTGAGCGCGTCCTCCCGCCCCTGCGTATGACGGCGAGTAGTGGTCATTGACGAGATTCCGCCGACGATTCTTATGACCAGGGGCCAGAGAAGCAGGTCATCATGCGTTAGCGAAACGAACGACGGATGGCAAAGGAGCGCGAACGTGCCGGGCGGATGAAGGCAGAAGAGCCTGCAGTCGACGCCCTGTCCATATTCGGTGTGCTTCTCGGAAATGAGGGTGTCATGCAGGCTTATTCGAATCCGCAGGCTGGTCGGGTCAGACGCAACCGGCCGTGTCTGCTCCTGGTGGTTTTCAGCCTCCTCTTCGCCATGATCGTCGTAGGCCGAGCGTCGGCGGAGCAGGCCGGTACCGACCGTGTGGACAAGCTCGCCGGCGGCGGTGAGCAGTCGCATCGCGTGACCTTGCTGACCGGTGACGTCGTCACGTATTTCGAACGTGCCGGTGGCCAAGCGGGGGTGTCGATCGAGGCAGCTCCCAGGTCCGGGGAGGCCCCCATCTTCCGGACCAGGACCGATTCGGACGGCTTCTCGGTGATCCCCTCGGATGCGGAGCCCTACCTGGCGTCCGGGGCGATCGACCCGGAGCTGTTCGACGTCAAGGAACTCGTCCACCAGGGTTTGACCGACGCGAAGACCGGGAAACTGCCGGTGATCGTGAGCTATGGGAAAGGCACTCCTGCCGACGTCGTCACCCATCAGGCAGATGCCTTTCCCGCGAGCGACCGGACGCAGACCCTGCCGACCCTCAACGCGGCGGCCGTGAAGGTCCGTCGCGCCGAGGCGGGAGCGTTCTGGCGGGCCCTCGTCGGCCAAGGTAGCGACCCACAGACGTTCAATGGTGGGGTGAAACTTCGCCTCGACCGCAGGGTCAAGGTGAATTTGGACGAGAGCACGGCGCAGATCGGTGCTCCCGAGGCTTGGCGGGCAGGGCTCGACGGCAGCGGTGTCACCGTGGCGGTGCTGGACACCGGAATCGACGCCGCGCACCCTGATCTGGCGGGCCGGATCGCGGGTTCGCGGAACTTCACCACGGACCCGGACACGACTGACGGGTACGGCCACGGCACGCACGTGGCGTCGATCATCGCCGGATCGGGCGCGGCCTCCGCGGGCAAGTACCGCGGCGTGGCCTCGGGGTGAAGCTGCTCAACGCCAAGGTCCTCGACAGTACGGGTTCCGGTGAGGAATCGCAGCTCATGGCCGGTATGGAGTGGGCGGCTCAGTCCGGCGCCCGGGTGATCAATCTGAGTCTCGGGGCGGGCCCTTCGGATGGCGGCGACCCGCTCAGCGAGATGGCCGACAAGCTCACCGCGGCAACCGGTGCGCTTTTCGTGGCTGCCGCGGGTAACACGGGTGGGATCGCCATGGTGGAGGCACCGGCGGCGGCGGGTACGGCGCTCGCAGTGGGCGCTGTGGACAAGGCGGACAGGCTGGCCGCGTTCTCCAGCCGGGGACCGCGGCTGACCGATGCGATGGTGAAACCCGAGATCGTCGCGCCGGGCGTGGACATCGCCGCCGCCCGAGCCGCGGGAACCGACATCGGGAAACCGGTGGGTGACCGTTACACGCGGCTTTCCGGTACGTCCATGGCCACGCCGCATGTCGCCGGCGCGGCGGCCATTCTCGCGCAGAAGTATCCGCGGTGGCGGTCAAGCGAACTTAAGGCGATGCTCACCGCGACGGGTAAGGACGCCGGTGTCACCTGGTACGAGCAAGGCGCCGGCCGAGTCGACATACCCAAGTCGCTGGCCAGCACGGTTCTCGCACCGGCGTCGATCTCCTTCGGACGCCTGGCTGGCTCCACCGGTAGCGCGAAGGTGAAGCGTCCGGTGACCTACACCAACCTCTCCGACCGCTCCGTCACGGTCTCGCTCAAGGCTTCCGTGACGACGTGGAAAGGTGATCCGGCGCCTGCCGGCATCGCCGCGCTCGATTCCGGCACCCTCGTCGTGCCGGGCGGCGGAACGGCCACGGCCATGCTGACGATCGATCCCGCGGTCGGCCGATCGGGTGCCTATGGCGGCGTGGTCACGGCGATGGCCGCTGGTGGCAGGGCTGACGTCAGGACCCCGATCAGCTTCTACACGGAGCCCGAAATGGTCCCCTTGACCGTGAAGCTGACCGATTCCCAGGGCAAAGCGCCTGCGGCGCAATCGCTCACCGTCATTCGTGACGACTTCGACTGGATCGATCAGAAGAACAACGATCCGTTCCTCCCGCCGGTCTACCCGGTGATGGTGAAGGGCGGCGCCGGTGCCGTCTCCGTGCCGAAGGGGCACTATTCGGTGACGGCCACGATCGCCGAGCGGAGGGGGCAGACGCGGCGTGCCAGCCTGCTGGCCGCGGCCGGTGTCCTCGTGGACAAGCCGAGCGCCATCGCGCTGGACGCGCGCGCCACTGTGCCGATGCAGATCCAGACCCAGGAGCTCACAGACACCCGAGAGCGCTTCAGCTCAGTACAGCGCACTATCCCCGGCGCACCGGTCGCCTTTGCGAGTGGTGTGCTCACGTCGGGAACCGGCTGGAAGATGTTCGTCACGCCGGCCGCGCCTGCCGGGCACGGAACGGTGGGATCCCAGGACTATCTGACGCTCGGACAGGCGCTCGTCAGCCTGCGAGTCCGGACCGGAGCCGGGGAGCAGGTACTGCACCCTGAGTACGATCCCGTGGCACTGGCCGGGAAGTTCGCCGGCGAGCGGCAGGTGGCGGTGCCCTCTTCGATGGCCATGCCGGGCTTCGAGCCCGCCAAGGTCCTTGGCATGCTGACCGGTGACGCGGCTCAGCTGTCACTGGACCGGCGGGAAAGCGAACGGCTTGAGCAGCTTGTCCGTGGTGGCGACGCCGTGCTTCTGCTGAACGTGCGGAAGCAGCCGGAGTACATGTACAACGTCTATTTCCGTGATCGGAACGGCGTGCCCGCGCAGCACGTCAACAAGGTCGATCATCGACGGATGCTGGCGATCGACACCCGCTATCACGGTGACCGCGCCGATCTCGTCTACCGGAAGAAGTGGTTCGCGTTGCCCACGGACGGCCCGTCCAGCATCGCGCTCAGCGGGACCCAGTTCCAGGGGCCGGGCAAATGGACGGAGTACGTCGGGCCCGCCGACGACACGGTGTTCTGGAAGCGGTACGTGACTCAGATGGCACCGGGCAAGGACGGTGCGCCGGACTTTTCGACGACCTTCACCATGATCGCGGAGAATATCTTCGCCACCGCGGGACGTGGGCCGGCGGAACGGTGGTTCCAGTCGCCGATTCGCGGTGGAGCGGCGAGCCACAACACAGGCGCCTTCCCCGTGCTGTGTTCGCTGTGCCGCGGCGATACCGGTGAATTCTTGCCTGCCGCTCAGTGGATGGATTCCACGCCGGGGCACTACAGCGAGCCGTGGCAGTCCGGCGAGTACCTCAGCAAAGTCGCCTTGCGTCAGGGCGGCGAAGAAATTCCTGCGGTGCGGCACCCGGAACTGCCCATACCGCTGTTCCCGCTCGGCCGCGGAACCGGGACCTACCGGCTGGTGTCCGAGGACACAGTGCCGGACCGTCCGGTGTTCGGCTGGCCGAACAAGGCCGTGCACAGGTTGACACCGCGGATCAGTACGGCATCGACGTTCGAATCGGCTCTGCCGACGACCCTCCCAACCGGGTACGGATGCCTTGATAGCTGGCGGAAGTGTAGCTACCAACCGCTCATCACCATTGGCTACCAACTCGGACTTGATCTGCTCAACCAGGCACCCGCCGGTCAGGTCCACGTCTTCGATGTCACGGCAGGTCACCACGACGGCGCGCAGGGAGCGGGCCGGATCAGCGAGTTCCGGCTCTGGTACTCGACGAACGACGGCTCCTCATGGAACCAAGCGGAGGTGGTTCGCGCCGGTGACGGCCGCTACACGGTACGGGTTCCGCATCCGAAGCTCGGCGACACATCGGGGTTCGTCTCGCTTCGCGCTGAAGCTTGGGACACCGCCGGAAACCGGATGAGTCAGACTCTCGACCGCGCGTACGCGCTGACGGACCATCCCGCCCCGTAACGCTGTATCCCCGGTCGCCGCGCGAGGAGAAGCGATCCTCTTCGCGCGACGATCGGCATGCTGAGGCTCCAGTGCACTCTAGAACTGGAACACCGGACCGGTGCTGGTGCGGAGAATGCACTGGTTCCGGTAGATGTGGTTGAAATAGACCGGCAGCCCTCGCCACTCGCCCATCGCGGTGACTTTCACCGGAGCGTAAAGTCCGCTGCAGGGTTTGCCGGGTACGCCGGGCAACCTGTCGAGGTTGCCGCGGGCGATATCGAGATCATGGCAGGCACCGGCTCCGTGGGGATGATTACCGCCCGTCGGGTCACAGTACAGGTATCGCGAGCGCGCGACGACCGACCCGGCCGGCCCATCGGATACCTTCAGTTCCATTTGTATGAACGGCTGTGACTGTCGAGCCGGTCGTTCTGCTGTGGCTGCGGCGCTTGTGGCACCGACGGTGCCGGCGTGCGCGAGAAGGATCATGGCCAGGAATGGCCAAAGAGAGTATTTGTAGATCACTTCGAAACTCCGCTTTCTTCCCCTCGGCGAGATGAGGGGATCACATGGCGCAGGGTGCTTGGTCTACGTGCTCATCGCCGACGATCGGCAGAGACCTCAAGGCAAGGGCCAGGCCGCGGCCATCCACTTCCTCGACTTCACCTTGCTTTCGGGTCGCGGGGTCGGATCTCGCATGATTAGCTCGAATGGCTGCCGCGCGTACCACCGCACGGTCGAGCGGGGCGCGTGTGGAAATACTCCTGCGTAGGAGGCTTACGGCCCTGGTTTTTCCGTCCTAGGAAGGTTAACGTTCGTTCATGAAGCGGTCCTGACCCGCCTGTGACCGCTAGTGGAACAAATGCGTCGGCCGAGATTCGATACACGGGAGCGACTTCTGATGCCGATCCGGGAGCGCCGAGGGACGGCGAGCGTTGTGGCACCGGGGGATCGTCATGATGACTTGTCCAGTACCTACTGGCGGGAAGCCGCCAAATTGCGCGGATTTCTGATCCGGGTTGCGGCGAGCCGGTGTTCCTCGAGTTCCGATCCAGAGGACATCGTGCATGAGGCGCTCGTTCGCGCAGCGTGTTATCCCGACCTTGATCTGGAGCGCCTTCCGCAATTTCTCGTCACGGTCGTGATCAGGCTGTGCATCGACGAAAGCCGCCGTACCACGGTGGCCGTACGGATGGCCCGGGATCGGCGGTTGTTCCCCGCCAGTTCGCAGGACCCCTCCGAGTCCGTGTGCGACAGGGCTGAGGCGCAATGGCTCGAGCGCCGACTTGCCAACTTTTCTTCGCGCGACCGGAAGTTGGTGTCGATGGTTACGGACGGCCTTCCTTCCGCGGAGATCGCGAGAGTGCTGCACATCACCCAGCAGGGAACGTATTCGGCGCTCTATCGAATTCGCCGCCGGATCAACAGCTGCTACGCGGGCTAGAAACCTGAATCGTGCTCACGACCGATTGGGCTGCAATACTTTCTTGAACCGAGTTCAACCGGCGCGGTCCGGACTTCCTGTTGTGTCATGCGGGTGATGGCGCGATGCGTCCAGATGGTCGTCGCCTGGAAGATGCGGCTCCGGCGGCCAGGAAACCTCGATCGAAAACAATTCACGTCTTACTCGGGGGATGTAATCAAAACACACGATCGGGTGTTGTGTGTAATTTGGGGTCGCGCCAGGATTGCAACACGTTAAGCATCGGTCACGCGCTGACCGCCGGTTGGGCGAGATTGGGGATGATCGAAGCTTGGGTTCGTAACTCTGCGATGCAGTGTTTCCTCATGATTTGTGCCCTTGTTGTCAGTGTCCTGGCCATGCCGGGCGCGGGTGGCCGGGGCGTTCGGCTGGGGGATTGAGCGCCGGTTCCGCGCGTGATGGCGCGGACGTCGGTGGATAAAAGGTCGTGATACATGGAAGCAGCGAAAGACAATTCAGCTACTCGTGGCCGGTCGGAATGGAGAACTGTCGCATCGCCTGGGCAAAGGTTGTTGGCTCTCGTCACCGGGGCGACCGATGGGATCGGCGAAGCGGTGTCGCATCGTCTCGCCGGGATCGTCGACACTCTTCTGGTGCACGGTAAGTCGGCGTCACTGTTGAGCGCGCTCGCCGCCGAGCTTGCTCCCGCTCATCCTGGCACCAGTATCGTTCCGGTCTTGGGCGACCTGCGTTCCTTCGCTGACGTGAGACGGATGACCGCGTCGATTCGGATGACCTTCGACCACATCGACATTCTCATCAACAACGCCGCGACCGCCGGCCGGCATCCACGTGCAGTGACCGAAGACGGTAACGAGTCTATCTTCCAGGTGAATTATCTTTCTCCGGTTCTGCTTGTGGCAGAACTCTACGATCTGCTGCGGGCGGCCCGATGCTGTCGTGTTGTCAACGTTGTCTGTGATATACATCGTCAGGCGAGGGCGATCGGCTCGGGCTGCGACGACAGTCGACGTTATCATCCCCTGATCGCCTACGCGCAGTCGAAGTTCGCCTTGGCGGTGCACACCGCGACCTTGGCGTCGGCTTTCGCGGAAAGTCGATGTACGGCCGTTTGCCTTGATCCTGGCGTCGCTGAAACCAAGTTACGGCGAAAGCTGGTGGTGCTGCCGGGAGGTGTGGTTTCCGAGGCGGCCGACAACGTGCTGTACGCCGCCACGATGCGGCCGATGCCTCGCGAATTCTATCTACGGGGGAAAGAGATCGTGCAGCCGGAACCCGAGCTGCTCCGCGCTCACGTCCAGCGAGAACTCGAAGTGATGACCGTGGGTGCGCTCGGCAGGCGACTCCCCTGGGGGGAAACATCGGAGACGGGACCTTCCACGGCTTGCTGTTGACGAAATCGGTCTAGCTGTGGAAGTGCCGAGTGGAACAGTGCTGCTCCACGTGTTCCACCCGGCATCCCTCTCCAGTCGCCGTCCCCTGGCGACTTCGCACTCCCTTGTGGCGATTTCGTACCCACTCCTTGCACTGCCGTGGGTCTTATGATTCCGGATGAACACGCGAACCGTCAATCTCAGTCTATGGCGTATTCTGGCCAGTTTCGACTTCTCGCCAGCTTTGCCGTCAGATCGAGCTGAGGTAAGCGAGAGGATCGAATCATGCTTGAGATTGTAGGCTTGGACGCGGCGGCGCAGACCGTGTATGAGTTCCTCGTCGACAGCCCACCGGTCACTTTCGATGATATCCGCGGTCAAACCGGGCTCGGCGGAGAGCAGCTTCGGCGACTGCTGGACAGGCTGGAGGCCCTTAGTCTGGTCATCCGAACAGAACACAGTCCACCGGCGTTCACGACTCCCGCACCCGATGCCGCGCTCGAGGTGCTGCTCCTCGAACAACAGGAGCGGATCAAGCGTGCCCGGATCTATGCCGAGCAACTCTCGGCCCGAAATCTCCGTACCGCCGCCGGCTGGGAGCCCTCCGAACTGGTCGAGGTCGTCACCGGCGCGGACGTGGTCGCTCAGCGGGTCGAACAGTTCCTCCGCGGCACCAGCAAGGAGATCCGCTTCGTCGACAAGCATCCGTATGTGGTGGCGCCCAAGGTTCTCGCTCCGGTCGAGGCTCAAATGCTGGAACGAGGAGTCGTGTTCCGAGCGCTTTATGACACGGCAGGACTGGCGACACGCAGTGTGCAGACCGAGGTCGAACCCGCGATCGCGCGAGGAGAGCAGGCGAGGGTGCTGCCCGAGGCACCGGTCAAACTGATCTTGTCGGACAACCGCCGTGCCATGCTGCCACTTCAGGTGGATCCGACAATGGTCGAGAGTGTTGTCATCGTTCATCCCTCGGCTCTGCTGGACGCACTGGGTGCGTTTTTCGAGGTTCTGTGGCGATCGGCTGCTCCGCTGTCGGCAGCGGAGCAGGGGGAGTTGTCCGCGGACTCGGTCGGCGTCGAAGATCTCCGGCTCATCGGTTTGCTCACGGCAGGACTGCCCGACCAGGCCATCGCCCGGCAACTCGGGTTGTCGTATCGCACGTTCCAGCGGAGACTGGTCTCCTTGATCGAATCGCTGGGTGCCCGGACCCGCTTCCAGGCAGGCCTGCAGGTGGCCTTCCGCGGCCTGGTTCCCAACCCGGTCGCGGACAGCACCCAGCGATCGACCTCTCGAGCTCCGCTGGATCCCTGACCCCACGGTGGTGAGGTTCAGGACCTGGCAGGCGCCAAGGTACGGAGAAAGTCGATCACCACCGGAGTGACGGTCTCCATGTCTTCGGTGTGCGGATAGTGCCCGGCCCCAGGGACCATCACGACGGTCGCCGGACCGCCGAGACGAGCCGCGGTGTTCTGCGCCTCGACGCCTGCGTCCCGGAAGTCCGGATCCTGGTCGCCCATCAGAACGAGCGTGGGGCAGGTGACCTGGCCGAGCGCCTTCTCCGCAGAGGCTCGGCTGCTCTTCAGCATTTCCCTGGCGGCCACGAACCGGCCGGGCTCAGCGAGATTGTCGGCCAGTTCCTGATGGCGCACCTCGAAATTGGCCGGTTTCTCGAAGCCGAAAAGCTTGGGCCAATAGGACATCCACAAGGTCTGTCCCAGTCGCGGTAGAGTCGCCAGCCGCATCATCGCCCGCTCGGCCTGGCCGAGCTGCACGTCCCGGACGACGGCGCCGCTGAGAATCAGCCCGGAGACCAGATCGGGCGCTTTGCTCGCGGCGATGACGGCGGCGCCACCGCTGAAACCGTTTCCGATCAAGATCACGGAGTCCGCATCATGCGCGCGGGCGATGGCAAGCAGATCATCGGCGACGTCGTCGGCCGAATAGGACGGCCAGTCGACGCTCGAACCGCCATGGCCTCGCAAATCAGCGGAGATCACCTTGAATCCGGCGGACGCCAGGTCTTCGGCGAGATAGGTGTAGGTGCTCCTGAGATCGCCGAGGCTGGGGGAACACACGACAAGTTGCCCTTCCCCGATCACCGTGCAGGCGAGCTTTCCGTCGTGTCGTTCCACAAAACCGGTGCTGCCGTTCATAAGTGCCTTTCGAAGAGGGTGCCGCCCGGTCCGACGACCGGGCGGCACCACGGGATCAACGCCTGTGGTGGATCAGCAGCCGATGGTCAGATACTGATCGAGGCGCAAGAGCTTCCCGGCCAGCTCTCCGGAAACACACCCGCGGTCGGCATGGACCATCCCGGCCAGCCCGCCCAGCCGTACCCCAAGGTCCATGCCGCTCGCCGTCACCGCTTCCTGCCGCGGTGCCGCCGCGGCGGTCGAGGGAGCCACGAAGGGGAGGGCGATCGCGGCTGCGGCGATGAGCAGAACCGAGAAGATTCGACGCACGCTGGTACCTGCCTTTCTTTGTTCGTTGAGGACGCGGCGATTCTTTCCGGGGTTCGCGGTGGATCGGAAGAAGCCAGCCGGCTGGCTCCCTCCGTGGCAGATGGTGCGAGGCCGAACGGGTGACACCGGGTTGTTAGGAGGAACTTCTGTTGATGGGTAAGGCAAAGGTGTCGTGTCGACTCGCTGTCGTGAGTGGCGATTCGTGTTCTAAGCCGAATCGCCACTCACGACTCCCTGGACCGAACCGGGAGTTTCGCGTGACCGGGTGGACGGTAGGGGTGATCAAACGGACGGCACGCGTGACTGGATGGACGGCACGCGCACGCGGCCGGTCCGCCGCGACTCGTCCGCCGAGTCACGCGTGTCGTCCGCTCCGTCACGTCTGTCGTCCACCCGGTCACGCGAACCGTCCGAGTTGCAGGTGTCTGAGACACGGTTGGCTCTGGCCGGAATCACTACTCATGACGTGAGTGACACAGCCCTTCGTCGCAGGGCTGACGTCATGCCGACCTACCGTCGATCAACGGTTCTGCAGTTGGAAGAAGACGCTGCCCAGCAACCTTTTCTTCAGCCAAGGACTCCGGTTCAGCGATCGATAGAACGTGGACCGCAGGGCTACTCTCACCGGGTCGGAAAAGGTGAACATTCTTTCCTGTCGAAGCTGCAGCGAACGGGAACGCCGTAAGCTGGGTTCCCTGATCCGCTGGAACTCCCTGGCCGCCATCGTCACTTCATCGGGTCCCTTGGCAAGCGCCTCGGACAGGAGCGGTGCCAAGGTCATGGCATCGAACAAGGCATGGCTCACCCCTTGGCCCAAGATCGGCGAGAGCGTATGTGCGGCGTCACCGATGAGTAACAGGCCAGGCCGGGACCATCGGGGGACGACGCTGGTGAAGATGTCCAGAACCGAGGTGTCCGACCAGTTCCGGATGCTGTCTCGGACCAGGTCGGCGAGTTCGGGTGCGAGCTCGTCCAGCCGGGTGTGCAATCCGGTGAGACCTGCTCGCCGAAGGTTCTGGAGTCCGCCCTTGGGGATGTTGAACCCGACTCGCATGAGGTCCGGATAGGTCGGGATGAACAAGCCGTGCCGGCCACCGGCGATCCGGATGTGGTAGGTGTCGCTCGTCCAGTCCGGTGGGGCGGGAAGCTTCAGCCACACGACATCGCGCTCCAGCGGTGTCCGGCGGTAAGGAAGGCAGGACATTTCGAGCATCTTGCTGTACCGGCCGTCGGCGCCGACGGTCAGTCGTGCCCGGATTTCTTGCTCGCCTGCTGGACTTCGGCTGCGAACGCCCGCGACTGCTCCGTCGGTCTCCAGGAGTCCGACCGCGGAAGTGTTCCGCAGCAAGGCGAAGCCGGTGTGCCGACCGGCTTCCTGTGCCAGGATGGCCAGCAACGTCGGCTGAGGGACATCCAGCGGGTGACGATGGCGATGGGGAAAGTCGTCGAAATCGACTTCCAGAAGGGTTCGCCCGTTTTCCGTGAGCTTCATCTTCCGATTCACCAGCGCGCCGGCGTCCGTGACACTCTCCAGGATCCCGAGACGGGCCAGCAGTGACACCGCGTCCGGGGAAATCGTCTCCCCACGGAATGATCGGTTGAAATGACCGGTCTGCTCCAGGACGGCCACGTCGCACCCGCGGCGAGCGACTTCCAGGCCGAGGGTCATCCCGGCCGGGCCGCCGCCGATCACACAGACATCCACGGACAGCTTATCCATTGAACCCCTTGAGGAATGTGGCCGTATATCCGGCCGTACGAAGGCGAAGGAGGGAGTGGACGATCCACAGCTTGGTCTGGAGCACATGACCCGGTGAGCCGTGTACGTCGTCGAACCGAACCGCCTTGAACTTCGCGAGGTGTCGCTCGAGGACGCGAGTGTCGGCGGAGGGAATGATCTCGTCCCGGAGGCTGACCACGGAATACACCGGAACCTGTACCTGGGTGAGCTCGTCGGGCCGGAGGGCGAAGGCACCGAGACGTTCCGGAACCTCGCCTTTCGGGACTCGGAGGAGATGGGCAAGGGCGCGCTTCGTGGTTTCGGGCACCCCTGTCCACCAGATGCGGTCCCGGAAGAAGGCCGATACCGGCGGGCCGACGGTCACCAGGCCGCTCAGCCGCGGATCGTGCGCGGCGCAGCGCAGCGCGAGGTGACCGCCGAAGCTCATGGCGACCGCGTATACCTCGCGCACCGGGGCGATCTCAGTGATCTTGTCGATCATACCGGAAAGCATCCGCCAGCTGTCGTGGCCGTAGGGGAGCGGGTTTTCCCCCACGCCAGGCATTTCCGCGGCGACGGCGGCCATGCCGAGCCTCCTGGCCGCCGGCAGTGAGGGTGCCCATTGCTCCTTGACGCTCACGATCCCGCCGATTAACAGCAGCAGCGGGCGGGGTACGCCGGGATCGAGGCCGGTGGCCCACACCGGCACACGGTGCCCGGACAGTTCCAGCTCAAGCCGATCGATCCCTCCCCGGCTCGACCGCCACTGATCGAACTCGGCCACGCAACGGTGTGCGGCGCGCTCCTGCGCAGGGTTCGCCGGAAAGGGAAAGCGCGCCAGATTGTTCAGCTTGCAGGCGTCGAGATGGCGCCCTGACTCGGTCATCCGGTCGGCGGCGAGCACCCATTCCCGGCACCAGGATCCCGGTCCGTCGCCGTCGGTGCGCTCGATGCGTTCGAGTATCTCCCGGCACAGAGCGTCGGGAAGGCGTTGGACCCGCGCGTGCAACCGGACGAGATCGCTCAGTTCGGCGAGGTACGACATCAGGGGATCGGCCCGCCGGCATTCCGGCTCGTGAGGGTTTCGAGCCGGTCCTTGAGGTTGCCGAGGACGTCGGCCGCTGCGGCGCCGTCGATGACGCGGTGGTCGAAAGTGAGCGAGACCGGGAGGATCGGCATGACGCACAGTTTTCTCTCGCGCACCGCCGGCCGGTCGGTGATCCTGCCCAGTCCGAAGGTCAGCGTGGTGCCACCCGAGGAGAAGAACCGGGTGACCGGCCGATGGCCCAAGGACGTGACCGCGACGGTTCCCATCCGCCGGTGGCGGCTTCGCAGCCGGTTGGCCCAGCCGAAGGCGACCCGTCCGACGGGCAACGGGAGCCGCTGAAGTACACGAGCGCCGCGAAGCTCGGGGATCTCTTCGCCGGCCGTGTCTCGGAGGCGGTCCACGGTGTCCTGGATCGCGTCGAGGCTCATGAGATCGCAGTCGGGAACCACCACCGAAAGCACCGCCCGCCGGCCGGCGATCCCCTTGTCGAGGGCCAGCTTCACATCGACGGACTCGCGGTTCACGATGCGTGGACGGAGACCTCCCGCGCAGGCGGCGTTGGCCTCGGGGCACTCGGCCACGGCACGGCTGACGCCGTGCATCACGTAACTCACCACGGAGTACCGCCGGTTCGCCGCATGCTTGTGCGCCAGCAACCTCGTGGCGTCCACTTCGGTGTCCAGATAGACAGGGCTGGCGGTGCGGACGAACCGGAGGAAGTGCCAGGTATGCCGTCGTGCCGCGGGCAGCGACCGGATCGTCGTCATTCGGTGGACTCCACCTGTGCGTGGAGTTCGGCCAGGCTGCGAGCTTCGAGAAAACGCATGGCGGACAGGAGCCTGCCGGTCGCGGCTTCGAACGCGGACAGCAGTTTCAGCAGGTGGAACGAATCCCACCGCGGGAGTTTGTCGAAATCGGTTCGCAGATCGTCTCGGGTGAGATACAGGCCGCATTCCTTGCCCACTATTTCGAGGAATCCGTCGATACTCATTCGGCCGCCCGATCGCCGAGGCGTTCGCTCAGCCGCACGACGAGTTCGAGATGAGGCGGATTCGGTGGAACCGTGCTCAGGTCGTGCGAGAACCCGGTGTCGTCGTCTTCGGCATCGGGATCGGCGGTGAACCCGTTCAGCGGATAGAAGTCCTTGACCTTGTCGTTCATGCCGGTCAGGCGGAAGGCGGCGGTGACCTTGGTGGCACCCGCCCGCGCCGCCTGGCGGAGGATCGCCCGCAGGCAGGCGGTCTCGACGTCCCGGGCCAGGACGCGGCAGGACAGGACGAAATTGTCGATATGCAGCACCGGACCCCGTCGGCGCGTGAAAATCGCGCCGATCGTTCCGTACTCGCCGAATCGGTCGGTGCAGCGGACCGCGATCACCTCCGTGTCCTGGCCGGCGATCAGCTCGAGCACGGCCGCGGTGTCCAGGCGGTCCGCCGTGAGATTGAACCTGTTGGTGCGCTGGGTCAGTTGTGCGACCCGTCCGGCGTTGCCATGACCCGCGTCGAACAGTTCCACGGTGGTCCCGAGACCTGCCAGGTAGTCGGCTTTCGATTCGACCTCTTCGCGGAGCTTCACGCGTTTCCGGTCGGTCAGATAGCGCTGGACGCGGGTTCGATCCGCCTGGGTGATCTCGTCGGTGACGAACCACCTGTCGGCGAGCAGGCGACGAACGTGCAGTGCGGGCTCGTCGGCGTCGACCGCGATCACCGGGACCGCGGGTAAGGCGTCGCGGACCACACCGCGTTCGGCCGCCGAATCGTCCACGAACACGAGGCTGTTCACGTCGATACCCAGCTTGTCCGCGATCTCGGCCAGGTTCCCCGGCTTGGCACCCCAGTTGACGGCCATCGCCACGATGTCGTCCGCGCCCAAAGCCAGTTCCGGGTTCTGCTTGAAGACCTCGAGGACCTCGTCCTCGTCGTTCTTGCTGCACACGGCGACCAGCACACCCTGGGCGCTGAGTTGTTTCACGGCCGTCTGGAAGGCGTGGAACGCCTCACCCCGGAAACCTTCGCTGATTTCGATGCCGTCCGGTCCGTCGTCGGCGAGGTTTCCGCCCCACAGCGTGCCGTCGAGATCGATGACGAGGCATTTGCCGGCGCGCCCGGTGAGCGACCGCACCACGTGCCCGATTTCCCTGGCGTAGGCGGAAAAGAACTCGTCCGAGAAGTGTACGTTGGCGTAGCTGCTCGCTCGGGGATCGGCGAGGGCACCGGTCTCGCCCAGCAGCGGTTCGGTGTCCACGGCGAGCACCCCGGGCCGGTTCGTGGAGAACGTGAGCAGATGCGCGTTGAATTCCCGCCACGTGGCGCCGAGCAGCGCACGCGAACAGTGGTCGATGAGCTGGGAGGCCCAGTACCAAGGCAGTGGAACGGTGTTGAAGACCAGTGTGCCGGTGTGCTTGGCCTGATACGCGTCAGTGATTTCCTCGAGATGCGAGCTCAGCTGCCGCAGCGCGTACCGGACGTCCGCCGGTGTCCAGGGAGTCCGGAGCCGCTGGAACACCGCGTCGGCGTCCAGCAGGCACACCGTGACGTCCGGTTCGGTCGCGAACAGCTCGTTGTGCGTTTCCCTGAGTTCGATCGCATACTGGCCGTAACCGCCGACCTGAATGCGCGGAACGAAACCATGCCGGGCCAGCTGGGCGCTCAACGGCGACACCATCGGCCGGATGGTCGAACTGCCGGTGATCGCCACGGTGGCCTCGGGAAGGCCGGGGTGACGTCGGAGCAGGGCGTCCGGGTGTACCTGGGACAGCACGGTTCCGGCGCGAAGCAGGGCGGCTTCGTCCAAACCCGCCAGCAGTTCCGGCACCGCGGTGTAGCTGTCGATGAGTTCTCCGGTGGCGTGCAGGTGGCTGAGGCGGACGTCGCCGGGCGCCGGGCACTTGCCGAGCAACTGGGGTGCGGTGGTCGTCGTCACATTCCCTCCACGGTGAAGGCGCCCTTGATCCATTTGCTGGACTCGATCGCGATCGCGACGGCACGTTCGCCAGGCCGGATTCGGTCGTAGAGCAGATCGAGCTGGAAGAACGGAGTGGCATTGCCGGTATTGCCGGTTTCCGCGACGCAACTGATCTCCGCCGCCTGCCCCAGAGCGAGATCGGAGGTGATCCTGCTGGTCATCCGCCCTGACAACTGCGGTGGCAGCAGATAAGACGTCGACTCGCGATCCCAGCCCGTCGACGACAGGATCTCGTCAAGGGCTTCCCTGGCCAGCGGCGGTACTCGCTCCTCGATCGCCTTGTAGTCCTCTTCGAACGGCGGGTCGGGCTCGGACTCCGTACGGGCCAGATCTCCCGCACCGAACCAGCGCACGATTTGGCCGGGTGCGCGGCCGAGCCCGGTGAACCGGTTGAGCACCTGGCGCAGCACGATCGCTCCCGGCACGGCTTCCGACGTGACCACGATGGCACCCGCGCCATCGCCGAACAGGACGTAGTTGACGAGTTCGGCGGTGGGAAGGCCTTGCATTTCCCGGTCGGCGACGAAGTGTTTCACGCCGGCGTCGCCACCGATGACCAGGCCGAGGCGGTGCTGGTCATCGAGTAACCGTCGAGCGAGATCCAGCGCCTGCACCGCGCCGGCACAGCCGGACTGGAGCTGGTAGGTGGAAACGTGGTTGAGGCAGAGCCTGCTGGCGATCAGGTTCACCGTCGCGGGCATCAGCGTGTCGGGAGTGGCCGTGGCCAGAATGACGAAGTCCAGCTCTTCGGGTTCGAGGCCCGCTCTGGCGAGCGCCTGCGCACCGGCTTGCGCGCCCAGATCCGCCAGCGTGTGCGTGGGTTTGCCGGTTTCCAGATCGATGGCGAAATGCCGTTTCCTGGTGCCGATGAACATTTCGATCCATTCGGCGCTGATGCCGAGTTTCCCGGCCATGACCTCGTTGTCGATCACGTCGCCGGGCAGGGCCGTTCCGGTGGACACGATATGTGCCGCAGGCAATGGTTGGTCCTTTCTAGGAAGCGTTGTGTCGCGCGGAGACGTACGAGACGACGTCCTCCACGGTTTCGAGCTGGGGAAGTTCGGAGAGATCCATCGGTCCGTCGAGGCGAAGGATCGTCGTGAGCCGGGCGCTCAGCCGGATCAGGGTGAGCGAGTCGTAGCCGAGGTCGTCGAGCAACCGGGCGTCCCTCTCCAGACCGGCCGCCGAATGGCCGCCGACCTCCGCCAGCGCCGCAAGCGTTCGCTCGACGATCGAATTCGGGGCCTCGGCTGTCGTGACGGGCGAACTTGCGTGATCGTCGAAAACATAGGGCGGCAGCCGCCAAGGTACCTGTTGTTGTTTGGTGTACAGCCGCTGCCAGCGTGGGGTAAGCCCTTGGCGATACAACTCGGCCAGCACCTCGGAGATCTCGTGACCGGTGGCCGCCCCACCGGGGCATGGCGTGAGGATGGACGGCTCATGGCAGGGGTCGGCGCGCCGGATGAGGTCGAGGGGCATCGGTGCGGGACCGATCTCGATCAGGTGGGTCGGAGCAGGCTCGCGCACCGCGGCCAGCGCGGCGTCGAACCGGACCGGGGCGGTGAGCTGCTCGACCCAGTAGGCGGAGTCCAGCTCGTCGTCGGTGACCAGACGGCCGTGCACGGTCGACGCGATCGGGACGATCGGACGATGAGCGGGGATACCGTCGGCCGCCCTGCTGAACTCGGCCACCACCGTCCGCATCAGCGGCGAGTGCAAGGCCGCGGAACCGAGAATCGGCTTCGTGACCACTCCGGCCTCTCGGAGTGCGCCGGTAACCCGGGCGACACCATCGGTGTCACCTGAGATGACCAAGTCGCGAGGACTGTTGTACGCGGCGATCGCGACAAGCGGTTCGGCATCGATGTGCGGTTTCACTTGAGCGGCCGTCGCCTCGACGGCGACCGTGGCGCCGTAGTCCGTCAGTCTCTGGATCGACGCGGCGAGCGCGACGACGATTTCGCAGGCGGCGGACAGGGGCAGAACCCCGCGAGGCAGGCGGCGGCGTACTCGCCGATGCTGTACCCGAGCATGGCCTCCGGCCAGACGCCGAGGTCCCGGAGGGTGGCGCCGAGCGCGTACCCGACCGCGAACGACGCGGGCTGGGCCAGCCCGGGGTCGTCGATGGAGACACTGTCGGGATACATGTCGTCGATCACCACGGACGCTATCGACCGGCCGAAATACGGGCGCATGGCCGAGTCCACCTCATCGAACCGATCGCGGTACGCGGGAAGGTTGTCGTACAGCGCGCGGGTCATCCGGGGGTATTGGGCGCCTGGTCCGGTGAACAGGAAGATCACCTTGGGGGTGGCATACCCGCTGCCGACCGGCATTCGCGGATCGCCTATCTGCGCGCGTAGCTCGGCTTTGAGTTTCTCGCGATTCCACGCGGGCAAGGCCCACCTGTGTTTGAGGGAGGTCTTCACGAGGTTGGTGCTGTGGCAGATTTGGGGCAGGCGTTCCGACGGCTCGCGATCGATCATCTCGGCGAGGGTGGCAAGGTTGCGTTGCAGCGCCCTGATCGTGTTGGCCGAGACGGTCAGCACACCGACACCGCCTCGTTCCGGCCCGCGGTCCGCGGCCGGGGGAGTCGCCAGCACCAGATGAGAATTGGTACCGCCCAAGCCGAAACTGCTCACCGCGCCCCGAACCGTGCCCTCGGCGGGCAACCGCATCGGCAGCCGGGCCAGCCACAGGCCGTGCTGGTCCAAGCGCAGATCGGGGTTCTCGTTGTCACTGTGCCTGCTGGGCGGCAGTACGCGGCGATCCAAGGCGAGGCAGGTCTTGATCAACCCCGCGATGCCGGCAGCTCCTTCCGTATGTCCGATGTTCCCCTTCACCGAGCCGAGCGCGCAGGGCTGTTCCCGTTCGCCCGCGTGCACAGCGCCGAGAGCCTGGACTTCGATCATGTCGCCGAGCGTTGTGCCTGTTCCATGTGCCTCGACGAAATTGACCTCGGCGGGCCTCACGCCGGCCCGGGCGTAGGCGTTTCCGATGACCTGTTGTTGCGACCACCTGTTCGGGGCGGTCACGCCATTGCTCCGGCCGTCGTGGCTGACCGCCGATCCTTCGATCACCGCGTAGATGGGCTGCTTGTGGGCTATGGCGTCGCTCAGGCGCCGCAACACGACCACACCGACGCCCTCGCCGCGGCCGATCCCGTTCGCCTTGGCACTGAACGGCTTGCACTCGCCGTCCGGGGCGGACAGGCCCGCCTGCGTGTAGAAGATCGAAAGCGCGGGGGTGAGGATGATGTTGACGCCCGCCGCGATCGCGAGGTCGCAGTCGCCCGCGGACAACGCGGCGATGGCGAGGTGTACGGCCACGAGGGACGACGAGCAGGCGGTGTCCACCGCCACACTCGGTCCCTTGAGATCGAGGTGGTAGGAAATACGGTTCGCCGCCATGTGATAGCCGTTGCCCGTACCCCGTTGCGGGGTGATCTCCGCGTAATCCGCCATGTTCAGCACGGCCCATTCGCTGGACATGATTCCGACGTGGACACTCGTCCGGCTGCCTGCCAGCGACGCCGGGTCGATGGCGGCGTCCTCGACGGCACGCCAGCTCGCCTGGAGGAGGAGGCCCTGCTGAGGGTCCATTTCGAGCGCGTCGTGCGGTGCGATACCGAAGAATTCGTGATCGAAGGACTCCGGGTCGCTGAGAAAGCCCGCCATCGTGGTGTTCATGGTTCCCGGTTTACCTTCGGCGGAATAGAACGCCTCGGCGTCCCACCGATCGGCGGGTATCTCGGTGATTCCGTGATCGCCTTTGAGTAGCATCTCCCAAAAGGCGTTCTTGTCCGGCGCTCCGGGGAATCGGCAATCGATGCCGACCACGGCCACGGGACTGATCGGTCCGGCTCCCCAGGTCATCGCCGTGCCACCAGTTGGGTGCGCAGATACTCGGACATGGCCGTCACGGTCGGGTAGTCCCACGCCATCGTCGGTTCGACCGGTACCCCGAAATGGTCTTCGATTTCTCCGCACAAGGTGAGCGCGTACACCGAGTTGAGTCCGTATTCGGCCAGTGGACGGGTGATGTCGATCCGGTCCGGCTCGATCGCGAGATAGCTCGCGACCTTCTGGATGAGCCACGCGGCCGTGTCGATTTTGGGCATGATCTTGTCCTTGTCGTGGGAGGTCGGTTCGCCGCTCAACGAGGAAGCGTCCGGCGGACCTGGTCTTCGTCGAGGCAGAAGCTGGTTTCTTCGGCCGCTCGAGTGAGCAATTCGGTGAACAGCTCTTCGTCCAGCTCACTCGCGCTGGGTGGGGTGCCGGGCATGAGACGGCCGAGCAGCCGGCGCAGCGCGACCCGGATCCAGGCCGAGCCGGCCAGCACTCGCCGATCCCGGTTGTGCCGCCAGATACCCAGGCACGCGGTCACGGTCAGCAAGATCGCATAGCGCTCTGCCAGCGTGTCGCCGTCCAACCTGTTCGCCGGATCCAGCTGCCAAACGTGTGCCCGGCCGACGTGGGTCGCGAGCTGGTCCAATTCGGTGAGCAGGAGGGTGGCGATGGTCGAGAGGTCCGTGGCCGCCTTCGCCTCACCGCGCAACTCGTCCAGCCAAGGCTCAAGGCAAGCGAGCAGCGGATCGCCCTGCACACGGGTCGGATGCTCGTTGTGCGCGAGCGGGGGTAATGCCGTCTCCGAAATGAAAATCGACTCCGATGCGGCGGAACTCGAGGGATAGCGCTGCGCGTGGGCGAAGGCGGGCAGGTGTGCGGCGATGGTGATCTCTTCGGGTGTGCGGTCCGGATAGACCAGGCTCAAGGAGGGAAGATCACGGAAATGTTTGCCGAAGATCGCATGTTCGCCCTCGCGAAGGTAATACCTCGCGCCGAGAACCACTGACAGCTCGTTCATCGCGTTTTCGATCACCAGCGGAACCAGATACCGAGCGGCCGCCGCGTAGGCCCTGGAATGGCCCGGCAGGACGTGCAGGGCCCTGGTCGCCGTCGTGACCATGCTGTCGGCGATCAGCAGATCGGCGAACGCGCCGGCGATGGTCGCTTTGGCATGAGGGAGATCGCTGACAGCACGGCCGTACAGCCGCCGGTGAAGCGCGAACCGCAAGACGGTGAAAAGACTGGCGTCGAGCATGCCGAGGGACAGTCCCATGGTCAGACAGCCGCCGATCTCGGAAGAGCGACGCGCGAGACCGGCTCCGCATCTCGCCGAGCCGATGAGGCTGCCCGGCGGGGCGGGACACATGCTGAACTCCAGGCCGCCGAGATGACAATCTCGCAGCCCGAGGGTGCGGACCCTGGGGGATCTCCGCAGGCTCTCGTCGGGAAGAGCCGTCAGGTCGACGAGCAGCAGAGACCTCGAGTGCTGATTCTCGGTGTAGGCCGTTCGCGCGACGATGACAGCGTTGTCGGCACGGTCGGAATTGAAGACGAGACCGGCATGCCCGTCGAGGACACACCGGTTGCCTCGCTCACGAGCCGTGACCTCGAGCGCGGCCGGATCCGGATACATTCCCGGTGTCCCCTGAGCCAGACAGACCTTGCTCCCGCCCAAGATCTTCTCGGCCAGGGCATCCTGCTGCCGGTCGTTGTCCGCCGCGAGCCACACGTTGAGAGACGCCAGCAGAGTCGGCACTCCGTAGCCGATGCCCAGTGCGGCATCTCGCCGGAACACCGGTCGCAAGCGCCTGATGAACTCGTCCGCGGAGCCCAGCCTGCCACCCAGCCACTGTGGCACGAACTCCGCGTTGACGGACAAGGAATCGAGCAGTTCCTCACCGGCTTCGAAGACCTCGCCTCGTTCGTCCGCCTCGATGATGGCGTTGTACCCAAGCGGGTTTCCGGGCAGGTATGGATCCCCGAACTCCTTTTCGAGATCCACCGTCATGACACCTTGCCGTAACTGTTCGGCGTGCCTGCGGCCGTCGCCTCGGCGAGCTGGAAACCGAAGAGCGACGGGAGTTGTTCATTCCTCACCTGGTCGGCCAGGACGTCGAAGAGGAGATCGAACGGCGGGGTGGCGACGCCGCCGCGCTGGTCGCCGGTCGTGGTCAGGATCCGGTGGAGCGCGGCATGAAGCCAGACACCGTTACGCCACAACAGATCCTCGGCACGCCTCGGACGTCCCGCGGGTCGCCGGGCCGGGACCTCCTGATGGTTTCGCAACCACAGTTCGATCGCGACCGCTCCGGCGAAATAGAGCGCGGAGCGCTTGGCGACAGAGAAGAGGTGGTTTGAGATGTCCGTTCCGGACAGGGGTTCCTCCGCGATGTCCATCCAGAGCTTGTCCAAGGCCTCTCCCAGCCGTTGTGCTGTCGTGGCGAGCGGCATGAGCAGCGCGTTGTCGTTCGCGAGCGCGGTGACCTGGGAAATCGACGATTCCGCGGCGAGGAGAAAACTCGCGCCGCTCCGCGGTATCAGGGCCAGTTTGCCGAGCTCGGCCCGCGGTATCGGCCGGGACAGCTCACAGCAGGCCGCGAGCCCCTCGTGGTCCGGTGCGAGCCGCTTGTCACGCGCTCGGGCGAGGAGTGAGAACATGCTGATCAGCGAATGCAGGTTGACCACGGTGTTGCCGTCGAACAGCGAGACGACACGATGGTCGCGCTCGACCTTGCCGAGACAGCCCCGGCGCCGGCCTTCCTGGTAAAGCGCGGCCGGTCCCATGAACCTCCGCAGGCGCGCGATCGCCGCCTCCGTGCGCGTGGGAACGAGATACTTGGCGACGGCGGCGATCACCGCGAGTTCGGAGGTGAGCGTGTGAACGGCGCGAACCGCCACGACGGAAAGTGCCTCGGAGAGCAGGTGATCCGCGTAGGCGAGCGCTATGGTCCTCCGCGCTCGACGGAGATCGATGTCGGGACGCCCATTCCGGCTGTTCTTCTCCAGGAAGTCGACGGCGATCCGGAGCGCGTGATCGCTGCTGCCGAGGGACAGCGCGGAACACAACGTCCTGGTGACCTGTAGTCCTTTGAGGACGGTTTCCAGTCCGGAACCCTCGGGGCCGATGAGTGTATCCGCCGGTACTTCGGCGTCACAGAACACGATTCCGCTGACGTCGGCGCACCGATTGCCCAGTGTGCGCACTTTTGGCAGACATCGATAGCTGCCGAGCAGTGTTGACTTGTCGACAAGGAAGAGGCTGAAACCCCGCGGTCCACCCCGGGGATCGGTTCGCGCCAGTACGCACATCACACCGCACCTGGTCGCGTTGTTGATCGGCCACTTCTCGCCTCGCAGCCGGTAGGAGGTGCCGGTCTTCTCCGCGACCAGTTCACCGCCTGCCAGGTCGCTCCCGTGGTCCCGTTCGGTGAGGCCCCAGGACACCGGGACGCCGGCGGTGATCATTCGGCCGAGGGAAGCCGCTTGGGATCGGTTCCCGGCAAGCCAGACACAGACGGCGCCGAGGTAGGTCTTGGCGTGCGCGACGGCGACTCCCATATCCCGCCTCGCCAGCATCCGCACCATGTGTGCGGTGGTTTCATAGCTGGTGAGCAGTCCGCCGTGTGGCGCGGGAACGTAGTACCGGCCCAGACCGAGCTCGTCCAAGTGGCGGCAGACATCATGCGGGAACTCGCCGGAGTGGTCGAGTGCGGCGAGCCGCGCGTAGCCGAACTCCAGACACCGGTCCTCAGGGTTTCCGAGGACCGTCTCCAAGCGCTGGATGGGCTCCCAAGGGCGGTATTTCACAGACTCGCCTCCGAGCCGGCGAAGGTCACGGTGGTCGCGGACGCAGGATGGGGTTTCAGCTGCCCGGAAAGGAACTTCTCCCGCATCAGCCGTCGCTGTACCTTGCCGCTGGTCGTCTTCGCGATGGCGCCCGAGCGCACCATGACCACGTGCGCCAAGTGGACGTCCAGCTCGGCCCGAACTTTCCGCCGTACCAGCTCGGCGAGTTCGTCGGCGCTGGCCTCCCGCAGCCGCGCCGCGCTCACTTCGTGCACGAGAACCACCTGGTCGCAGCGCTCGCCGACAGCGAAGGCCGCGGCCTTTCCCTTGCTCAGCGCCGGATGGGCCAGATGCGCGGTTCGCTCGATATCCCACGGATAGAGGTTGCGGCCGTTGACGATCAGCAGCTCCTTGAGCCTGCCGATCACATAGAGTTCGCCGCCGTCCAGCACGCCGAGATCTCCGGTACGGAGAAAGGGGAAGTCGCCGTCGGTCGCCGTCGCACGGAATATCTGTACACTCTCCATCGGCTGGTTCCAGTACCCGGCCGCCACGCTGCCGCTCCGTACCCAGATCTCACCCACCTGGCCGTCCGGCAACGGCCGGCGAGTGAGCGGGTCGACGATGCGGATCGTGACCCCCGAGGGTGTTCCGCAGCTCACCAGAACAGTGCGGCTCGCCGGCGAATCCGCGTCCTTCAGTTCGTTTTGTTCCAGCGCCTGGGGGTCCACCGCGCGGGTCACCATTCCCCGGCTCTTGGTACCTGTGACGAAGAGAGTCGATTCGGCGAGCCCGTAGCACGGAAGAATCGCACGTTCGTCCAGCCCGGCGTGGCGGAACCGCTCGATGAAAGCCTTCAGTGAATCGTGCCGCACGGGCTCGGATCCGTTGCAGAGCACGCGGAGCGAAGACAGGTCCAGCTCCGCGAGTTGCTCGTCGGTGACCCTGTCCGCGGCCAGGCCGAAAGCGAAGTCGGGTGCCACACTAACGGTGCCGCGGTACCGGCTGACCGCCCACAGCCACCGGTGCGGACGTATCAGGAACGTCATGGGGGACATGAAGTGCGTAGTGCCACCCAGATAGAGCGGATGCAGCAGCTGCCCGATCAAACCCATGTCGTGGAAGTGGGGAAGCCAGCCGACCAGTGAGATATCCCGGCCCGTGCCCAGCGCCTGCCGGATGAGGTGCTGGTTGCTCATCAGGTTTCCCTGCGTGACCACGACTCCCTTGGGCCGATCGGTCGAGCCCGATGTGTACTGGAGGAACGCGGTCGTCTTCCAGCGAAGTTTGACGGGGCGCCAGGTACGCGGCGAGGCCGCGGGAAGCATGTCCGTGGCGGCGTGACGTATCCGGCGAGGCAGGACATGATGATCAAGCCAGTCCCGAATGGTGGCGGCGTGGCTGCTCTCGGTGAGAATCACGCTTGCTTGAGCATCGAGTGCGAGAGCCCGGGTCCGAGCGGCGCCGTTCCCGCCCGCCGCGGTGAGCGGCGCGGGTACCGCGATGACGCCGGCATAGAGGCATCCCAGAAAGCCGACCACGAACTCCGGACCTGGCGGGAACAGCAGGATCGCCCGCTCACCCGCGGTGGTGTTCTCCTGCAGCCAGATCGCGACACGCCTGGCCCTCGAATCGAGATCGCGATAGGTCACGCTCTCTTCGGTCATGCCGGTCCCTGACTCCCGGAGAAAGACGAGCGCACGCTTGTCGGCGTGTTCGGCAACTCGGTTACGGAACAAAGTGACAAAATCGAGTCCGTCGCTCAACAGGGAAGACCTTTCCATCAATACGCCGGTATTTCACGCCCGATTCGGGTGCCGCAGGGCACGGACTGTGCGATCGGGCCGTCACAGTCTGCTGGCGGGCGCGGAATCGAAAAAGAGGCCACCTCGGCGGCCCCCTGGTCGCGGATGGCGAGGTACAGCTATAGAGGGGCTCGGGCCAGAACCTGGCCCGAGCCCCCGGATCAGTTGTATCGCGTGCGAACTCAGCCAGGACGGCCCGGGCTGGCCGGGAGCTTCTGGAAGTCGACCTGGTTGCTGCCGGTGAAGAGCACTCGGTGGAGCGACTTCCGCTGCACCGCGTCCTGCTGGGTGAGCGGCGAAGCCGGGATGCCCGACCGGTACGCCGTCCGGTACGTGGTGCCCACGACGTCCAGCTGCCGGCCCATGACCGTCTGGAGGGAGATCCCCACCGAGTTGGGGATGTCCATGGTGGTCGTGAAGATCTGGTCCGGCTGTACCGACCCCGCGAGCCGCTGGCTGGCCAGCAGGTAGGTCTGTCCCGGCGCCAGCCGGGTTCCGGTCGGGATCTGGGCGATCTCGAACTCGAAGTTGCTGAAGTTGGCGAGCAGCCGGGCGCCGCCGATGGTCACGGTGTAGTTGGCACGGTTGGACAGTTCGAGGAATTCCTTGAACGTCGCGTCGGGGCCGACGCCTTGGGTGGAAAGCTCGCTGATGAAGACGCTGCGCGGCACCGCCGCAGCCTGTTCGTCGGCAACGGCCACATCGGCGACGGCCACGTTGGCGGCGCCGATGCTGAACATCGCCGCGATCGCCGCCGCGATCACGGAAATCGTACGCTTCATAATGGAATCTCCTGCTTTGGGTTTCTGATGAATCAGGGTTTCTCCTAGGGGCCCTGAGATAGATGTTGTCAACGTGGTCGGCCGCATAAAAGAGGCCATCATCATGGCTCCCGAAAATCCTCTTGGTCGTTCGCCTCCGGGCTCCGCCGATCGAGTTCGAATGGCAGCAGGGTCCACGGCTGCGGCCGCAGCATCGTCGTCAGCAGGCGTTCTCTCCTGGCGAGCGACGCCGCGTACTGCAGCGCCGGTAAGGGGACCTCGAGTACCTTGCTCAGCCAGCTCAGCCAATGACTGGTGGGGATGCGTTTTCCCCGTTCCCAGCGGGATATGTCCACACGGGTCACGGTGTCTCGGCCAGAAGCCGCGACGAGCGCCTCGGCGAGTTCACGCTGGCTTATCCCACGCCTTTCCCTGATCCATTTGATCAGCTCCGCAATCGATTCAGGTGGTTCCCGGTCGTACACTTGGTTTCCTCGCGCTCAGCCACATTGGATGTCCGCCGCGTCGACGAACACGAAACCCAGGCCCTGGATTCCGGGCACCACCTGCTCGAGGTAGCTGGTGCCCAGATACGGGTGGTAGAAGAAGCTCGCCACACCGCCACGGACCGCCGCGATCCGCTTGGCGGTGGCCAGGATGTCTTCCGGAAGCCGGCGGGACTCATCAGGTCCCGCCGTCGGGGAGACATGGTCGAGCGATTCGGGAATGACGACAGATCCGTAGATATCTCTTACCAGAAACGGAAAACGTTGACTCGTGGTACGAGAGTAATCCGGCTTTCCGGAGCCACACGCGCCGTCCGGGCACCAGCCCGCAGCTAAGAATCCCTGGTCGTATCGGGCGTGGAAGCGCTCGTTCACCACGGCGTAGTCGACCGCTGAGCCGACGTAATGGGGAAACTCGAAGATGGTCGGCACGGGCAGCCCGGCTCGCCGGAACTCTCTGGCGGCGGCCGCGAGCCGTTGCCCGGCCCAGGCCCGGGAATCGGCGGCTACCGGCCCTTCGTAACGCAGGCCGCCGTGGTCGTCGAGACGCACTCGATAGAACTCGTAGTCCTCGCCACTCACACCGGTGTAGGGATTCGAGTCCTCTCCGTACTGATGTGTGTAGCCGTGCATCACCAACGTTCCCCGCCGCGCGGTCATGTAACGCAGGGCGTCGACGACCGCGGGCGTGTCCGCCAGCGTCTTGTCCACCGGTTTGCCGTTGTTGTAACGGCCTCGTGGATCTCGGTAGCGGGGGTAGACCGCTACCGAGAACGGAACTCGGCGCGCGTGCAGGTAGTCCGCGATCGCTCGCAGTCGCGCGGGATCGGCGTCCGGGCCGACGTCTTCGATCCGGACCAGGGCGCGCTTGTCCTCCGGCCTGGACGGGTTCGCGTGCCGGGACAGGACGTCGGCGGCGGCAAGGTAACGATCGTCGGGACCGGTGAACGAGAACGGGACTTCACCCAGATAAGTCAAGTGCCGGGAGCGCACGCCCCAAGGAAAGCGGCTGCCATCCTTGCGAACCGCCGCGCCCACGGTGGTCACGCGGGCAGGGTCGGTGATCTCCGAACGCACGATGCCGGTCGAAGACGCGGCACGATCACGGTCGAAGGATTCGCCGCGGTAGTCCACACGGGTTATCGCACTCGTGTCGATCCCGGCCGGCCGCCAGCCGAATCTCGTCGAGAAGTCGTGGCTCCTGTCGTGAAGCCTGCCGATGTTCGCGCCCATCCACAGCACCGGCGTGCGCGTCGTCAACACGGCGTCGAGGAACGCGCCGGGCAGCGATCTGTGCTCACTGGTGCCGACGTAGACCACAGCCGTGTAACCCTGGAAGTCCTTCCGAGGATGCTGCTGGACCGGACGCAGGGACCAGGCGCCGCTGTGGGACAGGAGATTGCCCGCCATGACCGCGTACGACTCCCCGAGCCAACCGTATTCACCGTCGGCGTCGTAAAGCACGAGCGTCCGCCTGCCCGGATCCGCGCCGGGAGCGGCGGGGTACAGACGGGTAGTGGCGGGACTCGCGGCGGGGGAGGTGAGCACCAGCGTGGTGCTCAGCACCAGAAGGGCCATGATGATTCGCCGGACACCAAACTTTCTAGTCACAAAGAACTCCGTATCTGTGTGATCTCGTCTCAACCGCGCCCGATCTCCGCGGCGGGCGCGAACCGGTAGCCGGCGGCCTGAATGCCGTCGATGACCTTCCCGAGCGCCTCGGCACCGAGCGAGGGGTGGTAGAAGAAACCGGCGACACCGTCGTCGACGACGCGGAGGGCCCGGGCCTCGGCGACAACCGCGGCTATCGCGCGGTCGCGTGCCGAATCGTCCTGCCACGCCGGGAGATAGCCGAGATTCTCGGGGACGACCACGGCGCCGTAGACGTCGCGGACGACGTAGGGAAAGGTCTGCAGGTAGATCCCCGCCGGATCGACCGGGCCGGGGTGGCCACAGGCAGGTTCACACCACCCGCGGAAGTAGGTTCCCCGGTCGTATCGCGTACCGAATGCCGCTGTCGCGGCTTGATAGTCCACCGCGGAGGCGGCGTAATGCGGGAACTCGAACATCGTCGGCCGGGGTAGCCCGGCTCGGGCGATTTCGGAGAGGGCTTGACCGATCCGGTCCCGTGCCCATGTGTACGAGTCACCCGGCACCGGCCCGACCAGTTCGGTCGCGTTGCCGGCGCCGAGACGGGCGCGATAGAACTCGTAGTCCGCCGCGCTGACACCGTTGTGCGGATTGGGCTCATCGCCGTACTGATGCGTGTAGCCGTGCAGCACGAGCTCACCGCCGCGGTCGATCAGATAGCGCAACGCGTCGACCAGATCCGGCCGGTCGGTCAGCCGGATATCCAGGGAGACACCGTTGTTCGCTACTCCTCGCGGGTCTCGATGGCGGGGATATCCCGCGACCGTGAAAGGGATCCGGCGTTCCGCGAGGTGGTCCGCGATCGTCCTGAGAGTGCCGGGATCGGTGGCCGGACCCACGTCCTCCAGACGAACGAGAGCGCGCGGAACCCGTGCCGGAGACCCTGGAGGGCGCAGGAGGTCCGCGGCGGCGAGGTACCGATCGGCTTGCCCGACATAGCTGAACGGGATCTCCGCGATATAGGTCAAGGTGCCCGAACGCACGGCCCACGGAGTCCGGTTGCCGTCGTCGTGAACGACCTCGGCGAGGACCTGAGCCTTGGCTGAATCCAAAAGTTCGACCCGGGCCGGCGGGTCGGCGCGGTCGTCCCGGCCGAGCCGGACTCCCTTGTAGTCGATACCGGCGATGGCCTGCTCGTCGCGGCCGGCGGGCCGCCACCCGAGCTTGTGCTGGTAGCCCGGATTCCGCGTGAACAAGGGCTCGATGCCGTGTCCCACCCACGAGACGGGCTTGCCTGTGGTGGCCAGATCGGCGAGCAGGCCATCAGAAACAGGAGTCGTGCCGCGATGACCGATGTACACGATCGACGAGAACCGGGAAGCGTCGCCCGGCCGGTACCTGTCAGCCTGACGCAGCTCGAACGAGCCAGCATGGGAGACGAGGTTCGCCGCTTGCACTCCATGGACCTCACCGCTGGAGCCATCCGCACCCGGTTCGTACAGCACCAGCGTGCTCCAGCCCGGCTGAGCACCGGGCGCGGGATCGCCAGGCTTGCCGGGCGCCGACGGTGTTTCCGCCGGCGTGATCCGCGAGCCGGTGTCCACGACGGACAGAGCCACCGGGACGGATCCGATGAGGACGATCGCGCAGGCAAGCCGGAACCATGCGGGCCATGAGCGGGTGCGCCGGTGGAGGACGGTGGTGAGGACGCTCATCACTTCCCCTTTGCCAGTTGGGCCTGTGGCACTGCCGCGGGCCCGCTGGAGGTGAGTCCGAGTAGGCGCGCGATGGCCTGTTCGGCCCTGACGGCAGCCTGGCCGTCGCCGAACGGATTGAGCCGAGCGCTCGAGCTCTCGACGGGATTTTCGGCCAACAGCCGCGACGCATGGCGCGCGATCAGGAGGGGATCCGGCCCCGCCAGCACCGAAACACCTGCCTCGACGGCTTCCATGCGTTCGGTGATCTCGCGCAGCACTACGCACGGAACCCCGAAGCTCGGCGCCTCCTCCTGTACTCCGCCGGAATCCGTGAGCACCAGCCGCGCGAAGGAGAGCAACCGGCAGAACTCCGCATAATGCAGAGGTCCGGTGATATGCACACGCTCCACGCCGAGGAGACCGTCGACCACTTGGTCACGGACTTCAGGGTTCGGGTGGACCGGCAAGACCACTTCGACGTCCGCGTGCTCCTCCACGATCGCGCGCAGGCCAGCGAGGATTCCCGCCAGGGGAGCTCCCAAGGATTCCCTGCGGTGCATGGTGGCGAGAAGCAGGCGGGATTTGCCGGTGGCGGCCCGATTCTCGAGGGAGGGAAGCCGGTGATCGTGGTACGCCACCGGCGTCCGCGCGATCGAAAGCACCGCGTCGACCACGGTGTTGCCGGTGAGCAGTACCTCTGGGCCCGCGATGCCTTCCTCGAGCAGGTTGTTCACCGCGCGAGCCGTTGGTGCCAGATGCAGCGTGCTGAGCTGGGCCACGAGTTTGCGGTTGGCCTCCTCGGGGAAAGGTGCCCGCGGATCGTGGGAACGAAGTCCGGCCTCGACGTGGACCACGGGAATGTGGCGCCAGAAGGCCGCAAGCGCCCCGGCGAGCGCCGTGGTCGTGTCGCCCTGAACGACGACAGCGGCCGGCCGGAGCTGTTCGAGGTGGACGTCGACGGCCTTCACCAGCTCACTCAGGAGTTCGGACAGACTTCCCGTCGGGCGGTCGATGTGCAGCCGGACATCCGGGCGCAGCCCGAAAGACGACAAGGCTTGGCTGAACATCGTTTCGTGCTGCCCGGAGGCGACCAGCACCGGCTGCATCCGGTCTTGGACCCGCATCGCTCGCGCGATCGGTGCGAGCTTCACCGCCTCGGGCCGGGTGCCGCCCAGCAGTACCACGTCGGGTGTCGTTCGTGGTGTATCGGACTCGATTCCGATGTCGTCCCGGTGGTTGGCCCCTGAGCTACTCCGAACAGTGCAATCCATTAATACTCCCACTCGGTGAACCCCGCGCGAATTTTCATGGGACTGTTGCCCAGGCTGTGCAGGGTGGGTTCAGTGTTAATGGGAGTGGCCGCTTCCGCGCTCTGCAGCAGATACTTTAATGTATCGCACGCCTTCAAAAGGATTGTCAAGATGTCTGTTACATCGATTCCGGCGACCGGGGTCCCCTTGTGCATGGGATTCGCTCTTTCAGGATCGTCCGGAGTGGCGCAAGCGACCATGCACGTACTTGTGGTCGCCTGTTCTTTGCTCGCGCTACGATCCCTCGGCCTGCATTTACGACGGGCGGGCAAGTAGTAACGATGCAGATCTACTCGCTGATGCTGGCGCTCCTGCTCGGTTGGCCGATTTACAATATTGTTCTGTCTTTGCTGAGCCTGAGAAATCCTCGTCCGGGCTCGCCTGGGGTAGGCAGGCCGTTGTGTTTCTGGCTTGTCGTACCTGCGCTCGACGAGGAACTGGTGATCGCCGGCACCGTCCGGTCTCTCCTCGCCTTGGCCGACGGCGATAATCGGCTGCGGGTGCTGGTGGTGGACGATGGGAGCACTGACCGGACGTCGACGGTGCTCAAGGCCATCGATGACGATCGGATGATGATCCTTCGGCGTGAGCTGCCGGAGGCGCGACAGGGTAAAGGTGCCGCCCTCAACGCCGCATACCGGCTGATCCGCGACCTGGCGCGGGAAGAGGGCACGGCCGGCGAGACCGTGGTGGGTGTGGTCGACGCGGATGGCCGGGTCAGCCCCAACCTGCTCACGGAAGTCGATCGATATCTCGCCGACGGGACGAGCGGTGCGGTCCAATGCAGGGTCCGTATTCGTAATCGGGACAGTTTGCTGGGCTTGTTGCAGGACATCGAGTTCGGCTGCGTCGCCGACGCGGCCCAGACGGTGCGTGACACCGTCGGCACGGTCGCGCTGGGCGGGAACGGCCAGTTCGTCAAGCTCTCGGTGCTCATCGCCTTGGGGAACGACCCGTGGTCGTCCTGTCTGGTGGAGGACACCGAACTGGGGCTACGCCTGCATCGGGCGGGGGTTCGAGTCCGGTACGTGAGGCATGCCGTCGTGACCCAGCAGGCCGTCGTCGACATCCGACGGCTGCTTCGGCAACGTGCCCGGTGGGCACAGGGGAACCTTCAATGTGCCCGTCATCTGCCAGGGCTGCTCGTGTCCCGTCACATTTCCGCTTTCGGGCTTGTCGACCTGCTGCACTACTTGATCGTTCCTTGGTTCGTACCGCTTTTCGCCCTGCTGGCGTTCCTGTTTCTCGGTATCGCCGTTCACGTCGGACTCGGCGGGACGGCTCTGTTCCCGCTCACGAGCGGCACGACCGATGCGGCGTCGGCATGGATGACGTGGCTGGGCGCATTGTTGTTGCCCGGTACCGTATGGGGATTCACTCATCGGTTGAGGTTGCGTGATGAACCCTTGTGGCGCTGTGTGCTGACCTCGATGACCTATCCGGTCTTCCTGGTGCTCGGTTCGGTCGCGGGATGCCGTGGAGTCGCCCGGCATGTCGGCGGCCGTGCCGACTGGGTGAAAACGGAACGGCTGGCCGAGCCTGCCGTGGCCAAGGGGCGACATGCGCGATGACCTGGGAAGCACGTTGGGCGAAGGGCGTGAATCGGTATGCGAAGACCCGGCGGCAAGGGCGGTCGTGATGACATCACGACCATCGCGATCGTCATCTCGATCGTCTTCGGGCTGATCGGATGCAAGCCGACCCGCCCTGAGCCGTCCAAAGGATGGCTGATCACCGTCTACTACACCGCTGTCGAAAGCTATCATGCGGGTCCTTCCGCGGAAGTGTTCGGCTGCCCGGACAGTGGCTGCGCCTGGGGAAAGCAATCGTTGGGCCGCTATCCGGCCGGGTTCGCGGATGCCGTGCGCGATGAAGGGACAGGGCGAATTACCGCCGGCTCGCAGGCGGGCCGGTATCTGAATTGGTCGTACGACATCGGATACTGGCTCGCGAATGCTCCGCTGGACAGTCGCGGCGAACCGCTGGAGCCGTTCGTAAGTGCCGCGGCCGACCGCGATGTGCTGACCTTGGGCTCGCGATTCTCGGTTGTTGCGTGCGGTACGACCGAATCGGGTGAGACCCCGCCAAGGGCGGTTTGCGCCAAGATCGGTGCGGCGGGGTGGCAGATTCGCGACGAGTTCACCCCTGGTCTCGGCGGCCCGCGGCACATTGATCTCTACATCGGCGAGGAAAGCGGGCCGGAGTTCAGATCGGACGTGTGGTACATCTCGTTGCGGGACGCGAGCATCGTGATCGGCTGACCGGGGCGCGGTGGGTCGTGAGTGGCGTTTCGGGTTAGAACCCGAAACGCCACTCACGACCCACCGCACCCGATGCAAAGGTGGCTTTCGCGGCGCCTGACGTGGCGAGGTCCGCTTATCGGACCGGTATCGGTGGAGCCGGAATGCCGGAGATCTCGAACATCTTCATGTAGATGTCGTCCAGCACCGCCATGACCGAACCCTGGGCGTTGGCCTTGTCTCGGACATCGGCGATCTGCACGGCCTGGACCTTGGCCGGTCTGTCCGGTGCGCACAGCGTGAGTCTCAGGGTTCCCGTGGCCTGCTGGATTTCCGCTTCGAGCTCCCAGTCATCATCAGCGTTGTGCCAAAGCGGTCGTCGCGGGATCAAACTCACCCAGTTTTCCGCGGCTGACAGTGTCGCGGTGTAGTTGAACACAGCAGGAGCCTTCCTTCTTCAGTCAAGGATTGAACATCGTGGATCACGAAGCCCATCGAACCGACTTACTGGACACGGCTTAGACCGGGCACATCGCAGCGGAGGTGCGGAGGGCCCCGATGACCGCGGTCCAAGGCGGAAGCGGCCTGGTCGGTTTCGGTCCGCTTAGCCAGCGCACCGCGTCGTCGCCGCTCTTCGACGGAGGCAAGGGGATCAGAAATCCCTTGTCCGGCAGGCGAACGTCGAGCCGTTCGAGGTCGGCCGTCGTCGCGTCGCACAGGTGACAAGCGGGGCCTGTGAGGAAGGCGCAATTCGCGCCGGGCAGGGAAACGACGGGGCCGGCGATCATCCGCATGGCGAGCAACGACAGGGCGTCCTCGCCGAGTTCCCTCCTTGTCACGATCGCGCTCACTTCATCGGACACAGTGAGCACGACTTGCCCGGTCGTGTGGTTCACGCTGGTCGGCCAGCCGTAGAAGTGTCGATAGGCTCGCGCTGTCGCGAGCATGTGTTCCAGCTGCGAACTGTGCGCGACCGCTTCCGCAACGCCTTGGGACGGCATGTCTGGAACCCGCTTTCCTTGTCTTCTCGCAGAGCGGCGGCCGCGGATTCCGACGGCTGGGTGCTCGATGGCACGCGGAGGTGCGGATCGCGGTGACACGGGGTTTCTGCGCGGTTGGTGGGGGAGGCGGTGAGGCTGGTATGTCGGGGAGGATTCCAGCCTCACCGCCGCTCTGGATGCCGGGCGGCGGCGCGTGCCCGAGGAGTGCGTCGCGCACGCCGCCCGGCGGAACTGGTACCGGTCTAGCGGACAAAGATTCCGATACCAGAAGAACTGATCATTGACGCCGCACGAAGCGCTGCCGATCATTTTCCGGCAGTCCGCAAGAATGGCGATGATCCTTCATGTTTCGGCGATTCTACGCCGTTGTGATTACCGCCGGATGGACGATACGGGGTCGTGAATCCCATTCATGTACTTGCCGGGGCTTGACCGGATCATGGGCGTCACATGGGGTTTTGCCGGATTGGTCATGCGAACAGCTTGGCCTGTACGTACACGTCTGTACATCCGCCGTCAGTGTTGTCGGGGCGTTACTCTGTCTGGGTCTATCGCGGATAAGCACAAGTGGTGGAAGCTACCCGGCAATGAAAGGGGTAAGAATTGGCCGCTGACTACAGTCCCACTGTCCGTCGTAGGCGTTTGGATAGCGAACTGCGCCGTCACCGGGAGAAGGCAGGCAAGAAGATCGGTGAGGTTGCCGAGTATCTGGGATGCCGGCACTCGAAGATTTCGCGCATCGAGAACGGCCATGGCAGCATCAGCCCAGGTGACGTCCGTTTGATGCTGGACTTGTACGGCGTGCACGGAGTCGAAGCAGATCGTCTTGTCCAGGCCGCGAGAGAATCTCGCGTTCGGGGCTGGTGGCACAGCTATGGGGACGTATTGCCCGAGTGGCTTGCGACTTACGTGGGGCTGGAGGCGGAAGCCGCCATGAGCCGGACATACGAAGGCGAAGTGATCACCGGGCTTTTGCAGACCAAGGAGTATGCCCGTGCGGTCACGGTGGCGACCGTGGTTCCCCGGACGGAAGACCAGATCGACCGGCAGGTCATGCTGCGTATGAAACGTCAGGAACGCCTGCATTCCAGCCGTCCGATCGGCTTGTGGGCGGTGCACAGTGAGGCTGCTTTACGACGGCCGGTCGGCGGCAATGCCGTCATGCGGGACCAGCTCACGCACCTGTTGGAGATGGCGGACCTGCCCCATATCAACGTGCAGGTGCTGCCCATCGCGGCCGGCGAACACCCGGCGATGGTAGGCCCGTTCACGGTCTTGGAGTTCCACGAGGAGTCCGATCCCGACGTCGTCTACGTCGAGACTCCCGTGGGTGGGCTGTATATGGAGCGCGAGAGTGAGATCGCGGGGTACACCTGTGTTTTCGGCCGGCTCAAGGAGCTGGCTTTGTCCCCGGAGAAGACCGTCGGTTTTGTCGACAAGATCATCAAGGAGTTGTAGCGGGAGTGGAGCAGGGAAACATCATTCCGCCGGACACTGTCTGGCGGAAGCCGCTTCGCAGCGTCGGTCAAGGTGCGTGTGTCGAGGTCGCCATGTTGTCAGGGCACGTCGCGATACGCGACTCCAAGGACCGTTCGGGACCCGCGCTGGTGATGACCAATGCGGCATGGGTGGTTTTGATGGACTCTCTGGATCGCTCTTGAGCCTGCGGTAATCCCGCGGCCGGCATGGTGCGACTCTGTGCCCGGGGGCCAGATGATTGGCTCCTGGACCGGCGGCCTGTGAAGCGGAATGATGCCTTCATCGTGCAGGGCTGATCAAATCGCCGCGCTCAGGTCGAGAGGAAAACAATTCGTGCGGAAGCGCACAATTCTAGTGGAGAAGCACCTTGCCGAGGCTGGATTCCCCAGAGGCGTCGGTGTCCCTTCCGCCGTTGTTCTGGCGTTGACCTTGATCCTTGCCGCGGCGTGTGTCCTGTTGCTCGATTCTCCGTCGGCGAGACCGGTCCCTGCTGTCGTGACGCAGTCGCAGGAACGTTTCGTCGAAGCGACTGCCCACGCGTTGGCGAAGACGGTGACGGAATCCGTCATGGACCTCCGGTTCGGGGTGACGCAGGCCGGCGGTGTTCAGGGGCGAGCACCGGAGGACCTGCTCGGTTCGCTGGGTGAGGTGTATCCGCGATGGCGCGGGATGGCACTCCTGCAGAGCTCGACAGGACGATTGCTCGCCGCTCGTGGCGAACCTCTGCCTTTCGCGGCTCTCGACGGTGGAGCCACGAAAGAAGCGAGCGTTCGCCCTGTGGCATCGACGGATAGAGGGGTCGTCATGGTCGCGACCCTCCCGGTGCTCGACGGCACCGAGCAGCGGACACTGGTGGCGTTCTCGGACCTGGTGACTTCCGATGTTCCGTTGGACTCGGGACTCGGACAGAGCGTGCTGGTGGTCACGGACGACGGTCGGATCCTCGATTCCCAAGGTCCTGCTTCCACGGTGGATGCCCAAGTCCGTCAGGGGGTGATCAGCAAGGCCGCGACCGAATCGGCCGGGGGACGCATCGGGAGCAGCGTTGACCTTGTCGCCGGAAAGGGACCGGGACCCGACGGCGTTCGCGAGACGGCGTTGGTGGCCGCCTATGCGCCGCTGACCGTCGCGGGTCTGTCCGGGGCGTGGAAACTCTCGCTGGTGTCGATGGCCCACGTGCCGGTGGAAGGGAATACGCAGACGGGCGGCCACCCGGCGTCGATCGTCGCCCTGGTGGCTGTGGCGGTCTTCGGTTTCGTACTGGTCCGCAGGACCGTCGTCGGTCCCGTCCACCGGCTGCGAACCGGCGCGCTCACGGTCGCCTCCGGGGGCGGTGCGCCGAAGATAACTGGCTTGGGAGTGCGTGAGGTGCGCCGGATCGCCGCGGTGCTCGAGCGGCTCGGTCGTCCGGCAGAACTCCGGCAACGCCCGCGGTGGTGGGTGCCGTCGGCTCGACAGGTGATCGTCGTCGCCGCGGCGGCGACGTTTGCCTGGTCCTGTTCTCTTCTGGTGGCGGCCGGCGGTGCGGTGCCCAGAGTGCCGGAACTCGTCGTGCGTGAACGCGGAATGGAGGTTTCGCGGATCGCGGACACGGTCCGCCGCAGCCTGAATGGAGCGGTCGCGGACCTGAAACTGCTCGTGAGGTCCACGGGGCAAAGGAACACGGCGTCCGTGCTCCCGCTCATGGAGCGGCTGATCGCCCGAGAGGCCAGATACCGGAGTATCTATGTCGTGGATTCGGCAGGCCGGACAGGCGTCCGGACGGGTCGGCCCCCGCTGCGGACCGAAGAACGGCTGCCATCCGGTGAAGGGGTACGTCAGCACAACACCGTCGGGAGTCTCCCGGTGATCTTCGCGTACGCGAAACTGCCGGATACGCGCCAAGGCGTTGTGGCCGAGCTCGATGTGGAGCATCTTTCGGAACTATTGCACCGGCGCGCGGGCCGGGTCCGGGTCGTCGATCCCGGTTTCCGGACGATCGCCGACACCGAGGGATATCTCGCGTTCCACACGCTGTCCGAGGACTCCCTCCGTCGAAATGCGAGTGAGGCACTCGCGGGGCGCCCTCGTGCGGAGATAGGCCGTTCCCAGGGCGGTGAGTCGGTGATCGCTTCCGCCGTGATCGGTGCACCGGGTCCGGCCGCCACCCTGCGATGGAGTGTGGTCTCCGAAGAAAAGACCACCACGCTGGGGCTTCCAGAGAACGAATTGAGCAGGCGCAACCTCGCGGCCGGTCTCATCGGTCTCGTCATCGCTTTGCTGAACTTCGGCTGGCATGAGTTCATCGTCGTACGGCAGTTGCGGCGGACGGCGACGCTCGCGGAGCGGTTGGCATCCGGAGACCGCGTGTCCGGGATCCACCCGGTGAGACAAGACCAGATCGGCACGATCACCTTCTGCCTCGAGATCTGCAGGAAAACAGCGAGTGAATCCGAGTATCGGAAAGAGCTCGCCCGGCGAGAGAGCTGATGTGCTTTTCTGTTACGTCGTATATATCGTTGCTTGTGTATTCATCCTGGCGGCCGGCATCGTCGAACAGCGCCGCCACCACGCCAATCTGCGGGCCATTCCGGCCAGAGTCCTGGTCAACGGTACTCGCGGGAAGAGCTCGATAACCCGGTTGTGCGCGGGAGCGCTGCGCGGCGGCGATCTGGTGACCGTCGCCAAGACGACTGGAACGGCCGCCCGGTTTGTTCATCCGGACGCACATGAAGACCCTGTGTACCGGAAGTTCGGCATCGCCAATGTCATCGAGCAGATCGGCGTTGTGCGTCGCGCGGTCGCCTACTCTCCCGACGTCTTGGTCGTCGAGTGCATGGCGGTGATGCCGGAGCTGCAGGAGATCAACCAGACCAAACTGATCTCCTCGACGATCGGTGTCATCTCCAACGTCCGCCTGGACCATGTCGAGGAAATGGGTCCGACGATCGACGACATCGCGTGCTCGCTCAGCAGGTCGATGCCGGAAGGAGGGATTTGCGTCACTGCCGAGCGTGAGCGGCTTTCCGTATTGGAACAGGAGGCTGCTCGGCGATGTTGCGAGCTCGTCGTGATCGACCCGGAGACGGTGACGGATGAGGAAATGGAGGGTTTCGGCTGGATCACTTTCAAGGAGAACGTCGCCATAGCCCTCGCCGTCGCAGAGCTCCTGGGGGTTGATCGCGGGGCGGCCTTGCGCGGAATGTGGTCCTCGCCCCCCGATCCGGGGGCACTGACCGTCGACCGGTTCCGGGTGAAGGGGAAACAGCTCAGATTCGCCAACCTTCTCGCCGTCAACGATCCGGAATCCACCTTGATGAACATCGAGGAGCTGATCTCCGAGAAGCTCATCACCCGGCCGCTGCATGTGGTGATCGGGTGCCGCCCCGACCGTATCGAGCGCAATCGCCAAATAGCTGCGCTGATCCCGCAGCTCGCCCCAGAGCGGGTTGTCCTGATCGGTGAGCCGACACGAAGTGCGAGGACAGCTGTTCCCGGCCCATGGCATGGCCGGGTATGCGATCTCGGCGGTCGTCGCAGCGCGGTGGAGCTTCTCGACGGAGTCATCGACGGAATCGAGGGCGAAGCTTCTGTCGTCGCGATCGGCAGCATCCACGGACAGGGCGAGAGACTCCTGGGGGAATTGCAGGCTCTGGAGCGAATACCGGCCGACGCCGTCGTCTGGACCCCGAACGGGGAAGGGAGGGATCGTAACCGATGGGAACCTTGTTGCCGGGCGTCGCGACACTGGGGTTGGCCATCGGCCTCCTGCTGGCGCTGGGTTGTGTGCTGCTCACCAATCTGTCGCCCGGCGGGATGATCAGCCCGGGCTGGCTCGCGCTGACACTGGTCGAGGACTACCGGCGTGCCGCGATCGTGGTAGTGATGACCGCGCTCACCTATGCGGGCTCAAAGGGGCTGCAGCGCCTCACCATCTTGTACGGAAAGCGGCTCTTCTCGGCCATCGTCCTGCTCGCCGTCTTCTTGCAGAGCACGCTCTTCCTCGTCCTGCAGCACGACTACCCGCTGTTGTTCGCGCATCAGACGCTGGGCTTCGTGGTGCCGGGGCTGATCGCCTACCAGCTGATCCGCCAGCCGCCCATCGCCACCATGCTGGCGACCGGGACGGTCAGCCTGGTCACCGGCGCGGTGCTGACAAGCGGTGTGCTGGCCGGTTTCGTTTCCACAGTCTGACAAGCAGAGGATCGACCATGCGAAAGTCCCGGATTTCGCCCCGGAAGAAGTGGGTTCGCGCCCTCCGTGTCGCGATCTGGCTGTCCGTGATCATCTCATCCGTGGTGACCATTTACCTCGGGCCAGGTGTGCGTACGGTGACCGGCGTCCCGCCGGTGAACGCTCTCGCGGTCCGGATCATGGCTGGGCCCTATCGGGTCGCCGGGTACCGCTTTGAACGTTTGTCACGGCCCGCTCGGACCGTGGTACGGAATGACGCGGGTGCGGTCGTGGCGACGTTCACCGACGGCGCCCGTACCGTTGTGCTGGCCGGATCCGCTCGAGACTTTCTCGTATCGAAGTCCGGATCGTCTGTCGTCAAAAGCGAAACGTGGGTACGTCTGTTGCCGCTGCCGTGGAAAGAGGGTGGCGAAGGTGGTGAGTGGTTCCGCGCCTGGCTTGATACCGCACTCGCCGACCGGAGCCCTGACGTGCTCGCTACCGCTCGACGACAATGGTCCGGGGATGGTCCGAAGATCAGCGGCGCGCGATTGATCACACTCGTTTACGGCTTGCCGCGTAAAGCCTCGGTCGCCATCGTGAAATCCTCCACCGGAGGAGTGACGATCTCAACCGAGGCGCGTGAGCAGAGTCTGCTTCAGCCCGGTGACCTTCTTTTCTTCGCTCTCGATGCCCAAGGCGACCGCGTGGGTGTGTACCTCGGCAGGGATACCGGCGGCCACCATCGTGTTCTTCTCCGAGGATCCGCACCGGCCATGGATCATGGTGGCAGGCTGTTTCAAGGATTTCACCTCGCCAAACGGATCTGACGAATGAGGTTCCGGGTACTGGGGAGTTTGGAGCTGAGCGGCCAGGCCGAAGGACCGGTCTGTGTCCGGCCGCACAAGCCGCGGACTCTCCTGGCATTGTTGCTTCTGCATGCGGAACGCTGGGTGTCCAACGCGTTGATCGAGAACACGCTCTGGGAGGGACCGCCACCTAGATCCGCGCCGGGGAATATCAAGACCTACGTCTCGCAGTTGCGTCGGACACTGGCGGCGCTGGGGGACGTTCCCGGCAGGATCGTCAGCCGGGTCGGCGCATACCGGATCAGCGTGGAGCCGGGTGAACTCGACGTCTTCCGATTCGAGGAGTCGGTACGTCTGGGGCGGGAAGCACGGCATCGGTCCGCCGACGGCGAGGCCGTCGAGCATTTCCGGGCGGCGCTGGGGTTATGGCGCGGCGAGCCGTATGAGGATCTGCCGCTGTCCCTCAGGCGTCCCGTGACGGCTCGTTTGGAAGAGCTGCGCTGGGCTGCCCGCGAGGAACTGATCGATGTACGGCTGGTGCTGGGGCAGCACCATACGGTCGTCCCGGACCTTCGTGCGCTGACGATCGAACACCCGACGCGGGAACGGCTGTGGTGCTTCCTCCTTCTTGCTCTGCACCGCTCCGGACGCCGGGCTGACGCCTTGGACGCATACCAAGCGGCATACCGATCACTGGCGAGCGGGCTTGGCATCGAGCCCGGCGCCGAGCTGCGCCGGCTGCATCAGCAAATGCTCGCCGATACGTGATCCGCTGTGCCGGGAATGTACCGGAAATAGTTAGCCTTCGGGCAGTATCGCATTCGTCGCGCCGGATGGTTCCGGTCGGCTGTCGCAATTCAATCGAAATGCAAGGGAGTAGCTGTGAAGGGTGTTTACGAGTCCCCGGCGCTGCAGGCCGCTGGGGCCTTCTCGAAGGTGACCGGATGCGGCAAGTGCGGCTGGGGCCGTGACCGTTTCTGCCGGCGCGGCCACCGCCACTGGTTCTGGTGAGAGGCATAGGTATCTAGCCAGATGATGGATTTCCCTGCCTTGGCGCCCGACACTTCATGGTTCGTCGTCATGCCGGATGCCGACGTGACAAGCACGGTCACAAGGCTGTTACGCGCCCAGGGGCGGGCGTCCGTGTCTCACAACTCCGGCCGCCCCTGGCTGGTGGGCAAATGGAGTGACGACGAGATCGTGGTGGCCGAGGCGGGGAATTCGCGGGTGGCGGTGATCGGGCCTGCGTCCGTCACCGCCACCCGTCTCGCCGGTATCCTCGCGAGGACCGGCGATGTCACCGCTGTCAACGCGGTGCTGTCTTCGCTGCCCGGCAGTTATCACGTGATCGCGTACGTCAACGGCCGATCTCTGGTGCGGGGGACGGCGGCCGGTGTTCGCCAGGTCTTCCAGACCATGGTGGACGGGCAAGTGCTGGCCGCCGACCGCGCCGACGTGCTCGCCGGAGTGCTCGGTACCGAACTGGACCTCGAGGCGGTGGCACTGTCGCTTTTGGACCCGTTGCCGCCATATCCGCTGGACGATGTCCCCATGTGGAAGGGCGTCGAAGCCGTTCCACCGGATCGCTTCCTGTTGATCGACGAGGCCGGACGACCGGCGACCTTCCGGTGGTGGTCGCCGCCGGAGCCGGTGGTGCCGCTCGCGGACGGCGCACGCGCGCTTCGCCTCGCACTCACCAACGCGGTCGCGGTCAGGACTTCCGCCGGGGGCAAGGTGAGCTGCGACCTTTCCGGCGGGCTCGACTCGACCTCGATGTGCTTTCTCGCGGTGGACAGTCCTGCTGAACTGATCGCCTACACCACGGTCGGTCTGGACCCGGCTGACGATGACGTGCCGTGGGCTATGCGGGCGATCTCCGCCTTGCCCGGGGTGGGGCACGAGATCTTGCCCCGAAACGAACTTCCCTTGGTTTACCAGGGCATCGCCACCGCGGACGACTGCCTGGACCGGCCCTTCATCGGGCAGATAGACCGGGCTCAGATACTGACGGCCTTCGAACGGATGGCCGCGCTGGGATCGCGGGTCCACCTCACCGGCTTCGGGGGCGACGAGGTCCTGGAAGGTGATCTGAACTATCTGCGCTCGCTGATTCGCAAGGCGCCGTGGATCGCGTTGTCCCGGCTGCGGGCATACCACGCCCAGGGGCGTTGGCCGCTCATGAACGTCGCGTGGCAGCTGCTTCGACCACGTTCGTACGGCTCTTGGTGGGCAGGCACTGCGGGACGGATCACCGATCCGCGACAGGCGCTGCGGTCTCCGAGGTTCGACTGGGACGAGCCACCACGGTTGCCGCCGTGGGTCAGTCCCGACTGCGTCGATCTTGTCCGCCGGATGCTTCGGGCGAAGCGAGAATCCGTACGCCCGCTGGCAGGTGACCCCAGCAAGCACGCCGATCTCCTCGCGATCCGATCGAGCGCGCGGATCGCTCGATCGTTCGGGCAGTTGGTGGGACCGACCGGTGTGCCGTTCGCTACGCCCTTTCTCGACGACCAGGTCGTCGAGGCGTGCTTGGCGGTCCGCGCGCATGAGCGGTCCACGCCCTGGGAGTACAAACCGCTGATCAAGGAAGCCATGCGGGGGATCGTCCCAGCGGCTTCGCTCGAACGTACGACCAAGGCGGAGAGTTCCGCTGAGGAGGAGGCAGGGTTGCGTGCCAACCATCTTGACCTGATGGCGTTGTGTGAGGACTCCCGGCTCGCCGATCTGGGACTCGTCGAAGCTGACCAGTTGCGGGCAGCCAGCCATTATTCGCCTTCGCTCACCCGGCCGCACGAGTCGCTTCAACAGACTTTCACTGCCGAGGCCTGGCTTCGACGACTCAAAGTGTCAGTACAGGCAGGACCGCGATCGTGAAGCTGGCCAAGAACGTCGTCTTCTGTGAAACCGACTACGGTGCCGTGCTGCTGGACGAACAGAGTGGCCGGTATTGGACACTCAACCCGACCGGCGCCTTGGCCATGGGTGTGCTGCTCGATGGCAAGGACCAGGGCGAAGCGGTCGACGCGGTGGTCGAGCTTTATCCGGCGCAACGCGACACCGTTTCCACCGGCGTGAGCAACCTTCTGGATCAGCTCCACGACGCCGGCCTTCTGGAGGAGAAATGACCACACCGATGACCTTGCCCCGGTATGGCGAGGGAATCCCTTTGCCGCGGCGGCTGCTGGCGCGGGCAGCCGTCGCGCTCGCCCGGCTGCTCGCCTTGTTGCCACCCGCGCGGATCCGGGCGGTACTCGTCAACGTCCGCAGGGGAGCTCGTCCGGCGGGCCTCGGCCAGGCGTCGGCCGCACGTGACGCGATCACGACGGTGAGCCTCGTGTGCCGGGGCGCGCAGGGGTGTGTTCCCCGATCCATCGCCACCGCGTTGCTCTGCCGTGCCTGGGGTGTGTGGCCGACTTGGTGTGTGGGCGCTCGGAAGGTCGGCCCGTTCGCCGCGCACGCGTGGATCGAGGTGGACGGCGTCCTCGTCGGGGAAGAGTTCTCCGACGACTATTTCCGGCGCCTGATGACCGTTGCCCCGGTGGCCTCGTGAACGAGGAGAACCGGAGTACCGACCCGGCCGGCGATGGTTCGCTGACTCGCTTGCCTCAGTTGTGGGGATTGCTGCGCGGTCACGGGCCGCAGGTCTTCGTCGCCACCCTGCTGACCCTGCTGGGCACGCTCGTCGGGCTGGTCCAGCCGGTGCTGGTGAAACAGGTGATCGACGCCGCGCAGACCGGCGCGGTCGCGAGCTGGCTGGTGGTCGCGCTTCTCGCGGTGTTCGTCACCCAGGCCGCCGTCGACGCCGTCGGCCGGTTTCTGCTGGACCGTACGAGCGAAGGGATCCTGCTCGGTCTCAGGTTGCGACTGACGGCCCAGTTGATGCGTTTGCATATGCGGGTCTGCGACCGGCAGCGGATCGGTGACCTGATTTCCCGGGCGAACACCGACACGTCAATGGTGCGCGAGGCGGCGACGCACAGCTTTTCCGATATCGTCACGAATTCTCTCGGTGTCGCCGGCGCGGTCGTCCTGATGCTGTGGCTCGACCCCCAGCTGTTCCTGCTCGTGCTGGCCACCGTTGCCGTTGCCGGTGCCACCGTGTTCGCGGTCTTGGCACGCATTCGACGTGCCTCCAACGAGGCTCAGACCAGCGTCGGCGACATGACCGCGGCACTCGAGCGTGCGCTCAGCGCGATCCGGACGGTCCGTGCCTGCCAGGCCGAGCGGAGGGAGATCGAACGCGTCGGTACTCATGCCCGCGACGCCTATCGAGCCGGAGTGCGGCTGGCCAGGCTGGACTCGACGGTGGCGCCGGCCATCGAGCTCGCGGTCAACGGTTCGGTCCTGGTCGTCTTGCTCATCGGCGGGCTCCGGGTCGCGAGTGGTACGACGTCGCTGGGTGATCTCGTCGCGTTCCTGCTCTATGTCACCTATCTGGTGATGCCGCTGTCGTCACTGTTCAACGCCTTTTCCACGGCACAGCGGGGCCTGGGGGCGCTGGATCGCGTGAACGAGGTTTTCGCGATGCCACGGGAGAAGGACCGAGCACTGACGAGTGGTCAGGCGGTGTCACCTCGAGGAGTGCTCGAGCCCCCGGTAGTGGAGTTTCGCGACGTCTGGTTCGGCTATGGTGACCGCCCTGTCCTGAAAGGACTTTCTTTCGCCCTGCCCAGCCGTGGTCATGTCGCGCTGGTCGGCAGGTCCGGGGCTGGCAAGTCAACGGTGCTGGAGCTCATCGAACGCTTTTACGATCCGGACCGTGGACAGATCGAGCTCGACGGGCGCCCGGCGAGTTCGATGACCCGGGCGGACGCCCGCACCCTGGTGAATCTTGTGGAGCAGCAGGCACCGGTGCTGCATGGGACACTCCGCGACAACATCACCTACGCCGTGCCTGAAGCGACGGAGGACGAGGTGCTGTGGGTCGTCAACGAGGCATGTCTCACCGAACTGGTGGCACGGCTGCCTGCTGGTCTCGATACCGAGGTCGGTGACCACGGCACGCTCCTGTCTGGCGGGGAACGGCAGCGCATCGCGATTGCCAGGGCTCTGCTCGCCCGCCCGGCGTTGCTGTTGCTGGACGAGCCGACCTCCCAGCTCGACATGCTCAACGAGCGCGCTCTCACCGACACGATGCGGGAGGTTTCCACGCACCGTGCGCTTCTGGTGATCGCGCACCGGATGTCCACCGTACGTGCGGCGGATCAGATCATTGTGCTCGATGAGGGCCGGGTGGAGGCAGTCGGCTCTCATACGGACTTGCTCCAGACGAGCACGCTCTACCGGCGGCTCCTCTCCGCCGGCCCGGATCCTGAGGCTGACACCCTGGCAGGGGAGCCTGGGAACGACTCGCTTGTTCCGGAACGCCGAGTTTGAATCAAGCAGGACTGTGAGCGCCGAGATGCCCGAGACAACTGAACTTCCCACTGCGGCCACGTGTACGACAACGGTCATCGCCGGCGGGTTTCCGGCCCGTCAGACGGACGATCCGCCCTGGGTGTTCGGCAATGTCCCGCCGCGCAATCCCCTTTTCACCGGTCGCGGCGAGCTCTTGAAGCAACTGGCCAAACGGCTGAACGGCGGTACCACGGCTGTGGTCCGGTCGGCGTTGCACGGCCTCGGCGGTATCGGCAAGACGCAGGTGGCCACGGAATACATCTACCGGCATCTCCAGGACTATGATCTTGTCTGGTGGATCGACGCCGCGCTCACGACGCAGATCCGCGCCAGTCTGACGGAACTCGCCGGTGTCCTCGGCATCGCTTCCGAGGTGAATACCGCAGTGCCCGAGGTGATCGAGGCACTCCGGACCGGGCAGCCGTTCCGCCGCTGGCTCCTGGTATTTGATGCTGCGGAGAGCCCGGAGGCGGTGTTGCCGTTCTTCCCGCGCAATGGTCCCGGTGAAATCCTGATCACTTCGCGGAACTCCGACTGGGTGGGTATCGCGCGTCCGCTGGAACTCGCGGTGTTCAAACGTGAGGAAAGCGTCGAGCTGCTCGGCCGCCGCGGTCCGGAGATCGACCCGGCCGACGCCGAGGAACTCGCCGAGAAGCTCGGTGATCTGCCTTTGGCCGTGGAGCAGGCGGCGGCCTGGCGCGCGGTGACGGGGATGCCGGTGCAGGAGTATCTGCGTCTGTTCGACGAGTCGGTCGACGAAGTACTCGACACCGTCGCCGCCGCGTGGAACGTTTCGTTCGAGGAATTGAAGACCCGTAACCCGGCGGCTCATCAGATCCTGCACATCTGTGCCTTCTTCTCGCCGGAACCGATCTCGCGTGACCTGCTGACCGGGGTCAACCGGGTGTCGATCTCGCCCGAGCTCGACGCGGCGCTGCGTGATCCGATCAAGCTGGCCCGCGCCATCCGTGACATCAACCGTTATGGCCTGGCCAAGATCGACCACGGGAACAACACCCTCCAGCTGCATCGGCTGGTGCAGCTGGTGCTGCGCAACCGGGTGATGGCCCGGCAGGTGCACGCGCGGATGCAGCACGGCGCCCACCAGCTGCTCGCCGCGCTCGACCCCAACGACCCCGAGTCCAGCAGGCACTGGTCGCGCTACCGCGAACTGCTGCCGCACGCCTACGCGGCGAACGTCCTGGACTGCGACAACGACTGGCCGCGTCAGCTCTACATCAACCTGATGCGCTACCTGTTCGAGTACGGCGATCACGAAGAAGCGGCGCGGCTCGGCCTCGAAGCGCGCAAGCGCTTCACCGAGACCCTCGGCCCCACCCATCCGCAGACACTCGAAGTCTCGTCGCGGCTCGGGCTCTACCTGTGGGCGGTCGGCCGGTACGACGAAGCCGCGGAGCTCAACCAGCGCACTCTCGCACTGCGCATGCAGATGTCCAGCGAGGAGAACGAGGAGACCTTCGCGCTTCAGCGGAACATCACGATCGATCTCCGGGCCCAGGGTGATTTCGCGGGAGCGACCAAGCTGAGCGAAGAGATCTTCCACAAGGCCAAGCGGATGTTCGGCGACGACGACCCGGAGACGCTCTACGCCGCGTTCCAGCACGGGATCAGCCTCCGGTTGGCCGGCGCCTACCGGGAGGCGCTGGAGCTGGATCAGGACACTCTCCGGCGGCGGATCGAGGTCCTCGGCCGCGATCATGTCCGCACCTTCAGCGTCAACAGCTCGAGGAACGTGGACTTGCGCGAGGCGGGTGAGTACGGCCAGGCCCGGATCCAGCAAGAGCGGCTCACGGAGAGCTTCATCGCCCGTTTCGGTCCGGACCAGCTGGACTCGGCGGGTAACTCGCTCCTGCTCGCGATGGCCAGGAGGAAGGACGGTGACCACCCGGGGGCGCTCGGCCTGTCCACGGAGGTCCTCAAACGGTTCCGGCTCGCTTATGGCGATGACCACGGCACGACGATGGCCTCCGCGCTGGCTCATTCGATCGATCTTCGCCACTCGGGTGATCTGGCCGCGGCTAGGAAGCTCGGCGAAGAGACGTTCGAGCGGTACCGGCGTGGTCTCGGCGAACATCACCCGCATACCCTCGTGGCCAACGTGAACCTGGCGGTGACCCTCCGGCTGATGGGCGACCCGGCGGCCGCGCGCGTCCTCGACGAACGTGCCCTCGAGCAGTTCCGTGCCACCATCGGCCCGGACCATCCCTACGCCATCATCGCCGCGATCAACCTGGCGAGTGACCTGGCGGCGGTGGGCGAGCTCGACCGGACGGTCGAGCTGGGGCGAGACGCGATCGAGCGCGGCACGCAGGTACTCGGCGAGGACCACCCCACGGTCCTGGCGGCATCGTTCAACCTGGGACTGGATCTGGCCGCGCTCGGCCGGACGGAGGAGGCCGCGCCGTTCCGCGACCCGATCCTGGCGCGGTACCGCCGGATCCTGGGTGAGGCCCACCCCGGAACACAGGCGGCCGGCCGCGGTATCCGTGCCAACTGCGACATCGACCAGATCCCGATGTGAGCGTGCCCGGGGCGGCCGGGTGTCACCGGCACAGCTCGACAACAGAGTCCCCTTGTGGGGTACAGATGGTGACGTTGTCCGGGGATCGTGCCACGATTCACCGGGCGGCTCCACGTCCCTCCCCCTGTACGTGGAGCCGCCCCTAAATGCTGCGATATACCTTCGCCAGAGCCACGTTCAACGGGGACGGAGGCACTCTGGCCGACAACAACGGCGAAACCTGGCTGTCCACTATGGACCAGAGAGGCGGATGGGCATACCCCGCTATTCCGCAGGTACCGTGCTCGCGACCTTGGCGTACAGGTGCCGACTGGGGTACCGGCCCTGTCGTCTCCACATCGGCTGCCGATCACCTTGGCCAAGCCTCGCGCAGGTGTTGCGTCCCGTGCGATCGTGACCTTCGACGAGGCCATCGAGCGATTCACAGCGCCGGCGCCAGACTGGTGCTGGTTGCCGCTGCTGTGGTTCGGGAGGCTCGCAGCTATCGGACGGGCTGGAGCGGGCACTGAAACGAGGATATGGCTGCATCGGGAGCTATGGCGGTGAGCGACCATCTTGTGCGGAAACCTGAGGGGCAGTCTTCGGGCGGAACCGACGGTCGCATCACCCCGGAGCCCGTCTGGCGCAAGACCTGCGGCACCCTCTAGCGCTTCGACAGCCGCGAGCCTTCCGTTGTCTTAGCGGAGGGGTTCCTCCCCGGAGACGTCGTCAACGGCCAATACGACATCGACAAGTGCCTTCTTGTAATCAGTCCTCCCTGTACGTCGACAAAATCACCAAGACGGGGATCATGAACGATTGCAAGGACGACCCGCATTACAACCCTGCCACCAGGGGGCTGGACGAGGGGCGCCGTTGAACATTCATCGGGTGTGTCGCCGCTGGTGCGGACGACCGCCGGGTCCTACCGTTGCCGGGTGGGACGACGGAATGCTGGCGGGTTGTGGCTGGTGAGCGGCCCGGCGCAGGCGGCCCCGGAGCAGCGGTGGTGTCCGAGTTGTGGATGCCGGTTGCGGGCGTCTGCGCGGCGGGACGCGGTGTACTGCGGCACGAAGTGCCGGGCCTTGCACTGGAGATGGGTGGCCACGAGCAGGATAAAGGTGGCCGCGATCAGGGCCGCGTCGGAGTCCGGTCGGGCGCGGTGCCCGGAGTGCGGGACGGAGTGGTCGCCAGGGGTGGAGCACCGGCGGTCGGCGACGTATTGCTCGCCGCGGTGCCGGACGAGGGCATACCGGCAGCGGCTAGCCGTTCGTTCTACCGTCACCGTGACGGCAGAACGAACGGCTCCCCGAAATCAGTGAAGATCGCGGATGACCTGCGGAAATAAGTCCCCGAATGGGGGTATCTCTCGCAGGCGATCCGGTTGGACACTGACCGCTGCCACCGTGCCGGGTCCTCTCCGGCGAACCCCTCGCCGCGCCCGGGTAGCTAGGAAGTGATCACCGTGGGCTCGAAGATCGGGAACGTGACCAGGCGCCGCTATGACCAGCTGGTTCAGGTGAGCCGGGAGGCGGTCGAGGCGGGAACGACGAGCCGGTTCACGATCGGGGATTCGGCGCTGGAGATCGAGCCGATGCGTGACCACGGCGGCGCTGCCGGGGACGAGCCGATGCCGGTGTCGGAGGCCTTGGCGATGTTCGCCGAGGACATCGGTTTGGCCTATACCACGGTCCGCGGCTATCGGTGGGTATCCTCGCGCTGGCCGGACAAACGTATCCGCCGTCGGAATCGACTGGTGTCGTACAGCGTGTTCCGTATCCTGGCTTCGATCCCCGAGCCCGAGGAACGGGCCCGGCAGTTGGCCGATCCGCCGCTGCTGAAGTGCACCGGCGATTACCGGTGGACCCCGGACGCGGCGAAACGGGTCGTCGGCTGGGCGGTGGACACTCCTCAGTCGCCGCAGGAGAAGGTCAACAGGATTCACGATCTGGCCCGCGACGACGAAGTTGCGGCAGTGGTGGCGACGGACCTCTTACGGCGGCCGGAAGTCGCGTCACGGGCGATGACCGACCACACCGCCCGGCACGCGGTCAACCGCGCCCAGGTCGACCATGCGCAGCAGGCTGAGCAGATCGCCCGCCAGCGTACCCCGGTGCTCGAGCAGCTGAGCCGGACCGGCGGGTTCGTAGAGCTGGTCGGGGCGTGCTCGGTGTTCGTCGCTTCGGTTTCGCGGGTGCTGCCGAACTTGCGTGGGCACCGGTTCAGCAAGGAGGAGACGGCGACGATCGCGACGAACGTCGCTCGGGTCCGCTCTACCGCCGACTGGATCGAGAGCTCGGTGGCAACTGGGGAAATGTCGATGGACGAAGGGCTGGCGAAGCTACTGCGCGGCGAGTGACATCGTGAGACGCGCGCTTCCGTCGCCCGTGTGCGCCGAGCAGATCCGGGTCGCCCTGTTGGAAGCCCGCCCGGTAGGGCTGACCACCCAGCAGCTGATCGCCGCGACGGGACTCAGCTTGGCGCAGGTCCGGCGCGGGGTTTCCTATCTGCGAGATTTCCTTGCCGCGCAACACCTTCAGCCGCTGATCTGGACCCGCGGTGAAGGTTACCGGCTCGACCCGCCTGTAAAGGAGCTGATCGCCTACGAGATGGCGCAGTTCAAGATGAACCTGCATCGGATCACCCGGTTCCTCGCCGCGACTGTCGATCCGCATTTCGGGCAGACGCCGAAGGAGGAGTGGATCGGGCTAGTGCACGACCAGCTAAACGGGCTCAAGGCCGGGTTCAAGGCGTTGACGCTGCTCGAACCACCGCCCGAGCAGCGCCCGGACGCGGCGCGGGCCCGGCCGAGCCGACGGCGGGTCGGCTCGTGACCGCGCCAATGACGATCTGTGTCCCGCCACCCTTCAGTCGCCACCGGGTCGAGTGGCGGCTGATCGCGTCGCTGCTGCCTGTCCCTGTCCTGCGGCCAGTCACCCCGGCAGAAACGCGAATCCAGATGGACCATCAACTCGGCGTCGATCCACTTCGCCGGCGCCTGCGTGGCCTGTGGGCCTGACGTGACCGCGCCTGCGATGGCAGGGACTCACCGAACCTTGCCAGCGACATGGCGACAATTCGGCTGGGCGCCCTCCGGGTTCTTCGTCGGCCTTTGGCAGAATACTTGCGAGCCGGCGGCGTCGAAGATCATATTGCTGATGATCTGTCCGACCCCGTCGGTCAACTTGAGCAGATGGTCGACACGCTTCCTCGGGTCTTCCTTTCGCATTCGCCAGCTGGGCAGGATCAGGAAACGATGGGGGGCGAGCGGTAAGACGACGTTCCAGAAGGATGTCGCCAGGAGCTGGTTCTCATGGTCCTGGCCGTTCACCGGGAGGACGGGAACATCTCCCGTCCATAGGCACAGGTCGCTGAAGCCGAGGCCCCACGGGCGATCGAAGATCACCCAGCTCAGGTGGGCGATCTGGTTCGCCATGAACTGGACGTGTTTATCGCGACCGGCCAAGGCTTGATCGACTGGGGAAGCTCCAGTGCTTCGTTTTCTTCGCCTGAGAGGTGCTGCAAGCGCTTCCGCTGACGAACAGTACGTACGATTTGGCAGCGATCCACCAGGCGAGTGCCGCACGTTCCTCCCTGCCCAATGGCCATTGTCCAGGACCGGGCAAGGCTCCGCGCGGGCCCTCCAATATGGTGTCGAACGCGGACACCGCCCTGGTCTCGAGGTTGCACAGCAACCTTTCGACTCGCTTCCCGTAAAGAGTCTGTGACCGCGGCGACCTTTCGGATGTTCATCGTGAACGGTCGATCGAGTCGCTCGACGTGTCGGGTGGAAATGAACCACTCGCGGCTGCTTGGCTTCGGACGTCAACCGAACCGCCGCAGATACATCTGCGGCACGGTGTGATCGATACTCGCCGCATCATCCCCGCTTCGCCACGTTCCCGAAAGGAAACCACCCGGCATTGGCATGGGGTGACCTCACCACGTACGCCCAGTCTCGTTACAAATACCAATCCGATGTCCTCGGTACGGCTGGACTGTTCCAAAATGACGTTGATCGTCAAGGAGCCCCCGGCATGGCCACTTGGCGCTTCCAGGCCCATTGACGCAGACTGGCTTTACTGGTCGTGAGCCATTCGGTCCACGATAGATAGTTCGATTCATCAGGAAACTCTCCGGCAGGAGGACAGGCATGCGAACGACTCAATCCCACACTGTCCGACGACAAAGATTCGGGATCGTTCTGACAATATTCTTCACGGGCATCGCCGTCATGGGCAGCCCACCTGCGTGGGGTGCGGAAACCGCTGAGCGGCAAGACGCAGTCGCGATGGCGGCGACAATCGATGCCCCTCCCCAGCCCGAGCAGTTCCGCCGGTACGCGATCAATGTGAGACACAGTGGCCAGTGCCTGGACGTCGCTGGGGCGTCGCAGAGCAACGGTGCCCACCTGATCCAATGGCCCTGCCACTACAACCAGAACCAGCAATGGACCCCTGTCGCAGCCGGCTCCGGCTACTACCGGCTCGTGGTGAGACACAGCGGGAAGTGCCTGGATGTTGAAGGGGCGTCGCAGGGCAACGGTGCCCACTTGATCCAATGGCCCTGTCACCTCGGGACCAATCAGCAGTGGCGGTTCGTGTACCTCGGCAACGGTTATTATCGGCTCGTGGTCAGGCACAGCGGGAAGTGCCTGGATGTTGAAGGGGCGTCGCAGGGCAACGGTGCCCACTTGATCCAATGGCCCTGTCACCTCGGGACCAATCAGCAGTGGCGGTTCACCGCAGTGGCGTAGGAGCCCAAAGGCCTTCCCGCCTTCATGGATGCGACCTCCTCGGCTCGCCAGTCACAGCCCTCCCGCCAGTACCGGGCCAGGGCCTGCGTATAGCCCGGCGGGATGCCCTGGGCCCGCCCCACGCCGGGTGCCTCATCGGGCCGGCGCCCCGCGTCCAGCCGCCGATACAGGTCATCGAGGCCGCCCCTGCGGAATGTCGACGCGGAAGCGACGAATGCCGGCTGACCCGGTCACGGAAGATCACCTTTCGGCACGCAGGGGGCGAGGTCCGTTGCGGAGCTGCCGGAAGAAGTCGCGGATGTCGTCGACGAACAGGTCGGGGACTTCGAAGGCAGGGAAGTGCCCGCCTTCGGGGTGGTCGCGGAAGAAGGCGCCGCCCTCGCCTGGGCCGAGGGCCTTGCGCAGGAGAGGGTCGCAGTAGAACAGTGAAACGGCACCGGCGAAGACCCGCCCCAGCTGGTGTTGGGGGCGTGGGTCATTTCCCAGTAGAAGTCGGCCGCCGCGGGGCCGGTGCGGGTGAACCAGTACAGGCTCGCGGTGATCAGGACGTCGTCGCGGCTGATCGGGGAGGCGGGGTGGGCCCATTCCTCGAACTTTTCGGCGATCCAGGCCAGCTGCAGGATCGGGGAGTCGGCCAGGCCCGCGGAAAGCGCGTTGGGCTCGGTGGACTGCAGCACCCGGTAGCCCTTCATCTGCGACCAGCTGTGTTGTGCTGCTTCGAGTTGTTTACGCACGACGGCGCTGAGGCCGTCGGGAACGGGGAAGTCCTCGCCGACCATGCCGAGCTGGAGCCGGTCGCCGTGGGTGTGCGCGCCGATCACCCGCTCGGGCAGCAGTGCCGCCACCCGGCCGGTGACGCCTGCACCGATATCACCGCCCTGAACACCGAAGCGGTCATAGCCCAGACGGGTCATCAGCTCCCCGAACGCCAGGGCGGTGCGGTCGAGGTTCCAGCCGCGTGCTGACAGCGGGCTGGAGAAGACGAACCCGGGCAGCGACGGGATGACCACATGAAAGGCATCGGCCGGGTCCCCGCCATAGGCCCGCGGATCGGTCAGCGGCCCGCTGACGTGCAGGAACTCCACGAACGAGGTGGGGTAGCTGTGGTTGAGCAGCAGCGGGGTCGCGTCCGGCTCGGGTGAGCGCAGATGCAGGAAATGGATGGTTTGCCCGTCGATCTCGGTGACGAACTGCGCGTAGTTGTTCAGTTTGGCCTCGTGGGCGCGCCAATCGAATCCGTGGGCCCACCACCCGGCCAGCTCCCGCAGGTAATCGGGGGCGATGCCGTGGTCCCGGTCGGACCCGGCGCCGGGCACTGATGCGGCGAGCGGGTGCGGGCCAGACGGTCCGCCAGATCATCGAGATCGGCCTGCGGGATCTCGATCCGGAACGGAATGACGTCAGCGCTCATGACGAGCAAGCTAGAGGCCACGTAAGGATTACGCAGGTCAGAACCGGTCCCAGATCACCCGAACGGGCACGGTGCCACGTCAGTTCGGCCTTCATTTCCGGAACAAGGACGAACTGCTGCTCGCTCTCGTCAACGCCTCGCACGAAGAGGAACTGGCGAACACCCCGCCGCCCGCCGACGACTGGGCGAACGACCTCATGCAGATCGCGATCCACACGCACGACGCGTTTCTCCGCCATCCCCGCGTCGGGGCCCTCTCGGCGGCACGTACCGCGCGCCGGGAGAACGAATTCCGTACCGTCGAACGCAAACTCGACTGCATGCGCCGGGCCGGGCTGAACGACACCGACGCGGCCCGGTACCACCGGGTCTTCGCCGACGCCGTGCTGTCCTACAGCGCCATGGACGCCAGCCTGGCCGCGCTGCCCCCGGATGTCCGGGAAGCGGACCTGCGCGCCTGGCAGACGGACTACCTGACCCTGCCTGCTGACCGCTATCCCAACATCGCTCGGGTCGCCCCGCGGTTCGTCGGGCTCGACGACCCGCAGAATTTCGTGACGGCCGTCCAGCTGCTCATCGAACAGATTCGGGCGAGAGTCGAAGCAAGGCGAGCGCTTCCCGGGCGAATCGAGTAGGGCAGGTGCGGTGTACCACCGCACCTGCCACCACGGTGAGGGCGATGGGCGCGTCGGCCAGTTCGTCGGGATCGGCGCGCAGGGGGGCGAGCGCGAAGGCCGTGAGGTCGGCCGCCGCTCCGGCGGTGATCGTGCCGGTGCGGTCGGCGGCCGCGGCGGCGAGGCGGGTGTAGCCCTCGAGCGCCATCAGCGGGGTGAGTCCCTGCCGCGGTCGCACGGGTGGGACGTCGGGCTCGCCCGGCGGACGGCACAGCCGGGCCGCGGCGAGGACCCGGCGCCGGTCGAACTGGGCGACCGGCCAGTCGGAGCCCAGGACGACGGGGACTCCGCCGGGCTCGGTCGGCGCGTTCGCGGCCGAGGCGGGACGACCAGTTGTCGGTGTGGTCGGCCCTGGTGAAGTGGCAGTGGATGGCTGCATGCTCGCGACGACACCCTGCCTGAGATCCGGCCACGACGCCGGCGACCTGGCCTCGGTCAGTGGACACCCGGAGCCGTGGCTGTTCCGGGGTGTCGCGTTCCTGGCGTCCCGACGGCCTGTCGGCGCGGCCAGTCGGCCAGGAAGTGACGGAAGACCCTTGCTGGTTTGTCCGGGCGGATAGATTCTGGAGGCAGGCTACGGGCCGGGTCCCCGCCTGCGACAGTTCTGCCTGGCTGAAAGGGATGCCGGTCATGTCTCTGGACGGGCGCCGGTGGCAGGTCCTCGCTGAGATCAATTCCGATGGCGGTCTGATCGACGCGGCGGACGCGGCGCGGCGGGTGTGTGACTACTGCCTGCGCCGGTCCGGGGCCAGCGACGTGGCATTGAGCCTGATGACGTCCACCAGGGCGGTTCACCTGGTCGCTTCCGCCGGACCACGCGGCGGGGAGTTGTCCCGGCTGCAGTTCACGATGGGCGAGGGTCCGTGCCTGGACGCTTATGACAGCGGCCAGGTGGTGCCGGTCGCCGACCTCGACGACGCGGCGGTGGCCCGGGTTCAGCACCATCGCGAATGAGGCCGGGATCCGTTCGGTGACCTCGGTCCCGCTCCAGTCGGCCGGCACCACTATCGGCAGCCTGGACCTGACCTGGGACAGTCCCGGCGCCCTGACCGAGGACATGCTGGCCGACGTGCTGCTCGCCGCCGACGTCGCGACCAAAGCGCTGCTGCTGATGCACTCCAGCTCCAACGGGAATGACGCCCTCGACGGTCTTCTCGCCGACATCGCCGGTGAGTCGATGGCGGTGCACCAAGCCTCGGGCTACCTGTGCGCAGACTTGGACATCAGTGTGGGTAAGGCCTTGTCCCGGCTGCGCGCGCACGCGATGTCCACCGGCACATCGTTGTACGAACTCGCCCATCAAATATTGAGCGGAACGGTGAGGTTACCGCGATGAACTCCGCACCCGGATCCCCCAAACCCACCGCCGAGGCCGACCTCGGCCGTGAGGCGCTATTGGCCCGCGCCCTGGTAGAACTGGCCAACACCCTGATCCACCAGTTCGACGTGGTGGAGTTCCTGCACCGGCTCACCACCCACGCGGTACTGCTGACCCCCGCGGAAACCGCCGGGGTGGCCCTGGTCGATGAACACGGCGTACTCCAGGTGATCGCGGCCTCCACCGAACAAACCCGGCTGCTGGAACTGGTCGAGCTGCAACGCGCCGAAGGACCATGCCAAGACGCCTTCGCCACTCGCGCCGCCGTCCAAGGCAGCGGCGAGGCCGCCCGTGCACGCTGGCCGCACTTTGCGCGCGCCGTGTTCGCTGCCGGATTCCACACGATGGCCGCCGTGCCCCTGACACTGGAAGACGAGACCATCGGCGCGCTCAACCTGTTCCACGTCACGGAAGCCCCGTTCACCGACGCTGACATGTTCATCGCCCGCGCGCTGGCCGACATCGCCGCGATCAGCCTCCTGCAGGAACGCGCCCTCCGCGATTCCCGCATCCTCAGCACCCAGCTCCAGCGCGCCCTCACCTCCCGGATCACCATCGAACAAGCCAAAGGCTTCCTCGTGCGCGAGGCCAACGTCTCCCTCGATGACGCCTTCCACCTCATCCGCAACTACTCCCGCCGCAACAACCGACGCCTCGTCGAAGTCGCCCGCGACATCGTGACCAAACAACTTCCGGCCACCGACCTCCCCCCCCCGCACGCCCCCCTCCGCAACTGAACCGCCCCGGGTTTCTTGGGGACTGTAAAACGTTCTGTGTAACTCCCGATCATGGAAGTGCATCTGATGACCGACATGATGTCCGGCGTGGAGAACGCTGAGGACTCGAAGCCAGAGATGGGTTTGGCTGGTCTGCACGACCAGCTCGTCGAGCAGTTGGTGAGCCGTGCCAAGGCCGGTGGGTTGAAGCTGACCGGCGAGGGCGGGGTATTGCAGCAGCTGACCAAGCGGTTGCTGGAGTCCGCGCTGGACGGCGAGATCGCCGATCACCTGGGCTCTGACAAGCACGACCCAGCTGGCCGCGGGACCGGCAATTCACGCAACGGCACCCGCTCCAAGACTGTCCTGACCGACGTCGGGCCTGTGCAGGTCGACGTGCCCCGTGACCGAGACGCCAGCTTCGAACCGAAGATCGTCGCGAAGCGGCAGAAACGCCTGACTGGTGTCGACGAGATGGTGATTTCTTTGGCTGCCATGGGATTGACCACCGGAGAGATCTCCGCGCATCAAGCCGAGGTTTAAGGTGTCGAGGTGTCGCGGCAGACCATCTCCACCATCACCGATAAGGTGGTCGAGGGCATGGTCGAGTGGCAGAACCGGCCGCTGGACCCGGGGCGGTTTCTACCGATCGTTGCGAATGATCTTGGCTATGAGTCGACGTTCCCATTGTTGCATGAGGTCGTGTGGGGTCTTGTCGTTGAGACACAATCGCGGCCGGTCGTTGAGTTCGCTGGCGATGTGATCGAGCTGGCCACGGGTCCACACGCTCAGGTCGGTGCCCTTGGGGCGGTACTGGCGGGGGAGGCCGTTGGTGTTTTCGTTGCTGCCGCGCTGCCAGGGTGCGTGCGGATCGCAAAAGTAGATCTTCAATCCGGTGCCGAGCTCGATCCTGTGATGGTGGAACGTTTCGTTGCCCTGGTCCCAGGTCAGTGTGCGGCACAACCCGGCTGGGAGGCGGGTAAACGTGCGGATCAGGGTGTCGCCGACCGTCTGGGCGCTGTGGTCCGTCGCGAGTGGACGCAGGATCGTGAACCGGGTTTTGCGTTCCACCAGCGTGATAATCGCGGACCGCTGCCCGGCCCCGACGAGGAGATCGCCTTCCCAGTGGCCGATCTGGCGTCGTGACTCGACCGAGGCGGGTCGTTGCCGGATCGAGCGCATCGCGGTCGGCTGTTTCAAGGCGCCATCTCGAGTTCGGCCCCGGCCGCGGCGATGCCGGTAGGTCCGCCGTGTCCGCAAGGTCGCTTGCGCAGCCGGGCGATCAGGCCACGGTAAATCGCATCGTAGAGCGTCTCGTGGCACACATGCGAACCTGGGCGACGCGGGTAACGGCGGCGCAGCCACCGGCTGATCTGAGCCGGAGACAAATGCTTGCTTAGCTTGCCGGCCACCGCCTCGCGCAACCCGGTGTTGACCGCACACGTGCGCGGTTTGGGGCGTCGGCGGCGCAGGTGAGCCTGATTGTGCGCATACCAGGGCTGATAACGACCGTCGGGCTTGCGGTTTCGGTTGATCTCCCGGTACACGGTTTGAGAGCTCTTGCCGATCCGGGCGGCGATCGCCTTGACCGCGTCGCCGCGATGAAGCCCGTCGGCGATCTCGATCCGGTCGTCCTGGCTCAGAAGCCGCGGGCTGATGGGCTTGTCCACGAAGTTCACCTGGCCAGCGTCGATGAACCACAACGACCCGCAGCTGAGCGACACGCCCACCCGCTCGGCGGCCGCCGAGCCCGACATCCCGGTCCTGATCAGCTGAAAATACCGGCGTTTGACCACCACCGGCCTCTTGTCCCACGCGTACCTCGGCATGCGAATCCCATCCTGTCGAGATTCGCAACGACCGATAGAACTCAAGCGGTCTATCCGGTGATCTTCATCGACGCGATCGTGCGCCACGAGGCGCCATGTAACCGAGTGGAGGTGAGAGACCTCCACCGTCTGGCCGTCGCAGCGGCTGGGCTGGAGCTGAGGGCAGCCTGATCCGGGGAACGCCGGGGAGGGTGGGAGCAGCCCTGACAACGCCGGGACGGCTTGGTACTGCCAGACGGGTCGGGTTCGGCAAGCGAGACGAGAGGGCATACGAGAGGAACCAGCGAAGACGTCCCGTAAGCGATGAACCGGCTCGAATCTGGTGGATGTGGGCCGGGATGCAGTGCACGGCCGCCGCGATAAACGGGGGCCGACTTCGTGCAGGGTCGATAGTGCTCTGCGCGGAGGCCATGGTGAAGGTCTGCGGCGTAGCCATGGCGATGCTGCCAGGACAGCAGCTGGTGCAGGACTCGTCGACCCGGACTCGGATGCGCCCAGGGTGCTCGGCGTCGACGACTTCGCGCTCCGCCGTGGCCACCACTACGGCACGATTCGGCTGCCTCGAGTTCAGCGAGAGTGAGGGTTCCTCGCCGTGAGCCCCAAGGGGCCAATCCACCGAGGACCGGTGCTCGATCCGTGGGTTCGGGGTCGCCGTAGTATCCGCCGAAAATCGGGCGGATATGCCTGAGCTGCGCGTTTGACCTGCAGGATGTGCCGGTGGTCGGTGGGTCACGGCGGGCCTGTTATCACGGGTATCCCGGCTATCGTTGAGGGCGCGGCTGGAACGCGTACCGCCGATCGCCGCCGTCATTGGGTGCCCCCGCCACCTGGCCCTAGCCTTGCCCCGTGAGCACGCAGTTCCTGCAAGGCCGCTTCGAAGTCGGCCAGCATCTCAGGTGTAGGATTGTGTAATCTTTTGGCGACCACGTAAGCGTGCGTGGCCGCGTCCGCGATCTGATCCTGTGCCCTGGCCATCTCGGTGTAGGTCGGGTATTTCCTGTCCCCGTGGGCCCGTACTTCCTTCACCACCAACGGCATGTCGTCGACCACGTCGAAATCGTCCAGCACAGTCATCCGATCGAAGCAATACTTCATCACGTCCCGGTGATCGTGCTGGTCGGTTAGTGTTGCCTCCCAATACAAGCGCGTCTTGTCGTCACTGTCTCGCAGCGTCTCCTCCGTGGTCGTGACGGACTGGGACTCCGCATGAGCGACACGGTCCGGCAGCCGCTCGGTGACCCTGGTTATCGCCAGGCGACAGATCTTCTCTGAGAACAGCCGCAGGAACTCCTGGGACTGGTCAGGCAGAGCTCGACGCAGTTTCTTGGGCTCGAGTCGGGTCAGCTCGGCTGCGTGGTACTTCACCGGATCCCAGCTGGTGGGGTATGTGAAGAGTGCTGCAGCATGAATGTACGCCGAGAACACGTGGGAGCGCACGGCCTGCACCGACAGCTCCGCCACCTCGACCAAGCTCATGGCACGGTCCATGATTTGGTCCGAGATGTGTTTCAGGGCACGCCAGCTCAGATACATGGCTGTGACCTCATCGGCGAATGCTAGCCCGTCACGGCGGTGGGCCAGTGTGTGCACGCCAAAAGCAGTGAATGTGTGCGCCTGCAGATACTGCCCGAACAGGTAACCCGTCTCTGCGGGGACGCCCACATTGAATTGGACCCAAGGCCCCCTATCAGACCCCAATGCCAAAGGTCCGATCCGGGCGGCACGACCCAACGCGGTCATTTCCCAGCCATCCTGCGGGCGCAGCACCTCCGCCAGCGCCGTGTTCGGCCCATCACCCCCAGCTCCGGGGACCTCGGCCATCGCCTGGCTCACCATCCGGTAGATAGCCCTGCCCTCTTCCAGCGAAATATCGCGCACCTCGCCGGGCAGGTGCGGCATGACCCACAGAACCAGTTCCGGGTACCCGAATGTCACCGGCTGTACCATGCTCGCGGAGGCGCCCTCCTCGGTGGTGTGGAGCCGCCCCTGGTCGTCCTTGAAGAAGGTATCCACGTCCAGTGTCACCTCCGCGCCCCGGCAGCGTGCCAGTACCGCCGTCCCGTGACGCTCCAGCACCTCCTCAAGCACCTCCTCGATGTCAATCGAGTCGTCATCGTCGAGGTCGGCCCCGAAGCGGTCGATGTGGCCGCTGCGCCCTCAGGCATCCGATTTTGACAGTCTCTTCGGCCCCGGCAAGAAATATGATCTTGAAGTGTGTCCCAAAGTGCGGCAGCCCTCGAAGCGGTGCGGATTTTATGGTGCGGTGCAGCGCATGTCAACGTGTGAGGCGCGTTTAATGCCTGTCTATGTCTCAATGGGACATGTGCTGTGTGGCCGCTGGACCACACTCAACCCCGGTAAGTAGCTTCTTGGTCAACGCGAGGTCATTGCGGGGAGTATGCCTCTCCCGGCAGTTCGATGGCGCCGCGTGACAGCGGACAGTCTCGAGCTCCGGAGAAACAATATGAGCTTGGTCGCCTTCGATTCCTCTTCAGCGCCGCACTCTGCTGGTTCGCGGGAAACGCCGCCGCTCAGTTACCCACTTTACGTGTCCGGCCAGGACTCGGAAGGTGTCGGCTGGGTCTACACCGTCAGCTCACGTTCGCTCCTGCATGATGCTTTCACCAGTATCAGCCTCAAACGAACGCTGGAACAGGATGCCGATTCGGCCGCCGCGCAGCATCCCTATGTAGTCGGTCGCTGCGCGGTCGCGGGCGACCAGGACGTGGAACAGGCACTGAAGGCGGCGTCGAAGGCCGCGCCCGAGTGGGCGCGTGTGCCGATGGAACGCCGGATGCGGCTGGGTGCGGCCTTCCGGAAGAAACTCCAGGAGCATGAGGACGAGTTTCTCAGGCTCCTGGTCGCCGAGGCTCACCCGATCGCCCTCGCCCGATGGGAACTGAGCTGCCTGCTCGAGGTGTACAGCGAGGAAAGCTGTTCGTGGTACCAGCGGAACATGTATGCCGAGTTCGGCCACGGCGGACGTAGGCTCCAGGTGCGGCGCCGGCCGGACGGTGTGGTTTGCCTCAACCCACCCCAGAACGCGCCCGCGCCGAGCGCCGCGCTGGCCATGCTGATGGTGATGGCGGGTAACGCGGTGGTGGTCCGTGCGCCTCGGAGCATCGCGCTGAGCACCATGTACGTGTTGCGCGAACTGGCCGTGCCGCTGCTTGATGAGCTCGGTGCGCCGCCCGGCACGCTGAACCTCCTGTGTGGCAACCCCGGCCGAATGCTGCGGCAGTGGGTGGACAGCCCGCTTGTCAACGACATCTTCTACATCGGAAGTGTCGAAGAAGGGCTGAAGCTCGAGCAGGAGTGCATCGCCAAGGGTAAGAAGCCGGTGTTGGAACTTGCCGGAAACGATGGCGTGGTCGTGTGGGCTGACGCGGACCTCGAACACGCGGCCGAGGCCATCGCCGAGTGTTTCTACGGCTCGGGCCAGATCTGCATGGTGCCCAACTACGTGGTGGCACACCCGGCGATCGCCGACGAACTGATCGACCTGGTCGCCCAGCAGGCGGCCAGGATCAAGCCTGGGGACCCGGATGACGAGGACGTGCTGCTTTCCCCGGTGCGCCGCACAGAACGCTTTTTCGCGCTCCTGGACCAGACGACGAAGCTGGGGTCCAGGCTGGTGTGTGGCGGAGCGCGGATCGAGGCGGACGGAAACCCGTCCGATACCGGGATCTTCCTGCAGCCCACCGTAGTCCGTGTCGAAGGGCTCGCCCACGCGCGGGACCATGATGTGGTGCGCGAAGAAACGTTCTTCCCGCTGCTTCCCATCGTCGTTGCCGAGCTGGATATCGGAGACGACCTGTTGGAGGAGGTCCTGAAATTCGTCAACGCGAACGAATACGGGCTACGTAACTCTTTGTGGACGCGTTCTCCGGACGTGATCGACGCGTTCATCGCAGGTGTCGGCAATGGCGGTCTGCTCAAAGTCAATGACTCCCATATCGGCTTCCTGCCCTATGTACCCAGCCATGGCGGCACGGGGCTCACCGGCGGGGCTTTCGGTGAGGCCAACTATCCGATGTTCAGGACCTCGCACTTGCAAGGCGTGGCCGTCGCCAGCGACGTCAGCCCGCAGCGCGAGATCTTGGGCAGAAAACTGGACGGTGGTGAACGCAGCGCATGCGACAGGTCACAGTGAACATCATCTTCGAGAAGGCACGAATCAACGAGGCCTACGACGCCGTCCTGCGATGGGAACTTCCCGCTCCCGAAACCGGCGCCAGCTGGGAATGGAACAGCGAGGCGTCGAATGCCGCTCCACTGATCACCTCGGGCGTGCGGCCGAGATGGCTCGACTTCCGCACCGGTACGCTGCGGTGGAACGAGGAGATTCGTTCCTATCCCGAGGACAGGGAGATCCGGTTCGCGCTGACCGACGGCGACTTCGCGTCCTTTGCTGGGCGCTGGGCCTTCCGGGACGCAGGCGACGGCGTGGCAGTTCGGTTCGAGGTCGGCTTCGACTTCGGGATCCCCAGCATGGAATCGATTCTGGACCCCATCGCGGAGACGGCGATCACGGCGACCATCTCGCGCGCGGTCCTCGGAATGGCGCCGCGGGGGCACGTCGAACACCTCGAACTCGCGCGGCAGGACTCGTAACCGTGCGTGCGTGCGTGCTCGCCGGCATCGGGGCTTGGCTGCCGCCGGGTCTGGTGACCAACGCGGACCTCGCGAATCGGCTGGACACCTCGGACGACTGGATCCGCCGCCGTACGGGGATCCGGCAACGCCATGTTGCCCCGGTTGGTGTCGCAGCCTCCGACCTGGCCGTCAAAGCGGGCTCTCGGGCTTTGAGATCCGCCGAGGTGTCGAAAGTGGATGCGGTCGTGCTTACCACGTCGACCCCCGACCGGCCGTTGCCGGCGACGGCCCCCGTCGTAGCCGCCCGGCTGGGTCTCGGCACGGTCCCGGCCTTCGACGTTTCCGCGGTGTGCAGCGGATTCCTCTACGGGCTCTTCGTGGCATCCGGCCTTGTCGCAGCGGGGAATGTCGACCAAGTGCTGCTGGTCGCCACTGAGGTGTACAGCTCGATCGTCGACCCGCTCGACCGCTCCACCGCGGTCATCTTCGGTGACGGCGCCGCGGCCGTCGTTCTGCGTGCGGGCGTTGCCGGGGAATATGGAGCACTCGGACCGGTCGTGCTCGGCAGTGACGGTGAATCCGAGAGCCTGATCCAGATTCCCGCGGGTGGGTCCAGACAGCGCACGCCGAAGGTGCCCGGAGACGGGTACTTCCAGATGGCGGGCCATGAAGTGTTCCGGCAAGCCGTGCGTCGCATGTCGGAAGTGTCCCGGCAAGCCCTTGGGGCGGCCGGGTGGCAACCGGCGGACGTCGACCGGCTCGTCGCGCATCAGGCCAACGCACGCATCATCGGCGTACTCGGTGACGAGCTCGGCCTGCCGCCTGACCGCGTGCTGTCCAACATCGAGACTGTCGGCAACACCGGCTCGGCATCGATCCCGCTGCTGCTCGCACAAGCCGCCGCGGACGGTCTGCTGACACTCGGTCAGCGCGTACTGCTCACGGCTTTCGGAGGCGGGCTGGCGTGGGGTGCGACGACCCTGACCTGGCCCGGCGTGCCGGCCGTTCGCCCGTCCGAACACCATGAGTAGAAAGGAATGACCGGTATGTTCGAGGTACTACAGGAAATCTTGGTCGACAAGTTGAAGATCCCGGCGGCGGAGGTCAGAGCCGAGGTGACACCGGAGGATGCCGACCTCGATTCGCTGACGATCGTCGAGCTGTCCATGGTGCTGGAGAAGGAATTCGGCATCGAGATCAGCGAGGACGAGATCAAGAGTGCCGCCACGCTCGGCGACATCGCGCGACTCATGGAGCAGCGGAGCACGAGAGTCTGATGGGCATCGAGGTGGCGGTCACCGGGCTGGGCCTGGTGACTCCGGTCGGTGTCGGCGTCCCGGTGAACTGGGCGGCGGTATGCGCGGGAAAGCCATCCGCCGCCTGGGACGCCACAGCGTCGCAGCTCTCCTGCCGCGTGACCGGGTTCGACGCGGACGCTTTGCTGGGAGCACGCCGAGCTCGCCGCCTGGACCCGTTCGTCCAGTTCGCGCTCGTGGCCGCGGCGGAAGCGATCGCCGATGCCGGGCTGGATCCGGGTACCTGGGAGGGGGCCCGTGTCGGCGTGGTCCTCGGCTGTGCCGACGGCGGTCCGGCAACCGTCGAAGCGCAACATCGGGTGTTTCTCGACGAAGGAGCACGTCGAGTGTCCCCGCTGCTTTTGCCGATGCACCTGCCCAATATGCTCGCCGGCCAGGTGGCGATGCAGTTCGGCGCGCACGGGCCCAATCTCGTAGTGGCCACAGCATGTGCCTCAGGCGCCACGTCGGTCGCCATGGCCTGCGATCTCCTCGCACTCGACCGATGTGATGTCGTGTTGGCCGGCGGCAGCGAAGCCATGCTGACGCCGCTGCTCCTGGCAGGGTTCAGCAGGATGGGAGCGCTGTCGGAGCGGTTCGACGAACCGCTTACGGCATCCCGGCCCTTCGACGCGGACCGCGACGGATTCGTTGCGGGCGAAGGCGCCGGCGTGCTCGTCTTGGAACGGGTCGCGGACGCCAGGGCCCGGGGCGCCACCGCGCACGCTCGCGTTGTCGGGCACGGGCTGAGCACTGATGCCTACGACATTACCAAGCCCGAACCGCGAGGTCTCGGCAGCGAGGCCGCTCTGCTCGCCGCGTTGGACGATGCCGGTGCCTCTCCGCGCGACGTCTCCCATGTCAATGCCCACGGAACGTCCACTGTGGCCAACGATCGCGCCGAAGGAGCGATGCTTGCCCGAGTGCTGCCTCATCGGCCCCTCGTTACCTCTACGAAAGGCGTCACCGGCCATCTCCTCGGTGCCGCGGGGGCGGTGGAGGCCATCTACACCGTTCTCGCCGCCGAACACGGAATTGTTCCCCTGACCGCGAACTTGTCACGTCTGGATCCTGGGATCGACATCGACGTGGCGATGACGACGTCCTCGGTCGCGGTCGAGTTGGCGCTGACCAACTCCTTCGGTTTCGGTGGACAAAACGCGGTCTTGGCCATCGCGTCGGCGTAATTGTGCCGATTGCGTCGACTTGATCGCGCAGCCCCTGAGCAGGACGCGGCCGTCAGCTGGGGGATGTGTGGCGCATCGTGAGGCCGTCTTGTCCAGTTGACCTGGTAACCGGGCGTGAAGCCAACCGGCACAGGCGAATGTTGCCCAAATTCGCGTGGGGGATGCCTGGTTGGCTTCGGTGCTCGGCCTGGTCTGTCGCGACTGCGAAGATTGACTCTCCTTTACCCGAACAGCGTCATCTTGGCCAAGAGGTGCACATGTCCGAAAAGAAATCACCTCGACCCAAAGCTGCCCCACTCAAACTCCTCCTAGACGGGAATGGGGTCGGGCTGGTGAGCCCCCTGGACGGGACTGTCCGTGCCCGCGCCATGCGGACAGTCCGCCGGATGTCGCGGGACGAGGCCGACAGCGCCGACTTGATCGCGATGCTCGGATTGGACCTGGCCGACGCTGATGTGGAGTACGGGTGCGACAACTAGCGTTGTCTCATATGCACAAGTGCTTGAACGTGAACCGGTTTCTGATTGTGTGTCGTGCTGCCGATTGTCGCGTGTCGGAACGGTCTCGAGTGGACAGTAGAAGCTGGCCGGCCGATGCGGGGCACCGCCGGATTCGCACTGCTGGAGCCTGGCAAGCGAAGATCCGGTGATGAGGGATTCAGGTTCGCGCGGCTCCGGGCATCGTGGCACGACCATCCCGTCATCTGACGAAGCTGTTGTGGGTTTCTGTCGAAAAGTGCTAGCAACTGGCCAAAGGGCGTCATGAGCAACCCGCTGCCGCGGGTCATTGGAGTGAAATCGGCCAGGCGATCCATGGTGAACGGCGAATACCTTCCGGCGTTGCTATGGATAGCAGGTGGCCCGTCCGATCCCCAGTGATTTATGGCTACTATTGTCTGCCCGTTCGGGCCCGCCTTGGTGGTCTATAGTAGCTGTCGCGTGGGCACTTGGTTGTTTCGCAGAAGCGGGAATCTGGTTTCCCTGACAATGGGACTTCCTGGGTACCCGCCCTGGGGTGCCACGTGAAATGGGGAGAAGCAGCCCGCTCGCGTCCGGCTCTGGACCCGCGGCCACGGGGCGGGCGGGCTGCTGTTCCTCATCCACGGGTTCCGGGTTCGAGTCCCGGCATGGCGACCATCTTTTCGTGCGTCGTGCGATTTCCGTGGCCGGTCGGTGTGTTGTGCGCGTGGATCACCATTGACTCCGCCGGCTCACTCAATCCTCTGTGTCCTCCGGCAATAGCAGTCTCTGGGATGGACGTTGCCCTGAAAGAAAATTCTCGTGGCCCGAAAGGGCTGTTTCGTCGCGCGCACTTTCAGTCCATGTTAGGTGAGGCTAATCTAAAGGTGACACTGGGGAACAGGTCGCGCGCGGATGGGTTCGGAAGCGCAAATCCTTGGTGTGCAAGGACATTCTGCGCGGGCTTGGGCGCCTGCCGAGTTGGAGGTGTTCATTGCCACACTTAGTGAAAGTGACTATCAATTCCAATAAGGTGGCGATACGTTCACTCCTGAGACTCACCGCTGTGCGCGACCCGAGAGGAGGGCTTGTGTCATGAGTGTGTGGACTCATTGGCTGCGTTGCCGTGTACCCCGGCCGGCGGCCGAGGCGCGTTTGGTGTTACTGCCGCACGCAGGGGGTGCGGCGAGTTTCTATGGCGCTTGGGCGGCCGCCATGTCGCCCGTCTTGGAAGTCGTGACAGTGCAATACCCCGGTCGGGAAGATCGGCTGGCCGAACCCTTCACGACGGGAATGGGCGCTCTCGCCGAAGATGTCGCCTCGGCATTGGTCGCGCAGGACGATCGGCCGACTGTCCTTTTCGGACATAGTCTTGGTGCGCTTGTCGCCTATGAGGTCGCCCGGATCCTGGAGTTCCGTCATTGCGTGACCCCCGCACGTCTGGTGGTGTCCGGACGGCGAGCACCATCGGATTCACCGGGCGGGGTGGTGCACTTGATGCCTGACGACGCCGTGATCAAGGAATTGATCGAGCTCGGCGGAACGAACGGGGACCTCCTGGCCGACCAGGACGCGCGATCGGTCTTCCTGCCCGCGATCCGTGAGGATTTCCGACTCGCCGAGACGTACCGGCACCTGCCTGGTATGGAGCCCAGTTGCCCCATCACTTCGGTGATCGGAAGCGAAGACACCGAGGTGAGCACCGTGCAGGCGGAGCGCTGGGCCGACCACTCCACCGGGCCGTTCGACCTGAACATCCTGCCCGGAGGGCATTTCTATCTCTTGGAGCAGGCCGAGGCCGTGTTTGACATCCTCGCCCGGCCCATTCCCGCGAAGAGGGGCGACCAGTGACAGTCGAACGTCGGATTTCGTTCGAGTCGGACGGCGTGGAGGTCGCGGCCGCGCTGGCCGCCGGCTCGGTCGAGCCACACGTGGTCTACGAGGGCAAGGATTCGGTGTGCTGGGCCGAGGGGGAGTTCGCGGTCGTCAGCGTGCGTGGATCGGGCGCGACTTTGATCGAGGACGGTAAGCGGACCGATTTCCCCCTGCGGCAGCCGCAGGCTGCCCTGGCCGAGGTTCTCGGCGCCATCGCGATGCCGGAGTGGCGGGCTTACGGTTGGATCAGTTTCGAATGGAGTCACCTGTTGCACGGCGGTGTTCCGTCCGAGAGCGGCGGGCCGCTGGTCTATTTGGCCGTTCCGCGACGCGAGATCCGGTTCGTGGACGGTGCGGCTACGTTGCGGGCGGCGAATGAGTCCGAATTGGACGATCTGGATGCCAGGCTTTCCCGGGCGGTCGCGGCGTCGGGAACGACGACGGCACCGGATCTGGTGATGATCGACGAACGCGAAGATCTGTCCGGGTATAGGGAGGCGGTGGCGCAAGCCGTGTCCGAGATCCGGGCAGGTTCACTGGACAAGGTGATCCTGTCCCGGGTCGTGCCGGTCGAGGAGGATCTCGACTTTCCCGCGACCTACGTGGCCGGTCGCAAGGGGAACGCTCCCGCGAGGTCTTTCCTGCTCCGCCTTGGCGGTTGGGAGGCGGCCGGATTCAGCCCGGAGATCGTCGCGGCGGTCGGCGCGGAAGGTGCGGTCAGGACTCAGCCGCTGGCGGGGACGCGGGCGTTCGATGGTGACTCGGTGCTCGACGTAGCACGTCGCGAGGAGTTGTACCGCGACGCCAAGGAGGTTTTCGAGCACGCCATCTCCGTTCGGCTCGCCGCGATGGAGATGGCAGGAGTGTGCGCGCCGGGAACGGTGCACGTCGCTGATTTCATGTCGGTCAAGGAACGGGGGAGCGTGCAGCACCTCGCTTCGGACGTGGCGGGCACGCTGATGGGTGACCGAACGGCGTGGGACGCGCTGGGCGCGCTGTTCCCGGCTGTCACCGCGTCGGGAATCCCGAAAGCGTCGGCCTGCGAGGCCATCGGACGTATCGAGCCCAGCGGTCGCGGCCTCTACAGCGGCGCCGTGCTGACCATCGACTCTGCTGGGGAGCTGGATGCCGCTCTCGTGCTCCGCAGCGTTTTCCGCCGCGACGGACGCACGTGGTTGCGCGCGGGCGCGGGGATCGTGGCCGACTCCACTCCGAACCGGGAGTTCGAAGAGACGGTGGAAAAGTTGCGTAGCGTGTCGCGGTTCCTCGTGCCGTCCGCTCCCGCGCTCACCGCGGCGGCTGCGCGATGACCCGAGTCGTGGTGGCGGGCACGGCGTTCGGACGGATCTACCTCGACGCGGTGGCCGGGAGTCCCGACTTCACCCTCGCGGGGGTGCTGGCCAGGGGAGGCGACTACTCGCGAGCATGTGCGGCGCGCTACGGGGTTCCGCTGTTCGAGTCCGTCGACGAGGTTCCCGACGACGTGGACGTCGCTTGCGTGGTCGTCCGGTCCGGCGCCCTCGGCGGACCCGGAACCGAGCTCGCGCAAGCGTTCCTGCGGCGGGGCGTGCACGTCCTGCAGGAACATCCGGTACACAGCGGCGAGATCTCGGACAACATCCGGGTCGCACGGGCGGGACGCGCGGCGTATGCGGTCAACACGCTGTACCCGAACCTCCGGCCGGTACGGCGGTTCCTGGCCGCCGTCGAAGTGCTGCGGAGCCGGCAACGGCTCGGCTTCATCGACGCCGCCTGCAACAGCCAGGTCGCCTACCCCCTGCTGGACGTTCTCGGCCGGATGACCGGTGGCCTACGCCCGTGGGCTTTCGGCGAGGTGCACCGCGGGGACCGGCACCCCTTCTCGAGCCTGCACGCCGAAATCGGCGGCGTTCCGGTCACGCTGAGGGTGCAGAACCAGGTTCACCCCGGAGACCCGGACAACCATTCGTACCTGCTGCACCGGATCTCCGTGGGTTGTGAGGGCGGCGTGCTGACCCTGGCCGACACCCACGGCCCGGTGCTGTGGAACCCGCGCCTGCACTCACCCCGGGACGAAACCGGGCGGCTCGTGATGGCCGGACCGGGTACCGAACGCCTGGACGTGCCGAGCACTGTCGTTCTCGGCGACGAACGACCCGGTACCTACCACCAGGTGTTCGCGGAGCTGTGGCCCGATGCCGTTTCGGAGAGTCTGCGGGTGTTGCGGCGGGACGCGGCCGACCGGAACCGGCGGACGGCGGCGGGGCAGTGGGCGCTGGGCGTTTCCCGGATGTGGAGCGATCTCACCGCTCGCATCGGGATGCCCGAACTGGTGGAGCCGCCGGAGCCCGAACCGATTCCGCTCGCCGATCTGGTCGCCATGAAGGAGATCGCGTGAAGTGCAGCCACATTCTGCTCAAGGTCGACGATCTGCATGAGGCGGTCGGAGACTTCCGGGAGCTCGGATTCACCGTCGACTACGCCTCCGAGGAGCGCAAGGCACGGCACGCCCATATCTGGTTCCGCTCTGGACCGATCCTCGAGCTGGTCACCACGCCGCCGGGGGCGTCGCTGATGACTTTGCCACTGAACCTGATGTTCGGTCGTGGCGCCGGCCGGCGAATGACCCGCTGGGCCCGCGCCGCCGAAGGATTCTGCGACGCGGCCGTGCTCGCCGGTCGCCACGAACTCAGGCGCGTCGGACGGGTCGTGGACTGGAAGCGCACCAAACGTGATGGCTCCACGGCCAAGTTCGCCTTCACCTACCCCCGTCATGACCGGATCCCCTTCCTGGTCACTCCCTATGACCCGCCACAACATCCGCCGGACGTGGTGCACGTCAATGGTGCCCGGGGGGTGAGCCGCGTCGTCGTGGACGTCGCTCCCGCCGACCGGGCCGAGTTCGACCGGATCGCCGGCGACGATGGGGATTTCGAACTCCGCGACGCGGAAGTGACCGCGATTCGCGCGGTAGGCCTCGCCGGAGTGGCGAGAGCGCTCGACCCCGATCTGTCGCATGGCGCCGTCTTTCTGCCTCATTGACCCACACGGAGGAAATCCCCATGTCCATCAACCGTCGTGTCCTGTTCCGGACGGCCGGGCTCGCGGCGGGCGCGGCAGGCGCCGGGGCGCTGCTCAACGCCTGCGGTGCGCCCACACCCGCGTCCGGACCGGTGGAGAACACCGGTCCCGTCGTAGCCCGGCAAGGAGGTGCCCTGCGCGCGGTCTTCACCGGCGGCGGGGCAGCCGAAAGCCTCGACCCGTTCGGCAGCGGCTCGCCCGCGGATTTCGTCCGTGGCGACGTCGTGTTCGATTCGCTGTTCACGTTGAGAGAAGGCGAGGCGGTGCCCGCCTTGGCCGACGAGGTGAGGGTCGATCCGGGTGCTACCTCATTCGTGGTGAAGCTGCGTGAGGGGGTGCAGTGGCACGACGGTTCGTCGTTCACCGCCGCCGACGTCGTGTACAGCTTCCGCTTCATGAGCTCTCCGGAGCGTGCCTACCCCAGCCAGCTCTCGGCGTACTTCGATTTCGACAATGTCCAAATCCGCGACTCGCTCACCCTCGTGGTGCCCACTCGGCAGCCGGTAGGCGATCCGGCTCTGTTCTTGGCCGCGTTCCCCGGCAAGATGGTGAAGAACGGGGCCAGGTTCAGCGGCTCCACCGCGGTCGGCACCGGCGCGTACCAGATCGCGGCATTCGAGGCCGGCCGCGAGTCGCGCCTCAAACGGTTCGACGGTCACTGGGCGGGCAAGGCCCCGGCGGACGAACTTGTATTGCTGAGCCTGGCCGACCCGCAGGCCAAGGTGAACGCGGTCGTCACCGGCCAGGCCGACTACGCGGGCGACATCCCTTTCACCACAGGCAGGGCCGGTGTTCCCGGTAACGACTTCGAAGTCCGTACCGCGGGAGAGCGGAACCGGACGGCTTACGGCTGGATCCTCAACACGACCATCAAACCGTTCGACGATCCGCGGGCCCGCAAAGCGGTGAGGTTGGCCATCGCCCGGCAAGAGCTGGTGAACGCCGTCCTGCTGGGTTACGGGACACCTGGAAACGATCTGTTATGCGCAGGGGCCAAGTACTTCCTGTCACGTGCGCCGCTGGCTCGTGATGTCGACCAGGCCAGGAGGCTGGTCAAGGAATCAGGCGCGGACGCGGCGGAGATCGTGTTCCGCACCGCGGAGTGGGAAATCGGCTACAACGCGTCCACCCAGTTGCTCGCCGAGCAGCTCAAGGAGATCGGGCTGAAGGTCCGTGCGCAAGTCGTGAGCCCGCCGGAGTTCTTCGAGCCGAACGCGGTCGCGGCGGCCAACGCGGTCACGTTTTCCACCGGCGCGGTCCCGCTGGCGGTGATGTACGGCAGGCTCGGCGCCACGCCACCGCTCGCCCTGAAGGACAGCGAGTTCGCCGCCGCGTTCGGCAAAGCCATCGGCAGCGCGGACCAAGCCGGGCGGGCCAAGGCATGGGGCGCGGTCCAAGAAGTCATGTTCGACCGGGGCAACACCGTGGTCTGGGGTCAGGCCGACGTACTGAGCCTCGCGCGCAAGACCGTGGCGGGGATCGAGGTCCGTGATCAGGCCAAGTACCCGTACCTGGGCAAGGCCGGGCTTGCGTGATCCGTTCCTTGCCGCGACGGCTCTCGTCCGGCGTCGTCCTGTTGGCGCTGCTGACTTTCGTCGTCTACGTCGGGGTCGATCTGCTGCCCGGTGATCCGGTCACCAGCAGGCTCGGCCCGAGCACTCCGCCCACGCGGATCGCCGAACTCCGGCACCATCTCGGTCTCGACCGTCCTGTGCTCACTCGCTACGGCGAGTGGGTCGCGGGCCTGTTCCGTGGTGAACTGGGCACTTCGGCGGCCGGACGTCCGGTCGTGGAAATGCTCTCCGATCGGGTCGGTAACTCGGCTCTCCTCGCCGCGATCGCGATGCTTCTGCTCGCTCCGCTGTCGCTCGCGTTCGGACTTTGGGCGGCGTGGCGACGAGGCCGGGCGGCCGACAGGCTCGTGTCGGCTGGAGCGCTCCTGGTGGTGTCGGTGCCGGAGTTCGTCGTGGCAGGCGCGCTGGTGCTGTTGTTCGCGGTGAGCCTGAGGATGTTTCCCGCGGTGTCGCTGCTGCCGATCGATGCCGGGCCGCTGGCACATCCCGAAATACTCGTGCTGCCCGTGCTCAGCCTGCTGCTGGCGGGACTTGCCTACGCGGTGCGGGTCATCCGCGCGTCGGCGTCTACCGCGCTGGAGAGCTCACATGTGGAGTTCCTGCGACTCGGCGGCGCGCCCGGCACGACGGTGTTCCGTCGTGCCGTCGTCCCGGCGGTCCTGCCTGTCGCGGTGCAGGTTTGGCTGGTGACCGGGGTCGCCTTCGTCGGAGGGGCGGTGCTGGTGGAGAAGGTGTTCGGTTACCCCGGCATCGGGGAGTTGCTGGTCACGTCCGTCCAGTCCGGGGATCTTCCGGTGGTTCAGGCCCTCGTGCTGATCCTCGGCGCGGCGATGCTGGCGGCCCTCATACTCGCTGACCTCTCCGTGGTACTGCTGACGCCGAGGCTGCGGACGGGCGCCCTGTGACCAGGCTCAAAGGGATCGTGTTCGGCCTCGCCGTGCTGGCCGTCCTTTTCGGACCGCTCGTGGCGCCGTACTCGCCGACAGCGCCGGTCGGTCCGCCGTTCTCTCCACCGGGCGCGGCGGGATTGCTCGGTACCGACCAGCTTGGGCGGGATGTCTTCTCCCGGCTTCTCCATGGCGGCAGGCCGATGCTGCTCACCAGCGCGCTCGCCGCGCTGATCGGTTCGGCGGCAGGGGTGGCCGTCGGACTGTTCGTCGCGCTCGCCGCGCCCGGCAGACGCTGGGTGGAAGCGGTCGTCGCGCGCCCGCTGGACCTGCTCGCCGCCGTTCCGCCGATCCTGGTGCTGCTGCTGGTGCTCACGGCACTGCCGAACCGGGCGGGGATCGTGATGGCGGTCGCGCTTTCGAGTGTCCCGCTCTCGGCCCGGATCACCAGGGCAGCGGGGGAACAGGTGACCGGCCGCGCCCATGTCGAAGTGGCGATCGCCCGTGGCGAGAGCTGGACGTGGCTGGTGGGACGCGAGGTGCTGCCCTTGGTGGCGGGCACCGTCTTGGCCGACTTCGGCATCCGCTTCGTCACGGCCGTCCACCTGGTCGCCGCGGCGGGCTTTCTCGGACTCGGCACTTCGGCTTCGGATTGGGGACTGCTGATCGTGGAAGCGCTGCCGGGAGCGGCTTTGCAGCCGTGGGCGTTGCTGGCCCCAGTGGCAGGCATCGCGCTCGTCGCGGTGACGGCCAACCTCGCTTCCGACGGGCTGGCTCGTCGCTCGAGGGGGGTGCTCGGATGACCGCCCTCGTGGAAATCACGGACTTGCGCCTGCTGGCCGGTGACCGGCCTGTACTGGACGGCATCGATCTCGCGCTGGCCGAAGGAGAATCGGTCGGCTTGGTCGGCGGTTCCGGCTCCGGTAAGACAACCCTCGCGCTGGCCGTGCTCGGTCATCTGCGGCCCGGTGTCCGCCACGACGGTGGGCGGGTTTCGGTGCGGGGAAAGGACATGCTCCCCACACCGGCGCCGGGTGTCCGCGGGGGCACGATCGGCTACGTCGGCCAAGACCCCGGAGCTTCGCTCAATCCCTACGCGCGGATCTCGTCGACCTTGCTCACCGCGGCCGGACCCACACCGCGTGTCGCCAGGGCTGATCGAGTCCGCGGTCTGCTGGAGCGCGTCGGGTTACCGGGGGACAACGCGTTCGCGCGCCGTTACCCGCACCAGCTCTCCGGCGGCCAGCAGCAGCGCGTGGTCCTCGCCGCCGCGCTGGCGCGTGAACCACGGCTGCTCGTGCTGGACGAGCCGACCACGGCACTCGACCTGGTCGCGAAGGCCGAGGTGGTACGCGAGATCCGGCGGCTGCGGGACGCCGGAGTGGCCCTGCTGTGGGTCAGCCACGACCTGGGAACCGTACGCGACCTGGTGGAGCGGGTCGTGGTCCTGGACGCGGGCAAGGTCGTCGAAGACCAGACCGCGGTCGCTTCGCCGGGGGTACTGGCGCTTTCGCCCGGTCCGGCCGGGCAGCCTCCGAGCATCCGGGAAACTGTTCTGAGTGGACGGTCGCTGACCGCCGGCTTCGGTGACCGCCGGGTATTGTCCGATGTGGACTTCGACCTCCAGCGTGGCGAATGCCTCGCGATGCTCGGGGTGTCCGGCGTCGGGAAGAGCACCTTGGCGAGGTGCCTGGTCGGGTTGCATCGTCCCGAACGTGGATCCGTGCTGCTGCACGGCACCGCGTTGCCCGCCGACGTCGGCAAACGTTCCACTGCCGAACGCGCCGCGATCGCCCTGGTGGCGCAGAATCCGGCTGAGGCGTTGCATCCCCGCCAGGACGTCCGCACCGCGCTCGCCCGGCCGCTGCGGCGGCTGCGCGGCATCACTTCGCGAGATGGACAGAACGCCGAGATAGCCCGGTTGCTCGACGCCGTAAGGCTGACGCCGGAGATGGCGTCCAGGCTGCCTGGCGAGATGTCCGGCGGCCAGCGTCAGCGGGTCGCGCTGGCCAGGGCACTCGCCGCCGGACCCGAGGTGCTGATCTGCGATGAGGCCACCTCCGCACTGGACACCGAGACCCAGGCCGGAGTGCTGGACCTGCTGGCCGGGTTGCGCGCCGAACTCGGCGTCTCGGTCCTGCTGATCACCCATGACCCGTGGGTCGCCGCTTCGTCCTCGGACCGTGTCCTGGTGCTGGCCGGTGGCCGCGTCGTCACGTCCGGCCCGACCGCCGCCCTGCTCCCGGTCGGCGAGGACCCGGAGGTCCTGGTGACCCGACTGCTCGTTTCCCCCATCCCCGAAGGAGTTCTGCCGGCATGAGCGCACCCGAGATCGTTGCTGAATTGCGGACGCTGGGGGTGGACCTCTGGCAGGAATCGGGCCAGATCCGGTTCCGTGCTCCTCGCGGGGTGCTCACCGACGAGTGGCGTGCGGCGCTGCGCTCGCACAAGGCCGAGATCGTGGATCTCCTCGCTCGCGACGGCGAACTCGCCGCTGTCACGCACGACGCGGACGCCCGCCATGAGCCGTTTCCGCTGACCGACGTGCAGACGGCGTATCTGCTCGGACGGCGAGAGTCGTTCGGTTACGGCGGCGTGGCCTGCCATGGCTACCTCGAAGTGAGCTATCCCGAACTGGATCCGGTGCGAGTCGAGGACGCCTGGAACACGCTGGTGCGGAGGCACGACATGCTCCGGGCGGTCGTCGAACGAGACGGCTACCAGCACGTCCTGCCGGAGGTGCCGCGCTGCCCGGTCCCCGTGGCGGACTCGGCGGAAGCCGTTCGCGCCGAACTAGGGCACCGTCGCTACGAAACCGACGTGTGGCCCCTGTTCGCGCTTCGCGTCACCCGCCATCCGGACCGCGACGTCCTCCACATATCGATGGATTCCCTGATCGCGGACTGGGCCAGCGCGGGAGTGCTGCTCGACGAACTGGATCTGCTGCTGGCCGACCCGGACGCGGTGCTGCCGCCCCTGGAGATCACCTTCCGCGACTACCTGCTGGCCGAACGCGGGCTGCGTGACACTGCCCGGTACCGCGCGGATCGCGAGTACTGGCAGGCCCGCGTCGACGATCTGCCTCTCGCTCCCGAACTGCCGTTGCTCACCACAGTGGAGCCCGGACCGGTCAGGTTCCGCCGCCACCACACCAGGCTGGCCGCGCCGCGGTGGGACGCGCTGCGTGAACAGGCACGGCGGCACGGGATCACCGCGTCGACGGCGGTCCTCGCCGCCTATGCCGCCGTGCTGGGCCGATGGTCCCGCCGCCCCCGGTTCAGTCTCAACCTCACCCTGCTCAACCGGCAGCCCCTGCACCCGCAGGTGGACAAGCTGGTCGGCGATTTCACGTCGGTCAGCCTGCTGGCCGTGGACGACGCGGCCGGGGTGCCGTTCCAGGAGTGGGCCGCCCGCATGGGCGCGCGGATGTTCGAAGACCTCGATCACCGGCTGTTCTCGGGTGTCGAGGTGATGCGCGAGTTCGCCCGTCGCCGCGACCGCGACGCCGCGCTGATGCCGGTCGTGTTCACCAGCGCCATCGGTCTCGGTGGCCGGACCGGATCAGGGATCACCCAGACCCCGCAGGTCTTCCTCGACTGTCAGGTCACCGATGACGTCGACGGCCTCCAGCTCACTTGGGACGTCCGGGAGGGTATCTTCCCGGAGGGCCTGATCGAGGACATGTTCGCCGCACTGGAATCCGCTCTTCTTCGGCTCGCGGAGTCATCCGAAGCGTGGCTCAGTACCGACCTGGTGCCGCTGCCCGTATGGCAGGCCGAGGAACGCGCCCGCGTCAACGACACCGCCGCGCCACTGCCGTCTGCGCTGCTGCACGCCGAGGTGTTCACCCAGGCCGCCCGGACGCCGGACGCGGTCGCGGTCACCGGCCCGGGCGGAGCGCTTACCTACGGCGAACTGGCGCGCCAGGCGGGCGGGGTCGCGGAACTGTTGCGAGGGCAGGGAATTGCTCCCGGCGACCTGGTCGCGATCAATCTGGACAAGGGAGCCGACCAGATCTCGACGGTGCTCGGGATCCTGCTCGCGGGCGGTGTCTACCTGCCGGTGGACACCACTCAGCCCCCGTTGCGACGGGAGAAGCTCATCGCGGGAGCCACCCACGTGGTGACGCGGACGTGGCTCGGCGGTGTCGTGCCGGCGGAGGACATCCCCGTAGTGACCGCCGGCGATCCGGATTCGCTCGCCTACGTCATCTACACATCCGGCTCGACCGGCGACCCCAAGGGCGTCATGATCACCCACCGGGCCGCGCTGAACACCGTCGAGGACGTCAACCGCCGCTTCGGCGTCACCGCGTCCGATCGCGTGCTCGGCTTGGCGCAGCTGGGATTCGACCTCTCGGTGTACGACATCTTCGGCCTGCTGGCTGTGGGCGGCACGCTCGTCCTGCCCGATCCGGCCCGGCCGGCCGACCCGTCGCACTGGGCCCGGCTCGTGGCCGAGTACGGCGTGACGATCTGGAACTCGGTGCCCGCCCAACTGCAGATGCTGGCGCACTACCTGCCTTCGGGGCCCATCCCGATTCCGTCCCTCCGGCTGGCGTTGCTGTCCGGTGACTGGATCCCGGTCACGCTGCCGGGCGAGATCCGCGCGTTCGCCCCGGACCTGGAGATGATCGGCCTCGGTGGCGCGACAGAGGCCGCGATCTGGTCCATTCACCACCCGATAGACCTGGTGCCGGAGCATTGGACCTCGATTCCCTACGGCGTCCCGTTGGCCAATCAGAACTTCCGGGTGCTCGACGGATCCCATCGCGACTGTCCGGTGTGGACAGCCGGTGAGCTGTACATCGGCGGTGCCGGACTGGCGACGGGCTACCTCGGTGACGAGGAGCTGACCGCGGCCCGGTTCGTCTCGGTCGCGGGGGAGCGGCTCTACCGCACCGGCGACCTCGGCCGGTACCTGCCCGGTGGAGAGATCGAATTCCTCGGCCGAGAGGACGATCAAGTGAAGATCCGGGGGCATCGGGTCGAGCTCGGTGAGGTCGAGGCCGCCCTGCTGGCTCACGACAACGTGGGTGCGGCCGCTGCCGTGGTGGCAGGCGAGCGCCACGGCGAACGGGTGCTGCTCGGTTTCGTCGAACCCGCCCGCGTCCCGGAACCGCCCGCCTCGCCGGATTTCCGCATGGTCGGCCATTTCGCGGACCGGCAGGTCGAGGACTTCGACGCCGCCCAGGTGGCCAGGCACGTCCGGTTACTTCACCAGGCCGCACTCGCCTCGATGCGGGAGGCTCTCGCGTGCCATCCCGTGGTGCACGAACGGCACCGCTGGCTGGCCCGCCACTGGCGCGATCTGGTCGCCGATGCCCCGGAGATCAATGCCTTCGGAATCACAGCCGAGGAGGCGTGGGGGCTGCTCGACGAGGATCCGCTGTGTACACAGGAGTTCCTGGACTACCACCGGGCACACGTGGAGCGGGTCCACGAACTGCTCGACGGTGAGCAGAACCCGTTCGACCTGCTGTTCCCCCAGGGCGGTATGGCTCCGGCAAGGGCGGTCTATCGCGACAATCCGATCTTCCGCTACCTCAACGCCGCCGCCGCCGCGCTGCTCAACCGGATCGCCGCCGCGCATACGGGCCGGCCGCTTCGCGTTCTGGAAGTCGGCGCTGGTACCGGATCGACCACCGACGCGGTGCTGCCGATGCTCGCGGGCCATGAGATCGACTATCTGTTCACCGATGTATCACCGTTCTTCCTCGACGAGGCGCGGGAACGCTTCGGTGAGCAGCCCGGCGTGAGATTCGGACTGTTCGACCTCGATCAGGACCACCGGTCCCAAGGCTTCGCGCCGAACTCGTTCGACGTCGTGCTGTGCGCCGGCGTGCTCAACAGTGTCCGGCGGCCGGAGGCGGTGCTGGACCTGGTGGGCCCCGGCGGCTGGCTGGTCTTCATCGAGCCGACTGTCGAGCATCCGCACATCATGCTGACGCAGGGCTTCATGATGGACGGTCCGGCCCTGCGGTCCCGTCAGGAGTGGCTCGACCTGTTCGGCGGAGCGGACCTGCGCCTGCCCGGTGACGGCCATCCCCAAGCGGCACAGGGGATCGAGATCTTCGCCAAGCGGGTGAAGAGTGATCGCGCGCCTGTCGCGGCCGACGAACTGATCCCGTTTCTCGCCCAGCGATTGCCAGCGCACATGGTGCCTTCGCACCTTCAGGTAGTGGACGAGTTACCGCTCACCGGCAACGGCAAGGTCGACCGCAAGACCCTGGTCGGCTGGCGGCTCGCAGCCGCGGATGACGCGGCTGATCGCGACGGTGTCATCGCGGACGAATTGGAGGGGAAGCTGGCCGCACTGTGGGCCAAAGCGCTCGGGTTGGCCAGGATCGGGCGGCACGACAGCTTCTACGATCGGGGCGCCGACTCGTTGATCCTCGCGCGGGTCGCCGGGCAGTTGCCCGAGGAGGTGCCGGAGGCGGCGGACGTCGCCTACGACACCCTGCTGCGGCAGATGCTCAATGAGCCGACGGTGGCGGCGCTGGCCGCGTCGCTGCGTGCCCGGGAGCGGCCCGCGACGGCTGCGAGACGCGATGAGACCGGCAACTCGCTGCTGGTGCCGTTCGGCGGCGGTGGCGACAGCCCGGTCCGAGTGCTGTTCCACGCCGCGCTCGGCACGATGGACTACTTCCACTCACTGGCGAACGCGCTGGTGGCGCAGGACCTCGGGCCCGTGGTGGGTCTCGCTGTCGCCGACACCGACGCCTACCTGTCCATCGACGCGAAGGACCTCATCGAGCGGGTCGCAGACGACTACACGGACCGGTTGCTGGCAGAAGGTCACACCAGGTTCCAGCTCATCGGCTACTGCCTGGGCGGCCTGCTGGCCACCGAGGTCGCCCGGCGGTTGCTCGAGCGCGGCTTCGAGGTGGCGGATCTGAGCCTCGTCGACAGCATCCCGATGTTCCTCGAAACCGACGAGGAACTGGCGTTCGAGGCCATTTTCGTGCCCAACCTCAATCTCGACCCGGTCACGACGGTCTTCGGGGCCGATGTGGACGGATCGGATGTCTATCGCGCCATCGACAAGCTGATGATCGAGCACGACCGCAAGGTGCCCGCCGGGGCCATGGCCGCGCTCACCGGCGATCCGGGCTTGGAGGCGGTCGCCGCCGCCGTACGCGGACGACACGAGCGGACCCAGGCCGAGCGGCTCGCTTCGTACGCGGAGGCCGCCGCGAGCCAGGCCGGGATCCCGATCGGCCCGGAACTGGTGCCCGCCCTGTTCGAGGTCTGCCGCCACAGCATGAGGGCCGCCCGGTTCGACCCGGAGCCCTACGCCGGTGACATGACCTTCCTGCGTGCTTCCGAACAGCAGTCGTTCGGTGTCACCGCCGGCGTCGGGCACCTCGCCGTTCCGTTCTGGCAGGACACCTGCCTCGGCGAGTTCAAGGTGGTCGATGTGCCCGGCAATCACTTCAGCCTCATCGAGCCACCGCATCTGGAGGTGGTGGCCCGCCACCTCGGCGCGGCGATCACCGAGGGAGCCCGCTCGTGACCACGGCGACCGAAGACACCACACGAACCGAGCCGAAGATCGACAAACCGTCCACAGCAGACACCAAGGAGGCGGCAGCCGCGCTGCGGGACCTGCGCAGGCCGGTGGCCGGACTGACCCGGGTCGGCGTCGTGCTGGCCGCGCTGGGTGCGCTCACCACTCTGGTCCCGTTCGTCGGCATCGCCGAACTGGGCCGGGCGCTACTCACTCCCGGTCCGGTCGAGGGCGGCGAGGTCTGGCCGATCGCCGGGATCGTCGCACTGGCGCTGGTGATCGGCTGGGCCTCCAACGGTGCCGGGCTGTCTCTGACGCATATCGCCGACCACCGGCTCCAGGCCATGCTGCGCCGCCGGATCGTGGACCGCCTTGGCCGGGTGCCGCTCGGGTGGTACTCCGACACCAACTCCGGCCTGGTGCGCAAGGCCGCTCAGGACGACATCGACGACCTGCACCACCTGGTGGCGCATCACGACGTCGAGATGACCGGAGCGATCATGCTTCCCCTCGGCGGCATCGCCTACCTGTGCTGGCTTGACTGGCGGCTCGCGTTGCTTGCCATCGCCACCCTGCCGGTCTACGTCGTCGCCTACGGCTCGATGATGCGCGGATTCGTGCGGAAGATGGCCGAGATGGACGCCGGGGTGGCCAGGGTCAGCGCGGCGATCGCCGAGTTCGTGCACGGCATCACCGTGGTCAAGGTGTTCGGGCAGGCCAACCGCGCGCACCGCGCGTACGACGACGCCGTCGGCGAGTTCGGCGAGAAGTACGCGGGCTGGGTGCGGCCGATGCTCAGGCTCGAGGCCCTCACGTCCATGGCGCTGTCCGCCCCGGTGGTCGCGCTGGTCAGTCTAGCGGGCGGGATGTGGTTCGTCGCCGAGGGCTGGGTGACACCGATCGAGGCGTTGGCCGAGGTCCTGGTCGCCATGATCATCCCGTCCACCCTGCTCGTGCTGAACCAGGGAATCACCGCGCTGCGCAAGGCGACCGCCGCGGCGGCCCGGATCACGGCCTTGCTCGGCACCCGGCCGCTGGCCGTACCCGATGAGCCGCTGGAGCCCTCGGGACACGACGTCGAATTCGACGACGTGTCGTTCGCCTACGAGGGGAACGACACCGTCGTGTCCGGTGTCAGCCTGCACTGCCTGCCCGGCACGGTCACCGCGCTGGTGGGCAGCTCGGGTGCGGGCAAGTCCACCTTGGCGAAACTGGTGCCCAGGTTCTACGACGTCACTTCCGGCGCTGTCCGGGTCGGCGGTGTCGACGTGCGTCACATCGCACCCGAGGTGCTGTACCGCAAGGTCGGCTTCGTGCTCCAGGACGTCCAGCTGCTCCATGGCCCCGTCATGCGGAACCTCTGCCTCGGACGGCTGGAGGCGACGTACGACGAGGTGGTCGCCGCGGCCAAGGCCGCTCGAATCCACGACCGGATCCTGGCGCTGCCACGAGGGTATGCCTCGGTCATCGGCGAGGACGCGATCTTCTCCGGTGGCGAGGCTCAGCGGGTCTCGATAGCGCGTGCCTTGCTCGCCGACACCCCGATCCTGGTGCTCGACGAGGCCACGGCCTACGCCGATCCGGAATCCGAGGCGGAGATCCAGGACGCGTTGTCCGTGCTCGCTCAGGGGCGGACGGTCCTCGTGATCGCGCACCGGCTCACCACCATCGCGGGCGTCGACCGGATCGTCGTTCTGGACGGCGGTGCCGTCGTGGAGCAAGGCACGCAGGACGAACTGCTCGCCACGAAAGGCCGCTATGCCCGGATGTGGGAGGCCTACACCGGAGGGAGTACCCGATGATCCGCGACCTGATGAAGATCCTCGGGCCGAAGCACGACGGCGCGGTGAAGGTGTACCTGGCCTGGCTGGTGGCCTACTCCCTGTTGCAGGGCTTGGCGATGGTCTCACTCGTGCCGGTCTTGCGGGCCTTGCTGACCGGTGACGCCGATATGGCGTGGCGATGGCTCGCCGTGGTGCTGTGCGCTGTCATCGCCGCCTGCGTCGCTCGTTACGAGCAAGCGATGCACGGTTTCGCGCTCTCCCTGGTCACCTTGACCAGTTTGCATCACCGGCTCGGCGATCATGTGGCGTCCTTGCCGCTGGGCTGGTTCTCCTCCGAAAAGGTGGGCAGGCTCTCCCGCAGTGCCACCAACGGCACGCTGATGGTCACCAACGTGACCGCGCATATGCTCGCCCCGCTGGTGAGCGGCATCGTGACCCCCGCGACCGTCGTGGCGGCGATGCTCGTACTCGACTGGCGGCTCGGGCTCGCGAGCCTGCTGTGCGCGCCGGTGCTGTGGCTCACGCATCGCTGGGCGGTGAACTCCGTCGGCCGCGGCGAAGAACTCACCGACGCCGCCAGTGCCGAGGCGGGTAACCGGGTCGTGGAGTTCGCCCGCAGCCAGCAGGTGTTGCGAGCGTTCGGACGCACCACTGAGGGCTACCGGCCCCTGGAGGACGCGATCGAGGAGCAGAAGAAGGCGAGCCGGACCCTGCTGCTGATGGCGGCGCCGCGGCTGCTGGCCAACGGCCTCGGCGTTCAGCTCGCGTTCGCCGCCGTGATCGTGTTCGGCCTGATGCTTGCGGTGAACGGAGCCATCGACCCGGTGACGCTGATCGCGCTGCTGGCGTTGACGGCGCGGTTCATCGGTCCGCTGGCCGAGGTCGCCGCGCACAGCAGCATGACGCGGATGGCCGCGAACGACCTGCGCCGCCTCGCGTCGATCTTCGACGAGAAGCCACTGGCCGAACCAGCCGTTTCCCGGGCGGTGACCAAGCCCGGTGAGGTCGAACTGGCCGACGTGCGTTTCGGTTACGAGCCTGGCGTGCCGGTGCTGAACGGGATCTCGTTCCGGGCGCCGCCGCGTGGCATGACCGCGATCGTCGGCCCGTCCGGTTCGGGAAAGAGCACCATCACGCGCTTGATCATGCGGTTCTTCGATGTCGGCTCCGGCAGGGTATCCGTCGGCGGCACGGACGTCCGCGATCAGTCCACAAAGGATCTGATGGCGCAGCTTTCGGTCGTGATGCAGGACGTGTACCTGTTCGACGACACGCTGGAGGCCAACATCCGCGTGGGCAACCCGTTGGCCACCGACGACGAGGTCCGTGAGGCAGCCCGGATCGCGGGTGTCGACGAGATCGTGGACCGGCTGCCCGGCGGCTGGTCCGCCAAGGTCGGCGAGGGCGGCGCGTCGCTGTCCGGCGGGGAGCGTCAGCGGGTCTCCGTGGCCAGGGCCGTGCTCAAGGACGCGCCGATCGTGCTCCTGGACGAGGCGACAGCCGCGCTCGACCCCGAGAACGAGCGGTATGTGCAGGAAGCGTTGCGCACGCTGATGGACCGCGCCACTTTGCTGGTCATCGCGCACAAGCTGTCGACCGTGGTCGCGGCCGACCAGATCCTCGTGCTCGACGACGGCCGCATCGCCGAGTCCGGCACACACGAGGAGTTGCTGGCCGCGAACGGCCGCTACACCGCGTTCTGGAACGAACGCCGCCGCACTCAGGGCTGGCGACTCGTGTCCGGTGAGGAGAAGAAATGATCGGGGTCGTGGGGGCCACCGGGGAGGTCGGCTCGCATACCGTCCGGATTCTGCGCACGCTCGGCGTCGGGCCGCTGCGGACCGGTGGAAGCCGGGATGCGGACGTCCGGGACGAGAAGCTGCTGGACCGGTTCGCCGAAGGTTGCCAAGTGGTGGTCAACTGCGCCGGACCGGTCCGGCTGGTCGGCGACCGCGTCGCGCGGGCGGCGGCGCGGGCGGGAGCCGGCCACGTGGACGCGTCGGAGCCGGAAGGTCCCTCCGTCGGCGGCACGGCCGTCATCGGAGCGGGATTGCAGCCAGGCCTGACCGGACTGTTGCCACGCTGGCTGGCGCGGCGGGAGTTCGACGCCGTGCATGGGCTGGTCGCCTACCTGGGGGTGCACGACCGGTTCACCCGGACCGCCGCCGCCGACTACCTGGCCGGCGCCGGACACGGTGAGGCGCTGGCCGCGTGGCGGCGCGGCCGCCGTTCGGGCGTGCTGACCCGGCGCACCGACGCGACCCTGCCGTTCTTCTCCGGCGAGGTGTCGCTGTTGCCGTACCTCAACACGGAAAACATGCGGGTGGCCGAGGAACTGGGACTGGCACGAGGCGATTGGTACACGGCGGTGTCCGGCGAGCACGTTCGTGCCGCTTTCGATCGGACTCACTCGCTGGGCCGGGCCGACGCCGTGGCGGCGCTGTGCCGTGCCAGTGAACTGGACCTCGTCGGAGGCGAGCCGTCCGTCGTGCTGATGGTGTGCATGGACGGTGTCCGCGACGGCGAACCGCTTACCAGGACGGCGGTCCTGCGCGGCCGGGGCAATGGCGAGATGACCGGCGCGCTGACCGCGTTGGCCGTCCTCGCGGTGCTCCGGCGAGAAGTGCCGCCTGGCAGGCATTTCGCGGCCGACGTCCTGGACCCTCAGGACACGATCGCCCGCCTCACCGGCTGTGGAGTGGCGGAACCCCTCGTAGGCGACGGCGCGCCGTCGCTCGAATCGGGGGCGCTGTGAATGCCCACGAGGCCGGGCTCGCGGCCCTCGGCGAGGAGGATCTCGGCCTTTTCCCCGCCGCGATGGAGGTACTGGAACGGATCAGCCTGGGGGCCATGCCGGCGGCGGTGTCCGGCGACGTCGTGCCCCGCCATCGCTGGCTGGCGGATCGGTGGCGTTTGGCGTTGCAGGAGCACTCACCCGGTGAGTACTGCGAACCTGGGGAAGAGTTCGAACGCGCCTACGCTCATCTCGGGTTCCCGCCGGAGATGGCCGCTTTCCACCGCGAGGCGCTGTCACACCTGCCGCACCTGCTCGACGACACCGTCGCGTTGCGGGATCTGGTGGTACGCGCGGGCGATGTCCTCACCGCGTACCAGGACAATGTGTTCACCGGCTACCTCAATGCCGCGTGTGCCGAGATCGTCCGGCAGGCCGGCCCGCGGGTGCTCGAACTCGGCGGCGGGGCGGGGCTCAGCACTGCGGCCGCATTGACGGCGTTGCGGGGCAAGGACTACTCGTACGCCTTCACGGACGTATCCCCGCCGGTCGTCCGTGCGGCCGAGGCGCGGTTCGGCCGGGATCCCAAGGTTTCGTTCAGGACGCTCGACATCGACGTCGACTTCGCTCGGCAGGGCCTCGCCGACGGCAGCGTGGACGTGGTACTGGCGGGCAACGTCTTGCACAACGCGAGTGACGTCGGCCGGACGCTGCGCCGGATCCGCCGGGCCCTCGCGCCGGGCGGGAAGGTCGTGTTCACCGAGTCGACCCTTGACACCGCGGCGTCGCTCACCTCCGTGCAGTTCCTGTTGTCCCGAAACGAACCGAGGGAACGAACTCCGTTCCTTGATGCCGGAGAGTGGCGCGCGGCACTGGTGAACGCGGGTTTCGCACCAGGGATCACGCTGCCGGAACCGTCCTCTCCACTGGCCGCTGCCGGGCAGCAGCTCATCACCGCGACGGCGATCGGTATTCCCGCTGACTGGCCCGCCTCCAAGGTACTGGCCCACTTGGAACGTTCTCGTGCCACCGAAGTGGTGCTGCCGGCCGCCATCGTGGGTGCGCTGGCCGTCGAGCCGTCGCTACCGCTCGCCGACCTGTCGGCGCTGAAGTTGATCCGCTACCAAGGCGGCGAGGTCGACGAGGCGGCACGCATCGCGCTCGGCGTCGAACTCGCACGGATCGAACCGGTCGATGTCGGAGACGACTTCCTTTCCGACATCGCCGGGGAAGCCGATCTCGAACTGGACGGCATCGACCTGGGGGCGGCCGTCGCCGCCGTACGAGAGTTCGGCCGGACCGCGTTGCTGTCGATGCTCAACGCGCTGCGCCGGCGTGGCCTTTTCACCAGTCATGGCAACACGGAGGCCGAGGTGCTGGAGGGCGTCGCGTACCCGCGGTTGCTGCGCCGCTGGCTCGATGTCCTCACCACGGAAGGACTGGTGCGACGGGAGAACGATCTGCTGATCGCGGTGCCGTCCGCCGAGGATTACTCCGATGCCGCGCTCGACCGGGCCTGGACGCGGGCCGCGCGGGCCTGGCGGGAGACGGCCGGATCCGACGGCACCATCGAGTATGCCCGCACCAACGCGGAGCGATTGCCGGAGTTGATCGACGGCACCTGCGACGCGGTCACCCTGCTGTTCCCGGAAGGGCGCACCGACATTGCCGAAGCGCTGTACCGGGAGAATCTGACCGGTCGCTACCAGCACCGCGCCGTCAGCGCGTTCATGAGGGGCCTGGTGGGGCGCTGGCCCGCCGACCGGCCACTGCGGGTGCTCGAGGTCGGCGCGGGCACGGGCGCGACCACCGAACGGGTTCTTCCTGTGCTCGCCTCGGCCGGCATCGAGGTCGACTACCACTACACGGACGTGTCGAAGCTTTTTCTCGACCAAGCGGCGGTCCGGCTCCGGGACTACCCGTGGGTGCGGTTCGGCCGGTTCGACATCGACGTCGACCCCGATTCGCCGCCCTGTTCGTTCGACGTGGTGATCGGCGGCGGCGTGCTCAACGCGGCCGCCGACACGGACGCGTCGGTGCGACGGCTGGTTGGCCTGCTGGATGACGGTGGCTGGCTGGTGCTCACCGAACCGACCGTCGAGGAGTTCTGGATCCTGACCTCGCAGGCGTTCCTGATGGCCGAGGCCGGCGACGGCCGCTCGGCCACCGGGGCGACTTTTCTGACCTTGCCGCAATGGAACGCAGTACTCGACAACGCCGGGCTGGATCGGGTACTAGGTCTGCCCGGTGACGGCCATCCGCTGACACCTCTCGGCCATCGCGTGTTCGTCGCGCGCGTGCCGAACCGAATTTGAGGACAACGATCATGTGTGGAATCACCGGCTGGGTAGCGTTCGACAGCGACCTCACCGAGAACATCTCCGTCGTCGAGGACATGACTGAGACCCTGGGCAGCCGTGGTCCCGACGCGAGCGGGACCTGGATCCGCACCCATGTCGCGCTCGGCCACCGGCGGCTGGCCGTCATCGACCTGCCAGGAGGCACCCAGCCGATGGAGTTCCGGACCTCGTCCGGAACCGTCGCCCTGACGTTTTCCGGCGAGATCTACAACTTCCGGGATCTGCGCGCCGAACTGGAGGGGCGCGGCCATCGCTTCACCACACGGAGCGACACCGAGGTGGTGCTGCGCGGCTACCTGGAATGGGGCGAGGCGGTCGCTGAACGGCTCAACGGGATGTACGCCTTCGGCTTGTGGGACGAGCGCAGCAGCAAGCTGGTGCTGGTCCGTGACCGGGTCGGTGTGAAGCCGCTCTACTACCACCGCACGAGCGACGGGCTGCTGTTCGGCTCCGAACCCAAGGCGATTCTGGCCAATCCTCGTTTCGAGCGGGTCGTGGACACCGGCTGTCTGCGTGAACTCACCGGCTTCACCAAGGCTCCCGGCTGGTCGCTGTGGAAGGACATGCATGAGGTCGAGCCAGGCACTGTCGTGACGGTCTCCAGGACGGGCATCCGGCACCACACCTACTGGCGGCTTGAGACCGCTCCGCACACCGACGACCTCACGACCACCGTCGAGAAGGTCGGAGAGCTGTTCGGGGATGCCGTACGGCGCCAGACGGTGTCCGACGTGCCGCAATGTGTGCTGCTGTCCGGCGGGCTGGATTCCAGTGCCGTCACCGCGGTCGCCGCCACGGAACTGCGCGAACGTGGTGAAAAGACCCGTACGTTCTCGGTGGATTTCGCGGGTTACGAAGAGAACTTCCGCCCGGACGAACTGCGGGAGACGCCGGACTCGCCGTTCGTGCGCGAGGTCGCCGCGCACGTCGGTTCGCTGCACCGGGACATCGTGCTCGACTCTCGTGCGCTGGCGGATCCAGCCCTGCGCCGTGCCGTTGTCGCCGCACGGGACATGCCGATCGGGCTCGGCGACATCGATTCTTCGATGTATCTGCTGTTCCAGGCGATCCGCGCCGAGTGCACGGTGGCGCTGTCGGGAGAGTTCGCCGACGAGCTTTTCGGCGGCTACGCCTGGTTCCACCATCCTGCGGCTCGTGACGCCGACACCTTTCCGTGGCTGGCGTTCAGCAACGCCTACACCGGCGACCGCACCGAGATGCTGCGTCCTGAGCTTCGCCGGGACCTGGACATCGGCGCCTACGTCGCCGACGAGTACAGCACCGCAGTCGCGGTCATCGACCACCTGGACACCGAGGACGAGCTGGAGCGCCGGATGCGCCGCAGCAGCCACCTGCACGTGACCAGGCTCGTACGCGCCATGCTCGACCGTAAGGACCGGATGTCGATGGCTGTCGGCCTTGAGGTGCGGGTTCCCTTCGCCGATCACCGGCTCATCGAGTACGTCTACAACACGCCGTGGTCGATGAAGGCCCATGGCGGCCGGGAAAAGAGCCTGTTGCGCGAGGCCGTCGCCGGCCTGCTTCCCCGGTCGGTGGTCGAGCGGGTCAAGAGCCCGTATCCGTCCACACAGGACACCGGATACGCGGAAGCCTTGCAGCGGCAGGCCGGTGACGTGCTCGCCGACGCCGGGCACCCCCTGTTCGAGATCTTCGACGCCACCTGGGTGCGGGACGCGATCGGACGGGATCCCGCCGCGGTCACCGGCAGGCTGCGCACCGGCCTGGAACGCGTGCTGGACATGGATCACTGGTTCGACCTGTACCGGCCCGAGCTCCGGCTCGGCTGAACCGTTGCACTACAAGGAGAACACCATGACCACCACAGGACCGCTCGCACTCGGCGAGGACTTCGTGCAGAACGCGCACGGTGTCGGAGCGACGCTGCGCGAGAGCGCACCGATCCGCCATGTCGTACTGCCCAGCGGCCTGCCCGTCTGGCTTGTCACCGGGTACGAGGAAGCCAGAGCCGTCGCGACCGACCCCAGATTCAGCAGCCAGCGCGTCTACGACCGGATGCACCGGATGGCGCTGGGCGAGGACGACGAGAGTCCTTTTTCCGACGACTTCGCGATGAACCTGCTCAACCTGGACCCGCCGGATCACACCCGGCTGCGCAAACTGGTCGCGAAGACCTTCACCGGCCGGGCCATCGCGCCGCTGCGGCCGCGGATCGAGCAGATCGCGGACGAGCTGCTCGACGCGATGACCGGTCGCGAGTCGGTGGAGTTGCTGGAGGCCTACGCCTACCCGCTGCCGATCCGGGTCATCACCGAACTGCTGGGTGTGCCGTTCGAGGACCGCGACGAGTTCACGTCGTGGTCCAAGACGATGGTCGACGGCGGCGCGACCGAGGCTGCGGGCGCGGCGACCATGCGGATGGCGGGCTACCTGCACGGACTGATCGCGGCCAAACGGGAGACTCCCGCCGACGATCTGCTCTCGCGGTTGGTGCACGCCAGTGAAGACGGCGACCGGCTGTCGCCGTCGGAGCTGATCGCGGTTTCGGTCGTGCTGCTCATCGGCGGTTTCGAAACCACGGTGAATCTGATCAGCGGCGGCGTCCTCAGCCTGTCCCGGTACCCCGACCAGCTCGCGCTGCTGCGGGCCGACCGGAGCTTGATGCCGAACGCGATCGAGGAGTTCCTGCGGCACGAGACGCCGAACATCCTGTCTTCGCCGCGGTACACCATCGAAGAGGTCGAGATCGCGGGAGTGGTGATCCCGGCCGGGGACTTCGCCATGGTGTCGTGGCTGGCGGCGAATCGCGACCCGGCCCGCTTCGCCGACCCCGACCGGCTCGACATCACCCGGCCGATGGGCGGGCACCTCGCTTTCGGCCACGGCCTGCACTTCTGCCTCGGCGCGCCCTTGGCCCGGCTGGAGGGCGAGATCGCCTTCGGACGCCTGCTGGACCGGTTCGCCGAGATCGAGGTGTTGTCCGCGGTGGACGATCTCCGCTGGCGCGACAGCACGGCCATGCACGGCCTCGAATCGTTGGTGCTGAGGCTACGATGACCACCGACTTCACCCCGTGGCCGGATGAGTTCGCCCGGCACTACCGTGCACGCGGATACTGGCGTGACCGTACGCTCGGCGCGTTGCTCGACGACGGCGCACGGAGGTGGCCGGCGCGGACGGCGGTCGTCGACGGCGACCGGCGCTGGTCTTATGCCGAGCTGAACGAAAAGGCGAACCGGCTGGCCTGTGGGCTCCGAACGCGGGGGATCGGACACGGCGACCGCGTGCTTGTGCATCTGCCCAACGTGGCCGAGTTCCTGTCGCTCGCGTTCGCGCTGTTTCGGATCGGAGCCGTTCCGGTGCTCGCCCTGCCATCGCATCGCCGGACCGAGATCATCCACCTCGCCAGGCTTTCGGCCCCTGCGGCGTACGTCGTTGCCTCCGAATCGCGGGATTTGGCGTATGCCGTCCCGGAGATCGAGCATGTGTTCGTCGTCGGAGACCCCGGCGAGTTCACCGCGCTGGACGACGTGGCGGCCGATGGTGATCCGGGCGACGGCCCGGGGCCGGGCTACATCGCGGTGTTGTTGCTGTCCGGCGGTACGACCGGGTTACCCAAGCTGATCCCGCGAACCCACAACGACTACGACTACAACCTGCGGGCGAGTGCCAAGCTGTGCGGTTTCAATGCGGACACCCGATACTTGGCCGCGCTGCCGATGGCGCACAACTTCCCGCTCGCCTGCCCCGGCGTCCTGGGGACGTTGTGGGCGGGCGGAACGGTCGTGCTGAGTGTGGACGCCGCCCCCGAATCGGTGTTTTCGCTGATCCAGGCCGAGCGTGTCACCACGACGGCGCTCGTGCCGCCGCTGGCGCTCGTGTGGCTGGACGCCGCGGAGGAGTCCGCAGAGGACCTGTCGAGCCTGGCGCTGCTCCAGGTCGGTGGGGCCCGGCTCAAGGCCGAAACCGCCCGGCGGGTCATTCCGGTGCTGGGCTGCGCGCTCCAGCAGGTCTACGGCATGGCTGAAGGCCTGCTGAACTACACGCGCTTCGGCGATCCGGACGCCATCGTCACCGACACCCAGGGCCGTCCGCTCAGCGCCGATGACGAGGTGCGGATCGTAACCGCCGACGGCGATCCGGTGCCTGCGGGCGAGGTGGGCGAGCTCCACGTCCGGGGCCCCTACACCATTCGCGGCTATTACCGTGCCGCCGAACACAATGCGGGCGCCTTCACCTCCGACGGCTACTACCGCAGTGGTGACCTCGTCCGCCGTCTGCCGACTGGGGAACTCGTCGTCGAGGGCCGGGTCAAGGACGTGATCAACCGCGGTGGAGACAAGATCCCCGTCGAAGAGGTGGAGAACCTGCTCCTGAGTCACCCCGCCGTGCACGACGTCGCGGTCGTCGGCCTTCCCGACGACGTGATGGGTGAACGAAGCTGTGCCTATGTCATCGCGCGTGGCACACCTCCCAGCCGCAAGGACCTCGTAGTGCACCTGACCCGACTCGGCGTCGCCGCCTTCAAGCTGCCGGACCGGGTCCGGTTCGTGGACGCTTTCCCCCGCACCGGCCTCGGCAAGATCGACCGCAACGCTCTGTCCACTTTGGAGACCAAGTCGTGACCAAGCAACAACTGCCTGCGCTGATCGCCGATCTCGTCGACATCCCCGCCGAGGCGATCGACGAGCACGAGAACCTGATCGAGCTCGGCCTGGACTCGATCACCATGATGCGGTTGGCAGGCAACTGGCGCAAAGCCGGGGTGAACGTCACGTTCGCCGATCTGGTCGCCACGCCCACGCTCGCCGCGTGGCGCGCCCTGCTGGCTGTCGAATCCGGACAGATCACCCGGCATACCAAGGAAATCGACGACTCCGCGACGTTCCCGCTGGCCCTTATGCAGCACGCCTACTGGGTCGGCCGCGCGCCGGGACAACGGCTGGGCGGTGTCGACGCGCACTTCTACCACGAGTTCGACGGCGCGGACGTCGATCCGGAACGGCTTGAGATCGCTGTCCGGGCACTGTTCGCCCGGCACGGGATGCTGCGCGTGGCGGTACTGGACGACGGAACCCAGCGGGTCCTCGCCGAGGCTCCGTGGCCGGGTCTCAAGGTCCACCCTTGGGTGGATCAGTCCACATTGGACGAACGACGGGCCGCGCTTTCGCACCGAAGGATGGACATCGCCTCCGGTGAGGTCTTCGATGTCCAGCTGTCCCTGCTGCCGGAAGGCCGTACGCGGGTACACGTCAGCCTGGACATGATCGCCGCGGACGCGTTGAGCCTGCGTGTGCTGCTCGCTGATCTGGCCCGCGCCTACGAAGGTGAGGCGCTGCCCCCGCTGGGCTACAGCTACCCGCGGTATCTGGCCGAGCGCGGGAGCGATGACCAGGGCGACGCGCGCGAGTATTGGGCCGAAAGGTTGCCCACGCTTCCCGGAGCGCCTCAGCTTCCGGCCTCCGACGTCGGCGGCGAGCCCACCGTGGTACGGCATCACCGATGGCTGGGACCCGAATCCGTGAGAGCGCTCGAGCGCTCGGCCCGTCGTCACGGGCTCACCACCGCGATGGCGTTGGCGGCGGCCTTCGCCGAGACACTGACGGCCTGGAGCGCCGAACCGCGTTTCCTGCTCAATCTCCCCCTGTTCGACCGCCAGCCGCTGCACGACGAGGTGGACTGTCTGGTCGGCGACTTCACCTCGTCGGTGCTCCTTGAGTGGGATGGAGCCGCGCCCGGCTCGTTCGCCGACCGGGCGTCGTTGTTGCAGCAGCGGTTCCACGCCGACGTGGCCCACACCGGCTACTCCGGTGTCGAGGTGCTGCGCGACCTATCCCGTCTGCACGGCGAACAAGTGCTCGCGCCGGTCGTCTACACCAGCGCACTCGGCCTTGACGAACTGTTCGCCCCCGAGGTTACCGACACCTTCGGCGAGGCGGCCTGGATCATCTCCCAGGGGCCGCAGGTGTGGCTCGACGCGCAGGTGACCGAACTCGGCGGCGGTCTGCTGATCAACTGGGACATCCGTGAAGACGCCTTCATTCCCGGCGTACCGGACGCGATGTTCGCCGCCTACAGCGCACTGCTCGACCGGCTCATCGAGAACGAAGACGCCTGGACGGGTACCACGGACCTGATCCCGCGAGCACAACTGCGCGTACGCGCCGAGGTCAACGACACGTCGGTCGTCAGACACCCACGGTGTTTGCACGACAGGTTCTTCTCCAACGCCGCCGCATATCCCGACGCGCCGGCCGTGCTCTCCGACGGAGGGAGCATCACCTATGGCGACCTCGCCGCGCGTGCTCTCCGGCTCGCTGGCCACCTGACCGCGAAGGGGATAGGTCCAGGAGACCTGGTCGCGGTGTCGCTGCCCAAGGGGCCGGATCAGGTGATCGCGGTGCTCGGTGTGCTCGCCACGGGCGCCGCGTACTTGCCGATAGGCGTGGATCAACCGGCCGCGCGCCGCGAACGAATCCTGGCGAACGCCGACGTGAGCCTGCTTCTGGACGACCTCACCCCGTCGGACGGGGCACAACCGCTCGCTGAACCTGTGAGCGCTGACGCTTCCTCTCTCGCCTACGTCATCTACACGTCGGGATCGACCGGCGAGCCGAAGGGTGTGGAGATCACCCACACCGCCGCAGTCAACACTGTCGACGACCTCAACCATCGCTTCGGTATCGGGCCACAGGACCGGACACTGGCGCTGTCGGCGCTGGAGTTCGATTTGTCGGTATATGACCTCTTCGGTCCGCTGTCGGCAGGCGGTGCGGTGGTGTGTGTTCGCGATTCCGGGCGCCGTGACGCCTCCGGGTGGGTCGACCTGCTGGTGCGGCACCGGGCCACTGTGCTCAATTGCGTCCCCGCGCTCCTCGACATGGTGCTGACTGTCGCGCAAGAGCCCATGCCACTGCGCGTGGTGCTGCTCGGTGGTGACCGGGTCACCACCGACCTGCCCGCTCGGCTCGCCGAACACGCGCCCGACTGCCGTTTCATCGGGCTGGGTGGGACCACCGAGACGGCGATCCATTCCACGGTGTGCGAGGTCGGCACCGTCGATCCACAATGGACCTGCGTGCCGTACGGCACACCGCTGGGCAACGTCCGGTGCCGAGTGGTCGATACTCTCGGCCGCGACCGCCCGGACTGGGTGCCAGGAGAGTTGTGGATAGGCGGGGCGGGCGTGGCGCGCGGCTACCGGGGCGATCCCGTGCGCACACAGGAGAAGTTCGTCGAGTTCTCCGGCGTGCGCTGGTATCGGACCGGTGACCGCGCGAGGTACACGCCCGACGGAGGACTGGACTTTCTCGGCCGCGACGACCACCAAGTGAAGATCCGCGGCCACCGGGTCGAACTCGGCGAGGTCGAGGCGGCACTGACCGCGCATCCCGGCGTCACCGCCGCCGTGGCGGTCGTGACAGCGGGTCGCAGGCTGGCCGTCGCCGTGACCGGGGCCGTGGACACGCTGGTGCTGAAGGACTTCGTGACAGACCTGTTGCCGGCGCCGATGCGGCCTGACGTCATCTCGGCGTTTGCGTCCCTGCCGCTGACCGCGAACGGCAAGATCGATCGAGCACTGTTGTCGCGCACCCTGGACGACCGGCGCGATGAAGCCGTGGTGGTCGCGGCACCCGCCGGTGAGGTCGAACGGCTGGTCGCGGCAGCGTGGTCGGACGTGTTGCGGTGCGGGGAAGTCGGTCGTGAGCAAGACTTCTTCACGCTCGGTGGTGACTCTCTGCTGGCGACCAAGGTGATCGGCAGACTGCGGGCCGCCGGAGTGTCCGGCGTGTCGCTGAGCGACCTTTTCGCCCGTCCGGTGCTGTCCGATTTAGCCGTCGGACTCACGCTGTCCGACAGCGAAGGTATGCCTGCGGCTCTTGCCACCGACCCGGCGAACCGGTATGAACCGTTCCCGCCGACCGAAGTCCAGCGCGCGTATTGGCTCGGCCGGGACGAGGGCTTCACCCTCGGAGGCGTCGGTTGCCACTTCTATCGCGAGTACGACGTGGACGATCTCGACCTGCCTCGGTTGGAGGCGGCGATCAACCGGCTCGTCCGGCGGCACGAGATGTTGCGTGCCGTTTTCGATGAGCGCGGCGATCAGCGGGTGCTACCCGAGGTGCCGTGGTTCCAGGTGGAACTGATCGGCGGTGGGTTCGATGAACTTCGCGCCACCACCTCGCACACCGTGTTCGACCCGGCGGTGTGGCCGCTGTTCACCGTGCGCGCCGCCCGGGCCGGCCGCCGGACCAGGCTGGCGGTCGGGATGGACAACCTGGTGCTCGACGCCCTGAGCATCCTGGTCTTCTACGCGGAACTGGCGTCGCTGTACCAGGATCCGGACATCGAACTCCCGCCGATCGGGGTGTCGTTTCGTGACTACGTGCTCGGCGTCGAGCGCGCGGGGCTGGACCGGGCTGAGGCCTACTGGACCGGGCTGCTGCCGGACCTGCCGCCCGCACCGCGGCTGCCGCTGGCGAAGGACCCCGCGGACGTGGCGGTTCCCCGGTTCGAGCGGCGTTCGGCGACGATCGAAGCGGCGCGGTGGCGCGTGATCGTGGACCGGGCCAGAGAACAGGGGCTGACGCCGTCCGCCGTACTGCTGACCGCGTTCGCCGAGGTGCTCGGTCTCTGGAGTGCGCGGGCGGACCTGACACTGAACGTCACCCTTTTCGATCGCAAGGAAGTCCACCCTGACATCGACCGAGTACTCGGTGACTTCACCTCGTTGCTGTTGGTGGCCTGTCGGCCCACCCCGGACGGCGGGTGGCTCGACCGGGTGCGCCAGGTCCAGGAGGAGTTGTGGGGTGCGCTCGACCACCGTGACGTCTCGGCCGTATGGGTGATGCGCGAGCTGGCTCGGACCAATGGAGACCCGAACACGACCATGCCGGTCGTGTTCACCAGCGCGCTGGGTGTCTCGGCGGACCCACCCGAGGGCAGCACCCTGTTCGCCGACAACGTCTGGGGTGTCTCCCAAACACCACAGGTGTGGCTCGATCACCAGGTCACCGAGGTCGAGGGCGGTGTCCGGCTGAATTGGGACGCGGTGGAGGAGCTGTTCCCGCTCGGCCTGCTGGATGACATGTTCGAGGCATACCTGTCCCTGGTGGACTGGCTCGCTACGGCTTCGTGGCGAGCACACGTCCCTGATCTGCTGCCCGCCCGGCAGTACGACGTCCGCGCCGTGGTGAACGAGACCGGCGGCGTCGTCCCCGAAGGTGCGTTGCACAGCGACTTCTTCCGGCTGGCCGCCGAGCGGCCGGACCGGGTGGCGGTCGTCGGCGCGCTGACCTACGGCGAGCTTGCCGACCGTGCGCTCCGGCTGGCGGCTGTGCTCGGCGAGCGAGGTGCGGCACCCGGTGACACCGTTGCCATTTCGCTGCCGAAGGGGCCTGGCCAGCTCGTGGCGGTGCTCGGAGTACTGGCCGCCGGGTGCACTTATGTGCCTATCGGTGTCGACCAGCCTCCAGCTCGTCAGGCCCGGATGCGCGGTCTCGCGGGAGCCGATCTGGTCGTCACAGAGGATTTGCTCGCCGTGGCGGCCGACCCGCTGCCCACGTGTCTTCCACCCGCGGACCTGGCTTATGTGATCTTCACGTCGGGCTCGACCGGTGAGCCCAAGGGAGTCGAGACGACCCATCGCGCTGCACTGAACACGGTCGCCGATATCAATGAGCGCTTCGCAATCGGCCCCGGCGACCGGCTGCTGGCGGTGTCCGCACTCGACTTCGACCTGTCCGTGTATGACATCTTCGGCCCGCTGTCGGTCGGCGGAGCCGTTGTCACGATCGGCGAAGACGATCGCCGCGATGCACACCGCTGGCACGACCTGGTCACCACACACGGCGTCACGGTCTGGAATACCGTCCCGGCACTACTCGACATGCTCCTTGTCGCCACCACAGGGCGGCTGCCGTTACGAGTCGTGCTGGTGTCCGGCGACTGGGTCGGCCTCAACCTGCCGGGCAGCCTGGCCACGGCCGCCCCGACCTGCCGGTTCATCGCGCTGGGCGGAGCGACGGAGGCGGCGATCTGGTCCAACTTCACCGAGGTCGACCATGTCGACCCCGCGTGGATCTCCATCCCTTATGGCACCCCTCTGCGTAACCAGCGGTTCCGCGTCGTGGACGATCTCGGCCGCGATTGCCCAGATTGGAGCACTGGCGAACTCTGGATCGGCGGTGAAGGTGTTGCGCGCGGCTATCGGAGCGCGCCTGAGCAAACAGCCGCTCAATTCGTCGAAGGCCCGTCGAGTGACCGCTGGTACCGCACTGGAGACCTCGGCCGCTACTGGCCGGATGGCACTCTGGAGTTTCTCGGACGGGCCGACCAGCAGGTGAAGATCCGCGGCCACCGCATCGAGCTCGGCGAGATCGAAGCGGCGCTCGAGGCCGCGCCGGGCGTCGTCCGCGCGGCGGTCGCCGTGACCGCGGATCGCCGCCTGATCGCGGCTGCGGTGGCCGAGACTTCCAGTGAGCTGATCCGGTCTCACACGGCGACACTGCTTCCCGCTCACATGCTCCCGGAGCAGGTCGCCGTGGTGGAAACCTTGCCACTCACCGGCAACGGCAAAGTCGACCGCGCCGCGATCGCGGCCCTTGCCCGACCGGCAGACCATGCCGGCTCAACCGCGCCAACGGGAGCGGCGGAGACGGCGGTCGCGGGCATATGGGCCGATCTGCTCGGACTCGACCACATCGGCCGCGAACAGAACTTCTTCACCCTCGGTGGGGACAGTCTGCGTGCCACCAAACTCATCTCGATGCTGCGCGGCAGGTTCGGCGTCACTCTGTCACTTTCCGCCCTGTACGCGGCGCCGACGATCGAAGCCGTCGCGCGCACCGTGTCAGCTCGGATCGCGATCGACGAGGAGATGGAAGAAGGAATCGTCTATTGAGGGGTAAGGCAGGCCTGATACGTTTTTGACCGTCCACAAGGGACAACATGTGGGAGAATGGCTCCCATATCGGGTGGCTTGCACGATTCCGCAAGAGCCGGGGGCGTGTCCTCCTCCCATAGGCGGACCGTCGTCGACGGGCCTGTTTGAGAATGGTTTCCGAGAAGAAACCCGTTCCCGTAAATCCCCGTCCGACTGCTGTTGAGCTTGCTTGGCAACCGAGCGTTCCTGAGAGGTAAGGCAAAAGCGTCGGTTCCGTGGGCGGAGTCGCGGTGGGCTGATGGATCCCTTCGTCGAGTCTGATGCGACAACGGGGGCCCTGGTCGGCACCCACCCTGACCCGCACGCCACGTTTGCCTTACCCCTCAAAATAAGAGCAGGCGTGGCCCTTGCGGAGGGCATGGCTCCGCGACGCATGGCGCCATGCCCTTTCGGTCATCCTCCTCGGGTCATCAAGGACATTTGCTCGGCGGGCAGGGCGAGACCGGAGGGAAACATGTCTACAATCGCTTCATCAGGTGTCGTCGAGGCTTCCGCTGCCGCACCAATGGTCAATGAAGAAGATCATCGAAGGAGTACTTGTGCCGTTACCCGCTCCCGACTTCGAACGGCTTTTCGCCCCGGGAACACGTCACACGCTGCCCCACGGCGACGTCGCCACCGTACGGCTGCTGCAGGACGCCTCGCTATGGCTGCCATCCGGGCGGGTCGTCGCCGGTGAGCCGTGCGGGTTTGACGATGCCGATGACGGATTCTTCGTCCAGCAAGTGTCGCCGGGCGAGTACCCGCTGCTACTGGTGATCGCCATGTTCGCCAAACGGAACCAGTCGACCGCGCACGAGATGATCGCGGCGGCCCGGCTGGTGATCCGGGACGAGCCCGTCGCATCCTGGGAGATGGCCGCGTGCGAAGGGGACGACGTCTTCGATCTGGGCGACGACGAGTACTTCGGTTACCCGGTCGACGGCGGCGTCGGCGGCTTCGTGGACGCGGCGAACATCGCGACGCTGCGCGCGAGCGACGATTACAGCGACCAGCTGCTATCCAACCTGGACATCCATGTCATCCACGAGACCGATCGCACCGCGCCTGCCACGCTAGCCGACGACGAGGGCCGGCCCCTTGTGGTGGCGTTCTCCTCGGGTAACGGGGACGGGCACTACCCAACCTGGGTCGGGCGCACCGCCGACGGTGAGGTGGCTTGTTTCCTGACCGACTTCCTCATCCTGACCGACAACGGAGACGACGAGCTGCCCTCAGGTGACACTGATGGTTCCCCGCTTAGCGACCTCGCGCAGGAACATGAGGTGCGGGCCAGGTAGACGCAGTGCCGGCTGGCTCTCACCTCTCCGTCCGGGCGGCACCACGCTCGTCCACCAAAACGATGGACACTCGTGCTCTGCGACAACGAGGGCCGAAGTGCCGTGTGGTCCGGCACTCAAGGGCGCAGCGCCACCCATTGCGAGCTGCGGACGTGCTCTGGAGTCGATAGACCGCTCTCGGGGCGTCGGCCACGCTGCAGCCCGGCCGCTGTCTTCGGCAGCCCCTGGGCCCGGCTCACACTACGGCACGCGCCGGGCCGTCCGCAGGTGGAGATCGTGAGGTACGGAGAGACCGCCATCGGGTTCACCAGATGATCACGCTCGCCCCAAGTGCCAGGAAAATCACTCCCGAAAGCAGATCGAACGGCCGTTTCATCCGGTCGTAGACACGGCGGACCGGGCCGAAGGAGAAGGTCAGCGCCAGAACGGAATGCCAGCACAGCGATGCCGCGGCGATCGCGACCACCACGGCTACCCGAATTCCCGGCGCGGTCGTCGAAGGGAGCAAAGCCGTGAGAACGCTCCCGAAGAAGATCATCGCCTTGGGGTTCGTCGTGATCGTCAACAGGCCACGAGTGTACGACTGCTTCCACGTGCTCACCGCCAAACCAGGTTGCGCCTCAGTCGTCTTCCGGAGACTCCACAGGATCTTCGCACCGAGATACGCGAGGTAGAGAGCGCACACCAGACGCAGCGCGTGATCGAACCGATCCCATCTGCCGAGCAGGACGGTCGCGCCGAGCACTCCGGCACCCGCCAACAGTGCACTGCCGGTCGCGACGCCGAGGGCGGCGAACAAGGCAGCGCGCCGAGAATGCGTAGAGGCGGTGTGAGCAACATAGAAAAAGTTCGGTCCCGGGGTGACCGCGGCCGCGAGATAGACCCCGACAATGGTGAACAGCGTACCAAGAGACGACAAGATTTGCCTTTCGATCAGTTGGCCACGGCTCTGGTCTGAAGATCACCGGCCGGCAGGTCACGAATGGCTGCCGCCAGCCGCGTCACGCCTTCGGACAACCGCCCGCAATCGAGAGGGGCATAGGAGAGCCGAAGGGCGGTTTCTCCGCCTTCGAGCATGAACTCGGGCCCGGCCATGACCGCGACACCGTGTGTCGTCGCACTTCGCGCCAATGCTCGGACATTCACCCCCGGGATCTCCACCCAGACGTAGAAGCCTCCGCCAGGCCTGGTGCACCGCGCGCCCGGCAACTCCTTGGTGATCGCATCGACGAGAGTGTCGCGGCGACAGCGCAATGACCCACGTACTTTCGTCAACCATTCCTCCGACCGCCCCGAGACGCAGTAATGATAAATGATCGCCTGGCTGAACACGCCAGGTGAAACGTAGGAAAGATTCGCAATGCGGCTGATTCCCTCGATCACGCTCTCCGGAGCGATGATGTATCCACATCGAAGACCTGGCGCGATCGTCTTGGAGAAAGACGACAGATAGATCACTTTGCTCGCGAAGTTGAACTCGCGAATCGCAGGTGGCACGTTTCCTGCGAAGACGAGGTCACGGTAGGGGTCGTCCTCGACGAGGAAGAAGTCATGCTTCGCGGCCATCTCCGCGAACTTCATGCGATCCGTCGCGGACATCAGGCACCCGGTGGGATTCTGGAAGTTCGGAGTCACTACCGCGAGCGCGGGCCGCCAATCGAGGCCCAATCGAGCCTGCACGGCTGCTGGATCCATCCCAGCGGCACTCACCGGAATTCCGCGTAAGTGGACGTCACGCGAGCGGAGCGAGGCCAACGTATAATGAAAAGTCGGCACTTCGATCAAAGCCTCCGCGCCGGGGCGGAGAAGCAGATCGAAAATGAGGTCGAGCGCTTGCATCGATCCGTTGGTGATCAGTACCTGCTCGGCCGGCACGCCATGGCGCTTGGCCAGCCACTCGCGCAGCGGCGTATATCCACAAGGTGAGCTATAGCCCAGTGCTCGTTCAGGATCGTTCGCGAGTACGGCTCGAGATGCTTCGGTGATACCTTCTACATCGACAAGATCGAGAGACGGATTTCCTCGCTCGAATGAGATTACGCCTGACACGGTCGCGAGTAGAGCATGGAGAAAAGTGTGAAACAAGGCGCTCGGCCTGTATCTGGCGCGTTCGTCCCGGCGCGCTTGGCCAAAAGACCCGACGCGGTCTCGCTCGCCGCCGGCCCGACTCCTCGGTGACGCGCCTACGCTCGGCGGTTCTCACCGACCCACCGCGCTAGGGACACCAAGGTCGTCTCGACACTGATGACCATGTAGTCGCGCAGCTCCTCGACGTCGCCGCGGGTTTCGCCCAGTACAGGATCCGTACGCAGGAGCCGCCATTCCTGGGACACTTCGGTCCCATCGCCGTAGGGACGCATCGTCCACGTCCAGCGGACGATCCCGTCGTCGACCCCGCCGACGACGAAGGCGAAGCCGGCACCTGGCCGCGCCTCCAAGACCTGTGAGCGGGCTGTCCACTCTCGGTCACCCTTTCGGTTACGGCCACTGAACCACGCTCCGGGATGCGGGCCCGCTCCATCGTCATAGGTGACGTCGCTCGCGTTCGGGCTCCACGTGGCGATCATCGACACATCGCTGATCAACTCGTAGACAACGGACGGCGAGGCGTGGACCCAGGTCCGGCGAGCAAAGGTGAAATCCGAGAGGTCGCCCAAATCCGGACCGTTCTGTACGACTCGAGTGCTCATCCGTATTCCTGCCATGAGTGCTTTCGGGGACATCACCCAGCATCGCTGGTTCTCCGCCACCTCGCCGCCCCCGGCGCTGCCTATCCACAGCAAGGTGTGGCTAAAGTCCAGGCCGCCTCTCAGACTGGGGTCATGGACGAGAGACGACAGCTGGGCGAGTTCCTCAAAGCCCGTCGTGCCGGGCTACGGCCGGAGGACATCGGTCTGGCCCAGCATGGCGAGCGGCGGCGTGTTCCTGGCCTGCGGCGTGAGGAGCTGGCTCTGCTGGCAGGCGTGAGCCCGTCGTACTACTCCAGGCTCGAGCAGGGGCAGTCGCTCAACGCCTCGCCCGAGGTGCTGGACGCGATCGCCGGCGCGCTGGGTCTGGATGAAGCCGAGCGTCGTCACCTGCACAACCTCGCCAGCGCACCGCGCAGATCACGAGAGGGTCGCCGTCCCGCGCCGGAACGGGTCACCCCGGCGGTACGGCGGCTGGTGGACGTGCTCGCGGAGGTCCCCGTCGTCGTCCTCGGCCGCCGCAGCGACGTCCTGGCCTGGAATCGCACCGGGCATGCCTTGTTCGCCGGTCATCTGGATCCGGACAGCCCGGATCACCCGGCCAGGCGGCCGAACATGACCCGGCTGGTGTTCTCCGATGCCCACACCCGGGACCTGTACGCGGATTGGCAAGCCAAGGCGAAGGACGTGGTCGGCAACCTGCGCCTCGCGGCAGGCAACCATCCCGACGACCCGCTGCTGGCGTCGCTGATCGGCGAACTGACGCTCAAGAGCCCGGATTTCGGCGCGATATGGGCCGACCATCGGGTCCGGGCCTGCGATGTCGGAGTCTACGAAATGCGGCACCCGCTCGTGGGCACCATGCGAGTCACCCAGCAGACCCTGCACACCGAGCAGGGGCAGAAAGTCGTCGTGGCGACCACGGAACCCGGTTCGGCCTCCGAACACGCACTCGCCCTCCTGACCCGGACCGTCTTGTCCGCTGAGGATAATTCGGCCATCGATTACGAAACTCCGACAACTCGGTAACCGAGTTCAAAAACATTCGCGACCGAATAATTCGTTTTGCGAACGGTCATTCGTGCGCCCAAAATAAGGAACCAGGAATGTTGCGCAGCAAGGCAACCAAAGCCGCGATCGCGGTGCTGATCACCGCTCTGACGACTGTCATGACCCTGACCACGACCTCCGCGTCGGCGGCGACACCCCCGCGGACGCATGCCCGTATCGCCGTGCATTTCGATCTGGCCAAGGGGCAGACACCGGAGAACATCGCACTGGAACCCGGTGGCACCGCCGTGGTCACGCTTGCCGCCGCCAGGCAGGTCGCACGCGTCGACCGTAACGGCGTCACCCGGATCCTGGCCACCTTGCCGGCCCGGCCGACGGCGGTGTCAAGACACCGGTTCTGGGTTTTCCACTGACCACCGGCATTGTCCGGACGAGTGATGGTGTCCTCTTCGTGTTGTACGCGACCGGCACCTCCGACCTGACAGGTCTGTGGCGGCTTGCTCCCGGTCAGGCACCGCAACGCATCGCCGCACTGCCCTCAACCGGCCTGCCGAATGGCCTGGCGCTGGACGAACGCGACGATCGGCTGTACATCACCGACTCGGTACTCGGCACGGTCTGGACCGTCGCGCTCGCCGGCGGTACCCCGAAGGCATGGTCAACCGCCGCCGAACTCGCTTCGACCGGCTTCCTCGGCGTCAACGGGGCAAAGGTGCACAACGGTGCGCTGTGGGTGACCAATCTCGACATGGGCACCGTCCTGCGCATCCCGTTCCTCGCGGGTGGCCGAGCCGGAGAACCGCTGGTCACAGCCAGGGGCTTGGTCGGCCTCGACGACTTCGCCTTCACCGGCCACGGCGACGAGATCCTGGCCGCGGTCAACGGCCCGAACAAAGTCGTCCGCATCGGATCCGGCGGCCGGTCCTCCACCATCCTCGACGCCTCCGATGGACTGCAGAACCCCACCGCCGTGGCAGTCCGCGGTGCCGACGTCCACGTGATCAACGCCGCTTACGTCACGGCCACCGACCCCAACCTCCTGTCGGCCCGCTGGCACAACTGTTTTTAAGCGAACCTCGTAAAGCATCGCTAGCAAGAAATCTGAGCGAAAGGACGAAGAAAATGGCTGACATGACCTTCGGTGACGTGGACCTGACCCGGGTCGAGGAAATGCACGGACCGGTCGGGATGTCCCCGGACGTGTTCTTCCCCGGGTCACCGAAAGAGGAATGGGACGAGCAGCAGTCCATGCTCGTGCCGGATTTCCTCGACGCGGACACCAACATCTGCGAAGTCGCCGTACAGACCTGGGTGCTGCGCAGCGAGGGCAAGACGATTCTGATCGATACCGGGGTCGGCAATCACAAGGAACGACCCTACGCACCGTTCTGGGGACACCTGGACCTCGACTTCCTCGGCAATCTCGAACGGGCGGGAATCCGACCGGACGAAGTCGACATCGTGGTGAACACCCACCTGCATGTCGACCATGTCGGCTGGAACACCCGCCTTGACGGTCAGTACTGGGTGCCGACGTTCCCCAACGCGACCTACCTGATGCATCGCGCCGACTTCGAATTCTGGAACCCTGCCAACAACCCGAAGATCGCCGGTGGCGTCAACCAGAATGTCTACGAGGACAGCGTCGCGCCGGTGCACGCCGCCGGCCAGGTCGAGCTCTGGGAGGGCAGCCACACCATCGACTCGAACCTCCGGCTGGAAGCGACGCCGGGGCACACCCCCGGGTCCAGCGTCGTCATGCTCGCCTCCGGCGATGATCGCGCCGTCTTCGCAGGCGACTTGCTGCACTCCCCGTTCCAGATCATGCGACCGGACCACAACAGCTGCTTCTGCGAGGATGCCGAGGGCGCACGCGCGACCCGGCGAAACATCCTCGGCTGGGCGGCCGACAACAACGCCCTGGTCCTGCCCGCCCACTTCGCGGGCCGCGGAGCGATGGAGATCGACCGGTCCGCCGGGTCGTTCACCATCAAGCGGTGGGCCCCGCTCGACCGGCTCTGAACCGGTGAGAGCCGCCGATCAGCACGGTGGCGACCGCGGAAGGGAACAACTCCATGAAATCGCCCCTCGAAATCACCACCACCTCCGGCCCGGTCCTCGGTCTGCGCCGTGAGGACGGCGCCGTCTTCTTCGACATCCCCTATGCGGCCGCGCCCACCGGAGCACACCGTTTCGCGCCGCCTCGCCCGCACGCACCCTGGACAGACGTTCGATATTCGGGGATGCCGGGCCCCACCGCCCCCCAACCCCGGCGGGAAACTTTCGGCGTTCTCGACATGACACCGTATTTCGGACCCGGATGGATCCACGGCGCCGATTACTTGACGCTCACCATCTGGACTCCAGCCGTACGGGACCGTCGTGCTCCGGTCATGGTCTTCGTCCATGGCGGCGGCTTCCTAGGCGGCTCGACCCGCTCTGCGCTCTACGATGGGCAAGCCTTCGCGCGTGACGGCGTCGTCCTGATCACGGTGAACTACCGGCTGGGCATCCCCGGCTTCCTGCACCTGGACGATGCCCCCGACAACCGGGGCCTGCTCGATGTCCTCGCCGCGCTGCGCTGGATCCAGTCCAATGCTGCGGCCTTCGGCGGTGACCCGGCCAACGTGACACTTTTCGGCCAGTCAGCGGGAGCCATCCTCGCCGGGGGCGTCGTGACAGACCCGGCTTCTCGCGGACTCCTCCACAGAGCGATCCTCCAGAGCGGCACCGGGACCGGAGCGTTGACAGCCGAACAGGCGGAGTTGGTCACCGAAGCAGCCGGCCTCGAACTCGGGCTCACTCCCACCGCTGCGACGCTGGCCGAAGTACCGGACGGGCGGTTTGTCGAGATCACCCCACGTCTGGCCACAGTGGATCTGCGCGTCCGCGACACATTCCACCCTCTCGGCGGCCTCACCCCGTTCAGCCTTGTCCTCGACCGGCAGCCCGCCGCCTATCTCGCCGCGGGCCACGGTGTCGACGTGGACCTGCTCATCGGATCGAACACCGAAGAAGGCAACCTCTACCTGGCCCCGCAGGGCGGCCTGGCCGACGTCGGTGAAACGGATCTTTTGGCCGCCGCGGCGCGGTCACAGCGAAACCCAGCCGAACTCGTCGAGGCATATCGGCTGCGGCGCCCTGATGCCGCCGGCCCGGAACTGCTGTCCGCCATCGTCAGCGACGCCCTGTTCGGGAACGGAACGAGGCGGATGGCCGCCGCTCACGCGACCGCGTCCGCGGCGAGGACGTTCCTGTACGAGTTCACCTGGCGATCGAGTGCCCTCGACGGCACACTAGGGGCCGCTCACACCATGGAGCTTCCCTTTGTCTTCGACCGCGTCGGACTGCCGGAGCTGCACGGACAGCGTGCGCTGCTCGGCACCGACGAACCCCCGGCCGATCTCGCGCGTCGTATGCGTCAAGCATGGGTCCGGTTCGCCACCACCGGAGATCCCGGATGGGCCCGTCACACCGTCGACCACCGGGCCACCATGCATATCGGCGGTCGCTGGCAGCTTCGCGACGCCGCCGGTGATCGCTTGGACGCCGTCAAGTTTCCAGCCGCCTTGCGGAAACCATGATTATCGCTTCATAACCGTGCTCTTTCATGTCGGTATTACGCGCTACCTCGACGAGCGTATCGGAACGATCGAATCCGACTTCGTCCAGCACTCTGCGCACATCGACATCCGTCAGCCGGACCTGACGCAGCTCCTCGTCGGAATTTCCGTCATCGCTGATGACGTAGTGACCGGTATCATAGAGAAAGGAGGCGAACAGTCTCCCGCCAGGCGAAATCAGGTTCGAAGCGCGCGCCATGACCTTCTCCCAGGTCGCCATGGTGTCGGACGCGGAATCCAAGCAGAAGAACGCCCCGACCAGGCCATATCCATGTTCGTCAGGCTGTGGTGCGGCCAGCAGGTCCAGCTGCTTCACCGAGTGGATCTTGTCCCGAAGCGTGTCCTCGCGGGCAGCCACTGACTCGTCGGAGGAACTCGCACCCTCCACTTGAAGGGCAAGGCGTGCGAATTCTTTCCAGTCATGAGCATCGGGACGCTTCTGCTGCCACGCCCGGATGGCTTCGAGATTGTCGAGCAAATAGTCGGACATGGTTATGTTCGAGACATAGGGCGCCGCTTGTAGTGCTCGTGCCACACAGGGTCCGCAGCCGATCTCGAGCATCTCGGGCATGTCTTCGATTTTTCGGTACTCTTGCGCCAAGAACTCCGCAAGCTGAATTTCGTCCTGGACGATGTGGCTGTAGAAGGTATTGAGATACCTGTCGGCGAATCCTGCCGTTTCGAACTTCGCGTAGTCCGTTCCGGCGACGAAGGTCTCACTGTCGTTACTCATCTCAGATCCCAACGGGGTGTTCTGTGGTCAGTGTCGCTTCCAGCCGGCGTCCGGTGTCCACGATCTCGTGGACCAATGACTGTAGGTCCTCCTCTCGAACCGTCGGGCTGAGGAGTGTGAGCTTCAGGCACAGCTTCTCCTGAATGCGCGTCGTCGCGATCATCGCCCTGCCGGCGGACATCAATGTCTGCTGTATCTGACGATTGACAGAATCGCTGAATCGGTCGGCGGCCGGCTCGTATCGGAAGACAAGGCAGCCTAACTCGGGCTTGTGGAGCATTTTCAGGCGACCTGTCGATTCGATCATTTCCCGGGTTCGCTGCGCGAGATCGAGAACATGTCCGATCATGTCGCCAATCCGGCGCTTGCCCAATGTTCGCAATGAGACCCAGACCTTCAAAGCATCGAATCGTCTCGTGGTCAAGAGTGACTTGTCCACAAGATTCGGGATGCCCGCGACCTTGTCCTCCAGGGGGTTCAGATAAGCTGCCCGGTGGGTCATCAGGGAGAAGTTCGACGAAGCCCCGACCAGCAACAGGCCACAGCTTGCCGGTTGCCACAGCATCTTGTGGAAGTCGACGCTGATCGAGTCCGCCAGCTCGATCCCGGCGAGACGATCGCGGTGTCGCTCCGAGAACATCAATCCGCCACCGTATGCCGCGTCGGCGTGTAGCCACATTCCCGCTTCGGTCGCGACTTCCGCGCACGCTGTCAGGTCATCGATGGCGCCGAAATCCGTTGTCCCGGCCGTGGCCACCAAAGCGATGGGGATCTTCCCCCGGCGCTTCATGTTCTGGACAGTCCTCAAAAGACTGCCTGTCTTCATTCGATGACCATCGTCCACGGGGATCCGGACCACGGCATCCGTCCCCAGGCCCAGCTGGGCAGCAGCCTTCTCGATCGAGAAGTGTGCGGATTCCGAACAGATTATGCGAAAGTCCTGACTTCGTGTCGGCAATCCGGATCGTTTCGCCGACCAGTTCATGTTTTTCTGCAGCCAATGGTCGCGGGCCATGAGTAGTGCGGCGTAGTTCGAGTGCGTCCCGCCGGGTGTGAAGGTTCCGTCGGAAGAGGCTGGCATTCCGAACTCTTCGCAGATCCGTGCAATGAGCGTCTTTTCGATCATGGTCGCGGCAGGCGACGTTTCGAACACGTCAAGAGATTGATTCAGTGCGCTGATCAGCACCTCTGCCTGCAGGGCGGGGATCACTGGCGGGCAGAGGAGATGGCCGATGGTCGCCGGATGCGTGAGTGATATCGAATTCCGAACCAAGAACTCGAGATCGTTTGCCATTGCATCTTGGCCGATACCCGCCTCGGGAAAGGGGTCGGCGCCGGTAAGGCTTGTCGACAGTTCGGCAGGGGAGCGGCCGCTATAGGATTCTTTTTCCGCATACTGGGTCAGCATGCCCAGAATGGTCGATATCGTTGCCAGATGCTCGGCCAGGTTCGACCTGTCCAGGAAGAGCTCATCGTAGGGCCGGCTATCCGTATCGCAGGCCGCATCGCTGGTATCGCAGTTGTTCGCCATGGACTGTGTCATGGGGCGGAATCCATTTCGTCAGATCCGACTATCTCTTGCCGAGAACCTTGCGAGCCACGGAAAGGCCACTCTCGATCGCTCCGTCGATGAACCCGTTCCAGCCATTCGCGACATCCGAACCGGCAAGGAACAGGCCGTCCTCCGCCTGCTGCATTTCGGTCAGATACCTGGACATCTGCCCTGGTCCGGGCATCGACCAGGTGCCCATAGAATGGGGGTCGCCGACCCAGTCGTGAGCGTGATAGTCGAGCACCTCCGCGTCGGGCATGAGCCGCCGGATCCCCTCGGTGACACTGTCCATGCTGGCCAAGTCGACCGCTTTGGAGTCCGAGCCGAACGCGAAGAAGATCGTGTCGTCGCCGACGTGGTATTCCGACTGCAGCCAGGTGAAGGGCAATGATGTCGGGCCTGCTCCGAAATACTCGTGGGTACCTCTGATCGTCGCCCAGAGTTTCACTCCATGCGACGGCTGCCTCGCCCTTATCGCCGCCGACTTCACGGTGGACAGTTCGGGTGTGAACTTGATGTTCGACAGGGTGTTCAGTGGAACTGCGCACACGACATTTCGTGCCTCGAGCAAATCATTGTTCAGGGTTGCCACTTCGAGCATTTCTCCGGCTCGCGCGACCGACTGAACAGTGTTCTCGAATCGAAAATCGACTCCGGCGTTCCTGGCATCCATGGCCAGTGCGTCGACAAGGCTCTTGGTCCCTGACTTGATCTTGTAACGATCAACGCAGTCCCATAGCAACTCCGGAGTACCGCCGGACAACGCATACCAGCGCAGGGCGGCCAGTAGTCCGATCTCCTCGAGATGAGCGCTACAACAAGTGGCCAGTGCGGCCTCGGTGAGCACCGCGGTGTCCGGGTCGAACCGCAGGCTGTCCAAGCGATCTCGAACCGTCATCGACTCGGTTTCGTCCAGGTCGGATCGAAGCGGGTCGTGGGGCCGGGTCAGAAGACCGTACGCGTCGTGACATACCCCGTGTACCCCGGCATTGATCCGATCGACCGCGTCTTCCACGCTGCCGACCTTGAATTCGTCACCGACGACCCATCCCACGCGAGGCGTCACCTCCGGGGCGCTGTCCGCGCGATGAGGCAGCTCGATACCCGCGAACACTCGCGAACGAGGTCCCCTGTCAGCGGCGACACCGCTTTCCGTCAGTGACAAGCCGTATCGGGTCAGCTCCGCCCATACATGGGGTTGGTGCCAGTGGACCCACGCGCCGCCGACTTCGATCTGCTTCCCGGCGAATTCGGTTGTCCAGGTACGGCCACCCAGCCTGTCGCGCGCTTCCAAGAGCACGACCTGCTGACCGGCGTACTGCAGTTCACGAGCAGCGGTCAACCCCGCGAATCCGCCGCCGATCACGATGACGTCAATTGCAGGCAAGTTCTCTCCCAGGCGTCGAATCGGAACATCCGGTATGAGTCGATGATTTCGCCTGTCAAGGCTTGTCAACTGCGACAACGACACCAAGTGAGTGTCCGTGACAATACCCGGCCCTTGTTGACAGGAAAGCCGCATTCACGTCGTCGGGAGCCGGCGGTCCCGCAGTTCGCGGACGGGGACATACGGTCGAAGCCGTTGCCATCTCAAGTCAGCACCCCACATCCGTGATGACGATCCAAGCCCGGTACGAGCCATGACGATCAAAGGATTCGGCCACAGAGTCAGCTGTAACCCTGGACGGCAGAACTTGGTGAGTCCTGCGCAGGAGTGTAGGCAGGCGTCGGCTCAGTCATGCCCGGCTCCGGCACGAGCAGGACTAAAGGGGCAAACTTCACGCGTTTTCGGGGCCGGATTCCCGTTGCGAATCCGACGAGGTGCTTGCCGTCAGCGCAGTGTCACGGTGCCGAGGTGGGTGAATTCCGCGGTGACGGTGTGTCCGGGCCGGAATGGGATGGCGTCCGTGAGGCCGCCGGTGAGGACGTGCCAGCCCTCCTCGAGGGCGAGACCGCGTTCCGCGAGGGCGTTGGCGGCCAGCGCGAGCGCGTTCGCGGGATGCCCCTGGACGGCGGCACCGGTGGCCGTGTCCGCGAACTCGCCGTCGACGCGCAAAACGCAGGCTTCCAGGCCGAGGTCGAGAGTGCCGGGTTCGCGGGTCACGTCGCCGAGTACGAAGCGTGCCGAGGACGCGTTGTCGGCCACGACGTCAGGGAGGGTGAAGCGGAAGTCGCGGTAGCGGCTGTCGATCACTTCGAGTCCGGCTGAGACCGTGCGTACCGCCGCCATGGCGGTCGCGGGGGTGACGCCTGGGCCCGCGAGGCGGGTGCCGAGGGTGAAGACGATTTCCGGTTCGACGCGCGGGTGGATCAGTTCGCCCGCGGGGATCGGGATGCCCGCCTCCACGGCCATGTCCTCGGTGAGCCAGCCGGTGAGCGGGGCGTCGATGCCCATTCGTTGCTGTTTGGCGCGGGAGGTGAGGCCCAGCTTGACACCGATGACTCGTGCGCCGCGGGCGGCGACGAGGGCGGTCTGCACCTGGTAGGCGGTGGCGAGGTCCAGCTCCGGCCAGTCGTCGGTGATCGGCCGGCGGGCGGTGCGGCCGGTCTCGGCTGCCCGCAATTCTTCGACGGCCCGCTCGACTGTCCACGTGCTCACGGTCATGATTCCACTGTGGAAGTTTCGACCAGGTAACTCCAGGTGCCGTTTCCGGCCAGCGGAAATCGGCGCGTTGTTCTCGCCACAGGCGGACCTACGGTCGCTCCATTCCGCCGCCCGCTACCTGGTGGACGGCCCGGCTGGCTCGAGGAGACCGTCGATGAACAAACAGGAGCTCAAGGTCGTCGGTGCGTCGGCCGTCGGCACGGCGTTCGAGTGGTACGACTTCTTCCTCTACGGCGCGCTGGTCCCGGTGATCGGCAGCAAGTTCTTCAGCGGATACGGCCCGGCGGCGCAGACGGTGTTCGCGTTGCTCACGTTCGCCGCCGGGTTCGTGGTCCGGCCGATCGGCGCGGTGGTGTTCGCGCGGATCACCGACCTGGTCGGACGCAAGATCGTGTTCCTGATGACCTTGGTGATCATGGGCGTGTCGACCGTGGCGGTCGGGGTGTTGCCGACCGCGGACCAGATCGGCATCGCGGCGCCGATCCTGTTGGTGACGTGCCGCATTCTGCAGGGGCTCGCGGTGAGCGGCGAGTTCGGGGCGGCGGTCACCTACGTTTCGGAGTACGCGCCGGCGAAGCAGCGCTCGTTCTTCGTCGGCTGGCTGACCGGCACCACCGCGCTCGCCTTCAGCCTGTCTTTGGGCGTCCAGATCGTCGTCGAGTCCATTGTGGGCGCCGCGGCCTACGACTCGTGGGGCTGGCGGGTGCCGTTCCTCATCTCGGTGGTGCCGCTGGCGCTGTCGGTATGGATCCGCACCAAGCTCAACGAGAGCCCGCTGTTCCTTAAGATGAAACAGGAGGGCACGACGACCAAGGCACCCCTGCGGGAGGCGTTCGGGTCTCGGGCCCGGGTGCGGATGATCGCGATCGTGTTCGTGATGGCCGCGGCGCAGTCGTTCATCGGTTACCTGTCCACCGTGTACATGCTCACCACGATGAAGACCTACCTGAAGGCCGACTCGTTCACGGTGAACGCCATCTACATGGTGGTCATGCTGGCCGGGTTCTTCCTGTGTGTGCTCGTGTGCTGGCTGACCGACCGGGTCGGCAGGCGGCCACTGCTCTTCGCCGGGCTGGGGCTCGCCGCACTGCTCGCCTTCCCCATCACGAACGGGATCACCTCGATCGCGAATCCGGCGCTCGCGGCGGCGCAGGACAAGGTCTCCGTGGTCATCAAGGCCGACCCTGCCGACTGTTCGTTCCAGTTCAACCCCGCGGGCACGGCGAAGTTCACGTCGGACTGCGACCAGGCTCGCAACGTGCTGCAGGCCAACTCGGTCACCTTCGACCGGCAGGACGTCACCGGTCCCACGACCGTCGTGGTGGACGGCACCGAGATCGCGGGCGGTCCGTCGCTGCGGCAGGATCTCGTGGCCGCGATCAAGGGCGCCGGGTATCCGGTGGGCGGGTCGGGGACCACGATCAAGGCCGAAGGGATCGGCGGTTTCTTCACCGGCCCGGTGCTCGGGGTCGCGCTGTTGTTGCTGGCGTTGGTCGCTCTCGCGCAGATGGCTCAGGGGCCCGCCGCGACGGCGATGGCGGAGGTGTTCCCGACGAGGATCCGCGCGACCGCGCTGTCGGTGCCCTACCAGCTCGGCGTCGGGCTGTTCGGCGGGTTGCTGCCCGCGACGATGACGGCGATCGGCGCCGAGGTGGGCAGTTTCACCACCGCGCTGTGGTACCCGGTCGGTGCGATGGCGCTGGGGCTGGTGATCCTGCTGTTCACCTTGCCCGAGACCCAGGGCGTCGACCTGGCGGATGTCCGCCTGGCCGGTGATACCTCCGCGGATGCCACCGAAGACGTCGCGGTACGGCGGGAGGGCTGAGGGCAGGATGCCGATCATCGACGTATCACTGGTGGCAGGCCGGACCGACGCGGAATTACGCGGGCTCATCACGGCGGTGCACGCCGCCGCGGTGGCGAGTTTGGGAGTGCCGGGAGAGTCGGTGCGGGTACTGGTGCGTGAGCTGCCGCCGACGCACTGGGCGGCGAACGACGAGACCATCGCGGAGCGCCGCTCCCGCTGAGAACGAACGGGGCCGCGACGACCGTCGCGGCCCCGTTCGTTCGCGTTCAGTCCCGGAAGTGGGTGGTGCTCCATCCGCCACAGACCGGGATGGTGACGCCGGTGATGAAGGCCGCGTCGTCGGAGGCGAGGAACGCGAAGACGTGGGCGATGTCGATCGGGCGGCCGACCCTCGGCAGCGGGCGGGCGCGGGTCACGAGGTCGTCGAAGACGCCGGCGGCGATCTTCTCCCGGGTCGCGGGGGTCTCGATCAGACCGGGCGCCACCGCGTTGACGCGGATACCGCGCCTGCCGTAGTCGGCGGCCATCTGCCGGGTGAGGCTGGTGACCGCGCCCTTGGCCGCGGAGTACGGCGCGGAGCCCGCGACTCCGGTCAGCGCGAACGTGGAAGAGGTGTTGACGATCGCGCCGCCACGGTCACCGAAGGCGTGCACCGCGCGCCTGCTGAGCGCGAACGCGGTACCCAGGTTCGTCTTCAGGAAGAACTCGAAGTCCGCGTCCGATGTCTCGCCCGCGGGGGCGTCTCCGGCCTTGCCCGCGATGTTGGCGAGCACGTCCGGCGTGCCGACGTCCGCCGCACAGTGTTCGAACACCTGCTCGGCCGCACCCTCGGCGGTGAGGTCCACGGCGAGTGTCCTCACCTCGGCCCCGGCCGCGCGGGCTTCCGTGCGTAACCCGGCGAGCCCGTGCTCGTCGCGGTCGACCGCGAGCACGACCGCGCCGCGTGCGGCGAACAGGGCCGCGGTCGCCCGGCCGATACCCGACGCCGCTCCGGTCACGATCGCCGTCTTACCGCTGAGCTGCTGGGTCACGAGTTCCTCCACAAGGTCGACGTCGTTCGCGATCATCCGCCGGGCGCGCAAGGCTGACCACCGCGGATTTCCGGTGGATGAGAACAGACTCTGGCGGTCCGGCCCCGGTTCGGGTCGGCTCGCCGGATGGACATACAGGGACTGCGGGTGACGTTTCCGGCCGACGGGATCGCCCTGCTGGAGCTGGACCGGCCGCATCGTCGCAACGCGCTGGACCGTGCGCTGCTCGACGGGCTCCCCGGGGTGCTGACCGGGTTGGCCGCCGACGATCGGGTGCGGGCGCTGGTGGTGTCCGGCCGGGGTGGGGCGTTCTGCGCGGGCGGGGACCTGGACGCGATCGCCGCCTCGGATGGGGAAAGCCCGGAGGAAGGCCGGGCGCGCATGGAGCGCGAGTTCGCCACGGCCCGGCTGCTGCTGGAGTTCCGGGCTCCGACGGTGGCCGCCGTCGACGGCGCGGCGGTCGGCGCGGGGATGGCCTTGGCGCTCGCTTGCGACCTGCGGATCGGCTCGCCGGAGGCGGTGTTCGCGAGCCCGTTCATCCGGATGGCGCTCGTTCCCGACTGGGGTGTCTCCTGGTTGCTCGCCAGAGCCGTCGGGCAGGCACGGGCGACCGAGATCGCCTTGTCCGCGCGCAAGGTCGCCGCGGAGGAGGCGCTGCGAATCGGGTTGCTCGACGCTGTGGTCCCGGGTCCGCTCGACGAGGCGCTGGCACGGGCCGTACCGCTGGCCGACGCCGAGCCCGCGGCCGCGGCAGCCACGAAACGCCTTATCGCCGGTTCGGCCGGCGGATTCCAGGACGCGATCGACGCCGAGATCGAAGCACAGTTGTGCGCGGTGCGCTCGCCCGAATTCACCCGGCGGATGGGGGAGTGGTCCCGGTCGGTGCGCGGCCGGTGATCCGCGTTTCCGGTGGACGGAAACGGTCCATTGTGCACATCCGGCCGGTCGGCGGAAGCTGGTGACACACCGAGGAAGAGGAGGACGTGCGGTGGAATCCTTCGGGCACATCATCGCGGGCGAGGAGGTCGCCTCGGCGGACGGGACGACCTTCGAGTCCGTGGACCCGTGGACGAGGTCGCCTTGGGCGACGGTCGCGCTCGGCTCGGCGGGCGACGCGCGGCGTGCGATCCACGCCGCCCGGCAGGCTTTCGACGACGGACCCTGGCCGCGGATGAGCTTCGCCGACCGCGGTGAGATCCTGCATCGCCTCGCGGACCTGCTCCTCGCGCACGCCGACGAGCTGGCGCTGGCCGACACCACGGACATGGGCAAGCCGATCGGCCAGACCGCGGGCCACGACGTGCCCCGGGCCGCACGGAACTTCCGGTTCTTCGCCGACCACTCGCGGATCACACCCGCCGAGACGTTCCCCATGCCGGACGGGCACCACGCCTACACCCAGTACGACCCGGCCGGAGTGGTAGCGGCCATCGCGCCGTGGAACTTTCCGCTGATGATGGCGAGCTGGAAGGTGGCGCCGGCTCTGGCCTGGGGCAACACAGTGGTGCTCAAACCGGCCGAGCAGTCACCGGCGTCCGCGACGATACTGGCGCGGCTGGCTCTCGAAGCCGGACTCCCGCCCGGCGTGCTGAACGTGGTGCACGGATACGGGCCGGACTCGGTAGGCCAGGCGCTGACCGAGTCGCCGGACGTCGACCGGATCACCTTCACCGGGGAGTCGGCCACGGGAAGGCTGATCTCCCGCGCGGCGGCGGCGAACCTGACCCCGGTCAGTTTGGAACTGGGTGGCAAGGGCGCCAACGTCGTGTTCGCCGACGCCGACCTCGACCACGCGGTCCGCTGGGCGATCCAGGCGGTGTTCGGCAACTCGGGCCAGGTGTGCCTGGCCGGCAGCAGGCTGTACGTGCAGCGGGAGGTCTACGACGAGTTCCTGGCCAGGTTCACCGCCGCCGCCGACGCCATGGTGCTGGGCGACCCGAAGGACCCGGCGACCGAGATCGGTCCGCTGTCCTCGCGGGAACACTTCGACAAGGTCGCCGGATACCTCGGGATCGCGACCGCGGGCGGCGCCCGCTTGCACACCGGAGGTGTCGGCGACGGCTGGGCGGTGCGGCCGACCGTCGTGGTCGGCGCGGGCCAGCGGGACCGGATAACCCAGGAGGAGATCTTCGGCCCGGTCGTCGTGGTGCTGCCGTTCGACGGTGAGGCCGACGCGGTGGCAGCGGCCAACGACACGCCCTACGGTCTGAACGCCATGGTGTTCACCCAGGACCTGTCCCGTGCCCATCGCGTCGCACGCGCGCTGCGGGTCGGCACCGTCTGGGCGAATTGCTTCTTCGTGAGGGACCTGCGTGCGCCCTTCGGAGGGGCGAAGGACTCCGGTGTCGGCCGCGAGGGTGGCGCTTACAGCCGGGAGTTCTTCACCGAGCCGAAGGCCGTCGTCATGGAGATCGCCGCATCGTGACCGTCGCCCGAGACCCGCAAGGAGCAGAGATGACCGAGATCCGCGCAGTCAGCACTCGCAACGCGCCCACCGTGGGCTTCTCCACCGGCACCGCCGCGCCGTTGTCGCAGGCGATCGTCCACGGTGACACCATCTACTGTTCGGGCACCGGGCCACTGGATCCGGAGACCCGCACGATCGTCTCCGACGACTTCGCCACGCAGGTGAAGCAGACACTGGCCAATCTGGTGTCGGTGGTGGAGGCGGCGGGCGGCGGCCGCGAGACGATCCTCAAGTGCACCTGTTTCGTGCGGGACGTGGAGAACTTCCCGGCGTTCAACGCGGTCTACCGGGAGTTTTTCGAGGGCGCCCCGCATTTCCCGGCCAGGACGACGGTCGTCGCGACGCCGCACCGCACCGGTGTGCAGGTGGAGGTCGAATGTATCGCGGCCGTGATCCGGCCATGACCGAACTCGTGCTGCTCGGCGGCCGGGTGTACACGATGGACACGGCAGGCCCGGAGGTCGCCGAGGCCGTCGCGGTCACCGATGGCCGGGTCTCCGCGGTCGGAGCCACCGCCGACATCGCGGCACTGGCGGGCCCGTCGACACGGGTCGTGCGGCTGTCCGGGAGCACCGTGATCCCCGGATTGATCGACTCGCACTGTCATTTCGAACATGCGGGTATGGCGGGACACGCCGTGTCCTTCGCCGGGATCCGCACACTCGACGCCGCCCTGGACCGGGTGGCCGAGCTGGCGGCGGACCGCGCGCCGGGCGCGTGGGTGCAGGGGCAGTTGTGGAACCCGGTCTTGCAGCTCGCCGAGGGACGGGCACCGACCCGGCAGGAGCTGGACCGTGCCGCCGCCGGCAGGCCGGTCTTCCTGCCGGAGGGGCATGCGGCGTCGGTCAGCACCGCGGCGTTGCGGCTCGCGGGCATCGCCCCGGACGGGCACGACGGCCGCCTCGTCGAAGGCGACGTGCACACGATCGCCAAGGTGGTGCCGGAGTGGACGTCCGGGGAACGGGCGAGGCAGCTGTCGGCCGCGATGCGGGCGCTCAACGAACACGGAATCACCTCGGTGGTCGCGGGGGCGCTGCCACCGTCCGATGTGGACGTTTTGCGGGAACTGGCCGAGTCGGATGCCTCGACGGTCCGGGTGGCGGCGATGGTCACGCCGAGCGGGGAGCTGAACCCGTCGGTGACCGTGGCCGAGTGGCGCGACCTGCTCGCCGGGGGCCCGCCGAAACCTGTCGGCGACAGATACCTGACACGGGGAATCAAGCTCCAGGTCGACGGCGGTATGACGCTCGGTACCGCGGCCACCCGGACCCCCTACCGGACCGATGCCGGTTACCGAGGCGAACTGTTCGTCCACCGCGCCCGCCTGACCGACCTGGTCGACGCCGCGCATCGCGCCGGCTGGGCGGTCGGCACACATGTCGTGGGCGACGCCGCGATCGACCTCGCGCTCGACGTCTACGAGGCCACACGCGCCGGTCTCGCGCTGCCGGACGTGCTCATCCACGCCAGTCTCATCCAGCGCGACCAGATCGACCGCGCGCGGGCGCTGGGAGTGCGGGTCGCCGCGCAGGTTCCGTTCCTGTGGCGCAACCGGGACGCGATCGCCGGGCATCTCGGTGACGAGCGAGCCGACGGCGCGGTGCCGCTACGGGACCTGGTCGACGGACTCGGCCCGGACGGCGTCGCGGCGGGGACCGACTACCCGGTCAACGACCTCGACCCGTGGCAGAACATCCATGCCATGGCGACACGGCACGACATCGGCGGCCGGGCCGTGGGTGCCGCGCAGGCGATCACCCGCCGCGAGGCCGTGGGCCTATACACGACCTCAGGTGCGGCGCACACCGGTGAGTGGGCGAGCAAAGGCAGGATCGCGCCGGGCTTGCTCGCCGATCTCGCCGTCCTCGACACCGATCCGTTCGCCGCCGCCGATCCTCGCTCGACGACGACGCTGATGACCGTGATGGACGGACGGGTCGTCCACGACACCGGCCGGCTCGACTAGGAGGTAGAACCGATGCACCCCAGCCAGATGCCCATCGTGGAGTTGCACAAGGCAGCCGATGGGCTGCGGGAGAGCGGCAAACGGGTCAAGGTGCTCTGGCAGGAGAGCGAGTCGCTCGCGTTCCTCGCCCGCGGCCGCGAGTACCGCAGCGAGTTCCACCTGAACCCGAGCGACGAGGTGATGTTCATGGTGCGAGGGTCGATGGATCTGCACTACCGCAAGCCTGAGGGCGGTTCGGACATCGCGGTGATTCCCGAGGGCGGCACCATCTTCACTCCTACCGGCATCGCGCACTCACCCCGGTTCGAGCCGGACGCCTTCGTGCTGGTGATCGAGCGGCTGCGCCGTCCCGGTGAGCTGGACCGGTTCCGCTGGTTCTGTCCCGGATGCGACGAGTTCCTGCACGAGGAAGCCGTGCATGTCAGTGACTACCGCACGGATCCGGTCGCGGGCGCCTATCAGCGTTTCTACGGCGACGTGGCCGCCAGGACCTGCAAGGCGTGCGGCACGGTCATGCCGGATGAGCGCCTGTGACACCGATCGGGGAGCTGGTCCTCGACGCGCTGCGGGCACACCCGCACAGGGTGGCGTTCGTGCACGCGGGCACCGCGTTGTCCTACCGGGACACCGAAGAGCGGGTGCTCGGGCTGGTCGAGCTGCTGGCGAAGCTGCCACCTGGCGACACCGTGGTGCAGATCCGCCGGAACGATCCGCTGCAGTGGCTCGTGAACGCCGCCTGCTACGTCGCGGGCTGCCGGTCGGCCGCGATTCCACCGGGGACGCTGTCGGAAGCCGGGATCGCCGAGCGGCTCGACCTGATCGGCGCCGCCACCGTGCTGACCGACGTCGACATACCCGCGCCGGGCGGCCCGGTCGCGGTGGCATCCGCGGACACGGTGGTGAGGCTGGCCTTCACCTCCGGCACCACCGGACCGGTCAAGGGCGTGGAGCTCTCGAGCGGCGCGCTGGGCGCGGTCGCGATCATGCTTCGCGACACGCTGCCGTGGCCGGACCACCCGCGCGTGCTGTGCCCGGAGCCGGTGTCGGGCGGGTTCGGCAACATGGTGGCGCCGACCTTGTCGCTGGGCGGGACGTTCATCATCCCCGAGCGGTCCGATGTGGACTCGGTACTGGACGCCGTGATCGAGTACCACCCCACGGTCCTGATGATGATGCCGCCGGTGTTGCGTGCCGTGCTGAACCATCCGCGATCCGGCGGTGTCGACTGGTCGGACGTGACGCTCGTGATCTACAGCGGCGCTTCGCTCACAAGTGACGAGGTGGACCGCGCACATGTGCTCTTCGGCGAGGTGCTGTGCCAGGTGTTCGGGCAGGTGGAGGTGCCGAAGACGATCGCGTGGAGCAGCCCGGCCGACCACGGCGGCGACCGGCGCTCGTCGCTGGGGCGGCCGTTCCCCGGCACCGAGATCCGGATCAGCGGCCCGGACGGCACGCCGCTCCCGGCCGGGCACGCCGGCGAGTTGTGGGTGCGCGGGCCGAACACCGCCTCGTCCTACGCGTTTCCCCCCGGGTCGCCGGTCCACGACGGATGGCTGCGCACGGGAGACGTCTGCCGTTTCGACGACGACGGCTACCTGCATTACGTCGACCGCGTCCAGCACGTGCTGCGGGTCGGCGGCGCCTACGTGTGCCCCGCCGACATCGAGGCGGAGATCCTGGCGCGGACCGGGCGACCCATCGGGGTACTCGCCGCCGGTCCGGAGACGGTGAGGTTCGTCCCGGGCGGGCTGCCTCGCGACGTCATGGGGCGGATCGATCGCAGGAGGCCGGAATGAGCCCGCGCGTCGTGGTCGACGTGCACACCCACGCCTTGCCGATGCCGCTGTTGACCTGGCTGGCGGGCCAGGGGCTCGCCGACGTCGGCGACGGGGTGGTCCGGATCGACCCAGTCGTCTCCGGAATGCCGGAGGACGCCCCGATTCCCCTGCCCGCCGCTCAGTACGACGTCGGCGAGCGGCTCGGCGACCTGGCGCGCACCGGGGTCACCCGGCAGCTCGTGTCCGTGCCGCCGTTCGTGACCTGCGCCGACGCCATGGAGGAGGACACGGTCCTTCCGGTCGTGCGGCGGGCCAACGACGAACTCGTCGCGTTGCTCGGCGGGCACCGGGGCGTGCTCGACCCGCTCGGCTCCGTGCCGCTGGGCACCTCCGCCGCGGTGAGCGAAGCCCGTCGCTGCCTGGAGGAGCTGGGCTGTGCGGGGATCGCGATCGGTACCCGGGGACTCGGCCGGGAGTTGGACGACCCCGTGCACGAACCGTTGTGGGCGTATCTCGCCCGGCGGCGCGCGTTCGTGTTCCTGCACCCCAACAGCGTGCCCGCCGGCGGCCGCCTCGCCGACTACTGGCTGCCGCAGCTCGCCGGCTACCCGATGGAGACCGCGCTCGCCGTCGCGCGCCTGGTCTTCGGCGGCGTCCTCGAACGGCACGACCTGACCCTGTGCCTCGCTCACGGTGGCGGTTGCGTGCCCGCGCTGACCGGCAGGCTGGACCTCGGCTGGTCCCGCAAGGCGGTCGCCCGGACGACTCCCCGTCCGCCGAGCGAGTACCTGCGCCGCCTCTACTACGACACCGCCACCTTCTCGACCCCGCTGCTGGGCAGGCTCATCGAGGACTTCGGAGCCGGGCACGTGCTCGTCGGCACCGACTACCCGTTCGAACTGGCCGACACCGACCCGCTCGGGACGGTCGACGCGCTGAACCTGACGCGGCCGGACGCCCTGAAGATCGAGTCGGGCACGATCACCGGTCTGCTCGGCGGATCGGCCTGACCTCCGCACCTGCGCCGATACCCTCGTAGCCCTTGGCCAGTTCCCGGGAAATCGACAGCGCCGCGAGCCGCAGGGCGGGCTCGACCACGGTCAGCGCCCGCGAGTGCGTGACAGTGTGCGAAACCACCGACAGCCCCGCGACGACCCGGCGATCGGGGCCGAAGATCGGAGCCGCCACCGATACCGTGCCCAGCGACAGCTCCTCCGCGCACCGGGCGATGCCCGTCTCGCGGACCTCGCGCAGTGAACGCATCAGCAGGCCCGGCATCACGATCGTGTGCGGTGTGTACCGCTTCAGGCCGGCGGCCAGCACGGACTCCTGCAGTTCCCGCGACGCGTGCGCCAGCAGCACCTTGCCCACTCCGGTGGCGTGCAGCGGAGAGCGTCCGCCCACCCGGCTGACGACGTCGACCGAGCGGCGGCCCCATACGCGTTCCAGGTAGAGCGCCTCGTCGCCATCGCGGACCGCGAGGTGCACGTTCTCCGCTGTCGCCTCGTACAGGTCCTGCATGAACGGCAAGGACACGTCCCGCAGGGTGCGCGGTGCCGGGCAGAGCGAGCCCAGTTCCCACAGGCGCAGGCCGATCCGGTAGACGCCGTCCCGTTCCTTCTTCAGCGCCCCGAGCTCGACCAGTTCGGCCGCGATCCGGTGCACCGTCGAGACCGGCATGCCGGTCGCCGCGGCCAGTTCGATGAGCCGGAGCGCGGGCCGGTCCTGCGAGAACGCGTTGAGCAGGGCGAAAACCCGGCCGGCCACCGTCCGGCCGGTGCCCGCCTCCTGCGAAACGCTCATGATCGGCACCGGTTCAGTCATGGCCGCCGCCCGGGTTCGCCCGGAGCCGGGGGCCAGGGTCCTGATCGGACGATGCTACCCCCGCCGCCGATCGCCGCAAGCCACGTGCGAACAGCTCATCATCGCTTGTCTCGTTTCTGCTCCCCGATGAGTCTTCTCGATCTTGTCGTCCTGCAACGTCTGTTCCGCCGAACATGCAAGCCAGGATGCCCTCCGGCTGCAGGGCACTGCGCTACGTTGGGCCGCAACCTGCGGTGTTAACTATTGGCGTGATATTATCACGCCCATGGTTCATGACCATGCTGAGCGGATCCGGTCCGCGATGCTCGACCTCTGTGAGCCTCTGCACGACGCCTTCACCTTCGCGGAACAGCGTCGTCAAGTGCTGCTTGCTGACCTCAAAGGCCCGGAGTACGTGTGGTTCGGGACGCACACGGTTCGCGCCTTCGCTCACCACCGTCTTCGACAGCTCGCCGGCGAGCTCGGCGACTGGAAACTGGTCGGCAATCACGCGCGCAACGGCGAGCTGTGGCTTACCGACGACCACTACCGAGTCCGGATGCTGCACAGCCCGAACGGCGGCGTAGTTCCCCCGCCCGGGTCAAATCTCCTGCGGAGGGCCTTCTACAGCAACCCTCCGTTGACTGGCATGATCCCGTTGTTCGGCGATCTAGGCGACAAGCTGCTTGGTCTGTGGCGCATCGACCCGGAGACCGCCGCACCGATCTTCCGGATTGTGCGCACGATCGGAGAGTGGAAGTGGGGCAACCATCAGAAGGCCGACCTGGACTTCCCGCTCCCCGCGACCGCGGACGAGCTGGCTGACCTGTCGTTCGAACCGACGGACGAAGACCTGGGGCTGGACCTGCCCCGTGACGACGAAGAAGAAGAGGGCGATTCCGATGCTGGCGGCTTCACCGGGTGAGCGACTGCGGACCCTGCGGGATCTGCTGGGTCTCACCCAGGAGCAGCTGGAGAACATATCCGGGGTGAAGCAGTCGTGGATTTCCCAGGTGGAGACCTCGGCACGCGACGCAACCGAGGATGGACTGCGGGCAATCGCCGACGCGACTGACACGCCGTTCGGGTTCTTCGCCGTCCAGCCGACGACGGTGCCTCTGGACTCGTTGCGGTTCCGCAAGCGGGCCTCGGCCAGCAAGGTGCTGACTCGCCGGGTAAAGACCTTCTACGCCGAGAGCTACCGCGTCAACGAGGCCTTGGTCGCGGCCGAGAACTATCCGGCACCGCCACTGCCCTACGCTACAGCCGAGGAACTGGCGCGCGAGGACATCGAGGAACTGGCCGCACAGACCCGTGAAGCGCTCCGGCTCGCGCCGGACAAGCCGATCCCGCACCTGACAAGGGCTCTGGAACGATCAGGGGTCGCGGTGGCGCCGTTCGTGCTGACCGACGACCCGGATGAGCAACCGGTCGCAGGCGGCCACTTCGGCGTCTCCTACTGGGGTGGTCTCGGTGAGCCGGCATTGATCGGGTACTTCCCAGGCAGCCAGGGCGACCGAGAGCGGTTCACGCTCGCGCACGAGGTCGGGCATCTCGTGCTCCACACATTCCGGCCCCGGGTCGCGAACGCGGAACGGGAAGCCGACCTCTTCGCGAGTGCCCTGCTGATGCCGCGGGAACGCGCCGAAGAGAACATCTCCGAGCGCGCCACACTGCGGGAGTACGCGCGTTTGAAGGCGACCTGGGGTGTGTCCATGCAGGCCCTGATCCAGCGAGGCTACGGCCTCGACCTCATCGGCGAAACACGCCGCCGGTCGCTGTTCGTGCAGCTGTCCTCGAAGGGCTGGCGCAAGCAGGAACCCGTGAACGTGGGACGGGAAGCCCCGCTGCTGCTGTGGACGCTGCTGAGCCGCAAGTTCGGGCAGCGTCCATACAGGCCTGCGGCCGAGGCGCTCGCGGTCCCGCCGACGATGCTGCGGTCGATCGCGCCGACGCCGGTGGATGCGACACGGCAAACGCGAGACGAGCAGGCGGCGGAGTCGCCAATCGTGGCAGTCCGCCGGATCGGCCAGGCCAAAGGTAGCTAGCGAGCCTCGTCTTTCACGCCACGGTGCTGCTCAGGACGGGCAGCTGAATCCCGCTCGGCGGGCGACGATGGTTGAGGGCGGGATGGTGGCGTCAAGGCCCGGCGCACCGACTCAGCCCACCGTTATCAGAGGCCCTCAACAAGTTGCTGCACGGCGGACGGCCCGCTGAAGTCCTCCGGCACTGCGTCCATCAGCGTTTCGCTCGCAGGCTGGCCGAGCCAGTAGCCGGAGTTGCGCTTCTCGCCGACGACCCGGAACCCGGCGCGTGCATAAGCGGCGATGGCGCTCTTGTTCGGGGAGAGCACTGACAAGTAGACGCAGCGCAGCGCGGTGATGTGGAAGGCGTAGTCCAGCGTGAGCCGGGTCGCGTCGGTGCCCAGGCCCTTGCCGCGGTGGTCGGGGCCGAGCTGAATGACGAACTCGCCGGTGCGGACGTGGTGGTCGATCAGTACTGCGGTCGTGCCGACCGGGGTCGCCGGGGTGGTGGTGATGTCGTAGACGGTGAACCGGAGCTGGTCGTCGGTGCCGCGGGCTTGGTGTTGGAAGCCTTCGCGCCGGTTTTTGAGCGAGTCGGGGGTCTGGCGGCCGTAGCCGACGAGGGTGCCGGGGTCTTGTTCCCACTGCCAGTATTGGTCGACGAGGTCTTCGGTGAACGGGCCGAGCCGGGCCCGCTCTCCGCGGATCCACACGATCGGTTCGGTGTGCTCGCTAATCGCTCTCGCCTCCATCGTCACGGGCCGGGATGGTGTTGAGCACCGCGAACCGCGCTGTGGACGGCGGTTCGGCTACCGGCTGTCGGTCGTCAGTCTCCACCCACGCGTGCAGCCGCACGGGATCGGCCGCCGCGCCGTGGCACCACATCACCCGTTGGCGCGAGGCGGCCAGCAGCACCAGCACAGCCGCCGACTCCTCCAGGCAGGCGACCCGGCCCGGCGCAAGCAGCCCGGCCCGGCGGACGGCGTGAACGGCCCGGCGCGCGTGCTCGATGGTGGCTGGGCGCTTTGCTCGGTGGGAAACCCGGTTCAGCAGCCGGGTCAGCCGAGCCAGGCGCCGGCGGCGATGACCGGCGGTCAGTGTGGCGAGCACGATGGCCAGCGCCACACCGGCGAACACCGTCGTGGTGAGCGGTACGGGCACGGGCTCGGGTCGTCCGGCGGTGAGTTCGTGGGTGCCCCAACTTGGTACCCATTCCGGTCCGACTGTCGGCGTGGGCCACGGTTTGGGTCGCGCCGTCGGCTTGAGCAGCCCGGCGGCGAGGAGTTGCTCGCGCAGTGTCTGCGCCGATGCCGTGTCCAGCGCGGCCGTCTTCTCCGCGTCGCCGGTGACGGCAAGTTCGGCCCACCACCGGGCGGCGGGGCCGATCAGGGTCTCGGCATGGTCGCCGCGGTAGTTCACGATCACCGTGGCGGGTCCGACGTCTACGGCCCGGACATGTGCCGCCGCGGTGAGGTACGGGTGGTTCATGCGGCGCCCGCTCGGGTACCGATGGCCGACCACGCCCCGCGGGGTGCGTCGGCGAGCGCGCGCAGCCACACCTCGGCGGCGATCGCGGGCTCGACAGTGGAAAACGCGACCGGCAACCCAGCGGCGGTCATGGTCAGCGTGCGGCGGAGCGCCGCCGGGTCGACCAGCCCGAGCGCGGCGAGCCGTCCGTCGGCGAGAGCGTGCAGCGCGGGCAGGTTGGCGCGCATCCCGCCGTAGTGGTCAGGATTGAAGTCGCCTTTCGTGGAGCGCGCGGCCAGCTTCGCCGGGAACAGGTCGGAGAGTGCGGCGCCCAGCACGGGTTTGTAGTCGGCCGGGCCAGGCATGGCGTTCAGCTGCACCGATAGGTAGGCGTCGATCACGCGGGAGTCGGTGAACGGGTTCGCCAGCAGCACGCCGGCGTGTTCGGCGAGCTGGATGTCGGCGCGGGCGGACCGGCCGACCTCGGCCATGTTCTCGGCGGTGACGGTGGTGGCGAACGTCCCACCCGGGAGGTCAGCGAGCCGGGCGGCCGCGCCGTGGGCGAGGGCGGCGGCTCGGCTGCGCGCCGCTTGGGTCGCCCACAGGGGCACGGGTTCCGTTGTGTACCAGCCGATGTCCCCGTCAGACCGGGTCATCGGGGCGGTGTCTGCCCGCAGGTCGTTCGCCAAGGTTGTCAGGGTGTCGACGCGGCTGGTGCGGGCGGTCCGGATCGCCGTGGTCAGCAACGGCCAGGTGGGCAGCCGTCGCAACCGTGCCCACCGCATGGTTTCGGTGACGGCGCGGCGGTGGTGGCCTGTGGAGACAAGGTCGGCGAGCATGATCGGCGGCGTGCACAGCAGGCTGTCGCCGCCGTCGCCGGTGAAGTGGCAGTCGGTCCCGAGGGTGTCGCGGATCCAGCGGAGCTGCCCGGCGAACCGGGCGTGCGCGATCGTCGACGGTGCGGGCTCGTCGGTTACCGGGACCTCGTCCAGCGCGGCGTAGGGGGCGTGTTCGCCGGTCAGGGGCATCAGCCGGTGCGCGAGGCCGGGCCGCTGCGCGGCCAGCCACGCGTAGTCCAGGTCCCGACCCGAGTTGCATCCGGCCGGGTGCACGGTCACCCCGGTCACGATCCGGCCGGGCCCGGCCTGCTCGGCCGCCAGCAGCGCCAGAGCAGTGGAGTCGAACCCGCCGGACAAATCGCTGGTCAGCATGGTCGCGGTGGCCAGACGTTCGGCCACGGCCGCCGCCAGCTCGTTACGCAACCGCCGGGGTGGCGAGCCTGCCCGTGGCCGGGGCTGCCACACGCGGTTGACTCGGCTGTTGTCGCCGTCGATGGTCAGCCGGTGTCCCGGCGGGACGAGGGCGATGTCCTCGAACGCGGATCGTTCGGCAAGCAGTACCGGAACCGACGGGGCGAGCAGCCAACCGGCGAGCCGGTCCAGATCCGGCCCCGCGCCGGTGAGCCCGGCGAGGGCGCGGGAGCTGGAGGCCCAGTAGACCCCGCCGTCGGCAGGGGTGGTGTAGATCGGCCAGGCTCCGCCGAGGTCGGTCCAGATCCGGGTGGCCGCGCGGGTGACCTCGACGGTCGTGTAGCTGCCCGGCCAGCGCCAGGCCACGTCATCGGGAACCCCGCCGGTGCCCAGCTGGGCCAGTTCGGCGGCCGCGATGCCGCAGGTGCCGACCACGGCGACGAACCGCGTGCCGGACCAGGTGGTGCGCACCTCGTTGCCGGGCCACGTCCCGACCGTCCAGCACCCGGGCATCGTGGGCCACAGCCGCGCGCCGCCGATCGGTCTGCGTGGCGGCGCCGACGGCGAGGAGAACCCGCCGAACCAGCGCATGGCTTCCTCCTTCCCTGACCGTGGTGGTGATCCGGTGCCCAGCACCCAGGGCGGGCTGGACACCGGATCGGTGGCCTAGTTGTAGGCCCGTCGCTTGTCCTCCGAGCTGCCCTTGCCCTGCCCCAAGGTCACCGCCGACGCCTCACCGAGGCTGACCAGCAACACCGGCGCATCCGTCGGCTGATCCGCATCGGGCTGGTCGTTCACGGTCTCCATGCCTGCCCTCCCTTCCTTGCCTCACACGGCCTTCGCCGCACTCCGTTGTTCCTTGCACACCCCCGCTGGACGGCTGATGGCCGCGCCAGGGTGAACCAGCGGGGCCGTTCGGGAAAGACCCGCGGTAGTGGAATGTCAGGACGAGGTCGGCGTCGCTGACCGGAAGTGGTGCCGCCCCGTGGCTTTGCCGGTCGCGGCGGGGTATTCGGCGGCGTCGGTGATCAGGTGGCGGTGCGCGGTCCGCCAGACCGAACAGCCCGCTCGGCCGAGCAGCCGCCACGACGAGCAGGCGCGGCAGCGGCCGCGGCCGTCGGGTTCGTGCGCCTCCAGCAGTTCCCGCCACGCCCCGGTCATCTGGCTGATGACGGTGTCGGCCAGTGCCGACTTGGACTCGTTGTCGGCCTTGTCCACGATCGTGTCGAGGTAGTCGAGGCGGCCGTAGACCGCTGTCCGCAAGGTGGAGTTCAGGACTTCATCCACGATCGGTTTCCTCATCTGTAATCGGACGGCCACGCCCGCGGGTCCGGCGAAGCGGGTGGTGGCCACAAGAGGGGTGCAGATCCAGCGGGACGACGTCGCCGACCCGCACCGGGGCGGTGTGCACGCGGTAGGCCGCGTCATCGAAGTACTCACACGCGGCCAGAGCCGGCCCACGCACGTCGGGCAGGCGTTCGGCTCGCCGGGCTCCGGCAGATGCCGGGTCAGGTCGTTGATGGCGTCGGCGGCGCGGTCGGCCGGACTGTCCGCCGCCACAACCAGCCCCTCCACCGGCCGGATATCTGTCCCCTCCACCGGCTCACGCCATTCCGGCGGGGCCGGTCGGTGTCTGCAGCGTCGGAAGACGGCGCCGCCCCAGACGGAGATCCGTGACCAGGTCGTCGTAGGCGCGGCCCAGTTCGCCGAGCTGCGCCGAAGCGATCCGCACTTGCGGGTCCCTTGCATCGAGGTGGGCGTCGGCCAGGAGCTGTCCGCGCATCCAGACCGCCACCATCCGATCGATAAGCTGCCCGAGCGACTCGGTGTGCAGCACCCCCGCGCGGCCTTCGGCGAGTTCGGTGGCGGCCCACCGGTCGACTCGGTCGATCAGTGCCGCACAGGCGGCATCGCGGGAACGCGCCGCCCGCGCGGCGGCGGCCACCATCGGATCGTCAGCCTGGGCATCGCTGACGAATCCGGTGAGCGCCGGCGCGCAACCGGTGCTCGGCGGCCAGCGCCGCCGCGGCCTCCAGCACGGGATGCCGGTAGCCGCCAGGCGGGACGGTGGTGAAGGCGCGGACCACAGCGGCCGCGCGCGGCGGAGCGGGCGCGATGCCCGCCGACGTGGCCATCGGGTCAGCGGCCGCGACGGTCACGATCCCGAGCCGTTCGTCCTGGAGGTGGCCGGGACGGGACGTCCGGTCATCTCCCACCTCGTGAAGTGGGCGACGATGCGATCCCACAGGCCCGGTTCGCCGACTTCGGCGACGTGCATCCGGACGCGGTGCGCGCGGTCGTCCCAGCAGGCCAGGACCCGCACGCCTGTCCGGGCTGGGGTGTCGAGGAACAGGTGCTCGTCGATGCGCCACTGGAGCGTGCGGCGCTGGTGCTCCACGGTCGGCATGCCAGTGCGCACGATCGCGGCGGCGGCCTGGTGCTCGATGCCGGGCACGAAGCACGCGGTCACCAGCTGGGCGGTCACCAGCTCGGCGATCAGGTCCGCGCGGTGGTCCATGCGGCGGGTCACCTGCGCGAGGGCGGTAGCGAGGCCGGACAGGGACCTCCTCGGCACGGTCAGGGGCATGGTCATCGCGCGGATACTCCTTCGCTGGAGGTGGCAGCGGCCCCGGACTGGTCGGGGGTCAGCGCCGGGGCCGCTGCCGGTCGGATCGCCCCGGGATGGCGCTCGACGGCGTTGAGATCGCCGGAGCACCACCCTGAGACGGGTACGCACCGCCCAGGTACCGTGTTCGCAATCTGAGTGACATAGGTCATGATGACGACAGTACATCTGACGATCGTCAAAACAGATACTCCGATCGGGTGCGCTCGCGCGTGCGAAAATTCGACGACCGCAAGGGCGCTACCAGGCAGAAGAGGAGCAGTGCGTGGCCACGAACAGCCCGACCGCGCTGAGATGGTGGTTCGCCGTCGCGATGCGGCGCCTGCGCGAAGCCGCCGGGATCAGCCGCGAGGCCGCGGCCTCCGAGATCCAGGGCAGCGTCTCGGCGATCGCGCACATCGAGAACGGCCGCTCGCTCCCGAAACCCCTGGAGCTAAGGAGCTTGCTCGCGCTCTACGGGGTCGCCGGGCAGAACGAGAAATTCCAGGGCCTACGAGAGCGCGCCCGCAAGGGCAAGGACTGGTTCATCGGCTTCGACCAGCACGAAGTTCCCGCTGACTTCGGCCTGTTCCTCGGCATGGAATCCTCCGCCAGCCAGCTGGAGAGCTGGGACGCCCACGTCATCCCCGGCCTGCTGCAAACCCGCGCCTACGCTGAGGCGATCATCCGCGGCAACGACACAGAACTGCCCGACGACGAGGTCGCCAGCCGCGTGGAACTGCGCATGGCACGCCAGCGCATGGTCTTCGAAGAAGGCGAACGCCCGCTCGTCTGGCGGGTGATCGCCCAACCTGCACTGGACTGGCTCGTCGGTGGAGTCGAGGTTATGCGCGAGCAACTGGAACACCTCGCCGTCCTCGCCGCGCGTCCCGGGATCAAATTGCAGGTGCTGCCCACATCGATCGGCGCGCACACTGGTGTCGAAGGAACATTCACGATCCTGTCCGCGCCGCCGGAACTCGAGGACTACCCCGGCTGCGTATACGTGGAGACACTGGTCGAGCCCTACTACTACGAGGAGTTGACGAAGATCAGGGCCTACCGCAACGCCTTGGCCGAACTCCGAGTCAAGGCCAGCGAGCCGGAGAAGACACCGGCGCTGTTCCGTCAGCTAGCAAAGGAACTGTGAGCACCATGAACAACGAGGACGCCGTCGCCGCCCTCGCCGACGCGACCAATTGGCACAAATCCTCCTACAGCAAGGAAAACGGCTGCGTCGCGGTCGGGTCCGTTCCCGGCGTGATCGGGGTCCGCGACACCAAACTCGGTGCCGCCAGCCCGATCCTCGCGTTCGACCCCGCCGAATGGGCCGCGTTCATCCTAGGCGTAAAGGACGGCGAGTTCGACGAGCTGTAACTCAAGCCCGCGACCAAGGAATGCCCTGACCATCGTTGCTGGCCAGGGCATTCTCTCTGTTGAACCCAGCCGATCATGCCCCGCTCCCGCCGCTCGCTGCACATCTCCACGAGGCGCCGTTCACGTGATTGGGCTCGGCAGGCGGCAGTGCCAGCAGAATTCACGACCATGAGCGACGAGAACGAGCTCGGCAATCTCAGTCGCGAGGGCACCGCCCAGCTGGTCGTCACCAGCTTTTCACGCTGCTGCGGTGGCGGCGACCATCTCGCCGTGTGGCCACTGGCCACCCGCTCCAGCGGCTGTGCTGGGCGCAGTTCTGGATCCACGCCAACGAACATGCGATCGTCGGCACCGTCCCGCGCCGGCACCGGCCGAGACTGAGACCCGGCTGGCCCACGAGTTCGCCGAGGAGGTCCCGAGCCATCCGCTGTGGGAGCACTTCGCGTGGGTCTCCAAGCACAACCTGGCACTGCGCCGATCAAGGAATCGGGGCGGCAATGAAACCCGTCCAGTCACAAACAAAGCGAGCACAGGCCGCCCAACTACGGGGCGCCGGTCAGCAGCGCTCGACACCATCGGTACACCCCGATCGGCGGGCGCGGCAGCCCGGGACCAACTTCGAACAGCAGCTCGTCGCCGACGAGCACTGGCATCCCGTCCAGGCCGCGGTGCCCAGAAGGCAAGACTTCAATTCCCCAACCACGCGCGGCAAAGAAACTCCAAGTACATGAGGTATCGCCTCTCCTGAACGAGACACAGAAGGGCGCGAGGAGTTAGAGGACCCGAGGCAGCAAGCCGGGTTTGGAACGAGACCCGTCAACCAAGCGGAGAGAACAGAGCATGAGGGCGGCGACGGCGGTCATCGCGATGGCGAGCACGCGAAGGTCCGGCGGGGAACCGGGGGAGCGGGGAGCGGTCGCCCCGACCACGCCGACGGCGAGGATGGCGCCGACGTAACGGGTCGACTGGAAGAGCCCGGCGACCACCCCGGACATCTGCTCCGGAGCCCGCTCGTACATGAGGCGTTGCAGGCCGAGGTTGCACAGCCCGTACGGGATCCCGAGCACGATCCCGTCGAGCACGATCAGCCACGCCGGGGTCGACGGGCCGAACGTCGCGAGCGCGGACACCCCGACCGGCAGCAGGGCGCCGGCGAACAGCAGGGCCCGGCCGACGCCGAGCCTTCGCGTCACCGGTCCGCCGAGCACGGTCGCCACCACGCTGGTCGCGGCGATCGGCATGACCAGCAGTCCGGCTTGCGCGGCGTCATACCCGAGCGTGGTCTGGAGCCAGGGCGGTAGACCGTAGAACGCGCCGTAATAGGCCAGGTTGAACAGCAGGAACGTGGCGAGTACTGCCACTAGCCCAGGTGTGGCGGCCAGTGCTCGGACGTCGACGAACGGCGTCGCCGCGCGCCGCTCCCACCACAGGAACCCGGTCGTCGCGACGGCGAACAGTGCCGCGGCGGGCCACGAGAAGCCGAGCATCAGATCCAGCAGGCCGACCACGGCCGCCGCGAACAGCAGCACCCCCGCCGGGTCCAGCGCGCGGATCGCCCCGCCGGTCCGCGGCCGCGGCTCGTCCGGCCCGATGGCTCGCCACGCCAGCAGCAGCGCCCCGAGCATCAGCGGCAGGTTCACCCAGAAGACGGCCTGCCATCCGGCCCAGGCGGTGAGCAGCCCGCCCAGTACCGGGCCGACCGCGCCCGCGGTGGTGTTCGCGGTGGCGACGGCCGCGAGCCGCGCGGTCCCGAGTTCCCCGGTGCCGCGGCGGATGACGAGAACCGCGCACGGGAACGCGGCGGCCACACCGGCGGCTTGGAGACCACGGCACAGGATGAGCGCCGGTACCGATCCGGCGGTGGCGGCCGCGGCCGAGGCGACCGCCGCCACCGTGAGCCCGGCGGTGAACAGCCGGCGCGGGCCGATCCGGTCCGCGACCCGGCCGAGCACCGGCTGGCAGACGCACGCGGTCAGGTAGAACACGGTGACCACCCAGGTCGCCGTGCCCAGCGGGAGGCCGAACTCCCGTCCGATCGGGGTCAGTGCGACCGCGACCATCGACGAGTTCAACGGTGCCAGCAGCGTCCCGGTGATCAGTGCGGCGAGTGCGAGCCCGGTCCGGGTCATGCCGTCACGCGCAGCAGCAGTTTGCCTTCGACCTTGCCCGCCGCGAGGTCATCGAGCGCGCGCCGTCCCTCAGCGAGCGGCAGAATGTCGTGCACACGGTGACGCAACCTGCCCGCGCCCGCCCATTCGAAGATCACGCGCAGGTTCGCCTCGTGGGCTTCGCGGGCCCGCCGGACGAACTCCCCGAAGAACACACCCACCACCGACGAGCCCTTGACGAGGGGGATGTTCAGGCCGAGTCGCGGGATGTCGCCGGACGCGAAACCGACCACGAGATACCGGCCCTCCCAGGCCACGGCACGTACTGCCGCCTCGCCCACCGCGCCGCCAACCGGGTCGAAGACCACATCCGCGCCACCGCCGGTCAAGTCCTTGATCGCCGTCTTGGCGTCGGTGTCACCGTAGGAGAACGCCTCGTGCGCGCCGTACCCGCGGGCCGAGTTCGCGCGGTCCACAGTGGACGCTCCGGCGATCACCCTCGCGCCTAAGAGGTTCCCGACATCGACAGCGGCGGAGCCGACACCGCCCGCCGCCCCGAGTACGGCGAGGGTCTCACCCGCTCGTAACCCCGCCCGCTGGACGAGGGCGTGGTACGCCGTCGAGTAGGCCACCAGGATCGCCGCCGCCTGACGGTCGGGGACGTGGTCCGGCAGAACGGTGACGCGGTCGGCTCGGACGACTACGGTCTCGCGCGCGCATCCGTATTCCTCGTTCCCGGTGACCCGGTCGCCGACTCCCACCGACCGCACACCCGCACCCACGGCCACCACGGTGCCCGCGTACTCGCTGCCGGGAGAGAACGGGGGTTCGGGCCGCACCACGTGTCTGCCCGCCACGATGAGCGTGTCGTGGAAGTTCAGCCCGATATGGCTCACCTCGACCACGACCTCACCCGGTCCGGGACGCGGTGACGGCAGGTCGAGCAGTTCGAGCTCGCCGAGACGGGTGCAGACGAGCGCGCGCATCAGTCCTCCCCGCCGAACACCACGCCCGCGGCCCGCAAGCCGTCGATGTCGCCGGCGGAGAACCCGGCGGCCGCCAAAACCTCCGCGGTGTGCTCGCCGAGCCCGGCGGGGGCGGTGCGGATGCCGGGAAGCTCGCCGTCGTACCGGACCGGATGCCGCAGGACCGTGGCCCGCTCACCGTCCACATCGAATTCCCCGAGCAGGCCCTCGGCCGCCACTTGAGGATCGGTGCGCACGTCGTCGTAGCCCGCGACCCGCTCGAACCAGAAACCCTTGGGGCCCAGTCGTTCCGCGACGTCGGCGTAGGTCATTCCGGCGAGCACGCCCGCTACCGCCGAGGTGTACTCGTCGCGTTCGGAACGGCGGGCCTGCTGGTCGTAACCGGTGAGCACGGGCGAGCCGAGCGCGTCGCCGAGGTCGTCCATCGCCCCGTGCACCGCGATCACGATCGAGGCGTCCTTCAACCGGTAGACGCCGTATGGCGCGTCGATCGACCAGCACGCCAGCTCGGCCGGACGCCGCAGGTCTTCGGGTCCGCGATGGCCGGAGAAGTACAGCGCGAGTGATTCGGCCTGCAGGTCGAGGCCGGCGCCGAGCAGGCTCGACTCGACGCGGGTGCCCTTGCCGGTGGTGAGTTTGCGGGCGTAGGCGGCCAGCACCCCCATCGCGAGCAACGCGGCTCCGTGCTGGTCCACGACCGGGGTTCCGGCGGCGGTCGGCCGGTCGCCGGTGACGCCGACGAGTCCGGTCCGCGCCTGCACCAGCAGGTCGACGCCGGGCCGCCCGGCCATCGGGCCCCGCGAGCCCCAGCCGCTCGCGGAGGCGTAGATGATGTCCGGTTTGATCGCCCGGACCGCTTCGTACCCGAGGCCGAGCCGGTCCAGCGCGCCGTCCCGGTAGTTCTCCAGCAGTACGTCCGCCCGCTCGATCAGCGGGCGGAGCACGGCCGCCGCGTCCGGGTGCTTGAGATCGACGGCGATCGAGCGCTTGTTCCGGTTCACCGAAAGGAACGTGACACTGCGCCCGGCGAGGCGGATACCGCCGCTGCCGACCCTGCGCTCCCACGCACCGCCGGGCGGTTCGACGGTCACCACGTCGGCGCCGAGATCCGCGAGGTACTGCGCGGCGGCGGGTCCCTGGACGAAATGCGTGAAGCTCAGCAACGTCATCTCATCGAGCATGCGGTCTCCTCGCGGGGCTTTGGTTCCGTCCGACCCTAGGAACGTCCGCCGCCGATCCCTACGCATCGTTTCCGGTGAATGGAAACCGAGCCGGCCGCCGTGGGTGAGGTTCCGGCAAGGTCGTCCCATGGCACGACTCAGGGTTCCGGGATGTGTGATCGACTGCGCGGTCGTGGGTGACGGGCCCGCGGTCCTGCTGTTGCACGGATGGCCGCAGACCGGGTACGCGTGGCGGCAGGTGGTCCCGTTGCTGGCCACGCGATACACCGTCGTGGTTCCGGACTTGCCCGGTTTCGGTGCCAGTTCGCGGATGACCGGCGGCTACGACAAGCGTTCCGTGGCGGAGGTGCTGCATCGGCTGATGCTCGTCCTGGGCTTTTCGCGGTACCACGTCGTCGGGCACGACGTGGGTGGCCAGGTCGCGTATCCGCTCGCGGCGCTGCATCGGGAGTCGGTGGCGAGCCTGACCTTCGTGGAAGCGGGGATCCCCGGCCTGGGAGACAGTCTGGCCGCGGCGAACCCGCTCACCGGTGGATCGTGGCATTTCGGCTTCAACATGGTGCCCGACCTGCCCGAATTCCTGTTGTCCGGGCGCGAACGCGGCTATCTCGAGTTCATGTTCCGCCGTGACTCGATCGGGCTGTACGTCTCCGACGCGATCAGGGAGGCGGACCTCGACGTGTACGCCCGCGCGCTGGCCGCGCCGGGAGCGGTGCGCGCGACGATGGGGTACTACCGCGCGCTGCCGGACGACATCGAGGACAACCGCGGGTTGTGCGTGGCCGGTCCGGTCACGGCGCCGACCCTCGTCGTGGGTGCGCGGTACGGTGTCGGACTCGGCTGGCTGGACACCGTCGAGGCCGCGGCGCGGGACGTGTCGTCGTGCTGGGTGGAAGAATGCGGCCACTACGTTCCGGAGGAGCGGCCCGCCGAACTGGCGGGGATCCTCATGGAGAGGTGGGCGGCATGAGCGACGTGGTGCTGATTCACGGCGCCTGGCACGGTGCCGGGCATTTCGCGGCTTTGGCGGCCGCGCTGACCGTCCGCGGCCACCGTGTGCTGGCCGTGGACCTGCGTGGCCACGGGACCAGGGCCCGCATCCCGGCGAGTTATCTGGCCAGGGACACCGAGGCCTTGCGCACGGAGCGTTCGCCGCTGGCGGATCTCACGTTGGACGACGTGGCGGCCGATGTCGTGGCCGTCTTACGCCGGTGTGCCCGGCCGGCGGTGCTGGTCGCGCACAGCATGGGCGGCACCGTCGCCACCCGCGTGGCCGAGTCGGCTCCGGACCTGGTGGCGCATCTGGTCTATCTGGCGGCGTTCGTCCCGACGCGCCTCGGCCCGCCGGCCGCCTATCTGGCCTTACCGGAGGCGAAGACCGCGCTGGGCGGAGGCCTCTACCTCGGCGACCCGGCAGCGATCGGCGCGGTGCGCATCGATCCCCGGAGCACCGACTCCGCGTACCGGAACGAGTTGCGCGCCGCGTACTTCTCCGATGTGGACGATGTGGATTTCCGTGCGCTGGCCGCCACGCTCAGCCCGGACCAGCCGCTGTCCTTCCTCACCACCGCGACGGGGGCGACCGAGCGGCGGTGGGGGAGCGTCCCGAGGACCTATCTGCGCACCGCCGCCGACCGCGCATTGCCGGTCGAACTCCAGGACGTGATGATCCGTGACGCCGACGGCCTTGCTCCGGGGACCGCGTTCGACCAAGTGACCATGGACGCCGGGCACGCGGTCTTCGCCGCGCACCCGGACGAGGTGGCCGACGCGATCGAGCGATCAACCCGGCGTCACCGCACCGGACAATCCACCCGGGACGGCGTCGAGTAGCTCCCGGGTGAACGGCGCGGCGGGCGAGGACAACACGTCGCCGGTCGGTCCCGTTTCGACCAGCCGTCCGTTCCTCAGCACCACGAGGTGGTCCGCGGCCGACGCGACCACCGCCAGATCGTGCGAGATGAGCAGATACGCCAGCCCGTGGAGGTCCCGGAGTCGCCGGAGCAACGACAGGATCTGCGCCTGCGTCACGACGTCCAAGGCGGAGACAGGCTCGTCGAGCACGATCAGGTCCGGTCTGGGGGCGAGCGCACGGGCGATCGCCACCCGTTGCCGCTGCCCACCGGACAAGGTGCCCGGTCGTCGCGTGGCGTACGACTCGGGCAGGGCGACGTCGGTGAGCAGCCCGAGCACCCGGCTTCTGCGCTGGGCGCGGCCCATTCCTCGTGCCCGCAACGGTTCCGCGATGATCCGCCCGACGCTCCACAGCGGATCGAGCGAACTGTACGGGTTCTGCGCCACGAACTGCACCCTGCCGTTCCCGAGAGCGGGCGGATCGCCCGCGACCAGGACACGGCCGGCCGTGGGCTCGGCAAGGCCGGTGACCATCCGCGCGATCGTGGACTTGCCCGAGCCGGATTCGCCCACGAGGCCGAGCGCGCCTGCTTCGCCCAGGGCGAAGGACACACCATCGACAGCGACCGTCTCGCCATAGGTTTTGCGCAGCTCGCAGGCTTCCAGCAGCGGTTCGGTGACAGGTCTGGCCGACGCCAGCGGCCGGGGCACCGAGTCGATCAGCAGCCGGGTGTAGGCGTCCTGTGGGTTGCCGAACACCTGGGTGGCCGGGCCCTCCTCGACGATCCGGCCACCGGACATGACGGCCACCCGGTCGGCCCGGTCCGCGGCGACACCGAGGTCGTGGGTGATCAGCAGGACACTCGTCCCGTCAGCCGCCATCGACCGGATCAGGTCCAGGACCGCCTTCTGCACGGTCGTGTCGAGCGCGGATGTCGGCTCGTCGGCGATCACCAGCGCCGGGCGACCGGCGAGCGCCATGCCCAGCAGCACGCGCTGCCGGTACCCGCCGGACAGTTGATGCGGGTGGCAGGCGAGTACCCGGTCCGGGTCGGGAATGCCGGCACGCGCCAGCACCGTGGCAGGGGCGGCCGAGTTCCCGTTGAGCCGCAAGGCTTCCGCCACCTGCGCACGGATGGTCATCAGCGGGTTCAACGCGGTCCCCGGGTCTTGCGGCACGTAGGCGATCCGTCGCCCGCGCAGCCGTCGCCACCGCCGGTCCGTGAGCCGGTCGACCCGCGCTCCGTCGAACGTGATCTCGCCGCGCACATGCGCGGCTGGTGGCAGGAGACCGACGAGGGCCTGAGCCAGCGTCGACTTGCCTGACCCGGACTCGCCGACCACCGCCACGACCTGTCCGGAGTGGATGGACAGGTGGGCGTCGGCGACGGCGGGCGAGCGTCCATAGTGGACGGTGAGGCCGCGGACCGTCAGCAGGGTCATCGGTTCTCCGATCTCAAGGTGTGGCCCAGGTGGTTGACCGCGAGGACCACGGCCACGATGACGAGGCCGGGAAGCGTGGTGAGCCACCACGCGGAGGCGAGGAACTGGCGGCCGGCGGCGATCAGGGAGCCCCACTCCGGATCCGGCGGCGGAGCGCCGAATCCCAGAAAGCCGACCGCGGCGACGGTGAGGATCGCGTTACCCAGTTCGAGTGCCGCCAGCGCGGCGACCGGACCCGCCGCGTTGGGCAGCACGTGCGTCACCAGGGTCGCCCGTCGTCCGGTGCCGGACACCGCGGCCGCTTCCACGTAGCCGGCGCCGCGGACCCGGATGACCTCGGCCCGGGTGATCCTGGCGAACACCGCGGTGGCGGAGACACCCACGGCGATCGCCACCGGGCCGGTACCCGGGCCGAGTACCGCGACCACGATCAGCACGAGCAGGAACGACGGCACCGCGAGCAGTACCTCCACCGCCCGCATGACCATGTCGTCCAGCACGCCCCGGGCGGTGCCCGCCACCAGGCCGAGCACCGAGCCCGCCAGCACCGCGATGCCCACCGCCACCACGGCCGCGGACAGGGACGCCGCCGACCCGTGTGCCACACGCGCCAGCAGATCTCGTCCGAGTTCGTCGGTGCCGAACGGATGTCCCGCGCCGGGTGGCCGCAACCGTTCGGCGAGGTCGTCGGCGAGGGGGTCCGCGGCGGTGAACAGACCCGGTGCCAGCGCCGCGGTCACGGCCACCACCAGGACGGCGGCGGATATCAGCGTCCCCGGCCTGCGCAGCGGGCTCACCATAACCGCTCCCGGACGTCCACCACCGGATGCAGCAGGTCGACGGCCAGGGCGAGCAGGGTGACGAGCGTCGTGGTGACCACGACGAGTCCTTGCAGTACCGGCAGATCCCGTGCCGTCACCGCCGATTCGACCAGCCTGCCGAGCCCGTTGCGGGCGAACACCGTCTCCACCACAACCGATCCGGACAGCAGCCAGCCGACCAGCAGCGACACCATCGTCAGCGCGGGCATCGCCGCGTTGCGCAGCGCGTGCGCCGTCACCACCCTGGCCCGCGACGCACCCTTGGCCCGCGCCGTGTTCACATAGGCCTGGCGCATTTCCGGCAGCAGCCGCGCCGACAGGACTTGAGCCACGAACGCCGACGACGGCACAGCCAGTGTCACCGCGGGCAGGACCAAGGCCTCGAGCCCGTCGCCGCGGGCCGGGAACAGCCGCAGTCCGAACGAGAAGATCTGCAGCAACATCAGGCCGAGCCAGAACGTCGGCACCGACAGCGACAGGCCCGGCACACCGCCGAGCAGACGGCGAAGCCACGGCCTGCCGGTGTGCGCGGCCGCCCAGGCGAGCAGGAATCCCAGCGGGACGGCCACCAGTAACGCGGCACCCGCCAGCGCCAGCGTCCGGGGTGCCGCTTCGGCGATCGTCGCGCCGACGCCGTGTCCTGTCTGGAAGGACGTGCCGAAGTCGCCGCGTAGAGCGTCCAGAAGCCCGTCGAAGTACCGCACGACCGCGGGCCGGTCCAGGCCGTACTCGGCGCGCAGCGCGGCCACACGGGCCTCGTCCACCACGTTCTCCGGACCGATCATGATTCGCACCGGATCGGCGGGTAGCAGGTAGAAGGCCGCGAAGGTCAGGGTGTAGGCCGCCAGCACCACGACGGTGGCCTGCCATGCCCGCTTCAGGATGAACCGGCGCACGGTCATCCCCGGACATCGAGGAGTACGGCCGGTCCACCGACCTCCTGGCCGGTATAGAGAACGACGTTCCCCGGCCGCAGCTTCCCGAGCAGCGCCAGCGCGAGCGCCCGCTGGCCACCGGTCGGGATGAGCCCGCCGTCGGGCACCGTGACCGCGCCGTCCTCCCGTAGCACCGCGCATCCGGACCAGGTCGCGCTGTCCGGTGTGGACTCCTGTGGAGTACCGCCCGGCCGGGCGGCGTACCGGTGTCCGCGCAGCGCCTGTCCGAGGTCCGCCGTCCACTCGTGACCGTCGAAACCCACGGCCAGTGTGAGCGTGCGCGTCCGGCCAGGCCCGGGAGCGCCGGGAACGAGCCTGTCGGACAGGGCGACCACGTCGATGTCTTCGGCCGCCTTCGCCGGTGTGGACAGGGTGGTGGCGCGCTGGTCTTCGCCTGGCACGAAGAACGAGACCTCCTCGGGCACCAGCGTGATCTCGCGACGCGTCAGCAGATACGCCGGTCCGAGCAGCGGGCCGTCCAAGGCGACCGGAGGCAGCACCACCGCGCCACCGTGCTGGAACCCGTACGCGCCGTCGGCCCGTTCACCGGCGACGACTTCGGCGGCGAACCGCACGATCGCCTCGTGCGGGATGCGACGGGTCATGACCTGCACCGCGAACCAGTCGCGAGCTTCCCGCAGCCGGGTCAGCCCGTCGGCATCGGCCAGCACCGGTATCTCGGCCGCGTTGGTGAACGGGATCAGCGCGTCCCGCAGCAGCACGAGCTGCCAGAGCCACTCGTTGTACAGGTTGCGCGCGGGATGCAGTTCCGGTCCGGCGATGAGCCTGCGGACCACGGGCGGGATCCAGGAGTAGCCGACGCAGCTACTGTGGATGTCGGCCGGGCCGGGGCGGCCGGCGGGCGGAGCGTCCCGGACGAGATCCAGGACCAGAGCGGAGACCGCGTCGGCGTTCGCCGCCACTTCCGCCCGCACCTCCTGACCGGCCGGCCCGGCGTCCAGCCGGAGAGTCGCGTAGGGACCCGTGGTGGACAGGCACGCGGCGAGGCCCGAGACGAAGTCGGTCCGGGTTTCCGTGCCGCCACCCGCGGCGGCGACCGCGGCGTCGAGCAGGGTCCGCGCGGCCGTGACGAACGTCGCGGCGTCCACCGCCCGGCCGTCACCGAAGTCATGCCAGCTCATGGCGTCACCTCTGCTTCCTGGAAGATCGGACGGCCCGACGCGTCCAGCCGCACACCGGACACCCGGGACGCGACGCCGATGGAGGAGGACTGCTCGAAGAGCGGGATGCCGTGCCCGGCGGTGAGGATCGCCTTCGCCGCGGTGTCCACGGCGCGTGCCCGCTCGACGGGATCGAGGAGGGTGGCGACCCGCGCGATCGCGGCGTCCACCTCGTCGGGTGTGCTGCGGCGCAACGGGTTCGCGCTCTTCACCGGGTACAGGCTCGCGAGTACCGTCGGGTCGCCGCGGGTCACCGCCCACGACACGAAGTCGTAATCGCCCGAGCTTTGACGCGCGCTGTTGGCGGCGTCGTCCAGTGGGGTGGGACGCAGCTCGATTCCGGCCTCGGACAACTGCCGGGCGATCAGCTGGTAGAGCGCGCCGTACCGTTCGGTGGTCGAGTACACCAAGGTGAAGGACAAGCGCTCGCCGCTCTTGGCCCGTACTCCGTCGGCGCCTGGCCGCCAGCCCGCCGCATCGAGCAGCCGGAACGCCCCTTGCCTGTCGGATGCGAGATCCGCCGACCGGTCCGCGTAACCGGGCGTGGTCCTGGCGAGGACGTCGGTCGCTGGGCCTTCGCCCGCGGACAGCAGCGGTTTGAACGCCGCCCTGTCCAGCGCCGCGCCGACCGCGCGGCGCACGGCGGGATCGCTCAGCGCGGGGCGGGATTCGTTGGGAAGCAACGTGTACACGACTCCGGGCCGCGTGCTGGACAGCAGCCGTGCCCCTCCTCCGCCGAAGGACGGTTCGTCCTGCTGGAGCACCTGCAGATCGGCGTCGAGCTGGCCGGAGACGAGACTGCCGTGCCGTGCGCTCGGGTCGGTGACGATGGCGAAGGCCAACGTCCCGACCCGGGGCGAGCCCTTGTGCGCGGACAGGTCACTCGCCCAGGCGTAGTCCTTTCGAGCGGTCAGCCGGACCTCTTCGTTGAGCGCCACCCGGTCGAGCAAGAACGGACCGGAGCCGGTGAGCGTGCCGGCGCACCGCTTCTCCGGTGTCTGCGCCAGCGCACCGGGTGAGAGGAGACCGAGCGTGACCATCGACGTTGCTTGCAGGAACTGGGCACTCGGGGCGGAGAACCGCACTTCGACGGTGTGCGGTCCGGACGCGGTGGCGCCCGCGTATCCGGCGAGGTAGGTGGCGCCGAGCGGGGAGCGCGCGCCGAGGGCGGCCACATCGTCGAAGTTGGCGACGACGGCGGCGGCGTCCAGTGGTGTGCCGTCGCTGAAAGTCACCCCCTCCCTCAAGGTGAAGACGAATTTCGTGGCCTGCGCCTCGACCGTCCAGGATTTCGCCAGCCAAGGCACGATCTTGCCGGTCGCCGGATCCTGGTCGGTGAGGGAATCCACCAGCTGGCGGGACACCTGCAGGTTCGGAGTCTGTGGCGTCTGGTGCGGATCGAGGCAGCCGACAGGTGCGGAGAGCCCCGCGGTGAGAGTGGCAGCCGTGCCGTTCTCGGCACTGCCGGTGCCGCAGGCGACGAGCATCGCGGCGGCACTGGTGAGAAGAAGCATTTGTCTTAGCACGATCCCGAGTCTGTGTGTTCGGGCAGGCGGAACACCGGTCCCGTTTTCACTCTCCGGAAACCGCTCACGGATTGGGACGGAGGCCGGCGTGCCTTGTTTCGTGTTAACTTCCGCGCCGGGACAGGGAAGGAGCGGACCATGGCTCCTCGAAGTGTCGCGGCGCGCGTGTTGTCGGTACTGGACGCCGTGGAGCGGGCATCCGGGCCGCTGCAGATCACGCAGATCGCCGAACGTACCGGGCTGCCGGTCGCCACGGCGTGGCGCATGGTCCGTGAACTCACCGAATGGGGTGGCCTCGAACAGCAGGCCGACGGCCGCTACCGGCTCGCCACCCGGGTCTGGGCGATCGGCAGTTCCGCCCCGTGCGTGCGCCGGATCCAGCGTTACACCTCACGGCACATCAGAGAGCTGGCGGCGCTGACCGGGCGGACGGCCTACCTGAGCGTGTTCGATCAGGACGAAGCGCTGGTCGTCAGTCTCGCGCAGGCCGGCGGTGGCCAGTCCGATGTGCACGAAGGAAGCAGGCTCCGCGCCGGTGCCTCCTCGGCGACCCTCCTCTACCGCGCGTTCGACGGCCCAGGCACCGACCCTGATCCCGTGCGGAGCACACGGATCTCGGTACATCAGGAGATCACAGGCCGTTCATCGATGTCCGCCGCGATCACCAACCAGGCGGGGGCGGTGGTCGCCGCACTCACGCTCGCCGGGAACCGGGGCGAGGCGTGGCATCAACTGCGCCCCACTCTCGCCGACGCGGCCCAGGCCGTACGGCACAGCATCTACCGCGACGAGTTGTTCGTTTAGGACACGGTGGGTGTACTGGTCCGGGACGCATTATGGCAGCCGAATCGAGACAATTTTCGCTGCGACTTCCCTGGAGTTGTGGTCTACGGACAAGTGACCAATTCTGGTTGATTGAGTCGAGGGTGGTTACGGGTAGGAATGTCAATCAATTCGGAGGTTTATCCCGCTGATGTCCGTTCGGGAACAGCGTGCGAACTGGTCGCGTCGGCCGCGGCGAATGTTGTGGGCTGAGGAGCTCTGTGCGGAAAATTCTTGTGTCAGCCGAGTGGTGGATCTGTCGGCTTGAAATAAAAAGTGTGCTGAACACCCCCTCAGTTGACAGAGTCGCGTTGAGCGCGACTGGGCGGCGCCATAGCACAGAAACATTCAGCTTCGATCAGTACATTGCACTGCTGGCAGGAATCTGGAAGTATCCCTCACGAATCGCAGAGGCTCTGCCCAGCTGACAATTTAAAGAATTTCAAGCGTCCAAATGGGTGGCTTGAAAGGTTGTAGCGTCGGCGGTTGACTTACCGAATGATTTGCCGATAGCCTGTCGGCTCCGCACGATTGATTGCGTCGAGGGTGACGCCTGTGTTATTTCATGACGGGGATTCCTCATGTCTCAAATTGTTGACTTGCTCGCTTTGTCGGGGAAGGTGCGATCGGGGCTCATGCTCGAACATTCGATTGAAATGCCCACGGAAAGAAGTCTTCTGGGAAGGGTCATCTTTGGTGCGAACGGATTTGCGCCAGAGATACTCGACGGTGTGCCGGCGTTAGGTGTTCCGATGATCGCAGGGGCCGAACCGGGGTTCCAGGAGATCTTCACCGCTGTCGGGCCGGTGATGGCGGGCCGGGATGGCGGATTGGCCTATGCCGCAGACGGTCGTCACTTGTTCTGCGCTGTACAGGTGGCTGAACGAGACATCTACAGGGATGCGGCCCGGATAGCCTATGATTCGGCCTTTGAGCTTGCCACCCGGCTCGGCTATCCGAACATCCTGCGCATGTGGAACCTGGTAGGCGGGATCATCGACAGCAACGCCGACGGCACGGAGATCTATCGAGACTTCTGCGTGGGGCGGGCCGAAGCATTTGCTTTATGGACCGGCCGGATCGGTCGGATCCCGGCTGCCACCGGGATCGGCACTCGAGGGCGAGGCGTGTACCTGTATTTCCTTGCAGGACGCGCTGATGCAAACGTGCACCATCTGGAGAATCCCCGGCAGACCCCAGCTTATCATTATCCGGAGCGCTACGGCCCGAAAGCGCCAAGCTTCGCACGAGCGACCCTTGCTGACGGAACATTGTACATTTCGGGCACGGCAAGCATCATCGGTGATGAGACTGTCTGTCAGGGTGACATCGCCGGTCAGCTTGAGGTCACCCTGGACAACATCATGGCATTGATCAGTGCCGAAAACCTGCGTCAGGTGCAGGCAGTCGGCGGTTACGCCCTTCGTGATCTTGATCTGATCAAGGTTTACGTTCGCCATGCCGCCGACCTGCCGCTGGTGCGCTCCCGGTGCGAAGAGGTCTTCGCGCCCGACGCCCGAGTGGTCTACCTGAATGTCGACATCTGTCGGCCTGACTTGCTCGTCGAGATCGAGGGGATAGTGCCGTGAACCTGGCCGGCCACCTCGCCGCACTCGCTCGGGACAACGGCTGGTCTGATCGATTGGCTTACCAGGCGGACGATGCCGCAGTGTCCTACGCCGAGCTGTATTCGGGTTCGGCCTGCTTCGCGGGCGGTCTCGCCGCCCGCGGTGTGACCGCGGGCGACCGCGTCCTGCTGGCGCTTCCCGACAGCGTCGAATTCGTCCAGGCCGTCCTCGGAACGATTCAGCTCGGGGCAGTGGCGATCCCTGTGAACACGTTCATGCACGAGACCGCCGTCCGGCGGGCCGCCGAGATCGCCCTTCCTCACGTGACGATCGCAGAACGAGGAACGCCCGGCCTCGAGCACGTCAGGGCGGTAACCCCAGGACAACTCGGTGCGGCCAGGCCGTTGGCCGACCATGTCGCCACCGACGCGGGCTCAGTCGCCTTTGCTTTTTTCACCTCCGGTACGACCGGAACCCCACGGCTCTGTTACCACACCCACGGTGACCCGGCGGTCTACGATCAAGCCATCGGTCAGGTGATCGGCTTGAAGCCCGCGGACACCACGCTGTCGGCGTCGCGCATGTACTTCGCCTACGGGTTCGGCAATTCCCTGCTCTTCCCGTTGCTTCACGGCAGCTCGACAGTGCTGAGCCAGGAGCGCTTGACCGAATCCGTGGCGCTGAACCTCATCGATCGCCACCAGGTTTCGGTGTTCTACGGGCAGCCCAGTTTCTACGCCAGGCTGCTCCAGCACTCATCCGTGGCGACACTGGATACCTTGCGACTGGCCTTGGTCGCGGGTGAACCGCTGCCCGTCAGCGTCGAGGTCGCGCTGCGCAAGACCCTGGGCGACCGGCTCCTCAACATCTTCGGCACCACCGAAGTCGGACACGCGTTGATCGCCAACACCCCGACTGCTCATCGAGAAACCACGATAGGCCGCATCCTGCCCCCGTACCGCATGCGGGTGGTCGACAAACTGGGCGAGGAGGTTGCTCCCGGAGCTGAAGGGGCCCTGGAAGTACGTGGTCCGACGATCGCGCCAGGGGTCGCGCGCGCGTCCGATACACCGCTGAGGATGCCGGACGACTGGTACGCGACGGGCGATGCGGCAACTGTCGATCGCGACGGCTTCGTGCGACTGCACGGGCGGCTGGACGACATCGAAATCGTCGGGGGACAAAACGTGCATCCTGCCGAGATCGAAGACCTCTTGGTGGGTCACTCCGCCGTCCATGCGGCGGGCGTGTGTTCTGTGCGGCGCGAGACCGGTGTCACCTCGCTCCGGGCGCACATCGAACTGGCTGGCAGCGCCGAGCCCAGCCGGGTGATCGCGGAGCTCGCGGCGCTGGCACGAGAAGAACTGAGCTGGTACGAGATGCCGGAGGACATCATCATCGTCGAATCACTTCCCCGCACCCCGGTCGGCAAGCTGGATCGCCGTGCGCTCAGGACGCTGGCAGCCGGCTGATGAGCACTAGGACCGACGTCAAACTCGACGTCAAGACCGTCGCGGCGATCGCAGTGACGATGCTCCTCTGGGCATCGGCCTTCGTCGCCATCCGCTTCGCCGGCACCCACTACGAGCCTGGAGCACTCGCCCTCGGGAGACTGGTCGTGGGCGCTCTCGCTCTGGGGACGATAGCGACCTGCAAAGGTGTGAAACTCCCGTCACGAAGGGCCTGGCCCGGGATTGCCGGTGCCGGAGTCTTCTGGTTCGGCCTGTACATGGTCGCCTTGAATTGGGGCGAACGTCACACTGACGCTGGAACGGCGTCACTCGTGGTGGGGATCGGCCCCGTCCTCGCCGCGATCCTGGCCGGCGTCGTGTTGAAGGAAAGATTGCCCGGCCGTCTCGTGACCGGTCTCGTCGTGGCATTCATCGGCGCGGCGATCGTCGGGCTCGCCTCACAGCACGGAACGTCCACAGCAGGCGGCGTCGCGCTCTGTTTGCTCGCTGCTGGTGGATACGCCGTGGGTGTCGTGTCTCAGAAACCGGCACTGAACCACGCCACCGCACTACAAGCCACAACTTTCGGTTGCGCGGTGGGTGCGGTCGCATGCCTGCCGTTCACCGGGCAACTCCTCCACGACATAGCGAGCGCACCGGCGTCGGCCACGTGGTCGGTTGTCTACCTGGGGCTGCTGCCCACAGCGCTGGCCTTCTATACCTGGGCTTACGCCCTGTCTCGGACACCGGCAGGAAAGCTCGGTGTTACCACCTACGCGGTTCCGGCGATCGTGATCGTGCTGTCGTGGCTGGTTCTTGACGAGGTCCCCGTGGCATTCGCCGTGCTCGGCGGTGTGCTTTGCCTCGCCGGGGTCGGGATTTCCCGAAGCAAATCCCGGAGGAAAAGTAAATGAGCACCGTTCCACCCGACGAACTGCTGCCCAGCCCGGCGGAATTGTCCGGCGAGTTGACGATATCCGCCCTTGTCGCCGAAGAGATCCGTCGGCATCGTTCGGCGATCGCAGACGTGCTCGCGGGACGAGACGGACGTGCGCTGGTCGTTGTCGGCCCCTGCTCGATCCACGACCCGGCAGCAGCCCTCGACTACGCGTGCCGACTCGCTGAGGCTGCTCGTTCGATGAGCGACCAGCTGCTCATCGTTCTGCGTGCCTATTTGGAGAAACCGCGAACGGCGGTCGGCTGGAAGGGGTTGCTGCACGACCCAGGGCTCGATGGATCCGAAGACATCGCCGGAGGACTGCGGACAGGCCGGGAGTTCCTGATCGCAGCCGCGGCCAGTGGACTGCCGCTGGCCGGCGAGTTCGTCGAGCCAATGCTGGCACCCTACGTCAGCGACGTCCTCAGCTACGGCGCGATCGGAGCGAGGACGGTGGCCGGCCAGTCGCATCGAGAACTCGGCTCGTCAGCGTCGATGCCGATCGGATTCAAGAACGGCCTCGACGGCGACCTGTCTATGGCGACTGCCGCTGTCCTGTGCGCGAGCAGGCCACAGCGACATCCAGCTGTGGGCGACCACGGTGCCGTTGTGGTGCGAAACGCGCCTGGCAACGCATCGGCGCACCTGGTGTTGCGCGGCGCGAGAGGAGGTCCGAACTACGACACGGCATCCGTCGGCGAGGCCGTCAGACAGCTTCGTGCCGTAGGGTGCGTGGAACGTGTCTTGATCGACGCGTCACACGGCAACTCGGGAAAGGACCATCGCCGCCAGCCTGGTGTGGTGGTCGACGTCGCCGGCCGAATCGCGAGAGGTGAACGAGCAATAGCCGGGATCATGCTGGAATCCTTTCTGGTAGAGGGGCGTCACGACCATCCCGCACCCTATGGAGTCAGCGTCACCGACGCCTGTCTCGACCTGACCGATACCATCGCCGTGCTCGAGTCTCTCGCCGACGCAGTGCGTATGAGTCGGCCCGTTCTTCACTGGTGATCTCTGCTGCAGCGGTATTCCCGTTCCCCGCACGGGAATGCCGCGGTAGAGAGAGTTGACGGCGTAGACGACCTGGTCCTGGGTCAGGCGTTGGCGGTCGGCGGTCGCGCGCAAGCGCCGGAGGTGGTGCCAGGTGGCGAAGCTCTGGAGGATCTTGCGCCTTGTCGGGTCCTTGACGCGGGTGACACGGCGTTCGGATGCAATTCCGTGCAGAGTACGCGAAGCGCAGACGCCGTCACAACCCGATGAGTATCAATGACGCGGCCGCGAATCCGAGGCCCAGTAAATGCAGCGATCCGATCCGCTCTCGATCGATGATCACGGCCAAGAGGACGGTCGACACCGGGGACAGCGAGACGATCGGGCCGACCACACTGAGCAGGCCGTGTGAGGTCGCGTAGAGGTAGAAGACGTAGGCCGCGGTATCGAAGATCCCGACCAGGGTGATGAGCGGCATACGCAGAGCAGTTTGGCTCGCTTTACCTCGCGCGCGCAACACGATCACCGCGGCACAGAGGATCGAGCACACTCGCGCTCCTGCCAGAGGCCACAGCCCCGCTGCTGGGCCCGGCAAAGTGAGCAAGAGCAGCTGCAGGCCGAGCGCGCTTCCCGCGCTGAACGCGATGGCCACCGTTCGCATCGAAGCCTTACTCGCGTCGCCGCGGACGACTTTGCTCACCAGCGCCACGGAAACCACGGCGGAAAACGCGCCGATGAGGGCGAGCGGCTCTGGAGCCGTCTGCAAGAAGAGTCCTGCGATCAGGGGGACCAGCGCTGTGACCACCGCGGTGACGGGAGCGACTGTGGCGGCTCCGTCGGTGGCGAGGGCACCGTAGAGCAGAACCGTTCCGAGCAGGCCGAAGCCTCCGGAGACCGCACCGATAACGAGATCAAGTGGTCGCGCGCCACCGGCTGAGGTCATCGCGAGAAATAGGGCGAGGATCGGCGCCGAGATGACCTGCGACAGCAGTACCACCGTGATCGCCGGCGCCGTCCGGGCGGCCCTGCCGCCGAGATAGTCGGCGCCTCCCCAGCCGAAGGCCGCCGCACCTGCCAGTGGAATCGTCACCATGCGACCGATCGCCGATCTCCGGTAGGTCCTGGAACGAAGGTCGCGATCTCGACTCTCGCCGGTGCCGTCTGTGTGAACTTGGACAGGGCTACGATCACGCCGGCGTCCAGGAGGGGAAAGCCGCGATGATGATCATCTTGCGAATCATGTCGAACTCCACTGCGGATTGGATGAGTCCAGGTAGGGGTGGGAAGACTTCGCCTGCTCGCGGGTAGCCATTAAAGGAGAGTCCGGTGATCGGGGAGACCGTCGTGCGCCCCTCGGATGCGGACTGTGGTGGATACCCTCATGAAACGCCGCGTACCAACCGCACGCATAATAGAAAGAACCGGCAAAGGTCTTGCCAAGATCTGCACGTTTATGCGGCCGGTCCTGCCCTTTTGTGTCCTTCTTCGGCAGGCATCGACGTTGGTGGGATCAATTGTGACGGACGATCAGCAGGGCAAGCGAACCGATACTGGTCACCGCGAGGAGGTGGTCCAGCCAGGACCACTCGAATGCGACGCCGCTGGCGAGCATCACCCCGACAGTGGTCACCAGGTACCAGCTCGCTGCCTGCAGGCTGACGCCTATCTCTCCGAGTTTCGTCAGGTAGCGCAGGGTAAGGAGGTAGCAGGCCAGTCCGGCGGTATTGGTCACGACGGACATGGCCACGGCGTCCCAGCGCGGGCCGCCGTTACTCCATATGCGGCCGGCCCATACGAAACCGTAGGCATCGGCCGTCGCGCCGAGGGCGGTGAACGCGGTGATGGCGAGATAGGTCGTGAGCATCGTTTCTCCGCGCCGGGTAGTTGTGGATTTACGAGTGCAAGTTCCTTGCTGAACCACTGTCTCCAACAGTACTTCACAATTAATTGGTATCGGGATCGCCGGGTGGTGGCAAAATGCAGCGAATCGCACAGGTAGCCGGTGCCGGGGTTGCCGGGCTGACCCTGGCCACGGCGCTCGGACGGCGCGGCTGGCGGGTCATCGTCCATGAGCGGTCGGCGAGGTTGAGGGAAATCGGGGCGGGCATCACTTTGGGTCCCACGGGTATCGAGGTTCTCACTCGGGTCGGCGCCCTCGATGACGCCATCGCCGACGCGGCGCGCGTCGGGTACTGGTCCATGTATGACGAACGGGGATGGACCGTGCAGTCTCAGCGAGTGAGGCGTGACATGTACTGCTGTCATCGCCGGTCGTTGCACCGATCGCTGGCGAACAGCGCCCGCGCTGCGGGAGTCGAGATCCGGACGAGTTCGCCGGTGACTGGCGCGACGGGGGACGCGTTGGTGTTCGGTGGCAGAGATCCGGAGGTGCTGGAGGGTGACCTCGTCGTCGGTGCCGACGGTGTCGACTCCGTGGTGCGGCGTTCGCTGGACGGAAACGGGCTTGACGTGACCTGTTTGGATCTCAACGCGTCCAGCCTCCGATACGTGCTTCCGCGCCGGTCCGGCGAATGGATCTCGGATCAGCCCGAATGGCTGCGGGACAGCAGACGGGTGGGAATTCTTCCGTTGGGCGATGCCATGGCGGTCTTCCTGTCCTGCCGCCGGGACGACAAGCGCGCGCGGACCGACCCGCTCGACCATGATCACTGGATCTCCGTGTTCCCCGAGGCCCGCGATGTCATCGAGCGCGCACCGGAGAAGGTGTTGTGGCATAACTTGAAGGAGGTCCGCTGCTCCCGGTGGTCGGTGGGAAGGACGGCGCTCCTCGGTGACGCCGCGTTCGCGATGGCATCGAACTTGGGGCAGGGCGCGGTGTCCGCCATGAGCGCGGCGCTGGCATTGGCCGACGAGGTGACGGACTCGGACGATGTCCAGGCGGCTTTGGCTCGCTGGGAGGCACGTGAGCGTCCCGGGATCGAGTACAACCAAGTGTGGTCGCGGCGCTACAACAGCATGGCGACAGCGTGGCCGAAGTGGCTGTATCCGGTGCGATCGGCCACCTATTGGGTCCTGGGCAAGTCCGATGAACTCAAGGTGCGGTTCGGTGGCGCATGATCACGCGGTCTGTGCGGGCAACAGCCAGCTCTCCGCGGGGCGCCACGTCACCGGCGTGATGGAGCCGATGGCGAGGTCGTCCGCGGCTCGCGCCGCGATGGACACCGTGAACTCGGAACCTTCCCCCAGCCGGGCGCAGATTTCCGTGACGGGGCCTTGAAAAACCAGATCGGTCACGGTCGCGTCCATGGTCACGGAGTCCGTCCTGGGCTGGTCCAGCGTCAAGTCTTCCGGACGCACCAGGATCGCGACCGGACTACCACGCAGGAGGCCTGGCGCTCCGGGCACCATCACCATCCGCCCGGTGGGCAATAGCACGTCGTAACATCGCCCGCCGTCGCGTACCCCGCACACCGTGCCGGCGAACCGGTTGACCTCGCCGACGAACGAAGCCACGAATCCGTTGGCCGGGCGCCGATAGACTTCGCTGGGCGTCGCCACCTGCTGGAGCCGGCCCTCGGACAGGATCGCCACGCGATCGGACAGCATGAAGGCTTCCGCCTGGTCGTGTGTCACCTGGACGAACGTCGTCGCCGTCTCGCGCTGCAGCCTTCGCAGCAGAACCTGCATCTGCTTGCGAAGGGACAGGTCGAGAGCACCAAGCGGTTCGTCCAGCAGCAGCACTTCGGGGCGCAGGACCAGGGAACGAGCGAGAGCGACTCGCTGGCGCTGACCGCCGCTGAGTTCCTGTGGACGCGCGCCGGCGCGCCCCGAAAGTCCTACTTGTTCGAGCATGGCGTCTACCTGGGCCCGAGCCGGCCGGCCCCGGATTCCCCGCTGTCGTAGGCCGAACGCGACGTTCCCGGCGACGTCCAGATGCGGAAAGAGAGCGTAGTCCTGGAAGACGGTGGTGACCGGGCGCCGGTGCGCAGGAAGACCGGTCATATCGGTTCCGCCCAGCCACACCGTACCGCTTGTTTCCGTCAGCAGCCCGGCGATCATCCGGAGGATGCTCGTCTTCCCGCATCCACTAGGGCCCAGCAAGGAGAAATACTCGCCACGGGACACGTCGAGATCGACATCGTCGACCGCGGTCACCGGCCCGAACCGGCGGGTGAGGCCACGGATACCGACCGCGGACGAGATCGGCGGATCAGGAGGCATCGGCCGGGCCTTCCGGTGGCCGGCCACGACGTCCTGGCACGGTCAACCGGCCTTTGCTCAGCAAGAAGATGACCGGAAGAGCGGTCACCAGCATCAGAGCCGTGCCGATCGCATTGATCTCAGGTGAAACGGTGAGCCTGATCTTGCCCAGCAGTAGCACCGGGAGGGTTTCGGCTTCGGTGCCCCCGAGGAATTGCGCGACGACGACGTCGTCCAAGGAGAACGTCAGTACCATCAGCCCCGCGGCCAGGACACTGGGTGCCAGCACCGGCAGGGTTACCCCGCGCAGAATCCTTCCAGGCGGGGCGCCGAGATCGGCTGCGGCGTCCTCCAGCTCGGTGCCCATTGTGGACAGTCGCGCTTGGATCAGGACGGTGGCGTACGCCGAGCAGAACACGGCTTGCCCGATCACGATCGCGGCGATGCCCAGCGGTACGCCGAATTGCTCCGCGCCAAGGAAGAGACCCAATGCGAGAACCACTTCCGGAAGCACGATACGGGCGAAGACGACGCCGTCCAAAAGGCGTCGTGCCCGCGAGGACGCTCGCCGCCACCACAGCGCGTCCGCCAACGCCAGCGAGACCGAAAGAATCGTCGTCGCTGACGCCACGATGAGACTCAGCCAGAGATCCTCGAGTATTCTGGTGTCGTTCATGGCCTCGACCCACCACCGAAACGTCACTCCACCCCAGGAAGCGAGCCGCTCGTCCGCGTTGAACGAATTCACCACGACGAGTGCGATCGGAGCGTAGAGGGCGGTGAGAACGAAGCCGGTCAGTACCGACGCGATCCTCGGGCCACGGCGTCCTGTCATGCGGCGCCTCCGGAACGGACGCTGACCCTGCGTACGACCAGGAGGCTCACTGTCACCAACGTCGTCATCATGACAGTCAAGGCCGAGCCGAGCGGGTAGTCGCCTGCTTCTTGGAACTGGTAAGCGATCACGTTGCCGTACATCAAGGTCTTTCCGCCACCGAGTACCGTTGGAACGACGTACTCGCCCAGCATGGGAATGCTCACGAGCAAGGAACCCGCGAGAATCCCCGGTGCCGCCAAAGGTATTTCGACTCGACGGAGCCGGGACCACGGGCCCGCGCCGAGATCGGAGGCCGCCAGTAGTTGAGCCGGTTCTATCCGTTCCAACGCGACGAACAGTGGCAGCACCATGAGCGGCAAATAGGCATAGACCATGCCGATCACCACCGCGGCCGGGGTGTGGAGCAGGCTCAGCCCATCGGGCGTCAGTCCGAGCAGCCCGAGCGCTTGTGACAGCGGGCCGTGGTCGGCGAGGACCCCCGCCACGGCGTAGGTGCGGACTATGAATCCGGTCCACAAGGGGATGATGACGGCGGCGAGCAGAACGCGTTGCCGGTGCCCACTTGCCCGACTGAGTGTCAGTGCCACCGGGAACCCGATGACCAGGCAGGCGAGCGTGCTCGTGGCCGACATCGCCAAGGAACGGAGGATGGATTGGAGATACAGAGGATCGAGTGCCCGGGCATAGTTCGAAGGGTTCCAGCCGACGTAGGTCCGGTAGTCCGCCAGATCCACCTTTCCGAAGGAGAGCACAAGGAGCAGGGCAAGCGGCGCTACGAAGAACAGCGACGTGAAGGCCGCCGACGGTACGACCAGCAGCAGCCGGCCCGGACGCCGGCTGCCCCGTGTCATACGCCGATCACACGCTGGAACGCGTCCGCGCGCCTGCGTGCGCCGTCCGGTCCGTTGTAGACCGCGAACTGTACCGACGACGCCTTGCCGACGTCGAGACGGAGGCTCGTGTTGTTCTTGATCGAATCCTTGATGAACGGCTCGGCCGATGGAAGCAGGTAGGCCGAGCCGGTGGTGTTGATGAAGTCCGCGTACACCTGCGGTGTGAGATGGTGGTTCATGAACGCGTACACGGTGGGGAGATTCGTGCTGCCCGCCAGAGGGACCCAGCCGTCGACGTATCCCGGCATACCTTCGCTGGGGCCACCCACACGATGGCGGGATTCTTGTCCTGCGCCGACGCGATGTCGTAGTCGTAACTGACGGCGGCCACGGCGTCGCCGGTGATCAGGTCCTTGGAGAAGTCAGTCGGCAGAAAAGCACGGACGTTGCGTTTGAGCTCCAGGAGCGCGTCGACCGCGCCCGCCAGGGACTTCTCGTCGTCCGCGTTGGCGGACTGCCCGGTGCGCAGGAGCGCCATGGAGACCACGTCCTCGGCGTACTTCAGCACGGTGACTTTGCGGGGGTGCGCCGCCGCCAACTGCCACAAGTCGGCCCAGGATTCGGGGCGCTCGTCGATGAGGTCCTTGCGATAACCGAAGCCGACCTTGCCGATGTCGACCGGTACGCCGTAGGGGAACGAGCGCCGGTAGAACTCGGGAATGCCGGAGAGCAGGGGCACCTGGGACGCGTCGAACTTCGCAGCCAAGCCCGCGGCCTGGATCTGTCCCGCGGCGGCACCTCCGGCAAGGGTCAGGTCGTACGACTTGAGATTCTGCCGGATCTGGGTGATGGCCTGTGCGGCGCCGGAGGTCAGCCCCGAGACCTGTTTGACATCCGCGCCGGGGAACGCGGCTCGGAAGCTGGCGATCTCGTCCTTTCCGATCCAGTCCGGATAGTTCATCATCGTGATCGTTCCGCCGACCTTCGCGCCTGCGGGTGACTCGTCGGACTTGCCGCAAGCGGGCAGCGCGCCAGCGGCGGCGAGAAGCAGCGCGACATCCAGGCTGCGGCGCAGGAACTTCCGGCGTGTGGTCGTGGGACCAAGTGTGTTCATGACGGCACCCACCATCTCCGCGCGATCTTCGCGCTGCATCACTTCGGCCCCGCGTAGGCCCGCCGATTCGCCGAAGCGACCGAATACGTTGGCGACTGCGGTGCCTGACCTGTCCGGTAAGCGGGTTGTGATCCTCCTCCACCTCGTGTTCGGCGGTGCCGCGTTTTGCGTCTTGGAGCCGAACAGGAATGGGGGATTGCCTTTTCGGCCCCACGCTGCGGTTGAGTCCGCCAGGCGGTTATTCACCTGCGGGGATAGGCGGTAACTTTGAAGGCTGGTCGCCAGGCAACATGTGTCCCGAGGATACCCACGGTTATAGCGGGTCAGTCGATGTCGAGTCTGTGAACGGCAAGTAACGGTTCGCGGCTCGATCTCGGAAGGCGTCGTGCTTGCCGGTACTGTACGGCTTGGTCTGGTCTGACCGAAATTTCGCGTGGAGTCTCCTCTTGTTTATTCTTGGCATCTGCGAAATTTCGCAGCGGGTGAGGAGTCGTCATGCCGACAGCCATCAAGCGTGTTATGAAACTGCATCCATTCGGGGTTGTCGTGCTTGCGGAAGGAAATGATCACGAACTGGCGGAGGTGTCCGGAATATTCTTGCGTGGCTTGCTTGATCGCCATCCGTTCGTTCTGCTTCGAGGTTTCGAACCTATGGGTAAGGTCGAGATGGAGCAGTGTTGGCGGGATCTCGGTACGGCCTTTTCGTCGCCGAGGGAGTTCGTCGCGCGCGATTGGCCGATGAGCCACCTGTTCGGCCGTGAGCGTGTTCCCCTGCACTGTGACGAGATCCTGACAGGGCGCTCGCCGACCTTCTCGGTGATCCAGTGTTACGGGGCCCAGGAGCCGGGCGGCGGCGGTGAAACCTTTTTGTGCGACTCCAGCCGAGTGCTCGGCAGGGCGACGGCGGAGCAGCGGCGGCGATGGGGTGGGATCACCCTCGAGTATCGAGTTCCAGGGTGTGTCTCCGTGATTTCCCAACCTCTTGTGGCGCTCCATCGAAACGGCAGGACGCCTGTGCTGCGGTACGCTGAGCCGTTTGACCGCGGCGAGCTTGGAGCCCTGTGGTATTCCGGCGTCGGAATGTCCAAGCGGGCTTCCGATGCTCTCGCCTCGGAGTTGAAGGCCGCACTTTTCGCCGCCCCGGTTACCATCTCGCTCACCTGGCGGCTGAATGACATTTTGATTACTGACGATCACCGGACGTTGCACGGCCGTTCCGCACTCGAGGGACCTGAGCCTTACCCGTTCCACTTGCGGCGGACTCAAGTGTTCTATTGAGAGGCAAGGCAAACGTGGCGTGATCGAACCCTGTCGCGCAGGCCGTCTTCACCGACTTGGCGATGAGCTGACCACTCTGGACAGCAGGGTTGTGGACCGACATGCGAGTTCAACCCGATGTGGAGTGTCCACAAAAGACGCATCGCGTCGATTGCGTGCCCGATTGGTGTCACAATGTCCGGTCTCGACCCGCGCTTGACCAGGGATGAAGGCTCCCTTCACGGCATTAGACGCGGCGAAGGGAGCCTTCATCCCACCGCCGACCCACCCGAGAACACGCCACGTTTGACTTACCCCTCAATAGCCTGACTCGGTCAGCCGAACGTCTCCTTGAGCTCTTTCCTGCCGAGGGTGAGGAGCTCGCTGAAGCTGTCGCAGGGTTCGGAGAGGGTGCCGTACTTGACGGCGAGGAGGTAGGCCCGGTACTCGCCGTTGTCCAGGACATCGCTGGTGTCCAGCAGAAAGAGATCTTCACCTTCGGCAACGATCAGGCCGTACTTGAAAACGTCGTCGCTTTCGTCGTCCTCGTCGACCCACCCGTCGTGCACGTCGGTGAACCATTCGATGCCGGCGCAGGAGTGCAGGGACTCGATCCACCCCGCGACGCGACCCCAGCCATTGCTGGTAAGCAGAAAGGCCCGCAGACTTGGCGGCAGGGGAACCCCGAGGCGCTCCTCGGTCTCTTCGATCAACTGCACGTCGGCAGGCTCGTACCCTGCGCGTCCGTCGTTCCGCAGCTGCGCCAGATTACTGTCGTCCGCGAAGCTGAGAATCCAGTCGCGGTACTCGGCCAGATAGGCTCGCCAGTCGTCCGGTGTCCCGGGACACGGAGCGGGTGGCACGCTGTTGTGCTCATCGTCCGTCATCGAACCTCTGCCTTGCTCCTGGGGGAGTGCTCAGACGGGAGGCTCTGAGCGGGGGCTATGGCAATCCAAGGGCAGCGTGAGACGGCCGCCTTGCCACCTCACGGTCACGAAGGCGGCCGTCGTGACTCAACGCCTCGCCGGCCTGGTGAAAGAAGATCAAATCACTCCGGCGCGCATGGCGTACGCCACAGCCTGTGGCCGGTTGCGAAGCTGGAAGCGATTCGTGACGGCGTAGAGAATGTTCTTCACGGTTCGTTCCGAGTACTTCAGCTCCGTGGCGATCTCGGCGGTGTCCAGCCCGTCCGCCATCAACCGGAGCACGGCGATCTCACGTACTTCCAGGCCGCCTCGGTTCAGCCCACCGGCGATGAGTTCCTGGCGTACGAGTTCCGTCTGTTTGAACAACTGGCCGAGAAGGTCCGGCGGGATGTGGGCGCCGCCGTCAGCCGTTGACCGGATGCACTGCATCAGACGATCGTCCGCGGAGGCGGCCCGCGGCAGAATCGCCGTCACCTGGCATTCCACGGCGACGATCAGGTCCACATCCTTGACCTCCTCGACGATCAGCAGGATCGGCTTGGCGAGTTCTGCGGCGGTCTGGCGCAGTAAACCGACACTGCTCGAGGAGAACCTGTCGAGAGCGATGATGACGACTTCGGCTTCGTGCTCGTCGCCCTCGAAGAGCAGGGTGCAGTCCTGCTGGGTCGCGAGGAACGTCTTGAGGCCGATGACCGTCAGGTGATCGGGCCCGCGGACGGCCAGCCGTACACGTCTCATGAGAACCTCCTCTAACTGCTCCTCCTTCGAGTATCGGCAGCGGCTCTTCATGGAGTCTTGATGTGCCTGTCCTGGGTTCGTCGCGGAAGGTGACGAATCGCCCCGTCAATGCCTACGGATGCGACAAGGGTGATCACCCCGCGTGATATTCCCCGTTGAGCATCGCGGTGGACAGTTCTATCCGGGATCGATATCCGGTCCGGGTGAAGAGCCGGCTCAGCCGTCCTTCGACGCTCTTCTCGGTGGTCCGGAACGCCATGGCGAGCTGTTTGTTGCTCAGACCGTCGGCCGCGAGCATCGCCAGCAGTCGTCCGTTCTCCGTGACGGCCTCCTGGCGGCCAGGGATCCTGACATTGTGTACGCGCATCAGGTTGCGCATCCATGCCCGGTACAGCAAGGCGTCAAGCCCGCCGAGGATGTCGTAGGCCTCGTTCAGGAGTTTCGGGTCGCAGACCGCGTGAGTGGTCAGCCGTTCGATCACCACGGCCAGTTCGAACGGCTGACCGCGATCGCGTACCTGATCAAGGCACTCGGCGGCCATGGTCCTGTTCTTCGTGACAGTCGCGCCTACGAGCTTCGCGTACGCCAGAGTGCGACTGGTCGGCATCTTTCCCGCCAGTTGCTCAAGCGCTGAAAGGCATCGTGTCGCCAGCGGCTCGTCGCCCGCACGCAGGGCGAGGTCCGCGAGTTCGGCCCAAGCGGTCTCGGTTCCGGCGAGCAGGCCGTCCGCGGCGGACGAATCGAGGGAGTCCCGGAGGCGTGACGCCGCGCTCGCGGTCTCGCCGAGCGCGCGGTCGAGCAGGGCGTCGGCGGTCACCAGGAGATGACCGAGCAGCGGGGCTTCGCTTCTCGCCGCCGCGAGCAGCTCCCGCGCTGTCGCCAGCTTCCCCTGGGCCACGAGCGCCGAGGCGACGAGCTGGTGCATACCGGCGGAATTCGGGTCGGGACCGCGGCTCACGGGGCGCACCGTCCCGAGCCGGCAAAGCTCGACAGCCTGGCCGAACTGCCCCCGCATCGCGGCGATCATCGCCCGATCACGGAGGCGGAGACTCTCCACCGCGAGCTCCTCGTCGGTGATGAGCTGTTCGGCGCGGCGCAGATCGCCGATCACCAGCAGGGCGGTCAGATGGGAATTCACCTGGTCGGTCCGGTGCCGTCTCTGCTGGCGCAGGGGCCATCGTGTCCGGTCGTCGAGGCTGTGGTCGAACTGCTCGATCTCGCCCGTCCACAGCCTGGCCAAAGTGGACAGCAGGCCGCCGACCATGACTGAGGTTTCACAGCCCGAGCGCCAGCGTCGCGAGTCTTGAGTGAGGATCGTGTCCGCCTCGGCCCAACGATCGAGCATGCCGCAGGCGAGCGCCCTGGTCACGATGTGGTGCGCGTTGTCCCCAGCCCAATTGCGTCGCTGTTCGATCACTTCCTGGAGTGCTTCGGTGTCGCCGAGCCCGCTCAGCGCACAGACCGCCATGATCTGGACTTCCTGGACGGCGTCCGGTGACAAGTGGTCCGCCAGGTCGTTCAGTAGCGTCTGCGCGCCGCGGAGGCTTCGTTCGTGGTCGCCGAGGAGGTGACACAGCGACGTATGGGTCAAGGACACCATCGCCCGTTGCGCCTGGTCCGCCGCGAGGTCCACGGCAGCGCCAAGCCACCGCGCCGCCTGCGCGGTCCGGTCTTCGCCGACTGACACCGCGTGATGCAGCAGGTCGCCCAAGGCCCGCTGGGGTTCGACAAGGTGTCGTGCGTCGGCGACGCGGTCGGCGAGATACCCCGGATCCGCGCTGGTCGCCTGCCCCGTCCAGATGGCGGTGACCGCGCTCGCCGCGATCTGACGACGTTCGAAGGGGCCAAGACACGCTCTGAGCGCTGACGCGACCGCGGGGATGGTGAACCGCCATGATCGGGCTGCTCTGCCATTGTGCAGGACGCCCGCCCCGCGAAGCTCCTTGAGCAGACCCAGTGCTTCGGGCTCGGTCTTGTCCAGTGCCACGGCGACCAGCCGAGGTACCGCCTCGCCGAGCGGAGCGAGAACCGCGACAGCCTTCGCGGCGCGCCAGACTTCGGGACCAAGATCCCGGATCTCCCGCACGTACCGGCTTTGCGGGGACGGGCAAGCCTGTTCGGCTTCTCCCACAAGGTACGCCCGCCGGTCGATCACCGTGATCGCCCCACCGCGCCGAAGTGTCTCGATCGCGTCGTTCAGCGCTCTAGGGATACCCCGGCTGATCCGGCGCAATTCCGAGACCATCTCGGGATCAGGGGTGCCCTGGGTGGCGGCGGTCGCCACCCGGGTGATCTCCGTGGTGGACAGAGGAGGTAGCCGTACGGAGTGGAGCAGTCCGTCACGCCGAAGCTGTCGGACTCTCGCGAGGTGTCCGGCTGCGTCCTCACCGGATATCGGGGTTCGGACGGTACAGATACACCTGACAGAGGTGCCGGCGAGTCTTCTGACCAGCGCTTCGAGGACGGCGGCCGAGTCGGGATCGATCCACTGGGCATCGTCTACCAGGAGGGCCGTGCTCCGGCCGTCGCGCAGAAACGGTGCCGCGGCCGCCGCCGCCGCGCCGCCCGCGACGTCCGGATTGTCGCGAGCTCCGACTACCGGGCCGATCCAAGTCCATGGCATCCCGATCCGGGCTGGTGGTGGCAGTTGAACCACTGGAGCAGAGGCACCGTCCGTGCGCGATTCAGGACTCAGGGTGATCTTCACGGGTAGGATGTCGTGACTCGGCGTGAGTCGCAGGGCCGAGACCTGCCAGTCGTGATTGGCCAGTTCTTCGCCCAGGCGGGCGAGGAAGGTCGTCCGGCCGATTCCGGACGGCCCGGTGATCAGGATCAGGGGCCTGTTCGTTGCCATGACGACGTCGAGAAGAGGTCGCATGTCGGCATGGTCCGCCTTGCCGAGAACGGAATTGTCCGTGGAATGGCATGAGGGTACATTCGGGACCAATTATGTGTCCTCGATGACGCGGTCCCGTATTCGACTGGCTATTGTTGCCTGACGTTGACCTTATGGTCGCCCTGGGGTCTGACCAGGGCTTTCGTGGAATTATAGCGAGCTCACTGCCCTTTTTTGCGCATGGCGTTGCACGAAACTACCTTGCTGTCACTCTGCTCTCGGTGGCGAAATAGAAGCCACACAGGTCGTCGTACGGTCGATCGGTGCCGGCGGGTTCCCGTCACTGCCGCATTGCTCAGTGGCTCCCTCGTACCCAGGCACGGTCGGCCGCTGATTCCGCCGGGGCATGGGCCGGCGGGGACTCGATGCTGGAAAGGGACCGGGATGGCGCGGCAGCGTACTGAATTCGTGGGCCGAGGGGAGGAACTCGACGCCCTGAGGTGTGACAGGGGAGTACCGGCCCTGAAGATGGTGCGTGGCGCCACCGGCAGCGGCAAGTCGGCCCTGCTGAAGCAGGCCTCCGCCGAGTTGACGGCGAGCGGGGTGCTGGTGCTGGAGGTCGCCTGCTCGATCGGGCACCCGGAATGGGACCAGTTCGGTGTCCAGGCGATCCTCGGTGCGGTCCGCGAGAAATTCGAGAGCTTCGACCCCGATCCCAGACTGGCCGACGCGATTTCCGCGGTCAGTCGTTTGTGTGTTCCGACGGCCTACATATCGGCTTGGTCAAGGTTCAGCCTTCTTCACGCTCTGCACGGGCTTTTCTCCAGACTGCGGGCGAACGGGCCCCTCGCTCTCATGATCGATGACGTTGACCGGCTGCCCCAGCCTCTGCCGACGTTGTCGGCGGTGCACCGCGCGGGTCATCTCATAGTCGCTTCCCGCACTGGTGAACCCCAAGGGGAGCCGACCGAGCTGGAGGAGGTGGCGGACCGGACGGTGGACCTCGGACCGCTACCTGCCGACGACCTCGACTCGGTTCTCCGCCTGATCGCGCGGGCTCCCGTCGACGAGACCCTACGAGCGGCGCTGAGGGGGATCTCGGCCCTCTGTACGGAAATCCGGGCACATTGGTGTCCACAATGGCCGACCTGCGGGCCAGGGGACGGCTGGTGCGCGTGCACGCACATCTCTGCCTGCGTGAATCGAACGAGCCCATCGCGCTTGCCGACGATCACCCCCAGCTCGCTGAAGTCGCCGCGCTCGGCGAGCTCGCCCGGGCTTTGGCCGCCCTCTCCTGCGGCGCCGACGGGTTCAGAGTCGATGAGCTGCCGTTGCTGGCCGCCGCCACCGGGCATTCGACGGCAGAGTGTGGGCAGGTGGCCGACCGGCTGGTGCGTGCCGGTGTCCTCGACAACGACCGAGCCGGGTTTCTGAGGTGCCGTTCTCGTGCGCTGGGCAATGCGGTGACCCGGCAGCTGGGCAAGGATGAGATCCAGCGCTTCCACCGGTCCATCGCCGAGCAGCTGCTGGACGCCGGCGACCTGAGCACGCGTTTCACCGCCGCACTGGCAAGCCACGTCGCCGAGGCCGGTTCGTCGATGGCTCCCCGGCCTGAACTCGCCGAACTGCTGAGCGACACGGTATGCACGGCGCTGGATCCGTCTCAGCGCGCCGTATATCTGTACGCGGCGTGGTGGCACTCTGAAGCGGGCGTCGCCCGGACGAGCCTGTGTTCGCAACTGGTTCGCTTGCTCGTCCGGTGCGCCGGTTACGCGCGGTTGGCCGAGTTCGTCGCGGAGGTTGTCGCGGATGAGCGCTCTGGTTCGGCCCTGAGCAGCGACGCGCGGGCCGAGTTGGCCACGGCCGCTGCCCTGGCCGCGATCCATTGCGGCCGGCCGCTGTCCGAACCGGTTCGGACAGCGCTGACGTGCTCCGAAGGCGTGCCGGACCCGATCGGGTTCTGCGACCGCTGGTTCGGTGAGGAAGCGATCGACTGGTGCGACATCTCCTCCGCCTTCGCCCCAGTATGGCTGGGCAAGGGCAGCTCCTCGTCGGCGATGGGCCGGCGGCGTCACCGGCAGGGGGATGTGACTGTCGAGATGGCTTTCGCGGTGCGAAACCTGGTACCGGTCTTCGAGGCGGTTCTCGGTCCGGACTATCAGGTCCCGGATGACGGCCCGGTGGCAGCTTATCACCGGGTTTGCCATGGATATGCCCAAGGTGAGTGGTCGGCCGCGCTCAGCGCCGCACGGGAACTGCGCCTGGTGAACGCCGATCCGGAGAGCCGGCATCGGGCTTCCTTGCTGGCCGCCGAGATGTGTGGTTGGCGAGGAGAAGACCGCCAGGCGTCGGAGTGGCTCGCCTCAGTGCCCGAGGACGCGTTCCCGGTCCTGCGGGGCTGGGCGGCGTCCGGGCTCCGGTACCACGATGGCGACTTGACCGGTGCGATCGAGCAAGGTTGGGAGGCGTACCGGCGCGAGGGGCGCGAAGGGGCGGCGCCGGGTTCCTCTCGTCTGCTACGCCGGCTGGCCGGGATCGCGATGGAGGCCGGGCAGTCGTACTGGAGCCGGCGCCTGCTGGCCGAGGTCGAGGTTCGGCACGACCGGCTGAACACCGCGGAGTCGTTCGAAACCGTGTCGTACGTACGCAGCCTCATAGGGGTCCCGGGTGCGTCCCCGCATGACTCCGAACGGACCGTCCGGCTGCGCGGGAACAGGTTCGAACTGGCGCTCGCCTGCCAGGTCATGGGAAGCACGTCGGATCGGCCGCACTCGTGGCTGCGTGAGGCCTACGACGTCGCGTTGGGTGTCGGCGCGTCGAGGCTGATCGCCAGGACCAAGCGGGCACTCGAGGAGTGCGGCGGCGCCGTCCCGTCGACCCGCGTACGCCAGGACCACCTGACCGAAAACGACCTGCGGATCATCGCCTTGATCAGGATGGGGAAGACCAACCGGCAGATAGCTCTCGAGCTGCGGACGAGTGAGAAGTCCGTGGCGAGGTACCTGACGAGGTTGTACGTCAAGGCAGGTTGCCGGACCCGGCATGGTCTGGCCACCTCCGGTCTGGGCAGCAGCCTCGAACAGGTCGGTGCGTGATGGGCGGGGGCTTGCCGATGATCACCGAGGGGCCGGGCAGGTGAATCAGAACGCCGTAATGGTCAACCAGACACCCGGCCGGGGGCATCGCACGATCGGCGAGGCACTGGCCACCGCGCCTGAGGGCGCTGTGGTGGTCGTGGGCCCGGGACGGTATACGGAGAACCTGGTACTCAGCAGGGCCGTCACGATCACTGCCGAGGAAGGTCCCGGCACCGTGGAGGTCCGTGCCACCAGCGGAGTCACCGTCGTGATGAACACGGAGTCGGCGGCGCTCGCAGGCCTCACGGTAGTGGCGACGGACTCGGACAGCCCGGCCGTTTTCGTCGGCCGGGGGCAGCTCGGTATCACCGAATGTTCGCTCGAGTCCTCGAGTTGGACGGTGGTGTTCGCCCGTGATGAGGGCACCCTGCTGATGCGTGACTGCCAGGTTCGCAACGCCGTGGGCGCGGGCGTCGTGGTGACGGCGCCCGATGGCGGGGTACTCGACTCGTGCCGGATCGAGGAGCTCGGCACTTCCGGTGTCGTGGTCGCCGAGAACGGCATGCTGCGGATACGTTCCTGCGCCATTCGCGCCACCGGCGGCAACGGGATCTGTCTCAACGGCAACGGCCGCCTCACCGCGGAGGACGTCGTCGTGGAGGGGGCCGCCAAACCGGGGGTGGCGGTCGAGCAGGAGTCCGGGCTCTTAGCCACCCGGCTGACTGTCTCGGGCACGAAGACGATCGGGTTCTATCTGGCCAGTTCGCGCGAGGTACGCCTGGAGGACTGCTCGGTGGAGCGTGCGGGTGCCGAGGGGATCTTCGTCGCGGATGGCTGCGCGCCGGACCTGCGGGGTAGCCGGGTTCGCGAGACTCATGGCCGTGGGATGCACTTCGCCGGCCGCGCGGGCGGGACGGTGACCGGATGTGAAGTGTCCGATGTGGACGGGGTCGGGATCGCCGTGACCGAGCGCAGCGTCACCGAGTTCGACCGGACCACCGTGAGTGGGTGTACCGAGTTCGGCGTACTGATCGACCACGGTTCCGACCCGTTCTTCCGCAAACTGCAGGTCCGCGGGTGTGATGGTGCCGCGATAGAAGTGTCCGGCGGAGCGCGCGGACGACTGGAGAACATCGAGATCGACGGCGGAGGCACCGTGGGGCTGGCGGTGTCCGGCGAGGCCAGGCCTTCGGTCAGCGGGCTGAGTGTCCGCGGCACCCCGGACGCCGGGATCACCGTCACCGGGGCGGCTTTGGCGCTGGCTGACACCGAGATCAGTGCTTGTGGTGTCGGGGTGTTCGCGGGCGCGGGTGCCGATTTGTCCTTGCAACGCGGTCGCGTGCACGGCAGCGCGGGCATGGGACTGCTGTTCGCCGAGGGTGCCTCGGGCACGGTCACCGACTCCGAGTTCTCGGGAGGGGCCGCGGACGGAATCCATCTGGACACCGAGGAATCCGTCCGAGTGTCGGGCTGCACGGTCCGGAACAATCACGGCAGCGGCGTGCGGCAGACCCGGCCCGGTACGACGATCGAGGTCATCGACCTGATCAGTGACGGCAATCTGGTGCGCGACGCGTATGGGACCGCCGCGACCGCGAATATCGGTGCGCCGGCACCCGCCGGGACGGTCGAGCGGGCGCGGGCGGTATCCGCCGCCGATCCGCTTGACGACCTCAACAGACTTGTCGGGCTCGCCGGCGTGAAGAGTGAAGTGACTTCCCTGATCAACCTGAACAAGGTGGCCAAACGCCGGATGGACGCGGGCTTGTCCGCCCCGCCGATGGCGCGTCACCTGGTGTTCGCCGGTGCTCCTGGGACGGGGAAGACCACGGTCGCCCGGATCTACGGACAGATTCTCGCGCAGCTCGGTGTGCTGCGAAAGGGACACCTGGTCGAGGTCGCTCGCGCCGATCTGGTCGCCCAGATCATCGGTGGCACCGCGATCAAGACCACTGAGGCGTTCACGACCGCGCTCGGCGGCGTCCTGTTCATCGACGAGGCCTACACGCTGAGCGCGGGCGGCGGTGGCACCGGTCCCGACTTCGGCCGGGAGGCGATCGACACGCTGGTGAAACTGATGGAAGACCATCGGGACGACGTCGTCGTGATCGCGGCGGGCTACTCCGCCGAGATGTCGCAGTTCCTCTCCTCCAACCCGGGGATGGAATCCCGGTTCAGCCGCACCATCGAGTTCGCCAACTACACGGCCGAAGAACTGGTGACGATCGTGCGTACACAATGCGCCAGGCACGACTACCGTCTCGCCGAAGACGCCGAGGGCGCGCTGTTGCGCTACTTCGAGGAGATCCCGAAGGACGGAACCTTCGGCAACGGCCGTACCGCGCGCCGGGTGTTCGAGCGGATGACCGATCGGCAGGCGTCGAGGCTGTCCATGGCCACCAGCACGGCGTCAGCGGATCTCACGTTGCTGACCGCGGAAGATTTCCAGCCCGGCGTATGAACGGGCGGCGGCGACCGGGTCGCCGTATCAGGAACACGAGCAAAGGCGGGAGGAAGATGCGGCAGGGAATCGCGCGGAAGCCGCCCACCGAGCTGGTCGCCGAGCGACGCGGTCCGCATGTGCTGATCCGCCGCCGTGACGAGACCGGTCAGGACCATGGCTTTCTCAGCGGGTCTCCGTCCGCGCCGGAGCAGTTGTTCGTCTTGGCCACAGCCGAATCCCGGCGGCATCCGGAGTTCTCGGCAACGGTTTGCGAGCTGCTGCGTTCGTTGCCCGACGTCCTTTCCGGGGTGAGGTCGGTGTGGCTGGGAGCGACAGGTCTCGTACCGGGCGCCGCGGTCGCCATGGCCAGGGTTCTCGCCTTGGACGTGTGCATCCCGGACGGCGAGTTCGCCGCGGTCGCGGGGGCGGCGATGTACGCGGGTCACGGAATGGGCGGCACCGGGTGGAAACGGTTCAGGGCGGAGGGGCCGGCAGGGCACGCGGGTACGCGGTTTCCCCCGCCTGCGTGGGAATTCTCGATGCCCACGGAGCCGGCGATGGTGGCGGGAGCAGTCGTCCAGCCGATACCGGCGGGAGTGCTGGTTTCGTCTTCCGAAGCGGGGAAGGACGGCTTCGCCTTCGGTGTCGCCGTCGACCAGCGGTTCCCCAAGCTTGTGGTGGGTGGCACTCCGTCACCGGCCGCGGTCGCCGCGGTGCTCGACCGGCTGCCCTCGAAGCCGTTTCTGGTGGTCCCCGCGGCTGCTGAGACCGCTTCGCATCTTTGGCAGGTCGAACTGGCGATGCTGCGTTCTCGTGACGTCATGTTCGGTACCGAGGCAGGCACGGACCTGTTCCGCCCTTTCCCCGCCGTGCTGCGTCAGCCCGCCGGTGGTGGTGACCAAGAAGTGCTCGACATCGCTCCGGCGCCTCCGGGGTGGGTGCGCGATGGGCGCCACAGCTATCGGTTCACCGACGGCGAAGCCGAGGTGCTGGCCGATGTCGTACCCTCCGGGCTGGTGCTGCGGTCGTCGGAGTCCCCGCAGCCGGCCGAACCTGCTCCGTTCGATCCCGCATGCTGGACGATGCACCTGGGGGTTCGGGGCGAAACGGTGGGTTTGCCCGTCCTTGTCGCAGCTGAACGGTTGTTGGACGTGATCGGTCCGGTGCAACGGGCGGTCGTCCGTGTCCGGCTGGCAGGATCGCTCGACGAGCGAGCGAAGGCCGTTTTCTCGCGAACCGTCATCCCGGCGGGTGCCGGTCAGCCCAGGGGCACGGCGACGGCGACCGGCCATGGGACCGCGCCCGAGGTGGATGTTGCCGAACGGCGTGAGATCGAGGCCGCCGAACAGCCCGTGGCCGCACCGGTGGAGATGAGATCGTCTCCGGCGATCTCGATTCCGGTGATACCGGCGATCATGACGATGTCGAGCACCCCGGTGCCTACAGTGTCCAGTTCGCCGAGCCGTTCCGCCGAGCCGTACGTTCCGCTCGACGACATCGAGCAGCAGCCGGAGCAGGCCGTGTCCGGTGATGTCGAGTCAGTGGTTCCCCCGACGTCCGAGCCCCTTGGCAAGGCGGAGCCGGCCCCGGCCGGAAACAGGGTTGTGGAACAGCGTGTCGCCGAGACACTGAGCGAGCCCGGTCAGGACACGCAGCCGTCTGTGCCGCCTGTCGGTGTGCAGGAGTCCACGTCGGAAGCGGCGCCGCTGTCACCGCTGGTGATATCGGATCGTCCGAGTAGTCCCGCCGAACAGTCCCGGTTCACCACCGCCGCCGGAGATGCCTTCGGCGAAGCACTGGCGATGGTGAATTCGGCATTGGCCACGTGGCCGTCGATGCGGCAGGAGAACACACTGGGCGTCAAGGCCGACTATGTCGCCGTGTGCCTGTTCCTCGGCCGTTCCGAGGGGAACATGGCGAGCTTGAACGGAGCGGTGCGGGCGGGACGCGACGGCCCCATCGACGGCCAGGTGCCGTGTGTCGTCTCCGGGATCCGGCGGCTCCCGATCCACCGGCGCGCTGTACTGCGACAAGGGAAAGTGGACGAATCCCTCGAACACCGCAGCGCGGTGGGGACTTTGCTCACCGAGCCGGGTTTCCTCACCGCCAGCATGGACCTCGACGTGACCCTGCCGGGTGCCGACCTGGATGTGCTCATCTGGCCATCTTCGGCACGGCGGACATCGGAACTGCTGATGAACCACCCGATAAACGAGGCGGTTTTCCTGGCGGGGGCCAGGTTCAAGGCCTTGGCGGTGCGGACCATGGAGGATCGCGACGACGATGCGACCGGAGGAGAAGGCGCGGCCGCGCCCAAGGTCGCTGTGCTCTACCGCGAACTCGCGCCCGGTGAGTCACCGACCACTGACGAACTCGACGCCCGCGACCTCGCCGTCCTGGCCAAACTGGACAGGGTTCTGGCCGCCCGGCAAAAGGGTGGCCTCCGGCTCGTGGAGGACCCGGACGCCGTCGCGCGACTCACCACGTCGATGATCGAGTGGAGTGAGCGGTACGCACAACCTGGCAGTGACTTTCGACCGACACTGGCGGCGTCGTGAAATCGCGCCGGACCGCGGCCCTAGTCTGCCTGGCCGCGGTCGGAACGTTCACGTTCCCGCCGTTGCCGTCCGCGCACGCCCAGTCTGTCGTGCCCTCGCCTCCCAATAGCCAGGGCCCACAGCTCCCCGCACAACAGCAAGCGTGCTTGCCGCCACCGAACGGCGCGGACGCCTCGATACCCTGGGCTCAGCAACAGCTCGCGCCGCAACGAGTCTGGCCGCTCACCAAGGGTGGCGGTGTCGTGGTCGGGGTGGTCGACACCGGCGTCGACGCGTCGACCCCGCAGCTTGCCGGTGGCAAGGTGCTTCCCGGCTTCGATGTCACCGCGGCCGCGGGTCGGCCGGCGGATGACGACTGCGTCGGGCACGGCACCTTCCTCGCCGGAATAATCGGCGCCTCTCCCGCATCGGACACCGGTTTCGCCGGGGTCGCACCGGACGTGACGATTCTGCCGGTCCGGGTCGCGTCGTCACTCGTGGAAGGGGCGCCCGGCGCGCTGAACCCGGCCGCGATCGGACGCGGGATCAGGACGGCCGTGGACTCCGGCGCACGGGTCATCAACGTATCGGCCAGCACTTCGGTCCCGGACAAGGAACTCGCGTCCGCCGTGGCTTACGCGGCCGAACGTGACGTCGTTGTCGTCGCATCGGCCGGGAACGGGGCGAAGGACGGCGATCCGGCCACCTATCCGGCGTCGTATCCCACCGTGATCGCCGTCGGTGCCGTCGATTCGGCAGGGCAGCAGGCCCCCTTTTCCCCGACCGGGTCGCATGTGTCTCTGGTCGCCCCTGGCGTAGACGTGACCAGCGTCGGCCCCGGTGGGCCCGGACAGTGGCAGGGAAGCGGGACCAGTTACGCCGCGCCGTTCGTGACCGGCACCGCCGCGCTGGTGCGCGCCTACCACCCCGGCCTGACCGCACCCCAGGTGAAGCGCAGGCTCGAGACGACCGCGAATCATCCGGCCACCGCACTGCCCGACCCGACTCTCGGCTGGGGCACGGTCAATCCGCTGGCAGCGGTGACCGCGGTGGTGCCCGAAGAGGGGGCGAACGGCCAGCCAGTGCTGGTCGGTCCACCCGCGGCGCGTGCGGCCGACATCACTCCGCCGGACGAAGTGGGCCCGATCCTCGTGACCGTCGCCGTCTTGGGCGTGATCGGGACCGCGTTCGTCCTGGTGTGGGTGTGCCGGCTCTGTGGAGCCGGCAACAGGCGAGGCTGGGGTCCCAGCAGGGTGATGCGGGTCGTGTCGCACAACCCCACGCCGAAGGAACGTCGTGATGCACCGGCACGGGGGAAGTCGGCCTGAGAGGGCAAGGCATATTTCCCTCACGCTCACAGCGCGTCGGAAGTCGATTCAGCTCGACTAGCATGAAAGCGAAGGCCGCGGGTTCCCTGAAGTCCATTATTGCGCGCACTTTTGGGCAATCGGCCATCGAGCGTGATCGTTCGCTCGGATGAGGCCTTTGAAAGAAGCGAAATTCGGTTGAACCGAATCGACACCGCACCCGTGTTGAGGGCGTAGGGGAGTTCCGGAGAACCTGGAACCCAGAGGTGCAGGGAGAAGAACGTGCTGAGTAAACGAGTTGTATCGGTCGCCGTCCTCGTCGCTTCGGGAGCGTTGGCGCTCGCGGCTTGCGGCGCCGAGAACGCGGTGCCCGCGGCCGCGCCCCCTTCCGCGTCATCCGCCGGAGCGGCCCCGAACGCGGATGAGAGCCTGTCTTTTCTGTCGGGCACCGCGAAGTCGAACAACGCGGAACCGAAGACCGGCGACTGGGCGACCGGGTCCGACGGGACACTGAATACCGCGAAGCAGGACGTGGCCAAGAAGTGGGTGCAGCTCAGGGCGGCTGAGGCCGGGACGCTCGACCCGGTCGTCGTCAACGGTGCGGGCCTGACTCTCTATCGCTTCGACAAGGACACGGCCAAGCCGTCGAAATCCACGTGCAACGGAGAGTGCGCGAAGACCTGGCCGCCGGTTCTGGTGACCCCGGGAAGCAAGGTTTTCCTCGCCGGTATCAAGAAGGCCGCTGTCGGTACCGTCAAGCGGGACGACGGCTCGCTGCAGATCACGATCGGTGGCTGGCCTGTCTATCGGTTCGCGAAGGACACCAAGCCGGGCCAGACCCAAGGCCAAGGTGTCGGCGGGACCTGGTTCGGGATCGCGCCGACCGGGCAGAAGGCCCCGGAGCGGAACGCCCCTGCCGAGACCGCTCAGCCGGAGCAGCCTGCTCAGCCGGATCTGACGCCCGCGACCAGCGCGACTCTCTTCGACGGGAAGAATTTCAGCGACAATGAGCCGTCGCAAGGCGTCGCCGGTAAGGGATGCCAGAATGTCCCGCGTCCCGCGGTGACGTCATCGATCTCCGTTTCAGGCTCTTTGAAGCTGTGGACCGAGAAGGATTGCAAGGGCAAGTCGGTAGTCGTCAACGGTGATGTCGCGGATTTGGGCAGCATCGGTTTCGACAATGCTCTTCGTTCGGTCTTCTTCAGCTGACCAAGGCTGATGCTCGCGGGGAGGGAATAGTGTGATGAAGCCTCGGCAGGTTTGGGCCACGATGGTGACCTTGTTCGCTTCAGCGCTGTTCCTCTTCGGCTGCGTCACCTCGGTGGGTGGGAACGCGCAGCCGGTGGACCCCAACAAGGTCGCCGGGCTTGACATCACCAACGGTCCCAGTGGTGTCAAACCCGGCGCACCCGACGCCGGTCTCCCCGTGGACGGAGGCGACGGCGGAGAGATCGACCGCCTCGCCGCCAACGCCGTCGCCGATGTCCAGAGGTATTGGCGTGAGCAGTCGCCGGCGGCGTTCAACCGGAAGTTCGAGCCGATAGCCACCCTCGTGTCGTACGACTCGACCGGAAGCGGGCGGACGATCTGCGGCGCGTCGACCGCCGGCCTGGTGAATGCCTTCTACTGCTCGCTCAACGACGTCGTTGCCTGGGACCGGGGCGAACTCCTGCCCATGTTCAAGGAGTCGATCGGCGAGACGGCGGTGCTGGCCGTCCTGGCCCACGAAGTCGGCCACGCTCTCCAGTTCCGCCTCGGCTTGGCACGGGAGACGCCTTCCATCGTGAAGGAACAGCAGGCCGACTGCTACACCGGTGCCTACTTCCGCTGGGTCGCCGAGGGCCGCTCCCCGGCGTTTCAGGTTTCAACCGGGCAGGGACTCAACGAGGTGTTGACAACCCTGTTCCAGATCCGTGATTCCGCGGGAGTGACCTTCAGCGACGACGGTGCGCACGGCAATGCCTTCGATCGGGTTTCCGCGTTCCAGTTCGGGTTCGCCGACGGACCCGCTCGATGTCAACGGATCGACGTCGCGGAGATCGCAAGCCGGAGCACTCAGGGAATCGGCTCCACCGAAGGTGCCGAGGCGGAGGAGCAGAACCTCCGCCTTGACGATCGGCAAGCGATGAAGGACCTGACCGACAGTCTGCTCCGTGCTTTCAAGTTGGCCGCTGCTCCGCCACGGCTCACCGCCGGTGTCGACTGTGGGGCGACTACGGTCGACAGCCTCGCCTCGTACTGTTCCGAGTCGAATCAGATCACTCTCGACCTCGACGGCCTGGTCCGAATCGGAACCCCACCACAGCGTGGCGGGGAAGGCGGCATCGGTGACTTCGCCGCTTTCGCCGAGGTCGCCTCCCGATACACGCTGGCGGTGCAGCAGGAAGGCGGATTCCGGCTCGACGGTCCCGCCGCCGCGCGACGAACGGCGTGTTTGACCGGTTACTGGGCGTCGACGATCGTTGCGGGGAAAGGAAGTACCCTCAGTCTGTCACCTGGGGATCTCGACGAAGCCATCGCCGAGATGCTCGCGCGGGACAGTTTGATAGCGGCCGATGTCCGCGGGGAAGCACTCGCCGCCGGTTTCGCCAGGGTGGAAGCCTTTCGCGTCGGCTTCGCATCCGGGCGGCAGGAAACGTGTGGGAATACCTATCGGTGAAGCCCGCGAACATGGCGCCCAAACCGTCGAAAGGGCCACGCCTCATGGAGATGGAAGACCTATTGTGGCGCTTGACCGACAAGTACGCGCCCGCCCCGCCGGCGTACTCCGTCGCGTCGAGGCCTACGTGGTTCGATCATGCTGGCGATCTTGTCGTGGTGGACAGCCCGGTAACCTGGGAAACCCCGTGGCGCACCGAGGGCGGGTTCACCCACCGGCTCCCCGCGGGCAGCCATCCGGTGTATGTGGGCTGGTGCACCGATGCCCCGCTCGGCGAGGACTCCGGTGCCCTCTGGCCCACTGTCACCTTGGTCGTGATTCCGGTCGCCGATCCCTCTCGGATCGCCGAGGCGGACTGGAACGTCCCGCGCTACCACGACGTCCACTTCATCGAGGACTATGCGGTCCTCTGGGGCGAGGAGGCCATGCGCGCGTCGCTTCCCCACGTGGACGGGATGCCTTCCTTCGTCCGAGACGCGTGCGAGGACATCCGGGCCAGGGGCCCGCGTCACCGGCCGGTCGCCTGGGCGAACGTGATGCTGGATCGGGAAACCGGTGCGAACGCCTTTGTCTTCCCCGTGCACAACGCGGAGTACGTCACCGGCTATGAGATCGTCGATGACAAGGGCGACCTGCTCTGCCTGGTCATGGCTGCGTGCGAATAGGGGCATGCCGAGCCGGATGCGCGCCGCGCATGGCAGTACACCGGTCGGGGCGGCCAGGGCCCATCATCCGTCGAGCAAGCGGCGCACCAGAACGGCGACTTGTGCCGTCTCGATCAGAAACCCGTCGTGCCCGTGTCGGGACACGATGCTCGACACTCCGTCGCAACCGGAAACGCCGTCCGCCAGCGCTTGCACGGTGGACGGCAGGTAGAGCCGGTCACTCGTGATGGACGCGACGATCGTGGTGGCGGTGATGTGAGCCAGCGCGGCATCGGTACCTCCACGGCCACGCCCGACGTCGTGAGTGTTCTTGGCGCGGGTCAGCGTGACGTAGCTACCTGCGTCAAACCGCCGCAGCAGCTTGTTCGCGTGATGGTCGAGATAGGACTCGACGGCGAAACGCCCGCCTTCGAGCGGATTTTCGCGTTCGTTCGCCTGACGCCCGAACCGTTGCGCCAGTTCTGCCTCGCACCGGTAGGAAAGCTGCGCGATGCGGCGGGCGAGGCTCAGTCCTCGGTGCGGGCCATGGCCGGCCGGCGCGTCGTAGTAGTCGCCTCCGTGCCAGCCCGCGTCGCCGGTGACGGCGGCCAACTGGAGGGCACCCTGCGCGATCTGTTCCGCCGTGGTGGCGGCGGAACAGGCGAGCAGCAAGAGTCTTGCGACCTTGTCCGGGTGAGCGACCGCCCATTCCAGCGCACGCATCCCGCCCATCGAGCCACCTATGACGGCGGCCCAGCGTCGGATGCCCAGTGCCTCGGCCAGCCGCACCTCGGCCTGCACCGTGTCCCTGATGGTGATCGACGGGAACCGGCTTCCCCACGGCCTGCCGTCTCGCGCGATCGACGCGGGCCCCGTTGATCCCTGACAGCCGCCGAGGATGTTCGGGACGACGACGAAGTACTTCGTGGTGTCCACGGCCAGCCCGGGTCCGACGATGCCGTTCCACCAGCCGGCCGTCGGGTGGCCGTCGCCCGCGTGTCCCGCGACATGACTGTCCCCCGTCATCGCGTGCTCGATGAGCACGGCATTGGACGCGTCGCCGTTGAGCTGTCCCCAGGTCTCGTAGGCGAGGTGAAATTCCGGCATCACACCGGAGCTTTCGAGAACGAGCGGATGGGTACTCCTGAACCACTTCCGACGGCCGTACGGATCTCCCGGCCGCCAGGCGCCGGTGACCGGGACCTGGTCGCGCGGACAGCCCCGGCCGCGCGGTGCCGTCCCGCCTGGCTCCTCCCTGATGGCCCTCATGTCAGGGCCATCTGCAGTCCCAGCGCGATCAGGACCACGCCGGATCCCAGTCCCACCGCCCGACGCCGACGCTCGAAGAACGACCGGGCAGTCCGGGTGGACAGTATCGACGCCAGCGATACGTTCCAGATGATCGACGACACGACCACGGCTACCAGCGCGACCAGCCTCGCCTCGACGGTGGGGACCGCGGTGACCGCGGCAGCGAGGCCGACACAGAAGAACGCGATCGTCTTCGGGTTGACGAGGTTCGTGAGCAACCCTCTCCGAAATGCCGCAGACCAGCGAAGTCGTGGAAATACCTGGCCGTCGGCCGGCTGCCGGGCCCGAACGCACGCGGCGAGTCCCACCCACAGGAGATAGGCGGCACCGCCGATGCGCAACAGTTCACCCAGCCAACGTGTCGTCGTCAGGATCTCTCCCAGACCGAGAAGCGCCGCAGTCGACAGCACGGCGGTAGCGGCCACAATGCCGAGCGCGGCGGCCACCGCGATACGACGCGGAACGGATGCCGCCATGTTCATGATGAGCGCGAGGTTGGCACCGGGGATGCTCGCGGCGGCGAAGTAGAGCAGCACAACAGTGGTGACCATGCGGACCCTACGGACGCCGGGTTCGGCTTGGGAGACTCATTCCGCAGGAGCGGAACTCAAGACTCGGTACGCACGGCAGCGTGCGGGGCCGGAGAAAGGTCATGCACCGAGTGCATCACGTTGTGCCCCGCCACCGCGCGAAGGTGGGGCTGGACAGGCAGTCATGCCTGCCTGTCCGGCCACGGCCGGGCAGCCCGCGCGCCGAGTTCCGCGACGACGGCCAGACCAGTCTGGTCACTTGAACGGACATTCGAAGCGATCGGATAAGACGGATTGCCCGTTTTCGAGGGGCCGTATGCCCGAAAGCACCCAGGGCTTCGCCATCCCTTCGTGGATTCCATCGTGGACCGCACACTTCATGTCAGACCACACTGCCTTGCCGGAGAGCCGACGAGATCTGCTCCGCACCCCGGAGGTCATATGGACACCGTCTCTCACCAGCGCCTTTTGGTCATAGGCTTCCCGCCTGCCGGTGGATCCGAAGCCACTTTCCGGGAGATCTTCGGCCTGAAACGGGAATTCGACACGTACGTGGTCAAATACCCTGGAAGAGGGGTCGGTATGGCGGGCTGGGCCACCGACACGGGCGCGGTCGTAACGGCCTTGGCCGCGGGCCGCGCGCCAGTGCTGCTCGGAGCGGGTCTTGGCGCGATGGCGGCGCTGGAGACAGCACAGTATCTGGAAAGCCGCCGACTCCCGCTCGCCGGTGTGGTGCTGATGTCGTCAGTGGCTCCACAATGGCGTTCACTCGCCACCGATCGGGCTTGGCCGGACTCTGCGCTGATCGATTTCCTCCGCTCCGGCACCGAGAACCTGCCCGCGTCGTTCGAGTCACCCGCCGTGAGTGCCTACGCACTCGCCGCTTTGCGGCGGGATCTCGAGTGGGAGGACGAGTACCAGGGACCGCGCTACTGGCCCCTGTCCTGTCCGATGACCGTGCTCCGAGGTGAACACGACGTACTCGTGCCAGAGCGGGAAGGCACCGGGCAATGGGCAATGTGGACGGCAGGGCAGTTCACGTGTCATACGGTGCCCGCGGGCAACCACCGCTTCTTCGCTTCCCCCAGCGGCGCTGGGCCGGTGCTGGACGCCCTTCGCCGGTTCGTGCCGTCCAGGATCTGAAAGTGACCGATGAGCGATTCGACCACCTTGCACGCCACGATCATCGACCGCTGGACACAACAGGTCGCGGCCCATCCGGAGGACGTCGCGCTGCACTGGCGAACCAAAAGCTACACTTTTGGTGAACTCGGCGAACTCGTCGACCAGATGGCAAGCTGGCTGCGGACACACTGCTGCAAATCGGGTGACGTCGTGGCCACGACGTTGCCTCGTTCGGCCGAGGCGATCATCGCCCAGCTGGCGATCATCCACGCCGGGGCGACACATCTCGCGATCGATCCCCGGGGAGCGCCGGGGCGAACGTCGGCGATTCTTCGCGATGCCAAGCCCGCCTATGTCCTCGACTACGCCAGGTGGCAGTTGGCCATGGACGACCTTTGGCGGCCGCCACAACGGCATCGCGAACAGCCGCGGCCACGATCGGGTGCCAACGCCAATACGGTGGCCACCCCTTCTTCAGCCGCGTATCTCGTGTACACCTCCGGGTCCTCCGGTGCACCCAAGGGCGTGCTTGTCGAGCACCGGAGCCTGGCGAATCTGCTGCTCGAGCACGAACGCCATCTCTTCCCGCTCGCCACGCAGGCCGCCGGGCGCCCGCGCCTGCGCGTCGCGCATGCCATCGCCTTGTCGTTCGACGCGGCTTGGGACCCTCTGTTGTGGATGGTCGGCGGGCACGAGCTGTACCTGCTCTCCGACGAGGTCCGCGCCGACGCAGCGCTCATGGACCAGGCGATCCTCGACAACGCGTTGGATGTCGTCGAGGTCACCCCGGGGCTTGCAGGGCAGCTTGTCCAACGCGGTCTGTTCCACCTGTCGCACGCCCCCTCGCTCCTGCTCACCGGCGGTGAAGCTGTCGGTCAAGGACTCTGGACGGAGCTGGCCGCCGCGCCTCGCACGGTCGCGATCAACCTCTACGGGCCCAGCGAATGCACTGTTTTCGCCACCTGGGCGAGGGTCGACCGGTATCCCCGCCCGGTCATCGGGCACCCGATCGCCGGAACGATGTGCCAGGTCGTGGATGCCGAGGGCAGGCCACTGCCGGACGGCTCGGTGGGCGAACTCGTGCTCAGCGGAACCTGCGTGGCCCGGGGTTACCACGACCGGGCCGAGCTGACCGCCGAGCGGTTCTCCGCAGTGTCCGATATGGAGGGTGTGTGGCGCAGCTATCGAACCGGCGACCTGGTCCGCCGTTCGGCCGACGGAGCGCTGGAGTTCCACGGTCGCGCGGACCGGCAGGTGAAGATCCGCGGCCACCGGATCGAGCTGGGTGAAATCGAAGCCACTCTGCTGGCCCATCCCGATGTCGACCAGGCCGTCGTCAAACTCCGTGACGATGCCGGTTCGTCGGATCTTGTCGCCTACGTCGTGGGGCCCGACGACGGCGTGCTCCCGGACCTTGAGCTGAAGGAGTTCCTCGCGGATCGTCTTCCCCAGGTGATGATCCCGGCGGTTTTCCTCCGAGCCGGCGAACTGCCACTGACATCCCATGGCAAGGTGGACTTCGACGCTCTGACGCTGCCTCCGCGGTCGCCTGCGTTCACCCCGCCCGACCCCCTGCGCGGTGAGCTGGAAGCGCGGCTGGGGAAGGCATTCTGTTCCGTTCTCAAGCTCGATCGCATCGGTCGCAACGATTCCTTCTTCGACCTCGGCGGGCACAGCCTGCTCGCCGCCGTCATCGCGGAGAACCTGCGCCGTGACGGTGTCGCCTGCACTTTGCCCGACATCATGGGCAACCCCAGAATCGCTGACCTCGCGAAGGAGCTTGGCGCCCTTGCCTGTCGAGGGGCCCCGGCAAAAGAGACCGCATGACGGAGCCGGCCGAGTACGCCGATGTCGTGGTGATCGATGGTGGCCCGGCGGGCATCGGCCGCGGCCTCACTCGGGCGGGAAAGGCGTGGGCCGGCCTGCAGACGAGCCGGCGGACATCTTGAGGCTTCCCTCGTGTGGTGCCTCGGGAGTGAGAGATGTCATACGTGTCGCCCGCAAGAACGGGACGTAGGGATACGGGTCGAAGCCTGGAAGGGCAAGCCTGTTTTCAGGGCCCAGGACGTGTGCAAAATTGGCGTTGAATTGCCACCGCTCAAGGAGTTCACGCATGACAACGTCCGTCCCTTCACCTTCGACCGTCGTCGAGTGGCGCGAGTTCCTGCGCCGCTACAATTCCGAATTCCTGAACTCGAGTTACCTGCGCCGCGCCGAAGCAGAGGGGCGAGCAAAGTGGTTGATGACCGAGGGCCAACGGCAGGCTGGGTGGCTGGGCCACGAGCCGGCGAGTGAGGAAGCGATTCTTGCCACTGAAGCGCGTCTCGGTGTAGCACTGCCGCCGACCTACCGGAACTTTCTGCTGGCCGGCAACGGCTGGAGCTCTATGGCCTACTCTCTCGACTTGGTCAAGGTCGAGGAGATCGGCTGGTTTTCCGAAGCGGATCCCGGACTCCTCGCAGCGTGGTCGGAGCCAGGGATGGAGGACTTCGCCGACTGGGTCACCCTGTTGAAGCGATGTGTGCTGATCTCGAACGACGACGGTGGCAGCGGTGGCAATTGGCTCCTGCATGTGGACGGCAACGCGGAGAACAGCGAGTGGACCGCATACGAGTGGTGGCCCGGCGACGGGAGTGATCCCGAACCCTTCGACAACTTCGCCGTGCTGGTGGACAGCCTGTGGAAAGCCACCGCTGAACCCGAAGACAAGGATGTCGTCTGACCGGGTAGGGTCCGCCTGCCCTCCGCGGCCGCGCTGAGAAGCGAGGGCCCCAATGAGTCGCTTTGCGGTGCACTCGTCGGTGAGTTGCGTGTGCCACCTTCGAAGACCGACCTCCTTTTGGGGGCCGGGTAGCAATTATTCCTGTCGCCGATTGCCTTATTGGCTAGGTTTGTGTTCCTGTTCGGGCAATTTGGTGGGTTGTGGCTGTGTATTCGGTTGGTCCGAGTGAAGGCTGGGTCACTTTTTTGGTGGTTCGGTGAACCGTTGGGTGGGCTGGTTCGTCTATGGGGTATGACGTATTTTTCGCCGGAGTTTCCGGTCATGGACGGTCGGCGTGTGGTGAGTCGCCGGTTTACCTTCATTGTGGCTGATCGGGATGGGCGGCCGCCTGTTGTCGATGCGAGTTTGCATTATCGGGACGATGATCCTTACGCGATCGCGATGGTTCTCGATGGTGGGCCGGCTGGGCCTGTCGAGTGGACGTTCGCTCGTGATCTTCTTGTGGAGGGGCTGGTGCAGGCCGCGGGGCTGGGGGATGTGCGTGTCGCACCCGCGGTGGAGGTCGCGGGTGCTGCCGCCATCGAGCTCACCAGTCCGGACGGCACTGCCACACTGCTCGGCTCGTCGGACGAGCTGGCGGGCTTCCTGCGTTCGACGTTCGCTGTCGTCCCTGTGGGCTGCGAAGGCGACCACCTTCCCCTGGACGGGGCCCTGGCCGCGCTGCTGCGCAGCGAGTCACACTAGCGACACCTAGGGCACGTGTGCCGGGACAGTCCGGGGCCTTGCTGTTCGTGTTGGCGGCAGGGGCATCGAGGGCAGGCATTCTTGCCCGGAAGTCGTCGTCGGGGTACGAACCGGTCGCCTGATGTGAGACTGCTTTCATGGACACGCGGGCGTTGCGAGGTAGGTCACCCTGCTTCTCCGTGCCTGCGTTAGTGAAGATGTTCACCGACGTGCTGATCCACCGGTCGGCAAGAGTCGGTCACGATGAACGGGCAGCGGCATTCGCCTCGCCAGGAAATCGGGCTCGTCGAATTCTCTCCCCGTCGCCGCTATCCGGTCAACTGTTTTCGGCAGGCGCGAGGCCACCTTGGTACCCCAGGACGCGGTGCACGAACGCCACACAGCAGGCTATGGCCCGGGCATCCGGCGGTGTACCAGTGATCATGTCGGTGCGCACCCTGTTCCGGGTTGTGCGGACATCTTCGAACCTGAAGCTGTCCCAGCCGGCAGGATAGGGAAGAGCGTCACATGACCAGTTCCGCGATTCGGCATCGTCGGCAGGTCGCCGACGACGCACTCGTTTGTTCCATCGTCGAGGAACACGGCAAGGCCATGCTCGCCTACGCGACGCGGCTGCTCGGTGACCGGGTCGCCGCGGAGGACATCCTGCAAGAAGCGTGGGTGCGAGCGTGGCGGCATCCCGAGAATCTGACCACCAGGAGAGAGTCCCTGCGGGGTTGGCTGCTGACCGTCGTCCGGAATCTCGTGCTGGACCGCAAGCGTGCCCGTGCGAGACGACCGACGGAGGTGGCGGAGTCATCGGAGGACATTCCCGTCGAGCGCGACCATGCCGATAGTGTCGTGGATTCCATCTTCGTTCTTGCCGCGCTGGATGAACTGACGATCAAACATCGCGACGCGCTGGTGCAGATTTATGTACATGGCACGTCTGTCGAGGAAGCGGCGAAAAAGCTCGGCGTTCCTCCGGGGACTGTGAAGTCGCGCTCACACTATGGATTGAAGGTGCTCCGTGAGCGTCTTCATGCGCAGGGCCTGACGTCGGACGCGGCATGACAGACGTCGCGCATCCGCGGAAGTTTCAACGCGTCGATAACAAAACAGGACGGCAAGGCTTCCCGAAGGAGTGGCCGTCACATACTGTGCACGCCACCCGAGGGTTTCGTCGAGGGTGGTAGGTGCCTGCCGTGGACGGAAGGTAGCGACAGATGACGACGAGTACGCAGGTGCGGCCGGGCATGCTGCCGCCGGTCGTTCAGGCAAGGCTGGCTCTCTGGTCGTTCCTGGTCGTCAACGTGGTGATCATCGAGTTCTTGTTCGTCACCTCTGGCGAGGGCAAGAACGGAATCCTCACCGTCGCCAAGTTCTTCGGCCTGCACGCGGCATTGCTGCTGATCTGCCAGTTGCTGTTGGTGGCGAGGGTGCCGTGGCTCGACCGGCGAATCGGCATGGATCGGCTGACCGTGTGGCACCGGTGGATCGGATTCACGATGTTCTGGACCGTGCTCACGCACGCGACGATCGTCGTGCTCGGCTACGCGGCGCTCGACAACGCCTCGGCGGGGAAGACATTCTTGGCATTGGCCGGTGTGCCGGCCTCGTTGCTGGGCATGTTTGCCGCCGCCATCGTCCTGCTGATCGCCGCGATCTCGACCCGATACGTGCGACGCAAGTTGCGGTACGAGGTATGGCACGGATTGCACATGCTGCTGTACGTGACCTTGTCCTTGGCCTTCGTGCACCAGCTGCTGGAGACCACGACGTTCAGGGCCTCCACGTTCGCGACGATCTACTGGTGGGCATTGTGGTTGCTGGCCTTCGGCTGCCTCGTCACCGGGCGGATCGTCATGCCGGTCTGGCGCAACACGTACCACCGGTTCCGGGTCGAAGCCGTCGTGCCTGAGGCGGCTGACGTCGTGTCCGTGCACATCACCGGTCGTCACCTCGACAAACTGCCCGCTCGGGCAGGCCAGTTCTCGATCTGGCGGTTCCCTGGCCATCGGCACTGGTGGCTGGCCAACCCGTTCTCGCTTTCGGCCGCACCCAACAGCCGTTCGTTGCGCTTGACGGCCAAAGCCGTGGGCAGTGGCAGTGCGGGCTTGCGCAACCTGAAGATCGGGAACCGGGTACTCATGGAAGGCCCATATGGCTCGTTCACCACACGGCACAGAAGGTGCGACGGCATCCTGCTGATCGCAGGCGGCGTGGGTATCACACCGATACGTGCGTTGCTGGAGGAGGAACAGACCGGAAACGCGGTGGTCCTTTACCGGGTGCGTGACGAGAGCTCGGCCGTGCTTCTTCGTGAGGTCCGGGAACTGGTCGAGCGCCACCGCGGACGGCTGTACCTGCTCACCGGCCGGACCGGACAAGGCGCCCGGCCATTCGAGCCCGAGGCTCTGCGTCATATGGTTCCCGACATCACCGAACGCGACGTCTACGTGTGCGGCCCGCCCGCGATGACCGCCGTGGTGGAGAACGCTCTGCGAAAGCTGGGCGTACCGAGAAACCAGGTGCACGCCGAAAAGTTTGGCTTGGCCTGAGAGAAGTCGTTCGCTCCGGAGCCGACTGGATCCGTTGTGCGCTCCGCTTGGTTTGCCAGGTAGCGCGTTCTGTCAGTTTGGTGCCAACCCCCCTCGACCTACACGCAGGGTCGCGCCGATGCGGTTCGTTTGACGGTCGAGATCGCAAAAAGCAACCCGCTGATCAGGGCTTCGGGTGTGCTCGCCGTCGATGCGGACCTCGCCGCCGCTGGCGCGTCGCCGGTGACGCCCAAACGCCCCGACGGCCGATCCCTGCCACCGCTGTGATCGAGCAGCGTCGCTTCAAGGGGACGGCGCGCACTTGCGTGAGCTGCCTGGCCTGGAACGCGCCAACTACTACTTGCCACGGCAATTCGCCGACGTCGTACGTGAACCACAACCTCAAAGGCCTGTTCGAGGACAACTGGGAATTCACCGACGACATCGAAGTCGGCGCCATCGTCTACAAACCCTGTGGTGAGGACCGGAACTTCAACATCAACACGGAACTGCGGGCCGCGGTCGGCACTTCCGATCCGAAGAAGACCACCAGTTTCGGACTCCCGACGCGGACCCAAGCCTCGGAGTAGGGGTTCGTTACTTGGGTCAGGGCGGGGATGATCCGAGCGTTCGTTCGGCGACGGGGGCGATGATGTCACCGCGGGATGCGATCGTAGCTGTGTTCGATCGGGCAGAGTCTGCCAGGAAATGAGCCCGAGGGTCGATCCTCATATCCGAGCCGTGGTCTGCGGTAGGGCAAGCTCTTGGGGTTGAGGTCTTGGAGGCCTGGCTCGACCTTGCGATCTTGAGGAGGATCGTCGTTGCTGTTTACGGACGCGCCGGTCTTGACCGGGCTGGCTGGCAGGGATGTGACCCTCTTCCTCAAGGAAATGGGCGAGTTCGTGGTGCACGCCTCCTTGCCGGAGCTCGCACCGGAGATCTCAGCGGCCCGGGGCCAGGGGCCGGGGCACTCCCGCGATGCACGGGCCGCCGCCGGCCGGTTCGGCGGCTATTATCTTGTCGGGCCGGTGCCGGCGGTGTCTTTTCCCCAGGCCGTGAAGCGACCCGGGGTGCACGAGGGGCTCAGGCCTTGGCCGTGGCAACCGGGGGTGGATCCGTTCGTGCTGATGGTTCATTCCCTTCATCGGGAGCAGCTGTGTCTGGTGGTGGACGGTCAGGCGCGGCCGGTTACCGATGAGGCGCTGGGTTCGTGGCTTCGGGTGTTGCCGGAGCTGAGTGCCTCGAGCCGGCCGTTGGAGGACCCGCTGGTTCTCTTGACCTGCAGCAGGGTGGACGCGCGGCAGGGGCTGGCCGATCAGCTCGGGCGCCTGGTCTGGTTTCCGCACGGTGACATGTCGGCGTTGTTTCTTGACCCGGCCGGCCGCGCCCCGGGGGCCGAGGTGAGGGTGGGTCTGCACCACACTCAGGACGGCCGCGGTGGACGGTTCACCTCCGTCTATCCCCAGGGCCCGGCTGGTGACCGGGTGCGGTGGGCGTACCGGTCCCGGTTCCCCGCCGACCCCACCGGCTGGCTGGTGGAACGGTCCGCCCCTCCCGGTGCTGTGGTCCCCGCGGGATTGCGCCCGTACCTGTTCGGTGGCCCGCGGACCCGCGGTCTGTGTTACTTCGACCGGCGTGACCACCGGTCCCGCTTCGCTGCCCTGAACGCGCGCCTGGGGTCTTCGCATGTGGCCTGGACACCGAACCACGCCTACCAGCCCGGGATCCGGGCACCCATCGACCCGGTCACAGCGCGGCCCTGGCACAGCCGGGAACTGGGCCGGCTGCCGTTCGACCTGCCCGCCACAGCCGTCGTGGCCGGCTACTTCGCTGACGGCAGGTTCGCGGTCTACGACGTGCGGCAGGACCTGACCTATTGGGAGACACCGTCGGCGTTCGGGCGGCGCCTGCGCAGGGATCTGACCGCGGCCGGGGACCCGATGCCCTCGCGGGTGCTGCTGCTGACCGACTTCGACGCGGTCCCTGCCCTGGCTCGCCAGCAGATCATGCCAAGCCTGGACGGTACGACGCTGATCACCGCGAACACACCCGCGACCCTGTTCCTCGACGAAACCGCCCCGACAGGTGGCGTTCCCACCACGCGCATCGCGCTGCTGCCCGCCGAGGGAACCGTCGGACCGCCGGTGTGGACGGCCACAACTTCCGCCGGTACATCCACCATCGTGGCCCGGCCGGCCGATATTCGTGTTATTCCGACCACCTCGGACACACGCGACAGCGGAGTATCACAGCGTTCCCCGGGCGAGGAGCTGGGGCGGGTGCGGATGCCGGTTCCGGTGGGATTGCCGGTTCCGGCGGTGGCACGGTCGGCGGGTGGCAAGGCAGCACTGGTCGAAGACGGGCCGCTGGGGCGGTCCGGGCCGCAGGAGTGGTTCGAGATCCTGGACCGGGAAGGAGCGGGGATAGTGACCTACCGGGTCTCCAGCTGGGGCCGGATCGGAATACCCGGATGGGCGAACCCGGTACCGGGAGTGGGATGGGCACAGTGGGGACACGATCTCATCCACCCGTCTACGGGAGTAGTGCTACGAGGACACACGGGCTGGATCGGGCGGCTAACAGCCGCGGAACTACCGGACGTTCGATCCGCCCTCGCTGCGCACGGTGCGGAACAGTTCACGTTGTCCGCGACGCCGGCCGGGATTTTCGCGACACCAGCGGGAGGCGGGAGAGTGTGGCAGATCCCGTTCCACGGGCACGTGCGCCGCGCCGCCCCCACCACGACGCCGGAGCCGGGTCGACCGGGGCGACCGCTGCCTACGGCACCCGAGCTGACCGAAGACGAACTGTCGATGCTCGCGGCCGAGGTCCAGAAAGAGCTGCGCACACTACGCAAACCGGGAATGGCGCGGATGGTCGTCGCTCGTGAAGACGTCCGTGCGATTCACAGTCACTTGGACCCCTCACTGTGGCAGCATCCGTTGTCCAAGCAGGGAACCAAGATCGCACAGTACTGGGTAAGCGGGCACCAGAACGGCGTCCAGCTTCCCGGGGCAGGCCAAAGCGTCGAGGCCGAGTGGATGAACCCGATCGAGGTCGACCCCTTCGGCTCCGACCTGGAAGATGACGGGTCGATTGACATCGAGGAGGTGCTTGAGGAGGTGCTGGAGCGTCACGGGACGGCGGTACTGGCACGCTGCCGGGGCGCGGAGGTGACACTGGACGTGGATACCTTCTTCCAGGACGACCAGGGGCGGCTCCACACCACCGAGGAGGGCGCCTCCGCGAGCATGGTACAGCCGGTGACATTCGGGTACCCGGAACTGGTTCTGTGGGTCATGCCGCACCTGCCCGGCGAGGTGCGCGATATTTCGCTGGAAGAGGGCAGGGCTATTTACCGGATGGTGAGCCAGGCGATGGCCGAGGTCCCCGGAGCTGGGGGTGATGGGCCGAACACGGCGCTGGCGGAGGTGCTGCGTCCGCAGGATGGCTGGGAAATGACCGCGTTGGGTCGTGCCGCCCGGATCGGACCTTTGGCATTGGGGTCTGATAGGGGCCTTGGGTCCAATTCAATGTGGGTGTCCCCGCAGAGACGGGTTACCTGTTCGGGCAGTATCTGCAGGCGCACACATTCACTGCTTTTGGCGTGCACACACTGGCCCACCGCGGTGACGGGCTAGCATTCGCCGATGAGGTCGCAGCCATGTATCTGAGCTGGCGTGCCCTGAGACACATCTCGGACCAAATCATGGACCGTGCCATGAGCTTGGTCGAGGTGGCGGAGCTGTCGGTGCAGGCCGTGCGCTCCCACGTGTTCTCGGCGTACATTCATGCTGCAGCACTCTTCACATACCCCACCAGCTGGGATCCGGTGAAGTACCACGCAGCCGAGCTGACCCGACTCGAGCCCAAGAAACTGCGTCGAGCTCTGCCTGACCAGTCCCAGGAGTTCCTGCGGCTGTTCTCAGAGAAGATCTGTCGCCTGGCGATAACCAGGGTCACCGAGCGGCTGCCGGACCGTGTCGCTCATGCGGAGTCCCAGTCCGTCACGACCACGGAGGAGGTGCTGCGAGACAGTGACGACAAGACGCGCTTGTATTGGGAGGCAACACTAACCGATCAGCACGATCACCGGGACGTGATGAAGTATTGCTTCGATCGGATGACTGTGCTGGACGATTTCGACGTGGTCGACGGCATGCCGTTGGTGGTGAAGGAAGTACGGGCCCACGGGGACAGGAAATACCCGACCTACACCGAGATGGCCAGGGCACAGGATCAGATCGCGGACGCGGCCACGCACGCTTACGTGGTCGCCAAAAGATTACACAATCCTACACCTGAGATGCTGGCCGACTTCGAAGCGGCCTTGCAGGAACTGCGTGCTCACGGGGCAAGGCTGGGGCCAGGTGGCGGGGGCACCCAATGACGGCGGCGATCGGCGGTACGCGTTCCAGTCGCGCCCTCAACGATAGCCGGGATACCCGTGATAACAGGCCCGCCGTGACTCCACTGACTACCGGCACATCCTGCAGGTCAAACGCGCAGCTCAGGCATATCCGCCCGATTTTCGGCGGATACTATGGCGACCCCGAACCCGCGGATCGGGCACCGGTCCTCGGTGGATTGGCCCCTTGGGGTTCACGGCGAGGAACCCTCACTTTCGCTGAACTCGCGGCAGCCCGAGGCAGTCGTTCGGTGCGTAGATTTGACTGAGTGTGTCATGTCCCGGTCGAGGGCGTACGTTTCGATGCTTCGTATTGGCGATGTCGCAGGTTGGATGGTTGCAGTAATGCGAGAGATTCACCTATTTGGAAACCGAAGGGGATGGTCGCGTGGTTTGCTGGGATCGTTGTGGCGATGTCGTTGTCGGAGTGCTCACTTCTCGGCAAATCCGTTGGCTCAGAAGGCATCTCAATGACTACTTGTGCCGAGTCGCACGCGCACTCGAAGGTGGCTTTGACGATCCTATTGTCACTACCGTCCTCGAAGCTCGGCGATCCAGTAGGGATGCGCGGGTATGTCTCGTGGAGACGATTAAGGCAGTCACGGTATCGCTTGAATCATTGCCCTTTCGTGGTGGGGTGGTTGAGTTGAGGGACGACGAGGCTCGACGGCGTTGGGTATGGGCCATGCACGAGTTGCGTATGACCATGGCCCTTCGACTTGACGGGGTAAGTAATCCGGGGGCGTCGGAAAAGCTGATAACCTGGTTGCAGCAGACGGTCGATACAGTGGTTTGTCTGAGCGAGCTCCCTCTTGGGATCGGCAATTCTCATTGTTGGTCAGAGCTGGGTTCGGTAAATGAGGATTGAACCGTGTTCAGGTGGCAGATCCACCGAGGCGAGGGCGAAGATGTCAGTTGATGCGACACGTTCGAGGTGTCGGCGCGCGCCGGTTCCTCAGCGCGGTCCTGGGTCGCACGAGGCCAGTTCGGAGACGAGGGTGTCCAGTTGCTCGGCGGTGTGGTCCGCCGAGAGGAAGAGCCGGATGCGAGCCTCACCTTCCGCGACCGCGGGGTAGGCGATCGGCGCCGCGTTGATACCCGCGCGCAGCAGGCGACCGGACGTGGTCATGGTCCGTTCGGTGTCGCCGAGAATGATCGGGACGATCGGCGTTCCGTCGCTGGTGCCGGTGTCCCACCCGCCGGCCTGCAACGTCCGCACCGCCGTGGCGGCGTTGGTCCTCAGGCGCGTCAACCGGTCCGGCTGGCTCAGCATCAGATCGTAGGCGGCGGTCGCGGCCGCCACCTGCGCGGGCGTCGGTGGCGTCACGAACAGGCAGATGCCCGGCGCCAGCATCCGGATCGCCCAGATCAGGTCGGCGTCACCGGCCAGGAAGCCACCGCAACCGGCCAACGCTTTCGACAGCGTCCCCATCCACAGGTCGACGGCATCTCCCGGCAGTCCGAAGTGCTCGCGCGCACCCCAGCCGTGCTCGCCGAGAGTGCCGAAGGAATGCGCCTCGTCGACCATGACGAGGCAGTCGTGCTTACGAGCGACCGCCACCAGTTCTGGTAGTGCGGCGATATCGCCGTCCATGCTGTAGACGCCCTCCAGGACGACCAGTACCCGTTCGGCATGCGCGCGCGAGCGCGTGAGCAACGTGTCGAGCGACTCGGGGTCGTTGTGCCGGAAGGTCGCCCTTTTGCAGTGCGCCCACTGGGCCCCGGCTACGACACTGCTGTGGATCAGGGCATCGCAGGCCGCCAGGTCGTTCGGGCCCAGCAGGAACGGGATGACCGCGGCGTTGGTCAGGTATCCGCTGGGAGCGAGTACCGCGTCGTCGACCCCGTAGGCATCGGCCAGCTTGCGCTCGAGGCGCGGGTAGAGCGGTATCTCCCCGGCTACTGTCCGGCTGGCCGACGCCGAGGTCCCATAGGTGTCGATCGCGGCCTTCGCCGCGGCTCGCACCACTGGGTGCCCTGCCAGCCCGAGGTAGTTGAAACCGGAGAAGTTGATCACCTCCCGGTCCAGGATCGTGGTGACGGCGCCGTTGACCCCCTCGTGCTCGAGGAAGAACGGGCTGGGCATCCCTCGCTTGGTGAAGAAATCGTCCATGTCCGAGCGCAGGTCCTTCGCGGCCTGGATGCCGGCGTGACCGGCCAGTCCTGTCCGCCTGACCGTCCTGGACGGTGCCGCTGAGCCGTGCCGGTTGAGCAGTTCCTGGGCGAGTGCCTTCGCGTCGTTGCCCATCTCAGTTGACCTCCAGTCCGTTGGCGAGGTGACGCGCGATGGCGACCAGCCCGGTTCCCCGGCTGAACTCCAGTGCCGAGACCTGCCCGCCGAGCAAGTTGGCGACCCGTGCCGCGAGCTCGACCGCGAGCAGCGAATCCAGGCCGAGTTCCGGCAGGGCGGTGTTGTGGTCGATCGTGTCCGCCGCGGTGCCGAGCACGGTGGCGAGCTGCTCGGCGAGCACGAAGGCCAGAACCTCAGCGCGTTGTTCCGGGGCAGTGTGAGCAGGTCCCCGCGAAGGCTCTTCCCGTCCGCGGTGCTTACGTGCTCGGCGAACCGGGTCGACGTGCCGGAGGCGGGGTTGGCCAGCGCCCACGCGTTCCAATCGATGTCGACGACCAAGGCCGAGGAGACCTCGGTGAAGCCGAGCAACTCGTGCAGGAGCTGCGCCGCTTTCACCATCGGGATCGGCTGGATGCCGACGAAGTCCATGTAACGCTGAACCTCCGCATTTGCCTCGGCCATCCCACCGCCGCCGAGCGCGCCCCAGTTGACCGACAGGGCGGTCATTCCTCGGGCTCGCCGCAGCTCGGCGAGAGCGTCCAGCCCCGCGTTGGCTGCGGCGTACCCGATTTGCGAGACGAGCCCGATCAACGCGGAGACGGACGAGCAGAGCACGAAGGCGTCCAGGTCGGTGTCCTCGAACTCCTCGTGCAGATTCCACGCGCCACGAAGTTTGGGATCCATCACCCGGCGCAACGAATCCCTCGTGATCTCACCGAGTGGCCGGTCGTCCAGCACGCCCGCGGCGTGGAAAACCCCACGTACCGGTGGCATTGTCGCCGCTGCCCGCTCGGCCAGTTCCCGCACCGCGTCCGGGTCCGAGACGTCCGTGCGTTCCTCCGCCACCTGAATCCCATCGGCTCGCCACGCCCGCAGCCTGGCCAGAGCCCGTGGGCTCGCCGCGCCGGCCCGGCCGGTCAGCACCAGGTGGCGGGCACCCTGGGTGACCAGCCAGTCCGCGATGGCCAACCCGAAGGCGCCGAAACCGCCCGTCACGAGGTACGTGGCATCCGGCCGCACGGAAAACTCCGGCCTACGAGGCAGCACTGGCGGGCTGGTGCCGAGGTCCACCACGACCCTGCCCATGTGGCTGGACCGCGCCACCGTGTCGCAAGCGGCGGGCAGGTCCGCGGCGTCGTAGACGGTCGCGGGCATCGCCTGGTACGTGCCGGTCTCGAGTTCGCTGACGACCTCGCCGATGACCGACCGGACGACTTCTGGGCGCGAGGCCAGCATGCGGTCCATGTCGACGGCGATGAACGACAGGTTGCGGTCGAACTCGGTCAGCTCGAGCATGCCGCCGCTGTAGATGTCGGTCTTGCCGATCTCCACGATCCGGCCGAACTCGGCCGCGGCCTTGAGGTTCTGTCGCAGCGCCTCGCCGGGCAGCGAGGTGAACACCACGTCCACACCACGTCCGCCGGTGAGGGACAGGACATCGTCGACGAAACTGAGCGAGCGCGAATCCACGGTGTCGTGCGCGCCGGCCGCGTGCGCGAACGCGCGCCGCTCCTCGGATCCCGCGCTGCCGATCACTCTGGCGCCGAGCGACCGGGCGACCTGGATGGCGGCGAGACCTGTTCCCCCTGCCGCGCCGTGGACCAGCACGGTCTCGCCCGCGGTCAGCCGCGCGGCACGCGTGAGGCCGTAGTGCGCGGTCAGCAACGGCAGCAGGGAACCGGCGAGTTCGTGCCCTGCTCCGGGTGGCGCGCCGACCACGCAACCGTCCGAGGCCGACATCGTGAGAAATCGCCGGAACATGTCCCGCGCGGCGACGAGGACCCGGTCGCCCGGCGCGAACCCGGAGCCCTCGCCTGCCCGGGTGATCACACCGATGCCCTCCATGCCCACCGACGTGGCGAAGTACGTGCCACGCAGGCTCGCTTCGGGGAGCACTCCGAGGATCTTCATGACGTCCTTGTAGTTCAGCCCGATCGCGTCCATCCGCACCTCGACTTCCCCTGTGGTCGGTGCGACCCGGGTGGCCGTGCGGAGGGCCAGGTCCGCCAGCAGCCGTGACCGGGGCACCACCAGCTCGAACGAGCCGTCCCGGTCCGGCAACGGGATGGCTTCGGTGTAAGGGCTCAGCCGTGTGTCGAGGGTCCTGCTGATGTGTGGAACGAATGACATTCCCTGCCGCACGCAGACCTCGTCGGCGCCGTCGTCGGAGCAGTCGAACAACTCCGCTCGGCTGTCGGCCAGGCCGGCCCCCGGTTCGAGGTCCACCAGGCGCCATCGCGCGGTCGGCTGCTCGTTACGCAGAGACCGCCGTGCGCCGGCCAGCGCGGCGTGCGCCATGACCGGCTCATTCCTGTCACCCGGCAGCCGGAACGCACCCTCGGTGACCAGCACCGCGCGCAGGTCGGCCTTGCCGGTCTCATCGAGCACCTCCTGGATTCCGCGGGCGGCGGCCACCAGCTCGGTGACCAGGTCGACCGGGTCGGCCCACCCGGCAACCACCACGACGACACGGCTCCCGCTGGTACGTCGCAGCGCCTCGGCGAGGCCGCCAGGCCCGACTGGCGTCTCGGCGCGGCATGCTCTGGCGATCACGTGTGCCCGCGCGTCGTCGCCGATAGCCACCACGACCGCACTAGCGGGCCGCCGCTCCGGCTCACCTTCCCTCGGCTGCCACCGCAGCTCGTGATAGAGGCGGTCCAGCTCGTCGGCGGCGGATCGCGGCGGGGCCAGCGGGGCGAACTCGACGTCGACCAGTTCCAGGTAGGTCATCCCCTCCTCGTCGCTGATGGTGATGTCGGCACGCACGCCGGTACCGGGGCGCCGCCGGACCACCGCGGTCACCGTTCGGGCCGGCACGGGCGCGAACCACCGCACCATGCCGACCCCGGCCGGTACCAGGGTGACCGGAGGCAGGTTCTCCAGCGCGACGACCGCCTGGAACGCGGCGTCGGTCACCGATGGGTGGGCGAGGTGGTCGCCGCCGTCCCGGCCCGGCACGATCGTCGCAACCACCGTGTCACCGGCCACCTCGGCCTCGACGACCCTGCGGAACGCGGGACCGTAGTGCAGGCCGCGCGCGGTGAGCCGGTCGTAGAACTGTTCTCCCGTCACGTTCTCCGCATCGACCGCTGGGATGATCGCCGCACTGGCGCCGACGGGCGCGTCGACGATGCGGCCGGTGCAGTTCACCGTCCAGTCGGTCGCATCGGTGGCTCGGGAGTCGATCGTGACCCGGTTCGTCGCCTCGTCGAGGCGAAGCCGCAGCGCGGGGACGTCGTGCTCGCCGACCACCAGCGGCGCGGAGAACCGCACCGACTCGGCCACAAGGCTGTGCTGTGTGCCGTGCTCGGCCGCCGCGCACAGCATGGCGTCGAGGTACGCCGCGGCCGGCAGCAGAACCATCCCGTCGACCACGTGGTCCCGCAGCCAGGGCAGGCGGGTGGTGGACAGCTCGGTCCGCCACTGCGGTGCACCACCGTCGACCCGGTCGCCGAGCAGCGGGCGGCTGTTCGGCATGCCGGTGCGCTGGCGGGCCACCTCGGGCGCCTCCCTGAAGAGCCGGACACGCTGCCACGGGTAGGCGGGCAGGTCGACGTGGATCGCACGCGCGCCGTCTGCTCCGGGTATCTCCTCTCCGAGGCAGCCGGCCTCGTACAGCTCGCCGATGGCCTGCTTGAGCTGTGTGCGATCGTCCGAGCCACGGCGCAGCGTCGCGATCGCGGCGCCGGTCTCCCCGGCGTGTACGAGCATCTCCCGGATGTTGCCGCCGAGTACCGGGTGCGGTCCGATCTCGAGGAACACGCGGTGCCCGTCGGCGAGCATGGCCCGAACAGCCTCCGCGAAGCGCACCGGCCTGCGGACGTTGTCGCACCAATAGGCTGCGTCCATGAGCGGCTCGTCGGCGCGAGTCCCGGTCACCGTCGAATAGAGCGGGAGTGTCGGCATATGCGGGCGGACGCCACCGAGAACTGTCGCCAGCTCCGGCAGGATCGTGTCCATGAAGACACTGTGGTAGGGCACGGTGACCCGCAGCGGTCGCACGAAAGCCCCCGCCGCGTCGAGATCCGAACGCAGCAGCTCGAGAGAGTCGCGCCCGCCCGCGAGGGTCACCGACGTTGGCCCATTAGCGGCGGCGACGCACACGTCGTCGCGATCGAGCTTGGTGATCCAGGCGTTGGCCTCGCCCTCGGAAAGGCCGACGGCGAGCATTCCTCCGGTTCCCTCGGTCATGCTCTGGAGCCGCGCGCGGTGAAGACTCACCAGCAGTGCGTCGGACAGGCTTAGCGAGCCACTGAGGTAGGCCGCACTCACCTCGCCGACGCTGTGACCGACGAGGGCGGCCGGTTGGATCCCCGCGTCCGCCAGTTCCGCCGCGAGGCACACCTGGACGAGGAAGTTGGCCGGCTGCGCCACTTCCGTGTCGGTCACCAGTGAGGTCTCCTCGTCGGTCAGTAGCCGCTCCACGATCGACCAGCCCGCCATCCCGATGAACACCGAGTCGATCTCGGCCGCTGTCTTGGCGAAGACGCCGTCTGCCTGGAGCAGGTCGCGGCCCATCCGCCACCACTGCGGCCCCATGCCGCTGAAGACGAACACCGGGCGGGTACCAGGCGGGACGACCGCGCGCGTCACTTTGCCGTTACCGGCTGCCAGCGCGGCGAGCGCGGCCGCCAGCTCCTCGGCGGTCTGGTACGGAGTCGCGGCGCGGACGTTGTGATGTGCCCGACGTGCCCACGCCGCGGCACAGGCCAGGTCAGGGTCGGTGCCGGTCGACACCAACGCGGCCGTCGCCTCGGCGAGGTCGCGGACTGCCTGCTCGTTCGCGCCGGAGAGCGGAAACACTCGTACCGGCGCCGGCCGCGACTTCGGTGGCAGCGACGCCGGCGGCTCCTCGATGACGACGTGCGCGTTGGTCCCGCCGTAGCCGAAGCTGTTGACGGCGACGAGGACGCGGCCGTAGCCGGCCGGGAACGGTTCGACCTCGGTCGGCACCCGCAGGTTCAGCTCGTCGAAGGGGATCGCCGGGTTGAGCCTGTTCAACCACGCCTGCGGCGCGATGGTTCTGTTGTGGACGACCAGCGCGGCCTTGATCAGGCCCGCGATCCCGGCCGCGGCCTCGAGGTGGCCTATGGCAGCCTTGACCGAGCCGACGACCAGCGGTCGGCGGCGTCCGGTAGTCGCGCCGAACGCTGCGCCGAGGGCGGCCAGTTCGATCGGGTCACCGACCGGGGTGCCGGTGCCGTGCGCCTCCACATAGCCGACCTGGCCGGGGTCGATCCCAGCCTCGGCGCACACCCGGAGCGCCAGCTCGCGCTGAGCGTCGAGGTTCGGCACGGTGATGCCCGTCGTGCGGCCGTCCTGGTTGACCCCGCTGCCGCGGATGACCGCGTAGATCCGGTCGCCGTCACGGAGGGCCGCGGCGACCGGCTTGAGCACGACCATCCCGGCACCCTCGCCCCGGCCGTAACCGTCAGCGGCGGCGTCAAAAGACTTGGAGCGTCCGTCCGGGGACAGGAACCGTCCCTTGCACATGGACACGAACGTCTCCGGGTGCAGCATTACGTTGACGCCACCAGCCAGGGCGATCGTGCACTCGCCACGCATCAGCGCCTGGGTGGCCTCGTGCACGGCGACCAGTGAGGAGGAGCAGGCTGTGTCGATGGTCATGCTCGGCCCGCGCAAGTCGAGCACGTGCGAGAGCCGGTTGGACAGCATCGTCAGCGTGCCGCTGGTCGCGGTGTGACTGTCGATCGCTGTTCGTCCGGCAGGAAGATGACGGCGAATCTGGTTGTCGGTCATGAACCCGCCGACATACACGCCGACGTCCTGGCCCGCGACCCTGCCCGCGATGCCGGCGTCGTCGAGGGCCTCCCACCCGACCTCCAGCGTCAGGCGTTGTTGGGGATCCATGACCATCGCCTCGCGTGGCGAGATCCCGAAGAAGTCCGGGTCGAAGTCCCACGGTGACGTGGTGAGGAAGCCACCCTTCCTGGTGTAGGCCCGGCCAGGGGCCTGCGGGTCCGGGTCGTAGAACAGGTCCGCGTTCCACCGCTCGGCCGGGACGTCGACGATGCCGTCACTCCGTGCGGTCAGGAACCGCCAGTACTCCGCCGGGCCGCGTACCCCGGCGGGAAACCGGCACCCCATGCCGACTACCGCGATCTCCGTTATTCCCCGTTCCACGCTCTTCCTCCGGTTTGGTCTCGATCCTTTGGAGCCTGTTCTGCCTTCCGCCACACCCGCAGACTTTCGTGCCTGTCGCCGGTCCTCGGACTACCGTGGGTGCGGCAACTGCGTCGAGTAGTGAGCACTACTTGCGGATTTCCCGCTCTTGCAGACAATGCGCGGCAATGATTCGGTGTCGCTGTGTGCTCCCGTCCGGCGACGTTCCGCCACGACCGGGGGATTCTCGAGATTCACGGCCAAGGCCATCAACTATCGCCTCCGATCGGCCTTGGTGCGTCTCCCTGGACGGGATGATGCTCGGCGACGCGGGTCGCCCTGGGCATGTCACCTGCACATGAAGCCTGACTAGGGTGAACTTCCCTCATGAGCGGCTTCAGGTCCACTGTGGATGGTCAGGTAGTTGCCCACAGCCCGGCCTGGCCGGGTACTGAGTGACGCCCTCGTTTCGGGTGCGGGAACAGTGGATACGAGTCCTGCGGGTTACGGTTGCCGCTCAGGATCAATGCGCGCACCTCAGGTCATCGATCCCGGCGTGGGACGTCAAGAGATAACGTTCAATGACACATTGCCTTATTGGCTGGAATTATGTTCCTGTTCGGGCAATTTGGTGGGTTGTGGCTGTGTATTCGGTTGGTCCGAGTGAAGGCTGGGTCACTTTTTTGGTGGTTCGGTGAACCGTTGGGTGGGTTGGTTCGTCTATGGGGTATGACGTATTTTTCGCCGGAGTTTCCGGTCATGGACGGTCGGCGTGTGGTGAGTCGCCGGTTTACCTTCATTGTGGCTGATCGGGATGGGCGGCCGCCTGTTGTCGATGCGAGTTTGCATTATCGGGACGATGATCCTTACGCGATCGCGATGGTTCTCGATGGTGGGCCGGGTGGGCCTGTCGAGCGGAGGTTCGCTCGTGATCTTCTTGTGGAGGGGCTGGTGCAGGCCGCGGGGCTGGGGGATGTGCGTGTCGCACCCGCGGTGGAGGTCGCGGGTGCTGCCGCCATCGAGCTCACCAGTCCGGACGGCACTGCCACACTGCTCGGCTCGTCGGACGAGCTGGCGGGCTTCCTGCGTTCGACGTTCGCTGTCGTCCCTGTGGGCTGCGAAGGAGACCACCTTCCCCTGGACGGGGCCCTGGCCGCGCTGCTGCGCAGCGAGTCACACTAGCGACACCTCCGGCCAAGGACACTGCGCACCCCTTCGCGCGCTCGCCGACAATCTGGTCGGAAGCTGCGCGGGTGCGGCCGGAGACATGGTCGAAGCCCGTGACTGGTGACTGCGATGTTGTGAGTAATTGCCTCGGCCGCGACTCGGCACGGTGAGAACATCCGATGCTGTCCGTTGATGCGCGGAGTGTCCTCCGTGGACGGACGGTCACGAAGGTGAGCAAGCAAGCTTGAAGTCCGAAAGGGCATCAACGGTGCGCCAATTCCCTTGTTTGTTCCTCCTGGGCGGGAGAGCCACTAGCGTGGTGCCACGCAGGGTGCTCACGAGGCTCCCCGGGTCGAATCAGGCACGTGTTCACTCGCATGTGGTGGGCAGTCTGTTCGTCATCGGCAACAGGCATGTTGTCGGCTCACCCTGTCGAATCCTCAGCGCCGGCGGCATGTGTACAGCAATCGGTGTTCTGGATAGACGATCGACGTGCGCCACCAGGTCGTGACCAAGGAGTTCATCTGACATGATCGAGCCTATTACCCACCCTGTCGCAACCCATGCGCTTGCCCGGAAGGTCGGCCCGCAGGGGCAACTTCTCTCGACAGCGATCAGCAGCGACATATGCGGCAGCCGCACCCTTGGCGTCGGCTACGTCTCGATGAACGCCCTCCATTACACCCGGGCGCACCGCCACTGCGCGAGTGACATCGTCGTGACCGTGATCGCTGGAGTCGCGGCTACGATCTATGGCGACGACCTTCAACACACTGCCATCCACTCGCCCGGCGACTCCATTTTCATTCCTGCCGGTGTTCCTCACGCCGCCATCAACCTCTCGAACGAGGTGGTCCACGCGGTGGAGATCCGTACCGACCCCCACTTCGCCGACAGCGATGTCGAGCTCCTGCCCGACCTGGAACCAGCTGTACGCTCCATTGCCGGTCGAATCCAAGCCCAGCATCAGCCTGTCCTGGAGGATTCACGGTCCGGCGCCTGAGGGTGCCAGGTGTGATGGCGTTGTGGCCGTCCGCGTCGAGGCCGGGGCGACGCCACTAGGTGAACACGCGGTTCCGCTTGGCCGGCTACCGTCGTATCTCTCGTGCTGGTCGCCATGACGACCGTCATTGCGGCGCTATGCCGGTCGGTGTCCGAAGCTCGCAGGTCGGTGGCAATGAACGGGCCGTTCCTCGCAAAATTTGCGAGGAACGGCCCGTTCAATGCGTGCCATCGGAACCGGCGCGGCGTGGCGCCGCTATGAGACCTCCTTGTGGCGGGACGAAACCCGAAGTTCGACCGTCCACAAGGGATTGAGGGTAAGTCTCACATGGCGTCGTCGAACACCTGTCGCGTAGGTTGTCTTGGCCGGCTTCGCGATAAGAGGGCCGCCCTCGATGGCAGGGTTTCGGGCTGATTTGCGGGCCCGGCACAGAATGTCCGGTTCTCGCGGGGGTCGTGAGTGGTAAGGACGGTTCTAACCGTCCTTACCACTCACGACCCCCGCGCAAAGCGCCCAAATCGGACGCATAAATGTCCCTTATGGGCAGTGGGGTCACGATCGGTCCGGCGGGTCGGTCTCCGGTACGCGACACGCCACGGTGGCCTTGCCTCTCTATAACTGGGCGAAGCTACCGATTCTCCGGTCCGTGAAGGGCCTCCTTCCCTACCTTGAGAGTAGGGAAGGAGGCCTTCACGGACCCTGGCGTCCGACCTCTGCTTACGTCGGGCCGGTGCCGCCGGGAAAGCAGCCCAGCTGGGTGCGATCAGTCTTGGTGAGCTTTCGCCGGTCCCTCGACCAGCGGGGTCTGCACCAGCCGCACCGAACGGCGGCGATTGATGAACTGTCCGCGACCCGCGGGCAAGACGCGGGGCTTCACGTTGCCGAGGAACGCTCCTTCGGTCTTCGGACAGGACAGCAACAACGCCGGGGTGCCGAGCTCCCACATCCGCCGGATCGCCGGGTTCATCATGGACCGGCTCGCGCCCGCGGTGCTGCGCGCGACGATGATATGGACGCCGACGTCCGCGGCCTGCGGGATCACCGGGAGCAGGGGCCCGAGCGGGCCGGAACTACCGGAGGACTCGGCCAGTTCGAAGTCGTCGATGATGATGTACAGGCGGCCGCCCTTCCACCAGTCACGTTTGTGCAGCCGGCTCGGGCTGATTTCGGGGCCAGGTATCCGCTTTTCGAACACCGGAGCCGCGCCCGCGATGGACTTGGTGAGGGCTTCCGCCCCGACCGCGTATTCGAGCTGGTACTCGGGCGGGATCGAATCGGTCAGTTCGCGCCGGAAGTCGCCGAACATCACCCGTGCCTCGTCGGATGAGTGGTGCGCGACGACGGATCGGGCGATGTGCCTCAGCAGGTTGGTTTTCCCGGTCTCGGCGTCTCCGTAGATCAGCAGGTGCGGGCTGGCGTCGAAGTCGTGCCACTGCGGCCCGAGTTCGACGTCTTCGATGCCGAGGGCCATTCGCATTTCCGCGGTGGGGCTGGGCGCTGTCGGTCCGGGCAGTTCGGTCACCGAGAGCGTGTGCGGCAGCAGCCGCACCTTCGGCGCGACGGGTGCGGTCGGCAGGGCCAGGGCTTCGGCGAGTTCCACGGTGGCGTCGGCGAGGTCGTCGGTGCCGCTGTAGCCGTCGATCCGGGGCAGCGCGGCGAGGAAGTGCAATTTGTCGACGGTGATGCCGCGGCCGGGGATGGCGGGTACGGTCGCGGCGAACCTGCTGTTGATCTCCGAATCCACCGGATCGCCGAGTTTCAGTTCGAACCGGGTGCCGATCACGTCGCGCAACCAGGGCCGCATCTCCGACCAGCGGTTGGTGGCGATCACGAGATGGATGCCGAAGCTGAGTCCGCGGGCGGCGAGTTCGGTGAACCGCTCTTCGACATCCTCGAAGTCCTGCCGGACGGTGTACCAGCCGTCGACCACGAGGAACACGTCGCCGTGCGGATCGATGTCGGTGTATTTTCCCTGCTGTCTGGCCCGCCGGTAGCTGGCCATCGAGTCGATGTTGTGCTCGGCGAAGATCCCTTCGCGACGGGTCATCAGGTTGGTGACCTCCAGTACCGTCCGGGTCACGCGATCCCGGTCGAGCCTGTTCGCGATGCTGCCGACGTGGGGGAGTTTGGCCAGCGCGGTGAGCGTGCCACCGAAGTCGAGGCAGTAGAACTGCACCTCCGCCGCGGTGTGCGTCAGCGCGAGCCCGGCGATCAGGGTGCGCAGCATGGTGCTCTTGCCACTCTGCGGCCCGCCGACCACCGCCACGTTTCCCTTGGCACCGGAAAGGTCGGCGGTCAGCAGTTCCCGGCGTTGCTGCGCGGGGAGATCGATCAAGCCCACCGGCACGGTGAGGTTCGCCGTCTGCAGGTCGCCGACCGGACGCGGACCGAGCTCGACATGGTCCACCAGCGGCGGGAGCAACTGGTCCAGCGTGGCCGGTTTCTTCAGCGGGGGCAGCCAGACCTGGTGCGCGCGGGGGCCGACGTCGCGCAACCTTTCGAGGAGGACGTCGAGCATGGTGTCGGTGGATTCCTGCGAGTCGTCCGGCTCCGGCTCAGGTTCCGGCTCGAGTACCGACGGCGGCTCGACGTACCGGGTGCCGAAGGGCGTGACGTGCTGCTCGACCGAGTCGATCCCGGTGCGCCGGCGTTTGGCCAGGTAGGGCGCCGAGGAGAACGCGCCCTTGAAACGGATCAGCGTCTGCGTGTCCGGTCGCAAATAGCCGTTGCCGGGGCTGTTCGGCAGTTCGTAGGCGTCCGGGACGCCGATGACGCTCCGGCTTTCCATCGCGGAGAACGTGCGCAGGCCGATCCGGTACGACAGATGGGTCTCGACCTTGTGGATCCGGCCTTCATCGAGTCGTTGCGAGGCCAGCAGCATATGCACGCCGAGGCTCCGGCCGAGCCTGCCGATCATGGCGAACACGTCGATGAACTCGGGTTTGCTGGACAGCATCTCGCTGAATTCGTCCACCACGATGAACAGGGCGGGCATGGGTTCCAGCTGCACGCCTTGCGCGCGGGCGGCTTCGTAATCACGCCTCGACGCATAGTTGCCGGCCGCACGCAGATGCTCTTGACGACGGTTCAGTTCACCGGTCAGCGCGTCCTGCATCCGGTCGACCAGCTCGAGCTCCTCGGCGAGGTTGGTGATCACCGCGGACGTATGCGGCAGCTGGTCGAACCCCAGGAACGCCGCGCCGCCCTTGAAGTCGACGAGCACGAAGTTGAGATCTTCGGAGGAGTGTGTTGTCGCCAACGCGAGTACGAGGGTGCGCAGAAGTTCGCTCTTGCCCGAACCGGTGGCGCCGATGCACAGACCGTGTGGTCCCATCCCGTCTTCGGCGGCCTCCTTGATGTCGAGTTCGAGCGGGGCTCCACCGCCGGCGATCCCGATGGGGACCCGCAGCCGTCGTTTGCTGGTCATCCGTTCGCGGCGGTACTTGGTCGGTTCGAACGTGGCGACGTCACCGAGCCCGAGCAGACCGGCGAGGTCGTAGTCCGCGGCCATCGGCTCGTCGTCTTCGGTCACCTCACCGACCCTGAATCTGGCCATCGTCCTGGCCAGCGCGGTGGCCGCCACCTCGCTCAGCGAGTCCGGACGGCAAAGCGGGGTGTTGCGAGGTTTCCCCAGCCGGTCGAAGGACACCGTATGCGCCTGGTCGGTGCCGACGTCGAGGAACAACGCCCCGGCCCGCTGCTGCCAGGGCAGCGAGCCGGATACGTCCAGGACCACGGCGTTGCGGTAGCCCTCGTCGGCGGCCCGGTGGTCGGCGGGCAGGACGATGCCGTCCAGGACGAGGACGACGAACGGCTCGGACGCCGTGATCGGGGTGTCGGCTTCGAACCGGGGACGGCCGGTGAACGCCGGGCCGCCGAGCAGCAGTTCGATCTCGGCGATGCTGTCGGTGACCAGCCGTCGTGCGCCGGCGGCGTCCCGGCTTTCCAGGTCCTGGTTGTGTGGCAGCCACTTCAGCCAGTCCCAGCGGTCGATCCGCTCGTCGGTGGCGCAGACCGCGATCCGGACATCGCCGGGCGCGTGCGCGGTGGCGAACTGGGCGAGCATGGCCCGCACGAGACCCAGCACGGCCTGATCGTCACCGCTGAACTGGATCTGCCCGAAACCTCGCAGGTACACCGCGATCGGCGCGTCGGACAGAGTGGAGTAGGCCCGCAGGAACCGGCGCAGCGCGTGCGCGGACAGCGGTTCGAGATCCTCGATCGGCTTCGTGTTCGGCGGCTGCATCTTGAGCGTGGAACGTTGCGTGCCCAGCCCGAGGCGGACCTCGCCGAAGTCGTCGTGCGCGGGACGGCGCTCCCACAGGCGATACCCCAGCGCGATGGACCACAGGCCATGCGGGTCAGGGTGGATCCAGCGTGCCGCGCGCTGCTGCTCGCCGAGTGACGTGCGTACCTGGTTGCGCAGCTGGGCGAGGTAGCGGATGTAGTCCCGCCGGTCGCCGTTCAGTTTTTGCTTGTGGGTGACCGAACTGCGCATCAGCTGTGCGATGAGCATGCCGACGACCGAGAGCAGCATCATGCCCCCGCCGACGTAGGCCAGCACTCCGGACCCCGGCCGGACGAACATCATCACCATGGCCATGGAACCGAGGCCCATCGGCAAGTACATCAGCAGCGAACTGATTCCGCTGCCGGCGTCCTCCGGAACGGCGGGTGGTTCCTGGATCTCGATTTCGGTGGTCGGGGCGGTCGGTTTCGGGCGTCGCGCCTGCCGGGCGAACAGGGTCGTGCTCACAGGCTCTCCTCGGTGAGTGGACTTGCCCAATTTGGTGGCGTCGAGCTTGAGAACGGGGAGGACCCGGGGCGCGCGCCGCTACCTTGAGGCCGGTTCACGGTCTTTGACCTGGGAAGGAAGGACCTGAACGTCGATGGAAGAGCAGACACAGCATCGCACAACGACATCGGTCCGGCTACGGTTCGTTCTCGGGAAACGGGCGACGGATGTGGCGTTGCCTGCCGAGGTGACGCTGGTCGAACTGCTGCCCGCGATCCTCCCGCAGTTCGGCGCCGAGCAGGTCGAGCAGGGTGCGGATCACGAAGGATGGGTAGTGCAGCGTCTCGGCGAGGCGCCACTGGACGAAGACCGCACGTTGGCCGAGCTCAATCTGCTCGACGGCGAGACCGTCCACTTGCGACCGCGAGTGGACCAGCTCGCGGCGATCGACTTCGACGATCTGGTCGACGGTGTCGGTGAACAGGTCCGCCGGCATCCCAGTGCCTGGAATCCGGCGCGGACCCGCTGGATGCTGCGCATCGCCGCCGGAGTGACCCTGCTGCTCGGTGCCTGGCTGCTGCCCGGCAGTGGCTCGGTGGCGATCCAGGCCTTTCTCGCGTGGGCCTTCACGGTGCTCCTGCTCGTGGGTAGCGCGCTGGTGGCCAGGGGAGCCAGCGACCCGCAGCTGGCGACTGTCGTGGCGGGTGTCGCGGCGGGTTACGGAGCGCTGGGCGGGGTACTCCTGGTTCAGACACTCGATCCGGGTGCCATCTGGATGATCGAGATGACCGGCTCGGCCGCAGGCGGGCTGCTCGCACTGGTCATCGGGGTGGTCGCGGTCGCCGACGCGGCCTTGGTGTTCGCCGGTGCGATGATGTTCGCCGGCAATCTGGTGATCACCGGACTCATCGGCTCGCTGACATCGGCGACGGCGTCGCAGGCGGTCGGGATCGGGTTGGTGGTCTCCCTGATCATCGGGATCTTCGTGCCGTCCGGGGCGTTCCGATTGTCCGGCCTGACCCTGCCGATGTTGCCGGGCGACGCGGACGAACTCAACGAGGACATCGAGCCCGTGCGACACGAGCTCGTCGTGGAACGAGGCGCGGCCACCGTCGGCTACTCCACCGCGCTGCACGTGGGCCTTGGCGCCGCGCAGACGGTGCAGCTGCCGATACTGGTCTCCGGAGGGCACGGCTGGTCCATGGTGCTCTCGCTGGTGATGGCGTTCCTGTTGTTCCTGCGTGCGCGCCATCCCGCCGGATTGACGCAGCGCTGGGCGATACTGGTACCGGCGGCCGTGTGTGTCGTGGCCAACCTCGTGCATATCGCGGGCGAACAGACCCTCTTCGGGAGAGTGCTCGCGATCTTCCTGCCGCTGGTCGCCGCCGGTGTGCTGTTGCTGCTGTTCAGCAAGAAGTTGCCGGGGATCCGGCTGCGGCCGTACTGGGGCCGCGCGGTGGAGATCCTGGAGCTGCTGACCTCCATCGCGATCATCCCGATTCTGCTGCAAATCCTCCATGTGTACGCAACCATGAGAGGCCTGGGCGGCTGATGAAGTCCCGCAAAGACCAAGTGCAGGCCTATTTCTTCGTGGTCGGCCGGCTGGCGGCGGCGGTCACCCACGGCAGGCCCGATGTGGTGCAGGCACCGAACAGACGCCTGAACACCGGCACTGTCCTGGGGATCATGCTGGCCGCGTTGCTCATGGCGGTCTTCGGGATCTACGGTCTCTTCGTTCCCGGCGGGGACAACTCTTGGCGCCAGCCGGGGACTATCGTCATGAACAAGACCACTGGTGCGCGATACGTCTATCTCGACGGCCAGCTCCGGCCGGTGCTGAACTACTCGTCCGCGCGGCTGGTCGGCGGGAAATCCGGGACCGGCGCGGTGGTTTCGGTGTCACAGAACTCCTTGGGCGATACTCCGGTGGGTCAGCCGATCGGGATCGTCGGTGCCCCGGACGCGTTGCCTGACGCGGGCAAACTCAAAGGTGGACCGTGGACGGTCTGTGTCCAACCGGACGCCACCGGCACTCCCCCCGGGCCGAAAGTGACCTTGCTGCTCGGGCCACGGGCGGGTCGAGTGCTGGCAGACAGACAAGCTCTGCTTGTATCCACTTCGGACGGAACAAGCTTCCTGCTGTGGCAGGGAAAGCGCCACCGAGTGGCCGGTCGCGCGGTGCTGCAGACGCTCGGATACGGCGACGTCGTGCCGGTAGCAGTCACCACGGCGTGGCTGAACACGATTCCCCAAGCGCAGGACATCTCGGTACCGGTGACGCCGGGAATCGGCGAACCCGGCCCTCGGATAGACGGACGCCCGAGCGTGGTCGGCCAGGTCTACGAGGTCCGCAACCCGGCGATCAGCTCCGCCCAGCTCTACCTGGTCCGGCAGGATGGGATCGCTCCCTTGAGCCGCACCACCGCGGCGCTGGTGCTCGCGGCTCCCTCCACGCGAGGCGCTTACCCCGGCGAGCCGGTCGCGCCGATCCAGGTGGGACCGGCGGCGCTGTCAGGTGTAGCGGCGTCGTCCGGCCTGGATCTCGTCGCAGGCCTACCGCCGGAACCGCCCGAGGTAGTCACCCCGACGCGTGACTCCTTGGCGTGTACCCGGCTGATTCCCTCTGCCACAGGGGAGATGGGCGTGGTGGCCGAGTTGCTGCCGTCGGCGTCGGTGACGGCTCAGGCTGTCCCCGTGGCCCAGCATGTCGCGGGATCGACGGCGGACCTCGTGTCCATTCCCGCCGGCGGGGGAGTGCTCGCCAGGGAGACACCAGCTCCCGGTGCGCCGTCCGGCACCGTGTATCTCGTCACCGAAGTCGGCATCAGGTACCCGCTCGCCGACGCCGAGGTGATGGGTGCGCTCGGTTATACGGAATCCTCGGTGATCCGCGTGCCGGCGGAACTTCTCGCGCTGCTACCGGCCGGTCCGCTGCTCAGTGTGGCCGGCGCGTTACAGGGTCAGGCGCCGCGACCGTGACCGCCGTTCGGTCCCTCATGGGGGGAATTTCCCAGGTACGCCGGGGAGTGGGCGACGAGGACGATCTTCCGGTTCGGGAAACCTAGTCTTCAGGGAGCAGCGAGCCTACCGGCTGCCTGAGCCGAGGATGACCAGACGTAGCGACTATTTGCGGGAGACTTGAAGTGGCGCATTCAACGCAGCTCAATGTGACGACGATCGACCAGCAGGCGACACGGCACGAGGAGGTCGCGGACAGCATCAGCAAACAGCTCGACCAGTTGAAGGCTCAGGTCAACGCGACCTTGGCCGCAAGCCCGAGTGGGGCGACCCGGGCACTGAGCACCACATGCGACAACTGGGTGGAATCGGTCCGGAATTCAGTGCTCGCTAATCTGCGCGCGATGGCGGGCGACATCCGCACTGAGGCAGGTAAGCAGGACGAAACCGACCAGGAACACATGGATACCATCAACCGCCTGTCGATGGACACCGGAAACTTCCTGGGCGCCTAGTCCCCACCGTCTCAAAATTACCCAACGTGCCTACCCGAAAAGGATCAGAGACGTGACTGACGCAACCATCACATATGACTACCCGGTCATCGAAGAGTGCTTGAGCATGATGTCCAGGAAGGCCACTGAGATCGAGGGGCAGACTAACGAACTCGAGAGTGATGTCAAGCGCATCATGATCGAATGGAAGGGTGATACAGCCAACCGCTACGACGAGCGCTCCAATGGCCTCCGGAACGAACTTCACGGCCACCGAGATAATCTCAACAATCTTAATGTGGCGCTCCGTAATGCCGCGGAAGCGATGAAGGCACAAGACAGTCGTGGTGCCAGCAGCATCTAGCGGGCCGGACGGTGTACCGGGTCGTCCCGATCGGCCCGGTACACCGTCTTCGGCCCTATTTCGGCAAGCGACTGGAAGCGCTCCGGCCTGGAGTCTCGACTAGTTAAGGAGGTTCGCCATGTCCATGGAATTTGACCCAGCGGCGATCAGGCTGTCGGCGGGCAAGCTAGGCGACATCATGAACGACATGTCCGCGTTCACGGCGCTCAAGGTGACAGTTCCGAATGCCGGGAGTTTCGAGGTCGCGAAGTGGCTCGAGCAGATCGTGCAGGATCGTGTCAACGGTATCGTCGCGCACGCAGAGCATCTGCAGATCGCCTTGAGGAACATGGATACGACGCTGACTCAGATCGCCAATGAGTTCGAGAACGCGGACGGTGAGAACGCCAAGCGGATCAAGGCGAGTATCGCCGAGCTGCAGTCGACCATCCGGCAGGACATCTCGTCCTTCGACGCGAACAGCTCTTCGTCTGAAGACTCGCCAGTGGAGAAGTCGGAAGAATCTCTGACGGAGAGGTCCGAAGTTTCATCGGCTGACGAGGTGCGGAAGGATCCTGAAGATGTCGCTCCTCCCGTCGAGGAGAACGACGAGGAGGAGGTGTCGGAGTATTCCGACTACCTGGATAAGGCCAGGTGAGTAGTACTTTCAAGCATTGCGGTGGTATCTGCAGTTTGTCGGTCAAGCCTCCCGGCTGATCGACAGCCTTCATGTATTCGCAGTTCTTCCCGTTTCGTATCGCTGTCCGGTTGACCAGTTCTCTCGGTGAGGATTCTTCGCTATGCCCGAATTGTCGACGCAGGTTCCCGGTGCGTACAACTCGTCTGCTCCGCCGATGAACGTCGCGCAGTACTCGAACTGGGACCAGATCGGCGCGGCGGTGGGTGACATCACGACCGGCGGCAGCCTCTCGAAGAGCACTCAAGCTGATGCGTGGTATGAGTTCGCCACGAAGGTCGGGAACGCGGCGAAGCAGTTGGGTGATGTCAACAGCAAGATCGCCACTGAGATCAAGGCCGTACGGGAGAGCCTCAAGGGCGAAGCAGGTGAAGCGTTCGACAAGTACGCGACAGGCCTGTTCAAGAAGAGCGAGGAACTCTACCAGACGTTGAGCGGCAAGGATTATCCCGGGAACGTGGGGGTATCGGGCATGCGATCCGGGCTTTCGCGGCAGCGTGGTGGGACACGATCGAAAAGTCGCATCAGCAGCGGGCTCAGGCAGCCGAGATCTTGAAGGCGGCTGCCAACGTCGCCCTCTTGAACGCGAACAGTACTGCTGAGATCGCGCTCATCACGGCGGGTCTCGCCAGGGACGTCGAACACACGCGTGCCCAAGCCGAAGACAAGCTGATCTCCCGTCTCCGCCAAATGCTCGAAGGTCTCGGGGTGCAGTACAACAACCGAGGCCAGGATTTCACCCCGCTGCGGGTCCTGACCGGCGGCAGTGGTGGAGGCAGCGGTAGTGGCAGTGGCGGTGGCAGTGGGCTATCGGACCTGCAGTACCAGAATCTTGACTCGCTGTACCAAAATACTTATCCGAGCGGCCTCACCACCGAGAGCGCGGGATCCGCCGGTGCGGGACAGACTGTCCAAGGCCCGTTGTTGGATCCTCTTAGTCCGTCATACCAACAGAAGGCCTTTGATCCCGTTAGTACAGCGGGTGGTGGTGTCGGCGGCGGAAGCGGTTCCGGCGTCCCTGGTGGTGGCGCCGGCACAGGCGGCGGCGGCGCCGGTGGTGGCGCACCCAGTCCGGCGTATCAGGCCGGACTTGACAACGCGAAGAAGGCGATCGACACCCTCACCGAGGGCGGTGCCGGCGCGCCCAGTCCGGAGTATCAGGCGGGACTCGACGACGCGAAGAAGGCGATCGACACCCTTGGCGCAGGCAGTGGTGCCGGCGCGCCCAGCCCGGCCTACCAGGAAAGTCTCGACGACGCCAAGAAAGCGATCGACGGCCTCTACGGTGGTGGCGCGCCTGGCGGCGGCAGTGGTGCGGGGACGAGCCCGGCGAGGGCGAAAGCACTTGACGACGCCAAGAACGCAGCGGGTAAGACGTTCGACGACCTGATCGAGAAGGCCGACAACCCGGCCGAGAAGAAAGCGCTCGAGGATGCCAAGGAGGCCGCCGAAAAGGCGATCGGCGAAATCGCGACCGAAAGCGGCGATCCGGCGAAGGCACGTGAAGACGCACAGAATGCGGCGGGCAAGGTGCTCGACGACCTGATCGCCAAGGCCGATGATCCGGCGGCGAAGCAGGCACTCGAAGACGCGAAAGCCGCGGTGAACGAGGGGCTCGGCGGCGCTGAGCCTGTGGACCCGAAGCTTCAAGAGACCTACTTGGACGCGAAGGGCGACGTGGAGAAGGCGCTCGACGACCTGATCGCCAAGACCGATGATCCGGCGGCGAAGGAGGCGCTCGAGGACGCCAAGCAGGCAGCGGGCGACGCGATCGACAAGCTCATCGATCCCGAGCACCACGAGGCCGTCGAAGCTGCGAAGGAGGACACCCTCAAGGCGTTCGATACCTTGGCGGAGCCCGGTGACAGCGCGGAACGGACGCAAGCGCTGGCCGACGCCGAAGAGGCCGCGCTGAAGGCCATCGACGGTATCGACACCGCACTCGATCCCAGCGATCCCGGCTATCAGAAGGCTATCGAGGACGCCAAGGCGGACACCGTCAAGGCGTTCGATGCCCTGGCCCAGCCGGGTGACAGCCCGGAACGGACACAGGCGCTGGCCGACGCGAAGGCCGCCGCGTTGAAGGCCATCGACGGGGTTGACGCGGCCACGACCGCGGCGGCCGACAAGAGGGCGGCCATGAACGACTTCCTCGCTCCGGGCGGGGCGACCGGTGGTGGTGTCGGTGGAGGCAGCGGTGGTGGGGCGGGCGGACTGAGTCCGCTCGGAGAGAGCTTGGCACTCGAGTCCGGTGGAGCGGGCGGCGCTGGAGGTGGCGGGACGGGTTCCGGCTCCCGGTTCGACACCCAGCCCGGTCAGCAGCTCGGACTGGCGGCGGCGGGTTCCCGGGCACAGGCGGCTCCCTTTGGTTCGGCGATGGCCATGGGGCCGGGTTCGGAGGGGATGCCGATGGGCGGAATGCCGATGGGCGGTATGGGTGGCGCGGGTGGCGGTGGCCAGGAGGACAAGCAACGGGAGCCCCAGATCTGGATGCAGGCCGACAACAGTGCGTGGAACGACGATTCCGAATCGCCGCCGTCCTCGGTGCTGGGCAGGAGCTGACCCATGGTTGAGTTTTCCGCTGACCCCGCACCGCCGCCACTGCCCGACCCGGCTCTGGAGCAGCTGAACCTCGACCAGCTGGCTCAGCTGGTGAATGAGGTCAACCCGGACGTCTTCTATCAACGGGCGCAGGTGTTCGACGCGGCCGCGGCGCGGTTGCAGGAGGTGCGTGACGCCTTCCGCCGCGAAGCGCGTCAGCTGCAGGAAGCCTGGACCGGCAAGATCGAGGAGAGCTTCGAGAACGTGGCGCAGGAGACTTCCGGCGCCATCACGAATGTCCTGCACTCGATGCAGGATCCTGGTTACGGCACCCGTTTGCGTCAGGTTGGGGACGCGCTCGCCATGGGCCAGCAGCGGCTCAAGGACCTTCAGGCGCAGAAGGCGCAGCAGGCCGCCGCACCACTCGTCACCGGAGCGCCGCCCGCCGATGTCGTGGAGAAGGGCAATCAGCAGACCGCGCTGCGGATCGTGCACGACCTGTGCACGGCCTACCGCGACATCGGGACTGGTATCGCCCCGCTTCCCGAGACCACGCCTGCGCCGGGTGGAAAGGCAAACGCCGGGAATGGCCCGGGTACCGCCGGGGCCGGCGGCGATCCGATCACGGTTGTCCATAACGACGTCACCCCGCCTGCAGAGGGCAGCGTGAACGGCTTGCCCCTTGGGGGTTCTCTCGCGATGGGCCTGGCCCCGAGGGGTGAGGCCGACGTGTCGTTGTCCGGAACGCCGGAGGGAGCGCAGCCCATTCTGCCGTTCGCGGTCGGGGCCGCCGGGGTCTTGGGCGGAGCTTCGAGTGGATCCGGCGGCGGTGCGGGCGGCAGTGCCCACGGCGGCTCGTCGTCGAAGCACGCCGATGTCGTACAGGCTTTCCAGCTGTCGCCCGGCGGAGGGGGCTACGTCGGCGATTCGGTCATCGGCCGTGCCAAGCCGGCGGATGCCGGACAGGACGAGGCGATCCCGGTCATGCCGGGGATGTTCATGGGGGCCGCGGGCGAGGATCGCTCGGTGCCTGGCCGGCGCGCGCCCGGTTCGGCGGTATCGGGCGCGGCCTCGGATGAAGTTGTCGAGGGCGTTCTCGGGCGGCGCCAGAGTGTGACCGACCTTGATGGCGGCCTCGTCGGGTGGGGGCTGCCCGCGGGCACGTCCGCGGCGGCGCGGCGCCGCGAGGACAGAAAAGCGCCGGGAACCGAGGAGCGGCCGGTCACCGTGTCTGAAGGCGAGGAAGGGGCTGCGGAGAAGGAGAAGAAGGAGGCGCGGCCCGCGACGGTCGCCGATCCGGTGGTGGTCGCCCGTTTCGAGAGCGAACCCGTCGCGAATGCTCAGGCGACATCCGGCGGGTCGCCCGCACTGCCCTCGGTGGCGCAGTTCGTCACCGCCGAGCGTGCACCGCAGGGCCTTGACGCCGCCGCAGGAGGAGGCGCCCCGCAGAACGTGCTTCCGGTCCGGGCGTTGGCGGCGGAAGGTGCTTCGGCTCTGCCAGGCGCTCTCCCGGTGAACGCGAGCGCGTCCACACCTGCATCGGGGAGTGCCCCGCTGGAAGGCGGTCCGATGGGGCCGATGATGGGAATGGGCGGCATGGGCGGGCAGCCGGAAGAGAACAAAGAGCGCAGTTCCGAGATCGTGCCCGGTCCGGATCCCGCAGTCTGGGACTACTCGCACGGTACCCCCTCGGCAATCGGCAAACCGGAGCGAGCGTCGGCCGAATCGGCGCCGGACGAGTCTCCGGACGAGATCGTGGCGCGCATCTTGGAGAGAAGGAGTTGACGGTGACCTCAGGTGGATTCGATCTGGACAAGGGCCTCGACGAAGCGATGGCGACGCTGGACGCGGAGCGGCGCAAGCTCGCGGAGTTGGGGAAGGTCTGGGAAGAAGGGCGGACGACTGTACGCGCCAAGGACAAATCCTTCGAGATGACCTTCGACGGGCGTGGCGAACTGATCGAAATGGTGTTCAACCAGTCGAAGTATCGAACCCTCGCTCCCGCTCAACTTGCCGCGGCCATCGTAGAGACGCTCCAGCGCGGCAAGGCGGAAACCATGGCGAAGATGACCGAGGTGATGGGAACGGGAGCGGGCACGCTTCCCGGGATCGATATCGACGCGATCGCGAGCGGCAAAATCGACCCGATGGAAATGCTCAACTCGCTGATCGGTCCGATGTTCGATGGGATCGGCGGAGTGGATGGTTTCGGTAGCGGTACGGAGAAGGGCCGCTCGGACGGCGGAGGGCGGAAGGATGACTGACGAGTTCTATCTCGATCCGGACGGGGCCTCCCGGGCAGCCGGCGCCCTGCGTGACTCGGGCAATCGTTTGGAGAAATCCTTCAACGCGCTCAAGGCGGTATGTGATCACAACGACCAATGCTGGGGTACCGACGAGATCGGTGCGGCATTTGCCAATAAATATGTACCTACTGCCACTGAGATAACGGTATTCGGTGCGACTGATCCGAAGGCCATCGTGGAGTCGGCGAATAACACTGACAAGAATATAGACACATTTGAGGATCTGGATCACGAGGCGGCCGTCAGATTGGATCGGACACCGCCAGAGGAGAGCTGAGTCGGCTCCTCGCTCGCGATCGGTATCAACATTTCCGGGTGTGGATCTCAGATAAGGACGAAGGTGAAGGCGGATGGGTGATGAGTTTGGTGTTACTCGTTTGCCTTCGGAGTTGCAGAAGTTTTTTGAGGTGGTTATCGGTATTAAGTGGCCGGAGGCTGATGAGGGTGGTCTTCGGTCGTTGAGTGGTGCGTGGCTGGATTTCGCGAAGGCGGCTGAGGTTGAGGCTGAGGCGGTGGTGGGGGCGGCGGAGGCTTTGGGTCGTTCGATGCGGGGTATGACGGCGGAGCGAACCATCGAGTGGGTCAAGAGCGAAGTCAAGCGGCTCGGGACGATGGCGGGGCAGTCGCGGGGGTTGTCGAGTGAGGCGCGGACGGCGGCGGCGGATGCGCAGAAGGCCAAGATCATGCTGGTGGTGTTCGGGGCGATCGCGCTGGCCACCATCATCTTTCTGGCGTGGAGCATTTTCACGGCGTGGATGATTCCCGCGGTGAAGGCCGCGACACAGCTCACGCTGCGCACGATTTTGAAGCAGTTGCTGCTGGAGATGCAGCGGATGACGTTCAAGCGGGCGGCGCTGGGGACGTTGCGGGTCGGTGCGGACATGGCGAAGTTCGCTGCCGCGGGCGCGGGGCTCATGTTCACCCTCGATTGGGGTATCCAGACCGGTCAGATATGGCATGGAGACCTGAACGGGGAGACCGCGGGGCGGGGGAATACGATTGGAAATCGATCGCGAGGTCCACCATCGGTGGTGCGATCGGGGGTGCGGCGTTCGGCCTGTTCCACGGGCTGACCGTCGGTGCGGCCGGCAGCGCGGTCAAAGGGCTGGCCAAGGACATCGTGCGGAGTTCCGGGAAGTTCGCCGGGGCGGGCAACGCGGCCATCGCCGCGGAACTGCGGGCCGAGATCAACCGGGTCAAGAAACGGATACCGGGCTATCTGCACGCCCTGGGGTTGGGTGGTTACGGTGTGGGCCAGGTGTGGATGGTGGTGGCGAGCAACCCGCTGGTGAACATGGCCACCGGCGGCCACGGACCCTGGTATGCCGGGATGCTCGGCGCCCTGAGCAGGCACCACGCCGACTTCAAGGGCAACGACCGCTACAACCTCAGCGATCTCATCGCCGATCGGGTCCCGTTCCTCAAAGACACCATCGCCGCGCTCAAACAGGGCAAACTCGAACTCGAACTCGGACCCTGGCTGGAGGAAGTCCGCAACTCCGCACCCAGCGACAACCTCACATCCGAGATGTCGGAAAAGGCCCCGCTGGTGCTGGAAAGCGGGACAAGCGAGAAAAGCGACACCGGCCGTGAGGTCGCGGGCACCGGCACCGGATCCCTCGGGACCGTGTTCACACCAGGCGACTTCGGCCTCGGGGAAGGGGTCGGCCAGGACAACGGTGTCCCGGCCACCGAATCCGGACTCCCCACCAAAACCGAAGACCTGTCCTGGTCCGGCGATTCCGACGCCGAGACTGTGGTCTCATCCCGCGATTCGGGTTCATTCGTGTCGCTTGGTTCGGACGCCGACACCGTGGTGTCTCGTGACTCGGACGCGGATTCCGTGGTGTCCACCGGGTCGGACGGCTCCTCCATGCCCCACCTGCGCGGCGGAGGATGGGACTCGGACAGCGTGTCGATCGGCTCCGGCACCTCCGACTCCGAAGGATCGAACGGCGCATCCGGCAGACCGGACACCGACTCCCTCTGGGGAGGATCCGACACCGACTCGATCGTGTCCCGTGACTCGGTCACTGGCCCGGCCGAAGAACAGGGCGTCCACGGAGGCCAGGACGGGCAGCCGGCACGGTCCGAGGGGGCCCGGCCCGGCGACGCCGAGGCGGATGGCGCAGCGGTCGTGTCGACCGCGCCACCCGCCGGAGTGCGCACGGACACCGCGGTCCAGCAGGGCTCGTCGTCGACCCCCGCATCGTCGACGACCGGAGGACAACCACCACGCACACAAAGCGAAGTAACACCTGGTGGAGCGAGCACGAACGGCGGGAACCAAACACCGCTGCAATCAACCGGTCCGATAACACAGTCGGGCCCGGAGATCACGCAGCCGGGTCCGGAGTCGGCCGCGCAGCCACTGGTGCGGGCAGAAGACCAGGCTCCCCTGTCAGGCCCGGAGATCGTGCAGTCTGGGCCCGAGCCCGTCGCCCGGCAAAACGAGGGGGCCGCACTCTCCCAGCAGCAGTCCCCGGCCGGCGGCGCACCGCCGCAGGATCCGCTTCCGGCCCGGTCCGAACCTGCCATGCAGGCCGACCCGGCCGGTGGGCGGTCGGAGACAAGGCCGATATCCGTCGAGTCGGCGGACCAGACTCCGCCGTCCGTGTCGGAGAACTCGACCGTGGCGTCCGGCACCCGTGAATCCGGTGCCCCGGACACGCGGGACGGAGAGGTCGTTCCGCTTATCGACTCGCGGGCGGCGCCCTCGGTCGACTCCAGGACGCCGGATGTCCAGGGCAAACCCGCGGTGCCTGCCGTGCCGGTGCCACGTACGGAAGGCCAGTCGCCGGTGATTTCGCGGGGCGCGGACAACGCGCTTCCCTTGGAATCCTCGCGGCCGAGCACGTCGTCGGCCGGTTCGACATCGGCGACGTCGCAGCCGGGCTCGGACAGCAGCCGATCCACCGGGGACAAATCACGGACGGAAAAGCCGGAAACGGCTGTTTCCTCGGAGACAGCGGCTTTCCTGCTCGGCACCGGTCCGGACCGTCCTGGCGTGCCGATCCGCGCGGACGAAGCGAACACCGCGAACGGGCGTACACCGGTCTCCTTCGCAAAGCCGCATGATGTCGTCCAGAGCGCTCGCCGGGACATGGCTGTGCCGATGAGAGTCGCGGACGCGCATCTCGACACGAACGCCGATGGCTTTGCCGGGGGAGGAAAGGGGCAGGGGAAGATCAGGTGGATCCGGCACGACGTAAGCCGGTTCGAGATCAGCCCGGGCAGCTGGGTTCGGGAATTCAGGGTGCCGATCGACCTGGTGTCACCGTCAGGTGGTGTACATGGCTCGGTGATGCGCGAGCGGGCCGCCGAGATACAAGCGCTGCTGGACAAGCACGTCAACTCGAAGCATCGCTTCGACAATGGCGATCAGGTCCATATCGCTCTCGACGCCGCGACTCCGAAGTCGGCGGCAAAGGGTGGGAATGGAACGTGTCCAGCCGCGTACCGGTGGAGATGTTCGACTCGGCGGAGGACCCTTGGGGGCCGGGTAGCGGCCAGCTTCGGTGGGACTTCTACGAGACGGCAAACGACTCGGCACAGAAGGTTCTTCTTTTCCTCGGTCTCGGCGAGGGGGAGGCACCGGCCCTCAGGCTGACGGCGACGGATCTCGCGGTTCTCGACGAGGCCTCGCACGAGGGCGTGGCCGGGCTTGGGTTGGCCGACAGTGGCCGGCCGTCCGAGGATGGACTGGAGCCCGTAGCGGAGTCACACCCGGACGTGGTCAGCGGCGGTCCGGACGCACTACCTGCCGAACAGTTGTCCGTCTACCCGACATTGGGTTCGGTCGAGGTGGCCGGTACGACGTGGAACCTCGACAGCAAGGGCTGGTACGTCGCGCAGGGCGCCGGCTCGCTCACGGTGCCTGCAACCGGCGTTCGCAAGGTGGTGCGCGCACTCGTGGGCCGGTCGAAAGAGGTCCAGGTCGAGCTGCCTGCTGGATCCAAGGCGGTGATCGACGGCGCTCGCGAACTGCAGCATGTCGTGCTGCCCGGCAAAGTGAGCCGCGCCGGCTCGCGTGCTGGACGGCCTCCGCAACCGGCACCACCTCCACAGCCACCGCTGCCCCGCCCCACTACCGACTACCAGGCATATTTGCAGGGTTACGGCCAGGGCAGGGATAACGGGCCTCCTCCGCTCACCAGCGCCGACTGGGACCTGTTGGAATCGTTCGGTTACTCCCGGGGCGGCGATACCGACTCGCCCCCCATCCTCACCGATGGCGACTATGCCAAGTGGAGGTCGATGTCCGGGGAGCCGGTCCGGGCGGACGAGAGCCCCCCAGCGGGCTCCGGGACGCGACAGGACGAGTCCGAGCAGGACAGCCCGGCGGACACTCCCGATGGTGGCGGACTCGAGAGCGACACTCCCTATGGCGTCAGCTACGAGCGTGGCCTGGACGGCGTTTGGTCGCCGGCGCGAAAGAAGTCCGGCGAACTGATCGTCGACAAGATCGACAAGCTGGACAAGTCGGTGTCGTTGCCGATGGAGGGCGGCGGGGCGAGCGCGCCGCCACGCACGTTCGAGCGTGTGACCGACAAGGGGACCGGGCAAGTGGTCGCCTTCCGGCAGATGCTGGACGCGGAGACTGGCAAGCGCTTGGCCAATCCCGTCACCTTCGTGCGTGCACCCGAGGGCGGCTGGACGACGACGGCTGAGCCGGTGTCCCCGGCCTCGTTCGAAGGCTGGTTGGCGAGTGCCAATAAGGCACACGACGCGGCACGGATGCTTTACAACGTCGCGGACCGGTCGGCTTCGTGGGTGCCCGAGAATCTGCGACTGAACAAGATCAGCGACGAGGCGTTGCAGAACCTGATGCACAACGGAAGTCCGGATGACGCGCTCGCCGCGCTCTACGAAGCGGTGTACCGGAAGGAAAATGTGTCGCTGCGCTGGACGCAGTTGTCGGCCTCGAACGCGTTCTCCGATGGCCATGTCGTGAACATGATGGCCGGCGAGGGCAAGTCGTGGCTGTTCCTGTTCTCCGCCGCCCGGGCCGCCCTTCGCGATGGCGTCGACGCCGTGCACTACATCACCACCCGCACCAACCTGGCGGACCCGGAATTCATGCACTACCGGGACATGCTCGGCGATCTGGGTTTCGTCATCCACCGGATGAACTCCAACGATCTGCCCCCGAAGCGGTACCCGGCGAGCCCACCATCTATATCGGCAGCAGCGAGGACCTGGGGTTCACCGTCTTGAAGACGGGGATGGTGCCCGGGCAGCGGAGTGACGGTCCCACCCGGATCGTCATGCTCATGGACGAGATCGATGAGGGGGTGTTGTACAAGAACGTCCACTACCAGCTCGCCGAGAACAAGAGCAAGGACATGAAGGCCCCCGAGCACGTTATCGAGGCCTGGAAGGACCTTATCGCTTTCGTGGAAAAACACCTCGAATCGGGAGAGCTCAAGCCATCCGACTTCGGTCGGCGGCCCGGGCAGATCGGGGGAGAGGCGGAGTTGACCTCCCGCGGCCGGAAGAAGGTCGAAGCCCTGCTCCCGCAGCTGTTCGACAGGGTCCTGACCCCGGAGGAAGTCCAGAAGGAACTACAGCGGGTGAACCTGGTCGCCGCAGGCATATGGGTTCATACGAAGAACGTCGACTACGTGGATTTCGATGGTGCCAAACTTCTGGACGGAGTCACCGACGAAGTCCTCTACGACCCGTTGACGTCCTCGGAAAGCCGGTGGCAGGACGGGCGTGCGCAGGTCATCGAGATCATGAACGGGATGACCGTCCGCGCGGACACCGAGAGCAGCGTGAAGATCACCCTGCCGGAAATCCTGCGGAAGGATGTCTACACGACGATCGTCGGTGCGTCGGGCACGGCGAAGGGCAAGGAGACGATTTTCGAAAAATTGGGCCTTTCCTCGAAAATCGTCGAAATCCCCCGCTATTACGAGTCGCAGCTGAAGATGCTTCCCGACCACATCTTCAAGACCCAGTCTGAGGCGCTCATCGCGTGGGCCGACCACGCCGCCGAGGTGCATCGTGCTACTGGGCAGCCGCAGTTGTTAGTCACGCATCGCAATGACATCCCGGCCAAGGTGGTTCCGCTGTTAGAAGCTCGAGGCGTACCGCACATGATGGTCGACGCCCACTGGCAACTCTCGCAGGGAACCCGCCTCGCGGAGGCATTCGAGGAAGTAAAACGCAAGGCTGGCGAGGCTCGTGCGGTCCTGATCATCAATCGGCAGGGCGGCCGCGGGATGGACATCAAGACCAGCGACGAGGCCGAGGCACTCGGTGGGCTTTCCGGCCGGGGCACGGCGCATTCCCATATCTCGCCCGATATCGACGTGCAGCAGGAAAACCGTGTCGCCCGCAGTGGTAACAAGGGCGACTGGGGCTACTTCAGTTCCCTTGAGGACGAACTGTATGCCTTGACGCGCAGAGACAACACGCCGATCACGGTGACCAAGTACGTCACCAGGGACGAGTACGACAAGGCGGCCGCCGCGTACGAGTCCCGCAAGACCCCGCTCACGCGCCGGGAATTGGCCGACGCCGAACAGGCGCTGCGCGACATCGTCAAGCCCCTGCAGGCCGAGTCCGCCAAGCGGATGGGCATCCGGATGGACGTCACCGAAGACGTCCCCAGCCCGCGGCCGACTGGCTCCATCACTCCGACGGGCGTCCTGAACAGTGAGAATCGCGGTCAGGTGGACCGGATGGAGACCATTCCTGAAGAAGCCGATCCGTGGGTCGCGGGCGAACTCCAGGACGGAGCGTTGCACACCGAGGACGGATTGTGGTTCGCCAGCCCGTTCGACACTCAGGCTGACATGGCCACGGCGGCGAAGCTCAAGCCGCAGGATTCGGACGAGCAGGTGATCCGGGTCGTCCCGACCGCGGACGGCGAGGCGTTCGCGGTGCGGGACGGGCTGCCGTTCGAAATCCCGTACTCACCGGAGATGTTCGCCGATCGCGTGCGGTCGCATCCCGGATTCGACCCCGACCGGCGCGTGGTGCTGCCAGTCGATGTCGCCGCTTTGGGCTGGCTTCCGCCGGTGTTCAACCAGCTGGCGGAGGCGCTCGGCAACGCGACCGTGTGGCCGATCGGCCAGGAGCGTGCCCAGCCTGTGAACATGCCTCTCAGTGCTGTGGACAGGCCGTTGGCGAACCCCGGCCGGCCGGTGGACCTGATGGAGACCATCCCCGAAGAAGACGAATCGGCCGACCTGGCGCCGGCCTCGTCGTCGCGCGGCGATCAAGGCGAGGTTGCCGAGGATGTCTCCGGCACTGCTGTCGGGCACGATCAGCAACCGGATGATCCCGCCATCGTCCTCGACCCGGGCCCGGGCGAGCGGGGGACCTGGCTGGACCCCGAACGCGGTGTGCGTGCGGTGCACGAGACGAACCCGGGGGCCAAGCCGAAAGCGATGGCCTGGGTCCGGCCCCGAGAGTTCACCCCGGACGAGATCCGCGGGATCCACGACGCGCTGGAACACTACGCCCCGATCGTGGGCGAAGAACGGGCGAGTTCCAGCCGAGCGCACGCCGAGCAGGAGGTGCGGTACTTCGGCGCGGTGTCCTTCGGCGTCGAAGACGGAGAGATCGCCCCGGATGCACGCGCGGAGTACCTGGCTTCTCACCAGGTGATCAACCTCTACTCGACGGGCACGATCACGAAGGAGTTCGGCGGTGGCCACCGGGGCATCGAAGGCACGGTCACTCACGAACTGGCCCACGGCCTGCTCTCCTACGCGCTCGAAGACTATGGTCGGCACGTCGACAGCTGGAATGACGACGGCACACCGAAGCGCACCGCGGACGCTGAGCCGCCGATCGACCCGAAGGTCGGTGACGACGCTGGGGACTTCAAAGCCGCGCTGAAAACACACCTGTTGAAAGCGCACCTGTCGGACGCCGGCAGGCTGGCGACACGGGCGCCTCGGCGGGCTGAGTTCGTCTCACGGCTGGAGCAGGAACACTCGGACGTCTTCATCCGCCGTGACAGGGAGTTGTCGGGCCAGGCCGCCGACCGGATCTTCACCGAGCTCAAGGACCGTCAGAGCGAGTTCAACGAACACACCGGCTACTGGCACGCCGACGGCTTCCCGGCGTTCGCGGGCGAACGGCCGATCAGTAGGTACGGCGCGACCAACCTGCAGGAGGACATGGCCGAGACCGCCAAGTACTACTTCCTCGACCCGGACACGTTGCGGCGGAAAGCACCGCGGCGGGCCGCGTTCTTCGACAAGCTGGTCGCGGGCTGGGCGGCGGCGCAACCGGTCGAGTCGTCGAACAACGAGGACATCGACAAGGTCGACATGTCGCCGAACTCGTCGCACCCGGACGAGACCAGTGTCGACGGCGCAAGCACAGTCGACACAGTGCGCGAGAATTACTCGTCCGCGGCGGATCTGCTGACCGATCTGACCGCTTCGGCTCGCGAGGTGGAGGCAGTGTCAGGCGCGCCGGTGTTGTTCGAGTCTCGCGATGTGCCGTTGCCGCGGAAGGTGCTCAGCGGTGACGAGGAGTATTCGTGGGACAAGGCGTCGACTCTGGCATTCGCCAAATTTGTGGCACAGGAGTTGGCGGACGGATTGTTCGATGCCGATCGTCCCGGCGAATTGAAGACGATCGAGCTGAACAAGGCCGTGGTGAATCATCCGGATCCGGCATATATCTGGGACGCGGTGATCGAGTTCCTCGCGTGGGATCCACGGCTCGCGCCGATGGTCAAGTACCTGACATATGGGCGGGTCGTAGACGGCGAGCATGTCGTCGCCCTGTTGCCCGACCACGCACTTGAGCTCCTGGACGGTGACAACGAACCGCACGTTCATGAGGGCGACGACAGAGTCATGGTGACTCTTTCCGCTCCGCTCGACTCCCCGCGTCTGAGGGGCGGCGGTGTGAAAAGCGGCGACTTCGACCCCGAGTGGGCGAAGGAGATGATCGCGAGGTTCCTGGAAAATGCCGGTAATGGGGACCCGAGTGCGACTGGCAAGGGCAAAGACAAGGAAAAGGAACTGGTCGCCGGGAGCGACAACAACGGCACCGGCAAGAGCGATGGCGGCGCCCCCGCGGGCAGGGGTATTGCGACGCAGATCCCCACCTACGCTCGGGACAACGAGGGCACGGGGCCGACGAGGCAGATGTCGCGGGCGGTGAACGTGGACATTCGTCCTGGCGTGATCGAGGCGGTGCCGCGCCTGGCTGGAGACCCGCTTCTCGACGTCATTCAGGCGCAGCTCGACTGGAATATTCTCTCGTTCCGTGCGAAGGACGAAAGCGAAGGCAGGGCTTTCACACTCATCGCCGACGGTAAGTCGATGGAACTGGTCGTGCAGGCCAACTTCCGCTGGGATGACGATTCGGTCATCGTGGACAACACGGCAACGGATCTCGAGATGCTGGACGACGCCAGCAAGGTCGACGCCGGTTATGAGAGCGCGATGCAGCGCTTCCGCAACGGCAGCATCCCGCTCGCGGCCGCTCTCACGGCGTACCCGCCGATGGTCGTCGCGGGGAGTCTGCAGGTCCCGGTGGCGACGAACGTCAAGAGCACGACCGCGATCACCAACTCGGCGGGGAGGGCGGCCGGGGTCGAGGTCAAGGCGATGCGACAGATGAACGTACCGGTCGAGGTGAGGTGGTCTCTCGTCGACGCCAAGGACCGGCCGGTGGGCCGGATCGACGATCCGGAGAAGCCGAGTGGACACCTTGTCGACAGGTCGGTGACGGGAAACGTCAATCTCAGCGTGCCGGTGACGTTCAAGCAGTTCAGCGCACCACCCGACGACCAGCTGCCCGACCTCGCCCGGAAGCCGGCCAAGACACTCTGGCCGGAAGAAATGATCTTGCGTCCGGAGGGCTCGAGTTTCTACGAGCAGATGACGGAGGGACTTCCGTCTCACCTCACGGAGGTCGGGGCCGAAGGCCGGATCCTGTTGAAGAACTTCTTCACTGACCCGAGCATCAAGGCGAAGCTCCTGGAGCGCGCGGCGTTCGGCGCCGAGCCCAACCCGGACCAGGGCTGGGTGCCGACGGGGGACTTGCTGAAGGGGGCGTCGAGCAAGAGCAGGTCACGCGAAACCACCAGGTTCGAAGTGCGTTTGGTCGCCTACAAGGGACAGAGCATCGAACTCCTTAAGAACGTGACGGCCACCGACACGACTTTCACCGAGAACTCGTTGTCACGGACCGGCATCGCGAATCGCCCCGCCGGTTTCACCGCGACGGTCGGCGGCGGAGCCAACGTCGGGGTGTCGTTCGCCTCGGCGGGCCCGGCGGCCGGACTCTCCCGTAAGAAGGAAAAGCAGCAGCAACACAACACGGGTACGACCGCGGAGCAGTCTGTCGAGATCGTCGGTGACATCGACCGTCGATTCACCCGCTATGCCGTGCAGGTGCGCCGGCTCGGGCACAAGGAGCCGATGACTCTGAAGGGGCACGTCGATGCCTTCCAGTGGGCCATACCGGACCTCACCTCGGTGTCGCCGGCAAGGGCGGACAGGAAGTACTACGCGCCGTTCGAGTCGCACCACGGCCTGGCCGGCGCTGTCATCTCCAATGAGGAAGAACTTCTCAAGGTGTACCGCGTCGTCGTCGATCTGCTTCGCGACGTTCCCGGACGCCGGTGGTATCACCTCAGGTCGAAGATGTTCATCCGCGGGCTCAACGACGACGCTTTCCTCAAAGGCCTGCGAAACGCCCTGAAAGGCCTCGGTCTCAGAAGAAGTTCGGCCGAGGCGTTGCTACGCGACGCGAAAGCCCGCGAGGCCCTGTCGAAGCTGAGCGACCTGATGTTCAGCCCTGACGGCGCCAAGGTCACCTTCGAGGGCACTGGACTGTTCAGGAATCACTACACCGTGGTCACTCTCCGGGCCTCGATGAGCAACGTCAAGGACCTCGGTCCGGTGACCGTCTCCAAGACCACCGCCGTCGGCAAGATCACGCAGACCGAAGGTGTGAAGTTCGTCGACAGCCAGTCGGCCAGTGCGAGTCTTGGCATCCAGGTACGAGCGCAAGGGCCACTCGGCCCGGCGACCGGAACCTTGATCGGTGACGTCGGCTACAAACGGTCGCGGTCCAGGGCGAACAAGATGGGCTCCGAGCACGAGTCGACGACGGAGCGGCGGCACGGTGACACGCTGAAGGTGGATGGCTCCCTCGGGTCGCGAGCGTGGTGGGAATTCAGCGGCGACGTGACGATCACTCCGGAGATCCGGTCCTATCACGAGACGACCACCGCCGGGATGCGGCTCAGCATCGGGTCGTGGGGTAAGTCGGTCCCGAAGCTGGTGCCCCGCGCCGATGGCGACCAGCCCGCACCACAGACCCTACCGCTGCGGCTGGCCGTCCCGAAGGTCCTGATCACCAAGGACAAGCCGCAACCGCATGCGGTCGCGCCGGAGAATTTCAAGACCATCGAGTCCCCGAGGCCGATCGATGAGCTTCGCGGGGGCTTGTCGCGGATGTACGACTCTCTCGACATTCTCGCGATCGGCGGCACGGAGCACCTTCGAGCCTCGTATCGCCGGATGGCTCATAAGTCGTCACAAGATCCGATCTTCGAGTGGAATGACGAAGCTGACCGCGAGGCGTTCGTCGACGCGCATATCTCGGAGCTGATCGACCACTACTTGTCACCGGACAACCTCCGCACGAACGGACGGGTCTTCAGCGGTCCGATCAGCTTCTCCGGCCTGCACAAGCCACGCCGGTGGGCTGATCTGGACCTTGCGGGCCACGTCCTTTTGACCCCGGAACGTCCGCGGCCGTTGTCGTCGACGGAATACCAGAAGATCGAGCGGGAGACCGGTAACACGACCTTGGTGGGGAAGTCGACAGGGTCTGGCAACTCATTCGCCACGTCCGTATTCGGCGTCGCGGGCGTCCGGGGCGAGGTTTCGTCGACGAATTCCCAGTCGACGGCAAGGTCGCTCGGAGTGTTCATCGCCACCTTGGCGCCGTGGAACTTCGGCTGGGGTAAGCACAAGAGCTCTCGGCTCGAGACCGTTCAGCGGATCACGTTCCAAGACGCCAAGCCGGTCCGGCAAACGCTGGTGCGAGTGGACGTCCGAGCGGAAGTGATGGCCGAGACGAGATACACGAGAAACTTCGACCCGCTCAGGTTGCTGGGACGGAAGTACAACACCGCGGGTGAGAGCTTCACCTTGCCCGACGCGGTCCTGATGTGGGTGACCGACGAACAGCTTGCCGAACTGCGGGACGGCCCGCGCGCGGCGCCGGCACAGCAGAGGCCGGACAAGATGCTGCCGCCGCCTCAGTCCCTGATACGAGGTAAGGGCGTTTCGATCGGCCTCGGTGGTATCACCACCACCATCGACCTCGCCGGCCGGATCACGAACCTACGCCGTCTCATGCTCGACAAACTGACGGCGGATTTGAACGAGAAGGAGGCTAAGAAGGCTCTCGATCTCCTGCTGCCGAAAACGGCTCTGGACATCGAGCACAACAACTACGGGGAGATGAAGCGTTTTCTCGAGAACGTGCACCGCTCGGAGAACACGGTCAACGGTGGGCAGATAACGCCGCTACGGCTCGAGGGCCGGTTCTCCGGCCGTACCTACTACCTCACCATCGGTGCGAAGTTCGTCGGCGAGCCGGTGTTTTCCGGAATCGAGCACGTCAGCAGCATGGCTGTCAGCCGAGAAGTTTCGCTGACGAACTCGGAAGACGACTTCACTCATCGGACCCTCGCCGCACTCGGAACGTCGGTCCGCCCGGCCGGACGTTTCACGGAGAAGGCAGACCACGCCGATGGCCAGCAGGCGCGACGGCACGGCGCGACCGACGGTGTTTACGCCGGAGGTGTCGCCGGCGATGCCACTATCGGAGTCAAGAACCGCAAACAGGGCTACAGTACCGAGAAATTCTATAAGCAGTCACTCGAAACATCCGGCCCTGTCGCGACCTATACCGGCACGCTGGCCTTCGACATCAAGATCGAGCGGGGCTTGGGGCTCGACCAGGATGGCAACGTGGTGGCCAGGGACCTCGTTGCTCACGACGACGAGGCCCGCGAGACGGTCACCATCCAGAAGCTGGCCGACGAGACGTTCCCGGAGCCCGGCGGTGGACGTAAGCGCTTCGGTGAAGCAGGCCCGATCCGGATGCGGCACATCAAGGGTGACGAGGACGCAGTTGCGTGGCGCAACGCACCCGGGTATCTCGCTCTGCCGGAAATCGGCAGCTTCGCGATCGAGCACTACTTCGGTGACGTAGCAGACCTGCGCAGGGCACTGGCGAAAGCCATCGCGGTCGCCTCGGGAGGAACGGTACGCCCCGCGACGATCGCGAGCATGGAGACAGGGCTGACGCTGCCGACGGTCGAGGCCGGTACGCCGTGGATGACTCAGGGCGAGTTCACCTTCCCGCTTCCGGCAGGACTGGGATACGACGTCGAGATCCACGCACGGGTGAAAAGTGAGTCACAGCTCGTGTCGGCCAGCGCCGCGGTCACGATCGAGGGCTCGCAGGGCACCGTTGACACACCGATCGCCGAGCTCAAAACAGGCAGCGGTTTCACGGCGTCCGGCGTCCCGGCGTCCGGCGGCGCCGGTGTCGCGCATCCTCCTGGTGAAGGGCCGAGTTCCACGCAGCCGCCGGGCACCGATACCGCCCAGCCAGGCGCGCCGGCGAGCGCCGACCCGACCCGGCAGAACTTCGGTTCGATGTACGGCAACAGCCGGTTCCAGGTCGAGGGTGGGGTCAAGGACAGGACAGTCGAATCCAAGGGCAGCGCACCGGAGAACAAGGCGGAGACCCCGCAGCCGGCCGAGTTCGAAGAGCCCGATCCAGGGGTCACCCAAGCAAACCTGCATACCGTCGAGTTCCTCTTCGTTCCCAGGAGGAAAGAGCGCCCGCCCTACCTTGGGGAGAAGGGGGGCGCGACCGTCCTCCGGAAGAAGTCGGTCGCCGCGGCGGCTGGGGTGTTGGCCACCGAACTGACGGTCCACGAGGGACTGGTGATCCGGCGAGAGCAGGATCCGGAGTCACCGTTGCCCGCTGCGCTCATCACCGCGGTCACCCGGCGCGAGAGGGCCGGCAAAGCATGGTCCGCCGCGGCGGTCAAGGCGGCCGCCACCAAGGCGACCGTCACCGCGAAGCGCGCGGCTGCCAAAGCGGAGGCGGCGTGGTGGACTGCCAGGAAGGACTACGACGATCAGATCATCGTCGCACGTGAGCAGTTGTTGCCCGACTCGCTACGCAGAGAGCGACAGATACGCGACTTCAGGCGCCGCGAACAGGATCGCCGCGTGAATGAGGCATTGGAGAGGAGTGCGTTCGGGCCGGCTTCCCAAGGTGCGAACGTGCGAGCCGGTGCTTTCGTGATCGGGAGGAAGAACGCCGGCGTGGGCTACTGGTCTGTGGGAGCAGCCGATCTCGGGGGTGTGTTCGAAGGTTTGAATGAGGATGAGGCGGCGAGGTTGTGGACGAGCGCGGTGAGAGTTGTCGAAGACAAGTTCGACGTGTCGCGGGCGGTGAAGGGGCTGGGGAGCCGGGCGGTGGTGGCCGACCATGCGGCAGTGGTCGGGTTGAGCAAGGCTGACAAGCAGATACGTGAGGTGACGTTGCGGGCGGCCGGCGCGTTGAAGGAGCTGTGGACGCCTCGGGTGAGCGATGTTCCGCCGGCGGCGGCCCTCGCGGTGGCGGGGTCGGTGGTGAAGGCATGGGCGCTGATGAGGGGAATCGAGGACAAGGGCGGGCTTCGAGGTGGCGCCGATACCGATTCTCCCCTGTCGAGAAGACTCGCGGAATTCCGACCCACTGAGGAAGTCCCGACCATGGGAGTCCTCTTCAATCAGCCCGAGTGGGAGGCGGAGATCGCGAGGGTCGCTGAGCAGCGGGGGGTGTCGGAACTCGAGGTCAAGCAGGATTTGGTCAAGGTGTGGGCGGTGGATCTTCGCGAGAGGATCGACCCCTCCACCAAGGTGGTCTACACCGCATATGACGTTGCTGAACTGATCGGCATTCTGGCGCCGGGCCAGGATCCCGTGAGTGAGGAGGATGTGCGCGATTGGTGGCGGGAGGCCGGGCCGTGGCCCGTCCCGCTTATGCCGGATCCGCCGCAGTGGTTGCTGGACTACAAGTGGTCGAAAGAGTACCCGACATTGAAAGACTGGATCCTTGCTCACGAAGATCCGGGCTCCGGGATCCTTATGCCGCACTCTCCAGGGGAAAAGCTTAATCAGGTCACCGTCGCGGCAATCCGAGCATGGGCGTTGCTTCAAATTGACGAGAAAGACCCTGCTATGGGTTTCGAAAGGCCGCACAGTACCCGGTCGGTGGCCAGACTGACCGGCCTGATCGGCGATAGTGCTGTGGCGAGGTGGTTCAAGGAGTTCAGGGAGGCTCAAGCGAAAAAGGAGGCCAAGGAGGTCAAGGAGGCTGAAGCGAACGCGCGCGGCGTTGAAGTTCCCCTGCCGGACGAGGTGAGGAGGTTCCGCGCATCCGGAAAACTATCCACGCTGGCTGACTTCCTGAACCAGCCGGAGTGGGTTGCCGCGATCGCACAGGCCGCCAAGGACTGGGGCTTGCCGAAGGAAGAGGTCAAAAAAGACTGGGGCCGACAGTGGTCGCTGCAGTTCTACGGACGGCTCAACATCCCGGTTGGAGACATTTACACCTCAGCTGAAATTTCTCGCATGCTCGGTAACATCATGCCGCAAGGGAATCGCCCAGATCCCGTTACCGTGCAGAAGTGGCTTAAAGCTTCCGGGCCACGGCCAGAACCCGACCTCCCCGCTCCGCCAGAGTGGCTGATGAAGTGGGAGCGTTCAGATGCGGTGCCGACGATCGAGGAATTGATTCGCCAACGGCCGAATCTTGAACCGGGCATCGCGATTCCCTCCAATACTAAGGTTCACATGACACTGGTGACCAGCGAAGCCGTTCGGGCGAAGGCGTTGCTTCTGTTCAAGGAGCGGGACCCCAAAACCCGGAAAAAGGTGTACACCCAGCAAGACGTGATCGGTCTGGTCGGCAAACTTGCCGGGACCGCACTGGTACGAAAGTGGAAGGAGGAGGCTGACGCTGAGGAGAGGGCTGAGGCTGAGGCTAAGGAGAAGGCTGAGGCTGGGGAGGGTAGTCAGGGGAAGTCGCATAGTGGGAAGGGGAGGGGGAAGCGTTCTTCGGTGGATTTGAGTGGTCCGCGGACGAAGCGTCAGATGGCTAAGGCTAAGGCGGGTGGTGTGGGTTCTTCGGGTTCGGTGGTGGTGTCGTCGAGGCCGAAGCGGGTGGATGATGATGTGGTGTTGGTGGGGGTGCGGCGGCCTCGGGCGGAGTTGGCTGCGCGGATGGATGATGAGTTTTTGTGGCGGGATGCGGGTGATCCTGCGGGGAGGGTGTATTGGCGGTTCGCTGGCCCGGATGGTGGGGTGCATCCGGATGTGCGGAGGCGGGTGGGTGAGATCAAGGCGAGGTGGACTGGGGGGCGGGGTGTGGTGACGGGGTATGCGGAGGCGGGGGTGCGGTTGCCGGGGTGGATGTTGGTTCCGGAGGAGGACGAGGACAGTGAGTACGAGGGTGCGGGGAAGGCGAAGGGGAAGGGGAAGAGGAGGAAGAAGTATCAGCCGGTGCTGGAGTCGTGGGTGGAGGAGCGGTTGGTGGCGGAGGTGGTCGCTGAGGTGAGGCGGACGACGTTGGGGGAGAAGCCGTTGGTGCGGCGGGTGAGGGTGGGGGAGTTGACGAGTGAGCATGTGGATACGGATGAGAAGGTGCTGGTGGGGCAGGATGGGTTGTTCTTGGAGATCGATCCCGAGGATATATCGCGGGAGGAGTGGCCGTCGTTGAGTAATGGCCGGATTCTGGGTTTGTATTTCGGTGCGGTGCTCGATAATGACGAGGCGAAAGCGGCGTGGGCGGCGAAATATCCGCTGGGTGGTCAGGGTCCGCAGTATCCTCATTATTCGGTCCAGGTGAGCAAAGACGGGACGAGGATGGCGGCGGAGGGGCCGGCTAATTCCCTGGCCGCGGCTAATACCAAGCTTGATGGGAGGAAGATCGACGAGGACGAGATCAACGCGATCTTCCTTCAGTTCGATGTGTGGATGCCGGACAAGGACGGTGGCGGGCGCTGGATGCCTGTCGCGGCGCAGGTGGCGTTGGATGACGCGTTCGATGTCGCCCGTAACCCTCATCGGAAAGTGCTCGTTCATTATGGCCACACTTATGCGGCGGAGAATTTCCAGGACGTGATCAAAACCGAGCCCGATGACGCTGTCCGGATCGAATCCGACGACGACACCGAGCCGGCGAGTCGTGTCGGTCTGCGCGGCGGAGGCCTCTCCGGCGACACCCTAGGACCAGGACCAGGGCTGGGGCGGGTGCTGCCCGAAGAGTGGCTGGAACAGCTCGGGACCGCGGTGCGGGAGATCGAGTGGCCCTCGGACGCCGTGGCGGACTACTGGCGCGAGATTGCCCGCGGCGAGCTCGGGTTCACCGAACCACGCATCCCGCTGCACGACCCCGCCGCCGCTCGCGCCCGGATCGAACTGCAACGCGCCATGGTCGAGCAGGTCGCCCACGACCTCTATCACATCGACCACGAACTCGACGAAAACCCCGCCGCCCTCGAACCGGTACAAAACAAAATCGACGACTACCGGGATCTTCTCGACACGCTCGAAGAGCTATTGCAAGGTATGGCCGAAGCTGATTTCGAGGCTTTGAGGGCGGCGTTCGATCCAGCGGGTGAGCGGGGTGTCTCTTGGTCTGCTTTGGACAGTGTGTTCGCCGGCGCGATGGCGACTGCTGTTGCTGCTAGATGGTCGGCCGGGTTGGTTGACGTGGGTGGTGTGTTCGATGGGTTGAGTGAGGATCAGGCGGTGAGGTTGTGGAAGCGGGCGGTGGATGTTGTTCGTGTTCAGTTCGACGTGTCCGAGGAGGTGAAGAGCCTGGAGAACCGGGCGACCATGGCCGATCATCCGGCTGTCATCCGGTTGAGTCCGGCTGACAAGCAGATCCGCGAGCTGACCCTGCGCGTGGCTGGTGCGCTGAGAGAGATGTGGTCGCCTGGCCCGGACGATATTCCAGCGAACGCACTCGCGATAGCGGAATCGGTGAACGAAACGTGGGGACACGGCCAAGGAATCGAAGACAAGATTGTGCTGCGCGGAGGCGACCGTGCCGCTATCGAGCTTCCGGAGGAGCTGAAGAACTACATTCCGACTGAAGACGAACCCACATTGAGTTTCAAGCTTGAACAGCAGTCATGGGTCGAAGAGATCAGGCGCGTCGCCGCACAGCAGCGTGCCACCGCACAGCATGATGTTTCGGAAAGCGCGATCAAGAAGGAGTGGGTTCGATCGTGGGCGGTGCAGTTCCGTGCAAAGATCAATCTATCCAAGTCGAATCCCCATGCGGTATATGGAGATCCCTTTACTGCGCAGCAAGTGGCTACCATGATCGGACCGTGGTCGGGTAAGAACCCTCCTGTGCATTCGACCGTGCTTTTATGGTGGAGATCAGCCGGGCCGCCGCCGGCGCTGGTGTTGCCGGATCTGCCGCCGTGGTTGATGCGTTGGGAGCCTTCGATTGAGGAGCCGAACCTAAAGGCGACTATTCTTGCCATGGAAGAACCAGGTCCGGGGATCTCGGTGGTCAAGAGCATCAAAGAGAAGAAGCTGAACACGGTCACCATGGCGGCGGTCCGGGCATGGGCGTTGCATTGGGCGAATAAAAGGGATCCTGTTACTCAAGAGCGGAAATATGGTTCGCGTGCATTGGCGCGAATGTCCGGTGGTTTGGTCGAATATGCCACCTTGGCACGGTGGTACAGGGCTGAGGGGATCGTCGATCCGGACGGCGAAGTCGAGGAGGCTGAGGAGTCCGTTGCGTTGACGGAGGATGATGTCGCTATCCTTCTGCCGGATGGGTTGAAGAGCTATATGCCAAGTGTAGAGGCGCCGACGCTGGCCGTCCGGTTTACGCAGTCGCCGTGGGCTGAAGAGATCGAGTTGGCCGCGGTTAAGTCGGCGAAATCGTCTCTGAAGGTCAAGTTGAAGTGGGCTCGGTCGTGGGCGATGCAGTTTTATAGAAAAATCAACCTCCCCGCCGGGGATGTCTACACTGCAGCCGAGGTTGCGCGCATGATCGGAAAGCTAAATTCCAGTGGGGATAAATCCGAAGACGTAAGTGCGCGCACAGTGGAAAGCTGGTGGTATAACTCTGGGACTAAGTCGAAGGTGAAGATGCCGGACCCGCCGGCTTGGATGATGGAATTTAAGCCGAACGAAGCACTGTCTTTGCATGGCGCCATTATTGCGAAGGAGGAGGAGAGGGAGAAGGGGGAGGGTCCGGGGCCGGGCCCGGGGATTTCGGTAGTCAGGAAATCCAAGAATAAATTGAATCCGGTCACCTTTGCGGCGGTTGAGGCATGGGCGTTCCATTGGTTGAGAGAGAAGGACCCCGTTACGCAAAAGCCGTTGTACACTGCGGCCCAGTTGGAAAGGTGGTCCGGTGGTCTGATTCTTCCCGGCACCCTCGCAAAGCGGCGGAAAATTGTGGAGTCCGGTTCGGGAGTGAAGCGTGTTTCGGCGGGTTTGGGTGGTCCGCTGACGAAGCGTCAGATGCTTGAGGCTAGGGGGCGTGGGGCGGGTTCTTCGGGTGGTGTGGGTTCTTCGGGTTCGGTGTCGTCGAGGCCGAAGCGGGTGGATGATGATGTGGTGTTGGTGGGGGTGCGGCGGCCTCGGGCGGAGTTGGCTGCGCGGATGGATGATGAGTTTTTGTGGCGGGATGCGGGTGATCCTGCGGGGAGGGTGTATTGGCGGTTCGCTGGCCCGGATGGTGGGGTGCATCCGGATGTGCGGAGGCGGGTGGGTGAGATCAAGGCGAGGTGGACTGGGGGCGGGGTGTGGTGACGGGGTATGCGGAGGCGGGGGTGCGGTTGCCGGGGTGGATGTTGGTTCCGGAGGAGGACGAGGACAGTGAGTACGAGGGTGCGGGGAAGGCGAAGGGGAAGGGGAAGAGGAGGAAGAAGTATCAGCCGGTGCTGGAGTCGTGGGTGGAGGAGCGGTTGGTGGCGGAGGTGGTCGCTGAGGTGAGGCGGACGACGTTGGGGGAGAAGCCGTTGGTGCGGCGGGTGAGGGTGGGGGAGTTGACGAGTGAGCATGTGGATACGGATGAGAAGGTGCTGGTGGGGCAGGATGGGTTGTTCTTGGAGATCGATCCCGAGGATATATCGCGGGAGGAGTGGCCGTCGTTGAGTAATGGCCGGATTCTGGGTTTGTATTTCGGTGCGGTGCTCGATAATGACGAGGCGAAAGCGGCGTGGGCGGCGAAATATCCGCTGGGTGGTCAGGGTCCGCAGTATCCTCATTATTCGGTCCAGGTGAGCAAAGACGGGACGAGGATGGCGGCGGAGGGGCCGGCTAATTCCCTGGCCGCGGCTAATACCAAGCTTGATGGGAGGAAGATCGACGAGGACGAGATCAACGCGATCTTCCTTCAGTTCGATGTGTGGATGCCGGACAAGGACGGTGGCGGGCGCTGGATGCCTGTCGCGGCGCAGGTGGCGTTGGATGACGCGTTCGATGTCGCCCGTAACCCTCATCGGAAAGTGCTCGTTCATTATGGCCACACTTATGCGGCGGAGAATTTCCAGGACGTGATCAAAACCGAGCCCGATGACGCTGTCCGGATCGAATCCGAGTCGGAGCGTGGTATCGGTCTGCGCGGCGGGGGTCTCTCCGACGACGGGCCGGGGCCGGGGCGGGTGCTGCCCGAAGAGTGGCTGGAACAGCTCGGGACCGCGGTGCGGGCGATCGAGTGGCCCTCGGACACCGTGGCGGACTACTGGCGCGAGATTGCCCGCGGCGAGCTCGGGTTCACCGAACCACGCATCCCGCTCCACGACCCCGCCGCCGCCCGCGCCAGGACCGAACTCCAACGCGCCATGGTCGAGCAAATCGCCCACGACCTCCACCACATCGACCACGAACTCGACGAAAACCCCGAAGCCCTCGCACCAGTACAAAACAAAATCGACGACCACCGGGAACTCCTCGACACCCTCGAACACACCTCACGGGACAACCCCACCGACTGGCTGCAGATGGTCGAAGCCATGGGCGGCCTCGCGCACGCGCCGTACGGAGATCTGGCTGGTTCGATTGAGTCGATCATGGCTGGGCGCGACCCACCGCAGGCTGAGAAACCGCAAGTGAACAGTGACCCATCCACTGAAAATCCTCTGCGCGACCTCCGGCGTGATGACGCGGACGGAGTCGATACGCGCTCGCTCGATTGGCCTGGTTCGCCCAACGGCAACTGGCTTGCGCCGGAGAAGCAGAGAGGCGAGACTTCCGCTGCCGGAGCGGGGCCGTCGAGATCTTTCACAGCGGTCCTTCTGGTTTCGGAGCTGTTCGGATACCCGGAGCGGCATGCCGGCGAGACGAGCCCTGAGCTGCTCGCCGAGGTGTACTCGGCGCATCAGGACCTGATGGACGAATGGCTGGCCGACCACGCTGGGACTGCCTCGGCGCCGGCGATGTTCGTACGAGCGTGGACAGACCCTGCCCTGATGTCGTTGCGCCGAACGGCCGACCTCGCGACGCGTGTCAACGACGGCGGCGATGCTGCGGCCGTGTTCGCTATTCCGGCCCGCGACGCGCTCGAACGGGTTTTGAGCGCGAGGTGGAGCGACTACGTCGAAGCCGCGCATACCGCGTTGGATGCTCTCCCGGAGGACGAGCGCGCCATCGCGGCCCGGCTCGCATCGGCCGTTCTTGAGCCCGGCACTTCTCCGCTGAGCGTCGCGGCGCATGCGACGTATGCCCATCGGTTGCACGAGTGGCTGGTCCGGTTCCGTGGTTCGGCCGAGGAAACGGGACGGTTCGAATACCTGTGGACTGATCCGATCCTGACCGAGATGCGCTCTCTCGCGCCTGACAAGCCCACTCCGGCGGAAGAGAGCACGGTACAGGCTTATATCACCGGCACCCGGGAGTGGCATGCGGAGCTGGGAGCCGCCGCGCGGCAAGTTTCGTGGGCACAGAGCATGGAGGCGCTCCGCCGTCGTGCACAAGCTAGGACCGCGCTGGGCTTGGACGAGCCAGGCGTCTCGCTTACCGGCGAGGCGTCGCGGCGCAGGCTTGGACTGCAACGGTCGATGGTGGAGCAGGCGGCCTACAACGGCTACCGGCTTGCCTCCGGGCCGACGCGCGGCCTGACGCCGCTGAAGTGGCACGGTCGGAGATCGAGTCCTTCCGGACGCAGCTCGAAAGTCTGGAGCTTCTCGCGGATTCCGGAGCCGGCCCGCAGGAGCTGCGTGCCTGGTTCGACGCGGTGGACCCCGCTCATGAGGTGATGGCCGCTTCCGCGTTCCTCGGGCTCGAGGTGGCAGGCACAGCCGAAGCGAGCCGTGGCCGGGTGTTGCTGGAGTCGGCGCTGTCCGGCGCGGCGAAACCGCCGCATCAGCACACCGAGGCCCGGCTGTTCGACCAGATGGCCGATCTCATCGCGGCCCGGTTGCGTGCCGGGCTGGCCGAAGCCGACGCGAGGGCCCTCGCGGGGTGTTGGCCAGGGACTTCGAGGCGCTGCGCTCTAAGACGAATCCGCCGCGCGCGGTGGCGCTGGCGCGGGTCGAGCGGGTGGTGCACGAGACACGGCCGGACCTGGTCCGTCCGGCCTCCGCGGCGCGGGCCACGGACTTGGCGGGTTTGCGGCCGTCCGTCGCGGCGGAGATGGAAGCCGTACGCGAGAAATACCAGGAATCCCTCGCATCGGTGTGGGAACTCATGGGGGCCTTCGCACTGACCGATATCGAAGCCGTGTCCGATCTGGCACTGAAGCTGTTCGGACGAGACCTGAACCTTCGCGGCATCGAGGGACCGGCTCGGGACTTCGCAGAAGACCTGCTTCATGCCGAAGGGCTGGCCCTCTTCTTGGCGGCGAATCAGCCGCTCGACGATGCGGCGGCTCTGAGCAAGTTCTGGAAGGACTGGGACACCACGGAACTGGCGGGCCTGCGGTTCTCCGCGGGGAAGACGCTGGGGCCAATGCGACCTGCGCCCGCCTGGGCGATCGAGACGGTCCGAAAAGCCTGGAGTGGTCGCTTCTCCGCCACTGAGATGGCGTTGGCACAGCCGTGGCGAAGCAAGGCGGAGGCTGTCCTACGCCTGCCGGTGCCGCTCGTCGACGGCGCCGCGGCCCGGCGCGTGGCGGAATTGCGCGCCGACCTGATCGACGCGGGAGCGCTGCAGTTGCCGGCGGAGCCGGAGCGGCTGTACGAGTGGCCGCGGATGGTCGACGACGAGCCGATCCTGCCGTCGGCCGATGAGTGGCGGGCCGAGTTCGAGCAGCTGGTCGATGCGAACGCGTTCGACCAGCCTGGTGACGAACGGGTCGCGCGATTGTGGGCGAAGGTCGCGGACGCGGCGGTGGAGTTCCGGGCGAATATTTCCGAATTGACCCGAACACTGCGAGAGAACTGGCTCGAACAGGGAAAGAAGGCACTTCGTATCGGTGCGTCCTTCCCGGAGCTCACCGCCGCCGAGCGTGCCTTGCTCGACGACCTGGCGCTGGTGGTGGGCCGTCGTGCGGATCTGGTGGCCAAACGCCGTGCGGGCGCCGACAAGCGTGCTCGGGAACGCGCCGGGGGGTGGGTGACGATCGCCGACGCGGTGCGACGGGAGACGAATGAGGAGCTGCTGGAGTTGTGGCGAGGGGATGGAGCGCTCTCCCTGCGGCGGGCGGCATCCCCGGACCTGCGGACCCCGGCACAGCTGCAGCGAACGGCGGAGCAGCGCTTGGCAAAGCAGCCGACACTGACCGACGAGCAGATCGCGCGAGACCGGCTGGCGGCACTGGACGAGCTGGCCGGCTTGACGGGCGACCGGGTAGCTGCCGAATGGCTGGCCGATGTCGTGGGGAACAACGCTCCCGGACAGGCCGGCCGGGCGAGCGATATCCGGAAGGCGTTGGACAAGCTGACGGAGGCCGACGACGAGACCCGCGAGCGTTGGCAGATGAAGGGCCGTGAGCTTCTTGAGGAGGAGGGGCTCCCCGCGCTGCCGGACGGGGTGACGGCGATAGTGGGTTTCGAGGCACTGAACTACCCCTGGGAACTAGAGCTGCGTGAGCTGGTGCGGGAGGCGCGCGAGACGTTCAAGGGGTTGCGTGGCGCCCGGTTCGCCCCGGACAGGTCCATGGTGCGCGACGTCATCGAGACCGTCGGTGCTGCGCAAGAGACGCCGTGGGACGACGCCCGGGTCGGGACGGATGCCGAGGCGGAGGAAGTCTCGGGGTCCGAGGTCGAGCTTGTCGATCCGGCCGGGGCGGAGGACGGTTTCGCCGAGACACAGGGGCGTGACCGGGCTGAGGAGCTGGGCCTCATGGTGACCGCGGTCGTCGACCGGTTGGCCGACATACCACAGGAACACGTTGGGCAGGCCTTCCTCACTGTGCTTCCCAGCCTCGATGTCCACCCCGAGAACAATGCCGAAGCCTTGGCCGTGATGGATGAGGTGCTCGGTTCGGCGTTGATCGAGAACCTGCGCAGGCGTGCCGAGGGACTGCTGGCGGAGTTCGGGATCGTGCCGAACTTCGGTGGTATGCCTGAGGGGGTATTCGCCGCGCTGACCGAGGACGTGCTCGTCGCGCTGGCTCCGGCCCTTACCGTCGACCTGGGGCGCGACATCAAGGAGGCGATCGTGTCGATCGCTGAAATCGACGAGGATGAGGCGGTCGAGACGGAGTTCGCCGATGCGTTGGTGGCGTTCGAGGATACGTTCGGCGGCGTACTCGCGCAGGGGGAACGGCTTGAGCCCGGTGCCGGGTCGGCGGTGGCGCGGGCGGAGGGCGCGCTGGGAGAGCGGCCCGCTACGGGTTTGCCCACCGCTGTGGCGGATGGGTTGTGGCGGCGGATCAAGGCCGCGGTGGCGTGGCAGTTCGACGATATCGATTCGACGGGGCGTCTCACCGCGGGTTCACTCAGCGACGGTACCGGTGATGTCGACGTCGAGGCCAGTGCCGAGGTGTTGTGGCAGATCGGGGAATACTACGGCCAGGCGATGGTCGAGGCGCTGCGGGCGCGTGCCGGCGAGTTGCTGGCTGACGTCGGGATCGACCGGGACTCCGGTATCCCAGATGAGGTGTGGCGTGTTCTGGTCGATGAGGTGGCGGCGGCGCTGAACCCATCGGCCGCCGACCAGCAGGCGCGGTGGCTGAAGGACGCGTTCGGGGCGATCGCCGAATCCGGCCAGGATGAGATGTCCGTGGCCGACCTCGCCGACATGCTCGATGAGGAGGAAATCCCGGTTGACGGGAGACGCGGTGCGGAGGCGTCGTCGGCCACGGGTGCACCGCATACCCCGAATCGAGCCATTGCCGAACTGGAGGAACTGCTGGAGCGATACCGGGGCTTCCAGGGCGAGATCGACGATGCGGCGGCACGGCTGGACGACGTCGAGAGCAGGGAGGGCGAGGCCGTAAGGGCGGCTCTGCTGCAGGACGCCACTGTCCTGCTGGGCGGGATACCGGAAAGAGACGGCATGCCGGAGGTGATGCCTGGTGTCGGACCGGACGCCGAGGCTCAGCGAGCCATACACCAGGACCTCAAGACCGTCGTGGCCGCCGAAATCGCTTCGGCGAGAGCCATGGCGACCTATGGGAACTACTCCACCGCCGAGGAGCTGGCGTACGCGAATACCACGTGGATACGAAGCGCGGCCGAGAGCCTGCGGCTCTGGACGCCGAACGGACAGCTGACCGTCGCTCGTGGTGAGGGATGGGGCGCGAGCTGGCTTGACGGACCGGCAGTGCGATGGGGAGCCGTCGGCTTCAACTCGGCGAATACCCATCTACAGGCAGCGCTGGGCCAATACCTTCAGTACTGGGCACCTGAAGTCCAGCAGGGGCGGGCCGCGTTGGCGGACCTCCCCTCCAGCGTGCGAAATGCTGTTCTCGATGCCGCTGAGCTCGGCGAGGCTCCTTCACCACACGTCGTGCTGCTTCAGAACGCCAGGGGCGAACGCACCGACGAGACCCTGCCGATGGGCGGTATCTCCGAGGAACAGATCGGCGCGCTGTGGGAGGACATGGCGTATGTGCTGGCACCGCCGCTCCTGCAGCTGAGGGATCTGCCTTCGCGTGACGCACTTGAGGAGCAGATACGGGCCACGCGCGCGGAGCTGTTCCAGGGCACCGAGCAGCTTGCGGACACGGGGTTCGACCACCTGCGCACGCACACGGACGACGGATCGGTCGCCCGGTTCGAAGCACACTTGGCCGGGAGAATCGAGGCCGGACGACTTGAGCTCGACCACCTCGACCGTGTGGCGGGCGAGGACGAACGCGACAGGGTGCTCGCCACCGCCCAGCAGATCCTGGGCCCGCCTCCGGCGGAAGTCCGCGTCAAGGGAGTACTCGTCGGACTTCCCTACGAGAAGATCGAAAACCTGTGGGACGCGATGGCTCACGCGCTTGTTCCCCTGGTCGCCATGCAGCGGAACCGCGCGCGGCTCGAGGAACAAGTAGCGGAAAAGCGTGCCCAGCTGATGCTCGGCGTCGAGCATCGCCCGTACACGGGCTTCGAACATCTGGTGAATCATCTGTCCACGGTCTGGAGAGATGTGGCGGATTCCGCGCGTGCCGTCCAGCAGGAGATCGAGCGGCGAGCAACGCGCGCGCGAGACGAGTACAGCGAGCGCATGCAGCAAGAGATCTTGCGGCGGGGCGCCGCGGATCAGGAAGCCGCGGAGCGGAGCGCCGCGCGACTGGACGCAGCACGACGCGGAGCTGTGCGGGAGGACGGCGCACAGTGGAACAGCACGCGTGACGGCGTGCGATGGCTCGCGGCGCCGGACTATTCCGAGGCCATGGAGCCGCCGGAGTATCCGCTGGATTCGATGGCCGAACCGGAGCCGGTCGAACTGGACAGTGAAGACGCGGACGTGAATGCCCTGCTGCAGGTGTCGCGCCGCTGGGAATCGATGTTCGAGGAGGTCGGGGACTTCGATGAGCTGTCTGCCGATGGTGTTCGCTGGATTGCTCAGGCTCACCTGATGCTCGACCTTGTGCAGCGATCGGGTCTTGACCGGAAGGTGGCTGATCACTGGGCGTCCTTGTATGAAGGAATGGTCGGCGCGATCGCCGCGGCCGGTATGCGCGGTGGCGTTGCCGCCGCCGAGGCGGTACAGGCTCGGATGTGGAGCGACATCGGGCCCGTCGCGGTTCGGTTCGCACACGGTGGCCCCAACGCTCAGGTGGTGAACTGGTATGCCGCCGAGCTGCAGAACGTACTGGCTGAGCAGAAGTTGTCGGCAAGGGATGCGGAGTTCTGGCGGCATCAGGTCCTGGGCTGGGTCGTACCTCCGGTCGGGGTGAGCCCTGAACGGTTGCGGGCGCTACGGCCGGTACGTGATGGACTTCTCGACGCGCTGGCGTATATCGCGTACACGGATCGTGAACTCGCGGCCTCCCGGGTCGGCCCGTTCGCAGGCTTGGTCGTCACGGGTGATTTGGTGTGGTCTGCACCTCCGACCGGTGTGGGAAGCGCCCGGGATGCCGCGCAGTCTACTTTGGACAGGTTGTTCGTCAACGCGATGGCGACCGCCGTGGTCGGTAAGTGGTCGGCCGGGTTGGTTGACGTGGGTGGTGTGTTCGATGGGTTGAGTGAGGACCAGGTCGCGGAGTTGTGGAAGGGGGCCGCGGGAGTCGTTCGTGATCGGTTCGACGTGTCTGAGGAGGTGCGGCGGTTGGGGAGCCGGGCGACTATGTCTGATCATGCGGCTGTCGTCCAGTTGAGCCGGGCTGATGCGCTGATGCGTGAGCTGACGTTGCGGGTGGCTGGGGCGTTGAGAGACGTGTGGTCGCCTGGCCCGGAGGATATTCCGGCGAACGCGCTCGCGATAGCGGAATCGGTGACCGAAACGTGGGGACACAGCCAAGGAATCGAAGACAAGATCGTGCTCCGCGGCGGCGACCGCGTCACAGTCGAACTTCCGGAAGGGCTGAAGCGTTACGACCCCACTCCCGCCGTACCCACGCTGGGTGATCTGCTCGCACAGGACGAGTGGGTTGAGGAGATCAAGCGAGCCGCCGCTGAGCAAGGAGTGTCGGCTCTCAAGCTCAAGTTGAAATGGGCCCAGTTGTGGGCGGTGCAGTTCTACGGGAAGATCAATTTCTCTAGAGTGAATCCTCATGTCGCAGTAGGGAATCCCTACGCCCGAGGGCACGTGGCTGCCATGATCGGCAGCCTGGGGCCGGATGAGAAGCCTCTGACAAGGACAGCCGTAAAAGGGTGGTGGAAGAAGTCCGGGCTGCGTCCGAAGTTGGAGTTGCCGGAAACGCCGCCGTGGATGATGACATGGGTGCCGACGCCCGCGGAGCAGACTTTGAAAGATGCCATTCTTGCCAGGAAGGACCCGGGACCGGGTATTTCAGCGGTCGTAGACTCTCGCGGGTGGCTGAACGTGGTTACTCTTGCGGCGCTCCGCGAATGGGCATCGCAAAAGTTGGCCGAGAAGGATCCGGTTACGCAAGAGCCGCTGTACACGCCGCGCGATGTACTTATTCTGTCCGGCGGCCTTCTCAGTCAGGAAACTTTGGAAAAGCGGGTCAATGGACTCGGTGAAGCCGAGACGAATCCCGCTTTTTCTCTGCCGGCTGGTCTGGCCTCTTGGCCTCTCCGTGCTGACGAATCCACGTTCGGTGCCCGGCTTGCTCTGCCGCGGTGGGTTGAGGAGGTCGAGCGGATCGCTGAAGAGGGGCAAGTGTCGAGTATTGAGGTCAAGAGGGCGTGGGCACGGGCGTGGGCAGTACAGTTCTACGGACAGATCAACTTCGATACCGGAAATATCTATGTCGCAGATGAAGTTGCGCGCATGATCGGCCACTTGGAGCCGAAAAAGCCCGCCGTGAGTGCCAGGGTGATGCAAGAGTGGTGGAGGCTTTCTGGTTCGCGTCCGAAATTGAAGTTGCCGGATCCGCCGGACTGGATGAGGGGATGGGTGCCGACGCCTGCGGAGCGGAATTTGAAGGCTGCCATTCTTGCCAGGGAGAAGCCGGGGTCGGTTATCTCGGTGGACATGAAGACTCAGAATAAACTGAACACCGTCACCCATGAGGCGATCCGGGCGTGGGCGTTGCCATGGTTGAAGGAAAAGGATCCCGTAACGCAAAAGCCTCTATACAGCGCTGGCGATTTGGTAACGATGATTGGTCACCTCGTCAACAAGACAACGGTGCAAAAGTGGCGGAGGGAGGCTGAGGCTGAGGCCACTCGGGTTGAGTCGGTTGGGGGGAGTGGGAAGCGTGTTTCTGCGGATTTGAGTGGTGGTCCGCCGTCAAAGCGGCAGATGGTTGATGGTGGTGTGGGTTCTTCGGGTTCGAGGGTGGTGCCGTCGAGGCCGAAGCCGAAGCCGAAGCCGAAGCCGAAGCCGAAGTCGGGGTCGGGGTCGCGGCGGGGGGTTGGTGGTGGTGAGGTGGTGTTTATGGGGGTGCGGCGGTATCGGGCGGAGTTGGCTGCGCGGATGGATGATGAGTTTTTGTGGCGGGATCGGGATGATCCTGAGGGGAAGGTGTATTGGCGGTTCGCTGGTCCGGATGGTGGGTTGGATCCGGATGTGCGGAGGCGGGTGAGTGAGGTGAGCCAGGCGAGGTGGACTGGGGGGCAGGGTTTGGTGGCGGGGTATGCGGAGGGGGGGCGGTTGACGTCGTCGATGTTGGTTCCGAAGGAGGACGACGACGGGAGTGAGTACGAGGGTGCGGGGAAAGCGAAATCGAAGTCGAAGGCGAAGGGGAAGGGGAAGGCGAGGCAGAAGGATGGGCCGGTGCTGCAGAAGTGGGTGGAGGAGCGGTTGCTGGCGGAGGTGATCGCTGAGGTGAAGCGGACGACGTTGGGGGAGAAGCCGCTGGTGCGGCGGGTGAAGGTCAGGATGGTGAAGCCGGGGGATGTGGGCCCGGGTGAGAAGGGGTTGGAGGGGCAGGATGAGCTGGCTTTGGCGATCGATCCCGCGAAGACACCGCCGGCGGCGTGGCCGTCGTTGAGTAATGGCCGGATTCTGGCGTTGTATTTCGGTGCGGTGCTCGACAGTGATGGGGCGAAAGAGGCGTGGGCGGCGAAGTATCCACTGGGTGGTCAGGACCGGCAATATCCTCATTACACGGTTGCGGTGAACGACGACGGGTGGGAGATGGCGGGGGAGGGGCCGTCCAACTCGGCGGCGGCGGCCAATACCAAGTTTAATGAGCGTGGTCTTATCGATGAGGACGAGATCAACACGATTTTCCTTCAGTTCGAGGTGTTGATGCCCAACAGTGACGGTACTTGGGACTGGATGCCTGTCGTGGCGCTGGTGGCGCTGGATGACGCGTTCGACACGAAGCTCAACCCCACGGGGAAGATCGTCGCTCACTACAGCGATGACTATGCGAGGAAGAACTTCCAGAACGTGATCAAAACCGAGCCCGATGACGCTGTCCGGATCGAATCCGACAACGACACCGAATCAGACGACCGTTCCGACCCCGACTACGAGTCCGACCCCGACTACGAGCCCGAGAGTGATGTCAGGATCCGGGGCGGAGGCATCTCCGGCGACACGTCGGGACCGGGGCCGGGGCCGGGGCGGGTGCTGCCCGAACGGTGGCTGGAACAGCTCGGGGCCGCGGTGCGGGCGATCGAGTGGCCCTCGGACACCGTGGCGGACTACTGGCGCGAGATTGCCCGCGGCGAGCTCGGGTTCACCGAACCCCGCATCCCGCTGCACGACCCCGCCGCCGCCCGCGCCCGGATCGAACTCCAACGCGCCATGGTCGAGCAGGTCGCCCACGACCTCCACCACATCGACCACGAACTCGACGAAAACCCCGCCGCCTACGAACCAGTACAAAACAAAATCGACGACCACCGGGATCTTCTCGACACGCTCGAAGAGCTATTGCAAGGTATGGCCGAAGCTGATTTCGAGGCTTTGAGGGCGGCGTTCGATCCAGCGGGTGAGCGGGGTGTCTCTTGGTCTGCTTTGGACAGTGTGTTCGCCGGCGCGATGGCGACTGCTGTTGCTGCTAGATGGTCGGCCGGGTTGGTTGACGTGGGTGGTGTGTTCGATGGGTTGAGTGAGGATCAGGCGGTGAGGTTGTGGAAGCGGGCGGTGGATGTTGTTCGTGTTCAGTTCGACGTGTCACCGGAAGTGTGGCAGTTGGAGAACCGGGCGACCATGGCTGATCATCCGGCTGTCATCCGGTTGAGTCCGGCTGACAAGCAGATCCGCGAGCTGACCTTGCGGGTCGCCGGTGCGCTGAGAGACATGTGGTCGCCTGCGCCAGTGGACGTACCGGCGGACGCGCTCGCGATAGCGGACTCGGTGACCGCGACCTGGGGACACAGCCAGGGAATCGAAGACAAGGCCGGACTGCCCGGAGGCGACCGCGTCACTGTCGAACTTCCGGAGGGGCTGAAGCGTTACGACCCCACTCCCGGCGTACCCACGCTGGGTGATCTGCTCGCACAGCAGGAGTGGGTTAAGGAGAGCGAGCGAGTCGCTGCTGAGTATGGTGTCCTGGCTATCAGGGTCAAGTGGAACTGGGCCCGGTTGTGGGCGGTGCAGTTCGACGGAAAGATAAATTTCTCTAAAGTAAATCCTCATATCGCGTTGGGGAACCCCTATGGCCGAGGGCATGTGGCTGCCATGATCGGCAGCCTGGAGCCGGGCGTGAATCCTCCGGTTAAATCAACCATCAGAGAGTGGTGGGAGAAGGCCGGGCCCCGTCCGAAGTTGAAGTTGCCGGAAACGCCGTCGTGGATGATGACATGGGAACCGACGCCCACGGAGCAGACTTTAAGAGCTTCAATTCTTGCAATGGAGGAGAAGAAGGAGAAGGGGGAGGGGCCGGGTCCAGGCCCGGGGATCTCGGTGGATACGGACTCGCGCGGACGGCTGAATATGGTCACTAATGCGGCGCTCCGCGAATGGGCATCGCAACTGTTGGCCGAGAAGGATCCGGTTACGCAACAGCCGTTGTACAAGCCGATCGATGTTTCTTTGCTGTCCGGTAAACTGCTTGATACTTCGAATATGGCAAAGTGGAACAAGGTGGCTGACGATGATGAGATTGACTCCGCTTTTTCTCTGCCGGCTGAGCTGGCACCTTGGCCTCTCCGTGCTGACGAATCCACGTTCGTTGCCCGGCTTGCTCTGCCGCAGTGGGTTGGGGAGGCCGAGCGGATCGCTGAAGAGCAGGGAGTGTCGAGTATTGAGGTCAAGAGGGCGTGGGCCCGTGCGTGGGCAGTACAGTTCCACGGACAGATCAACTTCGGTACCGGAAATCTCTATAACGCACGCGAGGTTGCCGATATGGTCGGCGACCTGGGTTCGAATAGTCCTGCCGTAACCGAAGGAGTCGTGCAAAAATGGTGGAGACTTTCTGGGCCGCGCCCGAAGGTGGAACTGCCGGATCCGCCGCAATGGATGATCGATTGGACGCCGACGGCCGATTTGCCGACTTTGAAGGCCGCTATTCTTGCCAGGGAGAAACCAGAACCGGGTATTTCGGCGGCTGTGAGATCCCAAAATAAACTGAATATGATCACCACGGCGGCGGTCCACGCGTGGGCGGTGCCGTGGTTGACGAAAAAGGACCCCATTACGCAGAAGCTGCAGTATACCGGGGCCAAGATGGTAGAGCTGACCGGTGAACTGGTCAACGAGTCGACCATGTCAAAGTGGCGGAGGGACGCGATTGCCGGTTCGGCTGTGGAGTCCGTGGATGGTGGCCTGTCGGGAGGAGGTGGGCCGGAGGTTGCCAGGGGGAAGTCGGTTGGGGGGAGCGGGAAGCGTGCTTCTTCGGATTTGAGTGGTGGTCCTCGGCCGAAGCGGAAGATGCGGGGTGATGGTGGTGTGGGTTCTTCGGGTTCGGTGGTGGTGTCGTCGAGGCCGAAGCGGGTGGATGATGATGTGGTGTTGGTGGGGGTGCGGCGGCCTCGGGCGGAGTTGGCTGCGCGGATGGATGATGAGTTTTTGTGGCGGGATGCGGGTGATCCTGCGGGGAGGGTGTATTGGCGGTTCGCTGGCCCGGATGGTGGGGTGCATCCGGAGGTGCGGAGGCGGGTGGGTGAGATCAAGGCGAGGTGGACTGGGGGGCGGGGTGTGGTGACGGGGTATGCGGAGGCGGGGGTGCGGTTGCCGGGGTGGATGTTGGTTCCGGAGGAGGACGAGGACAGTGAGTACGAGGGTGCGGGGAAGGCGAAGGGGAAGGGGAAGAGGAGGAAGAAGTATCAGCCGGTGCTGGAGTCGTGGGTGGAGGAGCGGTTGGTGGCGGAGGTGGTCGCTGAGGTGAGGCGGACGACGTTGGGGGAGAAGCCGTTGGTGCGGCGGGTGAGGGTGGGGGAGTTGACGAGTGAGCATGTGGATACGGATGAGAAGGTGCTGGTGGGGCAGGATGGGTTGTTCTTGGAGATCGATCCCGAGGATATATCGCGGGAGGAGTGGCCGTCGTTGAGTAATGGCCGGATTCTGGGTTTGTATTTCGGTGCGGTGCTCGATAATGACGAGGCGAAAGCGGCGTGGGCGGCGAAATATCCGCTGGGTGGTCAGGGTCCGCAGTATCCTCATTATTCGGTCCAGGTGAGCAAAGACGGGACGAGGATGGCGGCGGAGGGGCCGGCTAATTCCCTGGCCGCGGCTAATACCAAGCTTGATGGGAGGAAGATCGACGAGGACGAGATCAACGCGATCTTCCTTCAGTTCGATGTGTGGATGCCGGACAAGGACGGTGGCGGGCGCTGGATGCCTGTCGCGGCGCAGGTGGCGTTGGATGACGCGTTCGATGTCGCCCGTAACCCTCATCGGAAAGTGCTCGTTCATTATGGCCACACTTATGCGGCGGAGAATTTCCAGGACGTGATCAAAACCGAGCCCGATGACGCTGTCCGGATCGAATCCGACGACGACACCGAGCCGGCGAGTCGTGTCGGTCTGCGCGGTGGGGGCCTCCCCGGCGACACGCCGGGACCGGGACCGGGGCCGGGGCGGGTGCTGCCCGAACGGTGGCTGGAACAGCTCGGGACCGCGGTGCGGGCGATCGAGTGGCCCTCGGACACCGTGGCGGAACACTGGCGCGAGATTGCCCGCGGCGAGCTCGGCTTCACCGAACCCCGCATCCCGCTCCACGACCCCGCCGCCGCCCGCGCCCGGATCGAACTCCAACGCGCCATGGTCGAGCAGGTCGCCCACGACCTCCACCACATCGACCACGAACTCGACGAAAACCCCGCCGCCCTCGAACCAGTACAAAACAAAATCGACGACCACCGGCAACTCCTCGACACCCTCGAACACACCTCACGGGACAACCCCACCGACTGGCTGCAGCACCTGGACGAGGGTGTGCAAGGTCTGCCTGCCATCGACGCCCTGCGGCGATTGAACGCTCCCTTCTTCGACAGGTTGTGGACGGAGATGGGGAACGAGTCCCTGGAACAGGTCGAAGCCGTGGCCCGACTCGGGCGCTCCCTGTTCGGGGATCTGCCCGCTTTGACGGGGCCGGCCAGGCAGCTGATGGACGACCTTGTACTTGCGCACGGGCGAGCCATGGCCGTCGCGGCGACGACACGCACCGATCCGGGCGGGCGGGCCGAGTTGCTTCAGCGCCTTTGGGACGACCGAGCACTGCAGGACCTGCGTGATACGGCTGCGGACGTGTTGCGAGAATCGCTGGTGGACGGGCCTGCGGCGGATTCCCGGATCGCGGCCTTCCGAGAGGTGCCCCGGTGGAGCGCGGCGCTGGAGGAAAGCGCTGAGGCCGCGAATGGCGTGGCCGCGTCCGCCGAACAGTGGGTGGACAGACGGCGTGATCGGGGCACGCGACTGCTCGATATCACCGTTGAGGGGCCGGAGCTCACCACCGCCGAGCGTCAACTGTTGGACGAACTGGCTCTTGCGGTTGGTCAGCTCTCGCGCAGGGTGGAGCGTTCTCGGGCTCAGGAGTGGATGCGGACCGCGGAACTGGTGGCGGCGGCGGACTCTGCCGAGCGGGAACGGCTGGTGCGGCAAGGGAGCGTGGCTTGGATTTCGGAGCTGGAAGATGAGCCGGTCGCCGACCATGAAGCCGCGAGCTTGCTGGCCGAAGCCTATGGACGCGATACAGCGGAGTGGCTGGCCGGTGTCCTGGGGCACGCCTCCGAAGGGAGTGAAGACCGTGCCGCGCGGCTCGAGGATGCGCGGGAGTTCGCGCAGGCGCTGGAAGAGGCTGACGAGCAGACCATGAGGGCCTGGCAGGACAAGGGCCAGACGGTGCTCGCGTCGGAGGACCTGCCGGACGAGGTGGCCCAGCTGGTCGGCTTCTGGACGCTCACCCAGCCAACGGAGAGCCAGTTGGACGCTTTCGTGCACGACGTGCGGGAGGCGTTCCGAGCGCTGCGCAACCGGTTCGACCCGTCGATGGACGTGGTGCAGGCAGCTACCGAGGCTTATGCCCGGACCCACGAACAGGTGGTGCGGGAGGATTCCGAGCTTGGCCTTGAGACAGACCGGGATCCGTTCGGGTTCGGCGGTTGGGGAGACCAGCTTCACTCCGACGACGAGGCAGCTTCGGCTCCGGATTCGGACGATGTGGTCGACGACGAGGAAGGTCAAAGCCCCGGTGCCGTCGCCGCGCGGGAACCCGTCCTGGCCGACAGGGGAACGCGGGCCCGTGCGGTGGAGGCGTTCTCCGCTGGTTCCCCGCGATGGCTTTCGGAACTCCGGTCCGCCGCGCGAGGGGTTGCCCGGTCGTCCGGCGGTGAGGTGGGGAAGCGCAGGGCTGAAGCCAGGAAGAAGCTCGGCTTGGACGTCGCGGGTGTGCCGCTGGTCGGGGAGGCGGCGCGGCGCAGGGTTCGGGTGCAGCGTTCGATGGTGGATCGGTTGGTGCACCACGAGTACCGGCTTTCCACGGAGCAGGGCGATGTCGCCGAGGGGGTGCGGCTGCAAGTCGAGGGCTTCCGCTCTCAGCTCGAAGAGTTGGAACGACTCGCCGGGTCAGGGGCCAATCCTCAGGAGCTGATTGACTGGTTCGACGCGTATGACGCCCGGAACGAGGCGGCGTCGCTGTCGGCGTTCCTCGGCATCGAACTGGCCGGTTCCGCTGAGACGCGTGCAGGCATGGAGTATCTGGAGCGCGCGAGGACCGGTTTGGCGAGGCCGGTGTTGAGCGACGCTGAAGCAAGGTTGTTCCGTGATATGGCCAATGTCGTCGCGGCGCGCTTTCGTCGCGGGGTGGCGGACTCCGAATCACGCGCTCTGGCGGAGACTCTGATGAGGGAATTCGGCGCGCTGCGTGGCGCGGCGGTGATGCCCACCGGCCCGCCGAGTGAGCCGGGTGACTCGTCCGCTCCCCCGCCGTCCGAGCCGCCGGCGGTCACTGAGGCACGCCGGAACCACGAGCGCGGTATCAGTTTGGCTTGGACCTGGGTGGGACGTCAGTCACTCGAAGATGTCGAATCCGTGACTGATCTCGCGTATTCCGTGTTCGGGGACCTCTATTCAGTGGAGCGACCGCTTCGGGATTTCGCGGAAGACATGGTTCAGGTGCATGGGCAACTCCTGTTCAAACTCGTGACCGTGGCTCGCACAGATCCAGGCCGATTCAATGAGACGCTGGACAGAATCATGGCCCAGTGGCGTACCTCGGAGGCCGAGCGTATGCGGGAAGTGGCCACCCAGGTGTTGGCGACGGATGCGCCTGCCCTGCGCGGACGGATCAGGGGCTTGCGGGCCGACCCATGGTGGAGGTTCGAGTTCGAGAGCACTGCTGAGGCTCTGACGCGGACATGGCGTGATGACGCACGGACCGCGCTGCGCCTGCCAGAGCGGTCCATCGGGGACGCGGACGTGGCGCGCCGGGTGGCCGCCACGCGTGCGGACCTCGTCGATGCGGTCGCGCTTGAGGTGGAGCGGACGCGGAAGCCCCCTGGCGGACCGAGGCGCGACGACGCCGTGGTGTGGATGGCGGACGGGCTGCGTGAGACGTTCAAGGCCCTGCTTGACGGGCAGGCGTTCGATGGCGAACCCGACTTGCCGAGGGCGTTCCGGCCGCGGATCACCGACGGAACGAAGAAGGTCCGAGCTGAAATGGCCCGGGTTGTCCGCGCGCTCAGCATGCTGGAGGGGCGGAGCGGGCCCGGCGAGCCCCTGCCTGACTTGGCCGATTCGTGGGGGAACGTGGTTTCCCAAGCGCGCTCGTTCCAGGTGCGGCTGTCCGGGCTCGCCACCTTGTTGAAGCAAACCGGCAACGTGCTTCTCAGTGTTTTGCCGCAGCTGGCGGAGTCCTTGGTCGATACGGTGCGTGAGCTGGCCGAGCTCCAGCCGATGATTCTCGAGCATGCCGATTCGTTGGTACGGGTGGCCCGTGACGACACCCGCGAAGGATCTGTGTGGCGAGGTGCGGCCGCGTTCAGGACGGAGTTGCTCGGTCTCGACGAATCGCTGACGCGGCTGGCTCGCGAGGTTGGGGTGCTCCGGGGGACGCTGCTCCTCCTCACGGGATCGGTGAGGCAGGAGGCGGACGAGTTCAGGGCGCGGCGGGACGAACTCACCCGATCAACGAGGCATAAGTGGCTCGACCTAGGCAGACGGCGGCTCGGTATCGGTGCGGCGGTCCCGAAGTACAGCGCCGACGAGCTCGCGATGCTGTACAACCTGGAGCTTATCGTGGGGCGCCGTCTGGACGCCCCGGACGAACTCCGAACGAGGGTTGTCCGGGGCCGAGTGCGAGCCGCGGCGGCCGTACTGGCGGCCGATGAGGATGCACGGACCTCGATGCGGTCCCAGGGGGACGGGTTTCTGAGCACTGCCTTGGGCCAGGACCAGCTGCGCGCGCTGGATCCGCAGGCCGCGGAATGGCTGGCCGATGTCGTTGGGCACAGCGGTGCCGGCGAAACTCAGCGCGGTCGGGCGAACGCGGTCCGGGAGGCGTTGGACGCGATCGGTGAGGCTGACACGCGGACAGTGCGGCGCTGGCGCCGGAAGGGGCTCCAGGTGCTCACTGGGGAGGGACACCCACCCCAACCGGATACGGTGGCCGAGGTGGTCGGCTTCTGGGCGCTGGATTCGCTGGTGCCGGGGCAAAACGACGTGACGACGCGGGCGCGGGAGGCATTCGCCGCACTGCGCGCCGACCGCTTCGCTTGGTCGGACCACGTGATGGCGGCCCTGCAAGCCCGTCTCTTGCGGGAGATGGCTGCCGCGGAGGGCGAGTCGGAGACCGACGATCCGTACAGTGACTTCGGCTCTCTGGCCGGTTCTGGTGAGGACGATGAGGCTGTCGGGGAAAACGCGAGTGAATCCGGCTCCGTTTCGGATGGGCTCGCCGAGGTGGTGACCGAGGCGTCGGCACTCCGGGCCACGGAGCCCGAGCACCAGCGGGCGGAGTTGCTTCTCGGGCCGCTGAGGGAGCCGGACGATGGCCCAGCGGCGCAAAGGCGCGCCGAGGAGTTCGCCGAGCTGCGCGTGCGGCTGGCGAAAGCGCTGCACGACCATGGAACCGCCGCGTGGGATCGCCTCGCGGAGTCGCGCCGGGAACTGCAGGAGCGGTTCAACGAAGACGGTGTGCAGCGGGTCGACGTCGACGTCCCGCTCGCGGTCGCCGAGTGGCGGGCGGTGACGAGCCCGGCGGTCCGTGCGCTGACCGAGCTCGAGACACGGTTCTATTCGGAGCGGATCGGGGAAGGCCCGGCGCCGGCGCAGGTGAGGAGCTCGCTCACGCGCAGGCCGGACCTGCATCCCGAACTCCGGACGCGGCAGGAGCGGTTGTGGCGGCGGATCGAGGCCTCCGTGGCGTCCCGGATGGAAGGTCTCGAGATTCAGGCGCGGCAACGTGCGGAATCCCTTGGCGTCAAGGCAGCGGAGCACGACTGGGTGGAACTGGCCGCAAATCCGGATGCGCGGAATCAGGCCATTGCCGACTTGTTCGCCACCGTTGGGATCGATACGGGGGGCAATGCCGAGTCCCTGTCGCGGATCGGTACCGAATACAGCCCCGCTACGGTCGAGACCTTGCGCGTGCGCGCGATGGAGCTGTTTTTCGATCCCGCGAACGCGCTGGCGGCCGTGAACATCCCGGACGAGGTGTTCGAGGAGCTGGTCAGGGAAGTGGCGGTGAAGCTGGATCCCACCGATGCCGACCTTCACGCGGCCGAGCTGACCGGCGGATTCGAAGCGGTGACCCGGGCTGATGGCGAACTTGCCGAACTCCTGCGTCGCTACCATCACCTCTTCGACAGCCAAGTCGGCGACGCGGCGGCACACCTGGCGAGTATCGAAGACCCGGACGTGCGCTCGGCTCGGCACCGGGAAGCCGAGGCTATCTTGGACGGCCTGCCGGAGGTACTGCCGGAGGTCGGGCCCGCCTTCGAGATCCAGCGGGCTCTGTACGAAGACCTTGTCACCACCTTGGCCGCGGCACTTGACCGCGCCCGTGCCGCGGAGCCAGACGTCGACGAGGCCGAGCGGGCCGCGTGGAGCGAAACCGCTGTGATCCGGATGGTGGCCGAGCGTTTGCGAGGATGGACGCCGAACGGACGGGTGGCCCCAGGCCGCGGCCTGGGCTGGGACCCGGTACCGGAGGAGGCACAAGCTCGTCGGGAAAGTGTCGGCTTCACCGGGCAACAGGGGGCTCTCCAAGCCGCAGTGGAAGAGTTCCGGGACTACTGGCGAGACGAAATCGGCAGGGGGCGACGACTGCTGGATGACCGAGTGGATCGGGAAGACATTCTCCATCTGGCCAAAACGAAGCTCGGCCCTCCTCCGTCGAATCAGCTGCGGTTGACCGACATCGTGGAGGACCTCGCGCGGCGGGCGAATGCCTTCGGACAGCCGGCCGAGGTCGAGGCCGCTGTGCGTTCGGCCAGGGCTGGAGTTCCCGGTGACCTGGTGTGGCGAACCGGCATTTCCCAAGAGCAAGTCGATCAGCTATGGGAGGAGATGGCACTTGCTCTGGTGCCTCTCGCTGCTCAGCTGCACGATCTTTCAGCCGAGGCGACTGCGCGGAGGGAGCACCTCGAGGCGCGGCTCGATAGCCTCCGGCAGGATTTGCTCGATGGCGACGACGTTAGGCCGTCTATAAGTTTCATCAACCTGGTGGATCACCTGCAGGCTGGACGCGGTGGCAATCCGGAGATCACCGAGTCCAGCGAGGAAGAACTGCCGCGCTATTCGTTGCCGATGACCCGGAACGGCGAGGCAGCGGAGACTGCGGACGCGATCGGGCTGGAACGAGTGGTCGATCGGTGGTCGACGGCATTCGCTCATGCCAGGGATTCCCGCGCCGAGAACGATCTCACTGCACACAATTGGCGCCAGTGGGCCGGCGAGATGCTCGATCGCGAGCGACCGGCCGGTTTGGGGCCCGAGGTGGCACGGCAGTGGACGTTGTTACGCGACGGGATGGTCGACGTGGTCGCCGATGCGGGCAGGCAGGGTGGCGCGGAACGGGCTGAGATGACGTTGGCCAGGATGTGGGCCGATGTCGTGCACAGCGTGGATCTGGCCTTCGCCGGCGGTTTGAGCACCGAGGTCGTGAACTGGTTCGCCCGCGAACTGAACCGGTTGTCGGCCGAGGGTGTGCTGTCCGCGGAGGACGTCCAATTCTGGCGGCACCGGGGGCTGGGCGGGGTGCTCCCCGCTCCCGCGATGAGTCGCGACCAGTTGGAACGACTGCGTCCGGCGCACGACGTGATGCTCGATGCGTACGCGTATCTCGCGTACGAAGACCGTAACCTGGTGGTCTCCAGGGTCGGCCGGTTCGCCGCGGCCGTGGTCATCGCACCTGGGAAACTGGTGCCTGTCACAGGCCTCGGCGCAGAGAGGGATACCGCGCAGCGGAATCTGGACCAGTTGTTCATCACCGCGTTGCAGAACGCTCGCGAGGCCACCTATGAGGCTGACGACGATACGGAAGACGCTCGCGATGATGAACGAGGGCTAGGCACACACTCGTCCGACGGCGACGACCTCTACAGCGCGAGCCCGCCGCGGCAGGCCGGTCCGTCGGTGGAGCCAGGCGGGCGGGTGACCGCGCCCTTGCCTCCGGGTACGCGTGAGCCGTCGGCGCCCGAGGGGGCCGAGCGGGTGGAGGACTTCAATCCGACTGGTGCTCCGTTGACGGAGGTATCGCGGGGAACGCGCTGGTTGCTCGACAACGCGCCGGTGTATCAGCGCGGCCGGACTCGCCCAAAGCCGCTTTTCGTGCCCTCAGCGGATGAAAGCAAGCTTCCGTCGGACTTGCTTCCCACGAAGGACCAGGGGCCGGCGTTGCGATCGGCCTTCGAGGTACGCCGTGTGCTGTCGCTGGACGAGGGGCCTCTCACCGAGGTGACCGTTCGTATCAACCTTGATCCGGAGAACAGGTATGGCGCTCTTGTGCAGAACGCCGAATGGAACGACTTGCTGGCGGGGGCGGACAAGTACTACAACAGGCCTCGCCACAGGCTGCCCAATGGAGATCTGTTGCGCGTCCGTTTCGTGCGAGTGGGGAAGGGTGAGGAAGCGCACCATATCGTGAGGTTGACAGACACCGGTTCATCCGAGCAGACCACCTGGCGCATCGGCGATAAGGAGAAGATCCACGAGACCGGGCATATGATCGGGCTGCCGGACGAGGGCGGATTGCTGGGGGCGCCTCTTCTGTGGAACACGTTGATGGGGCGGCACCATGACGAGAAGGGCAAACAACTTTCCGGTGACCTGCGGATGCCGAACCATTACTGGGAGTTTCTTTCGCAATCCATCGGTGACGTGCCGCTCTATTCGGGTCTTATTGTCAAGTACTCTGAGGTACTGGCGCAGCTGGGACGGCATCTGGCGGCAATGCCGGACGATTATCGGCCCGAGTGGCGCGAGCTGGTGCCGGGGTGGACGGAAGACCTGCGTCGAGGGCGTATCGACGCTGTCGACCCGAAACTCCTGACACAGCAAATCGGCCGGGTCCTCTCGATGATTCAGGAAGTGCGGACTGCTCGAGGGGGACTGATCCATCAGATCGCCGAGCGTGCGCGTGCGTACGCGGAGGCGCGCATCTCGCCGGTGACGTTCTACGAGGAAGGAGTGCCCGGCGGGGCGACTGCCCGAGAAGGCGTTATGCTCTCCTTCGGGGTCAACTTCGAATTAGCGGAATCGGTGGAGCAAGACGCTGATCCTGTCGACACTCTGCTGAGCCAGTTGCTAGAAGCCGGTTACCTCAGCGAGTACAATGCGGAAAACGAGTTGATGGATCCGGGTGACGACAATATCGAAACGGCGCATTTCGACGAGTATTGGGCTGCCGTGTCGAACCCGACGGGTCAAGGCGGCAATGAAGTAGAATTGCGGTCGCCATTCCATGATCCGCGGGCGAGGTCTGCCTGGGAACAGCTCGGCAGTGTGCTGAACTTGGCGCGGAGAAGTGGGGCGAGCATCGGAGACCACGGTGGTTCCGTGACCGTGGAAGCGTCTTCGGCGCTGACGTCCGAGGAGAATCTACGGCTCGCCGAGTTGTTGACAGCATTCTCCTCGGTCATCCGGCGGCTGGGAAATCACTCGTGGTTCGACGATGACGGTTTGGAAAGTCACAAACACCGTGACCTTTCTTTCGCGGGAGTGAATCCCCTGCCGATGGATCGAGCGCTGCTGTCTCATGTGCGTCCAGGTGGTTTGACTGATTGGGAAGTCCATCGGCTGCTGAGCGGCAGTGCGGATTCGGCCGTTGTTTTCCGGGATACGGATGGGCCACTGTTCGATAGTCCGAAGTTCCAGTTGTTCGCCGGCAGTCTGAACGTCGTGGATTTGCAGGTTCGGGCCGAGTTTGCCGCCGCATTGGTGTTGGCGGCGAAAGATCCGACGATCGACATGGTGCTGAATCGAGCACTCGCGGCTCCGCTTTTGCCGGGCGAGGGAACTCCGGGGTTGCCCGAGTTGCTGACCTTGCTGGAATTGCTGCCGCTGAGCCTTGCCGCGCAGGAGCAGATCGTGCAAGCCTTCGTCTGGGCCAAGCCGTGGGTCTATGACCGGACCGTCGACGAGCTTTACGAGACGCAAGCCGTGAACACCGTCTTCAACGCGGTCTTGTTCCCGGCGCCCGGGCAGTCGGTGGCGAGCGCGATGATGACGGCGCGAAACCTGCCGCAGTACAAGGCAGTCGATCTGGTCGTCGCTCACCTGGCAGCGTATCGGGAGAGAATTCAGCTCTGGAACGGTGACACTGTTTCCGGCGACGAGTTCGCCGCCATGATCATGAGCCGCGAGCTCGGGAAGCTCAGGCCTCTGGTGCTGGCGATCTCGGATGTCGTCGAGGTGGTGAATGGAACGCTTTACATGCCGCGATGGATGCGTGTTTTGGTCGCTGAGATAGGGCGAGATCACCGTCCGGTGATCGTGCCGGCAGGACCCGTCACCGGGATCGAAGGCCATCTGCTGACGGAGCCCGGGTGGGTCGAGCTCAGGGCCGAGTCGTGGAGGGCCTGGGGCAAGGCGGACCTGACCGAAACGCTGAACGCGGTGGGGCCCATGGTGGGGACCTATCCACGTGCGCCGGCACTGGCCGCGCCGAGCGCGGGAGGCCGGGTCACCGAGTCATTGCCGCCGGGTACGCGGGAACCGGCCGCCCCCGGAAGTGGAGAATCGTCGGCGATGGGCGCGCGACTCGGCCCCGATATACCGTTCGGCACTGAACCTCCTGTCACCAGGATGAGCGGGCACTACCGGCCGTTGTTCCGCCCCGGAGGTACGCGAGTTCGTAACGTCCACTCCTCGAGGTGGCTGCAGCCGCCGGTTGAGTCCGTGTGGAGGGGTGATCTCGGGCCGGTTGACGCAGCTGGCTCTTCACAGGAAGGGCAGAAGAGTAGAGATCAGGAGTTGTTTGACGAGTTCGCCCTGAAATACGCCGAGGATGTTGTCCGGCTTGAGGAGGCGGGCCGGGAGTTGCCTGATACCCGGGTGCGCGGCAGGACGGATGATGATGCACGGCGTGTGGAGAACGCTCTGCGCGAGGTGGTGAAGGAGCGTGCTGGCAGGTCGATACCGTTGGTTTTCACTCGTGATCGCCAGCCCTGGCCCATGGACGCCATCCCCGGTGTGGTCGCCATGGTTGCGACGTATGCGTCGCCGGCGCGGACTCTGGACAGTTACCGCCAGGCGGACAGCCTGCACGTATCGTTCATGCCAAATGGGCGGGCTGATTTTCCTGCCGCGGAGGAGCTGCGCGTGAGGTTGATGCTGGACCGTGTTGTCCGGGAGGCCCTGGCGAAACCGAAGGGATCGAGGCCGAAGCTCATCGTTGATGTGCGCTCGATTAAGAGACACATGCCCGAGCGTGTGGAGTCTGCTGCCGCTCTGGTCTATGAAGTGCTCAAGAGTGTGTTGGCTGTGTACGCCCCAGGCATCTCGGTCGAGGATTTCATCCAGGAATCGGTCGATCTCGTCGAGACGCAATCGGACCGTATGTCTGGAATTCTTCTGGATGTCATCGACCCAGTGGTCGACGCCGCTGTTCGGCCGCCGTTGTGGTTGGGGGATCGGCTTAGTGATCTGCGGGATGAGGAGTTGTTGACGTGGGAGGGGCATTTCGCGGGCCGGTCGCAGCCTGCTCTTGCCGAGCAGGTGCCCGAGCAGCGGAAGCCTGGGTGGCTGGATCAGGCGGGGATGGTGGGGGGTGTGGTGGATCTGATCCTGGCGCGTGCGGGGGATGGTTCGCCGGGGTCGCGTGTTCTGCAGATGCCGGATATCCGGGTGCGGATCACGTCCGATCTTGAGGAGGGTAGTGAGGTTCTCGATGGGATGTTCGAACATGTCGAGAAACTGTTCGATAAGGAGATCCTGCGCAGAAACCGGGATCCGGAAGACTTGGGGCTGCATTTCACCCGGGAGGTCGCTTTTGTGAGAAATGGTTCGTTCAGTCAAGGGGGAGATGTCCGGATTTCTCTGCATGAGACCCCTAAACGGGCCTTGGCGGACTACCGGCAGAAGAAGCAGCTCACCGAGCGCGCGACCTCGACTATTCCTGTGTTGGCTGAGGCTGCATGGGAACGCATCATGCCGATGCTGGACGGTTTCGTGGACTCATGGATAGACAGCGAGAATGGCAAGCCGAAGCTGGAGTACGGCATAGTCACCGCCTTGTCATCCGGCTCGGCATTCACCACCACGCCGCCTGACCAACGTACCCTGTCTTCGGTGTCTTCGGTGTTCAATACTCGGGCGGTCCGGCGTCTGGTGTGGGAGGGAATTTACGGCGCACTTGCGAAGCGGGGGGAGTCTGGATTGGCTGCAAAGATCTGGGCCGATCATGTCCACTTCACTCCGTATTACGGCTCCAAGGTGGCCGGCGTGGTGTTCGATGTGCTCGAGCCCGGCCAGACGATCGGAACCGTCCCCGCCACTCGCAAAGCAGGTCAGGCGGCCAGCTTGGGGAGCACGTCCCGACCAGAGGTCTCGATGATTGATGACTGGAATGGGGATTTCAAGAATCTGGAGCCGGACTCGGCGGTCGTGTTCAAGGAGGATCTGGAGAAGCTCAAGGAACTGGTAACGCGTGTTAAGGGTGAGATCGAAAGTCAGAGTCCTGGGAGCGAGGATCGGGACATCCAGGCCAAGGTGTTCGGTAATGGCCTCGTCGACAGCGAGGGAAAGCTGACGAAGCGCGGTGAATCCGCCGTAAATTATCTTCGGGAACGGCTCCGTGAGTACCTGGGGAATCTTGCGGTGCCCATCACCGCGTTTGCCACCAATGGCACGCCTAGACCTAGTTATGCGGCGAGCGCCTCGGTCGTGGTGTATCCCGAGACAGGCCGGACCGAGAATGACTATCGACAAAATGAGCCACTGGCTTTGTCCTTCCTGCATCTTAAGGGCGCGCGTATGTCTGTTGTGCTCGAGAAGCGTTTGTGGTCGAGGGCTCAAGGTTTTGTGTCCAGGTATATGTCGAGTAGTGCAAAGCCTGGATTGTTGATCTCTCTCAGAAATGGCGCCACCTTTGCTCGTCGCTCGGCGTCGATCGCCGATGTGGTGAAGAAAGCCGTCGCCGCATATCAACTGAATATGCCGGAGAACCTGATATATCAACTGAATATGCCGGAAAACCAGATCGAAGAAATTCTGCGGCACGTGAAATTCCGTAAGGCGCACGCAAGAGATTTTAAGGGTGTTATCGAGCTGCCTGCGCAGTCGCTCCAGATGGCCGGACTCCCGGACGTCGCCGCGGTCACCGGGCCGGAAGTCCCTGGTGACATGCGGCCGTCGGGTGCCACCGGTGCTGTGATGGAAGAGGAGGAGTTGGTGGCTCTTGAGTTCGACCTGGCCGCAGTTCAGCCGGTCGAACCCGACCTGCCGGAGGGGCTCGCTCAGGGGGTGTTGGGGTGGTTCGATCCGGTGGATGAGGCTGGCGTGCGAAGTCATGTGGCTGGGGTGTCGGGGGTTTATGAGATGAGTGATGAGGACATGGCGAGGTGGCTTGCGTTCGGGGCCAGGGCGGTGTCGGAGTCGTCGGGGATGGATGTGGTGGGGGGTGGGTCGGTGGTGTCTGGGGTGGGTGGGGAGGTGGTGGCGCGGGGCCGGGTTGAGGCGGGTCAGGGTGGTGTTCCGGTGTTGTCGTCGGTGGATAGTGGGGTGTTGGCGGGGGCTGCGCAGGAGTTGGTGGGTCGGGCGTCGCGTGAGCTCAATGCGGGGTTTGAGGGTGTGGGTGTGCTGGTTGTGGTGCAGGTGTCGGCTGCGGGTGTGGTGGATGGCAGTTTCCGGGCGATGGCGGATCCGATCAGGCTGACATTGCTGAACGCGATCAAGGGCGTGGTGGAGGATGTTCCGGTTGAGCGGGCTGGTGATCTGCCGGTGGCGTGGAATATCAGTGCGGTGCCGGTTGAGGATGCGGGGGGGTTGTGGGGTAGCTGGGCGTTGGTGGTGGAGCCGGGGCCGCGGCAGTCGTTGGATCACTATCGGTCGCTGGTGGAGTTCGAGGCGCGGCTGCTGGGGCTGGCGGGGTTGCCGTCGGTGAGTGATGCGCGGCGTGTCGAGTTGATGGCCGAAGGTTTTGTGGACAAATGGCTGAACCCCACGGCCGGGATGCCCAGTCTGGTCGCGGTCGTCTCTGTCACCGGGGAGCATGCGGTCTCAGCGTTCCGCAACGGTGCCGCCAGGGTGCTGGAGAACGCGATTAAGACCGGTATCACGCATGGCCTGGCCATCGCGCAGACAGCCGGGTGGACCGGTTTGCCGGAACCGGCCCAGCTGATGGCCGGCTACGTCGAGATCAGCACCGACACTCACACCGATCCCGGCACCACCGGCGTCGGCCGGGTCCGGGTCGAGGTCCGCTATCCCCGTGGCGATGCGATGGACCTCGACGACGAGGTCCTGGCACGGGCACCGCCGCACGAGGGTGAGTTACCAGGGGTTGTGTTCGATAGTTCCGTTGCGGGTGTGCGGGGTGGAGCGGGGCCGTTGGTTGATGTGTTGTTGGCTGATGTGGTGGGTTCGGGGTTCGATTGGTCGAAGGTTTTGTATGAGCCGTTGATTGATCCGGTGTCGGGTGTGACGGCGGGGGTGTTCTTCCCGAGGCCGGGTGAGGTGGGTGTGCTGCGGGCGGTGCCGCAGCGGAGGGCGTATACGCCGGCGATCCATGGGAACGGGCGGGGGCGGTTCTCGTATTGGCTGACATCGGGTGACGAGGTCCGGATTGATACGGCGGGGCTGTCCCGGATCCTGTTGAGTGCGGGGCTGCCCGGGCGGGAGCATTGGGAACAGGTATCGGAGGTGTGGTTGCTCAGCTGCCGGGTGGCCGACCTCAGCCTCGGCAACCGGCTCGAGGAATTCGCCGGCCTGCTGACCGACGCCGGACACCCACGACTGGTACGTGGCCCGGACACACCGGTGGAAATGCTCCCCGACGGATCACTGCGATTCCCCGACGGCGGCACCCTGAAAACCATCACACCACACCACACGACAGAAACCCACCTCCCACAAATCACACCACCCATCACACAACCCAGCCGGACATCCACCGACACCGGCATCCAACTCAACAACGACACCGACGAACAAACCGGCCGCGGGCCCTACCGCGGGTTCTTCCGCCCAGGTACACGGCTTCGTGGCATCCGTTTCCCCGGGCGGCTGCAGCCGACGGACGAGTCCGTGTGGAGGGGTGATCTCGGGCCGGTTGGCGCAGCTGCCTCTTCACCGGAAGGGCAGCAGAGTAGAGATCAGAGGTTGTTTGACGAGTTCGCTGTGAAGTATGCCGAGGATGTTGTCCGGCTTGAGGAGGCGGGCCGGGAGTTGCCTGATACCCGGGTGCACGCCAAGACGGATGAGGATGCGCGGCGTGTGGAGGACGCTCTGCATGAGGTGGTGGAGAAGCGTGCTGGCAGGCCGATACCGTTGGTTTTCACCCGTGATCGCCAGCCTTGGGATGACATCCTTGGTGTGGTCGCCAAGGTTGCGACGTATACGTCGCCGGCGCGGACTCTGGACAGTTACCGCCAGGCGGACAGTCTGCACGTATTGTTCATGCCACATGTACGGCATGAGTTTCCTGCCGCGGAGAAGAAGCGGGTGCGGTTGATGCTGGGCCGTGTTGTCCGAGAGGCCCTGGCGAAACCGGAGGGATCGAGGCCGAAGATCACCGTTGATGTGCGCTCGGGTAAGCTATACATGGCCGATCGCGCGGAGTCTGCAGCAGCTCTCGTCTATGAGGTGATCAAGGACGAGTTGCGGGTGAATCGCGCCGATATCTCGGTTGAGGATTTCATCCAGGAATCGGTCAGTCTCGTCGAGACAGAAACAAAACATACGACTGGGATTTTTCTGGATGTTACCGACCCAGTGGTTGTCACAGCTGTTAAATCGTCGTGGATGAACAATCGGCTTCATGATCTGCGGGATGATGAGTTGTTGACGTGGGAGGGGCATTTCGCGGGCCGGTCGCAGCCTTTTCTTGCCGAGCAGGTGCTCGAGGAGCGGAAGCCTGGGTGGCTGGATCAGGCGGGGATGGTGGGGAGTGCGGTGGATCTGATCCTGGCCCGTGCGGGGGATGGTTCGCCGGAGTCGCCTGTTCTGCAGATGCCGGATATCCGGGTGCGGATCACGTCTGACCTTGCGGAGGGTAGTGAGGTTCTCGATGGGATGTTCGAGCATGTCGAGAACCTGTTCCGTGACCAGATCCGGCTCTGGAATCCAAACTTGGGTCTCCGCTTCACCCGGGAGGTCAAGAGTGGTTCGTTCAGTCAAGGTGGAGATGTTCGGATTTCTCTGCATAATACCCCCAAGCGAGCCTTGGTGGACTACCGGCAGGAGAAGCAGCTCACCGAGCGCGCGACCTCGACTATTCCTGTGTTGGCTGAGGCTGCATGGGAACGCATTATGCCGATGCTGGACGGTTTCGTGGAGTCCTGGATAGACAGCGAGAATGGCAAGCCGAAGCTGGAATACGGCATAGTCGCCACCTCGCCATCCGACTCGATATTCGCCATGTCGTCTGACAGGCCTGTTCACCTGTCTTCGGTGGCTTCGGTGTTCAATACTCGGGCGGTCCGGCGTCTGGTGTGGGAGGGAATTTACGGCGCACTTGCGAAGCGGGGGAGATCCGAATCGGCAGAAGCCATCTGGACCAACTATGTCCACTTCACGCCGTATTACGGCTCCAATGTGGTAGGCGTGGTGTTCGACGTGCTCGAGCCCGGCCAGACGTTGGAAACCAAGCGCGCGGCGGCCGAGGTTGAGGACGAGGAGGTGGATAGGGGACTGTCGGATGGGAAGGCTTCCGGCAAGAAGAGGACGATCAGAACCGCCACTGCCACTCGCAAAGCAGGTCAGATGGCCAGCTTGGGGAGCAATTCCCGGCCGGAGGACTCGACGATTGATACATGGGAAGGGGATTTCAAAGATCTGGAGCCGCACTCGGCGGTCGTGTTCAAGGAGGATCTGGATAAGCTCAAGGAACTGCTAACGCGTGTTAAGCGCGAGATCGAAAATCAGCCACCTGGGAGCGAGGATCGGGACATCCAGGCCAGGGTGTTCGGCAGTTGGCTCTTCGACGACAAGGGGGAGTTGACGGAGCGCGGTAAATCCGCCCTGAATTATATTCAGGAACGGCTCCGTGAGTACCTGGGTAATTTTGTGGTGCCCATCACCGCGTATGCCATGAACGGGAAGCCTAGAGAACAACATGCAGCGAGCGCTACGGTTACGGTGTATCCCGAGACAGGTCTGACCGAGGACGACTATCGGAAAGATGAGCCACTGGCTTTGTCCTTCCTGTATCGTGAGAGTGCACGTATGTCTGTTGTGGTTAAGAAGCGTTTGTGGTCGAGGACTCAAGGCTATATTTCCAGATATAAGTCGAGTGCCACAAAGCCTGGTTTGCTGATCTCTCTCACTGATAGCGAAAACTTCGCTCACCGCTCGGCGTCGATCAAAAATGTGATGAAAGAAGCCGCCGCCGCATATCAACCGAATATGCCGGAAAACCTGATCGAAGAAATTCTGCGGCACGTGAAATTCCGTAAAGTGCATTCAAGGAATTTCATCGGTGTCATCGAGCTGCCTGTGCAGTCGCTGCTCCAGATCGCCGGGCTCGCGGAGGACACCGACGTCGCAGGGCCGGAAACCCCTGGTGACATGCCGCCACCGGGTGTCACCGGTGCTGCGATGGAAGAGGAGGAGCTGCCGGTTTTTAATCTCGACCTGGCCCAACTTCGGCCGGCCAGACTAGACGAGCAGGAGGAGCACGCTCAGGAGGTGTCGTGGTGGACCGATCCGGTGGGTGAGACAGGTGTGCAAAGTCCTGTGGCTGGGGTGTCGGGGGTTTATGAGATGAGTGATAGGGAGTTGGCGGATTGGCTTTTGTTCGAGGATGGGCCGGTGGCGGTGGAGTCGGAGTCGCCGGGGGCGGGTTCTGTGGCGGCGGAGGGCTTGTTCGATCCGGATCTGGCGGGGATGGATGTGGTGGGGGGTGGGTCGGTGGTGTCTGGGGTGGGTGGGGAGGTGGTGGCGCGGGGCCGGGTTGAGGCGGGTTCGAGTGATGGTCGCCTGGTGTTGTCTTCGGGGGATGTTGGGGCGTTGGTGGGGGCTGTGGGTGTTGTGGTGCGTGGGGTGTTGGGTGAGCCCAATGCGGGGTTTGAGGGTGTGGGTTTGCGGGTTGTGGTGCAGGTGTCGGCTGCTGATGTGGTGAATGGGAAATTCCGGGCTGTGGCGGATCCGATCAGGCTGGAAGTGTGGAAGGCGATTAACGGTGCGGTGAGCCGTGTTCCGGTTGAGCGGGCTGGTGATCTGCCGGTGGCGTGGAATATCAGTGCGGTGCCGGTTGAGGATGCGGGGGGGTTGTGGGGTAGCTGGGCGTTGGTGGTGGAGCCGGGGCCGCGGCAGTCGTTGGATCACTATCGGTCGCTGGTGGAGTTCGAGGCCCGGCTGCTGGGGTTGGCGGGGTTGCCGTCGGTGAGGGACGCGCGGCGTGTCGAGTTGATGGCCGAAGGTTTTGTGGACAAATGGCTGAACCCCACGGCCGGGATGCCCAGTCTGGTCGCGGTCGTCTCTGTCACCGGGGAGCATGCGGTCTCAGCGTTCCGCAACGGTGCGGTCAGGGTGCTGGAGAACGCGATTAAGACCGGTATCACGCATGGCCTGGCCATCGCGCAGACAGCCGGGTGGACCGGTTTGCCGGAACCGGCCCAGCTGATGGCCGGCTACGTCGAGATCAGCACCGACACTCACACCGATCCCGGCACCACCGGCGTCGGCCGGGTCCGGGTCGAGGTCCGCTATCCCCGTGGCGATGCGATGGACCTCGACGACGAGGTCCTGGCACGGGCACCGCCGCACGAGGGTGAGTTACCAGGGGTTGTGTTCGATAGTTCCGTTGCGGGTGTGCGGGGTGGAGCGGGGCCGTTGGTTGATGTGTTGTTGGCTGATGTGGTGGGTTCGGGGTTCGATTGGTCGAAGGTTTTGTATGAGCCGTTGATTGATCCGGTGTCGGGTGTGACGGCGGGGGTGTTCTTCCCGAGGCCGGGTGAGGTGGGTGTGCTGCGGGCGGTGCCGCAGCGGAGGGCGTATACGCCGGCGATCCATGGGAACGGGCGGGGGCGGTTCTCGTATTGGCTGACATCGGGTGACGAGGTCCGGATTGATACGGCGGGGCTGTCCCGGATCCTGTTGAGTGCGGGGCTGCCCGGGCGGGAGCATTGGGAACAGGTATCGGAGGTGTGGTTGCTCAGCTGCCGGGTGGCCGACCTCAGCCTCGGCAACCGGCTCGAGGAATTCGCCGGCCTGCTGACCGACGCCGGACACCCACGACTGGTACGTGGCCCGGACACACCGGTGGAAATGCTCCCCGACGGATCACTGCGATTCCCCGACGGCGGCACCCTGAAAACCATCACACCACACCACACGACAGAAACCCACCTCCCACAAATCACACCACCCATCACACAACCCAGCCGGACATCCACCGACACCGGCATCCAACTCAACAACGACACCGACGAACAAACCGGCCGCGGGCCCTTCCGGCCGTTGTTCCCCGCGGGTACCAGGGTTCGCTTTGTGAACTTATCGGGGCATCGGCGGCAGCCTGCGGTTGCGTTCGGGTGGGAGGGTAATGTTTCGTCGCTCGCCACGTCTGGGTTGTCGGACGATGATCAAAAGATGTTTGACAGGTTCGCCCAGAGGTATGTCGATGAGGTTGTCCGGCTTGTGGCGGCTGGGCGTGAGTTGCCCGATATCCGGTTGACTCTTCGGCCCAGGGGTCTCTCGTTGACCAACGATGATCTCTTCGAACTTCTGGAGAATCTTCTCACCGATGCTGCGCGGAAGCGTGGTGTGACGACCCCGCTGGTGTTCACGCGCGATCCTCAACCGACGATCGACGACGCCATCCCTAGGGTGTTCGCCGAGATTACAATATACAAAACGCGGACGTGGACCCTGGACCGCTACCGCCGGGCGGACAGCCTGGAGGCATTGTTCATGCCAGATTCGCACGATTTTTCCGCTGCGGAGAAGGAGCGGGTGAGGTTGATGCTGGGCGGTTTCGTCCGGGAGGCCGTGGCGAAACCGAAGGGATCGAGGCCGAAGCTCACCGTTGATGTGCGCTCGGTAGCGGAACGCATGGCCGCGCGTGCGGAGTCTGCTGCCGCTCTGGTCTATGAGTTGCTCGCGCGCGAATTGGCTGCGTACGCCCCCGGCACCTCGGTTGAGGATTTCATCCATGAATCGGTCGGTTTCGTCGAGACGGAATCAAGGACCCATGGGGTCTTTTTGGATGTTACTGTCCCGGTGGTCGCGGCTGGTCTGTTGCCGGCGCGGTTGGGGAACCTAATTCGTGAACTGCGGGATGAGGAGTTGCTGGGGTGGGATGGGCATTTCGCAAGCCAGTCGCAACCTTCTCTTGTCGAGCAGGTGCCTGGCCAAGAGGAGCCTGGGCAGTTGGATCAGGCGGGGATGGTGCGGGATGTGGTGGATCTGATCCTGGCGCGTGCAGGGGATGGTTCGCCGGGGTCGCGTGTTCTGCAGATGCGGGATATCCGGGTGTGGATCAGGTCCGATCTTGAGGAGGGCGGTGAGGTTCTTGATGGGATGTTCGAGCATGTCGAGAAACTGTTCCATGACGAGATCCTGCGCAGAAACCGGAACCCGGAAGCCTTGGGCCTCCACTTCACCCGGGAGGTCGATACGGCGAGAAGTAGATCGTTCAGCCATCAGGGAGATGTCCGCATCTCCGTGCGTGAGACCCCTGAGCTGGCGCTGGTGGACTATCAGCAGAAGGAGCAGCTCGCCGAGCGCTTCTTGCCGGGAAGGCCTGTTTTGCCGGAGGCCGCGTGGGAGCGGATCGCACCGATGCTGGACGGTTTCGTTGTGTCGTGGCTGACCAGTAATAATGGCAAGCCGGTTCTGGACTTCGGCTCGGCCAACTCGAACGCTGCTCTTGCCCAGTCCTCTGCGCGGATGCTCAAGCGTTCGGTGTGGGAAAGGATCAGCGGGAAACTCGAGGAGTTGGGGGAGCAGGCAAAGGCACAGGAGATATGGGAAGGGTTTGTCCGATACACTCCGTATAGCCCTGGTCTGCGGACCGGAGTCGTGTTCGAGGTGCTCAAACCCGGCCAGCCGCCTGCGGGCACTCAGACATATCGAGAGTTGTTCCCTCCGGGTACGCAGGTTCACGGCAAATTCCACGATGCGCGACCGCAGCCGAAGGTCGAGACCTCGTGGAGGGGTGTTCTCGGGCCTGGGTCTTCGCGTGAAGATCAGGAGTGGTTTGACGAGTTCGTCGAGAAATACGTCAAGGAAGTTGTCCGGCTTGAGGAGGCGGACCGGGAGTTGCCTGATACCCGGGTGCGCGGCAGGACGGATTTTGATGCGCTGCGTCTGGAGAAAGTTCTGAGCGACGCGGTGGAGAGGCGTGCCGGCAGGCCGATACCATTGTCTTTCACCCGTGATCCCCAACCCTGGGACACGGCCGACAACTCCAACGCAGTCGCTGAGGTTACGTGGTATAAGACGCCGCCGCGGACTCTGGACAGTTACCGCCGGGCGGACAGCCTGCAAGCATTGTTCATACCGAAGCGGGATGAGTTTCCTGTCGCGGAGGAGAAGCGGGTGAGGTTGATGCTGGGCGGTTTCGTCCGGGAGGTCCTGGCGAAACCGAAAGGTCTCGGGCCGAAGCTCACCGTTGATGTTCGCTCGAATGTGGGATACATGACCGCGCGTGCGGAGTCCGCCGCCACTCTGATCTATGAGGTGCTCGCGGACGAGTTGGCTGTGTACGCCCCCGGCATGTCGGTCGAGGACTTCATCCGGCAATCGGTCGGTTTCGTCGATACCGTAACAGGCAGTATGAATGGAATCCTTCTGGATGTCACCGATCCGGTCGTCGCCCCGGCCGAACCGTATCCGTCATGGATGAACAAACGGATTCTTGATCTGCAGGATGGGGAGATTTTGGAGTGGGAGGGGCATTTCGCGGATCGGTCGCAGCCTTCTCTTGTTGAGAAGCAGACACCTGGGCCGCTGGACCAGGCGGAGATGGTGGAGAGTGCGGTGGATCTGATCCTGGCACGTGCGGGGGACGGTTCGCCGGAGTCGCCTGTTCTGCAGACACCGGACATCCGGGTGTGGATCAAATCCGACCTCGACGAGGGCGATGAGGTTCTCGACGGGATGTTCCAGCATGTCGAGAAACTGTTCGGCGACGAGCTCCGGCTCCGGCTCCGGCTCCGGGGCCGGGGCCAGGAGCCGGAAGACTTGAACCTCCACTTCACCCGGGAGATCGCGAGAGGCCGTTCGTTCAGACACGGGGGAGATGTCCGCATCTCCGTGCACGAGACCCCTAAGCGGGCACTAGCGGACTACCGGCAGGAGACGCAGCTCACCGAGCGCGCGATCTTGGCCATGTCTGTGCTGGCTGAGGCGGCGCGGGAGCGCATCATGCCGATGCTGGACGGTTTCGTGGACTCATGGATAAACAGCAAGAATAGCAAGCCGAAGCTGGAATTCGGCATAGCCGCCACGACGGTATCTGAATTGGCATTCGCCGCGTCGGCTAGTAGGACCACTCGCCTGTATGCGGTGTCTTCCGTGTTCAGTGTGCGGGTGGTCCGGCGTTTGGTGTGGGAGGGAGTTTACGGGGCACTTGCCAAGCGGGGGGAGCTCGGATTGGTAAAAGACATCTGGGCCAACTTTGTCCACTTCACCCCGTACTACAATGCACCGAAGGCCGGCGTGGTATTCGACGTGCTCGAGCACGGCCAGACGTTGCAAACCAAGCACGCGGCGGTCGCACGACAGGCGCAGGCCCAGGGGGCCGAGACGAGGGGGAAGCCATCCGGGCCAAGTGATGTGTTGGCGGGCGCTGCTGAGGAGGCGTCGGGGGTTCGTGAGCTGCCTGAGGAGGCGTTGGCGGGATGGCTTGCCTTCGAGGACAGGGCGGTGGAGGGGCCGGTGTTGCCTAGGGTGGGTGGTGAAGTGGTGGCGCGGGGTCGGGTTGAGGCGGGTTCCGGTGATGGTGGCCTGGTGTTGTCTTCGGTGGATCGTGGGGTGTTGGTGGGGGCTGCGCAGGAGTTGGTGGGTTGGGTGTCGCGTGAGCCGAATGCGGGGTTTGAGGGTGTGGGTGTGCTGGTTGTGGTGCAGGTGTCGGCTGCGGGTGTGGTGGATGGCAGTTTCCGGGCGATGGCGGATCCGATCAGGCTGACATTGCTGAACGCGATCAAGGGCGTGGTGGAGGATGTTCCGGTTGAGCGGGCTGGTGATCTGCCGGTGGCGTGGAATATCAGTGCGGTGCCGGTTGAGGATGCGGGGGGGTTGTGGGGTAGCTGGGCGTTGGTGGTGGAGCCGGGGCCGCGGTTGTCGTTGGATCACTATCGGTCGTTGGTGGAGTTTGAGGCGCGGCTGCTGGGGTTGGCGGGGTTGCCGTCGGTGAGGGACGCGCGGCGTGTCGAGTTGATGGCCGAAGGTTTTGTGGACAAGTTGCTGAACGCCACGGCCGGCATGCCCAGTCTGGTCGCGGTCGTCTCTGTCACCGGGGAGCATGCTGTCTCAGCGTTCCGTAACGGTGCGGTCAGGGTGCTGGAGAACGCGATCAAGACCGGTGTCACGCATGGCCTGGCCATCGCGCAGACTGACAGCATCCACGGACTACCCACACCCGAAGAACTGATGACCGGCTACGTCAAGATCAGCACCGACACTCACACCGATCCCGGCACCACCGACGTCGGCCGGGTCCGGGTCGAAGTCCGCTATCCCGGTGGTGATGCGATGGATCTCGATGGGGAGGTCGAGGCGAGGGCGCCGCCAGGGGTTGTGTTCGATAGTTCCGTTGCGGGTGTGCGGGGTGGAGCGGGGCCGTTGGTTGATGTGTTGTTGGCTGATGTGGTGGGTTCGGGGTTCGATTGGTCGAAGGTTTTGTATGAGCCGTTGATTGATCCGGTGTCGGGTGTGACGGCGGGGGTGTTCTTCCCGAGGCCGGGTGAGGTGGGTGTGCTGCGGGCGGTGCCGCAGCGGAGGGCGTATACGCCGGCGATCCATGGGAACGGGCGGGGGCGGTTCTCGTATTGGCTGACATCGGGTGACGAGGTCCGGATTGATACGGCGGGGCTGTCCCGGATCCTGTTGAGTGCGGGGCTGCCCGGGCGGGAGCATTGGGAACAGGTATCGGAGGTGTGGTTGCTCAGCTGCCGGGTGGCCGACCTCAGCCTCGGCAACCGGCTCGAGGAATTCGCCGGCCTGCTGACCGACGCCGGACACCCACGACTGGTACGTGGCCCGGACACACCGGTGGAAATGCTCCCCGACGGATCACTGCGATTCCCCGACGGCGGCACCCTGAAAACCATCACACCACACCACACGACAGAAACCCACCTCCCACAAATCACACCACCCATCACACAACCCAGCCGGACATCCACCGACACCGGCATCCAACTGAACTCCGGCACCGACACCCCACACGCCAGCGGCGGGCCCTACCGGCCGTTGTTCCCCGCGGGTACCAGGGTTCGCAAGGTGCGATTCACGGGGCATCGGCGGCAGCCTGCGGTTGCGTTCGGGTGGGCGGCTAATGTTTCGTCGCTCGCCACGTCTGGGTTGTCGGACGATGATCAAAACAGGTTTGACGAGTTCGTCCAGAGGTATGCCGATGAGGTTGTCCGGCGTGTGGGGCTGGGTCGTGAGTTGCCCGATATCCGGTTGACTCTTCGGCCCTGGGGCTTCTCGTTGACCAATGGTGATCTCTTCGAACTTCTGGAGAATCGTCTCACCGAGGCTGTGCGGGACCGTGGTGTGACGATCCCGCTGGTGTTCACACGCGATGCTCAACCGACGATCGACCATGACATCCCTCGGGTGTTCGCCGAGATTACGATGTACAAAACGCCGACGTGGACCCCGGACCGTTACCGCCGGGCGGACAGCCTGCAGCCATTGTTCATGCTGAATTCGCACGATCTTTCTGCCGCGGAGAAGGAGCGGGTGAGGTTGATGCTGGGCGGTTTCGTCCGGGAGGCCGTGGCGAAACCGAAGGGATCGAGGCCGAAGCTCACCGTTGATGTGCGCTCGACTGCGACATACCTGGCCGCGCGCGTGGAGTCGGCCGCCACTTTGATCTATAAGTTGCTCGCGGGCGAGTTGGCTGTGTATGCCCCCGGCATCTCGGTCGAGGACTTCATCCAGGAATCGGTCGGTTTCGTCGAGGCGGTATCAAGAGCCCCAGGGCTCCTTTTGGATGTTACTGACCCGGTCGTCGCGCCTGTTATGTTTCCGGTGCGGTTGAGGGATCGGATTCTTGAACTGCGGGATGTGGAGTTGCTGAAGTGGGAGGGGCATTTCGCGAGTCAGTCGCAGCCTTCTCTTGTCGAGCGGGAGCCTGGACAGGAGGAGCCGGGGCAGTTGGATCAGGCGGGGATGGTGGAGAGTGTGGTGGCTTTGATCCTGGCGCGTGCGGGGGACGGTTCGCCGGAGTCGCCTGTTCTGCAGATGCCGGACATCCGGGTGTGGATCAAGTCCGACCTTGAGGAGGGCGATGAGGTTCTCGATGGGAGGTTCAAGCATATCGAGAAACTGTTCGGCGACGAGCTCAAGCTCCAGGGCTGGGAGCTGGAAGACTTGGGGCTGCATTTCACCCGGGAGGTCGATACGGGGGAAAGGAGTTCGTTCAGTCACGGGGGAGATGTCCGCATATCCGTGCGTGAGACCCCTGAGGCGGCGCTGGTGGACTACCGGCAGAAGAATCAGCTCGCCGAACGTTTTGTGCAGGGAAGGCCTGTTTTGCCGGAGGCCGCGTGGGAGCGGATCGCACCGATGCTGGACGATTTCGTGGAGTCATGGATAGACAGTAAGCAGGGCAAGCCGGCTCTGGACTTCGGCTCGGCCAACTTGAGCACTGCTCTTGCCCAGTCCTCTGAGCGGATTCTCAAGCGTTCGGTGTGGGAAAGGATCAGCGGGAAACTCGAGGAGTTGGGGGAGTCGGCAAAGGAAAAGGAGATATGGGAAGGGTCTGTCCGATACACCCCGTATCGGCCTGGTCAGCTGGCCGGAGTCGTGTTCGATGTGCACAAAATCAGCCAGACGCCTGAGGGCACCCAGACGTATCGAGAGTTGTTCCTGCCAGGTACGCGGCTTCGTGTCAAAGAGTTCAAGGGGGTGCGACCGCAGCAGCCGGCGGTTGAGTCCTCGTGGCAGGGTGTTCCCAGGAGGGTTGTCGCATCTGGGTCTTCACGGGAAGAGCAGAAGAGTGACGATCAGGAGAGGTTTGACGAGTTCGCCGAGAAATATGTCGAGGAAGTTGTCCGGCTTGAGAGGGCGGACCGGGAGTTGCCTGATACCCGGGTGCGCGGCACGACGGATTCCGACGTGCGGCGTCTGGAGAACGCTCTGCGTGCCGTGGTGAAGGAGCGTGCTGGTAGGTCGATACCGTTGCTTTTCACTCGTGATCCCCGGCCCTGGATCGTGGATGTCGGCTCCGATGCGGTCGCCGAGGTTACGTGGTACAAGACGCCGACGCGGACCCTGGACAGTTACCGCCGGGCGGACAGCCTGCAAGCATTGTTCATACCGAAGCGGGATGAGTTTCCTGTCGCGGAGGAGAAGCGGGTGAGGTTGATGCTCGGCGGTTTCGTCCGGGAGGTCCTGGCGAAACCGAAAGGTCTCGGGCCGAAGCTCATCGTTGATGTGCGCTCGACTGAGCCATCCATGGCCGCGCGTGCGGAGTCCGCTGCCGCTCTGATCTATAAGGTGCTCGCGGACGAGTTGGCTGTGTACGCCCCCGACATTTTGGTCAAGGACTTCATCCAGGAATCGGTCGGTCTCGTCGAGACGGTAACAGAACGTATGGCTGGAATCCTTCTGGATGTCATCGAACCGGTCGTCGTCCCCGCCGTTCGGTATCCGTTATGGGTGGACAAACGGATTCGTAATCTGCGGGATGGGGAGTTTTTGGAGTGGGAGGGGCATTTCGCGGATCGGTCGCAGCCTACTCTTGTCGAGCAGCGGCCACCTGGGCGACTGGACCAGGCGGGGATGGTGGAGAGTGCGGTGGATCTGATCCTGGCACGTGCGGGGGACGGTTCGCCGGAGTCGCCTGTTCTGCAGACACCGGACATCCGGGTGTGGATAAAATCCGACCTTGAGGAGGGCGATGAGGTTCTCGACGGGATGTTCCAGCATGTCGAGAAACTGTTCGGCGACGAGCTCCGGCTCCGGGGCCGGGAGCCGGAAGACTTGAACCTCCACTTCACCCGGGAGATCGCGAGAGGCCGTTCGTTCAGACACGGGGGAGATGTCCGCATCTCCGTGCACGAGACCCCTAAGCGGGCACTAGCGGACTACCGGCAGGATAAGCAGCTTGCCGAGCGCGCGATCTTGGCCATGTCTGTGCTGGCTGAGGCGGCGCGTGAGCGCATCATGCCGATGCTGGACGGTTTCGTGGACTCATGGATAGACGCCAAGAATGGCAAGCCTGCTCTGGAAATCGGCATAGCCGCCATCTCGCTGTCCGAATGGGCATTCGCCGCGTCGGCCACCGGGACTGCTCACCTGTCTTCGGTGTCTTCGGTGTCTTCCGTGTTCAGTGTGCGGGTGATCCGGCGTTTGGTGTGGGAGGGAATTTACGGGGTACTTGCCAAGCGGGGGAAGGCCGACTTGGCGGGAACGATCTGGGCGAAGTATGTCCACTTCACCCCGTACTTCGATGCACCGATGGCCGGCGTGGTGTTCGACGTGCTCGAGTACGGCCAGACGTTGGAAGCCAGGTACCCGGCGGTCGCACGACAGGCGCGGGCCCAGGGGGCCGAGACGACGTCGGAGTCGCGCTCGGCGGTGGCGTCCCAGAAGGATGGCGTGGGGGTGTCGAGGGTTGTGGAGTTGGACGAGGACGAGTTGCCGGGGTGGCTTGCGTTCGAAGACCTGGCGGTGGAGGGGCCGGTGCCGGATTCGACGGGGGTGGGTTCTGCGGGCGGAATAAATGATGATTCTTGGGCGGGGTGGATGGTCGATCCGGGGGCGGGGTGGTTGTTGGATCCGGGTGTGCTGGGGATGGATGTGGTGGGGGGTGGGTTGGTGGTGGGTGGGGAGGTGGTGGCGCGGGGCCGGGTGGAGGTGGGTTCGGGTGATGGTCGTGGTCTGGTGTTGTCGTCGGTGGATCGTGGGGCGTTGGTGGAGGCTGCGGAGCTGTTGGTGGGCCGGGCGTCGCGTGAGCTCAATACCGGGTTTGAGGGGGTTGGTCTGCAGTTCCTGGTGCAGGTGTCGCTGGATGAGGTGAACGGTCGTTTCCGGGTGATGGGGAATCTGCTGATATGGGAGCTGAGGACCGCGATCGTGGGTGTCTTGCGGGGCCTGGTGGCTGACCAGGCTGGTGATCTGCCGCTTTCGTGGAAGATCACCGCGGTGCCGGTGGATGACGGGGTGCAACGCGGGGGTAGCTGGGAGCTGGTGGCGGAGCCGGGCCCGCGTCGTCTGCTGAGTTATTACCGGTCGCTGGATGAGTTCGAGGCCCCGCTTCTGGGACTGGTGCGGTTGCCGTCGGCGAGTGATGTGCGGCGTATCGAGCTGATGGCCGAAGGCTATGTACCCAAACTGCTGAGCGCCCGGGACGGCGAGCCGGACCTCGTCGCCGTCGTCCAGGTCACCGGGACCGACGCTGTCCCACTCGCCGGCAGTGGTGTCACCCGCGTGCTGACGACCGCTATCGAGACCGGTCTCGATAGCGGCCTGGCGGCGGCAGCCGGGACAGAAGGGCTGCCGACGCGATCACAACTGATGGCCGATCGCGTCCACATCAGCACCGAACAGCTATCCGAACCCGCCACCGGCATGGGCCGGATCCGGGTCGACATCCACGGTGGCGACCCAATGGACCTCGACCGGCCACAACACCAAACATCGGACACCAACCCGCCGCGGGGCGACGAGGGCCGCGATGACCAGACCGGGCCGCATGGGGACCCGGCCGCTGGCGATGACCTGTATCGCGCGACGCCGGAGGTGGCCGCTGGGCCGGCCGGCGGGGTCGTGAGCGGGGTGGCTGACACGGAGGCCGCGCGTGAGCAGCGTGCGCGGCGGGCTGTGGGCCGGGGGTGGATTGGTTTGATTCGCAGCTGGGGGGTGTGGGGTTGACGGTGGGGAGGTTGGTGAGCGGGTGGGGTTGATGGTGGAGGGTTTCGTGGACGCGAGGGTGGCGTGGTCGTTGCGGCCGGCGGAGGAGCGGGGGCGGGTGCCTGGGCCGGTGTTGCAGGTGTATGTCCGGCTGGCCGAGTCCGATCCGGCGGCGGAAGCGGTGATCGGGGGGTTGCGTGCTCTGGTGGAGAACTGGATCGAGGCGCGGCTGGCGGAGTTCGCGAGGGTGGTGCCGGAGGAGGTGATGTTGCCGACGATGGCGGAGATGCAGGCGGCGGAGGCGATCGTGGTGGGCGGTGAGCGTGTCGCGATGAATGATCCGGGTTATGGGGGGATGTCTGTGTGGGTCCGGGGCCAGCGTCCGGTGTATGGGCCGGAGTTCGGCCCGGAAACATTCACCACGCCCGAGGACCCGCTGCCGTGGCGGCGCGAGGAATACGGTCAGGCACACACCTGGTTCAGCCAGTTGAGCGAGGCCGAGCAAGGCGAATGGACCCGGGACGCGGAGACGATCCTCACCAGGGACCACCGGCCGATCATGCACCTGGGCGGCAACGACCCCACTGTGATCGTGTCCCGCGATCCGGTGACCGAACGAGCCAAACAACGGCACGACGCCGCCCTGGAACTGATCGCCTACACACAACACACCCAAAACCACACCGCAGCGACCACCCTGTCCCGAAACCTCATCCCCGACGTCATGAACCCACGCCCCAACAACACCGGCACCCTCTCCGGCGGCACCCGGAACAACATCCCCGGCAAACCCCCCTGGCAAGAACAAGGCGGACCATCAACCAACCCCACCCAACCCCGCACACACGACGCACCCCCCAACGCGCCACCCCACGACAGCAGCAGGACATTCCGCTCCGCCTTCCCCTCAGGTACCAGGGCTCGTTTTGTGCACTTCTCGGGGCATCGGCGGCAGCCCGCGGTTACGTTCAGGTGGGTGGGTAGTGTTTCGTCGCTCGCCACGTCTGGGTTGTCGGACGATGATCAAGAGAGGTTTGACAAGTTCGCCCAGAGGTATGTCGATGAGGTTGTCCGGCTTGTGGCGTCTGGGCGCGAGTTGCCCGATATCCGGTTGACTCTTCGGCCCAGGGGCGGCTTCTCGTTGACCAACGATGATCTCTTCGAACTTCTGGAGAATCGTCTCACCGATGCTGCGCGGAAGCGTGGTGTGACGACCCCGCTGGTGTTCACACGCGATCCTCAACCGACGATCGACGACGCCATCCCTAGGGTGTTCGCCGAGATTACAATATACAAAACGCGGACGTGGACCCTGGACCGCTACCGCCGGGCGGACAGCCTGGAGGCATTGTTCATGCCAGATTCGCACGATTTTTCCGCTGCGGAGAAGGAGCGGGTGAGGTTGATGCTGGGCGGTTTCGTCCGGGAGGCCGTGGCGAGACCGAAAGACTTCAGGCCGAAACTCACCGTTGATGTGCGGTCGACTCTGCCGGACATGGCCGTGCGTGCGGAGTCTGCTGCCGCTCTGGTCTATGAGGTGCTCGCGGGCGAGTTGGCCGTGTACGCCCCCCGCATCTCGGTCGAGGACTTCATCCAGGAATCGGTCGGTTTCGTCGAGACGGAATCAGCTCGCCCAGGTCTCCTTTTGGATGTCACTGAGGAAGTCGCCGCCGAAGTTCGGTCGAAGGTGTGGATTGGAAATCGGATTCGTGAACTGCGGGATGGGGAGTTGTTGAAGTGGGAGGGGCATTTCGCGGATCGGTCGCTGCCTTCTCTTGTCGAGCAGGTGCCCGAGATGCAGGAGCCTGGGCGACTGGACAAGGCGGGGATGGTGGAGAGTGCGGTGGATCTGATCCTGGCACGTGCGGGGGACGATTCGCCGGGGTCGCGTGTTCTGCAGATGCCGGATATCCGGGTGTGGATCAAGTCCGACCTTGACGAAGGCGGTGAGGTTCTTGATGGGATGTTCGAGTATGTCGAGAAACTGTTCCATGACGAGATCCTGCGCAGAAACCGGAACCCGGAAGCCTTGGGCCTCCACTTCACCCGGGAGGTCGATACGGCGAGAAGTGGGTCGTTCAGCCATCAGGGAGATGTCCGCATCTCGGTACGTGAGACCCCTGAGCTGGCGCTGGTGGACTATCAGCAGAAGGAGCAGCTCGCCGAGCGCTTCTTGCCGGGAAGGCCTGTTTTGCCGGAGGCCGCGTGGGAGCGGATCGCACCGATGCTGGACGGTTTCGTGGAGTCATGGATAGACAGTAAGAAGGGCAAGCCGGTTCTGGACTTCGGCGCGGCCGCCTTCACCGCTGCTCTTGCCCCGTCCTCTGCGCGGATGCTCAAGCGTTCGGTGTGGGAAAGGATCAGCGGCAAACTCGAGGAGTTGGGGGAGTCGGCAAAGGCACAGGAGATATGGAAAGGGTCTGTCCGATACACCCCGTATCGGCCTGGTCAGCTGGCCGGAGTCGTGTTCGATGTGCACAAAACCAGCCAGACGCCTGAGGGCACGCGGACATTTCGAGAGCTGTTCCTGCCAGGTGCGCGGGTTCATGCCACTCGTTTCCTGGGGATGCGACCGCAGCCGACGGTTGAGTCCTCGTGGATGGGTGCTCTCAGGCCGGTGGACACATCTGGGTCTTCGCGGGAAGGTCAGGAGAGGTTTGACGAGTTCGCCGAGAAATATGTCGAGGAAGTTGTCCGGCTTGAGAGGGCGAACCGGGAGTTGCCTGATACCCAGGTGCGCGGCAGCACGGCTGCTGATGCGCGGCGTCTGGAGAACGCTCTGAGCGACAAGGTGAAGACGCGTGCCGGCAGGCTGATACCGTTGCTTTTCACTCGCGATCCCCGGCCCTGGACCATGGCCGCCAGATCCGAAGCGGTCGCCGAGGTTACGTGGTACAAGACGCCGACGCGGACCCTGGACAGTTACCGTCAGGCGGACAGCCTGCAAGCATTTTTCATTTTTAGGTCGCATGTGTTTTCTCTCGCGGAGGAGAAGCGGGTGAGGTTGATGCTGGGCGGTTTCGTCCGGGAGGTCCTGGCGAAACCGAAAGGTCTCGGGCCGAAGCTCACCGTTGATGTGCGCTCGGTTAAGGTGTACATGGCCGCGCGTGCGGAGTCCGCGGCCGCTCTGATCTATGAGGTGCTCGCGGACGAGTTGCGTGTGCACGCCCCGGGCGCCTCGGTCAGGGACTTCATCCAGGAATCGGTCGGTTTCGTCGAGACGGAAACAGAACGTATGGGTGCAATTCTTCTGGATGTCACCGACCCGGTCGTTGCCCCCGCTGTTAAGTATCCGTCATGGATGGACAAACGGATTCGTGATCTGCGGGATGGGGAGTTGTTGAAGTGGGAGGGGCATTTCGCGGATCGGTCGCAGCCTTCTCTTGTCGAGCAGGCGCCCGAGAAGCAGAAGCCTGGGCGACTGGACAAGGCGGGGATGGTGGAGAGTGCGGTGGAGCTGATCCTGGCACGTGCGGGGGACGATTCGCCGGAGTCGCCTGTTCTGCAGATGTCCGACATTCGGGTGTGGATCAAATCCGACCTCGACGAGGGCAGTGAGGTTCTCGATGGCATGTTCGAGCATATCGAGAAACTATTCGGCGACCGGATCCGGCGCAGAAACCGGAACCCGGAAGCCTTGGGTCTGCATTTCACCCGGGAGGTCGATGCGGGGAGAAATGGGTCGTTCAGATACGGGGGAGATGTCCGCATCTCCGTGCACGAGACCCCTAAGCGGGCGCTAGCGGACTACCAGCAGGCCAAGCAGCTCACCGAGCGTGCGATCCCGACCATGTCTGTTTTGGTTGAGGCGGCGCGTGAGCGCATCATGCCGCTGCTGGACGGTTTCGTGGACTCATGGATAGACGCCAAGAATGGCAAGCCTGCTCTGAAATTCGGCATAGCCGCCACCACGCCATCCGAATTGGCATTCACCGCGTCGGCCACCGAGACTGCTCACCTTTCTGCAGTGTCTTCCGTGTTCAGTGTGCGGGTGGTCCGGCGTTTGGTGTGGGAGGGAGTTTACGGGGCACTTGCCAAGCGGGGGGAGCTCGGATTGGTAAAAGACATCTGGGCCAACTCTGTCCACTTCACCCCGTACTTCGATGCACGGAAGGCCGGCGTGGTGTTCGACGTGCTCGAGTACGGCCAGACGTTGGAAGCCAGGTACCCGGTCGCACGACAGGCGCGGGCCCAGGGGGTCGAGACGACGTCGGAGCCGCGCTCGGCGGTGGCGCCCCAGAATGATGACGTGGGGGTGTCGAGGGTTGTGGAGTTGCCCGAGGAAGCGTTGCCGGGGTGGCTTGCGTTCGAAGACCTGGCGGTGGAGGGACCGGTGCCGGATTCGCCGGGGGCGGGGTGGTTGTTGGATCCGGGTGTGGTGGGGATGGATGTGGTGGGGGGTGGGTTGGTGGTGGGTGGGGAGGTGGTGGCGCGGGGTCGGGTGGAGGTGGGTTCGGGTGATGGTCGTGGTCTGGTGTTGTCGTCGGTGGATCGTGGGGCGTTGGTGGAGGCTGCCGAGTTGTTGGTGGGCCGGGCGTTGCGTGAGCTCAATACCGGGTTTGAGGGGGTTGGTCTGCAGTTCCTGGTGCAGGTGTCGCTGGATGAGGTGAACGGTCGTTTCCGGGTGATGGGGAATCTGCTGATATGGGAGCTGAGGACCGCGATCGTGGGTGTCTTGCGGGGCCTGGTGGCTGACCAGGCTGGTGATCTGCCGCTTTCGTGGAAGATCACCGCGGTGCCGGTGGATGACGGGGTGCAACGCGGGGGTAGCTGGGAGCTGGTGGCGGAGCCGGGCCCGCGTCGTCTGCTGAGTTATTACCGGTCGCTGGATGAGTTCGAGGCCCCGCTTCTGGGACTGGTGCGGTTGCCGTCGGCGAGTGATGTGCGGCGTATCGAGCTGATGGCCGAAGGCTATGTACCCAAACTGCTCACCAGCACCGGCGGTAAGCCCGACCTCGTCGCCGTCGTCCAGGTCGCCGGGACCGACGCTGTCCCCGGCTCCGGAAACGGTGCCGCCACGGTGCTGGAGAACGCGATCAAGACCGGTGTCACTCATGGCCTGGCCACCGCGCAGACAGCCGGAACCCTCGGACTGCCCACACCCGAACAAGTGATGACCGCCCGCGTCACCATCCACACCGAAGAACTATCCGAACCCGCCACCGGCATGGGCCGGATCCGGGTCGACATCCGCTACCCCGGTGGCGACCCCATGGATCTCGACGAGCAGCACGAGGGGCGTGATGGCGAGGGGCGTGATGACGAGGGCCGTGATGATGAGGCCCGGCCGCAGAGAGATGCGTCCGATGATGATGACCTGTATCGCACGACACCGGAGGTGGCTGGTGGGCCGGCCAGCGGGGTCGTGGGCGGGGTGGCTGACACGGAGGCCGCGCGTGAGCAGCGTGCGCGGAGGGCTGCGGGCCGGGGGGTGGATTGGTTTGATTCGTCGGTGGGGGGTGCGGGGTTGCCGTCGGAGGATGTCGCTGAGCGGGTGGGGTTGATGGTGGAGGGTTTCGTGGACGCGAGGGTGGCGTGGTCGTTGCGGCCGGCGCGGGAGCGGGGGCGGGTGCCTGGGCCGGTGTTGCAGGTGTTCGTCCGGCTGGCCGAGTCCGATCCGGCGGCGGAAGCGGTGATCGGGGGGTTGCGTGCTCTGGTGGAGAACTGGATCGAGGCGCGGCTGGCGGAGTTCGCGAGGGTGGTGCCGGAGGAAGTGATGTTGCCGACGATGGCGGAGATGCAGGCGGCGGAGGCGGTCAAGGTAGGCGGTGAACGTACCGCGGTCGATGATCCGGGTTATGGGGGGATGTCTGTGCGGGTCCAGGGACAGCGTCCGGTGTATGGGCCGGAGTTCGGCCCGGAAACGTTCACCACGGCCGAGGATCCGTTGCCGTGGCGGCGGGAGGAATACGGTCAGGCACACGCCTGGTTCAGCCAGTTGACCGACGCCGAGCAAGGCGAATGGACCCGGGATGCGGAGACGATCCTCACCAGGGATCACCGGCCGATCATGCATCTGGGCGGTGACGACCCCACCGTGATCGTGAGCCGTGATCCGGTGACCGAACGAGCCAAACAACGCCGGGACGCCGCCCTGGAACTGATCGCCCACACCTGGCACACCCAAGGCGAGAACACCGCGACCACCCTGTCCCGAAACCTCATCCCCGACGTCATGAACCCACGCCCCAACAACACAACCACCTTCCCCGGCGGCACCCGGGACAACATCCCCGGCAAACCCCCCTGGCACGAACAAGGCGGACCATCAACCAACCCCACCCAACCCCGCACACACGACGCACCCCCCAACGCACCACCCCACACCAACAACGGACCTCACCGGCCATTGTTCCCCCCAGGCCACAGCATTCGCCCTGTGACGTTCAGGGGGCTTCGGCGGCAGCCTGCGGTTGCGTCCGAGTGGGCGGGGAGTGTCTTGTCGCTCGCCACGTCTGGGTTGTCGGATGATGATCAAAAGAGGTTTGACAGGTTCGCCCAGAGGTATGTCGATGAGGTTGTGCGGCTTGTGGCGTCTGGGCGTGAGTTGCCCGATATCCGGTTGACTCTTCGTCCCAGGGGTCTCCCGTTGACCGAGGTCAATTATCTCGTCGAACTTCTGGAGAAACTTCTCACCGATGCTGTGAGAGGCCGTGGTGTGACGATCCCGCTGGTATTCACACGCGATGTTCAGCCGCCGATCGACGCCGACGTCCCTGGGGTGTTCGCCGAGATCAAGATGTACGAAACGCCGACGCGGACCCTGGACAGCTACCGCCGGGCGGACAGCCTGCAGGCATTGTTCATGCCAATGGCACGGTACAAGTTTCCTGCCGCGGAGAAGGAGCGGGTGAGGTTGATGCTGGGCAGTTTCGTCCGGGAGGCCGTGGCGAAACCGAAGGGATCGAGGCCGAAACTCACCATTGATGTGCGCTCGGTTGCGAAATACATGGCCGGGCGTGCGGAGTCGGCTGCCACTCTGGTCTATGAGTTGCTCAAGGGCGAGTTGGCTGTGTACGCCCCCGACATCTCGGTCAAGGATTTCATCCAAGAATCGGTCGGTTTCGTTGTGACGGTAACGAACCGTATGGTCGGAGTGCTTCTGCATGTTACTGACCCGGTCGTTGCACCTGTTCTGTTTCCGGTGCAGTTGAGCGATCGGATTCGTGGTCTGCGGGATGTGGAGTTGTTGACGTGGGAGGGGCATTTCGGGGGCCGGTCGCCGCTTTCGCTTGTCGAGCAGGCGCCCGAGCAACGGAGGCATGGGTGGCTGGATCAGGTAAGGATGGTGGGGAGTGCGGTGGATCTGATCCTGGCGCGTGCGGGGGATGGTTCGCCGGGGTCGCGTGTTCTGCAGATGCCGGATATCCGGGTGCGGATCAGGTCCGATCTTGACGAGGGTGGTGAGGTTCTTGACGGGATGTTCGAATATGTCGAGAAACTGTTCCGTGACGAGCTCCTGCTCCGGGGACGGGAGCTGGAAGACTTGGGTCTGCATTTCACCCGGGAGGTCGATACGGGGGAAAGGAGTTCGTTCAATCACGAGGGAGATGTCCGCATCTCCGTGCATGAGACCCCTGGGCAGGAATTGGTGGATTATCAGCAGAAGAATCAGCTCGCCGAGCGCTTCGTGCCGGGAAGGCCTGTGTTGCCGGAGGCCGCGTGGGAGCGGATCGCACCTGTGCTGGATGGTTTCGTGCTGTCGTGGCTGACCAGTAAGAATGACAAGCCGGTTCTGGGATTCGGCTCGGCCAGCTTCAGCACTGCTCTTACCCAGTCCTCTGAGCGCATGCTCAAGCGTTCGGTGTGGGAAAGGATCAGCGGGAAACTCGAGGAGTTGGGGGAATCGGCAAAGGAAAAGGAGATATGGGAAGGGTTTGTCCGATACACGCCGTATCGCCCTGGTCAGCTGACCGGCGTCGTGTTCGATGTGCACAAAACCAGCCAGACGCCTGAGGGCACTGTGACGTATCGAGAGTTGTTCCGTCCAGGTCTGCGGGTTCAGGCTGCGCGTTTGCATGGGGTGCGATCGCAGCCAAAGGTTCAGTCTGAGTGGAGGGGTGATCTCGGGCCGGATGACGAATCTGGGTCTTCACGGGAAGATCAGAGGTTGTTTGACGAGTTCGCCCTGAAATACGCCGAGGATGTTGTCCGGCTTGAGGAGGCGGGCCGGGAGTTGCCTGATACCCGGGTGCGCGGCGAGACGGATGCTCATGCGCGGCGTGTGGAGAACGCTCTGAGCGCCGCGGTGAAGAAGCATGCCGGCAGGCCGATACCGTTGGTTTTCACTCGCGATCCCCAGCCCTGGACCACGGCCGCCAGCTCCGATGTGGTCGCCGAGGTTACGAGGTATAAGACGCCGACGCGGACCCTGGACAGTTACCGCCAGGCGGACAGCCTGCAAGCATTGTTCATACCAAGTTCGCATGAATTTCCTGTCGCGGAGGAGCAGCGAGTGAGGTTGATGCTGGGCCGTGTTGTCCGGGAGGCCGTGGCGAAACCGAAGGGAACGAGGCCGAAACTCACCATTGATGTGCGCTCGACGGCGACATACATGGACGCGCGTGTGGAGTCTGCCGCCGCTCTGATCTATAAGGTGCTCGCGGACGAGTTGCGGGTGAACGCCCCAGCATCTCGGTCAAGGACTTCATCCAGGAATCGGTCGATCTCGTCGAGACGCCAACGAACCGTATGGCTGGGATTCTTCTGGATGTCACCGATCCGGTCGTCGGCCCCGCCAAACCGCTTCCGTTATGGATGAAGGATCGGATTCGTGATCTGCGGGATGGGGAGTTGTTGAAGTGGGAGGGGCATTTCGCGGATCGGTCGCAGCCTGCTCTTGTCGAGAAGCAGATACCTGGGTGGCTGAATCAGGCGGAGATGGTGGGGGGTGCGGTGGATCTGATCCTGGCGCGTGCGGGGGATGGTTCGCCGGGGTCGCGTGTTCTGCAGATGCCGGATATCCGGGTGCGGATCACGTCCGATCTTGATGAGTCCAGTGAGGTTCTTAATGGGATGTTCGAGCATGTCGAGAAACTGTTCCGTGACGAGCTCCGGCCCCGGGGCCGGGAGCTGGAAGACTTGGGTCTGAATTTCACCCGGGAGATCGTTGCTGTGAGAGTCGGTTCGTTCAGCCATCAGGGAGATGTCCGCATCTCCGTGCACGAGACCCCTGAGCGGGCCTTGGTGGACTACTGGAAGGAGAAGCAGCTCACCGAGCGCGCGATCTCGACTATGCCTGTGCTGGCTGAGGCGGCGCGTGAGCGCATCATGCCGATGCTGGACGGTTTCGTGGAGTCATGGATAAACAGCAAGAATGGCAAGCCGAAGCTGGAATACGGCATAGCCGCCACCCCGTCATCCGAATCAACATTCACCACCGGGGCTGTTTCGGCGTCTTCGGTGTCTTCGGTGTTTCATGTGCGGGTGGTCCGGCGTTTGGTGTGGATGGGGATTTCCGGGGCACTTACTAGGCGGGGGGAGGCCGACTTGGCGGGAACGATCTGGGCGAAGTATGTCCACTTCACCCCGTATTACGATGCACCGAAGGCCGGCGTGGTGTTCGACGTGCTCGAGCACGGCCAGAAATTGAAAGCGAAGTACACGGCGGACGAGGTTGAGGGCGAGGAGGTGGTGGCGCGGGGCCGGGTTGAGGCGGGTCAGGGTGGTGTTCCGGTGTTGTCTTCGGTGGATAGTGGGGCGTTGGCGGGGGCTGCGCAGGAGTTGGTGGGTCGGGTGTCGCGTGAGCCGAATACGGGGTTTGAGGGTGTGGGTGTGCTGGTTGTGGTGCAGGTGTCGGCTGCGGGTGTGGTGGATGGCAGTTTCCGGGCGATTGCGGGCCTGATCAGGGGGGAGTTGTCGAGGGCGATCGAGGGTGTGGTGGGTGTTCTGGCTGGGCGGGCTGGTGATCTGCCGGTGGCGTGGAATATCAGTGCGGTGCCGGTTGAGGATGCGGGGGGTTGTGGGGTAGCTGGGCGTTGGTGGTGGAGCCGGGGCCGCGGCAGTCGTTGGATCATTATCGGTCGTTGATGGAGTTTGAGGCGCGGCTGCTGGGGTTGGCGGGGTTGCCGTCGGTGAGTGATGCGCGGCGTGTCGAGTTGATGGCCGAAGGTTTTGTGGACAAATGGCTGAACCCCACGGCCGGGATGCCCAGTCTGGTCGCGGTCGTCTCTGTCACCGGGGAGCATGCGGTCTCAGCGTTCCGTAACGGTGCGGTCAGGGTGCTGGAGAACGCGATTAAGACCGGTATCACGCATGGCCTGGCCATCGCGCAGACAGCCGGGTGGACCGGTTTGCCGGAACCGGCCCAGCTGATGGCCGGCTACGTCGAGATCAGCACCGAAACACACACCGATCCCGGCACCACCGACGTCGGCCGGGTCCGGGTCGAGGTCCGCTATCCAGGCGGCGACCCCATGGACCTCGACGGCGAGGTCCCGGCGAGGGCACCACCACCGCACGAGGGTGAGTCACCAGCCGGGGTCGTGTTCGACGGTTCCGCTGTGGGTGTGGAGAAGGCTGACCGGGGTGGGGGCGGGTCGCCGATCGATGTGGCGTTGTCCGATCTGGTGGGTCCGGGGTTCGACTGGTCGAAGGTTGTGTTCGAGCGCTTGCGTGATCCGGTGTCGGGGGTGACGGCGGGGGTGTTCTTCGCGCGGCCGGGTGAGGTGGGTGTGTTGCGGGACGTGTCCGAGCCGGGGGCGTTCACGGTGGCGATCCATGGTGACGGGCGGGGAAGGTTCTCATATTGGTTGAAGTCCGGGGACGAGGTCCGGATCGATATGGCGGGGCTGTCCCGGATCTTGCTGAGTGCCGGGCTGCCCGGGCGGGAGCACTGGGAACAGGCGTCGGCGGTGTGGTTGCTCAGCTGCCGGGTGGCCGACCCCCGCCTGGGGAACACACTCGGAAAGTTCGCCGGCCTGCTGACCGACGCCGGACACCCACGCCCGCTGCACGGCCCGAACACGCGCGTGGAAATGCTCCCCGACGGATCACTACGATTCCCCGACGGCGGCACCATCACCACCATCACACCACCGGGCACCACCCACACCCCACAACCAGAAACCACACAACCCCACCACAACCTCGGCACCGGCATCCTCCTCGCCAACGACAGCGGCGAAGGAACGCAACACGAAGCCGACACTGTGACCGCCGAACCGCGTCGTTCATTGTTAACTCGTGGTACGAGGGTTCGTTCCGTCGACGACCGAGGCCATCGGGCGCAACCTGAGGCTGTTCGGACGTGGACCGGCGTCTTCGATTTGTCCGGCCCGTCAGGGCTATCGGATGACGAGAAGAAGGCACTGGACAAGTTCGCCGACTACTTTGCCGATGAGGTTGTTCGGCTTGGGAAATTGGAACGTGAGCTGCCCGATATTCGGTTGACTCTCAAGTTGATGTCTCGCCATCAGGCTAAGAAAATGTCTCGCGACCTGTTGAAGCAGGACGTTCGCTTCGAGTATCTGGAGAATATACTCAGTCGGAAGGTGAAGGAGCGGGGAGTGCTGGCGCCGCTGCGATTTACTCGTGATCCTCGGGCGATGAACGAGCGGAGTGAATCCGGGGTGGCCGCCGAGGTCAGCATGAACGCGCCGCGAACACAGGGCAGCTACCGCGCGGCAGACAGCCTGGAGGTATTGTTCGTGCCCAACGGTTACGACATTCCTGCCGTGGAGCAGGAGCGTATGCGGACGATGGTAGGAGGTTTCCTTCGGGAATACCTGGCGAGGCCCCGGGGTCACCGGCCGATGCTCACCATTGATGTCCGTTCGGCGAAGCGAGGCATGGCGAATCGTGTGAATTCGGCCGACGCTTTGATTTACTCCTTGATTAACGATGAACTAGGGGAGAATGCGGGAATCTCGGCCGAAGAGCTGATCCGAGAATCTGTCTATATCGTTGAGACCGAAGCGGTGCGTGGGAAGATTTTCCTCGATATCACCGATCCTTCGGAGGTTACTCCTGTTCCGCTGCCGGCGGGAAGGTCGAAGCGGTTTCCTGCTTGGCGGGAAAGGAAGCGATTCGGATGGGAAGGTCATTTCACGAGTCGGGAGAAGCCTTCGCTTGCCGAGGCGGACGCCGAGCCAGACCCTGATCGGTTGGACATAAGGAAGATGGTGCTGCGCTATGTGGAACTGGTCATGGCGCGTGCCGCGGCCGGTTCGTCAGCTTGGCAGATGCCGGATATCCGGTTGTCGATCAAGTCGGACGTCGAGCCGGGCAGTGAGGTGCTCGATGGAATGTTCGCTTATCTCGAGGACCTTTTCCGTGCCGAGATTGGTTCCAGGGGCGGGGATCCGAAGGCGTTGGGCATCCGTTTCACCCGTGAATTCACTAAGATGCATCGGACGGAGTTCGATCATGAGGCGGACGTTCGCATCTCCGTTCACGAGACTCCCGAGCGCTCCATGCTGGACTATCGGCAGGAGAAACGGCTCGCCGAATTCATCACGCCGAAAACTGCCATTTTGGTCGAAGCCGCGCGGGAGCGCATCGCGTCGATGCTGGATGGTTTCGTCAAGGAGTGGCTGGACAGCGATCCGGCCGCGAAGCCGGTTCTGGACGTCGGCGTGGTCAGTATGAGCGCCGAGCTCCTTCCGGTCCATGGGCGAACGATCCGGCGAGTGATGTGGGAGGAGATTTCCAGGGCGCTTCTGAAACGAGGGGAATCCGCAAGGGCGGGGGATATCTGGTCCCGGTCTGTCCGATATGTCCCGTACATCGATTCCCGCCGTTATACCACCGTGGTGTTCGATGTGCTCAAGCACGGTCAGACGGCGAACGACGTCCTGGTTCCCGCACCACGCCCGGTGCGGAAACCGCAGACGAAGGCGGAGAAACAGGCTCGGGCCGCGGAGAGGCGGGCTGAGCTTGCCATGCGGGCAGCGGAGAGCCGGGCTCTGGCTGCTAGGTGGGACAGGAGGAGGCGAGTCAGGAAAGCCAGGCGAGACGAGAAGAAGCAGGCCAAGGAAGCTGGGGCGACGCCGGATGGGGATGTTTCCGCCCAGAAGAGTGTTGTATGGAAGGGGCAGTTCAAAGAGCTGGATACGAAATCGGCGGTGGTGTTCCGTGACCATTTGGATAAGCTTCGGGCGTTGGGGCAGCATCTTAAGGATGAGATCGATCGGGAACAGTCCGCAGGTGATGATCGAGACATCCTGATCAAAGTTCAGGGAGCCGGTGTCGTTGATATGAAGACAGGGAAGTTGACCGCTCGCGGTGAAAATGCCTTCAAGTATCTTGAGGTGCGGCTGCGTGAGTACATGGGGGGGCTCGCAGTGCCCGTCTCCAGATTCGCTTCTCGGAGCACAAGTATCGAGGCGGCGGACACTTCGATCACCGTGCATCCTAAGACAGGCATGACTGAAGATGACTATCTGAGTGATAGACCGCTGAAGCTGACCTTCCTTCGTTCCAATAAGGCACGTTTGTCCTTGGTGGTCGATAAGCGTTTTCGGTTGAGGGTCAAGGGGTATGTTTCCAGGTTTCTCACGAGTCTTGAAAAGTCTGATTTGTTGATCGATCTCACCGGCAGTGACCGCGCCTTCAGAGAGCGTTCGAAATTGATCTATGAATTGGCAAAAACGGTCATTGTCGCATATCAGCCGGATATGCCCGACTATGTGGTCGCCGAGATTCTACGGCATGTGAAATTCCGTCGAGTGCCTCGAGGGCATTTTGTCGGTGTCGTTGAGGAATCTTCACAGTCTCTCCAGACCGCCGAGCGCCATGAGGGCCTAGCCGAGAGCCGGCATCCTCAGCCGGACATCACCGAGCAGCCCGTCGGCGTGGCCGCGGTCATGGGGCCGGAGGTATCCGATGAGCTCGAGTTGCCGGCCCTTGATCTTGACTTGGCTTCGGTTCGACCGGTGGATCCGGATGAGGGTGTGGATCCGGATGGGAGTGCTGCACTGGAGGAGCCTGGCTGGGGGCAGTCGTGGCAGGCTGATCCGGAGTTCGATGTGGGCGTGGGTGGTCCTGGGGCCGAGGCGGTGCTGGTTCCTGAGTTCGATGATATGACGATGGAAGAGTGGGTTTCGTTTGAGGGTATGGGGATCGGTTTTGGTGTGGATGAGGGGTTGTTCGGTGTGTTGGGGGATGAGGAGATGCCGGACGGTCGCGGATTGTTGTCGCCAGGGGTAGGTGTTGCGGGCACGGTGGTGGTCGAGGGGTTGGTCGAGTTTGGTTTGGGTGATGGTGTTCCGGGGTTGTCGGTGGGGGATCGTGCGGCGTTGGTGGAGGCCGCTGGTGTGGTGGTGGATGGGGTGTCGGGTGGGCCGAACGCGGAGTATGAGGGTGTGGGTTTGCAACTCATGGTGCGGGTGTCGGGTGCTGGTGTGGTGGATGGCGGTTTCCAGGCTGTGGCGAATGTTCTGGGGCTGGAGGTGAGGAAGGCGATCACTGGTGCGTTGGAGGATCTGCCGGCTGAGAGGGCGGTGGATCTACCGGGGTCGTGGAATATCAGCGCTGTGCCGGTTGAGGATGATGGGGCGCTGTGGGGTAGTTGGGTGCTGGTAGTGGAGCCGGGGCCGCGGCGGTTGTTGGACTATTACTGGTCGCTGGATGAGTTCGAGACGCGGGTTCCGGGGCTGGCGGGGTTGCCGTCGGAGAGTGATGTGCGGCGTATCGAGTTGATGGCCGAAGGTTTCGTGGGCAAGGTGGTGCACAGCTCGGTGGGCGAGTGGCTCGACCTGGTCGCGGTCGCGCACGTGGCGGAGGCTGATGGTGCCCAGCCCGGTGGAGGTGATGTCGCCAGGGTGCTGGCGGACGCTATCAAGACCGGCTTCACTCGTGGTCTGGCCGCCGAGCAGGAAGCCGGAACCGGCGGACTGCCCGCACCCGAACAACTGATAGCCGACCACGTCGAGATCGAAATCGAAACACACACCGATCCCGACTCCACCGACCCCGGCCGGATCCTGCTCAGCATCGATCGTCTCAGTCCTGATGTCATGGACGTCGACGACGAAGTTCCGGCATGGGCACCGCCGCACGAGGGTACGCCACAAGCCGGAGTCGTGAGTGCGGTGGAGGAAGCCGAGGCCACGCGCGATGAGCGAGCGCGACTCGCTGTTGCCCGAGCGGTGGATCAGTTCGATTCTTCCGCAGCGGTCGGGACATCGACGCAGGCCGAGGTTCACGAGCAGATCGGGTTGATGGCGGAAGGCTTCGTCGATGCGAGGGTGGCATGGTTGTGGAGGTCCGTGGGGGAGCGTGTGAAGTGGGTCGAGCCGACTTTCCATGCTTACATCAAATTGGCCGAGACCGACCCGAATGCGCGGGCGTTGATAACCGAACTGCGCGGCCTGGTGTATAGAAGGATCGACGCGCGGTTGGCGCAGTTCGCGAACGTCCTGCCGGACGCGATGTTGCCGACACTTGATGAGATGTGGGCGGCGGGGGCGGTTGTGGTGGGGGGTGAACGTACCGCGGTGGGTGATCCGGGATACGGGGGGATGTCTGTGTGGGTCCAGGGGCAGCGTCCGGTGTATGGCCCGGAGTTCGGCCCGGAAACATTCACCACCGCCGAGGATCCGTTGCCGTGGCGGCAGGAGGAATACGGTCAGGCACACGCGTGGTTCAGCCAGTTGACCGACGCCGAGCAAGGGGACTGGACCCGGAATGCGGAGACGATCCTCACCAGGGATCACCGGCCGATCATGCATCTGGGCGGTGACGACCCCACCGTGATCGTGAGCCGTGATCCGGTGACCGAACGGGCCAAACAGCGGTATGACGCGGCCCTGGAGTTGGTCGCCTACACACAACACACCCAAGGCCACACCGCCGCGACCACTCTGTCCCGAAACCTCATCCCCGACGTCATGAACCCACGCCCCAACAACACCGGCACCCTCTCCGGCGGCACCCGGAGCAACATCCCTGACAAACCCCCCTGGCGAGAACAAGGCGAACCATCAACCAACCCCACTCAACGCCAACCACACGACGCACCCCCCAACGCACCACCCCACACCACCGAAACCCACCTCCCACAAATCACACAACCCAGCCAACCAACCACCGACACCGGCATCCACCTCAGCAACGACACCGACGAACAAACCGGCCGCGGGCCCTACCGGCAGTTTTTCCCTCCAGGTACGCGGGTTCAAAGCATCCGTTTCCGCGGGCGGCTGCAGCCGACGGTCGAGTCCAGGTGGAAGGGCGATCTCGGCTCGGTTGACGCACCTGGGGCTTCGTCGGGAGAGCAGCAGAGTAGAGATCAGAGGTTGTTTGACGAGTTCGCCGAGGACTACGCCAAGGATGTTGTCCGGCTTGAGGAGGCGGGCCGGGAGTTGCCTGAGACCCGGCTGCTCGGCAGGACGGCTTCCGAGGTGCAGCGTCTGGAGAACGACCTGGGCAAGGTGGTGAAGAAGCGTGCCGGCAGGACGATACCGTTGCTCTTCACTCGTGAGACCGATCCTCGGTCCCGTAATGCCAAGGTCGAGAGGTATACGACGCCGGCGCGGACTCTGGACAGCTACCGCCAGGCGGACAGCCTGAACGTATTGTTCAAGCCAAATGGACGGCATGAGTTTTGGGCCGCGGAGAAGAAGCGGGTGACGTTGATGCTGGGCGGTTTCGTCCGGGAGGCCGTGGCGAAACCGAAGGGATCGAGGCCGAAACTCACCGTTGATGTGCGCTCGATTGGGACATACATGAAGAGCCGTGCGGAGTCTACAGCCGCTCTGATCTATGAGGTGCTCGAGGAAGAGCTGGCTGTGAACGCCCCTGACATCTCGGTTGAGGATTTCATTGAGGAATTGATCGGTTTCGTCGAGACGGAATCAAGAAACATGACTGGGCTTCTTCTGGATATTACCGACCCAGTAACCGTCGCCCCCGTTCAGGTGCCGTCGTGGGTGGTGAATCGGCTTCGTACTTCGCGGGATCGGGAGTTGTTGAGATGGGATGGGCATTTCACGAGTCGGTCGCAGCCGTCTCTTGTCGAGCAGGAGACCGGGCGGCGGAAGCCTGGGCGACGTCTGGACCAGGCGGGGATGGTGGGGAGTGCGGTAGATCGGATCCTGGCGCGTGCGGGGGACGGTTCGCCGGGGTCGCCTGTTCTGCAGATGTCGGACATCCGGGTGTCGATCAGGTCCGACCTTGACGAGGGTAGTGAGGTTCTTGATGGGATGTTCGAGCATGTCGAGGACCTGTTCCGTAAGGCGATCCGGTCCAGGCACCGGGATCCGGAAGCCTTGGGTCTCCACTTCACCCGGGAGGTCACGGTTGTCAGAAGTGGTTCGTTCGGCCTCGAGGGAGATGTCGGGATTTCTCTGCATAGGACCCCTAAGCGGGCTTTGGCGGACTACCGGCGGAAGAAACATCTCACCGAGCACGTTTTGGCCGAGGCGGCGCGGGAGCGAATCATGCCGATGCTGGACGGTTTCGTGGAGTCATGGATAGACAGCGAGAATGGCAAGCCGGTTCTGGAATTCGGCATAGTCACCACCTCGCCATCCAGCTCGGTATTCAGCATTTCGGCAGACGGGAATTTTCACCTGTCTTCGGTGACTACGGTGTCTTATGTGCGACTGGTCCGAAATTTGGTGTGGGCGGGGATTTTCGAGGCACTTGCGAAGCGGGGGAAGCCCGGATTGGCTGGAAAGATCTGGGCCGATTATGTCCACTTCACCCCGTATTACAATGCCCGGTTATCCAGCCTGGTGTTCGATGTGCTCGAACCCGGCCAGACGTTGGAAACCAAGTACGCGGAGGTCGAGGGCGAGGCTGAGGAGGAAGAGGAGGAGGATGGGGCGCTGTCGGACGATGTTGATGTCTGGGAAGGAGATTTCAGAATCCTGAAGCCGGACGCTGCGGTGATTTTCGATGTTGATCTGCCTGAGCTCAAGAAGCTGGTAACGCGCGTTAAAGGTGAGATCGAAAATCAGCGTCATGGGAGCGAGGATCGGGACATTCAGGCCAGGGTGTTCGGCAAGGAGCTCGTCAACGGTAAGGGCGAGTTGACGAAGCGCGGTGAAGCCGCCGTGAATTATATTCAGGAACGGTTCAGTGAGTACCTGGGTGCTATTATAGTGCCCATCACCGTGGATGTCGTCAACGGTCCGCCTAGAAATGGGCATGCAGCGAGTGTTTCGGTCGTGGTGTATCCCGCGACAGGTCTGACCGAGAACGACTATCGGAAAGATTGGCCGCTGCCATTGTCTTTCCTGCATCAGCAGAGCAAACGTATGCCTGTTGTGGTTGAGAAGCGTTTGTTGTCGAGGGCTCAAGGTTATGTTTCCAGATATATGTCGAGTACCGCAGAGATCGATTTGTTGATCGATCTCAAGGATAACCAAACCTTTGCTCCTCGCTCGGCGTCGGTCAACGATGTGGTAGCGAAAGCCGTCGCCGCATATCAAGTGAATATGCCGGAAAGCCTGATCGAAGAAATTCTGCGGCACGTGAAATTCCGTAAGGTGCCTTCGAGACGTTTCATCGGTGTCACCGAGCTGCCTGCGCAGTCGTTCCAGATCGCCGGGCTCGCCGACGTCGCAGGGCCGGAAGTCCCTGGTGACCTGCGGCCGCCGGGTGTTGCGGGTGCTGCGGCGGTCGAGGAGGAGTTGCCGGTTCTTGAACTCGACCCGGCTCCGATCCGGCCGGCCGAACCAGACGTGCCGGAGGAGCCCGCTCGGGATGTGTCGTGGTGGGTCGATCCGGTGGGTGAGGCAGGTGTGCAAAGTCCTGCGGCTGGGGTGTCGGGGGTTTATGAGATGAGAAATGATGAGGAGTTGGCGCAGTGGCTTTTGTTCGAGGATGAGCCGGTGGGGGAGAGAACGGAGGAAGGGGGGTCGGTGGGGCCGGTGCCGGATTCGCCGGGGCGGGTTCTGCGGGCGGAATAAATGATGATTCTTGGGCGGGGTGGATGGTCGATCCGGGGGCGGGGTGGTTGTTGGATCCGGGTGTGCTGGGGATGGATGTGGTGGGGGTGGGTTGGTGGTGTCTGGGGTGGGTGGGGAGGTGGTGGCGCGGGGCCGGGTGGAGGTGGGTTCGGGTGATGGTCGTGGTCTGGTGTTGTCGTCGGTGGATCGTGGGGTGTTGGTGGAGGCTGCGGAGCTGTTGGTGGGCCGGGCGTCGCGTGAGCTCAACACCGGGTTTGAGGGGGTTGGTCTGCAGTTCCTGGTGCAGGTGTCGCTGGATGAGGTGAACGGTCGTTTCCGGGTGATGGGGAATCTGCTGATACGGGAGCTGAGGACCGCGATCGTGGGTGTCTTGCGGGGCCTGGCGGCTGACCAGGCTGGTGATCTGCCGCTTTCGTGGAAGATCACCGCGGTGCCGGTGGATGACGGGGTGCAACGCGGGGGTAGCTGGGAGCTGGTGGCGGAGCCGGGCCCGCGTCGTCTGCTTGACGATTACCGGTCGCTGGACGAGTTCGAGGCCCCGCTTCTGGGGCTGGTGCGGTTGCCGTCGGCGAGTGATGTGCGGCGTATCGAGCTGATGGCCGAAGGCTATGTACCCAAACTGCTGAGCGCCCGGGACGACGAGCCGGACCTCGTCGCCGTCGTCCAGGTCGCCGGGACCGACGGTGTCCCCGGCTCCGGAAACGGTGCCGCCACGGTGCTGGAGAACGCGATCAAGACCGGTGTCACTCATGGCCTGGCCGCCGCACAAACAGCCGGGTGGACCGGTTTGCCCACACTCGAACAAGTGATGACCGCCCGCGTCACCATCCACACCGAACAACTATCCGAACCCGCCACCACCGACGTCGGCCGGGTCCGGGTCGAGGTCCGCTATCCCGGCGGCGACGCGATGGACCTCGACGACGAGGCCCCGCCGAGGGCACCACCACCGCACCAGGATGCGTCACCAGGGGTCGTGCTGGACACTTCCGCAGCGGGTGTGCGGGACGGGGCCGGGTCGCCGGTTGATGTGTTGTTGGTGGATTTGGTGGGTCCGGGTTTCGAGTGGTCGAAGGTTCTGCATGAGCCGTTGATCGATCCGGTGTCGGGTGTGACGGCGGGGGTGTTCTTCCCGAGGCCGGGTGAGGTGGGTGTGCTGCGGGCGGTGCCGCAGCGGAGGGCGTATACGGCGGCGGTCCACGGGAACGGGCGGGGAAGGTTCTCGTATTGGCTGACATCGGGGGACGAGGTGTGGATCGACACGGCGGGGCTCTTCCGGATCTTGCTGAGTGCCGGGCTGCCCGGGCGCGAGCACTGGGAACAGGTATCGGAGGTGTGGTTGCTCAGCTGCCGGGTGGCCGACCTCAGCCTCGGCAACCGGCTCGAGGAATTCGCCGGCCTGCTGACCGACGCCGGACACCCACGGCTGGTACGTGGCCCGGACACACCCGTGGAAATGCTCCCCGACGGATCACTGCGATTCCCCGACGGCGGCACCCTGAAAACCATCACACCACAACATTCGATAGAGACCCGCCTCCCACAGATCAAACAACCCAGCCAGACATCCACCGACACCGGCATCCAACTCAACAACGACACCGACGAACAAACCACCACAACCACGAACCAGACAGAACCCACAACAACCGGAGCGGAAGCCGGTGGCGCCTCGGTCGAGGCTGTTCCCCTGTTCACTGAAGGGTTGTCAGGCACTGCCCGAGATATTCGTCCAGGGGCGGTTGTTCGAACGTGGAGCGGCGATTTTTCAGTCAAAGGCAAACCGGAGCTTTCGGAGAGTGACCTGCTGGCGCTGGTCAAGCTCGCTACGGAATATGCTCGTGAGGTTGTCCGGCTTTGGCGTTCGGGGCGTGAACTGCCTGATATCCGGTTGCATCTCATTAGTCGTGGCAGGGTTCTGACAAAGGATGATGTTCTCTTCGTCTATCTGGAGAGTTTGTTGACTCGTGCGGTGAATGCTCTTGGTGGCGTGTCGATACCACTACGATTCACTCGTGTCGTTCACCCCGAGGGCGACTCGATCAAGGTGCGCGCCGAGATCAAGATTCACGCATCGCCCGCGCGGACCGTGGCCGGCTACCGCGCGGCGGACAGGCTGGAAGCGTCGTTCCTGGAAAGTCGTCCCGAATTTGCCGCCGTGGAGGCGGAGCGTGTGAGGTTGCAGGTAGGTGGTTTCGTCCAGGAGCTCGAGAGACTCCGGAAGGACCATGCGCTTCCCCTGGATCTCAGGCCGAAGCTCGCCATTGACGTGCACGCGCATGCCACGAGTATGGCCATGAGTATGGAGGCGGTTTCAGGTTTGACCCATTCGGTGGTCAAGGACGAGTTGGGCGACGACGCGGGAATCACGGCTGCGGATCTTATCCGGGAATCAATTGTTTTTGGTCAGGTCGAAAGTAGGGGTTCGGGAGTCTTCTTGGAGGTCACGGAGCCTGCGGGGATGGCCGTGGTTCGGCTGCCGCCGTGGATGAGTGGCCGGCTGATTCGGCGGGACAAAGAGGCTTTGAAGTGGGAAGGGCATTTCGGGAAGCGGTGGCCACCTTCGCTCGTCGAGTCTGAGCCTGGGCCTGAGTCTGAGCCGGGGCAGGATTCCGGGCGGCCGAAGGTGGAAGAGGTGGTGCGGAGCGCTGTGAAGGTAGCGATGGCGTGTAAGGCCGCCTCGCCTGCTTGGCAGATGCCGGACATCCGGTTGTGGATCAGGGCAGATCTCGAGGCGGGCAATGAAGTGCTTGATCGGATGTTCGAACATCTCGAAGGGCTCTTCCGGAATGAGATCAGGGCCCAGGGCGGTGACCCGGAGACGCTGGGGCTCCGTTTTACCCGGGAGGTCGCCGATGCGAAGACGCCCTCGTTCCGTCACGAGGGGGACGTCCGTATCTCTGTTCGTGAAACTCCGGAGCGGACTCTGCTGGAGTACGAAAATGTGAAGACGCTCACCGAGTATTTCGTCCCGAGCACGTCAGTTTTGCCGGTGACCGCGCAGGAACATATCGCGGCGATGCTGCTCGGATTCGTCCGGCAATGGCTGCAGGCCGGCGACGATGAAAAACCGGTTCTGGAGTTCGGTACGGCTAAACGGCGCCCCCGGCTCCGTTCGGCTTATGCGCGGGCGGTCTGGCATTTGGTGCGGCAAGGAGTCGCGGCAGCGCTTCAAAAGCTGGGGGACTCCACGCCTGCCGGGGAGATCTTGCGCAATTCGGTCCGATATACCCCGTACTACGACGCCAAACAGGCATGTGCCGTGTTCGATGTGCGCGAGCACGGTCAGACGTTGGAAGAAGGTCATGTGGCGGCCGCGCAGGCAGTCCGGGAATTGTGGGCTGACGAGAAGTGGGTTGTCAGGCGGGATGCCAAGCGGGTTGTCAAGCGGGTTGTCAGGCGGGCTGAAGGGAAGTTGTTGGCGGTGTGGAAGGGACAGTTCAAGGGGTTGGGGCCGAAGTCGACGGCGGTGTTCAGCGAAGCGATGGCGGAGCTTGAGGAGCAGGCGGGTCGTCTTAAGCGTGAGATCGAGCAGCAGCGTCCGGGGAGTGAGGATCGGGATATCCGGATAGTGGTGACTGGTTCTGGTCTTGTTGACAAGAAGGGAAAGTGGACCGCACGCGCGAAGACCGCTTTGAGCCATCTTGAGGGTCGGCTTGTTGAGTTCTTGGGAGGGATCGTGGTGCCCGTAACCAAGGCAGCCTATGGCAGCAAGAGTAGTGCTGAGGAAGCGGATGCTTCGATCATCGTGTATCCCGAGACGGGGATGACCGAGGATGATTATCGGAGCGATAGGCCGTTGGGATTGTTCTTTCTGCACTCGCAGAGTGCGCGCCTGTCTGTCGTGGTCGAGAGGCGTTTGCGGTTGAGAGTTCAGGGGTTTGTCTCCAGGTTCCTGCAGAGCGGCGATGGTGAACTGTCGATCGTGGTCACGGGTAAGGACATGTTCCTGCCTGGCCGCTTGGCGCGGGTGCGGGAGTTGGTCGAGGCGGCGGTCAGCGCGTATCCGGCGGACATGCGGAATTCTGTGATCGAGAAGATCATGCGGCATGTGCGATTCGTGAGTGATGCTGGGCTCGTCCTCGATGGAGGCGCGCATGTATGGATTGCCGAAACCGCCGGGGTCGACGAAGCTTCGATCGAACAGCAGGCACCCGCCACGACACACCCGGCGCGGCGCCCTGAGCGAGTTGCCGCCGAACGACCGGAGATTTCCGATGAGTTCGATCTGCCGGTCCTTGATCTCGGTTTGGCCCCCCAAGTCGATCCGGATGGAGATGACGTGCTGGTTGAGCACGCCGGAGATGAAACTTGGCGGGTTGCTCCAGGGGAGGAGGTGGGTCCGGGAAGTCCGGCAGCCGAGGTCGAACCGACTCCCGAGATCGATGATGTGGCGATGGGGGAATGGATCGACTTCGGGGGCGACGCACAGAACGCGCGATCGGCCGCCGAGGCGGAGGTAAACGACATGTCGGCGTTTGAACCGTTCATGGATCAGTGGGACGAGGGGATGGCTGCGCTCGTCGCCGAGCTGGCGGCTCAACTCGGCGTGACCACGGGCAACGCCGAGTTGCCGGAGCACACAGGCGGGCCGGTCGATTCGCCGGGGCCGGGCGGAGAGGAGGCCGCCGGGACCGGTGCAGTGGTACCTGCAGTTTCGCAGACTGCCCAAGAAGTGCGAGGGCCGCCAGTGTCCGGCGCCGAGGCCGGTCAACCTGGGTCTCGTGAGTCGTCCGAAGGCCTGTACGACGATAGTCCGGATCGCGAGCCGGGGCCGGCCGGGGCCGGGCCGTCCTCCGTCATGGGGCCGGACGACGAGAGGTCGGCCCCGCCTGCGCATCCGGCGGTCCCGGCGATTCCCGATGCGGCAGCACCCTGGCCCGGCGTGCAGCCCGTTCGGCTGGCGCAGGGCAAGATCATCGACCCCCATTCGCCGATCTTGTACCGGGAGGGCCTCGAAGCACTGGTCGCAGGTGCTCGGGCACTGGTGCACGGGGCGATGACCGGGCCCAACGCCGGACGGGAAGCTCTCGACGTGCGGTTCACGGTGAATATCCCGCCGAGCCGGCAGGCGGACAGGTATTTCGCGAACGTGGTCACGATCATCAAACGAGAGCTCTCTGCCGCCATCGAGGCTGTCCTGCTCAGGGATTTCCCGGTTGATCACGATCGACCGTCCAGCTGGAATTTCACGCCAGTGCAACTCCGGGGTACAAAGGAGAGCCGTGGTGATTGGGAGCTCGTCGTGCATCCGAGCCCCCGTCATCCGATCGCTTACTACCGGTCGCTGACCGAGTGGACGGCGCAGGGAATCGGACCTGCGTCCGTGCTCACCGAGGCCGATCGAATGCGCGTCGAGTGGATCGGTGAAGGGCTTGTCGACGCGGCCTTGTCCGCGCCCGCCGACAGGCAGCCGAAGTTGCTCGGCAAGGTTCACGTCTACGCAACCGGGGCCCAGGCCATACCTGAGGACGACCCGCGGACCGCGATCGTGCGTTCGGCCATCGCGACGGGCGTCCGGCGCCGGCTGGCCGAGACGAGTCCGGCGGGTGGAGGGTCCCGGACGGCTGAGCAGATCCTGGCTCGTGTCGATGTGAGGGCGATCGAGCACCGCGACGCGAATCCCAGACTTGGCACGTACCAACTCAAGGTCGAACGTGCCCAGACTGGTTCCGTGGACCGACGTGTCCCTGCCGAGTCAGGGCCAGTCGATCGTCTTATCGAGTCCGAGGTCCTGGCGAGCGGGCAGTTCGCAGACATCATGTCTCCGCGTTTCGCACCCAGCGAGCTCGAAGCCTTGGCTGAAGCCGCTCAGCAAGTCCGGGCCCTGGTCGAAGCCGGGTTCAGGTCGATGGACGTGCTGGTCGTTCTGTTCGAGGAGGACAGGGCGACGGAGGTTTACCGGCGGGCGTCGGTTGCCATTGGGCGTGAAATGACTCGGCTTGTCGACGATGTCCTGACCGCGGCCGGATCTCCTCTCCGAGCAGAGGATTTGACATGGAACGTGACGCCTCGGCTTGCTCGGGAAGTCGGGCCGGACCAGCGCGGCCGGTGGGAGGTTCGGCTTCTCCCCACCGCCCTCTCCGAGGAACGGTCATCGCTGAATCAAGACGTGCCCAGACCTGGCCTGACCCCGCGGCTGGCCGAGGAGGCAGAGGAGTTTCGAGCGCATCGTGCTCGAAGGAGCCGCGACGGAAATGCGATCGATCGCTCGGAGTCACAGCGTCGGTTCACAAGCCGATCTCGCCGTGACGAAACGGAGCCGTCGGCGCCCGAGGTTCCCAGATTCACGCGGCGCAGTGGTACCGATGAAGTGATCGATTCGAGTCCGGAGTTGCTCGAATCCTCGGGCATTATCCTGGATTCGCCTTCGGCGGAGCCGCTGGAGGATGGTTCGATGCCGACTCCGAGCAACGACGAGCGTGAGGAGATCGCGCCCGGGCGAGCGGCCGCGGAATTCGAACCGATCGGCAATAACGCCGGCGGTATCGCGTTCTCGTCCGATCCGGCCACGATCGCCGCCTGGCGGGCGCTCTATGACAGGATGCACACCTCTGAACCGCTTGGCATTTCGAAAGTTTTCTATGTTTTCGTTGATGCTGTCCCCGGCGGAGTCGGTTTCGACGGCCAGGTGTTCACTGAGGCGGAGTTAGGTGAGCGTGTCGCGCGTTCCGCGGCGTTCCAGGTGGTGTCCCAGCGGCCGAACGTGTCGGTAGTGGTGGTGGGAGCCTCCTCGGATCGCTTGGGTGAGTTCCGGAAGTTCGCCGACGCGTTGCGTGGCGACGGCCCGTATCGCGACGTCGAAGTGGTGAACGACGACATCGGCGCGATCGAACAGGTGTCGATTCCTCGGGCCGGTGACGTGCGGTGGAAGCAACTGGGGAACGCCGATGGCGAGAACGTCGGCATGGGCTTCGTGACCGCCGGATGGGGCGGCAAGATGGACTCCTCTGTGCGGGCGTCCTCCCGCTATACGGATCCTTTCTTGGTCGAGCAAGACCCCGTGTCGAGGACCGACGCAGCGGTCGTGCAACCGTGGGCACCGACCACCGAAGCCTCCCGGACGTCCGCGGTACGGATCTACCTGCAGAGTGACGGCACCCGTTACGTCGTACCTCTCGCCGGTGGCAGGAAGGCCCGGCTGGCACCGGAGGTGTACGCGGAGTGGTTACTGAGCGTGGAGTACTTCCGGAAGGCGACCGGTGGCCCGGTCCGGCCGCCGTTGATCGTGCTGACCCACTTCACCCGAGCCGCGAAAGCAGACGGCGGTCTCAACGCGCGGTTCCTGGCAAAGCTGGGGCCATGGCAGAGCTTCCACTATTCCGGTGCGATCGGCTTCCAGACAGAAGTCGGTATGCCGGTCATCATCAAGGGCGGGCACGTCGTCGAGAGGCACCTTGAGTTCGGCGACGTCGCGTTTGTTTCGGCCGAGCCGGTTTTCGGATTCCCCACAGACGGCAGCGGGTTTGCCCGTCATCCTGGCGTGATGGGGCAGAACGGCCCCGTCGTTGCGCACGGTGACGCTGACAGGCTGGCGGCCTTCGGCACCGCATTGGCCGTGGGAACCCACCGGTTCCCCGGTCCATGGGGTGACCGGCTACCGCTGATCATCTCGGTCGAGGGACATGGCAGATACGCGAACTTCAGACTGCCCAATGGACAGCTCGTTGAAGTCGGGGGGCGCGAGGCCGCCGAACTATGGTTGGCTGCCCCCGGTATCCGTCGCGCCCTGGGTGAGAATCCAGGCCGGCCGGTGGTGATCATCGGTGACGATACGGGCATTCCAGCGGCGATCGGCGGGTTCGGATACGACTTTGCGGGAGCCATGCGGAGGGCGGGCTTCTTTAACGACGTGTTCGCACACTCAGGACCCGCAGCGGACATGGATACAGGCTTCTCCCTGGTGTCGCTACCGCGCGCGGGCGATGTCAAGACCTTGGCGCTGCGAAGTGCCGCGGGCCGGCTGCTGGCGATACTTGTGCGTTTCCCTGGCGATGACGCCATTGTGCGAGAGCTGCAGGCGTGGGCATGGAACTCCACGCCCGAGTCTCTGTGCAAGGTCACGAAACTCGACGGAGATTGGGCAGGTTCGCGGCAGGTCAAGACTCCCTGGGAAACAATCCCGGGTTTCATTTTCACCGGCGACAGGTTCATCCTCAACGACAAGGACAGTACGGACGCCCCGCTGTCACAGCGGGCGCTGGCCCGCGTGCTGGCGGACGACCCGGAGGTGAGGGAACTCCTCGGCTACACGGTGGAGAAGCCGATTGTGATCGCAGACCTGGTCGGTGACACACCCCGGTTGGAAGAGCTCTCCGAGGTGCTGCATTCCGTCGGCGGTTACGCGCGTGAGATCTATCGTCCTCTCGGTGACATGTTCTTCGAGGCCTCCGGTGGAATCTTGGTTGACGACCAGGGTTTCGACAAGGTCGCTGCCCCGGACCCTTCGTCTTACCAGGTGGTGAGCTACGAGTTGGCCAACCGGGAGCTCGGCACGTTCGGACAGTTCTTCATCAGAGACATTTTCGACGCCGGCATCATGTACGTCAGCGGATTGCTGTCCACGGCCGCTTCGTCGCGGTACTACGTGCGCGAGGTGCTGGAACCGGACGGTCGAGGCGGCTGGCGACGCCGGGCCCGGGCGGTCAAAATGCCGTATGAAAGGCAACCGTGGGTAGTTGATGGTCATGGGGAGGCCGAGGGGCTGGATTTCCGGCTCCGCACCGATGATCCCTTCCGGCATGGTGATGAGGTGTCCGCCCCGGGCGGCCCCAGCGCGAACATCATCAAGAACAGCAGAGTCTTCAGAGAAGCGGGGCCGAAGACGGGACACGCGGAACTGTTGTTCCTCAACTGCTTGATCAACAAGATCGGTGCGGATGGTGCCTCGGCTGCCTACCGGCTCCATCAAGCTTGGACGAGATCTGGTGCAACGGCCAACGTCTGGGCGGCCAATACGGTCGTCGCCGTGGGGGGGAAGGTGCGATGGGTTCAGCAGGGAGGCTTCTTTGGCAAAGCCGTCGCGCCCGGCGAGCCACAGACACAGCCGGTTCTTTCCTCCGCTCCAGAAGCGCTCCGCGCCGCCGCCTTGGTGCAGACCAAGATCCACATAGCGGAGGCGGAGAGGGCCCTCGCGGCTCTCGATGCAGCTGATGGTATTGGGGCGTCGGCAATGGTCTCGTCCGGCACCAGGTCTGGCGAACCGCCCGAGGCCGGCACCAAACGGACCTTCGTGGATCTGCTGATCGAGGAGGTGTTCGGGAATCGGTCTCGGTTCGGCGAACAGGTGCCGCCGGAGTTGGTGGATGAGGTCTATTCGGCGCACCGGGATCTGGTCGACGAGTGGTTGCGCCGGCACGCCGGCACCCCCGGGCAGGCGACGAGTTCGCACAGATTTGGGCGGGTCCGAGACTGGCGGCGTCGCGGGCAGAGCTGGAGCAAGCGCTGACCGGATCGGCGGCACGGGCGGCGTCGGCCGAGCGTGTGATCGAGTTCCGCGAGAAGTCGTCCTGGAGTGAGGAGCTGCTGGCCACGGCCGAGTGGAGTCAGAAGCCGGGGGTGTCGGGTAGCCTGCGGGACGCCGCACGCGAACTGCTTGATCTGCCGGATATGGGACTTTCCGGTGAGGCCGCCGTACGTGCCGACGTGATGGCGGAGAATCTGGAACTCCTGGTCATCAACGAAGGGTTGCGGCAGGACCCGAATCTCGGCCGCGTGACCGACGGGAGCGGCGAGTTCTTCACAGCGCCCACGATGGCCGCGTTCGCCGACGACCTCCGGCGTCGATACCAACGGGCGAACGGCGAGGAATCCGGCTCACACGAATTCCACCGGGACGATGGGCCTGCGCTGTGGCAGACGCGCGAGTGGCTGGCCGAACTGGACGCCGAACGCAACCAGGCGATGAGCGCCGCGAGGACCGCGGTGCGCTCGTTGTTCGGCCCGGATTTCGCCCGTGGTGATGTGGAACGCGGTCTGCTCGACGACCTTGTCGACCTGGTGGTGGGCAGATTCGGAGTGGCGGCTTCGGCGGACCTTTCCGCCGAAGTGCGCCGACTCGCCGTCGAGTTGCGTGCGGAGTTCGCAGCGCTGCGAAACGAGGTGGATATCCCGGCTTTCCTCGCTCAGGAACGGGTTCTGAGCCTCCGAGGTACGCGGGACCGCGCGGTGGAGCTCTTCTCCGTCCGCTCCCCGCGATGGCTTTCGGAGCTTCGGGCTGCCGTACCGGGTATCGCACGGACGTCTGGTGGTGCGGCGGAGCGGTGGCGCGCTGAAGCAAGGGAGAAGCTCGGCTTCGGTGTGGCGGGAGTGCCGCTCGCCGGCGACGTGGCACGGCGCCGGATTCGGATGCAGCGGTCGATGGTGGATCGGGTCGCGTATAACTCATACCGGCTCTCCCCGAGGTCCGGCCACCGGTTCGAGGCTGCCGACGCGGCGCGGGAATTGGACGCATTCCGTGCCCAGGCTCAGGAGCTGGAGGGGATCGCGGCGTCCGGGGCCACTCCGGAGGAGCTGAGCGACTGGTTCGACGCGTACGACACCCGGAACGAAGCCGCGTCGATATCGGCCTTCCTCGCGGTGGAACTGGTCGGCTCCGCCGATGCGGGGCGTGGTCAGGCATTGTTGGAGGAGGCGCGGACCGGCCTGGCGAAGCCGCCGTACACCCCAGCCGAAGCGAGTTTGTTCGAGGAAATGGGCAACGTCGTCACGGCGCGGATGCGCAACGGCATGCCGGAGGCTGACGCGCGCGCCCTCGCGGAGTCACTGATGAGCGAGTTCGGCGCGTTGCGTGGCGGGACGGACCCACCAGGCTTCGCTCCGTCGGCGTCGGTGGAACGACAGGTGAGTGGGCCAGCGGAGCTCAGCTCGCTGCACCGGCGGCCCAGCGCAGCGCTCGACCGGCTTTGGGTCACGGTGGGTGGGCAATCGCTGGCAGAGTTCGAAGCCGCGGATGAGCTGGCGCGTTCGGTGTTCGGGGATGTGAACGCCGTCGAAGGTCCGCTCCGGGCCTTCGCCGAAGACCTGGTACAGGCACACGGGCAAGCCCTTGCTCTCCTGATGAACTCGATCCGCGCCGAACCGGGCCGAACCGATGTATGGCTCCGGCGGTTCGCGGAGCAGTGGAGCAGTCCGGAGCTGAGAAATCTCCGGACGCTGGCCGAGCGGGTGCTACCGGAAGGGCAGGCTCCAGCTGTCCGGGTGATGATATTCCGGGCGGCCGATGACTGGCGTACCGAGTTCGAGGAGGCTGAATCGGAGTTGGCGCGGCCGTGGCGTGACGACGCGCGAACCGCGCTCCGGCTGCCGGTGCCGCATCTCGCCGGCCGGGTGGCACGGCGGGCCGCGGCTGTGCGCGCGGACATGGTGGACACAGTCGCGCTCCTGGCCTCGCGGACGCGTACTAGGGAGCAGCTGGGTAAGCCGACGAAGGACGAGAACGCCCTGGTGTGGCTGGCGGACGGGCTGCGGCGGCTGTTCGAGTCCTTGCTCGAGGACGAGGACTTGTTCGATCGCGGGCGCGATCTGGTTGATGCGTTCAAGACACAGCTGGTTGAGGGCGCGGTCAAGCTCAAGACGCTGAACGAATCGCTGTGGTCGCTACGTGAGGAACTGTCCGGGGTTCAGTTCGAATACAGCGGGGTTCCAGCCCTCGCCGCCCCGACGGCGGAGGTCGTACGCGGATTGGCTTCGCTTCGGGGGATGCCGCCGGCGTCGGCCAAGTCGTTGGAGAAGGTAGCGAGTGGCGTACGAGGGTGGGAGGAGGCGCTACCCGACCTTGTGGAACCGTCCAGGAATTTGGCTGTCCAGGCGGCCGGGTTGCGGGCAGCGGTGCTGGCGCTCGCCCAAGAGCTGGGCCGAGACGAAGCCCACGCCGAGTTGCTGGAGCTGGCCGAATCGTTGGCACGGGTCGGGCGTGGCGCGGGTGAGTTCCAAGCGATGCTGCTCTCCGTCACCCGAACCCTTGAGGCCGAGGCGGCCGAGTTCCGGGCAGCGCTGCCCGGACTCACAGCGTCCTCGAGGCAGGCCATGGTGAACCAGGGCAGGCGATGGCTGGGTATCGGTGAGGCCGTCCCGGAGTACAGCGCCGACGAGCGAGAACTGCTGGACGACCTGTCTCTGGCCGTGGGGCGTCGCTTGCACGCCACGGAGGAGTTCCGAAGCCGTGCTTCGGCGGAAGCTCAGTGGCTGCTGACGAACCCGCAAGCCGCCGGGTGGATGGCCGATGTCGCCGGCGGCAACGGGGCGACCAGCGGAGTGCGTGCGGTCCGGATGGCGGTGAGCGCGCTGGCTGGACCCGAAGCCGAGACGCCGTCGAGCAGAGCGGAGCGTCTGGAGCAGGTAGAGCGCTGGCGGCAGGAAGGACACCGGCTGCTCGCGGCGGCCGGGCACTCACCCCAGCCGGATACGGTTGCCGCTGTGGTCGGTTACAGTGCCCTGCACTACCCCTTCGAGCCTCAGTTGCACAACTTGGTGCAGGCCTCGCGGAAGGCGTTCAGCGCACTCCGAACCGGCAGGTTCCACCCGACGAGGGCGGTACTGTCGGAGATCGTGGGCACCCCGGTGCCGGGGCCAAGCCGGGAGACTGCTTCCTCGGAGGTAGTGCCGCCTCCACAGGCGGCGACGGTTGAGGAGGCACCGCCGCCGGCGCCTCCTCCCTCTCCCCAGACATCGGAGGGCGGCTCTGATCCGAGGGCCGGTCCGGAGGGGCCAGGCCTGCACAGGACGCAAGGGACCAGGCGTCTTCGGGACCTGTACATCGATGCCGGTTCCGACGCGGAACGGGGCGGGCCGGAAGGCGCAGTGGAAACGCGTGAGTTCGCGACGTCGACGGGGGCTGAGAGTGGGCTCGACCCGCTGCGGCTGAGCTACGAAACGATGGCTCGCGAGCAGGTCGCCGTCGCGACGGCACAGCTGGCGCGGATCGAGGACCCGGATGAGGTCTCGGCCTTGCGTGACGAGGCCAAGGTGCTGCTTGACGAACCGCCCGAGGTCATCCCTGGGGTCGGGGTAGCCGCAGAAGAACAGCGGGCCATGTACGACGCTCTCGTCACCGTCTTGGCTGGACAGTTGCATACCGCCCGCTCTTCGCAGCGATCGGAGCCGGACGGGGCCGAGCCGACCGCGTGGCTGGTGTCCGCGCCGATCCGCGGACTGGCCGAAAGGTTGCGGGTGTGGACGCCGAATGGGCCGGTGCCCGCTGCCAAGGGTGAAGGTTGGACCGCGGAATGGACGCTGGGGCCCGGACTGCGTTGGGAAAGCGCCGGTTTCACCGCGTGGCGCCGTCATCTCCAGGAGTCGGTGGATGAGTTCCGGCAGCACTGGCGTAATCAAGTCGCTTCAGGACAGGAAGTGCTGCGTAAACATCTGGCCGAGGACAGGGACCGCATTCTCGATCTTGCCACGAGGCGGCTGGGGCCGCGGCCGGCGCCGAGCCAGCGGCCGTTCGTGGATGTCCTGGCCGATCTCGCGCGGCAGGCCAATGACGTCGAGGAGCCGGCTACCCGGTGGGAGCACGCGCGGGCGGATGCCGTGGTGTTCCACGCCACGAAAGATGTTCCGGCGGACCTCGTGTGGCGGACCGGCATCTCTCGACAGCAGATCGGGCAGTTGTGGGAGTACATGGCACTCGCGCTGGTTCCGTTCGCTGCGCAGCTGGACGATTTGTCAGTCAAGGCGGCTGAGGCACGTGCGGAATTCGAGACCCGGGCGGCGGCTGATCGCCGTAGTTTCGAAGAGCGGATAGCGACCGACCCGACAAGTCTCGCGGATCAGACCTCGGCCGCGCGAGACAAGCTCGAGGAGCGGATCGCGGCCGATCGGACGAGTCTTGAGGAGCGCATAGCGGCCGACCGCTCGGGCCCTGCGTTACAGCTGGATACCAGGCGCGACCAACTGCTGAACGGCAGCGAGTTCGCCCCGGAGATCAGCTTCGCCGGGCTCCTGGAACACATGGCGACGGCCTGGCCAAGGGGCCGTGCCGACCGGCTGCGAGCCCTGTGGCGCGACGATTATCCGAAGTACACGCAGGAAGTGGAACGTCCGCCGTACTCAGGTCCGGTCTGGCCGAAAGCCGGGGCACCGGGTTCCACGGCCGTCTTGAACCAACTGTTCGACCGATGGTCGGCGGCGTTCGAGCAGGCCAGGGAATCCCTTGATGACCCTGACAATGTCAACGCACAGGAGTGGCGTACGCGGGCGGACGAGATGTGGGGGATCGAGCGCCGGGGGGTCCTTGATCCGGTAGCCGAGCGGGCATGGGGCTTGCTGTACGACGGGATGGTCGATCTCGTGGCGGACGCGGGCCGGGCGCGGGGGCAGCAGGCGGCGGACGCGGTAATGGCCCGCGTGTGGGTCGATCTCGTCGCGCACGGCGTGAACCGGTTCGTGAGCGGTGGCCCGGATGCTCGGACGGTGAGCGAGTATGCCTATCAATTGCCGGAGGAGGTCGCGCCGTTCTGGCGACACCGGGTGCTGGGTTGGGTAATACCGCCTGAAGGGGCGAGCCGCGCGCGGTTGCGGCGGTTGCGGGACGCACACCACGTGATACTGGACGCCTTGGCGAACCTCGCTTATGAGGACCGCGACTTGGCGGTCTCCAGGGTCGTCCGATTCGCCCCCACCGCCCTGGCCGTCGAGCCCGCCGAGCTGCTGCGGCTGATTCCCGTCGAGGATCTGGGAATGCAGGGGGACAGCGCGCACCAGACTCTGGATCGGCTGTTCGACAACGCCATCCAGCGTGCCCCCGATGAGGGCCCTGGCGAGGGCGGCCCATCCGGCCCGGCTCCCGGCCCGACCGGGCCACGGTATCCGCCGGATTCCGGTGATCGCCGCGTCGAGTCTCCGGAACCGGATCTGTACACCGCGAGTCCTTCTGGAAGGTCGAGTCCGGGCTTGGAACGGGGCGACGGGGGTCCTGTTGAGTCTTCGGAAGGCCAGGTGCCGGAGGCGCCGACGGACGAGAATTTGGGTCTGGCCGTTGGTGTGTCTGGTCCTGTTTCGGTGGAGGTGGTTGTCGGGGAGTTGGATCGGCTTGCGGGTGAGGAGTTCGCCAGAGGGCGGGGTGGTGTCGAGGGTTTGCTGGGGCGTGATCTGTTTGGTTTGCGGCGGGCTCCGCGGGCGCCGGTGAGTTTGCTGGGGTTGGATTATTCGGTGTTGGACGCGGCGCAGGGTATGACTCTTCTGGATCGGGTCGACATGCTTCGTTCGATGCCTGGTGCGGAGGAGGTGACTCCGGCGGCGTTGGCAAGTGTCGAGCAGAGGGTGTTGAGTGCGGACTGGCGGCCGGAGGAGTTGCTCCGGTGGGAGTCGCGGGGTGTCGATCCGAATACCTTGCCGGACAGGCGGGAGATTCCGAATACGTTGCACGAGATCTGGCTGGGTGGGCCGCTGGCGGGGTCGGAGGACGCTCGTGTTCGTCAGCGGAATCTCGTGGAGTCCGCCGCGAGGCTGGGGGGCCAGGGGGTGTTGTGGACCGACGTGCCGCGGGCGCAGATCAAGGCCGTGCTGGACGGTGATCCGGCGGAGTCCCTTGCCCGGGTGCGGGAGATGGTCGAGTGGGCGCGAGTGAACGGGGTCCGCCTGGTCAATGTCGACGAGGTGTTCAACGCCGACTCACCGATGCGGCTGGACCCCTATTTCCGCACCGAAATGCACAAGCTGTCCGTTCGTGGGTACGTCACGGCGTCGGATATTCTTCGGGTCGAGATCCTGCATCGGTTCGGCGGCCTCTATCTCGATGGTGACGACCTCGTGCAGGACGCGAGTGTCCTCGAACAGGTCAACAGCTCGCCGGACGGCTACGCCATAACCACGAACAAATCTGTTGTCGACGGCGTCGAAAGATGGGAGAACAACAACAACGCGATCGTCTTGGCCATGGGCCATCCGTTCGCCCGGGCCTATCTCGCCCAGATCGAGGAGAACTACGGACTGTCGCAGCACAACCTTTTGCCGCCAAAGATCATCTTCATGCGAAAGCAGATCTTTGACACGTCGGGCGGCAGGATGCGGCAGGACGAGGTCATGTGGTTGGCAGGGCCGGAGTTGTTCACGAAGCTCAGGAAGCGTATCGGCGTGGCATGGCTTCCGATAGTGCAAGGCGTTTCGATGAACAGCACTCTGAGCTGGGTGCAGCCCATGGGAGCCGAGAGGCGTTCCGCCGGTCCGCCGCTCGCCGCGTCGGAGGACTTGGCGGCGACTGTCGGGCTGACCGCGAAAGTTGTGCACACGCTGGTCCGCCAACTGTATAACCGCCCTGGCACCCTGCATCTGACCGCGGTGCGCGATGCGATCGCCCGGCATGCTGATCCCGATCTGGTCTTGACCGCCGCGGTGTCGTACCTGGCGAGCGTGCCGGAGTTGAGGTCCCGGGTCCGCACGGTCACGTTCCATCGCTTCGAGGGGGGCCGGTATGTGGCGATGCCGGTGCCCGGCGCCGTGGCGGCCCTGCTGACTCGTACGCCGGGGCCGGCCGTCGAATTCCTCGGTGAAGCCCTCTTTTCCGCGTCACTGGCTTCCGTCACGGCGAGCCAGGCGGGGCAGTCGCAGCGTTCCACCAGGCCTGTCGAGGAGCCGGGCGACATGGCCGCCGACATCGTGGCCAGGATCCCCGTCTTGCACGCGGAAACGTTGGCGAAGCGCCGACGCGAGTCCGAACCGGACCGGGAGAGTGGGGAGCGCTCGTCGAAGCGTCCGCACGGCGGACAGCCGGAAGGCCCGGTGCAGGAGGAGCCATCGCACATGCCGGAGCCCGATGCGCGTGAGGTCGTGGCCGACCTGCGGGGTCCGGTCGGGCCGGCAGAGGGAACTGATCCGGACGACGGCGGTTGGGTGCGTGTTGCGAAGGATCCGGTTCGGTGGGAGCGACCGGGCGAAAAGCAGTCCGATGCCTCGCCCAGCGGTGACCGCGCTGGGCAGGACTCGGTGCACGCGCGTGCGCTGCAGCTGGCGTTAGAATCCGATGTGGACGGTGCGGATCTGACGCCGGCGCAGGTGGAGGCGTTGGATTCGCGGGCGCGGTATCTGGTTGATCAGGCGATCGCCCGTATCGATCAGGGTCTCAAGCCGTCGTTGGTCACCGTGTTCGCGCTAGAAGGGGTCGCCCAGGCCACTGGAGTGGCTTCAGTGCTGTCCGAGCGGATCGCGGATCACGCGAGCCGGGTGCGGGGTGTGCCGACGACAGCGGCCGAGCTCGGTCTGGCGCCTCGGGTCGAGGTAGTGCCGGAGACGCCTGTTCCGTTGCCGCATCCGATTCTCGACGATCGGGGGTGGGCGCACAGCGTCGAGCGGTCGGCGGAGTGGATGGTGGACCCGGCGCCCCCGACCGCGGACCAGGTCGACGCCGCGCGGGCTGGGGTTGATCCGGCTGTTGTGTCGGCGGAGGATGTCGGGCCGACCGAAGCGCTTGTCAGGCCGGCGGTTGATGGTGGCCGCAAGGTGAAGTTACCGAGACCGTTCTGGCAGCCGATTGCTTATGATCTGCGCCGACTCGAGGTGTCGCCGGGCAAGTGGGTTCAGGAGTACACCGTGCGGCTGAACTTCGTGGCCGGCGACGGCAAGACCGATGTCACCGCGATGCTCGCCCGCACTGAGGCCGCGGTGGACCGGTTCTACAACAAGCCCGGCTATAGGTTGCCTGGCGGGGATGGATTCCGGGTGCGGGTGGAGCACGACCCGTCGGCGAGAACCATCACGGTGGACGCCGCGGGGACCAACAGCGATCAGCTCAGGTGGGCTGTCGATGCCGACGAAAGTGTGTTGGCTCATGAACTGGGTCATTTCCTGGGGTTGTACGACGAGTACGTCCGTGTGGTTCGTGACGCTGCCGGGAAGGTGGTCGGTACCTGGGTTTTCCGGGGAGCCGGTGCGAGTTGGGTTATCCGGGGCGGGAAGGTGGATGGTACGGGGGTCCTACGGGGGCTGGTGCGGGCCGGGTCGTCGATGACGGTGGAGGATTGTTCACCGCGTACCTGAACACCTATCTGCGAGATCGGAAGATGAAGGGTTCGAGTAGTGATCTTGCCGAGCCTGTGTTGATGCCACGCAACCTGTGGTTGCTGGAGAACCGGATGAGGACGTTCACCACACCGGTCGACGCTCCCGGTGGTTTCTTGTCTCGATCAGGGAACGCGCCCGTGAAGTCGACAGTCGACACCGAGCAGTTGCCGGAGCAACCGGATCAGGACGCCGAGGCGCCGGCCGACCGCGCTCCTGGCGACGGCGTGGAGTCGTCATACCCGGGTACGGAGCCAAAACTGGAATGGACGGGGAAATTTGACAATAGGGACGGACTGAAAACCAACGCTGGTCTGCTCGCACGTGTGAAGCCGCTCGCTCGAGAGTTGTTGCGGCTCGCCAACGAAGGGCGCGAGCCGCTCGATATCCGGGCGGTTCTGTTCATCGGGGGCATTACAACCGAGAAACGATCGACGGGTTCCTTCGATCGATCGACGAGCGCCTGCGTGCTCTGATCGACGAGGAACTCGACGCGCTGCAGGATGGCGTTCCGAATAGGCATACGACCGAGAGCATGCGTCTGTCTCTCACGGTCACCAGTTCCCGTGCCGGTGCCACTCGTCTCAGGCGGGTCGAGTTGTGGACGCATCCCGGTCCGGGAAGGCTGATCGCTGAGTACGGCGAACTGCGCGAGCTCGACGACTTGGAGTTCGCCGACCTGTCGGTGGTGCCGGTGGCACACGCCGAGCGCCTTCGGCGCATGGTCCGCGGTGCCGCGGCGGAGACGCTACTGTCAGGCGCCTGGCCCATGCCGACGTTGAGGATCCCGATCCGTAGCTTTGCCGACGAGTCGGAGCGTTCACTCGCCAATCGGAGAAAAGCTGTTACCGCGGTGGTCGGCTCCGCGGTCGAGGACGCACTCGCGGAGGCCAAACGGTCAGCGGGGACTCATCCGGAAGGCGAGCCAGGGCAGTTGGTCCCGGCCGATACCGTCTTGCCCAGCGCGGCGCACCTCCTGCCTCGTGTGGAGGTCATCCTCGATCGTGACAGGCCGTCGGAGCCGGGGAAGACGACGTTCAAGGCCACATTCGCGCCGGACACACCACAGACGCCGGAATCCGTCGGCGACGGAGATGCCGCTGTGCCGGACGTTCCGCCGATTCCCACAGGGATGCGCGTTCGTCCACTGAGAATGCACTGGGACGGTGAGCCGGCACGGGCCGTCACCTGGGGCGGGGACCGCCTTGATGTGTACTTCACCGCCGACAAGAGCAGCCTTCCTGATGAGGCGCCGCAGCAAGTGGACCGGATGGTGCGTGAATTCGTCAAGGAGTTACTGGCCGCCCCGAGGGACACGAGCCGATGCTCACCCTCGATGTGCGGTCCACGACCGGTCTCATGCCTGAGAGGGTGGAGACGGTCACTGATCTGGTGCGCGCTGCGATCGCGGCGGAGTTGGGTGATCGCCAAGATGTTTCCGTCGACTCCGTCATTCAGAAGTCAGTCCGTCTCGCCCAGCTCGCCGGTGAGACCGAGCAAGCCGTGCTCTATCTGGATGTCACGCGGCTCGCGGACTCGTCACGGGTGGGCCGGCTTCCGGTGTCCATGATCCGCAGGGTCACGGCACGGTATGACACCGCGACCGGACCAGGGTTGAAAAGCCACTTCGTCTCTCGTCTACCTCCCAAGCTGGACCTTACGCGGAAGGAAGACCTGCTGGCGTTTCGCGAGACCGTCGTGGACGAAGTCATGGAGCGTGCCGAGGCGGGCCGAGAGCTGGGCCAAATGATGCAGATGCCGGACATCAGGTTGGTGATCCACTCGAATCTCGAGTACGGCAGTGAAGTACTCAATGGGATGTTCAACGTTCTGGAGGACTTCATCCGACGTGCGGTCGTAGCCAGGGGCGGTGACCCGGAAGCGCTGGGAGTCCTGTTCACTCGTCGGATTGGCGGCGGATCGTACCGTTACGCGGCCAATGTCGGTATCACGCTGCACGCGACGCCTAAGCGGACCGCGGAGGACTATCGCGCGATCTCGTTCCATGAGGATGCGCAACAACGTCAGCTCGATGAATCTTTCATTCAGCACCAGCGCACGCTGTCAGAAGCGGCACGGCAGCGCATCACTTGGATGGTGGAAGGCTTCACTCGCCGGTGGCTCGACAGCGACGAGGACAACCGGCCCATGCTTGTAGCCAGTGTGTTCCAAGAGACCAGCGTCGGCTTCGACTGGGGGTACATGTATGAGGTCCTGGGTGTGGTGCGGGAGGCGATCGCCGGAGTGCTCTACAGGATGCGGGACCCCCATGCGGCGGTGACGTTCAAGACCATCCTGGCCAACTCGGTCCAGTTCACCCCCTACGCCTATAGGCATAGTGCGGCATCCGCTGTCCTCTTCGATGTGCTCGACCCTGGGCAGTCACTGGAAGATGCCCAGCCCCCGATGCGGGCACAGTGGACTGAAGCGACCAGGCAGGCCATGGCGGCGGCGCGGAAGGCGCGGGCAGCGGCCGTCAAGTCGGCACGGGCAGGGCGGGCTGAGGCCCTCGAAACCGCACGGGAGGCGCGGGCCGCGGAGCGAGCTGAGGAGGAGCAGACCGAAGCCCGTTCGCAGGAAGAGGAGGCGCGGGCTGAAGCCCGTTTGCGGGAAGAAGAGGCGCGGGCTGAAGCCCGTTTGCGGGAAGAAGAGGCACGGACTGAAGCCCGTTTGCGGGCTGAGGAGCTAGGACTCCTTGCCGAACGGGTGAATCAGCGGCCGGTTGACACTGCTTCGCCTGAGCGGATCGAAGAAGCACCGGTCAGGCAGTCCACTTCTCAGTCTGGCCCTCAGACGGAGCCGCCGGCTGAGGACGAATCGGTGCGGGGCATCGATCTGGAATTCCTGGACTTCGAATCCACAGCGCCCGAGGGGCGGGCTGGGAGGATGAGCTGAGACCGTTGGTCGCCCAGTTGATGGAGGGCGTCGGTGATCAATGGCAGTCATGGCTGGGTGACGACGGTCCCGACCTCGGCGCCCAGAGCCCAGGTGCTGTTTTCGGCGAGGCGGGCGACGCGGAGCGCGCCGGACCTTCCGGGGACCAGTGGGCGATCGATCCCCTCGGCATCGGCGAGTTACCGGAGTATCTTTGGGATCCGGGACAGCCGTCGGCTGCCGGGCCGGTGCCGGGCGAGTCGAATCCCGGCCAGGCCGGGGGGCCCGCCGGGTCGCCGGTGTCTTCGGAGGATCTGTACGAGGCGGGTACGCCCGAGCCGAGGCAGGTCGGCTCGGCCCGAGCCGAGGACGCTCAGCGGGATGCCGATGCCGGGATCTTCCGTGGAAGGTTCGCGGACGCCGAGAACCCGGGGCTTGTTCCTGGTGAGTTGTCCGGTGCCGCTTTGCAGATGGTGGAGGCGGTCGAGCGTGGTCAAACCTCGTTCGACGTGCTGGTCACCTTGCGTGGTGAGTCTTCTGAGCCGACGCCCTCCAACATGCGGATGTTGGAGGCCCTGGGGGAGGGGCTGGCCCAGGCGGTCAGTGCCTTGCTGATCGCGCGGGGGTCCCGGGTCCGTATGGGGAGTTTGGGCTTGACTGTGGCGCACGATATCGCTCTGGCGACCGAGGAGCACCCTCTCGGCGAGTGGAGCATGCAGATCATGCCCGACTCGGAGGTCCCGGAACGTGCGCCGGAGTATCTTCGGGATTCGGGTCAGCCGTCGGCTGCCCGGCCGGTGCTGGGCGAGTCGAATCTCGGCCAGGCCGGGGGCCCGCCGGGTCACCGGTGTCTTCGGAGGATCTGTACGGAGCTGGTACGCCGGAGCCGGGGCAGGTCGACTCGGCCCGAGTCGAGGACGCTCAGCGGGCCCGGGGCATCGGGCCCAACGGAGCCGGGACATGGCAGAGGAGCATTCAGAGTTTCGGCGCCGCGTTCCTGCACGGGATGCCGATGCCGGGATCTTCCGCGGAAGGTTCGCGGACACTGAGAACCCGGGGCTTGTTCCTGGTGAGTTGTCCGGTGCCGCTTTGCAGATGGTGGAGGCGGTCGAGCGTGGTCAAACCTCGTTCGACGTGCTGGTCACCTTGCGTGGTGAGTCTTCTGAGCCGACGCCCTCCAACATGCGCATGTTGGAGGCCCTGGGACAGGGACTGGCCCAGGCGGTCAGTGCCTTGCTGGCCGCGCGGCGGTCCCCGGTCCGTATGGGGAGTTTGGGCTTGACTGTGGCGCACGATATCGCTCTGGCGACCGAGGAGCACCCTCTCGGCGAGTGGAGCATGCAGATCATGCCCGACTCGGAGGCCCCGGAACGTGGCGGCGGCGATCAAGGTGCCTCTTCGGAGAACTTGGTACCCGAAGCTCCGACAGACGAGAATATGGGTCTGTCCGACGTGGACATGGTTTCGGGCCCGGGCGAAGACGGCCCGGCTGTGGTACTCGAGGTGCCCACCATCGTCACTCCTGGCGAGTCGCGGACACAACCGACTGCCTCACCGGCTCCCGAGGCGATCGGGTTGGACTACCAGGTTCAGGAACAGCTGAAAGCCGAGAAGGAAGCTTTCCTCGCGCTAGATGGGGCCGCAGGCGGATCGGTGGTGGTACTGGGCGCATTCAGAGGCAATGAGACGTTCGCAGCCGACGTGACCGCCGTCGACGACTCGAATGCCGCGACATCGCCGCGACCGCCCGATCATGCCGCTGCAGAAGCTGACTTTTTCGAGGTTGCGCCTCCCGGCGTGTCGCTTGCCGGCCCGGCGCAGCTGATCGACTCGCGCGGTGAGGGCATGGTCGATCACGACGAGGCCTGGGACTTGGAGTACGACAGTGGTGTCGATACGGAAGAGCCGGGCGCGGAGGCGTTGGGATTTGGTCAGCTCGCTCATGGTGGGCTCAATGACGACGAGGGATACCCGCCGACACTGCGAGGTGGCATGCCGCAGGGAGAGGACCTGTGGGTGTCGTCAGTCCAACAGGGTCCGGTGGTGCGGGTGGTGTCGTATAGCAGCTTCCTCACTGTCGAGGGCGCGGTTGACTTCATGCGTGCGCATTTTCCCCTGATTCTACAGGTGAATTCGGCGGCCTATCATTACTATGCATATAGGATGAACTGTGCCGCAGCGGCGATAGCGACCTACAATACCATCGTTCAAGGTCGCGTCTTCATCGCCGGACCGGAGGATTGGGGGCGAGAGCAAAGCGATTTGGAGCGAGCTTTCCGTTTACGGTTCCGCCGGTTAAGGGATTTCGACTCCGTCGCGCGCCATATGTTGTCTCTCTCGACAGAGGCGCACGGTGTGCTGCAATTTCAGGCGACAGGCGGGCGGAACTCTCACATCGTGAATGTGCATCGAAGTCATGATGGGATCGTCACATTCTTGGACGGTCAGACGGGCCTCCCCGCGAAGTTGCCCGCTGACGTAGAGCTGGTTTTCCTGATGATGGTTCCGCTGCCCGGGCCGGGCGCCAAGCCGATCTCGTTCCTGGATGATGATGCTATCGATGAGGTGAACGCAGCGGCCGAGGCAGCGGAAGACGGTGAGTAGGGGAACGCTGCCCAGGCGACCACTGCGAGCCGACGGTGCTCCGCGTCAACTGATCGGCGAACCCCGGCATCCAGGTGTCGGGAACCAAAGAAAGGCAGCATGATGGACGCCATGACCGAAGTACCGGAAGAGCAGGCCGGTGGCCCACTCGAGAGCTGGTTCCTGTTGATGGACCCGGCGTGGCGGCCGGCGGCGGAGAACGAGCCACCGCCGATCGAGGCCGTGGTGGGCTTGTGGCCGTTGGAGGACGGCGTCAGCGTCGGGAAGTTCCGGCCGAATCCGGAGTATGTACCCGCCGACGAGGACTCGCCGTCGGATCCGCTGGACGCGGTGTTGCGGCTGGTGCTGCGAGGAAGGGCGAAGATCGAACATATCCGGTTGATGCTGCGGGACACGTTGTTCGATATCGCGATGAATGGTGACGGAAGGCCGTTGGTCACCAAGTCGCCGGACGACATCGCCTGCGTGGTGGTGGCGACGGGGGAGCAGCATCGTGCGCGGGTACGGGCGCCTGATTGGCGACGGATAGATCTTGACGAGCTGGTGGAGTTGCTGGCCGACGAGATCGACGTCCTGTTCAACCCGGCCGGCCCCGCATCGGTGCGGTTGACCGGTGACTTCATCCGTGAAACGACCTTGCTGGACGAAGAAGAGGTTGCGGAGCTCTATAAAGGACTTCCCGACGCCGGCGGACTGCAGGTGATCCCTTGGACACCGGAGGCCGGAGCCGATGACAGCTGATCCGGGCGGTGCCGTGACGCTCTTGGTGGGATGACTGGTGACGGAGATGGGCGGCATCCGCCACCAGCCTCCCTCCCAGTAGACCAAGCCCGCACGGCGTTGTCAGTGCTTCAGGTGATGTCTGCCTCATCAGGCGCGCCCGGTTGGCCGAGCTTCCCTGGCCGTTTCGTGAGGGAAATTCAGCAGAATCGGCCCCAAATGTCCTTTCCACGGCCGGGCAGGCCCGGATCGGCGATGGTGGTCCGCGATCCAAAGGAAGGTGTCGCGCGATGACCGAGGACCCCGATGCGGCGGCGCCGGTGGAGGACCAGTCCACGCCAGACACCGTGATGCTCTTGATCGATCCGGCCTGGGAAGCGACCGACGAGGCACCTGAACCGCCTGTATCGGCGTTGCTCGGTGTCTGGGCGCTGACCGAAGCCGGGGACAGAGGCAGGTTCCAGTCGAACCCGGTCTATCAGCCCATCACAGCCGACTCGCCACTCGATCCGGTGGATGCCGTGCTTCGGCTGCTCGCCCGTGATGACCAGGACCAAGCTCTCCCCGCCTCGATGCTGGAGTCCGTTCTGCGTGACGTCACGCTCTCGATCGCGCTGAACGAGCAAGGTGCCGCGCTGGTCCGGCCTGCTCCTGACGGTGTCCCGTCGGTGCTGGTGACCACCGCGGCCGGGCACAGCAGACGACTGGCCGTGCCGGGATGGCGGGCGCTGACCGTGGAACAGCTGGCCGAGGCGCTACCGGCTCGCGGCGTGGACGTTCTCCTCAATCCGGGTGCGCCGGCGTCCATGCGGGTGCTGGCGGACGTGATTCGCCGTGCCGCCGAAGGCGCCGACGACAGCGCGGTGGACGACGGCGATCCGGCGAGCTGACCCGGCGCGGCCGTGGCCGGTATCACTCGTGAGGGATGTACGCCGAAGTCGGCCCCGAATCGCCGACGACGGTCCTGGGATGGCCCTGGCGGACGACCATATGCGTCCGGAGAAGCGTACTGAGGCCGATCGAAAGCGATAGCTGATGTCCCTGCTCACCAGAGGTCGAACCCGTCGCCGAGCCGGTGTGACGCTCGCCTCCGAGCAGGTGGGTAGCGCACTGGTGGTGCGTAGCGCGGACGACATGACCATCGAAGCCAAATCGCTGGCGAGTTCTCTCGCCGAGGATGACGACAACCTCCTCGTCGTCGCCGATCTGCCGATCGACTCGTCGGCGGTGATCTGGGAAGCGCTCGCCTCGGCCTTGCCCAAAGAACGGCGCGGCATCCGGCTGGTCCTCGTCCACCAACCGGTCGAAGTCGGTCCGATGGCGGCGAAATGGCTCTGCGATCGACTCGGGCGCCCGGTGGTGGTGCCCGACGGCCACGTCTTCCGTGCCGCCGAAGGCTCCCTGTTCGTCCACTCGGGATGGGCAGGTGGCTGGGTACGGTTCCGGCCGGGACACGAGCCACAGTGGGAGTCGAAGCGGTTTCCCCGCCCCGCTTGGGACTCCCAGGAGATGGCCGAGCTCCGCCGGACAGGGCCGCACAGCGTCGCCGAACCCCTTCCCGCGGGTATGTGGATTCGTACACATGGACCGGAGGCTTGGCTCGACCCGAGTCGGACGAGGCTGCGACGGACGCTGCCGTGCCGGCCCGATGGGATGACGATTGTCCTTGGCGGCCAAGGAATCCCCGAACTGCCACTCGCGGACGTGGCGCACTTCTGGGCGACCGTGCCGCCTGCGCACAGGCAAGGAGCGCGATTCGTCCACTACGGCGCGGTGACACTTCCGGCCGGTGTCCTGATCGGACAGGCTCTCGCGGACTTGCTCGAGGACGAGGTGACCTGCTACTCGGGCATCCCGGTCGGCGACGTCGAGACGCCCCAAGTGTTCACTCTGCGACCCGATGGCTCTCACGGCTGGAATACCTACGCCCAGCAGTACGTGTACCAACCGCGGAATTCCGCCGCTCCGCGGCTGAGCGCGTTCCGTCCGCCGGCCGCGGATCTGCCGGAGACCGGACCCGCGGTTTATACCTGCGCGCCGGACGCCGTTGTCGAAGTCGTCCGGACGGGACTGTGGGTCCGTCCGACACCCGAGCCCGCGCACGCTACCGCGGTCCGGGCCGAGGCGCTCGATCCCAAGGTGCACATGCTGCGCTACGAAGCGGCGGACGACGCACAGGCGGAACGCATGCGGACGATCGCGGAAACGCTCCTCGGTGAACTCGACTATTCGACCCGGTTGGTCACGCGGCTAGAACCTGTCACGGTCGCCAGCCCGGCGGAAACACAGTTGCCGTGGCTGTCGAGCTTGCTGGAAACACAGCATCTGGAGCTGGTGGAGAAAGTGAATCCGGACCTCGAGGCGGAGGCTTCAGTACCGGTCGAGGACGGCGATGACCGAAGCCTGCTGAAAGCCACCTTCGAGCGGGAATTCGCCGAGCACACCTCGACCGTCGAGGCGGTCCTTGCCAGGAACTCGAAGCTGGTCGTCAAGGCATCCGAAGACGCCAGCGCCGTCGTGACCGACGCCGTCGCGCTGCGCATGTACCTGGCAGGTCAGGGGCCCCCCGATGTCGATCGGGAGCTGCGGGCCGCCCGCCCAGGCGTGCATGCCGCACTCGGCCGGTGTGTGGCCGCCGGTCTGCACCGGCTGCCGGTCCATCGGGGCACCGCGGTGTCCTGTTTGACACCGACGCCGGTGGAGTGGGAGTTCTACGGCAGGACTCCGGTACTCACCGAGCGGGGTTTCCTCCACCTGTTGGCCGCTCCCCGGTCCGGCGGCGACACCGATCTGCTCGTCTGGTCGATGACCGGACGCCGGACCGCTCTGCTCGAACCAGATGATGATCGCCCGGCCGACCGGATCGTCTTCCTGCCCGGAACGAGCTTCAAGGTGCTTGAACTCATCGAACCGTCCGGTGACGCCCGCGGCCGGATCTTCCTCCGTGAGCTTTCGCCCACGGAGATCGACGCCGATGGCACGTTCGCCTCGAACCGCGTTTCGCTGGACAAACTGGCGTCGACCGCGATGCGACGCAGTGTCGAGCGATGGGCCGGTGACCAGCCGGCTCCACCTGTTCCCCGTGATGAAGCCGGAAGATTCCGCACCCTTCCGGGGGTCCCCTGATTCAGGTCCGATCCCCGCCCGCCCTCCGGGGCGGTGTTGCCACCAAGACAGGACGCCGACAACGAGAATGGATCGACGGATGTCACGTTTCCGCAGGCTCGGTCTTCGTGAGCGCGCCACTGACGGCCTTGTCCGGCACACCGTGGGCAATGCCTTCGTGCTGTGTTCCGAGGACGTCATGTCACCCGGCACGAAGGCCCTCGCGTTGTCACTCAGCGCTGATCCGGACCACCACCTGATGGTCGTGGACCTACCGCCCGACTCGCCGGTGAGCGCATGGGAGTCGTTGGCGGCCTCGATGCCCAAGGGGCGGCGGCCCGTGCGTCTCGTGATCGGCGGCCGGTCGCGTGAGGCGGTCGCGATGACCGGGCAGTGGCTTTCCACCCGGCTGAAGCGAACCTTCGTGGTACCCGATGGCGTCGTCTCCTTGGGCGCAGGAGGATCGCTCCTGGTGCATTCCGGCCCGAACAGCGGCTGGGTCCGCTTCCGGCCCGGTCGCGCACCGCGGCTTGAAGGTAAACGATTCCCCAAGCCGCAATGGGAGAGCGCGGAACTGAACGGGATCGAAACCGGCAATCCCGCCGTGGTGACGGAACCACTGCCTGGCGGACTGTGGATCCGGCCAGGCGGTGAGACGGAAGCGGTGGCACTGAGCCGCTCCCGGTTGATCAGCGGTATGGCTTTCCAGCCGGAGGTGTTGTCGATCGTCGTGGGTGGCCCGGACCTCCCACCGGTGGCGCCGGCCGACGTAGCCGAGGTTTGCCGGTTGTTGCCGGTGGCCTGCCGGGCGCAGGTGCGGTTCGTGGAGTACGGCCCGAGTCCGGCGACCGGTGTTGCCACGTTCGGTCACAGCCTGGCGAACCTGCTCGGCGGCGACATCGTGTGCTACGGCGGGATGCCGATCCACACGGCCGCCGGCTGCGAGGTGTTCACCGTTCGCCCCGACGGCACGCTCGGCTGGAACATGTTCGCGCAGCAGTTGGTCTACCGGCCGCAAGCCACCCCGATCCTTGCCGGCGCTCCCGAGGTGTACGGATATCGCCGCCCGGCGGGCGACGGACTGACGGAGGTCGCGCCGGCGGTCTATGCACGTGAACCCGACGTCGTGGTCGAAGTCGTGCGCTCCGGGCTGTGGGTCCGCCCCGCCAACGGTGTTGCCAACGCCGGTCGTATCCGGTCGATTCCGGCTGATCCGTTGGCGCATTTCATCACCTTCGAGGCCGCTGACGTGGAGCAAGCCGGGCGGATGCGAGCGGTGGCGGAGGACGTGTTAGCACAGATCGATCCGCCGACTCGGGACGTGACGAGGCTGGTTCCCGCAACTACGGTGCACTCGGCCAGGGTCAAGGACATCAGCCGAGAGCTGACCGAGACCGACCTCGCGGCACTGGACCTGAGCGTGCCGACGACGGTGGTCGCCTCACCGGCCCTTCCCTTGCCGGAAGCGCCTGGTGTGTCCGAGGATCCGGAGATCAGCGAGATCGATCTGGCGGAAGACAACTTCTTCGCTGAGAACGCGACCGTTGTCGACTCTCCGCTGACGTTGACCCGGATGCCGTCCGAAGACCTCGTCGCCTCGGATCAGCCTGTGATCTTGGACGGAGGAGGACGATTGAGATGAAATGAAGGCACCCGGCCCACACTTTGTCTGGTACTCGAACCATTCGAAGTCGGCAGGGGTAGGCGATGACACCGGTCAACGTTCTCGTCCAGGCTGAGGACGCCGTCAGTCGTCTCGGCACGGTAGACCTGCTGACGCAGTCTCCCTACCTGGAGATCATCGACGAGGATCGGCTCTCCGATGTCCAGGTCGTGGTATTGGTGGCGACCAAGATCAGCTGCCTCGACCTCGAGTCGCTACGTAGGATCCGTGCCGAGGGGAACCCGGCACAGTTGTCCGGATCCGTTGTCGTCTCCGACAATCTCGAGCCCGCGTTGGCCATGACCGCGGTCGATTGTGGCGTCGTGAGTGTGCTTCCCCGCGCGACGATCACCGCTGACCGACTTGGCGCCGCGGTCGTCGGCGCGACCAATGGCCTGGCCTACCTGCCCGACCGGCTGCAGCGTGCGTTTCTGGAGCAGCTGTCCGATCTGCGGCGTGGTGTACTCGAACCGAACGGGTTGTCGTTCGCCGGCCTGACACAGCGAGAAATCGACGTACTTCGACTGGTTGCCGAGGGCAGGCCGACCGACCAGATCGGTGCCGAGCTCGCGTACTCGGTGGGAACGGTGAAGAACGTCCTGAGCGGATTATGCGAGCGGTTCGGCCTGCGTAACAGGAGTGAGGCCGTGGCTTATGCGATCAAGGCCGGCGTGCTCTGATTCCTGGCTGGAACAAACAAAGGCGTCGTGCTGTTCGCGAACAATTGATCGAAATTCAGACGACACCACAGCGGATCGCGTATGCCACGGCGTGTGACCGGTTCTTCAGCTTCAGTCGCGTCATCATGCTGCGGATCACGTTCTTGATAGTGCGTTCCGAGTAATTGAGCCTGCTCGCGATCTGCGCGGTGTCGAGGCCTTCGGAGAGCAACTGCAGGACTTCGATTTCGCGTTCGTGCAGCCCGGCCGGGGTGAAGCCGTGCACGCTCGACATCTGCTGCTGCGTCGCACGGACACGCTCGAGCAAGGTGTACAGGAGGTGGTCGGGCATGTGTGAGCGCGCCTGGTGGGCGTTGATGGCCTCCTGCGCGATGGTGTCGTAAGTCGTGCTCTCACGATGAATGACGCTGGTCAGGCCGATCTCGATGGCTCGAAGCAGGTAGTAGTCAGGCAGTCTGTTCGCGACCAGAACCACCCGGGTGGGTGAACCATTGGCGTGTTCGTTGAAGTGCTCGATCCTGGACAGGAGTGCACCGTCGACATCGTTCGCCAGCGCGACCAGCACGTCCGCCTGGGACTCCGAGCCGTTGTCGACCACGCGGATTCCTGGCCTGTGGTGCAGTGCCGCAGTCGCGCCGTCTCGCATCATCGGTTCACTGGACATGACTGCTACCTGGACGAGGGGCATGGTGTCTCCAGCGTGTCGGCGCCCGTCCGGGCCGCGTGACGACGTCGCCCGGCCAGGCATTCATGGCGACGTGATGCTCGCCTGTCCGGGTAGAGTGCATTCAGTTCGGATATTCGCCCTCACTGTAAATGCCCTGGTCAACCGATGCAAGTTCTTGAAATTCAGGCAAGCGGATCTGGACCTTCGGGCAAACTGGGGAGGTTGTCACGCCGTTCAGTTGCGAGACTCAGGGCTGGCGGGCCGGCGAGATGTGCGCTAGCAGAGGATGTTGATTAGGTACATGGTTGCACGTTCGAACGTGCATCATCAACTACCCTTCCATGCTCCGTGGCGGCATCAGGGTGGACTTGCCGGTTGGCCTGGTGGTGAACTGTCTGCCGGGTAAGAGAGCTTCTGGTTGTTGGATATCGTGGAAGCTTGTTCGATTTTGAGAATGAGCATTTCGCTGCCAAGGAAGAAGTGACCTTGGTCGGCTTGGTGCGGGCTCGTAGCTCGATGGCGGCCGTTCGTCGGGCTGCTTGGCGAGGTCGAGTTCACCGTGTTCGTAATCCAAAAGGACCCGACCCCCTCAATTCAGCTTGCCGGTGCCCGGTCATGTTCCGGCATGCCCGAGGACGCTTTGTATTCTGATCGCTGATCAAGACCGGTATTCCTCACTTTCGGCTACGACGCCCTCGAAGTCGCATCTTCGCAGTCCACCTGTCGAACCATTTGTGCACTCTTATGCCCGTTTGCTGCCCGATCGGCTCGCGCTGGACACGGATCTGTTGTGTGTCAACTGCTTAATTGATCTCCTCAGGGTACTCATGCGATACAAGGCTGGGTGAAGTCTTCTTCGCCGCGGTTCGGCAGCTGGGCGTGAGTGGGGGTCTTCTGTGCGCCGGGTTCCCATAGCCGCTATGGAAGGACTATCGACTTGAAACGACGTTCCGACTATGAGGCGATCGCGATCATCGGTGTCGGCTGCCGGTTTCCCGGTGGGGTCCGAGGCTTGCGGAGCTTCTGGGAGCTGCTTACCTCTGAAGTCGACCCGATCGGCGATGTGCCATCGAACCGATGGGACGCGAACGCCCACTTCAACGCCGACTCCAGTGCCCCGAATCGGATGACGATACGCCAAGGCGGATTTCTTCCCGACTCGCCTGAAGAGTTCGACGCGGCGTTCTTCGGTATGACACCGCGAGACGCCGCAGGTCTGGACCCGCAACAGCGGGTGTTGCTCGAAGTCACCTGGGAGGCATTCGAGGACGCGGGTCTGCCGATCAGTACAACCGCGGGTACGTCCGTCGGAACATACATCGGCGGTTTCACCCTCGACGCGATGACGCTGCAACTGTCGGAGTCGAACCGTGTTCTCACCAGTGGATCGACCGCGACCAGCGTGGGGCTGGCGATGCTTTCGGCGCGGCTGTCCCACACTTTCGACTGGCGCGGGCCGTGCTTCACGGTTGATACGGCGTGCTCGTCGTCCCTGGTGGCGCTCCATCAGGCCTGCGTCGCTCTCGCTCGCGGTGAGTCCGGCATCGCCGTCGCCGGCGGCGTGAATGTCATGTTCAACCCGGTCACCACCGTGCTGATGTCGAAGGGACGGTTTCTGTCGCCGGACGCGCGGTGTAAGTCGTTCGACCATCGTGCCAACGGGTATGTCCGGAGCGAAGGTGCCGGCGTCGTCGTGTTGAAGCCGCTTTCAGCCGCGCTCCGTGACGGAAACCATGTGCACGCGGTCGTCCGCGGCAGTGCCGTCAACCAGGACGGGAGGACGCCCGGCGTCACCGTACCCAGCGGAGAAGCCCAGATCGCCGTGATCAACCGGGCTTTCCAGGAGGCGGGTGTGACGCCGGACTCGGTCGGCTACTTCGAGGCCCATGGAACCGGTACCGCGGTAGGGGATCCGATCGAGGCCGAGGCGATCGGGTCGGTTCTGCGTGATTCGGATCGAGCTCACTGGCTCGGTTCGGTGAAGTCGAACATCGGCCACACGGAGGCCGCCGCAGGCGTGGCCGGATTGATCAAGGCGGTGCTTTGTGTCCAGCATGGACAGATCCCGCCGAATCTCCACTTCGAGCGCCCCAATCCGGGAATTCGTTTCGAGGAACTGCCCTTGCGGGTGCCGACGTCGGTCGTGCCTTTCCCGGCCCTCCCTGGACCGCGCCGCGCGTCGATCAACTCCTTTGGTTTCGGGGGCACCAACGCGCATGCCGTGATCGAGCAGGCGCCGATCTCACCTGAGCCGGAGCGCGGCGCTTTCGACGGCAGCGACGTCCCGCTTCTGCTCCCGCTCTCCGCTCGCACGCCCGAGGCGCTTGCCGCCACCATCAAGTCGTACGAGGAGGTTTTCGGGCGATCGGCCGCGCCCTCGTTCCGAGAGGTTTGCCGCGCCGCCTCTCGGCAACGGGACCACCATGCGGTGCGCACGTTCGTCGTCGCGGAGAACAGCGGGGAAGCGGTCACCGGCCTTGCGAACTTGAACGGTGCGCGATCTGCCCACAGCCGTGAGCGCGGGGTCGCCTTCGTCTACCCAGGGATGGGACCGCAGTGGTGGGGGATGGGCAGAGAACTTCTGGAGGAGGAACCGCGTTTCCGCGACGTCGTGAGGGCTTGCGACGAGGTGCTCGCGCGATTCGGGATCAGCATGGCCGAGGAACTGGCCCGCCCCGAGCACGAGTCCAAACTCACCCGGACACGGTACGCGCAGGTGGCGAACTTCGTCGTGCAGGCAGGCCTGACCGCGGTGTGGCGTGGGTGGGGCATCGAACCCGTGGCGATCGTGGGGCACAGTGTCGGTGAGGTCGCCGCGGCCTACGCCGCCGGTGTGTACTCGCTCGAGGACGCGCTCACCATCAGTTTTCATCGGGCTCGCTTGCAAGCGGGACTCGCAGGCATGGGGGTGATGGCCGCGGCCGGCGCGTCCGAGGCCGAGATCCGCCCTCACCTGCTCGGTGGCGTCGAGGTCGCGGCGGTCAACAGTTCTTCCACGACGACCTTGTCCGGCGATCCACAGGTGATGGATGTTGTCGCAGAACGGCTTCGCGACGCAGGCGTGAATGTGCAGCCGTTGCGGGTGGAGGTCGCCTATCACAGCCATCAGATGGACGGCATCCGTGAGCAACTGTTGTCGGCGCTCGCCGCCATCACTCCGAGCGAGGCCGTGGTTCCGCTCTACTCCACGGTGACGGGTGGTCAGGTCGGCGGGGAGGAGTTGAACGCCGCGTATTGGTGGCGGAACGTCCGGCAGCCGGTGCGGTTCGCGGACGCGTTCCGCCGGCTGCTGGCACGTGAACCCGGCCAGGTGCTGGAGGTGGGGCCGCATCCGGTGCTGGCAACGGCGATCGACGAGGCGATCGCCGGAAGTGGTTCGAGTGCGGGCAGGTTCGCGTCGCTCGTCCGGAACCAACCGCAGCGGCGGCAGCTCGCGGAAACCCTGGGCGCACTTTACGTCGCCGGTGCGGATCCGGACTGGTCGGGCGTATATCCGGGTGCACTCGGGCGGGTGGAACTGCCTGCCTACCCTTGGCAGCGCGAACGTCATTGGCTCGAGACCGAGGAATCAGCGCGGGCACGCCTCGGATCCGGAGGTCTCGCGCTCGCCGGCCGGGTGGTGGCGGCGACCAGCCCGACCAGGGATGTCGACCTGTCCACCGGTGAGTTCCCTTACCTCGAAGACCACAAGGTCGACGGTGCCGTGGTTTTCCCGGGCACCGGTTATCTGGAGGTGGCGCTCGCGGGGTTCGCGGACGAGACCCCGTGTGTGCTGGAGGACATCAGCTTCGATCATCCACTGGTGCTGGGAAAGGGGTCCGTCACGACGCTGCGCGTCGAGCACGACCTCGAACGACGCTCGGTGCTGATGCACAGCCGCGAGTACGGAGACAACGTGCCGTGGACGTTGCACGTTCGCATGCGCAAGCCCCAGCTGGCGAAACCGAAGACCCCGTCTGTCCATACCGAGTCCTTGACGCGGCTGACCGCACGGTTGACCGAGGTCGGCCAGGAGGACATATACGCTCACTTGAAGAACCGGCGTCTGGACTATGGCCCGGCGTTTCGCGCGGTCGAGCGGCTCTGGTGCCACAACGAGGCAGGCGAGATCTATGCCTCGCTGCGTACGGACACCGTCGTTCCGGACGGTCATCGTTTGCACCCCGCGTTACTCGACGCGGCGTTGCACGCGATGATCGTCGGCGCGTCACTGCTCTCCGGCGAGCAGGATGACAAGACCTATGTGCCGGAGAGGATCGACACCCTGCGTTTCCATCGCTCGGTCGGACAAAAGCTTTGGGTGCGAGGAAGACAACGACAGAGTGGCGCCGACCGGCTGACCTGTGACATGACGCTGATCACCGACGACGGGGAAGTCGTCGCCGAACTGCTCGGCGTACACGCGCGGGCGTTGACCCGTGACAAGGGGGAGGGTGTCGCTGAAGCCACGCCGCAGCACTACGAATCTTCGTGGCACGCAGCCGACTTCGGCGACTGCGACGATCGGAAGGGAACCTGGATCGTCGTCGGCTCGGGGCTGGGGCGGACTCTCTCGAGCAAACCCTGACCGGGCGGCAGGAGAAGGTTCTGCGGGTGCCGACCAGCGAGCCGTCTTGGGTCGACCGGGTCGTCGCGAACGCAGGCGCGGGAAAATGCCGCGGCGTGGTGTTCGTCGACTCCTCGCTTCAGCCACTCGAGTCCGTCTGCGATCCAGTAGCCGCTCCGCTGCGGCTGGTGCAGGCACTTCCTCCTGACTCGGCCGGCTTGTTCTTGATCACGAGAGGCGCGCAGGGCGTCGACGACGAGGATGTGACCACCGCGCCCTGGGCGTCCGCGTCGTGGGGCTTCGGCAGGGTGGTCGCAGCCGAACGGCCGGAGCTGCGCTGCCGGCTGATCGACATCAGCGGCGAGGCCGACGGAGAGTTCGACGCGCTCGTCCGCGAGCTCGGCCAAGACTCGGCCGACGAGGTGAAGCTGCGGGGATCCAGCCGATACGTGCGGCGGCTCGAGCGAGCAGATCCCTTGTCCCCGACGCGCAATGTGCTCGTCCGGACCACCGTGACCCCGGTTGGGCTGCACAGTACCGGCAGCGGTGCCGACGGACTGCGGTTCACCTCTATTCCTCGCCGGGAACCCGGTCCCGGTGAGGTCGAGATCGAGGTGGCGTACGTCGGTGTCAACTTCAAGGACGTGCTGAAGGTATCCGGACTACTGACCCCGGAGGCACTGCGCAACAGCTTGTCGGGGAACTTCCTCGGGTTGGAGTGCTCGGGAACCGTGGTGCGAACGGGCGAGGGCGTCACCGGGCTGGCTGCCGGTGACGAAGTGTTCGCTCACGGCGCGGACATGTTCCGTTCGCACGTCACGGTGGACGCGCGACGCGTGGTGCCGAAGCCGGGCACGCTGTCCTTGGCGCAGGCCGCGTCGCTGTTGCCGGTCGTGACTGCTCATCACGCGTTGGTGAGGCTCGCGAACGTGCGTCCTGGCGAGCGGGTGCTGATCCACTCCGCAGCGGGTGGGGTGGGGCTCGCGGCCGTCCGGATCGCGCGGAGTCTGGGTGCGCAGGTGTACGCGACAGCCGGCAGCGAACAACGCCGCGAGTACCTGCAGAAGGAAGGCGTACAGACGATTTCCGACTCACGGTCGACCGCTTTCTTCGATGACGTCCTCGCCTGGACCGAGGGAGAAGGGGTCGACGTCGTCGTCAATTCGCTGTCCGGGGAACTGCTCGAGAAGAGCGTCGCGCTCCTGCGCCCGTTCGGCAGGTTCGTCGAGATCGGAAAGGCGGACATAGCGGCGGATCGGTCGTTGGGGCTGGCCGCGTTCGGCAAGGCGTTGTCCTTCCACGCCTTCGACTACGACCAGATGCTGTTGATGCGCCCCGAGGTGGCGCGCGGCTGCATGCTGGACGTCTCCGAGCTGTGCGTCCGACGATCCGTCGAACCGCTGCCCGTCTCGGAGGTATCCGCCGGTGCGGTCCGGGAAGCGATCAAAGGGATGACGGCGGCCGGGCACGTCGGCAAGATCGTGGTGCGGATGGGCGGTGAGGAGCTCACCGTGCCGGCTGACTCAATGACCGATCCGGTGGTCCGGCCCCAGGCGACTTACCTGATCACAGGCGGGTTGGGCGGGCTCGGCCTGGAGGTGGCGCGCTGGCTCGCGCTCAACGGCGCCACACACCTCGTCTTGGTCGGCCGTAGCGGGGTCTCGACCGATGACGCCCGCCGCACGGTGACCGAACTGACGAACCGCGGCGTCGAGGTCCGCGTCGAGGAGGTCGACATCGCCGACCGCGGCCAGGTCGGGAGCCTGATCGCCCGAACACGCGCCGAATCACCGCCGTTGCGCGGGATCATCCATGGCGCGGCGAATTTCGACGATGTCGTTCTCCCCGACACGACGGCGGAGCGGCTGGTGACAGCGACCCGGCCGAAGGCGGACGGGGCATGGCACCTCCACCTCGCGACTCGCGAGGACGCACTCGACTTCTTCGTCCTCTTCTCGTCGCTGGCGGCGCAGATCGGCGCTCCCGCCGCGGGCAACTACGTGACCGCGAACGAGTTCCTCAACGGCCTCGCGCGTTACCGTCGCGGGCTCGGCTTGCCCGCGACCAGCGTCGGCTGGGGCATGATCGACCAGGTCGGCGTGGCGGTCCAAAAGGACGGTGCGGTCGGCAACGCTTTGCGGCGCAACGGCCACATCGGAATGACGCCGACCCAGCTCGTCTCAGAGCTGGAGGTTCTGCTGCGCGCACGTCCCACTGAGGTTTCGGTCGCCGCCATCGACTGGCGACGGTGGGCGAAGGCGAACCCGCAGATCGCCGCCGCCCCTCGGTTTTCCCAGCTCGTTCCCGACGCCGACGCTGTGCACGACGACATGTCCTTGCCACAGCGGCTTCGTGACAGCACGCGCGCGGACCGGCTCACGCTCCTTCCGGCGCAGGTCGCACCGGTGCTGCACGCCGCGACCGGGGTTCCGCTCGACCGGCTCGGCGACGAGCAGGCCGTCGACATCGACTCGCTTGTCGCCGTCGAACTGCGGGTCCGCCTGCAGGACACGCTGGGTGTGTCCGTTCCCGCCGTCAAGCTCCAGCGCAACCTCACCGTTGGCAGGATCGTCACGCTCCTCGCCGACGAACTCGAGCGCCAACCCATCGGCGGCGCACGAGAGTCGCGGATCAGCACCCACGAGTTCGTCTCGTCGGACGGCACCGTGGTCTACGGCCATCTCAGTCTCCCCTCGGGGCCCGGGCCTCACCCCGCCGTTGTCGTATGCACCAGCGGTACCGGTGGTGCGCTGGACGACGACGGTCAGTTGACGCGGCTGAGCGAGCACGCGCCACTGACGGAAGCCGGGTTCGCGGTCTTCACCGTCGATCACCGCGGCGCACCGGGGCACGGCCCGGAGTTCAGCGGGATGGCGGAGCTGGGTGGCAGGGAGGTGGACGACGTCATCGCGGCCGCGGAATACCTGGTCGCCGATCCCGCCGTCGATGAGAAGCGGATCAGCATCCTTGGTACAAGTCGCGGCGGCTACGTGGCGCTTCTCGCGACGACTCGGGCTCCGATGTTGTGGCACCGTTGCGTACTGCTCATGGCCTTCGCCGAACCAGGTGACTTGCTGAGCCGGGCGGCCTTCACGAAACGCAACCCGGTTCCGCTGCCGCCAGGGACAACGCCGATCGAGGTCGAGGCCTACTTCGCGGAACGCTCGAGACGACCACTTCTGGACCTTGGCGTTGCGAAGTCGCCGATTCTGCTGGTACACGGCGATGCCGATGAGGTCGTTCCTCATGAGGAGGCCCACAGGATCGCGGAGCGTGCGCGCGAGGCAGGACTGGACGGACGGCTGATCAGCGTGGCGGGGATGGGGCACGACCACGACCACGCCGGTGACGAATGGACTGAATTGTGGCCGGAGATCCGTCGGTTTCTCCGGGGGAACCCACACCCGGCGGCAGAGGCCGAAGTACCTTGAGCCGGAACGGCGAACGAGCGGGAAACGAGCATGCGGTGGTGCTCGGCGCGGGCATCGGTGGTCTGGTGATCGCTGCCGCACTGAGCGACCATTTCGCGAGTGTCACCGTCGTCGAGCGCGATGTCCTGCCCGATGGGGCCCGGCAAAGACGAGGGGTGCCCCAAGGCGCCCAGGTGCACGCGTTGCTCACCAGGGGACAGCTGGCGCTCGAGGAACTGTTCCCCGGATTCACCGCCGAACTGCGGGAGAGCGGTGCGCCGTACGGGGATCCGCTGGTGGACATGCACTGGTACTTCGACGGCTATAAGCTCCGCGCCGAACCGTCTGGTCTCGTCGGATACTGTATGAGCAGGCCGGGGATCGAACACCTCGTGCGACGGCGGGTACAGGCCCTCGGCAATGTGAAGATCATTGACGGTTGCGAGGTACTGAGGCCCGAAACGACCGCTGATCGAACGCGGGTGATCGGCGTCCGGGTCTGGTCGCACAGCGAGTCCGCCGAGTCGATCGTCGAGGCCGACCTCGTCGTGGATGTGACGGGGCGTGCGACGCGCACACCACTATGGCTGGCCGACCTGGGCTACGCCGCTCCGCGACGGAAAAGCGTGCACGTCGACGTCGCCTACGTCACGCAGATGGTTCGCCGGAGGCCGGAGCACCTCGATGGCCGGCTCGGCGCGGCGTTGCTGTCGTATCCCGGCAGACCGCGGGGCGGTTTCGTTCTGGCACAGGAAGGCGACAGGTTCGCGGTCACAGCCAGTGGCCGAGGCGGGCTGGTTCCGCCGACGGACCACCGCGAGCTGGCGGACTGGATGGCGAGACTCGGCGACCCGGACATCGCGGAGATGGTGTGTACAGCCGAGCCACTCGGTGAAGCGAGGATGATGCGCTACCCGAAGAGCAGCAGATATCGGTACGAGAAGCTAAGTCGATTTCCGGACGGCTATCTCGTCGCAGGCGACGCTCTGTGCTCGTTCAACCCGCTGTACGGCCAGGGCATGACGGTGGTGGCTCTCGAAGCATTGTTGTTGTGGCGATTACTCGCTGACGACACCGCTCGACTGGCGCGGCAGTTCTTCAAGCTCGCGGCCCTGACCCTTGACGCGGCCTGGATGCTCTCCGCCGGCGGCGACCTTCGGTTCCCGCGGGCCGGGGTCCGCCAGCGGCCGAGCGAGCGGCTGATCAATGCTTATCGCACCCGGCTGTACAGGTCGGCGTCCTTTGATCCGGTGGTCGGCAAGCGCTTGTTCCGCGTCGCGAACCTCATGGAACCTCCGTCCCGTCTCATGACACCGGGTACGGCGATCCGGTTGTTGCACCCGCGATCCGCGGCCGCCCGGACTGGGCTCTGAGAGCCTCTCTATTTTCACACAGCTCAACCGACGATCGCGGAAGGTGGGCCACATTGGCCGGCGCAAAAAACGGAAACTTCAGCGAAAAGATATCACCCTACCTGCGTCAGAAGATGAGTAGCAGACGAGGTGGCGGCGCACCGAAGTTTCTGACACTGCAGTACGCCGAGGATCCCTTGGAAAAGATTTCCAATGCTCGTGAGAGTCCCAGGTACTACCAGTCCGAAGTTCATGCCACCTTCGAAGGGGAAGTACTCCGGGGTGTCGAAAAGCTTTACCGCAGAACACTTCTCGTCGAGCCCACCACAATCTGTGCGGCACATTGCCGCTGGTGTATCCGCGGTCAGTGCGACACGCTGACGTTGTCGAACGACGACCTGGAGCGGATCGCCCGCTACTGCGGCACCGCGCCCGAGAACGCGGACGTGCGGGAAATCCTGGTGACCGGCGGAGACCCGCTGATCCTGGTCGATCGCGTCGACTTCCTGCTGGATTCGATCGAACGGCACGCCACGGACGTCGAGGTCGTCCGTATCGCCACCAGGGTGCCTCTCCAGGACCCTCGTAGGGTGGACAAGCGAATGCTGCACGCTTTGCGCCCGCGCTCGACGTTCCGGATCGAGATCGCCACCCATATCAACCATCCTGGCGAACTGTTCCCCGAAGTGCGCGAAGCCTACGCGGCCCTGCAAACGGCAGGAGCGAGGATTTACGACCAGACCGTGCTTCTGCGTGGCGTGAACGATGAACCGGAAACCCTGGTCGAACTGTTCGACGAACTGCGTCACCTCGACATCGAGGCGCACTACCTCTTTCATTGCAGCCCAATTCGCGGCATGGACCACCATCGTACTTCGATCGCCCGAGGACTTGATCTTTTCCGTCAGCTCAGTTGCTCGGGAAAGACTTCCGGGCGAGTCAAGCCTCAGTTCGCCTTGATGACCGACGTCGGGAAGGTCTCCCTCTGCGAGGGGTCGATCATCGGTCGAGACAAGGACCGAGTACTGCTCAAGACGGGCTACTCGTACGGGGATCGCTTGAGGTGGGTTCCCACGTGGACGCTTCCTGCCTCTGCATCCGTCGGTGGGGACGGGTTCCTGCAGGTCTGGTACCTGGACGCCGACGAGAAGAAGGCGTGAGGTCGATGCGGCAAGGGAGGAACTGACCAGGCCATACGTTCTCGCCCACGACCGACGACATATTTCCCCTCGATCCGGGGCGCGGGTCAACCGGGAGCCTTTGGTGCAGGATGTCGAGGACATTTCGTGCACTGGTCGTCGCGGAGTCTTCAAAACGTCCGCCGAGTTCTGCAGAATCCCGGGAACGGTCGAATCGACGTGGGTGAACCGTCGCCGTGGGTGAAAGAGTCCGAAAGCCTGTTCGGGGGAATCCGGCGCGATAGATTCCTGTCCTCCTTGTCGAACGGGCATTTGACGAGAAGAGGCTGGCAATGTCAGACGATGCTCCGGTGATGTGCCCGCTCACTGGTCTCCGTATTTCACCGGATCAGATGAGGTCCTCGGCGGGAATTCCCGCCGAGGATCTCATCGTCGAGGGGTGGGTCCCGGTAGGGAAAGATGGAGACGCCCTGGTGGTGGCGGTGAGCACCGAGGCGGATCCGGACCTCGTCGCCCGACGAGTGCGGAGCCGGCTGCCAGGGCAGCTCGTCGTGCGCGTTACCGTCGGCCACGTCGAGTTCCAGGAGTACGTCCTGCGGACCCACAGAACAGAAATCGCCGACCAGATCGCCAACAAGTTCTCCCGGACCCATCCTGAGTTCAGCGCCAAGGCCGGGTTCACCCGGTGGCAGGGCGCCTTGGGCGCCCTCGCACTGTTCACCTCGGCGGTCCTGCTCGTGCTGGCACCGGGCGTGCTGCTGGTGATCATGGCCGGAATCTTCCTGGCGACCACACTCGTCAAGGTCATCCTGTCGATCGGTTCGCTCTTGCCGAGCGCGCTGCCCGGACAGCGGCCCGCGTCGGCCCGGCCCACCAAGGTCCCGGACATGGACGCGGCGTCACTTCCCTTCTACACCGTCCTTGTCCCCGTGTACGACGAGGCCGCAGTGATGTCGAGTCTGGTCGCCGGCCTGGCCAAGATCTGGTACCCGCACGACCGGCTGGAGATCCTCTTCCTCATCGAGGAGCACGACACCGTCACCAAGGAAGCCGCTCTCGCCGCGGACATGGCGCCGTATATGCGGATCGTCGAACTGCCACCGGGTGCGCCGCAAACCAAACCGCGGTCCTGCAACCTCGGGCTCCTCCTCGCCCGAGGTGACCTGGTGACGGTGTTCGACGCCGAGGACCGCCCCGAGCCCGACCAGCTACTGAAGGCCGCCGCGGCCTTCGCGGCCGACGAGGACGGAAAACTGGCCTGCGTCCAGGCCCGGCTGTTCTTCTACAACGCCAAGCGTAATTTGCTCACCCGCCAGTACGAGCTGGAGTACTCGTTGCGGTACGGCATGATCCTGCCTGGCTTGGCACGGCTGGGACTGCCCATCCCCTTGGGCGGCACCAGCAACCACCTCCGCACCGATGTCTTGCGAGCGGTCGGCGGCTGGGACGCGTGGAATGTCACCGAGGACGCCGACCTCGGCATGCGCTGCCGTGCCCTCGGCTATCGGGTGGACATGATCGACACCGTGACCTGGGAGGAGGCTACGTCGACCCCGGGCGCGTGGATCCGCCAGCGCACCAGGTGGCTCAAAGGTTTCATGATCACCGTGCTCGTCCACACGCGCTCGCCACTGCGGACACTGCGCCGGTTCAAGCCATCGGGGATGGTGACGCTGCTGGGCATCCTGGCCGCCAGTCCGCTGATGTTCCTCACGCAGCCGGTCGCGACCGTTCTCCTTTTGCTGGCTTCGCTAGGCGTCGGGTGGTCTTCGTTGGGCGACGGCGCCCATATATCGATCACCGGAACGATATTGGTGGTCGCCACCGTGTTGAACGTCGGCATCACGCTGGTGGCCGCGATGTTCCGGCGGATGGCTTACAGCCACCTGGCATGCCTTCTGCCGGGGTACTGGTTGCTGTACTGGGTCGCGGCGTGGCGAGCGTTGGGGCAGCTGATTCGTTCGCCGTTCACCTGGGAGAAGACCCCTCACGGTCGCGATACCGGCGACGACCTGCCGCACACGAGGGAGGCCGCGGTCTCCTAGGCCTCTTGCCGAGGCGCCGTCGCCACGAGTGACGCCAACGCGAGTCCGTAGGTGGCGAGTGCGTGCACGGAGCGGGCACCTGAGGCCATCGCCCACGCGCGGGCGATGGCGAAGACAGCGACAGCCTGTGCCGTGCCGCCGGTGAAAAGGTGGACGATCGCTGCTTCCACCCGCAGCCGTATCTCCGGCTCGCGGTCGCCGAGCCGCACGGCGGCCTTGATCCCGAGGTCGTAGTAGGCGATCGCCGCTTGCCAGCGTTGCTCGACAAACAGATAGTCGCCCAGTCCGATGGCGAGTTGCCACGCGCGCTTGTACTCCTCCACCTCGAAGGCGCGTTTCGCGGCATAGTCGAGGGAGGCGTACTCCGTCTGGAACCAGGTCAGGGCCGCGCTGCGTGACGTCAAGGGCTGCGGTCCAGGTGAACGTTTCACGAGCTGTGGTTCGACCGGGCGTGGTTTTCCCGGATTCAGTGTGCGCCCGGCGCTTCGGGCAGTGCGGATGTACCAGTCCAGTAGGCGTTGCCAGGCCCGGAGGCGGTCGACCAGCGGGTCGGCTATCACTGATTGCTCGGCGGCATATACGCGCAGGAGGTCGTTCAGCCGGAACCGGCCGTCGTCGAGGTGGCCGACGAGATGGCGGTTGACGAGTTCGTCGAGCTGGGCCCGGGTGTCCACCAGAGACTGCCCGGCGAGTGCGGCCGCGGCTCGGTCGCTGAAGGAGCCGGTCGGAAGTATTCCGAGCATCCGGAACAGTCGGTCTTCGGCCGGGCGCAGCGCGCGATAGGACCAGGAGAACGCGGATCGTACGGCCGCCGTTCTGTCGTCATCGGGGACTTCCAGCATGTCGAGCCTCATCCGGCTGTCGGCCAGGTCCTCGGCCAATTCGGACAGTTCGAGGGCGCGGTTCTGCACGGCTCGCGCCGCCGCGATACGCAGGGCCAGGGGAGTCCGGCACAGAGTTCGACCAGTCGGCGCGCCGCATCGGCCTCGGCCTTCACGCGCTCGGCACCGATCACTTTGGCCAGAAGCGCTTCGCCATGCTCGGTGGTCAGAACGTCGAGGGTCAACACCTTTGCGTCGATGCTCGCCGGGAGACAGGCCAGCCGGTTACGGCTGGTGACAATGACGAGGCAGGAGGCCGTACGCGGGAGCAGGGCGGCAACCTGCTCGGCGCTGTTCACGTCATCGAGGAGGATGAGGACCTTCTTGCCACGAATCCGAACCTGGTACCTCGACTCAAGGGTCGCCGGATCGGTGTCGGAGTGCTCGGCCTGGTGTTCCAGACTCTTCAGGATTCGCGTCAGCGCTTGATTCGGCGACATCGGAGTCTGGTGTCCGCTGAATCCACCCAGCTCGAGGTAGATCTGGCCATCGGGGAACTGATCCGCCAGAGCATGGGCCGCATGCACGGCGAACGCTGTCTTACCCACGCCCGGTGCGCCTTGGACGACCAGTACGCGGCTGTGGTGCGAGTCCGGCCGCGTCTCCGATTCCGCCAGCCACGAGTGCACCTCGGCGAGCTCGGAGTCACGATGAACGAAGTTACCGACCTGGTGGGGAAGCTGCGCCGGCACCAGTTGTCGTGGAGTCGTCGCCGGGACCTCGGCCGGGCGAACCGGGTCGAGACCGGGTTCGTTGACGATCATCTGCTCGTAGAGGTTCTGAAGTGACGTGCTCGGCCTGACGCCGAGCTCGTCGGCGAGCAATCGGCGCGCGTCATGGAAATGCTGCAGAGCCTCGGCTTGTCGTCCCAAGCGGTAGAGCGTGCGCATGAGCACTTCACGCAGCGGCTCACGCAGGGGATGGACCGCGACCAGCTGGGTCAACTCGTCGGCGAGGGCCGTATCCACGGTGTCGAGTCCGAGGAGAGCGCGCGCTCGTTCCTCCGCGGCCACGGTGCGGAGCTCCGCCAGGCGCATCCGTTCGACGTTGGCGAAGGGGCCTGGAATACCGTGAAAAGGTGTCCCTTGCCAGAGTTCGGTGGCCGCCGCGAACTCGGCCACTGCCTCGGCGAGCTTGCCGAGACGTGAGAGGTGCCGGCCTTCGGAGTTGAGCTCCTGGAATCGGTGGACGTCGATCCGGACACGGTCCAGATCGAGACGATAGCCCCGTCTTCCGACCGTAGCCAGTTCACCTTGCGCCGGAGTTCCGGATCGGGTTCGAGTGCCTGGCGGAGGCCCGCGACATAGGTGTGGACGCTGCCTGCGGCGGTAGCCGGAGGCTTGTCCCCCCACATCGCGTCGATCAGCTGCGACAAGGACACGACGTGGCCATGCCGCATCGCCAGCACGATGAAGAGGCAGCGTCGCAGCGGTGGCCCGAGGTCGAGCTCCCGTTCGCCGAGCCAAGCTCGCACGGGGCCCAGAACGTGTAGTCGGAGTTCCGGCCTCGTCCCGGGTGATCCGGTTGCTGCTCCCATGCCGTCCTCTGGTTGTGGACCGGGCCCACGACCCGGTCGCCGTCTCTCGAGGTCCAAGGGAAGCGACCCCGTGATTCAAGCCTGATTGAGGTTCGTTAAGACGTCGTGAAGGACGCCCTCTCATGCTTACTTCAACTCACCTGCATCCCGACGCGGAACGGAGGCGGACCGTGAACCGAGTGCGTGTGGCGGTGCGTGCGGAGGACGCTGTGGCAGGAGTCGGGCTGGCGTCCTATCTGGATTGCCAGGCTGAAATCGATGTGGTGCCGTGCACCCTGCCCCTCGAGGCCGACGCGCTGGTTTTCGCGGTTGAGACGGTGGACGATGCGGCGATCGCCTTCATGCGGCAAATGGCCAAGGAATCCCACGCCAAGATGGTACTCGTGACCAGGCGTCTTCCGGAGACAGAGGTGTTCACCGCTGTGGCCTGCAGGGTCGTTTCGGTGCTGTCCTTGGTGGAAGCGAGCGGTGAGGACTTGGTCGCCGCGGTGCTCGACGCCGCCTCGGCGGCAGAACTCCCCGCCGACCTGCTCAATGAACTCGTCGAACAGATCCAGCGTGTCGGCGCCGGAAAGCTACTGTCCGATGGTTTCGACGCGCGAGAGATCGATGTCCTCAGGCTGCTTGCGGACGGACTGGACACCATGGAGATCGCACGGCAGCTCTGTTACTCCGAACGAACGGTGAAGAACGCGCTCCACCGGCTGCTGACTCGAATGCGCCTCAAGAACCGGCAACACGCCGTCGCCTACGCGCTACGGGCCGGGGTGATCTGAGCCGAGACCGGTCTTCGCCCGGTGACGTGGACCGTACCGATCACGGATAGCCCTGGTTCCAGGCCGAGTCTTCGGGGAAGGTCATCCCGGTGGTGTCCACGCGCTGGAGATGTTCGATGGCGGCCCGGAGCTTCGAGACCGCCTCGTCGGGATGATCGGTAACGACCGCGCGCATGGCCGTCGCGGCGGTGGACAGCCCCAACATGAGGTCCACGTAGTGTTCCTGAGTCCGACGGGAGCCTTGGTGGCCGCTCATCGTGACGAGCTTGTCGACGCAGCCGTCGAACCGGGCGGCCAGTTCCAGATGAGGGAGTACGACTCGCTCATCCGGCATCCAGGTGCTGGTGGGGGCTTGATGACGCAAGTCCTCAACCGGTTCCCCGCGTTCTTCGTGATTCACGACCACCCTCCCGTGGTTGTGTCCTGCCCTCAAGTCGGGTGAGGACCTGTCCATCGTGGCACAGTCCGAGTGGCCAGGGAACGGTATGAACTCATGCCGGTGAATTTTCCTTCCTATGGCTTGCCGGTATCGCATCAGGACAGGCGGTGAACTTCGATCGGCTTCTCGCGGAAAGATTCGTCCGTCGAGGTGAGCTTCAAGCCGACTCCATGCAGGGTGTGCAAATACCGGGGCGACGTCGCAGAGTCACCGAGTTTCCGGCGGAGCGACGAAACGTGCACTCGCAGAACCTGGTACGCGGACGGGTCGGCGCGACTCCAGAGTGCCTTGATCGCGTCCTCGCGGCTTACCACGGTGTCGAGGTACCGCGCCAGCAAGGCCAGTAGGTCGAATTCGGTAGGTGTCAATCCCAGTGTCTTCCCGTCTCGCACGATGCTCCTTGCCTCGAAATTGATACGAAGATCGCCGACCTCGATGAAATTCACTCTGGGGGATGTGGCCGAGATCCGGCGCAGTACGGCGTCGATTCGGGCAAGAACGTGACTGAACGAGCAGGGCTTCACAAGGTAGTCGTCGGCACCGAGGTTGAGAGCCGCGGTAACGATGTGCTCGTCGCTGTGATTGGATGCGACAACGATGGGTACGTTGCTGAACCGTCGAAGCTGGCGCAACATCAGCTCCTCCTCCGGCACCGTTCGGCAGAGGTTCAGGAGGACCACGTCGGCCCCGGAGAGAGCGACGTCCTTGGCTTGGATCATCGCGCTCCTGTTGCGCATGGTGTGTCCATGCGCGGCAAAGAGTTCCTTCGCCGAAGCGAAGTCGACTCGTTCATCGTCAATGATCAAGATAATGGACATCGTCGCCAATGTATAGCATCACGCCCGCGCATCGGTCCCGGTCCGTGACTGTAAAGGCAGCCATCATTGCCCCCTCTGGCCAGTAATAGCGCGAAGCCTGCCGAATGCCCGGAAACGCTCGATCGGCTCGGCATTGCGGAGCCCGCATTCGTGGTATCGCCAGAGTTCCTGAAGATCATCGGTTGGACAACTGTGGAAATGATAGTAGAAAATAACATCCGGAAGTGTGAAGGTCGACGTAAAGACCGTGACTCTCGCAGGAATAGGGCAGAATTGCCTAAGGCTAATGGGTGATGGCACGGAAGAGGATCGAAAGTTTCGTGACACTCGGCGACGAAATGGTCGGGTTGCTTTGCCATTGGCGGGGATGGTGGACGTGAATTCGCGCGACCTGATGTCAGAGCGTAGTTGAGCGGGTGCTCCAGGGAGTCGCTTCCGTGGTGCGCCGTAGGCCCCCGGCTGTTCTAAGCTCGTGCGAAGGTTGGGTTCGTCCAAGGTGTCTGACCTGCTCACTCCGCCGGAGCGGGAGGCTGCGAGTGGGCAGGTGCTGCATGAGAGAACGGAGTACCGTGGCGTGACAAAGACCAGTCGCGGTGTCACACTTCGTGTGCACCTTCTTGGGCCTGTGCGTGCCCATCTCGGTTCCGAGGAAGTGGATCTCGGGTCGGCCCGGAGCCGCACGTTGTTCGCGATGCTCGCGAGCCGGGTGGGGCAGGTCGTCGCACGTGACGACATCATCGATGGGCTGTGGGCCGATCCTCTGCCCGGCAACCCCTCGGCCAGCATCTACACCTACATCAACAGTCTCCGCCGCGCACTCGACCCGCAGCGCGACTTGCGATCCTCAGCGGGCATGCTCGAGTCTGTTCCCCCCGGCTACCGGCTCAACGCGGATGAGGTCACCGTCGACGCGGCTCGCTTCACCGAGCACCTGAACGTGGGCAGCGGGCTGACGAAAGTAGACCCCGAGGCTGCGATCGTCGAGTTCGAGGCCGCGCTCGGGCTCTGGCACGACAGCCCATTGGCCGATGTCAGCGGCCCGTTCGTGCAGGCGACAAGGCTGCGGCTGTTCGAGCAGCGCTTCAGCCTGGTCGAGGACTACGCGGCGGCGATGCTCACCCTCGGTCGTCATGAGTCCGTAATCGACGACCTGCGCGAGCTCGTGCGCCGCTATCCGCTGCGCGAACATCCGCGAAGCTTGCTCATGCAGGCCCTGCATCGCGCTGGGCGCACAGACGAAGCACTGGCAGTGTTCAGCGATCTCGAGACGCTCTTGAGTACCAAACTCGGTATCGACCCCGGCGCCCAGCTTCACCAGCTGCGCGATCGAATCGCCTCGGGCGCTGCCGACTTGTTGAGCGGGACGCCCGTGCACGCCGATCCGGTCGCCCCGAAGCCGCCGGTCACGCGGAAGACTCCGGCGCAGCTGCCCCGGCAAATAGCCACATTCGTCGGCCGCGACACCGAACTCGGCAGCCTTCGAGCTGTTATGGCACCCGCCATCGGTGCGCCGAAGGTCGGGGTGCTCACCGGACCCGCCGGCGCGGGCAAGACGACACTGGCTGTGAAGATCGCCCACGAACTCGCAGCACAGTTCCCCGACGGGCAGCTGTTCCTCAATCTGCGTGGATTCGATCCGCACGAACCCGCTGTCAACCCGGCCCAAGCGCTCGTGGACCTGCTCGGCGACCTAGGGGCGCAGACGCTCGCTCCCGGCCAGGGCGAAGCCGAACTCAGCGCGCACTTCCGCAGCACGTTATCCGGTAAACGCATGCTTGTGGTACTGGACAACGCACAAAGCAGTGAACAAGTCAGGCCCCTGCTACCCGGGGACTCCTGCCTGGTGCTGGTCACCAGTCGCAACCGCCTCGATGGCCTCGTCGTTCGCGACGGCGCCCATGTCGTCGATCTGGATCCGCTGCGGCCTCACGAATCCACCGCCTTCCTCGTCGAACTGCTCGGCGAGGAAAGCATCGGCGACGCGGCCGCGCTTGACGACCTCGGTCGCATCGCCGAACTCTGCGGACATCTTCCCCTTGCCTTGAGCATGGTCGCGCGCCGCCTCGTCACGCAGCCTGCGACACGACTCAGCGACGTGGTCACCGAACTGAGCGACGAAAGTGACCGCCTCAACGCTTTGAGCGCCGACGGCGACGCGGTTCGCCCCGCGTTCTCCTGGTCCTATCAAGCTCTCAAACCCGAAGCGGCACAGTTGTTCCGACGCCTTGGTCTGCATCCCGGCGACGAGTTCAGCACCGGAGCCGCGGCAGCGTTGGCCGGGTACACGATGGCCAAGACCCGTAAGTTGCTCGGCACGCTTGCCAACGGCCACCTCATCGCCTGGGCAGGCCGTGACCGGTACCGCATCCACGACCTGCTGCACCTCTATACCAAGGAGCTCGTCCACAGCGACGAAATTCCCCAGCAACACGACTCGGCCACCCGCCGCTTGCTCGATTGGTACCTCTACACCACCGAGAACGCCTGTCGCTGGGTCGATCCGGCGCGCGAGCCCACTCGGATACCCCTGGCACCACCACCCGACGAATGCCAGCCTCTCGAGTTCACGGACAAAGCCGCCGCCAGGAACTGGATCTTCTCAGAAACCGCGTCCTTGCGTCTTGTTCTGCGCCATGCCGCCGAACAAGGCTACGACGACTACCTCTGGAAGATCGTCTGTCTCATGTGGGACGAGCAGAAGAAGGGGACACAGATCGACGAGTGGACCGGCCTGCTGCAACTCGCGGTGGCGGCTGCGGAGAGGCAGGGCAACACCGAAGCGCAGATGTGGGCGACCATCGAACTCGCTTACAACTATCTGTATTCCGGCCGCTTCGATCGGTCTCTGGAGTGCTTCACGCGCTGCAGGGAGTACTGGAGCACCGACGGCGCCGGAAAGCCGAACGCCAGGTTGCAGCTGGCGCTGGCACTCACCGGTTGCGCTCATATCATGCACTACGTCAGGGAAGAGCCGCCGCGCGCGCTGGAGTACTGTCTTGACGCATTGCCCATGATGCGCGAGGAAGACTACGCATTGGGGCAGATCTGGGCGCTGGGCGTCGCAGGAATGATCTACCGCTCGCTTGGCCGTGTCGACGACTCGGAAGCCGCATTGCAGGAAAGCTTCAAGATTTGCAAGGAGCAACAGCCGCGGCCATGGTCGCTTGAAAGCTACGTCCTTCGCGACCTCGCCTGGGTCGAGCAACGCCGGGGACGGCAGGAGGAAGCGAAGATCTACCTGACGCAGGCCTTGACAACCGCGCGGCGGATAGGCAACGTCCTTGGCGAACTCCGCATGCTGGTGCCACTGCGGCAGGTTTTGGATGACCTCGGGCAGGTCGCCGAGGCGAAGATATATCAGAAGGAGATCGAGGAGCTCATGGAGAAGTACTCGTTGTCCGAGGCCTTGGTCAAGGCCGTGACCTCGGATTGACAGAGCGTGGTACCTCCTGGCGTCGCGCTTGCCGGGACGACGGCCCGGGCTCTGGAGCCGCCGGCTCGCTGGCGCCCGGTGGCAACGGTGCGACAGAGAGGTCCTGCGGGGCTTTCGCCGTATGCGGATAGACCTCGGCTGGTAGACCAAGCGAGATCAACGATTCGGTGAGGTCGGCCTTGCGCGTGGCTCGCGGCCCCGCCCTGTCCTGGAGCGCGACCCAGCCAACCGGATCCGGCTGGAACCGTCCAGCGACTATACGCCCCGTCATCAATCGTTTGTCCGGGGTCATGAAAAGGTCGTTTGCCGGCACGATCACCCAGCGACCATCTCGCCCGATTTCCGCGACCAGCCAGCTCAGCCAGTCCGGTACGGCGAAACGGGGCCATGCACCGCGGACAGCACCGGAAATCGCCAGTACCAGGGGCTTGCCCAGCCCAATACCACGATCCACGATCCGACGGACGAACTCCCAACCGCGAATCGTGGGGCCATTCCAGAGCTGGATCTCTTCGAGGTTCTCTGTCGCGCGAGCCATGACCAGGTCCACTTCTTCGTACTGCGGCAGACGTTCCGCCACCGCCACCGCCGCCGCCATCGTCATGCCGGGCAAGGGGAAATAGACGCCGCCATACGATGTGCTCACAGATTGCGTCAGGAGAAGTCGATCGTTGGTTCCGTTGTCGGCCCACGGCTTGGTCCAGGCGAACAACTGTACGATGCGTTCCTCCACGGCAGGGCTCACCGGTAGCAACTCCAGGAAACGCAGCAACTCGGGCAGTCCCGGAATATCTTTTCCCAGCCGGGGCGGATCGGCCAGAGCGCGGTGCAGCACAGCGTCGATCGCCGGGTTCTTCGCGGCCAGGGTCATCGCCCCCGCAAGCTCAAGGTAGACCTGCAACACCGCGGAGTTATGGGTGCCAGGGAAAAGCTGGAAGATCGGCCCGCTCGGCGCCGCTTGAGGATCCTCGAGAACTATCGCGTGGCCGTCGTCGCTCAGCAGATTGGCGAAGTACTCGTTGGTCATCGTCACCTGGTCCACATGGGACAGCAACGTCGGATCCACCGGCAAGGGATTGATCCGGGCGAAAGCCAGATCGCGCTGCCTGGTGCCATTCATATTTGCGCCACGTAGATGATTCGCCAGGTGATAGACGACCGGCGAGAAGGCCGTCATCAATTCCGTCAGCCGCAGGTTCTCCTGTGGCGAAAGTTCCCCTCTTGGTGACACGAGTATACGCCAGCCGCCGTCTCCAAGTGGTACGCCGCCTTCAAACATCGCGCGCAGTACTTCGTCAATCCCCTCCCAATTGTTGAACGCATGATCAGAGAAGTTCCCCTGGAGGTATGGTGACCGAAGTTCGATCAGGCGGCCATTGCTGATCGTTTCCCTGTATGTGAAGACCCAATCGTCGCCAAATACGTCGAGAACCTGGTCATCGTCCGGGGGTAGTACTCCGTGTCTCCGATTGTAATCGGAGATATGGCCTTCGCGCCTCAGTCTTTCCAGCAAATATCCGAGTTGTGCGCGGGGGTCGAAGTTGATCGCTATGACGAATCCAACGGCGTCGTGGGAGTTCACTCCGCCGGGTACTCCGCCGGGCAGGAACGTTACCGGTGCTTGACCATGGGCCACCGATTCCATTGCCTGTTCGTATAGATTTCGCATGACAGTCGCGCGGGTCACGCGGGTGTGCTCGATCATGGAATCTATCTCGGCGAGCCGGTCTGACAGGGTTTGTGCGTCGAGGTTGTCGGCGAGACCCTGGCCCAGGTCAAGCGCCCATTCCGCGATCTGCTCACGCCATTCCGGTTGGTAGTACACCGGGAGTGCCGCGAGATGCCGTTCCATCATCCCCAGTGCCTCGGCGTATTTGGCGTCGGCGCCGGTGTAGAGCGGGATTTCGCCGATGTGCTGGGCGAGGATCGACCAGTGGTGGTACCGGAACGTCAGGTCTCCGGGGAGTTGATTGCCTGACTCGTCGTGATGGCGTCCCATTACCGTGTTCTCGAGGTCAGGTGCACCGAACTCTCCTTTCTCGTCCCGCCAGCCGAACATGTGCCCAGCCTCGTGTACCTTTTCCTTGTCGCCGATCCGCCACGAGGTCTGTTTGGAGGTCCCGGTCTCCTTCAGTGTCACCACGTGGTGCGCCTCGTTACGGTCCGTGACCCGCACGTATCGAACCCGGAACAAGTCGCCATTCGGCAACCTGTGACGAGGCCTGTTGTAGTACTTGTCAGTTCCCTCCAGCAAATCGATCCATTCGGCATTCTGGACAATGGCGCCGAACTCGTTCTCCGGATCGAGAAGAATACGAACGGTGACCTCGGTCAGCGGCCCTTCGTCCGGCGACAGCACACGACGCACGGCAAATTTCGCCCGCACCACCACCGGTCGGTCGTGAAGCAGATGCTTCGGTTTCCTGGCCCTGCTCAGGTCCTGGCCATCCGGGGTCGTCTTCACTTCAGCGGCATCCAGGGGCGCAAACCTCGGCAGCTGCAAAAGCCGGCCACGCGGATACTCCGGCGCCCTGTCCAGCAACCGCCGAGTCTCCCGCGATACCTCCGTCAAGGGCAAGCCCTCCGGATTGAAGTCCTCCACCCGGTCTGCGCCCTCCGGAGCCGATGGCTCACGCGCACCTGGAGGCAAAGAATCAGGCACTCGCCCGCCCAGCCTGGTCGCCGGGCCGCCGCGGCTCGCGCTGTGCAGGTCGTCGTCACTGCCGGCGAGGTGAAGGCGCGTCGCTTTCCGCGGCTGGTGAACGGTGTCCGTCAGTTCTCGCGCGACTGCACCCTCCGCCGCACCGGAGCTTGCCTCGAGCGCTGCGAGGTCTTGTGGGGTGAGTGTCAGCGGGTGTTGCCCAGGCGTGGGTGTTTGCCGGGTTCCGCTGATGCCGAGGAGGCCGAGTAGCGTCTCCGTGGATTTGCTCGCTGGTTCGTTGATGTCCCATCGTGGGTGTGGGATGCCGGCGGCGCTGGGGTTCCCGCCGGAGTCGTACATCTCCACCTGTACTGGACTGGATGGGTCGTGGATCCAGCCGTCTGTGCGTTTGCCGGAGGTCGCGGGTTCCAGGGTGATGTGGACTTGGTCGCCGTTGCCGAGTCGGTGTCTGGTGTTGATATGGGTGTCGATCAGTGCCTGGACCTCGCGTACCCTTTCGCGCAGGGCGGGGGTGGTGACTGATTCTGGTGAGGAGACCACGTCGATCGGTACGGTGAATTCTCGTACCCAGTTGTCGGTGCCGACCTGGAACCGGCGCAGGTCATACCGGATGTGGCTGATCGCATTGTGCCCGCCGTGTCCGCCGGTGGCTGCGTCGGGTCGTCCTGTGCTGATGCGTGTCGGCACGGCCTGGTCCCGTTGTGTTCGCCAGCTTTCGCCGGGATTGGCGAAGGAGCCTGATGCCTGTCCGCCGGCGGTATTCGCGTCGCCCGCAGTGCGGCTGGTTGCGACCGACCGGTCGGGGTCGGTGCCGAGCAGGAAGATCGCCGTTTCGGGGGAGACGGTCGGGTCCGGCTTGTCGGTGCGTGTTTTGTCCGTGTTAGGCCGGTTGTGGTCCGTGCCCGGCGGTGACACAGCCGGTGTTGAACCGGTCGAGGTTGTGGCCGGCCGGAGGGATTCCGCGCCGAGCGTGGTGTCCGTGGCCCGCGGGACGGCCTGGAACGTGCCTTCGGCGCGTGACACCGCCACGACTGGTTTGCCTTGGGCTTCTGGCCGGGAGTTCGCGATCTCCGGTGTGCGGGAGTCGGCCAACGGTGTCGCCGCGCGGGAGTCGAGGACGGGGGCACTGGGATCGCGTGGACCGGTCGCCACGGCCAGGTGCTCCGACATCGGCGGTAGAGCCTGCCCGGCCGGTTCAAGCCGCGCCGGATCTTGCTGCGGTGTGCTTTCCACCAGGGGCCGCTGTGGGGAGAGTGAAGCACTCTCGTCCCGCCGTATGACGACCTCAGGCCCGAGAGTGGTGACGGGCCGGGTGCCTGTACTGGTGTCTGGTTCCCGCTTGTGGTCGGTGTGCCGGCTCCGCCTGGTGTGGAGGACGCGGCTGTGGTGGGTGTGTTGGCTGTCGCCGGTTGGTTGTCTTGGCCTGTGTGGAGGCTTGTGTCGCCGGTTGAATTGTCGTTCGAGTCGCGGGACAAGATCGAGTCGGTGTCCGAGCCACCCCAGAGCGAGCCGGTGCTTGATCCGTTCGTGCTGTGGGACGCGGACTCCGAGGATCCGGACGCGAGTGAGATCTCGTCGGAGGCCCAGCCACCGCCACGCAGGTTCGGCACGAAGGATCCCTCCGAGCCACGGGAGACCACGGTGTCGGAGTCCGAACCAATTGACACGACCGAGTCCGTGTCGCGGGATGACACCAGGGTGTCGGTGTCGCGGGACCAGGACAGGTCGCCGGTTTTCTCCGTGAGCCCGGAGTCGGTGACCGGGAGTGCACTGTCGTTCTTGGCAAATAGGGAGCCGAGGCCGAAGTCGCCCGGGGTGGTGAACACGGTCCCGAGCGGACCGGCCCCGGTGCCCGCGACCTCACGGCCACTGTCCTTTTCGTCGCCGGTCCCGGTGTGCCCGGCAACCGGGATCTTCTCCGACACCTCCGACGCGACACCACCACTGTCACCGTTGTCGCTGGTGCCGGAGTTACGGACTTCGTGCAGCCAGGGTCCGAGTTCAAGTTCGAGTTTGCCCTGTTCGAGCGCGGCGATGGTGTCTTTGAGGAACGGGACCCGATCGGCGATGAGATCGCTGAGGTCGTAGCGGTCGTTGCCCTTGAAATCGGCGTGGTGCCTGCTCAGCGCGCCGAGCATCCCGGCATACCAGGGTCCGTGGCCGCCGGTGGCCAGGTGCACCAGCGGTGTGCTCGCCACCACCATCCAGACCTGGCCGACACCGTAGCCACCCAGCCCCAGGGCGTGCAGATAGCCCGGGATCCTCTTTTTGACCCGGTTGATCTCGGCCCGCAGTTCCGCGGCGATGGCCGCGTTGCCCGCCCCGGCGAACTTCCCGGAACTCCGCACGATGTCCTTGGCCAGGCCCTTGACCGCGCTGCCGGCCGCACCGACGGTGAGCCCGTGGAACAGGCCGAACGCCGCACCCCCGATCGCGCCACCGATCGCGGACCTCCCGATCGATTTCCAATCGAACTCTCCCCGCCCAGCGGTCTCCCCGTTCTTCTGCCCGTCGATGACCTGACCCCACTGGATACTGAAATCGAGACCGGCCATGAGCCCCGCGCCCGCGGCAGCGAACTTCGCCATGTCCGCACCGACCCGCAACGTCCCCAGCGCCGCCCGCTTGAACGTCATCCGCTGCATCTCCAGCAGCAACTGCTTCAAAATCGTGCGCAGCGTGATCTGCGTCGCGGCCTTCACCGCGGGAATCATCCACGCCGTGAAAATGCTCCACGCCAGCCAGATGATGGTGGCCAGCGCGATCGCCCCGAACACCACCAGCATGATCTTGGCCTTCTGCGCATCCGCCGCCGCCGTCCGCGCCTCACTCGACAACCCCCGCGACTGCCCCGCCATCGTCCCGAGCCGCTTGACTTCGCTCTTGACCCAGTCGATGGTTCGCTCCGCCGTCATACCCCGCATCGAACGACCCAAAGCCTCCGCCGCACCCACCACCGCCTCAGCCTCAACCTCAGCCGCCTTCGCGAAATCCAGCCACGCACCACTCAACGACCGAAGACCACCCTCATCAGCCTCCGGCCACTTAATACCGATAACCACCTCAAAAAACTTCTGCAACTCCGAAGGCAAACGAGTAACACCATACTCATCACCCATCCGCTTTCACTCTTCTCCTCACAAGAGATCTCCAACCGGGAAGTTCGACAGCTGTGTTCTTTGTGCGTGACCTCCGCGACTGGCCATAGGCGCGCGGGCACTCCAGCCGGCAGTCTGCATGCATGCGGCAGTCAGGACTTATGAGGGTCAGGTAAATGTGGCGTGGCCAGCGCTTGACCATGCCCGAAGGCTCCCTTCACCGCATTAGACGCGGCGAAGGGAGCCTTCATTCCACCACCGACTCACCCGAGAACACGCCACGTTTGCCTGTGACCAAAAGTCGCATCGAGCGCCAGAGCTGAACTCGGCAGGCGTGAGAGCGGGTCCATGCGCGGTTGCAAGTGGACGGCTTCGCCATAGAGTAGATCGAGATCGACCAAGACCGATGTCGTCGTGTGTCGCTGTGTCTGCTCGTTCATCGACGTTCAGGCCATGCCTTCCCAGATCGGAGACCGTGAACCGGCCTCAAGATAGCGGCACGCGCCGCCGGGGGATTCCCGCTCATGCTCGCCGCCACCAAATTGAGCAAGTTCACTCACGAATGAGAACCTGTGAGCACGACTCTGTTCGCCGGCGGGCGCGACGCCCCAGTTGGGTGTGAAGACGGACGCGACCGCTATGGCCTACGCAGGTAAGGCCCTTTAGGCAGACTTTCTTGCCCTTGGGCCTTCAGGGCCAAGCTGACGAAGTAAGAGCACGTACTGTCGAACAAGAACGTACTCTCGAACAGGGAAGTGGCTTGCCGGATACTCTCGTCGAGAGAGTCGAATTGAGTCGCGGGAGTCCTCATCGTCGCAAATCACAGATCAGTCTTACCCGAGACCCGCACCGCATCGTGGACGCGTCGGTGCGGAGTTCGTGGATGCGCATGGCGGGGTCCGTGTCCGGATCACGACGAGGGCGTGGGCGAGGTCGACGCCCGGATGAACGCGCTGATGCGGCTGCGTCCCTTCGGGGCGGGCCGGAAGCGGCAACGGCAACCGGCGCGATACGACGCGAAATACCTGGTCAAGTCCGAGGTGATCGTCTCCACCGTTGCCGAACGCCGGGCCAGGCCGCCGCAGCCACGTCGGCGAACCAAGATAGTCCATCCCGAATCGTTGGCCTACCGCCAGTACCATCGGGAGACACCGGTTGCCATCAAGCCGGCGTCCTCCGGTGCGGACGAACCCCCGCCACCGGCGCCTGTCGCCCCTAGTACCCACACGGACCAGCAGGACCGCCGCGATGCCGGTCCAACGCCATCGACGCTAGCGAAGCTCATCCAAGCGAAGCTGGCGAGCTCCGTTCAAGGTGGGCGCGTCCAAGGCGCGGTGGCACTTGTCCAGCGCGGGGCCGCGGGGAGTACTGACCACGGTTCGACCTTCACCCGCCGTCGTGGCCGCCGGGTGACCGAGGCATCCCGTGCGCGGGCCGTACGCCACAAGGGAAGGCGTGAGCCGGAACATGTCGAGCATGTGGAGTTCGATGGGCGTGGGCATCGACCGGTATAGTCGAATTTCCCTCGCGGTGTGAGTTGTTTATGAGCAGTACCTGGTTCTGGTTGACTATCGATTTGGTGCGGAGTTGCTGTGGTGGATACTGGTACGGTTATCAGGTTCGATGAGGTCCGAGGCTATGGTTTCGTTTCCTCCGACCTCGGCGGGGACGATTTGTTCATTCATGTGAACGATCTTGAGATCGACAAGAGGCTCATCGTGCCCGGCGTTCAGGTGGAATTTGTCACCGAGGAAGGTGACCGAGGCCTGAAGGCCTCGCGTGTACGCCTCAGTGGGAAGCCAAGCGCGGCGGCACCGCCGGTGTCGGCGACTGCGCAGGCAGAGGCAGACCCCGCCGATGGGCCGGACGATCTTTGTGACGTCCTCACCGTGGGGCAGTTGACTTCGGAGCTGACCGAAAGCCTGCTGGCGACAGTCCACTCTCTTACCGCACAACAGATCCTGGCGGTGCGAGAATGTGTGGTCGTCCTCGCCCGCGGGCACGGCTGGATCGACGAGTGAGCCGCTGGTCCCGGCTTCCTGTCTCTGCCCTTTAGGACGGCTATGTGTGCCCACCGTGCTCGGCGTGTCCGCGGATAGTGATGGTCGGCCATCAGATGCGTAGACTAGGTGCACAACGAGTCGCCCGACAAGCTGTTCCCTAGCGGACCGCATGCGGGTGGGATCCGCTTTGGATATCGGTGCCGAGTCCAGCTTCGGCACCGCAGCAGTTGCCGGAAGGAGAACCGAATCCGGGCAGCCGGGTTGGTGGTGAGAAGCGCCGTTCGTAGCCGTTGTTCTGTGCTGGTCATCTCCTTCCGGTTGTCTTTCGCGGCATCGGATGGAGGTTGAGAACGGCGTGGCCGGTGCTGATACTCAACGGTTCCGAGTCGGATTGCTGGGTGAGGTCAATGCCTGCGTTGGAGACGAGGAAATCGCCCTTGGCCCTCCTCGTCAGCGCGCGGTGTTGGTGATACTCGCGATGCGTGCGAATCAGTCGGTTTCGCGCGACGAGCTGATCGACGGAGTCTGGGGCGACACGGCTCCGGCGTCGGTCGAAGGTAGTGTGCACACCTACATTCACGGCCTCCGGCGCGCGCTTTCCGCGGTGGGCGAGGATGTCCTGGTGCGGACCGCGACGGGGTATCAACTCGTGATCAACCCCAGGGAGCTGGACCTGGGGTTGGTTGAGTCCCAGGTTCATCGCGCACGCGACATGGCGTCTGCCGGTGACAAGTCGGCGGCCGCCGACGTCATTGGAGAATGCCTCGCCCTCTGGCGGGGCATTCCGTTGTTCGGGCTTCCGGGCCCATTCGCCGATGCGGCTCGAGTGCGGTTGACGGAACTTCGCTATGAACTTGTCGAAGAGCGAGCGGACCTCATGCTCGCCAGTGGCAGGCATCGGGAGGTCATCGCGGAACTCGGCGAGGCGATCCAGCGGGAGCCCTTTCGGGAACGACTCCGCGAGCAGCTCATGCTCGCCCTGTATCGGAGCGGGCGGCGGGCAGACGCGCTCGCCGAGTTCGACACGGTCCGCCGCTTGTTCATCGAGGAACTCGGCCTGGATCCCAGCGGCGCCCTCGCCGACCTGCATTTGCGGATGCTGCGCTCCGATCCCGAACTCTTCTCGGCGGGCGAGGCGCGGTCGCGATCACACTCGCCGATCCCGCGCAACTGCCTCACGCAGTGCCCTACTTCGTCGGCCGAACCGGCGAGCTCCAGCAATTGTCGGGTTGGCGGGCCGCAGCGGAGTCGGGTGGTCAGGCGCTACTCATATCGGCGATCGATGGGGCCGGCGGCATCGGCAAAACGTCTCTCGCGCTGCGGTTCGCCCGGCAGGTGGCGGCCGACTATCCAGATGGTCAGCTCTATCTTGACCTGCGCGGTTTCGACCCGAATCGTCCGCCCCTGACACCGTCGGACGCTCTCGGGCAGCTACTTTGGGCTCTCGGAAGTCCTAGTCAACGGCAGGGTGTGGACGTACAGGCGGCCATGTACCGTAGCCTGCTGTCCGGCAAACGAACTTTGATCCTTCTGGACAACGCCATTTCCTCCGAGCAGGTACGTGATCTGCTGCCCGGCGCGTCGAACAGTCTGGTGCTCATCACCAGCCGTAACCGGCTCAGTGGTCTCGTCGCGCGCGATGGGGCACGCCGTCTTACCTTGGGGCTCTTGACGGAGGGCGAAGCGTTGGAATTGCTTCGTATGGCCGTCGGGCGTCAGCGAATCGCCGCCGAAGTCCAACAGGCGTTGACACTTGCCCGGTTGTGCGGTTATCTCCCGCTGGCCTTGAGAGTCGCCGCCGAAAAGATCTCGGCGAAGCAGGATTCGAGTCTTCGTGATCTCGTGGAGAACCTTAGTGCCGAACGGAGCCGGCTCGATGCTCTCGATGTCGATGATGACGAAATGTCATCGATCAGGGGAGTTTTCTCGTGGTCGTACAAGTCGCTCGACCCGGAACTGGCTCGGGCGTTTCGTTACCTCGGTTTGCTCCGCGGCCCCGACATCGGGCTTCTGGCCGTATCCGCGCTGATCGACAGGCCGGTTCACGATGCGGAAGATCTAGTGACGAAGTTGAGTGACCAGCATTTGCTGGAGCGAGAGGGGGATCGCTTCAGTTTTCATGACCTCGTCAAGGTCTACGCCAGCGAATTGGTGACGCGGCACGACACGCACGAGGAACGCGTGGCGGTGACCCGCCGTCTAGCGGTCTGGTACCACCAGAGCTTGATATCGGCAAATCTGTGCGTTACGCCGGACTACGAGCCCGTGCGGGCAAAAGTCAAGAAGATCCACCACGAGTTGCCGAAGTTCGATACTCGCGAATCTGCTCTCGCGTGGTGCAAAGTCGAGGCGCCGAACATCCTCATATTGACCCAGCACGCCGCGGACCTGGGTGATCATGAGACAGCCTGGCAACTGCCCTGGCTTATGGCGTTCCACTACTACTCGACAGGTTTGCTCACGGAGTGGATCAAGATATTGACCATCGGGCTGGCTTCCGCCGAGCAGTTGGCGGATCCGGAGCCACGTGTGCGCATGTTGATGGCACTCAGCATCGCGAACTCCCGAACCGGAAGGAATGAAACCGCTGTCAGCTGCCTGAAGCAGGGGCTTTCCCTGGTTCGTCGAACGGAAAATCTTGAACTCACGGCTGCGCTGTTGGCAAACCTGGGGTCAACGCTACGAGAGATGAAACAGTATCTGCAGGGGATCACGTATGCGCATGAGGCTTTTGAGCTGGCCGTGAGTGTGGGCAGCGAGTACCTCAAAGCCGGGTCGCTTGATTCTCTGTGTGAGCTGTACGTCGAGTCTGGGCAGCCGAGAAAGGCTCTGCGCTACGGCGGAATCGGTCTCGAAGCCGCGCGGGCGAGCGGCGCTACCATGAACGAGTCCAACATTCTTGTGAATCTGGCCCACGCGCATCGTGACGTTGGCGATACGGTGGCGGCGATGCGGGGCTACAAAGAGGCGTTGGACCTTTTTGAAGAGATCGGGAATCGCTATCACGAAGCTCTTGCCCTGCTGGGAATCGCCGAATTGCACCGTCGCGAAATGTGCTATGAGCAGGCTAGGGAGAACGCGCAACGCGCTCTGGACATCTTCGTTCTTCTCGATGGTGAGGAAGCTGAGGTCGCACGTGTCTTCCTCTCGGCACTCAGCGAGGAATCGGCATCCTGAATATCCGGGCAAGGCGCTGATCTTCAGTTCAGGCGGCGGTGGGTGACCTGTGCGATCAGGCGGTCCGGCCGGAGGGTCATCAGCTCCGACACCTGTAGTTCGTGGTCGTCGGGCAGCGTCAGGTCGAAACGGCGCAGCAGCAGTCCGAGCACGAGCACGATCTGGTGCAAGGCGAATTGCCGGCCGATGCAGGCACGGGCCCCGGTGCCGAACGGCTTGTAGGCATGCGCCGGCCGGGCTCGCACTCGGTCTGGAAGGAACCGGTCCGGGTCGAACACCTCCGGGTGATCTCCCCACACTCGGTCCCGGTGCAAGGCCGGCAGCAGAACGAACAGCGGCTCACCCGCGCTCACCGGATACGAGCCGCCCAGAAGGGTGCTTTCTCGTGCCTGCCGGGCGTAGCCGGGCCCGGTCGGCCACAACCGCAGGGTCTCGTCGACGACCCGGCGGAGATAGCGAAGCTTGCTCACCTGGGTGTAGTCCGGCTCCGCGGTGCCCCACATCTTGTCCACCTCGGCCCGGGCTCGGGCGAGGATCTCCGGATGGGTGAACAGGAAGTTCACCCCGAAGCCCAGCGCCCCGTAGGTGGTCTCGTGACCCGCGGCGAGAAAGGTGATCACCTGGTTACGAATATTGTCCCGATCCATTCGTCCGCTACGCAGCATCATGCCGAGCAGGTCGTCCCCTGGTTCGGCCTGCTTGGAGTCGATCACCTCGTCCACGATGTCGTTCATGGTGGCGATGTCCTCGGCGTTGTTGCGGGCCGCCCGGTCGCCCAGCAACCCGCCCATCAGCGGTGGGCGGGTGACCGATCGCAAGCCGTACAGTGTGGCGCCGGTCAGTGCCGCCATGAACGGATGCGGCCGCTCTCGTTCGAACGAGGAGAAGCTGTAGCCGAAGCCGGCGCGACCGATGATCTCCTGCGTGGTCCGGAGCAGATCCGCCATGAGGTCGATCGGTTCGCCTGCCACGGCCTGGTCCCATCTGGCCTGTAGCTGCCGGGTGACGTCGAGCATGACGTCGTGGTGGCCGTGCATCGCGGCTTTGGTGAAGCCTGGTGACAGTACGTCGTGGCCGGTCTGCCAGGCAGGCTCACCGGACTCCACGGTCAGCAGTCCGTCGCCGAGAAAAGGGCACATCGCGACCAGGTTGGCGTGGACGTGCTTGGTGAAGCGGTGCTCGTCGGACAGCTCTGCGACCAGATCGGGCCCGGTCACAAAGGTGAACTCCAGGTGGAACAGCGAATGCCGGAACAAGGGGCCTCGCACGGCCGCCAGCTTGGTCGCCTCCTGCAAGAACGTCGTGGCGAGAGCGGCCGAGGACGGTGTCTGGGGCACTGCCGTGCCACCTCCTCTGTTGTCGGCGTGTGGGTTCAGGCGCTTTGGGGGAGCACCGGCAGCGCGGTGATCGTCCGGTCGAACAGAAGCCCCGTCCACGCCACGTCCGAGTACGGGATCGCCAAGGTCAGATTCGGAAAGCGGTCGAAGAGCGTCCGCAGTGCCGTCGCGATCTCCATCCGGGCCAGGTTCGCGCCCACGCAGAAGTGCGGTCCGTACCCGAATGTGAGGTGCCCGGTGGGCAGCCGCCTGCCTGGTACCAGTTGCTCGGGGCGTTCGATGACCGCAGGGTCGCGGTTGACCGCGGCGAGCAGGATGAACACGACTGAACCCGCCGGGATGGTGATGCCGTCGATCTCGATCGCTTCGCGGGCGAACCGCCAGGGAGAAAAGGGGAACGGCGGATGATGCCGGATCAGCTCCTCGACCAGGTCCGCCGACGTCTCCTCCGACTCGAGCAGCGCCCGCAGTGTCGAAGCCGTGCCGGCGAGCGTCGCGGCGCCATGGCCGATGGCGATGGTGGTCGAGGAGGTACCCGCGGCGAGAAGCATCAGCACCGTCGAAACCAGCTCCCGCCGGGTGATCCGGCGCTCGGCGACCGCGTCGAGCAGGGTCGCGAGCACGGTTCCCGGAGGTGGGGTACCGGTCATCTCGGCCCGCACCAGGTCCACCGCGTCGTTGTAGGCGGCGCGCATCCCGGCCGATGCCGAGTCCTCGCGGGTGGCCAGCCGCCTGCTCAGCCGGGCGAGCGCCAGGATGCTCTCCTCCGGAATCCCGAGCACCCGCCCCATGACCAACTCGGGCAACGGTCTCGCGTAGGCCGCCATCAGGTCCGCGGACGACGTGGTGCCCATGTCGTCGAGGAGACGGCCGGCGATCTCCGCTACTGCAGGGCGCAAAGCCGCGACGGCCGATGCCGGCAACAGTTGCGAAGCCACCACACCCCGCAGCCGGACGTGGTCGGCGCCGTCGCTGTTGAGCATGTGTCTTCCCTCGACCACGTAGCTGTCCTCGGCGTGGCGGACTCCTTTGAAAGCGTTGACCTCGTGCGGGTTCTTCACCAATCGCTGGTCGCGGAGTGCGGCCCGGCCCTCGGCGTACCGGGTGATCACCCAGGCCCGGAGCCCTCCATCGAGCACGACAGGAACGACAGCTTCCCGCTCACGCAGGCCCCGGATGACCGCCTCGAACTCGGCGCGATCAGCGACGTCGCTGATCGGGACGGCCGTCATTAGCTCGCCCGCTTCGCCGCGATGGCTTCGGCGATGATCTCGCAGAGGTCCTCGCCGGTGCGGGCGTCGAAGAGGACTTCCTCGTCCAGTTCGATGTTCCACCGCGCTTCGCACCACACGACGACTTCGACGAGTTTCGCCGAGTCCATTCCCGGCAGCTCGGTGACTCGCGCGGTCAGGTCGACCTCGGCTACCGGATGGTTCACCACATCGGCCATTCGCGCTCGCACCAGGGTGGTGACCTCGTGCGAGATCGTGCTCGGCTCCGGGATGTCGATCATGAGGAATCCTCCTGCGGGGGCGTGTCGGTCAGGTGTCGCCGCACAAGTTCGGCGACCAGCGTGCGTTGCCACTTCCCGCTCGTGGTGCGGGGCAACGAACGGGGTGGAACGAGCACAACGTCCACGGCGGCCAGCCCGAGCGCGGACTGCACGGCTCCTTGGATGGAGCCGGCCTCGGCTCCTGTCTGCGCGGCGGTCTCGGCGACCACGACGATTCGTTCCTCGAAAGGGTGGGCGACCGCCACGCAATGCCCTCGGTGCACGACATCCAGGTCGCGCACCGAGTTCTCGACCTCGTCAGGAAAGAAGTTCCGCCCTCGGACGATGATCATTTCCTTGCGTCTGCCCACGATGAACAGTTCGCCGTTGTCGAGGAAACCCAGGTCGCCGGTGCTCAGCCAGTCGTCGTCGGCGCGTGGGGTCTCGCCCAGATAGCCACGGGTGACCGCGGCGCCGCGGATGTGGATCTCGCCGAGCCATCCCTCGGGAAGATGCTCGCCGTCCGTACCGGCGATGGCGATCTCCATGCCCGGGACGGCGACCCCGACTCCGACGAGACGTCGCCCGCGCTCATCGAACACGACCGGCCCGTTCAGTTCGGTCCGCTCACGGTCGACGGTCAGCATGCGTGGAGGTGTGCCGAGCTTCGGCAGCGTGACCGCCAGCGTCGCCTCGGCCATTCCGTAGCACGGATACATGGTGGAGGAGGGAACGCCGCACGGCCCGAATGTCCGTTGGAAGTCGGTGACCGTGTCCGGGCGGACCGTCTCCGCCCCGTTGAGCGCCAGGCGCCAACGCGACAGGTCAAGAGACCGACCTTGCGCCGCCTCGACGAACTTGTCGTAAGAGAAGTTCGGGCCGGTCACGATCGTCCCACCGGCTTCGGCGATGTGCTCGACGATCGCGCCGGGGTCGCGGATGAAACTCTGCGGCCCGAACAAGTGGGCGTCGCAGGGGGTGAGCAGCGAGCACAGCAACGAGACCAGGCCCATGTCGTGGAAAAGCGGCACCCAGCCCACGAGAAGGTCCTCGGGGACCGTCTGGATGTGGGTGTTGATGGCGGACACCCCGGTCAGCATCGCCTGATGGGTGAGTACCACCCCCTTGGGGCGGGCGGTGCTGCCCGAACTGAACTGCACCACCGCCCGGTCGTGCGGTCGCACCGGTACGTCCGGAACGTTCCCGGCAGGCACTTCGGTCACGTCGATCACCGCCAGCTCAGGACGGGCCTCGGCGAGCGCGGCGCCGACCGCACGGCCGACACCGGCCACGACGAGATGGCGCAGGTCCGCGGCCGCCACGATCGGCAATAGCCCCTGGGCGACGGCTTCGGGGTCGAGGACGACCGGCGGCAGCGGGAGTGTGGAGACGACGGCACCGATCATCGAGACGCCGAAGAAGGAAGACAGCCATTCCGGGCCGGTGGGTATGAGCAGGCCGACGACTTCGTCGCGCACGACACCTTTGGCGGTCAGAAGCGCGCCGGTCGACCTTGCCAGCGCCGGCAGTGCCCGATGCGGCAGGGTCGCCCCGGAGGTGGGGAAGAGGACCTTCCGATCGCTGTCGGCCAGTCCGGTGAGCAGTTCCGGCAAGGTGGTCGCACGGTCAGCCAACGACATCCCCTCCTACGTCGGAGGCGCGCACGACCACGCAGGTCGCGTTGAATCCGGCGCCGAAGTTGAGAACCAGGGCGAACCGGCCGGGGGTGAGCACATCGGCCAAGTGCGCGAGATTGGCGGCGAGATCTCCGGCGAACAGGTGCCCGGAGTGCTCGGCCAGGTTCTGCACCTTGCCCGCGAGCCCTGACGGCAAGTTGCCCTCGGCGAGCATCTTCACCAGTGCCGAACTGACCCGGTTGACCAGCACCAAATCGATCCGGGGATCGCCCACATCGAGGCCGGCGTCGGCGCAGGCATCACGCACGGTGCCCCGTAGACATGACCTCATCCGGAAGACCACCTGCTCGGACGGGATGTCCTCGGCAGGCAGCGGGTGATCACCCAAGCCTTCCCGCTGGAACGGATTGTCGGCCCGGAAGGTCGCCTCGTGGTCCGGCCGTCCACCGGAAACGATGGACTGGACGGTCAGCTTGCCGGGGCGCTTGGACAACACCAGCGCGGTGGCGCTGTCGCCGAGGCCGAGACCGTGCCGCCAGCGCCGCGACCAGGATTCGCCGAGCGCGTCGGCCGTCAGCACCAGGCTGTGCTCGACCCGCGGCTCGGTGAGCAGGTAGGCGGCGGCGAACTGCAGCCCGAGCGCGCCACCGTTGCACAACTGCCTGACCCCGGTGGCCACCGCGCGCCTGGAGCCGGCCAGCCGGGCGATCCTCGCCGTGATCCGCCAGTCGACTTCCGTGTCCGCGACCCAAGAGTGCACCAGCAAGCCCACATCCTCGGGCGCCACCCCGGCGACCGCGAGAGCTCTTCGGACAGCCGTGATCGCCATGGTCTCGGTATTCTCTTCGGCCGTCGCCACCGGGAGAGTGTCGAAGCTGAAGTGTGCGGCTTCGGCCGCGCTCAGGACGTTCGTGTCGATCGCGCGGGAAAGGGGGTCACCCCCGAGGGGAGTGACCACCGCGAACCCTTGCAAGGACAATTTGCCAGAGACTCTCACCGGGCCTCATTTCGTGAAAACACCCGTCGTCGGCTGCCCCGATTCAACATGGTCACTACAATGAGATCCACTGTGGACAGCGTTGCTTGCCTCAAACTTCCGACTGGTCTGCCTGTTCAACCCGTACGGATTCGCTGCAACTCGTCCGGGACAGTAAGCAGGCCGGGGGCATGGCCGCGTCCGCGCTCACGGGATCAGCCGGTGCCTCGGCCGATCCCGTGAGGTGCCGGGCGAGGTCGCCTATCGGGCTCCGCCCCGTCGCTCGCAGCTAGGCCGGCTGGCCCTGCAACGGAGCCAGGACGAGAACCTCACCCCGGTCGGCGTCCACGTGTACCCGCATTCCCTCGGTCAGGAGCTGAGTCGCGTTGTGGGCGGCGATCACGCACGGCTTGTTCAGCTCCCGTGACACGATGGCAGCGTGGCAAAGGACGCCTCCCTCATCAGTGACGATCGCTGCCGCTCGTGCCATGAGCGGGACGAAACTCGGTGTCGTCATCGGAGTCACGAGGATATCGCCGGTTTCGAACCGGGACGATTCCAGAACGGGGTCCTTGACGATGCGAACCGTTCCCGTGGCCGCGCCTCGGTTGGCGACCTGTCCCTCGATGCGATCCTCTGTCCTCTCCCGGATGACCTCAAGGCGGTCCTTTCGACGTACTCCCGTGGCCAAGAAAGGGGCCTCCTGGCGCCATTCAAGGCTGAAGCCCTTACGGCCACGGTGAACAGCGCGCGACCTCGCGTCGGCAGCGGTGCCGGCCAGTGCTCCCGCGATCTCCGACACGGACAGGTTCAGCAGGAGACGGTACGAAGTGCCGAGCCGGCAGGCGACCTCCACCAACAGCGGCTTCAAACACTGAAAATCCCGATAGTAGTGTTCCGTCGTATGATTGCGGTGGTAGGTCCAGGTGCGCAGCCAAGTGATCTCATACTGCAGCCAGGGATAGACCCGCATGGCCGCTCGGACAGCGTCGCGTTCGGCCTCTTGCCGTTCCAGCATGATGCGCCATAGCTGCGCGGCGTCCTCCGGGAACCTGCTTCGCAGCAGGTCCTCGAAATATTGCCTCGTAAAAGCCTCGCCGATGACATCGGTGCAGGCAAGGAATCGCCATCGGCGATGATATTGATCGATCAGGGCGGAGATCTCGGCGTCCTCGAGCACCTCGTCCGACCAGGCGGCATGGCCCAGCCGTTCCTGTGTGACCAACAAGATGCGCAGGAACTCCTCCTCCTGCAGGAATGCGCTGTTCGGCACGTCGCTGAACGTCAATGTCGCGAAATCGTCACTGAAATTCGCAGACTTTCCGCCCTGCATTTCCTCGCTCACCAGCTCGGCCAGTGGCGTGAGGGCGAAAATGGGGGCATTGTAGATCGAGGTCATGCGCTGATTGAGCTCGTCGAACTCGCCGAGAAGCAGGATCAGCAGTTCATCCGTTTCTTGACGGTAATCTCGACCTTCTGTTGCCTCGCAAAAATTGGTGAACTCCTCGACGGTCCGCAGGTAGCGGGTTTCCAGGCGCTCCAAATAGTTGTGGTCGCGTCGGATGAGCACCTTCATGTGCGCGATCAGACTGGCGTCGAGGGCGTTGTCGATCCAGATGTCGACGTCACCATTCGGGTGTTTGAAGCTCGGCTGGTACACATGGTATCGCGAGAGGTCGAAACTCAGCTCGAACTGGCTTCGGGCATACTTGTGAAAGCCTTGGACATTGGCTTCTTCGAAGATCGGAGACAGAATTCGGGAACTGAATCGTTTGCTGTACTTCGGCAATTCGGAAACATCATCACCCGGCTCGCGGAGCGTGGTGATCGGGCGACTTTGCACGATATGCAGACCGGTGTCGTCGATGCACCACTCGACGTCACACGCGGTTCCTGCGAAGGTTTCGATTCTTCTGGCGATCAACGAGAGACCACGTAAGTCCGCTGCGCTCAGTGGCTCGTCGATCTCGGCCACCGGTACCACTTCGTTTTGCCCGTCCACTCGGACCAACTTGACATGCTGCGTGCCGGCGCGACGCTGGAGGATCACCCCCGAACGCTTGTCCAGTACGTAGTGTGCCGGTGTTATCTCGCCCGATACCAGCAGTTCGCCGAGACCGTGGCAGCTCTCGACCACGATGACATCTTCGGTGTGGTCGACAGGATGTCTGGTGAAGAGCGCTCCGGCGTGCCGGCTGTCGACCATCTCCTGGATCACGACCGCGATCGGCTCGGGCGCGTGCAGGTAGTGTCGTGCCCGGTCTGAGAACAAGCTCGCGTAGCATCGCCGCACGTGGGACTCGACGTCGGCCGCGGGAACGTTGAGGTAGCTCTCGAAAATGCCGGCGAAGCTCCGATCCTCGGAGTCCTCGCTGACCGCACTGCTCCGGACGGCGAAGTAGCGGCCGTTCAGGCCGTTGAGCCGCTTGGTCACTTCCTCCGCAAGACCGGCAGGCGGAGGCGCGGCGCCGACACGCGTACCGGCATCCGGTGCGTGCGGGCTGATCCCGTTGTCGGCCATCAGCGTTTCGAAAGCCTGCGTGGTGACGACGAAGCCGCGTGGAACGGGAATTCCGTGACGTGTCAAGGCGGCCAGGGAGAGCCCCTTGCCGCCGACCAGCGACAAGTCTTCCTCGCCGATCTCAGTGAAGTCGCGTGTCCACATCACTAGTCCAAGTACTGAACTCGGGCGGGCCGAACGCCGCCATAGCCGATATTGAAGACAGGTGCACTGTAAGCGCCGACAAAATGTATGAACAGGAGATTTCCTTCGGCGACCCCCTTGGGTAAGATCGTGCTGTCCGAAATGACATCACGACCGTCGCAGGACAGTGAAGAAATTACATACTCTTCGGCGTCGAGGTCTACCCGGTCGGTTGTTATCGGAAAATGGAATCTATGTCTATCCATCATCTGTAACACGCCGAAAATAGATGCGTTGACGTAGAGCCAGGTTCGACCGTCCCGAACTGCCCTGGAAACAACCGGAGCCACCAGTTTGCCGGCGTCGCCTGCGATCAGCCGCCCCGGTTCGGCCAGATAGTGCAGGCCGGAGAGTTCTGCGTTGATGGTAGGAGCGATCTGCTCGAGGCGGGGGACCAGTGGGTGTACCGGGATCGGGAATCCGCCGCCGATGTCGATCATCTCGATCGGGAACCCGTGCAGCCGGCATTCCGCGGCCAGTGCGTGCGCCTGGCGGATCCCATCACGCCACGCGGTGGCCACCTCGTTCTGGCCGCCCACGTTGAAGGCGATGCCGTGGGGGACGAGTCCGGCTCGCTCCACCGCGTGCAACATCGGTATCAGTTCCGCCTGCGGGATTCCGAACTTCGTCGAAAGGTTGATGAACGCGTAGTGGTCACCTGATGTGCGAATTCGCACCAGGCACCGGGCATCAGGTGCGGCCTTGGCGATTCGGTCTATTTGGCTCACCGAGTCGACGACAAACACGGAGACGCCACTTTCATGTGCCAAGCGCAGATCTTCGAGTTCCTGGACGGGGGCAGAGAAGATCACTTTCTCGGGCGACGCGCCCGCCAGTCTTGCCAGTTCGACTTCATGCCACGATGTGGCTTCAAAACCGCATCCCTCTTCCTGTAGTGCGGAAAGTACTCGCGGGTCAGGGTTGGTTTTCACCGAGAAACGAATATCCAGAGCCGGAGCGAGATCGACGAGTTGCCGGTAGGAGTGGCGGATTGCGCCGATGTTCATCAGAAATGTCGTGCGCTGCGTCGACCGGATATCGGACAAGACTTCCTCGGGAATATTCCACGAGGAGCGAGTCTCACGTTCTGGCAGTAGGGTGTGATCCACCTTGCTGATCGATCTCGCTCGAGGTGTTTCACGAGCGTTTTCCCACAATGCCCAAAACGCGTTTCTGAGTAGTGTGGCCACGCCGGGGCCATCCAGCCGGGAAACGTGCGGTGGGTCGAGCGAGACCGCGAACGCCACGTCACCGAATGTCACTCCGACGGAGGCGCCGGCGGTGATATCCGGCAAGAAGCGGACCTCCTCCGTCTGTGGCCTCGGCATCATCCGTTTATCGGACATCAGCAGGCTGCCCCGCAGACGGTGACGTTCAACTTCTTGGCACCACTCGGTTCCATCGTCGCCGAGCCAATCGAACAGTCCGGTGATGTCGCCATGCATCGTGTACGGTTCACGGGCCTGCAGAATGCGCGCGAGGAGGTCTTTTGCCGCGTGAAGACCATTCCCTGGGATGCGGTGCTCAATCAGTGAATGCACGTTCTTCGCCTGTCGGAGTGGCATGTCACTGTCAAGTAGGTCTTCCATTGAATACCTCTGAAATTTTGAAGGACCTAGTTGTTCACTACAGGTTGACGACGAGTGGATCTCACCGCCGCGCGGCTGGAGTTCGCTGAATGGAAGCACGTGGAACCGAATCTGGCCGGGCAGCGGGTGAAAAGAGGTACTGAGGGGTGCCTGAAGAGACATTTCTCCCGCCGGCAAGCGTGGGCAGAGTGGCTTCACCTGCGATCGCAGAGCAGCGTCACGATAGCATTGTGGCATTGCGTGATCGGTTGGGCCGGATGTGTGATGGGCTGGACGGAATGAGTGCGCGGGGTCGGCGACCCAATCGTCCGTGATGAAAGCAAGATACTCATATCGACGTGACTGGAATCACGTCCGAATTCAGTGCTAGTGCCCGAACGGCACGTGAATGCTCGCCTTTCTTCCCCTTGTGGCGAAGGCGATAGTGAATGCGTGCTGATCGGTCAATGGTTGACAATCAGCGGCAATCATCGGTGAGTCGCTGACGCCGGCAACGGCTCGTAGCCACCGACTTTCGAGTGCGATACGGCTTCGAGCTTGTACAGGTCCGCCATCATCTCGGCCCACTTCCAGCTGGCCATGCCGGGGTCGACGAAGGCAACTCCGAGCTCATCTCTCAGCACTTCGGCGAAGCCGGGCGGTGCGATCTCGGCGAGGACGATGACCTCCGCGCCATCGCGCTGGACGGCGAGTCGCGCCGCGTCCCGCACATGACCGAAGAACGCGTCGGGATCTGCCTGTGCCGCAGGGATGGACATATCGACCGCGCGCACGGATGCCAGGTGCCGCTCCATGCCGCTGAGCAAGGCGCCCCGCTCGAGGTGTGGCACCCATTTCCGCCGTCCGGCGATGATGGAGAACCGGTGACCGAGGGTCGAGGCCAAGAGCATGCTCGCCTCGCCCATTCCGACGACAGGCAGTCTTACGCACTCGCGGAGCTCGGGTAGCCCGCCATCGAAGAAGCAACCGAGCACAACGGCATGCGCACCGGCGTTTTCGGCTTCACGGGCCAAGGCGATGACCGGAGCTATCACCTGATGCTCGTATTCGCGGTACTCGAGGTGCGGAGGCCCGCTGTCGAGGTGTCGGACCACGACCTCGTGATGTGGCGCTCGGACCGCTTTGATCGCGAGCATCACCTCGTCGTCGAACGCCGAAGTGCCTACGGGATTGATCCACCATATCGTGGTCATGTTTCCTCCAGGGCAAACGTCTCAGGCGTTCACCGGGGAGCTGGCACCCTCAAGGGCCGCATCCCTGCGCTGAGTGATCAGTTCGGCTAGTTCGGGTACTCGAACCAGCTCCACCGCACGGGCGAAGTCCTGTCGAGTGGCGTGTATCTGCTTCACGTGTCTTGTATGCATCATGTCCGCGACGGCCGAGATCTCCGGTGTGACATCGGCATCCAGCAACCACCGGCAGTACAGTGCGACATGGGAGAACGCCCAAGTCCCATGCAGGAACCCGAACGCGGGACGCTCCGTCTCAAGCCATGGTGCGTAGAAGGTCGCGGTGCTCTGTCGAAGGTCGTCAGCGATGCCCGATGCGGCGAAGAGATCGTTGAGCTCGGTGTGCGCTGCCTCATGGATGAGCTCGCGGCTGACATAGCGCTGTTCGGCGAAGTAGTCCAGGTGTGCTGTCGCCGGCAAGGAAGTGGTCGTCCAGCTTCGGATCTTCGCGGCGGTCGGCCGCAGCTCGGCGATCAGTGCCACGACTCGGGTGTTCCTGGCTACCGTCGAACCGAATCCGGCGGCCACGGCCGAGCCCAGAGCGCGCCGGACGAGATCACGGTCCGCCGCGGTGGCCGCTGCGTGGAGTTCGGCGGACGCGATCGCGACCGGGGCGGCGGTGCGTGCGGCGTCCTCGTCGAGGGCGGCATCATCGGTGAGCGCCGCCCATGCCGGATGGAGGACAACGATCGGACCCGCGTCCGTCTGAATCGGGTCCAAAGCCGACTCTTCCGAACGCAACATCATCGCTGCGCCGATCGCCTCGGTGTCCTGGTCCTGTACGGCTCGGCTCGCCGCTTCGAACACCTGGTGTGCCAGTGCGTAGCGCAAGGGAAGATCAGCACTGGCCGCTGCGCTCCAGGGATGGTCATCGTTGGTGTCGAGTGCGCGCAGTACGTCGTCAAGGCGCGCGATCTTGCTCGCCCGGTAGGCATCCACCTGCTGACTCAAACCGGTCGGCAACTGGTAGGTTGACACAGGCACGTTCACGGTTTCTCCTTGGCTACGTTAATTGTCCGAAATAAGTCGGGTGGTGACAGTGCCTATGGCTGTCACCACCCTTCCGTGCTCAGCTTTCGGAAATCGAGTTGCCTGTACGGGTGTCTTCCGCCAGGCGCCAGGCTTCCGCGTCACCATGCGGGGAGTGGTAGGCCGGGAGAACCTTGGATTCGTTTCGTCGGAAATCGCTGAAGACGTCCTGGAGTGCGCTGAGGTCAACATTCTTGTTCATGTGCTCTTCAACCACCTTTGTTGTCGATGGGGAGTGGTTTTTCAACAGTCGCGGCATGATGTGTTGCTCCCTGTCAAGGGCTGGCCGCGAGATTCACGCTATGTCGTGCGGAGGTCTCGACGAGGGGGCGAGCTTGAGGTTGCCCGATTTGGTCGGCGACGCTGCCCGTGTGGACACCTGTCAGACGGGTCCGCACGATCGCGGGCGGCCACGGTTCGCCAGGTCAACCTTGGTGGCTCCGGCCTCGTGGTCAGGATCCCCTGGTACCCCGTGAGTCCTCGCGTGTCACGCGTGCGCACTGCTGGGGTGACATCGTGTACTGATGGCCGAGTTCGCTCGGGTCGAGGCGCAGTCGCTTCATGTGGTCGACTCCTTACGTAATGTGTGCGGGTGCCCGATAGTGCACGTCTCTAGGGAAAATCGGGCACGGCGAGGTGTCCGCGCGATAACGGTGTACGCATCATGCTCCTCGTCGTCTACGGTCCAGATCGACGGTTCGGCAGTTGGGTGCACGGAAAGTGTCGGGTCGAGATAACAGAGGCTTCCCGGTGTTTTAGAACGTGTTTGGCTTTGTCTGCATCATTGGCGTCCGCGGTGTTCCATTGTCGCAATCTGCGGTCAGGGTTCTTGACGGAATAAATCGCATCATCGGGTTCTGGTTATTTACCGATAAGGCGATGGATGGGAGTTCGCATGCTGATTCGCGATGGAAAGGCTCGCGCCGAGTACACGGATTTCGTGGATCGTCAGATCGATATCACCCGTCGTGTGCACACCGGCGACGAGGATCTTGCGGCCTTGCATGCCGGCAAGCTGGTCCGGACGCTCGTCGCCGCCGCGGATTCCCGGCAGTTCGGGAGCGCGCTCGCGGGATGGCGTGACAAGGAGACCGCCATTCGGGCACTGGCCGACCCGCCGGAGACTTTCGTCGAGAAGATGCTGGCCGAGCTCGCTGTCCTGAGCCGCGCGGAATTTCGGTCCGGTTCCCGGGATGTGTTCACCCGTCCGATCGGGGAGTTCCTGCACTACTACGAGTCCTCGGGAACCACCGGAGACCCAGCGGCCGCGCCGAAGGCATTGGACGACCTGGCCGTGAACACGATCAACATCGGCGAAATGTGGGGTCGGTTACTCACGCCGGAGGACTCCGCTTTGGTCCTGATCAACGGTCCCTTCGCGCCGGCCGGGTATCAGTTCGAGAAGGTGATGGAGTACCTCGGCGTACTGTCGCTCCGGCTGTGGGTGGACAACGTGACTGGCGACTACACCCGGATCCTGCGCTTGGTCCGTGAGCTTTCGATCAGTACCTACGTCGGTGCCCCCTCGCGGCTGCTCGAGATGCTGCATTTCGCGTATCGGACCGGCGAGCCGGTGCCCCGGTTCCGCCAGTTGCTGCTGATGGCCGAGCAAACCGGTCCCTCATTGCTACGACACCTGGAGCGGTTGACCGGGGCGAGGGCTTTTGTCGGCACTTTCGGCTCGTCGGAGACGGGTACGACGGCTGTCACCTGTGAGGAGGGGAGCTTGCACCTCCAGGTACAGAGTTATCTGTTCGAGCTGGCCGACGCGCAGGGGATCCGGCGTGTCGGTGAGGGTCCGGACAAGGGCGAGCTGATGGTCACCTGTCTCGATCTGCCGGCGCGTCCGCTGCTGCGGTACCAGACCGGAGACCTGGTCGAGGTGAACAGCACCCCCTGCCCGTGTGGCTTGGCGCTTCCGGTGATGCGGACGCTGGGCCGCGCTCAGGACGTCATCGGTCGCGCCGGCGGGGGCGTCCGTCAAGAGGACGTGGAAGCCCTGTTGTGGTCCGAGAACAGTGCGGAGGTCGAGCACTTCACGGTACTCAACTACATGCTCGTGCTTCGTGGTCCCGATGTCGTGTGCCTCCTCACCACCGATCGCGAACCGGATGAGCCCGGTCTCGACGCGGTACGACGGCGTCTGGCACCCCTGTTCGACGGCCGCACGCTCGCGGTGCGGACGGTTCCCGTGCTGCCGCCGCTGGCCTTTCTCGGCTCATACCTCGGCTGGAAACTCTCACGGCTGGTCAATTTGGATGACGCCGCGATGATGGACAGGCTTCCCCCACCCATCGCGGAGGTGGTCAGGGATTCGCTCGCCAAAATCGAAGCCACCTTCCCGGCAGCACTCGGCCTCCCACGATTTCCACCCGGGCCACGACGTCCGGCCGATATGCGCCAGACGTCCCATCAGACAGGAGAAGTCCGATCGAATCTCCCGAGTTTGCCATGACCGAGGCGGAGAAGACCGAGTTCGTCCTCGGCGTGTACTTCAGGACACAGGCGGCGATCGAGAAATACCTTGGGGCAGAAGGATTGCCCGCATGGACCGATCAGGTGGCCACGATCAACTCCGCGGCGATGCTCAAACGCATCGAGGATCCAGCCGGGCGCGCGCGTGATCTGCTGACCGGGTTGGCCAGCATGCTCGATGTCTACGGCTCCGATACGGTCCGGACCGACGAGCCGCGGAGTACGACACTCGCTGTACGCCGGTGCGGCATCTACGACTATCGCGAGCGCGCGCAGGCGCAAGGCGTCGAGCTGACGCTGCGGCGCCCGTGTGAATACTGCGTCGACCTGCACCACCGGACGGCGGACAAGCTCGGCATCGCGGTGGAACACGAGCTGGGGGAGCGCAGCTGTCACTGGACCGTGCAAGTTCCCGAAGCCGAACCCGAGGAGGACCTTCCGTGATCCCGGCCGTCACCTTGCCGCTGCCGTACAGACGCGCCGCCGAATGTCCGTTCGATCCGGATCCCGAGTTCGCCCGGCTCCGCGAGACGCAGCCCGTGTCGCGTGTGTCGATCAATGGCGGGGACGAGGTCTGGCTGGTCACCCGGTTCGACCACGCACGCCAAGTGCTGGGGGACGCCCGGTTCAGTAGCGAGCTGACTCCGCTCGGGATCGTGCTCCCGAAGCCGGAGGACCGGACACTGGCCGACGAGGTGCGATCGCAGCAGCCCGGAACGTTCATCGAATGCGATCCACCGGAGCACACTCGGCTGCGGCGCATGATCGTGGGCGAGTTCACCGAGCAGCGGATGCGTGCTCTGCGCCCGAGGTTCACCGAGATCGTCGAGGAGAGGCTCGACGCGATGGCCGCGGCCGGGCCACCCGTCGATCTGGTGGCCATGTTCGCCCTCCCCGTGCCGTCGAGGCTCATCTGCGAACTGCTCGGCCTGGACACTGACGGGTTCGACTTCGCCGCCCTCACCAAGATCATGACCGACGTGATGTCAAGCCTCGAAACGTTGATCCCGGCGAGGGACGCGCTGCGCGCCGGGATGCGAGCCCATGTTCTCGCCGCCAGGGCTCACCCCGGAGACAACCTGCTGGGAAGGTTGGTGCGCCGGTACGGCCAGGAGGTGACCGACGAGGAACTTGTGGGGATCGGCAACCTGCTGCTTGTCGCCGGCCACGAGACCACGGCCAACATGCTCGGCATCGGTACTTTGGCCCTCCTGCGTAATCCGTCTCAGCTCGCGCGGCTCCGCGACGATCCGGCGATCGTCCAGTCCGCGGTCGACGAGCTGGTTCGGTACGTGTGCATCCCCCATCACGGTGAGATACGCACGGCCACCGCAGACGTGCAGGTCGGAGCCACCACGATTCGGCGTGGCGAGCAAGTGCTCGTATCGCTGCCGTCGGCGAATCGTGACCCGGACAGGTTCGCCTCTCCGGACGAGCTGGACTTCGACCGGCCACCACGGACTCATCTGGCCTATGGGTACGGTGTCCATCACTGCGTGGGGCTTCCGCTCGCCCGGATGGAGATGCACGTCGCCTTCCCAGCCCTGCTGCGGAGGTTCCCGTCGCTGAAGTTGGCGGTCGGATTCGACGAGGTGAGCTACCGCCGGTCCAATGTGACCTATGGCGTGCATTCGCTGCCGGTGACCTGGTAGGGACAGCACCGTGACAGGAGTTGCTGTGTCGAACATCGTGAAGATACTGGCGAGGGTTGTCGTAGACGATCTGAACGAGGCGATACCGCTCTATCAAGCGCTTTCCGGCGCCAAGGCGGCGAAGTTCAGCTACGGGAGCGTCAACTTGGCAAGCGTCGGCCCTTTTCTGCTCCTGGAGGCGGAGGGTGCCGACGGCTACACCGACCGGAACGCGACGATCCTCGTGGGTGACCTTGCCCCTGTCCTGCCCGAGATCGAAAGGGCCGGTGGCGAGATCATGGTCGCGCCGGCGGCTGGGCCCAACGGGGAGCGGATGGTGGCCAGACATCCGGACGGTTCCGTTTTCGAGTACATCGCCATCCCCGACAGCTGAGCACGATCGGGGGCCGCGACCACCGTTGAGGCAAACCAGACGACGAAGGACACCACGGGACTCCCGTGGTGTCCTTCGTCGTCTGGTTGCTGTTTTCTCTATCCGGCGAAGCGGATGGAAGCGACCTTCTTGTCGAAGCCCAGCGGTTCGAGGTCGAGTACGTTTCCGTCGACGAGCTTCACGGTGCCGGTGCAGTTGGCGCCGGTCCAGATCTTGTAGGTTCCAGTGGCCTGGATCGACGAAACCTGCGCCGGCTGCCGGACGTTGGCGCACCCGGGGCCGGAGATTCCCTGTGAGCCATCGGGCTCGGTGAGGTTCTTGCCGCTGTTGAGGATGGCGCTGGTCGCGGTCAGGGGCGCCGCCGCGTCCGGTGTGCCGGACGGAGCGCCGGCTGTGGGGGCTTCGCCGAAGAACACCGACCTGATCGCGTTGTCGAAACCGATGGTGGCGAGGTCGAGCACGTCCTCGGTGATGACCGCCGACTTACCTGTGCAGTTCGGGCCGGACCAGATCTTCAGCGACCCGTTGACGGCGATCGACGAGGCCACGGCGGCGCGGGGGACACCCTGGCAACCGACAGGAGGGCTCGAAAGGCCTTGCGAAGCGCCGTTGTCGCTGAAGTTGGCGTCGTCGAAGAGCACCGCACTGGTCGCCGGCTTGACGACTGTCGCGGGTACGGACGCCGCGGGGGCCGACGTGGGCGCCGCGCCCGCGGCACCACCGGCTTTCTGGCCGTTGGGCTTCATCCCGAACCATGTGCCGCCGACACCCTGGCCGAAGGTGTCTCCGGGCTTCTTGTCCTTGTTGAACAGGTAAGCGGGCCAGCCACCGATGGTGACCTGACGAGTGCCATCGTCGCGGGTGACGACGCCGACAGCCGATGCCTTCACACCGGCGACGAAGACGCGGCTACCGGGGCCGACAAGGAGCGGGGGCCAGGTCACCGCACAGTCGCCGTTGCAAGTCGACTTCGACGGTTTCGCCGAGTCTTTGTCGAACCTGTACACCGTGCGGCCGGCACCGTTGACGACGACGGGGTCCAGTTCGCCCGCCTTGCTCGCCTTCAGCTGAATCCACACACGCTTGGCCTGTGGTTCGGCGTCGTCCGACGTACCACTGGGGCCTTTGGCCAGGTCGCCCTTCGTCAGATCCGCCTTGTTGGACTTCGCGGTGCCGGACAACAGGTTCAGCTCGCCAAGTTGGCCGGTCGAGGTCTGCGGTGCGGCCGGCGGGGGGCTTGCGGTGGTGCCACATGCCCCCAGCAAGGCGGCGCCGGCGGTCACGAAGGCAGCTAGATACACAGCTTGCTTACGGAACATGGGTTTGTTCTCCAAGGGATCAAATGTGCAGTCGCAGGGACCAGCGGTGCCGCCCTGCTGCGTACATCGACTACACGGATTCGCGCGGGGAAGGGTTCAAAGTGATTTCTCGGCTCCTCTCCACAGCCTGCATTGAACCCGTTCGTGCTGATCCACAGTGGACACGGTGTCCGTACGGGAAGCTTCGGCTTCCCTCGGGAGCGGGGTTTCCCGCGAAAGTCGTTCTGGTGTAACGCAAAGTGCATCACTGGTCTACTTATGCGCAGGCGCTTACCCGGATGTAGAGGAGGAAGGCTCACCCGGCGGGTAGAGGATTGGCGGATTGCGGGGAAAGCGTCCTTGGCCTTTCGGGCAGTGGTGAGTCTTGTACTGAGACGCCCCCTACTCCGGGAAAACCACGCCCTCGATCTCGACCAGCAGGTCGGCGCGGCAGAGATCGAGATTGAGAAACGCGATGTCGGCGGCGGGGCTGAACGCTTTCGCGCAGATCTCCCGCACGGTGTGAAGGTCCTGTCGGCGGCGGACGTACACCTTGATGTCGCGCAGGTCTTCGAGTCGCCGGCCCGGACGAAGATCATGGACGGCGAGGTTGCCCGAGCTGAGCAAGTGTTCGATGTTGGTCAGGGTCTCGCCGCACTGGTCGGCGATGTGTCCGGGGTGAACGGTTTCGTGTCCTACCACGCTGGCGGTGCCGGACACGTAGATGAACGCGCCGCGGTTCGGCGACGCGACATACGTGGCGCGTGCGAAACTGGGAGAGGAAGGACCATAACGTTCCGGGTAGCGCCACGCCGGCATCTGGCGGCTGTTCTCGACGTTGACGCGGCGTACGGAACGACCGGCCAGCAAGCAGAAACCAATGCCGCCGCCAAGCGCGCCGACACCAGTGGCCGCGGGCAGTTGGCTGTCCGTGAACGCGAACTCGCGGAACGCCTGCGACCTGCCCTGGCAGAAGTCCTGGTAGATCTCGAGGCCCTTGCTGTTCGTACCGTTGATGTTTTCGATGAAGTTCCACATCCGGAAGATCCGCTCGTAGCCCAGTGTCCGGGTCAGGCCGAGCGCTGTCGTGTACGCGGCCCGAACCGCCTCCATGCAGTCGTTCCCGTCGTCGATTCTGGCCGCGCAGAAGAGGTTCTCGCCATCGTATGCGTGCACGACGCCGTCGAGCGTGCCGTGCTCAACCGGACCGTCGGAGTGCCAGACCTCGGTGAACCCGTCGGCGGGGTCAGTCACGGCGTGCACAGTCAGCTCGGGAAAGCCGTGGGCCAGGTGTGGATCGCGGCTGTCGAGACCGTAGGTCACCGCACCCAGCACAGTGGAAGTGGCGGCGGAGTCCGGCTGGAATGAAGAGATCAGCAAACCAGGGCACCCTCTCCCGGCTCGACACGTCCGTGGCCGCCGCGTGTCGGCTACGGGGTTATCGGCTGCAGCGCTCGACTGTGAATCTTGTTGATCAACGGTACACAACGGAGATGAGGTGGTCCGGTTCGTGCACTTGTCGGCTAATCTTCGTGCACGTTCGGACACGGCCGACGGCTCGTCCGGGCCGCACCGCGCCGCGCTCGACTACCTTGAACCGCCAAGTCGTTTCACATAACCCTCGGGGGACCGAAAACCTATTGGGGGATCACGTGGTCAACGATGCTCGGATTCGTCCTATCCCCGAGCTGTTGGTGGACAACGCTCGTGTGCAGGGGGACAAGATTGCTTACGAGGACGACTTCCGAGCGGTCACGTGGAGCGAGCTGGAGGCCAGGACCGCTCGGCTCGCGGCAGGGCTCGGAGCCGGCCGCGGCGATCGAGTAGCCCTCCTGCTCGGCAACGGTGTGGCGCTGGTGGAGGCTTTGCTGGCGGTGAGCAGGGCGGCAGCGGTAGGCGTGCTTGTCAGTCCACACAGTACGGAAGCGGAATTGGCGCGTTTGTTCGCCGACTGCGAGCCGAGCTTGGTGGTGGCTGATCGGCAGCGGTTGCCACAAGTGCTGGCGCTCGGTTACGACCGGACGAGGGTCGTCGTCATCGGGACCGAGCCAGGAGACGACCTCGCCCACGTCGAAGGGGCTGCTACCGACCCGGCGCGGCGACCACTCGACGATCTCGGACTCGATGAGCCCGCGTGGTTGATCTACACCTCTGGCACCGGTGGCGCACCGAAGGCCGCGATCTCCACACAGCGAGCGGCCCTGTGGTCACCGGTGCACTGCTACGGCCCGGTGTTGGGACTGTCCGCTCAGGACCGGTTGCTGTGGCCGCTGCCGATGTCCCACAGCTTCGCCCATTCCCTTTGTCTGCTGGGTGTCTTGGTGGCCGGCGCGACCGCACGAGTCTGCTCCCGCCGGGATCCGGTGATGGTGGCGAACTTGATCGAGACCTTCGAACCGACCGTGCTCGCCGGCGTGCCCGCGACCTATCGCCAGCTGCTCGCCACCGGCTTGGCGCAGGCCCCGTCGCTGCGGATTTGCCTGACCGCGGGCGCCCCCAGCGACGCGGCCTTGCGCACGGAGGTCGAAGCGGCGCTCGGTGCGGCGTTGCACGACTGCTACGGCAGCACCGAAACATGCGGCATGATCGCGGTCGAACCCGCGAACGCGCCGCGCGCGCCCGGAACGAGCGGTCCGCCGATCCCTGGCGTCGAGATCCGGCTGACCAGCCCCGACGATGAGGTGTGGGTGCGGAGCCCAGGCTTGTTCTCTGGCTACCACAACGCGCCCGAGCGGACCGCTGAGGTGATGTCGGACGGGTGGTATCGCACCGGAGACCAGGGGCGTGTGGACGAGCACGGCTATCTCACGGTCACCGGGCGGGTGACCGATCGCATCGCGCGAGGTGGCCACAAGATCGATCCGGTCGAGGTCGAGCGAGTACTGCTCGGTATACCCGGCGTGCATGACGTGGCGGTTGTGGGACGACCACACCCGCTCATGGGTGAGGCGCCGGTGGCGTTCGTGGTCCCCGCAGGTGACCCCGTCGATCCGGCAGCGCTGCTCAGTGCCTGCGCGGAGGTCCTTTCTCCGTACAAGGTTCCAGAGGAAATCCTGCCCATCCCCGCGATCCCGCGTACGGGATCCGGTAAGCCGAAGCGCCGGGTGCTCCGTGACGCGCTGCGTGAGGCGCGCTCGGACGTGGCCGAAGAGTTCGCCGCGCTGCCATCCGGGGAACGCCGCGCCAGAGTCCTCCAGCTCGTACTGGACGAAATCGTCGCAGTCATCGGTACTCTGCCTGATCCGCGAACCTCCTTCGCCGACTTCGGTGTCACGTCGCTGCAGGCGACAACGTTGTGGCAGCGCATCGGCACCAGGACCGGGTTACGGCTGGCAGCCACCCTGGTATGGGAGCACCCCACCCCGGAAACGCTGGCGGCACACCTCGATGGACTGCTGGACGGCGATACGGCCATCGAGGTCACAGACCGGCCGGTCCCTCGGAACGATCCCTCGGAAACGGTGGCGATCGTCGGGATCGGCTGCCGGTATCCCGGGGGAGTGAGGTCACCTGAGGAACTGTGGCGGCTGGCGCGCGACGGCCACGACGCGACCGGCGACTTTCCCGTGGATCGGGGCTGGGACCTGGCTTCGTTGTACGATCCGGACTCCGAGCGGGCCGGGACCAGTTATACCCGCCGGGGTGGGTTCTTGGCCGACGTGGCGGACTTCGATCCGTCGTTCTTCGGGATCTCACCGCGTGAAGCACTGGCGATGGACCCCCAGCAGCGACTGCTCCTGGAGGTCGCGTGGGAAGCTCTTGAGCACTCCGGTGTGGCGCCGTCGTCGCTACGCGATACTGAAACCGGAGTCTTCGTCGGTCTGATGCACGGCGGCTACGGCGCCCGGGTCGAACTGCCCGAGATGGAGTCGCATCTGGTGCTCGGCTCTGCGGGAAGCGTCGCGTCCGGCAGGATCTCCTACGCGCTCGGGCTCCGCGGTCCATCGATGACGATCGACACGGCCTGTTCGTCGTCACTGGTGGCTATGCACCTTGCCGCCAAGGCGCTGCGCGCGGGTGAGTGCTCGCTCGCGCTGGCCGGTGGCGTCACGGTGATGGCCACCCCGCTTTCCTTTACCGCGTTCAGCCAGCAGCGAGCGCTGTCCCCGGACGGCCGGTGCCGCTCGTATGCGGCGGGCGCCGACGGGACGGGGTGGGCCGAAGGCGCTGGCGTGGTCGTACTGGAACGGTTGGAGGACGCCCGCCGCAACGGCCATCCGGTGCTCGCGGTACTGCGCGGGTCGGCGGTGAACTCCGACGGCGCGTCCAACGGGCTCACCGCGCCCAGCACCGTGGCACAACAGGAGGTCATCCGCCGCGCACTGTCGGACGCTCATCTGCACGAGTCCGATGTGGACGTCGTCGAGGGACACGGCACAGCGACCAGGCTCGGTGATCCCGTCGAGGTCACCGCGCTGCTCGCCACCTATGGCCGGAACCGGGCCGAGAACCGGCCACTGCTGCTCGGGTCGGTCAAGTCGAACCTCGGGCACACCCAGGCCGCCGCGGGAGTGGCAGGACTGATCAAACTCATCTGGTCGCTGCGTCACGACGAGCTGCCGAGGTCCCTGTACGCCGAGGAACCCACGCCCTACGTCGACTGGTCGGCCGGCGCTGTACGGCTGGTGGCGGAGAACACGCCGTGGCCTAGGGGAGAGCGGCCCCGGCGTGGCGCGGTTTCCTCGTTCGGCATCGGCGGCACCAACGCTCATGTCATCGTCGAGGAACCGCCCGTACCGGCCTCAGTCCCTCGGCCGCCGGTGAGACTGGCCACGGCGCCGTGGACGATCGGAGGCGCCGATGAGACCGGCTTGCGGGCCAACGCGGCCGGCATCGCCGCCGCGTTGGCCGATGAGTCCGTTGTAGACATCGCGTATTCGCTCGCGACGACCAGGTCCGCGCTCAGCCACCGGGCGGCCGTGCTCACCGGGGACCGCACGGACATGCTCGCCGGTCTTCGTGACTTGGCTCGTGGCGCCGAGAATCCTCTGGTCCGCAAGGCCGTCGCGCGACACGATCCGAGGCCGGTCTTCCTGTTCACAGGTCAGGGCGCGCAGCGGCCGGGCATGGGGCGGGAACTGGCTGAGGCCTTCCCGGTTTTCGGTGAGGTGTTCCGGTCTGTGAGCGCGGAGTTCGGGGCGCACCTCGACGTTCCGCTGGCCGACCTGTCCGCGGACCTGCTGGACCGCACGGACTACACACAGCCCGCCCTGTTCGCGTTCGAAGTGGCGATGAGCGCGCTGCTCGACACGCAGGGTGTCCGCCCAGGGCACGTCGTCGGCCACTCGGTCGGTGAACTGGCCGCGGCGCACGTCGCGGGCGTGCTGTCCCTGCCCGACGCGGTCCGGCTGGTCGCGGCGCGAGGCCGGGCGATGGCGGCGATGCGCCCAGGTGTGATGGTCTCGGTGCAAACGACCGAGTCCCACGCGGAACAGCACCTCGACGACGCTGTGGTCATCGCGGCGGTCAACGGGCCCGGTGCTGTGGTGCTCTCCGGAACCACCGCGGCGGTGAACGCCGCGGTCAACCGGATCGGGCGACCCCACAAGGTGTTGCGCGGCGGGTACGCGTTCCACTCGCCCCTGCTGGACCCGGTCCTCGACGAGTTCCGAGCCGTCGCCGAGTCCGTCACTTACCGCCGACCGGCTGTGCCATTTGTGTCGACGCTGACCGGGCGCCCGGAATCCGACGCGCTCACCGATGCAGGTTACTGGGTGCGCCAAGCCCGTGAGGCGGCTCGCTTCGCCGACGCGATCGGCTGGCTCGCCCAAGCCGGCTCCACGGATTTCGTCGAAGTGGGGCCTGCCGCCGCCCTCACCGTGCTCGCGGACGGAGTCGTCGACCCGGCGGCGCACGCGACGTTCGTGCCCTCGTCCCGATCCGCCGGAACCGAGCCGGCCGCCCTGCTCGACGCGCTGGCCACCCTGCACGTCCACGGAGTGCCCATCGACTGGCCCGCGGTGTACGCGGGCAGCAACGCCCGTCGCTGCGACCTTCCGACCTATCCGTTCCAGCACCAGCGCTACTGGATACATCAGGCGCCCGCGTCCCAGAACCGCGCACCGTTGTTGGGTGAGCCACACCCCGACGCCGACGGCCTGGGAACGCGGCACACCAGCCTGGTGTCGACCGCCAAGCAGCCCTGGCTCGCCGACCACCGGATCGGCGACGACGTGGTCGTGCCCGCGACCGCCTTCGTGGACATGGCGTTCCAAGCGAGCGGATCGGCCCGTTTGGACGAGCTGGTCGTCCATCAGCCGCTGTTACTGCCGGAGGCGGGCGAAACGCGAGTCCAGGTCGTCGCGGGCGAGCACGACGAGGACGGTCGCCGCACGGTCGCCATCTGGTCGGCTCCGGACGGGGACGACGGTGAGTGGACACGGCACGCCACCGCGACAGTCACCTCCGCGATGTCGTGTGAGCATGAGGAAACTCCCGGCGCGTGGCCGCCCGCCGGTGCGGAACGGGTACCGATCGACTATGGCGAACTGGCTGGGCGCGGTCACCACTACGGCCCTGCTTTCCGAGCCGTCACCGCACTGTGGCGCCTGGGCGACGAGTTGTTCGCCGACGTTGACCTCCCAAGCGGCGAGGCTCAGGAAGTCGCCGCGCATTCCCTCCATCCGTGCCTGCTCGACGCCGCCCTGCACGCCTCGTTGCTGGCCACGGCCCCGGACGAACAAGCCGCGGTGCGAGTCCCCTTCGCCTTCACCGGCGTCGAACTCCACCGGACCGACGCGGTAGCGGCGCGCGTGCGGATCACTCGCAACGGCCCGGACGACGTGCGGGTCAGGCTCACCGATCCGGCGGGCAGGCCGGTTTCGACCATCGAGTCGCTGGTGACGAGACGGCTCGACGGTCGTGCCCACGCCGACGCGCTCGGCGCACGTGCGCTGCACCGTGTCGAGTGGGGTCCCGTCCCGCCTGGACTCGTTGCGCGTGAACCTGCCGCGACGCCGGGTGAGGTGTTCGACACCCGCACGATCGAGGCGACCGGGACGCCGCCGGAACGCACCAAGCGGTTGGTCGCGGCCACACTCGACCGCCTGCAGAAGCCGCACACCGGCCGGCTCGTAGTGGTCACCCACAACGCTACTGGCGCTGATCCAGACCTCGCCGCGGCCGCGGTCTGGGGAATGGTGGGCAGCGCCCAACAGGAACAACCCGGCAGCATCGTGCTCGTCGATCTGTGCGGCGACCCGGTGTCGGAGGCCGCACTGGGCAGGGCCATCGCATCGGGTGCGGCGCAGGTCTCCGTCCGCGGCGGACAGCTCCTGACCCCCAGGCTGGTGCGCGCGCCCATCCCGGACGGCGACCCCATCCCACTGAGCGGCGACGGAACACTACTGATCACCGGCGGCACTGGCGCACTGGGCAGGACACTCGCGCGCCACCTCGTGTCCGAACGCGGTGCTCGGCACCTGACCTTGGCAAGCCGCCGCGGTGAACGACCGGACTGGGCGGACGAACTGGCTGCCGAGGTCGTCGTCGTGTCTTGTGACGTGAGCGACCGAGCTGCCGTCGATCGACTCGTCGCCTCATGTCATCCGCCGCTGACCGCGGTGTTCCATCTCGCGGGTGTGCTGGACGACGGGGTGCTGAGCGCCATGGATCCCAAGCGGTTCGCGGAGGTGCTCGCCCCGAAAGCGGATGCCTCCTGGCATCTGCACGAAGCCACAGCGGACCTGGAGCTCTCGGCGTTCGTGCTCTACTCGTCCGCCGCTGGCGTGCTCGGCAGGCCGGGTCAGTCGAACTACGCGGCGGCGAACAGCTTCCTCGACGCCTTGGCCAGGCACCGGGTCGCCCACGGATTGCCTGCCCGGTCGTTGGCCTGGGGACTGTGGGCGTCGGACGGCGGCATGGACGGGCGCACTCCGCGGCAGACCGACGGCGTGCTGCCTCTCAGCGAGGCTACCGGCATGGCCGCGTTCGAGCTGGCGATGCGCACGGATGAACCCGTGCTCGTACCCATTTTGCTGGACGCGCGACCACAGGGCCCTCCACCCGCGATCGTGCGGGATCTGTTCCCGGCCGCCGCGGAGGCCGAGCCTGCTCCCTGGTCCCACACCCTCGCCGAGGCGCCACCGGAAGAGCGCGTCGCCATGCTCACCGAGCTGCTTCGCACCGAGCTCGCGGCGGTTCTCGGCTTTCCGGACACGGCTTCGATGCCATCCGACAAGAACTTCACCGACCTCGGATTCGACTCGCTGACGGCGTTGCAGCTGCGTAACCGGCTCAGCGCGTCGACCGGGCTGCGGCTGAGCCCGACGACCGTGTTCGACCATCCGACGCTGCCGCGGCTGACCGACCACGTTCACGGACTGCTGATGAATTCCGCGCCTGCCGAGCAGGAGCCTGCGCAGAACCTACGGCCGGCCGCGCTATATCACCGGATCCTGCGAGACCAAGATCCGTTCAAGGCGATGAGTCTGAAGTACTTGGCCTCGTACGCACTGCCGTCATTCTCCTCCTCGGAACGGTCGCGGCACGCGGTCGCGCCGACGCTGCTCGCCTCGGGAAAGGGCGACCCGGTGTTGTGTTACCTGCCCAGCTATCTGGCGGTCGGTGACCCCACGCCCACTCATCTGTGCAAGCAGTTCGACGGTAGGCATGACTTCTTCCTCTTGAGCTATCCGGGGTTCGGCACAGATCGGGCTGTACCGGTGGACGTGGAAACGCTCGTCCGCACGTTCGCCGACTCGGTACGCGCCATCGCGGAGGATCGGCCGATCGTCCTGGTCGGACATTGCGCGGGCGGTGTGGTGGCACACGCTTTGGCGGCCCACCTCGCCGACACCGGTGTGGCTCCGTCCGGTGTGGTGCTTCTCGAAACCGACCACGGGGTGACGAACCGCGACGACGCCCGCGCGCTCGCGTTGCTGGCCGCCGAAAGACGTCGCCCAAGCGAGCTCTATGACGATCCGGCGGCGGACGTGGTGGCGCTCGCGAGTGGTGGTTATTGCAGGATCTTCGACGGCTGGCAGCCCGAGGCGTCGCCCGTGCCGACACTGCTGGTTCGCGGTGGTCCGACGCCGGAGATGACCGAGGCCGACCCGGCGCGCGACTGGAAGCCGCGCTGGCCGTTGCCACATTCCCCGATCGACGTGCCAGGGCACCACGACACGGTGCTCACCGACCACGCCGACACCACCGCGGCGGCGATCCGGACCTGGATCGAGCAGCGCTAGTCCGAAGCCATGGCGGCGACGAGGTCCGCCGGAATCGCGTACTTCTCCATGATCCCTGCGGCCAGCCGAGCGAAGCGGTCCGCCTCTTCCAACTGGCCGAGCTCGAGAAGAACCTGCTGGAGAGAGGTGAGCACCCGTACCTCGCCCAGAGCGTTGCCCAGCTGCTGCGCGACGACCAAGGACTGGTTCAAGTAGACCGCCGCTTCTTCGAGGCTGCCTTGATCGTGCTTGATCCGGCCCAGATCACGGAGAACGTGGCTTTCGAGCAGCAGATGTGGTTGTGCCTGGCGCTGATAGACCTGGAGTCCTTCGCGCACGAGCGCCTCCGCCTCAAGCAGCTTTCCCTGCTTTCGGTAGACCGTCCCCTGCAGGCTCAGAAGCCACACATCGCTGAAGCCGTCACCTTCCTCACGCACGATGGGGAGTGCGCGGGCGCAACATTCGAGTGCTTTGGCGAATTCGTCCTTGAGGTAGTGGACGTGGGCCGAACCGGCCAGGGCGACCGCCTCGTGCAGTCGAGCGTCGGGGTGCGCGGCACCGGCGTTACGCCAGTACTCCCGGCTCGCGGTGAAGCATTCCATCGCCTTGTCGATCCGGCGAGCGTAGTTGTACGCGTGCGCGATGGAACCGATCGACCACATGCGCGCGTAGTCGTCGCCGCGCCGCTCGGCCGCGACGACGGCGAGTTCCTGCAGTTCGATCCATTCGTCGATGTCCGGGCCGAACCTGAGGTACTCCCATACCGCGGAAACGATCTTCCAGACGTGTTCGTCGTAGCCGAGTTCGGCGGCGTAACGAACGATGCTGCGCAGAGCGGAGGATTCCGCGATCACCCACTGCGCGGCGGCCGTGCTGTCGGCGAACTCGACGGGGTCGCAGTCGTCGGGCGGCGGCTCGAGTCGCATCCGCCTCTTGCCCCTGGCGGGTTCGAGCACCCGGTTCGAGTTGTCCAGGGTATACAGGTACCAGTCGAGCAGGTGACGAGTGGCCGCCGACCGTTGCTCGACCGTCTCGTCCTCTCGAACGAGCTCTTTGGCGTACAGGTGAATCAGGTCGTGGATTTGATACCTGCCGCGGCCCGACCAGGTGATGAGATGGCTGTTGGCGAGTATGTCCAGCAGCCGGCGCGCTTCCACGACCGAGGTCCCGTGCAGCGCGGCGGCTGCTCCGGCGCTGATCTCCTCGCCGGGATACAGCCCGAGCCTGCGGAACATCCTTGCCGGTTCCGGTTTGAGTGCCTGGTACGACCAGGAGAACACCGGCCGTATCCCCTCGGTGTCCGTACCCTCGGGCGCCAGGGCGCTGAGCCGGTCACCTTCTCTGCTCAGTTCGGCCACGACGTCGCGGACCCGCAGATCGGTCCGTAGCGCGAGCCGCCGCGCCACGATGCTCAGCGCGAGCGGCAGATGTCCACAGAGGGCCGCGATCCGGTCAAGGTCTTCGGAGACTCCGGAAGTACGCGTGTCACCGACACTGCGGGCGAGGAACGTCCTGGACTCAGCCGGGCGCAGCGGCCGGAGGTCGAGGACCTGTGCCCCGTCGTGCACGACCAGGCCGTCGAGTCGGTTCCGGCTCGTGATCAGGACGAGGCAAGACGATCCGGGGAGCAGCGGCCGGACCTGCTCGCTGGTCAACGCGTTGTCCAAGAGCAGAAGCATGCGTTTGCCCGAGAGCATGCTCCGGAACCGGGCACTGAGTTCGGCCAGGCCCTCACCCGGCGTGGTGGCGTAACCGCCGAGATCACCCAACAGCTTGGCGAGCGCCTGGGTCGGATTGACCGGCGGTTCGTGCGGGTCGAAACCGCGGAGGTTGACGAACAGCTGGCCGTCGGGGAACCGATCCGTGAGGTCGTGGGCCAGGTGCACGCTCATGGTGGTCTTGCCGACGCCGCCAGGCCCGCTGATGATGCCGATCGCCGGAGCGGCGGGGGAATGGCCCGGCGCTTCCTGAGTCACGAACTCCCGTAGCTGCGAAAGCTCGATGGTGCGGCCGATGAAGGAGGGGATCGCGGTGGGTAGTTGTGCTGGAACCGACTGGGTACCAGGCGACTCCGAGCCTGCGAGATCGGCTCGCTGCGGGATGCCGGTCAGCAGCTCCGGGTCACCGTCCGCGATCCTGTCCCGCAGCCGGGTAAGGAATGGACTCGGGTCGATACCGAGCTCGCGGGCCAGCATGTTCCGCACATCCGCGAAGACCGCCAAGGCGTCCGCCTGCTTGCCGCTGCGGTACAGGGCCTGCATGAGCAAGCTCTGTGGACGTTCGCGGATGGGGTAGTCGGCGGCCAGCGCGCGGAGTTCGCCGAGCGCGTCGTCGTGCCGTCCTTGGATCAGCAGCGCGGTCGCATGGTCCTCGATCAGTCCGAATCGCTGTTCCTGCAGACGCTGCCGGGCGCCATCCACGAACGGCCCGGTGGTACCGGCCAGCGGATTCTCGCGCCAGAGACTCAGCGCGCTCTCGAGTTCCCTGGCAGCGGTCCGTGGATCCGACGCCAGCAACGAATGTCCTGTCGCCAGGTGGGTGGTGAACCGGTCGACGTCGACGTCCAACTGTTCCGCGGACAGCCGATAGCCAGGTGACGCCGAACGCAGGCGGCCGGTCAGGGACCGCGAATCACGATGGGGATCCAGAGCCCGGCGGAGTCCGCTGATGTAGGTGTAGACGCTGGCGACCGGGTTGCCCGGCGGCGTCTCGCCCCACAGGCCGTCGATGATCTCCTCTAGGGAAACGATCTCTCCCGCTCGCATCGCGAGCATGGCGAACAGCGTGCGCCGGACAGCCGGCCCAAGGTCGACTTCCCGGACGCCCAGGAACGCCCGTACTGGTCCGAAGAGCTGAACGGACAGCTCATTCTCACGATCGCGACTACGTTCCGTCACGGTGCTCCTGATCCGTCGGTCGTCATGACCTCAGCCGTGCTGCACGCAGCGTTACTCGAATCTGACACTGAGCGAGGATGCTACTCGACTCATCGTGCGAGTTCAAAACGGGTCAGGGAAGAACTTCCGACGTCTTGTTCAGCTCGAACTGACAGCCTTGAGGAGGTCCTCGGAGATGGAGTTGCGTTCCATGAGGTCCCGGATCCGCCGACGGTGCGTCTCGGCCTCGGCGAGCTGCCCAAGGTCCTGAAGGACGGACTGCAGCGGCTGCAACATCCGGATTTCCGTCAGTGCGTTGCCCATGTCCTTGGCGATCTTCAGTGCCTGCTGCAAGAAGACCGCGGCTTTTTCCAGCTGTCCGCGGGATTGCTCGATCAAGCCGAGGTCGAGGAGGATGAAGCTCTCGAGCATCGGCGACCGACGCGGTTGTAGCCTGCACATGCTGAAGGCTTCCTGCAGGTGGCCTTCGGCCTCAGGGAGCATGCCCAGAACCCGGTAGACCGTTCCGGCAAGGCCCAAGGCCCAGATCTGGCCGGGTGCGTAGCCGTTCTCGCGCAGGGCAGGTAGCGCCTCGTGGCAGTGCTGCAACGCATGCTGTGGATCACCCGCGTAGAACAGGATATGAGCCGAACCTGTCAGAGCCAGCGCCTGGAGCAGGCCGGTCTTCGGATGGCCGACGCCATCGGTACTCCACAGTTTCAGGCTGAGGTCGAAGTACGCCTTGGCTTGGTCGAGACGTTGCAAGTACAGATATGTGTAGCCCAGTTCACCGGCCAGCCACAACTTCGCGTGGGAGTCGCCCCGCCGCGTGGCCGTCTCGAACGCGTCTTCCAGCAATTCGGTCCACGTGGGCTCCCTCGGTCCCTTGCGCTCGTCTTCCCATACGAGGCACAGGGTTTTCCAGACGTGGTCCTCGAAACCGTTCCCGGCGGCGTGGCGCAGTACGGCGCACAGGCTGGGGGATTCGGCGAGTATCCACTTCCTGGCGGTCGCTTCGTCCGCGAAATCCAGGGGCCGGCAGTCGCCGGGGGGCGGTTCAGGGCGGTGCCGGGTGGCGCTCCTCGCCGGATCGACCTGGTTGGTGGCCTTATCGGTGGTGTAGAGATACCAATCCAAGAGGCGTCGTGTCGCGGACGCGTTGTGCTGGGGGCTTTCGTCGCCGTGGACGAGCTCCTTGGTGTAGAGGTGCAGCAGGTCGTGGATGCGGTACCGGTCACGGCCCGCCCAGCTGATGAGGTGGCTGTTCGCGAGGGTCTCGAGCAACTTCCGCGTTTCGTGCGGGGCCCCGGAGATGAGCGCTGCGGCGGCACCGGTGCTGATCTCGTCGCTGGGATAGAGCCCCAGATGGCGGAACAGCCGTGCCGGTTCGGGTTTGAGCGCGTGATAAGACCAGGAAAACGCCGGCCTGATCGCGTCGATGTCGGAGCTCAAGGCGTTGAGGCGGGCACTTTCGTCGCTGAGTTCGGTGACCACGTCGCTCAAGCACACCGATGGCCGGTCGGCGATACGACGTGCGACGATGCTCAGCGCGAGAGGGAGATGCCCGCAGAGCGCGGCGATGCGGTCGAGGTCGTCCGAGGTCTCATCCGTCGGCCCGTCGCCGAGCAGACGCGCCAGGAATGTGCCGGATTCCTCCGGCGGGAGCGGTTCGAGGTCGATGACGTGGGCGCCGTTGCGGGCGACGAGGCCGTTGAGCTGATTACGGCTGGTGACCAGCACCAGGCACGAAGATCCTGGTAGCAATGGACGGACCTGCTCGCTGTTCAGCGCGTTGTCCAAGACGACGAGCATCCGTTTGCCTGCCAACGCGCTGCGGAAGTGAGCGCTGAGTTCGGCTTCACTTTGCCCGGGGGTGACCGGGTCCTCGGACAGGCCACCGAGCAGTGCCGCGAGCGCTTGAGCGGGGTCCATGGCCGGTTCGTGCGGGTCGAATCCACGCAGGTTGAGGAACAGTTGCCCATCAGGGAACTGTGCGGTGAGTTCGTGGGCGGCCCTCAACGCGAGGGTGGTTTTCCCGACGCCGGCCGGCCCACTGAGCACTCCGATCGTCGGCAGGTCCGGCGCGCCGGACGTGCCGAGCTCGACCACGGCCCGTAGCCGCACCCGGTCGTCCCCGCGGTCGATGAAGTCGGTGATCTCCCGGGGCAGTTGCGCCGGGATCCGCGCGACCGGCGGGGTCGAGACAGGCGGATCGGTACTCTGTGGTGGCCCGCTCAGTAGTTCGGAGGCACCGGTGGCGACGCGGGCGCGCAGGTGCTGCAGCTGGGTGCTCGGCTCGATCCCGAGTTCGGCGTCCAGAGTCGACTGGAAGTCGGCGAACACCGCCAGCGCGTCCTCGGTACGCCCGGCTCGGTACAGAGCCTGTATGAGCAGGCTTCGGGGGTGTTCCCGCAAGGGGTAGTCAGCGACGAGATCGCGCAACTCGTCCAGGACGGCGTCGTGCCGCCCGAGGGTGAGCATCGCCGCGGCACGGTCTTCGATCAGATCGAAGCGTTGTTCCAGAAGTCGGAGATGGGTCGCGAGGGCGAACGGCCCGCTCGCCCCGGCGAGCGGGTCGCCGTGCCAGAGCTCGAGGGCGGCGTCAAACTCGGTGAGAGCGGCGGCGGGGTCGGCGGAGAGAAGGGTACGTCCGGTCTCCAGATGCCTGGCGAGGCACGTCGCATCGACGGTGATCTCGTCGCCGTCGAGCCGGTAGCCTGGTGACACCGATTCGAGCAGGATGGACGACGAGTGAGGTTGGAGTCCTCGACGGAGTACGTTGATGTAGGCGTAGATGCTGCTGGAAGGGTTCCCCGGTGGCGAGTCGGCCCACAGACCGTCGATGATTTCGTCGTGAGACACCACGTTTCCGGCGCGGATCGCGAGCATGGCGAACAAGGTCCGGCTTCGGGCCGCTCCCAAAGGCACCTCGTGATCGCCGACGTGAGCACGCACCGGGCCGAGCAGTTGCACACGTAGTCCGCGTCCGCTTGTGTCATCCGGCGTGCTGCCGTCGATTCGTGGGAGCCGATCGGCGGGGGCCGTCCCCGATGGTCGCGGACTGTCCTGAGCCAAGGTGCCCTGCGGCGCGGAGTCGAGCACGGGTGCGTCCTTTTGTTCGTTGTAGCCTCATCGTGAAGTCGTTTTCGGTACCGCCACTGGTGTGAGCTACGGGAAGAAAGTACAACCCGGAGTGCACCGGACGGCGATGAAGTTGCCCTATCTGCTTGACTTTTCGGCATACTCGGGCACTCGATGGCGTCATCGAGTGTGCGGGGCGCGTGCATGTGTTATCCGAGTGGTTTCTCGTCGAGCCATGAGGAGACTGGTAATGCTCGCGAGGGTGAACACCACGACCTCGTATCCCAACAGGTAGACGAAGCCGGTCACGTGGGCTTCGCGAACCAGGTGCGGAACCCCCGCTGAAGACGATCTCCCGGCCAGGTAAAACACCGCGCCGCCCATGGCCAAGCCAAGCGAACCGGCGGCTTGTTGAGCTGTGGTCAGCAAACCCGACGAGGAACCCGTGGCGTGGGACGGAACCTGAGCCAGCACCTGGGTGAAGGCCGTGGTCGTGAACACTCCGAAACACAGTCCGCCCAGTACCATCGGTGCGGCGAGCTCCCATGGCCGCGCGGCGGCGCCACGCGCCACGACGATGACGCCGATCACGAGCATCGAGAGGGCGAGCAAGCCGGTCACCTTGGCCAGCGCCGCTCGCCCCAGCCGCTCGACGAACCGCACCGACCACCGCGCGCCCGCTCCGGTGGCCGCGGCGAACGGCAGTTGCGCCAGCCCGGCTACCACCGCGGGATGGCCGAGCCCGCTCTGCAGGTATACCGACAGAAAGAAGAAGAACGGCGGAACCCCCGCGAAGAAGGTGGTCACCACTACCAGTCCCGCCCGCAATCCGGGATCGCGCAACAGGGAGAGTTTCAGCAGTGGCTGACCGCCGGCGCGTTCCTTGGACAGCTGGTGCGACACCAACATCGCCAGGATCACCGGCGCGGCGCAGAGCATCACCACGGTCCACCAGGGCCAACTCGCCGAATGCCCCATCGTCAGCGGATAGACGAGCAGCGCCAGCCCCGTCATGGCCAAGCCCATGCCGACCGGATCCACGGCCGCTCGTTCACCACGCGCGGACGCGGGCAGAAGACGTATCCCCCAAAGGGCCGCGATGCCGACGGGCACGTTGATGGCGAACACCAGCCGCCAGTCCAACCCCGGCACTTCCAGGTGGATGAGCAGCCCGCCCAGTACCGGGCCGGTGACCGTGGCGATCCCGATCGCGGCCCCATACGCGGCGAACAACGGACCCCGCCGCCGCGGTGGAAAGGCGATCTGGATGAGCGAAAGAACCTGAGGCGCCATCAAGCCGGCACCCAGACCCTGCAGGACTCTTGCGCTGACGAGCGAACCGACATCAGGCGAGAGCGCACACGCCGCCGATGCGAACGTGAACAGCGCCATGCCGATCGCGTACAGGCGGCGGTACCCGTACTGATCGCCCAGCCGCCCGGCGGTGATCAGAACACAGGCGAAGGCGAGCGTATAGCTGGACGCCACCAGTTCCGTCGCCCCGGCCGACGCCGCGAGGTCCCTTCGGATGGACGGCGACGCGACGTTCACGATCGAGACGTCCAGGAATTGCATGAATGTCGCGCTCACCAGCACCGCCGTGGAGACCGCGGGTCTGGCCACTACAGATCTCCGCCGTGCATGACCGCGTCATGAGCGCGCAGGTAAGCGGCCTTGTCGTGAAAGGACCGAGCCAGGCTGTCGCCGTATTGGACCAGTCTCTCGTGGGCCGGACGACGTGTTTCGTAATGTCGGTCAAGCAATCGTGAAAGCTCGAGGTCGTCGCGTGCTTCGGACAGGATGGAGGTCAGGACGGCAGCGTCTTCCATGCTGTAGCTCATCCCTTGCCCGGTCATCGGATGGCAGGCGAACACGCTGCTTCCCAGCAGTATCACGTTTCCGTGGTGGTAGGGCTTGCTGGTGTACGCGGAGATGGGTGCCGGTTCGAATTCGGCCGTTTCCAAGTGTCGGAATGCCTCGTCGGCTTCGGGAACGAAGGAATACAGTACAGGCAAAGAATTGAGGTATTTGCCGGTGTGCGACCTCGCATCCTGATCACGAGGCACGCCGAGGAAGATTCTGGCCGAGTCCGCTGTGACCGGGTAGAAGTAGGCCAACCAGCCGGTCGAGCCGAAATAGAGGCGATTTCGCAGGTCGGACTCGGAGGACAAGGGGACCGTGGCCATCCGGAGGACATGGTCGTACGTCAGTGTGTCGAAGTGGGGCCTGACCAGGTCACGCAGCGGCGTGGCGGAACCACTCGAGTCCACAAAGGCACGAGCGGAGATCCGGGCGCCGTTGTGCAGGATGGCCTCGGTAGCCGTCGCACCCGCCGTGGTGACAGCCGCTATCTTGCTGTCGAAGCGGACATCCACGTTGGGTAGTTCCGCGCATGCTTCGAGAATGGTCCCGACGGTTTCGACGTAAGGGACGACGAGATAGTGCCCGAGCTCTGTATGCTCGACGAAGTCATAGGGCAGGAGTGACACACCATCGTGATAGAAGTCGATCCTGTCCCGCTGCAGCGCTCCTCGGCTCCGCAGCCGATCAAGCAGCCCGTGTTCGGCGAGAAGGCGTATTGCGCGAGGTTTGAGGATGTCCGCGCCACGATGGCCCGGGCCGGGATTCGCGTCGACCACGACCACGCGTAGGCCCTTCCTGCCCAGAAGCAGCGCCAGGAACGATCCGCCGACCCCAGCGCCGACGATCACGCAGTCAGCCTCGCACGGTGGCGGCATTTCTCGTGAGCCGGCGGTCATCGCTCGGCCACCACGTATCTGCCGGGTGCGATGATGCCGTCCGGGTCGCATAGCCGCTTCAGCTCGCTCAACGGACCGTCCTGGAAGTCGACCGAGCGGTCGGCGAGTTCCAGTGGTTCCTGATCGATGTTCGACCGGTAGGGAGGAAAGCCCGCGCGCAGGAAAGACTTTCGCGCTGCTCGGCGCAGGGCGTGCGCACGTTCGATCGACGCCGGTTCGCGGACGAAGGGTATCTGCGTCACCATGTTGGTCGAGTGCTGGGAGATCACATTGAACTCCAGCATGGCGGCTGTCCGGTGGGCTTCGGACTCGATTCGCATGAGGTCGATCGCTTCGAGCAGGCTTGCCCGGCGAAGTGGAACTGTGGGCAGGAACATCAGCCAGCCGACGGGTGAGGCGTCCACCTGCGCGCAGTCGTCGACCCGCATGCCCGCCCGCAGCGGGGCACAGCTGGGTATGCCGTGCGCGAAACGGGCTCGATCGTACAGATCATCGGTTTCCGGTGTACTCGCGGAGTCGATCGCCCGGAACGTTTTCAGTTCGGTGACCGCGTGAAAAACGGTTCGGATGTCACGCTCGGCGTTCTCGACATCGGGTTGTGACCCGAGCAGGGGCACCTGGACTGTGACCGAGCCGGGGTCGGCGCTTTCCGGTACGGCCGGTGAACCACCTTCCGGCACAACGAAGATTTCTTTGAGCCGTAACAGGCCATTGGTGGGGATACGTGATCTGCCGACCCTGATCATGGCCTCGAGCACCGGACCAAGCGCCTTGTCAGCGAAGGTCGCGTGGATCAGCTTGATCGCGTCCGGGCGTGGGATCAAGCTGATGGCCATCGCGGTGACGATGCCGAGATTCGACTGCACGAAAGCCCGGGTCAGGTCCGGCCCGGCGATGGCGCCGGAGCGCAGGCCGTGCCGATCCAGTCCACCGGTCGTCATGATCTCGCCGGTACCGAGCACGACCTCAACGCCGAGCAGATCTTCGCTGCGGGCACGGATCGTGCCGTCACCGCGCTCGAGCGTGTTGCCCACGATACTGGCGTCCGCGCAGCCCGCGGTCACGTTCAGCATCCAGGGCGTCCCTGCGAGCAGTTCACTGAGTTGCCGCTGGGTAACGCCGGGCTCGATCACGGCGTAGCCCTCGTCGAGATTGAGTGTGCGAACGATGTTCATTCCGCTCAGGTCGAGTACCGTGCAGTCGTCCACCACCGGTGAGCGGGATCCCATACCCCAGTTGCGCCCGGTACTCAGCGGGTAGAGCGGTGTCTTCTGTGATCGTGCGGCGAGCACAATCTGCCGGACCGACTCGGTGGTAGTGGGGAAGTGTGTGGTACGGACCGTTCTGGGGCGATGCTCACCCAGGTCTGGCTCGGCACGATGGGCAGGCTCGCCCACGCCGACATGCTGAACAGGCCTACTGAGAGTCTCTTTGATAGTTGCCATCTCTGATACTCGATACTCCGGTCGTATGTCAACGAAGATGTCGAAGTGTTAGAGCGATCTCGTGCTGCCGGCACGGCAGACGGGCGTATCGGCGAGGTCGTTCACCGAGAGAGAATTCGGGGCGGGGAGGGGGAAATCGATGGGCACAGAGTGGAGCATCGCGCTCCACCGCTGGAAGGGGCGGAGCGAGTGTTGCCTTCGACGCACAACGTATCTGCCCGTTTTGCTCTGGGGTGGGGAAGTAACCGGCTGATCCGGGAGACTGTTGACGGGAATGTGTCCGGGCGTGAGCCGGTTACCAGTGCCCAATTGGCCGCCGCGAGTCGGGCCAGAGGGCCTTCGAGGATCTCGCCGAGGTGGACAAGAATTCTTGGCCGGCGGTAAAGAGTGCGCTGTGAAACGTTGGAACAACAGGCTTCCTGCCCGAAAGTCGTCAGGTTCATTCGTCTTCGGGTACATGTGGCCAAACCGAGTAGCCCGCATTGGTCGCTGGAAACCCTTGAGACATAAGAAGAATAGTGGCGGTCGCTGGACCTGAGCAGCTGATCGTGTCGCCAGATGCCACGCACAGACACGGAACTCGGTGGTATAAGCCTTCGGCAGGCCCCCAGGCGAAACGCCGCTGACTCCAGAAGCCGGTGGCCAGGAAGCAGCGGCCTGAAGCGATCGCGAAGTTTCCGTACGGAACTTCGTTAACTGAATCGTGACAGGCGGAGATGTCGAAGGCAACGGCGGTGCCGGAAGCTTGCCGGCATGAGTGAATCGGAAGTGCGGTCGGAGACCGCCAAGGGCACGCGGACCTCGATGAGCCGCGAGTTGACCGAACTTGCCGCTCTGTTCATCGCCGCGGGCGCGGCTCACCTATTCATCAGTGCGATGTCACTCGACCGAGCCGGACCGGCCGTGCTGTTCGGGCTCGGGCTGCTGTTGATCGCGACCGCCGTATTACGGCGCTGGTGGGCAGACCGTCCGCATTCGCCGCGGATCCACGGCTCGGGGGACGTCCGTACATCTCGTCAGGGTGATGCCTGGCGGATCCGGGTCACGGTGCGCGACGTACCCGGGGCGCTGGCTGGGGTGACGGCAGCGCTGGCGGCGCATCGGTACGACATCGTGGCGATGCAGGTTCTCGCCGTGCCGGACGGTGCGGTCGACGAGTTCTTCCTGCGGACACCGGCGGGTGCGACGGCGGGGGACATCGCCGCGGTGATCGAGTTGGGTGGCGGCAGGGATGTGCGAGTGGTGCCCGCGGACGTTCACGAGTACGTCGACCTGCCAACCCGGGTTCTGACGATTGCGGCCCAAACGGTCGGCCGGCAGGCTAGCTCCACGCAGCTGTTGCAGGCCGTGTTGGGTGATTGTGACGTCACTCGACGCCATGTCAAGGGCAGGTTCCGGGAGCAATTGCGCGGGGACGGTGTCGTGGGAACCTCCATGAGGTTGGTTGATCCCGAGGGAGGCCTGGTGGTTGTCACTCGACCTTCGCTGCCGTTCACCCCGGTGGAGTTCGCGAGGGCCAAAGCCGTCCTCGACCTCGAGCGCTCTCTCGGCTGGCATTCAGCCCCCGCGGCGAGCATTGACGGGAGACCGTCCACATGGTGGCGGCCGGCGGGGGAATCGTGAAGGTGCCTGACCCGGGTGGGGTGCGTCGCTCGATCCACGTCCGGCGGTCTTGCCCGGCGATTCCTCAGGCTCGGACGACGCGTGTGCCCGCGGCTTTGATTTCGGCCGCCGCCTGAGCGTCGATGCCGGTATCCGTGATGAAGGTGTCCACTTCGGACAGATTGCCGAAGCGGGCGAAATAGTCGTTGCCGACCTTGGTGTGGTCAGCGAGCAAGACAGTGCGGCGTGCCGCGTTGACGGCTGCGCGTTTGACCATCGCTTCGGTGGTGTCCGGCGTGGTCAGCCCCCGCTGCACGGACACGCCGTTCGTGGCCATGAACGCGACGTCGACGAAGGTCTCCTGCAGCGCGTGCAACGCCCAACTGTCCACCATCGCCATCGTGCGGCCACGCACCCTGCCGCCGACCAGCATCAGTGTCAGGTTCGGCCGGGTGCTCAACGTCGAGGCGACGATCAGCGAATGGGTCACCACGGTCAGCTCACGGTCGGCCGGTAGCACCTCGGCCAGCCGGGCCGTAGTGGTGCCGGCGTCGATCAGGATCGCGCCTTCCGGCGGGACCTCGGCCAGTGCTGCCTTCGCGATGCGTTCCTTCTCCGCGGTCATCACACTGTCTTTGGCGGCTAACCCGGGCTCGAAATCCAGTCTCTCGACCGGGATCGCTCCGCCATGCACTCGACGCAGCAGGCCGTGCCGTTCGAGTGCGGACAGGTCGCGTCGAACCGTCTCGGTGGTGATCTGGAAGTTCGCGGCCAGTGCGGTCACATCGACCCGGCCTTCGTCCCGGGCCAGGCCAAGGATGACCTGTTGCCGCTCCTCCGCGTACATGGTTCACCGCCTGCGTTTCCATGAGGTTCTGTGAGTGCGCGTGTGTGCGGCCGGTCATGCCGACCAGCCATAGCAATATAAAGGAAGGTGAGTCGCGTGTAAAACGTTGTAAACGCAGGTCCTTGAAGGTCCGGGTTGCTAGGTCGCGAGTGCTGCTCGCCGGTCTGCCCGGGACAGTCCAGTCGGCTCGATGTGGCGTCGACCCGAGCCTGCGGCCGGATACCGGCCGGACGAACCACGCGAACGCTCGTCGTAACACAACGCGGCGCGCGTACTTCACTGCCTTCGGTCCGCGGTAAACCTCATCTTGCTTCCGATGCGGTCGCCGGGGAGTTCGAGGATGTGGCTTTGTGTTGCCTGCCGCTGCCAACGATGTTGGAGTGGGCCTGCAATCGCGCTCAGCCCGTAAGTGTGGCCGGTCGCGCCACCCAGCTTCGAGCGTGACCTCCGACTTGACGCAGTATGGTCGAAAACCCAGGTCAGTTGACCCTATGCGGGGATTCAGTCACTCGCTGGGATGCTGTGCTGGCGTCAGGTACATAAGGGCACATATTGTTGTCCGTTGCAGACATCAGGTTAACCATGGGTTGCAAGCGCAGGTGAACGAAGGCAACATCACGCAAACCCAGATTTCCTGATATGAGGTGCGTGCAAGTGATCGTGACCCTTACGGCGAACCCAAGCGTCGATCGCACGGTCGAGCTGCAACGGCTTGAGCCGGGCAGCCTGCACCGGGCCCTTGGGGTCACGGTCCAACCCGGCGGCAAGGGCATCAACGTCGCGCGGGCATTGGTGAGCAATGGGTTCAACGCGCGCGCGGTGGTCCCCGCGGGCGGAACTGAGGGCGACCACCTGATCAGCCTGCTCAGGGACCAAAAGATCGACGTGATCCGGATTCGGACCGAAAAGCCGGTCCGCAGCAACATCAGCCTGGTGGAGCCGGACGCGACGGTGACGAAGGTGAACGAGATCGGCCCGCACCTGTCAAGTGCCGAAGTGAGGGCCTTGACTGAGGTTCTCCTGGCCCAGGTTTCGGACGCCCAGTGGGCTGTACTGGCGGGTAGCCTGCCTCCGGGTATGGACGCCGAGGTCTACGCAGACCTGGTGGGGCGGCTTGCCGCGACCGGCGTCAAGGTCGCCGTCGACACGAGCGGACGGGCGCTCCTCGCGTCGGTGAAGGCAGGCCCGGCGCTGGTCAAGCCGAACCTTGACGAGCTTGAAGAGGCAGTGGATCGCCGGCTGGACACGCTCGCCGACGTCGTCGATGCCGCTCAGGAACTGCGTTCGCTCGGTGCGGGTGCCGTACTGGCGAGCCTGGGTGGCAGAGGCGCCGTACTGGTCGAAGACGCCGGGACCTGGTACGCCAACGCCTCGGCCGTGCCCGTCAGTCCGGTCGGGGCTGGTGACGCGATGCTGGCGGGCTTCCTGGCCGCTGGGGGAAGGGCTCCGCGGCGCTGGCCGAAGGAGTGACCTGGGGCGCCGCCGCGGTGTCGCTTCCAGGCAGCACGATGCCGGGCCCTGGAGACGTGGCGATCCACAAAAGTCAGGTGGATTCGGACCCAGACTGGAGCGAAAAGGCGCGCGGCTGAACGACGTCGGGCACTGTCCGCCCCCCGTCCGCCATCGGTCCATGGCACAGCCCTCCACGATAAACAGTCAGAAAAGGAAGCCAATGATGTCTACCGCAACGAACTCGGGCACCGAGAGCCCGAAGAAGACTGATCAGCTGAGAGTGACCATCCAGCGTTTCGGCGGTCAACTCGCCGCGATGGTCATGCCGAATATCGGTGCCTTCATCGCCTGGGGTTTGATCACAGCGCTTTTCATTCCGAGCGGCTGGACGCCGAACGCGCAGATCGCGGAACTCGTCGACCCGCTCATCAATTTCCTGCTGCCCGTCCTCATCGGATACACCGGCGGCCGGATGGTGCACGGACGGCGAGGAGCCGTAGTCGGTGCGGTGGCGACAGTCGGGATCGCGGTCGGTGCGGCGATCCCGATGTTCCTGGGGGCGATGATCGTCGGCCCGCTCACGGGTTACGTGCTCAAGCTGTGGGACGACAAGATCGGTAGCAAGGTCGCGGCCGGCTTCAAGATGCTCGTCGACAACTTCAGCGCGGGCATCATCGGTGGCACCATGGCCGTACTGGGCATGCTCGGTATCGGACCGGTCGTGCAGGGCATCACGAAGGCGCTCGGCAACGGTGTCCAGGGGCTCGTCGACATGCACCTGCTGCCGATCGTTTCGGTGATCGTGGAACCCGCCAAGGTGTTGTTCCTGAACAACGCGATCAACCACGGAGTACTGAGCCCGCTTGGTGTGGCCTCCGCGCAGGAGAACGGCAAGGCGATCGAGTTCCTGATCGAACCGAACCCTGGACCGGGTCTGGGCATCCTGCTGGCGCTGATGATCTTCGGCGGTCGTGCCGCGCGCTCCACCGCACCCGGCGCGATCATCATCCAGTTCCTCGGTGGAATCCACGAGATCTATTTCCCGTACATTCTGGCTGCTCCGCGACTGATCCTGGCGGCGATCGCCGGTGGTGCCGCCGGAGTGGCGGTGTTCAGCCTGACTGGAGCCGGCCTCACCGCGACCCCTTCGCCCGGCAGCATCATCGCGGTTCTCGCGGTGACACCGAAGGGCGGCTATGTGGCGGTGATCGCCGGCGTGGTGGCCGCGACGTTGGTCTCGTTCATCGTGGCCGCAGTCCTGCTCGGGTTCGGTCGCAATGCCCGCAAGGAAGAACGTGAGGCGGCAGTCGCCGCCGGCGGTCCTGTCGCGTAACCGATCACAGTCGATCGAGGAAAGGCAACTGCGGCTATGAACAGTATCGAAGGCAAAGATGTCACTAAGGTCATCATCGCGTGTGACGCGGGTATGGGCAGCAGCGTGATGGTGGCGTCTCAGCTGGCCAAACGATTGAAGCCCTATTCGGTGAAGGTCGAGCACACGCCCGTCAACGAGATCCCGCGCGACGCCGAGGTGGTCCTGTGCCAGGCCACTTTGGTCGACCGAGCTCGCAAGGCGAACTCCTCGGCCGTGGTACTCGGCTTCCAGAGCTTCCTCGGTGACCCGGTATTCGACCGCGTCGAGCAGGCCATTCGGGATGGGGGAAGTCTTGTCGACTGATACCTCGATCCTGGTCGCCGACGGGATCGTCCTCGGCTGTACCGCCGTGGATCGGCGAGACGCGATCGACCAGGTCGGGCGGCAACTGCAAGCGCTCGGCGCGGTCGAGCCGGAGTACGTGACGGCTATGCACCAACGAGAGCGTTCGGTTACGACCTTCCTCGGCGAAGGCGTGGCGATTCCACATGGGACGGACGAGTCCCGCCGGTTCGTCAAGCGGACCGCCCTGGTGGCGCTGCAGTTTCCGGACGGAGTCGATTGGGGTGGGGCCGATGTCCGTCTTTGTATCGGTATCGCGTCCAAGGGAAACGAGCACGTCGGGATCTTGGCGGGTCTCGCCGTGGTCCTGCTCGATCCTGGGCAGGCTCGGAAATTACGTGAGGCTCCCGACTCGGACACGATTCTTCGAATGTTGAACCACATGGATGAGGAGCTTTCTCGATGAAGGTGGCACGTTTCTACGCGCCAGGGGATCTGAGGGTCGAGCACGCCGAGGAGCCGTCGCCTGGCCCGGACGAGATCAAGATCAAGGTGCACAACACGTCCACCTGCGGCACGGACCTGAAGATCTTCCGGCACGGACATCATCACATCGACCCGCCCGCGTGATCGGCCACGAGATCGCGGGGGAGATCGTCGAGATCGGTGACGACATCGCCGGGTGGGAAGCCGGAGACCGGGTCCAGGTCATCGCGGCGATCCCCTGCGGCGACTGTCTGCAGTGCGGACGAGGCTTTCAGACCATTTGCCCGAACCAGTTGTCGATGGGCTACCACTTCGACGGTGGGTTCGCCGAGTACATGATCGTGCCCGAACGCGTCCTGCGGGTCGATGGTGTGAACAGGATCCCGGCCGGGGTCAGCTATGCCGAAGCATCGGTGGCGGAACCACTCGCGTGTGTCCTCAATGGTCAGAACTTCGCGCAGGTCGGTGCCGGCGACGTCGTCGTGGTCGTCGGCGCCGGGCCGATCGGGTGCCTGCATGTACGGCTGGCGAGGGCGAAGGGCGCGGCCGCGGTGTATCTGGTGGAGCTCAATCGCGGCCGCCTCGACATGGCGGCTGAACTCGTCAAGCCGGACGCGGCGATCTGTAGCGCCGAGGTCGACCCGATCGAGAAGGTTCTCGAATTGACCGGTGGCGTCGGAGCCGATGTCGTCATCACGGCCGCGGCCGCGGGCAGAGCGCAGGAAGACGCGTTGAAGATGGCCTCACGCCGCGGCCGGATCAGCTTTTTCGGTGGTCTGCCGAAGGACAACCCCATCATCGCGTGTGATTCGAACCTGGTGCACTACCGAGAACTGACCATCTATGGTGCCAACGGATCCAGCCCTGAGCACAACCGGCAAGCACTCGAACTCATCTCGTCCGGACAGGTTCGCGTGGACGACCTGATCACACACCGATTGCCGCTGTCGGAGGTGTTGCGGGCGATCGAGATCGTCAGCAGCGGCGAGGCCATCAAGGTGACCATCGAGCCGGGTAAGGCCGACCCCGCCTGAGCGGTGGTGGCTGAAGACGAGGAGATCGATAGTGCTGGTCGACGAAATGCGCGGAAACCCGGCGAGCCCGGGCGCCGTGGCCGGGCCGGTCGTACGGCTGACGCCACCGCCTGTCCTGCCAGAGCACTGGGATCCGCAGGCCGCACCGGAAGCGGAACTGATAGTGGCCGCGGAAGCCCTTGGAGCGACGGTCGAGTACTTGGAAGAGCGGGCGGCCTCCGTCAGCGGTGAGTCGAAGTCCATCCTGGAGACCCAGGCCATGATGGCGACGGACCCTTCGCTGCGGGCTGGGATCGAAACGTCCGTGGAGAACGGCCGTCCCGCCGCGTGGGCGATCAGAGACGCCTTCAGTAAGCACATCACCGAGCTCACGAACATCGGCGGCTATCTCGGAGAACGGGCAGCGGATCTGATCGACATCCGGGACAGGGCGATCGCGGCCGCACTGGGTCTCGCGCCGCCAGGTATTCCGGAGACTGATCGGCCCTTCGTGTTGGTAGGCCAGGACATCGCGCCGGCCGACACCGTTCTGCTCGACCCGGCGAAGGTGCTGGCCATCGTCACAGAAAAGGGCGGACCGACGAGCCACACCGCGATCATCGCCCGAGCCTTGGGTATCCCCGCGGTGGTCGGTTGTGCCGCTGCAGCGGGATTGGCCGACGGGCAGACGATCGCGGTCGACGGCGCGCGCGGCATTGTCGTCGTCGACCCTCCGGCGGAGTACGTCGTCCACATCGAAGCGGAAGCGGCGCAGGCGCGGGCGAGGACCGCGTCCTACAGCGGTCCGGGAGCGACCGCGGACGGTCATCCGCTCAAGCTCATGCTGAACGTCGGTGGCTCCGGTCTGGCCGCGGCGGAGGCCGCCGCCGATGCCGAGGGCATCGGGCTGTTCCGCACGGAGTTCCTGTTTCTCGACCGTACTGAAGCTCCAGGTGTCGAGGAACAGCGTGCCGCTTACGGGGAGGTTTTTCGCGACTTCGCCGGCCGACCGGTCGTCATTCGGACGCTTGACGCGGGAGCCGACAAGCCTCTCCCGTTCGTCAACTCCGACGACGAACCAAACCCGGCTCTCGGTGTCCGCGGCTTTCGTATCGACATGCGCAAGCCCGAATTGCTCTGTGCGCAGCTGGAGGCGATCAGTCTCGCCGCATCGGAACACGACGCGGACGTACGAGTGATGGCACCGATGATCTCGACGGTGCACGAGGCCATCGCGTTTCGCACGCTGGCACGGTCGTACGGTATCGACAACGTCGGTGTGATGATCGAGGTCCCGGCGGCGGCGATCAGGGCGAAGGACATCTTGGCCGAGGTCGACTTCGTCAGCATCGGTACCAACGATCTCTCGCAATACACGTATGCCGCCGACCGCCTCCTCGGTGATCTGGGCGAATTGCTCGATCCCTGGCAGCCGGCGTTGCTCGGGCTCGTGGCGACCGTGGCCAGGGCAGGCGAGGAGGCCGGCAAGCCGGTCGGAATCTGTGGCGAGGCCGCCGGGGACCCAGGCCTTGCTCCGGTGTTCGCCGGAATGGGCATCACGAGTCTCTCGATGTCGCTTTCCGCTGTTCCGGCAGTTCGCGCCGCCTTGAAGGGCTACACACGTGAGCAGTGTGAGGCCCTCGCGCGCGAGGTCCTGCTAGCGCCGGATGTGCGAACGTCGCGCAAGATCGGACGGATCGGCCCTTCAGCTCGGCTCGCCTGAATGGCGCCGGCTTCCGTTGTGTTCTCTGAAGATTGGAATCGTCAATGTCGAGCAGGAATGTGGTAATCGGTTCGTCTGTCGGCCTGCACGCCCGGCCGGCACGACTGCTGGTGGACGCGGTGGCCAAACAGAGCGTGCGGGTGAGGATCGGCCGGAGCGAGGATCACCTCGTGGACGCTTCCAGCATCCTGGCCGTGATGTCGCTCGGAGTCCGCGGTGGTGAGGAGATCGTGCTGACAGCTGAAGGAGAAGGCGCGGAGGAGGCGGTGTCAGAACTCGCCGCGTTGCTCGCCCGCGACCTCGATTCGGGCGAGTGACAGAGCCGAGCCTGCCTGACTTCGGCACCAGACCTTCGGTGGGCTGGCCGGTCACTGTCCGACCAGCCCACCGATCCAAGAGATCCGTATCCGGCCTAATTCTGAGTAAAGGAGTTCTGTGTCAGGGGAAGTCATCGCGTCGGTCCTTGCCGAGCACGCATGGGTCGGTGCGGTTCGCCGAACGACGTCGGGTGCGTACCTGGTCCGGCCTTCGGTGGACGCCGTGACCCTCGGTGCCAGGCCTTGGGGCCTGGTCGCCGAGTACTTGCAGAATTGGGCCGATCTGTACGACTGGGCTTTCCGGTCCGCTGGTCTGGACGATCTCGCCGCCGCGGATGTCGCCGGGCTGACTTCCACTGGAAGGGGCTGCCGGAGCGGGACGTTCGTGAATGGATCGAGTCCACGGTGGGCACAGTGCTGGAATCCTGGCCGCGGCGAATGCTTGAGTTCGGGTGTGGGACAGGACTTGTTCTTCGGCATTTGCATGGCCATATTGGATGCTACGTCGGTGCGGATCCGTCCAGGTACGCCGTCGACCAGATCCGTGCGGCGCGGCTACCGCACACCCAGGCGGTTATCGCCGGGGCCCATGGGATCGCTTCGCCACAGGTCAGACGAGCGATGGCCGAGACCATGGGAGACGGGCGGCCGGACTGTGTGCTGATCAACAATGTCGCGCAATGCTTCCCCGGAACCCAGTACCTCGCGGCCGTGCTCGGCGGCGCGATCGACGCCGTCGAAGCGGGTGGCCGGGTGATCCTCGGTGATCTGCGGCACCTGGGGCTTCGTGATCGGCATCACCGTTGGCTCGCGTCCGGTGTGGCACTGGAGCCCACTCGGTTCTCGGGTGAGGAGGAACTGTACGTCGACCCGCTGCTGATCGCGTACCTCGCCGCGACCTCCGGTAGGCGGGTCAACGTCTCGGTGCGTGCGAAGACCATGAGCGGCGACACCGAGATCACCCGGTACCGGTACGACGTAGTGCTGTTCGTCGATCCAGCCGACGATCAACCCATCCTCGACGAGGTGTGCTGGGAGGACCTCTCCGGCGATCGACTTGAGGCAGTGACCCTTCTGGTCAAGGCCGACCCTGTCGTGGTCACCGGAATACCCAACATGTTGCTGGACCCATCGTCTGACGGCGTCAGTGCCAACGCGTTGAGTGCCGTGCTCGAAGGAACAGGCCTGGTGGTGGCGGTCGCGCTCGACGATCCGACGAGGCTCGAGGTCCGGCCGGCAAACGGCCATGTCCCGCGAATCGAGGCTTTGCCACCACAGGATGAACCACTTGACCGGTTCGTCGCCCGGCGGCTTCCGGAAGTGCTTCGCGCCTACTTGGCCGAGAGCCTTCCCGGGGTAAGCTTGCCGGAGGTCGTCGTCGATCCAAAGCCAGTCTGGTGAGCCGATGTCCAAGGTGAGGGCAAACTGCAGGACAGATGTCGCCGATTATCTCGACGACCTGGTGCTCACGAAGTCTCCCGGCGATCAAATCCCTTCCGAGCGCGCCCTCGTTCACACCCTCGGTGTCTCACGAAACACGGTGCGGGCGGGGACCCAGCAACTCATCGCGGCAGGACGCCTCGTCCGGAGGCACGGGCACGGGGTCTTCGTCGCCGAGCCGAAGATGATCGTCTACGCGGCCGACAAAAAAGACAGGTTCTTCGGTAGCCGGGGTATCGGCTCTTTTGAGAACTTCCGATCTCCTGTTCAGGAGAAAAGGGCTGGTGACTTCCTGTCGAAGCTGATCGGCATCGCTCCCGGGGATCCGGTCGTTGAACTCGAGCGCGTTCTGTGCGTCGATGACGCCCCTATGGCCACGGACAACCTGGTCGTGCCGCGGTCTGTAGGCCGTTGCTCGGCAGGTGTCCGGGCCGCTGCCTGCGGGTGCTTGCTCTGCACTCGAGACTTCACGCTCCGTAGTACTAGTGTCGGTACCGAGTTGGCGAATAGCACCTATGCGACCCGACTGCGTGTCGGCATCGGGCACCCGATTCTTCTGGTCGAGCAGATCGGCACTCATGTGACCGAGGAAGTCTTGGTGTACCGGCGAACCAGATACCGTGCCGATCGCTTCAGAGTTGTCCTCGCGGGCGGCGAGGGATGAGGTCGAGATGGACCTTCTTGCCGCCCCTCTGATTTCGCCGGTGTCATTGTGCGCTTGGGTGCGGTCGTGCGGATATATGCGCGGAAAATGATGTTCGAAGCTGCAGCCTTGGCGGACAATTACCTTTTGTCGAGTCATAATGCGGTGGTTGAAAGGGTAAGGCTGATGTGTCGTCGGGGCATGAAAATCGATATCACGAAGATCGATTCAGTGCGCGCCGTAGGTTGCGGATAGTTCTTTGACATAATCGCAGCATGGAACTTGTTCTGGTTTTAGGTGATGGCTCCGGTGCGGAAACCAGGCTCACCAGAGCGCTTGAATCGAGCTATCGGATCGATCGCACTGGATCGTTGAGTGAGGCGAAGCTTGCTGTTCTCGGTGGCGAGCATGCCGCCGTGATCCTGGATATGGAGGCGGCTAGCCTTGCGAAGACGCTCGCGGCGACAAGGGATCTCCTCGCGTCCAGGTCTATACCGATTCTGGTGCTGACCATTCACCAGAATGAGCCCGATGTCGTGGCTATTTTTCAGGCAGGTGCGGACGAGTGCCTGCGGCCAACTGTGAGCCGTCCGGAGTTAATCGCCAGGATCGATGCGATGATTCGTCGGAACGGCGGCTTTCTTTCAGCGAGAGTGGAGGGCTCCGACGAGGTTGACGTCGTTGTCGGTTCCTTGCGGATCAGTCCGACGACAAGGAGGGCGACCTTGGACGGTCGTCTGCTCGAGCTTTCGAGACGCGAATTCGACCTCTTGCTGACCCTGGCTCGACGTCCAGGCCACGTCTTCGGGCGACTGGATCTCCAAAAAGCTTTGTGGGGTTCCCACTATTACGGGAAGTTCAGTGTCAACACCTATGCCACCCGGCTTCGCCTGAAGCTGGGCGAGATAGCGGAAAAGCCACGATTTCTGTATACCGTCTACGGCGTCGGCCTGAAGCTCCATGTCCCGAGTGGCGGCTGAAGCCGGCTTCCGGCCGGCGGCGGAATGGACCACAGCGGCGAGGGGAGGGCGGTTGCCCGAATGGCGCGTATTCGGCGGTTGGCGGGGCAGGACCCCTTGAGGATCAAGGGGTTGTGGGATGAGCCGAGGTATTCTGAGTCACCCCGGCCCGCAGGCTACCCCGCCATATGCGGATTCTTGGGCTCTGGCCCTTCAAGAGGAGTTCTGAGTGCGTCGATTGATGCTGCCTACGGTCTTCCTTCCGCTGTTTCTTGGAGCCGTGGGTGTCCAACCTGTGGCGGCGGCGGAGCCCTGGTCGGTGGCTTCGGTACCCGGCGGGTACCGAGTTACGCTCAGCTTGGCTAGCCCCCTGGATGTGCGTGACGCTCTTCCGGAGCTGGCCATCAACGGTAAGTCGGTGGGCATCGCGCGGGAGTCACCTGACGGGCGCTCGCTGACCGTCGTCACCGCCGATCCCGCCGCGGCCAAGCCTGCTTCGGTCCAGCTGGCCTGGAATGGCGAGGTGTCAGACACCAGGAAGGCAACCGCGCCGGATCGGCGCGTGCAGCCCCGATCAGGCGACCGGGTTCCTGTGGACCCATCGACGCCAGGCCGGTTCACGACCAGCCGGGCCGACTACGACTTCGGAGACAGCGCGGCTACCTTGCCCGGTCTCGGTGGCCGAGCCGTTGAAAAGCGCGCCGCTGTCTGGGTGCCCTCGGCGCCAGGTCCACGTCCAGTCGTGCTTTTCCTGCACGGACGGCACTCCGCGTGCTGGAGACCGGCGACGAATACGATCGACAACACCCAGTGGCCATGCGTCCCGGAATTCCAGCCGATCCAGAGCTTCCGCGGCTACGACCAAGCAGCACAGTCGCTCGCGAGCCACGGCTACGTCGTGGTGTCGATCAGCGCCAACGGGGTCAGTGCGCAAGACAACCCGTATAGCGAGGACGCCGGTGCGACCGCGCGTGGCCAGCTCGTGCTCGAACATCTCGACCTGTTGGCGAAGGCGAATCGCGGCAACAGGTTGGGCATGAGTCCGCTGCTCCGTGGCAAACTCGACCTGTCGGACATCGGACTGATGGGACATTCGCGGGGCGGCGAAGGCATGGTCAAGGCCGCGTTGATGAATTCTGGACGTCCGCGTCCCTACGGGATCCGGGCGGCTTTGCCACTCGCGCCCACCGATTTCGGCCGCGGGACGCTGCCGGGTGTCCCCATGGCGGTTGTCCTGCCCTATTGCGACGGCGACCTGTCCAATCTGCAGGGGCAGCATTTCTATGACGACACGCGCTACGCCGATGTCGGCGACGCGGTGATGCGGTCGTCGGTGATGGTGCTGGGCGCCAATCACAACTATTTCAACACCGAGTGGACGCCCGGTGCCACGGTGGCGCCGGCGAACGATGACTGGCAGAACCAAGACGATCCCACGTGTGGCACGAACTCGCCGACCACCACCCGGCTCTCGGCGGCGGACCAGTATCAGGTCGGCGTCGACTATATCGTCGGCTTTTTCCGCCTGACGATGGGGAGGGAGACGGCGTTCTCGCCGATGTTCGACGGCGGTACGGCGACCGTCGGTGCGGCCACTGTTCTCCAGGTAAGCCAGTCGCCGCGACGTGTGGATGTCGCACCGCTGCAAGGCGCGTCCCCGAATGTCCATTCGCCGTTCGGGAATACTGCGCGAGCATGGCCGGACGATCCCCACAGAGTGGCCTGCCTTCGTGTACCGCCTCCACCGCCACCGGGCGCTTCCCGTCGTTCACCCCGGCCAACTACGGGCGGAACGTGACGGCAACCCCGTTGCTGCATCTGAGCTGGACCTCGCCATCTTCGATGACCATCGATGTCCCCGCTAACCGGTCCAATATGGCTGGTTACGACGCGCTCACGATGCGTGCCGCGCTCGATGACGTGAGCGCGTCCGCGGATTTGACAGTGACCGTCGTCGACGGGGCGGGGCGTACCCAATCGACGACTGTATCGAGCTTGAGCGGGGCCCTTGATCCCTTGCCCGGAACCGGAACGACGTTGCTACCCAAGGTCTGGATGCAAACGGTGAAGTGGCCGGTATCGCAACTGAAGGGGGTGAACACCCGCGATATCCGTCGGATCGTGCTCTCTACCGCGAGTCCGTCGGGCGGTGTGTTTCTTTCAGACGTGGCGTTCCAGACCTTCGCGGTCGGCAGGGGCGGGCCGAGCAAGCTGCCGCAAGTCTCTCTTGCGGATGGTCGTGCCGCCGAGACGGACGGAACAGTCGCTGTGACAGTTCAGTCGTCGGAGCGCAGTCTTCGGCCGGTCGTGGTGAACGTGCAGGTGCTTGCCGGAGCCGGTGGTCAGGTCGTGGACGGCGCGTGGCAGGTGGTCATCCCGGTCGGCCGAGTGAGCGCGCAGGTGCGTATCCCGGTCATCGATGACTCGGTCGTCGCTCCTTCAGTCGAGTCCGTCTACAAGATATTCGCCGTGGCACCGGTCAACGCCGTGTTGAGTCAGAACCTGGCTCACCTTGCTATTCGCGACGACGAGTCGGCCGGCGCTTGACCGTGCGAAGCACATGGGACTTCGCGCTCTCCCGTTTAGACAAGGCACCGTGGTCAGAAGTTTGAACCGATGCCCTCATGGGCTCGTGTGTCTTGCATGTCGAACTTTCCGCCGGATCTGCCGGTCACGAATACAACACGCACTGTCAGTCGCAGCGAGACGTTCATCTTGGGCGACTGGGCCGGGGCACCGCGCGTCGAAGGCAGCCTGCATTATCGCGAGAGCGATCCCTATGCGATCACCATGCTGATCGGCATGGGAGACAGCCCTGTCGAGTGGAAGTTCGCACGGGACCTGCTCGCCGAAGGGCTTATCGAACCTGCCGGCGAAGGAGACGTTCGCATCGTCCCGCCCCAGGATGGCAGGGACGAGGTCACCGTCTTGCTCAGCAGTCCCGACGGGCGAGTCACTTTGCTCTGTCCGCCAGAGCGGTTGGCCACGTTCCTACGTGAAACGGTCGACATCGTCAGCATCGGTGACGAGTCCGGCTACCTTGCCATCGACGGTGCTTTGGGTGCGTTGCTGGACGGCGAGTCGCGATAGACGTCACCGAGTATCGGTGCGATGAGCTCTCGGGGCAGTACGCGGACAGCAGATCCAGAGGGCCGTGGAGGAACGCGATCAGGGCAGGGGCGCGGGTCGTCAGCTTCAGGGAGTAGGCGGTCAGCGCCCACCTGGGGGCAGTGGACCTGCCCATAGCAACACGCAACCTCACTGTCAAGATTCTTGCTGCACACTGCCTTGGTTTCCGCGGAACAGGTGCGGTGTGGTGCACGATTGCTCCGACACGGATGGTATCCAAGTACGTCAGGACTAGTATTAGCGCTTGGCGTCCTTGCGTACGCACACAACATATGCTGGGTCGGTGCCCCTCAGTGAGGATCTGGCTTCAGGAGGCGTTCCGTGAAAAAGCGCATAACTGTTTTTTGTGGTTCATCGATGGGTAACGATCCGGAGTACCTTCACCAGGCGGCGGCTGTAGGCAGTCAGCTCGCGCAGCGCGGTTTCGGTGTTGTCTACGGCGGCGCGAAGCACGGAATGATGGGTGCGGTGGCCGATGCGGCGCTCGCGGCCGGCGGTGAGGTCATCGGCGTGATACCTCAGCAATTCGTTGGTGGCAAGGCTACGCACTACGGAATCAGCAAACTCGAAGTCGTCGCTGATATGCAAGCGCGCAAGACGAGGATGGCCCAGCTTTCTCAGGGATTCGTCGTTCTTCCCGGTGGAGCCGTGACCTTGGAGGACCTTTTCGAGGTGTGGACCTGGGCACACCTGGGCATGCACGCCAAGCCGATCGGCCTGCTGGACGCGAATGGCTACTACCGCCTGCTGATGCAGTTCGCCGACCACATGGTGGCCGAGGGGTTTCTTCACCAGCGCAGCCGTGATCGGGTCCACGTCGACGCCGATCCCGGAGCTCTCCTGGACAAGGTGCTCATGGGTCTCGAGTCTTTCGGATGGGATGAAATGCCGGTGGCCAGCCTCGGTGGTTAGGGGGCTATGTCCCTCGGGTTTGAGTGAAGCGGTCCTGAACGGGCTGATGTACTCTCGCCTGCTCTCTAACGACGCGGCTCCCACTCGCCGAACTGCCATTGCAGTAAAGCCATGCGTCATTATCGACGGTCTGGTCGATCAAGGTGCCAGGTGATCCGGCCAGCGCACGGCATCCAATCGGGCATGCCTGCCAGGCGTCGGTCTAATCTCCTTCTTTGCCCCTGCAACATCCACTGGATCCGATTAGAGTTGAAGCCTGTCGTCGTCTTCTCTTGTCGTGCTTGTCGAGTTTTCCGAACGCCCTGTGGTCGGCCACGCGGCCATGAACGTCGCCCACTCCGGTATCCAGCCGGCAGGCGCCCCGCGTTGGCAGTCAACGCGTTGCGCCGATGAGGACGCCTCTGCTGGCGATGGGAGCGATCGCCAGCCTTCGGTGTCGATGATGAATTCTCTGAACTAAGTGCACTCGGGTTCCCCGACAGCGGCAAGTTGCTGGGAGAACGGAGACTGTCTGGCCGAGTTGTGGTTGCGGAACGTAACCGCAGTGCCGCTCAACCGTGTGGCTGCGGTGGGGCATATCGTGTCTGTCGTGCCTCATCCCGATAGGCGGGTCGCCGCGCTGATCGACGCGAACCCGCACCTGGATACCGACGAGTTGGTCGCGGCGTTCGAGCTCTGCGGCGAGGCTCGTGGCCAGGTACAACCGTACGAAGCCGCCGAGCGGCATGCGCACGACCTTGTCGGTGCCTGGCTCGCGCACACGGGCGCGCGGCACTACCGGGGCGATCGCGATCTGCCGTCGCAGAACCACAATTCGCGTGAGGCGTTCCTGCGCGCGGCTGGAATCGATCGCGGCGTGGTTGACGAGGAGGGACAACCTGAAGCCGTTCTTCCGCTCCAGGTCCTGATCGAACTGCTGGAAGACATGACACTCCATCTGGCCACCGCAGACGGCGCACCGCTGGATCGGCATCAGGGCTACGTCCGTCACCGGCTCACGATGGACGCCGCGTATCGCGCCTACCATGGTCAGTGAGGTCACGAACATGATCGGCCAGGACCACGACGCCTCCGATGCCAATGTCCCCGGCGTTAACGGTAAGCACGCCGTTCACGTTCGGCTGATTCGACCTGGCGAAGGCGCGGCGGCTGTCGCGGTCGCAGCAGCGGCCGGCGCGCCCGGCACTTTCAGTGGCAGCCCGCTCGAGGCGGCCCTCGATCAGTTCGGCGGCTACGTCCCCTTTGCCGACCTTCGCGGCGCGCACGGCTGGTGTTTCGGCGCCTTCAGCGACGATCGCCTGGTCGGCGTGGTCTACGCCTGCTCACCGGTGAACTTCATCAGGTCGTTCCGCCCGGAGCACCACGCTCACCTCATCCAGACCCTCATTGAGATCGAGATACTTGCCGTCGATGACGGATCTCGCGGTTGCGGGGCCGGAACAGCCCTGCTGAGCCATGCCGAACAACATTTCCGGGAACTCGGTCTGCAGCTCATCGTCGCCAAGATCGACGCGACGGACAAGCAGGTCATGCTCTGGTATCGCCACCGCGGCTATACGCTCGCCCGGAACGGCGAGAGCTGCTTCATCAACACGCCAGAGGGTCCTGCGGGCATCAACGCAGGGCCTGTGGACGGCGAGTGGCGGCTCGCCGCGAAGGCGCCCCACGCTTCCATCGTGCGACGCACGTCCGGTCTCTGGCTCAACCGCGTGGACGGCCAGGCGTCTTAAGTCGAGTCATCGGGTCGGGATCTGTGGCAGCAGTGTGAAATGGACGCCCTTCCGGGTAGCCGCATCGTCGGCGGACATCGAAGCGCTGAACTCCGCACATGATCGGGTCGCCTGCGGAAAGCGGTGTGGGTCGATGCAGGGACATAAGATCAGCGGTATTCGTCCACGATGAAGGCTTCGAAGGCGGCATCCAAGTCGAGGAAGTCGCCCTCACTCCCCACAGGAACAAGTCGGTTCGTCGACTCGATGAAATCGGACATCCTGTCCGAGGACATCAGACAGACAAGCCTGGGACCGGAACCTTCGATCTCGAGAGCGGTGATCTCTCCGCCGACCGGGCTGACGTGGACCACCCCCGCCTTCTCTTGACGACGCATGCCCGCGGTGAGAAATTCGCGGTCGACAGACCATGCGACCGAGCCGTGGCTAGGGACAGTGAACAGAAACTGGATCGCGAAAGGTGACTCGGCGTCGTAGCGGAGTTCGGCTTCGACGGCTTCCGGCCGCTCCTGCTCCCGGAGTACCTCCAGCGTGATCTGGCTCCGTACTCGTGTGACGTTCGTGTCCATTGCCGTCCTCATTCCTAGCGCCGTTGGGGTCTTCACCCAGCACACGTATGGAATCTCGGAGCGGTTCATTACTCTGAGTAGTAGTTGGGGCGTAGTCGTGATCTCAAGCTCGCACGACCACGACGACGTCTGCCCGTCGAAGCCGAGCGAATCGCTGACCACCAGCTCGACGTTTCCGACCGCGCCCGACGTTACGACGTCGAGGTTCGCCGCGGGTGGAATCAGGCCTTGTTCAACGGCTACACGGTGTGCACAGCCAAGATACCGCCCGCCGCGCCGAGCAGAGGCCCGGTCTCGCCGTTGGTCCGACAAGCTACGTGTCCATCGGCTCGAAAGGATCTCATGAACCGGCCTCGCCGCCACCATCCCCGATGCTGACCACACCGGATCAGCCCTCAACGGCGCGACGCAGGAAGGCCGGGGCCGATCTTCGCGTCGCTCGCCGGCGGTTTCCTCGACCCATCAATCGGATGAGCGAGGCTATGACCGTAGTGGGTGCGAGCGGGTCACTACCGTAAGCGTCGGATCGTCAACCCCCGCGAATATCGCTGCCCTCGAAAGCGGACTGCCATTGACGACGTAGACGTCTGTGTCTCTCGTGCGGCTTCCGCGCCATCCTCGCCGGTCTTGAGCTTGAGGCGAGGCTTTCGTGTCGGGAGCTGCGGAATAGGTCCGCGCGATAGCGAGATGGGGACATCATCCGAGGCGGTGTTCACCAAGCACTCGCGCGGTCGTTGATCACGATAGGGTCATGTCGTCAGTGCCTGGCTTGGGTTGTCGCTGGTCGGCTGTTGGGTGGGGAGAGCTGTATGGTCGTGCCGCAGGAGGTTCCGCTGGGGCCGCGCGATTTCGTGAACCGGGAGGCAGATCTCGCGCGGATGGAGAGCTTCTGGGCTTCGCGTTCGCCAGGGGTGGCCCAGCTCGGTGTCTGCACGGGTTTGCCAGGCGTGGGGAAGACAGCCTTCATCCGACGCTGCGTCCAGCGGTTTCGTGACGCCAAAGTGTTTTCCGGTGGCGACCTGCATGTCGAGTTCGCGTCGGTCGACGGGATCGCGCCTTCGGTCGCGGACGCCCTCGCCTCGTGCCTGCTCGCATTGGGTGTGGCGAAGGACGTGATGCCTTCCACAGCAGCCGGTCGAGCGAACCATCTGAGAAGTATCACGGCGCGGAAACCGGTGCTGATTGTCCTGGAGGACGTGACCGATGCCGCGCAGGTGCTCCCGTTTGTGCCCAACGGCGCGGACAGCGCCGTTTGGGTGACGAGCAGCGCTCAGCTGAGTGAACTGCTGGCTGAGGGGGCCGAAGCGATTCGACTCGAGCCCCTTGACGACGCCAGCGGGGCGCACCTGGTGATCTCCCTGGTCGGGGCACGGGCTGAGGCTGAACCGGAGGCGGTGGATCGGCTCGTGCAGCTGTGCTCCGGCCTGCCCGTGGCCTTGAAGGTGGCGGCATCACGGCTCCTGGCCCGGCCCGGGCTGCGGGTGGGGGATCTGGTCGAGGAGATCGAGGGCGGCCGCTCGGGTTTCGCGGTCGGAGGCAAAGACAAGGTCTCGGCCGTTTTCGCCGTGGCGTATGACGCGTTGGATTCGGTGTCCGCCCGGATCTATCGGTTGCTCGGGATGTTCGCCGCCCGTGATCTGACGCTGGATACTCTCGCGAGACTTGTCGACGTTCGCGGGGACGCGTTGAACACCGCGGTGGAGACCTTGATCGAATCCGGATTGCTGAACGAGGACTCAGGAAACCGGTTCTCTCTGCACGCCATGGTGCGACGACACGCCCGCCAGCTGGCCCTGACCGAGGACGGCGCCGAAGAATGTGAGGCGGCGGTGCGGCGAGTGGTCATTCATCTGCTGGCCACCGCGGCCTTCGCGGACCTTGCCGTGCTGGGCCCTCGCCGCTACAGGGTCGATCCGGGCACGGTGACCGGCCGGTCGAAGTCGCCGTTTCTCGGTGATGCAGCGAAGGAGGCGGCACTGGCCTGGCTTGATCGTGAACGGGCGAATCTGCTGGCGGTCCAACGTGCAGCTGCGGACCTCGAAATGCACGAAGAGTCGTGGAGGTTGGCTGAAGCCCTGTCCGCCTTGTACGTCACCCGACGCTATCTAGTCGATTGGACTGAGTCGAGCGACCTTGGTGCGACCTCTGCCCGCATCGCTGGGAACGTGCGAGCCGAGGCGCGGCTTCGCAGCTTCGTGTCTCGCGCATGGACCGACCTCGGCGACCTCGGCCGGGCGCGCGAAGAGCTCGACCGAGCAGTGACCTTGGCGGAAGAGACGACGGACACGCGGTTGATCGCCTCGGTGTGGGAGATGCTGGGCAGATACCGCGACCACACCGACCCGGATAACGCCGCGGAGGCATATCGGCGTGCGATTGCCTTGTTCTCACAAGAATCGGACAGCCGAGGTGTCGCCTTCACGTCCTTTTTCCTAGGAAGCTCCCAGCGCCAGGCCGGCCTGGACGAGCATGCCGAAGACATCCTGCGGAACGCACTGGAGCAGATCCGCGAAGTCGGTGATGCGCGCATGCTCGGAAGGTGCCTCACCGAGCTCGGGAATGTCCTGCGAGCCAGGGGACGAACAGAGGAGGCGTATCAGGTGCTGGATGAGGCGATCGAGACCCTGGGCCGCGACGGCCAGCCATACTATGAGGCGATCGCACGGGAGAGCCTACTTCCCCTTCTCGAGGCCGACGGCGATCGAAGGCGATCTTGCTTGCGGGCCTTGGTAGACGTTCACCAGCGTCTGGGCAGCGGGCGTGCCGACGAATTCAGTGAGCTGCTTCGCCGACGTCAAGACTCCACCTCAGAGTGACGGACGTCGATCGTGGACCCGCTTGGACAACCATCTGGCGTTCGCGGAGGTCACCGGAAAGCCAGCAGCAGTAGACGGCGGAGCCCGCGGAAGAGACCCATCGTCGACTGTCGGCCATGTCGAGCTGAACAACCCCGCCGCCGCGCACCGCGGCGAGACCTCCCTGTGCTGTCGCTGTAATCGCCACCCGGGCACCCGGGTTGGCTGCCAAAGCGGAGGCAGTCCACAGCCGGGCTTCGGACACGTCGAGGGGCCGGTCTGTCACGATCACGGCAGCCCGCTCGAGGATTTTCACGTCAGGTTCGGCCTCGTCGGCCACCAGGTGGGTCTCCCTGCCGGCCCTATCCGGCCGAACTGCCGCCGGATACCGGGTCAGATGCAGGACGCCGTCCTCGATCGCCACTGTGTCGACCACGTACGACATGACCGGCCTAAGACAAGGCTCCGGGAGGGGAAACCTGCGCGGCGATGATGAAGCCGAGGGTGCTGTGAGGTTGAGTTTCCGGTAGATCAGGTTGCGGAGGTTGTCATCCGCCTCTGCCGTCTGGGCGAACACACGATCGGTGATCGGGTCGAACCGGCCTGGCCGGTGATCGCGCCGACAGTGATCCAGTTGCTCTCGCAGCGGCGTGGTCCCATCGAGTTCTGTCGCTTCACGCAACAACTCGGCAGGAGGGGTACCCGCGACTATCTCCGCCGAAGAACCGGCATGGAGGATCGGCTTGTCGAGGGCGGCGGCGAACAAGCCGAGAGATCCATGATCTGCGATCACTTGATCCGCGGCTACCAGGGCGGCTTGCCATCCGGAGTCCGGCGGCAGCAAGAGCAGGCCGGCATCCAACGCGGAGGAGAACCACCACGAAATCTGGGCCCGACCGTAGTAGGACCACACATTCGGGTGAAGGGCGACGACCACTTGGTACAGGTCAGCCGGTAGTTCTGCCAGCAACCGTGACGGCAGGGATTGCCACCGGCCCAGCAGCGAATCCGGCCTCCAGGTCGAGGCCAGCACGACCAACGTACGGTCGTTGGTTCCGAACGTCTCCCGATATCTGTCTCGTAAGCCTTGGCTTGCCAGCAACCGCGCCAAGGTGGGGTCGCCCACGACCTCCGTTCGCCCTTCGCTGGCCGGACAAACCGCAGACAGCTGCCGTTGTTGTTCTGGGTGGGAGAGAACCACGGTCGCACCGCCCGCGCGCAGAACCGCATCTGGCGGGAGCCCGGCCAGCCGGGTCCCCTCGCCGTTGCTGTCGGGCACGTACTTGTTGAATCCCAGCCCATGCGGAAGCACCACGGTATGTTTCGTGACGTTCTGGAAATCGATGTTCTCACTCGCGGAGAGAACTAGATCGTAGGCGACCTGCTTATCACGGACTGCTTGCCAGGGCACCAGTCTGACTCCGGCTTGGCGAAGCACGTCCTCCACGCCGTCGCTGAACGCTGACGTGCCGTTGACCGTGAACAACAGCCTGACGCGAAAGTCGTCCCGGAACAGCGTCCATGCCTCGAGCAGGCGATACGCCGAGGTCAGAGTTCGGGCGACGGCGAGAACAGTGCGATCACAGTGAAAAGTTCTCCAGCGGCTCCCGGCTCCCGGCTCCCGGCTCCCGGCTCCCGGCTCCCGGCTCCCGGCTCCCGGCTCCCGGCTCCCGGGCCATTGTCTGATTGTAGCATTTCGATTACCCAGAGTTTCGAATGCCTGGGTGTTGCTCCGTTCTGATCGCTGTCGGCCATCGGGAGCATAGCCACAGGTGATCAGGTCTTGGGTGGGCGTGGAAGTGATTTCGGCCCCTCTGCGGCGGCGTACGTAGCTCTGGTGTGGTCGATCCTGACAGCCCAGTGGCCGTCTACCCAGGTGCGGGCAGGGCGGGCGCGGCGTGCCGAACGGGCGGAACAGCAGATAACCGATCGCACCGGGTGCTGGTCTCTTCGGTTGGCCACAGGTCTATCTCAGCCCTTCGAGGGGCGGCACAGGACCTTCTGTTCGGACGGCGCGTTCCAGCTGGCGAGGAGGCGTAGTCGGTCGGCGGTCGGGGATCCCGCGGCCGCGGTGTAGGCCACGAGGAGCCGGGCGGGGTCTCCGGGCAGGACGCAGGTTTCGTGGGCGAGGTCCAGTTCACCGACGATCGGGTGGACGATCGTCTTGCTTCCGTGGGTCTTGTCCTGCAGGGGATGCTTTGCCCAGAGCCGTGCGAAGTCCTTGCTGCGCATGGTGAGTTCGCCGATCAGGGCCGCCAGTCGTGGGTCGTTCGGGTACTGCCCGGCTTCGAGGCGGAGGAAGGCCACGGTTTCGGCGGCGACGCCCTCCCAGTCCTGGTAGAACTCGCGGACGCCCGGGTAGCCGAAGGTGTGGCGGGTGACGTTGCGGTAGACGGGATCCATGGTGCTGAATCCGTAGAGGGCGTCGGCGAGGTCGTTCCAGGCGAGGAGGTCCGTGCGGCGGCCGATGACACAGGCCGGCACGCCCTCCATCATGTCCACCAAGCGGCGCAGCCCCGGCCTGATGGTCCGGCCGGGTTCGTCCCGCGTCGGCGGCCAACGATCTGGGTCTGCTGATCTTCTCCCCGCTGAGCGGCGGCGTGCTGACCGGCAAGTACCGTCCCGACGCCACGCCGGAGTCGGGAACGCGGCTCGGGCACCCGGCCTATGGCGCGGTGTTCGGTGGCAAGACCCGCGAGGAACGGACCTGGGAGATCTTGTCGGTGGTGCGGGACATCGCGGCGCGCCGGGGGATCACTCCGGCCCAGGTCGCGCTGGCCTGGACCGCGGCCAGGCCAGGTGTGTCGTCCGTCCTGCTGGGGGCGCGCACACTGGAACAGCTGAAGGGAAACCTCGCGGCGGTCGAGGTCACGCTGACCGAGGACGAGACACGACAGCTGGACCTGATCAGCGAGCCGCGGATCGACTACCCGTATGGGCCGATGGCCCAGGCGCTGCGCAGCCGTCCGCTCGCCGAGGTACCGCTGACCATGCCGATCGCGAAGAAGTAGTCCGGCGATAGCGCTCGGCCGTCGGTGACTCGTCGTTCACCGTCGCCGATCGCCCAGCACCGTCCTTCACGGTTGGTTCGTTTTCGTGCCTTTCGGCTGGTGTCGGTGACAGCCGGCGGTGGGCGAGCATCGGATGCTTGCCCACCGCCGGCTGTGAAGAGGCTCAGGCCGGTTGTGGTGTGGTGGCGACGAGGTCGTTGAGCCACGGCAGTACGGCGGTCCTCGGGTCGACGGATTTGGGCAGCAGGCCGTTGGCGGAGAGCAGGTCGGCTGCCTTGTGTTGTTCGGCGAGGAACTTGTCGGTGACGGGGCCGAGGCCGAACGGCCGGTTGCGCAGTGCGTGCTCCCATCCGTCCACTTCGGACTCGGTGGTGGCGAAGTAGCGGGCGGCTTCGCGGGGATTGGCGGTGATCCAGGCGTCGGACTCTCGCAGGGATTGGATGATGGCGGTCAGTTCGTCGCGGTGTTGTTCGGCGAAGTCGCGGCGGGTGAACCAGAGCGACGGGTGGCTGAACAGTCCTTCGGTTTCGATCAGTGTGCGTACGTCGGTTGTGTGCTCGACCGTGCTGAGCGCGGGGTAGGCGCCGACCCAGGCGTCGAGTTCGCCGGACAGGAAGGCGGCCGGGCCGTCGTGTACGGAGGTGTTGACGGGTTCGATGTCCGACCAGGTCAGTCCGGCGCGGTGGAGGGCGAACAGGGCCAGGGTGGTCTGCCAGGAGCCGTGTGCGATGCCGACGCGGCGGCCGCGCAGGTCGGCGACCGATGAGATGGGGGAGTCGGCCTTCACGACGAGTCTGCCGTTCTCGACGCGTGGCCCGGAGATTCCGACGTAGACCAGGTCGTGGCCGTGTGCGAGCCCGGTGACGGGTGGGGTGAAGCCGGTGCCGATGAAGTCGTAGCCGCCGTCCTCGAACAGCCAGTCCGAGTGGAGGGTGGGCAGCGCGGTCTTCGGGTCGACGGGTGGTTTGGCGGGCAGGGTGCGGAGGTCCACCCATTCGATGTCGGGCAGCCGCTGTTCGAGGATGCCTCGGTGCCGGAGGACGAACAGTGAGTTGTTGTTGGGGAAGTAGCCGACGCGGACGGTCATGGTGTTTGCTTTCAGTTCGAGGGGATCAGGCCGAGGCGGCGGGCTTCGTCGGCCAGGCCGGTGCGGCTCCATTGGGCGACGAGGTTGGTCGGGTCGAATTCGACGGAACCGCCGAGTCCTTCGGCGATGGCCTGGAATTGGGCGCCTTCTTCGAGCAGCACGATGAACTTGGCGGTCTCGAGCAGGCCGTCGCGCCCGATCACGTTGACGCCGCCGTTCGCTTCGAAGATGGCAGCCAAGTGCGGGTCGGTCTTGAGCCGGTCGAGGATGAACTCGCTGGCCGGTGTGCTGCGGTCGATATGCGGCGGGATCTCCCGTGACAGGGTGAGCCGCTGTGAGGCGGCGTACCGGATGGGCAGTGTGCGGTGGGTTTGGGCCCAGCCGCCGAGCCACGGGGTGTGGATGTGCACGACGGTGGTGATTTCTGGGTGGTCGCGGAAGACCTTGCTGTAGCCGCCGATGAAGCCCGCCCGGCCGGTGCCGGACAGGACGGTGCCGTCGAAGGTGGCCACCACCGGTTCGACGGTGCGGTCGTCGGACCACGGGCCCGGTTCGTTGAGTCCGATCGCGATCTCTTCGCCCGGCACGCGCTCGACGAAGTTCACGGTCCCGTTGGCCGACGTGGTGCCGGTCTCGCGGAACACGCGAAAGGCCTTTTCCGCGTCCTGCCGGGCTTGTTCGGCGAATTCGGTGATGGTGGCGCTGAGTGTGCTGGTCATTTTATCTCCTGTCGTCAGGCGGTCAGAGCCGGGTGGACGGCGGCGGGTTTGGTGAACCGGGAACGGCCGAGCAGGGGGAGGACTTCCTCGCCGACGCGATAGGCCTCCTCCAGATGCGGATTGCCGGCGAGGATGAACGCGTCGACACCGAGGTCGAGGAGCTGGTCGAGGCGTTCGGCGACCTGCTCGTAGCTGCCGACGAGCCCGAAGGCCGGCCCGCCGCGCAGCAGGGAGAATCCGGCCCACACGTTCGGCTGTACCTCGACGTCGCGGTAACCGCGGATGGTCTCCGGCACCCAGCCCTTGATGCGGCCGGCACCGACGGAGTCGCCTTGTGCCTGGCGATTGGCGATCGCCGGGTCGACGTGGCGCCAGCCTTTCTCGATCTCTGTCCATGCCGCTTCTTCGGTGTGCCGGGCGAGGATGTCGATGCGTACCGCGAACTTCGGGGTGCGGCCGAGTTCGGCGGCGTGTTCGCGGACGCCGTCGAACTTCCGCTTGAGGTCGTCGAAGGGTTCCAGCCACGACAGGTAGTAGTCGGTGTGCAGTGCGGCGGCGTTCACCGCGGCGGCGGACGAACCGGAGAAGTAGATCTCCGGGAAGGGTTCACCGGCGAGCTGGTCCGGCAGCCGGGCGCCTTCGGTGCGGAAGAACCGGCCCTCGAAGTCGTACGGTTCGCCTCGCCACACTCCTTTGAGGACCTGGAGGAACTCCGAGGTGCGGGCGTAGCGGTCGTCGTGGGCGACCTTGTCACCCCACCACAGCTGCGCCGGCCCGCCGCCGCCGGAGATGATGTTGTAGACCAGCCTGCCGCCCGTCGCTCGTTGCAGGCTCGCCGACATCCGCGCGGCCTGCAGCGGATGCAGGAAACCGGGCTGGAACGCGACCATGAACCGGTAGGTGCTGGTCTCCCTGGCGAGCGCGGCCGACAACGCCCACGGGTCCTCGGTGCCAGGGAACGAGGGCAACAGCCCACCGAGGAACCCGGCGGCCTCCGACGCTTTCGCCACGGCCGCGGCATGGTCGATGTAGGAGTACCCGTCGGGCTCGCCGCCACGGACGGCGGGTGCGATGTTGCCGGGGCCCAGTCCGCCCCAGTCTCCGCGGTTGCGGACTTTCGGAGTGCGCAGCGAAGCGTGGTCGCCGCCCATGCCGATGCGCCAGTAGACGTCCACGGTCATGCGCTCGCTCCTGTCAGGGTGCGGCCCGCCGGATCGGCGAGGTGGAGCAGGTGCTCGCCCGCCCGGTGGATCTCTTCGATGCTCGGATGTCCACTGAGGACGAAGGTGGTGATGCCGGATCGCTCGTAGGCGGCAAGTCGTTCCGCCACTTGGTCGTAGCTGCCGACCAGCCCGACCGGGACGCGGTGTCCGATGTGGTCGAAGCCGTCGAACCGGAGATCGTCGATGAACCTGGCCAGGACCTCGGGTTCTGTCGCGGACGGGTCGGTTTCCCGCCACAGCCGCAGCAGCCGTGCTCGTGCCTCGTCTTCGTCCTCTCGCGCGATCACCGGCAGCACGAGCCCGGCCCCGACCGCGCGGTCGCGGGCCGTGGCCGCGTCGCGCAGGGCAGCGACCTGGGCAGCGAGGCTGTTTGTGGATTCGGTGAACAGATGTACGTCGCCGTGCTCGGCGGACAGAGCGATGGCCTCGGGTGATGTGCCGGTCAGGTGGACGGTGGGGAAGGGATGTCCGTCGACGGCTTCGTCGAATCCGCCCGCCACGACGTCGAAATACGTGCCGTCGTGGTGGAACTCGCCGCCGTCGAACCCACCACGGAGCGCGCCCCGGCCGGACCACACGCCTCGGGCGACAGTGAGGAATTCGGCCGCCCGCTCATAGCGAGCGGTGCCGGTCACCCGGTCGCCGCGTTGCCGCGCGTCCTGCGTGGTGGTGTCCACGTGCAGTAGCCAGTCGAGCCGGTCCGCGCCGAGGCGCTGGAGGGTCAGCGACAGCTTCGCCGCGTACACCGGTGTGCCGAACGCCGGATGGAACTCGACGATGACCCGGGAATGCCGGGTGTGCCGCAGGGCTCCGCCCGCGACGATCCAGGATTCCTCGCCGTCCGGGTCGTATGGCGCCACGACACCGTCCAGGCCGGCCAGTTCGGCCGCGTCGATCACTTGGTGGAGGTGCTCGAATCCGTTGCGCTGCCAGCGGGCCGGATCCGCCCGGCGGCCGTCGCCGCGCAGCGGTAGTTCCCAGAGAAAGCGGGTCATGACAGCTGCCTCCTCGCCTGCTCGAGCGGTTCGTGCGCCACCCACGAATCGAGGTCGAAGTCGGTGGCGAGGAAGCCGTGGCTGTAGAGGAACTGCTTCTGCACACCGAGGAGTTCGATGCGTTCGGCCGACAGTGTCGGGTGCAGGCCGAGGTGGAAATCGTCGCCGTAGGCCGAGGTCACACCCTCGGGGCCGGAGAAGGTCTCACGAGCCAGCACGGTACGTACCTCGTCCAGGTGGTCCACCGCCCAATCGGCGGCGCGCAGGCTCGCGGCGAGGAAGCCGACGACCAGATCCGGCCGGCTTTCGAGTAAGTCGGCGTGGACGGTGATCGGGCGCGGAGTGCCGTTGTTGACCCGGCCCCGCCGATCGGTTCCGGTGTCGAGGTCGACCGCCACCTGGAGTTCGTGCTGCCGCGCGGTTTCCGCGGCCCGCGCACCCTTGACGTAGATCGCGTCGACCTCACCGGCCAGCAGCTCCGTCACGCCCCAGGTAGTACGGCGTGAGACCGTGTCCCGCACTTCGGGTGTGCGGTTGACGTCGAGCTCGACCACGGTCACGTCGGCCAGGGTCAGCCCGGCCAGGCGCAGCGCGTTGGCGAAGCCGTGCAATGCCATGGCTCGCGGGAAACTGCGCGCCTGGTCGGCGGCCCACGCGGGGACGCCGATCCGCTTTCCCGCGAGCCCGGCCGGACCGGTGACAGGGGAGTCGGGGCCGACGAGGATCGCTTGGGCCTCGTCGATCCACGTCAGCCCGATCAGCCTGGTCGGCGAACCGGCCGCGCGGGCGGCGAGGGCCGGGACGTTGCCACCCTCCCGGATCAGCCCGCGCAGGCGGTGATCGAAGTGGTGGACGGCGATGTCGGGGCCGGCGTCCTGCAACACTTCGAGGGGAAGCCCGTGCGCACCGGCGTTGTCGGCGAGCCAGCCGAGGCTGTGCGCGAGGCCGCTCGCCGTCGGCACGGGGCAACGGGTGTACCAGAGGGTGTCGATGGCGGGTTCATGGGTGACGGTCATGGAGCTCCTCCTGGGATTTCGGGGCGCCGCCGACACCAAGGTCGGCGAGGAAGGTGGCGCGGTAGCCGAGTGCGGCGGGATCGGTGCGGTCGCGGGGGTGCGGAAGATCGACCGGCTCGTCGCGGCTGAACCGTCCGTTGTGGAGGACCAGCACGCGGTCGGCCAGCCGGATGGCCTCGTCGACGTCGTGGGTGACCAGCAGCACCGCGGGCCGGTGGCGTGCCACGAGATCACCGACGAGGTCTTGCATCCGCAGCCGGGTCAGCGCGTCGAGCGCGGCGAACGGCTCGTCGAGCAGCAGCAGTTCCGGCTCCCGGACCAAAGCCCTGGCCAGCGCGACCCGTTGCGCTTCACCGCCGGAGAGGGTGGCGGGCCACGCGCGGTGTTTGCCGGCGAGGCCGACCTCGGCGAGCGCGCGCCGGCCGTTGTCCGTGGTCGCCCGGCCGCGCTTCTGCCCGATGACCACATTGGACAGTACTCGTTTCGACGGGACCAGCCGTGGTTCCTGGTAGACCACGGTCCGTTGCCTCGGCACGAGGACGTTGCCGGCGTCGGGTCGTTCCAGGCCGAGCAACAGGCGCAGCAACGTGGTCTTGCCGGTACCGCTGGGGCCGAGCAGGACGACGAATTCGCCGCGGTGCACGTCGAGGTCGATCCCGTCGAGGATCACCTTGTCGCCGAAGGACTTGCGTACGCCGGACAGTGACACGGCGAGCTCGGTGGTGGTCGTCATCGGGCCGCCACCCCCGCTCGCCACGGCATGGAGAACCGTTCGAGTACCCGCACGGCGGCGTCGAACAGCAGGCCCAGCACGGCATAGAGGACCACGCACAGCACCATGTAGTCGGTGCGGTTGTACTCCTGCGCCAGGCTGACGAGATAGCCGATGCCTTCACGGGTTCCGACCTGTTCGGCGGCGATGAGGCCGGTGATGCTGATGGACAGGCAGATCCGCAGCGCCATCAGTACCGCGGGCAGCGCCGAGGGCAGGATCGCGCCGAACACCAGCCGTGGCCCGCGCAGGCCGAAGCTGCGCGCCGCCTCCAGCATCTTGCGGTCGACGTTCCGGACGCCGAGGTAGGTGTAGGCGTACATCGGCGCGACCGTCGCGGTCGCGATCAGCAGCACCTTGAACTGTTCGTCGATGCCGAACCACGAGATGAACAACGGGACCAGCGCCAGGAACGGGATCGCGCGGTTGATCTGCATGGTCGCGTCGATCAGTTCCTCGCCGAGCGCGGACAACCCGGACAAGACCCCGAACACCAACCCTGCCGCGACCCCGAGGAGAACACCCGCGGCGACCCGCTGGAACGAGGCGAGAGCGAAGTCCACGAGCTGACCGGTCTGGTACAGCTCGGCGAACGCGGTCCACACCTTCGGCGGTCCGGGCAGCACCTCGGGAGAGATCGCGCCGGTCGCCGAACCGATCCACCATGCCGTCACGAGCAGCAGGGGAACCGAGAACCGCAACGGAATCGACAGCCAACGCGACCGTTCGCGGTTGCCACGGTGATCCGGGCGGACGAGGTCGATCGGCTCCGCACGGGACGGCGTGCTCACGACCGCGGTCATTTGCCACTCGCCTTGTGCTGGGCGAGCTTGCCGGGCAGGTCGTAGAACACGTCCGCCGAGGTGATCTCGCGCAGGGTGACACGGTGCTGGAAGAACAGGCCCGCCACGGAATCGAGGTCCTCCGCGTCCTGGGGCGTCGGATAGCGCGGCACAGCGGCCTCCGCACCGAGAGCGAGCGCGCGATCCAGCCTGGCTCCCGACAGGGCACGCGGGCCCGCCTTCTCGAAGACGTTCTCGAAGGCGGCAGGATCCGTGCGCTGCTGTTTCGTCAGTTCCTGCAGGGTTTCCAGGTACTTGGCGGCGACATCGGGTCGCTCCTCGAGCACCGCTGTCCGGAACGCGACGATGGTGTTGTCGACCGACCCGATGCTTTCCTCGGTGGCGATCTCCACCGCTCCCTTGGCCTTCGCCTCCTGGTAGGGCTCGTTGAACGAGGCCCACGCGTCCACTTTCCCGGTGGCGAAGGCGGAGGTGGCGTCGGCCTGCTGCAGCGGTACCCGCTCGACCCGATCGGCCGGGATTCCGGCCTGTGCCAGTGCTTTGAGCGTGATGTACTCGCCCTTTCCGGCCGGGTTGACCGCGATCCGTTTGCCCACCAGGTCCGGCACCGATCTGATGCCGGATGCCGGAGAGGCCAGAATCCCGTTGCGGTCCTTGCCGACCGGGTCGGCGACCGCGATGATCCGCACGCCGACGTCCTTGGACAAGGCCCCGACCACGGGGCTGTAGGCGCCACCGGAGACGTCGAGCCTGCCGGTGTTGAACAACTTCAAGTTGGAGCTGAAGCCCGGTGTGCTCTCCACCCACTCGACTCGGGCGCCCAACGGGGCGAGGGCTTTGTCGAAGGTCCCGTCTCGCTTCCCTACCGCGAGCGGGCCGGCGTTACCGGGGTCGGTGACCTTGAGGACGAAGGAGGCGTCGCCGGCCACACCCGCGTCGGCACCCGTGCCGCAGCCCGCGGCGGTCAGCGCGAGGAGAGACGCCATCGCGAGCGTGAATCCGGCGAGGCCGGGTGTGCTGGACAGAGGTGTGCGGGGCATGGAGGTAACTCCTGAAGGGGGTCCGGCTCAGCGGCTCGGTCAAGACGTCCGGACCATAACCACGCGATTCCCAGCGGAGCCACCAGTTCCACGGACTGGAAAGACTTCCGCCTTATCGCGTCTTCGGTGCACCCTGGCCGAGGGAGCTTTCCGATATCCGGAAAGCGCGGTACGGTTTTGCCCGTGGCACGAAGTGGTGATGGCGGAGTCCAGACCGTGGCGAGGGCGCTGGCCGTCCTCGGCTGTTTCCGCACCGGCGAGGAGCAAGGCATCTCCGAACTGGCCCGCGGAGTCGGCCTGCCGGTGAGCACGACGCACCGGCTGGTCACGGCTCTGGTGGACGCCGGATTTCTGGAGAAGAACCCTGAATCCGGTCGCTACCGCATCGGTGGCGCGCTCGCGGAATACGGCCAGATCGCCTACCGGCAGCACAAGGTCTACCTTGTCGAGCCCCACCTGGAGCAGCTCGCGACCACCACCGGTGCCTCCGCGTCGGTCGCGATCCGCCACGGCAACGACGCGGTGCTGCTCGGCACCAGCCGCTGGCGCGAGGCCGAGGGCCACCGCCTCCAGGGCCTCCGCCTCCCGCTGCACGCGAGCGCGCTGGGCCGCGCGCTGCTGGCGTGGTCCGCCCCCTCGGACGACGAACTCGCCCGGCTCCCGTTCACCGACGCCACCGACCGGGCCCCGGCCGATCCCGCCGAACTGGCCAAGGAACTCGCGCTCACCAGGGAACGGGGATGGGCGTTCAACGACGAGGAACTGGCCGAAGGCTTCCGCACCATCGGCATCCCGGTACTCGATCGCGACGGCCGGCCCAGATTCGCGTTGGGACTGCGCGGCACCACCGAACTCATGATCCCCGAACGCGTCCCCTTCTTCGTCGACCTGGCCAAGATCACCGCCGCCGAGATCGGGGGCGTCCTGCTTCCCTGACCGCTCGGGTGCGGCTGCTCGCGTCGTCGATCACCTCGAACCCGTGGCGAGCATCCCGTCGATGGTGTACGAGACCAAACGTGCGGCCTGTTCGTCCGACGAGTGCTCTCGTGTCCAAGCCCCGGCGTTCATCAAGGCGAACAGGTCCGCCCCCGTCACGCCCTGTCGGACCACTTGCGCGGCGACCGCGCGATCGACCAGTCGCTCGCCGATATCCGACATACGCTCACACGACGCGTGCAGTTCCGAGGCGTCGTCGTCGACGCCGTCCGCCAACATGCCCGCGAGCCCGCGATACGTGGCCGCGTGCTCGACGACCAAAGCCGCCCAGTGGCGCAAAGCCGCCTCCGGCGGCTGATCGCACAAGGCGTTCCCGGCGGCGAACAGCGCCTCGTTCCGGTCACGCAGCACCGCGCCGACCAGGGCGCGGCGGGTCGGGAAATGACCGTACAGCGTGCCGATCGCGACTCCGGCACGCCTTGCGACGCTCTCCAGTGGTGCGCCCGTGCCCTGCTCGCGGAACACGGTGTCCGCCTCCGCGAGCAGACGATCGCGGTTACGGAGCGCGTCGGCCCGCGGACGCCTTCCCGTAGAACTCACTCTTGCCTCCCCGTTATGTCGAGGTACCCTCGACTTAATTACTCGAGGAACCCTCAGTTTAATGGAGATCGTGATGATCCTGATCACCGGCGCCTCCGGGAGTATCGGCCGCCACCTCGTCCAACGTCTGCGCGGACGGGAGATCACCGCTTTCGTGCGCGATCCGGCAACCGGTGCCGAGCTCGGCTGCCCCTACGTCGTCGGCGATTTCGACGATCCGGAGTCGGTCGCGGCGGCGGTGAGGGGAGTGGATCGGGTGTTCCTGAACGCGGGTGGCGCTCAGCCCGTCGAGGGGGAACAGCCGATGATCCGTCAGCAGTGTGGGCTGATCGACGCCGCGGCCGAGGCCGGGGTCGCGCACATCGTGAAGGTGTCGGTCTGGCACGCGCGCGCGGGCGCCAGGTTGGCCGAGGGCGCGCATTGGGTCATCGAGGAGCACCTGAAGGCGTCCGGGCTCGGCTGGAATATCCTGCAGCCGAGCGGATTCATGCAGAACTTCCGCACCGGTGCCGGGGTCTTCACCGAAGACGGCCACATTCTGGGCGCGTACGGCGAGAGTCGAGTGTCCTATGTGGATTGCGTGGATATCGCCGCATGCGCCGCCGCTTTGCTGACGGAGGGCGCGCGGCCCGGCGAGACCTACGTCCTCACCGGCCCGGAAGCCCTCACACACGCGGAGATCGCGGCGAAGCTGTCCGCCGTGGCTGGCCGGAATATCCGCTACGTCGATCTGTCTCCGCGCGCCTTCGCGGCCAAGCTCGACGCCGCCGGTTTGCCCGCACGGTTCGCTCAGGATGTCGCGGAGTTGTTCGCGGAGGTCGCCGGCGGCAGACTTGCCGAGACCACGACCGCGGTCACCGACCTCACCGGCCGTCCAGCCCGGACATTCGACGCCTTCCTTCGCGACAACGCCGGGACGATCCGCGACTCCTGGTCCAGCGGGACTGGTCCCCGATGACGCTGTCTAGAGTCTCTGGGTGCTGCGCCTCAGTCGCCTGTTTCCGGCCGTTGCCGTTGTGCTGATGCTGGCCGCCTGTGGCTCGCAGAGGGAGCTGCCGTCCGTTCCCGTCGTGATGGATGAGTACATCGGCTCGACGTCGGTGAAGAACGACCGGTTCACCGGAGGCACGAGCGAGGAGCGGCTGACGTTTCTCCGGGCGAACTACAGGCTCGAGCTCCTCGATACCCTCCTGCTGAGCGCGTACCGGTGCGGCGACGGCAAACCTCGTGGTCCGCTGCCGTCGGACAGGTGCGACCTGAACGACGCTGTCCGGCGGGCGCTCGGGGCCGATGGTGGCGCGCCGTACGCGCGATCTCTGCTCGTCAAACGCGGACGCGGCACTCTCGAGCTCCTCACGCTCTACCTCGCACCCGGTTCCGGGAAAGCCGTCGACCGGACGGGACGCGGTTACGCCAATCTGGAGGACTTCCGCGCCAACAACGACCTGCTCGAACCCGAGGACCTGGTACTGATTTCCGCTGATCTCACCGGCGTCCCCGGCGGCCCCTCGGTCGTCGTCACCGGGCACACCCCACCCACCTTTCCGTGGTGGCTGCTCGGCTCATTCGCTGCGGCGGCTGTCGCGATCACCATGGTGGCCGTTCTGATCCGGCGGCGAGTAAAAGCACGCTACGACCGCATACTCGGGCCTGGGGCCGTCTGATCAGCCGGCTCCTGGTCGGACGTCATCGCCCCGCGACCGGTGCGAGGTTGTTGACGACGCTCACTGGTCCGGATCGATGGTGGTGAATGTCTCCAGTTTGCGGTCCGCCAGCAGCTCGATTGCTTCGCCCAGGACCCGGGTCCGGAATGCCTCCGTTGCTCGGTGGTCTTCGTATCCCGAGGGGTCGGTGTAGTGCTCGTAGAGGACGATCGTGTCGGGGTCGCTGGTGCTGACCTGGGCCTGGAAGTGGAGCGTTTTCGGCTCGCCGCGGTTGCCCGGGGTCATTTCCTCCAGGACGCGTATCACCTTGTCCCGCGCTCCTGGTTTGGCCTTCCAGGTCGCGATCACGACATGTCCCATGGGTGTTCCCTTTCGCGAGTGTTCAGATGGTGAAGCCGATGGCGCGCAATTGCTCGCGGCCTTCGGGCGTGATCTCCGCCGGCGTCCATGACGGCGTCCATTCCCAGTCGATGCGGAAGTCGTCGACGGGCGGTGTGGGGCCTTCCAGGAGTTCTTTGCGGATCTGGTCTTCCATGACACCGGTCAGCGGGCAGGCCGCGGAGGTGAGCGTCATGGTGAGGACCGCGGTGGTGTTCTCCACGGACACGCCGCGGACGAATCCGAGGTCGACGATGTTGATCCCCAGGTCCGGATCGATGACGTCCATGAGCCTGTCGCGCAGCTCGGGGACCAGGGGGTGCGCCGGGTCTCCAGCCTGTGCTGGTGGCGCCGCGGGCGCATGGGGGGCGGGGGTCGATCGCGCGATCTCGTAAAGGCCGGAGGGAGTGAGCTCGATCGAGACGTTGCTGGTGACGCTCGTGATCCAGTCGGCCTTGCCGTGTGCCTTGCGGCGCACGCGGACGATGTTCTCGCCTTCCTCGATCCTGCCTGAGGTGACCCGCAGCGTGCCCGGGTCGAGCCCGGCGGCGGAGGCGTCGGCGACCGCCCGGTCCAGTACTCGTGCCAGTGGTTCGCAGGTACGGCCAGGTCCGTGGCGCAGCTTGGCGACCGCGTTCACGAGGTCGTGGCCGAGGATCTTGTCGAGTGCTTCGCGTGCGTTGTCGTGGTCGACGCGGACTTGGTTCTCGTGCACGTCGAGTGTCGTCAAGGTGGACATCATGCCTCCACGCGGGCTGGTGGCTATCGCCGCGCCAGCCGGTTCAAGGGGGTGGCTTCGTCCTGCAACTGTTCCGCGCTCACGGTGTGGTCCGTGAACAGCATCCGGCGGACAGCGAGAACGTCCTTGGGGCGGTTCAGGGAGATGACGCGGGTGATGCGTCCGTCCCGGAGAGAGAAGGCGGAGAACGACAGATCATCGAGGGAGCCCCGGAGGACCATGTCGTCGTCGGGCTTGGCCCGGCCCACTTGCTGGATGCTGTGGTCGTATTGGTCGGACCAGAACCAGTGCGCCTCGGCGAAGGGCGCGTCCAATCCGAGCATGTTCTTCGCGGCCGACGCGCCGTGCCGGATCGCCGAGTCGTGGTGTTCGACGCGCAGGTGCTCTTTGTAGAAGGGATGGAACGTGGATGCCACGTCGCCCGCGGCGAAAACATCGCGGGCGCTGGTCCGGGAGAATTGATCGGTGACGATGCCGCCCTTGACCTCGATGCCCGCGGAGTGGGCCAGCTCGACATTGGGCTGGGAACCCGCGCCGACCAGGACGAGGTCCGCTTCGATCCGGCCGTGGTCCGTTCGGGCGACCACGGTCGTGGGAGTCTCGTCGATTCTCTGCACGACGACACCGGCCACGACGTGCACGCCCGCGGCCCGGTGCACGTCGGTCATCACACCACCGATCACCGGGCCCAGCGCGGCCTGCATCAGCGTCTCGGTGCGCTCGAGCACTGTGACCCGTTTGCCCATCGACACCGCGGTCGAGGCCGCCTCGCAGCCGATGAATCCGCCACCCAGGATCGCGACCCGGTCGGCGGCGGCGATCCGGGTCCGCGCCTCCTGTGCGTCGGCGATGGAGCGCAACGTCTGGATGCGGTCGCTGTCGACGTGGGGCAGTGTCCGTGCCCGGACGCCGGTGGCGATCAGCAGCTTGTCGTAGGACAGCTGTTCGGCAGTGGAAAGGTCGATCGTCTTCGCCGTGGTGTCCAGGGATTCGGCGCGAGTCCGGAGCAGGACCGTGACGTCGTGCTCGGCGTACCAGTCGGCCGATTTGACCAGGGTCGCGGTTCCGTCCGTCTCCGGGGAGAGGAACCGCTTCGACAGCGGGGGGCGCTCATACGGCAGCGCCACGTCGTCGCTGACGATGCAGACTTCGCCCTCGAAGCCGTTGGCGCGGAGGGTGGCCGCTGCCGAAGCGGCGGCCACCCCTCCGCCGACGATGACGTGGCGCTGCCTGCTCATGAGCCGACGTCCACTCGGATCACGCCGTCGTCGCCGACCTCGCACGGGTAGCCGTTGAGGCAGGAGTCGTCCGGATTGATGCCCTTGCCGCTCGCCGCGTCGAACGTCCACATGTGCCGCAGGCAGGTGAGCGTTTCGCCGTCGAAGTCGCCCTCGTCGAGCACCCACGCCTGGTGGGGGCACCGGTTCTGATAGGCCTTGACGTCGCCGTCGACGTTGATGAGCAGAACTTTCACCCCGTCGACCTCGACGGGAACCATGTCGCCTTCCCAGAGCTCATCGAGGTGAATCGTCTTTCGCCATTGCGTGGTCGCGCTCGCGGAGGTCATGCCGATGCCCTGTTCGTGTCCCGCAGGATCGAGTCGGTGAACGCCTCCCGGGCGGCACGAGCGCCGGCGGCCACCTCCACGCTCGGGCGACCGGACTCGGGAAGCGTCTCGAGGATCCGGCCGAGCCCGGCGGCGGCATCGTCGGCGATGGGTGCCCATTTGCCGATCCATTTGTCGATCGCGGCGGCCGATTCGGCTCGCCGGCCGATCGCGAAGGTGGCGACCGCCTTGCTCCACCGGTTGCGACGCTGGTTGTCGGCGTCCAGGAAGCTCTGCAGCAGCCAGCCGAGATTGTCGCCGTTGGTGAGGGCGATCTCGCCGAACTGCCGGGTGAGCACGTCGTCCAGGGTCGGCAGCAGGACCAGGTTCAGCGCGGTGAACGCCTCGCCCCAGTCGTAGGTGATCAGCGCGGACTCCACTGCCTTGCGGGTCGCCTGCCACGCCGGGTGCTGCTCCCAGTGCCGGCGCTCCTGGGCGGTGCCGATGCCGGCGTCCGGGTGCGCGACCTGGAGCTCGCGGGTCCGGTAGGCCACCGTGGTCACTCGCCGCAGGAAGTCTGCGGTGGCCAGGCCGGCGGGGTTGGTGATGTAGGAGGTCGGTGCCAGGTAGCCGAGGTAGGCCTCGATCTGCTGGAACCCGTGGATCGCGTACCGCGACGGGGTGTACAGCGTGGCGAGTGTCTCGATCCAGCCGCGGCTGAATTTCGTGTCGGCGCCGAGTTGTGCGTATTCCTCGAGCACGCCGTGGATCTTCGACTCGGACTCGGCTTGTGCGTTCACGTACATCCGGTAGGTCAGGCTGTCGGGCTCGCGGAATTGCTCCCAGTCGTCGGCCTGCAGCGGGGACTGGTCACGGTAGGTCAGGAACCACAGATTCGCCGCCGAGGAAGGGTTTTGCTCGAAGGGGGCGTTGCGGTTCTCGCGGGTGGTCCAGTTCTGGCCGTGTGTGACGATCTCGTATTCGCTGGGCATCTTGCGCACGTCGCCGAAGGCGCTGAACGTGCGGCGTGCCCGAGGGCGGTTGGTGTGGTCGCTCATCGGACGAGCTCTCCTTCCGGAGCGTCGCGCTTGATCTTTTCCCAGACGATGTCGTCGCTGGTGGTGATGACGCGTCCGACGAAGGACGACATCATCGTCTGGAAGGAGCGGATCTCGTAGTCGGCTCCCAAATAGGCCCGGAGCGTGTCCTGGGTGACCCGCACCCTGGCTTCGCCTTGGACCCGCACGTAGGAGCCGCGGTCGACGACGACGATCTCCTGCTCGGGGTTGTCCTCGCGGATGGCCGCGATGACGTCTTCGATGTGGTCGCCCATCCTCAGGACGGGTCCGACGGGGTTCTTCATCACGAGCCTTCCGGGATGTCGTATTCGACGGCGATGTGATCCATCGGCGCGATGCCGGCTTCGGCGACCGTCATGTCTCCGGGAAGCGCCCGCCCGTTGTGGAGGACGACCTTGCGGTACGGGAGCGCACGCACCCGCTTGCCCTCGACGTGGTGGGCGGCCGCGGCCGCCACCTCGTCCATCGTGTTCGCGGTCGTGACCGGGACGAGGATCTGGACGAAGTCGGTCGCGAAGATCGCGTTGAGGGGCACCAGTTCGGGCGCACGGTCCTCGACGCCGAGTTCGGTCTGCTGTGTCATCAGCTCGCCTTTCCCGCCGGGGTGGCCAGACCGGGGGCCGCTCGGCCGACGTAGTCGCGGGTCCAGGCGGCGTAGTCGGGGTCGTCGCCCATGACTTCGGGAGTCATGCCCATGTAGGCCAGCACGCCACCCACGTCCATCGGCTGGATCTGGCCTGCCAGGAACCGGTCGATGAGCGTCTCGTGATTGACGTTGTCGCGGTCCTTCCAGAAGATCTGGCGGCACGTGTTGGTGCAGAAGTGGTATTTCTTGCCGTCGTAGTCCAGCTGCCAGGTGCGTACGCGCCATTTGCCGTCACGCGACTGCGTGGCGTTGCAGGCGGGCAGGTGGCAGGTGCTGCACAGCCACGGCAGCGTTTCGGGCAGTGTCGCCTCGACGTTGTCGGCGTTGACCTGGTCGATCATCACGTCCCATTTGTCGCCGTAGACGGTCTCCCAGTTGGGGTACTTCTCCCGCAGCCATTCGCGCTCGTCCTTGGAGACGCCGGCCTTCGGGCGCCACCAGAGAGTCGGCCGCCAGAACCACAGTCCCATGTGGAGCCCGTGGTGCCAGGTGTCGAGTCCCTGCATGAACTCGTCCCAGAACCACGGTTTCTTCAGCCCGTAGTCCTCGATGGTGTGGATGAACTGGTCGATCACCCACTCCTCCATGAACTCCCGGTAGGACTGCTTGCGGTGCTCGAGCGGGGTGTAGTAGTCCATGGCCGGTCCGGTGAGGGCCGCGAAGATGCGTGCGGAGCCCCAGAAGGACTTGTCGATGATCCACTGGGCGCGGACCGGGTCATGCTCGACAAGGATCTCCATGGTCGGGCCGCCCTGCTGGGAATGGCGGGCCTCGTCGGTCTGGATCGAGGAGATCATGTTGGCGAAATTGACGTCACCGGATTCCAGCGCGTCGGCGGAGAGCGCGACGAACTGCAGATTGGTGAAGCCGGTTTCGAAGGTGAACGGCAGTTCGATGGCCAGGTCGACCACGTTCGGCGCGGTCATCATGCCGTCGAACAGGTTGCGTGCCGAGATCGGCACCCAGTCGTTGGTATGGAAGGTCCGCTGGGTCCAGTCGTACTGCGGGTCCTTGGCGATGAACTCGTGTCCGAAGAAGGTCGTGATCTGCGCGTGGCGCATCTCGTCGAGCTGACCGAAGGTGGCCATGTTGCGCCACGCGCCGTTGAGACCGAAGCGGGCCATCTTGAGCTCGCCGAGCACGGCGGCGTACTCGACCAGCGCCACGCCTCCGAAGTGCATCTTCGTGGCCGACTTCCAGCCCTCGTCGAGGGCTTCGAAGTTGTTCGAGCGTTGCAGGGCCGCCTTGACCGCGTACGCGGACGACTCCTTTTCCCGCTGCGTGGCCACGTACTCGGGATAGGTGACCTTGTAGGACTCCTCCCAGTTCAGCCACGCTTCACGCGGGACCTTGCCGGTGCCCGAGTGCCATTCGGGGTAGATGGCCTCGTCGTCGACGTAGGTGGGCGTCCAATCCACGTCGCGGACGAATCCCTGCCATTCTTCTCGCTTGAGCAGTGCCATGGTGGGTTTCTTCTCCTAGTCCACTTCGTTGTGGCCGAGCTGCTGACTGATACCGGCGTTGTTCCAGTAGCCGGTGATGGAGGTGATGAGGCCGTCGGGGCCCACCGTGAAGATGAAGAGATGCGGCTCGCTGTAGGTCTTGCCGGCCGGGGTGATCAACCCCCATGCCTGCTGCTGGGTGCCGCCGATGTCGACCTGGGCGATCACGTCACCCTCGTCGTTGGCCTCCACGGAGTTCACGACGTTGGACAGGTTCGGGAACGCCTGGATCAGACCGGCCCAGATCGCCTTGCCGACCGTGCCGACCTTGCCGTCCGCTCGCAGCACCCGCTGCTTTCCCCAGACCTCGAACGGCGGGTAGGAGAAGTCGGCGTTGATCGCGCAGCGCTCGGCCATCCCGTGCACGTCGTGGGCGCGGTACCGGTCGAAGAACTCCGAGACGATGGCGGCGTAGTCCGCCGCGGTCTTGGTGTCGTTGGCTGTGATGGTCATGGCGTGGTCCTCACACGATCGCGATCTGGTCGAACCGCTTCACACCGAGGCGGCGGTACAGCTGCTGCTGGCACCAGTAGGCGTCGACGGCGACGATCCGGCCGTCGGCCACCGCGAAGCGCCACGCCTCGTCGAGGTCGAGGTGCTTCTCCTGATTGATCGCGCCGGCGTAGTCGGCGCCTTGGGTGCCTTCGACCTTCAGTTCGGCGGTCACGACCTTCCCGGTGCGCAGGACGCGCTTGGTGGTGATGAGCAGATCGGGGAACGCGCGCACGAGGTCATCGAGGACCTCACGAAGGACGTCGGCGGAGCCGCCACTCTTGCCGAGTCCGTAGACGGTCACCCGGACATCGGTGTCGACGAGGCTCATCGCGGCCTCGACGTTCCCGCGGCCGAGCGTGTCGAGAAACCCGACAACTGGATCTGAGCCGAGGCTGGTCACTGGATCGCTGCCTTTCCTGGTGAAGATCTTGCGGAGGAGGGACATGTCAGGCCGCCCTGACCGCGGTGCCCCGGAGCGCCTTGATGACGGCGTCGGCAGCGGCCTCGGTGGATCCGGGGTTCTGGCCGGTGATCAGGTGCCGGTCCACCACCACGTGGCTGACCCAGGCCGACGGTCCGTCGTCGAACACGGCCCCGGCGTTCTTCAGGGCGGTGTCGACGTACCAGGGCAGTCCCAGGCGGCCCGGCTCGGTCTGGTCCTCCTCCTCGTCGGTGAAGCAGGTCATGCGGTAGCCGTCGAAGAGCCATTGACCGTCCGCGCGTTCGGGGGCCGAGAGCAGGAGCGCCGGACCGTGGCACAGCGACGCGATCGGTGCCGCCTTCTCGTGGAGGGCGACCAGCAGCCGGCTGATGTCGGCGTTGTCGGCGAGATCGACCATCGGGCCATGGCCACCTGGGGCGAAGACCGCGTCGAAGCCGGCCAGATCCTCGTCGCTCAGCGATCGCAGGTCGACCGGCCGCTGGAAACCCGGGATCGCGTCGAGTTCCGCCTTGCGCTCGGCGGCCAGCCGCTCGCTGTCGCGACGCTGGGCGGCGACCGCTTCCTTGACCTCGGCGTCGGTGAGCCGGCCGGCGAACTCGTCGCCGGAGAAGACCTCGGCGATGGTGCGGTCCTGGCGCCAGGCCAGCTTGGCCGCCTTGCTCACCAGCCCGCGTGCCTCGTGGCGTGACAGGCCCTTGGACTGCAGGACCTCGGCGACCCGCCGGGCGGCCGCCAGGCCGAGCTCGGTGGCGTGGTGGAGGGTGAACCGAATGTCGTCGGGGTCGACGGCGAAGGTCCGGACCACGGCGTTCAGATAGTCCTGGTCCGCGTCGGGGTAATGGAAGAACCAGCTGAGGCCGTACGGGTCGGCCGTGGGGGCAGCGCCGTCGGGAGTCACGACGACGACGTCGAAGCCCGCGGCGACGAACCGCTCGTAGGGCTTCAGCGCCTCCTCGGCGAAGTACCCGGTCGGATGCTTCGTGCCGTCGGCCAGCGTGATCTCAGAAGCGCTCGATACCAGGTAGGCAATTCGAGTCATCAGGGTTTCCTTCGGTCGTTTCTCGCAGTCCGTGACTGCCATCACGCCCCGTAGACAACTCCAGAAGAGAGCTCCGCAGTGCTTCATTCCTGTTCGATGTGTGCCCATTTCAAGCGTTTTCCGAAGCCGGTATCGCACTACGACGAACTTGTGTCGCAAACCTGCTTCGACCTGCTCGCCTGGGAAGGAATCGCCCTAACGTGGTGGCTTCTCCAGCCGGAGGACCGCCCCAATGAGAGAGGGAACAATATGGCTCGCGTTTTGTTCGCAGTCACCGGATCGCACTCGTGGACACTCAAGGACGGCACCCAGCACCCGTGCGGCTACTGGCCCGAGGAGCTCGCTGTGCCTCACGAGGTCTTTGCCGACGCCGGCCTGGACCTCACCATCGCCACCCCCGGCGCGGTCAAGCCCATTCCGGACGAGGCCGGCTTCAGCGCGGCGATGAACGGCGGCTCCGACGAGCCGGGCAACCGGTTCCGCGCCTACCTCGACTCCATCGACGGCCAGCTGAGCAAGCCGACAGACCTGGACAAGGTCAGCGCCGACGACTTCGACCTGGTGTTCGTCCCCGGGGGGCACGGTCCGATGGAGGACTTGGCCGTCTCGGCGACTTTCGGCAGGCTCCTGGTCGACTTCACCGAGCAGAACAAGCCGGTCGCCGCGGTCTGCCACGGCCCTGCGGCGTTGCTGCCCGCCGTCGACGAGGACGGCTGGCTCTTCCGGGACCGCCGCGTCACGGGATTCACGAACGTCGAGGAGGGCCAGGTCGGTTTCGACGAGAAGGCGCGCTGGCTGCTCGAGGATCGGCTGATCGCGGCCGGCGGCGCGTTCAAGTCCAGCGCTGCCCCGTGGCAGGCCCACGTCGTCGTCGACGGCAACCTGTACACGGGTCAGAACCCGGCATCGTCGCTGCCCCTCGCGCAGACGCTGCTGGCGTCGGTCGCCTCGACCACCGCCTGATACCAAGCTACTTGGTGGGAGCCGCCGGCACTGGCCGTGCTGGCGGCTCGTCGCCGCCGGCCGTTCGGGTCATTCAGGCTGAGTCCGCGCGCTCTGCAATTGCTCACCGAGCGACTGCGCGTCCACATAGGCCCTGGGCGTCGTGCCGAACCGGCTCCGGAACTCCTTGATGAAGTGCGACGCGCTCGAGTAGCCGACGGCGCGCGACACGTCCGTGACGCTGAGCCGGCCCTCGATCAGCAGCTCACGGGCCCGGTCGAGGCGGATCTCCTTGAGGAACTGGTACGGCGGGCGCCCGGTGACTTCGCGGAACAGATGAGAAAACGACGAGGGACTCAACGAAACCTGCTCGGCCATGTCGTTGACGGTGATCGGCTCGGAGAAGTGCTCGCGCACGAAGGTGAGGGCAGCCGAAATCGGGTTCGCCCCTGACTGCTTGGCGGCGATATAGAGCAACCTGGAGAACTGTTCGCGCTGCAGCACCCGGTACACGATCTCCTGAAGGTGCATGGGTGACAGCACCCGCCGATCGGCGCCGGTGCTCAGACTCTGCAGGAACCGGATGACCGCGCACATCAAGTCCGCGTCCAGGGCGGACACCAAGCCCTTCTCCGGGTTGTTCGGCATGCGAACCGGAGGGAAGCCCGCGGCGGTGCGCCGATCGAGCATGTCGGTCGACACCTTCTTGACGAGCGCGGGGTCGACCTGCAGCACGAACGACAGAAACGGCTTGCGCGGACTGGCCTCGAGGATCTGGGCCTGGAAATGCAGATGACTGCTCAGCACGAGGTAATGGAACGGGTCATACACATACCTGCTGCCTTCGACCATGACCGCCTTGCGACCCTGCGCCACGATCCCGATCGACAGGGATTGGATCTCTTCCCACGTCGGTTCGGTCGGCTCGTGGAAACGGTAGATCGTCAAACCGGGCCAACCACCGTCATTGCCGCCGACCTTGGGTGCCCGGGCGGCCAGCTCCGAGATCAAGTCACCCGTCGTGAGCAGGTGTTCCATCTGCGTTGACATTGGTACTCCCAGCTGCCGGGGCTGCGCGAGTGCCGCACCCGGCAGTCTATGTGTCGTGGGTCACCATGAGCTACCCAGAACCGGGCTTGGTCAACCGGGCTCCATCAGGCGAGTCGAGGACTGGCTGAACGTTCGCGGGGCCGAGACCGCTGTCAAGATCAGGTGAAGCGAGCGCTCGCGTTCGGAAGGAGATGCTGGGTTCGGTACTCCCGGGACCCTAGGGTTTCGCTTCTGGGGAGGGAAGTAGCCGCACGCAGACTCAAGCGGAACCCGCACACATCTCCGAGGAACGCTGCATCATCGACAAGATGGCGTTCGTCTGAGGTGCCGGTTCGGCGCCAGGCAAGCCGAGTTGGCGGTGAACACCTGCCGCGGCGGAGCACTTCAGGTCGGCATGCACCTGCTCGATGACCGCGTGCCCCAGGTGGGTCTTGTCCGCGGTGACGATGTTGAGGGCCTTGGTCAGCCGTGGTGAAGAACGCTTGGTGCCACCATGCGTCGAGCAGCGTGGCCTGGTCGGACGGCTTGCTCTTTCAGTCTTGAAGTCGGGGATTTAGCGGACCGCGAACCGACCGGCACGTGGTCGGCCTCGCGGCCGCACCTTCCTCGAGATGTACCGCGACAGCGTCAAGAATCCGAAGCCGTGACCTCTGACGACCTTAATGCCTCGTGCGGAATGGAGCGTCACCGTGGCTGAAAGCGACATCGCGCCCCGAGGGACTTGACGTCGGATGGACCTGGCACTGATTTGTCCTGCTGGCGGCCGGACTCCGGGGCGCGCCGGCGCCAGAGGCATCGCTCGGTCGCCGCCCTCGCGGAGCCGGATGCGAACATGTGTTCTATTGTCGTGCTTGTTGTGTGATCGATCGCGGCGTGACGTGAAGGTCAGGGAGGTGGACGGGCTGGGTTGGCTGGTGAGGGAGCGTGTCACTGGGCGTGAGTGGCGCGTGGAAACAAGTGACATGGCGTGGGAAGCCGGAGGCTACGACCTCGGGCGCTTTGAAGTCCACGTGCTTGGTGAACAAGTGGTGGGCGCTCCGGACGGCTTTCCCGACCCGACGTCATTCGAGAGTGTCGCTGATAGGTGTTGAGAGCGGCTGGCGGGGTTGTGATGAGACTTGTGGTGTTCGGTGATGGTGGCACAGGGGGTGCGGCTGCTGCGTCGTTGGCTGACTGGGCGGTGGCATCTGGCTGGTGCAGCTTCGGGATGTCGCTGAGACGAGCTGGGTTCGCGCCAATCGGTTCGCGGAGACCACCCGATATGCAGCGGCCCTGTTGCGCAGTCCGGTGCTGGGACAGGCTGATGCCGAATCACAGGCCGATGGAAGCCGCCCGCGCGAACACGCTGATCTACGTTTAGGCTCGCCAGGACCAGCCCGGCTGGCGCGGGAGAACGAACGCCCCATCAAAGAGGTGCGGCTGTTCGGGGGATCGATCATTCCCACTCGTGCGGGGGAGAACGTCGTGCAGGCGGTGAAGGCCGTGCACGAGGCCGGACCATTCCCGCTCGCGCGGGGAGAACAACCTCGGGCTGGCCACCGATGACCACGGCAGCGGACCAGCCCCGCTTGCGCGGGGAGAACCTGTCCACCTGGCCGACCGAAGTTACTGGGCGGGGACCAGCCCCGCTCGCGCGGGGAGAACCAGTTCCCGTTGTCGCGGTCGGGAGTAGCCCGGTCGTACGGGGAAGACGTCAATGGTGTGCAGGTGGTGCCGTCGCAGTGGGAACCAGCCCTGCTAGTGCGGGGAAGGCCCGGTCATTTAGCTTCCTTCACGACCAACGCTGGGACCAGCCCCGCCTACACGGGAAGACACTACTTGACCTGGTTGTCTGAAAATCGTAGTGGCGAATTTTATTCAGTCTGGTTTCAGTCACGTCGGATCATAATCCTTAATCAGGCGGTCCGGCTTGCCTGTCGGAGGCGGAGCCAGCCCTGCTCGCGCGGGGAAGACAGTGCCACGACAAGGCGGGCTATCCGGGGTCACGGATTAGCCCCTCCTGTGCGGGGACGACCCGGCATCCGGAGTGGACGGAAACGATCGCCGGGCACCCCCGCTCGCGCGGGGACGACGCCATGTGGTTCTTGTCATCGCCCCAACCCTTGGGTTGGAGCCTGTCAAGCGTGGCCGCTGTTCTCCCTGGTGTCCAGTCAACCCCAACCATATATGTGAACTTTCCTCAGGTTGTCCAAGAATGGTGCCGGCGGAGCATTGGGAGAGATCGATTTGTCCTTAATCTGAAGTGCGACTTAGCCGAGCGTATTGAAAACGTAGCTTATGGGCGTGATTTACGCGTATTTCTCTTGAGGGAGGGGTGGATTCGCGGAGGGTTCGACGGTGGCTAAAGTGGCCAGCCTCGTCAGGGGAGCAACGCAAAGTTTGGTGTGAGGTGGGGGAGTTGGGCGTGGCGTTGCCTGGGACGGTTGTGCCATGGGGCAAGTCTTCGGAGCTTGGTGGTTGCCATCCGTTGATTTGTCATTCGTTGGATACTGCCGCGGTTGCCCAGCGGTTGGTGGACGTCATGCTGGGCGGGGTCGTGCGAGCACATCTCGCCGAAATTTTCCCCGACCCTGCGCTGTCGCGTTCGTGGGTGCCGCTTTTGTGCGGGCTGCACGACATCGGGAAGTACGCGCCTGACTTCCAGGCGTTGGTCTACGAGCTTGCGGTGAAGCGTTTCGAGGGGCTGGCGATCGAAGATCTCGACATGGTCCGTAAGCCTGCTGGGATGGGGCGACGGGTAGATGCGCCACACGGGATCCTGACCGCCCTGCATGTCAGGGGCATGCTGGAGTCTTGGGGCGCGGCCAAGGGCCCGGCGTTGCGTGTCTCGGAGGTCTTGGGCGGGCATCACGGTCATTTCCCTGCCGGTGAAGCAGTTCGCCAGGCGCGTGGTGAGCGCAACGCGCATGGCGGAGAGAAGTGGGCGGCGTGGCGTACGGCGCTGGTTCTTGACGTGATCAGGCTCCGAGGCGTGCCGGAGCCCGGCCTTGTTGAGTGGCGGGATTTGAGAATGTCGCTGCCTGCGGCGGTCGGGTTGGCGGCGCTGACCGCCGTGAGCGACTGGGTGGCCTCGGATAGCAGCAACTTCCCGGCCCTGGAGCCTGGCGCCGACTTAAGCGTGTACGCGGAGACGTGTGACACGAAGGCTGACGAGGCGGTCGCACGGTCGGGGATGTCGCCGTGGTCGCCTCCGGCTCAGGCGGACTTCGAGACGTTGTTCCGGCGTGCACCTCGTCCTGTTCAACAGGTTGTCGAGCGGGTGACGTCGGAGTTGGCGGAGCCTGTTCTGCTGGTGGTCGAGGCGCCGACGGGGGAGGGGAAGTCGAAGGCGGCTCTGCAGGCTGCGACGTCGATGGTGAGACAGCTCGGGGTGTCGGGCTTCTACGTCGCGATGCCGACTCAGGCGACCAGCAATCAGATGCTGCTGGAGATCCAGTCCATGCTGCACGAGCTGGGCGATGAAACCCCGGTGAATCTGGTGCACGCCGGTGTCAAACCGGCGGACGTCGGTCGGGACGCGGGCGACGACGATGTTGCGGCGCGATCGTGGTTTACGCGGAAGAGGAGTCTGTTGGCGCGGCTTGGTTGTGGGACAACCGATCAGGTGTTGAAGGGCGCGATCCGTTCCGGGCATGTGTTCGTTCGTCTTGCCGCGTTGTCGAACAAGGTGGTCGTGTTCGACGAGGTGCACGCTTATGACGTCTATATGTCGACGTTGCTGGAGCGGCTGCTGATGTGGCTGGGCGCGCTCGGCACTCCTGTCATCCTGCTGTCGGCGACGCTCCCGGCCGGGCGAAGGCACGCGCTGATCGCGGCCTGGCAGGCTGGCCGCCGCGGATGGCCACCGCAGCAGATTCCCGCGGCGCTCTCGACGGTGTCCTACCCGCGCGTCACGGTCGCCACGGAAACCGGTGTCACCGAACACTCTGCGGGGGTCTCGAAGTTGAACAAGGACCGCCGGATTCACCTGAGCCGTGTCGACGACGACAAGATCGTGAACTGGCTTCTCGATGAGGCGAGCCAGGACCGTTGTGTCGCGGTGGTCCACAATCTCGTGCGGCGGGCGATCAAAACCTACGACTCCTTGAAGAAGCGGATCGATGAGCTTCCGGAAGTCGAGAGGCAGCTGCTTATCGCGATCAATGGCACGCTCCCCGCAGGGCAGCGCCGTGACGTCGAGCAGCAGCTAAGGGACCTTTTCGGCGAGGACGGTGTCCGGCCGCAGCGGGCGATCGTGATCGGTACGCAGGTGCTGGAGCAGAGTCTCGACCTCGATTTCGACACCATGCTCACGGATCTTGCTCCGATCGATGCGCTGATTCAGCGGGCCGGCCGGATCCACCGGCATCGACGTGACCAGTCACGCGGACCGCTCCGCCTGGTCATCACCGGGGTCACCGACCGTCAGGAGGGGCCGCAGTTTCCGCCTTATCTACGGAACGTGTACGCGCCGATCGCGTTGATGCGCACGTGGGCTCTGCTTCGTGACCGGCCGCACATCGACTCACCCGCCGAGGTGTCACACCTCGTCGATCAGGTCTACGGAGGTGAGGTCGAGTGCCCCCAGGGGTGGACCGATGCCTGGCGAAAGGAAGAGGAGCATCTCCGAGCCCTGCGCAAGCGAGACAGCGCGGCCGCCAGAACGCTGTATCTGCCTATGCCGCACGCGGTCGAGGACCTCGCCGAGCTCACTGAACGGCCGAAAAGTACCAAGCAGACACGAAAGCAGTCGGGGAGCCGGAGATGACGGACGACGAAGGTGACGTCGAACGGTCGGTCCGCGTGGTGCTGTTCCGCCGCGACTCCGCAGGTGTGCCACGTCCGATATGGAGTGACGGATCGGAGGAGCTGTTGGATTCAGCTGCTGTCCTTGTCGCTCCGGAGAACGTTCCCCGGCAGGTGGTGCACGCCTTACTGGAGTGTGAGGTGCTGTCCGAATTCGCGGCTGATCCGTGGCTGAACCAGCACCGCGCACTGGTCTTCGATGACAACAGGTGCGAGGTCGGCGGCTACACGCTGGCCTACCACGACCAGTTCGGCGTCTATGCGATCGAGGAGACATGACGACCCCCTTCGACCTCAGCGTCGAACCTTGGATCCCTGTCGTTCGCCTCGATGGCACGCGCGAGGACGTGAGCTTGCATGATGTGCTGCTGCAGGCACACGAGATCCGCAGGATCGTGGGAGAGACCCCACCGATGACCGCCGCGCTATATAGGCTGCTCCTGGCACTGCTACACAGGGTTTACGGGCCGGCTCGCCGCGGCGACTGGGGTGAGTTGTGGTCGGCCAAGGCGTTCAGCGTGGCCCCGCTTGATCGTCATCTCGAGGCCCATGAGTTCGATCTGTTCCATCCTGAGGTGCCGTTCCTGCAATGCCCGGCACTTCCGGAGGAAAAGGGCAGTACCGTCGCGAAGCTGATCCCGCACAAATCTGTGGGGAACAACGCGACGTTGTTCGACCACACCGTCGTGTCGGATCGTGTGGAGGTGTCACCGACTGCGGCGGCGCGGTGGCTGGTGACTGCTCAGGCGTTCGACCCGGGTGGTATGAAGACCCCTTACGAGAAGGACAAGTCTTCGGAACGCGCACCGTGCAGCAGCCTTGGGGTCGTCCTCCTTGAGGGACGGACGCTGAAGGAAACCCTTTTGCTGAACGCGGTCTCCTACGATCCGCAGGCCGAGAAGCCGCCGATGACAACCATGGAAGATGCTCCTGCTTGGGAGCGCGGCGCGCCTCTCCCCACACCGGGCAGCCGTGATCCGCTGGGGTGGACCGATTTGCTGACGTGGCCGTCCCGGCGTATCAGGCTGATTCCAGAAGTCGTTGATGGCGAGCAGATCGTCACCAGGGTGGTCCTCACGCCTGGCGTGCGCCTGAAGGGCAGCCTGCCCGACCTGGAGATCATGGCGGCGTTCCGTACGCCCCGCGCGGTGAACGGGAAGATCAAGCCGGGTACTCCGATGCTGCCGATCCGGCTACATCCGGTTCGCGGGGTCTGGCGGCACAGTGTCGAACTGCTGCTGCACGATCCACGGGAGGAGGAACGGACACGACAGCGACCCCGTGCCCTGAAACAGATCGCCGATCTCACCGAAGCCGGATACATCCCGGACGACACCGTCTACACGTTGCGCGTGTTCGGGCAGAAGCTCGATAAGAACGCGTCCGTTGTGGAGGGGTATCTCGAGGAGGAGGTGCCCGCGCCGGTCGCGTTGATCCGAGCGACCGACAAAGAACTGGCCGGGCTGATCGGGACCGCCATCGAACTCGCCGACGAAGCCGGAGCCGCGCTGCGCGGGATGCAACGCGAGTACCACAAAGACATGCGCGCCGAGCCGGACGTCACTCTCGACCTCGCCTACTGGCCGGCGCTGGCCCGGCCGTTCGAGGTGTTCCTGCGTGCGGTCAACACCGCCCGGCTACAAGGCGCGTCGGAACGGAGCGCCGTCACGGCCTGGCGGCGAGCGGTTCTGCGGATCGCCGAGGGCGCCGCGGAGACGTGGACAGCTGGTGTCGCGGCGTCTGATCGCAACCTCAGCATGCTCGGCAAGCAGCACGCGGTGTTCCGGAACCGGCTGTCCAAGATTGCCCGCGTCTTCGACGCCCGAGCCGCCAAGTACCTCACGAGAGATGAGACCGAGTGACCACCTCCGTCGCTGAACGAAGAGACACCTTCGTCAAAGCCCTCTACTCGCTGCATGCCGGAGCCAGGTCCGGTATCCCGAAACGGCAATCCGAGTGCCGCCAGGCGCTCGCCCGGCTGCGCCGCAGCCTGACGGGTCCGCGGCAGCAGACCGCTGCCTACGAGATCGTGTTCCGGCACGATCCACCCGAGTCCGAGCAGGAAGTCTGGCTTCTGGTCGCGGGCCTGTTCGCTACCCATCCGCAGCCATCGAGGCGCGGTCACCGCTCGCTGGGCTCCTCGATGCGGGCACTGCGGGAGAAGCGCGGGCCCGCCGCGGCCCGCCGCTTCGAGCAATTGCTAGGCCGGGAGCGCGACGTCTTGCCGCATCATCTGCGCCAGGTCATCCGACTGCTGGGCAGTGACGACATCCCTGTCAACTACTCCTCGCTCCTCGACGATCTCGTCGTCCTGATGGGAGACGGCTACCGCGACAATCCGGCCCACCGGGTCCGGCTGCGCTGGGCCCGCGACTTCCACAGCCCTGACTACACAGCCACTACCGCTTCGACCGACGACACAACAACCTCTTCGCCTGCCTCGGCCTGACCCTTTCGGAGACCTTCGTGATCATCGAGCTTCACCTGCTGCAGTCCTTCCCAGTGAGCAACCTCAACCGCGACGACGTCGGCCAGCCCAAGACCGCGACCTTCGGCGGAAGCACCCGCGGCCGTATTTCCAGCCAGTGCCTGAAGCGGTCCGCACGCCAGCTGTTCACTAAGCACGGTCTCGACGAAGCAGAGACCGGTGTCCGCACCAAACGCCTCCGCAACGATGCAGCCGCTGTTCTCGTGGACCGTGGCCGAGACGCGGAGACCGCGCCCGGTGTCGTCACCGCCGGACTCGAACGACTCGGCTTCGGCGTGGACCAGGCCAAGGGACTGACCGAGTACCTGCTGTTCGTCGGCCGGATCGCGATCACCCACCTTGCCGACTACTGCGACGCGAACTGGGACACGCTCCTGGCCACATCCGCAGGGAAGAACGGGAAGAAGCCGGCGAAGGCCAAGCCCAGCAAGGAAGCCGCGGCCGAGGCCAAGCGCATGCTCGACGCCACCCGGGTCGCCGATGTGGCGTTGTTCGGGCGGATGATCGCCGACAACAAGGACTTCAACGTCGACGCTGCCTCCCAGGTCGCGCACGCTCTCTCTACCCACTCGGTGGCTACGGAGTTCGACTTCTACACCGCTGTCGACGACCTCAAGCCGGAAGCGGAATCCGGCGCCGACATGATCGGCACCGTCGACTTCAACTCCGCCTGCTACTACCGCTACGCCAACCTCGACCTCGACCGGCTCCGCACCAACCTCGCCGGCGACGACCAGCTGGCCATCCGCGCCGCGGCCGCATGGCTGGGCGCGTTCATCCACGCCGTCCCCAGCGGCAAACAGAACTCGACGGCCGCGCGCACCATGCCCAGCACCCTCCTCGGTGTCGTGCGGGAGACCGGCGCCTGGAACCTCGCCAACGCCTTCCTCAAGCCGGTCACCGACGCCGACCTCATAGCCGGGTCCACCACCCGGCTCACCACACACTTCCAGCAGCTGCGCGGCTTCTACGGCAACAGCGGCATCCGCGCCGCGATCGCCGCCTCCGTGACCGGCGATATCCCCCACGCCGAACACATCGACACCGCCGTCAGCATCGACCAGTTCACCAGCGGTCTCCTGACCGCGGCCGGTGCGGCGACCGCATGACCGCCACCCTGGCGTTGTGCTTCGACGCCCCCATGCAGTCCTGGGGGACCCGCTCCCGGGCATCATTCGCGACACCGCCCGTGAACCCACGAAATCCGGCGTCGTCGGGCTCCTGGCCGCCGCCAGCGGAGCGGAGCGCGACGACAAGAAGAGGATCGCGGAACTGGCCGCCTTGCGCCTCGGTGTCCGCGTCGACCGCGAAGGACTCCTCGAACGGGACTATCAGACCGCGCAGAACGTCCCCACCACCCTCGGATCCGGACATCGCACCGTCGTCAGCGAGCGCTACTACCTCGCTGACGCGCTCTTCCTGGTGCTTCTGGAGGGGCCCGAGACTCGGCTCGCGCCGCTGCGGGATGCCATCAACACACCGAGGTGGCCGTTGTGCTTCGGCCGGCGTGCCTTCGTCCCTGCTCGGCCGCTCGTCTGCTGCCTCCGCAACGAGCCCCTCGATCACGTCATCCGGACTCACCCGTGGCTCGAGCACCCCGAACGCGTGCACGAGCCGGCCTTCGACGTAGGCCTGCGGACCATCCTCGACGGCCCGGCAGACGCCGTCGGAGCCGAGCTTCGGCACGACGTCCCGATCTCCTTCGCCCAGGACGACCGCCGCTTCGCCGCACGCACTGTCGTCACCGGCGACACACCACTCACCCCCCACATGATCACCACAGGAGTGCCCTCGTGTTCCTGAGCAAACTGACCGTCGACATCGGCTCACGCACCTTCCGCCGCGACTACGCCAACGTCCACGACATGCACCGCACTCTCATGTCCGTCTACCCCGACATCCCCTCCAGCAACGACAAACGCCAAGGCCACGGCGTCCTCTGGCGACTCGACAGCAACCACGACGGGTTCACCCAGTACGTCCAAAGCCACACCGAACCCGACTGGACCAAACTCCCCGCCGGACACCTCACCGCCCAACCCGAGGTCCGCCCGCTCAAACCAGTCCTCGACGCCCTCACGCCAGGCCGCACACTCGCCTTCCGGCTCGTCGCCAACCCCACCAGGTTCGAGGGCAAAACCCGCAAACGGCTCCCACTGCGCCAACCCGCCGACCAGCTCAACTGGCTCATCCGAAAAGGCACGCAACACGGCTTCGTCATCCCCGCCGCGGCCGACGGCCATCCAGACCTCGCCACGACACCGATGGCCACCATCGCCGGACGAAAGGCAGAGACTGGGAAGATCACAGTCGAACCCGTCCGGTACGACGGCCACCTCGTCATCACCGACCCCGCCGCCTTCAGCGACGCCCTTGTCACCGGAATTGGGCGCGCCAAGGCCTACGGATGCGGACTCCTCAGCCTCGCGCCCGCGCGGAGGTAGAGCAGACGCGGTTTCGGTGATGGCTCCTGGACTGCGTCCTGTTTGGTCGCGGCGTGGGAACAACTACAAGTCGACAGGCAAGGCGCCGCTGGGCGGGGCAAAGTTGCCTGCATAACTGCCCGTCCGTCGACGGCTTGCAGATTCGTTGGGACCGAACCCTTCGGTGCGGGGAAGTTTCGTGTGCCAATGACCACCACGACACGATGATCACCCTGTCTGCGCCAGGATGCCCCTCGTACTGGCCAAAGCCGCCGTGAGCAAGCCTTTGTTGGCATAGCCGCGCTGCGCGCTGGCCACGGTCGGCCGGTTGTGTCTGGCCAGCCCCATCGGTCCGGCTTGATTCCATTGCGGGGGCGGGGCGCCAACGGGCCCGGGACTTGCCCCGTTCGTGCGGGGAGGACGTCACCGCGACATCATGCCTCGATGAACGGCGGACCAGCCCCGCCTGCGGGACAGTGCCCCTACCCGCATGGCCGGCGGTTGACGGCGGGCCCACCCCGCTTGCTCGGGGACGACGAAGGTCTGCGCACAGACGGGCCCTGAATCGGGACGAACCCAGGTTCCGCATGGACGGGCGTCGGCCTCATAGCCGCGGACATCTGGTGGCAGGGATCAACCCTGCTCGCGTGGGGAGAACACGTGGACGACGTCGCCCGCCTGATCGACGCTGAACCAGCCAAGCTCGCGCGGGAAACCGTTTGAGAGCGACCTGGATTCCAAGACGGCCCAAAGAACAGCCCCGCTTGCGCGGGGACAACGGCGGCTACGGGGCCGACTGAGCTGATGAGCTCGGACCCGCTCCGCCTGCTTGGCTCGACCTGCTCGCCCTTCTCGTTGAGGAGGCACATCGCGGACCAGTCCCGCCTGCGCGGCACGACCATGGCTTTGCCGCGCTTCAGCCGCTGGGATCGGCACCAGCCCCGCTCGGGCGGGTACGACCCCGCCGGGGCAGGGCCTTTGAATGGATCAGTCCCGCCGCATCGGGACGGCACCTCTTTCAGTACCACTCACGCGCTTCGGTTCGGGCTAGCCCTCTTGCACGGGTACGACATCACGCAATCGATGGTGTATACCGAGGCGCTGGGACCAGTCCCGCTTGTGGAGAGAGAGACCGTGGGTCGGTGTTCGCTGGACCGGCCCGCTTCGGACCAGCCCGTGGCTATGTCCTCGAGTTCTGACCGGCACTTGTTCGTGGATTCTGACCGCACATGTTGATCACCTGCCATGATCAATGGCGTTGAGTTTCGACCGCACCAGGGGTTCCTCGCGATCAAGTCTGGCCGCTACTCGGCGCACACTCTCCAGGTCGTTCGTCCTCAGATTCGCGCTGGGCGCCCCACCTGTCGCTTGCCCCTTTTGCGAGGACCACCGCGTCGCCAGTGGTGGGATCACCGACAGTGGCGTAGAAATGGAACAGGTTGTCGCGCTGTCGGTTGGCGTGCCTATTCGGTCGGTGTGGCCTCGGCAGGTTCGAGTATCACTACAGGAATCGTCCGCTCGGTGTAGGTCGCATAGGTCGCGTAAGGCTTGTAGATCGCCACCGCTCGTTCCCACAAGCGGGCCCGCTCCGCGCCCTCGGCGACACGCGGACGGACTCGCCGACGTTCGCCGCCGGGCAGCTCCACCTCGGTGGTCGCCATCCCTATCAGATTGTGGAACCACGCCGGATGTGCGTCCACGCCGCCTTTCGATGCGACGACGATCAGTCGTGGTGAGTCGTCGAGGTAGATCAAGGGGCTGATCCGGGCCTCGCCGGACTTGCGGCCGACATGGTGGAGCAGCAGCACGGGGGCGGCGCCGAAGAACGTGCCACCCACTTTGCCGCCGGTTTTGTGGAACAGGAACGTGTTGAGCCGGGCCAGCTGTCGCTGCAGCTTCCAGTAACGAGACGTCGGCGGGGGAGGCTTTGACATGATCGAAATCGTGTCACACAGTGCCAACTGTCGTCAACTGACAAATGCTTGCCGATGACGCGATTGCCGTATGCTGGCCGGCATGGAGAAGCTTGGCCTGCGGGAACGAAAGAAGCAGCGGACGCGGGAGGCGCTGATCGACGCGGCCCAGGCGCTGTTCTGCACCAACGGCTTCGAGGCCACGACCATCGACCAGATCGCCGAATCGGTCGAAGTCTCATCGCGAACGTTCTTCCGGTACTTCGCCTCGAAGGAGGACGTCGCTCTGGCACTCGCGGACGAACAGATCACGGTGGTACTCAAGGCGTTCGCCGCGCAACCGGCTCACCTGCCGGTGCTGACCGCGATGCGGACGGCCGCGGTCGAAATCATGCGGACCTACGAGACCGACACCCGCTTCCACCGCCTGCAGAACGTGATCTCGGTCAACCCCGCGCTGACGGCCGCGCGTATCGACCGGGCGACCGCCCGGTTCGACGAGGCGGCACGCCTGATCGGCGGCCGAATGGGAGTCGACCCAGCCGCGGATCCCCGGCCCTACCTGGTGGCCTCGGTAGCGCTTTGCGCGGTACAGACGGCAGTCGTCGCTTGGCGAGCTGCCGGCCAACAAGCACCGGAATCCGAGCTGACCAGGCAAGCGTTCGACCTGCTGTCCACCGGGCTCGACTACCCCGCGGGGCCGACGGCAACCGGTCACTAGTCAGCGGCGGCACCACGCTGTCGCCAGCCGCTCAGTTCCAGCTCCGTCCAGCATCGTCCGCTCATCGACATTGCAGGACATTCGGTCGCCAACGCCATGATCGGTTCGCACGGCAGAACTGGAACACGTTCTCTCGGTGGACCACCTGCCGTTGGTGGCACCGAGTGGCAACGTGGTGATGCCGCAACAGGGTGGCACACTGCACCATTTGGATCTGCGACTTCGCTCCTGCCAACGGTGGCAGTGGGGATCGAGGAAGGGCGGAGTGTGCTGGCGTCGCGAGCTCACGGGGATCGGGTGCGGTCGGTAGTCGCGGAGAAACGCGGTCGCACCCAACCGACAAAACCAAGCCCGGCTTGGGCGGGGGTGACACCAGCCCGCAACGGGCTGAGAGCCAAGCGACAAGACCAGCCCTGCTCGTGCCGGGACGACATGCGTCACATAATGCGCCCGAGGTCGGGCGGGGACGACGACGGGTCCGTCACGCCCGACACGCTCACCACGGGACCAACCCCCACCTGCGCGGGGATGACGACGCGATCGAGGAACGGGTGGATGTCCAGGAGGACCAACCCCGCTTGCGCGGGGACGAAATCGGCGGTGCGTTTGAGCTGGTGATGGTGTCGGGATCAGCCCCACCTCCGCGGAGACAACAGCCAGCATGCTGGTGAGCGGAACGCGAACTTAGGACCAGCCTCGCTCGCGCGGGGAGAACGCGACGTCGTTCAGAAAGAGGTCCCAAGCGACGGGTCAGCCCTGCTCGCGTAGGGACGAAGGGATCCTTACGGTCGAGATGATCGGCGATCCGGGACCACCCTTGCTTGCGCGGGGACGACGTCGCCCAGCTCGTCGGCGAGCGCTATGTGCCGGGACCAGCCCCGCTCGCGCGGGGACGACTGCACCTCGTTGGTCGCGCCCTCGGCGACGATGGGGCCAGCCCCGCCTACGCGGGGAAGATCTGTCGATCCTGTCCATCGCCATCTACGTGGGACCAGCCCGCCTGGGCGGAGACGGCGAGCATAGTTCCCCGGTCGACGTTAACCGCAGGGAACAACCCCGCTTGCGAGGGGCTGGGGCGACGGAGGCGCCGATCGGTAATGACTGGACTAGCCCGCTCGCGCTGGGAGGACCAGACGAACCCGGTCCGGTTCACGCTGACCGACGGACCAGCCCCGTGCACGCGGAGAGGACCTCACTGACGCCGGAGTGGCCGACGGCCTGGAGGGACAAGCTTCCGCTCGTGCTGGGAGGACATTGTTGTCGCTGGCAGGGCTGCCTGGTTGCTTGGTGCCCCGAACGCGAGGGATCAACCTCGCGCGCGAGGACGACGGCCGCCGCCCCGATGTCCAGGACCTCAATGCCGTGGGGATCAGCCCCGCTCGCGCGGGGAGAACTGCAACACCCAAGTGTCTTGGTGGCGAGGTCGGGACCAAGCCCCGCCTGCCCCTCGAAGATTGGCGGTCGATATGGGCAGCTGATCAACCAGATGGGACCACCCCCGCATGCGCGGGGAAGACGTAGCGATGACCGCCGAGCCGCTCACCCAAAACGGACCAGCCCCGCTTGTGCGGGGACGACTCGTGGTCGTTGAGCGGGCCGACGATCGGCTTGGGACCAGCCCTGCTCGCGCGGTGAGAATTTCGGGGTAGATGTGGGTGCAGGGTTCCAGGACCGCGAACCCCGCCTGTGCGGGAACGGCGGCCTAGGAACACCGTCGACGGGCAACCCGGACGGACCCAGCACCGCCTGCGGGGGGGGGGGTGTCCCTATGTTGTTGTCAAGCCGCAGCGGGGGTGTTGGTCGGTTCGGGGTGCTGGTAGTAGGTGCGGCTGCGGAGCATGGCGAACAGGACGTCGCAGCGGCGGCGGGCGAGGCAGATCAGCGCGGCGTTGTGCTTCTTGCCTTCGGCCCTCTTCCGGTCGTAGTAGGTCCGGCTGGTGGGGTCGGACAGGGCTGCGAAGGCGGCGAGGAAGAAGGCGCGTTTGAGTCTGCGGTTGCCGGTTCTGGCGGGGTGTTCGCCCTTGATCGAGGTGCCGGAGCGGTGTGTGACCGGGGCGATGCCGGCGTAGGCGGCGAGGTGTCCGGAGGACTTGAAGCCCGACGCGTCGCCGATTTCGAGGAGGATGCGGGCGGCGGTCCTGACGCCGATGCCGGGCATCGATGTCAGGACCTGGGCAAGAGGGTGCGCATCAAGGATCTCCTCGACCTCGCTGGCAACGGTTTTCCGTTGCTGCAGAACGGTTTTCAAGTTGTCGGCGAGTCGGGGCAGGATCTTGTCCGCGGCGGCGGTGCCCGCGACGGTGACGGTTTGCTCGTGCAGTGCGGCGAGGATGTTCTCGACCAGTTTCGCGCCCATGCGCGGGGCGTGTGTGGTGGCGATCGCTGCGAGTTTGCGGCGCCCGGCTTTGCGGATCCCGATGGGTCCGCCGCAGCGGGACAGGATTTCCAGCACGGCGGGATGGCTGATTTTGGGGCCGAGGACGCGTTCGAGGGCGGGGTGGATGCCGGTGAGCAGGCCGCGGATGCGGTTGCTGACCCGGGTGGCTTCGGCGGCCAGGTCGTCGTCGAACCCGACGAGCACGTCCAGCTCGGCCAGGGCTTCGTCGTCGACGTTGAGCTGGCGCAGCGTGTGCGGCAGGGTGCGGGCGGCGTCGGCGATGACGTAGGCGTCGCGGGCGTCGGTCTTGGCGTTGCCCGGGTAGAGATCAGCGATGCGGCGCATCGCCAGCCCCGGCAGGTAGGCCACGTCATGTCCGCAAGCGCGGGCGACGGCGACTGGCAGCGCGCCGATCGTGGCCGGCTGATCCACGACCACCAGAACCGGACCGTGAGCGGCGAGTTTGTCGAACATCGCCCGCAGCTTGGGCTCGGTGTTAGGCAACGGCGCGTCGTGCAACCGCTTCCCGGCCGGATCCAGGCCGACCGCGTGATGTTCGCCCTTGCCGACGTCCAAGCCAAGGAACACGGCGTATTCGCTGGTCATCGAAGGTATCTTCCGTCTTGACCGGGTTGTTTGAAGATCATACTGGCGAATTTCCTTCAGTCTGGTTGCCGTCACGTCGGATCACAATCCCTGGTCAGGTGGTGCGCCTTGTCTCGGCTAACTGGTCGGCAAAGGACCAGTCCCACTTGCGCGAACGACGTCAGGGCCAGGGTTGCGGTGATGACGGCCACGGGACCAGCCCCGCTTGAATGGGAGAACCGAGACGGCCGAGATGGCCGCTTACCTGCGCGGGGGACTAGGGCGTGTCCTGTAAGTCATTGGAGCCAGAGCACGATCGCGGCGATGGTGAGTTCGGCCTGGTAGTAGGCGGCGCGTTTGGCGTAGCGGGTGGCCAGGTCGCGGAACTGTTTGAGCCGGTTGAAGCACCGTTCGACCACGTTGCGCTGCTTATAGACCTCGGCGTCGAACGCTGGTGGTCGCCCGCCGCTGCGGCCTTTGGCTGCGCGGCGGGCGATCTGGTCATCCCGTTCCGGACTGACGAACCTGATCCGCCGGTCTCGCATCGCCCGGCGGGTTGACGGATGCGAATACGCCTTGTCCGCGATCACCGTCTCCGGTCGGCAGCGTGGCCGGCCGGGACCGATCCGGGCGACGGTGATGCCGTCCAGCAGCGGAACCAGCTGCGGGTTGTCCCCAGCCTGGCCTGGGGTGAGCAGGAACCGCATCGGCAGGCCCCGCCCGTCCACAACCAAGTGGATCTTGGTGCTCACCCCGCCACGGGACCGCCCGAGCCCTTCCCCATCGAGGGCAAGGGCTTCGATTCCGTCGCTGCATCCCCCTTTTTCCGGGCACCGGCAGCATGCTGGTGCGCCCGGACCACACTCGAATCGACGGAAACGATCCACTCGAGGTCGCCGACGGCGTCGTCTTTGACGATCACCCGGTCGAGAATCCGGTCCCAGGTGCCGTCTTTGGTCCACAACCGCAGCCGTTCATGCGCCGTCTTCCAGGGCCCGTAACGATCAGGCAGGTCACGCCAGGGCGCACCGGTGCGCAACTTCCACAGGATCGCGTTGATGACCTGGCGATGATCCCGCCACCGCCGACCACCACCTTGCCGCGGTGGCAGCAACGGCTCGATCACCACCCAGGCCTTATCCGTCAACTCACCACGACCAACCACACCCGCAATCCAACCGAACCCCAGCTAGATCACTTACAGGACACGCCCTAGCCCGCTCGCGTGGGGACAGCCAAACAAGTGCCTCACCAGGAGCTGCGCCGACGGGATCAGCCCGCCTGTGTGGCACGGCGGGATCGGTGCCGCCGCAGGCGATGCTGGGTGAGAACCAGACCTGCCTGCGCGGGGACGGGCTGGGTCGGCGAGCCGGCGGAGAACATCATGTTCGGATCAGCCCCGCCTTCGCGAGGGACGGCATGCTGACCGCGATCAAGAGCGTGGAACCGGTAGGACCAACCCCGCCTGCGCGGGACGACGAAGGCGCGAAGCCACCGTGCCCGCCGTGGATGGGACCAGCCCCGCTGGCGCGGGGAGGACGGGGGCTCAGCTTCGATGCCCAAGAACTCGTCCGAACCAGCCCCGTTCGCGCGGAGACGACTGCTCGGTCAGCTTGTCCATGGTAGTTATGCCTGGCTCAAAACCGCCCCGCACGGGGACGAGACGACCAGCCGAGAGTGGTCGAGCTCGTGGGGACCAACCCGTTCGCGCGGAGCGACAGCCACGCCCGGACAAGGCGTTCGCGGGTTGCTTCGCGAGCGGTCGGCGGGATGTCGACGTTTCGTAAGTTGGCGAGTTGCCGGCGCCGTTTGTGCCGGGCGTTCTGCCCGCTGAGGTTGAGCGGCCAGGCCCAGACGCTCGGCCAATGCCCGGTCTCCAGGACGGCGATGACGTGCTCGGACCAACCCCACCTGCGCGGGGACGATGCCCCGCACGCAATTGCTCTGAGGGTCAGCCCGCTCGCGTGGGGACGGCTGGATGTGGATGTCGTTGTCGATGTGCCAAAACGGCTCAACCCTGCTCGCGCAGGAACGATCTGCCGCAGTTGGGCGGCGCGATCAACCAGGTGGAGCCAACCCCGATCGCGCAGGGAGCGCATCCAGTCGCGCTCGTTCACAATCCCACCGACGGACCAGCCCCGGCTGCGCGGGGACGTCCAGCTGCGCGTCGTCTGGCGCATCACCGAGGGACCAATCCTGCTTGCGCGGGGACGACTGAAGCGTGCTCATTGCGGCCGCACCGACAGCTGGACCATCCTCGCTTGCACAAGGACAACAAGGGAAGTGGTCGCGCGCTTCACCCGGCCAGGCAAACAGGCCCGGCGTGTGGGACAGGTGAGCGTAGGCGATGACCCAACCCCAGGTGCCTGGGCCAACCCCAGTTTCGCGGGGACGATCGAGGCGTTGCAAATTCGAAGTCGGTGATGTCGGAACTAACCCCGCCTGCACGGAGATGCGTTGTTGGTGGACGCGACGATGTTGCCGTACCCGGGATCACGCCTGGGCGGGGACGACACCACGTGGGGACTGAGGTGACGGTGGCCTGCGGACCAACCCCGGCGCGAGGACGACAGCATATCGAACATGGCGAGCTTCAGCGGTGAGGGACCAGCCCCGCTCACGCTGGGTGACCGCAGCGCGGATCCGAACACTTCGCCGCCTGTGGATCAGTCGCATTCGCGCGCGGGATAGCCACCATGTTGATCACGAGGTTGGGGCGGACCTCGGGGCGCCGACTTAGCACGTTCTCGCTCTGGTGTGTGGGCGTCGAATCGATGAGGTCGTCATCTGAGGGCTGGTCGTCCCGGCGCGGACCGCCCGAATGTGCTCAGGGCCTGCAGTCTGTGCCCTCCGGTCGCCGCTGGAGGCGGGGCTGGCCTGCGTTCCTGATCCGTCCTAACCGCGCAGGCGGCGTCGTTCCTGCGCAGGCGGAGCTGGTCCCAGCGACGAGCAGGTCACCCGCAGAGGCACACCCTGTCCTCGTCGCGTGAGCGGGTCGGTCCCCGGCGAGGGCGGTAGCCGCCGTCCACCTTGATCATCGCGGCGCATGGCAAGTCGGCTCCTGAGTTCATGCCGAACTCGGAGCCTGGCAAACGTTGTTCCACACAGGGGGCGAGGGCTTTCGTGAAGTGATAGTTAGGATTCGCGCTCGCATGTCTTATGCACACGCTCGCATTCGAGCTGGTCCTCCGCAACTCGCCGGCGTTCGCCGATGATGTCCGACCAGCCGCGGAGTGCGTAGGCAGCCCCGAAGAGCGTGCCGAGAGCTGCGGCCACGGTGGCCAGGAGTTCGATTTTGAGCGCCGCCGAGACGGTGTAGATCAGGCGGACGACACACGTGACTGGATGGACGCCACCCGGCGACGGTCGGCTTCCGCCGCGTGTCGTCCGTCTGATCACGTGTGTCGCCCACTCCGTCACGTGTGCCGACCTTCACTCAGCCATTCGGCGGGCGAAGGTCGCGCACAGCGAGTCGATGTACCGCAACGCTTCCGGAGTCAGATCCTCATCGCCGAGCACCACCTCTAGCCGCGCCTCGGCCCGCTCGATGATCTCGACCAACCCGAAGGAGTTGTAGTTAGGCAGGCCGCGCAAGGCGGTGGCGGCACGGACGGTGGACTCGTCGATCCGCAGCACCTCCTGGATCGCGGCGAGCACCGCCGCCCGGCGGCGAGCCGGGTGGCGATGGCGACGTCCTCGTGGAGCAGGCGGCCGAGGTCCGCCAGCACGGCCGCGGTCGGTGCGCCGTCAGGGACCGGCGAGCGGCGACATAGCGTTTCGAGGCGAGCGTCAGCCAGGCTTGGACGTGCGCGTCGACCTCGGGGGTCGGCCGGTCGTGCCTGGCGGCGTACAGCAGCCGGGAGCGGCCGAGCAACCAGATGTCGAGCGCCGGGACGGCACCGGTCATCGCCCGCGCGTTGGCGGTGAGCACGTCCGGCGGTTCGGCGACCGGCTCGATGGTGAACCACAGCGCGGTGGCCGTGGCCGGCAGGGCGTCCAGTTCGGCGGAGGAGAGCCGCCAGACGCCGGGACGGCACGGACCCCACGGGGTCTCGTCGTGGTAGGCGTCGACGACGGTGTCCGATGTGGACAGAAGAAACGTGTGCTCGGTGTGACTGCGGCCGGCGTCCACGCCAGGTCGTAAGCGTTGGCGATCACATACAGCGGATCGGCCTCGTCGGCGAGCTCCCGCAGCCGGGCGCCGTCGACGCGATCTGGGCGCGCGAGCGCTGGCCCGCAATCACACTGCGAACCGCCGCGAGATCACGCAGGCCTGAAGGAATTCGAGCCGAGCCAGCGGAACCCGCGCGGCTTCTGGCGATTCTCATCGCGCGCTAGGCCGGATCATACTTAGCAACAAAGTGCGCGGTAGAGCCGGTCAGTGGCCCGGTGCGGTCCTGCGCGTTGGTGAACAGTGCCTGCGGTGTGAATCCGGCGAGGGTGGCGTAGAGCTCGAGTTCGCGGGGGAACAACACACGGCGGTGGAGAAGGTCGTGTTCGGTGGTGCCGTTGTCGAGCTGCCAGGTGCGGTGGACGGTGGAGATCTGGGTGCGGGCGTCCCAGCTGTGTTCGGTGGTGACGTCGGCGTGGAGTCCTGCCGCGTCGACGCGGCTGCGGGTTGGCGTGGTCGTGGTGGTGGGGGCGATTTGGGTGACGATGATCAGCAGGGTGCCTGGGTGGGCGTGGGCGGCGAAGGTGGTGAACGCGGCCTGGATGTCGTTGTTGCGGTGCAGGTAGGCGAGGGTGTTGCCGAGGCAGGTGATGACGTCGAACGTGCGGTTCAGTCGCACGGTGCGAATGTCTCCGACGTGGAGTTCGAGGTCGGGGTACCGCTGTCGTGCGTGGTCGATGAGCGCGGGTTGAAGGTCGACGCCTACGCAGTGGTGGCTGGTGGCAAGCTGGGCGAGGTCGCGGGCAGTGCCGCAGCCGAGATCCAGAATGCTTGCAGAGGGAGCGGTGCCGTGCTGGTCGATGAGATGCTGGCAGGTCGTGGCGGTGGTGCTGTCGCGGGTGAGGGCGTCGTAGAGGTCGGGGCGCCGGTAGGCGGTGTTGTGGGCGGCCAGGTTCATACGACCAGCGTGTTGGTCGGGGCCTGCAAGGATCGGAGGCCGACTTCGAGGACGAGGGTGTCGCACAGCACGGACGGCACGGTAGCGCTCTGGTGGGCGTGCTGCACGGTTCGTCGGAGTGCGTCGGGGTCGATGAAGCCTTGGTCGACGAGGAGCATCCCGTCGGCGAGCAGGCGTTCGGCGAGCCGGAGTCCGTTGTGCCGCAGGCCGTGTTGCATCAGGTCCCGGAAGTGCTCGGTTCGCCGCGGGTGGGTGACCAGGGGCGGCAGGCCAGCGTGGGCGAGGAAGTCGCGGTAGAGCTTCTTGTGTCGACGGAGCGCAAGGGGGAGTTGCTCGGCGAACCGGATCAGGGGTCGGTGGGTGAACGGGGCGACTGGCCAGATTCCGGACCTGAGGTAGGCGGGGTGGTGGATGGCGAACCCCATGAGGGTCGGTGTCGGCAGCACGGCGGAGGGTGCGAGGTTGTCATCGAGGTGGGCGACAGCATCCCGGGCGCGGGGCCCGAGCCAGGGGATATCCGTCAGGGGTTGGGGAGGCGGTGGCGGCAGTTCGTCGACTCGGGGTGCCATGATCTCGTCGCCGCCGTTACCGGTCAGCATGATCTCCACGCCGCTGCGGGCGGCTTGGTCGGCAAGGGCTTCGAACGCCTCGCGGTAGAACTCGCCGCGCGGATCGTGTGCTGTGCCGCTGGCACGGATGCCGTTCTCGCAGAACGGTGCGTGGTCGTGTGCTGCGAGGATGTAGTCCATCGCGCCGACCTGTCTGGCGATCGTCACACGGCGGCGGTGCTGCTCTGCGCCGAGGGCTCCGTCGACGATGAGGCCGAAGGTGCGCAGCGGAGCCGGTGAAGCCGTGCGGGCGGCGACCGCGATGGTGGCGGAGTCCAGGCCGCCGGACAGTTCGAGGCCCAGCGTGGCGTTGCGGTCCTGCCAGGGGCGCACCGCGTCGGTGAGCAGATGCGTGAGTGCGGCAGTGGCGTCCACCCCGGAGCGTAGGTGCCGTGCTTGAGTGATGTGGCTGGCTGGGGCCGGGTATGCGACCTTCAGGCCGGATGCGGTGAAGGTCGCGGTCGCTCGTTCGGTCAGCATCGTCGTGTCGGTGAACAGGGTGTCGCTGCTGTAGCGGTGCCGCCTGGTCAGGGCACGTACCACGGCGCGATCGAGCAGGCCGGACCGACGTGTGAGCCGGCGGAGCGCTGGGAGATCCCAGGTGCCGTGCAGGGTGTCTCCGTCGACGGCCAGGTAGAGCGGAACGGTTCCGCCGATTCCGGCCGTAAGGGTGATGCGCCCTGGTTGTATGCGGAGCAGCAGTGCGTCTCCCGTCATGCCCGCATCGACATCGGTGTACTGCGTCGTCCCCGACAAGGACAGGGGGCTTGCGGCGTCACGGACCAGGACGGTGGTGGCACCTGGGCGGTCGTCGATGTCGTGACGCAGCGCCGGATGGGCGACCGGTTGTATCCAGCTTTCTCCGCGCCGCCAGCGATCGGTGTCCCAGTGCCACGTCGCGTCGGTGCTGGTGTTCAGTGTCAGGTGAAACGAGAGCATGGCGAAGTGGTCCCTTCCGCGGTGCGGCTCGGGCAGTGCACGCTGCCCGAGCCGCGGGTGAGGGGTGTGGTCGGTCAGCTGGCGCAGTGGTCGCCCTTGTCGCCGCCGTCGGCGTCACCGGGCATCTTCGGGGCGTAGAGACCCTCCATCGAGGGCACACCGAGTACCAGTTCTCCGGTGAACATCGTGTCCACGTCCATCTCGTCTTCTCCTTGTCGGTTCGTGCCCGTGGCGGCATTCCCATGTCGGAACGGACAGTTGGCTGTTGCGAGCTCAGTCAACGGCTCGCCGGGCCGCGGCAGCCAGAGCAAGAACCCGGCATCGACTGGACATCAATCAGGCATATGGCCTCTGACCTGCGTGAATGCTTCAGTCGTGGTGGTAGTCCGAACGGGTGCAGCTGGCTGAGGGGTGATCAGCCTTGCCGAAGCGGTGGTTATCGTGATCGGTGACCAACGGGGCGGGTGGTGTCGATGGGCGGCCGGCGAGTCGCTTTCGCCGCACGGCGGAAGGCGATGGGCTACACACAGGAATCCCTCGCGGCCGAGCTGAAGGTCGAGGCCTCCACTGTGAGCCGCTGGGAACGAGGCGAGGTGACCCCGCAGCCGGGCTACAAGGCTCGGATCGCGAAGGCGCTCGGCGTCACCCTGCACGAACTCGGTACGTTGCTCGAGCGGGCGCCGGCTCCGAAGCGGTGCCCCGCGACCGCTGCCGTAGTCCCACACGATCTTGCGGAGGCCGACGACATGAACCGTCGCGACCTGCTGCGCCTGTTCAGCGCGACAGGGGCACTGCTGGCGCTGCCCGCGGTCACGGATGCCGGTCAGGCTGCCGCTGCGGCGCGCAGTGGTGTACTTGACGTGGAGGAATTCGCCGTCTTCACCAGTGATTTGTGGCGGGTGTACGGGATGGCGCCGGCCAAGAGCCAGGTTCTGCCGCTGGTTCGGACTCAGCTCGACGTGCTCACAGACGCCCTTCGCCAGTCTCAGACACCGGCGACCCGGCAACGACTGTGCCGGCTGGCCGCTGATCTGTTCCAGCTGGCCGGCGAGATCTATTTCGATGGTGATCGCTACACCGACGCGGCGCACTGCTACAGCCTGGCCGCGGCCGCGAGCAAGGAAGCCGGGGCGCCGGACTTGTGGGCCTGTGCGCTGACCCGGCATGCGTTCATCGCCGTCTACGAACGCCAGTTCTCCGACGCCGCCCCGCTGCTCGACCTCGCCGCCGCTCTCGCGTCCCGGGGTGACACCGGGCTTTCGACCCGGCACTGGGTCGCCGCCGTCCAGGCGGAAACCTTCGCGGGACTCGGTGATCTTGACGCGTGCCAGCGCTCGCTCGACCATGCGGCCGAGGTCCAGCATCTGACCGGACAGGTGCACAACGGCGGCTGGCTCCGCTTCGACGGCTCGCGTCTGGCGGAGGAACGCGGTACCTGCTTCGTGACACTCGGCCGGCTCGATCTGGCCGAAGCGGCCCTGACCGATGCTCTGAACGGCGCCCTCACTGGTCGGCGCAAAGCCGGCGTCCTGACCGACCTGGCCATGATCGGCGTCCACCGCGCCGACCCCGACCAGGTCATCACCTACGCCGAGGCCGTCGTCGCCACCGCACGGAGGACCGGATCCGGAGTGGTCGCTCGCAAACTGCGTGACCTCCAGCCACACCTGGCCCCCATGCTCGCCGACCAGAACATCCAAGGACTCGATGCCGAGATCACCGACCTCGTCAGTGGCCATGCCGCATAGTGGAGGAGACCGAATGCCCAACGACCGTGGCCGCGATTTCCGCGAAGCCTGGATCGCCGGAGTCACCAAGCATTACCCCGGCGAACCGAAACCCGGCTACATCACCCCTTGGGATGAGACGCCTGACTGGGAACGCGACGCCGCCACAGCCGTCTACGACCAGGTCTTCGCCTTCATCACCGCCACCAACGGCGCCACGGCGAAGCTCACCGCAGAGCAGAAGGGCCGCTTCGTCGCCCTCTGCTGGATCGGGCAGATCTTCAAACACTTCCCCGACCCGAAACCGTCCTACGTCGCAGACTGGGACGACCTGCCCGACTGGCAGAAAGCCACCGACATCGACATCTTCGAACGCATCGAACAAGACGCCTAGATCCCGGTCCCCCGAGGGGGCGACCACAGGCCGCGGTTCCTCGCTGTTGCCCGGCTATCGCGTCGCGGCGCTAGGCGTTCTCGTCTGAGCGGGCCGTTGGCTCCTGGTCCACCACTAACCCGTTCTCTGCCACGGTGCCGTGTGGCAAGAGATCGAGCCGGACCCACAGCATTCTGTCCGCGATCGTCTCCTCGCGGTCGCCATTACGAATGGCGTGACGGTGGTCGGCCACGGCCCGCGCGAGCGTCCGCAACATGGTCTGGATCTCGTTGAATGCGTGGTTCTGCTTGAGAAGGCGCACTCGGTGCTCGAGGTCGGCCCGGCGTTCACGTACGCGGTTCGCGAAGTGGACGGTTCGTGACTTCCAGCCCTCGTACTCGGCTACTGCTTGCCGATTGTCCATGCGAGTACCTTCGAAGGCCCCAATGGGTGCCAGCGGCCTGCACGGATACGACTGCTGGACATGCACAGCACTGTGACGGATCCGGGACTACCCCGCCTGTGCGGGGGACGGCAATCGGGCAGCTATGACGAATTCGGAGATCGGACGGACCAGGTCCGGTGGTGCAGGGACGACGCTCTGGACCGCCATAATGCCCCGGTCGTTCGTTGGACCGGCCCCGCTCGCGCGGGGAGCACGCGCACACGATCGGCGTGTCCGCGCCGTCCTCAGGACCAGCCCCGCTTGCGCGGCGAGAACTTTGCCAGGAAGTTCGTATGGGCGGTGATCACCGGACCAGCCCGCTCACGCAGGGAGAACCGGCACGAGCAGGACGGTCGCACTTGGGAGGATGGGCCAGCCCCGCTCGCGCGGGGAGAACGGGCTGAGAACGCCGGGCAGATCGACTCCGCTGCGACCAGCCCCGCCTGCGCGGGGACGACAGCATGGCCTCGACGTCGGGCACCCGCGTGCCGGGGCCATCCCCCCGCCTATGCGGGGATGGCCGCGCTGAAAATGCGCGCGTTGAACAGCACGAAGAACCAGCCCCCTGCACGGGGTGACTCTGCAACGCGGTCGTTATCGAATCGTAGGCCGGGACCAGCCCCGCCTGCGCGGGGATGACACTACTTGGCCTGGGTGTTTGAAGATCATGCTGGCGAATTTCATTCAGTCTGGTTGTCGTCGCGCCTGATCGCAATCCTTGATCAAGACCGAGTTGTCTGGGTTGCCTGCTTCGACAGGAACTAGGGGGTGATTTAAGGATGAAATTGCAGGTCGAACGAGATCGACTGACATCGACTGGCAGCATGAGCGAACGCAAATGTCGCAGCTAGATCGACTGAGAACGACTCGAAGGCGCTCGAACCTGTTAACCGGAGGGTTCTTGGTTCGAGTCCAAGCGGGGGAGCTTAAGCCCAGGCCTGGTGGCCTGGGCTTCTTCGTTTTCCGGGCTCGTGCCGGACCGGGGGAGCTCACACGGCGCGCGCCGTCCCGCAGGCCTGCCGGATCGGCCGTGGTGCGACACCTTCGAGGGTCGGGACGACCGGAGCGATCCGGCCGTCGCGGGTGAAGGTCAGCTTGTCGATGGCCGTCTCGCGGTGCATGCCGTCGCCGCCGGGGATGGCGAAGCGGTGGTAGGCGAGGTACCACTCGTCGGTTCCGGGCACCCGCAGCATCGAGCTGTGCCCGGTGCCCTTGATCCCGCGCGCGGCGTCCTTGCTCAAGATCAGCCCGCGATTCGTGAACGGGCCGGTCGGGCCGCTCGCGGTGGCGTAGGCGACCCGGTAGTTCTCGCTGCGGGTGTCGTCGATCGACCAGCTCAGGTAGTAGGTGCCGTTCCGCTCGACCATGAACAGGCCCTCGCGGAAGTCGTCGAGCCCGGTGATCCGCTGGATGGCGGCGGGGTCGAAGGAGATCATGTCGTCGTTCAGCGGCACGACGTACGCCTCGCCGTTTCCCCAGTACAGATACGGCTTGCCGGAACGGTCGATGAACACCGCCGGATCGATCGCCTGGCCGCCACCGGGGTTCTTCGCGATCAATGGCTTGCCGGTGTCGGTGAAGGGGCCGGTCGGTGAGTCGCCGACCGCGACCCCGATCCTGGCCTCCGCGCAGAAATAGAAGTAGTACTTGCCGTTCCGCTCGGCGATCGTCGGTGCCCAGGCGTTCTTGTCGGCCCAGTCGACGCCGGGGCCGAGATCGAGCGCGACGCCGTGGTTCGTCCAGTCGACGAGATTCTTGGACGACCATGCCGAGAAGGTGGTGCTGCCCCAGCCGTCGAAGCCGTCGGTGGTGGGGTAGAGGTAGTAGGTGTCGCCGAACGCGACGATGTTCGGGTCGGCGTTCAATCCCGGCAGGGCCGGACCGCGGAATTCGCGGGCTTCGACGGTCCAGACGCGGGTGTGGCCGTCCGGCGCGACGACGGTGTACTTCTTGGGCCGTCGCAGATCGGCCGGGCGGTCGTCGCCGGGAGCGATCCGCGCGCCTGGGGCCAGGGTGAACTTCGGGCTCAGGCGCCTCAGGTCGGTGCCCGGCCGGACGGGGAGCACGACGGTGCCCCCGTTCGTGTCGATGATCGCCGGTGCTTCGAGGGAGTCGAGGGCGACCGAGCGGATCACCGTGCTGTTCGACGGCAGGCCGGCGACCTCCGTGCCGGACAACGCCCGGTTGTAGAGCCGGACGTCCTTCATCCTGCCCTTGAAGGTCTTGTCGGCCGAGTAGACCGAGCGGCCGAGGTAGTTTGCCGCCGTGACGCCACCGCCGAGATCCGCCGGTCTGATGGTGACCTTGTCGTTGCGTCCGGCTTCGACGCCGTCCAGGTACAGCACCGCGCTGCCGCCGCCCACGGTGAGCGTGACGTTCTTCCAGACTCCCCGCGGCAGCCCGCCTTTCGACGCCGCGCCTTGTTCGGTGGTCCAGTTCCCGGACGCGATCGCACCCCGGAAGCCGTCGCCGTCCGTCCCGCCGGTGCTGAACAGATAGCCGTCGCCGGCGCCGGACGGGCCGGTGTTGCCGAAGCCGTAGAGGAAGTACGGGGTCTGCTGGCCGGGGTCGACGAACACGTCGGCGGACACCGTGGCGGCGGCCGCGCCGGTCAGGAGATTGTTCGGCAGTTGCACGTGCCCGTTGACGCCGCCGAAGTCCAGCGAGCCCCCGGACCACCTGACGTCACCCGCGGGAGCACCGTCGTAACCGTGACCGGTGGCGTCTTTCGTGTCCTCCTTGAGCGGCCAGTGCGCGACGAGGCCGTTCGCGTCCGCTTTGGCCGGGGCCGGCGGCGTGGTCAGCCGGTCGAGTTCGGCCTGGGTCACCGGCAGGACCGTGCCGTGCCGCGGTGACGCGGGCAGCTTCGCCCCCGCGGACATGGTCCACTTGCCGGACGCGAGATCGGTGGTCTCGAACGGGACGTAGCCGCGCCCGCCGTATTCGTCGATGAACAGGTACCACTTGTTCTCGGTGTTGGATTTGAAGCCGGTCGGGCCCTCGCCGCGGTCGAGCCCGGGATTCCCTTTGCCGATGCAGTCGGCGACGAAGCCGTAGGACAGGTCGAGGAGATCGGTGGACTTCTCCTCGGTGATGTACTTGCTGCACGGCGAGGACGAGGTGGGATTCCGCTCGTCCTTGGTGAAGCGGTAGTAGGTCCCCTTGTCCTGGATGATCGTCGAGTCGATCACCGAGTAACCCGGGTCGATCCACACCCGCGGCGCGCTGAAGGTGTGGAAGTCGCGAGTGGTGGCGTAGAGCATCCGGTTGTAGCTGTCGCCGGTGTGCGCGGGATCGTTTTCGGCGTAGAGCTTCGATGCCCAGTACACGACGTAGGTCCCGCGCTTGGCGTCCCAGAACGCCTCCGGCGCCCAGGTGTTCCCCGCTGTCGGCGGCGAGACCTGCACGCTGCGCTGGCGTGACCAGGTGACCAGGTCGGTGGATTCCCACACCATGATCGACCGGCTGCCGGTGCGCTGCGCGGCGTCCCAGCCTCGGCCGTTGTGGATCTTGAGATCGGTGGCGAGCAGGTAGAACTTGTCGCCGTCGGGGGAGCGGAGGATGAACGGGTCGCGGACGCCGAGCTCGCCGAGGCTCGACCTCAGCACCGGCCTGCCGTTGTTGAGTTCGGTCCAGTTCAGCGGGTCGTTGCCCTTGCTCGCGGCGGTGTGGATCTGCTCGCCGTCCGGCGTTCCCTCGCCGGTGAAGTAGAAGAAGCTGTAGCCCGCCAGCGGCTGCTGGACCGGTTTCGGCGGCACCGTCGCGGTGAAGCGGCGGGTCGCCCGGTCGCGGCCGCCGGCGATGTTCGCGGTCAGGGTCACCCGGGTCGCCGGCCCGCCGGCGGCGGGCCTGTTGACCTCGCCGGTCGGCGTGATGACACCGGGATCCGAGGACTGCCAACGGATCTCGGTGCCATTCGGCCCGGCGGCGGGCAGCACCAAGTTGCCTCGGACGTCGTCGATGCCGGGGATGGTGAGCGCGTCGGCGGTGGTCCGAGCCCAGTTCCGCCCCGGCGTGGACGCCGTTGCCGGAACGGGGATCGCCGCCGTGGCCAGCACCGCCATGGAGACGAACAGGACGCCGAGACGGCGTGGACGCAAGGGGATCATCGTCGAGTGCTCCCTTGACCGGAGTAGTGTTAACGTTAACACCCGCTGGTGTATCCAGACGTTAGAGCCGGCACCTCCTCGAGGTCAAGGGCCGCGGCGGTTTCTCTCGCCGCCGCTTCCTGGGGAATACGTGGCGGACGGCGGTTCGGTTCACTGATTCCCGACTTTTCTTTTTCGGGGCTCCGGCACTGGACAAAGCGGCGCGGGGAAGGTCACGATGAGTCGGCGGCACAGGATGCCGCGCCGTGACCGAAGAACGCAATTCTTCGTCTTGTTCCCCTTTCTTGTTTCTTTCAAAAATGGAGCCGTCATGTCTCGAAGAACAGGTGCTCATCGGCTTTCCCGGCGGACGAAAGTCGCGACCGTGGCCTTGGGTTTGGTGGCCGCCGCGGGAGTGTCGGTCGTTTCGACCGTCACCGGTAATTCCGGCAGCGCGGACGCGGCGCCGGGAGCGTCGCGGATCGTCTGCCCGGATGTCGCGAGCAGGCTGCCCGAGATTCCTGCCCGGGCGGAGGCCGAAGTCGATCGGAATCTCGCGCAGCTGGACACGCAGATCGCCGAGGCGGAGCGCCGGCTGGTTGCTTCGCAGGGGCAGGGTGGGCCGAACTTCGTGCAGAACGCGATTCTCGGGCCGTTGTCCGACAAACGGAGGGCGGCGATCGATCGGATCGCGATCGCCATAGGCCGCGCCGCGGAGAAGCCCGCCGGTCTCGGTGACCTCGCCAGCTGCTCGCTGAGGTGATCTCCAGGTCGCCGGTACGGGCCGGAGCCACCGGAGTCGGGCTCCGCCGCGTGTTCGAACCGGCGACCGGCCCGGCGGTGCGCATCGTCGCGCCGCGTGGGTGGCCGATCACGTTATCCTGAACCGATGTGGATCCCGTTCGTCACGGCCGCAGTCGGGTCCTTCTTCGGTTCTGTCGGCGGTTTTCTCTCCGCGTTGGCGATGGCGAGAAGGGGCGAGCGATACAAGACCACGACCAGACCGGGCGTCGGGTTTCCGTCGGTGACGTCGATATCGACGAAATCGCTCTCGGCTTCTGGTTTCCCGGAGGCCTCTGCTACATCGGCGAAACGTACGCCGCTCTGACGGAACATCAACATCTGACCGTGTACATCGGATATATCGTGCGCCTCGCCGATTCGGTCAGCCGTCGGCGAGTGGACTTGAGGACTCTGCGAAACGGTCTTGGCACCGAACTGCTCTGGGAGCACGAGCTGATCAGCGGGATTGCCCGTGCGGCGGTGAGGCAAGCGGGTGAGGCCGACGCGCCGACCCCTGGCTGGCCGGATTCGGTCAAGGTGGTCTACGAATCCCTCGTGGCGCCAAGGATCGCGAAGTAGGGCCGGCCGCGATTCCGCTCAGGCGGCGAAGACGGTGCGGACGGCGGATTCGTCCCCGTCGATCTCGGCCAGGCCGAGGGCGCGGGCGTCTTCGAGGGTGAGTGCGCCGGCGGCGAGGCCGAGGACGCAGGCGGGGACGGCGCGAACGGTGGCGTCGAGTTCGCGGCCGTCGTGCTGGTCGACCTCGAAGCCGGAGCGCGTCGCGCGGAGCTGGTAGGGCGGGCCGCCGATCTCGAGGCCGATCGTCATCGCGGAGCGGACCTTCACCCGGGCGCCGAGCAAGGCGGGGACGGCGAGGGCGAGCCACTCTGGCCGGAACGAGTCGTCGCCGGGCCCGCGGGTCATCAACGGCGTGGACCAGCGGATCAGGCTTTCGATCGGCTCACGGAGCTCGGCGCCCCACGGCGTGAGGGCGTACTCGACGACGCTGCCCGAGCCGGCCAGCCGCCGCTCGACCACCCCCGACGCCTCCAGGTCGCGGAGCCGGTCGGCGAGCAGGTTGGTCGCGATGCCGGGCAGGCCGTCGATCAGCTCCCGGTAGCGGGCCGGGCCGATGAGGAGCTGGCGGACGATGAGCAGATTCCATCGATCGCCCACGACCTCGAGGGACCGGGCGAGCCCGCAGTACTGGCCATAGCTCCGCATCGTGTCCCTCAGCTTGTTTTTCTCAAGTGTGCGTGACAAGCTCAAGTCTACCGGAACCCAGTGGAGAGGGGTCGCCATGTCGGGCGTCGCCGCGAACGTGAGGCCCTCCTGGGTCGACGACGGCCTGTTCCCGTTCGAGAGCCGGTTCGCCGACATCGACGGGCACACCGTCCACTACGTCGACGAGGGGTCCGGCCCGACACTCCTGTTCCTCCACGGCAATCCGACCTGGTCGTTCCTCTGGCGCGACGTGATCCGCGCGCTGCGCGAAGACTTCCGGTGCGTCGCCCTCGACTACCCGGGCTTCGGGCTGTCGACGCCGAAGCCCGGATACCGCTACTGGCCCGAGGAACACGCCGATGTGGTCACCGCCTTCGTCGACGCGCTCGGCCTCGGCGAGGTCACTCTGGTCGGGCAGGACTGGGGCGGCCTGATCGGCCTGGCCGTCGTGCAGCGGCGGCCGGACGTCTTCACCCGGCTGGTGCTCGCCAACACCTGGGCCTGGCCGGTCAACGGCGTCTTCCACTTCGAGTACTTTTCGCGCATTTTCGGCGGCCCGCCTGGCCGGTTCCTGGCCAGGCGGCTGAACTTCGTCGTCAACATGTTCGTCCCCTTGGGGCACCGGCGCCGCAAGCCGGACGCCCTGGAGATGGCCCATTACCGGCGGCCCATGGACGACCCCGGGCGACGCCGGGCCTCCGCCGAGTTCCCTCGCCGGGTCCTCGCCAGCCGCGCCTTCTTCGCCGAGATCGAGGGCGGGCTTCCGGGCATCGCCCACTTCCCGACGCTGATCGTGTGGGGCGACAAGGACATCGCTTTCCGTCCCAGGAACGCGAACGCCTGGAAGCCACCTTCACCGACCACACGACCGTGATCGTCGAAGGCGCCGGAACCTACGTGGAATCCGACGCGCCCGAGGAGTTCGTCGCCGCGTTCCGCGACTGGGTGGCGGCGGACCGGTAGAAGGATCCAGGGTGGGTCGCCTCAGCCGCGGTCGTGGAGGGTGATCCGGTAGCCGTCGGGGTCGGCGAAGGTGAACGTCCGGCCGAAGGGGCCGTCGATCGGCGCGGAGACGATGGTGTGCCCGTCGGCGACGAGGGCGTCGTGAATGGCTTGGACGTCCGTGGCGTGGAGCCAGATCGCGGCGCCGATACCGGGCTGCGCGACGGATCCCAGGTCGGTGCCGGGGATGACCTCGCGAAGCGCGAATGCGATCGGCTTCGTCTCGAAGACGACGGCGTGCGGAGGTCCGGCCGGTGAACGGACGAGACCGAGGTACTGCTCGTAGAACGCCTGCGAAGCGGCGAGGTCGCGTGCTTGCAGTGAGAGGAAGTCCGGGCCGGTGGCGGGCAAGTTCGTGCTCCTTTTCGTCGTGTCAGCATCCTGACATAGACGAGGGTATGTCAGGATGCTGACACAAGTCAAGGCGGTCGCTCTCTTGACCTCTAGCTTGGTCGAGGTCGAAGGATGGCGACATGACTCTCGAAGCGGACGAAATGCTCCTGTTCCGGAACACCATGCGGATCACCGACGGCCACCTGGAGGAGTTCACCGCCGCGGTCCGCGAAGCCATCGACTTCGTCGAGCGCAACGCGCCGCAGGTGATGGTGCAGACTTTCGTGGACGCCGACCGCATGCTGGCCTACAGCTATCAGCTGTACGCGGACTCGGCCGCCGTCCTCGAACACTGGCGGATTTCCGAGGAGCGGATCAACGCCGTGTCGGCGCATTGCACGGTGGTGGACTTCCAGGTGCACGGCTCGCCGGACGAGCGGGTGCTGGCGGGAATGCGGGGCATGATCGACGACGGCACCGCCGTCGTCACGCCCCGCATCGCCGGCTTCGTGCGCGCCGCGGTCAGCCCTTGAACAGGATCCCGGTGGTGTTCGTCGACGCGTGCCGCCCGGGCGAAGCCGGAGGGCCACCGCGACACCTCACAGCGGCGGGTCGAACTTGCCGCTGATCGTGTCCATCTTCGTGCCCACCGGCGGGAACTGCGTCAGGAAGCCGGGCTTCATCCGGAAATCGAGGAAAGACTGCACGTCGGGCGTCAGGTTCTTGTATTCGGCGTTGAGGACGAGGTGGTCCCGGATGCCGCGCTCTTCCGGGTTGACGGCGTCCTTCCATTTGACCTTGTCGCTGGCGGTGACCGAGTAGTCCACCTCCAGTCCCTTGACCTCCTGCCGGAACTCCTCCGGCGTCTTGTTGATTTTGAGGTCGCCCAGCTTTCGCCGCAGCTCGTTGTCGCTCATCCCGCCGACGGCTTCCTTCACCTGGCCGATCTTGATGTCGGCCTCCTTGAGCTTCCCCTCGAAGTTGCCCGACATCTGGGCGTTCGCCTTGCGGGACAGGGTGGTCATGTTGTCCGCGGTGCCGGAGCCGCCGAGCACCTGGTTCTGCAGGTGCCCCTTGATGAAGTAGCCGTTGGGGTGGTCGGGTTTGTACCCGATCTTGTCGTTGGGATCGGCCGAACGCAGCTTGTCGAGCTCGGCCCGCAGACGCGGATCGTAGTTCGAGTGGCCCTTGCCGTTCAGCCCGTCGACGTCGGTGAGATGGTTGCCCGCGGGCTCGGTCCCGCCCGGGTACTGGCCCTTTCCGGAGCCGTCGAGCGTCCCCTTGCCCTCCTTGCCGCCGCCCTCCATCACCGTGCGGCCGGAATCACCGTGCGACTTGTTGGCGTCGCCGGTGATCGGGGGTTCGTGCCTGCCGGTCTTGGCCTTCTTGGCGAAACCGGCGCCGTTGCCCGCGTTGCCCGCCCCGGGTTCTGGTTCACCGCGGGCCTCTTGGCCTTCTTGCACGGGGCGGGGGCGTTGAAGGTGTCGTCGTCGTCGAGGTAGGCGTACGGGTCGTCGGCGTAGTTGGTCTGCTTGCCCGAGTTCCTGGTCAGACCGAGCGGGTCGGCTTCGAGGAACGGGTCGTCGACGTAGGTCTCCGGATTCGGCCCGGGGGTCAGGCCGAGCGGGTCCGGCGAGATGTAGCGGGCGTTGACCGGGTCGTAGTAGCGGAAGAGGTTGAAGTACAGCCCGGTTTCCGCGTCGTGGAACTGGCCGGGGAACCGGAGCGGCGTTTCCGGGCGGGTGCCGGGAACGACGAGACCCCAGACGCTCGTCCGGACCGTGCTGACCCGGCCGTCCACCGGGCCGACCAGCTCCGTCGGGGTGCCGATCTCGTCGGTGATCACCGCGGCGACCTCGGTCCGCCCGTCGGGCAGGGTGCGCGCCTGCGCCAGCACCCGGTCCCCGTAGGGATGGCGGATCCAGGTCAGGGTCTCCACCGGGACACCGCCGAAGGTGTGCCGGGCTTCGACGAGATCGTTGCCGTCCCAGGTGAAGTCGACCCGTTCGGCGACCGCGCCCGCGACGTCCAGCCGCTCCTTGGCCACGCGCCGGTCCAGCGCGTCGTAGCGGTATCGCCAGTGGGTGCCGTCCGGCGTGCGCACGGTGACCAGGTGGTCGTGCGCGTCCCAGCCGAACAGCCAGGTCAGCTCGGTCCCGTCCGGCGCGGGCAGGGTCCGGCGGATCAGCCTGCCCTGCCCGTCGTGGACGTAGCGCGCCGCGCCCGCCGCCGCGAGCACACCACCTTCGGTGTATTGGCGTGGCCCGGTCTCGGGTCCCGGCCCCGGCGAGGAGGTGAGCAGATTGCCGAGCACGTCGTAGGCGTAACGCTCGGCCCCGCCGTGATGGAGCGCCGCGGTGACCCGGCCCGCGTGGTCGTACTCGTAGCGCACACCGCCCGCCGGGTCCTCCCGCGCGGCGACGCTGCCGTCCGGCCGCCGGTGGTAGCGCTTGGTGCCGGCCGGGGTGTGCTGTGCGACGAGCCTGCCTGCCGCGTCGAATTCCTGCCGCAGCAAGGGATTCGCTCCGGCGGACAGGGCGACCGTGCGCCCGGCGGAATCCTCGCGCAGGGTCAGTTCGGTGCCCGCGATCCGCAGCAGCTCCGCCCCGTCCCCGGTCTGTCCCCAAAGGACGTCCACTCCGGACGGAGTGCGCATGGTCTTGGTACCGCCGGAATAGCCGACGGCGGTGTCCCCGGCCGGGCCCGTCTGGCGGACGACCCGGCCCGCGTCGTCGTGGTCCAGCTCCAGGACCCCGTCCGGGCCGGTGGCGCGCACGAGGCGCCCCACCGGGTCGTAACGGTAGGTCTCGGTGCCCGACGGGCTGATCCGCTCGATCGGGTTGCCGAGCAGGTCGTAACGCCACTCCACGGTCTCGCCGGCGGCACTGACGCGCCGCACCCGCTGCCCCGCGGCGTCGTAATCGCAGCGGGTGATCCGGCCCGCGAAATCCTGCTGGGTGAGCAGCCGGCCTTCGGCGTCGTAGGTGAACTGCCAGGTCTGCCCGGCGGGATTGGTCACCGCGACGAGCCGCAATTCCGTGTCGTAGCGCCAGGTCGTGCGTGCGCCGGCGGGATCGATCGTGGCGGTGATCGTGTCCATCGGGCCGTTCTCGGTGCGGAACGTCCTGCCGAGTTCGTCGGTGCGGGCCGTTTCCCGGCTTTCGCCGTCGAAGGCCCACTGACGGCGGGTCCCGTTCGCGGCGACGACCTCCCGTAGGGAACCTTCCACCGTCCACGCGTACACGGTCCGGCCGCCGGCGTCCTCGACCGCGCGTGGCCGCCCGAACAGATCGACCTCGAGCCGGGGCACCACGCCACCCTGGCCGGGATCGTCGCCGTAGGTGTCTTCGAGGTGCTGGTCTTCGGTGACACCGAGCGGGTCCGTGTACGGATCCGGCACGTTCGGGGCCGTGTACCGCCGCCGGAACACCCGGTCGCCGTCGGTCACCTCGATCGCGAGCTCGGTGGTGGTCCATTCCGTGAGCACCACGCGGGAGCCGTCGGCGCGGACCACCGAGCGGAGCCGCCCGGCCGCGTCGTGCTCGAACTCCGTCCGCCTGCCGAGCTGGTCGGTGCGGTTGAGCAGCACGTCGCGCGGGCCGTACTCGCTCCGGGTCACGCCGCCGAGCCGGTCGGTCACCCCCGCGGTGTTGCCGTCCTCGTCGAACTCGTACACCGTGCGGAAGCCGAAGGAGTCGGTGACCGTGGTGGTCCGCTCGCCGAAGACGAGCGAGGTGTCGAGGTAGCCCTGGTCTCCGACGCCCCGGACACAGCGGCCGTACGCGTCGTAGACGTAGCGGTACCAGGCGCCGCTGTGGTCGGTCCAGCCGGTGATCCGGCCCTCGGCGTCGTGGCTGTAGCGGGCCGGATGGGGCGAGGAATTCGCGCGGACGCTGAGATGTCCTCGCGTGTCGTAGTCGTAGCGGGCGACGGGGACTTCGGTCGCTTCGGCCAGCGCGCGGATCGCGCGGATCCGGCCGTCTGAGACGTCGAAGGCGATCCAGGCGCCGCCTGAGTGCCTGAGCGTCGCGGGGGCGCCGTGGTCATCGTGTTCGAGCTCGACGTAAGCGTGATCCTCGGTGCGGATCTCCTTGAGCAGGAACAGATCCGGGTCGCCGTCGGCCGGGGCGAACCGGCGTTCGGTGCCGCGCCCCGGGTCCGTCAGGAAGTACTCGGCGCCCTCACCACGCAGCCGTCGCGGCGGACCGTGCAGGGCGGTGGCCTCCGTTCCCGGCGCGGGCACCGGGAATCGCAGGATCATCGCGTCGGCGGTGTGGTAGGTGACGGTCCCGTTCGCGACGGTCAGCCGCTCGTCCACCAGGGACGCCCACGACGGGCCGAACCAGCGGCCGCCCCGGTACGACGAGACGTGGTTGCGGACCACGAGCTGGCCGAGCGGTCCCGGCACGACCAAGTCGCTTTCGGTGACCAGCACGTCCCCGCTCTGGACGTCGATCGGGTCGCCGCTGCCCTCCTTGCAGCCCGGTTCCTTGGTCTCGGACGGATTCCGTTTGCCGTCACCGCCTTTCGCGCCGGAGGTGGTGGTCGAGCCGTTTCCGTGCGAACCGTCGAGACCACGCGAGTTGTCCGAGGTGTCGTTCTTCGGTGGATCGTTCTTGGGCGGCGGGTCGGTCTTCGGCGGGTCGTTCTTCGGGGACGAGTGGTCGCCCGACGACGTGGTGGACTCGTCGCCGCCCTTGTCCTTGTCCTTGGGCGGTCCCTTGGGCGTCGTGTCCAGATCCTTCGGCTTCCCCGAAGGAGTGACCTTGCCGCCCTTGAGGTTCTTCAACGCCTTCGCCGCGTCGTCGAACAGATCCCCGGCCTTCTTCAACAGCGGGACCAGCGCCTTGAGCGCCTTCACCAGTTTGGTCGTCAGATCGGTGATCTTCGCCGCCGTCTTCGCCACGGCCGCCACCACCTGCGGCACCACCCAGGTCAGCCCGATGCCGAGGGTGAACACCACCTGCAGCGCCCACGAGATCAGATGCCCGATCAGCTCGGCGATGATGTCGCGCACCAGGGTCCGCACCGCGGCGACGACCTCACCCGCGGTCTTCACCCCGGACGACGCGCCTTCGGATCCCTTTTGCGCGGATTGGATCACGGTGGCCGTGTCGGCCGCCTGCTTGCGGTAGGCGTCCGCCGCCTCGCCCTTCCATGACTCGAGGTCCTTCTTGACCAGGCCGGTCAGTTCCTCGCTGACCTCGCCCAGTTCCTTGGCCACGTTCGCCCATGTCTGCGCCTGCGCCTGGACCTCGTCGGCGTTGCCCGCCAACGCGTCCAGCGCGTCCTTGAGCGGACCGACGTGCTCCATCAGCCACGACACCCCGGCCGCCAGGATCGCCCCGAACGGGTCCAGCGCCATCGACAGCGCGTCCAGCGCGGTCCCGACCGCGCCCATCGCGACGCTCGCCCAGTCCCCGGACTCGATCGCCGTCTTCAGCCCGTCCGCGGTCTCCAGCAACGAGACGCCGGTGAACCACTTCGTCGAATCCTGAGTGGGCGCGATCAACGGATTGGACACGTGACTTGCCTCGCTTCAAGGTGATCAGGACGCCGGGGTGACAACCTTGTCATTCAATCATCACGGGCGCGGCGGGATCCGTCGGCCTGTGCCGGGATCACCGGTGAGGCGGGACAAGTCTGCCCGAACGGGCAAGGGTCTCGAACGTTCGAAAACCGCGTTGTGTGCTCAAAGGGACATCGGCGACACGGGGTCGGCCTTCCGCACGAGTGCCGCGCCGAGGGTGCGCGCGGTGCGGGCGACGGTGTCGGACAGGGCGGCGAGTGGTTGCGGCGGCGCGAGCACGGCCGCGATCGAACCGACCGCCCGGCCGTTCGGCAACCGGATGGCCGCTTCGACGGCGACGAGTTCGTGTTCCGCCTGCCAGACCGGGCAGAAGCGGCCGATGCGTTGCGGCACGGTCGATCCGGGGCGGAAAAGGAGGTGGTCTTCCGGCCGGGCGAGGCTGGCGGCGGCGATCAGGATGTTCCCGTCGCAGGGCACTGCGAGCACCGAACTGGCCCGCGTGGCCGCGGTCAGGCGCCGGAGCTCGCCGCGGGCCAGCTCCAGCAGGCGCGGATACGGTTGCCACGATTGGCCGAGCCGGAATGCCTGCGCGCCGACGCGATAGCGGTTTTCGTTGCGCTGGACAACCTCCAGTGCGGTCAATTGCTCGAGTAATCGATGTGCCGTCGCTTTCGGTATCGAGCACGAATTCGCCAGCTGGGTCAATCCCGCTTCACCTTGATGCCGTACCAAAGCATCCAATAGGGTGAAAGCGCCTTCGAGGACGCTTCTCGGTCTTCTCTTGGTCTCCATTGGAATCCCCTCGCGCGGTCCACTGGACGGAATCCTTGCTGACAAGGCCAGCCCGTCGGTGTCAGGGTGGAACGGTCCCGGTGCGTATCTTCGGTCAAAAAGCGCGAACTGGGAAGAGTGCATCCACCGAACGGAAAGAGGTTCGAGCACAATGCGAAGATCCATTCGGCTGGGAACGGCGCTGGCGGGTCTGCTCGCCGGTCTGCTCGTGGCGCCCGCGGCGGCCGCGGACGAGGGCGACGTCCGTATCGCGGCCTCGCCCCCGTCGCAGAAGACCGCCGCGGACTTCGACGGCGACGGGTTCGCGGACAAGGCGGTTTGGCGCCCTGGCAACGGTGTCTGGTATGTGATCCGCAGCGGCAACGGCAGCGTGGTGACCCAGCAGTGGGGTGTCTCGGGCGACGTGCCGGTCGCCGCCGACTACGACGGTGACAATCGGGCCGACTTCGCCGTGTGGCGGCCGAGCAACGGTATTTGGTACATCATCCAGAGCAGCAACGGCGCGGTGGTGACCCAGCAGTGGGGCGTGGCCGGTGACGTTCCGTTGACCGGCGATTTCAATGGTGACGGCCGCTCCGATTTCGTCGTCTGGCGGCCGAGTAATGGGACCTGGTACGTGCTGGGTATCGCCACCGTGCAATGGGGTGTGGCCGGTGACGTTCCGGTCGCGGGCGATTTCAACGCGGATGGGCGAGCCGACTTCACCGTTTGGCGGCCGAGCGACGGCGTCTGGTACGTGCGGGGAATCGCGAACCAGCAATGGGGTATCTCGGGCGACATTCCGGTGGCGGGCGATTTCAACGCGGACGGCCGCTCCGATTTCGCCGTCTGGCGGCCGGGTAACGGCGTCTGGTACGTGCTGGGTATCGCGACCCAGCAATGGGGTGTGGCCGGTGACGTGCCCATGGCGGGCGATTTCGGCGGCGACCCGCGGGCCGACTTCGTGGTGTGGCGCCCGTCGAACGGGACCTGGTACGGCCTGAACCTGTTCACCACCCAGTGGGGGATAGCGGGCGACATCCCGGTCTGAGCGGGTGTGAACGTCAGGAAGTGACTCCCGCGTCGACGAGGTCGGGTATATCCCTCAGCTGCCTGCGCGAGGTGATGCCGAGCTTGCGGAAGATGTTGCGGAGGTGGGCATCCACCGTGCGGGGACTGAGGAACAGGCGCGTGGCCACCTCCTTCGACGTCGCGCCCCCGGCGACCTGGCGCGCGATATGCGTCTCCTGCATGGTCAGGTGGTCGTAGGAACGCCCGGTGCGGCTGCGGGCGACCTCCCCGGTCGCCCGCAGCTCGCCGACGGCCCGCCGGGTGAACGCCTCCAGCCCGATGTCCGACAGCCGTTCGTGCGCGGTGCGCAGGTGCTCGCGTGCCTCACGGCGGCGGCCCTCGCGGCGCAGCCACTCGCCGTACCGCAGATGCGCCCGGGCGAGGTGCACCGCGAGCGGGCCGTTCGCCAGCTGCCCGAGCGCTTCCAGGTGGTCGGCCTCCGCGTCGGTGACCAGGGCCCGCGCGGCCGCCGCGATCCCGAGGGCGAATGCGGTTCCGGCGGGTTCCGTGCGTTCGGTCAAGGAATCCAGCGCCGACCGGGCGGCGGCGTGCTCCCCGCACCGGACCGCGGCTTCCACCAGCTCGGGCAGCGCGATGCCGGTGAGGAAGAGATCACCGCTCGCCACGGCACGGGTGGCCGCGTCGAGCGCGGCCGGGTACTCGGCGAGACCGTTGTACAGCACGGCCGTCGCCCAGTGGGCGTTCGCGGTCAGCTGGCCGTTGCCCCGCGTCGTCGCCTCGGCGAACAGGTCGAGCACTTCCTCGCGGCGGCCGCGCAGGGCCGCCAGATGCACTCGGGGGTAGAGCTGTGGCGCGTCGCCGACGGCGTCGGCGATCGCCTCCTCTTCCGCGATCGCGGCCATCGCCCGGCCGAAGTTCCCGGTGAGCACCGCGTGCAGCGCCACCTGGGACAGGCCGAGCCGGATGGTCATCGGCGATCCGGTGTCCCGCCCGGTCCGCACGAGCCAGTCGACGATCGTCGCGTGCAGGTCGATGTCCCACAGTTCGCCCGCGAGCACGGTGGCCAAGGCCGGCGTCCTGGTCCAGCCGGCGTCGTCGCCGGTGAGAACCCGGCGAAGCGCGGGCACTCCGGCATGGTGTCCTTCGGTGGTCAACCGCACGAGCGCGTCGAGGAGGTCCGGCGGCCCCGGAGGCGCCGAGCGGGCCGCGTCGAGGACGCGGTCCAGCACTCCCGCGGCCCTGCCGACGACGAGCCCCATTTCCAGTGCCGCGACGAAGAACTCGCGCGAGCGCTCCGGATCGACGGCGGCGAGCCGTTGTGCCGCCCGCAGAATGAGTTCCGGCCCCCGGACGGCCCCCTCCGCGCCTTGGACGAAGGCGATCCGGCCGCGCAGCAGTTCGACGGAAGCGTGCTGAGGGACGTCCAGTGTCTCCGTGCCGACGCTGGCCAGCAGATCCGCCGCCGCGTCCGTCCCGCCCGCTTCGAGTGTCGTCCGGGCGGCCGCGAGGGTGCGCTCGGTCTGCTTGGCGGGATCGAGCGAAAGCGCCGCAGCCCGCGCGAGGAACGCGGCGGCGGCCGCCACGCCACCGCGCGCCTGCGCCCGCGACGCCGACAACTCCAGCTCCGCCGCGACCTCTTCGTCCGGTCCGGTGGTGGCCTGGGCACGGTGCCAGGCCCGCCGGTCACCGGCGGTTTCCGGGTCGGTGACCTCGGCCAGCGCCCGATGCGCGGCATGGCGCTGCTCCGCCTCGGCCGCGCGGTACGCGGCGGACCGCGCCAGCGGATGGCAGAAGCGCGCCCGTGTGTCGAACCGGATCAGCCCGGACGCCTCGGCGGCGGCGCTCGCGGCGGGCACTTCGATGTCCAGCAGCCGCGCGGCCGCCCACAGCAGACCGGGGTCGCCGGTGGGATCGGCGCTCGCGAGGATCAGCAGCCGCCGCGCGTCCACGGGCAGTTCCGCCATCCTGGCCAGGAAACTGCGCTCGATCCGGCTCGCGACCGGCGACGGTTCCGGCAGCGCGAAGCCGCCCGCTTTCGGCAGTTCGATCAGGGCGAGCGGGTTGCCGCGGGCCTCGGCGAGCAGGCGGTCACGCACCCGCTCGTCCAGCGTCACGGTCTTCTCCCCGGCCAGCAAGGCGCGCGCGTGCGCGTCGGTCAGCCCGCCGACCGTCAGCCCGGGCAGTTCGTCCAGCCCGGGTACCGGATCGCGGTCGCGGGCGGCGAACACCATCGCGATCGGCTCGGCCGCGATCCGCCTCGCCAGGAACGTCAACGCCCTCGCCGACGCGGTGTCCAGCCAATGCGCGTCGTCGACCAGACACAGCATCGGACGCGTCCCGGCAGCGGTCGCCAGCAGTTCGAGCGCGGCGAGGCCGACCCGGAACGGGTCCGGCGCGCCGTCGGCCAGCCCGAAGGCGACGAGGAGGGACTCGCGGTACGGAGCCGACAGCGTGTCGAGGTGCGCCAACGCCGGAACGCACAGCTGATGCAGCGCCGCGAACGGCAGCTCGCCCTCGAACTCCGACCCGGACGCGCGGATGAGCTGGAATTCCCCCGCGCTCGCCTGTCCGACGTGGTCCAGCAGCGCGCTCTTGCCGATCCCCGGTTCACCACGGAGGACGAGCACCCCGCCCTCGCCCCGGCCGGCCGCGCGGACCAGGGCGAGGAGTCGATCGATCTCGTCTCGCCTGCCGACGAGCGGACGGGAAGACGTCGTGGGCATGGTCTGAACCCTAGCGAGGCGAACTAGGCGACTGTCACCGACGCGAACGGAGCAGGCCCCGCGCGATCGTTGCGGCATGACAGTACGAGAGACGAAACGGATCTCGCGCGGCGTGGCGATGGCCGGCCTGGCGAGTGCCATGTTCCTGGTCATCCTCGACGCCGCGATGGTCAACCTCGCCGGATCCACGATCCGGCAGGGTCTGGGGCTCACCGCCGCCGAGCTCACGGTGGTCGTGGACAGCTATCTGGTGACCTTCGCCGGTCTGCTGCTGCTCGGCGGCCGTCTCGCCGACGTGCTCGGGGCCAGGAAGGTGTTCCTGGCCGGAATGGCGGGCTATCTCGCGGCCACGGCCTTCTGCGCGCTGGCCACCGGCGGCGGGATGCTGATCGCCGGGCGGATCGGGCAGGGGATCGGGGCCGCCGTCCTGATGCCCGCCGCGCTCTCGCTCGTGCTCGGCCTCTACCCGTCGCCCGCGGAACGCACCCGGGCGATGGGGATCTGGGGCGCGGTCGCGGGGGCGGGCAGCCTCGCCGGCGTCTTCCTCGGCGGCACGCTGACCGAACTGCTCGGCTGGCAGGCGGTGTTCGTGACCCCGGTGCCGTTCGGCGCCGTCGGCGCGTTCGTCGTGTGGCGCGCCGTGCGGCCGGTGCCCGGGAGGCCGGGCCGGTTCGACGCGCTGGGCGCCGTCACGATCACCATCGGGATCTCCGGGCTCGCGCTGGGCATGGTCTCCGCCTCGGACGCCGGCTGGACCGCGCCCGGCACGGTCGCCGGGCTCGCCGCGGGCCTCGTTTCGCTGGCGGCGTTCGTGGTCGTCGAGCGCCGCTCCGCGCGGCCTCTGGTCCCGCTGGGGGTGTTCCGCCGGAAACCGGTGGTCACCGCGAACCTGGTGATGGTGCTGATCGGCGGCACCCTGACGAGCCTGTTCTTCTTCCTGCCCCAGTACCAGCAGGACGTGCTCGGGATGAGCCCGCTGGCGACCGGAATGACCCAGCTCCCGCTCGCCGTCATGATCATCGTCGGCAGTGTCCTCGCACCGATGCTGGCGAAACGCGTCGGGCCCGGCCGCGCGCTGCCGGCCGCCCTCACCGTTCTGCTCGCCGGTTTCCTTTGGCTGGCTTGGGATCCGACGACCAGCGGCTTCTCGGTGAGTTTGCTGGGCGCGTTCCTGCTGATCGGCACCGGGCTCGGGCTGGGCGCCGTCAACGCCACCGCGATGGCGGTCCGCGACAGCGCGGACGGCGAGGCGGGTCTGCTCAGCGGACTGGTCAACGCCGCGCAGCAACTGGGCGGTGCGGTCGGGCTCGCCGCGCTCGCCGGAATCGCCATCGGCGCCGCCGGAACACACGGCGACATCTCGTTCACGACCGCTTTCCTCGGCGAAGCCGCCTTCGTCGTCATCGCCCTCGCGGTGTCGCTCACCTCAGCCAAACGTTGAAAGGACACTCCACAATGGACACAGTATTGGTGACCGGCGCGACCGGAACCGTCGGATCCGCGTTGATCCCCGCCCTTCGAGCCCGCGGAGTCGCCGTCCGCGCCATGACCCGGGACCCCGGGCGCTCCGTTCCCGGCGCCGAGACCGTCGTCGCCGATCTGCGTGATCCGGAATCCGTCGCCACGGCGCTGAAAGGCGTCGACGCGGCCTTCCTCAACAGCCCGTCCGCGGCCGACGCCGCCGCGCACCAGATCCGGTTCGCCGACCTGGCCCGGGACGCCGGCGTGAACCGGCTCGTGCTGCTCTCGCAGTACGCGGCGAACGCCGACTCGCCGGTACGATTCCTGCGCTGGCACGCCGAAGTCGAGGAATACGTCCGAAAACTCGGGATCGACCACACCGTGCTGCGCCCCAACCTGTACCTGCAGGCGCTGCTCGCCTTCTCCCGCACCATCGCGCAGGGCTTCATCGCCGCGCCCATCGGCGACGCCGCCGTCAGCGCGATCGACACGAGGGACATCGCGGACGCCGCCGCGGTCGTGCTGACCGATTCGGGACACACTGGCCGGACCTACACCTTGACCGGCCCGCGCGCCGTGACCCACACCGAGATCGCCCACGCACTTTCCGTCGTTGCGGGACGGAGCGTCGTCTTTCACGACACGTCCGCCGATCAGTTTTCCGCCGCACTGAGCGGTTTGCTCCCGCCATGGCAGCTCGACGGTCTCATCGAGGACTACGCCCACTACGCCCGCGGCGAAGCCGCCGAAGTGCACCCGTCCGTCGCCGAGCTGACCGGGAAACCCGCGCGTGACGTCACCGACTTCGCCCGCGACCACGCCGACGCCTTCAAGGCCGTCCGATGATCTACCACTGCATCCGGTTCACTCTCAAGCCCGGAGTCTCCGAAACGGAGAAAGCGGCGGGCCTGGCGCAGATGGGTGAGCACATCAACGCGATTCCCGCGATCAAAGCACGCGTCGTCGGCCCCGATTTCGGCGGTGAATTCGACTACGGCGCCGTCACCGTCCTCGAAGACATCGAGGGATACGAGCAGTACATGAATCATCCGGCGCATCTCGCGATGGACCGGGCCGGATTGCCACTCATCGACAGATTCGTCTCGTGCGACGTCACCGACGACCCGGATCCGGAGATCGGCGCGAAGATCGCCGACGTGCACCGGCGACGGTTCGAGAACGTGCCGGACGTGGCCGAGTTGGTCGCGGGGCTTGGGGAATACACCGGGAGTGCGGCGCCCGACCCTATGCGGTGAGGGTGTTCGCGGCCGGAGTTTCGCCCGCCCGGGTCCGGTTTCTGTTTTCGGCCTGTCAGGGGCTTCGCCTAGGGTGAATATCCTTCAAGGCCGATTCACTCTTCAGTGTTGTTAGCGCGTTTCGCTGATTGCTTAAAAGTACGAACACCTGTTCGATGAATATGCGGTATTATGGAGGCGTGTCCGAGACCTTCCTCCCCGAGTTGCCGCAGGAGTTGTGGCGCGCTGGCAAGCTGGAGCTTGCTCATGGCGTGCAACAGTCCTTGCAGGTGATCCGGATGGCGACTGCCGCGCTGGGGCAGTTCTTGGCGGAGATCGAGTCTCGGGGCGTCAAGGACTTGTATGGCCATGGCAGTACGGCCAGCTGGCTCGCGGAGATGGCGGGATTGTCGCGCGGTGAAGCCGGGGCGGTGGTGAAGCGGGCCATCGCCCTGAACCCCACCCGCTCTCTGGACGGCACCGAAGTCCCCGCCGTTGCGCCCGCCACTGCCGCGGTCGCCGCCGAAGGACTGATCGGGGACGAACGGATCGACCAGATCCTGGAGATCTTGAAACGACTCCCGGCCGATACCTCTGCGGAGGATCGGGCGAAGGCGGAGAAGATCCTCGCCGACCTCGCTCCGAACGCCGGACCCGCACAGCTCACCAAGGCCGAAGCAAACCTGCTGGGCTGGCTGGATCCCGACGGCAAAGAGCCGAAAGATCCCGAGCCTAAAGAACCGCGCCGGGAAATCACCTTGGAACGCCGGAAAGACGGGTTCTGGAAGCTGACCGGCCTCCTGGACGATGAGACCGGGGCTCGGACCGCCGCCGCGTTGGAGGCGCATGCCCAGCCACGGCCGGTGGACGAGTTCGGCCAAGCCGACCTGCGGATGAAATGCGAACGCATGGGAGACGCCTGGGCCGACCTGCTCGACCTGGCCATCGCCTGCCCCGACCAACCCGGCACCAGCGGCTACCGCACCCTCGTGCACGTCACCATCGGACTCGAAGAACTCAAATCCGGCCTCGGCACCGCCTGCCTCGACTTCGTCGGCACGATGACCGCCCGCGAAGCCAGACTCGCCGCCTGCGACTGCCTCATGCTCCCAGTCGTCATGAGCGCCTCAGGCGAACCACTCGACATGGGACGCCTCCGAAGATTCGTCACACCCGGCCAGAGACGCGCGTTGAACATCCGTGACGGTGGCTGCGCCTTTCCGGGCTGTCATCGGAAACCCAAGAACTGTCACGCCCACCACATTGAGCACTGGGCAGACGGAGGCCCCACGGATCTCCGAAATCTGGTGCTGCTCTGCGGCTTCCACCACCGGCTAATCCACCACGGCGACTGGGAAGTACGCATGGCGGCCGACGGGCTACCGGAGTTCATTCCACCCCAATACCGGGATCCGCTTCGAATACCCCGGCGCAACACCCTGCATCACGTCTGAACCCCGAGGAGCCCGTCGGGCACACCGACGACGGGCTCCTCGGCATGCCCACAGTCGCGTCGGGCACCTTGAGAAGCTCTGGAACCCTGCTCTCTGCTCGGCGCCTTCGACCACCGCCTACGGATGGCCGTCGATGGGTTACCGGGGAGATCCCGGCGCAACATCCTCCACCGCCCAAGGAACCCGCCGGCGACGAACACCTTGAGAAGCGAACTCGCCGGAGCAAACACCCCGCACCTTCGAGAAACTGGCAACAAGACGAAGGAACCGGCAGAAACCCCCCGCCCCGTTCTGCCACAAAACCTGCCTGGACCCCCGCATCACACCGGCTTAGGTTTGTGCCAGTCGTCCAGCGGCGACTCCGGAGCCCGATGGCCACTCGGACACGGCCATCGGGCTCCGGAACCACCGGTCACGAACGACGAGGCCGACGGGATACGGCCGATCGGCCCTTATCCCCATCCAGCCACACCGTTCACGGGAGCCCGCCGAGCCGATCACGGAGGCCCCGCGCGCGTTTCCGGTCCGCGCGTGCCGACGCCGGATCGCCCATCTCGTCGGCCAGAGCCGCGCGTTCGCCGAGCGTGTCGATCCGAGCTTGGGTCAGCCCGATGCGTTCGTAGAGTTCCTCGGCCTCGGACAGGCGGCGGCGCGCGTTCGCGTGGTCGCCCTGGCGGCGCAGGAAACGCCCGGTCTCCTGGAGCGCGCGGGCCTGGCCCATGGCCGATCCGTGCCGTCGGAACAGGCCGAGCGCCTTTTCGCAGTGGGTGAGCGCCCGATCGGGCGCGTCGAGCGCGGCCAGGTTCTGTGCCGAACGCAGCAGCACGAACGCGTAGTTGGTGTCGTCCACCGGGGTTCGCGTGCCGCCGTGCGCTTGCGCGAAGTACCGGACACAGACGTCGAACTCCTCGGCCGCGTCGGCGAACCGGCCGGTCCGGTACCAGTACGAAGCCCGCATCGTCCGTGCCACATGGACTCCGAGCGGGTAGCCGGCCTCTTCGAACAGGCGCGCGGCCTCGTCGAAGAGCTTCGGTGACGTGTCGCGGGCATGGGCGCTCGTCAGATAGACCTGTGCCCAGCCCTGTTCGCGAGGGTCACCCGCCTCCACCGCGGCGTCCCACGCCAGCCAGGCCATCCGGATCGCCTCTTCCGCCCGGTCGCGCAGCGAAGCCTGCACCCAGGACAGATAGTTCCGGTGCACCGCCTCGTCCCGTTTGCTGCCGAGCGCGATGGCCGAGTTCACGGCGAGTTCGAACACGTCGTACCAGACGCTCGCGGTCCCGCCGATCTCCGAATACCAGTGCATCGACTCGGCGAGGTCGAGGACCGGCCGGTGGTCGCCGCGCGCGGCGGCGCTCTTGACCGCGGCGAGCCAGTTCTTCAGTTCCACTTCGAGCCATCTGCCCGCGCCGGTGTGGTCTCCGAACGACGGCGTGGCGACCGGGAGCGGGCTGACCCCGTCGGTCGGGTGGAAGTAGCGGCCCGCCGCGGTGGCGGTGCGCACCAGCCAGTCGGTCAGCCGTTTCTCCGCCGCGGCGACCACTTCGGGGGATTCCTCCAGGGCGAGCCGTTCGGTCGCGAAGACCCGCAGGAGGTCGTGGAACTGGTATCGCCCGTTCTCCTGAGACGTCTGCAGCAGGCTCGCGTCGGCCAGTTCCTCCAGGAAGACGGCGGCGTCGTCCTCGTCGGAGGCTTCGACCAGTGTCATCGCGGCGCCCACCGAGAAGTCCGCCGCCGGGACGAGCGACAGGCGCCGGAACACCGTGGCGGCGTTCGGGCTGAGCTGGCGGTACGACAGTTCAAAAACGCTGCGCACGTCGAGATCGCCCGCGGTCAGCGTGGTCAGCCGCCGGCCGCGGTCGCGGAGCTGGTCCACCAGACGCGACAGCGGCCATGCCGGACGGCTCGCCAGCCGGTTGCCCGCGATCCGCAGCGCCAGCGGCAGCCTGCCGCACAGTTCGACCAGTTCGTGCGCCGCTCGCCGTTCGCGCTCGACCCGGCCCGCCCCGATGATGGCCGACAACAGGGCGAGCGCGTCGTGCTCGCCGAACACGTCGAGGGGGTGCCTGCTCGCGCATTCCAGCCCCACCAGCATCTGACGCCCGGTGACCAGGGTGAGACATCGCGGCCCGCCGACCAGCAGCGGGCGGACCTGGGCTTCGTCGGCCGCGTCGTCCAAGACGATCAGGAGGGCCCGATCCCGCAGCAGAGACCGGCACAGACCCGCCCGGTCCTCCGGATCGGCGGGGATGCGGACGGCGTCGACGCCCAGCGCGCGCAGGATCAGGTGCAGCACGTCTGCCGGGTTCGCGGGCTCGGCGGACATGCCGCGCAGTTTCAGGAAAAGCCTCCCGTCGGGGAAGTCCCCGCCGAGGTCATGCGCCGCGCGGACCGCGAGGGTGGTCTTGCCGGTCCCCGGCGGCCCGCTCAGGATCGCGACCCGCCCTGACCGGCGCCTGCCGTCGCACAGATCCGCGGAAAGGGCGCGCAACGCGTCGAGATCGCCCTCGCGTCCGGTGAGGTCGTCGACGTCCGCCGGGAGAACACCGATGAGATGTGTCTTATGGATCCCGGGCGAGGGGGCACGGCCCTGCCTCGCGGCTTTCTGCAATCCGGTCAGCTCTTCGTCGGTCAGCGACAGTGGCGCGGCGAGCGCTTCGATCGTCCGGCGTTGCGGGCTTTTGGCGATCCCTCGCTCCATGTCGCTGATGGCCCGGACACTCACCCCGGATCCCTCGGCGAGCTCCTCCTGCGTGAGATCGGCGCGGACGCGGTAACCCTTCAGCAGCACTCTGAAACTCGCCCTTTCCAGGGCGGCGTTCGTCATGACCGGATTATCCCGTCCCGGCCGGCGGGCTCAACTTGACTTTGGTCTCAGCGGCGCGAGGTAGCGATCGGTGATCGCCGCCGCCCGGTCCCGCAGGGAAGCGCGTAACCAAGGCGGGGCAAGGGCTTCCGCGTCCGCGGCGAGCTGCCACAACGCCCATTCGGCGTGCCGCGCGTCCTGGAAGGTCACCTCCAGCCTCAGCCTGCCGTCCTCGCCGGTTTCCTCCGAGAGCACGGCGAGCGCGGTGCCCACCAGCTCGTCCCGCCGAGCGGGATCCACCCGCACCTCGACCGCGACCTGGTCCCCGCCGCTCCGGAACCGCGTGCCGCGTTCCTGCCAGATCCGGTCCAGATCGGCGCGCTCCGCTCGTTCCGCCTGTTCGGGGAGTTCCTCGGCGGCCCGCAGCCGGGACAGCCGGTACGTACGGTCTTCGCCGGACCTCGTGGCCAGCAGGTAACCCTGATCCCGGACGGTGACCAGGCCGATCGGGTCCACCGTGCGCCACCGCGCCGCCTGGCCCGAGGCCGCGTAATGGATGCGCAGCTTGTGCCCGGAGAACACGGCCCGCCGGACCTCGGCGACGATGGCGTCGGGCACCTCCTCGGCGACCACGCGGCGCGAAAGGAGATCGGTCTCCGGGTCGATGAGCAGACGCCGGGCCGCGCCCGCCGCGGTGTCCCGCTGCCCTTCCGGCAGCGCGTCGATCACCTTGAGCATGGCCGAGGCGAGCGCCGAACCGAGGCCGAACGCCTGCGCGCCACGCCGCGATCCCGCGATCAACAGCGCGAGCGCCTCGTCGTGGTTCAGACCGGTGAGCTCAGTCTGGAAACCGGGCAGCAGCGCGAAACCGCCGTGCCTGCCGCGTTCGGCGTACACCGGGACGCCCGCCGCGGACAACGCTTCGATGTCGCGCAGCACGGTGCGGGTGGAGACCTCCAGCTCGCGGGCGAGCGTGGTCGCGGACAGCCGTCCCCGGTGCCGCAACAGCAACACCAGTGAGACCAGCCGGTCGGCGCGCATGGGAAAACTCTAGCGGAATACACGACACAGGATGTCGTGTATTCGCTGCGAAGCTCATCCCCATGACAAGCAGGACTGTGGCCACTGAGCCGAACGATCTGGGCAAGTTCTTCATCGAACGAGGCAACGCGGGCGATGTCGACGGGCTGGTGGCGTTGTACGAACCGGACGCGGTGCTGGCGTTCCCGCCGGGCAACGTCGCGACCGGGCACGCGGAGATCCGCAAGGTGTACGAGGAGTTCGTCGCGGCCGCGCCGGAACTCCTGCCGGGCAGGCAGCATCCGGCGCTGGTGAGCGGGGACCTCGCGCTCACGGCGTCCACGCTGACCACCGGTGAGATGACCGTCGAGGTCGCCCGCCGTCAGCCGGACGGATCCTGGCTCTGGGCGCTCGACCAGCCGGTGTTCGTGCCGTGACGGGACGGCTCGCCGGTGACGGGGCCCGTCACCGGCGAGCCGGGCATCAGGTCAGGCCGTGCAGTTCCTGGCCGTACCCGTGTTCACCTTGGCGCCGGTGAACTCCTCGATGATCGCGATGTTCTCCGGGGCGTAGTTCTTGGCGACGATCTTGGCCACGTCCGCACTGCCGAGTTTGGCGGCATGGGGCGCGGATTGATCCAGCCAGTAGGCCGTCCGAAGGAACTCGATGAGCACGAATTGGCGCAATTCGGGCTGGGCCTTGATCTTGGCCCAGTAATCGGGATGCTTCGTCTTGGCGACGCGCAGGTACAGCTGGAGGTAGCGGAGGTTCGTGGCCGCGATGTCGCGGGAATTGCTCGCGCCCACTCCTTGGATGTACTCGGCGACGACGGTCGCCGCGGGCAATCCCATGAGCCCGGCGTTGAGCTCCGCGATGACGCCTTGGATCCGGTACGAACCCTGCTGCTGGTCGCGCAGGTAGATGTCGTCCATCGACCGCGTGAGATCGTCCGTGATCAGCGGCAGTATTTCGCGGCGGGGGAATCCGCCGTGGATCGGGACCTTCATCGCCTTGCGGGAAGCGTCGATCCAGGCGGAGACATAGACGTCCCACGAGGTTCGCGAGGGATCCAGATCCCACATGTGGGTCTCTTCGTGGATCGCCACCATCAGGGACTCGGCGAGCGCGTTGAAGCTGGTCTTGTTCACGAACTGGCTGAAGTACTTGTCCTTGGCCTGGGCGATCGCGAGGGCTTCGCCGCTGGGCCAGCGCCGCTTGTACACGGCCTGGATCGTCTGAAGCCACTTCGTGGACTGGAAACCGGCCTTTATGTCACTTACATCGGCTTTCGGCTGGACGGGTTCTTCATAACAGAAGGGGGCCGCCGTCTCTTGGGCGGCGACGGTGACGGGGAATGGGGAGAGGGACAGGACGAGGCACGCGGTCAGCACGGTAATGCGATTTCGGCGCATGAATTCCTCGGTTCACGGTAGGGTTTTCCGTGGTCGGACGGAAGTGTCCCCTATCGATCACCGTCACTTCAATGATCCCGCCCGTACTGCGGCTGGACAGGCTAGGAATTATGGCGGCGAACGGGCTATTCCGCGGCCAGCCGGGATCGGCGCATGCTGTAACCGAAGTAGATCAGCAGGCCGAGCGCCATCCAGCCGGCGAAGACGATCCAGGTGGCGCCGTCGAGGCTGAGCATCATGTAGCCGCAGCACAGCACCCCGAGGATCGGCGTGACGGGGGAGAACGGCACCCGGAACGAGCGCGGTGCCTCCGGCTGCCGCCGTCGCAGCAACAGGACGGCGACGTTCACCAGCCCGAAGGCGAAGAGCGTGCCGATGCTGGTGGCGTCGGCCAGCTTCCCGAGCGGGATGAACGCGGCCAGCGCCGCGACGAAACCGGACACCACCAGGGTGTTGATCCGGGGCGTACCGCTCTTGGGATCCACTTTGGACAGCGAAGCGGGCACCAGGCCGTCGCGGGACATCGAGAACAGGATGCGTGTCTGTCCGTAGAGGACGGTCAGCACGACACTGGAGATCGCCACGATCGCGCCGACGGCGAGCAGCCCGGCCCACACCGGATTGCCCGCCACGACGCCGAGTACATGCGAGAGCGCGGCTTCCTGGCCGTCGAACTCCTGCCACGGCAACGCGCCGACCGCGGCCACGGCGACCAGGCAGTACAGCACGGTGACGATGGCGAGCGAGAGCAGGATCGCGCGCGGCAGGTCGCGCTGCGGGTTCTTCGCCTCCTCGCCCGCGGTGGACGCGGCGTCGAAACCGATGTAGGAGAAGAACAATTTCGCGGCGCCGGCGCTCAATCCCGCCAGGCCGAGCGGCAGGAACGGGGTGAAGTTCGCCGCCCGCACCGCCGAGAACGCGATCGCGCAGAACAGCACCAGCGTGCCGACCTTGATCACGACCATGACCGCGTTGGCCCGTGCGCTCTCCTTCGCGCCGGACAGCAGCAGGAACATGGCGAGCAGCACGACGACGATGGCCGGGACGTTGACGATCCCGCCCGATCCCGGCGGCTGGCTCAACGCGTCGGGGATGGCGAAGCCGAACGTCAGCCGCAGCAGTTCGTTGAGGTATTGCCCCCAGCCGACGGCGACCGACGCCACCGAGACGCCGTATTCGAGCACCAGGCACCAGCCGCAGACCCAGGCGACCAGCTCGCCGAGCGTGGCGTACGCGTAGGAGTAGGACGAACCGGACACCGGGATCATGCCGGCCAGCTCGGCGTAGGAGAGCGCCGAGAACAGCGCGGTGACACCGGCCAGCACGAACGACAGCACGACCGCGGGGCCCGCGACGGGCACCGCCTCACCGAGTACGACGAAGATCCCGCTGCCCAGCGTCGCGCCGATGCTGAGCATGGTCAGCTGGCCGAGGCCGAGGGAGCGCTTCAGCGTGCCGTGATCACTTTCGGTGATCAGGTCGGCGACCGGTTTACGCCGCACCGCCGCGGCTCGCAAATTCATGACGACGACCGTATCTGCCGCCTCGGCGGCCCCCGGGCCCGGCTATCGCCCGGTGAGTTGCCGGTCATGCGTCCGGCGCCAGACCAGCAAGGACAGCACCGCGCCGCACAGGCAGAGGAACATGTCCCACTGGGTGTCCCAGACGTCTCCTTGGGTGCCCAGGAAGTCGTCCGCGCCGGAACCGGCGACGAGTGCGCTGGACCACTCCACGAATTCGAAGCCGGCGGCGATCGACAGGCAGACACAGACGGTCAGGAACGCGACCCAGCCGCCGGGGCGCAGCGGCGTCCTCCGCAGCAGCACCTCGCGTACGGCGATCGCGGGGACGAAACCCTGGACGAAATGGGCGAACCGGTCGTAGTTGTTCCGCTGGGTGCCCATCCAGTCCTGCATCCACTCGCCGGCCGGGGTCTCGGCGTAGGTGTATTGCCCGCCGTAACAGAGCACGAACGCGTGCAGCACCAACAGCCAGCAGAGCAGGCGGGTCAAGGGAAAGCGTTTGCGCAGCGCCACCACCAGCGGCAGCCCGACGAGCACCCAGACGACTTCCAGCAGCCACGTGCCGGGGGATTTCGCCTGGACCCCGGTCGCCACGAGGACCGCGAGCACCGCGCCGGCCAGCAGGGTCCCTTCCGTCCGGCCGACACCGCGCACCATGGGAGGGACCCTACTTCGGCGGGCTCCGGCTCGCTCAGTTCAGCTTGCGCATGTCGGCGGGCAGGCCGCCGCCGGCGTAGACGTCCTCGGCGAGCTTCGCCAGCGCGGTGAGCGCGACGTTCTGGCTGAACGGCCCGTAGGACACGCGGGAGACACCGAGCTTCTGCGCGGTCGCCAGCGGGATCGAACCCGGGACGCCGATCAGGTTCACCTTGCGCTCGCCCAGCGCCTCGACCAGCCTGCCGACCTGGCTCTCGTCGAGCTTGCCGGGCACGAAGAAGTTCGACGCGCCCGCGTCCAGGTACGCGCGGCCACGGGTGATCGCCTCGGCCAGCACCTCCTCGGGGTCGCGGTCGCCCGCCCTGAGGAAGGCGTCGGTGCGGGCGTTGAGCACGAAGTCGATACCCGCGGACTGGGCGGCGGCGACCGCGGCCTCGACGGCCTTGACGGACTCGGCCAGCGGTTTCATCTGGTCTTCGAGGTTGCAGCCGACCGCGCCGGCCTCGATCGCGCGGGCGACCGTGCCGCCCGGGTCGCCGTAGCCCGCTTCCAGATCGGCGGTGACCGGCAGATCGCCAGCCACCCGGACGATCAAGGCGACCTCGGCGATCATCTCGTCGCGGGGGATCACCTCACCGTCGGGATAGCCGCGGGCGGCGGCGATGCCGTGGCTCGGCGTGGCGAGCGCCTGGGTGCCGGGGGTTTCGGCGACGACCTTCGCGGTGATCGCGTCCCAGACGTTGACGACGAGAAGCAGTTCGGGGGCGGCGTGCAACTCCTGCAGCCGCTTGGCCTTGTCGGCGGTGGAAACCATGTCTCCAATCTAGAGGGCGCCGCAAGGCGCGGGCACTCACGACACCGCGTGAGCGGATAGAGCCCGCTCGCCCTGGTCCGCCGGTCGGTCCGGGATCGTTGCGGCCAAACGGACTCACCCGGCGTCCGGACCGCGAAGCCGAGGTACAGACCCGCGAAGAGTCCAAAGTGACCACCGCGGCCGCGGTCACCGGTTTCCCCGTGAGTACGGGAATCACCGTCAGGATTCACCGGAGGCGGATCTCGTTCACGATCCGGGCTTCGTCACCGGCCGGTCAACGGCAACCACCGGTCAGATCTCAGGCTGGGATTTCTGATACGCGTCGGGCCAAGACCGCGACTGGTAGGGAAATCACCCGAGGAGGTCCCGTGGAACTTACGATCAACGCGGCCGGCGACGAACAAGCGCTGACCGAGTTCTACAGCTGGCTCCGCGACGACGCCGACGTGGCCCGGTCCGCGACGATCAGGCTCGCGGGGTCCCGGACCACGGAGGAGATGGAGGTCTTCGAGGTCATCCGCATGTCCATCGGCTCCCTGACGGGGCTGGCGAACGTGGGGATCGCGTGGGGCAACTTTTTGCGCTCCCGCAAGGAAGCACCGCCGTTCACCATCACGATCGAGGGTGAGCTGACCACCGAGCAGCGCGCCATGCTGCGGAACCTGGACCTGCCGTTCAGGCGGTCGGAGGATGTCGAATGACCTCACGCGGGCCTTGCCGCCAGTGATGACCGACCTGGTGCCCTGGGGACTGCCCGAGGGAGAGCGCTGCACCGCGTTCACCGGCGCACTCGTCGACATGCTGACGCGTGGTCTGAGGATCAAGCGATGTGGCTCGCCGCCGGGTCTTCGATGACGGCGGCGAGCACGCACAGCCGCCGTCATCGAAGCGTCGTCGCTACCGGCCGGGCGGTGAGAAATGGTCGACCCGCACGGTGTCATTTTCCCGCACGGGGATGACCATCGCTTTCCCCTTCTCCCAGCTTTGGGATATCAGAAAGAAGTGATTGTTGTTGTAGGTGAGGAGGCGCAGGCCGTCATAGCGATAGTGGAAGTACTGCTCGGGCGAGGGGTCGTAGCTCAGCTGGACGCCCTTGCCGCCGATGTCCAGCCTTCTCGTGCTGTGAAGCCGGATCGCCGGGCGCTCCTGCAGCATCCGCGCGTCATTGACGGCGATCGTACGACCGACATATTCGGCATATTTCTGGCCGACGAGCAAAAGGCTGCAGAAACAAAGGAAGACCAGAGCGAAGACACGGATTCGGTGCCCGGGTTCGCGCTCGGTGCGAGATCTGTCGAGGTGTGCGCCATAGCCCAGGATCCCCGCGCCGAGGAAGATCAGGAGCGGGGGGAGCCCGTTCTGCGGCCAGCCGGGAGTGATGTTCACCAGGACACCGATGGCACCGAGGACGAGCAGGATGCCTCCGGTCGGCCCGGCCGCCGAAAGGACCCGTTCGATCGTTCTCCGGCCGCGGTCGTGCCGCGGACGATCCAACGCACGGACGAGACGCCGGTTGAGAGCGAGGAAGGCGGTCGTGCAGACGGCGAACACCAAAGCAGGCCCGGTGACCGAATTCAGGCTCCGCAGAAGATAGTCCACGGGTGTGGCACTCAGCCGGCTGATGTCCACTCCGAAGTAGTCTGTCGTGGCGCGGGCGCGATTCCACCCGATCAAGTACAGGAGCGCGACCAGGACCGCACCCTGGGTCACGAACGTCACGACGGCCGGCCAGGTCTTTTGCCTCGTTTCCTCGCGCGCTGGGACAGAGGGCTGAATTTTCCGGAACCGGACTACGCGGTGGTAGGTGCCCATCAGTAGCAGACCCACCATTGTTCGGTGATGTAGTACTCACATGGAGCATTCTGGGGCCGGGTAGGCGAAGTCGTCGTCGGTGGCTCGTCACTCTCGACAGGGACCGGGACGAACCGATCCGGCTTCACCTCGGTCGCGCGGTGCGGTCCCGTACCGGTCGGCGTAGCGGGTTGTTCTCGGTTCCTGCCGAATCGGGTATCCGGGGGAGAGGGCGGCGTCGTAATGGCCGACGGGGAGACGCTGGACGAGGGGACGGGGACGTGTGGCGTTTCCGGCACGATCGTGGCGGGGACGCTCGGCCGAGGGTCTGTCTGTCGTGGCTGTTCAGGTGGTGTTGGGGTGCTGCAGGCGGACGAAAGAGCCGCTACGGCGAACCCGAGAATCGAGAGCAGTCGGTTTGTCACCTGCGTCAGGTGCGGACGGTGATCGCCTGAGTACATCGATCGATCTCATTCACCGGAAAGAGTGAGTCAAGCCCCGCTTCCCAGCCACCGCAGCGTTTCCAGTGCCACGGCCACGTCCACCGCGTTCTCCGCCAACGGCCGGGGAAGCAGTTCGTCGGCCCGCGCCAGCCGCCGGACGACGGTGTTCCGGTGGGTGTAGAGCCGTTCCGCGGTCCGTGTCGTGTTGCCCAGCTCGTGCACGTAGGTCCGCACGGTCTCCCGGGTTTCGGCGTCGGCGTGCCGGAGTTCGCCGAGGGTGTCGGCGATGAACTCGTCCGCCTGCGCCGGATCGCCGGTGAGCAGCACGAGCAGCTGGATGTCCTGGTACCGCGCGATCTGCTGCGGCGAGGTGAGCCGGGCGAGCATCCGCTGGGTCGCGGCGGCGTCCAGGTGGCTGCGGCGGAAACCGTCGATCCCGCTGCCGGGCCGCCCGAGCGCGACCCGGACGTCCGCGTGCGGCGCGAGGTCTTCGGCGAGCCGGTCCGTGCGCGGCGGCGTCCGGCCGGGCAGCCAGACCCACAGCGCGGCGGCGCTGGCGACGACGGTCAGCCGGTGTGAGGCGCCGCTGGCCCGCATCAGCGTTTCCGCGGCGGTTTCGAGCTGCTGGGACGACGGGGTGGCCGAGCCGCTCCAGACGATCGCGGCCGTATGCGGGCCCGCGAGCGGGTAGCCGAGCTGGGCTTCGGCCCGCGACCGGCTGATGGGCGCGCCTTCCAGCAGCAGCGTGACCGTCGCCCGCCGTTCGGCGTGGGCGCCGCGGGTCAGCTCCGTGCGTTCGGCGGCCATCCGTTCCGACACCGCGGCGACGGTGTCCTCGATGAACGTGGTGATGGACAGCGACGACACGTCGAGCAGTTCGCGCAGCAGGACCGGATCCGACGTGAGGTCGAAACAGATCTCGATCCACCGCCGCCAGGCCACCCCCTGCGCCCGCCGATACGCGTCGAGGCCGCCGGAGTCGAAGCCGCGGCGCACCATGTCGCGGGCGCCGTCGAGCACTTCCTGGTTCAGGTTGGCGGCGACGCGTTCGCCGGGACGCTGCACGTTGGCGGCCGCCCAGTGCAGCAGATTCGCCAGATTCGCGCGTTTGGTCCCCTCGGTGAGCACGGGGTCCTCGGCGACCGCGCGCATGCTGTCGCCGCCGAGGGAGGCCTCGTGCAGCTCCTCGATCCATTCGGCGCGAGGATGCAGCACGATTTCCGCGCCTTGCCGGAAGAGGTCACGAGCCTCGGGGGACAGGGTCGGCCACGGTGATGTGGCACTTTGCACCATGAGGGCATCATGAGGGTGCAGATAGGGCTAGCGCAACTCCCCGGTCGACCCGCATCGTGGAGGGAACCGAGACGAGGCTGGAGTACCGCATGACGACGAGCACACCCGTCGAGCACCTCGACGTGGGTCATCATCGGTGCCGGGATTTCCGGGATCGGGGCCGCGCGCTACCTGAAGACCGAGAACCCGGGCAAGACCTTCGCCATCCTGGAGGCCCGCGGCACGTCCGGCGGCACCTGGGACCTGTTCCGCTACCCGGGCATCCGCTCCGACTCCGACCTCCACACCTTCGGCTACGAGTTCAAGCCGTGGCGGGACAAGCAGTCCATCGCCGACGCGCCCCGGATCCTGTCATACCTGCGCGAGACGATCACCGAGAACGGGATCGAGCCCAGCATCCGCTACCACCACAAGCTGCTCTCCGCCGCCTGGTCGAGTGACGAGGCGCGCTGGCTGCTCGAGATCGAGCGGACCGACACCGGCGAGCGCACCCGGCTCAGCGCGGGCTGGCTGTTCAACGCGGGCGGCTACTACCGCTACGACGAGGGCTTCACGCCGCGTTTCGAGGGCCGGGACCGCTTCGCCGGGACGATCGTGCACCCGCAGCACTGGCCGGAAGACCTCGACTACGCGGGCAAGCGCGTCGTCGTGATCGGCAGCGGCGCCACCGCGGTCACCCTGATCCCGGCGATGGCGGGCACCGCGGCGCACGTGACGATGCTGCAGCGCACCCCGACCTACGTCATGCCGGTGCCGCGCGAGGACAAGATCGCGAACGGCCTGCGCAAGATCCTCGGCGACGAGCGGGCGTACGCGCTCACCCGCCGCAAGAACATCCGCAAGGGACTGGCGGTCTGGCAGTTCTGCCAGAAGTTTCCGAAGACCGCCCGCGGGCTCATCCGGTACGTCAACAAGAAACAGCTTCCGAAGGACTATCCGGTCGACGAGCACTTCAACCCGCCGTACGACCCGTGGGACCAGCGGTTGTGCGCCGTGCCCGGCGGCGACCTGTTCGCCGCCATCCGCAAGGGGCAGGCGGACGTCGTCACCGACAGGATCAAGACCTTCACCGAGAAGGGCATCCTGCTCGAATCCGGGCGCGAGCTGGAGGCGGACATCATCGTCACCGCCACCGGCCTGAACCTCCAGGTGTTCGGCGGCGCCACGCTCAGCGTCGACGGGAAACCGGTGATCCTGCCGGAAACCGTCGCGTACAAGGGAATGATGCTCTCCGGCGTGCCGAACGCCGCGTTCGCGATCGGCTACACGAACTCGTCGTGGACGCTGAAGATCGGCCTGCTGTGCGAGCACTTCTGCCGCCTGCTGACGCATATGGACACTCACGGCTACGACGTCTGCCGCCCCGTCCTCGCCGATCCGGACATGCCGACGAAACCGTTCCTGGACTTCGCCGCCGGATACGTCCAGCGCGCTCTCGACCAGCTCCCGCGTCAGGGCGACCGCATGCCGTGGCTGACGTCGATGAGCTACCACTCGGACATCAAACTGCTGCGCGCGGACGACATCACCGATCCCGAGCTGCACTTCACCCGTGCCGAGGTCCGGGAAGCGGTGAGCTCGTGACCGACGGCTTCGCCGACCTGCCCCGCGGCCCGAAGATCTGTTACCGCGACGACGGCCCGGCCGACGGGGTGCCGCTGCTGCTGATCGCCGGCCTCGGCCTGGATCTCACGTCGTGGCCGCGGCCGATGATCGAGGGGTTCACCGGCCGCGGCTTCCGCGTCGTCCGGTTCGACAACCGCGACGCGGGCTGTTCGGATCGCATCAAGGCGCCGAACCCGGGCAAGCTCCGGCAGCTGCTGGCCAAACCGCTGCCCGGCGCGTACGACCTCGGCGACATGGCGGCGGACACCGTCGGCCTGCTGGACCATCTGGGCATCGAGAAGACGCATTTGGTCGGCATGTCGATGGGCGGCATGATCGCCCAGACCGTCGCCGCCCGGAACCCCGGGCGCGTCCTGTCGCTGACGTCGATCTTCTCCACCACCGGCCATCGCCGGGTCGGGCAGCCGGCGAAGTCGACGTTGGTGCGCATGGCGAGGCGGCCCGCCCAGACGGTCGAGGAATCCGTCGCCGGGCACCTGTCGCTGATGGGCCACCTCGGTTCGGCCTCGTTCCCGCTGGACAAGGACGTCGAAACGGCCTGGGCCGAGGGACTGTGGGAACGCGCCGGGGGACGGCGCGCCCGCAGCGGCATCGCCCGCCAGATCGGCGCGATCCAGGCCAGCGGCGACCGCACCGCCGAACTCACGCGCATCACCTGCCCGACGGTCGTGGTCCACGGCGACACCGACCGGATGGTCCACCACAGCGGCGGTCGCGCGACCGCCAAAGCCATCAAGGGTTCCCGCTACGTCGAGATCCCGGGGATGGGCCACCACATCGCCCCGGACCTCGTCGACCGGCTCGTCGAGCTCACCGCCGAAGTGGCCCTCGACCCGGCAGGAGAAACCCGATGAGCAGTGTTCGCGGCAAGGTCGCCGTCGTCACCGGCGCCGGTTCCGGCATCGGCCGTCAGCTGGCCCTCGAACTCGCGCGGCGCGGAGCCCGGCTCGCGGTGTCCGATGTGGACGAAAGCGGGCTGGCCGAGACCGTCTCCCAGGTCAAGGCCCTCGCTGCGGAAGTGCAGGGCGCCACGCTGGACGTCAGCGACCGCGCGGCCGTGCGGGAGTACGCGGCCACTGTCGCCGAACAGTTCGGTGTGGTGCACCAGATCTACAACAACGCGGGGATCGCGGGCGGCGGGCAGACCGTGCTCGATGCCGAATGGGAACTGTACGACCGCACGCTCGCGGTCAACCTCTTCGGCGTCATCAACGGCACCAAGGCCTTCTTGCCGCATCTGATCGATTCCGGCGACGGACAGGTCGTGAACATCTCCAGCCTCAACGGCTTCATGGCCCAGCCCACGCTCAGCGCCTACTGCGCCAGCAAGTTCGGCGTCCGCGGCTTCACCGAAGCGTTGCGCACGGAGATGATCGCGGGCAGGCATCCGGTGCGGGTCACGGTCGTCCACCCGGGCGGGGTCAAGACCGGCATCGCCTCGGCGGCGTTGAAGGAAGCCGAGGCCCGCGGCATCGAGCCGACCGCCGAACAGCGGGAACGCGTCCGCGTGTACAACGAAAAGCTGCTGAAGATGCCGGCGGATCAGGCCGCCCGCATCATCGTCGACGGGGTCGAGGCGGGGAAACCGCGGGTGCTCGTCGGAAACGACGCGAAACTGGTCGACCGGCTCGTCCGCCTGCTTCCGCGCCGGTATCCGAAGCTGATCGTCGATTTCGAACGGCGGCGCCTCGCCCGCTAGGCCTCGACGCTCCGATGCCCGAACAGGCCGAGGAGCCACGTGTAGCGGACGGCTTCCCGTGCCTGGTCGTAGGCGTCCGGAGTGCCGATCCAAATGGCCTGCGTGATCAACTCGATGGTGGCGGCGACGACCGTCCGCGCGGTGAACGGCGGCGGTGACGGCAGCGCGGGATCGGTGGCGCGCAGCCATTCCGCCGTCCGGTCGAAGACGGCCTCCCCGGCGCGCAAGGTTTTCTCCCGCGCTTCGAGCCCCGCGTCGCCGAGCGCGTAGATCTCCAGCAGCGCGGCGCGGACGGCGGTCGGCCGCCGATGCACGTAGTCGACGAGGAAATCGCAGCAGACGGCGACGGCGTCCAGCGGAGTCGCGGCCTCGGCGCCCACGGCGACGCCCTGAGTGATGAACTCGGTGGTGATCTCGCGATAGGCGGCGAGGAACGCGTCCTGTTTGCCGGTGAACTGCTCGTAGAACGAGGTCCGTGACACGCCCGCCGTGGCGGTGATGTGGCCGACCGTGGTGGCGACGTAGCCGCGTTTGCCGGTGTTCTCCAGTACCGCGTCGATCAGCCGGGCGCGCTGTGTTCCGGCGACCTCGTCGCGGCTGAGGTTGTGCGGCCCCTTCGGCAGCTTGCGGTGCTCGGTCACGTGCGGCACCGTACCCGGTCCCGGAAATCCGTGAAGGCCTCCTTAAGGGACCCAGAGTCCCTCAAGGAGGCCTTCACGGACCGAGCGGTCAGCTGACCGGCACCTCCGGGGCAAGGGAGTTGCCGGGCGCGATCTTCCCGCAGCTGGACGGCGCGGCCTTGCCCGCGAACCGGTCGTTGAGCCAGCCGATGGCCTGCGGCGCCCAGGCGACGGCTGCCCCGACGTGGCTCAGCAGGTTGTACTGGTCGTACTTGATCGACTTGTTGCCGGTGTCGCAGTACTGCCGGGCGAGCGAGCGCACGTCACCGGCGACCATCACGCCGTCACCGGTGCCGATCCCCGGCGGGTTGCCGAAAGTGCCTTCCACGACACCGTTGTTGCCCTGCGCGATGTAGCCGGGCACGGTGGGCGTCGGCGCGGAGCCGAGGTTGATCTTGTTCACGGCCTCGACGTACGGCAGCACCTTGTTCGGGTTCGTGTACTCGGGTTTGACGAATTTCTCCCACGTCAGCCCGGGATAACGGCCGAGCGCGTCGACGATCGACGCCTTCTCCATGTCCTTGAGCACCTGCAGGCCGTAAGAATTCGCGTACGGCTTGAGATCGATGCCGAAGGAACGCGAGACGCCGATGAGCGCCATCGGAATGACCCCGGTCCACGCGACGCTTCCGTTGACGTACTTGAGATTGTGCGACGGCTTGACGAGCACTCCGCCTTCGGTGAAGCCGACGAGATTCCGGTTGACCTCGGGCGCGTAATCCGGCGCGAGCGCCGCCGCCCAGCCCGTCGCGATGGCGCCGCCCGAATAGCCGATGAGCCCGAAGCGGGTTTTGTCGTTCATCCCCGTCCCCGGCGACCTCGTCGCGGCACGGATGGAATCGAGGGTGTTCGTCCCGTATTCCGGCCCGGCGGCGAAGTTCGCCTTCTGGCCTTCGGTGTCGGGGATGACGACGTTGTAGCCCAGCAACAGGGCGGGCGCGATGAACAGCGACTCCGCGTTCGCGATCAGGCCGCCGAGCGAGACGTCGCCGGCGATCGCCCTCGACGGGCCGTGTTCGGGATTCAGCGAATCGTAGAACGATTGGTACGAAACGGCTTTGGTGCTGTCGCCGGTGAGACTGCGCAGCACCGAGGTGACGTTGGCGGACGGCTTCCCCTGCGCGTCGGTGGACCGGTAGAGCAACTGGGTCACCTTGAGCGGCGTGGCAATGCCGATGACGTGGTAATTGAGCGTCCGGGTCTTCAAAACGGTCCCGGGGCTGTACGACGACAACGGTTCGCTGCCGTCGTAGCTGTAGAACGGGTCGGTGGCGGGGGCGGCGGAAGCGGCGGGCGCGGCGGCGAAACCGACGATGAGGGCGATCGCGACGGCCAGCAGGCGAGCGGGCTTTCGGGTCATGACTCCCCTTTGAATCATGAAGTGGATCACGTTTGGATTCCCGGAACCTACCAGCCGGTAACCGATGATGTACAGGGCGGTACATCATTTATTCGCGCGACATTGACACTTCTTTCGCTCGCGTTTGGACGGAGCACGGCTCGGACAGGGTGCGGGTTGTGATCCAGCACAAAACCGGCAGCGCGATCAACGGGATCAAGGCCGTCTGCAGGGAAGTGCGGTCGGCGACCGTGCCGATGACGGGACTCGCGAGACCGCCGATGCTGACCGTCAGGCCGAGGGTGACGCCGCTGGCGGTGCCGACCCGCGTGGGGAGGTAGTCCTGGGAAAGGGTGATCTGCAGCGAGAACGGGATGTACAGGCTCACCGCGGCCAGCAGGACGAAGGCGAAGAACGCCGGGCCCGGCACGAACACGACTCCCGCGACCGCGCCGATGGTGGCCAGGTACGACCAGCGGACCACGGTGACGCGGTCCCGGCGGCCGGCCAGCCTGCTCCCCAGCAGCGTGCCCGCCGCGCCACCGAGATAGAGCAGGAACAGCGCGGCACTGCCCGTCGTCGTGCCGCCGCCGACTCGTTGCTGGGCGTAGAGAGAGACGAACGTGCTGAGCCCGATGAACACGATCGAACGGAAGACGACGGCCATCGACAGCTTCGCGAACGAGCGCCAGTCGTCGACGCCGGCGACCTTCGGCGACGAGCCGCTCGTGCGGGCATTCCGCGTGAGAGCGCGCAATACGGGCAGGCAGAGCACGGCTCCGGTCAGCGCGGGAACGACGAGCAGCGGCGACATCCGGAGGCCGCCGACGGCCATGACCGCGGCGACGAGCACGGGCGCGGCGGCGAATCCGATGTTCCCGCCGAGGGAGAACCAGCCCATGGCCGTATGGCTGCCACCGCTCGCGATCCTCGCGACCCGTGCGGCTTCGGGGTGGTAGGCGGCCACGCCGATGCCCGACACGGCCACGAAGGCGAGCGTCAGGGGATAGGAGCCGACCAGTCCGCCGAGGCCGATCCCGAGGCCACCGAGGAGTGTTGCCGACGGCAGCAGCCACGGCATCGCCCAGCGGTCGGTCAGCGCGCCGAACAACGGTTGCGCCACCGACGACAGCAGCGACGCGGCGAGCACGATGCCCGACACCGCCGCGTATCCGTAGGCGCGTTCGGCCGCGAAGAACGGCACCAGCGCGGCGACCGAACCTTGATACACATCCACACACGCGTGCCCGGCCGAGAGCAGGGCGATCGCTTTGATCTTCGGCATCCCGCCATGCTCGTCGCGGGCCAGGGTGTCGCGCTTCCGATAAAATGACAAACGATGACGGAAATCCGCCACCTGCCCGAAGCGCCGACACAGGTCAGGTCCCTGGCCTCCGGCACGATCGTCGACGCGCACCGCCACGACGAGCACCAAGTCGTGTACGCGGCCCGGGGCGTACTGGCCATCACGACCGACAGGGGCTCCTGGGTCGCGCCCGCCACGAGGGCCATCTGGGTGCCGGCCGGAACCGTGCACGCCCACCAGGCGCACGGCGACCTCGAACTCCGGCTCGTCGGCCTGCCCGCCACGGTGAACCCGTTGCGGCTGAACGAACCGAGCGTGCTGGCCGTCGGCCCGCTCCTGCGCGAGCTCATCCGCGCGTACACCGATCCGCCACGCGAAGACACCCCGGAACGCCGTCGGCTGCGCGCGGTCCTGCTAGATCAGCTCCGCGCTTCGCCGCAGCAACCCCTGCACCTGCCGACGCCGGACGACCCGCGGCTGCGCGCACTGTGCGAGATCCTCAGCGCCGATCCGGCCGACAACCGGACACTGGCCGCGCTCGGTGCCCGGGTCGGGGCGAGCGACCGCACCCTGGCCCGGCTCTTCAAAGCCGATCTCGGCATGACGTTCCCGCAGTGGCGCACGCAGCTGCGGCTCTACCGCGCTTTGGTCCTCCTGGCCGAGGACAATTCCGTGACCGCTGTGGCGCATGCCTGCGGCTGGTCGTCCACCAGCGCGTTCATCGACGTCTTCCGCCGCGCCTTCGGGCATACGCCGGGCACGCACTACGACCGGTGAAACGCGAAAGCGGGGCCGGTCCACAATGGACCGGCCCCGCTTCGTCGTTCGGCTCTTACGCCTCGCTACGGCGACGGCGCACCAGCAGCACCATCAGCACACCCGCGCCGAGCAGCGCGCCGCCGATCACCAGCGGCATGGTCGCGGAGGCACCGGTGTTGGCCAGCTCGTCGCCGCCACCCGACTCGGCGCCACCGGGGGTGGTGGGCGCCGGGGTGTCGGTGGCGGGCGCGCCACCCTGCTTCCAGCTCGCGGTCGCGTTCGCGACGACCGAGGTCTTCTCGGACTCCGCCACGATCAGGGACTGCGCGGGCACCTTGGCGTAGTTCTCGCCCACGAACAGGCGACCGGTGTCGAGGTGGCCGCTCACCTTCAGCGAGAACGAGCCGTTGCCGTCCTTGGCGTCCTTGGGAACGTCGACGTAGACCTTGGTGCCGTCCTTGATGGCGCCGGCCTTGATCTCCTTGCCGTCGGCGTCGGTGACCTTGACGCCCTCGGGCAGCTTGCTCGTCAGCTCGGTGATGTCACCGTTGGTGGCGATGCTGAACGGGCCGATCTTGGAGCCGGTCGCGCCCGAGGCCTTGGCCGGGCCGATGTCGAGGGTCGGCTTCGGCTGCGCGCCGATGCCGACGTTGTCCTTGCCGGTGAGGTAGTCGTAGACGGCCAGCACGTCGGCGGACTCTTCGGCGCTCTCGAACGGCAGCGGCTTCTTGCGGTCGAGGTTCTTGCCGTCACTGAAGTGCCAGACGGCGGCCTGTGTCGCGGTCACGGCCTCCTCGACGGACAGGCCGCCGGTCAGCTTGACGTCCTTGCCGAGCGCGCCCTCGAGCGCCTTCACGGCGACGGCCGGGTAACCGTGGTGCAGCACCCAGTTGATCTTCGAGTTGTTCTTGTTGAACGGCGAAGCGGCGTCCGGGTACTTGTTCCACGGGCGTTCGATCATGTCCTGATCGGTGCGCATGCCGACCTCGACCTGCACGCAGTACATCTTGAGCTTGCTGCCGTCGGACAGCTTCAGCCCGAACAGCTTCGTGACGTAGTGCTGCCCGCCCTCGAAGTTGACGCTGAAACCATCGGTACCGGAACCTTCGACCACCCGGCCCCGCGCCGCGCCGTCGTCGGCGAGGGCGGCCGGAGCGGCCATCGTCAGCGCGACGGCCGCGGTGGCGACCGCGATCCCGCCACGAACCAGAACTGACCTGCCGTGCATGTGTCTCCCATCCGAATACGGACCACGAATGCCAGTGCCGCATGCGACCACAGGCCCCGACCGCAACGGCTCGCCCGGATGGGGGATGAATAATCCCATCGAGCGAGAGCGGAGCATACAGAGGTCATACATGCGGCTACTCAGGGGTATGGCTCATGTCCGAATTGCCCCGAAAGAAGGGTGAACGGCGGGAAAACGATCTTGGGCGAGTAGAAGACCTCGCCGTCGGCCGGGCACGGGGGTGGACACGCTCCGTGGGAGGGGCCGCCGCGAGATCGTCCGGCCGGAGAATCGCGTGAACACGGAATCGGCCAGGGTATTTCCGATCGTTTCCGATAGCATTCTTTCCGGTCGGCCGATTTTCGCCGGTATCGAATATTCGCGGCCGTGGAAGTGTCGGGGATCACTGTATGTGGCGATGTCGTCGGTGCCTCCTGTGTCGAGGCGTATCCGGGGCTCGGCGGCCGGCACCTTGGTTCTTTCGGGTAGATGTACCGGGCTCGCCGGGAGGAGAACCCGCTCGGCGAGGTAGACAGGGAGGTTCGGGCATTGCCGGGAGTGCTCGGGTGGTCCGGGAATTGCGCGAACAAAAGAAAACGGCCGTGCGGGGAGACACGAGCATGCGATCTTTGACGCGTGACCCACGATTCTGTTCGTCGTGGGAGTCTGATCTCGAACGTGGAAAACCGCGGCCGTGCAATTCGCGCTCGAATCGCCGCCGGTCGGGGTGCGGTCATGGGAGATGACCTCGGCTCGGTGGCCGTCGCGCGGTCAGCCTCGGGCACCCAGGTTCCCCGGCAGTTGCCTCCGGTCCCCGCGCATTTCACCAGCAGGACCGCGGAGCTCGAAGCGCTCGACTCGGCCGCCGCCCGGCAGGAGGACGACTCGATCGACCGATCGCCCGCGGTCACCGTGGTGGTCGGACCCGGTGGCGTCGGCAAGACCGCGCTCGCGGTCACCTGGGCGGTCCGGAACGCCGGACGCTTCCCGTCGGGCCAGCTGTACGCGGATCTGCGCGGGTTCTCACCGGAGACGGCCGTGCCGCCCGAAGACGCGCTCGGAGCGTTCTTGCGCGCGCTCGGCGTCCCTCCGGAACGGGTGCCGGTCGGGCTGGCCGAGCAAGCGGCCCTGTTCCGGACCACCACCGCGGGGATGCGACTGCTGCTCGTGGTGGACAACGCGATCTCGGCCGCCCAGGTGCGGCCGTTGATCCCGGCCTCGTCGGGATGCGTCGTGGTGGTCACCAGCAGGCTGAGGCTGGACGGCCTGCACGCGGAGGGCGCGCGGTTCGTCGACATGGCGCCTCTGCCGGAGGAGCACGCCGTCGAGCTGCTGACGCGTTCGGTCGGCGAATCGCGGGTGGCCGGGGAACTTCCGGACGTGACGACACTGGCGGAACTGTGTGGACGGCTGCCGATCGCGCTCCGGGTGGCGGGCGCGAGGCTGGCGTCGCGGCCGAAATGGCCGGTGGCCAGGATGGTGGCGGAGCTCCGTGACGAGCGGGTGCGGTTGTCGAAGCTGTCGCCGGTGGGCGAAGCGTCGTTGACGGCGACTTTCGACTCGTCCTATTCGGCGTTGTCGCCGCACGCGGCCAGGCTGTACCGGCTGGCCGGGGAATACCCGGGGCTGACGATCGAGGTGGGAGCGGCGGCCGCGGCGGCGCGGGTCTCCGAAAACGAGGCCGCGGACGGGCTCCAAGAGCTGGCGGACGCCAGCCTCCTCGAGGAGGTCGGCGAGCGTGGTTACCGCTTCCACGATCTGGTGCGGTTGCACGCACGCGCGCTGCCGGACGACGAACGGTTCGAAGTCGTCGCCCGTATCGCGGACTGGTACCTGCACCGGATGACGCGGGCGAACATGGTGGTGATCCCGATGCGGTGGAGGATCAGTACCGTGCGCGCCCGGTACGAGGACGCGCCGGCGCTGTTCGCCACTGGTGTCGAAGCACTGCACTGGCTGGACGAGCGGTTGCCGGACATCATCGGGCTGCTCGAAGAGGCGGCCGCGCTAGGCCAGGACGAACTCGCCTGGCAACTGTGCGAAGCCCTCTGGGAACTCTTCCTCTACCGCAAGCACTATCAGCTTTGGATCCGGACGCACGAGGTCGGCATCGCCGCGGCACACCGGTGCGCCCACGCGATCGCCGAAGCACGGTTGCGCTGCCAGCTGGGCCGTGCGTACCTGGATCTGGGACGGTTCGAAGCCGCCGAAACCGAATGCCTGAAGGCCGTGGACCTGGCGAAGGGAGCCGGAAGCCGCCACAACGAGTCCGTGGCCTTGGACCAGCTGGGCATGGCGGCGCAAGGTCGTGGCGACTTCGAGCGGGCGGTCGAGTTCTTCGGCCAGAGCCTCGTGATCGAAGGGGAACTCGGGATCGACCGCGGCGTCGCGCAGCGGCACCGCCGGATCGGCGAGGCGTTGCTGCAGGCGGGCCGGACCGCCGACGCCGACCGGCATCTGCGTCTCGCGCAAGAGCTGTTCAGGGAGATAGGCGATGCGAAGGGCGAGGCCGAGGCCACCCTGTCGCTGGCGCGGATCGAAGCCCGAGCGGGCGAGATCACCGCGGCGAAACGTGAACTCGAACGTGCCGCCGCGGTGCTCGACGAGTCAGGTTCGGCCGTCTATCAGTCCGATGTGCTCGTGGCGTTCGCCGAGGTCGCTGAGCTCGAGGGCGATTTCGGCGCGGCTCGTGGCCATCTGACCAAGGCGCTGGACCTGTGCGGCCCGATCGGCGGGCTGCGGGTGGAGCGGGCCCGTGCCCGGCTGGACGCCTTGGCCGCACGGTGCGACCACCCGCAGCAGCCGGAGCCGTCGGCCGGCGAGTGACCACAGATAGGCGCCCGCGCCCGCCAGTGCGGCGGACTCGCACGGAAGGACGACCACGTCTCCCGTGCGGTCGCCGACGAGACAGCGTCCGGGGGAGTATGCGACGGCGACGATGGTGAGACCGGGCAGCCGGTCGAAGTCGCTCGCGATCGCGGCGCGGGCGTCCGCGACCGGATGCGGTCCTGAGTGGACGAGCACATCGGCGAGCGACGCGCGGGTCCCGCCGTTCGCGACGGACAGGAGGAACGAGCTTCCCGCGGCTTCCACGCGACAGCTTCCGGAGTGAGACGGGCGGCTGAGGCGCAACCGCGTTACAGAGGTCGCCATGGCAGCACCTCCGCCATCGGCACCGGAGACACGGGGACCGCCCTGACGGGTTCGGGCAAGCCGAGAAGCCGGTACATCTCGGTGCGCAGGATCGCACCGGCCCGGCCCGGCCGGGACGAGAGCAACTCGCGGACCTGCTCGGCCACGCCGGCGGACTCCGCTTCGCGAAGCAGGGGGAGAAGTGAACTGCCGGGCGTCCAGCGGGGCGCGTGTTCGGCGACGATGGCGCTGGGCGTGCCCGGCAGCAACGGTTCGGTCCCGTCCGCGGCCAGGAGCACCGGTTTGCCGATGCCCGCCGCATAGCCGGTCACGGAGCCGTAGTCGCCGATGACGTGGTCCGCGGCGATCAAGGCGGCCCGCCAGCTCCCTTCGGGCCGCAGAAGCTCGAGCCCGGACCGCAGACAGTCGGCCAGCCAGGTGCGGATCTGCCAAAGGCTGTGGTGCGACCAGATCTGGGGGTGAAGGACACCGAGCACCCGGAAGTCCTCGGGCGGAAGCTCGCCGAGCACCCGCTCGAACAGGTCGTGGTGACGCCCGAAGGCCGACCGATCGGACCAGGTCGAGGTGACGACCACCAGACGCCGGTCGTCGGTCACGCCGAGCCCTCGCCGGTAGTGATCGCGAAACGGCAGACTGGCGGTGAGCCGATCGAGTGCGATGTCGCCCGCGACGACGGCGGCCGGCACCGCGCGAGGGCAGGTCTCGGCGAGGACGTCCCTTTCACGGTCGTGGACGAGCACGATCGAGTCGGCGCGTACCCGTCCTTCCCGCATCAACTGGCCCGCGTCGAGTCCGACCTGCGGACTCCAGCCGGAGCCGGCGCCCGGAGGCCGCCACGGCCGGTACTGCCCGAATCCGCCGCCGTGCGGGACCAGCAGTACCGGCCCCGCGACTTCGTCGATGCCGCGCTGGCTGGCGGCGAGGACGAGGTCGTACTCGCCGCGCCGGGCCTGTGCCCAAGGGAGGACTATTCCGCCCTGCGCCTCCACGAAGTCGTGAGTGGCACGCCAGGATTCCCATTCCGGGACGGTGAAGGTCGCCTGGACGCGATGGTCGGCCTCGAAGAGCGGGAGCAGATCGAGGAGCCGGTTTCCGGCGACGATGTGCGGGATCATCACCAGCACGGATTTGATGCCCTTGCGTGTCGCCCAGTGCTGATCGTTACCACCCACCGGACTGCGGACCCACGATAACTCGGTCATGACATTCCCCTCGTTCGAACTCCGGTATCCGCAGTCAGCATGGGAGCGAGCGTGGAGAAAACGGCTTCGGCCGGTTGTCAGTTCATTGACAGATGATCAACGGTGATCGCCGAAGTTTGACAATTAAGCCGATGACCTGGCCTTATGCGCGGGCGGATGGAAAAATGATCCGGCGGGACAGGGGTGGCGAACCCGGGTTCGCCATGGGGAAGGGGCGCACTCGTGGAAATCGCTTTCGGAATTCTCGGGCAGACGGCCATGCTAATGCACGGGAATGTGGATGTGAACTGGGCTGGTCCTCGGCCGAGGCAGGTGCTGACCGCGTTGCTGACGGTGCCGAACCGTCGATTACCGCTGGACGTCGTCGTGGACTGGGTGTGGGAAGAGCACGAGAAGGCGCCGCAGGACGCTCACTCGACGCTTCACCAGAACGCGACCAAGCTGCGCCGGGCCTTCGACGAAAAATCCGTTCCCGCGAAGGTGAGTGTGGGCAAAGCCGGTTGCCTGCTGGAGATCGAGCCCGCACTGATCGATCACTTCGGCTTCCAGGCCACGATGGACAAGGCCCGCCGGTTCCGCGGACTCGAGCAGCACGACCGCGCGCTCGTCGAAGCGCTTTCGGCTGTCCGGCTGTGCCGGGACGAACCCTTGGCCGATCTGCGGACAGAGCGTGCCGACGCCTGGCGCGCCTTATGGGAGCGCAGTGTGTGGATACCCGCCAACGCGTTCGTCGTGGCGGAGCAATTGGCGACCGGACAAGCCGATGCCGCGGTGCGAAAACTGGCGGAGCTCGAACAGACGCATCCGAGGGAACTGAGCTTCGAGAAATTGAGAATTCGAGCGCTGGCCGAAGCCGATCAGCCCGCCGAAGCCGCGGACTTCTTCCGGGTGACGTATGCCCGTTACCGCGAGGCGGGGGAGACAAGGGCGGCGGAAGAACTGCGGGCGGTCAACGACAAGGTACTGATCCGGCCGGAACGGGTGATTCCCCGGCGTAAACCGGCCCCGCTCGATTCCACTGGCCAGAGCGAGCACGTGATAAGGCATTTGCCGCCGGACGTCGACGATGTCGAGGGAAGGGTCGACCTGATCGCGCTGCTCGACGCCTACACGACCGATTCGGCGGGCGCGCCGAAACGGGCGGCGGTGGTGGTGACCGGAGGACCCGGGGTCGGGAAGACGACCTTGGCGGCCAAATGGGCCCATCGTGCGGAACGACGGTACCGGCACGGCGTGGTCATGCTGGATCTTCGCGGTGACAGTCAGGTCGCGAAGGCCGACGCCGGCGAAATAGTCGACACCCTCTTGTCGTTGCTGGATTTTCCGGTCGACCATGTGGTCAATCCGGTCGCCCGTGCCGCGAAGCTGTCGTCCCTGCTCGCCCGGCGCTCGATGCTCGTGATCCTCGACAACGTGCGCAGTTCCGATCAGGTCACGCCACTGCTGGGCGTCCTGTCTTCGTGCACGGTACTGATCGTTTCGCGGTGGCGGCTGAAATCGTTGTCGGCGAAGCTGACTCCGCCGGTGATCACGGTGTTCCCCCTCGCCGACCGGTATTCCTCCGCCCTGTTGACCCGGCGAATCGGTCACCGCGCGCGAGACGACGCGGAAGGAGTCGAAGAGCTGGTGCGGCTGTGCCGGGGCAACCCCTTGGCACTGACCCTGGTGGCCGAACGTGCCATCTCCCGGGCAGGCACGCGGATGCGGACCCTGGCGAGCCACTTGCGCGACGCTGACCTGTTGCTGGACCTCGGTGACGAGGGCGACTGGCCGGGGATGAGCCTGAGGTCCGCCTTCGCCCTTTCGTATCAGGACCTCGAGCCCGCCGAACAGCGCGTGTTCGCCCTGATCGGCCTGCACCCGAGCACCGAGATGACCCCCGCGGTGATCGCCGCCGCGGACGGGCGTCCGGCGTCGGAGGTGCGGCGCTCGCTCGACATACTGGTCGCCGCGCATCTGATCGAGCACCCCGCCGACCTCGACCGCTATCGCGTGCACGACCTTCTCCATCTGTACGCAGCGTCCCTGGCGACCCAATTGTCCGATGTGGACCTCGCGCGGAGGAAGATGTTCGAGTTCTATCTGCGCGTGGTCATCGACGCGTATCGCTTGCAGTTCCCGCACAAAGAGCTGCTGAACCTGCCTCCGATGGTCCGGGCGGCGCCCACGCCCGGCTTCCGGAACGCCACCGAAGCACGGCAGTGGGTGCTGCGGGAACGATCGTCGATCATGGCGATCAGCGCGGCGTCGGAAGGTGTTCTCAACGGTATTTCGTATCTCCTGCCCGCGATGGCATCGGAGTTCTTCATATTGCAGGGGATATACCCCGACGCGGTCGAGGGGCTGACCATCGCCGTCCGTGCGGCGACGGCGCAAGGCGACATGGGCTCACTGGCTTCGTGCCTCAACGATCTCGGGGTCGTGCATATGCTCAGCGGCGCCGATGACGCGGCCGAGCGGTGTCTGTCGCGCGCGCTCGAACTGGCCGATGCTCACGGGATCGCGATCGGCGGCGTGACGGTCAGGCTGAATCTGGCCCGAGTGCATTTCCATGCCGGTCGCGCGGCCGAAGCGGTCGAACGGTACCGGAAGGTGCTTCCGTCCGTTCGCGCATTGGGCGAGCCGGTGTTGTGCGCCAGAGCGGAGCACCGCTTCGCCGACGCGCTGGTCGACATGGGCGGTCACGACGAGGAAGCGCTCGCTCTGTATCGGGAGGCCTTGAGGCATCGGCGTGAAGCCGGTGACGCCACTGATCTGATGCGGGCACACGCGGCCCTGGGGGCGTTGCTGGTCCGCCTCGGCAGGCTCGCCGAAGCGTCGGTGGAATGCCGCGCGGGAGAGGCGTTGATCGAAGCGAGTCAGGATCTCCCGACGATCATGAAGCTCAACACGGTGCTCGCACAGCTGCGGCACGCGGAAGGTGACGACGCGGCGGCGTTGCGGCACGCGCACCGGGCGGTCGCCCTGGCGGATCGAACCCAGCACGCGACCGGACAAGCGAGAGCTCTTGGCGTCCTGGCCGCCATCGTCTGCGAGCACGGCAATCCCGAAGCCGCGCGGGAACTGTGGCAGGAGGCCGCAGAGCTCTATCGCGGGCGGGCGCGGACGGCGAAGGCGGACGCGATCGAGGTGCTGCTGGCCGAACTGGACGCGCGTGGACCACTTGTCCCGAGCACTCGCGACGGTGACCGGGACACGGTGGCGATGCCTTCACCGCATCTGCGGATACTCCGTGGACGTCGCTCCTGAAAGCTTCATTCGGCGTTGGTGGGTGGTCGCCGAAAGAGTGGCCGGTCTCGTCGTGCCGTCCACTCAGGGTTGTTTTGACGATTGGTCTGGACACGCGTTCGTGATGAATATTTTTCACGAATTTCGGGGATCGGGCGTCGGGCGCCCGAGTCGTGGGCCCTCATGGCCCGCCTTGGCGGCGCTCAACGACGGCGGTTTGCGTGGACGCAGGGGAAAGCCGCACTTCAGGCCTTCGTGTGACGTGTCGCTACCACCTGTGGAGCATGAAGTGTGGTGGGGTGCCGAAAGGTGCTCTGTGGGGAGCTTGTAGGCTGCCGCCGTAACTCACAAGAACACCGGTCATACCCTGCTCGATACCTGAACGAGTGCTTCGTAACCGCAAAGATTCGACCTAATCTTGCTGAGTCGACACACGATATACGACGTGAAAGGACGCAGTCGACCGTGAACGGACCCGGCATTTGGATTGTGTACGCAGCGTGACGGTGATCGTCGTGCGGTGCACATAGGATCCTGGTTCTCCGGATGTGGCGCCCATCCGGAGAACCGGACCTCTAGTCGGATCGGGGCGGCTATTGCCGTCCGCGGGACGGAGGACGATGCCTTCCGCGAGCAGGATCCGGCGAGTCTGGTTGTAGCTCATGCCGTGGATGGCCGCCAGCTGTCGAATGCTCCTGCCGGCCAGGTACGCGTTGACGAGCCCCGGCGGAGTAGGAGGGAGCTGGATCTTCGGTGGTCGCAGTGTGACTCCTGCGGCCAGCAAGGTGGTTCGAACCTTTTGATAGCTCAGCGCGTAGCGCTTGGCCAGGCTTTCGATCGTCGCGCCGTCGTTGTAGAGGCGGGCGAGCTCGGCAGGTTCGCCCTGGGGGTCGTCGTCGTTCTCGGTCACCGGATCATCGCCGCCCCGCCGCCGATCGATCGTCGTCCGATACGTGGATCCTGGTCGTCCAGGCTCCATTTCGATCCTCCAGACAAGTGCACGGAGGACTCAGTCTCACACCGCCGACCGGGTATTTCACTCGAATGTGTCACCCTTCACCGGCGTGTTGTCGACGAACTGGCGGGCGCATGGCCCCTATTCGGGGAGATTCCGGACCGCAACTCCATCCCCCGGAGGCGTTCGACCCGTCCGGCGGAAAGAAACCAACGGGATTCTCGCGTATGGAGGTACCGCCGCTCCCCTGATCGCTGTTGAATTGGACCAGACCATTCACTGGCGATTGGAGTCCCTCATGACGCGACGGCACCTCCGCCGGGGGTTGTCCCTGGTGGCCGGGCTCGCCCTGGCGGGCGCGCTGCTCCCGGCCGCGAGCGCCGCGAGCAGCGCGGAAACCCTGGAAGCGCGGGGTGTTCCGCTCGGTGAGCTGACCGCCACGGCGACCAAGGTCGCGTCCGGGCTGGTGAACCCGACCGCGATCACGGCGCTGAACGACGGGAGCGGCCGGATCCTCGTCGTGGAGAAACGAGGGGTCGTCCGGGCCTACCACCCCAGGACGGGGCTCGCCACCAAGCCGGTACTGGACATCAGCGACAAGGTGAACGGCGCGGACGTCGAACGCGGGCTGCTCGGGCTCGCGATCGCGAAGGACAGGCGGGCTTACGTCGCGTACACCCGTAAGTCCGACAGCGCGGTGACGTTGTCCCGGGTCCGGCTCGACACCGGTGAGCTCACCGAGCTGATCACCCAGCCGCATGCCGAGTTCCCCAACCACAACGGCGGCCAGCTGGCGTTCGGCCAGGACGGATTCCTCTACTGGGGATCGGCGACGGCGGCGGAGGCGGCGATCCGCTGGCCAGCGGGCAGCGGCTGGACACGCTGCTGGGCAAGATCCTGCGCGTCGACGTCGGCCGCGAGTGCCGTCCGCTGCGGTACTGCGTGCCGCCGGGCAACCCGTTCGCCGGTGTCGCGGGGGCGCGGCCGGAGATCTGGGCGTACGGGCTTCGCAATCCCTGGCGGTTCTCCTTCGACCCGGCCGACGGTTCGTTGTGGATCGGCGACGTCGGCCAGGGCCGTTTCGAGGAGGTCGACCACCTCGCCAAGGGCAAGGGCGGCGCGAACTTCGGCTGGTCCTGCAAGGAGGGGCCGGTCGTGTTCGACGAGACGCGCTGCAAGGACGGGGTGACCTACACCGAACCGGTCTTCCACTACATCTCCGGCGCGGAGGGCTGCGCGGTGATCGGCGGGCACGTCTACCGCGGCCGGAAGTACGCCTCGCTGGCGGGCGGTACCTACCTCGCCACCGACTTCTGCCAGGGAACGGCCTGGGCCGTCCGCAAGAAACCCGACGGTGGCTACGAAAGCGCCCGGATCGGCCAGTTCCCGCTCGACGCCACCACGCTCGGCACCGATCAGAACGGCGAGCTGTACCTCGCCGACAAGCAGCCCGGCGGGCTGCACCGGATCTCGTTCGCGCGCAAGGGCTGACCCGGCTTCCCCTGCCGCGTCCGCCCGGCGCGGCAGGGGACCCGATCGCGTTTCATCAAGTTTTCATCCTCCCTCCATAGCTTGGGTTCGTTCGGTGAATTCAGTGATGGAGGGCGACGTGGAGCAATCATTCCCACCCGGAGGCGCGCAGTGGCCGCCGCCGCAGGGCTGGGTCCCGCAACCGGTACCGGCGCCGCCCGTCCGGAAACCCCGGTGGCCGCTGTTCGCCGGGATCGCGGGGCTGGTGCTGGTGCTCCTCGCGGGTCTGACGACCTGGTTGTTGTGGCCCTCGAAGGCGGGCCGCGAACCCTTCGAGCAGGCACTGGCGGGCCTTTCCTCGGCGCCCGCCGTCCGGAACAGCACTTCCGCGGTCGGCGGGATGATCGAGACGGACGTCAAGACCACGGCGTACGGCGAGACCTCCGGCACGATGTCCTTCCAGGGCAAGAAGATCGAGATCCTCGTCGTCGGCGGCAAGGTCTTCTTCAAGGCGCCCGACGGCCTGCTGCCGGGGGCGCGGGCGGAGTCCGCCGAGGCCGAGGATCTCAAGGATCGGTGGATCACCGGTGAGGACGCGCTGTTCGGCCCGGTCCTGCAGCAGTTCGAGTCCCCGGAGAAGCTCGCCGCCCGGCTGCGCGAGGCGCTGGAGCGGGCGGACGGGATCACCGAGGACCAGAGCATTCGGGACGTCCCGGCAATCAAGGCGAGCACGCCCGCCGGCGACCTGTACGTCTCGAAGGAGGCGCCGCACCGGCTTCTCCGCTATTCGGTGAAGATGCCCTCCATGCCCGGCGTGGAATCACAGCCGCAGATGCCCGCCGGCGCCGGTCTCGGAGAGTCCGATGTGGACGCTTTGTCGCCGGCGGAGACCGTGGCCGTCTACGAGAATCTGATGGCGAACACCCAGAAGCTGTCCGGCGCGGTCGACACCGGCGTGCGGTTCGACATGGACGGCGCGGCCACGGTCGCGTGCGGCGGCTCGGGCTGCACGGTGACCGCGAACGTGTCCAACTCCGCGTCGGCCAACAGTGGCGGGAAGGTCACCGGCCAGGTCAACGCCACCATGACCGCGAACGTCACCATCGGCGGCCGGTCGGCGGGCAGTTGCCGCAACACGGCGACCCTGCCGCTGAACGGCTCGGCTTCGATCAGCTGCGTCAACGGCGGGGCGGGCAGTGTCTTCTCGGCCGTCGAGGCGGAGAAGAAGGCGGACGCGGAAGCCCGGTCGCGAGCGTCGGGAGGGGTGCCGGTGCAGTACCGGATCGAGAGCATCGCGTCGGTTTCCGTGCTGGCCGAAGCGATCGGGCAGGTCGAGATCACCCGGCTGATGGACGAACTGGGGCAGCGGCGGTCCAAGCTGGGCGGCAACTGACACCCGGTCACCAGGGGACGTCGAAGTAGCCGCCGGTCGGGCCGAATCGGTGCTCGTCGCGGATCTGCGTTCGGCGGCCGCCCGCTACCCGGCCGATCAGCGGCCGGCCCGGCTGATCGCCGAGCTGTGGTGCCGTCGGACGGCACGAATCCGCCCGCAAGATCATCGACCACCCGTCGGCCGGACCGGTCGAACTGGACTGCGACGTCCTGACCGTCGAGGGCTGCGACCTGCACATCACACAGACCCTGACCGGATAGAGAACAGCGCCGGGCGAACGGCTTCGATGCCGCGCGCCCGGCGCTTTCGCGTCCCGTTCGTCCGGGTCAGTCCGTGCCGGATTCGATCGCGGCGTGGTCGAGCAGTTCGTCGTCGCCCGAGGCCTTTCCGCGCGAGGCGATCGCTTGCGCGCCGCCCGCGTCCATCGCCCCGATCAGGCCGGTCGACGCGGCCTGCGCGGCGCCGATCAGCGTCGGGTGCCCGCCGCCGACCATGCCGAGCCCGGCGTACTGCTCGAGCTTGGCGCGCGAGTCGGCGATGTCGAGGTTCCGCATGGTGAGCTGGCCGATCCGGTCCACCGGGCCGAACGCCGAGTCCTCGGTGCGCTCCATGGACAGCTTGTCCGGGTGGTAGCTGAAGAACGGGCCGGTGGTGTCGAGGATCGAGTAGTCCTCGCCGCGCCGCAGCCGCAGGGTGACCTCGCCGGTGACGGCCGCGCCGACCCACCGCTGCAGCGACTCGCGCAGCATCATCGCCTGCGGGTCCAGCCAGCGGCCCTCGTACATCAGCCTGCCGAGGCGGCGGCCCTCGTTGTGGTAGCTGGCGAGGGTGTCCTCGTTGTGGATCGCGTTGACGAGCCGCTCGTACGCCGCGTGCAGCAGCGCCATACCCGGCGCCTCGTAGATACCGCGGCTCTTGGCCTCGATGATCCGGTTCTCGATCTGGTCGGACATGCCGAGCCCGTGCCGCCCGCCGATCGCGTTGGCCTCCAGGACCAGGTCGACCGCGGTGGCGAACTCCTTGCCGTTGATCGTCACCGGCCGGCCCTGCTCGAAGCCGATCGTGACGTCCTCGGGCGCGATCTCGACCTCGGGGTCCCAGAACCGGACGCCCATGATCGGGTTCACGATCTCGATACCGGTGTCGAGGTGTTCCAGCGACTTGGCCTCGTGCGTCGCGCCCCAGATGTTCGCGTCGGTGGAGTAGGCCTTCTCGGTGCTGTCCCGGTACGGCAGGTCGTGGGCCTGCAGCCACTCGGACATCTCCTTGCGGCCGCCGAGCTCGCTGACGAACGCGGCGTCCAGCCACGGCTTGTAGATCCGCAGGGACGGGTTCGCGAGCAGGCCGTAGCGGTAGAACCGCTCGATGTCGTTGCCCTTGAAGGTGGAGCCGTCGCCCCAGATCTGGACGTCGTCCTCGAGCATCGCGCGCACCAGCAGGGTGCCGGTGACCGCGCGGCCGAGCGGGGTCGTGTTGAAGTAGGTGCGCCCGCCGTTGCGGATGTGGAAGGCACCGCAGGACAGCGCGGCGAGACCTTCCTCGACCAGCGCGGCCTTGCAGTCGACGGCGCGCGCGATCTCGGCGCCGTAGGCCTTCGCCCGGCCCGGGACCGACGCGATGTCGGGTTCGTCGTACTGGCCGATGTCAGCGGTGTAGGTGCACGGCACTGCACCCTTCTCGCGCATCCACGCGACCGCTACCGAGGTGTCGAGGCCGCCGGAGAAGGCGATCCCGACGCGTTCGCCGACAGGCAGAGAGGTGAGTACCTTGGACATGATGGAAGTATATGCATAGGAGTGTATGACCATGCAAGCCGGGGTGAGCGGGGCAACTCGGGCGGGTGGCCGGGCGTAGACGTGACTCGCGTGCTTGAAGGCGTAACTCGCGTGCTTGAAGGCGTATTTCTCGTGTGCGGCCTTCAAGCACGCGAGTTACGTCCTTAAGCACGCGAGTTACGTCTTCGGGGTCTTGACCTGTCCGCGGCGGCGGCCGCCGCGAATACCTGGCATGAAGACTTCGCGGGCCGTTCGGGAACCACGCCTCCCCTTCTTCGGGGCGGCGCTGATCGGTGTCGTGGCCCTGGCCGCGGCGCTGGCGGCCGGCCATCTGGTGGCCGGGTTCATCAGCGCCAACGCCTCGCCGTACCTCGCGGTCGGCAACGGGGCGATCGATCTGACGCCGGTCGGGCTGAAGGACTTCGCGGTCCGCACGTTCGGCGTCTACGACAAGCTCGTGCTGCTCGCCGGGATGGCCGTGGTGATGGTGCTCGCCGCCGCCGCGGCCGGGATCGTCTCGCGCCGGTCACCCGTTCCGGGAATCGTGCTGATCGCCGCGTTCGGGCTGCTGGGCGGACTCGCCGTGTCGCAGCGCCCCGACCTTACGATCGTCGCGCTGCTCGCCCCGCTGGCCAGCCTGATCAGCGGGGTCGTCGTGTTCCTCTGGTTGCATCGCCTGGCCTCGGTCAAGCCCCAGGTCGAGGCCTCGGGCACCGCGCCGTCACGCAGGTCGGTGCTGCTGGCCGGAGCCGGTGCCGTCGTCGCCGCGGGGGTGGCCGGTGCCGGAGGGCAGCTCCTCGCCGGCACACGTGACGCGGAGTCCTCGCGGGCGGCCGTCGGGCGGCTCGTTCCCGCCGAGCCGGCGCCGCCCATCCCGGCCGACGCGGACTTCGCGAAGCTCGGCACGCCGACGTTCCTCACCTCGAACCGCGACTTCTACCGCGTCGACACCGCGCTGTCCGTGCCGCAGGTCCGGGCCGAGGACTGGAGTCTGCGCCTGCACGGCATGGTGCGCGACGAAAAGCGGTACAGCTACGACGACATCCGCAGCCGTCCGCTGATCGAGCGCACCATCACCATGACCTGCGTGTCCAACGAAGTCGGCGGCACCTACGTGTCCACGGCGAACTTCATCGGCGTGGACCTCGGGGAGCTGTTGCGGGAGGCCGGGGTCCAGCCCGGGGCCGAGCAGATCTTCTCCACCAGCGTCGACGGCTGGACAGCGGGCAGCCCGGTCGTCGCCGCGCTCGACCCGGAGCGGGGCGCGATGCTGGCGATCGGGATGAACGGGGAACCGCTGCCGGTCGAGCACGGTTTTCCCGCGCGCATGGTCATCCCCGGTCTCTATGGCTATGTTTCGGCGACGAAATGGGTCAAGGATCTGGAGATCACCACCTGGAAAGCGCGCCGCGCGTACTGGCTGGATCGCGGCTGGGGCGAACAGGCCCCGATCAAAACGCAGTCCAGGATCGACAGTCCGAAAGGATTCGAAACGGTACCCGCCGGCAAAGTCCGGATCTCGGGTGTCGCGTGGGCGCAGCACACCGGGATCGAACGGGTCGAAGTTCGGCTCGGCGCGAACGGAAGCTGGCTGCCCGCAACGCTTTCCCGCGAGGTGGGGGTGAACACCTGGCGGATGTGGTGGACCGAATTCGACGTTCCGGCGGGCAGCCATCAGGTCACCGTCCGGGCTGTCGACAAATCCGGCTACACCCAGACCGACGCCCGCGCGGGAACCGTTCCCGACGGGGCGACCGGCTGGCACGTCATCAGTTTCACCGCGCGGTGATCGGCGTCACTCGAAAGGGTGGCAATCCGATTTCGCGGTGGTTCCGAATACCCGGTAAGAGTCCGAAAAACAAATGGAGTGATTTTCCGTGAACAAGCTTCGCGTCGCAGGAATCGGTTTCACCGCGGTCACCGCGCTGGCCCTGGCCGCCTGCAGCAGCAACGACAGCGCTTCGTCCGGCAGCTCCAGCAGCGCCCCCGCGCCCGCCCCGTCCTCGTCGATGTCGGCCCCGATGTCCAGTGCCGCTTCCGGTGACGGGGTCACCACCAACGCCGATGTGTTCGGCCCGGCCTGTTCGCAGCTCCCGCAGGGCAGTGCGCCGGGTTCGCTGGACTCGATGGGCCCGCAGCCGGTCGCCAGCGCAGCCTCGACCAACCCGCTGCTGACCAAGCTGGTCGCCGCGGTGAAGGCCACCAACCTGGTGGACACGCTCAACAGCCAGCAGGCCATCACCGTGTTCGCCCCGGCGGACCCGGCCTTCCAGGCGCTGGGCGACGCCAAGTTCACCGAGCTGGCGGGCAAGCCGGATCAGCTGGCCCCGATCCTGCAGTACCACGTCGTCGGCAAGCGGTACGACGCCAAGGGTCTGGAGTCCGCCAAGTCGGTGGAGAGCCTGAACACCGCCGGCGGCCCGGTCAAGATCGAGGGCTCCGGCGAGAACATGACCGTCAACGGCGCGAAGGTCCTGTGCGGCAACATCCCCACCAAGAACGCCACCGTGTTCGTCATCGACAAGGTGCTGACCCCGGGCACCAACAAGAACTAGGTCCCCGCCCCCAGGATCGCGGTGGTCACGCCTTCGGGCGCGGCCACCGCGATCCTCATGTCAGGGTACGAGCGCGGCGGCGTCCACATCGGTCACCACGAGCCGCAGACTCGCGTTCTCCCAAGGGGTTCCGGCCAGCACGGGGCGCAAAGCGGCCCCGGCGGCCTCCGTGAGCGGCGGGATCGGCACCTCCAGCGCGACCACGCGGATCTCGACGACGTGCTCGGAGACGTCGACGGCCATCACGTCGAGATCCCACGGCACCGCCGCCGCGGCGGCCGTGGTGGACGGCGTGGCCGCGCGCAGCCCCGGTATCCCGCGGAGGGTGCTGAGCAGTGAGGCGGTCAGTTCGGAACGTGCGGTCACAACAGTCCTCCACGGATTTCGATGTCCAAAATGGACACCGAGACGGCCGACGGGGTGAGCCCGGTCGCCTCGGTGACCGCTTTGCCCACGGCCCGCTGCACCGCCTGCGCGGTCGCGGCGGCCTGGTCCAGGCCGGAGAGCGAAAGGTCGATCTCCACCCGCACGTCCGGCGGGTCGTGCTCGACGAACGCGCGGACGCCTTCCGTGGGCGCCGGTTCGAGGCCCTTGATCCGCTGCCGCGCGATCCGCGTCAGCGAGCCGGCCAGCCCGCGCAGCCCGGGTTCCAGGCGGACCACGCCGGGGACCCGGGCCGCGGCGTGCGCGGCGACCGCCGCGACCACCGGCGGGGCGATCACCGTCTCGACCAGGTGCCGGGCCGGTGCCTGCTCACGCGTCATAGAGGTCCTCCACCACCAGGTCGAGCCGGGCCAGGCGGAGACCGATCCTGGCCCCCGCCGCCGCCGTGACCCGCTCGCGGACGACGTCCAGCGAGTCACCGTCGAAATCATGCGCGATCGCCAGGTTCAGCTCCACGTTCACGGCCAGCGGGTCGGCGACGTCCGGTGCGGGCAGCACCCGGCAGCGCCGCGCGCGGACACCGTCGACGGAGTCCGCGGCGAACCGCAGCACGGCCGCGACCGCCTGATCGCTCACCTGGACCTCGCCCGGCTCCGGGCTCGCCAGCGGCACCAGATCGCGACGCCGCACCTCGGCGCGGATCGCGGACATGATGCGGCTGGTGAGATCCGGCGACGGCTCGGCGTCGTCTTCGGCCAGTTCCCTGGTCAGCCCCCGCAGCACCAGAAGGCTCTCGCGGGCCGCCCGGCAATGCGGGCAGTCGAGTTCGTGCGCGTCCGCCCGGCCGGCGTCGACCTCGTCGAGCCGTTCCCAGACCTGTTCCACATCACGGCCGCACGGCAGCAGGTAGTCGCGGGTCGCGTGGTTCATCGCCATGGCGCCATCACCTCCGCCAACTGTGCTCGTGCTCGCGCGATGCGTCCGCGCACCGCGGTGGTGGTCGCCCCGATCGCCTTCGCGATCTCCTCGTAGGAGCGCCCGTGGACCTCGCGTAACAGCCAGCAGGCCCGTTGCTCGGCGGTCAGCTGGTCGAGTGCCCCGGTCAGCGCCGCCATCTGCGCGCTCGTCTCGGCCGCGCGATCCGGCCGTCCCGCCGAACCGGTGGACTCCTGCTGATCCAGCTCGACGTCGGCCACCGGCTTCCTGGCGCGGATCACGTTCAGGCACCGGTTGGTCGTCATCCGGTAGAGCCAGCCGACGAACGCCGCGTCCTCCTGCAGCTGGTCGAGCCGCCGCCAGGCGACGAGGAACACCTCCTGGACGACGTCCTCGGCGTCGCCTTTGTTCCCCAGCATCCGCAGCGCCAGCCGGTACATCGGCCCCTGGAACCGCAGGACGAGCTGCTCGTACGCGCGGATCTCGCCGTCGCGGGCGCGCGCCACGAGCGTCGCGTCGTCCAGCACCGTTTCGCCGGCCGCGAGTGGCTCGGTTCTCGCCGAAGTCGTCATCGAGCGCACCTGTGCAGCGCCGTCATGCCGAAGCTCCCTTCACCCCACCCGGGCAGGTGGTCACCCGTAAGACACCGCTTCCCCGGAAACGTCACGCGGGAAACCCGATCCAGCCGACCACGGCCCGGCGGATCGCGCACGCCGAAGTCAGGTGATCGCCCGGCGGCGGAACGCCCGGAGACCCGCGGGGGTGAGCACGACCAGCGCGAGGACCAGCGCGGACGCGCAGAGCCATGCGGGCAGGTGGGCGACTTCCGGGGTCAGCGCGCCGCGCAGGCCCTCGCTGACATAGGTCATCGGGTTCAGCGCGCACAGGGCGCGGAACCAGGGGACGGCGGTGAGCTCGGGGAACGGGAACTGGGCGGAGCCGGTGAACAGCAACGGCGGCATCACCAGCGAGAAGGTGACCCCGATCCGGGCGGGGGAGACGAGTGAGCCGATCGTCACCCCGGCCGCGCCGCCCGCCAGCGCGCCCAGCACCGTGTAGCCGAGTGCCGCCGGGAGACCGGCCGCCCGCCAGGACAACTCGCCGAGCACGAGCGCGCCGACCGGGACCATGAAGACGGCCGTGACCACGCCGCGCGACGCCGCCGCGAAGATCCGCTCGACGACGATCCAGGCGAGCGGCACGGGTGCCCGCAGCCTGTTCTCGATGGTGCGGGTGGCGAATTCCATGGCCAGCGGGAAGGACGCGTTCTGGGCGGCGGCGAAGAACGCGTTCAGCGCGACGAGCCCGGGCAGGAGCAGCCGCGCGTAGCCGGGCGGGGTGTAGCCGAGCGCGCCGAGGACCTTTCCGAACACGAGGAGCATCAGCAGGGGTTGCATGAGCACCTGCGCCAGTACGCCGCCGAGCTGCTTCCGGGTGATGAGCAGATCGTGTTCCAGCAGGCCCCAGAACACGCGCCACGGACTCGGGGTCATATACGAAGCTTACGCTTGCTGATTTTCGGTCAGGGAGGACCGCTGGACCTCGGGGTCGAGCACTCGCCACGCGACCGAATCGGCGATTTCGCGTGACTGTACGGACGGCACTTGTGATCCGATGGACGACACGCGTGCTTAGGCGGCCATCGCGTCCTGAGTCGCCGTATTGCCAAGTGTTAGCGTTGTATCATGAGTGAAGCCACGCAGGTCGCGGAGTCGGTGCGCTGGGCCGTTTCGCGGTTGTCGTCCCGGCTCCGCGCCGAGCAGCCCGGCGATGAGCGGAGCCTGAGCAGGCTGGCTTCGTCGGTACTGGCGAACCTGCGGCACAGCGGGCCGCTGACCGTCGGCGCGCTCGCCGCGATCGAGGGAGTGCAGCCGCAGTCCTTGACCAGGGTGCTCAACGCGCTCGAGACGGAAGGCCGCGTCGTCCGGCGTCCCGACGAGCACGACCGGCGGGCGCAGCGGATCGCGATCACCGAAGACGGCCGCGAAGCCCTGCGCGCACACGTCCGCGACGGCAACCGCTGGCTGGCCGCGGCCCTCGGCGAAACGCTGACCCCCGCGGAACGTGAGATCGTGCGGGTGGCGGCGGGATTGCTGCTCCAGGTCGCCGGCCACGGAGCCGTGAACGACCGCGGCCGGGGTGCCCCGCCGCCGCTCTGACCGGCCTCGCTTCAGCCGTGCCGGACGAGCGCGGGGTACTCGTCGAGGGTGATGTCGGTGGCGAACTTGTCGGTCACCCACAGCATCCCGCGCAGCAGGAGCCGTCGCCGGAACATCTGGTCGCGCAGTTTGATCCGCAGTGCGGTCGGCGGCGCGAGGAACGGCCCGGCGTTGGCGTTGCGGGCGATCTTGGCGTAGCCCGAGAACTTCTCGTCGTACCGGTGGAAGGCGAGTTCGTGGTCGCCGTCCGCGGCGGCGAGTTCGCCCGCGATGACGTACGCGGCCACGATGGCGAGCCCGGTGCCGAAGCCGCCCAGCGTGTTGCCGTACGCCGCGTCGCCGAGGAGCGCGACGCGTCCGGTGGAGTAGCCGTCCATCTTGACCCGGGCGATCGAGTCCAGGTAGACGTCGTCCGAGCGCTTCACCGCCTCCATCAGCTCGGGCAGCCGCCAGCCGCCGCCGTCGAACGCGGCGGCCAGGATCTCCTTCTGCCTGCCGATGTCGTAGCGGTCATAGCCGATCTCGGGCGAGGCGAACACGAAGAACGCGGTCGCCTTGGGCCCGCCGGTGGCGGCCATCCGGCCGGGCTCGTTGTACATCACGGCCGGGCCGCCGTCGGTTTCGCCGGTCTCGACCAGGGCGTAGTAGTGGCCGAGGTGCTCCACGTAGTCGGCTTCCGGGCCGAACGCCAGCCGTCGCACGGTGGAGTGGATGCCGTCCGCGCCGAAGACGAGGTCGAACCGCCTCGGGGCTTCGCGCTCGAAGGTGACGTCGACCCCGTCGGGGGTCTCGGTCAGCGAGGTGATCGAGTCGCCGAAGACGTACTCGCAGTCCGACGAGGTCCGGTCGTACAGGATCCGGGCCAGATCGCCGCGCCGGATCTCGACGTCGCCGCCGGTGAACTCGCCGGGCAGGACGGCGAGCGGCCGCTCCTCGGCGTCGATGATGGTCTGGTCGAGCCCGCCGGTCTGGTGCCGGTGGATCTCGTCGAGGATGCCCATGCGCTCCAGCACGGTGCGGTGGGTCGCGCCCTTGAAGTCGACCGCCTGGCCGCCGGGGCGCAGTTCCGGCGACCGTTCGACGACGGTGACCGCGTAGCCCTGGCGGGAGAGCCAGAAGGCGAGCGCGGGACCGGCGATGCTCGCGCCGGAGATGAGGACTGTCCTGTTCGTCATGGCAGGAGCTTCGCGGCCGGTGTTGACGAAGCGCTGACAGCCCGCTGACCGCTCCCCGTCAGCTCCAGCCCGGCAAGGGAAGGGTGAGTTGCCCGGGCACGTCCGGCGGCGCCGTCTCGTAGCGCGGTGGTGTCGCCGACAGCCCGATCGGGTTGCGGGTCAGCCGCACGGAGGTGCCGTCTGGCCGCGGGAGATCGACCGTCGGGGCCAGCCCGAGCCGTTCGGCCAGCGCGAACGCGCCCGCGACGTCGTTGACCTCCCCGGCGGGCACGCCTGCCGCGCTCAACTCCGCCGCCCACTCGGCCGCGGGGCGCCTGCCCAGGTGGTCTTCGAGCAGTGCGCGGAGCTCGCTCCGGTTCGCGACCCGGGCCGGATTGGTCGCGAACCGGCTGTCCTCGGCGAGTTCCGGCAGGCCGATGACCTCGCACAGCGCCGCGAACTGCCGGTCGTTGCCGACGGCGAGCGCGAGTTCGTGATCGGCGCAGGGGACGAGTTCGTAAGGGGCGATGCTGGGATGCCGGTTGCCCATCCGCGCCGGGACCGTCCCGCCGGAGGTGTAGGCGCTGCCCTGGTTGACCAGGGCGGCGAGCAGGCTGGAGAGCAGGTCGATCTCGACGCGCTGGCCCTGCCCGGTCCGGTCGCGGTGGCGCAGGGCGGCGAGGATGCCGACGCTCGCGAACAGCCCGGCCAGGACGTCGACGAGCGCGACGCCGACCTTCTGCGGTTCGCCCGCCGGGTCACCGGTGATGCTCATCAGTCCGCCGACGGCCTGGATGAGCAGGTCGTAACCGGGCAGCGCGGCGCCGCCGCCGGTGCCGAAACCCGTGACGGAGCACAGGACGAGGCCGGGGTTGGCCGCCAGCAAGGTTTCCGGGCCGAGGCCGAGGCGCTCCATCACGCCGGGCCGGAAGTTCTCGACCACGACGTCGGCCTCCAGCGCGAGCGCGCGGGCCTGGGCGAGGTCGTCCGGATTCCCGAGGTCCAGCGCCACACTCGTCTTGTTCCGGTTCACCGACTGGAAGTACGTCGCCTGACCGGTCGCGTCGTAGGGCGGGCCCCAGCTGCGGGTGTCGTCGCCGGTACCCGGCCGCTCGACCTTGATCACGGTCGCGCCGAGGTCGGCCAGCAGCATGGTGGCGAACGGGCCGGCGAGCACCCGCGAGAAGTCGAGGACGCGAAGCGGGCCGAGCGCGGTTTCGGACATGGACCCGACCCTAAGCGGCCGCTCGCTTCTTCGAAGTTGTGATCGCGCTCACGAACCCGATACTTTCCTCTAGGTACCTACTATCCCCAGGAAGGTAGCTTCGGTCGCGTCAACGCAACGTGATTCGAGGAGAGACCATGATCGTGGTGACCGGAGCGACCGGGAACGTGGGACGGCTGCTGGTGGAAACCCTTGCCGCCGCAGGGGAAAAAGTGACGGCGGTGTCGCGCCGGATCTCGGCGGCGGACGTGCCCGACGGCGTGCGGGCCGTGCAGGCCGACCTCACCAGGTCCGACGGATTGAAGCAGGTCTTCGACGGCGCGGATCGGGTTTTCCTGTTGACGTCGGGAGAATTCATGGCGGCGGGTGGCGACGTCGCGGAAATCATCGCGGCGGCCGGGGGAGCGCGGATCGTGCTCCTGTCCTCCCAAGGCGTCGGAACCGGGCGGCACGCGCCCGCGTTCGAAGCGGCGGTCAAGGCTTCGAGTCCGGAGTGGACAGTGCTGCGGCCGGGCGGTTTCGCGTCGAACGCCTTCCAGTGGGCGCCGGCGATCCGGGCCGATCGGGTCGTCGCCGCACCGTTCGGCGACGTCGCCTTGCCCGTGATCGACCCGGCCGACATCGCCGACGTCGCGGCGGCCGTGCTGCGGGAACCCGGGCACCACGGCCGGACCTACGTGCTCACCGGACCCGAGCCGATCTCGCCCCGGCGGCAGGCGGCGGACCTCGGCGAGGCGCTGGGCGAGCCGCTGCGCTTCACCGAACTGAGCGAAGCCGAGGCCCGCGCCGCGATGTCGGAGTTCATGCCGCCGGTGGTCGTGGAGGCCACGCTCTCCATCCTCGGCACGCCCACGGAGGACGAACTGCGGGTCAGCCCCGACGTCGAAAAGGTGCTCGGGCGACCGGGGCGCACCTTCGCCGAATGGGCGGCGCGGAACGCGGCGGCGTTCAAGTGACCATCGCCGTCAACCGGCGGCGAGCAGGGTCTCGATGTCGCCGGTGCTGTCCCGGTGGGCCGCGGCCATGAGCAGGCGGTGTGCGAGGTCCGGTTCGGTCTCCGGCGGGACGACCAGCAGGGTCAGCCGCCGCCTGCCCGCGGTGCCGATCACCGTCACGGTGTCGGTGTGCTGCGAGTGGAATCCTTCGAGCCGGACCTTGCCGCTCTCGACCGCGAGCCGGAGGGGAGCGGGTGGCCAGGCCGTGAGGTTGTAGGTCACCCGCTCGACGCGCTCCAGCTGGACGGCCAGTACCACCAGCAGGAACGGTAGTTCGGTGGCGAGGTCACGGGAGGCGGGCCACCACGCGCCGTCGACGTGTCCGGTCGCGGGCGCCGTGGGCTTGAGGCGCAGCCGGGCGACGTGTTCCGGATGAGCGGCGGTGTTCGTGGTGGGGACCGTCTTCATGGCGGTGCTCCGTCCCGGGCCGAGTGGCCGGATGGGGCCGAGGACGACGCGGACTCGAACGCTCGCGCACGGAATGCTCTCGGACACCACCGAGCCTACGCCGTCGCGGCCCACTGTGCTTAGACTGAGGTCTAATTAAGGGGCCCCACGTGGACCAGCTCACTCTCGGCGTCATTTCCCGCTCGCGCAAAGAAAACGAGCGGCGGGTTCCGATCCATCCGCGCCATCTCGAACGGATCGACCCGGATCTCCGGCGAAGCATCTATCTCGAACAGGGCTACGGCGACCGCTTCGGAATCCCGGACGAGGAACTGGCGCCGCTCGTCGCCGGCCTCCGCACCCGCGAGCGGCTCATCGCGGACTGCGACATCGTCCTTTTGGCGAAACCGCTCGCCGGTGACCTCGCCGATCTCCGGCCGGGGCAGATCCTGTGGGGCTGGCCGCACTGCGTCCAGGACGACAAGCTCACCCAGCTGGCCATCGACCGGAAGCTGACCCTCATCGCCTTCGAAGCGATGAACCATTGGCGCCGTGACGGTTCCTTCTCCCTGCACGTCTTCCACAAGAACAACGAGCTGGCGGGCTATTGCTCGGTGCTGCACGCGCTTCAGCTGATCGGCGCGACGGGCGACTACGGCCGTCGCCTTCGCGCGGTCGTGATCGGCTTCGGCGCGACCGCGCGCGGTTCGGTGACGGCGTTGAACGCGCACGGGATCCACGACGTGCACGTCCTCACCCATCGCGGCGTCACCGCGGTCGGGTCGCCGATCCACTCGGCGAACATCGTGCATCTCGACCACGACCTGAAGGGCCCGGCGGATCTCCGCCGTAGTCACGCGATCACCGAGGACGGTCGCGTGCCGCTGGCGGATTTCCTCGCCGGGCACGACATCGTCGTCAACTGCGTACTGCAGGACACCAAGGCGCCGTTGACCTTCCTCGACGAGGAGGACCTCGCCGCGTTCCGGCACGGAAGCCTCGTCGTCGACGTCTCCTGCGACGAGGGCATGGGGTTCAGCTGGGCCAAGCCGACGACGTTCACGGAGCCGACCTTCCAGGTCGGCGGCCTCACCTACTACGCCGTCGACCACAGCCCGTCCTACCTCTGGGACTCGGCGACCTGGGAGATCAGTGGTGCGCTCCTGCCGCATCTGAGGCAGGTGCTGGCGGGGCGATCCGCGTGGGCCGCCGATCCGACGCTCGACCGGGCGATCGAGATCAGCGAGGGCACGATCCGGAATCCGGACATCCTGGCCTTCCAGCATCGGTCGGCGGAGTACCCGCACGCGCACAGGTGAGCGGCGGGCTCGATGAGAAAGTTCTCATCGAGCCCTCATCGACGGCTCACCCTCGCCGGGCAGCCTGGGTGACATGCGAGTCCGAATCATCGTCCTGGCCGGGGTCGCCGCCGTCGTGGTGGCGGCCACCGGCACGTTCGCCGTCATCGCGGCCACCGCTGCCTCGCCACCTGACCTCGGTCCGGCCGTCATCGCCCCGGCCGGGCAGGTCGTCACCGGGCCGGGTGAAGCGGGGGCGCCGCCCGCCGTCGTCCCGCCCCGGCTGGCCGGGCACGACGACGACGTCGATGATGACCCTGATGACGCCGATGACCACTTCGACCTCGACGACTGAGCCGGGCCGTTGAGCGCCCGCGCCCGGATCCTCGCGTGGGTCCTGCTGGTCGTGCTGCTCGCGCTCGCCGGGTCGCTGCTGGCGACCCGGACCGTCCTGCACAACCAGCTGGACCAGCGCCTCGACAACGAGATCGCGCACGAGACCGGCAAACTCCGTGCCTTCCTGGCGTCGCCGGACGCCCGCCCGGCCGGGCAGCCCGCCACCGTCGAGGCGGTCCTCGGGCGCCACCTGGAACGGAATCTGCCCGAGAAGTACGAGACGTTCTTCTCGATCAGCGACGGTGTCGCGTCGAGGCGGAGCGCGATCGAGCCACCGGTCCGCCTGGACACCGACCCGAAGTTCGTCGCCGAACTCTCCCTGGCCACGAGCCCGGCGTACGGCACGGTCACCACCGCGGTCGGGTCCGCGCGTTACGGGGTCGTCCCGGTGACCATCGAGGGCTCACCGGGTCGCGGCGCGCTGGTGATCGTCGAGTTCGTCGACCACGCCGCGGGCGAGATCAACGACGTCGTCGGCGTGATGGCCGCGATGTCCGGGGCGGCGCTGGTGCTGGCCGGGCTGATCGGCTGGCTGGTCGCCGGCCGCATCCTCGCGCCGGTGCGGGAGGTGCGCCTGGCCGCCGAGCAGATCGGCGAAACCGATCTTTCCCGCCGGATCGAGGTCCGGGGCTCGGACGACGTCGCCGCGCTCGGACGCACCTTCAACACGATGCTGGACCGGCTCGAAAGCGCCTTCGCCGGGCAGCGCGACTTCATCGACGACGCCGGGCACGAACTGCGCACGCCGATCACGATCGTCCGCGGTCATATCGAGCTGATGGGCGAAGACCCGGAGGAGAACGCGGCCACGCGGCGCCTGGTCCTCGACGAGCTCGGGCGGATGCAACGGATCGTGGACGATCTGCTGGTGCTCGCCAAATCCGGCAACCCCGACTTCCTCGCACCCGGCGACACCGACCTCGCCGACCTCACCGTCGAGACCCTGGCCAAGTCCCGTCCGCTGGCCGACCGCGTCTGGCGGCTCGACGCGGTGGCCGAAGTGAAGGTCCACGCGGACGGTCAACGGCTCGCGCAGGCCTTGCTGCAGCTGGTCTCCAACGCCGTCCGGCACACTTCGCCCGGCCAGGAGATCGCCCTGGGCTCCGAGGTGACGGCGACGACGGCGCGGCTCTGGGTCCGTGACACCGGCGAAGGGGTCCCGCCGGATTCGAGGAGCCGGATCTTCGAACGGTTCAAACGCGGCAGCAACTCCAGCGGCGACGACGGGGCCGGGCTCGGCCTGGCGATCGTCGCCGCGATCGCCGAAGCGCACGGCGGCCGGGTGCTGCTCGACACCGTGCCCGGCGAAGGCGCGACATTCACCATGGAGATCCCCGTCGCGGAAGGTGCGGACCGGTGACCAGTGTGCTCGTGGTGGAGGACTCCGCCAGGATCGGAGCCTTCGTCGAGAAGGGCCTGCGGGCGCAGGGTTTCGCGACCCGCTGGGTCAAAACCGGCTCCGAGGGGCTGACCGAGGCGCTGACCGGCGCGCACGACCTGGTCGTCCTCGACCTCGGTCTCCCGGATCTCGACGGCTCGGATCTGCTGCGGGCGCTGCGCGCGGCGGGCCGGACGGTGCCGGTGATCATCCTGACCGCGCGGGACAGTGTCGTCGACCGGGTCGCCGGGTTGTCCGGCGGCGCCGACGACTATCTGGCGAAACCCTTCGCCTTCGAGGAATTGCTGGCGCGGATCCGGTTGCGGCTGAGGGGAAACCCCGAAGCCGAACCGGCGGTGCTGCGCGCCGGGGACCTCTCGCTCGACCTGCGCACCCGGCGGGTTTCGGTGGCGGGGGAGGAGAAGGACCTCACCGCCCGCGAGTTCGCGCTGCTGGAGACGTTGCTGCGCAACCGCGGCCAGGTGCTGTCCCGCGAGCAACTGCTCGGCGGGGTCTGGGGTTTCGATTTCGACCCCGGCTCGAACGTGGTGGACGTCTACATCCGTTACCTGCGCGGGAAGATCGGCGCCGACCGGATCGAAACCGTGCGGGGGATGGGTTACCGGCTCGGTGAGTCCTGATGAGACGGTTCTCATCGGGATCTCACGACGGTCTCTTTCACGGGCCGCACAGTGGTTTCCATGACCACGACATTGCTTCATCTCGCCGTCGATCTCGTCGCCGCCGTGATCCTCGCCTACGGTATCTACGCCCGTCGCCACCACCGCGGTGACCTCGCCTGCGCCTATCTCGCGCTGAACGTCGGCGTCTGCGTTTCGGTCGCCGTGCTGTTGTCCGTGTCGACCGCGAGCGCGCTCGGGCTCGGTCTCTTCGGCGTGTTGTCGATCATCCGGCTGCGCTCCGATTCGATCAGCCAGCAGGAGGTCGCGTACTACTTCGTCGCACTGGTGCTCGGCCTGGTGAACGGGCTGCCGTCCGCGGACTGGCGGATCGTCGCCGTCTTCAACGTCCTGCTGCTCGCCGTCATGTACGTCGCCGACCACCCGTCGCGCACCCGCGGCCCGCAGCGGCGGACGGTCGTGCTCGACACCGTGTATCCCGACGAGCAGACGATGCTGATGGAACTGCGGGCACGGCTCGGCGGCACGGTCGTGCGGCACACCGTGTCCGAAGTGGACTATGTCCGTGAGGTCACCGTCGTCGACGTCCGGTTCCGGCCGGACGCCGCCGCGGTCGTCCACGGTGCTCCGGCGGGGCACCGGTGAGCGGGCGCGGGACCGCCACCGTCGCGGCGGTGGCGAAAAGGCTTCCTTCGCTGTCTCTGGCCGAAGTCGTCGCCACGAGCGGGCTGATGAGCCGGACGGATCGCAAGTACGTCCTGCCGCTCAACGACTTCCTGGCCGTCGCCGACGTGCTGTCGCTCCGCTGCCTGGAGATCGGCGCGCAACGGGTGTTCGGCTACTCGTCGACCTATTTCGACACGCCGGACCTGGCGATCTTCCGCGCGCACCGGCAGGACCGCCGTCGCCGGTTCAAGATCCGCACGCGGACCTACACCGACTCGGCCGACACCTACTGCGAGCTCAAGGTCAGCGGACGGCGCGACGAAACGGTCAAGGTCCGCCGCCCGCATCCGGCCGAGGCGGCGCACGGCCTGACCGCGTCCGCGCTGACGTTCCTCGACGACGCCCTCACCGCCGCCTACGGCCGCCCCGCGCCCAGGCCACTGATCCCCGCGCTGGTCACCGACTACCGGCGGACCACTCTCGTCACCGCCGACACGCGGATCACCTGCGACACGTCACTGGTCTGGCGTTCCGGCCCGCGGAGCCTGGCGGCCGGTGACGACCTGGTGCTGCTGGAGGTGAAGTCGGCTTCCGACCGCAACAGCGTCACCGAAGCGCTGGCGAAGCTGCGGATCCGGGAGCAGTCGGTGAGCAAGTACTGCGCGGGCCTGGTGGCGCTGGGGCTGGCGACCGGCGGGAACCGGTGGCGGCCGGCGCTGCGGCGGCTCGGGGTGGCGTAACGATCGCGGCACCGGCGCCGACCCTTGCTTTCGGGTTTCCGAGCGAGGGAGGACGAACATGAGGACCAGGGAGAAGGCCGCGCTCGCCGTGGCGGGGCTGGCCGTCGCGGCGGCCGGGGGCACGGTGTTCGCCGGGACGTCCGGCGCCGTCGGCCCGTCGCCGGCGCCGAGCGTGCAGGCCGCGGAGACGTCGTGCGTGACCGACGGCGCCGGGATGTGCACCGTGCAGCACGCGCTGGGCGCGGTCCCGGCGGTGGTGGTCGTCTCGGCGAACACACCGGGGCAGTTCAACGCGTACATGCTGAACACGGTGCAGGGTTCGTACACGGCCACCACGTTCAAGGTGCGGGCGATGTTCGACCAGACCACGCCGAAGGTGGGCGGGGCGATCTGGTTCAGCTATGCGGCCTATGGCGGGGCGCCGGTGACGAGCAGCCCGACCCCGACCCCGACGAAGACCACGCCGACCTCACCAACGCGACCGCCCACCACGACACAGGAGCCGACAACGACGCCTCCTGGCACGACCACCCTGGGAGGTGGCTCGGGCCTGGGCAGCTGACCGTCCAAAGAGGACCGGTAATCGACTACCGGGGCCGCGGCGGCCGGTCGTCCAGCTCGTCGGACAGGATCGCGTCGATCCGGAGACCGGCTCGCCGCAGTACCCGGATGCTCGCCCTCAGTGACAACACGATGGCGACGACCGCCACGACACCGAGCCCGATGGCGACCGGATTCGCCACGAGCGCCTCCCTGCCCGACGGGCCCGGACGGCGTGCCGCCCGGCGCTGGTCCCTGAAACCTAGACGAGACGGCTTTGCCCGGCGTCGGAAACCAGCTGATCGGCCTAGGCGATCGGGGCAGGTGAACGCTGTGATAGCTTGGAGCGAACTGGGACTTCTGTGCGTTCGCAAACCCGCTGTTCGGGCTGGGACTGCTCCCGCGGAGGTGTCAGGGCACCGTTGGGGCCGGTAGCTCAGTTGGTTAGAGCAGGGGACTCATAATCCCTTGGCCGTCGGTTCGAGCCCGACCCGGCCCACCACATCGACATCGTCGCCGACCTGCCGGGATGTTAGCCCCTCGGCGGCAATTTCGACTCGGCGTTAATCGCGGTTGCTTACGTTTGCTCCGGTGTGCCGATAGTAGGAGAAAGTGCTTTGCGGAGCCGGTGGGTGGTGTAACAGCCTTTCTGCTTCCTCGTCACAACCGCTGTGGTGGGGGACTTCAGTAGCTTTGGAGCCCTTCGCTTCCATAGCTGGACAAGCTGGGTGTGATTCGTGTTCTCGAGCAGAAGGCCGGCGACGTACACGGTTTCACCCTCGCACTGCGCATCTTGGAATCGACGCGGTCACTTCAGGCGGTGAACTTGAGGTAGGGCGTGGCGTACCCGATGGAGCCACGAGCCCGGCGTCGTGCTGGTGTTTGGCGAGTTCGATCTGTTCGGGGCCGTGGGTGTACTCGTTGTCCGCTTTGGCTTCGAACAACCCGGCGTCGGGCGGAGACCTTGGTTCGGGTCCAAGCGGGGAGCAAAGCCCAGGTCAGATTTGCCGCCTGTCCAGCGCTCCCGTTGACGCCGCCTACCTGCGGCATCAACGGCTTCCGATCGGGTCAACTGAGCGCCGGGGTTCCGTCGAGGTGCGCGAGGCGCGATGAAGATGGCGGCTGCGCGTGGTACTCCCGCGTGGCCGGTTTCGGCGGTCCGTATCGCCTTGCGGGAAGTGGAGTCGTTCAGGAGGAACCTCCTGGCGTGCGAGAACAGCAAACTTGAACCCCTCACTGCCAGTCAGGTTTGGGCAGGGTGCTGACCTGCGGTTATCGAGAACCTGCTGGTCGGCTGGAGTGGTTGTGGTCTGAAGTGGCCACACTCGTGGCACAGCCCCTGCAGGGCCTGCTAGAAGAGCGGGTCGTGGCAACCGCTCCCGGGACACGGCTAGCTGCCGGCGCCGTAGCGCTCGCTGGGTGCCCGTGCGGGGCTATCTTACGTGCTGGAGGAGGGGGTAAATCGTGACCGAGACCGACGTCTTCTCGGTGGTGATGCCTGACGTGCCGGTGGTGGACGTGGTGTTCCTGCATGGTCTGGGTGGGGATGCGCGCGCGACGTGGATGAACGGTGAGGCGTTTTGGCCGGACTGGCTGGGTCAGGACGTGCCTGGTGTGGCGGTGTGGTCGGTGGGGTACGCGGCCTCGCCGTCGGGATGGCTGGGGCGGGCGATGCCGATTCAGGATCGGGCGGTCAACGTTCTGGCGGCTTTGCAGAACGTGGGTGTGGGCGAGCGCCCGCTGGTGTTCGTGACTCACAGTATGGGCGGGCTGTTGGCCAAGCAGATGCTGCGGCACGCGGACAGCAGCTCCACGTTCGCGTCGTTCGCCGCTATGGCGCGCGGTGTGGTGTTTCTGGCCACCCCGCACACCGGCGCCGACATGGCCAAGGTCCTGACCGGTTTGAAGACTGTGTTGCGCACGACCGCGGCCGGAAAGGATCTGGCGCGCAATGCCGCACATTTGCGAGATCTGAATGTGTGGTACAGGCATTGGGTGTTCAAGACCGGCATCGTGAGCCTTGCGTTCTTCGAGGCGAACAAGACACTCAGTGTGCAGGTCGTGGACGCGGGCTCCGCCGACCCTGGTGTGGCCGGTGCGGACCCGATCGCGATCGACGCCGACCACTTCACGATTTCCAAACCGGCTGGCCGCGGCTCGGTGGTCTACGGCCAGGTGCAACGCTTCCTGACCGGGATCCGTGATACCACGCCGCCGTCCACGACGACTCGTGCGGCGTCGACGACACGACCGCCGCGCCCAGGCGACACCGCTACAGGGTATCTGGATGCCTCTCAGCTGGAGGGCTCGCAGCACGCGATCCTGGCCGATGTTCCTCCGGCGGAGTCAGCGTTGTTTGTAGTACGTGGTGAGGAGTTGCGGCGTCTGGATACACCCGAGCCCCACCCACCGTATCTGGCCGATGCGGCGCCACTGAACCAGATTCTGTCCGAACTGGACGGACTGGTCGGGCTAGTCGAGGTAAAGAACGCCGTGCGCGGCTTTGTCGCGCTCGCCGAGCTACGCCGATTGCAGCCGAACGGCCGAGGGCGACCGGTCGCCCCGCATTTGCTGTTCGTCGGGCCTCCCGGCACCGGCAAGACAATCGTGGCTGGCTTGACAGGTCGGGTGCTCGCCGAGGTTGGCCTGCTGGCCAAGGGGCATCTGGTGGTCGCGAGCCGTCGCGATCTGGTGGCAGGCTATGTCGGCCAGACGGCGATCAAGACCAGGGAGACGGCCCTAAAGGCGCTGGATGGCGTGTTGTACATCGACGAGGCCTACGCGCTGGGCCAGGCGAACGACTTCGGCCAGGAGGCGGCGACCGAGCTGGTCGCCATCATGGAGGAGTACCGGGGCAGGCTTGTGGTGATCGCCGGAGGCTATGCGGAGCTGATGGAAGGGTTTTTGCGCCTCAACGAAGGGCTGGACTCGCAATTCGGCGAGCGATGGATCTTCCCTGAATTCACGTCCGCGGAACTGTGCCAGAACTTCGAGCAGCTTGCCCAGGCGCGCGGCTATCAGTTGGCAGCGGGCACCTTGGCGCGAGCTGCACAGTGGCTGGAGGAACTGAGAGAAAGAGCCGAATCACAAGGCCTCGAGTTCGGGAATGCTCGGGCGGTGCGCGACCTGTTCAGCAGGACCGAGCGTCGGTTCGCCGCGCGTATCATGCGGCTGCCGATAGTCGAGCTTGCTGCGGCGGTCCACACGATCGAGGCCGTAGACGTACCCGACTCGGACACAAGCTGACCTCGGTAGACGGCCATGTCGTCTGCCCAGTGTGCGCAGAACCGGGCAGATTGCAGGGGCTTTCTGTTCGCACGGTCGCGAACGCCCTTCGCGCCGCACACAACACGATCACTTATCACTTCGGGTCCCGCGCCGAACTCCTGGAGACGATCTGCACTCACCCGGCCGAGGCCGCTCGACGCGAGAACGGGCGATGGAATCGTTCTTGACCATCACCCAAACGCCACGTTGGAGAAGATCGCGATCGCAAGTGTTCCCTCGAAGCGGGACCGGTTCTCGAACTCTGAAAGCCGCCCGATCTGGACCGCGTCCTTCGAAGCCTGCGCCCTCGCGGCTCGAGAACCGGACACGGGCTTCCGCCGGAGACACGGGAATCGATAGTGGTCACGCGGGTACGAGGCCGATCCGCTCGGTGAGGACAACCCAGTCGCCTACGCGGTCACGGCGAAGAGCGTTGACATCGTGTGTGAGGCCGGCACGGCTGCGGACGCCACCTGAAGACATGCGAGGGTGGCCTAGCTGGATACGGTTACCGGTTTAGGGCGTGTACTGCGGCTCTTTCTCATGATCGTGTGCAGATGACGGTGCGTGGTGAGTCGTGGTGAACTTGCCGTTTTAGCTGACTGGGGTCATAGCTGGTCGTGCGCTGCGATCTGTTGATGTCAGCGAGACGGCCGATCAGGGCGAGGCAGCGGGCGCAGTGGGCCTGTCGGCTTAGACAGCGGCTGTGGCGTCCGGCGGCTTTCGTTCAGGGCGGCGCACCAGGACCAATTGGAGCAGTGGTCCGATGGCGGGTGATTGTTGTGTTACTCACAGCAAGATCGGCTAACGCGTGCAGTTGTCCATTCAGGATTCCTTGTCATGACTCGAAAGTGCACGTGAGATAAGGAGGTTGCCATCTAGATCGGCGTTGACCGCGCGGTCATGTCGATAACTAACATGACTGCGTTCTATCTTGTTTTGACTGGCCTGGTCGGCGTTGATACTTATTCATCCGATCATTGCGAGGGGTTACTTGCCTGCCTGTTGGGCGGCGTCTTCTTGCTTCGGTGTGGGACTTTGGGGAGGAAGTCGTGCGCTCTGCTCGGCGTGCCTTGGGTGCGGTGGCTTTGGCGCTGACGTTCGTCGTCGACGCTTCCGGGGTGTCGGTGGCTGCGGAACCCGCCGCGGTGTCGGGGGAGGCGCCCGCGGTGGTCGCGGCGTTTGGCCGCGGCGGGGAATTCCGGCAAATCGGTGGTGGTGCCTGAGGAAACCACCGAGTACGCCGAGGTTTTCGCCAATCCGGATGGCACGGTGACCCGCCGGGAGAGCTTCGATCCTCAACGGGTGCGGCGCGGTGATGCGTGGGTTCCGATAGACCTCACGATGGTCGCGCGCCCTGACGGCACCATCGGCCCGAAGGCGGCGATCGTCGATGTGCGCGTAGCCGATGGCGGCGAGGGCGAGCTACCGGCCACCGCGAGAAACACGCCGATACTGGTGCACAACGCGAACCAGGATGACATTTGCGACCTAACGCTCGGCCCAAGTCTCCGGGGACAACGTGCTGATGGAGTGGCTGCCGAGCGAGGGGACAAGGTTCTGCCGCACGAACAGAAGATGGTCAACGAGTCCGGCGACCGCAACGGCTGCTTCACTTGCAAAGCAGGACAATCTGGCTATCGTGACGGCCACTGGACCGGGGACCACAACCCGCCTAATCGGCTGGCACCGAACGGTCCGTGGACGCTCTACCCGCATTGCAAGGATTGTTCCCGCAGGCAAGGAGGAATTGTGAACGGTTTGCGACAGGACTGGTACAAGTGAACATCGATTCGGCAATGATCGAGGAATACGGTGACCGACTCTATGGGGCAGGACTTGCCCGCTTCGATCATGGACTGCTCGTGGTCGCGGCACCGGACAGTCACGACGATCATGCAGGTTGGGATCCCGCTGCGCAGAGCGTGCACGGCGGGCCCGACTCGGTTTTCGTAGCGGTGCAGCAGTCTGCCAGTGGGCCGGTTGGTGTTGTATGCGTAGAGGCGCCGGCGGACGCCCGGCAACTGAACTTGCTGTTCGACGGCGAAATCCACCTGTCAAAGGCGTCTCTTGCGATCTATGACCCAAATCGGCAATTGAGCCTTCAAGTGCCAGTGGAGCGTGAGCGTAATAAGATAACAATCTATGGTGACCATCCGGACGAATCGACGGAGGTTATTATAGTTCTCGGCGCATTGCCCGAATGACTGAGGTATATCTTATTTTTCGGGTTGAAACGATTTCGTGAATTAGGTTGACGCTTTGCGTGCGTGATCGTCGTTCGCCCACGCCGGCCGTGTTGACGGAGCTTGCGGATCCATAGGTTCTTTGCACGTGCGAACGAGGCTGTTCCCCGTGCAGAACGGGAGGCCGCCGCGGTCCAAGCCGAAGCACTGCGCGCCCGCGCCTCCGTCGAAGAGGCCGCCGCTGCTGAGGCCAGGGCTGCAGAGAACGTGCGTGATGCGGCCAGCCTCGCACAGCAGGCAGCTGTGGAAGCAGCGATCACCTTGGATGCTGCCCCCGATATGGGCAGACACGCAGCGGCATTCGGCCCAGGGCTCAAACCGGCGTTGACCTGCACAAAGCGGCAGGATTTGCCATTCAATGACACTGGCTGACATGCCGGAGTTGCGGTCTCATGATCCCTTGGCCGTCGGTTCGAGCCCGACCCGGCCCACCACGACTGTCCGATGAGGACAGACGGGCCCGGCCGGGCTCGCCCGCGAGAAGACTAGAACGGCCAGTCCGCGTCCCGCCCCGCTTCCAGGAGCGGAATCATCGTGAAAGCGGCGTCGGTCAGGCCGCCGAAGGTGTGCCGGTTACCGCGCCCGGACGCCGAGTGCCCGCGCTCGTAGCCCGCGAGGTTCCACGTGTACAACGCCGTGTCCTTCGGCACGGCCTGGTCGACGTTGCCGGACGAGTGCTGCTCGTCGGTCAGGATCACCACCCGGTCGTGATGGCCGGGACGCAGGTGACGCTGGACCGCGCCGACGGTGTCGGTGCCCGCGCCGATGAAGTAGCCGCCGTTCTTCCACCGGTCGAGCCCGCGCAGCAGCGACTCGCCGACGGGCAGCTCGAACGCCTTCGAACCGGTGCCGCCGTAGTAGCCGTTCGAGAACGACACGACATCCGCCGACTCGCAGCGGGCGGCGAGCGCGATCCCGAAGATCGCGGCCGCGTCCCAGCGCATGAGCGTGCCGTCCTTGCTGAACCCCGCGTTCATCGAACCCGAGGTGTCGACGAGGATCAGCGTCCGCCCGGCGAGCCGCGGCACGTTCGCCAACGACTCGGCGATCGCCTTTTCCAGTGCGTACGACCAGCGAAGCGAAGGCGCCGCGCGATACGCGGAAAGGAACCTCATCGGGAACTGCCGCGACTTCGCGACCTGCTCCGGATCGGCCAGCCGCGCCGCCACGCCCTCGGCGACCTCGTCGGACACTCCGGCCTCGTCGAAGTTCCGGAGGTTCCGCAGCAGCGCCATGTAGCCCATGGACGGGATCACGGCCTCCCAGGCGCGCGCGTCCATCGGGCCCTGGAGCCAGCCGGCCAGGGACTCCCACGTCATGCCCGCCCGCCGCAGAACGGACCGTGCGGAATCGGGGTGGCTGAAGAGATCGCGCCGCTTCTCCTTGTCCCACGCCATGAGTTCGGCGCGGGCGCCGAGGACCTCCAGTTCGGCGGGGATCTCACGGCCGGGGTTGAACCGGACGTCGACGATGTGCTTGAACAGGGCGTCCTGCGCCGGGTCCTTCGGATCCGGGTGGGCCAAGCCGAGGACGTCCGCGAACCGGAAGGCACGCGCGTCGGAGTCCCACTTGAGGAACGACTTCTCGTGAAAGAGCCGGACGGCCGCGTCGGCGATGCCGCGCTTGAGCGGCTTCGGGATCTTCCTGCCGTACAGCGAAGTCCAGTACGCGAGCAGTTCGCCGGGTTCGTCGGCGCGCTGGAGCACCGAGCCGACGACGGCACGGTTGGTGAGGCCGGCGTCGGTCGGCGGCGTGGCCGTGCCGGCAAGGCGGGCGCGGACGTATTCGGCGGCGCCGACGAGCGCGGCGGTCCGCATGTTCGCGTCCGTGCGGAGCCAGCGCAGGAACCGCGCGGTCCATTCCGGGTCGGCGAGCGCCGTCTCCTGGACGAGGCCGGCGTACCGCGTGTCACGCTTCTCGCCGGTCTCGTAGAAGGTGTTCTCGCCGACCATGTTGGTGACGGCGAGCAGGAACAGCTCGGACTTGGTGTCCCGCGCGTAGCCGTCCCCACCTTCGTGGGTGACGCCGCCGGGGGTCGGCTCACCGACGATCGGTGAGCTGGTCGCCGGCCGGGTGCCGGCGGTGTTGAACTTCGACACCCTCGACCTCGTTTCGTTCGAGGGGAGCCGTGATTCCGGATGAGGCCCGAGAAAAAGTCGGTGACGGTGCTTGTCCATTGCTCTGCCGACTGAGCTACCGGCGGATGACCGCCGGGCGGGGCTCGAACCCGCGACCCATGGGTAAAAGGAAGTATCCGTCGCCTGCGCACCGGGCACATCTGAAATTGTGGCTCCCGAGAAAAGAACCGGTGACGGTGGCCTGTGAAAGAGGAAGTAGCCGTTACCTGCGCACCGGGAGTGCTCGCTGAACCTAACAGAGTGCTCGTGCGCCCGTCTCCGGAATTAACCGGTCCGCCGCCTCAGAAGCGGGGAAGCTCCAGCAGGTTGTTCTTCCAGATCCCGTCCGCGCGCGTGCGGAGGAACTTCGGGCCGAAGGTCGGCTTGATGATCTCCACGGCCACCCGGTGGATCCCCTCGTCCACGTAGGCCTTCCCGTCGTCGTCCTCGAGCCACGCCACGATCGCCGAAACGAAGCTCTCGCCGGTCTCGCCGCTGCCGGGGTTGATCCAGCGGAGTTTCGTGATGCTTTCGTGGAACTTCCCACCTTCGAGCCGCGCTGCGATGATCTTGATGGCCATGGTGCTACCTCTTCGGCTGGATGCCCTCGAAGCGAACAGGGGTAAAGCGGTACTCGCCACCTGCCCGCACCCCGTTACGCCGTCCGGTCGCCGTGCCTCGAACGTTACGAGTTCGAGCGCCGGGCGTCGTTCTGAGTCAGATGACGCAGACCGCGCGTGGTCCGCCATGTCACTGTCCTCGCGCCGCCGGGAATGCCGGGCGGCGGAGAGGGGAACGGACATGTGCGCTGTCCACAAGAAATCGGCCATGGCGGGAATCGCGCTGGCCGCGGCGGTCCTGGCCGGCTGCGCGCCGGATCCGGCACCGGCGGCCCAGCAGGCGGCGCCGTCGCCGTCCGCGAGGGATTCGGCCGCGGCGGTGGCCTGGATGAACGGCTTCTGCGGCGCGGTCAAGGACTTCATCGACGGCAACAACAAGATGCCGTCGGCGAGCGGGGAGACCGTGGCGGCCGTCAAGAAGAGCACGAGCGACCAGCTCGGGCATTACGCGGCGATTCTGACCAAGACGGTCGACGCTCTCGGTGCGCTGCCCACCGCGCCGGTCCCGGCCGGGGACGCGGCGAAGCGGGAGTTCCTCGCGAAGTACACCTCGGCGCGCGACAAGACCGTGACAGCGAAGGCGGGTCTGGACGCGGCGGGCAAGAACGACACCGTCGCGCAAGGCCGCGCTGTCGACGGGCTCATCGCCGCCCAGAAGGACACGCACGGCGCGCTCGACCCGGTCGCGGCCGTTCTGGGCGCTCCCGAGCTGAAGACGGCCGCCGCGACCGCGGAACGGTGCCGCCCCTGAGCCGCTGCCGTCTTCACTCGTCGGCGAGGATCTTCCGCAAGCGCGTCAAGGCCCGGTGCTGCGCCACCCGCACGGCACCGGCCGTCGAACCGACCACACCGGCGGTCTCCTCCGCCGACAGGCCCACGACGATCCGCAACACGACGATCTCCCGCTGCTTGTCGGGCAGGATCCGCAGCAGTTCGCCCATCCGGTCGCTCAACTCGTTGTGCAGCGCGTGCTGTTCGGGGCCTGCCGAATCCGAGATCCCGTCGGGGACCTCCGCGACCGGCTCGGTGCGGTTGCGGGCGGCGGCACGGCGGGCGTCGGCGACCTTGTGCTGGGCGATGCCGTAGACGAAGGCGAGGAACGGCCGCCCCCGTTCGCGATAGGTCGGCAGCGCGCGGAGGATCGCCACGCAGACCTCCTGCGCGACGTCGTCCGCCGAGGCGTAGGTCCGCTCCTGTCTGCCGATCCGCGACCGGCAGTACCGGATCACGAGCGGGCGGACGGTGGTCAGCAGCTGGTTCAGCGCGCGCGGGTCGCCTTTCCCGGCGGCCGCGACGGGTTCGTCGAGGGTGTACCACTGCGACGGCGTCACCTGCTCGGGTTCCGACTCGGCCGGGGTCCCGGGCGCCACCAAGGCGAGTTCCCTGACCATCGCGCGGTTCTTGATCCGGGCGAGGGTGTCTTCGGCGTCCAGCCCCATCCGCAAGGCGTCGAGGAAGGCGGCGTTGGCGCTGTCCAGCCGGTCGGCGAAGCCTGGATCGTGGTCCGCCAGCCGGCCCCGCGCGTGGCGCAGGGTCGCGCCGACCGCCTCGTCCGCGATCCCGAGCAGCCCGGCGATCTCCGGCGCCGAATAGCCGTCCATCGTCCAGGCCATGGCGAGTTGCTGGCGTTTCGGCAGGCTCCCCAGCATCGTCAGGACGGCCGACGCCTCGTCGGCGAGCGCGATGAGCTTGTCCTCCCGGCCGGCGTCGGCGGAGGCCCAATCGGCCCCGACCGCGGTCTGTTCCTTCGCCCTGCGGTGCCCGACCCGGCGGACCCACGCTTTCGGCTGGGTGATGCCCTGCCAGTCTTCGTAGGCGTTGAGCATCGCCTCCGCGGCCGCGTCGCGCGCGGGGCCAGCGCGAAGCCCGCCTTGCACAGGAAGCCGGTGAGCAGCGGAAATTCGGCGTGGAAGAACTCGTCGAACCCGTCGTGGCCCATCACCCGCACTCACCGCTCTCAGCCGCCTGACGCGAATGCCCTCACAGGACAGGTGCAGTGAGCGGGGCGCTGAGTGTAACGATTCGGTCAAGGTGATGTTTGCGGTGCGTACCCGGCCGGATACCCGGAAGTCGTTTGACGGGGAAGGGAAAATCGAAAAAAAGGAGGTGATAGGAAAATGGAAATGAGGATGGCGGGTGACCTGAGTGAGGCCGCTTGCCGCGGTGAGGATCCCGAACTGTTCTTCCCGGTCACCGAAACCGGTCCCGGCGCACGTCAGGCTGCCAGGGCGAAGGCCGTCTGCGCGCGGTGCCCGGCCGTCTCGGCCTGCCTGGCCTACGCCGTGGACAACGGATTGGCCCACGGCGTTTTCGGCGGGCTGACCGGCAGTGAACGGCGCCACTTGATTCGTGTCGGCAATGCTGCTTGAAGCCGCCTGAAACCATTTGATCGCGTTCATCGAATTTCCACCGTGTTCTTCGTGCGCGCGAAAAGAGGGGCCCGGTTCCGCGAACCGGGCCCCTCTGTCGTGGCGATCAGGCGACGGCGGATTCCTCGGCCAGCCGCTCGTTGCCCGACTGGGTCTTGAGCGGCTTGTGCTTGAGGAAGGCGACGGCGACGATCACCAGGAGCGCGATCGGCGCGCTGATCAGGAACAACTCGCTGGTCGCCTCCCCGTAGGCCTCACGGACGACGTTCGCGACCGGCTCGGGCAGCGTGGCGATGTTCGGCACCGCGCCGCCTTCGCCGCCCCCGGGCAGCGGCCCGAGCTTCTCGCTCATCAGCGCCAGCACCCGGTTCGCGAGCACCGCGCCCAGCGCGCTCACCCCGATCGAGCCGCCGAGGCTGCGGAAGAACGACAGCGTCGAGGTCGCCGTGCCGAGGTCGTGCGCGTCGACGTCGTTCTGCGACACCAGCACGAGATTCTGCATCAGCATGCCGACGCCGACACCCAGCAGCACCATGTACGCGCCGAGGACGACGAGGTTCGTCTTCGCGTCGATGGTGCCCAGCAGCGCCAGGCCCGCGGTCATCAGCGTCGCGCCCAGCAGCAGGTGGCTCTTCCACTTGCCGGTGCGGCTGATCAGCTGACCCGACACCGTGGACGACACGAGGATGCCGAAGATCATCGGCAGGCTCAGCAATCCGGCCACCGTCGGCGACTTGCCGAGCGACAGCTGGAAGTACTGCGACAGGAACACCGTCCCGCCGAACATCGCGACACCGACGAGGAAGCTCGCGAGGGTGGTCAGGGTGACCGTGTGATTGCGGAACAGGGTCAGCGGCAGGATCGGCTCGGCCACCTTCGACTCGACGTAGACGGCGAGGGCGAGGATGACCACGCCGGCCGTCACCAGGCCGACCGTCCACCACGAGCCCCAGGCGAACTGGTGCCCGGCCAGCGACGACCAGACCAGCAGCGTCGAGACACCGGCCATGATCAGGAACGCGCCGAGGTAGTCGACCTTCACGTCACGCCGGATCGTCGGCAGGTTCAGGGTTCGCTGCAGCAGCAGGATCGCCGCGACCGCGAACGGCACTCCGAGGAAGAAGCACCAGCGCCAGCCGAGCCACGACGTGTCCACCATGACGCCGCCGATCAGCGGGCCGGCGATGGTCCCGACGGCGAACACGGCACCGAAGATCCCGAATACTTCCCGAGTTCACGCGGCGAGACGATGGCCGCCATGATCACCTGCGCGAGCGCGGTGAGCCCGCCCGCGCCGATGCCCTGCGCGACCCGGCTGCCGATCAGGAGCTCGATGTTGCCGGCGAACCCGGCGACCAGCGAACCGATCACGAACAGCCCGAGCGAGAGCTGGATCAGCAGCTTCTTGTTGTACAGATCGGAAAGCTTGCCCCAGAGCGGCACCGTCGCGGTCATCGCGAGCAGTTCGGTGGTGACCACCCAGGTGTAGGAGGCCTGCGAGCCGCCGAGTTCGGAGACGATACGCGGCAACGCGTTCGCGACCACCGTCGAGGCGAGGATGGCGACGAACATGCCCATCATCAGCCCCGACATCGCTTCGAGGACCTGTTTGCGGCCCATCGAGCCCGCCGGGGCCTCCGGTTCTCGTGGTTCGGTCATGGATACGGACATGGTGGTCCCCCTTCGTGTTCCTGTGGTGCCGGGCGCGTCAGCGCGCGCGGCCGCCGGGCTCCGGGAGCCCGGCGAGAAGCAGTTCGACGGCGTCGTCCAGCAGGTCGAGCGCGGACACCCGGCCGTCGTGCTGGTACCAGAGCATCAGCACGGCGTTGACCGCGCCGCCGAGCGTGGACAGCAGCAGCGCCGGGTACAGGTCGGCTTTCGGATCCACGCCCGTGCGGCGGGCGATCGCCTCGATCAGCGGCGCGATGGTGTCGTGGTTCATGGCCACCGCGCGCGAATGCAGGGTGGCGTTCTCTTGGATGGCCTTCATGCGGCCGAGCCACTCTTCACGGTTCTCGTCGACTTGGGCGAAGTCTTCCTGCAGCGCGTCCACGAAAGCACGGGGAGTGCTGACTTCCTTCGGTGCGGCAAGGAACTTGTCGATGGTGCGCTGGGTCCGCTCGGCGCTGTCGGCGTGCGCGATGACGACAGCGTCCTCTTTGGACGCGAAATAGTTGAAGAACGTGCGCGGTGAAACCCCCGCCGCCGCGCTGATGTCCTCGACCGTCACCTGGTCCAGGCCGCGTTCAGCGACGAGCCGGACGGCGGTGGTCGCCAGCGCGCGGTGGGTTTCCAGCCGTTTGCGCTCGCGGAGACCTTTGACGGGTTCGGGCATGAGCACCACCCTACGCCTAAAGATGCAGATACTGCAAAATTGCAGTTTGTGAACCGTGCCACTGCCGTCCGGCCACGGGCCGCCTGGCAGACTGCGGCGGGTGAGCGGAACGGTGCTGGTACTGGGCGGACGCAGCGAGATCGGCCTCGCGGTCGCGGAACGGCTCGCCAAGGGCGGGTCGCGCCGGATCGTGCTGGCCGCGCGCCGGAGCGCGGACCTCGGCGCGGAGTCCGAGCGACTGCTGGCCGCGGGGGCGGAGGCCGTCGACGCCGTCGAGTTCGACGCCGACGACCTCGCCGGGCATGGGCCGTTCCTGGAGAAGGTCGTCGCGGAACACGGGCCGCTCGACGTCGTCGTCACCGCCTTCGGGATCCTCGGCGACCAAGCGCGTGCCGAAGCGGACGCCGGGCACGCCGTCGCGATCGTCCACACCGACTATGTGGCTCATGTGAGTGTGCTGACGCATGTGGCCAATGTGCTTCGTGAGCAAGGAAACGGCAGCCTCGTGGTCTTCTCTTCGGTCGCCGGGGTGCGGGTCCGGCGGGCGAACTACGTCTACGGATCGGCGAAGGCGGGCCTCGACGGTTTCGCGAGCGGGCTGGCCGACGCCCTGCACGGCACCGGCGTGCACCTCCTGCTCGTCCGGCCCGGCTTCGTGATCGGCCGGATGACCGAGGGCATGTCGCCCGCCCCGTTCTCCAGTACCCCGGATCAGGTCGCCGACGCGACGGTCGCCGCGCTCCGGAAACGCCGCGGAACGGTGTGGGTGCCGGGACTCCTGAGGCCGATGTTCGCGGTGATGCGCGTGGTGCCACGCGCGATCTGGCGCCGCATGCCCCGCTAGGGAGCGCTGCGCGGTCGGTCCGGCACTCGGTGTCGCCGCCGGCTGTCTGCTTGATCACTCCGAATGGTCCGAACGGGCTTTAAGACCCGGTTATGACACGTTTCTCAGGTAATTCCCAGCTAACGCGGTGATCCTCGAATGCGGGGGATCATTCACGGAAGCGGGGAGAAGGTCGTGCTGCTCACGTCGCGAGGACGGCGGATCGGCGGCCGCGTCGCACTGGGCCTGGTGTCGACGGCTGTCCTGGGGGTCACGGGTTTCGCGTGGACCCAGTTGAGCCGTTTGGACGAAGCGCTCGTCACGGCCGACGTGATCGCCCCTTCCGCGCAGGTGCCCGACGGCCCGGCGGGCGAACCGCTGAAGGTGGCACAGAACATCCTGCTCGTCGGAATCGACTCCCGGACCGACACCAACGGGAACCCGTTGCCGCAGAACGTCCTCGACGCGTTGCACGCCGGAAGCGGCGACGACGGCGGCGACACCACCGACACCATGATCGTGGTCCACATCCCGGCGGGCGGGGCCGGCGCGACGGCCATCTCCATCCCGCGCGATTCCTATGTGGACATTCCGGGTGGATTCGGCAAGCACAAGATCAATTCGGCGTACAGCCGCGGCAAGAACGCCGCGATGAACACGCTCCGCGCCCAGGGACTGTCCGGGCCGCAGCTCGAGGTCAAGGCCAACGAGGCGGGCGCCAAACTCACGATCCAGACGATCGAGCAGTTCACCGGCCTGTCCATCAACCACTACGCCGCCGTCAACCTCGCCGGGTTCTCCGCGCTGAGCGAAGCCGTCGGCGGTGTCGAGGTCTGCCTCAACAACCCCGTGCAGGACAAGTTCTCCGGCGCGTCGTTCCCGGCGGGCAAGCAGCTGCTTTCGGGCCCGCAGGCGCTGGCCTTCGTGCGGCAGCGGCACGGTCTGCCCAGCGACCTGGACCGCATCGCGCGGCAGCAGGCGTTCCTGTCGAGTATGGCCAAGACCGTCCTCGATGCCGGAACCTTCACCGACCCCACCCGGCTGAGCTCCCTGATCGGCGCGATCCAGGGCTCGGTCGTGCTCGACCGCGGCTGGGATGTGCTCAGCTTCGCCCAGCAACTGCGGGGGATGAGCTCGGGGGCGCTGAAGTTCCAGACGATCCCGGTGCAGAGCCTTTCCCTGCCGACGCCTTCCGACGGCGACGCGGTGAAGGTGGATCCGGCCGAGGTGAAGGCGTTCGTGAAGTCCGCGCTGAACGCGACGACCGTCGCCGCGGTGGGGGACCCGGCCGGTGGGATCGGGATCAAGCCGGTGGCGGCCACTTCTTCGATCGCCGCTCCGCCTTCGTCTTCCGTTGCTTCGACGCCGCCCGCGATGGCCGGCTGCGTGAACTGAGGCTCAGCGCTCGTTGTCCGACACGGAGGACGCTCAGATAGCGGCGTGCTGCCCGGTCGTCCATTCGTTCGCGGATGCGCTGGGCGATGGCGTCGAGCAGGGGCTCTCGGACGTCGCGATCGAGTCTTCGGTACAGGGACGTCGAGCGAAGGAGGTCGGCGAACCCCTCCCCGTCGAGCCATTGAACGGCCGGATACCAGCGCACGATCGTCGGACCGAACAATCCGCCGGGATCCTCGACCAGACCCCAACCCTCGCTGGTGGTGCGCACGTCGTCCTCCAACGGCGGACGACCCCAGCCGGGGTTCCCTCGGCAGAACCGCTCATGGAGATCGGCGGTCTCGGCGAAAACCTCCGGCTCTCCCGGCCTGCGGACGACGACGTTACCGAGCAGCGCCAGCCAACCTCCGGGAACAAGCACCTCGTGCGCTCGCCGCCAACCGATCGCCGGGTCGACCCAGTGCCACGACGACGCGGCTACGACAGCATCGAAGTGCCGGCCGCGGTCGTCCCAGTCTTCGAACGTCGACGTCTCGACTTCGACGTTGCTCAGGGTGGACATCCGTTCGCGAGCGAGCGCGGCCATGTCGGTGCCCGGCTCGATGGCGGTCACCGAGCATCCCAGTGCTGCCAGGGAACGCGTCGCCTGACCGGTGCCGCAGCCCACCTCAAGCACCGACGACTTCTTGCCTATGCCGGTGATGGTGCCGAGGTCCGCGAACAGCTCGCCGGGGTATCCCGGACGGACCCGGTCATAGAGCTCCGGCACCTCGTTGAACACTCGGCCGAGTGCATAGCGGTTCGTGGGCAACTCCGGCTCGTCGGTCACGAGCTATGAGTCTCCTTCGCGGACGCGCCACTGGTTTACCGGCAGACACGACGGGCTGCTGCAGAGAGGCACGCTCGTGAGCGCGGGTCGGGGCAGGAACCGGGAACGGACTGAGCCGGCCGGGCTGTACCGGTGGGCGAAGTGCGGCCAACATCGAGGACTCCGCGACGCGGTTGGGCGGGCTTGAGGGTACGGACGCCACTTCGGTTGGGTCGGCATCGGGCCCAGGCGAGTGAAGTTGCGCGTCATCGGTGTCGCGGTCAGCAGGTGTGCCCCACGCGGCTGGCCCAGGGCTCAGCCGGTCACACGGCTCGGCGGGGTCGCGCAGGTAGATCCTGATGAGCCGCACGGGGTCGGCGCCGTGGTGCGTCTCGTCGGGCATCCGGCACCACGAGCCCGTCCGTGCTCCAGCCGAGCGATCGATTCCGTCGGCGATCGGAAGGTCCTGGCCGAGCCGTGGGCATGACGAGGAGCCCGTCGTCGGTGTGCCCGACGGGCTCCTCGGTGGTCAGACGTGGTGCAGGGTGTTGCGCCGGGGTATTCGGAGCGGATCCCGGTATTGGGGTGGGATGAATTCCGGTAGTCCGTCGGCGGCCATGCGTACTTCCCAGTCGCCGTGGTGAATCAGGCGATGGTGGAAACCGCAGAGCAGCACCAGGTTCCGGAGGTCTGTGGGTCCTCCGTCTGCCCAGTGGTGAATGTGGTGGGCGTGGCAGTTCTTGGGTTTCCGATGACAGCCCGGAAAGGCGCAGCCACCGTCACGGATGTTCAACGCGCGTCTCTGCCCGGGTGTGACGAATCTTCGCAGGCGTCCCATGTCGAGGGGTTCGCCTGAGGTGCTCATGACGACTGGGAGCATGAGGCAGTCGCAGGCGGCGAGCCGGGCTTCCCTCGCGGTCATCGTCCCCACGAAGTCGAGGCAGGCGGTGCCGAGACCGGATTTGAGTTCTTCGAGTCCGATGGTGACGTGCACGAGGGTGCGGTAGCCGCTGGTGCCGGGTTGGTCGGGGCAGGCGATGGCCAGGTCGAGCAGGTCGGCCCAGGCGTCGCCCATACGTTCGCATTTCATCCGCAGGTCGGCTTGGCCGAACTCGTCCACCGGCCGTGGCTGGGCGTGGGCTTCCAACGCGGCCGACGTCCGAGCCCCGGTCTCATCATCGAGAAGGCCGGTCAGTTTCCAGAAGCCGTCTTTGCGGCGTTCCAGGGTGATCTCGCGGCGTGGCTCCTTGGGCTCCGGGTCCTTGGGTTCCTTGCCGTCGGGGTCCAACCAGCCCAGCAGGTTCGCTTCGGCCTTGGTGAGCTGTGCGGGTCCGGCGTTCGGGGCCAGGTCGGCGAGGATCTTCTCCGCCTTCGCCCGATCCTCGGCAGAGGTGTCGGCCGGGAGTCGTTTCAAGATCTCCAGGATCTGGTCGATCCGTTCGTCTCCGACCAGTCCTTCGGCGGCGACCGCGGCGGTGGCGGGCGCAACGGCGGGGACTTCGGTGCCGTCCAGAGCGCGGGTGGGGTTCAGGGCGATGGCCCGCTTCACCACCGCACCGGCCTCACCGCGCGACAACCCCGCCATATCCGCAAACCAGCTGGCCGTGCTGCCATGGCCGTACAAGTCTTTGACGCCCCGAGATTCGATCTCCGCCAAGAACTGCCCCAGCGCGGCGGCCGCCATCCGAATCACCTGCAAGGACTGTTGCACGCCATGCGCAAGCTCCAGCTTGCCAGCGCGTCACAGTTCCTGCGGCAACTCGGGGAGGAAGGTCTCGGACACGCCTCCATCATACCCGAAGAAATCGAACACGTGTTCGTAATTTTAAGCGACCAGCGAAACGTGCGAACAACACTGAAGAGTGAAACGGTCGCCAGCGTCGAATCACCTTGGGCAACCCCCGCATTTAGCCGACTAAATGCGAAGGGTGCTGCCGCGGTTAGTCGGATTGCCCCGGGGTGAGCAGGACCGCCCGCCAGGCCTTGTCCGTCAACTCACCTGAAACCACAGCTGGATCACCTACAAGACACCCCCAGGAGGCCCCTGGAGGCAAGCCAAGATTCTTTTGAACCGCATCGCGCCGCCGTCCGTGTCACTGGAGCCGGGGAAGTCACGGACACGGGGATGGTGTGATGAAGCGCTGGACGGTTCTGGTGAGCCTTTCCCTCTGCCTCACCGGTTGTGCCGCGACCGTCGGGGGTGCGGCCCGGCCGGTGGACACGACCCGGGTGGCCGGGCTCGAGATCACCGACGGTCCCAGCGGATTCAAACCCGGCGTGCTCGACGCCGGACTCCCGGTCGACGGTGGTGACGGCGGCGAGATCGACAGGCTCGCCGCCAACGCGGTCGCCGACGTTCAGCGGTATTGGCGCGAGCATCTGCCCGCGACCTTCGAACGCGAGTTCCGGCCGCTGGCCACGCTCGTCTCCTACGACTCGGGCGGCCGCGGCCGCGAGATCTGCGGCACCTCGACCGCCGGGCTGGTGAACGCCTTCTATTGCTCGGGAGAGGACATCGTCGCGTGGGATCGCGGGGAGTTGCTGCCGATGCTCAACGATTCCCTCGGCCCGGCGGCGGTGATGACCGTGCTGGCCCACGAGATCGGCCACGCCGTCCAGTTCCGGCTCGGGCTGCCCGCTTCGAGCCCGTCGATCGTCAAGGAACAGCAGGCCGACTGCTACACCGGCGCGTACCTCCGCTGGGTCGCCGAGGGCAAGTCGCCCATGTTCCAGGTGTCCACCGGCCGCGGGCTCAACGAGGTGCTCACCGCGTTGTTCCAGATCCGCGACTCCGCGGGGGTGGCCTTCGACGACGACGGGGCGCACGGCAACGCGTTCGACCGGGTTTCCGCGTTCCAGTTCGGCTTCACCGACGGGCCCGCCCGGTGCGCGAAGATCGACGAGCGCGAAATCGAAGGCCGGAGCACGCAGGGCGGATTCGGTTCGGCCGCGGCGAACGTCCGCCTCGACGACCGTCAGGCGCTGGCCGATCTCACCACCAGCCTGCGGCGGGCGTTCCGGCTCGCGGCCACCCCACCGACGCTCACCACCGGAGCGGCCTGCGGCGTGACCGTGGAGGCCGCGCTCGCGTCGTATTGCTCGGAGTCCAACCAGATCACCCTCGACCTCGACGGCCTCGTCAGGATCGGGACCCCGCCGCGCAGGGGGCGGCAGGGCGGCATCGGTGACTTCGCCGCGTTCGCCGAGGTCGCGTCGCGCTACACGCTCGCGGTCCAGCAGGAGGGCGGGTTCCGGCTCGACGGGCCGGTGGCCGCGCAGCGCACGGCGTGCCTCACCGGCTTCTGGGCGTCGACCCTCGTGGACGGCGGGGCACTCACGCTGTCGCCGGGCGACCTCGACGAGGCGATCGCCGAGATGCTGACGCGGAACAGCCTGATCGCGGCGGACGTCCGGGGCCGGACGCTCCCGGCGGGTTTCGCGAGGGTCGCCGCCTTCCGCGACGGTTTCTCCTCCGGCAGCCAGGAGACGTGCGGCGAGAAGTACCGCGCGTGAAGGCCCCCTTCCCTCGGATCAGCCGAGGGAAGGGGGCCCTTCACGCGCACTCGGGTCACACGAAGGCGCTCTGGCCGGTGATCGCCTTCCCGACGATCAGCGTGTTCATCTCCCGGGTGCCTTCGAACGAGTAGATCGCCTCGGCGTCGGTGAAGAACCGCATGATGTCGTTGTCCAGCACGATCCCGTTGCCGCCGAAGATCTCACGGCCCCAGGCGACGACCTCCCGCATCCGCGAGGTCACGAAGGCCTTCGCCAGCGACGAGTGCTCGTCCTTGAAGATCCCGGCGTCCTGCAGCCTCGCCAGCTGCACCAGCATGCCCCACGACGCGGTGATGTTGCCGAGGCTCTTCACCAGCAGGTCCTGCACCAGCTGGAACCGCGCGATCGGGCGGCCGAACTGCTTGCGCTCCTTGGCGTAGTCCAGTGCGAGTTCGTAGGCGCCGATCATCACGCCGAGCGCCTGCCAGGCCACGCCGCCGCGGGTCGCGCGCAGGATCTCGGCGACGTCGCGGAAGGAGTCGATGCCCTGCAACCGGTTCGCCTCCGGCACCCGCACGCCGGTCAGCGTGATCTCGGCGTTCTCCACGATCCGGAACGCGAACTTGTTCTCGATCTTGACCGGTACGAATCCCGGCGAGTCCTTCTCGACCACGAAACCCTTGACGTGGTCGTCCGCCTCGTCACGGGCCCACACGATGACGAGGTCCGCGAAGGTCGCGTTGCCGATCCACTTCTTGGCGCCGTTGAGGATCCAGGTGTCGCCCTCGCGGCGCGCCGTGGTGCGCATGCCGCCCGCGACGTCGGATCCGCCGAGCGGTTCGGTCATCGCGAAGGCGCCGATCTTGTCCATCGCCGCCATCGACGGGAGCCAGCGGTCGCGCTGTTCCTGGCTGCCACCCGAGTAGATGCTGTACATCGCGAGTCCGTTGTGGACACCGAAGAACGTGGCCACGGAAGGATCCGTGCGCGTCATCTCCATCGCCATCATGCCGCTCAGCAGGTGGCTCGTGGCCGGAAGGTGCTCGCCGTAACCCTCGTAGGGCAGCCCGGCGACACCGAGTTCGCGGAACTTGCCGACGAGTTCGTGCGGGAATTCGCCCTTGGCCCAGTATTCGTTCACCAGCGGCTTGACCTCGGAGCGCATGAAGTCACGCGTCTTCAGCAGCAGCTTGCGCTCTTCCTCCGGCAGCAGGTCCTCGTAGGCGTAGAAGTCGGCGGTCATTTCAGTTCTCCTCCCTGGCGGCACTGTCCAAAGCGGACAGCACCGCGAGCTGCTTGCGGTCGCGCGTCTCGGCGAGTTCCGAGTACGTGGAGGAGCCGTAAGCGGATTCCACGGCTTCGATGAGCCGTTCCTGTTCTTCGGGGTCTTGCGAGGGCTGCCCGAGGCCCGCCCACATCTTCTTCATCGACTTGCCGATGTGCTCGGCCATATGCCGGTAGCCGCCGGGGCCGCCGCCCAGATGCGAGCCGAGGAACGGCCCGACGGTCGACCAGCGGATGCCGAGCGAGTTCGTCATCACGGCGTCCAGTTCGGACGGTGACACGACACCCTGTTCCACCAGGTAGATCGCCTCACGGCTCAGCGCGTTCTGCAGCCGGTTGCCGACGAAGCCGGGGATCTCCTTGCGTTCCACCACCGGGGTGCGGCCGGCGAGCCGGTAGAACTCCACGGCCCGCTCGACCGACTCGGCACTGGTGCGCTCACCGGGCACGACCTCGACGAGCGGGATCAGGTGCGGCGGGTTGAACGGGTGTCCGATGAGGACTCGCGACGCGTCGTCGAGGTCCGTTGTGAACGCCGTCGAGGGGATCGCGGACGACGAGCTGAGCAGCAGCGCGTGAGACGGTGCTTCGCGGACCAGCGTCGCGAACAGGTCCTTTTTGAACTCGACGTTCTCGGGCCCGTTCTCCTGCACGACATCCGCGTTCCGGACGGCTTCGGCCACATCTGTGGCGAGGTGGACGCGAGGCGCGAGGTCCGCGACGGTCCGGCCGAGATGCGGGGCGAACGCCTCCAGCGCGTCCGCGACGGCGTCGGCGAGGTCCGGCCGCGGATCCGAGACCTGGACCTCCATGCCGTGCGCGGCGAACAGCGCCGTCCACGACAGGCCGATGGTGCCCGCGCCGATCACGGCGGCGGTGCGGAAGGTCATGACCGTGCTCCCTTCAAGTAGTCGAAGACCGGCTTGACCGGGGCGAGCGTCAGGTCGGTGAGGATGTGGCTCGCGGAAACGACCTCCAGCACCGGGAGATCGGCGAGCGGGGCCAGGACATGCTGGAACAGTTGCAGCCGCGCCGGCCCGGTCCACGCTTCCTTGACCACCACGTCGGTGATCTCGGTGCGGACCAGCTCGAACACCCGCGGCGAACCGTCGTAGTCCGGGATGGTCTTGAGCATGAACGTCGGCACGGTGATCTGTGCCTCGGCCTCGGCCACGTCCAGCCGGTGGTGCTTGTAACCCATGGTCGCGGTGGCGACGCGCTGGCTGCCGTAGTCGAGTGTGCCGACGAGCGCGCCGTTCTCGGTGAACAGCTTCGGCGAGCCGATGGTCTTCGGATAGGCGCTGATCTCGCGGCCGGACGCGGTGGCCGGGAAGTTGTCGAGGTACATCGCGTGCAGGTACTCGCCGCGTTCGCCCTCGAAGCTCACCGGGATCGCTTGCCCGGACTCGGTGTACGGCCCGTATCCGCTGACGTCGCCCATCTTCATCACCTCGAACCGCACCAGCGGCTCGCCGATCTCCAGCGGCTCCGGCACGACGGCGCGCAGGGCGTCGGCGTCGGTGCGGTAGACGATGTTCAGGTACTCCCGGTCGGTGAACCGCGGCACCACCGGCGCGTACGCGGGGTTCGCGAGCGGCGTGGTCACATGCCGGAGAACGTCTTGCTGCTTCATGTCACTCTCCAGTCCACTGTGGAGCGCGGCGCTCGGCGAAGGCCTGCATGCCTTCGCGGACGTCGGCCGACTTCATCAGCTCCGTCAGCTCCGAACGCTGGGTGGCAAACGCTTGCGCCTCGGGGACGCCGTCCGCCGCGCGGACGATCTTCTTGACCAGTGCGAGCGCCAGGGGAGCGTTGGCGGCGATCCGCTCGGCCAGTTGCAGGGCGACCGCGGTGGCCTCGCCGGTGGGGACGACCCGGTTCACCAGGCCCAGCTCTCCCGCGCGTTCGGCGCCGAGAGGCTCGCCGGTGAGCAGGAACTCCATCGCCAGGTGATGCGGGATCCGCTTCGGCAGCCGGATCACACCACCGCCGGCGGCGATCAGCCCGCGTTTCACCTCGGGCAGCCCGAACTTCGCGTCCTCGGCGGCGACGATCAGGTCGCAGCCCAGCGCCAGTTCGAATCCGCCGCCCATGGCCCAGCCTTCGACGGCCGCGATCAGCGGTTTCGACAGTTCGGCTTCGGTCAGCCCGCCGAACCCGCGGCCGGGGATCTCGGGCGACTCGCCCTTCAGGGCCGCTTTGAGGTCCATGCCGGCGCTGAACGAACCGTCCGCGCCGGTCAGGACTCCGGCCCGCAGCGTGGGATCGGATTCCAAGAGGTCCAATGCTTCGGCCAGGCCTGCCGCGACGGCGGCGTTCACCGCGTTGCGGGCCCGCGGCCGGTCGATCGTGATCAGCAGCGTGCCGCCGACCCGTTCCGTGCGTACTTCGTCGGTGCTCATGGTTCTTCCTCAGCGAATGGTGGCGAGTTCACGCAGGACGTCTTCGGTGTCCTGGCCCGGCAGGGGAGCCAGGCGCCGGACGGAGCCGGGGGTCCGGGAGAACTTCACCGGGATGCCGATGGTGCGGATCGAGCCCTCGCTCGGGTGCTCGACGACGTCGAGCAGGTGACCGTCGCGGACGTATTCGTCGTCCTGCGCGTGGTCGAGTTCGAGGACCGGGGCCATCGGGATGCTGTGCTTCGCGCAGACCTCGGTCCACTCCTCGGTGGTCAGCGCCGGGGCGCATTCGGCGATCATCGCGGCCAGCGCCTCGTGGTCGGCGCCGTCGATCGCGTCGCCGTTGACCCGCGGGTCCTCGGCCAGTTCCGGCCGCCCGGCGGCGTGGAAGAAGTCGCGGAAGTTCTGCGGGTTGTACGGGATCACGCAGGCCATGCCGTCCTTGGTGTGCACCGCCTGGTGGCCGGGATTCATCGACGGGCCGAAGCCGGTCGGGCCTTCCGCGGGCTCGAAGACGTGCCCGGCGAGATGCTCGACGAGGTTGAACGCGATCAGCGTGTCGGTCATCGGGATCTCGACCCGCTGACCCTCGCCGGTCCGGTCGCGGTGCACCAGCGCGGCGAGCACGGTGTAGGCGATGGTCAGGGAGGAGACCTTGTCGCCGATGATCGTCGGCAGGTAGACCGGCTTGCCGAGCGCGCGGTTCGCGACGTCGACCAGGCCGGACGACGCCTGCACCGTCTCGTCGTAGGCGGCGTGACCCGCGCGGTCGGAGTCGCCGCGGAAACCCTGCGCGTGGGCGTAGACCAGGCCCGGATTGCGCGCGGCGAGATCGGCGTAGTCCATGCCGAGCCTGCTCAGCGCGCCGGGACGCATGTTGGTGATCAGCACGTCGGCGGTGTCGATCAGCTTGAGCGCCTGCTCGCGTTCCTCCTCGTCCTTGAGGTTGAGGGCGACGCTGCGCTTGTTGCGGTTCACGTTTAGGTTGAGCGCGGTCATCCCCGGCGTCGTCCGGAACTTGCCCACCCGCACGGTGTCGGCGGGGGACTCGATCTTGATCACGTCGGCGCCGAGGTCGCCGAGGATCTGCGCGGCGTACGGGCCCATGACGACCGTCGAGAGGTCGATCACGCGAACGCCGTCCAGTGGTCCGGTGGCGGTGTGAGTCATTTTGCTTCCCTTCGCCGTTGTTCGCTCTACCACCGAAGTTAGGCGCGAATTGCGGTCAAGGGAATGATCAAGAAAAGCGGAATGGTATGACCGTGGTGGTCATACCATTCTTCAGGTGGAAAGCGGTTCGGCGAAGATCTCGCGCACCCCGGCCACCAGTTCGGCGAGGTCGCCCTCCTCGGCGCGGTCGCGCCGCCAGACCAAGGCGGTCTCCAGCTGGGGGCGGAAATCCGCGAACGGCAGGATGGTCGCGCCGTCGACCAGGAACAGATGCATCGGGCTGGCCGGATCGAGCATCGTGATCGAGAACGAGGACCCGTTCGCCACCAGTTCGGAAATGCCCGAATACTCGGTTCCGCCGACTTTGAGCCTTTTCCTGATGCCCGAGTTCGACAATTTCCGGTCCATATCGTCCGAATAGGCCGGAATGCTCTCCGACGCCGACGGGATATAGGACAGATCACTCAATTCGGCGATGTCCACCGTTTCCCGTCCGGCGAACCGGGCGGCCGGGACGACTGCCCCGAGCCGCTCCACCTGCACCGGGACGATCTCCAGCGCGGGATCGGTCACCGGCATCCGGACCAGCGACAACGCCAGCTTCCCCTCGTGCACCGCGGCGACCAGATCGGGTGTCGTACCCGGCCAGCGCTTGAGCTCGAAGTGGTCGCGACAGCGCTCTTCGAGCCGTTTGACCCGTTCGCGCAGGGCCGGGTGCACGCCGGCGGGGATGCCGACGAACACGGTGCTCCGCCGGGGTTTCACCGCTTCCCGCAGCCGCCAGGGGATCGCGTTGACCTGTTCGAGGACGTCCCGCGCGATGGGCAGCAGCGCGGCACCCGCCGCGGTGAGCGTGACGTGGTGGGTGCTGCGGTCGAACAGCTTGTGGCCCAGCTCGTGTTCGAGGTCCTTGATGCGCTGGCTCAGCGGGGAGGCGGCCATGTGCAGTCTGCGGGCCGCCTGGGAGAAGTTCAGTTCCTCGGCGACGGCCACGAAATACCGCAGGTGCAACATCTCCACGTGATCACCCTAACCGGAACGCCACGGTGAACGCGGCTCCGCCTTCCGGCGCCGGGCCCGCCGTCACCGTGCCGCCCATGCGGGTGACCAGGCCGTGCGCCAGCGCGAGCCCGATACCCGAGCCGACCGGGCGGCGGTCGCGGTAGCGCCGGTTCAGCACCCCGCGCTCGAACGCGACCGGGTAGTCCTCCGGCGCGAGGCCGGGCCCGCCGTCGCGCACCGCCAGCCGGGCTTGGCCGCCGTCCGCGACCAGCGAGAACACGATCGGCGCACCCGCCGGGGTCACGCGCAGCGCGTTCTCGGCCAGTCCGTCGACGACCTGGCGGAGCCGCCGCGGATCGGCGATCACCGGCACCTCGCCGGGCGGCCGCTCGACCACGAGCGTGACGTCCTGCCGCGCGCACCGCAGCCGCCAGACGTCCGCGCATTCGTCGACCAGCGCGGCGAGATCGAGACGCGCCGGGTCGAGGCGGAACTCGTCCGCGCCCAGCCGCGCCAGCTCCAGCAGGTCGCTGACCAGGCGTTCCAGCCGTCCGGCCTCGCGATGGATGGTCTGCCCGGCGCGGCGCGCGTCCTCGCCTTCGGCCACGCCGTCACCGATCGCCTCGGCGAACCCGGTGACCGCGGTCAGCGGCGTCCGCAGTTCGTGAGACACCGAAAGCAGGAACTCGCGCTGCCGCGCCTCGCTGTACTGCAGGGCGTCGGCCAGTTCGTTGACCGATTTCGCCACGTCCGCGACCTCGGACGGGCCTTCCACCGGAACGCGCAGGTCACGGCGCCCGGCGCGCATCCCGCCCGCCACCGACGCGACCCGGCGCAACGGCCGCGACAGCATCCGGCTCAGCACCAGCCCGGCGATCGCCGCGACCGCCAGCCCGGCGCCGAGCGCGAGCACGATGTTGCGCACCAGCGTCCGGCCGCGTGCCTCGCCGATCTCCGTCGACTGGACCAGCGCGAACGCGGCACCTCTCGTGCCCACCGTGCGGGCTTCGACCAGGTACTCCCGGCCCTCCACCGTCACCGTGCCCGAGCGGGCGAACCCGGTTTCGGTGGCGGCGATCGCCGCGTCGGTCCCGGCGCCGCCGAGTGTCCCGTTCGGACGGCGGACGACGACGTCGATCCCTTGCCCGCGAACGACTTCGGCGACCTTGCCGACGTTGAGCCGGTTGCCGATCCCGGTCTCGTCGAGCTGGCTCGCGACCACGTCGGCCTGCGCCGAGAGCGACTGCCGGAGCACGTCGGTGCCGGTGGTGCGGATGAGCCGCGCCGCGACCAGCCCGGCGACCACCACCGCGACCGCGGCGATCGCGAGGCACACCACGGTGATCCGCAGCGCGAGTGACGTCCGGTTCATCCGGCGTCCGCCGCGTAGCCGATCCCGCGGACCGTCCTGATCGGACTGTGCTCGCCCAGTTTCCCGCGCAGCTGGGCGATGTGGACGTCGACGGTCCGCGTGCCCGCCGACGCCGCGTAACCCCAGACGGAGCTGAGCAGCTGTTCGCGGCTGAACACCTGGCCGGGCCGTCGCGCCAGATGGGTCAGCAGATCGAATTCGGTCGATGTCAGCGCGATCTCGGTGCCGCCCGCCCAGGCACGACGCTGGGTGACATCGACCCGGACGTCGCCCGCGGTGTAGGTCTCGGCGGGCGACGGCGCTCCGGCGGCACGGCGCAGCACGGTCCGGACCCGCGCCGAGAGTTCACGCGGGCTGAACGGTTTCGTCAGATAGTCGTCCGCGCCGATCTCCAGGCCCAGCAAGCGGTCCAGTTCGTCGTCGCGCGCGGTCACGAACAGCACGGGCGTCCAGTCGCCGTCCGCGCGCAGGGCGCGGCAGATCTCGATACCGTCCATTCCGGACAGTCCGATGTCGAGCACGATCGCGACCGGGCGCAGCCGCCGGATCGTGGCCAGTGCCGCGCCGCCGTCCGCCTCCACGTGCACGCCGAACCCGTCCCGCCGCAGGTACAGCGAGGCGAGCTCGGCGATCGCGGGGTCGTCCTCGACGACCAGCACCAGCCCGCGTCCCGGTTGTGTCGTCACCGGCCGATCCTGTCACGGGGCCGGGTCGCCGGCCATGTCCTGCTCGATCGAGTCGAGGGTGTGCTGGACGTCGCTCAGCTGCCCCGGCGCCGGGCTCGACGCGGGCTCGTCGTCGGAACACGCGGCCGTGCCGAACAGCGCGAGCGCGGTGAAACCGGCGGCCAGGAGGCGTTTCACTTGCCCGCCTTGCAGTGCGCGGCGGCGAACGCGTCGAGCTTCTGCTTCGCCGCGGTGAGTTCGGGAAGCCGCCCGTTGCGTTTGTCGGCGCGCTTCTGGAGCCTGTCGGCGGTGTCGTTGTGGCCCTTCTTGCGCTGGCCTTCGGCCCTGGCCTTGAGGTTCGCCACCGAGCCGCGGACCTCGGGGCCGCCGTTGATGCGTTCGGTGAGCTTCGTGGTGCGCTGGGTGAGCTTGGGCAGCCATTCGGCGCACAGCGTCTGGGACTCTTCGGGGCTCAGGGTGATCGGTGCCTGGGCCGAGGCTGCGGGGGCGAGAGCGACGAGGCCGGCCGCGGTGAGGCAGACGGCGATGGTGTGTTTCAGCATGCGAAGAGCGTGGCGCGGCCGGATACGAGGAATGTGGGGGAAATGTTCGGGTTTTGTAAGCGATACTCGGACGATGGGGCTCAAGACCTTGACCGCCACCGTCGTGGCGACACTGCTGTTCACCGCCGCGCCCGCCGTCGCGTCATCCGGGCTCGTCCTGCGTGACGGCGTCAGCGCGCCGGTGTTCTCCTACGAGAAGGCCATCCGGGAGACCGCCTGGGTGGAGACCGGCCAGGACCTCGACCGCGACGGGCAGACCGACCGCGTCGCCGCCGACATCATCCGCCCGGCGGAACCGGCCGCCCGCGGGCAGCGCGTTCCGGTGATCATGGACGTCAGCCCGTACTTCGAGAAGGTCGGGCGCGGCAACGAGCGCCAGCCGAAGACGTACCTCCCCGACGGCACGCCGTCGCAGTTCCCGCTCTTCTACGACAACTACTTCGTCCCGCGCGGGTACGCGGTCGTGCTGGTCGACGTCGGGGGCACCAACCGCTCGTCCGGGTGCTTCGACGACGTCGCGTCCGGCAACGGCGTCGTGAACTGGCTCAACGGGCGCGCGCGGGCCTTCCGCACGCCGTTCGGGCCCGAGCGGGTCCGCGCGGGCTGGGCGAACGGGTCGGTCGGCGCGATCGGGAAGTCGCAGGACGGCGCGACGGCGATCGGGATGGCGGCGTCCGGGATCGAGGGACTGAAGACCATCGTGCCGATCGCGGGGGTCAGCTCGTACTACGAGGTGCACAACTCCCACGGCGCCTACTTCGGCTGGGCCGGCGGTCCTGGGTTCTACAACGAGCGCGCCGAGAAGCTGTGCCGCCCGTTCGAAGAGGACAACGCGCGGCGCGCGGGGACGGACGGGAACTTCAACGAATACTGGCGCGGGCTCGACTACGTCGCGAAGACCGGCAAGGTGCGCGCCAGCGTTTTCGCGTCCATGGGCTTCCACGATCTCAACGTCAACCCGATCCAGTTCGGACCCTGGTGGGAGGCGCTGAACGCCTACGGTGTGCCGCGCAAGGCGTGGCTGCACCAGGCGGCGCACGTCGATCCGTTCGACCTCGACCGGTCGCTGTTCGTGCGGACGCTGCACCGCTGGTTCGACCGCTGGCTGCTCGGCGTCCGCAACGGCGTCGAGACCGAACCCGCGATCCGGATCGAGCACACGCCGGACCGCTGGACCGACGAACGCCGGTGGCCGCCTGTCACGGCGACACGCGTTTTGTGGCCATCGGAGGCGGGCGGGCTGGGGAATCGCCCGTCGCCGGGCACGGCTTCGGTGACCGACGATCCGGCGCGCGGCGCGTCGCAGTGGGTGGAGAACCCGTCGCAGCCCAGCCCGGATCGGGTCGTCTTCGCCGGTGAACCCGTGCGGGCGGACACGCGCGTGGCCGGGACCGCCACCGTGACGGTGACCGCCCGTTCGGACAAGCCGGGCGCGCGGCTCGGCGCGGTGCTGGTCGACTACGGGCCCGCGACCGTGCGGAACACGAAGTTCCCCGCGCTCGGCACGAAGGACCTGACGACCCGCTCCTGCTGGGGCGCGGGTACCGCCGCGGACACCGGCTGCTTCCTCGACACCGTCGCCGATTTGACCACTGTGGACAAACGGATCGTCGCGACCGGCTGGGCGGATCTCGGCCACCACCGGTCACTGTGGCGGGGTGAACCGCTCGTGCCCGGCAAGGCGTACACGATGACGTTCCGGCTGAGCAGCCTCGACCACGTCGTCCCGGCGGGGCACCGGCTGGCGCTCGTCCTGGGCGGGACCGACGGGGACATGTTCGACCCGGCGCTGCCCGCGCTCGGTTCCAGGGTGACGTTCGAGCTGGGCGGGACTTCGCTTTCGGTGCCGGTCGCCGGTCGCGTTCAGTCCTCCGAACGCGAGTGGGGAGGGGCGTCGTCTGGCTAAGGTCGGAATCATGAGCCTGCCCGACTTCTGGCTGCGCCGGCCGCCCATCCCGACGTCGGCCGCCTTGCGCGAGCGGTTCGACGCGATGCTGGACGAAGCGCTCGCGGCCGGCCCCGACCGGCCCGTCGACTATCACGTCGACGCCCCGAAATGGCAGCTCCTGTGCCATGTCGCCGACCGCGCTGACTTCGTCCTGCACGGCTCGGGGAACCCGGGTATCACCGAATTCGTCCCGCGCCGTCCGCCGGACATCACGGACTTCGGAAGCCGGCTCGCGGTGTTCGCGGCGGCCGACGGGATCTGGCCGATGTTCTACGCGATCCTCGACCGCGACAGCGCCCCGGTGTCGATGTGCAACGCCTGCGTGCGAGCGGGTGGCGAGGCCCGTTACCACTTCTCGATCAGCGCGCCCGCCCTCGCCCGGCGGCCATGGCGGGCGGGCACGGTGTATCTGCTGCCTTCCGCCACGTTCGAGCGGGAGCCGGCGGACGGGGAGATCCGATCGACCCAGACCGCCAGCCCGGTAGCGGTCCGGCCGGTCGCCAAGCTCACCGTCCGGCCGGACGACTTCCCTTTTCTCGACGACGTCCACGGCCATCGGGACGCGGAGCTGCTCGCCAGGGCGGCCGCCGCCCCGGACGGCTTCCCCTGGCACGAACCCCGGTGAAGGAGAACGCATGGCGAAGATCCAGCGCATTTCCGTCCACGGCCACACGAGCGCGAGCCCCGATGCCGTCTACGCCCTCCTCGTGGACCGCGAGCATTGGCCCGACTGGTCGCCCATGGGCGCGTTCCGCCTGCTGGACAAGGGGGACGACAACGGTCTCGGCGCCGTCGGCGTCTTCAGCACCAACGGCGTCAACAGCTGCGAAGAGGTCATCGCGCTCGAACCCGGCAAACGCTTCGGCTACTCCCTGAAGAAGGGGCTCCCGGTGCGGGACTACCGCGCCTACGTCGATCTCACCCCCGAGCGGAACGGCACCGCGATCCACTGGCATTCCACGTTCACCGCCAAGATCCCGGGCACCGGCTGGTTCTATCGCCGCTTCCTCGGCCACTTCATCGGGCGCATGGTCGAGAGCCTCGTGGCGCGCGCCTCGCGCGGCGCACCATAAAGTAGGCGCATGGCAGCCCCACGACGCACGCAGGAGGAACGCAGCGCCGCGATGCGCGTCAGGCTGCTCGACGCCACGATCGACTGTCTCGTCGAGTACGGCTACGCGGGCACGACGACCACCCGCGTCGCGGATCGCGCGGGGGTGACCCGCGGCGCCCAGGTGCACCACTTCCCGACCAAGACCGACCTCGTCACCTCCGCGATCCGGCATCTCGCGGCCAAGCGCACCGAGGTCGCGATGGCGGAGATCGACCGGCTCAAGGCCTCGGCCGACCCGGTCGGCGACGCGTTGCAGCTGCTGTGGGAGATGCACCAGGGGCCGGTCTTCTCGGCGACCGTCGAGCTGTGGGTGGCGTCGCGGACCGACGCGGAACTGCGTGCCCAGATGGCGGTGGTCGAGCCGATCGCGACGAGCAGCCTGGTCGAGTTCGGCAAGGCCCTGCTGCCGGACCATTCGGCGCATCCGGAGTTCCTGCACGCGGTGTACACGGCGATGGACGTCGTCCGCGGCATCCTCATCGCCAGCTGGGCGACCCGAGACCAGACCGAACTGGAGGCGCGCTGGGAGCGTGGCCGCCGTCACCTGATCCTGCTGTTCGAGGCGTTGATGCAGCCCGCTCCCTCTCGCTGAGCGTGTTACTCTCCCCGGGAGAGTGAGGAGGTCACGTGCTCGGAAACCCGTACGACCCCGACTGCCCGACCCGCGCGCTGCTCGACCGCATCGGCGACCAGTGGACCGTGCTGATCGTCGGCGTGCTCGGCGACGGCCCGCTCCGGTTCACCGAGATCGGCAAACGCGTGCGCGGCATCTCGCAGAAGGTCCTCACCCAGACTCTGCGCAGCCTCGTCCGGGACGGGATCCTGACGCGCACCGCGTACCCGGAGATCCCTCCGCACGTGGAGTACGAGCTGACCGCGCTCGGCCGCAACCTCGCCGAACCGCTGGAGATGCTCGACAAATGGGCTCGCGTCCACATGGGCGAGGTGCTCGACGCGCGTAAGAACTACGACGGTCAGCTCACCGCCTGACCGAACAGCCGGTCGAGGTGATAGTCCACTGTGGACAGCGCCTCGTCCGGCGTGCGGTGCTTCATCACGATGTTGGTGCCCTGTGAATCGGCGAGCGCCCAGAGGATCGCGGACTCGTGCATCGGATCGGCCGACTTGTCGACATCGCCCGCCTCCTGGCCCTGGCGGATCAGGATCGCGAACAGCTCGAACAGCTGGGGGACGCCGTCGGTGAACGCGGCCGCGAAGGACGGGTCGGAGATCGCGCGGATGAAGAACGCGACGCCCATCAGCCAGTCGCCGCGGCGGCGCTCGTCGAGCGGCAGGATCTCGACCATGATCGCGCGGAGGATGGCCTTGGGCGTCGACGGCAGTTCGCCGGCCTCCAGCTGGGCCTTGATGCGCTCCTCGTACACCTGTGAGCGGCGTTCGACGGCGAACAGCAGCATCTCGTCCTTGGTCTTGAAGTAGTGCTGCACCAAGCCCATCGACATGCCCGCTTCGGCGGCGACGTGCCGGAGGCTGACTCCTTCGAGGCCCCGCGTGGCCGTCAGCCGCGTCAGCGCCTCGGCGATCTCCGCGCGCCGCGCGCCGTGATCCACCTGTTTCGGCACCTTCACCATCCGTTCCGCCGTTTGCAATGCGATCGCATTGCCACTACGGTCGCAGGTTATTACGATGCGATCGCATTGTAAACGATCGTCGGGGTGAACTCGGTGGAAGCCGAACGGGGGAAGGTGCGGCTGAGGCCGCCGCGGAACGCGCTGGATCAGCGGGTCGTGGGCTGGTGGCGGCTGCAGGGAACGCTTTTCTGGGGTGCGCCGGTGCTGGTGCTGGTGGTGCTCGGGCTGCTGATCGCGCCCGCGCGGTCCTGGCTGCTGACGCCGGCGGTGGTGTTCGCGGTGGCGGGTCTGATCTGGGTGATCGCGATGCCGCTGTGGTGGTTCAAGGTGCATCGCTGGGAGGTCACGGAGACGGCGGTGTACGCGCGCTCCGGGTTCTTCTGGCAGGAGTGGCGCGTCGCGCCGATGTCGCGGATCCAGACCGTGGACACCCTGCGCGGGCCGCTGCAGCAGGTGTTCAAGCTCGCGACCGTCACGGTGACCACGGCGTCGGCGCGGGGCGCGGTCAAGATCCGCGGGCTCGACCACGAACTGGCCGCGAGCCTGGCGGAGCAGCTCACCGAAACGACGCAGGCGACGCCAGGGGACGCGACATGACCTCGGGTGAGTTCGAGGGCTGGAACACACTCGACAAGCGGACGCTCGCGGTCACCGCGGTGATGATGACCGGTGCGGCCGTCGGTGCCGCGATCCCGACCACGGCGGCGATCGTGGGCGGAGGCGCGAGGTTCTGGGTCGCGCTCGCCTGGGTCGTGGCCGGCGGGCTGGTCCTCGTCGCCGGCGGCGTGCTGGCGGACCTCTTCTACTGGAAGGGGGTCCGCTACCGCGTCACGCCGGAACGCTTGGAGACGGCGTTCACCCTGGTCTTCCGCTCACGGAAATCCCTGCAGCGCGAGCGGATCCGCAACGTCGACCTGACGGCGAACCCGCTGCACCGGCTGTTCGGCGTCGCGGTGGTGACCATCGGCACCGGCTCGCACGAGTCGGGCGGGCAGGGCCGGATCAAACTCAACCCCGTCTCGCGTGCCGAAGCCGAGCGGCTGCGCGCGGAACTGCTGCGCCGCGCGGAGATCACGGAGACCGACGAGGACGCCCCGCTCGCCGAACTCGACCGGAGCTGGATCCGCTACGCGCCGATGTCGTTCTTGACCCCGGCGCTGGGCCTCGCGGCGGGTGGTGGCCTCATGCAGGTCTCCGAATGGGCGGGCCTGCGGAAGGGCCTGATCGACTGGGTGATCGGCCTGTTCCGCGGTATCCCGCTGGTGGTGGCGATCCTGATCCTGCTGGCGATCGCGATGGTCGTCGGCCTGATCGGCGCGCTGGGCCTGTGGGTCGAGATGTGGTGGAACTACCGGCTCGACCGCGAACCCGGCGGCACGCTGCGGGTGCGCCGGGGCCTGTTCACCACGCGCTCGATCTCGATCGAGGAACGCCGGATGCGCGGGGTCGACCTCGTCGAGCCGCTCGGGAACCGGATCTCCGGCGCGGCACGCGTCGACGCGATCGCCACCGGTATGCGCCAAAGCGACGACAAGGACAAGACCGACTACCACACGCTTCTGCCGGCCGCGCCGGTCGCGACGGCCAACCGGATCGCCGCGGCGGTGCTGCGCGAACCGGTCTCGCCGGCCGAAGCGGTCCGGCTCACCGGGCATCCGCGAGCCGCGCGGGGACGGCTGCTGCGCTGGTGGATCGGCTCGGTGGTGGTCTTGCTGGCCATCTTCGCGCTCCTCGGCTTCCTGCTGACCGGCGTCCTGCTGGTGATCGGCGCCGCGCTCGGCGTGGTGCTGCTGCCCGCGTCGGTGCTGCTGGCGCTGGACGCCTATCGCAACCTCGGGCACGGGATCACCGGGCGGTACCTGGTCGGGCGGCACGGGACCGTGCGGCGGAGCACGTTCGCCCTGGACCGCGACGGCGTGATCGGCTGGACGGTGAAGCAGTCGATCTTCCAGCGGCGCAAGGGTTTGCTGACCGTCGTGGCGACCACGGCCGCCGGTGCCGGGGCGTATTCGGTGTACGACGCGGGGGAGGAGCAGGGGCTGCTGTTCGCGGAGGAGTCCGTGCCAGAGCTGCTGACGCCGTTTCTGGAACGGGCCTGACCCTCGTGAGTGGCAAGGACGGTTCTAGCCAACCCTCTCTTGTCGACCTACGGTTGATCTATGGCGATCAATCATCAGGTTAGTGCAGGTCAGGGTGGTCGGCAGCCGGTATTGGACTCGTACGCGCGACTGTCCCGCAACCAAGCGGGCAAGCTGGAGAAGTGCGAAACCCAGCACGCCGACAACCGTGAGGTGATCGAACGGTTGGGCGGCGTGCTGGGCGAGGAGATTTCCGACCCGAAGCTCTCGGCGTGGAACCCGAGGGTTCGTCGTCCGGGGTGGGAACGGATCATGAAGCGAGTTGCGGCGCGGGCGTGTGACGGGGTGGTGTTGTGGAACACCGACAGGGGGTGGCGTCGCTCGCCCGACCTGGAGGACATGTTCAAGGTGATCGAGGGGTTCGACTCGTTCACTGTGGCGTCGTCACATGGGCGATATGACCTCTCGGACTACAACGATCGCTATCAGCTGCGGCAGGAGGTCGCCCACAACCAGCGCAACTCCGATGAGGCATCTCAGAGGATCTCGCGCCGGTTCGAGACGCTGCGCAAACGGGGCGTTCCGCATCACCAGGGCAGAACGTTTGGGTTCCCCGGGCTGGACCGGACGGTGTCGAAGGACAACGCACTGGACGAGAACGGCAAAGACACCCGTAAGCAGGTTCCGGCGGAACTGGTGGAACGGGAACGCGCAGCGCTACGGTCCGGCACTGATGCCTTGCTCGCGGAAGTGACACTGATCGCGCTGCACGACGAGTGGAAGGCCGCCGGGCTGCGCACGGTCACGGGAAAGGTGTTCTCGCCTGTGCAGATCAGGGAGGTACTGCTGAGGCCTCGCAATGCCGGGTTGATCGAGCACGACGGCGAGGTCGTAGGGCACATGCCCGGTGAGCCGATCATTGACCCGATCAGGTTCGAGCGGTTGCGCGCGATGTTTGCTGGACGCACGCGAGGCAAGCAGGCGGGGCACAGCTATGTCGGCTCGGGGATCGCGACATGTTCCCTATGCCGGAAGTCGCTGTCCGGCCGTCCGCATGTTGGGGAGTACAAGGATGGGCAACGGCGACGACAGTACGCGTGCACGAAAGCGCGTGGCGGGTGTGGCAAGGTCGCAGCCGACATGCGGATGCTTGATCGCGAGATTCGCGGCATCGTGATCGCTCGCTTGTCGGACAAGAGCCATGCAGCGGCGATTAAGGCAGCACGGGCCCGAATCTCCGATCGGCTCAAGCAGGTGCAAGAAGCACTCACCAAATGCAACGCTCGACTTGAGGCGATCGCTGCGAAGTTCGGGGCCGACAAGATGACCGAAGCGGCGTACGACAAGGCCAACGAACCGGCCATGAAAGAACTTGCGCGACTGGAAGCCGAGCGCGACGAACTGACCGGAGGAAATCCAGAAGGACCCACAGAACCCTTGACCCGCCAAGAAGCCGCCGAGAAGTGGGATGGCGCCGAAGTCTCCGAGAAACGCGCCTTACTGCTAGACGCGCTCGGTGCCGACGCCCTCATAGTAGACCCATCTACTAAAGCCGGGTTTCGCACTTTCGATAAAGATCGAGTTCGCGTCGAGTTGCGCAACCATGTGAGCAACCGAAGCAAGACGAACTGACCAGGCAGCATTCATGCCAGAGCCTGCAAAGACTAAGGCTTATGCTGCCTGGCCAGGCTATTACTTGTCTTCCGACGATGCGTTTGCGCTGCTTGCACCACTCGGAGTCTTCGGGCCAACAGTTGGCTCTTTTGAGCCTCCTGACGAAGGATTACGCCCACGCTCCTCCGTGTTGGAACGCGGATGTCCACCACCCGTAACGGACCGCTGAGGACGTCCTGTCCGCTGATCGTCACTCACTATTAATACTCCTTAACTTCTTGTTTCTCTGTTTCAGGGGGTTCAACCGACGACCCATCTTCAACTTGATCTGGCATTGATAGCCATTCGACAACTACACCGTCCGACACTGGTATGTACACCCCGCGTGTGCCCTGGATCTTATGAAGAAAGACTCCCTTTTCATTCAGGGCCCACTGAGAGCGTATAAAAATATCCTTCGGCTCCGGGTAGCCGCTCACGAAACTTTGTTCGTCAATCCATCCGCCGAAGTATACGCCATCCGACAAGCGAACGCGGATAAAGCACCCGCCCTCACGAGCAATGTAATCCCAGGCGGTCGGAGTGGTCCTGTAGTGGATTTTTAGCGCGTCGGCAAGGCGCTTCTTTATGGAAATTTCGCGAGATGTTTCACGAAATGCCGATTGAAAATGTACGCAGAATGCCGCCAGTGCGGGCACTGCTCCCGCCAAGAGAGCCACCCAGAGTGCGATCTCACGTGGATTTGCGGTAAATATTGAAAGCAACGACGCTTGACGTCCCGGCGCAGGATGCGCGAGTTGAACTAACTTGGGCCCAAAGGCCAAGGCGTATAGTACGTCAAGTGCAGCGCCGACTGCGATTGCGCGCAAGATGCGAGTGCTAGCGTCCTTGTCTTCCGGGGTTGGGCCGCGTAGACGCTGCAAGGTTGTACCAAAGACAATACCCGGTAGTACCAGGGCGACGGCGACTATTAACTGGTACGAAGTTCCCGGAATCAAAAAGCAACCTCCCGCGCCGAAGTCGTCATCGCGTATCCGCCTCCACGGGCAAGCATCCTGCGTCCCCCGGTGACGGCACCCTTCCTTGAGGTCATTCAGGTTGGCGCGCGTTACCTTGGGCTTGTCGAACGACAATACGCTTAGGGTTCCAGGTTGTCACCCCGTCATCTCGTGCGAGGTAGCCTAGCTACCGCCGCGCAGAAGATGAGAGATACTGGACGTCGACATAGCCAGAAGCGCCACTCTGGAAATTCCGTGCACGAAAGGATTGCAGATTGACAAGAATTAACAATCTGGATGAACTTGACATACTGGTCGACCTGGCGTTCAGGGTGGCAGTGGATGTGCTGCAAAAGTCGGCTGAGCTAGACAGGTCTGGCCACGAATTTAAAACAATCTCACTGCCTGCGTTTGTTGATGATCGCGTCGATTATCGCACCGTGAAGTCGGGCGCCAGCGTGGAGCGCGCACTAGACCTCGACGGCGCTTTCACAAACGATAACAGGTGGGGCACGAAATACCAGTACTCGGAGCTTGATGGATTCGAAGCCCTTATAAATTATGTAATTGACCATGATGACCTCAAGCGATTTCATTCCCTCGCTGGCGGCAGGGACGAGTTCATGGAACACGTCCTACGTGTTAACGTAGGAAAGCTTCCTGTTATTGCAGCCGAGAAGCATGTCTTTGAGAACGGCTGGGAACTGAACACCGAGGCGCTTCGAGAGCATGTTCTCAAGTTAGCGGCCTGGTGGGTTCTTGATGAGGTTCCGATAAGGCTAGTGGTACCAATTCTCAATATTTCATTCGAATCCGATCGAATCGAATTAGACGAGAAAACATTTATTGAGCGAATGGATGACGGGCTTCAGCTTGCGCGCGCATCTGGAAACCCTCGCGTGAGCGCCTATAAGGAGCTAATTCCCATGGCCACACATGCGATAGTGCTGGAAGGATGGACCCTCCCGAACCCAACTGCGTTAACTTGGCTATGGACTCCGGAGGATAGTCCAATCGAGGCCCCTGTTCTAGATAGATTCTTTCAGGTCTTATCAACATTTGCCGAAGAGCCAACCGGATATGTGCAGGTCCTATATCGCCCTGTAGGATGGAGTCATGAGTTTACGGGCCCACTTCCCGAGGTGCTCCCAGGTCCATTCTTGCCGCATTATTCAACCGCTTTAAAGGCCGCAACCGAGCCCACAAAGACTCTAAGCGGATCAGAGATTGAGCTATTGCGAGAAGGCTTTACCTCCCTGGGACAGCAGGAGAATATTGTTTCGGTAGCGGCACAGCGCTTACTGGACGCGGAGCGGCGTCCGAGTGACGTTGACAGACTTCTGGACCTCTGCATTGGAATTGAAGCTTTAGTTGCGGGCAATCCAGGTGACGCCACATACAAGGTGGCCATACGTATAGCAGCAGTCCTCGCTGAACTTGGAATAAGCAATTCCGCCGAAGTGATCGAGGCGTCCAAGTCTCTATATTCCCTGCGATCTGCCATTGTTCACGGTCGCAAGAGGCCCGCTAAGGCTGTGAATGTAACCCTGCACGGCCGTCAAGTAGATACTATCGAAGCGGCCAGGTACTTTCTTCGGAATCTTCTCCGTGCCAGATTGCAGTGGCCAGAGCTCACAACGGATGATATCGATTCAAGAATAATTGCTGGCGCACTGGCATTGTGGGGCAGGCGGTTGAATCGACTCGCGACCAGGGTGTCGAAACCGAGCAAGTTAGTTCCAGTGATAACACCAATGGGCCAAGTGACTCCTAGGCGAGATCGGATTCCTTGCTATTCTAAATAAAAGCTGACACCGAGTGGTTACTGCGAACCTTCCGGGAAGTAAAGTTAGTAAACTTATTGAATAGTGGCTCATCACCCTAGTTTAGAATAATGAGCCACTATTCAGGCCTGCTTCCAGTTTTCTGCAAGACGTGTCTCGATTCGGTTAAGAACTATCGCGATCGCCTGAATCTGTTCGTCTGTCATCGGCGGCCAATCGGCCATGATTACCGCCCAGCGGTCGACCGCTTCCGCGTCCAAACGCGCCTGCTCTTCGGCGTAGCTCTCCCGCTTGTCAGCCGTCATCCGGCGCCGCCTCACCCGCTGTGACACGTTCGATGGCGGCCCGGACATCGGCTGTGAGGTAGCCGCGTACGCGTTTGGTCTCCCCGTCAATACCAGGTACGCGTTCCCTGCTTGGGCGGCATCCGTAGTCGCCCATCGCTCGCCCGAACGCGGTCGGTTCGACGTCGAGCGCATCGACCAGTTCGGACGTCGGCACGAACGCCCTGCCGCCGTCATCCAGGTCGTCACCGAGGTAGGCGACGACGGACGCGAGCGGTTCCGGTAGCTCCACGACGTCCGCCGGGGCCGGTGTCCGCCCGGTGGTGGCCCCCGTGCCGATCGCGCGAGCGACGGCGGCGTGATCGAGTGTGGGTGTGGTGTCGTGCCCCGCCGCGTGTCCGGACAGTGTCCCGGCCGCTTCGCGCAGCGCGCGGCCTTGTTGGCAGATCGCCTGCCAATCCTCGTTCGGCATGTAGTAGGTCCGGACCGTCATCGCGAGCACATCGGCCCCGGCGGCAGTGTCCCCGTCCGGCCGCAAGATGCCCACGCCCTTGTGCGACGGGAGGAGACGGCTGGAGTCGTAGCCCCGGGTGTTCATCTGCTCTCCGAGCACGATGTTGGAGTCTCGCCAGTCCATCACCCGCAGGGCGAACCGTGAGCCGAGTACCGCGCGCAGACCGGACGGGATGGTCTTGGAGTCCGGCCGTTGTGTGGCGAGGACAAGCACGATTCCGGCGGCTGGTCCTTTCTTCGCCAACCAGGTCAGCAACTCGCCGATGTACTCACCCGCAGGGACCTTCTTTCCTTGCACGACAACAGGTGTCCGGTCCTCTAGCGGTAGCTGGACCTCATCGATGATGATCGCTGTTATCGGCATGTTCAGAGCGTTGTCCCGGACATGTCCGGGGTGACCTTGGATTCCGGGCACGTCAGGTCGTCAAGGTCCCGCATCCGCCGGTATCGGCCCTGAACCTCCGCGACCAGCTCAACGAGCCAGTCCACTAGCGACAAGACGTGCTCGGGTTCGTCGCCGGACATGAACCGATGCGCCAGCTGGCCAGCTGCGTCCCAGTCCTTACCTCCCTTGAAATCCGCCACGTACAGCCGGACCCACGCGTCCAAGATCAGGCCTGCTGCGGCGAGGCGTGCCGCGAATGTCTTTCCCTGTCTCGGAATCGCGCCGATCAGAAGCGACGTCCACACCAACGGCAGATCGATCCGTCGATCCCGTGCGTCACGACCGAACGGCACCGCCCGCCACGCATCCCATCTCGTCACACCCAACAACGGTGTCCGCAATGGAGGGGATGCGTACGGGTCCTCATCGGCGACCCACATCGACACGCGCCCGGCGTGTCCGCCGTTACCCCGGACACGTTCCACGATGAGCTGTACCTCATCGACCGCCAGCGCTGACGCGAGGGCTTCGCGGTTCTTCACCACGTCGGCCGCCTTGCGCGTGGCCGGAAGGTCGACCGTGATCGCCCAGCCGTCACCGATCCGGTGCGCTCGCTCCACCAGACGCAGGCTCTCGTCCTTCCCGATCAGCTTCGCGTCCCGGAACGCGTCCACCAGCACTTGCGGGTCCATCGTCCACGTCAGCGAGCGCGGACCCGCCAGCGCCGGTTTTCGGCCCGGTGTGCCGTCCTTACGGCGACCGAGGATCGCCAGCGTCACCGATGCGGCGGCTCCGGCTATCCACAGTGGATCGCTCCCGTACACGAGATGGACGATCGCGACCGCGACAGCCGCCACGACGAGTACCGCGCCGGTGACCTTCCATCGGAACAAGGTCAGTTCACGGATGTCCGTGAACTTGTCGGCGAGCTTGTCCGACTCTTCGGCCGCCGTGCGGTAGTCCCGCACCGTGACCCACGTGCGCCACCACCGGGCACCGGCCACGAGACCACGTACGACCGCGCGGAGATAGCGCCACGGCGACTTCAGCACCGCCACGACCGCGTCTTTCAGGGCCTGTACCGCCTGAGGCTTGCTCTTCAGCCACAACGGCACCAGAGGCGAATGCAGCCACCACCGCACCAACCGGCGCCGGACCGTCCGGCCGCGAGGCTGCGGCAACGTGTCATCGATCAGCTCAGCGTCGAGCACTGGCCCGATGTGTTCTAGCTCTCCTGAATCCTTGTGTGCCAAGGCAGACGTGCCGTTCACGGTCTTGTCGTCCGCGTTCATCGGCGACCACCACCACCACGGGATGTGGTGTCCAGCGATGTCACGGTGAGCGCGCGAGTCAGCACGTGTGCCGCGATCAAGTCCGGCACTGCGAGCACCACGAGCAGCAGCGTTGGATTGCCGGGGTGGGTGATCACCAGCCACTGAACGCCCACGAACGCGGCGCCCGTGAACAGGACGCGTCCGGCAAGCGAGACGACCCGGACGCCTGCCCTGGCCACGTCGGCCGCCTGCCGTGCTTTCCGGGCGCTGAACCGCCACACCACGAACAGGACGAGCAGGACACCGATTCCGGCGAGGATCTGTGTCGGCGTGAGGTTGACCGTCATCGCACCTCACCGCCCCGGCTGCGGCGCCAGACCGGATACAGGGCCCGTCGATCCGTGTCCGGCAACGCGCCCCACACTCCGACCGTGTTCGCTCCAGCCGTCCGCAGGTCGAGTTCAAGGCACTCGTCGATCACCGGGCATCCCGCGCACAGTCGTGCGGCTAGCTCCCGGTCTGGCGGGTCGTCTCCGGTCAGTTCCGGCATGTCGGTCCTGTCGAACGCCCAGAAACACAGGCCATCCCTGGTCACCGCTTCGGCCAGGACGTCGTCCGGGACGCTGGCGTAGCGGTCAAGCCGGGCGGTCATCTCCGTGTATTCGTCGTGGTTCATCGCGCACCGCCGTCGAGCACGCGCCGGAGAGCGGCGGCCGGAATCACCAGACGGGAGCGGCGCCGGACGAGAGGCAGTACACCGAGCCGGATAGCGCGGTGGATCTGGTCGCGGTCGACGCCCAGAATCCACGCCGCGTCCGCTACCGAGTAGAACGCCGGATGCCCGGCGCCGTGAGTTGTCTTTTTCATCAGAATGAAGTCCTAACGTGAGATCGCTGATTTAGTCGCGAAAAAAGAGCTGATTTAGTCGCACAATGGCGTGAGAATGGTCCGAATGAGCGCCACGGCCCGTCGCCGGCGCCGCGGAATCGCCTTAAGCGCTAATGTCGGCGCTGAGGCGGACCACGGAGGAATGGGTGTCGGAAGATTGGGCGGCGGTCGCGAAGGCCATCAACGAGCGCGTCAGCGAACTCGGATGGAAACAACGCGAACTGGCCGAACGCTCGCAGGTTTCGCAGGCGATCGTCCGCGAAATCCAGAACCACACTGTCGAGCGCAAGCGCAGCGATCGCACGCTTGAAGCGCTCGCGTTGGCCCTTGGCCTGCACCCGCAACACCTGCTGGCCGTCTTGCATGGACGGATACCGCCAGCGTTGGGGCAGCCCCGTGAGGACATGGAAGACGCGGTATCGGCCCGGCTGGCAGTGATCGAACGACGGTTGTCCGAGATCACCGAGCAGCTCGCGGATCTGCGGACCGACGTCGCCGAACTGGTCAGCCGTGACAGGAATTCCGGCGTGTAGCGGGAGTTCCGTTTTCCGGTCGGCTCGAATAGCCGTCCGGCAAGGGTTCGTGTCGTATGTCATGCCTCTAAGAAACGGCATTTCATCGGCCGCCGGGAGCGGGCAGAGGATGACACGACCTGTGTTATCCCGTGTTATTTCCGCAGGTCATCGCGCGCCCGAGAGTGTTAGCTCATGACCTCGAAAAGCCTCTTGCAGGCTGCGCGGCATGCACTCGGATGGGGCCAGGAAAAGCTCGCGCGGGCGATCAATGACCGCTGTCCGGGGCGTGATCTGCCCGTGCTCCCGGTCGCGAGCAGGAAGACCGAAATATCGCGGTGGGAAAACGGGCGCATCGTGCCGGAACCGCCGATGCGCGCCATCCTGCGTGAGATCTACGGCAGAACCAACGCTGAACTCGGATTCCCGGACGAGGGCGCTGACAGGGGCATCGGCGAGGAACTCGCCGAACGACTCGTCATCGCTCGCCGCGTCGACTCCCAGACCATCGCGTTGTTCCGGCAAGAGGTCGACGGCGTCAGGCACGCGGACCGGAGGTTCGGTTCCGCCGCACGTCTTGAACGACTGCGAGGTCAGATCACCGAGGTAGAAGACTTGCTACGGCACACCCTGTTGCGCCGTGACCGGGCGCCACTGGCCGGTGTCCTCACCGAGGCGTCCACATTGGCCGGTTGGAACGCGCTCGACATCGGCTCGCTTGCGCAAGCGTGGACTCATTACGACCGCGCCAAGTCGGCCGCCCTGGAATCCGGATCATCGGCATTGCTTGCCCACGCGACCGCTGAACAGGCCTTCGTCCTGATCGACGCGGGCAACGTCGATGACGCCCTGTCTCTGTTCGCCGAAGCACGCGAGATCGGCCAGCGAGCACCGCGCCTGCTGCGCGCATGGCTCGCCGCAGCGGAAGGCGAGGGATACGCGCGTGCCGGAAACGATGGTGATGCCCGCCGGGCGTTCGATGAGGCAGACGCGCTACGTCCTTCCGAGGTCGTGCACCCGGAGTTGCCGTTCCTGTTTCTCGGTGGCACGCATCTCGACCGCTGGCGAGGAAACGCACTCGTCTTGCTCGGCGATCCACAAGCGATCGCCCAGCTTGAAGGACTCGCCGACGGAATGCAGCCGTCGTTCGTCCGCGCAAGCGCGTCAATCTACGTCGATCTTGCCCTTGCCTACAGCGCGGCCGGTGACCGCGAAGCGGCCCGCACCTACGCTCAGCAGGCGCGGCGGATCATCTCGCAAGTCGGATCAGTCCGGCTGCGACGACGGCTTGAAGGTCTCGTGTTGCCCGGCGACTCACGTACGGCGTGAGTTGAGGAAGTACAGCAGGGACACCAGCGTGCCTGACCCCAAAAGCTCTTGCCGCTGCGCAAGCTCGTTAACCCGCGACAGCGGCACCCACTCGATTCGCCCGACTTCTTCGGTGTCTGTCGGGTCGCCGATGTGCTCCGCGTCGCGCCATAGGTACACGTCGACCGGGGCTGTTACCTGTCCCGGCAACGGCTCGAAGCTCACCAGGAGTTCGGGCTCGCCAACCGGGCGCCAGCCGCTTTCCTCCGCCGCTTCCCGCGCGGCAGTGTTGGCGGAGTCGTCCCCGTCATCGACCATGCCGCCAAGCAGCTCATAGCCCCACTGCTCGGTAGCGAACCGATAGCGCCACAACATGAGCGCTTCGTCTCGGTCGTTCACGATGAGCGCTATGGCGATCCGCGCCAGGTGCACGACGTGGTAGTCCCACCGCTCGCCATTCGGCGCTTCCACGTCGGTCAGCCCGACCTTGACCCACCGGTTGTCGTAGACCAGCCGCTCACCGAACGTCTTCCACGACCCATGTTCGTCAGCCACGCCGGGCAGCCTACGGCCTGCTGACCCGTCCCGGTTGCACTGTGTCGGAACTCTTGAGCGACGAACGAAGGTGGTCGATTCGTCGCTGCTGACGTGCCGAACCGATCTCGGCCGCTAGCACGGCTGCGCGGTCTGCGTGTAGTCGGCCCTGCTCACGTTCGCCCATGGCCGAGAACGCGGTTGCCAAGTCGACGCGCAAGCCCGTCTCGGCGCGAGTGAACGTCGGGTCAAGGCGGCTGAGCGCCGAAGACAGCACGTCGACGGCTTCCGGTTCGCCGACGCGTGCAAGAGCGTGGCCGCGCCACCGGGCGAGGTGCACGGGGTCAAGAACCACGTAAGGCCCGTCCGGAGTGGACGCGTCAGAGGGCAGCAAGGATGCTGCGCGGTCGAACGCGCGCAAGCTCTCCGAACGCTGCCCGTGCGCGGCGAGCGCTTCGCCATAGGCGGCCGCAAGCCAAGAGCGCAACAACCTTCCCGTAGCCCGGCAAGCGCGCTGCTCAGTCGTTCGCAACAGCTCGACGGCGGTCGCCGTCTCGTTCACCTCGATCAGCACAAAGGCTTGTTCGGCCGCACTGTGTACCTCGAACGCCACGTCTTCGGATTCGTGGGCTGATTCCTTGGCGCGTTCGTAGTGTTGCCACGACTCGGCGACGGCCCCCATGTCCAGGGCTTGCCATCCGGCGAGGGTGCCGAACTCGGCAAGCAGCGCCGCGAGTTCCGCCCGGGTGTCCGGCGTCAGACTGTGCGACCGCAGACGCACTACCTGACGGATCTTGGTCGCCACCTCATCGTGCGCGACTGCCGCGCCCAATTGCCGATCAAGACGGCGTACTGCGGTGAGCTGCTCATGCAGCAAGGCAAGGACTTCGGTGTTCACGCGTCGCGCGGCACTGAGCATCTGCCGTAGTTCCTGCTCCCCGGTCTCAACCGAGCGGACCATGTCCGGCGGCGACAGCAGCTCATCGATAGTGAGTCCGAGCATCCGTTCGAGCAGGCGAGCGGTTGCCGGGCGCGGACGGACCCGCGAACCGTCCCGGTTCCGTCCCGCCACAAGCCGTTTCAGGTTGCGTTCACTGACCGTTCCCGCTTCTCCGAAGTTCCGCGCGAACTCCTCGGCCGCCCTGACGAACTCGACGTGAGTCTCGCTTCTCTCACGCAGCTTCTGTTCGAGCACCGTTCGCGGCGGCGACTCGTGCACCTCATCGGCTGCCATCCCGCGCCCCTCTCCGGTCGTCGCCAGCTCGAATGTCCCCGCTTTGGCCTCTCGGTGGCCTCGCGATGAAATGAGCGCACGAGAGATATTGATTTCACATCGTACAACTCGTTGTGGCTGGTCAGCCGGTAGGTAGCGGAGGAATCGTGAGCGACGAAACACGACCGAGGAAGGATGACGGCCTGAGCGGCGAGCCGCAGCGGACGATGCCGAACTCTGTCGAGAGTCTGGACCCCTTGCTCATGCACCCGGTCCGTTTGCTCGGCGCAACGATGCTCGCCGATCTGCAATGGCGCCACTTCGCCACGATCGCGGACACGATCGGCGTCGACCGTGCAACCCTATCGACCAACTTCCGCAGGCTCCGGCGAGCCGGATACCTGGAAGTGCGCAGGGACGGTAGTCGCACCCACTGGCGACTCACCGACTACGGGCATGACCGGCTCGCCGATCACCTTGACGCGTTGTGCGACGTCATCATCCGAGCGGGACAGCTGGCCAGAGACACATGCTCACGGCGCCCACCGGTTCCGGCGGAGACAGGCTGCGCTTCGCCCGCGCCTGTCTCCGCCGGTCGCCACACGCTTCGGGAGGCACGAGGATGTGAAGGGCTGAGCAGCTCATGTACGACTGTCGCGGCTCGGCGGCACCCATGAAGCAGCCCGAAACGTCGACCGCGCACACACGGGAACTGGGCCATGAGCTTCAGCAAGTCCGTAAACGGAACGGTTATAGCGGCGCAGACATGTCACGGATGCTGGGTTGGGGCTTCCCGAAGGTCTCCCGACTGGAAAGCGGCCAACGCTCGGTCCCGCCCGGAGATGTCGCGATCTACCTCGCGCGCGCTCGCGCGACCCCCGAGGAACTCGAAGACCTCGTCGCGCTGGCCAGCGAACCCCACGGCCACCAGTTGCAATTCCACAGTCCAGGACTACCCGACCAGCTCCGCACCCTCACTCTGCTGGAAGCCCACAGCGTCGCAATCACTACCTACAGCCCAAAAGTCATTCCCGCCCTGCTCCAGACCGAGCCGTACATCCGGGCCGTTCTGCGACGGTGCGGCTACACCGGCCCCGACCTTGAGAGTGGCGTCGAAGCCCGGCTCGCCCGCCACTCCCTCTTCAACCGGCGCTCACGCCCACTACTCAACTTCTACATCCACGAAAACGTCCTCAACGCGGTGGTCGGCGACTCGACCGTCATGAACGAGCAACTGGTTCAGCTCCAGCTAGCGTCGTCGCTCCCGCAATGTCACATACACGTCGTACCCGCCACGGCTGAAGAACCCGGCGACGGGCCCGAGTTCAGCGTCTTCCAGCACGAGGGGAACCAACCCGTGTTCCACGTCGATGCCTTCACGGCCAGCCTCTTCCTGGAAGAGGACAGTGTGATCGCCTACTACCAGGAGTTCCTCCGCCGCCTCACGACCACAGCGCTTGACCGCGACCAGTCCCGGAACTGGATCGTCAATCGAACCGGCGAACTCGAACAGAACACGCCCGGCGACATGCGGCAGCGGACTGAAGTGTTCACGCTACTGACCGGCTCAGCACATTCCCGGAACGGGGAAGACCCTGCCGCCTGATAACTAGTCGGACCGGCCACGCCCACGCTGCGTCTCGAAAATGGCGGTGCACCGCTGAAATGGGCCAGGTGGGCCGGGTTGACTGAAACCTGGCCCACCTGGCCCGAACCAACGTTCGTGCAGGTGAAAAGGCACATTCGACCCGTCCCGGTGGTGGGACGGGTAGTGCGGACTCGTCCCGCACGGTACGGGCCCGCACTAGCGGAATAGACCCTGCACCGAGAGCAGGTACCCACAAAAGCGCACGTCACAAGTAGGTAACCAAAAGCTAGTTGGCTCTAACCGTCCTTGCCACTCACGAGACTGAACGTCTCCGGCGCACGTCAGTCCAGGGTCGCCACGAAGCGGCTGACCGCCTCCATCGTGAACCGCTGGATGTACTTCCCGGCGGGCGCCGCCGAGGCCAGCCGGTACAGCGGCCGCTCCGCCGCCGCGTCGCCGCGCGCTTCCGATTTCAGCTGCGCCACCAGCAGTTCCGAGAACACGAGACCGTTCGCGTCGGTGTTGTTCAGCAGGGCGTTCGCCAGCTTGCGCAGCTGCAGGATGCCAAGCTCCCGGCCGCCCGCGCCCGAGTACACGGCCAGATCGACCTTCGCGACCTTGCGGCGCTTGCCCGCGTTGACCAGCAGGCTGACCGTCCGGGTCCCGCGAACGTCGCTGATCACCAGGTCGATGCGCTCGGCCGCGGTCAGGTCGATCCGCCGCACGCCCCAGGTCCGCACGATGAGCGTGTCGCCTTCGAGCCACACCCGGCGGCGCAGGTTGTAGAACATGACGTACAGCAGCGGCAGCGCGATCACCCCAGCGACCACGAGCCCGGCGATCTCTCCCCCGATCAGCCCGGCGATCCCGCCGAACGCGGCCGCGAAGATCACGACACCGGCGACGCTGGAGCAGCCTCGTTTGCGACGGAGCTTGGGGTCGTCGTGGAACAGCGGGAGACGTTCGGGGGTCTCCGGGGTCCCGGTGGGCTCCGTCATCACGCGCCCGTCCCGGCCAGGAACGGGTTCGCCGCCCGCTCCTGGCCGATCGTGGTGGCCGGACCGTGGCCCGGGAGGACGACGGTGTCGTCGGGCAGCGTCATCACCTTGGCGCCGAGGGAACGCACGAGCTCACCGCCGTCACCGGAAGACCGGCCGATCGATCCGGCGAACAGGCTGTCCCCCGTGAGCACGATCCGGCCGCCCTCGGCGGAGGTCAGCCCGAAGACCACCGAACCGGCGGTGTGCCCCGGTGTGCCGGACACCGCGATCTCCAGCCCGGCCAGCCTCAGCGGGCCATCGACGAGTGGCACGATCCCGTCCTTCCGTTGACCGGCGTCCTGGCCGAGGAGTGGCCGGTCCGCCTCGTGCAGATAGAGAGGTATTCCGTGGCGCGCGCCGACCTCGCCCGCCGAAGCGACGTGATCGGGGTGGCCGTGGGTGGCGAGCATCGCGACCGGCGTCAGACCGTGCTCGGCGAGCGCGGCCTCGATCGGCCCGGCGGCTTCCTCGCCGGGGTCGACGATCACGCACTCACCGCCGCCCTCCGGGGCGAGCAGGTAGCAGTTGGCTTCGAGGGGGCCTGCCGGAAAACCGACAACCAGCACGAAACGCCTCCTCAGATCTTCCGCCGAACAGGTGACAGGATGGCCCTGATCACGATCAAGTAAGCCTAGCGGCCCCTGTACGGGGGCCTCACAGGCTGTGCCAATAGACTCCCGCTACCTCAGACGTGTGACATCGAGTGGAAACCGGGAGGGCGGGTGCCGACCAACCAGCAGCGCCGCGAAGCCGCGAAGCGCAAGCTCGAGCGACAGATCGTGCGACGGGCCGAAAAGGCCAAGCGGCGCAAGATCGTCGGCTCGGTGGCGGTCGTCGGCGTCGTCGCCATCGTGGCGGGCGCGGTGTGGTGGATCGTCAGCAGTAACAGTGGTGACGATGCCGCCTCCGACGCTTCCCCGAGCTCGGCTCCTCCGACCCCCGAGGTCACCATCCCCACGGAGCGCACTCCGATGCCGAAGCGGCCGACGCCGCTGGCGAACCCGGTGGCCTGCGACTACAAGGACGACACCACCAAGCCGGCTTCGAAGAAGGTGAACAAGCCGGAAGGCAAGGACGTCTCCTCGAACGGCACGGTGAACGTCGTGCTGAAGAGCACCGCGGGAGACATCCCGCTGACGCTGGACCGGGCGCTCGCCCCCTGCGCCGTGCAGAGCTTCATCAGCCTTTCCCAGCAGGGCTACTTCAACGACACCAAATGCCACCGGCTCGGCACCACCGGCCTCCAGATGCTGCAGTGCGGCGACCCCGAGGCCAGCGGCATGGGCGGCCCGGGCTACACGATGCCGGACGAGGCGTTCAAGGAGATCAAGTACGGCCGCGGCATCCTCGCGATGGCGAAGACGCAGCAGCCGAACTCCGGCGGAAGCCAGTTCTTCATGGTCTACGGCGAGGCCGAACTGCCCGCGGACTACTCGGTCTTCGGCAGCATCTCCGACGAGGGCCTGAAGGTGCTCGACAAGGTCGCCAAGGCGGGCGCGAACGCGCAGGCAGGCAACGGCGACGGCACCGGCCCGCCCAACACCGAGGTCAAGTTCACCGGCGTCACGGTCAACGCCTGACGTGAAGCTGGAGCTCAACGGCGCGCCCGCCCGGTCGGAAGACCTGGCGGGCGCGTTCGGCTATGGCCACTTCACCGCGATGCAGGTCCGCGACGGCAAGGTCCGCGGCCTGGACGTCCACCTTCACCGGCTCGTGACGAGCACGCGGCGCATGTTCGGCAGCGACCTCGACACCGACGCGGTGCGGGCGTACGTGCGGCAGGCCGTGCGGGGTGAGGACGCGCTGTCGGTGCGCGTGCTGATCTTCTCCCGCGAGATGGACTGGTCCGATCCCGGCGCGCCCGCGGCGCCGGATGTCCTCGTCCGGACCGGGCCGCCACGAGAGCACGAGATGACGCCGCTGCGCCTGCGGTCCGTGCGCTACGAACGGGTGCTTCCGGAGGTCAAGCACGTCGGCACGTTCGGACTGCTTCACCACACGCGTGAGGCGAAGCTGGCGGGCTACGACGACGCGTTGTTCGTCGACTACGACGGCCGGGTCAGCGAAGCGTCGATCTGGAACGTCGGGTTCCTCGATGGCGGCACGGTGGTCTGGCCGCAGGCCCCGGTGCTCGACGGAATCACCCAGCAGCTCGTGCGACGCGGCCTGGAGCGGAACGGGATCCCGCAGGAGGTCCGTGACGTCCGCCCCGCCGACCTGCCCGGGTTCGACGCCATGTTCCTGACCAATTCGGAGTCGGTCGGCTGGCCGGTGGCGTCAGTGGACGACGTCGTGCTGCCGTACGCCCCGGAGACGAGCCGGATCCTCGCCGAAGCGTACGACAGCAATCCCTGGGACGAGATCTAGCTCGGTGCCTGGAACCCGCCGATCGCCTGTTCCAGCAGTTCGGCCAGCCGCAGCGGGGTGCGATCTTCGAACGCCGGACCGATGAGCTGCACGCCCACCGGAAGGCCTCGGCGGACCGGCCCGTCGGCACAGCGGTGGCGGGCAGACCGGGCATGGTGGCCACGCCCGCCCAGACGAGCTGGTCGAAGTACGGGTACTCGACGCCGTCGATGCCGATCCGCCGTCCCAGCAGATCGGGGTCGTGGTCGTGCGGGAACGCCGGGGTCGGCGTGATCGGGCAGACCACGGCGTCGAACTCGGCGAACAGCCGCCGCCAGCCGTGGCGGTGGCGCTCGCGATCGTCGGACACCGTCAGCCAGTCGCGGTGGGTGAACACCATGGCGCGCAACCGCGCCGCGTCGAGACTCCGATCGTCCGCGCTCAGTCCGGCGGCATTGGCCTGAAGCTGCTCGTACGCTTCGACGGGAAAGCGCGCGACGGTGCTCGAGAACAGCAACTGCGTGTAGATCGTCGCGGACTCGGTCAGGTCGGGCAGCAACGGGCTGTGCCGTTCGACGCGGGCTCCACCGTCGGCAAGCGCGTCGGCCACACGGTTCACCCCCGCCCGCACGGCCGCCCCGGTCGGGATGAGCGGATGGTCCTCGATCACCAAGACCCGGAAGTCGCTGAGCCGCTCATGGCGCGCGGGCGGCAGCTTCACCTCATACGCCATGCCGTGCGTCAGCGGGTCCGGCCCGGCCATGACGTCGAGCAGGAGCGTGAGGTCGCGGGCGGTGCGCGCCATCGGACCGGCGACGGCCAAGTCGAGGTCGACCGGCAAGGCGGGCGCCAGAGGCGGGACCATGCCACGGGTCGCCGCGAGCCCGACCGTCGGCTTGTGCGCGTAGATGCCGCAGAAATGCGCGGGGGTGCGCAACGAGCCGGCGAGATCGGAGCCGATGGACAGCGCGCCGAAGCCGGAAGCCAGTGCCGCCGCCGATCCGCCGGACGACCCGCCCGAGGTGCGATCGTGATCCCACGGATTGTTCGTCGTGCCGTAGAACTCGTTGAAGGACTGGATGTCCTGCAGTCCCAAGGGCACATTGGTCTTGCCGAGCACCACCGCCCCGGCTGCCTTGAGCCGCGAAACCTGCACCGCGTCCTCGGCGGGCACGAACTCCTGATGCTGCGGCATCCCCCAGGTCGTGGGCAGGCCGGTCATATCGAAGGACTCTTTGACCGTCACCGGGATACCGAGCAACGGCCGGGCCTCGCCGCGGGCACGCGCCCGGTCGGCGTCGCGCGCGGCGGCCCGCGCCCGGTCGAAGTCCGGCACACAGATCGCGTTGATCGCCTTGTCGTCCCGCTCGATCAGGGCGATCGCCTCTTCGGTCAGTTCCGCCGAGGTCACCTCACCGGCACGCAAAGCGGTCGCGAGCTCTTCGGCCGATCGAAATCTCCATTCCATGAAACGACCATAAGCACGTTCGTCGCAGGCCATAAAAAACTTTTTCGCGCAACAGCGTGGCCGACGGAACCCGACCTGCCGAGGCACAGAAAGCACAATGCCACAAGGGTTTTCGGGGAAAGCCGAGGCGGAAGTGCTGTGGCAGGCGCGTGTCGCGAAAGCCACTTTCGCGACGTGTGATGTCCCGAAAGTGGCTTTCGCGACGTTATCGCCGACGGGCCACGCGGACCGCCGCGATAAACGCGACCCTCAGCGATAAGTGAACTTGGGCGGTCGCCGCGCCAGGAACGCGGCCACCCCTTCGGCATAGTCCTCGCCGTGCAGGGCACCGAGCCGGATCTCGTCCACTTCGGCGTCGGATTCCTGTTGTCCCGCCACGATCTTCTCGATGATCCGGTTCATCCCGCGCACCGAGGCCTGCGAACGCGAAGCCAGTGTCTCGACGAACTTCGCCGTCGAGGTCTCCAGCTCGTCGGCCGGGAAGACGTCGTTGAGCAGCCCGATCTCCCGCGCCCGCCGCGCGTCGACGAGTTCGCCCGAGAGCAGGAAGTACTTCGCGTTCGCGGGGCCGACCAGTGAGACGAGCTGCCGTGTCGAATCGAAGTGGTAGACGATCCCGAGCTTCGCCGGCGTGATACCGAAACGCGAGCCCTCCGCCGCGAAGCGGAAGTCGCACGCGACCGAGATCTGGCACCCGCCGCCGATGCAGTTCCCCTGGATCATCGCGACCGTCGGCTTCCGCGACGCCGTCAGCGCCGCCACGGCCCCGTCGACGGCCTTGTCGTAGGTCTCGGCCGCGTCCGCGGTGGACCGCAGCTCCCGGAACTCGCTGATATCCGCGCCCGCCGAGAAGTGCGCGCCGGCGCCGGTCAGCACGAGGACCTTGATCGCCGGGTCCGCCTCCACCCGCGCCACCACGTCCGGGATCGCCGACCACATCCCGTAGGTGATCGCGTTCATCTTCTCCGGCCTGGTGAACGTCAGCCGTGCGACCTCGCCGTCGCGAGCGAATTCGAACCCGTCAGTCATCCTCGGACTTTAGCCGGGGCCCACCAGTGCTCACGAAGCCGAAGTGACCCGATACACGTCGTAAACGCCTTCGACGCCCCGGACCACCTTCAGCACGTGCCCGAGATGCTTCGGGTCGCCCATCTCGAACGAGAACCGGCTGACCGCGACCCGGTCGCGCGACGTCGTGACCGACGCGGACAGGATGTTGACCTTCTCGTCCGCGAGCACCTTGGTGACGTCGGAGAGCAGGCGGTGCCGGTCCAGCGCCTCGACCTGGATCGCGACGAGGAACACCGAAGACGCGGACGGCGCCCACTCGACCTCGACGAGCCGCTCGGGCTGGGCCCGCAGGTCGTCGGCGTTGGTGCAGTCGGTCCGGTGCACGCTGACGCCACCGCCACGCGTGACGAAACCGAGGATCTCGTCGCCCGGTACCGGGGTGCAACAGCGCGCGAGCTTGGCCCAGATGTCGCTGGCGCCCTTCACCACGACGCCGACGTCGTTCGAGCCGCGGCGGCGGGTGACGGTGGACGGGGTCGCGCGCTCGGCGAGCTCCTCCTCCGCCTCGTCGACGCCGCCGATGAGCGCGACCAACCGCTGCACGACGTGCTTCGCGCTGGTGTGCCCCTCGCCGACGGCCGCGTACAGCGAGCTGATGTCCGGGTGCCGCAGCTCGGTGGCGACCGCGCCCATCGACTCGGCGGAGACCAGCCGCTGGATCGGGAGGCCGACCTTGCGGACCTCCTTGGTGATGGCCTCCTTGCCGCCTTCGATCGCCTCGTCACGGCGTTCCTTGGCGAACCACTGCCGGATCTTCGCGCGTGCCTTGGGTGAACCGGCGAACTGCAGCCAGTCGCGGCTCGGCCCCGCCGTCTCGGCCTTCGAGGTGAAGATCTCGATGACCTCGCCGTTCTCCAGCTTGCGCTCGAGCGCGACGAGCCTGCCGTTGACGCGGGCCCCGATGCACCGGTGGCCGACCTCGGTGTGCACGGCGTAGGCGAAGTCGACCGGCGTCGAATCGACCGGCAGCGTGATCACGTCGCCCTTGGGCGTGAACACGAAGATCTCGCGCGAGGCGAGCTCGTAGCGCAGCGACTCCAGGAAGTCGCCCGGGTCCGCCGCTTCCCGCTGCCAGTCGAGGAGCTGGCGCATCCACGCCATCTCGTCGACGTCCATGGCGTTCCCGTTGTGGGTGCCCTTGGTCTCCTTGTACCGCCAGTGCGCGGCGATGCCGTACTCGGCGGTGCGGTGCATCTCGTAGGTGCGGATCTGGACTTCCAGGGGCTTGCCGTCCGGCCCGATCACCGTGGTGTGCAACGACTGGTAGACACCGAAGCGCGGCTGCGCGATGTAGTCCTTGAACCGGCCGGGCACCGGCTGCCACAGCGCGTGGACGACACCCATCGCGGCGTAGCAGTCACGGACGTCCTCGACCAGGATCCGCACGCCCACCAGGTCGTGGATGTCGTCGAGGTCGCGGCCGCGGACGATCATCTTCTGGTGGATCGAGTAGTAGTGCTTCGGCCTGCCCTCGACCTTGGCGGTGATCCGCGAGCCGTCGAGGTTGCTGGTCAGATCGGTGATCACGGACCGCAGGTACGTGTCGCGCGAAGGCGCGCGATCGGCGACGAGGCGGACGATCTCGTCGTACTTCTTCGGCTGCAGGATGGCGAAGGCCAGGTCCTCCAGCTCCCATTTGACCGTGGCCATGCCGAGCCGGTGCGCCAGCGGGGCTAGGACCTCCAGGGTCTCGCGCGCCTTGCGGGCCTGCTTCTCCGGCGGCAGGAAACGCATCGTGCGCATGTTGTGCAGCCGGTCGGCCAGCTTGATGACCAGCACGCGCGGGTCGCGCGCCATCGCGATGACCATCTTGCGGATGGTCTCGGCCTCCGCGGCGGTGCCGAGCTTGACCTTGTCCAGTTTGGTGACGCCGTCGACGAGCTCGCCGACCTTCTCGCCGAAGTCGGCCTTCAGGCTCTCCAGCGAGTAGCCGGTGTCTTCGACGGTGTCGTGCAGCAGCGCCGCGACCAGCGTCGTGGTGTCCATGCCGAGTTCGGCGAGGATGGTCGCGACGGCCAGCGGATGCGTGATGTACGGGTCGCCGGACTTGCGCCGCTGCTCGCGGTGCAGCTCCTCGGCGACGTCGTATGCGCGCTGGAGCTGCGCGAGGTCCGCGTTGGGGTGCAGCTCGCGGTGGATGACGGCGAGCGGTTCGAGAACCTGCTTGACCGGCGCGGCGCGCTGCGCGGTGATCCGGCGGGCGAGGCGGGCGCGCACGCGTCGTGTCGCGGACGGTGTCGGCGCCGCCCCCTGTCGCGCCGCACCGTTCTGCTCGGTGCCGTCCTTCGAGGACACCGCGGCATCGAGCTCTTGGCTCACCCGCACCTCCTGCGCTTCGTGCGGCCTTCGGACATCAAGGGTAACCGCTCCCCCTCGCGGCTCACTTGGTGCGCCCGGTCAACACACCCGGAGGGCCTCCACACGACGCCCCTCAAGCACGGAACGACCGCCGAGCGCGCCGAGTTCCATGACCACCGAAACCCCCGTGACCTGTGCCTTCGCGTCTTCCAGCAGTTTGCAGGTGGCCGCGACCGTGCCGCCGGTGGCGAGTACGTCGTCGAGGATCGCGACACGCTGACCGGGCTCGACGACGCCTTCGGGCAATTCGACGGTCGCGGTGCCGTACTCCAGCGTGTAACCCACCCTGCCCGCGACGCGGGGCAGCTTGCCCGGCTTGCGGATCAACGCGACCCCGAGGCCACGGGCGTAACCGACGGCGGCGGCCAGCAGGAATCCGCGCGCTTCGACCCCGGCCAGCAGGTCGGCCTCGGGATCGACGGTGGCGGCCAGCGCGTCCGTGACGGCCTTGAAACCCGCCGCGTCGGCGAACAGCGGACTCAGGTCCCGGAACAGCACGCCGGGTTCCGGGAAGTCCGGCACGCCGGCGATGAGGTCGAGTGCCTTGTCCAGCTCCATGTGCTTCCTGCTCTCCTGAACACCAGGAAAGGTCCTTCCCTCACGGAGTTCGCAAGGAAAGGACCTTTCCGGGGGTTGAACTCTATTACCTCTTGCGCTTGCCCGACGGACGGCCCTTGTGGGCCTTCTGGTTCCGTGCGGGCACGCTCGCCGCCGCGGCGTACGCCTTCTCCTTGCGGAGCTCGGCGGCCAGTGCGTCCTCGTCGTTCGGGTCGAAGTCGTCGTCGCGCTCGGCGGCCTTGCGGGCCTGGTTCGCGCGCCGCGCGGCGACCCGGTCGGCCTGCTGACGGAACTTCGGATCACGCATCTTCAGATCCACCAGCAGCGGCGTGGCCAGCGCGACCGAGGACAGCACGCCGACCAGGGTGCCGGTGAGCTGCACCAGCGCGAGGTCCTGCAGCGTGCCCGAGCCGAGCAGGATGTACCCGACGACGAGCAGACCGAGAATCGGCAGCATCGCGATCAGCGCCGTGTTGAACGACCGCATCAGCGTCTGGTTCAGCGCCAGGTTGGCCGCCTCGCCGAAGGTGCGGCGGGTGAGCCCGAGCAGGCCGCGCGTGTTCTCGCGGACCTTGTCGAACACCACCACCGTGTCGTACAGCGAGAACCCGAGGATCGTCAGCAGACCGATCACCGTCGCCGGCGTGACCTCGAAACCGATCAGCGAGTACACACCCGCCGTCACCACGATGTCGTGCAGGAGCGAGATCAGCGCCGCGGCGGCCATCCTGGTGTCGAAGTACAACGCCAGGAACAGCGTGACCGCCAGGAGGAACACCCCGAGCGCGATCAACGCCTGCCGCGAGATCTCCCCGCCCCAGGACGCGCTGACCGCGCTGTCACTGATGGCCTGGACACTCGGCTGACCGTTGGACCCGATCGGGCCCAGGTCGCGGAACAGCGCTTCCTTGATCTTGGCGACCTCGGCGGCGTCCAGGGTGTCCGAGCGGAGCTGAATGGTCGACGAAGCGCCGCTGCCGACCTTCTGCGCCTCGTCGGCCGGACGGCCGAGCGCCTCGGAGAAGACGTCCTTGGCCTGCTGTTCGGTGATCTGCCCGTTCTTGCCGTTGGCGGGCAGCTGGATCTGGGTGCCGCCTTCGAAGTCGATACCGAAGTTGAAGCCCTTGATCCCCATCGACGCGATGCAGACCAGCACCAGCGCGCCGAAGAAGAGGTACCAGCGCTTGCGCTTGCCGACCACGTCGAACGCGCCCGTGCCCACGTAGAGGCGGCGGAAGATGCTGTCGCGCTTGCCCGCGGTGGTGGTGTTGTCGTCGACCACGGTCACGCCTCCTTGACGTTCGGGCGGCCGGCGGCCGGACGGGCCGCCTTGCGCTCCGAGCCCACCTGCTGCACGGCACCGAGGCCGAGGTTCTTGGGGTTGGACAGGAACTTCGACTTCGACCGCGACACCATCGCGACCAGCGGGTGGGTCACGAGGTAGACCACGACGAGGTCGAGGACCGTCGACATGCCGAGCGTGAACGCGAAGCCCTTGACCTCACCGACGGCCAGCCAGTACAGGATCGCCGCGGCGAGGAAGCTGACCGCGTCCGACGCGAGGATCGTGCGCTGGGCACGAGACCAGCCTCGCGGCACCGCGGAGCGGAACGTCCTGCCTTCCCGGATCTCGTCCTTCAACCGTTCGAAGTAGATGACGAACGAGTCGGCGGTGATACCGATCGCGATGATCAGGCCCGCCACGCCGGCGAGGTCGAGGGTGTACCCGATCCACCGCCCCAGCAGCACCAGCACCGCGTAGACCAGTGAGAACGACAAGGCGAGCGACAGGATCGTCAGCACACCCAGCAAGCGGTAATAGAACAAGCAGTAGATGAACACGATCAGGAGGCCGAGGCCACCGGCGATCAAACCCGCCTGCAGCGACGCGAGACCCAGCGTCGCGGACACGGTCGTCGCGTCCGAGGACTCGAACGACAGCGGCAGCGAGCCGTACTTCAGCACGTCGGCCAGGTCCTTCGCCTCGGTCTGGCTGAACCGGCCGGTGATCTGGGTCTGGCCGCCCAGGATCGCGGACTGGATGGTCGGCGCGGAGACGACCTGCGTGTCGAGGACGAACGCGGCCTGCTTCTGGACGTTCTTCGAGGTGAAGTCGCCCCAGATGCGGGAGCCCTCGCCCTTGAAGTTCAGGTTGACGACCCACTGGGAGTTCTGGGTGTCGTAACCCGAGGAAGCGTCGGAGATCTCGGTTCCGGGGAGGAACTCCGGCTCCAGCAGGTACTTCATGGTGTTCTTGTCACCGCAGGCGACCAGCGGCTTGTCGGTGAGGTCGTTGCCGACCAGCGGGTCCGACACCTTCGGGTCGCAGTTGAGGGCCGCAAAGGCCTTCTCGGCGGCCGCGGCCTGCTTCGCCTGGTCCGTCGAAAGCAGATCGGGGTTCTGCCGGAGGTTCCGGGCCTCCTCGATCTCCTTCCTCGTCTGCTCGTCGGAGTCCGCGCCGGGCTGCTGCTGCGGCGCGCCGGCGGCGCCACCGCCACCGTTGGCCGGGCTGCTCGGCGGGGCGCTCACGCCCGGCGAGGACGGCGGCGCCGAAGACGGCGCGCCGGAAGCGGGCGGGGCCGACGGCTGCTGGACCGGGGTCACCGGCTGCGAGGTCACGACCTTCCGGAAGCCCAGCTTCGCGGTCTTGCCCAGCGTCTTGGCCTGGTCGCCCTGCTCACCGGGGACGGTGATGACGACGTTGCTGCCGTCGAGGACGACCTCGGTGCCGCTGACGCCGATACCGTTGACCCGGCGCTCGATGATCGAGCGGGCCTGTTCGAGGGACTCTCGCGGAGGGTCGCCGCCGTCGGGGTTTCGGGCGGACAGGGTGACCCTCGTGCCGCCTTGCAGATCGATGCCGAGCTTCGGCGTCGGCTTGCCGCTACCGGTGAAGAACACCAGGGCGTACAGCGCCACCACGATCAGGGCGAAGAAGGCGAGATAGCGTCCCGGGCGGAGATGCCCGGCCGGTGCGGCCACTGTGCTTCGGTCTCCTCGGACGGACTGGGTTTTTCCCCAATGGACTTGGCTGTTCACTCACTGGACGGGAGTCCGGCGGTACCGCGAACGAGCACGACTATGACGACGGACACGCACGCAGCACCGAGACACTACTCGGTGCTGCGTGAGCCCGGCGTTGGCCCCGCACCTACGAAAGTCTGGTGTCGGGGATGGCCTTACAAGCGCTACTTCTTGCCGTGCTCCAGCGGAGGAGCGATCTGCGCGCCCGACTTCTCTTCGACGCGCTCGTCGTCCTTCGACTCGACGACCGGCGCCTCGACGACCTCGTCGGTGTCGGTGGCGTCAGTGGCGTCCTCGTCGGTCTCGACGACCGGCTCGACCTTCTCGCGGACGGCCTGGCGCAGCCAGGTGGTCACGACGCCGGGAGCGACCTCGAGGTCGATCGTGGTGTCGGCGGAGGCGTCGGCGACAGTCGCGTAGAGACCGGAGGTGGTCATCACCCGGTCACCGGGAGCCAGGCTCGAGAGCAGCTCCTGCTGCGCCGCCGCCGCCTTCTTCTGCTTACGGGTGCCCATGACGAGCGGAATCGCCACAACGAGCATCAGGAGCAGCGGCAGCAATAACTGGTTCATGATTCTCCATTTCGAGCGGACGCCGCGCGGTGCGCTGTTTTGTCCGGTTTGGCGGGGTGTGCTCTCCCCGAGTGTGCCAGGTGCCAGCGGAAACTCCACCACCACCCGTCGTCACCACGGGCCTCGAACCGCGTGAACGGTCCGTTCAGTCCTGGTCGAACAGGGTCGGGCCGCCCTGATCACCGTGCGTGGTACCGGCCGGAGCCGGCAGGCCGAGGTGCTCCCACGCGGCCGCTGTGGCGACCCGACCGCGAGGAGTGCGGGCGAGCATACCGGCGCGGACCAGGTAAGGCTCACACACCTCTTCGACGGTGGTCGGTTCTTCCCCCACCGCGACGGCCAGCGTCGACACGCCGACCGGGCCGCCGCCGAAGGAGCGGACCAGCGCGGTCAGCACCGCGCGGTCGAGCCGGTCGAGGCCGAGTTCGTCGACGTCGTAGACCTCCAGCGCGGCACGGGCGATCTTGCGCGTGACCTTGCCGTCCGCCCGGACCTCGGCGTAGTCGCGCACCCGGCGCAGGAGCCGGTTCGCGATCCGGGGTGTGCCGCGGGACCGGCGGGCGATCTCCGCACAGCCGTCCCGGTCGATGTCGATGTCGAGGATCGTGGCGGCGCGGCGGGCGACGAGTTCGAGTTCGGTGTCGCTGTAGAACTCCATCTGGCCGGTGAAGCCGAACCGGTCGCGCAGCGGACCGGTCAGCGAACCGGACCTCGTCGTGGCCCCGACCAGCGTGAACGGCGCGATCTCCAGCGGGATGCTGGTGGCGCCTGGCCCCTTGCCGACGACGACGTCGACGCGGAAGTCCTCCATCGCCAGGTACAGCATCTCCTCGGCGGGGCGGGCGATGCGGTGGATCTCGTCGATGAACAGGACGTCGCCGGGTGCCAGGTTGGACAGCATCGCGGCCAGATCGCCCGCGCGTTCCAGCGCCGGTCCGGAGGTGATGCGGATGGCGGCGTTGAGCTCGGCGGCGACGATCATCGCCATACTCGTCTTGCCCAGTCCCGGCGGGCCGGACAGCAGGACGTGGTCCGGCGGGACACCTCGGCGCCGCGCGCTTTCCAGCACGAGTTCGAGCTGCTCACGCACGCGTGGCTGGCCGACGAACTCGTCGAGCTTGCGCGGGCGCAGCGTGGTCTCGACCTCGCGTTCGCCGGTCTGCGACAGCGCCGAGAGCGTCTCGTCGGTTTCGAACTCCGTCACGGCCTCATAGTCCATGTGGCCGTCTACCGCTTACGCCCGAGGGTGGCCAACGCGGCGCGCAGCACGGACGACGTCGTGTGGCCTTCGCCCTCGCCGAGCACCTTGTCGACGGCCTGTTCGGCCTGTTTGGCCGGGAAGCCGAGGCCCGCGAGCGCTTCGACGACCTCGCCCCGCAGCGCGCCGGGCGCGACGACCGACGGGGAACCGTCGGTCGGGCCCGCGAGCGCGGTGACCTTGTCGCGCAGTTCGAGCGTGAGCCGCTCGGCGCCCTTGCGGCCGATGCCGGGCACCTGGGTGAGCACGGTGATGTTGCCTTCGACCAGCGCGGAGCGCAGCTTGTCGGGATCGAGGACGGCGAGTGTCGCGAGCGCGAGCCGCGGCCCGATCCCGGAGACCGTCTGCAACAGGCCGAACAGCTCGCGGGCGTCGGCGTCGGCGAAACCGAACAGCGTCAAGGAGTCCTCACGGACCACGAGCGCGGTGTGCAGCATCGCCTGCTCGCCGCGGCGAAGCGTCGCGAGGGTGGCGGGAGTGGCCTGCACGGCGAAGCCCACTCCCCGACCTCGATCACGACGTGGTCGAGACCGATGGAGAGGATTTCACCGCGTACCGAGGAGATCATCGAGCCGCTCCTTGCGCTTTCGCTTCTTTGGCCGCGGCGGCGAGCCTGGCCTTGTGGTTCTTGGCGATCTCGGCCGCCCTGGCCTCGGCTTCGGCGAGCCGGACGCGCATCGGCTCGCGCCACAGGTGGCAGATGGCGAGCGCGAGCGCGTCCGCGGCGTCCGCCGGATGCGGTTTGACCTCGAGGCCGAGCAGCCGCATGACCATACCGGTGACCTGCGCCTTGTCCGCACGGCCGGAGCCCGTGACGGCGGCCTTGACCTCGCTCGGGGTGTGGAACACGACCGGCAGCCCGCGCTTGGCCGCGGCGAGCGCGACGACGCCGCCCGCCTGCGCGGTGCCCATCGCGGTGCGCACGTTGTGCTGCGCGAATACCCGCTCCACGGCGACGGCCTCGGGTTTGTAGCGATCCATCCACCGCTCCACGGCGTCGGAGATCCCCAGCAGGCGCACGGCGAGATCGGCGTCGGCCGGAGTCCGCACGACGTCGACGGCCACCGGGCGGACGGTGCGGCCCGTGCCACCGTCGACCACTCCGAGCCCGCACCTGGTCAGACCGGGGTCGACCCCGAGTACCCGCACGCGTTTTCCTCCGCTCCGGCGAACATCAGTTCGAGATCCGAGGCTACCCGGAGCGGGCTCCGGGCAAGATGAGGACATGCCGAGTCCCGACGACTTCACCGCTCATCTGGGTCTTCAGCCGTTGCCCGTGGAGGGTGGCCGCTGGGCACAGAGCTGGCGCGACGACAGCGCGTCCGCGATCTACTACCTGCTCGCACCGCCGGAAACCTCGGCGCCGCACCGGTTGGACCGGCTGGAGGTCTACGCCCACCACGCCGGCGCGCCGGTGCGGATGCTGCTGCTGTTCCCCGATGGGCGTGTTTCGCGGCCGATGCTGGGGCCGGACGTCGCGGCCGGTCAGCGTCCGCAGGTGGTGGTGCCGGCGGGGGTCTGGCAGGCGTCGGTGAGCACCGGTGAGTGGAGCCTGGTCGGGACCGTGGTGGTGCCGCCCTATACGGACGACTGCGTGGAGTTCCGGCCGGCGGCGGCTTTGGCCGCCGAATGGCCGGAGGCGGCTGCGGACCTGGAGCCTTGGCTGAAGTGAGCCTGAAGTCCGTGAGGGCCTCCTTCACTACCTTCAGGGTAGGCAAGGAGGCCCTCACGGACCGTAGCCCGGACTCCGGCAGATCCGCCCTCGCAAGTACGTGAAGGACTCCTTATTTGCGCCTAGCGCCGTGAAGGGGTCCTTCATGTACTTGGGCGGGCGTTGAAGGGGCCCTTCACGCGCAGCCGTTGTGGCTTGTGGGGCCACTGTGATGCCGATGGAGTCCGTGAAGGCCTCCTTGAGGGACTCTGGGTCCCTCAAGGAGGCCTTCACGGACTTACCCCAGAGCCCTCCAAGCACCTCCGAACGCCATGAACACGCGCAGTGGCGGCTCAGGGGCCGTCGACGCCCGGCGTCCAGCTCTCCGGGTCACCGGATTCGGTCAGCACCGGCTGGTACCGCGCGAAGCCCTCGGGCGCGTCCGGATGCCACGGGAAGTGCCCGTCCGGCGTGGCGACGATCAGCTGCAGCGCCGGGAAGTCCCCGTCCGGGTAGATCAGGAACGCGCTCCCGAAGTACTCGGGATAGTGCCCCTTCGCGACCCGTTCGAAGACCACCGGCGCGCCCTCGAAGAAATCGTCGTAGCGCTTGCCGACTTCGAAGATCTCGCCGGCGGCCGCCCGGTCGACGTAGGCGTCGAGCAGGACCGGCCCCATGTGCTCGGGCAGTCCGATCACGACCGCTTCCGCGACGTTGTGCAACGCCCAGGCGCACGCGGTGAAGCAGAAGGGCGCTTCCTCCTCGTCGCCTTCGACCGCGATGACCGCGTTCCCTCTCGCCTTCGCCTGTCCCTCGATCCACTGGATGAGTTCGGTTTCTTCGGCGGTGAGGGCGTCGGCTTCGGAGGTCGTCACGCGCGACATTGTGCCCCACGCGAGCGCCCGCACCTAGCCCCGGGACCGATTTTCCGCGGCATGGCGGGAAAATCGATCAGCCGACCTCGGCCATGACCTCGTCGGACACATCGAAGTTCGCGTACACGTTCTGCACGTCGTCGCAATCCTCGAGCGCGTCGATGAGCTTGAAGACCTTCTTCGCGCCTTCGACGTCCAGCGGGACGCTGACCGACGGAAGGAACGTGAGATCCGCGGACTCGTACTCGAAACCGGCTTCCTGCAAGGCTTTCCGGACCGGGACGAGGTCGGTGGCCTCGGAGACGATCTCGAAGTTCTCGTCGAGGTCGTTGACCTCTTCGGCGCCCGCGTCGAGAACGGCCATGAGGACGTCGTCCTCGCCGGCGTCACCCTTGGGCATGATCACGACGCCCTTGCGGTTGAACATGTAGGCGACCGAACCCGGGTCGGCGAGCGAGCCGTTGTTCCGGGTGAGCGCGGTGCGCACCTCCATGGCGGCGCGGTTCTTGTTGTCGGTGAGGCATTCGATCAGCACGGCCACACCGTTCGGGCCGTAGCCTTCGTAGGTGATGGTCTGCCAGTCGGCGCCACCGGCCTCTTCACCGGCGCCGCGTTTGCGGGCGCGCTCGATGTTGTCCTGCGGGACCGAGTTCTTCTTGGCCTTCTGGATGGCGTCGTAGAGCGTCGGGTTGCCGTCCGGGTCGCCACCGCCGGTCCGGGCCGCCACCTCGATGTTCTTGATCAACCGGGCGAAGAGCTTGCCGCGCTTCGCGTCCAGGTTGGCCTTCTTGTGCTTCGTGGTGGCCCACTTGGAGTGGCCGCTCATCTCTCCTCCATCTACTCCTGTGCCCGCCGCTGAGCACAGTGTCGGTTTGCTTAAGCCTGTCGCACGAGGTCGACGAACAGCCTGTGCACGCGTTCGTCCCCGGTGAGTTCGGGGTGGAACGACGTGGCGAGTACCGCCCCCTGCCGGACCGCGACGATCCTAGCGGCCGCGTCCTCGGAGCCCGGCATTTCGGGGACACTGGCGAGTACCTCGACCCCGTCGCCCGCCTTTTCGACCCACGGGGCGCGGATGAACACAGCGTGCACCGGGCCGCCTTCGATACCGGTGAAGTCGAGGTCGGCCTCGAAGGAGTCCACCTGCCGCCCGAACGCGTTGCGCCGGACGACGACGTCGAGCCCGCCGAGTTGCCGCTGGTCAGGCCGTCCGTCGAGGGCCTGCCGGGCGAGCAGGATCATCCCGGCGCAGGAGCCGAACGCGGGCATCCCGTCCGCGATGCGCTCGCGTAGCGGTTCCAGCAGTTCGAAGGTCTCCAGCAGCCTCGACATGGTGGTCGACTCGCCACCGGGCAGCACCAGACCGTCCACTTCGGACAGTTCGGTCGCGCGACGGACCGGCAGCGCCCGCGCGCCGGCGCGTTCCACCATCGCGGCGTGCTCCCGCACGTCGCCCTGCAGTGCGAGCACGCCGACCACCGGCCGTGCCCCCGTCGCGATCGCCACCCGACCTCCCGAAAGACCTTCCCCTTAGCTTAGGCGCCTCGGGGAAGGGCCAGGTCAGGGGACCCCGGCCAGCCTCAGCAGGGCGGCGGTCGCGGCGGCCGCGACGACGACCAGCGCGAACGGCGCCTTGCGCCAGGCCAGCACGCCGCCGACCAGCACCCCGGCGGGCCGGGCGTAGCCGGCGAACTCGTGTCCCTCGGTGAGCGCGGCGACCGCGACCAGTGCGGCCAGCAGGACGACGGCCGAGCGCGCCATCAGCTTCTCGGCCTTGGGCGACACGGTGAACCGCGCCTTCAGCACCGGCCCGGCGAACCGGAAGGCGAAGGTCCCGGCGGCGAGCACACCGCCGGCGATGATCAGTTCCAGCGGATCCATCAGTGCACTCCCTCGGGTTCGCGTTCGGCGGGTTCCTTGGCCGCCACCCCGGCCAGCACGCCGACCAGCGCGAGCAGTACCGGCAGCCCGGCGGGCAGGAACGGCGTCGTGGCCAGCGCGACGGCCACGCCGACGAGCACCGGCAGCCGGGCCGCGCGGTCGCGCAGCGACGGCAGGACCAGCGCGAGCAGGACCGCCGGGAACGCGGCATCGAGCCCGAAGGCATCGGTGTCGCTGATCGCCGTCCCGGCGTAGGCCCCGGCGAGGACGCCGACGTTCCAGCAGACGAACAGGCCGATCCCGCACACCCAGTACGCCGCCTTGCGCCGCTCTTCGTCGCGCTGGGCCAGGGCGAACGCGACCGATTCGTCGATCATCAGGTGACTGCCGACCACCCTCGACGACCACCGCTTCCCGAGGACGTCGCCGATCGCGAAGCCGAACGGCAGATGCCGGGCGTTGGCCAGCAGACCCGCCGCGACGGCCGCGACCGGGCTCCCACCGGCGGCGATTATGCCGACGAACATGAACTGCGAGGCACCGGCGAAGACCAGCACGGAAAGCAGCATCGGCGCCCAGATCGGGAAGCCGGAGCCCACCGCGATGGCGCCGTAAGAGATGCCGACGATGGTGTCGGCGAGGCAGACCAGCCCGATGTCACGGAGAAGATCGCGCCCCAGGACACGAGTGGTTGTTCGCCATATCGAACGCATAGCGTCATACAATGAACGAACGCAGCCGTGTTCGTCAAGGCGAACGCAACGACCGATGGAGCGAACGCATGTCCCCGACCGCGTCCGACGGTGCCCCACTGGACGTCATCGCCATGTCCCTGCGCCGGGAACGCGCCCGCACCGGGCTGTCCCTCACCGAGGTCGCCAAACGCGCGGGCATCGCGAAATCGACGCTCTCCCAGCTGGAGTCCGGCACCGGGAACCCGAGCGTCGAGACGATCTGGGCGTTGTGCGTCGCACTCGACGTCCCGTTCTCGCGAGTGGTCGAGCCGGAACGCCCCCGCGTGCAGGTCATCCGCTCGGGCAGCGGCCCGACGGTGTTCGCCGAACACGCCGACTACGCCTGCACGCTGCTCAGCTCGTGCCCGCCCGGCGCCCGGCGCGACGTGTACCTGATCCGCGCCGAGCCCGGGAAACCGCGGCTCTCGGATCCGCATATGAGCGGCATCGTGGAGCACATCGTCCTCAGCGCGGGCCGTGCCAAGGTCGGACCGCTGGACGAGCCGATCGAACTGCTGCCCGGCGACTACATCTGCTACCCCGGCGACGTGCCGCACATCTTCGAGGCGCTCGAACCGGGCACGTACGGCGTGGAGATCGCCGAATACACCTGATCAGGCCGGCTCCTCCGCCTTCTCTTCGGTGACGTCGGCCAGTTTCCAGCCGCCCCTCCGCCGCAGCACCAGGACGTAGTACGCGACGGACAACAAGGCGACGCAGGCGGTGACGATCAGGCTCGGCCGTCCGACCGCCGGGTCGAGCACGTTCTGGTAGACCACGAACACCAGGACGCCGAGCGCCAGCACCGGCGCGACCGGGAACCACGGCATCCGGTACTTCGCGTGCGCGGTGGCGCCGGTGCGCCTTCCGACGATCGCGCCGAGGCAGAGCGCCGCGTAGACGGCCACGATCGACGTGCTGGTCACCACCAGAAGCAGTTTCGGGTCGACGAAGCAGAGCAGCGCGGCCACCAGGCCGGTGCCGACGGTGGCGACCCACGGCGTCCCGAACTTCGGATGCACCGCGGCCAGTGCCCGGTTGACCGGCGAGGGCCAGGCGCGGTCGCGGCCGCTGCTGAACAGCATCCGTGAGCTGATCAGCACGATCGCCAGCACGGCGTTGATGATGGCGAGCGCCACCGCCAGGCCGATCACGGTGTCGAGGGTGCCGCCGCCGCGCGAGCCGATGAAGTAGGACAGCATGTTCTCCGAGGCGAACAACGCGTTCAGGTCGGGCGCGCCGAGCAGGACCGCGGTCACCGGGATCAGCTCCGCGAGCACCGTGATGCCGAGGGCCATCAGGATCGCGCGGGCGATGCCGCGCGAGGCGTCCTGCGTCTCCTCGCCGAAATACACCGCCGAGCCGTAGCCGTTGTAGGCGAAGATCGCGACCGACGTGGCGATCGCGATGGCGCCGACCGTGGCCGGTCCCCCGTCCGAGGCGACCGGATGGGCCAGCAGTTCACTGAACGAGCGCGCCGGGTTCAGCAGTCCGAGCGCGCTGACCACGATCAGCGCGAGGATCTCGATCGCCAGGAAGATCCCGGTGACCCAGGCGTTGAGCTTGATGTCGAACACCCCGACGACGGCCGCGACCACGCAGGTCACGGCGGCGATCACCGAGCCGGGCACGCCGGGCAGGAGCACTCCGAGATAGGTGCCGACGCCGAGCGCGATCACCGCGACGATGAGCACCTGCGTGATGATCATGAGGCCGAGTACCGCGAAGCCGGGCAGGCGGCCGAGCGTGCGGGTGACGATCGCGTACTCGCCGCCCGCCAGCGGGAAGGCCGACGCGAGTTCGGCGTAGACGAAGGCCATGAACACACCGACGACCGCGGCGGCCACGAAGCTGTAGAAGGCGCCCGTCCCGGCGCCGGAGATCACCCCCGGCGCGATGATGAAAACCGATGAGGCCGGACTGATCGCGGAGAGCGTGATGAGCAGCGTGCCGAGGGTGCGCAGACCGCGGCGCAGGGCGGGAGTGGACACGGCCGACCTCCTACAAGGTAGGTTCCTTGAATCTCCTTCGAAGAACTGTTGAGCACGCATCAAAGGCCCTCCACGGTGTGACGTCAAGAGCTGATCGCGCGCAGCTCTTGCGTTTTTCGAACAAGATTCGAAGAATGAAGCCATGGCGAGACCGAGCAAGGCACCGGAGCGACGGGCCGAACTGATCGAGGTGGCCAGACAGGCCGTCCTCGACCGCGGCGTGCTGAACCTGCGGCTGAGGGACGTCGCCGAGGGCGCGGGCCTCTCGCCGGGTTCGGTCCTGTACTACTTCCCCACCCTCGCCGATCTGCTCCAGGAGGTGCAGCGCGAGGCGGTGGCGCGATTCTGCTCGGCGAGGGAGCGATCCGCGAGCGCGACGACGAAGCCGTCCGACCGGCTGCGGGCGATGATCCGCAGCGGGCTGCCGACCGGTCCCGACGACGAACTCTGCGTGCTGCTCTACGAACTCGGCACGATCGCGCGCCGCGATCCCGTGTACGCCGCCCGGCACATCACGCTCTACGAGCAGCAGGTGCGGATCTACACCGGCATCCTCGAAGCGGGCGCGGCCACCGGCGAGTTCACGCTGACCGCGGATCCGGTGTCGATCGCGCGGAACCTCGTCGCGCTGGAAGACGGCTACGGCCTGCACCTCACCCAGGCCGTGCCGACGCTGGAAATCGCCACCGCCGAAGCGATGTTGCTCTCCTACGCCCGCACAGCCACCTCGAACCCCTTGGAGGACCGTCCATGACCCGCGCCCGCGACCTGGGTGTCCCGCTGCCCGGCCGGACCGGCGAGCACAACGCGCTCACCGACGTGCCCGGCGTCGAGATCGGTTTCACGACCCTCGTCGAGGGCGAATCGGTGCGCACCGGCGTCACCGCCGTCCTGCCTCGCGGACGCGAGGACTTCGCCGTGCCGTGCGCGGCCGGGACGTACGCCCTCAACGGCAACGGCGAGATGACCGGCACCGCCTGGCTGGCCGAGACCGGTTCGCTGACCCTGCCGGTGCTGATCACCTCCACGCACGCCGTCGGCGCGTGCCATCGCGGCACGATCGACTGGGTCGTGCGCGAGCGGCCCGACGTCGCCGCCGAATGGCTGCTGCCGGTGGTCGCCGAAACCTGGGACGGGTACCTGAACGACAGCACCGCACCGACCATCCACAGTGGACACGCCATCGCCGCGATCGATGCCGCGCGGCCGGGCCCGGTCCGCGAAGGCTCCGTCGGCGGCGGCACCGGGATGACCTGTTACGGCTTCAAGGGCGGCACCGGCACGGCCTCCCGCGTCGTGTCCTATGGGGACGACGAGTACACCGTGGGAGCGTTGGTACAGGCCAACTTCGGCTCACGTCGCGAACTCACCGTCGCGGGCGAGCACGTCGGCGTCGAGCTCGGCGCCGACAACCCGATGGAGGAGGCCTGGGCGGCGCCGGCGGGTGCCGGGTCGGTGATCGTGATCGTCGGCACCGACGCTCCCCTGCTGCCCGGGCAATGCACGTCGCTCGCCCGCCGTGTCCCGCTCGGCCTCGCCCGCACGGGCACCGCGGGTTCGCATTTCTCCGGCGACCTCTTCCTGGCGTTCAGCACGGCGAATCCGGGGGCGCTCACCAGCCGGTTCCCGCAGACGGGCGAAGCCGAGTACGAAAGCATGCGGTTCGTCCCGTGGGGCAGGCTCGATCCCTTCTTCGAGGCCGTCGTGCAGGCGACCGAGGAAGCGGTGCTCAACGCGCTGTTCTCGAACGACGAGATGACCGGTCACCGCGGGCACCGGGTTCCCGCGCTGCCGACCGGGCGGTGGCGCTAGTGCCGCGTGTCGAACGTGTCACGGGCGCGTTGGTGGCGGGGTGAAGGCTCCCTTCGCCGCGTCTAACGCGGTGAAGGGAGCCTTCACCCCGGTCACTTCCCCACCCGTACCGACGACGAACCTCCAGCTCGGGTGCGCTAGGTCCTGATCAGCACCTTCCCCGACGGCGGCCGGTCGCCGGATCTCGCGCGGATTCGCGCGAGATCCAGCCGGACCCGCGAGGCGCAGATCTCGTCGGAAAGCGAGTCGAGTAGGTCGAGCGCGCGGCGCAGGCACGACATCGCGCTCCGCCGGTCGTCGCGCCGCAGATGCAGTTGTCCCCGCCTGCGCAGGACGAGCGCCGTGCGATGCGGGTCGTTCAGCTCGGCGCAAAGCCGCGCCGCCTCGTCCAGTTCCGCCTCGGCCTCGTCGAGAAGACCGAGGTCGGTACTCGCGACGGCGGACGAGGTGTGCGCGTGCGCCATGCCGAGCACGTCACCGATCTCGCGGAAGACGGCCAGCGCCCGGCTCGCCGTGGCGCGCGAGGTTTCCGGTCGCCCGGCCGCCCGCGCGAGCACGCAGAGCCCGGTCAGCGCCCTGGCCCGGCCCGCCCGGTCGCCGATCCGGTCGCTGATGCGGCACGACTCGGTGAGCGCTTCGCACGCCGTCCGGAAGTCGTCCCGGTACAGGTGGATCTGGCCGATTCCCCGCAGCAAGGCGGCTTCCCCGCGCGCGCATCCCGACTCCCTCGCCGCGGCGAGCGCGCACCGGTGGCACCGTGCCCATTCCGCGTACAGTCCACTGTGGTCGAAGTACGACGCGGACACGACGGCGAGTTCCCAGGCGAGCTCGCCGAGGCCGGCGTCCGCCGCGTGCGAGACGGCGGCCTCCAGCGCGGGCACTTCGTCCCGGAACCATGAGAGCGGTTCGGCCACCAGCCCTGCGTCGAGCGAGGTCCTGGCCGCGGTGCCGGGTTCCGGTCGCAACACGCTGCGGGACAATCGGTCCGCGGCCTTCTCCGCGAGCCAGAGCCAGCCGCCGAGCACCCGCTCGGTCGTGTCCGCGCGGTCCTGCTCCGGTTCGGTGGCGACCTCTTCGACGGCGAACGCGCGCAAGAGATCGTGCACCCGGTAACGGGGAGCGCCGGTGGCACGCGGGGCTGGCTGGACCATGTTCCGATGCCGCAGGTCTTCCAGCGCGCGAGCCGTCACTTCGGGCGCCCCGTCGTCGGCGAGCGCCGCCGCCCAGGCCGGGAAGTCGGCCGGAGGCAGCAAACCCAGCCTGCGGAACAGCCGCTGCCGGTCCGGCGCCAGCTGCCGGTAGCCGAGGGCTAGACTGCCGCGGACGGCGAGATCCCCTGTGCACAGCCAATCCAGCCGCCGTCGTTCGACCGACAGCTCCCCCGCGACGTCGGCGAGCCGCCAGCCCGTGCGGTCGCCGATCCGGCTGCCGACGATCCGCAACGCCAGCGGGAGCCCGCCGCAGTGTTCGAGAACCTGTTGCGCGGCAACGGGGTCTTCGTCGATCTCGGTGAGTTTCGCGAGCAGGGCCGCCGCGTCGGCCGCCGGCAGGACGTCGACCGGGACCTGTCTGCCGAGTTCGAGCCCGGCCAGGACCAACCGGCTCGTGACGATCACCGCGCAGCCGCCACCGGCGGGCAGCAACGGCCGCAGCTGGGCCTCACCGGCGGCGTCGTCGAGGACGAGCAGCACGCGGCGCCCATGGACCAGGCTGCGGAACAGGCAGGCGCAATCGTCGACGTCCGCCGGGATCCCGTCGGTCGGCACGCCGAACGCGCGCAGAAACCCGGCGAGCACGGCCTCCGGAGACCGGGGCTCGTTCGTGGTCCCGCGCAGGGCCGCGTACAACCTGCCGTCGGGATAGTCGTCCGCGACCTGATGCGCGAGCCTGATCGCGAGCGACGACTTCCCGATCCCGCCGGCGCCGGTCAGCAGCACCACGGGTGGGGTTTCGCGGCCGTCGTCCCGGCGCAGTTCCGCCAGCAGATCCGCGATCAGCGCGTCCCTGCCGACGAAGTCCGGGATGCCCGGCGGCAGCTGGCTCGGCACGGCGGGTTCCTGGTACGCGGGATACTCGCGCGTCGTCCCGCCCTGGCCGTCGCGCAGGATCTCGCAGTGCAGGGAGCGGATCGACGGCGAAGGCTCGACCCCGAGTTCGTCCACCAGCCTGCGACGCCATCCAGCGTAGACGTCGAGCGCCTCGGCCACGCGGCCTGCCCGGGCGAGCGCGGTCATCAACAGCCCGCAGACCCGTTCCCGGAACGGGGCGGCCGTGAGCAGGTCACGAAGTTCGGGCACCAGCCGGTCGTGCTCGCCGAGCCCGAGTTCGGCCTCGGCCTTGTCCTCCAGAAGCGAAAGCCGTTCCTCCTCCCAGCGCGCGACGACCTCGGCCGCGGCGGGGATCCCCGCCAGTACCGGCCCGCGTAGGAGTTCGAGCGCGTCCCGGAAGTGCCGGGCCGCCTCGCGGTGGCGGTCACGGGCCAGCAGTTCACGACCCCGCGCGGCGAGGCAGGTGAAGCGGCCGGTGTCGGTGTCCTCCGGCCGCGCGTCGAGCTGGTACGCCGCTCCCCTGGTCAGGATCGGCTGTTCGCCCCGTGGCGAGCGCAAGGCGCGGCGCAGGCCCGAGATGAGCCCCTGGATCTGGACCTTCGCCGATGCGGGCGGCGTTTCGCCCCACAGCTCGTCGATGATCCGGCTCGACGGCACCGGGCGGCCCGCCTCGATCAGCAGGAGCGCGAACACCCGGCGCGCCTGTGGCGGGCCGAGCGGCAGGTCCGTGCCCTGCCACTCGGCCGCGGGTTCACCGAACAGGCGATAGAAATAGAGGTTCTTTTCCTTCACCGATTTCTCCCCCAGTAAATCGAGACACCCCAGTCGAGAGTCTCAGAAATATCCGGGGGCGGCGTCCGGCATTCGAAGGAACACCTCGCTCAGCAGGCGCCGGCCGACGTGTAAATTCTCAACGAACTCGCCTGGTCGTTGTCGGCGTTCCCGACATACGACGACTGCGAGTTCGCCTGCATGCAGCGGCTGGTCCCGCTGCCGATGTTGTAGTACCAGCGGGCGTCGACGGAGCGCCGGTTGTGCCAGGACGACATCTGGTCGTTGAATCCGTAGTCGACCAGATTCTTCAGCCCCGGGTCCCGGAACTGCAGCCGCCGTCCGCCGAAGTCGCGATGCTCGTACAGGCACACGTAGTTCGCCTGGCAGTTGCTGGCCGCGCTGGACGACAACGACAGCGTGGTCTCCCCGCCGTTCCAGACGATCTGGTCGCCGACGACCTTCCACCCGGGAGCCAGCTTCGCCGCGTCGACCCCGGCCGACTTCAGGGCGGCCGCCCCGTCCGTCGCGGCCGAAGCGGGCGTCGCCACGAGTGCCGCCGCGATCGCGGCGGCCCCCAAAGCGGCGGAAACGAACCGAAGAGTGCGCATTTGTCCTCCTTGATCCCGGCGTGCCCTCCGCACGCCGGAATCAAGGTCCCGCGCCCCGCTTCCCGATGCCTAAGCAGTCGAAAAGGGAACGCGATCCAGGTGCTTAGATTCGCTGGTCGCCGATCAGAGCCAGTCCGCCTCGATACCACGGGCGCGCAACGACTCCAGCGCCTCTTCGTTGCCCGTGAAGAGCAAAGTCATCGACTTCAGGTTCGGAAAGTGGGCGACGTCGGCGAACTCGTCGACGTCGAACAGGGAGTCCTCGCCGTCCCAGTTCGGCGCGATCTCCAGATAGATCTCGTTGCCGCCGTCCATCTCGATCTCGGTGATCTTCTCCGCGAGCTCCGCGGGAACCTCGAGCTCCGCGAAGTAGGCCAACGCCTCGGGGACCGCCTCGACGCTCCCGGCGTCGTAGGTGAAGCCCTTCTCGGCGGCGTACTCCCGCAGGTCGAACTTCGGGAGGAGTTCCTGGTTGTACATCAGTTCTTGGACCACGGCGAGCTTGAAGTTGGGGTCGGCGAACTGGATCGTCTGGCTCATGCCCGGACCTTATCGGCCGGCCTGCCCGATCGGGTCGGCTTCCGGGCAAATGGTCCGATGGCAGGATGGTGGCCTGATGACCACACTGACACTCGAAGACGCCCGGAAGGGCCTCGCCTCGCAACCGTTCAGCGTCCTGCTCGGCGCCAGGGTGGCGTCCTTCGGCGACGGCGCGGCGGCACTGGAACTCGACATCCGCGAAGACCTGTTGCAACAGAACGGATATCTCCACGGCGGCGTACTCGCCTATGCCGCGGACAACGCGATCACCTTCGCGGCCGGGACCACACTGGGTCCGGATGTCCTCACCGGCGGCTTCAGCATCGACTATCTGCGGCCGGCACAGGGGATCCGGCTCGTCGCGGAGGCGCGGGTCCTGCACAGCGGCCGGCGTCGGGCAACGTGCCGCTGCGACCTGCACGTCATCGGCCGGGACGGGACCAAGACGCTCACCGCCGCGGCACAGGGAAGCGTGCTGACCAGGAACGGCCCGACCCGCTGATCGACGCGGAACGGCCCGGCGCTCAGCGAGGAGCGCCGGGCCGTCTGGCTGCTACCAGCCGCGCTCGGACAGACGGTGCGGCTCGGGCACGTCGTCGACGTTGATCCCGACCATCGCTTCACCGAGGCCACGCGAAACCTTCGCGATGACGTCCGGGTCGTCGTAGAACGTGGTGGCCTTGACGATCGCCTCGGCACGCTGTGCCGGGTTGCCGGACTTGAAGATACCCGAGCCGACGAACACGCCTTCGGCACCGAGCTGCATCATCATCGCGGCGTCGGCCGGGGTCGCGATACCGCCCGCGGTGAACAGCACGACCGGGAGCTTGCCCTTCGCCGCGACCTCCTTGACGAGCTCGTACGGGGCCTGGAGTTCCTTCGCCGCGACGTAAAGCTCGTCCTCGGGCAGCGAGGAGAGGCGGCGCAGTTCGGCGCGGATCTTGCGCATGTGCGTGGTCGCGTTCGAGACGTCGCCGGTGCCGGCCTCGCCCTTGGACCGGATCATCGCCGCGCCCTCGTTGATGCGGCGCAGCGCCTCGCCGAAGTTGGTGGCACCACAGACGAAGGGCACGGTGAAGGCCCACTTGTCGATGTGGTTCTCGTAGTCGGCCGGGGTCAGCACCTCGGACTCGTCGATGTAGTCGACGCCGAGCGACTGGAGCAGCTGAGCCTCGACGAAGTGGCCGATGCGGGCCTTCGCCATGACGGGGATCGAAACGGCCTCGATGATGCCGTCGATCAGATCCGGGTCGCTCATCCGGGCGACGCCGCCCTGCGCGCGGATGTCCGCGGGGACCCGCTCGAGCGCCATCACCGCGACGGCGCCGGCGTCCTCGGCGATCTTCGCCTGCTCGGCGGTGACCACGTCCATGATCACACCGCCCTTGAGCATCTCCGCCATCCCGCGCTTGACCCGGGCGGTGCCGGTGAGCGAGGTGGTGGCCGTGTTCGTGGAGTCGTCAGACACTGCTGGACCTTTCGGAAAGCGCACGAGTGAGGGTGACGCCTCCGAGGGTATGCCGCTTTTGGACCTCTGAAGCAGGCCAGTTCGCGGCGATTTCAGCAGTCCACTGGGTGACCTCCCTCGCGTTTCGTCCTCTGGATGCGGTAGTTCGCCGTCGAACTACCGCATCCAGAGGACGAAACGCGTCAGGGGGCCAGGCCCTGCTCGAAGGCGAACAGGCCGTCCGGGTCGTACTTCCGCGCGATCCGGCGCAGCCGCGGCAGGCTTTCGCCGTAGTACGCCTCGGCCCAGTCCGGCATCTCCGGGTCGATGTAATTGATGTACCCGGCCCGCCCGTACTCGCGGCCAAGTTCGTCTCGGACCCCGCCGATCACCTGGCGGGCGTACGCCTCGCCGCCTTCCAGGCCGCGGACGATCTGGATACTGCCCAGCGCGGACCGGTACGGGAAGCACGACTCACTCGACGGCACCCGCGCGATCGCGCCGCCGTACGCGTCCACGATCGAATACAGATGCGGATCGCTCGCCAGCAACCCCGCCAGCGCGTCGGGATCGGGCACCGGATGGGTCAGCATCCGCGACGTGGCCACGTACTCCCCGCGCTCCGCGACCGCTGCGGGGAACGCGGCCTCCTGGGCGAAGGTCCGCATCGTGGCCAGGTGACCCTGTTCGGTCACTTCGCGTTTGGTCGGCTGGACGCCGACGCGGCGGACCAGGTCGTCCAGCAACGGGTTGACCTGTGCGGCGGAGCCCACGAGGCAGCCGCCGCAGTTCGCGGCCGCGGCGCCGAGGCCCATCCCCGACCACAACTCGTCCGGCATCGCGGGCTGCCATTCCTGCCAGGCCGCGACCAAGGCCGCCAGCGCGGCGGGCGGGAAGACCAAGGTGAAATTCGTCAGCGTCCTGGCCGCCACCGTGCGGAAGGTGAACGACGTGACGATGCCGAAGTTGCCCCCGCCCCCACCGCGCAACGCCCACAGTAGGTCCGGCGCCGTCTCCGCCGACACCGGGTACGCCTTCCCGTCCGCGCCGACGAAGCGGACGGACTCGACGTTGTCGCAGGTCAGGCCGTACTTTCGCCCCAGAACCCCGATCCCGCCGCCGAGGGTCAGCCCGGCGATGCCGACCTGAGGGCAACTGCCGGCGGGCAGCGCACGCCCCGCCGCCGCCAAGACCTCGTACACCCGGCCGAGCCGCGCGCCCGCCCCGATCTCCGCCCGGCCACCGGGCAGGATCCGGACCGCGGTCAGCCGGGACAGGTCGACGACGAGTCCTTTGTCCACAGTGGAATAGCCGGCGTAACTGTGCCCGCCCGAACGGGCCGCGATCGGAATCCGCTGCCTGGCCGCGAAATCGACACAATGGCGGACGTCGTCCTCATTCGCGCAGACCGCGACACCGGACGGCAGCCGATGGTCGTAGAGGCTGAAGAACCCGAGCCTCATTTCGTCGTAGCCGGGGTCGCCGGGCCGGAACAGCTCACCCGCCAGCCGGGCGCGCAGCCGTTCCCACGGGCCACCGCCCTCGGGAATCGCGGCGGGCACCGCCATCATCGGGACCGCCCCCGCCAGCCGTAACACCGTGCGTCTGTCGAGCTCCATCGCTCATCCCCCACCGTCGGATCGCCTCCGGGTGTCCGCCATCGAGCATAACGGCGCGTCGACATTCGGGGGGTCCCTCGCCGGTCGCCTTGCCGCGACGCCCGTCGCGGGTGTGTGATCGAGGACACACCTGTACGCGGCATCGTGTGGTGAGGAGATCGGCATGGCCGACAAACAGAGCAAGAACGGAGACTCCGGGGCCGCCGTCGCTGTGGACGACCCGGCGAAAGTCCGCAACGTCGTCCTGGTCGGCCCCTCGGGATCGGGGAAGACGACACTCGCCGAAGCACTGCTCGCCGCGTCCGGCACGGTGACGCGGGCAGGCTCGGTGGTGGACGGGACCACGGTGTGCGACCACGATCCCGCCGCGGTCCGGCAGCAACGGTCGGTCGGCCTCTCGGTCGCGCCGGTCCTGCACCAGGGCCACAAGATCAATCTCATCGACACCCCGGGGTACGCCGATTTCGTCGGCGAACTGCGGGCCGGGCTCCGCGCCGCCGACGCGGCGTTGTTCGTGGTCTGCGCGGCGGAAGGCGTCGACGCGGCCACGGTCGCGGTCTGGGAGGAATGCGCCGCGGTCGGCATGCCGAGGGCGGTGGTCGTCTCCCGGCTGGACCATCACCGCGCCGACCCCGAAGGCGAGATCGCCGCTTGCCAGGAGGCCTTCGGCGCCGGTGTCCTGCCGCTGTACCTGCCCGAGCGCGACGGGCTCGTCGGGCTCATCACGCGACGCTACTTCGACTACTCGCAAGGCTTCCCGCCCCAGGTCGGCGAGCCGGACGACGCGGTGCTCACCCGGATGACCGAGGCGCGCAACGAGCTGATCGAAGGGATCATCGCCGAGAGCGAGGACGAGACCCTGATGGACCGGTACCTCTCCGGCGAGGAGATCGCGGAGGACACGCTGATCGCCGACCTCGAGACCGCCGTCGCCCGCGGTTCCTTCCATCCGGTCATCCCGGTGTGCGCGACGACCGGCGTCGGGCTGGCGGAAGTCCTCGACGGGATCGTGCGTGCCTTCCCGTCGCCGCTGGAGCATGTCCCGCCGGAGGTCACCTCGCCCACCGGGGAGCCACACGCCGGGCTTCGCGCCGATCCCGAGGGCCCGCTGGCGGCCGAGGTCGTCCGGACCGCCGTCGACTCCTACGTCGGCCGTGTGTCGCTGGTGCGGGTGTTCTCCGGGACCCTGCGCCCGGAACGGCCGGTGCACGTCTCGGGCCACGGCCTCGCCGAACGCGGTCACGAGGATCACGACGCCGACGAACGGGTCGCGCATCTGTACTCGCCGCTCGGGGCGAACCTGCGCGAAGTCCCGTACTGCATCGCCGGCGACCTCTGCGCGCTCACCAAGGTCGGCTCGGCGGAAACCGGGGACACCGTTTCCTCACCGGAAGACCCGCTGATCATGAAGCCGTGGGCGATGCCGGAGCCGCTGCTGCCGGTCGCCGTCATCGCGAAGACGCGCAGCGACGAGGACACGCTGGCGCGCAACCTCTCCCGGCTCGTCGCGGGCGACCCCACCCTCCGGCTGGATCGCAACGCCGAGACCAACCAGCTCGTGCTGTGGTGCATGGGCGAGGCCCACGCCGACGTCGTGCTGTCGCGGCTGCGCGCGGGAGGCGCCGACGTGGACACCGAACCCGTCCGCATCAGCCTGCGCTCGACCTTCGCCGGGCCGGCTCGCGGGCACGGGCGGCACGTCAAGCAATCCGGCGGGCACGGCCAGTTCGCCGTATGCGACATCGAGGTCCAGCCGCTGCCGAGGGGGTCGGGCTTCGAGTTCGTGGACAAGGTCGTCGGCGGCTCGGTGCCACACCAGTTCATCCCGAGTGTCGAAAAGGGAGTCCGGGCCCAAGCCCAGCGAGGGATCGTCGACGGCCATCCGCTGATCGACATCCGGGTGACCCTCGTCGACGGCAAGGCGCACAGCGTCGACTCGTCGGACGCCGCTTTCCAGACGGCGGGCGCGCTGGCGCTGAAGGAGGCCGCCGCGGCGGGCAAGATCGCGCTGCTCGAACCACTCGAAGAGGTGGCGGTGCGGCTTCCGGACGAGCATCTGGGCACCGTGCTGGGCGATCTCTCGTCCCGGCGTGGCCGCGTACTCGGCACCGAATCGGGTGAAGGTGGCCGCACGGTCATCCGCGCCGAGGTGCCCGCCGTGGAGCTGCTGCGCTACGCGATCGATCTGCGTTCCCTGACCTCGGGCACGGCGACGTTCACCCGCAGGCACGCCCGGTTCGAGCCGATGCCGGAAGGGGCGGTGGCCTACTGAAACTCGAAGCCGCCTGGCCGTCCGTTCCGGTCCGCCAGCAGACCGGCCAGGGTGGCGACGGCGATCTCGGGTGGCGTGCGTGAGCCGATGTTCAGCCCGACGGGGCGGTGGACGCGCGCGATCTCGTGGTCCGGGACGTCCAGTGCCTTGAGCGCGGCGACATGCGGGCCGGCGTGGCGCGGATTGCCGAGCACCCCGACCCACCGCGCCGGGCGGTCCAGCACGGCCTTGAGCACCTCCCCCAGCTCGGGCCGGTCGTGATCGGTGACGACGACGTCGGCGTCCGCGCCGAGTTCCGGCACCGTCGTGACGGCCTCCAGGCCGGTCTCGACGTCCGTCGCGCGTGCGCCGTCCGGCTCGAACAGCACGGCCTTGTAGCCGAGGTCCTTGCCGTAGCGCAGGAGGAACGACGCGACCGGCGTCGCGAACACCGCCACCAGCAGCCGATCGCTCATGGGTCCGTCCTCCCTAGTGCCTGTTTGGTGAACCCGCGTCCGCTATCGACGTCGGCAGGGCGCCACCTGGTCTTCCGCGTCACGATAGTGAACAGGGCGCCCTGCCACCGCGATAGCGGGGCCTTCGGCCGGGGCGGGTTCACACGTTCGGTCGCCTTTCAGATCCAACTTCAGCTCCGCCAACCGGCTCTAAAGTTCGGGCTCGGCGATCTCGAAGTATTCCGGAAGCGGGGCCGTCCCGGCGAGGCCGAAGTAACGGACCTTCCGGCGCCGCCTGAGGTGCAGGGTGTCCCGGACGGCGTCGTTGTGCACGCGCCGCGCGATGACGACGCGATGCTCGGCGTCGGTCAGCTCTTCGGCCAGCGGAGAAGGCAAGGCCGCGCGATCGACCCGGGCCAGCCGCAGCGTCAGTTCGCTTTCCTCGGCCTCGCGATCCGGCCTCGGCGCCCGCTCGGCGCGCTCGCCCAGCGCGCGCAGCTCCTCGTCGCCCAGGATCGCGGCGGCCGCCCTGGCGACGACGGCACGCCGCGCGAGGGCCGCGTCGAGCGCCGCCCAGCCCGCGTCCGTGCGGACGTGCAGCCGGTCGAGCCGGTTCGCCGTCGCGAGCAGGAACAACCCGCCCAACACCACGATCGCGGCCACCAGACCGCCGATCCACACCCAGGTCGTCACCGGCTGAACTCGCGTTCACCCGCGCCGACCCGGCGGGGGTCGGCGGCGATGGCCGTTTCGTACACGCGCAGGACCTGCGTGGTGACCACGGACCAGTCGAACATCGCGACCCGCTCCCCGGCGGCCGCCGCCAGCGACGCCCGGCGGGCCGGGTCTCCGAGCAGCTCGCGCAACCCGTCGGCCAGCGCCGCCGCGTCGCCGGTCTCGGTCAGCATCCCGGCCTTGCCGTCGTCGAGGACGCGGCGGAACGAGTCCAAGCCGCTCGCCAATACGGGCGTGCCCGCCGCCATCGCCTCGGTGAGGATCATGCCGAAACTCTCGCCGCCCGTGTTCGGCGCGCAGTAGACGTCGACACTGCGCAGCGCCCGGGCCTTCGTCTCGTCGTCGACCTGGCCGAGCAGATCGATATGCGGCGCCAGCTCCGGCCCGGCCTCGCGCCGGAGCTGATCGGCGTCGCCGCGGCCGACGACCAGCAGCCGCAGCTCCTCGAACTCCGGAAGCAGCATCCGCAGCGCCTCCAGCAGCACCCCCATCCCCTTGCGGGGCTCGGTGTACCGCCCGACGAACCCGACCGTGCCGCCCGCTCGCGGGTAGCCGTCCAGCGGGAGCGCGCGGGAGAAGAAGTCGACGTCGACCCCGTTGGGCACCTCGACCGCGTCGCCCCCGGCGTGCTCGACCTGGACCCGGCGGGCCAGCGCCGAAACCGCGATCCGTGCGGTGATCTTCTCCAGCAGCGGCCGCAGCACCGGCTGGAACGCCGCCAGCGTGCGCGAACGCGTCGTCGCGGTGTGGAAGGTCGCCACGATCGGGCCGTCCGCGACCTTCAGTGCCAGCAAGGAAAGACTCGGCGCGGCGGGTTCGTGCAGGTGCAGGACGTCGAAGTCGCCGTCGCGGATCCACCGCCGCACCCTGGCGTAGGACACCGGGCCGAACTGCAGCCGCGCGACCGAACCGTTGTACGGGATACCGAGCGCCTTGCCGGCGGGGACCACGAAATCCGGGACGTCGGAGTCCTCGTCCGCCGGCGCGAGCACGGAGACCTGGTGCCCGCGCGCCAGCAGCGCCTTCGCGAGATCGATGACGTGCCCTTGCACGCCGCCCGGCACGTCGAACGAGTACGGGCAGACGATCCCGATTTTCATCACCCGCGACCCAGCCATCGGCTCAGCTCGCTTCGCCGAGTTCGGCCTGTTCCCCGGCTTCGAAATCGGAGAGCCAGAACTTCTGCATCATGTGCCAGTCGGCCGGATGCGCGGCGATGTCCCCGGCGAAGATGTCCGCCAGCGCCTGGGTGGCCGCCGGGACCTCGGACCGGTTCGTGACCCGGATCCGCGGGTGCAGGCGGATCTGCCAGCCGTCCTCGGTGAACCAGCAGCCGGCCGGGATCAGCGCGGCCCCGGTGGTGGCGGCCAGCCGGGCGGGCCCGCCCGGCATCCGGGTCTGCTCGCCGAAGAACTTGACCGGCACACCGGAGTTCGTCAGGTCCCGGTCCCCCACCAGGCAGATCGCCTTGTTCTCCCGTAGCCGTTTGAGCAGTACGCGCATCGCGGAGCTGTCGCCGGTCAGCGGGACGATCTCGAAACCGAGCGATTCCCGGTAGGACACGAACCGCTGGTACAGCGATTCGGGCTTCAGCCGCTCCGCGACCGTGGTGAAGCCGCCGAGGTAGTCCGCGAGCCAGACGCCTGCCGCGTCCCAGTTCCCGCTGTGGGGCAGCGCCATCACCGCGCCGTTGCCCTCGGCGAGGGCGGCGTCGAGGTTCTCCACGCCGGTGATCGACTGGGCGACCTTGCGGCTGACCTCCTTGTGGTCCATGGAGGGCAGGCGGAACATCTCGTGCCAGTAGCGGGCGTACGACCGCATCGCGCGACGGGTCAGCTCGTCGAGTTCGACGCCGTCGGCCTGCGGCACGACCCTGGCGAGATTGCGCCGAAGCTGGCGCACTCCGCCGCCGTCCCGCCGGACGGCCAGATCGGCGCCCAGCCCGAAGGTCACCGAGCCCATCGACTCCGGCAGCCAGCGCGCGAGCCGCCAGCCGGCCGCGTAGCCGAAGTCACTGAGCCGCTGGGAGAACCCGCTCATGCCCCGCCCTCCGCGGCGGGTGGCCCCGCCGCCTTGGCGGCCCGTGCCGCCTTGGCCACCGCGGCCGTCCGCTGCAGCAGGGTGATCACCGAAAGCACCGCGAGGAGCCAGAGCGTGATGTCCACGGTGTACGGAACGCCGAGACCGTGCAGTCCGGTTCCCACGAGGGCGATGATCAGGCGTTCCGCGCGTTCGACGAGGCCGCCGTCCGCCTCCAGCCCGGACGCCTCGGCGCGGGCCTTGACGTACGAGATGACCTGCGCGAGCACCAGGCAGATCAGCGCGGCGGCCGCGGCCGGGCGGTTGTCGTCGTGGACGAAGCACCACCAGGCGATCGCGGCGAACAACGCGCCGTCGACCAGCCTGTCGCAGGTCGCGTCGAGGACGGCCCCGAAGGCCGTGCCGTACCCGCGGGCGCGGGCCATCGCGCCGTCGAGCAGGTCCAGCATCGCGAAGCCCCAGACGGTGAAGGTGCCCCACAGCAGCATGTCGTTGGGAAAGAACCCGAGCGCGCACAGCACCGCCCCGGCCGTGCCGATGACGGTCATCGCGTTGGGGGTCAGACCGGCGCGCACGAGCACCTTCCCCATCGGGTCGGTGACGCGGGAAACTGAGGCGCGCGCGAAAATGTTGAGCATCGGTTCTTCAGGTGCACCTAAAGCAGCAGGGTCGGGTGGCCGCCCGAAGCCTATCCACCCGCACCGACACCCGTCGTCGCGCCCGCCCCTGGACCGGCTCCCGGTCAGTCCGCTTTGGCCAGTTCGGCCGAGTCGGCGAGGTCCGCGAGACCCTCTTCCCGCAGCGCCAATTCCGCCTCGGCCGCGGCGCATTTCGGCGACAGCCGCCCCAGCACGGCGGCGCTGATCTCGCCGAGCGCCTTCACCTGTTCGGGGGTCAGCGGATCGAAGAGGCTCTCGCGGACGGCCTCGACGTGCCCGGGCGCGGCCTCCTCCAGCGCGGCGAAACCCGCGGGAGTGAGCACCGCCCACGAACCGCGTTTGTCGGTGGGACAGGACTCACGACGCACCCAGCCGTTCGCTTCGAGGCGCGCGACCGCGTGCGAGAGCCTGCTGCGTGACGCTTTGCGCGCGTCGGCGAGTTCGCTCATCCGCAGCCGCCGCTCGGGCGCCTCGGAAAGGGCGACGAGCACTTCGTAGTAGGTGTGGGGCATGCCCGCCTCGTGCTGAAGCTGGCCCTCCAGATGCGCTTGCAGCATCCGCGTGGCCGCGGAGAAGTCGCGCCAGACTTTTTGCTCCTCGTCGGAGAGCCATCGGGGTTCGGACATGACGCCCATTCTACCCCTGGTTGAGCGCTCAACCAAATTGCGCTACAGTCATGGTTGAGCGCTCAACCAGCTCAGGGTTCACCACAGACTTTGGAGATCGACTTCATGACCACCACCGAAATCCCGGGCTACGTCACAGGCAAGTGGACGATCGACACCGCCCACTCCGACATCGCCTACACCGTGAAGCACCTCGGCCTGGCGAAGTCCCGCGGCAACTTCACCGCCTTCACCGGTGAGGTCGTCACGGCCGACAACATCCTCGACTCGTCGGTCACCGTCGAGATCGACGCCTCGTCGGTCGCCAGCGGCGTCGACGGGCGTGACACGCACCTCAAGTCCGAGGACTTCTTCCACGTCGACGAGCACCCGGTCATCACCTTCCGCTCGACCGGCATCCGCGAGGACGGCGGCGACTACGTCATCGACGGCGAGCTGACCTGGCGCGGCAAGACCGTCCCGGTCTCGCTGGAGGCGGAGTTCAACGGCATCGGCACCAACCCGGCCAACGACAACGCCACCACCCTCGGCGTCTCGGCCACCGCCACCGTGAACCGCCGCGACTTCGGCATCGGCCCGGAGGGCAACGCCTTCCTGTCCGAGAAGGTCAAGATCGACATCGAGCTGCAGGCCGCTCTCAACGCCTGAGGCACTTCTCCCCAGATGTCATGAAGGCCCCCTTCCCCGCGCTAGACGCAGGGAAGGGGGCCTTTATGTACTTCCGTCTGTCCGAGAATTACCAGGCGTCCGCCAGCAACTGCCGCGTCTCCCCCAGCAACTGCGGCAACACCTTCGTATGCCCGATCACCGGCATGAAGTTCGCGTCGCCACCCCACCTCGGCACCACGTGCTGATGCAGATGCGCGGCGATGCCCGCGCCGGCGATCACGCCCTGGTTCATCCCGATGTTGAACCCGTGCGCCGACGACACCTCCCGGATCACCCGCATCGCGTGCTGGGTGAACTCCGCCACCTCGGTGGTCTCCTCCGGCGTCAGGTCCGTGTAGTCCGCGACATGGCGGTACGGCACGGCCATCAGGTGACCGGGGTTGTACGGGTACAGGTTCAGCACCGCGTACACCGTCTTCCCGCGCGCTAGGATCAACGCGTCCTCGTCACTCTTCTCGGGGAGATGGCAGAACGGGCACCCCTCGTCGGGTCTCTTCGACCCCTGCACGTAGGCGAGCCGATGCGGGGTCCACAGCCGCTGCAACGCGTCCGGGACCCCCACACCGTCCTGTCCGACGGTTTCAGGGCCATCGAGGCCCGTCACCGGAGTACCGCCTCCAAGCCCGCCACGGTCGGCGAAGCGTTCTCACGGCGCTGGACCCAGCCGGCGATCGCCTCGACCGCGTCGGCCACCGGGACGCTGTTGATCTGGCCGCCGTCGCGGAACCGGAACGACACCGCGCCCGCCTCGACGTCCTTCGCGCCCGCCAGCAGCATGAAGGGCACCTTCTGTGTGGTGTGGGTGCGGATCTTCTTCTGCATCCGGTCGCCACTCGCATCGATGTCGACCCGGATCCCCTTGGCCCGCAGCGCCTTCTCGACCCCGCGCAGGTGCTCCACCTGGTCCTCGGTGATCGGGATGCCGACCACCTGCACCGGCGACAGCCACGCCGGGAACGCGCCCGCGTAGTGCTCCGTCAGCACGCCGAAGAACCGCTCGATCGAACCGAACAGCGCGCGGTGGATCATCACCGGACGCTGACGGCTGCCGTCGCCCGCGGTGTACTCCAGTTCGAACTTCTCGGGCAGCATGAAGTCCAGCTGGATGGTCGACATCTGCCAGGTACGGCCCAGCGCGTCCTTCGCCTGCACGGAGATCTTGGGCCCGTAGAACGCGGCGCCACCCGGATCCGGCACCAGTTCCAGCCCGGAGTCCACGGCGGCGGTGCGGAGCACCTCGGTCGCCTCGGCCCAGACCTCCTCGGAACCGATGTACTTCTCCTCGTTCCGAGTGGACAGTTCGAGGTAGAAGTCGTCGAGGCCGTAGTCGCGCAACAAGTTCAGCACGAAGTCCAAAAGGGACTTCAGCTCGCCGGGGACCTGCTCCAGGGTGCAGAAGATATGCGCGTCGTCCTGCGTCATGCCGCGCACTCGGGTCAAGCCGTGGATCACGCCGGACTTCTCGTAGCGGTACACCGAACCGAACTCGAACATCCGCAGCGGCAGTTCCCGGTAGGAACGCCCGCGCGAACGGAAGATCAGGTCGTGGAACGGGCAGTTCATCGGCTTGAGGTAGTAGTCCTGGCCGGGTTTGCGGACCGAACCGTCCTCGTTGTGCTCGGCGTCGAGGTGCATCGCCGGGTACATGCCGTCGCGGTACCAGTCGAGGTGGCCGGAGGTCTCGAACAGCGCGCCCTTGGTGATGTGCGGCGAGTAGACGAAGTCGTACCCGGCCTCGACGTGCCGCTGGCGCGAGTAGTTCTCCATCTCCTGCCGGATGATCCCGCCCTTGGGGTGGAACACCGGCAGCCCCGAGCCGATCTCGTCGGGGAAGGAGAACAGGTCCAGCTCGACACCCAGCTTGCGGTGGTCGCGCCGCTCGGCCTCGGCCAGGCGCTCCAGGTAGACGTCCTGCGCCTCGGCGGATTCCCACGCGGTGCCGTAGATCCGCTGCAGCTGCGGGTTCTTGTCGTCACCGCGCCAGTACGCGGCGGCGACGCGGGTGAGCTTGAACGCCGGGATGAACTTGGTGGTCGGCACGTGCGGGCCTCGGCAGAGGTCGCTCCACACGCGCTCCTTGGTGCGCGGGTCGAGGTTGTCGTAGATGGTCAGCTCGCCGCCGCCCACCTCCATCACCTCGGAAGTGTCCACATCGGACTTGATGTCGACGAGTTCCAGCTTGAACGGCTCGTCGGCCAGTTCCTTCTTGGCCTCGTCGACCGAGTCGAAGACGCGGCGGGAGAACTGTTGCGCGCCCTTCACGATCTGCTTCATGCGCTTCTCGAGCGCCTGCAGGTCTTCCGGGGTGAACGGGGTGTCGACGGCGAAGTCGTAGTAGAAGCCGTCCTTGACCGGCGGGCCGATGCCCAGCTTGGCCTGCGGGAACTGCTGCTGCACCGCCTGGGCGAGCACGTGGGCGGCCGAGTGGCGGATGACGCTGCGGCCGTCCTCGGTGTTCGCCGCGACGGCTTCGACCTCGGCCTCGGCCTCCGGCGCCCAGGAAAGGTCGCGGAGGTTCCCCTCGGCGTCACGCACGACGACGATCGTGTCCGGCCCCTTGGTCGGCAGCCCGGCTTCGCGGACCGCGGTGCCCGCCGTAGTGCCCGCCGGTACCACCACGCGCGGGGCGGTTGCGGCTGCTACTGACGACGGCTGGGACACGATGGACTCCTCGCGGTTAAAGCGGATGGTTCCCGTGATGTTAGTCGTCAGGTGCGGCGCGGCTCACGCGCATTACCCCTAACACCACGAAGGCCTCCTTCCCATGGGAAGAAGGCCTTCGCGTATCGGGGAACGAGGTCAGACGGTCTCGACGACCTCGTCGAAGTCCAGCCGCGGCAGGCGGTCGAACCAGGGGTTCTCACCCGGCTTGCCGACGTTGATCACGACGAGGGACTTCCACGGCTTGTCCGCGAAGAACTCCTTGTCGATGCCCTCGGCGTCGAAGCCGGTCATCGGGCCGGCGGCCAGCCCGGCGGCGCGGACGCCGATGATGAAGTAACCGACCTGCAGCAGCGCGTTGAGCTTGGCGGTCTCGACGCGGCCCGCCTCGTCGGCGAACAGGTCCTTGGCGCCCGGGAAGTGCGGGAAGGTCCGCGGCAGGTTCTCGTGGAACTCGGTGTCGGCGGCCAGCACGACGGTCACCGGCGCGGCCTCGGTCTTGGCGCGGTTGCCCTCGGACATCAGCGGGGAGAGCCGCTTCTTGCCCTCTTCGGTGCGGATCACCAGCGCGCGCAGCGGCTGGTTGTTCATCGACGTCGGGGCCCATTTGACCAGCTCGTAGATCGCGCGGATCTGCTCGTCGGTCACCGGCTCGTCGCTGAAGTTGTTCGCGGTGCGGGCTTCGCGGAACAACAGGTCCTGCACGTCCTGCGGGAGGTTCAGGGCTTCCGTCAGCTCAACGCTGGTGGTCATGGGTGGATCTTCCTTCCGTACGCGTCCTGTACCCGTCCCAACCTAGTTGAGCGCTGAACTATTTCTCGCTCAACTATCTCTGTGTGTGGGTCCGGTCACAGGAAAGCGTCAGTAGGCACCTCGTCCCTGCACCACGGCGCGGAAGGTCTTCCAGAGGATCACCAGATCGAGCGCGAGCGACCAGTCCTCGACGTAGCGCAGGTCGAGGCGGATGCTCTCGGCCCAGCTGAGGTCGCTGCGGCCGCTGACCTGCCAAAGCCCCGTCAGTCCCGGCTTGACCAGGAGACGGCGGCGCGCGTCGGGGGCGTACTTCGCAGTCTCCTCCGGCAGCGGCGGACGAGGGCCGACGAGCGACATCCGCCCGCTCACGACGTTGAGCAGCTGCGGCAGCTCGTCGAGGGAGTACCGGCGAAGAAGTCCGCCGACCCGGGTCACCCGCGGGTCCTTGCGCATCTTGAACAGCGGGCCCGCGCCTTCGTTGTCCGACTGGAGATCCTGCTTGAGCTTGTCGGCGTTCGTCACCATCGTGCGGAACTTCAGCATCGTGAAGGTGTGCCCGTCGCGGCCGACGCGACGCTGCCGGTAGATCACCGGGCCGCGGTCGTCGACTTTGATCGCGACCGCGATCGCCAGCAGCAGCGGGGAAAAGAGGGTGAGGAGCAGGGCCGAGCCGAACCGGTCGAGCGCCTCCTTGACCAGACGGCGGCCGCCGGTGAACATCGGCGCGGTCACCCGCAGCAGCGGCATGCCGAGCACGCCCGAGACGTTCAGCCGGGGCCCGGCGACCTCCATGAGCATCGGCGCGACCACCATCTCGGCCGAGGTTCCTTCGAGATCCCAGGCGAGCCGCTGCAGGCGCTTCGGGTTCCAGTGCTGATCGGCGGTCACGGCGACCACCCGGTAGCCGCCGCGGCGGACGTGGCCCGCGAGGTCGTCGAGCTTCCCGACGATCGGGACGCCTTCCACCTCGCCGCTCCCCCGCTCCGCGCCGGCCCCGGAATACGTGCAGACGGCCTCCACCCGCCAGCCGACGTGGGGATCGGCCTTGGTGCGGGCGATCAGGTCGGCGACCGTGTCGGGACTTCCGGCCGCGAGCACCGGCAGCAGGCATTCACCGAGCCGTCTGCGCCGGTGCAGCACCTGTCTCAGCGCGTACCGCTGCAGGAACATGAAGACCGAGATCATCGGGACGACGATGAAGACCCACGGTTGCACGGCGAGCGCGCCGAAGAGCAGGCCGCCCAACGCGACGAGGACGGCGGTGGCCACGAGGCCACGCCCCAGCGTCCGATACTCCTCCGCGCCCTCGCCGAGTACACGCGGACTCCAGGCACGGCAGACCGACAACCCGAACAGGAAGGCCGCGGCGGTACCGAGCGCGTGCATGTCGTGCGGATCGGATCGATCGATCAAGAAGGCACTCATCACGATGAGCACGAACGCGGTGAAAACGTCACTACCGATGACCCAGGCGCGGTAGCGCGATTCCCAAGCCGCGTAAGGGGGCCGCGCCGACGGCGTGTCGACCGCGGCGGCGTCGCCGGCGTCCCTTTGCGGAGGAAGCGGAATCGACTGGAGGTCGATGTGCTGCGGCGTCCCGTTGACGGTGGACGACGGCCGCACCGACTCTTCCATCAGACCTCCCGGAGTGGGGATTCCCGAACGCCGGATCAACACGCTGAGTAAATGAGAGTGATCTCGAAGAGTGATCGATTCTCAAGGTCTCTCAGCGGCCGATGGGGCGACACACGCCAAGGTATCGGCCACTCTCCGGCCATCGTTACAAGGATTTCCAGCCACACCCTGGGCGAGCATCCGGCAAATGAATGCCGTGTTGATAACAAGATGATGACGATGCGTAATAGACCGTATCCTCCGAACAACTACTCAAAGTAGTCACCAATTCCCCTGGCTTCCGGCCACTTGGAGCACCGCTTCCCCGATCGGCCGAACAACCCGGAAAACTCCACAGTGGACGGTGCGCCGAAGTCGATCTCCGGCCGGTCCACTGTGGATTCCACACCCCGGGAGGACCGTGGCCCGCCGAGTGCGCCCACCGCGCGCCGACCTACCTTGTCAATCGGTCACCGGTGTGGCGTTTCGTCACATCACGTCAACGTCACGGCAGCCCCGCGGCCGGAACCGGACGAGTGAGCCGCCCGGCCATGCCCTGCATCACTTTCTTCGTGGTCTGAACCTTTGCGCGGCCGGTTCGTGCCCAGGATCACAAAGAAGTCTCAATGATCGGATCATGTGACATTTTCGCGTCGCGACACGAGATCTCCGGCGAATGTCCACACCGGCCGGAAGGGCGGACTTCGGAGATCTTCGAACCGGCAGCACCCGCGCCCCGGGCGAATTCGCCCGCATCGGCCGGGCAGCCCGCGACGGCAGAAGTACCGCCCCCACACAACCCGCGTCCGACCTGGGGATCGAATGCCGCCGGACGGCTCACCGCCGACAGTGGCCGAGAATGAATCAAGGCCCCGGACCAACGGTCCAGGGCCTTCATCCGGTGGGCGATACTGGGATCGAACCAGTGACCTCTTCGGTGTGAACGAAGCGCTCTCCCGCTGAGCTAATCGCCCGCTCGCGGTGTCCGGCAGACTCTACCCCACGACTTTAGGGGGCCTGCAAACGGGTGGTTCCCTCCGACCACACTCCGCTCACCAGCAAATACGGAGCGAACAACCACGAGCTAGTCGGGGTTGTCACGGCCGGGGGCCGCCCGCGACGCGTTTCGACATTCGTGCGACGGTGCTATCGCGTGACGACTAAACCGCGCAGTATGTACATGTGGACTGCCTGCAGGGCGCATGTAGGGCTGCGCGTCGCGCGGGTGATGATGGGGTGACGGAGCATGGACCCGGGGTCCGATGACCCCGTCCGGGTGATCTGCGGCAAAACCGCGTTCCGATCAGCCGGCCGATACGTCACATCATCGCCACTCGGTTCGACCGGGCCGGGAAGGAGACGAAGGGTAGGACGATGCGCAACGATCACGTGACGCTCCGCTCGACGGCGGTGTTCGACCTCCTGGCACCGCGGACCCCCGCGGTCCCGGTCAAGGTGGAACTGCGATACGACACCCGCGACCCGTACGCGGTCGTGGCCGCCTTCCGCACCGGCCGCGCCGGCTGGGTCGAGTGGGTCTACGCGCGCGACCTCCTCGCCGACGGCCTGCTGGCCGACGCGGGTGACGGCGACGTACGCATCCGCCCCTCCGTCGAAGACCCCGAGTCCGTCCTCATCGAACTGAACTCGCCGTCCGGGCACGCCATGTTCGAGGCGTCCGCTCAGGAGCTGGCCGACTTCCTCGACCGGACCTACGACGTCGTGCTCCCGGGCAACGAGCACCTGTGGGTCGACGTCGACGACGCCCTGACGCACCTGATTCCCAACGATCTGGCCTGATGACGGGCTTGCGAACAGCAAGTGGCACCCCGGTTGCAGAGCCGTTTTCGGGATCGGATAGTGTTCACACACACCACGGCGACGGGGTGAGAGACAGAACCGCGAGGTCCTGAACTCCCATCCAGACCGAGGATGTGCGGATGTAGCGCAGCTGGTAGCGCATCACCTTGCCAAGGTGAGGGTCGCGGGTTCGAATCCCGTCATCCGCTCGGAAGGCCCTCTCGGGCCTGACACGGTGGAGTGGCCGAGAGGCGAGGCAACGGCCTGCAAAGCCGTGTACACGGGTTCGAATCCCGTCTCCACCTCGCGCGATTAGCTCAGCGGGAGAGCGCTTCCCTGACACGGAAGAGGTCACTGGTTCAATCCCAGTATCGCGCACCATCTGTTTTCGCAGGTCAGAAGCCCTGCTCCTCCTCGGAGGGGCGGGGCTTCAGTCGTAAAAAGGCGATGAAAAGGCGATGGCCTTCGGAGCGGTCTCGAGCCGCATGTCACCGAACGTGGCCTGAAGGTGCGGGAACCACTCCCCCAGCTTCGTCCGCTCACTTGGGGTGAGCGCGACCAGCGACCCGATCCACCGGGTCTCGAGCGCTTGCAGAATCTGGCGGCGCATCAGCGGAGTCACGTGGTCGTAGCCCCTCGCGATGCCTTTCATCTTCTGTCCCCAGGCGTGCCCGCCGGGCGACTTCAGGGATACCGTCCTCGGCGAGCCAGGTGCTGTGGCTGTGCCGCCCCTTGTGGAAGGTGAAGGCCGGAAGGATCGGCTGCACCACTTCCGCCGACCGCGTGCGTTCAGCTCGTCGAAGCGGCCGACGACAAACACCTGTCCAAGACCATCGCTCGCTACGGCCGCGTCGACCTGCTCTGTCTCGACGAGCTGGGGTACTTGGAGCTGGACCGGCGCGGCGCGGAGCTGCTGTTCGAGGTCTTCACCGAGCGTGAGGAACGCTCGAGCATCGCCATCGCGAGCCACTCGGCGTTCAGCGAATGGGCCCGCACTTTCACCGACCCGCGGCTCTGCGCCGCGATCGTCGACCGGCTCTCGATGATCGACGCGTCGATCATCGAAACGGGCACCGAGTCGTTCCGGCTGCGGACCACCAAACGCCGCCGCACCAACCGAGCCAGCTGACAACGTCCGCCTGATCTTCGAAGGGGCCGTATGCCATGCCCACGGCCCGGCATACGAGATCGTCGGCGGCACCCGTGTCATCGTGGTCGCTCGATATCAGGTGCGACACAGGGGTGTGATCACGGTGCACGGGCTGTCCGAGAAGGTCCAGCGCTGGGTGAGCGACGCAGTGGGAGGCGGCGCCCAAGTGGCCACAGCCACCGGCCTACGCCAGGGAGCCAATCCGTGGTTGTTGACGTTCGAACCTGCTGGTCGAGTCGAGGCGGCCGTGCTGCGACTCGGGGACCCTACTGATCCCGACCATCGCGAGCGGTTCGCCACCGAGGTCGCGGCACTGCACGTCGCCGGCAACCACCAGCTGCCCGCGGCCCGCCTGCTCGCCACAGATCTCGACGGTTCCGCAGCAGGTGTGCTGGCGGTGCTGACCACCGTCCTGCCCGGGCACAGCCGCATCCCATTGGTCGCCTCTACCGAGCGGCTCCAGGGCCTGGGAGCCACAGCAGCCGCACTACAAGCAGTCCCGTTGGCGCCCGGGGCTGCTCTGCCGCTGCGGACCCGCTCGATCGCGGACGTCGACTTCGCCGCCCAACGCCGGGAAAAGGGCACCACCGCGCTGCTGACGGCTGCGGAAGAACGCTTGGAACAGCTGCCCGCGCCCGGCGGCCCGACAGTCTTCGTGCATGGTGACCTGTGGTTCGGGAACACCCTCTGGTCCGGTGACCGCTGCACCGGCCTGGTCGACTGGGACTGCGCTGGCGCCGGATCGCCGGGAATCGACCTCAGCGGTGCACGCTTCGACGCTGCCCTGATGTTCGGGCTACCCGCCACCGAGCAGGTCCTGGAGGGCTGGCAGCGCGCCGCCGGCCGACGGGCAGAACAGCTCGCTTACTGGGACGTCGTCGCGGCGTTAGGCACCCTGGCCGACATGACGTCCTGCGTTCCGGCGCTCCACGACCAGGGCCGATCAGACCTCGACGCCAACCTTCTCGGGCAACGGCGGGACGCATTCCTCAGCGCCGCACTGCTCCGGCTCGACACCGACGATCAGTAGCCAGCAGTCGGGGACCGGCACCGGTCACAGATGACCCAAGCATCCCCTGGAGTCAGGGCAGCACGAACGGTCCCCAAGATCCCTGTCGGGCTCACCCCACGGTCTCGCACGCCATGCCGCCATCACCGGCGCGCACATAGCTCGACAGCAGAAACACGCGAGCGAGGTGGGGGCTAAATCAGAGTGCCGCCCCTGCCTCGACAACAGCAGGTGGGGCCAGAACAAGATGCCGACCAAGCCTGCAACTCAGCTGCCGGAGCCAGTTCAGAATGCCGATCCGGGGCCAATTCGACTTGCCGAAATCAGACGGCCGCCTTCCGCGGCTACAGCGACTCCGGAGGACATACCATCGACATCAAAACGAAATGGCCGGTGTCGACATAAAACGATTCCGCGTAAGTGAATGAACGATGACCACGCAATCCCCGAAATACCAGGAGGACCTCGACTACTTCGCCAATTACGCGCGCCACGACTGGGCTCCCCCGCATAACGTGTTCGTGTCCGCCGGCAACATCCTCGGCACCGGCGCCGGCCTGCCCGAGATCATCCAGACCGCCGAGGCGATTCTGGACGACCTCTTCGCACGGAACGTCCGCGTCGGCGGCCTCACCGATCACTGCCTCCGGCTTCCAGACCTGGCCTGGCACACCCACGAATGGCTGAAACGGATCCGTCAAGAGATCGTCAAACGCGGCGCCATTCCCGATCTAGGTCAACTCGGATGGCTGCACATCCCGGAATGAGCGAACATCGTTGCCCCCCCCCATGCGGCTGATGCCAGAGGAAACAACGGTCACTGCGCAGGGAATCCCGCCGCTGCACACATCGTTCCCGCTGACCGGGTCGAGGTCACGCCGTGGCGGATGTCGAAAGACGAGCCGTGAGATCGCCGGCGCCGTCGCCGGACAGGCGAGGGAGAGCGGCCAGGCGGCCGGCGCAGACCAGCAGCAGTGCGCTCATCGGGCCGCAGACCTCCGGACCGGCGCCGGTGGACCAGGAGATGTCGGTGGCGGTCAGCCGGAACCCGGCCATCTTGCGCGCCGCCGGCAGCGGCGGCGGCCAGCGCATGGACAGCACTCGGTCCGCGGCGACGGCCGCCGCGTCCGGTGGCATCTCGTGGCGGAGGCCGAGGGGGATGGCGATGTCCTGGCCGTGGATGAGGATGTCGGTGAGCGTTTCCAGGTAGGTGACGCCGAGGGTGTGCCGCCGCGAGCCGGCCGTCGCGCGGATCTCGGCGGTGATCCGGGCGGTCGACAGTTCCGCGGCGCGCCGGCGGGCCGCGTCCTGGATGGTCCGGTCCATGCTGCCGCGCCAGTGGGCCATCGTCGCGATCAGGTCGCGGAGGCCGAGCTGTTGCAGCGTCAGGTGCGCGGCGACGTCGCGAACGGTCCAGCCGGCGCACAGCGACGGGTGCCGCCACTGGTCGTCGGACAGGTCGTCGAGCAGGTCTGCCAGGCTGGTCCGTTGGGCGGCGATGACCCGCCAGATCGCGTCGCGGTCCGGCGCCGGTCGTTTGCCGGTCATGTCGGGACCTCCTCGGAGCGGGGGCGGACGACGCTCGTCACGAGCGCCGCGATCTGCGGGTAGGGGTCGAAAGCCGGGTCCGGGATGGCCAGCTCGTGCAGCACGATCCCGGTCCAGTGGTTGGCGATGATGGGCGCGTGACGCTCGGGATCGGTGGAGCCGGCGGCGCGCAGCCAGTTCATGAACCAGGCGTTGACCCGGGCGCCGGTGGCCAGCAGCTGTGGCCGCAGCGTGGGATGGATGCCGGCCTCGACGAGGATCGCGTACCGGGCCAGGGTCAGCGTCCGGTTCGGGCCGGTCGCCTCACGGGCCAGCCCGGCCATCGCCTGCGCCAGCTCCTCCGGCGTGACCGGGTAGTACGTCGTCGCGAGGGCCTCCCAGATCGCGCGCTCCCGGTCGGACGTGCGTTCCACGACCGCGTTGAGCAAGGCGTCCCGGGTGCGGAAGTGATTGGAGGCCGAGCCGGTGGGCAGCCCGGCAGCGGCGTCGATGGCGCGGTGGGTCAGGCCATGGATGCCACGCTCGCCAAGGACCGAGATCGCGGCGTCGAGGAGTTCGTCACGTCGTGCGGACACCGACACAGACTACTACCGTAGTAGAATAAACTGCAATAGTAGTACTGAAGACTACGGCCGTAGTCCCACGTGGTTCCCTCTGAAGGGAGCGGTTTCAGGGCTTTGCGGTCCGGTAGCGGCCACCGTCAGACCGCCGTCGGGCGGCTCAACAATGTAGTCAGATCGCAAGAGCGCTCACCATGCATGCAGAAGCGAGGTGGCCTGCGATCGGCGTTCCTTGGCAGCTTTCAGAGAAACCTTGCCACAACCACGGTCTTGTCGTCATGACGCTTGGCACGGGGAAGAACGAGAGCGTCAGGATCGGCGTCGCGTTCCCACGCGTGACACCGTGTCAACATGTACGTGGGCGCACGATCAAGCCGCGCGGTACCCCAGCCTCGGGTACTGACCGGCGAGCACCGCGCCCGGGCGCTGCATCTCCGGCCCGCCGCGGCGTCTTGGCTCGACCTCAGCGGCCTCGGCGAGTCACCGCTGCCGGGAAGCCCGGCCGCCGAAGCGGCTTGGGCGGACTTCCTCGAGCGCGGCCGCACCTACCTCGCACGCCACGCCCAGCCGGAACACTCGGCTCCCCGGCGCGGAAGCAGGACTGGCCCGGCTCTTCGATACCGGGCGACCGAGCGCGGACCAGCTACGTGGCATCATCGCGCATCGCCAGGTCGACGAACTGGCATCGCCGGCACGCCTACCGCATGAACGCGGAACCCTCTGGGAACTCAGAAAAAAACGCCGGCAACCCCGGCACGGGCATGCCGCTCGGGATCGCCGGGCTGACGCCGACCTCCTCGTCGGCGCGATCGACCCCGACCACGGGATCGACGCCCCGGGCGGAACCCTCATCGACGTCAAACCCGTCGTCAGCGTCCGCGACACCAGCAAAGTCGGACGATGGCTCTGGCAGATACTGCTCTACGCATGGCTCGATACCGCCGACCTGTACCGCATCCGGCGAGTCGGCCTGCTCCTCGGCGGCCACGTCACCGGCGAACACGCCCGCGACGCCTTCCACGACCTCGCCGGACAACTCATCACCGGCCACGGTCTCCCCTGGCCCGTCGCCTGACCGCACTACGCGGTGTGACTGCGCTTGTCTAGAGTTGTGGGTATGGGGGACGCCTTGGGCAACGTGGACTGGTCGCGGCTCGAGCACAATTACGGCGATGCGTCGGATGTCCCGGGGTTGCTTCGCGGCTGCGCGAGCCCGGATGCCGAGACCGCCTCGGACTCGCTTTCCGACCTGTCGGACAGCCTTTTCCATCAAGGGGGATGGGTGTGCTCGGCGGCGTCGGCGGCGCTGCCCGGTCTGGTCGACCTCGCCGGTGATCTGGCCGTCCATGGGCGGCGCGACGTGGTTGAGCTGATCAGTTGGCTGGCGGGTACAGCGACCGAGGTTTCCGAACGGTTCGTCGACCCTGGATGGTGGCCCGCACTGGACAGTGTGCGGCCGCGGCTGCTCGCGTTGCTGGAGGACGCGGATCCGGCCGTGCGGCGGGCAGCGATCTCGCTCGTCGCGGACGGGATCCGTCATCCCGAATCGGTCGCCATGCTGCGCTGTCGGTGGACGGTGGAAACCGATCGCACGACCCGGATCGATCTCGTGTTCGGCCTGGGCGCCGTGGTCGCCTGGTCACAGGATGAAGGACTACGCCAGTGCCTGAGTGCGCTGCTGACTGACGATGATCCGCTGACCAGGCTGGCCGCAGTACACGCTCTCGCCGCGTCCGATCCCGCTGTCGCGACGGACAAGGTCGGCCTGCTGATCTCGGGAGTGTTGAACGCCGACATCGCGCAGTACCGGGAGTCCGAGTGGATCGGCCACGGTCCGGCGGCCCTCGTCCACAAGACCGGGAGTCTGGTGCTCGGCGACCCTGCCACGGCCACCGCGTTCTCTCTCGGTATCGCTCGTTCCGACGATGCGGCCAAACGAGTCGCCGCGCTCAGCCACGTCCAGCAGGTGCTGTCCCAGTGGCGCACCACCAGCGAAGAGTTACTGCCGCTGCTGGCCGCGCACCTCGACGACGAATCACCCGAAGCGCGTTACCGGGCGGCTGCTTTGCTCGCCTGCGTGGGCGAGCAAGGGGCGCCGTACGCCGAGCAGCTGATCGCCCGCACCACCGACCATGGAGTGCGGGACGCCTGTAATGCCAGGACCGTGGGTGACGCCGCGGTGTGGGCACTGGCGAGGCAGCATCATCCAGGCTGTGTACCGGGCCTGGTGAGGCGGCTGTCCGGCAGCAGCCTCGGGTTCAGCTATGCGGGCTCCTACTACGACAGGACCATCCCGTCATTGGAGCAGCCAGGGATCGGCGAAGTGCTGATCCCGTTGTGTGGGCACGTCGACGCACTTCTGGACGCGGTCATCGCCCGACTGGCCAAAGCTCACTGCGACGCCATACTCGCGTTGAACCTGTGTCAGGTAATCGCGGCCTGGGGGCCGAGCGCAACCGCCGCCCTACCTGTCGTCGCCCGGTTCCTCGACGACGACAGGGTCCGGCCCTCGGCAGCCCTAGCGATCGGCGCCTTGGGGCCCGCCGCTGCGGGTGCGGCGGACGGGTTGCGCCGCCACGCGAGCGAACCGGCCGCGGCCTGGGCACTCTGGCGCACCGACGCCGATCCCGAGAGGGCCGTCACCGTACTGACAGACCTGGTCTCACGGCCCGGCCTCCGGCACACGGCGATCGCTCTCCTGGCCGACCTCGGCCCGGAGGCCGCATCGTGCGTCGGCGACCTTCGTACTTTGAGCCGTTCCGCCGACGACTGGACTCGCACCGAAGCCGCCTACGCCTTGGCGCGGATCACCGGTGACCCGACCGAGCCTGTGACCATCCTGACCGACTTGGCCTATCCCCTCGCCCACGGCGAATGCCGGCCTGTCCGGATCGCCGCGCTGTGTCGCCTCGCTGACCTCGAAGCGACCGACGATCGAGTACGCGAGCTGGCACAGGCCGTCGTCGACAGCGAACGGCGGCTCGCCTACTTCGGCGGATGGCGTACCTTCACCGAGGACGAACAGGCCTACACCGCCGCAACTACACTGCTGGTCGGTCAATCACCACCAAACGCTGCCAACACCAGCACGCACATACGTTTCCCCTACCTGCCGTGATTGTTCGCGGCAGGTGACCCGTCGCCCGGCCGCGGAGCCAGCCGGGATCAGCCACGCGAACACCTCGGCGAAGGACATGACCGCGTGCTCTGTCCGACCGTTCGCCATAATCCTGGCCGCTGCGGCCAGGAAGTTCCTGCTGGCACTGATCCCGCCACCGGCACGCAACGTTCCGCGGCGCTGACTACTGATAATCCGGTGATCCGCGCCAGCCATCCGCCAGCAAGCCCGAGCCCGCTCTCGTAGAGACGCATCGACGCCCCTCAACGCCTGCACCGGCGTCGCCACCCCGGCACACGGATTCGCCGGAATCTTCCTCTCCTTGACCGCAGCACCGGTCCTCCACCCGTGTCGACGCATCGCTCACCGTTCCGTCAGAGCACACCGCAATCGCCCGCCAGCCCGGAGCGTGTCGCCGCCACACCTCCAAAGCCTGCGCCGGCAGCGAAATCGACGGGCATGCCAACACCACGACGTCACCAGAGCCGATCAGCCGCCGGGCCACCTCCAGCGTCGTCCGTGTCTTCCCCGTCCCGCACGCCATAGCCAGCACCGGCCTCAACCAGACGAACCTGACACGGACGCAACGTCACAAGCGTCGCCAACTCGGCAGAACGGAAATCGGTGGTGATCGACACGATCGCACTGCATGACCAGTCAGCTGCACCAAGCCCAGCCCCGCACGACACCGCTAAGGAGCACCTGCACGAATCCTCTGCACCGACCCTAGCCAGCGAAAATCCCACCCATCGGTGCCCCGAAACCGTTGTCGTGTAGCACGCCCGCGAAACCACCCGATCGAGCGGAAGTTCGCAGGGTCTGCACGCCTTCGGACAGCTAGTCGACGCCACCCTCACCGGGGCGCACCAACCAGAGCCACGCCGCGAAGGTGGACGCCGGTCTCGCGGCAGCGGTCCACGACAACGGGCCGACGACGTCGCGCCACGGGCCACACTGTCGGCGTCCGCAATCCACGGACGCCGACAGTGCCGACGCCACGAGCCGGTGTGGTGGATGCGGAACCTCCTTACCGGCGCACTGCGCGAGATTCCGCTTCAGGACGTTCAGGACATGCACCAACCTCGACCGCTCGACCTGGCAAGTACCGATCCGGTCACCGAACCTGTCAGAAGTAGCCCGGCGTCAGCAAGATCGCTTGCCCCATGGGGAACGGGGTTACCTCACGAGGTCGCCGAGATGTGCGATGTCCAGCCCAGCACTGTCCTGCAGTGGCGCCGTCGTGGACTGGCCACACGGAACACCGCAGACGGTCTCCGCTACGGCGTCGCCGACGTACTCGACCACCAAGCCGGACAGCGACGCCGACGGCCAACACAGCCGTAAACCGTGATATGCCCTGGGATTCATGACCGCCCCAGTGGCGCGACGGCGCGACTGTACCACTCTGCCCAGCAAGCACCCCTAAGTCCGCTTACCCAACGGAACGGGCTCGCTTACTCCGTCGAACCAGTCGAGCCGGACTCTCTACTCCGTGATTGTGCCGGTCCTGCACTCGACGACTTGACCATCGTCCCAGCCGCAGGCTTTCCAGCTGGCCGTCTTGCCGTTGGGAATGTTTCCCACTCCCATGCAAAAGGATTCACCGCTGTAGACGTGCTTGTAGTAGCTCTTCCCAGTATAATTGTTTGTCACCTTGACCGAGGAGGACTGCCCGTCGAAAGGCCTGTCGACAATAAGGAAGTTGTCCTGGTCGTTTCCCGTACTCTCGTTGTAGTCGTGCCAGTATAGACTTCCCGCCTTGGAGCCGGACCCTCCGCCGTCGGGAATGTACCAATGACCTTCGTTCCCGCTGCTGCATGACGCCTGAGCTTCTGCGGAGACCATCGTATCGGCACTGGCAGAGGCTGGGGCGAACAGGGCGGCGGCGAAAGCTGCACCGATAATGCCAACTCGCGTGCGGTTCTTCATAGCATCCCTTTCGTTTCCTTCCGACACAGCACCAATCAGGAGCTCGAATACCCTGACGGCCGCGGCGGCTCCTAAGAGGATCCTGCGCCCAGCGGGGCCCGACCACACCTTTGCGCCCTATCGAAAACAGTAGTGTGTGGAGGGCGCGCCCCTGCTTCGCCAGAACGCGCGCCTCCGCAAGCACGGCATCTGAAACTGGAGACTGCTCGCCTGGGCCGCACGCTTCGCAGACGGCCGCACCTACAACGACTGCCCCGGCACCGGAATAGCCAGGGGGTTGGAGTCAGCTCGGTCGAGCGATGTGGCGAATCTGGTGCCGTGGCGCAGTTTCGGCCGGATCGGGAGCAGGCCTGGGTGAGCCCTGTCCTCGTGAGGCCAGGCGGAGCACCGCTCCCCCGCGAACGGCTAACCGTCGCAATCCTCTTTGCCGGCTCCAGGCGCGTGCATCTGTCACGTGCAGGTGAAGCTGCCCTCGGGCACCAGCGTGCACCCTGTCCTGATTCGAGATACGAAATGGACGCTCCGCGCCACCAGACGCGGAGCGTCCAAGCCGGTGTTCTCGTCACACGAGGCCATACAGCAGACACTTCCTTTTGGGAGTGTCCGGTGTGGTGCTACTCGGCGAGCACGTACCGATTCTCGTCCAGTGCGTCGAGGTCGATGGTGACTACGCGGTCTTCACTGGCCGTGATCAGGCGCCGGAGCTGGTCGGAGTCCTCATCCAGGGGCAGCAAGGCCCTGGTCCCGAACCGGCGACACAGCGCAGCGACGACCTCTGCTTCCATCGGCCCGGCCACGGTGTCATCGGTGGTGACGTCCACTCGCCAGGCGAACTCGCCCCCGTCGAGATCGATGTAGGTGCAGCTGACGGTGGCCGGCGACCCTCCGCCATCTTCGTAGAGCCGTCCCACGTGGACTCCACCCGGGTCCACCGCGAAGACCTCGGAGATCGCGCGGTGCAGCGCGCCAGTGTCCGGCAGGCGGTCCAGAACGAAGCTGTAGTCAAGCATGTCGTTCACCTACTTTCCGTAGTGCGCATACACTTCGCGGGCCTTGTCGAACGCCTCCGGTGTGATGCTCGGATTGCGTGCGACGTTTCGCTTTGCCGCCTCGACATCCCCGTTCGCCTGGATCAGGGCGCTCAGTGCCTTGTACTGTGGCCTGTCCAGTTCCACGAAACCCGGTCCGTCCACGGGGAAGACCCTCCCGCCGGACTTTACCCGGTACCGGCGCCCGCTCTCGGCCTGATAGGTGCTCGTCTTCGGGTCCCATCGGGCTTTGCCCGACTGGATGTCCGCGAGCTCCTGCCGGACGGCTTCCCTGACCGAAGGCAGTATGACCGTGTTCTCGGCCTTGACCTCATGTTTCGGGCTGATCCGGTTGAGGTAGTGGCGGTCGTGCGGCTGGCGAAGCAGGTACGTGCCTGCCGGGCCGGGCACGTTCGGATTGATCTGTGGCGCTTGCGGCGGGGACGCGGGCGGTTGCACGGACGCCTGCAGAGATGGAGCAGGAGGCGCTGGCGGTGTAGGGGGTGCAGGGGGTGCAGGGGGCGGATTCTGACCGGCCACAGCTTGACGCCACAGGTCGCGAAGTGCCTCCGGGATGACCGCCTCGACGGCGGCTTCGCCCGCTTCGGCAGTCCTGCCCTCGGCCAGATATACACCGGCCTCTTCCAGCCCCAGCACCGTGCCCGGCCAGCCCGGGATCTCGTCGATCGTGTCGAGGAAATCGTGTGTCACGTCCTGAATGGCTTCCTTGTTCTCCTCGCGGGCCTGATGGCACGCTTCGGATTCCCACCCGGCGCCGCCCACCTCTGGATAGAGCGAGCCACACGCCCCGGCGACCTCCGCCAGGTCGTCCGGCTCTCCGGGGTCGGGTTTACTGACCGGACGCACCTGACTGACCGGTCGATCGACGCTCGGCTGAGGCCGCTCTTCGCGCTCCTCGCTACGTTCACGGCCGCGGTCGCCGTCGTCGTTCCGGTTGTCCTCGCGATCGTTGTCATCGTCCCGATCCCGATCCCGGTCTCGATCCCGGTCCCGGTCATCGCCCCGAGCCCGTTCCCGATCCTGGCTCCGGTCGTTGCCCTCGTCGCGATCGTCATCGCGGTCCCGGCCCTCGTCCTTTTCTCTTTCCGTCCTCTCGCCCTTCTTGTCATCCTTTTTGTCGTCCTTCTTCTTGCCCTCTTTCTTGCCGCCGTTGTCCTTCTTACCGCGCTCGCTGCCGCCTTTCCTGTCGTCCTTGTCATCGCCGGAATTCCCTCGCCCGTTGTCGCTCTTCGACGTCTTCCGCGACGGCGTAGACGTCCGGACCTGCGACCTCGGACGCCCCTCGGGCCGCTGCACGAACTTGTGGGCGGCCACCCCCTTACGCTCGGCATCACGTTCAGGCGCAGGCCGCCTGGGCCTGTCGTCGTCCGGGGTACTGGCCCGGCTCCCGCCGGAATTCCTACCTTCGGGCTTCCCCCCGGTCGGATCTTCCTGCGAGTGATCCCCCGGCCCTTTCTGCGGCGCGTGCTGCTCGCGCGCGTTCGCCACCCCGGCGCCGAACAGGCTGAACAACACCGCCAGCGCCGCTCCGGTCACCGCGTTCGCGGCCCACCGCAGCGCGGTCAAAATCCTCGCCTTGCGCATCGCCCACCCCGCAATCAGCAAATATCCATCGACTGATCAGGGTGCGCGCCCAGGGTTCAGCACCGGTTCATTCGCGGTACAGCACGGCACGGAAAGGCATATTCCCTCGCCGGCTGAAAGCCTCTAAACTTTCACCCGTCGAGCCTGCCGCCACTTTTCTTGCCGATGGCTTGACGGACAGCTGAGTAGATCGTTCTTGTTCTCTCCTGCCTACCTTCTCTTCTCGGGGTTACTGCTCAGTGAGCACACCTGCGGCGGGTCGCCGACGACGCTGGCTGAGCCATCCATTCCCGGCAGCACCCCGCTGCTGAGGGACACCATCCTCAGCGGGTGGGTCACCATCGGCGGCGGCCTCATCGGCTTGCCGGGTTCGACAGCCAAGACGAAAACCTCAGCACCTGAAGGAATGAGCTGGCAAGACCTCGCGCCGGCTGGAGCCGCGACCGGCAGGGTGATCGCCGTCAAGGGCGACGTGCTCTACCGACTGCAACCGGAGACCTGAGGGGCGGCAACCGTGGCTTCGGTGCCACCGCACCATTACTCCGCAGGACGGCGCTCATGCCGATGAGCGCGCGTCGCAGGGATTGGAGTTCTCGATCTGCTGCAGGTGGTCCGGAATTCGGCATCGATTCTTACGCCGCGATAGAACGCCATCGGGATCATCGGTCGACGTGGCACTGCTGGCCACTGCCTTCTCCCACCGTATTTGCAGTGCGTCCAGTCGTCGTTGTTCGACGGTCGCGGCGAAATGGGAGTAGGTTTCCTGGACCTTGCCTTGGGGTACGACCGCGGCTGATGATGGCCAGTCAGCGGAGAACCATCCGGCCATGCGCCCGCGGAGAACTGTCCGCCCGTCGGCTGACGTGGCTGCACTTACGCGATTCGGCGGGCCACCGCGTTCATGACCGACCGTTCAGCGCCTTGCCTGATCAGATTTCTGCTCCGTGGTTGGCACCGGACGCGCTTCTCCGCTGTGCCGGGAACAACGCAGCAGGTGCTCGACCGTGTCACGGTCGCCGGTGATGGTCAGGTCACCTGACCGCTCGGCGTCGGCGATGGTGCGTTCGTCGAACACGAGTGACTGCAAAGTTGCGGCGGTCGTGGTGATAGTGGAGTCGGCGTCGTCGACCTCGGCACGCTTGGCCAGAAGCCTCCCGTTCTTGATCACCAGCAGGAAGTGGTCGTCGTCGAACCGCAGCTGGACGACCGCGTCGCGGGGTGTCGCGTCGCCGGCGGTGAACCTGCCTGTCAAGGCGAGAACCAGGGCGTCGATGCCGAGAGCCGGACTGACGGCGTCACCTAGTGGGACGTACTCGCCCCACCGGCGCAGCTCCATCAGGACGGGCTCAAGTTCACGACCTCGGCCGGTCAGTTCGTAGGCCGAGGTGCTGCTTGGTGCGAACCTGCGCCTGCGCACGAGGTTCGCGTGTTCCAACTCCCGAAGCCGTTGCGACAGAACGTTTTCACTGATACCCGGCAGTCCGCGGCGCAGGTCACTGAACCGTTTCGGGCCGAGGAGCAGTTCGCGTACCACCAGCAGTGCCCAGCGCTCCCCGATTTGACCCAGCGCTCGGGCGATGCCACACGGATCGTCAAAGCCACGCATCAGACCACCCTAGAGGAACGCTTGCTCTTTCGCAGCGACCACTCCTAAAGTAGGAGCGATCGGGTTGATGCCGACGGAGGAGGATTGATGGCACAGGTGAGATCGGACGACGGCACACTCATCACCTACGACCGCAGCGGAACAGGACCGGCGGTCCTCCTCGTCGGCGGAGGCCTCGACGACGGCTCGGAGAACGCGGCGATCGCCGCAGAGCTGGCACGGCACTTCACCGTGTACAACTACGCACGCCGTGGTCGCGGCGGAAGCGGCGACACCGCTCCTTACGCCGTGGCGCGCGAGATCGACGACATCCAGGCGCTGATCGGCACAGCCGGTGGTTCGGCGCACGTGTTCGGCGCCTCCTCCGGTGGCGCGCTGGCGCTGGAAGCCGCAGCCGCCGGCTCGGCGATAGACAGGATCGCGGTGTACGAGGTGCCGTACATGAGCGACGCGTCGATGGCCGAGCACTGGTCGACGTACGTCGACCAGTTGACGATCGCACTGGCCGAGGGCCGGCGTTGGGACGCGGTCGAGCTGTTCATGCGACTGGCCGGCTCGTCCGACGAGGAGGTGGCCGCCACACGTGACTCGCCGTTCGGGCCCGGCCTGAAAGTCCTGGCCCCCACCCTCGCCTACGACGCGGCGTGCCTCGGCGACGGACTCCCGCCGACCACCCGGCTGGCCCGCGTCACGCAACCCGCCCTGGTAGCGACGGGGGCCGTCCCCGACCAGCACATGCAGGGCCTGCAACCCGGCTTCTTCGACGCCGCGGCGGACGCCATCACCGCGGCACTACCCAATGCCGAGCGCCGAATCATCGAGGGGCAGTCGCACGTCGCCGATCCGTCGGTGTTCGCGGCCGTCCTGGCGGAGTTCTTCGCCCGATGAAGCCGGCCGATCAAGAGGTCACGCCGGCCGCGACACTTCTCACCCGCCGATTCAGCTGGCCTTCGTCATTATTTCGTCGCCTGGCTTGCCGGTCACTACGTCCACGGCCGCCACCAGTCGCGCTCGCCTCCCAACGGGGACCGATCTGCGCGACGAGCGAAGGTCACAGCCCACCTTTCCCGCTGCGATACGGGCATCAGCCCACGAGCGCGCGGAGGCCCTACACCATGTCGGCCGGGAGCAGCACCAGGCTTCCCACCGGGGCCACAGGTCCGTCGCACCGGTGATCGTCCCAGCCAGCTGCCGGATCTCCGCGGCTCGGCCGGCATCGACCTGGTATCCCGGCTGGGCAACGACGTCGAGACAGGCGAGCTTGACCGCACGACGAAGCCGGGCGCGCGATCCGAGCACGATGGCCAGTGCGGATCGGAGGACTTCCCGTTGCCCCTATCGCTCTTGAGCTATTCGCCGCGCGTGCTCGAGCAGGTCCTCGCCGCGCGACCCGGCCGCGTTACGTGCCGCTGACAGCGCACCGATCGCGGCGGCGAGCGGGTCCGGGTTGGTTGCCTGGTGGAGTGCCTGCCATAGCCAGGAGTGCTCCCGATGCGCCCGCAGCTGCGATCGCCTGGCCGCGATTTCCGCCTCCTGGCTCAGCCGACGCTCCGCGAGCACTTCCGCGATGACGGGGTCTCCGGTGACCCCGGCGTGCTCGGCCACGGCCGACGCCGCCCGCCACGCCAGGTCTCGCAGCGTCTCCTCGGGTACGAAGGCCAGCCGATCGGTGTCCGCTCCCAGAGGGCCATGACCGGGGAACGCGCGCGCACCGTCGGGATCACGCGCCTCGGGATACAGTTCGGGCAGGTGTGGCAGGATGCGATAGGCGACATCCTCCTCGACCATCCGGTCGAGATCTTCCTTCCGCAACCGGTATCCGGTGTACCGCTCGACGGCGAGCAGGCCCTTCTCCAGCCTGTCGCGATAGCTGCCGAAATCCAGACCGGCCAACGCTCGGTTCACCTCAGGGTCGGCGATCTCCTCCGAGTATCCGAGTTCGGACGACGCGAGGACGTTCCCGTTGTCCGCGAAGGACAACCGGGTCACGGCGTTGATATTCCAGAACAGGCTGCCCGTACGACCTTCCCGTGACAACGGCTCCAGCACCGGCCGGTACGAACCTTGGAAACCGTTGAACTCGACGGCAAGTACCCCGCCCTCGACCGGAAGCACGGCCACCCAGGGATCAAGGTCGAATGCCTCGGCCAACTCCTGCGCGGACTCCGGTTCGGCCGGGTCCGCACCGAAGGCGCGGAGCACCCCGGCGGGTGAGGCGCCCCCGACCACCGTGACCGTCGCCGCCTCACCGAGCAGGCTCTCGCGGATCCACCGATAGGCGGCCTCCGGGGGCGCCTCGATGTCAGGCACGGGTTCACCGCGGACGACGTAACCGAGCCTGTCACCGCGTTTGTGCACGATGTCCTCGCCCGGCGGTGCCTGCCACAGCATGAGTTCGTAGCGCTCGCGCTCCTCGCCGTCTCGGCCGATCGCGTGCACCCGCACGCGGAAATCGCCCGGCCACGGCGGTGTTCTCAAGTGCCGCCGCGAGTCGCTTTCGCTCAAGGTGGCGTCGCCCCGTTCCGCCCGCCAGGAGAACTCGACGACATCGTCCCACCAGTCGAGTTCCACCTCGTCCGGCGCTCTTTCGAGGATCCGCGCCGACACGGGCACCTGGCCCTCCCCCAGCCCGGTCCGGACGGCGATCCCGCCGGGGACGGCGACGGCCAGGCCGTTCCCGCTGAAGTCGGGCTCGCCGAGGACAGGGTGTTGCTCGGCCAGGGTGAACCGATGCCCCCGCACCTCCGCCGAACCCGACGCCGAGACCGGCAGAACGTATTCAGCCCGGCGTTTCTCCAGCAGCGCGGCCGCGTACGCCGGTGGCATCGGGCTTTCGCTCAACAAAGCCGAAACAGCGCCCAGCGCGACGCCGACGACGGCTGCGGACGTTCCTGCGAGGAGCGGAGCTCCTGCCCTCCGCAACACCGGCGCGGCGGCCGCGACGGCCAGCGCGAGGTGCGCAGCTCCGTGCGCCGCCGCCAGTTCCTCCTCGCCGGTGAGCTCCGACGGGGGCTCAAGCAGCGGGACCAAGGCCTCGTGCCCAGCCAATTCTTCGACCAGTGACACGATCAGTGTGGAGAGCCCTGGCCGCAGCTGATCGAGCAGGCGCACCGCGGTGACGGTCTCGGCGCTCGGCCCGCCGATCATCCCGAACCCGAACGTCCGCGGAGTCTCGTCCGGCCCGGGCACTGCAGTCTCGACCTCGTACGGGATGGTGACGGCCAACGCATCCAACGTCAGTTCGAGTGCGCCGAGCAACCGCTCGGAAACAGGATCACCGAGCGAACGCAGCCAGCTCAACGCCGCCGACTCACCATGTCCCGCAAACCGCCTTCCCACCTCGAGACCGAAGACGTCCGGCTTCGCATCCGGCGCGCCCAGCCTGCCGAGCGCCGCCGCAGGACCGCGCGGGATCCGCCCACGCAGCAGCGGGACCAGATCCGCGACCACCGGCACGAGCGCGCCCGCCAACCCCGGCGGAACCTCCCTGTACTCCTCCACCTCAACCCCCCACAGATCGACGACGTGCACACGGTAGCGAACGCCACCGACAGATCCTTCCCACATCCAAAGCGCCACAGACTCCCGCAGGCAGAACCACACGACATCCGCAAGCGATGACACATCGCCGAGAACCGGGGTGAGGGCGGCGAACCCCCGCTGATGCCCGTTGACGTTAAGCCACTTGTCAGCGATCTTGCGCTGGCTGACCGCCGCACTGCCGTGTCGCCCTCCCGCGTGGCGCTGGTGAACCCCAGCCCGAAGCCGAAGCCGACCGCCTGCGACTCACGTGCGGGATGGACAGCCAAGCGGTACGCGATCTGCTGACAAACCAGGCTTGTGTAGAAACCATCCTTGCGAGGAGGTTCGCCCTATCAGCTGAGCCGGACACTCGGGCATCGGCTACAGAAACCCGATGTGGCTCGCGTTCTGTTCGCGAGAGAATGTGGCCTATGAGCAACCAGGCGAGACGTGCCGTGGTCGCGGCGCTGATCAAACTTGCAGGAAGCCCCGGCTACCGCGATAGGGCGGACGCGGGCCGCAGCCTCGCCAACTTCGCCGAGATGCCGGAGGCCAGGGAGCCGCTGCTGGAACTCGTGCTCGACGCGGGTGACACGTTTGTCACCCGCGCGACGGCAGAGGCATTGCTGCGGCGTCAGGACTCGGCCGGGCTTGCTGTGGTCGCCTCTGCTCTCGCCGCCGCCACCCCCGATCACTGATTGGATTCACACTGCTGTGCTCGACGTGTTCGGGATGATCGCCAGCGACCGGGACGCCGCCGTGCGGATGTGCGAGGCATTGGGACGGGAGGCTGACGAGCGGGCGCGCCTGGGCGCCGGCCACTTGGCCACGCTGCCAGAGGCGGTGGTCACCATCTCGTCGCCTCGCTGCACCGAGTCACGTGCGGACGCGGGCGTCGCCGTTACTTTCTGGCCCCCGCTTCGCCGGGCCTTTCGACCGCTGCGCCGGCGCCGGTCTGTCACTCGCCCCTCCGGTACCGGCTGACAAGACAGTGCGAACCGCGCGCCCGCCCCGGAAGGACATCTGAACTGCATCACGACGGGCCACAAGGACGTTCAGCGTGTCGTGGACGACTTCGTGTTTCCGCTGGCGAACGCGTGCTGCTTGACTTGTACGCATGACAACGCAGTGGGGGCGCACGGTGGCCGCGGTGACAGCCGGTGCGATGGTGGTACTGGTCTCGTCGTGCTCGATGATGAGCGAGGACCAGAAGGTGCAAGAGCTGCGCAGGGCAGGCGTGCAAGGAGCCGAGGCGCACGTCGCGCTGCTCGCCGAGCACAAGGTCCCCACGCCCGAGGAGTGCTTGAACAACTACAAACGCTTCACCGGTGGCGCGCCTTGGGACGAGCCGTACAGTGCCACAGCCGACTGGATCTCACTGCATGGTGACTACTTCGTGGGCAGCTGCGTAACGGGGACACCGCGGATTCCGGGCACGTGATCCGAAGCCCACGACTCCTCGATGAGCCTCCACCGGCGAATTCATCCCGACCCACCTTCTCGGACAGAAGCCGACGCGAAAGGGCCGACTGCCCACGGCGCTTACGACCGGATTCCGGACAGTGTCCAGATCTGCTGCTCGTGGGCCGCAGGCACTCCGTAATTCGCTGCGCCGCGTTCGTACCGGACTCTGGCGCTGGGTCGCAGAAGCGCGGCTTCGTGGATGTCGCTGTCGGCGTTTCACCCCCTCGGTGCTCCTCTTCCGGCGGAAGCACGAGTTCTGGGACCGTCTGATGATGGCCTCGTTCTCGGTGCCCATGGCCGTCGCCGCGGCATGGTTTGCGGACGCGGACGGCTACCTGTCGGGATCGGGGCTTCTTATCGTGGTGGTCGTCAACGCCGTGTTGATGGCGCTCATCGGCTACCGGAAAGGTGAGCTGGCCGGCAAGAGGGACAAGCATTTGAATCTGCTGAAGACGTACGGCGTCCTGCCACACGAGACCGATGGATCGGCGCCGATCCGTCTCCCCGGTCGATACCCACCCCGACCGTCCATGACGAATCCCTGGTAGCAATCCCTACAGCGGCGTGCTCCGGCTTAACCCATCCAGGCCCTGCCCATGGAGATGAGCCCGGACCGCGAAACCGTTCGCGCCCGACAGCAAACATGAACTCGAACGCGGTCCCGTCGTGTTCGGAGCCGTCTGCCTGGTGCCACGGTGGCCGCCTGAGGCTCCGGACGGGTGCTCACCGCCATCGGAGCGGGGATCGCACTCGGATTCTCTGGCCTGGTACTGCTCGTGCCGTGGATCAGCTCACGTTTTGCCGTCTAGTACAGCGGATTGACTCCGATCGCCGACACCGTCTGGCCGTTCGTCGTCGTCCTGGTCGTCGCGGCCGCGACGCTCCTTCCGGCGCTGATTACGGACGCTTGTTCGACACTCCGGTAAGCCGAGCCGCCACCCCACGTAGGGCAGCACGGCGACCACCTCGGCCCGACGAACCTGAACGTGCTCGCCGGTGCGTGCGTCCCACGACACGACCGGATCCGAGATCTCCGGCACGGCCACGGTCGAACTCCAGCGATCAAGCGCACGGGGCGGTACTGGCTCCTCCCTGGTCGTTCACGGGCCCGGTTGTCGGAGCCGCGATCAGACTGACGCCGAGTGGTGTGCACCAATGCAGGACGGCTTTGCCGTCGCGATGAGTGGTGATCAGCCGGGCGTCGCGGAGGGTTCTCGCCTGCACCGAGGCCGCAGGCACAGAGACATGCAGGGCGCGTGCGAGTTCGGTCGTGGTGTGCGGCTTGGTCAGAACACGCAAGGTATCCGCTCGTGTGCTGCCCAGCAGTGCCGCAAGAGGATCGCCGACGGTTTCGGCATCGTGCAGGGGAAGCGGAGTGAGAGCCGGGTAGATGATCAACGCCGGTCCTGCAGGCTGAGGCGCCACGAGAACCCGGCCGGCCCACAGCAGTGATGGCAGGAGCACCACACCTTCACCGCGCAACGTCACTTCCCCGTCAACGTCGGGCGAGCCGATCTCCAGGCACATGTCGCGCCACCGCAACCCGGCCGACAGACTGGCGAGGGTGCGCTCGAGCCCATGCCGGGCAAGGAAATGCGTGCGCCAAGCGGATTCGGCGTGGAAGGCGCCCTGGAGCCGTGACCACTCCGCGGCCAAGACGTGCCTGTGCGCTTCCGTGATGGCGTGTTCGAGGATCTGCCAAGCGTGGCGATCCTGTACGGCGAGTTGCCGAATCCAGGCGGTCTGCGGCCGGTCGATCGCGCAGATCCGTCGCAACTCTGCCTCGACGAGCACTCGGTCGGTAGCGAGCACCTGAGACAAGCCATCGTCCAGCCCGGCACTCGGCGGGTCGAGGAACAGAGGCCCGATACCGGCAGGAGACAGCAATTGCAGTAGTGGCTCGGCCCGCATTGGCAGATTACGTATCGTCCGTCTTCGCCAGCCACCGAAAACGTGGCAATTGTCGTCGCGCTGCAGCGTCATCAGCGCAAGGACCAGTTCCATCAACGGAGCGGGAACGTCCGCCACAGTGACATTCAACAGGTCTTGTGCGGTGAAGCGCACCTTCAGCATGTCATCCCCCAGACTCGGCTGCACGTTTTGGTTGTGGTTGAACACATGGCAGCACAGTCGAGACTGCCAGAAACTGGTCATGCGATCCACTGGATCAAGTTCCACGAGGGGTTACGCCTCAGCCGAGGCCATCGAATGATTTCCATAGTGCATTCACGGCGATACATACCTTCACATCGGAACGACCGATTGAGAGAGAATGATGAGGAAATCGCTACACCGCGCCTTGCTCACGCTGCCTGCCGTGGTCGCGACGACGCTGGTCAGCGTCGGCGGGACAGCCACGGCCGCACCCGCAGCAACGCAAAACGACCCGGTTCGGACCATGAGCTGCAGTCACCCACATTCGAACAAGGACAGCGGCTCGGGCCGGACGACGACCGTACTGCGCTATCGGACTGGGCCGCACACCAACTGCGCTGCACTGGGACAAGCCGGCAGTAACGCGCTGATCTACTACCACTGCTGGGCTTCCGGTGATTCAGTCGGCGGCGTGAGTACCTGGACCTGGGGACGTGTCGCGGGCACCCAGCGCGAAGGCTGGTTCTCCGACAAGTACCTCAGCAACGGCGGCTCCACGAAGAAGTGCTGAGCTGAGACCGTGGTGCCGAGCCCTCGGCCCGGCACCACGGTCCGTTCAAGATAGGCATGGCCCAGCGATCGGTCTCGACGCGTGATCGTCCGGAGCAGCCCCGCCGGACCGCGGAGGACCGTGCCGAAGCGGGATATCCGTTATCCGGCGACGGATGTTCCTCCTCCGAGTGGCTGAGGCCCGCGGCTCCCAACGCACTCCGGGCCACGACCATGGCCTCACTGACCCCCTGGCTAGCGACTTGAATCCGGGCAGCCACAGGACAAGCAAGTGCGGCAGTCACCGCTCCGGCACAGCATCCCTAGGAAGGTTGTAGTGCCTCTTACCAGGGAGGACCGGACTCGGCCTCGGGGGCGAAAGGTGCAGCGGCTGACTTCGAGTACCTCTCTGCGGCGCGTAGATCGGCTGTGTGATGGGCGTGCTCGAATCGTCTCCGGTAGCACAGGCTCAGGTTCTGCATCGCGCGTGCACGAGCCACCAGTTGTCGCGAACCGTCTGTCGAGGTTCGTCGCACCGCTTGTTCGCCGAACTCGATGGCGTTTCGAATGTCGTCCGAGTCGCCGAGTTGCTCGAATCGGTATCGGTGGGCGACGCTGAGATTCGACAGCGCCACGAGTTGGTACGGGTCACCTTCGGGCACGCGATCGACGGCCAGTCGCCCGAATTCGACCGCCCGTTGGATGGCATCCGGTGACTCGATACCAAGGAAGGCGGTGGCGAGGTCGGCCACGTGCACACCGAGCTCCCGGTCGTCGAAACGTCCAGGGGGCATCACTTCGAGTGCCTCTTTCGTCCGTGTCGCGCATTGTCGGAGGTCGGCGAGTCCTCGGCTGTACCCGAACAGCTGGAGATGCGAGGTGGCGGCTGCCCAAAGCACGTCGCATCGGTTGGGAGCGCCGGGTAGGTGGAGCGTCAGGGCCTCATCGAACCGGACGACGCACTTTCGCAGTGTCGCGGGGTCATGGTCGTGTTGAAACCGCGTCAGGAGCGCAGTGGCGACGCCGATGAGCAGAGAGTAAAGACCTGGTTCTGCAGGATCGCGTATGTCGAGTGCTTCTTCGCCGTAGGCGATGCATGTCGCGAGATCGGCTGGGGTGCTGGTGTGTCTGAAACGTAGCCAGTAGGCATTGCCCAGCACCGCGAGGACCGCGCCTCGCGTCGATCGGATCGTGCCTTCGGCGGAACGGTCGGTCCCCGTCAGTGCCTGCTCTCCGGCATCGATGCAGGCTTGCAGATCGTCGATGGTGTTCGTGCGATTGAAACGTCGCAGATAGTCCTCGCTGAGAACATATAACGCCAACCGCTGACCGGGTTGCCCGGTCGGGGTGGCGGCCACCGCTCGCTCGCCCCATTCGATGCCCGTCGCCAAATCCGCCGTGCTATCGGTGAGCTCGAACCGAGTGCGATACGCGGTGGCGACATACGTCATGTACTTTCCGCGTAGTTCATGATCAGCCGGCAGGGTGGATAGCGCCCGTACCAGCATATCGACGCCGGCTGCGATCGCGGCCGGATCGCCGTTGGTCATGGCCCGAGCGAGGCGGTCGGCCGCGAAATCGGCGACCGGCGGTGCGGCAGCTCCGGCGAATCGGGGGCTTTCGGCGCCGAAGGGATCGGAAGCGGCCGTCATTTCTCTACGGTCGGACGCGGTCGGGTCTCGGCCTGGGACGTGTGCGCGTTATCCGGTGCCCAGCGGTCGTCGATCCAGCGCAGTGGCCGGTTCTGTTGGAGCTGGCTCGCCGCACGGACCGCCTCGGACAACAATCGACCTGCGGCGTCCGGGTCATCGGCGGACACTCGAAATTCGATGCCCAAAGCCTGGTCGACGATCTCGACTTGTGCGGGAGCCGCAGCGACGGACCGGCGGCGCCGAAGCCAGTCACGAGCGGTAGTGAACACGCGGCCGACCTGATCGGCGGCTTGCTCCCCGAAGCGCTGTACGAACCCTGTCGACAGCATCGTCAAGACAGCCACCGTCACCACGACGACCTGGTCCGGACCGGGACTGCGGAATCCCAGATCCAGGCCGCGACGGGCGGAGACGTCATGCCCGGCGAGCGCGAGGACCAAGTCCTGTCGCTCCGCCGCGGGCACTGTCGAGTCGAACGCGATGACCAGCTGGGTGGATCCCGAATCCCCACTCATGAGTTCATACTTCCATATCTCGTGTACGCGCCGTCACCGGTGGTGACAGGTTCACGCGCCGATGATGACGAAAGGCGCCCAGTACACCGGGTGGTCATAGAACCGGGTGGTCGGTTCGTCGGTGGCGACTTCAAGCACATCTGACACACCGAACGCGGTCAGTGTCGGCGATAGCGACTTGATCTCTGTGACCAGTTGTTCGCCGGTCAGCGCGCGCAGCCACAGTTGGGCCCCTCGCAGCGCCTTGGCCGGCGGTAACGCTTCTTGCAGGTGAAGTCGGTAGAACCGAGCCATGACAAGGGCCGCGGCGAGGTCGTCGGTCGGCCAGAGGGTACCGATCACCGCCGGGGTCCCGGCTGCGAGGAACCCCGCAGGAAGTCCGAACACCTCGTCTGGAAGCCGCATGAACTCGGTGACGGCGGTCTGGCATGCCGATGCGGTCACCAGTCGAGCGCTCGCGAAGGGGCGGTCGCGCACGACGTCGCCGATCGTGAGCATGCCGTCGGCGAGGGCCAACCCGGACGAGAGCGGTGCCGACAGGTCGTACCTGCCGTGACAGGCGAGGTGCACGTAGGACGCCCCCTTGGCAGCCCCTGTCAAGGCCGATTTCGTGGCCGCCGCACCAGAATGGACTTCATGCTCATCGAAATGCCTGGCCACCTCGGCGAGTTCGGCGCGGGCCCATCTCAGGTGGTTGTCCATGGTGGGATCGGCGACCCCTGCCAGGCGCCGAGGAACCTGCTCGCGTTCGTGTGCCGCCTTCCGTGCTGACCTCAGCGCGCCGACCGAAGGCGCGTATGCGACGTCGAAATCATCCAGCAGACAGCGGCCGCCGGGATCGTCGATGACCGATACGGCGTGCAACGGCAGCAAGCCGAGGTGGCCGGTAGGAATCAGGACCACGCCGGTGGCGCCGTGATGGGCGAGCCACTCCGCCAGCGGCCGGATCAACCGTGAGCCCAGCCCGGCCAGCAACGACTGAACATAGGGCTTCATCGGGGATTCCACGCCCAACTGTCCAAGCAGATAGCCCGGTGGGCCGACGTGGTCACCACGGCTGAGCCCCAGCGCACGGTGCAGGCCGGCTTCGTCAAGGTCATCGACCGGCACCGCATCCACTGCGGCGGTACCCATCTCGACGTAGAGCACGAGAACGATGCTCCCAAACGGGGTGCAAGCGAGAAAAGCCACCGGTACGCCCGGAACGGCGGCCGCGGTAAGGTCGGCGAGGCTCGGGGCGGCGAAAGGCTCTCCAGGATCCGCGACCGCGTTCCCGATCTGTCGGGCCAGGGTGTCAAGCCGCTCCTTCGCCTCGGACACCATCGACGCCAGCAGACGTTCCGCGACCCGCCTGCCGCGGTCATCGTCCACCAGATCCGGTGGCATGCCCTCAAACTTCGAGACGAGCCACGGAATCGCCGTGCCGTTCTGCAACACGGCTTCGACCTCACGCAGGCCGGCGAGTGTCTCGGCGTACGACTTGTGCAGTTCCGGATCGCCGCCCCTGGCCGCGGCCTGCTCGGTACCGTCCCGGGACAGCTGTTCCGCAAGACTGCGCGCACGCCCCTGTTCCAACATCGCCAACGCTTCGGAAGCACGGCCAGGATCGCTGCGGACCATCGCATACGCCGCCAGGATGAACGTGTCCCCACCCGACTCCAACTCGTCTCTCTGCGAGTTGGCCAGGAACGATGCCCGATAGAGTTCGTTCATGGCATCCACTGCGACGCCATAGCTGTCCGCGGCTTCCGTCCACCTCCCGAACTCGCAGAGGAGGTCACCCAGCGCGCGGGCTGTCGCGCGGCGTAGGCGAGGAAGGGACGTTTGGGCGTGCCGGTCCAGGCCGGTCTGCCACACCTTGATGGCTCGTCGGCTGTCCTCGCCGTGACGCCCTTGGTCACGCTGAAGGTACGCAAAACCAAGGCCATGGCAGGCTGTGAACCACTCGGCCGATGTACCGCCGAGGGCAGGCACCGTCGTAAACACGGTTTCGAAAGCCGCGATCGCCCTGTCCACATCGTCAAGCCGTCCAGGATGGCTACGCGCCAGATAGGCAGCCGCCAGGTTCGCCTGGGCTCGCAGCCACTCCGTCGCCTGCAGCGTTGGATCCAACACTTCCAACGCCCCTGAATGTGCCTCAACGGCCCGGTCGGCCAAGACGTCACCCCGGCCGATCTCCGCCAGCTTGGCGTACGCGACACCCAGAGTTGTCTCCGTCAACGCCCAGTCGAGTGGTGAACGCTGCCGTGTCCGCACCCGCCTGGCCGCTTCCAGCGCTTCTCGCGCCCGAGTGAGGTTCGCTGCCCTGTCACCTGTCGAGCGCTCGAGGTAGGCACTGCCCAGATTGTGGCGCGCGACCGCCAATCTGGGGTCCTGGCTGTCCTCGGGAAAGGGGAGAGTGGCGCGCCAGAACGCGGCGATGGCATGCTCGATGTTGTCGCCTCGATCGCCCTTGCTTCGCTGCAAATAGGCGATACCGACAGCGGCCTCGATCTCGCTCCCAAATTCCGCGGGCTCATGGTCATTTACTTGGGCGTGGGTGGCCGACCTGCCGGCGTCGAGCCAGGCTTCGAGCGCCTGTTCCAGGTTGTCATCCGGATCGCCGACCGCGCGATGCCAGAGCGCCTGCCCCAGATTGAATTGGGTGATGGCGTGTTCCTTGCTCGGGCCGATTCGATGGAACATCGCCGCGGCTGTGCGAAGATGCTCGATCGCGGCCTCGACATTGGCGGAATCCCATCGAGGCTCAAGGGCCACCAACGCGGCCCCCAATGTGCCATTCGCCTGTGCCACCGCCCTGGAATCGCCGGGCGAATTCCTGGCGAGCGCGGATCGGCAATACGACATGGCTCGCGCGATGTGCTGTTGGCGATCTCCCCGAGGCTGGCGCATGTACGCAAGAGCGAGGTTCACCTCGGTCGAGGCCACGTCGTCTTCTGTCTGACCGGCTGTGTCGTGCAGGATCCCGGTGAAGATCTCGATAGCCCGCTCTACATGATCGCCACTGCCATGCTCGATCAGTGTGTTGGCCAGCCAGTTCTGCGTGCGCGCCCACTCGGAGTGCTGCCGTCGATCGCGATGAAACTCGGCGACTCCCTTGATCGCGGCAACGGCGTCGGCGACGTTCTGCGCCCGCTCGCCGACCTGTCGGCGGAGATAGCCGGTGGCGAGGTTCTCCGTAGCGGTCACCCACTGCTCGGCCTGGTGACTCGATGCGTGGACATCGAAAGCGGCTGCCGCTGCCCGCCAGGCACCAATCGCCCGCTCGATATCGTCGGCGCGGACGCCCAGCGATCGTTGGCCCTGTTCGCCCGCGGCCCGGTGCCAGTAGAGGGCCCCCACATTCGCCAGGACACGAGCCCACTCATCCCGCGGCCCCACCTGGCCACGCAGGTCGAGCGAGAACATCATCGCGTCCAGTGCCCGCTCCAGGTTTTCCCCGCGCTCGCCATCCTGGGCGAACCACGCCAACCCCAGGACATACCAGCTCGCAGCACACTCCTCGGGCGGGCCGATGCGGCGATGTACGGCAACCGCGCCCTCGGCAAGGCTGAGCGCGCTGACGATGTCGGACGAATTATTGCCCGTCTTCGTCAGCAACTGCTCGGCGGTTTGCCGATCTTGTGCGGCACGAAGCGATTCTCGTTGGTCTTCCACCACGCAATGCAGCGTATCCGGACGCCAAGTGCGGCTGCGGGATGCCGGTGCCTGGGGCCCGAGCCGCATCGGGATTGCGAAAAGAGTCGAACCTAATGTCTCTGGCGATAGGCAAACCTGGCGTGTTCACCGTCGTTCTGTGCTCCGGCTGCGTGCACGACCGCAGCAGTGCACGATCAGGTGAAATCAACGTCGCCGCCGAAGTCCCGCCGGCAGCCACCGCCGTGCATCACGCAAGGCACGAGCGGCCGCCGCGAGATCCTGGCGGCCACCGCGCTTGTAGATCTTCCAGAGGAAGACCAAGGTGGCCAGCAGGCCGAGGAGACCACACCCACTCGTGGCCGCGACGGCGATCGCGGCCGTGGTCACCTCGATCATCTCCCTGTCCTTCCCGCCGGCGGTGTAGTCGGTGGACTTCTCTATGACCGCCGCGAAGCCGGCGCACGGCGAACATCGTCCGAAAAAGTTCCGCCGGTGGCGTGCGCTCACCGCGAACGGCCCATAGAGAAGCGAGAGTCGTTGTTCACTCCGCGCCCGGGAAGGTACGGCCCATGTCCGTTCACCCTGAGAATGCGAAACTCGGGTGCAACGCGACAGCGAAAATCGCGACTAAAACGAATGTGCCTGCCTCGCCACCGCCGTCGACGTCCGAGGACGACGAGGGCCTGCTGGCCGCGGCACGGGACGAGGCCGAACGTCGGGCCGCGGAATCGGAGACCCGCCGCAAACACGACCTGGACCTGCGTAACGCGCTCGCCCAGGAGGACTTCTCCGGGGTCGGCTGGGACCGTTTCGCCAACGAGCTCGCCCGCTACGGGATCGCCGTACTGGTGGTCTGGATGCGCACCGGCCGGATCTTCGTCGAATGCGCCCGCCGCTTCGGCGGCAAAGGGAAGAAGTTCTCGCTACCGCCCTCGCCACTGAACTGGACCGACGAGGAACGAGCGGATCTGGCGACCGTAGTGGTCACCAAGGCCATCACCACGTTCAAACAGAAGGCGCTACGCGGCGGCGGCTGGACCTACTCCGGAGGTGCGAGCTTGACCACCTACTTCGTCGGGACCTGCACCTACGAGTTCCCCAACTTCTACACACAATGGATCAACCAGCGTGCGGCAGCCGCCGAACGCAGTCTCGCGGAACGCGTCGTCGCCACCACCACGCCACGCCTGGCCGATCCCGCCACCAAGACACTGCAAGAAGACCAAATCAGACGAGCGATGGCGCTGCTACCCGACGAACGAACCCGCATCGTCGTCCAGCTCAAAGCCGACGGCTACACCCACGCCGAGATCGCCGAGGCGCTCGGCGACTGCGGATTCTTCGACGAAACCGACGAGAGCGTCCGAGGGATCTGGCAACGCCACAAACGACGGATGCACCAGAAGGGCGGACCCGACGATGTCTGAACTCGCCCACGTCGTACTCGCCACCGATCAGAAGGTGAACGCCCTCATCGAGCAGTCCTCGCTGGGCACCACCGGCGCCCGCCGGCTCCGCGACCGCGTGTCCGCCGAAACAGCCGACAAAGTCGTCGCCCGCGCCGAAGCCGCCCCCGACCCCACAGATGCGCGCCCACGCCCGAGCACCCTCTCCGACAGGCTGGACGCCGTGCTCCCAGCCGCAGCGGCCGGGGCGTCCGGCGCCACGGCAGAGGTGATCCGGGCGATCACCCCGGCGATCACTCGCTACTGCAACGCACGGCTGAGGTCGACCACGATCACCGCCGAAGACGTCGTCCAGGAAGTGCTTCTCGCGGTCATCTCCAACCTGCCCCGCTACCAGCACACGCGCGGGTCGTTCCTGCCCTACGTCTACGCCATCGCCTCGCACAAAGTCGCCGACGCCTGGCGGAACGACGCCCGTCACCGGGCAGAACCGGTGGACCAGGTCCCCGACTACGGCGATGAGGACAACGTGCCGGAACAACGTGTCCTCTCCCGCGAACGCGCCGCCGAACTTGGCAAACTGCTCGACATCCTGCCCTCGCGACAACGGGACATTCTTGTGCTGCGCGTCATCGTCGGCCTGTCCGCCGCCGAAACCGCCGACGCGCTCGGCATCTCCCCCGGCATGGTTCGGGTCACGCAACACCGCGCACTCACCCGGCTCCGCGACATCTATCGCGCAGACGCCTGGTGAAACGACAGCGAGCCCGAGCGTGATGCGTCCCACCGCCCGCCCGTGCCAGCCGCAGGACAGCGCCACGCTCGACGGGTCGTGCGACCCGGAGATACCGTCCTCGGCGCGCCAAGCGCCGTCCCAGGCCGGTCGCCGATACCGGTACGAAAGTTCGACCGCCGCGGGCACCGCGGAAAACAACGAGAAGATCGACGTTACCGAAAGCCACTCCAGCCAACGGCCACTGCGGCAGCAGATGATCGTCCTGAAAGGACTGGACAACATCTCCGACCAGTCCGGCCGCAGGACCGCGACCGGACGAACCCGTCGCACGCCGGTCTCGCCGTCCTGCGTGCAGGCGATCAGGCAGGTCACGTACTCCTGAACAACCGATCCAGATGCACGTCGATCGCGGCGAGCGCGTCCTGGGGCTCGATCACGCCGAGTTCGATCAGCGAGGTGAAGCCGGTGAGGGCGAGGAGCAGGTTCGCCTCGGTCGCCGGGTCGAGGCCGGAGTCGATGTACCCGTCGGCGATCGCCTGGCGGACCAACTGCTCGACGAGAGCCCGCCCTTGGCTGAGGCCGCGGCGGGCCTGCTCGTGCACGGCCTCGTCGTGCAACGCCTCCAGGACGTAGGCGGCGCTCATCCGGCTGGTCGCGCGGGCGTCCGCATGCAGGGGCAGCATTTCCGCGAGCGTCAGGCGCAGCACGTCACGGGGATGCGGACGGTCACCGAGCTTTTCGAGCCCCTGGTCTACGCGCGCCGCGGTCTGCTCGGACGCGAAATCCATGGCGAAGGAGAGCATGGCCGTCCGGGAAGCGAAGTAGTGCTGCAGCTGCCCGAGTGACATGCCCGCCTCCTGCGCCACCACGCGCATCGTCAGCTGAGTGACGCCGCGCCGCTCCACCACCCGCCACAGTGCTCGGGCGATCGCTTCGCGGCGTCCACGGTGATCCACCTGCTTCGGCATCGCCGGCCACCTCGCTCATCCCCGGGATTGTTCCAATACAGTTGACATAATACACCTGACCTATAACCCTGGAGTGCACTCGAGGGAGGGAATCGTCATGTCCGAACAGCCGAAGGTACGGACTACGGAAGGCGTGGTGCAGGGGCTCTGGCGGCAGGGACACGCGGTGTTCCGCGGCATCCCCTATGCCCAGCCGCCGGTCGGAGCGCTCCGCTTCGCCGCGCCCGCGCCGCCGCACCGCTGGGACGGGACGAGGCAGGCGGTCGAGTTCGGTCCGGTCGTGCCGCTGTCCCTGCCGATCGCCGTGCCCCCGCAGGGCGACGACTGGCTGACGCTCAACGTCGGCACTCCGGATCCCGGGGCGGCGGGTCTGCCGGTGCTGGTGTGAATCCCCGTGGGCGGCTACCTCTCGGCGGCGTCGAGCGATCCGATGTACGACCCGGCGGCGCTGGCCGGGGCGGGAGTCGTCGTGGTGACCATCAACTGCCGCGTGGGCGCGGAGGGATTCGCGTTCCTCGACGACGTGCCGCCCAACCGCGGATTCCTCGACCAGATCGCGGCGCTGGAGTGGGTGCAGCGCAACATCGCCGCCTTCGGAGGCGACCCCGGCCGCGTCACTGTGGGCGGGGTGTCGGCCGGGGCGGGCTCGGTCGGTGCCCTGCTGACGATGAAGTCCGCGCGCGATCTGTTCCGGCGGGCCATCGCCCATTCGGTGCCGGGGCTGCACAGCGCTCCCGCACTGGCACGGCAGGTCACCGCCGAGTTCGCGGACCGGCTCGGCGCGGCGGCGCCCACCGCCGAGGCCCTGCGCGACATCGACCCATGGCGCCTGGCCGCCGAGCTCACCTCCTTCAACGCCGGCCTCCACTCGCACCGGGAGAGCTGGGGACGCCTCACGGAGACCGGCACCGCGCTGTGCCCCGTCGTCGACGGCGAGGTCCTCCCGGAACCGCCCTGGCCCGCGCTGACCGGCGCACGCGCGAGCGGGACCGAACTGCTCGTCGGCCACACACGGGACGAATTCCGCTACTTCAGCGTCATGAGCGGCCGGTACGGCACCTTCACCGAGGAGGACGCCCACGCGGCCCTGGAACTGCTCGCCCCGCAGCCGGACGGCCCGCAGGCCTACCGTGCCGCGTTCCCGCAGGCGGGCCCGGAGGAGCTGGTGGAGACGGTGTACTCCGACGCCCTCTTCCGCATGCCGTCACAGAAACTGGCCGAGGCGAACGCCGCGGCGGGCGGCACCTCGTACCTCTTCGAACTGTGCTGGGCCGCCCCTGTTCTCGGCGGAATCCTGGGCGCCTGCCACAGCCTCGACGTGCCCCTGGCGTTCGGCACACTGGACAGCCCCGTCGGCACCCAACTTCTCGGCGAGGACCCCACTCCCGAGGCATTAGCGCTCTCCCGCGAACTCCAGGAGACGTGGGTCCGCTTCGTCACCACCGGCGACGCGGGCTGGTCCGCCCACCGGCCCGGCGGGCACCTCACCCGCGTCCTGGACACCGAGTCGAAGACTCTGCCTTACCCCGAACGGGCATCCCGCCAGATCTGGGAAGGCCACTCCCCCGTCCCCTTCGATCTCCCGTAATCGTCCGGGCCGGCTCGTACGACTGCACTGATGTCTCACGAACACGGCGGGCTGTACGGCAGCTCAGCCGACACGAACTGGTCCCACATCTCGCGAGTGAGTGTGTTTCCCGTGATGGCGCAGATGCTGTGCATGGCCTGGGGCACGGTCATGTCCCACAGCCGCACGGTGTGGTCATGGCTGCCGGTGGCGAGGGTGGCGCCATCGGGGCTGAACGCCACCGTGTCGACGTCGGCCTGGTGTCCGGTGAGCGGCTGACCCGACTGCGTCCGGTCGGCTGTCCGCCAGAGCCGGACGGTGTTGTCGTGGCTGCCGCTGGCCACCGTGCGTCCATCCGGGCTGAACGCCAGCCCCGAGACGGGGTTGGTGTGCCCGGCGAGGGGATCGCCGAGCGGTGTGGCGTGAGCAGGATCGGTGACGTCCCACAGCCGCACCTGCCCGTCGTCGCTGCCGCTGGCCAAGGTCCGACCATCCGGGCTGAACGCGACCCGGCGGATATCGTCCTGGTGCCCTTTGAGGGGTCCGGCCAGCAACGTGGGCTTGGCCGGATCGGAAAGGTTCCACAACCACACCGCGGCGTCGCTGTATTCGGTGCCCATCGCCAGCGTTCTCCCGTTCGGGCTGAACGCCACCGCCAGGGCGTTGGCGTCCGGTCCGATCACGATCCGGGCCCGCAGCACGGGTTCAGCCGGGTCGGCGACGTCCCACAACCGCGCGGTGTTCTCGTCCTTCACATCGCCTCCGGTGACCAGGATGCGGCCGTCCGGGCTGAACGCCATAGACCGGACGCCGTCGGCATGTGCGGCGATCGGCGCGCCGATGGGCGTGGGGCGGGCGGGATCGGCGACGTCCCACAACCGCACCGTCTGATCGCCGCCGCCCGTGGCCAGCACGCGGCCATCCGGGCTGAACGCCAAGGCGTTGATCTCGTCTTCGTGGCCGGTGAGCGGCGGGCCCAGCTGCCGCCGATCGGCCAGTGTCCACAACCGGACGGTCCGGTCGCCGCCGCCGGTGGCCAGGATGCGCCCGGCCGGGCTGAACGTCAGCGCCTTCACTTCACCCGTATGTCCATTTAGGACAGTGCTGGGGATGTTCCACAGCCTTACCGCCCGGTCGCCACTGGCGGTGGCCACGGTGCGACCGTCCGAGCTGAACGCCATCGACCGGACGCCGTCGGCATGCCCGGTGATCGGCGCGCCGATGGGCGTGGGGCGGGCGGGATCGGTGACGCCCCACAGCCGCACGGTGTAGTCATCGCCGCCGGTGGCCAGCGTCCGCCCGTCGGGCCCGAACGCCATCGACCGGATCGCGCTGGCATGCCCGGTGATCGGCCGGCCCAGCTCCACCGGACGGGCCGGGTCGGCGACGTTCCACAGCCGCACTGTCCGGTCGTTGCTCGCACTGGCCAGCGTCCGGCCATCGGGACTGAACGCCACCGAATGGACGGCACCGGTGTGTCCGGTCAACGGTGATCCGAAGAGTTCGGCTCGGTCCGGCGCGGCGATGTCCCACAGTCGCACTGTCCGGTCATCGCCGCTGGTAGCCAGCGTCCGGCCATCAGGACCGAACGCCACGGAGTAGACGGCGCCGGTGTGCCTGGCCATCGGCGGGCCGAGTTCCGTGGGCTGAGCGGGGTCGGTGACGTTCCACAGCCGTACGGTCCGATCGTCGCCCGCGCTGGCCAGCGTCCGCCCGTCAGGACTGAACGCCAACGACCGGATCGTCTTGGTGTGCCTCGTAATCGGCAGGCCGAGCGCCACCGGACGGGCCGGGTCGGTGACGTTCCACAGCCGCACTGTGTTGTCAGCACCGCCAGTGCCCAGAGTGCGTCCGTCCGGGCTGAACGCCAGCGCGCGGGTCGCTTCGCCGTGACTGATGGTTTCGTTCAGTAGCACCGGATGGGCCCGATCAGCGACGTTCCACAACCGCACGAGTCTGTCACCGCTGCCGCTGCCGGTGGCCAGCGTTCGCCCGTCGGGACTGAGCGCCACCACGCTGACGTCCTTGGCGCCCGAGGGCAACGTGGCGGACAGCGGCGCGTTCGCGTCGACGATCAAATGGCTGCTCGTGTCCGGATCGTCCGGGCGCATGCGGTGGGCGACGAGATCGAGCTGGGCCGCCAGCGACACGTCGAGGGTCCGTATCCGGTTCGCCTCGGCGGTGACCTTGTTGAAGATCGCGGCGTCACGTTGTTCTTGGGCGATGTCGCGTTGCTGGAAGGCATAGACAGCGGCGCTGGACGCGACGAGGCCGAGAACGGCCAGCATGGCGACCGCGGTTCGGCGCACCCTGACCCGTCGGGTTTCGTGCCGGATCGACGCGCCGAGGAAGGCCGCTCCCAGCGGCGTGAGGGCGGCGCGGTGCTCACTCCTGGACTGCCACCCCCTCGCGATGGCCAGCCGATCGCCGCGATACAGCGATCCGACCGGTTTCCCTTCTCTCTCCCACTGTTCGGCGGCCTCGATCAACTGCTGCCGGACGACCTGATCGTTGCGGCCCGTCTCGATCCAGGTGCCGAGCTGCGGCCACGCCCGCAGCAACACTTCGTGGGAAAGCTCGACGGCGTTGTCGTCCAGCGTGACCAGACGTTTTTCGATCAGCCAGCCGAGAACCGTCTCGGCGGTCCGCGGTGCGTCGAAACCCTTGACGAGGTCGGCCGGATCCGCGCGCCGCCTGGCAGGCGGCGCGTCGTGCCTGACCACGACCAAATGCATGAGGAGGTGCTGGAAGATCACGCGCTGCTCGGCCGTGGAGCAACGGGCGTAGGCCTCGTCCGCGGTAGCCACGATCGCGCCTTGGATCCGCCCTGTCCGGTCATAATCCGCCAAGGTCAGCTTGTCGCCCGTGCGCCGCTGCCAGGTGACGGCCAACGCGTGGGCCAGCAGCGGGAGCCCACCCGCGTCCGTCCCGATCTCGTGCAGGAGGACCTCGACCAGACCCGGTTCGACGTCGACGCCGATCTGCCGCGCCGGCCGCTCGATGGCCGCTCGCAACTCGGCCGGAGCCATCGCCTGGAGATTGAACTGGCTCGCCGGCAGGAACGTCGCGAGCTGATCGTCAGCGAGGCAGTGGTCGTAGAAGTCGCCCCGCACCCCGAGCACCGCACGCATCGCGATCAGCGCGTCGATGAAACGCCGCCGCCCGGCCTCGCCGGCGCACAGGGTGAACACCTCTTCGAACTGATCCATCACGATGACGGTCCCGTCAGGCACCATGTTCGCCAGCCGGGCAGGATCAGATCTGACTGCTGCGAGCACGTCATCCACGCTGTCGTCGACGAGCCGCGCGACCTGCTGTGCCAGCGTCTCGCAGGGCTCCTTTGCCGGGGTGAGCAACAGCCATGGGCGCCCGCTGTCGGCCACCGCGGTAATCACGCCTGCCCGAAGCAGCGACGACTTGCCGGCACCGGACGGTGCGACGACGAAGACCGGCCCGCTGCGGTGATCGATCTTGTCCATCAACACCGACAAGGCCGCCTCGCGGCCGAAGAACCACCGCGCTTGGTCAGGTTGAAACGCACGCAGGCCCGGATAGGGGCAGACATCCTCCGGCCACTCCGCCTGGCTGACGTCGGGCGGGTACGGGTCGTCCGGCAGGCAGATCCACCCCACCGTCTCCGTTTCCTTGACCCGGATGCGTTGGGGCCGATAGCGGGTCTCGTCAGCAGCGCTGTGCCAGACCACTTCACGGAACAACCAGTCGGAGGTGATCACCGCGAGCACGCCGGCCGACCCGGCGAGGGCCTCCTTCAACGGCGACGCGTCGAGCAACCGGAACGTGTGGTTGATCGCGACGCCGGTCGCGCCGTGCTCGTCGAGCAGAACTTCCCCAGCGTGCACCGCCATCCTCAGCCGGATCCGCTCGCCGGCCCCGTGCGCGCGGTTGTGCTTGCGCAACGCTTTCACCAGGCGACCGGGCACCTGCTCGACGAACAATTGCTTCGGAACATCCGCCGGCGCGAGAAGAAACACACCGTCGCCCCGGTCTTCGCGATAGCAGACGCTCCAGTGCGAGCCGAGCGCATGAGCCAAGGCCTTATAGACGGCGCTGCGCACATTCCTCTGTTCCAGGTTCTTCCGGCCGCTGAATTGCTCCACGTCCACAACCAGAACAGTGCGATGCAGCGCATCAGGCGACACGAAAACTCTCCCAGATCACGTCACTCAGCGAAAGATGCCGCCATACTCCCCGCAGCCGCGGAGAGCCTGACGAGCTTTCACTCGTTCGCGTGAACCGAGTGACGTTCAGCGGGGCGGAGAGAAACGGGCCCTCTCCTGGATCGTGCCGGTCTTATGGGCGCGGCACGGTTTCCAGCGGATGGTGGTTGTTGCCAGCCGGCTTTCCGGCCGAGGACTGCGGCTCCTTCGGCCGTCGGGCGCACAAGGGCGACCTCGGCGGTTTCACCGTTCGACGTGCTCTCGCCAGGCCTCGTCCGCATCCGGCGGGGCGGACACCCACCATGCGCAGGGGCTACAGATCGGCGCGAGACTCGACGACTGAGACCGATTCCGGCACGGTTCAGGAAGCCTGGAGGCGCAGGGTTCCCCACCGCAGATCCGGGGTCGCGGACTTGACGGGTGAGGTCGCGTATTCACCTGTCGCGAGTTCGCCGAGAAGGTGGTCGTCGTGCGCCGCCGCGGGCCATGGACTGCGCCCGTCAGGCCGCCCATAAGGGCGTTGCGGGACCGTCGCGGGTCGTTCGACGCTGTCCGACGGGAGTTCTTCCGGAGCAGCGGGGAGCGGCGAATGCACGAACGGGCGGAACCGGACCGGGACACACGTGTCGCTACTCCGCGGCGCGTGGTGCCCGCCGCACGGCAGAGCCCGGAGACCGCGATCGTCGCGTTGCAGCGCACAGCGGGCAACTCGGCGGTGGTCACCGCGCTGGCCGCCGGTGAGCCGCTCTTCGTCCAACGCGGGAAAAGGGACAGGAAGGGCAAGCAGCAAGGGGCGAAGCAGCAGGAAACCACCAAGCCTGACCGTCGGCAGAAGGGCAAGGGCAGAGCGGCCGAGAAGGAGCGGGAAGACGAGCGCGGGGAGGTCAAGCCCTCGCAGGAAGAGGTCCGGTACCACGCCGCCCTCAGTTACTTGGACAGTGGACAGCGGGCCACGCTGGCGGCGAATCCGCACGGCCGCGCGCTGTTCATGGTGAAAGTCGACGAGCTGATCGACCTCGCCCAGGAAATACCCGAGAAGGTGCCCGAGGGTGAGGGCGAGTCCGACTCGGCCGAGAAGACAGCGGAAAACGACCTGGACTACTACGAGGAATTGGTTCACACCGCTTTCAAAGCCGCCGCTTTCGGACCGGGCTTCGACGAAGGAGGTGGCGCGCACAGCGACTGGGCGTTCAAGAGGACCACCTCGCAACATGCCGATCTGCGGCTGGCCACGAACACACCGTGGGGGATGCAGACTTCGCTGCACCACAAGATCTCCCGCCACCAGCTGCGCCAACTCCACGAGCGGGCTCTGGACGACCGGGACGCCACGCCGTTCCACGAATACCTGGAGGGGCTCGCCGGGAGGATGGGGAAACCAACGACCGTCAATTCGCTCCGGCTGTTGCAGAACATACCGGGCAATTTGGAGATGGGGCCCCAGGCCGAACAGCGGTCGGACGACCCCGGCCCCGGTTTCGACGGCAACTACGCGAGCGGCGCGCTGACCCCGCGTTCGCAACGGCTGGACCAGGTCGACAAGATGATCGACGCGCCGGAGATCGACTGGAGTCGAGTGGTAGCCCTGCTGACCGAGGCAGAAGCCCGGCACGACAGCCAGGACCTGAGCCCGCCGAACTTGGACCTATGGGCGAAGAGCGGTTCGAAGTGGCACAAAAAGACCAAATGACGGCGAACAGCGCTCGGCTCTGCCTCAAGCGGCGCTCCGGGCCGGATCCAGGGACCCCGCCGAGAGGCCCGCAACGACCTCGGCGTCCAGCCCACGAACCCACCGGGTGCTTCGCACCCATCCGCCGGCGCGTTGCGGGACTTCGCCCTCGTTCGCGACGAGCTCGACGTCGCGTTACTCGCCGTCCTGGTCCGCGGCGCCGAAATCGCCATGCCCTTCCACCGACAACCCGCCCTGGGCTGGGTCCGCCGTTCTGACGGTGCCCTGCCGTCGGAACCCGGACGTCACACAAGCATGGCGACACTGCCACAGCCTCGTCGAGGTTCGATGTGCGCACCCCTCTGCCAGCGCTTTTGCAGCCTCCCGCAAAAGGGTCGCGCTCCTGGGCTGGGCCGGGAAGGCTACTTCTCCAACCCAGCGCTATTCGAGGAGGAAGTCATGCGATTTCGCCGGTTCAGCACCGTGTGCGCGGTATTCGGCGCGGTGACCGCCGCGGCGGTCGCCGTTCCCGCGACGGCTCAGGCCGCCGTCGGCAGCTGCAGCAGCACGTGGATCACCGAAGGCGGCTACAACGTGGGAGCGCGGGGTGCCTGCCACTCCGGAACCGGAACGTTCAGGACGGTGATCAAATGTGCCTGGAGGGGATATGAGTACCCAGTAGAGGGCAACCTCGGCTCCCGCAGGGTATCCGGGACCACGGCGATCGTGAAGTTCTCCATCGCGAAGTGCGAACCGGGCGAATACGCGATCCGGAAGTCCGTGGCCGCATAAGCCCTGCAGAGGGTGTTCGTCACTAACGACCTTGCCGAGACGAACACCCTCCCGGACGCGATACTCCCCACGCTGCAACAGCGCGGCCCCACTTCGAAATCCGCGCCCGCTTTCGTCGGTGGACCCGACGTCCAAAGTGTACTGAGGGACCAGGCAAGGGTGCGTTGGTGACGTGCCACCGCCTGGTCCTCGCGCGGTCGAGGCTCAAGGTCGGCGCGACACTCACGACGACACCTTTCTGTTTCAGAAGCCGTTACCGAGAACTTCGTCGGCGGCACGACGAGGGCTCAGGGGCACCGGCCCCGCGGGATAGCCGAACCGCATGAGAGCTTGCGGGAATCCGGGGAGTTCCAGGTCTTCGGCCAGCCCGGAACGGACTTCCGGCAGGTGCAACGGCTGGGTCAGCACGGAACCCGCGAGGCCGTCGTCGACGGCGGCCAGCCACGTGTTCTGGAGAGCGTGTCCCGCGTGCAGGTGGTCGTACTTGCCGTCGTCGACGGTGAGGAACACCAACAGGGTCTCCCCCGCCAGACGTCGTTGAAGAACACGGTGGTCGGGCAGGGCCGTGGCCGGACGGACCAGCCCCGCCCAGGGAAGGGTCCCGGCGGGCAGCGCGCTTCCGGCCAGCCCGACTCCGTAGCGGTGCGGGCCTTCGTCGCGGATCGTCCACAACGCCAGCTCACGCTGGTAGGCCATGTCGTGCTGATACGCCTCCGCGGCGAATTCGAGCAGTTCCGCGACCCGGGAGAGTTCCAGCTCGTCGTGGATCAGCCTGGCTTCCGTACCGCTTTCGGCCGCGACGGCGATCAGGTCACCGGCCTCCGCCCGCGTGACTCTCCGTCCGGAGAAGGGATGCCGGTAGCTGGCACGACGGGCGATCGCCGAGTACCGGTGCAGGTCGACGTCGGACGGTGCCGAGCGCCCCGTGGTCTCGATCGCGGCGACGATGTCGGGCTCGCCTGATTCCGGGAACATGCTCGTGGTGGGGTCATGGCCGAGCACCCGCACGGCCAGCTCCACGTTGGCGAGCGCGGCGCCGCACGAGATGAGCCGGTCACGGCCTCGGGTGTCGTGCACGGGCAGTTCCACGTCCCGGCGCTCACGCAGGAGAAGGCGATCACCGTCGAACTCGAGCCGCCACGGCTGGATGTTGTGCACGGAAGGCGCTCGCAGCAACGTCCTCGCGAGCACCTCGGTCTCCGCCCTCGTCCACCTGTGCTCCATGGTCCCCGTCCTCGGTCGACACTCGATCGAGCTCCACGGTGCACCGGTCACGCGCCGACGCGTCAGGTACCGATGGCTCCGATCGCCGGGACCAAATACCCGGTACGGCCTGGCTAGGGTCCAACGTCCCTGGTCGTCGGGACGTCCAGGTGGCTGTATCGACCGCGGGTCAGGGGTACCGTCGGTCGGGCGGCCGGGACCCCGCGGCAGGAGGGATGAGATGGCGATCAAGGTGTTCCTCGTGGACGACCACGAGATCGTGCGGCGAGGGCTGGCGGATCTGCTCGGAAGCGAATCCGACATCGAGATCGCCGGCGAAGCCGCGTCCGTCTCGGAAGCTCTCGCCCGGCTTCCGAAGAGCGATGCGGACATCGCCGTGCTCGACGTGCGTCTCCCGGACGGGACCGGTATCGAACTCTGCCGGGATCTGCTCTCCACCGAACGAGATCTGCGCTGCCTGATGCTCACGTCCTACGCGGACGACGAAGCACTCTTCACCGCCATCATGGCCGGGGCGTCGGGATTCGTGCTCAAACAGGTCCTCGGCAACGACCTCGTCTCGGCGATCCGCACCATCGCCGGAGGTGGCTCGCTGCTCGACAGCCGGACAACCGCGGCCCTGATGAACCGGATCCGGCGCGAACGCGACCGGAACGATCCGACCGCCGGCCTGTCCGAGCAGGAGCGCACCGTCTTCGAGCTGATCGGCGAAGGCCTGACCAACCGCGAGATCGGCGAGCGGATGTTCCTCGCCGAGAAGACCGTGAAGAACTACGTGTCCCGCATCCTGGCGAAACTCGGCATCCAGCGCCGCACCCAGGCCGCGGTGATGGCGAGCGAGCTGAAACGCGGCACCGCGTCGCCGCCGACGTTCGGCGATCACTGAGCCAACGGGACCCGCCAGAGCACTCGTGCACCACCGCCTTCGTGGTCCCCGATCTCCGCTCGGCCACCACACCGCGCGGCCCGGTCGGCGAGATTCGCCAGTCCGCTGCGCCTGCCCGTCGGCGGGATGCCGATGCCGTCGTCGGAGACCTCGATGATCAGCTCGCGGTCGGCCTCGACCCTGATCGTGACCTCTTCCGCCCCGGAATGCCGGACGGCGTTGCTCAGCGCCTCCCGGATCACCGCCTCCGCGTGTTCGTGCAAGGTCTGCGGCACGAGGGTGTCGACGGCTCCGGCGATCCGGACCGACGGCGTCACCGTGCTCTCGGTGGTCAGCTCGGTGACCACGTCGAGGAGCCGGCGCCGAAGGCTCTTCGACGAATCCGAGCCCGACGTGTGCAGATCGAAGATCGACGTCCTGATCTCGCGGACGGTGCGATCCAGCTGCTCGACGGCCTGGGTCACCCGGTCTCGCGCGAACGCGTCGGGTACGCGGGGCACGATGCTCTGCAGGCTCATGCCCGTGGCGAACATCCGCTGGATGACGTGGTCGTGCAGATCCTGGGCGATCCTGTCCCGGTCGGCGAGCACATCCAGCAGCCGCTGGTTGCGCTGTTTCTCACCGAACTCCAGGGCGACCGCCGCCTGGTCGGCGAAGGACGAGAGCATGGGCAGCTGATCGGCCTTGAACTGCGGGGAGCCCTTGTCCCTTCCCGCGACGAGAACCCCGCCGACACCGGAGGCGCTGGTCAGCGGCACCACCGCGGCGGGCCCGAGACCGTCGAAAGCGGGCTCGGACCGATCGTGGGGAATGACCCCCAGATCCGTGACGAGACCGGGCTGTCCGGATTCGAGCACGTCGTCGATGGCCGGATGCACGCCCGCCGTCGAAGTGCCCGCGAGCTCGATCATCCGCTCCCCCGCGACGACACTCACGGTCAGGGGTTCTCCGGTGTTCCCGGCGAGGAGGATCAGTACCTGGTCGGCAGCGGAGAGCTCGCGAACCCGGGCGGCGATCAGATTCAGCGTATCGGTGACCGAAGCGCCGCCGAGGAGTTCACCGTTGACCTCCGCGACCGCTTCGAGCCACCGCTCCCGCGTCCGGGATCGTTCGAAAAGCCGGGCGTTGTCGATGGCGACACCGGCGGCCGCGGCGAGTGCCTGCAGAACGACCTCGTCGTCGGCGGTGAACTCGGCCGCCCCTCGTTTCTCAGTCAGGTACAGGTTGCCGAAAACCTCGTCCCGGACACGAACCGGAACGCCCAGGAAGCTGTGCATCGGCGGATGGTTCGCCGGGAAGCCGACCGAAGCGGGATGGACGGTCAGGTCGGGTACACGCACCGGATGCGGTTCGTGAATGAGCAAGCCGAGCAACCCCCGCCCTTGGGGCAAGTGGCCCATCCGAGATCGGGTCTCCGCGTCGATGCCCTCGTAGACGAACTCCGAAAGGCCGTCCTCGCCGCCGAGCACACCCAGCGCGCCGTACCGGGCATCGACGAGTTCGACGGCTGCCTGCACGATCCTCTGCAGGGTCGAATCCAGCTCCAGCCCGGTTGCCACCGCCAAGACCGCGTCGAGCAGGCCTTGGAGCCGATCGCGGGTCTTGACGATCTCCGACAGGCGCTCCTGGACCTCGTGCAGCAGCTCGTCGAGACGCAAGCCGGTCAAGACCGCGGCACTCGGTGGCGCTTCGCCGGCCATGTTCGGCTCCGACGGCATTCGGTCGCTCCTCCCGGTTCGGTACAGGGGTGTGTCACTGTCGCCCCGAACCGCTCCAGCGTTTCACCACCGGCGGTTTCTGCCAAGACACCCGATCGGCCAGGCCGGCAGCGCCGACAAGACATTCCGCCTCGGCTACGCCACCGCTTCCCGCAATGCCTGGATCAACGGCGGCTCCCTGAACGGTGCGGGCGAGCCGGCTTCTGGGACTGGGCGGGAGCCGGCGACGCTTGTCCTTTGTGCACCGTGATCAACGCCGCACCTCCCGCTTGTCGCGGACGACCGCTTCGATCGGGCGGCGCGGCGTCGTCACCCCCGGGCTGCCGTGACCGAGCCTGAAGACGGTCTGGGGATGCCCGGCACCGCCGAGCAGGTCGCGCAGTTCGGCGCGCACAGCGGCGATCTCGATCGGCTGCGAGTAGAACGAAGCGCTCAATCCGGCGTCCGTCGCGGTGAGCAGGACCCGCTGCATCGCGCAGCCCGCGCGAATCTGGGAGACCGACGCGTCGTTCGGCATGGTCAGCACCGCGACCAGCGGATCCCGCTCGAAGACGCGGGGAGCACCGTCCTCGTTGACATACCGGCCCGGGAGCAGCCCGCCCGCCGAACGAGGCCCGCCTGCGAAGGCGGGAACACCGTCGTCCTCGGCGGTTCGCCTGGTCCACGCCCGGAGTTCCTGCTGGAAAGCCGCGTCGAGACCCTGAAGATGGTCGGCGCGACGGATGAGCCCGGCGGTCGCCTCGAGCAGACCGGCTTCGTCGAGCAGGACCAGACGAGCTCCCTCCGTGCGGGCCGCCTCGCGTACAGCGGTTCGCACCCGGAGCGGCACAGGCTCGTCCGTGAAGGGGCGGCGGTTGCTGTAGCGCCGGGGAATCGCTGCGGCGAGGCGGCGTTCGGTCGCGGTGGGACGGTGGCGAGGTCCGACCGTCACCCGCGCCAGCAAGGCGGGCCTCTCCCGTTCGGGCATGAACTCGACTTCGCCGGCCCGGCCGGCCGCGGCAAGGGCGAGGCGCAGATTCAGCGACGCCGCGCCACAGGCCAGCCGCGCCTCACGTGCGTCCGGATCGCAGGCACCGAGCACCCGGTCTTCATCGAGAACGATGTCGATCGTGTCCGGCGCCAGCTCGAAGATCCACGGCTGGGTGTTGTGCGGCGACGGCGCGCGGACCGCGGCGCGCAGCGCGTCGGCGACGACCGGAGAACGGGTGAGGACCATCGGACTGCACCTGCCTTTCGACGAACTCAGCGTCTCGCGCGACGAACCGGCACCGTTACCGGGACGCGAACTCCTGACGGCCCTTCAGGGCGACGCCTGACTCCTCTAGCCGTGTTCCACCGCGAGAACGGCTTCAGCGTCCCGCGCCAGTTCGACGTCCTCGCCGGTCACCATCCCCATGGCACCTAGCCGGATCGGCCGAGATCCCGAAGACTCCCGGCTTCCGCGCGAGCAGCCAGGGCTTCACGTGCTCCGGTTCGAGCGGCGTTTCCACCATCAGGTAGATCCGGCAGGCGGCGAGGTGGTTCGCCGCCCGCCACTGAGCGTCCACTGGGGACAACTCGGCGGAACTCAGCACCGCGGGGGCACCGAGAACGGTCACCGCGACTTCTCCGGCCGGACCACCATCACCGGGCACTCCGCGTGGTGCGCGAGCGCCTGGCTGGTCGAACCGAGCAACTGCCCGGTGAATCCGCCCCGACCCCGGCTTCCCACGACCACCAGCTGCGCCTTGGCGCTCCACTCCAGCAGGGCGTGCCGCGGCCGGTCCTCGACGAGGACCCGCTCGACCTCGACGTCCGGATATTTCTCCTGCCAGCCCGCGAGCCGCTGGGCCAGCAGCCGTCGTTCCTCCTCCTCGATCGACTCCCACTGCACGACGAGCCGGGCCATCCCGTAGGCGTCGTCGTAGGTGACATCGCGCCATGCGTGGACCGCGACCAGGCCGGTCTTCCGCCACGCGGCCTCTTCGAAGGCGGCTTCCAGGGCGCGCTCGCTCAGCGGGCTGCCATCGATTCCGACCACGATCGGCCCCTCCGCCGGATACGCGGTGGTGTTCTTCCGTCCTCGCATGACCACCACGGGGCAGTGAGCGTGAGCGACGACCGCAGACGCGGTCGAGCCGATGGTCATCTCCCCGAAGAAGCCCTTCCCGGTGCCGCCGACGACCAGCATCGCCGCCGACTTCGACGCGTCGATCAAGGTGGGGACCGGCGAATCCGCCGGCATTCGCGTATCCACCTCGACCCCGGGTGCCGCCGAACGCGCTTGCGCGACGGCCTCCTCCAGCACTCGTTTGCCCTCGTCGGCGAGCACGTCGTACCAGGGCGCAGGGCCCGCCAAGCCGGCTCCGTAGGCCAGCTTGTCGACGTGCAGGGCATGCACGACGAGCAGCTTCAGCAGTCGTTCCTCGGCGACGGCGGCGGCCCACCGGACGGCGGCCCGTCCCGGCTCGGTCCCGTCCACTCCGACGACGATCTTCCGGTCCGGCGTGTTCATTCTTCGTCCTCCTGATAGGTCACTTTCGCTTCCACGACACCGGGAACCGCCTCGGCCAGCAGCTTGGCCACATGACGGTCGGTGTCGTTGTCATAGGCGTCGCCGACCCGCACGACCCCGTCGCGTGCTTCGACCGTCCACCTGCCCGGCCCGCCGTAGATCGCCAAATGCCGGCGGACGTCCGCCGCGATCGCCTCGTCGGAGCGGGCGAAGGCACGCACGAAGTCGCCTCGGGTGAGGATCCCGACCACCTTGGAACCGTCCACAATGGGCATCGCGCGGATACGCCCGTCGAGCAGGGCCCTGCCGACATCGGCGGCGTCGGCGCCGGTGCTCATCCCCGTGGCCGGAGTCGTCATCACCTGGGCGACGGTCAGTCCCGGCCTCGGCCGTGCCTCGTGGTCCGGGCCCGAGCGGACATCGTGCGGGAATCGGTTCCGGATGAGGTCCGCCTCGGTGACGATGCCGATCAGCCGGTCGTCCTCATCTACTACCGGCAAGGCGGTGAAACCCTTCTCCGCCAGCAGTTCTGCCGCGTGCTTGGCCGTGGTACCGGGCGTCACCGTGACAACCGGGGCCGACATCAAATCCCGTGCTCGCATACTCCTCACTCGCCTTCGGCCAACGCTGGGCGAACGACCGCCACCGGACACTCCGAGTGCGCGACAAGGGCCTGGCTCGTCGAGCCGAGCAACATCCCTTGGAACCCGCCGCGGCCTCGTGACCCGACGACCAGCAGCTGGGCACGTTCGCCGAAACCGAGCAGGGCACGGACCGGGCGACCGCGGGCGATCACCGTTTCCACGCGCAGGTCCGGGAACTTGGCCAGCCACGGCTCCAGCTGTTCGTCGACCGCTCGCCGCTCCGAGGACTCGACCTCCTCCGGATTCACTGTCAGGGCCGACTCGTGCCCGGTGACCTCGTTCCACACCCTCACGACGATCAGATCCGTGCGACGGAGCGACGTTTCCTCGAAAGCGAAGGCCAAAGCGGTGTCACTCGACTCGGAACCGTCCGTGCCCACGACGACGGGACCGGTCTCCGGTGGACCGTCTTCGGGGCGCTTCCCTCTCGCGACGACGATCGGGCAATGACCGTGCTGCGCCAACGCCACCGCCGTCGATCCGACCAGCAGTCCCGTGAAGCCGCCCAGCCCGCGGGAGCCCAGCACGATCATGGTCGCCGCCTGCGACTCCTGGACGAGCGCGGCCACCGGAGCCCATTCGCGCGCCGCGGTCTCGACGACCAGGTCCGGATAGCGCTCGGCCACCGCCTCGCGGGCCTCCGCGAGCCATCGCGTCCCCTGCGCCTCGAACGCCGACCGGATCGCCTCGACGGACGGCACCACGCCGGGCATCCTCACCGGCGGAACCACGTACACGTGCACCAGCCGAAGCCGCTTCCCTCTCTTCGCGGCCTCACCCGCCGCCCACACCGCGGCCCGCCGGGCCGAGCCCGAACCGTCGATGCCCACGACGACCGCGCCTTCAGCCACGCTCGACATGCCCACTCACCTCTCTTGTCCGGGCAGGCTTCAAGGCGGCCGCGACTTCGCCCGCCCAGGCCCGCACCGCCGGCCAATCCCGGTAGTCACCGTCTTCGACCCGAAGCGCCGTCACGACCGCTCGCTCGCCGAACCGCAGCAGACTCCGGTCGATCCGGCCCGGGAACACCACGTGTCCACGGGCGCCGGAGAGCGTCATCAGCCGGGTCACATCCACGGGATCCTCAGCGGGCTTCGGCGGCGTCCCCACCGGGCCGCTGGAGAAAAGCCACACCTTCATGGTCCTGAGGACGGCGTCGAACTCCTCGACCGTCGTGACATCCTCGGCCCGCGCCACCCGCACGACCGCGGATCCGCGCAGCTCCGAAACGAGCGCGCGGCCGATCTCCTCCGCGATCTCCCAGGTCCCGCCGTGGCGGCCGGCCGCCGCTACGAGGATCTTCATTTCGCTCTCCCGTCTGGTCGCTTTCCAGCTTCGACCAGCGCGGTGCCCGGGAGGAGAGACCGAAGTCCCGGCGAGCCGGGCCCACGGTCCCGGCTTGATCGCCGGGTGGCTGCCAGCGATGGGGCCATGCCACCCGTACGGTGGAACTGGTCGAGCCGATCGCACGCGCGGCGCCGCCGCGATGACGCCATCCTCACTTCGATAGGCCACCGGCAGCACCGAGCGGCGACCCGCACTCCGGCCGGGTCGTATCCGGGAGTCGGCATCGGCCGGTTGCGGCCCGGGGACCGCGCTGATGTGCTGGTTCTCGACGAACCCATACGGCTCCGGACCATCCTTACCGGTCGGGCCCCAGGTGCCGTCGTCGAACCGGATGCGGGAAAGGGGCCGACCCTGTGAAGAAGTCCTGGTGGATCGCGTCGACGGCCGGGGCGTTGGTGGTCGTCGCGGCGGCGGTCTTGATCATGCGAGAACTGTCCGGCCCGGCGAACGGGACCGACCCGGATCCGCCGTCCAGCGAAGCCGTCTCACCCGATCGACGGACGGTACTGGCCGTCAAGGTCGACAACGTGGCCGCCGCCCGGCCGCAGACCGGTCTGAGTGCCGCCGACCTCGTGTACGTGGAACCCGTCGAGGGCGGGCTGACGCGGCTGCTCGCGCTCTACCGGGGCCGCCCGCCCGCGGTGATCGGCCCGGTGCGCAGTGCGCGAGCCACCGACCTCGGCCTGCTGGCCCAATACGGACGACCTGCCCTCGCCTATTCCGGTGCCGCACCCGAAGTGTTGCCGTCTCTGCGTTCGGCCTCGCTGACGAGTGCTTCGCCCGCGGAAGTCCCGGACGCGTACTTCCGCGACGATTCCCGGCCGTCACCGCACAATTTCTACCTTCGCCCGCATCAGGTCCCCGACGGCGAGGTGGCGCCCGAAGGTGCGTTTCCCGCGGCGGGCGCCGCACCGGGCTCAGGTGTGGCGGCCACCACCGCGGCGATCCGCTATCCGGCGGCCGCTTTCACCTTCACCTGGTCCCCGGAGATCGGCAGGTACCTGATCGGCCTGGACGGCACACCGCTGACCACAGTGGACAGTGGCAGGCTCGGCGCGGCGACGATCGTCGAACAGCGGGTCGCCGTCCGCCTCGGCGAACGCGGGGAGACCGGGACGGTTCCCGACTCCCCCATCGCGCAGACGGTCGGCAGCGGGCAGGCGACGATGTGGCGGGACGGACAGCGGTTCGAGGCCACCTGGGAGCGTGCGGCGGAGACCGCGCCAACCCGGTTCGCCACCGTGTCCGGGCAGCCGCTTCCGGTGTCCGACGGTCCTTTGTGGATTCTGCTCGTTCCCGCGTGAACGGTGCCGCGGGTCAGCCCGCCCGCAGCACGGCCGCACCGTTGACCCGGTCCGCCGCCAGATCCATGAACGCCCGGTCTGCACCGGTCAGCGGGTACGGCACCGTGCTCACCTCGAGACGGTGGGCACCCGCGAACGCCAGGAACTCCCGCGCCTCGGCGCGCGTATTGGCCGTGACGCTGCGCACCTGGCGCTCCTGGAAGAGGTGCCGCTGATAGTTCAGCGACGGGATGTCGGAAAGATGGATCCCGGCGAGTGCCAGCGTCCCACCCCGATCGAGAGCCTCGAGGGCGGGCGGGACCAGTTCGCCGACAGGTGCGAACAGGATCGCCGAGTCCAAGGGCTCGGGCGGCGGTTCGGCGGCCGCGACCGCAGAGGCCGCCCCGAGCGCCAAAGCCAGCTTTCTGGCTTCCTCACTGCGGGTCATCACGTGCACGGTGGCGCCGCGAGCGATCGCCACCTGGGCGGTCAGATGGGCGCTTCCACCGAATCCGTAGATCCCCAAACGTCCACCTTCGGGTACTTGCGCCCGCTCCAGCGCGTGATACCCGATCAGGCCGGCGCACAACAAGGGCGCGAGCTCGTCGTCGGTGTACCCATCGGGCAGCGGAAGCGCGTAAGCGGCCGGTACGACCGCGAAGGCAGTACCGGCACCGGCCGCAGGTTTCACGCAACCAGGCGATTCCCACCCGGTCGCCCGCGGCGAAGCCCGAGACCCCCTCACCCGCGGCGACCACCTCGCCGACGATCTCGTGACCCGGCGTCACCCCGGCCCGATGCACCGGCAGGTCTCCCTCGGCGACATGCAGATCGGTCCGGCACACCCCGCACACCAGCACCTTGACCAGCACCTCACCGGCGGCCGGCCGCGGGGTCGGGACCTCCGCCCAGTCGAGCGGGTTCGAGGCCATCGGCCCGGGCCGGGTGACCCGCCATGCGCGCATCTTCACGATCGGCCTCCTCCATCGGTAAGTCCTCCGTCCAGGATCATCCGCCTTTCGGCCGCGGGGAAGGAGCGAAGGTCGCCGCCGCTCGGCGACCAGAAGCCTCACCGCCGAAGGAGCCACGCGAAGCGTTCACCGAAAAGTGCGACGGCTCGGCCACGAGGGCGACGTCCGGCGGATCGTCGTCAAGGACACTCAGGCCCGCGTAGTCCTCGATGTCCCCGTGAGCGCCGGAATCGTCGCCGCGTGCCTGCCGTGGCGGGGCCTGTCACGGCAGACCTATTCGCCCGGTCTTCCGAGGCCGGTTGTCGTCGGGCCGAAGGCGTGGTCGAGGACGTCGCGGGCGACGGTGGCGCCGAGCTGATGCCCGTCCTTGGTGGCGAACCGGTAATGCACCCCGGCCCAGATTCTGGCCTGGTTCAGTTCTGCCATGGCCTGGGAGAGGCTGTGGTAGTGGCGGGTGGTGCCGGAGTCGGTGCTGTGGGCGCTGAAGGACAGGTCGTCGCGGCCGAAGAACTCGCGCAAGGCTGTCGTGGTGGCCGCGGTGAAACAGGCATGCCCGGACGGGTATTCCGCTGACGGCGCGGTGATCCGCACTGGGGTCCAGGCTGGATCGGCGTCGGTGGCTGGGTTGCCGTCGGTGTCGGCGAGCGGGATCGCTGTCACCGGACGCCAGAAGCTCCAGCGCTTCTTCTCCTTGTAGCAGGCGATAAGCGCGTCGGCGGTGGCCACGTCCACCATCGCGAACAGGCGGGCTGTCTGCAGGGTGCCGAGCCGGTGGGCCGTGGCGAGCCGGCGTTTGATCGACCATTCCACCACTCGTGGGTCGTCCCACCAGATGGCCGCTTCGGTCTGGTCGGGTGTACGCGTCGTGCTGGTAGCCGAGCCGAGGGCCTTGACCTCGTTCAGATCGCGGGCATAGGCGGCGCTGTTCAGGGCCGGCGGCCCAGGGGTGCGGTAGCGGCCGGGGTTGACGATGAACGGCTTCAGGGTGGCGAACCAGGCGCCGACCTGGAGGAAGCCTGGCGGGGTCGGCCGCCACTGGCCCGGCGCGGTGCCGACCGGCCAGGTCGCGTCGGAGAACGCACCGTCGTTGCGACGGGCATCGATCATGGCCGTGGCGGTGGCCTGTCCTACCGCGATGCCGCCGCGCTTGGAATGGCCATCGGGGATCGCGGCGAGCGACTCCTCGTACTGCGTGCGCAGCGAGTCGGCCTGGGCGGGGAAGAGCCAGACGAGCGTGCGGTAGGCCGCGGTGGCGACCGCCGCCGGAGTCGAATCGCCGGGCCGACTGTGAGGGGCGATCAGGTACGGCTCGTACGGGGTGCCGGCGATCGCGTTGACCGCGTCGTACACCGCGCCTTGCGCTATCGCGAAGCTGCGGGTGGCCGCGGTCGGCGACTGCCGGGCGACCTCGTAGATGGCGTTCTGGGCATGGAGGTTCCAGGCGATGACGGCGTTGGGGCGAGGGATGGTCGTGTCGGTCTGCCGGGCCTGTGCCGCGGTGGCCGTGAGCACCACCGGCACGGTCACGGAAAGCACGGTCAGGAGCGTCAATCCGCGCAGTCCGCGGAATTTTCCAGGCTCACGAATACGACGGGTCATGGGATCCCCAGAGGCTGATCGGTGCCGGTTGCCACGAAGGTTCCAGTATCCGGCCGCGGTGAACCATGGGCAACAACCCTTGCCGAGTAAGCACTTAGTCCGAATGCTGCACGCCGTCATATATACCCCTGCGACATCGCACGTGAGATTACGAATTCGGCCGTGAGACACGACATGCGTCAGCATTATCGCGATTCAGGCTGGGGTTTGACGCATTCCCCGAGCGAGAAGCGAAGCGGATCTCCGGTTGCACCGCCTCGACAGGTCGAGCCTGCCGGCGATTTCAGCGACCCACATGTTTTCGCTGTGTCGCAAACGGGTGGCCGCGGCCGGGCGCTTGTTCCCATACTCCTGCGTACTGACGTGGAAAGGTGCATCAAATGCTCAAGAGAGTGATCTTCCTTGCCGTGCTGGCCACCGGAATGGCGCTGGCCGGCCCCATCAGCCCGGCATCGGCGACCGAGAACGGTGACGGCCACGCACTCGCGGAACAGCGCGGATCCTGGAAGTGCAGTAAAGAACTCCAGCCCGAGGACGGGGATCCCGGCGGCGTCTCCGGGCGCGTCCACCGATACTGGAGCGGCGGCGGGGCACAGCTCGGCGTACATTTCAAAGCCCTGGACGAAATCGTCGACTACACCAATACGACCAGTGTCAACGGGTACATCAAGCTGATCCGGCGGCTGTCCAACGGCGTGGAGACCGTGGTCTGGAGCACGACCGCCTCCCCGGACGAGACCAGCAGCAAGGACCTCAGCCTGCCCGAAGGGCAACGGGTGTACTTGCATGTGCGGGTGAAGGATCGGGGGTCCTGTACGAGCGACATGCTCACCACGTAGCAGCCCGGTTCCCGGGGCTGGGTTCACTCGGCAGCGTCGTTCGCGGTCGGCGGACGGCGACAGGAGGCGACGTACCGGCACCGCGAGGTCCTGTGGTAGATCAAAGGGATGGCCAGTCTCGGTGATTTGGAGAGCCGGATCATGGCGGTGCTGTGGGATACCGACGCGCCGCTCACGGTGCGGGAGGTTCACGCGTCGCTGCAGGCCGAGCGCACTCTGGCCTACACGACGGTGATGACCGTCCTCGACAATCTGCACACGAAGGAATGGGTCGTGCGCGAGCGCGACGGCCGTGCGTGGTCGTACCGTCCGGCTCGCGCGCGGGAGGAGGCCGGTGCCCAGATGCTGCGGGACCTGCTGACCTCGTTGGGTGACCCGCGGGGTGTGCTGATGAGTTTCGCGCGCGACATGAGTTCCGAGGAGTCCGCGTTCCTGCGCCAGGCCCTCGACGAGACGGGCACGGAAGAGCCCGGCCGTTCGCGACGGAAGCCGAAGCGGTCATGACGCTCGCGGTCGGCCTGCTGCTCGCCTCGGTCGTGATCTCCGCCGGAGCCCCGCGGTATCTGCGTCCCGGCAGTACACCGCGCGTCCATCCGTCTCTGTCGCTGTGCGCCTGGCTGGTCGCGGCGCTCGCGATGGTCGGGAGCGCGCTGGCGGCGGCCGTGATCCTGCTGAGCCCGGATCCGGCGGTTCCGGATGGGGCGCTCGGGCTCGCCACCGCCTGCTGGCAGGCGATCGGGGACTCCGCCTTCCCCTGGCTGCTGCTCACCCGGCTGGTCACCGGGGTCACGGTGCTGGCGCTGCTCCTCCGCCTTTCCGGCGTCCTGGCCTCCGATCTGATCATCGGAGAACGCCGCCGTCGCGATCACGCGACCAGTCTTCGTGCCGTCGCGCGGGTGACCGACGGGGTCTGGTGGGTGGACAGCGAACTGCCGGTGGCGTTCTCGGTCGGCAAGTACCGCCGCGGTGTCATCGTGGCCTCCACCGCCGTGGAAACCCTCGGGAAGGACATCACCAAAGCGGTACTCGCCCACGAGCGAGCTCATCTGCGCGGGCACCACCACCTCGCGCTCACCCTGGCCAACGCGATGGCACGCGCGCTGCCTTGGATACCTCTGTGCCGCGCGGCCCCGGCCGCGGTGTCGGTGCTCTGCGAACTGGCGGCCGACGCCGCCGCCGTCAAGGCATGCGGCCCCAACGCGGTCTCCCAGGCCTTGCGGCAGATGGCCGGCGGGGCTTCCCCACCCGGCGTCGTCGGCTTCGGGGCACACATGCAGGCACGGCTCTCCTGGCTGAACCGACGGCGTTCGTCGTTGTTTCGCAACAGCGGGCCGATTTCGCGCGGGCTCGCCGGGACCGCGGCGCTCGTCCCGCCGATGGTCTCCGCCGCGCTCGCCATCACCTCGATCACGGTTCTCTGCCTGAGCCGCACCGGCGGCTGACCCCGGCCCCGGCATCCGGCCCCTCGTCTACTAAGTTCTTAGTAGTAACTACTATCGACTTAGTAGAGGGGTCGCGGAATGGCACGGGGAAACGGCGGCGTGCGACGGAGCCAGGGCGTTCCGAACCTGTTCATCGTCCTGGCCCTGGTGGCCGCCTTGGCCGGTCTCGTCATCTACGTGGCCACCTCCTCGAACACCACGGCCGGCGCACCGGCCACCGCCGCCACCTCGGCCGCCAAACCGGCCCTCGGCCCTCTCGGCGACCTCGCGCGCCGGACTCCGGGCGACCCTCTCGCCGCCGGCCGCACGGACGCCCCGGTGACCATGGTGATCTTCTCCGACTACCGCTGCCCCTTCTGCGCGAAGTTCAGCCGCGACACCGAACCCACGCTGAGGACGAAGTACGTCGACACGGGCAAACTACGTATGGAGTGGCGTGACTTCCCCATCTTCGGCGACCAGTCCGTGCAGGCGGCCGTGGCCGCACGCGCGGCGGGCCGTCAAGGGAAATTCTGGGAATTCAACCGCGCGCTCTACGCCGCGGCACCCGACAAGGGACACCCGGATCTGCCTCCGGACCGGCTGCTCGCCTTCGCCCGCGAGGCGGGTGTTCCCGATCTCGCGCGCTTCGAACAGGACACGAAATCCCCGGCGCTGCTCCAAGAAGTGCGGAACGACCTCAACGAAGGTTCTTCGCTGGGCGTGACCAGTACGCCCGCCTTCTCGGTCAACGGCCATCCGATGCTGGGCGCGCAACCGGTGGAGCTGTTCGAGCAGCGGATCGAGCAGTCGCTGGCGGGCCTTTCGTGACCGGGGTCAGCCTGCTCACCGCGTTCCTGGGCGGGCTCCTGTCCCTCGTGAGTCCCTGCGCGGCCCTGCTGCTGCCGTCGTTCTTCGCCTACGCGTTCACCAGTGTCGGCACCCTGCTGTCGCGCACCGCCGCGTTCCTGGCCGGGTTGCTGGTCGTCCTCGTGCCGCTGGGTGCGGGCGTGGCCGCCATCGGCGAACTCCTCACGCGCTACCGGGACATCGCCACGACGGCGGGCGGCGCCCTGCTGGTCCTTTTCGGCCTCATGACGATCCTCGGCCTCGGGTTCGGCAGCGCGGCGGCGGGCCGGATCAGCGGAAGGCTGCGGATCTCCAGCACCGTGTCGGTCTTCGCCCTCGGGACCGTGTACGGGTTGGCGGGGTTCTGCTCCGGTCCGCTCCTCGGCGGCATCCTGACCGTCGCCGCGGTCGGCGCGCAGCCTCTTTACGGCGCCGCGCTGCTGGGCGTGTACGCCGTCGGCATGGCCGCTCCCCTGTTCCTCCTTGCGCTGCTGTGGGACCGCTTCGACCTCTCCTCGCGACGCTGGCTCCGCGGCCGGGAACTGCGGATCGGCCCCCTGCGGACCCAGTCGACGTCGCTGCTTTCCGGCCTGCTGTTCCTCGCCGTCGGCATCCTCTTCCTCGCGACCGACGGCACCGCCGCGGTCGGCGGCGCGCTCGGCGTCGACCGACAATTCGAGGCACAGCAAGCGATCCAGCACACCCTGGGCCCGATCCCCGACGTGGTGGTGGCGCTCGTGCTGGTGATCGTCGTCCTGTCCGCGATTCTGCTGCGCCGCGCACTGCGGCAACGTGTCCTCACCACCCGTCGCGAAGAGCGAGAAGACGGGTCTGCAGCTCGAGCGTGAATCGCTGGACCGGGTCGTCGAGGTCGACCGCGCACAGCGTTTCGATGCGCTGGAGCCGGTAGCGGAAGGTGTTGCGGTGCACCTGGAGCGCGGCCGCGGCCCGGGTCGCGTCGCCGCCGGCGTCGAACCAGCTCCGTAACGTGTCCAGGTAGTCGACGCCGCGGCGAGACGCGTCACGGCGCAGCACGTCGAGGGCGCCGGTGAGCAGGCCGGGATGTTCACCGGCGAGGCGGGCCAGCTCGGCGATCAGGACGTGCGGGCGTAGCTCCGCCAGCTCGGCGGTGGCCGGTACCGGCCGCCTGACCAGCATGCTCACCGCGTGGCGGAGCGCACCGAGTTCGGCGCGGACCTCGTCGCCGGTGACACAGGGCGGGCCGACACAGGCCGCCAGCGGCACTCCCGCACTCGCGGAGGCGCGCCCCCGCAGACGCTCGGCGAAGTCGGCGGGCCCCGAGCCGGGCGTTGAAGGGAACAACACGTACACGAGGTCGCCCACGATCGCGGTGGCCGCGCCCGGATCGAGCATGCGCGCGCAGCGCGCCAGCCCGCCCTCGACGTCCGACGTCACCGCGGGCGCGTCGGCGTGGGAACCGAGGCCGACGAGGCACCACCGCCGGCTCGTGCCGAGCCGTTCGGTCAGCGCCTCCAGCGATCCCGTGCCGGTCAGCAGTCCACGCAGCAGTTCGGCCCGGATCGCGTCCTCGTCGGCGCGTCCGGTGGGCTCGTCGATGAACCAGGCCGCGGCGGCGGTCGCCACGTCGTTCAGCATCCGCGACACGGAATCGGGTGTGTCGGGACCAGGCGAGAACAGTACGTAGCCGCCGACCACCTTGCCGACCTCGACCGGGGCGGCCCACCGAGATCCCGCGCCGGGGGCGTCGAGGCAAGCGACGCTTCGCACCCTCACGAGCCTCTCCCGGACTGCCGCCGGGACGCGGCGGGCGAGGATCGTCTCGCTGGTGAGGCCGTCGACCGCGCCCCGGCACCCGAAAGCGAGCACGCGGAAGGCGGCGTCGGTGACCACGACGGCACCGTCCAGCGCGAGCGCCGCGCTCTCGGCGAGGTCGTAGAGACCACCGGCGGTCGGGTTCGTACCGCGGGCGCCGAACCGGGTGCCGGACAGCAGCGACCGGACCAGCGTGCGGATCTCGTCCCAGCCGATCCGCTCGTCCACCGCGATCACCGGCACCCCGGGGCTCGCGGGGATCCCGAGCTCCGCTTCGCGCACCACGACCGCGGCGGCGTCCGCCTGGCAGGCCGCCGCCAGTGCCGCGACGAGCTCTTCGCCGTTCGGACGGGGCGTCGTCACCAGCACCAGGTGATCCCGGCCCGGCGGCCGGGCGGGATCCCAGTCCGTCACCCCGGTCAGGGGCCTGTCGAGTCCCGAAGCCGGGTCGAGCACGCTGAACCAGCCTCGCCGCGCGCCGACGACGAGCGGCAACCGGATCGTCGGCCTCGTCTCCCGCGGTGAGACGACATCGAGCACCGTCATCGGACCGCTCCTTCCGTCCACGCCACGTCGCGTAGGCGGAAGGCTATGCAGCCGCCGAAACGCCGTCAGTGGGCACACAGCCCTGTGGAGATCGTTTCCCAGGGCGGTGAGCACTCCTCACCGCAAGGCCCTCAGCCGAGGCAGGAGGTCCTTGCGGGCCAGTTCGAGGAACCGGGCTTGATCGCCGCCGGGAGCGTGCAGCACCAGATCGGTGAAGCCCGCGTCGACATAGGGACGGATCTTCGCCACGACCTCGTCCGGGTCGGCGGAGACGATCCACCGGGAGGCGATCTGGGACAGCGGGAGCTCGTCGGCGACCCGTTCCATGTCGACGGGATCGGAGATACCGTGTTTCTGTTCGGGTGTCAGGGAAAGCGGTGCCCAGAACCTGGTGTTCCCGGCGGCGGCCCGAGCGTCGGTGTCGTAGGAGAGCTTGATCTCGATCGAGCGCGCGACGTCCGCGGGTTCGCGGGCGGCCTGCTCCGCACCCGCGTCGACGGCGGGCTGCAACTTCTCCGTGTACAGCTCCATCCCCTTGCCGCTGGTGCAGATGAAGCCGTCCGCCACCCGGCCGGCGTACTTCGCCACCACCGGTCCGCCTGCCGCGACGTAGATCGGTACCGGCAGCGGCGGGCGGTCGTAGACCGTCGCGTTCTCGGTGCGGAAGTACTCGCCGTCGAAACTCACCCGCTCCTCCGTCCACAAGAGACGGATGAGGTCGATCGCCTCGCGCAGGCGGGCGAACCTTTCCTTGAACCCCGGCCAGTCGAGGCGGGCGACCGAAACCTCGTTGAGGGCTTCGCCGGTACCGAGACCGAGCACGATCCGTCCGGGATAGAGCGCGCCGAGGGTGCCGAAGGCCTGCGCCACCACCGCCGGGTTGTACCGGAAGGTCGCGGTCAGCACGCTCGTCCCGAGCCGGATCCGTTCGGTCCGCTCCCCCACCGCGGCGAGCCACGCCATCGAGAACGGTGCGTGCCCGCCGCGGTGCCGCCAGGGCTGGTAGTGGTCGCTGACCATCACGGAGTCGAATCCCCGCCGTTCGGCGAGTACCGCCAGTTCCACCAGTTCGCGCGGGGCGAATTGCTCGGCCGAAGCCTTGTAGCCGACGGTGATTCCCTCGGAATGTGTGTCCATTCCGGGTAGTCAACCGGCGGGCGCGGGCCGGGTCATCGTGCACGGTGGCCGAACGGGGAGCCGCCGCCCTGTGCGCCCGATCAGCCGGGATCGTCCCAGTCGACGTCGACGGCCCGCGTGGCCAGGTGCACGGCCAACCGGTCGTCCGGATCACCGAGGTCGGCGGGCAGCAGCTCGGTGATCCGTTCCATCCGCTGCATGACGGTGTTGCGGTGCACGCCGAGGACGGCTCCGGCGGCCTTCGCCGAGGATTGGGCGTCGAGATAGCACCGCAGGGTGCGGACCAGTTCCCCGGACGGATCGGCCTCGGCGAGCGGAGCGAGCAGGTCGGCCGCGGCGCCGCGCAAGGGAGCCGAGCCGTACCAGCCCGCGATCAGGCGCCTGGTGCTGCCGGCGTCGATGTGCTCGACGGCTGCCGGGCGGTGGGCGGTGTGGGCGAGCAAAGCGGCTTGGCGGGCTTGTCCCGCGGAGCGGCCGATGCCCGCCGTGCCCGTTTGTGCGCGCCCGACGCCCGCGCACAAACGCAGGCCCGGGTGCACGGCTTCGACCGCGGCGAGGGTCCTGGCGAGCCTCTCGATCAGCCGTCCGGGATCCGCCGCGTCGGCTTGTGCCTCGGTGGTCGACCAGAACACCCAGCCCTCGGCGCGTTCCACGAGCGTGGCGGGCATGCCGTGTTCGGCGAGCTGCTCCTCCAGTTCCGCGCCGAGCGCGGACATCCGGAGCGCGGCCGGGGCGGCCGAAACCTGGACCTGCACCGCGGTGTGCCAGCCGGCGAGCCGCCAGCCGAGGGCGGTGGCTCGTTCGACGGTGCGGCGTGCCGGCTCTTCCGGCTGTTCGAAGATCTCGTTGAGCAGGAGCGATCGCCGCCGGTGTTCCCGTTCGATCCGGACCGCTTCGCCCGCCACGTGCACCGCGAAGGAGAGGGAGGCGATCGCGATCGCGCGCCGGACCGGCTCGAGCAGCACTCCGGCCGCGAACCGGGGCCGCCGCACGGCGATCCAGTAGACCGCGGGGCCGGTCGCGTCGATCTGCACCGGGTGCGCCATCAGGTCGCCGCCGCCGGTCTCGACGGTGAGGGCGACCGGGTGCGTGTCACCCAGCCGCTCCGTGGACACGTGGGCCGCGAGCAGCGCGTGCACCGCCGGATCGCCTGCTACGTAACGGGATTCCGCGTCGGCGAGGGCGACCGGTTCCCCGAGCGTCGCCGCGAGCAGCGAGGTGAGGGCGTCCGCGTCCGCGGGTGGGCGTTGGAAACGGCGGGAGGCGTCACCGAGTACGCGCAGCCCCGCGATCTCGGGGGCGCGGACGTAGGGGTCGAACGCGGTGATCACCCCGGCGGGGGCGATGTCGCCGACACCGATGAGCGGTAAGGCGAGCCGGTCGGCCAGGCGGCGGGTGGCGAACGGGATCCGCCGGGACGGGCGGGCGGCGATGATCCCGGACAGGCCGGAACTGCCCGCGAGCCGGATCGCGAGATCCGCCGCGAGATCGTCGAGGGCGAGCTGCTCGCGGCCGAACACCACGACGCCGCACGGCGCGAGCTCGGAGATCTCGTGGACGGTGGAACCGGCGACGACCATCCGGACGGGCCGCCGCAATCCGGCCTCGCCGCCGAGCACCTCGCAGTGCTCGATCAGGTCCAGGTCCAGAAGCTGGCCGAGGGTGACCGCCGGGCCGGTCGTCACGGTGTCACCGGTTCCAGTACCGGTCCGATGGCGGTCACCCGCAGCCGTGCGGCCGGGACCGGGACGTAGGTCATCAGCGCCTCCTTGACCGGGGATTCCCGCAGTGATCGCGGATCGGCACCCGCCAGGATCGCGGCGTCCCTGGCCAGCCGCCGGGCACGGGCCACCGAATCCCCGCGTCCACCGGTGCCCTGCCAGAAGATCCGGTCGACCGTGCCCGCCGCTTCGGCGACCGCGGCTCCCACCGCCGCCGCCAGATCGGCTTCCGGTGGCCGGATCACGCGGACGTCCGGCGGATCGGGCAGGGTGGCGGCCCGGTCGCCGACGATCACGACCGGCAGATCGTCGAACCCGTACCGCGCGCGGGCGAGCACCGCCCGGAGCCGGGACGGGCCGGAACGCTCCACCGAGGTCAGCCGCGGGGTACGCAGACCGGTCCGGACACCGGCGATCTCCCGGCGCAGTCCCGAATCCGGCAGCAGCCCGGCGTGCGTCGTCCCGACGACCGCCCGTCGGGCCGTCACCTCCACCACCGCGGCCGTGCGCGTGCCCGCCAGTCTGGCCGCGCCATGGACGAGCGCCGCACCCGAAGAGCCGAGTGAAGCCGTGGCGTGGCGAAGCGCGTCGAGCGCGGGCAACACCGTGCCGTCGCCCCGGAGGACGTACAGGTCCGCGTCGGGATTGTGCGCGCGTACCGCGGCGCCCAGTTCACCGATCCTGGCACGGGCGCTCCGGGCCAGTGCGGCGTCGAGCACCGCCGTGTGCTCGCGCTCCAGCAAGCCGAGCGCCTCCGTCTCGGCGCCCCTGATCACCGGCACGTCCGGCCCGAGTTCGTCGGCGATCACGGCCGCGGCCCGCAGTTCGTGGTCCGGGTTCTCCAGCCCGTGGACCGCCGCCACCGCGACGGCCTCGGCGTTCCCGGCGCACCCGCGGGCGAACGCGGCCACGGCGGCGAGATCCAGGGGCGCCGATTCCCGGCCGTCGTACTCGTGCCCGCCACGCACCATCGTCACCGGTCCCGCGAGCGCGCCGGACAGCTGGGCGGGCCAGCCCGCCAGCGGCGGAAGCGCGGTCGCGGCCGGCGCCCCGATACGCAGGACCCCGACGCGTGCCCCGGCGACCACGTCGGAGACCGGGTGGTCCGGCAGGATCGCCACGACCCGGTCGACCGCCGCCGCGTCGATCCCCTCCGCGATCAACGCGCCGAGCAGCAGCGAAGGCGAGTCACCGCCGGGGTGTCCACGATGGACCGCCACGATCCGGTCCTGCTCGTCCAGTGCCACCGCGCGGGCCGAGACGGCGTCCACGCCCACTCGCAACCGGCTCGTCATCGGGACCCCACCGCGAGGCGCGAATCGAACCGGACCGGATCGATGTCGTAGCCGAACGCGCGCGGTCCGACGATCGCGAGCCCTTCAGGTGTGTGCCAGCGTTCGTCGACCGGGCCGGTGATCACGTGCACGTCCTGGCCGACGGCGAGGTCGACGGTCTGCACCAGGGCGCCCGTGTCCGCGTCCGCGAGGCCGATGAGGTCCGGGACGGAGGCCAGCACCGTGCCTTCCCGGCTGACGATCAGGTTCTCGTTCTGGAAGTCGATCCGCGCGTACCCGCCGGACGTCTGCAGGGAAACGACGCCGCGCGGCCAGCCGTCGGCGGAGTACTGCGCGATCTCGGCGACCGTTCCGGAGCACACCAGACGTCCACCGCAGGCGCTCAGGTACGGGTCGTACCCGTCCGGACGTGCCGGGGAGACGTCGGCGAGCGCCGCCCCGATCCTGGCGCACGCGCTGATCGACCCGGCGGCACCGAGCCGGGCACAGTCCCCGGCGGTCACCCGGTACGCGCTGATCAACGCGACCAGGCCCAGCCCCGGCATGACGGCCCGCACCAGCTCGCCCAGGACGGTGTCGGCGCCGCTGCTGAACTCCGCAACGACCCCGGCGCCCCCGACCACGGTGATGGGCGGGACGGGGTGGCCTGCCAGTCGCAGCAGTGTCATGTCGATCGAAGGCAGGGTGCGGCGCATCAGGTCGAGGTCGAGGCACGGCAGCCCGAGTTCGGCCGCGACCACCAGTGCGACGGCCACGTTGACGCTGCCGAGCTGGACCGGCAGGACCGCCGCGCATTCGCGGCCGGCACGGGCTTCCACCGCCGACCGGAGTGTCTCCGCTTCCGCGGCGCTGTGCGCCTTCTCGATGAGGGCGTCCGGAGTGCCTCCGGACACCACCGGCAGCACGAGGGCGTCCGGGGCGAACTCGTCCGCGGCGACGAGCGGGACCGGCCCGTGCCGCCGGACGGCCGCGGTGAGGAGCTGCTGACCCAGGTACGGATCGCCGCCACCGCCACTCCCGAAGTGGACGGCGCCCCGCACCACGTCGTCGATCGCGGCTTCGGCCACGTGCTTCATGACGGCACCCTAACCGCCGTCGTGGCTGCTCACGAGGCCGTGACACCCCGGAAGGTCGCGTACAGCCTGGCGAACGTGCGTGCGGCGGTGACCAGTTCGCGGATCGGCACGTGCTCGTCGGCGGTGTGGGCGACGGTCATCGACCCCGGCCCGTACACCACGGCGGGCATTCCCAGCCGGTTGCGGAGGAAACGGGCATCCGTGCCGAGCTTCAGCCCGCGGACCGGCGCGTCCCGCGCGGCCCGCCGGACCTCGGCGACGAACGGGTGCCCGGCGTCCAGCTCGGATCCCTCGGCGAACGCGACGACGTGCGTTTCATAGTCGAAATCGCCGGCGGCGTCGATCAACCGGGTCAGACTCGCGAGGGCCTGCTCCCGGGTGTGGCCCGGCAACACACGCCTGTCGACCCGCAACCGGCACTCGGCGGCGACGATATTGGCCGCGGTGCCACCGGCGATCGTCCCGACGTTGCAGGTGGGCGTGCCCAGGAACGGATGGGCGTCGTCGCCGAAGTCGGCGAGGTGGAGCGCGGACACGATCCGCGCCGCGTCGGCGACCGCGGAATGCCCGGCGGCCGGGTCGCTGCCGTGCGCCGCCCGGCCGCGCACCGAGATCTCCACCATCAGCGATCCCCGCTCGGCCACTCCGACCTGCAATTCGCTCGGTTCGGGGACGACGGCGGCGTCGGCGCGCACGAGCCCGGCGGCGACCAGGGCCTCGGTCCCGGCCCGGCCGCCGGTCTCCTCGTCGGCCACGAAATGGAAGACGAGGTCCGCCGGTGGCACGACGCCGGCGTCCCGGCAGGCGCGCAGCCCTTCGATCGCGGCGGCGATCCCGCCCTTCATGTCGCAGGCGCCGCGGCCGTAGAGCAGGCCGTCCCGCACCAGCCCGCCGAACGGGGGCACCGACCAGTCCGCGTCCGACACGGGGACGACGTCCACGTGGCCGTTGACCAGCAGCGTGGGGCTGCCCCCGGACCCGACGCGGGCCAGCACGGACGGGCGGCCCGTCTCGGGCTCGAAGATCTCGACGTCGGCGCCCAGTTCGCGCAGGACCGCCGAGAGCGGTTCGATCACAGGTCGTTCTCCGCCGGGCGGGTTCCGGGTGTCGCACCGGATCAGTTCCGCCGCCAGCCCGGTGACCCGGTCGGCACGGACGGCGGCCGCGGCGTTCACGCCCGCTCCCCGACGTGCACAGTGATCGCGGCGAGCGCTTCGTCGTCGAGAAAGCCGAGCGGGGCCAGCCCCTGCGCGAACCGCAGCAGGGCGGGCCGGAAGGCGACGACATCGGCGAAGAGGTCGGCGGCCTCGCGGCTCCGTCCGGCGCGGGCGAGCAGCACCGCGCGCCAGAAGTCGGCTTCGCGGTTGTCCGGCCCGATCACCTCGGCCGCCGACGCGAGGGCACCCAGGTGTTCGTCCAGCTCGTCCGGTTCGACTCCCTCGAACGCCCCGAGCGTGAGCCCACGGGTGAACATCACGCCGCCGACGGCGCCGAACGCCCGCGAACGGGGCAACAGCCTCGACAACTCGGCGAGCGGGTCGGGATGGTCGTCGACGCGCAGGTCGGTGACCACCTCGTTCCACGGTGCCGGGCCGCGCCTGCCCGACACCACCAGCAACGCGGCCGACTGCGAACCTCTCACGTCTCCCCCGGCGCCCTCCGCGGCTTGAAGACCGGCGAGGAGACGATCCGCGAGTTCCCCGCCGGCGGACTCGAAGGCGGAGAGCGCGGCCTGGCACACCTCGGGAGTGGCCAGCATGTTCCCCTGCACCGCCACTTGTCGGCCACGGGCGGAGGCGGCCTGTGGCGCACAGGACTCGCCGGTGTGCATGCCGACCGAGCCCCGCGCGTCGACGACACCCAGCTGGCGGTAACCGGAATCCGGGTCCCCGGCCACCAATAGATCCACAGTGGACGGTGCGGGCACCCCCGCCCGCAGCAGTTCCAGGCCGCGCGGCCCGAAATCGACGTTGACGAAGGCCTGGGTCGCCACCGCGCCGACCCCCGGCTCCGCCCACGGCAGCAACGTGCCGACACCGAAGAAATGGGTCTGCGCGCCGACACCGAGCTGACCGGTGGCGGGATCGCGCGCGACGATCGAGTAGGTCACGACACGCCTTCCTCGGCTCTCGCGATGTGTTTCCGGAGAAGGTCCACCACCTGGTCGGGCTCCTCGAGCATCGGCAGATGACCGGCTCCCTCCAGCTCCCTCGCGATGCCGCCGGTGGACTCGGCCAGTTCGCGCGACATCGCGGGCGGGCAGGTCGGGTCCTCGGTGCCCGCCACCGCCAGCACCGGGATCCCGGCGGCGGCGACCTTGCCCGCCAGATGCCGGATGTCGGCACCGAAGGCCCCGTAAAGGATTTCGGCGACCACTCCTTCCGGCCGGACGCCGACCGCCTCCGCCATCACCGCGCCGATCCGGCCCGAGTCCCGGTGTGCCCGCCCGACGATGCCGGGCACCAGATCGGCGAAATACCCGGCGGTTCCCTTGGTTTCGAGTTCGGTCACCATCGCGCGGATCGCGTCGGACGGCACACCGGTGCCCAGTGTCGAGCCGAAGGTGGTGATGCCGAGAACCCGTCGTGGGTGCAGCGCGGCCAGCGCGACGGAGATCGTGCCGCCGAGAGAACCGCCGGCGAGATGAACCTGGTCCAGCCCGAGACCGTCGAGAACGGCCAGCACGTCCGGGACGTAGCCCTCCTCGACGGTGAACGGGCCGGCCTGCCCGGATTCCCCGTGGCCACGCAGATCCAGCGCCACGACCGGCCGGTCGAGCCGGGCGGCGACATCCGCCCAGACCACGGCCGCGGAGTTGATGGGGTGGATGAGCACGAGCGGGGCGCCGGGCCGGTCGCCGGTGGTGCGCAGCACCGACAACCGGCCGGTCCGTCCCGCGATGCTCACGCGGTCCAGGCCCATTATTCCGTCCCGTACTTGGGCATCTGCGGATCCTGGACGCTGACGTGCATATGCCAGATCCGCCAGTCCGGCTCGCCCTTGCCGTCGTCACGGCGGAAGAACTCGGTGGTACGGAACGGGGTCGGCACCGCGCCGGACTGCCCCGGCGCCACGACGTCCGCGACCCCTTCGGCGGTGAGCAGCGCGACGTCACCGAAGATCCGGACGTCCGGCCCGACCGTGTCCTTGATCGCGGTGATGTCCAGCCCGATCTTCGCCGCGTTGACCCACAGGCGATGTTTGTCCAGCACACCGTGGTAGGTGTGGCCGTTGAGGTTGAACTGGTGGTAGCCGTCGCCTTCCGGGAAGTACGCCGTCATCCGGTCGGCGACGAGGCCCACGTTCGCCTCATACCAGCCCTGGTGCACCGCGAGGATCCGCTCGAGGTCACTGCTCATGGTGATTCCCTTTCAGTGGGTGAATTCGCCGGTCAGCTCGCCGACGGCGGCGAGGGTCTCTTCCGCTCCGTCCGCGACGACGGTCGCGATCGCGACGTTGTCCGCGCCCGCGTCGAGGTACTCCCCGATCCGCGCCCGCGCGGCGTCCTGGCCGCCCACGATGCCGAAGACGTCGAGCCAGTCGTCCGGCATCTCCGCCGCGACCACTTCGGGACCGCCACGGGAAAGCATGTCCGCCAGCACCTCGTTGGCGCCGACCGCGGCGAACAGCGGGCCGGGACCTGTCGCGGCGAGGTAGAAAGCGAGGACCGCCTTGAGCGCCTCACGTGTCGTGGCCACCTGTCCCGGGTCCCGTGTGACGTTGGCCGCGGCGAGAACGCTGATCGTGATGCGCTCGTCGCGTCCGGCCGCCAGGGCGGCGGCGTCGAGCTTGCGCCGCGCCGTCCGCACGTACTCGACCGGCGCGAGGGCGCTGACGAGCAGACCGTCGGCGAGCTTCCCCGTCAGATCGAGGCCCTTGTCGCCGAGCACCCCGGTGAACAACGGCACCGGCTCGGGGACGGGATGCGTGAGGGCGACTCCGTCGAAGGTGGCGAACCGGCCCTCGTCGTCGACCGTCTCTCCGCTCAGCAGCGCCCGGACACCGGTGAGGGTTTCGCGCAGGGCGCTCATCGGCGATCGTTGAGTCAGGCCCATCTGCGCGGTCCAGGCGGGGACGCCGTGCCCGATCCCGGGGATCAGCCTGCCGGGGTACGCGCGGGCGAGGGTGCCGATCTCCATGGCCAGCAACGCGGGATGGCGGACGACCGAGGACACGACGCCGATGCCGACCGGGATCCGCGACGTGGCACCGAGCGCGAGCGCGGCCCCCGCCACGCCACCGAGGAAGAAGTAGTCCTCCGGGAGCCACATCTCCCCGAAGCCGGCGGCTTCCGCCGCCGCGGCCTGCTTGCCGATCTGTTCCGGTGGCGTGGTGCTGCCGAGCAGCACTCCCAGCCGGCTGCGAACGGAGTGGGTCATCGACGGGCTCCTGTCGTGCGGACGGGATCAGGATGGTGCCCTCGACGTTACGAACGGGTCGGTGCCCGCTCTTCGGGCACGGCGACGAACCCTGGAGCGGGTTCCTGTGCGCGGTGCACTACACGCGCCGTTTCGACCTTCGCTACTGTCCACAAGGGACACTTTGGGTCAGGGATCCGTTCAGGGTGGTCCACTCGTGGCCTCGGCTGGGTGCCGGCGCCTTGGGCCCGCCCGGAGTACGTGAAGGTCGAGTTTCCTCGGCCGAGACGAGGGAAGGGGTCCTTCACTCGCGACCGCTGTGGCTGCTGATACTTGTGCGGCTCGGGTGACGACAGACCCCACAAGTGTCCTATGTGGACGACCGTCCGCGGATTCCGTCCAGGAGATAAGCGGTGCGGCGGTCGTAGTCTTCCCGGGCGGGCAGCTCGCCGTATTTGAGGGCGAGGGCGTTGTCGACGACGAGTGCGTGGAGATCGGCCGCGGTGAACTCAGGCCGCAGCGCACGGGCGGCCCGCGCCGCCGCGACGAGCTCTTCGTTGGCCTCGCCGCCGACCCGGCAGATCTCCATGAGCCGCCCCGAATGCGGATATGTCCGCAACAGGACGTCGTTGACGGCGGGCTGGCGGTATTGGAGGTCGCGGATCGCGGTGAGGTAGTAGGCGATCCGCTCACCGATGTCGCCGAGGGTCCGGCTGTGGTCGATGACGGCGAACAGCTCGGTCGCGACGACCTCTTCGATGACGGCGTCGATGAGGCCGATCCGCCCGCCGAACCGGTTGAAGATCGTGGCCTTGCTCACCCCCGCCGCCTTGGCGACCTCCTCCAGCGGCACCGTCAGGCCCCGCCCCTGGAAGGCGTCGATCGCGGCAGAGCGGATCTGCTCGGAATTGCGCCTGGCGTCGGCGCGCAGCCGGGATTCCGAAGGCGCCCCACCGGCCAAGGCTCTCACCGTCTCTCGTCGTCGTAAGTTGACTCCGCCGGTCAGCTTACCTACTGTCGTCGGCGGAAGAGAAACTGACCACCGTGGTCAACTTACTCGCCCACAGGAAGAGGCCGAGAGCATGATCGTTGTCACCGGCGCCACCGGCGGGCTCGGCGGCGCCACCGTCGAGCACCTCCTCAAGCGCATACCCGCCGGACGGATCGCCGTCAGCGTCCGCGACACCGCCAAGGCGCGGCACTTCGCAGACCGCGGCGTGCGCGTGCGGCAGGGGTCCTACGACGACCCGGCCGCGCTGCGCGACTCCTTCGCCGGTGCCGAGCAGGTCCTGCTGGTGTCCGGGAACGACCCGGCCGCCGACCTGGTCGGCCTGCACCGCACTGCCATCGAAGCCGCCGTCGCGGCCAGCGCCCAGCGGATCCTCTACACGAGCCAACAGGGTGCCGTCCCCGGCAACCCGTACCGGCCTTCGGACTTCCACATCGCCACCGAGGCGATCCTCGACGACTCCGGAGTCGCCTGGACCGCGCTGCGCAACGGCGCCTACGGTCCACTCGCTCAGGTTCTCGGACCGTGGCAGCGGACCGGCGAGATCGCCCAACCGGAAGACGGCCCCATCCCGTACACCGACCGCACCGACATCGCCGAAGCCACCGCGGCCATCCTCGCCGGTGACCGCTCCTTCGACGGCCCGGTCGACCTCACGGCGCCGACCGCCGTCACTTTCGACGATCTCGCCAAGATCGCCTCCGACCTCACCGGTCGCACCATCGAGCGCGTCGTCGTCGGCGACGAACAGTGGATCGCCGATCAGATCGAGGCCGGCGTCCCGGAGCAGACGGCCCGGCTCATCCTCACCTGGTACCAGGCCGCCCGCGCCAGCCACTTCGCCGAAACCGGCCCGGCACTGGCCGAACTCCTCGGCCGCGAGCCCCGCACCGTCGCCGACCGGCTCGCAGCCGACATCGCCGTCTCATGAGCCTATCCGGATCCGGCACGGGCCGTCCGGTCAGTAAAGATCGGGAACGACGAGCGTGCTTTCTTCGACCTTGACGTGCCCTGCTTCGACGAGGTCCGCAGCACGGGCGAGGAACGCGGAGAGCGACGGCGCGACCGGCTCGCCGAGGTCCGGCACGTTGGGGCGGCACACGACCTGCCCGAGGGTGCCAAGTTCGCCGGGAGCCAGGTCCAGGAAGTAGCAATCGCCCTGGAACGCGAGGAACGGCAACCAGGACTCCGACCACACCGTCCACCGGAGACACGCGGGTTGCTCGACGGGTTCGGCCATGTCGCCGACCACGTCGGTGAGCATCCGGTGCATCCCGATGATCTCGTCGACGGTCAGGAAATGATGGAAGTTGAGCGGGCCGTTCAGTTCGCCGGGATCGTCCTGGCCCGCCGACACGCTCAGGAGGTCACGCAGTTCGGCCGGGAGGACGAGCCCGGTCTCGGTGGCCAGCCGGTCGAGTTCGTGTTCGGAGGCGCCGGGCAAGAACGGTGCGGCGTCGGGCAATTCGCGCTCGATGATGCCTCGCAACCGTGCGAACTCACGGGCGGTCTGGTTCATGGCGGCCAGTATTCACCACGCACGGGCAAATCCGGATGCCCTCGATCCGGCCCGGCCAGTACTCTCCGGCGGATCACGGAATCAGGGGGTAGCCGCGTGTCCAGCCACTTCGAGGCGATCGGGATCGCCGTCGCGAGTCAGGAAGAGTTCGGGGAGCGGGTGGTTTCCCTGATCAGCGCGGGCACCGCCCGGCCTATCACCAGGAAGATCAGCGAGCACGTCTGGACCGATCCGTCCGGTGCCCGGTTGGTCGCGCAGACCCACCGCGGTGAGATCGAATTCCTGCTGCCGTGCCTGGCAGGCGCGGCGCCCGCGGTGCCCGTGGGCGACGTTCGCCTCGTCGACGACGAGACCGCGATGCTCGACCTCCTGGACGGTGTCGGCGGAGAGCTGATCTGCCCCATCGCGGTCGAACTGGAAGACCGGGCGGTCCTCGCCCACTCCGGCGGGCGGCTGGAGTCCGGCTCGCTGGTGCTGGCGGCGCTGGCCGAAGAAGTCACCGTGCACGCCGACGCCGACGCGTACTCGGCCTCGCAGGACGGTGAGCTGGAATTCGCCGCCGACCACTTCATCCCGTCCGGAACCTTCTCGCCCGAAGACGCCGCACCCGGCTGGACGCCCTCCGCCCACGCGCTGTTCGCCGGCGAGGTCGTCGAGACCGGAACTCCGGTGAACACCGTCACCGGCACGGCATTCCACCGGATCCGGGTCCGCACCATCGCGGCGATCGAACTCGACGTCGCCATCGCGGCCACCGAGCTCGAACGGCCACCCGCGCCCGGCAACATCGTGGCCGGGACCTTCTTCCTGACCGGAAGCCTGGGACTGCGGCAGGAAAACCCCGTGAAGCGGCGGAGCTGGTTCCGGCGGTAAGACCGCTACGACGACCGTTCGCGGCGATAGTGGCGAGCGGCTTTCGCCCGGTTGCCGCAGGTTTCCATGGAACACCACAGCCTGGCGCCGTTCCGCGTCGTGTCCTCGAAATACAGCGTGCACACCGGGTACGCCGAACACCGCTTGATCCGGTCCGGACGAGTGCGAAGCAGGCCCAAGTAGCCGTACGCCGCGAGCCATGCGGGCCGCCAGGCCGCGTCGTCGACCTCGATCACCTCTTCGGCGCCGCCCTCCCGCAGTTCCGGCCGTAACCGCCCGCGCGCCAGCACCTCGTTCAGCGCACGTTCGGCGGAGGCACCGGGGCTTTCGAGCACCTCGCGCAGGACGGAACGCGTGTGGCGCAACGGTTCCTCCGCCCCTGGTATATCCGGCAGACCTCGCTCGGCCAGCCAGGCGGCGACTCCCCCGGGCTCGTCGAAAACGTCACGCCGCTCACCACGATCGGGCCATGTGGTGTTCAGCAGATCGAGGGCGAGGGGCTCACCGGACAGAGGACGTTGCAGCACGAGAACCATTCTACCCTCCGTCAGCCGGTTGACAGGTTAGGTTGCCGCATGCTTGGCTCTAACCTGTCAAAAGCATTTAGACGGTTAGACCAAGGAGCACCTGCCATGTCCGAAGCCACCCGGTCCGCCGGCGAGGTTCTTCACCGCACCGCGACCATCGACGGCCGGAGCGTCTTCTACCGGGAAGCAGGCGACCCCACCGCGCCGACGGTGGTGCTGCTGCACGGTTTCCCCACGTCGTCGCGGATGTTCCACACACTGATCCCCGCGCTGGCCGATCGCTATCACGTCATCGCCCCCGACCACGTCGGCTTCGGCCACTCCGACGCCCCGCCCGTCGACCGGTTCGACTATTCGTTCGAGAACCTGACCGCGATCACCCTCGGACTCCTCGACGCGCTCGGCCTGGACCGCTTCGCCCTCTACATCCAGGATTACGGCGCGCCCATCGGTCTCCGCATCGCGAGCAGACACCCGGAGCGGGTCAGCGCGCTGCTGGTGCAATCCGGCAACGCCTACGTCGACGGTTTCACGCCGTTCTGGGACATCCTGTTCGCACACGCCAAGGACCGCGAAACCCACGAGGAAGCCGTGCGCGAACTCCTGGAGCCCGCGGCGACCCGCTGGCAGTACACCCACGGCGTCCCCGCCGACCGGCTGGACCGGCTCTCCCCGGACACCTGGACCCTCGACCAGGCCCTGCTCGACCGCCCCGGGAACAAGGAGGTGCAACTGCAGTTGTTCTGGGACTACCAGTTCAACCTCGACGTCTACCCGGCCTTCCAGGAGTACTTCCGCGAGCACCGGCCGCCGACGCTGATCACCTGGGGCGAGCACGACGAGATCTTCGGTCCCGACGGGGCCCGCGCCTTCCTCCGCGACCTGCCCGACGCCGAACTGCACCTCCTCGACGCCGGTCACTTCGCCCTCGAGACGCACGGCCCGGAGATCGCCGCCCTCATCCGGGACTTCCTCGGCCGCGTCCTGCGCTGAGAGCGGCCGCCGTATCCTCGAGGTGAGGCGGAGGTGCGGAATGACGGACGAGCAACTGCTCATCGAATTCGCGCTGACCCGCATGGACCATCCCGACCTCGACCTCGAGGAAGTGGCGACGCTGACCGTCCGGCGGCTCGGCGAGGAGCGGATGCTGGACTTCGCCGGGCTCACCCTCGCGAGCCGGGGCGAACTACGCGGAGCCGTGTTCCCCGCCGCGGTGGAACACGTGCTCCGCGTCGTCCTGACCTTGCGCGGCCCGGACGACTGAGCACCGTTCCGCCCCGGATCAGGCGATCTTGCGCCGGTAGGTGATCGTGGCGAACAAGTACGCGACGGCCAGAAGACCGGCGCACCAGGCGAGGGCCGTCCAGATATCGGTGCCGACCGGCTGGCCGGCGAGCAGGGCCCGGAGCGCGTTCACGATCGAGGTCACCGGCTGGTGTTCCGCGAAGGCTCGCACGGGGCCGGGCATGGTCGCGGTCGGCACGAACGCCGAACTGAGGAACGGCAGGAAGATGAGGGGGTAGGAGAACGCGCCCGCACCGTCCACGGATTTCGCCGAGAGCCCGGGGATCACCGCCAGCCAGGTCAGCGCCAGCGTGAACAGGAGCAGGATGCCCGCCACCGCGAGCCACGTCCCCAGCCCCGCTCCCGAACGGAAGCCCATGACGAGGGCCACCCCGATGACGATCACGAGTGAGACCAGGTTGGCGACGAGCGAGGTCAGCACGTGTGCCCACAGCACGCCCGAGCGCGCGATCGGCAGGGATTGGAAGCGCTCGAAGATCCCGCTCTTCATGTCGGTGAAGAGCCTCAGCGCGGTGTAGGCGACACCCGACGCGACCGTGATCAGCAGGATGCCGGGCAGCAGATAGTTCACATAGGAATCCGTTCCGGTATCGATCGCGCCGCCGAACACGTAGACGAACATGAGCATCATGGCGACCGGCATCATCGCGGTCGTGACGATGGTGTCCATGCTGCGCGTCACGTGCTTCACCGATCGCCCCAAAAGGACGGTGGTGTCGCCGAAGAAGTGCTTGTTCACGGTGTTCCCCCTACTTGTCCGCGCCGACGACGGCGAGGAAGACGTCCTCGAGCGACGGCTGTTTCTCGACGTATTCGACCTTGGCCGGCGGGAGCAGCCGCTTGAGCTCGGCGAGCGTGCCGTTCACGATGATCCGTCCTTTGTGGAGGATCGCGATCCGGTCGGCGAGCTGCTCGGCCTCGTCCAGATACTGCGTCGTCAGCAGCACGGTCGTACCGCGGGCGGCGAGTTCCTTCACCGCGGCCCACACCTCGATCCGCGCCTCGGGGTCGAGCCCGGTGGTCGGCTCGTCGAGGAAGATCACCGGCGGATTCCCGATGAGGCTCATGGCGATGTCCAGTCGCCTGCGCATCCCGCCCGAATACGTCGAGACCTTCCGCGCGCCCGCGCCGGTCAGCGAGAACCGCTCCAGCAGGTCGTCGGCGATCTTGCCCGGCCGCTTCAGATGTCTCAGCCGGGCGACGAGCACCAGGTTCTCGCGTCCGCTGAGGATCTCGTCGACGGCGGCGAACTGACCGGTGAGGCTGATGACCTCCCGCACGCTCGCCGGATGCGTGGTGACGTCCAGGCCGTCGACGGTCGCCGTCCCCGCGTCCGCCTTGAGCAACGTGGACAGGATCCGCACGACCGTGGTCTTACCCGCCCCGTTCGACCCGAGGAGCGCGAAGATACCGCCCCTTTCCACGTCGAAATCCACGCCCCGCAGCACATGCAGCGTCTTGTACGACTTCTCCAGGCCTCGCACCCGGATCGCCTGAGCTTGTGTCGCCATCAGGCCGTCCCCCTTTCCTACTACTCAGCATCACTGACTACCGGTACATAGTAGCGCTGACTACCGGATGCGCAAGCACCTGGGACGCCGGGCGTAGTGGTGACGTCAAGACAGGGCCGTTCGGCATGCGAAGGCCGTAAGCGGCTCTTCAGCCGGCGGACACGACCGGCTCGGCTATCGGGATGCGTACCGCACGCCGGTTCCCGGTCTCCACATTGATCAGCTGTCCCCTGGGTTTCGCCGGCGCCCTCGCCGCGGCTTTCCTCGCACGGGCGGGCGACGGCTCGCCCCAGCCGCTCGTTTCCGTGGTGCTCATGGTCGCGGTGATCGATGCCGTCGCCCTGCTCGGCACCGCACGAGCCGCCTTCGCCACCGCCGCGGTCTGCTGGATCCTGCACTCTTGGCTGATCCTGGGACATCCGTCCGGGCGCGAAGCTCTCGTGTTCGCGCTCAATGCCTTGGGCGCCACCGGTTTCGCGTTCTTGTCGCGGGACATCAGGGTGGCATCGGGTTCACCCGATTCGGTGTCAAGAACCCGTCAACGCCCACGAACCGAAGACCGGCGGAACCCCACGCTGACTGCGTGACCACGACACTCACCCGCCCCGAAAGCGGTACCGACCGCTCCGAACGCCATCGCCTTTCCGTCGTCGGCGGGCTCGCCGCGCTCTCCTTGGACGCGATGGCCTCGGTCGCCTACGGACCCGAGGCCATCGTCATCGTGCTGGCCGTCGCCGGCGGTGCGGGGCTGGGCTTCACGGTGCCGGTCACACTCGCGATCGCGGTCCTGCTGGGTGTGCTGACGCTGTCCTACCGTCAGGTGATCGCCGCGTTCCCCGATGGCGGCGGCGCCTACGGGGTCAGCCGGACCTACCTCGGGCGCCGGGCCTCGCTGGTGGCGGCGGCATCGCTGATCGTCGACTACGTGCTCAACGTCGCGGTGTCGGTGGCCGCCGGGGTCGCCGCGCTGACGTCGGCGTTTCCCGGGCTCCTGCCGTACACGCTGTGGCTGTGCCTCGGCGTGCTGGCGTTGGTCACCGGCGTGAACCTGCGCGGTATCGCCGAGAGCGCGCGGGTGTTCGTCGTGCCCACCGTGATCTACGTCGGCGCCATCCTGACCGTGATCGTCGCCGGCCTGTTCCGTTCCGGCCCGGCCGCGGCGGTCGTCGCGCCGGACCACGCTCAGAACCTGCAGACGGTCGGCATTCTGTTGCTGCTCAAGGCTTTCGCGAACGGTTGCGCGGCGCTGACCGGAGTCGAGGCGATCGCCAACGCCGTACCGTCGTTCCGCAAGCCTCGCGTACGGCGCGCGCAACACGCGGAGATCGCGCTGGGCGGCCTGCTCGGTGTCATGCTCCTCGGGATCGCCGTGCTGATCGGGAAATTCGCCATCCACCCGGTGGAGGGCGTCACCGTGCTCTCGCAGGTGACGACCGCGGCGCTGGGCGACGGCTTCGGTTTCTACCTCGTGCAGTTCTCGACCGTGGTACTGCTCGCCTTGGCCGCGAACACGTCCTTCGGCGGGCTGCCCGTGCTGGCCCAGCTGCTCGCCAAGCACAACAAACTGCCGCATGTGTTCGCCCTGCGCGCGGAACGCCAGGTGTACCGCTACGGCGTCGGTTTCCTCGCCGTCACCGCGGCCCTGCTGCTCGTCATCACCGACGGCGACATGAACACCTTGGTCCCGCTGTTCGCGATCGGGGTGTTCGTCGGGTTCACCCTCTCCCAGATCGGGATGGTCCGGCACTGGCGGCGGAACCGCCCGCCCGGCTGGCGCGGCAAGGCCACGCTCAACGGCTTCGGCGCGCTGCTCACCGGAGCCGCGGCGATCGTGGTGACGACGACCAAGTTCGGCGAAGGCGGCTGGCTGATCGTCGTCGCGCTGCCACTGCTCGTGGCGGCCATGGAATGGGTGGAACGCAGCTACCGCCGGATCGGCGAGCGGCTCGAACTCGGCCTGACGCCCGCTCCCCCGCGACCGCACCGGTCACTCGTCGTCGTCCCCGTCCACACCGTCTCCCGCCTGACCCGTGACGCCCTCGCCGCCGCACTGTCGCTCGGCGACCACGTCGAGGCGGTGCACGTGATCCACCCCGACGACGAACAGGCGGCGCGGGACTTCGTCACGGACTGGGAGAAGTGGCACCCCGAAGTGACGCTGGTCCAGCTCCACGACGAACGACGCCGCCTCGGCGAGCCGCTGGTGGAACACCTCCGCACGGTCGGCGACCGGCACGTCTTCGTGCTGATCGCCGAGGTCGAGCCCGAACATTGGTGGCAGCGGATCCTGCAGAACCAGCGCGGCGGCGTGCTCGCCCGTGCCCTGCGCCGCCGCTCGGACGCCGTCGTCTGCCGGATGCGTTTCCGGTTGACCGCCCGGTGACGCCTCGTCCGGATCAGGCGATGCGCGCGCCACCCTGCGCGGGCACCGCGTCCGTCCATTGAGGACGGCCGGTGACGACGAACGTGGTCTGTTTGGCCAGCGAGACCGCGTGATCGGCGAACCGTTCGTAGTACCGGCTCAACAAGGCCGCGTCGACCGCCTTCGTGGTGCCGTAGGCCCAGTCCTGGTAGTCGATCACGGTGAAGATCGTCCGGTGCAGGTCGTCCATGTCGTCGTCGACACTGATGAGCGTCCGCGCGAGTACCGCGTCACGGCTCTGGACAGCCTGCCCGGCCATCACCGCGAGCCACACCGCGATGCGGCCCATTTCGACGAACCGAGGCACGAGGACCTGCGGCACCACCCGGGCCGGGTACCTGCGCTCGACGGCCTCGGCGACGTGAATCGCCAGCCGTCCCATCCGGTCGAGCTCGCCGACGGCGTGGATCGCCGCCAGCACGACCCGCAGATCGGTCGCCACCGGCGACTGCAACGCCAAGATCGCGTGTGCGTGCCCCTCCGCCTCGGCCTTGGCCCGGTCCAGGGTCTCGCCGTCGGCGATGACCTCGCGCGCCAGCCCGCCGTCGGCTTCGACCAAGGCCGTTCCGGCCCGGTCCATCATGCCGGCGACCAACCGCGACGTCCGCAGCAGCCGGGCGACGAGCCGATCGAGTTGTTCGTGGTACGAGGTGCGCATGCACCCGATCCTCGTGCGGCGGGAATCGCTTCTCGGTGACACGGGACCGAATTTCACGGGAACAGTACGCCGATCGCCCGGACATCGACCTCTTGTTGACGCCTGTCGTCAGCCGACGTGGATGCCCGGCCGCAGCGCCGGATCGCGTTCGCTGGTGCGGATGATCTCGCGGACCACCGGTGCGGTGTCGCCGCGGCCGAGGATCAGGTAGCGGAACAGGTGCCCGAGGGGATTGCCCTCGCTCCATTCGAAATGACACTGCGGCCGCACCCCGGTGGCGTCGCGCAACGCGAGCAGGACGGCCGCGATCGCGTTCGGCGCGGCCGGGCTTTCCACGCGCAGCACCCGGAATCCTTCGATCTCGACACCGCGGACCTTCAGCACGTCGCTGAACCCGGACGGGTCGATGACGTCGATCTCCAGGAACAGGACGTCGGCGGCGCCCGGCACCGGGTTCATGCCGCGCTGCTCCGCCTCCTTCGCCCGGTACTCGTCGGCGTCCCCGGCCTGGCGGCGGTTCGCGATGATGGTCAGCGCGCCGTCGTGGGCGATCGAATCGGTGACGAACCGGCGGGCGGGTTCGTCGAACTCGATGTGCTCCACCCGCAGTTCCGTGGTGCGGGTGACCCGCGAGACCAGCGACACCACGATGATCCCGAGGATGAAGAACGCGGAGATCGTGAGACCGTCGGGCTTCTCGATCACGTTCTCCACCAACGCGTAGATCAGGATCAGGGTCAGGACGGCGAACGCGATCGCCGCCTTGCGCTGGCGCTTCTTCGCCGCCGAGATGGCCACCGCGACCGACGCGGACACCATCATCGCGAGGATCCCGGTGGCGTACGCCCCGGCCTGGGCGTTGACGTCGGCGTTGAAGATGATCGTCACCAGTACGCAGATCGCGGTGTAGACCAGCACCACCGGGCGGACCGCGCGGGCCCAGTCCGGCGCCATCCCGTACGCGGGCAGATAACGCGGCACGATGTTGATCAACCCGGCCATCGCCGACGCCCCGGCGAACCACAGGATCAAGATGCTGCTGATGTCATAGGCGGTGCCGACCCATTCGCCCAGCAGCTTGTGCGCGAGATATGCCAGCGCCCGGCCGTTCGCCTCGCCGCCCGGTTTGAACGCCTCGGCGGGCACCAGGACCGTGGTGACGAAACTCGTCGCGATCAGGTACACCGACATGATCAGCGCGGCGGCGGTCAGCAGCTTGCGGGTGTTGCGGATGCGGCTCGCCAGTTTCCGCTCGGCGTTCTCCCCCTTGGCCGCCACCAGCGGCATCATGCTCACGCCGGTCTCGAAACCGGACAAGCCGAGCACCAGCAAGGGGAACGCCAGGATCGCCGGGCCGATCACGCCGCCGAACCCGCCCCCGCCGGAGGTGAGCGCGTCCAGCCAGCGGTCGAACGCGCCGGGATCGGCGATCACCTCGCCGATCCCGGCGACCACGACGACGGCGTTGAGCGCCAGGAAGATCGCCACCAGCGGGATCGCGACCCCGACCGCCTCGCTGAACCCGAGCAGGAACACCCCGCCCAGGATCAGCAGCAGGATCACCGTGATCAGCACCTCGTGCCCGTGCAGGAACGACGGGGTGATGGGGTTCTCCAGCGCGTGCACCGTGGCGTCCGCCGAGGACAGCGTGATGGTGATGATCCACGACGTCGCGACGAAACCCAGCAGTACCAGGACGAAGATCTTGCCGCGCCAGAACGGCAGCAGGTTCTCCAGCATCGCGACCGACCCTTGGCCGTGCGGGCTCTCCTTCGCCACCCGCCGGTACATCGGCAGCATGCCCAGCAGGGTCAGCGCGACGATCAGCAAGGTCGCCAGCGGCGACAGCGCACCCGCGGCGAGCGCGGCGATACCGGGCAAGTACGACAATGTGGAGAAATAGTCCACGCCGGTCAGGCACATGACCTTCCACCACGACTGCGGCGTCGCGTGCTCCTCATGGCTCTCCGGGCCCACCGGCTGGACCCGGTGCTCCATCAGCCATCGGCCGACCTTGCCCGTCGGCGCCGCCTGCCGGTCCGGACTGTCCACCCGCTCCGGAACAGCGAAATCCGGCACCTCGGTCATACCCCTGGCCTCCCCGCATCCTCCGCATACCGACGCGGACACTAACGATCCGGCGCCAAGAATCGCCGAGCAGGGCGTAAAGAAAACATCAATGTCGCGCGACGTCGCGGCGGGCTACTTCCCGTCCGTGCCGGGCCGGTCACTGATGGACTCCTGATAGGCGTCCGCGTAGGTGGGCGAGTCCTTGATCAGGTCGTCACAGAAGGCGGCCACGTCCTCACCGATGAGTTCCAGCACCCCCTTGCCGGACGCGGCGCCCTCCTCGAAGAAATCCACGATGCCGGAGAGCAGGGGCCCGTCGGCCAGATCGACCGGTCCCACCTTGAACAGGTACTTCTGCATCTCCTTGTAGACGATCTGATAGTCCGGCGGGAGGGCCTTGACCCTGGCCACGTGCGCGCGCCACTGCTTCTTGCCCTCGATGATGTCCTGGATGCCCACGTCAGCCTCCCAGCTGCTTCAGTTTCCTGGCGACATTCCGGTTCAGCTGCGCACGCCAGCGGTCGCGAAAGCCACGGCCACGTTCCTCTCCGGCCAGTGCCGCGCAGAAACCCTCGATGTCGTCGCCCAGCACGTCGCGCACGCTCTGCCCGTCCGCGGCCGTTTCCTCCAGCAGCCCCAAGGCGCCGTCGAAAATCGGCATCAGGTTCCGGCCGGTGAAGTCCGAATAGAGCGAAAGATGCCCCTTGATCTGTTCCCACGCCGCTCGGTGGTCGGCGGGCAAGGCCGCCGCCCTGGCCTCGAACGCCTTCCATTCCCTGGTGAGATCGCTACCCGTGATGGTCTCCCAGAAGTTCATTTCCCACCCTCCTTGAGCTCGCCGATCCGCGAACTGACGTACTCCCACTTCGCCCAGAACCTGGCGAGTTCCGCGCGGCCCGCGTCGTTGAGCGCGTAGAACTTGCGCGGCGGCCCCTGCTCGGACGGCCGTTTCGTCACCTGGACCAGGCCGTTCTTCTCGAGCCGCAGCAGGATGGCGTACACCGTCCCCTCGACCACCTCCGCGAAGCCGAGCTCGTTCAAACGACGTGTGATGGCATACCCGTAGGTCTCCTCACCGCCGACGATCTCCAGCACACAACCCTCGAGCGTGCCCTTCAGCATCTCGGTCAAACCGTCCATCGCGCCCCTTCGGCCATCCAGTACCCAGCGACACTGAGTACCAGTACAAAGTAGCACAGAGTACCGCGCGAGGTCGCGAAGAAGCCCCGGAAACCGTGCTGGTTTCCGGGGCTGGGTGGACGGTTCAGGCCGATACCTCAGTGTCCGCGGGCGATCCATTCGGCCAGATGCGGGGCTTCGGCGCCGATCGTGGTGGGATCGCCGTGTCCGGTGTGGACCTTGGTGTCCTCGGGCAAGGCGAAAAGCCGTTCCCTGATCGAGGAAATGATCGTCGGGAAGTCGGAGAACGAGCGCCCTGTCGCACCGGGCCGCCCGCGAACAGCGTGTCCCCGGAGAAGAGCGCCTTGGCCTCGGGCAGGTGCAGGCAGACCGAGCCCGGTGAATGCCCTGGTGTGTGGATGACTTCGAGCTCCGTGCCGGCGACGGCGATCCGTTCGCCGTCCTCGACACCGCGGAAACGGCTGCCGGGGTGGGTCATCTCCCACAGTTCCCGGTCCCCGGGTGCAGGACGGCCGGCGCGTGCAGGTGTTCGCTCAGCTGCGGAGCGACGGTGACATGGTCGTTGTGGCCGTGAGTGCAGACGACGGCGACGACCTCACGGCCGCCCACCGCCTCGGTGATGGTCTTCTCGTCGTGCGCGGCGTCCACGATCACGACCTCGTCGTCGTCCCCGACGAGCCAGACGTTGTTGTCGACTTCCCAGCTCCCGCCGTCGAGTTCGAAGACGCCGGCGGTGACGACGCGCTCGATCCGCAGGTTCCCGCTCACAGGATCACCACCGAACGCAGGACTTCACCGGCATGCATGGCGTGGAAGGCCTTCTCGACACCGTCGAGGGCGATCCGCTCGGTCACGAACCGCTCCAGCGGCAACCGGCCCTGCAGGTGGAGGTCGATCAGCATCGGGAAGTCCCGCTCCGGCAGGCAATCTCCGTACCAGGACGACTTCAGCGCACCGCCGCGGGAGAAGAAGTCGATCAGCGGCATCTCCAGGCGCATGTCCGGTGTCGGGACGCCGACCAGGACCACGGTGCCCGCCAGGTCACGGGCGTAGAAGGCCGCCTTCCACGTCTCCGGGCGGCCGACCGCGTCGATGACGACGTCGGCGCCGAAACCGCCGGTCAGGTCCTGGATCGCGGCGACCGTGTCGGTCTCACTCGCGTTGACGGTGTGGGTCGCGCCGAGCTCGCGGGCCCACGTGAGCTTCTTTTCGTCGCGGTCGACCGCGATGATCGTGCCGGCGCCCGCCAGCCGGGCCCCGGCGATGGCGGCGTCACCGACACCGCCGCAGCCGATCACCGCGACCGAGTCCCCGCGGCCGACGGCGCCGGTGTTGACCGCCGCGCCGAGCCCGGCCATCACCCCGCAGCCGAGCAGGCCCGCGACGGCCGGGTCCGCGGCGGGATCGATCTTGGTGCACTGTCCGGCGTGGACGAGGGTCTTGTCCGCGAACGCGCCGATGCCCAGGGCCGGGGTCAGCTCGGTGCCGTCGGTCAGTGTCATCTTCTGTGTCGCGTTGAACGTGTCGAAGCAGTACTGCGGACGTCCGCGTTTGCAGGCCCGGCACTGTCCGCACACCGCGCGCCAGTTGAGGACGACGAAATCCCCCGGCCGCACGGAATCCACGCCCTCGCCGACGCTTTCCACGGTGCCCGCGGCCTCGTGACCGAGCAGGAACGGGAACTCGTCGTTGATGCCGCCGTCGCGGTAGGTCAGATCCGTGTGGCAGACCCCGCAGGCCGCGATCGACACGACGACCTCGCCCGGCCCGGGGTCCGGGATCACGATGTCCGTCAGCTCCACCGGAGCATTCCGGGACCGGGCGATCACCCCGCGCACCTGCTGTGGCATTCCCTGTTCCTCCACCGTTCGACGACACAGGCATGCGCATGAGCGCATGCTTCACGTGAGGTTAGGCCGGAAACGCGCGGCGGCGACCTGGCCATCGGTCCAGTGGATCCTGTCCTTTCGACCAGGCGAGCCCGGCGGCTAGGCTCACCCGATGCCCGACTCCGCCGACCTGACCGCGCTGCGCGACGTCATCGAGGGCCCGCTGCGCGAAATCGCCGACCGTTTCTCGCGTTTCCTCGCCGACGGCTGGCCACACCAGGCCCTGGTGATCTTCACCCGGGAATGCACCGGGCGGCCTCGCAAGGTCACCGGCGCCCGGGAGATCACCGACAAGGTCACCATCGCCGAACTCGAAGCGCTCAAAGCGAGCGTGCCGCCCGGCCGTCAGCTGACCACGACGGCCACGCTCGGGGGCGCCACCCGGACGGTCTGGGCCGTGCAGGATCCGATCGGCACCCTGCTCGTCCTCGTCCCCCGGTCGAGCCGGACCCGCTTCCCGCGCCCCGCTCCACTGGCCGAGGTCTTCGGCATCGTCGCGACCTCGATCCGCCAGCAGGTGACCCAGGCCAGCCCCGACTACCTCGCCGAATCCCGCGCGGCCTCCAGCGAACGCGCCAGGACGATCACCGAAATGGCCGCGGCACACGAAACCGCGCTCGTCACGATCCTCACCACACTGCGCTCCACCCGGCTGGACGACCACCGCGCCCGGCTCGCCGCGACCGACTCCGCCTCGGCCGCACTGGTCGCGCTCCGATCGGCCAGGGAGACCGATCTCGCGCAGTCCGAAGAGCCCGCGCATGCCGCGTTCGGCAGGCTGCGGCGGGAAATCCGGCAGATGCTGCGCCATCACGACGCGGAGCTGGAGTTCACGGCCCCGGCGAAGAACGGGCGGCCGGTACCCGGCGAGGTCGCCCATGCCGCCAGGGCGATGACGTGCGCGGCGGTCCTCGCCTTCACCGGCCAGCCGGATCTGACCCGCCTCCGGATCGCCTGGTCGAGCGACAGCACCGCGCTGCACCTCGATGTGCGAGACCAGGAATCCGGGAACCTCGACGTCCAAGGCCTGCGGGCGCAGCTCGACGGCCGCGCGAAAACGCTGGGTGCCACCGTCGAGATCGACGCCGTCGCCGGCTGGGGCAGCCGCGTCACCGTCGACCTCCCGTTCGAGCCTGCCGCGGGCCGGGTCGACGAGACCCAGCTGGCGGATCTCAACCCCCGCGAGCTCGAAGTGCTCCGGCTTGTGGCACAAGGACAACGCAACAAGTCCATCGCCGCCACGCTCGGCATCACCGAAAGCACGGTCAAATTCCACGTGGCCGGCCTGCTGAAGAAGCTGAACGTCACCTCACGCGGGGAAGCCGCGGCCTTGGCATTGAGCGCCGGAGTCTCCGGGACTCAGCCCGCCGTGCCGTAGCCACCCTCTCCGTCACGCTGTCGCCGGCCGCATGCGGCGGCAGTTCGCCGTCGGCGAATACGACTACCTGGAAGGTCGCATTGAACGGCTGACGGAGCTACCGGCAGGCGCGCGCGAACGGCCCTCGAAGCCACCGATCGACCTGTCGCTGGCCACGCAGCCGGACGACGACGAGACCGGGGTGACGGTTCTCGTCGATCACCTTGCGGACCCGCGCGCGCATGATCGGGTGGTAGCGCCACGCGATCCTGACGATGTGCTGCGGATCGGTGAAGAACGTGCGCAGCGGGCCCTCGACGTTTCCCCCGGCGATCTTCGAACCCCGCCCGATACGGCGTTCAAGGGTGCGGACGACGACGCGAGTCATGGTCAGGGCACGCGGATGATCAAGCCACACCAGCACATCGGTCCGCGCCGTCATCTGCTCCCGTACCTCTTCGCCCTGCCACTCGATCGCCCAGGCATCCCCGTCGAGGAACTGCAAGACGTCGGCCTGCCATGTCTCTCGAACCGTCCATTCAGGACCGAGGTAGAAGGACTCGAGCTCGGCGAAAGGCACGCCCATGCGCTCGCACAGGGTTCGCGCGAGGGTCGATTTCCCCGATCCCGCAGGGCCCGCCACCGCAACCCGCCGGACCGGCCGCCGAGGAAGAGGATCGGTCGCCCCGAGAACATGCATGCGGCGATCATAGATCGACTGTCCTGCGACAGACCGTGGCCAGGACATAGGGTCGACTCATGGCGCGCCTGATCCACCTCAACGGTCTCTCACGCGTGGGAAAGTCGACCCTTGCCCGCCGCTACGCCGACGAACACCCAGGAACGCTCGCCCTCGATCTGGATGTGCTCACGGGGTTGATCGGCGGGTGGCAGGAGAACTTCTTCGCTGCCTTGGAAATCGCCCGCGGCCACGGACGGGACATGGCCGCGCGGCATCTTCGCGACGGACACGACGTGATCCTTCCGCAACTGGTGACGGTTCACGACCGCGATCCGGATCCGGCCTTCGAAGCGGTAGCCGTCGCCGCCGGAGCCACGTACGTCGAAGTGGTCCTCCTCGTCGACGACCACGAACATCTGCGACGCCTGCGCGGAAAGCGTTCGGCCAACGCCGTCGAGGCACAGCTCCAGGCGATGCTGGAAGATCCCGATTCCGACCTGGTCGACCGGATCCGTGGTCACCTCGTCGAGCACCTGGCCGGACGTCCGCACGCGATCCGACTCGACACGACCGGCATCGGGGAAGACGAGTCGTACACACGCTTCCTGAACGCGCTCGATGCGGCACAGTGAGCCCTGACGGGTGATGTTCCGGGTGCGATACTGGCCTTCATGACTCCAGCGAACCGCCCGGACAAAGTCCACTTGAGGGCGTTCACCGAGGCCGACCTCGCTTTTCTCGACCGCCTCTGCACGGATCCCGATGCGCTCGGCGAGTTCGACTGGCCCGGATTCGGTGATCCGAGGGCACGCCGCAAGCGATGGGAGAGCGACGGGTACATCTCCGCCGAGTCCGCGGCGGTCGCGATCGCGCGGGCCGACGACACGGTTATCGGCATCGTCTCCTGGAAGCCCCGCGGCTTCCCCTCGGGTGTCACCTACGAGATCGGCGTGGGGGTGCTACCCGAGCATCGCGGGCAAGGGGTGGGCACGGTGGCGCAGAGGCTGCTCGTGGACTACCTGTTCGGCCGCACGACCGCGAACAGGATCGAAGCCCTCACCAATGGCGGTAACCTCGGCGAGCAGAAAGCCCTCGAACGCCTGGGGTTCCGCCGGGAAGGGGTCATGCGCGGCAGGTCCTTCCTGCACGGCGAGTATGTCGATGTGCTCGTCTACGGTCTGCTCCGCTCAGAGCATCGTCCCGGAACGCCATGAGCCCTTGGTCCAGCGGTACATAGCCGACCGGCCGGACCAGTGAGCCCGGCTCGCCGTGTGCCGATCCCTTGCCGACGAACGGAAATCGGCCACGGCGAGCCGGACATGGACTCCGATACATCTCCTGACTCGCGAGCCCCGGAACGACAGCCGGTCAGCTCCTCAGCTTCGTCACGGTCCACAATGCGGTTCCCGCACGGCAGACCCGCAGCCCGACCGCCTCCGCCTGGCCGCCACTGTTGTGCAGGCAGAGCCCGGTCGACACGTTGGTGAAGTACTTGTTCGTCGTGGACGACGTCCGCCAGTCGCTGGCATTGACCTCGCACGACCCGGCGAACACCGACGACGTCCCGGCCGCCAGACACAGCCCGGTCGCCTTGTTCTTGAACTTTCCGGGCGCGTAGTTGTTCCACTTCTGATGGTTGTTCCTGTCTTGGCAAGCATGCGTGTACACGCTGCCTTCGGAATTCGAGTCCAAGCAGCGTTGAACCCCCGCGGCGAATCTGATCCAGAACAGCGACTCGGCCTGCGTCGAAGCGGCGGCGACGCCGGGTGCCGCGGTGAAGGCCAAGGCCGCGGCCCCGGCGACGGCCGCTACTCGGACCGGGATTCCTTTGGGCGTCATGATTTTCTCCTCTTTTCCGGTACGCTTTCCGTCGACCACGAATCAAATGGGCAGCCACGCGTCATTGTCGCGAATTCGACAAGATCGACGTCGTGTTCCGAAATTCTCGCTCCCCCGAACGGAAATCGACGTTAGCGCCTAGTTGACCCGTTTTTGCGGATCGATCTCCGAAAGCACTCCATCGGCGGAATGCGTGATCACGCAACACGCCGACGCACTGCCGGGCACCTCCACGTTCGGGCCAGCGAGATCACCCGCTTGGGCGCCGCAGACCCCACATACGCCGTCGAGCGGGTTCCTCGATGCGGCCGAAAGCGTGAACCAGACACCAAAGCCGGAGATGAGTGTTACATTGCCCAGGCAGAGTGTCACATGGACGGGGGGACGTGCTGTGGGTTTCGAGGTCGACGTCGCGGACATCAGCAACGCGGCGGGCAAACTCGCCGCGGGGAAGCCGCCCACGCTCACCCCCGGCGGCGCGCCGAACGTCGGCGCCACCCATCGGGCCGCCGGGTTCGCCGGAGACTACGACGTCTGGCTCTTGACCAGGCAGGAGGACCTGACGGCCTCGCAGCAGCAGGTCACCAGCCTGGTCGAAGCCATCCGTGCCGCGGCGAAGAGCTACGACGGCACCGATTCGGCCGCGCGCGACACCTTCCTGAAGACGCTGGACAAAGGCTTCGAAGGGATCGACCGGTGAGCTCGGTCTTCGACAAGATCCGTCACCTCCACGACCAGGTGGAAAAGGGCAGCACGACCGAGCTGGACGACCGGGCACGGGCGTGCCGCGCCACCAAGGAAGCCGTGCTGGACGCCAAATCACTGGTCGAGGCGGTCCGCGTTCAGCTCGCCGAAGGCTGGCAGGGCGGAGCCGGCGAGTCGGCGCTCGCCTCGCTCGCGGACTTCAAGAAGAACCGCGACGACCAGGCCGACGATCTCGAAGAGTCGGCGAAGTCGTTCGAGGTGATCCGCGACGCGCTGGCCAAGACGCAAGGCGACGCCCGCAGCCACCTCGCGGACGCCGATTCCCTGCGGAAGAAGCTGGACGACGTTTGGAACGACCTCTCGCACGGCAAGGGCAACATCGTCTTCGCCTGGGCACAGGACAAGGCGATCAAGGCACGAGCCCTCGTCGTGCTCGCCGACCTGGAGCGGATCATCCTCGGCTATGACGCGGTCCTGCTCGCCGAAGGCCTGAAACTGCGGAACAGGACGGGCCAGGTGTGGGAACTCGCGGGTTCGGGGAAGCGGAACCTCGCCGAGATCGCCGCGATCATGCTGCGCGAGATCCCGGGTTTCGCCGAGCTGGTGAAGAACGACCCGAGGCTCAAGGCCGCACTGTTGACCGGCAATTGGGAACTGCTCCTGCAGAACCGCGAGATCGCGCAGAAGATCTACGACTACCTCGGCTTCAAATACGTCGCGGACGGCGACTACTACACCACCGGCGAACACTCGGTGCAGAGTTTCCTCGGCTGGCACGACCTGTACGACAAGCTGGAAAAACTCATCGGCGCGAACCTCGACGCGACCGGCGACGACGGCGACAACATGGAGTTCACCGATCCGAAGACCGGCAAGCAGTACCGCCTGGAGCTGTGGAAGGGCGGTTACGGGTTCGGCGGCGCGTTCGGCGGCGAAGTCGGGTTCTACACCCGTGAACCGGGCTCCTCGGACCCGTCCGGTTACTTCAACGCCGCCCAGGGCGACGACCAGATCAAGGTGACCCAGACGATCTACAACAAGACGACCGACCAGGTCTATTTCACCAACGACGGCCAAGGCGCCGACGGCACCGACAAGAAGCATTTCTGGAACCTGGCGATCCGCACCGACCCGGACGTCGATCCGAGCCAGCTGGCCCAGCGCGCCACGATCGAGGTGCGGGACAGCGGCCTGCGCGACCAGCTCTACAACGAGATGACCCGGTGGGCGGCCGCGCACCCCGAGCAGCACCTCACCGTCACCAAGACGACAGACGATCCACCGGCGCTGAGCTACACGTGGGAGAAGTAAGCCTCGTTCAGGCCAACGATTCCCGCTTGAACTCCCACGGCTCGTCGTCGTCGTTTCGCCGCGGGCTCTCGGTTTCACGCAGCCCGGCGAACACACCGTCGACGTCGATCAGGCCGGCGACCTCGTCGGCGACGCGCCGGCCATGGCGCTCTTCGATGTCTTCGAGCCCCTCGCGCAGGGCGGTGGTCGCGGCGTTCCTGGCGGTGGCCCGTAATCCTCGGGCCAGCTGCTCCGGGTCACTCATGAACCCACTCTAGGCGGTGAGCGGGCTGCGGCGTTCCAGGAAGACGGTGTCCTGCCAGACGCCGTCGCGTCGGGCGATGCGTTCACGGATGCCGACGGTCCGGTAGCCGGCGCTCTGGTGCAAGGCGATGGAGGCGCGGTTGCCGGTGAAGATCGACGTCTGAAGTGTCCAGAGCCCGGCCGCGTCGGCTTCCGTGACCTGCTTGTACAGCAAGGCCTTGCCCACGCCGCGGCCACGATGGCTTTCCGCGACGTAGACGGAGGTCTCGGCGACTCCCCGGTAGCACTCCCGTTCCGACACCGGAACGGCGGCCGCCCAGCCGACCACCTCGCCGCCGATCTCGGCGACCCACCGGTGGCCGGTCAGCCATTTCGCGTCCAGGGCTTCACGGCCAGGGACCTCGGTTTCGAACGTGGCGATCCCGGTGGCGATCCCTTCGCCGTAGATCCGGCGGATCGAGGCCCAGTCGTTGTCGTCCGACGCGCGGACAGCGACGTCCTCCGGCAGGTTTTCCGGACAGCACGGGCGCGGGGCGAGCAGACCCATCACCGCGTCGGCGGCGTGCGGCAGTCCGCTGCAGCAGGCCTGATTGATCGTCACGACCGTGGCCGTGCCTTCCTTGCGCAGGTGCAGAAAGCCGACCTCGGCCAGTTTCCGTACATGGTGGGAACACGTCGACTGGCTGGTGCCGAGGATCTCCGTGAGCGCGCCGACGGTCAGGCCGCGGGGCGAGATCGCGACCGCGTGCAGGAGTTTGACGCGCATGGGCTCGGCCAGACAGGCGAACCAGCCGGCGTAGGTGGCGGCTTCACGCTCGGGCAGGAGTACGGGCACAACCGTGGTCATACCGCACAGTATCGACCAGAATCGATGGTTGCGTCAATCGACCCCGGTCGATACAGTCCCTCGCATCGCTTCAATCGAAATAGATCGATGAAAGGTGCATGGGGATGAACGAGCTGCCTGTCGTGGTGATCGGCGCGGGCCCGGTGGGGTTGGCGGCGGCCGCCGAGTTGGTCGAGCGGGGTTTCGAGCCGCTGGTACTGGAACGCGGCGCGCAAGCGGGCGCGGGGGTCGCCGAGTGGAATCACGTGCGGTTGTTCTCGGCGTGGTCGGAGCTCGTCGCTCCGGCGGCCGGGCGGTTGCTGGAGGACACCGGCTGGGCTCGCCCCGACGGCGACGCGTATCCGACGGGTTCGGACTGGGCCGAGCGGTATCTGCGGCCGCTCGCGACGGCGCTCGCCGATCGGGTGCGGTTCGACGCCGAGGTGGTCGGGGTCGCGCGGCGAGGCCGGGACCGCGTCGTGGACAGTGGCCGTGACGAGGAGCCGTTCACCGTGCACGTCCGCACCGCCGCCGGGGCGGAGGAGCGGATCGCGGCGCGGGCCGTCATCGACGCGTCGGGGACCTGGACGACCCCGAACCCTCTTGGCGGGGAAGGACTTCCCGCCATCGGGGAACGAGCAGCGGCGGATCGGATCGCCTACCGTGTGCCGGATCTGGACGACCCGGCGGTACGGGCCCGGTACGCGGGCGGGCACGTGGTGGTCGCGGGGAGCGGACACTCGGCGCTGACCGCGCTGGTCGCGTTGTCCGGGCTCGCGAAGGACGCGCCGGACACCCGGATCAGCTGGGTGCTGCGCCGCGGCTCGGTCGGCAACACCTTCGGGGGCGGCGACGCCGACCAGCTCCCGGCACGGGGCGCGCTCGGCCTGCGGGCACAGGCGGCGGTGCGGTCCGGGCTGATCACCGTCGTGACCGGGTTCCGCACAGAAGCGCTCGAACGCGACGACGCCGGGAAGCTCGCGCTGATCTCCTCGGCCGGACAGCGGATCGAGCAGGTCGATGAAGTGGTGGCGCTGGCCGGATTCCGGCCCGACCTGACCTGGTTGTCGGAGCTCCGGCTGGAGCTGGACCCGACGCTGCAGGCGCCGGTCGCGCTCGCGCCGCTGATCGATCCGAACGTGCATTCCTGCGGGACCGTCTACCCGCACGGCGCGAAGGAACTCGCCCACCCCGAGAAGAACTTCTACCTGGCCGGGATGAAGAGCTACGGCAGGGCACCGACGTTCCTCGCCATGACCGGTTACGAGCAGGTCCGCAGCATCGCCGCCGAGCTCGCGGGCGACCACGAAGCGGCCGCGCGAGTCGAACTGCGCATGGCCGAGACCGGCGTCTGCGGTGGCGCCGGCCTGTTCGACGAGCCGGACGACGCGGCGGCCGGCGGATGTTGCGCCACACCGGCCCCGGAGGTCCTGACGCTGACGGCGCCGTCGTCCGTCAGCTGACCCGGTTCCCGCGGTCGCCGACGTCAGCCACCGATGTCCAGCGTGGCCTTGATGTCGGCGACGGCGGCGCGGGCGGTCATCCCGACACCGATGAGGGTCGCGGAGGCGGGGCCGGTCCAGTCGCCGTAACCGAGAAGGTGCAGCCGCGGCTCGGCGACCACGCGGGTACCCGCGGTCGGGATCCGGCCGTGCGTGGTCCGCAGCCGCAACGGGGCCAGATGGCCCAACGCGGGACGGAACCCCGTGCACCAGATGATCGCGTCGGCACGACATCCCGACCCGTCCGTCCACGCAGGACCGTCGCTGTCCAGCCGCGCGAACATCGGGCGCGGGTCCAGCAGCCCGGCGTCGCGGGTTTCGCGCACCGGCGGGACGGCGACGATGTCGCCCAGCCCGGCCACTCCGGCGGTGTCGGGCCGTCCGGTCTCGATCGCCTGGCGGCGGCGGGTGGCGACGTCGAAGAGCGCCTTGCCGTCGATGTCGTCGGGCAGATAACGCGGCGGGCGGCGGGTGACCCAGGTCAGGTTCGCCACGCCGACGAGGTCGGCCGCGATCTGGGCGCCGGAGTTGCCGCCGCCGACGACCACGACGTCCTGGCCCGCGAACTCCTTGGGCGACCGGTAGTCCACGGTGTGCAGCCGGCGGCCGGTGAATCCGCCGGGCATCAGTGGCAGGAAGGGTCGCCACCAGGTGCCGGTGGCACTGATGACCGCCTCCGCCGCCCAGGTCCCGGTGTCGGTGCTCACCCGCAATCCGGTGCCCGCCCGGGACACGGCGGTCACCGTTTCCGACCGGAGGATCGGAAGCTCGTAGCGTTTCTCGTACGCGGCGAGATAGTCGACGACATGCCCGGCGGTCGGATACCCGGGTCCTTGGTAGGGCGGCATCGGCCATCCCGGGAGCGAACTGTGCCGCGCCGGGGAGAACAGTCGCAGCGAGTCCCAGCCGTGGGTCCAGGCGCCGCCCGGTTCGGCTTGGGCGTCGAGGATGACGAAGTCCAGGCCCGCGCGGCGCAGGTGGTAGCCCGCGGCGAGACCGGCCTGGCCTCCGCCGACGACCACCACCCTCGCGGTACCGGTCACTCCGCCGAGGCCTTCGCTCGCCAGCGTTTCCGCAGCCACAGGCTGACGTACACCAGAGCGACCAGCACGGGCACTTCGATCAGCGGTCCGACGACACCGGCGAGCGCCTGCCCCGACGTCACGCCGAAAACGCCGATCGCGACGGCGATCGCGAGTTCGAAGTTGTTGCCCGCAGCCGTGAACGCCAACGTCGTGGTGCGCTCGTACGACAGGCCCGATGCCTTGCCCAGCAGGTAGCCGCCGATCCACATGACCGCGAAGTACACCAGCAGCGGCAACGCGATCCGCGCGACGTCGAGCGGACGGGAGGTGATGTTGTCGCCCTGCAAGGCGAACAGGATCACGATGGTGAACAGCAGGCCGTAGAGCGCGATCGGGCCGACCTTGGGCAGGAACGTGCCTTCGTACCAGTCACGCCCCTTGCTCCCCTCCCCCACGCGGCGGGACAGATAGCCCGCGGCGAGCGGGATACCGAGGAAGATGAGCACGCTGAGCGCGATCTCCCACGGCGAGAAGTCGATACTCGTGGTGTCGAGACCCAGCCAGCCGGGCAGCAGGTCGAGGTAGAACCAGCCGAGCACACCGAACATGATCACCTGGAAGACCGAGTTCAGCGCGACCAGCACCGCCGCGGCCTCGCGATCGCCGCAGGCGAGGTCGTTCCAGATGATCACCATCGCGATACACCGGGCGAGACCGACGATGATCAGCCCGGTCCGGTACTCCGGCAGATCGGGCAGCATCAGCCAGGCGAGCGCGAACATCAGCGCCGGACCGAGAATCCAGTTGAGCACCAAGGAAAGCACCATCGTGCGCTTGTCCTTGGTCACCGTGTCCAGCTTGTCGTAGCGGACCTTGGCCAGCACCGGGTACATCATCAGCAACAGGCCCAGCGCGATCGGCAGCGAGACCTGCCCGATCTTCACCGCGTCCAGGACGCCTTGCAGCCCCGGCATGATGCTGCCCCACAGCAGCCCGGCCACCATCGCGACGATGATCCAGACCGGGAGAAACCGGTCCAGAAAGGACAGTTTGTGCAGGACGTCGGCCTCACTCGAGGAGGTCTCGTCGGCGGTGTGCGTCACGCTGGGGCCTCCTGGCTCCGGTATGTCGTTCAGGCGTCGAGGATCTCGGCTACCAGACCGCGGATGCGGCGGTCGATCTCGTCACGGATCGGGCGTACGGCTTCGACGCCCTGCCCGGCCGGATCCTCCAACGGCCAGTCCAGGTAACGCTTGCCGGGGAACACCGGACACGTGTCACCACACCCCATGGTGATCACCACGTCCGAGGCTTCGACGTCCTCTGTGGACAGCTTGCTCGGCACCTCGGCCGTGATGTCCAATCCCCACTCGGCGAGCACCGCGGCCGCGGCCGGGTTCACCATCTCGGCGGGCTCCGACCCCGCGGACCGCACGAGGATGCGGCCGAGCGAATAGTGCTGAAGCAGCGCGGCGGCGATCTGGGACCGGCCGGCGTTGTGCACGCAGACGAACAGCACCTCGGGAGTGCGGGTCATGAGCAGGATCCTCTCGGTCCGATGACGCACGTGAACATCGAATATCAGCCCTTCAGTTCCTCGAGCAGCCGCCGGACCCGGCGGTCGATCTCGTCGCGGATCGAGCGGACCGCACCCAGCGGCCGCCCGATCGGGTCCGGGACGTCCCAGTCGAGGTAGCGCTTGCCGGGATAGACCGGGCACGCGTCCCCGCACCCCATGGTCACGACCACGTCGGCGGCACGGACGACCTCGTCGGTCAGCGGCTTCGGGAACGCGCCCGCCGGCTCGATGCCGATCTCGCCCAGCGCGTCCGTGACGACCTGCGGGATCGTCCCGCTCGGCCGCGACCCGGCCGAGCGGACCATGACGTGCCCGAACGCGTGGTGGGTGAGCAACGCGGCGGCCATCTGCGACCGGCCGGCGTTGTGCACACAGACGAACAGCACCTGCGGCGCGGTGACCTGGGTCAACCCGTCGGCCTTGGCCAGGTCGAGCAGGCGTTCGCGGGTGAACCGGGCGGTCAGCGTGGGCAGGTGGACCTTGACCGTCGCGGACCGTTCGAGCAGGCGGTACGTCTCGTCGACGAAGCGTTCGACCGTTTCCCGGCCGAAGGTGCCTTGGAACCTGTCGCCCAGCTCGTCGGCGATCCGGTCGAGCTGGACCAGCACCTCGCGGGCGGGAAGCCCGTCCGTGGCGTGGGTCATGGCGTCTCCTCGGCACAGGGATCGACGACTGGATCGAAGTCTATGGATCCAATTCAAAAGCTTGCATCGATGTTTGTCAATTCACCGGGTACGCTCGCCGTCGGAGGGCACTCGGACCGAGGAGGGCATGTGGCGACGGAGACCGGGCGCGGCCGGAAGCCGGTACCCATCACGCTGCTGATGGCCGAGCCCGCGGCGGTCATCTCCCAGGACGATGCCGAGCAGGCGGCGAAGCTGTTCAAGGCCCTCTCGGATCCGATCCGGATCCGGCTGCTGTCGCTGGTCCGGTATTCGCCCGGCGGCGAGGCCTGTTTCTGCGATCTCGCCGAAGAGTTCGAAATGCCGCAGCCGTCGCTGAGTCATCATCTCCGCGTCCTGGTCGCGGCGGGAATCCTCGATCGGGAGCGACGCGGCACCTGGAGCTGGTACCGCGTCCTTCCCGGGCCACTCCGATCACTGGAGGCACTTCTGCGCACCGGTGGCCCGCTGGCCGACCGGACCGCGCCGCTGCGATCGCCGGGCGGTCGTCGGCTTCAGAAGGCCACCGGACCGGCGGAACAGGAATCCAGGACCTCGAAGGCGTCGCCGAGGAGGTGACGGCCACTTTCGCGGCCAGGTGGTGGCGCGACGATACTTCCGCATGATCGCCACATGGGCGGGCAATCCGACGAAAGATCTCAGCCGCCGGCGCAACGGCTCGGCCCACAGCCCTTGGCCGACCGCGCCGGGCAACCCTGGCCACAAGCGGCAGAGCACGTAGCCCGCCCGGCGTGCTCCGAAAGTCGTCCAACGTCAGCGCGGTGACGCTGACCACCACGTCTCCGTAAAAGCCCGCGGCATGGCCGGGCATCCGACCGGCGTTGTCGTACCCTCGCGCTAGCGTTCCTTCATGACCCCGGCCGATGCCCGCGAAGCCCTCCTGTTCCACTCCTGCACACACCCGAACGTGGACGATCCGCGCTGGAAGACGGGGTTTGTCGGGTCGTTGCGGCCCTTCACCGGCCTGCGGGAGGACAATTACCACGAAGTGATGGCAGCCTTGCGAGCGCTTGCCGAGCCGCTACAGGCCGATTTGGTTCCCCGTGAGGTGGTTTCCGCCGTGGTCGGGATGTGTCACTTCGCGCGGGCTTGGGGTGTCGCGCCCGACGGAATGCTCGGCCGGAACGGTCTGATCAGTGCTGCGGACGCGGCCCGTCTCGATGAATGGATCTGGACCATTTCCTACGCCCTGGCCATGATCCTGGACGGCGCCGTGTCAGAGGCTTTCGACGAGTACGACCGTCGGGCAGCGACGCTCGACGGCAGAGGAGGTGGCTGATTGTCCAAGCGACGATACGTGGCGCGGGGCGTGCCCGGCGGGTATCGGATCTGGGACAACAAGGCGCGGCGGTGGTGGGGCGACCATTACGAGCTGTGCCCCGACGACCTGCTCGCCGAGTTGAACGACGCCGCCGACCCGGTACGGGTCACCGCGTTACTCAAGCGCTATCGAGCGCTCCGGCGCTAGGCTGGCGGATCCCCGGGCCACGCGAGGAGGAAGCGATGCGCAACGAAGCCATGGAACGGTTGGACGTCCTGGTCGGATCGTGGCGGACGACGCTGAGCGACGCGTGGTTTCTGGAACCGGCCGATCAGGAGGTGCCGGGTTCGGCGACGATCGAGTGGCTCGGCGACGCGTTCGTGGTCCTGCGCTGGACGATGGGCGGCGAGGACGGGCAGCCATCGAGCGAGATGGTCGTGGTTCTCGGTCGCAGCGACACCCGAGACGCCTATACGGCTCTGTACCACGATGAACGTGGGGTGTGCCGGGTTTTCACCATGACCTTCGACGGGGCGAACTGGAGCCTGAGCCGGGAAGACCCCGACATGTTCCAGCGGTTCGTCGCCGAGGTCGAGCCGGATCGGATCGCGGGCCGCTGGGAGGCGTCCGAGGATCAGGGAACCACCTGGCGCAAGGATTACGACCTGATCTTCGAGCGGAGGTAGCCGTCAGGTCTTGCGGACGGCACCGGTGAAGCCCGCGATGAACAGGGTGGCCGACGCCCACGCCGCGAGCTGCAGGACCCAGCCCGCGACGGTGAGGGCCTGCCCGGCGGCGGATCCCGTGGGGGCGCACAGCTCCCGTGCGCCCGTCTTGACCAAGGGCAGCCCCAGATCCAGCCCCACCCCGATCCGTTCCACCGCACCGCACGGCGTCGCCGGCGCGCTCGCGCGTGCGGTGTGCGCCAGGCCGCCCTGCCCGCCGAGGACGAGGGCCAGCACGACCGAGCAGGCGAGGACGGTGAGCAACAGCAGCAGCGCCCGCCAAGGTTGATAACCGAAGCCGAGGGCCAGTCCGGTGAACCGGGCCCACATCCGGTCGTGCCATCGAAGCCCGCCGCGGCGGATCTGGTCACGCCGTTGCGCCATCAGGATTTCCCGCGCCTCGCTGTCGTGGCCTGCCGCGCGGTGGACGGCGGCCAACTGCTGGTACGGCTGGGCGGCGTAGCCGGGTGTACGGGCACGCAACAGCTCCAGCCACCGGGACAGCCCGATCTGCCGCGGAAGGTCTCCGTAGGTCAGCTCGTCGATGTCGATCAGCGCTCCCGAGGCCTGATCCGACCGAGTCACCTCGCTGGTGTTCAACCACAGCGAGCCTTCGATCGACGCACCGTTCAACCGGAGGACGACGGGCGCGGTGCCCGTCGCCCGGAACCCGGCGCGGAGGAACACGGCCCGGTCGACCTTCAGACCGTTCGCGTCCAGGGCGGGCCCGTCCGTGCTCTCCAGTCGCGCGCCGTCGCAATCCAGCAGGCCGACATGGGCATCGACCAGTTGGACCGCGCCGGTCGCCCGGAATCCGGCGCGCAGGAACACGCCGTGATCGACGCGCAGCCGGTCGGCTTGCAGGGCGGGCCCGTCCGGGTTCGTCAGGCACGCCCCATCGGCTTCCAGCCTGCCGAGATGGGCGCCGACGAGCCGCACCGCGCCCTGCTCGCCGGTGCCGGTGGCTTCGAACCCGCGGCAAAGGGACACGACATGATCGACTCGAAGGAATTCGGCGTCCACGGCGGGCCCGGACGTGTTTTCCAGCCGCGCCCCCTCGCACTCCCATAGCCCGAGATGGGCGCCGCGCAACCGGACCGCACCGGCCGAGGTGCGGGCGGTCGCGACCACACCGTTCATCGTCATCGCCGAGGCGGTGAACCTTTCGGCGTCCACCGGCGGGTCCTGCGCGGAATGCCCGAACCACGAACGGTCCAGCGCCAGGCCCGGCAGGCGGCCATCGCGCAGGTCCAGGCCGTCGGGTACGAAACAGTCGAGCAGTTCGACCCGCGTTCCGCCGTCGATGTTCGCCAGATCGAGACGGCCGGTGATCCGCGCCCCGCGCAGCCGCAGCCCGTGCGGGTCCGCCTCGACGTCCCGGCGGCTCCGGACCAGGTCACGGATCAGCGCCGCCGAGACGGTGCGGCCGCTTCCCCAGGACGGCATCTCGTCCGGATCGACCGTTCCGCCACCGGTCAGGTCGAGCACCTCGCCGTCGCGGACCGCGTCGAGCAGGCGCCGCTCCATCCCCTCGTCTGACACCCGATCATGCTGGCCTGCCCACGGCACGACGGCAAGCGCGAAACTCGAATGCGATCGGCCCGATCTGCCACTACGGTCCGACCATGCCCGCGGATACGTTCGTACCAGCCGGTTTCGTCCCGCCGACCGCGCTCGTCGCCGACGAGTTCCGCCTCGAACCCTTGGGACCGGAACACAATCCGGCCGACCATGCCGCCTGGATGTCGAGTATCGAGCACATCCGCTCCACTCCCGGCTATCCCGACGGCGACTGGCCGCCACGCGACGGCATGACCCTCGACGAGAACCTCGCCGATCTGCGCCGCCACGCCGAGGACTTCGCGCGACACACCGGTTTCACGTTCACCGTCCTCGGCCCGGCGGACGGCGACGTCATCGGTTGCGTCTACCTGTACCCCACCGCCTCCGACGAGTGGGACGTCACGGTGCAGTCGTGGGTACGGGCCGACAAAGCGGAACTGGATGCCACGCTCGCCGACGCCGTCGCACGCTGGCTCGTCTCGGATTGGCCGTGGAAACGCGTGGATCGCTGCGGTCGTTAGCGACGCGCTCAGAGCATCGCGTCGACACCGGTGAGATCACGGCCGATCAGCAGTTTCTGCACCTGGCTGGTGCCCTCGTAGAGGGTCAGCACGCGGGCGTCGCGCAGGTATTTGCCTGCCGGGAACTCGTCGATGAACCCGTAGCCACCGAAGACCTGGAGGCAGTTGTTGCTGACGCGCACCGCCGCTTCGCTCGCGTGGTATTTCGCGATGGACGCGTCGGTCGCGTAATCCTTCGGCGAGACACCGGAATCGGCGATCCGTGCCACGTGATGGGTGAGCAGGCGGGCGGCCCGGACGTCCACCGCGGAATCGGCGAGCAGTTCCTGCACCAGCTGGAACGAGGCGATCGGACGGCCGAACTGGGTGCGTTCGGTGGAATACCGCACGGCTGCGTCCACGGCGGCCTGCGCGAGCCCGACGGCGCCGGCGGCGACCGAGACCCGGCCGCGGGACAGCGCGCCCAGCGCGATGCCCAGACCGCGATCCACCTCGCCCAGCCGCGCCGAATCGGGCACGCGCACGCCGTCGAAGGTCAGCTCCGCGGTCGCCTGGCCGCGCAGGCCGAGCTTGCCGTGGATCTCCCTCGCGCCCAGGCCCGGCGAGTCGGTCGGCACGAGAAAGGCGGTGAGGCCGCGTTCGCTGGTCCGGGCGAACGTCAGCGCCACCTGCGCCCAGGTTCCGTTGGTGATGAACATCTTCCCGCCGTCGAGGACCCAGTCTCCGCCGTCACGGGTGGCGCGGGTACTGACCGACGCCGCGTCTGAGCCGGTGCCCGGCTCGGTGAGGGCGAAGCAACCGAGAGCATCACCGCTGACGAGGCGGGGCAGCCAGTACTCACGCTGTTCGTCCGTACCGTGCGTCACGATGGTCTTGGTGACCAGCCCGAGCGACACCGACACGATCCCGCGCACCGCCGAGTCGCCTCGCCCCAGCTCCTCGGTCACCAGGACGTAGGACAGCATGTCCGCGTCCACGCCGCCGTAGGCCTCCGGGACCATGAGACCGAGGAATCCCAGTTCTCCCAGGCGTTTCACGATGCCGCGATCGACCTGTTCGGCGCGATCCCATTCCGCCGCGTGCGGCGCGATCTCGTCGTCGACGAACCGCGCGGCCATGGCGCGGATGTCGCGCTGCGTCTCGGTCAGGCCGAAATCCGGTGAAATCACGGTGTTTCCTTCTCCAGCGGGTAGGCGGGGGTGGTCAGGGGCAGCCCGAGTCCGGCGCGTTCCCGCAGCCAGCGTGTCGGCCGGTAGCGCGGATCGCCGGTGCTCTCGTGCAGCCGGTTCTGGAGTTCGAGCAGGCGGGCGGCGCCGATCCGATCGCCCCAGGCGAGCGGCCCGGACGGGTAGCCGAGGGCGGCCGTGACGGCGAGGTCGATGTCCTCCGGTGCGGCCAGCGACCGTTCCGCGATCGACGCGGCGACCGAGACGATCGAGGCCAGCAGGCGCTGCGCGACCGAACCGGCGGTGTCCCGCACCACCGACACCGCCTCGGCACCCGCCGCCACCGCGCCGACGGCGGCCCGGACCGCGTCCGGATCCGACGCCGGGGTCACGGCCAGCACGCGGCGCCGGGTGGCGAGCGAGAGCGGGTCCACGCCGAACGTGCGGGCAGCGGGCAGCCCGTGCGCCGCGATCGCCGCCGCGACAGTGTTTCCCCAGACAGGCACCAGTACGACGGCTTCGGATGTGGGCTCGTCCAAGGATTCCGGGAAGGCCGCGCGCAAGGCGTCGGCGTCCGGTCCCGATCCGGCGATCCACAGTGGACACCCGGCGGCGGTGACCGGTGCTTCGGCGGCGGTCTCGGCGCCGGGGCGATGATCGTAGAACCCGCGCCCGCTCTTGCGGCCGTACAGCCCGGCGGCCACCCGGTTCGGGGTGAGGAACGAGGGCCGCAGCCGGTCGGAATGCCGGAACCCGGTCCAGATCGAGTCGATGACGGCGGCCGTCACGTCGAGACCGGTCAGGTCCATCAGCTCGAACGGGCCCATCCGCAGGCCGAGCACGTCGCGGGCGATCCGGTCGATCACCACCGGTTCGGCGACCGAATCCTCCAGCAGCGCGAACGCCTCGGTGACCAGCCCGCGTCCGGCGTGATTGACCAGGAAGCCCGGGGTGTCGGCGACCGTCACCGCGCGATGCCCGGACGCGCGCACCAGATCGGCCAGCGTGCCGGGGATGTCGGGCCGAGTGGCCGCTCCCGGGACGACCTCGACGATCTTCATCAACGGCACCGGGTTGAAGAAGTGCAAACCGGCGAGGCGCGACGGATCGGCCAGCGTCGCGGCGATCCGGGTGACCGGCAGCGAGGAGGTGTTCGTCGCGAAGATGGTCGTGGGCGGCAGCACCGCTTCCAGCTCACCGAAGAGGGCGGCTTTGGTGTCCAGGTCTTCACGGATGGCTTCGATCACCAGATCCACGCCGTCGCCCGGCGCCGAAACCGCGTCCAGCGGCACGAGCCTGGCACGGACCTCGCCCGCCTCCGGTTCCGTCATCCGTCCTTTGGCGACCGCGCGGTCGAGCAGATCTCCGATGAAGCCGATCGCTTCGCCGACGGCGTCACTCCGCGCGTCGGCGAGCTCGACGGTGTGCCCGGCGGTCGCCGCCCACTGCGCGATCCCCCGGCCCATCACACCGGTTCCGATGACCCTGATCCGCATGTTCACTCCTCAACGCAGGTAGACGCGACCGGGGTCGACTTCTTCCCGCAGCCGCCGGAGCTCGGCGTCGGCGGGTGGTTCGATCGTGGCCAGGCCGGCATCGACCTCCAGCGGCCAGCCGGTGGCCGCGCGCACCTGGCCGGCCGTCACGCCGGGGTGGACGGCGACCAGCCGCAGGGGTTCGCCGACGCCCGGCCGCGCGAGGATGCCGAGTTCGGTGATCACCCTGGTGACGCCCGCGCCGAGCGGGCGGATGCCGTCGGCCAGCGCACGATCAGGGCCGGGCGAGGTGCAGAAGTCCAGCTTGTCCACAAAGGACCTGGGGTCGTGGCGGCGCATCACGACGAAGACCTCGCCGGAGTTCGCCATCACCTCCATCGCGCCGCCGGGGCCGGGCAGCCGCACCGCGGGATCGGCCCAGTCGCCGATCACCGACGAGTTCAGGTTCCCCCACCGGTCGATCTGCGCGGCACCGAGGAAACCGACGTCGATATGCCCGCCCTGCAGCACGTTGCCGAACAGCGCGGGCATCGAGAGCACCGCTTCGGCACCGGTGATCAGGACGGCGTCGGCGATCGTCTCCGGAAGCTGCGAAGGATGCGCGCCGCAGACCCCGGATTCGTAGACGATCTCCAGATCCGGCGCGACCGTGAGGTGGGCGAGCGACGCGGCCAGCGTCGGAAGGCCGATCCCGGCGAACACCGTGCGTTTCCCGGCCAGTTCCCGGGAAGCGACCACCGACAGCAGTTCGGACGAAGTCGTTCCGGTGTCCATTGTGGACGTCATCGTGCGTTCTCCCGTCGCCGTCCGTAGTTCACCGGCAGGCTCAGCGCGTCGTCGACGGCGAGGCCCGACCAGTAGCGCTCCCCCAGTTTCGCCACGTATTCCGCGTGATCCCGCGTGCCGAACACCCACTCCCCCAGCCACTCGCGCAGGCGCGCCGGATCCGCGCTGATCGCCGACCAGCCGCGATAGAAGGCGTTGTCCCGGTCGTAGTACCCCTGGGCGAACGACGGGTGCGCGCCGCGCGGGCAGGCCACCACGGCGTCGACGGCGTGCGCGGGAATGAGCGTGCGGTTGGGATCCCGGCGGATCACGTCGTCGTCGACGATCTCCTCGACCACCACCACGGCCTTCTTCGCCGCGTACACGGCTTCGGCCTGGATTCCGGTCAAGCCCCAGACCTGGGTGTTGCCCGACCGGTCCGCCCGCTGGGCGTGGACGATCGTCACGTCCGGGTTGACCGGCGGCACCACGTAGATCTGCTCGCCGTCGTCGTAGGGCGAGGTCACCTTGCGGAGACCGGGGTTGACCGACGGCAGATCGCTGCCCGCGTACGAGCGCACCGGGTAGAACGGCAGCCGCTGCGCGCCGGCCAGATAGCGGCCGATCATGCCGTAGTGGCTGTATTCCTCGAACTCCAGCGGTTCGGGTTCGGCGCGCTCGATCCGCCGCCGCAGCTCCCCGAGCGAGCCCGCCGAGGAGTTGCCGACGAACGACGACACCAGTTTGCGGACACAGCCGCCCGCCAGCATCTGGTCCACGACGATATCCGCGGTCATCCGGACCACGGTGAGGTCGCGGCGGCCCTGCCGGATGATCTCGTGGCCCGCCGCGGTCGGGATCAGATGCGTGAACCCTTCGAGCGCGACAGTGTCGCCGTCGTGCACGAAGGCGGCGATGGCCTCGGCCATCGTGGTGGTCTTGTCGGTCACGGGATTCACCGTGCCAGTCGGCATTGTGCAGAGTCCAATACCGAATTAAGGTCAGATTGATATCCAGTTCAGAATAATCGAGGTGCGACATGGAGTTCCGTCATCTGAACGCCTTCCTGGCGGTGGCCGAGGAACTGCATTTCGGCCGCGCCGCGAAGCGCCTGCAGATGGCCCAGCCCCCGCTGAGCCAGCAGATCCGGCAGCTCGAACGCGAACTCGGGGTCGCGCTGTTCGAGCGCAACACCCGCTCCGTGCGCCTCACCAGCGCGGGCGAATCCTTCCTCAGCCCCGCCCGCACCGTGCTGGAAGACCTCGACCTGGCCACCCGCGCCGCGAAAGCCGCGGGTCGCGGGGAGTTCGGACGGGTCACCGTCGGCTTCGCCGGGGCGTCGAGCCACGAGTCGCTGCCGCTGCTGACCAGGGCGGTGCGGGCCGCGCACCCCGGACTCGAACTGGTGATGCGCGGGCAGACGTACGCCAACGTGGCGCTGGACCGCGTCGCGGACGGTTCGCTGGATCTCGGTTTCGTCCGCCTGCCGGTCACCCAGCCGGGTGTGCGGGCCAGGGTGATCGACGAGGAGGAGCTGATCTGCGCGCTGCCTTCGGACCATCGGCTGGCCGGGCACCGGCGTATCCCCATCGAGGAACTGGCCTCCGAGGTCTTCGTCAGCTTCCCCGCGAACGCGGGCTCGACGGTGCGCGAGGCCACCGTCAAGGCCTGCGCGGAGGGCGGGTTCACCCCGAAGGTGGTCCAGGAGGCGCCGGATTCGTACACGATCCTGGCGCTGGTGGCGGCCGGGGTCGGGGTGACGCTGACCCTCACGTCCTGCCAGCACATCCAGCAGACGGGGCTGGTCTACCGGCGCCTCGCCGGCAAGGCGACGCGCCTGCAGGCCGCCTTGGCCTGGCGCGCCGACAACCCGTCCGCCGCCCTGCGGACGGTGCTGGCCGTCGCCGAGGAGGCCCTGCCCACGCCCGGCGATTGATACGCAGAAGCACTTACTGACCGGCCTATTCGGTATTGGACGTGTCTCGGTGACGGCTGGCATCGTTCCGGCCAGAACAGGGACGTTGGCGCCGGGGGTCGCCGTGCCCGGGAACAACGGCGATCCAAGGAGACGGCATGGCGGCGGACTCGACCGCGAAACGCGCGGGCATCGGGGCCTTCATCGGCTCGACCATCGAGTGGTTCGACTTCTACATCTACGGCACCGCTTCCGCGCTGGTGTTCGACAAGGTCTTCTTCCCCGAGCTCGACGGGGCGATCGGCACCCTGGTCGCCTTCGCGACCTTCTGGGTCGGTTTCCTCGCCAGGCCGCTCGGCGGCGTCATCTTCGGCCATATCGGCGACCGGCTCGGCCGCAAGAAGACCTTGGTCATCACGCTGCTGCTGATGGGCATCTCGACCACCCTGATCGGGGTGCTGCCCGGCTACGCGACGATCGGCGTGGCCGCGCCGATCCTGCTCGTGCTCATCCGGATGATCCAGGGCATCGGGCTCGGCGGCGAATGGGGCGGTTCGGTGCTCATCGCCTCGGAACACGCGCCCAAGGGGAAATCGATCCTCTACGGCGCCTTCGCCCAGCAGGGTTCGCCGGTGGGCAACACGCTGAGCACGGTCAGCTTCCTCGCCATCAGCCAGCTGCCGGACGCGGCGTTCGTCGGCTGGGGCTGGCGGATCCCGTTCCTGGCCTCCGCGCTGCTGGTCGTCGTCGGGCTGTTCATCCGGCTGAAGGTCACCGAATCCCCGGCCATGGCGGGACTGATCAAGACCAAGAAGGTCGCCAAACTGCCGCTGACCGAGGTGCTCCGCAACCACCCGATGCTCATCGTGCTCGGCATCGGCGCCTGCACCATCGGGCTGTCCGCCACCTACTTCAAGTCCACCTTCGCGCTGTCTTGGGCGACGTCGGACATCGGTTTCAGCCGCAGCTCCTTCCTCACCATCATCCTGGTCGCCAACATCACCCAGATCCTGGTGCAGCCGTGGGGCGCGGTGATCGTCACGAAGATGACCAGCTGGCGCCGCGCGGTGTCGGTGATGCTGCTGCCCGAACTCGTGCTGATGCCGCTGATGTTCCTGCTGATCGGCACGGGCGACTACACCTCGGCGATGGTCGGCGTCGTCGTCGCCACCGTGCCGCACTGCCTCTACTACGCCGCGCTCGCGGGCATGCTCGCCAGCCGGTTCCCCGCGCATGTGCGCTACACCGGGATCTCGCTGTGCTACCAGCTCTGCGGCACGCTGCTCGGGGGCACGACGCCGATCGTGGGCCAGTTCCTGCTCAACCTCACCGGCTCGATCACCGCCGTGATCGTGTTCGCGGTGTTCCAGGTCCTGCTGACGCTGGGCTGCATGCTGGCCCTGCTGAAGCGGCCGAGCTACGACGAGCGCGCCGAAGAGCCCGCCCCGCCACTGCGGTGGTGACCCGGTGATCACCGCGAACGGCATCGAGGAGATCCTGGCTCTCGAAGGCCGCGATCTGGGCATGTCGGCCTGGCGGACGGTGACGCAGGACGTCATCGACACCTTCGCCGAGGTTTCCGGTGACGGCCAATGGATCCACACCGACCCGGTTCGCGCCGCGACGGGGCCCTTCGGCGGCACGATCGCCCACGGCTACCTGACCTTGAGCTGGGGCATCCCGATGTTCGCCGAACTGCTGCGCGTCACCGGCGTCGGCATGGCGTTGAACTACGGGCTCAACAAGGTCCGGTTCCCCGCGCCGGTCCCGGTCGGCGGCCGGGTGCGGTTGCACGCGTCGGTGGCGGAAGTGACGGCCGTGCCGCGCGGCGGCGTGCAGATGGTGCGCGCGTTCACCTTCGAGCTGGACGGCTCGGGCAAGCCTGCCTGTGTCGCGGAGTCGGTCACGCGCTACTACCGCTCCCCCTCGTGAGTGTTGGGGACGGTTAGAACCGTCCTCAACACTCACGAGCCGCCCGCGACACGAAACCTCAGGTGAGTGGCGATCCCCGCGACGGGTTCACCCTCCGGGATCAACTCACCACCGCGCCCGGCGAACAGGCCGGTCCCCTGCCCCAGCAGCACCGGGGCGAGGTGGAGATGGACCTCGTCGAGCAGGCCCGCGCCGAGCAGTTGCCCGGCGACGTCCGCGCCCATCACCAGGACGTCCTTGTCCCCCGCGGCGTCCTTGGCGCGCCGGACCGCCGCCTCCAGCCCGTCGAAGGCGAACGTCCCGCCGTTGTCGCCGCGGAAGCCTTCCCTGATCCGATGAGTGACCACGAAGCCCGGTATGCCGGGCCACGGCGTGCCACCCCACGGCCGCAGGCCGAGTTCGAAGGTGCGCCGCCCGATCACGGTGGCTCCGACGATCGCGTTCACCTCCTCGACGGCACGCGCGTCGGCGCCCTCCCCGGCCATCCACTCGTGCAGCCGCTCACCGCCGTCCCCCATCGGCTCCTCGGCCCGCACGTTCGGCCCGGCGGTGAAACCGTCCAGCGACATCGACACATCCAGCACCACCTTGCTCATCGCAAGGCCTCCTTCGTCTCCGTGGCGCCACTGTCCGGGCGCTTTCACTGAAGAGTCGGAGCCGTCCGGGCCGCCTCGACATCGACGATTGCGCGATCCGGCCGGCGCGGTCTATGTTCCTACGTGTTCGAATAGCGTCATGGGACGTCCGATTATCGGACACCTTGCCGAACCGGTCGACTCGACGAGGAGCGAAAGTGACGAACGTGCCCGCCTCGCCCGAAACGGCCGATTCGAGGTCCAGCGGTGTCAGCCGGTCGGCGTTCCGGCGGGTACTGGCGGGCAGTACCGCGGGCGCCGTTCTCGAGTGGTACGACTTCGCGCTCTACGGAATCCTGGCGGCCACGGTGCTCGGCCCGCTGTTCTTCCCCGGCGGCAACGGGTTCGCCCAGTTGCTGCTGGCGCTGGCGACGCAAGGGCTCGGCTTCGTCGCCCGCCCGATCGGCGGCATCGTCTTCGGGCATCTCGGCGACCGCCTCGGGCGCAAACCCATGCTGGTGACCACTTTCCTGCTGCTCGGGTTGTCGACCTCCGCGATCGGGCTGCTCCCCACCTATTCGCAGGTCGGGATCGGGGCGACGATCTCGCTCGTCGTGCTGCGGCTGATCCAGGGATTCGCCCTCGGCGGCGAGTTCGGCGCGGCGGTGCTGATGGTCAGCGAATACGGGAGCCCGAAACGGCGCGGTTTCTGGTCGGCGTGGCCGCAGGCGGGAGCGCCGCTGGGCACGGTGCTGGCCACGGCCGTGGTCGGCGGGATCGCCTTGGTACTCCCCGACAGCGCCTTCGACCAGTGGGGATGGCGGGTCGGGTTCCTGTTCGCGATCCCGCTGCTGGTCGTCGGCTTCTGGATCCGGCGGCGCATCGACGAGTCGCCGGTGTTCCAGGAAGCACAGGCACGGGCATCCGCGGACACCGTCCGGGAACGGTCGAGCATCCTCGAAACCCTCGCCCACCCCGGCCCCGTCCTGCGCGGCCTCGGCGTGCGGCTGGGCGAAAACGTGGCCTTCTACGTCTACACCGTCTTCGTGGTCGCTTATGCCACGAAGACTTTCGGCTACGACAAATCCGACGTGCTCCTCGCCGTCGCCATCGGGTCGCTGCTGCAGTTCGTGGGGATGCTCGCCGGCGGCCATTGGTCCGACCGCGTCGGGCGGCGGATCGCCATGCTGGTCCCCGCGCTCGGCCTCGCGGTCTGGGCGCCGGTCTTCTTCGCGATCGTCCAGGCCGACAATCTGCCCCTGCTCTACCTCGGCGTCGGTGTCGGCGCCGCGCTGCACGGGCTCCTCGCGGGGCCGGAAGCGGCTTGGATCGCCGAACTCTTCCCCACGCGCCGCCGTTTCGCCGGGGCTTCCCTGGTCTTCCAAGGATCTTCGATCATCGCCGGTGCGCCGGCGCCGCTCATCGCGGTGTGGCTGGCCGAAAAGCAGGGCCCCACGGCGGTCGTGCTGTACCTCGTGGGCACGATCGCCGTCACCGTCGTCGCCCTGCTCCTCAGCCGCGAAACCCGTGGTGCGGACCTGAATTCCGGGCAACCCTAGGAGGCGCCGGATCCGTACGGCCGGGTGAGGATCTCCAGCACGTGACCGTCCGGATCGTCGAAGTAGACACCCCGGCCGCCGTCATTGGTGTTGATCTCCCCCGCGCCGCTATGCCCCGGCCCGGCCCAATACGGCACACCTCCTTCGCGGATCCGCCCGAAGATCGTGTCGAACTCGTCCTCCTCGACCAGGAACGCGTAGTGCTGTTTGGAGAACTCCTCGGTGCTGTGCATGACATCGAGCGAGACCCCGTTGCCGGTCTGGACCACCAGGAACGGGCCGAATTCGGCCGGCTCGGGCAGTCCCAGGATCGAGACCAGGAAGGCCGCCGTCGCGGCCCGGTCGGTGGCGTTGATGATGGTGTGATTCAGCTGCACTGTCATGAAAGCACCATGACACCTCGAGTTCGCTGGAGGTCAAGTAACGTTTCACGGTTCGTCACGACTTGAGTACTGCAAGCCGACACGAAGGGGACGTGATGCGTGCTTTGGTGATGGCCGGTGTGGCCGGTCTGCTCACCCTGATCCTCGCCCCGCCGGCGGCGGCCTCGGGCGTACCGGAACAGTGGTCGGCCGGACCGTTCACGGCGCAGGTCGCGGTCATGGCGGGGGACGTCGATGGCGACGGCAAGGACGATCTGGTCAGCTACAACACCTATCTGTACGGGTGCTACGTGATGCGGTCGAACGGTTCGGCCTTCCAGCCACAGCAGAACTGGGGCGCAGGCGACTTCCTGAGCAGTGGCTTCAACGGCAACGCCAACTTCGTCGGCGACATGGACAACGATGGTCGCGCCGACGCCATCGCCGTCCGGCTGCCCACACCCTCGACACCGCAAGGCATCTTCGTCGCGAAGTCGATCACCGACTGGTATGGCGTGGACCGTTTCGGGACGCCCACGCAGTGGCTGAACAACTACATCGCCGGTGACTACGGGAATCTGGCCGCGGATCTGGACGGCGACGGCGACACCGACGTGATCGGCCTGTTCAGCCAGGTCACCCTGGCGGCGAGGTCGGACGGCACCAAGACCCTGCCCTTGACCGCCTGGGCACCGCCCATCCGCGGCGGGAAGGCGACCCTGGCGGCCGACGCGACGGGTGACGGCAAGGCCGACCTCATCCTCGTCGACGCCGGCGGCACCAGAGTCGTGGCAGGCACCGCGAACCGCTGGTTCGACACCCCGGTGTCGTGGTCGGCGACTCCTTTCCACGGCGGCAAAAAGACCCTCACCGCGGATATCGACGCCGATGGCGACGCCGACCTCATCGCGGTCAACGACACGGACGTGCAGGTGATGCGCTCCACCGGGACGAGCTATTCCCCGCCGGAATCGTGGTACGCGGGCGCCTTCTTCGGCACGAAGGAGACGCTCACGGCCGACGTCGACGGGGATGGCGACGCGGACCTCGTCGCGGTGAACGCCAACGACGTCTGGGTGCTCCGCTCGCAGTAGCCGGAACGCGAGAGCCCGGCCGGATGCCTGCGGTGACATCCGGCCGGATCCGGTCAGGATCGGGTTTCGAGCCACTCCTGGAAGGTGGGCCCGGCCAGCTTGGCGTGCGGGCCGGGCAGGAACCCGCCCTTGGCGGCGATCTCGCCGTCGGGCACGTCCGCACCGTCGACGCCGACGACCTCGATCCCCCGGGCGGCGCCGGCGAGCCGGGCCGCCTCCGCCATGATCTCCTCGCGTGGCCCGGCGATCTCGGGAATCGGGGTTCCCGGTGCGGCCGGAGCGGCCGCCAGATCGGCCAGTTCCTCGGCAACGGCGCGGCAGGCCACGAGCTGAGTGGGCATCGACGGAACATAGGCGACGCCGTCCCGCCGCCACTCCAGCAGCTGAAGCACGAACTCGTGGAACTGAGCGGCCCGCAGGAGGCGAACCGGGAGCGGCCCTGCCAGGAGGAGCTCCTCGTGTTCCTTCTTGGCGGCGAGGAAACCGGTGGTGGCGTTGTCGACGCCGATGATGGACGCCGCGGCGATCAGGGAGACTCCGGCCCGCCTGCCTTCCTCGTGCAGATTGCGGGCCGAGGTGCGGAAGAACTCCGTCGCCGCTTCCTGGTCGGAAGCGTGCCACGAAGCGACGTCGATGATGACGTCCACCCCGGAGAGCGCCTCGGCGAGCCCCTCACCGGTGATGATGTCGACGCCGGTGGCCCGGGACATCGGGACGACTTCGTGCGCGCGTTCGGTGAGGACGTCGACGACGTGCCGTCCCAGCCGCCCTGTCGCTCCCGCGACTGCGAACTTGCTCATGGTTCAAGCCTTTCGTGAATGCAGAAGGGGTCAGTCGGTGTAGTTCCGGCCGGGCGGCATCCCCGGGATCGGCTTCGCGATGAGCGCGGCGGGGGCGAAGAACCCGATGTGGGCGATGACCATGACGAGCGTCCAGAGCGCCTTGTCGTCGTAGCGCGCGGACGCCCTGGCGTACAGCTCGTCGGGAACGCGCTCCCCCGACGGGTTGGCGGTGAAGACGGCTTCCACCAGCTCCAGCGCGACCCGTTCGGCATCGGTGAAACAGGTCGCGTCGTGCCAGGTGACCACGGAGGTGATCCGCTCCTCGGATTCCCCGAGCTCTCGCAGCGCGCGCGTCTCACGGACGACGAAGTACGTACTGCCGAGCAGCTGCCCGGCGCGCAGGTGCACCAGACTGACGGTGGTGGTGGGAATGGTGCCGTTCTTGATGACCTGGTGCAGGCCGGCGCCGACTTCCGCCAGCTCGGGAACGAACGGGAGCGGGTTGGGCATCCGCGACCGCGGGCCCTTTGTGGTGGACATGATCGGACTTCCTCACTCGTGATGTCGTGTGGTGACGAGCAAGAGATCCCGGCGACCGGCCCGATGTGACAAGCCCGCCGTGTGGCGCAGGCCACCACTCCCGGGTGTCACAAACCGGCGGCGGCCGGGATCGTAAGGGGAACCACGAACAGGGGGAACAGTGATGACCGAACGACACGGGAGCGCCTTGGATCCGGCGACCGAAACCTTTGTGGCCCATCGCAATCTGCTGTTCACCGTGGCCTACGAGATGCTCGGCTCGGCCACCGACGCCGAGGACGTCTTGCAGGAGACCTGGCTGCGCTGGTCGGGCGTCGCGTTCGACACGGTGCTGGATCCGCGCGCGTTCCTGGTCCGGATCACCACGCGGCAGGCGCTCAAACGGCTGCGGACGCTCGGCCGCCGCAAGGAGTCCTACGTCGGCCCGTGGCTGCCGGAACCGCTGCTGACCACACCGGACGTGGCCGAGGACGTCGAACTGGCCGCGAACGTTTCGATGGCGATGCTGCTCGTGCTGGAGACACTCGCGCCGACCGAACGGGCGGTCTTCGTGCTACGGGAGGTTTTCGCCGTCGACTACGACGAAATCGCCCAGGCCGTCGACAAGACTCCCGCCGCCGTACGCCAGATCGCTCATCGCGCGCGGGCCCACGTCGCCGCGCGCAAGCCACGCGGCACCGGATCCCCTGCCGAACACCGGGCCGCGCTCCAGGCGTTCCGGAAAGCGGTGGAAACCGGCGATCTGCAGGGCCTGCTCGACATCCTCGCGCCGGACGTCGTCGCCCTCAGCGACGGTGGCGGGGTCAAACACGCGCTCCTGCGGCCGATCGTGGGCGCGGACAACGTCGCCCGCCTGCTGGCCGTCGGATGGTGGAAACGCGAGGCGGAAAGGACCGTCGAACCGGTCGAGGTGAACGGCGGGCCCGGCCTGCTCATCCGGGTCGGCGGAGAGATCGACGGCGTGCTGGCGGTGCGAGTCGAGAACGGCTGTGTCACCGGCGCCTACCATGTCCGCAATCCCGAGAAACTCTCAAGCGTGGCAAGGGAAATCACCGTGAGCCGAAAGCGTCCTTCACCGCGTCGGATGCGGTGAAGGACGCTTTCGGCCCGCCCAGGGTCACTCCCGGACAGTGGCCGGGGCGCGCGTGGGTTCGTCCGGGACGGGATCGACGGGCGCGGCCGGAACGGTCGCCGCCGGCTTGCCGCGCCGCCTGCGGATCTCGAACCCGATGAGGATCAGGACGAGCGTCACCGCGCTCAGCCAGAACTGCGAGCGCGTCGACGGCAGCAGCGCCATCGCCAGGATCACGGCGCCCATCAGCGCGATGGTCGCGTAGCTCAACCACGGGAACAGCCACATCTTGAGCGTGAGCTTGTCCGGGTCCTCCCGCTCCAGCCGGCGGCGGAGCCGCACCTGCGCGAGCGCGATCGCGAGGTACACGAACAGCGCGACGGCGCCGTAGGAGTTGACCAGGAACTGGAAGATCAGGTCCGGCGAGGTGTACGCGGCGATCACGGAGATGTAGCCGATGACCGTCCCGGCCAGGATCGCGCGCCTCGGCACGCCGCTGCCGGAGAGCCGGGTGAACGCCTTCGGCGCGTCGCCGTTGCTGGTGAGCGCGAACAACATCCGCGACGAGGTGTACAGGGCCGAGTTCAGGCACGAGAGCACCGCGGTCAGGACGATCGCGTTCATGATCGTCGCCACGGCCGGGATGCCGAGCACCTCCAGCACCGCCGCGTACGGGCTGACCGCGGTCGCCGGATCGTCCCAGGACTTGATCGCGACGACGAGGAACACGGAACCGACGTAGAACAGCACCACGCGGAAGATGATCGAGCGCATGGCCTTCGCGATCGCCTTCTTCGGCTCCGCGGACTCGGCGGCGGCGATGGTGACGATCTCCGCGCCGGTGTAGAAACCGATGCACGGCACCACCGCCGCGAGCACCGCCCCGATCCCGAGTGGCGCGAACCCGCCGTGGGACACCAGATTCGTCAGCCCGCCGTTGGCACCCGGCCAGAAACCGAACAGGTACAAGGCGCCGACGACCAGGAACACGACGATCGCGACGACCTTGATCGAAGAGAACCAGTACTCGAACTCGCCATACGACCGCGCCGAAACCATGTTGGTACCGGTGAGGATCAGGAGCAGGCCGAGACTGAGCACCCAGAGTGGCACGTCGGGTACCCACAGCTGCAGGATCCGGCCGCCCGCGACGGCTTCGACCGCCACGACGATGACGAAGAAGTACCAGTACATCCAGCCGACGGCGAAGCCCGCGCGGTTGCCGAGCGCTTCCCTGGCGTAGACGTAGAACGACCCGAGCGCGGGTTTGGCGATCGTCATCTCCGCGAGCATGCGCATGATGAGCACGGTGATCAGACCGGCGATGAGGAAGGAGACCACCGCCGCCGGGCCCGCCGATTGGATGACCACGCCGCTGCCGACGAACAACCCGGCTCCGATGACGCCGCCGAGGGCGATCAGGTTCATATGTCGCTGTTTGAGCCCTGGTTTCAGGCCGTTGCCCTGTGCCGGACCGGACGTTGAAGTCACGTCTCCTCCTTCTCGCACGCACCGCCGGAGCGGTGGCGCTGGGAGCTCCATTGTGGTTCCGGTCACCGTAGGAACAAGTCGGGCCAGGGGCGAGTGCCAGTTACGATGTGGGAAAGGGGTCCAGATCACCCTCGGGACGAGGGGCGCACGGCCAAGGCCAGCAGTTCCGCCGCCGGGCCGGTGAGACGCCGTCCCTCCGGCCAGACCGCGCGCAACACCCGTCCGAAGTCGACACCCTGCACCGCGACGGGCACGAGCTCGTGGTCCGCGACGTCCAAGGCGCTGATCACCGCGGGGCCCGCGCCCGCGATCACGGCGCTGCGGACGGCGGACGCGGAACCCAGTTCCAGCAACGGTTTCACCGGCCCCACGCCTGCCTCGCGCAACGCGGCGCCGACGGTCTCCCTGGTTCCGGAGCCGTGTTCCCGCACCACGAGCGGCGTGGCAGCCAGCTCCGCCGGGGTGAGCGGACGGCGTTCGCGTGCCCACGGGTGGGTGCCGGCGACCACGACCACGAGATGGTCCACGGCGACCTTTCGCGACGTGAGCCCGGCGAAAGGGCCGAGCGATTCGACGAAACCGATGTCGATCGTGTCCTCACGGGCCAGTTCGGCGACCCGATCCGAATTCGTGACCTCGAGGCCGAGGCGGAGGCCGGGGTGCGCGCGGTTGAGCTCGCCGATCCAGCGCGGCACCAGGTGCTCGGCCAGCGTCATGCTCGCCGCGATCCGGAGCCCGGTCTCGTGCCGGGTCCGCAGGGCTTCGGCGCCGTCGAGCAGTCCGTCGAGTTCGGCGAGGACACGCCGTGCCCGGCCCGCGATCACCCGGCCGTCCGGGGTGAGCGCGGAACCGCGACGGGTGCGGTCCACCAGCACCAGCCCCAGCTTCCGTTCCACAAAGGACAATCGCTTGCCCGCCGACGGCCGGGTCATCCCGAGGGTGGCCGCGGCCTGGCCGATGCTGCCCAGTTCGCCGACCAGGACGAGCAGGCGCAAGGAGTCCAGCTCCGGCGCTGTCATAGCCAAAGTGCATGACCTACCCGCCGTTCTCCCGGCTACCGACGCCGTCCATTCCGGACGACGCTCATCGGTATGAGCACCACGTCTGCGCGGCGAACGAAGCCGCACCTCACCGGTCTGGCCGTCACCGCCCTCGGTGTGGCCGTCGCGTACCTGCTGAGCACAGCCGTTCCGGTACTGAGCGCGCTCACCCTCGCGGTCGTGCTCGGGGTGCTCGCCGGCTCGCTGCCGGTGCTCTCGGACGGCACCCGGCAAGCGATCGCGAAGGTGACGAAGAAGCTCCTGCGCGCCGGTGTCGTCCTTCTCGGTCTGCAACTCGCGCTCCCTTCGGTGCTTTCCCTCGGCCCCGGCACGCTGCTCGCCGTGGTGCTGACGGTCGGCCTCACATTCCTCGGCACTATCGGGCTCGGCAGGCTGATCGGTGTTCCGCGCGGGCTCGCGATGCTGGTCGCGACCGGTTTCTCGATCTGTGGCGCGTCGGCGATCGCGGCGATGGAAGGGGTCGTCGAACGTGAGGACTCCGACGTCGCGACCGCGGTCGCCCTGGTGACCTTCTACGGCGGCCTGGCGATCGCGGCGGTCCCGCTCATCGGCGGCTGGCTGGGGATAGACGCGCTGCGGATCGGCGGCTGGGCCGGGTTGGGCGTGCACGAGGTCGCCCAGGTCGTCGCGGCCGCCACCCCGGCCGGGACCGCCGCCGTCGCGGTCGCCGTGGTGGTGAAGCTGAGCCGGGTCGTCCTGCTGGCGCCGATGGTCGCCGCGGTCAGCGTGCACGAACGACGGCGCCGTCCGTCCGCCGCGGGGAAGCGTGCCCCGCTGGTCCCGTTGTTCGTCCTCGGCTTCCTGGCGATGGTGGTGGTGCGGAGCACCGGGATCCTGCCCGGCGTGGCGCTCGACGTCGCCAAAGTGGTCTGCACGCTGCTGCTGGCGGGAGCGCTCTTCGGGCTGGGCTGCGCGGTCCGGATCGGCACCCTGGTCCGCACCGGTGGCCGGGCGCTGCTGCTCGGCCTGCTCTCCACGCTGCTCGTCGGCACCATCGCCTACGTCACCCTCGCCCTGCTCGGCTAGCTCGCGTTCCGTGAAGGCCTCCTTGAGGGACTCTGGGTCCCTCAAGGAGGCCTTCACGGAACGTCCAGGGCTTGGACGGCGGTCAGCAGCGCGAGCGTCTCGATGTCGGACGCCGAGCAGCCGCGCGAGAGGTCGTTGAGCGGCGCCGCGAGGCCCTGGAGGATCGGGCCGAGCGCGACGGCTCCCCCTAGCCGTTCGGCGATCTTGTAGCCGATGTTGCCCGCGTCCAGGTTCGGGAACACGAGGACGTTCGCGCGGCCGGCGACCGCGGAACCGGGCGCCTTGGCCGCCGCGATCGACGCCACCAACGCGGCGTCGAACTGCAGCTCGCCGTCCACGGGAAGACCGGGTTCCCGCTGCCGCACCAGCGAAGTCGCCTCGCGGACGACGGCCACCCGCTGATGGTCGGCGCTCCCCTGCGTGCTGAACGACAGCATCGCGACGACGGGGTCCTCGCCGGTCAGGCCACGGTGGGTCGCCGCGGCGGCAAGGGCGATGTCCGCCAGCTGCGCGGCACCCGGCTCGGGCACCACCGCGCAGTCCGAGAAGGTCAGCCGTCGCCCGTCCGGGAGCAGCAACAAGAAGCAACTGCTCAAAGTGGACACACCCGGGGCGAGGCCCACGACCCGCAGCCCCGCCCGTAGGACGTCGGCGGTCGGCCGGGTCGCCCCGGCGACGCAGGCGTCCACGTTGCCCGCTCGCAGGGCGGCGGCCGCCACGAACACCGGATCACGCCGAGCGTCGGCGAGCCTTTCCGGATGACGGGCGAATCCCGCCGCCAGCGCGGCCTCGGTCCGGTCGTCGGCGAGTGCGTCCGCGACGTCCACGATCAAGTCTTCCGTGGCGCCCGCCGCGCGCAGGCGCGCCCCGTCGCCGAAGAGCAACGGCCGCACGACCCCTTCGCCCCGGAGCGCCAGCGCGGCTTGGACGGCGCGCTCGTCGTCCCCGTCCGGCAAGGCGACGCGGAGGTTCCGGCCGCACAGTGCCTTTCGCCATCTGTCGAGCGTCGCGTCCGGCGTGACCTCGGTGGTCAGGCTCATCGAAGTACCTCCGCGTACGAAGCGGGGGCCGCCGGAAGACGGCGACCCCCACCGGGTGAAAAGGGCTGATTCAGGGCTGGACGGCCTTCTCGACGTCGTTGAGCATCGCGTCGACGCCGTGGAGCAGCTCGGTGAGCACCTCGCGATCGGCGACCAGCGGCGGGGAGATCATCAGCATCGTCGCGCCGCGATCGTCGCCGCGGAGGATGACGCCCGTGCGCCGGAACGCCTCCGGGAGCACCTCGCGAAGCACCTTCAGCGACTCCGCCTCGGTCAGCTCCCGGCCACTGTCACGGTCGGCCATCAGCTCGATCGCGTAGAAGAACCCGGTGCCGCGGACGTCCTTGACGCAGCGGTGCGCGGACTTGAGGGAGTTCAGCGCGGCGAACAGTTCCGGCCCCTCGGCGAGCACGTTGCCGAGCACGTTCTCGTCCCGCATCGCGGTGAGGTTCGCGACCGCGACGGCGGTGGCGACGGGATGCCCGCCCCAGGTGGCGCCGTGGGTGAAGACGCCGCCCTTCGGGGAGTCGTACAGCTCGGTGACCAGCTTCTCGCGCACGATCACCCCGCCGAGCGGCGCGTACCCCGACGTCGACCCCTTGGCGAAGGTGATCAGATCCGGCACGACGCCGGTGAGCCCGTGCCCGAACCAGTGCCCGAGCCTGCCGAACGAGCAGATGACCTCGTCCGAGACGAGCAGGATGCCGTACTTGTCGCACAGTGCGCGCAAAGCGGGCCAGTATCCCTTCGGCGGGACCAGTGCGCCGCGGCCGTTCTGCACCGGCTCGGCGAACAGCGCCGCGATGGTCTCCGGCCCTTCTTCGAGGATGACCCGCTCGATCGCCGCGACACAGTCCAATTCGGACGCCGGCCCGCAGTCTCCCAGCAGTCCCAACGTGTTCGGCACGTGCCGAACGCCGGGCATGAGCGGACCGAAGGGCTCCTTGATCTTCGCGAGCCCGGTCACCGAGAGGGCGCCGATGGTGGTGCCGTGGTAGGCCATGTCCCGGCTGATGATCTTCGTCCGCTCGGGGTTGCCCTGGCTGCGGTGATACTGCCGGGCGAACTTCAGCGCGGTTTCGACCGCCTCCGAGCCGGAGTTGACGAAGAACGTCGTCCCGAGGTCGCCCGGCGCCAGTTCGGCCAGCAGCGTGGCGGCTTCGATCGCGGGCGTGTGCGCCGAACCCCAGTTGCTCGCGTAGGCCAGGGTGCCGACCTGGTCGGCCGCGGCCGCGGCGATGTCGGCCCGTCCGTGGCCCATGTTGACGCAGAAGAGCCCGGCGAGCCCGTCGAGATGACGGCGTCCTTCGGTGTCGATCAGGTAGCTTCCCTCGCCGCGTACGAACACCGGGAAATCCGAGGCCCAGGTGTCCTTGCGGGTGAAGTGCGGGCCGAGATGCCGTCGAGCCTGCGCTCGCAGCTGGGTGACGTCCACCGGAGACCTCCTTCGAGACACGAGTCTGTGCTTTGACTTTCGCAACCCGGCTGGCACCGGCCCAGCACCAGAGCGGCGGCGTTCGATGGGTCCAGTTGGCTGCCAGGGACTCTCGCCTCGAGGGTTCACGCCGGCTTCCCTTCACCCCGGGACGCGTGGTCCTCGCGGGCAGGGGGTCGAAGGCGTCGCGAAAGCGGCTTTCGCGACGTCAGATGTCCCGAAAGTGGCTTTCGCGACGCTCGGTGCTGCCAGAGAACACCCGGTCCGTGAAGGCCTCCTTGCCGACTACATGAAGGCCCCCTTCCTTGCGCTGGACGCAAGGAAGGGGGCCTTCATGTAGTGCAAACGGGCAGGGCGGCGGTGCGCGGCGGGTCGGGGTGGTCGTACCGAGACCTCCCCGCCGCACCGTCCCGTAGGCGACCTACACGTAGTCCTTGTACTTCTCCAGGAAACGCACCGGCTTGGACAGCGCGTCGCGGCGGAACGGGTCACCCAGCTCGCGGGTGCACATGATCTCGACGACGGTGGTCTTGCCCTCGTTCATCTGCGCCTCGACGGCACGTTGCAACGCGGGGCCGACCTCGTCGAGTTTCTCCACGACGATGCCTTCCGCGCCCATGGCCTTGGCGATCCCCGCGAAGCTCTCGCTCTCCAGCTCGCCCGCGACGAACCGGCGGTTGTAGAAGTCGACCTGGTTCTTCTTCTCCGCGCCCCACTGCCGGTTGTGGAACACCACGGCGGTGACCGGGATGTCGTGGCGGACCGCGGTCATGATCTCGCCCATGCTCATCCCCCACGCGCCGTCGCCGGCGTAGGAGATCGCGGGCCGGTCGGGCGCCGCGGCCTTGGCGCCGATGATGGTCGGCAGCGCGTACCCGCAGTTGCCGAAACTCATCGGCGCGAAGAAGCTGCGTGGCTCCTCGAACCGCAGATAGCTGTTCGCGACCGAGTTGATGTTGCCGATGTCGGTCGACACCATCACCCGCGGCGGCATGGCCTTCTCCAGCTCCCGCAACACTTCCCGCGGGTGCAGCCAGTTGCCCTCCTCGCCCTCCTGTTCGGCGATCATGTCGAGGCTGAACGGGTCGGTCTCGTGGGTCCAGGCGTCGAGCTCGGCCTCCCACGCGTCCTTCTCCGCCTTGATCTTCGCCGCGCGAGCGTCCTTTGTAGAGTCACAGGCGAGCGCGCGGTCCGCGAGCCGCTTGGTCAGCGCGACCGCCGCGTCCTTGGCGTCACCGCAGATGCCGACGGTGATCTTCTTGACCAGGCCGAGCATCTTGTGGTCCGCGTCGATCTGGATGATCTTCGCGTCCTTGGGCCAGTAGTCCATGCCGTGCTGCGGCAGGGTGCCGAACGGGCCGAGCCGCGAGCCGAGCGCGATCACGACGTCCGCCTGCGAGATGAGCTTCATCGCGGCCTTGGAACCCTGGTACCCCAGCGGCCCGCACCACTGCGGGTGGCTCGCCGGGAACGAGTCGTTGTGCAGGTAGCTGTTCACCACCGGCGCACCGAGGCGTTCCGCGAGCGCCTTGCACTCCTCGACGCCGTCGGCCATCACCACGCCGCCACCGGAGATGATCACCGGGAACTCCGCCGTGGCCAGCAGCGCGGCGGCCTCGTCGAGGCTCCGCTCGCCGCCGGGGCCGCGGTCGAGGCGGGCGGGTTCGGGGATCTCGGCCTCGATCTCGCCGTAGAAGAAGTCGCGCGGGATGTTGAGCTGCGTCGGGCCGAGTTCCGAGTGGGCCCGGTCGAAGCAGCGGCCGGTGTACTCGGCCATCCGCTTCGGGTTGTTGACGTGCCCCTGGTACTTGGTGAACTCCTGGAACATCGGCAGCTGGTTGGCCTCCTGGAAGCCGCCGAGCCCGGTGCCCATGGTGCCCGCCTCCGGCGTCACGATCACGACCGGGCTGTGCGCCCAGTACGCGGCCGCGATCGCGGTCACGCAGTTGCTGATGCCGGGCCGTTCTGCCCGATGACGACGCCGTGCCTGCCGCTCACCCGGGCGTAGCCGTCGGCCATATGCCCGGCGCCCTGTTCGTGCACGACCGGTACCAGCCGGATGCCCGCCGGCGCGAAGATGTCCATCGCGTCCATGAACGCCGACCCCATGATGCCGAAGATGTCGGTGACGCCGTTCGCCACGAGCGTCTCGACGAAGGCCTCGGACGGGGTCATCTTCTTCCGGCCGCTGACGACCGCGCGGCCGTCACCCGTCTTCCGTTCCGTCATGTTCCGCTCCTTCGACAGGCGAGATTTACAAAAATCGATACGTGGCGTTCCTGAAATCAGGATGCGGTCGACGATAGGTCCGCCGACGCCCAGCGTCAACGTCGGATTCTGAAAATCGAGACGCCCTGTGCTACTTTTCGAAACATGGAGCTGCTTCGCGAACCCGATCCGATCAACGGGGACACGCCGACCATGCGGCTGTTCTCCCTGCTCGAGCTGATCGCCGCCAAGGATCAGCTGGTCTCCCTGCAGGGCCTCGTCGAGGAGACCGGCCTGCCGAAACCGACCCTGCACCGCATGCTGCAGCAGCTGGAAGGGGCGGGCCTGCTGATCCGGCAGGCCGACGGGCGCCACTACGGCACCGGCCACCGGCTGCGCCGGCTCGCGGAGAACCTGCTCCTCAACGCGACCCACCACGGCGCCCGGCACGCCGTCCTGAGCCACCTCGTCGACGAACTCGGCGAGAGCTGCAACGTGACCACCTTGTCGGGCAACGAAATCGTGTACCTCGACCGGGTCGAGACCCCGGAACCGCTGCGGTTCTACCTCCGGCCCGGCTCCCGGGTGCCGATCCACTGTTCGGCCAGCGGCAAGATGGTCCTCGCGCAGATGAGCCCGTCGCAGCGGCGGAAACTGCTCGCGCACGCGCCGCTCAAGCGGTACACGGACAAGACCCTCACCGACCTCGACGCGCTCGAGGCCGAGTTCACCCGCATCCGCCGGGACAGGTTCGCGCTCGACGACGAGGAGTTCCTCCCCGGTCTGGTGTGCGTCGCGGTCCTCGTGCCTGGGCGCGCCAACCTCTGCGTCGCCGTGCAGGCGCCCGTCATGCGGCTGACGCCGGACAAGGCGCTGCAGACGCTCCCAGCACTGCAGCGCGCGGCCGAGGCGATCAGCCGCGTCGACGCCGAGGGCGGGTCCGAACCGGAAAGTGTTCCGTCGTAAGGAGTTCTCATGATCCCCGAGCTACGGCTCCCGGTGCGTGACGTCTTCGGCATCGATGCTGATCTCGTCGTCGGCGCGTTCCGCGAACGCACCGAGCACGTCCCCGAGATCGACGAGGCGTACCGTTTCAACCCGGACGTGACGCTGGCGCTCCTGGCCGGCTTCACCCACGACCGCCGTGTGCTGGTGCAGGGGCTGCACGGCACCGGGAAGTCGACCCATATCGAACAGGTCGCCGCCCGGCTCAACTGGCCGTGCGTGCGGGTCAACCTGGACGGTCACCTCAACCGCCTCGACCTCGTCGGCCGCGACGCGGTGGTGCTGCGCGAGGGCAAGCAGGTCACCGAGTTCCAGGAGGGCATCCTCCCGTGGGCCTTGCAGCGGCCGGTCGCGCTGGTGCTCGACGAGTACGACGCGGGCCGACCCGACGTGATGTTCGTGCTCCAGCGGGTCCTCGAACGCGACGGCAAGTTCACCCTCACCGACCAGAACCGGGTGCTGCGGCCGCATCCGTCCTTCCGGCTGTTCGCCACCGCCAACACGGTCGGGCTCGGCAACCTCAACGGGCTCTACCACGGCGCGCAGCGGCTGAACCACGCGCAGATCGACCGCTGGAACATCGTGGCGTCGCTGAACTACCTGCCCGCCGCCGAGGAGATCGCGATCGTGCGGGCCAGGGTCCCCGGTGTTTCCGAATCGCTGGCGGCGTCCCTGGTCGCGGTGGCCGCCTTGACCCGCAAGGGTTTCCAGGCCGGTGATCTGTCCACTTTGATGTCCCCGCGCACGGTGATCACCTGGGCGGAGAACATCGGGATCTTCGGTGATCCGGCGACGGCCTTCCGGCTGTCCTTCGTGAACAAATGCGACGAAGCCGAGCGCGACCTGGTGGCGGAATACTTCCAGCGCTGCTTCGACGACGAGCTCCAGCTCCTCTCGGCATGACCGCCGGGCAGGCGGAAACCCGGCGCCGCAACCAGGTCGAGGAGCTGTGCGCCGCCGCGGTCCGGGCGCTCAGCGGCGACCCGGCACTGCATTTCCGGGCACGGCGGCTGCATCGGGGACGCGAACCGCTGCCCCTGCACGCGCCGCATCTGCGCCAGTCCGCCGACGACGATCTGCGGTCCGCACGCGGGATCGCGGACGGGATGGCGCTGCGCCTCACCGCCTCGGACGCCGCGCTGCACCGCGGCCTGAGCCCGCGTGATCCGGCCGAGCGCGGGATTTTCGAACTGCTGGAACAATTCCGCGTCGAGTCGCTCCCTCCCGCGGATCTACCGGGGATGCGGCGGAACCTGCGCCTTCGCCACGTCCGCTGGTCACTGGAGTTCCACCGATCCGGCCTGACCGAGACCGCCCGCGGGCTGCTGCTGTACACGGTGGCCCAGATCTGCCGCTCGCGGATCACCGGCGAGCCCGTGGTCGAGGAGACCGAGGACCTGATCGAGGCGACCCGGTTCGCCTTGGCGCCGTCTCTCGGCCACGACCTCGCCGGCTTGCGGCGGCACCGGACGGATCAGAAGGCGTTCGCCGAACACGCGCTGGCGATCGCCCGGACGACCAGCGGGCTGCTGGCCGGAACCGCGCGAGAAGCCGAAGACGAAGGCGATCCCACCGACCCTCGCTTCAGCCTCGCGATCCACTTCGACACGAGCCATGGCGAGCAGATCCCCTCGGCCACCGCCGGAACCAGCCGGACGTTGGGCGAATCCGGTGCGGCGTACCGGGTTTTCACCACCGCGTACGACCGCGAGCGACGCGCGTCGGACCTGGTGCGCCCCGCGATGCTGGCCGAACTCCGCGAGCGGCTCGACCGGCGTGTCGGCAGGCAGGGCGTCGGGCCGGGACGGCTGGCACGCGACCTCAAGGCGGTGCTCGCCGAACCGGCACGCGACGGCTGGGACGGCGCACAGGAGGAAGGCCTGCTCGACGGCCGGACCCTGGCTCAGCTGATCAGTTCACCCACCGAGCGACGGATCTTCCGCACCGAGCGGATCGAACCCGTGGCGGACACGCTCGTGACCTTCCTGATCGACTGCTCGGGCTCGATGACGGCGCACGCGGAACCCGTCGCCGCGCTGGTCGACCTCTTCGCGCGCTCGATCGAACTCGCCGGGGCGACCTGCGAAGTGCTCGGGTTCACCACCGGCGGCTGGAACGGGGGCAGGCCAAGGCGGGACTGGATCCGGGCCGGACGGCCCCGGCATCCCGGCAGGCTCAACGAACGGCTCCACCTCGTGTTCAAGGCCGCCGGAACACCATGGCGCCGGGCGCGCCCGGATCTCGCCGCACTGCTGAAAGCCGATCTGTTCCGGGAAGGGATCGACGGCGAGGCGGTGGCCTGGGCCTGCTCCCGGATGCGCGCGCGAACGGAGGCGCGCCGGATCCTGCTCGTCCTCTCCGACGGCAGCCCCATGGACAGCGCGACGAGCCTGGCGAACGATCCGCACTACCTGGACGAACATCTGCGGGAAACGGTGCTGCGGGAGGAAAGCACCGTCGAGATCCGTGGGGTCGGTGTCGGCCTCGACCTCAGCCCCTTCTACCGCCGCTCGCGAGTGCTCGACACCTCGGTCACATCCGGGTACGCGCCGTTCCGGGATGTTCTCGAACTGCTCGCCCGGAGGTGAACGCCGCGGGTGACTCAGCGGCCGTAGCCACCCTCTTCGCCGCTGTTCCCGCCGAACTCGGCGCGCTGGCCCTGGTCGCCGCCGTACTCGTTGCCTTGGCCGCCGCCGAACTCGGCGCGCTGCTCTTGGCCGCCGCCGTACTCGTTGCCTTGGCCGCCGCCGTATTCATTCCCTGCCTGGCCGCCGGGCGCGTCGTTACCGAAACCGCCACCCTGCTGTTGCTCTTCGTTCTGCTGCCCGCCACCGGACTCACCGAGGTAGTCCTTCGCCTTGTCGGCGGCCGAGTCGATCTTGTCCGAGTGCTCACCGAAACGGGATTTCGCGAAATCGGCGGCCTTGTCGACGTGCTCCCCGCTGACCTTGTCCTTCATACCTTCGAAGTCGATACCCATGAGAACTCCTCACATCTTCGGATATCCGGAGTTCACCGAACTCCGGCACGTACCTCCATCAAAGTGCATTCGCGTCGCGGGGCAACTCGGGGGCGCCGGGTGGGTGAGTCCCGCGGCGACACGGCATGATTTCCTTAGTCCAGGTAAGGAAAAAAGGCTGGACCACCGCACTGACGACGGCTGCGGTCGCTCACTCGGGTGGACTTACCGATCTTTTCACCGGCACGGGAGAGCACATGACGACAACGGACTTCCAGGTCGACGCGATTTCACCACACTTCGGCCAAGGAAAACAGACGATGCCTGCCCTCGCCAGGAGTTGGCGCTTTTAGCCCTTTCGTGTTCGTATCCCTGGCGTCAGCCAATGCGGAGACAGCCAAAGGGAGTTCGAACTTCATGCGCAGGACAATTGCCCGGACGGTAACGGGCGTGGCGATCGTGGCGGGCCTCGTGGCCGCGTGCGGCTCCGAAGGCGAAAACGGTGCGGCTGGGTCTTCTGGCACGAATGGAACCGCTTCAAGCGCGGCGGCCGCGTCGTCGTCCGGCGCCGGAGCCCCGGCCTCCTCGGGAGCGGGCACCGGCGACGCGGGCCAGGCCGGCGGCGAGGCGGCCCAGAAAGTGACCGCCGCGATCCAGCAGGCGCTTCAGCAGTCACCGATCACCTTCACCACCGAAAGTGCGGAGCTGTCCGAAAAGAGCAAAGCGGCCCTCGGCGAGATCGCCAAGGCCATGCAGGGCAACGACGTCAAGATCACCGTCGCCACGCACGCGGGCTACCCCGACGCGGAAAAGTCCAAGGCCCTTTCCGAAAAGCGCGCGGAAGCCATCGCCGCCGCGCTCGAAGGGGCGGGCGTGGCCAAGGACCGCGTCAAGACCGAGGCGACCGGCAACGAAAAGGCCCAGGGCGACAAGGCGTTGGACACGCAGATCACCGTCGCCCAGTGACCTTCGAGGGAAGCGCGGGTGGCGGGGACGACTCGTCCACCCGCGCGCCCCGCCGTCGCCATTACCTGATCGGCCCGAGCGGCTTTCCCAATTTCGGCGACGAACTGATCGCGGCCACCTGGCTGCGCTATCTGGCGCGGACCGAGCCGGAGGCCGACGTCTGGCTCGACACCCACTCGCCGGGGCCCGCGCAACTGCTGTTGAACGATCTGCACCCGCGCCTTCGCTGCACGGACACCCTTTGGCGGCTGTGCGGCGAGGCGCCGTCGGACGATCCGTGGGAAGTGGCGAACTGGGTGCAGTCGGCGGTGAACGACCCGGGGCTCGCGCCCCGCTGGGACGCGGGCATCGACCTGCTCGGCCGGACCGACGTGCTGCACCTGATCGGCGGCGGCTACCTCAACGCGCTGTGGCCGCGGCATATCGGGCTGCTCGCGGGCGCCGCGGCCGCCGCCCGGCGGTCGGGTGCCCGTACGGCCATGACCGGGCAGGGACTGACCCCGTTCCCGCCCGGTGCCACCGATCTCCTCCGGTCGCTCGCCGACCGTTTCGACGTCGTCGACGTCCGCGACGATCCGTCGGCCGAACTGCTCACCGGCGTCGTCCGCACATGCGACGACGTCTTCCTGGGACCACCCGAGCGGAGACCCGCCGCGCAAGCGCGCGAATTCGTCCTGTGCGTCCAATCCGACATCGGCGCCTTCGAGCCGTCCGTGCTGGCCGCCCAGGTGCTGGGTTTGTTGCGGGCTTGGGAAGTCCACCCGGAGCAGGTCGCCGTCGTCGAAGGGATCCCCCGCGTCGACCGCGCCGTCCCGGCGCTGCTGGAACACGAACTCGCCGGTGCCGAGTTCCACCCGTTCCGCGACATCTGGCGCCACGGCCTGCCGCTGGCGGCCGGGCAGACCTGGATCTCCAGCCGCTATCACCTGCATCTCGTCGCCGCGGCGGCCGGCGCGACCGGCCTGGCCATGAGCGTGTCACGCGGGTACTACACGACCAAGCACCGCAGCCTGATCGACCTCGGCTCGGGTTGGACGCCGTTCGACGCCGAGGAAGGCGGAACCCCGGACCGGCCGTCCGGTTCCGGGTTCCCGCCCCACGTCCTCAGGCGGTGCCGCGACCTGAAACGTTCGGTCGCGACGGCCGTGTACGGGACCCCGGTGGCCGAGGAGGCGCGCCCCGCGACGCGACGCCTCGCCCTGCGCTCGTGGCGAACCCGGTCGAGCTAGCCGTATCTCGCGTGCTTGAAGCCGTAACTCGCGTGATTGGAGGCGTATCTCGCGCGGTGCGAGAGTTACGCCTTCAGGCACGCGAGTTACGCCTCCAAGCACGCATGATCCGTCTCTGATCACGCGCTGAGCGAGGGAACCGCCTCGGCGTCCGGGGCATCTTCGGCCGAGTGCGCCACCGGTGTCCGCGCCACGTCCGGTTTCATCAGGCTCCAGGCGACGACTACGGCCAGGTTCACCCCGAGCGACACCAGTCCCGCGTTGAACCCGCCGAATGTCGCGCCGGTGACGTACAGGGCGATCGCGGTGAGCACCCCGGCGACCATCCCGGCGGCGACCGCGGCCGTCCGCACCCGGCGCACGAAGAGGATCGCGAGCCAGCCGGGGACGACCTGGGCCAGCAGGTTGTAGGTCAGGTTCAGGATCGTGAGCATCAACGTCGACGCGACGAGGGTCAGGACCGCCGCCAGCACCAGGAAACTCGCCACCGCGACCACCGTCCACCGCCGTTGCGCCGCGGCCGGGACGTTCGGCGCGAGGTTGCGGCAGACCATGCCGCCGATGGTGAGCGCGGTCGCGGCGAGCACCAGCACACCGGAGAGCGCGGCGCCGGCGGCGACGAGGCCCAGCAGCCAGTCGGGCAGCAAGCCCTTGGCGGTCACCATGAACACGGTGTTCGGGTTGTCCAGGTCCGGATGCGCGCGCACGCCGTAGTACGCGGCGAGCACCAGGAACGGGTAGATCAGCATGTACATCGGCATCCACACGGTCGAGCTCTTCACCGCGCGTTCGGAACGGGCCGGGAACACGTACGCGCCACCGAAGCCGAGGTAGAACACGATGCTCTGGAAGAGGATCGTGGTCATCGCGAACGTGAGTTCCGAACCGCCCATGGTGGTCTGCGCCGCGCTGAGCACCTCGGGTCCGCTGACCTTCGCGGTGCCGCCGGCGGCGATCACCACGGCCACCCCGACGAGCACGACGCCGAGCAGCATGAACAGATCCTTGAGGATCGAGACGAACGCGGGCGACCGCACACCGGAGACCGCGATGTAGATGAACGCCACGATGCCCGCCAGCACCACGCTCTGCACCGGGTCCAGCCGCAGCCCCAGATTGCTCAGCACGACCTGGAGACCGATGAACTGGTACTGCCCCCACGGGACCAGCGCGATCAGCATCGTCACACAGGTGATCAGCTCCAGCCGCCTGCTGCCGAAATGCCGTCCGAACACGTCGGGCACGGTCATCGCGTCGTACCGTTTCGCCGCCCGCCAGACCAGCGGGGCCAGGAAATAGCCCAGCGAGTACGCGAGCAGGATGTAGCCGAGGAACCAGATCCCGTAGCTCGCGCCGTGCGCGTAGATCCCGCTGGGGAACCCGATCATCGTCCCGATGCTGTACACCTCGCCGACCGCGAGGAAGTACACCAGCCAGGCCGGGAAGGACCGGCCGCCGACGAGGAATTCCGAGATCCCGCCACCGCGCGTGGACCGTCCGGCCCACACCGCGAGCCCGATCGAGCCCGCCATCACCACCGCCACGATCGCGATCAGCATCAGTCGTCCTCCGGGTAGTGGGCGCGGTCGAAGAAACGCCAGCTGATCCACAGGCACAGCGTGGTCAGCGGGCAGCAGCAGAACACCCAGAAGAACAGCACCGGGATGCCCAGCACCGAGGCCGTCGATCCGGACAGCACCAGAATTCCCGCCAGCAGGGCGAAAGCGGGAACGAAAAGTCCTATGAGGACACTCGGCCAGCTGCGGATCATCGTCGTGCTCCCGTCGTCTCACGCCGCCAGACGACCTCGCCGCCGCTGACGGTGGCGTTCACGGTCAGCTCGCGGATCCGGTCGGGGTCGACCGCGGTCGGATCGCCGGACAGCACCGCGAGATCGGCGAGCTTCCCGACCTCCAGGCTGCCCTTGACGTCTTCCTCGCCCGCGAGGTACGCGGCGTCGATCGTGTAACCACGCAACGCGGCGTCGACGTCCACGGCCTGTTCGGGACCGAGTACCTTGCCCTGCCTGGTGATCCGGCGTACCGCGCACCAGATCCCCTCCAGCGGCGGCACCGGGGTCACCGGGGTGTCCGAATGCAGTCCGAAATGGATTCCGCGTGAGCGGGCCGAAACCAGCGGGCTGATCCGGCGTGCCCGTTCGGGCCCGAGGAAGACGTCGCGATGCCGGTCTCCCCAGTAGTAGACGTGCTTGATGAAGAAGGACGCGAGGACGTCGTGGGCGGCCATCCGGTCCAGCTGGTCTTCGCGCACCGTCTGGCAGTGCTCGATCCGGTGGCGCCTGCCGGTGCCCCGCGGCGAGCCCAGCCGGGAGTAGCCGTCGATGATCGCGTCGATCGCCGCGTCGCCGTTGCCGTGCACGGCGACCTGCCAGCCCGCCGCGTCGAGCGCGGCGATCCGGCGGCCGAGATCGGCGGGTTCGAGCAGCATCATGCCGTGCTCGTCCGGATCGCAGGTATAGCCCTCCGCGAGGCATCCGGTCTTGCCCTGGATGGAGCCGTCCGCGACGATCTTCACCCCCGTCATCGCGAACTTGTCGTCCACGCGGGATTCCGGTGGCTCCGGCTCGCCCTCGTCGAGTCCGGGGAGGAGACCGTCGAACAGGTAGCCGCGCACGCGGACACGGAGTTTTCCGGCGCGCCTCAGCAGCGCGTACGCCTCCAGTTCCGCCGCTCCGCCGATGAGCCCGATACCGGTGTCGTGCACGGAGGTCACGCCGTTGGCGAGGTACTCCTCATCCGCCAGAAGAAGGGCTTCGGCCAGTTCACCCGCGCTCTGCCCGGGCAGCCGCGACGTGACGAGGAAGGCCGCCGTCTCGACGAGCACCCCGGTCGGCTCCCCACGGGCGTCGCGCACGATGAGCCCGCCGGGCGGGTTCGGCGTTTCGGCGGTGATCCCGACTTCGCGCAGGGCGAGCGAGTTCGCGGTGCAGAAATGGCCGGAAACATGGGTCAGCACCACGGGATTGCGGCCGGAGACGGGATCCAGATCCGCGCGCGTCGGGTGACGGCCGTCCGCGAGCAGCGTGTCGTCGTACCGGAAACCGCGGATCCACTCCCCCGGTCCGAGCTCCTTGGCCGCCTGGGCGACCCGTCCCACGATGTCGGCGATGGTGTCGTTGGGCGGGCTCCCGGCGTCGACCGGCGCGGCCAGCGTCATCCCGAAGAACGCCGGATGGTTGTGGGATTCGACGAAACCGGGGATCACCGTGCGCTCGGCCAGGTCGAGCACGGTCGTCTCCGGGCCGATCAGCCGGGAGATCTCCCGTTCGGAACCCAGCGCGGTGATCCGCCCGCCGCTCGCGGCCAGCGCGCGCACCCGTCTCCCCGCCGCGTCGAGGGTGAGGACGGTGCCACCGAGCGCGACGAAATCGGCTGCACGCTGGGGATCTTCTCGAAGGAATTCCACACAGGCCTCCCGGGCTCACGAGGGATCCCCAGAGAGTGCGGCACGTCTGGCCGCCTGAACAGGTCCAGAACGCTCCGGCGCGGTGGTACCAGTCGGGACGGCTCAGCCGCCGAGCAGGTCGCGACAGGCCTGTCCGAGCAGCCGGATACCGGGGTCGATGTCGCGCAAGGGGACGGCCGCGAAACCGATCCGGAAGTGGTTCTTCGGCGGGTCGTCCCCGACGAAGAAGATGTCACCGGGCTCGATCAGGACGCCGTCGCGCTCGGCCCGCTCGATCAGCGCCCGGCAGTCCAGTTCGGACGGCCCGGTCATCCAGAGGCTGACCCCGCCCGGCGGGTACGCCGTCTGCGTCCACGGCAGGTGTTCGGTGACCGCGGCACAGGGCGCTTCCCATTTCCGCATCAGTTTCGTGCGGTACCGCCGCAGGGAACGGTGGTACTCGCCGCTGTCGATGAGCAACGCCAGCGCCCGCTGGAGATGGCCGGGCGGATGCCGCAGCACGTACCGCCGGATCTCCCGCAGCTCCCGCACCAGTTCGCGCGGCCCGACCAGATATCCCAGCCGCAGCCCGGGTGAGAGGAACTTGGAGAAGGTGCCGAGGTAGATCGCGTCACCGGTGCCGTCGAGCGCCTTCAGCGCCGGCGTGGGGCTGCCGTGGTACCGGAATTCGCTGTCGTAGTCGTCCTCGACGAGCACCGTTCCCGCGCTCGCGGCGAGGCCGAGCAGCCGTCGGCGGCGGCCGATGCTCAACGTCGCGTTCGTCGGGTGATGGTGGCTCGGGGTGAGATACAGCAGGTCGACGCCGTCGAGGGTGTCCGGCGGGCGCAGGCCGCTCTGATCGACGTCGACGCCGCGCAGCCCGGCGCCGGTGCGCAGGAAGATGTGCCGGGCGTCGAGGTATCCCGGGTTCTCCATCGCCACGACGCTGTCCGGCCCCAGCAACGCGCGGCCGAGCAGGTCGAGGCCTTGCTGCGAGCCGACGGTGATCAGCACCTCGGCCGGGTCGGCCTCGATCCCCCGTGCGGTGAGCAGCTGACGGCAGATCAGGTCGACCAGCATCGGGTCGTCGGAGCCGACGCTGTCCTGCAGGCTCGGGAACACGTGCGGCCGGTACAGCGCGTCGCGCAGGCAGCGGGTCCACGACCGCGCTGGGAAGGCGGTGACGTCCACCTGACCGGCGAGGAACGGGTACGGATAGGTGTGCCAGTCCGGGCGTTTCTCGATATGCGGCACCCCGGCGTCGGGATACCGGCGCACCCGCGCGCTCCAGTCGATGGCCGGGCTGGTGCCGCGCTCCTGCACCGCGCAGTGCGGCCGCATCTCCGCGTTGATGAACAGCCCGCTGCGCTCCCGGCTCTCCACGAACCCTTCGGCGACCAGCTCCTGGTACGCGAGGTTGATGGTGTTGCGGGAAACGCTCAGTTCGGCGGCCAGCTCACGCGAGCTCGGCAACCGGTGCGCCGGGTCGAACGTGCCGATCGCGATGCCGTGCTCGATGGCGCGCCGCACCTGCCGGTAGAGCGGCTCGGCGGACGTCCGGTCGATTTCGATCAACGTTCGCGGCAACGGCACCTCCCTTTCGGCGACGGACCGGGATCTGAACCTAGCTCCAGATCCCGGCCCGCACCACCTAGCCGAGCACGTCGTCGAGGGCGACCGAGGCGATTCCGAGTGCCTCGCCGACCGGCGCGGACGTCAGCCTGCCGTCGACGGTGCTGACCCCGCCGCGCAGCTCTGGGCACCGCGCGACGGCGCCGGACAGACCGTGGTTCGCCAGCTCCAGCGCGTAGGGCAGCGTGACGTTCGTCAGCGCGTACGTCGAGGTGTGCGGGACGGCGCCGGGCATGTTGGCGACGCAGTAGAACACCGAGTTGTGCACCCCGAACGTCGGCTCGGCGTGCGTCGTCGGCCGCGTGTCCTCGAAGCAGCCACCCTGGTCGACGGAGATGTCGACGAGCACGCTGCCCGGCTTCATCCGGGACACGAGTTCGTTCGACACCAGGCTCGGCGCCTTGGCACCGGGCACGAGCACCGCGCCGATCACGAGGTCGGCTTCGAGTACGGCTTCTTCGATCGAGTACGCGTTGGCCGCGGCGGTGCGGATCCGGCCCTGGTACATCCGGTCGGCGGCACGGAGCTTGTCGACGTTCTTGTCGAACAGGACGACGTCGGCCCAAGTCCCGGCCGCGCCGGCGACCGCGTTCATCCCCGCGACACCTGCACCGAGTACGACCACCCTCGCCGGGGCCACGCCGGAGACGCCACCGATGAGCACCCCACGTCCGCCGTTGGCGCGCATGAGCGTCTGCGCGCCGACCTGCGGGGCCAGCCGCCCGGCGACCTCACTCATCGGGAACAGCAGGGGCAGCGAACCGTTCGGCAGCTGCACCGTCTCGTACGCCACCGACGTCGTGCCCGCGTCCAGCAGCGCCCGCGTGCACGGCTCGCTCGCGGCGAGGTGCAGGTACGTGAACAGCAGCTGATCGCGGCGCAGCCGGTGGTACTCCTCGGCGATCGGCTCCTTGACCTTGAGCACGAGGTCTCCGGTCGCCCAGACGTCGTCGGCGCTGTCGAGCACCTTCGCGCCCGCGGCGGCGTAGTCCTCGTCACGCACGGAGGACCCTTCTCCCGCTCCGCGCTCGACGAACACCTCGTGCCCGGCCGAAGTGAATTCGTGCACGCCCGCGGGCGTCACCGCGACCCGGTACTCGTGGTTCTTGACCTCACGAGGGACACCGATCTTCATCTCACGCTCCCGTCTGTTCCAAAGGCAGTGACGCTGAGCGTGCGGCACGGCTGGAACGGCCAGAAGTGCCAGAACCCGCGCGTTCGACGGGTCCAGTTCGCGAGGCAGCGGTGCGTGACGGCCTCGGTCAGGCGTGTCGCGAAAGCCACTTTCGCGACGTCTGATGTCCCGAAAGTGGCTTTCGCGACGCGTCCCCCTGACGCAGGCGAGCAGAGCGCGGGGCGAAGGGGACTTTCCCTACGTCCGACGCGACGAAAGCCACCTTCACAACACCCGCCATCGTTGACGGCACCGCTCATAGCGCCGGGCTATGACGTCTTCGCCGACCGGCGGCTACCGCCACTCCGGGACCGGATCCACAATGGACTCGTGGGAACCCTGGCCATGACCTCGCTCGCGGCGGCGGCCGGGGTCGTCGCCCAGCGCCTTTCCGGGATGGGGCTTTCCCTGCTGTGCGTGCCGTTCCTGGCACTGGCCCTTGGCCCGCTCGACGCCGTCCGGCTCACCCTGCTGCTCGGCTTCCCGGTCTATCTCGCGGTCGCGATCACCCATTGGCGGGCGATCAGATGGGCGCAGGTCGCGTGGCTTGCGGTGCCCGCGGTGGTGTTCACCCCGGTCGTCGCGTTCGTGGTGCGCGGTGTTCCTGCGCGCCCGCTGCTGCTCGCCGCGGGTGGCTGTTGCGTCCTCGCGGTCGGCATCCTGGCGAGCGGCGTCACCAGCAGGCGGCTGGCGGGCAGGACGGGCGCCGTCGGCGCGGGTGTGCTGAGCGCGGCGATGAACTCCGTCGCCGGGCTTTCCGGTCCCGCCGTGGCGGTGTACGGGGCGAGCGCGGGCTGGGGCGCGGACGAGACCCGCGGAACGCTGTCGATCTACTTCTTCCTGCTCGGCCTGGTCGCGCTGCCCAGTCTCGGCTGGGTGGAGGTGCCGGTGAGCGTGCTCCTCGCGGTGGCGGGCGCGGCCATCGCCGGTGATCTGCTGGGACGGGCGCTGAGCCGCCGGGTCGGCGAACGGTCCGTCCGCTGGTCCGTTCTGGTGCTCTCGGCGGCGGGTGGCGCGCTGACACTGGCGCATGCGGCCTGACCGCCGGTAATACGATGGCCGGTGATGACACCGCCGGACCGCCCCGAATGGCGATCGCGTGCGTGGCTGGTCGCCTCGGCGGTGCTGGTCGTGGCCGTGGTCGCGCTGCTGGCCGTCGGCGCGAACGGGCCCGGCGCGGTCGTCGTGCCGATTCTCGTCGTGGCCACGGCCATCGGCGTGACCACGTGGACGCTGGTTCGCGCGCGTCGGCGGCGCCTCGACTACGAAGCCCGCCTCACCGGCTGGGCGGCCGAGCACGCCACGCAGCACGAGCGGCTCCGGATCGCCCGGGAACTCCACGACATCGTTTCCCACGGCCTCGGCGTGATCACGCTGCGGGCCAGTGCGGCGAGGCGGATCCGAGGAGACGCCCGGGAAGCGGAGCGCGAGCAGGCGCTCATCGACATCGAGCGGGCGAGCCGGGACGCGGTCACCGAACTCCGGCGCATGCTGGCCGTGCTTCGCGACCCTGAAGAGCGCGGCGCGCCGTCGCGGCCCGTGCTGAACCTGTCGGATCTTCCCGCCATCGTCGAGGCAGCCCGCCCGCTGGGCGTCGAGCCGCGACTGGATGTCGGCGAGCTCGGGGACGTTTCCCCTGGGGTACAAGCGACTGTCTGCGAAATCGTCCGTGAAGCCGTCGCGAACACCGCGCGGTACGCCGGACCGACGATCGCTCGCGTCGAGCTGAGGCGCGATGGCGACACGATCGTCGTGACCGCCGAGGACGACGGGCCGCGAAGTGACTGGTCCCCCGCCGCCGGTGCCGGCCACGGCCTGGCCGGGCTCCGCGAACGTGCCGGGATTCTCGGCGGCGAACTGCACGCGGCACCGGCCGGGACCGGATTCCGGCTCACGGCGCGGCTACCGGACGGAGCACGCCGATGACCGGGCAGCCACCGATCCGGGTCCTGCTCGCCGACGACCAGCGGCTGCTGCGGCACAGCCTGGCGATCATCATCGGCGCCGCACCGGACATGGTCGTCGTCGGACAGGCCGAGGACGGCGGCCAAGCGGTGGAAATGGCGCGGCGGCTGGGCCCGGACGTCGTGCTGATGGACATCCGCATGCCCGGCCAGGACGGGATCGCGGCCACCAAGGAGATCAGCGACTGCCCCGACCTGGCCGGGACCAGGATCCTCGTGCTGAGCATGTTCGAGCTGGACGAGTACGTCTACGGCGCGCTCCGCGCGGGAGCGAGCGGTTTCCTGCTCAAGGACACCGAACCGGACGAGCTCCTCGCCGCCGTCCGCCGGACGCACACCGGTGAATCCCTCTTCGCGCCCGCCATCCTCACCCGGCTGATAGAGCACTACGTCACGGCGCCGCCGCACCGGAACCCTCCTCCGCCTGCCGGGCTGACCCAGCGTGAAATCGAGATCCTCACGTTCGTCGGCCGCGGGCTGTCCAACACCGAGATCGCCGAAACGCTGACCATCTCCGTCAAGACCGTCAAGACGCACATCAGCCGGCTCCTGAGCAAGCTCGCGGCCCGCGACCGCGCTCAGCTGGTGATCACGGCGTACGACCTGGGCTTGGTGGCCCCGCGTGCGGTCAGGCGTCCCGCCGGTGGAACGTGATCGCGGAGATCCCCACCGCGACGAGCACCCAGCCCAGCACGACGGCCGAGCCGCCGAGCGCGCGCAGGTCGTGGCTCGCGGCGTCGGGGAGGTAGGCCGCGAACGGGGCTCGATCCCGGAGAAGCGGGCCTGCGATGAAGTAGTACCCGAGCAGCCCGGCCACCGCCGGAACACTCCACCGCAGGACGGTCGCGACCGCGGCGGAAAGGATCGTGGTGAGCGCCAGGTAAGCACTCGTTCCCACCGCGTCGGACCACGGTCCACCGGCCAGCGCGGTCAGGATGGCCGCCGGGACGGCCACGATCAGGAGTGCCGCGATTTTGGCCAGGTGCAGGGCGATCCGGCGTGGCATGGCGGTCAGGGTCCGGTGGATCTGACCGCCGCTGTACTCCGACGTCGCCGCGATGACGCCGAGGACGATGAACCCTGCCTGGGTGTAGCCGGCGGGCGACACGCCTTGTCGTGAGAACGCGGTCGCGAGGATCGCCGAAACCCCCAAGGTGCAGAGGAGGGTGAAATACGTCGCCGGCAGGCTGAGGAGTTTGAGGATCTCGGCCCGGATCGCCCGGCCGCCCGTCACGCGTCCCTCCCGCGGAAGACCAGGAAGCCGGCGGCGAGCAGTGCCGCGACCCAGGCCGTCATCACCAGGCCACCGGTGACCGGTGCGAGCTGGACGGGCAGATCCACCCGCTCGACGAACATCCGGAACCCGGCCAGGTCGGGGAAGAACACGGCCAGCGGCGTGAGTTTCGCGAGCAGGTAGGTGACCGTGACCACCGACGTGTTCAGGATCAGCACGGTGAGCGGCAGTATTCCGTTGCGCGCCAACAAGGTCAGGCCGGACGCGAGCAGGGCCGTCAGCACCCAGTAGAGGACGACTCCTGGCAGGCGCCCGAAATCACTCACGCCCTGCGCTTCGACGATGACGAGGGTGATCGTCGAGGAAACCGTCGCCAGCGCGGCGACCACGGTGCCCACCGCCGCCAGCTTCGTGCTCAGCAATCGCCGCCGGGACGGCACGACCGTGAGGCTCGTGGTGATCTGGCGTCCACCACCGGCGTTCTCCCCCTCGGTGGTGTATTCGCTGCTCACCGCGACGACGCCCAGGATGATCGCGCCCACCACGCCGAACGCGAGTTCCTGGAATCCGAGGTCCACGTTCCCGCTCGCGGCCCTTGCGTTGAGGAACGTCAGGGCGGCCGGGAGCAGCACGCCGACCGCGACCGCGACCCAGACCGACGGCAGCGAGGTGAGCTTGCGCAGTTCTGCCCGATAGGCCCTCATCGCACGCCCCCTGTGGTGAGCGCGAAGAAGGCGTCCTCCAGGCTTCGGTGCCCGCCGACGACCTCGGTGAGTGTCCCCCGCGCGACGATCCGGCCGTGGTCGATGACCACGACGTCGTCGACCGTCTCCGACAGTTCTCCCATGAGGTGGCTGGAAAGCAGGACGGTCCGCCCGGCCGCGGCGCGTGCACGGAGGAAACCGCGGATCCAGCGGATGCCTTCCGGATCGAGGCCGTTGACCGGTTCGTCGAGCACCAGCACCTCGGGATCGCCGAGCAGCGCCGCCGCCAGTGCCAGCCGCCGCCCCATCCCCAGCGAATAGCCGCGGACGCGTTTGCCCGCGGCGGCGGACAGCCCGACCTCCGCCAGGACCTCGTCCACCCTGCCGCGCGGGATGCCGCCCGCCGCGGCGACCCACTTCAGATGCGCCCGGCCGGTGCGCGAGCGATGCGCCCCCGAGCCGTCGAGAACGGCACCGACCTTGCGCAGGGGATCCCGCAGCCCGGCGAACGGAACGCCGTCGACCAACGCGGTTCCCGACGTCGGCCGGTCCAGTCCGAGCAGGATCCGCAGGGTCGACGATTTGCCGGCACCGTTGGGGCCGAGGAAGCCGGTCACGCGGCCCGGGCGCGCCTCGAAACTGACGTCGGAAAGGATCGTCGCCGATCCTCGTCGCTTGGTGAGCCGGTCGAACTTGAGCATCAGGTCTTCTTCCCGTCGAGCGCGATCACGTCGCTCGCCAGTCCATCCCGGCGGGGCACCCGCCCGCGTCGGACCGGGGACCGATCCTGTCCGGCGCCAGTAGGCCCTGGGTCCTACGCATGCCCCGATTTACCTGGTCAGAGCTCGGTATCGATTCAGGGATTCTCTGCTAGCCTCGCGGACGTCCCACCGCTCACCGGGGGCGGCGCGACCAGCCAAGGAGTGCACATGACCGCCATCCTCCGCGTCCACGGCCGTCAGATCCTCGACAGCCGGGGCAACCCGACCGTCGAGGTCGACGTCGAACTCGCGGACGGCTCGCTCGGACGCGCCGCCGTGCCGTCGGGCGCCTCCACCGGAACCAAGGAAGCCGTCGAACTGCGCGACGGCGACAAGACCCGATTCCACGGCAAGGGCGTCCGCAAAGCCGTCGACGCCGTCAACACCGAGATCGCCGAGGCCGTCGTCGGACTCGACGCCGAAGCCCAGGCCGACGTCGATCGCGCGCTGATCGCGCTGGACGGCACCGCGAACAAGGCGCGGCTCGGCGCCAACGCCACCCTCGGCGTCTCACTGGCGGTGGCGAAAGCCGCCGCAGCCGCGAAGCGACTTCCGTTGTACCGCTACGTCGGTGGTGTGTTCGCGCATCTGCTTCCGATGCCGATGATGAACATCATCAACGGCGGAGCGCACGCGGACAACCCGATCGACTTCCAGGAGTTCATGATCGGCCCGCTCGGCGCGGAGACCTTCGCCGACGCCGTCCGGATGGGCTCGGAGGTGTTCCACACTCTGCGCGCGTCGCTGCGCGAAGCCGGACACGGCACCAACGTCGGCGACGAAGGCGGCTTCGCGCCGAACCTCAGCTCAGCCGACGAAGCACTCGAGTTCGTGCTGCGCGCCATCGAGCAGTCCGGCTACACCCCCGGCGAGGACATCGCCTTGTTGCTCGACCCGGCCGCGTCCGAGTTCTACACCGACGGCGTCTACGACTACACCGGCGAGGGGCGCAAGCGCAGCATCGAGGAGCACGTGGCCTACCTCGCCGACCTGACCTCGCGCTACCCCATCGTGTCCATTGAGGACGGTGTCGCCCAGGACGACTTCGCCGGCTGGAAGCAGCTCACCGACACCATCGGCGACCGGGTCCAGCTCGTCGGCGACGATGTCTTCTGTACCAACGTGAACCTGCTCAACGACGGTATCGAGCGGGGCATCGGGAACTCGATCCTGGTCAAGGTCAACCAGATCGGGACGCTCACCGAAACCCTCACCACGGTCGAGACCGCGCACAAGGCAGGCTATTCCGTGGTGATGTCGCACCGCTCCGGCGAGACCGAGGACACCACCATCGCCGACCTCGCCGTCGCCACCAACTGCGGGCAGATCAAGACCGGCTCGCTGTCGCGCTCGGACCGCACGGCCAAGTACAACCAGCTCATCCGCATCGAAGAGGAACTCGGCACCGAAGCCCGGTACGCCGGTTCCACGACGCTCAGCGGCCGCCGCTGACGAACTTCCGCGACCCGCGCGATCGCGAGCGTGAGACAGCAGGTTGATCACTGGTCCGTGAGGGCCTCCTTGCCTACCCTGAAGGTAGGGAAGGAGGCCCTCACGGACTACACCAAGGCCGTCAGCGCGTGCAGGGGCGAGCCAGGGACCGCCGCCTCCCCGTTTTCCTTACCTCCCACGAAGTTTCCGCAACGCCTCCCGCAGCGCGGCAAGAGCGGCCTCGGGTTCGTCCCAGAAGATCATGTGCCCGGCCCCGGGATCTCGACGAGTTCCGCCGACGGATTGCGCTCGGCCGCCTCGGCCGCACCGGCGGCGGTGACGACCGGGCTCGCGCCGCCGTACAGAAAGAACGTCGGAGGGGCCACCTTCGGCCAGTCGTCGAAGAAGTCCTCGGATTCGAATCCGGCGTGCGTGGCGACGATCGCGTCGCGGGAGCACGAAGACAACCATCGGGCGCGCAATTCCTGTTCCCGGCGCGGCCATCGCGGCCAGGACCGGGCGACTTCGTCTGCGTCGGTTCCCCGGCGGGCCTGATCGAGCTGACCGAGGAAGGCGTCGAGGGTGGTGGGGTACGGCGCCCGTCCGGGACCGCTCAGGGGAGGATCGGCCAGCACGGTACCCCGAAACGGACGTCCGGCAACCGCGGCACGGGCGGCGATCCGCGCGCCCATGGAGTGTCCGAACAGGATCGGATCGCGCAGCCCGAGCCCGTCCACGACCGCCTCGACGTCCGCGGCGTAGCTCGCCAGGTCGTACTCCGCGGCGTCGTCGGACAACCCGCGGCCGCGGACGTCGAGCACGAGCGGACGCACGAGATCGGTGAGTTCGCGGGCCACGAAGTCCATCGTGACCGCGGGGCTGGTGATCCCCGGCAGCACGAGCACCGGGACCCCGTCGGCGGGCCCGTAGTCGAGCACGTGCAGCCGGACCGGACCCGACGTCACCCAGCGGCTGGTCGCCGGAACGTCGCCGAGATCCGCCAACGCGGGCCGGCCGAGCGTGCGGCGATCCAGATCCGCGAGATACGCCAGGGCCTCGTCGAGCTCGACGACGTCGGCGTATTTCGCCTGCAGGTCGAACAAAGCGGCGTCGTGCGGCCCGGCAGCGCGGTCACCACAGGCTTCCTGGACGACGAGGGTGTCGAAACCGGACTGGACGGCGTCGACGGCGGTCGCCCGGACACATCCCGAAGTGGTCGCGCCGCAAACGACGACGGTGTCCGTGCCCAGACTCGTGAGGAGCGCGGCCAGCGAGGTCCCGTGGAACGCCGACGCGCCCTTCTTCAGGATCAAATGGTCGCCCTCGCGCTGTTCGAGCCGTGGGTCGAGGGCGACCGCTTCGGTTCCTTCGCGGAGTGCCCGCATCCCGGGCGCTTTCCGGAGCCACGCCACGGCGTCGCCGTCCGCCTCGGCGGGCGTGTAACTGATCGCGGTGTAGATCACCGGCACGCTCTGTCGCCGGGCTTCGGCGACGAGGGCGGCGGTCGCGGTGACTTCGGCGGTGAGATCCGCGCCGGACGGGAAGGCGGGTTCGGTGAAGCCCCGCGTCAGGTCGACCACGACCAGCGCCGGACGCGATCCGCGCGGCACGCTCGCACCGAAACCGGCTCGGTCGTACACGCTGTCGAGAGTTTCATCGACGGGCACGCTGCAACTCCTTGATCAGTTTGTCCTGGGTGCGGATCCGGCCGAGCAGCCAGCCCTGGAACAACCCGAGCGCCGCGGCGGCCGCGATCACGCCGTAGCGCTTGACGCCCTCCGGAAGCACCATGGCGAGCCCGTCGACGGCTTCCGGCGCGGGAGCGGCGCTCGTAGCCGCGACCGGCCCCGCCCGCAACTGGTCCGCGAGATTGCGGGCGAACTGGTCGAGCAGCCGGGTGGAGACGGCGCCGATCGCGCCCTTGCCGAATTGGGCGAGCTTGCCGCGAATCGACAGATCGGTGCGCAGCTCGATGGTGGCGCCGCCGGGTGCCTCGCGCACGGTCAGCGTCACGTCGGCCTCGGCGTCGCCGTTGCCGTGGGCGTCCGCTCCCCTGGCCACCAGCCGCAGGCTGCGGTCGGCCTCGGCGACGTCGGTGAAGCGCACCGTGCCCGAGTAGGCGGCCGTGATCGGGCCGACCTTGACCTTGACGCGGCCGAGATAGGCGTCGTCCTGTCGTCCGTCGAGGGTCGCGCCCGGCAGACAGCCCGCCACCCGTTCGACGTCGTTGATCAAGGCGAAGACCTCGTCGGGTCCGGCCGGTACGGACAGCTGGTTTTCGAGGATCACGCTGTCGCCTCCTTCTCCTTGGCGTGGCATCGACGGGTCGCGGTCGCCTCGATCGCGTCCACGATCGTCTGATAACCCGTGCAGCGGCACAGATTCGCCGAGACGGCCTCGCGGATCTCCTCGCGGCCCGCGTCCGGCCGCTGGGCCAGGAAACCTTCGGCCAGCATGAGGAATCCGGGGGTGCAGAAGCCGCACTGCAGGCCGTGGTGCTCACTGAAAGACCGCTGCAGATCGGAAAGTTCGCCGTCCCGGCTCAACGACTCGACCGTGCGGATCTCCGCCGCCTCCGCCTGCACGGCGAACATCAGGCACGCCCGCACCGGTTCGCCGTCGACGAGGACGGTGCAGGCGCCGCACACCCCGTGCTCGCAGCCGACGTGGGTGCCGGTCAGCCCGAGGTCGTGCCGCAGCACGTCGAGCAGGGTCTTGCGCGGCTCGACGAGGACCTCGTGCGTCTCGCCGTTGACGGTCAGGTCGATCAGGTGCCGGTCGCTCATGATGGAACGCTCATTTCCTTGTGGACCCCCGCGTCGAGCGCGGCGAGCACGGTCTGCGGATGCACCGGGGTCACGTCGAGTTCGACTCCCGTGTGGCGCAGCGCGTCGTTGATCGCGTTCAGCACCGCGGCGGGCGCGCCGATGGTGCCGCCCTCCCCCGCTCCCTTCGCCCCGTTTTCCGTGAACGCGCAAGGGGTTTCGAGATGGGTGACGGTGATGTCGGGGATCTCCGTCGCGGTCGGCACCAGGTAGTCGATGAAGCTGGCGGCCGACGGTTCCCCGTTGCCCGCGTAGGTGATCTCCTCGAACAACGCGCCGGCGATACCCTGCGCGATCCCGCCGCGGCATTGGCCGTCGACGACCTGCGGGTGGATCACCACCCCGCAGTCCTCCACGCACGCGTAGCGCAGGATCTTGATCCGGCCGGTGCCCGGATCGGCCTCGACGACCACGGCGTGCGTGGCGTTCGAGAACGTGCCGTCGCCGGGCACGTCGAAACTCGCCGTGGCCGTCAGCGTCGGCTCGACGTCCTTGGGCAGCAGGTGACTGCGCAGGTACGCCACGTCGGCGATCTCCTCGAACGACGCGCGGCGCTCCGGATCGTCGATCTGGACGACGCCGCCGTCACCGTCGAGGCGCACGTTGTCGGGACTCGTTTCCAGCAGGTGCGCGGCGATCTTGCACAGCAGTTCGCCGAGTTTCCCGGCCGCGAGGGACACCGCCGAGCCGCCGATCGTCACCGAGCGGGAAGCGAACGTCCCCCAGCCGTAGGCGATGCGCTCGGTGTCGCCCTGGCGCAGTTTGACCTGGTCGAGGTGCAGCCCGAGCCGGTCGGCCACGATCTGCGCCAGCGTCGTCTCGTGGGACTGGCCGTGGTTCATGGTGCCGCTGGTGACCACGACCGAACCGGTGGTGTCCATCCGGATCTCCGAGATGTCGAAGCCCGGGACCACCGCCATCTTCCGTTTGGCGAAGGCGCCCGAGCCGTATCCGGTCCGCTCGGAGAAACAGCAGTACCCGATGCCGATATGCCTGCCCTCGGCGGCGGCACGCTCCCGGATCTCGTACCAGCCCTCATCCTGGATCGCCGCCTCGGCGAGTTCGAGCGATTCGCGGTAGGTGCCCGGGTCGTAGGTGATGGCGTTGACCCCGGTGTACGGGAATTGCGTGATCACGTTGCGCCGCCGGATCTCGACCGGATCGAGGCCGAGTTCCCTCGCGGCGCGTTCCATCACCCGCTCGATCGCCATCACGTACTGCGGGCGGCTCACCCCGCGATAGGGCGCAGTCGGCGCCTTGTTGCTCGCGATGGCGCGGGCACGGACGCGGTATTCGGGCACCTGGTACACGCTCGGCATCTCGGCCGACGCCATCAGCGGCTCGATCCCCGCCGTGAACGGGTAGCAGGAGTAGGCGCCCATGTCGCAGACCACGTCGACGTCCAGCGCGGTGATCCGCCCGTCCTCGTCGAACGCCGCCAGTGTGCGGTAACGCTGTTCCCTGGCAAGGAATCCGGCCGTGAGCGCCTCGCGCCGGTCTTCGATCCATTTCACCGGCCGGTTCAGCCGCCGGGCCGCCGCCGCGACCGCGATCTCCTCGCGGCCGACGACGCATTTCTGGCCGAAGCCGCCGCCCATGTCCGGAACGGTGACCCGCACGGTGCGTTCGGGGACCCGCAGCGAACGGGCCATCGCCGTGCGCACCTGATGCGGCACCTGGGTGCACATCTGGACGAGCAGCTGGTCGTCGTGGTCGTCCCAGGACGCGACCACTCCTCGCGTTTCGAGCGGAAGCGCGTTCTGCCGTCCGCTCTTCGTGACGACCTCGACCACCCGGCCGCCACCCGCACGGGCGGCTTCGAACGCCGCGTCGACACCGGGTGTGTCGAACATCGACACGTCGACCAGCACGTTGCCCGGCGCCTCGTCGTGCACGAGCGGAGCGCCCGCGGCCAACGCCGACTCCTCCGACACGATCGCGCCGAGCGGCTCGTAGTCCACCACCGCGGCCTCGACACCGTCCTCGGCGCTGTACGGATCGCGGGCGACGACCAGCGCCACCGGTTCGCCGGTGAACCGCACCTTCTCCCTGGCGAGGATCGGCATCGCGGTCGGCGAGAACTCCTCGGGCGGCCGGTCGAGCAGGGCGACGATGTCACCGAGTCCCAGGTCTTCCGCCGTGTACGCGGCGACGACCCCGTCCACCGCCAGCGTGGCCGACAGGTCGATCCCGGCGAGCTTGCCGTGCGCGACCGTCGAACGGACGAAGGCGGCGTGCAGCATGCCGGGCAACCGGATGTCGTCGACGAACCGGCCGCGGCCGGTGAGCAGACGAGGATCCTCGCGCCGGGGCACCGACGCGCCGACCCAGCGGCCGTTCCGCCCGTCGAACCGTGCGGTCATCGCGTTTCTCCTTTCTCCCAGGCCTCGTGCAGCGCCTGGGTGACGAGGGTGCTCGCCAGCCGTCGGCGGTAGGCCGCGCTGCCCGCCGCGTCGTCGGGCGGATCGATCGCCGCGGCGGCGGCCGCCCCGCACGCGGCGAACAGCTCCGGGCCGGGCGCACCGCCGTCGAGCAGCGCCTCCGCCTCGGGCACCCGGATGGGAGCGGGGGCCACGCCGCCGAGCACGACCCGGCCCCCGTGCTCCGCGTCGATGCTCACAGCGGCGTCGACGATCGCGAAATCGCCGTGGCGGCGGGCGAATTCGGTCAACGCGGCCCTGGGCGACGGCCGGGTGAAGCGCACCGCCGTCACGACCTCGTCCGGTTCGACGGCCGTGGTGTAGAAGCCGTGGAACATCTCCGCGGCGGGGATCTCCCTGGGGCCGCGCGGGCCTTCGGCGACGATCACCGCGTCGAGCAGCAGGGCGAGCAGGCACCATTCCGCGGTCGCGTCGCCGTGGACGATGCTGCCCGCCACCGTGCCGCGCGAACGGATCGGCAGATGCCCCACCCACCGCATCGCGCGGGAGAGCACGTCGAAATCCGGCCCGAATTCGGCCGTCTCGACCGCCCGATGGGTGACCAGCGCGCCGATCGTGAGGCTGGAACCGTTGCGCCGGAAGGAGTTCAGCGCCGGGTCCCGGCGCAGCTGTCCCAGATCCACCAGTGCCGTCGGGCGGGCGAGCCGGAAGTTCATCATCGGCATCAGGCTCTGGCCGCCGGCGATGAGTTTCGGATCCTCGCCCGCCGCGGCGAGCTCGCCGAGCAGGCCGACGGCGTCGGTGACGTCGTGGGCCCGGTGGTACCGGAACGCGGCGGGCTTCACAGAGCCGTCCTGGTCTCGGCGGGTGCCTCGACCGGTTCGACGATCCGGTCGAGTTCGCGGCCGCGGGTCTCCGGCGCGCCCACCTTCATGAACACGACCGCGGCCACCACGAGCACACCCAGCACGGTGAAGGTGAGCGGCAGCCCGAGCACCGGCCACAGCACGCTGCCGAACAACAGCGGCGCGAAGCCGGTGATCGCCCGGCTCGACGACGACGCCCAGCCGAACCCCGAAGCCCGGAGTTCCGTCGGGTAGAGCTCGGAGACGTAGGCGTACATCACCGGGATGACCACCAGCGCGAACAGGCCGAACGCGCCGATCGCCACGACCGCCGCGGCAGGCGTTTCGAGCAGCAGCGAGAACACCACGAGCGACAGGGCGGTGAGCGGGCCGGCGATCAGGATGATCCGCTTGCGGCCGACCTTGTCGACCAGGAGCACGGCCACCGCGACACCGACGATGCCGGTCGCGTTCATGAGCGCGGTCGAGGCGAAGGCCGCGATCTCGCCGAATCCCTGCGCCCGCAGGATGGACGGCATCCAGCTGAGCGCGGCGTAGTAGACCAGCATGACACTGATGAACAGCGACCACGCGACCGCCGTGATCCGCGGGTTGAACGCCCACACCCGGCGCAGCTGATCGAACGCGGCCGCGACCGCGCCACCGCGGGTGTCCTCGACCACCGCGGGCGGGACCGAGTACGGCTCCGGAGTCGCTCCCGTGCGGCGCACGAGATCGTCGATCACCGCCCGCGCCTCCGCCTCGCGACCCTTGCGCACCAGGTACAGCGGTGATTCCGGGACGCCACGCCGCACCCAGAACAACAGCAGCGCGGGCAGGATCATCAAGACCAGCATCCAGCGCCAGTTGCCCTCGACCGGGAGCAGCAGCGTCGCGGTGACGGCGGCCAGTGTGGTCCCGATCGGCCACCAGCCGTCCATCGCGGACAGGACCCGGCCGCGATGCTTGCGTGGGGAGAACTCGCTCACGATCGCGTAATCGACCGGGATACAGCCGCCGAGCCCGATCCCCGCCAGGAAACGCAGCGCGAGGAACGTCTCCACGTTCGGCGCGAGCGCGCCCAGCACGGAGAACAGCGCGAACAGCAGCAACGTGATGCTGAACGCCCGCTTCCGGCCGATCCGGTCGGCGACCGTGCCCCAGGCGACCGCCCCGACGGCCATGCCGATCAGGTTCGCGGTGGCCACCAGGCCCTTCCCACCGGCGGACAAGCCGAATTCCGTCCCGACCAGCGGGGTGAGGAATCCGTTCAGCGCGACGTCCCAGGCATCGAACATGTAGCCCAGCCCGCCGATGAGGAAGATCTTTCCCTGCACGCTCCAACGCCAGGGCAAATCCTGGACGATCTGATCACCAGTACGCATGAACCACTCCGTTGCGATTGCCGGCCAGCGCGCCTCAGCGGGCGAACTGGTAGTGGATGGACTCGGTGTCGGGGTCGGTGAGCGGGCTGCCGTTCCACAGCCAGTCGTAGGAAACGTCGGATTCCCCGTCGAAGCGCCGCAGCTTCTCGTCCCGTTCGCGCTGCTCGGGACCGTCGGGCAGGTGGTAGAAGTCCATGTTCTGCAACGAGGCGTCCTGCACCATGCCCGCGTGCTTGGCGCGCCGGTCCACATAGCGGACCAGCGCCCCGTCGATCCCGTCGCGGGTGACGCGGCCCAGCTCCTCCGCCAGCACCGCGGCGTCCTCCATCGCCTGGGACGCGCCTTGTGCCTGATACGGCAGCATCGCGTGGCAGGCGTCGCCGAGCAGGGCGACCCGGCCGTCGACCCAGACCGGGTCACGGCGACGGCGGTACATCGCCCACACCGAGACGTCCTCGTCCTTCGCCTTCGCCAGCATCGTCGGAACCCGATCGTCCCAGTCGTGGTACTCGGCGGCGAGTTCGGCGGCGGTGGCCGGGCCGCTCCAGTCCTTGGCCACCGCTTCGGTGCACGGCACGATCGCGACCACGTTGAGATACTCCCCGCCGCGGATCATGTAGTGCACCAGGTGTTTGTTGGGGCCGTACCAGATCGTGGAGTGGTACCGGTCGGTCAGGAAGCGCGTGGCGGGGTCTTGGGCGATCAGGTCACCGGAGATCAGGGCCCGGTACGCCATCTCGCCGGAGAAGGCGAGGGTGTCGTCGAAACCGGCGAGATCGCGCACCGAAGACCGGATGCCGTCCGCCCCGATCACGACGTCGCCGGTGAAGCGGCGTCCGTCGGCGGTGAGCACGGCGGGCCGGTCCGGCACCGTCCGGTCGAGGTCGGTCACCCGTGCGCCGGTCGCCACCTTCACCACTGGACCGGTCCCCTCGGGATCCAGGCAGGCGTCGAGCAGGACTCCGTGCAGATCGGCGCGGTGGTAGTGCCAGTAGGGCGCGCCGTACTGGTCGGTCACCCGCCTGCCGAGCTCCAGCTGGGCGATGATGCTCCCGTCGGCCCAGCGGCGGCGCACCTGATCCTGCGGCTCCGTCCGCACCCGCTCCAGCCGGGCGCGCAGCCCGAGCCCGATGAGGATCCGGCTGGCGTTCGGCGCGGTCTGGATCCCCGCGCCGATCTCGCCCAGCGCCGGGGCGGCCTCGACCACGGTCACCCGCAAACCCCGCTGCCGCAAGGACAACGCGGCGCAGAGCCCACCGAGCCCGCCACCGACGACAACGACCTCAAACGACTGACTCGCGGCCATGCCCGCCTCCCGTCTTCGTCAGCGCTTCCGCGCCACTGAGCAACCTCCCGGCGCCGGGCACCGTGGGCTCGACCCCGAGTTCCGTCAGGATCCGGAACGTCGTGGCCGTCGCCGCCGACAGGACCGGGATCCCGATCTCGTCCTCCACCGGCTGGATCGCGGGCAGCGACGGCATCTGCACACAGGCGGAGAGCACGAGTGCGTCCACATCGGACAGATTCAACCGCCGATGGTGCTCTCGCAGCCCGGCGGGATCCAGCCGGGCCACGGCGAGATTGTCCGGCACCTCCAGCGAAAGGGCGTCGGCGACCTCGAACCCGGCATCCTCGATGTAGTCCGCCACCGCCTTGGTCAGCGGCTTCATGTACGGCGTGATGATCGCGACCTTGCGGGCACCGAGCGCGCCGAGCCCGGACAGCAGCGCACCGGCGCTGGAGACGACCGGCGACTCGCAGCCCTCTTCGCGCAGCACGCGGGTGATGTCGTCTTCGGCGGTGCAGTGGTAGCCGGGCCCCTGCGCCATGATCGCCACGAGGCACGCGGTGGCGACGACGTCGGGCTTGGCGTCGGCGAGTTCGGCCGCGGCGCGACCGGCCTGGGCGTTCATCGCCCGCAGCTGTTCGGGTTCGACGTGCCGCATCCGGGCCCGCGCGGAATGGAAGACGAACCGGTCCCCCGGCCGGGTCTCCTCCCTGGCGCGCAGCATCCGCGGCAGCTCGGTCTCCATCGTGAGGTTCGAGCTGGGGACGATCATCCCGATGTGGTGGTCGCTCATCGGCGGCCCGCCGGACGCATCTCGGCGACGGTCAGCTCGCCGTTGTCGACGATCAGTTCGTCGTCCAGGTAAAGGGAATTGCCGCGCATCGGGATGTCGAAGTGGCAGGGCGTGTCGTTCGGGCCGCCGAGCTCGTTGTTGGGGCCGATGGAGAACATGACGTTGCCGTAGAAACTCCGCAGTTCCATGCCCATCCCGCCGGGGAACTGGGTCAGGCCGTGCCAGTGGGCGCGCTCGTCGAGCCCCCAGCCCACGTGGCTCATGCCGTAGCCGCGCGGGTCTTCGAAGCTTTCGATGTAGGAGCGCAGCAGATCCGCGTCGAGCCCGGACGATCCGGCGCCGCCGCGGATGTCCCGGATGAAGCCCTGCTCGATGGTGATCTCGACCGGGGTCTGTACGTAGGTGTTGAACGGCAACAGAACGTCGCCCGGCGACAGCACGATCTTCCCGTCGACGCCGTCGTCGGCACCGCCGGTGAACACGAACGCCGCCGGCCAGTGGTCCCAGCGACCGGGTGTGTCGGTGTAGCCGTACTCGGACAACGTCGGGTACACGCCGAGCTGATACGTGACGTCGGTACCCGCCGGGCTGGTGATGCGCATCGTGCCGGCCTTGGCCAGGAGTTCCGCGCCGATCTCCACGCGCTCGCGCAGTTCCTTCGTCGGCATGAGCCTGGCCAGCAGCTCGGGCGGTTCGACGGCGGTGAGGATCCGGGTGCCCGCGTCCTGGATGGCGAACTGTTCCTTGCTGAACAACAGGAACGTGCAGTCGACGACCATGTCGACGCTCTTGAGCGCCTCGACCGCCAGCGGGATGTTCCCCAGCCCCGAGTCGCCCACCGCCCACGCGCCGGCCGCGCTGACCGGCGAGGGCAGCCGCATGTGGTAGGCCGAGGCGCCCAGCTGCTGCGCGGCCCACAGGAAGGCGTCGGCGTACTCCGCCCGCTCACCGCCGCGGGTCAGCACCACCACGGTCTCGCCCTCGTGCACCCCCGAGAACGTCAGCTGGCGCAAACAGATGTCGTTGAACAGGTTCCGGTCCATCGCCGACCACCTTCCATATTGATCCGAGCACGTACTATCCGGGTACGCAAGACCGGTCTTCATACGAACACGTACTATCCGGATACGCAAGAGGTGACTGCGGACAGATCTCGGCGGCCTGCCCGTGAGCGACCGTCCGGACACGTAGGATCACCTCGGGGGCCCGGGCAGCGGGTTGGAGCCGACAAGGAGTAGCGATGGGTGAATCGGCGCGTACGGGCAGGCGCAGGGACGACACGCCGGCCGTCACTCCCGCGCCGCCCTCCGACCTGCTGGCGGCGCCCGGCTACGGCGCCCGACGGCTGTACCAGGCCTACCTCGCCGCGTGGAACCGGCACGTGGACCCGGTGCTGACCGGTCCGCAGTTCGCGGTGCTGTCCGCGGTCCGCGCCTACCCCGGCAGCGACCAGAGCTCACTGGCGGGCGCGGTCGCCCTCGACACCTCGACGATGGCCGACCTGTGCCGCAGGCTCGAACGGCGAGGGCTCATCCAGCGCGTCGAGTCCCCGCACGACGCGCGGCGCAAACTGCTCTCGCTCACCGACGAGGGCAAGTCGGTCTTGAGCCAGGTGAACCGCCGCGCCCGCAGGCTGGACAAGGCACTCCTCGACGGCGACGACGACCTCGACATGGCCGCGCTGCTCAACGCGCTCGGCGCCCGCTGGGAGCGAATCGCCGAAGTCGACAAGCTGCGCTGACCATCGGGCCTGATCGCGGGCCGGGCTGAAGGCGTCCTTCGCCGCGTCTGATGCGGCGATGGGCCCCTTCGGCCAGCGAGGGCTCCGGCGAGCATGGACGCGTGTCAGGACTTCGAATACTGCTCGTAGTGCAACACCGCGTCGAGCGGGAGACGTTCACGCCAGCCGTGCCGTTCCAGATCGGGCACCGTCGGCAGGTCTCGCACCGGGCCGACGCACAGCCACGCCACCGGACGCACGTGTTCGGGCAATCCCACCAGTTCGCGCAAAAACTCTTCGCGGTAGAAGCTGACCCAGCCGACGCCGAGCCCTTCGGCGGTCGCCGCCAGCCAGAGATTCTGGATGGCCAGGCACACCGAGTACAGGCCGGCGTCGGCGATCGCGTGCCGTCCCAGGACGTCCGGCGCACCGCGCGACGGATCGTAGCCGACCACGATTCCCGCGGACGACGCCACGATCCCCTCGATCTTGATCGGCGCGAAGACCCGGGCCCTCTCGGAATCCAGCCCGCCTTCGAATACTTCACGTTCGGCCAGCACATGTTCCCGGAACTTCTTCCGAAGGTCCATATCGGACACGACGACGAAATCCCACGGCTGGGACAGGCCGACGCTGGGCGCGGCGTGCGCCGCGCTCAACACGCGACGCAGCACCTCCGCCGGGATCGGCTCCCCGGTGAATTCACCCCTGGTGTCCCGGCGTCGGAAGATGGTCTCGTACAACGAACGGTCGCCTGCGTCACGGGTCATGAGGCATGATCATGCCTGACCACCACCGGTTACCCGCCAACAGGGTATCGGCGCTTTCCGTTCCTTTCCCTTGCGATAGAAGGCTTTCAGTTCGGCTTACCCCGAAAGACGCCGAGAATGTGTTGTGGCGACCGAAATACCGGCTCTACCCTTCTTCCGGTCGGGGGATTGCGAGGGGATGACGTGGATTTCCGGGTGCTGGGGCCGGTCCGGCTGCAGGTGCGCGGGCAGGCCGTCGCCATCGGCGAGCCGCGCAGGCAGGCCGTACTCGCCGTGCTGCTGTTCGACGCGGGCCGAACCGTCGGCGTCGACCTCCTGATCGACCGGGTCTGGGGCGAGTCGCCGCCCGAACAGGTGCGTCGTTCCCTGCAGGCGCACATCACGCGGATCCGGCGCGCGCTCGAACAGGCCGAGCCCGGTGGCGCGCGGGTGACCAGGGATTCCGGCGGCTACCGCCTCGTCGCCCGGCCCGAGCAGGTCGACGTCTTCCGGTTCCGGCGTCTTCTCCGCGAGCACCCGGCCGACGTCACCGGGTTGAGCGCGGCACTCGAACTCTGGGAGGGCGAGCCGCTGGCCGGGCTGCGCGGCGACTGGGCCGAACGCACCCGGCGGACGCTGCGCCAGGAGTACGAGGCGGCGATCGTCGCGTGGGCCGACGCCAAGATCCGTGACGGCGACGCGGCGGCGACACTCACCCGGCTGACCGAACTCACCGACGAACGTCCGTTGCAGGAGCCCGCCGCGGCGGCGTTGATGCGGGCGCTCTACGCCGTGGGCCGCGGTGCCGACGCGCTGACCCACTACGAACGGATTCTTCGCGCACTGCGAGAAGAACTGGGCGCGGACCCCGGTCCGGAGCTCGCCGCCGTGCACGAGGCCGTGCTCCGTCATGACCTGCCGGCGGCGGGCGCGGCGCCGGCTCCCGTACCCGCCCAGCTACCCGCCGACGTCGCGGCGTTCACCGGCCGCGCCGGTGTGCTGGCCGAACTGGACCGGCTCGCCGACGGCACCGCCGGAGAACCGGTCGTCGTCTGTCTCACCGGGACGGCCGGGGCCGGCAAGACCGCGACCGCCGTGCACTGGGGTCACCGGGTCCGGGACCGTTTCCCCGACGGGCAGCTGTACCTGGATCTGTGCGGTTACGCCCCCGGCGAGCCGATGCGCTCTTCCGACGCGCTGGCCGCCCTCCTGTCCGCGCTGCTGCCCGAAGGCACGCGGATGCCGCCGGGGCAGGCGGAACGCGCCGCCCGGTTCCGCACCGAGGTGTCGGGCAGGCGGATGCTCGTCCTGCTGGACAACGCGGCGACGCTCGAACAGATCCGGCCCTTGCTCCCCGGTACGCACACCTGCGCCGTGGTGGTCACCAGCCGCGACTCACTCGCCGGGCTGGTCGCGCTCCACGGCGCCCACCGGATCGCCGTGGACCGGCTGTCCGCGGCCGACGCGGCCGACCTGCTCCGGCGGCTGATCGGCACCCGGGTCGACGCCGAGCCCGAGGCCACCGGCGAACTGGCCGAACGGTGTGTCCGGCTGCCGCTCACCTTGCGCCTGGCGGCCGAACTCGCCGTGTCCCGGCAGGCCACCCCGCTGTCCCGGCTGGTCGGCGAACTGCGGGCCGCGCAGCAGACCCTGAAGCTGCTCAGTTCCGGCGGTGACCAGCGGGCAGCGGTGCGGGCGGTGTTCTCGTGGTCGCTGCGACAGCTCAGCGAAGACACCATCCGCGCCTTCGCCCTCCTCGGCAGGCATCCGGCGCCCGTCTTCGATTCGTACGCCTTGGCCGCGCTGACCGGCAGCTCCTTCGACGAGGCCCGGGCCCTGCTGGACGCCCTCGCCCGTGCGCATCTGGTCCACCCCGCCGGTGCCGACCGTTACGGCATGCACGACCTGCTGAAGGCGTACGCCGCGGAGATCGAGAGCGAAGACGACGAGCACGCGGCGGTGGACCGGGTCTACGGCTACTACCTCGCCACCATCGCGGCGGCGATGGATCGCCTTTACCCCGCCGAGGCGAACCGCCGGCCCTCGGTCGCCTCGCCGGAGAGCGCGATGCCCGTGCTCGACGACGCCGACAGCGCGCGGGACTGGCTGGACGCCGAGCTGCCGACCGTCCAAGCGCTGGCCGCGGCGGGCAGGCCCGAACACTCCGTGACGCTGTCCGCGTTGCTGTTCCGCTACCTCGACGGACATCACGAGACGGCGGCGCTGGCCGTCCACGGACACGCCAGGAAGGCCGCCCACGTCATCGGTGACCGCGTCGCCGAGGCGGACGCGCTGGTCGCCGTCGGCGGTCACCACATGCAAGCGGGCCGGGCCGCGCCCGCCGCCTCGGACATGTGGGCTGCGTACGCCTTGTTCGGCGAGGCCGGGAACCCGCTGGGTCAGGCACGCGCGCTGGGCAACGTCGGAATGATCGAGGAGAGCGCCGGACGCTACCGGCCCGCCGCCGGCTACTACACCCGCGCGCTGGCCCTGTTCCGCCGTCTCGGCGACCTGACCGGGCAGGCTCATCAGCTCACCCGGCTGGGCACCGTCGAAGCCCGGATCGACCGCCGGGACGAGGGATACGAGCATCTTCGGGAGGCGATGGCGCTGCATCGGGAGGCGGGCCACCGGTTCGGCGAGGCCTGGGTGATGATCGGGCTCGGGGAGCTCGCCGCGAACGACGGCGGACCGGCCGATTCCTGCCGCCTGCACGCCGAAGCCGCGGCCCTGTTCGGCAGGCTCGGCCACCGCGGCAGCGAGGCGTGGGCCATCGACGGGCTCGGGCGGGCCGAAGCGCTGGATGGCCGTCCCGTCGACGCGGCCGCCCACCATCGTCAGGCGCTCGACCTGTTCCGGCGGCACGGCGGCCGCGACGGCGAATCGTGGGCGCTCAACGGGCTCGGCGAAGCCTGCCTGGCGTGCGGCTACCCGGACACGGCCGGCGCGAACCACGCCGAAGCCCTGGCCGTGGCGACCCGGTACGGCTGCCACGAGCAGATCGCGCGCGCCCACCGTGGGCTCGCCAGGGCCGCCTCCGACCCGGAAACCGTCCGCGACCACTACGAGCGCGCGATCGCCCGCTACGCCGAATTGGGCCTTCCCGCCGCGGACCGCACCGAAGCGGAACTTCGTGGGCGCGGCCAGTGACGGGCTGAAGGCTCCCTTCGCCGCGTCTGCTGCGACGAAAGGAGCCTTCGCCCTATTCGGTTGTCGAGGGGTAAGGCACACGCGACACGATCAAGGGACCTCGTAGAACTTGTCGTAGTGTCCCGGCGCGTAATAGAACTTGCCGTTGTCGTCCTTGACGATGCGATCCGGCTTCGGCCGCTGGTTCTCCGGCAACGGTTTCCCGTTGAAGTCCGTGTACTGGTCGGCGTCCCTGATGGGTTTGTTGTCGTACCGCGGCGTCGGGTGGACGTCGAATTCGTAGTACTTGCCGTCGTACGGTTTCATCGGCTTCCCGTCCGGGCCCAGCGGCTGAGCGGCGGGCTTCTTGCCGTCGCTCGTCTTGCCGTCGTGCGGCAGCCTGCCCTCGTTCCCGACCTTGCCACCGGCCTGGCCGTGGTTCCCGTAGATCCTGCCGCCCCAGGTCGAGCCGGGGCCGGGGTGGGGCTGTTCCCGAGGCCGAGCGAGTTGAGCTTGTTGTTGTCCACGCCGTCGTGCCAGGCGCCGAACTGGCCGCTGTCCTTGTGGTCGCGGATCCACTGTTTCATCTTGAGCGCCGCGTCCTTCTGCGCCTGGGTCAGCTCGTCGAACTTCCCGAGGTTCGAGGGAAGCCCGGACGGTTCCGGCTTGGAATTCTTTCCCTTGCCACCGCCTCCGCCGCGCGTGCCGCTGTACTCGCCGCCGCCCGGTTTCGGGCCACGGGGTTTCCCCGCCGGGCCGGTCTTGCCCGTGTCGATCTTGCGGAGCGCCTTCTCCGCCTCGGCGAAGATGTTCTTCGCCTTCTTCATCAACGGCGCGAGCGCGCTCATCGCCTTGACCAGCTTGGTGACGACGGTGGCGATCTTGGAAGCGGTCTTCGCGATGGCGGCGGTAACCTGGGGCAGCACCCAGGTCATACCGAGGCCGAGCGTCGCCAGCACCTGCAGTGCCCAGCTGATCAGCCTGCCGATCAGTTCGGCGATGATGTCACGGACCAGGGTGCGGACCGCGGTGACCACCTCTCCCCCGATCCGGGTGCCGGACGCCGCGCCACCGGCGGCCTGCCGGCAGGCGCCGATCAGCGCCGCGACGTCCGCTCCCCGCGCGCGGCAGGCGTCGCCCGCGGCGCCGGCCCAGTTCGCGGTTTCGGCGGCGACCATCGCGTCCAGGTCGGCACTGATCGAGCCGAGTTCACCGGCCACGTTCTGCCAGGTTTCGGCGTGCGCGGTGATCTCGTCCGGTGCTCCGGCGAGGGCGTCGAGCGCCTCCTTCAGTGGTCCGACGTGCTCCATCAGCCAGCCGACCCCGGCGGCGAGGATGGTGCCGAACGGATCGAGGGCGGCGGACACCGCGTCCATGGCGGTGCCGATCGCGCCGACCGCGACCGACGCCCAGTCACCGCTTTCGATGGACGCCTTGAGCTCGGTCGCGGACTCGAGCAAGGGAACGCCGGACACCGCGGTGGTGGAATCCTTCGGCGTGGCGACGAGGGGGTTCGTCATCGCTGGACCTTCTCCTTCGGCGTCGCCGGGATAGCGGCCTCGTACTGCTTGAACATGTCGACACCGGCGGCATCCTGCTCGGAGTAGGACCGTTCGGCCGTGCGCAGATTGGCGGCGGTCGCCTTGACGCCGTCGATCGCGGCCTTGATCGAGTCGATCGTCTTCTCCTCCGCCGGATTGATGAACGGCGGGACGAACGCACAGATCAGACCGTAGGCCTCGTCCGACATCGCCGCGGTGTTCGCCGCCGACAGCACGGTGCCCAGCCGCTCGGCGATCCCGTCGACGTTGGCCGCGTGCTTGCCGATTTCGGCCGGTACGACCTGAAAACTCATCTATCATCCTTTCGAGGGGCCGGGGCGTACACGATGCCAGCAGCCCGCCACCCGTATACAAGCTCTGTGCGGACAGACAACTTTCCTTGCCCGAAGGGGCACGATCCACTGTGGACACTCGGCCGCGTCAGCCGGCGGCGAGGAACGGGGTCAGCAGGCGGAGCAGTTCCCGGGGTTTGTCCAGCGGGATGATGTGGCCGCAGTCCGGCAGCAGATGAGCGGTGAGGTCTTCGGCGACGGGACGCAATTGCCGTTCCAGCGCGCGGCCAACGGGATGTGCACCGATCGCCATCGTGGGCACGGTGAGACGGCGGGCCGCGACCGCCTCGCCGATCTGGCGCGCGCTGACCGGCATGGCACGGTAGTAGGAGAAGGCGCAGCGCAGGGCTTCCCGGCCGGTGTAGGCGTCGACGAAGGCGTCGCGGACCTCCGGCGTCACACCACGCCCGAGGGTGCCCGAGGCGAGAAACCAGTCGACGTACTCGGCCTCGTGTCCGATCAGGACCGATTCGCCGAGCCCGGGGACGGCGTGGAAGCCGAACCACCACGGCGGGCCACCGGCGAGGAAGTCCTCGGCACCGGGCAGCGAGCCCAGCAGCGACTCCATCAGGACGAGACGCCGCACCAGATCCGGCCGCCGCAGAGCGAGCAGGAACGCGACCGGCGTGCCGGCGTCGATCGCGACCACGGCCGCGCCAGGCTCGCCGAGCGCGCCGAGAAGGCTCTCGACGTCCGCGGCCAGCGTGCTCGCGTCGTAGCCTTCGGCGGCGCGGGTGCTGTCGCCGAACCCGCGCAGATCCGGGGCGATGACCCGGTGGTGCTCGGCCAGCGGGCCGATGATCTCGCTCCAGACCCGCCAGGTGTGCGGGAACCCGTGCAGCAGCAGGATCGCGGGTCCGCTGCCCGCGACGGCCACGTTGACCCGGATGCCGTTGACGGTGATCCGTCGTGATGAGGGCACGTCGCCTCCACAGTGGTTACCATTGGTTACCAGAAAACCGTAGGTAACTTCAGCGATGCCGCCAAGACGGCACTTTCCCCACAGGTGGTGAGCTCCAGGTGACCACAAGGCGCGGTGATCTGTTCGATCCCGAATGCCCCACCCGGCGGCTGCTGGACCGCATCGGGACGAAATGGACGTCGATGGCGGTCAAGATCCTCGCGGAGGCGGCTCCGGACGAGGTCCGTTTCGCCGAACTGCGTCGCCGGATCCCCGGTGTGTCCCAGAAAATGCTGTCGGTGACCTTGCACAACCTGGTCCGCGACGGCCTCGTCGCCCGCCGGGTGGAGCCCACCGTGCCGCCCCGGGTGCACTACCGGCTGACCGACCTGGGCTTGTCACTGGAAGTGCCGCTGGCGGCACTCCGGGACTGGGCCGAAGAGCATATGTCACGGATCGACGAGGCCAACGCGATCAGCGACGCCGACAGAGTGCCCTGAGCTGCCGCGTCACTGGAATGGAGTACCACCGACGCGCCGCGGGACGGGCTCTGGTGCGACACTGGCCCCTCGACGCGGCGAAGGGAGACGGCACTGTCTCGGCGAAGGGCTCGAATCTGGTTGTCCGAGCGACGCCGGGGCGGCCTGAGTCTCGCGTTCGCGCTGCTCGTCGCCGCGTTGGCGATCGCGTTCGGCGACGACGCCCTTTCGATCGCGCCGGTGGACGGCGCCGTCCTGGTTCTTCTCGCCTATCTCGTCGGCTATCTCGTCGTGACGGTGGCCGCGTTCGGCGCGGCGAGCTCCGAGCAGATCGAGGACTGGGCATCCCGGGACAGCCGCGGCACGTTCGTGCAGCGCTACGTCTTCGGGACAGCGCCGGGACCGGGAGTGTCGATCTTCATCGCCGCGGCCGCGCTCGCGGTGGCGGTCGTGTGGATGCCGGGGCTGGGCGGCGAGAGCCTGCCGGCGGGCATGCGCGTGGGGGTGGCGGTGGCCCTGGTCGTCGTCGCGTGGATCTGTGTCCTCGTGTCCTTCGCGATCGCCTACCACGCGGACAACGTGGTCGAGGAGGGGAAGGCGTTGCGGTTCCCCGACGACGGATCCGCCGAGTGGTCCGACTACATCTACTTCGCGGTGTCCGTGATGACGACGTTCGGGACGACCGACGTGGACGTCGTCTCCCGCGAGATGCGCAGGACGGTGACGACGCACGCGATCATCGCCTTCGTCTTCAACACGGTGACGGTGGCGGCGGTCGTGTCCGCGTTGAACAGCGGCTGAAGCCCGGGCTCAGCCGAGCCGGAGCAGAATCGGGCTGCCGGTGACCGTGACGTCGGCACCGGGTTCGACCGGCGTGCCGGTGCCGTCGAGCCGTTCGACCGAGGTGGTGCCGAGCGCCGCCGGGATCCGATCGGATCGGTCGATGGTCCACCAGATCAGGAAATCCCGGCCGCCCTGGTCGAAGCGGCACTGCCAAAGATGGTCGGGCAGCCCGGCTTCGCGCCCTTGCCCGCAGGAGTGGATTCGGCTGCCCTTCAACCACTGGTTCAGGCGTTCCACATGCCGCGCCGCCTTCGTATGCGGACCGCCGACGGGCTGCAGCACGATCGGTATCTTGGCGCTGCCCCAGTTGTAGAAGTACATCCGGCGGTATTGCGCGTACAGCCCGGAGAGGAAGAACCGGGCCGCGTGCTGCGCGCCCCGGTCGGCGTCCACGGGCTGTTGCCTGTTCACGTCGTAGGCCGAGCCGGTGCTCCACAGCCGGACGCCGGCGCCCGCTTCCTGCAGCGCGTTCTCGATCTCCCTCGCCAAGGGCAGCATCGTCTCCGGCGGGTCGGAGTCGTTACGGGGAGCCAGTTTCACCGCGGCGGCGGCGCAATGGTCGTAGCCGCCGAGTTTCGCGAACTGCCGCAACTCGTCGAACGCCGCCGGATCCCAGAGCTCGCCCATGGACGGGCACACCACGGTGGCGGCCGGGTCAGCGGCCTTGATCGCCTGGCTCGCCAGCCGTGTCATCTCCACCAGCTCGGCCATCGAACCGGAGAAGAAGTCCTGATGATTGGCCATGTCCCACAGCTCGTAGGCGTCGATCCGGCCCCGGTACTGCTCGGCGACCGCACGCACGAAACGTTCCCAGTCCGCGAAGTCGTCGGGCGGGCCGGTGCGAGAGTCGTCGGTGAAGACGGACTTCGGGCTGTTCGGGCTCGCCCACGACGGGGTGCCACCGAAGGTCAGGACCACCGGAAGGCCCGCCCCGCGGGCACCGGTCACGAGCCGTTCGAGCGTCTTCCAGTCGTAGCGGCCGCGGGCGGGCTCCAGGTTCTGCCACCGGGTGCGGGTGTTCCACAACCGGACGGACCCGACACCGAACGACGGCATCTGCCCGGTGTTGGAGTTCGCCGTCACCCCGACGAATTCCGGCTCGATCGCGCGAGGCGCGTTCGTCCACATCGACGCCTGGACGGCGGGGGTGGTGACGGGCGACCGGTCCGGCGGATACGCCATGGCGCCTCCGGCGAGCAGGACGACCCCGAGGACCGCGACGAGCGCGACCTTGGCCAGCGGCCGCCGCCGATCCGGCGCGGCGGCCTCGACGTCCGGGACGCCGGTGTCCGCGCCGGGGACGTCCTGGACCGGGACACCGCCCAGGTCCGCCCGTTCCCACGCCCGGTACAGCCTCGCGAGCTCCTCCCGGCTCGCGCCGCACGCCGTCGCGATCGCCTCGATCGGCGCGAACGTCGCGGGAACGTTCCGCCCCGTGCAGTAGCGGTGCACGGTCGACCGGCTCGAATGCACCTTGCGGCCGAGCTGTTCGTAGCTCAGCCCGCTCCGCTGTTTGTGCTCGGTGAGAAGTGCCGCCAGCCTGGCAGCCGCCTCACTCGCCATCCCGCTGAGCCCCTCCGCGCCATGTGCTTGACCGGCTGTCAGTGTCCCATCACGGGCCATTCGCCGCGCGAATTCGCGAGATCACGTCTCCCGGCCCGGCGTCGCCGCAGGTCAGCGGGAAGGTTTCATCCCAGCCTCCCATTCCGGGCGGTTTCGCTTGCCACGGTGTCCCCGCGGCCGAGAGCGTGGACCCGGCAGCAGATCCGGCCATGGGGAGGAATCGGAAATGGAACCGCACAGGACGACCGCGTCCGGAGGGAAGTCGCGACTGCGGCTCGGCGCACTGGCGGGCGCGCTGCTGGTGGCGGCGGCGACCGGTGTCCCGGCCGCCGCCGCGTCCGCGCCGTCGAAGCTGACCACCCGGGCGGACTTCAACACCCCTGGCGGCGGCCAGATCGTCGAACACCTCGAAAAACTGGTCCGCGGCGCGCCCGCGAACTCGACGATCAGGACCGCGCAATTCCTTCTGCGGGACGCGCCGATCACGGACGCGCTCGCTGACGCGGCGGAGCGCGGGGTGCACGTCCAGGTCCTGGTCGACGGGCGGACGACGGACCATCCGAACTACCAGGAGATGAAGAACCGGCTCGAAAAGACCGGCGACAAGAAGTCGTGGGCGAAGCACTGCAAGAACGGGCGAGGGTGCAACGGCGGCAACGCGATGCACAACAAGTTCTTCCTGTTCGACCAGACGCTGGGCGCGTCCGCGGTGGTCGCGACCGGCTCGGCCAACTTCAGCGAGAACACGACCGGCGGCAAGGGCGGCTGGAACAGCTACTACACCGACGTCGGCAACGCGGGCCTGTTCGCCAGGTACAACGACTACTTCGTCGACTTGCGCGAGGTCGCGGACGGGGCCACGGCGAACCCCGACTACTACGAGGCGAACCCGCCCGTCGTCACCGGCGACACCAAGAGCTACTTCTACCCGAGGCTCAAGGACGCGGGCAACGACACCGTCGAGAACTCCTTGAAGGAGGTCGGCTGCTCGACCGAGAAGAGCAAGATCCGCATCGGGGTGTGGTCACTCACCCGGATGAAGATCATCGAACGGTTGCGGGCACTGGCCGCACAGGGTTGCTCGGTCGACATCGTCGCTTTGCGGATGGCGAAGGGCTCGTGCGAGGCGCTGCTGAAGGGGAAGCCGGATCGAGTGCGGCTTCGTGGGTTCAAAGCCGGGAACGAGGCCGGTATCCACGAGAAGAACATGATGATCGAGGGCGACTACCTGAAGCCGGGCACCAAGGTCGTCTTCACCGGGAGCCAGAACTTCAACAACCCGTCCTTGCACGAGAACGACGAGAACGTCATCCGGGTCTTGAACAACGACGCGATCTACCAGAGCTTCGTGAAGAACTTCGAGCAGGTGGCCGATGCCACCGACCAGGAGATCAAAGCGCCAGGGGACTGCGTGAAGATGGTGCCGCACAACGATCCCGCCCCCACCGAGGGTTAAGGACTGCGGCACCGCCTCGTGAGTGGTAAGGACGGTTCTAACCGTCCTTACCACTCACGAGGTCAGGGGCGTGACCCGCGATTGGCGCCCTTGCCCGCCCAAGTCCGTGAAGGCCTCCTTGCCTACCTTCAGGGTAGGTAAGGAGGCCTTCACGGACTTCTGGAGTTGCCGCCGATGCCGCCACAGGGATTTCGCGTGATCAGATGGACGGCACGGGTGATCCGACGGACGACACGCGTGACTGGATGGACGACACACGCACGCTGCCGGACCCGCGACGAGTCGTCCGTCTGGACACGTGTGCCGTCCGCCTGGACACGTGTGTCGTCCATCTGATCACGGGCGACTCCAACGGTGGGGTGTCGCGAAAGCCACTTTCGCAACGTTGAAGGTTGCGGAAGTGGCTTTCGCAACGTCGGCAAGCGGTTGCGCGAGGTCAGGGCCGCCAGGTGTCGTTCAGCGCCAGCGTGCAGCCACCCGATGCGGTACCGACGCGATTGGCGCCCGATTCCCAGGTGACGGTGCCGCCCTCCTTGCGAATGTACTTGTACTGGAAGGCGGCCCCCTTCGGCAGCGCGACCTTCCCTGTCCACAAAGGATAGTTCGCGGACGACAGCGGCACGGCGTTCGCCGGGTTCCACGCACCGAGTTCGGCGCGGTCACCGACGACGAAGATGTTCTGGCCCCACGAAGTCGTGGCGTTCACCCGGAACTCGGCCGAGACGCTGGAGCACGCCGCGCTGTACCGCTGCTTGACCACCGACGGCGTCTCGACCGGGGCTCCGGCGTCGATCGAGTGCGCGAGCCGGACGAACTGCGCCATCGACCACGCCAGGGGCGTCGCCGCGCCGGTGCCTTCGCCGAAGGTGAAGCCCGCGGCGCTCGGCCGGTCCCAGACCTGTTCGGGGATCAGGAAACCGGCGTTCGCCGAGGCCGCCATGGTGGCCAGATGCGTCGTCGCCGAGCGGCCGTTGGCCAGTTCGTATTCCCCGCGTTCACCGGTGAGCAGCGGCCACAGCCGTCCGACGCCGGCACCGGTGTAAGGACCTCCGGACGCCGTCTCGCCATAGCCGTCGTGGTTGTACCGGTACCACATCGGGCCGTTCGGGGTGTCGACCTTCAGCGTGGAGTCCACTTCGGACAGTGAGGCGGCGACGTCCGGATCGGCCGCCGGTTTCACGCCGAGGCGGACGAGGTCGAGGAAGCCCGCGTCGATGATGGCGCGCTCGTCATGGTTCCCGCCGCCATTCTGCAGGAAGATGTTCTGGCCGTCATTGGGATTGCCATTGCCGTCGATGCGGTGGAAGTACCGGCCGTCGCCGAGCGGCCCGGAAGTGGTGAACGTCCACGCGCTCACCTGCGCTTGCCACTGGTCGGCGATCTGGCGATAGCGCGCGGCGCTCGTGGTGTCGCCGTTGCGTTCGGCGATGTCGGCGGCGCAGATCAGGCCGGCGATCTCCGCGGCGATGGTGGACGGCGAGTAGCCGCCGTTCTCCTCCCAGCGTTCTTGCGGCGTCGAGGGACCGCGTGCGACGAGGAAGTCCGCGGACTTCTTCACCTTCGCCCACATCCCCGCGTCGAACCGGCTCAGCTGCCACGCGAGCACGATCGGGAAGGCGACCTCGTCCATCTGCAGGCTGGTCCAGCAGTTGGTGCCGTCGAGCCGCGTGTTCTGCGGGAACGAACCGTCCGGTCGCTGCTGCACGGTGAACAGATAGTCGACCGATCGGTTGGCCGCCGCCGAATCGCCCGCCGCGATCTGCGCGGTCGAGACCTGGTAGAGGTCGCGAGACCAGACGGCGTGGTATCCGCAGTCCCCCGTGCCGTTCGCGTCCTTCGCCTCACCCCACGGGTTGGTGAGCGAAGCGACATTCGCTCCCGGATACGTCTTGTCCTCGTGGGCTTTGAGGGTCATCAGCGCGACGTTGTACTGCGTGGTCAACCCGGCGCCCGAGATCGACCGGGGCACCGCGGCCAGCGAGGAGAGGTAGCCGCTCCAGCCGGAGCGGTACGCGCTGTCCGCCGCCGCGAAACCACCCGCGAGCGAGGCCGACGCGTTCGCCGACGCGGCACCACGGTCGCTTCCGAAACCCAAGGCGAGCGTGAAGGTCGTGTCCGTCCCCACGGGAATCTGCCCCAGCTGCACCAGGTTCCCCGCTGTGGAGGCCGAGTCGTATTGCGCGCCGAGAACGTGGTCGCCGCTCAGGTCGACATAGCCGTCGCTCGCGCTTCCGCTGTAGCCGCTGGTCGCCTTGACGAAACCGGTGGAGGCGGCCAACGCGCTGGACACCGGCCCGTCCGAAGCGACCAGCTGCCCGCCGGAGGTGGCGCCCGTGTCTCCCATGCCGCTGTTGTTCAGGGACGGGTTGTACAGCGCGTAAAGCTGCAGCGGACCACCGCTGAGCACCTCGAACCTGGTCTGGATCAGCACGGTGGACCGGGCCGGGTCGGCGGTGTGGGTCTTGGTGATGCGATACCGGCCGTTGGTGGCGGTGTTGATCTGCCGGTAGCTCAGCGAACGCGGATCGGTCAGCACCAGCTGTTTGGTCGTGTGATCGCGTTCCAGCTGCGTGAACCCGGCGCCGTCGGACACCACGTACTGCAGGTCCTGGACGTTGGCGGTGTCCACGGTCGGGTAATAGATCTCGTGGCTGATGCCCTGGCCGAGGGTGAACCACACCTTCGACGCGGCACCGGCGGCGGTACCGAAACCTTCCTTGCCCCCGGTCGTCCAGGCCGCCCCGGTACCCGGTGCGCCCGGCGCGTCCGCCAGTGGCGCGGCGCTCACCGGCGTGGCGGCCAGGAGCGCCGGAACGGTCAACAGCGCGACTATCGCGCGACGCCGCTTCGGTGACTTCATGAGGGTCCTTCCCACAGGCTTCATCGACGGCAGGATTTGTTGTTAGCGGCAACTTATTACCTGAACCGTCGCGCCCGGCAGGGCCGATCGGAGTAACCCGGACCAGTTACGTCACTGGTCCGGTGAAGCGGCCGGGACCACTGGGCGGGCCGCCGAGGATGAGGTCGGCGGCACGAGCGAGGACTTCGAGACGGGTCCGTCCCGGATGGTCGGCGGCGAGGAAGTGGTTGCCGATGGCCGCACAGAAGGCGAGCAAGGCACGGGCTTCGACCTCGTCGGGATCGTCGCAGAACGTGGCGATCCCATCGCGGGCCAGCTGCATACGCCGGTTGTCCACGCGCCGCAGGCGTTCGGCCACGGCCTCGTCGCGACGAGCCCAGTCACGAACGGCCAGATCGATGGGCAGCAGCCGGCCACCGGAGAAGGTGAGCCGACCGGCCAGCCGGACCTTGTCCCGCGCGTCGCATCCCTCCCGCTCGACGCGGGCGAGGACCTCGTCGACGCTTTCGTACTCCCAGGCGTCCAGCATCGCCTCGAGCAGGGCCGCGCGGTCGGCGAAGTAGCCGTAGAACCCGCCCTTGGTCACGCCGAGCGCCTTGGCGAGAGCCTCCACGCGCACCGCGTCCACCCCGCCCTCCGCCAGCGCGCGCAGACCTTGTTCGACCCACTTCTCACGCGGTGTGCGCAAAGCGCCCATGCCGTGGCCCACCTCACCTCTCCGCCGGTTGTACGCCACCGTATAACCGGTCTAGCCTGACGTTATACGCAACCGTATAACACTATCTGGGGAGTTGGCATGATCAAATGGGCGGGTTGGCTCATCACCCTGTTCGGTGCGGCGCACACCCTCGGCGCCCTCACGGTGTTGAAGGCCGCCGGGCATGCCGGCACGTGGTTCAGCGGAGCCTTGTGGCGGGACGACCTCACCGCCATGAGCCCCGCGAACAGCGCCTTCTGGCTCAGCGCGGCCAGTTTCGGCGTGCCGCTCGTCCTGGTCGGCCTGACCGTGCTGTGGCTGGAGCGGCGCGGAATCACCCCTCCCCTGTTCCTCGCGTGGGCGCTGGGAATCTGGACGCTGCTGATCGCCGCGGTCCTCCTGTTCACGCCGTGGCCGATCCTCCTGGTCGCGACCGTGCTGCTGCTGGCCGGGATCCGGCGCAGCGAACCGGCCCCGCCGCGAGGTGCGACGGGGCCGGATCAGGGAGTGCGCGGGATCAGCCGACCGGACGCGGCTTGAGGTTCACCTCCACCGTGTTGCCGGGGCCGGAGGTGACACCGGTGATGATGTCGTTGAGGAACCCACAGCCCTGCAGCGGCGGCAGGGTGTAGGACCCGGTGAGCTTGCCACCGGCCAGCGGGTCGAAGCCCGCCTTCGACTGGAGCGGGATCTGGGCCGGCGTCTTCGTCTGGCACTTCGCGCTCGACGAGACCGGGAAGCCGAAGACGCTGATCCGCGGCAGCTTGACCGTCACCGCCGAGGTCGACTTCAGCACCCCGTCGGCCAGCGTGCCGGTGGTCTTGCCCGCCGACACGAACTCGATCTTCGCGTTGACCGGGACGAAACCCCAGAGCGTGAGGTTCGCGCTCGTCGGGTTCAGCGTCAGATCGGCCTCGAAGGTCCCGTTCGCCAGGCTGATCGCGGCGTTGATGCCACCGCGCAGGTCGATCGGGCCGGAGAGCTTCTTCAGCTGGGTCTTGCCGGTCAGGTCGTAGCTGTACTTGACGATCGGGGACGTGTTCGGCTTGGTCTTCGCCGTGACCGGCGCGCTGGCGGCCGACTTGTTCCCCGCGGCGTCCTTGGCGACCACGGTGAAGGTGTACTCCGTGTCGGCCGTGAGACCGTCCACAGTGGCCGAAGTCCCGGTGACCGACTTGACGACCTCGGTGCCCTTCAAGATGTCGTAGCCGGTGACACCCACGTTGTCCGTCGAGGCGTCCCATTCGAGGCTCACGCTGGTCTGCGTGGTCCCCGTGGACCGCGGGTTGCCCGGCACGGCGGGAGCCACGGTGTCGGGAGAGGCCTGCGTCCGGACGGTGATGGCGGCACTGGGAGCCGACGCGTTGCCCGCGGCGTCCTTCGCGACCACGGTGAACGAGTACTCCGTGTCCGGCGCGAGACCGTCCACAGTGGCCGAAGTACCCGCCACCGACTTCACCAGCGTGCCGCCGTTGAACACGTCATAGCCGGTGACACCGACGTTGTCCGTCGACGCGTTCCATTCGAGGTTCACGCTGGTCTGCGTGGTTCCCGTGGAGCGCGGGTTGCCCGGCGCGACGGGAGCCTGCGTGTCCGGCGCCGCCTGCGTCTTCGCGGTGACAGCGGCACTCGCCGCCGACACGTTGCCCGCGGCGTCCTTCGCCACCACGGTGAACGAGTACTCCGTGTCCGGCGCGAGACCGTCCACAGTGGCCGAAGTCCCCGCCACCGACTTCACCAAGGTGCCGCCGATGAAGACGTCGTAACCGACGACACCGACGTTGTCCGTCGACGCGTTCCAGGACAGCGCGACGCTGGACTGGGTGACGTCGGTCGTGGCGAGACCGGCCGGAACGCTGGGCGCTTCGGTGTCGGGAGCCGTGGCGGTCCGGGCGGTCACCGGCGCGCTGGGCTCCGACTTGTTCCCGGCCGCGTCCTTGGCCACCACGGTGAAGGTGTACTCGGTGTCGGCGGCGAGACCGTCGACGGTGGCGCTGGTTTCGGTCACCGACTTCACAAGGGTGGCGCCGTTGTAGACGTCGTAACCGGTGACGCCGACATTGTCACTCGACGCGTCCCACGCCAGGCCGATGCTGGAAGCCGAGGCACCGGTCGAGCGCGGGTTGCCGGGCACACCCGGAGCCTGCGTGTCGGGTGCCGCCTGCGTCTTCGCCGTGACGGCGGAGCTCGCCGCCGACGCATTGCCCGCGGCGTCCTTCGCCACCACGGTGAAGGTGTACTCGGTATCGGCCGTCAGACCGTCGATCGTGACCTGGGGCTCCGTGACCGACTTGACGACCTCGGTGCCCTTCAAGACGTCGTAGCCGGTGACACCGACGTTGTCGCTCGAAGCGTCCCAGGCCAGCGTCACGCTGGTTTGGGTGGTTCCGGTCGAGTGCACGTTCCCGGGCGTCGTCGGCGCCTGCGTGTCCGGGGCCTTCGCGGTCCGGGCGGTGGCGGGCGCGGTGGCGGGCGAGACGTTGCCCGCCGCGTCCTTCGCCTTGACGGTGAAGGAGTACTCCGTGTCCGGGGTGAGCCCGTCGACCGTGGCCGACGTGCCGGTCACGGATTTGACGAGATCGGCGCCCGAGTAGACGTCGTACCCGGTCACGGCGACGTTGTCGGTGGCGGCGTCCCAGGACAGCGCGACGCTGTTCTGGGTGACGTCACCGACCGTCACGGCGTCGGGGGCCGAAGGCGGGATCGTGTCCGCCGCCGCGGTGACGGTGAAGGTGTGCAGCACGTTGGCCTGGCCGCTCGCGGGAGTGCAGTCCGCGACGAAGGTGCCGAGGCCGGTCTCCGCACCCGAAGCCGTCAACGGGGTCATGGTCAGCACCAGATCGTGCACCGACAGGGTGGCCGTCCCCGGCTGGTCGAACCGCAGCGACGGCGCGGAACCGGTCGCGTTGATCACCAGGTCGTTGCCCTTGGGCGGGATCGGTTGCTGCGGAACCGCGGTCGGCACGCCGACGGCGAGATGCCCCTGCGGGCTGGAGACCAGCGACGTGGCCAGAGCCGATCCCTTGATGGTCTCGGCGCCGACGAGCCGGAGCCCTTCGGTGGCCGTCGAGCCCGCGTTGGAAACGGCCTTGATGTCTATCTTGGGGGTGAACTGGCCCACCGGGATCGACTCGGGCAACGTGGCGTCGATGTCGACCGTGACGTCCTGGTTGCCGATCAACGGGAACGGGCAGCTGTAGACCTGCTTCAGCGGCGGGCGGTTCCCCGAGCCGACAACGGCTTCCGGGGTGACCGGCGAACCGGTCACCGTGTAGGTCTGCAACACCGTCTCGGCCCCCGCCGCCAGCGTGCAGTCCGAAGTGAAGGTGCCGAGACCGGTCTCGGTGCCGTCGGCCTTGAGCGGGGTCATCACCAGCTGCAGGTTGTTCACGGCGAGCGTCGCGGTGCCCGGCTGGTCGAACCTCAGCGCGGGCGCGCTACCGGTGGCGTTCACGATGAGGTCGTTGCCCGCCGCCGGGATGGGCTGCTTCGGCACGTCGGAGTCGACCTTCACCGTCATCGAGCCCTGGCTGCCGGGCATCGTCACGGTGGAGGTCGCCTTCGCGGTGCCCTTGATGGATTCGGCCCCTACGAGACGAAGGCCTTCCGTCGCCGTCTTGCCCGCGTTGGACACGGCGGTGATCTCGATGGCGGGAGTCAGTTTCCCGGTCTCGATCGTCGAAGGTTGAGTGGTCTTGATGGTGACCGAGACGTTCTGATTACCGATCAACGGGAACGGGCACGAGTAATTCTGCGTGAGCTCACCCGGAGCCGCGGCACTGGTGCCCGAAGCGATCGTGAGACCCAGTGTCACCAAGGCCGCCGTGCTCACGACGGCGATGCCCCCGGCCAGTCTTCGACTACGTCTTCTGTGTTTCACAGGTCCCTCTCCAACACATAGACCACACCCGCCGAAACCATCGGACAAACGATTAATGCCCGCTTTCGCGGGCTCTTCCCAGCGGGCGCGTGTGCACATTTACGGGTATGCCACAGGGAATTAACACACCCGCGAGGCTCGGCAGGCAAGCAAAATCACAGAGCCCGCGCGACCATTCTTCGTCTTTGTCATACGCGGTCGATTCGCCGTTCGCGAATCTGTCAGCCGCGCCTCCAAAACGTCCGCCGCCACCCCGGGAAGGGTGGTTACTGGCCAACAGGGCCGCGATCGGGTCGGCTTACTTGCCGCGCCAGGGCGGGACCCAGCCGAGGCGTTTGCAGACCGTGTCGAGGTCGGCGTCGGTCAGGCTCCGGCGATCCGAGAGGTTCGCCGACCGCGGCCCGAGGATCTGCATCCGGTCGACCGCGGTGCCCGGGTCGCCGATGTCCTTGCGGACCTCGATCAGGAAGTCCGCGTAGAGGCGGAACTGGATGTCGGGCGGTGCTCCGGCGGGGAGTCCCTGCATGAGGCGGGAGTACGCCTTGACGATGCCGTCCGAGCCGTACACGTTCACCCAGGTGTCGAAGCGGCGCTTGTGCTTCAGCTCCTCTTCCGTGGGCATGTCGTCGCTGGTGAACATGCGTTCCAGCATGTCGACGACGGGCTCGCACATCTCGCGTTTCTGCTCGGAGATCCGTTCGCGAACCTGGTCGGCGCTCTGCACCCGCGCTTCGAGACGGCGTGCGGCCAGCGCGAAGATCCCGGCGACCACCGCCGCGGAGACCGAGGCGATGGCCGCGATGACGGCGACGACGATGGACGACATGCGATCGATCCAACCACGATCGGCCGCGCGGCGAAGGTCACTCAGCGGGAAGCGTCGGCCAGAATCCCGGCCACGACGCGACGTGCGTTCTCCGCTTCCGCATCGGCGCGGCCCCGTGCCTGGGCGCAAGTGACCAGCGTCTTCCACAGCGCCCAACCACGCCCGCGCTCCCATTCCGGGCCGTCGGCCGAAATCCCCTCGCGGAACGCTTCCCTGCCTTCGGCGGTCAGCAACGTCCATGCGATCGCCAAGTCGCAGGACGGATCCCCGACCCCGCAGGTACCGAAATCGATGACGGCCGCCAGCTCCCCGCCATCGAGCAGGAGATTCCCCGGCGCGATGTCGCCGTGGAACCACCGATCCGTTCCGTCCCAGGGAGTTGCCAGCGCGGTCTTCCAGATCTCGCGCGCCGCGCCGACGTCGATGTCGCCGTCCAACGCCGTGAGCGCGCGCTCAGTCTGCGCGTCGTAGGTGCGCAGGGTGGCGCCCCGGAACCAGTTGTGCTTGCCCGGGCGAGGGCCGTCGGCGGGGTCGATGCTCCGCAGCGCCGCCAGGAAACCGGACAGGTCGAGGGCGAACCGGACCGGGTCGGCGATCCGGCCGGCACTCGCGGGTTCGCCGTCGAGCCATCGGTAGACCGACCACTCGAAGGGATAGCCCGCGCCAGGGCGTCCCTGCGCCAGCGGAACCGGGATGGGCAGCGGCAGCCGGGGAGCGAGCAGCGGGAGCCAGCGCTGCTCCTTGTCCACCGCCAAGGCGTACTCGGCGGCGCTCGGCAGCCGTGCCACCATGTCGTCGCCGATCCGGAAGGTCCTGTTGTCCCACCCGGATTCGGCCACCGGCCGGACCGGAAGACCGGCCCACTCCGGGAACTGCTCGCCGAGCAGCCCGCGCACCTGCGCCGCGTCCACGGTGATCCGCCGCGGCGGCGGGCCCAGGTCCGGAGTGCTCATCGCTCGGCGGGAATCCACACACCGAGTCTCGTCGTGCCGTCCAGTGAATATTCGGCGGACTTCCGCCCCGGAGTCGACGCGGTGGCGGTGCGCGGGCTGAAGGCTCCCTTCACCGCGTGAGATGCGGCTAATGGAGCCTTCGCCCCGGCCGGATACGGCGTCGTGAGCGGCGATCATGCCCGAGGGACGCGGTCGAGTGTGGAGGATTCGGGACGGTGAACGTCCTCAATCCTCCACACTCGATCTCCGGATCGGTACGAGCCGCTAGCCGAGGGTCCAGTACACCGCGCGCGACTTCCCTGCCGCGTTCGAGGCGGTTCCGACAACCCGGCCGTTGTCCGTGATCCGGTAGCCCTGGCTGCGGGTGCCGCCCGGCAGCGTGCCCAGCTGCCTGCGTTCCCCATCACGGAACCAGACCGTCGCCTGGCTCCGGAAAGTGCCTGCCACGGTGCCCTGGGAATCGACCGCTTCGGCGTCGGCGCCGAGACCGTCGTCGGGCAGCGCGGTGACGTTGCCGTCGGGGTCCCAGCGCAGGGCGGACGGACGGGGCGGGTTGAGGTAGCCGGTGCCGACCACGTAACCGGTGGGGCCGATCCCGTAGATCCACACCGAGTAGGGGCTGGGCCAGTCCAAGGGGTGGAGCACGCCGTCCCGATCCCATTTCGCCGGGATCGGGGGCCCGCTGCTGGTCTCCCGCAAGGTTCCGGCGGCCACACCGCCCTTGTTGACGCGGCTCGCGCCGCTGCTCACCCCGTGCGGCGCCAGCTCGGTGATCGGCCCGCCGTTCACCCACCGCGCGGCCTGGTTCGCCGCGGAGCGGACGGCGCTGCCGACGATGATGGTGCCGTCTCCGGAGATGCCGTCGGCCATGCTCCAGGTCTCGCCGGGCAACGTGCCCAGGTCGGTGGCCACGCCGTCGGGATCCCATCGGAACCCGTGGTACTGCTCGGCAGGCGTCAGCCAGCTCCCGACGACGACGTTGGTGTCGCTGATCGCCCACGCGGTGGCGTTGTGATAGCCGGGCGGAAGCTGCAGCAAGGTCGCCTGCCCCGCCGCGTCCCAGCGAGCGGGGACGGCGGTGGTCGCGGTCAGCACGTATCCCGCGGACACCCCGAGGCCGTTGATGGCACGCACCTGTCCCTCGGTGCCTCCCGGCGTGGGCAGCGCCATGATCTGCCCGTTCGCGTCCCAGCGGACCGGATGGCTGCGCTTCGGGTTCGGCCCCACGAGCGACAGCCCCACCATCTCCCCCGCTTCGTTGACCGCGAGGACCGTGCTCTCGTCGTCCCCTGGCAGCGTGCCGAGATCCACCGGCCCCGCCGTGGTGGCCCGCGCGGTCCCCGTCACCGCTCCGGTGGCCACGGCGAGAGCCGCCACCAGCGTGAACATCCGTCTTCGCCCGACCGGCACACGATTCCTCATCGACGACTCCCCAATCCCGATCCAGTGGTGTGGATATGCGGACCCCGGAGCGACATTAATGCACTCGCTTCACGAATCGCTCACGTTCCACACGAACAGCCGACCGGTGCCGCGGGGAGCGGAACCTCTTGACAGAAGCCGGATTCGCCGGTCGTGCGCACCGGTGCCGGAAAACCCGGCACATTCTTGACACAAGAAGCGCGGACTATCCGGAAAATGCCGTCGGGAAACACAATCGGGCGGCGGCATTCGTACGTTCGGCCGTATCTTCGGCAATGCGTCGCGTCAGGTGTTCGCGCCGAGCCGGTCCGCCCGGACGAGATCGGCCAGGAGCGCGGCCTGTTCCCGGTGGTATGCCTCGACGTTCGCCAGTTTGACGTCTTCGTAGCCACGAACCAGATCGGGCAGCTCGGCCAAGGCAAGCAGCCTTCCGCGATCGGCGTCCTCGGTGCCGAAAGCGGTGAGGATCGTCTCCCGGTACTGCCCGACGAGCTCCCGCTCGACCTTCCGGACGTGTGCCTTGCCGAACGGGTCCCACCGGGTGCCGCGCAGCTTCCGCGCGGCGCGCAGCGCGACGAACACCGGGCGGAACTTCGGGCCCAGCGCGATCTTTCGTTTCATTCCCATCGCGCGCAGGAAGGGCGGGTGCAGACGGTAGGCGTACCGGCTCCCGACACCGAACTCCGCCTCGATCCCGGCGAGCACGGCGGGATCGAGCGACAGCCGCGCGACCTCGTACTCGTCCTTGTAGGCCATCAGTTTGTGCAGATTGCGTGCCACCGCTTCGGTGATGGCGGTCGAATCCCCTTCCAGGACCCGGACGTGCTCGACGAACTCGGCGTACTCCCGCGCGTAGCGAACGTTCTGGTACTGGACGAGTTCGGGAACGCGGATGTCCAGCAGCCGCGCGAGTTCCGAACCCGGCTCGGCGTGCACGAGCGCGCGAGCGCGCAGGGCGGCCGCCGACGGGGCCGGCGTCGCGGCGACGGCGGGCGGGGCGACCAGGGCGTGCAGTCCGTCCGGGTCGGCGACGAGCTGCCTGCCGCGCCGGAACGCCTGGAGGTTGCCCGCGACGGCGACCCCGTTGAGTTCGATCGCGCGTTCCACGCTGGCCGCGTCCAGCGGGATGGCGCCGGTCTGGTACGCCGCCCCGAGCTGGAGGATGTTGGCGAACTGGTCGTCGTCGAACAGGGTTTCCGCGACTTCCCGCGCGTCGAGCGCCACCGTCCGCGCCGCGTTGTCCGAGATCGCCCCGCGCACGGCGGCGGCGTCGGGGAAGGACACCGTGGTGTCGACGACCATCCGGCCGGTCGGCACCTCGGTCGTGGAGACCACGGCCGTGGTCCGGCCGGGGTCCGCCACCGTCAGATGCGCCGGATCCGCGCCGACGAGGACGTCGCAGGCCAGGTAGAGGTCGCACTCCCCCGCCGCGAGCTTCGGGGCCTGCGGCGTCGGCTCCGCGGTGATCTTCAGATCCGAGACGACGGCGCCGCCCTTCTGCGCGAGCCCGGTCTGGTCCAGTGTGCGGACCTGCTTGCCTTCGAGCACGGCGGCCGTGGCGAGGATCTGCGCGACGGTGACCACGCCGGTCCCGCCGACCCCGGTGATACGCACGGTGAAGTCGGTGCCGCCGGTCTCGGGATCGGGCAGTTCGGCCGCGGTGATCTCCCCGGCCGCGCGCCGGTGTTTGCGGCCGGTGGGCACCACCGTCATGAACGACGGGCAGTCCCCCGCCAGGCAGGAGTAGTCCACGTTGCACGACGACTGGTGGATCGCGGTCTTACGGCCGAATTCGGTGCCGACCGGCTGCACGGACAGGCAGTTCGACTTCTCGCCGCAGTCGCCGCAGCCCTCGCACACCCGCTCGTTGATCACGACCTTGGCGGCCGGGGTCTCCAGCTTGCCCCGACGGCGTTTGCGGCGCTTCTCGGCGGCGCATTCCTGATCGTGGATGAGCACCGTCACCCCGGGAACGCGGGCCAATTCCTCTTGCGTGCTCAGCAGTTCGTCGCGGTGCCGGACCTCGACGCCGTCCGGCATCCGGACACCGCGGAGCCGCTTCGGCTCGTCACTGGTGACGACCACCTTCGCGACGCCTTCGACCAGGAGCAGCGACGCCAGCCGGTCCACCGAGAGCCCGCCGACGGCGTCCTGCCCGCCGGTCATCGCGACCGTCGCGTTGTAGAGGATCTTGTAGGTGATGTTCACCCCGGCGGCCACCGCCGCCCGCACCGCGAGGCTGCCGGAATGGGTGAACGTGCCGTCGCCGATGTTCTGCACGAAATGCGAGGCGTCGACGAACGGTTCCATCCCGAGCCACTGCGCGCCCTCGCCGCCCATCTGGGTCAGGCCGACCACGTCACCGACCTGTTCCGGCTCCATGAACAGCGCCATGGCGTGACAGCCGATACCGCCGCCCACCACCGTGCCCTCGGGCACCTTGGTCGAGGAGTTGTGCGGGCAGCCGGAGCAGAAGTACGGCGTCCTGGTCAGCAACGGCACGGAGATGCGCTCGCGGCGGCGGCGCTGCCGCCACGCGGTCACCGACGGGATCTCGTGGTGCTCGCTCAGCCGGGCGGCCAGCGCCCTCGCGATGGCGTCCGGTTCGAGCTCGCCGAGCTCGGTGCACAACGTGCGCCCGTCCGGGCCGGTCTTGCCGTACACGGCGGGCGCGCCGGCGGTGCCGTACAGCACCTCCTTGATCGCCGACTCGACGAAGGAACGCTTCTCCTCCACCACGACGATCTCGCTCAGGCCGTCGGCGAACCGGCGGACGATCGACGGTTCGAGCGGGTGGATGACGCCGAGCTTGAGGATCCGGATCCCGTGCCGGGACAACGCTTCGGCGTCCAGGCCGAGCAACCGCAGTGCCTGCATCAGGTCCAAATAGGACTTTCCGGCGGTGACGATGCCGACGCGGTCCGCCGGTCCTTCGCAGACGATCCGGTTGACCCCGCTCGCGCGCACGTAGTCGACGGCCAGCGGCAGGCGTTCGGTGTACAGGCTGCGTTCGAGCGCCATCAACGTGGTGCCGAGCAGCCGGGTGCTGGGCTTGTGCCGGTACGCGGGCAACTCCAGCTCCGGCGCCGTCCACGCGGGCCGGACGTGCGCGGTGCTCGCGGCGTCGGCCACGTTCGCCACGAGTTTCATCGACGACCACAGTCCGCTCGCCCTGGACAGCTCCACGGCGTGCAGCCCGAAGTCCAGCACGTCCTGGGAGTCGGACGGGAAGAACACCGGCATGGCCAGATCGGCCAGCGCGAGCTCGGAGGCGCAGGGCACCGACGAGGACTTGGCGTTCGGATCGTCGCCGACCAGCGCCACCGCGCCGCCCGCCGGGTCGGTACCCGCGAGGTTGGCGTGCCGCAGGGCGTCGGTCGCCCGGTCGAGGCCGGGTGCCTTGCCGTACCAGAACCCGGTGACCCCGCCGCGCGACGAGCCGACCGACGCGGTGAGCTGGCTGCCCATGACCGCGGTCGCGGCGAGCTCCTCGTTCAGGCCGGGACGGTGCACGACGTCGTGCTTCTCGAGCAGGTGGGAGCGACGGCCGAGTTCGAGGTCGTAGCCTGCCAGCGGCGACCCCTCGTAGCCCGAGACGAACACGGCGGGGGACGCCCCGGCGGCGCGGTCGTGCCGCACCCGGTCGAACAACATCCGGACCAGGGCCTGGACGCCGCTGAGGTAGACGGTGCCGTCCTCCCGCAGATACCGGTCCTCCAACGTGAACTGCTCCACCAGACCTGCCTCCTTCGGCACCCCCGCGTGACGTCACGACAGAAGACCCGACCACGCGGGCCGCCGCAACAGGCGGCAGTCTATTGGCACCCGGCACGCAAAAAATCCGGCCCATCTTCTCTGCTGGCCAATATTCGTTGCGTCTGCGTACCATCCTGGCTCATGGCGGACCAGCTCATCGACGAGACCGATCGCGAGATCCTCGAACTGCTGCGGGAGGACGCCCGGCGCACCCTGGGCGACATCGGGGCCCGCGTCACGCTGTCCACCGCGGCGGTCAAACGCCGGATCGACCGCATGCAGGAGAACGGCGTCATCGTCGGCTACACCGTCCAGATCGACCACGCCAAACTCGGCTGGGGCATCGAGGCGTTCACCGAACTGCGGTTCACCGGGACCACCAAGGTCGGCGAGATCGTCCGCACCACCACCCGGATGCCCGAGGCGCAGGCGGTGTTCACCATCGCGGGCGACCCCGACGCGCTCGTCTGGCTGCGGGTGCGGGACATGGGTCATCTGCAGCGCACCATCGACGAGATCCGGCGGCATCACCAGGTGACGGGCACGAAGACGCTGATGGTGCTGGACTCCTGGACGCGAGGGCAGCAGTGGCCCCACCCCTCGTGAGTGGCAAGGACGGTTCTAACCGTCCTTGCCACTCACGAGGCGGGTGGCGCCCCGCAGCAGCCGCTCCCCTGTGCGCGCGAGGTACTCGCCGAATTCCGCCGGTTCCTCCACCGTGAACCCGATGTCGGTGAGCGTCAGCACGACCGCCAGCCACTCGAAGGAATCGACGTACGCGACATATCGGCACCGGTGGTCACCGAGGGCCTCGAAACTCCCGTCGATCCGGTGAAGCCGGGCAGCGGCCTCAGGCGCGCCGACCTCCAGGGTCAGCGTGATCCGGAGGGATTTCGGGCTGTGGAAGCGTTCCTGGAGATGAGCCGCGACGTCGCCGACGGGGAGCGCACGCGGCTCGAACGCCACTTCGGTCATCGACGGCGCACCGATCCGGTCGAGCCGGAAGCTCCGCCAATCCCGCCTGCCGAGGTCCCAGGCGTAGAGGTACCACCGCCTGCCGAGCTGGACGAGCCGCATCGGCTCGACCGTCCGCGCCGACGGGCCGTCCTTTCCCGTGTACCCGAACTCGAGGCACCGCCGGGCCGCGATCGCCGCGGCCAGGACGTTCAGGATGTCTGGGGCGACCCGCGGCTGTTCGCCGCTCCCGAACTCGACCGCGGCGAGCATTTCGTCGGTCCGCCGTCGCAGTGCCGCCGGCAGGACGCGCCGGAGTTTCGCGGCGGCGCGGTCGGCCGATTCGGCGGTCAGGTCCACGCCGGTTCCGCCCGCCGCGGCGAGCCGCAGGCCGAGCACGGTGGCGATCGCCTCGTCGTGTTCCAGCATGAGCGGCGGCAGCGCGCTGCCCGCGACCAGCCGGTAGTTGCCTCCCGGACCGCGGCTGCTCTCCACGGGATAACCGAGCCCGCGGAGGTGGTCGATGTCCCGGCGCAGGGTGCGCGGCGGGACTTCCATGGCCGTCGCGAGTTCGGCGGCGGGCCAGGCCCGGCCGGACTGCAGGAGCGACAGCAGCCGCAGCATCCGTTCCCGTGGTGCCGTCACGACGCCTCCCGATAGTTGTGGCCGTAATCCGGCCACATCTCATCGTAGCCTCGGTTCATGGCGAAAGTTCAAGCTGACCGAGGCCGCTGGATCACCGTGGAAGGAGCACGAACGCACAACCTCCGCGACATCTCGGTGCGGGTGCCGAAACACCGCCTGACGGTGTTCACCGGCGTGTCGGGATCCGGGAAGTCGTCGCTCGCGTTCGACACCATCGCGGCCGAAGCCGAGCGCCTGGTCACCGGCACCTATCCCGCCTTCGTCCGGAACCGGCTCCCCCAGCATCCGCCCGCCGACGTCGACCGGATCGACGGGCTGGTCTTCACCACGATCGTCGATCAGCGGCGGTTCACCGGCAACGCGCGATCCACCGTGGGCACGGCGAGCGACATCGCGCCGCTGCTGCGCCTGCTGTTCTCGCGGCTGGGCAAGCCGGGCGCCGGGTTCTCGCCCGCCTACTCGTTCAACGATCCGGCCGGGATGTGCCCGCGATGCGAGGGGCTCGGCGCGGTCGACGACATCGACCTCGACCGGCTGCTCGACCGCTCGCGAAGCCTGCGCGAAGGCGCCGTACGGTTCCCGACGTTCGCCCCCGGGACCTACCGCTGGAAGCGGCTCGTCCATTCCGGACTCGTCGACCCCGATGTCCCCTTGGGACGGTTGCCGGCGGGGAAGGTCGAAACCCTGCTGCACGCCGAAGCACTCCCCCTCGACGACCCCGGCCCCGACTACCCCAAGCACGGCCTCTTCGACGGCATCGTCCCGCGCCTGCGGGACTCGTACCTGCGCAAGACGCCGTCGCGGCTCACGGCCGAGGAACAGGAAGGACTGGCCGGAGTCGTCACTCGCGGCGTCTGCCCGGAGTGCGCGGGAACCCGCCTTTCCGAGGCCGCGCGCGGAAGCCTGATCGACGGGCGGTCCATCGCGGACTGGTCCAGTATGCCGGTCGGCGAGCTGCGTGACGTCGTCTCGGCCGTGCGCGATCCGTCGGTGGCTCCGCTGACTCAGGCGATCCGTGAACGCCTCGACGCGCTGGACTCCGTCGGTCTCGGCTACCTCAGCCTGTCCAGGGAGTCGAGGACGCTGTCCGGCGGCGAGGCCCAGCGCGTCAAGATCGTCCGTCATCTCGGCAGCGCGCTCAGCGATGTCTGCTACGTGTTCGACGAGCCCAGCACCGGCCTGCATCCGCACGACGTGCACCGGCTTCTCGAACTGCTGGCCAGGCTCCGTGACGCGCACAACACGATCCTCGTGGTCGAGCACCATCCCGCGGTCATCGCGGCCGCCGACCACGTCATCGACCTCGGGCCGGCCGGAGGCGACGGCGGCGGCCTCGTCCAGTTCGAGGGCGGCCCCGGCGAACTCGTCTCGGCCGGTACCGAGACCGGGCGGCTCCTCGGTGCCCCGCTTCGCTTCCGGGAGCGGACCCGCGTCGCGCGGGGCGCCGTGACGATCTCCGGCGCCCGCAGCCACAACCTCCATGACGTCACCGTCGATGTGCCGCTCGGCGTCCTGACCGTCGTTTCGGGGGTCGCCGGCTCCGGCAAGAGCACGCTGATCACCGGCGAACTCCCCCGGCGGCATCCCGATTTCGTCGTCGTCGAACAGGCCCCGCTGCGCGGTGGCATCCGGTCCACCCCGCCACGGTGCTCGGTATCGCCGAGCCCATCCGCGAAACCTTCGGGAAGGCCACGGGGAAACATCCGTCGTGGTTCAGCGCCAACGGCCGCGGGGCCTGCCCGGTCTGCAAGGGGAAGGGCGTCATCATCACCGACCTCGCCTTCCTCGACGACGTCCAGACCGCTTGCGACGCCTGTGGCGGCACCAGGTTCAACCCGGACGCGCTCGCCGCGCGCCTGCACGGCCGCACCATCGCCGACGTACTGGCGATGAACCCGGCGGACGTCGCCGCGCTGTTCGGCGAGCGGTCCCCCATCGGGCAGCGGTCGCGCTGGCTGGACCGGGTGGGGCTCGGCTACCTGACCATCGGGCAAAGCCTCGACACGTTGTCGGGCGGCGAAAGGCAACGGCTGCTGCTCGCCCGGCACCTCGCCGACGCCGGGCCCGCGCACGAACTGCGCCTGGTCCTCGACGAACCCACCGCCGGACTGCACGGCAGCGACGTCGACCGGCTGCTCGCCCTCTTCGACGAACTCGTCGACGGCGGGGCGACCCTCGTCCTGATCGAACACGACCAGCGGGTGATCGCGCACGCCGACCACGTCATCGACATCGGGCCGGGCGCGGGCGCCGAAGGCGGGACGGTGGTGTTCGAGGGCACGCCCGCGGCACTGGCGGAGGACCCCGCGTCACTCACCGGGCGTCATCTGCGAACGCGTTCCCGGCGCCGGACGGCGCCGGGAACACCCACCCGCCCGGGAACAGTTCCCGGGCGAGCGCGATGATTCCCCATCGGGCTTTGCCCGACACGCCGGTACCGAACAGTTCTTCGTCCTGGTTCGCGTGATCTAGCCGACAAGTTCGCAGGACTTGTCGGCCTTCATCGCCTGGCCGAGTCCCGGCACGTCGCCGGTTTTGATCTCGGGTACGTGCGAAACCAGATCTATCCCGATCACGTCGAGGGACGCCTTGGCGTATTCGACCCCGCCTCGCGGCAGCAAGGTGCGGGACTTGGTCACGTCCCCGTGGAGCTTTCGGTAGAATTCCAACTCGCCCGAGGCCAGCCTGTTGGCGTCCTGAGCGGGCGGAGCGACCTGCGGGAGCTTCTCCAGCCCTGATATCGCCGTGGTCAGCGCGGCGTCCAGCTTCTTCAGCGAGTCCGCCGCCTTGGGCAGATCCGCCTCGGACTTGATGTCGTACCCCTTGGTCATGGTGTAGACGATGAACCGCATGTCCTTGACCGCGCCGCAGTATCCGCCCGCCCAGGAGACCAACGCGGGATCCGGGCCGGTCGGCGACGGAGGCGGCGGCGCGGGCGCGGGTTCCGGCGGATTCGAACCGCAGCCTGCGAGCAGGCAACCGACGGCGAGCGCCATGGTCACTCGAATGCGCGCTGTCGTCTGGCTCTTCATCCAGCAGAGGGTAAAGCTGTCCGACGGGACCGGTCCCGATGGGAGGACTAGATGACTCAGTCTCTGCCGCAACGGATGTACCTGCTCGGCTACGACACCGAGAAGAGCAGGCTCGATCCCGCCAGTGCCGTCGTGCGGGGTTCGCTCCTGCGCGCGGCCGCGGTGGCCGAGCTGATCCTCGCCGGTCTCCTCATCGATCGCGACGGAAAAGCGGAGCGCACGGCCGCGGCGGGTCTGGCCCCGGGAGACCCCTTCCTCGCCAAGGTGCTGGAAGACGCTCCCGGAGCGAAACCGCGGCGCTGGCTCACCGTCGTCGACCGCGACTGGCATAAGGCCGAGGACGTCGTCCGGGACCAGCTCGCCACGGCCGGGACGATCACGGTCGGCAGGCACCGGGCGTTGGGCATCTTCCCGGTCCGCGACATCACCCTGGCGGATCCTCCGCAGGCAGACGCGCTCCGCGAACGGGTCCGCGACGTGGTGCTGAGCGGTCGTGATCCCGCCGCCGTCCCGATCGAGGACGCGGTGCTCGCCGTCCTCTCCGCCGAGGGCGACGTCCACACGGTGTTCAGTGCCAAGGAAAACCGTGCCCACCGAAGCGCGATCAAGGCGCTCGCTGCGCGCTTCGACACCACTCTGCCCGGGCTGCGGAAGGCGGTCCAGTACTCGGTCGCGGCCCGGCGGTCGGTCAGCGGCTAGCCTCCTCCCTGTCGACTACCCTGGTGAGGAAATGCTGCTGCCCCAGCGTCCAGACGTTGGTGGCCAGGAAGTACAGCAGCACCCCGATCGGCACCGGGAAGAACGCTCCCGAGACCAGCATCCCGACCGGCGCCAGATACATCATCAGTTTGGTGATCCCGGCCGTCTCCGGTGCGGTCTGCCGCGCGAGTCCCGACCGCATCGAGAAGAACGTGGCCAGGCTCGCGATCAGCATCAGCGGCACCCCGACGGCGATCATGTGGACGTGGTCCGTGCCGAAGGCGGCCAATTCCGCCGCGGGTTGCGAAAGCCAGTTGCCGAGCTTCGCGCCGAACAGGTCGGCGTTCAGGAACGACCGCACACCGGCCTGGTCGAAGACGTGGTTCGAGACGGCGCCCGGGGTGAAATCGCGCAGAACCCAGTACAGCGAAAGGAACACCGGGAGCTGGATCAACGCCGGAAGACAGCCGCCCAGCGGGCTTGAGCCGCTTTCGGCGTGCAGTTTTTGGATCTCTTTCGCCATCCGCTGGCGATCCTTGCCGTACTTCTCCTTGATCCGCTGCATTTGCGGGGCGAGCGCCTGCATGCGGCGGCCCGCGCGCAACGCGCTGAGCGCGGGTTTCACCAGCAGGAGGCGCAGCGTGAAGACGAGGAACACGATGGACAGCACCCAGGCGACGCCCGAGTCGGGGCTCGACACGGCACCGAAAACCTTGTGCCAGAACCAGAGGATGGCGGAAACGGGGTACAGGAAGACATCGAACATGACCAGGTCACTCCGTCGGTCGAAGGTAGGCGGGCAGGAGTGACTGCCTCACCTTCGAACGAGGAAAGGTCAGGCAGTCGCGATGCCCTGTGACGGAGCCCTTGGCCGGACGCGGCCACGCGCGTCGGGGTCGCGCAGGCTCAGGAACAGCTGCGCGCGTTCGCGCAGGCTGATGGCGCGCACCCGCATCGCGGCGGCCGCCGGTTCCAGGCGGAAATGCACCGCGAGCGCGAGCAGGACGGCGGCGAGGGACGCGGTCAGGGCGGCGGCCAGCCCGAGCGGGTTGGCGACCGCCACCGACGCCGTCAGCGCGGTGGCCAGGCTCAGCGGGTTGATCCCGCCGACGACCGGGAGCACGACGAACAACTCGGGCAGGAACAGCGCAAGCATCAGCTTGAGCCGCACGCCGAAGTAGGTTCGCTCCACGTCACCGACACTACCGGAGATATTGCGTTGCGTGATTCCCGAGCGCGCGGGCAGTCTGTCGCAATGGGTCACGTGGAAGTCGCGCATGTCGAGTACCACCTGCCCGACGGACGGCTGCTTCTCGACGATGTCTCGTTCCGGGTCGGGGAGGGCAGCGTCTGCGCGCTCGTCGGCGCCAACGGGGCGGGCAAGACGACCTTGCTGCGGCTGATCTCCGGGGAACTCTCTCCCAGCGAGGGCTCCGTGACCATCAGCGGCGGGCTCGGGGTGATGCCCCAGTTCGTCGGGTCGGTGCGCGACGAACGGACCGTGCGGGACCTGCTCGTCTCGGTGTCGCCGGACGCGCTCCGCGCCGCCGCCCGTGCCGTCGACGAGACCGAGCTGGCCTTGATGGAACGCGACGACGAAGCGAGCCAGATGGCGTACGCACAGGCTCTCGGCGACTGGGGCGACGCTCGCGGCTACGAAGCCGAAGTCGTGTGGGACAAGTGCACGACGGCGGCGCTCAACATGCCGTACGAGAAGGCGCGCTGGCGCGAGGTGCGCACGCTGTCCGGCGGCGAACAGAAACGGCTCGTGCTGGAGGCGCTGCTCCTCGGCGGATCCGGCGTCCTCCTACTCGACGAGCCGGACAACTACCTCGACGTCCCCGGCAAGCAGTGGCTGGAAGAACGGCTGCGTGAGACCCAGAAGACCGTGCTGTTCGTTTCGCACGACCGAGAACTCCTCGCCCGGGCGGCGAAGAAGATCATCAGCGTCGAGCCCGGGCCCGCCGGCGGCGACGTCTGGGTGCACGGCGGCGGCTTCGACACCTATCACCAGGCGCGCGCGGAGCGGTTCGAACGCTTCGAGGAACTCCGCCGCCGCTGGGACGAAAAGCACGCCCAGCTCAAGAAACTCGTCGCCGACATGCGCCAGTACGCCGCGCGCAGCGACGAGATGGCCTCGCGCTACCACGCCGCGCAGACACGGTTGCGCAAATTCGAGGAGGCCGGAGCGCCCGCCGCTCCCCCGCGCGAACAGAAGATCACCATGCGCCTGCGCGGCGGCCGGACCGGGGTGCGCGCCGTCACCTGCGAAGGGCTCGAACTCACCGGCCTGATGAAACCCTTCGATCTGGAGGTCTTCTACGGCGAACGCGTCGCGGTGCTCGGCTCGAACGGCTCCGGCAAATCGCATTTCCTGCGGCTGCTGGCGGGAGAGGACGTCGCGCACGACGGACTGTGGAAGCTCGGCGCCCGCGTCGTCCCCGGCCATTTCGCGCAGACACACGCCCATCCCGAACTGCTCGGGCAGACGCTCGTCGACATCCTCTGGACCGGCTACGCGCGAAGCCGGGGGCCCGCGATGAACATCCTGCGCCGCTACGAACTCGACGGGCAGGGCGACCAGCGGTTCGAGAAGCTGTCCGGCGGCCAGCAGGCGCGGTTCCAGATCCTGCTGCTGGAGATCGGCGGCGCCACCATCCTGCTGCTCGACGAACCGACCGACAACCTCGACCTCGCTTCGGCGGAAGCGCTGCAACAGGCGCTGGAAGCCTACGAAGGTACCACCGTCGCGGTGACGCACGACCGGTGGTTCGCGCGCTCCTTCGATCGGTACCTCGTGTTCGGCTCGGACGGGCACGTGCGGGAAACGACGGAACCGGTGTGGGACGAGCGGCCGGTACAACGGGCCCGGTGACTCACTCGGGTCGGTGAAGGCGACACACCAACCGGAGGTGCCCTCGGCGGCCCCGTCGTGTGTTTGAATGCCGCATCGTCCCAAGGCTGGAGTTTTCTCGTGCAGGCCGCTGCCATCCCTTTCGCCATCGCGGCGCTGTGCTGTGCGGCGTTCCTGGTGAGCTTCCTGCGTGACCGGCGCAAGCTGCGGAACGGCTTCTACCTCTTCTTCGCGCTTCTCTTCCTCGGCGTGACGTTGATCGCGCTGCTCGCTTCGGTGTCTCCCGAGGCGGCGGGTTTCGTCGCGGTCGGCGTGATCCTGCTGATCATCCCGACGGTCCTCGCGCTGACGGTCTTCCTGATCTGCAACGGGATCACCATGCTCCGCCGGGAGGGACGCCGGCTGGCGAACGTCCTTTCGCTGCTGACCGGGATCGGCATCTGCGCGCTGATCGTCTTCAACGCCACGGTCACCCAACTGGCCTGGGAACCCCTCGACATCGTGCGGGGCATCCTCAACGGGCTCGTCGTCTATTTCTCGTTCCTTTTCGTCTGCTTCCTCCTGTACTCGATCGTCTACGGCCGCATCCGCACCGAGAAGGGCGTCGACTTCGTGGTGGTGCTGGGTTCGGGGCTGCTGGACGGTCACCGGGTCCCGCCGCTGCTGGCCGGGCGCCTGAACCGCGCCCGGCGCGTGCTCGACGCCGAGGCCCGCCACGGCGGGGAACCGATGGTGGTCACCTCGGGCGGGCAGGGGCCCGACGAGGACCTGCCCGAGTCCCACGCCATGGCCGAGCATCTGGTTGAGAACGGGGTGCCGAGGGAACGGATCCTGCTCGAAGACCGGTCGCGGACGACCTTCGAGAACCTCACCTTCAGCGCCGAGATCATGCGGCAGCGGAAGGCGGACTACCGCTGCACGATCGTCACGAACAACTTCCACGTGCTCCGCGCCGCCCTCACCGCCCGCCGCGCGAAGGTGAACGGCCAGGTCATCGGGTCGCCGACGGCGTGGTACTTCTGGCCGAGCGCCACCATCCGCGAATTCGTCGCCATCGTGGTGGAGCACAAGTACAAGAACCTGGTGGTGTGCGGGCTCATCGTGCTTTCGCAGGTGTCCCGCGCCTTCTCGTGACGTCCTCCAAAGCCGATCTCGCGTGCTCAGAGACGTAACTCGCGTGCTTGAAGGCGTAACTCGCGAGTTACGCCTTCAAGCACGCGAGTTACGCGTCTGAGCACGCGAGTTGCGCCTTCGGTCCTCCGGAGAAATTGACACCCCGGGCCGAATTCCGGGCATCACCACTTGACGCCGCGTGACAAATCCCAGCCTTCCGTTTGACAACACCGTTTTCGCCGGGTCATCGTCCTGCGCATGAGCGCTTACACCCGGCAGGCGATGGCGCGGCTGTTCGACCGGACGGCGGAGACTTACGACGCTCTCGGCGTCGACTTCTTCGGCACGTTCGCGGGAGAACTGCTCGACCGGGTCGCGCTCCTCCCCGGTGAGCGGGTGCTGGACGTCGGCTGCGGACGGGGCGCGGTGCTGTTCCCGGCGGCGGAGCGGGTCGGCGCGGGCGGATCGGTGCTGGGGATCGACCTTTCCGCGGAAATGGTCGAGCGCACCGCGAAGGACGTCGAGGCTCGCGGCGTCAACGCGGAGATTTCCCTTATGGACGCCCAAGAACCGACTCTGCCCGACGCCGCCTTCGACGTGGTCCTCGCGTCGTTCGTGGTCTTCTTCCTGCCCGATCCGGTCGCCGGGCTGCGGTCTTGGCATCGTCTCCTCGCACCCGGTGGCCGGCTGGGTGTGACCACGTTCGGCGCCGACGATCCACGGTGGGCCGCCGTGCGCGCGCTGTTCACCCCGTTCGTACCGCCAGAGCTGGCCTGGACGCTGGCCATCAGGGCGGGTCTGTTCGCCACCCTCGAAGGTTTCGGCCAGGCCGTGGAGTCGGCGGGCTTCAGCGGTGTCACGTCCGTGGAACGCGTCTATCCGGTGAAGTTCGCCGACCCCGGGCACTGGATCACCTGGTCCTGGTCGCACGGCCAGCGGATGTTCTGGGAGCTGATCCCGGAAAACCGTCTCGACGCCGTCCGCCAGGCCGTGCTCGCGGAGCTCGAACCGCTCCGCGAGCCCGACGGGAGCGTGGTGCTGGCGCAGACCGTGCGCTACACCCTCGCCCACCGCGGCTGACGGCTCACAACGCGAGCCTCGGCCAGGACGCCGTGTCCCGCGAAAGCTGCCGATCGTGCGTCGCGATCACCACCGCGGCCGGTGTCGCGTCGAGCGCGGCGGTCAGCTCGTCGACGAGTGCGGCGGACAGGTGGTTGGTCGGTTCGTCCAGCAGTACGACGTGCGGGCGGCCCGCCAGTACGAGCGCCAGGTCCAGCCGACGCCGGGCGCCGACCGAAAGTTCCACCACCGGCCGGTGCCGGTCGTAACCGGCGAGCAGACCCAGCTCGCCCAGTCCCGGGCCGGAGATCCCCGACCTGGCGAGCCGTTCGTCGTACAGCTCCATCGCCGTCCGCCTGCCCGGCAGGTCGGACTCCTGTCCCAGCCGCCCGATCCGCGCCGACCGCGAGCGCGCGACCGTGCCCGTGTCCGGCTCCAGTTCCCCGGCCAGCACGCTCAGGAGCGTCGACTTGCCCGCTCCGTTGGGACCGGTGACCACCAGCCGGTCGCCGCTTTCCAGTGCCACGTCGACCGGACGCGCGAGCCGCCCGGCCACCGTCACCCCGGCGGCACGGAGCAGGACCGCGCCTCCGTGCGACGGCAGGTCGGGCATGGCGAACCGGGCGGGCGGCGGCGGGACGGCCACCACGTGCCCGGCCAGTTCTTCCTGCCTCCGGTGGACCGCGCGCACCAGCCCGGGCGCGCGGGTGGCGCGGACATGCCTGCCGGTGCCCTTGGGCGGCCGCCAGTTGTCACGCAACCGGTTCCGGGCGGCGGACAGGTCGTCGGCCAGCCGTTGCCGCTCGGCGATCTGCTCGGCGTGCTCGGACTCCCAGCGGGCACGTTCGGCTCGGCGGGCCTCGACGTAAGCCGCGTACCCGCCGCCGTACACACGTGGCTTGCCGTCGCTCGACGGATCGAGGTCGATCACCGTGGTGGCGACGTCCGCGAGCAACGCCCGGTCATGGCTGACCAGCACGACCACGCCCGGGTGCGCGCGCAACCGTTCGGTGAGGTGTTCGAGGCCCGCCGCGTCGAGATGGTTCGTCGGCTCGTCGAGCAGCAGGACCGGATGCCCGGCGCCGAGCAGGCAGGCCAGCCGGACCCGGTGGCGCTGCCCGACCGAGAGTGTCCCGAGTGGACGGTCACGATCGTCCACGGCGTTCAAGGCCGCCAAGGAAACCTCGACGCGCCTGTCGGCGTCCCACGCGTCGAGGGCTTCGGCCTGCTCCAGCGCGGCGGCGAAAACGTCGTCCGCACCCGGACGGCCGTCACTGAGCGCCTCGGTGGCGGCCTCGAGACGAGCCAGAGCCTCGCGGACGGCGGCCAGTTCGAGGTCGATCAGCGCGCCGACGGTGTCGCTCGCGCCGAGCGGGATCTGCTGGTCGGCGACCCCGGCCGAACCCGAGCGATGCACCTCGCCGCGGTCGGCGGGCAGGTCACCGGCGAGCACCCGGAGAAGCGTGGTCTTGCCGCGGCCGTTCTCCCCGACGATGGCGACCCGGTCCCCGGCGGCGGCGACGAGATCGACGCCGGAGAGCACGGGCCGTCCCCCGAAGGAGAGGTGGACGCCGGACAGGCGGACGTGCGCCGCGCGCACAGGCGCGGGAGAAAGAGGGGAATGCATGAAGGAACTGCCTCCGGTGAAGGTGATGAGCAGGAAGAACGAACTCCGGTACCGCGGCTCGCGGTACCGGTGGAGGCGTCGTTCCTCAGAGGAACAGCAGTTGCTGCATCACGTTCACGAGGGTAGACACGGCCGGAAGGCGCCGCATCCGATTTTCGGAACCACACGTTCGCGCCATCCCCCTGGCGCCCGCGTCACCACCCGGGCACCCCCTTCCACCTGCGACTACTCGCCGCTCCTAGCCCGCGGGCACCGCTTCAAACCACCACTTTCCGGGGTCACCCACGGGTGCACCACGACGGTTGCCATGATCACCGGCCCGGCCGACGGTGGGCTTCTCAGCAACATCCTTCGAGAGGAGCAGGACCGATGGCGAAGACCATGCAGCCGCAGGAACTCATCGACAGCGCGGTGGTCGACCCGACCGGCAACAAGCTCGGGAAGGTGGGCAACGTCTACCTCGCCGACGCGACGCGCCAGCCGGAATGGATCACCGTCAAGACGGGCCTGTTCGGCACCAAGGAGAGTTTCGTCCCGCTCTCGGGAGCGCATGCGGACCAGGACGGTGTGCACGTCCGCGTCGACAAGGAAGCGGTCACCGACGCGCCCCGAATCGAGGCCGACGGCCACCTGTCCATGGAGGAGAGCACGCGGCTGTACCAGCATTACGGGCTCCCGATGCCGCGGACCTCGCCGGACGGCCGGATGGACGACCGGACGCAGGGCCGGGGCGGCACCGGCCGCGGCCAGGCAGGTATGGACAAGAGCGCGGGCAAGCAGAGCCGTGACGCCGAACCCGCCATGACGCGTTCCGAGGAACGGCTGAACGTCGGCACGGAGCAGGTCGAGACCGGCCATGTCCGGCTGCGCAAGTACGTCGTCACCGAGGAGCAGCAGGTCACCGTTCCGGTCAGCCACGAGGAGGTCCGGATCGAGCGCGAGCCGATCACGAAACCGGGCGGTGAGCGGGCCGAGATCGCCGAGGACGAGCAGGAGGTCGTGCTGCACGCCGAGAAACCGGTGGTGGACAAGGAAACCGTCGCGGTCGAGCGGGCACGGCTCAAGACCGAGACCGTCACCGAGGACCAGACGATCTCCGGCAAGGTCCGCAAGGAACAGTTCGAGGTCGTCGACGACGAGGGCAAGCACCGCAAGTCGTGACCCGGTTCAGCGCGTGCGCCGGACGCGGGCGGCCGCGACCACGAAACCGGTCGCCACGGCACCCGCGACCGAGCAACCGGCGCCGAACACGACCGCGGGCTCGTGCACTCTCAGCACCGAGACGCACAGCCACACCGTCGCGCCGAACAGCAGCCCGAGGACCGGCCCGCCGACGACCGCGCCCCGCCAGCGGTGTCCATTGCGGATGGTCCGCAGCCCGGATTCCAAGTACGCCAAGGCGAACAGGGCGAGGATCAGGCTGCCCGCGCCGAGCGCGCTCGCGAGCGGATGCTGTTCGGTGACGACGGTGAAGGTGCGCGGGACACCGTCTGCCGTCAGGGTCGCGGTGACCGCGCCGCCGACGATCCACCGGGTGAGCCCGGGAAAGGCGAGATCGGCACGGAATCCCCCGCCCTCGGGTTTCGGCACCGCCGACGCGGAACCGAGCGGGATCCCGGCGGCGGAAAGAGCGAGGGTGACCTGTCCCGGGTTCCCCTCCCCCGTCACCGCGAACGTCTTGCTGAGGTCGACGGGCACCGACGAGGCCGCAACGCCGTCGATCTTCAGCGTCGTGGCCTCGTGCGGCAGCCGTTCCGGAGTGAGCAGGGTGAGCACCACGAGCACGATCGCGGCGGCCGCCGCGGCCAGCCGGAACCAGAGCACCGTGCCCGGACGTTTCCCCGGCGCGAGTTCCGCGCGGGTCGCCGACAGCGTCGGATCCGGGACCGGGCGACGGACCGGCCGGGTCGGGCCGTCTCCGGCGGGCGACGGCGCGCCGATCGCGGCGATCACCCTCGGGGTGAGGTGCCGCACCGGCACGCGGGAGCGTTCGAGCCAGCCCGGCCCGTACACGGCGGTGGCGGCGGAGGCGAGATCCGCGGCGAAGGTCTCCGCGTCGCGGTACCGAGAGTCGAGTTCGCGCGAGAGGCTGCGCATGACGACCCCGGCGAGCGGTGACGGCACGCCGTCGATCGGGCGCGGATCGGTGAACATGTGCTGGCGCATCATGCTGATCGCGCCACGGGTGTTGTCGAACGGCAGCTTCCCGGACAGCAGTTCGTAGAGCACCGTGCCCGCCGAATAGACGTCCGCCGCGGGGCTCAGCGCGTTGCCCATCGCCTGCTCGGGGGCGATGTAGGCGGGCGTGCCGAGGACTTCGCCGCCGTGCGTGACGAGGGTGGCGCCCTCGCTGATCACCTTCGCGATGCCGAAGTCGGCCACCTTCATCACACCTTGCGTGGTGAAGAGGAGGTTCTTCGGCTTGACGTCGAGATGCAGCACGCCCGCTTCGTGCGCCGCGTGGAGCCCGGCGAGCATCGCCAGCCCGATCGCACAGGCCTGTTCCCCGCCGATCTCACCGCTGTGGAACCGGCTGTGCACCGTGCCGCCGTCGAGCCGTTCCATCACCATCAGGTGCTCGCGGCCGGTGCGCACGTAGTCGTACACGGGCACGATATGCGGATGGTCGAGGCTGGCCAGCACGCGCGCTTCGCGGTCGAAGAGCTCGCTGCTGACGGCGTGGTTCAGGACGTCCCACGGCAGCTGTTTGATGGCGACGTCACGGCGCAGCGAACGGTGGACGCCGGCGAAGACGACCCCCATCCCGCCCTGGCCGATCGCGGCCCCGATCTCGTACTGCGGCAGCGCGGCGACGACCTCGGCGGGTGCGCTCATCGGTTGATTTCCTTGGTGGCGTCGGGAAAACGGACCGTCTCGTCGCCACCGGGGCCCGGCACGGGATGCGGGGTCAGGTAGCCGAGCAGGAAGGCGATCGCGGCGGCGCCGAGGACCACCGGGATCTCGATCGCCGGTTCCGGCGGGACGAGCCGAAGCACCGACAGCGAGACGACGGCGACGAGCCCGGTCCCGAATCCGGCCGGCAGGAACCGCAGGCCGCGGCGCCACCGGTTGGCGGGAAGGCGGTGGCGGGCCAGCGCGAGCAGGGCGGTCAGCCACGCCAGCACGGTCAGCACGAGCATCGCGAGCCCGAAAGCGCCGTAGACAGACCAGAAGGAGCCTCGGATGTCCGCGACGGTGGTCGCCTCGCCGAGCGTTCCGCGCCGCACGTCGAGCAGTTCGACCGTCGACGGGAGCAGGCCGATCGCCTGACCGGAGAGATCCGCCATGTCCAGCACGAAGGTCCTGGTGACCCGGCTGTGCGCGGGGACTTCGAACGGCGCCGTGGTGTCGTAGGCGAAGAACGTCAGTGCGAGCGCCACGCCGGACACCCGGACGCTGCGGACCTTGACGGTGGTGCCTCCGCTGTTGGTGGCCGTGACGGTGAGTTCGATCTGTTTCGCCGGGTCGATCATGACCGTGGCGTTGGCGATCGGCCGGTCGTCGAGAGAGACCGCCAGAGCGAGCCTGGCGTCGGCGACATCGTCCGCGTTGGCAGGCGGCGAACCGAGGAGGATCGCGCAAAGCCCCAACGCAACCCCTGCCGCGATGACACGTCCCATTTTGCGCATCCCCTGTTTTCCTTGGCCGGCTGGTCCGGAATGCTACAGCGAGCACTTACCGGAGAGGGACGTCCCAATGCGTATCGTGGTTCGCCTGATATTCGGCACCGTGACCGGGTTGTTGTTCCTGCTTTCCCAGGTGGGAGCGGGAAACGCGCAGCAGTCCCCTTATCAGTCCACGGTTGGTTTGAAACCTTCGAGCGGGCCCGCCGGGAGCACTTTCACCATTTCCTGGAATTTCTCGCCGTGTAAAGGTCCCATTTCTTTCACCTGGGACGGAGCGGCCGTCACGTCGGTCAGCGCCCCCAGCGGACAGGTCGGGGCGACCGTGCCGGGCAACGCGGCACCTGGCGGCCACACGGTCACGGGAACCTGCACGAACGCGCGGACCGGCCAGCCGCTGACCGGCAACGCGACCTTCCGCGTGACCGGGACGGTGACCACGGCCCCGCCGACGACGAAGGTGCCTCCGACGACCAAGCCGACGGCGCCGGTGACCACCCCGACCAGACCGGGAACGACCACGACGCCGTCCACCCCGGTCACCACGACGACGCCGCCCACCACGACCCCACCGTCCACAACGGACACTCCCCCGCCGTCGGACGTCCCTTCGACGAGCAGCACGCCGCCGGGCCCGAACGACCTGCTGCTCGACCGGCCGAGTGTGCAGCCCGGCGACGCGCTGACCGCGACCGGCAAGGGCTGCACACCCGGTGAACGCGTCACATTGACGTCGGACGGGGAACGCGTCGGCGGCGCCTACGCCGACGGCACCGGCGCCTTCACCGCGGCCGTCGAGTTCACGCGGATCGAGGCGGGAAGGCACACCGTCGTCGCGGACTGCGGCGTGCGGCTGACCGGTGCCGTCGAGCAGGTGGTGACCAGTTCATCCGGCGGGCACAGCGGAACCCTGGTGGTGCTGGTGTTCTTCGTGCTGGCCGGGATCACCGTGATCCGCTTTCCCTGAGATCAGCGCGGTGGGCGCATCGCCGCGAAGACCAGGAGCACCGCGGCCAGGAAGACGGCGGCGACCGCCAGGTCGATCAGGAAGCCGACGACGAGTCCGGTGATCATCGCTCACTCCTGTGCCGTCCGGGCGGCTTCACGACGGCGCGCGTACAGGCTGGTGAACGAGACCGTGACGAGGACGGCGACGATCACACCCAGCGAGGCCGGGGTCGGCACCTGCGGCACCGACGGCCAGATCCCGTGTGCCCAGTGCAAAACCAGCTTCACCCCGATGAAGGCGAGGATGATCGCGAGGCCGTGGTTCAGGTGGACCAGCTTCGCGAGCGCCGAGTGGAGCACGAAGTACAAGGCGCGCAAGCCCATCAGGGCGAAGGCGTTGGTGGCGAACACGAGGTACGGGTCTTCGGTGATGCCGTACACCGCGGGCACGGAATCGACCGCGAACACCACGTCGGTCGCGAAGACCGCGACGACCACGACCGCCAGCGGGGTGAGCGCGCGGCGTCCGTGTTCACGCACGGTGAGCCGGGTGCCGCGATAATCGTCCGTGACCGGCATCAGCTTGCGCAGCAACCGGACCGACCGCAGCCGCGAAAGGTCCATCTCGCCCTGGCCGCCGGACATGGCCTCGCGCAGGATCTTGACCGCCGAAACGAACAGGATCACGCCGAAGACGAGGAACGCCCAGGTGCCCGCCGACAGCATCGCGGCACCGGCCGCGATGAACACGCCGCGGAGCACCAGCGCGCCCACGATGCCGTACAGCAGCACACGTTGCTGCACCTCGGACGGGACCGCGAAGGCGGCGAGCAACAGCATGAAGACGAACAGGTTGTCGACCGACAGGGATTTCTCGACGACGAAACCCGTCATGAACTCGAGCGCCTGACCGCCGCCGAACTCGAGCCACAACCAGAGGCCGAACACCACCGGGAGCGCGAGGTAGAAGGCCGACCAGCCGGCCGCCTCCCGCATCGACACCTCATGAGGGCGCCGGGTCACCGCGAAATCGGCGACGAGCAGGGCCAGCAGGACGGCGATGCTGATCGCCCACAGCCCCGGCGAACCCACGGACTCGGACATGAAGCCTCCTCGAACTCGATGTTCGAGGTCTCCTTCACCCCGGTGGGGCGGCTCCCCGGGGACGCCGGCGGGGCGTCCGTACTGACCGGGCGGGCTCTTGGGAAGTACTCCCCTCGTCGGTCCAGTATCGCATTTAGTAAAGAGATATTAAAGCGAAGGTCAAGCCGGGCCCTCCCGCAAGACGCCGCGGACCGCGTCGACGGAGAGGTCGTCCCAGGGGAATTCGGCCATCCACCAGGTCGCCCCCGCCCGCTCGTAGGGCGCGAGATCAGTGCCCGCGGGCACTCCGATGGCGAAGTCGTACCGCGCCATGTCGCCCTCGCGCAGGGCGGTGATCGTCTCGACCGCCTCGGCGAACTCGTCCGCGTGCGGCAGGTTCACCGGAAAGAATCCGTCGTACCGCGCGGCCCTGCGCATCGGCTTCGTCTTCCCCGGGAAGCCGGCCAGCCACACAGGGACCGGACGGGCGGGACGAGGCAGGAAGGTGATGTCGTCGACCGTGTAGTGCACGCCGTGGTGGCGCACCGGTTCACCCGACCAGGCGACAGTGAGGATCTCAAGCGATTCGTCGAGCATCTCGGCGCGTTTGCGATCGTCCGGTTCGTCGCCGGTCCTCGAGAACTCCTCGCCGAAGCGGTCGCTGCCGAGCCCCGCGCCGAGGATCAGCCGTCCGCCGCTCAACCGGTCCAAAGTGGCCGTCTCGCGGGCGAGCTTGACCGGGCGGCGGCGGGCGAGCGGCGTGACCATCGGGCCGAAGGCGAGGGTCTCGGTGGCCGACGCGACGGCGGCGAGGGTGATCCACGGATCGGCGATCGCGCGCACCGGCTCGCGCCAGCGGACGTGATCCCAGACGAACAAGCCGTGCCAGCCCGCTTCTTCGGCTTCGGCGGCGAGGCGCGCGATGATCACCGGATCGGCCAGTTCGTCGAAGATCGGCAGCCAGAGTGCTGAGCGCAGTGTCATGCTCGCGACCGTACGGACCGGCACCGACAGTCGGAGCGGTTCGACGTGACCGAGTGGACGACACGTGTGATTCGACGGACGACACGCGTGATCGAGTGGACGGCATTCGGACTCGACCGGTCCTGCAGCGAGGCGTCCGGCTAGACACGCGTGTCGTCCGTCTGATCACACGTGCTGCCCACTGGTTGACAACTCCACTAGAGTTCAACCCATCGGTTGAATACCCTGCGGAAGAGAACCAGATGACCGACCTGACGATCACCCGCCTCCTCGACGCGCCGCGCGAGCTCGTCTTCCGCGTGTGGACCGACCCGGACCATCTCGCCCAGTGGTGGGGCCCGGCCGGCTTCACCAGCAAGTCCTGCACCGTCAACCTCACCGTGGGCGGCAAGTGGCGCACCTGCATCAGCGACGGCGAGACCGAGCTGTGGATGTCCGGCGTCTACCACGAGATCGTCCCGCCGGAGCGGCTCGTCTTCAGCTTCGCCTGGGAGGAGCCGGAAGGCTTCCGCGGGCACGACACCCTCGTCACGGTCGCCTTCTCCGATCTCGACGGCAAGACGGAGATGTCGTTCCATCAAGCGATCTTCGAGACCGTGGCGGAGCGCGACAGCCACGCCGAAGGTTGGCAGTCCTGCTTCGGCCGCCTCACGGAGCATGTAGCAGATGCGAGCGGTCGATGAGATCGCTCATGGCCCGCTGAAACTCGCTTCGCCGCTTCTCGCTCCACCCGGCGGTCAGCTGATCGAAGACCTGCTCCTGCCAACGATGCGCCTGGTCGAGCATGGACCGGCCCGCCGCGGTCAGCGAAACCTCGCGACGGCGCCCATCGCCGCGCGAGGCCTCCATGGACAGGTAGCCCGCCTCGATCGCGGCCTTGACCAGACGCGACGCGCCGCTCTGGTCGAGGCCGATCTCGACGGCGATCGCGTTCACCGTCGCCTCGGCCCCGCGATCGGCGAGGGAGTGGACGGCTTCGCCGACGAGAACGAGACGCCCTTGATCGGCGACGGCCGCCGTCCGGCGCGACCAGTGCCGAACGAAGGCGAACAGGGCCTGGCCAGGACCTTGGGCGCTCATTCGGTCGCCGCCATCTCACGGCAGATGTAGGCCAGTTCGAGCGCGGATTTCAGGTCGGGCAGCCGGAGCGCCGCGGTGACCTTGCCGCCGCCCACCCGGAACACGGTCGCCACCCGGGTCGGTGCCGTGCTTTCGGGCCAGGTCGCGTCCTCCTCCACCACCATCAGGCGGTCGCTGACCGGATGCCACGATCGCGGCTTCAGCCTGATCCCCGAGCGGTCCACCCAGTCGGCGAACTGCGCGGACGTGATCGGCCCGGCGCCCTTCGGCCCGAGGACGACGACCGGATCTCCGACCGCGTCCGCCGATCGCCTCAGGTCGCCTTCGTTGACGCTCTCGTGCCATTCGTTGATCGCCGTCTCGAGTTCCATGACCCAACTATATGCGAAACGCATACATTTAGCCCACCGATCGCAGTACCTGCCGGGCTCGCGCCACCCCGTCCTCCTCGCGCAGCCGCCCCGCGACGTACTGCGCGCCGCGGCGGAACAGGAGATTGCCGGACAGCTCCAGCAGCCGCGCGGTCAGCGAGTCCGCCGTCAGCTCCCGCAGCGGCAGCGGGCGCGGACCGGCGCCGAGCCGGGAAACCCGGTCGCCCCAGTAGGGCTGGTCGGAGAAGACCGGGCAGACCAGCGACGGAACACCGGCACGCAATGCGGCCGCCGTCGTGCCCGCGCCACCGTGGTGCACCACCGCCGCGGTACGTGGGAACAGCCACGCGTGCGGGACGTCCCCGACGGTCAGCAGATCGTCGTCGCCGGCTCCGGCATCGGTACCGAGCAGGCCGCGCAACCCGGCCCGGCGCAACGCCGCGCGGACGGCCGCGAACGTCCGCTCCGCCTCCGACGGCCGCATACTGCCGAAACCGACGTACACCGGAGGCGGCCCGGACGCGAGGAAATCCCGCAGACGCGGGTCCGGCCGCCAGCCGGCGGGCGCTTCGAGGAACCAGTACCCCGTGACGTGGACCCGCGCCGGCCAGTCCTTCGGCCGGGGCACCACGGCGTCGGAAAATCCGCACAGCACCGGGGTTTCCGTCCGCCGTGGCCCGCGCAGCCCGGCCGCGGGCAGGCCGAGTGACCGCTCGCGCCACCGGTCCACCTCCGGCCGCAGCACCTGCCAGGCGACGGTGTCGACGGCGCGGAAGCTCAGCCGCCTGCCGCAGGGCCCGGCCTTGGCCGCCCACGGCGCCAGCGGATGGGCGAAGGCCCCCGTCGGCACGCTGGGCTGGTAGTGCAGTTCCACATTGGGAACGCCGAGCGACGCGCCCAGGTGCGCGCCGAGGAATCCCAGCGTCGGGGCGAGGACGAGGTCCGCCCCCGCCGCTCCCTGGTGGACGTCGGCCAGCAGACGCTCCATCACCGGGGCCAGCGCACCACGCAACCCGCGCAGGAAGGTCACCGACGTGCGCCCTTCGGTCCATTCGCGTCCACCGTCCGAACCGAGAATCTCCCCGGGATCGGCCGAGAGCGGCGCGAAATCCAGGCCGTGCGAGGTCACCAGGGTCCGGAACCGTTCGGCCGCCAGCACCCGCACCCGATCACCGTCGAGACCACGCCCCAAGGCGATGCACGGCTGGACGTCGCCCCGCGAGCCGGGAGCGACGATCACCACGAGCCGGCTCATCGCTTCGCCGCCGTCAGCCGGTAGCGGAGGCGGAACGGCAGGTTCGCCAGCACGGCGGCGATATGCGCGTCCCTGCCCACCAGGTACCTCGGTGCGGCACGGCGCGCGGTCAGCGCGTGGACCACGACCCGCGCCACCCGCTCGGGCGGTACCCCGTTCCGCGCGGACCGCTCCGCACTGCGTTCGGCCTCGTCCAGTTGCGCCGCATACCTTTCCCGCGCGGTTTCCGGCAGCGCGGCACGCACCTCTTCGGCGGCGGCGCGGGCTCGCGACCAGATCGAGGTGGCGACGGCGCCGGGCTCGACGAGGACGACGCCGATCCCCGACGGGGCCAGCTCGGCGCGCAGGCTGTCGGTCAAACCGACCAAGGCGAACTTCGACGTGTGATACGGCCCGACCATCGGCCCGGCGATCCGTCCGCCCATCGACCCGACCGTCACGACCCTGGCACGGGACGCGGCGCGCAGCGCGGGCAGCATCGCCTGCGTGACGGCGAGCTGACCGGTGACGTTGACCTCCAGCTGGTGCCGGAAATCGTCGAGCGGGACGTGTTCCAGCGGCCCCGGCCTGGCCGTCCCGGCGTTGTTCACCAGCCCCCGCACCGGACCCGCCGCCACGACCTTCTCGCCGCAAGCCGCGATCGACGCCGGATCCCGGAGATCCATCCGCAGCACGGTGACCGCTTCGCCGTGCGCACGAACAAGTTCCCGTTCATCCGCGTCGGTGCGCACACTGGCCCAGACGTGGGCGTCCCGCCGGACGAGTTCGGCCACGCACGCCCGGCCGATCCCGCTCGACGCCCCGGTGACCACAAAGGACGGACGCGTCACGACGACTCCCCCGCCTTCACCGGTGCGGCGAGGGCACGCAGCATCCGCGGCCACGTCTTGTGCAACTGGTCCTGCCAGTACGCCCAGTGATGCGTGCCCGGCCCGTAGAAGTCCGTCATGACCGGGACACCGAGCCGGTTCAGCCGGTCGGCCATCGCGGTGGTCTGGCCGGAGCAGAGGAATTCGAGCAGCATCGCGCCGGGCAGCACGTCGATCGGGAGCTTGCCGTCGAACGGTCCGGGCAGGCCGTTGCCCGTGGACAGGTACAGCTCCGTGCCGCGCAGGCGGTCGGCGTTCACCAGCGGATCGTGCGCGTCCCAGCGGGACGCCTCGCGACGGCGGTCACCCCAGAGCGCTTCGGGGTCCTGCCGCGCCGAGGCCACGATCGCGCTGGTCAGCAGCTCGCCGTACGGGCCCGTGGGGTTGAGATTGCCGCTGAACGACCCGGCGAACCGGAATACCCCCGGCCGCCGGGCGGCGAGTTCGACCGCGCCGTAGCCGCCGAGCGAGAGCCCCGCCGCCACCCGGCGGCCGTCCCCGCGATAGCCGCGGTCGATCAGCTGCGGGATCTCGACGGCGGTGAACGTCTCCCAGTGATTGAGCACGACGTTCTTGCCGTAATTCCACCAGTCGGAAAAGAACCCCGCTGAACCCGAGCCCGGCATCACCACCAGCGCGCCCGAGTCGTCGGCGAGCTTCCGGATGTCGGTGTTGGCGGTCCAGCCGCGGTAGTCCTGCAGCCGCGTCTCCCCGGCGAGCAGGTACACCGCCGGCCACTTGCGGTCCGGTTCGGCGTCCCAGCCGGACGGCAGGATCAGCCGCACCATCGCGTAACTCCCGACGCCGACCGAGCGCACGGTGAGATCCAGCATCCGCGGGTCACCGTCCACAGTGGTCTGGGCGACGACGTGTGAGCCGTCGTCGGCGCGGGCGTCCGGGACTTCGCTCTCGGCCCGTGCCGAGGCCGCGAAGACACTCGGCAGCAGGCAGGCGGCGGCCACCAGCGACGCGACGGCCCGCAGCCGCCTCGAAGTATCGCGCATACGTAATCCTTTGTCCCGGTCGTTCGATCGAATTCGAAAATGTGACGGCGATTACCCGAGAAGGAAAATCAGAGGTGGCGACACGTTAAGCGGACGAGCCTCTTCCGCGCAATTGTCCCGCCCACAATCCGGGAGGACAATATGAATGCCAGGGAAACAAGAAATGCCTCGGCCTCCCCCATCGGGGTGACCCGTCGCTCACGGACAGTGAACGACTGTGGCACGGGAGTACCAGACTGGCTCGGACACCAGCGAAAATCCCGAAACTCGCAGGTCACACCCCGTACACGAAGGACATTTACGTTCTCTTGACACCTTCCGGTATTCGATTTCCCGCCGTAGCCTTCGTCGTGCCGCCCGGGTTCGGCGTTCCCTGACGCGACCCCGGCGCCCGCGTCCCACCGAAGGGACCAAACCTCCCAAGGACCCTTCCGAAAGGGCTATTCATGGCTGCCCGAATTCGCGCGCTCGTCGTGTCCGCCGCCGCGGTCGCGACCATTTCCGGCACACCCGGAGAATCGATTCAGGCCGCGCCCGCGCCGCCTTCCCCCGTCGTTCCGGAAGCCGCCCTGCTGCCACCGGAAACCGTCCCGCACGCGTCCGCTCGCGACGGTTTCGACGTGGCCTCGGCACTGTCCACCCCGGGCCGTGGGCAGAGCAGGGTCGATATCGGCGGTTGCGAAGACGTCGTCCACGGCAGGCTGGTCGGCGACGGCGCCGCCGGCCAGGGCTTCCAGTCCGCCGTCCCCGGCGGCCAGGTCTCCGAACTGGTCGCCCGCCTGACGAACCCGCCCGATCTGCCGGCATGGGCCGCGCAGGCCGGGAGGTGCTCGAAGGTGACGGTCGACGACGCGGCCGGTACCGCGGTGTCGACCGTCACCGTCCACCCGGGTCCCGCCGTGCCGGGCGCGAAAACCCTTTCCTACGAACAACTCCTGACGCTCCCCGGACAGCCCCCGAGCTGCCGGGACTGCGTCTGCGCACCGTCGCCATCGCCGCCGACGACGTGCTGGTCGTGCTTCGTGACGCCGGGACGACCGGCCTCGATCTCGACGCGCTCGCCGTCGCCGCCTGGCGGCACGCCGCCGGTCCGCTCGGCCGCTGATCCCCCGCACCACCCCGGATACTGAGGAGACGCCATGTCCCTGGCCCCCGAAAACCTGCCCGCCACGGCCGGCCCCACCCTCCCCGACTGCCTCCGGCATTGGGCGGACACCGGCGGCGACCGGCCGGCGGTCACCTTCACCGACTTCGCGACCGATCGCGCCGGGCGACGGCGGACCCTGACGTGGAAACAGCTCAAGGACCGCGTCGACGCCGTCGCGGGAGCGCTGCCCGTCCGGCCCGGTGACCGGGTGGCGGTGCTGTGCCCGCAGAGCGCCGATTACGTCGTCGCCTTCCTCGGCGCGATCACCGCGGGCGCGATCGCCGTACCGTTGTTCGATCCCGGGCTGCCCGGGCACGCCGGACGGCTCGCCGCGGTGCTCACCGACTGCTCCCCCACCGCGGTGATCACCACCGCCGCGGCCGAGGACGCGGTCCGCGAATTCCTGGCGGGACTGCCCGGCGGCGAGCAGGTCACGGTCGTCGCGGCGGACAAAGCGAGCCCCGTCCGCGCCTGGCCCGCCCCGGCGCCGGCACCGGACGACGTGGCGTACCTGCAGTACACCTCCGGTTCGACGCGCAGCCCGGCCGGAGTGGTGCTGACCCACGAGAACGTGCTCGCCAACGTCCGCCAAGCGGTGCACGGGCTCGGTATCGAGCCGACGGGCACCACGGTGTCGTGGCTGCCGCTGTTCCACGACATGGGTCTCGTGCTCGGCTTGATCACGCCGCTGGCGATGGGCATGCGGTCGGTGCTGATGGATCCGCTGGCCTTCATCGAGCGCCCGGTGCGCTGGCTGGAACTGCTCGGCGACCACAACGGGAGCTGGAGCGCCGCCCCGAACTTCGCGTTCCACTACGCCGCGAGCCGGGTGCGCGAGGAAGACCGCGCCAAACTCCGGCTCGACCGGGTCGCCGCGATCGTCAACGGAGCCGAGCCGATCAACCCCGGCGTACTCGACCGGTTCCACGAGACGTTCGCCGAGGCCGGATACACCCCGGACAAGACCCGGCCCGCGTACGGGCTGGCCGAGGCGACCGTGTTCGTCACCACCGGTCCCGGCGTTCCGCCACGGGTCACCACGTTCGACCGCGCCGCGCTGGGCGCCGGAACGGCACGGCCGTCGGACGACGGCCTCAAGCTGGTCGCCTGCGGTGTCCCGGTGGGCCAGCAGGTCGCGCTGGTCGACCCGGAAACCGGGGTCGCGCTGGCGGACGGTTCGGTCGGCGAGATCTGGGTGCACGGCCCCAACGTCGGCACGGGCTACTGGCAGAAACCCTTGGAGAGCACCGAAACCTTCGGCGCGCGGCTGACCGGCGACCACGGCGGGCTTCCGAGCGGCCCCTGGTTGCGCACGGGCGACCTCGGCGTCCGGTACGACGGCGAGGTCTACATCGCGGGCCGGATCAAGGACCTGCTCATCGTCGACGGCCGCAACCACTACCCGCAGGATGTCGAAGCGACGGCGGCCTCGGCCGACCGCGACATCCGCCCGGGCAGTGTCGCCGCGTTCGCCGTCGAAGGCACCGACACCGAAGCCGCGGTCATCGTCGCCGAACATCGCGGCCACACCGCGCTGACCACGGAGGACGAGCGGGCACTCGCCGTGGTGATCCGGCGGCTCGTCTCCGACGCGCACGGCCTCGCGCTGCGCGACGTCGTGCTCGTCCCGGCGGGCCTGGTCCCGCGGACCTCCAGCGGCAAGATCGCGCGGAGCGCCTGCCGCGACCGTTACCTCGCCGGCGATTACGGAAAGGCCTTGGTGCGATGAGAAACCCGTCGTTCGACACGCCCACGCTGCGCCGCTGGCTGCTGGACACCGTCGCCGGGCACACCGGCGTCGACGCGGCCCGGCTCGAAGCCGACCGCCCGCTCAGCGACTACGGCCTGTCCTCCCGCCAGGCCGTCGGGATCGCCGCCGATCTCGAAGACCTGCTCGGCACCCCGCTCCCGGCCACCCTGCTGTGGGAGAGCCCGACCATCGACCACCTGGCCCGCTCGCTCACCGGCGGCACGGAGCCCGAACCCGAACCGGCGAGCACGGACCGGCGCCGGACCGATCCGATCGCCGTCGTCGGCCTCGGCTGCCGTTGGCCGGGAGCGGACGGCCTCGACGAGTTCTGGGAGCTGCTGCGCAGCGGACGGGACGCCGTCCGGACCGCGCCTCCGGGCCGGTGGAGCGCCGACGCGGCACCGATCGTCGGCGGATTCCTCGACGACGTGGCCGGTTTCGACGCGGACCACTTCGGCATCACCCCGCGCGAAGCGTCCACAATGGACCCACAGCAGCGGATGCTGCTGGAGGTCGCCTGGGCCGCGCTCGAACACGCCGGGATCGCCCCGGCTTCCCTGCGCGGCAGCAGGACCGGCGTGTTCACCGGGATCTCCACCCACGACTACGGCCACCTCACGATGGCGGGCGACGGCGTGGATCTGTGGACCGCCACCGGCGCGGCCGGGAGTATCGCGGCCAACCGGCTCTCCTACGTCTACGACCTGCGCGGGCCGAGTATGGCGGTCGACACCGCCTGCTCCTCGTCACTGATCGCGGTGCACCACGCGGTCCGCGCGCTGCGCGACGGCGAGGCGGATCTGGCCTTGGCGGGCGGGGTGAACCTCATGCTGCTGCCCGGCCCGACGGCCGCGTTCGCCGCGGCGGGGCTGCTCGCCGAAAACGGCCGCTGCAAGACGTTCGCCGCGGACGCCGACGGCATCGCACGGGCCGAGGGCTGCGGTGTCGTCGTGCTCAAGCGGCTGGCGGACGCCGAATACGACGGGGACCGGGTGCTGGCGGTGATCCGCGCCACCGCGGTCAACTCCGACGGACGCTCACAGGGTATGGCGGCGCCGAACCCCGTCGCGCAGCAGGACATGCTGCGCACGGCGTACCACGGCGCCCGGCTCGATCCGTCCACAGTGGACTATGTCGAGGCGCACGGCACCGGCACGCTGCTGGGTGACCCGATCGAGGCCCGCTCGCTCGGCGCCGTGCTCGGCAAGGACCGTCCCGCCGACGCTCCGCTGCTGATCGGCTCGGTGAAGACGAATATCGCGCACGCGGAGGCGGCCGCGGGGATCGCCGGGCTGATCAAGGTCGTCCTCGCGATGACCCGGGACGAACTGCCGCCCCAGCTGCACTTCACCGCCCCCAACCCGCATATCCCGTTCGACGATCTGCGTCTCAAGGTGGTGACCGAACCGACGCCGTGGCCACGCCGGTCCGGCCGGGCCACGGCGGGTGTCTCCGCGTTCGGTTTCGGCGGGACCAACGCGCACGTCGTCCTCGAACAGGCGCCGCCACCGGAGCCGGTCCCGGACCGCGGCGACGTCCGCATCGGCCTGCTGTCCGCCCGCACCCGAGACCGTCTCGCCGAACGCGCGACGCAGCTGGCGAACTGGCTGGACACGACGTCGTCGCTGTCCCTCGCCGACGTCACCCACACGCTGTCCCGGCGGGACAACGGCGGCCCGCACCGCGCCGCCGTCGTCGCCGGGGACACGGCCGAACTGGCGGATCTGCTGCGCGCCGTCGGCTCCGGTGCCGATCCGCTGCCCGCGGGCACGGTCACCGGCACCGCCCGGAGCACCGACGGCCCGGTGTTCGTGTTCTCCGGCCACGGCTCGCAGTGGCCGGGCATGGGGCAGGGGCTGCTGGCCGCCGAACCCGCGTTCGCCGCACAGGTCGACAAGCTCCACGACCTGTTCACCGAGCACACCGGCCGCTCGCTGCGTGCACTGCTCACCGGCGGGGATCCGTTGTCGCTACCCGAAACCCAGACGGCCATCTTCGGCACGCAGATCGCGCTCGCCGCCCAGTGGGAGGCGCTCGGGGTCCGGCCGGCGGCCGTCGTCGGGCATTCCCTCGGTTCCGCCGCGGCCGCCGTGGTGAGCGGCGTGCTCACCCCCGACGAGGCCGTCCACCTGGTGGCGACCCGGGCCCGGCTCCTGGGCACCATCAGGCCCGGCGGAGCGATGGCGGCGGTCGAACTCGCCCCCGAAGAGCTCGATCTGTACCCGGACATCGAACTCGCCGTCGAATCCGCGCCGGGCCAGCTGACCGTGGCCGGGGACGCGACCGTGCTCGACCTCCTGGTCGCGGAACTGGAAGCCGCCGGGCTGCGGGCGCGGCGGCTGCCGGTCGAGGTCGCCGGGCACTCCGCCCGCGTCGACCCGGTCCTGCCCGCCCTCCGGGAGGCGCTCGTCGAACTGGGCGGCCGTCGTCCGACGGTGCCTTGGTACGACACGGTTCTCGCCGATCCTCGGGAGCTGCCGGACTTCGACGCCGGATACTGGGCCGCGCATCTGCGCCGTCCGGTGCGGTTCCGGCAGGCCGTGGCGGCCGCCGCCGCGGACGGGCACCGCGTGTTCCTCGAGGTGTCGCCGCATCCGATCCTGCGGGGTTCGGTGGCGAGGACGCTCGAAGCCGAGGGGATCCACGACGCGCTCGTCACCGGGACCCTGCGCCGGGGCCAGGACGAGGTCCGCGCGCTGGGCGCCGCCGCGGCCGAGCTGTACTGCGCCGGCACCCGGATCACCACCGCCGATCCGGACGACGGGGCGCGGCTGGTCGACGTCCCGCCGATGCCGTGGCGGCACGAACGGCACTGGTACACCGCCGCCGAGGAACCGCCGTCGTTCGCGGCGCGCACCCCGGAGCCCGAACCCGAGCGGAGCGGCGGAGGCGACCGGCTCACCGAGATCGTCGCCGCCGTCATGGGGCTGCGTCCCGACCGCCTCGACGCCCACGTCCCGCTGGTGGAGCTCGGACTGGATTCCCTGATGGCGAACCGGATCCGTGAGGCCGTCCGCCGGGAGTTCGGCACCGAACCCGACGCCGCCGCCGTGCTCCGGGGCGCCACGCTCGCCGAGCTCAGCCGCGATCTCGCGCCCCGCGAGAACGAGGAACCGTTGCCGTCGCGCGGCCGCGCCTGGGACGCGGCTGATCGCCTGGTGCTGCGCCTATGGCAGGAACACACCGGCGCCGAAGCGACCGGCATGCACGTCCGGCTGACCGAGACGGACACGCCGGACCGGCTGGCCGAGCTGCTCGCCGAGGGACTCGGCACCGAGCTCGCCACTCCTGTCGACGCCGCCGAACTCCGGCGGCACGACTCGCTCGCAGCCATCGCCGACGTCGCCCGCGCGGTCCTCGACACGCGGGAGGAGCGGGGGCCGGTGCACGTCCTCGCACCTGGTGAGGCCGGAGTCGCGCCGCTGCTGCTGTTCCACCCTGGCGGCAGCACCTGCACCGTGTACCGGCCGCTGCTGGAGCGGCTGCCCTCCGGTGTGCCGTGCGTCGGGTTCGAACGCGTTCCCGGTGTCAGCATCGAAGACCGGGTCGAGCAGTTGCTGCCGTTGGTGCGGGAACAACGTCGCGACCGGCCGTACCGGCTGGCGGGCTGGTCGTTCGGCGGGGCACTGGCGTACGGCGTCGCCGCCCGGCTCGCCGAAGAGGGCGAGGAGGTCGAGTTCGTCGCGCTGATCGACACGATGCTCCCGCTTCCGGAACCGGACCTCGACGCGAGAGCGTCATCCGCCCGGCGGTTCCTGCGCTTCACCGGGTACGTCGAGGGGACCTATGGCCGCGAAGTGCGGCTCGGCCACGAGGAACTCGCGCCGCTACCCGAAGAGGAGCAGATCGAGCTGACCATGCGGCGGGTCGCCGAGGCGGGTTTGCTCAGCCCCGGCGTGCTCCGGCACCAGCGTCAGTCCTTTTTGGACACCCTGGCGGCCGAACGGGGCACACCCCGCCGCTACGACGGACGGGTCGTGCTCTACCGGGCGACCGAGCAGTACGCGGCCGGGCTGGCGATGGAACCGCGGTATTCGCGCACAGATCTCGCGGCGGGCTGGGCGGAGCTGTGCCCGGGGCTGGAGATCGTGCCGGTCGAGGCGCATCACCTGTCGGTGGTCGACCCGCCCCACGTCGACGTCGTGGCGAGGCATCTGACGGGACTCCTGTGACCACGGCCCGGGCCGAGCGAGCGGTCGACCGCGCCTGGCCGCTGCTGGCGGTACTCGGCGCCGGGCTCTTCCTCGTGGCGGTCGACGCGACCGTGCTGCACGTCGCGTTGCCCGACCTCGTCCGGCAGCTGCGCCCGGGCGCGGCGGCACAGGTGTGGATCGTGGCGATCTACCCGCTGACCGCCGCACCGCTGCTGCTGCCGTTCGGCACCCTCGGCGACCGGTACGGGCGGCGGCGCGTACTGGTCGCCGGGTACGTCGTGTTCGGGATCGCGTCGCTCGGCTGCGCGTTCGCGCCGAACGTGCCGGTGCTGCTGGGCTGCCGCGCACTGCTCGGCTGCGGTGGCGCGATGATCATGCCGGTGACGATGTCGCTGCTCCGCGAGCTGTTCCCGGATCAGCGGCGTCGCCGCGCGGCGATCGCGGTGTGCAGCGGGATCGCGGGCACCGGATCGGTGTTCGGGCCGATCCTCGGCGGAGTGCTCGTGGAGTCCTGGGGCTGGCGGGCGACGTTCCTGCTGAATCCTCCGGTGATCCTGGTGGCGGTCGTCCTGGCGGTGCGATGGCTTCCCCGGAATCCGCCAGGACGGCGGCCGTGGGACGCGGTCAGTGCCGCCCTCGCGGCGAGCGGCGTCCTCGGGATCGCTTTCGCCGTCGGGCATCCGGGCTCCTGGACCACCGCCGTCGCCTCGGGCTCGACCGGGTGTGTCCTCATCGGACTGTTCCTGCGCCGCCAGCGCCGGACCGATCCGCCGTTGCTGGACCTCGCCCTGTTCCGGCGGCCGGGTGTGCGGGCCGCGGTCGGCGGAGTGCTGCTGGTGATGAGCACGCTCGTCGGGCTCGGCCTGCTGTTCGCCCAGTATCTCCAGGTGGTGCTCGGGCTTTCGCCCACCGCGGCGGCGGGCAGGCTCCTCCTGGTGCTGGGCGCGTCGGCGGTCGGCAGTGTGGTGACCCCGTCCCTGCTGGGGCGCTTCGGCAACGCCCGGGTCCGGACGGCCGGGTTCGGGGTGGCGGCGGTCTCGTTGCTGGTCCCGGCGGCGGGTCCGGCCGCGCTGACCTCGCCGGTGCTGCTGGGCGCCGGGCTGACCGGGCTGGGCCTGGGGATGGCGCTCGCGCTCACTGCGAGCACCGACACCCTGCTTTCGGCGACGTCGGCGGACCAGGCGGGCGGTGCCGCGGCGGTCGAGAAGACCGGTTACGAACTGGGTGCCGGTTTCGGGACGACGGTGTTCGGTTCCCTGGCCGCCGCCGTGTACGCGGGGCATCTGGCCGTCCCAGCCGGCTTGCCCGAACCAGCGCGGGTGCTCGCCCTGTCGGGACCGGCCCAAGCGGAGGCGGCCACCTCGGGCCTCACGCCGCATTTAGCCGACGAACTGCTCGACGCCGCGAAGGCCGCCTGCACCACCGGACTCCAGGTGTCGGCGGCCGTCGCTTGTGGACTGTTCCTGATGGCCGTCCTCGCCAGCGCGCGCCTTGGGTCTCGTGAGTGGTAAGGACGGTTAGAACCGTCCTTACCACTCACGAGCCCCAAGACCGAACTGGGAGTTTCGCGTGACCGGGCGGACGACACGCGTGATCAGACGGACGACACGCGTGACTGGAGGGACGGCACACGGTGCGGCCGGATCCGCCGCGAGCCGTCCGCCTGGACACGTGTGCCGTCCGTCTGATCACGCGTGTCGTCCCTCCAAGCACGCGAGATACGCCTCCAGGCACGCGAGTAACGCCTTCAAGCACGTGAGTAACGCGAAAGGCCCCACCCGGCTTCGGGTGGGGCCTTCACTGCGGTGGGCGATACTGGGATCGAACCAGTGACCTCTTCGGTGTGAACGAAGCGCTCTCCCCCTGAGCTAATCGCCCGCGGTACGAACTTCGGTCCACCGGAGGAAGCGAACCTGGTGCGCGATACTGGGATTGAACCAGTGACCTCTTCCGTGTCAGGGAAGCGCTCTCCCGCTGAGCTAAACGCGCGTGGTGTTTCGTTCGTACTGGAGACAGCTTAGCGGACCCCGTTTCCGGGCCGTCACAGGGGTTCCCCTTCCGCGAAGCTCAGGGTTTCGGCAGCCGGGAAGCGACCGAGCCCGCGATCTCCTTCGCCCGGTCGCACGGGCTCCCGCTCCCCTCGCGTGCCAGCAGCCGGACGGCGACATGTTCGGCCTCGCGGTCCGGCAGCGGACGATGCTGCCAGGTGACGGCGCAGTTCGAGCCGCCGAACTCCCGCAGGTCACCAGTGACGCCACTGCCGAGGTCGACCGGCGACCCCTCCGGCGCGTAGGCGCCTCGCTGCAACTCGACGGTCAGCGTGTCGCCGCCGCCCACCCACTCGCAGATCCGCAACGTCCGCGGCGCGGGCTGCGCGTTGGGCATGGCCTTGCCGAGCACGGCCGGGTCGGCGACCGCGCAGGGGTCGAGCGGCAGGATGCTCGCCGGGTCACCGGCACGGTCGGCCTCATGCGTACGCAGCCGGGTGAGCGCGGCGCTCAGCATGTCGTCGGCGGCCTTGCAGGGATCGCCTTCCCGGCCGGGATGGGAGACGACGATGCCGAGCCGCCGGTCCGACGGCAGCTGCGCGACCGAATCGCAGCCGCCGCTGATCGTGCTGCGCAGCAACGGCACTCCTTCGGCCGTGCGGTCCGTCCGTTCGACGCTGGACGTGCTCACCCCTTCGCCGAGCCGGAGTTCGAAGCTGACTCCCTTGAGGCCGGTGTACCTGCAGCGTGCCGGGTAGATCGGGCCCGTTTCCGGCTTCAGGGTGCCGAATTCCTGCACGAACCGGCCGGCGAGCACCTTGCACGGATCCACCATGCGCAGCCGTTCCAGGCCGAGTGCCTCGTTCGCCGACAGCGACGTCGTCCCGGGGTTCTCGGGTTTGGCGTGCTCGGCGATGGCGAGCCCGAGCGCGACCATCCCGGCGACGACGAGCAGGACGACCGCGGCGAGCGAGCCGAACAGGATCTTCTTCGTCCGCGGCGCCATCTTCTTGGGCGGCGGCCGCCAGATCGGCAGCGGCAGGGCCAGCACCGAGCGCACTTCGGTGTCCTGCTGCCGGATCCGGGCGTGCACGGCGGGCGGCCAGGGCGCCGCACCGGGCGGCACGGGGCCGAGGAAGTCCAGGATCTGTTCCGGGGTGGGCCTCCGTGCGGGGTCCTTGGCCAGGCAGGGTTCGGCGACCTGCCGGATCTCGTCCGGGACGGCGCTGAAATCCGCCGCGGCGTGCACGACGTTATACAGGGTCTGTGGTGCGGTCGGGCCGGTGAACGGGCCGCGGCCGGTCACGGCCATGACCAGGATCGCGCCGAGGGAGAACACGTCGCTCGCGCCGGTGATCGGCCCGCTGCCCGCCTGTTCCGGGGACATGAACGCGGGCGAGCCGATGATCGCGCCCGTCCCGGTGAGATCCGGCACGTCCTCCGCCACTCGCGCGATGCCGAAGTCGATCACCCGGGGGCCGTCACTCGTCAGGATGATGTTGCTGGGTTTGAGGTCCCGGTGGATCAGCCCGGCACGGTGGATCTCGGTCAGCGCCGCGGCGAGCCCGGACGCCAGCAGCCGCACCGACTCCGCGGGCAGGGGGCCGGCCGCGTCCACGGCCTCCTTCAAGGACGGCCCGGTGACGAAGACCGAGGCGAGCCACGGGGTTTCCGCTTCCGCGTCGGCGTCCATGACCGCTGCCGTGTACGCCCCGGAGACCAGCCGCGACGTGGCGACCTCGCGCCGGAACCGCTCACGGAAGCGGGGGTCGTGCGCGAACTGGGCGTGCAGCTGCTTGACCGCGACGAGCCTGCCGTCCGGGGCGAGGCCGAGCACGACGCGGCCCATGCCGCCTTCGCCGAGCTCGGCGATGATCCGGTACGGGCCGATCTGCCGGGGTTCGCCGGGGTTCAACGGTTTCACTGATCAGCCCTAGGGTTTCGGAAGTTTCGGCATCAGCGCCTCGGCGAAGCGCTTCGCCTTTTCGCAGGCTTGGTCGGCGTTCGTCTCGGAACCGCTGGTCCCGACGGTGAGCTCGACGTTCTCGCCGTCACGGTCGCTGACGGACCGGTGCTGCCAGGTCAGCGAACAGCTGGAGCGGGCGGCACCGTCGTCCCGCTTCGCCAGATACACCTTGGTGCCACCGATGTCCAACGTCGCGGTGCCGGTGTAGTACGAGTCCTTCGACTGGACCGGCGGATACGACCGCACGAAGCTCAGCCGGACGCTGCCCGCCGTGTCGTACCGGCATTCGTGCAGATGTTCGCGGATCGTTTCGACGACCGGGCCGATCAGCCGGTCGGTGGTCGCGGGGCCGAGCAGCGCGCACGGATCCAGCGGCGCCAGGGTCCCGGCGGGGAGCTCGCGTTCCTGGCCGCCGGCGCGGATCCGCTTCACCGCGTCGGCGAGCGCGGCCTTCACCACCGAACACGCCGTGTCCTTTGTGGACATCGAGTTCACGTCGGCGGCGAGTTTGGTGTTCGGCAGGCCGGACACCGGGACGGCGACCGCGCACGAGTCGTCGGAGCCTTTCACCCGCAGCGGAAGCCCTTCCAGCTCGCCGCCCGATTCGCCTTCGATCAGATCGCCGCCGACCGCGAGCTCCAGCCATTTGCCCGCGGGCGAGGAGTACGTGCACGAATCGAACTGGACGTCGATCTTCCTGCTCAGCTTGCCGAAGCCCGGCACGTCTCGTCCTTCGAGGACCTTGCACAGGTCGACGCGGCGCAGATTGTCCGGGCCGAGTGGGTCCTGGTTGACCGGGGTGGCGATCGGTTCGTCCGGCTGCGGCGGCGAGCTCGGCGCGACGGCCACCGGCGGATCTTCCCCGGACAACGAGACCGCCGCGACGACGCCGCCGGCGAGCAGCACGACGGCGCCCGCGGCGAGCCCCGCGTACAGGCCGCGCCGGGATCGCTTCGGGGGCGGCGGATTCAGCAGCCGCCGGACCTGGGCCTGCTGCGTCTCGATGAGATGCGACACCACCGGAGGCCACGGGCTGGTCATCGGCGGGATCGGGCCCAGCCGCTCCAGCACCCAAGCCGGTGACGGCCGGTCCGCCGGGTTCTTCGCCAGGCACGGCTCGACGATCTGCCGCAGCTCCGGTGCCAGCTGCCGGAGATCGGGGTGGACGTGCACGACGTTGTACAAGGTGTGCGGGGTGGACGTCCCGGTGAACGGATTCGCCCCGGTCGCGGCCATCACCAGCAGCGCGCCGAACGAGAACATGTCGCTCGCCGGGGTCAGTGGTTTGCCCTCGGCCTGTTCCGGCGACATGAACCCGGGCGAACCGATGACGGCGCCGGTGTGCGTGAGTTCGGAGTCGCCTTCGACGGCGCGGGCGATGCCGAAGTCGATCACCCGGGGGCCGTCACCGGTGAGGATGACGTTGCTCGGCTTCAGATCGCGGTGGATCAGTCCGGCCCGGTGGATGTCGCCGAGCGCCAGCGCGAGCCCCGCGGCGAGATGCCGGACCGCCACCGGAGGCAGCGGGCCGCCGGCGGAGACCGCTTCGGACAACGCCGGTCCCGGCACGAACACCGAGGCCAGCCACGGTGTCGGCGCGTTCGGATCGGCGTCCATGACCGGCGCGGTGTACGCGCCGGACACCAGGCGGGAGGTTTCGACCTCCCGGCGGAACCGCTCGCGGAAGCCGGGGTCGTGCGCGAAACCCGGATGGACCTGCTTGATCGCGACCAGGCGCCCGTCGGAAGAGGTCCCGAGCAGCACCCGGCCCATCCCGCCCTCGCCGAGCGCGGCGAACACCCGGTAGCGCCCCACGCCGGTGGGTTCGCCGGTGTTCAACGGCTTCACGAAGGCCCCCTTGTTCCGAGGGGCGATGGTACAAAACCACCCGCAAGTGTCACGCGGCGCGTCGGTCCGCCCGGCCGAAGTCCTTGAGCCGGAGGCTGTTGGACACGACGAGCACGGACGACAGCGACATCGCCGCCCCGGCGATCAGCGGGTTCAGCAGTCCCAGCGCGGCCAGCGGGATCGCGGCGACGTTGTACCCGAACGCCCAGAGCAGGTTCCCCCGGATGATCCGCAGCGTGCGGTCGGCGAGCCGGATGGCGTCGGGGACCACGCGCAGGTCTTCGCGGACCAGCACCATGTCGGCGGAGCGGACCGCGATGTCGCTGCCCTGGGCCATCGCCATGCCGAGATCCGCGGTGGCCAGCGCCGGACCGTCGTTGATCCCGTCGCCGACCATCGCGACCCGCGCTCCCCCGGCCCGCAGTTCCTCGATGACCGCGGCCTTCTCCGCGGGCAGCACCCCGGCACGCACGTCGGATACGCCGATCTCGTCCGCGACCACGCGGGCGGCGGCTTCGTTGTCGCCGGTCAGCAGCACGGTCCGCAGGCCGAGCTCGTGCAGGGCGTCGACGGCGGCCCGCGCCGACGGCTTCACGACGTCCCGGACCTCCAGCTGCCCGGCGACCCGGCCGTCCACCGCGACGAGGATCGCCGTCGCGCCGTCCGCCGCCGTGAAGTCGCCGGGAACGGAGATCCCGCGGTCGGCGAACAGACGCGCGTTGCCGACGAGGACGTCTTGTCCCTCGACGTCTCCCCGCGCACCGAGCCCGGGCAGCGCGGCGAAGCGTTCGACCGGGGGCAGGTCCGGCAGCTCGGCGCGCGCCGCGGTCACCACGGCCGCCGCGATGGCGTGCTCCGAACCGGCCTCGACGGCCCCGGCGAACCGCAGCAGCTCGCCGATGGTGAACCCGTCGGCGGGACGGCACGCGGTCACGGTCATCTTCCCGGTGGTGACGGTGCCGGTCTTGTCCAGTACGACGGTGTCCACCGTGCGGCTCGCCTCGAGCGCGTCCGGGCCCTTGATGAGGATGCCGAGCTGCGCGCCGCGACCGACCCCGGCCATCAGCGCGGTCGGCGTCGCGAGCCCGAGCGCGCACGGGCAGGCGATGATGAGGACGGCGACGGCCGCCGCGAACCCTTCGCGCGCGGGCGCGCCGCCGAGCAGCCAGACCGCGAGCGTCAGCGCCGCCACGCCGAGCACGGCGGGGACGAACACCGCGCAGATCCGGTCGACCAGGCGTTGGACCGCGGCCTTGCGAGCCTGCGCGCGTTCCGCGAGCGCGGTCATCTGGGCCAGCTGGGTGTGCGTGCCGACCGCGGTCGCGCGGACGACGAGCCTGCCGTCCCGGTTCACCGAGGCGCCGATCACCCGGTCCCCGGTGGCGACCTCCGCGGGCACCGGCTCACCGGTCACCGCGCTGACATCCACAGTGGACAGTCCGTTGTGGACGACGCCGTCGGCGGCGATCGACTCCCCCGGCTTGACCACGAACAGGTCGCCGACGGCCAGTTCGCTGATCGGGACCATCCGCTCGGCCCCTTCCCGCAGAACCCGGACGTCCTTGGCGGCCAAGGCGTCCAGCGCGGCCAGCAGCCCGGCGGCGCTGCGCCGGGACCGGCTCTCGAAGTACCGGCCTGCCAGCAGGAAGGTGGTCACCCCGGCGGCGACGTCGAGATAGATGGCGTCGGCACCGGCCGCCGTCGGGCCGAAGCCGATCCAGTAGCCGGGTTCGGTGCCGCCCGCGAAGGCGGACCAAGCCGACCACGCGAACGACGAGAGCACCCCCAGCGACACCAGGGTGTCCATACTGGACGACCGATGACGGAGGTTTCGCAGCGTGGCGCGGTGGAACGGCAGCGCGGACCAGAACACCACGGGAACGGCCAGCGCGAGGCACAGCAGCTCCCAGCCGGGAAACCGCAGCCGCGGGACCAGGGCGAGCGTGATCGAGAGGTTCCCCAGCGGGATCGCCAGCAGCGCGGCGACGACCAGCCGCCGCCGGAGATCACGGACCCGGGCGAAGCCGATGTCGGGATCCTCGTCGCCCCGGATCTCCGCCGTGTAGCCGGCTTTGCGGACCCGCTCGATGAGCACGTCGTCGGCAAGAGTCCCGGGGACCTGCACGGTGGCGCGCTCGGTCGCGTAGTTCACCGACGCGCGCACCCCGTCGAGCTTGTTCAGCGTGCGTTCCACCCGCGCCGAACAGGCGGCGCAGGTCATCCCCGACACGGTCAGCTCCACCGTGCGGACGGCGGACTCCGGCGCGGAAATCGTCATTCGTGGCACTCCCAGGTTTCACCGATGGTTCCTGGTGGTGGAACAGGTGTCCTGGTTGGTGTCGCGAGGAGATTACCGGCGGCGGGAACCGGACCCGCCGCCGGGCCGACTACTGCGGTGGTGGTGGAAACAGGTGTCCCGACACCGCACTCGCGTGCCTGGAGCCGTAACTCGCGTGCTTGGAGGCGTAACTCGGTGTTCGGCTTCCAAGCACGCGAGTTACGCCTTTGAGCACGCGAGTTACGGCTCCAAGCACGCTTGGCTCAGGTCTGGCGTGGGGTCAGCGCGAGCTCGAAGGTGTTGCCGTCTCCCTGGAAGAGGGTGCTGACGTAAGAGGTGAACGCGCCGCAGCCGGTCAGCGGCGCCAGCGAATAGGTGCCGGTGAGCGCACCGCCCATCGCCATGGTGAAACCGTCGCCGGTGCGCAGTTCCGCCGTCGACGGGGCCGACGTCCGGCAGCCCGGCCCGGTGCTGACCGGCATGCCGACGAGCGTCACGAGCGGAAGGACGGTGGTGAACCGGGGCCGCGCGACGAAACCGGTCCCGGCGAGATCGCCGCCCTGCGCTCCGTCGGCGACGAACTCCAGATCGGCCGAGCCCGGCAGGAAGCCGAACAGCCGGAAGTCGGCGTGCGCCTTGTCGAACACCGGGCCGCCGCTGAACACGGTGGCCGCGGTGGGGCTCAGGTCGAAGGTGCCGGTGAGCGGCGCGGCCGCGCCGAGTGCTTTGACGCCGGTCTTCCCGGCGACCGCGTACCGGTGCCCCGCGGGTTTGTCGCCGAGTTCGAAGGAGAGCAGGACCGGGTCCTGGCCGGGGTCGAGCGTGCAGTCCGAGGTGAACGAGCCGAGCCCGGTGAAGGAACCGTCGGCCTTCTTCGGGGTGAGACGGGTCGTGAAGTCCCCGACGGTGAGCGTCGTCGTGCCGGGTTTCGCCAGCGTCACCGTGGGCACGGTGCCGGTCGCCACCGGGCTGAACGGGCCGGACGGCGGGAGGTCGGTCTTCGCGACGTTCAGCGGGATGCGCACGGGGAGCGGGTTCGCGTCGCCGTTGACCACTGTCACGCCCGCCGCCGCGGTGCCTTCGATGGTGGTGGCGCCGACGAGGTTCAGCCCGCGGGCCGCCTTGTCCGGCACGGTCACGGTGATGGTCAGCCCGGAGGTGGTGAGCGTGCCGCCGGGCGCCGTCGGCACCTCGAAGTCGGCCTTGATGTTCACGTCGAGCTTCTGCAACCCGATCAGCGGGAACGGGCAGGTGAACGACAGCTTCTTGTCCACGGGCGTACCCGCCGCCGCGCTGCGGACGGCGACGAACAGCAGGCAGCCGGCGGTGATCAGCACGACGAGTCCCGCCGCGAGCAGCATCCGGACGTTGACACGAAGGGGCATGGTCGCCTTCCCGAAAACGGCACCGGTCCCCGTCGCGGGAGGCGACGGGGACCGGCTGCCTGACTACTTCTTGGTGAGGTTCAGGTCCAGCGTGTTGCCGTCGCTCTTGGCGAACGCGCTGATCCAGTCGTTCAGCTGACCGCAGTTCTGCAGCGCGGACAGCGAGTAGGTACCGGTGAGCTTCCCGCCCTTGAGCAGGTCGAAGTCCGGCCCCGTGGTCATCTCGCTGGTGGACGGGCTGACCGTGCCGCACTTCGGGTCGGTGCTGATGGGGATCCCGAAGACCTGCACGCTCGGCAGGAACACGTTGAACTTGATGTGCGCCTTGAACCCGGTGCCGACGAGCTCACCGGACTGCTTGCCGACCTGCTCGACCTTGATCTCCGAACGACCGTCGATGAACCCGAACAGCTTGAACTGGGTCGACGACGGGTCGAGCTTGAGGTCACCGGTGAACGTCTTCGACGCGAGGTCCACGTCCGCGTCGAACCCACCGTTGATCGCGGCCGTGCTGCCGAGAGACTTCAGCGCGGTCTGCCCCTTGATGCCGAACGCGTACTTGAGCCCGCCGCCACCGGGGGTGGTGGGCGTGGTCGGGGTCGTCGGCGTGGTCGGCGTCGTGGGGGTGGTGGGCGTGGTCGGGGTGGTGGGCGTGGTCTGCGTGGTCGTGCCGCCGCCCCCTTCACCGATCTTGATCGTGGCCAGCGTGTTGTTCTGGCCGGGATCCTGCGTGCACGGCGCGTCGATCGTGCCGTCCGGCGTGATGCCGGTGACCGAACCGTCGGCCTTGCGCGGGGTGACCTTCAGCTGCAGGTCGCCCACGGTGATCTTCGCCTCGCCGGGCTGGTTGAAGGTCAGCGAAGGCGTCTTGCCCGCCGCGTTGACCGTCATCTCGCCCGAGGTGGGGATGTTCTGCTTGGCGATGTCGTTCGGGACCTTGACCGGGAGGTTGAGCCCCGGCGCCTCCACGTTCGCCGCCGCGATGGCCTGGCCTTCCAGCGTGGTCGCACCGATCAGGTTGAGCCCGCTGACCGTGTCCGCGTTGATCGTGGACACGGCCTTGATGTCGAACGTGCCGGTCGGCTGACCGGTCTTGACCGACAGCGGAAGATCGGTGTTGATCACCACCTTGAGCGACTGCGACCCCACGAGCGGCAGGTTGCAGTGATAGTTGAGCGCGAGTGAGATCGGATCGGCGACACTGGACTGTGCCCCGACCACGAGTACCGCGGTGGCAAGCCCCACGGCACCGGCAGCGGCGGCGGCGACCGCCTTCTTGGTTCCTCTACGGTGACTCACGATCGTCCTTCCGTGGTATCAACGATGATACGAAACGGCGTACAATTCCCCAGAGCAATGATTACCGGCCCGAGAGAATTCTCCGGGTAGCGACGATGTCTGACGGATCGCAACCGAACAGTAAACTAACGACGCGTCCGCACCGCTATCAAGTGCTTCACCGGAAAAGTTGACGTGCCACCGGTAAATTGTCACGCTGGCACGGTGCGGCGGCGGTGTTCCTAGTAGCGACACATGGGTTTCCCCAGTTCAGAGCCGGATAAGGCGGCTCGCGGAACCGCTGACGAGGGTGACAATCGCGCCCCGGGAAACTATCTCGCGCATGCCAATCCCCGTTTTCCGGCCCGCACCCTCCTTGCTTGCCGGAATCTTTCGTGAGTAACCTCGCGGTTCAGCAAGCCGGTCGCCGCCGACCACCGCGGATTCCCGCTCGTCGCGGGCGCGACAGGCCCTCTTTCGCCGAATTCGACGGGGAAATCATGAAAAGAATGCGCCGCACGGCAGCGCGAATCGCGTTCGCCACCGTCTCCGTGACCGCCGCGGCGGTCCTGCTGAGCGCCTGCGGATCGGACGACCCGGCCGACGCGGGCAGGCACGCCGACCCGGCCGCGCTCGCGTGGGTGGACAAGGTGTGCTCGGGCGTCGCGACGGGCTCGGCGAAGCTGTCGCAGCCGCCCGCGTTCGACCCCGCCAATCCGCAGGCGACGAAGACCGCCATGGTGGGCTTCCTGAACTCGCTCTCCGCCGCGCTCGACGACATGGCGGGCGGGCTCCGGAACGCCGGTGTGCCGCCGGTCCCGGATGGACAGTCCGCCGTGGACAAGGCCACCACCACGCTCGGCGAGACCAAGTCGAAGGTGTCCGCCACCCTGACGCGGATGCAGGACGCGAAGGTCACCGACCAGGCGAGCCTGCAGAAGGTGGTCGCCGACGCGGACAGCACGATGAGCGGGCTGAGCGAGCCGGAAGGCCCGATCAAACACCTGCGCACCAACCCGGAACTGGATCTCGCGTTCACCGAGTCCACGACCTGCCGCCAGGTCTACGGCGGCAACGCCTGAGCCGGCACCACGAAGTCCGAACGGTGTCGCGAAAGCCACTTTCGGGACATCCAATGTCCTGAAAGTGGCTTTCGCGGCATCCACCCAGTCACCTATCCGCCCTGGAGGCCCGGCCGTGCCGACCCCGTTCACCCGCCCGTCCCGCCGGACGCTCGCCGTCGCGCTGGCGATCGTCCTGTCCGCCGGTCTCCTGACCGTGCTGACCGGAAGCCCGGCGAGTTCCGCCGTCGCGGCGGCGTCCGACGATTCGTTCTACACCCCGCCGTCTCCGCTCCCCGCGGGCAAACCGGGCGACATCATCCGCTCGCGTATCTCGAAAGCCGGTCCGCGTAAGGATTCCGTCAACGCGTGGCAGGTCATGTACCTGTCGACGAACGCTCTCGGGCAGCCGGACGCGGTGACCGGGACCGTGCTGGTGCCGAAGAACGTGGACCCGGCGAAGGCGCCGATCGTCTCGTTCGCCGCCGGTACGCACGGTCCCGCGTTCACCTGCACGCCGTCGAAGATGATCGACATCGGCGCGTTCTACGAGCAGTCCGGTCTCGACGACGCGCTCGACGCCGGGTACGCCGTCGCCCTCACCGACTACGAGGGCTACCGCCAGGATCCGAAGACGACCTACGTGGTTGGGCGTTCGGAAGGCCCGGCGGTGATCGACGTCGTCCGCGCCGCGCAGCGCCTGCCGGAGGCGAAACTGTCGGCCGACGCCAAGGTGCTCTTCCGCGGGTACTCGCAGGGCGGCGGGGCGGCCGCCTGGGCAGGGGAACTGCAGCCCGCCTACGCGCCGGAGCTGAACCTCGTCGGCGTCGCCGCCGGCGGTGTGCCCGCCGACCTCGTCCAGGTCACCCTGCAGCTCGACGGCAAGTTCGGCTTCGGTGTCTTCGCCTACGCCCTGATCGGCCTGGACAACGCCTATCCCGAACTGAAACTGGACTCGTTCCTCAGCGACAACGGCCGCGTGAAGCTGGCGGAGATGCAGAAGAGCGCGTGCACGTTCGAACTTCTCACGACCTACGCGAACAACAAGATCGCCGACTACACCACCAGCGCCGGGTACGTGCGCCCGGAATGGGTGAAGCGCCTCAACGAGAACAAGCTCGGCGGCACTCCCCCAAGGTCCCGGTGTTCCTCTACCACGCCACCCAGGACCAGCTCGTGCAGTTCGCCCAGGCCGACGCGTTGCACAAGGCCTACTGCACCGCCGGGGTCAAGACGACCTGGAAGACCTTCGAGACCGACCACATCACGGCGGTCTACACCGGGAACGCCGACGTGCTCGCCTTCCTCAAGGACCGCGTCGCGGGCGCTCCGGCGACGTCGAACTGCTGATCATCCTTTGCTCGTGAGTGGCTTAAGCCAACTGTGTCCTATGTACCTACTGGTCCGAAGTCCGTGAAGGCCTCCTTGAGGGACTCTGGGTCCCTCAAGGAGGCCTTCACGGACTGGGCACACAGGACGCGCGGCGTGCGCAAAGACGCGACTCGCGTGATCAGAGACGGGACTCGCGTGCTTGGAGGCCGCACTCGGGGTGTTTCCGTCTCTGATCACGCGAGTTCCGCCTTCGATCACGTGAGTGCGGCGTGTCAGTTCGGCGATTGCACGTGATCAGACGGACGACACGCGTGACTGGACGGACGCCACACGCGTGACCCAGAGCCGTCCGTCTGGACACGCGTGCCGTCCATCCGGTCACGCGACCCAGTGTCCTTTGTGGACAAAGACCGTCAGACGTCGGCGGGCCGCAGCCGTTCCGCGCGCAACGCCAGCTCGATCCGCAGCCGCTGATCCGGATCGTCCAGCCGCTCCCCGAACAACTCGGAAAGCCGCCGCAGCCGCGCCCGCACCGTCTGCGGATGCACGGCGAGCTGCCGGGCGATCTCGGGCGCGCTCCCGCGCGTCTGCACCTGCGTGAGCAGGGTCGCCGACAGCTCGTCGTGCTGACGCGGCGCCAGCCCCGACAACGGTTCCAGCGCCTCGCCCGCCAGCCGGTCGAGCAGGAATTCGTCGGCGAGCAACAGCAGCGTGGTGATGTGCTCCTCGCACCACAGCACCGGGCCGACCGTGGTGATCATCCCCCGCTGGGCGAGCTCGGACGCGCGGCGCGCGATCCGGTACGACTCGGCGGCCTGCGCGATCGGAACGGAGACCCCGACGGTCGCCGACCAGCCGGACGGCAGCTCCCGGAGACCGCTCAGGTCGGCTTCGGGACAGGCCACCAGCGCGCCGGGCATATCGGACACGAGATCCACGGGAACCGCCGAGGGCAGCAGCCCCGCCGGGAACGAGGGCGCTCCGGGTGACGCGGTGAAGACGACCGCCGTGATCCGGTCCGGGATGCGCCAGCCGATGGCGACGGCGAGCGCGCCGGCGTCGGCCTGGCTGTACCCGGTGCCGCCGGCCAGCAGCCGGAACAACCGCGCGCGCTGCTCCGCGGGCCCTGTCGCTTCCGCCTGTGCGGCGTTGTAGCCGTCGGCCAGCGCCATCGTCACCTCGACGACGTCGCCGAAAAGGCACTCGGCCGCGCCGTAGAGGACGTCGCCGGGCAGCTGGAGCTGACGGCCGATCGAAGCGATCGAACGCCACAGCACCCGGCTCGAGACCCTGAACGCCGCCTGCGCGGCTTCCCGGCTGAGTCCTTGATGGAACGCGATCCTGCCCTGTGCGCGGAAATCGACCAGGAGGTCGTTCTGCAGCAGTTCGGGGACGCCGACCCTGTCGATGGCGCGTTCGATACTGCGCCTGGTCAGCTCGACGGCCGCCGCGCGGGCCTCGCCGTCACTGAACACCTCGGCGCATTCACCGATCTCGGACACCACGCCTTCGACGCAGTGCCGGGCGATCGCCGGGATCCGCGGGCGGACGGCGTCGCCGAGTTCCCTCGGCAGGCGTGCCCAGAGGGCGCCGACGGGCTGCCAGCTCACGTGTGCGATCCCCCGTTGAGAAGTCGGCCGACGATTACGGGCACCAATTCCCTTTCGTCCGCGCGCCACCGGCGCACTCGAATGCACGGAGCGTAGAACCGTCGCCACATCCGTGTCAAAAGACGTCACACCGAAACACCCGTCCGTTGTCACGTGGCTGAGCGTCACGACTTTCCGTTGCAAATTCAACGTCACATTCGGGGTACAGGCCGTCCGCCGATCCAGTACAAACAGCCCGGCACCGTTCCCGTCGTTCCGACGTGGTTATGCAAACGGATTCATGTTTCCCTCCCCGGTTCGAGGAAAATCAAAGGGTGGTCTTGGTGGTCGAGTACCGCGGTTTCGGCATGCTGGCGACGTTGCCGCGTTCGCTCGGCGAAGAACTGCGTCCGTATACCGGGCACGCCGCGGCCGCGATGGTCAAGCAGGTGCAGCGGTCGGTCACCGCGTATGCGCAGCCGTTGCGCGGCGTCTTCGGCCGCGTCCTGGTCGTTTCCTGCGAGCGGGCGGTGCGGCATTACGTCGACTGCATCGGCGATCCGGACCTGCCCCACGACCGCTGGATCGACTTCTACCGCCTGCGCGGGCGGATGGAGTTCGCCGAGGGCCGGAGCCTGGAACCGTTGCACGACAGCGTGACCGTCGGCGCGCGGGCGGCGTGGCGGGCGATGCGGCCCATCGTGCGCGGGCTCGGCGCCGGCCCCGACGTCATCGCGCTCGCGGCGGAATCCGTCTTCGTCTACGTCGACGAACTCTGCGCCACGACGATCGAGGGCTACCAGCAGGCGGAAGCCAGGGCGGCGGGGGCGATCCCGCTCCGGCGCCGCCGCCTGCTGGAGCTGATCGCCCAGGCACCGGAAGGCTCGGCGGGCAGCATCGCCAGCCTGGCCGACGGCGCGGGCTGGCGGGTGCCGAGTGCCGCCGCGATGGTCGCCCTCAAGCGCGCCGCGGGCGCGCCCGCCTTTCCGGCCCACCTCCTCGGCGACACGGTGCTGGCCGACCTCGACACCGCGGAGCCGTACCTGCTCACCGCGGATCCCGACGCCGACCTCGCCCCACTGAAGGACGCGCTGGACGGCTGGCGCGTGGCCGTCTCCCCCGTCGTACCGCTGTCCGACGCCCCGGCCGCCCTCCGCACCGCCCGCCGCGCGCTTCTGCTGACCGGCGAGGACGCCCCCGGCCCGGTCGTCTGGTGCCGGGATCACCTCGCCACACTGTGGCTGCTCGCCGAAGACTTCCTCGGGGCCGAACTCGCCAAGCAGAGCCTCGACCCGTTCACCTCGCTGAGCGAGAAACAGCAGGAGCGGCTCAGCGAAACCCTGCTGGCGTGGCTGGAAACCCGCGGCGGGGCACCGGAGATCGCGCAGCGGCTCGGCGTGCACCCGCAGACTGTGCGGAACCGCCTCCGCCAGCTGGAGGATCTGTTCGGCGACCGCCTCAGGGACGCCGACGACCGGTTGAACATGCAGCTCGCGCTGCGCGCGCGGCGCCTTATGCGCGCTCACCGCCGCGACGAAGGGACGCCAGGGACCTGACGCGCCGGACCCGGCGTTCCGGTGGCCGCACGGTGGGGAGCACCCAGCGGAGGCCGCGGCGGGCGTGCTTCGCCCTCGGCTGGTCGACGTGGAAGTCCGCCCGGCAGGCCATTGCGTTTCTCCCCGTGGTGACGGGTGTTTACCGACGCTTTCCTGAATACCGGGACGGTGGGAAAATGTCGATGCGCAATAGACCGAGGCCGCCGGTTTTGGCATCCGCCTCGTGGTCGTTCCCCGAATTCTTGTCACCCGGGTCGCAATCGCCGGACGTGTCCCGCGACACGCTGACGAACCCGGCGTTCCACACGTTATTTTGACGCCCGACAACGGAAAGGCGGGACATGGCCCTCCAAGCGCGCATACTGACCCTGCACGGCAGGGAAATCCGGCTGCGGGAATACGTTCCGTCCACAAAGGACACCGAGGGCGAGCCGCTCGTGCTGTTGCACGGGATCTCGGGCAGCGGCGAGACCTGGATCCCGTTGCTCGACCACTTCGAGCGAAGCGGGTTCGGGCGCCACGTCCTCGTCCCGGACCTTCCCGGCCACGGCGATTCGGCCGCCCCGCGGGCCGACTACGGCCTCGGCGCGATGGCCAGCGTGGTGCGCGACGTCCTCGCGCTCACCCGGAACCGGCACGCGACCATCGTCGGGCACTCTCTCGGCGGCGGGATCGCGATGCAGTTCGCCTACCAGTTCCCGGAGATGTGCGCCCGGCTGGTGCTCGTGGACAGCGGTGGACTCGGCCCGCAGGTGTCCCCGGTACTGCGCGCGACGGCGCTGCCTGGGGCCAATGCGACACTCACCCTCGCGGTCAACCCGGTCACCGTCACGATCGCGCACGGACTCGCCGCGGCCTGCCGCTCCCTCGGCGGGAAACTTTCCCCCGAGACCAGGGAGCTGACACGTCACCTTGCGTCACTGGCCGACCCGGGCAGGCGCCGGGCATTCCTGTCCATCGCGCGCAGCCTGATCGACCTCAGGGGTCAGCGCGCGAGCGCGATCGACAAGCTCTATCTCGCCCGGGAGGTGCCCACCCTCGTCGTCTGGGGCGCGCGCGACCCGCTCATCCCGGTCGCCCACGGCCACAAGACCGCCGAAGTGCTGCCGGACAGCCGATTGACCGTGTTCAAAAATGCGAAACACTTTCCACATGTGGCCGACCCGGCTCGGTTCGCCGGCGAGCTCGAACGCTTCCTCGCCGCGACCGCGCCCGCCCGGTTGACCCTGGACGAGGTCGTCGAGGTGCTCATCCGCGCCAGCGAGGCGGCGGAAGCGCCCGGAAACGTCCCGGAAAAGTTGTCACCCGGACGCCATCTCAGGCCCGCCTAAATGTCACTCGTCGCCGGATCCGACCACCCGTTCGGGTGTAGTCCATCCAGGTGGCCGATCAAGCTCCCGCCAGCCGTTGACAGTCCTCTCGGCCGGATTTTATGTTGCGTGAGCCACAAAATCTGGATCGGCTTCACCGTTGAAGAGGCTGATTTTGTTGCCAGCAAGGATAAAAACATGACCGACTTGGATACCGGATTCTCGCGGCACGATCTGCGGACCGCACGACCCGACCCCGACGTGCGTCACCCCGCCACCCCGCACCGCCAGCCACCGGGTCCGGTCCAGCGACCGCGCGCCTTCACGCCGGCACCGAGAACCCCAGTGGAGAACCGACCTGTGCGCAGCACCGGTGCGAATGGACTGTGGGCGTCACTGCCCAGAGACCTGGGCGAGCGGTTCCGGCCGCGGGCCGACCCCTTGGCACGAGCCATCCTGCAGGAGGTGCAACGAGCCGTTCCCGAGTACGCGCAGCCGTTGGAAGGCGCGTTCGGACAGATGATCACGCAGGGTATCCGGCAGGCGATCCTGCACTGCCTCGATACCGTCGGTCAGGGGACGGCGCCGCTCGACAAGTGGTCGGCCGTGTTCCGCAACCTCGGGAAGGTCGAATTCAGCGAAGGCCGTAGTCTCGACTGCCTTCAGACGGCCTACCGCGTCGGCGGCCGTGTCGCGTGGCGGCACGTTTCGGAATTCGGGCAGGCGATCGGAGCGGACGCCGATCTCCTGTGCACCGCCGCCGAAGCGATTTTCGCTTACGTGGACGAGATTTCCGCACTGTCCATCGAGGGCTACACGGCCGCTCAGGAACGGGCGGCGGGCACCAGGGCCAGACGCAGGCGCCGGTTGCTCGAACTGATGCTCTCCGATCCCCCGTCCTCACCGCAGTCGATCGCGTCGCACGCCGCGAACGCCCAGTGGGCGCTGCCCACCGAGGTCACGGTCGTCGCACTCGAGCGACGGCTCGGCCCGCTGGACCCCGACAGCGCAGACCTGGACGCCGACGTCCTGGTCGACTTCGAAGGTCCGAAGCCCTGCCTGGTCACCGGCGACCCGGAAAAGCACCTGAAGGACCTCGCCGAGCGGCTTCCCGGCTGGCGCGCGGTGATCGGCCCGGCCGTGCGGCTCACCGAAGCGCCGCGCTCCCTGCTGTGGGCCCGCCGCACGCTGCGGCTGGTCCAGCGCGGGGTGCTGCCGGACAATCCGGTCACCCGGTACAGCGATCACCTGTCCACCCTGTGGCTGCTCGCCGACGAGTTCCTGGTCCGTGAGCTGTGCACGCGCAGCCTCGCCCCGTTCGACGACCTCACCCCCAAACAGCGGGCGCGGCTCGGCGAGACGTTGCTGATCTGGCTCCAGTCCCGGGGCAGCGCTCCGGAGATCGCGAAGAAACTCAAGGTCCACCCGCAGACCGTCCGGTACCGCATGCACCAGCTCATCGATCTCTTCGGCGACCGGTTGAACAACGCCGACGACCGGCTCGACATGGAGATCGCCCTGCGCGCGGAGGCCCTGCTCGCCGAGGACTGAGTACTCGTCGGTGAATCGACGTCGGCAGGGCGCCATCCGAGCGCCCTGCCACGGCGGCGTCCGGTCGCCTTTCCGGAGCGATCCGCGGCTCTGACAGATCAGCGTTTCCCACTCACAACGAGGTGACGAGGTGACCCGACCGCAGGACGCCCGCAGCGGGGTCGAGGCGACGTACGGTCCGCTGCTCACGCCCGCCCGGCCGGGTGGGTCGAGCGGGCGTCCGGTCCAGCTCTGGGCGCTGCTGCCGAGAGAGCTGGCGACCGTGTTCCGGCCGGTGCTGGCCGATACGGCCGGGGAGGTGGTTCGGGAGATCCAGCGGACCATCCCCGAGTACGCGCGGCCGCTCGATGGCGCGTTCGGGAAGGCGCTCAAGACCGGCGTGCAGATGGCGTTCGTGCAGTTCCTCGAGCGCCTCGGGAACCCCGAGGCTCCGCCGGAGGACCGGCGGAGCGTGTTCGTGAGCCTGGGTGTCCAGGAGTTCCATCAGGGCCGCAACGTCGACGTCCTCCAGGCGGCCTACCGGGTGGGCGCCAGGGTGACCTGGCGCCGGATGGCCGAGGTGGGGCGCCGCGCGGGAGTGCCTTCCGCGACGCTGTGCCTGCTCGCGGAAGCCATCTTCGCCTACATCGACGAGCTTTCGGCGCTGTCGGTCGAGGGTCACGCGGAGGCGCGGGAAAAGGCCGCCGGCGCACTGGAGCGCCGGCGGCACCGGCTGATGGAACTCCTGCTCGCCGAACCCCCGTCGCCTCCCGAGGTCGTCAAACACGCCGCCGACCTGGCCCGCTGGCAGCTACCGGACCTGCTCGTCGCCGTGGCCCTCGACCAGCCTTCGGACGAGGCCCCACCGGCCGCCTCGACCGCACTCGCCGACTTCGAGAGCACCTCCCCCTGTCTGCTGCTGCCCGCTCCGGAACCGGACGAACGGGAGCGATTCGCCGAAGCCCTGGCGGGCACGCGGGCCGCGATCGGCCCCGCGGTCCCACCCGTGTTCGCGGCCCGTTCCTTGCGGGCCGCCAGGGAAGCCCTGCGGCTCGTCGACTCCGGCGCGCTCGTGGACGAACCCGTGACGTGGTGCGTCGACCATCTTTCGCGCCTGTGGCTGCTCAAGGAACCGTTCTTGGCCGCCGAGCTCGTCCGGGAACGGCTCGGGCCGCTGGCCGGGTTGACCGGGAAGCAGCATTCGCGGCTGGCCGGGACGCTGCTGGCGTGGCTGGAGACCTGCGGAAACGTCCGCGAGGTGGCGGAGCGGCTCGCGGTGCACCCGCAGACTGTGCGTTCCCGCGCTCAGGAGCTGGAGGCACTGTTCGCGGACGGGCTGCGGGATCCGGAGCGGCGGTTCGAGATGATCCTGGCTTTGCGGGCTGCTCCTTCTTGACGGATTCCGGTCACTCAGGGGAGCGGCTGAGGGGAACTCGTTGCGTTGAGTGAGGGGTGTGTGGAAATAGGGACGTTGAATGTCCCTATTTCCACACACCCCTCACCAAGGCGACCGCTCACAGCAGGCTCATGCCGAACCGTGTGGATTTCAGGTCACCTGACGCACCGAAATCCACACAGTCACCAGTTACCGCTCCGCGACGTCGGGTATCCGTTAGCGATCAGGCGCCGCCCGTTCCGTCCGCCCGGTCACCCTCAAGTACCAGCCGACGCCATGTGAAGGGTCCCTACACGCGCTGGCGCGTCTCGGGTTCCGCGAGAGGCGCCGGTGTCGCGACCCCTCCGGTCAGGTACTCGGCTTCCGGTCGCATCAAGCGGCCGCCAAAGCGGTGATCCGCCACTTCCCCTCGGCCCGTTCCGCGTTGACGCTCAGCTGAGCCGCGCCCGTACTGCGTTGCCCGTCCCCGCGCACACCGGTCTGGTCCAGGAACACCAGCAGCGACGCCCGGTCCCCGTCGAGGACCTTGACGCCCGAGACCACCGCGGTCGAGGTCACGACCAGTTTCTGCTCCGCAGCGAGCCCCCGGACCTGCGCGAACAGCTGGTCGTACTGTCCCAGCGCCGGCCCGGTGAGGACCGCTTTCGCGGCTTGCTCGCTCTTGGCGGGGTCGTCGTAGCGGTAGGAGAAGACCGTGCCGAGCGCCTTGCCGATCTGGTCGCCCACCTCCGCGGTGGTGGCGACGTCGGTCAGCGCGGTGTTGTGCGTCAGCGCCGCCGTCGCGTCCCGCGCCTCGATCGCGAACCACCCCGCGAGGCCCGCCATCGCCAGCGCGACCGCGCCGAACACCATCGCTCCCCGCCGCCGCACCGGAACGACGACCGGCGCCTCAGGAGTCTCCTCGGCAGCGGTTTCCTCGGCAGGCGCTTCGAGAACCCGGGTGCTCCCGCCCATCTTCCCGGCCACCTTCACCGCGCGCCGCGCCGGTTTGTCGGCTCGTTTCGTGGTCATCGTGTCCTCCGTCAGGGCTTTCCGGTGTCGGTCACCGGCACCTGGCCGAGTGACGTGACGCGCCACCCGTCCGGCGTCCGGTTCAGGCCGGCGCGGAACCGGTTGTGCTTGGTCACGGCTTCCCCGCCCTCGGACCGCACCTCGAGCTCGACCGAAGCGATCACCTCGGCCGTCCCGCCGCCACTGTCCACTTCGGTCACCGCGGCGTCGACGACCCGGCCGGTGGTGACGGTTTTCGCCTGGCCGATCCGGCCGAGGCCGCCTTCACGGTCCCGCGCCAGCTCTTCGTGCAGCGCGCCGCCGGACAGGTTCAGCCAGTTCTGGTAGCCCTGCTCGGCCTGCCGGTAGTCCAAAGTGGTCAGTGCCGCGACCGACTGCCTGCCCGCCTGCAAGGCCTCGTCGCGGACCGTGGCCCGCGCGACGCCGTCGTCGTGGCTCGCGTCCCACCACGAGTAGCCGAACCAGGCCGCCGCCGCGGTGGCGACCGCTGCCAGAAACGCCACGATCCGAGTCATGGCCTTCACCTCCTGGGCACGTTCTGCGAGCCACGCACGTTCGTCGGGTTGCCCTTCGGCAGGGCACAGCGCGCCGCGGTGTTCAGTGGACGCGGCGCAGTGTCGAGTCCGTCGCGATAGCCGGTCCCGTAGCCGGTGACGCACGGCGGCGGATCGAAGAACGTCAGCGAGAGGCCGACGTGCGCGCCGTCCGGCCCCATGATCGCGTGCCCGGCGGCGACCGCTTTCGGCGCGGTGACCAGTAATTGCTCGAGGCCGTCCTGCCGGGTTTCGAGCACGTCCGCGGTGGTCAGCAGATTCGCCAGCAGGATGCCAAGGCTCGGGCCGGTCTCCCGCAGCAGGGTGCTGATCTCGTTCGCGGCCGCCGGGACGGCCGGGATCAGCCGTCGCAGATCGCCGTCGGAGCTCTTCAACGTCGCGGCGAGCAGTTTCGCGTTCGCGCCGAACGAGCGGATCGCGTCCGCCTGCGAGACCTGGGTGTCGAGCACGGTCTGCGCGTCGGTCACGAGCCTGGTCAGCGGGCCGACGTGCGCGCTCGCCTCCCGCACGAACTCGATCCCCCTGCCGACGAGCTGATCCAGCGCCGGGCCCGCGTCGGACGTCGCGTTGTACAGCTCGTCGACCACGGTCCGCAGGGCCGGTTTCGGCACCGAGTTCGCGAAAGAGTCCACACTGGACAGGACGACGTCCACCGGCAGCGGGATCTTCGTGTCCGCCTCGGCGATCACCGAACCGTCCCGCAGCATGGCCCCGTTGTCGCGGCGCGGCCGCAGATCGACGTACTGCTCGCCGACCGCGGACCGGTTGGCGACGACGGCTTCGGTGTCCGCGGGCACATCCGGGCCGCCCGGCTCGATTTCGAGGTCCACCTCCATCCCGGAGGCGGTCAGCCGCAGTTCGCCGACCCTGCCGATCGGCACGCCCCGATAGGTGACCTCGGCGTTGCTGAAGATGCCCCCGCCGGTCGCGAGCCGCACCTTGACGGTGTACCCGCGATCGAGCACCAGTTTGTCCAGCCCCGCGTACGTCGCGCCGACATACGCGACGCCGAGGACCGCGATGGTCACGAAGACCACCAGCTGCACGCGGACGAACTTGGTCAACATCAGCGGCCACCACTGTTCTTGAAGGTCAGGAACGTGTTCAGGTAGTCACCGCGGATGGCCTCGAGCGCGGCGTCGGGGAACGGGAAGGTGAAGATCATCTCCATCGCCTTCGGCAGTTTGTCCCCGGATTCGGCCAGCTTCCGCAGCAGCGGTTCGAGCGCCTTGAGGTCGGCGACGAGATCGTCCTTGCTGCGGTTCACCGTGTCGACCGCGACCGAGGTGAGCCCGTCCAACGACTTCAGCATCCCGACCAGCGCCTGACGCTGCTGGTTCAGGACCTCGATCCCCGGCGTGAGCCCGTTCAGGGTCGCCTTGATCTCTTCGGTGTTCGCGTTCAGGGTCGCCGCGAGCTTGTTGACACTCTCGATGGCGCGGGTGATCTCCGCCTTGTGCTCGTCCAGCCCGCGGACGAACACGTCCAAATTGGACAGAAGGCTGCGTGCCGCGCTCTCCTTGCCGCCGAGCGCGGCGTTGAGTTCACGGGTGATGTTCTGCACCTGCGCGACGCCACCGCCGTTGAGCAGCAGGGAAAGCGCGCCGAAGACCTCCTCGATCTCCGGGGTCAGCGAAGAGCTGGCCAGCGGGATCACCGCGCCGTCGACCAGCCGCCCGCTCGGTGTCCCCTCGGGCGGTGGCGCGAGCTCGACGAACTTCTCGCCGAGGATGCTCGCCTGCCGCAGCCGCGCGACGGCGTTGGCGGGCAGGTTCACGTCCCCGCTGATGAGCAGGCCGACCACCGCGCTGCGGCCGTCCGGCGCCAGATCGACGGTCCGCACCTGGCCGACCGGGACGTCGTTGACCTTCACCCCGGACTGGGGCACGAGGTCCAGCACGTTGGTGAAACTGGCCGTGACGTGGATCGGGCGCTCCCCCAGCGCGGCGCCGCCCGGCAGCGGGATGTCGTAGACGTCCACACCGTCGCTGCAGCCGGTGGCCGCCAGCACGAGGACCAGGACCGCAGCGAGCCGGGTTTTCATTTCGCCCCGAGAATTCGGTGATGTTCCCTCGCCCGTCCAGCGTTCCCGCGCCCTGGTTGTACGCGCCGAGCACGTTCGCCAGCGCGTTCGGCGCGGCGTCGAGCGCCTCGCTCAGCGAGGCCTTCTGCTGGCTGAGCAGCTTGGTGATCTCGGCGAGTTTGTCCACATCGGACTTGACCTTGCCCCGGTTGTCCTTGATGAAGCCCTGCACCACGCTGAGCGCCTCAGTGAGCTCGGTCATCGCGCCGGAGAACTGGTCCCGCTGATCGGCCAGGATCTTGCTGAGCGAGGAGATCTGCTGGATCGCCTGTTTCACCTTGCCGTCGTTCGCGGCGAGCATCGCGGTGAACTTGCTGATGTTGTCGACCGAGGTGAACAGGTCGTCCTTGGAGTCGCTCGCCGTCCTGGCGAACTCGCCGAGATTCTTGATCGCCTCGCCGAGCTTGCCGCCGTTTCCGTCGAGATAGGTCGCGGCCTTGGTGAGGACGTCGCTGACCGCGCCGTCCCGGTTGGCGCCCTTCGGCCCCAGCGCGGTCATCAGCTGGTTGAGGCTGCCCAGGAGCTCGTCGACCTCGACCGGGGTGACGGTGCGCTCGGGCGGGATCCGCGCGTCGCCGCCCAGCTCCGGCCCGCCGAGGTACACCGGGGTGAGCTGCACGTACCGGTCGGCGACCAGGCTCGGCGTGATCACGACGGCGCCGACGTCGGCGGGCAGCTTGACGTCGGGCCGCACCGTCATGGTCACCTCGACGTTCGTGCCGCGCGGTTCGACCTTGGTGACCGAACCGATCGGGACGCCGAGCACCCGTACCTCGGTGTTCGGATACACCCCGACGGTCGCGGTGAAGAACCCGGTCAGCACACGGTCGGCTTGCCTGGTCAGCAGCGGCCAGGCCGCCGTCACCAGCAGACCGGCGACGACGGCGACCGCGAGCCGCCGCAGCCAGGCCCGCCGCCGCGCGTGGGCGCCGAGATCAGTCAGCGTGAAATGGCGTCCCATCAGCGTCCCCCTTGCCTCGAAGGCATGCAGCTGCCCGGCGTGCCGCCGGTCGGCACGAGCCCGCAGATGTAGGTGTCGATCCACCGGCCGTTGCCGACCGCGTTGCCGAGCAGCCGGTAGAAGGGGCCGGCCAGCCGCAGGCTCTCGTTGAGCTTGTCCTGGTTGCGCAGCAGCACGGTGGCGACGCGATCGAGCTGGTCGAGCGCGGGACCGAGCGTCTTCTGGTTGTCCGCCACCAGTCCCTTGAGCTGGATCGACAGGTTCTTCACTCCGCTGAACAGCTTCGCGATCGCGTCCTTGCGCGCGTTCAGCTCCGTGAGCAGCGTGTTGCCGTCGCGGATCAGCGCCTCGATCTGCTGCGAGCGATCCCCGAGCGTCTTGGACACCTTGTTCGTGTTCTGGAACAGCTTCACCAGCTCCTGATCCCGGGAAGCGAGCGTCTTGGACAGCGCGGTGATGCCGTCGAAAGCGGTCCGGACGTCCTGCGGGGCGGAGGCACCAAGGGTTTCCGACAGCGTGCCGAACGCCTTCGCCAGCTGATCGGTGTCGATCGCGCCCACCGTGTTCGCGAGGTCGTTGAAGACGGTCGTGACGTCGTACGGGGAACTCGTGCGCTGCACCGGGATCGGCTCGTCCGGGTCCAGTTCCGCGTTGCCGACCGGATCGAGGACCAGGTTCTTCTGCCCCAGCAGGGTTTTGATCTTGATCGACGCGGTGGTGCGGTTGCCGACCCAGGTGTCCTTGACCCGGAACAGGACCTTGACCTTGGCACCGTCCAGCAGGACGTCGGAGACCTCCCCGACCTTCACCCCGGCGACCCGGACCTCGTCGTTGCGTTTGAGCCCGGCCGCTTCGGTGAACTCGGCCGCATACGTGGTGCCGCCGCCGATCAGCGGGAGGTCGTCGGAGAAGAACACCGCCGAGCCGGCGATGGTCATCAACAGGGCCGTGACAGCGCCCACGACGATGGGATTGCGGCTGCGGAAGGGTTTGATCCTCGGCGCTTTCACCGGCACCGTCCCTGGGTCAGCGGGATACCGACCGGCGGGCCGCCGGGGGCGGGCGGCGCGTCCGATTTCACCGAGCACAGGTAGAAGTTGAACCACGAACCGTACGAGACCATCGCGCCCATGCGGTCCAGCTTCTTGGGCAGGTTCCCCAGGAACTGCTCGAACACCGGAGTGTTGTCAGCGAGGTTCTTCGACAGGTCGCCAAGGGTGTTGATGCTGTCCTTCAACGGTGCGCGGCCGTCCTGGAGCAGATCCGCGGTGGCGGTGGTGAGCTCGCCGAGCCCGCCGATCGCCTGCCCGATCGGTTTCGCGTCGCCGGCGAGCCCGGAGACCAGCTGCGCGGTGACGTCGACGAGCTTGTCGAACTGGTCGCCCTGCGAGTTGAGCGTGTCGAGCACCGTGTTGAGGTTCCCGATCACCTGGCCGATCACCTGGTCCTTGCCCGCCAGGGTGTTCGTGAGCGAAGCGGTGTGCTCGATCAGGCTGTCGATGGTGCTCCCCTCACCCTGCAGCACCTGGACGATCTCGAACGACAGCTGGTTGACGTCGCTCGGCGAAAGCGCCTGGAACAGCGGTTTGAACCCGTTGAACAACGCGGTGAGGTCCAGCGCCGGATGGGTCCGCTCCGGCGGGATCAGCGCGCCTTCCTCCAGCACGGCAGGCCCGGCGGGGCCCGGGTCGATCGACAGGTACCGCTGCCCGACGAGGTTGCGGTACCTGATGGTGACCGTGGCACCGGCGGTGAGCCGTCGCTTGTTCTCGACCGAGAACCGCACATCCGCCAGCCGCCGCTCGACCACCCCGACCGAATCCACCTGGCCGATGCGGACACCGGACATCCGGACCTCGTCGCCGGGGTTGACCGAGGTGGCGTCGGTGAACCTCGCGGTGTAGCCGACCGTCGTGCCGACCCCGGAGTTGGCGATGGTGATCGCCAGGATCCCGGTCGCCACCGCGGTGATCACGAAGAAGATCAGGCCCTTGATCGCCGGGCCCGCGACACTCCTCATCGGACGGTCACCTCCGTACCGCGTAACGCCGGGCCCACGAGCACACTGCTCCAGTCCGGGACCTCGGCCGGCTTCATCCCGAGCGACGGCGCCAGGATCTCGGCGACCAGCCCCCGCTCCCCCTTCGAATTGGCCGGACCGAGGTCCCCATCGGCGGCGAACGCGACCGCCACCGAAGACCCGCCCCCGCCATAGCAGCGCGGCCCGCCCTTTTGGTCGAACCGCGGATCGTCCCGGCCCGGCACGTACTTGTCGCGCGGGTCGTGGACGGACAGCGTCACGTGCAGCCCGGGTTCCCCGGTGCCCTTGCCCAAGGCCTTCTCCATCACCGGTTTGAGCCGGTTGACCGCGTCGAACAGGCAGGGGAATTGGGGTGAGTACCGGGACAGCAGTTCCAGGGTCGGCCTGCTCTTCACGCTGACGCCGATGATGTTGTCCTTGTTCTGCACCAGGAACTTGTTCAGATCGCCGCTCGCGGTGGTGACGCTCGTGTACAGCTTGTCGAGGTCCCCGCGAGTGTCCACAATGGTCTTGGCGGTCGTGGAAAGGTCCGAGAGTGCCTTGAGGATGTCCGGCGCCGCACCGGTGTACAGATCCGCCACGTCGGCGAGACCGCTGACGTCGGCCTTGAACTGCGGCATCAGCGGATTCACCTGGTTGAGCAGGTCGTTGAGCTGAACGATGCTGTCCCCCAAGGACTTCCCGCGGTTGTCGAGCGCGAGCGAGATCGCGCCCAGTGAACTGTTCAGCTTCTGCGGCTGCACCGCGCGCAGCAAGGGCAGCAGATCGCCGAGGACGCGTTCCAGTTCGATCGCGTTGGCCGACCTGTCCTGCCCGATGACGTCGCCGTCCCGCAGCGAGCCTCCGGCTGGCCGGTCCGGGAGCACGAGGTTGACATAGCGCTCGCCGAACACGGTCTTCGGCAGCAGCCTGGCCGAGACGTTACGCGGCAGCTGATCTATCTTCGCCGGGTCGATCGCCAGATCGATCTCCGCGCCGTCCGCGGTACCCCGGACGGCCCTGACCTCACCGAACGGCACGCCCCGGACCTTGACCTCGGCGGGCGGGGCCAGCTGGTTGCCGACCCGGTCGGCCTTGAGCGTGACCAGCTCAGCGCGGTCGAAGTCCTTGTTGAAGATGCCGACGGCGAGCCAGCCGAGCAGCACCAGGATGACGAGGAAGATCACCCCTGCCGCCTGCGTCCGTGCCCGCGCGCTCATCCGGACACCTTCACCGTCGTGGTCGCGCCCCAGATCGCCAGGCTGAGAAAGAGATCGAGCACGCTGATCAGCACGATCGACGTCCGCACGGCACGGCCGACCGCGACCCCGACGCCGGCCGGGCCGCCCGCGGCGCGATAGCCGTAGAAGCAGTGCGTGAGGATGACGCCGACGCTGAACACGAGCACCTTGCCGAACGACCACAACACGTCTTCAGGAGGCAAGAACAGGGAGAAGTAGTGGTCGTAGGTCCCGCCGGACTGTCCGAAGAAGACCACCGTCGTCACCCGCGAGCCCAGGTACGAGATCAGCAGGCCGATCACGTAGAGCGGGATGATCGCGATGAACCCGGCCACGATCCGGGTGGTGACGAGGTACGGCATGCTGCGCACGGCCATCACTTCGAGCGCGTCGATCTCCTCGGAGATCCGCATGGCGCCCAGTTGCGCGGTGAACCCGGCGCCGACCGTCGCGGACAACGCGAGCCCCGCCGAGAGCGGCGCGATCTCGCGGGTGTTGAAGTACGCGGTGAGGAAGCCGGTCATCGCGGAGATGTTGATCTGGTTCAGCGCGCTGAAACCCTGCAACCCCACCGTGATCCCGGTGAACACGCACAGGCCGACCATCACGCCGACGGTGCCGCCGATCACCGCGAGCGCCCCGCTGCCGAAGGTCACCTCGGCGAGCAGGCGCACCACTTCGCGGAAGTAGCGGGTGACGGCCATCGGGATCGCCGCGAGCGCGCGGATGTAGAACAGCAACTGGTCGCCCAGCTCGAAAAGACTGTTGCCGGGGCGTTTGAACGCCTCGCGGGCCCGTTCGGGGACGCTGGTCACGGGATCAGGTTCCCTTCGCGGGGACGAGCTGCAGGTACAGCGCGGTCAGGATCGTGTTGACGAAGAACAGGAGCAGGAACGTGATCACCACCGACTGGTTGACGACGTCGCCGACGCCCTTGGGGCCGCCTCGGGGTTCAGTCCCCGGTAAGCCGCGACGACGCCGGCGAGGAAACCGAAGATGAACGCCTTGATCGAGCTGATCACGAGGTCGGGCAGCTGGGCCAGGGCGTTGAAACTCGCGAGGTACGCGCCCGGGGTGCCGCCCTGCACGATGACGTTGAAGAAGTAGCCGCCGAGCACGCCGACGACGCTGACCAAACCGTTCAGCAGCACCGAAACGCCGATGGCCGCCTGCACACGGGGCACGATCAGCCGGTGGATCGGCGAGACACCGAGCACCTCCATCGCGTCGATCTCCTCGCGGATGGAGCGGGCGCCGAGATCCGCGCAGATCGCCGACCCGCCCGCTCCCGCGATGATCAACGTGGTCACGATCGGGCTGGCCTGCTGCACCACCGCGAGGACGCTCGCCGCGCCGTTGAACTGCTGCGCGCCGATCTGGCTCGTGAGCGAACCGAGCTGCAGCGAGATGACCGCGCCGAACGGGATCGACACGAGGATCGCGGGCGTGATCGACACACTCGCGATGAACCAGAACTGCTGGATGAACTCGCGGATCTGCACCGGACGACGGAACATCGCGAGGACGACGTCGATCCCCATGGCGCACATGCGGCCGAATTCGCGAAGCCCGGCGGCGGCCTTCTCCGGCGCGCGGGCGAGGAGGGCGACTGGATTGGCCATCGTCAGGCTCCGTATCCGCGGACGGAAGCCGGGGAAAGCGCCTCCGGTCCCAGCGCCGCCGGGAGCAGGAAGGCGCGCGGAACGCGCCCGGTCATCACTGACATTCGGGCTTCCTCACTTCTACTTCTCCGGCCGAACGGCCAACTCGTGCAGCACGCTACTGGCGGAAGATCAGGGAGACAAGTAATTCGATAATGGTGTGGCAGGGAGGGGTCAAGGTTGTTATGGGCGTAACTGTTTTGCCTTGTGTCTCGTGAGTGGTAATGACGGTTCTAACCGTCCTTGCCACTCACGAGACCGCAGGTGATCGCTTTTGTCACCCCCGTCAGCCGCCGCGGCCGCGGAATTGTCACGCACACCCTGAGTCCTCTCGCTTTCATTGCGGCCGCACCGAAAACACCGCTACGTTCGGCGAATGGAGCAGGCTGCCATCGAGGTGACCGGCCTCGCCAAGCACTACGGTGAAGTGACGGCCCTCGCCGGCGTCAGTCTCCGGGTCGGCCGCGGCACCGTGCTCGCGGTGCTCGGCCACAACGGCGCGGGCAAGACGACGTTGATCGACATCCTCAGCACCCGCGTCAAGCCGACCGGCGGAAGCGCGAAGGTGTGCGGCTTCGACGTCGTGCGCGCCGGGCATCACGTCCGGCGGCGGATCGGGGTCACCGGCCAGTTCGCGGCGGTCGACGACGCGCTGTCCGGCCGCGGCAACCTCGAACTCGTCGCCAGGCTGCTGGGCGCGAACCGGCGACAGGCCAGGGCCCGCGCGGCCGAACTGCTCGCCATGTTCGGTCTCGACGACGCGGCGGACCGGCCCGCGCGGACGTACTCCGGCGGGATGCGGCGACGGCTAGATCTGGCCGCCGGCCTCGTCGGCTCCCCCGACGTCCTCTTCCTCGACGAACCGACCACCGGGCTCGACCCGCTCAGCCGGGCGGGGCTCTGGGACGGCGTCGAACGGCTCGCCGCGCGCGGCACCACCGTCGTGCTCACCACGCAGTATCTGGAGGAGGCGGACAGACTGGCGGATCACGTCATCGTGCTGGGGCTGGGGCACGTCACGGTTTCCGGGCGGCCGTCGGAGCTGAAGGCGCGGCTCGGGGAAAGGACCGCGACGCTGACCTTCGGCACCGACCTGGCCGCCCGCCGGGCACTGGCCGCATTGCACCGGCTCGGCATGGGCTGCACGACGTCGGCCTCCGGGCTGGTGATCGGTGTCGCGCTGTCCGGGCCCGCCGACATCACGGTGCTGGTCCGCGCGCTCGACGCGGCGGGCGCACCGATGAAGGACCTCACCGTCGCCGAGCCGACACTCGACGACGTCTACCTTTCGCTGCACCGGAATCCGGCGGCCACGCCATGACCGAGGCACGGCACCGCGCACCGTCGCAACCGGTGCTGACCAATCCGGCGACCTGGCCGCCGAGCACGTTCGCCACCCAGGTCCGAGTGCTCGCGGTCCGATCGCTGAAGACGGCTTTCGGCGACCGTCGGCTGGTGTTCTTCGGGCTGCTGCAACCGATCGTGCTTCTCCTGCTGTTCAGCCAGGTCTTCACCGGGGTCAGCACACTGCCCGGCGTCGCGGCGTATCAGGGATACGTGAACTTCCTCGTCCCCGCGACACTGGTGAACATCGCGATGACCACGGCGATGAGTTCGGGCGCCGGCCTACTCGCGGAGATCTACAGCGGCTTCACCGGACGCCTCCGGTGCATGCCCATCAGCCTTTCCGCCGTCCTGGTGGCGCGCACCATCTCGGATTCCGCCCGGCTCGGCGTGCAACTGCTCGTGACCGCGCTCGCCAGCGTGGTGCTGCTGGGTTTCCGGCCGACCGGCGGCGTTTTCGGTATCACCGCGGCGCTGCTGCTCACGCTCGTCGTCGGCTGGTGCCTGAGCTGGATCTTCGTCGCCATCACGACCTGGCTGCGCAAGGCCGAGACCCTGCAGATGGCGTCGTTCGTGGTGATGTTCCCGCTGATGTTCTCCTCCAGCGCGTACATGCCGCTGGAGACGATGCCGTCCTGGCTGCGGATGGTCTCGGCGCTCAACCCCCTCACCTACGCGATCGACGCGACCAGGGCGCTCGCCCTCGGGCGTCCGTCGGGCTGGTCGATCCCGGTGTCTCTGGCGATCGCCGCCGTGGCCGCGGCCGCCGGCGGATGGATCGCGGCCCGGACCTTCCGGACGCCACGGGACGTCACCCCGATGACCTGAAACTCCGCACTCGCGTGATCAGGGGCGTATCTCGCGTGCTTGGAGGCGTAACTCGCGAGTTACGCCTCCAAGCACGCGAGATACAGCTCCAAGCACGCGAGTTATTGAGGGGTAAGACAAAGGTGGCATGTCGGGCGGTTTCGTGTGACTGGATGGACGACACGCGTGTCCAGGCGGACGACTCGTGGCGGGCCCGAAACGCCACTCACGACCCGGCCCGCTCTTGACCAGGGCCGAAGGCTCCCTTCACCGCATTAGACGCGGCGAAGGGAGCCTTCAGCCCACCACTGACCCATCCGAGAACACGCCACGTTTGCCTTAACCCTCAAATACGCGCGGAGGACGTCAGCCCGGAAGGGACTCCAGGTGGTCCGCGGCCGCCACGACTCCCCCGGCCGCCGCGAAGGAGGCCCGCACCCGCGCGACGGACGCGGCGTAGGCGGGTTCGGCCAGCACCTCGGTGACCGTGCGGCGGATGTCGGGCGCCTTCGCGCGGTCGAAGCGCAGCCGCAGCCCGGCGCCGGCCGCCTCGACCTGCTGAGCCAGCATCGACTGGTCGTCCCGGATCGGCGCGATCACCAGGGGCAGCCCGGAAGCCAGCGTCTCGCTCACCGTGTTGTGCCCGCCGTGACAGATCACCGCCGCCGCTTTCCGCACCACTTCCGCCTGCGGGATCCGCTTGACGACCAGCACTTCGTCGCTGAGCAGTTCGCCGGTCGGGTCGACGACGAGGCCCTGGACGTCCGGCATCCCGGCGAGGGCGTCGACGCATTCGGACAGGAAACGCCGTCCGAGCGCCGCGTTGGCGGTGCCGAGGGTGGCGATGACGAGCGGGCGGCCGTCGAGCCGGTCCCACGAGAAACCCACCGGCGGCGCGGGAGCCAGCGCGGGGCCGACGAACCGGACCGCGCCGACGTCGGCGATCGGCCCCGTCAGCGACACGGTGGTGAACGCCAGGATGAGATCCGGCGAGAACCGCAGATCCCCGCACGACACCTGGTGCCGAACGCGGAGCCCCTCCTGCAGTCCGTCGACCCAAGCGGCGATCTTCGGCATGGCGCCCAGCGGATCCCCGAGTTCGGTGGACGTCGACGCCGACGTCACCCACGGCAGGGAACGGCGGCTCGCCACGAGGGCGCCCGCGAAAGCCTGCTGATCGGCGAGTACGACATCGGGCCGGAAAGCCTCCACCGCCCTCTCGACCCCGGGGACCATCGCGTCCGCGAGCGGGACCAGATACCGCTCCCACAGGTACTTCAGCGCCGCGAACCCGCGCAGGCCGTCGGGACGCCGCTCGACGGCGAACTCCAGCGCGTCACCCGCCGCGTACACCCGGCCCGCCCGCGTCAGTTCGGACGTCGTCGGTTCCGGGCCGCACCAGGCGACGTCGTGGCCGCGGCCCACCAGCTCGGCGGCCACCGCGCGCAACGGCGCGACATGCCCGGTGAGCGGCGGGACGACCAGCAGGTACTTCATCCGCGCGGCCTCCCGTGCCGGTCGATCCACTTCAGCAGCAGCTCCCGGACCTCACGGTGCTGCTCGACGAGCACCGAATGCCCTTGTCCCTCGAACACGTGCAGCTCGCCGCGGGGCAGCAACGAGGTCAGCGCGGTGAGATCGTCGGCCTGGTAGCCGTGACTGCCCAAAATGGACAGTACGGGGCAGCCGATCCCGGCCACCTGGTCCAGGGTCAGCAAGGGCCCGAGCGGGACCTCCTCGGCCATCGACGTGGACATGATCCGCTCGGCCGCCATTCTCGCCAGCCGCCGGTGATGCGCGCTGTAGTTGGCCTCGATCCAGTCGAAGCTCTCCTCGACCTTCAAGAACCGCACGGTGTGTTCGAGGATCTGCGACATCTTGCCCGCCCACAGTTCGGTGGCGGGCTCCGACTCGATGCACACGATGCTGCGCACCCGTTCCGGTTTCGCCACGGCGTAGCTGTAGGCGAGGGTGCCGCCGAAACTGTTGCCGACCAGGTGCACGGGCCGGTCGAGGTCGAGCTGGTCGAGCAGGTCGTCGAGATCGGCGACGAAATCCGCGATCGTGTACCCGCGCTCCGGGCGTTCGGTCTTGCCGTGGCCGCGCAGGTCGTAACTGATCACGTCCACCCCGGCGGCGGCCACCGGCGGGGCCAGCGTGAGGTAGAAGCTCGCCAGGCTGTCGGTGCCCATCCCGTGCAGGAACACCACGGTCTCCGTACCCCCGCCGGGCACGAGCTGCACGTTGGTGCGCAGCCCGTTCACGGTCATCGTCGGCACCTTCTCAGCCCCGTTCGCCGAGCCGGGCGGCCACGTAGTCGGCGATGTCGCCGACCCGGAGCCCGATCACGTCGTCGAGATCCTTCTCCGCCAGGAACTCCGCGAGATTGACGTCCTCGCCGAAGAACTCGGCGAGGATGCTCGCGAAGGTCACCAGGTCGATGCTCTCCAGGCCGAGATCCTCGTGGAAGGTGGTCCGCGGGGTGATCTCGATGCCGAGGACGTCGGTGTCCCCGACCAGTTCCTTCAGCAACTCGGCCACGGTGCCGAAGACCGACGCCGGGCTCTGCTGTTCGATCGTCATGCTCTGCTCCTTGCTCTCACCCGCGGTTCCAGGCCACCACGTGCCCGGGAATTCCGGCGAATTCCGCCCCGATACCGATCTCCTCGGCCAGCCCCGCCGGCTCGCCTTCGGCCCGGACCGCGATCCGGGGAGCCGTCGCGGTCTCTTCCCTGACCAGCGCGACCGCGACGTCGCCCGCCGACGCGACGGCCACCGCCAGCGGCGGCACGACCCGGCCGTGCAGGCCGGTGACCCTGGTCCCGTCGGCGCTCACGCGGAGTTCCGCCGGGTAGACGCCGTCCAAGCCGAGTTTCGAGCGGACCGCGTCCTTGATCGCGATCCGCTCCAACAGCCAGCCGCGCTGGCGTCGCGGCGCGCAGGCGGCGAACTCGGCGCGTTCCTCGGTGCCGAGATAGATGCCGGCGTAGATGTCCCGTGCGGCGGGGCTCGGCCACCGGTCCGTGACCACCGTCCAGCCACCGTGATGGTCCTCCGAAAGCCGGTGCCGGTCCGGGAAGGCGTAGACCCGGTGCGCGGGCCGGTCGCACGGGAACCGGATGTCGCGCCACTGCTCGATCCTGGCCAGCACGGCGCCGTCCAGCACGAGCTCCGCGTCCATCTCCAGTACGTCCGGCCGCGGCAGCCGGACCCGGACGACGCAGCGCAGCTTGGTGCCCGGCGCCGGTTCCGGTGCGAACCAGGTGACCCGGCCCATCGACGTCGGGAACGCCAGCAACGCGTCCGCCTTGGTCGCCATCAGCCAGCAGCCCAGCAGTTGGCCGACGTTGTCCAGCAGCGCGCCGGGCGCGGACGGCACGACGAGGTCGCCGCGGATATGCCGCTCGCCCAGCCCGATGAGCTTGTCGAGCCCTTGGTACGCGGGGCCGTGGAACATCTCGCGGCGGGTGTAGATCTCGGCGGCGGTCAGCGGCGGCGCCGTTTCCGGTCCGGGCGGCGGAGACGGCCGCGGGGCCGTCGGATAACGCTGAGCCAGGTGGACGTCCATACTGGCGTGCGGTCCGATTTGGACACTGATCCGGTCGCCCTCGCGGGTCATCGAAAGCGGCACCCGCACCGCCGGGGCGGCGATCAGCCAGCGGGAGAACGCCGCGTTGCTCACGCCCGTCGCGACCGTGCCCGGCCAGGCCCGTTCCGCTTCCCGGCAGGCCAGGTCCACCAGTGTCGTGGCGGGCACGGTGGGACGGAAGTCCGCCTCGTCCGGCCAGTCCTCGCGCTGCCGGAAGAACCGGTGATCGACCAGATAAGGCATCGTCGCGAGCGATACGTCCACAGTGGACTCGACCGTCCGCCGGGCCGCCGCGTTGACGACACTCGCCGCGGCCTGCCGGGTCTCCGCGAGCAGCGCGGTGAACTCCGCGACGATCGCGTCCGGCACGCCGTGGACCAACTCGGGAACCGCGCCGTCGAACATGCCCTTGACGTCGCCTTCGACCGAAAGCAGCGTGCCCGCCGTGTCGATCCGGGTCCGGCGCGGCTCCAGCGCGTCGAACGCGGGCCTTCCGCCCTCCACCCAGACAGCCGTGGCGACACGGCGCAGCTGGGCGAGACCCGCCCTCGTGCCGGAGGACGCCGGGACGACCAGGTGCGGCCGCGAGCCCAGCGTGTCCGACACGAACGTACCGAGCTGGCCGGCCCCCGCCTGCACGAAGACACGGGCGCCATCGGCGTAGAGCGCGTCGACCAGTTCCCGGAACCGGACCTTGCGCACCAGATGGGCCAGGTACAGCTCGCGGACCTCCACCGGATCCGTGGGATACGGCCGGGCCGTGGTCGCCGACCAGACCGGGATCCGCGGCGGCTTCAGGTCCAGTTCGGCCGCGAGCCGGGTGAACGGGCCGAGCCGGGACCGCATCAGCGGGGTGTGGAACCCGGACCGGAACGGCAGCGTCCTGGCGACGACGCCGTGCTGGGTGCACAGTTTCGCCAGCCTGGCCGCGGCGGCCGGGTCACCGCAGACGATCGTCTGCCGCGGCGCGTTCTCGTGGGAGATCATCAGCTCCGGTTCGGCGGCGAGCAGCGCCTCCGCCCGCTCCGCGGAACAGCCGAGCACGAGGAATTCGGCGTCCGGCAGCGTGAATCCCCGCGGCCAGTACCGGTTCAGCATGTCCTCTGTGGACTGTCCGGGGTACATCCCCGCCGCCTGCATCGCGGTCCATTCGCCGACGCTGTGCCCGGCGAGCAGATCCGGTTTGACGCCGAGCCGTCGCAGCGCGGTGTCGAGCAGCAACCCGACCTGGGACACACTCGACGCGCGCGCGAGCACGCTCGCCGTCGACCACTCGGGCCGGTCCAGGCCGAAGTGCCGGGCGACGTCGGCGCAGCGCGGTTCCGCGTCCGCTTCCAGCCCCGGGTAGACGAACGCGGTCTTCGCCCCGGTCTGCTCCAGCAGGGGCGCCGTCGTGCACCAGATGTCGTTGGGGCCGTGCCAGGAACCGCCCTCGGCCGCGATCTTCGCCAGCACCCTCCGCGCGACTTCGAGCCGCTTCCCGGTCGGCCCGACGATCCCGATCCGGCACGGACCGTGCCCACCGGACTCCGGATCCGGGCGATCAAGCAGGGCGCGCAGTTCTTCCGGTGTGGACGCCGCGAGCAGGAGGACCCGCTCGGGCTCTCCGGTCACCTTGGCCCGGCTCGGCCGCGACGGCGCGGGGTCCGCCTCCTCCAGCACCACGTGCGCGTTGACCCCGCCGAAACCGAAGGCGTTGACCGCCGCCCGGCGCGGGACGTCGCCCGACCGCCACCGCTCGGCGTCGGACAAGGCACGGAAACGGGTCTTGTCCAGCAGCGGACTCGGGTCGGCGCAGTTCAGGGTCGGCGGCAGGACGGCGTGGTGCAGCGCGAGCGCCGCCTTGATCAGACCGGCGGCGCCGGCGGTCGGCATGGTGTGCCCGATCATCGCCTTCACCGCGCCGATCGCCGCGCGGGGCCCGTCCGGCGGGCCGAACACCTCGGCGAGGGTGGCCAGTTCGGCGGCGTCCCCGGCCGGGGTCGCGGTCCCGTGCGCCTCCAGCAGGCCGAGCGCGCCGGGGGCGGTGGGGTCGAGGCCCGCCGACGCCCATGCGCGCCGCAGGGCCAGCGTCTGACCGGCGACGGCCGGGCTGAGGAGGCTCGCGCCCTTCCCGTCGCTCGACGTCCCGGAACCGCGCAGCACCGCGTAGACCCGGTCACCGTCGCGGCGCGCGTCGTAGAACCGTTTCAGCACCACGATCGCGGTGCCCTCACCGATCAGGAGACCGTCCGCGTCCCGCGAGAACGGGCTGATCCGCTGGCTCGGCGAGAGGGCGCCGAGCTGCGTGAACATCGACCAGAGCGTGTCGTCGTGGCAGTGATGCACGCCGCCGGCCAGCACGACGTCACAGCGACGGCGGGCGAGTTCGCCGATCGCCTGGTCGACGGCGAGCAGCGAGGACGCGCAGGCGGCGTCCACCGTGTACGCGGGGCCGCCGAAGTCCAGCCGGTTCGCGACCCGCGACGCGGCGAGGTTCGGCACCAGCCCGATCGCGGTGTCCGGCCGGAACTCGCCGAGCGGCTCCAGCAGAGCGTCCCGGAGCCGGTCGAGCATCTCGGGACGGGCCGACGGCAGGAGATCCCGGACGGCGCCGGTGATCTGGCGGACCGACCGGACCCGCTGGTCGAACCGCTGGAGCCCGGGCGAGAGATAGCCGCCCCGGCCGAGGATCACGCCGACGCGTTCGAGGTCGCCCAGCCGTCGCAGGCCACCGGCGTCGTCGACCGCCGCGGCGGCCACGGCCAGCGCGACCAGCTGGTCCGGTTCCATCCCGGCGACGGTGCTGGGGGCGATCCCGAGCGCCGTCGCGTCGAAGTCCAGGCTGTCGGCGACGAACCCGCCGCGCCGCCCATAGGTGCGGTCCGGCGTGCGGCCGTCACCGTCGTGGAAGCTCGGGTCCCAGCGGTGCGGCGGGATCTCGGTGATCGCGTCGGTACCCGAAACGATGTTCTGCCAATATTCGTCCACAGTGGACGAGCCGGGAAGGAAGACGCCCATCCCGACGATCGCGACCGGCTCCTGGTTCACCACAGCGACGCCGTGTACAGCACCGAGCGGACATCGGCCGGGCCGTAGGCCAGCTCGCGCAGGAGCGCGGCGGTGCCTTCGTCCGGGTCGATCAGCGCCACCTCGCGGCGCTCGTACTCACGCGCGAGCTCCGGCGACACCATGCCCGCGTGATCGTCCGAGGGCGCCCACGGTCCCCAGTGGACGGTCAGCGCCCGGCATCCGGTGCGTTCCGCCCACTGCTCACCGAGGGTTTCCAACGCGTCGTTCGCCGCCGCGTAGTCGGTCTGGCCCCGGTTCCCCAGCACCGCGGAGATGCTGCCGAAGAACGTCACGAACCCTGGCCGCACACCGAAATGCTCCAGCGCGTCGAGGAGCGCCCGCGCACCGTCCACTTTGGTCCCGTAGACCGTGCGGAACGACTGCTCGTCCTTGTCGGTCATCAGCTTGTCGTCGATCACCCCGGCCGCGTGGACGACGCCGTCGATGCGGCCGTAGCGGGTGTGCAGATCCTTGACCACCTGCCGGACCGCGGCGGCGTCGCGCACGTCGAGGGGCCGGTACGCCGCGGTGCCGCCCGCCGCGCCGATCTGATCGAGCGTCCGCGCGATCTCGCGCTGGGCCAGCACGGTGCGCACCCGGCGTTCGATGTCCGCCAGCGAACCGCCGCGGGCGGCCAGCGCCGAGCGCATACCCGGCGCGTCAGCGGGGAGGTCCTCGTCGCCGGGTTCGGCAGGCCACGGGGTGCGGCCCGCCAGCTCGATCCGGCATCCGCTCGCCGCGAGCGCGACGGCCGCCCGTGCGGTGATCCCGCGGGCGCCGCCGATCAGCAGCAGCACGGAATCCGCGTCGAGGCCGAGCGCCTTGACCTCTCCCCCGCCGGGGCCCGCGCCCGCATACGCGACCGAGCCGAGGGAACCCGCGGAAGGCTCGAACGCCGCACGCCCCGCGGTGTCGTAGCGGACCGCGGCCGGTCCGTCCGCGATCGCCTCTTCCAGCACGATCCGCCCGAGGTCCACTGTGGACTCCAGCTCGACCAGCCTGGTCGGCTCGTTCCGTTCCCGTGCCGCGGCGCGGACGAGACCGCGTAATCCGGCGGTATGCCCGGCGCCCGTCCTCGCCACCACGACCACCGTGCCCGTGGCGCTCTTGAGCAGGCCGAACACCTGCGCCGCGACCGGCTCTTCGGCGTCCGACAACGGATTCAGCACGACGAGGACGTCGGCCTCCCGCTCGGCGGGCAGGGCGCCCGCGTCGGCGAACACCGCGCGGACCGATTCGGCCAGCTCCTCCTGTCCGGGCTCGAAGCTCACCGAGACCGTCTTACCGGTCACCTTGGCGAGATCGGGCGTGCCGAGCGGCGCGGACACGCGGTCGAGCAGGTACCGGCCGGGCGCGGTGCCTGCCGGGGCCTCGTCCTGGGTCGCCGCCACGGTGACCGGGGCGGCCGGCTCGAGCCATTTCCGCAGTCGTGCGGCCAGTGCGCTCGCCGTCCGGTCGCGGCTGAGCTGATCCTGGGCGTCGTCGTGCACCCGGCCGGAGAGGCCGAGTTTCGCGAGCAGCGAGCCCGCGATCTCGGTGCGTTTGATCGAGTCGATGGAGAGATCCGCTTCCAGATCGAGATCGGCGTCGATCATCTCGGCCGGATAGCCGGTGCGTTCGCTGATCGCGCCGATCACGGTGGCCAGGACATCCGTGACAGGGACCTCCGGGGCCTCCGCGACCGGTTCCGGCTCGGGCACGACGACCGGGGCCTCGACCGGCGGCAGCAAGGCGGGCACGACCGGCGCCCGCACCGGGGCGGGGGCGAGCGGCGCGGTGCCGAGATACCCCAGCATCACGTCCCGTTGCGCCGCCAGCAGTTCGCGGCTGGTGCGGAGGAATTCGACGACGGCCTGGTCACGACCGGGCGCGGGCTGGTTCATGGTCGTCCTCGGGATTCGTCGGGCGGGCACGAGCCCATGGGCGGGGACCTCGCCGCCGAGCGCGCGGACGGTCTGGCCGTCCACGGTCCAGGCGGGCTTGGGGAGTGGGCCGACGCGGACACGGCCGCGGAAGAGCCGTTCGGTGCGCACGTCGACGCCGGTGAGCGCCACGCGCGCGAGCGCGGTGAGGAACCCGCGCAGCCCCGGTCCACCCGGGTCGCACGCGATCACGGTGTGCGGACGGTCGCCGAGGATCTCCTTGGCCAGTCGGGAAAGCACCTGCCCCGGACCCGCCTCGACGAACGTGCGCGCGCCCGCCGCGTACATGTCCTCGATCAGTTCGACGAAGCGCACCGGCGAGCCGATCTGCGCGGCGAGCCCGGCGCGCACCGCGCCCGCTTCGTACGGCCGCGCCGTGCGGTTCGACCACACCGGCGAACCCGGCTCGCCGATCTCGGCGTTGTCGAGGTCGACGGCGAACACGTCGCTCGCCCCGGCCACCAGGGGGCTGTGGAAGGCGCACGCGACCGGGATCCGTTTGGCGCCGATCCCCTGTGCCCGCAGTTCGCGGACCGCCTCCTCGATGGCGGCGGTCGGTCCGGAAAGGACGGTCTGGCCCGGCGCGTTGTGGTTGGCCAGTACGACGTCCGGATGGTCGAGGGCGGCGGCCAGTTCGTCGCGGGACGCCTTCACCGCGGCCATCGCGCCCGGGTCGGCGCCCGCGACCTCGGCGATGGAGCGGGCCCTGGCCCGGCTGAGCGCCACCAAGGTCGCGGTGTCGAACGCGCCCGCCACCGAAAGCGCGGTCAGCTCTCCGTAACTGTGCCCCGCCAGCAGATCCGGCCGGACGCCGAGGTCGGCGAGCAGGCGGCAGACGGCCGATTCGACGAGCCCGAGCGCGGGCTGCGCGACGCGGGTGTCCTTGAGCGCCTCGTCCTGCGCGGTGCGGGCGTCTTCGGTGAAGGCGCGCGGCGGGAACGTGGTCGCGGCGACGTCGGGAGCGAGCCCCAGGACGTCGGCCAGTTCGGGGAAGTGCACGAAGAGCTCGGCCAGCATCCCCGTCCGCTGGCTGCCCTGGCCGGGGAACAGGAACGCGACCTTGCCCGCCTCGATGTCGCCCGCCGTGAACCCGCCCTTGCCTTCGGCGGCCTCACGCAGTTCCGTGAGATCGCCCGCGACCACCGCGAGCCGCACGGGGCCGGATCCGCCTCCTTCGGCGGCGAGCGCGGCGATCTCCCGAAGCGGGCGTCCTTCGTTGGCCGCCAGCAGATCCCGCAGCGCGGCGCGAGCGGCATCCACGTCGGCGCCGCGGAGCAGGACCAGCTCGGCGTCCCAGTCACGGGGGCCGTGCCGCCGTCCCGGCGGGACACCCGGCGCGGCGAGTACGGCGTGGAAGTTGGTCCCACCGAACCCGAACGCGCTCACTCCGGCGAACTCGCGTCCGCGCGGAACCGGCGCCGGCCGGGCGCCGGTGGAGAAGGTGAAGGGACTGCTCTCGGCATCCCAAGCGGGGTTCGGCCTGCTCAGGTGCAGCGTGGGCGGCACGACCTCGTGCCACAGCGCCAGCGCCGCCTTCATCAGGCCCGCCAGCCCCGCCGCGCATTTCGTGTGCCCGATCTGGCTCTTCACCGAACCCAGCGCACAGGTGCCCGGTTCGGCGCCCGCGGCGAGGAAGAACTCGGTGAGCGTGGTCAGTTCGGTGGCGTCGCCGACGACCGTGCCGGTGCCGTGCGCCTCCACCAGCGAGACGTCCGCCGGGGACACCCCGGCGTCGCGATAGGCCCGCGCGAGGGCTCGCCGCTGCCCCTCGGGACGCGGCGCGGTGAGGCCGAGCGCCTTGCCGTCGCTGGCGGCGCCGACACCCTTGACCACGGCGTAGACCCGGTCGCCGTCGCGTTCGGCGTCGGACCGCCGCTTGAGCACGAGACACGCGACGCCCTCGCCGAGCGCGATCCCGTCCGCCGACGCGTCGAACGGACGGCACCGGCCGGTCGGCGACAGGGCCCCCGCGGAGGTGAACATGAGGTAGTCGTTGACCCCGTTGTGCAGGTCGACGGCACCGCACAGGACCATCGAGCTGGTTCCCGACCGCAGTTCCTTCACCGCGAGGTCCAGCGCGGCCAGCGACGAACCGCACGCGGCGTCCACGGTGTAGTTGGTGCCGCCGAGGTCGAGCCGGTTGGCGATCCGGCCGGAGATGACGTTGGCGAGCGTGCCGGGGAACGAATCCTCGGTCAGCTCCGGCAACTGCGCGAGGAGTTCTTCCGGGACGTCTTCGAGGTAGCTGGGAAGCAGCGCGCGCAGGACACCGGCGTTCGCCAGGTCTCCCCCGGCTTCGGCGCCGAAGATGACGCTGGTGCGCTCACGGTCGAAACCGCCGTCACCGTAGCCCGCGTCTTCGAGGGCACGGCGCGCCGTCTGCAGGGACACCAGCTGGGCCGGGTCGATACTGCCCATCGACCTGGGCGGGATGCCGTACGCGAGCGGGTCGAACTCCACCGGCGGCAGGAAACCGCCCCATTTGGACGTCGACTGGTCCGCGTAGACGTCGGTGTCCCAGCGCGCGGCCGGCACCTCGGTGACGGCGTCCGTACCGTGCAGCACGTTGGACCAGAAGGCCGGGAGATCCGGCGCTCCGGGGAAAACGCAGGCCATCCCGACGATCGCGATGTCACCGTCCACAACGGACTCTTCCTCGGGTGTGCGGGCGGCGAGCAGTTCCGCCGCGCCTTCGGTGACTTCCCGATGCAGGGCGGCGATGTCGGTGCGGTCTTCGCGCAGGACGGTCACCTGTCCCGCCATGTACATCCCCTCGGCGAGCTGGCCGAGCGTGTCGACCTCGACGAGCGCGTCGCCTTCCCGCCGGATGCCCTTGCTCGCGATCCGCAGCCGCCCGGTGTTCAGCTCTTCCAGCCGCTGCCAGGCCTCCTGCGGTGGGACGCCGTCCGCGCGGAGCCCGGCCTTCAGCGCGGCGAACTCGTCGGTGTACGGGCTGGGCAGGCAGCGGGTGAGATGCCCGGGCGCGGTCTCCAGGGTGACCGTGGATCCCGCGTCGAGCACCCGGTCCTGGAAGGTCCCGGTGATGGCGCCGTGGGTCACGGCTTCCTCGGTGAACAGGTACGCGGTGCCCATCAGGACACCGGCGCCGTCACTCAGGGGCTCGGCCATCGCCGACACCATGGCGGCGGAGCGGGCGTCGTGGATCCCGCCCGCGAACAGGACCTCGACGCTATCGGCGCCGTGTTCGCGCAGGACGTCCAGCTGCTGCTCCCACAGCACGAAACTCGACCGCGGGCCGATATGCCCGCCGCATTCGGCGCCCTCGAAGACGAACCGGCGGATCCCGGCGTCGAGGAATTGGCGCAGCAGGATCGGCGAGGGCACGTGGAGGAAGGTCGCGATGCCCTCGGCCTCCAGCGCTTTGGCCTGCGCGGGTTTGCCGCCCGCGATCAGCACGCAGCGCGGGCGCGCCGCCCGGATCGCCGCGAGCTGTTCGGCGCGCAGTGCCTCCGGGACGAAGCCGAGGATGCCCGCTCCCCAAGGCCGTTCACCGAGCGCTTCGGCGGTGCGGCCGAGCAGTTCGGCGGTCTTGGCGCCGTTCGCGGTGGCCACCGCGACGAACGGGAAGCCGTCGTGTTCGGCGACCGCGGCGGCGAAACCGGGCTGGTCGCTCACCCGCGTCATCGGTCCCTGCACGACCGGCAGCCGGGTCCCCAGCGTGCGGCACAGCCGTACGCCTTGGTCCGAGGGGATCGTCGACGGCGCCGCGAGCGACCGCACCACCGAACGGACAGCGCTTTCCGCGTCCTCGAAGCGCTTCGCGAACAACGCGCTGAGCCCGTCGTCCGCCCTGGCGAGTTCGTTCCGGGCCGCCGCGGGCACGTCGGCCTCCGGGAACAGGCCGAGCCCGTCGAGCACCACACCCGCAGCGCCGCCCGCGATCGCCGCCACCGCGGTGCGCGGCCCGATACCGCCGAACGCCCATACCGGGACGTCCTCGAACCGCTCCAGCAACCGCTGCAGCAGGACGAACGTGGTGAGATCGGAGCCGCCCGCTTCGGCTCCCTTCGCGACCAGACCGGAGGCGCCGGCGTCGAGCATCCGGACGGCCTGCTCGACACCGGTCACCTCGGCCAGCACGGGGAGGCCGGCCCTGCCCCGCCAGACCGCCCCCTCGGCCAGCAGCACGAGCCCCGCGCCGCTTTCCCGCACTTCTTCTTCCCGCACGTGCCCGCCCGCCGGGATCCGGACACCGAACGGGAAGTTTTGGTCCATTGTGGACCCGAGCTCCACGATCCCGAGGCCGCCGCCCCTGGTGACGGCGGCCGCCAGCCCCGGGTCCGGGCATCCGAGCGGGTTGACGCCGAGTACCCGCGTGCGCGCCGTCGCATGACTCACCGGCGGACCTCCTGTTCGGCTGGGGCTGGTCGAACCTCGCCGGGTTCGGCGATCTTTCAGCGGGATTCCCAAGAAATAACCTACTTGCCGCAGAGAGCGCAATACTCTCGTGCGAAAACTCGGAAAACAAGGGAACACATGCTAAAGTCCGGCGCCGGAAACAAATATGTCGACACGGTCAGAACAAGCCTCTGACCTGCACTTTTATCACCTTCGTCGGCGATTTGAACAAATCATTGCTCACTGGCATGACAAAACAGAAGAATTGTCATCGAACGCAGAATCGATAACCATGGAGCGCATGTGGAAGTGACAGGACGGGTCGTCGTGCTGACCGGCGCGGCACACGGTATCGGCGCCGCCATGGCCAGGCGGTTCGCCGCCGAGGGCGCCGCCGGGGTGGTGGTCTCCGATCTCGACCTCGAGGGCGCGGAGAAGGTGGTCGCCGAGATCACCGCCGCGGGCGGCACCGCGATCGCGCGTCACGCCGACGCGTCGTCCAAAGAGGACTTGAAGATGCTGGTGACCGAGGCCCGCGCGGCGTTCGGGCCGGTGGATCTCTTCTGCTCCAACGCCGGCGCCGCGTTCGGGACGGGCGTGCACGCCGCGGACGAACAGTGGACGCGGTCGTGGGCGATCAACGTCATGCAGCATGTGCACGCCGCACAGGTCGCGCTCCCCGCGATGCTGAGCCGGGGCCACGGTTATCTCCTGATCACGGCCTCGGGCGCGGGTCTGCTGGGCACCCCCGGCGACGCGCCGTACTCGGTGACCAAGCACGCGGCCGTCGGGCTCGCCGAATGGCTGGCCATCACCTACCGTCCGCGCGGGGTCCGGGTCAGCGCGCTGTGCCCGCTCGGCGTGCGGACCGCGCTGCTGGAGCCGGGTATCGCCGCCGGTCACCCCGCCGCGCTCGCGATCGCCGCCGCCGCGCCCTTGCTGGAGCCGGAGGACGTCGCGGAATCCGTCGTGCACGGGCTGGCGTCGGAGGAATTCCTGATCCTGCCGCACGAATCGGTGCGGGAGACCTACGCCCGCAAGGCGGCCGGGCTCGACGAATGGATCGACCGCACCATCCTCGAAACCGGCGCGCGGAAGAGGTGACCATGGAGTACCGCAGGCTCGGCGCGAGCGGGCTGTCCGTCAGCGAGATCTCCTACGGCAACTGGCTCACCCACCCCGACGGCGCGGAATGCGTGCGGACCGCGCTCGACGCGGGCATCACGACCTTCCACACCGCGGCCGCCTGGGACGACGGTGCCGCCGAAGAGAATCTCGCCGCGGCGCTGAGCCAAGCGCGCCGCGACGACCTCGTCCTGTGCACCGGTGTCTTCTGGCCGGAAGGCCCGGGTGTCAACGACGCCGGTCTCAGCCGCAAGCACCTGACCACGTCGCTGCACGGCTCGCTCCGGCGGCTGCGCACCGACTACATCGACGTCTACCAGTTGCTGCGGTTCGACTACCGCACGCCGCTGGAGGAGACTTTCCTCGCGCTGTCGGATCTGGTGCGGCAGGGGAAGATCCTCTACGCGGGCACCGCGGAATGGACGGCGGAACAGCTGCTGGAGGCCCGGCCGATCGCCGAACGGCACGGCGTGCCGCTGGTGGCGAACCAGCCGCACTACTCGATGCTGTGGCGGGTCGCCGAGGCCCAGGTGATGCCGGTGTGCGAACGCTCCGGGATCGGTCAGTTCGCGTCGGTCCCCCTCGCGCAGGGCGTGCTGACCGGAAAGTACCGGCCGGGCGAGATCCCGCCCGGCTCACGAGGCTCGAAGGCGGTCGAGACACGGCCACTGCTCCTGCCGGACCTCCTCGAACGGGTCGGCATGCTGCGCGGCGTCGCCGACGAGGCCGGGCTGACCATGGCCCAGCTGGCGCTCGCGTGGACGTTGCAGCACAACACCGTCGCTTCGGTCGTGATGGGTGCGAGCACCGCCGCCCAGGTGACCGAGAACGCGAAGGCGGCCGGGGTGGTGCTGGACCTCGACGCGCTGACGCGGATCGATCACCTGCTGGGGAGCTTCGTGCAGACGGATCCGCGGCTGACCTGGTCGCCTCCCGCGATCAGCTGACGCCTCGCCTCGTGAGTGGCGAGGACGGTTAGAACCGTCCTCGCCACTCACGAGGGGTCAGTTCAGACTCGAGCAAGGCCTCGCATCGGGATCCTGCGCGCCCTTGGGCACCCACCGCACGTTCGCGAACGACGCGGAGAACTTGCCGTCGGTGTAGACCAGGAACGGCGTGTTGACGTTCTCCAGGTCCAGCCCGTTCGCGAAGCACGACACCGGGATCTTCACCGTCGTCTTCGGCGCCCCCGCCAGGTCGGTGAACAGCTTGGTGGCGTTCACCTCGGAGAAGCACGGGTAGACGCAGTGCATGCTGATCACCGTCCGGTTGGCCGGCGCCTCGTGCACCACCGTGTCGAACTCCAGCGCCGCGTCGGCGTTGAGGTAACCCCGCAGATCGTTGGTACCGGCTGGGTTCTGGAAGTAGAGCTGCGCCGGGCCGGTGCCGGTCCAGGTCGCCTTGAGGCCGTCCTGCTGCACGTTCACGTCCGACTGCACGACGCCGATCTCGGCGTGTGACGCGGTGCCGTCGGGGCCGATCTCGGTACCGCCCCAGTTCTCCGCGGAACCGATGAAACCCTTGTACGGTGCGACATCGGTGCGGTTGAACACTTCGAGATCCTCGGTCGCGGTGCCGCCGCCACCGGTCGAGCCGCAGGTCACCGGCCCGGCCGTCTCGTCCAGCTGCCCGACGGTGACGCGCTGCCCGGTCTTGAGGCCGTAGCCGAGTTTGAACAGCGGGTCGTAGTCGGCCGAACCCGCGTTCAGCGGCGTCTGGCAAGCGCTCTTCGGCCACGAGTACGGCAGCGTGGCCTTGAAGCCACCCTTGACCAGGACGTCGGCGACGCCACCGCCTTCGGTACCCGGCAGCCAGGCCGCGACGAACGCGTCGGAACGGTTGATCTCCTTGTTCATGTACAGCGGGCGGCCGCCCACGTAGACCGTGACGACCGGAGCGCCCTTCCCGCGGACCTTGTCCAGCACGGCCAGGTCCTCGGGGTAGAGCCTCGACGCCTCCAGGGTCTTGCGCGTCAGGTCGCCGACGCCTTCCGCGTACGGGGTCTCACCGACCACGGCGATGACCGCGTCGTAGCCCTTCGGGTCGGTGTCGCCCTTCTCGTCGAAGGTGACGTTGACGTCGCCGAGCTGTTGCTTGAGCCCGGCGAGGATCGACGTGGCGTTCGGGAAGTCGGCGTTGGTGTTGCCGGTCCCCTGCCAGCTCAGCGTCCAGCCGCCGGTCTGGTTCTGGATGCTGTCCGCGCTCTTGCCGACCACGAGGACCTTCGACTTCGGCTTGAGCGGCAGCACGTTGCCGTTGTTCTTCAGCAGCGTCTGCGAGGAGCGGACCGCGTCACGCGCCAGCCAGGTCTCCTTCAGCGCCTCGTCGGAGTTGGCGTAGGACCGGTCCGACGGCTTCTGCGACTCGTACAGCCCGGAGCGCAGCTTGACGCGCAGGATGCGGGTCACCGCGTCGTCGATCCGCGACATCGGGATCTGGCCGCCGTTGACCTGGGCGACGGTGTTGGTGATGAACGCCTTCCAGTCGTTCGGCACCATCACGATGTCGATGCCGGCGTTGATCGCCTGCGGGCAGGAGGCGTTGGTGCAGCCGGGAACCTGGCCGATGCCGTTCCAGTCGGACACGACGAGGCCGTCGAAGCCCATCTTGCCCTTGAGGATCTGGTTCAGCGCCTTGTCGCTGCCGTGCAGCTTGCCCTCGTCGATGCCGAGTTCGGCGTTGGTCCAGCTGTTGAACGACACCATCACCGTCTGGGAGCCCGCGGCGAGCGCGCCGTAGTAGCCCTGGCCGTGGACGTTGATCATCTCGGCCTCGGACGACGGGTTGACGCCCTGATCCTGTCCCTTGAGGGTGCCGCCGTCACCGATGAAGTGCTTGGCGGTACCGATCACGCCGTTGTAGCCGATGCGCTTGGTCGAGCCGTCCTGGAGCCCGTTGATCGCCTCGTAGCCGTAGGCCCTGGTGATCCTCGGGTCCTCGGAGAACCCTTCGTAAGTGCGTCCCCAGCGGTCGTCCTTCACGACGGCCAGCGTCGGCGCGAAGGCCCAGTCCTGGCCGGTGGCGCGGATCTGCCGGGCCGTCGCCGCGGAGATGTCGCGCACCAGGCACGGGTCGTGCGCCGCACCGAGCCCGATGTTGTGCGGGAAGACGGTGGCCCCGTACACGTTGTTGTTGCCGTGCACGGCGTCGATGCCCCAGATCACCGGGATCTTCGTCCGGCTGCTCTTCGCGGCGTCCCAATAGGAATCGGCGAGTTTCAGCCAGTCCTGCTGGGAGGCGTGCTTGTCCTTGTTCGGCCACGAGCCGCCGCCGTTGAGGACCGAGCCGATCGAGTACTGGCGGACCTCGTCGGGGGTGATCGCGGCGATCTCGGGCTGTGTCATCTGCCCGACCTTCTCTTCGAGGGTCATTCCCCCGAGGATCTTGGCGATCCGCTGTTCGTCACCGGCCTTGCCCTTGAACCGGCTCTCGACCTTCGGCCAGTCGGCGAGCGTCGGCAGGCTTTTCTCGATGCGGGCGCAGCCGTCCCGGTCGAGCGCGGGCTTCCCGATCACGGGCTGCTCGGCGGCGACGGCGGCGGGCGTGGCCACCACGGCCCCGCCGAGCAGGGTGAGACTCATCAAGGCGATCAGCGGACTTCGGCGCGCGCGAGCACGTCTTGCCATGGTCTGGTCCATTCTGCGGGAGGCGGGGACCGGCCGATCCTCACCGGCCCCGGCGGCGGCGTCAAGAGTTTCCGGCCGATACGCCGCCTGTTAATTTTTGCCGTGAACTAAGACTCATCCGGCCACCCGCCGCCGATTGCGCCGCTTGGCGGTGTACGGCAGCGCGAACAGGTACAGCCCGCTGAACATCAGCAGGAAGAGCGGCGGCAGTGGCGTGTAGAGCACCCACTGCGCAGGGTCGCCCTGCGCCACCACGACGAAGCAGACGATGACGGTGGCGACGAAGACGAGGGACGTCCACCGGTGGAACGTCCGGATCCGCTTGCTCACGAGAACCTCCTGGAGTCGTTTTGCCTGATGGCGAAGACGCTAGGGATCCCAGGGGCACCGACGCTTCTCGATTCCTGATCGGTCCGCTTGACCTCCACATTACTTGAGCTTTTACCTTCACGGGAAACGAAGGGAATCACTCATGACCGTCTTGGTAACCGGGGCCACCGGGAACACCGGCCGCCACGTCGTGGCCGAACTCGTCCGCCGCGGGGAACCTGTCCGGGCACTCACCAGGAACCCCGCCGAAGCCCGGCTTCCGGCGGGTGTCGAACTCGTGAAAGGCACCCACACCGCGCCCGAGACCCTGACCGAGGCCCTGGAAGGTGTCACCAAGCTGCACATCACCGTCACCGCGGGGCTCGCCGACGTCGGCCAGGATCTGGTCAAACGCGCCGTGGACGCGGGCGTGCGCCGGATGACCGTCGTCTGGGGCGGCTACGTCGGTCCGACGGAACAGGCCATGGCCGAATCCGGGGTGGAATGGACACGCCTGGAACCTCAGGAGTTCATGTCCAACGCCCTGACCTGGGCCGACTCGGTCCGCGCCGAAGGCGTGATCCGCGAGCCGTTCGACCTTCCGAGCGCGGTGGTGCACGAAGGCGACATCGGCGCCGTCGCCGCGACCGCGCTCGTGGAGGACGGGCACTCCGGCAAGGTCTACAACCTCACCGGGCCGCAGGCGCTGACGACGAGCGAACGGATCGCCATCCTCGGCTCCGCGGTCGGCCGTGAGCTCACACTGGAGGAGATCACGCGGCAGCAGGCGATCGATCGCCTGCTGGCCGACGGCGTCTCGGTCGCGGACGCCGAGTACGTCGTCGGCTGGCACAGCGATCCGCCGGTCGAGGCGCGCACCGTCGTCGACACGATCGAGAAGGTGACCGGACGGCCTGCCCGCACGTTCGCCCAGTGGGTCGCCGAGCACGCCGACCGGTTCAGGTCGTGAGCGGGCCGACCGCCTTCACGTTCTCCAGCACCGGGGCGGTGTGCACCGTGTGGATCGCCAGCAGCGCGCCCAGCCGGCGCGTGAGGTAGTGGTGTAGCGCGGCGGGATCCGGGCACAACGCCTGCGCGGCCAGGTTGGTGGGCCCGGTCGTGGCGACGACGACGGCCAGCTCCTCGTGGGTGGCCAGCGTCGTCGCCACCTCGTCGAGATCCGCCGGCGCGACGGCCATCCACAGGAACGCCTGGGTGGTGACGCCGTACAGGGCCGCGCTGATCTCGACGTCGAAGAAGAGCGCGCCTCGCGCGCGCAGATCCGCGAGGCGGCGCGCCGCCGTCGCCGGGGCCAGGCCCGCCGCGGCGGCGAGCTCCGCGATGCTCGCCCGGCCGTCGTGCCGGAGGGCGGCGATCAGCGCGTGATCCGCCGCCGTCAGCGGGCTCTCCTCACCGGCGGATTCCGGCGGTCGCAACGCTTCCTGCTGCTCCTCGGTCAGCGCGGCGACCCGGCCGCGCCACGCCGTCGGGCCGCCGAGGTAGGTGTGCAGGATGAAATGCGCGGACACCGCCGTGACACTCGCGGCGCGCGGGATGTCGTGCAGCAGCATGGCGCTCTGCGCGTGCCTCGGCGTATGCGCGATCGTCACGATCTCCGTGCCGCCGGAGGTGAGCTTGACCCAGGACGTGTCCGGCCGCCTGGCCAGCGAGCGGGCGAGCGTCCGCGCGGTGGCGGGCTGCGCGCTCAGCCGTACGAGCCACTGCGTCAGCCCCGTCTGGCCGGGATCGGGCAGACCCACCACGCGTAACCCGGATTCGGCCCGGAGCCGCTGATAGCGCCGGGCGACGGTCTGGGTCGAGACACCGAGCACCGTACCGATCCGGCTGAACGGCGCGCGGGCGTCGATCTGGAGCGCGTGGATCAAAGCGCGGTCGATGTCGTCGAGCATGGAATATTTCGTCCATCCGGTCCGGGATTCGTGGAACAGAAGTCATCTTCACCGCACGCTCTCGATCATGCAACCGACGAAGAGCGGATCCGTCCCGCTCGCCACGCTGCTCGCGGCGGAGGCGATGAACGTGCTGGACTCGACGATCACCCAGGTCGCCGGTCCGGCGATCCACGCCGACCTCGGCGGCCCCGCTTCCGCCATCCCATGGTTCGGCGCCGCGTACACACTCCCGTTCGCGGTGCTGCTCATCACCGGTGGCAGGCTCGGCGACCTGCTGGGCCGCCGCCGCGTTTTCCTGTCCGGCGTCGCCGTGTTCGCGCTGGCCTCCCTGTGCTGCGCGCTCGCACCGGGCACCGGCGTGCTCATCGGCGCGCGAGCGGTGCAGGGTATGGCGGCGGCACTGGTGATCCCGCAGACCTTCGGCTTGATCAAGGTCATGTTCTCCGGCCCGGCGCTGGCGGCGGCTCTGGGCTGGAACGGGCCGGTGGTCGGCCTGTCCGCCGTGAGCGGGCCGTTGCTCGGCGCCTTGCTGACGGATCTGGTCTCATGGCGGGCGGCGTTCCTGGTGAACGTGCCGATCTCGATCGCGGTGCTCGTCGCGGGACGGCTGCTGCCGGAAGACCGCGCCGAGCATCCGGTCCGGCTGGACGTGCCGGGCACCTTGCTCGCCTCACTCGGCATCGGGCTTCTCGTGTACCCGCTGATCGACAGGTGGAGCTGGGGCCTGTTCGCCGCCGGTGCCGCCGTGCTGGTGCTGTTCGGGTTCCATCAGCGGAACCGACGTCATCCGCTGGTCGAGCCGAGCCTGTTCGGACATCGTGGTTTCCCCGCCGCGCTGGCGGCGTCGACCCTGTTCTTCGCCGTGATGAACGGGGTGATGCTCGTGGTGGTCCTGCACCAGCAACTCGACCAAGGTCTCGGCGTACTCGCGTCCGGGCTGACACTGCTGCCGTGGTCGGGCGGGCTGGCGATTTCTTCGTGGGCGGCGGGAAAATGGCTCGTTCCCCGATACGGCTCGCGTGTCGCCTTCGCCGGTCTGGCGCTGCTGCTCGGAGGAATCCTGCTGGCTCTCGATGGCGCGCTGCCGATCGCGCTCGGGATCGGCGGGCTCGGACTGGGGCTGTTCACGGTGCCGTTCTTCACCGCGGCGCTGTCCGTCGTCCGTCCACACGAGACCGGATCCGCGGCGGGACTGCTGAACGCGGTGCAGCAAGTCGGCGCGACGCTGGGTATCGCGGTGTTCGGCTCCGTCTTCCTGCACGGCCATTCCGTGGTGCGGGCGTTCTCGCTCGCGGCGGCGCTGGTGGTGGCGACCATGGTCGCGACCGCACTGATGCCCCGGACCTGAGATGGTCACTGGGCTCACCGGCTCGGTCCGTGAAGGACTCCTTGAGGGACTCTGGGTCCCTCAAGGAGTCCTTCACGGACTTCAGGCTGCCCCTGGACCGGCGCGCTACGCCTCCGCGGCCTTGAACCACGCGCCGATCCCCGCGAGCGCGCCCGGACCGTAGTCACCCCGGACGTCGTCGGCCAGATCCGCGATGGAGACGGCGCGCAACGCCGCCCGCCATTGGACTTCGGCGTTCGCCATCGCGCGGCTGATGGCGCACGGCGTCGTGCACGCCTCGGGCGGCGTCGCCATCGGGCCGCGCTGCCGGATCTCGGTGCAGACGAAGGCCGGGCCGGGTCCGTCGATGGCCTCGACGACGTCGAGCACCGTGATCTCCGAAGGCGGCCTGGTGAGGACGTAGCCGCCGGCCTTCCCCTGCACCGACCGGATGAGACCGGCCCGGGAAAGCGCCTGGAGCTGCTTCGCGAGGTAACTCGGTGAGACGTCGTGCAGCTGCGCGAGGCGCGCGGCGGGCGCGGGTTCGTCGACCGAGGTCAGCACCACACAGCAGTGCAGGGCCCACTCGACCCCACCGGACATCTTCACCCGGATGACTCTAACCCGCCTCTTGACTCGGACACAATATGTCCGAGTAATATCTCGGACATGAGGTGTCCGAGTTGACGGGCGCCACCGACGAAGGGCACTGGGTCATGAAATTCGCGATCATCGGCGGGACCGGGCTGATCGGTTCGCAGGTCGTGCGCAACCTGAACGAGGCAGGCCACGAAGCGGTGCCGCATTCGCCCTCCACCGGGGTCGACCTGCTCACCGGCCAGGGCCTGGACAGCGCGCTCGACGGCGCCGACGTGGTCGTCAACCTCACGAACTCGCCGACCTTCGACGACGCCTCCCCCGCGTTCTTCCGGACGTCGATGGACAATCTCGTCGCGGCCGCGAAGAAGGCGGGCACCGGGCACTTCGTGATCCTGTCGATCGTCGGCGTCGACCAGGTACCCGACCTCGACTACTACCGCGCGAAGACCCTGCAGGAGGACATCCTCAAGGAGAGCGGTGTCCCCTACTCGATCGTCCGCGCCACGCAGTTCATGGAATTCGTCGACGCGGTGCTGTCCTGGACCTCCGACGAGAACGCGGTCCGCCTGCCCAGCACGCCGATCCAGCCGATCGCCGCGGCCGACGTCGCCGCCGCCGTTTCCGAGGTGTCGGCCGGGAAACCGCTGAACGGCATCCTCGACGTGGGCGGCCCGGACGTCTACCCGCTGGCCGAACTGGGCCGGATCACCTTGTCCGCCAAGGGAGACACGCGTCCGGTGACCGTCGACGAGACCGCGGGCATGTTCGCCGCGGTCAAGGGCGACGTGCTCACCACGAAGGACGGCGCCCGCATCGCCGCGACCCGCTACCTCGACTGGCTCAAGTAGGCGTGCGCTGAAGGGAACCATGCCCGCATGTGACGCGACGAAAGGGCCCTTCGCCGCGTCGCATGCGGCGAAGGGCCCTTTCAGCCCGCGATCAGCTGGGCAGCAGCGCCGGAGCCGCGAGACGGCTGGCGTTCGCCGCCTCGTCGTCCGGCGCGGCCTGCGCGGAGCGTTCCGCCTCGACCCGCGCGAGGTAGTTGGCGACCTCGCGTTCCTGCTTGTGCGAGTCCCAGCCCAGCAGCGGCGCCATCAGCCCGGCCACCACCGGCGCCGCGGTCACACCGCGATCCCGCTCCTCGATGGAGATCCGGGTACGCCGTGTCAGCACGTCCTCCAGGTGCAGCGCGCCTTCGTGGGAGACGGCGTAGACGACCTCCGCCTTCAGGTAGTCCGCGGTCCCCGGGATCGCTTCGCCCAGTTCGGGGCGTTCCGAGATCGACTCCAGGATGTCCTCGATCGCGGTGCCGTAGCGCTGGAGCAGGTGCTCGATGCGGGCGATGGGCAGCCCCGTGCGCTGCACGAGCGAGTGCCGCGCACCCCACAGCTCGTGGTACCCGGTCGCGCCGACGATCGGCAGCCGCTCGGTCCACGACGACGGCGCGGGGCGGCCGAGGTCCTCCACCGCGACGTCGACCGCGTCGGCGGCCATCACGCGGTACGTCGTGTACTTGCCGCCTGCCACGATCACCAGCCCCGGCACCGGATGCGCCACGGCGTGTTCCCGCGACAGCTTCGTGGTCGAGGTCGCCTTCGCGGCCAGAAGCGGCCGAAGCCCGGCGTACACACCTTCGATGTCGTCGGCGGTGATCGGCGTGCGCAAGACGGCGTTGAGGTGATCGAGCACGTAATCGACATCCGCCTGGCTGGCCGCCGGGTGCTCGCGGTCGAGATCCCATTCGGTGTCGGTGGTGCCGACGATCCAGTGCCGTCCCCACGGGATGACGAACAGCACGCTCTTCTCGGTGCGCAGGATCAGCCCGGTGTCCAGGTCGATCTTCTCGCGCGGCACCACCAGGTGGATGCCCTTCGAAGCGCGCACGGTGAACGGCGCGGGGATGCCCGCCGCTTCGGCCATGTCGTCGCTCCACACGCCGGTGGCCGCGACGACCGTCTTCGCCCGGACCTCGATCTCCGCACCGCTCTCGCGGTCGACGACCTTGGCTCCGACGACGCGTTCGCCGTCGCGGATCAGCGACGTGACCCGAGCGCGGGTGAGCACGGAAGCGCCCTGCTCCGCCGCGGTCCTCGCGATGGTCATCGTGTGGCGGGCGTCGTCGACCTGCGCGTCGTAGTACTGGATGGCGCCGATCAGGGCGTCGTCCGCGAGACCGGGAGCGACCTTGCCCGCACCGCGCTTCGACAGATGCCGGTGCCGCGGCAGGGCCCGCGCTCCGCCGAGGGTGTCGTACAGCGTGACACCCGCGCCGATGTAGCCGCGTTCCCAGACGCGATGCTTGAGCGGCACCAGGAACTTCACCGGCCGGACCAGATGCGGCGCGAGGGTCTGCAGCAGCAGGCTGCGTTCCTTCAGCGCCTCCCGGACCAGCTTGAAGTCCAGGTTCTCCAGGTAGCGCAGCCCACCGTGGATCAGCTTCGAAGACCGGCTCGACGTCCCGGCGGCGAAGTCGCGGGCCTCGACGAGCGCGACGGACAGTCCGCGCGACGCCGCGTCGAGGGCGACGCCGGCACCGGTCACTCCCCCGCCGACGACCAGCACGTCGATCTCCTCACGAGCGAGCTTGCGCAGCGTCTCGGCACGGTAGACCGGGGAAAGCGGTACGGATGTCACCTTGTTCCTCCTGTTCATCGGGCTCACTCGACCTCGACCCAGTCCAGCGTGCGGCCGACGGCCTTCTGCCAGCCCGCGTAGCCCTCGGCGCGCTGTTCGTCCGTCCACGACGGCTCCCAGCGCTTGTCCTCGTTCCAGTTCTGTTCCAGCTCGTCGGTGCTCTTCCAGAACCCGACGGCGAGCCCGGCCGCGTAGGCGGCGCCGAGCGCGGTGGTCTCCGCGACGACCGGCTTCGACACCGGCACACCGAGGATGTCGGCCTGCAGCTGCATGCACAGTTCGTTCGCGGTCACGCCACCGTCCACACGCAACACGTCGAGCGTGACGCCGGAGTCGTTCTGCATGGCCTCGACGACGTCGCGGGTCTGATAGCAGATCGCTTCGAGGGTCGCCCGCGCCAGATGCGCGTTGGTGGTGGCTCGGGTGAGGCCGACGATCGCGCCGCGCGCGTCGGAACGCCAGTACGGGGCGAAAAGCCCGGAGAACGCGGGGACGAAGTAGACGCCGCCGTTGTCCTCGACCTGCCGCGCGAGGCTCTCGCTCTGGGACGCGCCGCTGATGATGCCCAGCTGGTCGCGCAGCCACTGCACGGCGGAACCCGTGACGGCGATGGAGCCCTCCAGCGCGTACACCGGCTTCTCGTCGCCGAACTGGTAGGCCAGCGTCGTGAGCAGACCGTGCTTCGACCGCACGACCTCGTGCCCGGTGTTGAGGAGCAGGAAGTTGCCGGTGCCGTAGGTGTTCTTGGCCTCGCCGGGGCGGAAGCACACCTGGCCGACGGTCGCGGCCTGCTGGTCGCCGAGCACGCCGGTGATGGCGACCTCGCCGCCGAGCGGGCCGTCCGCGCGAGTCACGCCGAAGCGGCCGTTGTTCGACGACGGCGCGATCGACGGCAGCATCTGCTTGGGGACGCCGAAGAACGACAGCAGTTCGTCGTCCCACTCCAGCGTTTCCAGGTCCATGAGCATGGTGCGCGACGCGTTGGTCGGATCCGTCACGTGCACGCCGCCGTCGGGCCCGCCGGTGAGGTTCCAGATGAGCCAGGTGTCGGTGGTGCCGAAGAGCGCGTCACCCTTTTCGGCGTCTTCGCGGACGCCTTCGACGTTCTCCAGGATCCACTGCAGCTTGCCGCCGGAGAAGTAGGTAGCGGGCGGGAGACCGGCCTTGCGCCGGATGACGTCACCCTTGCCCTCGCGTTCCAGCGCCGAGGCGATCCGGTCGGTCCGGGTGTCCTGCCACACGATGGCGTTGCAGTACGGGCGCCCGGTGCGGCGGTTCCACACGACGGTGGTCTCACGCTGGTTGGTGATGCCGAGCGACGCGAGGTCGGCGGCGGTCAGTTTCGCCTTGTTGAGCGCGGTGGCGATGACCGAGCGGGTCCGTTCCCAGATCTCGGTCGCGTCGTGTTCGACCCAGCCCGGCTTCGGGAGGATCTGCTCGTGCTCGAGCTGGTGGCGGGCGATCTCGTTGCCGCCGTGGTCGAAGATCATGAAGCGCGTGCTGGTGGTGCCCTGGTCGACGGCGCCGATGTAGTCAGGCATGATTTCCCTCTCTTTAAGCAACGCGCTCGATGTCTTTGGCGGGCAAGGCTTCCGGCGCCGGTTCGGCGGGCAGGTAACGCTCGATGAAGAACTTGTAGATCGCCCCGCCGATGACCGCGCCGATCACCGGGGCCACGATCGGGATCCACCAGTACGGATAGCCGTATTGGTCGGTGAACGCGGTGTCGTAGCCGGTGAGCCAGGACATCAGCCGCGGGCCGAAGTCGCGGGCGGGGTTGATCGCGTAGCCGGCGTTGGTGCCCCAGGCCATGCCGATCGCGACCACGAGGAAGCCGACGACGACCGGGGCGAGGTTCGCGGCGGGCGCGGTGTTGCGGAGGTCGGTGATGGCGAAGATCACCAAAGCCAGAATCGCGGTCCCGATGATCTGGTCCCGAAAAGCGCCCCAGTCACCCACCGGCAGGGTTCCGTTACCCGGAAGAGTGGAGAACACGCCCTGGGTCTTGATCGTCAGGCCGGGGTCCGCGGCGTTGAGCACCTCGGTGTAGTTCCAGCGCACCAGCAGCGCACCGAGGAACGCGCCGGCGGTCTGCGCCAAGGCGTACGGGGCGACCTTGCGCCACGAGAAGCCCTTGAACACCGCGAGCGCCACGGTGACGGCGGGGTTCAGATGCGCGCCACTGATCCGTGAAGCCACGTAGATACCCAGCGTGACACCGATTCCCCACGCCCACGCGATGCTGTCGTGGTCCCCGATGCCCGCGGCGACGACTTGAGCCACCACCCCGCAACCGAACAGGATGAGGATCATCGTCCCGACGAACTCCGCCGCCAGTTCGCCCGCCAGTCCGCGAGCCTTGAGGTTTCGCACCATTGCTTCCTCCACAAAGGACACCGTTGCCCTGTTGAGGCCGAAGTTAAGTTCGCGGAAACCCGGGGTCAACGGACGCCGGTCGGCATTGTCGAACGCCCGGAGACGATGTTCGACATTGTCGAATCAGGGCCGGTCGGGCTACGGTTGGGCCGTGCCCGGTCCGATCCAGTCCATCGAGCGCGCCGCCGCGATCCTGCGGTTGCTGGCGCGCGGTTCAGGCCGTCTCGGGGTCGGCGAGATCGCCGATTCCCTCGAACTCGCCAAGGGAACCGCGCACGGGATCCTCCGTACCCTGCAAGGGGTCGGCTTTGTCGAACAAGACCGCGACACCGGGAAATACCAACTGGGCGCGGCGCTCCTGCACCTCGGCACGAGCTACCTCGACGTCAACGAACTCCGCTCCCGCGCGATCAACTGGGCCGACGCGCTGGCCGCGCGCAGCGGCGAGGCCGTCCGGATCGGCGCCCCGCTGGAGGGCCGGGTCCTGGTGGTGCACCACGTGTTCCGACCCGACGACAGCCTGCAGACGCTCGACGTCGGCACGCTTCTGCCGTTGCACGCGACGGCGCTCGGAAAAGTCCTTCTGGCCTACGACACCGGTCTCGTGGCATCGTTGCGCACCGGCGGGCCGGAGGCCTACACCCGCCGGACCCTGGTCACCCAGACCGCGATCAAACGCGCCTGTGGCAAGGTGCGCGAGGCGGGCTGGGCGAGCGAGAACGGCGAGATGATCACCGGCGAGGCCGGGATAGCCGCGCCGATCCGCGGCCACGGCGGCATCGTGGTCGGCGCGATCGGGGTCTCCGGCGCGGCGGAACGGATCTGTGAAGCCGACGGCAGCCCGATCCCGCGGCTGCTCGGCCACGTGCGCGACGCGGCACGGGCGGTCTCCCGCGATCTCGGCGCGTCCCGATGGTGATGGAGGTGCTCGCGTGGTCCAGCGCTACGTGATGTCGATCGATCAGGGCACCACCTCGACACGGTGCATCCTGTTCGACGCGCGCGGCAGGCTGGTGTCGGTCGCGCAGCGCGAACACCAGCAGCATTTCCCGCGGCCCGGCTGGGTCGAACACGACGCGACGGAGATCTGGCGCAACGTCGGCCGGATCGTGCCGCAGGCGCTGGCCGACGCCGGCGTCGACGCCGCGCAGGTGGTCGGCCTCGGCATCGCGAACCAGCGCGAGACGACGGTGCTGTGGGACAGGCACACCGGCAACCCCGTCGGGCGCGCGATCGTCTGGCAGGACACCCGCACCGACGCGATGCTCGAACACCTCGCCCGCGAGCCGGGCGCGGACCGCGTCCGGCGGCTGTGCGGACTTCCGCTGGCCACGTACTTCTCCGCACCCCGCATCCGGTGGATGCTCGAACGGACCCCTGGCCTGCGGGAACGCGCCGAGCGCGGCGACGTCCTGTTCGGGACGGTGGAGAGCTGGCTGATCTGGAACCTGACCGGCGGACCCGAGGGCGGCGTCCACGTCACCGACGTCACCAACGCCTCGCGCACCATGCTGATGAACCTGCGGACGCTGTCGTGGGACGACGAACTGCTGGACTTCTTCGACGTCCCGCGCGCCATGCTGCCGGAGATCCGCCCGTCGACCGAGGTGTACGGGACGACGTCACGGGTGGTTCCGGGCATCCGGATCGCGGCGGCGCTCGGCGACCAGCAGGCGGCGTTGTTCGGCCAGACCTGCTTCGCGCCCGGCGAGGCGAAGTGCACGTACGGAACCGGCAGCTTCCTGCTGCTCAACACCGGCCCGACGCCGGTGCTTTCGACCCACGGCATGCTGACCACCGTCGGCTTCAAGATCGGCGACGAACCCGCCGTGTACGCACTCGAAGGGTCGATCGCGGTCACCGGATCGCTGGTGCAGTGGTTCCGCGACGGGCTCGAACTGATCGGCAGCGCGCCCGAGATCGAGACGCTGGCGCGGACGGTGGAGGACAACGGCGGCTGCTACATCGTGCCCGCCTTCTCGGGCCTGTTCGCGCCGCACTGGCACAGCGAGGCGCGCGGCGTGATCGCCGGGCTGACGTCGTACATCACCAAGGGACACCTGGCCAGAGCCGTGCTGGAGGCGACGGGCTGGCAGACCCGCGAGGTGGTCGACGCGATGAACGCCGATTCCGGGCTCGCGCTGTCGACGCTCAAGGTGGACGGCGGGATGACCGCCGACAACCTGCTGATGCAGTTCGTCGCCGACGTCCTCGACGTACCGGTGGTGCGCCCGATGGTCGCGGAGACGGTGTCGCTCGGCGCGGCGTACGCGGCCGGGTTGTCGGTCGGTTACTGGCCCGACCTGGAGGGTCTGCGCCGGAACTGGCACCGCGCCGGGCAGTGGCTGCCGACGATGGACCCCGCCCGCCGCGACAGTGAGTACTCGCATTGGCGCCAGGCCGTGGAGCTGACGTTCGGCTGGATGCGCCCCGGCCCGACGGCCGCTCCCCCGGGCTCCGACCTGGTCGAGGTCGTCCTGGCCGATCACCGCCGGATCGAACAGCTGTTCCGCGACCTGCGCAACGACGAGGCCGACCGTCCGGCGCTGATCGCGGAGCTCTCGGCGTCCTTGGTCGCCCACGCGACCGCGACGGAGCGGATCGTCCGTCCCGATGCGACGGAGAGCGGGCTCGCGGACGAGCTGCTGGCCGTACTGGAGTCCGCCGACTCCGAAAAGGCGTTGGCGGCGCTGGAGAATTCGGTGGACGCGCATATCCGCGCCGAGGAACGCGGGCTGCTGAACGAACTCCGGCGCACACTGTCCACTTCGGATCGCACCGGCCTCGGCCGGGCGTTCGTGGCCGAGCGGCAGCGGCAGCTGGACCTCGGCTGCGGCTCCGCCGCGCACGTCCGCGAGCAAGGTTCCCGGCTGCGCCTCTCGTGACGTGCTAGCCTGTCGCCGTGCGCCGCTTGGACCGACTCGTAGTCGAGCGCGCCGGCTGAGCCAGGTCGCCGGCGCGCAGTCCGGCGACCCCTCGATACGGGGCATCTCCCGGGACCTGGCCCTCCATGGCGTGTCAGTTTCCCGCCTTTGGAGACCACGATGTCGATCACCGCTTTCCAGGTTCCCGCCCCTCGCTCGTCCATGCTGGTCCGCCGCCGGATCGCCACGTACTTCGTCGGCGGTGTCGAACAGATCCCCGCCCTGCTCGAAGCGCTCGGCTGCCTGGTCCACGACCTGTCCGTCGACGTCCGCGACGGCGTCCGGGAAAGCACCATGACCTGCGCCGTCCTGATCGACACGGCCGAGATCGAGCCGCTGCTGGACAGGCTGCGCGACCTGACCTCGGTCGTCTCGTCGGAACTGGTCTGACGGGGTGCGCCACCTCTCGACCTCGTGAGTGTTCAGGACGGTTAGAACCGTCCTGAACACTCACGAGGTCGGCGCTAAGTCCCCTATGCCCGAAGTCACTTGCACGGTTCCATGCAGCCGGTCATCCAGCGACCATCAGCCTCTTGACTTAGTTAAGAAGCCTTCTTAACTTCGATTTCATGGCCGAAACTCCCCGAAACAGCAGGTCCCAAGCCTATCGTCGGCTCAGTTTGGCCGAGAAACATGACAAGTTCGTCAAGCAGTACTCGCGGCGGACCCTGTTCCGGGTGGGTGCGGTGGGCGGCGCGGCACTCGCCGCCGGCGGCGTCCTGCTCCCGGGCGCGGCCGCGGCCTCCCCCGGGCCGATGGTGCTGCTCAACGCCGACAAGGTCGCCGGCTCGGCGCTGCGGCCGTTCGGACGGCACATCGCCTACGGGGCCGACCCGTCACAGCAGGTCGTCGTCTCCTGGCAGGTGCCCGCGGCGGTGACCGCGCCGTTCGTCCGGATCGGCACCGTACCCGGCGACTTCAGCCCGCCGATCCCGGCCGAGGTCCGGGCGCTGACCAGCCAGATGTCCTGGCAGCATCCGGTCGAGGAGGTCCCGCCGAACAGCCCGAAGTCGATCACCCAGTACTACCTCCACGCCCGGATCGACCACCTCCTGCCCAACACCACGTACTACTACGTCGTCGGCCACGAGGGCTACGATCCCGCCACCCGGCTCGGCGAGATGGCGAGCTTCCGCACCGCTCCCGCCCCGGGCGGCGACGGCACGTTCTCCTTCACCGCTTTCGGCGACCAGGGCGTCGGCTACAACGCCGTCGCGACCAGCAGCCTGATCGCGGGCCTCGACCCGGCCTTCCACCTCGCGATGGGCGATCTGAGCTACGCGCTCGAAGGCGAGGGCGGGCACCCGGAGGAAGACCAGTACGACGCGCGGCTCTGGGACTCCTTCTTCGTGCAGAACGAGCCGGTCACCGCCGGGATCCCGTGGATGATGGCGCTCGGCAACCACGAGATGGAGGGCTGGTACTCCGAGGACGGTTACGGCGGCGTCCGGGCACGCTTCACCATGCCGGACAACGCCTGGGACGGCTCCACCTGCATCTACTCGTGGCGCTATCAGAACGTCGGCCTGATCAGCCTGGACGGCAACGACGTCTGCTACAACAGTCCGTCCAATCTGGACTACACCAAGGGCAAGCAGCTCAGCTGGCTCGGGAAGACGCTCGCCGCGTTCCGCGCGGATCCCACGATCGACTTCATCGTCGTCTACTGCCACCAGTGCACGTATTCCACCTGCCATTCCAACGGTGCCGAACTCGGCGCGCAGAAGGACTGGGCGCCGCTGTTCGACAAGTACCAGGTCGACCTGGTGCTCAACGGCCACAACCACATCTACGAACGCACCGACCCCATCCGGGCGGGCAAGGCCGTCAAGAAGGTGCCCTCGCGCGGGACCACGAACCCGGTCAAGGACGGGACGACCTACATCACCGCGGGCGGCGGCGGGGGCAGCGTCTCGGAATTCCCCGCGCCCGACACGTACCTCGGCCATGAGACCAGCAATGACTCCCCGGTCCCGATGAAGTATTCGGAACGCGACGGCCAGGACCGCACCAAGAAGGTCACCTGGTCCCGCGTCCGGTTCCGCGGCTACAGCCTGGTCGCGGTCGACGTCGTCGCGGGCACGGGCACCACACCGCCCAAAATGGACGTCCGCGCGATCAGCGCCGACGGCACCCTCGTCGACCAGATCATCGTGCAGCGTTCCTGACGTTGCCGCACATCGTCCGGACGACCATTCCGCCTCGGCCGATCGGCCGAGGCGGAACCCCGCTTTCCCGGCGCATTTCCCGAAGCGCGAAAACGCTTTCTGTGCGGTCCGCCGCCGTTACAGAGTCATGACACGAACGAGACGGGGCCACGATGATCGTCTCTGAACATCGGCACCATGTTCGACCAACGAACCAGGCCCATCGCAGTGCCCGGCGCGAACCGGCGACCACGCCTCCGCGTGGCTGTCCTGATCGCCATCCCGGTGATCGCCGCGATCCTCGGCTACGTGATCTTCCAGTCCGTCGCGGAAAGCCGCCCGGCTCCGGAAAGACGCGACGCGACCGTGGTCTTCGACCGTACGTCGGGCGAGCGGGTGATCGACGAGCAGGGTTCGGAAAGATTCCGCACGGCGTCGGTGGTGAAACTGTTCATCGCCTTGGACGCCGTCATCCGCAAAGCGAGCAGGACGGACGAAGCCCAGCTCCACCGGATGCTGGCGAAAAGCGACGACGCCGTCGCCAACACGCTGTGGACCAGGAACGGCGGCCCCGCGATCGTCACCAGGACGGTGGCCGCCGCGGGCCTGAAGAACACCATCCCGCCCACCGACCCTGGCCGCTGGGGCGACACACTGTCCACTGCGGACGACATCGCCGCGGTGTACCGCCGCGTCCTCAAGCTGCCGAGGGCCAAACGGGACGTCATCCTCGAGCCCCTGCGCCAGGCGAACCGCACCGCCGCCGACGGGTTCGACCAGCACTTCGGCATCCCTTCGGCCTTCGGCGACCGTCCGTGGGCCGTGAAACAGGGCTGGGCGGCCGGGCGCGGTTCCGTGGACGCGCATTCGACGGGGCTCGTCGGTGACGGCGACCGCTACATCGTCGTCATCCTGTCCGGTTCCGCGGAGGGCACCGGCCTCGACGTCGCGACGGCCGCGGTCACCTCGGTGGCCAGATCCCTGGCTCCCCGGCTGGGAAAGTGACCTCGGCCGCGTTTTCCACCGCGATCTTGAAAGCGCTTACAAGAAGGTCCGCGAAACAGGCTCGCGGAGCCGCCGGGTCCCCGCCCGCCTGAGCCTTCAACGCGCCCAGCTGTTCACCGGCGAGCGGGGCGACCCGGTCCATGAACTGCCCGAGGAACCGCAGGGCGGCGACGGGCGGTATCCCGGCCACGGCGAGATCCGTCACCGCGCGCGAAACGGACGGGCGCACGACCGCCGGGGCTCCCGTGCCGTCCCTGCCGAGCACGCCGTGGCGTTCCAGGCACCGGGCGACGGCGGGCTGGTCACGGGCGATGTCCGCCATCGCCGCGTCCAGCTGCCCGGCGCGGTCCACTGTGGTCGTTCCGAGCATCGCGGCGATGGACACCAGGTTGAAGCCCTGTTTCTGCAGCATCGTGATTCGCCGCAGGCGCCGCAGATGGGCCGGGCCGTAGTAGGCGGACCTGCCGTGCCGGACCGGCGGGGCGAGCAGGCCCCGTGTCTGATGGGCCCGGATATTGCGCGCCGACATGCCGACGATCGTGGAAAGTTCTTCGATCGTGTATCCGGCCGGTCTCGGCGAAAAGGGCTTCACGCCGACAGTTTAACCAATGGTCGGATGAGTACACCACAGAGCCGGGGCAATGGCGTCACCACTGTCAACCGGCTGAATCAGCGAGTTGCCATAAGTCCATCGGTTCCAGGCGACGATCGCAAGGTCGACAGCCGGTTTACATGGTTTCATGCCAGGCAATGCCGGTTTTGGGGTGTTCCGCGGCCCCCGGTTACTCCAGTCAGGCGATCTTGATGGGCCGACGACTTCTTTGCCGTTTAAATGCACCAGAGACATCCGATGTCTCGACTCTGTCGACGCCCGCGGAGCGCCGCTGAACCCGATGGTCGGTCGTCAAAGTTTCAACCTTTTCCCAGGAGGTTTCCATGTTCTGGAAACGGATCGCGGTCGCGGCCGTGGCCGCGACCGGTTTGGCCACGGGGCTGGTGGTGTCCCATCAGGACACTCCCGCCGCCGCGATAGAACCCGCCGCGGCGAAAGTGCCCGCGTTCGACCACATCGTCCTCGTGATGTTCGAAAACAAGGACTACAAGGAGATCAGCGGCAGCTCCAAGGCGCCGTACTTCAACAAACTCGCCGCACAGGGCGCGAAGTTCACCAAGGCGTACGGGACGACACACCCGAGCCAGCCGAACTACATCGCCCAGTTCGCGGGTTCGACACACGGTGTCGACAGCAACAAATGCCAGGATCTCGGGAACAAGGAGAACCTCGCCTCCCAACTGGCGGGGATCGGCAAGAAGTTCGTCGGGTATGCGGAGAGCATGCCTTCCGACGGGTACACCGGCTGCACGAAGGGGAAATACGCCCGCAAGCACAACAGCTGGGTCAGCTTCAGCAATGTGCCGTCGTCGGCGAACAAAAGGTTCTCGTCGTTCCCGAGCGACTTCACCAAGCTGCCCCACGTCGCTTTCGTGACCCCGGACCTGTGCAGCGACATGCACGACTGTTCGGTCGACACCGGCGACAAATGGCTGCAGAAGAACCTCGACGCGTACGCGCAGTGGGCCAAGACGCACAACAGCCTGCTGATCGTCAATTTCGACGAGGACAGCGGGACGTCGGTGAACCAGATCTTCACGACGTTCGTCGGCGCCCACGTGAAGCCGGGCAGCTACAGCGAATCCATCAACCACTACTCGATCCTCCGCACGATGGAGGCCTCGTTCGGCCTGCCGGGGATCGGCAACGCGGCAGGCAAGTCGCCGATCACGAGCGTGTGGCAGTAATCGGGTGAACCCCGCGGGCGTGTCCACTGTGGACGCGCCCGCGGGCCGGGAAGGGTGGTTCGTCGCGTGTACCTCTCCACGATCGGCCGCCGGGAGCATCCCGGCGGCGTGTCCAAGAAGTCCTTCGCCCTGCTGGGCGGGAACGTGTTCGCCCTGGGCACCGTCAGCCTCGTCACGGACGTCTCCTCGGAGATGGTGACGGCCGTGCTGCCGGTGTACCTGGTGCTCGGGCTGCACCTCGGCCCGGCGGCGTACGGCGTGGTGGACGGCCTCTACACCGGCGCGACCGCGCTGCTGCGCCTGGTCGGCGGCTACGTCGCGGATCGGGTGCGACGACGCAAGGTGGTCGCCGGGCTGGGCTACGCGATGTCGGCCGCGGCGAAACTGGGGCTCGTGGCGGCCGGGTCGTCGGCGACCGCGATCGGCGTGGTGCTCACGGCGGACCGCACGGGCAAGGGACTGCGGACCGCGCCCCGCGACGCGCTGATCACCTTGTCGGCCCCCGAACACATGCTGGGCCGCGCGTTCGGCGTGCATCGGGCGATGGACAGCGTCGGCGCTTTCCTCGGCCCGCTCGCCGCGGTCGCGGTGCTGGCCGTGGCGGGCTCGGCGACCGGGGTCGATGGCTTCGACGCGGTCTTCGTGACCAGCTTCTGCATCGCCACCGCCGGTGTGCTGCTGCTGGCGTTGTTCGTCCGCGACCACCGCGCGCCCAAATCGCCGTCGGGCACCGTGTCCCTGCGGGCGGCGGCGGGGCTCCTGCGGGGCGCCGGCGTGCGGCGGCTGCTGATCGCCGCGTGTGTCCTGGGCCTCGCCACCATCGGGGACGGGTTCGTCTATCTCCTGTTGCAGGACAAGGAGGACATCGCGACCGGCTGGTTCCCGCTGCTGGCCGTCGGGACGAACCTGGGCTACCTGCTGCTGGCCGCGCCGCTCGGCGCGCTGGCCGACCGCGTCGGCAGGCTGCCGGTGATGCTCGGCGGTTACGGCGCCCTGGTCACTGTCTACCTGTTGCTGCTCAGCCCGCTCACCGGCTGGGCGTTGTTCGTGCTCACCCTCGGCCTGTACGGCGTGTTCTACGCGGCGACCGACGGCGTGCTGATGGCGCTGGCCGGTCCGTTGCTGCCCGAGGCGCTGCGCACCACCGGGATCGCGATCGTGCAGAGCGGGCAGGCGCTCGCGTACTTCGTCTCGTCCGTCCTTTTCGGACTTTCTTGGCAGTTCTGGGGCGCGACTACGGCGATCACGATCGCCGCCGGGACGGTACTCGCCGCCGTCGCCGCCACCTTCGTTCTCTTGGTTCCCCGCAGGAAGGCACGACCGTGAACACCCGCACCCGCGTCCTGATCGCCGTCACCGGAGTACTCGCGCTGGCCGCGGCCGCCGTGATCTACGTCGGGGTGGCGGGCGCGCGCAACCAGGACACCGCGTCGGCGGGTACAAGCGGCGCCGTCACGCTCGAAGGCGGGCGGCTGCTCTTCCGCAGCACCGCCGACGCCGACCGCGGGCACGTGTCCAGTGTCAGCGCCGCCGACCCCGGCGGGGCACGCGCGGTGTCGACCGTGTCCTGCAGCCGGGTCTACGCGGCGGGTGGCACCGGGATCTGCCTGCGCCCGGAAAGCGGCCTGACCACGTATCAGCTGGCCGTGCTCGACAGCGGTCTCGCGGTCACGCAGGAGATCCCGCTGGTCGGCCTGCCCAACCGGGCACGGGTCTCGCCCGACGGGAAGCGGCTGGCGTGGACGGTGTTCGTCACCGGCGATTCCTACAACGGCGGCCGGTTCTCCACCCGCGCCGGCACCCTCGACCTCACCACCGACAGCGTCGAGGGCACGCTCGAGGACTTCGCCGTGACCGTGGACGGCAAGCCGTACAAGGCGGCCGACTTCAACTTCTGGGGCGTCACCTTCACCCGGCAGCCGGGCCGGTTCTACGCCACCATGTCGACCGGCTCCCATCGATACCTCGTCGAGGGCGACTCGAACGCCCGGACCGTGAAGACCTTGCGGGACAACGTCGAATGCCCGTCCCTCTCCCCCGATGAGACCCGCGTCGCCTACAAGGCCGCCATCGACGGCGATCCCGCGAAGGGGTGGCGGATCTCGGTGCTCGACCTCGCGAGCGGCGCCGTGACGCCACTGGCCGAGACGAGGAGCGTCGACGACCAGCCCGCGTGGCTCGACGACCGCACCGTCGCCTACGCCCTCCCCCGCACTCAGGGTCATTCCGATGTCTGGGCCGTGCCCGCCGACAGCTCGGGCGCGCCGCGGCTGCTGATCCCGGAGGCCGAGTCGCCCGCCGCGCTGCCCTAGGCACACGTGATCAGACGGTCGACACGCGTGATCAGAGGGACGACACACGTGATCGGGCGGACGACACCCGGCGGGATCCGGCCAGCGCCGTGTCGTCCGTCCGATCACGCGTGTCGTCCTTCCAAACACGCGTGATCACCCGGCTAGGCTGCGGACATGAGGGCCGCGCTGCTGATCGTCGACATGCAGGAAATGCTCGTTCCCCTGGTCTGGCGCGGCGAGGAACTGGCGGCCCGGATCGCCGCGCTCGCCAGGAAAGCCCGCGAGAACGGTGTCCCGGTGATCGCGCTGCGGCAGATCGGGGCGCCCGGCACCGACTTCGACCCCGCGTCCCCGGGCACCCGGGTCAGCGCACTGCTCGGCCTCGAACCGGTCGATCTGGTGGTCGACAAGACGGCGACGGATTCCTTCTACCGCACCGGGCTGGCGGGGCTGCTCGTCGACAGAGGCGTCGACACCGTGGTGCTGACCGGACTGGCCACCGACTACTGCATCGACGCGACCGCCCGGTCCGCACAGAGCCACGGCCTGGACGTCGTGCTGGTCGGCGACGGCCACGCTCCCTCGTCCGACGGCGACCCCACCACCGGGCTGACCGCCGAACAGGTCGTCGCCCGGCACAATCTCCTGCTGAGCACGGCGATCCATCCCGGCGGACGGCTGCGCGTGGTGCCGTCGGCGGAGGTCGGGTTCACCGGCCCGTAGGATCGGCCGGCCATGATCACGAACTTCCTGCTCGACCACTCCGCCCTGGTGCCGGTGGCGATCCTGCTGGTCGCGCTCGTCTGCGCCGTCCTCGGCCACCTTTTCGCGGGCAGGCGCCGAGTCCTCTGGGCGCTCGCGGGAGTGGCGATGGTGCCGGTCTTCGCGCTGACGCTGGTGCCCACCGGGCGCACGATCGACGAGATCGTGTGCACAGTCCAGTTCTCGCTGCCCACGCTCGGCTCGGTGGAGCTCCTGGCCAACGTCGCGCTGTTCCTGCCGCCGGTCTGCTTCGCCGCGCTGGCGTCCCGGCGCCCGGTGACGATGCTCGCGGCCGGCTCTGCGCTGTCCGCGGTGATCGAGGCGCTGCAGGCGTTCGTACCCGCGATCGGCCGTGCCTGCGACACCAACGACTGGCTGATGAACACCCTCGGCGCCCTCCTCGCGGCGGGTATGGCGTGGCTGGTGGGCCGCCGGGCTCAGTCGGGCAGCTCCACGGGCGCGATGTCGTCGTAGACGTCGCCGGGCCCCGGGTTGGCCGGATCCGTCTCGCCACCGAAGTGGTGCAGGACGCCCCACACCGCGTTGAGCGCCGTCTGCACCGCGCCTTCGGCCCAGCCCGCCGTCCAGGAGACGTCGTCGCCCGCCAGGAAGAGGCCGCGGTGGCGCTCTTCCAGCCGGTCCTGTTTGAAGTGGGTGAACAGCCGGTGCTGGTAGCGGTAGTGGCCGGGCAGGTTGGCCTTGAACGCGCCCATGAAATGCGGTTCGGCCTCCCAGGACACGGTCACCGGGTCGCCGATGATGTGCCGCCGGACGTCGACGCCGGGGTAGATCTCCTTCAGCGACTGCAACATCACCTCGACGCGCTCGGACACCGAAAGCGGCAGCCACTTCAGCGAATCGTCGGCCCAGGTGTAGGACAGGCAGATCACCGCGGGCGCGTCCGGATCGTCGCCGAGCAGATAGGTGCCGCGAGGCATGCGGTCGGTCAACGTCATGCTCATCGTGTCGCGACCGGTCGCCGGGTCCTTGTCGAGCCAGAACGGCCGGTCCACCGGGACGAAGACCTTCGAGGACTCCATGTAGTGCGTGCGCTCGATCGCCGTCCAGTGGTCGATCGGGAACAGCGCCTCGTCGCATTCGATCTTCGACAGCAGCATCCAGCTCTGCGCGGTGAACACCGCCGCCGGATAGGTGCGGATGCGGCCTTCGGTGTCGGTCACGGTGATGTTGTTCGGCGCGGTCCGGTGCAGCCGGGCGACGCCGGGGTTCGGGCTCCCGCCGTGCAGCGAGCTCAAACTCGTTCCGGCGGGCCAGAACGCGATGTCCTCGGGCGCGTGTTCCCACAGCCGCAACGGAAGCCGCCTGCTGCCGCCGACGATGCTGCGGTGTTCGTCGTCTGCGCCGGTGTAGACCACCCGCAGGATCTCCAGGATGGAGTTCGGGAAGTCGGTGTCCCAGCCGCCGGTGCCGAAGCCCACCTGTCCGAAGATCTCGCGGTCGCGGAAGGACGCGAACGCGGGCGAATCGCAGAGGAAACCGTAGAAGGTCTGGCTGTCCAGCTTCGGGACGAGCTCGTTCCAGAGCCGCTTGATCGTCTTCACGTCGCGGTCGCGGATCGCCTTCTGCATCTCGGTGAACGCGGCCTGCTCGGAAAGCGTGCTGTCCCAGGCGGCCGCGACCTTGCCGAAGACGGCGGGAAGTTCGTCGGCCGTGCGCGCGTAGTGGCTCTCCCCTTTGAGATCGACGACGGTGCTCGGCGTGCCCGGCGCCAGCGGGTTCGGGAACGGCGTGGTCTCCAGGCCGACCTTGTCGATGTAGTGGAACAGCGCGGTCGACGCCGGCGGGAAGCGCATCGCGCCCATCTCGGCGACGACGTCGTCCGGACAGCCGGGGAAGTTCACCGTGCGCAGGCGGCCGCCGATCTCGGCGATCTCGTACACGACCGGGCGCAGGCCGAGTTTCATCAGTTCGTACGCGGTGACGATGCCCGAGAGGCCGCCGCCGATCACCGCCACCTCGGTGCCGTGCCGCTCCGCCGGCAGGGAGCCGAGCCCGGCGGGGTGGGCGAGGAAATCGTCGTAGGCGAACGGGAAATCGGGGCCGAACATGGTGATCGGGCGGTCCGCCGGTTCGTCGTGGTGGATCGCGGTCGGGAGGGCGGAGGTCATGCGGGAAGTCCTCGGTACAGATCGGGCCGTCGGTCGGCCAGGTGGGTGTTCTCCAGTCGCGACGCGACGAGCGCGTCACGGGTGACTTCGGCGCTGATCAGCTCCGGACCGGCGCCCGCCCGGGCGAGCACCTCACCGGTCGGGGCGACGACGCAGGATCGGCCGCAGTAGGTCAGTTCCTGTTCGGTGTCGCACCGGTTCGCGTACGCGACGAACAGCTGGCTCTCGTAGGCGCGGGCGGGCACCAGCGTGTCCGCGACCAGTTCGTACGGGCTCATCAGCGCGGTCGGCACCACGAGCAGCTCGGTCCCGGCCAGCGCGTGCGCTCGCACCAGCTCGGGGAACTCGACGTCGTAGCAGATCAGCAGGCCGATCCGGAGTCCGTCGAGCTCCGCCTGCACGACCGCCTCGGCGCCCGGCTCGAACCAGTCGCGGTCGATGTCGCCGAACAGATGGGTCTTGCGGTAGTTCGCCAGGCGCTGCCCGTCGCGGCCGATCAGCTGGACGCTGTTGTACACGCGGCCGCCGTCGGACTCGGGGTATCCGTAGGCCAGCGCGACGCCGGATTCCCTTGCCAGCGCCGACATTCGGGCCGCTGTCGGGCCGTCGGCCGGCTCGGCGAGCTCGTGCGTCCGGGCGCCGATGTGGTAGCCGGTCGTGATCATCTCGGCGGCGATCACGAGATCGGCGCCCGACGCCTCGACGGCGGACGGCAGCTCGGCATACGAGCCCTGGTGGACGGCGACCCTCATACCGACGACGATATCCGCCGCTTCGATGCACCGATAAGAGTGAATCGTTGCGCAAGATATTGGCAGACCGGCGAGTCAGTGCACCATCACGCAATCCAGCGGCGATCTGTTGTCCGGATCACCCGCCCGGCGGCGGCTCCTCCGCGTGATCGTCCGCCCAGCCGAGCGCCTCGGCGATCGCCTTCTCCGCGATGGCCGACATCGTCGACATGTAAGTACCGCTGACGTGGTTGTCGTCGAGGTAGACGAGCACGTTGCCGATCACCGGCGGGCAGACCTCGGCCGTGCAGAAGTAGTCGCTGAAGTCGACGAAACGCACGTTCGGCGGCAGATCCGGCAGCGCCTCGTACGGCGGCTCCGCCGCATAGAGGTCGTAGCGCGGCGTGGCGCAGTCGGGCGAATCCGCGCCGCGGCTCTCGACGCACGCCGACGGCGACTGGCCGAAGCGCGGGTTGTCCCGGACCGCCAGCACCGGGATCCCCACCTCGTCGACCTTGCGCCACTGCGCGATGTACCCGGCGGGAACCCGTTCTTCGACACCGACCTTCACGTCCCTGGTGCCGATCGTCATCACCGCGTCGGGCCGGGTGGTGACGATCTCGTCCACCACGGCGGTGTTCCAGTCGATGCAGGACTGATCGCCAGGTACGGCGTCGGAGTCGGTGGAGAACGGGCAGCCGCCACGAAGGATCGACGTGACCTCCCAGTTCTTCTTTTCGGCGATCGGGAGGAGAGCACCGAGGAACTGCCCCGCGTGCGAGTCGCCGGCGACGACGATCCTCCGGGTGGGATGCCCGGTGGTCTGCGAGGTGCAGACTTCGAGATCGGCGTTACGCGGCGAGACTCCGCACCGGGCCGGGTCGATCCCCGCCCAGTCTTCGGACACCGCGACGAACGACGGGACGAGCGCGGCGTCGGCGGCCCCCCAGTAGGAGAACCCTCGGTGTGCGCGAGCGCGCCGGGATGATCCGGGTCGTCGACCGCGATCGAGTAGTTCTCCGCCTGGCTCACGCTCACCCACTGCCAGGCGCCCGTCGCGGCGAGCACGGCCGCGAGTGTCGCGGCACCGAACCGGTACGCGCCCCACCGGTTCCCGGCCCCGATCGCGGAAACCCGGACCGGCTTCTCGACGAGATGATGGGTCAGCACGGCGAGGACGAACGCCAGCGCGATGATCACCGCGCCGCCGCGCAGGCCGACCTCTTCCCGGTCACGCGCGACGAGGTAGAAGACCAGGACCGGCCAGTGCCACAGGTAGAGCGCGTAACTGAGGTCGCCCAGGTACTTCAGTGGGCGGCTGCTGAGGAAACGGTCGGCGCCGCCCCGGAACGCGGTGTCCCCCGCCAGGATCACCAGCGCGGCCGACAGCGTCGGCCACAGCGCGAGATACCCGGGGAAGACCGTCCCGACCTGGAGCACCAGCCCGCAGGCAACGAGCCCGGCGACCCCGGCCCAGCCGAACACGACCCGCGCCGGCCGGGGCACCTGGATCCGGTCGATGAGCAAAGCGAGCAAGCCACCGAGCGCGAATTCCCAAATCCGCGTCAGCGAATCGAAGTACGCCAGCGGCTGATCGACGGCGGTCAGCCACACCGAGTATGCGAGCGACGCCGCGAACACCACGCCGAGGGTTGTGGACAGCAGCGGAAGCACGGTGCGGCCCGCCCGCTTGGCGATCAGGAGCACCAGCCCGACCAGCAACGGCCAGACCACGTAGAACTGCCCCTGGATCGACAACGACCAGAAATGCTGGACGACGCTCGCCGAATTGTGCTGCGCGAAGTAGTCGGCGGAATCCGCCGCCAGCTGCCAGTTCTCCAGGTACAGCGCGGAGGCGACGACCTCCTTGATCGTCTGGAACCAGCGGTTCTGCGGCAGCAGCACCATGCTCACCGCGACGACCAGCAGCAGCACGGTGAGCGCGGCCGGGAACAGCCGCTTGATCATCCGGCCCCACATCGGCCGGTATTCGATCCGCCCGCGCGCCGCCGCGCGATAGAGCTGTCCGGTGACAAGGAACCCGGAGATCAGGAAGAACGCGTCGACGCCGCCGGAGATCCGGCCGAGCCACACGTGGTAGACGACCACCAGCACACACGCGAGCGCCCGCAGTCCCTGGATTTCCGGGCGGAACCGCCGCTCCGTCTCCCGCACACAACCACCACCATGATCACCGTCCGCCGACGGGCCGGGACCCTACGGGAGGAAGCTGTGAGCAAGCTATGCCCCTCGTGAGTGGCGAGGACGGTTAGAACCGTCTTCGCCACTCACGAGGGGGCGAGCGGGTCAGGTCGACTTCTGGCCGTCGATGCTCTCCCGCAGGATGTCGGCATGGCCCGCGTGCTGCGCGGTCTCGGCGATGACGTGCGCGAGCACCCGCCGCACGCTGCGCACCGCGCCCGGCGGGTTCCAGGGCGCCTCCGGCAGCGGATGCGTCAGGGAAAGGTCCGGGATCGACGAGACGATCTCCGTCGTCCGCGCGGCCACCTCCTCGTAGCGCGCGAGGATCCCCGCGAGGGTGTCGCCGGGCAGCATCCTGAAGTTGTTCTGGTGGTCGATCGCCCACTGCGGGAACTCACGGGCGGTCCCGGCGCCGATGTCCGCCCAGGTGACGCCTTCCGGCAGGTCGTAGGTCATCGCGGACGGACCCTCGACCACGAAACGCAGCCACATCTCCTCGATCGAGGCGACGTGTTTGATCAGTCCGCCGAGGCTCAGCTCGCTGACCGTCGGATGCGCGTCGAGCTGCTCGTCCGTGAGTCCCTGGACGGTGGTGGTCAGCGTGGCACGGACGGTGTCGAGGGCTTCGAGCAGGTCGGCGCGCTCGGCGTCGAGGATGGTGGCGGTCATCGGGCCCTCCGTGTTGTCGTTTTCTGGCACGAGACGACTCTCGCAGGAGTAGAGGACAGGTTGTGGCCGCTACTTGAGGCAATATGGAAAACATGCCGAAGACCTCCGCGCGACTGCTGTCGATGCTCTCGTTGCTGCAGGCCCGTCGCGACTGGCCGGGAGCGCTGCTGGCCGAGCGGCTCGACATCAGCCCGCGCACCGTGCGGCGCGACGTCGACAGGCTTCGCGAGCTCGGCTACCCCATCGCCACCATCAAGGGACCGGACGGCGGGTACCGGCTCGACGCCGGATCCGAGCTGCCACCGCTGTTGTTCGACGACGATCAGGCGGTCGCGCTGGCCATCGCGCTCCAGATCGCCACCACCAGCGGCGCGGGGATCGAAGAGGCGGCGATGCGGGCGCTGCACACAGTCCGTCAGGTGATGCCCTCGCGGCTGCGGCGCCGCATCGACACGGTGCGGGTCACCGCCGTCGAATCGCCCGCGAGCCGCTCGGAGCCCCGTGTCGACGGCGACGTCCTGCTCGCGCTCGGCGCGGCGGTGCACGCCCGCGAGGTGCTGCGATTCGACTACGCGGACGCGCGGCGCCGGGCCGAACCGCATCACCTCGTCACCTGGCACGGCCGCTGGTATCTCGTCGCCTGGGATCTGGATCGCGCGGATTGGCGCACCTTCCGCGCCGACCGGATCTCTCCGCGCACCCCGACCGGCCCGCGGTTCACGCCGCGTGAACTGCCGGTCCCCGACGTCGCCACCTTCGTCGCGAGCCGGTTCCGCGGCTCGTCCGAATCCGGCGAGTGGCCGTGCCGTGGGGAAGTCGTCCTCGATCTCCCGGCGGCCACGGTGTCCCACTACGTCCGCGACGGTGTCGTGGAAGAACTCGGGCCGGAGAGGTGCCGCCTGGTGCTCGGGTCCTGGTCGTGGGCCGGGCTCGCGGCGAGTATCGGCCGGTTCGACGCCGACATCGAGGTCATCGGGCCGCCCGAACTGCGGGAGGCGTTCGCCGTCCTGGCCCGCCGATACACGAAGGCCTCCCGCTGAACACGGGGTACGACGCCGGGCCCGCCCAGGGTCTGGGGGCGATGCCCGACGCCGTCGACCGCCCGAGGTCCGGAGGCGGCGCCCTCCGGTACCGGTCCGCCCGGGATCCGGTACCGAAGTCTCCAAGTCACGACTTGTGGTGGACCTCCTGGAGCCCGAACACGGGCGTCGGGATGCCCTCGTAGCGCGCTTTCAGCTGCAGCGCGAGGTAGAGGGAGTAGTGCCGCGACTGGTGCAGGTTCCCGCCGTGGAACCACAGGCCTTCCTGCCGGGTGGGCTTCCACATGTTGCGCTGCTCCCCCTCCCACGGCCCGGGGTCCTTCGTCGTCCCGGAGCCCAGGCCCCAGCATTTGCCAACGCGGTCCGCGGTCTCCTGCCCGACGAGGTCCGCGACCCAGCCGTTCATCGAGCCGTAGCCGGTGGCGTAGACGACGAGATCCGCCTTCAGTTCCGTGCCGTCGGACAGCACCACCGCGTCACGCGTCAGATGGTCGACCTGGCCGTGGGCGAGTTTGATCTTCCCGTCGGCGACCAGCTCCGACGCGCCGACGTCGATGTAGTAGCCGGAGCCGCGGCGCAGGTACTTCAGGAACAGACCGGATCCGTCGTCGCCCCAGTCGTGCTGGAACCCGGCCGCTTCCAGCCGCGCGTAGAAGTCCTTGTCCCGCTCGCGGATCGCGTCGTACACCGGGATCTGGAACTGCGGCATGATCCGGTACGGGATCGACGCGAAGATCATGTCCGCCTTGTCGGTGGTGATCCCCGAGCGCACCGCGCGTTCCGAATACAGGTCGCCGAGGCCCAGGTCCATCAGCGAATCCGACTTCACCACATGCGTCGACGACCGCTGCACCATGGTGACGTCGGCGCCGTGTTCCCACAGCGCCGCGCAGATGTCGTGCGCGGAGTTGTTGGAGCCGACCACGACCGCCTTCTTGCCGGCGTAGGCATCCGGGCCCGGGTGCTGGGACGAATGGTGCTGATCGCCCTCGAACACGTCCATTCCGGGGAACGACGGGAGATTCGGCTTACCGGACATCCCGGTCGCGAACACGACGTGCCGCGGGGTGAGCACCAGTTCCTCGCCCTCGCGGACGACGGTCACCAGCCACTGCTCCTTTTCCTCGTCCCAGGACGCCGAGGTGACCTCGGTGCTCGTCCAGTACGGCACCTCCATGAGCCGCGTGTACATCTCGAGCCAGTCGGCGATCTTGTCCTTGGGCGCGAACACCGGCCAGTTGTCCGGGAACGGCAGATAGGGCAGGTGGTCGTACCAGACCGGGTCGTGCAGGCAGAGGTTCTTGTACCGCTTGCGCCACGAGTCGCCCGGCCGCTGGTTGCGTTCCAGGACGAGCGTGGGCACGTCGAGCTGCCGCAGCCTGGCGCCGAGCGCGATCCCGCCCTGGCCGCCGCCGATGACGACGACGTACGGCTGCTGCTCGTAGCCGAGCCGGGTCTTTTCCTCCTCGCGCTTCTCCGCCCACGACTTCCGGCCGCGGACGACGCCGTGCTCGACGCCCTTCGGCCGCTGCTCGTTGCGACGTTCCTCGAAACCCTTGAGCTCGCGCAGACTGGTCAGCAGGGTCCAGGCGCCTTCGTCCTTCAGCCTCAAGTGGCCCTTCGCGCGACCGGTCGCGGTTTCGAATTCCAGCCACGCTTCGGTCACGCCGTCGGCTTCGGTCGGTGTCTCGGTCGTGCGGAACCCGGAGGGATCGATCCGGTCGAGGCAGGCGCCGAGCAGGCCGGCCACCTCGTCGCGGCCTTCGACCGTCTTGATCGTCCAGGTGAAGGCGACCAGGTCACGCCAATAACTGTCGACGGCGAAAAGCGCGGCGGCGGCTTCGGCGTCGCGAGCGGCGAGGGCCGATTCGAATCGGCTCAGCCAAGCGTCCACCCGAGCCTGCGGCGAGCCCGTCGCCTCGATCCGGTCCACCGTCTGTGTCATGGCCACTCCTGAACTTCGGCGTTCGGCTGTTACCCCGATCACACGCCGGGGCCGGGTACGGCGGCAAGGGTTGCAGCGAGTTGCAGCGCGGCTCCTTGGCGCGTCTCGCCAGCCGGTCCTATGCTGGTCAGTCGACGCGATGGTGCGGAGGTGGCCTGTGGGCGTGCACAGCTCGGTCCCGCCCGGCGCCGACCTGCCGATGCACGCCCGCGACCTGATCCGCATGCACGAAGCCGTGATCGGCGGCGGCCGCCCCCGCGTCCGGCCGAGGCCGCTGGTTTCGCGCTCGTGGTCGCGGATGCTGAGCCTGGGGCTCGCCGCCGACGGGGTGAACACCCGGGATTCGGTGCCGCTCGAAGAGGTCGCCCGCCGTCGGCGCGCCTCCCCGCTGCGGCTGGTGGTGGAAGACCTCGGGCAGGTGGTCGGCGCGACGGCCGACACCGCGAACATGCTGCTCGTGGTGACCGACGCCGAGGGCATCATCCTCTGGCGGGTGGGTTCGCCCTCCGTGCGGCGCCGGGCCGACACGCTGGGCTTCACCGAAGGGGCCGTCTGGACCGAGACCAGGGTCGGCACCAACGCGATCGGCACCGCGCTCGCCGAGGCCGCGCCGGTGGAACTGCTCGCCGGGGAACATTTCGAACAGGGCCAGCATCCCTGGTACTGCACCGCGTCGCCGGTCCACGATCCGCGCACCGGCGAACTGCTCGGCGTGATCGACGTCAGCGGTCCCGCGCTGACCCTGCACCCGGCGATCGGCGCACTGGTGGAGACCGGGCGGCGGCTGGTCGAATCCGAACTCTGGCGGCACCACCAGCAGGGTCTCGACCGGTTGCGCCGCACCGCCGAGCCGGTGGTGACCGGCGTGGGCGGCCCGGTGTTGCTCGTGGACGACGACGGCTGGGTCGCGCACGCCGCCGGTGTCGCCTCCGGTGCGCGGATCGCCGCGCCGTCGGAAGGACAGATCCTCGCCGTGCCCGGTCTCGGCGCCTGCCTGCCCGAGCGGCTGGCCGAAGGGTGGCTCGTCCGGCCTGCCGACACCGCGCGGCAGGTCCGGCTGGACCTCGAACTCGGCCACGCGCCGATGCTGCGGATGGCATCGGGTGACGTCGGCTGGGTCCGCACGGTGACACCCCGGCACGCGGAGATCCTGGTGCACCTCAACACTGCGGGCTTGTCCGGGCTTTCGGCCGAGGCGCTCAGCAGGGCGCTCTACGGCGACGCCGAACACCTCGTCACCGTCCGCGCCGAGGTCTCCCGGCTGCGACGGCTGCTGGGGGCCATTGTGGACACCCGGCCGTACCGGCTGGCCGCCGGTGTCACCCTCACGGTCCACAAAGGACTCGAAGTCGGCGGCTGAACCGCGCCCGGTTGCCGGACGATCGGTCCGGGTACTCCGCGCGCATGGAGATCTTGCTCGCCGGAGCGGGCGTTCTGGCGCTGTGCGCCGCCGTGCTGCCGAACCTGCTGCACGAGCGCGCGTTGTCGATGCCGCTGGTCCTGCTGGTGGGCGGGCTGCTCTTCGGGCTGCTGCCGTTCGCGTACCCCTACGGCCAGGGTGTCCTCGACCCGCGGTCGCAGGTAGGCACCGTCGAAGTGATCACCGAACTCGGCGTGCTGGTGTCGCTGGTCGGCGCGGGACTGAAATCGGACCGGCTGATCGGCTGGCGATCGTGGAGCTCGACGTGGCGGCTGCTGGCGATCACGTTGCCGCTGTCGGTCTGCGCGGTCGCCCTGCTCGGCTGGTGGGCGCTCGCCCTGTCCCCCGCCGCCGCGCTGCTGCTGGGCGCCGTGCTGTCCCCGACGGACCCGGTTCTGGCGAGCGACGTCCAGGTGCCCGCGCCGCATACCGTCGACGGACGAGGCTCGGACAACGAGATCAGGTTCACGCTGACCTCGGAGGCCGGGCTCAACGACGGCCTGGCGATGCCGTTCGTGGTGCTGGCCCTCGTCTGGGCCGGGACGACGAGCACGTCGCCGGTGCCCTGGCTGCTGACCGAGGTCGTCGTCCCGCTCGCGGTCGCCGTCCTGGTCGGCCTCGTCTGCGGCCGGGTGCTGTCGTGGCTGATGTTCCGCGTGCGGCACGAAAGGCTGCGCCTGGGCGAATACTCCGACGGCCTGGTGGTACTGGCCATCGCGTTCCTCCCCTTCGCGCTCTGCGAGTGGCTGGGCGGTATCGGGTTCGTCGCGGTGTTCACGGCGGCGGCGACCATCCGCGCCAGCGAACGGTCGCACGAGTACCACGGGGTGCTGCACGAATTCGGCGATCAGCTGGAACGGCTCTTCGTCGCGCTGGCCTTGCTCGGTCTCGGTGTCGCGCTGGGCGACGGGCTGCTGGCGGGTCTCACACTCGCCGAAGTCCTGGTGGCGGTCGCCGCGGTGGTGATCGTGCGCCCGCTGTTCGGCGGGCTGGCACTCCTCGGCGGCTCCACCACCGGTCCGGCGGCGACGGCGATCGCGTTCTTCGGCATCCGCGGGATCGGCAGTCTCTACTACCTTTCCTACGCGCTGGGGCACGGCGATTTCCCGATGGCCGACTCGTTGTGGCGGGTGACGGCGCTGACGATCGCGGTGTCGGTACTCGTGCACGGGCTGCTGTCCGGACCGGTCATGCGCAGGCTGGAGGACCGGGGGATGCAGAACCTCGGGTGAGCCGACCCGGCCTGGCGGGCAGCGAGGCGGCGTGTCGCGTCAGCGATGCCACTCCCGGCCCTCGAGCCGAGCCTTCACCCGCTGCAACGTGGTGGCGATATTGGCCTGATTCGTCCCGGCGCGATCCGGCTCGCCGGTGATGAGGATGGCGAGCGGGACGAACCACGGCGGCACCCTCAGCCAGTTCGTCACGGTGAGCCGGCTGCCGTCGCCTTCGGGGACGATGTCGTACTCCCACCGCGAAATCGGCACGAAGAACGGCGTGCGCACCCGGTAGGCGAACCTCCGTCCCGGTTCGGCCTCGACGATCTCGGCGTGGGTCACCCAGCGCCGTCGTCCGTTGCGGTTGCTGCCGGCGAACCAGTTCCCGACACGCGCTTCGGTCGCGCCCCGGATCCAGCGCGCCTTGCGCAGTTCCTCGGTGCACTCCGACATCGCGACCGGATCGCTGACGAGCCGGTACACCTGCTCGGGGGTGGTGCCGATCGCGACCTCTCCGGTCGCGATCGGTTCGCTGTAGGTCAGGCTGTCCCTCGGCTTCGTCGCCATCGCGCCTCCCAGTCGACTTCGCCAGCCCACCAGCAGGAGCCCCGCCGGTCAAGCCCGGCGCGGGCAGCACCGCACAGACGCGGAATCCTCGTGCGGCGATGAGTGCCGGGAGAGCGCTTTGCGTCATCCGGGTACGAAGCCGGGTCAAGTGGCCGGTTCCGCCGGGAAGACGGCCTGGAAGCCCAGCGCCCGCAGCATCTGCGTGAGCATCGCCCTGGTGTTGGCCTTCGCGCGTTCGAGCAGGCCGGAGTGCTGCGCGGCCTCGCCGATCCGTTTCTCCGCGGCGAGGTAGAACGGCCGCTGATCCTGGACGGACACCAGCGCGCCGAGCCGGTCGATCAGGCCACGCTCCTGACCGAAGACGTAGCTGCGTTCGTTGTCCAGATTGGGTTTCGCCAGCTTCGGTTCGGGTAGCCGCACCTCGACCGTCCGCCGGTCCTCGGACACGGTCAGCGAATTCTCCACCAGCGGCCCGAAATCGACATACGCGTCGACGGAGCCCGCCGCGACGAACAGCGTGCGTTCCCCGGCGATGCCCGCAGGCACCCATTTGACGTCCTTCTCGATGTCGACGACGACCTGGTAGTCACCGGCCGCCGCGTGGTACCGGCTCAGATCCCGCACCGCCTGGAGCACCGCGGGTTGCGAACGGTCCACAGTGGACGTTCCGAACGGGTCGAGCTTCGGCAACAGTCCGGTGATCTGCAGGGCCGCGGCGACGATCAGGAGCCCGATCAGCGCGAACGCCCCGAGACGAACCCAGCGTTTCTTCACACCCACGGGAGTACCCGGCGGACGCGGCACCGAAGCGTCGGAGCCGGATTCCGTACGATCGGCGCAGCCGGGTTTCGCACTTGGAGTAGTTTGGCCCCATGCAGAACGTCTTGCCCGCGCCGGAGAAGGCCGGGCTGAACATCTCGGCGTTGCACTGGGCGGGTTTCCTCGGAATCGCCGTGCTGGTGCTGGTCACGTCCGGGATCGGCCTGCCCTCCGTCCTGGTGGTGGCGCTGGGCGTCGCCGGGATGGCCACCCTCGTGCTGTCCTGGCTCGGCATCGGACGGCTCGCCGCCGGGCTGCCCGAGCGGCGGCTGCACTGGATCGCGGTCTCGTGGTGCGCGCCGCTGCTCGTCGCGCGCCCCCTGTTCAGCGGTGACATCAACAGCTACCTGGCGCAGGGCCTGATCGCGGCCAAAGGGCTGGACACCTATCTCGTTGGCCCCGCCGAGGCGCTCGGCGCCGATTCCCCGGTGACGATGGCGGTCAGCCATTACTGGCGGGACACGCCCGCGCCGTACGGTCCGGCGTTCGTCGCGCTGGCCCGCACGATCGCCCAGATCGCCGGGGACGCCTTCGTGCCGACAGTGCTGCTCCACCGGTTGCTTGGCCTGATCGGGATCGTGCTCATGGCGTGGGCGCTCCCCCGGCTCGCCCGCCGCGCCGGGGTCTCACCGTCGATCGCGGTGTGGCTGGCCGTGCTCAACCCGCTGGCGCTCTGGCACGTCGTGGCGGGCGTGCACAACGACGGGCTCATGGTCGGGCTGATGGTCGCCGGGCTGGAACTGGTCCTCATGGGCGCGGCGAAGACCGGTGCGGCCAGGCCTGCCCTGATCGCGGCGGGCGTGATCGCGGTGAGCGCGGCCGCGAACATCAAGATCGTGGCCGTCGCGGGCCTGCTGTTCGTCGGCGTCGACCTGTTCCGCCGGGCGAAGCCCGCCGGCCGGGTGGCGGTCGCGCTCGGGCTGCCCGCCGGATTCGCCGCGGTCACCGCGGCGATCTCGCTCGGCAGCGGGCTCGGCTTCGGCTGGGTCCGCGTGCTGTCCGGTGTCTCGGGCCAGGTCCACAGCTGGATGGCGCCCACCAACGAGCTCGGCTTCCTCGTCGGCGGGGTCGGCAAGATCTTCGGGGCCGACCTGACCGACGGCGCGATCAAGGTGTTCTCGCTCATCGGAGCGATCCTCGGTCTCGCCGTCGGCGCCAGGCTGCTGTGGCTCACGTACCGCGAGAAGCTGCACCCGCTCTACGGCGCGGGCCTGACCTTCGCCGCGATGCTGGTCCTCGGTCCGGTCGTGCAGCCCTGGTATCTCCTGTGGACGGTCGCGCTGCTCGCCGTGAGCCTCACGACCGACCGCGGGCGGTGGATCCTCGCCGTCGTCAGCGCCGTGTTCGGCGTGCTGCTCCCACCCGCGAACGGCGGCGCCGTCTCCTTGGCGCTGGGTTACCTGATCGCCGTCGTGCTGATCGGCGGCACCTTGTTCGCGCTCAAGCGGAAGGGCCTCTTGCCGGAGATCAGGTTCCGCAAGAGCCGGACGTAAAGGCTCCATCGAGCGGGCGTCTCGACCGTGCCGGTGAGTTCACGCTCGGCGCGGTCGAGGCAGTCTTCCAGCAGGGCGTCGTGCATCGGCCGCCACAACAGCGGATACGTCAGCCAAGCGGGATGCCGGAGCCGCAGCACCATGAGGTGCCCGAGTTCGGTCTTCCCGCTTTCCGTCGCCCGCAAGGTGAATTCGTGGAATCCGTCGAAGCCGCGCGGCGCGGTGAACCGGAACCGCACCGACTTCCCGGGTTCGTAGGACTCGACCCGATACCGCACCGGCCCGTGCCCGCCGTCCGCTCCCACCCCGAGCGGCCGGTCGAACCGCATCGGCGGCCACGCGTCGACGGGCCAGAGCCGGTCGCCGTCCGCGGCCAGCGTGTCGATCAGCGCGCCGACGCGTTCTGGTGCCACGTCGACGATCCGGTGATGCCTGTTCCATACGCGCATCGCGCCTCCCAGTTCTAGAGACCTTCCCCTAAAACCATAGTAGAGGATAGTCTCTGAAAATGGGACGGCCACCGCGGCACACCGCCGACGACTTCCTCGACGCCGCCGTGCGGATCTTCGCCACCGAAGGGGCCGCCGGGGTGACCATGTCGGCCGTCGCCCGCGAGGTCGGCGCGCCGAGCGGGTCGATCTACCACCGTTTCCCCGGGCGTCCGGCGCTGCTCGCAGCCGTCTGGCTCCGCACCCTGACCGGCTTCCAGCAGGGCTATCTCGAAGCGCTCGAACAGGAACCGGCCGTCGAAGCCGCCGTCGAGGCCTCGGCGCAGGTCGTCCGGTGGTGCCGCGCCCATCCCGCCGAGGCGAAACTGCTCTACGGGGGCGACAGGGCACTCGGCGTCGACGACTGGAGCGCCGAGGATCGCGCCCGTGTCGTGGCCGCCAACCACCGGCTCGACACGGCGATCACCAAGGTGCTGCGGAAGCTGCGTCCCCTGACCGGCCGGAGCACCGACGAGCTGATGCTGGCCCTCGTGGACCTTCCCTACGCCGCGGTGAAGAGACACCTCGATCGCGGCGAGGCACCGCCGCCACGCATCGTCGACCTGGTGACGAAGACGACCCGCACGCTGCTGACGGGCTGAGCTCAGGTCCGCGCGGGGATGACGAGGGAGAACTCCCCGCCGTCGACCAGGTCCAGCAGCAGCCGGGCGGCCCGGCTCGGTGGCCGTTCTCCCCGGGTGGCGATGGTCAGCGGCCAGGTGAGGCCGGGCTCGTCGAGCGGGATCGTCCGGACCCCCGAGAGCAACTTGAGGTCGGGCACGACGGCGACGCCGAGCCCCGCCGCGACATAGGAGGGCACGGCACGGAGGTCGGCGACCTCGACGATGACCCGGCGCGGCGCCCCGAGCGCCTCGAAAGCGCGGTCCAAGGCAACCCGATTGCCGAAGCCGCGCGGGTTGTCCACGAAGGACTCACCGGCGAGGTCGGCCAAGGTCAGCGACCGCCGCCCGCTCAGCCGGTGGCCGTCGGGCAGCACGGCGACGAACGGCGCCGAACCGAGCAGTTTGGTGTCGAGCCCGGCGAGATCGGATTCGGGCAGGCCGAGGAGGGCGACGTCGAGCCTGCCCTGACGCAGATCCTCGGCCAGCCCGGTCGACCCGGTGATCGACACCGAAACATGCAGGTCGACCAGCGGATAGCGGCGGTGGAACGCGCCGAGCAGATCGGGCAGGTCGAGATCGCCGACGCTGGTCAGCGTGCCGATGCGGAGGCTGCCCCGGAGGCCGGCGGAGGCGTCGGTGACCACCTCGCGTGCCCTGTCGAAGGCTTCCAGCGCGGCCTTGGCCTCAGGCAGGAACACCTTGCCGGCCGGGGAGAGCTCGACCCTTCGCGTCGACCGGTCGAACAGCTTGACCCCCAGTTCTCCTTCGAGGGCCTGGATCGTCGCCGAGACGGTGGACTGCACCGCGTACAACCGCTGAGCCGCGCGAGTGAAGCTGAGCTCCTCGGCGACGGCGACGAAGCATTCGAGCTGACGAGTCTCCACACCTCGATTATCGCATTTGTCGATAACTGTGACCAGGATTGTTCGTTGGACTTGGATGATCCGGAGATTCACAGTGGAGACATGCTGAACAGCGTCGCCCTCCCCCGTCCCGCGTTCCGGCGGATCAGCCACGGTCGCGGTTTCTGGGTCATCGCGGCGGCCTACGCCGCCTCGCTGGCCTTCTCCACCGTCCCCACTCCGCTGTACGCGCTCTACCAGCAGCGCGACGGCTTCCCGACCTACGTCGTCACCATCGTCTTCGCGGCGTACGCCGTCGGCGTGATGGGCAGCCTGTATCTGGCCGGCCATGTCAGCGACTGGCTGGGACGACGGCGGGTGATCCTCGCCGCGACCGTGACGCAGGCCCTTTCCGCGACACTTTTCCTGACCTGGCCGGATGTTCCCGGGCTGATCCTGGCCAGGCTCGTCGGCGGCGCGGGCATCGGCGCGCTGACCGCGACCGCCACCGCGCATCTGTCCGAACTCCGCGCCGTCGCCCGGCCGAGGGAGGACCACGGCCGCGCGGGACTGATCGCGACCGTGGTCAACATGGGCGGGCTGGCGCTCGGGCCGCTGTTCGGTGGAGTGTTCGCGAGCTATTCGGCCGAGCCTCTCACCACCCCGTTCGTGTTCTTCCTGGTCTTGCTGCTCGCCGCGGCCATCGCGGTCGCGCTCGTACCGGAAACGGTGGAGCGCGCCGAAGAACGGCCCGCCTATCGGCCGCAGCGGGTCTCACTGCCGTCGAGTGCCCGGCCCGCCTTCTTCGGCGCGGCGATCGGCGCCTTCGCGGCGTTCGCGATCACGGGGCTGTTCATGGCACTGGCGCCGACTTTGCTGGCTCAGGGCATGCACGAGAGTTCGCGGCTGCTGGCCGGTCTCGCGTCGTTCTCCGTGTTCCTCGCGGCGGCCGCGGCGCAGGTGCTCCTCGCCGGTCTGGCCAGGAAAACCCAGCTGCGGCTCGGCCTCGGGCTGATGGTGAGCGGGCTGGTGGCGCTGCCGGTCGCGGTGACGACGTCCCAGCTGTGGCTCTTCGTCGCGGGCGGGATCGTGGCGGGCGCCGGCGTCGGGCTGGGCTTCCGTGCCTCGGTGGCCACCGTCGCCGCCCTCGCCGAACCGCCGGTGCGCGGCGAGGTCCTCGCCGCGGTGTTCCTGGCCGCCTACGCCGGGCTGGTCCTGCCCATCCTCCTCGTCGGCATCGCGCTGATCTGGCTGCCGAGCGCGTGGGCGCTGATCGGATTCTCGGTGCTGGAGCTGGGTTTGCTCGCCTGGTCGGCGCCAAGGGTGCTGACCTGACCGTCCACAATGGCGCGCCCGCGTGGTGACCCTCGTCAAACCGGCGGGCGCTCCACGCGGGCGGTGTGCCATCCTGGTCGAGGAACCTCCTCAACGAGGTCCCCGGACGAGTGGGTGCCGTACCCGGCCAGCGACAAGACGGCGCTCTGGGAGCGCGTCATGTCGTGGCTTGTCCTCATCGTTTCGGGTGTGCTGGAAGCCGTTTGGGCCACCGCCCTCGGCAAATCCGAAGGGTTGTCCCGGCCGGTGCCGTCGGTGATCTTCGGCGTGACACTGGTGGCCAGCATGGTGGGTCTCGCTTACGCGATGAAGGATCTCCCCGTCGGCACCGCTTACGCGGTCTGGGTCGGCATCGGGGCTTCGCTCACCGTCGCCTATGGCATGTGGTCCGGCGCGGAAACCGTTTCGGTGGCCCGGATCCTGCTGATCGTGGGCATCGTCGCCTGCGTGGTGGGCCTGAAGATCCTGCACTGACCGCGTAACTCGCGTGATCAGAGGCGTAACTCGCGTGCTTGAAGGCCGCACACGCGAGTTCCGGCTTCAAGCACGCGAGTTACGGCCTCGAGCACACCATCGGCGCGAAAGAGGGACCGCCCCCGACGCACGGACGACGTCGGGGGCGGTCGGGTCCGGGCGCACCCCTGCGTGTGGCCCGGACGGCTAGGTGGTCAGGCGCGCGCCCAAAGCGCTGGGACGTTCGGGGGCTCCCAACCGACCTGAGCGGTGTGGCCCTGCAGGGCCCGGTACGAGACGCCGCCGTAGGTCACGGTCGCGCCCGCGGCGTAGGTGGTGCCCGCCGCCCAGGTTCCGCCGGGCGGGTTGTTCGACGTCGTGGTGGTCGGCGTCGTGCTGGACGGCGGGTTCGACCCCGAGGTCACCAGGCGGAGGCTGTAGACGCTCAGGATCTCCGAGATCGGCTGGAAGTAGAACGTGCCGCCCGAGCTGCAGTTGCCGGAGCCGCCCGAGGTGACGCCCTGCGCCTGGTCACCCGCGAGCCACGAACCCCCGGAGTCACCCGGCTCGGCGCAGGCGTTGGTCCGCGTGAGGCCGGAAACGGTGCCCTGCGGGTAGTTCACCGAGGCGTTCTTCTGCTGGATGGTGCCGCAGTGCCAGCCCGTCGTGGAACCGGAGCGGCAGACCGACGCGCCGATCGCGGCCTCCTGCGAACCCGCCACCGGCACGGTGCCCGGGTAGCGGTTCACCAGCGGGCGCGGGGTGTTGCCCGCGTCCACCCGCACCCACGCGTAGTCGTTGCCGGGGAAGCTGGAGCCCGCGACGGTCCCGCTCGGGTTCGAGGTGCGGGTGCCGGTGGTGCCGCAGTGGCCCGCGGTGACGAAGCCGCCCTCGACCGAGAAGCCGATCGAGCACCGGCCCGAGCCGAAGGTGTAGGCATTGCCGCCGATGACGTCGATCAGCGGGACCGGGCTTTCGGTGCTGGTCTCGACCCGCACCGCGTCGGCACGCACGCCGGAGGCGGTCGCCCAGGACTTCGCGGCGGCTTCGCCACCCGCGTTGGCCAGGACGACGATCGAGTTGGTGGTGGCGTCGACGTACCAGCCGGGCACGGTCTTCGGCGCGCTGGTTCCCTTGGCGTCCAACGACAACTTCGCGGCGTCGAGCTGCGCGGCACTCCGGGCGACCGTCTTCGGGGTCGCGCCCGCCGCACGGACGACGCCTTCCCAAGCGGCGTCGGTGACCGCGACGGTCAGCGTGGTCCCGGACGCGTCCAGCCACGAGCCGGCGTAGGACGGGCCGAGCCGGGTCTTGAGGTCGCCGTCGGTGCGGGCCGCCTTCTGCTCACCGGCGAGGCGGGTCCTTGCCTGATCCGGGCTGATCTTCAGGTCACGTGCCAAGGCGGCGACGATCTCCGGCTGGACCTGGTCGGCCGCCGAGGCGGTCTGGCCGGCGCTGGCGCTCGGCGTCAGCGCGACGGCCGTGACCAGGCCCGCGCCGGTCAGGGCCGCCGCGGCGGCCGCTACGATCTTTCGGTTCATTTCAGGCGTTTCCTCACCGCGTTCCGGAAAGAAGATCTCGTCCCAGACCGTACGAGGCACCTGCTACAAATGGTACATACCATTTAGGTCATATCCACCAAGTGGACTGGACCTTTCGACCGCTCCCGTGCTGGTCAGCCCACTCCCGCGTCCGTGTAGTCGACGCCATAACCCGGATTCAGCTCCAGGTACTTCGAGTAGGCCGGCCGCCGGTCGATCAGTTCGCCGTACACCGCACGGGACAGCGCGATCATCTCCGCGGCGAAGGGACCCATCTCCCCGCGCTCCGACCAGCCGACGAGATTCCGCCAGCTCAGCGGATTCCCCGCGATCGGGACCGCGACGATACCCGGGATCTCGTGGAACAGCGGCTGGCACAACACCACCGCGTGTCCCGATTCGACCATCTCGATACAGGTCAGCACATCGGTCTCGTACAACGAACGCGGCGTGAATCCCGACCGGGCGCACGCGGACGCGAAACAGTCGCCGAAGCATCCGTCGCCCGGCGTCGCGCACCACCGTTCGTCCGCGAGGGCACCGAGTTCGACCTCGCTCTGCTGCGCGCGCTCGTCTCGCGCGGACATCAGCACGAACACCGGATGATGCGCGAGCGTCCGCCAGCGAAGACCGGGCTCCGGCGGCGGGCCCGCGTCACCGCAGACGCCGACGAAGGCGAAGTCCAGCGCGCCCTCGGCGGTCATGTCCGCGAGTTTGTTGGCCGACCACGACGTATGCGTGGCGACGTGGATGTCGGGATGCGTGGTGCCGAGGCGTTGCAGGAGCGCCCCCAGCATCGGCCCCGTCGCCGAGCCGAGCCGCAGGGTCACCGGCTCGCCGGTGCCCGCGTGCTGGGCGAGCCGCGCCGCCTCGTCGTGCAGCGACGACACGGCGGGGAGCACCATCTTGGCCCGGTCGAGGACGAGGAGACCGAGCGCGGTCGGCCTGGTGCCCGTGTGATCGCGCAGGAACAGCTTCCCGCCGAGGGTCCGCTCGATGCGCTTCAGTTGTGCGGTCAGTGCAGGCTGGGCCATTCCGAGCGTGTTCGCCGCCTTGGTGATACTCCCGAGTTCGGCGATCGCGCACATGATGCGCAGGTGGCGCAGTTCCAGCTCCATCCCTCTACGTTAGTAGACATAACTGGACTGGACCAGACAAACGATTGAGCCAAATGGCTTCGTATCGCTTGGTTCGCGGTATGCCATCGATGTCAGCAATCCCGGACATGCCGGGGCGTCCGGCCGATACTGTCTCCACGCAACCGACGAAGAGGGGGTTCAGTGGCGGACGAGCGTGGACGGATCCGGCGATCGCTGGCGCGTGTGATCACCGACGACAACCTGGATCTGTACGTACTGGGCACCGTCGCGCTGGCGTTCACCGTGCTGGGCGCGACCGGGATCTCGGACGTCAAAACGCTTTCCTCCGTGGTCACGGCGCTGCTGGCCCTGCTCGCCTTCTCCCAGATCCGCTCGCGGCGGCTGACCGAACAGGTCCGGGATTCCACCCGCGGCGGCCCCGCGGCACTTTTCGAACCGGAGTTCCCCGCGGATCTCATCTCCCGGCGCGCGGCGGCCTTCGACATCCTGCTCATCGGCCATTCGATGACCAGGACCGTGCAGGGCATGCGCAGCGACATCCGGTCGATCCTCGATTCCGGCGGACGGATCCGGGTACTCGTCCTGGATCCGACCGACGAAGAACTCGTCGCCGTCGCCGATCGCCGAATCTCCCAGAGTCTCGGACAAGGACGGCTGCGGCAGCGGATCCTCGCGACCCTGGACGAACTGACGTCCTTGAAGAGCAGGGCGGACGGCAGGCTGGAGATCCGGGTGTCGTCGCGGATCTCCTCCGCGGGTTTCAACTGTCTCGACGTCTCCACCAAACGGGGACTGATCTGCGTCCAGCACTACGAATACCGGCCGACCGGTGAAGCCTCACCGGTGTTCACAGTGGAACCGAAGGACGCGCCCTGGTACCGGCACTTCGCCGACGAGGCGGAACGGCTGTGGGAGGACGGCACCCCCTGGCCGCTGTCCGCCGCGGACCAGATCGCGCGGGCGCGCCGTCCGGTGTTCAGCGAGGACTTCGGCCCCGGACTCGCCGAGGCGATCGACGGCACGAGCGAACTGCTGATCACCGGGATGGCCCGCAACACCCTGGTGAACAACAACTACGGCAAGCTCGAAGCACGGTTGCGCGCCGGGACGAAGATCCGGTTCGTGCTCATCGACCCGCATTCGCCCGCGATCGACACGGCGGCCTCCCGCTACTACGCCGTGCGTTCGCCCGAAAGCGCGCGGGAGCGCGTCCTCCAAACGTTGCGGGTGCTGGCCGAACTGAACCGTTCGACCGGCGGAGACCTCTCCGTCCGGCTCGTCGCGCATCCCCTCGCGATCGGGGTCATCGCCACCGGCTCGGCACTGTTCGCCGAGTACTACACCTACCAGGCCGGTGATCCGAAGTTCGTCCTGCAGCCCGCGGACGGCGCGGCGTACCGGACGTTCCTCGGTGAAGCGGAGGCTTTGTGGAACAGCGCCGAGCCGTACGACCTGGCCGTGGACGACGTGGAGACCACGGCCGACTGACCCGATAACGGTTCGGAAACGAGGCTCGCCCGCTCGATTCCTCTCTCATAAGGTGCCTCTTTCGCGCCCAAGGGGAGGGTTCGTGCACATCCATGCCAGACGCCGATCCATCAGCTTCAGCGGCCGGACGATCACGATCAAAGCCGCGGTCAGCGGGCTCAACGACAAGAAGCACACCTTCAACCTCGAGAAGGTCAGATCCATCAAGAACATCCCGCCGACGGCGTTCAAGCCGGGAAGGCTCGTCTTCGAGGTGGCCGGCGCGTCCAAGGCGATCGTCGAGGACGTACCCATGTACGCCGACAAGGTCGACATGAACACCTTCACCTATGGCGGCATGAATTCGAAGCACGTGAAAGAGCTCGAAGCGGCGATCAGGAAGGCGATGAGCGGCTGACCTCGGGCGCTCCGGCGCCACCGGTCGCGAGTGGGCTGAAGGCTCCCATCACCGCGTCTGATGCGGTGAAGGGAGCCTTCGGCCCACGATCGGATGTGGGGTGGCTGACTGCGAAGGTGCCGGTCAGGTCCTCTTCGACTTGCGGTTCAGGAACGCCGAAGCCCCGACACCGTGCGCGGCGACGCTCGCCAGCACGGTCACCGACATGACGCTCAGCGCGACGTCGGCCGCCTCCCCGTCGAGTGAGTTGAAGGCCAGCAGCCCGAACACGATCGACGCCGCGCCGCGCGGGGCCAGCAGGCCGATGGTGATCCGGTCCTTCCAGCGGAAGTCCGTCCGCAGCAAGGTGAGCAGCACCGGGACGAGCCGGGCGACGGTCAGCGCGACGAGGCTGACGATCACGATCCCCCAGGTGAGGCCGAAGGACAGCACCAGCACCGCGGTGCTGCCGAAGACGAACCACATCAGCAGCCCGCACAACGAACTGACGTCCTCGGCGAGCCCGAGTTCCTCTTCGCCGGGGTGCCGCGCGGTCTTGTACGCGATCCCGCAGATGAACGCGGCGACGAAGCCGTTGCCGCCGATCGCGACGGCGGCGGTGTAGGTCAGCAACGGCAGGGCGACGGCCGCGACCCGCGCGGAATGCCGGGTCGACCAGCCGTGCCTGGCCGTCACGTTCATCGCCACCGCGGCCACCGCCCCGATGACGGAGCCCGCCAGCACGGCCAGCAACGCCGCCGGGATCGCGGCCTGCAGCGCTTCGCCCGGCGTGTTCGCCTGGTGGCGGCTCCCCGCGAGGGTGAGCGCGAAGATGAAGACCGGCGCGACGACACCGTCGTTGTAGCCGCTCTCGACGTTCAGCAGGTGCCGCACGCGTTCGGGCACCCGGACGTCGTGCACCACCGAGGTCGCGGGCGCGAAATCCGTCGGGGCGATGATGCACGCGATCAGCAGGACCGCCGCCCAGCCGAGGCCCGGCAGCGTCAGCAGGCCGACGCCCATGACGATCAGGATCGTCAGCGGCAACGCGATCAGCAGCAGCCGCACCGCCGTTTTCCCGTCGTGGCCGAGATAACCGCCCTTGACCGCGGTGGCGTCCACGAACAGCAGCAGCGCGAGGATCAGTTCCGCCGCGTTGAGCGCGATCTCGGTGTTGAGCCCGTTGCCGAGATCGTTGCGGGTGGTGACCCCGATCGCCAATCCGGCCGCGACCATCGCCATCGGCGCGGTGATCTGCCAGCGTTCCAGCCGGGCCGCGGTCATCGTCCAAGCCAGCACGACGACCGCGCCGACGAGCACGCTCTGGATCATCTACCCGCCCCTCGTTCCCGGTGGACTCCCCTGCCACCGGGAACGAGCATAGAGGCCGGGCGGAGCGCGGCGGTCCACAAAGGAACGCCGATCACACCACCGCGCCGTTGTCGTCCCGCTGCCGTGCCGGATTCGCCTTCCTGGCGGGACGTCCGGCCCCGGGCCACCGCTTGTCGAGCAGGATCGCGACGGGCCCCGCGGTGGCCACTGTGGACACCGTGCCCGCGACGAGGCCGAGCAGGAGCGCGAGCGCGAAGTCGGCCAGCGAGCCGTCCCCGAGGACCAGCAACGCCCCGAGGACGAACAGCACCCCGATCCCGGTGTTGATCGTCCGTGGCAACGTCTGCAGCACCGCCGTGCCGACGACGCGAGGGAACGGTTCCTTGCGGCGTTGTCCCCGTACCTCCCGCACCCGGTCGAAGACCACCACCGAGTCGTTGACCGAATAGCCGATCACCGTCAGCAGCGCGGCGAGGAAGACGCCGTCCATGGATTTGCCCAGCCAGGCGAAGATCCCGAGGATGATCAGGACGTCTTGAGCGAGCGCGGCCACCGTGGCCAGGCCGAGCCGCCAATCGAACCGCACCGCGAGGTAGATCAGCTGCGCCAGCACCGCGAGGCCGAGCGCGATCATCGCCTTGGTGCGCAGTTCGGCGCCGAGGCTCGGGCCGATCTTCTCGTCGCGGATCTCGGTGGCGTCACCGGCGACCCCGGCGACGGCGGCCCGGATCCGTTCGGTGGCGTCCTCGTCGATCGGCTCGGTACGGACCGAGATGTCCTTCTCACCTGAGGTCTGCACGACGGCGCGGGGGAAGCCTGCGTCGGAGACCGCGTCCCGGACCCGCTCGACGTCGGCGGGCGCCGAAGTGCTGTATTCGACGACGCGGCCGCCGGTGAATTCGACGCCGAGGTTCGGCCCGGCGACGAACAGCCCCGCGATCGCGGCGATCACGACCGCGCCCGCCACCATCAGCCAGCGCTTCGGTTTCCCGAGGAATTCGGGATCGCGGCGGTTCACCCAACGGCGGACCCGGCCTTCGTGGGTGAGCCCGGACAGCCGCGGTTTGCGCGCGACCACACCCCGCATCGTGAGATGCAGCAGCAACCGGGTGAGCACGAGCGAGATGAACAACGCGACGACGACGCCGATCGACAGCGTCACCCCGAAGCCGCGCACCGGGCCGGACGCCAGCCAGAACAGCAGGCCCGCGGCGAGCAGGGTGGTCACGTTCGAATCGACGATCGCCGACAACGCGCCGCTGAACCCGCGGCTGACCGAACGCGGCAGCGAACCACCGCGTTTGACCGAATGTTCCTCTCTCGCCCGTTCGAAGACGAGCACGGTGGCATCGACGGCCATGCCGATGGCCAGCACGAATCCTGCGAGCCCCGGCAAGGTCAGCGTCGCGCCGACGGCGAGCAGCGCGGCATAGGACACGGCCGCGTACGCCACCAGCGCGCCCACGGCGATCAGCCCGGCCAGCCGGTACACCGCGAGCAGGAACAGCGCGGTCAGCGCCAGCCCGATCACGGCGGCACGGGCACTGGCGTCGATGGCGGCGGCGCCGAGCGTGGGCCCGACGGTGCGCTGCTCGATGATCTCGACCGGGGTCGGCAGCGCGCCCGCGTTGATCAGCAGCGCCAGATCCTTGGCTTCGGCCGGGGAGAACCGCCCGGTGATCTGCGTGCTCCCGCCGACGATCCCGACCCCGCAGGCGACCTGCGGGCTCACCTGCGGCGACGAGATCACCTTGTCGTCGAGCGCGATCGCCACCCGGCGGGCCGGATCACCTGGCGGCGAGCACGCGGCCTGCCCGGTCAGCCGCTCCCAGGCGCGACCGGCATCCCCTTTGAAATCGACCGAAACCAGCCAGCCACCGCCCTGCGAATCGACCGACGAGCGCGCTTCGTCGACGCCTTCGCCGGTCAGCGCGGCGGGTCCCAGGGTGATCGGCTGCCCGCTCTCGTCGTTGAGGACTCGTGAGTCGCCAGAGGCGGCGGCGAGCACGGGATGGAAGGACAGCTGCGCGGTGCGGCCGATCACTTCGACGGCCTCGCGCGGATCCCGGACGCCGGGCAGCTCGACGATGATCCGGTTGTCCCCCGAGCGGGCCAGCATCGGCTCGGCGACACCCAGGGCGTCGACCCGGCGGCGCAGCACCTCGAGTGTCCGGTCGGTGGTCTCCGCGTCGGCGGTGACGGTGGGCGAATCCTTGGTCTCCAGCACGATCTGCGTGCCACCACGCAGATCGAGCCCCAGTCTCGGGGCGGTGGTCAGCAACAGGTACACGGTCGCGGCGAGAACGACCAGCGAGACGACGGCTCGCCCGGTCATGCCTCGCCGCGCGGTTTCGCGCGGCACGAAGTTCTCCTTGGTGATTCCCGGTTCGGGCACGCGAATACGCGCCCGTGAGCGTCAGACGGCTACCGGGAAAGGAGGAGCGCGATCACCCAGCGCGAGGCGGTTCGCCTTGCGCGAGGCGGGAGTGGTTTCGTCGTGGAGTTCGCTGAGGCGCAGCAGCGTCGTCGACGCGGGCCCGTGCGGGACGGTGCCGAAGAGAGGCAGATCACCGTGACCGTGCACACCCAGGAGCGCGGGTTCGGCGGCGAGCCTGCCAGCGGCGCGCACCGGCGCGACGGCCTTGGAGACCGAGGAATCGACCGTCGCGTTCGCCCCGCGCGACTCGTCCGCCGAAGCGGAACCGCCCGAGTGGAGCGCGAAGAACAGGCCGAGCGCGGTCAGCACGGCGGCGAGCAGCACCAGCACGGCCTGCCTGGCCGCCCTTCGGCTCTCCACCATCATCGACACACTCCCGGGTTCTCGCCGACACCTTACTGGGATCCGGCCTGCCGCCACAGCCGCGTGATCCCGGCGCGGACGCGGTCCTCCCCCAGTTCCGGCAGCAAGGCGGTCAGATGCTCGGCCGCCAGCGGCGCCAGCAGGGCGTGCGCGGCGTGCTCGGGGTCGGGGGTGCCGTCGAGCAGGATCGCGACGTGCCGGTGCCAGAACCGGTACGCCCCGATGCGGTAGCGCGCGCCCGGAGCGGCGGTCTCCGACATCCGCACCAGCGGCAGGTGTTCGAGCACGTAATCGACGTACGCCTCGGCGAAGGCCACCAGCCGGTCGGCGGGCGGAGCGCCGGGGCCCAGCGGGGGCGGCCCGTGCAGGATTCCCTCCTGGAGCAGGCGTTCCCGCGCGTCCAGCAGCGCGACGGCCAGCCCGGCCTTGTCACCGAAGCGGCGGAAGAGTGTCCCCTTGCCGACCCCCGCGGCCGCCGCCACCTGGTCCATCGACACCGCTTCGACCCCGTGCTCGGCGAAGAGCGACGCCGCCGCGTCGAGGATCGCGGCCCGGTTGCGGGCGGCGTCGGCGCGTTCCTTGGGCGGCGGCGTGCGCAGGAGATCCAAGGACGTTGCAGAAGCGGACTGCGGTCCGTTATGGTCGTGAGGCACATGCGGACTATAGTCCGATTAACTGGAGGTAGCGACATGACCGCACTCATCACCCGTGACGAACTGAAGGCCGCGATCGACGCGAAGACCGTGACGGTGGTCGACGCACTGGGTGGCGAGTACTACGCCAAGCAACATCTGCCCGGCGCCGTTCCCCTCGTCCTCGCCGACGTCGACGCGCACGCCGCGACCGTGCTGCCCGATCGCGGCGCCGCCATCGTCACCTACTGCTCGAACCCCGCCTGCCCCAACAGCGGCCAGGTCGCCGACCGGCTCACCGCCCTCGGCTACACCGACGTCCGCAAGTACCGGGAAGGCATCGAAGACTGGGCCGGCGCGGGGCTGCCCCTCGAGTCTCAGGTCTGAGCAGGGACGCGTTCCCCGAGGATCGGGACCCCGTCTCCGTCGAGTTCGGGGAGGTAGGCCGCCCGTCCGGTCATGGCCATGATCAAGGCCGAGGTCGTGCCCGAGACGAGCGGCCCGGACCCGATGGCGAAGGGGCCATCGGTGGCCTGCAACCGCAGCCCGCCGATGCGCCCCTTCGCCGTCACCACCAGGTCCGAGCTCCCGTAGTACCCCGCCAGCGCGGTGAGGACGGGGATCGGGTAATCGCGGCGAAGGCCGAGCGGACGGCGGATGTCCTCGGCGTGCACGATCGCCTCCCCCAGCATCGCGATCTTCGGCAACGGCGGTTTCGTCGTGCTGGTGACCACACGGCGGAAGCGCTCCAGCGTCTCGGCGCCGTCGTCGCCCAGGTGCTCGGCGAGCCGCATGGCGACCTGCTTGTCGAAGTCCCACCGGCAGCGGATCACCCCGGCCATCCACCTCAGCGGCGTGAGGCTCGCCCCCGCGGTGAGATGCGCGAGCACCTCGCGCACCGTCAGCCCGGCGCACAGCGACGCCGTCTTCCATCGCTCCTCGGTGAGCTCCGCGAGGTCGTCCGCCAGCGCCGCCCGCTCGGCGAAGATCAGCGGCCAGACCTCGGTCTTCGCTCCTGAATCCGTCATCCGGAACCCTTCTCGGTCGTCGTTGTCGAAGGTGAGACTGCCGACCCGGCGCGGAATCATCGGTACGTTGGAGACGATTTTCCGCAGTGGACGAGAAAAGGGGATTGATGATCCAGCGCTGGAATCCGGAGACCGTGGCGGCGCCGATCGGCCCGTACAGCCATCTGGTCCGCGTGCCCGCCGATCACGAGCTCGTGGTCGTGTCCGGCCAGATCGGCGTCCTGCCCGACGGCGAACTCGCCGGGCCCGACGCCGAGTCCCAGACCCGCGCGTTGCTCGCCAACCTCGAGCGGCTGCTCGAAGCCGCGGGCGCCGGCCCCGAACACCTGGTCAAGGTGTTCAGCATGCTGTCCGGCACCGAGCACCTCGCCGGGTTCCGCACGGCGCTACGCGAGACCTTCACCCGCTGGTACCCGGAAGCGGATTGGCCCGCTCAGTCGCTGATCGTCGTGGCGGCGCTGGCCAAGCCGGAGCTCGTCGTGGAGGTGGAAGCCCTCGTCGCGGTGCCACGCGGGTCGTGATCAAAGCCGTAACTCGCGTGCTCGAAGCCGTAACTCGCGTGCTCAGAGGCGTAACACCGAGTGCGGCCTCCAGACACGCGAGTTACGTGCCTGATCACGCGAGTTACGCCTTCGCGCACGCCGCGCCTGTGTTCCCGGACCGGATCGCCCGTTCCTAGGACTCCCGGCGCCTCCGTCCGGCGAGGAGCAGCAGCGCGCCGATGGCCAGCATCCCGAGGGCCAGCACCGTCATCGTCGTCACCGGTGAGCCGGTCACGGCCAGACCGGGCGGACGCGGGGTGGTCGGCGGCTGCGGGTTCGGCTTCTCCGGCGGCTGCGGAGTCGGCGGCACCGGGGTGTCGGTGTCGCAGTCGGGGTTCGCCGAACCCGGCGGGCAGTTGCCACCGGGCGTGTCCGACGTGACGACGTTGCGGAGGCGGTGGTCACCGGTCGCCGGCTTCCGCACGGTCACCGCGTAGGTGATGGTCGCCTTCTCCCCCGGCTTCAGCTCGCCCTTCCAGGTGAGCTTCGGCGCGGAGTAGGTGACCGTGCCCATGCTCGCCTTCGCGGTGCCGTCGAAGGTCGCGTCGTCCAGCACCTGGCTCAGGTCGTCGGTGAACGTCGCGTCGTCCACCACGGCCTGCCCGGTGTTCTCCACCGTGACGGTGTACGTGACGACCTCGCCCGGCTTCGCCTCCGTCTTGTCGACCGTCTTCTTGATCTTCAAGCTGGACAGCGGTGTCGTCGTGCCGCACTTCGGGTCCTTGCTGCCCGGCGGGCAGTTGCCGCCCGGGGTGTCGGACGTGATCACGTTGGTGAGCTTGCCGTCGCCGCCGGTCTTGGTGACCTTGACGCTGTACGTGACCGTCGCCGTCTGCCCGATCTCCAGATCACCGGTCCAGGTCAGCTTCGGTTCCTCGTAGGTCACCGCACCGATCGTCGCCGCACCGTCCTTCTGGAACACGGCGTCGTCGAGGACCTCGGTGAGGTCGTCGGTGAACGTCGCACCGGTCAGCTTCGTCTTGCCCGTGTTGCGCACGGTCACCGTGTACTTCACGACGTCGCCCGGGTTCGCCGTGGTCTTGTCCGCCTTCTTCTCCAGCGAGATCCCGGGCACCGGGGTGACGGTCGAACACGCCGGATCGTCGGACTGCGGCGGGCAGGTGCCCGGGGTGTTCGTGCTGACGGTGTTCCGCAGTTCGTGATCGCCCGTCACCGGGTTCTTCACCTTCACCGAGTACTTCACCGTGGTCGTCGCCCCGACCGGGAGATCACCCACCCACACCAGGTTCGGCGCGGCGAAGGTGAACGTCCCGGCGACCGGGGCCGCCGTGGCGTCGTCGGCGTAGTCGGCGTCGTCCAGCACTTCGGACAGGTCGTCCGTGACCCGTGCGGCGTCCTCGCCGACCAGAGGGACCTTGCCGGTGTTGGTGACGGTCACGGTGTAGGTGACGACATCGCCCGGGTTCGCGGTCTGCTTGTCCGACGTCTTCTTGACCGTCAGTTCGCGGGACGGCACGTCCGCGACGCAGTTCGGGTCGGTCGAATCCGGCGGGCAGTTGTTCCCCGGCGTGTCCGAGGTGACCACATTGGACAGTTTCTTGTCGCCGGGGTCCGGGTTCTTGATCTTGACCGTGTAGGTCACCGTGGCGATGGCTCCGATGGCGAGGTCACCGGTCCAGGTCAGCTTCGGCGCCGCATAGGTGACGCCGCCGATCGTCGCCGCACCGTCGTTCTGGTAGTCGGCGTCGTCGAGGACCTCGGTCATGTCGTCGGTGAAGGTGGCGCCGATCTGTGCGGTCTGCCCGGTGTTGGTGACGGTGATCGTGTACTTCACCGTGTCGCCGGGGTCGACCGACTTCTTGTCGGCGGTCTTCTTGATGAGCAGTCCGGAGACCGGGGTCGTCGTGCCGCAGTCCGGATCGGTCGAACCCGGCGGGCAGTTCCCGCCCGGCGTCTCCGACGTCACCACGTTCTTGAGCCGGTTGTCGCCCGTGTTCGGCTTCTTCACCTGGACCGAGTAGGTGACCGTCGCGGTGGCGCCGATTTCGAGGTCACCGGTCCAGGTCAGCTTCGGCGCCGCGTACGTGACGCCGCCGATGGTCGCCGCGCCATCGTTCCGATAAACGGCGTCGTCGAGCACCTGGGCGAGGTCGTCGGTGAACGTGGCACCGGTCAGCTTCGTCTGGCCGGTGTTCTTGACCGTGACCGTGTATTTGACGACGTCACCGGGGTTCGCGGACTGTTTGTCGACCGTCTTCTTGATCTCCAGGCCCGAAACCGGGGTCACCGTGCCACAGTCCGGATCGGTCGAACCCGGCGGGCAGTTCCCGCCCGGCGTCTCCGACGTCACCACGTTCTTGAGCCGGTTGTCGCCCGTGTTCGGCTTCTTCACCTTGACCGTATAGGTCACCGTGGAGGTCTCGCCGACGCCGAGGTCGCCGGTCCAGGTCAGCTTCGGCGCGGCGTAAGTGATGCCACCGATCGTCGCCGCACCGTCGTTCTGGTAGTCGGCGTCATCGAGAACCTGGGTCAGGTCGTCGGTGAACGTCGCGCCCGAGATCTTCGTCTGGCCGGTGTTGGTGACGGTCACCGTGTACTTCACGACGTCACCGGGATTCGCCGACTGCTTGTCGACCGACTTCTCGATCTTCAGACCGGACACCGGCGTCGTGGTGCCGCACTTCGGATCGGTCGAACCCGGCGGACAGTTCCCGCCCGGCGTCTCCGAGGTGACCGTGTTGATGAGCTTCTTGTCGCCGGGGGCGGGATTCTTGACCTTCACCGTGTACGTGACCGTCGAGGTCGCACCGATCTCCAGGTCGCCGGTCCAGGTCAGCTTCGGCGCCGCATAGGTGACACCGCCGATGGTCGCCGCACCGTCATTCTGATAGTCCGCGTCGTCGAGCACCTGCGTCAGGTCGTCGGTGAAGGTCGCCCCGGTCAGTTTCGTCTGCCCGGTGTTCGTCACCTTCACCGTGTACTTCACGACATCGCCGGGATTCGCCGACTGCTTGTCCACCGACTTCTCGATCAGCAACCCCGACACCGGAGTCGTCGTCCCGCACTTCGGATCCGTCGAACCAGGCGGACAGTTCCCGCCCGGCGTCTCCGACGTCACCACGTTCTTCAGCAGGTTGTCACCCGTGTTGGGATTCTTCACCTTGACCGTATAGGTCACCGTCGAGGTGGCGCCGATCTCCAGGTCGCCGGTCCACGTCAGCTTCGGCGCCGCATAGGTGACGCCACCGATCGTCGCGGCACCGTCGTTCTGGTAATCGGCGTCGTCCAGCACCTGCGTCAAGTCGTCGGTGAACGTCGCACCGGTCAGCTTCGTCTGCCCGGTGTTCGTCACGGTGACGGTGTACTTCACGACATCGCCCGGGTTCGCCGACTGCTTGTCGACCGACTTCTCGATCTTCAGACCGGACACCGGCGTCGTGGTCCCGCACTTCGGATCCGTCGAACCCGGCGGACAGTTCCCGCCCGGGGTCTCCGAAGTGACCACATTGGACAGTTTCTTGTCTCCGGTGTTCGGATTCTTCACCTTCACCGTGTACGTCACCGTCGAGGTGGCGCCGATCTCCAGATCACCCGTCCACGTCAGCTTCGGCGCCGTATAGGTGACGCCACCGATCGTCGCCGCACCATCATTCTGGTACTCGGCGTCGTCCAGCACCTGCGTCAAGTCATCGGTGAACGTCGCACCGGAGATCTTCGTCTGACCGGTGTTCCGCACGGTCACCGTGTACTTCACGACATCGCCGGGGTTTGCCGACTGCTTGTCCACCGACTTCTCGATCAGCAACCCCGACACCGGCGTCGTCGTCCCGCACTTCGGATCCGTCGAACCCGGCGGACAGTTCCCACCCGGCGTCTCCGACGACACCGCGTTCTTCAGCACGTCGTCGCCCGTGTTGGGGTTCTTCACCTTCACCGTGTACGTCACCGTGGACGTCTCGCCGACGCCGAGATCGCCGGTCCAGGTCAGCTTCGGCGCCGCATAAGTGACGCCACCGATCGTCGCCGCACCGTCGTTCTGGTAGTCGGCGTCGTCGAGCACCTGAGTGAGATCGTCGGTGAACGTCGCACCGGTCAGCTTCGTCTGGCCCGTGTTCCGCACGGTCACCGTGTACTTCACCACGTCGCCCGGATTCGCCGACTGCTTGTCCACCGACTTCTCGATCAACAGCCCCGACACCGGCGTCGTCGTCCCGCACTTCGGATCCGTCGAACCCGGCGGACAGTTCCCACCCGGCGTCTCCGACGTCACCACGTTCTTGAGCCGGTTGTCACCGGTGTTCGGCTTCTTCACCTTGACCGAGTAGGTGAACTCCGCGTTCTGCCCCGCGGCGAGTGTGCCCGTCCAAGTCAGTTTCGGTTCCACATAGGACACCGACCCGGGCGACGCGGTGGCGTCGTTCTGGTACACCGCGTCGTCGAGCACCCCGGTCAGATCGTCCACGACCTTGAGGTCCGCCGCGGTCACCTTGCCGGTGTTGGCGACGACGACCTTGTAGCGCACCGTGTCGCCGGGGTTCGCGGACTCCTTGTCCGCGGTCTTCGTCACCGTGTACGACGGCGACGGCACCTTGGTCTTCGCGCACGCGGCCGCGGGATCGTCCGGGCAGCGGTTGTCCGGCGGGACGACCGGCGGCGGCCCGGTCGGGACGTTCGCCCGGTTCACCAATTCCTTGCCGATCGCGGCTTCCTCGACCTTCACGCGCACGGTCAGCGTGGCGGTCTCCCCGACCGCGAGACCGTCCACGGCCCAGTCGATCGGCCCAGTGCCGGACGCGGTTCCCTTCGAGGGAGTGGACGACACGTAGGTCGTTCCCGGCGGCAGCGTGTCGCGCACCGTGAGCGCGGGAACGGGGATCACGCCGGTGTTCCGCAGGGTCACCTGGTAGGTCAGGGTGTCACCGGGGATCGCCTCGGCGAGATCGACCGTCTTCGTCAGCTGATATCCGGGCGAGGCGACCGTGTTCCGCACCGTGTTCGACGTGCGTTCCTGCGGGCGCCCGGTGTCCTCGCCGCGGAAGGTCAGCTTGCCGGTGTTGTCGAGTTTGGTGCCGTCCGGCACCGAAGCGCCGACCTTGACCTTGAACACGACCTTCTGCGACTGCCCCGGTTTCAGATTCCGCAGGGAGCAGGTGACCACCTGCCCGGCGGCCGAACAGTCGGGATTGGACCCGGCCACGAACGTGACGCCGTCGGGAAGGGTGTCGGTCAGCACGACGTTCGTCGCGGTGTCGAGGTCGTTGGTGGAGCCGTCGGCGTGCCGGTTGGCGACGTCGAAGGTGTACGTGATCTCGCCGCCCTTGGTGACGTAGCCCGGCGGATTGTCGTCGGTGTTGCCGACCGGATCGTTCGCCTTGGTGATCTGCAGATCCGGTTCGAGCGCGTCGGTGACGAGCCAGATCGTCTGCGGGTACAGCGCGTCGCCGACGGTGCCGATCTTCACCTGGAGCGCGGTGGTCCCGGCGGGGACCTTGCCGGTGATGTCGATACTGCGGGCGTCGTACCCGACGTTGTTCACCGGATTGGGAGTCCGCGACGTGACGTTCGTGCCCGAACCGGTGGCCGTGACCCGGTCGATGCGGCTGCTGAAGGCGTTGTTGGTCGCCACCCCACCGGGCGCGGGCATGGCGATCGTCTGCAGGCTGGAGGCGTCCGGCCCGACCTGGAGGTAGTCGCCGCTGATGGGCGCGTCGCCGTCGCCGGCGACGATCCCGAGTTCGACGTTGGGCTGACGCGAGGTCGGGGCCTTGATGCCGCTCAGCGCGATGGTCGCCGAACTCGGCGTGCTGCCGCCCGCGACCACCTGCATCCCGTCCCAGACCTGCAGGTACCGCAGCGGCTCGCTGGGCAGTTCGTAGGCCACCACCAGCGACCAGCCACCCCAACAGCCGAGGTTCGTCCGGCTGATCGACTGGCCCTGGCAGGCCTGGATGTCGGCGACCGTGTACTGTCCGGCGCCGGCGTCCGTCACGAGGGAAGTGACGTCGGCCGCGCCGCCGTAGGCGTACAACGTCGGGAACCCGCCCGTGGTGGTCGCGGGGAACCAGTCATAGGTTTCGGCGGTGATGCGCTGGTACGCGCCGGAGCCCGGGGTCTTGACGGACACCTGGTTGCCCCGGTTGCCGTCGCCGGAGGTCCCGCTGCTGGCGACCGGGTTGAACTGCCAGTACAGCCGGGCGTTGAGCACCTTCGCACCGGCCGGGACGTTCAGGTTCGCCGCGGAAGCGGTGTTGCCGGGCGCGGCGGGGTCGGTCTTGATCCACGACACCGGGCTCGCGTTGCTCGCGGACTCGTTGCAGACGACGCCGACCCCGCACTGCACGACGGAGTTGGCGGCCATCGTGATGCCGCCGTGCGCCAGCCCGGAGTACACCGGCTCGGGCCCGATCGGCCGCTCCGTGCCCGCTCCGCGCGGCTGCGTCTGGGCGGTTGCGGGCAGCGGGGCGCCCATCAGCAGGGCCACGGCGACCACCGCGAGCAGTGCCACGCCCCGGCGCCACCGATTTTGCCCACGACGTTCCGCCATGCCGCCTCCGCCTCACCCCTCGCTCCCGTCGGCCCAGGTCAGGACGGCGGGGACAGCGAGCCCGATTCACGGTCATCCTGGGTCGGCAAGATCGTCGACGGCAAGCGGGATCAGCGGTGTCTCCTGGATAAAACCCGTTGAGTGGCCCCGAAACCCCCGGACGGGTGATGAAACACCGTCCACAACGGACAAAGGCGAGGGTGGCGTTCCGGCCCGAAAACTGCCATCGTCGAACGCGTGATCGAAATTCCTTATCGCGGCTCCGGCCCCTATTGCTATACCCATTCCCTCGCGATGATGCTCGGCGCGGAGGCGCCGGGACCCGAAGTGCTCGAAACCTTGACCGGCAGCCCCTTCGGCATGCAGCTGGTCGGCGGAACGCTGCCGTTCTTCGACGCCTTCGGCTGGGATCCCGATCTCGGTATCGGCGAGGCGCTCGACGTCCTCGGCTGGAGCGCGGAAACGACGAGCGAGCCGGATCCGGACGCCGCGTTCGCCCGGCTCGTCGAGAGCCTTTCGGACGGGCCGGTCCTGATCGGCCCGGTCGAAATGGGCCATCTGCGCCACCAGCCGGGGATGACCGGCCCGATCGGCGCCGATCATTTCCTGGTCGCGCTCGCCGCGGACGCCGAGTCCGTCACCGCCCACGATCCGCAGGGATATCCGTACGCGCGGATCCCCCGGGAGGATTTCGCCGCCGCCTGGCTCGCCGAAACCGTCGCCTACGGCAAACCGCATACGATGCGGACGAATTTCGTACGGCACACCGAGGTCGGCGACGAAGCCGCGATCGTCGCGGCCCTCCCCCGGGCCATCAGGCGGCTCGGTGGTGAAACGGGCACCGGGCTCCCGCCCGGCACGGTGGGCAACGGCGACGCCGCCCTCGCGCTCGCCGCCCGGATCGGCGACGGCTGCGACCCGGAGCTGCGCGGGCTGCTCGTCCATTTCGTGGTGCGGCTCGGCGCACGGCGGACGAACGACGCCGCGACGTGCCTGCGGCGGGCCGGTCACGAAGACGCGGCCGCCGTCCTCACCGCGCAGGCGCGGCTGATCGGCTCCCTGCAGTATGACCTCGTCGTCGAGGACGACGCGCGGGCCGCCGCGACCCTCCGGACGCTCGCCCCGACTTACGAAGATCTGCGGCTGGCGCTCACGTCATCCTGACGATCTCGCGGACGATCACCTCGGGCTCGGTCTTCGGGACGTAGTGACCGGACCGCTCCGCGATCACGTGCCTGCCGGCGGGCGAAAAGGTCACCCGGTGGGCGTGGGACGCGTTCGCCCGCGCCCTCATCCCGCCTCCGAGGCCGCCGGACACGACCGTGAGCGGAATGTCCCCGAGCACCGGCGGATCGTGCCGCCAGAGGGCCAGTTCGTCGAGGAAGGTGCGGGCCTGCTCCCGGTGGGTCCGCACCGTCCCGATGGTGAACGCCTCCCGTTCGAGGTCGCGGCGGACGTCGTCCGGGATGTCCCGCAGCAGACCGCGGAAGACGACCTTGAGCAAGCCGAGCCGCGCGAGCACGGCCCCGGCCCCGAGAAAGACGCGTTCACCGGTGCGGAAGGCCCGGCCGAAGAGCACTTCCGCCGCTTCGTCGGTCGGGTCGACCAGCACCAGCCCGGCGATCCGCTCCGGACGGCGGGCGGCGGCCTGCCGCACGATCGGCCCGCCCGCGCTGTGCCCGGCGAGGATGTACGGTCCCTGGCCGAAATGGTCGAGGACGTCGTTGAGGTCGTCGGCCATCCGGCGCAGCGTGCGGCCGCCGGGGTCGGGGGCGCTGCGGCCGAGCCCGGAGCGGTCGTAGACGATCGCGCGGGTGTGGCGGCCGACCTCCGGCTGGACCGCCGCCCAGGACGACCGGGTGGCGGCCGCGCCCGCTTCGAACACCACCGTCGGCCCGGTGAAACCCTCCGGTCCCGGGTGCACCATCGCGTAGAGCCGTCTGCCGTCGCGGGTGGCGACCCATTCCGGCTGGCCTTGGGTGTGGGTCATCGCGCGGTGATCCTCCAGCCGGTGGCGTCGAGCTGCCGCCGCCAGAACTCGGCGAAACGTCCTTTCGCCGCAAGGAGTTCCTCGACGGTGCCGGCTTCGGTGATCCGCCCGTCCTCGAGGAAGAGCACCCGGTCGGCGTGCCGGATACCGGCGATCCGATGGGTGACGATCACCCGTGTCCTCGGCACGGAATCGGCGCTGAGCGAGCGGACCACGGCGTCCTCGTTCTCGGTGTCGAGCGCGCTGGTGGCCTCGTCGACGAGCAGCACGGGCGCCGGTTTGAGCAGCGCGCGGGCGATGGACACCCGCTGCCGCTCCCCGCCGGAGAGCGCGGTGCCCGCCTCACCGACGGCCGTGTGGTCCATCAGTTCGTCGATCTTGGCGAGCCCGGCGACCTCGGCGACCCGCTCTCCGCCCGCCGCGGGATCCCCCGCGAGCACGTTGTCCCGCACCGATCCTTCGAAGAGATACGGCTGCTGGAAGACGAAGGTGACGAGATCCCGGCTGAACTCCGCGACATCCTTGCCGTCGGCGAGCACGCGACCGCTCGTGGGCCGGTGCAGACCGGCGAGCAGCGCGAGCACGGTGCTCTTGCCCGAACCGGACGGTCCGACGATCGCGGTCGTCGTGCCGGGTTCCAGGGTGACGTCGAAGTCCTCCAGCACGTTCTCGGTGCCCGGCGCATACCGGAAACCGACCTTCTCGAACCGGATCAGCGGCGCCTCGGCCGGTGCCGCGGCCTCCCCCGCCGGGGCCACGGGCGCGGTGAGCACGGTGCGGATACGGCCGAGCGTGGTCGTGGCGGTCTCGATACCGGGTGCGAGCGCGCCGAGCGCGGTGAACGGTTCGAGGTACCGGGCGATCACGACGATCAGGGCGACGGCCTCGGGCACGCTCAGACCGCCTCGCGTGGTGAGCAGGACGGTCGTCCCCGCGAGCAGGATCAGCGCGAGCTGACCGGCGACGCCGAACAGCACCTGCCCCGGGATCTGCAGACGGAGCAGCCGCACGGTCGCGCCATGATGTGCGGTGAGCGCCGCGCCCGCGTGACTGCGCGCGGGCTCGACGCGGCGGGCGGCACGCAGCGTCTGCTGGGTGCGGGCGAACTCGACGATCCGCTCGGTCAGCGTGGTGTTCGCCTCCGCCGTCGCCCGGTCGGCGCGCCGGGTGATCCGCCCGGTCGCCCACAACGCGCCGAGCAGTACCGGAACCCCGGCCAGCGCGGCGACGCCGAGCGGCCAGGCGATCGGCAGCAGGGCCAGCGCGATCGCGATCGGCAGGAGGACCGCGCCGATGAGCGGGGTGAGCAGGTAGCCGACCAGGCCGACGAGGTCGGGGCCGGTGGCGGCGATGGCCTGCCGGGCGGTCTGGGTGTGCTCACCGTCCAACCAGGACAGCCGGACCTCAGTCAGCCGCTCGGCGACGTCGTGCTGGGCGTGGTCCAGCACCCCGAAACCGAGTTCGAACCCGAGCCGCCCCACGACGGCGTCGACGGCCCAGCCTGCCGCGGTGACGGCCGCGAGCGCGCCGAGCCAGGGCAGCGCGTCCGACGGCTCCGCGCCGAACAAGGCCCCCACCAGCGGGACCAGCAGGACGACACCGGCGGCGCGCAGGAGCACCGAAAGCACGGCGAGCACGACATAGCGCCGGAACGCCGGGCGTTTCGACCCGGGGATCAGGCCCAGCAGCGTGCGGATCACGCGGTCACCCCCGCACCGGCACCGGCCTGCCACAAGCGGGCGTACCGCCCTTCCGAGGCGAGAAGTTCTTCGTGAGTCCCGCTTTCCGCGATCCGCCCGCGGTCGAGGACGACGATCCGGTCGGCGCCGGTGACGGTGTGCAGGCGGTGGGCGATGACCAGGACGGTGCGGCCCGCGGTGAGCCGGTCGAGTGCTTGCTGCACGAGGTACTCCGACTCGGGATCGGCGAAGGCGGTCGCCTCGTCGAGGACGAGGACGGGGGCGTCGGCGAGGATCGCGCGGGCGATGGCCACCCGCTGGCGTTCCCCTCCGGACAACTGGGAGCCCGCACCGAGAACGGTGTCGTACCCCTGGGGCAGCCGGACGATCCGCTCGTGGATCTGCGCGTCACGGGCCGCGGCGACGACCTGCTCTTCGGTGGCGCCGGGGACGGCGAGGGCGATGTTCTCCCGCACGGTCCCCTGGACGAGTTGCGGATCCTGCAGCACGAATCCCACCCGGCCGTAGAGTTCGTCGGCGGCGAAGGCGCGGACGTCCCGGCCGCCGACCCGGATCGAGCCTTCGGTGACGTCGTGGAAGCGCGCGACGAGGGCGGCGAGCGTCGACTTCCCCGCTCCCGACGGGCCGACGAGCGCGGTCACCGTGCCGGGACGCAAGGTCAGGGAAACGTTCTCCAGCACGGGAACGCCCGTGCGGTAGGCGAAGCCCACCCGGTCCAGTTCCACGGTGCCCGGCTCGACGCCCTCGCGGGCCGCAAGCTCCACTGTGGACAGTTCGGGTTCGTCGAGGACGACCTGGATCCGTCGGGCGGCCAGCATTCCCTCGCGAACGCCGCCGAGACCGTAGCCGATGCCCAGCAGCCGCGCGCCGAAAGTGGTGCCCAGTACCAGGAACGGGATCAGTGTCACCGGCTCCGTCCCGCCGCCCGCCACCATCGGCACGCCGGCTCCGGTGATCAGGAGCAGGAAGGTGGCGGGCCGGGTGGCGAAGTCCAGCATGGTCTTCTTGCCGGTGAACGGGCGCTGCCAGTCGCCGAGGAAACCGATGTACTCGTCGAGCCGCCGCCGGAACGACGAAGCCGCGGCGCCGCCGAACACGCGGATCACCGGCTGCCCCTCCAGATACGCGCCGGCCTCGCCCGCCATCCGCTCCGCCCAGCGTGTCGCCTGGCCGGTCTTGGGGCCCGATTGGACGACCATGATCGACGTGGTGACGAGGTAGACGAGGATCGGGACGAGCAGCACGAGGGCGAGCCGCCAGTCCACCGCGAACAGGTACGCCAGCACCGCGACCGGCGCGACCACGGCCGCCACCGCGTCGGGTACGGCGTGCGTGACCAGGTAATGGAGCGACAGCGTGTCACCCTGCACGAGTTTCGCGACCGCGCCCGAGCCCCGGGCGGTGAACCAGCCCAGCGGCAGGCGCGCGAGCTTGCCCAGCAGGCGCCGACGCAGGTCGCGGGCGAACCGCGCGTCGGCCGCGTGCAGCCAGAGCACGACCGCGGACTCCAGCAGGGTGCCCAGGCCGAGCAGGACCAGCGCCGAGACACCGAGCGCCCACAGCGATTCGCCGCCCATGCGCAGCCGCCGGACCAGTTCCACCAGCAGCACGAAGGGCGCGAGACCGATCAGCGTCACGACGGCCTGCAGGATCCCGGCGAAGATCAGCGTGCGCCGCACCGGCGCGAGCAGCCGTCCGGCCGCCTGTGCCCGCCACGCTCCCTTCGGCGCCGCTTCGACGGGCTTCGGGACTTCGGCCGCCGGTTCTTCCTTCTCCCCGCGAAAAGCGCCCATGGCCCGGCCGTAGTACCAGTACGCCCGGCCGTGCACTTCGGACTTGGGGAAGCCGAACGCCTCGCGCAACCGCGTCTTCAGATGCTTGAACGAACCGGCTTCCGTCGCGATCCACGCCTGCCAGTCCGACCAGTCACGCGTCTCGATCGCCGACGCGAGTGAAGTCGCGTCGAGGCGCGGCACCCAGTGCACGGTCAGCCGCGCGTGCGAGCCCAGCGGGATCAGCCTGTCGGTCTCGTCGTGCTCTTCGAGGTACAGCTCGATCGGGAGGTCGGCCGGGATCACCGCGAGGATCGCGTTGATCGCCGGGATCGAGGCCGAGTCGCCGATCAGCAGGTAGCCGGCGGGAGGTTCGGCGGGGACCGAGAAGGACGACGAACCCAGTGACATCACCGGAACCTTCGATCCGGGGCGAGCCTCACGCAGCCATCGCGACGCCGGACCGGCGGGCTCGTGCAGGACGACGTCGATCGCGAACGTGCCTGCTTCCGGGTCGGCCTCGGTGAGCGTGTACGCGCGCTGGAACTCCGTCGTGCCGCCTTCCGGATCCGGGAACCAGAACCGGAGCCAGGCCGCCGGCTCCACGACGACGTCCTCGAACAACGTCGACGAGACGAACCGCACCCGCACGAAGCGCGGCGTGATCTCCTCGGTCTCGACGACGGTCGCTTCGTGGTCTCTTGCCCCGAAACCCCGCATCACCGCGCCTTGGAATCCGCGCGCCATCACAGCCCCTCCCCCGTGGTCGCCAGATCGGCCACCATCTCGGCGACCGGCCTGCCCGGCGGGCCGGATCCGACCAGCCCGCGGATCGACGCGGTCAGCAGCAGCCGCACGTATTCGGGCCGCGGCACCTGCGGCAGCGCGGCGGACGGTTCGGCGAGCCGGTCGTCGCGGGACAACCGGTCGCGGACCGCCTGCCGCTCCCGGTCCAGCCCGTCGCCGTCGGCCTCCTCGGCGGCCGCGCTGTTCTCCTCGGACACGGTCATCGCGATGGTCATCTGCGCGACCGCGCCACTGAGCACGATCGCCGCGCCGGGCTCGTAGCCCCGGCGGACGAGGGCGTCGACCTCGGTGTTCAGCAAGCGCTGACCGCCGTCACCGCGCGGGAACAGCAGTTGCAGATAGCCCGCGAGGCCCGGGTGCTCCAACATGAAGCCCCGCAGTTGCAGCGCGAAGGACAGCAGATGCCGTTCGAGGCCGTGCCGTGGGTCGTCCCGGAGCCGAAGCTCGGCCAGGATGCTCTCCCCGACCAGCCGCTCCAGCCCCCAACGGCCGTCGACGTGGCGATAGAGGGCGGTCGCGGTCACCCCCAGCCGGACCGCGACCGCCTTGACGCTGAGCCTGCGCATCCCGAGCTCGCGACCGGCGCGCACGATGTCGTCCACCGCGACCGTGGCCGGACGGCCACCGATGTTCGGCATCTCGCCCCCTTGGAAAGTTATAGGGGGAAACTAAGGGTCGGCTTACTTGATGTCAAGGCGCTTCTTGCGCCTTGGTCGAGGCTCGCGTTTGGAGACGCTCCAGCGATGTCGCCCGCGGGATGGCGATCGTCGTGCCCGGCGCGGCTCTCGGTCGGCGACCCACCCCCGACCTGCGACGAGCAGCGCCCCCAATGCGGCATTGGAGACACTCAGCGCCCCTAACGCCACATTGGGGGCACCGGGCCGAAGTCACCGCCGGCGCCCGGCGCGGTCCTCGCCGAAATCCGGCAACAGTGGCCTCGCGGTCAGCGACCCACCCCCGACCTGCGACGAGCAGCGCCCCCAATGCGGCATTCGAGACACCGAGCGCCCCTAACGCCACATTGGGGGCACCGGGCCGAAGTCACCGCCGGCGCCCGGCGCGGTCCTCGCCGAAATCCGGCAACAGTGGCCTCGCGGTCAGCGACCCACCCCCGACCTGCGACGAGCAGCGCCCCCAATGCGGCATTCGAGACACCGAGCGCCCCTAACGCCACATTGGGGGCACCGGGCCGAAGTCACCGCCGGCGCCCGGCGCGGTCCTCGCCGAAATCCGGCAACAGCGGCCTCACCTCCGACCCGCACCAAGCAGTGCCCCCAATGACGCATTCGAGACACTCAGCGTCCCAAATGCGACATTGGGAACCCCGAACCTCACCGAGCGCCCAGCAGCGGCACTGGCCGTCGCGCTGCTCCCGCAACCGCGAGGACGACCCGCATATGACACCGGCGGGACCGCCGAAGCGGCCCCGCCGGTGTTTCCCTCCCGCCCCTGCCGGCGAGTCTCGGTGACCTCAGAACGTGATGGTGAACCCGTCGATGCTGCCGGTGTCGAACCGGTAGACGTCCTGTGCGCTCAGCTTCCAGGTGCCGTTGGCCGTTTCGGCGGAGGCGTCGACCGTGAAGGTCTGGTGCACGCCGCCGGCCGAGCCGACACCGCCGGAATCCTTGAGGCGGTAGGCCTTGCCGCTCGGCCCGATCAGGTCGAGGACGAGGTCTGCGCTGTAGGTGTGCGAAACGTCCACCTTCACCGACAAGGCCGCGGAAGCCTTGCCGTCACAGCCGTCCTGGGTCACGGAGCTGGTAACGGCCGCCCCTGCGTCCGGAATGGACACCGGCGTGGTGTTCGACCTGGCCCCGCAGTTCGGGCCGGGGCCGCCGCTGCCGATGAACGACACGTTCAGCAGCTTGTTCGGCGTACCGCTGCCCGCGTTCTTGATGACGCCCGTGGTCGCACCGTTCACCAGCGCGTCGCGCACCTGCTGCGGCGTGGCTCCCGGATTGGCCGACAGGTAGAGCGCGGCCGCGCCGACGACGTGCGGCGTCGCCATCGAGGTCCCGTTCATCACCGCGGAACCGCCGCTGCTCGGGCTCAGCGACGTGATGTTCGACCCCGGCGCGAAGATGTCGGTGCAGCTTCCGTAGTTGGAGAACGAAGACCGGTTGTCGGCCGAGTCCGAGGCGTTGACCGTGATCGCCTCGGGCACCCGGGCCGGGCTCGTGTTGCACGCGTCGGTGGAAGCGTTGCCCGCCGCCACCCCGTACACGACACCCGACGCGATCGACCGCTTCACCGCGTCGTCCCCGACGCCGGGGGCGTCCATGGTCAGGCTCATGTTCGCCACGGCGGGCTTCTTCGCGTTGGCCGTCACCCAGTCGACGGCGTCGATGATGCCCGAGTCCGGTCCGGAGTTGTTGCAGCCCAGCACCTTCAGCCCGACGATCTTGACCTTCTTCGCGACACCGTAGGTCTTGCTGCCGATCGTGCCCGCGGTGTGGCTGCCGTGCCCGTGGCAATCCGAGCCGTCCCCGCCCATGAAGTCCTTGCCGAGGCTGGCACGGCCTTCGTACTCCGGGTTCGACGGGTTGATGCCGCTGTCGAGGTCGTACGCGGTGACACCCGCGCCTTCGTTGGGATAGTTGTAGGTCTTGTCGAGCGGAAGGCTCTTCTGGTCGACGCGGTCCAGTCCCCAGGTCGGGTTCTGCTGGGTGCCGGTGCCGCGTGCGGTGCCGTCTTCGTACACCGCCTTGACCGACGGGTCCGCGGCCAGCTTGCGCGCCTCGGCCGGGGTCATGCCCTTGGCCGAGAAACCGCGGAGAGCCGCCGTCCAGACCGAACGGACCTCGCCGCCGTACCGCTTGGCCAGATCGGCGGAAGCCGCTTGCCCGGCGGCCGCGACGTCCTGGAGGACGACGATGTACTGGTCGCCGTAGTGCTCCTTGGCCGGGATCACCGCGCCTTCGGCCTCGGCGGCGACGGCCGATCCGGCGCCGAGCGCGAGCAGCGGGCTCAGCAGACCGAGCGCCAGCAGCGTTTTCGTCTTGTCACGCATGGGAAGTCACCTCTGTTTCGGCGAAGGTCACTGGACGGTGAGCAGGTACGTGGTGGTCGCGGTCTTGCCGCCGGTGTCCTTGGCGGTCACCGTGACCGGATACGTTCCCGGCTTGAACGGCGCGAAGACCTGCATGGTCGAACTGCCGCCGCTCGAAACGATCCGCGGCGAGAACATCGGGTTGACCGGCAGCCCGGAACCACTGGCGGACAACGTGATCGAACCCGTACCGCCGGTCGCGGTGACGGTGGCGCTCACGAGCGAACCCGCGCGGCCGGATCCGGACGACGGGTTCACCGTCACCCTCAGGTCACCGACGGGAGGTTCGCCCGCCCCGACGGTGAGCGACAGTCCGGCGGTCGCCGTGTCAGTGGTCCCCTTCCCGGAAATCGTGACCTGGTAGGCCTTTTCCGGGGTTCCGGCGGCGGTCTCGATGGTCAGTTTGGCGACCTCGCCAGCCTTGATCGTCGCGGGCTGGAACGTGGCCTTGGCGCCCTCGGGCAGTCCCGACGCCGAAAGCGTGATGTCTTCGGTGCCGTTCTTGCCCGGTTTGCTCGTGACACTCGCCGACACGTACTTACCCGGCAAGACCTTCACCGACGCGGGCGAGGCCGCGAGAGTGAAGACGTCGCCCGGCTGCTCGCCGCCGATCTGTTCGGCGACCCAGTCCCCCATGTCGTTGTTGAGCCTGCTGTAGACGCTGTACCAGCGGAAATCGCTGCGGCTCCAGGAAGCGACGCCGACGACCTTCCCGTCGACGACGAACGGACCGCCACTGTCTCCGGGCAGGATGGTCTTGCGGCCGTCGGAGTAGCCGGCACAGATCATCGTCGCCGGGTCGACGCCGTTCTCCACACCCGTGCACTGGCTCGCGTTCACGATCGGCAGGGTCAGCTTGTGCAGCGTGACGTCCTGGGTGGAATCGTTGATGTCCTTCTTGCCGTAGCCGAGGCTGAACCCGTCCTTGCCGGGCGTCTCCAGCCCGGTGTCGGCGGAGGTGGCGACCTTCGCGTAGCCGCCGGGCGGGACCGGGATGTCACCGTCGACGGTGATCACCGCGACGTCGTAGCCGTTCCAGGGCTGGGTGAACTTGGGATGTGTCCGATAGTCGACGGCCTTCAGCTGGGTCCCGCCCGCGCTCTTCAGGTCGTCGAGTCCATAAAGGACACTCTTCTCGCCTGCCAGCTCCTTGCAGTGGGCCGCGACCAGGACCTTCCGTGGCGCGATGACGGAGCCGGCGCAGCTCTGGCCCCTCGGCCGCGAACCGCCTTCCCGCAGGGCGGCGATGACGTACGGGTAGTCCTTCACCGACGCGGGAGAGCCACCGATGCTCTGACCGTGGCCGCCTCCCGACGGCAAGGGCGCGACATCGGTCGGGGCGATGGCATCAAGGGTGCCCGCCGGTTCCGCATCGGCGAGGCCCGCCGCCGATGCCAGCGCGGCCATGGTCAGGGCGACCACGCCTAAGATCCGTTTTCTGCTCACGGTGATTCCTTTCCGGGAAAGCGCGACTGCCCGACAACTGTCGATCGGCACCGGAAGCGGAACAATAGTGGAATACGGCGATGCCCCCACTATTTAATGAAAGCACTCCTGACCTGCTGTTTCTCCGGCCTTACCCAGCGAATCGGCGAATACGTGCCCTTAGGGAATGTCGCTGAGCAGGTCCGCGGTCAGGACGGTGCGCGAAGGCAATCCCAATTTGCGCAACGCTCGTCCGACATGGATCTCGACCGTCCTCGGCGAAAGGAACAGCCGCTCCCCGATCTCGCGGTTCGTCAGGTTCTGGGCGGCGAGACGGGCCACTTCGAGCTCCCTCGGGGACAACGCTTCGCCGTAACCCTTGCGTCCGCGCCGGGGCATCTCCGGATCGCATCGCCGCAACGAGCGTCGGCAGCGGAGCGCGTCCACGGCGGCGCCGAGGCGGGCGTACGTCGTCTCCGCGGTGGTGAAGGAAGCAACAGCACGCTCCCGCGCACCGGCCTCCGAGAAGCATCCGGCCGCGAGTTCGTCGGCGTAGGCCGCGAAATACGGGAGAGGCAGCGCGTTGTAGGCCTGCGCGGCGCCCAGCAGCAGGTCACCGGCGGCGAGGGTCTCACCACGCGCCTGCGTGAGCATGCCCCGGCACAGCAGCGCCGACGCGTTGGCGACCGGTGCGTCCTTCCCGTCGATACCCTGCCGGTACTCCGCCAGCAGCTCTCGCGCCTCGACGTGCTGCCCCAGCCCGAGCATGGTGCGCACGGCGAACGGCATCAGCTCGGCCGCCCAGACCCAGTTGTTCTTGCGGCGCACGGTTTCCAGGCCGAATTCGGCGAGGCGCCGGGCGGCCTGCAGATCCTTGCCCGCCTGATGGACGGCCACCCGGCCCGCGTACGCCGAAGCCTGCACCGGGACACTGCCCGCGGAAAGCGCGAACGCGGCGTCGAAGCTGCGCAGTGCCGCCGTCGGCCGGTGCTGCCCGTACTCGTACCAGCCGAGCACCAGCAGCGGCTCGGCCGCCAGCGAACTGTCCTTGTCGACCCGCGTCAGCATCGCGCGAGACTTCTCCGCGACACTCGCCCATTCCCCCATCGCGAGGTCCAGGCGCAGCTCCGTACCGTCGGCGAGCGCGTCGAGATAGGGCTGGTGGTCGTCGCGGATCAGCCGCCGCGCGGTCGCGAGATAGGCCCGCGCCACCGGATAGTGCCCGTTCCACGCCACCGCGTCGGCCAGGTTGATGTAGGTGCGGGCGACCTGGCGGCAGACCTCCGCCGACTCCGGAGCGCGCGGCAGATCGGCGACCTCGTGCCAGGCTTCCGGATCGGCGATCTGCATCCGCGCCGAAAGCCGGTTGGCGGCGATCGCGGCGAGCAGCCCGGCGTCGTGCTCCCCCTTGCTCACCTGCTCGGCCTCGTCGAGCCAGCGGAAGTTCTCCTCGACCGGCACCGTCCCGATATGCGGCAGCGCCAAGGTGACCAGCCCCCTGGCGAGCAGCGCCTGCCGCCTGCCGAGATCGGCCGCGCCCAGTTCGATCTCCAGCCTGCCCGCTTCGACCTTGCCCACCTGGTTGATCAGCACCTGCCCGAGGTGGACCCGGATCTCGCCCCGCGCGGCCTTGCTCAGCGGCCATTCGCGCAGGATCTCCCGCAGCAGCCGCACCGTGCCGGCGTGCGCGATACTGCGCGGCAGTTCCCTGCCGAGCCGGACGGCGAACGATTCGCGCGCGGTGCGCGGCAGATCCGTGTCCCGCAAGGCCGCTTCGAGCAGACGGCCCGCTTCCTCGGTCCGGCCGTCTTCGATGGCGTTGTCGACCGCGACACCGGTCCACTGTGTCCACGCGGCGATGTCGCCCGCCAGCCGCGCGTGACGGGCGATGAGCGACGCGAAGGGTTCGGCGGCCGCCGCGAGCCGGGCGGCGGCGCGTCCGTGCATCGCGCACCGCTGAGGTCCGGGCAGCAGGGCGTAGACCGCTTCGGCGATCAGCGGACTTCCCGAGACATAGCGGCCGCGGCCGAGATCCCGCAGCAGTCCCGCTTCCACGGCTTCGGTGATCGCGCCGGAGACCTCCTCGGGCGGCGGCGCCGCGACCGCGCCCAGATCCGGCTCCCCGACGGGTGATCCCAGCACCGCGGCCGCGCGGACGACATCCCGGGCGGCGGGTCCGATGGCCGCCATCAGCCCGGAAACCCGGCTCCGCACGATCGGCGGCACCGTCGCCGAAGCCAGCCTGTCCGCCGAAAGCGCTTCGGCCGTGTCTCCGACGCTCTGGACCAACGCCGTCAGGTCGACGGCGATCCCGGACGTCCGGCGGTGGGCCGCTTCGGCGAAATCCGGCGCGCAGCGGCCGAAGGACGCGTCCAGCAACGTCCGTACCTGGACGGCGGTGAACGCCGCGAGCGAGAGCTGCGCGGCGGTCTCGCGCAACGGCGGGAATCGCCTCGGCCCGCACACCACCGCGCTGACCACCACGCTCAGCGCCGCCGCAGGCGAGGCCGCGAGCCCGCGCAGGAACTCCCAGGTGTCGTCGTCCGCGCAGTGGACGTCGTCGAGCACCAGCACCGCCGGACCACAGCCGGTCAATACCTCCCGCACGGCACGGAACTCCTGCTGCCGGACGGTTTCGGCGTCCGCGTTCTCCGGGAAGGGCGGCAGCCACGGCGACCATTCCGGGACGAGCCGCCGCAGGACGCCGGTCACCGGGGAGAAGCCCGACGCGTGGGCGGCGGCCACGGCGCTCTTCCCGAGCAGCGCGTCGACCAACGACGCCAGCCGGGAAGGCCGTGAGAACGAACCGCACCGGGCGGACCAGACCACACGCGAGGCGATCGCGGGATGGGCGGCCAGTTCTTCGAGCAACCGGCTCCGGCCCACTCCCGGTTCGCCCTCGACGACGGCGACCGACGGCGGGCGCGAGGCGACGCGCACCAGTTCGGCCAATTCGGTGTCGCGGGCCACGAACACCGATGCCGTACCGATCGTCGGCATGCTCGGGACCATACCGAGCGGACACCCGCCGAAAGGCGGGAACACGAACAGTGACCACGAGCCGCGCGCTTTCCGCTGGTCCACACCACCGGAGTCACGACCTCGCCGCACTGTTAACTCGATCGGACGACGACGACCTGCGGTGACACCGACCCCCGCATCGCCAATACGGACCCTTAGGTATTGCCGCGAACCTTGCCATGAGACCACCAGAGGGTGAATCTCAGACTGTTCGCAGTGCCCCTCTGTCACTTCGCCACAGCGCAACTCCCCCTGCTCGCGCCGGTCCGCCACCCATTCGGGTAGCCGAAGTCCCCACCTGTCCCTTACGGGTGGCCGCCGCGCCTGCTTCGCGTTCGACCATCCAGTTAGGAGTGTTCCGACGGTGAAGATCTCGTTCAGGCGCGGGCTGGCCACGGCCTGCGCCGGTGTCGCCGCGCTGGTCGCCCTGCAGGCGCCCGCCACCGCGGCACCCGCCATCACGGCGGCCACCACGATCCCGATCAGGATGCAGGCACAGGAGAAGAGCAACTGGTGCTGGGACGCCAGTGGCAACACGATCGCCGCCTGGTGGGGCCACTCCCTCACCCAGACGAAGTTCTGCCAGATCGCGCACAACGAGTCCGGTTCGGACTGCGCGAACAACCAGGGCTACCTGAGCGACCAGCAGCGCGTGTTCCGCTGGCTCGGGTTCAGCAACGTCGGCACCTACAGCTCCTCGGGCCAGACGCTGAGCTTCGCCTCCATCAAGAGCCAGGTCGACGCGCGGCAGCCGATCGGCACCCGGATCGGCTGGCGCAACGGCGGCGGCCATATGCACGTGCTCTACGGCTACGACAACACCAACGGCGCGACGACGGTGTACTACGGCGACCCGTGGGGCTCGAGCCCCCGCTACAACCAGATGAGCTACAACGCCTACCGGTCCAACAACTCCTTCACCTGGACCCACACCGTCTACGGGATCAAGGACTGAAACCATGAAGCGAACCTTCCTCGGCGCCACGATCCTCGCTCTCGGGCTGTCGCTGGCGCTCGGCGGCCAGTCCTCCGCCGCCGACGCCCCCAGCGGCGCGCCCACCGCCGCCGACCTCGCCGCGGTGTCCACAGTGGTCACCAGTGACGCGACCACCCAGCGGCTCGCCAAGGCGCAGTTCCCCGGCGCGGCCAAGGCGGACACGGCCCTCGCGGCCAAAACCGCCAAGGCCGATCCGCGGACCCCGGTGGCGGTCTACCAGCCGACCGCCGCCTTCATCGACGGCACCTCCACCGTGCCCGCCGAGCTCGCCTACGTCGCCACTCCGGCGACACTGGGCAACGGCGACGCCGCGACCGTGTGGTCGCAGCGTGAGGGCTCGGGCTGGTCGGTCTACAACGTCGCCTCGGGTGACGTCGAAAAGCGCCTCGCGGCGCAGGTCGGCAAGGGCTACCTCCTGAGCGAACCTCAGGCGGGCGCCTGGTACGCCGTCGACGGGGACACCGTGACCGTCCTCGACGGCTCGTCGGTGGCGAAGACCGGCGAGAAGATGTCGCTCGCCGCCTACCGCGAAGCCCTGCAGAGCCGCTACGGCGACAAGCTGCCCGGCTCGGCCTACGACCGCACCGGTGCGGCCGGCGGTTACGGTGCCGCCCCGGTGGGCGACACCGACGTGCCGTGGTGGCCGTACGCGCTCGGCGCGCTCTTCCTCGCCGCCGCGGGCACGGCTGCCACGCTGCGGCTTCGCAAGCAGTAAGCGCCGTGGGCTGAAGGACGCTTTCACCGCATGCGATGCACTGAAAGCGTCCTTCGCCGCGTGTCATGCGGTGAAGGACGCTTTCAGCCCACGCTAGGCGAACGTGTAGTCCTCGATCGGGAAGCTCTGCGCCTCCTTGATGGCGTTCAGCGTGGAGGACGGCCGCAGCAGGGTCGCCTCGCCGTGCGGGTTGAAGTAGTAGCTGTTCGCCGGGGCGCAGTTCCCGAGCGTGAAGATCGAGTCGCCGAGGCGTTCGGTCATCCGGTCGAGGAACGCGTCGTTGGCCTCCTGCGTGACCTCGAACTCCGTGGCGCCGCGCCGCCGCATCGCGCCGAAGAGCCGGTCCATATGCCGCATCTGCGTCTCGATGGTGGTGAAATAGGACAGTCCCGAGTAGGAATACGGGCTGTTGAGCGAGATGAAGTTGGGGAACTTCGGGATCGCGACCCCCTCGTAGGCCTGGAAACGGTTCTCCCGCCACCACTTCCCGAGATCCCGGCCGCCGCGCCCGATGATCTCGATCGCCGGGAAGTTCGCCTCCCACAGGTCGAATCCGGTCGCCAGCACCAGCACGTCGATATCCCGCCGCCGTCCGTCCGCGGTCTCGATCCCGGTCTTGTCGATCTTCGCGATGGACGTCGTCTCCAGGTGCACGTGGTCCTTGGTGAAGGCCGGGTAGTACTCGTTGGAGAACGTCGGGCGCTTGCAGCCGAACGAATAGCGCGGCGTCAGTTCCGCGCGCAGCCCCGGATCCCTCACCTGACGGCGCAGATGCGCCTGGCACCACAGCTTGCCGAGCCGGTTCGCCATCGGCAGCTGCTTGTAGTGCAGCACCCCGGAGACCATCATCAGTTCCAGCAGCGCGGTCCCGGTCAGCCGGGCGGCCCGCTGGGTGAACGGGAGCGCGGCGAACGCGCGCCGGACCGCCTTGGGCACCGGGAAGTCCAGTTTGGGGCTCACCCAGATCGGGGTCCGCTGGTACACGGTGAGGTCCCGCGCGACCTTCGCGACCTCGGGGATCAGCTGGACCGCGGTCGCGCCGGTGCCGATCACCGCGACCCGTTTGCCGGCGAGTTCGTACTCGTCGTCCCACGCGGTGGTGTGGATGACCTTGCCGCCGAAGGTGTCGATCCCGGCGATGTCGGGTTTCTTCGGCTGGGAAAGGAATCCCGTGGCGGTGAGGAGGTACTTGGCGGTGACCGGGTCGCCGTCGGCGAGCGAGACCTTCCAGTGCGCGTCCGCCTCGTCCCACACCGCGCCGGTGACCACCGAGCCGAAGCGCATGTAGCGCCGCAGCCGGTACTTGTCCGCGACGTGCTCCGCGTATCGCTTGAGTTCCGCACCCGGCGCGAAGAGACGCGACCAATGCGGATTCGGCTCGAACGAGTAGGAGTAGGTGGCCGACGGGATGTCGACGGCCAGCCCGGGATAGCGGTTCACGTGCCAGGTGCCGCCGAGATCGGATTCGCGTTCGAGGATGAGCAGGTTGTCGTAGCCGAGCCGGTTGAGCTGGATCGCCGCGCCCATCCCGCCGAAACCGGCGCCCACGACGACGGCGTCGTACTGCGTGGTCATGCGTTTTCCTCCCGGTGGGTGTCCTGGTCGAGGCGGGCGCGGTAGCCGTCCCGCTCGGGTGGATCGGGGCGCAGCGCCCGGTCGTCCCGCACCAGACGGCGGAACGCGTTGAGCGCCGGTTCGGGGGTCACGGCCGCGAGGCTCGCGAGCGCGCCCACATAACCGGGCACGGCGATCTCGGCGGCCCGGGTGCGGACGGAATCCACGACGGCGTCGGCGATCCGGCCCGGTTTCACCTTCGGGATCGGCCGCATGTCGAGCCCGGAGGCAAGCGCGGTGTCGACCGCCGACGGCAGCACGGCGGAGACGCTCACGCCGTGCGGCGCGTACTCCAGGCGGGTCGCCGCGGTCAGGCCGACGACGGCGAACTTGCTGGCGTTGTAGATCGCCAGCCCTTTCACCGGGAACTTCCCGGCCAGCGACGCGACGTTGACGATATGCCCGCGCCCGCGTTCCAGCATGCCGGGCAGGGCCAGCCGCATACCGTGGACGACGCCGAAGACGTTGACCTCCATGGTCGCCCGGTTCAGCGCGTCGGAGAGATCGAGGAAGCCACCGTTCGGCATGATCCCGGCGTTGTTGACGAGTACCGCGAGCGGTCCGTTCGCCTGTTCGGCCTCGCCGAGGAACGCGGCGAACGACGCCGGATCGGCGACGTCCAGGTGATACGCGGTGCCGCCGATGTCGTCGGCGGTCCGCTTCGCGGCTTCGAAGTCGAGATCGCCGATGGAGACGCGCGCGCCGAGGGCGGCCATGCGTTCCGCGGTCGCGCGGCCGATACCCTGCCCCGCGCCGGTGATCGCCACGTGCGCGCGGGCGAGTTCGAGGTCCGGGTACTTGGTCATGCGCGTACTCCTGCTCGTTCGAAGGCTTCGGCGACCAGGCCGGGGGCCGTCCTCGACGCCGTGGCCAGCACGTGCTCCCGCCGCCGTCCGTCCATGAAGTTCGCGCCCATGGCGGCGAGATCGGCGGGCCCCGGCTCGATCCGCACCACCCGGACACCCGCCGCGCGCAGCCGCCGTGTCTCTTCGTCGACCCGCCTGGTCATCGCCGTCCGCAGCAGCCGTTCCAGCCGGGCCGCACCGCGCGCCGGAGCACCGCCTTCGCTGCTCATCGGCGCGATCAGCACCACCTCGCCGACATCGTGACCGAGCAGGAGATCGGCCGATGTCGGGGAGAGCGTGCCACCGTCGATCAGCGGCCGTCCGTCCACAACGGACGGTGGGAACCAGCCGGGGATCGCCCACGACGCGGCGATCGCCTCGCCGAGGCGGGCGGGCGGCGCGTCCGGGGAGCCGAGCGCGATCCGCCTTCCCGTCAGGTCGGCGGCCATCAGCCAGGTCGCGGGGTGCGGGACCCAGCCGCCGGGCGCCAGCGCGTCCCCGAGTTCGCGCAGCCAGCCGGCGTCTCCTCTGCCCTGGGGCAGAAGACCGGCGAGTCCGGCGAGCGTGTCGACGTCCCGCCGCAGCGCGGCCCGGACCAATCCGGTCGACGGCCAGCGCGGAGTCGGCACCGGCGGGAGCCTGCCCGGCGCCCGGCGGACGTGCGCGGCGACGACGGCGTCACCACCTGGCGCGCCCGCCACCGCGTCGAGGATCGCCTTCGCCGGGATGCCCGCCCCGAGCATGGCCACCGCTTCGGCCCCGCCGACGTGCCGACCAGGACGTCCGCCTCGCGGGGATCCCAGCCGAGCGCGTCGAGGACCGCGGCCGTCCAGGCGAACCCGAGGGTCCCGCCGCAGCCGAGCACCAGCGCCCTCGCGGAATGACGTATCATTTCCGGAACGGTATGTCATTTGAACGCCTCAGGCAATAAGCTGGCGGAATGACGACGGAGATCCCGGTCAGCAGGGCCGCACGGAAGAAGCAGGAACTACGGCGCGAGATCGTGGAGACCGCGTTCGACTGCTTCGCCGAGCGCGGCTACCACGCGACCGGGATCGCCGACATCGCCGCCCGGCTCGGCATCGGGCACGGCACGTTCTACCGGTACTTCCAGAACAAGCGGGACATCGTCGACCACGTCATCACCGACCTGGTCGAGAAGGTGGTCGGCGCGCTGGCCGCGGACAACGCGCCGGACGCGGTCAACAGCCTCGCCGAATATCGCAAGCAGAGCGCCCGGATCGGCGACGCGCTCGCCCGGATCTTCGGCAGCGACCCGCGGATGGCCCGGTTCCTCCTGCTCGAAGCGGCGGGTATCGACGCCGAAATGCGGGAACGGGTGCTGGACTTCTACGAGACCGCCGCCGAGCTGACCGCGGGCTATCTGCACCACGGCGTCCGCCTCGGGTATCTGCACGAGGACCTGGACGTGGACTCCACCGCCCGCGCGATCAACGGGATGATCCTCGCGTCGATCCTGTCCGAACTGCGCGATCCCTCACCGGAGCGGCAGGCCGCGATGAGCCGGGCGGTCCGCCGCGTGATGTACGACGGGATCGCGACGCACCAGTAAGCGGGGTCCGGGCGATACTGGTGCCACGCTCATGGAACAGGGTCCGGATATCCCGGGTCTAGCGGCGAAAACGCAGACCGGCACCGACGAAAACGAACCTCAGGGGTCCCGCAGGGTGTGGCTGGGCGGCTCGCCGAACGCCGCGCGGTACTGCGCGCTGAACCGGCTGCCGTCCAAGAACCCCCACTTCGCCGCCACCCCCGTCACCGTCGTGCCGTCGCCCGGTGCGGCGGCTCGGAGGTCCGCCCTGGCCAGGTCGAGCCGCACCCGGCGCAGATAGGCCATCGGCGTGGTGTCCAGATGCCGCCGGAACGCCAGTTGCAGGGCCCGCACCGAGACCCGGCAGGCGCGGGCGACGTCGGCGACCCCGAGGTCGAGGTCCGGATTCGCCTCCAGGAAGGCGATCCCGCGGCGCACCGTGTCCGGGAGGGCGTCCCTGCGATCACACGGGCGATCGTCGCCCGTGCCCGTGGTGAAGGTGTCCAGTGCCATGGCCGCCATCAGCCTGCCCGCCGCGCCGAGCACCAGCGGGCCGTTCTCCACGCCCGGATCGGTGAACAAGGCGGTCAGGTACTCGACCGTCCGGCACCATCGCCGTGCCTTCCCGGGACTCACCGGCTCGTAGCACAACCGTTCGATCACGTCGCCGACCTGCAGCCCGTCGAACAGCGAGAGGTCGATGCCGGTGATCTGCAACCGCGTGCCGTGCAGCCCCGTCCGGTACTCCCGTCCGGGGTGCGGTCCGACGAACACGTCTCCGGGGACCAGCCTGCGGTCGCTCATCCCGTCGTCGAGCTCCTGCTCACCGTCCAGCACCCGCAGCAGCACCACCCTGCCCAGCGGCTGGACGACGACCTCCGTGGTCAGCGTGTTGTGCAGGGTGTCGAAATGCATTTCGCCGAGATCACAGCGGTTGTGCTCGAAACGGTAGCTTTCGACACTGCCGCGGACCCGCAGGCGATTGTCACGGTAGGTCTCGGCGAGCAGGGCACACGCCTGTTCCGGATCGGTGGTCGCGAACTCCGTCAGTTTCGGTTCGTGCACGCCGGCCACGCCTCCTTTCCGTTCGCCCGTAACGAAAAGTCCGCCCGTCGGAACGCTACCGCCGCTCAGCGGGCGCTACCAGGACCCGTCGGCGTCATCCGGCTGGTCGAAATGGCCGACCCGCGCGCTGGAGGATCGCCCTGGCCCTGGCTTCGACCGGCTTGTCGACCATCTGGCCGTCCGCCACGGCCACTGAGCCGTCGCCCACGAGCGCGGCCACTCCCCTCGCCCACTCGATCTCGCTCGCCGACGGGGCCAGCCCGCGATCGGCGACCGCGACCTGGCGCGGGTGCACGCAGAGTTTCCCGGTGAACCCGAGGGTCTTGGCGTGTTCGAGGTCGGCGGTGAGCGCGGCCTCGTCGTCGAGCGCCGTGGTGACGCCGTCGATCGGGGCCGCCCGGCCCGCGGCCGCCGCGGCGACGACGAGCGCGGACCGCGCGTACCGCAACGCCTCGTGCGACCGGTGATCGACGCCGAGCTGCGCGGCCAGGTCGACGCTGCCGAAAGCGGGCCGCACCACCGCGTCCGCGCCGCAGACCGCCACCGCGTTCGCGATCCCGGCCGCCGTCTCCACCAGCGGCACGATCGGGACCCCCGGCAGCCGCCCGGCGAGGGAATCGATCTCGGCGGGATCCTCGGCCTTGGGCAGCATCACCGCGAGCGCACGCCCGGCAGTCGCGACATCGTCGTGGTACCAAGCGGTTCCGGCGGCGTTGATCCGGACGATCGCCTGATTTCCTTCTTCCAGCCACGTCCGGACGTGCTCTCGGGCGGACTCCTTCCGCTCGGGCGCGACGGCGTCCTCCAGGTCGAGGATCACGACGTCGGCGCCGCTCGCCGCCGCTTTGGCGAACCGGTCCGGCCGGTGACCGGGGACGAACAGGAAGGTCTTGGCGCCGCTCAGGATTTCGTTCATCGATCGAGGCTCCGCACCGTCCCGGTCGCCGTCCGCCGTCCGTGACGATCGCGCACGGCGGTGCCGCTCTCGTCGGCCCGGACGATCATGCCCTGATGGTCGAACAGGGGCGAGACGAGGCGATAGTCGAAGGCCAGCCGGCCACCGCTGCCCCGCCGCCGGGCGGCTTCGGCCATCGCGAGCGCCTGCAACGGGCCGTGGGTGAGCAGCCCCGGATAGCCCTCGACATCGCGGGCGTAGTCGCGGTCGTAATGGATGCGGTGAGCGTTGTAGGTCAGCGCCGAGAAGCGGAACAGCAGGGTCGGCGAGACGTCGATCTCCCATTCGTCCTCGGCCACCGGCACCTCCGGCTCCTCGGTGGCCGTCTCGGCCCGCCCGGCCGCGGCGTCGCGGTACACGATGTCCTGTTCCTCTTCGACCACGACCACCCCGTCCTGGACGATCCTGTGGCCGGTCACGACGAAGGTCAACCGTCCGGTGCGACCCTGCTTTTCCTGTGTGGAAAGCACTTCCGTATGCCGTTCGGCAGGCAACCCACATCGCAACGGTCCGAGCGTCCGCACTCGCCCGCCTGCCCACATCCGGCGGCGACCCGGCTCCGGCGGCGCGGGGATCACGCCACGGACCGGATGGCCGTCCGGTCCCAGATCGGCCTGCGCGGGCCGGTCGAGCAGGTAGAACCAGTGCCACAGCAGGGGCAGGCCTTCGCCGCCCAGGTCCGGCAGGTCGACGTCGAGCAGCGAGGCCAGTGCCTCCGCGGGGCCGGGCTGCAGGATCTCCTTCACGTTCGCACCTCCCGCCGGGCACCGAACTCGGCCCGGATCGACTCGTTGTGCGCTCCCAGCGCGGGCACCGGCCCCATCGCCGGTTCTCGGCCGTCGACCTCGACCGGCGGGAGCAGCGCCTCCAGCGTGCCCGCCGGGGTTTCCACCGCACGCCACCGGTTCCGCGCGGCCAGCTGCGGATGCCGGGTGAACTGCTCGGGCGTCCGCAACCGGGCATTGGCGATCCCGGCTCGCTCCAGCAGATCTCCGACCTCGGCCGCGGTCAGGCCGGCGAAGGTCTCTTCCAGGATCGCGGTGAGCTCGCCGTCGTTGCCGACGCGGTCGTCGTTGGTGCGGAAGCGCGGATCTTCGGCGAGCCCGGGGCGCGCCAGGACGTCCCGGCAGAGCACGACCCATTCCCGTTCACTTTGGACACTCAGGAAGACCTGGTCGTCGCCCGTGCGGTACGGCCCGTACGGCGAGATCGACGGATGCGCCGCCGCCGTGCGCCTCGGCGGTTCCTGGCCGTAGCGGGAGAAATAGGCGGGCTGGCTCATCCATTCGCCGAGCGAATCGATCATCGCGACGTGCAGGCTCGCCCCCTCGCCGGTGCGCTCGCGCTCGTACAGCGCGGTGAGGATGCCGCTGTAGGCGTACATCCCGGTGGCGATGTCGGCGATCGAGATCCCCGCCTTGGCCGGGGTCTCCGGCGTGCCGGTGGACATCACGAGCCCGGTTTCGCACTGCACCAGGAGATCGTAGGCCTTCTTCGTCCGATATGGACCTTCCGGACCGTAGCCCGAGATCGAACAGTGGATCAGCTCCGGACGCTCCGCGCACAGCGTCCCGGCGTCGAGACCGAGCCGTTCCGCCGCTCCGGGGGCGAGGTTCTGCAGGAAGACGTCCGCCCGGCCGATCATCGTGCCGAGCAGTGCCCGGTCTTCCGGATCCTTGATGTCGAGTTCGACGCTCTCCTTGCCCCGGTTGAGCCAGACGAAGTAGCTCGACTGCCCGTGCACGGTGCGGTCGTAGTCGCGGGCGAAGTCGCCGACGCCGCGGCGTTCGATCTTGATCACGCGCGCGCCGAGGTCGGCGAGCTGGCGTGAGGCGAAGGGCGCGGCGACGGCCTGTTCCAAGGCGACGACGGTGATTCCCTCGAGTGGTTGGCGCATGAAGCCTTCCTCGGTGGTCAGGACGGGATGCGGTGCCGTTCGATCAGCTGGCGCGCGATCACGCCACGCTGGATCTCGTTGGTGCCCTCGCCGACGATCATCAGTGGCGCGTCGCGGAAGTAGCGTTCGACGTCGTACTCCGTCGAGTAGCCGTAACCGCCGTGGATGCGGACCGCGTCGAGCGCGATCTCCATCGCGGCCTCGGAGGCGAACAGTTTCGCCATGCCGGCCTCCAGATCCGCGCGTTCACCCGAGTCGTAGCGGCGCGCCGCGTGGTGGACCAGCTGGCGGGCGGCTTCGAGTTTGGTCGCCATGTCCGCGAGATGGTTCCCGACCGACTGGTGCCGCCAGATCGGCTTGCCGAAGCTCTCGCGTTCCTGGGCGTAGCGCAGGGAATCCTCCAGCGCGGCCCGGCCGACGCCGAGTGCCCTGGCGGCGACCTGGATCCGGCCGATCTCCAGGCCCCGCATCATCTGGGCGAACCCGCGCCCCTCCACCCCGCCGAGCAGCGCCGTCGCCGGTGCGCGGAAATCGTCGAAGGAGAGCTCGCAGCTCTCGACGCCCTTGTAACCGAGCTTCGGCAGGTCCCGCGAGACCTCGAAACCGGGGCCTTTCTCCACCAGCAGGATGGAGATCCCCTTGTGCGCGGGTTCCGCGGCGGGGTCGGTCTTGCACAACAGCGCGACCAGCCGGGACCGGCGCGCGTTGGTGATCCAGGTCTTGCTGCCGTTGATCACATACTCGTCGCCCTCGCGGCGTGCGGTGGTGCGGAGTGCCTGCAGATCCGAGCCGCCACCGGGTTCGGTGAGCGCCATCGTCGCGCGGATCTCGCCCGTCGCCAGCTTCGGCAGGTAGGTGTCCTTCTGCTCCTGTGTGCCATACGCGGCAAGGAGTTTCGCGACGACGGTGTGGCCGCCCATCGCGCCGGCCAGGCTCATCCAGCCGCGCGCGAGCTCCTCCGTCACCGACGCGTAGCACTGGGCGGAGACATGGGTCTCGCCCCACGGCTCGGGCACGGCCAGCCCGAACACGCCCATCGCCTTCATCTTGTCGATGAGTTCCCCGGGGTAGGTGTTCGCGTGGTCGAGCTCCCGCGCGACGGGCCGGACCTCGCGATCCACGAACTCGGCCACGAGCGCGACGATCTCGATCTCTTCCTCGGTCATGTGGTTATCATGAGCGATGATGAGAAGGTATGTGAAATACCGAATCATGATAGCCGTATACCGGTCCGCGATGTGAAGGGGCGACGGTGGACTTCAAGCAGCTCAAGGCGTTGGTAACGGTCGCCGAGGTCGGCAGCGTGACCCGCGCGGCCGAGCTGCTGCACCTGGTCCAGCCCGCGGTCACCCGGCAGATCCGCACCTTGGAGCAGGAGCTCGGGGTGCCGTTGTTCGAGCGGACGCGCCACGGGATGCGCCCCACCGAGGCGGGCGCGACGCTCGTCGAACGAGCACGGCGGGCGCTCACCGAACTCGACCGGGCCAGGGCCGAACTGGCCCCGAAACCCGGGGTGGTCACCGGGATCGTCACGGTCGGCCTGCTGGAGAGCTCCGCCGAACGGCTCGCCGCGCCGCTGACGACGGCCGTGCTGCGCGAGCATCCGGGCATCGAACTGCGGCTGCTCACCGCGTACTCGGGGCATCTTCAGCGGTGGATCGACGACGGTGACGTCGATCTGAGCCTGCTCTACAACCTGACCAGTACGCCGTCGCTCAACGTCCGTCCGCTGGTCCGCGAGCGGCTCTGGGCGGTCGCTCCCCCGTCGGCCGGGCTCGACCCGGCGCGGCCGGTCCCGTTCGCCGAGGTCGCCGCGCATCCGCTGGTCATGCCGTCCGAAGGGCACGCGCTGCGCACCCTCATCGACGGCGCGGCCCGTGAGGCGGGCGCCGAGGCGGAGGTCACCGTGCAGACCAACGCCATGACCTTGCAGAAACGCCTCGTGCTCGGCGGGCACGGCTGGACGATCCTGCCCGGCATCGGTATCGCGGCGGACGTCGCCGACGGCCTCCTGAGCGCGGCCCCGGTCTGCGAACCGGAGGTCTGGCGGACCGTCGTCCTCGGCACGCCCAGGACAGGGCGCGTCACACCCGCCGTCGACGCCGTCGCCCGGGCACTGGTCAGGCAGATCCACCGGACCGTACGCGAGGGCGAGTGGCCCTCGGCGCGGCTCTGGGAAGACCGAACAGGAGAAGAATGAGCACGCACCCCCGCACCGGCCACGCCGTCGCCGCCGACGGCACGCGGCTGGCCTACCAGTGGCACGGCTCGGGAAGGCCGCTCGTCCTGCTGGCCGGGCAGGCGAACGACCACACGTGGTGGGACCGCACGCGCGGGGACTTCCCGAGCACGATCACCATGGACTATCGCGGGACCGGCGCCAGTGACGCACCCGATTCCGCCTACTCCACAACGGGTTTCGCGGACGACGTGATCGCCGTGCTCGACGGGCTCGGGGTCGGGGAAGCCGACGTCTACGGCACCTCGATGGGCGGGCGCGTCGCGCAGTGGGTCGCCGCGCGGTATCCCGATCGCGTGCGGCGGCTGGTGCTCGGCTGCACCACGCCGGGCGGCGAACACGGTGTCGAACGATCGAACGACGTGCGGCTCGCCCTGGCGCGGCGATCCTCGGCGGAGGCTCGGGAGACGCTGGAGGACCTGATGTACACGCCCGCCTGGCGAGCGGCCAATCCCGGCCCGTACCGGGTGCTGGGCGCGCATGGCATGCCTCCGCACGCGGTGCGCGGGCATCTCGTCGCGAGCAACACCCACGATGCCTGGGACGCGCTTCCGGAGATCACCGCGCCCACCCTGGTCCTGCACGGCGACGACGACCTGCTCGCGCCGGTGGCGAACGCGCCGTTGCTGACGGACCGGATTCCCGACGCGCGGATGCATCTCTTCGCCGGGGCACGGCACGCCTACTTCGACGAATGCCGTCCCGAATCGAGCGACCTGGTGAGCGACTTCCTCGGGTAGACCATGCCGACCGGGTATGTGCCCATCGCGGATTTCTATTTCTCAACCGCAGGGATCACAGCTCATGATGGTCGGCATTCCCGGAGCGAAGGAGCTTCCCTTGCCGCACAAGAAACCCGGCGTCGTCGCGAACGTGGTGCGCGGCTGCCTCGGAAACCTGGTCGAGTGGTACGACTGGTTCGTCTACGCCTCGTTCAGCATCTACTTCGCGGCCAGTTTCTTCCCCGAGGGAAACCTGACGGCACAGCTGCTTTCGACGGCCGTCGTGTTCGCCGTCGGGTTCCTGATGCGCCCGCTCGGCGGCTGGCTCCTGGGTCTCTACGCGGACAGGTTCGGCCGCCGGGCGGCGTTGACCCTGTCCGTGACGCTGATGAGCTTCGGCTCGCTGGCCATCGCGCTCACGCCGGGCTATTCGTCGATCGGCATCCTGGCGCCCGTGATCCTCGTGGTCGCCCGGCTCGCGCAAGGTCTCTCGGTGGGTGGCGAATTCGGTTCGAGCGCGACCTACCTGTCCGAGATCGCCACTCCGCGGCGACGCGGGTTCTACTCGAGCTTCCAGTACGTTTCGATCACCGTCGGGCAGCTCTCGGCCCTGCTGGTGATGATCGTGATGCAGTCTCTGCTCACCGAAGCGCAGATGTACGCGTGGGGCTGGCGGGTCCCGTTCGTGCTCGGTGCCATCGCCGGACTCGTGGTGATGTACCTCCGCCGCAGCATGGTGGAATCGGAACACTTCCAGCGCTCTTCGGCGGCCGGCTCGCCGCCTCGCGGCGGCCTGCGGGTCCTGCTGCGCGAGCACCGCCGCCAGGTCCTCGCCGTCCTCGGTCTCGCCATCGGCGGGACGGTGGCGTTCTACACCTTCACCAGTTACCTGCAGAAGTACATGGTGAACACCGCCGGGATCCCGAAGCCGACCGCTTCGCTCATCGGTTTCGCCGCCCTGTTCCTGTTCATCTTCATGCAGCCCGTCGCCGGCGCCCTTTCCGACCGCTGGGGCCGCCGCCCGGTCATGTTCGGCTTCTCCGTCGGCGGCATGCTGCTGACCGTGCCGATCATGACGCTCGTGGGGCGGACGGGGAATCCGTGGGTCGCGTTCCTGCTCATGATCACCGCCACGGTCTTCCTCAGCGGCTACACCGCCTTGTCGGCCATCATCAAGGCGGAAATGTTCCCCACCAACGTCCGCGCGCTCGGCGTCGGCCTGCCCCACGCCCTGGCGACCGCGGTGTTCGGCGGGCTTTCGGAGCCGATCGCGCTGGCCCTGAAGCAGGCTGGGCACGAGAGCGTGTTCTTCTGGTGGGTCACCGGGTGTATCGCACTGACTTTCGTCGCGACTTTGGTGGTGCGGGAACCTTCGCGTGACTCGGCCTTGGAGGCCGGGGTGCTGCCTGCTCGGGATTCTGTTGCGCGGTAGGCGGGGCTTGTTCCGGGTGGGCTACTGGGATGGGGTGGCATGTTGGGGCGTTGTCGGATTTCGGCAATGCGGCAGGGCACGCGAGCGCCTTGGCGGGCGGGTAGCGACGATTCCGGCGACACGGCCTTGCGACAGGTGCGAACAGTGCGGCGGTGCTTCTGCGTGATGTTCGCTTTGGCGTCGCCGTATTTCGGCTACAGCGGTCCCAAGCATCGGTGCGGTCGCTGAACCGTGGTCGGTTTTCGGCAACACCGTCGTCGTTTTCCGGTGACGACTCGGAACGGTGGCCGGCGGTGGTCACGGCGGGACGGATCGGCAAGTTCGGTATCGGCGCCGAATTGCCAGGACAGCGAGTGGCGGAGGTCGCAGGCCTGGGGATGCGGTGGCTGCCGGGTCTTCGGTTCTCACCCTCAGCGGGTCGCCGGGCCAGCGAGGCCGGGTGTGGCCCATGCCCGGTGGGAGCGTCGGGCACTCCGAGAAACGACGACACTGCACAGCAGCGACGACATCCGCAGTCCCTGGCCCGTCGCCGATTCCTGACAACACCGTCGTCGTTTTCCGGCAACAGCTCCGAGCCCGCACGAACTCGTCCGCTCCGGCCGTGGATCGGATACCGACCCCGGCCCACGTCGAGAACCCGCCCCGACGCCGGTGATCCACCGCAACACCGTGCTCGACCCGGACCAGCGATGTGCCCATACCCGGACCACCGCTCACTCCGAGAAACGACAACACAGCCGCAGCAACAACATCCACACCCCCGACCCGCCGCCAATCCCCGACAACACCGTCGTCGTTTTCCGGCAACAGCTCAGAACGGCGGTGGCTCCTCAGCGCGGGGTTGGTGCAGTGGCGGAGGTGAGCTGTCGTGGCTTTGTCCGGTGGGTGTGGTGATGGTGAGAGTCCCATCAGAACCCAACCGGTAGTTCCAGCCGGGTTCGTCTTTCAACCGGTGGTCGCGACGACACAGATCGACCAGCTCGGTGTCGGCGGTATGACCACCGAACTGCCACGGCAGTGAGTGGTCGAGGTCGCAGGCCTGCGCCACACGGTGACAACCGGGTCTTCGGCACTCCCGATCCCGCACCCGCACGAACTCGCCCAGGCCCGCCGTCGGCCGATACCGGTCACGGCCCAAGTCGAGGACCTGCCCGGAGAGTGGGTCGGTGATGATCCGCCGTAACACCGTGTTAGGCCCGGAGGCGATCTCTCGGGCCAACGAGGCCGGGATGTGGCCGTGTCCGGCTAGCTCCGCGGGGTCATCGTTGAACCCGAGGTAGGTGTGCAGGTCCATGTAGAGGAACACCTCCGACCGCTCGCTCTTCCCGCCCTGGCCACCCAGCAGAAGATCAAGAGCGACATCCGCCCGCAGCTGGTCCAGCGTGCGTGTCTCCCCACCGGCCCGCAGCGCCCGTGCCTCACGGTCGATGCGAGTGTAGGCGGCGGCGACCTTCTCGACAGGGCCGTCTTCGACCTCGATGGAGGCCACCCCGGTCTCACCCTGCCGCACCGTCACCCGGCGCCCGCCACGATTCCGCTCAGCCCGCCGCGCCGCACCCTCACGATCGGCCACCATCGCCGCGTGGTTCGCCGCCTTCCGGATCTGATCAGAGTTCCTGTCCGGCAGCCGGTCCTCCAACACCGCATCCACCGCCCGGGCATCCTCATCGGACAACCACGCGGTGGCCGTGGCGACTTTCATCGCTCCGAAGCCGCCTACCTTTCCCCGGTCCAGCAGTCCCAGTGTGCACGGCAGGCGGGTCGTCAACGCCTCAGCCGTCGACACCAGGCCGGCAGCGTGACCGTCCACAACGGACAGCGCGAGCGTGACCTCCTGCGCCACACTGCCTGCCCCGTCACGATGACGGCTCAACCGCCCCAACGCATGGAACCGGACCGCCTCCAGGCGTGCGATCCCTTCCGACGCCGCGACTGCGGCGTCCATGGCATCGTTGTCCCCCAATGAATCCAGTGAAGCATTGACCTCCCGAAGAGCATCCGACGACGTGATTTCCTTCAATAGCGCCACAGTGGCGTTGAGAGTGTCCACACCCAGAACGTACAACCGACCACCGACAGTTTCCGGCGGCGAGACTGTCGCCGATTTCCGGCAACAACCATTTCCGCCGAGAAACCGACGACACCGAGCGGCTCATGAAACCCGTTGAGCCAGATCGCATGGAACATTCCGTTGCACAGCAAGGCTAATCGCGGTCGAGCAATCCCTGAGCACCGTTCTCCAGCTGCCGCGCGATCTCCACGGATCGCGGCAACATCGTTCCCTCATAACCCCGGACAGCCTCACCCAAACCGGCCGAACCAGCCAGCGCGAGGGCGAGTTCGCAAGCGTCGAGCATGGCCAGATTGACGCCGACGCCCAGCGGCGGCATCAGATGAGCCGCGTCGCCGAGGAGGGTCACCCAAGGCCGGTGCTCCCACGTGTGCGGGACGGGAAGGGCGAACAACGGCCGATCGACGTACGGCCCGTCGTTGTCGGTGATCATCCTCAGCAGCGACGGCGACCACCCCGAGAACGCGTCGAGCAGCCGGGCGCGGATCTCCGGGGTGTCACCGCCGGCGACCCAGTCCGCGGGCATCCGCTGGATGATGTAGACGCGGATGTGGTCGCCGCTGTTGCGCTGCGCGAAGAGGCACCGCTCGCCGTCGGCCGCCATCGCGCTGCCCTGGCCGACGAGTTCGGCGAGTTCGGGGTGCGCGTTCCGGACATCGTCGAACCACGCCTCCAGGAAGGTGATCCCGGTGTATTCGGGCACGGCCGCCGACACCGCCGGGCGGACCCGCGACCACGCGCCGTCGGCGCCGATGACCAGATCCGTCTCGACCGTGCCACCATCGGTGAACCGAAGACGTCCGGGAGCTTCGACACGGTCCAGGGTCCGTCCCCAGTGGACGGTGTCCGGCTTCAGCGAGTCGAGAAGCAGGCCGCGCAGCTGACCGCGGTCGATCTCCGGCTTGAACATCTCCCCCTCGACGGGGACATGGTGCGCCAAAAGCCGCCCATCGGGATCCAGTTTGCGCATCTCCTGCCCTTCCGGACGGGCGAGCGCGAAGAACTCGTCGAGGAGGCCGGCTTCGCGCAGGGCCAGCTGTCCCTCGTCCACGTGGAGGTCGAGGGTGCCGCCCTGGTTTCGGGCATGCGGATGGGGGTCGCGGTCGTAGACCGTCACGGGGACGCCGTGCTGCTGCAGGATGCGGGCGCAGGTCAGGCCGCCGGGGCCCGCTCCGATGATGCTGATCGTCATGAACCCCAGAAAAGCAGAACGAGTTAAAAAGTGCAACGAGTCAACTTGGTGACCGTGACAACTCATGGGGTAGAGTGCGCCCATGGAGACACCGGGACGGCGTGAACGCAAGAAGGCGGCCACCCGCCAGGCATTGGCGGACGCCGCGCTGAACCTGTTCCTGGAGCACGGCTACGACAAGGTCAGCATCCGCGACATCGCCGAGGCGGCCGACGTCTCGACGACGACACTGTTCAAGCACTTCCCGGGCAAGGAAGCGCTGGTCTTCGACGAGTCGCAAGACCGCGAGGCACGTCTGGTCGCCGCCGTCCGGGAGCGAGAAGAGGGCCAGAGCATCGTCGAGGCGTTGCGCGCATACGTGCTCGCCACCTGGCTTCCGATCACGACACACCCTCAGTACGCCGAGTTCACCACGCTGGTGAACGGCACCCCCGCCCTGCAGGAGTACGGCGAGCGCATGTGGACCCGCCACGCCGCGGCCCTCGGCGCCGCGATCGCCGAAGAGAGCGGCGTGGGCCCGGAAGACATCGCTTGCCGCGCGCTCGCCCGCTTCGTGCTGGACATCCCGGCCCTCACCCGAGGCCGGAAGGATCCGCGGGAGGACGTCGAGAGGATCTTCGATCTCCTCGAAGCAGGCTGGCGTTAATCCTCTTCGGACGCGGGACGGGAGCCTCGCAGCGAGCCCGGATGCGCCTTGGCCGAGGGATCCTTGCGGGTCTTGAGCAGGCTCGCCACCGTCACCACCACGAGGATGCCGATGATCACCGACAGGCTGACCGGCGTCGAGATCTCCGGAACGCTCTCGTCGATGTCCACATGGGCCCAGTGCAGGATCAGCTTGATCCCGATGAACCCGAGGATCACCGCGAGCCCGGCGGACAGGTACACCAGGCGATCGAGCAGGCCCTTCACGAGGAAGTACAGCGCCCGCAGGCCCAGCAGGGCGAACGCGTTGGCCGCGAAGACCAGATACGGCTCGTCGGTGACACCGAAGACCGCGGGGATCGAGTCCAGCGCGAACAGCAGGTCGATCCCGCCGATCGCGAGCAGCACCACCACGAGCGGCGTGCCCACCCTCTTCCCGTCCACGCGGGTGAGGAGTTTGCCGCCGTCGTACTCGGTCGAGAGCGGCAGCAGGCGGCGCGCGCTCCGCACCACCACGTTGTTCTCGACGTCCGGATCCTCGTCGCGATGCCGGAACAGCTGGACGCCGGTGTAGATCAGCAGCAGCCCGAACAGCAGGAACATGAAGGAGAACAAGGAAAGCAGCGTCGCGCCTAGGGCGATGAAGATCGCGCGCATGATCAGCGCGACGACGATGCCGAACGTGAGCACCTTGTGCTGGTGTTCCTCGGGTACCGCGAAGGTGCTCATGATGATCACGAAGACGAAGAGGTTGTCGACCGACAGGCTCTTCTCGACGATGTAGCCCGCGAAGTACTGCTGCCCGAAGTCGCCACCGTGCGCCAGTGTCAGCCAGACGCCGAACGCCACCGCGACCAGGATGTAGCCGATCGACCAGGCCACCGCCTCGCCGAAGCCGACCTTGTGCGGCCGCACGGCCGCGAGGATGAGATCGAGTGCCAGGAGCCCGAGCACCAATCCGATCGTGACGATCCAGGTGAGGGCATCGATCTGGAGCATGCCCAAGATCCTAAGTGCGACTCTCCCGGCCCGCATTCGCATGACCCGGCGCCGCGTCCAGCAGTGCGGCGAGCACGGTCTTGAGCAACGGATGGTCCGCGCTCCCCCGCCGGACGGCCGCGAACACCCGGCGCAGCGGCGGTTCGCCGCGCAACGAAACGGCGACCGCACCGGGCACGGGAGCGAAAGCGTTACGCGGCACCAACGCCACGCCTTCACCCGCGGCGACCAGGGTGGTGATCGCGTGGAAATCGTCCGAAACGTGCCGGATCTCCGGGTTGGCGCAGACGATCATCAGCACGTCGCGACACGGATTCCCGGGTTTCGGGGCGATCCACTCGTCGTCGGCGAGGGCGTCGATGTCCACTTCGGACGCCCCGGCGAGCCGGTGCGCGGTGGGCAGCACGACGTCGAAGGGCTCCACATAGAGGGGGAACCGGGTGAGCCTGCTTTCATCCGTCCGTGGCGACAGCCGGTACTCCTCGGTGATCGCCAGGTCGACCTCACCGTCGAGCAGCAGCGGGATACTCGCGTGCCCCTCGACGTCCTGCACCTGCATGGTGACCCCGGGCGAACCGGCCCGCAGCGAGGCGATCGCCGGCGCCACGACCATCGTGATGGCGGAGGCGAAACTCGCCAGCCGCACCAGCCCCTGGACGCCGGAATCGAGCGCGGCCAAGGTGGCGCGCGCCCGTTCCAGTTCGGCGGCGACGGCGTTGGCGTGCACCACCATCATTTCACCCGCCGGGGTCAGCGAAACCCGCCTGCCCCGGCGGCGGAGCAGCTGCTGGCCGCACTCGGCTTCGAGGGCGGCCAGCTGCTGGGAGACCGCGGACGGCGTCAGATGCAGCGCCTGTCCCGCCGCCGTCACGGTGCCGTGGTCGGCGAGGGCACGCAGCACGCGCAGCCGTCGCGGATCGATCATTCGCCCATCATGGACCTTGCCGTCACGAACGCGTCGACGGCCCGGTTGACGTCGTCGGTCGAGTGCGCCGCCGACATCTGGGTCCGGATCCGGGCCTTGCCGTGCGGCACCACCGGGTACGAGAAGCCGATCACGTAGATGCCCTGGTCGAGCAGCAGATCCGCCATCTTGCCCGCCTTGGCGGCGTCACCGATCATCACCGGGATGATGGGGTGCTCACCAGGGAGCAGATCGAAACCCGCCTCGGTCATCCGGCGCCGGAACAGTTCGGTGTTGGCGCGCAGCTTGCCCAGCAGGTCGCTGGAGGAGTCCAGCAGCTCCAGCGTGGCGAGCGCGGCCGCGGTGATCGACGGCGCCAGCGAGTTCGAGAACAGGTACGGCCGCGAACGCTGCCGCAGCATCTCGACGATCTCCGCGCGCCCGGAGGTGTAGCCGCCGCTCGCGCCGCCGAGTGCCTTGCCGAGGGTGCCGGTCAGCACGTCGACCTTGTCCTGCACGCCGAACAGCTCCGGCGTACCGCGGCCGGTCGGACCGGTGAAGCCGACGGCGTGCGAGTCGTCCACCATCACCAGCGCGTCGTACCGCTCGGCCAGCTCGCAGATCTCGTCGAGCGGCGCGAGGTAGCCGTCCATCGAGAACACGCCGTCGGTGGCGATCATCCGGTACCGCGCGCCGGACGCCTCCTTCAGCCGGGCCTCCAGATCCGCGACGTCACGGTTGCGGTAGCGCATCCGCTTCGCCTTGCAGAGCCGGACACCGTCGATGATCGACGCGTGGTTGAGCTCGTCGGAGATGATGACGTCCTGATCCGTCAGCAGCGTCTCGAAGAGCCCGGCGTTGGCGTCGAAACAGGAGCTGTAGAGGATCGTGTCCTCGGTGCCGAGGAACTCCGACAGCTTCGCCTCGAGCTCCTTGTGCGGCTGCTGGGTCCCGCAGATGAACCGCACCGACGCCATGCCGAAGCCCCAGCGGTCCAGCGCCTCTTGCGCGGCCTTGATGAGCTTGGGGTGGTCGGCGAGGCCGAGATAGTTGTTGGCGCAGAAGTTGAGGACGTCGCCGTCGCCCACGCTGACCGAAGCCCGTTGCGGCCCCTGGATCACCCGCTCGCCCTTGTACAGCCCGGCTTCCCGGATCTCGGCGAGCCCGGCCTTGAGGTCGTCGCGCATCGCGCCGTACATCAGTTCTCCGTCCAGTCCAGAATGACCTTGCCGCAGCGGCCTTCCCTGGCCGTCGCGAACGCCTTCTCGTATTCGGTGTAGCCGAACCGGTGGGTGATCACCGGCGAGATGTCCAGCCCGGCCTGCAGCAGGACGGACATCGAGTACCACGTCTCGAACATCTCGCGCCCGTAGATCCCCTTGAGCTGGATCATCTTCAGCACCACGGACGCGATGTCGACCGACACCTCGGAAGCGGGAAGGCCGAGCAGCGCGACGCGCCCGCCGTGCGACATGTTCGCGATCATGTCGCGCAGCGCCTCGGGCCGCCCGCTCATCTCCATGCCGACGTCGAAGCCCTCGGCCATGCCGAGCTTCTGCTGCGCGTCGGCGATGGTCGCGGAGGAGACGTCCAGCGCGAGATCGACGCCGACCTTGCGGGCCAGTTCGAGGCGGTGCTCGCTGACGTCGGTGATGACGACGTTGCGCGCGCCCGCGTGGCGCGCGATGGCGGCGGCCATGATGCCGATCGGGCCGGCGCCGGTGACCAGCACGTCCTCGCCGATGACGGGGAAGGACAGCGCGGTGTGCACGGCGTTGCCGAGCGGGTCGAAGATCGCGGCGATGTCGAGATCGACCTTGGTGCGGTGCACCCAGGCGTTCATCTCGGGCAGGACGGCGTACTGCGCGAAGGCGCCGTCCGTGTGCACGCCGAGGCCCTTGGTCCTGGCGCAGAGGTGACGCCGCCCGGCCTTGCAGTTGCGGCAGCTTCCGCAGACGAGGTGCCCCTCGCCGCTGACCAGGTCGCCCACCTTCACCGTGGTCACCGACCGGCCGATCTCGACCACCTCGCCGACGAACTCGTGCCCGACGACCAGCGGCGCGGCGATGGTGCGCGCCGCCCAGTCGTCCCACGAGTCGATGTGCAGATCGGTGCCGCAGATCCCGGCGCGCAGCACGCGGACGGCGACGTCGCCGGGGCCGACGGCGGGGTCCGGCACGTCGGTGAGTTCCAGCCCGGGTGCTCGGTCGGCTTTGACCAATGCCTTCATGGCGCGAAGTCTGGTCCGCCCGTGCTGTTCAGTCCATCGCGAGTTTCTGAAATCCCTCGTTAGAGCAACTTCACAAGGAGCCCGGCACCCGGATGGACACGAAGTCCGGCCGCGGCACCACCTCGAAGCCGATCGACCGGTACAGCCGGATGGCCGGCGTGTTGGCCGCCGCCGCGTGCATCATCGGCTGTTCGCCGCGGGCCCGGATCCCCGCCGCCACCGCGCGGATGAGCCGGGTCGCCAGCCCTTGGCCGCGATACGCCGGGTCGGTGCAGACGGCGCTGATCTCGGTCCAGCCGGGCGGGCGCATCCGCTCCCCCGCCATCGCGATCAGCTCGCCACCGCGCCGGATTCCCAGATATGTCCCCAATTCGATGGTCCGCTTCCGGAACGGCCCCGGTTTGGTCCGCTCCACGAGGTCGAGCATCTCCGGGACGTCGTCCGGCCCCAGCACGACGGCTTCGGGATCTTCGGCGGCTTCGAGCGCGACGTCGACCAGCCGGACCCCGGCGATCCTGCCGAGGACTTCCCAGTCCGCCGGGACGGGCAGCACGTTGTGGACGGTGACCGTCTGGCCGGGACCCGCCAGCGCGGCGACGTCGGCCCAGACGCCGTCGTCCGGTTCCGGCGGCAAGGCGAAGAACGGCGCGACGTCGACCTGGTAGCGCAACACCTGGCCGAAGCGTTCCGCGAAGTGCGCGTGCGGGCCGGTCAGCGAAGCCCAGGCCGGGTCGTCGAAGGGGGTGACCATGATCGCTCCGACACCGGCGGGCGGGTTTTCATTCCCGCTCCCATATCCTGAGCGCTCAGCCGCCCGGCACGAGCAGCGGCGAATGCGGGTCGAGTTCGATCCCGCGCTCCCGGAGCGTGTCGTCGATGACCCGCCAGATCCATCGCACCAGCAGGGCCGCGAGCTCCGGCAGCTCGATGCCGCCCGGGTTCTCCAGCCAGCGCGCGGCACTCGCGTCGACGAGGCCGACCAGCCCGAAAGCGAGCGGTTCGGCGATCCGGCCGTCCAGGTCGAAGGTGTCGAGGTAGTGCTCGAACAGGATGGAGAGCTGCCCGGCGATCGCCGTTTTGACGTCGGTGATGGCGTCGCCGCCGCGCCGCCCGGCTTGAGAATGCCTGGCGAGATAGCGGTAGAGGTTCCCGTACTCGGCGAGCCAGTCGGTATGCGCGCCCACCGCGATGGTGATCAGCTGCATCGGCGTCCCGCTCGGGTCCCACAGCGGGGCCAGCTCGGCGGTGATGAGCCGGACGGCGCGGTCGGCGATCGCGCGCTGCAGGTCGGCGGCGTCGTCGAAATGCTTGTACACCCGGGTTCTCGCCACCCCCGCCTCGTCGGCGATCTGCTCGGTGGAGACCTCCGGACCGTGCTCGGCGATGGCGCGCAGCGCCGCGTCGACGAACTCCCGTCGACGGCGCTCCCGCTGTCCCGCCCAGCGCGCCGCCCGGCCGTCCGGCCGTGGCGCGTCGGCTTCAGGCGTCATCCCCCGGAGTTTATCCGCGACCGGTTAGCAGGTACACTGCCGTACCCGTTACTTTGAGTATGCAGATCGGCCCGTCCGGGAGACCGCGATGAGGGAAGACGTCGAAACCACAGCGGACGCCACCCTGCTCGACGCCTTCCGCGCCGGCGACATCGCCGCCGGCGAGACCCTTTTCCGGAGGCACGCCGAGCCGCTCCGCCGGATTGCCGCAGGCTGGGTCTCCGAACCCGCCGAACGGGACGACCTCGTGGCCGAAGCGTTCGTGCGCGTCCTGAGCGTCATCCGCGACGGCGGCGGCCCGCGGGAGAACCTCCGCCCCTATCTCGCGGTCACCATCCGGAATCTCGCCGCCAAGTGGAGCCGTCACCACAAACGGGTCGAGCTGTACGGCACGACCCCGGCGGTCGAAGAGGCCGCCGGAGTCGTGGACACGGAGGAACTCCTCATCCTCCGCGCGAACGCCCGCTTGGCGTGGACCGCGTACTGCGCGCTGCCCGGCCGCTGGCGGACCGTGCTGTGGCGGACCGAAGCGGAAGGCGATTCCCCGAAGGTGGTGGCACCGCTGCTGGGCGTGTCCCCCAACGGCGCCTCCGTCCTCGCCTTGCGGGCCCGCGAAGGGCTGCGCCAGGCCTTCCTGCAGGCACAGGTCCCCGAGACGGGAACGCCGTGCTGCCAGGAGGCGCGGCGCCGGATGGGCGCGTGGCTCCGCGGCGGCGTGCCGGGTCGCCGAGCGGATCTGATCGCCGCGCATCTGGACGGCTGCGAACCCTGCCGGACCGTCGCCACCCGGCTCGACGAGGTCAACCGCGAGATGCCACCGGGCGTCCGCGCCGTCCCCGCCTGAGGGATCAACCGGGTACCGGGGCGGCCTCCCCCGCGATCCTCAGCGCCTCCACCAGTTCCCGGTACAGCGTGTCGGTGGCGAGCAGGTGCTCGTGGCTTCCGCTCGCCCGGACGCGGCCCTCCTCCATCACCACGATGGTGTCCGCGTCGATCACGGTGGACAGCCGGTGCGCCACGGTGACCACGGCGCCCTCGCGGGCCAGCCGCCGGATGCAGTCGTGGATCGCGCTCTCGGTCCGGCCGTCGACCTGCGCGGTCGCCTCGTCCAGCAGCACCACGTCCGGGGTGCGCAGGATCGCCCTGGCCAGCGCGATCCGCTGGCGTTCCCCGCCGGACACCGACGTCGACGACAGCGGTGTGTCCAGTCCGTCGTCGAGTGCGGCGATCTTGTCGCTCAGCCGGACTTCGGCGATCGCCCGCCGTACTTCTTCCTCGGTGGCGTCCGGATGGGTGAAGAGCAGGTTCTCCCGGATCGTGCCCGGCACGATCGGCGTCTCCTGCTCGACGTAGGCCAGCCGGGACCGCACGTCCGCGTACGGCAGGTCCGTGTACTCGCGTCCGTCCAGCAGCAGTGAACCCGATCGTGGCCGCACGAACCGCATGATCAGCGACAGCATCGTGGTCTTGCCCGCGCCGGACGGCCCGACGATCGCGGTGTGCCCGCGTCTCGGGATCGCCAGCGAAACGTCGCGCAGCGCCGGGTCGCCGCCGTAGTCCGCGGTCACGCCGCGCAGCTCCAGCACCGGACCGTCCGGGTCACCGGCGGGCTCCGTCCCGGCGGGCGCCTGGTCCTCTTCCACCTCCAGCGTGTCCATCTCCCGGATCCGCCCGGCCGCGGCGATCCCCGCCTGCAGCGCGGTCATGTTCTGGCTCAGTTCGGTGATCGGCTCCATCAGCGCGAACGCGTACAGCAGGAACGCGATGAGGCTCGACACTTCGAGCAGGCCCGCTTCGACCCGCCAGGCGCCGAGACCGAGGATCACCAGGATCGCGCCCTGGATCCCCGTCCAGGCCACCACCCAGGCGACGGCTTCCCGGCGCACCGCACGGACGCCGTGCGCCGTGGCGGCTTCCGCGTCGACCAGGATCCGCTCGGCCTGCCGGGTTTCGGCACGGCTCGCCTTCACCGTGCGGATCGCCCGCAACGCGCCCTCGAGGGCCCCGCCGAGACGGCCCAGGCGGTCCTGCGCCTTCTCCTGTTCCTTCGCGATCGCGGGCATGAGCCAGGCGAACAACGCGACGACCACGAGCACGGCCGCCACGGTCGTCGCCAGGAGCACCGGGTCGAGCACGCTCATCAGCACCAGGGTGCCGACGAGCATCACCACGCCGTTGATCAGGCCGATCACGCTGGACGACGCCGCCTCGCGCAACAGCACCGTGTCCGAAGTGACGCGGGTGACCAGCTCCCCCGTCGGTCGCTTCGTGATCGCCGGGATCGTCGCGCGGAAGAACCGCCGCACCATCGATTCCCGCACCTTCAGCACCACCCGCTCGCCGATCGTGCCGAGCAGGATCCACTCCGCCAGCCAGATCACCGCTCCCACCAGCATCAGGCCGAGCAGCGCCAGCACCGGACCGGCCAGCGAGGCGGACGAGCCGAGTGAGTCGAGCACCCATTTCGTGACCATGGGCGACGCGAGACCGGTCGCCGAACCGAGCAGGGCGAGTACCAGGCCGATCGCGAGTGCCCCCTTGTGCGGTCGCGCGAACGACCACAGCACCTTCAATCGTGGAGTCTTCATGGTTCCTAATGGAACATGCGTGTTCTAAAATCGTCAACTGAGTTCCATATCGGGAGCGAGGTACGGTACCGCCATGAGTGAGGGTGTGGTCACCGAGACGGGTGTCCGGGCGAGGACCCGGCGCGCGATCCTGGACGCGGCCATCGAGACGTTGATCAAGCAACCGAGCGCCACGCTGGCGGATATCGCGGCGGCGGCGAACGTCGGGCGCACCACGGTCCATCGGTACTTCGCGGAGCGATCGGACCTCATCGACGCGATCAGCCACGACGCCCTCGACAAGGTCTCCCAGAGCACGGAACGGGCCCGGCTCGACGACGGCCCGGCCCGGACGCGCTGGCGAGACTGTGCCAGGAGTACTTCGAACACGGCGACGTCTTCCAGCTGCTGTTCACCATGCCGGAACTGGTGACCCGGCCCGAATGGGCGGAGGAGAACGACGACGACCGCCGCCTGCTGCGGCTCGTCGAACGCGGGCACGCCGAAGGCTCGATCGATCCGGCGATGACGAAGGAATGGTTGCTGCAACTGCTCTGGAGCCTGCTGTACACGGCCTGGGAGCTGACGCGGGAGAAGACGCCGAAGCACGAAGCGCTCACTTTGTGCCTGCGCAGCCTGGAAAAGGTCATCGCGGTCGGCTGAAGTCCTCCGAAGTGATGACGCGGACTCGCGCCGCTTCGAAGATCCTGGCCCGGTGACTGAAAAAACCGGCACCCGCCCGGGTGCCGCCTTGGGGATCCTCATCGGCGGGCTCGCGGTGTTCGCCGCCGCGCCCGCCCTGCTGCTGGCCACCGGGCACGACACGATCAAACCGTCCGCGGATTCGGCCAAGGAGCTTTCCCTCGCCGGCGCCCTCCTCCCCGCGCTCGCCGGGATCCTGCTGATCCACGGGATCCCGCTCCACGCACCGAAACTGCTCCCGGAGGTGACGGACCGGCGCGGACTGGGCAGACAGGCGACGGCCTTGGCGCTCATCGCGTTCCTGTGGCCGTCGGCGTTGTACCTGGTCTCGGCGGCGGGACAGCAGGCACTGGTCCGCGACATCTGGGCGCTCGCGAAACCGCTGGTGTTCCTGGCGCTGCCGCTGATCCTGCTTCGAGTCCTGCCCGCGCGGGATTCCTTCCGGCTCACGTGGCGGCCCCGGCAGGCGTGGCAATGGCTCGCGCCCATCCCGGCGGTGCTCGTGTTCGGCTGGCTCTACGTCCTGGGCCCGCTCGCGCCGCCGCTTCCCACCGCGGAGGACTACCCGGACCCGGTGTACCTGGCGGTCGGCGCGACGCTGACCTTCTTCACCGCGAACGTCCTCGAGGAGGTGTTCTTCCGCGGCATGCTGCAGACCCGGCTGGAGGCGCTTTTCGGGCGGTGGCCGGGGATCCTGCTGTCGGCGCTGCTGTTCGCGTGGCTGCATCTGCCGACGCACGGACAGGGATCACTGCCGCTCACCCTGGGCGCGATCGTGGCCTTCCAAGGGTTCTTCGGCCTGTTCACCGGCTACCTGTGGTCGCGCTACCGCAACCTGTGGGCGCCGATCGCCGCGCACACCGCGATGAACACGCTGCCGCTGCTGCTGATGTGACGCGCCTCGTGAGTGGCAAGGACGGTTCTAACCGTCCTTGCCACTCACGAGACGGACGAGCGGGTCAGGCGCCGATGGTCGCCGCGTCGATGACGAACCGGTAGCGGACGTCACTGTTCTCGACGCGGTCGTAGGCCACGTTCACCTGGTCGGCCGAGATCGTCTCGATCTCCGCGCCGATCCCGTGCTCGGCGCAGAAGTCGAGCATCTCCTGCGTCTCGGCGATCCCGCCGATCATCGAACCGGCGAGCACCCTGTTCCCGCCGAGCAGCGAGAAGGCGTTGTAGGACAACGGTTCGCCGGGCGCGCCGACGTTCACCATCGCGCCGCCGACCCGCAGCATGCCGAGGTAGGAGTCGACGGGCAGCGTCGCCGAAACGGTGTTGAGGATCAGGTCGAAGCGGCCGCGCAGCGTCTTGAACGTCGACGCGTCACCGGTCGCGAAGTAGTCCTTCGCGCCCAGCTTCAGGCCGTCCTCCTGCTTCTTCAGGCTCTGGCTGAGCACGGTGACCTCGGCGCCCATGGCGACCGCGATCTTGACCGCCATGTGCCCGAGCCCGCCGAGGCCGACGACGGCGACCTTCTTGCCCGGTCCGGCACCCCAGCGGTTCAGCGGGGAGTAGGTGGTGATGCCCGCGCACAACAGCGGAGCGGCGACGTCGAGGCCGATCCCCTCCGGGATCCGGCAGACGAAAGCGTCCTTCACGACGATCTGGCGGCTGTAACCGCCGTAGGTGTTCTCGCCGTCGAAACCGACGCCGTTGTAGGTCTGGATGTTGCCCTTGAGGCAGAACTGCTCGGTGCCGGCGAGGCAGTATTCGCACTCACCACAGGAATCGACCATGCAGCCGACCCCGACCCGGTCGCCGACCTGGTACTTCGTCACGCCGGAGCCGACCGCGGCGACGACGCCGGCGATCTCGTGACCGGGCACCATCGGGAAGATCGCGCTGCCCCAGTCCTCCTTCACCTGGTGGATGTCGCTGTGGCAGATCCCCGCGTACGCGATGTCGATCAGCACGTCGTCCGGACGCAGGTCGCGACGCTCGATCGTCGTCGGCGACAGAGCGGCGCCCGGGGACGGCGCGGCGATGGCGTGCGTGGTCGTCGTCATGAAACCCTCCGAGAAACAGTGAGACCATGTAAGAGGTCACTTACAACCAGCGTAAGAGGGCTCTTACATATTCCGCGACCGGGACGGTGTGATCCACGACATGGGCGGCAAGTACCATCACGGCGATCTTCGCGCCGAACTCGTCCGGGTCTCGCTCGACCTGATCGCCGAGCAAGGGCTCGGCGCGTTCTCGGTCGCCGAGGTCGCCAGGCGCGCGAAGGTCAGCCCCGGCGCGCCCTATCGGCACTTCCCGGACAAGGAGAGCCTGCTGGCCGCGATCGCCGCCGACGTCGCGTGCCAGCTCGCCGACAAAGTGCGCGACGCCATCGAGGCCGAGGCCGAACCGGTCGCGGCGCTCGCCGCGGCCGCTGGCGCGTACACGGAGTACCTGATCGAACGCCGGGCCGGGATGAACATCATCTACTCGGACGGCTTGCAGGGCCCGGAGCACGCCGCACTGCACGAGCAGACCCGCCGCCTGACCGACCAGTTCGTCATGCTCTGCCTCACCGTCGCCGACCGGCCGGAGGACGGGCTCGAACTGATGGAGCAGCTGTTCACCCAGGCACACGGTTACGGCACGTTCTACCTCGACGGAGTGTTCACGAAACAGGGCTACTCCACCGAGGTGGTCGTCCGGAAATCGGTCGAGGCCGCTCGTGCCGCCATCGAGGGGCGCGCGAAAATGTGACGTGATTCACGTCCGATTTGCCCGATTACCGGGGCTCCCCGCGCCGACAGGATGCGAAGCGCAATCCTTTCGACAGCGAGGAGAAACGCGTGAGCATCGGGCAAGACGTCGGGTCATGGCGGGAACTGGGCCACCATACGAGCACCGCGGCGGTACTGGCGGGTGGCGTGCTCGTCGGCGCGATCACCATCTACGTGGCGGCGAGCCTGCTGCCGACGGCGATCCAGGACATCGGCGGAAGGTCGTTGTACGCCTGGACCATGACGGCGTTCCTGGTCGCCCAGGTCGTCGCGACCATGCTGGTGGGACAGGCGCTTTCGCGCTTCGGCGGCAAGGGTTCCTATCTGCTCGGTTTCGGTGTCTTCGCCGCCGGCTCGGTGGTGTGCGCCGCGAGCCCGTCGATGCCGGTCCTCCTGCTCGGACGCGGGATCCAGGGCCTCGGCGCCGGTCTGCTGACCGGGCTGGGTTTCGCCCTGATCCATTCGGCGCTGCCGCCTCGGCTCTGGAGCCGGGGCAGCGCACTGATCTCCGCGATGTTCGGGGTCGGCAACTTCGCAGGCCCGGCGCTCGGCGGATTCTCGGCGCAGTTCGGTTCGTGGCGCTCGGCGTTCGCGGTTCTGGCCGTGGCAGCGGCCGTGCTGGCCGTCTTCGTGCCCCGCGCGTTCCGCGACGGCGAACGCCCGGCGCAGGCGCCGCCGGTCCCGGTCGTTTCGCTGGCGCTGATCGTCGGCGCCGCCGGAGCGGTGAGCGTGGCCGGGATCCTGTCCGGCGTCCTCGCGATGGCCGCCCTCATCACGCTGGGGCTCGTCCTCGTGGGCGCGTTCCTGGTGACGGAGAACCGCTCGGCGGCGAGTGTGCTTCCCGCCTCGGTCTACCGCCGGGGCACGAGGTCGCGGTGGATCTACCTGACCATCATGGTGCTGGCGTCCGGCGTCGCGGTGGAGACGTTCCTGCCGCTGTTCGGCCAGCGGTCGGGCGGGCTGCCGCCCGCGGCGGCGGGATTCTTCGCCGCCGCGTTGTCCTTGGGCTGGTCGGTGAGCCAGCTCGTCAGCGCTTCGGCCGGTAAGCCACGTCGGCTCGTGCTCGCGGGGCCGGCCTGTCTCGCCATCGGGTTCGCCGTGCTGGGATTGCTCCAGACCGACCGGCCGCCGCTGCCCGTCGTGCTCGCCTGGCTGCCGGTGCTCTTCTTCGGTGGCACGGGAATCGGCATCGCGATGCCCCATCTGACCGTCTCGGCGATGACCTCCGCCCCGGACGGCGAGGGCGGGCAAGCGGCGGCCGCGATCGCGACGGTGCTCACGATGTCGACCGCGTTCGGCGCGGCGGTCGCCGGTCTGCTGGTCAACCTCGGCGGAGCTTCGGTGGTCACGTCGGCGAGGTGGCTGCTGTTCGGCTTCGCCGCCATCTCCGCCCTCGGCCTGCTCACCGCACGCCGCGCCGTCTGACGCCGGTCAGCTCCGGGAGCGCTTCACCCGCGGAAGCGCTTCCGGGCAGCCGCCGTCGCAGCGGATATGCGCCCAGACGATCTTCCCGCCGCGCACCGGCTCGCGCCGGACGCCCCATTGGACGGCCACCCCGTCGACAACGAGGAGACCGCGCCCGCGGGATCCTCGATCTGTGAACAGCGCGCCCGCGGCTGTTCGACGCTGACATCCGCGACCTCGATGCGGACAGCGCACGGCGCGACGCCACGCCACAACTGGATATGGCGTGCGCCACCCCCGTGCACATAGGCGTTGGCGACGAGCTCCGTCGCCGCCAGCAGGACGTCGTCGCGATGCCCCTCGCCGAGATCGGGAAGGCATCTGACCACCCAGGCGCGCATGTCCGGCAACGCCCGTGGCGTCGTGGCCCGCAGGTCGAGCACCCAGGTTCCCGGCACCGGATGCTCCGCGATGTTGATCATGGAGCCACCCTTCCCCTCGCGCGCGACCTCCCTGCTGAAGTCGCACAACCGGGTTACCCAGAACGGGCGCCGATCAACCCGTGTCGAATCCGACACCGGATCAGCGAACCGCGATACCCTCCAGCACCGTCTTGACCACGGCTTCCGTGGCCGGCGACGTGGTCACCCCCGGGCCGTGCGGCAGCAGAGCGGCGAGCACCGATTCGTGGCAGACACCGACCAGCATCGCCGCCGCCGCGTCGACGTCGCCGTCCAGCCTGCCGAGTTCCTTTTCGGCGCGCAGGTATCCGGCGAGGCGATCCCGCCAGGTCCCACCGTCCCCGGCCAGTTCCCCGAATCGCGCCAGCACGGCGGGCCGGGCGAGCAGCCCGGCGAACGCGGGCAGGATCTCCTTGTGCAGAGCCAAGCCGTACGCCAGCTGGGCGCGGAGATTGTCCTCGACCGTAGCCGATCCCGGCGCGGGCAGCTCGCCGAGCCCGGCTTCTGCTCTCCGTACGTGCTCGGCCAACGCGTCGGCCAGCAACTCCTCTTTGTCGGCGAAGTGGTTGTACAGCACGCCATCGGCGACCCCGGCCGCCCGCGCGATGGCCCGGACCGTGAGTTCCGCGGTGCCGTGGGCGGAGATCAGGTCCGCGGCCGTGCCGATCAGATGCTCGCGCAGGCTCCGGCCGTCTCCGGTGTCGCGCAGCGCCGCCGCTTTCCTCGGTGACATCAGGATTTCGCCGTGACCAGCCACGCGGCACCGCGAAGCCGCACACCACCGGGTCCGCCGAAAGGCCGGAGCGCGGCCGAAAGCGCTTCTCGCGCGCCGCTCGCCGCTTCTTCATCGACCTGGCCGAGGTGATACTTGACCGGGCCCCAGTCCGCGATGAACCCGGCGGCGTCGGCCACGTCGCTTCCCCAGACCTGATCCGCCTCGACACGAATGGCCGTGACGTCGAGGAATCCGGCGTCCGTCAGCACCGAGCGAGCCCGTCCGGGGTCGGCGAACGCCGTCGGGCCGGTGCCGTCCTCACCTGTCGGAGTCGGCAGGAATGGTGCCAGCGCACCGAAAACGGTGCCGAGATCGGTTCCGGCGAGTGCGGTCATGCACAGGAACGCGAGCTTGCCGCCCGGCTTCAGCGCCCGGCGGACGTTCGCGAAGGCGGCGACCGGATCCGCGAAGAACGTCACCGCGAACCGGCTGAGCGCGACGTCGAAAACCCCTTCCCCGAACGGGAAGACCTGGACGTCGCCCTGCTCGAACCCGACGTTCGCCACGCCTTCGGCCTCCGCGCGGGCCCGCGCCGTGGCGAGCATCGGCGCGGACAGGTCGATCCCGGTCGCGCTCCCGAGCGGGGCGCGGACGGCGGCGAGCCGGGTGACCTGTCCGTTGCCGCAGCCGATGTCGAGCACCCGGTCCCGCTCGCCGATCCCGGCGGCGTCGAACAGGAACTCGTTGAATCCGCTGTTCACCGCGTCGTAGCGCCCGTCGTGCTCGGCCCAGTGCCGCCCTTCGTACCCGTTCCACGCCTCGGACTGCGCGGTGTTGACGATGCCGGACATCCCAGAACCTCCTTCGTTATGAACGCGCGTTCATGAACATGTGTTCATAGTGCCGACGCCCGGTCCGGCCGTCAAGCGATCGCGACGGTGAAGTCGGCGGTGCGGACCTTGCCTTCGTGCTGGAAGTCGAGGAACAGCCGGTAGGTACCCGCCGTCGGGAACCCGGCGAAGAACGTCACCTCGGGCCCCGCAGCGGTCCGGCCGTCACCGGGTTCGCCGTCGGGATGGACGTGGAGATACGCGAGGTCGCCACCGCGCAGCGCGACCAAGTGCCCGTAGGCGCCCAGATACGGCTGGAGATCGGTGACCGCACGGCCGTTCTTGGTGACCATGAGGGTCACCTTCGACGGCATTCCCGCCATGAGTTCGCCGTCGAGGCGGACCCGGTAGCCGTCGGCCTCCGCGACATGCGAGATCCCGTATTCGACGGGGCGGAAGTCCCCGCCGGCGAAGAGGTCCGCCCCCAAGGTGGTCGCCTCGCCACCGCTGGGCTTGAAGTCGGCGAAGACGCGGTAGACCCCCGCCTCGGCGATGGTCAGCGGGACCGACCAGACGCCGTCGGCGCCGAGTTCGGGGTGGAGGTGCTGGAAGCCCGCGGTGTCGCGGCGGACGACGATGAGATGCAGCCGCTTTTCGTGTTCGACGTCGTAGGCCGTCACCGGCATGCCGTCGGCGCCGAGGATCCGGAAGGTGAACGGAGCCGTCTTCCCGGGAACGAGCGTCGTGGTGGTGGGCGCGAGGGTGTAGCCGCCTTTGGTCGACGCGAGCCCGGCGGGTTCGTGGCCATGCGTGCCGTGCGTTGCTGTGTTCATGGACCCAACATACATACCCCCACAGGGTATAAGGGAGCGACGCTCGTCACATACCCCCAAGGGGTAGCCGTACGACCAGCCGCGCACCAGTGGCGCCGTCCTCCGCCCGGAGCGATCCGCCGTGCCGGACGGCGATGTCCCGAGCCAGCGTGAGACCGAGGCCCGTACCCCCTGCGTCGCGCGCGCGAGCGTCGTCGAGCCGGGCGAACCGATCGAAGACGCGCTCGCGGTCGGCGACCGGGATACCGGGGCCGTCGTCGACGACTTCGAGGACCGCCTCCCCCGCCTCGCGCCGGAGCCGGACCGTGACGGCCGACCGCGCGTGCCGCACGGCGTTGTCGAGCAGGTTCCGCAGCAGGCGTTCCAGCTGGACGGCTTCGCCGGGCACCGGCGCCGGTCCGTCCACTTCGGACACGACCGCGGGGCCGGGTTCGAGCGCGCGTTCGGCGACCTGCTCGCCCACCACGTCGGCGAGGTCGACGACGTCCTCCGGAATCTCCGCCGGATCGACGGCCAGCTGCAGGAGATCCGCCGTGATGCGCTGCAGCCGCTGGACGTCGAGCAGCGAACGGCGGGCGACGGCGGGCCAATCGGCTCGATCGGCGTGGGTGAGCGCGACCTCCAGGCCCGCACGGAGGTTCGCGAGCGGACTGCGCAGTTCGTGGCTGGCGTCCGCGACGAACCGTTCCTGCCGGTCGTAGGCCTGCTGGAGCCGGTCGAGGGTCTCGTTCGTGGTGGTCGCCAGCCGGGCGACCTCGTCACGGGACGGCGGCACCGGCACCCGGCGGTCGAGCCTGCTCCCGCTGACCTCGGCCAGTTCCCGGCGGATCGCCTCCACCGGCCGCAGCGCCCGCCCCGCCGCGAGCCACGCGGCCAGCGCGGTGATCAGCACCGCGAGCGGGACGAAGAAGACCAGGGTGTCGTCGAAGGTCGCCAGCGTCCGGAGCGTTTCCCAGGGAGACACGAACAGGTAGACCGTGAACCGGTGCCCGTCCCGGTCGGTCACCTTGCCCACCACGGTGTATTCGCGATATTCACGCCACTGTGGATGGTCGCCGGGTTTCAGGGTGGCCTTCGTGGTGACCGTCCAGTCCCCGGGCGCCCCGGCGGGCGCGGGCGGCAACGGCGTCCACGCGGGATCCCAGCGGTGCAGGTTCTCGCTGCTCGCCACCTCCCTGCCGGACTCGTCGACCACCTCGAACACGGCGTCCCCGTAGAGCTGTGCCGGCTGCCCGGAACGGTGGGCCTCGGCGAGACCGTCCAGCTGGACCCGCGTCGCGGCCACGGCGCTGTCCGAAAGCTGCTTGCTCAGCAGTTCGCGGGTGCCCAGCCAGCCGAGGGTGAACACGACCGCGCACAGCAGCGCGGCCGAAAGCGCGGTGCTCCGGCGCACCGACGCCGGCCACCATCCACTCATCCGTCCTCCAGCCGATAGCCCGCGCCGCGCACGGTCGCGATGGTGCGCCGCCCGAACGGCGCGTCCAGTTTGCGCCGCAACGCGCTCACGTAGACCTCGACGATGTTGGGATCGCCCCGGTACGCCAGATCCCAGACCTGATCGAGGATCTCCCGTTTCGTCACCAGCTGACCGCCATGCCGGAGCAGGCATTCGAGAACCGCGAACTCCTTGGTGGTCAGCGAAACCGGCGTCCCGGCCCGGCGGCACGTCCGCTTCGCCGGGTCGAGAACGAGATCCCCGAACTCCAGCAGACCCGCCGATCCGGCCCCACCCCGGCGCAGGAGCGCCCGCAGCCGGGCGGTGAGCACGACGTAGGAGAACGGCTTGCTCAGGTAGTCGTCGGCGCCGGTGTCGAGCGCTTCGGCTTCGTCGTACTCGCCGTTCTTCGCGGTCAGCATGAGGATCGGCGTGGTCACCCCGCGCTCCCGCAGCGCCGCGCAGACACGGTAGCCGTTGAGCTTCGGCAGCATGATGTCCAGGATGATCACCTGGTACGGGTACAGCTGCGCGAGTTCGAGCCCTTCCAGGCCGTCGTGGGCGAGGTCGACCGCGTAGCCGTCGGCCTCGAGTCCCCATTGGAGGGTCTCGGCCAACCGCCTTTCGTCTTCCACCACGAGCACGCGCATACCTCGATCTTCGCAGATCACCACCGGGGTTCCTGAAGCGTTCTTCAGGTTGTTTCAGGAACCGTTCAGGTGGTTCCGGCCATGCTCGCGGTATGCACACAATGGACGGTCCCGCGGTGAGCGCGATGGACGTGGTGAAGGTCTACGGCCGGGGAGACACGGCGGTACGGGCGCTGGATCACGTGTCGGTGGAGTTCCCTCGCGGCCGGTTCACCGCGATCATGGGCCCCTCGGGCTCGGGCAAGTCGACCCTCATGCACTGCCTCGCCGGCTTGGACACCGTCGGCTCCGGCCGGGTCCACATCGGACGGACCGAGCTCACCGGCCTCTCCGACGCCGAGCTGACCAGGCTGCGCCGCGACCGGATCGGGTTCGTGTTCCAGTCGTTCAATCTGCTGCCGACCATGACCGCAGCGGAGAACATCCTGCTCGGGCTCCGGCTCGCGGGCAGGCGCCCGGATCCGGCGTGGTTCGACACCATCGTCGGCGCGCTGGGCCTCCGGGAGCGCCTCCGGCACAAGCCCGGTGAGCTGTCCGGTGGCCAGCAGCAACGGGTCGCTTGTGCCCGCGCGCTCGTCGGGAGGCCGGACGTCGTGTTCGCCGACGAGCCCACCGGCAGCCTGGATTCGAAGTCCGGCGCCGAAGTGCTCGGCTTCCTGCGCGACTCGGTCCGGGAACTCGGCCAAACGGTGGTCATGGTGACGCACGACCCGGTGGCGGCCTCGTACACCGATCGCCGGGTGCTGCTGGCCGACGGCCGGATCGCCGAGCTCACCGGTCAGGTGGCGTGATGCTGCGAACCGTGCTGGCCGGGCTCAAGGCCCGGCCGCTGCGACTGCTGCTGTCGGCCGTCGCCGTCACGCTGGGCGTGACCTTCGTGGCCGGATCGTTCGTGCTCACGGACTCCGTCGGCGCCGGACTGCGGGAAGCCGTCGCCTTCGAGACACGCGGGGTGGACGTGTCGATCACCGCCAAACGGGGTGCCCTCGACGACGCGACGCTCGCGAAGGCACGGCAGGTGCCGGGGGTCGCCGCCGCGGAGGGCAGGGCCACCGTCGGCGCACCCGTGATCGGACCCGACGGGCGCCCGCGCGACGCCGCCGCGACCGCGCTGAGCGCCGATGAGGGGCTGCGCCCGTACGACCTCGCGGAAGGCCGATTTCCGCATGGCCCGGGCGAAATCGCGATGGAGCGGAACAGTGCCGAGGGCTTCCCGCTCGGCGGGCCGGTGACCGTGCTGGACGAGACCGGTGGCCGTCACCCGCTGACGCTGGTCGGCACGTTCAGCCGTCCGTCCGACGCCGGTCTCGGCGGGGCGAATCTGGTGGTGTCCCAGGAAACCTTGCGACGGCTGAGCCCGGCGGCGACGTTCGGCGAGATCGTCGTGCGCGCCGCCCCCGGCGTCGGACAGGCCCGGCTGGCCGCGGAGCTGAAGAAGGCACTGGGCGTTCCCGCGATCACCGGGAAGGAGGCCGCGGCCCGGTTGCTCGCCGAGACCGCGCCGAACACCGCCGGCCTGGCGAAGTTCTTCACCGGCTTCGCGGTCCTCGCCATGGTCGTGGCCGCGATGGTGATCACCAACTCCTTCACCATCCTCGTGACCCAGCGGGCACGCGAGCTGGCGCTGCTGCGCTGTGTCGGCGCCGGGAAACGGCAGCTCTTCGTCGGTGTGCTGGCCGAAGCGACGGTGGTGGGGGCGATCGCCTCCGTGGCCGGGCTGTTCGGCGGTCTGGGTGCCGCCGCCGCGGTGCAGGCCATCGCCGGTCAGGAGACCGTCCATCTCCCGTTGACCGCGCGGACGGTGGCCGCCGCGGTGGCCATCGGCGTCCTGGTGACCGCGCTCGCGGCGGCGATCCCGGCGTGGGCGGCGACACGGGTCGCCCCGGTCGAAGCGCTGCGGACACCGGCCGGAGCCACTCGCGCCGGTCGTCGGCGCGTGATCGTGGCGGGGCTCCTCCTCGCCGCCGCCGCGAGTTCGGGCACCGTGGCCCTTCGGTCCTCAGTGGACGATGGCGCCGGGTTGGCCTTGGTGGCGATGGTCGCGCTGCTCGGGGCGACGCTGGCCGCCGGACCGCTGATCGCGGGGCCGGTCGTCCGGACGCTCGGGCGGCTCGTGCCGGGTAAAGCGGCCGGACTGGGCGCGCTCAACGCCGACCGGGACCCGAAACGCACCGCCGCGAGCGCCGCCGCGCTCACCATCGGCCTCACCGTCGTCGCACTCGCGACCACCATGGCGGCCGGCGTCGAAGCAGGCCGGAGCCGGGGACTGGACGAGCAGCTCGCCGCCGACTTCACCGTCACCTCGGTGCTCACGACCCGTCCCCTTCCCGCCACGCTCGCGGGCACCGTCGCGGCCGTGCCCGGCGTGACCGCCACCGCGACCCGCTGGTCGTTCTCGGGCGACCTCGGCGAATACGGGAAGTTCCAGCTGACCGCGGTCAGCGGCGATCTCCTGCGCCCGAAGGTGCTTTCCGGCCGTCTCGACCGGCTCGGCCCCGGCGAGATCGCCATCGGCAAGGACCTCGCCGAGCAGACCGGGCTCGCCGTCGGCGACACCGTGCGTTCCCTGCGTGTGGTGGCGGTCTACGACGCCGTGGAGGCGCCGGGGGCCGACCTGGGGTTCGCGCTGGTCGACGTCACGGAGCAGCGGAGGCTCGACCTGACCGGGGAGACCTACGACGGGAGCGTGCTCGTCAAGGTCACCGATCCCGATCGGGACCGGCCGGCGCTGGAGCGAGCGCTCTCCGCCTCGCCACTCGCGAAACTGAGCAGCGTCGGCGAAATCAAGGAAGAGGAGGCCGCGCCGCTGCGGGAGACCCTGAACCTCCTGTGGGCCCTGACCGGGCTGGCGGTGCTGATCGCTTTCGCCGGGATCACGAACACGCTCTCACTCTCCGTTCTGGAGCGGACCCGGGAATCGGCGCTGCTGCGCGCGCTGGGTCTGACGCGCGGCGGGCTCGGCGCCGCGCTGACCGCGGAGTCGGTGTTCGTGGCCGTCCTCGGTACCGTTTGCGGTCTGTCGGTGGGGATCGCTTCCGCGTGGCTGATCACGGAAGTGGCATCGGGCGGCGGTGAGGCGATCGTGTTCGCGCCACCGTGGGGCCGGCTGGGGGTGCTGGTGGCGGCGGCCCTCGTCGCGGCTCCCCTGGCGGCTTTCGTCCCGGCGCGGCGGGCCGGCCGAGCTTCGCTCGTGGCGGGCCTGTCGGCGGTGTGACTAGGCCAGCCGCAGTTCCCGCCCGGGCAAGGACCGCCGCCGGTCCGTCACCATGATCATCGCCAGTGTCCCGATTCCCAGCCACACCACCAGCTGCACGATCCCCGGCGTCAGTCCGTCCGTCCCGGTCAGCAACGACCGCAAGGCCACCAAGGCGCCGTTGGTCGGCAGGATCCCCAGCACGGTCCCGAAAAAGCCAGGCACGGTCGAGACCAGTGAAGCGCCGACGGTGAGTACAAGGATCGCGAGGGCGGCGAAGCGGCCAGGACGTTTGAAGATCGCCACCAATGCTTGGTTGACGACGGTGAACGTCCCGGCCGCGAGCACGAGCACCACCAGCAGGGTCACCGCCTTGCCGAAGCTCAGGCCGAGGAACGCCCAGAACACCCCGGTCAGGATCAGGGCGGTGAGCACCGCGAGTGTCGCGCCGGGGACGGCCGCGGCGAGGATGATCCGCCAGCTCGGTTCGCGGGTGGTGAGCACGCTCGGCGGCACCGCCCGGATCACCTGGTACGTCGCCAGCGCGCAGCCCCACAGCGCCAGCACGAGGATCAGCGCCACCGCGCCTTCGCCGAACGATCCCGAGCCCGCCGTGTCGGCGATCGCGGGGGTGGCGGCGACCTGTTTGAGGTGGTCGCGTTCGGCCTGGGTGTAGTCGGGCACCTTGCCCCGGCCCTCGTCGAGGCCCTTGGCCAGCTCCGAGGCGCCGGATTCGGCGCGTTCGGCACCGTCGGCGGCCGATCGGGCACCGGTGGCGAGTTCACCGGCACCGGTGGACAGCGTCGTCGCGCCGCCGGCGAGCTGACCGGAGCCATCGGCGAGCCTCCGTGCCCCGGAGTCGGCGGCCTTGACACCTGCGTCGAGTTTCCGCGCGCCGTCGGCCGCCGTGCCGATGCCGCCCGCGAGTTCCTTCGACTTGTCCGCGAGCTGCTTGTTCCCGTCGGCGACCTTCTGCGAGCCCGCGGAAAGGTCTTGCACCGCTTTCTTCGTCTGGACGACGGCGTCACGGATTTCGGCGCGTTTGCCGTCGAGGATCGCTGCGTCGGCCGTGAGTTTCTCCGAAGCGGCTTTGAGATCGGCGCAGAACTTCGTGTCCTGATCGCATTTCCGGGCCAGCTCGGCGAACTTCCGCGCCGAGTCGCCCGCCGACGGCAAGGCGTCGATGATCCGCACGACCTTGTCCGCCAGCGGTGAGATCGTGTCGGCCAGCTGTTTGTTGCCGTTCGCGACCTGCTGGGCCCCGTCGGCCAGTTCCCTGGTCAGCCGGGGCAGCTGCGCGGTGTCCTTCTCGGCCTGGGTCAGCCCCGACGACAACCGGCCGGAACCGGTGGCGAGCTGCCCGGTGCCGTTCGCGAGCTTGCGCGCGCCGTCCGCCAGCTGACCCGCCGCACCGCTGAGCTTTCCCGCCCCACCGGCGAGTTCGCCCGCGCCCGCGGCGAGTTTCCCGGTCCCGTCGGACAACTGCCGCAGCCCGACGACGAGCTGGCCGCTACCGTCGGCCGCCTTCACCACTTGCTGGTGGATCGAGGAGAATCCGACGTACAGATTGTCCACATAGGTCTCGACGATCTGCCGGTTCAGCGCGGTGAGCGTCGCGTTCGCGACCTCCCGGCTCGCCACCGGGTCGACCAGACCGGTGCGCTGTGACGTCTCGACGCGCATGATCGCCTGCTTCGCGTCGAGCGGCTTGCCCGACGTCGACGTGGCCTGCGCGGAGAAGTCGCGCGGGATGGTGACGACCGCCGAGTACGTCCCGTCGGAGATGCCCTCCTTCGCGTCCTCGGCGTCCGTGAGCACCCAGGTGTACGCGGACTCCTCGCCGTGCACGAGGTTTCCGGCCAGTTCCCGGCCGAGCGGGATCAGCTGCCCGTTCACCGTCACCGGCTCGTCCTCGTTGACCACGGCGGCCTTGGCCGCGCCGTGGTTGTCGTCGGGCGACCAGAACGCCCACGCCAGCCCGAGCGCGACGATCACCGGCACGAGCACGATCCCGAGCCAGGTCTTCCAGGTCAGCGGGCCGAACGCGGTCGCACGGGCGGAACCGGTGAAGAAGCGGGACATCAGCGGACCTCGGCGGGGACGGGGGCGGGCGTCATGGCGAGACCCGCGACGGCGGTGGTGGGCAGCAGATCCCGCACGAGGGCGAGACTCTGGCAGGACACGGCGAACGTCGCGGCCCGGCTCGCGAACGCGGCTCGCAATCCCTCGCGCTGAGCGGTGGCGACGACGGTGTCCAGGTCGTCGAGGAAGACGAGCGCGACGCCGTCGTCGAGCGCACGGCGGACCTCGCCCGCCGGGTCGTCGGTCTCCTTGCAGGCGACGAAGGCCACGTTCCGCCGGACGGCGTGCGCGTGCTGTGGCAGCACCCGGCCGAGAACCTTCAGATCGCCGCGGACATTCGGGACACGACCGGCGAGCGCGTAGAGCAGGGCGCTCTTGCCCGCCGGACCGGAGCCGTGCACGGCGAGGATCTCCCCCGGGCCGAGATGCAGTTCGACGTCGCGGAAGATCGTGCGGCCCCGGTCGTCGTCGACCCGGAGACCGGCGGCACTGATCACTTCGGACGAACCCGGCGCGGGCCAGTCGGCGAGCCGGAGTTCGTGGACGAGACCGTCGCCCTCGGCGTCGAACACGGGCAGTTTGCGATCCAGCCACGGCGGCAGCCCCCAGGCACGCGGGCCCAGCAGCGCGAGGATCGCCGGGACGAGCGTCATCCGCACCAGGAAGGCGTCCACGAACACCCCGACCGCGAGACTGAACGCGATCGGTTTGATCGTGGCGCTGCCTTCGGGCACGAAGGCGGCGAACACGCCCAGCATGATCACCGCCGCCGCGGTCACGACCCTCGACGCGGACACGAACCCCGTCTCGATCGCCTTGTGCGCGTCGCCGTGATGGACGTAGTCCTCCCGGATCCGGGACACGAGGAACACCTCGTAGTCCATGGCGAGTCCGAAAAGGACACCCATCAGGATGATCGGCAGGAAACTGATCACACTGCCGGTGCGCGTGACGCCCAGCGCCTCGGCCAGATGCCCCTGCCCGAACACGAACGACGTGGCGCCGAACGCCGCCCCGATCGAAAGCAGGTAGCCGAAGGTGGCCTTGAGCGGCACGAGGATCGAGCGGAACACCATCGCCAGCAGCACGAGCGAGAGCCCGACGACCAGGATGCCGAACGGCAGCAGCGCGTCACCGAGCTGCGTGGACACGTCGATGCCGACGGCGGTGAATCCGGTGACCGCGGTCCGCACGCCGTACCGCTCCTCGAACTGCCCTTCCATCGACCGCAGCCGCTCGACGAGGTCGTCGGTCGCCTCGTCGTAGGCGCCGGTCGTCGGCACGACCTGGATGATCGCGGTGTCGCCCTTGGGATTCGGCGTGGCGAGCGGGACGACGGCGACGCCGGGCACCTTGCGGATGTCGTCGGCGATGCCGTTGGTGATCCCGACCGGGTCGGTGGTCGAAAGGATGTCCGCGGTGACGACCAGCGGACCGTTGAAACCGGGTCCGAAATGCTCGGCCACCGCGTCGTAGGCGACCCGCGCCGGAGTGCCGTCCTCGTCGGTCCCGTTGTCCGGCAAGGCGAGCCGGAGATCCAGCGCGGGCACCGACGCTATCGCCAGCACCCCGACGATCAGTCCGATCGTGACCCACGGCGACTTCGTGGCCAGCCGGACCCAGCGGAGGCTGAACCGCGTCTTCTTCTTGGGCTTCCGGGTTTTTCGCGGCTTCTTGGGCCGCAGCCGCTCGCCGGCGAACGCCAGCAGCGCGGGGATGAGGGTGATGGCCACGATCACCGCGACCGCGACACCGCCCGCCGCCGCGATACCCATCGTCGTCAGGAACGGGATCCCGGCGACGAACAGGCCCAGAAGGGCGATCACCACGGTGAGCCCGGCGAAGATGACCGCGGATCCGGCGGTGGCGGTCGCCCTGGCGATCGACTCCTCGACCTCCAGTCCTTCGGCGAGCTGATCCCGGTGCCGTGAAAGAAGGAAGAGCGCGTAGTCGATGCCGACGGCGAGCCCGAGCATGACCGCGAGCATCGGCGCCGTGGAGGACACCGTCGCCACCGAAGTCGCCGCGTAGACCAGCGCCACCGACACACCGACGCCGAGGATCGCCGTCAGCAAAGGCATCCCGGCCGCGATGAACGAACCGAACACCATCAGCAGCACCACGAGCGCGATGACGAGGCCGATCCCCTCGGTGGGGCTGAGCTTCGGCACCTTATCCGAGAAGGCGTCGCCGCCGGTGAGCACCTCCGTGCCGTGGCCGATCCGGTTCTCCAGGTCCTGCGCGAGCCCGGCGAGCGCGGTCCGGGTCGACGGCTGGATGTCGGCGAGCCCGACGTCGAGCTGCACGGTGACCAGAGCGGCGCGGCCGTCCTTCGACACCGCGTCGTGCACGGCCGGGTCGAAGGGGTTGACCACCGTCGAGACCTGCGGGGCCCGGGTCAGCTCCGGGACCACGGCGGCGACCGAGTCGCGCACGGCGGCGGAGTCGGCACGCCGGCCTTCGGGGACGAGCACCACCAGCTGCGCCGAGGTCCCGCTCACCTGCGGGAAGACCCGGCCGAGGTGATCGAGCGCCTCCTGGGACTCCGAGCCGGGGATCGCGAACGTGTCGTCGGTGCCCTGCCCGAACAGCAGCGCCGCGCCGCCGGAGACGCACAGCACGACCAGCCACAACGCGGTGACCAGCACGCGGCCGCGGGCGGCGAGCCTGCCGAGGCGGTAGAGGAATGACGACACGATCGGCTCCCGGCACTCGGTGGATACACGGCGTATCGTAATACACGCTGTATCCGATTCACGATGTATCCTGTCCCACAGCCGGGTGAACCGGGCCGATGCGAAAGAATGGCGAGATGACCGAGGAGCGGGGCGCCACCATGACCAGGCGCCGGGCGGACACCCGCCGACGGCTGATCGACGCGGCGTACGAGGCCTTCTCCGAACGCGGCATCCGGGACACCCCGGTCGAGCTGATCTGCGAGCGCGCCGGCTTCACCCGCGGCGCCTTCTACTCGAATTTCAGCTCGAAGGAAGACCTCTTCCTCGCCCTGTTCCAGGAGGAGACCGAGATCCGGCTCGAACGGTTCCGCGAGGCCACTGAGAGCGTGCTCGGCGACGCCGTCGTCGGCGCGCACGAAGACCTCTCCCCCACCCTCGGGCGGATCGCCGAACTGTTCATGGTCGCGCTCAACGCGGACAAGGACTGGTACCTGCTGTGCGCGGAATTCCGCACCCAGGGCCTGCGGCAGCCGGAGATCCGCGACCGGATCGGCGCCGCGTTCCGGTACTTCCACACCGAACTGGGCGCGGTACTGGTCGGCACGCTCGACCGGATCGACCGGCGCTTGACGATCTCGGCGGACGACGCGGTGCACGTCCTGGTCGCCCTGTACGAACAGGGGCTGCAGAACTACCTGCTGGAAGGCGGCGAACTCCCCGCCGACGGCCGGTTCGTCAGCGAACTGATCCCGAAGGTGATGGCGTCGCTCATCGTCCCGGCGAACTGACCCTTCAGCACCGCGGCGGTAGCCACCCAGGCGTGGTCACGACCTGCTCGGGCGCCACAGGCATCTGCGAGGTCTTCGGCCCGAAGACGAAGCCGACGAGCCCGCCGGGGCAGACCCGCACCGCACTGGGCCCGTCCCGGGTCCCGGATTCGCGCCAGGCCACCGGATCCAGCCCGACTCGCCACACCTTCCAGAACGACGCGCCGTCCCGATGGCCGGTACAGGGATCGCCATCGGGCAGACCTTCGACGCGGCAGACGTAACGGGAGTCGCCGTACGGCCCCGGTCCGTCCCCCAGCCGCACCGCGAGCCCGGAGCGTTCGAGCGCGGTCCGCGCGTCACCGGGCGAGCCGGACACGCAGCGAACGAGCACGCCGACCGCGACGGTCACCCCTTCCGTTCCCTCGCAGGCACCCGTTCGGGAAACGGGGTCCACGGCGGGAAGAAGGGCCACCAGGCTGAGGAGCACCGTCAAGATCGACACCTTCGGATACTAGGGGTGTCCCCCTGGCTGCGCACAGTGAATCTTTCGAGGAGCGCCGACATAAATCACGCTCCGTTTCGCACGAAACGAGAGAATATGTCGGAAATTGCCCTGTTCTGGGGACTTGCGCATTCTCCGGCGCAGGAAAAAGATGTGTTCTTCTCGCGCGCACCACTCCATCGGGTGCGGCTCTTCGAAAGGTTCAGAGCGTGACGCGCAGGCGCCTTGTCGCATTCGTCGTTCCCCTCGCCCTCGCCGGATTCCTGCTCACCGCGGGCGGCACCGCCCACTCGCGGCAGCCTGCCCAGAGCCCGGTCGACATCTCCCCCGGCGCGATCAGGTTCGATCCGACCCTGCCGAGGCTGGACATCTCCTACGGCCACTCGGATCTGGACCTCGAATACATCCGGAAGGACGCGTCGGACGCCGACGGATGCGGAACGAGGAATCACGAAGAAACCGAAGAGGCCGTCGTCAGGCCGGGCACCGGGCACGTCACACTCGCCGGGGTCCGCTACGAGCTCGAACAGTTCCATTTCCACACCCCGTCCGAACACCGTTTCCGCGGGCGCACCGATCCGCTGGAAATGCATTTCGTGCACCGCAGCGCCGCCGGGAAACTGCTGGTGATCGGCGTGCCCCTGCGTTCGGGCGCCGCGTCGCCGGTGGATCGCGTCCTGGCGAAACTCGCCCCGGAATGCGGCGAAACGGTGGCACTGGAGGACTTCGACCTCGCCACGCTCCTGCCCCGCGACCGGAGCACACTGCGCTACGACGGATCCCTCACGACGGCCCCGTTCACCGAAGGCGTGCAGTGGTTCCTGATGTCCGAGCAGACCGTCTCGCCGTCGACGATCGCGCGGTTCCAGGGCCTGTTCGGAGCGGGCAACGCCCGCGCGCCCCAGCCGCTCAACGGGCGGAGGCTGACCGTCGTACCCCAATTCTCGTGAGTGGCGAGGACGGTTAGAACCGTCCTTACCACTCACGAGGCGAGAGGTCTCGTTTCATCGGGATTTCATGGCTCCGCCCTACGGTTCCGGGCACGGATCCGCGGCCGCGGACCGGTGGTCCACGAGGAGACGTGCATGAGCCCGGCGAGCCGGACCCCGTACAACATGGTGACGCCCCGGGACGACGCGCCGAGCCCCGGCCAACGGGACGGGGTCGTCGGACCGGGCTGGAGCTGGGCGGCGTTCTTCACACCGTGGGCCGACGGCCGCCCGTCGCCGAAGTACCGGTGGACGCTGTTCGAAACCGCCGCCGACGCCGTCGAAGATCTCCGCCGCTGCCTCGAGAACAGCGTCGTCGGCAGGCGCGGCGCCCTCTGCTCCTCCGTGCTCCGCAGGCGCGGGGCACCAAGGGAGTTGGTGCTGTGCGACGCCGCGGAGTGGGCTTACGCCGTCCACGAGGTCCGCGCCGGGGTGCACCTGGCCGACGCCGCCGACAGCTACTTCGCGCGCTGGCGGACGAGTATGGCCGGGCACCGGTTCACGATCGTCAACGCCGGAGCACCGACTGTCTGGTGAGGTCCAGACCTTCCAGCGCGAGGGTGCGCTGAAGGGAATCGCCGTCGGGCCCTATGGTGGTGAGCACCCATTCGAAGTGCTCCCTGGCCGCCACCGGATCGCCCGCGGCGAGATGGGTGCGGCCGAGCCGGTTGCGGATCTCGGACTCCATCCCGACGATGGTCTCCTCGGTGACGGCCGTCAGCGCGCGCCGCTGGAGTTCGAACGCCTCGGAGAGATTCCCCAGTTCCAGTTCCGCGGCACCCAGCCGGGCGAGGCTGGTCGCGACCAGCAGGCCGTCCGTGGTCTCTTCGGCGAGTTCGACGGACCGCCGGAGGTCGAGCGCGGCTTCGGCGAACCTGCCGATTTCGAGCTGAACCGTGCCGATATGGCACAGCACCCTCGCCAGCATCCCCGTGCTGCCGATCTCCTCGCTCAGCTCACGCGCGCGGCGGAGGTGGACGAGCGCCTCTTCGTGCTCGCCCTGCAGATAGGCGAGATAGCCCAGCGCCGACAACGATCTCTCGGCGAGCCAGCTGTCCCCCACCTCGTCGGCCATGACCATCACCCGCCGCATCCCGGGGATGGCGAGATCGTGCCGTCCGGCGATCAGGTCCGCCATGGTGAGCCCGCCCAGCGCCCGCGCCTCCACGCCGCGGTCTCCGGAGGACTGGCCCGCCCGCAGCGCGTCGTCGAACCAGCCGCGCGCCCGGTCCAGCTGGCCTTGCATGGCGTAGGCGTAGCCGAGGCAGAACCGCAGCGAAGAGACGAGGCGTTCGTCTTCGGCCTGTTCGGCCAGCGGCAGCGCGATCTGCAGCGCCGTCCGGCATTCGTGGTATCGCTGCTGGCGGGCGAGATAATCGACGAGCCCCTCGGCGACAGAGCACGCGAGGTCGTGCAACCCGGATTCGGCCGCCTGGGCCACCACCTCGGGCAGGTCGCCGACGGCGTCGAGCCAGGCGGAAGCGTCGCGCTGGCCGGTGAAAGGCCCTCCCGTCTCCAGCGGGAACCGCGCGACGCCCCATTCAGTCGCCCGGCGAGCGGCGCCGAGATACAAGCCGTACACCCGTTTCCGTGCCGCTTCGGCGGCCTCTTCCGGCATCTCCCCGGCGAGCCGCCGGGCGTAGACCGCCACCAGGTCGTGCAGCCGGTAGCGGCCGCTCGCCGGTTCCTGCACGAGGCTGGCGTCGACCAGGCTTTCCAGCCGCCGTTCGGCTTCGGCCGGTGAGCAGTCCAGCAGGGCGGAGACCGAGAGCCGGTCGAACTCGGCCGTCGGCGACAGGCCGAGCACACTGAACGCGTCCTGCTCGGCGGGCCGCAGCTGTTCGTACGAGAGGCGCAGCGCCACCTCGACGCTGCGATCCTCGGCGGTCAGCTCGCCGAGCCTGCGCTCGTCGTCCGACATCCGGTCCACCAGGTCCTTGAACGTCCACATCGGACGGTTCTGCAGCCGGGCGCCCGCGATCCGCAGCGCGAGCGGCAGACGCCCGCACAGTCCGGCGAGGGCGCGCACGGCGAACCGCTCCCCCTCCGCCCTCGGCGCTCCGACGATGCGGCCGAGCAGCCGCTCCGCCGCTTCGAGACCCAGCGCACCGAGGGAAACGCGGCGGTCTGCGTCCAAACCGGACAGACGGCGACGGCTGGTCACCAGCACCCGGCTGCCCGGCCCGGACGGCAGCAACGGCCGCACCTGCCCGGCGGACTCGGCGTTGTCGAGCACCAGCAGCAACCGCAGCTGCGCGGTCGCCGCCCGCCACGACGCGGACAGCTCGTCGAGATCGTCCGGCATGAGCCCGTCTTCGACCCCGACCGCGCGAAGCAGCCGCCGCAGCGCGCGCTCCGGCGTCACCGGCTCGCGACCTTCGGTGTAGCCGTGGAGATCCACGAACAACGCACCGTCCGGATAGGACTCGCGGAGCCGGTGGGCCGCGCGCACCGCGAGCGCGGTCTTCCCCGCGCCCGCGACACCGTCGACGGTGTCGACCGAGACCGACTCCGGATCGCCGTCCTCCACGAGCAGCGCGAGTTCCCGGTCCCTGCCGACGAGTTCGCCGTTGGTGGCGGGCAGTTCGTTGCGGATCCGGCGGGTCGGCTCCCGGCGCGGGGCGACACCGAGCAGCGCCTCGTCCCCGCGCAGTACCGCTTCCTGTACCTGCCGCAGCTCCTCGCCCGGCTCGACACCGAGCTGCTCCACCAGCCGCTCGCGGACGTCGGTGAACACCTCCAGCGCCTCCGCCTGCCGCCCGCCGCCGTAGAGCGCCCGCATCAGCAACGCGGCCAGCGGCTCGCTCGGCGGGTCGGCGGACACCAGCGCCGAGAGCTCGCCGATCACCTCGTCGAACCGTCCGAGTTTCAGCTGGGCCCGCAGTTTCCGGCGCAGGAACAGCAGCTTGCGTTCCTCCAGCCGCCGCCGCTCGCCCTGGACGAACGCTCCGGGCAGCCCCGTCAGCGGCTCGCCGTGGAACAGCCGGAGTGCCTCGGCGAAGGTGTCCACCGCGGCGACGAGGTCGCCCGATTCCTCGGCGGCGGCCGCGACGGCCGCTACCTCCTCCAGCCGGACCACGTCGAGGCGCACCCCGCCGCCGGCGAACCGGTAGCCACCGCGGTCGGACACGATCACCGAGTCCCGCGGCTTCGTCCCTGACGTGTCCAGGCATTGCCGCAGCCGCCGGACGTACACCGGCAGCACGTTCGACTCCGGCGGCTTCTCCCAGAGCCCGTCGGTGAGTTCGTAGTGGCTGACGGTCACGTCTGGGCGCAGCAGCAGCGCGGCGAGGACGGCCTGCTGGCGGACCGGACCGAGGTCCAGCCGGGTCTCGCCGTGCCAGGCCCGCAACGGGCCGAGCACTTCGAACCGCAGCTTCGATTCCGACATGATCCCCCCTTCGTTCCGCACTAGCCCGGCACCACGATCCCGTGATCGAACGCGTACACGATCGCGGCCGCCCGGTCCCGCAGCTGGAGCTTGGTGAAGATCCGGCCGATATGGCTTTTCACCGTCACCTCCGAAATCACGAGGGTCGCGGCGATCTCCGCGTTGGTCAGTCCCCGGCCGATCGCCCTGAGCACGTCCTGTTCCCTCGGTGTCAGCAGTTCCGGTGAGCGTCCGCCGCTGCCGTTCCCGGCGGCCTGCCGGTAGGCGGCGAGCACCCGCCCGGTGACCCCGGGATCCAGCCAGGCGTCGCCCGCGGCGACCGCCCGCACGGCCCGGATCAGGTCTTCGGCGGGAGAATCCTTGAGCACATAGCCCGCCGCGCCCGCCCGCAGCGCGTCGGCCAAGAGGTTGTCGTCGTCGAAGGTGGTCAGCGCGAGCACGGGTGGATGCCCGCCGGTCCGCCGCAGCCGCCTGGTGGCCTCGACGCCGCCGACGTTCTTCATCCGCAGGTCCATCACGATGACGTCGACCTCGTGCGCGGCCAGCGCCGCGGGCACCTCCGAGCCGTCGCCGCATTCCCCCGCGATGACGAACCCGTCGCGCCGCCGCAGGATGCGCCGCAGCCCGGACCGGACCAGCTCCTGATCGTCGACCAGCAGCACCTGGATCTCGGCGGCGGTCACGGTTTGACTCCCGGCACGGTGACCCGCACGATCCACTGCCTGCCACTGGGGCCGGCGCTGAGGTCGGCGCCGAGCTGGGCCGCCCGGACGGCCATCCCGGCCAGTCCGGACCCGTCCTCCGCCGCGCGCCGGACGGTGGCGGGGAGGGTGTTGCTGACGACGAGGTTCAACCCCGAACGGCCGGCGTTCAGCCGCACCTCCGCGGTCGCTCCGGGGGCGTGCTTGACGACGTTGACAAGTGATTCCTGCACGATCCGGTAGAGGCCCAATCCTTCCGAGGCGCCTACCCGGCCGAGGTCGCCTTCCTGTGTATAGCGCACCGCCAGTCCGGCGCTGCGGGTGCGTTCCACCAGCGTCGCGATGTCCTCCACGCCCGGCAGCGGGGCGCTGCCCGACGGCGAGTCGGCGAGCAGGCCGACCGTGCGGCGGATGTCGGCCATCGCGGCGCGTCCCACCTGCTCGGCTTCGGTCAGCGCTTCGATCGCCTCGTCGACGTCGCGGTCCTGCTGCAACGCATGCCGGGCACCGGTCAGGTGCAGCAGGGTGATGCTGAGCGAATGGCCGACGACGTCGTGCACCTCACGCGCGATGCGCTGGCGTTCGGCGAGCAGGGCCTTGTCACGGGAGGCGTCGCGGTTTCCGCGTTCGGCGGCCAGCACCCTGGTGTACCAGCGGTCATGAGCCCGCCACTGAGGCCGAGCAGAACCGCGACCATGTACACCGGCCCACCGATCAGCCCGCCCCAGATCCCCGCCACGAGGAGCACCGCCTCCGCCGCGAACGTGACGAGGGCGATCCCCCACGTCGTCCGCAGGACACTGCCCGCTTCGGTGGCCGCGACCAACAGCAGCAACGGCGCGAAATCCGGGAGCGCGGGCTCGACGAGCAGGACGGCGGCGGCGGCGATCAGCGCCGCCACCCGCGCCCACGGCACGACCCAGCCGGTGATCACCCAGGCCAGCGGTGTGGCGATCACGAGCAGCCCGCCCAGCGCGACCGGCTGCGGCGGCGCCAGGGCGTCCCGCTGCACCACCGCGATCACGGCGAAGACCACGCTCAGGAAGGTGGAACTCACCGGAACCCACCAGGGCAGGGCGAGCCCGGCACGGGTGAGGCTCTCCTGCGCCCGTGCCCGGAATCGGTCCCGCAAGATCTCCAGCACGGACATCAGCCTAGGAAGTGCCGGGAAGCGAGTCATCGTGCGGCGGGCGGCACCCTTCTCCGCCCACGGTAGGAGGCGGGCCGAGCACGGTGGGATGAAATCCGGATGAAACCCGGGTTGGTCATTCCTGGCTGAGCGCGACCCAGTTCAGTTTCTCCTGTTCTCGTTTCGGCAGGCCCGCGACGACGAGGTCGTAGGAGTCCTCGATCATCTCCCGGACGAAGTCGTCGGTCAGCGAGCCGTCCAGCTCGACGGTGTTCCAGTGTCGTTTGTTCAGGTGGTAGCCGGGGATGATCGCCGGATGCCCGGCGCGCAACCGGACGGCGAGGTCCGGCTCGCATTTGAGGCTGATCCGCAGCGGTTTCGCCTTGAGCGGGCTGAGCGCGAACACCTTGCCCGCGACCTTGAACACGCTGTTGTCCTCCCCGAACGGGAACTCCTCCCGGGCGCCGGGGAAGCCGAGGCAGATCTTCCGGAGGGCGGCTGGCTTCATGGCGTTCAGGCTAACCGCGACCACCGACAGAAACCTGTCCCGTCCGGGACGTTGACCCGCTGTCGGTGATTCACTGACGATGGGTGGAGCCGACTGGGTGGAGGCGAAACCGACATGCGCGTGAAGCAGCTCGCCGTAGCGGGGATCCTGTTGCTGGGCGTGGTACCGGGGGTCGCCGCGGCGGCCCCGCCGTCTCAGATGGAACGCGCCGCCCCGAGCGGCTGGGTGGGCACCTGGGCGGCCGCTCCCGCGGCCGGGGTCGCCGGGACCGACAACGGTTACCCGAACTTCTCGATCCGCAACATCGTCCACACCAGCGTCGGCGGGCACGAGGTGCGGGTGCGGCTGTCCAACGCCTTCGGCCGGACGCCGGTGCTGTTCGGCCGGGTGACCGTCGCGGTCGCCGTCGGCCCGGACACCCCGCAGGCCGTGCCCGGCACGATGCGCACGCTGACCTTCGGCGGAGATCGCGAGGTCACCGTGCCGCCGGGCGCCGACATCCTCAGCGACGGCGCGGCGCTGACGGTGCCGAGGGACGGCGATCTCCTGGTCACCACGTACACGCCGACGCCGTCGGGCCCGGTCACCTACCACCCGTTGGCGACGCAGAACTCCTACTTCACCCGGAACGGCGACAAGGCGGCCGACGAGTCGGCGGCGGCGTTCCCGGAGAAGACCGCGGTCTGGCACTACGTGTCCGGAGTGGATGTCCGTGGCCGGGGGCTGCGGGGCAGCGTCGTGGCGATCGGCGACTCGATCACCGACGGGGCGAACTCGACCTGGGGCGCGAACCTGCGCTGGCCCGATCAGCTCGCCGACAAGATCAGCGCGCGGACGGGCGTGCTCAACGCCGGGATCAGCGGCAACCGGCTGCTGCTCGACGGCGGCACCTACGGCGTCAACGCGCTGGCCCGGCTGGACCGCGACGTGCTCGGCCAGTCCGGCGTGCGGACGGCGATCGTGTTCGAGGGCATCAACGACATCCAGCAGACGCCGCACCAGGCCGACCCGAACAAGATCATCTCGGCGTTGAAGCAGATCGCCGGCCGCGCACACGACCGCGGTCTGCGAGTGCTGGGCGCGACGATCACGCCGTGGAAGGGCTGGGGTTCGTACACGCCGCAGCTCGAGGAGACCCGGCAGGCGGTGAACCGGTTCATCCGGACGAGCCGGCTCTTCGACGGCTACATCGACTTCGACGCGGTGATCCGCGACCCCGCCGACCCGCAGCGGATGAAACCCGAGTACGACTCCGGCGATCACCTCCACCCCGGCGACAAGGGCTTCACCGCGATGGCGGACGCCGTCCCGCTGTCCGGGCTCGGCTAGGAATCAAGGGCTGCGCCGGGCGGTCCGGTGGGGCACGATGAACTGATGGCGAGCAGCGACAGCGGGATCCGGGAGACGGCGCGGCTGGTCCGGTTCGCCGAACACGAAGCGCGAGCCGAAACCCTCCGGGCACAGCTCGCCGATCTCCACGGCACCATCCGGCTGGCGAAGCGGACGTCGAACCTGTTCCGGGCACGGAAGGCGACCAGCACCCCGGGGCTGGACGTCTCGGGATTCACGCACGTGCTCGACGTCGATCCCTTGGCGCGCACGGCCGACGTCGAAGGCATGGTCACTTACGAGCAGCTGGTGGACGCGACCCTGCCCCACGGGTTGATGCCGCTGGTCGTGCCGCAGCTCAAGACGATCACGCTCGGCGGCGCGGTCACCGGCCTCGGCATCGAGTCGTCCTCGTTCCGCAACGGGCTCGTGCACGAGTCGGTGCTGGAGATGGAGCTGCTCACCGGCGACGGCCGGATCGTCGTCGCCAGGCCGGACAACGAGCACAGCGAGCTCTTCCACGGCTTCCCGAACTCGTACGGGACACTCGGCTACGCGTTGCGGTTGAAGATCGAGCTGGAGCCGGTCAAGCCGTACGTCCGGCTCGACCACGTCCGGTACGAAGACCTAGAGGAGTACTTCGCGGCGCTCGGCGAGGCCTGCCGCAGCGGGTCGGCCGACTTCGTGGACGGAACGGTCTTCGGGCCGGGCGAGCAGTACTTGACCCTGGGCACCTTCACCTCGTCGGCGCCGGTGACCAGCGATTACACCTGGCTCGACATCTACTACAAGTCGATCCGCTCCCGCGAGACCGACCACTTGAGCGTCCGGGACTACCTGTGGCGCTGGGACACGGACTGGTTCTGGTGCTCGCGGGCGTTCGGCGTGCAGCACCGGCTCCCCCGGCTGCTGCTGGGCAGGCGGCTGCTGCGGTCGTCGGTCTACTGGAAGGTCGTGGCGCTCGATCGCCGGTTCGGGATCGCCGCGAAACTGCTCAAGCTGCGCCGTCTTCCGCCGGAAGAGACCGTGGTCCAGGACATCGAAGTGCCGCTGTCGCGGGCCGCGGAGTTCCTGGACTTCTTCCGCCGCGAGATCCCGATCAGCCCGGTGTGGGTCTGCCCGCTGAAGCAGCGGCCGGGCGGCGTGAACTCGCCGCTGTACGAGATGGACCCCGAAACGCTGTACGTCAACTTCGGGTTCTGGTCCGCGGTGCCACTGGACCCGGGCGAGGCGCCGGATACGCACAATCGGCTGATCGAGGCCGAAGTGACCCGGCTCGGCGGGCGGAAATCGCTGTATTCCGACAGTTTCTATGCCGAAGAGGAGTTCTGGCGGCTCTACAACGGCGACGCCTACCGGAAACTTAAGACGGCCTACGACCCCGACGGCCGCCTGCTCGACCTGTACGCGAAATGCGTGCGGCGGCGGTGATCGGGCCCGGGGAGAAGAGAGACGACCATGGCTGGGACGACTACCGTCGGGAAGATCTTCGAGCGGTTGCTCGGCCCGAGCGCCGAAGTGTCCATCACCGCCTACGACGGCAGCACGAGCGGCCCGGCGGACGCGCCGGTGTCGATCCGGGTGCGGTCGCCGCTGGCGTTGACGTATCTGATGTCGTCCCCTGGCGACCTCGGGCTCGCCCGTGCCTACGTCGCCGGCGCGCTCGACGTGGACGGCGATCTCTACACGGCGTTGCGCGCGCTCGTTTCCCAGGTCGATCAGCTCAGCGCCGCGGACCGGTTGTGGCTGCTGCGTGAGCTCGGGCCGAGGCACCTGCGCCGCGTCGCCCCACCCGCCGAAGAACTGCCGAGCCGCGCCAAGCGTGTCTTCGACGGGCTACGGCACTCGAAAGCGCGAGACAGCAACGCGATCTCGAACCATTACGACGTCTCGAACCGGTTCTACGAACTGGTGCTCGGCCCGTCGATGGCCTACACCTGCGCCGCGTATCCGTCCGACGACGCGTCGCTGGAAGAGGCGCAGGCGCACAAATTCGACCTGGTGTGCCGGAAACTGGGGCTCCGGCCCGGGATGCGGCTGCTGGACGTCGGCTGCGGCTGGGGCGGGATGGTCGAGCACGCCGTCGAGAACTACGGCGTCGAGGCGCTGGGTGTCACCCTTTCGCGCGAGCAGGCGCAGTGGGCGCAGAAGGACATCGTGACCAAGGGGCTCGCGGACAAGGCCGAAGTACGGCATCTCGACTACCGCGACGTCACCGAAACGGGTTTCGACGCGGTGTCGTCGATCGGGCTCACCGAGCACATCGGCGCGCGCAACCTTCCGTCGTACTTCCGTTTCCTCGCCGGGAAACTCAAACCGCGCGGGCGTTTGCTGAACCACAGCATCACCAACCCGGACACCTCCGTCCCGCACCGGTCACGCGGGTTCATCGACCGCTACGTCTTCCCCGACGGCGAGCTGGAGTCCGTCGGCGAGATCGCCACCGCGATGCACGACAGCGGGCTGGAGGTGCGGCATTCCGAGAACCTCCGCGAGCATTACGCCACCACCCTCGGCGCCTGGTGCGCCAACCTCGACGCGAACTGGGACGAGGCCGTCGCCGAAGCGGGCGCCGGCCGGAGCCGCGTCTGGGCGCTGTACATGGCCGCGTGCCGCCTCGCCTTCGAGCGGCGGGAGATCGAACTGCACCAGGTGCTCGGGGTGAAGGCCGGCCCGGACGGCGACGCGGGCATGCCGCTGCGGCCGGACTGGGGCGTTTAGTGGCGGAACGCCTCGGCGAGCCACCACGAGCCGCCGTCGTCGGCGATCTTGGCGTCGACGACGAGCGGCGCGTCCCGTGATCCGTCGAGCCAAACCTTGACGGCGGCGAGATCCTCGGCCGACCGCACGGTGACCCCGGCGCAGCCGAAACCGCGTCCGATCGCCGCGATGTCGGTGTCGGGGAACCGGACCGTCGTCATGTCCGCGGCACCGAAGTGGTGGATCTCGGCGCCGTACGCCGCGTCGTTGTAGACGATGACGACGAGCGGGATCCGTAGCCGCACGGCGGTTTCCAGCTCGGCGACGGCCATGTGGAACCCGCCGTCGCCCACCCCGAGCACCGGCAGCCGCTCCGGCCGGGCCAGCGCGGCGCCGATCGCCGTCCCGAGGCCCAGCCCGATGCTCTGGAACGCCTGCGTGAAGCAGAAACCGTTCTCGTCGGGGACGGACAGGTACGCGCTCGGGTAGCCCATGAAGTTGCCGGAGTCGATCGAAACCACCCGTTCGGCGGGCAAGATCTCGTCGAGACGGCGGCTGAGCGTACGTGGATCGATCCGTCCGCCGCCGGATAGGTCGTTATACGGGACGTCGTTCCATCGTGTGCTTTCGGGGATTTCGCGGTGGCTTTCGTGGCCCCGCCTGACGAGTTCGGCGTGCACGTCCACGGCCGTGCTGGTGACGTCGCCGACGACGCCCAGGTCGATCGTCCGGTGCGCGCCGAGCGCCGCCTGATCGACGTCGACCTGGACCAGCCGGGCACCCGGGCCGAGCAGCGTGCCGTGCCGGGTGGTCCACATGTTCAGCGCGCACCCCCAGCCGATCACGAGGTCGGCGTCCTTGACGAGGTCTGCCGCTCGCGGCGACGAGAAGCCGCCCGAGATCCCGATCGCGAAGGGGTCGTCGTGGAAGAGGCCGTGCGCCACCGCCGAAGTCGCGAGCAGTGCGCCAGAGACCTCCGCGAGCTCCTTGAGTGGTTTGGCGCTCTCACGCGCGCCGCGGCCGGCGATGAACACCGGCCGCCGCGCTTCGACGAGGAGCGCGGCCAGCTCCGCGATCGCCTCCGCGCTCGGGCGGATCGACGCCGGGCCGGGGACTTCCGGGACCGGGACCGCTTCGGGCGCTTCCTGGGCTTGGACGTCGAGAGGAAGGTTGAGCAGGACGGTCCGTCGCCGCTGCACGGCCGTCCGATAGGCGCGGACGGTGTCGGCGACCGCGGTGCGCGCGCCGTGCACGCGTTCGGGCTCCGCGCCGACGGCGGCCGCGAGCGCGTCCTGGCCGACCCGGAAGTTCGACAGCACCGCCGACGCCGCGGTGTCCCCGGCCAAGACGATCATCGGCGTCCGGCTCTTGGCCGCCTCGGTGATCCCGGTGAGCGCGTTGGTCAGCCCGCAGCCCTGATGGAGACTCAGAACCGGCACCTGACCGCTCATCCGGGCGTACGCGTCGGCCATGCTCGCCGCGCCGCCCTCGTGCCGCGCGGCGACGAACCGCGCACCGCCGGCCCGCAACCCGTTGGTGGCCTCGAAGTTGCCGCTGCCCACGACCCCGAACGCCATGCCGACGCCGAGCTCCGCGAGCGTGCGGCCGACCAGCTCCGCGACGTTCATGCCCGCTCGACCAGCGCGTAGACCCTGGCGGGACTGCCGGAACCGCCGACGATCGGGAGCGGGCTGACGACCAGCAGCGATCCGGTGGGCGGCAGGCTCGCCAGGTTCTGCAACTGCGTCAAGCCGTGTTTTCCCGCGCCCAGAAGAAGTTCGTGGCACGGGAAGGCCGGTTCGAGTGCGAGTGCCTGCCCCGCGTCGGTGCCGACGGTCTCGACCCCGAACCCGGTGATCGGCGCCTCCTCCGCGAGCCAGCGAGCGCACTCCCCCGACACACCCGGGGTGTGCGGACCGTTCTCGTCGTTGTTGAGGAAGGTCTCCTGATCATGCGAACGAGCGTCCCAGCCCGTGCGGTAGAGCAGCCAGCCACCATCGGGCAGCGGCCCGTTCACCCGCTCCCACTCACGGATGTCTTCCACGGAAAGCAGGAAGTCCGGGTCTTCGGCCGCGCGAGCCGACGCGTCGAGCACCACGGCCGGGGCGACCAGCGTGCGCAACGGCACCTCGGAGACGTCGTGGCCGTCCTTTCCCGACACCCAGTGCACGGGGACGTCGAGGTGGGTCCCGGTGTGCTCGCCGGTGTGGATGTTGTTCCAGTACCAGCGCGGCCCGCGTTCGTCGTACCGGCTGATCTCCTCCAGGCCGAACGGGATCGTGTTCGCGAACGGCTCCGGCAGCCGGAGGATCGGGGTGCTCGCGCTCAACGGGGCGGTGAGATCGACGACCTCGATCGCGCCCGTGGTGATCGCGGAGTTCAGCTGGGCCAACAACGACATGCGTGCCTCCCGGAAGTGACTGCGGCGTCCCGGCCACCTTAGGCGGGTTTCGGGCACGATGGGTGCCGGGACGTCGCCGATACGCCGAGGAGGAGATCGATGGTCGAGGTGGCACTGCGGCCGGTCGAGGATCGCGACCTGGACACCTTGTACGAGCTGATGCGTGACCCCGAATCGGTCCGGATGGCCGCGTTCATCGCCAGGGATCCCGACGATCGCGAAGCCTTCGACCTCCACATGGCGAAGTTGAGGACTTCTCCTGATCTCATCCTGCGCGCGGTGACCGGTGACGGACGATTCCTCGGCACCATCGGCAGGTTCTTCGTGGACGGCGACGCGGAAATCACCTACTGGATCGACCGTGCGGTTTGGGGGCGGGGCGTCGCCAGCCGAGCCCTTGCGCTCCTTCTGGAGATGGTCGAGGACCGGCCTCTGTATGCGCGCGCCGCGAGCGACAATCTCGGGTCACTTCGGGTGCTGAGGAAGGCGGGCTTCGCCGTCGTCGGCACCGAGATCGCTTACGCGTCCGCTCGGGACGCCGAGATCGAAGAAACCATTCTGCGCCTTGACGGTTGAGGCCAAGGGTCTGGGATCAGAGTGGTCCAGCTGGATGACGAGTGCCAATCAGAGCCAGACCATCTTCAGGATGCGGCGCCGCCCAGTCTTCGCCGATGCCGCGAAAGAGGCTTTCGCGACGTACTGCGTTTTCCCTACCCATCAATAACTCCTGACACGCCCGGACCTACATCGCCAGAATGCGAAACCAATTCTAGAGCACTTTTCACATTCGCACACTTGTTCGATTCTTGGTATTCTTGTGGGGTGTCCAGTCAGCGCATCCTCGAACCGCCGCACGAGTTGTGGCGTGCCGGTGCGCGGGAGCTCGCGCACGGCGTGGTGGAGCGGTTGTCGGTGGCGCGTCAGGCCTTGGCGGAGGTCGGGCAGTTCCTGGCCGAGATCGAGTCCCGCGGTCCAATGGAACTGTTCGGGCACGGGTCGACCGCGGGCTGGTTCGCCGAGGCCGCCCGGATCAGCCCCAAAGAGGCCCGCGACACCGTGGCCCGGGCGTTGGCTGTGAACGAGAGCCGGAATCTGGACGGCACTCCCGTACCGGCGTTCGCCCCCATCGCCGGTGCCGCGGCGGCCGAGGGTGATCTGGGGCATCAGCAGCTGGATCCGATCCTCGCGGTGCTGAAGAAGATCCCTGACGATGCCTCGGACGACGACCGGGCCGCTGCCGAGCAGATCCTGGTGACTCTGGCCCGCCATGCCGGACCCCAAGAGATCACCAACGCCGGCGCGGACCTTCTCGCCCACCTCGATCCCGACGGGAACGAGCCCAAAGACGAGGATCTCAAACCCCCGTCCCGCGAGGTGTATCTGCGGAAACGTGACGATGGGTGGTGGCGGCTCACCGGCTTACTGGACCCCGAATTCGGGCCCGCGCCAACGCCCTGTTCGAAACCTGGGGACAACGAAGACCCATCGACGAAGACGGCAACCGCGACCCCCGCACCCCCGGCGAACGCCACGGCGACGCGTTGTTCGACGCGATCCACTACGCGATGACCAACGACAAAGCCCCCACCCTCTCCGGAGACCGCACCACCGTCGTCGTCACCATCCCCCTGGAAACTTTGACCTCCGGGCTCGGGGCCGCCTGCGTGGACGGAGTCACCCAGATCACCGCCCGGCACGCCCGCATGCTGGCCTGCGACGCGAAAATCATCCCCGCCGTCCTCGGCACCGAAAGCGAACCCCTCGACATCGGCCGCGCCGCCCGCACCGTCACCCCCGCCCAACGCCGCGCCCTCAACCTGCGCGACCACGGCTGCGCCTTCCCCGGCTGCCGACGAAAACCCAAACACTGCGAAGCCCACCACATACTCCCCTGGGCCAACTCGGCGACACCAACCTCGACAACCTCTGCCTACTCTGCCGCTACCACCACATGGTCATCCACGGCCACTCCGGCTGGAAAGTCCACACCACCGGCGGCCGACCCGAATTCATCCCACCGCAGTATCTGGACCCGCTACAACAACCCCGCCACAACCACCACTGAACCGAGAAGCCCGCCGACCACCACCGGCGACGGGCCCCTCGGCATACCCTCGTTCAGTTGAACCAGGTCCCGAACATCGAGCTCTGCGACCGCCCCGCCAGACGCTCGCCGAGATCGACCGCTTGCGCTTCGGTAAGCAGACAGATGTAGTCGGTGACAGCCCGGGCACATCCGGCTTCCTTGCTCCTCTCCGAAGTACCCTCCGCCGTGTCATCATGCGTGATGTCGCGATAGATCCCCCGGAGTTGGATGGGGATTTTCGGACTACTCGGAGACTTCTCCAAGCACATCATCAACCGATCGAAGAGCGAACCGATGATCCGCTTCTGGCCTTCCTGCTGGATGGCAAGCGGAGGCCTGTTGATCACGTAGAACCACGTGAGTTCCTTCAGCGCGGCGACCCGGTACTGACTGCTCTGCTCGATCTCGACATAGGGTGGTTCGCCGAGCAGCCGGACCGCCTTCACGAACCGGGTGAGGTGGCCGCTGCTGATCTTGTTCATCTGCACCCGGTTCTTACGGGTCTCCCAGCACTGGGAGTGCAGGCGTCCGCCGAACTCGGCGATGATCGTTTCGAGCTCGTTCCGGAATCGGAACTCGTCGAATCCCCTGTGCTGCTTCAGCCGGCGGAGGCCATGCTTGAGTATGCGTTCCTTATCCACCGACAAACTGTGCAAGGGGATGAGACCGGCGCGAAAGTAGTCCTCTAGATCATGTGTCGCGTAACTGATGTCGTCCGCCCAATCCATCAGGACCGCGTTCGCGGATCTCAAGTCACGGCGGCTACCTTCCCTCGCCCAGTCGAAGTCCACCTTTTCGGTCTGATACGCACCCCATTTGTCCCCGTAGCCACGGTCGGTCCACAAGGCCGTTGGCGAATCACCCGACTTGAGACGCGGATACTTGAGGATCGCGTTCAACGTCGCCTGGGTCAGGTTGAGGCCCGGGTGCTCCATCTTCCGCCGGGCGAGCTTCGTCACCACCCGGAAGGACTGCGCGTTCCCTTCGAAGCCTTCCAGCCCTTCGATCTGAGCCAGCCGCTGGCCGAGGACCTCCTCCGCGATGTGGCCGAACGGCGGGTGTCCGATGTCGTGCACGAGTCCCGCCGTCTCGACGACGTCCTCGTTCAGATTCGATCCTTCCGGGAAGCCACGCTTCGGATCGTCCAATTGATAGCGCAGATGCTGCACAAGTCTTCGCCCCATCTGCGCGACCTTCAAACTGTGGGTGAGCCGGTTGTGCAACACCAGTTGCTCGTTGACCGCGGCGACCTGCGCCACCCCGGCCAGCCGCCGGAACGCGGACGAATAGAGAACCCGGTCCCGATCCCGCTGATAGTCGTCCCGATACGCGGTGTCCTGTTCTTTCACAGGATGGCGTCGAGCAGTTCCGAACGTCCCCTCCGACATGGTCGCCTCCTCGTCGTGACTCAAAGAGCCTTGAAAAGGAGGCGGAGAACGACAGAGAACCGTTAACGCCCGGACCGGAGAGACGGAACCATCGGTATTCGTTCGCGACCGAACCGCAACCCCGGCTCAGTCCACCATCACCAAATCCAGCCCGCGCACCCGTTCCCGGTCCGCGATGACGTCGATCTCGCTGATCTTCCCGTCCACGAACGCGAACGCGAGCACGACCGAAGGCCGTCCTTCGTCGGCCATCACGAGGCCGATGCCGCCGTTCACCAGCGCGAGCTGGGTGATCGCCGCCCGCACCGAAGCGGCCGCCGCGCCACGAGCCACCACACTGGCGCCGCGCAGGAAGATCGGCTCGCGCGAGGGGCCTGCCGCCTTGTCCGCGCGGAGGACGACGTCGGGATGCAAAAGTTCGAGGAGCGCCGCGAAATCTCCGCCGCGAGCAGCGGCCAGGTACGCGTCGACGACTTGGCGCCGTCGCGCGAGATCCGGTTCCGAGGTACTGGGGCGAGCCTGGACACGGCGCCGGGCCCGGCTCGCGAGTTGCCTCGCGGCGGCCGGGGTGCGGTCGATCAGCGGGGCGATCTCGTCGAACGGCACCGCGAACATGTCGTGCAGGACGAACGCGAGCCGTTCGGCGGGGCCAGCGTGTCCAGGACCACCATCATCGCCAGTCCCACCGAGTCGGCGAGCACCGCGTCGGCGGCGGGATCGACCGAGGAGTCGGCCGGTTCGGCGAGCCGGTCGTCGAGCGATTCCTCCCGCCGGTGGTCGCGCGAGCGCAGCACGTTCAGGCACACCCGCGCCACCACCGTGGTCAGCCAGCCGCCGAGGTTCTCGATCTCCTCCGCGTCGGCGCGGTTCAGCCGCAGCCACGTGTCCTGGACGGCGTCCTCGGCCTCACTGGCCGAACCCAGCATCCGGTAGGCCACCGCCCGCAGCCTGACCCGGTGTTCCTCGAAACGTTCCGTCAGCCGATCCACCGCTCATATCTAACAGCCACCGAGATCGTCGGTGAACCGCACGCCCGAAGACCGGTACGACGCGGCCCGGTCGGCGGCGGCCTGCGGTGTCAGTACCTCGTTCTTCGCGTAGTAGACCCAGTCCACCTGTTCGAGGTAGGTGCTCGTCCCGCCGCTGTGCTGCGTGAGGTCGATGAACCACTGATTCACGTTCAACGACATGTTCTGCCGCGGGTACACGTCGAACGGCCCGCTTCGGTCGTGGTCGGCCACCAGCGCGCCGTCGATGTAGTACCGCACGTGCCCGTCGGACACCGTCGCGACGACGGAGCGCCATCCGTCGATGCTGCGGCGCTGGCTGTCGCTCTTGTTCTCGGCGTACCAGGGATCCGGCGTGTAGGTGTGCCAGCTGGTCTGGAAGTTCACCGGCCCCGCCTCGCCCCACCCGCCGTTGGGCAGGTACTCCGAGAAGTCCAGCTCGCTGTAGATCGGGTCGTTGTCGTAGCGGAGCGGGCTGATCGTGAAGAACGTCTGGTTGATCCGGTCACCGTCGGGGCCGGACGCCGGCGCGTCGGAGAAGCGGATCCGCGCCGCGTATGTCCCTTCGAAGAACCGCCGGTCGGGCTGCATGATCTCGGTCTGGGTCGTCCCCGCGGGCGTGCCGTCGGTGGTTGAGGCGAGTTGCAGCACCTTGTCCCCGTCGGACGTCGGGAACGTGATGCCCTCGGGTGCCCACCGTGCGCCGCCGACGCCCGGGCCGCCTGCGCCGGACCGCACCTGCCAGCCGTGCTGGGCGAGGAGACCGTCGGTGTGCGAGCCGTAGTGGAAGTCGTCGAACAGCGCCCCGCAGCCGGCCGCTCCGGCGGCGGCGCCCGGCGCCAGACCCAGTGCGGCGACCGACAGCGCCGCGACGGCGGCGGCGCGGAACTTCCCTGAGGTCGACATCTCGTCTCCTTTACCACTGGTCAGTTTCTTTCCACCGTCGCCCGGTGAAGTGGTAAAGTCAATAGGTCTAGACAACTTGTCCACCAGCCAATTCACGCTGACCACTGGGTAGGCTGTGGTCATGCGGCGAACAGAGGTCAAGGATCGGCTACGCCAGCTCATCGAGCGGCGGCAGCCGGGTGAGGTCCTGCCTTCGGAACGCGCGCTGAGCAGCGAAATCGGCGTCTCGCGCCCCACCCTGCGAGCCGCGATCGACGAGCTGGAGCGCGACGGTCTCGTGGTCCGCGAGCACGGCCGCGGCACGTTCACCGCGCCGCGCAAGATCTCCCAGGATCTCCTGCCCGCCACCGGCGGCGAGCAGTTCGCCCCGCCCGCCGAAGGCCACTGGACGAGCCGCGTGATCGACTTCGCCACCACCCCGGCGGGCGCCCGGCTCGGCAAGCGGCTCGAGGTCTCGCCCGGCCACACCCTGGTCGCGGTCACTCGCGTCCGCGTCGTCGAAGAGGCGCCGATGGCGATCGAGCGGATCCTGGTCCCGCGCGACCTCGTGCCCGACATCACGGCCGCGGGCTTCGAGTCCGGCTCGTTCTACGAGCTGCTCCGCACGCGGTACGAGGTCGTGCCCGCGACGGCCGTGCAGATCATCGAGCCGACCGTCACCGACCCCGACGAATCCGGCCTGCTCGGCGTCCCGCAGCACTCCCCCGCGCTGCTGTTCGAACGCACCACCCGCGACGACGCCGGCCGCGTGATCGAGTACACCCGCTCGATCTACCGGGGCGACCGCTACCGGATCACCTCGCATCTGACGTTCGACCACACCTCGGGCTGACTCCGGCGTGCCGGGGCCGTCGCCGCGAGAGTCCATGTAAGACTCCCGGGCGATGTACACCCCGTCCGATCTCGCCGACCTGCTCGAATGCGAGCACCGCAGCCTCCTCAACCAGGCGCTGGCCGCCGGCCTGCCGGGCGCGCCACGGCCGGGTTCCGGGCCGGATCAGCTCGCGGTCACGCACGGACGCGCGCACGAGGCCGCGACTCTGGACAAGCTGCGCGGCGAGCGGAGCGCCGTCGTCGAGATCGACGAACGCGATCCGGTCGTCGCCGCGAAGGCCACCGAAGAAGCGCTTCGGGCCGGTGCCCCGGTGATCTACCAGGCGGTCTTCCACGACGGCGAGTTCTCCGGCCGGGCCGACTTCCTGATGCGAGACGACGAAGGCCGCTACGAGGTCTACGACACGAAGCTGGCCAGGCACGCGAAGCCCGCCGCGGTCGTCCAGCTGACCGCGTACGCCGACGCGCTGCGCCGGGCGGGCTGGCCGGCCGGCCCGCGGATGCATCTGCTGCTCGGCGACCACAGCACGCGGTCGTTCCGGGTCGACGACTTCCTCCCGCTGGTGGACCGGCTCCGCGCCCGGCTGCGGAACCGGCCGCCCACCCTGCCGGTCCGGCTCTGGGCCGACGAACGGCCCGCGTGCGGCGGCTGCTCCTATGCGGCGCACTGCGCGAGCGCCCGCGAAGCCGACCGTGACCTTTCGCTGGTCGCGGGGATGCGCGGTGACCAGCGGCGCAAGCTTGTCGCCGCGGGACTCGGCACCATCGACGCGCTCGCGGCCGCCGCACCGGAGGACCGCCCGCGCGACATCTCGACGACGTCGTTCACCACGCTGCGCGCCCAGGCCGCGATCCAGGTCCGGCAGGACGAGACCGGGCAGATCGCCTACGAGGTCATCGATCCGGACGCGCTGGCCGAACTGCCGCCACCCGCACCCGGTGACGTCTTCTTCGACATGGAAGGCGACCCGTACGCGCTGGCGGGCGAAGGGCTCGAATACCTTTTCGGCGCCGTGACCGACGACGACGGCGGCACGAAGTTCACGCCGTTCTGGGCGCACAATCGGTCGCAGGAGAAGCGCGCCTTCGAAGAGTTCGTCGACTTCGCCACCGCGAGGCTCGCCGAGCATCCCGGCTCGCACGTCTACCACTACGCGCCGTACGAGGTCACCGCGATCAAGCGGCTCGCCGCCGTGCACGGGACCCGGGAGGACGCCGTCGACCACCTGCTGCGCAGCGGTGGCCTGGTGGACCTGTATTCCGTGGTGCGCAAGGCACTCCGGGTATCGCAGCGGTCGTACTCGATCAAGTATCTCGAACCGCTCTACATGCCGGAGGCCCGCGACGGCGACGTCAAGACGGCGGTGTCGAGCATCGAGGCCTACGAGGAGTACCTGACGCTGACCGCCTCCGGCGAGACCGAGCACGCGGACGAAGTGCTGCGCGGGATCAGCGACTACAACGAATACGACTGCGTCTCCACCTTGCGGCTGTTCGAGTTCCTGCACAAGATCCGTGCGGAGGAAGGGATCGCGCTCGCCGAGCCGCCCGAAGAGTCCGATGTGGACGCTCTGCTCCGCCAGACCGAAGAGGACGTCGCGGCCCAGAAACGGGCCGAACGCGCGGCGCAGCTGGCCGCGCTGGTCGATCCTCTCCTGGAGGGCCTGCCCGACGATCCCGCCGAGTTCACCGGCGAAGATCGCGCTCGCGCACTGCTGGCCGCGTCGGTCGGCTATCACCGCCGCGAGACGAATCCGGCGTGGTGGGAGTACTTCCGCCAGCTGGCCGCGCCGCTCGGTGATCTGGAGACCGACAACGCCTGCACCGTCCCGGTTTCGCTGGAGGCCGGGGAATGGGTGCCGCCGTCGGGCCGGGTCCGCAAGGCGAAACGCTCGCTGGTGCTCCGCTGCGACCCGGACCGCCCGCATCCCTTCGCCCCCGGCGACGACGTCCGCCTGCGGTACGGCGCGGCCGCGCGCGACGCCAAGGTCGTCTCGGCCACCGCCGTCGAACTGACGCTAGAAGAAGGCTGCCCGCCCGACGAGACCACCGCCGACCGGCCGGTCGCTGTGCTGCCCGGGAGCCCGGTCCGCCCCTCCCCCAAGGACGACGCCGTCGCGGACCTCGCCCGCCTCGTCGTCGACCGATTGCCGGCGCTGCCCGCTCATCCCGGCGTCGATCTGCTCCGGCGCACGGCACCCCGGCTTCGCGACGACAAGCCCCTGCCCGAACCCGGGACCGACCTGGTGAACACGGTGATCGAGGCCGTCGAGGCGCTCGATGGCTCCACACTCGCCGTCCAAGGCCCGCCGGGCGCGGGCAAGACCTATCTGGCGGGCAGGCTGATCGCGAAGCTCGTGCGCGCGGGCAAGACGATCGCCGTCACCTCGACCAGCCACAAGGCCGTGGAGAACGTGCTGTCCGCCGCGCTGAAGAACGCGCCGGATCTGCCGTGCGCGAAACGCGCCAAGCGCACCCCGGACCCGGCCGCGCCGTGGGAGCAGCCGAAGACCAATCCCGCGCTGGTGAAGTGGCGCGAGGAGCACGACACCGGCCATCTGGTCGGCGGCACCGCCTGGACGTTCGCGAACGCCGCGATCCGGGAAGAGCCGTTCGACCTGCTGATCATCGACGAGGCTGGCCAGTTCGCCCTCGCCGACGCGCTCGCGGTGTCGATGTGCGCCAAGAACCTTTTGCTGCTGGGCGATCCGCAACAGCTGCCGCAGGTCGTGCAGGGCACGCATCCCGCGGGCGCCGAGGCGTCCGCGCTCGGGCACCTCATCGGCGAGGCCGACATCATCCCGGCCGAACTCGGGTACTTCCTCGACGAGACCCGGCGGATGCATCCGGCCGTCTGCGCGCCGGTGTCGCGGCTGTCGTACGCGGGCCGTCTGCACGCGCATCCCTCGGCCGCCGAGCGGGCGATCGACGGCGTCGAATCGGGTCTGTACCTCGCCGAGGTCGACCACCACGGCAACACGACGCGATCGGTCGAAGAGGCCGAGGCGGTCACCGCCCTCGTCGCCGAGCTCCACGGCCGCGCCTGGACCGATCACGGCGAGGCCCGGCCGCTCGGCGACGAGGACATCCTGGTCGTGGCGCCGTACAACCTGCAGGCCCGGGTCGTCGCCCGGGCGCTGGACGAGGCGGGCCATCCCGGCGTGCGCGTGGGCACGGTGGACCGGTTCCAGGGGCAGGAGGCGCCGGTGGTGATCACCACGATGACCTCGTCCTCGGCGGTCGATCTGCCGCGTGGCCTGGACTTCCTGCTCTCCCGGAACCGGCTCAACGTGGCGCTCTCGCGGGCGCAGGCGCTCGCGATCGTGGTCTGCTCGCCGCGGCTGGTCGAGGCCGACATCCGCACGGTCGACCAGATGCGGCTGGTTTCGGGCATGCTCGGGTTGATGACCGAAGCCGTGCCGTGGCACGCAGGACGGAGTGGACGATGACCGAGAAAGACCCGGACAAGGAAATCCTCGACGCCGAGATCGTCGAAGAGTCCCCGGCAGCGCCCGTCGAGGTCCCGGAGCCGGACTACAGCGAGGGCGGCGTGCCCTCGTTCGACCACGTGCGGGATCGGATCGAGCAGCGGTACACGACCTCGCTGGGCTCGACAGAGCTCGCCGGCCTCGGCGGCAAGGAAGACGTCGCTTCGCTGGACAAGAAGATCGCCGACCGGGACAAGGCCGCGAAGGACAAGCTGGCCGAGATCCGCCGCGCGATGCGGGAGCAGTGACGGTGCTCGAACACCGCACTCGCGTGCTTGAAGGCGTAACTCGCGTGATCAGAGGCAGCACACCGAGGTACGCCTTCAAGCACGCGAGATACGCTTTCAAACACGTGAGTTACGCCTTAGCGACCCCAATGCGATGAACCGGCTTTCACCGCGAGGGCCCGCGCCGTCCGGTAGTGCTCGGCGGCGGCTTCCCGCCGGCCGAGAGCGGTGGCCAGGTCACCGAGGTAGCAGGCGACCGGCCGGAGGGTGAGCATCCCGCTCCCGGCACCGGCGATCTCGCCCTCGGCGGGCAGAAGCTCCGCGTACAGGCGTTCCATCGCCGCCCGGTCGCCCAGGTCGATCGCGACCACGGCGTGCAGGCACGTGCGGGCCTCGAACAGCAGGTCCCGGGGCGAATCCGGGATCGGCGGCACCGGACGGCACCAGCTTTCGTAAGCGCCGTAGCTCTCTTCCCGCGCTTCCGGCGGCAAACCTCGCTGGAGCCGGTCGCAGAACAGGGCGAGCGCGAGGATCCCGTTGTCCACTCCGGACATGGCCGTTCCGGCGAGCCCCGCCGCCGCGGCCCGATACGCGGCTTCCCCTCCGGGGCCGGTCATCGCGGTCCGCATCGCGCGATACCACCGGGTGAACACGCCGACCAGCGGAAGGCCGTACTTCTCCCGAGGCCGTCCGCGGCCGCGGCATGCCGATCCGCGGCCGCGAAATCCGCGAGCGCGCTCTTCGCCTGCAGGAGCACGAGGTGTCCGAGCACCTCGAAGGTCACCAGCCCGTGCCGCCTGGCCAGGTCGACCAGTTCGGTGCCGATCGCGGCCCGCTCGGGGGCCAGTCCCGCACGGTCGAAGGACTGCAGGAACCGGGCGTTGAGCGCGAACGCGAGCAGCGCCGGGTCTTCGAGCCCTCGGGCGAGCGCCTCGGCCTCCCTAGCCGCCTCGCGAGCCCGTCGCCCGCCCTCGTTGCGCAGTTCGACGGCGAGCGTGGCCAGCAGGCGGCAGCGCTCGGTCCGGCGTTCGGCGGGCAGCGCGGCGAGGGTCCGCTCGACGGCGCCCGCGATCCGGGAAGCGAGTTCCCGGTCGTCGCTTTCGGTCCAGATGGCGGGGACGTCGAAGGCGCCGAGCATCCGTGCGGTCAGCAGCGGATCGTCCAGCTTTTCCGCCAGTTCCAACGCTTCCGCCCGAGCCCGCCGGGACTGGCCGAGGCCACCGGCGACGGCCGAAGCGCGGGCCTTCCCCATGATCAGCTCCAGCCGCTTCTCCGGGCCGGAGCCGCCGGATCGGTCGTACGCGGTGAGCGCGGCATCCCAGAGCCGAGCCGCTTCCGTTGGGGCGAAACGGCTTTCGGCCCGTTCCGCAGCAGCTTGCGCGTACCGCGCGGCACGGTCGCCGTGCTCCCCTGACAGCAGGAAATGGTGGGCCAGCGCGTCGACGTCGTCCGGGCGAACACGTTCCAGCGCCTCGGCGATCCCCCCGTGCTCGCGGGCCCGCCGCGAACGGGAGAGGTCGTGGTAGAGCGTGTCCCGCACGAGCGCGTGGGCGAACCGGAACCGGTTCGGCGCCCGCTCGGCCAGGATTCCCTGTCCGGCCGCGATCTCCACCGCGTCGAGCGCGGTTTCCCCCACCAGGGCCTCCAGAACGTCCAGATCGACGTCCGTACCGATCACCGCCGCGCGCCGCACCACACCGCGGACCTCGTCCGGTAACGCGTCCACCCGGTGCCGGACGACGTCGCGGACGCCCGGCGGCACCGCGGCCAGCGCGGCAGGCCCCTCGGCGGCCAGCAGACGGGCGAGTTCTCGGACGAAGAACGCGTTCCCGCCGCTGCGCCGGTGCAGCACCGCGGCGGTTTCCGGATCGACGTCTTCCCCGGTCGTGGCTCTGACCAGCGCGGCGACCTCGGTCTCGGGCAGCCCGCCGAGATAGATCCGCACCGGCTCGTGGCGGGCGGCCCGGCCGAGGAAGTCCGTCAATCGAGCGGGCGGGTCGGTGCCGCGATAGGTCGCGACGATCAGCACCGGCTCGCCCAGCACCGAGGCCAGCAGGGCCAACGTCTCCTCGCCCGCCCAGTGCAGGTCGTCGAGGACGAGCAGCAAAGGGTTGGCCCCGGACAGATAGGAGGCGACCGCCCGGTGCCATCGCCAGCGCGCGGCCAGGGGATCTTCGGTCGCCGGGTCCGCGGCCGGTGCCGCGCCGTATCCGGCGTCGGCGAGGGCGGCGAGGATCCGGGTCCAGGCGTAGGCGGGCGGCGCGCCCTCGTCGTCGGGATTGCTTCCCCAGGCCGTGGTCCAGCCCCGCGCGGCGAGACGGGCGGAGAACGCCTCGGCGAGCGCCGTCTTCCCCACCCCCGCTTCGCCCGACACGAGCACCAGCCGCGACCCCGCCGCGGCTTCTTCGAGCCTGGCCAGTTCCGCGTCCCGCCCGATCAGCGGCCGCTCGCGGCTCTTGGGCACGGACGGCTGGAGCCGGGGCGCTTGCGCCAGGATGTCGGCCTCCAGATCCCGCAGGCCTTCGCCGGGATCGATGCCGAGCTCGTCGGCGAGCCGCTCGCGCGTGGCGCGCAACACCGCCAGGGCGTCGCCTTGCCGTCCGGAGCGGTAGAGCGCCAGTGCCAGCAACCGGGAACCGTTCTCTCGCAAGGGATACTCGCGTACCAAGGGTTCCAGCTCGGGGATCGCCTCGGCGGCCCGGCCGAGCGCGAGAAGGGCTTCGGCACGGAGTTCGACCGCCAGCGACCGGAGTTCGGTCAGCCGGGAGACCTCGCCGAGCGCCCAGCCCTCCTCGGCGAACTCGGCATACGCGGGGCCGCGCCACAGCGCGAGCGCGGTGTCCATTTGAGACAGTGCGGCGTCCGCCCGGCGGGCGTCGAGGAGCTGACGAGCCGTGGCGACGGCGGCTTCGAATTCCCACGCGTCGACGGAATCCGCGCGCAGGGCGTAGCCGCGGGCGACCGTGACGAGCAGCCGCGCGGGCTCACGGGGCGCGCGATCCGGCTCCAGCGCTCGGCGCAAGGCACCGACGAAGGTCTGGACCGCACCGACCGCGCCGTCGGGCGGCCGTTCCCACAGGTCGTCGACCAGGCGTTCCACCGGCACGACCCGGCCGCGGGCGATCAGCAGCCTGGCCAGCACCGCGCGGTGCCGCGGGCCCTTGAGCCCGACGTCGCCTCGCCCGTCCTCGGCCACGAGCGGGCCGAGCACCCTGAACCGCATCGTCACCTCCCTCACCGACGGTGATCATCGTGCCCCGGCCGCTCACCGGCTGCTGACCGGGTGCTGATTCGGGCCGGGGACGCTGGCGGTCATCACGGAACGACCAGGAAGGTACCCATGCGCATCACCGGATTCGACTACCAGCGTGTGCCCGTGGCGGACGGCGTGGCACTCGACGTCGCCGTCGCCGGGACGGGCAGCCCGATCGTGCTGTTGCACGGCTTCCCCCAGACCCACCTGATGTGGCGGCACGTCGCGGCGGATCTGGCGGCCGACCACACCGTCCTCTGCCCTGACCTGCGGGGATACGGCGAAAGCGACAAGCCGGCCGACACCGGCGAGACCTACTCGAAGCGGTCGATGGCGGCCGACGTCGTCGCCGTCGCGAAGGCCTTCGGCCACGACCGGTTCGCCCTCGCCGGGCACGACCGGGGCGCGCTGGTCGCCCTGCGGGCGGGGCTCGACCACGCGGACAAGGTGAGCCACCTCGCGATCCTCGACGTGCTGCCGACGCTGGACATGTGGGACGTGCTGCACGGCGCCGGCGCCGCGGTCGGTTTCCACCTCTACCTGATGGCCCAGCCGCCCGGACTGCCCGAGCAGCTGATCGCCGGCGCGCCCGACGCGTTCTTCGGTCACTTCCTCGACGCGTGGACGCGGAACGGCGACGCGATCCCCGCCGACGTCCGTGCCGCGTACCTGGAAGCGTCGCGGAACGCCGTGCCGTCGATCGTCGCCGACTACCGCGCGTCGGCGGGCATCGACGTCGAGCACGACGAGGCGGACCGCGCGGCGGGCAACCGGCTCACCATGCCGCTCACCGTGCTTCAACAGGACTGGGGCGCCGTGCTCGGCTACGACGCCGTCGCGCTCTGGCAGGCGTGGGCGACGGACCTGGACCACCGGACGGTGACGTCGGGCCACTTCATGGCGGAGGAATCACCGGCGGAGGTGGCTAAGGCGCTTCGGGACCTGCTCACGCGTTAGAACTTGGGTTTCGGCATGGACAAGGTCGTGGGTCATCACGCCCCACGGCCGCGTCACGCACCGTATCGTCACCGCATGCCCAGGCTCTTCCCGGTGGTGGAATCCTTACCACCCGCCTATTCGTCGTTCGAGCTGTGGCCGTTTCGCGGCCACGACGGCGAGTGGATCCCCCTGCACCGCGAAATGCCCCCCGCCGACGTCGGCGCGGTCGTGCTCTCCCTGCTCGGGCACAGCACGAGCGGCGAGCTCACCCGGCCCGACGTCAGGGCCGCGTTCGACGAGCTGGTACGGCTCGAGCTCGCCTTCCTCCCCGGCGGCCTGCAGCTCGAGGCCGATGGCATCGCCGTGGCGCCAGGTTGCTGCGCTGACCTGACCGACTGGCCGGACTGGCACGGGCTGCCGGACGGGAAGGAGCCCTTGCTCGGTCATGGGCCGGGGACGGTGTTCGAGTTCGACGGCGAGATCATCCGGTTCTGGCCGGACGCGGACGACGAGGACTGGGGATCCCCCTCCGGACGGCGGTTGGAGATCCGTCGTCAGGACCTCCCCGGCCTTCTCCAGGGCGTGGACCGGGACCTCGCCGGTTTTCTCGACGCGCTCCGGGCATGGGCGCGGAACCTCGAGCCGTCTCTCGCGGATCAGGTCGTCACCGCCGTGAGCGGCTACTTGCGCGTCGGGGAGTGCCCATCGGCCTGAGCCGAACGGCGCAACCCACACCGCCACCGGCGGCAATCGGCCGCCGTTCGGGTTTGCCCCTCGCCCGGACGGGTATCGGGAGGCGGCACACCTATCGAGGGGCCCGACATGAAACCCACCGCTCAACGCGCGCACACCGTCGCACGCGATCTCCTTTCACTCACCAGATCGGGTGAAGCCGACCGGCTAGCCACCGCGCTGGTGTCCGTCGCCACCTCCACCCGGCGAAAACCGGCGCTCGACGACGTCGTCGGACGACTGGTCGACACGTTCTCCTTGGCGGCCAAGGATCGCCGTCGTTCGCTGCGGATCGGCGAACCGTTCACCCTGCGGCTGCGGGATCACGCGGGGATGACGGTCCGGCCCGACCGCCTCGACCCCGGGGTGGCCGCGATCGTGCGAGCCATCGCCGCCAGCGTCCGCGACGACCGGGACACCTGCGCCGACCAGATCGGGCAGGCCTGTGACAACGCCGATCTCAACCAACGGATCCGGGTGCTCGCGCACTGTGTGGTCTGGACGGCCGATCTCCTCGGCACCGACACGACCGCCTATCCCCCGGTGCTGTCCTGTCTCAAGGTATCGCCAGGTAACAGTCCATAGTAGACATTGCGCGGTTCGGATGACTTCCGGCCCGTCGTATGGACATCCTCCGCACGGAACGGCAAGCTGGACAACCGCGCACGAAGTCCCGGCCCCCGATGACGGGCGCACCTTGGCGGCCAGTTCCCCCGAACCAGGAGTGCAGACTTGGACGAGGTAGCGCCCTCGACGGTACCCGCGGATTCCCGAGCCGCCGCCACGGCGGGACGGCTGCCCAACCCGGACAGCAGGTTGGTCCGGGCGGCCGTGGCCGGTGACCCGGACGCGCTCCGCGAACTGACCCGTTTCCTTTCCCCGCATGTGTTCCGCTACTGCGCGAGGCGGCTCGGAACCGCCGGAACGGGTGCCTGCGACGCGCAGGACTGCGCGCAGGAGGTGTTGCAGGCGGTGCTGATCGCCTTGCCCCGCTACCGGTACCGCCCGGACCGGTTCCTCGCCTTCGTGCTCGGCATCGCCGGGCACAAGGTGGCGGATCTGCACCGGCGCCGGTCCCGCGAACCGGTCGCCTCCGTACCGGAGATCGGCGACGGGCTGACGTCGTGGGCGCGCCGCGACCCGGACGAGATCGAACGGCTGGAGCACCGGTTGCAGGCCGGTGTCCTGCTGGCGAGGTTGCCGATGCCGCACCGGCAGGTGCTCGCGCTCCGGTTCGTGTTCGGCCTCTCGGCCGAGGAGACGGCGGAACGGCTCGGCCTGCCGAGCGCGGGGGCGGTCCGCGCCGCGCAGTTCCGGGCGCTCGCCCGGTTGCGGGTCCTGCTCACCGAGCGGAACACCCGCTACGCGAAAGATGTCCCGATCATCGGACAAATCCCCGAACCCGAGCTCGTCCCGGTATAGAAGCGTCCACTTAGGACACTCCGCTTCTTGTACGGCGCTTGTACGACGATCCTCCATCCTGGCCCCCTATCAGGGGAAACCACTGGAGGACACAGATGAAGATCCGATCGAGGATCGCCAGAGGCGCCATGGGCACGATCGCGCTGGCCGGGGCGATCATGCTCGGCGGCGCGGGCGAGGCGCTCGCGGCGACGGGCACGGTGAACACCGACTCCGGGGCGGCGGTGACCGTGCGGTCGAGCCCGAGCACCAGCGCGAGTTCGGTCGGCACCGTCGCGAGCGGCACCGCCGTCACGATCGACTGCCAGACGAACGGCACGACGGTGACCGGGAAGTACGGCACCACCGACATCTGGGACTACGTGCCGTCGAAGGGCGGCTACATCAGCGACGCCTACGTCTACACCGGCTCGGACGGCCGGGTCGCCCCGGACTGCGCCGGCAGCACCCTCTCCTGTTCCACCGCCGGCACCGGCAACCCACGGACCTGCGCCGAAGCCATCGCGTGGGCGAAGGCGCACGTGCACACCCACAACGACCCCGACTACTACCGCTGGTGCGACCGGATCAACGCGTGGGCCTACGGCTGGAACGCCAGCGGTTCGGAAACGGCCTACGTCCACTGGACCCAGATCCCCGGTTCGTTCAAGCACCCCGGTGACACCCAGGTCCCGGCGGGCGGGCTCGCCTTCTTCAGCAACGGCGGTACCGGGCACGCGATGTTCTCCATCGGCGGCGGCAAGTTCCTGTCGAACGACATCCACGGCCCCGGCAGCTTCACCGAGACCACGATCGCGGAGATCAAGAACACCTGGGGTTACACCTATCTCGGCTGGTCGCAGCCGTGGTTCAAGATCAACCACTGACCGCACGAGTGGCCTCGAAACGCTGCCGGACGAAGGGGTCCTCGTCCGGCAGCGTTTCCTCCGCCCGCCAGGAGAAACTCGTGGCGGTGAGCTCGGAGAAGATCCATCGCCGCCGGACGCCGCCGGTGTCCGCCTCGATCTCGAAGCCGTCTTCCGTCCGCTTGCCGAGGAACGGGATCACCCAGCCGTTGCCGGGGCCGAGCCAGGTCGACCGGAACGCGTCGATCTTCTCGTCGTAGAAGCGCAGGCTCATCCCCACTCCCCGTCCACGCCGCCGGTCCTGCTCGCCCTGGCGGGGCTGATCCACACGTCGGCCAGCGCACGGCCGTCCAGCGCCCAGCCGAAATGCCATTCCCCGTCGACGGTCCGGACACTCCCGTCCTCGGCATGGTTGTGCACCACCAGGTCCCAGCTGCCGATCAGCGGCTCGAACAGGCTCAGCCGCCCGGCGAGTTCGGGGCGTGGTCCGGCGGCGGTGAAGACGGCGGCGAGCCGTTCGGTGACGTCCATGCGGCCAGAATGAGCACTTTGACAGTATGCTGTCAACCATGAGCGAGCTCGTCCACGCCTACCGGTCGTTGATCGCCGACGTCTACGAGCTGGCGGGGGTGAGCCGCCGGATCAGCGAACGGGAAGCCGCCGGACAGGGCACGACGGTCGCCCGCTGGCACGTGCTGAGCACGGTGTCCGAAGAACCGCTGGCCGTCCCCGCCATCGCGCGACGGCTCGGCCAGGTCCGCCAGGCCGTGCAGCGCGTCGTGGACGACCTCACCGAGGCCGGTGAACTGTGCGCGCGGCCCAATCCCGCCCATCGGCGCTCGGCCCTGTACGCCATCACCCCCGAGGGCGAACGGCTGCTGGAGCGGCTGTGGCAGGCGAGCGAAACCCGGCGCCAGGACGTGCTCGACGGCAGCGGCGTCACCACCGAGGAGCTGCGCCGGGCCCGCGACACGCTGCGCAGGTTGTCAGCCGCGCTCAGCTCCTGAAAGCGCCCTTTCGTCGCATCGTGATAAAAAGCGGCCGGTTCGTCGGGTTAGAGTTGGCGGATGGGCACCGAAGCTCTCGCTACTCCCGCACCCCGGGAGCAGCGTGTGCTCATGCAGGCGATGCTCACCCGGCTGCCCGAGTTCAGCGATCGCCTCGCCCAGCTGCTCAGCGACGAGGACGAGTTCTATCACCAGGTGGACAGCACCGCGCCGGACGAGTTGCGCAAGGTCTGCCGGGCGAATCTCGAACGGGCGCTGACGGCGCTCGTCGAGGGGCGGGGGCTGCCGCTCGACGCGGCGCGCAAGACCGGACTGGCCCAAGCGAGGCAGGGCATCCCGCTGCCGTCCGTGCTCCGCGCGTTCCGCATCGGCGGGATCTTCGTCTACGAGCGCCTGCTGGAGCTGGCGGGCCCCGGCTTCATCAATCCGGCCCGCACGGTGGAGATCAATTCCAACGTGTGGAAGACCATCGATCTCTACTCCGACGCGCTGACCACCGCCTACAGCGAGGTCGCCGCCGAACTCTCCCAGGAGAAGCTCGCCCTGCTCGACGGCCTGCTGCAGGGCCGGTTCGCCACCCAGCCGGAGCTCGAAAACGCGGCGAAGGAGCTCGACCTCCCGGCCGCGGGAACGTTCGTCGCCGTCGTGACCGAAGCCGTCGAGCCGGAGGAACGGCCCGGCGTCGAGGCGCTGCTGCGGGCGCGGCGCTGGAAATCGGCCTGGCGGCCGGGCGCCGAGGTCGGGCTCGTGGTGATCGACCGCGTCGAGGACGTCCGGCGGCTGCGCGACCTGCTGGGCACCCTGCCGCTGGCGGCGGGGATGAGCAGGCCGTTCAACGGATTCCTCGAAGTACCCGACGCGGTCCACCGGGCCCGGATCGCCCGCCGTTCGCTGGCCGCGGGCGCCGCCGGTGTCGCCGTCTTCGGCGACTCCCCGGTCACCACGCTGGTCGCGAGCGCGCCGGAGATGTCGCGGGACGTGCTGCGTTCGGTGCTGACCGGGCTGCTGGTGCTGCCCAAACCCGAGCGGCAGGTCCTGCTCGACACCCTGATCGCGTGGTTCGCCGGCCACGGCTCGGCCAAGGAGGCCGCGGACCGGCTGATCGTCCACCCGAACACGGTCCGCTACCGGCTGCGCCGAGTGCAGGAGCTGACCAAACGCGACCTGTCCGACCCGGTCGACGTCGGCGAACTCTACGTCGCGCTGGAAGCGGTCCGGCTGACGGACGCTTAGACCGTTCTTTCCGGCGCCATGTCGGCGTCGATGATCCTCGCGAGGTCCAGCAGCGTGTGCCCCAGACCGGGCCGCGCGGTGAGCCGCACGGCGAGGGTGCGGCCGCGCGCGGTCGTGGCGACCGGGAGGGTCACCTCGGGATTCGCGGATCTCGTCCACTGTGGACGACGCCCGGCCGCGGACAGGACGATGTCGGGGTGCGGCGACCGCCGCCCGGGCCGCCACCGTGATCTCCTGGCGTCGAGATCACGGATCACGTTGCCGTGCAACGAAAGCAGCGCGGCGACGTCGGCGACGGCGTCACGGAGCTCGACGTCGGTGATGGAATCCGAGTACGCGCCGATGTCCAGCGCACGCCGATCGTTCGGGTCCTGCGGCACAGAATTCCTTTCCACGCACCGGAAGTCGTCCGATGGTGGTCCCGATCACGTTGTTCCGGGGAACAAACATGTTTGGCTGACTGCGCCGAATGGGTGTTCCCGTACCACCTTCCGGTCGCACGGCGTGCCTGTGACCGTCGGTCACACCTTTGACGCCGACCGGTCCGCGGGCCACTATCTGGCGACTGATTACCGATGGGTAATGTGTCTCACCAGGAGGACCGTTGCGTCGAGCGTTGAGCCTGATCTTCTTGGCCCTAGGGGTGTTCGCCATCGCCGGCGCGGTACTGCTGCCGACGTACGTGAAACCCGAACTCGCCAAGGTGCCGCTGAACCAGGAATCGACGTCGATCCTCGAAGGCACCGCGTCGAAGGTGCTCGCGGTGAAGACCGCGGGCGGCAAGACCGTCACGGAGATCCGTGACGACGCGAAGCTGAAGGCGACCGCCCGCGTGGTGGCGAACTTCGCGCCGCCGGAGATGCGGGAAGGCACGGACGTCGCCGTCTGGCTGATGGCCGTCTCGGTCGTCGACACCAGCGACCAGACCGTCGTCAGCGCGAGCAAACGCCAGGTCTGCTTCGATCGCCGCACCGCCGAGGGCTACGTGCCGCCGGGCGGCGACCAGGAGGCGAAGTGCTCGGCCAACAGCAGCTTCGTCACCAAACTCAAGGAGAAGCCCGAAAAAGAGGGCGAGAAGCCCGAGGAGGTCCAGGAGTACAAGGCGCAGCCCGGCCTGAACTTCAAGTTCCCCTTCGGCACCGAACAGAAGGACTACCAGGTCTACGACGACAACACCGGCCGCGCGGTGCAGGCCCGGTTCAAGGGCGTCGAAGACATCAAGGGCGTCGAGGTCTACAAGTTCGTCCAGGAGATCCCCGACACGAAGATCTCGACGAAGAAGGTCCCGGGGTCGCTCATCGGCGCCACCGGGGACTCCGTCGAAGCGGGCCAGTTCTACCGGGGCACCATCACGAGCTGGATCGAGCCGGTGACCGGGATCCAGGTCAAACAGGAACAGCAGTCGCACCAGGAACTGCGGTCGGCCGCCAACCCCACCCCCACGGTGGTCTTCGACGGCAAGCTGGCCTTCACCGACGCGACCGTCGACGCGATGGTCAAGCAGGTCGACGAGAACAAGGGGAAGCTGGACTTCATCGGGAGCACCGGGCCGATCGTGCTCGGGATCGCCGGCGCGGCCTTCCTCGCTCTCGGGGTCTTCCTCCTGGTGAAGCGCCGCCCGGCCCCTTCGCGTCACTGACGCTTGCGCAGCACCATCACCAGATTCCACGACGCGACCTCCCGGACACCCGGGACACGCGCGATCCACTGGGCCCAGGAGGGGTGGTAACGCGGATAGACCTCCTGGAGATCGGCGAGCGGCGCGGCCTTCCCCCACCGGATGGCCGCGCCCGCCGAAAAGGCGAAAAGGCTCTCGCCGAATTTGTTCTTCGGCTCCTTCCCGTTCTTTTCGAGATAACGCCGCCGGGCGTAGTGGCCACCGAGGAAATGCCACGGCGCCGTCTCGTGCCCGCCCCACGGCGAATACCACGGCGTGAACGAGGCGAAAACCGTTCCGCCGGGTTTGGTCACCCGGCACATCTCGGCCAGCATGACCTCGGGTTCGGAAACGTGTTCGAGGACGTTCGACGAATAGCAGACGTCGACGGACGCGGTGCGCACGGGCAGTTTCGTCCCGCTGCCGCGCACCATGTTCTCACCGGCCTCGCCCCGTGCCGTCAGCTCGCCGACGTCGGGATCTATGCCCAGATACGTGGCTCCGGCGGCACGGAACGCGTCGGAGAAATAGCCGGGCCCACCACCGACGTCGACGATGGTTCGGCCGTTCAACGGAGTGTGCTGCGCCAATTGCCGGACGGAGTCCTCGGCGAGCACCGAGTAGAAACCGTCCGGATCAGTCTGTTCGGTGAGAAAAGCCCGGAACAACGTCACCGATCTGCGCAGGGTGGCGCGATGAGGCATCGTTGCTGGCGCCACCGACCGATTACCGACCATCGAACCATCGCTTTCCGAGAATGATTCATCTACCGTGTACGCACCGGTAACCTAGCATTGTCGCTAACAGGTTGGGAGAACCACGATGGAAAGGCCACGTGTGCTGCTCGTCAACTGGCGCGACACCGGGCATCCGGAGGGCGGCGGCTCCGAGCGGTACGTCGAACGGATGGCCGAGGGGCTCGCCAAGGCCGGATACCGGGTGGAGATCCAGTGCGCGGCGTACCCGGGCGCCAACGCGGGAGAATGGCGCGACGGCGTCCGCTATCGCCGCCGTGGCAACAAGTTCGGCGTCTACCTCCATGCGCTCCGGGCGATCCGGAAGGCGCACGCCGACCTCGTCGTCGACGTCCAGAACGGGATGCCGTTCTTCGCCAGGCTCGTCGCGGGCTGCCCGGTCCTCGTGCTGGTGCACCACGTCCACCAGGAGCAGTGGATCAGCGCGCTCGGGGAGACGCTGGGCCGTATCGGCTGGTGGATCGAGTCACGGCTGGCGCCGTGGCTGTTCCGCCACTGCCGCTACGTCACGGTTTCCGAGATCACCAAGGGCGAACTGGCGGGCCTCGGCATCGAAGGCTCGCGGATCGCCGTGGTCCCCAACGGGTTGGACACTCCCCGCGCGGCAAGGCCGTCCGGGAGACCGAACCGACGCTGGTCGCGGTCAGCAGGCTGGTGCCGCACAAGCGGATCGAGCACGCCATCGACGTCGTCGCGGAACTGTCCCGGCGCTGGCCGACACTACGGCTCGAAGTCGTGGGCCAGGGCCCGTGGGAAGAGGTCTTGCGCAAGCACGCCCGGGACAGGGGTGTCGAAGACCGGGTGCGGCTGCACGGCTGGGTGGACGAGGACGAGAAACACGAGATCCTGGAACGGTCCTGGCTGCACCTGTGCCCGTCGGTCAAGGAGGGCTGGGGCATCGTCATCATGGAGGCCGCCGCGCACGGCGTGCCGTCGGTGGCCTACCGGGCGGCGGGCGGGGTGGCCGAGTCCATTGTGGAGGGCAAGACCGGCGTGCTGGCCGACGACTTCGCCGATTTCACCGCGCAGGTCGACGGGCTGCTCGCCGACCGGGCCCGGCGGACCGAAATGGGCCGGGCCGGGGTCACCTGGGCCGGCCTGTTCGACTGGGAGCACAGCGTGAACCGCTTCGAATCACTCGTGCGCGACGTGGCCGGGGTGGCCATCCCCCGCCCCAGGGTCCTGACGCCGCAGGGCTTCCACGATCCCGTCGGCCAGGTCGGCCGTGGCGGCGTCGTCGAAGTCCTTGCGGCGTGCGCGCACGGTGAGGGTGCTCGTCTCGCCGACGGTCACCGCGCCGAACGCCACGCCTGAGCGGCCGCTGGCGGCGGGATAGAACGCGATCGAGGTGACCGCGTCCGCCGCCGAAACGACGCCGAGATTGGAAACCAGATAGGTCGAACCGAGCCTGCCCGCCAGCAGCCGGGTGCCCAGACGGGCGATCCGGCTGCTGCGGGCGGGGAAATCGGGCTCCGGCGGCTGTGTGGCCAGCAGCGCGCCGACTTCGGCGACCGCGGGCTTCCTGCCCAGCCGCAACCGGAAGAACGCGCTGTCGTGCAGGGGTTCCGGCGCGGCTCCGCCTCGCCACGAGGCACCGACCGCGGCCACCACCCGTGCGGTTTCCTCGCCGTGCCGGGCGTTCCACGTCTCGGTCAGGTCGGCGGCGGCCGCCGCGAAGGCGGCGGACCCGAACCGTGAGCGCGGGAGGATCCTGGCGCTGAACACGTCCCCAGGACCGCTTTCGGCCCGCTCTGGGGTGATTCTCGCCGGGGGCGCGAAAAGCGCTTCAGCGAGCCTGTGGAAGGCGGAGACGAGAAAGGACCGGTCCGCCGTGCGGGTACCGATTCCCTTGGCGGCGGACGAAATCGGAACGTCCAGGACCAGACCGAGGACGGCGAGCAGGCCGAGACCGTCGAGCGCGCCGTGATGCGCGGCGATCAGCACGACCGGTTCGTCGGCGCCGACCGCGACCCGGAGCAGCGGCGCGCCGCGTTCGTACGCCGCCTCGGCGAACCGATCGCGGACCGCGGGAAGTTCTTCGCTCCGAACGGCTTCGACGTCCGGAGCGGCGCCGAGCCAAGGCCGTTCCTCGACCGCGACCGCCAGCCGCATCCGCGCCTTTTCCGGGGTCAGGGTCGAAGACAGCCTCGCTTCCAGGAGGATGCTCCAGGAAACGGTGGGGTCGCCGTAGAGCCCGACGACCCGGCCGGCGTGGTCGGAAGCGAGCTCGGACACCGGCTCAGCGGTTGCCGTAAATGACGTGCTCGGGGCTCGAGTTCGGGTTGAACTGCTCCTTGATCTTCGCCTGCACCTGGGGTGCGGCGTCCGGATCGGCGGTGTTCGTCAGCGCGTAACTCCCGCCCGCGGCCGTTGCGAGCCCGATGATGACGGCGGCGGCCGCGCCGATGAGGGTGCCCAAGACCTACTCCTTCCGCGACAGGGAATTCCTGCGTCGGCTCAATGTACGCACCGGTAACTTGAGGCACAACAGGCCGGCCGCGATCGACACCAGCGCTACTCCGTTTGCCAGCACCACGGGGGCCGGTGATCGCGTCCCGGTCACGGCAGGCTCACCGGGAGTGCGGTAAAGCGTGAGCCAGTCACCGGAGAACACCGGTTCCGCGCCGGTCAGCAACCGCGGGTCGACGCGCCCCGGCGTCCCGTGTTCGACGAGGATCCAGCCGATTCCCGCCGCCGCCAGATCTTCCGGCGACGTCGCCGCGCGGACACGGTCCATTCTGGAATCCTCGCCGGAGATCTCCTCGCCACCGACCCGCAGCGTGTCGTCGGCGAGAACGGTCTCCGGGAGCGCGCGCGGCGCGGGGTCCAGCTGGGTCCGGTGGTCGTTCCAGGCGAAACTGCGGAACGTGGACAGCGGCAGCGCGACCACGTCGCCGGGCCGGTCGTCTTCGGCGAGCACCCGATGGACGGCGTTCCAGTCGTCCGGGTAACGCACCGCTTCGAGCCTTCCCCAGCCGCCCCAGGCGAGATCGGGCATGGTGAGCAAGGGAAACAGCGCGGCGGCCACGACGAGCGCCCCACGCGCCGCCCCGGTCCGCAGGCGCACGGCAGCGGCTTCGATCGCGAGGGCGAACCCGAGCGCGACCGGAAGCGCCCACCAGGCCACCCATTTCTGCGCGTCCCGCAGCAGGCCCGCGCCGGGCACGTGTCCCATCGCCCAGGACAGCACGGGCTCGCCGAACGGCAGGGTCGCCAGCGAGGCGAGGACCACGCCGAGAACTCCGAGCGACAGCAACGCTCTCGCCGCCGGTGTGCCCCACTTTCGCGCCAGCGGGCGGAGCCCGGCCAAGGCCACGGCGACCGTGACGAGGATCAGCACCGGCGCCATCGGCGCGCCACGGCTGCCGGGGACGACGTCGCCGTTCCAGATCCCGCCGAGCCCCAGCACGCTCAGGATGGCCGGACCCCAGCTCTCCTCGCGGGCGCTGAACGCGGCCACCCCGGCGGGATCGGACAGCGTGCCGCCGTCGTGCAGGAGCGTCGGGACGAGCCACGGCAGGTTGAGCACCACCGCGAGACCGAGGGTGTGGCCGAGTTTTCGCGGTCCGGCCAGCGCGATCGCGGTGAGCGCGGCCAGCAGTCCGCCGGGCGGGGTGAGCACCGCGGGGGCGCAGGCGAGCACCAGCCGCGCGAGCGCCCTCGGTTCGTTCCGGCGCAGGGAAAGCGCGGTGCGCACGATCCACGGGAGGCAGGCGTAGGTGAGCAGGAGCGGCCAATGCCCGATGAACAACCGCTCCGCGAAGTACGCCGTCCACGCGTAACCGGTGGCGGCGACGATCCGCGTACCGAGTTGCTCCGTCGGGACCAGCCGCGCTGCGCCGTATGCCGCCACGAACAGTGAAAGCAGCAGAATGATTTTCTGGACGATGTCGCCGGGAACCACGGCGGTCGCGAGCGCGATCACGGCATCGGCGGGGACCGAACGCGGCAGGGCGGAACCGAGCCCGAGCGCGTCCGGGATCAGCGACTGGCGCTGGGCGAACACCATGTCGTAGCTCAGGACGAAGCCGCGGCCGAGCACCGGCAGGAACACCAGCAGCGCCAGCCCGGCCGACACCGCGGCCAGGACGAGACGTTCGCGCCGTGCGTCCAAGTGCTCTTCCCTTTCCGCCTCGATCGCGGTTATGGTCGCGGAGATTACTCGCCGGTAATGGGAGCTCCGTTGAGCGTAGACGCCGAGGTCGGGCAGACCAGGACCGACAAGCGTGTCGCGGCGATCCTCGTTTCGCTCGCGCTGGCCGCGAACAACGCCGGCGCCTACGCGCTGAGCATCGTCGCCGCCCGGCTGCTCGCGCCGAGCGCGTTCGGTGAGCTGAGCTCGCTGCTGGCGGTGCTGGTGATCGGTGTCGTGCCCGCGATGGGGCTGCAGACCGTGGTGGCGCTGCGGGTGGCCCGGCTGCGTTCATCAAAGGAGTCGCAGGACAGCGGGACACTGCTCGCGCTCGGCCTCACCACGAGCGCCATCGTCGCGACCATCGGCCTGATCCTGGCGCCGGTGCTGGTCTTCGTGCTGCACCTGGATTCCGTGGTGCCCGCGCTGCTGCTCGCCGTCACGCTCGGACCGCTCACGCTGCTCGGTCTCTTCCACGGCCTGCTGCAAGGCGGTGGCCGCTTCGCGCTGCTGGCCGGGCTCATGTCGCTCGAAGGCGCGGGCAAGGTCGGCGGCTCGCTGCTCGGCCTGCTGATCGGCGGCGACGCCACCGGCGCGCTGGCCGGGACCGCGATCGGCTCGTACCTGGTGATCTTCTGCGGCTGGGTCCTCTGTGGACGGCCCCGGCCCCGCAAGGCGGGCTGGCACGCGGGCGAGGTCCTGCACGCGGCGCAGGCGATGCTGGCGCTGGTCCTGCTGGTGAACCTCGACCTCGTACTGGCGCGCCACACCCTCCCCGCGACCGAGGCAGGCGAATACGCTCTCGGCGCGATCGTCACGAAGATCGCCTACTGGCTCCCCCAAGCCGTCGGTGTCCTGGTGCTGCCCCGTTTCGCGAACGGCGCCGACCGCCACCGCATCCTGCCCGCCGCCCTGGCCGTCTGCGCCGCTCTCGACGCGTTCGTGCTGGTGGTTTCTTTCGCTTTCGGGTCGCGTCTGCTCTCGTTCATCGGCGGCTCCGGCTACGCCGCCAGCACCATGCCGGTGTGGCCGTTCGCCCTCGCGGGCTCGATGCTCGCGCTGGTGCAGATCCTGCTGTTCTCGCGCCTCGCCGCCGGTGACCGGCGGGTGACCGTGCTGATGTGGACGACCGTGGTGGTGGAGACGGTGCTGGTGACGACTTGGCTGCACTCGTCGGCCGCTCAAGTGGTGATCGTCGCCGCTTGCTGTGCTGGAGGTTTGGCGCTCTCCGGCGCGGTGTTGGAGCTGCGGTCGCGGAGGTGAGGCGGGACTGTGTGGATTTCGGGTCACCCAACGCACCAAAATCCACACGGTCACGCATGAAAGGTCCGGTCACGATGCCGGACCGTCGCGTTCTGTCGGTGTTCGACTCCATGCTGCGCCGGTGCGAAGAGGAGATTGGGCTCGCCACCCACTGATCGCCGAAGGGCCATCGGTGATCACGGCGAAGCAACTCGAAGCCATCGGAGTATCGCGAAGCACGATCTCGCGACGGTGCCGATCGGGAGGGTCGTGGCGAATGCTGCTGCCCGGCGTCGTGCTGCTCCAGAACGGCGAGCCGACGGCCGAACAGAAGATCCACGCCGCGCTCCTGCATTCCGGCACCGGCTCGATCCTGACCGGCGTGCGCGCGTTGGAGCGCTACGGGCTGCGTAACCTCCCGGACACCGAGGAGGTCCACGTGCTCGTCCCCTCGAACCGCTCGGTCGCACACCGCGGGTTCGTCCACATCGAACGGTCGCGCCGCCTGCCGAATCCGTGGCCGCGGTCCGGGGTCCCGACAGCTCCAGTGCCCCGCGCGGTGATCGACGCGGCGCGAAGGACACCGCGCAAGGACGCGATCACGGCGATGATGGCCGAGTCCGTCCAGCGAGGGTTCTGCCTGCCGCGGTCCCTCGCCGACGAGCTCGACGAAGGCAGGCGGACGGGCAAGGAACTCCTGCGAAGCGCGCTCCTCCCGATCCTGGGCGGCGCCCGGTCGGTCGCCGAAGCCGATGCCTGGCGTCTCTGGCAGCGGTCGGATCTGCCCGAGTGCCGCTGGAACGTCAAGATCTTCGGCGCGGACGGCACCTACATCGCGCAACCCGACGGCTGGTGCGACGAACTGGGCTTCGCCTGGGAAATCGATTCCCTCGAGCATCACGCGGGAGACACCGGCTTTCGCGACACCCTCGCCCGCAACGCCCGCTATGCCGCGGCCGGGATCGTCGTCGTCCAGACGCTGCCGTCCCGGCTGCGTTCGGAGCCCGGCAGGGTCGTGGCCGAGCTCCGGGCGGCACTCGACAGCGCCCGCCTACGACCCCGGCCCGACGTCCGGCTCGGGTGACCGCCCGGCGAACCAAGGCACACACATCGCCACCATCGCCGCCGCCGCCAGCAGCAGCGAAGCCTGGGTCACCGGACCATAGGCCCATTCCTGGCCGTGCCCCAGCAGCCGCCCCACCACCGCGACGAGCGTTCCCACGACCATCCCGCCGAAAGCGAGATACCGCGGCGCGCGTTCGCTGAACTGGCGGGCGAGCAGGACGGCGATCAGCAGCACGATCGGCAGCATCCCGCCCAGGACGGCCAGCAGTCCGATCAGGACCACCGGGACCACCCGCCCGGAGCCCGCTTCCACCGGAATACGACGACGGCGGGCAGGCCACAGCGCCCCGATCAGCACCAGCAGGATCGCGACCGCACCGATCAGCAGACCGGACCGGTACTTCCAGTCCGGCGTGAACTCCAGGTGCACGACACCGCCGGAGCCCGCGGGCAGGATCCACGCCTGCTGCCAGCCGTCGACGCGCGTCTTCGCCAGCGGAGTCCCGTTCAGCGAAGCGGTCCAGCCCGCGTTCGCGTTCTCCGGAACGGCGAGAACGGACTCGTCGCCCCCAGCCACGGTGACCGAGCGCGACGTCGCGTCCCAGGAGTCCACGGTGACGGCGCGATGCGTGGCGGGCGAAACGGCGAGCCCGGAGGGTTTCAGCCAAAGGTCTTGGACCACAAAGGACTCGGACCGGTCGGTCCGCAGTTCGTGACCGCCCGCCGCCAGGTCCACGCCGCCCGCCGAATCAGGGCACGCGGACAGGGTCAGCGGCCGGTGCGCGAGGAAGTCGGCGAGCGTGCCGCGTACGGAAGTGTCGTAGTCGAAGCCGTCCAGGCGGACGTTCGGGCCCGATCCGCAGGGCAGGGTGAATTCCGCCACCGGAGCGGGAAGTTCCGCACCGGTCAGGGAAAGACTCCCGATTCCGAGCGAGTTCCGGGTCCGCTGGTCGTCGTCGAGACCCGCGAACGCGATCTTCAGCTGTGAGGTCTCCATGGGCGGGAACGTCGCCGCTCCGGAGGCGTCGAGTTCGACGGAACGGCTCGACGTCGGGGTGGTCAGTTCCAGTCGCGCGGATGTGCGCGAGTCGGCGACGCGGATTCCGGAAATGGTCTGCGGTTTCGCCCAGTCCAGCGTCATCGTCGGCCGCAGGTCGGTGATGTCGGGTTGCCACGCGGTCGCGGGATTCCCGTCCACCGCGGCGAACGCGCTCGCGGACGGATCCCCGCCCAGTTGCGACGTCGCCGACACCCGCACGCCCGGCAGCGTCACCGGCACCCGGCCACCGCCCGCGGGCAGCACGGTGCCGCCGAACTCGTAGGCGCTCCGCGACGTCGTCGAGAACAGCCGCCTGATGCCGTCCGGTTCCTCACCGTCACGGCCCGCGTTGGCGTCACAGCGCCCGGGCACGCACGCGTACCTCGGCTGCGGCCCGCGCGTGAACGCGAACCCCGGAGCCGCACCCGCCCCGAGATCGGCGGGGACTTCCAGCGCGCGCTGCGGTTCCACGCCCGGGATCTTCAGCTCCGAGATCCCGACGTTGCCGTCCTGCCTGCCGACCACGAGCGACAGCAACGTGATCCGCACCTTGCGCGTCACCCCCGCCGGCACCGGATAGGTGTGCGCCCCCGCGCCCCGCACGACCTGGTGATCGACGGAACCGTTGTCCGTGGTGATCCGGATCCTGGTCGGCGGCCAGCCGACGCGGATGTCGTCGACCATCGCGAGATCGACCGAGTTCACCAGCCGCGGGGTGTCGAGTTCGACTTCGAGCCATTCCCCGATCGGCCCGGTGAAGCTGGACGAATGCCAGGCGGTGCGCGGATCCCCGTCCAGCGCGGCGAACGGCTGATGGCTCGGATCCGAGCCGCCGAAAGCGTCCGCGAACGACGCCGCCGTCGACGCGGTGACCGAGCGGATCCCCCGGTACGCGGCCAGGGTCTGGTGCTGCTCGCCCGGAAACGGCAGGACGTCCAGCGCGGCTCGTTGCTGGCGCGGGGATTCCCCGGCGGTCAGTGTCTGGCTCAGGTTGTCCCGCACCCCGCCGACGTTGCGTTCGGCGCGGCGCAGCCCGTCGGTGACCAGCCTCGGCCCCGTCGGCGAACCGCCGTCACCGGTCAGCACCGTCGGCGTGCCGGGATCGAGCTGCCCGGAGTTCATCAGCGGCAACAGGTTCTCCGGGCCGCCGCTCACCGTCGGGACGTCCTTCGTGGACGTCGCGGTGACCAGCGGCACCGGACGTTTCACCTCGAAGACCTCCAGCGGCCCGAACTGGGCCGACTTCTCGATCCCCGGCGATCCCGCCAGCCCGGCACGCAACGTCGTGAAATCGGGCGCGCCGACCTTGGCGCGGTCGACGTCGCCGCGCAGCAGCAGGAACCGGTAGCCCGACCGCGCGAGCAGCGCCGCGAGCCCGGGATCCCCTCTGCCGTCGGCCAAGGCGGCGTCGACCGAGTCCATCAGGCGGGTGTTGCCCTCCGAGCCCAGCGGGACCTGGTTGCGCACCGCCCACGGGCTGTCCGCGATGGCCTGCGCCGGTTCGTCCACCGTGCGGCCCCAGTCGTACTCCCCGAACCCGGTCGCGGGCAGCAGCAACGTCCGCGCCGTCGCGTCGGTCTTGGCGACGTACCCCATCGCGTCGTACCAATATCCCGGCACCTCGTCCCAGCCCGGCCCCGGCCGCAACGTCAGCAGCCACACCGGCGCGGCCATCGCCACGACCAGCAGCGCTCCCAGCGCGGGACGCAGCTGGCGGCGTAGTGCCGGCGCGGCGCTCGTGATGCCGTGGACGAACGCGAGCATCAGCGGCAGCCGCAGCACCGGTTCGAATTTGTGCACGTTCCGCAGGGGCGCCAGCGGGCCGTCGAGCAGCTGCCGCACGGGTTCCGCCAGGGGGCTGTCGAGCGTCCCGACGTAGCCGACGGTCAGCAGCGTCAGCCCGGTCAGCACGCCGAGCACCAGGAACCGTCGTTCGGGCAGCCCACGCCGCGCGAGGCCGAACAGCCCGACCGCCGCCACCAGGCCGGTCGCCGCCATCAGCACCGGATTGTCGATCAGCGCCCAGCCAGAGGGCCACCACGGCGTGCCTTGCACGACGTAGGCGACCCACTGGTTCGTGCCGCGCAGCACCTCGAACAACGACATCGGCGCCGTGGTGTTCGTCGCGGATTCGATGTAGTCGAGGAACGGCAGGCTGTACTGGCCGAGCAGCACCAGTGGCAGGAACCACCACAGCACCACGCCGACGACGAAGACGAACCACCAGATCACCAGCGCGACGTGCGTGCTCCGCCATTTCCTGGTCAGCAGCCACAATCCCGGGAGCACGAGCGCCATCACGACCATCGCGCCGTTGATCCCGCCCATGCACAGCACGGCGAGCGCGGACAACCCGGCGGCACGGCGCGGCGAGCCGATGCGATCGGCGAGGATCAACGGCAGCAGCACCCACGGCAGCAGGACCGCGGGCAGCATTTCCGAGGACAGCGAACCGATTTCGGTGACCATCCTCGGCGCGAGGGCGTAACCGACTGCTCCGATCAGCCGAGTCCGTTCGTTCCCTATTTTCAGCGCGCGGGCCACGAGCAGGGCGCCGCCGAACGCGACCGAGAGCAGGATCGCGCACCACAGCCGCTGTGCGATCCACACCGGCATGCCGACGGCCTGGCACACCGCGAAGAACGGCCCCATCGGGAACAGGTAGCCGTACGCCTGGTTCTGCAGCTCCCCCGCCGTCGCCTGGGGATTCCACAGGTGCAGTGCCCTGCCGAGGAAGGCCAGCGGATCCACGGCGAGGTCGAGTTTCGTGTCGAAGGTCGTCCTGCCGGGACGCTGCACAAAGGACAGCACGGTGAGTGCCAGCACGATCCACGTGCTCGGCCTCTTCACGAGCGCGCCGGGGGTTACCATCCGGTAGATACTAGGCGGAAACGTGGCTACTATGCGCCTACCCATTCGTCCCCGCGACCTGAGCAGGTGCGACATCACGCAAAAGCAAAGACCTCGGACAGACGGTTTCGAAGAAGCGTGGTCCCTCGCCGAGCCGGTCAAGGGCTGGATGACGCGGGATCAGGGCCTCGCCTTGTGGAACGCCGCGTGCCGGCTGGAGAAGGGCGATCTCGTCGTCGAGATCGGCAGCCACCAGGGCCGTTCGACGATCGTGCTCGCGAGCGCCGCCCGCACGGCCGGGGCGCGAGTGGTCGCGGTCGATCCGTTCGTCGACGGACGGTTGTTCGGCGGATCGCCGACACGCCAACGGTTCGAGGCGAACCTGAGAAAGGCGGGCGTCGAGGACGTCGTCGAGCTCGTGGCGGAGTACAGCACGAAGCTCCGCCCACGCTGGGACCGCCCGATCCAGCTGCTCTACATCGACGGCAAACACGACTACTGGACCTACACCGACGACCTGCGCTGGTCGGCGAACCTGGACGACGGCGCGGAAATCCTGGTCCACGACTGTTTTTCCTCCATCGGCGTCACACTGGGCACGATCGCGAAAGTCCTCTTCGGACGGCGCTACACCTATCTCGACCGCGCGACGTCGCTGGCCCGGTTCCGGCTCGCCCCGCCGTCGGCGAAGGACAGGCTGCGCGTGCTCGCCCAGCTGCCGTGGTTCGTGCGCAACGTCGGGATCAAGATCCTGCTGCGGCTGCGCCTGGCTCCCGTCGCGAAGCTCTTCGGCCACGACAGTCCGTACGACCCTTACTGAGTGAGCGGCTTGCCGACGTCGACCTTGGCGAGACAGACGGGAGCACCCTTGGCGGACAACTGAAAACCGATCTTGTCGAACAGGCCCTCGATCGGCAGGTACATCGTGTGCAGACCGGGCTGGAACCACACCGGCACGCGTGCTCCGTCGCGGTCGACGAATCCTTCCCCGCCGTCCGAGGTGAAGTAGTCGATCCGGAGCAGGTACCGGCCGAGAACGGGCGTGTCCAACGGAACCCGGACCAGTTGCTCGCCGACGGTGTACCCGCAGCCCGCCACCGGGCCCGGCAGCCCACGGGAAACCGGCTCCACTCCGGTGATCGTCCTCGCGGTGCCCGAATCGTCCAAAAGGGACATCCGGCCGGTCGGCTGATCGAACTGGAACCCCGGGATCAGGCCGACCACCCGTGAGGCACGGGCGTTCTCGCCGAACCAGCCGTGCAGGACGTCGTTCGGCACCGCCGTGTCGAACAGGACGAGGTCGGGATCCCGTTCGATCGACGCCCTCGCGTTGGCGAGGAACTCCCGGGAGTGTTCGAACCGCAATCCCGGCGCCAGCCGGGAGAATCCCACGGCGGAACTCGCGATCAAGGCGAGACACAACGCCAGGGCGAACGGGCGTTTCGCCGCGGATGGCGCGGGATCCGAAGGCCGATCGAGCGGTTTGGGCTCCAGGAAGGCGAAAGCGAGACACAGCGCGACGACGAGCGCCAGATCGGCGACATAGCGGGGATCGCTGCCCAGTTCCGGGCCGACCTCGGTGAGCCTGGTGGCCGCCGAAAGCCCGATGTCCGCCGCGAAGACCAGGCCCAGCAGGATCCACGCCTTCCTGGCCCGGAGCCCGCCGACGCGGATCCCGACGACCAGCACCGCGACGGCCACGAGCAGCAGCACGATCCGCACCACCACGGGGGAAGCGGCGAAGGTCGCGCCGGGGCCAGGGCCCGACCACGGCCCGCCCACCAGCCCGGGGATCAGGGTGTCGCCGAGCATCCGGCCCGTCATGTCCGCGACCGTGCCGACGGTGACCGCACCGCCGCCTTGCCCGATCTGACTCGTGGTCAGCATCAGGAAAACGGCGGCGTAGCCCGCGAGGACGGCGGCGAGGACGCCCAGCAGCACGACGTGGCGGCGCAGGGAAATCCCGAGCAGGACGGTGATCCCGGCGATCAGCACCGGGATGAACACCGCCTTTTCGTAGAACGCCAGCCCGAACACGGTCCAGGCCACGGTGGCGATCGCCCAGCGTCCGCCGTCGGCGAGATATCGCACGTGCGCGTGCAAAGCGGCCGTGGCGGCCAGCAGCACGGGCGCGATCTGGATGGCGTACGCCCACCACAACGTCGGGACGAGCAGCAAGGTCGACGTCGTGAACATCGTGAACGGGACGAGAATCCCCCACCGGCGCCCGAAACAGCGCACCAGCACCGCCCACAGCAGCACCGACGCCGCTCCTTGCATCAGCAGGACCGGTGCCATCAGGACGGCGAAGTCCAGTGGCGCCCACGCGGTCAGCACGTCGGCGAGCAGGAATCCGCCGGGCGCGAGATGGCCGTGGTAGTCCTGGAAGAAGTAGCCGAAGTCGAACGGGCCCGACTTCGCGGCGTGATAGGTGATGACGAAGTCGTCCTGCGCCAGGCTGCCGCGCAACGCGGCCCACACGTGCAGGACGAACGGGATCACGCCGGCGGCGAACGCGGCGAGCGCGACCGGCGAAGGTCTTTTCCCCCGGAGAGCCACGGGTCGCCTCAATTCTTGCAGGTCGGCGGCTGGCACATGATCTTGCTCAGCGCCTGGTAGAAGACGTCCGAGATCTTCCTCGGATCGGGGGTGGTGAACGATTCCCCGCCGGTGGCGGTGGAAACCTGCCGCAGTTCGGAGGCGTCGATATCCGGCCCGATGCCGATCCCGATGACCGGTAACGGTTTCCGCGGATCCTGGAGTTTGCCCAGTTCCTCCAGCAGCCGCGGCAGCCCGATCGTCTCGCTGTCCTCGTTGCGCCCGTCGGTGAGGACGACGACCAGGTTGATCCGGCCGGGTTTCCAGTTCTGCCTGGCGTTCTGATACGCGGCGAGGATCGAGTCGTAGAGCCCGGTCGCGCCACCGGCTTTCGGCCGCACGGCTTGGAGCCGCGCGACACCGCCCGAGGCCGTCTGCTCGGCGATCGTCTTCATCGGCAGCAGGACACGGTGGTCCTTGTCACCGTCCAATTTGGTCGAGAACAGCCACAAACCCAGTTCGGTGGTGGGTTTGAACAGGCCGAGCCCCTGTGTCGCGGCCTGCAGGGTGAGTTCCATCCGGCTCTTCCCCGTGCCCGGCACGGCGGCGGCCATCGATCCGGAGACGTCGAGCAGCACCTGGACCCGGGCACTCAGGTTCGTCCCCGCCCAAGCCTGCAGCACGGCGTACAGTTCCGTCACCGGCGGCGCTCCCGGCGGACGCGGCGCCGGGTCGGTCCGGCTGTCCTGCGCCCGCGGCACGGCGAACTGCCCGCCGGGCGCCCGGAATCCCGCGTCGGCGAAGATGGAGCCGGCGAGCGGATCGAGCAGCAGCCGCAAAAAGCGCTCCGCCGCGGCCCTCGACGCCTCGGACGCCTTGGGCAGCACGACATACGGGTAGTCGAACCCCTGCACCGGGACGCCGGGATAGGCCGCCACCAGGTTCCGCGCTAGGACGGACTGTTCGGTCGCGGGGAAGGCGGCCGGGAATTGGCTCGGCGCCGGGTTCAGCTTCCTCATGGCGGCGGTGAACGCCGCGGCCGGGTCGGGCTCCCTCTCGGTCAGCTTCCGCAGCGCGAGCAGCGTTCCGACGCCGAGCGGATCTCGCGCCGGATCCGGGATCCCGATCGGTGCGCCGTCGAGGATCTCTTGCCACGAGGGGGCTTTCCCCGGCCAGCCGAATCGGTGCGCGGTTTCGTCGGGAAGTCCCAGTACCACCGGGGAATTCGCCACCGACTGACCGGATTCCGGCAGGTTCCACGCGCCGGCGTCCCTGGCCTGCGACAGCATCGTGCTCGACTCGGGAATCCAGACGTCGGGCCCGCCGGAGGCGGTGGTCCCGAGCAGGTCGGCGGTCTTGGCCGACTCGCTCGCGGTCACGTTGACACTGAAGCATTCTTCCTGCGGCACGGTCTTCGCGAGCCGCGTGAGCACGGGCGCCACGTCCGGCGCCGCGGTGACCTCGACGGGCGTCAGCGCGTCACAACCGTTGCCCGCCAACCGGGCCCGCAGGTAGTCGACGCCCCACCAAGCACCGAGCGCGATCACCAGCAACAGACTCAAGACGACCACGGGCGCGTTGAACCGCCCGCCACGCCTCGGGCCGTCCTGCATGCATGCCTCCGAGGTGCGGGGTGAGGACCTGGGATGTTGCCCAATCCGCCCGCGAACGTCAACCCTCGGGTAACTTAGCGCCTTCCGTTGCGGCAAACGGCCTAACCGAACTCGTCACTCACGTGATCAGGGCCGTCACTCGCGTGCTTGAAAGCGTAACTCGTGAGTTACGCCTTCAAGCACGCGAGTTACGCGCCTAGCCGAAATACCGTCCGGCGCCGATGTGGGCACCGGCGGAATGCCACCAGCCGGCGTCGCCGGTCGAGTCGATGCCGTCCGCGATCACTGTCACGCCCGCCATGGTCGCGGTGTCGATGAGGTTCCGCAGCGCGCGTTCCGCCAAGGGTTCCGTGCGGCGTTCCGCCAGCCGGGGAGCGATCCGGACCGTCCGCACGGGCACGTCCACCAGGCAGACGACGTCACCGCCCGCGCCGAAGCCCTGCAGTTCCGCGTCCACGCCGATCTCGGCGAGGAAGTGCAGGTTGTCGACGGTCTCGCCGAGATCCGCGAGCACGGCGTCGGTGGGAAAGCCCAGCCTCAGCAGTGATGGCCCGAGCCCGGTCGCGCTCAGGATGTTCCGCACCGACCCGACGAGATCGGGATCGGCGGCCTGATGCGAGGTCAGTCCCACGACCATCGGGAGCCTGTCGTCCGATTCCTCGCAGGCGGTGCGGATGAGCCACTCGCCGAGCGGCACGATCAGGCCGGTCTCGTTGGCGAAGCGGACGCAGGTGTCGTGACCGATCCGGCCGTGACGCGGATGGTTCCACGCGAGCCTCGCCTCGATGCCCGCCGGCCTGCTGTCCGCGAGCCACGTCAGCGGCCGGAATTCGATCTCGATCTCGCCGGTCTCCCAGGCGCCCGCCATGGAGACGGCGAGGCCGAACTCGTGCCGCTCCCTGGTGTCGAGCACGGAATCGGACAGCGCCCACTGCCGGTAGCCGTTGGCCTGCGCGCGGCGCAGCGTCATATCCGAGACGCGCAGCAGCTCGTTCGGCGCGATGTCCCTCGGCGGCCGGTGCACGACGCCGACACAGGCCGAAACCGCGACGCCGCTACCGCTCTCGAGGTAGACCGGCTCGGACAGCTCCTGGTTGATCATGCCGATGACGGTGGCGACGTCCGGGCTGGCCGCGGTGTTCTGGATGAGGATGCCGAATTCGTCGCCACCGATCCTGGCGACGAGCGCGTCCTCGCCGCCGACGACGGTCCGCAGCTTCGCGGCGACGTTCTTCAACAGGTCGTCGCTCTGCTTCTGGCCGAGCCCGCCCGCGATCAGGGAGAAACCGTCCAGGTCGACGTGATAGACCGTGACGCCGAAGGACGGGTCGGCGTGCCGTAACGCCTTCTCCAGGCGAGTGCCGAAACACTGCCGGTTCGGCAGGCCGGTCAGCGGATCGTGCAGGGCTTGACGGCTCAGCTGGCGCTGCAGCAGCGAGACGTCCGTGTCGCCGTCGACCAGCGTGATCAACTGCTGGGCTTCGCCTGCCGGGTCGCGGATGACGGCGCCGGTGAATCCGGCCCACGACGGTTCCTCGTCCTCGGTCACGAGTCTTCGCGACAGCTCGAGCCGCTGGCTCTCCCCGTCGAGCAGCTTCCGGTAGCCCTCGCGCAGGCCGTCGGCGTCGTCCGGGTGCACGAGGTCGTAGAGGTTGAGCCCGATCAGGTCCGCGACGGGCCGGTTCAGCATTTCGGCGAACGCCGGGTTCACCCGCTGGACTCGGCCGTCGACCCTGGTGACGGCCACACCGGTCGCCGAGCCGGTGAACAGTTGCTCGAACCGCGCCTGCGTCAGCACCAGCTCACGCCGCGTTTCGCGTTCGAGCGTGACCAACGTGCGGCTCAGATCCTCTTGCTGCGTCTGGATGCTCTCGCGCAACGCCTCGCCGTAGCCGGACGCGAGCGCGCCGAGCACCTGCAACACCCGTTCAGGGAGCGACTTCACGCTCCGCAGCTCCGGTTCGTGCAAAAGCCCTTGCCGAGTACGTCCATCGTGCGACGCAGGCTGTCCGGCCCGACGCATCTGAGCGCGACGAGCCGCGCGCCGGCCTCGGTGGCCTGCGCCGGTTCGGCGTCCTCACTCAGCACCGCATCGAAGACCTCGTCGAGCAAAGCGGCGAAATGCTCTTCGATCTGGGCGTGGGTATACGGAAGGTACGCCGTACCGGTGACCAGGTAAGCCCACTTGCGGGCCAGCGTGGCACGGGTCGGCGCGGCGTTCCTCCGCTTCGGTGCCGCGGAGGAAGAAGGTCTCTTGGAGGCGTCCGGCGATACGGGGAACTCATCGCCGTCCGGAAGTGGAGCAGTCACGTCCGCCGGTCCTGGGGTCGCTTTCGTATTCCGTGGTGGAGGAACATCCTCCACGATTCTGAAGCCGTACTCACCGTTTAACGGTCACCCAATCGGGTGGTCACCCTACGGTACTGCAACACCGACCTTTTCCCTCAACCAAGTGCGGGTGGCGTCCCGATACTGGGACGCGTTGCGATGTAACGCCAGCGAATGTCCGGCACCGGGCAGAACATACGTGGAAAGTTCGGCCTCGGGTCGATAGAACGGCGCTTCCGCCGGACGCAGCGTCTCGCCGCTCGAACAGTCGCGAAGCGAGAAAAGGCCGCAGAACAGGATGTCTTCCGACCCGACGGCCTGGAGAACCGGCACCCGGATCTCTTTCGTCGCGGGCAGCACGATGCCGAACACGGCGACCGTCCCCATTCCCGGGACCGAAACCTGATCCTTGGTCGCCTCATCGGCTTCGATGACCTGGGGGTCGGTATTTTCCGTCGCGTAGAACAGTCCGGCACGCGCTCCCGGTTTCGTCGTGAAATAGAGCGGGTCGCTGCCCAGCGAGCCGAGCCGCCCGTCGGTGAACGCGGGCTGCAGGCCGAAAAGCACCCCGAAGGTCAGCGCGGGGACCGACGGCAGATGCGTCATCCCGGTGAGGATCACGCCGTCCACGTCCTGATACGTCGAGGCCTCCGCCGCGACGATGCCCGAACCGACCGAATGCCCGACGATCACGACCTTCTCGAACGGTGTGCCGCCGACCCGGCCCGCGCGCAGATGACCGATCACCTCGTGCATCGACCGTGCCAGCACCGGCAACAGGAGCGGAAGGCTGAACGGTTTGCTGCTCCCGCCCGAACCGAGCTGGTCCGCCGCGAAGGTCGCGTAGCCGTGCTTCGCCATGTCCCGCTGATAGGAATAGCGATCCGGGTCGTAGGGCAGGTCCCAGTAGGCGCTGTTGTAGGTACCGCCGTGCACCAGCAGCTGGACCGCCTTGGGCGCCGGGCCTTCGGGCAGGCAGAACCGGCCGTGCACCGTGGCGGGTTCGCCGAGCGGGCCGGTGACCGGCAGATCCAGATCGGAACAGCGGACGTCGACGGCCTCGGCCGGGGCCGCGACCAGGAAGCCGCCGAGGAGCACGCAGCACGCGGCCACCGCCGTGGCCAGTTTGAGCGGCATTCTCTCAGAACCCTCTCCGGAATCGGGACGCTCGGAAGGAGCATGAACCCTACACCTGGTGATCGACCGCTCACCGTCAGCCTTGCGTTCTCGGCCGCGCGATCATCGGCAACCGGTTCGGCTGCATCGTCGCCTTGATCTTGGGGAACACCTTCACCCCTGGTACCGGCTCCAGCCGCCATCGGGCGCCGATCGTCGCCGCGACCAACGCGATCTCCGTGGGAGCGAACTGATGGCCGGGGCACAGCCGGGCGCCGGCACCGAACGGGATGAACGCGCCCTTCGGCACCTCGGCGGCGCGCTCGGGTTCCCAGCGATCCGGGTCGAACCGTTCGGGATCGGGGAACCAGCGCGGATCGCGATGCAAAGTGTGCTGGCTGACCGCGACCTCGGTACCGGCCGGAAGGCGCACACCGCCGAGTTCGACGTCCTCCCGCGCCCGCCGCATCAGGATCACCGGCGGGGTCCGGCGGACGACCTCGTTGATGATCCGCTGCGTGTAGACCAGCCGCGGCAGGTGTTCGAACCGCGCGGGCCCGCCCGCGAGCACCTCGTCGACCTCGGCGTGGAAGCGGCGTTCGACATCCGGCCTCGCCCCGATCTCGTGGAAGAACCACGCGAGCGCGACGGCGGTGGTCTCGGCGCCGGTGGTGAGGATCGTGATGACCTCGTCCGCCACCTGCCGGTCGGTCATCCTCTCGCCGGTCTCGTCGTCCTTGGCCAGCAACAACATCGAGAGCAGATCGCCCTGATCGCCGCCCTTCTCACGCGCTTCGAGGACGGCGTCGCCGATGACCCGCCGCAGCCGCGCGGCCGCCGCGTCGAACTCGCGGTTCGCCGGAATCGGCAGGCGTTCCACGAACCTCGGCGAGAACGCCCGGACCATGACGTACTTCAACATGACCGGGATCGACCGCTGGATCTCGCTGAGCGCGTCGTCGCCGAGTTCGGCGGAGAACAGCGTGCGCCCGGAAATGGTCAGCGCGAGATCCTGCATGCGCCGGTCGAATTCGACCACCTCACCCGGTTTCCACGTATCGGCGAGTTCTACAGCGAGCTTCGTCATCGTCGTCTCGGCGTAGAGCGCGATCCGGCTTCGCTGGAAAGCGGGCAACATCATCCGTCGTTGCCGCTGGTTGAAGGCACCGTTGGAGGTCGCGAGCCCGTCGCCGAACAACGGCCGCATCTTGTCGAACACGATGCCTTTGTCGAATTTCCCCGCGTCGACGGCGAGCAGCCGCCACGCCAGCTCGGGGGTCGTGACCAGATAGACCGGCATCGGGCCGAAGTCGAGCCGCACGACATCGCCGTGCGAGCGCAGTGAGGACAACAGTTTCAGCGGGTCACGGAGCATCGGCACGGTATGCCCCAGCACCGGCCACCGGCCCGGTGCGACAGCGACGTCCGGAGGTGCTGCCATCGTGCTCGTCTCCCGGTGCCTGGACGCTGAACCCGGTCACCTTAGGACCGCGAGGCGACGGAGCGGGTTCCGCCGCCGCACTTCCACACGATCGGACGATGGCAGCACGGTCCCGTCAGGCCGCTAGACTCCTGTGCCCCAACGGATCCCAACCGAACGGCGGCGACGACGGTGACTTCGAACCTGAGCTGGGTACCCCCCGAGGTCGACACGACCGTGCCGAATCCCGCCCGGGTCTACGACTACTGGCTCAACGGCGACCACAACTTCCAGGCCGACCGCGAGCTGGGCGAACAGATCCTGAAGATCATGCCGGGCATCCGCGACGCGGCCCGGCTCAACCGCGCCTTCCTGCGGCGTGCCGCGCTGCACATGGTGGAGGCGGGGGTGCGGCAGTTCCTCGACATCGGCTCCGGAATCCCGACCGTCGGCAACCTCCACGAGATCGTCCAGCGGATCGACCCGTCCTGCCGGGTGGTCTACGTCGACCGCGAATCGGTCGCCGTGGCACACGCCAAGCTGCTGCTGCGCGGCAACGACCGGTGCGCGGCGATCCAGGCCGACCTCCGCGACGTCAACGACATCCTCGACGCGCCCGAAACCAGGGAACTGCTGGACCTCGACCAGCCGATCGGCCTGTTCATGTTGCTGCTGCTGCATTTCGTGCCGGACTCGTGGGAGCCGCACGGGATCCTGGCCCGCTACCGGGAGCGGATCGCCTCCGGCAGCTTCCTGGCCGTGTCGCACGTCGCCGCCGACGCGAACTCGAGCGGCCTCGACGAGGCCATCGCGGCGTACAAGAGCACCCGGAACGACCCCATCCCCCGGACCCACGACCAGGTGCTTTCGTTCTTCGAGGGGTTCGACGTCATCGAGCCCGGCGTCGTCGGCTGCGCGATGTGGAACCCGCAGGGCGCCGGTGACATGTCCGAAGACCCGGAGATCAACTCGCTGCCGTACGCCGGTGTGGGCCGGAAACCCTGAGGTCAAGCCTCGTGAGTGGCGAGGACGGTTAGAACCGTCCTCGCCACTCACGACCTCCCCCGGCTCAGGGCAGCACGTCGGTCACGGTGTCCTTGATGACCTGCCACTTCCCGTGCTCGCGTACCAGCGTCAGGCTGATCGTGTAGTGCCGGTTGATGTTCTGCGACGGCACCTTGTAGTACGCGTCGAGGATCGCGAAGCCCATCTTGCAGCCCTCGACGACGGTGTGGGTCACCGTCCACGGCATGCTGTACTCGTAAGGGACCTTGAACTGCTCGTTGACCACCGGGTCGACGTTGGCGTCGTAGCCGATGAACAGCTGCCCCCGGCGCCCGACGGTCACCATGTTCTGGTGGATGATCGCCCGGTAGCGGGCCTCGTCGCGTTTGTTGAAGCTGTCCATGTCCTCCCAGACCGCGCGGTCGAACGCGCGCTGACAGGCCTGCCGTTCCGACTCGGCCCGCTGGTCGCTCGCCGCCGCCGCGGCGGGCACGCCGATTCCCGCGGCGGCCACGATCAGCCCGGCCAACGCCGCGTAATACCGCTTGCGCATGGGATTCTCCTCGTCACGTCCCGTATTCCGTCCACCAGCAGGTTCGCCGGGCGGCGCATCACAGCTGCATCACTTCCGCACCGGCGCGGGCGGATGGCCGGTTAACCTCGCGGGAGGGGGTGCGATGGAGTTCCGGATCTTGGGCCCGGTGCAGTGCCGGAACGAGGCGCGGCCGGTGAAACTGGCGGGCCCGCGGCAGGAGCGGATCCTCGCCGCGCTGCTGCTCGGCGCCGATCGGGTCGTCTCGGTCTCTCGGCTGGTGGACGTCGTCTGGGACGAGGATCCGCCCGCCACCGCCACGCGCCAGATCCGCAACCTCACCACCGCACTGAAGCGCACGCTCCTCGCCGAGGGTGCCGCCGACGACGTTTTGACCGCCGAAGGGCCGGGCTTCGTCCTTCGCCCAGACTCCTTCGACCTCCGCACGTTCGAGGAGCGCGTCTCGCGTGGTGAGTTCCGCGAAGCGCTCGCGTGCTGGAGCGGCCCGGCTCTGTCCGGTGTGGACAGTGCGGCGCTGCGTGGTGAAGCCGAAGAGCTCGACGAGCGTCGTCTGTCCGTTGTGGAGCGTTGTCTCGACGAAGAGATCTCTGCCGGGGAAGACTCCGTCGCCGAGCTGACGGCGCTGGTCGCCGAACACCCGCTCCGGGAACCGTTCGCCGGTTTGCTCATGCGTGCGCTGCACCAGCAGGGCAGGCAGGCCGACGCGCTGAACGTCTACCGGCGGGCGCGAACGAGGCTGGTGGAGGAACTCGGGATCGACCCCGGGCCGAAGCTGCGCGAACTCTACGAGCGGATCCTGCGTGACGAGCCGGAATACGGCAAGTCCCGCTGCTTCCTCCCTTACGACGTCCCGGATTTCACCGGGCGTGAGGCCGAGATCGGCCGGCTGGTCGATGCCGTCCGGCTCGGCCGCCCGGTCGTCGTCGACGGTATGGCCGGTGTCGGCAAGACCTCGCTCGCCGTCCATGCCGCGCATCGGCTCGCCGCCGATTTCCCCGACGGGCAGCTGTTCGTGGATCTGCACGGCCACTCCCCCGCCCGCGAACCGCTTCCGCCGGAGGCCGCGCTCGAAGCCCTGCTCGGGCAGCTGGACGTCCCGGCCTCACGGCTTCCCGGCGGCGTGGACCGGCGGGCCGAACTGTGGCGGACCAGGACGGCGGGCCGGTCGCTGCTCGTGGTGCTCGACAACGCCGCGAGCGCGGAACAGCTGCGGCCGCTGATTCCGGGTTCGGCGACGGTCGCCGTCTTGGTCACCGGGAGGCGCCGCCTGGCCGCGGTCGACGGCGCCGCGTCGATCAGTCTCGAAGTGCTGCCGGACGAAGAGGCGGGCGCCCTGTTCGCGGCGGCGTCCGGGCGACCGGACACCGGGGTGGCCGCGTTGTGCGGGAACCTGCCGCTGGCGATCCGCATCGCGGCCGCCCGGCTGCAGAATCGTCCACAGTGGACCGTCGAGGCGCTGGCCGAACGGCTGGGCTCCGAACACGACCGGCTGGCCGAGCTGAAGGTCGCCGGACGCGACGTGGCCGCGGCCTTCGCACTGTCCTATCGGGAGCTCGACGCCGCGCAACAGCGCATGTTCCGTTTGCTGGGGCGCAATCCCGGTGCCGACATCGGCGTGCCCGCGGCGGCCGCCCTGGCCGGTATCGGGGAACGCGAGGCCGAACGCCTGCTGGAGGACCTACTCGACGCCCATCTGCTCAGGCAGCCGGCGCTGGGCCGCTACGCGTTCCACGACCTGATCGCCGAGCACGCCCGCAACGCCGCACGCGACGAGGAATCCGGCCCTGCCGTGCGCCGTCTCCTCGATCACTACCGCGACGGCGGCGGCCCCGGCTGGTACCGGGCGGAACGGGCGAACCTCGTCGCGGTGACCCGGCACGCGCTCGACGCCGGTCTCGACGAGTACGCCTGGCGGATCGCCGCGGACACCACGGAACATCTCCGGGAGAGCGGGCACCTCGACGAGCTGCTCGCCGTGGCACGGGCCGGGATCACCGCCGCCCGCCGGATCGGCGACCCGCACGCGATCCAGCTGAGCCTGGCGAGCCTCACCCTGGCGTTCTGGGAGAACGGGCGGCTCACCGAGGGCATGGACTGCGCGCTGGAACGGCTGGACGTCGTCCGCGCGTCAGGTGACCGCGCGGCCGAGGCGATCGCGCTGTCCAGGGCGGGTGCGCTGCACGGCATGCTCGGCCGCTATCCCGAGGCGATCCGGTTCTACCGGGACGGCCTGGCCGTCGTGGACGAGACCGCCGCCGCCACGCTGTGGACCAATCTCAGCAACGCCCAGGAGGTCCTCGGCAGGCTGGACGACGCGCTGGTCTCCGCCCGGCGGGCGGTGGAGCTGCGCGAGGACGACCGCGGCACGATCCTGAGTTCCGCCCAGCTCGGCCTGGTCCTGTCCCGGCTCGGCCGGTTCGACGAAGCCTTCGACGTCATCGAACGGTCGATCACCGCCTCGCGGGATCTCGGCTATCTCTTCGGCGAGGCATGGAGCCGGATCGACCTCGCCGACGCCCTGTTGCTCGCCCACCGCCCGGGCGACGCGCGCGAACAGGCCGAACGCGCGTGCGCGATCCTCACACGGCTCAACCATCCGCTGCTGCTGGCGATGGCGGCCAACAGCCTGGGCACCGCCTGCCTAGCGCTCGGCGAGACGGCGACGGGCCTCAAGCGGCATCGGCTCGCGCTCGAAACGGCGAAGCGGATCGGCTATCGGTTGCAGGAAGCCCGCGCGCTGGCCGGGCTGGGGCAGGCCGGAGCCGCGCGGGACCACTACGCCGCGATGGGCCTGCCCATCGAACCCACCAGCAAGGCGACCATGGCGAGCGCCGCCGTACTCCACAGCAACAGCACGACACCCGCCCCTCGACGACCAAGCCGCCGACGAAGGCGCCCAGGGCTATCGAACCGGTGAACACGCCGACGTAGAGACCGGTGACGTGCTCGACGCGATCCGGCGCGAGGGCGGTCATCCACAGCTGCGCGCCGACCGACAGTCCGCCGTAGGCCAGCCCCCACAGGGCGACCGCGGCCCAGGCGACGAACGCGGAGGCGCCGGACAGAGCCAGAAGCCCGAGCGCGACCGCGATACCGGACGCCAGCAGCAGCACGGTCGGCCGAGGCCTGCGCCCGGCCGCGGCTCCGGCCACGAAGTTGCCGATCAGCCCGGACACGCCGTAGACGAGCAACAGCGACGCGATCGCGCCCGCCGTCAGCCGGGGCAGCTCTTCGAGGACCGGACGCACGTAGGTGTACGCGGCGAAGTGCGCGGTCACCAGCAGCACCACCACGGCGAGGCCGGTGACCACGGCGGGACGGAACAACGAGCGGCGCCGTCCGGTGCCGGTCTGTTCGGCGACCGCGGGACGGCGCAACACGGGCAAGGCGAGCAGCAAGGCGGGAACGAGCACCGACGCGCACACCACGAGCGACCAGAAGGCCGCTCGCCAGCCGAAAGCGTTCCCCACGAACGTGCCCAACGGCACCCCGAGCACCGAGGCGGCGGCGACACCCCCGACGGTGAACGAAACCGCGAGCGCGCTGTCGCGAGCCGCGACCAGCCTGATGGCCACGGCCGAAGCCATCCCCCAGACGGCGCCCATCCCGGCACCGAGCACGATCCGCGCGACCATGAGCAGCCCGAAATCGACGGCGATCGCGGTCAGCCCGTTGCCGGCGGCCAGCACCGCCACGGCCGCGGCCAGCACCCGGCGCCGATCGAGGTCGCCGAGCAGCCGCGGCACCACGGGTGCGGTGACCGCCGAAACCAGACCGGTGACGGTCAGGCTGAGCCCGGTCGCGCCCGCGGAGACGCCGAGACCGTCCGCCATCGGGGTGAGCATCCCGACCGGCAGCATCTCGGAGGTCACCACCAGGAACGTGCTCAGCGTCAGCACGCCGACGGCGGCCCATCGCGACGGGGAAGTCCGCTCCGGACGAACCGGAGCCGGGTGGGAAACAGAGGAACTCATGCCGCCAGCCCATCACCGCGCGGCACCGGGAACAACGACGTCTTCCTCATCGATCGATGAGCCAGGCTCATCGATCCGGTGCTATCGTCCGAGGATGGGTGACGCGCTTCCGACCATGCACCAAGCGCATCTGCAGCAGATCGAATGCCTGCTCGCGCTGGCGGAAGAACTGCATTTCGGGCATACGGCAGAGCGGCTCGGCTACTCGCAATCGCGAGTGAGCCAGCTCATCGCCACGCTGGAGGCGCGGGTCGGCGCGCGGCTGGTCGAGCGCACCAGCCGCAAGGTCGGGCTCACCCGCGTCGGCGCGCAGTTCGTCAAGGAGATCCGGCCCGCGTATCGCGCGCTGCTCCGCACCTTCGAGCGCGCGCGTGAGCGGGCGATGCGCGGCGCAGTCGAAGAACTGCGGGTCGGGTTCACCGGCATGGTCTACGAGGAGGTCACTTCGATCTTCCGCGCGCTGCGCGATCGGCACGGCGTGGCCGTGCACACCCACGACGTCCCGCTCGGCTCACCGTTCACCGCCGTGCTCGACGGCGAGATCGACGCCGTCATCGCCGAGCTCCCGGTCCACGAACCCGAGCTCACGGTCGGCTTCCTGTTCCCGCCGCAAGACCAGTACGTGATGGTCGGGACCAGTCACCCCATCGCGGAGCGCGAGTCGATCGATCGGGAAGATCTCGCGGAACTCGACCTGCTCCACCGCGCCGGTGACGGCCCCGGCTACTGGAAGGCCGCGCGCACACCGCCCGCCACCCCGTCGGGAACGCCGATTCCCTCGACCGCGGGGATCACGACCGTCCAGCAGGGAATGGCGCTGGCGGCGTCCGGGATGCACGCGATGCTGGTGTGCCGTCCGTTGACGGAACAGCACACCCGCACCGATCTGCGCTACGTCCCCGTCCGCGGCCTGGAAGCGTCCAGCCAGCTCGGTCTCGTCTGGCGGACCGGCCACGTGAACCCGCCGCTGACCGCGCTGGCCGAACTGCTCGAACAGGCCGGGTCGGTCAGCCGAAAAACCCGGTGAGCAGGCCGCGCAAGGTGTCCGGCTGGTGGAGGACGCCGTGGTCCTGCCCCTCGACGGTGGCGTACCGCGCGCCGGGGATCGCGTCGGCGACCGCGCGGGCGCCCGCCCGCATCCAGGCGTCGCTCTCCCCGCCGTCGACGACCAGCGTGGGCACCGGGATCTTGGCCAGCCTGTCCGCGGGCAGCACGTTTCCGGGGCCGCAGAGCGCGAGGTCGTACGGCAGCGTGTGGGCGAGCCCGGTGAACCACGCCCAGAACGGGTCGTCCCGCATCCCCTTGACGACCTCTTCCGGCGTCGCCGTCCCCTCGACCAGGAACAGCTCCGCCGCGCCGTCGCGGTCGCCGTCGGCGATCAAGGCACGGACGCGGTCGAAGAGGTCGGCCGCGGGCCTCTCCCGGCTGTCGTCGACGACGTACGGCGGCTCGTACACGGCGAGGCTGGTCATGGCGACGCCTCTGGCGGCCGCCTCCAGCCCCAGCACCGCACCCGACGAGTGCCCGAACACCGCCGCCGAACCACCCACGTGCTCGATCAACGCGGCGAGATCCTCGACCTCGCGTTCCACCGAATAGACCGCGCCGGCGCCGCTGTCACCCCGGCCACGCCGGTCGTAGGCGATCACGCTGTACTCCGGTGCCAGGGTCGCGGCCAGGCCGGCGACGGTCGTCCGGTCGTTGAACGCGCCGCCGACCAGGATCACCGGCGTGCCCTCACCGGTGCGGTCGAAGGCGATCGAGGTTCCGTCGGCCGAGGTCACGGTCTCGAACGAGGTGGTCATCAGGTCCTCCACAGGGTCGCTTCACTCTAGCTTCGGCACTGAGTCGGAGCCGACGACCACCGCTCGACATCACTTCCGGAGATTTCCGAAGAATTCGCGGAGTTCGGCCACCACGTCGTCCGGCACGGCCATCGCGACCATGTGACTGGGGCTTTCGTGCTCGGCCCAGCGCACGACGTCGTTCTTGCGCGAGGCGATCGCACGCAACGCGGACGGCCCGCCGTGAGAGACGCCGGTCGGCACCGCCGTCTGGTCCATCGGCATCGCGGCCTGCCCCTCGTAGTACGGCCACAGCGAGGTGCCGCCGGTCCCGGTCAGCCAGTACAACGTCGCGTTGGTGAGGAGCAGGTCGCGGTCGATCGGCTCGGCGGGCGGCGTGCCGTCGGGCCAGCCGTCGAACTCCTTGAACCGTTCCATCAGGTACGCCAGCTGCGCGACCGGCGAATCGAGGAAGCCGAAACTCAGCGTCTGCGGCCTGTTCGTCAGGTACGGCGCGTAGCCGCTGCCGCCCGCGAAACGCTCCAGCAGCCCCGCGAGATCGGCCTGGTCCTGCGGCGTGAGCCCCTCGAAGTCGGCCGGATCGCCGGTCGGCACCCCGAGCCCGGACGTGATGTGCGAGCCGATGACGTGCTCGGACGCGTGCACCGCGAGGCAGGGCGTCACCAGCGCTCCGGCGTCGTTCCCGTGCGCGCCATAGCGTTCGTAACCGAGGCGGCTCATCAGTTCCGCCCAGGTCCGCGCCACCCGGGCGATGTCCCACGGTCGTTCGTCGGCCGGCTCCGGGAACGGCGAGAAACCGAAGCCCGGCAAGGACGGCGCGACGACGTGGAAGGCGCGAGACGGGTCGAGACCGTGGGCTCGCGGGTCGGTCAGCGGGCCGAGGACATTCAGGAACTCGGCGATCGAGCTGGGCCAGCTGTGCGTCATGATCAGCGGGATCGCGTCGGGTTCCGGCGACCGGACGTGCAGGAAGTGCACGCGCTGGCCGTCGATCTCGGTGGTGTACTGCGGGAATTCGTTGAGCTGCTTCTCCAACGAGCGCCAGTCGTAGCCGTCTCGCCAGTACTCTGCCAGGTCCTTGAGGTATGCGACCGGGACGCCCCGGCTCCACTCGGCACCGGGCAGCGCCGACGGCCAGCGCGTGCGGGCCAGCCGGTCGGTCAGGTCGTCCAGATCGGACTGCGGGATGTCGATGCGGAACTGCTCGATGTCGGTCATGAGGTGACCGTAGGGGCCATTCAGGCCAGTTCCTGACCTAAATGATCCCTCGCGTTCAGCCGGCTAAACGCGGGCTCATGGTCAGCATGTCGCGAAAGCCACTTTCGCGACGTCTGATGTCCCGAAAGTGGCTTTCGCGACCCAAGCCTTGGCGTTCGGGGAGGACGAAGGGAGCTTTCCCCGCATCCGATGCGATGAAAGTCCCCTTCGCAGCACTGTCTTTGGACGAACGTGGCGATCGCCGCGTTCGTCCGTGAAGGCAGCCCCGCATTCAGCCGGCTAAACGCGGACGATCTGCGTGGCGCCGAAGGTGTCCTTCACCGGCACCTCGAAGGTCTTCCGCCGCACGGTCACGCGCAGGACCTCCTGTCGCTGCGTCGGATCCGAAACCGCCAGCTGCCAACCGTTCGAGGTCCGCCCGAGCGCGACCGACGCCGGCCCGGACACCGACACCTCGTCGACCGAGCCGGCGGCGAAGAAGTTCGCCAGCAGGGTCGCGTCCCACAGCCGGACGGCCTGCACGGTCGCGGTGTTGGACCGCACGCGCCACGACCAAGCCGACGCGATCGTCTGCAGCACCGACGCGGTGGGAAGGACGGCGTAGGCGTAGCTCGCGTTCGAGGGCTTGGCTCCGTGTTCGATGACCAGCTTCTGGTAGCGCCGGGTGTAGGGCACCGTGGTGCCCTTGGTGTTGGCGCCCTTGTCGATGTCGCGCCAGGTCCCTGTCCGGTCCTCGCGCAGCGCGGTGACCTCGGCGTCGTCGAGCAGGAGGTACCCGCCGACCCGTTCGAGGTGCAGCCATCGCTTGCGCCGCAAGGACTCCGAGCCGCCGACGAGATGGCCGTCGGCCAGCAGGACACCGGTGCCGTTCTCGCCGAGGTTGCGGTTCTCGATCGTGGTGCGGACCCGCTCGCCGGAGGAGTCGGTGATCCCGGCGCCGAGGCACACCACACCGGACGGCGTGAAGAACCACGACTTCTTCGCGGTCAGCGTGCCGTCCTGCGAGACGAAGTCGAGGGCGTGCGCGCCGTGCCGCGCGTCCCAGCGGACACCGCCGCAGTGATCCTTGCCGGTGAGCGGGACCGACTCCAGTTTGGGGGCCGGTCCGCTCTTGGTGGTCGTGCCCGGCAGCAGCAGCGGGTCGACCGTCGGCCAGTAGGCGTCGGTGAAGTGCCCCTTCGCCTTCGGCAGGAACAGATACAGCGAACCGTCGCCGACGTACCAGCCGTGCAGGTTCATCGAGTTGATCGACTCGTACCGCGAGATCCGCGTCGAGGCGACGCCGAGCGAGGCCGACCAGCCTTCGGTGATGTGCACCATCCGGTCCTGCTGGCCGAACACGCGATGCGTCGCGACCGTCGGCGTCGCCCGCACCTTGGTCGCCAGCAGCTCCTGCGCGAACTCGATGCCGGGGATGCCGACGAGGTCCGGCCCCGGAGCGAACCGCTCGGGATCGGGGATCTTGAGGTACGGCGCGAAAGTGTCCTCGGTGATCCACTTCGCGGCGAGACCGCCGAGTTCCTCCTTGCGCTTCCCGCTCGCCGACCGGGCCAGCAGGACCACCGCGCCGGTGAGCTGGTGCCCGATGTCGTGCGCCGACTCCCCTTGCCGGGAAAGGAACCGGCCGCGGACCGACTCCATCAGCGCGCCCGCGTACACGAACGGCGCGAAGGTGTCGGAGACCAGCGCGTACGCCGCGTCGCGGACGTCGGCGGGCAGTTCGAACTCCGTGCCCTTGGTGACATGGATGGCGGACGCGACGGCGGTGAGCAGGATGATCCCATAATGCCCGGGATACGGCACCGAATCGTGCTGCAGGAACGATCCGTCGGTGTGGAAGCCGTCGCCCGCCGCGCGATGGAGCTTGGCGATGACGCTCGCCGCTCCCCCACCTTCGATGTCGGTGAACGCCCCGACGCCGCGCTTGATCCGCTCGGCGTCGCCCAGCATCGCGCCGGAGACGAGGGAGATCGTCGACTTGTCCGCGCGGTTGGCGCCGGTCTCGACGACGCTCGGGTTGTTCGTGCGGCGGTTCGGGTCGCCGGAGAACTTCAGTACCGGCTTCAGATACTTGGCGAGCTCGTCCTGGGTGAGCTCGTCGGCGACCGTCGCGAGGATGTGCAGCAGGTAGAGCGGGATGCCGATCTCGTAGGTGTACCAGTTGCCGATCTCGGCGGTCTTCTCGCTGTACTGATCGCTGGTGTACAGCAATTCCAGCGCGCCCTTGATCCGGGCCAGCACGGCGGGATCACCCGCCAGCGCACCGCCCGGGGTGCCCCAGTTGACCGCGATCGCGCGGAGCCGCGCGTACATCGACGTCGTGAACTCGCTGCCGGGGCCGAGCGGAAGGTCCTTCCACAAGGGACCGTCGCCGACCGTCATGCTGTCGTGGTACGCCTTCGCGACCCTGTCGAGGTTCGCCAGCGCCGCCGTGCGCTCCGCCGACGGCCGGTTGATACCGGTTTGCAGTTCGCGATAGCCGGTCACGATGGACGACGTCCCCGGAGCGGCGGGCCGCGCGGACGAAGTGCCCGCGAGAGCGGAGGTGAGCGCCATCGAAGCGGCCGCTGCCGCACCTCCCCGCAAGGCCGTTCTCCTGTCGATGTAACCGAATCCGGACATGACGGTGCCTCCCAAAGGGGTCGAGACGGGTTCAAGGGCGGCGGCGGATACTGGGGCCTTGTGAGTGGTAAGGACGGTTCTAACCGTCCTTACCACTCACGAGGTTTCTAACGCTTCCCGTCGGTCCTGCGGGGCAGGTCCCACGGGTTGTTCTCCTGCAACGGTTCCGGCAGCAGCGCGTCGGGGAAGCCCTGCCAGGCGATCGGTCGCAGGAACCGCTCGATCGCGGCGGTGCCGACCGAGGTACTGGTCGGCGCGGTGGTCGCCGGGTAGGGACCACCGTGTTCCTGTGCCCAGGTGACGGTGACGCCGGTCGGCCAGTCGTTCCACAGCAGACGACCGGCGACGCGGGTCAGCGACGGGAGGACCGGGCGGATCCAGTCCACATCGGACTCTTCACCGTGGACGGTCGCGGTGAGCCCAGGTTCCATCACGCCGAGCAGGCTGATCAGCTCGGCCTGGTCGGTGTAGGTGACGATCAGCGACGCCGGGCCGAAGCACTCTTCGCGGACCGTGTGAGCGTCGGCGAGGAAGGCCTTGGCGGTGGTGGCGAGCAGCGTCGCGCCGTGCGAGATCCCTTCCGTGCCACCGGATTCCGACAGCACCTCGACACCGTCGACGTCGCTGAGCTTCGCCAGTCCGTCGGCGAAGCCCGCCGCGATGCGCTCGTTGAGCATCGGCTGCGCCGGGACCGCGGCGACGGCCTCACGCAGCGTGTCTTCGAGGCCGTGGCCCTCGGGCAGGAACAGCAGTCCCGGCTTGGTGCAGAACTGCCCGGCGCCGAGGGTGAACGATCCCGCGTAGCCCTTGGCGATCGCCTCGCCGCGCGCGTCGATCGCGGCCTGCGTGACGACGACCGGGTTGACGCTGCCGAGTTCGCCGTAGAACGGGATCGGCGACGGCCGCGAGGTCGCGATGTCGAACAGCGCGCGCCCGCCCGGCACGGAACCGGTGAACGACGCCGCCTGGATCCGCGGGTCCTTCAGTGCCGTGACGCCGTTCTGCTGGCCGTGGATGACCGCGAAGATCCCTTCCGGCGCACCGGCCGCGACCAGCGCCTCGCGCAGGACCTCGCCGGTGCGGGCGGACAGCTCCGGGTGTCCCGAGTGCGCCTTGAGCACGACCGGGCAGCCGGCGGCCAGCGCCGACGCGGTGTCACCACCGGCGACGCTGAACGCGAACGGGAAGTTGCTGGCGGCGAACACCAGCACCGGCCCGATCGGGGTGAGCAGCCGCCGGATGTCCGGCCGCGGCCCCATCGGCCACGCGGCGTCCGCGTGATCGACGGTGGCGCCGAGGAACTCGCCGTCGGCCAGCACCTCGCCGAACAGGCGGAGCTGGAACGTCGTGCGCTTCAGCTCGCCCTGCAGCCGCGGGGAGGCCGGGAGATGCGTCTCCCGGTTGGCCAGCGCGATCAGCTCTTCGGCCGCCGCGTCCAGCGCGTCCGCGGCCGCGTTCAGCCATCCGGCGCGCTGGGCTGGGGTCGCGGCCGCCGCCGTGCCTGCCGCATCGGCGGCGGCCGCGAGGATCTGTTCGAGCGTGGCGGGATCCGTTGCCTGGCTCATGATTTTCCTGCTTCTCCTAGAGTTCTTGCGCGGCGCTGACGGCGGCGATGAGATCCGCCCAGCGCCCCGGGCCGGCGAGGCCGAGGTGGTACAGGTGCAGTTCGGTGGCGCCTGCCTTACCGAGTTCGGTGGTGTAGGCCTCGATGTCGGGCACCGGGCTCGCCGCCACCGCGGTGATGTAGCTGCCGACGGCGACCTTCTCCGGCAGTTTGGCCCGCGCCGCAGCGACGGCGTTCACGCTGGGGTGACCGGGTGCCCAGTTCTGCAGCACCACCGCGTCGACGTCGTCCGGGGCCGACGGCGTCAGCCCCGGCAGCGCGCCGGTGACCCACGGGTCCATCGCGCCGTGCAGCACGATCCTGGGCCCGGACGGGATCTTCTCGAGTACCGCGCGCCGGAGGGCGTCGGTCGCGTTCTGGCGCGTGTCGAGCAGGACCTGCCGGAGCGTGGGCAGGATCTTGTCCTCGGTGGCCCGCAGGTCACCGCTGTCGATCAGCCGCCGGACCTCGGCCCGCAGCTTGCCCAGCGCCTTCACCGGATCCTGACCGGCCGCGGCCCAGGCGTCGAGACAGTCTTCGCAGCAGCAGATCGACAGCAGCCGGGCCACCGCGGGCGACCAGACACCGTCGGTCTTCTCGTGCTGGTGCTGGTGCACGGCGCCGAGCGGGCCACAGGCCTCGAGGATCACCGTCGCGAAGTCGAGCCCGGCGAGACTCTCCGCCGCCACGTTCGCCGCGTACTCGCGGACCGCGGGCACGCCGGGGCACAGCGCCCACGGATACCGCTCGCCGAAACAGTTGCGCACGGTGAAATCCGGGAACTCCGTGCCCAGCTGGGAATTATGGGTCAGCACCAGCCACGCCGCGACCGGGATCCCCGCCTCGGTCAGCGCCCGGACGGCGTCGCCCGCGCTGTCGCGGCTTTCGACCCAGTCCGGCTCGGCGGGCTTCAGCTCACCCCAGGCTTCGTCGCGCACCGGCCGGTACAGCGCCGCGTGCCGCGCGACGACCGAGGTGCGCTCAGGCGACCAGGGCGTCGCCGCGCGGGCGCTGTGGTACGACACGGCGACGGCGACCTCGTCGACGCCGAGTTCCCGTACGCGCTCGACGAAACCGGGATCGTCCACGACGTCCCAGGGGTAGGCGTATCCGGTGACCTTCACCTCGTCACCACCGTGCCGTGTTCGGTTCGAAGCTTCCCACGAACTTCCGCATATAGGTCACGTCATCCCGTTTGGTCTGTCCACTTCGGACATAGTCTTCATGGGCCCGTGCCAGCGCGTCGGGGTCGAGCTCGACCCCCAGCCCCGGCTTGTCGGGCACCGCGACCGCACCGTCGACGAACTCCAGCGCACCCGGGGCGATGACGTCGGCCGTCTTCCACGGCCAGTGGGTGTCGCAGGCGTAGGTCAGGTGCGGCGTCGCCGCGGCCACGTGCACCATAGCGGCCAGACTGATCCCGAGATGACTGTTCGAATGCATGGAAAGGCCGACGTCGAAGCATTCCGCCGTGGTGGAGAGGGCCTGGGTGTCCCGCAGACCACCCCAGTAATGATGGTCCGAAAGTATGACCCCGACCGCTCGCTGCCGGAAGGCGGGCTCGATGTCCGCGAAGCGCACCACGCACATGTTCGTGGCCAGCGGCATGTTCGCCTTCTCCGCGACCCGCGCCATGCCCTCGATCCCCGGCGTCGGGTCTTCGAGGTACTCCAGGACGCCGTCGAGTTCCTCGGCGACCCGGATCCCGGTCTCGACGGTCCACGCCGCGTTCGGGTCGATGCGCAGCGGATGGTCCGGGAACGCGTCCGCGAGCGCGCGGATGCCGTCCATCTCCTGGTCGGGGTCGAAGGCGCCGCCCTTGAGCTTGATGGAGCCGAAGCCGTACTCCTCCACCATGCGGCGCGCCTCGCCGACGAGCGCTTCCGGCGTGGTCACCTCGCCCCACGAATCCTCTTCGGCGCCGATGTGGGCGCCGAACTTGTAGAACAGGTACGCGGAGAAGTCGACGGCGTCACGCGCCTTGCCGCCGAGCAGGTCCACGACCGGCCTGCCGAGGTAGTGGCCCTGCGCGTCGAGCGCGGCCACCTCGAACAGCGAGTACACGCTGGCCACGGTCTTGCTGACGGAGAAACCGCCGGTGAGCCCGTGCGCGTCGGCGAAGACGACCTCGCCCAGCGTGGTCGCGACCTTCCGGCGGAGACCAGGCAGGTCGAACACGTCGTGTCCCTTGAGTTCCGGCAACACCTTCCGGACCTGGTCGAGGAACGCGAGGTCACCGTAGGACTCGCCGAGGCCGACCACCCCGTCCTCGCAGATCAGCTGGACGACCCCGCGCAGCGCGAACGGCTCGTGCACGCCCATCGCGTTGAGCAGCGGAGGGTCGGCGAAGGCGACCGGGGTCAGGACGACGTCGAGAACCTTCATCTTCAGGCACCGGCCTCGACGGACTTGAGGACGGCGAAACCGTCGTCGATGATCTTCTCCAGGCGGGCGACCTGGTCCGCGGTGGGCTCGACCAGCGGCGGCCGGACCGAACCGACCTTGTCACCCCGAAGGCGCGCGGCGGCCTTGACCAGCGACACGGCGAAGCCCTGCCCCTCGTCCCGCAACGCGACCAGCGGGAGGTAGAAGCCGGCGAGCAGCGCCTCCATGACGGCGTCGTCGTTCTCCGCGAGCGCGCGGTGGAACCGGGCCGCGATCTCGGGGGCGAAGCAGTGCACGGCCGAGGAGTACCGCGCCACGCCGACCGCGGAGTAGGCGCGCGCGGAGACCTCCGCCGTCGGGAGACCGTTGAAGAACAGGAAATCCTTGGCCCGGTCGGTGCCGGCGGAGCGGATCGTGGTGATGATCCGGCTCATGAGTTCGACGTCGCCGAAGCCGTCCTTGATACCGACCACCGACGGGATGTCGAGCAGCCGCACCGCCGAGTCCGGGGTGAACACGCCGGTGGAACGGTGGTAGACGATCACCGGGATCGAGGAATCCCCGACGGCGTACCGGACGTGGTCGACCAGCCCGGACGGCGGACCGGTCACCAGGTACGGCGGCAGGAGGAGGACGCCGTCCGCGCCGCCCGCCTCCGCCGCCGCGATCCCGGCGCGGGCCGAGGCCGCACCGCCGCCGGCGCCGACCCACACGGGCACCCGCCCGGCGACGACCTCACGAGCCTTACGCAGGATCGCTGCGTGCTCGTCCGGGGACAGCGAGCTGAATTCGCCCGTACCGCAGGCGACGAACAGCGCACCGGCTCCGGCGGCCACGTGGCTCTCGACGGTCTCCGCGAACGCGTCGAGGTTGAGTTCCAGCCCCTCGGTGAAGGGGGTCAGCGGGAACGCCAGTAGGCCGTCGAGTTCGATCTTGGGCTGTGCCATGGATTTCTCTTTCGTTCTTTGTGGATGGTCCCGGGTACGGGCCCGGTCAGGCGGGCACGGTGGTGCCGTCCTGCGACTTGCTGGGTGTGACGTCGTCGTCGCGGTCGATCGTGTCGATGATCTCGTCGGTGGTGGCCTTGCGCTCGGGCATGAGGTAGCCGAGCCCGATGAACAGCCCCAGCGAGACCAGGATCGGGGTGGACACGGTGACCGCGAGGGTGGCGTTGTAGCCGTAGTAGGCGATCGCGTAGGCGATGAGACCGCCCGCCCACGAGATCAGTGCGGCGCGGGAGCCGGAGCGGCGGAACGCGGGGAGCATGCCGAGCAGCAGCGGCACCGAGATCGGGCCCATCAGGGCGGCGACCCAGAGCACCACGATGCCGAGCACACCACCGAGTTTCTCGGCCTGCGTGGCCACCGCCATGGTGGCGGCGACGAACAGCACGGTGGAGACACGGGCGGCGAGCAGCCCCTGCGACTCGGTGAAGTTCCTGGCCTTCTTCCACAGCACCGGCAGCATGTCGCGGGTGATGACCGCGGAGATCGCGTTGGCGTCGGAGGAGACCATCGCCATGGTGTGCGAGAAGATCCCGGCCAGTACCAGCCCGACCAGCCCCGGCGGGAGGAACGTCGTGGTCATGATCGCGTAGGCGTTGTTGGGGTTGTCGATGTCCGGGATCAGCAGCGGGGCGGCGAACATCGGGAACATCATCACCAGCGGCCACACCAGGTACAGGATCGAGGAGAGCCGCGCGCCGCGGCGGGCCTCGTAGGTGTTCGGCGCGGCCATGTAGCGCTGCGCCAGGTTCCACATACCGCCGTTGTACTCCAGCGTCTTGACCAGCACGTAGACGAGCAACACGACGGTGGTGAACTTCGACGTCGTCGGGTTCAGGTGGGCGGGCGGCAGGTCGCCCCACACGGTCCACAGCCCGGAGACACCGCCGAGCTTGTCCAGCACGACCCACAGCATCACGATCGCCGCGATGGCCTGGATGACGAACTGGCCGAAGTCGGTGAGCGCGTCGGCCCAGAGACCGCCGACGGTGCAGTAGATCAGCGTGATCGTGCCGGTGATGATGATGCCCCAGGTGTAGGGCACGCCCGCGAAGACGTTGAGGATCGTCGCGACCGCGAACCATTTGGCCGCGATGTCGAAGATCTTCAGCAGGCTGCCGCTCCAGGCCAGCGCCTGCTGGGTGGGCACGTTGAAGCGCTTCGCCAGGTACTCGAGCGGCGAGGCGACACCGAGCTTCGAGCGCAGGCGGTTCCACCGTGAGGCGAACAGCCAGCTGCCGATGCCGACACCGATGCCGATACTGGCCATGCCCCAGAAGTAGACGGTGATGCCGTCCGTGTACGCGACGCCCGCGTACGCGACGAAGAGCACGGCGCTGTAGCCGGACATGTGGTGGGAGATACCGGCCAACCACCACGGCATCTTGCCGCCGGCCGTGAAGAAGTCACTGACCGTGTTGACGCGGCTGTGCGACCACAAGCCGATCACCACCATCAGGACGAAGTACGCGGACACCATGATCCAGTCCAGTAAATGCACCGCTGACTCCTTTCCGCGTTCACGAAGGCCCAGCCCGACCTGTTCACATCCATGAACGGAGTCTGTTATAGTGATTATGTTCATCCATAAGAACGCTGTTCGGGACGCTAATATGGCCGGAGTCACAAGTCAACGGCCGGATGGAGGAGCGCGGATGCCGCAGCAGGAAGCCGCTGTCACGGTGGCGAACGGCGCGCCTGAACCCGCCGGAGTGAAGTCGGCCAGGCGGGCGATCGACCTGATCGAGACCTTCGCCGCGAACGACGTGTGGCTTTCGCTGTCGGACCTGCACGCGCGGACCGGTTTCCCCAGGTCGAGCCTCCATGGCCTGCTCCGCACCCTGCTCGAAGCCGGCTGGCTGGAAGTGGACACCAACACCGCCCGCTACCGCCTCGGCGTCCGCGCGCTGATCTGCGGCACGGCGTACCTGGACCGCGACCCGGTCGTCCCGTACGCGACCGAAGCACTGGAGCGGATCCGGGAGAAGACCGGCTACACGGCGCATTTCGCGCGCCGCGAGGGCACCGATGTCGTGTACCTGGAGACGCGCGAGTCCCGGCACTCGACGCATCTCGTGTCCCGCGTCGGCCGCACGCTGCCCACCCACGCCACCGCGCTGGGGAAGGCACTGCTGGCCGAACTGACGCACGACGAGATCGACGGCCTCCTGACCGGGGAGCTGTCGGCGCTCACCCCGAACACCATCACCACGGCGGACGCACTGCACGCCGAATGCGCGAAGACCCGAGAACGGGGCTATGCCTCGGAAATCGAGGAAGGCAGCCTCGGCGTCCGGTGTGTCGCGGCCGTGATCCCGTACCGCATCCCCGGCACCGACGCGATCAGTTGCTCCATGCCGGTCACCGAAGTCACCGACGCCGACGCCCAGCGCGTCGGCGAGCTCCTCGCCGAAATCACCGCGGAGCTCGGCCAGCAGCTGCGCCGCGCCGGCATCCGCTGACCTGTTTCGTACTTTCCTTCACTGACAAGGGGTTCACATGGCAGACCAGCGCGTCCTGATCACCGGCTCGGCGGGTATCGTCGGCACCCTGATGCGGCCGCGACTGCGCCGTTCCGGACGGGTGCTGCGCCTGCTGGACCTGGCCGCGCAGCCCGAAGCCGCGGGCGGCGAGGACGTCGAGCTGATCACCGCTTCGGTGACCGACCCGGAGGCGATGGCGAAGGCCTGCGCCGGTGTCGACGCGGTGATCCACCTCGGCGGGCACAGCCGCGAGAACTCGTGGGAAGCCACGCTCGACGTCAACATCAACGGCACCCACACCGTCCTCGAAGCCGCGCGCGCCGCCGGTGTTCCGCGCGTGATCCTGGCTTCCAGCAACCATTCCGTCGGCTTCCGCCGCAACGACGAGGCGGGCGCGGACGGCCTCCCCGCCGACTCCACCCCCCGGCCCGACACCTACTACGGCGTCAGCAAGGCGGCCATCGAAGCACTCGGCAGCCTGTACCACTCGCGGTTCGGGATGGACGTGATCGTCATCCGGATCGGCTCCTGTTTCGAAAGCCCGCTCGTCCTCGGCCCGCGTGGCCTGACGACATGGCTCTCCCCCGACGACGGCGCGCGGCTTTTCGAGGCCTGCCTGAGCTACCCCTCCCCCGGCTACCGGCTGATCTGGGGCGTCTCGGACAACACGCGCCGGATCTACTCGCTCGCCGAGGCCGAGGAGCTGGGCTACAAATCCCTCGACAACGCGGAGACCTACGCCGACCAGCTCGCGGATCTGCCCGCGCCGACCGGCGTGGCGGCGGAGTACGTCGGCGGGCCGTTCTGCACCGCTCCGCTGGGGGCACACAACCCGCTCTGAGGAGCCCGAGCCCGACGGACTGCGCCCGGCAGGTCGTTGAGGTGACGCCCGGTGAGGGGTGTGTGGAAATGGAGACGTTGAGTGTCCCTATTTCCACACACCCCCTCTTCACCGGGACTGTGTGCCGGTACCTCAGCCGGTCATGCGCTCGCCGAGCCGTCGCGCGAGGTCGGCCAATTCGTCGTCGGGGACGTCCAAGTAGCCGCGCGCGGGGTCGAACACCGCCGCCTGCTGCTGTTCGTAGGGGACGCCGGGCGGCAAAGGCGCAAGGTGCCAGTGGACGTGCCGGTTACCCTGCTGGCTCCCCAACGACAGCACATAAAGCCGTTCGACGGTCAACAAGTCGCTCAACGCGCTGCCCGCACGGTGCACGACCCGCTGGACGGCGAGGTATTCGTCGGCGGTGAAGTCGCCGATGGCGTGCTCTCGATGCTCGATCGGGGCGACGAGAAAGTGCCCGAGCACGGACGGAAAGCGGCTGGCGAAAACCACCGCGTCGGCATCTCGATAGGCGACGTGATGCGGATAGTCGGGGTTGCCGTCGAGAAGTTCACAGACGAAACAGGCTCGGCGGGCGAGATCGAGATAGGCGGCGGCCCGCCACGGAACACGGTCGGTCATACCCCACGACTACCCTGCACGCGCCCCGCGACCGCCAGCACGAGCGGCGCCGCGAGCCAGCACAGATACGCCCAGGTACCCGTGGTCAGAAACGAGACGGGAACGGAAACCCCGAACACCGCGGCCAGGCACACACTGCGCACCAGGTTCTGGCCGACCGCCCGCGGTGGCGCGTCCGTGCGGTAAAGGTGTTCGCGCCGGATCTCCCGGATGATCAGCGCGAACGTCGAGGACGCCAGCACCTGCACGATCGCGTACAGGCTGAACCGGGGCGGGAAGGCTCCGTCCGCGGTGATCACCCGGGTCGCGAACGGCGTCAGGACCTGCATGAACAGCCAGGCCAAGGTGAGGCTGATCAGGCGGCTGCTCAGTGAGCGGACATATCCGAAGATCTCGTGGTGCGCGCGCCAGTGGGCGGCGATCACCACGAAGCTGACCGCGAAGGCCAGATACTCCTTTCCGTGGTCCCACACCGAATCCAGCATCGCTTCGGTGGTGTCGCCGGTGGGGACGGGAAGTTCCAGCGCCAGCAGGGTGAGCGCGATCGCGATCACCGCGTCGATGAACATGGTGAGCCGCTCGGGAGCATTCTGAGTCGCCATGATGCGGAAATCCCCAATCTCAGGCGACGGTCGCCGGGCGGAGCTTCCGGGACCGGACGGCCAAGATGATCATGACGGCGGGGATGAGCAGGTCGTTGGCGAGGACACCGCCGGTGTTGCCGGGACTGTGGACGCCGTTGGCGAACCATTGGTAGACGTGGCCGATCAAGGCTCCCCAGAGGAACATCCCGGCGCCGAGCCCGATGGTGACGCGTTCGCGCGCGGAGGCCGAGGCGGCGCGGAATCCCATGACGGCCAGCCCGAGATTGGCGAAGGCGATCTCGAACAGGAAGGGCGTCCGGTCGAAGCCGATGGCGGTGGCCATGACGTCGGGGAAAGCGAGGAACGCGACCGTCATCCACAGGCTGCCGAAACCCAGGGCGCCGATCGCCCACCAGCGTTGCCAGATCTCCAGCCGTTCGCTGGCCGACGGGGCGTGGCGGGCCCGCACGAACGCGCCGATGGCCGGCACCAGCATCCAGACCAGGGGGAAGGCGGATTGGGCGAGGTAAGAGAAGGTGCTCATGTCTTCAGTCTTACCTAGTTAATATTAACTCGTCAACAATCAGGTATAGTGACCTTCGTGGATGACGGACTCGCAGACCTGTTGCATCGCGTGGTCATGCTGCTGGGTGAGAACGCCCGGCGGCGCACCGAAGACACCGACGGCTTGACGTACAGCCAGATACGGCTTCTGGGCACACTGGAGGAGATCGAGCCGGCGACGCAGCATCGGCTCGCGCAGGCGCTTTCGGTGTCCGACCCGGCGATCAGCCGGGCGCTACGCCCGCTCGAAGCGGACGGCCTGGTGCGGATCACCGTCGACCCCGACCACGCGCGCCGCCGGCTGGTCCGCCTCACCGACGCCGGCCGGAAAGCCTTCCACGCCGCCGGAAAACCGCTCTACGACGAGTTCCGCGCCGCCCTCGTCGAGGCGGGCTTCCCCTACGAGCGCTACCTCGAAGACACGCTCCGGCTGGCCGAGCTCCTCTCGCCGGATCAGGGCACGCGGCGCTGATCGGGAGCCGCCCACCCGTTGATCACGGCGAGCAGTTCGAGATACCGCTCCCGCCGGGGATCGTCGGCGATGTCCAGCCAGGGCAAGTCTCGCCGCGGGGCGGCGTCGTAGCCTTCGGCGAGACGTCGCATGAGGGCCCGGAAATCCGGATCCCGGGCCAGCTCGGCGAGTTCCACCCAGGCGTCGACCTGTTCGGCCGCGGGACTTTCGGGCAGTTCGGGCGTCAGCGTGCGGGCGATCCCGGCGAATCCGGGATGGTCGAGACCGCCGAAGGTGGCTTCGAGGAAGTCGCCGATCAAGCGGCGGCGCTCCTCCTCGGTCAGCTTGGCCAGGTCGTGCATGAGAGTGATCTCCTCGGGAGTGGATACGCGCCGGGTCACGGCTTTCAGCACCGCGTGACGGAGACGCAGCACGTGGATCTGCGCTTCCAGTGCCCGCATATGCGCCTCGGCGACGTCGGGAAGGGCGGCTTCGCTTTCGACGACCTTCCGGATCGTGGCCAGGTCGAGTCCCAGCTCACGCAGGGTGCGCACGAGCTCCAGGCGCGCGAGCGCGTCGACGTCGTAGCGGCGATGCCCGGACGCGGTGCGGCCGAAAGGGGCGACGATGCCCCGGTCGGAGTAGAAGCGGATGGTCTTGACGGTCAGCCCGGTCCGCCGGGACAGCTCGCCGATCGAGTACCGGGGGTCGTCCATTCGCCCACCCTCGCACCTCCCCTCGGAGGAGATGCAAGAGCGATCACGACGAGGGCTCGGGCCCCGTCAGGCAGTACTGCACGAGCGGGCCGAACGTGGCGACCAGTTCGTCGACGGACGCCGACGCGATCGGCTCGATGCGCACGAGGTACCGGGCGACCGCGAGCCCGAGGATCTGCACGTTGACCATGCCCGCCCGGAGCGCGGCGTCCGGCGTGTCCAGCAGTGCCGCGAGCCTGCCGGTGATCTCCCGGTCGATGAACTCGCGCAACAGCTCTTCGGACCGCGGGTCGGCGGGGGCCGACCGGGTCAGCATCATCAGCGGCGTGCGGTCGGATTTGTCGAGGTTCTCCACCAGGGTCCGGACGACGCGTTCGCCGATGGTGCCGAGATCGCCGTCGAACAGCGCTTCGACGGCGGGCGGGACGTCTCCGGACATCTCGATCGCGGCGCTGAACAGGCCCTGTTTGGTGCCGAAGAAGTAGAACACCATCGCCGGGTCGACCTCCGCCGCGGCGGCGATCATCCGCACGGTGGTGCCGCCGTAGCCGTGTTCATGGAACAGCTCGCGGGCGACCCGCAGGATCCGCTGTTTGCTCTCCAGGCCGGACCGCCAGCGCCCGGAACGGCGGTTGTTCTCGTCTTCTGTCATCGCGGACGAAGCCTAACACCGTTTTCTTCACCACTCGATGAAGTTTGCCGGTACCGTGTTCTTCATCAGGCGGTGAAGAACGGGGTGGGCGATGCGGGTGATGGTGATCGGTGCCGGTCTCGGCGGGTTGACGCTCGCTCACGGGTTGCGCCGGGCGGGGATCGACGTCGTGGTGTACGAGCGAGACGCCGCGTCGGGGCGTCCGCAGGGCGTGAGCCTGCACGTCGACGAGCGCGGGAGGTCGGCACTGCGCGCGTGCCTCCCACCGGCTCATTTCGCGATGGTCGAGGCCACCACGGGAGGACCGCGTGTACAGACCTTGGAACTGTCCGATTCGGACGGAGCGCTCGCGGTCACGGGCGCTCAGCCGTGCGACGGCTCGGAGGGCCGGGCCAGACCCGGCAGGCAGGTCCATCGGCCACTGCTGAAAGCGGTACTGCTGACCGATCTCGACGACGTGGTCAGGTTCGGGGCGGAGTTCACGCGGTTCGAGCGGCGCGCCGACGGCACGGTCCGGGCGTGGTTCGCCGATGGCCGCACCGACACCGCGGACGTCCTGGTCGGCGCGGACGGGATCGGCTCGGCGGTCCGCCGCCGGTATCTGCCCGACGTGCGGGTGGTGGACACGGGACGCCGGATGATCATGGGTGCGACCCCGGTGCGCGCCGTGCTCGGCACCGGATTGCCCGATCTGATCGGCGACAGCCCCGCCCGTGTCCGCGTTCGCGGAACGACGATGGTGATGGGTGTGCTGCGGTTCACCGAGTCTCCCCCGGCCGCGCGAAGGCGCTGGCTGCCCGCCCTGCCTCGCACCGCGGCCGACGTCGAGGACTACGTGATGTGGGCCTTGCCCGCCACGCGGGAGCCGACCATGGAGCTGCCTCCCGCCTTGCGGACGATCGTCGGCGAGGCATGGCCTGACTTCACGGTCGCGCTGCGCGGCGGCATGATTCCGCCACCGCCCGCCTGGCCGGCCGGTCCGGTGACGCTTCTCGGCGACGCCATCCATCTCGCTCCGGGTTTCGGCGGGAACCTGGCGATGCAGGACGCGCGCCATCTCAGCGAGGCACTGGCCGAGGCGCACCATGGACGGCTCGGCCTGTTCGACGCGATCGGTACCTACGAGGACACGATGCGCCGCAACGGTTTCACGAAGGTGAGCGCATGAGCCTCGGCATGCTGACCCAGAAGTCGCTCTCGTTGTTCAGCGCGGTGGGCGGCTGGCGCACGGTCGCCGAAGGTGTCGCTTCGCGGGTGCTGTTCCTCGTCGCGTACCTGGTGACCGGGCAGGTGCTGACGTCGGCGCTGATCACGGTCGGCGGCGTGGCCGTCTTGGCCGCCGTGCGGTTGTTCACCGACCGCAAGGTCTGGCAACCGGCGATCGGGGTGCTCGTGGTCGGGGTGTCCGCGCTGCTGGCCGGGAATTCCGGGCACGCGGCCGACTTCTACCTGAGCACGGTCCTCTGGCAGGCGGGCGGCGGCGTGCTCTTCGGAGTATCCATCCTGGTGCGACGGCCGGTCATCGGCCTGGTGCTGGGCAGGCTGCGCGGCGAACGCCATACCTGGCGGCGTGATCGACGGCAGCGGCGGCGGTACTACCTGTGCACAGCGGTATTCCTCGCGAAATTCGCGATCGCCACGGCGGCGCTGGTGCCGCTGTACCTGGCCGGGACGGTGATCCCGCTCGGCATCGCCGCCACCCTGCTCGGAGGTGCGCCCGCGGCGGGCGTCTGCCTCTATCTGTGCTGGCGGATCCTGCGTGAGGAGCCGAGGACCGCAGGCTGACCCGGTTGCCAGGAAAGGTCCTTTCCTGGCAACCGCGAGTTCAGCCCACCGCGATCGACTGGAACTTCACCTCGATCCGAGGCGGTCCCGTCCCGTCTCCGGGGCCTTTCGCGTCGTCCACGCCGCCGCGCGCGACCTTGTCCAGTGTCTGCAGGCCCGCGTCGGAGATGCTCCCGAACACCGTGTACTCCGGCGGCAGTTCCGCTTCACCGAAGACCATGAAGAACTGGCTGCCGCCCGAGTCCGGGTTCTGGGTCTTCGCCATGGCGAGGATTCCGCGGCCGTACTTGAGCTCGGGGAAGATCTCGTCCGGGATCGTGTAACCCGGTCCGCCCATTCCGGTGCCCTCCGGGTCGCCGCACTGGAGCATCTGCAGCCCCGAGACGCCGAGCCGGTGGCATGAGGTGCCGTCGTAATACCCCTGTTGCGCCAGCGAAAGGAAGTTCGCCACGGTGCATGGCGCGAGCCCGCGGTCCAGTGTCAGCCCGATGTCGCCCGCGGTCGTCTTGACCGTGACCGCCGACGTGCCGGAGGCCGGAGTCGGTCCCGCCGCGGGCGGGTTCACCTTCTTCGCCGCCTCCTTGGCGGTGTCCGCCGGGTAGGCGCAGTCCGTCGGATCCGCGAGCGGCGTCGAGCGTTTCGGCAGCTCGGTGCGGGCGGAGGGGATGTTCACCGGGCTCTGCGTCGCGGTGTCCTGCGAGCTGGACGTCGGAGCGGCCGACGACGAGGACGCGACCGCGCTCTTTCCCTTCGAGTCCGAGAGGAAGAACCCCGGCGCCACGAAACCGGTGATCGCCACGACCGCGACCACCACGACGAGTCCCAGCACGCCGAGCCCGACCCAGAGCGCCGTCTTGTTCGAAGACGGCGGTGGCTGCTGCGGCGCGCCGTACCAACCTTGTTGCTGGTAGGGCTGTTGCGGATAGGGCTGCTGTGGGTACGGCTGCCCCGGCTGAGGGCCGGGGTCGGGCGCCTGGCCTTCGGGCTCGCCCGGCTGCGGCGGCTGGGACATCTGTGCTCCTGTCGTCCGGAGGTGGTACAGGAACACTCTTGCGTATCGCCGTGCAGAACGTCACGGCATCCCCCACGGCGTGCCGTCCCCGTTCGCCGGGACGGGCCGGATCTCGAAGTCGGGCCGGTCACCGGCCCGGTGCACGACGGCCTCTTCACCGCGCCGCAGCTCGATCCGGACGTCTCCGTTCGGCAGCCGCCGCCAGCGTTTCGGCCTCCCCCACCGGTCACGGACGGTCAGCTCCCCGTCGAGATCCGTTCGCAGCACGCACGGCGCCCCCGCCTCGCTGGTGATCTTGACCCACCGCGTCTTCCCGCCCTGCCTGGAGGCGCTGAGCAGGAACGCCCCCTCCGTGCGGAAGTCGCGCAGCGCGGCGTCGGCCCATTTCGCGGGCACGGCCGGGAAGAGCCGGATCACGCCGCCCCAGCTCTGCACGAGCATGTCGTGCAGGGACTGCGCGGCCGAAAGCGGCGTCTCGATCACCGGGCCGGATTCCTTGTACATCGTGTTCGGCTGGATGTAGCGCCGCTGCAGTTCGCCGAGGTAGAACTCCGCCTTCTCGCCGCGCAGCATCTGCGCCGACATCGAAGCGGCGCCGGTGAACGTGTAGCCCTGCAACGCCCCCTCGAAGCCCACCCAGTGATCGAGCGAGGTCTCGATGATCCGCCGGTGCTCCGGCCGCTCCCAGGTGATCTCGTACAGCGGGTAGATCTGCAGCAGATGCGAGTAGTGCCGATGCGACTTCGCGAACGGCACCCCCGCGCCGATCATGTAGCCGTTGGCGTCGGCGGGATACGGGACGAGGGTGGCCAGGACCTCCCGCCACCGTCGCGCGAGCGGATCGTCGACGCGCAGTTCCGCCGCCGACTCCAGCAGGGTCTTGCAACCCCAGCGGATCAGCGCGAGGTCGTAGTTGCAATCGGGCGCGTTGACGCCGTACTCCGGCGAGAACGTCGCCGGAAGGTGCAGCTTCCCGTCCGCCCGGGTGCCAGGAAATGGAGGTAGTAGTTGATCGCCTTGCGCAGCAACGGGAACAGGGTGTCCCGCAGGAGACGCCGGTCCATCGTGTGCCGGTAGGACAGCCAGACATTGTGCAGCGCCCAGGTGAGGTTCCCGACCTCCGGCGTGGGCGTCGCCTTGCCCGGGATGCCGACCGGGAACCCCGCGTTCGTCCCGACGGCGCCGTTGAGCAGGTTCATGTCCGTCGTACGCGGGATGCCCGCCGAATCGTGCTGGTACGGCTCGGCGACCTGGCTCGTCAGGTTCGCCCGGTACTTGTCCAGCGCGTGGCCGACGGCGTCCAGTTCGAGGTGGTTCGACCCGTGGATGAGCCAGTACTCGAGCTGGACGTTGAGGTTCCACCACGTCGCGGGCCACGGGGTCGGTTCCAGCCACGGCCCGCACGTCGCCATCACCGGCGCTTCCCGGCGCGCGGCGGAGGCGATCTTGTACAGCTGGATCCAGTAGAAGCTCTGGAGCCGGGCGTCCGGAATGGACAGGAAGCCGTGCCGGTAGTAGTCGTGCCACCAGCGACGGTGTCCGGCCGTCAACACCGGGAACGGCTCGGCGCGGCGGATCGGCTTCAACGCCTCCCGCGCGGCGGTCCTCTTCGGATACGACCAGGCCACAGACGTGTACAGCGTCCGCTTCGAGCCATGGACGACCTCGCGCCACGCCGTGACGTGCTCGCCGCCCGCCAGCAGGCTCTGCACGGAAAGCCTGCTGTCACCACTGCTTTCCAGGCTCGCGGGCGGGTTGGCGACATACCCGGCGGGCGGCGGCTTCCCGAACTTCGGGTCCGTTCTCGGGCTCACCGCTTCTGCCGGATGGAAGACCCACGCGAAACCGCGCTCCCCCTCGGTCGGCTCGACCTCGACGGCCAGCAGCGACCGTCCGGTGTGGACGATCGCCCGCAGCGACAGGCTGCCCGCGGCCGTGGTGATCGTGCCCTTGAGTTCGGCGTTCCAGAGGTCCATCCGCCAGTCGATCCCGGTGATGGCGCCGACCGGTTCGAGGGTGAAATACCCGATCGGCAGCCGCGCGAGCCCGAACAGGGAGCCGAACTCCGGCCGGTGGTCCTGCACCTCGCTGTGCTGGACGTTGAACCGGACGGCGTTCCGGCCGGGTTCGGCGTAGATGCCCGAGCCGAGGAAACCGTTGCCCAGGAAGGGCCCTTCGTACCAGGTCTTCGGCATCCGGCGCCAGATCAGGTCGGCCGTGCCGAGGAAGCCGGGCCAGTCGAGCCCGCCGAGCGCGAAGTCGTTCTCCACCGCCGCTGCCGACGGCGCGAATCCGGCCGCGGCCACGCCCGCCAGCGCCCCGCCGAGCACCGTCCTTCGAGTGATGTCCATGCTCATACTCCCCATGCCGGAGTTCCACGGTCACCAGGTACGTCACGCGGCTCCAGGTCCGGACGCGCACCGCGCCGCGCGACGACGGCCGTCCCGCCGCGGCGGAGCGGGATCGAGATCGTGCCGGGGCCCCTGTGACGCCACGGGAGCCGCCGTCCGCGCGCGTCACGGACCTCGATGTCGCCCGGGATCCCGTGCCGCAGGGTGAGCGGCTCCCCCGCCTCGCTGTGGACGCGGATCCATTCGGTCGTGCCGCTCCGGCGGGAGGCGTCCACGAGGAACGCCCCTTCCGTGCGCAGGCTTTCGAAGGACGCGTCCGGCCACGCCGACGAGACCGACGGGAAGACCTTGAGCACGCCGTGGTCGCCTTGCAGGAGCATGTCCACAATGGACTGCGCGGCGGTGATCGGGCTCTCGATCGCGAGGTTCGCCCCCTCGCGGTACATCGTGTTCGGCGTCAGCTGGGTGTTGGCGACGACGGTGCCGTCGAGGAAGATCTTCAGGTAGCGCAGCGCTTCTTCGGGCTCGTCCATCACGGAACTCATCGACGACGCCGCCGCGAAGCTGTAGCCGTGCCATTTCTCCTGCGCGCTCGACCAATGCGCGAACGTACGGCGCATGATGTCCCGGTCGCCGGGACGGTCCCAGAGTTTCTCGCGCAGCGGATAGAGCCAGAGCAGATGCGAGAAGTGCCGATGCGAGTCGGCCAGCGGGACACCGTCGCCGATCAGTACGCCTTGGGCGGGATCCTGGTGGTACGGCACCAGCTTCTCGCCGATCTCCCGCCACGCCGGCACCCGCGGATCGTCGATCCGCAGCTTGGCCGCCGATTCGACCAGCGTGCGCGCGGCCCAGCGGATCAACGACAGGTCGTAGGTGCAGTCGGCCGCGTCGGCGTACTCGGGTGATCGCGTCATCGGCAGATGCAGGGCACCGTCCGGGCCGGTCGCGAGGAAATGCCGGTAATAGTTGAGCGCTTTGGCCAGTGTCGGGTAGAGGACGTCGCGCAGGACGTTCTGGTCCATGCTGTGCCGGTACGCGAGCCAGACGTTGTGCAGGCCCCAGATGAGGTTCCCGGTCTGGTCGTTCTTGGTGACCGGCCCGGGGATCCCGACCGCGCGAGTGCCGCCGGGCCGCAGCCGCCAGTCGCCAGGATGCGAGAGCGCGTACGTGTCACCGTCCCGGTGAGCGGGAGGCACCGAGAGTTCGAGGTTGGCGTGGTCGCGGCGGAAGGTCGCGGTGACGGCGTCTAGTTCGGGATGGTTGCTGCTGTTGACGATCGGGTACGTGACCTGGACGTTCAGGTTCCACCACACCGCCGTCCAGCTGTTGCCGACCTCCGGGAACCACGGCCCCCATTCGGCGACCACCGGCCCGTTCGCGCGGGTGGCGCAAGCGGTCTTGTACAGCTGGATCCAGTAGAACCGCTGGATCCGCTTGTCCGGGATGGATAGGAAACTGCGGCGATAGAAGGCGTTCCACCAGCGCCGGTGCCCGGCGACGAGCAGATCGGGCATCGTCGCCGAGGCCCGATCGACCCTCGTGATCGCCTCCGCTGTGTGCGTCGGCTCGGGGAACCCGTACGCGACCGTCGCCGCCAGGAGCCGTCGCGTGCCGATGGTCCGCTCACGCCACGCCGTCGTGTACCCGCCGCCCGCGTGGAGCGGCTGCTCGCAGTACCGGACGGCGCCCGCACTGGCGAGCTTCGGATCGGGATTGGCCGTGTACTCGGGTGGTTTGCGGATCGTCCTGGTCGTCGCCGACTCGAGCGGCGTGAACCCCCAGTCCGCCGCCGCCCCGGTGAGCGAGACGAGGAGGAGATCCTGGTCGTTGTGGACCAGCGCGGAGAAGCGCACCGAGCCGCGGGTGGTGGTGATCGTGCCGCCGAGTTCGGCGTTGTACAGGTCGAGGTGCCAGTCCACCGCCGTGATCGCGCCCTCGAAGGTGAGGGTGAGGTAGCCGATCGGAAGGCGCGAGTACCCGATGGCCGCTTCCCACTGCCCGCGCTGGTCCTGGACGCGGGAATGGCTGAGCATCACCTTGAGGACGTTCGGCCGCGCCCCCGCGTAGAACTGGACACCGAGGAAGCCGTTGGCGAGGAACGGGCCCTCTTGCCAGCCCGTCGGCAGCCGCTTCCAGACCATGCGCGCGTCATCGACGATCCGGCGGCGGACGTCTTGCCCGGCGAGTGCCGGTGGCGCCCCCTGCGCCCAGAGCCCGCCGAGCGCCGCCGCCCCCGCCGCGACCCTCAGCATCGATCGCCTGGACAGCTCGGCCATGGGTCGCCTCCAGATTCATACTACGTTTACCGCAGATCAGGTCCTGGCGACCGGCATGTTTCCAGAAATAGTCGAGCTTTGGCCACCCCTTTCACTCGCGCAGCGGTACAGACATCCGATGTCTCGTCGGACAATTCATCTTTCGTTGAGCAGATTCGCCTTCAGTTTCCGGACCGTCTCATCGGACAAGCCACGCTGCCGTGCCCAGCCGGCGAAGCCCCCGAAATCGTCCTCGACGCTGTCCAGCAAGGCGTTGATCGTGCTCTCGGTGCACCGGAACAACTCCTCCGGCAACCGGAGCGAGCGGAAGCGCTCGATCACCCGGGGGAGGCTGTACGCGCTGCGCAGGTAGTCCCGGACGATCAGCTCCCGCGGTGCCCCGGCGAGGCCGAGCGCGAGGGCCGTGACGATCCCGGTCCGGTCCTTGCCCGACGCGCAATGCACCACGACGGGCCGGGCCAGCAGGACCGCCAGGATCTCGATGGCGGCCGAGAGGTTGTCGTCGTGCCGGAGATGGTCCGCGTAGATCTCCTCCAGCACGTTCGACCGTCCGCTTTGGACGGTTCGCAGCGGCACGTTCACATAGCGGACCCCGGGCAGCTCCGCCCGGCCCTCGCCGACCGTCTCGGCGCTGGAGCGAAGGTCGAGGACGCCTTCGATTCCTAACCGGTCGAGCAGGAGCTCCTTGTCCGTTCGGGTTAGGGCCTGCAAGGTGTCGCTGCGGAACAGCCGCCCCCGCCGGATCGGCCCGCCGCCCGTGTCACGGAAGTTGAACGCGCCGGTGAGCACGGAAGTCACCGGGGCTCCTCGCCGAACGTGATCGTCCCCGCCGAGCCGTCGACGGTGATCACCTGGCCGGTGGTGATCAGCGCGGTCGCGCCGGGGACGCCGACCACGGCCGGGATCCCATGTTCCCTGGCCACGGTGGTGCCGTGGGAGACCATGCCGCCCGTTTCGGTCACGAGCGCGGCCGCGGTCAGGAACAGCGGCGTCCAGCCAGGGTCCGTGGTCGCGGCGACCAGGATCTCGCCCGGTTCGATCCGCGCCCCGTCGGGATCGTCGATCACCCTCGCCCGGCCGGTCACCGTCCCGGCCGCCGCGGCGAGCCCGATGAGGTCAGCTTCGCCCGCGCCGGATTCGAGGGCGGGCACGGTGCCGTCGGAAAGCAGGACCGACGGCACCCGTGGCCTGCGCGCCTCCCGCTCCCAGATCTCCCGCCGCCGCGCCACGGCCGCCCGGAAGTCCTTGCCGTCCAAGGCCTCGCGGACTTCGGCGAGGTCGAGGAACATCACGTCATCGGCCTGTTCGAGCCCGACGATCTCCTCGCCGACGAGGAGCAACTGCTTCCGGAGCGCGGCGAAACCGCGCATGAGACAGAACTTCGGGAACTCGCGCAGTCCGCGCAATCGCCTCGACCTGCGGAGCAGGAAGCGCGCCAGGATCGCCCGGTGCGCTTTGGTCACCGGAAGCCGCCCGGTGAGTTCGACGATCCGCGCCTCGGCCGCCGCGGCCGCGTGCTCGAAGCGGGTTTCCGCGTTCTGCTCCTCAGCTTCCGCCCGCAGCAGATTCGCCAGCATCGCGAAGACCGGCTCGGGATCTTCGGCCCAGCGAAGTACGCCGAAGTCGATCTCCGAGGTGGCACGGCAACCGTACTGGGCCAGGAACGCCGCGACGCCGTGCTGGACGACGTCCGGCAGGGCCCCCGCGAGCTGTTTGGCGGCCAACTCGCCGGGCGCGGTGTCCAGCAGCAACCTGAACGCCTCGCCGTCACGCCGGATCGCCTCCCCGGTGCGCCACAACGCCAGGTCCATCTCGGTGGTCGGATTGTGCGGGACACCACGGAAAACGGTGGCGATCTCCTCCTCGTCCACATAGCCACGAAGCAACCGCCCGGCCAGCTGCCCGCCGGACCCGCCCGCGGTATTGGCGTCACGAGGGAGATTCGCCTCGATCCGGCAGACGTCGCGCCGGACGGACTCCACAAAGGACAGTCGTTCCGAGGCCGTCGCCTCGTTCGGCCCCGCGAAGGCGGCGATCCGCCGCTCGGCGTCGCGAACGACCTTGGCGCGAGCCTGATCCGGCCACAGCCAAGCCGGGATCATCCGGCCCCAGCGGAGGCGCCGTTTCTTCGGTGGGGCGTCCAGCACGGCAGGGAACCGCTGGTCACGGCCGAGCTGTTCGACCAGCTTGCCCGACGGCGCCGCGAGATTGTCCATGAACGCGGCCATCTGCGGCCGCTTCGCCGGGCTCCGCACGCCGTCGGTGATGTCCCAGAACAGCCACCCGTCCACGTCGATGATCTCGTCGGAGAAGCCGAGCGCGCTCATGTACGTCGCCATCCCACGCTGCCGCTCCCGGATCATGGACGCGCCCATCGGCGTGAAGGGACGGTCGATCCCCTGGTAGACGTTGACCGACCAGTACGCGCGCGGCTCCCCCGCACTCTCCGGGACCGGGAACAGGGTGGTGATGTGCCGCGACTGGGTCAACCACAGTTCACCGTCGCCGTCGAACGCCCACTCGACATCCTGCGGCGCGCCGAAATGCTTCTCCAGCCTTCTGCCGACCGCCGCGAGTTCACCCAGCTGTGACGGCGTCAGACAGCCCTCGCCCGTTTCCCCTTCGGAACTCAGCAGGTAGTGGTCCGGCGTCACCGCACCGGAAACCACCGCCTCACCCAATCCGGGCGCGGCGTCGATGACGATTTCGGACCGTTTGCCCGAGACCGGATTCGCCGTGTACAGCACCCCGGCGCACGCGGCGTCGACCAGGCGCTGCACGATCACCGCGATGGCGGGAGCGCGATCGGCGTCGTGCACCTCCCGGTACCTGGTCGCCCGGTCGGACCACAGCGAGGCCCAGCACCGGCGCACCGCCGCGAGCACCTCGTCCGCGCCCCGGACACCGAGGAACGTGTCGTACTGCCCGGCGAAACTGGCGTCCGGCAGATCCTCGGCGGTCGACGACGACCGCACCGCGACCGGACCGTCCGGCGAAAGCCGTTCGTACGCCTCGACGATCCCGGTTTCGAGCCAGGCCGGGAGCGGCACGTCCGGCCGTCCCTCCCTATCGTCCGCGACCACCTGCCGGTACGCGGCGGTCGTGATGCAGAAGCCCTCCGGCACCGGGAAACCCGCCGAAATCATTTCCGCGAGATTCGCCGCCTTGCCGCCGACGAGGTCTCGCGGGCAGCCGTCCGCCTCGGCGAGCTGGAGAATCACTTTCCTTACCTCCCAGGGGATTCGCTTGGCCTGAGCTTGCCTCCTCAACCTGGGTTGAGTTCAAGTACGTTCCTGGAATTCGCGGCGTCGTACGCGGCGACGAGTTCGGCGGCCACCTTGCCGGGCTCGGATCGCAACCGGCTGGGCAGGGTCTGGAGTACGAGGATCCCCTCGGCGGCGTACCGGCCGTTCCGTTCGAGAGTGCCGGCGTACTGCTCGCGCCCGAAGTGGAAGTCGTACGAGTCGACCTCCCAAGCGAGCCGGACCTTCTTGAAGTAGCCGTCGGGGGTTCCGATGTAGCGGCCGGAGGCGTCCCGCAACTCGTGGTTCCACAAGGGCTCCGGGAGCCCTGTCCGCCGCCAGACCGCCATCGCGTCGACCTCGGCCACCGACCGAGCTCCTCGCAGGACGTCACGCAGCACCTCGCGAGGCAACGCACTGCCTCGGTCGCTACCCGCTTCAAGCTCCCTGATGAGCACCTCGGGATGCAATCTGCCCCTCTGGACGGCTTCGGTCAGCAATGCCCGGACCGGGTCACGCGCGCTGAATCGGCGGCACTCGTCGAGAACCGCCCGGACGAGGGGCGCCACCGCCACGCCATCCACGACGACGGGCCGGGGCATTCGCGTGGTCCGCTCCACGGTCACAAAACCGACGCTGCTGACCTTGCCGGAGGCCGGTATCAGCAGCCGGATCCCGTTCGCCGCGATTCCCGCTCCACGCAGGCCCTGGCGGCGGCAAGCTTCGAGACCCGTGACGAGCGCCTGCGCCCCGCCGTAGAGCAAAGCCCCGTCGACCAGCTGACGCCGGGTCGGTTTGCCGGAACCGAGCAGGACCACTCCCGGAAGCAAGCGCTGCCACGGCTGCCCTGGCCGGCAACGCCGATAACAGGTCTTCCTGGGAACGCCGAACTCCACCAGCCGAGCGACAGTGATCACTCCGCCGCGACTGAGCTCCCACAGAGCCTCGCGATCGTCTCGCCATTCGCCGGTTCGCACCACATACGCGATCGTGGAGCTACCGGCCCACTCCGCACCAGCCCTGATCCGCTCGCCTGTGGACAACTCGCCCCGCCGCCGCCCCCTGTGGACAACTCACGAGGTGTTCCCAATGTCGCATTTGGGACGCTGAGCGTCTCAAATGCGACATTGGGAACCTTCAGGCAAGCGGAGGCCACGGGAGCGAAGCGCCCGTCAGGCCACGGGAAGCGGAGGCAGCGCCGCAGCATCCAGCCAAGCATCGAAGAAAGCAGCAAGAGAACGCCCGGCAAAGCGTTCAGCGAGCGCCACGAAAGCGGCAGTGGTCACCAGACCGTGCCGGTTCTCCATCGCCCAAGCCTTCACCAGCGGGAAGAACACCTCGTCGCCGACGGTACAACGCAAGGCGTGCAACAGAAGGCCGCCGCGTTTGTACACCCGCTCGTCGAACATCCGTGCCACGCCGGGGTCGGCGAGGCGCAGGTCCGCGGGTTTCGCCTTCATCCGCGCGTGCCACGTCTTCGCCCACGCGTGCGCGTTCTGTCCGCCGGATTCTTCGGACCAGAGCCATTCCGCGTACGTCGCGAAGCCTTCGTTCAGCCAGATGTGCCGCCAGTCGGCGACGGTCAGGCTGTTGCCGAACCATTGGTGCGCCAGCTCGTGCACGACGAGCCGTTCGTGCGTGCGCCGTCCGTCGACATGGTTGGCGCCGAAGATCGACATGCCCTGTGCTTCGATCGGGTCGTCGAGGTCGTCGTCGGTGACGACGATGACGTACTCGCCGAAGGGGTACGGCCCGAACAGCCGTTGCAGCGACTCCATGATCTGGCCCTGCCGCCCGAAATCGCGCGAGAAGGCGCGGCGCAGACGCGGCGGCACAGCGGCACGCTGCGGGACACCGCCGGAGGCGAGCACGATGTCGTCGTACCGTCCGATTTGGACACTCATCAGGTACGTCGGTGTCGGCTCGGGCCGCTCGAAGACCCACTGAGTGGTGCTCGCGCGCGTGTACCGGGAGACGAGATTCCCGGTGACGGCCACGAGATACGGCGAAGACGTCGTGAGTGCGACACGGTACGTCGCCTTGTCCGCCGGATGGTCGTTGCACGGGAACCACGACGGCGCCCCGACCGGCTGGCTCGCGACGAGCGAGCCGTCGGTCAGTTCGTCCCAGCCGATGTCGCCCCACAGCCCCGGAAGCGGCCGCGGGTTCCCGACGTAGTGGACCTCCACCAGGAACTCGCTGCCGAGCGCCAGTGACTTCGCCGGCTTCACCTGCAGCTTGTGCGCGCGGCGCGTGTACTTGGCCGGTTTCCCGTTGACGAGCACCCGGTTGATCCGGAACTCGCCGAAGTCGAGCGTGAACCGCGACAGTGCCTGCGTCGCCTCCGCGGTGATGGCCGCGGAGGCCGACAACCGGTTGGGACCGATCTTGTAGTCCAGCTCCAGATCGTAGTGCCGGACCCGGTAACCGCCGTTACCGTGACGGGGCAGATAGGAGTCGCCGGAGGTGTCCGCGCCGGGAGAGGGCAGCGCGGAGTCCTTCGAAATCACCCGCGAAGACCCTCGCTTCCCTACTTCGTCCAGGCCGAGATGGGATTACCCAGCCAGCGCGAGTCGGCGGGTACCGCGTCGCCCCGGGTCACCAGGGAGCCCGGTCCGACGGTCGTCCGCGCGCCGATGCTCGCGCCAGGCAGCACGATACCGTGCGGCCCGAGCGTCGCTCCCTCGTCCAGGGTCACCGGCGACATCGTCATGATCCGATCGTGGAACAGGTGCGTCTGCACGACACAGCCGCGGTTGATCGTCGCGCCGTCACCGAGGCGCACCAGGTCCGACTCGGGCAGCCAGTACGTCTCCAGCCACACACCACGGCCGATCTTGACGCCCATGGTCCGCAGCCACGCCGGAAGCAGCGGTGTGCCGCCGAGCGAGCCGATCAGCCACGGGACGGCGAGCGCCTCGACGAAGGTGTCGGCGAGTTCGTTGCGCCAGACGAACGAGCTCCACAGCGGATGGTCGACCGCACGGAACCGGCCGACGAGCAGCCACTTCATCGCGGTGGCGGTCAGCGCGGCGACGGCACCGGCGGCGAGCAGCAGCGGCCCGCCGAGCAGCACCGCGACCAGGAAACCGAAGGACGACGCGAGCGCGAAGATCCCGGCGGCCACCAGCACGGTCAGCGCGACACCGCACATCACCGGCACGATGCGGCACAGTTCGACGAGCGCACGCGCCGCCTTCAGCCGCAGCGGCGGGGTGTACGTGCGGCTCGTGTCGGCCTCGCCGACCGACCGGCGGACCGGCAGCGGCGGCATCCCGAGGTACGACGAGCCCTTCTTCGCCTTGAGCGGGGCCGACGACAGCACCCCGACCAGACCGCGTTTCGGCACCGAACGGCCCGGCGCGGCCATCCCCGAGTTGCCGAGGAACGCCTGCTTGCCGATCCGCGCCGGGGCGACGTGCAGCCAGCCGTGGCCGAGCTCGTAGGTGGCGACCATGGTGTCGTCCGCGAGGAACGCGCCACTGTCCACCTGGGTCATCTTCGGCAGCGCGAGCACGGTGGACGCCTCGACGTTGCGGCCGACCTTCGCCCCGAGCATCCGGAGCCACACCGGGGTGAACAGGCTGGCGTACAAGGGGAACAGCCCTTCACGCGCCATGCCCATCAGCCGCTCGGTCGCCCAGACCTGCCACGCGACGCGGCCGTGCACGGGGTGGTAGCCCTCGACCATGCCGATGCTCAGCGAACGGACACCGACGAGGACGAGCAGGGCGTACGTCAGGAAGTACGCGACGGTCGCGAGCGGCGTGAACAGCAGCGCCTGGCCGAGTGCGGCGCCCAGGGACGAGGCACCGGCGATCGCGTAACCCAGCACGGCGACGGCGGGCAGGGCGGCGACGGCGGGCAGAAGACCGAGAGCGACCGAGGTCGCGCCGTAGACCGACGCCCAGAAGCGCGAACGCGGCGGGCGGCTCGACGGCCACTTCAGCGAGTCCTTGGTGGCACGGGCGGCGGGGGCACCGGCCCAGCGCTGCCCGGCGGGCACGTTGCCGCGCACGGTCGACCCGGCCGCGATCTCCGCGCCCTTGCCGATCCGCGCGCCGGGGAACAGCGTGCTGCGCGCGCCGATCCGCGCGTCGGCGCCGATCCGGATCTTGCCGATGTGCACGAGGTCGCCGTCCACCCAGTGCCCGGTCAGGTCGACCTCGGGTTCGACGGCGGCGCCGCGGCCGAGCTTCAGCATGCCGGTGACCGGCGGCGGGGAATGCAGGTCGACGTCCTTCGCGATCCGCGCGCCGAGGGCCTTGGCGTACGTCGTCATCCAGGACGCGCCCGCGACGCTGTCCGCGCCGCTGAACTCGGCGAGCTTCTCGGCGGTCCACAGTCGCAAGTGGACACTCCCGCCACGCGGGTAGCTGCCAGGGCGGACCCCTCGCAGCAGCAGCCGGGAGCCGGTCGCCGAGATCGCGATCCGCCCGGCCGGGCTGAACAGCACGATCCACGCGGCCGCGATCCACGCCCAGTTCAGCGTCGGCGCCCAGGCGAAACCGGCCAGCGACAGCACGTTCGACAGTGTCGCGGCGATCGTCGTCCAGCGCAGGCCGACCAGGCCCATCAGCGGGATCATCAGCAGCGACTGGATGATCCCGGCCTTGCGCGGGGTGGGCGCGATGTCGCGGCGTTCGGTCTTCTCGCCGCTCAACGCGTCCAGCATCGACGCGAGCGCGCCGAGCTTCGGGTTGGCGTAGATGTCGCTCACCGACACCTGCGGGTGCCTGGTGCGGATCCGCGCGATCAGCTGGGCGGCGGTCAGGCTTCCGCCGCCGTTGGTGAAGAAGTCGGCCTTCGGGTTCTCGACCGAGACGCCCAGGATCTCCGCCCAGCCTTCGGCGAGCCAGCTCTCCGTCGGCGACAGACCCGATTTGGCGGCGTCCACAGTGGACAGCGGCCAGGGCAGCGCGTTGCGGTCGACCTTGCCGGAGGTGCGGGTCGGCAGGTCGTCGATCAGGGCCAGCAGCGGGACGAGCGCGGCCGGCAGCTGCTCGCGCAGCCGGGTCGCGGCCTCGTCGTGGTCGAACTCGACACCCTCGGCGGGCACGACGTACCCGACGAGGACCTGGTTGCCGGCCTTGGTGCGGCGGACCGCGGCGGCGGCGCCCTGCACACCGGGCAGCGCCTGGAGCGCGGCGTCGACTTCGCCGAGTTCGATCCGGCGGCCGCCGAGCTTGACCTGCTCGTCGAGGCGCCCGAGGAACAGCAGCCCCTCGGCTTCGGCGCGGACCATGTCACCGCTGCGGTACGCGCGGCGCCAGCCCAGCGAGGGCAGCGGCGCGAACTTCTCGGCGTCCTTCTCCGGGTCCAGGTAGCGGGCCAGGCCGACGCCGCCGATGACCAGCTCGCCGGTCTCCCCCATCGCGACCGGCTCGCCTGCCTCGTTCACGACTGCGAGCTGCCAGCCCACCAGCGGCAGGCCGATGCGGACCGGACCCTCGCCGGTCATCTGCGCGGCGCAGGCGACGACGGTGGCCTCGGTCGGGCCGTAGGTGTTCCAGACTTCGCGGCCTTCGACGGCGACGCGTTCGGCCAGCTCCGGCGGGCAGGCCTCGCCGCCGAAGATCAGCAGGCGGACGTCTTCCAGCGCGTCGGCGGGCCACAGCGCGGCCAGCGTCGGCACGGTCGACACGACGGTGATGCCCTGGGCGACCAGCCACGGGCCGAGATCGACGCCGGTGCGCACGAGCGAACGCGGAGCCGGGACCAGGCAGGCGCCGTGGCGCCAGGCGAGCCACATCTCTTCACACGACGCGTCGAACGCGACGGAGAGCCCGGCGAGCACGCGGTCTCCGGGGCCGATCGGCTCCTCGGTGAGGAACAACTGCGCTTCGGCGTCGACGAAGGCGGCGGCCGAGGCGTGCGAGACCGCGACGCCCTTCGGCTTGCCGGTCGAACCGGAGGTGAAGATGATCCAGGCGTCGTCGGTCGGCGCGGGCGAGCCCTCGACGCCGCTCGGCGAGCCGACGACGGTGATCGCGCCGCCATCGGTGACGACGGCGGCGACGGCGGCCTCGCCGAAGACCAGCTCGGCGCGCTCCTCCGGGTCGTCCGCGTCCACCGGCACGTACGCGGCGCCGACGGACAGGATCGCGAGGATCGCGACGTAGAGCTCCGCGGTGCCGGAGGAGATCCGGACCCCGACCCGGTCGCCGACGCCGACGCCGTTGGCGGTCAGCTTGCGGCCGTAGGCGTCGATCTCCTCGACGAGCTTGCGGTAGGACAGCGTGGTCTCGCCGTCGTCGATCGCGCCCGCGTTGGGGTGGCGGGCGGCGGTCTCGGCGAGGATGTCGATCAGGGTGCGCTCACCGGCGCCGAGCCCGGACCAGAACAGGGCACGGTCGGCGACGGGGGCGGGCGAGGGAGCGACGGTGACATCGGCGACACAGGCGATCGGCCGGGAGTCGGCGGTCAGTGTCATCGGCTCATCACCACGGGCAGGGCATAACCATGGGCGCGCAAGCCCATCACACACCTTTCGCGAAGTGCGTTCATTCGGGCTCGCTCTCCGAATGAGGCGCCCGCTAGCAGACCATCGACTTTACCGCAGGTGAACGACATATCTCGGGAGGGTCTCGGCAGAGTGTCGAAACTCACCGGTGGACACGCCGAAACCCGAGGTCATCGGCGTGTCCATCCAGTGAAATACCCACCTACATCGTGAGAAATCAACGCGCTTTCGGTTTACCCGCAGACTTTCCGGCGGCTTTTCCGCCCGCCTTGGGCCTTTGCTTCTTTTCCCGCACCCGGACATTCACCCGAACGGGGCTGCCTTCGAAACCGAACCGCTCACGGAACTTCCGTTCGATGAACCGCCGGTAGCCCGCCTCCAGGAAACCGGTGGTGAACAGGACCAGCGTCGGCGGCCGGATACCCGCCTGGGTCGCGAACAGCACCTTCGGCTGCTTGCCACCGCGCACCGGCGGCGGGGTCGCGGCGATGAGGTCGGCCAGCCAGCCGTTGAGCTGGCCGGTGGGGACTCGCTGGTCCCACGACTTCAGCGCGGTCCGCAGCGCGGGCGCGAGCTTGCGCACCGACCGGCCGGTGAGCGCCGAGATGTTGACCTTGTCCGCCCACGGCACCCGCACGAGGCCGCGGTCCAGCTCACGGACCATGGCGTGGCGGCGGTCCTCGTCGACGAGGTCCCACTTGTTGAAGGCGAGCACGCACGCGCGGCCCGCCTCGACGACCATCGTCAGCACCCGCAGGTCCTGCTCCGAAAGCGGCTCGGCCGCGTCCAGCAGCACGATCGCGACCTCGGCCGCGTCGATCGCGGTCTTGGTCCGCAGCGAGGCGTAGTACTCCGCGCCGTTGGCCGAGTTGACCCGCTTGCGCAGACCGGCCGTGTCGACGAACCGCCAGGTCTCGCCGTCCAGCTCGACCAGCGAGTCGACCGGGTCGACGGTGGTACCGGCGACCGAGTCCACGACGGACCGCTCCTCACCGGACAGCTTGTTCAGCAGGCTGGACTTGCCCACGTTCGGCTTGCCGACCAGCGCGACGCGGCGCGGGCCGGTGGTGGCGCGGTCGCCGTCACGCGGCATCGACGGCAGCGCCTTGACGATGGCGTCGAGCAGGTCGCCCGAGCTGCGCCCGTGCAGCGCGCTGACCGGGTACGGCTCGCCGAGGCCGAGCGACCACAGCGACGCGGTGTCGGCGAGCAGGCGGTCGTCGTCGACCTTGTTGGCGGCGAGCAGCACCGGCTTCTTCGAGCGGCGCAAAACCTTGGAAACGGCCTCGTCGGTCGCCGTGGCGCCGACACTGGCGTCGATGACCAGCAGCACCGCGTCGGCGGTGGCCATCGCCATCTCGGCCTGCGCGGCGACGGAGGCCTGCAGCCCGGTCGCGTCCGGCTCCCAGCCACCCGTGTCCACCAGCGTGAACCGGCGGCCCGCCCAGAACGCGTCGTAGGCGACGCGGTCCCTGGTCACCCCGGGGACGTCCTGCACGACCGCCTCGCGGCGGCCGAGGATGCGGTTGACCAGGGTCGACTTGCCCACGTTCGGCCTGCCGACGACGGCGAGGACCGGCTGCGCGAGCTGTGCCTCCTCCTCGGCCTCGCCCGCGGCGATCTGCGCGTCGAGCGCGGTGAATTCGGATTCGTCGGACCAGGAGCCGTCGATCTCGCCGACTCCGTCTAGCTCTGTCATGTACTCAATCCTGTCGCGTGTCTCGGAGCCCGTGCTCCAAGCGCCATTCGTCCAGTGCCTTCACGAGGTCCGCGAGCGCGATGCGAAGCCGCTCGGTTCCCTCCTCCAGCCCTGTCCTTCCCTTCCCGATCGCGGGAGTGAAAGGTTCGCCGACCATGATGTCGACGCGTGGCCGCCAACGCCGTTTGGCGCCGGCGGGTTTGTACGTCCCCCGAGTGGCGACCGGAACCACGGTCGCGTTCCCGGCGCGGACCAGGAAGGCCGCGCCGCGCTCGAAGTTTTCGGCGTCACCGAGGCCGCGGGTGCCTTCGGGGAAGATCCCGACCGCACCGCCGTCCTCGAGCACCTTGACCGCCGCCATCAGCGGCTTGCGGTCCACCGCCCCCCGTTTCACCGGGATCTGGCCCAGTTTCGGGAAGAACCAGCCGACGAACCCCCGGAAGAGTTCCTCCTTGACCAGGAACGCCGTGCGCCTCGGCAACATTCCGAAGAGCAGCTGCGGTTCCACCATCGAGCTGTGGTTGGCGATGAACACCACCGGACCCGACGCCGGGACCCGCTCGGCGCCGTGCACCCGCACCCGGAAGGCGGGCCGGACGATGAACTTCGCGATGCCGCGGCCGAACGTGTGGATCGGGCCGCTCGCGCCCTCGGGAAGCCCCCGCGCGGTCACCTCGTCGCCTCGGCGGGGCAGCCTTCGAGAAGGCCGCGGTGCAGGGCCAGTTCCGCCAGCGCGACGATCACCTGGTCGATGTTGAGCGCCGAAGTGTCGACCTCGACGGCGTCCTCGGCCGCGCGCAAGGGCGAAGCCGCCCGCGTGGAATCGAGGCGGTCACGCCGTTCCACCGCCGCCTTGGCGACATCCACGGTGGACTCCCGGCCGGCGGCGGAGTCCTGCGCGCTACGACGTGCGGCGCGGACCTCGGCCGACGCGGTGAGGAAGATCTTGAGCGGGGCGTCCGGCGAGACGACGGTGCCGATGTCGCGGCCTTCGACCACGATGCCGCCGACCCGGCCGAGCGCCTCGGCGATGATCTCGCGCTGCCGGGCGACCAGCAGTTCACGGACCGCGGGGACGGCCGAAACCGGCGACACCGCGGTGGTGACGTCCGCGCCGCGGATCTCGGCGGAGACGTCTTCACCCGCCAGCGTGACAGTCGCTTCGTCCGGGCTGGTCCCGATGCCGAATTCGGCCTTCCGGGCGACGTCGGCGATCGCGTCCGGGTCGGTCAGGTCGGTTCCGGCGCGCAGGACGGCGAGGGTGACCATGCGGTACATCGCGCCGGTGTCGAGGTAACCGGCGCCGAGCTTCGTCGCGAGCTTCCGCGAAACCGTGGATTTCCCGGTTCCGGACGGGCCGTCCATCGCGACCACACCACGCAGGGCTCCCGCCACCGAAACACTCCTCAGCTCATCCGTCGCTCATCTGATCGACGTCCATTCTGCCTGGTGGCGCGCGGCACGCCTCAGCCGCCCACGGCGAACCGGTCGACGAGCATGCCGATGCGTTCCGCGCGCGCGTCCGCCGGGAGCCGGCGGCTGCGTTCGAGGGTGACCAGGCCGTGGAGGGCGGCCCAGAAGGTCTCGGTGTAGAGGGCGGGGTCGTATCGGCCGGCGACCGGGCCCACGACTTCGAGCAGGGCGCCGAACGCGTCCTTCAACGGTGCCGGGCTGTCCGGGCTGGCGAAGCTCAGTTCACTGGCGAGGGTGAAGATCGCGTCGTAGAGCGCGGGTTTGCGGTCGGCGAAGTCGAAGTAGTTCCCGGCGAGCCGCAGCAGGGCGTCCCGCGCGTCCTCCGCCGCCACGGCTCCTTTCCGCATATGGGCGGCCATTTCGGTGCACCCTTCGAGCGCCGCGGCCGCCATGATCGCCCCCTTGCCGGAGAAATGGCTGTAGAGCACGGGCTGGCTGTACTCGATCTTCGCCGCCAGCCGCCGGGTCGTGACCGCGTCCCAGCCTTCCTCTTCGGCGATCTCGCGAGCGGTGGTGACGATCAGCTGTTCGCGTTGCGAGCGGTCCCGCTCGCGCCGGGGGTTCGTGACCATACGAATATGCTAGCACCGCTAGACAAGCTAGCAGCGCTAGCGCTAGCCTCGGTCTCGTTCCTAGCACTGCTAGCTTTTGGAGTCGGAGACCATGACCCGCATCAAGATCGCTTATGTCCTGTCCGCCGCCCTCGTGCTCTTCGTCCTCTACTTCGGGAGCGGTTACGTGTTCTTCCCGGCGACCCAGACGGGCGGCTTCGGGCTGCCGGTGATGCCGTCCGATGGCGACCCGATCCTCGCGGTCAAGGGTGTCCGGGACATCGGCACGGCGCTCGTGGTGCTCGCGCTGATCCTGTTCCGGAACGCCCGCGCGCTGGGCTGGGCGATGCTCGCGCTGGCGTTCATCCCGTTCGGCGACATGCTGATCGTGTTGACCCACAACGGATCCGTGGGCGCCGCGCTCGGCATTCACGGCGCGACGTGCGTCCTCATGGTCGTGATCTCGGCGTTGTTCCTGATCCGACCGGCGCGAAACGGACAGTGAGTTACTGTTGTTCACGTGAACGTCGAAGTGACCCCGCTCCCCGGAATAGGCGTCCGTAAGGACTTCGCCACCCGCAACGGCCGTCGTGTCGGTGTGGTGACCCATCGCGATGGACACGTCGAGCTGATCGTGTCCAAAACGGACGATCCCGACGCCTGCCTGGCGTCACTTCCGCTCACCACCGACGAGGCGGGCGCGCTGGCGAACCTGCTCGGCGCGCCCCAGCTGGTCGCCCAGCTCACCGAAGAGCACCGCGACCTGCCCGGCATCAACACCAAGCAGCTGCCGATCAAGGCGTCGTCGCCGTTCGACGGGCGGACGCTGGGCGACACCGCCATGCGCACGCGGACGAGCGTCTCGGTGGTCGCGGTGATGCGGGCCGGTCAGGTCCACCCCTCCCCCAACCCGGATTTCAACCTCACCGCGGGCGACGTGCTCGTCGCGGTCGGCACCTCCGAAGGTCTCGAGGCCGCCGTCAAGATCTTGAAGTACGGCTGATCGCGGATGGATCACACCGCACTGTCCTTGATCGAACTCGGGGCGGTCTTCTTCGGGCTGGGCGCGTTGGGACGCCTCGCCGGGAAGATCGGGATGTCCCCGATCCCGCTGTACCTGATCGGTGGCCTGTGCTTCGGGCAGGGCGGGTTCATCCCGCTCGGCGACATCGGCGACTTCACCCATCTCGCCAGCGAGATCGGTGTCGTCCTGCTGCTGCTCCTGCTGGGCCTGGAGTACTCCGCGGCCGAGCTGTTCACCGGACTGAAACGCTCGTGGGTGGCGGGTCTCGTGGACATCGTGCTCAACGCCGCGCCCGGCGCGATCGTCGCGCTCATCCTCGGCTGGGGACCGATCGGCGCGATCGTGATGGCGGGCGTCACCTACATCTCGTCGTCCGGGATCATCGCGAAGGTGCTCGGCGACCTCGGCCGGCTCGGTAACCGGGAAACCCCGGTGGTGCTGTCGATCCTGGTGTTCGAGGACCTGGTGATGGCGCTGTACCTGCCGATCCTCACCGCGGTGCTCGGCGGGGTGAGCTTCCTCGGCGGACTGAAGGCCGTCGGGATCTCGCTGATGGTCATCACCGTGGTCCTCGTGATCGCGCTGAAGTTCGGCCGGTACGTCTCCGCGGCGGTGGACAGCCCGGACCGCGAGGTGTTCCTCCTCAAGGTCCTCGGCGCGGCCCTGCTGGTCGCCGGCCTGGCTTCGGCGATGCAGGTTTCGGCCGCGGTCGGCGCGTTCCTGCTCGGCATCGCGATCTCGGGTTCGACGGCGGAGAACGCGACGCACATGCTCGAACCGCTGCGGGATCTCTTCGCGGCCGTGTTCTTCGTCGTGTTCGGGCTCAACACCAACCCCGCCTCGATCCCGCCCGTGCTCGGCTGGGCGGTCGTGCTGGCGGTCGCGACCACGCTCACGAAGGTCGGCACCGGATGGTGGGCCGCGCGGAGACAGGGCATCGGGAAGATGGGCCGGGCCCGTGCCGGGGCCGCCTTGGTCGCACGAGGCGAGTTCTCGATCGTCATCGCCGGGCTGGCGGTGGCGGCGGGCGCGGTGACCGGCGAACTCGCGGCACTCGCGACGGCGTACGTGCTCCTGATGGCGATCCTCGGCCCGACGGCCGCGCGGATCGTGGAACCGGTCGCCCGCGCTCTGCAGCGGAGGCCCTTCGGTTCCAAAAGCCCGGCCTCGCAGACCGGCTGACCCGCCCACCCGCGAGTTACGCCTCCAAGCACGCGAGTTACGCGTCTGATCACGCGAGTTCGCCGTTCCCGCACGCCGAGCTCGCGTGCTCGAAGGCGTAACTCGCGTGATTGGGGGCGTAACTCGCGTGATCAGACGGACGACACGAGGTTCAGCGCCAAGTCCTAGCCGCGCTCAAGCCCCGAAACGGTGGCGGGAGCGATCTGCGCCGGCGCCGCCGGAAGCGGAGCCGGAACCGCCGCCGGACCCGAGCCCGCGACGGGCAGCGCCAGCGAGGTCTTGCCCAGATCCACCGTGATCTTCGGGTACTGCGCCGGCCCCGAGATGAACGAGCCGTCCGTCCCGCCGATGATCAGCGCGAGCTGATGCCCCTGCGGGACGACGTGGTCCGTGCTCGCCAGCCGGAACGTCATCGTGTACGGCTGCCCCGGTGTCAGCGGCGATTCCTGGCTCAGCGAACCGTGGTTGGCCAGATCCGCCCAGCCGCGGCTGATGATGTTCAGCCCCACCGAGACCGCGTCGGTGCTCGTGTCCAGGTAGCAGGCGTCGTTGCCGGAAGCGCTCGAACCCCAGCAAGACTGGGTCAGCTCGTTCTTGATGCCTTCCTTCGGTCCCGTGTAGTTCCGGATGGTCGCCGGGCCGTAGTCCACCAGGATCGCCGAAAGACGGGCCGTGGACGTCGACGGCGTCGCGGTCACAGTCACCTTCGCCGTTCCGGACACGTGAAGGTCCTTCGCCAGCGCGCCGGTGCTGAACAGCACGCGCCCGCTCGAAGTCTCGGTCGGCTTCGCGGCCCAGCCGTTCGAGGACTGACCCGACGAGTCCGTGAACGACACGGTGCCCGTCCCCGCGGTCGTGCCGAGCGTGCCGACCCCCGGAGTGCTGCCGGCCGCGGGGCGCAGGGTGACGGCGCTGCCCGCGGGCCACGCCGGCTGGTCCACCCAGACGTCGGGCTCGCGTTCCACACTCGCGCCGGGGGTCTTCTCGATGCCGTTGTCGACGCCGAGCAGGTAGTGGTCGAACCACTTGTGCAGGGTGTCGACCCAAGCCGAGCGCCGGTAGTCGAACGGGTCGACGTGACCGGCCTGCGTCAGCCAGATCTTGCGCTCGACGTTCAGCGCTTCCCACCACTGCCCGAAGTTGATGGTCTTGACGTTGAGGTCGCCGAGGCCGTGCGAAGCGAGCACGCTGGCCTTCACCTTCGAAGCGCTCTGCACGTAGTCCCGGTCGAGCCAGAACGCGTTGTAGTCGCCGTTCGAGGTCGCACCAGCGGTGAGCTTCTGGTTCGCCGCACCGCAGTCCTGCCCGCCGTTGCGCCGCGAGACGGTCTGCGCGAGCCCCGCCGGGCTGCCCTGGCGCAGGTTCGCGCCGTCGGAGCGGTAGTAGTCGTACCAGGAGCTGATGGCGCCGATCGGCACGATGGTCTTGAGCCCGTCGACACCGGTCGCGGCGACGCCGTTGGCCACCGTGCCGTCGTAGGACTTCCCGATCATGCCGACCGCGCCCGTCGACCAGGTCGCGTTCGTCCTGGCCGGACCGGTCGCCGTCGTGTAGCCGTTGGCCCGGCCGTTCAGCCAGTCGACGACCTTGCGCGCCGAATTGACGTCCGAGGGGCCGCCGATGTCGGTGCAGCCGCGGGATTTGTTGGTACCGGCCAGATCCACCAGGACCACGGCGTATCCACGGGGCACGAAGAAGTTGTCGTAGTAGAGCGGGAACCCGACCGGCCTGCCCGCCGAATCGTAGGTCTTGAGCTCGCTCTCGTTGCCGCGACCGCAGCACGAGTAGTACGGGCTCGCGTCCATGATGACCGGGACCTTCTTGCCCCGCGCCGCCGGTTCCTTCGGCCGGATGATGTCGGCGGCGACCCGGTCCGAACGGCCGTCGCCGTCGCCGTCGAGCCCGATGTCCACCCAAGCCGTCTCGCGGACGGCCTGGGCGAAGTCGTAGACCGGTTCGCTGCCCCGCGGTTTCGCCGCGGACTGCGGTGCCGCGACCACGGCCGCGGCGACCGCCAAGATCCCTGCCAGCACGACTGTTTTCACGGTTGAGCCCTTCCCCGTCGGCTGAAAGCCCGTCAGGGAGAGCTAAACGCGGAGATCACCCGTGCAGTAGAGCGGAAAGTCTTGGTTACAGATCGACGGCGCGGTACAGCGAGCCGACCTCGCCGCGGTTCAGCCGCCGGATCGAACCCGACCGCTGGGCGCCGAGCTGGACGTCGCCCAGCGCGGTCCGGACCAGTTTGCGCACCGGGTGCCCGGTGGCCGCCATCAGCCGCCGCACGATGTGCTTGCGACCCTCGTGGATGACCAGCTCGATCTGGGTGCGCCCGGCCAGCATGTCCTTGACGCGGAACTGGTCGACCTTGACGATGCCGTCCGGCAGTTCGAAACCCGCCCGCAGTTCCTTGCCGAGCCCGCGCGGGACGATGCCCTCGACCTCGGCGAAGTAGGTCTTCAGCACGCGGAACGACGGGTGCATCAGCCGGTGGCCGAGGTCGCCGTCGTTGGTGAGGAGCAGGAGGCCTTCGGTGTTCTCGTCGAGCCTGCCGACGTGCACGATGCCGGGCGTCTCCTCGTACCGGCCGCGCAGGTAGTCGCCGACGCACGGACGGCCACGGTCGTCGTTCATCGTGCTGTGCACGCCCTTGGGCTTGTTCAGCAGGAGGTAGACGAGGTCCTCGCGGACCTGGACGCGGGTGCCGTCGACGTGGATAACGGAGTTGTCCGGATCGACCCGGCGGCCGAGTTCGGTGACCACCTTGCCGTCCACGCTCACGCGACCGCGCACGATCAGGTCCTCGGCCGCGCGCCGCGAGGCGACGCCCGCCTGGGAAAGGACCTTCTGCAGCCGAATGCCGTCGGGATGCGGGTCAGATGTCATCGATGGTGTCCACTTCGGGTAGCAACGGAGCGATGGGCGGAAGGTCGGCCAGGGACGACAGGCCCAGTCGCTCCAGGAACAGCTCGGTCGTCACGTACAGCGTGCCAGTGGTTTCGGGGTCGGTCCCCATCTCCTCGATCAGGCCGCGCGCCAGCAGCGTCCTGATCACCCCGTCCACGTTCACCCCTCGGACGGCGGCGACCCTGGCCCTGGTCACCGGCTGCCGATAGGCGATCACGGCGAGGCTCTCCAGTGCGGCTCGCGTCAGCTTGGAACGCTGGCCGTCGAGCAGAAGCTTCTCCACGAACGGGGCATAGACGTCCCTAGTGTAGAACCGCCACCCTTCGCCGACTCGGCGCAGGTCGATTCCGCTGGTCCGCTCGGTGAACTTCTGCGCCATCGTGCGCAGCGCCACGGTCACCCGCGACACCGGCTGCCCGACCGTCTCGGCGAGCGATTCCTCGCTGATCGGCGAGTCGACGACCAGGAGCAACGCCTCAAGCGCCGCTTCGAGCGCCTCGTCGGAGGTGACGTCGGGATAGTCGCCGTCGCCCGCCGCCACGAGCCCCTCGTCGGCGGGCGGCTCCGCTTCGGCCTCCGGCTCACCCGGCTCGTCGGCAGGCGGCTCCGAGGCCTCCGGCGGGCTGAAAGCGTCCTTCACCTCATCCGACGCGACGAAAGCGTCCTTCGCCTCATCGGACTCGGCGATGGGAGCCTTCGGCCCATCCCCGGTCCCGGGCGATTCGGTCTCTTCGGTGTTCTCCGGGGTCACCCGTACTCCTCGTCCTCGGCGGCGGCGCGATCGTGCTCGGCCGCCACCGACGCCTCCTCCACGGACCCGCCGGTCCAGCGCACGTGCAGTTCGGCGAGCGCCTCCAGCTGCTCGAACTGGACCGAGGACTCCCGGTACAGCTCCAGCAGCGCGAGGAACCTCGCCACGATCTCGACGGTGTGCTCGCAGTCCTCGACCAGTTCGCCGAAGGTCGCCTCGCCTCGTTCCGCGAGCTTGAGCCGCAGCAGCGCGGCGTGTTCGCGCACCGAGACCCGGCCCATGTGGATATGCGCGATCGACACCTGCGGTGGCGGCTTCGGTTTGAAGACCGCGACCGCGATCTCGGAGAACTTCCCCACGTCGACGCCGAGCATCACCTCGGGAAGCAGACCCATGAACCGGTCTTCGAGCGCGACCGAGCGCGGATAGCGCCGCAGCGCGCCGGCCTCCAGCTCCCCGAACAGCGCCGCGACCTGCTTGTACGCCCGGTACTGCAGCACGCGCGCGAACAGCAGGTCCCGTGCTTCGAGCAGGGCGAGGTCGTCTTCGCTCTCCACCTCGGCGGCGGGCAGCAGGCGCGCCGCCTTGAGGTCGAGCAGGGTCGCCGCGATGACCAGGAACTCGGTCGTCTCGTCGAGGTTCCACTCCGTGCCGAGCGCACGGGTGTAGGCGATGAAATCGTCCGTGACCCGGTGCAACGCGACTTCGGTGACGTCGAGCTGGTGCTGCGAGATCAGCTGGAGCAGCAGATCGAAGGGGCCCTCGAAGTTCTCCAGGTGCACCTTGAACTTGGACGTGCTCAGCTCTTCACTGGCCAGTCCTTCGGGGACCATCCCGCCGTGCACGGTCTCGTGCACGGCGGGGGTCTCGTCTGCCTCTGTCCGCTCGACCGGCTCTGAGCCGCTGGGAGCAGCCGCGGCCGGGTCGTCCATCAGTTCTCGGTCTCTTTCCCGTCCTCGCTGCCCGCCCGCAGGCGCTGGACGAGGACCGAGTCCTCGCCCGCCGCGTCGAAGTCGGCCAGCAGCACGGCCACCGCCTCGCGGACCAGCCTGCCGCGATCGAGTACGAGGCCGTGCTTCGCCCGGAGGTTCAGCCTGGCCTGCTCCATCGCCAGCAGTTCGTCGCCGGAGACGTAGACGGTGATCTTCGCGTCGTGCTTGGTCCGCCCGGACCCGCTGCGCGCGGCACGGGTCAGCTGTTCCTTGTGCGCGGGCCCCGTCTCGTTCCCGGAACCGTTCCCGTTGCCGTTCCCCTTCGCGGGGCGGGCTGTTCGGGCGCGGGCGGCAGATCGAGGGCGGGGCTGGAGGTGATCCTGAAAAGTTCGGACGCTCCGGGCAGGGAAGCTCGCCTGCTCACCGAGCGATCACCTCGCGTGCCAGCGCGCGATAAGCCGCCGCGCCCGCCGATTTGGGAGCCCAGGTCGTGATCGGCTCGCCCGCGACCGTCGTCTCGGGGAACCGCACGGTGCGGTTGATCACCGTGTCGAACACGGTGTCGCCGAATGCCTCCACCACTCTCGCCATGACCTCCTTCGAGTGCAGGGTTCTCGGGTCGTACATGGTGGCGAGAATCCCGGTGATGTCCAGTTTGGGGTTGAGGCGTTCCTGCACCTTCTCGATGGTGTCGATCAGGAGCGCTACGCCTCGCAGACTGAAGAACTCGCACTCCAGCGGGATGATCACACCGTCCGCGGCGGTCAGTGCGTTCACCGTCAGCAGGCCTAGCGAGGGCTGGCAGTCGACAAGAACATAGTCGTAGTCGTTCATGACCGGACGAAGGACCCGTAACAAAGTGTGTTCGCGTCCTACCTCTGCGACCAACTGGACCTCGGCCGCGGACAGGTCGATGTTGCTCGGCAGCAGGTCGACGCCGTCCACCCGGGTCTTCCGGATGACGTCGGTGATGCTGACCGAGCGCTCCATGATGACGTTGTAGACCGTCTGGTCCAGCTCGTGCGGCTGAATGCCGAGGCCGACCGAAAGCGCGCCCTGCGGATCGAAGTCGACCAGCAGCACCCGGCGGCCGCATTCGGCCAGCGCCGCGCCGAGGTTGATGGTCGAGGTGGTCTTGCCGACGCCGCCCTTCTGGTTGCACATGGCCATCACCAGTGCGGGGCCGTGCCGGTCCAGCGGCGGCGGGTCGGGGATCTCGCGATACGGACGGCCGGTGGGCCCGATGCCGTCGTTGTCGCGTTCTTGCTGCTTGGCGTCCTTGGCTTCTTTGGCGCGCTTGGCCTTGCGGCCGCGGGAAGAGATCGTGTCCTCCGACGGTTCGTCGCCGTCGTGTTCGGCGGGGGTTGCGATGGTCACCTGGCTGAGGCTCGCCGCGGCCGAACCGGCGGACGCGGACGGCTTCGCCGGCTCGTTCGGTGTCGACATGGCGCGAAAGCTCCTCTTCGGCAGGATCCTCGGCAGCCTATGCGCGATCCGGGAGCCGAGCCAACGAGGCACGCCGGGACCGACCGGGGTGATTAGCCGAGCGCGCGCGGATGTGCTGTCGCGTAAACCTCGCGGAGCGTGTTGACCGTGACCAGCGTGTACACCTGGGTGGTGGTCACCGAAGCGTGGCCGAGCAGTTCCTGCACGACGCGGACGTCGGCGCCGCCTTCGAGCAGATGCGTGGCGAAGGAGTGGCGCAACGTGTGCGGGGAAACGCCCGCCGTGATCCCGGCGGATTCCGCGGTGTCCTTGAGGACCTGCCACGCGCTCTGCCGGGAAAGCCTGGAGCCGCGGGCGTTCAGGAACATCGCGGGTGTCCCCCGGCCGTGGGTGGCGAGGGTGGGCCGCGCGCGGACGAGGTACGCGTGCACCGCTTCCAGCGCGGGACGGCCGATGGGCACGATGCGCTGTTTGCCGCCCTTGCCGTCGAGCAGCACGGTCCGTTCGGCGTCGTCGATGTCGTCGACGTCGAGCCCGACCGCCTCGGAGATCCGCGCGCCGGTGGAGTAGAGCAGTTCCAGCAGCGCCCTGTCCCGCAGCGGCCGTTCGCCCTCGGGTGGCGGGGTTTCGAGCAGTTTCAGCACGTCGCCCACCGGAAGCGCCTTGGGCAGCCGTTTGGCCGCGGCGGGCGGGCGGACCTCGCGGGCCGGATCGTGCTCGGTGATGCCGTCGGCGTGCGCGAACTTGTGCAACCCCCGCACCGCGACCAGTGCGCGGGCCGCCGAGGACGCGGCCAGCGGACGATGTTCTTCGTCGCCCTCGCGCAGGGCCGCGCCGAACGAGGTGATGTGCGCCGAGGTGACGTCGGCGAAGCGCTCGACGTCGACGTCGCCGAGGTACGCGGTGTACCGGCGCAGGTCACGCGAGTAGCTGTCGAGGGTGTTCCTCGCGGTTCCGCGCTCGACCACCAGATGGTCGAGGTAAGCGGCGACCACCTGGGCGACTCCGGTACCGCCGGCCCGTGACACACGGACACTCTAGGACCACCGCGACCCGATCGGGGGTTCGCCGCGCGTACCGCGCCGCGGGTGTGAAACGGGCTACCTTGGGAGCATGTCCCAGCAACCGGACCCGGAGGAGATGCGCGTCGGCACCGCCGAACGCGAAGAGGCCGCGCGGCTGCTCGGCGACCACTACAGCCAGGGCAGGCTCACCCCGGACGAGTACGAAGGCCGTGTTCTCGCCGCGTACGAGGCCGTGACGCTCGGCGAGCTCCGGCCGCTGTTCCAGGACCTCCCCGCGCCGCACCCGAAGTACCTGGCGCCGCGGTTCGACCCGCCGCCCTTCGTGCCTGTGTATCAGCAGCCGGCCCCGGTGCTGCCCTACTCGCCGAAGTCGAAGATCGCCGCCGGGGTGCTGCAGATCGTGCTGCCGTTCGGGATCGGGCGGTTCTACACCGGGCACGTCGGCCTCGCCCTCGGCCAGCTGGCGGTCGTGCTGGTCACCTGCGGCGTCGGGGTGGTCTGGCCGATGGTCGACGGGATCGTGCTGCTGGCGAACGGCGGCACCGACGCTCAGGGCCGCCGTCTCCGCGACTGAAGCCTCGTGAGTGGCAAGGACGGTTAGAACCGTCCTTACCACTCACGAGCGTCAGAGACCGCGCGAAGCGAACTTCGTCGGCCTGTCCTCCCAAGGCGCGTCCGAAGGCCGCGACGAAGCCGCGCCCGAAAGCACCGCGTGCGCGGCGAGCACGCCACCGACGGTCGCCCCGTTCACCAGCTCACCCGCCAGCGCCATCCGGACCGCCTCGGCGAGCGGGAACTTCCGCATGACGAGGTCGGCCTCCTCCTCGCCGAGCATCTCCCTGTCCACTTCGGACAGTTCGCGGGCGAGGTAGACGCGGACGACCTCGTCGGTGAAGCCGGGCGACGCCGCGACGTCGACCAGGGTCTCCCAGCGCTCGGCGCTGAGCCCGACCTCCTCGACCAGCTCGCGTTTGGCCGCGCCGACGGGGTCCTCCCCCGCCTTGTCGATCAGGCCGGCGGGCAGTTCCCACAGCCGCCGCCCGATCGGGTGGCGGTACTGGTGGATCAGCGTCACCGCCCCGTCGGCGTCCAGCGCGACGACGGCGACCGCGCCCAGGTGCTCGACGACCTCACGGCGGGCGGTGCCGCCGCCGGGCATCACGACCTCGTCGACCCGCAACCCCACGACGCGTCCGATGTGGACGTCCCTTGTGGACGCGACGGTGAACTCGTGCTTGCCGGGTTCGGTCACCGGGCCACCGTCTGCGGGGCCTCGGGCAGCTCGACCGGCAGCCGCTCGGCGACCTTGCGGTCCACGACGGCCTTCACGAACGCGCTGAACAGCGGGTGCGGCCGCGTCGGGCGGCTCTTGAGCTCCGGGTGCGCTTGGGTGCCGACGAAGAACGGGTGCTTGTCGGCGGGCAGCTCCACGAACTCGACCAGGTGGTCGTCGGGCGAGGTGCCCGAGAACACCAGACCGGCGTCGGAAAGGCGCTTGCGGTAGGCGTTGTTGACCTCGTAGCGGTGGCGGTGCCGCTCGGAGACCTCGGTGCTGCCGTACGCCTTCGCGACCTGCGAGCCCGGCTTCAGCTTCGCGACGTACGCGCCGAGCCGCATCGTGCCGCCCATGTCGCGCTCGCCCGCGACGACGTCACGCTGGTCGGCCATCGTGGAGATGACCGGGTTCGGGCCGTCCTCGAACTCGGCCGAGTTCGCGTCCTTGATCCCGGCCAGGTTCCGCGCCGCGTCGATCACCATGCACTGCAGGCCGAGGCACAGGCCCAGCAGCGGCAGCCCGTGGGTGCGGGCGTAGGCGATGGCGCCGACCTTGCCCTCGATACCGCGGATGCCGAAGCCGCCGGGGATCAGCACACCGTCCACATCGGACAGCGCGGCCGCGGCACCCGCCGGGGTCTCGCAGGAGTCCGAGGGAACCCAGGCGATCTGCACCTTGGCGCGGTGGGCGAACCCGCCCGCGCGCAGCGCCTCGGTCACCGACAGGTACGCGTCCGGCAGGTCGATGTACTTGCCGACGACCGCGACCCGCACCGTCTCCGACGGGTTGTGCACGCGGTCGAGCAGGTCGCCCCACACGGTCCAGTCGACGTCGCGGAACGGCAGCCCCAGGCGGCGCACCACGTAGGCGTCGAGCGCCTCACGGTGCAGCACCTTCGGGATGTCGTAGATCGACGGCGCGTCGGGGCAGGCGATGACGGCCTCGGTGTCGACGTCGCACATCAGGCCGATCTTGCGTTTGAGATCCTCCGGCAGCTCGCGGTCGGCGCGGCAGACGAGCGCGTCGGGCTGGATACCGATGTTGCGCAGCGCGGCGACCGAGTGCTGGGTCGGCTTGGTCTTGAGCTCGCCCGACGGGGCGAGGTACGGGACCAGCGAGACGTGGAGGAAGAAGCACTGGTCGCGGCCGACGTCGTGGCGGACCTGACGGCAGGCCTCCAGGAACGGCAGCGACTCGATGTCGCCGACGGTGCCGCCGACCTCGGTGATCACGACGTCCGGGCTGTTCCCGTCCTCGTCGGCGCCCGCCGCTGCGGTGATCCTCGCCTTGATCTCGTCGGTGATGTGCGGGATGACCTGCACGGTGTCGCCGAGGTACTCACCACGGCGCTCCTTGGCGATGACCTCGGAGTACACCTGCCCGGTGGTGACGTTCGCCTTGCCGTCGAGAGCCCGGTCGAGAAAACGCTCGTAGTGCCCGATGTCCAGATCGGTTTCGGCGCCGTCGTCGGTGACGAACACCTCACCGTGCTGGAACGGGTTCATCGTGCCCGGATCGACGTTGAGGTACGGATCCAGCTTCTGCATCGTGACCCGGAGCCCACGTGCGGTAAGGAGCTGACCCAGGCTGGAAGCCGTGAGTCCCTTACCCAGAGAGGAGGCAACGCCTCCGGTGACAAAGACATACTTGGTAGCCCGCGACTGAAGTCCCACGGGCTTCCACCTTATCGCACGCCCGCCGTAGCGCTCATCGGCCACGCCGCAAGCGTCCGATGGAGTGGAAAACCGCTACCCTCGCGGCGTGACAGACGCGCACGACACCTGGACCGCACCGGTCGCGGAAGGCCCGCTCGACGCGGACATCCGCGTCCCCGGTTCGAAGTCGATCACCAACCGGGCCTACGTCCTCGCCGCGCTCGCCAGCGCGCCGACGCGGGTGCGGACCCCGCTCGACTCCCGGGACGCGCGCCTGATGCTCGGCGCCATCTACGCCCTCGGCGCCCACTCGCAGGGCAGCATCGGCGGCTACCTCGTGCACCCGCTCGGCCCCGGCCGCGTCCATCCCGACGAAACCGTCCGAGTGGAACTCGGCAACGCGGGCACGGTCGCCCGGTTCACCCCCGCGCTCGCCGCGCTGGGTACCGGCCCGGCGCTGTTCGACGGCGACGAGGCCATCCGCCGCCGCCCCATCGGGCCGCTGCTGAAGGCGCTGCGCGACCTCGGCGCCCGCATCGACGACGACCGCCGCGAGGCGCCGCCCTTCACCGTCCACGGCGAAGGCGGATTGCGGGGCGGCAGAGTCGATCTGGACTCCTCGGCGTCGAGCCAGTTCCTGTCGGCGCTGCTGCTCGCCGGGCCGTCGTTCCAGCAGGGTGTCACCGTGCGCCTCGTAGGCGGCCAGGTGCCGAGCGAACCGCATATCGCGATGACGGTCGAGATGCTCCGCCGCTTCGGGGCCACTGTGGACCGTGAGGGCACCGAATTCCACGTCGCCCCCACGCGGCTTTCCTGCCCCGAGTACATCGTCGAGCCGGATCTTTCGACGGCTGCGCCGTTCGTCGCCGCGGCGATCGCGACCGGCGGCACGGTGCGGATCGCGGGCTGGCCGCAGCGGACGACCCAGCCCGGGGACTGGCTGCGCAGCCTGGCGCCCGTTCTGGGTGCCACCGCCGAACTCGACGCGGCGGGCCTGACGGTCACCGGCGGCGGCACGATCCCCGGCGTCGAACTGGATCTGCACGACGTCGGCGAGCTGACGCCGGTGATCGCGGCGCTGCTGTGTCTCGCCGAGGGGCCGTCGGTCATCTCCGGGGTGGCGCATCTGCGCGGCCACGAGACCGACCGGCTGACCGCGCTCGCCACCGAACTGTCGTCGCTCGGCGCCGACGTCCGCGAGACCGAGGACGGTCTGCGGATCACGCCGGCACCGTTGCACGGCGGGAAGTTCCACACCTACGACGATCACCGGCTGGTGATGGCGGCGGCCGTGCTCGGCCTGAAGGTCGAGGGCGTGGAGGTGGAGAACCCGGGGACGGTCGGGAAGACCTTCCCCGGATTCGCCGAGGCCTGGACCTCGATGCTCGGCTAAGCGAGCCCGCCCGCGAACGGGGTCGCCCGCCACTGGTCGATCATCGGTTTCATGCCGTCCACCAGCATCGGCAGGTCGGGCGCCATCGACAGGCACGCGACCACCTGGAGCAGGCCCAGCGCCTCGAAGGTGCGCAGCACGCCTTCGTCGACCTCGCGCAGGCCGAGTTCGACGGCTGCGGCGTTGTAGGCCTTGATGCCATCGGGTCCGTTGAAGGCGAGGTCGCGTTCGATCGGGCCGCGGTTGACCAGTTCGAAGTCGGAGTACAGCTCGCCTCCGGTGGTGACGATCAGGTTGTAGCCCGGAGCGTCGCCGTGGACCGGCTGGACGGTGGCGTCCGGGAACGCCTCGGCGAAGGCCTCCTCCGATGCCAGCAGCGGCCGGAAGACCTCCCATTCGCGGCGGGCGCGGTCGAGGTCGGCGGGGTCGAGCAGGTCGGGCCTGCCTTCGAGCTGAGCGAGGCCGTCCGGGATGAACGGGGCGAGCCCGTTCAGGAACGCCAGCTCGCCGGGATAGTCGCGGAGCGCGGCGTGCAGCTTCGCGACGAGCTTCGCCGAGTGCTCCACGGCGAGGTTCGCGTCTTCGACGAACTCGATCAGCTCCCAGAACGTCATCGAGAAACCGTCGCGCCGCACCGGTTCCGCCGGCACCAGCGGGCTCGGCTTGACGACCGGAAGCCCCTTCTCGCCGAGCCAGGTGGCGACGGCGAGTTCGCGCCGCTGATCGGCCAGCTGTGTCTCCGGTGTCGTCGTGCGCGGCAGCACGGTCGGCACGCGCACGACGACCGGCGAAGGCGCCAGCCGCACGATGACGGAGAAAACGTCGTACAGGACCTCGGGTTCGGTGACGGTGATACCCAGGTCGCGTCCCGCGGAGACCGCGGCGGCCACCGCCCGCGCGGTGCGGGCGGCCCGTTGTTCGTCGGTGATCATGCCGCGAGTCTGACATGTCCGGTTCACCCGGCGGAGCGTTCTCCGTCATCCTCGGGGAACAGCGTCTTCAAGGTCACTTCCCGGTTCACCCGCACATGCTCGACGGCATGGGCCCGCGCCTGGTCGGCGTCGCCCGAAGCGATCGCGTCGTAGAGGCGGCGGTGCTCGTCGAGCAGTTCGCCCCAGTGTTCGTTCTGGCTGGTCAGCCAGCGCAGCCTGCCCTCGAGCGGGCGGAGGATCTCGTGCAGCAGCCCGTTGCCCGCGAGCGCGACGATCTGGTCGTGGAAGCGGGTGTTGAGCAGGGTGATGCGGGCCGGGTCGCCGCTCTCGGTCGCGCGGGCGGCGTCGGTGAGCAGACGTTCGAGCGCGCGGAGTTCCGCTTTGCCCGCCCGCTCGGCGGCCAGCCCGGCGGCGAGTCCTTCGAGCGCCTCGCGGACGTCGAACAGCTCCTCGACGTCGGCCTTGGCCAGCTGGCGCACGACGATCCGGCGGGGCGACTGGACGGCGAGGAATCCTTCGGCCTCCAGGCTGCGGATGGCCTCGCGCACCGGCACGCGCGAGACACCGAGATCCTCGGCGAGTTCGCGTTCGACCAGCCTGTCCCCCGGCTTCAGCCGTCCGGCGAGGATACGTTCACGCAGCTCGTCGCGGACCCGCTGCCGGGTCGCGGCCAGCGGCTGACGCTGTCCTTCCTCCGCCACCTGACCCCCTCTTCAACACCGCCGTAACAGCTCGTAACCCGAGTTTATCGGCAGAAACCTTGACGACGGGCCACCGCGGGGTGATATTTGGGATGCCAAATTTTGGGATACCAAATCGACCGGACTCCCCGTCGATCGGAGGCCCGCATGACCGCCGCCCCAGCAACCCGGTCCGAAGCGCCTACCACCGAGAACGCCGATCCCCGGCTCTGGAACGAAGACCTCGCCCCGGCGAAAGAACGCCGATGGAAGGTCTACGACATCTTCGCGCTGTGGATGTCGGACGTGCACAACCTCGGCAACTACACCTTCGCGGCGGGCCTGTTCGTCCTCGGGCTCTCGGCGTGGCAGGTGTTCACCGCCCTGCTGACCGGGTTCGTGCTCATCTACTTCGGCATGAACCTGATGGGCCGGATCGGCCAGAAGACCGGCGTCCCCTTCCCCGTCGTCGCCCGCATCAGCTTCGGCACCTTCGGCGCGAACCTGCCGGCGCTGATCCGCGCCATCATCGCGATCTTCTGGTACGGCATCCAGACCTATCTCGCCTCGGTGGCCATCACGCTGCTCGTGCTCGCGATCGATCCAGGGCTGAAACCGTTGACGGAGGTGGGTTTCCTCGGCCTGCACGCCCTCGGCTGGATCTGTTTCATCGCGTTGTGGCTGGCACAGGCGCTCGTGCTCACCCGCGGCATGGAGGCCGTGCGCAAGTTCCAGGATTGGTGCGGTCCCGGCATCTGGGTCGTGATGATCGCGCTCGCCGTGTGGATCCTGGCCGCCGCCGACTGGAACATTTCCTTGACCAGCAACCCGAAGGCACTGTCCACAGGGGAGCAAGTACGGCAATGGTTCGGCGCCGTCGGGCTGATCCTGTCCATCTACGGCACCCTGATGCTCAACTTCTGCGACTTCTCCCGGTTCGCCCCGAACCAGAAAACGGTGCGGCGCGGGAACTTCTGGGGTCTGCCGATCAACTCGACGGCCTTCGCGCTGCTGTCGGTGCTGGTCACGGCGGGCAGCCTCCAGGTGTTCGGCGAGGCCATCACCGACCCCGCCGAACTGCTCGCCCGCATCGACAACACACCCGTGCTGATCATCGGCGCGCTGACCTTCGCGATCGCCACCATGGGCGTGAACATCGTCGCGAACTTCGTCTCCCCCGCCTACGACCTGGCCAACATCTGGCCGAAACGGATCACCTTCACCATCGGCGGGATGATCAGCGCGGTCGCGGCGTTGTGCGTGCTGCCGTGGAAGCTGTACTCCTCCCCCACGGTGGTCAACTACTTCCTCGGCGGTCTCGGGGCCTTCCTCGGCCCGCTGTTCGGCATCATGATCGTCGACTACTACCTGGTGAAACGCGGCCGGATCGATGTGGACAAGCTGTTCGTGGCCGGACCCGATTCGCCGTACCATTACAAACGCGGGTTCAACCCGCGGGCGATGGTCACCTTCCTGCCCACGGCGGCGTTGTCCGCGATCATCGCGCTGGTGCCGTTCTTCGCCCCCGCCGCGCCGTACTCGTGGTTCATCGGCACCGCTTCCGCCGCGGCCCTCTATTTCGTGGTGTCGCGCAAGCAGCGGGTCGCGTGATGCGGATCCTGGTCACCAACTGCAACACCACCGAGGCGATGACCAAGGAGATCGAGGCGGGAGCCCGCGCCGCAGCGAGCCCCGGCACCGAAATCCTGGCCAGGACACCGTTGTGGGGCCCGGAATCCGCGGAGGGCTGGCTGGACAGCTTCCTGAGCGCCGCGGCCGTCCTCGACCTTCTCGACGGGCTGGACGAACCCTTCGACGCGCTCGTGATGGCCGGTTTCGGCGAGCACGGCCGGGAAGGCGCCCGGGAACTGCTCGATGTCCCGGTCGTCGACATCACCGAGGCCGCCGCGCATCTGGCCTGTCTGCTGGGAAGACGCTACGGCGTCGTGACCACATTGGACCGGACGTGCGGGCTCATCGAGGACAGCCTGCACGCCGCGGGTGTCGCGCAGAACTGTGTCGGCGTCCTCGGCGCGGGGCTCGGCGTCCTCGAACTGACCGACGAACGCCGGACGGAATCGGCCTTGCTGACCGCCGGACGCCGGGCCAGGGACGCGGGTGCGGAAGTCCTCGTGCTCGGCTGCGCGGGGATGACCGGCCTCGATCACCGCATCTCGGCGATGCTGGACATCCCGGTGATCGACGGCGTCGCCGCCGCCGTCCGCCTGGCCGAATCCCTCGTCGCTCTCGATCTCAAGACCAGCCGAGCCGGCTCCTACGCCCGCCCGCTCCCGAAAACCCGCCTCTGGCCCCGCGTTGCCGAGGAGTAACGCGAGGTTGGCGTGCCACGCGGTCGCCGGACAACTCACGCCCGGCGGCAGCCAGGCCGACAGCGCCCGGGGTGAAGGGGCCTTTCCCCGCATCCAACGCGGCGAAAGGCCCCTTCACCACAGCGGACACTTCGCCTTACAGACCGACAAGACCTCTGACGGACCGCGTTTAGTCCTCTGGATGCGGTCCTTGCACACGCAAGTACCGCATCCAGAGGACTAAACGCGAAAGGGGCTAGTTGCCGGCGGCGGCGATCCCGGGGGCGGGAGCCTGGGCGTTACCCGCGATGCCGTACCGGCCGGCGCCGCCTTCGAGCTGCTCCCGCAGCGCCATGATCGTGGTGACCCGGCCCGCCGCGGTCTCCGCGTTGTCCACAGTGGACAGGATGGACGTCGACGAGGTGTCGGCCCGGACGACGCCGATCGCGCCGGTGCCGTCGGCGGATCCCGTGTCGCCGGCCAGGACGGTGCCCGCACCGGAGCGGTCGAGCTGCGCGGCGAACCGCGCGATGGTCGAGGCGCGGTCACCGGCGCCGTCACCGGTGTACTTGGAGCCGGTGAGCACGATCGCGAGCTGCGCGGGCTTCACATCCCCGCCGGTCTTGAGGAATCCACCGTCGGTGAGGCCGCCGAGCGCCGCCGCCAGCTCCACCGGCGTGGACTGCGGCTGCGCGTTGTCCTTGTTCAGCAACGCCACGGACCCGATCAGCGCGCCCGCGAGGGTGCCGGGGTCGCCCGCGGTCGGGAACTGGACACCGGCCGGCTGAAGGCGCGACACGACGTCACGCAGCTGATCCGACCGCATGGGGTCGGAGAACGCCTCGGTCAGCTGGATCTCACCGGTGACCGAGGCACCGGCCTGTCCGACGAGCTGCTTGAGCGCGTCGCGGTCCGCGGGCTTCGCGTCCTCGGTGGTCACCAGCACCACCGAACGCTTGTCGAGCTGCCCCGCGACGACTTTCGGCCCCATCGCGCCGGCGAACGCGTCCGCGTCGCCGAGCCTGGCGTTGAGCGAATTGCGCTGCGCCTCCAGATCCGCGACCTGGGAACCCAGATCCTCCTTCTGGCTGGCGAGACCCGAAAGCAGGGAACCGTTCAGCGCCGTCGACCCGAGCACCACCCCGATGGCGAGCGCCAGGAAGCAGGCGGCGATGGAAACGATGTGGTACCGCAGTGAAATCACGTGAAGAGTCCCTTGCCCCAGGCGATGAACGAGTTCCAGGTGTCGCGGATCCAGTCGAGGTACACCGAACCCACGTCGGACACCAGCAGCGCGGCGGCGACGGCCACCAAGGTCGCGACGACCAGCAGGACGATGGCGCCGATGGACACCCGGCTGCGGTGCAGGGTCGCGACCGCCTTGCCGTCGACCAGTTTCGTGCCGAGCTTGAGCCTGGTGAGGAATGTCGACGGATTCGATCCGGACCGGCCGTGGTCGAGGAATTCCCGCAGGGTCGCCTGGAAACCGACGGTGACCACCAGGCTCGCCTCGTGCGCGTCGGCCAGCAGCAGCGCCAGGTCCTCGGCGTTGCCCGTCGCGGGGAAGGTGACCGCGCCGATCCCGAGGTCCTGGATGCGCTCGACCCCGGGGGCGTGCCCGTCCGGCTGCGCCGGGACCACGACCTCGCCACCGCTGCGCAGGGTTTCGGCGCCGATCCCGTGCGGGTCGCCGACGATGACGTCCGGCTGATACCCCTGCGCGCGCAGGGTGTCGGCCCCGGCGTCGACCCCGATCAGCACCGGCCGGTGCTCGGAGATGTACTTCTTCAGCTTCTTGAGGTCTTCGGCGTGCCCGTTGCCGCCCGCGACCACCAGTGCGTGCCGATCCCGCAGCGGGACACGGATCTCCGGGACGCCGACGCCGTCGAGGATGAGGCTGCGTTCCCGGCGGAGGAATTCGATGGTGTTCGCGGAGAACGCCTCCAGCTGGGTGGACATCCCGGCCTTGGCCTCGATCATCTGGTCCGCGACGCTTTCCCGCGTCTGCTGGACACCCGAGCCGAGCTGGCGCTCTCCGATGTAGACGACGCCCTCGTGCAGGCGGAGTTTCGTGCCGTCCTTGACCTTGCGCAGCAGTTCGCCGCCGACCGAATCGACCAGCGGGATCCCGGCCTCGAGCAGGATCTCCGGGCCCAGGTTGGGGAAACGGCCGGAGATCGACGGCGAGGCGTTCACCACCGCCGCGACTTCGGCCTCCACCAAGGCATCGGCGGTCGAGCGGTCGAGGTCGAGCTGGTCGAGGACGACGATGTCGCCAGGGCTCAGCCGGCGAAGCAGCTCACGCGTACGCCTGTCGACCCTGGCGACGCCGGTGATCCCGGGGAGGGTCTCTTGGTTACGCGAGAGCAAGCCGGTGAGCTTCATGCGACCGATAGTGACAAATCCGCGCGGCCTTCTGCGTCCGCCACGCCGATGGAAACACGCCGATTAACCCACACCGGATCGGGCTACTCGGTCGTGACAGGCACTACTTCGCCTTCTTTCGCTTTCCGCCGCGGCGGGCTTTGGGCTTGTCCGGCGCGCTCTTGTCGGCCTCGGCGACGGCGAGCAATTCCTCCGCGTGCGCCCGGCCGGTCTCGGTGCTTTCCATTCCGGCGAGCATGCGGGCGAGCTCGACGACGCGCTCCGACTGTTCGAGCACGCGCACGCCACTGCGGGTCACCCCGCCGCTGGTGCCCTTGTCCACCACCAGATGCTGATCGGCGAACGCGGCTACCTGCGGCAGGTGGGTGACCACCAGGACCTGGTGGCTGCGCGCCAGCCGCGCGAGCCGCCTGCCGATCTCGACCGCCGCGCGGCCGCCGACCCCGGCGTCGACCTCGTCGAACACCAGCGTCTGCACCGTGTCGGCGTGGGCGAGGACGACCTCGATCGCCAGCATCACGCGGGAAAGCTCACCACCGGAAGCGGCCTTGTGCACCGGAAGCGGCGGGGCTCCGTTGTGCGCCCGCAGCAGGAGCTCGACGTCGTCGACGCCGTCGGGCCCCGCGTGCACGAGCCTGCCACCGACCTTCACCGCGTGCGCGTCGCTCTCGTCCACGGTGCGCCGCTCGACGGTGATCTCGATCTCGGCCTGCCCCATGGCGAGCCCGGACATCTCGGCGGTGATCGCCTCGGCGAGTTCGGCGGCGGCCTCGACACGCGCCTCCGACAGCGTGAGCGCGTGCTCGGCCAAGGTGACGGCGAGTTCGTCGCGGCGCTTGGCCAGCTCGGCCAGCGCCTCCTCGGAGGTGTCCATCGTGGACATCCGGCGACGGGCGTCGTCGGCCCAGGCGAGTACGCCGTCCACGTCCGCCGCGTATTTGCGGGTGAGCCGCTTCAGATCGGCCTGGCGCGCGAGCACCTTCTCCAGCAACGCGGGATCGGCGTCGAGCGTTTCGAGGTAGCTGCCCAGCTCAGTGCCCACTTCGGACAACAGCACCGAAGCCTCGTCCAGCCGGGGACCGAGCTCACGCAGCACGGCGTCCTCGGAACCGTTCAGGTGACGGGTCGCCTCCCCGATCAGCCCCAGCGCGCCGGGCACGTCCGGGTCGCCATCGGGTGAACCCGAGACGGCGGCCTGCGCGGCACTCGCGGCGGACCGCAGCTCGTCGACCGCGGCGAGCCGCTTGATCTGCTCGGTGAGCTCGGTGTCCTCGCCGGGTTCCGGCGCGACGGCGTCGATCTCGGTGAGACCGTGGCGCAGCAGGTCGGCCTGCTGGGCCATCTCGCGGGAGCGGGTGGAACGCTCGGTCAGTTCGGCGACGACGGCGAGCCATTCGTCCCGCACCGCGCGGTACTGCTCGAGCGGCTCGGTGACGGCCTCGCCGGCGAACCGGTCGATCACCGCGCGCTGCTCGGCGGGCCGCAGCAGGCGCAGCTGATCGTTCTGCCCGTGGACCGCGATCAGCTGCTCGGACAGATCGGCCAGCACCCCGACCGGCACCGAACGGCCGCCGAGGTGGGCACGGGACCGGCCGTCGACCGAGACCGCGCGCAGCGCGATGACGCTGCCGTCCTCGTCGACCTCCGCCCCGGCGTCGGTGACGATCCGGGTGGCGCCCTCGGCACCGCCCAGCTCGAAGCGGCCTTCCACGAAGGCCTTCAGCATTCCGGTCCGCACCTTGGACACTTCGGCTCGGCCGCCGGAGAGCAGGTGCAACCCGCTGACGACCATGGTCTTGCCCGCACCCGTCTCACCGGTGACGACGGTGAAGCCCGCGTGCAGTTCCAGCAGGGCGTCCTCGATGACTCCGAGGCCCTGGATGCGCATCTCGGCCAGCACGACGCCCACCGTAGCGGCCCACCCCGACCATTCCCGCACCCGGCACGTCATGAAAGGGGCCTTGACGACGAAAGTTGTCTTCAAAGGCCCTTTCACGACATCCGTCAGCGGGCGTGTCGCTCCCGCCAGCCCTTGATCGGCAGCGAGAACTTGTGCACCAGCCGGTCGGTGAACGGGCCTTCCCACAACCGGACCAGGCGCACCGGCACCCGGCCGCAGGTGACCCGCACGGCCGCGCCGGCGGGAAGATCGAAGGTCCGCGATCCGTCGCAGGTCAGGACGGCGGGCGAACCGTCCGGATCGATGGCGACGGTGATCTCCGAGTCCCGCGAGACGACCAGCGGCCGGGAGAACATCGCGTGCGCGTTGCTCGGGACCACGAGCAGGGCCTGGACATCGGGCCAGATGATCGGACCGCCCGCGGAGAACGCGTACGCCGTCGAGCCGGTCGGGGTGGCACACAGGACACCGTCGCAGCCGAAGGACGACACGGGCCTTCCGTCGACCTCGATGAGCGCGTCCAACACCCGCTCACGCGAGCTCTTCTCGACACTGGCCTCGTTGAGCGCCCAGGTGTTGACGGTCTCTTCGCCGTCGACGGTGACGACGACGTCGACGGTCATCCGCTCTTCGACCTGGTAGTCACCGTCCACGGCGCGCTGGACGGTGTCGGCGAGCTTGTCCGAATCGGCCTCCGCCAGGAAGCCGACGCGGCCGAGGTTCACGCCGAGGACCGGGACACCGTTCGGCCTGGCCAGTTCCGCGGCCCGCAGCAACGTGCCGTCGCCGCCGAGCACGAACACCAGCTCGGTGCCGGCGGCCGGATCCTGCTCCGGCGCCATGACCGTGCAGGGCGCGCCGATCCCGCCGTCCGCCTCCAGCATCTCCCGGACGTCCTCGTCGAGCACCCGCAGCCGCACCCCGGCCTTGGCGAACCGGGCGGACACCTCGCGTGCCGCGTCCCGGGTCGCGTCCCGGTCCGGGTGCACGACGAGCAGCACCTCGCGATCGCTCATTGGGGTCCCTCCAGGACTGCGGTCCGGACGAGCCGCTCGGCGTCGGTGCCGGCGGTCTCCCCCGCCCCGCGGGTAAGCCAGACGAAGTATTCGACGTTCCCGGACGGCCCGGGGAGCGGGCTGGCCACGACGCCGCGCAAGCTCAGATCCAGCTTCTCGGCCTCGGCGAGCACGCCGAGCACCGACTCGGCTCGCAACTCCGGGTCACGGACGACGCCGCCGCTGCCGAGCCGGTCCTTGCCGACCTCGAACTGCGGTTTCACCATCGGCACCAGATCCGCGCCGTCCCGCGCGCAGGCGGCCAGCGCGGGCAGCACGAGCTTGAGCGAGATGAACGAGAGGTCCCCGACCACGAGGTCGACCTGCCCGCCGAGGTCTTCCGGGGTCAGGTTTCGGACGTTCGTCTTGTCGAGGACGACTACGCGGTCGTCGGTGCGCAGGCGCCAGTCCAGCAGACCGCGGCCGACGTCGGCGGCGATCACGGTGGCGGCGCCGTTGCGCAGCAGGACGTCGGTGAAGCCACCGGTCGAGGCGCCCGCGTCGAGGCAGCGCTTTCCTTCGGTGGAAAGGCCTTGCGGGGTGAAGGCTTCGAGCGCGCCGAGGAGTTTGTGCGCGCCGCGGGAGGCCCAGCCGGGGTCGTCGTTGTCGCGCACCACGATCGGCGCGCCGGACTCGACGCCTGTCGCGGGTTTGGTGGCCACCATCCCGCGCACGGTGACCTTGCCCTCGGCGATCAGCGCCGAGGCCTGTTCCCGGGACCGGGCGAGACCCCGCCGGACGAGCTCCGCGTCCAGGCGGGCGCGTTTGGGCACGCGGTCAGACCTTGTCGATGGTGGAGAGCGCCACCGTCAGCTCGGTGTGCACGGCCTCGAACCGGTCGACGTGCTCCGAGAGCGGAAGCGCCGCGAGGTCGTCGAGACCCGCCACGGCTTCGTCGATCCCGGCTCGGGGATCCGTGTCCTGCTGCGCGAACTGGTCCGGCGGCGGTCCCGGCACCGGCGGCGGGCCGGGGACCGGGGGTCGCGGAACGGGATGGAAGTGGTCTTGCACCCCACCAAGTTAGCAGCGCTGGTCAGCCGAGGCGCAGCTCGCCGAGCGCGGCGCGGGCGGTGTCGCCCACACCACGGACCTCGGTGATCCCGGACTCCCACGCCACCGCGCACAACGCGCGCAGCAGGTCGAGAGGGTCGCCTTCACCGTCGGCTTCGAGCACGTCACCCTGTGCGGTGACGCGCCAGCCGTCCTTGGGCCCGATCTCGAGCAGCTCCGCCCGGCTGCTCAGCCCGGACAGGTCCGCCGCGAGGTAGCGCGGACGCTCCTCGGGCCTCGCCGCGATCAGGGACGCCGCGTCGGCGACACCGGTCAGGACGCAGAGCGCGTCGATCCCGGCCGCGACCGCGCCCTCGATGTCCGTGTCCAGCCGGTCGCCCACGACGAGGGCACGCTCCGCGCCCGCGTCCCGCGCCGCCGTCGTGAACAGGCCCGGCGCCGGCTTGCCCGCCACCAGCGGCTCGACGCCGGTGGCATGGCGCAACGCGGCCACCATCGACCCGTTGCCCGGCAGCAGGCCGCGTTCGCTCGGCAGGGTCGCGTCGACGTTGGTCGCCACCCAGAGCGCGCCCGCGCGGATGGCGAGGCACGCCTCCGCGAGAGCGGCCCAGGTGTTCTCCGGCGAATGCCCCTGGACCACCGCCGCCACGTCCGGTCCGGCTTCCCGGACCGTCTTGAGACCGACGGACTCGACCTCGACGGCCAGCGAGTCCGTGCCCACGACGAGGACCACCGCGCCCTGAGGCAGCCGCTCACCCAGCAGGGCGGCGGCGGCCTGAGAGCTCGTGTGGACCTCTTCGGGGGTGGCGGGCAGTCCGAGTGCCTCCAGGTGCGCGGAGACCTCCGCAGGCGCCTTGGAGGCGTTGTTGGTCACCCAACGGACCGCCGTGCCGTGGTCCCGAAGCGCCCGAAGCGCTTCCGGTGCGCCCGGGACCACCTTGCTGCCGTGATAGACCGTGCCGTCGAGGTCGAAAAGGACCGCGTCGTACCCGGCCGACAGGGCGTCAGCCATTCGTGAGCTCCGCGGCGCGCTCGGCGGCGTCGGTCTCGTCCTCCTCGTCGGCCTCTGCCGCGTTCAGGAACCAGCGGATCGCCTCGTCCTTGCGGTCGGCCGCGGCGAGGTTGTCGGCGTAGGCGTAGAACAGCCGGGCGCTCCACGGGTCGCGCTTCTCCGCCTTGAGGTCGTCGCCCTGCAGGGAGACGACGGCGGCGTCCAGCTGGCCGAGGTCGCGCCGGGCACCGGCGGCGACGATCGCGAGCTCGATCTGGGTCGCCTTGGCCAGGCGCTCCTTGTCGACCTCCTTCGCGAGGTCGAGCGCCCGCTCGGGACGACCGATGGCACGCTCCGCGTCGGCGATGATCGCGATGTGGTCGTCGGTGCGCGTCATCCGGCGGACGGCCCGCAGCTCGGACAGCGCCTCGGACCAGTTGCCCGCGTGGTAGGCGACCAGACCGAGCGCCTCACGGACGATCGGGACCCGCGACGCCTTGGCCTTCGCGTACTTGGCGTGCTCCATGGCGGCTTCGGGGTCTTCGTCGACAAGGCCGCCGGCCGCGACAAGGTGCTTGCCGACGGTTTCGGCGAGTGCCTTGGGCAGGGTGCGCAGCTCCCGGCGGACCTCCTCGTCGAGATCGGAGAACTCGATGCCTTCGGGCAGCTCCGGGGCCTCGAGCAGCTCACGCGCCAAGGTCTCGTCGTCGACCGGCCTGTCCTCGGTGCGCGGCGAGGAACGGAAGTCCTTCCGGCCCTCGGAACGGTCACGCTGGGGACGGTCGTCGCGCTTGCGCTCGAACCCGCCACGCTTTTCGGGGCGGTCTCCGCGGTTGTCACGGTCACCGTAGGACTTGCGCTCGTGGCCACCACCGCTGGGACGACGGTCGCCCGAGGACGAACCGCGCCGGTCGCCGTTGTACCCGCCGGAACGGGAGCCGCCGCGATCGTCACGGTCGCGATAGGACTTGTCGCCGCCACGGTTGTCGCGGTCGCCATAGGACGGACGCCGGTCGTCGCGGTCGCCGTAGGACTTGCCCTGAGGACGTCCTTCGTAGCGGTTGCCGGACGGACGGTCGTCGGACCGGCCGCGGTTGTCCGAGCCGTAGCCGGAACGGGCGGGGCGGCTGTCGGAGCGCTTCTCGTAGCGGCCCTCGGAACGGTTCTCCGAGCGGTTGTCGGAGCGACGCTCGGGACGGCTGTCGGACGAGCGGTACCCGCCGCGATCGCCACCCCGGTTGTCGGACCGGTAGCCGCCACGGTCGTCACTGCCCCGGCTGTCGGAGCGGTAACCGCCACGGTCACTTCCACCGCGGCTGTCCGAGCGGTAACCGCCGCGGTCGCTGCCGCCACGGTAGCCACCGCGATCGCCGCCGCGGTTGTCCCGGCTGTCCCGGTTGTCGGAGCGGTAACCACCCCGGCTGTCACCACCACGGCTGTCCGAGCGGTATCCGCCACGGTTGTCGCCACCACGGCTGTCCGAACGGCTGTCCGAGCGGTACCCGCCCCGGTTGTCGCCGCCGCGGTAACCACCCCGGCGGTCGTTGTCGCGGCCGCCGGACCGGTCGTCGTTGTTGTAGCGCGGGCGGTTCTCGTCGCGTCCCTGGCCGCCGAAACGACCGCCGGACCGCTGGTCGCGAGAGCCGTCGCCGCCACGGGCGGGATAGCTGCCGGAACCGCGGGCACCGCGGTCGTCACGACGAGGGCGGCCCTGGTAGCCACCGTCGCGGCCGCCCCGGTCCTGCCTGCCGCCGGCGGAACCGCGCCGGTCACCTCGCTGCGCGTCAGACCGGCCTCCGCGGGGACTGTCGTCCCGGCGACCCGACCGGCCGGACGCGCCATCATCTGAGTCACGTCGACCGAACTCGGACACCTGGCCTCCTGCCACTATGGAAAAGTTTCGATATCGGCCCGCCACGAGGCGAGCCAACGGACCATTCTAGTCCGTGCCTGGACATGAAAAGAGACAGGGCCCTGACCGGGGAGAACCTGTTGGGGTTCTCGACCCTGGTCAGGACCCTGTCCTGAAGTTAGTCCGGCGGTGTCCTACTCTCCCACAACCCTTCGGTTGCAGTACCATCGGCGCTGTCAGGCTTAGCTTCCGGGTTCGGAATGGGACCGGGCGTTTCCCTGACGCTATAACCACCGAAACACTATGAAACAACACTCCCACCGATCTTGCTGGTGGTTGTGTGGTGTTTCAGAGCTGTAGAGTGGATGCGTAACATCTTTGTGGGCAAGTCCTCGGCCTATTAGTACCAGTCAACTCGACAACACATTACTGTGCTTCCATTTCTGGCCTATCAACCCAATGGTCTGTTGGGGGCCTTAACCCACAAAGGGGTGGGATACCTCATCTTGGAACAGGCTTCCCGCTTAGATGCCTTCAGCGGTTATCCCTTCCGAACGTGGCCAACCAGCCATGCCACTGGCGTGACAACTGGCATACCAGAGGTTCGTCCGTCCCGGTCCTCTCGTACTAGGGACAGCCTTCCTCAAGTATCCTACGCGCGCGGCGGATAGGGACCGAACTGTCTCACGACGTTCTAAACCCAGCTCGCGTGCCGCTTTAATGGGCGAACAGCCCAACCCTTGGGACCTACTCCGGCCCCAGGATGCGACGAGCCGACATCGAGGTGCCAAACCATGCCGTCGATATGGACTCTTGGGCAAGATCAGCCTGTTATCCCCGGGGTACCTTTTATCCGTTGAGCGACACCCCTTCCACCAGGTGGTGCCGGATCACTAGTCCCGACTTTCGTCCCTGCTCGACATGTCTGTCTCACAGTCAAGCTCCCTTGTGCACTTGCACTCAACACCTGATTGCCAACCAGGCTGAGGGAACCTTTGGGCGCCTCCGTTACTCTTTAGGAGGCAACCGCCCCAGTTAAACTACCCATCAGGCACTGTCCCTGAACCAGATCATGGTCCGAGGTTCAGATTCCCAATCCGACCAGAGTGGTATTTCAACAACGACTCCACCAACACTAGCGTGCCAGCTTCACAGTCTCCCACCTATCCTACACAAGCCGAACCGAAAACCAATACCAAACTATAGTAAAGGTCCCGGGGTCTTTCCGTCCTGCCGCGCGTAACGAGCATCTTTACTCGTAGTGCAATTTCGCCGGGCCTGTGGTTGAGACAGCCGGAAAGTCGTTACGCCATTCGTGCAGGTCGGAACTTACCCGACAAGGAATTTCGCTACCTTAGGATGGTTATAGTTACCACCGCCGTTTACTGGCGCTTAAATTCTCAGCTTCACCCCGAAGGGTTAACCGGTCCTCTTAACGTTCCAGCACCGGGCAGGCGTCAGTCCATATACATCGTCTTGCGACTTCGCATGGACCTGTGTTTTTAGTAAACAGTCGCTTTCCGCTGGTCTCTGCGGCCACCCACCCCTAGTCCGCAAGGGACTTCAGAGTGTTTGGCCCCCCTTCTCCCGAAGTTACGGGGGCATTTTGCCGAGTTCCTTAACCACAGTTCACCCGATCGCCTTAGTATTCTCTACCTGACCACCTGTGTTGGTTTGGGGTACGGGCCGTGCACGCACTCGCTAGAGGCTTTTCTCGGCAGCATAGGATCACTCTACTTCACCTCAATCGGCTACGCATCACGTCTCAACCTATATGAATGGCGGATTTGCCTACCATTCGGTCTACACGCTTACACCAGTACTACCACTCACTGGCGGAGCTACCTTCCTGCGTCACCCCATCACTCGACTACTACGGAATCAGATCCCACGCTCCACACAGAAACCTCCATCCGAAGACTTCGGTAACTGGCTTTGGGTGGTTAGTATCAACCGCCTCATCCTGGGCGCACGTGCTCGGGTACGGGAATATCAACCCGTTATCCATCGACTACGCCTGTCGGCCTCGCCTTAGGTCCCGACTTACCCTGGGCGGATTAGCCTGGCCCAGGAACCCTTGGTCATCCGGCGGCAGAGTTTCTCACTCTGCATTCGCTACTCATGCCTGCATTCTCACTCCCACACCCTCCACGACTGGCTTCCGCCGCCGCTTCCCTGGATGCAGGACGCTCCCCTACCCATCAACACGACTAGACGTCCCCTCAAGGAGAACGCCGATCTATATGTGTCAATGACACAGCTTCGGCGGTGTGCTTAAGCCCCGCTACATTGTCGGCGCAGGACCACTTGACCAGTGAGCTATTACGCACTCTTTCAAGGGTGGCTGCTTCTAAGCCAACCTCCTGGTTGTCTGGGCAATCCCACATCCTTTCCCACTGAGCACACACTTAGGGGCCTTAGCTGGTGTTCTGGGCTGTTTCCCTCTCGACGACGAAGCTTATCCCCCGCCGTCTCACTGCCACACTCTCACACCACGGTATTCGGAGTTTGGTTGATTTCGGTAACCCGGTAAGGCCCCTAGACCATCCAGTAGCTCTACCCCCGTGGAGAAACATGTGACGCTGCACCTAAATGCATTTCGGGGAGAACCAGCTATCACGGAGTTTGATTGGCCTTTCACCCCTACCCACAGCTCATCCCCTCAGTTTTCAACCTAAGTGGGTTCGGCCCTCCACGTCGTCTTACCGACGCTTCAGCCTGGCCATGGGTAGATCACTCCGCTTCGGGTCTAGACCACGCGACTCAATCGCCCTATTCAGACTCGCTTTCGCTACGGCTACCCCACACGGGTTAACCTCGCCACGCAGCACTAACTCGCAGGCTCATTCTTCAAAAGGCACGCCATCACCTCAACATCACAAGGATGTGCTCGGGCTCTGACGGCTTGTAGGCACACGGTTTCAGGTACTCTTTCACTCCCCTCCCGGGGTACTTTTCATCTTTCCCTCACGGTACTAGTCCGCTATCGGTCTTCAGGAAGTATTTAGGCTTACCGGGTGGTCCCGGCAGATTCACAGCAAATTCCACGAGCTCGCTGCTACTCGGGAACACCACCAAGGTCTCAGAAACTGGTTTTCGCGTACGGGACTCTCACCCACTCCGGTCGCCCATCCCAAGGCGTTCCACTAACCAGCACATCAACCCGAAGAAATGTCAGTCTCTTCAAGGCGGGTCCCACAACACCACACACACAACGCCTGACAGCTTGACATGTGCATGGTTTAGCCTCTTCCGCTTTCGCTCGCCACTACTCACGGAATCACGGTTGTTTTCTCTTCCTACGGGTACTGAGATGTTTCACTTCCCCGCGTTCCCTCCACACACCCTATATATTCAGATGCGGGTAACACCACATAACTGGTGCTGGGTTTCCCCATTCGGAAATCCTCGGATCACAGCTCGGTTGACAGCTCCCCGAGGCATATCGCAGCCTCCCACGTCCTTCATCGGCTCCTGAAGCCAAGACATCCACCATGTGCCCTTAACAACTTGACCACAAAGATGCTCGCATCCACTCTACAGTTCTCAAACACCACACCAGAAACAAACAACCTGGAGCTCGTGTAAGCCCCTTGGCGTGTTGCCTCAGGACCCAACAGCATGCCAGCGAACAATCCCTCCGACTTCCCAGGAGCACCCGTTCCACGCTTCCCGAAGGAAGCAGTACTAGAGCGTCCCGGCAAAAACCGGCGACACCATAACCAGTAGTTCCACAATTCCTTGAGCAAGCCCGGCAACACCACATTCGGATGTTGAGCCGTGCCCACTCCACCAACCGTTGGTCCGGGTATCCCGGCGGGGTGGATGTGTTGCTCCTTAGAAAGGAGGTGATCCAGCCGCACCTTCCGGTACGGCTACCTTGTTACGACTTCGTCCCAATCGCCAGTCCCACCTTCGACCACTCCCCCCCTTACGGGTTGGGCCATGGGCTTCGGGTGTTACCGACTTTCATGACGTGACGGGCGGTGTGTACAAGGCCCGGGAACGTATTCACCGCAGCGTTGCTGATCTGCGATTACTAGCGACTCCGACTTCACGCAGTCGAGTTGCAGACTGCGATCCGAACTGAGACCGGCTTTAAGGGATTCGCTCCACCTCGCGGTATCGCAGCCCTCTGTACCAGCCATTGTAGCATGTGTGAAGCCCTGGACATAAGGGGCATGATGACTTGACGTCATCCCCACCTTCCTCCGAGTTGACCCCGGCAGTCTCCCACGAGTCCCCGCCATAACGCGCTGGCAACGTAGGATAAGGGTTGCGCTCGTTGCGGGACTTAACCCAACATCTCACGACACGAGCTGACGACAGCCATGCACCACCTGTACACCAACCACAAGGGAAGCCCTATCTCTAGGGATGTCTGGCGCATGTCAAGCCCAGGTAAGGTTCTTCGCGTTGCATCGAATTAATCCACATGCTCCGCCGCTTGTGCGGGCCCCCGTCAATTCCTTTGAGTTTTAGCCTTGCGGCCGTACTCCCCAGGCGGGGCGCTTAATGCGTTAGCTACGGCACGGACAACGTGGATGTCGCCCACACCTAGCGCCCAACGTTTACAGCGTGGACTACCAGGGTATCTAATCCTGTTCGCTCCCCACGCTTTCGCTCCTCAGCGTCAGTATCGGCCCAGAGACCCGCCTTCGCCACCGGTGTTCCTCCTGATATCTGCGCATTTCACCGCTACACCAGGAATTCCAGTCTCCCCTACCGAACTCAAGTCTGCCCGTATCGCCCGCACGCTCCACGTTAAGCGTGGAGTTTTCACGAACGACGCGACAAACCGCCTACGAGCTCTTTACGCCCAATAATTCCGGACAACGCTCGCACCCTACGTATTACCGCGGCTGCTGGCACGTAGTTAGCCGGTGCTTCTTATCCAGGTACCGTCACTTGCGCTTCGTCCCTGGCGAAAGAGGTTTACAACCCGAAGGCCGTCATCCCTCACGCGGCGTCGCTGCATCAGGCTTGCGCCCATTGTGCAATATTCCCCACTGCTGCCTCCCGTAGGAGTCTGGGCCGTGTCTCAGTCCCAGTGTGGCCGGTCACCCTCTCAGGCCGGCTACCCGTCGTCGCCTTGGTAGGCCATTACCCCACCAACAAGCTGATAGGCCGCGGGCTCATCCCGTACCGCCGGAGCTTTCCACCACCAACCATGCGATCAGTAGTCATATCCGGTATTAGACCCAGTTTCCCAGGCTTATCCCAAAGTACAGGGCAGATTGCCCACGTGTTACTCACCCGTTCGCCACTAATCCACCCCGAAAGGCTTCATCGTTCGACTTGCATGTGTTAAGCACGCCGCCAGCGTTCGTCCTGAGCCAGGATCAAACTCTCCAACAATGTCAAATTTGATCGAGGCAATTTAATGCTCTCAAAGGAACCTCACACGAGGTTCAAATACATAAGCTCTACTGGCTTAGTTCACTAGCACACTGTTGAGTTCTCAAGCAACACACCCCGAATCGCACCGTAGCTACACGGCCTTATCCGAAGCAGTCATTCCTAGCAGTTTTTGGTGAGACACCCACTCAATCGCCTGAGGCGAGAGCTTGGTTCGTGTCCCGGTCGGCCGCCCGGTTTCCCTGGCGACTTGGAGAACTTTACACGCCCCGGAAGGGCCCGAAACAGGGGGGTACCTTAACTGCGTTTCCGCAGGTCAGGGCCCCTGTTTCGGGCCCGGGCGGCGATCAGCCCCCGACGCGGACGCCGGCGACGTTGCGCTTGCCCTTGCGGACCACGAGCCAGCGGCCGTGCAGAGCGTCGTCCGCGGACGGCTTCCACTCCTCGTCGGCGATCTTCGTGTTGTTGACGTACGCGCCGCCTTCCTTGACGGTGCGGCGCGCGGCGCCCTTGCTGTCGACGAGCCCGGCGGCGATCAGCAGGTCGACGATCGTCGACTCGCCGTTCGGGTCGACCTTGCCGTTCGGCACTTCGGCCATCGCGGCGTCGAGGGTCGACGAGTCGAGCTCGCGCAGCTCTCCCCTGCCGAACAGCGCCTGGCTCGCGGCGATGACCTGACGGGTCGCCTCTTCACCATGCACCAGGGTCGTGAAGTCCTCGGCCAGCTTCCGCTGCGCGGATCGCAGGTGCGGGCGCTGTTCGGTGTCCTCCGCCAGCGCCGCGATCTCCTCCTGCCCGAGGAAGGAGAACATCCGCAGGTAGCGGATGACATCGGAGTCTGCGACGTTCACGAAGTACTGGAACCACGCGTACGGGGATGTCATCTCCGGGTCGAGCCAGACGCTGCCGCCACCGGTGGACTTCCCGAACTTGCGTCCCTCGGTGTCGGTGACCAGCGGCGCGGTCAGCGCGTGCGTGTGGCCACCGTCGGTCCGGCGGATCAGGTCGACGCCGCCGACCAGGTTGCCCCACTGGTCGGAGCCGCCGATCTGCAGCTTGCAGCCGTACTCGCGGTGCAGGTGCAGGTAGTCCTGTGACTGCAGCAGCAGGTAGCTGAACTCGGTGTACGACATGCCGTCGGCCTCGAGGCGGCGCTTCACCGTCTCCCGGTTCAGCATCATGTTGACCGGGAAGTGCTTGCCGACGTCGCGCAGGAACTCGACGACGGTCTGCTTGCCGGTCCAGTTCAGGTTGTTCTCGATGACCGCGCCGGTCGGCGAGTCGTCGAAGTCGACGAACCGCTCCAGCTGCCCACGGATCCGGTCCGCCCATTCGGCGACGGTGTCCAGCGTGTTGAGGGTGCGCTCACCGGTGTCGCGCGGGTCGCCGATCATCCCGGTGGCGACGCCCGCCAGCACGATCGGCCGGTGACCGGCGCGCTGGAAGCGGGAGAGCATCAGCAGCGGTACCAGGTTGCCGGCGTGCAGGCTGGGCGCGGTCGGGTCGAATCCGCAATAGAGCGTGAGAGGTCCTTGGTCGAGGTCTCGCCGCAGTGCTTCGAGGTCGGTGGATTGCGCGATCAGGCCGCGCCAGGTCAGCTCGTCAAGGATGTGCTCGCTCACGCCTGTAGATCCTCCCGCACCAGGTCAACCGACTATCGGCCGGGGGCGGCCGCCCGTCGCTTGCCGCCCCGTCGGTAGGTGGAGACCGCGGGCGATCCGTCGATCCAGAACCGCCACGGCGTGTCCATCGCCATCGCGACCCCGACGCGCGGCCCGGTGCGGATGTCCGCTTCGGAGACGCGTTCTCCGGTGAACAACCGGACGGGTGACGCGGGGTCGGTCAGGTCGACGCCGTTCTCGGTCCGGTCGATCCCGAGCACCGAGGTGAGGATGGCCGGGCCCTTGGCGAGCTCGCCGTTGCCGCGTGCCGACGGCCTGCGTGCCCTGGCGACATCCGCACCGGACACCACCTCCCCGGCACGCAGCAGCACGGCGCCCGGCTGCCCGTCTTCCGTGCCGACCACGTTCGCGCAGAAGTGCATGCCGTAGACGAAGTACACGTACAGATGCCCCGCGGGTCCCCACATGACCGCGTTGCGCGGGGTCTTGCCGCGATAGCAGTGCGACGCGGGGTCGTCGAGCCCCCGATACGCCTCGACCTCCACCAGGCGGACCGCGACCGTGCCGTCGGGGCCGCTCGCTTCGATCACCGCGCCGAGCAGGAGCGTGGACAGCTCCACCGGATCCACCGCCAGCTCGCGCCGGGTGAACTGCCTGCCGGTCACCAAGTTCCGCACTCCCCTTACGTCGCGTTCTCCCAGGTCGACCTTAACCGGACCAGGTATTGAGCGATCGCTCAAACATGGTCTACAGTCGTTTTGAGCGGTCGCTCAAAACTGGGAGGGGCTCCATGAGCCGAAGAGCGCTTTACGTCGAAACGGTGATCCGCACCGACCTCGACACGGTGTGGCGGTACACGCAGGACCCACGCCTGCACGAGCGCTGGGATCTCCGCTTCTCGCGGATCGAACCGGTCGCGGGTTCGCCAGGACGGTTCCGGTACACGACCGAATTCCTCGGGTTCGTCGTCAGCGGGACCGGAACCCACGCCGGGGAGAGCACGCGGCCGGACGGCGGGCGGACGTCCGCGCTGCGATTCGCCTCGGCGGATCCGCTGTCGCTCATCAAGTCCGGTTCGGGTTACTGGCGCTACACCCCCGTCGACGACGGCGTCCGGTTCGTCACCGGCTTCGACTACACCACTCGATGGGGTGTGGCCGGCAGAGTCGCCGATCTGCTGTTCCGGCCGCTCTTCGGCTGGATGACGGCCTGGTCGTTCGACAGGCTCCGCCTGTGGCTCGAAACCGGCGGGCCGCCGGAAGAACTCCCGTTGCTTTCGCCCTCGGCGGGGCGCTGCCGCCGAAGCCCGCGGCCGGGCAAGGACGGCGTCGCACCTCGCCTCCTCGACACCTTGGAGCAGGCATGATCTTCCGAGAAGCGCTAGGCGCCGACTTCGCGTCCTTGCACCCGCGGATGCAAGAACGACTGTCGCTGAGCACGGAGAACGGCGTCGGGATGATCGGCGTCGGTGTGATGGACGAGATCTGGCGAGGCGCCGCGTTCGCGACGCCGTTCCTGCGGCTCGGCGCGTCGAGGCACATCCTGTTCCCGGAGCGTGGCCGGAACGTCCCTTTCACCATCGAGAACTACCCGTACGTCGACTCGCTCGGCAGGGAGACGGTGTCGTTCGTCCGTACCTTCGAACTGCCGGAACGGCGACGCCGGTTCGACGCGCAGATGATCTACAGCGCCGAGCGCGGGAAGATCGTCGACTACCTGGGGACCCATCAGCACCTCGCCGTGGATCTCGGCATGACGGTGCGACCGGACGGCGGCTTCCGCATCCGCTCGGAAGAGTTCCGGATCCGCGAAGGCCCGCTTCGATGTGTGGTGCCGAAGTCCCTCGTCGGTGTGGCCGAGGTCGACGAGTGGTTCGACGACGAGAGCGGGCTCTTCCGCATCGAGATCCGGGTGACGAACCGGCGGTTCGGGCCGCTGTTCGGCTATCGGGGCGCTTTCGAGGCGCGGTTCGTCGATCTGCGGCCGGGGTGAGCGGCGCGGTGAAGCCCCTGCGTGAGAAGGTCCTGGACTGATGAACACGCCCAGCACGAAACAGCGGTTGATCGACGGAGCGCTGGAGACGATCCGCACCAGCGGGATCACCGCCGTTTCGGCCAGGACCGTCGCCGCCGCGGCGGGTACCAATCAGGCGCTGATCTTCTACCACTTCGGCAGTGTCGAGGAGCTGATCGCGCAGGCCTGCGTGACGGCGACCGAAGGCCGCGTCGCCCACTTCCGTGCGCGGTTCGCCGAAGTGACCACGCTCAGCGAGCTGCTGGACCTGGGCCGGGTCATCCACGCGGAGGAGCGCGCCGAGGGGAACATGACGGTCCTCGCCCAGGCGCTCGCCGGCGCGCAGGGCGGCGGACGGCTGGCCGAGGCGACGCGGCAGGCGCTGGACAACTGGGTTCGCGAAGTCCAGGTCGCCCTCGACCGCGTGCTGGCCGGTTCGCCGGTGCTCGAGTTCACGGAGACCGAGGGGCTCGCCCACGCGGTCTCCGCCGGCTTCCTCGGCTTGACGTTGTTCGAATCGGTCAATCCCGAGGGCAGCGAGCAGGCATTGGCGGCGTTGGAGCAGCTTGCCGTCCTGGTCGACGTCTTCGAAGGGCTCGGCCCGGTCGCCACCCGTGCCGTGCGCGCGAAGCTCCGGAAGACCGCGAAGCGATCTTGAAGTACATGAAGGCCCCCTTCCTTGCGCCAGGCGCGAGGAAGGGGGCCTTCATGTACTGCTCAGCCGAGCCAGGCGCGGTGTTCGGCGATCCGCGCGACCAGCCGGTCCCGCTGCTCGGCGACCCGCTCCGGAGCGGTACCGCCGCGGGCGTTGCGCGAGCTCACCGAACCCTCGACGGTCAGCACCTCGCGCACGGCCGGCGTCAGCGCCGGATTGATCTTCTCGAACTCTTCGTCGGTCAGTTCGTCCAGGCCGACGCCGCGGGCTTCGGCGACGCGGACGCTCTCCCCCGCCGCTTCATGCGCGACACGGAACGGGACGCCCTGGCGGACCAGCCATTCGGCGATGTCCGTGGCGAGGGTGAACCCGGCGGGCGCCAGTTCGGCGAGCCGGTCGGTGTGGAAGGTCAGCGTCTCGAGCATGCCCGCGATCGCCGGGAACAGCAGTTCCAGCTGCTCGACGGAGTCGAAGACCGGCTCCTTGTCCTCCTGCAGGTCACGGTTGTACGCGAGCGGCTGCGCCTTGAGGGTCGCGAGCAGCCCGGTCAGGTTGCCGATGAGCCGCCCGGCTTTGCCGCGGGTCAGCTCGGCGACGTCGGGGTTCTTCTTCTGCGGCATGATCGAACTGCCGGTCGCCCAGGCGTCGTCGAGGGTGACGTAGCCGAACTCGGCGGTGTTCCAGATGATCACCTCTTCGGCGATCCTGGACAGGTTGACCGCGAGCATCGCGACGTCGAAGGCGAACTCGGCGACGAAGTCCCGCGAGGCGGTGCCGTCGATCGAGTTCTCGACGCTGGTGTCGAAGCCCAGCTCCTCGGCGACGGCCTCTGGGTCGAGCCCGAGCGAAGACCCCGCCAGCGCACCGGAACCATAGGGCGACTCGGCGGTGCGAGCGTCCCAGTCACGCAGCCGGGTGACGTCGCGCAGCAGCGACTGGCCGTGTGCGAGCAGGTGGTGTGCCAGCAGGACGGGCTGGGCGTGCTGCAGGTGGGTGCGGCCCGGGAGGATCGCGTCCGGGTGCCGCTTCGCCTGCGAAACGAGTGCGTCGACGACGCCGAGGGTGCCCGCCACCACCCGGCGGGCGGCGTCGCGCAGCCACATCCGGAACAGCGTCGCGACCTGGTCGTTGCGTGACCGGCCCGCCCGGAGCTTGCCGCCGAGTTCGGTGCCCGCCCGCTCAAGCAGACCGCGTTCGAGCGCGGTGTGGACGTCCTCGTCGGCGACCGTCGGGGTGAACGCGCCCGACTCGACGTCCTGCGCGAGGGTGTCCAGCGCGGCGAGCATGCCGGTCAGCTCGTCTTCGGTGAGCAGCCCCGCCTTCCGCAGCACCCGCGCGTGGGCCCGCGACCCGGCGATGTCGTACGGCGCCAGCCGCCAGTCGAAATGGGTCGACGCGCTCAGCGCCGCCATCGCCTCGGCCGGTCCGCTGGCGAACCGGCCGCCCCACAGCTGCACCGGCTGCTCATTCCCGCTCACAACACTCCTCGAATTCCTTGGTTCTCTTCAGGCGACTGACCGGTCGAAGGTAGCGCCTGTGGTGAAGTCGTACAGCGCGCGCTCGTCGCGAGCGGAGTTCACGACCGCGTTCCCGCGGTGCAGGACCAGCCGGACCTCTCCGGACACCCTCCCGGCGCTGACCTTTTGCAGTTCCTCGTGCGCGGTGACCAGCGCGAGCGCGCCGGGCCCCTCGTAGATCTCGCGTCCTTTGAGCCCGAAAGCGCCGACACGCAGGTTCAGCTGCTGGAAGGCTTCCAGCAGCGTCACGGTCTCCCCGTCGATGGCCACCGGCACACCTTCGTCGAAGGTGATGACCAGCTTCTCCGGGTCATCCGGGAAGGCGAACCCGTCAGGCGTCACCTTCGGTCTCCTCACCGCCGTCCACTGTGGACGACCGTCGGGCCAGCGCCATGAAGCGCTCGGCCAGGTCCTTGCCGGACAACGGTTCTCTCGCGATCACCGCGACCGTGTCGTCGCCGGCGATCGAGCCGACGACCTCCTCCAGCGCCGCCCTGTCGATGGCGCTGGCGAGGAACTGCGCCGCCCCCGGCGGGGTGCGCAGGACCGTCAGGTTGCCCGACGAGTCCGCCGAGACGAGCAGTTCGGCGAGCAACCGCGAAAGCCGGGACGTGCCGCCCTGTACTCCGCGTACCGGGCTGCCGTCCTCCGGGATGACATACACCGGTGCGCCGGAATCGGCACCTCGGAGCTTCACCGCGCCCAGTTCGTCGAGGTCGCGGGAAAGCGTCGCCTGTGTGACGTCGATCCCCTCCGCGGCCAGGAGTTTCGCGAGCTCCGTCTGGCTGCGGATCGCCATCGAGGACACGAGCTCGGTGATCCGGGCCTGCCGGGTGACCCTGCTGCCGGTCATCGTCGCTTCTCGTCGAGCAGCCACACCAGCAGCGCCTTCTGCGCGTGCAGCCGGTTCTCCGCCTCGTCCCAGACCGCGCTGGACGGCCCGTCGATGACCTCGTCGGTGATCTCCCAGCCGCGGTGCGCGGGCAGGCAGTGCAGCACGATCGCCTCGTCCGCGGCGCGGCGCATCAGCGCGGCGTTGACCTGCAGCTCGCGGAACGGGCCGACACGGTCGAGACCGTCGTTCTCCTGCCCCATGGAGGTCCAGGTGTCGGTGACGACGACGTCCGCGCCTTCGACGGCGGCGTACGGATCGGTGAAGACCGTGGTGCTGCCGCCGGTCTCCGTCGAACGGTGCTTGGCGTCGAGCATGACCTGCTGATCCGGCTGGAAACCCTCCGGCGACACGACGCGGACGTGCATCCCGGCCGTGGTCCCGCCCAGCAGCAGCGAATGCGCCATGTTGTTGGCGCCGTCGCCGAGGTACACCAGGGTGAGCCCGGCGAGCTTGCCCTTGCGCTCGCGGATGGTCATCAGGTCGGTGAGCACCTGGCACGGGTGGAACTCGTCGGTGAGCGCGTTGATCACCGGGATGCTCGCCGCCGAGGCCATCGCGTCGATGCGCTTCTGGGCGAAGGTCCGCCAGACGATCGCGTCCAGATACCGCGAAAGCACCCGTGAGGTGTCCTCGATGGTCTCTTCGCGGCCGAGCTGCATGGAGCGGCCGTCGACGATGACCGGGTTGCCGCCGAGCTGGGCGATGCCCACCTCGAAGGAGAACCGGGTCCGGGTGGAGTTCTTCTCGAAGATCGCCGCGACGGACTTGCCCTCCAGCGCGCGCGAGCTCAAGGGCTCGGCCTTCAGCTGATCGGCGAGGTCCAGGATCTCGGCCTGTTCGGCGGGGCTGAGATCGTCGTCACGGAGGAAGTTGCGGAGCATGCGTTTCGTCTCTGTCCTAGGTGGTGGTGGAATCGAGCGCCCCGGGAAGGGCTTCGAGGAATCCCGCGGCCTCGTCGGCGCTCAGGATCAGCGGCGGTGCCAGCCGGATGGTGTCGGGTGCGATCGGGTTGACCAGGTATCCCGCGTCCTGCGCGGCCTTGGCGACCTTCGCCGAGACCGGTTCGCGCAGGGCGATGCCGAGCAGCAGCCCCGCACCGCGGACACCGGACACCAGCGGGTGGCCGAGCTCCTCCACGCGGGAGGCGATGTCCTTGCCCAGCGCGGAAACGTGGTCGTTCAGGTTGTCCTTGGCGATGGTCTTGAGCACGGCGAGCCCGGCGGCGCAGCAGACCGGGTTGCCGCCGAAGGTGGTGCCGTGCTGCCCCGGCTTGACCAGCTCCCCCGCCTCGCCGACGCCGATGACCGCGCCGATCGGCAGCCCGCCGCCGAGTCCCTTGGCCAGTGTGATGACGTCCGGGACGATGCCGGTGTGCTGGAAGGCGAACCACGCGCCGGTGCGGCCGATCCCGGTCTGCACCTCGTCGAGGACCAGCAGGGTCCCGGTCGCCTTCGTGATCTCCCGCGCGGCTTGGAGGTAGCCGTCCGGCGCCGGGACGACGCCCGCCTCCCCGAGGATCGGCTCAAGGAACACCGCCGCCGTTTCGGTGTCCACCGCGGCGCGCAACGCGTCGACGTCGCCGTAGGGAACGTGGGTGACGCCAGGAACCAGCGGCGCGAACGCGTCCCGCTTCGACGGCTGCCCGGTCAGCGTCAGCGCGCCCATGGTGCGGCCGTGGAAGGCGCCCTCGCACGCGACGATCTTGGTCCGCCCGGTCAGCCTGCTGATCTTCAGCGCGGCTTCGTTTGCCTCCGCGCCTGAGTTGACGAACAGTACTTTCGCGTTGCCGGACAGGCCGGCGACGTCCAGGAGGGTTTCGGCCAGTTCGACGGCGACCGGGTTCACGTAGAGGTTCGAGGTATGCCCGAGTTTCGCGATCTGTTCGGTGACGGCGGCGACCACGGCGGGGTGGGCGTGACCGAGCGCGTTGACCGCGATGCCGCCCAGGAGATCGACGTACGGTTTGCCGTCGGCGTCCCAGACCTTCGCGCCCTCACCGCGGACCAGGGTCAGCGCCGGGGTGCCGTAGTTGTCCATGAGGGACGACTTCCAGTGCTCCTGGCCGTCTACATTGGACTTGTACGTGGTCACGGGAGCTCCGTTTCGGGGAAGACCATGGTACCGATGCCGCGGGAGGTGAAGACCTCCAGCAACACCGAATGGGCGATGCGGCCGTCGATCACGTGCGCGCGGCGGACGCCGCCGCGGATGGCGCGCACACAGGCCTCCATCTTCGGGATCATGCCGCTGGCGAGGCCGGGAAGCAGGGTTTCGAGGCGATCCACGCGGATCCTGTCGACCAGCGAACCACGGTCCGGCCAGTTGGCGTACAGGCCTTCGACATCGGTGAGCACGACCAGCTTTTCCGCGCCCAGCGCCGCGGCCAGCGCACCCGCCGCGGTATCGGCGTTGATGTTGTGCACGACGCCGTCGACGTCCGGGGCCACGGTGGACACCACCGGGATCCGGCCCGCGTTGACGATGTCGAGCACGGCGTCCGGGTTGACCTCGGAGACCTCGCCGACGAGCCCGATGTCGACCGGCACACCGTCCACAGTGGCCTGTTTGCGCTCGGCGGTGAACAGCCGCGCGTCCTCGCCGGAGATGCCGACCGCGTACGGTCCGTGCGCGTTGATCAGGCCGACCAGCTCGCGGCTGACCTGACCGGTCAGCACCATGCGGACGATGTCCATCGTCTCGGGCGTGGTGACGCGGAGGCCGCCCTTGAACTCGCCTTCGACACCGAGCCGGTTGAGCATCGCGGTGATCTGCGGGCCGCCGCCGTGCACCACCACCGGACGCAGCCCGGCCATGCGCAGGAAGACCATGTCCTCGGCGAAGGCCTGCTTGAGGCTCTCGTCGATCATCGCGTTGCCGCCGTACTTCACCACGACGGTGGCGCCGTGGAAACGTTGCAGCCAGGGCAAGGCCTCGATGAGGATCGAGGCCTTCTCGGCGGCCGTCGCGAGCCGCTCGTCCGCGGGGACGGTGGATTCGGAAGGGCTCATGACGAGTACGCGCTGTTCTCTTCGACGTACGCGTGCGAGAGGTCGGTCGTGTAGATCGTCGCCCCGCCTTCGCCGAGACCGAGGTCGACGACGATCTGGATGTCACGGCCCGAGAGATCCGCCTCGGAACGGTCCGCCGCGGTGGTGCCCTTGGCGAACAGGGTGACACCGTTGATCGCGATGGCGACCTTCTCCGGGTCGATCTCCGCCGGCACCCGGCCGAGCGCCATGGCGATGCGGCCCCAGTTCGGGTCGGAACCGAAGAGGGCGGTCTTGACCAGATTGTCCTCGGCGATCGTCCGGCCGACGGCGATGGCGTCCGCCTCGCTCGCCGCGCCGGTGACCGTGACGTCGACGTACTTGGTCGCGCCCTCGGAGTCCGCGCGCAACTGCAGCACGAGGTCGAGGCTGACGGCGGTGAGGAGCTCGGTCAGCTCGGCCTCGGTCGGCTCGACACCACTGGCGCCGGAGGCGAGGACGAGCACCGTGTCGTTGGTGGAGGTCCCGCCGTCGACGTCGAGCCTGTCGAAGGTCACGCCGGTGGCGGCGCGCAGGGCCTTGTCCAGGACTTCGGGCGTGACGACCGCGTCGGTGGTGAGGACGGAGAGCATCGTCGCGAGGTTCGGGGCGAGCATGCCCGCACCCTTGGCGAACCCGCCGACGCTCCAGCCGCTTTCGTGCTTCGCGGCCGCCTGCTTCGGCTTGGTGTCGGTGGTCATGACCGCGGTGGCGGCGGCGAGGTCGGCCTCGGCACCGGTGCCGAGGCTCCCGAAGGCGGTGTCCACGCCGGAGAGCAGCGCGTCCATCGGCAGCCGTTCACCGATCAGGCCCGTCGAGCAGACCGCGACCTCGATCGCGCCCGCCTGGAGGAGCCCGGCGACCTTCTCCGCGGTCTTGTGGGTGTCCTGGAAACCGCCGGGGCCGGTGGCGGCGTTCGCGCCGCCGGAGTTGAGGACGACGGCCTTGAGCCGCTGCTGCTTGAGCACTTCCTGCGACCATAGGACGGGCGCGGCCTTGATCACGTTGCGCGTGAAGACGCCGGCCGCGACCTGCAGCGGCCCGTCGTTGACGACGAGCGCGAGGTCGAGCTTGCCCTCGGCCTTGATCCCGGCGGCGACGCCCGCGGCACGGAATCCCTTCGGCTGGGTGACGGTCACGGAGCGACTCCTACGGTCGGTAGTCCGGTGGTTTCGGGGAGGCCGAGCGCGATGTTCATCGACTGGACGGCGCCGCCCGCGGTGCCCTTGGTCAGGTTGTCGATGGCCGCGACCACGATCAGGCGCCTGGTGTCGGCGTCGACGGTGACCTGCAGCTGGACGTTGTTCGAGCCGACGACCGAAGCCGAGGACGGCCACTGGCCCGCGGGCAACAGCTGGACGAACGGCTCGGTGGCGTACGCCTTTTCGTAGACCTCGCGGGCGCCTTCGGCATCGAGATCAGCCTTGAGCGCCGCGCTCGCGGTGGTGAGGATCCCGCGCGGCATCGGGGCCAGCACCGGGGTGAACGAGACCTTGACCCGCTCGCCCGAGACCGCCGAGAGGTTCTGCGCGAACTCGGGGGTGTGGCGGTGGGCACCACCGACGCCATACGCGGTGGCCGAACCCATCACCTCCGAACCGAGGAGGTTCGGCTTCAGGCTCTTGCCCGCGCCGGACGTCCCGGTGACGGCGACGACGTTGACCTCCGGCTCGACCAGGCCCGCGGCGAGCGCCGGGGCGAGGGCGATCGAACCGCCGGTCGGGAAGCAGCCGGGGACCGCGATGCGCTTGGTCCCGGCGAGCCGTTCGCGGGCGCCGGGGAGCTCGGGGAGCCCGTACGGCCATTGCCCGGCGTGGTCACCGCCGTACCAGCGCTGCCAGTCCGCCGCGTCCGAGAGGCGGTGGTCCGCACCGAGGTCGACCACCAGGACGTCCGGGCCCAGCTGCGCGGCGATGGCGCCGGAGTGGCCGTGCGGCAGGGCGAGGAAGACGACGTCGTGCCCGGCCAGGGTTTCCGGGGTCGTCTCCAGCAGGACCCTGTCCGCCAAGGGGGCGAGGTGCGGCTGGTGCTGGACGAGTGGCGTCCCCGCGGAGCTGGCCGCGGTGAGCGCGCCGATCTGGATTTCGGGATGGGTCAGCAGCAGGCGCAGGAGTTCGCCGCCCGCGTACCCGCTGGCTCCGGCCACCGCGATCTTCACCGTCATACGCATGATTATGCACTCCCATGCAAGTTCAATCAAACAAAGTCGTGTGGCTCACCCGATACGGGCTCTTGGTCCAGGCATCCTTGACCGCATGACCGACACACCCGCCCGGCTGCTCAGCCTGCTGTCGCTCCTGCAGACCCCGCGCGAGTGGCCGGGCAGCGAGCTCGCCGAGCGGCTGGAGGTCAGTCCGCGGACCATCCGGCGCGACATCGACCGCTTGCGTGAGCTCGGATACCCCGTGGAAGCGTCGCGAGGTTCCGAAGGCGGCTACCGGCTGGGCGCCGGCACGGCGATGCCGCCGCTGCTGCTCGACGACGAGGAGGCCGTCGCGATCGCGGTCGGTCTCCGGAGCGCCGCCGGCCAGGCGATCTCGGGAATCGAGGAGTCTTCGGTGCGGGCGCTGGCCAAACTCGAGCAGGTGCTGCCGTCGCGGCTGCGGTACCGCGTCGGCGCACTGAGCGCCGCGACCGTGCCCATCCCGGGCACCGGAGCCGCGGTGGACCCGGAACACCTCACGGTCTTCGCGGGCGCGATCGCCAACACCGAACGGACCCGGTTCGGCTATCGCACCGGTGACGGGACCGAATCCCGGCGACATGTGGAACCGCACCGGCTCGTCTCCGCCGGACGCCGGTGGTACCTGCTCGGCTACGACCTCGACCGGGACGACTGGCGGATCTTCCGCGCGGACCGGATCTCGGAACCGCGGGCGACCGGTGGCCGGGCGACACCGAGGCAGCCACCCGCGAAGGACGTGGCGGCCTACGTCACCGACAAGATGTACAGCCTCCTTCCCACCTACAGTGCACGCGTGACCCTGTACGCGCCGATCGGCCAGGTCTCCCCCGCGATCGGCGAGGGATCCGGCGAGCTGGAACCGATCGACGACGAGAGCTGCGTTCTCCACGCGGGCACGGACACCCTCGACTGGCTCGCGTTCCGGATCCTCGGGCTCGGCTGTGAATTCACCGTGCACGAACCGCCGGAACTGATCGATCATCTCCGGGAGATGGCGGCCAGGGCTCAGCGCGGAACGCGGTCCACAGTGGACTGACGGCGGCCGCGAGGACTCATCCGCCCTCGCGACCGCCCTGGTTCAGCCGAGTTCACCCGCCTCTCGTCTGCTCGGCGGGATCGGGAGGTACGCGCCCCGGCGCTCCGGGTCGCAGCCGACCCTGGGCAACCGGGCACGGATCCCGCCTGGTGTCCGCTCGAATCGCCGCGCGATCTCCTCGACGCTTTCCCCGGCCAGCCAACGGCTTTCCAGTTCCGCGTCCAGCTCGTCGGACCACGGCAGGCCCTGCTGCGCGGGGCGGTCCGCCGATCTTCGGCGGCCGTTCCGGCCGTTGCCCCGCCCGGCGAACGCCAGCAGCGTGTCGGAAAGGACGGTCGCCAAGGCCGGTACGGCCTCGGCGTCGATATCGAGCCTGCCTTCGGCGACAGGCTCTTCCAGCGGCCCGGCTCCGCCGACCATGACGGTCACCCAGCGGTCTTCCCCGGCCGCGCCGCCACCCTCACGGGCGGCGACCTCGATGCGATAAACGGTGTCCTGCACGCGGATCTCGGTCCGGTGCTCTTCGACGATGGTCATGCCGGGGACGCTAACGGGCGGCGCCGACAGTTTCCCGGCGCGGCGAGGGGATTCGGTGCGTGAGCGGAACTTTCATCGCGTTCGGGGGCCAGAGGGTGCCGGTCACGCACCATCGGCCACCCCTGTTGCCGCACCTAAGTGATCGTGACCGCGGGCAGCCGCCGGTTAGCTTTGCTCACAGACCGGTACGGATCGACGATTTTCGGGGAGGAAACATGAAAACCACAGGGCGTCGGATGGCGCTTTTCGTGACGATGCTGGTGCTCGCGATCGGGACCGTCTTCGCCGCACCCGCCTCGGCAGGGACGACGGGTTCCACCACCGCACAGGCCACCTGCACCGGAGCGGATTCCTGCTGGTTCACCTGGGGTCGTATCCAGGCGGGCGACTGCACGATGGACAACGCGAAGTGGACGCTCAGACGCAACGGCAGCGCTTCGTTCGAAGCGACGATCGTCAGCAGCGACAGCAACGACGCGTGGCTGATGTGGGTGAACACCTTGGACAGCAACGGTATCGTCCTCGGGCCCATCCATCACGGCGGTGACACCAAGTTCGTCAAGGGCACCGTCAAGAACGTGTGGCACTGGTGGTTCGCCGAGGGATCGTTCGACGCCGGGTTCTTCGACCGCATCCACAGCATGCGGATCACGAGCCACTGCTGAAGGGCGAGTGAGCCTCGACGGCCATGTCGCGAAAGCCACTTTCGGGACACTGGACGTCCCAGGAGTGGCTTTCGCGATTCCTTGCCTGGCAAGGAGATAAAGGCTCCCTTCGCCGCATCGGACGCGGTGAAGGGAGCCTTCATCCCACCACCGGTTCGCGAACGCGACACAAGCGTCCGACACCCAGAGCGAAGAAATGCCCCGGTCCGGAAAACCCGGACCGGGGCATCGAAACATCCCGTTCAACTCAGAAAGGCAGCGCCTGAGCCAGCGCCTCCTTCTTCACCTCGGCGACCGAAGACGGCGCGTCGGACTTGGCGGAAGCAGAAGCACCGGCCGGAACCGGCGGCGGAACCGAGCCGCACTGCACGTCCGAACCGTTGCCCGGCTTGCGCACGGGCAGCTTTCCGGTCAGCAGGTAGTCCGCGATCTTGTCGTCCACACAGGACACACCGGACAGCGAGCCCGAGTGCGTCGTGCCGCCCGGAGCGCTGATCAGGCTGGAGTTCGGGTAGCGCTTGCGGACCTCGAGGCTGCCGGGATACGGCGTCGCGGCGTCGTTCTCCTCGTTGACCAGCAGGATGCCGGGGACCTTGCTCCCGTCGATCTCCACCGGCTTGCCCGGCTTCGCGGGCCAGTCGAGGCACGGCGCGTTGAACCAGGCGTTGCCCCAGGTCTCGAACGGCGCCCGGAAATGCGTGACCCAGTTGTCGAACTTCCAGCGGGGCCAGCTCTGCGGCCACGCCACGTCGGTGCACTGCACGGCCGCGTAGACCGCGTAACCGTTGTCCTGGCCCGGCGGGTTGGAGTCGTCGTACAGGCCCTTCAAGGTCTGCCAGTCACCCTTGTGCACCCAGCCGGCGAACGCGTTCGCGATGTCTTCCCAGCCGAAGACGTAGTAGCCGGCCTGCAGGAAGATGTCCGTCCACTCGGATCCGCCGATGACGCCGCCCGCGGGCTTGTCGTACAGCTTCTTCTGCTCGGCGTACCACAGCTTTTCGACCGCGGCCGCGGTCTTGCCGAGGTGGTAGAGGTCGTCGTACTTCGCGAGCCAGCCGAAGTAGATCTTGATGTTCTTGTCGAAGGCGATGTCCTGGTTCAGGTTCGCCTTGTACCAGACGTCGCGGGGGTCGACGGTGCCGTCGAACACCATCCGCCGCACGTTCTGCGGGAACAGCGTGCTGTAGACCTGCCCGAGGTAGGTGCCGTACGAGAAGCCGTAGTAGTTGATCTGCTTCTCGCCCAGCGCCTTGCGCAGGCTGTCGACGTCCTTCGCCACATCGACGGTCTTGATGTGGTCGAGGATCGCGCCGTTCTTGGCGCACGCCTTCGCGTAGCCCTTCGCCTTCTCACGCCACGCCGTCTCGATGGCGCGCGTGGTCGGCACGTACTGCGGGCGGTTGTAGGAGGCGTAGTTTCCGTCGCAGGTCAGCGACGGCTTGCTCTCCCCCACGCCGCGCGGGTCGAAGCCGATCCAGTCGTACTCCTCACCCGCCTTCTTAGGGACGGCCCGGCCGAGCGTCGACAGGCCGAGGCCCGAACCGCCGGGGCCACCCGGGTTGACCAGCATGACGCCCTGCGACTGGGCGGACTTGTGCTTCACCCGCGAGACGGCGATCGAGATCTTCTCCCCGCCCGGCTTCGCGTAATCCAGCGGGACCTCGAGGAAACCGCATTCCGCGCCGGCCTTGACCAGGCTCGGGCGGGTACAGGCTCCCCAGGAGATGGGCTTCGGATCGAAGTCCGACGCCGAGGCGGCCGTGGCGGAGGGAGCGAACGCCATGGTGCCGACGCCGATCCCCGCGACCGCCAGGGCGGCAACGAATTTCTTCACTGTGTTCCTTTTCGTCCGCGTTCGACCCGGTCGGGCCGAAGCTACCGAGAACCGGCTTCAATCTCGCTGACCGACACGTTGACCGCCATCCCTCTTTAGTCGGTATCCGATCCTCGATCCGGGCATATCAGTCTTGTCGGTCCCCTGTCGTACGCTCGCGGCGCCCACTGGGGAAAGGAGAACGCATGGATGAGGTGAAAAGCCTGGTTTCGGCGGTTCGCAACGGTTTGGCCGCGCTGGCCGATCCGGGGAAAGCACCGTCGATGCGGGCGTACATGAAGTCGGAAATGCCGTTCCTCGGTGTGGCGTCCCCGCCTCGGACGGCCTTGCTGAAGCAGGTCTACGCCGAAAATCCGCTACCCGATCGTGTGAGCTTTTCGACGGCAGTTCTCACGTTGTGGCGGGAGGCCGAGTTCCGGGAAGAGCGCTATGCGGCGATCGCCCTTTCCGGGCATCGCGCGTACGCCCGTTGGCAGGACGGCGAGCTGCTCGGCCTGTACGAGGAGATGATCGTGACGGGCGCGTGGTGGGACTACGTGGACGAAGTCGCCATCCGCCGGGTCGGGCCGATCCTCCGCGCGGAGCCGGAGGCGGTGACCACGCTGATGCTCACTTGGGCCTACGACGAGGACAGGTGGCGTCGCCGCACCGCGGTCATCTGCCAGATCGGCGCCAAGGGCGGAACGGACACCGACCTGCTCACCCGTGCCGTCGAGGCGAATATCGACGACAAGGACTTCTTCCTGCGCAAGGGAATCGGCTGGGCCCTGCGCGAGTACGCGAAGACCGAGCCGGACTGGGTGCGCGCGTTCGTCACCGCGCATCCGGCACTGTCCACACTGTCCAGGAGGGAGGCGCTCAAGCACCTGGGAGAGTGAGCACCGGCCTGGGGACGAGGGCGATGAGTTCCTCGATCACTCCGCCGAGTTCGGGCAAGAGCACTCGTAGCTCCTTGAGATCGCGAAGCAGCTCCAAGCGCGTCTCCTGTGGCGGGCCCTTCTCGAGCAGGGCCTTGAGATCACGGGTCATCTCGTCCGCACGTCCGAGGACGAGAAGATAGAAGAGCGGCTGGAGCTGGACGTCCCAGTCGAAGGCGCCGGTCGAGATCCGGTCGGTGGCCTTGTCGAGGCCTTCGTTCAGCGCCTGGTGGGCTTCTTCCGTCTTCCCGGCCTTCAGCCAGACGAGGGTGAGGAGGTTGTGCGCCCAGCCGAATTCCGGCGCGAGCGGGGCCAGGAGCGTCTCCGCCTCGTCGATCTCCCCCGCGAACAGCAGGGCCTCCCCGAGGCTCTCGCGATACTCGGAGTCCCCGGGATCCGAGGCGACCAGTTCGCGCAGCTCGCGGATGGCCTCCTCGTATTCGCCTGCCCGGCAGCGGATGTCCGCACGCAGGGCGCGAGCCCTCTCGTCGTGCCCTGCTTCCAGCGCGCTTTCCGTGTCGGACAAGGCGCCTTCCAGGTCACCGAAGAGGAAGCGATGGCGGGCGCGCCGGTACAAGGCGTACCCACCGTCCTGGCCAAGGCGAACCCCTTCGTCGAGTGCCGCCCTGGCGTCGTCGTGCCGGTCGAGGTCTCTGAGGATGTCGCCGCGGGTGATGTGGAAGAAGGCCATCTCCGGAGTCGCCGAGAGGGCGACGTCGATGTCGGCGAGGGCCGCCTGGAAATCGCCGGAGCGCTGGTGGGCCAGAGCACGCCAGCTGTGTGCCCACTCGTTGCCGGGGTCGAGTTCGATCGCGCGGCTCAACGAGCTCATCGCGGCGCTGTTCTCGTTGAGCCTGCTGAGCACCGCCCCTCGCTGCAGATGGTTCTCGGCGTCGTCGGGAGCCAGCTCGATGGCTCGGTCGAAGTCGGCGAGTGCCGTTCGGTACTCGTCCAGATTGTGGTGCGCCTGGCCGCGCATGTAGTAAGCCCATTCGTAGTCCGGGTCGATCCGCAGCGCGGCGGTGAAACCGTCGACGGCGAGCCGGTTCCGTTCACCGCGGTGGTGGAAAGCGGCCCGGATCGCGTGCGCCCTGGCGCTGCCGGGGTCCGCCGCGACGACCGCGTCGAAGGCCGCCGACGCGGCGTCCCCGTCTTCTGCCCGCTCCAGGAACAACGCCAGCTCGGTCAGGTAGTAGACGTCCTTGGGGCGCAGGTCGACGGCAGCGCGGTGACCGGCGAGCGCTTCGTCGTCGTCTCCCAGCTCGGCGAACAGCGTGGCCCGGTAGTGGACAGCCCAGGCGTAGTCGGGGTCGAGCCGGATCGCGATGTCGATCTCGTCGATCGCCTTCCGGATATCGCCGCGTTTGAAGTGCACCTCGCTCCGGATGGCGTACGCCCACGTGTGGTCGGGCTGCAGCCGGACGGCCTCGTCGAGGTCCGCCATCGCTCCGTCGAGATCGCCGAGCTCGGCGCGGGCGGAACCGCGTCCACGCCACGAATAGGCGTACCCGGGGTCGAGTTCGATCGCCCGGTTCAGATCCGGCAACGCCCGTTCCCAGTCACCCTCGTTGCGGAACAGGTTGCCCCGATCGCTCCACGTGTAGGGGTCAGCGGGGTTCAGATCGAGCGCCCGGTCGAAGTCCCGTGTCGCCGCCTCGATGTCCTCTTGGCCTTCGTAGGCCCAGGCACGCCGCCGGATCACCGTCGAAAGCCGTGGGGCGTCGAGCTCACCGGCGCCGGCGAGCAGGTCGAGCACCGGGATCTCCCGCGGGCCGTCGCCGCCGCCGATCGCGGCGGTCAGCCGTTGGCCCCAGCCCAGCACCGAGGGCGCGTCCGCGTCGATTCCCGCCTGCTCCATCATGCGCGCCCAAGCCCGGGCGGGAGCGGTGCCGGTGGTGATCATCTCGGCCGCGCCGAGCAGCGCGTCCGGCAGCGCGTCGGCCGGGGCACCACAGAGCCGGTGATAGGTCTGTTCGAGCTTCCTCTTCTGCCAGCGCTCGTCGCTCCAGGCGTCGCGATGGCGGCTCAGGCCGAGTTCGGCGCAGCGGCCTTCGTAGTACTCGCTGAGCCGAAGGTGACGTTCGGCGAACTCGGCGGGCGAGCGACCGCGTTCCAGCCGTACCATCGGGCCGCGCACCACCGGGTGGTAGCGCACCGGAAGCTCGCGGCGCCCGACGAACGGCAGTTCCCGCAGCCAGCGGAAGGTCTCCCCCGCGGTCTCCTTCCCGGTCAGCACGCCGATGACGTCCTCATCGAGGAAACGGGGCAGCGACGCCGTGGCGGCGATGTCCTTCCTGGCCTTTTCGGGGACCCAGTGCAGGAACCGTTTGACCGCGTCGTCGCTGGGATCGCCGACGGCGTCGGCACCGACGGGGTTCCCGCGGGCCAGCATCGCGACCAGGACGGGCAGGCCGTCGGTCAGCCGCAGCACGATCTCGATGACCTGTTCGTCGGTGATCCCGTGTTCGGCGAGCAGGCGCCGTGCCTCCGGCTCGGTGAAGGGCCGGAGTTCGATCTCACGCACGAGCGGGGCGTGCCGGTTCCAGTTCGCCTCGTCCAGCGGGAACTGGCCCGCGACGGTGAACACCAGGTTCTGCGGCAGATCGCCGTACAGTCCGGCGAGCAGGTCGAGCAGCCACGTCTCCAGCACCGGCGCGGTGCGCTCGAAGGTGTCGAAGAACAGTGCGATCTGCCTGTTCTCCGGAATACGCCAGAGATCTTCGACGAACGGTTTGGTGAGCTCCTCGGCCGGTTCGAGGAGCAGCTGGACATCGGCCTTCCGCTTGAACTTCGCCGCGAGGTAGATCTGAAGCTGCTCCAGCTGTTTCGCCGTCGCGTCCGCGTCGATCGCGTCGGCGGCGATGCTTCCGCCGGGGAGTGTCTTCGCGACGCCGAGCCCGGCCTTGACCACGGTCTTCGTCACCAGTTCGCGCCCGGCGGCCGGAGCCTGCGGGTCGCTGTGCAGCCGTTCCCTCGCCTTGAGATACGACTCGTAGCGCTTCTCGAAGCGGCGCATCTCGTACCCGCCGCGGGCGAGGTCCTTCGCCAGTTTGACCAGTGTCGCGGGCAGATCCTGCTGCCGGTCGTCCGCGAACCCGACGGCGGCGCGGGCTTCCTCTGCGATACCGCGAAGCTGCTCGAGGAGGAAGGACTTGCCGACCCCGGCGAGACCGTGGACCGAGTACAGGTACCGGCGGCGCCGGTCAGCTCCGGACAACCCCAGGTTGTCCCGGAAGTCCTCGCGTTCCCCGACCCTGCCGACGAAACCGTCGCTCAGCCGCGCACGGGCGATGTCTTGGATACTGGACCGACCGTCTGGACGTGACACAAGTCCTCACTTTGCCACACCTGAAGCGCGTGAAGGCCCCCTTCCCTCGGCTGAGCCGAGGGAAGGGGGCCTTCACGGGGCTACAGGTCAGGCGCGCAGGCTCGCGCCGAAACGTTCGCCGGCGACCGCGACGGCGGCGTCGCGCGCCTTGGTGGCCTCGTCGACGGTCAGCGTGCGGTCCTCGGCACGGAACCGCAGCTTGTACGCCATCGAACGCTTGCCCTCGCCCACCTGCTCGCCCTGGTAGGAGTCGAACAGCGTGATGTCCTCGAGCAGTTCGCCCGCGCCTTCGCGCAGCGCCTCCGCCAGGTCGGCCGACGGGACGCTCGCCTCGGCGACGAGGGCGACGTCGAGCAGCACCGGCGGGTACGCCGAGATCCGCGGAGCCGGACGGCCGTCCGGGATCGGGATCGCGTCCAGGTCGAGTTCCATCGCGACGGTGCGCGGCGGCAGCCCGAGCGCCTCGACGACCTTCGGGTGCAGCTCACCGGCGTAACCGACGGGCCACTGCCCCACCCGCAGCTGCGCGCAGCGGCCGGGGTGCCACGGCGGCTGGTCGGCGGCGGCCGTGGTCAGCTCGACACCGGAGGCCTGCGCCACCAGCCGGGCGGCCTGCACCGCGTCGGCCCAGTTCGCCTGCTCACCCTCGCCCCACCAGCCGGCGCGAGCGCGCTGGCCCGCGAGCACGACGGCGACGTGCAGCGGCTGCGGCGGCACGGCCGCCTCCAGCACCGCGAGCTCCTCGTCGGTCGGGCGCCGGTCGACGCCGAGCGAAGGCATCGGGATCGGGTTCGGCCCGGGCAGCACGACCTGTCCGATGTGGAACAGCGAGACATCCTTGAAACCACGGGAAATGTTGCGCTGCAGCGTCTCCAGCAGCCCCGGCAGCAAGGTGCTCGCCATCCGGTCCTTGTCCGCTTCGAGCGGGTTGCGGACCTGGACGGTGCTGCGGCGGACGTCGTCCTCGGGCAGCCCGAACGAGTCCCAGACCGTGTCCGAGATGAACGGGAAGGGCAGCACCTCGACGTAGCCGTTCTCCGCCAGCGCACGCGCGACCGAACGTCGGCGGCGCTGCGTGTCGGTGAGACCTCGGCCGGCCGGGGCGTCGGGCAGCACCGACGGGATGCTGTCGTAGCCCTCCAGCCGGAGCACCTCCTCGACCAGGTCGGCGGGCTGCACGAGGTCGCCACGCCAGCTCGGCGGGACCGCGGTCACCAGTGCGGTGCCGTCCTCCGACGTGCCCACGTTGACCTTGCACCCGATCTGCGAGAGCCGTTTGACCGTGACACCGCGCTCGTAGCGCACTCCGGCGACCTGGTCGGGGAGGCTGATCGGCATGGTGACCGGCGGGTTCGGCTCGACGCCGCCCTCGTCGGTGCGGCCGGGCAGGATCGAGCCCTCGCCGTACTGACGCAGCAGGCGCGCGGCGAATTCGACGGCCACCGCGCACAGCTGCGGATCGGTGTAGCGCTCGAACCGTTTGGCCGCCTCGGAGAACAGCTTGTGACGGCGGGCCGTCCGGCTGATCGACGACGGATCCCAGTGCGCCGCTTCGAGCAGCACGTCGGTGCTCTCCGGCGTGATCTCGGTCGACGCGCCGCCCATCGTGCCCGCCAGCGAGATGACCCCGCTGTCGTCGGCTATCACCACGTCGTCCGTGTCGAGGGTGCGCTCGACATCGTCCAAAGTGGTCAGTTTCTCGCCCGGCTTCGCCTTGCGCACCACCAGATCGCCCTTGACCGAACCGGTCGCGAACGCGTGCAGCGGATGCCCGAGTTCGAGCATGACGTAGTTGGTCACGTCGACGGCGAGGGAGATCGACCGGATCCCGGCGAGCATCAGGCGGCGGCGCATCCACCACGGCGTCGGCGCGGTGGCGTCGAGGTTCTTGACCCGGCGCAGCACGAACCGCTTGCAGCCCTCGGTGTCTTCGAGGTGCACCGGCCAGACGTCGCTCTCGGCCTCCGGGACCTCGATGGACGCCGGATCGCCGAACGGGACGTCGAGCGCGTTGGACAGCTCGCGGGCCAGGCCGCGGACCGACAGCGTGTACCCGCGGTCCGGGGTCGGCGTCACCTCGAGGACGGTGTCTTCGAGGCTGAGCAGCTTGTTCGCGTCTTCGCCCGGGCTGGCCGTGCTCGGCGGCAGCACGAGGATGCCGGAGTGGTCGTCGCCGATGCCGAGTTCGCTCGCGGAGCAGATCATGCCGTCGCTGAGGCGGCCGTAGGTCTTGCGCGAGCCGATCTCGAAACCGCCGGGCAGCACGGTGCCGGGCAGCGCGACGACGACCAGGTCGCCCTCGGCGAAGTTCGTGGCACCGCAGATGATCCCGCGGGTCTTGATCCCCGTGGGGCCTTCGTCCTCGAAGGGGCCCTCGTCGTCGTCCTCGTCTTCGTCGAGGTTCTCGTCGGGCTTGTCGGTGTCGTCATCGGATTCGCCGACGTCGACCCGGCAGAACCGGACCGGCTTCTTGAACTCGGTGAGCTCCTCGATCTCGGCGACGCGGCCGACCACGAGCGGGCCGGTGACCGGTTCGAGTTCCCGGACGTCGTCGACCTCGATGCCGATGCGCACGAAGGCATCGGCCAGATCCTGGGCCGTGACCTCCTCGTCGACGTCGAGGTGTTCGATCAGCCAGCTGGCTGGGACCTTCACTCAGGCCTCCGTTCCGAAGGGCAGGGTGAACCTGATGTCGCCCTCCACCATGTCGCGCATGTCCGGAATCCCATTGCGGAACTGCAGGGTGCGCTCGATACCCATACCGAAGGCGAAGCCCGAGTAGACCTCGGGGTCGACGCCGCAGGCACGCAAGACGTTGGGGTTGACCATGCCGCAGCCGCCCCATTCGACCCAGCCGGGGCCGCCCTTCTTCTCCTCGAACCAGACGTCGACCTCGGCCGACGGCTCGGTGAACGGGAAGAAGTGCGGGCGCAGCCGGGTCTTCGAGGTCCCGCCGAACATCGCGCGGGCGAAGGCATCGAGGGTGCCCTTGAGGTGCGCCATCGTCAGGCCCTTGTCCACCGCGAGCCCTTCGACCTGCGAGAACACCGGGGTGTGCGTGGCGTCGAGCTCGTCGGTCCGGTAGGTGCGGCCGGGGCAGACGACGTAGACGGGCAGGTCACGGTGCAGCAGCGTGCGGGCCTGCACCGGCGAGGTGTGCGTCCGCAGCACCAGGCCGGAGTCCTCCTCGCCGAGGTAGAACGTGTCCTGCAGCTGGCGCGCGGGGTGGTCCTTGCCGAAGTTCAGCGCGTCGAAGTTGAACCACTCGGCTTCGAGCTCCGGGCCTTCGGCGATTTCGTAGCCCATCGCGATGAACGCGTCGGCGATCCGATCCGACAGGGTCGCGATCGGGTGCCGGGCGCCGCGAGGCACGCGGTCCCACGGCAGCGTGACGTCGACGGCCTCCTCGCGGAGCACCCTCTCGTCACGTTCCGCCTGCAGCACCGCGCGGCGGGCGTCGAACGCGGACTGGATGCCCTGGCGCGCTTCGTTGACCCGCTTGCCGGCCTCGGCCTTCTCCTGCTTCGGCAGGGCGCCGATCTCGCGGCGGGCGAGCAGCAGCGGAGACTGGTCCCCGAGGTGGGCGGGCTTGACCGCGGCCAGCGCGTCGAGATCCGCCGCGGCCGCGAAATCCGTCTCGGCCTGTTTGACGGCGGCCGTCAACGTTTCCGGCGCGAGCGCCCCGCCTGGGGGTCCTGCTTGTCGTTGGCTTCGGACATAACTCCTCGGCGTCCGCTGGGACTGGTCCGGTGCACGCGAGCGCACACATGGGTTTAGCAGCTGCTGAATTCTATGGGACAGCGAACGGCGGCCCCCGATCACCCTCGGGCTGGGCACACCGTCACTCGGGAGTGCGAAAAACGCGCTCTACGCCGTAAACAAGGTGCTGGAACGAACACTGCGTTCCATGAGAGCTCCCTTGGTGTCGTGCTGCGACGGCGTGATGACCGAGACTCTACGTGGTCGCGGCGCGCGAAGCCATCGCATTCGTGTACACGCAGATCGCCGCGGCGGTCGCGAGGTTCAGGCTCTCCGCCCGGCCGTACATCGGGATCTTGACCGCGAGGTCGACCGTCTCCAGGACCGTCCGCGCCAAGCCGTGCGCCTCGTTGCCGAAGACCCACGCGGTCGGCTCGTCGAAGGTCACCTGATCGAGTTCGGTGTCGGCGTAACCGTGCGCGCCGAGTGTGCGGAGTCCGGCGGCGGAGCAGGCCTTCAGTGCCGCGTCGACGTCCCGGATCCGGGTGATGGCGGGGTGGAACAGGCTGCCCGCGGCCGCGCGGACGCATTTGCCGTTGTGCGGGTCGACGCTGTCCCCGGCGAGGACGACCGCGTCGGCGCCGGCGGCGTCCGCGACCCGGATCACGGTTCCCGCGTTGCCGGGGTCGGCGACGTCGACGAGGACGACGACCAGCTTCGCGCCCGGTTTCAGGACGGTCTCTTGTGGACGGTCGACGAGCGCGCAGACCGCGACGATGCCTTGCGGCGTCACGGTCTCGGACAGCCCGTCGGCGGCGCGGTCGGTGATCGGCGAGACGGGGACGCCCGAGTCACGCGCGACGGTGAGCAGCCGCTCGTGCTGCGCGGCGGCGCGCTCGGTCACGAACAGCTCGTACACCTTGCCGCCGTCTTGGAGAGCGGCCTCGACGGCGTTCGCGCCCTCGGCGAGGAACCGGCCGGTCTTCTCACGCTCGGCCCGGCGGGTGAGCTTGCGCGCAGCAACAACCCGGGGCGTCCGTTCGGTGAACGGAGCCGCCCCGGGTTGCGGAAGAGCGCTGTCGCCGGTCAGGCCGACTTCTTCTCTTCGGTGTTCACGTTCGCCTTGGCCAGCTCGGCCAGCGCGGTGAACGCGGCGGCGTCGTTGACGGCGAGGTCCGCGAGGATCTTGCGGTCGACCTCGACACCCGCGGCCTTGAGGCCCTGGATGAACCGGTTGTAGGTCACGCCGTTGGCGCGGGCCGCGGCGTTGATGCGGGTGATCCACAGCTGGCGGAAGTCACCCTTGCGGGCACGACGGTCCCGGTAGGCGTAGTTCAGCGAGTGAAGCGTCTGCTCCTTCGCCTTGCGGTACAGCCGCGAACGCTGGCCACGGTAGCCGCTGGCGAGTTCGAGAGTCGCGCGACGCTTCTTCTGGGCGTTGACCGCCCTCTTGACGCGTGCCACTGGTCCATCCTGTCGATCTGGGGGCGCGGCGGGCGCGCCCGGGGTTTACATGAGCAAGGGTGTCAGCGGCCGAGAAGGCGCTTGACGCGGCCGACGTCGTTCTTGGCGATCTCGGTCGTGCCTTCGAGGCGACGGGTGAGCCTGTTGGACTTCTTCTCCATCAGGTGGCGACGGCCGGCCTTCTGGCGGCGCAGCTTGCCCGAGCCCGTGACGCGGACACGCTTGGACGTCCCGCTGTGCGTCTTCATCTTCGGCATTACGTTGTCCTCTTTCGTGCGGCGGCACACCGGTGTTCCCCGGTGTGCCGCTGACATGTGCTGGTCGGCGCTACGCGTCGGCGGGCGGCTCGGACGACTCGTCCTTGGCTGCCTTCGCGGCCTTCTGCGGCTTCACGTTCTTGTGCGGAGCCAACACCATGATCATGTTGCGACCGTCCTGCTTCGGCGACGACTCGACGAACCCGAGCTCGGTCACCTCGTCGGCGAGCTTCTGCAGCAGCCGGAAACCGAGTTCCGGCCGGGACTGCTCGCGACCGCGGAACATGATCGTGACCTTGACCTTGTTGCCTGCCGCCAGGAAGCGCGACACGTGACCCTTCTTGGTCTCGTAGTCGTGCTGATCGATCTTCGGCCGCAGCTTCTGCTCTTTGATGACGGTGAGCTGCTGGTTGCGGCGGGACTCGCGGGCCTTCTGCGCGCTCTCGTACTTGAACTTGCCGAAGTCCATGAGCTTGCATACGGGCGGGCGTGCCTGCGGAGCGACCTCGACGAGATCGAGATCGTTCTCCTGTGCCAGCCGCAGCGCATCTTCGATCCGGACGATGCCGACCTGTTCACCGGCCGGCCCGACGAGGCGGACCTCCGGAACCCGGATTCGGTCGTTGATGCGTGTCTCGGAGCTGATGGGGCCTCCTTGGTCCGAGGTAAATTCTTCTACCGTTTCGACCTGGTGCCCACATGCCGAAGGCCCCGGTACCGTGAGGTACGCGAGGCCCACTCATTCCGATCGCGTTCAGTCTCCAGAACCGAACGCACCGCCTCCGACGCCCGAAATCGTCTTCGGCGAGACCGGACCCGGACACCTGATGTTGCGGCGGTGACACGGGTGGGAGCGGGGCTCCACTTGCCGCCCCCGATCACTCGGGGGCTGGTCGCTCGTGGAAGGGTACCAGACGTGTCAGATGAACCCGTTCAGCAGCCCCCGTATTCCCCGGACGTCCGCGACCTGGAGGACATCCCGAGCGTCGAGGTGATCAGCAGGGCGGCCGTCATGCTGCTCTCCGCCGGCGCCGAACGCCTCGGTCTCGCGGACGAGGACCCGGCCAGCTCACCGCACCGCGACCTCGACGAGGCCCGCCGCCTGATCACCGCCCTCGCCGGGCTGGTCACCGCTTCGGCAGAGTACCTCGGCCTGCACGCCGGCCCGTTGCGCGAGGGCCTGCAGTCGCTGCAGAAAGCGTTCCGCGAGGCTTCGGCCGTGCCGGACGCGCCCGGGCAGGGCCCGGGCGAGAAGTACACGGGACCGGTCTACTAGCCCTCCGAAGTACATGAAGGCCCCCTTCCTTGCGTCCAGGCACAGGAAGGGGGCCTTCATGTACTTCCACTTCGCCGTCGACTAACATTTCAGATGTGAGTGGGTTAGCGAAGGTGCCGAGGTCCCTCCTCAGGGACGAGGCCTACGAGAACATCCGGCGGGCGATCATCGACGGGACGCTGCCGCCGGGCACGAACCTGCGCGACGGTGATCTCGCCGAGCAGCTGGGGCTTTCCCGGGCGCCGGTGCGCCAAGCGTTGCTGCGGCTCATCGAGGACGGCCTCGTCGAGTCCAAGCCACAGAGCTACACGCGTGTGGCGGGTTTCGTCCCCGACGACGTCCGTGACGCCTTGCAGCTCGTGCGCGCACTGCACGAGTTCGCGGTCCGGGCGGGCGCGCCGCGGATGGGGCCGGCGGAGGTCGCCGCGATGCGGGCGGCCAACACGCGGTTCGCCGACGCGATCGCCGCCGGGGACATCGCGGCCGCGATCGCCGCCGACGACGAACTCCACGACGTCCCGGTGGCCGCCGCGCGCAACCGGGCGGTCGCCGCGACCCTGGCCCGCTACACCGCGCTGTTGCGCCGTCTCGAATACGCCCGCTTCGGCTCCCTGCCCGCCCACCGGTCGGTCCAGCGCCACGCGGAGCTGGCCGACGCCATCGAAGCGGGCGACGTCGACGCGGCCTGCGCGATCACCGCCACGATCTGGACCGAACTCGAAGACCTTCTGGAGACGCCATGACCCTCGCCGACTTCCCCCGCTACCCGCTGCTCTTCGGCCCCTCCCCCGTCCACCCGCTCGAACGGCTCACCGCCCACCTCGGCGGCGCGAAGGTCTGGGCGAAACGCGAGGACGTCAACTCCGGGATCGCGTTCGGCGGCAACAAGACCCGGAAGCTCGAATACCTGGTCGCCGACGCGCTGGCCCAGGGCGCGGACACGCTGATCTCGATCGGCGGCGTGCAGTCGAACCACACCCGCCAGGTCGCCGCGGCCGCCGCGCGGGCCGGGCTCAAGGCCGTGCTGGTGCAGGAGAGCTGGGTCGACTGGAACGACCCGATGTACGACAAGGTCGGCAACATCCAGCTTTCGCGCATCCTCGGCGCGGACATCCGGATGGTCGAGGCCGGATTCGGCGTCGGCTTCAAGGAGAGCTGGGAGAACGCCGTCAAGGAGATCGAAGCCGGCGGCGGGAAGCCGTACGCGATCCCGGCGGGCGGCTCGGACCACCGCCTCGGCGGGCTCGGTTTCGCGAACTGGATGGTCGAGCTCGAAGCGCAGGAGGCGGAGCTCGGCGTCTTCTTCGACACGGTGATCGTCTGCTCGGTCACCGGCAGCACGCAGGCGGGAATGGTCGCCGGGGCCGCGCTTTCCGGGAAGCCGCGCCGGATCCTCGGGATCGACGGCTCGGCGAAACCGGCGGAGACGCGTGACCAGATCACCCGCATCGCGCGGGCGACCGCGGAGCTGATCGGCGCGGGCGAGATCGGCGACGTCGAACTGGACGAGCGCTACCACGCCGGGATCTACGGCATCCCGGACGAGTCCACCTTGGACGCGATCCGGACGCTGGCGCGGCTGGAGGGAGTGCTGACCGACCCGGTGTACGAGGGCAAGTCCATGGCGGGGCTGATCGACCTCGTTTCCCGCGGCGAGATCTCGCGGGATTCGAACGTGCTCTTCGCGCATCTGGGCGGGCAGCCCGCGCTGAACGGGTACACGAGCGTGCTGTGACCTCGTGAGTGGCAAGGACGGTTAGAACCGTCCTTGCCACTCACGAGGCGCGCGGTCAGTCCGTGACGGCCAGGACGTCGATCTCCACCAGCAGGCCGGCGGGCAGGCCGACGTAAACGGTAGTGCGGGCCGGGTGCGGCGCCTCGCCGATCAGCTTGTTGTAGACCTCGTTGAACGCGCCGAAGTGGTCGACGTCGGTCAGGTAGACGCGCACCATCATCGCGTCGGCCAGGCTCGAACCGGCGGCCTCGAGCACCGCTTCGATGTTCTTGAAGGTCTGCTCGGTCTGCTCGCCGACGGTCTCGCCGACGATGGCGCCGGTGGCCGGGTCGAAGGCGACCTGGCCGGCCACCTGCAGGATGTTGCCCTTGCGGACCGCCTGCGAGAACGCGGCCACCGGCTTCGGCGCGTTCTCCGTGCTGATCGCGGTCTTGCTCATTCCAACTTCCCCTTTCGGTTCCCCGTCCATCCACTGTGGACGGAAGCTTCTTCGGTGGCGGCGATCAGCTCCGGCACGAGCGCCATCAGGCCGTCGTAGTCGAGCAGCACCTTCGGCACCGACACCGACGCGGCGGCGAGCACCACGCCGCCCGGGCCGCGGACGGGCGCGGCGACGCAGTGGATGAAGTCCTCGTGTTCGGCGTTGTCCACCGCGTAGCCGCGGTCGGCGACGAGCGCGAGCTCCTTCTCATAGGCCTCGGGTGTAGTGATCGTGTTCGGCGTGCGGACGAAGAAGTCGATCCTCGACACCACGTCCGCCTGCTTCTCCGGTGTCATCGCGGCGACCAGCACCTTGCCGACGGCGGTGCAGTGCAGCGGCGCGCGTTTCCCGATACGGGAGTACATCCGCACCGAATGCCTGCCCTCGAACTTGTCGATGTAGACGACCTCCCCGTCCTCATAGGACGCGAGGTGCACGGTGTGCCCGGTACGCGCGTTGAGCCCGGCGAGCGCGGATTGCGCGGTGCGGCGGACGTCGCGGTCCTCCAGCGCCTGCTGGGCGAGGTCGAAGAGGGCACTGCCCAGCCGGTAGTACCGCTGCCCTTCCCTGCGCACGAAGTGGTGTGCCTCCAGGGTGCGCAGCAGGCGCAGCACGGTCGACTTGTGCACGCCGATCTCCTCGGCGAGCTGGTCGAGCGTCTTCGGCTCGCGGGCGAGCCCGCCCAGCAGCGTGAGCGCCCTGTCCAGGCTCTGGCTCATCCGCCCACCACTCCCTTGTCCGTCAGCTTGGCCGCCGCCCATGCTGCCTCATCCGCTCCAAGAAGCGCTTCGACGACCGACGCGGGCAGCGGCGTGCCCACGTCGTCGTGGGTCAGCAGGGTGGCCACGGCCTGCAGATGACCGCGGCGCAGCCGCGTCGCGGGGTCGTCGCCGCGCAGGGTCGCGGCGAGGAATCCGGCCGCGAAGGCGTCGCCGGCGCCGACCGGCTCCACGACGTCCACCTGGAGCGCGGGCGAGAACAGCGGTGCCTCGTCGCCTTCGACCAGGGTCACCCCGCGTGCTCCATGCTTGACGACCAGCGTCTTCGGCCCTGGCACCGCGGCGCGCAGCCGTACCGGGTCACCGGTCCCCACACCCGCTCGGCCTCGTCCTCGCCCGCCAGCACGATGTCGGCGCGGGCGGCCAGCCCGGCCAGCACCGACGGGTCACGCCCGGCCCAGAGCGCGGGCCGGAAGTTCACGTCGAACGACACCAGCGTGTCGCCACGCGGTCGTTCCATCAGTGCCCGCACCAGGTCCAGGCAGCCGTCCGACAGCGCGGGCGTGATCCCGGACAGGTGGATCACCCGGACACCGTCGAGGTCGAGTTTCCCCAGCAATCCCGCGTCCATTCCGGACGCGGCGGAGCCCTTGCGGTAGTAGCGGACGGGGCTGCCGTCCGCGCCGCTCTCCTTGATGTAGAGCCCGGTCGGACGCGTCGGATCGACCACGACCGCGCTGACGTCCACCCCCGCCTCGCCGATCTCGCGCACCAGCGCGCGGCCGAACGGATCGTCGCCGACGGCACTCACCCACGCGCTGGTGAAACCCAGCGCGGGGAGATGGCAGGCGACGTTCGATTCGGCCCCTCCGATGCTTCGCACCCACTTACGTACCTCGTCGGGCGGCCCGGATTCGGCCGGCACGAACAAGGCCATCGACTCCCCGATGCACAAAACGTGGGGCGCGCTTGTCACCTTCGCGTCTCCTAGTCGTCACGCCGTTGACCTCCAGCGGACCGGATGCTACACCTATCCCACGCAATATGCGCAACGTCCGTTGCAACATACGCAACCGAGGTGAACCTCATGTTCCAAGCCGGCACCATCGATTCCGCCGCGGTCGCGGCCGTCCGGGAGGAGCGCGTCGACTGGCGCTTCCGCTCGGTCGCGCCCTCGCTGTCCGGTCTCACGATCGGCGAAGCCGCCGCCCGCGGCGCGAAGCTGTTCGAAGACGGCTTCCTCGGACCGTTCGTCGTCCTCGACGAAGAGGCCGTCGAGCACAACCTCCGCACGATGGCGGACTGGTGCGCCGAACGCGGGGTCGCGCTGGCCCCGCACGGCAAGACGACGATGGCGCCGCAGCTGTTCGAGCGGCAGCTGAAGCACGGCTCGTGGGGTATCACCTGCGCGAACGCCGGCCACCTCCGGATCTACCGCGCGTTCGGCGTTTCCCGCATCCTGCTGGCGAACCAGCTGCTCGACCCGTCCGGGCTGAAGTGGCTGGCCGCCGAGCTGGACGCCGACGACGACTTCGAGTTCGTCTGCTGGGTCGACTCGGTCCGCGGTGTCGAACTGATGACCGAAGCCCTGCGCGGGGCCCGCAGGAAGGTGGACGTGCTCGTCGAGCTTGGCGCCGAGGGCGGCCGCACCGGTGTCCGCGACACCGAGACCGCGCTCGCCGTGGCCGAGGCCGCGCACGCGAGCCCGGCCTTGCGGCTACGCGGTTCCGGCGGCTACGAGGGCGCGCTTTCCCATCACACGGACGAAAAGTCGCTCCAGCTGATCAGCTCCTATGTGGACGGTCTGCGCGAACTCGTCTTCGCCTTCCACGCCAAGGGTCTGCTCGACGACGCCGGGCAGATCATCGTGACCGGCGGCGGCAGCGCGTACTTCGACCGCGTCGCCGACGAGCTCACCAAGGACTGGGGTGGCCTGGAGGTCCTGCCAATCCTCCGCAGCGGCGCCTACGTGACCCACGACGACGGCTTCTACCGCGTGATCTCACCCTTGGGCGAACACCCGCGCATCGGCGGCGTCGCCTCCTTCCGGTCCGCGTTGCGTGCCTGGGCACAGGTGACGTCGAAGCCGACGGACGAACTCGCGCTGCTCACCATCGGCAAACGGGACGCCTCGTTCGACGAGGGCATGCCCGAGCCGCGCCTCATCCGCAAGGGCGACGGGCAGACGTCCGCGCTCGAAGGTCATTCCATCCAGAAGATGAACGACCAGCACGCCTTCCTCACCCTGCCCGCGTCGTCACCGGTCGAGGTCGGGGACTGGATCGCCCTCGGGCTGTCCCATCCCTGCACCGTCTTCGACAAATGGCCCCTGATCCCGGTCGTCGGCCCCGACGGCGAGACCGTGCTCGATTTCGTCCGCACCCATTTCTGATTTCTGATCCGTCCTCCACCGCCGCAGAGGAAGAATCACCATGGACATCGTCGTCCGCTCGGCACTGGTCGCCGACGGCACCGGGGATCCGCTCACCAGGCATGACGTGGGCATCTCCGACGGCCGAATCGCCAGTGTCGCCGAACCCGGCTCGCTCTCGGGCCGCCGCACCATCGACGCCGAAGGACTCGTGCTCGCGCCCGGGTTCATCGACATGCATTCGCATTCCGACCTCCAGTTGCTCGCCAATCCGGATCACCTCGCGAAGCTCTCCCAGGGCGTCACGACCGAGGTCCTCGGGCAGGACGGGCTCTCCTACGCGCCCGTGAACGACGAGGTCCTCGCCGCTTTGCGCCAGCAGCTGGCAGGCTGGAACGACGATCCGGCCGGTTTCGACTGGAACTGGCGTTCCGTCGGCGAGTACCTCGACCGGCTCGACGCGGGGGTCGCGGTCAACGCGGCCTACCTGGTACCGCAGGGCACCGTCCGCATGCTCACCGTCGGCTGGGAAGACCGGCCCGCCACCGAAGCCGAGATGAACGCGATGAAGGAACTCATCGCGACCGGGCTGGCCGAGGGTGCGATGGGCATGTCGTCCGGGCTCACCTACACACCGGGCATGTACGCGACCACCGAAGAACTGGTCGAGCTGTGCCAGGTCGTCGGCGAGCGCGGTGGCTTCTACAGCCCGCACCATCGCAGCTACGGCAAGGGCGCGCTGGAGGCGTTCGGCGAGATGGTCGACGTCTCCCGCCGGTCGGGCTGCCCGCTGCACCTCGCGCACGCCACGATGAACTTCTCGGTGAACAAGGGCAAGGCGTCGAACCTGCTGGAGCTGCTCGACCGGGCGCTCGACGACGGCTGCGACATCACGCTGGACACCTATCCCTACCTTCCCGGCGCCACCTACCTTTCCGCGCTGCTGCCGAGCTGGGCCACCGAGGGCGGGCTCGACGCCACGCTGGCCCGGTTGTCCGATGTGGACACCCGTGAGCGGATCCGCGCCGAGATCGAGGAAACCGGTTCCGACGGCGCCCACGGAGTGCCGATCGACTGGGAGGCCATCGAGATCAACGGCGTCCGCCGCGACGAGAACTCCCACCTCGTCGGGCATTCCGTCGCCGCTTCGGCACAACGGGCCGGGAAGCCGGCCGCGGAGCTGTACTTCGACGTCCTGCTCTCGGAGAAGCTCGGGACGTCCTGCCTGATGCACGTCGGGCACGAGGAGAACGTCCAGGCGATCATGCGCCACCGCACCCACACCGGCGGCAGCGACGGGCTGCTCGTCGGCGCGCGGCCACATCCCCGCGCCTGGGGCACGTTCCCGCGGTACCTCGCGCGCTACGTCCGCGAACTCGGCGTCCTCGAACTCGCCGAATGCGTCGCCCACCTCACCGGCCGCGCGGCACAGCGCCTGCGCCTGACCGATCGCGGTCTCGTCCGCGCCGGATACGCGGCGGATCTCGTGCTGTTCGACCCGGAAACCGTCGCCGACACCGCCACGTTCGACGAGCCGCGGCAGCAGGCCGCCGGTATCCCCTATGTCTTCGTCAACGGTGTCGCCGCCATCGACGATGGTCAACCGACCGGCGCCCTCGCCGGTCATTCACTGCGGAACCCCGGGAGTGCCCGATGATCGACTGGCTCCAACATTCGACGGGCGGTCTCCTGACCCTCGCCGCCGTCTCGATCGCGGTGTTGCTGTTCCTCATCATCAAGGTCAAGCTCGAGCCCTTCATCGCGCTGATCGTGGTCGGCCTGCTGACCGCGCTGGCCGCGGGCCTGCCGGTCGTCCAGATCGTCGGCTCCGCGCAGAAGGCCTCGGATTCCCTGCTGGAGAAGGGATTCGGCGGGATCCTCGGCCATATCGCCGCGATCATCGGGCTCGGCACGATCCTCGGGTCCATTTTGGAGCGTTCGGGCGGGGCGAAGGTGCTCACCAGCGCGCTGCTGCGCGCCATCGGTGAGAAGCGGGCCCCGCTGGCGATGGGGCTCGCGGGTTTCGTCTTCGGTATCCCGGTGTTCTTCGACATCGGCATCTTCGTGCTGGCGCCGCTGGTCTACGTCGCCGCCAAACAGGGCGGCCGTTCGCTCGTGCTGTACGCGTTGCCGTTGCTCGCCGGTCTTTCCATCACCCACGCGTTCCTCCCGCCGCACCCCGGCCCGGTGGCCGCGGCCGGTCTGCTGCACGTCGAACTCGGCTGGATCATCCTGATGGGCCTGGTCTGCGGTATTCCCGCGTTCCTCGTCGGCGGTGTGCTGTATTCGACGTGGATCGGCAAGCGGGTCGACGTGGCCGTTCCCGCGGAATTCCTGGTCGCCGAGGAAGAAGGCGAAAAGGAGACGAACCCGCCGTCGCTCGGGCTGGTGCTGGGGATCATCGCGGTCCCGCTGGTGCTGATCCTCGCCGGGACCTTCGGCAGCATCTGGCTTCCCAAGGCCTCCGCGGCCGCCGGTGTCGCCGCGTTCATCGGTACCCCGGCGGTCGCGCTGACCGTCTCGGTGCTGCTCGCGTCCTGGTTGCTGGGGCTGCGCCGCGGCTTGACGGGCAAGGATTTGAGCGAGCTTTCGGCGAAGTCGCTGCGCCCGGTCGCGATGATCCTGCTGGTGGTCGGCGCGGGCGCGTTCTTCGGCGCCGTGCTGTCCGCCACCGGGATCGGCAAGGCCGTCGCGGGTTCGCTCGACAACGCCGGCCTCCCGGTCATCCTGGCGGCGTACGTCATCAGTTGCGGTATGCGCATCGCACAGGGTTCGGCGACGGTCGCGATCGTGACCACGAGCGGCATCGTCGCACCGACGGTGGCGACGCTGGGCTACTCGCAGATGCAGCTCGCGCTGCTGGTCGTCGCGATTTCGGCGGGCTCGATCATCGCCTCCCACGTGAACGACGGCGGTTTCTGGATCATCTCGCGGTACTTCAACATGACCGTGCCGGAGACCCTGAAAACCTGGACCGTATTGGAAACCGTCCTTTCCGTTTCCGGTTTCGGCGTGGCAGCATTGCTCATGGCATTGGTTTAAACCACCTGACGACTGGGAGAGATCACGATGACCGGACTGGATCGACGCACCTTCCTCGGCGCCGTCGGAGCGGCTGGACTCACCACCGTTCTCGGTTCCCACCTCGCGAACGCCTCCGAACAGACCTGCGGACCGAAGGGAACCGGGGCCATCTACATCAGCAGCTACACCAGTTCCGGGCACGGGCTCGATGTCGGTCACCGGGACGCGGCCACGAACGCCGTGGTCGTCGACCGGACGATTCCGGGAGTGAGCAACGCTTCCTGGTTCGACCTCAGCGCCGACCGCAAGACGCTCTACGTGACCAATGAGGACGAGAACGGCCAGATCTCCGCGTTCAGCCTGGCCGATCCGGCGAAACCCAAGCTGCTCAACAAGAAGCCGGCCAAGGGACAGCACCCGACCCATCTGAGCGTCCATTCGAGCCAGAAGTACGTGCTGGCCGCGAACTACAGCAGCGGCAGCGTCGTCGTCCTCCCGATCCTCGCGGGCGGGAAGCTCGGCGACGTCGTCGATCTGGCGCAGCACAAGGGCGCCGAGCGTCAGGCGCACGCGCACCAGGTCGTCAACGACCCCACCGGCAAGTGGGTGCTCGCGGTCGACCTCGGCGCGGATTCGGTCTACGTCTACAAACTCGACGTCGCCACCGGGAAACTGAAGCTCAACCAGCAGCTGAAACTCCCGTCGGGCGCCGGCCCGCGGCACCTGGCGTTCCACCCGAACGGCAAGTACGCCTACATCCTCGGTGAGCTGCGTGCCGAGGTGACCGTCGCGGCGTGGAACCCGGCGACCGGGAAACTCACCGCCGGACAGGTCGTCCCGGCCGTTCCCGCGGGCACCCCCGGCGAGCAGTACCCGGGCGAGATCACCACGTCCAAGGACGGGAAGTTCGTCTACGCCTCCGTGCGCGGCTCCGACACGATCGCGTCGTTCGGCGTCAGCGAGGACGGGAAGTCCTTGAAGCTGCTGAACAACGCGCCCGTCGGCGGGGTGTACCCGCGGCACTTCACCCTCGACCCAACCGAGCGCTGGTTCTACGTCTCGAGCGACAAGTCCGGCACGCTCAGCTGGCTGCCGCGCGATCCCGGCACCGGCCTTCCCGGGGCCGTCGCCGGGAAACTGGCGCTCCCCCAAGTCAATTCCGTCTTTTTCGCCTAAGGAGAAACCCATGAGAACTCGCGTCCTCATCGCGGGCCTCGCGGCGGTCGGCCTCGTCACGGCCTGCGCGCCCGCCCAGAACACCCCGGCCGCGGGCGGCGGTGACGAGAAGACCGGCACGGTCCGGGTCTGGCTGTTCGACGAGGCCAACCGCGCGCCGAAGGAGGCCGCGGTCAAGGAGGCGATCGCCGAGTTCAAGGCGGCACACTCCGGCGTCGAGGTCGACGTCCAGTGGATCCCGGTGGAGGGCCGCGCGGACAAGTTCTCCGGCGCCTTCAACGATCCGGCCAGCGCGCCGGACGTCGCCGAGTTCGGGAACACCGACGTCTCCAGCTACGCCGCCACGGGCGCGCTGGCCGACCTGACCGGCGACCTGTCGGCGTGGAAGGAAGGCGCCGACATCCTGCCCGCCGTACTGGAGACCGCGAAATCCGGCGGCAAGACCTACGGGCTTCCGTGGTTCACCGGCATCCGCGCCTTGTACTACCGGACGGACATCTTCGCCGAACTCGGTCTCAAGCCGCCGTCCACGCTGGCGGAGCTGACCGAAACCGCGAGGACGATCCGCGCCAAGAAGCCGGAGCTGTACGGCATCTCCGTCGGCGGCAAGTACACCTACGCGATGCTGCCCTACCTGTGGGCCCACGGCGGCGAGATCGCCAAGCAGGACGGCGGCAAGTGGAAGTCCACTGTGGACTCCGAACAGGCGAAGGCTGGGGTCACGGCGTACGCGAACCTGCTCAAGGCGGACATCTGCCCGCCCGAACAGTGCGCCAACCTCACCGGGACGCAGAGCATCACGGCGTTCGCCGGCGGCAAGGCCGGGATGTCGATCGGCGGTGACTTCAACCGCAAGGCCGTCGAGGCCGGCCAGGTGAAGGGCAAGTACGCGATCATCCCGCTCCCGGGTACCGAGGCCGGCAAGATCGCCCCGGCGTTCGCGGGCGGCAACCTGCTCGGCGTGTTCAACGCGACCAAGCGCAAGAGCCTCGCGGTCGAGTTCACCCAGTTGCTCGGTGGCGCCAAGTACCAGGAGAAGATGTACGTCGCGATGGGCAACCTGCCCACGCTCGGCAGCGTCCAGCAGAAGCTCGCCGCGAGCGACCCGTCGGTCAAGCCGTTCGTCGACACGCTCACCGCGGGCACGAAGTTCGTCCCCGCCACCGCGGCGTGGTCGAAGATCGACGCGCAGAACGTGCTGCCCACCGCGATCCAGCAGATCGCGACCGGCGGCAAGGACCCCGCCACCGCGCTCACCGCGGCGGCCGCCGAGATGAACAAGGCGTTCGGTTAGTGGTCACCAAGGAAATCCCTCGCACCACGGCTCCGGCCGTCCCGGCACGGCGGTCGCCCCGCCGTCGCCGGGACGGGCGGGCCGCCCTGCTCTACCTGGCTCCCGGTGGCATCCTGCTGCTCGCGATGCTGGTGTACCCGATCTACCAGCTCGTCCTGATCTCGTTCTACGACTACGGCCAGCCGCAAGCGGTCGGCAACGCGCCGCTGGTGTTCCTCGGTTTCGGCAACTACGTCGAGCTGCTGGAGAACCTCCAGTTCTGGGAGGTGCTGGCCAAGACCCTCGGGTTCACCGCGGTCTGCGTCGTCGGCAGCCTGGCGCTCGGGACCGGGCTCGCCGTGCTGGCGACCCGAGTCCGCGCCTGGGCGCGCGTTCCGCTGTTCCTGGCCGCGCTGGCGGCATGGGCGACGCCCGCGATGGCGGGCTCGTACGTCTGGCTGTTCCTGTTCGACGCGGACTTCGGCCTGGTGAACGAGGTGCTGTCGGGCCTCGGGTTCACCGGGATGGCGAACCACTCCTGGACCTTCGACACGTACAGCACGTTCGGGCTGGTGGCCGCCGAGGTCATCTGGTGCTCGTTCCCGTTCGTCATGGTGACGATGTACGCCGGGCTCAAGGGAGTGCCGGAAGAGGTCATCGAGGCCGCGTACCTCGACGGCGCGTCGACCTGGCGCACCACCTGGTCGATCACCCTGCCGATGGTGCGGCCGCTGCTCACCATCGCCACCATCCAGTCGATCATCTGGGACTTCAAGATCTTCACCCAGATCTACGTGATGACCAACGGCGGCGGCGTGGCCGGGCGCAACCTCGTGCTCAACGTCTTCGCCTACCAACAGGCCTTCGCCGGACAGGAATACGGTCTCGGCGCGGCGCTCGGAGTCGTGATGACCTTGCTGCTGCTGTCCATCACCGGGTTGTACGTCCGGTCCCAACGCCGGAGCGCCGGATGGGTGTGACGACAGGCCGTCGAGTGCACAAGCCGGGCAGGCTGATCGCCGAGATCGTCTGCGTGGTGATCGCGGGGATGGTCGCGTTCCCCGTGTACTGGATGGTGCTTTCGGCGTTCAAGCCCACCGGGCAGATCCAGGCGGAGAACCCCCGTCCCTGGACGCTCACGCCGACACTGGAGCACTTCGAACGGGTGCTCAGCGGCGAAGGCTTCGCGATGTTCTTCCTGAACAGCGTGATCGTGGCCGTCGTGGTGGTGGCGTTGTCGCTGCTGCTCTCGTTCCTCTCGGCGGTCGCGCTGACGCGGTTCAACTTCAAGGGCCGGACCGTGCTGCTGGTGATGGTGCTGGTGGCGCAGATGGTGCCGGTCGAGGCGCTGACCATCCCGCTGTTCTTCCTGATGCGGTCGGTCGGCGACGTCGCGCCGGCGTTCGGCACCAACCATCTCGGCTCGCTGATCCTGGTGCACCTGGCGTTCAGCCTGCCGTTCGCGATCTGGATGCTGCGCGGCTTCGTCGCCGCGGTGCCGCAGGAACTGGAAGAGGCGTCGAAGATCGACGGGGCGAGCCGGATGCGGTTCACCTGGCAGATCCTCTTCCCGCTCGTGGCGCCCGGGCTGGTGGCGATCAGCGTGCTGGCGTTCATCCACGCGTGGAACGACTTCCTGTTCGCGAAGACGTTCATCATCTCCAACACCGAGAACCAGACGCTCCCGCTGGCGATCCTGGTGTTCTTCAAACCGGAGGACACCGACTGGGGCGCGGTGATGGCGGGCTCGACCCTGATGACCATCCCGGTGCTGGTGTTCTTCATCCTCGTGCAACGACGACTCGTGTCCGTCATGGGCGGCGCGGTGAAGGGTTGACATGCCTGGCTTCGAAACGCTGCTCCCCCGTCCCGTCTCGGTGGAACCCTTGCCGGGGAAGTGTTCCGTACCGTCCGAAGTGGACGTGCGCCGCGACACCGCGTTGCCGGCCGAGGGCTACCGGCTGGAGATCGACCCGTCCGGCGTGACCCTGCACGCGGCCGACACGGCAGGAGAGTTCTACGGCCGCCAGACGCTCCGGCAGCTCATCGGGCCGGACGCCTTCCGGGCCGCGCCGATCCACAGTGGACAGGCGACGATCCCGTGCGGCGTCGTGACCGACCACCCGCGGTTCGGCTGGCGCGGCTGTCTACTGGACGTGGCAAGGCATTTCCGCACGAAGGCCGAGGTGCTGCGGTTCATCGACCTGATCTCCGCGCACAAGCTCAACGTGCTCAACCTGCATCTGACCGACGACCAGGGCTGGCGGATCGAGATCCCCGAGTTCCCCAGGCTGACCGAGGTCGGCGGGTGGCGGAAGTCGTCGATGGTCGGACGGCACGACGGGCCGGAGCGCGACGGACGGCCGCACGGCGGGTTCTACACGGCCGACGATCTCCGCGAGATCGTCGCGTACGCCGCCGCGCGTTCGGTGACGGTCGTCCCGGAGGTCGACATCCCCGGCCACGCACGGGCCGCGATCGCCGCGTATCCCGAACTCGGGCCGGAGACCGCCGAACCGTGGGAGGTGTGGACGAGCTGGGGTATCAGCACGTCACTGCTGAACACCGAGAAGTCCACTGTGGACTTTTTCAAGCGTGTTTTCGACCACGTGCTGGACATCTTCCCGTCCGAGGTCATCGCGCTCGGCGGCGACGAAGTGCCCGGCGCGACCGAGGAGCACGGCCGGTTCGTGCGTGAGATCGCGCAGCACCTGGTCGATCGGGGTCGTCGTCCGCTCGGCTGGGACGAGGTGCTCGAAGCGGGCGATCTGCCGCCGATGGTCATCGGCTCCTGGCAGAGCGAGGCGGCCGGTGCCCGCGCGGCGGCCGCCGGGCACGACGTCGTCATGTGCCCGGAGGACCACGTGTACCTGGACCACCGGCAATCCGACCACCCCGACGAACCGATCCCCGTGGGTTACCTGAGCACGCTGGAAAGCTTCTACGCCTACGAGCCGGTGCCCGCCGATTACCCCGAGGGGAAGGCGATCCTCGGCGCGCAGGCGCAGGTGTGGTCGGAGCATCTCGACACCGTGCGGCGGGTGGACTACGTCGCCTTCCCGCGCCTGTGCGCGTTCGCCGAGGTGGCGTGGAGCGACCCGGACGGACGGGACTACGCGGAGTTCCTGCCGCGATTGCGGGACCATCACCTGCCGCGGCTGGACGCGCTGGGCGTCGAATACCGGCCGCTCAACGGGCCGCATCCCTGGCAGACGCGGCCGGGAGTTCCGGGGCGGCCTCGACAGCGGTAAGCGCGTGAGCAGTAAGGCAAACGTGCCGGGTTCTTGGGCGGGGTCGCGGTGGGCCGAAAGCTCCTTTCACCGCGTCTGATGCGACGAAAGGAGCTTTCGGCCCACCGCACCGACACGCCACGTTTGACTTCCCCTCACTACCCGAGTCGCCACCACCCGGAACGCGGGGGCCATCATGGGGTGATGAGTGATCAGTGGGTCGAGGCCTCCCAGCTTCCTGTAGAACTCGTAGCGCTCATAGACACGCTTCGCCCTGGCGAGAACGTGCTCATAACTCGGAACGGCGAGACCATCGCGACGATCTCCGCCGCTGTCCGTGAAGAACCGGTGCGTTCGGCGGACTCCGAGGACATCACGGTCGTGGCCACCGCCATGAAGCTGTCGGCGTCGGCGCGGGACGCGTTGTCCGAGCGGCTCGGCCCCGGGTACCTCGTCCTGGACCTGCACTCGGCGCCGCCGACCGTCGACGTCCTGCTGGTCCCGCCCGCCAGCCCGCAATTGATCGGCAACTTCCGCGCGCTGTATCCGAAGGCGCGGATCGTGATCACGGAGATCGAAGACGCCGAACTCGGCGTCAAGTACGAGGGCCCGGTCCGGCGTCTCCTCGACGCCGGGGCTGAGGCGTACCTGCCGTCGAGCACGATCCCGCGGCTGGCGGAGCAGCTGGACCGGACCATGACCCAGCTGAACCAGCTCACCGATGGCACTGTCCGGCAGGCGCTCGTGAGTGGCGAGGACGGTTAGAACCGTCCTCGCCACTCACGAGGCCAGTTCGGCTGAGGCGGCCAGTCGACCTCCACGAACCGCGGCCGGTAGATCCGCACGTCCGCGATGTTGTCCCCGTGGTCGAGCGAGTTCACGTTGTACGACACCGTGAGCTTCCCGGGACGGCTCAGCTGCGGATGCGCCGTCGCGTCGTAGACGATCCGCCGGTCGCTCGCTTCGGGTGCCCGGTGGAGAACGACCGGGGCACCGAACGGACCCGTCGGCGAGCTCGCGGTGTAGGCGAGCATCACCGGGCTGAAGCCGGGGCTGGTGTCCATGGTGATCAGCACGTATTCGCCGCCGACACGGGTCACCGAGAACGCCGTCCCGACCCCGGACAGCATCCGGGCGGAGCCCTCCTCGTGGGGCGACCAGCCGGCGCCGGTCCAGAACAGCCAAGGTCCGCGAAGCCCACCGACGGGCACTCTGGCGAGCCGGAGATGGCCTTGTTCGGCGCCGTAGATATAGGTGTATCCGCCGTCTTCGAGCAGCTCCGATCCCCACGCGACCTTGTCGCTCACCGGGATCACCAGCAGCTCGGACGGCGTCAGCGCGGGCAGCCGGAAGGTGGCCAGCGAAGTCCCGGTGCTCCGGAAGTCGAGACCGCCGGGCCCCGTCGTCTTGTACCGGTTGTAAAGCACCCGCAGGACGTCGCCCTGGACCACACCGTCGCCGACCCAGTAGTGCTCGTCCGAACCCGCGAGACCGATCAGCGCCTCCGGTTCGTCGGCGGTGCCGCCGTGCAGCGTCTCCCCCAGCGAGCCGTCGGACCGCTGGACGACCATGGTGTTGCGCGCGATCGGGCTGTCCCGCGGGCGGCTGTGGTCGGGGTTCACCCTGCCGAGGAACGTGTCCGAGAACAGCCACGCCGTGCGGCCGTCCGGCAGCGGGACCGACACCGTGCGATCCCCGCCGGTCCAATGCCCGCCCTGATCGCCGTAGTCGTTCCAAAGCTCGTTCAGCCCGGAGACGGGAGCCACCGGCGGTGGCGGCGCTGACGCGATCCCGCTGCTCGCCACCATGGCGCTGAACAGCAATGCGGCCGGCACGAGGATCCGCGACGCCCGACGCATCCGATCATGCTAAAGCCGCCGAGGTCTTTGTACGACCCTTGTGCGGCAGGTGGTTACGGTCCGCGGCATGTCCTGGAAACTGCTTTCCGTGGCCGTGCTCGCCGCTGTCGTGTGCACCGGGTTCACGACGGCCGAAGCCGCTTCGAAGACGTACTACGTCGACCAGGTCTCCGGCAGCGACACCGCGAACGGCACTTCTCAGCAGACCCCGTGGAAATCCCTGGCGAAGATCTCCGCGACCACGTTCGCGGCGGGCGACACCGTCCTGCTGCGTCGTGGCGGGAGCTGGTCCGGTGGCCTCACGGTCAACGGCTCGGGCGTCACGATCGGCGCGTACGGCACCGGCGCGCGGCCGATCGTCAAGGGCAATGCCGAAGCATGTGTCGACCTTCCAGGCGACGACAACTTGGTGAAGGACCTGCAGATCGGCGTCGCCGCTGACGCGGGGCGCTGTTCGTGGGCCGGGGTGAAGGTGTCCGGCGACCGCAACAAGGTGCTGTCGAACCTGATCACCGGTGCCGGCGCGGGCGTGTACATCGCGCCGTCGGCCGACGGCACCGAGGTCACGCAGAACGACCTCGTCGACAACAACCACATGACCGTGGTGACGCCGGGCGGCAACGACGACTCCGGCGCGTTCGCCGTGCTGGTCCAGGGCAACGACTCCGACATCGGCTGGAACCGGATCAGCGGTTCGATCGCGAAGGCCGACGACTTCGGCGGACTCGACGGCGCCGCGGTCGAGATCTTCTACGGCTCCCGGGACGTCATCCACCACAACATCTCCGAGGACAACGAGACCTTCACCGAGCTCGGCACGGACGCGAAGGACCCCGACGGCGTCTCGACCGGCAACGTCTTCGAGTACAACGCGATCTTCGGCGCCAAGACCCGCGGCGGGATCATCACGCGCGGCGCGGAGGACGGCAACGGGCCGGTGCTCGGCACGGTGTTCCGCAACAACTCGCTGGCGCTCCCGAACGCCGAGGCGGAGGGTTTCGTCTGCTACGGCGGCTGCACGAACCAGATGCTGACGATGACGCAGAACGTCGTCCAGGCCGCGTACAAGGTCGGCTACGCGGACGCGACCTTCACCGCGACCGACCACAACGTGTACTTCGGCGGGCTCCGGCAGTTCACGCCGGGCGCGACGGACAAGGTCGCGGATCCGAGGTTCACCTCGGCCACGAACCTGATCCTGCGGGCGGGCAGCCCGGCGATCGATCTCGGCACCACGAAGTACGACGACCGCGACGTCGACGGCAATCCCGTGTACTCCGGCGCGGGGGTCGATGCCGGCGCCTACGAATTCTCGTGAGTGGTAAGGACGGTTCTAACCGTCCTTACCACTCACGAGGCGACCAGAAGCGTCAGTTGTAGATGCGCTGGATGGTGCCGTTCGACAGCAGGCCGTTGGCCCACAGCGAGTTCACCCGCGAGATCTCCTGGGCGTTCGGCGTCGCGTTGGTGCAGGACGGGCCGGGGCCGCCACCGGACATCAGTTCGGAGCACGGGCCCTGGTAGTTGTCCGGCAGGCCGAGCGCGTGGCCGGTCTCGTGCGCGGCGATCCGCGTCTGGTTGTACTGCTGCGCCTGCGTGTAGTCGATGAAGATGGTGCCGCGGCCGTGGCCATCGGTCTCGGCGTACGAACCCGAGGGGTCGTTGCCCTCGGTGTAGCGCAGGGTGGCACCCGACGAGCTCTCCTGCAGCTTCACGTTCGACACCGAGTTGTTCCAGTTCGCCACGCCGGCCTGGATGGCGGCCCGGAAGCTGGGCGCCCCCGAGGCGTCGTAGTAGACCGTGGTCGCCGCCGCGGCCTTCTGAGCAGGCTGGACCGCCGCCGTGGCCTGGCCCGCGGTGACCGGGACGGCCAGCAGCGCCAGGCTCACGGACGCCGAGACGAAGAACTTCCTTGCCATGGACCCACTCCTTGTGAGGACAACGGAATGGTTCGTGAATTTAGGAGCCCCGGGCGCGCCCCGGCACCGACTTTCGTCGCGTCGGGCATCTGGTGATTTACCAACACTTTCGACCTATTGACATGCGCATGTCCGCATACGATCATGCCGAGTTCAAGGCCGGAGCACCAGCTTTCCCGAGGTCGCCCGCGCCTCCAGTTCCGCGAACGCCTTCGGCCCGTCCGCGAGGTCGTACACCGTCGGCGTCCCCGGCACGCAGACGCCCGCCGCGATCAGGGCGCGCAGTTCGTCCAGCAGCTCGGCGAAGATCGCCGGCGCGTGCTCGATCAGGACGCCGAGGTGCAGCCCGATTACGTGGATCTGGTGCCGGAAGTTCAAGTCCCGGTTGGTGATCGCGACCTCTCCCCCGGCGACGCCGTAGACCACGACCCGCCCGGTGACCCGTTTGGCGGCGGCGAGACCGGCGGCGTACGGAGCCTCCGGACCGTCTTCGTACGTCCCCGCGTCTGCATGACGTCGGCGAAGTTGACGCCAGCCGCGGTGACCTTCAGCAGGATTTCGCCTGGTCCCACAGCCGGGACGGGGACATCGGTGACGAAGTGGAGATCTTCAGGACCGTTCGCGGAATCCTGTCGCAGCGCGCGCATCGAAGTCATGTCCGCACGCTAAAACCCTCACGTTTGTGTCAGGGTCAAGTCGCGCAGGTACGCGTCGAGGGCGTCGCGGTTGCGGGTCATGAGCGCGATCCGGCGATCGAGTACTTCCCGCTGCCGCGCGACCTCGCCGATCATGTACTCGCACGGCTCCTTCGGCCGGACCTCCTCCGGTCCGTCGAGGTACGGCAGGACCTCGCGGATCAGCCGCACCGGCAGTCCGGCGTCGAGCATCCCGCGGATCTGCAGGACCGCCTCGACCGAGCCCGCGCAGAAGTCGCGATAGCCGTTCCCTTCGCGGCTCGGGCTGATCAAGCCCTCTTCCTCGTAATAGCGCAGCGCGCGGACGCTGACCCCGGTCTTCCGCGCGAGTTCGCCGATCTTCACGATCCCAAGGTAGCCCGCGGGCGGCGGTATAGGTCGTTATACGGTTTTCGGCTTGTACCAGACCTCGGGGCGGCCGACCTGGCCGTAGCGGGGTTCGCGCTGGGCGAGGCCGTTGTCGGCGAGGTATTCGAGGTAGCGGCGGGCGGTGACGCGGGAAGCGCCGATCGCGGTGGCGGCCGCTCCCGCGGAGAGGCCGTCGGCGGCCGAGGCGAGGACTTCGGTGATCGCCTCCAGGGTCTGCGCACTCATCCCCTTCGGCAAGGCCTGCCGCTCGGTGGTGCGCAGGGTGCCGAGCGCGCGGTCGATCTCGGCCTGTCCGGTGACTTCGCCCGAAGCGCCGTGGAATTCGGCGTAGCGCTCCAGCTTCTCCCGCAGCGAGGCGAAGGTGAACGGTTTCAGCAGGTACTGCACCACTCCGACCGACACGGCGGCCTTCACCAGCGCCAGATCCCGCGCCGAGGTCACGGCGATGACGTCGATCGGGAGCCCGGCCGCGCGCAGCGACCGGCAGACGGCGAGGCCGTGCGTGTCCGGGAGATAGAAGTCCAGCAGCACCAGGTCGACCGGTTCCCGTTCACAGAACCGCAGGGCGTCGCCGCCGGAGTGCACGACCCCGGCCACGGTGAAGCCGGGCATCCGCTCGACGTACACCCGATGCGCGTCGGCGGCCACCGGTTCGTCCTCGACGACCAGCACCTTGATCATCGCGCGGACTCCTTCGGCGGCAGGCACACGGTGAACACCGCGCCCTCGTCGCGGCCGACGTCGATCGTCCCACTGTGCCGCCGCACCGCCTGACCCACCAGTGCCAAGCCGAGCCCGTGCCCGTCCTCGGGTTTGGTGGACCACCCGCGCCGGAACACGTCCTCGACGTCGTCCACCCCGGGTCCGGTGTCGGCGACCCGCAGCAGCAGGCCCTCGGCGCCGGACCGCACGGTGACCTCGACCCCGGGCCGCCCGCCGTTGCCGGCGTTGCCCGCGGCCGCGTCGATGCCGTTGTCGATCAGGTTGCCGAGGATGGTCACCAGATCCCGCGGCGGGACGCCGGTGTCCGCGTCCTCCATGACGGTGTCGGGCGTGATCGTGAACTCGACGCCGCGTTCGCTCGCCTCCGCCGCCTTGCCCAGCAGGAGCGCCGCGAGCACGGGTTCGGCGACCGCGCCGACCACCCGGTCGGTGAGTTCCTGCGCCAGCGCGAGCTCTTCGGTCGCGAACTCGATGGCCTGTTCGGGGCGGCCGATCTCGACCAGCGAAACGACCGTGTGGAGCCGGTTCGCCGCCTCGTGCGCCTGCGACCGCAGTGCCTCGGCCAGTCCGCGCACCGTCGTCAGTTCGCCGGTCAGCGCCTGGAGTTCCGTGTGGTCACGCAGGATCACCACGGTGCCCATCGCCTTCCCGCGTGAGCGCACCGGCGACGTGCTGACGACGAGCACCCTGGCCTCGGTGAGATGCAGTTCGTCGGTGCGCTCCTCCCCCGAGGTGAACGCTTCGACGAGATCTTCCGGAATGTCCAATGCGGACAGTTCGCGGCCGACGACGTCTTCGGCGACGCCCAGCAATGCCCGTGCTCCGTCGTTGCACAGCACCACTCGCCCGTCCCCGCCGACGAGCAGCAGCCCCTCGCGCACGGAATGCAGGACGGCTTCGTGGTACTCGAACAGGTTGCTCAGTTCCTCCGGCGCGATCCCCCTGGTCTGCCGCCGGAGCCGGGCACTGACCAGATAGCTGCCGATCCCGCCGACCACCAGCACCGCCACCGCGACCCCGATCAGGGGCCACAGGCGTTCCCGCAGTTCCGCGTCGATCGCCTCGACCGTGATGCCGACCGACACCAGGGCGACGACCTGCCCGGCGGCGCCGCGCACCGGGACCACGACGCGTTCGGACGGACCGAGCGAACCGGCGTAGTTCTCGACGACCTTGCCGCCGCGCTGCGCCTCACCGATGTTGCCGATGAACGGCTGCCCGATCAGCGCCGGATTCGGGTGCGTGTAGCGGATGCCGTTCTTGTCCATGATGGTCACGAAATCCACGTCCGTGTCCGCACGGACACTCTGCGCGAACGGCTGCAGTGTCCGGGTCGGCTCCGATGTGGACAGTGCGGCCAGCACCCCGGGGGCGTCCGCCACCGCTTCGGCGACCGCGGTCACCTTGTCCCGCGCCCGGTCCTCGGTGGCCCTGACCGAATCGAGGTACGCGAAGGTCACCCCGGCCGCGACGAGCACGAAAAGCACCACGAGCTGCAGAATCAGCAGCTGACGGGCGAGACTGCCGCGTCTGGTCCGGATCCGCGTCGTCGAGGGCACCCGCCCATACCAGCACACCGGTGCCGGGGCCCGCGGGCCGCCCGGCCGGAATTCCCCGGAAACCACTCGTGCGAACTCAATGAACACAACCGTGACCCAGCTCACCAGCCCGGGTGATAGTGACCGGCAATCCCACGGACACCCCCTGAGCTGGAGGCAAAGGTGCCTACAACGCCGGAAGCGGCGCCACGACGCCGCGACAAGATGCACTACCTGTACCTGGCCGTGATCGCGGCGGTCGTCCTCGGCGTCATCGTCGGGTTCGCCGCGCCGGGTCTGGCCAAGGAGCTCAAACCGCTCGGCACGGGCTTCGTCAACCTGATCAAGATGATGATCTCCCCCATCATCTTCTGCACCATCGTGCTCGGCATCGGATCGGTGGCGAAGGCCGCGAAGGTCGGCAAGGTCGGGTTGCTGTCGCTCGGCTACTTCCTGATGATGTCGACGTTCGCGCTCGCGATCGGCCTCGTCGTGGGCAACCTCCTGCACCCGGGTGAGGGCCTGCACCTCGACCCCGCCGCCGCCGCGAAGGCGCACAAACAGGCCGAAGGCGGCGAAGGCACCGTCGACTTCTTGATGGGCATCATCCCCACCAGCTTCGGTTCCGCCTTCACCGAAGGCCAGGTGCTGCAGACACTCCTGGTCGCGCTCCTCGCCGGCTTCGCCGTGCAGAAGCTGGGCACCAAGGGCGAGCCGATCCGCCGCGGCATCGAGCACATCCAGCGGCTCGTGTTCCGGATCCTCGCCATGATCATGTGGGCGGCTCCGGTCGGCGCGTTCGGCGCGATCGCCGCGGTGGTCGGCGAGACCGGCTGGGGCGCGTTGCGCAGCCTCGCCGTCATCATGATCGGCTTCTACCTGACCTGCCTGGTGTTCGTGTTCGGCGTGCTCGGCTCGGTCCTGTGGCTCGGCGCGCGGATCAACATCTTCACGCTCCTGCGTTATCTCGGCCGCGAGTTCCTGCTCATCCTGTCGACGTCGTCGTCCGAGTCGGCCCTGCCGCGGCTGATCGCGAAGATGGAGCACCTCGGGGTGTCCAAACCGGTCGTCGGCATCACCGTGCCCACCGGCTACTCGTTCAACCTCGACGGCACGGCCATCTACCTGACGATGGCGACGCTGTTCATCGCCAGCGCGCAGGACCAGCCGCTGGGTGTGGGCGAGCAGATCTCCTTGCTGCTGTTCATGATCATCGCGTCGAAGGGCGCGGCGGGCGTGAGCGGCGCCGGGATCGCCACCCTCGCCGGCGGTCTCCAGTCGCACCGGCCGGAACTGGTCGACGGCGTCGGGTTCATCCTCGGCATCGACCGGTTCATGTCCGAGGCCCGCGCGCTGACCAACTTCGCGGGCAACGCCGTCGCGACCGTCCTGGTCGGAACCTGGACCAAGGAGTTCGACCGGGACCAGGCCAACCGGGTCTTCAGCGGCCATGCCCCGTTCGACGAAGCCACCCTGATCGACGACCATCCCGACACTTCGCGGGATCCCGACGGCGACAGGGAGAAGACCGTGGCGCACGCGTAGCGCCCGGAACCGGAACCGCGGTGCGAGGGGCCCCCGTCCTCGCACCGCGGTTCCTTCTTTTCTGGGAAGCTGGGCCGCATGCCGGACGCCATCGACCGTTACGTGGTCTCGCGGTACTCGAAGCTGCTGCACGGCAACTTCGCCGGGATGATGAGCGAGCCCGAACGCGAGGCATTCCTGCGAGACCTCGTCGAGGACGCGCGGACGATCACCGACGACGAACTGGGCGAACTGCTCGCCGCGGACTGGCGGCAACGGATCACCGCGGCCTGGCTGATCGGCGTCGACCGCCGCACCGCTTGGCGAGGCCGCATCCGGGAACTGTTCCTGGAAAGCGGCCTGGTCTTCGCCGGGCAGGGCTACTGTTTCGCGCTCGCCCGGTTCGGCACGATCGTCGACGCCGAGCTCCTCGTGTCCTATTTGGACCATTACCTCGCGCGGCCGGACCTGCGCTACGACCAGGAATGGGCGCTCGCGGCCCTGCACCATATCGACGTCGACCTCACGACCGCGTACACGTCACGTTATCTGCGGCCGGGCGGCCTCTGGGAAAGCTGGTCCGCGGAGAACAGCACGGACCTGCCGTTCCAGAAGATGTACTTCGCCATGCTGTGCTCGCACGTCCAGCGCGCCGTGCACACTGCGGACGTCAGGCGCTGACCTTCTCGTCGTAGACGACGCGGGACGCGGCGATCGAGTCGCGGTGACGCTCGGCCCAGCTCAGCAGGCCGCTCAGCGACGCATAGAGTTCTTTCGCCATCGGCGTGGCCTCGTACTCCACCTTCGGCGGCACCGTCGGGTACACGGTGCGCACGAGCAGGCCGTCGCGTTCGAGGTTCCGGAGCGTCAGCGTGAGCATCCGCCTGCTGATCCCCTCCACCGAGCGTTCCAGTTCGGTGAACCGCACCGGTCCGCGTGTGGCCTCCAGCAGGATGCCGATCGCCCACTTGCCGCTGATCCGGTTGATGACCTCGAGCACGGTGCACACCTCGAGTTTTTCGGGATCGACGACCCTGGCCTGCGCGGTCACATCGGTGTTCCCCTGGGACATGAAAGTGCCTCCTTCCGGCGAGGAACAGAGTCACACAAGATGGGCGCTGTTACAAGTGATGCACCAAGGCATCACCTGGGGAATCTCGAAGGATTCACATGCCACAGCGCGCTCTCGCCCTCGCCGTCCTTTGCGCCGTCTCGCTGATGGTCGTCCTCGACGGCTCGATCGTCGCCGTCGCGCTGCCCGCGATCCAGAACGACCTCGGCTTCACCCCCTCGACGCTGGCCTGGGTGGTCAACGCCTACCTGATCGCGTTCGCCGGGCTGCTCCTGTTGTCCGGCAGGCTGGGCGACCTGATCGGCCGGAAACGGGTCTTCCTCGCCGGGCTCAGCCTGTTCACCCTCGCCTCGCTGCTCTGCGGAATCGCGCAGGACCAGGCACTGCTCATCGGGTTCCGCTTCCTGCAGGGCGCCGGTGGCGCGCTGGCGTCGGCCGTCGTACTCGGCATGATCACCACGCTCTACCCGGAACCGCGGGCACGGGCGAAGGCCATCGGCGTCTACAGCTTCACCCAGGCCGCCGGATCGTCGATCGGGCTCATCGCGGGCGGCACACTCACCCAGCTGCTCGACTGGCATTGGACGTTCTTCGTCAACCTGCCGATCGGCGCGATCGCGCTCGCGCTCGCCGTCCGGCTGCTCGCGGACGATCGGGGCCCGGGCCTGCGCGACGGCACGGACGTCACCGGCGCCGGGCTGGTCACCGGCGGCCTGATGCTGCTGATCTACGCGATCGTCAAGGCCGAGGAATACACCTGGGCCGACGCCCGCACGCTCGGCCTGCTCGCCGTGTCGCTGCTCCTGCTGGCGGGATTCGTGCTCCGGCAGGCGAAGGCACGCCGGCCGTTGCTGCCGCTGCGGATCTTCCGCCTCCGCGCGGTGTCCGGGGCGAACACGGTGATGGTCCTGATGGTGGCCGGGCTGTTCGGCTTCCAGTTCATCACCGCGCTTTACCTGCAGCGGGTGCTCCAGCTCGACGCGTTGAGCACCGGGTTCGCCTTCCTGCCCGCCCCGCTCTCGATCGCGGTGATGTCGCTGGTCTTCGCCGAGCGGCTGAACCACCGTTTCGGGGCACGGACCGTACTCGTCGGCGGTCTCTCCCTGGTCGCGCTCGCGCTCGGGTTCCTCGCCACCGTCCAGGCCGACGGCGACTACGCGACGGACGTCCTGCCCGCCCTCGTCCTGATGGGCGTCGGATTCGGCGCGGCGATGCCGGCACTCATGGGACAGGCGATGTCCGACGTCGCCCCCGCCGACGCCGGAGTCGCCTCGGGGCTGATCAACACCACGCAGCAGATCGGCGCGGCGATCGGGACCGCCGTGCTCGCGACCACCGCCGCTTCGCGCACCGGATCGCTGCTGGCCGAAGGAGCCGCGATGTCCGAAGCGCTCACTAGCGGCTATCGAGCCGCGTACGCGTTAAGCGCTGGGCTGCTCGCTCTCGCGGTCTTCGCCGCGACAGTGCTCCTTCGCGCCCGGAAGGTTCAGGAAGCGATCGTCGCGTAGGCCCACTCGGAGACCTCGCCGCCGAGACGCACCTCGGCGGCGCCTCCGGGTTTCCAGACCCCGCTGCCACCGAACGCGGCCATCCCGCCGGTCTTGCCGGAGTACTGGGAAAGCACCACCCACATCCCGTGCCCGGCCGCGACGCCGACCTGGTCGAGCAACCGCTGTTCCTGACCATCGCCGAAGAGCGCGCTGAGGACGTACACCTCGGCGCCGGCCTCGGCGAGTTCCCGCGCGTGGTCCGGGTTCGCGGCGTCGAGACAGATCGCCAGCCCGAGGCGCCTCCCGCCGACCTCGACGATCACTTGCCGCGTACCCGGTTCGAAGAGCTCTTCCTCGCTGTCGTGCAGATTCCGTTTCGCATAGGTGGCAACGGTTTCCCCGTCGGGACCGAGGACGAGTGAGCCGATGTGCCCGTGACCGTCCTCCACCAGCGGCAGTCCGATGACGGCGTGGACGGCGCTCGCCCGGCAAGCCTCCCGCAGCGGTTCGAGGCGCTGATCGTCCGGTGTCAGCCAGAGTCCAGGGTCGGCGGCGAGCGCCTCGAACTCCAAACCGGTCAGGGAGAGTTCGGGGAACACACAGAGATCGGCGTCCGCGATCCGGAGGAGCCTGGCGTGTTCTGCGATGTTCGCGGCGAGGCCGGCGGGGACGGTGAACGGCTGCACGGTGGCGACTCGCATGGCGGAAGCTTAGCGCCCCAGATATCCCTGCAATCCGTGTTGCCCTCGCCGCATCATGAGCGCGTGGTTGATCCGGAAGACCGGACTGGCGACCCGATCTAGCTTGCGCAGCAACGGTTTCCGCGCCTCGACCTCCTGCGTGATCTCCAGTCTCGTGCCGCTTCCCACCGCGACCAGCGCACCGGCCAGCGTCCCTTCGAGGTCACCGCTGAGCAGCACGCGCAGCCGGCCCTCACGCTCGTCCTGACGGTCCCGGTGCATCCGCACGGTCAACGCGTACGGCAGCCTGGAGCGGCAGACGAGTTCGGCGGTGTCCTCGTCGACCCGGCTGACCGAACGCACGTCGCGCCACCACAACGGATAGGCGGCCAAGTCGACGACCGCGTCGAAAACCGCCTTGGGCGAGGCGGGCAGCACCCACGTGTCGCGGAAGCGGTACCAACCGCCTCCGCGACCCGCGAGCGAACCCGTCATACCCGCGCCGACACCAGGTTCCGGCCGTCCATCGTCACGACTTCGACCGCGGCGACGTCGCCAGGGGCGACCAGCGCGGAACCGTCGACGCCGGTGCCCTCACGCTGCCCCTTCTCCGAAACGAGCCAGCTGCCGGCGTTGACCCGCTCTCCGCTCTTGGTCACCACGATGAGCGCGCACTTCTCGCCTTCGCGGACACCTGCCGCCTTGGCGTGCAGCCGCACCCAGCCCGCCGCCGGGATCACCCGGACCGCCAGTTGCACGCCCGTGTCCCGGTTGGTCGCCGCGAGATCGCGGGTGCCGGGTACCGGGGCGGTCGCCGTCGGCACCGGCAAGGCCACCGTCGACGGCTCGGGCGAGGTCTGCCGCCCGACCAGCACACCCGCGCCGAGCGCCACCACGACCAGTACGGCCGCACCGGCCACGGCGAGGAGCCGCCGCGGCTTGCGCTCCCGGGTGCCTTCTTCTTCGCGAACCTGGCGCAGCGTGCGCTGCAGGAGCAGATCACCCCCGTCGGGCGGTCCTTCGAGGAACGCCTCCGGGGGCACCTCGTCGAGGTGGTAGCGCAGCTCCGACAGCTCGCGCACCTCACGACGGCACGTGGGGCAGTTCGCCAGATGCGTCTCGAACGTGGCCGCTTCCGCCGGGGTCAGACCGCCGAGGACGTAGGCGGCGAGCTGGCCCTGATCGTGTCCCACCGCACTCATCGCGCTACCTCCTTTCCGGGTCCGGACATCACGGCTCTGAGCGCCCGTAACGCGTAATAGGATCTCGACTTAACGGTACCCGGGGCCACGCCCAGGGATTTCGCAGCTTCGGCCACCGTCCGGCCCCGGTAGTAGATCTCCACCAGTACCTCACGATGTTCCGTGGACAGGCCGTCCATGGCCCCGAGCACGGCCATGGAGTCCACGACGCCCTGCGCGTGATCCCGCTCCACCGCCGGGGTGGGCACGCCTTCCGCCGGCTCCGCCACTTCCGGTGGCCGCGCCGCCCTGGCCCGCGCGCGGTCGGTGATGATGTTCCGGGCGACCGTGAGCAGCCAGCCCCGCACCGATCCCTTCGCGTCGTTCTCCAGGTCTTCGGCGTGTTTCCAGGCCCGGACCAAGGTCTCCTGCACGACGTCCTCCGCGGCCGCGCGGTCCCCGGTCAGCCTTGTCGCGTACGCCAGCAGGCTTCGCCCGTGTTCGGCGTACAAGTGCCGGACCAAGTCCTCGCCTTTGGCCTTTTTGGGCCGCCAGCCTCCGATCGCCACTCGCGTCCTCCCGACGGTCTTCTGGGTCGGCGAGGACAGTACTGCAACCCGCGATGGCAGAGTGGATCGTTCGGCGCCCGCCGCGATCGAACTGTGCATCGGCACCGGCCTCTCCTCGGTTCTCCATGGCCGCCTCCTCTTGCCATCCACACGGATGGCCGGGGGATGCGGTTCAACCGGGGCCTTGTCGATCACCGGACGCGCTCGTATGCTGACGCCTCCGGATTCCGCCGCCGCCTGATTCCCGGGAGGGTCTCGGCGTGCCAAGGAAACTCGCGGCCGTTCTGCTGGCGGTCGCTTTCGTGTCGGGCTGCGGCGAGGAGCCCGGTTTCACCGCGACGCTGACGGATCCGGTGAACGTCGACCTGAGCTGGCCCGACGACGATCCGGCCGCCGCGGGCAGGGTCGTCGAATACACCACCGATCCGCACGGCGAGTACACGATCCTGCAGTTCGTGCCGCCTCGGCAGACGACCTTCCGGCATCCGGACCTGATCCCGGAAACGCGGTTCCACTACCGGATCCGGCCGTTCTACGGCGCCGTCTCGGAGGCCGTGACCGTGTCCGGCCCCGCGACTCTCGCCGCTTCCGGACCCGTCGTGCCGCTGCGGTCGGGCGATCGGTCGGCCGCCCCGGCGTCGTTCCGGGCCGAGCCCGCGCCGGAGGCGACGGTGCGGTTCAGCTGGGCCGATCGCTCCAGCGACGAGGACGGCTTCCTGGTGGAGATCAAGAAACCCGGCGCGGACGGGTTCGTGCCGATCGAGGTCTCCGATCCGGGGACGACGTCGGCCGGGCTCGCCACCATGCCGGGCGAGGAAGGCGCCTCCTACCGGCTGCGCGCCTTCTACTACGGGCCCGCTTCGCCCGTGCTGGACCTCGTGAGTGGCAAGGACGGTTAGAACCGTCCTTGCCACTCACGAGCCCTATGCGAGAACGGTCTTCAAGAACTGCCCGGTGTAACTCTCTTCCACCGAAGCGACGTGCTCGGGCGTGCCCTCCGCGATCACGGTGCCACCGCCGGAACCGCCCTCGGGGCCCATGTCGATGATCCAGTCCGAGGTCTTGATGACGTCGAGGTTGTGCTCGATGACGATCACCGTGTTGCCCTTGTCCACCAGCCCGTTGATCACGCCGATCAGCTTGCTGATGTCCTCGAAGTGCAGGCCGGTGGTCGGCTCGTCCAGGATGTAGACCGTCTTGCCGGTGGACCGCTTCTGCAGTTCGCTGGCGAGCTTGACGCGCTGTGCCTCACCGCCGGACAGGGTCGGCGCGGGCTGCCCGAGTCGCACGTAGCCGAGGCCGACGTCGACGAGCGTGGCCAGGTGCCGGTGGATCGCCTTGATCGGCTCGAAGAACTCGGCCGCCTCTTCGATCGGCATGTTCAGCACGTCGGAGACGGTCTTGCCCTTGTAGTGCACCTCGAGGGTCTCGCGGTTGTACCGGTCGCCCTTGCAGACCTCGCACGGGACGTACACGTCCGGCAGGAAGTTCATCTCGATCTTGATCGTGCCGTCACCGGCGCAGGCCTCGCACCGGCCGCCCTTGACGTTGAACGAGAACCGGCCCTGCTGGTAGCCGCGCACCTTCGCCTCGGTGGTCGCGGCGAACAGCTTGCGCACGTGGTCCCAGACGCCGGTGTACGTCGCCGGGTTGGACCGCGGGGTGCGGCCGATCGGCGACTGGTCGACGCGGACCAGCTTGTCCACGTTCGCCAGTCCGTTCACGCGGGTGTGACGGCCCGGGACCTGGCGCGCTCCGTTGAGCTTGTTCGCCAGCACGGTCGCGAGGATGTCGTTGACCAGCGTGGACTTCCCGGAACCCGAGACGCCGGTGACCGACACGAGGCAGCCGAGCGGGAACGACACGTCGAGGCCGCGCAGGTTGTGCTCGCGCGCGCCGACGACGGTCAGCTGACGCTTCTTGTCGATCGGGCGCCGGATCGCCGGGACCTCGATCTTGGTGCGGCCCGACAGGTACGCGCCGGTGATCGAGTCCTTGTTCCGCAGGATCTTCTTGTACGGTCCACTGTGGACGATGTGGCCACCGTGCTCACCGGCGCCGGGGCCGATGTCGACCACCCAGTCGCTGGAGCGGATGGTGTCCTCGTCGTGCTCGACGACGATCAGCGTGTTGCCCAGATCCCGCAGGCGGACCAGTGTCTCGATCAAGCGGTGGTTGTCCCGCTGGTGCAACCCGATCGACGGCTCGTCCAGCACGTACAGCACGCCGACCAGACCGGAGCCGATCTGCGTGGCGAGCCGGATGCGCTGCGCCTCGCCGCCGGACAGCGTCCCGGAGGCGCGGTCGAGCGAGAGGTAGTTGAGGCCGACGTCGAGGAGGAAGCGCAGCCGCGCCTGGATCTCCTTGAGCACGGCGCCGGCGATCACCTGCTCGCGCTTGCCCAGCTCCAGCTCGTCGAGGAACTGCGACGCCTCGGCGATCGAGAGCGCGCAGACCTCGGCGATCGACCGGTCGCCCTGGGTCTTGTGCTCCAGGGTGACGGCGAGGATCTCCGGCTTGAGCCGCGTGCCCTGACAGGCCGGGCACGGCACCTCGCGCATGTAGCCCTCGTACCGCTCGCGCATGTACTCGGACTCGGTCTGCTCCTGGCGCCGCTCCAGGAACGGGATGACACCCTCGAAGCTCGCGTAGTACGAACGCTGACGGCCGTAGCGGTTCTTGTAGCGGACGTGGACCTGCTCGTCGACACCGTGCAGGACGGCCTTCTGCACCTTCGCCGGCAGCTTGCGCCACGGCGTGTCCATCCGGAAGCCGATGGTCTCGGACAGCGATTCGAGCAGGCGGATGAAGTAGTCCGCGCTCTGGCCGCCGGCCCACGGCGCGATGGCGCCCTCGCCGAGGGACATCTCGTCGTCCGGGACCACGAGCTCCGGGTCGACCTCCTTGCGGACGCCGATACCGGTGCAGTCGGGACAGGCGCCGTACGGGGCGTTGAACGAGAACGACCGCGGCTCGAGGTCTTCGATCGCCAGCGGGTGGCCGTTGGGGCAGGCCAGGTTCTCGGAGAAACCGCGCACGCGATGCGGATCGTTCTCCGGCAGGTCGACGAACTCCAGCTCGATCAGGCCGTCAGCCAGCCGGAGCGCCGTCTCGACCGAGTCGGTGAGGCGCTGCCGCGAGCTGGTCTTCACCGAAAGCCTGTCGATGATGACGGCGATCTGGTGCTTCTCCTGCTTCTTCAGCTTCGGCGGGTCGGTCAGCGGGTGGATCGTCCCGTCGACCACGACACGCGCGTAGCCCTGCTGCTGCAGGTTCTCGAAGAGGTCGAGGTACTCGCCCTTGCGCCCGCGCACGACCGGCGCGAGCACCTGGAAGCGAGTGCCCTCCTCCATCGCGAGCACCTGGTCGACGATCTGCTGCGGGGTCTGCTTGCTGATCGCCTCGCCGCACTGCGGGCAGTGCGCCTTGCCGGCGCGGGCGTAGAGCAGGCGCAGGTAGTCGTAGACCTCGGTGATGGTGCCGACCGTCGAACGCGGGTTGCGCGACGTGGATTTCTGGTCGATCGACACCGCGGGCGAAAGGCCCTCGATGAAGTCGACGTCCGGCTTGTCCATCTGGCCGAGGAACTGGCGCGCGTACGCCGACAGCGACTCGACGTAGCGGCGCTGCCCTTCGGCGAAGATGGTGTCGAAGGCGAGGCTCGACTTCCCGGACCCGGACAGACCGGTGAACACGATCAGGCTGTCGCGGGGCAGGTCGAGATCCACACCGCGGAGGTTGTGCTCGCGGGCGCCGCGAACAACGAGGCGATCAGCCACGCCAGGGTCCCTTCAGGTTCATTCTCAGCTGCGGTCGCCGGCCCGGTCGAGAGCTGCACGGGCGGCCGCTTCCATGCTACGAGGCACCACCGACAGAAACTGGTTCCGAGTCCTTGACCTGCGGTTTTCCAGGCTTATCGCGTCGATCCCGGCGAGCGGTGAGCCACCGGTGGACCGGCCGTTCCACGCCAGCGGTGATCGCCCAGCCCCCGAGGACGGCGGCGGCCAGCACGATGGGGAGCCGCAGCCAGCCGGGGACGCCGACGTTCAGCAGGGCACGGGCCAGGATGTAACCGAGTTCCTGGTGCACCAGATAAAGACCATACGAGATGCCCGCGAGCCAGGTGACAGCCGGGGCGATCCTGGCGAGCCAGGGGAACCGCCAGTCCGGCCCGCGCGCGGCCAGGCACACCAGCAGCAGCATGATCGCGAACCCGATGGCCGACGGCCAGCGCTCCGGATCGTTCGGCAGGGCTTGGTGGAATGGGAAGACCTGCAGGTCCTGCGCGGCGCAGGCGGCGAACACGAACAGCGCGAGATGCCAGTGCGCCAGCCGTCGTTTCGACCACAGCCAGATCGCGATGCCGATCGCGAAGACGTGCACGCGGTGCAGGCCCAGGCCGTAATAGAAGGTCTCCACGAGCTTCGGCGTGGAAACCGGGTCGAACACGACGAACCGGAGGAACAACGGGACCAGGATCAGCGCCCAGAGCAGCGCGACCGTGAGCCGGTGGGTACGCCACCGCCGCGGCCACAGCAGGGCCGCGGCGGTGAAGGCGATGAGCTGGACAGGCAGCGTCCAGTAGGCGCCGTCGAGGTAGTAGAAGAGTTCGTACCGCCAGCCCCATTCCTGGACCATGCCCAGGTTGCCGAGCAGATCGGCGCCGGTGGGGATGTACCAGGGCGACGGATCGGTCGGCGGGCCCTGGGGGATTCCGAACAGGAACCCGGACAGACCGGGCGGGAACGACAGGCCGCTGAACCGGATCGTCGCGTACCGGGCGACGACGTAGGTGACGATCACCGCCACCAGGTACGCGGGCACCAGCCGCGCGGCGCGGCTCCACAGCCACCGCCCGGGCCGCCCCTTCCTCAGGCTCGCGCAGACGAAGAAGGCGGAGATCACCAAAAGGATGGCCGCACCGAACTGAGCCGTTACCCGAAAGGGGTACCCCACCAGTTCCGGATGCAGAAGCGCCCCCTGATGGGTGACATGCCCGAGCATGACCGCGAAGACGGCGACAACGCGAAGGACGTCCCAGCTGATCTTGCGCGGGGTGCGCGGCGAGGCGTCGGGCACGAGCGTCCTGTGGTTCGGCTTGCGGGGCGACGCGAGCCTACGTCGTGCACCTGTGCGCCGCCTGTGCGGGTGGAACCGATTGCAGGCGAACGACTACCGTGTGCGGTGTGAACATCGTCGAGACCTACACCGGGCATGTCGACCCAGGCGGCGACGCCACCCGTCGCACCCTGGACGCGCTCACCATCACGAAGCTGTCGGTCGGCCCGATGGACAACAACGCGTATCTGCTCGTCTGCCGCGCGGAGAACGAGGCGCTGCTGATCGACGCCGCGAACGACCCGGAACGGATCTCCGACCTCATCGGCCACGGCCCCGACAGGCCCGCGCTGAGGACCGTCGTGACCACCCATCAGCACCAGGACCACTGGCAGGCCCTCGGCGCCGTCGCCGGAGCGAACGGCTCGAACACCGCCGCCCACCCGCTGGACGCCGAGCCGCTGCCGATCCCGCCGGACTTCCTCGTCGAACACGGCGACACCGTCAAGGTCGGGCAGATCACCCTCGAAGTGATCCACCTGCGCGGCCACACCCCCGGCTCCATCGCGCTGCTGTACCGGGACCCGAACGGACACCCGCACCTGTTCACCGGGGACTCGCTGTTCCCCGGCGGCGTCGGGAAGACCGGCTCGCCGGAGGACTTCAAGTCGCTGCTGGACGACGTCGAGACGCGGATCTTCGGCGAGCTGCCGGACGAGACTTGGTTCTACCCGGGACATGGGGACGACTCGACTCTTGGCGCGGAGCGTCCGAAGCTCGCGGAGTGGCGCGAACGCGGCTGGTGACCTGACGACGTTTCTGAACGGGGTCGCCTAACTGGTTGGCAACCCCGTTTCGCTGCAGGGAAGCTAAGCCGGGAATGCGCCGGAGCGCGTTGGGAAGGGTACCTTCCGAACAAACCTCTCCTCCGGCCAGAAGGTGTCTCCCAGCATCAATTGGTCGAAAAGCACACAGACGGCTCCGGGTGTGTCCTCGGAATCCCAGACGTCCGACACGTTTCGGCCGCGTTCGTTCCCATGCCGGCTCAGCCAGTAGATCCTGTCGCCCGGCCTGAGCTCGAAAGCCGATACGAGCTCCCGGCGCGGCGACTTGTGAGTACTCGGTCGTCCGACTCGCGCGTTGAAACCGAATTCCGGGGCTGGCCGAGGGCACCGCCAGACGATCCGGAATTGCTCGTCGATCGGCTGTGCAGGTGAACCTATCAGTACCTCTTTGACCAGGTAGAACGTGACGAGCCGACGCGCCTTGGCCGACATCTTGTGCCACGGTTTCGAGACCGCTTCGGCAGACGCCTCGGCATCCGACTCCAACTCCGTGGCGATGGTGGCCAGACCGTGGTCGGTCGCTGCTTCGGAGTGAAGTTGCCGGATCGACCGGGTCAACGCGTCGGGGTCCACCCAAAGATGGTGTTCAACTCGTCTGGACACGTAGTTGTCACGTGCGTCGATGTTGGTATGAAGCGGCGGATCATCGTCGGCCGGTTCGCGAGCCCACTGAGCCGCGTCGAAACAGGCCGCCAGCCACTGTGCTTCAGCAGTGCTCAGTATCTTGTCCACCAATACGGCCATACCGGGAAACAGCCCTGGTCGACCGTTGGGATGGAAATGCTCAGGACCCACGTGCTCCGGATGCCAGTCGAGATCGCTGTGGAGCAGGGTCGCGAATCCTTCACCCCGACGCTGCCAGAAGATCAGATCCTCGCCGAACACGTTCACGTGGTGCTGCACGATGTCCGACGGACCGAACTCGACGCCGGCCATTTCACCCAGCTGGGCCTGGATGATCCGGTTGCCTCGATAGCGACTCAGGTAGCGTCTGACCTCGGCGACGAATGCCACAACGGACACGTCGTCCAACTTCTGTTTCGGGCTGATGTTGATCGTCGTCAGCACCTTCCCTTCGCGCCGCGCCGACAGCAATTGCTTGGTGGCATTGGCCCAGTAGAGACCATCGGTGTCCGGGTCGTGCACCACGCAGAGCACAGGGATGTTGCCATCGGCCCAGGTGCCACCGTGGCCGCCGACCGGGACGGCGTAGCTGTCAGCCCTGCGCCACGAACGACCACCCTTGACCTGGACCTTGACCAGGTCGCCAGTGACCTCACCGTCCTCGGTGAATGTGACGTGTTGGTCCTCGCCGAAGTCGTTCTGGCCGTCCACCTCCTGAACGATGTGATTGTGTCGCTCCAGAAGCGCCCGCAGCGCGTTGACCGCCGCGCGACTGGGTCTGCGAGCCTCAGGCACCTTCGGCAATGGATCCCCCTGGATAGTGGCGCACGCCGGCCGGCGAGTTGGTCCGCGACTGGTTGGGCGCGGTTACAGGATAGGGGTTTGATGAACTGGCTGGGATCGTCGCCACCTGAGACACTGCGGTGTGGATCTTGATCAGGCGCGGAAGGTCGTCGGCTCGCACGCCTACCTGCACGGAGAAAGCAGTGACGGACTCATCCACCGTGTCATGAACGCGCCGGGTTTCGTCAACCCCGGCAAGACACTGTCACCGGCCAGCGGCCTGGAAAATGGTGTGGTGCTTCGACCGATCGAAGCACTACACCAACTCGCTTACGCGACAGCGTCCCGCTACCAAGACGATCTGCTCGACATTTACGCACAATGGGGACTCTTGCGTTATTTGGCGTTCTTCGATCTTGTCGACGTCGAAGACCTCACCAGAACTGGACCACCACGGCTCAAGGTGAGCGACGCGGGCAGCCGCATCGTAGGCAACCAGCGCCGCGTAGCCTCCGAGGAGATAGGGATCGGATTCGGCGTCCTCCTCGCTCGCCAATGGTTCGCTCGGACCGGAGCGGGAATGGCCCCCGTCAGCATCATCGACCTGGATGCGGCATTGGACGATCGCTATGTCTTCGCCGGCGGGGCCCGGCAAGCGGTGCGAAAAATCGGGAAACATCGCCCCGACTATCTCCTGGTCGCCGCTGACCCTCAAGCCAGCCGTCGTTACCGGATCCGCACGCTCGAATGCAAGGGAACCAAGAACCGCCGCACCGCGATACAGCAGCTCGGAAAAGCGGTCCGGCAACTCGACGGCATCACCGTCGACGGAAGAACCCCCGTCGGCCTTGCCACTTCCGTAGTCGCCTCCGACGGTGCACTTTCATATCTCGCGATCGATCCCGGCGATGAGGAAGAGCCGGCGTACGAATTCAATTCGCGCCTGATCGACGAGACTCGCCGATTTCGCTTGCGGGATGACATCAGGGATCAGCCATCACTCGCGCTCACAAACGCGGCGGTGAGCGCATCGTGGGCGATGCTCGCCGACTTCGGCGGCAACTTCCTCGCGCGCGAACGCTGGACACCCGAGATCATGCGCGCCCGGCTCAGGCGTCGCCCGCGAGATCGCGTGCACTTCGATACGCCGTTCGGCGGTGCACGCGGTACCAGTGTCACGTTCGATTTCGCAGAGGGACAAATCACCGCCAGGTATGCGATCAGCGAAGCCGTCGACCAGGAACTCGGCCAGGGCACAACTGACCGCATCATCGAAGCTCAGGCAGCGTTCGCCAACCGACTGTCACGGGATGACGAGGCAACCAGCTTGGCTGGCGACAACGAGTTGTACTCGGCCACGACCGACGGATCCATCTTCTCGCTGAGTCTCCGATAGGTCAGCGATTCGGGCTCGAAGCCGTTCAGACCGCGACGACCTCGACCATACCGCCCAGACCTTTGAAGTCGTCCGCGTTGCGGGTGTAGAGCGGCAGTCCACGCGAAGACGCGATGGCGGCGATCATCAGGTCCATCCGCCGCGGCTTCGGATCACGGTTCGCCACGAGAACCAGCGCGACCAGCGTTCCATAGCGGGCAGCCGCGTCACCGTCGAACGGCAACGGGGTGAAATCGACAATGGCGGCGCCGAGCATTTCGGTACGTGCCGCTCGGACAGCGGCGTCCTTCGCCATCGCGACTCCCTGATGCAGCTCAGCCATGGTGACTGCGGTGAGTTCCGGGAGCTTGGGAAGCGACGCGGGATCGAGCAGGCCGAGGTCGATGTAGGTACAGGTGTCGAGCACGCCTGCCTCAGGCCGATCAGTCACGAGACCGCCCCCAGGCGTCGTCATGGTCCACTCGGTCCTCGGTGCCGAAGAACTCATCGGCTTCCCGTCGCAGCTGAGCCGCCTCGACCCTGGGCAACCCACGGTGACGCTGGACCAACTCCTCCGCACTGAGGCGACGCCTGCGCGATATTGGTCGTAGCTCAGCTACCTCGACACCGTTCCGCGTGACGTGGTAGGTCTCGCCCGCCTCCACGGCATCCATCACAGCGGCGGAATTGTTCCGGAACTCTCGCTGAGTGATCACCTTCACGAGACCAGTGTAGCCATGTGTAGCTCACCAAGCTACATACCCTGAACTACTTCACGTTACGAACGCGATCACTCACAGAGCGCATCCCGCGCCACCTGCTCGGAGGACGGCTCCGAACACGGCGTTGCTCGATACTGGAAAAGTTCGACTATGTCGCCGTCCACGGGGAGGAGGCGGATGAACCCCGTTCGCCCGCTCGTCGCGGTCAAAGCCAAGCTCGGAGAGTTGACCGCCCTGGCCAGTCTGCGATCTCACGGCGCATCGGCCCGTGTAATGGTCGAGTTACTCGACTCCGTGACACCGACTGGCAGGATCCTCCCCGCGCTCGTCCGAGCCGCCGCTCAGGCCGCGCACCAAGGCCGCACTTTGTGGCTCGACACCACTTGGCTGACAGCCAACAGTCCGCTCGTACAGCAGCCAGGAGGAGTGTTCGAGTTCCTCGACCATGCCATTGAAGTGGCAGCACAGGCTGAATACGGACTTTTCGCTCCTGACAGCCCCTATCTGGTTCCCGTCGTCACGCTCGATGCCACTGAGAACGAGTTACGCAGAGTGCGTCTTCTGCTCGAACATCAGGATCGCGACGTCGCCATCCGGCTCCCCCAACCTGGCGGACCGCTACGCGAACTCCTCGGGCGGATCGACTCGATCATGAGGTCCACAGGTACGCGACAGGGGCGCGTCCATATGATCCTCGACGCCGGCTTCGTCGAATCCGTCCGTCCAGGCCATGCCGCCGCGGCGGCCGAAACCGCCTCGGCGTTGTCAGACCTGCTCGGCCCTGCCAAGACCACCCTTCTTGCCGGGTCCATCCCAGCCAAGCGAACCACCTACGTGACGACCGAACGCGATCGCCCGGAAGTCACCCTCTGGAACGAAGTACGCCACGCCCGCACGAACGAGGTCAACTACGGCGACTATGGCGTGACGCATCCGAGGCCACCGAGGTCCGACGGCCAACCGAGAACCCCTAATCCCTACCTCTGCTACACCGTGCCGGGAAAGACCGTATTGCTGCGTCGCAAAGTCGAAGACGGCGACGATCCCGCCGAGCGATTCACGGACCTGGTCGAGGAGCTGGTCGAAAGGGCCGACTTCGCCGGACCGGGCTACTCATGGGGAGACGATGAACTGACGCGATGCCGGCGCACCGGCGGCAGATCCACCGGTTCCGTCTCTCGCTGGGTCGCCATGGCCACCTCTCACCACATCGAACATGTGGCACGGAGATCCGCCGCCGACCTCTGACTCGACGTCAAAAGCACGCTTCGGGAGCAGGAGCGTGGATCCAGCAAAGCTCCCCCGTCGCCGCCTCCTCCCCCAGCGCCTTGACCTCACAGGCCAACCGCGAGAGAACGTCGTCCTTCGACCCCGGCCACGCCACGAAGTCGCGATCCTTGCCCACCAGATCGCCGGGGACCGCGCCGCGGTCGATCAAGGCGCCGACCACTGAGAGCAGCGCCGCGATCTTCTCCGTGAAGGCCGCGTCTTCGCCCACCTTCGCTCCTGCCACGGCGAGCACGACCGAGAGTCCGACCCGGTCCTCTCGCGCGTAGCCGAGCAGCGACTCCAAGCCCACGTCACTGGCCATGTTCACTCCCCATCAGCAGAAGGCGATGCCGTACTGCTCCCGTGGGCGGCACGGCCCACGAAACGTGTGCTCGACGACGCCTCGCCGGATCTCGAGCAGACGGCCGTCGCCGGCCGGTGGCCGGACCATGCGCTCACACTCGGACTGTTCGGCGTACCACCAGCAGGCCTCGGGGACGCGGTCGTCGAACGTGATGCTGACGTTCAGCCCTCCGGTCACCTTGCCCTCGTCGTCGACGACACCCGGCGCGATCCCTTGATGGTCGACATCGACGTTGATCCACCGTGTCTCCTCGTCGAGATCGCCGTGGCATACGAGGGAAACGAACTCGTGCCGTTCTCCTTTGCGCAGTGGTCTGGGGAAGCGCAGGTCCACGGCAGCCGGCGAAGTCTCCACGCGGCAACCGAAGATCGCTTTGACGGGAACCGACCCCGGATCGCCGGTCACGTAACCGTCGACACCGTTCTCACAGGCGACGACGGTTCGCACCGCCAGGCGCCGATAGGCCCTTCCGCGCCGTATTTCCACGTCCACCATCAGGCGTTCCAGGAACACAGGTTGCGCAGTCACTGTCGACGACAAGAAACCCTCCCGCCCGTCCCAAGGTGTACTAGTACACCACAAATGAGCGTAACGTTCGACCACCCCGACCCGAACCACTTCGCGATGCCGTACTACGGATACGACCCCGGCACAGCGGTCGCCATCGGCGGCCACCTGCTCGCGCCCGGGATTTCCCGGAACGGCGGATACGGCGAGGTCGCCGAGCCTGGCTGGGCTCCCCCGCCTGTCCGCGTGGTCCGTCCGGGTGACCGGGCCGCGCGCCCGATCCGCCGGGCGGTCTGGTCGTTCTGGAGCACTCCGTACCGGCGGCGGCACGGGAGACACTGGCCCAGCGATTTCTTCCACGCGCTGTCCTGGATCCTGTCGTTCCGCCTCGCGTCCCAGCTCTTCCCCACGACGGCGCTGGTCACCGACGACTGGGGGCATGAACTGCTCGTCACCCGGCTCCGGCTGCCCTTCGACGATATTTCCCTGTCACTGAACGGGCTCGACGGACAGGATCCGTCTTGGTGGGCGCTCGGGAAGCTGCACGCGTACCGGGAGCAGCGCGAACCGTTCCTGCACATCGACAACGACGTGTTCCTCTGGCCGGGCTTCCCGGCGGCTGGGCTGGACGGGGAGATCGTCGCGCAGAATCCCGAGCACGCACCGGTTTCCGATGCCGGCTACTACCGGCCCTCGGCCGTCGCCGCGGCGATCCGGAGCACCGGCGGCTTCCTGCCGGAGGAATTCCGCGGCTACACCGGGGAAGCCGCGTTGTGCACCGGAATCGTCGGCGGCACGGCGGTTCCTCTTCTCCGCCGCTACGCCGAGCTCGCCGTCCGCATGGTGGAGTCGGCCGAGAATCGGACGGCCTGGCAACGGCTCGCGCCGCTCGAGGACTACAACCTCGTTGTCGAGCAGTACCTTCTCGGCGCGCTGTGCTGGGGCGGCGACACCACCGACGTGCAGTGCGTCTTCGGTTCCCAGGACGACGGCTATCGGCAGGCTGACCGGAGATTCACGCATCTCATCGCATCCGCGAAAAGCGATCTCCGTTACCTGCGGTCGCTCGCGGAGCGAGTGAAAAACCATTTCCCCGCCGACTTCGAGATCGCTCGACGACTATACGGCGATCAGTAACGATAAGGCGAAGAACACCAACCGCCTCGGCGATCCGGGCGTCTTTCCGGAACCAACTCTCCGGCAGGAGGTCATCGCCATGGCCGTCACCCTCCGGCGCGCGCTCGGAGCGCTCGCCGCCACCTCCATCATGCTGACCGGCGCCATCGCCGCGGCCGCGCCCGCTTCCGTCGCGGCACCGGCGATCCCCACGATGACGGGGATCCGCACCGGCCAGAACACCGGGTTCGACCGGGTCGTGCTCGACCTGACCGCCGGCCCGGCACCCGCCGTCCGGTACGACCTCGTCGACGAGCTGATCGCCGACGGCTCGGGCGAAATCGTCTGGCTGACCGGGGAATTCTTCATCGCCGTCACCGCGACCCCGGCCGCCGCGCACGACGACGCCGGGAATCCCACCTATCCCGGTCCGCAGAAGTTCCGGACCAGGAATCTGCGCAACGTCATGGCGGTCGCGGTCACCGGCGACTACGAAGGCACGTTGTCCATCGGTCTCGGCGTCCGGTCGAGGACAGCGGTCACCGTGTTCACGCTGACCTCTCCGAACCGGGTCGTCATCGACGTCCGCCATTGACCACGAGCGGGAATCCGTGAAGTCTTTTCGCCTGCCGCCGCATTCTTGGTGAGCAAAATCCTTTTCGGATTCCTGCGGTGAAAATCCCGATCTGCCCCAAAAGGCGAATTTTCGGAAAATCAGGTATCTGCCGCCGGGGATCGCGTTCCTTCCTTCCGTCAGCATCACCGCCGCTGCGAAGGAGAACCTCATGCCGACCCCACGCAATCCCGACACCCCGTCCTTGGGCCCGGGTGGCGACAACCTCGAAGCGGGCCCTGGCAGTTCGGGCCTGGGAAGCTTCTCGAACAGCGAAATCGGCGAACTGGTCACCCAGGCCGCCGAAACCATGGCCGCTTCCGGCGAGGACGCCGAGCGCAATTACCAGCGAAGCCTCGACCGGCTTCGCGAGCGCGCGGACGACGTCGTCCCGGCGCTCGGCGCGCAGTACGAGGCACTGTCCGAGGAGCAGTACCTCGAACGCTGGGGCCTGGTCCAGCTGCTCACCGACCTGCGGCACGCCGCCGCCGTCCCGGCGCTCGAAAACGTGCTGCGCCGGCCGATCCCGCCGGAGCGTTCCGACGATCCCGCACACGGGATCAGCACCGTCGGCGAAGAGGTGATCATCCGCACCACCGCCGTGGAAGCGTTGGCGCGCTTGGCATCCGCCGGGGACAGCGCGGCGAAGGAGCTGCTGCTGCGGCAGGTCCGGCACGAGGTGTTCACGGTGCGGCGCGCGGCGGTCCAGGCCATCGCCGAGACCGGGGACACCGAGCTCACCGCCCGGGTGCGCGAGGAGCTCAGCGGTACCGAGGACGAGCGGCTGCTGAACATCCGGCGGGTCGACGTCCGCGGTGTCCCGCAGGCCGTCGGCGGCCGGTACGTGAAGGACTCGCGGACCGACGACGTGCCACCGCCCGAGCCTCCGCGCTCCTGAACCAGAACGAATTCCTTACTACAGACAGGTGATCTCCGATGGCCACTTGCAGTTACACCGTGCCGGACAAGAACGTGACCGGGGACAATTTCTACGGTGCCTCGATCTGCAATCAGACCTACATCGACTATTTCTGGAACACCTACGGTTTCGCGGGCAACAAGGACTACTGGGACGACGGCTTCGGCTGGGAAGACGCGTGCAACACCGACAAGCCGCTGGCCCGGACGTTCAACGCGTGCTACCTCCTGACCTACTCGGCTCAGGACTACCAGAACGACGCCTATTCCGGGGCGATGCTGAACTGGGCGCGCCGCTACGTCCGCGACAACTGCGACGACCTCCGCTCGCTTTGCGGCGACGGCAGTGCCATCGCGCGGTCGTTCAAAGGTGCGTTCGTCGACGACCGGATCGAGTTGTACCTGGGTTTCTGGTACTCCAAGGACGTTCCCGGCCGCGCCGAGACACTGATCCACGAATCACGCCATCAGGGCGGGAAGCCGCACAACGCGAACTTCCCGGCGGGTTCGGTGTTCGGCGCCGGCAAGAGCGGCGCCGACTCCACCTGGGGCTACGAGGGCGCCTGGATGTACGGCGCGCTCTACCTGTGGTGGTTCTACGCCCAGGGCGCCCGCACGACGTCGGCGTTGCGTGAACGGGCCCGCCAGCGCGGGAACCTCGTGATCGACAACGCCTTCGCGACCCATCCGGGCTTCAACATCTGAGCCCCGGCAAGGTCCTCTCGTACTGCAGACGAGAGGACCTTGTTCACGAAATACCTCGGATGACTTCATTCATGTCCCGCTCATCGGGGCTTGACCATCCAGTTTTCTGCCGCAATCATCGGATCTCTCGGTAAACATGCCTGGGATGAGAGCGGATGGTCATGAGAGTTCGAGCGCATCGCACCGCCTGGCTCACCGTTGTTCTCGCCCTGCTGGCGAGCCTGCTCACCACGACCGCGGCGAGCGCGGAAGTGCACCATCCCCGCCAGAAGTGGCTGCGCGAGGCCACCGCGGGACTCTTCCTCCACTGGGGCATGTTCACCGCGCCACGCCAGACCGACTGTGCCACCTGGGAACGCGCCGTCACCGACGGCGGCTGGAGCGCGGACTACTGGGTGGACGAAGCCCGCAAACTCGGCGCTTCCTACATCGTGCTGGCGACCTTCCACAGCAGGCTGGGCTACGCGCGGCCCTGGCCGTCGGCGATCCCGGGCAGCTGCTCCACACGTCGCGATCTCCTCGGCGAACTCGTCAAGGCTGGCAACGCGAAGGGCGTCCGGACGATCCTCTACATGACCGACGATCCCCAGTGGCACAAGGAAACCGGCGTCGAGTCGCTGGATTCCGCCGCGTACTCCGCCTACAAGGGCAAGCAGGTCGACCTGACCACCCGTCCCGGCTTCGGCGAGTACAGCTACGACCTCTTCCACGAGGTCATGGACCGTTACGCGGATCTCGCCGGGTTCTGGATCGACAACGACAACGAGTACTGGGAAAAGAACAAGCTCTACGAACAGATCCGCGAGAAGCGCCCGTCCTGGTTGCTGAGCAACAACAACGAGGACACCCCGATCATGGACACGGTCAGCAACGAGCAGAAGACGGGCATCACCCCGTCGTACGACTATCCGCAGGCCGCCTTCACCCCGATGCCGAGGCTCACCGAAGCCGACTACAAACTGCCGACCAACGGCGCCTGGTGGTACGACGGCACCGATCAGGCCGTCGACTTCCGGCTGTCCACCGGGCGCTACATCACCAACGCGGGTTCGTCGATGAAATCGCTGATGGCCGAAACCCCGATGGTGAACGGGAAGTTCCCGCCGCGGCAGGAGGCGTACAACAACTTCATGGCGAGCTGGGTACCGCCGATCAAGGCCTCCCTCCAAGGCAAGGAGGGTGGCGGCTACATGTACGGCGGGATGCAGCCCGGGTTCTGGAACGACGGCGCGCACGGCGTGATCACCGTCGAGCCCGGCGCCGGAACCCAATACCTCCACGTCGTCACCCGGCCGCGCACCGACCTGCTCCGCTTGCGCGACAACGGCTACAAGGTGACCAAGGTGTCCGACGTGCGCACGGGGAAGCAGCTGCGGTTCGGTCAATCCGGCGGCCATCTGACCATTGTGGACATCAAGGACTGGGACACCTACGACACGGTGTTCAAGGTGGAGACGGCCGGGCAGCGGTACTTCCACGACTCCCGCACGATCAAGGCGACCGCGTCGTCCTCACGCGACGGACATCCCGCGTCGAACCTCGTCGACGGGAACTTCGAGAACTACTGGGACGCCGGCGGCAAGCAGCCGGTGTCGGTCACCTTGGATCTCGGCAGGCGGCGGGCCGCGACCTATCTCGCGGTGAATCAGCGCGAGATGTCGCCGACGCACGCACGCGAATCGTTCGGCAGGCCGGAGGACTCTTCCCGGATCAAGGATTATCGCCTGTACGTCAGTGACGACGGGCGGAACTGGGGCGCGCCGATCCGCACCGGGGCGATGCCGAGCGCCCGAGGGGTGCAGTTCGTCGACTTCGGCGAACGGCAGACCCGGTTCATCAAACTCGAGGTGCTGAACACCTGGTCGGGGCCGCAGGCGAAACCGTTCTACCGGCAGTTGGCCATCGACGAGATCAAGGTGGCGTACGGCTACCCGAGTTCGGTACCGGGCGCGCAGGTTCCGCTGGAGGCCGAGTCCTTCCGCAACGACCACGACGGACGCGCACACCCGGGCCGCTGCCCGTCCTGCTCCGGGTCGTTCCAGGTCACCGGCCTCGGCGGCGGCCCGCGCAACTCGGTCACCTATCCGGACGTGATGGCCGCCGAAGCCGGAAGCCACCGGCTTCAGCTCGACACCACGGGCGGGCCCGCGACCTCGGTGGCGGTGAGCGTCAACGGCGGCACCCCCGTCGAGACCGCGATCGCCGCCGGAACGCCGGGAGTCGTGGCGTCGACGGCGATCCCCGTCGCGCTGAACGCCGGCGCCAACACCGTCAAGGTGTTCAGCGACGCACGCTCAGGGCCGGGCCTCGACCGGATCGCGATCGCTCCCCTGCCACCGTCGTCCTACACACCGAAGACGACTCTGACCGTCGAACCCTCGGGCATCCAATGGCTCTCGCCCGGACAGCAGTCCTTGCAGGTGACCGCGAGGCTACGGCTCGACGCCGATGACGCGATCGGGAAGGTCTCGCTGGCACCGGCAGTCCCGGCGGGCTGGACGCTGAGGGGCGCTCCGGCCACGGCGGAATCCATGCGCGTCGGAGACGAGCTCGAAGCGTCCTGGACGCTCGTCTCCTCCGAAGGCGTCACCGCGGCCGACATCCCGGTCACCGCGTCGTTCGACCTGCTCGGGCGGGCGAAAACGGTGAGCAAACCGGTGCGGGTGAGCCCACGACCGGCGGACCGGTTCTTCATGCGGGAGGCCGAAGATTCGGCGAACGACGTCGGCGATGCGGGCGTCACGAACTGCGGCGTGTGCTCGGGTGGCCAGAAGGTGCGCAACATCGGTGGCGACCCGGGCTCGTCCGTGCGCTTCGACGGCGTCATCGTGCCCGAGACCAGGCGCTACACCCTCTACATCGACTTCACCGTCAACGGGCCGCGCTCGTACTTCGTCACGGTCAACGGCGGCACGCCGATCGAGGTGAAGGTCGACGGTGCCGGCAACAACACCCAGCTCACGACGTCCTTGCCGGTCGAGCTGAAGGCGGGGGCGAACACCATCGCACTGGGCAACGACCACGCGTCCGCCCCCGATCTCGATCGGCTGTCACTGGGGTGAGGTACCGCTTGACCCTCTCCCCGGGAGAGGGTTCAGGCTGGTCGCATGACGACCTTGATGCCGATCGGCGTGTTCGCGCACGCCACCAGGCTGTCGGTCCGCGCGCTGCGGAACTACGACCGGATCGGGCTGCTGGTGCCCGCCGTCGTCGACCCCGGCACCGGGTACCGCCGGTATTCGCTCGGCCAGTTCGCGCGCGCGGGATTGATCCGGCGGCTCCGGGAGCTGGAAGTGCCGCTGGCGGAGATCGCCGAGATCCTCGACGCGGGCGACCAGCACGAGGTGCGGGCCGCGATCAAACGGCATCACGACCGGGTGGCGGCGCGGGCCGCGGAGCTCGCGGCGATCAGCGACGAGCTCGACTCCGTACTCGCCGAACCGACGCGGTGGCTGCACGTCTACGAACGCGTGCGCGCACCGCAGCACGTCGCCCGCCTGTCGATCCGGACTCCGCTGAACGGCCTGGCGGAGCTGATCGGTCCCTCGTACGCTCGACTGTTCGCGGCACTCGACGCTCAGGGGATCAGGCCGTCCGGGCCGCCCGGAACCCGTTACCTCACCGCCGATCCCGACGAGTTGACGGTCGAACTGTTCGTACCCGTGGACGGGCCGGTGCGGGATGACGGCGACATCGGCGCCGCCGAGCTTCCCGGCGGTCTGCTCGTGGCGACGATCCACGAGGGAGGCTACGAAGACGTCGAGACCGCGTACCGATCACTAGGCCGCTGGATCGCCGAGCGCGATCGTGCCCTCGCGGGGCCCGCCGAGGAGTTGTATCTGGTGGCGCCCGGGGCGTCGGTCGCTCCCGAGGCGTACCGCACCGAGATCGCCTGGCCGGTGGCCTCGTGATCCTCGACGGAATCAAGACCGCGGGCGGAGAGCACTGCGAGACCAGCACACTCGACGTCCTCCTCCGGCACGCCGGGATCGAGCTCTCCGAGCCGATGCTGTTCGGATTGGGCGAAGGTCTGGGCTTCGTCTATTGGGACGCGAAGAACCTGCCGTTCCCCTTCCTCGGCGGGCGTGCCAAACCGGCCGAGATCACGCGGAAGCTGGCCGACCGTCTCGGGCTGGCCCTGCGGGTCAAGGAAACGGCGTCGGTGCGCACGGCGTGGCGGAACGTGGCCGAGGAGATCGACGCCGGGGTGCCGGTCGGCCTGCAACTCGACTCGTACCACCTGGAGTACTTCACGTCGAAAGTCCACTTCGGCGGGCACTTCGTCGCCTTGTACGGCTATGACGACGAGCGGGCCTTCGTCGTCGACACGGCACAGCAGGGTGGCTCGGTATCGACATCCTTGGAGAGCCTGGAACGCGCCCGCGCGGAGAAAGGCCCGATGACCGCGAAGAACCGTTCGTTCACCATCGCCGCGGATGCACCCACCAAGCCGCTTTCGGACGCCATCCGAACCGCGGTGCGCGCCAACGCGGCCGATTTCCTCAACCCGCCCATCGCGAACCTCGGGTATCGCGGGATCGGCAAGGCCGCCGTCCAGGTGCGGAAATGGCTGGACCGCAGCGACGAACCGGCCCGCGACCTGCCGCAGGCCGCGATCCTGATGGAACGGGCGGGCACCGGCGGCGCTCTCTTCCGCCGGATCTACCGCGACTTCCTCGAAGAATGCGCGACCCTCGTCGACGACGCCGGTCTCCGTGCCGCCTACGCGGAATACCGCGAGATCAATCCACTGTGGACCGAAGTCGCGCGCTTGTTCACGCAGGCAGGGGAAACCGGTGACCCCCGGCACCTGATGGACGCGTCCGCCCTCCTGTCCGAGCTGGCTCAGCGCGAACAGGGGGCGATGACGGCGCTCGCGACGGTTCAGTGTGAGCGTTCGTAAGGCAGCTTCTCCCCCGCTTCCACCGCGAACGGCAGATCGTTGCCGTCCGGCGGCAACGGGCAAGTGGCGAAATCGGTGAACGCGCACGGGAGATTCGTCGCGCGGGTACCGCGAGCGACCGGTTCGCCGCGTAGGTGGTGACACCGCTCGTGGCGTCGGTGAACAGGATGAGCAGGCCGTCCTTCTTGCCGTTGAACGCGGTGAGCGTGTGCTCCGCGCCGTCGTGCTCGAAACGCACGATGCCCGGGGAGACATAGACATGGCTGAGCCCTTCGACGACCGCTCCGACCGTCGTCGGCCGCGGTTCGTCGAAGGGCTCGAAGGTGCCGGACAACACCCAGGCCGCGTCGGGCTCGTACGCCGGGACACCGCGGAAAGCGTTGAGCACCGGCGCCTTCGGGTCGTGCGTGCGGATCAGGTACCCGCCACGGCGCGCCACCTCGATCTCGATGTCACCGGCGACCACCCGGGTGGTCGCGCCGCTGTTGACCAGCTCGAAACGGCGGACACCGGTGACGCGCTCGCCCTCGTGCGAGAGGTCCGCGCCCTGCGGGTCGAGGTACGCCGCGTCGGCGTCCTGCCACCACAACCCGGGCAGCCCCTCGTACGCGCGAGGCTTGTCCTCCAGCCAATCGAGCGAGACCAGGGCGAGCCAGCCGAGCGGATCGGCGAGATCGCGCTCGCGCTGGGTCTTCCAGTCCTGCCAGTCCCGGGTGAACGTGTCTGTGCTCATCGCCGATTCCTTCCGTGACCTTGCTCGTTCTCCCTGGTCAACGGACTGGCGGCGGCGATATTTCCTATCCCGGTATGTGGTCGCCCGTGACACCCTCCTCGGCCGAGACCAGCTCGGCGATCGGCGCGAAGAAGGCCTTGATCCCGGGCAGGTTCGCCCCCTTCTCCCGGGACGCCGCGAAGTCTTCGGAGGAGCGCCACCACACGATGTCGAGCCAGGTCTCGTCGTCGACCCGGATCAGCTGGGCGTCGAGGAACCCCTCGCGGTCGGCCCGGAAATCGGCGACCATCGCGGGACGGGCCTGGAGCAGCTCGTCCGCGCGGTCGGCCGGGACCTTGAAGCGGGTGAGTTCCACTGTCGTCATGGTGCCTGTCGTCATGGTTCCGATGCTAGGCGACCGCTGTTCGCGTTCGGTCGACTACTCGCTTTGCGCACGAAGGGCGCTTAGCCGGCTAACTCGCTTCGCTCGCGTGCCGCATTTAGTCGACTAACTGCGGGCGCTTTTACGCCTGGCCTCCATGAGGGCCGGCGCCGCGGCGCAGCGGCTCCAGCGGTCGCTCCGCACCGGCCGTCGATCGCGTGGCCTGGGCTCGGCTTCGACTGAGCGCATTCAGTCGACTAATTGCGACGCGCTTTCTTTGCGTGGTGCTCGCGCTGGGCGGTATCACTCTTCAGTGTTGTTGGCGCGTTTCGCTGGTTGCTTAAAATTACGAACACGTGTTCGATTTTTCGGGTATGATGGAGACGTGTCCGAGACCTTCCTCCCCGAACTGCCGCAGGAACTGTGGCGCGCCGGCAAGCTGGAGCTTGCGCATGGCGTGCAACAGTCGCTGCAGGTGATCCGGATGGCGACCGCCGCGCTGGGGCAGTTCTTGGCGGAGATCGAATCTCGGGGCGTCAAAGACTTGTACGGCCATGGCAGCACGGCCAGCTGGCTCGCGGAAATGGCGGGGTTGTCGCGTGCCGAGGCCGGTGCGGTGGTGAAGCGGGCCATCGCGTTGAACCCCACCCGAGCGTTGGACGGCACCGAAGTTCCGCCTATCGCGCCTGCCACCGCCGCAGTCGCCGCCGAAGGACTGATCGGGAACGAACGGATCGACCAGATCCTGGAGATCCTGAAACGACTCCCGGCCGATACCGCTGCGGAGGATCGGGCGAAGGCGGAGAAGATCCTCGCCGACCTCGCTCCGAATGCCGGACCCGCACAGCTCACGAAAGCCGAGGCGAACCTTCTCGGCTGGCTGGACCCCGACGGCAAAGAACCCAAAGATCCTGAACCCAAAGAGCCACGCCGCGAGATCACTCTGGAACGCCGCAAAGACGGCTTCTGGAAACTCACCGGCCTCCTCGACGACGAGACCGGCGCCCGCACCGCCGCCGCGTTGGAAGCGCACGCCCAGCCACGGCCAGTCGACGAATTCGGCCAAGCCGATCTGCGGATGAAATGCGAGCGCATGGGAGACGCCTGGGCCGACCTCCTGGATCTGGCGATCGCCTGCCCGGACCAGCCCGGGACCAGCGGCTACCGCACCTTGGTGAACGTCACCATCGGACTCGAAGAGCTGAAATCGGGTCTCGGGACCGCGTGTCTCGATTTCGTCGGCACGATGACCGCGCGGGAAGCCCGGCTCGCCGCCTGCGACTGCCTCATGCTCCCGGTCGTCATGAGCGCCTCGGGCGAACCACTCGACATGGGACGCCTGCGAAGATTCGTCACCCCAGGTCAGAGACGGGCGCTGAATATTCGCGACGGTGGCTGCGCGTTCCCGGGCTGTCATCGGAAGCCGAAGAACTGCCACGCTCATCACATTGAGCACTGGGCAGACGGCGGCCCCACGGATCTCCGAAATCTGGTGCTGCTCTGTAGCTTCCACCATCGCCTGATTCACCACGGGGACTGGGAAGTACGCATGGCCGCCGACGGCCTACCGGAGTTCATCCCACCCCAATACCGAGATCCGCTCCGAATACCCCGCCGCAACACCCTGCACCACCGCTGACCCCGAGGAGCCCGCCAGCCACCCAGGCGACGGGCCCCTCGGCATGCCCGCAGTCGGTGACCGTGTGGTACCTCCGAGCCCCACACCTTGATCAACCGAAGATCCGCGACATTCCCCGATCCTCCGTTGCTCAAGCCCCATTACCGGACCGATCACCCACAACCGTGTGGATTCCGGGTCATCCAACGCACCGAATCCACACAGTCCGCCGCCAACGGACCGGTCACGACCGAACAAGACGAGCAGAACCCGCAGGAGACCCACACTGCCGACCTGAACCCGACTACCGGACCACCGCACGCACCGGAGGTCTTCCCCACAGACGATCCAATCCACTGGACCCCCGAGGTGGTCTCTCGTCACGCCCGGAACTGTTCGGTACCGGCGGATTCCCGAAGGTCGATTGCGCCGTTCGGGCGTATTCCCCCGGAAGTTCTCGTTTCTCCCGTAGCCCTCGGAGCAAGATCGTCCGTTCCGGACTTGGGAGGGGACGGAGTGGTGGATCGACCACGTGGCCTGGACGGCCGTTTGAGCAAAGACGAATACGGTGCGGGCGCACTGGCCGCCACCAGCGACATAGACAGAGACACCGCCGCCTCGCTGGATTCCGCCGCGAGCCAAGCCCTCAAAAGCAAAGGCTCCAGCAAGAAATCCGAGCAAAGGGCCACCATTCCGAAGCCTGGCAACGCTTCGGCCGGCGCGAGGCCAAGAAGACAGTCAAGCGGGAACTTAGCTGCGGACCGCATTTCCTTCGGCGAAGTCCTGCGCCATCCTCGCGTCGATCTCGATCGCATGCTGACGTCTCCGTCGCATGGGTGAAGATGCCCAAGACAACCGAAACGAGCGACCTGAAACGGCTCGTCGACAAAGACGGCACCGGCAACGTCATCTTCTTCGGCGCGGCCCCGCCCGGTAGCCGCATCACCGGCGACAAATACGACTCCCGCCTGACCAAGAGCTTGTCGTGATCGCCGAAGCCGCCGTCGAGTTTCCCGCACCTTGAACCGCCACCGACGAACGGAACGCATGTGAGCAGGAGCGACCATTCCAGAAGGCGACTCGAAAACCAGGCCCGGCAAGCGCTCGAGAGAACCTTCACCGGTCTGGACTCGCTACAACGCAACGTGCTCACCGCCTTGCTCAGCCGGACCGGCACGGGCTGGCGGCTCCTGGTCAAGGCGGCGCTGCCGTCGGGCGACAGCCGGAGCGCGGACGCCTTCCTGATCGGGCATACCGGCGTTTTCGCTCTCGTGATCTCGGACAAGGGACCCGACCTCGAAACCGCGAACCAGATCCTGCGCCATGCGAAAGAGCGTTTCGCCGGGATCCCCGGGCCACCGGGCCGTTCCCTTGCCGAGAGCGCCATCCATCTCGCGGTGATCGGCCCGGGCGCGGGCGATCCCCGCAAGGACGGCGTCCACTGGTCGCTGACCGAGTCGAGCCTCGACCGGATCTTCCGGCGGGACGCGCTCCATCTCGACAAACGGTTGGTCGCCGTCATCGCGGAGCAGGCGGAGCGACGGCTGCGCGGGTACCGGCCCTTGGCGGTCCAGCAGCCGGACCGCGATCCGGGCACGGCGGGATTGCTGGACGCCACCGAGCTGATCGAAGACCAGCTCGGTGCGGCTCAGCGACGACCGTTCGATTCGTGGCTCACCTTCCTGCATCCGCAGCAGAACGCGATCGTCAAACGGGACTACTCGGGACCGGCGCGGATCAGCGGCCCGGCGGGGACCGGCAAGACGGTCGTCGCCCTCCACCGGCTCAGGCATCTGGCGCGGCTCAGCACGGGGCCGCTGCTGTTCACCACCTACGTCCACTCGCTGCCCTCGGTGATCAAGACGGCCTTCGACCGGCTCGCCCCCGAGCTGGACGGTCGCGTCGAATTCACGAACCTGCACGCCTGGGTCCGCCGTTTCCTCGCCGAGCGAAACGTGCCCGTGCAGGTGGACCGACGCAAGATCGACACCGCCTTCGGCTTCGCGTGGATGGCCCACCGCGAGAAGTTGCAGGTCATCGAACCCAGCGTCGACTACTGGCGCACGGAACTGGACCGGGTGATCAAAGGCCGAGGGATCACGACGCTTCCCGGGTATGTCGCGGTGCAACGGCGCGGACGCGTCCTGCGGCTCGACGCGAGCCAGAAAGCGCACGTCTGGGACCTCTATACGCACTACCAGCGAGGGCTGGCCGAAAGGGAGGTGCACGACTACAACGACCTGATCGAACTCGGCCGCGCCGAGCTCGCGAAGCGGCCGCTCGAAACGCCGTACGCGGGAGTCGTCGTCGACGAGGTGCAGGACATCCCGCTGTGCGGGCTGCGGCTGCTGCGCGACCTGGCCGGTGACGGCCCGAACCGGCTGCTTCTGGTCGGCGACGGTCAACAGCAGGTCTACCCCGGCGGCTGGCGGCTGTCCGACGCCGGCATCCCCGTCCAGGGCCGCGGCGAGATCCTGAAGGTGAACTACCGCAACCGTGCCGAGGTCCTGGGTTTCGCACGGCGTTTCGACGCGACGAACCGGGTCGACGATCTCGACGGCGCAGACGGGGTCGCCCTTCACGCGGCCGAGTCCGCCAGTGAGGGCGGCACGACCGAGACCTGGCGCGGCACCTCCGGAGAACTGCCCGGCGCGCTGGTCGAAGCGGTCCGGAAGCTGCCGGTGCGCCGTGACCATTCGGCGCTGATCGTCTTCCACCACAAGGATCTCGGCCGATGTGTCGAGATCCTGCGCGCGGCGGGGATCCCCACGCTGGCACTGGAGCATTACACCGGCGCGACCGACGGCAAGCTCAAGGTCGGCACCGTGCACCGGGCGAAGGGGCTGGACTTCGAGGCCGTGCTGGTGCTGGAGAACACCCACGAGAGCGTGACCGGCAGCCAGGCCGAAGAGGAACGCCGCGAGCTGCGCGGCAGGCAGCATCTCGTGGCGGCGACGCGGGCTCGCGACTTCCTCTGGTGGGGCGTGCTCGACGACACCGCGCCCGAACAGAAGCCCGTGGAAGCCGAAGAGGACTGCGTCCACGACATGCCGATCTCTTGGTGCTCGCTGTGCCGTAAGCCGCCGCCGAACGTCCTCTCCCACGGCTACCGGACCTCCGGGGGAAACGCGTATCACAACGACCCGGACTGCACTTGGCTGCGCAAAGGCCAGGGACGCGCGCACCGGCAGGGTATGAACGTCCACGACGTCACACGTCTCGCCTGGGGTTCCGTCGCCCCGGGCGAACTCGAACCGTGCGAGTTCTGCTGCAGTCCACAATGGATGCGACGGCACGGCCACTGACCGAAGAGGACCTCATGGACGAACAGACCGATCTGCCGCCCGGCATCGGCAAACCGGCGACACGCGCCTTCACCGGCGCCGGCTACACGCGGCTGGAGCACTTCACCCGCGCCACCGAAGCCGAGCTCGCGAGCCTGCACGGCGTCGGTCCCAAAGCGCTCCGCATCATCCGCGAAGCCCTGGAAACGCGAGGTAAGACATTCAAACCCACCGACTAATTTTTTTGTCTTGACAACTCGAACCTTCGGCCGGTTGACTGAGCGCAGCACACTGACCGAAGGGATCCAGTCATGGCCAAGTTCGCGAACGTCGACGACTACATCGCCGCTCTGCCCGAGAACCTGCGTGAAGTCGCCATCGCGCTCCGGCCGATCGTCAACGCCGCTCTGCCCGGCTCCATCGAGGCGATGTACCACGCCTCCCCGACCTGGAGCGCCGGCGAAGCCGTCGGCAAGAACCTCGTCTGCCTGATGAAGGCGTACTCGTCGTACGTCACCTTCGCGCTCTGGAAGGGGCAGCTCGTCGACGACGAGTCCGGCAGGCTGGAGCCGAGCGCGCGGGAGATGGCGCACGTCAAGCTGCGCTCGGTCGGCGACATCGACGCGGACCTGTTCACCGGATGGCTCAAGCAGGCCCGAGACCTCGAAAGCGCCTCGGCGGCGCGATGACACAATCGACGACGTGCCTGTGATCACCGACGATTCCCGTTGCCCCTGCGGTCTCGGCGAGCCCTACGGCGTCTGCTGCGGCCGCTTCCACCGGGGCGCCGCGACCGCGCCGACCGCCGAACTCCTGATGCGGTCGCGGTTCAGCGCGTTCGCCGTCGGCGACACCGCGTACCTCACGAAGACCTGGCATCCGAAGACCCGGCCCGCCGATCTCGAACTCGACCCCGGGCAGCGCTGGACGTTCTTGGAGATCCTCGGCAAGACCGGCGGCGGACCGCTGGAGAACGAGGGCACCGTGGAGTTCCGGGCTCACTACCGCCAGGATCGCCGGGCGGACAACATGCACGAGAACAGCCGCTTCGTCCGCGTCGACGGGCAGTGGAGCTACGTGGCCCCCGTCGGCTGACGAACCCGGTGCAAGGGTCTGTTCCCCGCGCGACGTGACGGCTACTATCTCCCCCAACATTGTTAGGGAACTTTCTTAACGATTTCCGCCCAGGTCCGCCGCCGTGTGCCCGAGGAGGCGCGCTCGTGAGTTTTCGGCAGAAGAGAACCCGGATCCCCTTACTGGCCATGACCGTCACCGCGCTGGCCGCCGCGGTCTGCGGGGTGACCACCGCCCCCGCCGCCACCGGCGCGGAGGTGGCCGTCGGCGCCGCCGCGGGCGACGCCACCCCGATCCCCGGTTTCGTGATCCAGTCTTCGGCGCAGGTCAGCGACGATTCGGCGGTGTCGAAGCCGGGCTTCCCCACCGCCGGCTGGTATCCCGTCTCGTCGCGTTCGACGGTCTATGCCGGATTGCTGCAGAACGGCAAGTACGCCGACCCGTTCTACTCGACGAACATGAAGAACGTCCCGACGGCGCAGTTCTCGGTGCCGTGGTGGTACCGCACCGATCTGAACGTCGACGACACCTCGAAGCGCACGTACCTCGACTTCAGCGGCGTGCTCTCCAAGGCCGACGTCTGGGTCAACGGCACCCGGATCGCGACGAAGGACCAGGTCAACGGCGCCTACACCCGCCACGACCTGGACATCACCGAGCACGTGCGCCAGGGCGCCAACAGCGTCGCGTTCAAGGTCTACCCCAACGACCCCAACAACGACCTCTCGATGGGCTGGATCGACTGGGCGCAGACCCCGCCGGACCAGAACATGGGCATCGTGCGGGACGTCCTCGTCCGGCGCGGCGGCCCGGTCGCGCTGCGCAGCGCCCACGTCGTCCAGAAGCTGAACTCCGCGCTCGACCACGCCGACCTCACGGTGAAGGCCGACGTCCGCAACGACTCGGCGGACGCGGTGCAGACCACCGTCGCCGGAACGGTCGCGGGCAAGCCGGTCAGCCAGACCGTCTCGCTGGCCGCCAAGGAGCGCAAGACCGTCACCTTCCCCGTCGTCGGCCTCGACAAGCCGAACCTGTGGTGGCCAGCCGGGATGGGCGGGCAGCACCGGTACGAACTCGACCTCACCGCGAGCGTCGGCGGCACACCGTCGGACGCCTCGAAGTCGAAGTTCGGCGTCCGCGACGTCAAGGCGCCGCTGAACTCCAGCGGCGGGCGGCAGTACAGCGTCAACGGCAAACCGCTGCTGATCCGCGGCGGCGGCTACACGCCGGACCTGTTCCTGCGCTGGAACGAGACCGCGGCGGCCGACAAGCTCAAGTACGTGCTGAACCTCGGGCTCAACACGGTCCGGCTGGAAGGCCATATCGAGCCGGACGAGTTCTTCGACCTCGCCGACGACCTCGGCGTGCTGACCATGCCCGGCTGGGAATGCTGCGACAAATGGGAAGGGCACGTCAACGGCGAGGAGAAGGGCGAGCCGTGGGTCGAGTCGGACTACCCGATCGCCAAGGCGTCGATGTTCTCCGAGGCCGAGCGCCTGCGTGACCACCCGAGCGTCATCTCGTTCCACATCGGCAGCGACTTCGCGCCGGACAGGCGGATCGAGCAGGGCTACCTCGACGCGATGAAGGCCGCCGACTTCACCCTCCCGGTGATCCCGTCGGCGTCGAAGCGGCCGTCCCCGATCACGGGCGCTTCCGGGATGAAGATGAACGGCCCGTACGACTACGTCCCGCCGGTCTACTGGTACGACAAGTCGCAAAAGGACCGTGGCGGGGCGTGGAGCTTCAACTCCGAGACCAGCGCGGGCGTCGACATCCCGACGATGGACACCCTGAAGCGGATGATGTCGGCCAGTGAGCTGGAAACGATGTGGAAGGACCCGTCGGCACCCCAGTACCACCGCTCCTCGTCGACGACCTTCGCGAACCTGAAGCTGTTCGCCAACGCGCTCACCAAGCGCTACGGCGCGCCGTCGGACCTGAACGACTTCGTGCGGAAGGCGCAGCTCGCGCAGTACGAGAACGTCCGCGCCGAGTTCGAGTCGCACTCGCGCAACTACACCGACTCGACCAACCCGTCGACCGGGTTGATCTACTGGATGCTCAACAGCCCGTGGACCTCGCTGCACTGGCAGCTGTTCGACGCCTACATGGACCAGAACGGCGCCTACTACGGGGCGAAGAAGGCCAACGAGCCGCTGCACATCCAGTACTCGCACGACAATCGCTCGGTCGTGGTGATCAACCAGACGTCGAACGCGGCGAGCGGGCTGACGGCGACCACGAAGCTGTACAACCTCGACGGCACCGAGAAATACAGCAACACCAAGACCGGGCTGTCGGTCGGCGCGCTGGGCGCCAAGGCCACCGCGGTCACCGTCCCGGCGGTGAGCGGGCTGTCGAGCACTTACCTCGCGAAGCTGGTGCTCACCGACTCGTCCGGCAAGGAGGTCAGCCGGAACGTGTACTGGCTCTCCACCAAGGCCGACACGCTGAACTGGGGCGGCAGCGACTGGTACTACACGCCTCAGTCGGGTTACGCCGATCTGACCGGGCTGAAGAACCTCGGCCAGTCCGCCGTCGGCGCGACGGCGAAGTCGGTCGCCGGCGCCGACGGCACCACCACGACCACCGTGACGCTGAAGAACACCTCGGGCGGCAAGCTCCCGGCGTTCTACGTCGACTCGAAGGTCGTGGACGCCGCGGGCAAGCCGGTGCTCCCGGTGGAGTGGAACGACAACGCGGTGAGCCTCTGGCCGGGTGAAACGACCACGCTGACCGCGAAGTACCGCACGGCCGACCTCAAGGGCTCCAAGCCTTCGGTGCGGGTCTCGGGCTGGAACACCGGGACGCAGACCGTTCCTGCCGACGGCTCCGGGCCGAGCAACCCGGTCGACTACCAGGCCGAGGACGCGGCGATCGACCAGGGCGCGGTGGAGTCCAACCACGCCGGGTTCACCGGCACCGGGTTCGTCAACTACGACAACGTGGCGGGCAGCTCGGTCGAGTGGACGGTGAACGTGCCGTCCGCGGGTACCTACGACGTGGTCGTCCGGTACGCCAACGGGACGACGGCGAGCCGGCCGCTGGACTTCTCCGTCAACGGCTCGATCAGCGCGTCCGGTGTCGGCTTCGGTGGCACCGGGGCCTGGCCGAACTGGACGACGAGAACCGTCAAGGTGACGTTGGCGGCGGGAGTGAACAAGATCAAGGCGGTCGCCACCACGGCGAACGGCGGCCCCAACATCGACAAGATCACCCTCTGACCGCGGGAGTCGCCCGAGGCCCCCTTCGCCGCCCGGCGGAGGGGGCCTCTTCCGTCGGGCGTGGGTTACGCTTTCCGGGTGACCGGCAAACCCGACCCGCGCCTGCGGGACCTCGCGATGCTGCGCCGTGTCCGCGACCGGATCGATCGCGACTACGCGCAGCCCCTGGACGTCGAAGCGCTGGCCCGCGGCGTGCACGTCTCCGCCGGTCACCTCAGCCGCGAATTCCGCGCCGCGTACGGCGAATCGCCGTACAGCTACCTGATGACCCGCCGGATCGAGCGGGCCATGATGTTGCTGCGGCGCGGGGACATGTCGGTCACCGAAGTGTGCTTCGACGTCGGTTTCTCGTCGCTGGGCACGTTCAGCACGCGCTTCTCCGAACTGGTCGGCATCTCGCCGAGCGCGTACCGCAAGCAGGCGGCGGAAGACGGGCGGGGCATGCCCGGCTGCGTCGTCAAACAGGTCATGCGACCGATCAGGAATCGAGAAGCGGCCCCGCCGCGCGCCGACCTACCTTGAGGCGTATGACCCTCTCGATTCAGGCGTCCTACCTTCCCGCAGACGATCTCGAGGCTTCGGTCTCCTTCTATCGCGACATCCTGGGCTTCGAAGTGCGCGACCGGGGCCCGCTCCAGGCCACGGTCGGCCCGCCGGGGCAGCCGGAGACGTCGCTCCTGCTCCGGCCGCTCGCCGCCGATCCGGGGCTCACCGACGAAGAACGCGCCACGATCGCCGAACTGATGGCCAAGGGCGTCCACGGGATCATCGTGCTGTCCACCCCGGACCTGATCGGGACCTTCGACCGGATCCAGGCGAAGGGCGCGGACGTCGTCCAAGAACCGATGAAGCAGTCCTGGGGCGCTTTCGACTGCTCTTTCCGCGACCCGGCGGGCAATTTGGTGCGGTTCGAGGAGCGGTAGCCCGGCCTCGGTGCGCGCACTCTGACGCTCCCGGGTGATGATGAGCGGCGTGGAGATCGCGGTAGAACTCGTGGCATTGGTGGTGGCCGTCCTCCTGGTCACCGCCGCGGCGCGGAAACTCGACTGGTCGGCGCCGCTGTGCCTGATCGCGGTCGGGGTCGTCGCCTCGTACGTGCCGGGCGTCCCGGAGTACGAACTGGATCCGGAGGTCGTGCTGCTGGGGCTGTTGCCCCCGCTGCTGTACGCCACCGCGATCCGCACGTCGCTCATCGACTTCCGCCGCAACCGCGGGCCGATCCTGCTGTTGTCGGTGGGGCTCGTCATCTTCACCACGGCCGCGGTCGGGGTCGTGGCGTGGCTGGTGATCCCCGGTCTGCCGCTGGCCGCCGGGCTCGCGATCGGCGCCGTGGTCGCGCCGCCGGACGCGGTCGCGGCCACCGCCGTCGCCCGCAAGGTCGGGATGCCGCGCAAGCTGACCCGGCTGCTGGAGGGCGAAAGCCTGTTCAACGACGCGGCCGCGCTGGTCGCGTTGCGGACCGCCATCGCGGCCATCGCCGGTTCGGTGAGCCTGCTGCAGGTCGGCGGCGATTTCCTGCTGGCCGCGGCGGCGGGCTGGTGATCGGGTTCGCCGTCGGCGCGCTCGCCGCGCTGATCCGCACCCGCCTCGAAGACCCGGTCACCGACACCGCGCTTTCGCTGGTGGTCCCGTTCGTCGCCTATCTGGCCGCCGAAGCGATCCACGGTTCCGGCGTGATCGCCGTGGTCGTCGCGGGGCTGATCCTCGGGCACAAGGCGCCGAGCATGCTTTCGGGTCGCTCGCGGCTGGCCAGCAGGCTGAACTGGCAGACCATCCAGTTCCTGCTGGAGAACATCGTCTTCCTGCTGATCGGGCTCCAGGTCCGCCGGATCATGACCGAGGTCGGCGACAGCGGGCTGACCGCGCTGGAACTGGTGCTGATCTGTGCCGCCACCCTGGCCGCGACCATCGTCACGCGAATCATCTGGATGGCGGGGATCGGCCTGGCGCGCCGCGTGTTCCGCCGTCACGCCTGGCCGTGGCGGTACTCGGCCGTGATCGCCTGGGCGGGGATGCGCGGCGTCGTCACGCTCGCGGCGGCGTTCGTGCTGCCCGCGGACACCCCGCAGCGGGCCGTGCTCGTGCTGGTCGCGTTCGTGGTGGTGGCGGGAACGCTGCTGTTGCACGGGACGACGTTGCCGGTGCTGGTCCGCCGCCTGAAACTGCCGCCGCCCGATCCGGCCGAGGACGCGCTGCAGGAGGCGGCCGTGCTCCACGACATGACCAGGGCAGCGCTCGAAGAACTGGAGAAGATCCGGACCCCCGAGGACCCGGACGACATCGTCGAACGCCTGCGCAGCCGGCTCCAGCACCGATCGGACTCGGCCTGGGAGGAACTCGGCAGGCAGAGTGCGCTGTCCGAGACACCGAGCGACGCGTATCGGCGGCTGCGGCTGCGGCTGCTCGAAGTCGAACGGGAGAAGTTCCTGGAGGCGCGTGACTCCGGGATGGCCGATGATGATGTCCTGCGCCGGATCCTCGACCGCCTCGACATCGAGGAATCCATGCTGGACAGGGAGGAGGAGACCGTGCCGGACTCCGATCGGGAACTGCGCACCCCCGCCGCGACGGCGGGATCCTGCAAACATCTGACCAAGAACTGGCCGTCGGTCGAACCCAGCTCCCCGGACGTCTGCGCCGTCTGCGTCGAGAACGGGATGACCTGGGTGCACCTGCGCGAATGCGTCAAATGCGGGAACGTCGCCTGCTGCGATTCCTCACCGGGCAAGCACGCGACCGAGCATTTCCACGACACCCTGCACCCGGTGATGCGCAGCCACGAGCCCGGCGAGACCTGGCGCTGGTGTTTCGTGGACAAACAGCTCGGCTAGCTCGGTAGGGTCCGGGGTATGAGCACCCCTGAGCAGGAAGTCGAATACCGCCAGCACCGGTTCTCACCTCCCCCGGGCGCGACCGAGATCTTCCTTGTCCGCCACGGTGAATCCGCCCCGGCGAAGGGCGACAACCCGTTCGACCTCGTCGACGGGCAGGCCGATCCGGACCTGGCGCCGGAAGGCAGGGACCACGCCGAGCGGGTGGGGCGCCGTCTCGCCGACGAGCGGATCTCCGCGCTGTATGTGACGACGCTGCGCCGGACACCGCAGACCGCGGCACCGCTGGCGGCGAAGCTCGGGCTCACGCCGGAGGTCGAGCCGGACCTGCGCGAGATCCACCTCGGCGACTGGGAGAACGGCCTCTTCCGGCGCTACACCTACGAAGGCCACCCGATCGTCGAGCAGCTGTGGCGCGAACAGCGCTGGGACGTCATCCCCGGCGCGGAGACGATGGAGTCGTTCGGCGGGCGGATCCAGGCGGCCATCGGCAGGCTCGCCGCGGCCAACCCGGACCGGAGGATCGCCGTGTTCACCCACGGCGGCGTCATCGGCGAGGTCTTCGCTCAGGCGAGCGGCGCGAAGAACCGGTTCGCCTTCCTCGGCGCGGACAACGGCTCGATCTCACATCTGGTGGTGTCGGGCGAGAACTGGCTGGTGCGGCGGTTCAACGACACGTCGCATCTTCAGTCGCCTTTCGGCTGATCCGGCCCGCCGCGACCAGGTGCACGACGACCAGGACCGCGACCGCCTCGGCGGCCAGCAGCCCGATCAGCACGAGCACCTGCGTCACCCCGGCCTGTACCGGCCCGGCGCCACCGAGGAGGACACCGACGTAGGCGCCGGGCAAGGTCACCAGGCCGACGGTCCGGGTCTGGTCGAGGGCCGGGATCAGCGCGTGCCCCGCCGAAGGGCGGCAGATCTCCAGCGCGGCCGGGCGGGGAAGGAAACCCAGTGCCAGCGCGGCTTCGTACTCGCCGTGCCGGGACACGAGTTCGTCCAGGGCCCGCCTCGCCGCCTGCGAGGTCGCGGACATCGCGCCGCCGATGACGATCCCGGCGATCGGCACGATCGCGATGGGCCGCCACGGGACCACTCCGGTCGCGAGGACAAGGGTCAGCACCGGCACCACTCCGGACGCGATGGCGAGCGCGACCCATGCGAGATCCTTCGCCACCCCGATCCGGCGCGCGGAGGTGACCGCCGCGATCGTGAACATCAGCAGCACGAACCCGCCGGTCAGCCAGCCCGATTTCAGGATCCCGACGATCACCAGCGAAACGGCGCTAAGCTGCACGACGGCGCGCGCGGCCGCGAACAGCACCGCCTTGCCCTGCCCCAGCCGTCCGAAGTGCACCACCGCCGCGCCGAAGATCGCCAGCACGGCCAAGACCACGGCGAGCACCGGGCCGAACTCGATCGCACCATCCGTCACCCGGATGATCCTGCCTTAGGACGTACAGGTCACCGGTGCGCCCGGGCGGGCGCGGTGCGGTCGCTGACGACCTCGCCGTCGACGAGGATCCGGCACCGCAAGGCACCGCTACCCGAACCCTGCGCGGAGAGGCTGTAGAACTCGTCGTGGCCTTCCTGGCTCTCGCGCTCGAACGTGGTGCTCCACGGCGCTGTCACCTCGGTCTTCTGCAGGAGCTCGGAACCCTGCGCGACGTAGGTGACGTTCTGGGCGCCCTTCGCGCCGGAAAGTTCGTAGACGACCGAGTGGATCACGGTGCGCACGGCGGCCGCGGCCTGTTCGACCCGCGGCGCGGGCGCGCTCTGCACCGGGCGCGAGGCCTTCGGCAGCATGTAACCGGTCAGGGTGACGGCGACGGCCACCACCCCCAGCACGACCACGACGGTCCCCAGCGGCTTCAGCCTGCCGGGGGCACCCGGCCCCGGCGCCGATGCCGGAGGGGTCGCGGTGGGAACACCCATGGAGAGGTCTTCTCTCGTCCGAGCGCACTTCCGTCGAGTGCGTCGACTACTTCTCGTTCGAAGGTGACTCCGCGTTAGCCGTTATCGGGAAGAAACCCGATATTCACCCTTTTGGGTGTCCCAGTGAGCGGAGAGGGCCTGGTCATGGGGCGATCGGCGTAAACACAGTGAGCCGAACAGCTCACTTTGAGTGATACAGCGTCAATCGACGAGACCCGTGCCGGCGAGCAGCCCGAGCACCCGCCTGCCCGCCGGCGGCAGAGGTGGGCGTCGGCCGAGGACAGCCACGCGGACTCCGCGATCTCGCGTCCCGGCACGGGCTCCCCGCGGTGTTCGGCGGTGTAGCAGGTCATGCGGACACGGCGGCCGTCCGCGTAACCGTCGGCCTGCTCGTTCAGCACCGCGAAGAAGCGGAAGCTCAGCGGGTCGAGCTCGACGCCGAGCTCCTCCCGGATCTCCCGGCACAGGCCGGCGACGTCGCCTTCCCCCGGCTCCCGCTTGCCTCCCGGCAGGTAGAACTTGGCCTTGCCCTCGGTCCGCACCGACAGGAGGCGGCGGTCACGGACGTGGATCCAGGCCAGTGAATCGATCTCTGCTTCGGACACGGCCTGATTCTGTCGTAGCCCGGGGGCATCATGGCAACCGTGTATCGGGAGAGGACGGCACCCGGCGGCCTGGAGGGCGTGGTGCGCTGCCTGTGGGAGGACGCGGGCGGAGCGCCGAAGCGGATCGTGCCCGACGGCTGTGTGGATCTCGTGGAATGCGACGGCGAGGTCTTCGTCGCCGGGCCGGACACGGCGCCCTGGACCTGGGAGGCCGGCGAGCGGGCGCATGGCGTGCGGTTCGCCCCCGGCCGGGCGAGCGACGTCCTGGGGCTGGGTGCCGACGAGCTGCGTGATCAGCGCGTCTCCCTCGGCGATCTCTGGGGCAAGGAGGGCGAGCTGCTGGCCGAGCGGGTGCTCTCCGGCGCCGCTTCGCTGACCGATGTCGTCGCGAGGCGCCGGGCCGGGCGAGCCGACCGGGAGATCTCGGAGCTGATCGCCAGGCTGGACGGCGGCGCGCCCAGGGTTTCGGCCGCGCTGAAGCGGTTCGCCACCGGGGAGCGGCAATTGCGACGGCGGTTCACCCTCGCGGTGGGCTACGGTCCCGCGACCTACCTGCGTGTCAGCCGGTTCCAGCGCGCCATCGGCCTGTCGGGGTCGGCGCCGGATCTCGCCTCGCTGGCGTTCTCGGCGGGATACGCCGACCAAGCTCACCTGAGCCGGGATTGCCGGGAGTTCTCCGGGCTGAAGGCGAGTGAGTTCTTCCGCGCCAGGAAGTGAGCGATGTCCACTGTGGACCGATATAGATCACGGTAATGCGGATAGAACTCGTCGTAGACATCGGCGTCCGCGCTCGGACGGACGATTTCGGCGACGGGGTTCCAGGCTTCGACATCCGGCTCCCGTCCCAGTGCGACGGACGCGAGAACGGCGTTCCCGAACGCGGCACCGATGGTTTCCGCGGGGATCTCCTGCTCGATCCGCGCGACGTCGCTGACGATCCGCGTCCACACCCCGCCCTGTGTCCCACCGCCGACGGCGACGATCCGGCCGGTGCCGCCACCTGCCTCCCGCATGGCTTCCAGGTTGTGCCGCACCCCGTACGCGGTGCCTTCCAGCGCCGCGCGATACAGATCGGCGCGATCGTGGGAAGTGGTGAGCCCGGCGATGACGCCCCTCGCGTCCGGATCCGGCACCGGTGTCCGTTCTCCCGCGAAATACGGCAGCATCAGCAAGCCGCGGCTGCCCGCCGGGACCTCGCCCGCCGCCGCGGCCAGTTCTCCGAACTCTCCGCTGACGAGCTCCCGCAGCCAGTCGGTGATCGCGCCGGAGGTGGCCATCCCCGCCGCGAGCGAATAAGTACCGGGAAAAGCGCCGCGGGTCGTCCACAACCCCCGCCCGGGGCGGGGATCGGAGAGCATCTGGACCAGGAACATCGTGGTGCCGTACATGAGCATCGTGTCCCCGGGCGCGGTGACCCCGACGCTGGTCGCCTCGGCCCAGGCGTCCACCGTGCCCGCCGTCACCGGGATCCCTTGCGGCAGGCCGGTTTCCGCGGCTGCCTCGGCGGTGACCCGGCCGGCCACCTCGGTCGGCCACGCGAGCCTGGGCAGCTCTACGCCGGGGGCGATCGCGGCGACCCGGTCCGTCGCCCAGCGGGCCTCGCGCAGGTCGTACATCGGGTCGCATTGGCTCGCGGAGTGATGGTCGAGGACGTATTCACCGGTCAGCCGCAGCACGAGGAACGAACTCGCCATCAAGAAGAGCTCCGCACGGTCGAACACGTCCGGTTCGTTCTTCGCCAGCCAGCGCCATTTCGGCCCGACGGCCTGCGAACCGAGCGCGCTCCCCCCGCGTTCCACAATGGATTCTTCGCCGAATTCCTCGTTCAATTCCCGGATTTCGTCGAATGCGCGGGTGTCGACGCCGTAAAGGATCGCGGGGCGCAGCGGTTTACCGGAAGCGTCGGCCGGTAACAGCACCGGGCCGATCCCGCTGACCGACACCCCGATGATGGGATGATCCTCCGCGCCGGCCGAAAGTTCTCTCGCGAGGGCGAGGAAGTCGTGCCACCACACGGTTTCCGCGTCGTGCTCGAACCAGCCGGGACGGGGCCGGGAAGTCTCGTGCGGCCGGGACGCGCGCGCCACCACCGTGCCCCGGGAATCGACGAGGACACCTTTGGAACTCGAAGTGCCGATGTCGATGCCGAGCACCAGGCCCGGTTCCCCCACGACCCCTCCGAACTCTTCCGCGCGAGTAGCGCGATCAGCGGATGGTAACGATTGTCGGTCAAGCTATTCTTCCCGTGCGAAGGTGTCAATACACCTGCAGAAGGGGAGGTCACGGTGGCCACCATCAACGACGTGGCGGCGAAGGCCGGGGTTTCGACGGCGACCGTGTCGAGGACGCTCAACGGCAAGTCCACTGTGGACCCGGTACTCGCGGCACGGGTGCAGGCCGCCGCCGCGGAATTGGGCTACCACCCGAACGGCCTCGCGAGGAATCTGCGCCGCCAGGAGACCGCGGTGCTCGCGCTCATCATCTCCGACGTGGAGAACCCCTTCTTCACCGCGATCGCCCGCGGCGTGGAGGACATCGCGCAGACCGCGGGCTACTCGGTGGTGCTGTGCAACGCCGACGACAACGAGGAGAAGGAGCGGCGCTACATCGACGTCGCGCTCCAGGAGCGGGTCGCCGGCGTGGTGCTCTCCCCCACCGGCCGGGCCACCAACGTCGACCGGCTGACCGAACGCGGCACCCCCGTGGTCGCCGTCGACCGGCCGCTGCTGAAGAACACCGGCGACCAGGTGCTGGTCGACACCAGGCTCGCCGCCCGCGACGCGACCCGGCATCTGCTCGACGGCGGCTACCGGCGGGTCGCCTGCGTCAGCGGGCCGCCAGGGGTGCGCACGGCCGAAGACCGGCTGGCCGGCTACACGGACGCCGTCGGCGAGGGGAACGCGCTCACCCGGCGGGCCGAGTTCCGCGCCGAGGGCGGCAGGCTCGCCGCGCTCAGCCTGCTCGACGAGCCCGAGCCGCCGGACGCGCTGCTGGTCGGCAACAGCACGATGGCGATCGGCGTCCTGGAGGCGCTGGCTTCACGCGGCCTGCGCTCGGGGCAGGACGTGGGGATTGTGTCGTTCGACGACGCGCCGTGGACGACGCTGATCGATCCGCCGCTGACGGTGGTCGCGCAGCCCGCGAACGAGGTGGGCAGGGTCGCCGCCGAGCTGCTGCTCGCCCGCATCGGCGACAGCACGCGCAAGGCCACGACGACCACGTTGCAGGCGAAACTGATCGTGCGCCGGAGCTCACGGCGCGACTGACGACCGGAGAGTGCACGACGTGCCTGGGCGACCGGTTCGCACCGGCCGCCCAGGAACGCCCCACCCCCTTGTTCCCCCAAGCCGGCCCCACACCAGCCGGGTTCTCCGAAGCGGTGGGAAGAAATCGTTTACCTTTCGGAAGGTAAGTTCCTCCTTACCACCTGTCAAGCCGAAGTCCTGGACAAGCTCGCCCGATCCGGGCACACTGTGGCGATATTCCCTACTGCACGTGTTTGATTCCGTGCGCTCTGTGTTCATCTCTGGTGAATTCACCCACGAAATCGAGATGAGACCGCACGAACCCGCACAGACGCGTTACCCTAGGCGTTATGTCGATAGCGCTCGAGAACGTTCTCGCCAAGGCGGGCCTGAAGGTCGACGCCAACGAGTTCCTGAACCTCGTCGAGGACGCGGCGCGGAGGCTGACCCCACCGAACCCCGACCCGTCGCACTACTTCTCGGCGGACCAGCGAGCCGCGCTCACCGACGTCGGCCTGGACCTCTCGCCCCGCGGCGAGGCCGAGCCGGACTTCCGCGCCCGGACGGTCGCCGCGCACGCCGTGCTCGCCGATTCCGCGCTCAGCGTGCTGGAAGCGGCGAAAACGCTCGGCGTGGACGACAGCCGGATCCGCCACCGCCTGAAGGAGGGCAGGCTCACCGGCTGGAAGGACCAGGGCTGGCGGTTGCCCGCCTGGCAGTTCGCCGGCTCCGGGGTGCTGCCCGGCCTGGAGGTCGTGCTGCGCGCCGTCCCCGAGGACCAGCCCGCGCTCGTCGTCGCCGCGTTCATGAGCACCCCGCAGACCGATCTGGTGATCAACGAGCATCCCGCCACCCCGCGCCAATGGCTCCTCTCCGGCGGCGATCCCGAGCACGTCGCGAGACTGGTGGCCACGCTGGGGTCGCCGTTCTGAGATCTTTGCCCGACGACGGAATTTCAGTCGGGGGTAGGCCGTAGGCTGACCCCAACGAGCAAGATCACCCGACAAGGACGGACGACTCCCGAGGTATGGCCCGGCTCCCCCTGCCGCCCGCACGCTCTGTCCTGGTCAAGGAGCTGCACCGCACCAACGACGTGGTGGCGGTGCACCCCGGCACCAGGCTGGTCAGGATCTTCACCGCGCACGGCAACCACCCCCAGCAGTGGAATTCGTTCCGCTACAGCGGCCCGCTCCCGCACGGCCGTTTCGACCCGCAGACCCCCGGTCGCGGCGGTCGCCCGGTCACCGACCCCGGCAACGGCGTCCTGTACTTCGGGCTCACCGTGCGCACCAGCATCGCGGAGGTCTTCCAGACCACGTCGACGGTCGACCGCAAATCCCGCGGCCCGCGTCTTGTGGTCGTCCGGCCGACCCGCACGCTGCGGCTGCTCGACCTCGCCGGCCTGTGGCCGACCCGGGTCGGCGCCTCGCAGGAGATCTCCAGCGGCCCGAAGAAGATCACCCAGGCCTGGGCGCGCGCCATCCGCGCCGCCTTCGGCGACCTCGACGGGGTCTGGTACCGGTCGTCCATGGACTCCGGCGGCCCCGCCCTCGCGCTGTGGGACCCACCGGCCGGGAATTCGCTGCCGGTCGCGCCCGACGTGCTGCTCCCGCTGGACCATCCGGGGCTCGACGTCCCGCTGGGCCGGGTGTGCGAAGAGCTGAACTACACGCTGCTCAGCTGAGCTTCGGGCCTCGTGAGTGGCAAGGACGGTTAGAACCGTCCTTGCCACTCACGAGACTCAGAGGTGACGGCCCCACCACTCGAGCACGGCGTCGAACCGCTGCACCCGGTGCCGGGGCAACCCCGACCGCGTGAGTTCGTGCCCCTCGCCCGGGAACAGCAGGAACTCGGCAGCGACGCCGTTCTGCCGCAAGGCCACGTACATCCGCTGCGCCTGTTCCAGCGGGCACCGCCAGTCCTGCTCGGAGTGCACGACCATGAACGGGATGTCGATCTTCCCCGCGTACGTCAACGGGCTGCGCTTGCGCTGCTCGTCGGGATCGTCCCCGACGTAACCCCCGGCGAAGAACCAGCCGATGTCGGAGCTGCCGACGAACGAGTCCCAGGCGTTGACCGCGCGCTCGCTCCACGCGGCGCGGAACCGGCCGCCGTGATGCGCGGCGAGCCAGCTGGTCATGAAACCGCCGTACGAGCCACCCATCACGCCGACGCGATCACTGTCGAGGTTGGGCAGTTTGAGCGCTTCGTCCAGCAAGGCCAGCAGATCGTCCGCGTCCACGGTGCCGAAGCCGTGGACGATGCTCCGGCCGTGGCTTTCGCCGTAGCCGGCGGATCCGCGCGGGTTGCCCAGGACGACGGCGTAGCCCGCGGCGGCGAGCACCTGCGCCTCGTCGAAGACCTTCCATTCGTACGGCGCGAACGGTCCACCGTGGACCATCAGGACCACGGGATGCGGTCCGTCGCCCTCGGGCCGGACGATCCAGCCGTGGACCGGGTAGCCGTCGGGAGCGGTCGTGTCCAGTTCCTCCAGCGGCAGGATCCCGGTGTCCCGCAACGCCTTCGAGTAGTCGGTGAGCACGCGCGGCTCCCCGTCCGAGAGCAGCACGACGTCGCCGGAGCTCTCCGGCGTCCCGATCACCGCGACGATCCGTTCGCCGTCGACGGCGAACGACTTCACCGCGGTGCGCTCGCCCGCCAGGCGCCGCAACGTCTTCAGCTCGGCCAGTTCGGCCTCAAGGGGGACGGCGCGCAGCTCGGCGGCACCGCGGGTGCGGACCACGACGAGGACCTCGTCACCGAGGACGACCGGAGGGCTCGCCGCGTTGTCGCAGTCCACCGTTTCGACGTCGGTCAGCCGCCGCGGCGACGAGGTCTCGGCTCCGGAGGGCCAAGAGGCTTGCCAGAGCCCGGTGTTGCGGGCGATCTCCTCCTGGCCGGAGAACTCGGTGCCGTAGAAGAGGATCGAACCGTCCGGCGCGACGACCGGCCGGTCCGCGGTGCCCAGGGACCGGACGAGCAGCCGAGGTTCGCCGCCGGCCGCGGGCACCGAGTAGACGTCCGAGCGGACGGTGTCTTCGGCGGCCCAGTCACGCGGGGCGGTGAACAGGACGTGCTCGCCGTCGTCCGTCCACGAAGGATGATCGACGTCGGCCCGGTCGTCGGTCAGCGGCGTGAGCTCGGCGGGCTCCTCCTCGTCGAGCGCGGCCGCGGTGTCCACGACGAACAGACGCTGTGGACGGTCGTTGAGGAAACCCGCGTCGTCGACGCGGTAGAAGAGGTTCTTGATATGCCGCGGCGCTTCTTCGGACGGCTCCGGCGTTTCGCCGTCCGCGTTCTCGGTGCCGTAGCGGCCCGGCTCCGGCACGCGGGCGACGAAGGCGACGCGGCGGGAGTCCGGCGCCCAGACCGGCGCGCCCGCGCCGAGGGGAAGATCGGTGATCCGCTTCGCGTCGCCGCCGGCCGCGGGGATCACGTGCACCTGCGGCTTGGCCACGCGCCCGGAGCCCTCACCCGCCCGGAGGAAGGCGACCCACCGGCCGTCCGGCGAGATGGCGGGGCGGAGTCCTTGGCCCCGTGGGTCCAGGGCCCTTCCCCGCCACCGCCGAGGTCGACCTTGTGCAGGCGGCCGCGGTAGCTGTTCGTCTTCAGATCAGGCCTGCTCACCGCGGTGAGCAGCAGGTCGCCGCGCAGCGCGAGGATGCCGGGGACCGTCAGGGCTTCGATGTCAACGGGACGCACGGCCCCGACGGTACCCGATCCTTAGCAGCTCTAACTACTGATTGAAGACTCCCGCTCCGCGGCTTCCAGCTTCTTCGCCTTGGCGAGGCTGGCCACCGTCGTCACGCTCAGGACCACGACGATGACACCCAGGGAGACCCAGTTGTTGATGTCCAGCCAGTCCGGGACGACGTGGTACTCGTGCAGCGCGTGCAGGAACAGCTTGGCGCCGATGAAGGCGAGGATCACCGCGAGGCCGTAGGACAGGTACACCAGCTTGGTGACCAGGCCACCGAGCAGGAAGTACAGCTGGCGCAGGCCCATCAGCGCGAACGCGTTGGCGGTGAAGACCAGGAAGGCCTCCTGCGTGATACCGAAGATCGCGGGGATCGAGTCGACGGCGAACAGCAGGTCCGCGCTGCCGATCGCGACGATCACCAGGAACATCGGGGTGATCCAGCGCTTGCCGTCTTTCTTCACGAAGGACTTGTGCCCGTGCCACTCCTCGGTGACCGGGAAGAGCTTGCGCACCCAGCGGGTGAGCGCGTTCTCCTCGTATTCCTCTTCTTCGTCCTTGTTGCGGACCATGCTGACCGCGGTCCAGATGAGGACGGCGCCGAAGAGGAAGAAGACCCAGACGAACTGCGCGATCAGCGCGGCGCCCACGGCGATGAACACGCTGCGCATGGCGAGCGCGAGCAGGATGCCGATCAGCAGCACCCGGTGCTGGTGGATCGCGGGCACCTTGAACGACGTCATGATGATCATGAAGATGAACAGGTTGTCGACACTCAGCGAGTACTCGGTGATGTACCCGGTGAAGAACTGGACCCCTGGGTCGTGTCCGGCGAACACCCAGACACCGACGCCGAAAGCGATGGCCACGGCGATGTAGAAGATGACCCACCGGGCGGCTTCGCCGGTGGTGACCTCATGCGGCTTGCGATCGACGATGACCAGGTCCAGCGCGATGAGCGCGAGCAGGCCACCGACCGTGGCGATCCATAGCCACAGGGGAACAGACATGTATCCAACCCTCCGGATAGTGCACAGCAGCGACTAACCGGAGGTCTCTTCCGCCGGTGCGAAACCGGCCGACGGTGCCGGGGGCCTGCGAAGGCCACCGTGCTGACGACACCGCCGCGAAGGAATACTCCCCTCACAGCTGGTCCAGTTTGACCTGTCTGTACGTCTGACGCCAGTTAAGGTTGCCCTTGTCACCAAGATGATGGCGTAACTCCCGTCACACCCACCTCTTCTCCCTCGCGGGGTTACCCGTTCCGGTGGTGGCCACACATCACGCTTGTGTGGTCCCTGTGTGCTGGAGGAGCGACTCTCAGGTTCGGTGAAATACGGTCATTCCGTGCCCCGAATCCCGCTCCCTCGTACGCGAAGCGCGAAGCTCACCGCGCTCGCCGCGGTCGTGGTGGTCCTGGCCGCCGCGGCCGTCGTGTGGACGAACAGCGAACCCGCCCCGTCCGCGGTCAGAACCCAGGACAAGACCCTCGATCTGCCCGAAACCCCGGGCTCGTCGGAGGTCGTCAAGATCGACACCACCACGTACCTGCCCGAACAGACCCCGGCTCCGGCCGTGCTGCTCGCCCACGGTTTCGGCGGTGACAAGAACAGTGTCGCCACCGAAGCCCGTGAACTCGCCGACAAGGGCTTCGTCGTGCTGACCTGGTCCGCGCGCGGTTTCGGCCGCAGCACCGGGAAGATCGCGCTGAACGACCCCGACCGCGAGGTCGCCGACGCCCGGAAGCTGATCGACGCCCTGGCCGGGATGCCCGAGGTCCTCACCGACAAGGGCGACCCGAAGGTGGCCGTGTCCGGCGCCTCGTACGGTGGCGCGCTCTCCCTGTTGCTCGCCGGGACCGACAAGCGGGTCGACGCGATCGCGCCGGTGATCACCTACAACGACCTCGCGCAGGGCCTCTTCCCGAACGCCGCCGCCCCGGCCGCGCCGAACGCCGCCACCCCGGCCGCCGGCGCGTTCACCGCGGACGGCGTCTTCAAGAAGTCGTGGGCCGGCATCTTCTTCTCCGCCGGTTCCGGCGCGGCGCAGTCCGGCTCCCCCGCCAACGACGCGCCCGAAGCCGGTGACGAGACGAGCGAATCCGGTGCGGCACAGGGCACGGGCGCGGCGGGGGCCGCGGCGCAGTCGCTGCCACTCGGCGGCCCGGACGGGCAGCGCCCGCCCTCCGGCCCCGCGGACCCTTGTGGACGGTTCACCGCCGAGGTCTGCCAGGCCTACACCGAACTCGCCACCACCGGGAAGGCGAGCCAGAAGACCGTCGACCTGCTCCGCCGGGTGTCCCCCGCGTCCGTGACGGACAAGATCACCGTGCCGACCCTGCTGGTGCAGGGGGAAAGCGACACGCTGTTCGGGTTGGACCAGTCCGACGCGACCGCCCGGCAGATCTCCGCCGCGGGCGGCAAGGTCCGCACGATCTGGTACACCGGCGGCCATGACGGCGGAAAGCCAGGACAGAAGCTGCGCGCGCAGATCGCCGACTTCCTCAAGTTCTCCCTCACCGGGCAGGGCACCGATCCCGGCACCGGGTTCAGTTACGACATCCAGGGCACACTGCGGGCGAACGGCGCCCCCTCGGTCCGGACCGTCAGCGCCCCGGCGTATCCGGGAGCGACCAGCGACGCCACCGAGCGGCGGCAGTTCGCCTTGGCGGGCCCGGCGCAGTCCGTGGTCCGGCCCGCCGGCGGCAATCCCGCCGCGGTGAGCGGGATCCCCGGATTGAACGGCGCGGTGGCGGGCTCGTCGCGGCTATCCGGGCTGTTCAGCCTGGACCCGCCGGGGCAGGCCGCGCAGTTCGCGACGCCGCCGCTCGACGCGCAGACGATCGCGGCGGGTTCCTCGACGGTCCGGCTCCAGGTCTCCGCGGATCCCTCCACCGGGACCCCGCAGAAGGAAGCCGTCCTGTTCGCGAAACTCTACGACGTCAACTCGGAAGGCGTCCGCACGCTTCCGGCCAACTCCGTCGCGCCGTTCCGCGTCACGGGCCTGCCCGCCGACGGCAGTCCGGTCGAGGTGACGGTGACCCTGCCGGGCATCGTGCGGCCGCTGGAGGCCGGGCACACGCTCCGGCTGGTCGTCGGCACGACGGACCAGGCGTTCGCGACGCCGGTCGAGCCCGCGGTGTTCCGCATCGGGCTGGCGGACGGCGGACGGCTCGCCGTCCCGGTCGTGCCCGGCAACTCCGTCGGCGCGGGTGCGCCCATCGCGCAGCTGCTCGGGATCGCCGGGACGCTGCTCGCGGGTATCGCGATCACGGTGATCGCCGCGTTCCGCCGCCGCCGCGCGCACGACGTCGACGAGAGCCTGGCGAAGACGCCACTGGTGATCGAAGGTCTGCGCAAGGCCTACGCGGGCGGTTTCGTCGCGGTGAAGGATCTGTCCTTCCGGGTCGAACCCGGCCAGGTGCTCGGCCTGCTCGGGCCGAACGGCGCGGGCAAGACGACGACCCTGCGCATGCTGATGGGGCTCATCACCCCGACCGCGGGCACCATCCGCGTGTTCGGCCACTTGATCGCGCCCGGCGCGCCGGTGCTGTCCCGGATCGGGTCCTTTGTGGAGGGTTCGGGCTTCCTGCCGCATCTATCCGGCAAGGAGAACCTGGAGCTGTACTGGGCGAGCACGGGCCGCCCGAGGGACAAGGCGCATTTCGCCGAGGCAGTGGAGATCGCCGGGCTCGGCGACGCGGTGAACCGGCGGGTCCGCACCTACAGCCAGGGCATGCGGCAGCGGCTCGCGATCGCGCAGGCGATGCTCGGCCTGCCGGAGCTCATGGTGCTCGACGAACCGACCAACGGGCTCGACCCGCCACAGATCCACCAGATGCGCGAGGTGCTCCAGCGCTACGCGGCGACCGGGCGCACCGTGGTGGTCTCGAGCCACCTGCTGGCCGAGGTCGAGCAGACCTGTACGCACGTGGTCGTGATGCACCGCGGCATGCTGGTCGCCTCGGGTGAGGTCGGCGAACTGGCCGCGTCCAGCGGCGAGGCGACGTTCCGCGTCGACAAGCCCGCCGAAGCGGCCGAAGCGCTGCGGAAGGTCGGCGGGGTTTCCGGCGTCGACGTGGACGGGGAGCTGGTCCACGCGGATCTCGACGGTCTCGCGCGCGCCGAGGCGGTCGCCGTCCTGGTGCGGGCCGGGGTCGCGGTCGAGCAGGCCGGGCCGCGGCGCCGTCTGGAAGACGCGTTCCTGCAGCTGGTCGGAGAGGACTCGAAGGGTGAGTAAGACCAATGGTTCCGGCCCGGTGACCCGGGCGGATCACGGAGTGCACACCGATCCGGCCGCCTTGCTGGAGCTGACGGAGGTCGCGTCGCACGAACCGACCGAGGTCGGCCCCGACGGGGCGGTGGCGGGGTACCGCGCCGACCGGACGCTGAGGCTCGGTGTCGAACTGAAACGGCAGCTCAAACGGCGGCGGACCCAGCTGATGCTGGGGTTCGTCGCGCTGCTGCCGTTCATCCTGGTGATCGCGTTCGAGATCGGGCAGGCCAACCCGAACCGCCGCAGCGGCGGCTTCGTCGACCTCGCCACCGCGAGCGCGCCGAACTTCGTGGTGCTCGCGCTGTTCGTGTCCGGGACGTTCCTGCTCCCGATGATCGTGGCGTTGTTCTACGGCGACACGATCGCGAGCGAGGCGTCGTGGTCGAGCCTGAAGTACCTGCTCGCGATGCCGGTCCCCCGGCATCGGGTGCTGCGGCAGAAGGCGATCGTCTCCGGCATCCTCTCGGCGGTCGCGCTGATCCTGTTGCCGCTGGTGTCGCTGGTGGTCGGCGTCATCTGGTACGGCGCCGGCGACGCGATCAGCCCGACCGGGGACGCGGTGTCGTTCGGCGACAGTCTCATCGCGATGGGGCTGGCGACGATCTACATCATCCTGCAGCTGGCGTGGGTGGCCGGGCTGGCGATGCTGCTCTCGGTCGCCACCGACGCCCCGCTGGGCGCCGTCGGCGGCGCGGTGATCGTCGCGATCGTCTCGCAGATCCTCGACCAGATCACCGCGCTCGAAGGGCTGCGGGACTATCTTCCGACGCATTTCGCGTTCTCGTGGATGGATCTGATCTCGACCGACATCGACTGGACGAACATGGCCAACGGCATGGTGTCGGCGGCGTTGTACGGCACGGTGTTCTTCCTCCTCGCCGGCCGCCGGTTCGCGACGAAGGACATCACCAGCTGAGAGCGTTTCAGCACTGGAAAACGACCGGGGTCCACCGGGAAGACGAAATCTTCTTCCCTGGTGGGCCCCGGTTTTCACTGGCCGTGGCGACCTTCACCCATTAGCGCCGGTAACCGGTGTTTCATGCGCATGAGAACATCTGTTTTCCGATCATCGACTCATTGGGTGAAAAGCTCCCATTCACCTTCGGAGACCTCCGGGTAATCCTTATCTTCAGTGAATAAGGTGCCGACGCGAGAAGAAAGCGGGGACGTCACCATGACCCAGTCAGTCGAGACCCCGGTCCAAGAATTCTCTCTTGATTGGACCATGAGCGCCGGCAAGGGCGGCCGGGTCGGATTCGCCGTCTCGGGCCAGGTGACGCTTCTCGACAACAATCGCTTCTACAAGATCGACGGGGTCCTCTACATCTCCGAGGGCAGCACCTACTGCCGCGATATCGGCAACCCGCATCTGTTCGTCCGGCGCAACGGCGTCGAGGAGAGCGGCAGGCAGTGGGGCTGGGAGACCATCTGCAACCGCAAGTCCTGCAGCAGGCTGTGCTCGATGGACGCGTACTTCGTGCGCACCGGCTACTGGGCGCCCGCCGACCGCGCCATCCAGCTCAGCATCGGCGCCGAGACCGGCTGGAACCGCAAACGGTCCTTCAGCCCGACGGTCACCGTGCGCCTCAAGGACTAGCGGTCCACTGTAGATCCCCGCGGGCTCCGGTACGGTCGGCCCATGGCCACCTCCTCGATCCGCGTGGACGACGAAGGCGGGATCGCCGTCGTCACCCTGCAGCACGGCAAGGCGAACACCCTCGACACGGAGTTCTGCCAGGAGCTCATCGTCCGGCTCGAAGACGTGCAGCTCGGCGGTTGTCGCGGTGTCGTGCTGACCGGTACCGGCGGCATCTTCTCCGCGGGCGTCGACCTGCGGCGGGTGCACGACGGCGGCACGGGTTATCTCGAGGACTTCTTGCCCGCGCTGTCGGACGCGTTCCTCTCGGTGTTCGGTTTCCCCGGTCCGGTGGTCGCGGCCGTCAACGGACACGCGATCGCCGGCGGGGCGGTGCTCGCCGCCGCCTGCGACCGCCGCGTCCTCGCCGACGGCCCCGGCCGGATCGGGATCACCGAGCTGCTCGTCGGTGTGCCGTTCCCGTTGGCGGCGCTGGAGATCCTGCGATCCGGCTTCGGCGCCGACATCCTCGCCGAACTCGCGTTCCTCGGCGAGACCCATCTCCCGGCGGACGCGCTCCGGCTCGGCCTGGTGAACGAGGTGACCGCGCCCGGGAACGTCGTCGAGCGGGCGGTGGAGGTGGCCAGGAAACTCGCCGAGATCCCGGCGGCCGCGTACGCGCACACGAAGGCGCAGCTGCACCGGCCGTTCCACGAGCGGATCGCCGAACACCGCACCGGCGACGACGCGCACGTCCTCGAACTGTGGAGCTCCCCCGAAGCCCGCGCGGCCATCAAGGCCTATGTCGACCGGGTGCTGCGCGGCTCGACCGGATAGGCGATTGCCCACCGGCGGTGACTCTGTGAGTATCCGACCGCTCAACAGGTCCCGATGGGGAGGGCATGGATGCGGAAGCTCACGGCCGCGTGGTCGATTCTGGCGATCACCGTTCTCGCACTGGCCGGGCTGACCCCGGCCGCACAGGCGGCACCCGAAGACATCAAGGAAGCGCTCGGGAGGATCCCCGGACTGACCGTCGTCTCCGAGAACCCGGCGCCGACCGGATACCGGTTCTTCAAACTCACCTACACCCAGCCCGTCGACCACCGCCGGCCGGACAGCGGCACCTTCGAGCAGCGTTTCACGTTGCTGCACAAGGAATTCCGCTCGCCGACCGTGGTGTACACGAGCGGGTACAACGTGTCGCAATCGCCCAACCGCTCGGAGCCGACCCAGCTCGTCGACGGCAACCAGCTGTCGATGGAATACCGCTTCTTCACCCCCTCGCGTCCGGAGCGGCCGAACTGGGGCAAGCAGCTGACGATCTGGCAGGCCGCCGCCGATCAGCACCGCGCCGTCGAGGCGTTCAAGCGGATCTATCCGGGCAAGTGGCTCGCGACCGGCGGCAGCAAGGGCGGTATGACGGCGACCTACTTCCGTAGGTTTTTCCCGGACGACGTCGACGCGACGATCCCGTACGTCGCGCCCAACGACGTCATCAACTCGCACGATCGCTACAACGCCTTCCTGGCGAACGTCGGCGACGATCCGGCCTGCCGTTCGGCACTGAAGGCGATCCAGCGTGACGTGCTGACCCGGCGCTCCGAGTTCGCGGCGCTCGCCGCCGCCGACGCGGCCAAGAACGGCTACACGTTCAAGACCGTCGGCTCGGCCGATGTGTCGCTGGAGATCTCGGTGATCGACTCGTACTTCGCCTTCTGGCAGTACCAGAGGCAGTCGGACTGCGCGACGATCCCGAAGGCGGGTGCCCCGGCGGCCGAGGTGTACGCCTGGTTCGAACGCGTCGAGAGCCTCAACACCTACTCCGACCAGAACCTCGAGGTCTACGTCCCGTACTACTTCCAGGCGGCCTACCAGCTCGGCGCCCCCGAGTCCTACGAAGGCTATCTCCGGGATCTGCTGCGCTACCCGGGCTCCAACGTGTCGCGGACGTTCGTGCCGAAATCGGTCGACATCCCGCGGTTCGACCATCTCGCGATGCCGGACATCGACTTCTGGGTGAAGTCGCGGGGCAAGCGGCTGATGTTCGTGTACGGCGGGAACGACCCGTGGGGTGCCGAGCCGTTCAAGCTCGGCTTCGGCACGAAGGACTCCTACAGCTACACGGTGCCGGGCGGGAACCACGGCGCCCGGATCTCGCAGCTTCCCGCCGAGCAGGCCGCCGAAGCGACGAACACCGTGCGGCGGTGGGCCGGTCTGCCGCCGGTTTCGCCGGGCGTCAGCATGCGCTCGGCGCCCGCCGGGTTCCCCGACTTCGACGCCGACCTGACCATGCTGGAGCGCCGTCGCCTCTGACCGGCCTCACGCGTTTCGTCCTCTGAATGCGGTACTTGCACACGCAACGATCGCATTCAGAGGACGAAACGCGGCTACTTGATGCCGGCCGCGTCCATTCCCCGGAGCTCCTTCTTGAGGTCCGAGACCTCGTCACGCAGCCGGGCCGCCAGTTCGAACTGCAGGTCGCGCGCGGCCTGCATCATCTGGTCGGTCATCTGCTGGATGAGGTCGGCCAGTTCGGCGCGCGGCATCCCGGCGACGTCCTTGTCCGCGAGCATCCCGGAGCTGCGTACACGGTCGCCCTGCTCGGGCTTCTTGCCACGCGAGGAGTTCCGGCCCGAGCCACCGACGGCGACCGACTCCGTGTCCTCGGCCTCGCTGTAGACGCGGTCCAGGATGTCGGCGATCTTCTTCCGCAGCGGCTGCGGGTCGACACCGCGTTCCTCGTTGTAGGCGACCTGCTTGGCGCGGCGGCGATCGGTCTCGTCGATGGCGTGCTGCATCGAGTCCGTGATCTTGTCCGCGTACATGTGCACCTCGCCCGACACGTTTCGCGCCGCGCGGCCGATCGTCTGGATCAGCGACGTGCCACTGCGGAGGAAGCCCTCCTTGTCCGCGTCGAGGATCGCGACCAGCGACACCTCGGGCAGGTCGAGACCCTCACGGAGCAGGTTGATGCCGACCAGCACGTCGAAATCGCCGGCGCGCAGCTGCCGCAGCAGCTCGACCCGGCGCAGCGTGTCCACCTCGGAGTGCAGGTACCGCACCCGGATACCCAGCTCCAGCAGGTAGTCGGTGAGGTCCTCGGCCATCTTCTTGGTGAGCGTGGTGACCAGGACGCGCTCGTCCTTCTCGGCCCGCTCGCGGATCTCGTGCACCAGGTCGTCGATCTGGCCCTCGGTGGGCTTCACGACGACCTTCGGGTCGATCAGGCCGGTGGGCCGGATGACCTGCTCGACGAACTCGCCGCCCGCCTGCCCCATCTCGTACGGCCCCGGCGTCGCCGACAGGTACACCGTCTGCCCGATCCGGTCGCTGAACTCCTCCCAGGTCAGCGGCCGGTTGTCGACCGCGCTGGGCAGCCGGAAACCGAAGTCGACCAGGTTCCGCTTCCGCGACATGTCGCCTTCGAACATGCCACCGATCTGCGGGACGGTCTGGTGCGACTCGTCGATGACCAGCAGGAAGTCTTCCGGGAAGTAGTCGATGAGCGTGGCGGGCGCGGAGCCGGCGGAACGGCCGTCGATATGCCGCGAGTAGTTCTCGATGCCGGAGCAGAACCCGACCTGGCGCATCATCTCGATGTCGTACGCGGTGCGCATCCGCAGCCGCTGCGCCTCGAGCAGCTTGCCCTGCTTCTCCAGCTCGGCCAGCCGCTCCTCCAGCTCGGCCTCGATGCCGCGGATGGCCTTCTCCATCCGCTCCGGGCCCGCGACGTAGTGCGTGGCCGGGAAGATGCGGACCTCGTCGACCTCTTTCACGATGTCGCCGGTGAGCGGGTGCAGGTAGTAGAGCTTTTCGATCTCGTCGCCGAAGAACTCGACGCGGATCGCCAGCTCTTCGTACGCCGGGATGATCTCGACCGTGTCGCCGCGGGCGCGGAAGGTGCCGCGTGCGAAGGCGATGTCGTTGCGGGTGTACTGCACGTCCACCAGCGCGCGGAGGAAGACGTCGCGGTCGAGCTGTTCGCCGACCTTCAGCTTCGTCGACCGGTCGAGGTACGACTGCGGCGTGCCGAGGCCGTAGATGCACGAGACACTCGCGACCACGATGACGTCACGCCGGGACAGCAGGTTCATCGTCGCCGAGTGCCGCAGCCGCTCGACGTCGTCGTTGATCGACGAGTCCTTCTCGATGTAGGTGTCCGTCTGCGCGATGTACGCCTCGGGCTGGTAGTAGTCGTAGTAGCTGACGAAGTATTCGACCGCGTTGTGCGGGAACAACTCCCTCAGCTCGTTCGCCAGCTGCGCGGCGAGCGTCTTGTTCGGCGCCATCACCAGTGTCGGCCGCTGGACGCGCTCGATCAGCCAAGCCGTCGTCGCCGACTTGCCGGTACCCGTGGCGCCGAGGAGCACGACGTCCTTCTCGCCCGCGTTGATCCGGCGTTCGAGCTCGTCGATGGCCGCCGGCTGGTCACCGGCGGGTTTGTATTCGCTGACCACCTCGAACCGGCCGCCGGTCCGGGGGATGTCCGTGACGGGGCGGAAGTCCGACTGGGCGAGCACGGGGTGTTCGGTTGCGAAAGCCACGGGAACCAGAGTAGGCGCTGGGTCCGACAGTTTCTTCGATCCCCTGGTCAGCTCAGCATGAGCAGTCACAGCAGTTGCAGCAGTCACAACCGTCACAGTTGTTGCACCAGGCCTCGTGCGGCTTCCCGCTCCACGACCCGGGGAACGGGTCCCGGCAGCAGAACTGGCAAGAACAGCACATGTAGGTCGCCACCGCGCAGCCGAAGAAGAACCCTCTCGGCTGGGCCGGCACCCGGAACTTCGGCGTCCAGCAGCAGCCGCCCTGGCCGTCGGTCGGCGGGCCGCCGTGCTTCCGTTTCTTCTTCGGCGGCTCCTGCGGCGGGCCTCCGCCACCGGGAGCGCCCTGCGGCGGGACAGGCCTCGGCGGCGGCGCCTGGTGTCCGCCCTGCGGGTAGGGCGGCTGGGGGTAGGGCTGTTGCTGATACGGCTGGTGGGGATGCTGTTGCGGCCGGGGCCCGGGCCCGATCCAGCCCGGCGGCGGCTGCTGGGGGCCGTGCCCGTGACCGCTGAGGTTGTGCCCGAAGGACCGTCGCACCGCCTGCCGCAGTTCGTGCACGAGCAGCGCGTGAATCAGCTTCGGCTGTTCGAACCTCACTTCGCGAAGGGCGAGTTCGACACCGAGCACGGCGTCGTCGCACAAGCGTCGCGCCTCGGCGAGACCGGTGCCGGTGGCCGTCAGCGGGTTCCACGCCCCGGCGGCCTCGTCCTCGGCGAGGTCCTCGACGGCGTCGAGCAGGTGAGCCGCCCTGCCGAACAGGCGCCCGGCCTCGGCCAGCGGCGCGGCGTTCTCCGGACGGCCCGCGAGGACCGCGGTGTGCGCGAACGCGGCCGCCGTCGCCAGTTCGGCCGGTTCGGTGGCGAGCACGGCCGAATCACCCAGATGGAGGGCGCGTTCGATCTCGCCCTGCCGGTCGACGGCCTCGGTCAGGACAGCCGTGTCGAAGCCGATCCGGACGCCCGTGCGGCTCCCCTGGTCAGCCCAACGCGTCGCGACCCGCTTCGCAGCGAGAGCGACGGAACGCCGCGCGAAGGCGCCGTCGCGATCCTCGACGTGGTCACTGATCTTGGCCGACGCCAGCACCAGGGAGACTGCCGCCGCGAGCTGGGCACCGCCGCCCTTCGCGACCGACGTTCCCTTCATCGCCCGAAGCGGGCAGGGGCCGGCTTCGCGCCGCCCCTCCGCACGCGGCGACTGGGCTTCGACGAGCGCCGAGATGATCAAGCCGTCGTAGTTCGTCACCATTCGGGCGAGATGTCCGTGTTCGTCGCGCAGTGCCAGGCAAAGACCGCAGAGATGGGCGAGCCAGTCCGCGTGCAGCCCTGCGGAAAGCCGGTGGCGGCACGGCCTGATGATCCCGAACATACGTCGACTCCCACTCACCCCTACGGCGCAACCAGCGCACCTTATCCGGCCGGCTGGCTCCGCTCCCCCGGAACCGCGAAACCGTGATCGTCCACCCGGTTGGGCGGTGTTCGCGGGCGTCGGCGCCTTCCAAGATGGGCGCATGACCGCGCTGCATCCGCCGAAGGTCGAGTACTTCGACCCGGCCGCGAAGACCAACACCGATCCGAAGGGCTTCGTGAGGGACGTCGACGAATACCGCGAAGAACCCTTCGGCCTCTACATGGCGCGGCCGACGCCGGGGCGGACGCAGTTCCACTACATCGAGTCATGGCTGCTGCCCGATCTCGGCCTGCGGATCACCGATTTCTGGTTCAACCCCGGCCACGAACGCGATCAGGACTTCTACCTCGACGTCGTCGACATCCGCCGCGAGGACGGCGTGTGGGTCGCCACCGACCTCTATCTCGATCTCGTCCTGCGGGACAAGAAGTCCGTCCAGGTGATCGACACCGACGAACTCCTCGCCGCGGTCACCGCCGGGCTGCTCTCCCCCGCCGACGGCGAACGCGCGCTCGGTGTCAGTCACACGACCGTCGACGGGCTGGCCACCCACGGCCACGACCTGCGCGGATGGCTGTCCACAAAGGACATCACGCTCGGCTGGCGACGGCACTGAGCCACCGTCATCCATCGTTCGGTTGATCTTCGCTCATCCCTTGGGCGCGCGGATCCCGACCGGCCGATGGATACCGGGAGGGGCGTCCTTGCGGGACTCTCGATCACGGCGTAACCGATCGAGAGGGGGCGGATACCCGTGGTCATCGAGACCGAGAGGCTCCGAGAACGCACGGAGACCGTGCCGTTCGCGAGGGCACCGGTGCTGGCGATCGCCGGCGCGATGGGGGCGGTTCTCGCGGCGACGGCAGGTCGCTACGGCTACTTCGGCGACGAGTTGTACTTCCTGGCGGCCGGTCGGCATCTGGACTGGGGGTATGCCGACCAGCCGCCGCTGTTGCCGCTGCTGGCCCGGCTGATGGACGCGTTCGGCGCCGATTCGCCGTTCGTGCTGCGGATCCCCGCGATGCTGGCGATGGTCGCCGGCGTCGTGCTGACGGCGCTCATCGCCAGGGAACTGGGCGGCGGCCGCAAAGCGCAGACGATCGCGGCGGCGACCTTCGCGGTGTCCCTCCAGATGCTGGGCAGCGGGCACTACCTGGCGACCAGCACGATCGACCCGTTCCTGTGGACACTGCTGATCTGGCTGCTCGTGCGCTGGGTGCGGACCCGCGAGGACGGGCTGCTGCTCTGGAGCGGTGTGGTCACCGGGTTCGCGCTGAACACGAAGTTCCTCATCGGTGGCTTCTGGCTGGTCGCGCTGATCGCCGCGGTGGTGACCGGGCCCCGCGACCTCGTCCGCCGTCCGGCGCTGTGGCTCGGCGCGCTGATCGCCACCGCGATGATCGCGCCCACGCTCGTGTGGCAGGCGGCGAACGGATGGCCGCAGCTGACCATGGGCGCGGCGATCTCCCAAGAGGTCTCGGCGGGCTGGGGCGGACGGGCCACGTTCGTCCCGACGCTGGTGATCAGCGCCGGAGTACCGGTGGGGATGATCCTGGTCGGCTATGGCCTGTGGCGGCTGCTGCGGTCCGAACGACTGCGGCCGTACCGCTTCCTCGGCTGGACCGCGCTCGGCGTCCTCGCTCTGTTCCTGCTCGCGAACGGGCGCTACTACTACGCGGCAGGGATGTTCGCCCCGCTGTTCGCCGCCGCGGCGGTGGAGATCGAAGCGGGCCAGGCGTCGAAGTACTGGCGGTGGATCGCCACGTGGCCGGTGTACGTCGTGGCCGTGGTGATCGCGATCCCGCAATCGCTTCCGATCCTCCCGAGGGCGGAGCTGGCGAGTGCGCCGGAGTGGGCCCGGCCGGTCTTCGCCGTCGAGGAGGTCGGCTGGCGGGAGATCACGGAGTCGGTCGCCCGGGCGTACCGGACCGTGCCCGATCCGTCCCGGACCGGCGTCATCGCGGCGAAGTACTGGCAGGCGAGCGCGATCGACCACTATGGACCGGAGCTCGGGCTCCCGTCGCCGTCGAGTCCCAATCGCGGCTACGCGACGCTGCCGAGGCCGCCGGAATCGGCACGGGACGTCCTGTTCGTCGGGAACGACCCTTCGGGGCTTGTGCCGCACTTCACGCGGATCCAGGAGATCGGCGCGCTCGACAACCGGGCCGGGGTCACGAACACGAGCCAGGGCATGAAGATCTGGCTGGCCACCGGCCGGAACGGGACTTGGGACACGGTATGGCCGAAGCTCACGGACTGGGGCTTCTGATGCCTCACCGGTCCTCTCACGACCGACGCGCCAGGCCGGTGGCACGTAAGGTGCGAGAGGACCGGCACCCGAGGGATCTGCGAGGAATGGATGGAAGCCGCCCACGCGGCCGAAACACCGACCGTGTCCAGTGCGGCGTTCGCCCGGCTCCCGGTGGGGCTGCTCGCCGCCGCGGCCGCGGCGGTCCTGCTGGCGACGGCGTGGCGCTACGGCTACTTCGGCGACGAACTGTACTTCCTTTCCGCGGGCAAGCGGCTGGCCTGGGGATATGCGGATCAGCCGCCGGTGCTCCCGTTCCTGGCGCTGGCGATGGACACGCTCGCGCCGGGCAACGTCTTCGTGTTCCGGCTGCCCGCCGTCATCGCGACGGCCGCCGGTGTCGTGTTCACCGGGCTCATCGCCTACGAGATGGGCGGGGACCGCCGGGCGCAGACCCGCGCCGCCGCCGCGTACGCGATCTGCGGGCAGTTCCTCGGCAGCGGGCACTACCTGGCCACTTCGACGATCGATCCGGCGCTGTGGGCGCTCATCGCGTGGCTGCTCGTCCGGTGGATACGGACGCGTGACGACAACCTGCTGCTGTGGCTGGGCGTGGCGACCGCGGTCGCGCTGAACGTCAAGCTCCTCATCGCGACGTTCTGGGTCGCCGCCGGGATCGCGATCCTGCTCTTCGGGCCCCGGGATCTCTTGCGCAGGCCCAAACTCTGGGCCGGTGCGGCGATCGCCGCGGTGTCGATGGTGCCGACGCTCTGGTGGCAGGCCGCGAACGGCTGGCCGCAGCTGGAGATGGGCGACGTCATCGCCCACGAGACCACCGGCGGCTGGAGCGGGCGCGCCGGGTTCCTGCCCGCCCTGCTGACCGGCGCCGGGCTCGGCATCGGTGTCGTCGGTGTCCTTTATGGACTCTGGGTGCTGTCGTTCTCGCCCAGGCTGCGCACCTACCGGTTCCTCGGCTGGACGACCGTCGGCGTGATCGCGCTGTTCATCCTGTCCAACGGCCGGTACTACTACGCGGCGGGCATGTTCGGGGTCCTGTGGGCGGGTGCGGCCGTCCACTTCGGACAGCTGAAGCCGTCACTGTGGTTCCGCTGGATCCCGACCTGGCCGGTGTTCCTGCTTTCCGCGCTGTACACCCTCCCGTACGCGCTGCCCGTGTGGCCCGCCGCCTGGCTCGCGGAAGGCCGCGACGTACCGCGTCCGGCGTACGCGCTGGAGGAGATCGGCTGGCCGGACCTCGCCCGTTCGGTCGCCGACGCCTATCACCGCCTCCCGCCGGAACAGCGGGCGCGCACCACCCTCGTCACGGCCGGCTACTGGCAGGCCGGAGCGCTGGACCGGTACGGCGCCGACTACGGGCTGCCCGCCGTGTACAGCCCGAGCCGCGGGTTCTGGTACTTCGGGCATCCACCCGAGACCGCGGACAGCGTCCTGTTCGTCGGTCCGGATCCCGCGCGGCTGCTCCGGTCCTTCACCGACGCCCGGATCGTCGCGCACGTGGACAACGCGGCCGGTGTCCGCAATGTGAGCCGCGGGATGCCGATCTGGCTCGTCACCGGCCACACCGAAGCCTGGGCGACGGCGTGGCCGGGGTTGAGGGAATTCCGAGTGTGACTTGAGGCTTACGGCGTCCAGCCGGTCGACTCCGCCCAGGCGTCGGCGCGGGTGAAGGCGGCGTCGACCCAGACCTGCTTCTCGTCGGTGTATCGCTCGACGGTCCCGTCGCCGGCGTGCTTCGCGGCCATGGCGTTCTTGACCGCCGCATAGGCGTCGCGTTCGCCCGGATTCTGTCGCAGCCATTCCGGGAACAGCAGCGCGAGCCGCCAGGCCGGGGTCTCCTGCGAGCGGACGTGCAGGTTGACCGGACGCCGGGGGTCGCCGCCGAAGTGGAACCGCTTGGGCCAGGTGCCCTCTTCGCCGTGCGCGTCGTCGAACCACTCCCCGTCCGCCCGCGGGAACCCCGCGTCGGAGAGCGCGTCCGCCAGCTCGTCGGCCTTGTCCAAAGTGGACACCGTCAGCTGGAGGTCGAGGATGTCCTTGGCGGGCAGGCCCGGCACGGACGTCGAACCGATGTGATCGATCCGCACGGCGTTGTCGCCCACCGCCACCCGGATCCGCGCGAGCGCCCGCTCGGCCTGCACCGGCCACGTCTCGTCGTACGGCGCGATCTTCGGCGACATCGGCGCACGCGGTTTGCGGAGCCGCACGTTCGCCTCGAACGGGGTCAGCCGGTCCGCCCACAGCGCGTCGACCTCGGCGAGCACGATGTCGGGCGCTCCGCTGTTGTCGAACCACACGTCGGCCACGGCCCGGCGCTGATCGGTCGTGGCCTGCGCCTTGATCCTGGCTCGCGCGTCCGTTTCGGCCATTCCCCGTGCCTCGACCAGGCGGCGGACCCGGACCTCCTCCGGCGCGTCGACCATGACGACGAGGTGGTACATCGGCGCGAGCCCGCCCTCGACCAGCAGCGGGATGTCGTGGACGATGATCGCGTCCGGCGCGGCGGCCGCCATCAGCTCGGCCGTCCTGGCGCCGACCCTCGGATGGACGATCGAGTTCAGCCGCTTGCGCGAGTCCTCGTCGGCGAACGCCTTCGCGGCGAGCGCGGCCCGGTCGAGCGCACCGTCGGAGGCCAGGATGTCTTCCCCGAAGGCCTCGACGAGCTCGGCGAGCCCTGGCGTCCCCGGTTCGACGACCTCCCTGGCGATCTTGTCGGAGTCGATGAGGACGGCGCCGTGCTCGGAAAGCCGGTTCGCCACCGTCGATTTTCCGGCGCCGATCCCGCCGGTCAGGCCCACACGCAGCATGTCGATCAGCCTAGTGGCGCGACCTGGGCCGACCGCGCAGGGTCACGAGAGGTACGCATCCGGCACAGAAGGATGCAAAAGGCAAGTTCATAGTGACGCGTTACACGACCTTTATGGGTGACACGCCGGGCGGTTACGCCGCTTCCGGGGCCTGATTGCGTACCGTGCGCGGCGAAGGTAGCCCACACGGAGGAAAGATGGCAGACGGCAAGCACGTCGGAAGGCACCGGCTCGGTACGCCGGGCCTGGTGCACTGTGTCCTCCATCGTCCCGTGGCCGAGGCCCTCGCCGAATATCGGCGCACGTGGCTGAGCGCGCTCCTGGTTCCGGCCAAGCACAGCTTCGCCGGGCTCCGCCGCAAGGCTCGCGCCGCGGCGCTCGAACGCATCTGGGTGCCGGCCGTCCGGCCCGCCACTTCCTGACGCCCTTCTCTCCCCCTACCGCGTTCAGTCCTCTGGATGCGGTAGTTGCGCGTGCAAGGACCGCATCCAGAGGACTGAACGCGGGCAAAAGACAGCGGCCCCGGTCCGTGTGGACCGGGGCCGCTGTCTGTCAGCTATTGGCTGAGCGCCTGGATCACGCGCCGCCCGACAGCTTCTCGCGGAGAGCCGCGAGCTGCTCGTCGCTGGCGAGCGTGCCACCGCTCTTGGCCTCGGCCGGAGCGGAGGTGTAGCTCTGCTCGCCCGAGTCGCCGGAGGTGACACCGGTCGCGGCGTCGGCCGCGGCTTCCGCGTCGGCCTCGGCGGCCTTCTGGACCTGCTTCATGTGAGCCTCGTAGCGGGTGTGAGCCTCGGCGTACTGACGCTCCCACTCCTCACGCTGCTTGTCGAAGCCTTCCTGCCACTCCTGGGTGTCCGGGTCGAAGCCTTCGGGGTAGATGTAGTTGCCCTCGGCGTCGTACTCGGCGGCCATGCCGTACTGAGTGGGGTCGAACTCGGTCTCCGGCGTGACGCCCTCGTTCGCCTGCTTCAGCGACAGCGAGATGCGACGACGCTCGAGGTCGATGTCGATGACCTTGACCATCACGTCGCCGTTGACCTGGACGACCTGCTCCGGGATCTCCACGTGGCGCTCGGCCAGCTCGGAGATGTGCACCAGGCCCTCGATGCCCTCCTCGACGCGCACGAACGCACCGAACGGGACGAGCTTGGTGACCTTGCCCGGCACGATCTGGCCGATCGCGTGGGTGCGGGCGAACTGACGCCACGGGTCTTCCTGGGTCGCCTTCAGCGACAGCGAGACGCGCTCGCGGTCCATGTCGACGTCCAGAACCTCGACCGTGACCTCCTGGCCGACCTCGACGACCTCGGACGGGTGGTCGATGTGCTTCCAGGACAGCTCGGAGACGTGCACCAGGCCGTCGACGCCACCCAGGTCCACGAAGGCACCGAAGTTGACGATGGACGACACGACACCCTTGCGGACCTGGCCCTTGGCGAGCGCGTTGAGGAACTCGCTGCGCACCTCGGACTGGGTCTGCTCCAGGTAGGCGCGGCGGGACAGGACCACGTTGTTGCGGTTCTTGTCCAGCTCGATGATCTTCGCCTCGAGCTCGCGGCCGACGTACGGCTGCAGGTCGCGCACGCGGCGCATCTCGACCAGCGACGCGGGCAGGAAGCCGCGGAGGCCGATGTCCAGGATGAGGCCGCCCTTGACGACCTCGATGACGGTGCCCTTGACGGGCTCGTCCTTCTCCTTGAGCTCCTCGATCGTGCCCCAGGCGCGCTCGTACTGCGCGCGCTTCTTGGACAGGATCAGACGGCCTTCCTTGTCCTCCTTCTGGAGAACCAGGGCTTCGACCTCATCGCCGACGGTGACAACCTCAGCCGGGTCGACATCGTGCTTGATGGAGAGCTCGCGCGAGGGGATGACACCCTCGGTCTTGTAGCCGATGTCGAGCAGGACCTCGTCACGGTCGACCTTGACGATGGTTCCTTCGACGATGTCGCCATCGTTGAAGTACTTGATCGTCTTGTCGATCGCAGCGAGGAAGTCTTCCTCCGACCCGATGTCGTTGATAGCGACTTGCTGGGGCCCGGCGGGGGCGGTCGGGGCGGTGGCGGTGTCGGTCGTCATTAGGCGGGTTGCTCCGGTGGATGGGAAGTAGTGGGTTTGCAGTTAGGGCACCATGGGCTTCCGACATGAGGCGACCGCATAAGCAAACGTCCACAGGGAACGACCGCGAGCATCACCGCATCCGGTACGCGACCCCCTGACCCGGACGCTGAGCGAACCGGGGGAAAGAGTAGCGCGAACCCACTGCGCTAACAGATATCCTACGCGGCCCCCTGTACACGGCACAATCAGGGTCGCCCCCACGATCACGGCGGGCGGATAAGCTGTGCCGCGAAGCCCTGACCTGGGGAAAGGATATCGGTTTGAGCCAGCAGTCCGTCGCCGAGCCCGATCGGCACGCACAGGCCGAGGAGCGGCTCGGCACCACGGGGGTCGCCTACCGGGCGGTCTCGGCGCCGGAAGCGACCGCCGCGAACCTGGCGTGGTGGGACGCCGACGCCGACGACTATCAGGCGACCCACGGCGGGTTCCTCGGCGACGCGGACTTCGTCTGGTGCCCGGAGGGCGTCCGCGAGGCCGACGTCGCGCTTCTGGGTGAAGTCGCCGGCAAGCGGATCCTCGAGGTCGGCTGCGGGCAGGCGGCCTGCTCGCGCTGGCTCGCCGCGCAGGGCGCCGAGGCGGTGGCGACCGATCTGTCGGCGGGCATGCTGCGGCACGCGCGGGAGGGCAACGACCGGACCGGCACTCCCGTCCCGCTCGTGCAGGCGACGGCCGAGTCGCTCCCGTTCGCCGACGCGAGCTTCGACGCGGCCTGCTCGGCTTTCGGCGCGGTGCCGTTCGTGGCGTCGGTGGACGTCGTGTTCGCCGAAGTGCGCCGGGTGCTCCGGCCGGGTGCGCGCTGGGTGTTCTCGGTGACCCATCCGATGCGGTGGATCTTCCCCGACGACCCCGGACCGCAGGGGCTCACGGTCACCCAGCCGTATTTCGACCGCACGCCGTACGTCGAGGTCGACGAAGAGGGCGTCGCCACGTACGTCGAGTACCACCGCACCCTCGGCGACTACGTCCGCGCACTCGCCGACGCCGGTTTCGCGCTCACGGATCTCATCGAGCCCGCCTGGCCGGAGGGTCACACCCGCACCTGGGGACAGTGGAGCCCGTTGCGCGGCAAGCTCTTCCCCGGTACCGCGATCTTCTGCACCCAGCGGGGATGACCCCGGCGGCGGAACGGCAGCGGGCACGGTTCGCCGCGCTCGACCCGTGGCTTCCGCCGCCACCCCCGCTCCCGCCGGGCGAACCCCTCGAAGCGGGCGGCGCCATCGGGACGATCACGCACGTGCGGTTCGCGGCGGGTTCCTGGCAACGACTCTGGAGCCCCGCGCATCTGCAGATCCTCTCCGCGATCCTCCCCCTCGACGCGGTCGCGGGCATGAGCGCGCTGCTCTCCGCCTGGCGCGAGCGGATCGCGCTCGCCGACGCCGAACCCGATTCGTCGTGCACGGTCACCTGGCCCAGCCGTGACGTCGCGGTCTCACGGGCCCTGCTCGACCACGGGCTCGCGCCGCAACTGGCGCTGGCCGTCCGGGCACCCGCGGCGGGGGAAGCGCATTCCGTGCCCGGCGTGACCATCCGCGCGTCGACACGGGGCGATCTGGAGGAGATCGTCGGCCTTCGGTTCGAGGAACTTCGCTACACCTCGCTCGTCGGCCACGGTGTCGTCCGGCCCGGCGCCAAGGCCCTGCTCGCGGAAGAGGTCCGGCGCGGCCTGCAGTTCGGCGGCCGGATCTGGATCGCCGAAGAGGAAGGTCTCACGGTCGGGATGGTGACCGGCGGAAAGCGCTCCCCGATCCCCGGCGACGCGCTCGCCGGGCGCCTGCCACCGGGCGAATGGGGTTACGTCGGAACGCTCGCGGTCACCGCGGCCGCGCGGGGACGCGGGATCGGGCGCGCGCTGACCGCCGTCGTGCACGACGAGCTGTTCTCGCCGTCGCTGCGCGGTACCTTCGTCTCGTACAATCCGGCGAATCCGCTGTCCCCGGTGTTCTGGCACCGGCAGGGTTATCGTCCTCTGTGGACGACGTGGGCGGCCGCCCCGGCCGCGGCCCTTCGGTAGCGGTGCCCGGCGCGGTCGACCCTGGGGACGGGATGGAAATCGAGAAGACCTTGTTCGACGCGCACCGCGCCCGGTTCGCGTCGATCGACAGGTTCCTGCCCGAGGCCGCGCCCGCCCCGGTCGCCGGCGAACGCGTGGACGCGGCCACCGCGGCGGGCGTCCAGGTCACCGGGGTGGTGCAGCGCCAGCTGCACGGCCCGGACGACGTCCCCCTGCTGTGGTCGGCCGCCGACGTGCGCCAGCTCTTCCCGTTCATCGGGGACACCGGCACCGAAGGCATGGATGTGCTGCTACGCGCGTGGCGGACGTGGATGGAAGCCGAATCCCCCGGCGAGGACTCGTCGTGCGTGGTCAACTGGCCGAGCCGGGACGCCGAGGCGATCCGCGCCTTCCTCGACCACGGGCTGGTGCCGATGTCCGCACTCGCCGTGCGCACCGGAAGCCATCGGGACGGCCCTGCCGTCGAGGGCGTGACCGTCCGCCGCGCCCGGCACGACGACTTCGACACCGTGCTCGCGATGGCCGTGTCGACCCACGACTACATCGGCCAGGTCGCCACCCGGCACCGCCCGAACGCCGCCGAACTGCTCGCCCCGGCGCTGGAAACCGCGCTCGACAAGGACGTCCCGCTGCTGTGGCTGGCCGAACGGGACGCCCGCATCGCGGCCTTCGCACACGGCGCGTGGATCACCTCATCGCCGGGTTCGGCCGAGGCCGAGCTGCTCCCCCACGGCCGCTGGGGCTACGTCAACAACGTCGTCACCGTGCCCGGCCTGCGCGGAAGCGGGCTCGGGCGCACACTGATGTCGGTGGTGCACAAGGAGTTCGCCGCCGACGGCGCGGACGGCACCTACCTCTATTACAACCCGACCAACCCGCTCTCCTCGGTGTTCTGGCACCGGCAGGGTTATCGTCCACTGTGGACGTCCTGGGAGGTCCATCCGGCGTCGGCCCTGCGTTAGCCGTCCGGTTTGCGGGGGTTTCGTCACTCTTGCGTGTGACGTGGACCCCCAAGGTTGTGCGCCTCCCAGGTCAGGGCTAACTTTTGAACTGACCAGTCAGTTTAAAAGTTCCGCGAGTCACCGACCTGGGAGTTCTTCGTGCGGGTTCAAGCCGACAGGGTGTCCGTGACCGGACCCCACGGCACGTTGCTGTCGCCTACTTCGCTCACCGTTTCGGGTGGTGAGCTGGCGATCGTGCACGGCGAGCCGGGGGTCGGCGTCACCGCCTTCGGGCTGGCGCTGGCCGGCAGGCTGAAGCCCGCCACCGGGACGGTGACCGTCGAGGGCGGTGACCCGCACAAGGTCGTCGCGGTCGTCGACTCCCCGGGCGTGAGCGAGCCGGACGGCGCGTTGCCGCTGCAGGTCGTCGTCGGCGAGGAACTCGAGCTGGCGAAGCGCCCGGCGAACAAGGCCGCCGTCGCGAGCTGGCTGGCCGAGCACGACGCAGCCGCCTTCGCCACCACCCGCTTCGAAAACCTCGAACCGGTGACGCGCACCCGGCTGCTCACCGCGCTCGCCGCGGGCCGCGAGGGCGTCGGCGTCCTCGTGCTCGACACCCCGGACAGGCACACCAGCGACGTCGACAGCTGGGCGCGGCTCGCCCGCGAGCACGCCGAGCGTGGCCTCGCCGTCATCGTGCTGACCGCCACCACCCCGGTTTCGGCCCTGCCGGAGAAGCCCGCGCTCTGCGGCGCCCTCGAGCAGCCCGACCCCGTGCGCTGCGCGCCGGTCGAAACCGCGGAGATCGAAGAGACTTCAGGAGACCAGGAATGAATCCCGTCCGGATCGCCGCCAACGAGCTGCGCCGGCTGAGCAGTGGCACCCTGCCGAAGCTCGCCATGGCCGCGCTCGTGCTGGTGCCGCTGCTCTACGCGTCCTTCTACCTCTACGCGAACTACGACCCGTACTCGCGCCTGGACAAGCTGCCCGCCGCCGTCTTCACCTCCGACACCGGCGCCAAGGACTCGGCCGGCGTGGAACGCAACGTCGGCCGCGAGGTCACCGACGAACTGGTCAAGTCCGGCACGTTCCAGTGGCACGAGGTGTCCCAGGACGAGGCGGCGAAGGGCGTCCGCGACGACAAGTACTCGTTCGCGATCGGCATCCCGCGCGACTTCTCCACGGCGCTGCTGTCGTCGGGCAACTTCCAGCCCCAGCAGGCGACGATCACGCTGACCACCAACGACGCGAACAACTATCTGTCGGGGACCATCGCGAAACAGGTGGCCGAGCAGGTCCGCAAGACGATCGCGGAGAAGGTCGGCAGCGAGGCGGCGGACAAGTTCCTGGTCGGCTTCTCCACGATCTACGGCAAGATCCAGGAGGCCTCGACGGGCGCTTCGCAGCTCGCCGACGGCGCCGGCAAGCTCAAGACCGGGCAGCAGCAGCTGGCCGACGGCGCCAACCAGCTCGCCTCCGGCAGCTCCCAGCTGGCGACCGGGCTCGGCACCCTGAAATCCAGCACCGCCCAGCTCCCCGCGCAGACGCAGAAGCTCGCCGACGGCGCCGGTCAGGTCGCCGACGGGAACCAGAAGGTCGCCGACGCGGCCTCGCTCGCGGCGACGGCCTCCGGCGACATCCAGGCCAAACTCGACGGCTACCGCACCCAGCTGGCACAGGACCTGCGCGACGCCGGCGTCCCCGAGACGAAGGTCCAGGAGATCCTGAGCCGCCTCGACACCCTCCGGTCGCCGGTCGACCAGGCGAACACGAAGATCCAGGGCGCGAACAGCCAGCTCGCCCAGCTCGCGTCCGGTGCCAGGCAGGTGTCCGACGGCGCGCACCAGCTGGCCTCGGCCACCCCACAGCTCACCAGCGGCATCGCGCAGGCGGCCGACGCTTCCGCGCAGATCCGCGACGGCGCCGCGAAGCTCAACGACGGCGAGCGGACCGCGGTCACCGGCACGAACCAGCTCGCCGACGGCTCGGTGCAGCTGCGCGACGGGCTCGCGGCCGGGCTCAAGGAGATCCCGAATCCGGACGACCCCACCCGTGCGGCGACCGCCAACACCATCGCGGACCCGGTGGCGGTCAACTCCTCCGGCGTCGCCTCGGCCGGGACCTACGGCGCGGGCCTCGCCCCGTTCTTCATCTCGCTCGCGACCTGGATCGGCGCGTTCGTGCTGTTCCTGTTGCTGCGCCCGCTCTCGACCCGCGCGCTGACCGCCGGCGCGTCACCGTTCAAGGTCGCCCTCGGCGGCTGGCTGTCCTCGGCGCTGCTCGGGATCGCGCAGGTGATCGTGCTGTTCGGCGCGGTGACCTGGCTGGTCGGCATCGACGTCGCGCATCCGCTCGGCGCGATCGGATTCGCCATCCTGGTGTCGCTGACCTTCACGTCGGTGGTGCACGCGCTCAACGCGTTCTTCGGCGCCGTCGGGAAGTTCCTCGGCCTGGTACTGCTGGTGCTCCAGCTGGTGAGCGCGGGCGGCACGTTCCCGTGGCAGACCATCCCGGACGCGTTGTACCCATTGCACATCGTGCTGCCGATGGGTTACGCGATCGACGGGTTCCGGCACCTGCTCTACAGTGGCGCCTCGATGGAGATCCTCGGTGACATCGGTGTCCTTCTCGCGTATCTCGTCGGCGGGATCCTGGTCTCGACACTGGCGGCGCGGAAACGGCGCACCTGGACGGTTTCGGCGCTGAAACCCGAGCTGGCGTTGTGAGTCCCCGGGGCGAGGCGACGAAGCAGAAGCTGTTCGAAGCGACGTTGCGGCTGTCCGCCAGCCGTGGCCTCGTGGGGCTGACGGTGGACGACATCGCGGCCGAGGCGAAGGTCGCGAAGGGCACCGTCTACTACAACTTCGGCAGCAAGGACGGTCTTGTCGACGCGCTGCTGCGCTACGGCGTCGGCGTGCTCGCGGACCGGCTGCGCGCGGCGACCGGCGACGGCGACCCGATGGACGTGATCGAGTCGCAAGTGGACGGTGCGCTGGAGTTCATCGCCGAATACCCCGGTTTCTCGCAGATCCTGGTGAGCGAGATGTGGCGCACGCCCGGCACCTGGCACGAGACGCTGACGTTGCTGCGCGAGGAGATCATTTCGATCGTGCGCGAACAACTCCACCGGCTGGACGCCGCCGGGCGGCTGCCCGACAGCGTCCAGATCCAGACGGCCGCGGCGGGGCTGTTCGGCACGATGCTGGTGGTCGCGCTCGACTGGCAGGTGTTCCAGCCGAAACGGACCAGGGACGACGTGCGGGAATCGGTGATGGTGCTGATCCGGGGCCTCGGGCGGAGCTGAAGGACGCTTTCCCCGCATCTAACGCGACGAAAGCGTCCTTCACCGCGTCTCATGCGGGGAAAGCGTCCTTCAGCTCTCGGCCTCCCGGACCCACTTGAGCTTGACCTCGAAGTTCCCCTCCAGGCCCGTTTTCGCGATGACGGCGCCCGCCTGGGCGGTCAGCTTGACGCCGAACTTGAGCTCGACCTCGTCCGGTCCCCTGGTCATCGACCGGAAGGTGTCCAGCGCCGCCGCGGCCGCGTCCTTCACGTTCGCGAGCGCCGCTTCGAAGGACCCCTTGGTGTCCTCGATCAGGTCGTCACGCCGGGAGACCCGGGCGGTGCCCGGGACCGGATCGATCTCGACGACCACCGAACCGCCGCCTTCGAGCGGGAACCGTGCCAGGTCGTTCACCGATGCTCCTCACTGTCCACAAGGGATTGTCAACCATTCGCCGGGTTGGATGCTCTTCCGGACGTCGTCGAGCTGCTTCAGCAGGATGTCCAGCCGGTCCCGGTTGCTCAGGTACTCCAGGACGGCGCGATGGAACGCGCCGGTCATCGTCGCGGGCATCAGGTCGGAGGCGTCGAAGCACAGCGCGGACGCCGACGTGATCGTGTCCGCGACCCTCCGGCTCACCTGGTCCGGATAGATGTCGGGACCGAGCCGCCGGTTGGCGGAAAAGGCGTTCGCGCGCAGGATCGACGGCCAGATCCGCTGTGCCTTCTCCGAAGCGAGGAACTCCATCAGCTTCCGTGCCTGCGGGGTGTCCTGGAACATCCCGGCGAGGTCGGCCGCGACCTCGGAGACGTCGCGCCCCGGGAAGGAGAGGAAATCGAAATCGGTCCCCGGCTTGGGAAAGGTCCCGTCGGGGCGCTTGAAGTTCTGGTAGCGGCTCATGATGAACGACGCCTGGTGTTCGAGTGCGCAGCCCGGCGGATCGGTGAACATCGCCTTGCCCGCGTCCCCGAAATCGGTCAGCAGCGCGGCCGCGGTGCCGCCGCGGATCGCGGCGGGTTCGAGCACGGAACCCCAGTCCAGCCACGCCTGCTTGATCTCGGGCGAGGTCCACGGCAGCCCGCCGGACGCCCACTGCCAGTACTTCTCCGGCCCCGCCGCGTGCAGCAGGATGTCTTCGATCCAGTCGGTTCCCGGCCAGCCCGAGGTGGGCGGGGCGCCCATCCCGACGCACCAGGGCGTGCCGCCCGCCGCCGTCAGCCCGGCGGAGTACTCCCGGAGCGCGGCGAACGTCGTCGGGCGGATCCCGGTCATCCGCGCCGGGTCGTACCAGATCAGGCTCTTGAGATCGGCCTTCACCGCGACCGCGTACAGCTTCTCGGTGCCGATCTGCTGCAGGGTCACCCACTGCGAACTGAAGGACCGCTTCACGGCGGCGGAGAGGTTTTCGTCGAGCGGCAGCAAATCGCCGGACTTCCGGTACTTCGCCAGCACGCCGGCGTTCGGCAGGACGGCCACGTCCGGCGGCGTGCCGCGCTGCACGTCCGAAGCGAGTACCTGGTCGACGGCCCGGGTGCCTTCGTAGAGGTAGTCGATCCCGGTCTCGTCCTTGAACGCGTCCAGCACCTGGCGGAACGCCTTCTCCTCGCCGTCCGTCCAGGACGCGAGGACGACGACCGGCTCGTCCGCCGCCGTCGCCGAACAGCCGCCCGCGACCAGTGACAGCGCCGTCAGCACGGCGATCAGGCGTTTCATGGGCGATACCGGTATTCGTCGATCCGGGCGTGCAGCCCGAGCAGGACGAGCCCGCCCGCGAGCAGGGTGCCCGCCGGGATCAGGAACTCCCGTCCGCCGGATTCGGCCGCGGCGGAGGCGTCGGCCGCCACCGCCTTCGCGCCCGCCGTGGCCACCCGGGTGTTGTCCGTCGCCACCGTGGTGGACTGTCTTGCCCGGGCCAGGAACTCGTCGACGGTCACGCCGCATCCCTGCTCCTCGTCGCAGTACCCGGTGAGCAGCTCGGCGAGCCGCCGCTGGCCGGCGTCGTCGGCCGCCTGGATCTGCTGGGACCGCACCGCGGCGACACCGTCGAGCCGCTCCCCGACCGAATCCAGCCTGCCGCGGCTGACCAGCGTGAACACCAGGGCGACCCCGATGGCGGCGATCAGCACGGTGGCCACGAGCAGCGGGACGTTCGCCACCCGCCGGAAACGCTTCCGCAGGTACAGCTGGGTGAAGACCAGCAGCACCAGCAGGGCCAGCACCGGCAGGAGCCACAGCGGGAGCATCGCGAGACTCATCCCGGTGTCCGACAGCTGCCGGTCCAGCGCCTCACGTTGCCTGTCCTGCAACACTTCCAGCTCATCCAGGACACCGCCCGAAGCGTGCAGCAGCCGTGAGGCATGCCAGAGATCGACCGCGCCCAGCACGGCGGCGTCCGGCTGGCGGAAGTGTACGTCGGCCTGTCCGATGGAGCCCGAGTAGGCCGCGACCTGGCTTTCGATCACCTGCAGCGCGTTACCGCCCGCCTCACCCGCCTGGTTGAACTCCGCGACCCGCGCGAGGCTCTGGCTCGCCAGCGCCAGCTGATTCGTGTACTCCTGCCCCGGCCCGGCCAGTCTCGCCTCGCCGGAAGCGAAACTCGCGATCGCGGCGGCGTCGGCGGCCACCAGCGCGGCCCGCGCGGCGGTCACTTCGAGCACCGCCTGCGCGGTGCGGTCACGGACGGTTTCCGCCGTGTTCTGGACGTTTTGGAACGCCCACAGCGAGACCACCAGTACCGCGAGGGTGAGCGCCAGGAGGGCGGTGCGGAGCCGGACCAGCCGCACCCGGGTGGCCGTCACGAAACCGCCTCGCCGAACGGTCTTCCGCAGCCGACGCAGAAGTTCGCCCCGGCGGGTGAAAGCGCGGGGCAGACGGCGCAGGCGACCGGTGTTCCCTCGGGCATCGGCCGATCTTCCTGCGGAAGAGCGATTTCCGAAACCCTCGAGGGGATGACGACGTGCAAGGCGTGGCTGCGGGTCGCGTCCGGCCGCAGCCGCACCACCCCGTTCTCCGCGTCGACGATCTCCACGACCCCGAGAGACGGCTGAGGATCTCTTCGTCGCCCGCGGCGGTGGCCAGGACGACCGCGCGCCCCCAGTCCCGTTCGGCCCCGGCCCGGTCGCCGGCCGCGTAGGCGTCGCCGCCGGCGGTCAGCGCCTCGCCGAGATCGGCCAGCGCGGCGTACTTCGAGACCATCGGGTGAATCAGCGTCGGCGGGATCGGATCGCGCGTCCACCGCCCCGCGATGGCCAGCGCGTCCTCCTCGACCGCGGCTCCCGGCACCGGGACGAGTTCCGTCCACGCCAGCTGGCGATCTTGTCCGAAGCTGGGTTCGAGGTCCGGATCGAGATCCAGGATCAGCTGGTAGTCCCGCGTCTCGTCGCTCGCGAACGAACCGAGCGACAGCTCCTGTTCGCGGACGCCGGCCGCCCGGCACCGGTCGGTGAGGTCGTACTCGTCGGGGAACACCTGCTTGATCGATCGCAGCCTGCTGAACGGCATGGTGCCGATCCGCAGCCGGACCTCGGGTAGCACCTTCGTCATCGCGCTCTCGATCAACTGCCGGAAATCCCCGGCGAGTGCGTCGTCCTCGACGACGGAATCGACGTTGCCGCGCAGGACCCGGCCGATCTGGGTGAGCTCGGCGGGCTCCCAGCCGTCGCCGATCCCCCTGGCGTCGCAGACGAACCGGCCCTCGCAGCTGTTCAGCACGGTCATCAGGTCGGCCCTGGTCTGGGAATCGTTGCGGCCGTCGGTGAGCAGGATGGCGTGGCGGACGGCGTCGGGCACGCCGTCGAAGAGGTCGCGTGCCTTCGCCAGCCAGGCACCCATCGCGGTGCCGCCGACAGCCGCGAGATGCTCGACGGCGGCACGCGCCTCCGCCCTGGTCCGCTCGGAAGCGGTCACCAAGCCGTCCTCGGCCGGGTAGATCGTCTTCGCGCGGTCGGTGCCCTGAATGACCGCGAACCGCACCCCGTCGGGGAGGACGTCGATGGCCGCCGCGGCCGCTCGCCGGGCTTCGCCGATCTTGGTGCTGGGGAACCGCATCGAGCTGGAACAGTCGATCATCAGGACCTCGGCGGCCGTCCTGGCCGCGGACGCCTCGCCGCCACGGGAGACGACGCGGACGATCGCGGTCATCGCCCGGTCCCCCTCGGCCAGGAACTTGTTCTGGTGCACTTCGAGGCCCAGACTCGGTTCCTTCATCTCTCCCCTTTCACACCAGCGTCACCGGTCTCACCGAGTTCGCGAGATCGATCAGCACGTCGTGCGCTTCCGGCGCGGGCGCGTGATGGGCGAGCCGCCGGTACGACCTGTCCAGCACGGTGCGGGCACCCGTCTCGTCCGCGCGCAGGATCTCCCCGCCGGTGATCCCGTCCTGGCCGAGCAGCACCCCCGCCAGCCCGGTCTCGCGCACGGCCGTCACCAGCCGGTCGAAGGCGTCGCCGTCGAGGTCCAACGCGGTCAGCCGGACCACGGCGTCGTCGAGTTCCGCGGACGACGGCAGGTCACCCGTCTCCGGCATCGGCGCGGACAGCACACGCACGCCGGCGATCCGCGCCGCCTCGTCGTAGCGCGAGAATTCCGGGACCTGGTCGAGGATTTCGACGGCGGCCGCACGATCACCGCGCGACAAACGGACCCGCGCGAGGCCGAACGCCGCGCTCACCTGCGATCGGTCCCGCACCCACAAGGCGTCGTAGTACCGCTCGGCGGCGGCCGCGCCGTTAAGATGCTCCTCGCAGAGCCCCAGCGCGAGTTTCGGCGGCTCCTCGCCGGGGATGTCGCGGTACACGGCGGTGAACTTCTCCTTGGCCGCGGCGAAGTCCCCCGCGCCGAGCGCGAGCAGGCCACGGTGCCACGCCACCCGCCAGTCGTGGGCGGCGCGCTCGCCGAGCAGCCGTTCGGCCTCGGCCACCGCCCGCGTGCCTTCGATGACGGCCCCGAGTTCCAGCTGCGCCCGGCACCGGCGGAACCCGACCTCCGGCGAACCGGGCACCTTGTCGAGCTTCTTCAGCAACCGCGCCGCGTCGGGCGCGCGGACGGCACGGAGGAAGTTCGCCTGCGGATCGTCCGGATCCTCACGCGGTACCGGCAGCCCGAGGGCGATCTCCGTGGCGGACGGCCGCGCGCCGAGCGAGACCGGGGTGCCCCGCGTCCAGTGCTCCAGCGGCGGAGCCTGACCGAGTCCCGCGTCGAGCAGCACTGCCCCTTCGGCGAACAGCGTCGATCCGCCGGGCCGGGACTGCTTGTCCCGCAAGGAAAGGATCTCGCCGAGCACGCCGTCGAGCTGGACCAGCATTTCGCGCGCGGTCGCGAACCGCTGTTCGAACGGGGCGGTCGCCCGGTCGAGCACGCGGAGGAACGATTCGATGCCGAACCGGACGCCGCGCGCGTCGGTGGTGACCGACCAGCCGTCGCTGGCCTGGAACAGCTCCCGCAGTGTCACGCCGACGGTGTGGATGTCGGAGCGGACGGTGAGGCCGTGGGTCGCCCGTTCCCGCGGGGTCACCTGATAGTGCTCGGTGCCGACGATCGGGCTTTCGTCGTCGTCGATCTTGCGGATGGCGCCGAAATCGATGAGCTTGATCCGCTTCTCGCCGTGGATCACGTTGTCCGGCTTCATGTCGCAGTACAGCAGGCCTTCGCCGTGCAGGTAGTCGAGCGCGGTCAGGATCTCGCGCCCGTACGCCACGACGTGCTCGACCAGCAGCCGTCCCTCACTGGAGTCCAGCCCGGCCCGGCCGCGGTTCTTGACCTCCCGCAGCGAAAGGCCGTCGACGAACTCCATCACGATGTAGCGGAAGTCGTCGTGCTCCACCACGTCGAGGATCCGGACGATATTCGGATGATCCAGCGCGGTGAGCACCTGGCTCTCGGTTTCCGCGATCCGGACGGCGGCGGTGTTGTTCGTGTTGATCAGGCCCTTGAGCGCGACGTACCGGTCGCCGAGCCCGGAATCCGTTGCCAGATAGACGAATCCGAGCCCGCCGCGCGCGACACAGCCGACCACGTGGTAGCGGCCGTCGACCACGTCACCCGCCGTGAGCTTGGGCGAGAAGGAGAACGGCGTCCGGCAGACCGGGCAGAACCCCTCGGCGGGCGCGGGCCCGCCGCCGATCGAACGGCCGACCGGGGCGGTGCACCCGTGCTTGCCGCAGAACCGTTCCTCCTCCGGGACATGCGGCTCGGTGAGCAGGCGGCCCGCGACGTCCGGGAGTTCGACGACGGGCAGCGGGACCCGGTCGTCCGCGCCGGCGTGGCCCGCGATCTGCTGGGAACGGGTGACCACCGTGCTGGTGATCCTGGTCGGCGCCGCATCGGGGCCGGGGATCACCAGTGTCGGTTTCGCCCGTGGCTCTTCCGGTGCTCCGGGCGGCAATCCGCAGATCTTGCAGAAGCCGGTCTTGCCGAGCACACCCGGGCACCCGTCCCGTCCGCAGGCCGTCATCCGTCGATCCGTTTCCGTACGGTGTCCGCGTACCGCTCGACGGCGGCCGCCGCGGCCGTCAGGTCACAAGGTCCTTCGAAGAGCATCCGCCAGGCGGGGGCGTAGGCGGCATCCAGTTCGACGTCTTCGACGAGCCCGCCGTTACGGGCCATCTCCCCGTACGCGTCGAGCCGGGCGCGCAGTTCGGCGCGCCGGGCGAGGTTCTCGTCGAGGAGCCGGCGCAGGTCGCGAGCGCGATCGACGGTCTTGGCCACGGCACGCTCACAGACCGGAAGCTGCCGTTTCACCCAATCGGTGTCGCCATCCCGCTCCGCCGAACGCAGTTGTGTCAACGCGCCTCTCAGCCGTCGCGCCTTGGGATGGACATGCGGTGCGTCCGAGAAACGGGGCGCGTCGCTCAGATTGTCCTTCTCCAGACTTTCGAGTTCACCCAACCGGGTTTCCAGGAGGGCGAGACGGCCCTCGGTGTCGTCCTCGTCCGCGGGCAAGACGTCCGTACTCGACCGGACCACGCTCACCCCGGGCGAAGTCGCCTCGCGGAACGCCAGCGCGAGCCGCAGCCCGAGTTCGTGCGCGCGCTGGGCCAGCGGCACGAGCACCTCACCGACGAGTTCGTCGGGTTCGGCGGCTTCGTCGATCCCGTAGACGACGACGGTGCGGCCGGAACCGTGACGGCCGGCCGGCGAATCCGCGGCGACGTCGAGCCGCTCGGAGATGCGGCGGCGCACCTCGTCGGCGGTCTTGCCGATCGCGTCGACGGCCAGCACGACACTGCCCACCGGCGGCACCGTCGGCCCGGTCGCGGTCCGGCCGGCGCCGCTTTCGCGGTCGGCGAGGACGACGGCACGCCGCAACGAGGCGGCGACGGCGGAATCGTCCTGTCCCATGATGATCACCCGGACGTCGGCCCGGCCGTGCCCGCCGAGCCACCGGGCGAATTCGGCCGCGAACCGCGGATCGAGCGCGGGCGGCTCCGGATACCGCACGAAGCTCGGGTCGATCGCGGGGCTGCCTTCGGCCCAGCGGCGCAGTTCCGGCAGGTAGCCGAGCATGGTCTCGACCGGGATCATCCACGAGACACGGGCTGCCTCGGTCGCGTACCGGGTCGCGACCATGCCGACGACGTGGCCGGTCTTGTCGGCGATCACCGCGGCACCGCTGAAGCCGTGGGTGATCGGCTCGGCGTCGGGATCGCGGTGCAACTGGACGCGTTCGAGACCGTGCCCGCCGTCGCCGACGACGGTCGCCAGCGACCACATGCCGTCCGACCCGGCGGGGAAGCCGTACGCGCGGACGCGTTGGTGGTCTTCGAGAGCGGTCCGGTGCAGCGGGGCGCCGGAGATCTGTTCCTCCGGGTCACGCAACCGGAGCAGCGCGATGTCCCCGCCGTCGTCGCCGATGGGCGCGGCGTGCGCGACGACCGTGGCGATTCCGGGCTCCACACCGGGAAGCGCCACGAAATCCACCGCGACACCGTCTTGGCCTTCGATCACGTGAGCACAGGTGAGGAGATGCCCGGCGTCGAGCATGGTCCCGGCGCCCAGGACCCGCCCACGATGATCGCGCAGCCGCACCCGCCAGCGTCTGCGCTCGGAAGTCACCCGAAAGACCCTACCGATCGTGAGTGGCGATGACGGTTCTAACCGTCATTACCACTCACGAGGCCTAATTTGTCTGGCGGTGAACCCGCGTCCGCGATCGACGTCGGCAGGGCGCCACCCGGTCATCCACGTCCCCGTGGCAGCCAAAGGCGCCCTGCCACCGCGATAGCGGGGCCTGCGGCCGGGGCGGGTTCACTCGTCGGGTCCGTTTCACGGTCCGTCTTCAGCTCCGCCAACAGGCTCTAATGCGCGGCGTCGTTCCAGGACCGTCCGTACCCGACCGAGACCTCCAGCGGGACCGCCAGCTCGTAGGCCGAACCCATTCCCTGGCGCACCAACGCTTCCAGCTGCTCGCGCTCGCCATCGGCGACCTCGAGGACGAGCTCGTCGTGGACCTGCAGCAGCACGCGGCTCTTCAGCTTCGCCTCGGTCAGCGCCTTGTGCACGTTGAGCATGGCGACCTTGATGATGTCGGCCGCGCTGCCCTGGATGGGCGCGTTGAGCGCCATCCGCTCGGCCATTTCGCGGCGCTGCCGGTTGTCGCTGTTGAGATCGGGCAGATAGCGGCGGCGGCCGAAGATCGTCTCGGTGTAGCCGACCTTCGCCGCGTCGCCCACGACCGAATGGAGGTAGTCGCGCACGCCGCCGAACCGGGAGAAGTACGCCTCCATCTGTTCCTTGGCCTCTTCGGTGGAGATCCGCAGCTGCTGCGAAAGGCCGTACGCCGAAAGCCCGTACGCCAGGCCGTACGACATCGCCTTCACCCGGAAGCGCAGCTCCGGCGTGATCTCCTCCGGCGGCAGCGAGAACGCGCGCGACGCCACGAAGGTGTGCAGGTCCTCGCCGCTGTTGAAGGCCTGGATCAGGCCCTCGTCCTGGGAAAGATGCGCCATGATCCGCATTTCGATCTGGCTGTAGTCCGCCGTCATCAGCTCGGCGTACCCGTCGCCGACGACGAACGCGTCGCGGATGCGGCGGCCTTCTTCGGTGCGGATCGGGATGTTCTGGAGGTTCGGGTCCACCGAGGAGAGCCGTCCGGTGGCGGCGATCGTCTGCAGCAGCGTGGTGTGGATGCGGCCGTCGTCGGCGACCGACTTGATCAGGCCCTCGACCGTGGTGCGCAGGCGGGTCGCGTCCCGGTGCTCCAGCAGATGCTGCAGGAACGGGTGCTCGGTCTTCTCGAACAGGCTCTGCAGGGCCTCGGCGTCGGTGGTGTAGCCGGTCTTGGTGCGCTTGGTCTTCGGCATGCCGAGCTCGTCGAACAGGATGACCTGCAGCTGCTTCGGCGAACCGAGGTTGACCTGCTTGCCGATGACCGCGTACGCCTCCTCCGCGGCCTGCGTCACCCGGCTGAGGTAATGCGCTTCGAGGTTGGTCAGGTGCTCGATGTCGACCGCGATACCCGCCGCTTCGAGCCCGGTGATCACCTGCAGCAACGGCAGTTCGAGCTCGGCGAGCAGCTGCGCGCCGCCCAGTTCTTCGAGCTCCTTGGTCAGCGCGCCCGCGAGCTCGGCGACCGCGCGGGCCTTGACCAGCTCGGCCTGGATCTCCTTCTGCTCCATGTCCTCGGCGCCGCCGTCGAGCAGGGAGAGCTGCCCGTCCCCGGTGTCCGCCTCGGACCGCAGCTCACGGTGCAGGTACCGCAGGGCGAGGTCGTCGAGCTCGAAGGTGCGCTGGCCGGGGCGGACCAGGTACGCCGCGAGCGCGGTGTCCATGACCAGCCCGGCCAGCGTCCAGCCGCGCGCCTGGACGGCGTGCAGGGGGACCTTGAGCTCGTGGCCGATCTTCTGGATCTTCTCGTCGGCGAGCCAGGCCGTGAGCGCCTTGTCGTCTTCGGCGTCCATCGTGGTGACGTCGACGTACGCGCCTTCGCCGTCCGCGGCCGCGAAGGTGATGGCCTTCAGGTCGGAGCGGACCGAGGCGCCGGTGGTGCGGAACGCCAGGCCGACCGGCTTGTCTGTGCCGGTGTGCGCGGACAGCCATTCCGTGAGCGCGCCCGGCGCGAGCTTCGAACCGCTGACCTCGAAACCCTCCTCGGCCTCGGGCTCTGCGCTCTGCAGGGTGGCGAAGAGCCGGTCTCGCAGGACGCGGAACTCGAGCTCGTCGAACAGCGCGTGGACGGCCTCGCGGTCCCACGGGCGCAGCTCGAGCATGCTCGGGCCGAGCTCCAGCTCGACGTCGCGGATCAGCTCGGTGAGCTGGCGGTTCAGCATGACGGCGCCGAGGTGCTCGCGCAGCGCGTCGCCGACCTTGCCCTTGACCTCGTCGACCCGGTCGATCAGCTCGTTGAAGGAGCCGAACTGCCTGATCCACTTCGCGGCCGTCTTCTCGCCGACGCCCGGGATGCTGGGCAGGTTGTCCGAGGGGTCGCCACGCAGCGCGGCGAAGTCCGGGTACTGCGCCGGCGTGAGGCCGTACTTCTCCTCGACCGCCTCGGGGGTGAACCTGGTCATCTCCGACACGCCGCGCTTCGGGTACAGCACGGTGACCTGGTCGGTCACCAGCTGGAGCGCGTCACGGTCGCCCGTACAGATGAGGACGTCGAAGCCTTCGGCGGTCGCCTGTGTCGTGAGCGTGGCGATGATGTCGTCGGCTTCGTAGTTCTCCTTGGTCAGCGCGGGGATGCCGAGGACCTTGAGCACGTCCTCGACCAGCCCGACCTGGCCCTTGAACTCGTCCGGGGTGCTGCTGCGGTTGGCCTTGTACTCCGCGAACGTCTCCGACCGGAACGTCTTGCGGGAGAGGTCGAACGCCACCGCGAGGTGGGTCGGCGCCTCGTCGCGCAGCAGGTTGATGAGCATCGAGGTGAACCCGAAGACCGCGTTCGTCGTCTGCCCGGTCTTCGTCTTGAAGTTCTCCGCGGGCAGCGCGAAGAAGGCGCGATACGCCATCGAATGGCCGTCGATCAGCAGCAGTTTGGGCCGCTCGGCCTGTGCGGTGGCGGGTGTGGCGTTGGCAACGGTCGTGTTCTCACTCGGGCTCACGGGAGCGAGTCTAGGGTGAGGGTCTGACAGTCCTACCTGTCGTGTCGTTTAAGGAGCGCTGCGTGACCGAACAAGCCCTCGAATCCTTCGCCGGGATCGACCCGGCCTTCGCCGGACAGCAGCTCAACGACAAGCTCGGGCTCGAGATCAGCGAATTCGGTCCCGAACGCGTCGTGGGCAGCATCCCGGTGGAGGGCAACCTCCAGCCCTACGGCCTCCTCCACGGCGGCGCGAACGCCGTCGTCGCGGAAGCCCTCGGTTCGATGGTCTGCGCGCTCAACGCCGGCATCGACAAGGCGACGATGGGGCTCGAACTGTCGTGCACCCACCACCGGGCGGTCCGATCGGGGCGGGTGACCGGTGTCGCGACGCCGGTGCACGTCGGACGGGGGACCGTGACCGCCGAGATCGTGCTGACCGACGACCAGGGGCGCCGGTCGTGCACGGCGCGGCTGACCTGCGTGGTGCGGGAGCGTCCGCCGGGCGCCTGAACGAACCCTTCCTCGCGTCTGAGTACGTGAAGGGGGCCTTCACGTACTTTGAGCGGCGTGGATCTCGACACGGCCCAGGTGCGCGCGTTCGTCGCGACCGCCGACCACGGCCATTTCGGTCGCGCGGCGGAATCCCTGTTCCTCACCCAGCAAGCGCTGTCGAAGCGGGTCCGGAAGCTCGAGGACGCGCTGTCGGTCCAGCTGTTCCGCCGCACCAACCGGTCCGTCGAGCTGACCGCCGACGGCGGCCGGTTCCTCCCGCACGCGCGCGAGCTGATCCGCGCGGCCGACGCCGCCGTCGCCGCGATGGGCCTCCAGGACCGCCCGCCGCGGCTCGACGTCATCGATCCGCGCCTCTCCCCCATGTACATGCTGCGGCGCATCGCGGAGCGGGATCCGGCGCTGGCGGTCGAGCGGGTCGCCGGGCGCGGGCTGGCCAACGCCCTCGACCCGCTGGTCCGCGGCGAGATCGACCTCGCGTTCGGCCGCGTCGCGGACCTCGGCCGCGAAGTTCCCACCGAGCTCGACCACCGGCTCGTCCGGCTCGAACCCTTGGTCGCCCTTCTCGCGCCGGAACACCCGCTCGCGGGGAACGATGTCCTGAAATTGTCCGATCTCGAGAACGAGGGCATCTGGATTCCGCAATTGGGCGGCCCGGTCGAATGGCTTTCTTATTTGCAACGCCTATGCAAAGAATTCGGCGTCCCGATCGACGACTCCGGGGTCAGCTACGACCTCCGGCACACACTGGAACAGACGCGCTACGGAAAGCAGCGGGTCACCCTCGCGGGCGCCGACATGGATCTCGCGTCCGACCTCAATCTGCGCGTTCTTCCGTTCGAGCCGTCGCCGCTGTTCCCGTGGTCGGTGGTGTGGCGCCGCGGCGAAGGCCCGGCCCTGCGGCGCCTGCTGGCGCTCGCGGGCCGGACCAGCCACGAAGAAGGTTGGTGCGCCTACGATCCCGAGCGGGCCTGGCTGCCGGACGACGACCTCAAGCAGTTAGGTGCCGGGCGAACCAGCGCGTGAGCTCGGCGTCGACCAGCTTCGCGTGTCCGGTCTGCGGAGCGGGTTCGAGGCCGGGCGCCTCGGCGAATTCGTGTGCCATCCCCGGGATGGTGACGAGTTCGGATCGCCGCTCCCCCAGCGCCTTGTGCAGGGCTTCGGCCGGTTCGGTGATCGAGACGTCGTCCTCCTCGCCGATGACGAGCAGGACCGGCGCGGTCAGTTCGTCCGCCCGCCGCACGTAGTCGTACTCGTTCGCGACCGCGCGGGAGCGGTCCGACCAGGGGTAGGTGATGTCGTAGACCCGCTCGTTCGCCGCGATCACCGGCGCCAGCTGGGTCACCGGGTTCACCAGCGCGGCGGCCGCCACGTCGATCTCGGCGTGGGTCAGCATCTGCAGCGCGACCCCGCCGCCCTGCGAACCGCCGACCAGCCCGACCGGACCGTCCTCAATGGACAGGCGGGAGCGCAGTTCCGCCACCGCCGCCGGGAACTCGGCCTCGACCTGCTTGGTGAGCGGCTCGACGACGTTGAGCACGTTGTCCTCGCTCGCGAGCCGGAAGAAGCCCTCGAAACCGCCTTCGGGAAACCGTTTCCCGGTCAGCGGCAACCCGAGGTGCACCCGCCACGCGTGCAGGTCCCGCATCGGCAGCGCCGCCGCCATGGCCGCCTCGCTGAACGGCGCGCCCAGCAGATGCCAGGTCAGCACCAGTGGCGCCGGACGCTCGCTGTCCGTGGGCGGCAGCGCCACGAACGGAACTCCTGCCGCCACACCTTCGATCGCTTCGGTACTTGTCGTCATGGGAACAGCCAATCGCGAGGTCAGGGCCGAGATCCAACAGCCGTTCGGACCCCGGTGACAACCATCGGTTGTCATGACGCCGAGGAAGCGGGGGCACCGTTGGCGCCCTTTGGGGCAGCATTGCTACGACGAACGGCCGCCCACGAAGGAGCTGAAAAACCGCAAGATACGCGGCCGAAACATGATCCTTACCCACGAGCATGATCGACGTGGTAGCGGTGAATCCCCAGCGTGACCAGCGAAGACTCGCCAACCGGCAACATTCGCCTTTTCGTGCAATTCGTTCTGGTTTCGACCGTCACGATGTGGACACAGAGTGATGGGCGTCTGGGCAGATCATGGCGTATGGGGATATCTTCCTGCCCTAACCTAGCCCCTGTGTCGGGGGCAACGCCTACCGGCGGCTGGTTGGTCATGGGAGGTAGTCGGTGTCAGGAGTGCGTTTTGGACGGGTTTTCGCCGTCGCGGCGGCTGCGTCGCTGGCGCTGGCGGGCTGTGCAGGCGGCAGCAGCTCGTCCGGCAGCGGTGACAGCAGCACGCTGAAGATCGGGTTCATGGGTGACCTCACCGGTGAGAACTCCGGGATCGTGATCCCGCCCCGCAACGGCGCCAAGCTCGCTATCGACGAGTACAACAAGACGAACCCGGCGATCAAGCTGGAGCTCAAGGAATACGACAGCCAGGGCAAGCCCGAGCAGGCGACGTCGCTGATCGCGACCGCCGTCGGCCAGGACAAGATCACCGCGCTGATCGGCCCGGCCTTCTCCGGTGAGTCGAAGGCCATCGGCGGTCAGCTGGAGCAGAACAAGATCCCGAGTGTGTCGCCCTCGGCGACCAACGCGGGCCTCTCCTCGAACGGATGGAAGTACTGGCACCGTGTCGTCGCGAGCGACGCCAGCCAGGGACCGGCGATCGCCAACTTCCTCATCACGGCGAAGTCGCCCAAGAAGGCCTACATCATCTCGGACGACCAGGAATACAGCGTCGGCCTGGCCGACAACTTCGAGAAGACCTTGAAGGAGAAGAACGTCCCGAGCGAGCGCGACAAGTTCGCCAAGGACGCGTCGGACTACTCCTCGACCGTCCAGAAGGTCAAGGCCGCGAACCCGGACATCATCCTCTTCGGTGGCTACTACGCCCAGGGTGGCCGTCTGCTCAAGCAGCTGCGTGACGGCGGCGTGACCGCCACCTTCGCGACCGGTGACGGTTCGCTCGACGCCCAGCTGATCAGCGGTGCCGGTGCCGCGGCCGCCGAGAAGGCCGTCGTCGGCTGCCCGTGCAACATCCCGGACGCCGGCTCCACCGACGAGTTCAGCACCAAGTACAAGGCCGCGTTCAACGTCGATCCGGCGATCTACTCGAGCGAGGGCTACGACGCCGCGACCGCCATCATCAACGCGGTCAAGTCCGGCGCCAACACCTCGGAGAAGATCAACGAGGCCCTCAAGACGATCGACTTCAAGGGTGCCTCGAAGCAGATCAAGTTCAAGGAGAACGGCGAACCGTCGACGGAAGCGATCAACATCTACCAGGTCACCGGTGGTGTCCTGAAGAACCTCGGCGTCTCGACCGAAGCCAAGCTCAACGGCTGACGGAGCAGATAGGAACACCTAACGGAAGCGGGGGCGCTGTGCGATCACAGCACCCCCGCTTCCCGCAAATGTGGCGAAAGAAATCCTCGCCCCGTCCCGTAAGGCATCCACGTCATGCTTCAAGACCTGCAAGCCCAGTTCCTCGGTAGCACCATCGGCGGACTGGTCGCCGGAAGCATCTACGCCCTCATCGCCCTCGGCTACACAATGGTCTACGGCGTGCTCCGGCTCATCAACTTCGCGCATTCCGAAATCTTCATGATCGGGACGGTCACGTCCCTGTTCGTCCTGATCACCATCGCGGGTGGCACCGCCCCGATCACGCTCGGCGTGTTCGGGATGATCGCCGTACTGCTGTTGATCATCATCGCTTCGGCCGCCGTATCCGGTGGTGCGGCGGTCCTGCTGGAGCAAGTGGCCTACCGGCCGCTCCGCAAGAAGGGCGCGACCCGGCTCGCCGCCCTGATCTCCGCCATCGGCGCCTCGCTGTTCCTCCAGGAACTGTTCGGCCTCGAGATCATCGAGTGGATCACCGACAAGTCCGGCCGCGTGCAACAGAACGCGCCGCGCTTCATCCCGCACGAGGAGCTGTTCCACATCGGCAACGGTGTGGTGCGCACGGACCACGTGTTCGTCGTCGTCGGTGCCGTGATCATGATGGTCGTACTCGACCAGCTGGTCAGCCGCACCCGGATCGGCCGAGGTATCCGCGCCACGGCGCAGGATCCCGAAGCCGCCGTGCTGATGGGCGTCAGCATCGACAAGATCGTGCGCCTCACCTTCCTGCTCGGCGGCGCGATGGCCGGTGTCGCCGCCGCGCTGTACGTGATGGAGTACGAGAACACCGACTACCGCATCGGGTTCCTCCTCGGCATCAAGGCGTTCACCGCGGCCGTGCTGGGAGGTATCGGCAACCTGCGCGGCGCCCTGCTGGGTGGCATCGTGCTCGGTTTGGTGGAGAACTGGAGTTCCATCTTCTTCGGTTCGGCTTGGAAGGACGTCACCGCCTTCGTGGTACTGGTGCTGGTCCTGATGTTCCGTCCCACCGGCATCCTCGGTGAATCGCTGCAGCGGGCACGCGCATGAAGGGCAACGAAGAAGTGGCTGAGAAGTCCCCAGAGAACGGAAAGCCGACGCGCGCCGGCTTTCACCCCGTGGACGGCATGCGGGATTGGTGGGCACGCGCCCCGCATTGGCAACGTTATGGCGTGTACCTCGCCCTGATCATCGGCGCGCTGATCCTGCCCGCGCCCGCGATCGGTTCGTTCATGTCGCCGGAATCGGACTGGACCACGGTCCTGATCTTCCCGGTCGGGGTGTACATCCTGCTGGCGATCGGCCTGAACATCGTGGTCGGCCACGCGGGCATGCTGGACCTCGGGTTCGTCGCGTTCTTCGCGATCGGCGCGTACACGCTCGCCGTGATGGGCACCCTGCACGGCTGGGGATTCTGGGGCACGCTCGTGCTCGGTATCTTCCTGGCGGCGATGTCAGGGGTGATCCTCGGTGCTCCGACACTCCGGTTGCGCGGCGACTATCTGGCCATCGTGACCCTCGGCTTCGGTGAGATCGTCCGGATCACCGCGACGAACACCGACTCCATCGGCGGCGCCCGCGGTATCACCAACATCCCGCACCCGGAGCCCATCTTCGGGACCGAGTTCCTGCTCGACCCGGCGCCGTACTACTACCTGATCCTCGCGGCGATCGTGATCGCGATCATCTTCTCGGTGCGGCTGCACAAGAGCCGCGTCGGGCGGGCGTGGGCGGCCATCCGCGAGGACGAGGACGCCGCCGAGCTGATGGGTGTCCCGACGTTCAAGTTCAAGCTGCTGGCGTTCGCCATCGGCGCCATGCTCGGCGGTATGGCCGGTGTGGTCTACGCGAGCAAGGCCGTCTTCATCGAGCCGAACAACTTCCCGTTCATCCTGTCCGCGACCATCCTCGCGGCCGTGGTGCTCGGTGGCGCGGGCAACCTGCCCGGCGTCATGCTCGGCGCTTTCCTGGTCGCCTGGCTTCCGGAACGGTTCCGGTTCCTGTCCGAGTACCGCATCCTGATCTTCGGTGGTGTGCTGGTGCTGATGATGGCGCTGCGGCCGGAGGGTCTGCTGCCGTCGCGGCAGCGCAAGGCGGAACTACGAGAAGGAACGGGCGGGATGGGTGCCATGGGCGCCGAAGTCGCGGGTCCGGATTCCGAGGCTTCGGCGGAGGTGACGAAGTGAGCGCGCTGCTCGAATTCGACAAGGTGACGATGCGCTTCGGCGGTGTCACGGCCTTGAAGGAAGTCAACCTCACCATCGACCAAGGTGAGATCTTCGCTCTCATCGGCCCGAACGGTGCCGGCAAGACCACGGTCTTCAACGTGATCACCGGCGTCTATCGGCCGACCGAAGGCCAGGTGCGCTTCGGCGACACCCGGATCGACGGGATGAAGCGGTTCAAGATCAACCAGAACGGGATCGCCCGGACGTTCCAGAACATCCGGCTGTTCCACAACATGTCGGCGCTCGAGAACGTGATGGTCGGTGCGGACTCGCACCACAAGACCGGCGCGATCTCGGCGACGCTGGGCCTGCCCATCCACCGCAAGGAGGAGAAGCGGGGCCGCGAGCTGGCGAGGGATCTGCTGGACTTCGTCGGCATCGGCCGGGTCGAGCACAACACCGCGAAGAACCTCTCCTACGGCGACCAGCGCCGTCTGGAGATCGCGCGTGCGCTCGCGACCGACCCGAAGCTGCTGCTGCTCGACGAGCCCGCCGCCGGGATGAACCCGGCGGAGAAGAACTCGCTGCAGCAACTGATCCGCAAGATCCGCGACGACGGCCGCACCGTGCTGCTCATCGAGCACGACATGGGCTTGGTCATGCAGATCGCCGACCGGCTGGCCGTGCTCGACTTCGGCCAGAAGATCGCAGAAGGGCTCCCCCACGAGGTGCAGAACAACCAGAAGGTGATCGAGGCTTACCTGGGGGTGGCGGAAGATGCTTCTTGAGGTTCAGGACATCAACGTCCACTACGGGAAGATCGCCGCGCTCAAGGGAATGAGCATCGAGGTCGGCGAGGGTGAGATCGTTTCGCTCATCGGGGCCAACGGCGCAGGCAAGACCACGACGCTGAAGACGATCTCGGGCCTGCGTCCGCTGACCAGCGGCCGGATCCTCTTCGACGGCAAGGACATCTCGAAGACGCCCGGCCACAAACGGGTCGAGCTCGGGATCGGCCAGTCACCGGAAGGCCGGGGCGTGTTCCCCGGGATGACGGTGCAGGAGAACCTCCTGATGGGTGCCTACACCCGCAAGGACGATCTGAAGGCCGACCTCGACGAGGTCTACGAGCTGTTCCCGCGGCTGAACGAACGCAAGACCCAGTTCGGCGGCACGATGTCCGGTGGCGAGCAGCAGATGATCGCCATCGGCCGCGCGCTGATGACCAAGCCCAAGGTGCTGCTGCTCGACGAGCCGTCCATGGGCCTGGCGCCGATGCTGATCGCGCAGATCTTCGACATCATCCGCGAGATCAACAAACGCGGGACCACGGTCCTGCTGGTGGAGCAGAACGCGCAGCAGGCGCTGAAGCTCTCCGACCGCGCGTACGTGCTGGAGACCGGTCAAGTGGTCAAGAGCGCCCGCGGTGCCGAGCTGCTGGACGACCCGCAGGTGCGGGCCGCCTACCTCGGTGGCGACCTGGGCGTCTGACGCCTTTCGAGAAGGGCCCCGTCGCTTCCGCGGCGGGGCCCTTTCTCATGCCAGCTTGATGTCGGTGCCCTTGAGGTTCTTCATGTCGGTCAGCGTCGGACCGCCGAAAGCGCGTAGCACCGCGGGTTTCGCCTCCTTGGGAAGGTCGAAGTAGAGGTCGAACTCGACCCGCACACCGCGCCCCAGCTCGAACTTGTCCGGCTGCCGTTTGATCGTCATCGCCTGGTTGTCGACCGCGATCACCGCGCCGGAATCGGTGACCAGCTGCTGGCGCCGGGTGTCGAAGAGGATGCCGGACACCCCCTTGCCCGTGACCACCAGCCGGAGCCGGACGAACTGCCCCTTCGCCTCGAACTCGGTGTGACTGCCGGTGAGGCTGTGCAGCCCGGCGGCCAGCCCGATGAGGGAGAACTCGGTCTCCCCGTTGAGCGCGGGCGGCAGGTGCAGCGCGGTCTCGTCCGGGCGGACTTCTCGCGCGGGGAGATCGTAGACGGGTTTGGCGGGTGGCTGGTCTTGCCCGGCGGAGCACCCGGCGAGCAGGAGAGCGGCTGTCGCGAGAGCCCCAACGATTCCGATGCGCACCCCGTCGATTCTGCCCCGTCCCGGGCTAATCTGCGGCTGTGGAGTTACGACGTCTTCGATATCTGTGCGCCGTGGCGGAGGAAGGGCATCTCACCCGTGCCGCGGAGCGCCTCGGCATCCGGTCGTCGTCGCTCAGCCAGCAGATCATCGCGTTGGAACGGGAGCTGGACGCCACGCTGTTCGTCCGCACTCAGGCGGGGATGACGCCGACCGCCGCCGCGCTGGCGCTGCTCCCCCACGCCCGCCGGATGCTGGAGGAGGCCGAACTCGGCGCACGGGCCGTCCGCGACACCGTCGGCCGGCCGCTCCGCGTCGGCGTGACACCGGGCGCCCCGGCGGCGGTATTTCCAGCCCTGTACGCGGAAGCGGTGGAGATCGAGGACCTCTCCGCGGCACGGCAGCTCGAACTCCTCCGCCGCGGCGCGCTCGACGCCGGTCTGCTCGCTCTTCCGGAGGAGGTGGACGGCCTGCGGGTGGCCGTCGTGAGCGAGAGGCCGCTGGGTGTGCTCGTCGCGGCTACCCACCCGCTGGCCCGGCTGGACACCGTGGGCTGGGAAGACCTCGCCGGGCTGGACCTCCTTCTGTACGAACGGAAGCTCGCCCCGGGGTATCACGACGCGCTGCTCGCGGACTGCGCGGCGGCGGGCTGGCGGCCGGCTCACGTACGCGCCGGGCCGCCGCGCCGGTCGTTGTTCGTCGGCGAATTGCGGTACGGCGGGGACGTCGTCGCCTTGCGCCCCGAGGAAGAACCGGCCGAAGGTCTGCGACGGCTGACGCTGCGGGAGGCGCCTGTCGTCCGGCACGCGCTCGTATGGGATCCGGCGCACGAGTCCTCCGATCGGATCGCGGCGCTGGTGTGACGGCGCCCACAAAGGGGTTTCCGCGCTGCCCGCCCGGCCTCTCCTGTTCGGTGCCGCCGAACGGCCGTCCGGATCCGCCTCGTGGACGGCACTCTCGTTTCGCGATTACCTCACGGTGTTCGACAACGGAGGAGGATCGTCATGCGACAGTGGGGTTTCGTGTACTTGGCCGACGGCTGCGACCCGGCACGGGATGTGTCCCGTGTGGACAGTGGGGAATGCCTGACGGTGCTGATCGGGGTCGGCCGCGTAGACCAGGTCGTCGCCGCGGCCCGGCGGCTGGTCGGCGAAGGGGCGCAGCTGATCGAGCTGTGCGGCGCGTTCGGTCCCGTGTGGACGGCGCGGGTGATCGAAGCCGTGGGTAGCGAGGTTCCGGTCGGGAGCGTCATGTACGGCGCCGAAGCCACGAAACAGCTCCACGACCTGTTCGGCCTCGGGGCCTAGCAGTCGTCGGTGTGCGCGGCCCCGAGGCAGGCGGCGGGCTCGGCGTGCCCCGCCGCCTGGTACAGCAGGCTGTACAGCGTCTCGCGCTGGTCCTTGTCGAGCCCGCCGAGCACCTCGTCCTCGACTCCGGCGAGGGCGAACTCGGCTTTGACGAGCTGTTTGGCGCCGACGTCGGTGAGTTCGACGATATGCCGCCGCCGGTCCCGCGGTGACCGCCTGCGTTCGATCAGGTTCGCGGACTCGAGGTCGTTCAGCAGCCCGACGACGTTCGTGCTGTCCATCTCCAGCGTTTTCGCGAGGTCCTGCTGCGAACAGCCGCCGAGGTCACGCAGCACGGTCAGCGCGACGAGATGCCGCGGCCGCAGGCCGAGCGGGGCCAGCACGGTCTCGCTGCGCGACCGGATGCGGCGGGTGACGTGGTCGAGCAGCGCGCCGCAACGGTGCGGGGGCTGGTTCACGACCGGGAGCTCGGACACCGGTCAAGTGTACGTTCCTTCATGATGACCGCCACAGCACCAATGGTTTGCGTTACACAAACTATCTGTGCAAGATAGTCGGTATGACGAACCTGCTGCACATCGACTCGAGCATCACGGGCGAGCACTCGATCAGCCGCCGCCTCACCGCGCGTGCCGCCGCGGCCTGGCGCGCCGCGCATCCGGACGGCACCGTCACCTACCGCGACCTGGGCACCGATCCGTTGCCGCATCTGGGCGCGGCCGCCAACGAGGCCAAGGCGACACCGCCGGAGCAGCACACCCCGGAGCAGGCCGCGGCCTGGCGGCTCATCAAGGAGCTCGTCGACGAGGTGAAGGCGGCCGACACGATCCTGCTGGGCCTGCCGCTGTACAACTTCGGCCCGCCGAGCACGGTCAAGGCCTGGGTGGACCACCTGATCGCGCCGGGATTGTCGGTCAACATGGACACCAGGGAAGGCCTGCTCAGGGGCCGAGACTTCATCGTCGTGACCGCACGCGGCGGCGGCTACGGAGAAGGCACCCCACGCGAGGGCTGGGACCACGCGCAGGCGTGGATCCCGCACGGCATCTCGCTGACCGGCCTCGAACCGCGGTTCGTCACCGCCGAGCTGACCATGGCGATGGTCAATCCGGCGATGGCGGAGCTGATCCCGCTGGCCGAGGCCAGCCAGGCCGAGGCCGAACGAGCCATCGACGCTTTGTGGACGCCCGTCGCGGCCTGACTCGTGAGTGGTAAGGACGGTTCTAGCCGTCCTTACCACTCACGAGGACTCAGCCGATACCGGCGGCGAACACGTGCATCGCGGTGTTCGACGGCAAGGTCACCGCGACGACCTCCTTGCCCGCAGTCAGCGGGACCGAGTTCGCGAACACCCGGTACGGCGTGGTCGGGTACGCGGCCCCCGTGCGGGTGTTCTTGCCCAGCACGGTCGCCACCGTGGTCGCGCCGTATTGGGCCGGATCGGCGCAGCACCAGTTGGGGAACCCGAGTTCGGCCTGGCTGGTACTGCCATCGGCGTAGCGGACGACGACCGTGCCCTTCGCCGTGCCGGTACCGGTTCCCGCCAGCACCAGCTTGGCGCCCGTACCCCGCACCGCGATCGTCTGACCGGACGCGAGCACGTTGTCCTTCTGTCCCGAACCGGTCTGCGGCCACGTCAGCTGCGCACCGAGCGCGGAGAAGCCCGTACCAGGCTTGAGCCCCGCCTCAGCGAGCCCTTCCGCCCGGAAACTGCTGCCGCCACCGTCGATGTCCCCCACCGCGACATGGGCCGTGTCGGTCACGCCGACGTTGCCGTACGCCGCGGCCAGCGAACCGTGCGGGACGGTGACCGTCACCGAGTCGGTGACTCGGTTCTCCCCGAGCCGCGCCTGGTACGACGCCGACGCGGTGAGCTGGTAGTCGTCCGGCTTGATCCCCGCGTCCGGCGTGACCTTCACCGGGACCTGGACGGTCTTGCCGGGCATCACCAGTCGCGGACCGGCGGGTACCTCGGCGCGGAAGCCGTTGGCGGGCAAGGAGAACGAGACGTCCCGGACCGGCAACGGCGTGCCATTGGTGAAGCTCAACGTGCCCGTCGCGGTCTGCCCGGGGCCGGCGACCGCCGGGACGGACAGGGTGACCGAGCCGTTGCGGTCTTCGGGGAAGATCCCGCCGACGGCACTCGTGCCGAACAGCCGGACGTCCTGACGTTCACCAGCGCCGATCTTGCCGGTCTTGACCCGCGCGACCCCGCCGGTGGCCGGATCGAACCACCAGCCCGACGGTGCCGCGTCCAGCTCGGCCTTGCTGCCGTACTGCCGAAGGATCGAGTTCCCCGCCAGTACCGTCGCCGGCTTGCTTCCCGTGTGGACTGTCAGCTGGTAGTTCCGCGACGCGGGCTTCCCGGTGTAGGAACCGGAACTGGCGCCGATCCCGACCGTCACCGTGCCCAGGCCGGACGTCGGCGCGTCGACGGTGAACGTCTGCTTCGCCTGGTCGCCGTTCTTGTAGGCGCGAGTCACGCCGTCGTCTTCGGTGAGCGTGAACGAACCCTTGCCCTGCGGGTAGACGTCGAGATCGAGCACGCCCTTGTCCCGCGTCTGCCACGACTTCGTGCCTTCGGCCCACATCGGCACCACGGCACCGGCGCGGACGAAGAGCGGCAACGTGTCGAGCGGCGCGTCGTAACCGTCCACAGTGGTCGGACCGGTGTAGGTCTTGCCGCTCCAGTAGTCGACCCAGGTGCCCTTCGGCAGGTAGATGCCGTTGCGGACGGTGGAGTTCTCGTACACCGGCGCGACCAGGAAGTCCTTGCCGGAGAGGAACTCGTACTTCGCCTTCTCGCCCCACACGTTCGGGTCGTCGGGGTATTCGAGTGCCAGCGGGCGGACCTGGCCGACGCCGGTCTTGTGCGCCTCCACCGAATGGCTGTAGGTGTAAGGCAGCAGCCGCTCCTTGAGCAGCAGGTACTTGCGGTTGATCGAGGTGTACGGCTCGCCGTACCGCCACGGCTGCTTGTCCGACGCGGCCCAGCCGTCCATCGTCATCGAGACCGGAAGGAAGGCCTTCCACTGCAGGTCGCGGACATAGGTCTGCGGGCTGCCGCCGAAGATGCCGTCGATGTCGCCGGTGTTGTACGCGATCCCCGACGTCGTGGCGCCGGCGTAGGTCGGGATCTGCCACTTGATGTAGTCGTAGGAACCGGCCTGGTCGCCGCTCCACAGCACGCCGCAGCGCTGCGCGCCCGCCCAGCTGACCGGTGTCCAGACGAAGCCGCGCGCGTCGCTGTTGTCCTCGATGCCCTTGTGCGCGGTGTCGCAGGCGTCCAGCGCGAACTGGTAGCCCGGGCCGACCCACGCGACGTCGAGTTTGCGGACCCGCACGCCGGCCTTGACCTCTTCGACCTGGTTCGGCACGCCGTTCTCGGTCCACAGGCCCAGCTGCATGTTGTTCTTGCGCAGGCCTTCGCCGGTCTGCTGGAGGTTCTCGTATCCGCAGCCGTAGCCGTCGTTCACGAGCATCCAGCCGTTGGGCATCCCGTGCTCGGTGTACCCCTCCGCGATCTTCACCGCGTCCAGCGTGTGCCGCTCACCTCGGTTGGCGTTGTGCAGGTAGCAGTCGGCGTCGCCGTGTTCGAGCCCGTAGAGCGGTGGCAGGAAAGGCTTCCCCACCAGATCGGTGTAGCCGGTGATGACGTCCTTGAGCCCGTCGCCGACGACGTACGTCGCGTCGAAGCGGCGCTCGTCGTGCGTGGTGCGCACCGGCTCGGTGAAGGCGTAGGTGCCTTGCGCGAAGGTGTTGCGCAGCACGCCGTATCCCGCCGTGGAGGCGTAGAACGGCTGCGAATTCGGGGCACCGCCGTCGTTCCAGTTGTAGTCGGCGAAGATCCGGATCGTCTGGTCGCGGTGGCTGAAGCGGCCGTTCTGCTCGCCGCCGCCGACGAACTGTTCGGTCGCCGTCCGGGCGAGGGTTTGCGTGGTCTGCTTGCCGGTCCAGGACAGCGGCGCCGACTCCTCCCAGAGCCGCTTGCGGTCCGCGCCGTCGTACAACGCGAGCCGCAGCGGGTGTTTGTACGCCCGCAACGTCGCCTTGGCCGTGGAAACCGCCCAGTAGCCGCCCTTGTCGACCGTTTTGGGCGTGACCGGGCCGCCGGTGCGCGGCAGGACGATCTTGCTCCCCGCCGGGTCGGTGAACGTGCCGTCCGGCGCCAGCCAGACCCGGACGGCGCCTTCGGCCGGGAAGCCGACGCGCACCGCGGCGCTTCCCGACTTCAGCGTGACCGTGGGGCCTTCGGCGGAGATCCCGGTCAGATCGCCGAGCCTGCCGGACGCCGCGTCGGCCGGATCGGCGTGGGCGGCGACCGGGGAAAGCCCGAGAAGGGCCACTGCGGCCAAACAACTCAGGGATTGCGCAACTCTGCTCATTCGAGACACCTTTCGCGCATGAATACGCAATAGGGTCTCTGTATAGCGCACGGTTCGCGCAAAGTCATCCGCCGAAGCGGTGCTGCCGACTTTCGTCGGGTCGGCCGAAGATCCTTATGTCACAACAACGCCTAGCGTCCTGCGCAGTCAGTCCGGCCATGGTGTGCCTGAGCCGGTGCACAAGACGAAGGCTGGGTGGTCGTGAGTGATTAGGAGCGTTAGAACGACCAATATCACTCACGACGCCGCGCCAAATCGGAGACATGGACACCAATCGGACATTCGGCGCCCGACGAGTGTCCCTTGTAGACAGGGACAGCAAGGCCCTCATCCCACGCGGTGAAGGGCGGCTTACCCGCGTCACATACGGTGAAAGTCCCCTTCACCACCCTGAGACCAGAAGAACTCAAGACACCGAATTTCTGGCGCAGTACACCTGGTAGAGGTCAGACGGCTTGGACCTCGACGCCCGCGGCCTCGAACGCCCGCAGCACCTTCGGATCGGCGTTGGAATCGGTGACCAGGGCGTGCACCTGCGGCGTCGCGCAGATCCGCGCGAACGCGCGACGGCCCAGCTTCGAACCGTCGGCGACCGCGACGACGCGTTCCGCCCGCTCGACCATCAGCCGGTTGATACTCGCTTCGCCCTCATGATGCGCGAAGGCCCCTGCGTCGGCGTCGAACGCGTCGACCCCGAGGAACAGCAGGTCGATCGTCAGTTCGCTGAGCACGCGAGTCGCCAGCGGCCCGCTCAGCTCGAACGACTGCGGACGCGCGACCCCGCCGGTGACCACGATCTTCACATGCGGCCGGACCGCGAGTTCGTGCGCGATGTTCAGCGCGTTGGTGACCACGGTCAGCCCCGGCGAATCACGGAGACCGGCCAGATCGGACCGCGTCGCCAGCGATCGCGCGACGCCGGCCGTCGTCGTCCCGCCGTTGAGGCCGACCACCATGCCCTGCGCGACGAGCGCCGCCGCGGCGACGCTGATCCGCTGCTTCTCGGGCACGTGCCGGGCGGTCTTGTACCGCAACGGCAGGTCGTAGGCGAGGTCGTTGGCCACCGCACCACCCCTGGTGCGGGTGAGCAGCTGCTGCTCCGCCAGGTGATCGAGGTCGCGCCGGATCGTGGCGGCGGAGACGTTCAGCTCCTCGGCCACGTCCTCGACGTCGATCTTCTCCCGCTGCCCCAGCAGGTCCAGCAGGGTGCTCAGCCGTTCGTGCCGGGCCATCGGCGCCACTCCTAGCTCGCTGCGGCCTATCGCGCATACCGGTGCGCTGTTGGCCACTGTTTCGAGCAGTATGCTGCATCGCGGTTGTCCGCCGCGAGCGGCACGCCGGTCGAGTGGCCCGGCCGGTCACTTCATCCGGAAGTCGTGCTGTTCCGGCAGCGGTTCCTCGGAAACCGCCGCCCAGGTGTCGGACAAGGACGTTTCCCCTTCCCTGATGTTCGCGACCTCGAAACCGCCGTCGTACACGGCCTTGGCCCCGGCGACGTCGCCGAGGGCGAGCCGGGTCCGGGCGGTCAGGAGGGCGACCCGCCCTTCCACGGGCAGCCCGTCCAGCAGTTCGCTCGCTTCGTCCGGGAGTCCCGCGGCGAGTTGCGCCGCGATGGCCTCGACGACCAGTGGACGCAGCGACGGCGCGAGGGCGACCGCCCGCCGGTACAGCCAGGCGGCCTCGTGCCCGGCCGTGGCGATCGCGAGATTCCGCAGGGCCCAAGGGTTCTCGGCCGCCGAGACCGACTCTCGCCAGGCGCCGACCGCGTCCGAATGCCGTCCGGCCGCCCAGTGCGCGACGCCGCGGTGATACCAGGTCAGCCAGTTCTTCGGGGCGTACTCCATGAGATCCGCCCAGTACCGGTTCACCAGCGTCGCCGGGGGAACCGCGAGCGGATCGCCGTCCGGCGGCGTGCCGTCGAGCAACGCGAGCCACGGCTCCTGGTCCGGTCCGAGCGACTCGTCCGGGAACGGCGTGCCGGGCAGGCACATCGGCGCGCGCCGGTTCTCCAGCGCGCCCCAGCCCGAACCGGTGGCCAGGAAGGATTCCGGGGTGACGTCGGCGATCTTCCGCCAGTCGTCGTGATACTCGTCCATGGTCTCCGCCGACGGCAGACCGGCGGCGACGGCCTCGCGAGCCGCCGTCCAGTCGTCACCGTGCACCGCGGCCGGATCGGCGGCGACCGGACCGTACGCCTCCAGCCAGTCCCAGCCCTCCCCCGGCGGCAACCGCAGATGCTCCAGCTGGGTGCGGGCGAGGCCGGCTTGGATCTCCAGATAGCCACCGGCGCCGGGAGCGAGCCACTCCTGCCAACGACGTCCTCCGGCGGACTCGCCCCACAGGAACAGCTTCCGCCCGCGCAACCGGCCGGTGGACACCTGGGCCAGCCCGGTCCCGTCCTGTTCGACGGCCGCGACCCACGGCCTTCCGGTCACCTCGAAGAAGTAGTCCGCCGCGGCCTCCGCGCGGGCCGGATAGGTCAGCTCGCCGGGCACGTCGACCAGGTCGAGCCGCCCCGAATAGCCGTAGTGCCACGCCTGCGTCGCGGGCGCCAGCACGCGGGTGCCTTCGTTCTGCGGCACCGCGATGTTCGACCACCAGTACACCGGGACGTCGTAGGGATGCGGGTTCCGCACCCGCACCGCCACGAGCAGGTGTTCCGACCCGTCCGGCAGCCAGAAGTCGACCTGGTACGGCAGGTCGCGGGTGCGTTCCCACTCCCACAGGCGCAGCACCGGCGTGCCGTCCGGTCCCTCGATCTCCGCGGCGAACATCGGCTCGCAGGTCAGCGTCGTGTGTCCGGTGCTGCCGAGGTTCCACTCGACCCCACCGGCGAACCACGCGTCCCGCAGCGCGAGGTTCGCGGGCTGGAACACCGGGTTGCGGTAGAGCAGGTCGCGTCCGGACGCCTTGTGGACCAGCGAGTACAGCCGCCCGCCCAGCGACGGCAGCACGGTGGCGCGGAGCTTGTCGTTCTCCAGTACCACCGCCGGGATCTCACGTTCGGTGCGCTCGCGGGTGTAGCCGTCCTGCAACAGGCAGGGCAGCGTGGTGTCCAAACGGCCGTAGCCGATGTTCTCCGCCAGGTCCGGCGGCAGCTCGTCCACATTGGACACCTTGGCCACCGCCTCGGGTTTCCGCAGCGGCGGCAGCGGGTTCTCCGGCCCCAGCTCGGCGGCCGGGAGCACCAGCCCGGTGCGGTACAGGCGGGTCATGCGTCCGGGAGCCGATCGCCGGTGGCGGCGTCGAACAGGTGCACCGCGCCCGGTTGCGGTGTCAGGGAGATCGGCTCGCCGCGCTGCCACGGCGCCATCCCCGGAGTGCGGACCGTCAGCACGCGGTCGCCGTCCCGGCAGTAGAGGTATTGGTCGCTGCCCAGTTCCTCCACGACCTCGACGATGGCCTCGAAACCGCCCTCGCCGATCGTCCAGCCCTCGGGCCGGACGCCGACGACGATGCCGGGCCCGGTCAGCGCCGAACGTTGCGCCGGAGTCAACGGCAGCCTGGTGCCGCCGGCGACGGCGCCGTCACTGTCCACAGTGGTCTCCAGCAGGTTCATCGCGGGCGAGCCGATGAATCCGGCGACGAACACGTTGACCGGCTTGGCGAACAGCCCGACGGGCGTGTCGCACTGCTGCAGGAGCCCGTCCTTCAGCACGGCGACCCGGTCTCCCATCGTCATCGCTTCGACCTGGTCGTGCGTGACGTACAGCGTCGTGATGCCCAGCCGCCGTTGCAGGGAGGCGATCTGGGTGCGCGTCTGCACCCGGAGCTTCGCGTCCAGATTGGACAGTGGCTCGTCCATCAGGAACACGCTGGGCTCGCGCACGATCGCCCGCCCCATCGCGACACGCTGCCGCTGACCACCGGACAGCTTCGCGGGCTTGCGGTCCAGGTACTCGGTCAGGTCGAGCACGGCCGCGGCCTCGGCCACCTTGCGCTCGCGTTCGGCCTTGGGGATCTTCGCCAGCTTCAGGTGGAAGCCGATGTTCTCCCCCACCGTCATATGCGGGTAGAGCGCGTAGTTCTGGAACACCATGGCGATGTCCCGGTCCTTCGGCGGGAGTTCGGTGACGTCGCGGTCGCCGATGTGGATGGAGCCGTCGTCGACGCCTTCCAGCCCGGCGAGCATGCGCAGCGTGGTCGACTTCCCGCAGCCGGACGGGCCGACCAGCACCAGGAATTCGCCGTCGGCGACCTCGAGGTCGAGGCCGTCGACCGCGGGACGGTCCACCCCGGCGTAGAACCGGGTGGTGTCGGAGAAGGTCACGGTGGCCATCAGGTCCTACTTTCCGGCGCCGAGGGTCAGGCCGGTGATGATCCGGCGGGCGAGCACAAGGTAGAGCACGAGCATCGGGAGCACGACGATCGCCACACCGGCGATCAGCCCGCCGTACTCCGACTGGTAGCTCGCCGCCCCGTAGAAGGTGAAGAGCGCGCGTGACAGCGTGAAATGCGCCTGGTCCTTGAGGAACACGATCGCCAGCAGCGTCTCGTTCCACAGTCCGATGGCGTTCAGGGTCAGCGCGGTGATCATGCCGCCGCGGGTCAGCGGCAGCATGACCGAGAAGAACGTGCGCGTCGGCGAGGCGCCGTCGAGCGCGGCCGCCTCCTCCAGTTCGTCCGGCAGCGACCGGAAGAACCCGGTCATCAGGAACACCGTGAACGGGATCGACAGCGCCACGTACAGCACGAACAGGCCGTATTCGTTGTCCAGGTGCACTTTACTGAGCACCACGAACAGCGGGATGATCACGGTCTGGAACGGCACCCCCATGCCGATCGCGACGGCGTTCGTCATCGGCCCGGAGCCGCGGACGCCGAGCCTGGTCAGGGCGTAGGCGCAGGGCGCCGACACGGCGACCGTGACGACCGTCGCCAGCCCGACCAGTACCACGGTGGTCAGCACGGCCTCGCCGAAGCCGGCGTTGTTCCAGGCGTAGATGAAGTTCCGGAACGGCTTGCCGACCTTGAACCACTGGTACGGCAGGTCGAACGGTTTGGTGAAGATCTCCACCGGTGTCTTGAACGACGCCGTGAGCAGCCAATACAGCACCAGGATGTTGCCGGCGGTGAACAGCCACACGATCGTGGAACCCAGCACCCGCAACGGGCTGAACCGTTTCGAGCCGGGCGCCGGACGCGGTTTGCGAGGCGGCTTGCGCACCGGTTTCGCCGCTCGCCGCGCGGGCGCCTCGACGTCGGTGACGGACATGGGATCTCCCTCAGAACTGGATCGCGTCACGGCGCATCAACCGGCGGAGCAGGACCACGAGCACGGACACCAGCGCGATCATCGCCACCGCGCAGGCACAGGCGGCGCCGAAGTCCGGGGTGCCGTTCGAGCCGAAGGTCCGGTCGAACACGTAGATCCCCAGCGTCCACGCCTCGTTGGGCGGGGCGTAGGTGCCCGGACCGGCCAGTACGAACACCAGCTCGAAGATCTTGAGCGCGTTGATCGTCCACAGCACCCCGGCGACGCCGACGACGTCCCAGGTCATCGGCAGCGTGATGTTCTTGAACTTCTGCCACGGCGACGCGCCGCCCAGCTCCGCGTCCTCGTAGAGATACGGCGGGATGCGGTCGACCGCGGCCATCAGGATGGTGATGTAGAACCCCGAGCTGGCCCAGATCAGCGAAGCCGTCACCACACCGGTCACATTGGCCGGTGCGAGGAACTTCGCCGCGTCCGCGCCGAGGCCTTCCAGCACGTAGTTCGCCAGCCCCTGTTTCCCCGGCTGGTACTTGAAGACGAAGCCGAGGAACATGCCGAGCGCCACCGGCGCCACGATGTTCGGGAAGAACAGGATGGCTCGGACGATCTTGCCGCCCTTCATGTCCCGCAGCACCATGGTGAACAGGAACGCCAGCGCGAACGTGCCGATCCCGCCGAGGAACACGTAGATCAGCGTGTTGCGGAAGGCGTACTGGAACGAGTCGCTCGCCCACATCTGCGTGTAGTTGGTGACGCCGTTGGGTTCCGGCGTGTCCCCCGCCCCGGCCCAGCTGGTGAAGCTCAGCACGACGGTCGCGATCGTCGGCAGGACCAGGAAGGCCAGGTACAGCACCAGCGCCGGCGCGGCGAACGGCCAGAACAGCCGTTTCTTGCGACTCAGGTGCGCCCCGGCCTTCACGGCCCGCGCCGGCGGTGTCGCCGGAGTCGTGACTGTCGCCATCAGCCCTGGTTCTTCCAGAACTCGGCGCCCTTGGTGGCGAGCTGGTCCACGAACTGCTGCGGGGTGATCTGGCCCTTCAGCAAGGCGATGTCGGCGGGGTCGAAGACGTCGGTCTGCCATTTGCCGCCGGCGATGCCGTCGATCCCGTCGTACTGCAGGACGTGCTCCTTCTTCGGGTCGTCCAGCGCGGCCTTGACCTGCTTGAGGTCGTCCGGCACGGCGAGGTCGGCACGCGGCACGAGGTTGTCGGCCACCACCGGGATCCCGGCGAGCAGGTCCTTGTTGAGGAAGTAGGCGATGAACGCCTTGGCCGCCTCGGCGTGCTTGGCCTTCTTGGTCACCGAGAAACCGATCGACATCTGCTCGACGGTGTCGTGCGTGGCGCCTTCGGGCATCGGGAACTGGAAGGAGCCGTAGTTGATCTTTGTCCCGGCGCCCTGCTTGTCGAGGTACTCGCGGGTCTCGCTCGGCGCCCAGCTGCCGACATAGAGGAACCGGGAGTCGCCGTCGGCCCAGCGCTGCTGCACCTGCGGGAACTTCGCCGCGTCCCAGCCGTCGATGAAGTACTTGGGCAGCTTCGCGGTTTCGGTGGCGGCCTTGAGGAACCCGGGGTCGGTCTTCCACGCCTGGCCGGTCTTGTCGGTCGCGGCCTTGTACAGCCCGCCCGCGCCGACGTAGCGCTCGGCGAGCTGGGTGTAGAAGTACATGTTGTAGAACGGGATGTCGCCGTCGAGGCTGATGGCGGCCTTGCCGTCGGCCTTCGCCTTGTCGAACAGGCCGATCAGCTCGTCCATCGTCTTCGGCTGCTGGATGTCGCCTGCGGTGTCCTTGTTGAACCACCAGGCGCTCGACTGGATCGTGTACGGGACCATGAAGTTGTGGCCCTCGCGGTCCTTGTTCTGCGGGAAGTCGTACGAGCTGGGCGAAAGCACGTCCTTGACGGTCTTGTCGCCCTCGCCGACCTTCATCGCGAACACGTCGTCGACGCTCTGCGTGCCGCCCGGCGTCATGACCGCCGCGCCGACCTTGCTGACGTCCTGGTCGAACAGGTCCGGGACGGCGTCGGTGTTCAGCGCGGGCACCAGGTTCTGGGTGTAGGCCTTGCGGCCCAGCCACTGCACGTCGACCTTGACGCCGGTCTTCTCCTGGAAGCATTTGAAGGCCTTCTGGAGGACCTTGCCCTGCGGCTCGTCGGCCGTCCACATGGACCAGTACGTGAATTCCTTGTCCGTCGCGGGTTTCACCCCCGCCTCCGGACAGGGCGCGTTGAGGAACTGATCGACGCCCGGGAGCGCGTTCTCGCCGGTGCCACCGGCCGTGTCCCCACCGCCGCCGCAACCCGCGAGCAGGAGCGCCGCGCCTGCCGTCAATGCCGTGAGCCTGCCTACCCGCATCCGCCACCACCTGGATCGAAGATCACACAAGTTCTGCTTGTTCTTGCGCAGTTTTGTGAGGTTTCACGCACATGTCAACACTCAATCGCGCAAAGTCTGCTCAATCGTCACCTTGACCGGTTCAACATGATCAAGCTTGAGCACTCCCAGCAGCCGTCGCACCTCGACGGCGACCGCGGCACGCCCGGCACCGAGGTACTTCCGCGGGTCGACGCGCTCCGGATGCGCACGCCAATCCCCCGCCGCGGCCGCGGTGAACACCTTGTTGAGCTGGGTGGCGATATTGATCTTCGTCATCCCGGCTCGCACGGCTTCGGCCAGCCCGTCGTCGGGCACGCCGGAGGATCCGTGCAGCACCAGCGGCACCGGCACCCGCTCCCGCAGCCGTGTGATCAGCTCGAAGTCCAGCGCGGCGTCACGGGTGAGCATGGCGTGCGAACTGCCCACCGCCACCGCCAGCGCGTCGATCCCGGTGGACGCGACGAACTCCGCCGCCTCGTCGGGATCGGTGCGCGCGCCGGGCGCGTGGACGCCGTCCTTGCCCCCGACCTCACCGAGTTCGGCCTCGACCCACACGCCGTGGTCGTGGCAGTATGCGGCGATTTCCCGCGTGGCGCGGACGTTGTCGGTGTAGTCCAGTTTGGACGCGTCGAACATGACGGAGCCGAAACCGAGCGCGACCGCCTCGCGGACCAGATCGGCCGATTCCGCGTGGTCGAGATGCACCGCGACCGGCGTGGCGGCCGCCCTGGCCGCCGCGAGGGCCGCAGTGCCGACCGGCGCCAGCGAGCCGTGGTACTTCACGGCGTTCTGGCTCAACTGCACGATCACCGGCGCTGCCGCCGCGGCGGCGCCGTCGATGATCGCGGTGATGTGTTCGAGCTGGATCGCGTTGAACGCGCCGCAGCCGTGCCGGTCCGCCGCCGCGGCTCCGACGATTTCCCCGGTTCCCACCAGAGGCATGAGGGTTCTCCTAGTCCGGGCGGGCGCGCACGGCGACCAGCCCCTGTTCGGCTCGGTAGTGCGCGAGGTCGACGTCACCGGCGAGCGGGCCGAGCACGGCCGCCCCGGACAACGCGACGGCGCGGCGCAGGATGTCCGGCCAGGATTCGGCGCGGCTCAGCCCCAGCGCCAGCGCGGCGACGACGGCGTCACCCGCGCCGGTGGTGTTGCCACTGAGCACAGTGGACGGTGTCGCGTGCCAGATGCCGGAGCCGGTCACCGCCAGCAGCCCGTCCGCCCCCAGCGAGACGACGACGGCGCCGGCCCCGGCCTTGCGCAGTTCGGCCGCGGCGGCCACCGGATCCCGCAGGCCGGTGACCTCGCGCAGTTCGTCGGCGTTCGGTTTGACGACGGACGGTTTCCCGGCCAGTCCGGCGATCAGCGCCTCGCCGGAAGTGTCCAAAATGGACGGCGCGGTGCCGAGCAGACCGGCGTATCCACCGGCTCCCGGAGGGAGGCTGCCCGAGCAGACGAGCACGTCCGGCTTTCGGGCCCGGACGGCCGCGGCAAACGTTTGCCACTCGTTCCCGGAGAGCCGCGGCCCGGGCTCGTTCAGCAGCGTGACCGATCCGTCGCCGGCGAGAACCGTGATGGTGCGCCGGGTCTCGCCGCCGACCGGAACGGCCGTGGCCGGAACGCCCGCCGCCGCGAGATCGCCGACGACCGCGGCGCCCGTCGCGCCGCCCGCCGTGAAGATCGCCCGGACGTCGGCGCCGAGCGTGTGCAGCACGCGGGCGACGTTGACGCCCTTGCCGCCCGCCCGGTGCCGCACCTGTCGCACCCGGTGCACGTCACCGGCCCGCAGACCGTCCACTGTGTACGTGACGTCCAGCGCGGTGTTCGGCGTGACGGTGACGATCACGGCTGCCTCAGGTCAGGACGACGGAACGGGTGAGGCTGCGGGGGTTGTCCGGGTCGAGGTCCTTGCGGGCGGCGATGGCCCCGGCGACACGCTGCGCGCGGACCAGGTCCGCCAGCGGGTCCAGACCGCTTTCGACGAACAGGCCGCCCGCGCGGGCGACGTCGCCGGCCAGCCCCTCCGGCGCCTGCCCGAACATCCAGGTCACGCGGCCGGGTTCGCTGATGCTGATCGGCCCGTGCCGGTAGTCCCATGCCGGGTACGACTCCGTCCACAGCAGGCACGCCTCGCGGAACTTGAGCGCGGCCTCGTTCGCGATGCCCACGGACCAGCCGGTGCCGAGGAAGCTGAACTGTTCCGCGGTGATCAGCTCGTCGGGCAGCGGCTCGGCGAGCACGCGTTCGGCCTGGTCCGCGACCGCGGTCAGGTCCTCGCCGAGGTGTGCTCGCAGCATCGCCAGCGCCGTCGTGGCGAAGCGGGTCTGCACGACCGAGCGCTCGTCGACGACGGAGAGATCGACGATCGTGTCGGCGGCAGCCTCGATCTCACGGGGCACGCCGGTGATCGCGATGGTCGGCGTCCTGCCCCGCAGCTTCGCCAACAGGGCGTGGACCTCGGTCGTGGTACCCGACCTGGTCAGCGCCACGACGTGGTCGTAACCGCGGCCGTCCGGGAACTCCGACGCGGCGAAGGCGTCGGTCTCGCCGAGCCCGGCAGACTCGCGAAGGACGGCGTACGCCTGGCCGATGAACCACGACGTGCCGCAGCCGACGATCGCGACCCGCGCGCCCGGGGGCGGCAGCAGCTCACTGTTCGCCGAGGCCAGCGCCGCCGCGTCCCGCCAGCGGCCGGGCTGGCTCGCGATCTCCGCCGCCATGAAGGTCCCGCTCATGAACTCCCCATCCGTGCCAGTTGTGCGCAATAGCTGTCACGTTAGGTGCAGTTTTGTGCAACGTCAATGCTCTGTTAGCGCACTTTCACGCATTTGGTCCGCGCGGATTTGCAGGATGGCCTGGTCGCCTACGGTGGACGGATGCGGATCGTCTCGCTGCTCCCCGCCGCGACCGACTTCGTCGCGGCCCTCGGTCTCCTGCCTTCGCTGGCGGGCCGGACCCATGAATGCGACTGGCCGCCCGGTGCGCTGGACGACGTCCCGGTGGTCACGAGCAGCGCGATCGACCACGACGTGCTGTCGAGCCGGGAGATCTCGGCCGCCGTCGGCGGCGAACATCGCGGCTCGGGCCTGTACTCCCTCGATGCCGCCCTGCTCGCGGCGGCCGAACCCGACATCGTCCTCACCCAGGATCTCTGCGATGTCTGCGCGGTCTCGTACCGCCAGGTCTCCGAAACCGTGCGCGCGATGGACGGCGACACCCGGGTGGTCAGCCTCGAACCGCGGACACTCGACGGCGTCTTCACCTGTCTGCGCACCCTCGGCGAAGTATTGGGCGTTCCCGAGCGCGCGGCAGCCGAGACACGTCGTCTTCAGGACCGCTTGGCGGCGGTCCGCGCTCGCGTCGCGGGACGGCCACGCCCGCGAGTGGCGGCCATCGAATGGCTGGACCCGCTCTGGCCCGCCGGGCACTGGGTCCCGGAGCAGATCGACGCCGCCGGCGGGATTCCGCTGCTCGCCGCGGCGGGCGAACACACCCGGCCGATCACGTGGGACGCCGTCGTCGAGGCACGGCCCGACGTACTGCTGCTCATGCCCTGCGGATTCCCGCCCGAACGGACCGAAGCGGAACTGCCGCTGCTGACCGGACTGCGCGGCTGGGACGACATCCCGGCCGTGCACATCCTGGACGGCCCGGCTTACTTCAACCGGCCCGGCCCCCGCGTCGTCGACGGCGCCGAGATCCTCGCCGGGCTCATCCACGCCCCTTCGCCGCCCACAGGTTGAAACCGACGGCCGCCGCCAGCGCGACGCACCAGATCGCCAGATAGCCCGGGGACCAATGCCGGATCAGGGCGACCAGCCCGACGATCAGGCAGATGGCGGCTCCGACGGCGGTGAACAGCGAGACGGCGCTGGCCGGACGATTGCCCATCACTCACGGCTACCCGATTTCCGGGTGATCAATCGTGGTGACCGGCGTCACCCCTGGAGCTGTCACAACCGCGCCGCCAGGATCGTCATGTGTGCAGGAACCGACGGAGAGGAAAGATCATGGAACCGCGAATCAACCTGTTCGAGAACACTGTCGTCCTCAGCTACGTCAAGCGTCTCGGCGCCGCGAACCGCCCGATCGAGGAGTCCTCGCTGCCGCACGCGACCCAGGAACTGGTGAAGCTGCGCGCCAGCCAGATCAACGGCTGCGGCTTCTGCACCGACATGCACAGCAAGGACGCCGTGCACGCCGGCGAGACCTCGGTACGGCTCAACCTGGTCGCCGCCTGGCGGGAAGCGAACGTGTTCACCGAGGCCGAGCGCGCGGCCTTGGCGCTCACCGAAGAGGGCACCCGTATCGCGGACGCGCACCACGGGGTCAGCGACGAAACCTGGGACCAGGTCCGCAAGCACTACGACGACGAGCAGATCGGCGCCCTCATCTCGCTGATCGCGGCGATCAACGCGTACAACCGGCTCAACGTCATCGCCCGGACCCCGGCAGGCGACTACCAGCCCGGCATGTTCGGCTGATCCTCGCGTTCATCGACAACAGGACCGCTTGGCCGGACAACGATTCCGGAAGCTCCCGGTGCTAAACCTTCGGAAACAGCGATTCTTCCGGAGGTTCAGCCCGTGGAACTCGACGTCCGCTTCTTCCCCGTGACCGGGACCCATCGGCTCAGCACCGACCTCGTCGGGCTGCGCGCGAACTTCCACTACGGCTCCGGGAACGTGCTGGAGCAGCACTACGCGGACAAGACGACGATGATCTGGACCGGCGTGTCCGGCGATTTCGCCGGTGTCCGGCAGAAGGAGGCGACACTGCGCGTCTTCGAAACCGGCCCGGCGCAGTATTTCGTCACCTGGTACGAAACCGGGACCGTCGCGACTGCGGCGCACGGCGAGATCTTCGACGGCGGCTATCCCATCGCGGTGATGGCCGACTTCGGCAAGGCGGTGGCCACGGCCGCCTACACGAATCCGCGCGAGGACGGCGGGCAGTACTTCCTCGTGGATCAGGCGACGATCGAGATCCTGGACAAGCCGCACGGATGGCCTTCCTTTCCCGAGCCTCGGTCTTGAGTGGTTTTTCGGATTCTGGGGTGCCGTCCTCCGGCGAGCCTTTATCGGGGAGCCGCGCCTCTGCGATCTGGTGTGAACAACGGGCCGGTTCCGGTGGGGTCGCTGTAGGCGGATGGGGTGAATTCGGGGAGGTCGTCCTGGGCGATCCGGGGGGGGCAGAGGTGATCACGGCCTCAAGTTGTCGCGGCCGGTTGTGGTTTCGGTTCTGGACTTTTCGCGGGGTCGGCCTATGTCCTGAGGTGCATGGTGTTGCGCCTCGGTGTCCCGGTCGGGTCGAGGTAAGCGGGCGGGGTGAATTCGGGGAGGCCGTCCTGGGCGATCCGGGGCAGAGGTGATCACGGCCTCAAGTTGTCGCGGCCGGCTGTGGTTTCGGTTCTGGAATCTTCGCGGGGTCGGCCTATGCCCTGAGGTGCATGGTGTTGCGCCTCGGGGTCCCGGTCGGGTCGAGGTAAGCGGGCGGAGTGAATTCGGGGAGGCCGTCCTGGGCGATCTGTACTTTCCATTCGCTGCGGTGGATCAGCCGGTGGTGTTTCGTGCAGAGGAGGACGAGGTTGTCGATTTTCGTTTCGCCGTGGTGCCGCCAGAAAACAATGTGATGAGCGGTGCACCGCGGCACCGGCATGTCACAACCCGGGAAGGCACAGCCGCCATCGCGGAGGGTGAGCGCGTACTTCTGGGCCAGGGAGACGGTGCGTTTCGACCGGCCGATGTCCAGCGGTTCGCCCGCGGTGCCGAGGACGCCGGGTCTGACACGGGCGTCACAGGCGAGAATGCGGGCGTCGGTGACACTGATCGGCCCGACCAGATCCAGGTGGGCTTCACCGAGATCATTCATCAAATCCTCGTAGGACATGGTGACGAGGATGTGCGTCGCTTCCCCCGCCTGGCCGGGAAGGTTCCGGCTGGTGGTCTTCAAGCGGACATAGTCGGTGAAGGCATCCCCGTAACGTTCATCCTGGGTACGGGAGTCCCGGACCCCGTCGATGGCCTTGTGCGGCTTCGCCATCGGATCCAGGTCGGATTTGAGGCGGGCGTAGGTTTCCAGGTCGAGTCTGGCTTTGAGGCCGAGGGTGCCGTCGCGGTGCTTCACGAACCGCAACTCCGGCCGGGTCTCTTTCGGATCCTCGTTGCGGGGTTCCTTGCCATCGGGGTCGAGCTCGTCGAGCAGGCGCCGTCCGGCACGGGCGATCTGCCGAGGCCCAGCATGACGGGCCAACTCGACCAGGATCTTCTCCCCAGCACGCACATCCTCTTCGGGGACGGCGGACGGGATGCGGGCGAGGGTTTTGATGATGGCGTCGATCTGGCCGCCGCCGATCGCGCCCTCAGCGGCGGCGTCGGCTGTGAGCGGTGCCAGGGGTGGTTCGGGGTCTCCGCCGATCGACGGACCAGGGTGCAGGGCGAGGACGCGGTCGGCGCGGGCGCTGGCTTCCTTGTCCGACACCAGGAAATCCTCGACAATCAACCCCGCCAACGTCGAATGACCACTACGGCCACGCACCCCACGGGAGTTGATTTCCGCGAGGATCGCGTTCTGCTCGGCATCCAACCGGCGCTTCTGGATTTCAAGTTCCTGTTTACGGGCATGCAGCGTCGCGGTGTCGACGCGCCACCACTCGGTGGACGTCTTCGGAGAGGCCTCGTCGCTGGACACAAGATCAACGCTACGCCGAGTCGAACACCTGTGCTATAGCATATTCAGACTACAAAGCCCCGGAATCGCGTGGATCGTGAAGCGGTAAGGGCTTCCGGCATCGAGGCACGCCACCTTCACTCCGGCCGAGGAAAACCAGGCGCTGCCGAACAAGTGCCGCGCGCGCAAAGGCAAAGCCGACGCCCGCCCCCGCTCCCATACTGGCCGTCCAGCGGAGATGAGGAGCAGCGCATGAGCCGAGACGACACGTCGCTCGCCAAGAACGTCCTGGGCGTGCCGGGCATCGTCTTCCTCGTGCTCGCCGCGGTCGCTCCGCTGACCGGGATGATCGTGATCGCGGCCATCGGCATCGCGGTCGGGAACGGCGGCGGCATGGTCGCGGCGTTCCTGCTGGCGACGGTCGTCCTGCTGCTGTTCGCGGTCGGGTACGCGCAGATGTCGCGGGTGCTCACCAGCGCGGGCGGCTTTTACGCCTTCGTGGTCAAGGGACTGGGCAGGACACCGGGGCTCGTCGCCGGTTTCGTCGCGATGCTCGGCTACAACTGTTTCGTCGCGGGAGCGATCGGCACGAGCGGGTTCTTCACCTCCACGGCGATCGACGACGTCTTCGGCCTGAAACTCGATTGGCTGTTCTGGAGCGCGCTTTCGGTCGCGCTGGTCCTCCTGCTCAGCCGCCGCGGGATCGCGGTCAGCGCGAAGGTGCTGGGTGTCTCGCTGATCCTCGAAGTGTCGATCCTGCTGATCATGGATTTCAGCGTGCTGTTCCGGCACGGCTTCTCGTTCGCCGCGTTCAGCCCGTCCGTCGTGTTCCAAGGTGCCGGTGGTCTGGCGTTGTTGTTCGCCGCCAACGCTTTCATCGGTTTCGAGGCGACGGCGCTGTTCGGCGAGGAGGCCAAGGATCCGAAGCGGACGATCCCGCGGGCGACCTACATCGCCATCGGGTTCATCGGGGTGTTCGCCGCGTTCACGACCTGGGCCGTGGTCAGCGCGATCGGCGCCGAGCAGGCGCGGGACGTGGCCGCCGCGCATCTGTCGAGCGGGATCTCGTGCTTTCGGTCGCCCAGGAGTATCTCGGCGGCCCGTTGACCAAGCTGATGTTGCTGCTTCTGGTGGTCAGCCTGTTCGCGGCGCTGCTGGCGCTGCACAATTCGGCCACCCGCTACCTGTACGCGCTGGGGCGGGTCGGCGTGCTGCCGCGTCTGCTCGGCAAGACCAGCCCGCGCAACGGGGCGCCGCGCTACGCCTCGATCGTCCAGCTGGCCTTCGGTTCGTTGGTGGCGCTGGCTTTCCGCCTCTCCGGGCTCGACCCGGTCGCCGACCTCACCGCGAGCATGACCGGCTTCGGCACCCTCGGCATCCTCACCCTGCAATTGTTCGCGGCGGTGGCGATCCTGGTCCACTTCCGCCGGACGCGGGACCGCCGGATCGTGAAGACGCTGATCGCCCCCGGGCTGGGCGCGGTGGGGCTCGGGCTCATCGTGACGCTGGCGATCCTCAACTTCCCGACGCTCGCCGGGTCGAGCAACGGCGTCGTCCCGCACCTGCCGTGGCTGCTCCTGGTGGTGGCGCTGGCCGGGCTCGCGCTCGCCGGCTGGCTGCGGCGCTTCCGTCCTTCGGTGTACGAGGCGCTGGAGACCGACCTCGAACGTGAACCGTCAAACGTTGTTGGTCAGTGAGAGGTTGAACGAATAACGCGAGGCGCGGTAGACGTGCCACCCGTATTCCACGACCCTGCCGGACTCGTCGTAGGTGGTGCGGCGCATCGTGAGCAGTGCCGCGCCCGGCTTCTCGTCGAGCAACTCGGCGTCCTCCTCGGTCGCCTGCCGGGCGCCGACGTTCTGCTGGGCGGCGTGCAGACGGACACCCGCCGAGCGCAACAACTGGTAGAGCCCCTTGTCCCGGAGTTCGTCGTCGGCCGGGTCGATGAGGCCGTCGGGCAGGTAGTTGTTCATGATCGCCAGCGGCTCGCCGCCGGTCGACCGCACCCGCTTCAACCGCCGGACGTGGGTCAGGCCCGGGGTCTCGAGCTGTTCGATCGCTTCGTCGCCCGCGGGCTCGACCCGGTTCACGAGGACGACGGACTCCGGCTTGTCCCCGAGCTCGCTCAGGTCGTCAAAGAGGCTGCTCAACCGCAGCGGCCGGGCGACCTTGGTGCGGACGACCTGCGTGCCGACACCCCGTTTGCGGACGAGCAGACCCTGGTTGACCAGTGACTGGATCGCCTGGCGGATGGTCGGCCGCGACAGATGCAGCCGCGCCGCCAGATCCAGCTCGTTGTCCAGCCGGGCGCCGTTCGGCAGCCTGCCGTCTTCGATGGCGGCGCCGATCTGCCGGGCGACCTGGGAGTACAGCGGTTCCGGGCCGTTCGGATCCACGACGATCTCGCCGGGCACCCAGGGTTTCATGCGCGGAGCCTACCGCGCTCCACCACTATGACCTTATGTCCATATGTCTTGACAAAGTCTCCGGGCGCTTGCGATGGTCGGACGACCACGCGAGCCGGGAGGTACGAACGTGTCGGACACAGTGCGCCGGATAGTCGCCGCGCGAGTGCGGGATCCGGGGGCCGTCGCGGTGGCCGCGGCCACCCGCGTCCGGGCCAAGTCACCGTTCAACGACAAGGGCCGCACGATGATCATCGCCGCGGACCATCCGGCCCGCGGCGCCAACGGTGTCGGCTCCGACCCGCTCGCCATGGCCGACCGCGGCGAACTCCTCGACCGCCTCGGCCTGGCGCTGGAACGGCCAGGCGTCACCGGCGTGCTGGCGACGCCGGACATCATCGACGACCTGCTGCTGCTCGGCGCGCTCGACGGCAAGACCGTCATCGGCTCGATGAACCGTACCGGACTGGCGGGGTCGAGTTTCGAGATCGACGACCGGTTCGCCTGCTACGACGCCGAAACGATCGAGCGGATGCGCTTCGACGGTGGCAAGACGCTCACGAGGATCTGCCTGACCGACCCGGCGACGCCGAGCGTTCTCGAGAACACCGCGAAAGCGGTCAACGACCTCGCCGACCGCAAGCTGATCACGATGGTCGAGCCGTTCCTCTCGGACTGGGTCGACGGGCGGCTGCGCAACGACCTCTCCCCCGACGCCGTGATCCGCTCGATCACCATCGCGTCCGCCCTCGGCCGCACGTCCGCCTACACCTGGCTGAAGCTTCCGGTGGTGAAGGACATGGAGCGCGTGCTGGCCGCCTCGACCCTGCCCGCCGTCCTGCTGGGTGGCGAGGTCAAGGACCCCGACGCCGCCTTCGCCGCCTGGCAGCGGGCGCTCGCGCTGCCGACCGTGCAGGGCCTCGTGGTCGGCCGGTCCCTGCTCTACCCGCACGACGGCGACGTCGCCAAGGCCGTCGACACGGCCGTCGGACTGCTGTGAACACCTGTGGAGGACAACGCGTGAAGACCATCGACCACTGGATCAACGGTGCCGCGACCACGGCGGGCTCCACCCGCACGGCCCCGGTGTACGACCCGGCCGTGGGACAGGCGCGGGCGGAGGTGCTCCTCGCGGAATCGTCCGATGTGGACACCGCGGTGGCCGCCGCGGCCAAGGCGTTCGAGACGTGGGGCGATTCGTCGCTGTCGCAACGGACGAAGGTGATGTTCGCCTTCCGCGAGCTGCTGGTGCGGCACGAGGACGAGCTCGCCCGGATCATCTCCGCCGAGCACGGCAAGGTGATCGACGACGCGCGCGGCGAGATCGTCCGCGGCCGCGAGATCGTCGAGTACGCCTGCGGGATCGCCGACGCACTGAAAGGCGGCTTCTCCGACCAGGTCTCGCGGGACGTGGACGTGCACGACTTCCGGCAGCCGCTCGGGGTCGTCGCCGGCATTACGCCGTTCAACTTCCCGATCATGGTGCCGCTGTGGATGCACCCGATCGCCATCGCGGCGGGCAACACCTTCGTCCTCAAACCGAGCGAACGCGTCCCGTCGGCGTCGCGGCTGGTCGCCGAGCTGTACGCCGAGGCTGGGCTTCCGGACGGCGTGTTCAACGTGGTCAACGGGGACAAGGTCGCGGTCGACGCGATCCTGGAGCATCCCGGGATCTCCGCCGTGTCGTTCGTCGGGTCGACCCCGATCGCCAAGTACGTCCACGAACGCGCGACGGCCACCGGCAAACGCGTGCAGGCGCTGGGCGGGGCCAAGAACCACGCCGTCGTCCTGCCCGACGCCGATCTGGAGTACGCCGCGAACCATCTCACGGCGGCCGCGTTCGGCTCCGCCGGGCAGCGTTGCATGGCGATCTCCATCGGTGTCGCCGTGGGATCGGCCGGTGACGGGCTGATCGAGATCCTCGAACGCAAGGCCGCCGAGATCAAGGTGGGCCCCGGCCACGACGCGGGCAACGACATGGGCCCGGTGGTCACCGAGGCCGCGCGGCAGCGGGTGATCGACTCCGTGGCACTCGGCGCGAAAGAGGGCGCGACCGTGGTCGTCGACGGCCGGGACCTGCGAGTCGCCGGGCACGAAGAGGGCTTCTTCGTCGGACCGTCCCTTTTGGACCATGTGACCACCGGGATGGCCGCCTACCGGGACGAGATCTTCGGCCCGGTGCTCGGGATCGTCCGGGTGTCCACACTGGACGACGCGATCGCGCTGATCAACGCGAACCCGTACGGCAACGGGACCGCGGTCTTCACCGGCAGCGGCGAGGCGGCGCGGCGATTCCAGCGGGAGGTGAAGGTCGGGATGATCGGGGTGAACGTGCCCATCCCGGTGCCGATGTCGTACTACTCCTTCGGCGGGTGGAAGGACTCCCTCATCGGGGACAGCCCGATCCACGGCCCGGCGGGCGTGCGGTTCTACACGCGGGCGAAGGTGGTCACGACGCGGTGGCCGCATTCCGCGGCGGGGTTCAACTTCCCGACCTCCAGCTGAACCACCGCGTTTCGCAGGGCGCCACGTCTCGTGAGTGGTGAGGACGGTTCTAACCGTCCTCACCACTCACGAGGCCCAAGACCGGCGTCAGCGCACCTCTTGCCGTTGCCGTTTCCCGACGATCCGCCAGCCGACCGCCAGCACCACGACCAGCACCGGGATCGAATAGAAAGCGATCTTCTCGGCACCGTCGGAGAAGCCCATCAGGACGACCACCAGCGCGAGGAAGCCCAGCGTCGCCCAGCCGCTGTAGGGCGCCCACGGCATCCGGTAGGACGGCCGTTCGAGCTCCCCGCGCAGCGCCGCCTGGCGCAGCCGCAGCTGGCAGAAGATCAGCGTCGCCCAGGTGGTGATCACGCCGAGCGAGGCGATGGCGATCGCGATGTCGAAAGCGTCCTTCGGCACCAGGTAATTGAGCACCACGCCCAGCACGTAGGCGCCGGAAGTGAACAGGATGCCGCCATAGGGCACGTGACGGCTGCTCATCCGGCCGACGAACTTCGGCGCCTCGCCCTTGTCGGCGAGCGCCCGCAGGATGCGGCCGGTCGAATAGAGCCCGGAGTTGCAGCTCGACAACGCGGCGGTGAGCACGACCGCGTTCATCACGTCGCCGATACCCGGGATCCCGAGGCGGCTGAACACCGTGACGAACGGGCTCTCGCCGCCGTTGTAGAACGGCCACGGCAGCAGCATCGCCAGCAGCAGCACGGATCCCACGTAGAACACGCCGATCCGCCAGACCACACCGTTGATCGCCTTCGGCAGCACCTTGCGGGCGTCCTTGGTCTCGCCGGCCGCGATGCCGACGACCTCGATCGCCGAGTACGCGAAGATGACGGCCTGCAGCGTCATCAGTGCGATGCCGACACCGGCCGGGAAGAAGCCGTTGTGGGCGGTCAGGTTGTGCACGCCCGCCGTGGTGCCGCCGATGTCGGCGCTGGTGAGCACCAGCCCGGCCGCGGTGACCAGGAAGACGACGATGGCCAGCACCTTGACCACCGAGAACCAGAATTCCAGCTCGCCGAAGAGTTTCACCGAAAGCAGGTTCACCACGATCAGCACGCCGAGCGCGACCAGCGCGGTGATCCACTGCGGCACGTCGGGGAGCCATTTGTGCACGTAGATCGCCACCGCGGTGATCTCGGCGATACCGGTCATCGCCCAGTTCACCCAGTACATCCAGCCGGAGGCGAAACCCGCCCACGGCCCGATGAACTTGCGGGCGTAGGTGACGAAACTGCCGGAGGACGGCTCGTGCAGCACGAGCTCACCGAGGGCGCGCATCACGAAGTACGCGGCGATGCCGCAGAGCGCGTATGACAGGACCAGCGACGGCCCGACCTGCTGGAGCTTGCCACCGGCACCGAGGAACAGCCCGACGCCGATCGCGCCGCCGATGGCGATCATCTGCACTTGGCGGTTGCCCAGTGCTTTTGAGTAGCTTTCACCTTTTTCGGTGAGCAGCGAGGAATCCATGGTTGCCAGACGCTAGAGCGTGTGCGGCACGTCACCAACCTTGCTAAGGAAGACTTAAGGTGTGCGGGACGTCACTCCGGCGGTTTTACGGGAATTTCCCTTTTCGATTTGACAAATTCACCCGCGAACCCCGATCGTCGCGCGCGAAGGAGCGCTTCTACGCTACGGCCGTGGACCTCGCAGCGCTGCTGGACCGGATCGCCGACGACGTCGCGCCGGAGATCGGCCGCGGCTCCGTCGCGGACTACATCCCCGCACTGGCCAGGGTCGAACCCGGGCGGTTCGGCATGGCGGTGGCCGAAGTGGACGGTGGGGTGCACGGCGTCGGCGACTGGGAAGTGCCGTTCTCCATCCAGAGCATGTCGAAGGTCTTCACCTTGGCGCTCGCGCTCTCCCACGGCGACGGGGTGTGGGAACGGGTGGGCCGCGAGCCGTCCGGAAACCCGTTCAACTCGCTGGTCCAGCTGGAGAACGAGGACGGAATACCCCGCAATCCCTTCATCAACGCCGGTGCCCTCGTGGTGACCGACGAATTGGCGCACCACGGCGACGCGGCGGAAACGCTGCTCCGGTTCCTCCGGGAGGAAAGCGGGCGCGCGGCCATCGGGATCGACGCCGAGGTCGCCGCGTCCGAGGCCGGGCACGCCGACCGCAACCGCGCGCTCGCGTATTTCATGGCGTCGTACCGGAACATGCGTCATCCGGTGCCCGCCGTCCTCGACCAGTACGTGCGCCAATGCTCGATCGCGATGAACTGCGGCGACGTCGCGCGGGCGGCGGTGTTCCTCGCCCGCCACGGCGTGCGCAACGACGGCACCCGGCTGCTGGAGCAGAGCGCGGCCAAGCGGGTCAACGCCGTGATGCTGACCTGCGGCACTTACGACGCGGCGGGCGAATTCGCCTACCGCGTCGGGCTTCCCGGCAAGAGCGGGGTCGGCGGCGGCATCGTCGCGATCGTCCCCGGCCGGTGCGCGATCTGCGTCTGGAGCCCCGGCCTGGACCCGCGCGGCAACTCCGTCGCGGGTGTCGCGGCGCTGGACCGGTTCACCACCCTGACCGGCTGGTCGGTCTTCTGACGTTCAGCCGCTCGGCCGCCCCATCTCGTGTCCCGGCCGCCCCTCGGTACGCCGACGTCGCTTGATCCGTTCTTCGTGCAGGTGCCGCCGCCCGCCGGTCAGGTCACCGGTGACGTCGCGCGCCATCCGGCGATAGGCCGCGTAGTAGCCGTCGTCGTACTCCTCGATCAGCTGGAAGGTCCACCGCTCCGGGAGCACGTTGAGCCCGACCAGTTCGGTCTGGATCCGCTCCGACCACTCGGCGTGCCCTGCCTTCCGGAGGGCTTCGGCGGCCTCGCCGAGCGCGAAGTCGGCGGTTCCCGTGAGGTGATGGAAGGCGTACAGGTGGCCACGCGCCTGTTCGACCGTTTCGACGGCGAAGATCAGCTTCCCGACGGCGTCGATCGTCGCGTCGTCGGGTTCCGAGGATGAGTCAGGCATGCCGGTGAATGCCCCGGAGGCGGTGTTTCTACACCCCGCCGTCGTATCGCGTCCTGGCGTCGTTGATCTCGTTGATATGGGATTCGGCCCAGTCCCGGATCACCGCCAGCGGCGCCGTGAGAGTGCCGCCGAGCTCGGTCAACGTGTACTCGACCTTCGGCGGCACCGTCGGATGCACGGTGCGCGTGACCAGACCGTCGCGTTCGAGCCCGCGCAGGGTCTGGGTGAGCATCTTCTCGCTGACACCGTCGATCGCGGCGCGCAGTTCGCTGTAGCGCTTGGTCCCGGTGGAAAGGCAGCCGACGATCAGCGCGGTCCATTTGTCCGCGATGCGATCCAGGACCTGTCGTGAGGGACACGGCGCGCTGTACACGTCGGCGGGGCGCCCGTCCGGCAACCAGGCCAGCACCTGGCCCGGTGTGCCCGGACGGGGACGGCGGCGGGATGGCTCCGGCATGCTTCGACGTTATCCGGCGGCCCAGATCCGGCGCATCGCCGGCGGCAGGACGCGGCCGAACACCTGCCCGGCGAAATGCCCGCCCGCGAGGATCGTCCGGTCGTCCTCGATCTCCTTCAGCAGCTGCTCGCGGGTGGCGACGCCCTCCGCCGGGTCGACGTCGAACGCGAACGTCCAGTGGCTTTCGGTGATCTGCACCTGGCAGTGCATGACGTCGCCGAGCACGACGACGCGGCGGGGATCCGCTTCGTCCGGATCGGTGACCACCAGGCTGCTGTGGCCGGGCGTATGCCCCGGCGTGGCGAGTATCCGCACCCCTGGCGCGACGAGGTCACCGTCACCGAAGAAACCGATCACCTCGGCCAGCGGCCGCTGCACGGCGAGCGGATCCGGGCCGACCGGGTCGTTCGTGCCGGACCAGTGTGCCCATTCGGCCTCGCTGACGAGATGCCGTGCCGCCGGGAAGGTCAGGCCGGTCACCGGTCCGCCAGGGCCGTCCGGTGCGGGCGGGACGTTCGTCGTCCAGCCGACGTGGTCGTGGTGCAGATGCGTGTAGATCACGGTGTCGACGTCTCCGGGTGTCAGGCCCTCCTCGGCCAGGGCGTCGAGCAGGCCGCCACCGTGGAACTCGGCTGCACCGGGCAGGGCGAAGTCGACCGCGCCCAGCCCCAGGTCCACCAGGATCGCCCGGTCTCCGACGCGGATCAGGAAGGAGCCGATGCTGACCGGGAACCAGCCGCGTTCGTCGAGGAACGCGTCGTGGGCCGCCCAGCCGGACGGGACACTCGACGGCAGGAAAACGGCGGGGTTGAGCCAGGCGTGGCCGTCGGGCAGGTAGGTGACGGTGGTCCGGCCGACCTGGATCCGGGACCTGGCAGCGGGTCTTGACATGACGTGGTCTCCCTTGTGGACGGTGAGCGAAGCCGTACTCACTTTCGGGGAGCCGCTCTCCGGAGGGAAGTACGCACTTACAAGTGCGCTTCCACGGCGATCCGCGCGAACGAGCGGATCAGCGGGTTCTCCCGCTCGGTCACCCACGCGACGACCAGCGGGCTCGGGGGCATGTCGGCCAGCGGCACCCAGGTGAGCCCGTCGGGCAGGGCGTGCCCGAGCGGCGCGATACCTGCCGAGCCGTTCCACAGGACGGCCTGCAGGCATTCGCCGACCGTGCGCACCACCGGCCCGGCCGCCCGCTCGCCGACGGGGGTCGCCCCGTTCCAGTACTCGCGCCACCGTGGATCCGTTCCCTCCGGCAGCTGGAACCACGGCCGATCGGCTACGTCGGCCAGCCGGAGCGTCGCACGGCAGGCGAGCGGATCGCCGGTGCGCAGCACCAGCCCGACCGGATCCGAACGCAGCACCCGCACGGTGATTCCGGTTTCGTCGAAGGGCGCCCGGGTCAGCGCGACGTCGGCCAGCCCGGCGCGCAGGCCGGTGGTGGGATCGGTGAAATCCGCCTCACGGAAACGGATCGAGACCTCGGGGTGCCTTCGCCGGAACGCCGCGGCCAGGCGGGTGCTCGCCTCCCCCGCTCCGTCGGCCAAGGTGCCGACGGTGAGTGTCGCGGGGCCCGCCGCCTCCACCACCCGTGCGCGAGCGCGTTCGGCCTGGTCCAGCAGGGTGCGGGCCTCGGCGTACAGGGTGGTTCCGGCGGCGGTGGGCTCGACGCCGGCGGCCGACCGCAGCAGCAGGACGACGCCCAGATCGTTCTCCAGCTGCCGGATCGCCCGGCTCAGCGGCGGCTGGGTCATGTGCAGCCGCGCGGCGGCCCGGCCGAAGTGGCGCTCCTCGGCGACGGCCACGAAGTAACGCAACAGACGAAGCTCCATCACCTGCGATGATACCCATCAGGTATCGGGACGTGGAGATCGGTCTTGGACGGCGCCCGGAGACCGGCGCGAAAGTGGGGCCATGCCCTTCGAACCCCTCACCCACGAACCCGCCGTCGACCCCGCCCAGGCCCGGGAGATCGCCCGCGACCTCGTGGTGATCCCGAATCTCGGCGTCGAGCTCGTCCCCAACATCGGCGTCATCGGCGGCTCGCATTCGGTGCTCGTCGTCGACACGGGGCTCGGTCCTCGCAACGCCGGGAAGGTGCTCGCCTTCGCGGCCGAACACGCCCGCGGCCGCAGGCTGTACCTGACCACGACGCACTTCCACCCGAGCACGCGTTCGGCGCGCAGGTCTTCGCGGGCGAGGCGACCTACCTCGTCAACAGCGCCCAGGCCGCGGACCTCGTCCACAAAGGACCGGGCTATCTCGAGATGTTCCGCGGCCTCGGCACCCCGGTCGCACGGGCGCTGGAGGGGGTCGGCCTCGCCACCCCCGACGTGGTCTACGACGACGCGTACGACCTCGACCTCGGCGGGCGGGTCGTGCGCTTGGCGGCCACGGGACGCGCGCACAGCAAGGGCGATCAGGTGGTGACCGTGCCCGACGCGGGTGTGCTGTTCACCGGGGATCTGGTCGAGACCGGGCAGTTCTCGATCTTCCCGTGGTTCCCGCCGTACGACACCGATGTCTCGGGACGGCGCTGGATCGAAGTGCTGGGACGGCTGGCCGCCGCCGGACCGGACCTCGTCGTCCCTGGTCACGGCGACGTCTCCGGACGCCGGATCCTGACCGACGTCCGCGAATACCTCGAACTGCTGCGCGACGAGACCTGGAAGCGGCGCGATTCGTCGCTTCCCGAAGAGACCATCGCCGCGGAGGTCGAAGCGCTGATGATCGAACGCCACCCCGAATGGGAAGGCCGGGACTGGATCGCGAAGGGCGTCGGCTGCTTCTGCGCCGACCACTCAGGCCATGAGGCAGCAGGCACCGGTGAAGCAGCCGAAGGCGCCTCCGCTTGACGCGTTCTTCCAGTGATCGAAGTGGTCGATCACGAGTTCGACCTCGGCCTGCCCGGCCGCGGTGACATCGATGGCGGAGTCGGCGAAGAAGGTGCGGATATCGTCGGAAACGGTGGTCTTCATGGAAGATCTCCCTCGAACCTGCGGTGTTGGATACCGAAATCGTGCAGGTTCGGGCCCCGGTGCCGACAGTGCGAAGCGACACGGGCGACGTGTGGCTTTCGACTGCTCCACTCGTGTCAACCGGACGACGCGAGTGGAGCAGCCGGCTATTTGAAGATGGCGATGGGATGGACGACGAGTTCCCCGGTTTCGGGGTCCCAGTCCTCGACCTTGCCGAGGCATCGGGCCCGGAACGCGCCGGCGGGCGCGGAATCCCGCAGATCGCTGGTCACACAGGTGAACCGGATCCGCCTGCTGCGCTCCGGATCGTCCGGATTCCCGTACGGCGCCACGAAAACCGTCTCGGTGTCGGTCTGGGAGCGTTTACGGAACAGACCCTTCACGGAGATGAACGCCTCGACACCGCGCAGCCGCGTCTTGACCTGCCGGGTGCTCTCGGGACCGTCGGCCCAGCCGAGTTCCTTCACCAGTGCCCGGTTGTGGACCAGTTCCTGCTTCGTCAGATCGACGTAGATGATGTCGTGGTGCTTCTCCAGCACCTTCGTCACGATGCCGATCACGGTGATCGGCTCGGCCTTGCGGATGTACCGCCGGAACTCCTCGTCGGTGTCGGTGCGCTCCGATTCCCCTTTCAGCGGACCGAATCCGCCCGAACCCCAGAACCGCCAGCCCCGGCTCGTCCGTTTCTCGACCTCCTGTTCCAGCGCCTCGTTGTAGCGATGCAGCTGGTAGAGGCCCATCACGGATTTCGTGTGCAGGTAGAAGCCGATACCCCGGATCATGCCCTGATCGCCGTCGGAGCGCGCGCGGCGCCAGTGTTTCACGAAAACGACGATCGCGACGAGGAAGGCGGCCACGGTCAGCACCCAGACCGCGAGCCACCATCCCCAGACGTCCCACCACAGATTATCGGCAGCCACGGATCTCCTTGAAGGCGTCGAGCAGGGATGTCGTGTTCGCGTCGACCATCCGGCCACCGGTGGCCACGGCCGCGCGCTCCAGTTCGGCGGGGTTCGCCTCGCCGAACCGGATGGTGTACGTGTGCACGCCCGGATCCCTTGGCGCGCGCAGGAATTCTTCGATACCGGGGCCGGTGTTGCTCTCCCCGTCGGTCATCAGCACGATCGAGACGCCTCTGCCGGGCTCGGCGCCACGATGGGCGCTCGCCTTCGCGTACGCCTCGCCGAGCGCGGCCCAGACCGCGGTGCTGCCGTCGAACTCGTCGGCCGCGATGAAGGCCCGCAGCGCGTCGAGATCACCGGGTCCGCCGATGGTGAACTCCTTGTCCCCCAGTATCTTCCCGCCGAACCGGAGGACCGTGAGCCGCTCGCCGCGGTAGAAGCGGTCGAACCCTCCGCCCGGACCGCCGCTCAGCCCGGCGAAGGTCGCCCGGAGCGCGGCGATGCGAGGCCCCTTCATCGAACCGGAGAAGTCCAGCACGAAGATCACGCGGCCCGGCGCGCGGGAGGAAGAGGCCGCGTAGTCGTCGAGGAGTTTGTCCACGACGGCCTGTTCGTCCGGGAAGTACAGCGAGTTCCCGATCGAGGACGGCAGCCGCGGATCGAGCCCCACCTCGCCGGTGATCGGACGGCGCAGGGTCCGCTCCATCAGCTTCTTCTGCGTGGCCGGGCTTCTGAGCCAGGACACGACCTGGTCGTACGCCTCCCGCTTGGCCGGGTCGAGCAGCAGGACCGGATAGTCGGACTGGACGATGCCGTCGCGCGGGTACACCAGGTCCAACGGGGTCTTGAGCCTGCCGCTCGCGTTCAGGGAGAGCAAGGTGGACTCGTAGCCGATGATCGCGTCCACGTCCTGGCGCTCGGCGAACCGATCGGCCACGGCGGCCGAGGTGTCCGCCGTCAGCGTGTGCCCGGTGCGGAAGCCCTGCAGCTTGTCGCATTTCACGTCCGGGAGACGCAGCGCCGCGCCCGTGCCCGCGGCGGCCGTCGCCACCCCGACGAGGGAGGTGAGCCCGCTGGTCGACTTGGCCGGATCCGCCATCGCGAACCGGAAGCCACCGCCCGCCGCCGCGTCCGCCAGATCCGCCCACGAGAGCTTCCCGTCCGGTTTGCCGCGGCGCAGCTCCGCCGCCTTCGCCGGGGTGATCCCGACGATGACCGGCGACACCATGGTCTTGGTCGCGAGCGGCCGTTCCCCCTTGTCCCCCGACTGCCGGTGCTTGAGCTGGAAATACCGGTCGGTGGAAAGCCAGGCGAGATCGTGCGTGGCCTTTCCCGGGGTGAGGGAGGCGGCGGCGTCGATGGTTCCCCGGAAATCCATTTCCAGTTCGATTCCCGTTTCCGCGCGAAGGTCTTCGAGAATGGGCCCGAGATCGGCCAGCTCCGAACTGGCCAGCACGCGTAGTTTCACCTTCTGCCCGCCGCTCGTACAGGCGGCCACCAGGAGCAGACAGCACAGGACCGCGAGGAGCCGCTTCACGGGCAGTCCCCGACCGTCTTGATCATCTCTTCCAGCACCGGGTTGTCCGGCAACGGCGTGGTGCTGTCGTCGGCCGCGATCTCCGGGGCCGGCAGCCCCTGTTCGCGCAGGAAGTCGTACAGCCGCGCGCTTTTCGTGCTGCCCGCGGGGGTCGCGACGCCGAAGCCGAGCTCCATCGCGCGGCGCTGCAGCTCCGGATCGAAGGTGATCAGCTCCCCGAGCCGTTCCGCTTCCGGTTTCAGCGCCAGGAACTGGGGTTTCGTCAGGATGTCGTCCTTCGGGTACAGCAGGACCCGATCGTGGTCCGGCCGGCCGCTCTGCGCCTTGGCCCGCAGCTGCATGGCGAGGTACTGGTGCTCGTAGATGACGACGATCGGCTTGTCGCCCTCGGCGAGATTCGCGTAGGACTCCGACAGATCCGAAGACGGGAAGCCTTGGGCCGCCACGAGCGGTTTGATCCGGTTGGCCAGCTCTTTCGCGGCCGAGAGGTTCGGCGGCCCGGCGGGAGCGCCCGCCGGGCGCGGGTCGACGACCGGGACCTGGCGGCCGTTCTCCAGGAACGCCAGCAGGATCAGGTACGTCGCGCCCGAGTTGGAGTCGCAGATGTTCGAGGTCTGGGCGAGCACCCGGTTCCCGTTCCCCGCGCCGAAGCGGCTGATGCCGAGCGAGTCCCAGGTCTGCCCCTTTCGCAGGGTCTCGATGAACTTCTCGGTGTCCAGCGTGTAGTACAGCGGCACCTGCTCTCCCCGCGGTTTCGTGGCGATGTCCTTGCTCGCCAGCGTTTCCGCGTAGCGGCGATACGTGGCGAGGACGATCGGGCTGGTGAACGGCTGCCGCGCGGTGCCCGTCCACTCGTTGGCCCTCGACCGGCGGACGAGACCCGCGGCGGGCTCGCCCGACATGAACACGAAGTCGTACCGGCTGAGGTCGTGGGTGGCGACGTCCCGCGAGCCCGCCCTGGTCACGTGGACGCGGATGTGGTGGCGCATCAGGATTTCCTGGATCTTCGGGTCTTCGAAGAGATCCGATTTGGAGCCCATCTTGCCGCGCAGGACGAGCGTCTGCTGGAACGGCACCACGATCGTGCCGCTCACGAGCAGGGCGATCAGGCCGGCCACGGCCAGGGCCAGGGCGGGCCCGAAAGTGCGGAGAAAACGACGGCGCAGAAAGAACGCCGAGGGTTTTGGTCGGATGGTGAGCTGGGGTTCTTCACGAAGCGAGCTATCGGTGGTCACCGATTTCCTCCCCGAATGTCCGGCAAGGCCCATTTTACCGGGGACCACCGACGGAAAAGCACGTCTCGATCCGGCTTCGGGACCCACCCTCACCAGCCCGGGAGGCTGGACGGTTAGGCTCTTCGGTGGCGAAAACCGCCATGCACCACGACGCCGGGAGATCTGAACCGCCATGCTGGACCGAGCAGTCATCGACGCCCTCTTCCCCGCCGACCTGCCCGAGCCCGAGCACTGGGAACAGCGTTACCCCGCCCGCGAGCTCCCCGAGGGCGCCCTGGTCACCCGGTTCGGCCCGTCGCCGACCGGGTTCGTCCACATCGGCGGGGTCTACGTCGCCACCATCGACCAGGACGTCGCCCGCCGCAGCGGCGGCCGCTACCTCGTCCGGGTCGAGGACACCGACCGCTCGCGCGAGGTCGAAGGCGCCATCGAGCAGTTCGAGCGCGGGTTCGCCTACTTCGGCCTCGCCGCCGACGAGGACATCCACCGCGGCGGCGACTACGGCCCGTACCAGCAGTCCGAGCGCGAGCAGATCTACCTGACCTACGTCCGCCACCTGCTCCGCACCGGCCGCGCGTACCTCGACTTCGCCACGAAGGACGAGCTGGCGGCGATCACCGCCCGGCAGCAGGCGACGAAGCTGCCGACCGGCTACTACGGCTCGTGGGCCATCTGGCGCGACGCCGACCCCGCCGACGTGCAGGCGAAGCTCGACGCCGGGGATCCGTACGTCGTGCGGTTCCGCGCGCCGGACGACACCGGCGCCCGCGCCCGGTTCACCGACGCCATCCGCGGCCCGCTGGAGGCCGAGGCCAACCGCAACGACGTCGTCATCCTCAAGAGCTCCGATCAGAGCCCCCGGCTGCCGACCTACCACTTCGCGCACGCCGTCGACGATCACCTCATGCGGGTCAACCTGGTGATCCGCGGCGACGAGTGGATCTCGTCGGTGCCGGTGCACCAGCAGCTGTTCGACGCGCTCGGCTTCGAGCCGATCACGTACGCGCACATCGCGCCGCTGATGAAGCAGGAGGGCGGTAGCAAGCGCAAGCTGTCGAAGCGCAAGGACCCGGAAGCGAGCGTCGACTTCTACATCGAGTCCGGCTACCCCACCAAGGCCGTCCTGTACTACCTGCGCGGCCTCGCCAACGGCCGTCTCGCCGAGATGCCCCTCGACCAGGCCTTGGCCGAGCCGATCAACCTCGACGAATGCGGGGTCGCCGGCCCGCTGGTCGACCTGGTCAAACTCGACGACATCTCGGCCGACCACATCGCCACGCTGTCCGGCGCCGAGATCCTCGAAGAGGTCCGGGGCTGGGCGGAGCGGTTCGACCCCGAGCTGCGGACCGTCCTCGACGCCGAGCCGGACCTCGCGCTCCGCGCGCTCGCCGTCGAGCGTGACGGCGCCGAGAACCCGCGCAAGGACCTGAAGAAGTGGAGCGAGTTCCGCGCCGTCTACGGCTTCTTCTTCCCGCAGCTGCACGCGGCCGTCGCGAGCCCCGACGACGAGCGGATCACCGCCCTCGGCGTCGACCGCGCCGTCGTCCAGGCCGTGGCGCGGGACTTCGTCGAGAACTACCGGCAGCTCGACGACGGCCAGGAGTGGTTCCAGCAGATCCGCGATGTGGCGGCGAAGCACGGCTTCGCGAAGAACGCCAAGGAGTTCAAGAAGAACCCCGAAGGCTTCCCGGGTTCCATCCGCGAGGCTTCGCAGATCATCCGGATCGCGATCACGGGCTCGACCCGGAGCCCGGACCTGCACTCGATCACCCAGGCGCTGGGGCGCGAGGAGACGCTGGGCCGGTTCGCCGGTCTCGTTGCCGAGTGACTCGTGAGTGGTGAGGACGGTTAGAACCGTCCTCACCACTCACGAGGCGGGCAGGAACTGGTCGTAGAAGGCCGTCTTGATCGCGACGACCGCCTCCTCGGTCTCCCGGAACCGCTCCCGCGCCTCGCCGGAGTCGATCAGCTGCACGAGCCGCAGCCCGAGCTGGTCGGAATGCGTCAGCGACAGCGGGGACGCGGCGGCGAGCGGGCGCGACTTCGCGTCGTGCACGTGATGCGGGTAGTAGAAGACGGACTTGGCGCCGAGCACCGGGCCGATCCGGCGCCAGAGTTCGCCGTATTCGACCGACACCAGCACCTCGCCCCAGAACCGCAGGATCGTCAGCAGCTCGACGTCGGCGTGCTTCGAGTCGCCCGCCGAGGCGATCAGCTCCATGGTGGTGTCGAGGCAGGCCGAGGTGGCCAAGGACCTCCGTGACCGCACGAGCACTTCGCGAGGGACGCCCAAGGCGAGGATGTCCGCCATCAGGTCCTCGCGGTGCGAAGGTGTGCTGCCGGGCGAATTGTTGTCCGGATACTCCTCGCGGACGATGACGCGGGCGATCCGTTTGGACTGCTCGTCGGTGAGCAGGTCGATCGCCAGGTCGTAGGCCATGGTGAAGGCCAGTGACAGGAACCGGCGCTGCACCAGGACGGCCCGGAGGTCCTCCTCCGGGAGATCGGTGACGCCCCGCAGCGCCGGGTGGTTCCTGAACCGCTCGATCAAACCGTCTTCGAACTCGTCGAGCTCGCGCATCACTACACCTCTTGCTCAGAAACGGATCATGTCGATGCTTCGGTTCCAGTCGGCGAGGTCGACGTCGCGGCCGATGTCCCACAACGTGTCGAGCTCGCGCTGGATCTGTTCGCCGAGCACGGTGTCGTGCGTGCCCTCGATCTGGAACTGCGGCGAATTGACCGCCAGCTGGCCGTGCAGGAACATGCTGACCAGGTAGCGCCCGTCGGCCCGGTACACCGAAACCGAGGCCTGCGAGTTGAACACCCGCACCTTCAGGTTGCCCTGGCGTCTCGCCAGCCGCCGGTGCAGCCGGGAGAGGATCTCCAGGCACTCCGCGATCCCCGTGCTCACGAAGGGGTTGCCCGCGCCATCGCTGCGGCCCAGCGCCGCTTCCCGCAGCCCCACCAGCATCGAGTTCGGGTGCAGCAACATGATCCGCACCTCGGCGCGCCGTTCCACGATCGCGGCTTCGAGTTCCTTTTCCAGGCGTTGCAGGTTGGGGATCCAGGTGTTCAGAATCGTCACCTGTTTGGCCTTCGCGACGTGTGCCGCGAACTCGTCGTCCGGAAAGCGTTTGTGCACTTCGACCACACCGCCGTAGTGCGAACGGCGGAGACTCGCGGCGATGGTGTCGATGTCGAGACCGGCGAGGCGATCGCGGATGTCCTCCAGCGCGCGCAACGGCGTCAGCTCGATGAGCAGCACCACGACCACACCGCTGACCATGATCAGGGTCAGGGTGGTGACGCCTTTCGGCGCGACTTTGTCGAGAAGGCCGAGCTGTTCCGCGATTCCGACGGCGAAGCCGGCCACCGCCAACCCGCCGAGACTGAGCAATTCGAGCCAGCGACGCATTCTGCGGAGCATTCACCCTCCGGGATCCGGCAGCTTGGCCCTCATGTTCTCACGATCGTGGAGCCGATTTGTGATCGGGGTCACCGCCTTGATGCGACGGCTTCCCCTCCGCGGAATTCACGAAAAGAATCGAATCCGGCGCGGGAATCCGCAGTGCGAAGGGCGCAGATCACAAGGCAAGGGTGAAACGTGCGAGCCTCGACAGACGACTTACCCGATACGCGAGTACGGAAAGTTGTGGTCAATGAGCGCTGATCGCGTTGTCCAGCTGCACTGGGAGCCCCTCCGCGTGGCCGACGACGACGGCCACGCGGCCTTGTCCTATCCCGGGATCTCGGTGGTCCGGCGCGACGAGGGTGAAATCGTCGACCGCACTTGGATACCGGTCGGGGAAGAACCCACCTTCGCCGACGACGAGGCACTGATCACCGCACTGCACGCCGCCTGGCGCTGGGCCAGGCCAGCCGCGTGATCCCCTTATTCGTCGCCCGATTTGTACCGGCGCTGGAGTTCTTCGTCCTGCTCACGCGGCGCCTTTTCCGTCCAGCGCCCGTGGACGAGGTCGTTCTCCGTGTAGTCGGCGCGCCGTGAGGCCCACCCCGGCAGCATGATCTTGCGCGTCCCGCCCCGCCCTCGATCACGCAGATCGGTGACGACGGCGATGCCGATCACCATCAGGAGTATCCCCAGCGCTATCCAGATTCCGACCATTGTCCGCTCCCCCGCAGATCAGTCAGTTTCGATCAGAATAGCGGGGAACGGTATTCGTGCGGACCTCATTTTCCCGGACGGGCACCCGGCGGAACGGGGCGGCCAGGGCCGGCAGGATGTGGCGGCGGTCGCGGATCAGGGCGGCGAGCGCGATGAGCGCGTAGACCCCGCACAGGACGTTTCCCCATCCACCCTGCCGGCGAGAATTCCCTTGCGGGATAAGGAAGAGCGAAGATCGTCATACCGAAAACCGGATATCGTCCCGCCGGAGCAAGCGGGGCTGTCTGCCCGGACCTTCCCCAGATCTCAGCGCGAGGGCTCCTCGCTCCCCGCGCCGTCGTCCTGGCTCCCCAGGGCCGGGAGTATCGCTGATCTCAGCGCCCGGAAATGACGAACTCCCCGGTATCCGCGGGATACCGGGGAGTCCGGGGGCGGGTCAGCCCCGGGCGTTCGGATCGATCACGTCGCCTGCCAGCCCGGTGGCGGCGTCACCGAGCGCACCGGTGGAGTCGACGACGCCCTGCCCGGCCGCGGTGGCCGAGTCGACGGCGTCCTGGCCGGCCGTGGTCGCGCTCTCGGCGAGACCCTGACCGGTTTCGGCCAGCCCGCCGGTCGCCTGGGTGACCTGGTCGGCGGCGCCGGAAAGGTCGACGCCGGTCAGTTCGCTGACCTTGTCGCCCGCGCCGCCCAGCAGTTCGGCGGCCTTTTCCTTCAGCGAGTCGAACAGGCTCATCAGGGGTACTCCTCGGATCGGTCGTGCGAAAGGCGGCTGAAAGTTCACCGTACAGGACAAAACGGGCACGGTGCGCGATGGCCGTCCCTCCGGACAGGTGAAAGACCGAGGAACGTTCAGAGACAGGGCGGCCGGTAGCGGTCGATCGAGAGGCCGCGGAAGTCGAGCTTGTTCGGCGTCTTGCCGACGAAGACCAGGCCTCGCGCCTCGGCGAGCGCCGACGCGAAGGAGTAGCCGGGCGTGCCCAGCTCGGGCAGCGTCGTCCAGGCGGCGGGTTTGAAGCTGAAGAACTTCTTCACCATTTTGCCGCCGGTCGACGGCACCTTCGTGAGCCACTTGTCCCCGCCGCTCCAGTGCGAGGCGGGACGAAGCTGGACGTAGAGGTCGTCGGTCGCGCTGTACGTCATCCAGAAGCCGGCGGATTTCGACAGATCGGCCTGTGCTTCGAACTGATTTCCCAGCCAGACGACGACCACGTGCCATTCGGCGTTGAGGAAGGTCACCTTGGCGGCGTAACCGCCATGTTCGCGAACGAGCAGGCTGCCGGTCGGCGGCAGCGTGGTGCCCTCACCGGAGGCGAGCCAGTGCTGCAAACGGTCGATCGACGGGGTGGCGCATTCGCAGCCGTGCCCGCCGGACGCGTTCGCGACGACACCGGGGCCGATCAGCGAAGCCAGGAGCATCGACGAGAGCACCGCGAGCGTACGAATCCTGGATCCTCCGCGCATTCCCGGAAGCTAGCACAGCGAACGCGAAAACCACCGCACAGCGCCGAAAGCGGTCGACGATGCCCCACTGACCGGGAACCGTCCTTTATGGACGCTGGTCGCCGCCGCGCTGCCCGAGTACATGTCGCGAAAGCCACTTTCGCGACGTTGGATGTCCCGAAAGTGGCTTTCGCGACACGTGCCGGGGAGCCGCCCGGCGGGTGCGCAGGGCCGGAACGGACGACACACGTGACCAGACGGACGACACACGTGACCGGATGGACGACACGCTCGCGGCCGGGTCCCGCCGCGAGTCGTCCGCCTGGACACGCGTGTCGTCCGTCTGATCACGCGTGTCGCGCCTCCAAGCACGCGTGTCGCGCCTTTGAGCACGCCAACTCGCGGCCCGATCACGAACCGGCGAGCGCGATCACCCGGGCAGGTCGTCGACCTCGGCGGCGAACAGGAGGGCCGGGTCGAACCCCATGCCGGCGAAGTGCCCGGCGAGCTCGAGCGACAGGACGCCGTGAACGCGGGTCCAGAAGGTCACGGCGCGACGGAGGACCGCGGACGACACCGGCAGCCCGCCCGCCCACTCTCGATGCTCCTCGAGATGAGCGTCGAACGCCGTCAAGCGCCCGTCGTCCGGCTCCGCAGCGTGCACCCGGAGCAGCACGGCCATGATCTCGTTCGAGATCTCCGTGGTGTCGCCGGGCGCGCGGTAGCCGGGGATGGGCGTTCCGTAGACGAACAGGTATCGCTGCGGATCCGCCAGCGCCCATGTCCTGATCGCGTCGGCGACTTCGGCCACACTGGCCGACGACTGGACGGCGTCGGCGAGACTCCGGTACGCGTCGCGGATGAGGTCCGTGATCAGGTCGTCGCGGCTGGGGAAGTACCGATACAGCGCGGGGCCGCTCATGCCGACGTGTTTGGCGATCGCGTTGAGGGACAACGCGGACACGCCCGTCGTGGCCAGCTGCTCCCACGCGTGCCGCTTGATCTCGGCGCGCACCTGGGCTCGGTAACGCTCGCGCGAGGTCTCCACCGGCCACCTCCTTCCAGCCAGTTAGAGGCTATCACTTTCCCTATTGACACTCACGCCATTGGTTATAGCTTCTAACTATCGCAATCGCCACTAACAAGGAGTTCTGATGAAGTCGCTCTACCGCACCGCCGCGCTCGCGCTTCCGCTCGCGATCGGCCTGCTGGGCGGTGCCGTGGCACCCGCACACGCCGCCACGACCGCGTCCCCGCTTTCCTGCCAAGGCAAGACCATCGACACGAAGGCTCCGATCCACTATCGGACCGAGGCCCTGATCAAGGCACCGCTGCCCAAGATCTGGCGACTTCAGACCGACGTCGAACGCTGGCCGTCGTGGCAGGAGCCGGTGCTGAGCAACGAACGCCTGGACCACGGCCCGCTCCGGAAGAACTCCCGGTTCCGCTGGACCACCCCGGCGCCGCCCACCGCCACGACCCCCGCCACCACGCTGTCGATCACCTCGACCGTCCATCAGATCCAGCGCGGCGCATGTCTCCGCTGGAGCGGGCCCGCGGTCGGCGAGGGCCTCGGCATCGACAACGGGATCCACGTCTGGACCTTCACCGAGGTCAACGGCGGTGTGCTCGTCCGCACCGAGGAGAACTGGTCCGGCGCCCAGGTGGAGGCCGACGTGCCCACCGCGACCAGATTCCTCGGCTGGGGCCTCGAAGCCTGGCTGAAGGACCTCAAGACCACCGCCGAATCCCACTGCTGAACACACCCCGGAGGAACCGATGTCCGACCGCGAAACCACCGTCCGCCATGCCCCGCGCGCCGTCGTCGTCTCGGCCTGGGCCGTACCGATCATGGTCGCCGGCCAGTTCGCGATGCTCGCCGTCGTCCCGCTCGCGATCGCCCTGATCGGCACTTTGCGCGACACCCGGCTCCGCTGGGGCGCGATCGCCCTCACCGCGGCCTACGCGACTCCCCTGGCGCTCTGGGCGATCGGCCCCGACCGGGCGCAGAGCCTGTCCAAGGACATGCATCCCGTCTTCGCCGCGCTCATCGTGGCCGTGGGAGTGGCGTTCGCCGTGTCCTTCCACGTCCTGCGCCGGAAGCGGGCTCATCGGTGAACGAGGGGATCACCCCGTAGGAGGCCTTCCGCGAAGCCCGGCGCAACGTCGCGAGCACGGCGGGCCCCAGCACCAGGATCGCCACCGTGTTGGTGATCGCGCGGCCGGTGTCCCAGCCCGCCGTCGAGGTCAGCAGGGTGAACACGGCGAAGCGGTGCAGGTTCTCCAGCAGCGGGGCGCCGGGCACGTAGGAGATGTGCCCGTCGTGGTACGGCACCTCGGCGTCGGTGATGAACGGCCAGAACCACAGGTTCATCAGGAATCCGAAGACGTACGCGACGAAGATCCCGTACGCCACCAGCATCGTGATCTCCGCCTTGCCGGTGATCCGGCGCGGCAGCAGCCCGGCGCCCATCCCGATCCACGCCGAGCACATCATCTGGAACGGCAGCCACGGCCCCACCCCGGCGGTCAGCAGCGCCGAAGCGAACATCGAAGTACAGCCCAGCACGAAACCGAACCCGGGGCCGAGCACCCGCCCGGCCAGCACCAGCAGGAAGAACACGGTCTCGATACCCGCGGTCCCCGCGCCGAGGGGCCGCAGGGCGGCGTTCACCGCGGAGAGCACGCCGAGCATCGCGAGGGCCTTGGAATCCATGCCCCCTTCGGACATCTCGGCCAGCACGATGACGATCAGGATCGGCAGGATCCCGATGAACACGAACGGCGCGTCCGGGCCGTGCTGCATGGACTGCGGCTCGACGCGGACCAGGAGCGGCCAGACGAACATCATCAGCCCCGCCAGCGACGCGAGGCCGAGCACCGTCGCCGAACGGGGGCCGAGCCGGACCGCCGGGGCCACCGCGGTCACGGGACCTCCTGCGGCAGCGCCGACCGGACCTCTTCGACGGTGAGCCAGGGCTCGCCGAGGATCTTCGCGATCTGCGTGGCGAACGCCGGGGAGCCGCCGAGCACCTCACCGGTCGGGCCGTCCGAGACGATCTCCCCTTCCGCCATCACGATCACCCGGTCCGCGATCGTCGCGACGAACTCGACGTCGTGGGTCGCCACGACGATCGCCTTGCCCTCGGCCGTCAGCGAAGCGATCATCCGCGCCAGCGCTGCCTTCGCGGTGTAGTCGAGGCCGCGGGTCGGTTCGTCCAGCAGCATGATCCGCGGGGCGGCCGACAGCTGGACGGCGAGCACGAGCGCGAGCCGCTGCCCTTCCGAAAGGTCACGCGGGTGCGACTCGGGATCGATGCCCGGAGCGAGCCTGTCGAGCAGTTCCCGGCACCGCCCCGGCTCCGCACCCGATTCCGCGTCGGCGGCTTCGCATTCGGCGGCGACGGTCTGCAGGTACAACAGATCGCTCGCGGTCTGCGGCACCATTCCGACCAGGGCCCGGGCCGCGGCGCTGCTCAGCGTCTTCGGGTCCTCGCCGTCGACGGTCACCTTGCCGCCCTGCCGGGGGCCGGAACCCTGCACCGCCCACAGCAGCGAGGACTTGCCGGAACCGTTGCGCCCCATCATCGCCAGCACCTCGCCGGCGCGCAGGGTCAGGCCGGCCTCCCGCACCGCCACCTTCGGCCCGTAACGCACGACGACACCGGACGCGGCCAGCAGCTCCTCGCCCACTGTCGTGGTCCGCGCGGGCGGAGCCCCCAGCGTCAGCGAGGACGCGCGCCGCCGGGCGTCCCGGACCGACATCGGCAGCGGATCCCAGCCCGCCAACCGTCCCAAGTGGACGATCGGCGGCGCGATGGGCATGTCCTTCAGCACTTCCGGCGGCGTTCCGTCGATCACTTCCCCGGTGCCCGGCACGTGGATCATCCGGTCCGCGAACGGGATCACGCGTTCCATCCGGTGCTCGGCCATCAGCACCGTCGTGCCGAGGTCTTCCACCAGCCGGGCCAGCGTCGCGAGCACCTCCTCCGCCGCGGTCGGGTCCAGCGCCGACGTCGGTTCGTCCAGCACGAGCACCTTGGGATGGGTGGTGAGCACCGAGCCGATCGCCACCCGTTGCTGCTGCCCGCCGGACAGCGTCCGCAGCGCGCGCCTGCGCAGTTCCGCGATGCCGAGGAGGTCGAGGGTCTCCTCCACGCGGCGGCGCATCACCTGCGGGCTCAGGCCGAGTTGCTCCATGCCGTACGCGAGTTCGTCCTCCACCGTGTCGGTCACGAAGCCCGCGAGGGGATCCTGTCCGACGACGCCGACCAGATGCGCGAACTCGCGCGGCGGCCGGGATCGCGTCGTCACGCCGTCCACGGAGACCGTGCCTTCGAGATGACCGCCGGTGAAATGCGGGACGAGACCGTTGATCGTGCCGAGCAGCGTCGACTTGCCCGCGCCCGTCCGGCCCGCGAACAGCACGAGTTCACCCTCACCAATGGAAAGTGTCACGTCGGACAGCACCGGTTCGGCGCGGCCGTGATAGGTGAAGGAGACGTGGTCCAGTTCGATCATGCGCGGGCTTCTTCTTCCAGTGCGGCGTACGGAGGTTCGGGAGCCGGCGTCAGGAACGCGGGAAGCACGCCGATCAGCACCCCGAGCAACGGCACCCACGACAGCGAAGGCCAGGACAGGCCGATCAGCGACGGGTTCATGTTCATCGGGTTCACCTCCGACGTCGCGAACAGGACGGCCGCGACGGTGATCCCGCTGACGGCGACGACGATTTCCGGCGGATGCCAGCGATCCGGCCGGTAGCGTGTGCGCCGGACGCGTTTGCCCGCCGACCAGAATCCGATCAGGCCGACCACGACACCCGCGGAAAGCACCGGTGCGGCCAGGTATCGGGGCGTCGAACCGTCCAAAGTGGCGTATACACCGACGCAGACACCGAGCAGCCCGGCGATCATCAGCGTTCCCGTGATCAGTCTGGCGCGCGCTTCGACCATTCCCGCCCGGCCGTAGCCGCGTGAGTCCATCGACGCGGCGAGCTGCAGCGAACGGGAAAGCGCGTCCTCCAGTACCGGGATGAGGATGGTGTGCAGCGCCTTCACCTTCTTCTTGCCCGAGCTGCCACGCAGCCGGCGGGCCCGCCGGACCCGCAGCACGCTCTCGGCGAGCTGCGGGAACACCGACAGCGCGACGATGACCGCCGTGCCCACCTCGTACAGCGCCGGCGGCATCGCCTTGAGCAGCCGTTTCGGGTTCGCCAACGCGTTGGCCGCGCCGAGGCAGATCACCATCGTCGCCAGCCGCATCCCGTCGTAGAGCCCGCCCAGCAACGATTCCGCGGAAACGTCGCCGAAGAGCCGGATACCCGCCGCCCATTCCGGCAGCGGGATCTCGGGCAGCCGTAGGAGGATCGTGGATCCTTCGGCACCACCGAACACGACGCGGAAGAACACGCGGATCGCGACGATGAACGCGCCGAGGTACAGATACAGCCGGAACGCCAGCGCCCACGGCGCCTCGCTGCGGCGGGCCACGACGACGTACCCCGCGACGGCCACGATGGTCAGCAGCAGCCACGGGTTCGTCGTGCGGGTCGCCGCGACGGCGAGTCCGAGCGCCCACACCCACCACGCGGCCGGATGCAGATCGCGCGGCAGGAAGTAGGACGTCATCAAACTCCTTGAGCGCGTTTGCGTCTGCGTGCCATCAGGAATCCTGCCACGCACAACGCCAGTACCGCGGCGCCGGCCGCCCAGGGCGCCCAGCCCGCCGCTCCGGACTCGCGTTCGAGCACCGCGTTGACGTCCTCGGCGTTCTCCCCGCCGGTGAACGCGACGTTCGACGACGGGTCCTGCGCCTTCGGCCGCGCCGAAGCACTCGGACGCGGCTTGGGCGGCGGCAGCGCGCCGGAACCCGGCTCCGCGGCCGGAGCCTCTCCCGCGGTCGTCGCCGGTTGAGATCCGTCGGCTTGCTGACCGTTCCCCGCCGGCGGTCGCTGCTGCCGCTCGCCGGGGTCGCCGGTAAGCGGCTTCGCCTCTTCTCGCGGCACACAGGGCTGGTTCTCGGTGCCCGGCCGGACGGCGGAGACCCGCGGGACCGGGTTGCTCTGGGCGGTGGCGTTCAGGGAGAACGACCAGCCCTCGAAACCGCCCGGGATGAAGTCGCGGTTCTTGACCCCCCACTGGCTGTAGTCCCAGGCGCAGTTGTTCGAGGCGTGCCAGTACGACCAATAAGCCTGAGCCGGCGGTGTGTCGACGCACGGCTCCCGGTAGCCCTCACGGCCCGTCATGGGAAGGCTCTCGGTCGCGGACGGGCGGTTCTCGACCCGGCAGACGAACGACTCGCCCCAGCGCTGGACCCCGGCGATCTGGAAACCGGCGCCCTTGAGCGCGTCGAGCCCGGTGCCGCGGGTGGTCTGCGGATTGCACCGCACGATCGTCGTGCCGCCGAGCTGCTGGAAATCCACCACCACGGTGACCCCGGTGGCGTCCTTGCAGAACCCGGGATATCCCTTGCCCTGGTCGATCGCGTGCGCGGACGGCGCCGTGGCGGCGATCAGGAAGACCGCCGCCACCACCCCGAGGAGCCTTTTCACGGGACGGCCGGGTTCCTCGGCGTGACGCCGGGCGGCGGGTTGGTCGTCGCGGACTTGTTCAGCGAGAACGACCAGCCCTCGAAACCACCCGGGACGACGTTGCGGTTGAGCGCTCCCGAGCTGCTGTAGGTCCAGGTGGAGCCGGAACCGTCGGCGTGCCAGTAACCCCAGTACGCGCCCGCGGGCGGGGTGGTGACGCATGCTTCCTTGTAGTTCGGGTTGGTCGACAGCGGGAGGGTCTCCGTCGCGGACGGGCGGCCTTCCAGGCGGCAGACGAACGCGAGCCCCCAGCGTGCGGTGCCGGCGACCGCGATCCCCGCGTCCTGCAACGCCTTGATGCCCGTGCGGGCGGTGCCCGGCGCGGCGTTGGGCGAGCAGCGGGTGATCGTCGGCGCGGCCAGCTCCTGGAAATCGATCACGACCGTGACCCCGGTGCGCGCGTCGGCGCCGGTGCAGATCCCGTTGTACCCCTTGGTGGTGTCGACCGCGTTCGCGGGTGCGGCGGACAGCCCGATCAGTCCGATGAGGACAGTGGTGACGGCGAGCAGTCTCTTCATGGTGTTACCCCCTTTTTCTTGGTGAAACGGCGAAGGACGAAGACGAGCGCGATCGCGGTGAGCAGGAGCAGCGCGGCCAGTCCCGCGAGCCCCCAGATCACCCAGGCCGGCTGGTCGTCGGATTGGGCGGCGGCCAGCACCGGCGTATCGGTGCCGGTGGTCAGCGGGAGCCGGATCGCGGGTGACAGCGGCGAATCCGCGGCGGTGAGCCAGGAGCGGCCCGCGATCCCTTGGGCGGCGGCCGAACTGGTCGGGAGATCGGTCTCTCCGCCGGATGCCTTGGCGAACCCGCCGTCCGCCTGGACGAGCTTGCCCAGCGAGCGCGCGGTTCCGCTCGCGTCGAGCCCGGCGGTCTGCCGCGCGGCGGCGACGGCGGCGCTGAGCGCGACGTCCGTCTCGCCGCCTTCCCCGGTCACCAAACCCTCGCCGGTGGGCCGGACGCCGAGCGCGCCCACCGCGGAGACGAACGCCGACACGCGCCGCTCGGTCCAGGCGTTCGGGCGTCTGGTCGGCGGCGCGGTGTCCGTGTGCGGACGGGCGACCAGCGCGGTGACGGCGGCGGCTGTCGCGGCGAGGTCGCCGGAGCCGCACTCGGCGGTGTCGAGGTGCTTCGGGAAGGTGCCGTCCGCGCACTGGCGGGAGAGGAGCAGTTCGACCGCGGGGCCGGGGTCGGCGGCGGTGGCGAGCACCGCCCAGGCGTGCCGCTCGACCGTCCGGTCGGCGTCGGCGAACGAACCGGTGTCGGTGAACTCGCCGTCGGCACCGCGCAGTTTCACCAGATCGGCGCGCAACGGCCCGGCTGCGTCCGACTTCGCGAATTCGGCCACCAGCACGAGTTTCGCGAGCGGTTCGGCGTACGACGCCTCGCCCTGTTCGTACGGCGCACCGTGGGCGTAGGCCTGCACGGATTCCGGCTTCAGAAGGAACTGCGAAGCGCGGGCGACCGAATCCGGCCGCTGGTCCAGCGCCCGCAGAGCCAGCACCACATCGGCGGTGGCGTCGTAGTCGACGTAGGTCTTGCCGCCCTCGGTGACCTCGACGTGGTCGCCGCCGACGAGCCGGTTCGTCAGGTAGGCAGCGAGACGGGCGGCCGGGGTCGCGTCGGCCGGGGCGGTGACCGCCGCCACCGTGGACACCCGGGCACCGGTGGACGCCCTGGGCGTGACGAACTTTTCGGGTTTCGGAGCAGGCTTGTGCGGCTGCGTCGTCGGGGCCGGGGTTTCCGGGACGCCGGTGGCCGGCGGCAGGGTTTCGCCCTTCGCGAGCGCGTAGAACCCGACCTGTGACAACCCGAGCGAAGCCTGCGCGCTAGCGCGGATCCAGGTGTCGAGGCCACTGATGCCGGAGGAACGCGCGGCCTCGTAGGACGCGGGGTCGTAGGCGATCGCGCCGAGTTCGCCCGCGAGCTTGTTCCCGGCGTCGGCCGCGGCGTTCGCCTGCGCGGATTTGAGGTACCGCATGCCCTTGTCCACCGCCGCGTCCGCGCCGCCGGCGTCGGCGAGTGCTTGGACGATCAGGCCGGTGCTGTTGGTGTTCGGCGCCTCGGTGCCGACGCCGCCGCCCCAGCCGCCGCCGGGCGTCTGGTTCGCTTTGAGCCAGGAGACGGCCTTGCCGATCGGAGCGTCGAGACCGGCCGCGCCCGCCTTCTTCGCGGCGAGCAGCGCCGAGAGGGCGAGGCCGGTGGCGTCGCCGTCGGTCGGGGAAAGGCCGGGCGCTTTGCCCTCGTCGCAGGTCGAGACCTTGCGGCCGTCCGGGGTGACGTGGTCGCCGGTCTCCTTCGTCGGGATGTAGGAGAACAGGACGCGGAAGTAGCCCTCGGAGCATTGCTGGGTCAGCAGCTTGTCGATGGCGAGCCGGTCGTTCACGCCCGCGGCGGCGAGGCCGATCACCCCGAGCGCCTGGCCGAACATGTTCGCGTTGTTGCTCACCGCGTCGGCGAGCGCGGGATCCTTGGCGTAATCGCTGATCCGGCCCTTGTCGGGGCCCTTGCGCATGATCGCGCCCTGGGTCTCGGCGACCAGGTCGTAGCCGTCGAAGGCCCGGGGATTCCGGCCGGAGACCTGGGCGGCGACCAGTGTCTTCGCCACGGCGCCGCCGACGACGATCTTGTCGTACCCGGCGCCGGGGGCGAGCCCGTCCCAGGTGAAGTAGTCGGTGGCGTGGCCCTGGTCGTCGAGGAACTTCACGATCGGCTCGGCCCGCGCGCCTTCTCCCGCGGCGTACATCGCGAAGAGCACGTCGAGCATCAAGCCGTGGTCGGGCAGTGAGCCGCCGCTGGGGTTCTCGAGCGTGCCGTCCGGCTTCAGCTTCGCCGCGAGCCAGCGGGAACTCGCCTTCGCCGCGCCCGGATCGTTCGCGGCCGTCGCCGTCCCGGCGAACGGTGCGGCGATCACGGCGACGCTGACGGCGAAGGCCGTCGCGGCCAGGTACCCGCGGCGCATGACTCCTCCTTGCGGCATGGCGGAGGACAGCGCGGGACGCCGCAGTCACCCCTGTTTATCGCGACAGTGGTTCGTTCATCCGCCCGTTCGGTATCCCGGCTCGCCCTGCGAAAGGGCCCACGGTTGCGCGACAGCGCCGGATTTCGACCGGCTTCCCCGTCACGGGCGGCGGTGTTCTGTTGTCGAGCCAGCCGAGGTTAACACCCGTTCACCTCAGGCAGGTACCGCTGACCAGGTCGGTAGCCAGGATCACATCGGCACCCGGCGGTATCCCGCATTCGACCGGGGTGAGAGTCTTCTGGCGCGGTCGTGGGGGAAGTCCGGTGAGAGTCCGGCGCTGTCCCGCAACGGTGTGCCTTCCTGGCGAGCCCGGTCACCCACGTCGCGCGGTGTCACCGACTCCTGTCGTGGAAATGCGGGAAAGGGTTCTCATGAGACGTTTGGTTTTCGCTGTCGCCGTGCTGTGCGGCATCGGGCTGGCCGCCGCCCCGGCGGCGGCCGCGGCCACCCACCACAAGGCGGACGCCGCCGCGGGCTGGCTCGCCAGGCAGATGACCGACGGCGAACGGTTCGAGGCCGACTTCGGCGGTCAGAAGTTCCCCGACCAGGGCCTGACGATCGACGCGATCTTCGCGTTCGCCGCGGCCGGGGTGTCCGACACGAACGCGGGCAAGGCGATCGCCTGGCTGGCGAAACCGGAGATCACCACCGGCTACGTCGGCGGCGGCACCGAGGCCTACGCGGGCGCGCACGCCAAGCTGATGCTTGCCGCGCAGATCCGCGGCAAGGACCCCGCGTCGTTCGGCGGCGTCGACCTGAAGGCGGGCCTTCTCTCGCTGCTCACGCCGTCCGGCCGGTTCTCCGACCGGTCCGAATACGGCGACTACTCCAACGCCCTCTCGCAGTCGCTCGCCCTCCTGGCGCTGGACCGCACGCCCGGCGGCGCCCCGGCACCGGCCGTGACGTTCCTCGCGAGCACCCAGTGCGCGGACGGCGGTTTCCCGCTGAACTTCGGCGAGGCGACGTGCACGAGCGACGTCGACGCGACCGCGACGGTCGTGCAGGCCCTGCGCGCCACCGGCGACGCGGTGAACGCCGGCGAGGGCACCTCCTGGCTGGTCACGAAGCAGCACGCGAACGGCGGCTTCGGCTTCGGCACGAATGCGCCCAACGCCAACAGCACCGGCCTCGCCGCGGAAGCGCTGGCCGGTCACCGTCCCGCCGCCGCGATCAAGGCGCGGGAATTCCTGCGGTCGCTGCAGACCGGCTGCGCCGGCGCCGAAGCGGACCGCGGCGCGATCGCCTACGACGCCACCGGCCTGAACCCGGCGACCGCCCCGCGCGCGACCGCGCAGGCGATCCTCGGCCTGGCGAGGGTGCCGCTGAGCGAACTGCACGGCGGTGGACGTCCGCAGGCACCGGTACTCACCTGCCCCTGACGTCACCTCGTGAGTGGTAAGGACGGTTCTAACCGTCCTTACCACTCACGAGGCGGTTCACTCACCGGCGGCGACCCGGCGCGCGAGTTCCACGCGTGACCGCACTCCCAGCGCGGTGAAGATGTTCCGCAGGTGGTGGTCCACCGTGCGGTGGCTGATCACCAGCCGCCGCGCGATCTCCTTGTTCGTCTCCCCCGCCGCCACCAGCCGGGTGATCGCGTCCTGTTGCGGGGTGAGCCCGGCGAGCGATCGGTGCGGCACGTCGACGGTCTCGCCCGCCGCCCGCAGCCCCGCTCTCGCCCGTTCGGCGAACCGGGCCGCGCCGACGTTTTCGAAGCCGCGCAAGGCATCTCGGAACTGGTCGCGGGCGTCGCGGGTCCGGCGATGCCGTCGCAGCAGGGTGGCGTACGCGAACCGCGTCCTGGCGAGTTCCATCGCGCCGCCCGCCCGCCGGTGCGCCTCGACGGCCAGCCGGAAACGCCGTTCCGCCACGGCGGGATCCGACGCCATCAGCGCGTGACAGCGGTGGCTCAGCGCGAGCCAGCAGGGTTCCGCACCGGCCAGGGTCCAGCGGTCGAACACCTCCTGCGCGGCACGGGCGCGTTCGGGCCGTCCGGCACAGACGGCCGCCTCGACGAGTTGCGGAGTGGCCAGCACGCGGATCACCGGCTGGTCGCCGGAGACGCCCGAAGCGAGATCTTCGAGCCTGCTGAGCGCGTCGTCGGGCCGGTCCTCGGCCAGATCCAGGCACGCGTGCGCCCACGCGGCGACGGCGGCGGGCCTGCCGAGGCCGCGTTCGGCGATGCCTTCGGCCGCTTCGTCCAGTTCCGGCGCGCGGTCGCCGAGGAGCGCGGCGGCCAGCCCCAGCAACGTCAAATGCTCCATCCGCAGGTTGTGGGGCGCGCGCAATCCGTCGCGGGACGCCGCCCGCGCACAGGGGATCCGGTCGAGCGCGATGGCCGAAAGCGAAAGGTAGACCAGCGCCCACGGCAGTTCCGCGTGCCGTTTGCCGAGCCGGGCTCGGCTCACCGCCGCCGCCGCGTACTCGTGCGCCTGCTCCGCATGCCCGCGAGCGAAGGCCGCTTCGGCGGCCCAGACGGCTCCGGCGACGTCGGTGTCGGCCATCCCCTTGGCGACGGCGTCCTCCAGCGGGGCGACGGCGTCGTCGTGCCGTCCGGCGTAAACCGAGGTCAAACCGCGGAAGTGCGCGAACGCCAGACCTTCTCCGGCCGGGACCGCCCGCGCCAACGCCCGGTAGCCGCTCAAATCGCCGCCGAGCCGCCGCGCCTCGCCCGCCAGCAGGAGCGCGGCGGCCGGATCGGGCAGCAGTTCCGCCGCCGTGCCGAGTTCGTGGGTGGCGACGGCGGGATCGCCGTCCCGCAGCTCGATCTCCCCGTGCAGCAACGCCACCGCCCCGGGCTCGGCGTCGACCCTCGACAGCAGCAGCCGCGCCCATCCCGGCCGGCCCGCCTGCCAGGCCGCGTCCGCCGCCGCCAGCAGCCGGGCCGTCCGCGCCGCCGGATCGGCGGTCAGCGCGGCGGCGCGTTCGAGGTGCCGAGCAGCGGCGGCGTGGTCCACCGCGGGTGCCGCGGCGAGCGCGTCCGCGAGTGGCGCGGACGGCGTGGCCGTCGCCATCGCACGATGCCAGAGCGCCTCCGGTCCTTCCTCGACCGACGCCAGCCGCGCGTGCGCCGCCCGGCGATCGGCCGGGGACGCCGCCGCGTACCAAGTCGCCTTCCGCGCGGAAAAGTCCATGCAAGCGCCGAGAAACCGGAGACGCTCGTCGAGCGGCATCGCCTCGAGCTCGGCCGCGTACCGAGGCAGACGGTCGCGCAGGATCGGCGAAACCGGCTCCCGCCCGGCCGCCTGCGCGGGTGTCAGCGAGGCCGCCAGCGCGACCAGGTCGGCGGGATTCCCGTCGCCCAGGTCGACCAGCTGCGGGCGTACCCCGGCGGGCACGCCGCGGTCGCGCAGCACCTGGTCGGCGGCGGACTCGCTCAACGGTGGCAGCTCGACGGAGTCGAACTCGTCCGACTCGGATCGCGACGCGAGCACCATCCCGACCGGCGCGCCCGCCAAGCGCCGGGCCGCGAAACCCAGTGCCGCCAAGGACTCCTGGTCGACCCAGTGCGCGTCGTCGACCCAGCAGATCGTCGGAGCCGAGACGGCGCCGAGCCGGTCTCGCGCCTCCGCGCCGCTGGAGACCGAAGCCCCGAACATCCGCTGCAGGGCGCCGTACGGCAGCGTGCTTTCCGCCCGCAGGCCCCGCACACCGACGAGGCGGACACCGAGGGTGGCGCGCAGCGCGGTGAGCAGGGCCGATTTACCCAGCCCTTCCGTGCCGCGGATCAGCACGGCGCGCCCGGTGGCCGAGCGCAGCCCACCGAAGAGGTCGTCCCTGCCCCGCAACGGGTACACAGGCATCCACGCCTCCTCGAGATCCCTCTCGATGAAACACCAGGCGCAAGTGTTTCACAAGGTCTTGCTCGGCACCCGTCCTTCCACGAGCGCTCCGAGCAGCGTCGACGCCGCGTCGAGATCGGGCGCCCGGGAGGCCAGGACGTCCGAATACAGGAACGCCTCCCCCAGCCGCACGATGGCGTAACAGAGGCTGTCCAGACCGACGCTGGGCTCGAAACCACCCGCGTCGACGTCGCGGCGCAGCAGCTCGACGTGCGCGGCGATCACCCTCGGCTGGACCCGGCCGTCCGGGTCGGTGAGCAGCCTGATCGCCAGCACCGGCTCGTCGTCGAGAAAGCGCCGGAACCCCGCGCTCGCCGCCAGCACCGACCGGTATTCCCGCATGATCGCGAGACAGCGCAGTTCACCGGCCGCGTTGCGCACCACGTCGCCCTCTTCGCGCTCCCAGGTGCGCGCGGCGGCCGTCAGGGTGCGCTCGGACAGGTAGTAGAGGGCATCACCGAGCAGGTCTTCCCGGTTTCCGACGCGACGGAACAGGGTGCTGCGCGAGATGCCCAGGTCTTGGGCGAAGGCGGAGGTGTCGACGCGGACGCCGCGATCGATCCACCGGGCCGCCGCGCGGACTATGTCCTCGGCTGAGGGATTCACGATCGCCGATCGTACGGGCGCCCGGCCCGGTGAGGGCGGCCGCGGACCGACACTGGCGATTTCACCGATGCAGCCCCCACCCGCCCTTTGCCACAGTCCATCACCACGGACTGTGTTCAACGGCGAACGGAGACGGCACCATGCGTAGTACGACCCGGATCCTTTGTGGACTGGCCACCGTCGCGGCACTCACTGTCGCCCCCGCGGCCTACGCCGCCGAGAACCCCTACGAACGAGGACCGGACCCGACGGAAAGCAGCATCGAAGCCTCCCGCGGCTCTTTCGCGGTGTCGCAGACCTCCGTGTCGAGCCTGGCCGTCACCGGCTTCGGCGGCGGAACCATCTACTACCCGACCAGCACCGCGCAGGGCACGTTCGGCGCGGTCGCCATCTCGCCGGGGTTCACCGCGACGCAGTCGAGTATCGCGTGGATGGGCCCGAGGCTGGCGTCGCAGGGCTTCGTGGTGTTCACGATCGACACCAACACCATCTACGACCAGCCCGACAGCCGCGGTGACCAGCTGCTGGCCGCGCTCGACTACCTGACCCAGCGCAGCACGGTCCGCTCCCGCATCGACACCACCCGGCTCGCGGTGGCGGGGCACTCGATGGGCGGCGGCGGCTCGCTCGAAGCCGCGCAGGACCGGCCGTCGCTGCAGGCGGCGGTGCCGCTCGCGCCGTGGAACACGCAGAAGTCGTGGTCCTCGCTGCGGGTGCCGACCTTCATCATCGGCGGCGAGTCCGACTCCGTCGCGCCGGTCGCGTCGCACTCGATCCCGTTCTACACCAGCATTCCCGCTTCGGCGGAGAAGGCGTACATGGAGCTGGACAACGCGAGCCACTTCTTCCCGAACACGGCGAACACGACCATGGCCAAGTACACGATCTCGTGGCTGAAGCGGTTCGTGGACAACGACACCCGCTACGAGCAGTTCCTCTGCCCCGCCCCGGACGACCGCGCGATCAGCGACTACCGGGACACGTGTCCGCACGCCTGAGTGTCCCCGGCCCCGGCGCGCCCGCGCCGGGGCCCCCTTCCGCCGTTGGGAGTTCTTGCGTGACCCTGTCGACCTTCGAGATGTCCGGCGTATCGGTGACCTTCGGTGGTCTCGTCGCGCTGTCGGACGTCTCCCTGACCGTCGCACCGGGCCGGGTGCTCGGGGTGATCGGCCCGAACGGGGCGGGCAAGACCACGCTGTTCAACGTCGCGTGCGGTTTCGTCCGGCCGGACACCGGCACGCTGTCCTGGCGCGGCGAGGAACTGCGGCGGCTGCGCCCGCATCACCTCGCCGGCCTCGGCATCGCGCGTGGCCTGCAGGAGCTCGGCCTGTTCGACCGGATGACCGTGCTGGAGAACGTCCTCGTGGGCGCCGGCAGGCACGCGAAATCCGCCTTCTGGACTTCGTTGCTGGGGCTGACGAAGGACGAGAAAGCCCTGACCGAGCGGGCGATGACGCAGCTGGAGGACTTCGGCATCGCCGACGTCGCCCAGCGTTATCCCACCAGTCTTCCTTACCCGATAAGGAAAAGGGTCGCTCTGGCGCGAGCGCTGGCGAGCGAACCCGACCTGCTGCTGCTCGACGAACCGGCGGGCGGCCTGTCGTCGGCCGAGATCGACGAGATCGGCACGCTGGTCCGCGGCCTGACCGAACGCATGTCGGTGATGCTCGTCGAACACCATATGGATTTGGTGATGGAGGTCTGCGACGAGATCGTGGTGCTGGACTTCGGCAAGGTCATCGCCCGCGGCACCCCGGAGGAGATCCGCGCCGATCCGGCGGTGCAGGCGGCCTACCTCGGCGAGGAGGTGGCCGGTGCTGACCGTTGAGCGGCTCTCGGCGAGCTACGGTCCGGTGCGCGCGCTCGATTCCGTGAGCCTTTCCGCCGCCGAAGGCGAGATCACCGCGGTGCTCGGCGCGAACGGCGCGGGCAAGACCACCTTGTTGCGCACCATCTCCGGACTCGTCCGGCCCGCGGGCGGCCACGTCACCCTCGGCGGCAGGGACTTGAGCCGGGTGTCCACAGAGGACTTACCGGCACTGGGGCTCGCGCATGTGCCCGAAGGCCGCGGCGTACTGGCCGAACTGACCGTCGAGGAGAACCTGCGGCTCGGCGCGCTCGGGGCACGCGGCCGGGTGAAGACGGCCGACCTGCGCCGGATCTACGACCTCTTCCCCGTGCTCGCCGACCGCAAGAACGGTCTCGCGCACGTGCTCTCCGGTGGGGAGCGGCAGATGCTGGTCATCGGCCGCGCGCTGCTCTCCCGGCCGAAGGTGCTGCTGCTCGACGAACCGTCCTTGGGCCTCGCGCCCCGGATCGTGGCGCGGATCTTCGGGCTGCTGCGCGGTCTCGTCCACGACGAAGGGCTGGCCGTCGTGCTGGTCGAGCAGAACGCGCGCAGCGCGCTGTCCATCGCCGATCACGGCGTCGTGCTCAACCTCGGGCGGGTCGTCGTCCGGCGGGACGCGGCAGCGCTCGTCGCGGACGACGCGCTCCGGCACGCCTACCTCGGATTCTGAAAGGGAGCTTCGTGCAGCAACTGCTGACCACCGCGCTCACCGGCCTGACGCTGGGCGTGGTCTACGCCGCGTTCGCGCTGGCGCTCGTGCTCATCTGGCGCGCGACGCGGATCGTGAACTTCGCGCAAGCGCCGATGGCGATGATCACCACCTACGTCGCGCTGGTCCTGATCGACGCGGGCTGGTCGTACTGGGCGGGATTCGCCGTCGCCCTGCTTTCGGGCCTGGTGCTCGGCGCGCTGGTGGAACGGTTCGTGATCCGGTTCGTGTCCGGGAAACCCGAGATCAACGCCGTCATCCTGACGCTGGGGCTGTTCATCGTGCTGCACGCGCTGGCGGCGCTGGTGTTCGGCTCGCGGTACCGGTCGTTCCCGGCGCCGTTCGGGCTCACCGGGTTCCAGGTCGGCGGCACGACGATCGCCTTGACCGGGTTCGGCGTGTTCACCATCGCCGCCGTCGGCGTGGTACTGGTCGGGCTCGTGGTGTTGTTCCGCGGCACGGATCTGGGCCTGCGGATGCGGGCCGCGGCCTTCGACCGGGAGGTGGCCCGCCTGCTCGGTGTGCGGGTCGGGCGGATGCTCACCCTCGGCTGGGCGCTGGCCGCGCTCGCCGGCTCGCTGTCGGGTCTGCTGATCGCCGGCGGCGGGCTCGTCCATCCGTCCTATATGGACGGTGTGGTGGTGTACGGCTTCGTCGCCGCGGTGCTCGGCGGGCTGGACAGCCCGGTCGGCGCGGTCGTCGGCGGCGTCGTCCTCGGCCTGTCGCTGAGCCTGGTGAGCGGCTACGTCGGCGCGGAGCTGGTGCCGCTGGCCGCACTCGCGCTGCTCATGGCGGTGCTGCTCCTGAAACCCGGCGGCCTGTTCACGAGCGTCCGCGAACGGAGGGTGTGACATGCTGCGACGTCATCTGCCCGCCGCCCTCGCCGGGCTGGTCGTCGTCGTGCTCGTGCTGGAGAACTCCGGGCCGTACCTCACCGCGCAGCTCACCACGATGGCGTATCTCGCGATCGCCGCGGGCGGTCTGACCGTCCTGACCGGGCTCAACGGGCAACTCTCCCTCGGGCACGGCGCCCTGATGGCCGTCGGCGCCTACTCAACGGCGCTCCTGCTGAGGTCGGATGCCTTGCCGCTCCTGGTGATCCTGCTCCTGGCGACGGTGATCACCCTGATCGTCGGGACGCTCGTGGGGGTCGCCGCCGCCAGGCTGCACGGGCCGTATCTCGCCGGGGCGACCCTCGCACTCGCCGTCGCCGTCCCCGGGATCCCTTTGTTCTTCGGCGAATCGCTCGGCGGGGAGCAGGGCTTGCCCGTGCGGACGCCGGAGATCCCCGCCTGGCTGGCGGACGCGGCGTACTTCGTCACCGGGCAGGACCTCACGGCGATCCGTTATCTCGCTTACCTTTCGTGGTTCGCGGTGATCGCCGTGTTCGTCCTGCTGGCGAATCTCTCGCGCGGTCGCGTCGGACGCGACTGGCGGGCGGTCCGCGACGAGGACGTGGCCGCCGAGCTGGCCGGGATCGACCTCGGCCGCACCCGGGTGCGGGCGTTCGTGGTCAGCGCGGGATGCGCGGGGCTGGCCGGAGCGCTGATGGCGTTGTCCGCGCGGCTCGCGGCGCCGAGCGGTTTCGCGCTGACGCTGTCGCTGCTGCTGGTGTCCGCGGTGGTGCTCGGCGGTCTAGGAAGCCTCACCGGAGCGCTCGCCGGGGCCGCGCTGCTGACCTTCCTGCCGCCGCTGGTGACCGGCGCGGGAACGGATCTCGGCCTGTCGGACGTGCAGGCCGCGCATCTGGCGCCGTTGATCTACGGCCTGGTCACCGTCCTGATCGTGCTGCTCGCACCGGCGGGCCTCGCCGGCGGGCTGCGGAAACTCATCCACTGGAGGCGAAGTTCATGAAACGCTGGACCAAGGCCGTGGCCGTCTTCCTGGCCGTGACGGTCACCGCCGCCTGCGGTGCGGGCGGCAGACCCGAGGGCGAACAGAAGGGGTCGACGGTCGGCGTCACCGACACGACCATCAAGATCGGGGCGCATTTCCCGCTGACCGGCGTCGCCGCTCCGGGCTACAGCGAGATCCCGAGCGGGCATCAGGCCTACTACGACTACGTGAACGCGAACGGCGGCGTCCACGGCCGCAAGATCGAGTTCGTGGTGAAGGACGACGGCTACAACCCGACCACGACCAGCTCGGTCACCAACGAACTGGTGCTCAAGGACGAGATCTTCGCGATGGTCGGCGGCCTCGGGACACCGACGCACAGCGCCGTCGTCGACTTCCTGAACAACTCGAAGGTGCCGGACCTGTTCGTGTCCTCGGGTTCGCTGCGCTGGGGCGACGACCCGAAGAAGGCGCCGTTCACCTTCGGCTGGCAGCCGGATTACGAGATCGAAGGCAAGATCATCGGCGACTGGGTGCGCAAGAACCTGCCGAACGCGAAGATCGGCCTGTTCCTCCAGGACGACGACTTCGGCCGCGACGGCGAGAAGGGCGCGCGGCGCCATCTCGGCCAGCAGATCGTGGAGGTCGCGAAGTACTCGCCGGGCAATACCGACATCGCGCCGCAGATCGCGAAACTCAAGGCCGCGGGCGTCGATCTCGTGCTGGGCTTCACCGTTCCGTCGTACACCGCGCTCTCACAGCTGGCTTCGCTGAAGATCGGGTTCAAGCCGAAATGGTTCTACAGCAACGTCGGCTCCGATCCCGCGCTCGTCGGCTCCCTGCTCGCGCGGTTCTCCGAGGGCAAGGTGACCAACGGCGCGTCGCTCATCGACGGCGTGGTCACCACCGAGTACCTGCCCGGTGTCGACGCGCCGGACAACGCGTGGACGAAGCTGTGGCAGAACGTCTGGAAGGCGCACGGCAAGGGCGGCGACCTGACGAACTACCGCATCTACGGGATGGCTCAGGCGTACACGTTCGTCCAGGCGTTGCGGGCGGCCGGGAAGGACCTGACGCGGGAACGGATCGTCGAAGTGCTCCAGCAGTCCGGGAAGTCCTTCGAGGGACCGGGTCTCGCGCCGTTCCGCTACTCGGCCGACGGCCACCTGGGCATCTCCGGGATGTCCGTGGTCGAGCTCAAGGGAGGCGTCGGCAAGGATCTGACACCGGTCCTGGTGACCGACCTCGGCGACGCCCCCATCGAGGCGAACGACTCGGCGGCGAACGACGCGCCGCCGCCGAACGGGATTCCCGGCAGCTGAGTCACTTCGCCGGCAGGACGCGCCCCCGCACCTCGCCGAACCCGATCCGCGAGCCGTTCGCGCCGGGCGCGGTGCCGGTGATCACGACCTCGTCGCCGTCCTGCAGGAAGGTGCGCTCCTCCCCCTTGACCGTGAGCGGTTCCTTGCCGCCCCACGACAATTCGAGGAACGCGCCGCGCTGACGCTTCTCCGGTCCGGAGATCGTGCCGGAGCCGTACAGGTCACCCGTGCGCGAGGAGGCGCCGTTGACCGTCAGGTGCGCGAGCATCTGAGCGGGTGACCAGTACATCTCGCGGAACGGCGGGCGGCTGACCTCCTCACCGTTCCATTCGATGACGAGGTCGATGTCGAGACCCCACGGGTCGCTCTCGCGCAGGTACGGCAGCGGCTCCGGATCGGCCTGGCCCGGCAGCGGGATCCGCGCGGCCTCCAGCGCCAGGATCGGCACCACCCAAGGGGAGATCGAGGTCGCGAAGCTCTTGCCGAGGTGCGGGCCCAGCGGGACGTATTCCCACGCCTGGATGTCGCGGGCCGACCAGTCGTTGAGCAGGACGGCGCCGAAGACGTGGCGGGGAAGTCGTCCGGTGTGATCGAGGTGTTCAGCGGGGTCCCGGTGCCGACGATGAACCCCATCTCGGCCTCGATGTCCAGCCGCGCGCTCGGCCCGAACACCGGCGCCGCGTCGGCCGGGGCCTTGCGCTGACCGTTCGGGCGCACGATGTCCGTACCGGAGACCAGGACGGTGCCGGAGCGCCCGTGGTAGCCGACCGGGAGGTGCTTCCAGTTGGGCAGCAACGGTTCCGCGTCGGGGCGGAACAGGCGGCCGACGTTCGAGGCGTGGTGTTCGGAGGCGTAGAAGTCGACGTAGTCGGCGACCTCGATCGGCAGGTGCAGGGTCACCTGTCCGATCGCGTGGACCGCGCCGTCGGGGACCTCGCCGGCGACCAGGTCGCGGATCCGCTCGCGGACCGCCACCCAGCGGTCGTATCCCTGCGCCATGAACGGGTTCAGCGTCGGCGCGGCGAACACGTCGTCGCCGAGCGCCGCGGCCAGGTCGACGACCGAGTCGCCGACGCGCACGCCGACGCGCGGGGAATCGCCGTCGACGGAGAACACGCCGTACGGCAGGTTGTCGATCCCGAACAGCGAGCCTGCGGGGATGTCGATCGTGGTCATGCCTCTCCTCGGGGCGCCTCGAGCAGGCCGAGTCCGGCCAGTTCGGTCAGGGGGTCGGTGATGCTGCAGGTGCCGAACGACGTGAAGCCCGCGCGGACCGCGGCGACACGATCCGCGTCCAGTGCGCGGAGCCGCTCGGCGACGGCGGCACCGTCTCGTTCGGCGAGAACGGCTTCGGCGTCGCCGCCGGTGAGGACGGCGTCGGTGGCGAGCATCAGGTTGAGGAAACCGTGCTGTTCGAAGCCGGTCTCCGGGTCGGTGTTGCGGAGGGCGTGGTGCAGCCCGGCGGTGGCCTTGAACGGAACGCCCGCGCCGACGGCCGCACGGACGGCGGCGGCGAGCTCCGCTTCGCCGGGGTACAGATCGGCCCGGACGCCGCCGGTGCGGAACTTCGCCTGATGACCGGTGCCGGAAAGCGCGCTCAGCAGCGGGACGCGCCGCTCGTCACGCGGGATCTCGACGAAGACCGGCGCGGTGGCGTGGGAAAGCGCGGCGAGCACCTCGTCCGGGCCCATCCCGTCCGGGACGGCGATCTCGAGCGCGTCGAGTTTCACCGGGAGCTTGGCGACGGCTTCGTTCACGCCGTCGAGCTGCGCGGGCCCACCGGGCAGGGTCACCGAGACCGGCAGCGGGGTCTCCCGGCCGCCCAGCACCTCGGCGAGGTCGCCGAGCGCGGGCGCGGCGATGACCAGCGGCCCGACGAGATCGGCGTACCAGGCGTCGAGGTGCTCGTCGTGCGCCGTGACGGCGTCCGGCAGCGGGGCCAGACCCGGCGGGAACACCGCGGCGTCGTCGCACAACCCGACGAAGAGCGCGGGAATCCGTCCGCCGTCCACCATGGTCTCCTCCTCGCCGATTTAGTTCAGGCTTTTACTACCTACCGGGCAGCGTAGCCCGGTCTTCCAGGGGACGGGAAGCGTCCTTCAGCCTACTTACGGCTCCGCGTGCCGAACTCGGCCCGGCTGGTGATCAGCTTGCCCAGCAGCATCACGAGGATGCGCTGTTCGGTCTCGGTCAGCGCGTTCGTCCAGCCGAATTCGCGCTCGTTGTGCTCGCGGAAGACCGAGACCATCTCCTCGTGTCCCGCCTCGGTGAGCGACAGCCGCACCGAACGACCGTCGCGCTCGTCCGGGGCACGGTCGAGCATGCCCTCCGCGACCAGCGTCTTGACCAGATTCGACACCGCGGCCCGGCTCATCCCGGTCAGCCGGGCGGCGCTGGTCGGTTCGAGTGGTCCGGCGAGCCAGACCACGAACAGCAGCCGGAACGCCGACCAGGACCGCCCGCGCGGCCGGTGCACCGCGGCTTCGAGGTCGTAGGTCACCAGGTCGGAGGCCCGATTGAGGGTCAGCAGCACCTCGGTCGCCAGCTGATGACGGAAGCCGTACTCCTGCGCGAGCCGCCGGTTCGCCAGCGCCACGAACGACCAGAAGTCCAGCCCGGCCGCGTCCACGGCGTCCCCGTCTTCCATCGGCGAACACTAACCCGGTACCGCGAAAATAATCAAAGTCGAAACTATCCTTCACCGGAACTCGCGTGCTTGGAGGCGTATTTCGCGTGCTTGGAGCCGTAACACGCTGTTCCGCCTCCAAGCACGCGAGTTACGTCTTCAAGCACGCGAGATACGCGCTGCCGATTGGAGATTTGCCCAATCACACTCCTTGATCATGGAGGTTTCTCCATGGCGAGAGTCCGGGTGGCCCCTGTTTGCTGGGGGCATGAGCAGAACGGAAGTGCCACCGGGCACCGCCAAGGCCGTCCGTGTGGCCGCAGGGGACCTGATCCGCGTGATCGACGTCGACGGCGGCCAGGTCGGGGACGTGTTCGCCTTCCGCGACAGCGGCGGGACCGAACTGGCCGAGCACCACAGCGCGGCGCACACCCGCGCGGGTGTCGACAAGCTGTTCCCGGCCGTCGGCGAGGCCTTCCTCACCGACCTGCGCCGCCCGATCCTCACGCTGGTCGAAGACACCTCCCCCGGCGAGCACGACATGCTCATCCCGGCCTGCGACCCGGCCCGGTACACCGCGCTGGGGGCTCCGGGGCACCGCTCGTGCGCCGCGAACCTGCGCGAGGCGCTGGATGAAGCCGGGCTGGGCTTCCCAGGCCCGACCCCGCAGCCGATCAACGTCTTCATGCGCGTCCCGGTCGGCGAGGACGGACGCCTGAACTGGCTCACCGCGACCTCGCGCCCCGGCGACGCCGTGACCCTGCGGGCCGAGATGGACTGCGTCGTCGTGGTCTCCGCGTGCCCGCAGGACCTCGTCCGGATCAGTGCCGCCGGACTCTCCCCGCTCGCCATCGAAACCGTCCACAATGGAGGAACCCGGTCATGACGACCACCGTCGAACACCCCGCGCTCGCCCCGATCGCCCTCGGCGGTCTCGCGCTGCGCAACCGCTACGCCGTCGCCCCGATGTCCCGTGTCTCCGCGCGGCCCGACGGCACCCCGACCGGCGAGATGGCCGACTACTACGCCGAATTCGCCCGCGGCGGCTTCGGGCTGGTGTTCAGCGAGGGCACCTACCCCGACGGCGCGGCCAGCCAGGGGTATCTCAACCAGCCGGGCCTCGCGCGGGACGAACACGTCGCGGGCTGGCGCGTGGTCACCGCCGGAGTCCGCGCGGCGGGCGGCCGGATGATCGCGCAGCTCATGCACGCCGGGGCGATCGCGCAGGGCAACCCGCACCAGGACCACACCGTGGCCCCTTCCGCCGTCCAGCCGCGTGGGGAGATGATGCGCGCGTACGGCGGCTCCGGGCCGTGGCCGGTCCCCCGCGTGCTGACCACCGCCGAGATCGACGACGTCGTCGACGGTTTCGCGGCCGCGGCCGTGCGTGCCCGCCAGGCCGGCTTCGACGGCGTCGAGGTGCACGCGGCCAACGGGTACCTGCTCGACCAGTTCCTCACCGACTACACCAATCAGCGCACCGACTCCTACGGCGGACCGGTCGCGAACCGGATCCGGCTGACCGCCCGTGTCGTGACCGCGGTCGCCGAAGCCGTGCCGGAACTGGTGACCGGCGTGCGGTTGTCGCAGACGAAGGTCAACGACTTCACCTATCGCTGGCCCGGCGGCCGGGACGACGCCGAGGTGATCTTCGCCGCGGTCGCCGAGGCCGGCGCGCAGTATCTCCACATCGCCAGCGAGGGCCGGAACTGGCTGGAGACGGCGAAGCTGGCCGACGGCGGCACGATCACCGCGCTCGCCCGGAAGGTCACCGGGCTGCCGGTGATCGCCAACGGCGGGATGCACGACCTCGCGCAGGCGCACGAGGTGCTCACCGGCGGGCACGCCGACCTGCTGTCGCTCGGGCACGGCGCGCTGGCCAACCCCGATCTGCCCGCCCGGGTCGCCGCGGCGGAACCACTGGCCGAATTCGATCGGGCGATGGTCTCCCCGACGGTCACGGTGGCGAACGCGCGCCGTTGGCGGGAGAGTCGGCAGGCGTGACGGAAGCAAGCTGGCACGGCGGCGCGGCCGCGGTCACGACCCTGACCTTCGACGTCGACGCGGAATCCCCGATCCTCGCCCGAGGACGGGGCTACGCGGACCACCTGTCGACCATGTCCCATCAGGCGTACGGGCCACGGGTCGGGGTGCCGCGCATCCTCGACCTGCTCGACGAACTGGCCGTACCCGCGACGTTCTTCGTGCCGGGCTGGGTCGCCGAACACCGGCCCGGCCTGGCCGCCGCGATCGTGGAGCGCGGGCACGAGGTGGCCCACCACTCCTACAGCCACCGTCCGCCGACCACGATGACCGCGGCCGAGCAGCGGGCCGATTTCGAACGGGGTATGGCGGTCTTCGCCGCACAGGGCATCGAGATCAGCGGTCATCGCGCGGCGGGCTGGGAGTCCACTTGGGACACTCCGGCACTGGTGGCCGAGCACGGGCTGAGCTACGACTCGTCGCTGATGGCCGACGACCGGCCGTACCTGCTCGAGACCGGGGCGGGCCGGATCGCCGAGCTGCCGGTGCACTGGTCGCTCGACGACTGGGAGCAGTACGCGTTCCTTCCGGCGCCGCAGGTCGGCTCCGTGATCACCTCGCCGGTGCGGGTACTGGAGATGTGGCGCGCCGAGCTGGACGCGATGCGCCGCTACCGATGCCTGTTCAACCTGTGCCTGCACCCGTTCCTTTCGGGCAGGCCGGGACGGCTGGAGGCCGTGCGCTCGCTCATCGAGTTCGGGCTCGGCCTCGGCGACGTCCGGTTCGCCCGGTGCCGCGACGTGGCGGCCGCGGCGCTGGCCGACCCCGCGTTGCCCGTGGAACCGTTGCGGCGCCTCGAAGCCGACCCCGCGGTCTATCCGGACTGAGCCGCTTCCAGTGCCAGGAACAGGTCGACCCGGTCCGCGGTCCGCCCGACGTCGCGGCCGGTCAGCTCGGTGACCTTGGCCAGCCGGTTGCGCAAGGTGTTGACGTGCACGTACAACGCCGCGGCGGTGGCCGCCCACTGGCCGTCGTGGTCGAGGAACGCCCGCAAGGTCGTCTCCAGTTCGCCGTCGCGGACGCGGTCGTGCTCGCGCAGCGGGCCGAGCAGGGCGTCGGCGAAGGTGTGCCGCCACTGCTCGTCGTGCGACTCCAGCAGCAGCCGGTAGCTGCCCAGCTCGGCGAAACTCGCCGCGATCGGCCCGCCGCGCCTGCCCCGGAGCACCCGGCAGGCCTCGCGGCTGCGCGACAACGGCGTCCGCAGTTCGGCCGCGCCCGGCACCGGGTCGGCGAGCCCGACGACCACGCGCCCACCGGAGAGCCGGTGCGACACCGACGCCGCCAGCCGCGGCGCGAAGGCGGCGGGCGACTGACGGCCCGAACGGAACGGCAGCACCGCGACGACGTCCTGGCTGCCCGCCGCCACGACCGCGGGCAACCCGTCCGCCAGCAGGAAATCCGTCACGGCCTCCGCCATCCCCGGCGGGATGGCGGCTTCTTCACCCGCGAACGCCAGCGCGATCACCGCCAGCGGCCCGTCCGGATCGACCCCGAAGGCGCGCAGCCTGCCGGGCACCTCCGCGGCACGCTGCGCGCCGGAGAGCACCATGTCCAGCAGCTCGACGGCGAACCGCATCTCGATCGCCTGCACCGCTTGGTGCCGGGCGACCTCCAGGCTGAGGTAGCGCGCGGTCTGCTCCAGCGCGTCCCGTTCCCCTGGCGTGAGCTCCGCCGCGGGACGCAGGCACAACAACGCGGCGTCCGCGTCGCCGATCGCGCCGACGGGGAACAACGCCGCCCGGGTGCCCGCGCCGAGATCCGCCTCCAGCGGCGGCGGATGCCCGGCCAGTGCCTCCGCCGCGGCGCGCGTCTGCCCGGCGTCCAGCTCGGCGCCGTCGGACGCCAGCTCCCGGCCCATCCGGTCCACGACCGCCAGCGGAAGCTCGTGTTCGCGGCGGAGCACCGCGAGCACCCCGGACGCGCCCGCGCCCCTCGACAGTGCGGACGTCAGCTCGTCGCCTCGGCGCACCAACGACATCAGCGCGTTCTGCCGGTCGGTGGCCTGGATCGCCGCGGCGGCGCGGGTGACCGCCGTGAACGGCACCGCCACGGAGATCTCCAGCAGCGGCAGCCCGGCCTCCCGGCAGGCGTCGGCGAGCGCGGGAGGGGTCTCCCGTTGTTCCACGCGCAGGCCGAAGATGATCCCCGCCGCTCCGGCGCCCGCCACTCTCGCGACGAAGTCCGCCGGATCGACCCGGTCCAGCCACAGGCCGTTGGTCAGCACGACCTCGTGCTCGCGCACGTACGGGCCCGGATCGGGGAGCTCGGTGTTGTGCACCCACAACACCTGCCCGGCCAGCGCTCCGTCGCGGCCGGGGACGACCACGCGCAGTTCCAGGGCCGGGTCCTCGACCAGCGCCGCCAAGGTCAGCATGCTGTGAATATATCCAGCCCGGCCGGTCCTTTATGGATGAACGGCCATTTCATCGTTTTGTCATGAGCCCTGGTTAGCGTCCCCACTGTGACAACAGTTTTCAGCACGATCGCCGAGCGCTACACCCTGCTCGAGAAGCTGGCCGACGACGGGACGGCCGTGCTCTGGCGCGGCGAGGACGGCCCGGACGGCGCCCAGTTCACGATCAAGGAACTGCGGCTTCCCACCCACGAGCCCGCCCTCGCCGAGCGGCTCCGGCGCGAAGCCCGTGTCGCGGTGGATCACCCGTCGGTGGTGCCCGTCCACGATGTCGTGGTCGCGGACGGGACGGCGTTCATCGTGATGGCCCCGGTGGAGGGACGGACCCTGGAGGACCTCGCCTCCGCGGGTCCGCTGCCGCCGCGGTTCGTGGCCGACATCGGCGGAAAGGTGCTCGGCGCGCTCGCCGCCGCGCATACGGCGGGCGTCGTGCACGGGGACGTCCGGCCCGCGAACATCCTGGTGGGTCCCGACGGCGCTGTGAAGCTGACCGGCTTCGGGATCGCCAAGGCGCTGGATCCGTCCGGCACTCCGGCCTTCCTGTCCCCCGAAACGATCGCGGGGCACGAAGGCACGCCCCATTCCGACCTCTGGTCGCTCGGCGTGACACTGCTGAGCGCGAGCGAGGGCGGGAACTTCTTCCAGCGGGCGAACGTCGCGGCCACGCTGTACGCCGTCGTCAACGAGCAACCGCCGGTCAACCGGACGCCCGGCCCGCTCGCCGACGTCCTTCGCGGGATGCTGGAGAAGGCGCCACAGGCGCGCATGCTGCCGGACGTCGCCCTCCCGTTGCTGGCCCAGGCCGCGAACGGGATCGAAACGCCGGTATCGCGGCCGCCTTCTCCCGGGCTCGCCCCGCCTTCGGTGCCCGCGATCCTGGCCGGTGTGGCGAGCATTCTGTTCGGCTTCTACGTGCTGACCGACGCGATGGTGATCCACCAAGCGTATCTGTTCGACCTGCACTGGCCGCCGATGCTGCTCGCCCACGTCGGCATCGTCCTGGCCGGCGTGTTTTCGGTGGTCGGTGGCGGTCTCCTGTTCGCCAGCGTCCGTCGTGGGCAGGTCATGACCACCGTCGGCGGAGGGCTGACGCTCCTCAGCCTGCTCCTGCTGCAGACGTTGGGTGAGCAGGAATACCTGGGCGTTCCCCTGGAACCGGGGCTCACCCTCGATCTCGTCGCCCTCATCTTCGCCGTGTTCTTGACCATCACCGTGTGGTTCGTGCCTGCCAAACGCCCTGCTGTGGGCTGATCCGCTCACAGCAGAGAAACCGGCGGGCGGCCGGGCCCCGGCGGCATGGTCGGGGCATGACCGACAACGAGAAGCAGCCACTGTTCGACCAACGGCAACGGGAACGGTTCTTCAGCCAGCGTGTGCTGGTCCTCGACGGCGCGCTCGACGACGACAACGGGACGGTCCTCACCACCCAGCTGCTGTCACTCGCGAGCGAGGATCCGCGCAAGGACATCGCGTTGTGGATCCACTCGCCGGGCGGTTCGGTCCCCTCGATGCTGGCCATCCGGGACGTGATGCGGCTCGTGCCGTGCGACGTCGCCACCCTGGCGCTGGGGCTGGCGTGCAGCGCCGGGCAGTTCCTGCTTTCCGCGGGCACGCCGGGCAAACGGTTCGCCCTGCCGCACGCACGGATCCTGATGCACCAGGGCTCGGCCGGTATCGGCGGCTCGGCCGTCGAGGTGGAGGTGCAGGCGGACGATCTGCGCTACACACGCGACACGGTGCTCGGCCTCATCGCCGACGACACCGGGCAGCCCATCGACCGGATCTTCGCCGATTCGCTGCACGATCGCTGGTTCACCACCGAGCAGGCCCGCGAATACGGCTTCATCGACCACATCGTCGAAAGCCTCGACCAGGTCGTCCCGGTCCGCACCCACAAACTCGGCCTCGGCACGGAAAGGGGTGCGGGTAAATGAGCACCTACACCATCCCCAACGTCATCTCCCGCAGCCCCGCCGGCGAGCGGATCATGGACGTGTACTCGCATCTGCTCTCGGAGCGGATCATCTACCTCGGGACCGCGATCGACTCCGGCGTCGCGAACGCCCTGATCACGCAGCTGCTGTACCTGGAGGCGGACAACCCCGAGCAGGAGATCAACCTCTACATCAACACCGAGGGCGGCGACCCGTCGGCGATGCTCGCGCTGTACGACACCATGCGCTTCATCAAGGCGCCGGTGGCGACGACCTGTGTCGGCCAGGCCGTCGCGGCGGGCGCGATCCTGCTGGCCGCCGGCGAGGCGGGGCACCGGTTCGTACTGCCGCACACCCGGGTGGTGCTGCACCAGCCCGCGGCACAGGGTCGCGGCACCATCCCGGACCTCATCCTGCAGGCCGACGAGGTCGTGCGGGTGCGGACTCAGCTGGAGGAGATCCTTTCCGCCCATACCGGCCGCGCCGTGCCGGATCTCCGCCACGACACCGACCGGGATCGCGTGTTCGACGCGGCGGGCGCCGTCGCCTACGGGCTCGCCGACCGCGTCCTCGACGAACGCGCTTAAGCGGCCATGAGCACAGGTCCTCGCGGACGCCGGCCGACCGCGAGGCCCGTGCTGCCGCCCCGGCTGATCGTGCCCGCGATCCCGAAGAGCAGATCCGCCAGGTCGAGCCCGAGCGCGCCGGTGACCGCGGCGATCATCTCGCTCGACGGCTCCTTGCGGCCGCGCTCGATCTCGGACAGGTACTGCGGCGAGATGCCGGCGCGTTCCGCGACGTCGACGAGGCGGCCGCCCTGTTCCTCCCTCGCGGCGCGCAGGCTCCGGCCCAGCACGTCACGCCACAGCGGTTCCGGTTCGGAACGCTTCTGCTGGAAAGGAAGGATGTCCGCCATACGGTCATCGTGACATCGGGCCCGGGGCCCGCGTGCGCCGTTCCGCTCAAGGCGAAACCGAGCCCCGGAACGCGCGCCGGTACGCGCCCGGCGTCGTGCCGACCTGATCACGGAAGCGGCGACGGAGGTTCACGGCCGACGTCAGGCCGACACGGGCCGCGATCACCTCCACCGGCAGGCCGGTCTCCTCCAGGAGGGTGCGCGCCTCGGTCACCCGGCGCGTCAGCAGCCAGGCCCCCGGCGTGGTGCCGAGCTGATCGGCGAAGCGCCGGGCCAGCGTGCGCGGCGAGACGTTGAGGCGCGCGGCCAGATCACCCACCGACAACGGCGTCCCGAGGCGGGTGCCCGCCCACTCCAGGAGACCGTCCAGCTCGTCGCCGGGCGGTGGGGCCGGGACGAACTGCGCCTGCCCGCCGTCGCGATGCGGCGGCATCACCATGTGCCGGGCGACGAGGGCGGCGTGCGCGGCACCGTGGTCACGCCGGACGAGGTGCAGGCAAAGGTCGATCCCCGCGCCCGCCCCGGCGCTCGTGGCGACGTCGCCGTGGTCCACGTACAGCACGTCCGGCTCCACCCGCACCAGCGGGAACTCCTCCGCCAGCTGAGCGGCACGCGCCCAATGCGTGGTCGCCGACCTGCCGTCCAGCAGCCCGGTGCGGGCCAGCGCGAAGACACCGGAGCAGATCGTGACGAGCCGCGCTCCCCTGGCGTGCGCGCGCAATAGCGCCCGGCGCACGGGGGCCGACAGCGGCGCCTCGACCGGGGACCAGCCGGGGATGAGCACGGTGTCGGCGTCCGCCAGCGCGGAAAGGCCCCGCGTCACGGACATCGCGTACCCGGCCGTGGTCGGCACCGGCCCGGGTTTCTCCGTGCAGACGTCGAATTCGTAGTACCGCGGCACCCCGGCCCGTTCCGTGCCGAAGACCTCGGCGGCGATCCCGAGCTCGAACGTCGACTGCACCGGCCGCACCAGTACCCTCACACGATGCATGGCAGAAAAGTACCCCATGGTGTCTTCCCTGACACTGTCCGAGGGCCCGACCGCCGAGACAACATGGGTTCATGCACTCAGAGATCCTCACCCAAGAGGGCTACACTTCCGTTTCCGCCAAGGAATCCCCCGCGCGCGAGCTCTTCCCCGGGATCCGGCTTCGTCCACTGTGGACAGGCACGGACGGCGCGCACGCGAACCTGCTGGAAATGGACCCCGGCACCTCGTGGCCGCATCGCGACGTCCACGAGCCGGGCCCCGAGGAGGTATTCGTCGTCTCCGGCACCTTCAACGACGGCGCACGCGACTATCCGGCAGGGACCTTCCTGCACGCCCCGGCAGGCTCGTGGCACGTGCCCGCGTCGGCGACCGGATGCACGCTCTTCGTCTTCTACCCCGAGGGCTGAACCGACAAGCCGCTCTCGGCCGCGAGGATGCCCGCGACCGAGACGGCCTGTTCACCGGTGATCTTCGCGCCGCGCAGGGTCAGCAGACCGCGGACGCCGGACAGGCGCGAGCCGCGGAGATCGCAGCCCGCCGCGGCGGTCGCCGCGAATTCCGATTCGGTGAAATCGCAGTCCACGAAGGTCAGCCGGGACAGGTCGCCGGAGAACACCGTTTCCCGGAACGAACACCCGGAGAACACGGCAGCGCCCTTCACCCGCTCGACCGTCACCGAGGCGTAGTCGAACCGCGCGTTCTCGACGTACAGATCGGTGGCCGAGGTGATCGCCACCCCGAGCCCGATCGCCCGGCAGCGCAGGATTTCGACCCGGCGGGCCGACAGTTCGCGGAGCGCCGCGTTGGACAGGTCGACGCCTTCGAGGATCACGTCGGAGAGCGTCAACCTGTCCAGCCGGGCGTTCGCCAGGCTCACTTCCGAGACGAGGGAGCGCGCGATCTCGCCGCCACCGCGGGCACCGTCCTGCTCACCGCCGTCGAGATGGACGGTGTCGAAATCGAAATCGCCGCGGAACACGGCGGGTTCGCTTTCGAGGTCGTCGCGCTCGACCGAAGGCCGCCGCACCTTGATGCCGTCGAAATCCCGGAACTCCATGCCCCGGACCGTACCGGGGCCGGGCCCGAGATCAGTCCCGGACGCCCTTCACCGCGTCCTTGATCTTCTCGCCCGCCTGCTTGACGTTGGCCTTCCCCTGCTCGGCCTTGCCTTCCGCCTGCCACTGCTCGTTGTCCGTGGCGTTCCCGGCGGCTTCCTTGGCCTTGCCCTTGAGTTCGTCGATCTTGTTCTCGGCCTTGTCGTTCATCGGAGCCTCCTTCGTCGTCCGTGGCGTCCGGATACCCGTCTCACGGCCCCGAAAACGGCCGATCCGCCGTGGCGCCCGTATGGCCGCAGGGGTACTCCGTCCTGGCGGCGACGGCTTCGCAGACCGGGCAGTTGTTCACCGGCCGCTCACGACGGCCCCAGTACGGATGAGTGGCGCCGCAGAGCGCGGTGACCGGTTCGCCGAGGGCGGGGTCCGGGTTGCAGACCGGGCAGTAGGCGTGCGCCGCCCGCTCGATTCCGGCTGTCATGCTCCACCTCCTGGCGGATGGCCCCTCGCGAATACGGTACTCGCCGCGGTGTCCGGTTCCGGGAATTCATAGTGCGATCGCCCGGCCGAACGGGACAACGGAATCGCCCCCTGCCGTGAGTGAGCGGCCGTCCCTCGATCGTGGCTCCCCGGGCCCCTGAATGGCCGCTGTTCCCCCCACCGTGCCCGGTTCTATCGTTCGGACGCATGGCAAGCGACTTGCAGCGGCGCAAGGTGTCGGGGGTCTTCGCCGCGATGGACGTCGACGGCGACGGTTTCCTTGAGGAGCAAGACTTCCAGGCCTTGGCCGACCGCTGGGCGCGGCGGCGCGGCCCGGGTGACGAGCGGCGGCTGACCGGCATCATGCTGAGCTGGTGGGCGACGTTGCAGGCGGCCTCGGACGCCGACCGCGACGACAAGGTCACCCTCGACGAGGTGCTGCTGGTGGTCGACAAGCTCCCGGACACGCCCGAGGCCGTGACCGCGACGGCCGACGCGATGTTCGAAGCGATCGACGAGAACCGCGACGGGCTGATCTCCGCGGCGGAGTACCACCAGTTGATCGAGGTGTGGAACGGGTGCCCCACCGACACCGACGCCACCTTCGGCCTGCTGGACGCCGACGGCGACGGGATGCTGTCCCGTGACGAGTTCGCCGCGCTGTGGCTGGAGTTCTGGGCGGGTGACGACGCGGAGGCGCCGGGCACCCTCGTCTTCGGTCCACTGGCGGTCTGACGGCTTTCGGGCGGACCCCGCGTCCATACGGGCCGAGCCCGGCCGCTCGGCACGTCGCCGCCGTCCGGGCCGCTCAGGATGGCACGCGTGGAAGCCGACTCGATGGTCTCGCGCGCGATCGCGCTGTGCCTGCGGGACCGGTGGACGGAAGCGGCCGGACTGTTGGCGGAGAACGATTCCTGGCGCACCGGCCCGGCGGCTTCCGTCATGCTGGGCGAGTTCTTCGGCGGCCTCGCCGAGCTCTGGGACGGCCGTTCCGCGCGGTTCGGCGCGAATCTGACCGAACGCGAGCGGTGGCCGTTGCGGACGGTACCGCGGTACCTGAACGACCAGATCGTCTCGTACGTCGCCGCGTTGCTGGTGCTGGGCGAACGAGCGCGCGCGGAAAAGCTGCTTGCCGACGAAGCCTTCCCCGAATCCGGCCTGCGAGACAGCGAACGGTCGATGCTCGCGGCCATGCGCGGCAGGCCCGGTCCGGCGATCGACTTCGCGCACCGAAGCCTGGCCAACGGCGCTGGGCCCGGCTATGACATCGGCTCGTCCTCGATGTGTCTGTCGGCCGTGTCGGTCCTGCTGTCACAGGGACGGTCCGCCGAGGCACGGGAGCTGCTGACCGCCGCCCGCGCCACGGCACCGACGCTGGCGCATCTGCTCGACATCGCCGAAGCCCGGATCGACGTCGCCGTGGGCGATACCGACCGGGCCACCCGGCGCCTCCACGCGGCCACCCGCGGGCTCGCCGTCGGCACGGACATCGCCTGGGCCGACCTCGCCGATCTCGCGTTGCGGAGGAACGACCGGGCGTCGGCGAAGCAGGCGCTCGACGCGCTGGAGGCTCTCGCCGCCGCGATGCCGACGGGACGGGTGCTGCTGCGTCGCCATCTGGTCCGGGCCTGCCTCGGTGAGGAGCCAGCCGGCGAATGCCTCCGGCTGGCCCGCGAACGCGACCAGCCGCTCGAACTGGCCGTCGTCGCCGAACGCCTGGCGAGCTGTGAAGCTAGATCACCCCGGCCCGTACGGCGTACGCGACGGCGTGCGGCCGGTTCTTCAGCTTCAGCCGTCCGGTGATGCCCTGGATGATGTGCTTCACGCTGCGCTCCGAGTAGCTGAGCTCACCGGCGATCTCGACGGTGTCCTTGCCCTCGGCCATCAGCCGCAGCACGTCGATCTCCCGGGTGGTGAGCCCGGCGGTGTTGACGCCCATCGGGTCGAGCACCTCGCGTTGCAGCCGTTCGACGTGTTTGAGCAGTTCGCCGAGCAGGCTCGGCGGGAGCACTCCGCCGCCGGTGGCCGCCGCGCGGACCGCGTGCGCCAGCCGTTCGCCGGTCGTGGCCGACCGTGGCAGGACCGCCACCACGCGGCATTCGATCGCGGGCACGAGCTCGGCCTCGCTGATCTGGCTCACCACGAGCACCACCGGCTTGCCGTCCTCGGCGGCGAGCCTTCGCAGCCAGAGCACGATCTCCGGGGTCAGGCATTCGGCGGCGAACACCAGTACGTCGGTCTCGGCGCGCCGCTCCCACTCCCGGATGTCGATCCCCTGCTGCGTGCCCAGCTGGCTGGCCAGGCCCGCCGTGGTGATCGGATCGGGCGCGTGCACCGCCACGGTGATCTGTCGGGTTTCCGTGTCCACTTCGTCCCCTCCGCTTGTACGCGGCCCCAGTCGGATGGATGGGACACAGTCTGCGAAGGAGCTCTTCACGAATTCTCAACGAGGCGTGAAGGACTTCGTGGCCTGCTGAAACGCCTCGACGTACTTGGGGAGCTCGTCCAGGAGCTCGCGGAGCCTGCCCTCGGGGCCGGTGTAGTCCGGGTCGGCGAGGAGGGCGTAGCCGTAGGCCAGCGTCCGGCGAAGCTCGGCGACGCGGGCTTCCGCCTCGTCGGCGTCGAGGACCAGCCTGCCGGTCCGGGCGAGACTGAGCAGGACATCACCGTCGAACAGCTCCTGATCCTGGCTCACCGGGACAGCATGCACAGCCGCGCACGCCCGCCACCAGCGCCGGACGGCACTTTGCCCCTGCGAACGCCCGGGTCTGCCCACTCGTCCGGGGCGCGAAAACCCACATGAACGGACATCCGACAGTCCATGGTTCGGCGAAATCCGGTCATGGCGGCCCAAACCCACACGGTGAGTGTCCGATTGATTGCGAAACCCACATCGGCGCCACTAGGATTTTCGCCGAGCGGGACACTCTTTTCGGCGGTCGGACGCACAGGCGGCAGGTCATGGACGAGGTTTCCTCGCTGACGGTGCGGCTGCTGGGCGGTTCCCCCGCCCGCCACGGCGACGGCGAGATCGCGCTGGGGCCTGCCCAGCGGCAGGCGGTGTTCGCCACGCTCGCGCTGCACGCCGGCCAGTTCGTCTCCCGCCGGGAGATCATCGACGCCGTCTGGGGCGAGCGCCCGCCCGACAGCGCCACCGGCATCGTGTACACCTACGTCTCGGCGTTGCGCCGCGCGCTGGAGCCGGTCGGTGAACCGCTCGTCGCCAGCCGCGCGGGCTACCGCCTCGACCTGCCGAAGCAGCAGGTCGACGTGCACGTCTTCGAAGCCGAGCTCGACCGCGCCCGCGCGCACCGGCTCGACGGCGCGCACCAGCGGGAGCTGGAGTCGCTGCGGTCCGCGCTGGGGCAGTGGCAGGGTTCCGCGCTCGACGGGATCCCCGGCCCGTTCGCCGAGACCGAGCGCGCGCGGCTGAACGAACTCCGGCTGAGCGCGCTCGAACGCCAGGCCGAGGTCACGCTGCGGCTCGGCGGCCACCACGAACTCGTGGACGAGCTCGCCGTGCTGGTCGAGCGCCATCCGCTGCGCGAAGGCCTGCACCGCATGCTGATCACCGCACTGTTCCGCTCCGGGCGGCAGGCCGAGGCACTGGCCGCGTTCGACCGCGCCCGCGAGACGATCATCGAGCGGTCCGGCCTCGAACCCGGCCCGGACCTGCTGGACCTGCGGCGACGGATTCTGGACGACGACCCCTCGTTGCACCTCCGTGACCGGACGCAGGCCGTACCCGGAAGGCCGTCCGCTTTCGTCGGCCGGGAGTTCGAGCTCGGCCGGCTGCGAAGGCATCTGTCCGCCCTGCTGGACGAAGGTCGCGGCGGGACGGTCTGGCTGGACGGCGAAGCGGGCGGCGGCAAGAGCGCGTTCCTGGCCGAGGCGCTGGCCACGGTGCGGAGCCGGACGCGCTGGGTCGAGGCCGACGAGCTGAGCGGCGCGGTCCCGATGAGCCTCATCGCCGATTGCCTCGGCGGCGAGGCACTGGACGATCTCGGCAAAACGGTCACCGGGCTGTGCGAAGCCGGGCCGCAGGTGCTCGTCTTCGAAGATCTGCACTGGGCCGACGAGGAAAGCCTGCTCGCCTGGCAGCGGCTGCACCGGCTCACCGCGCATCTGCCGCTGCTGCTGATCGGCTCGGCGCGCCCGCTCCCCCGTCGCCGCACGCTCGACCTCCTCCGCTCGGAGTTCGACGGCGAGATCGTCCCGCTGCCGCCGTTCGACGGCCCGGCCGTCGCCGCGCTCGCCGAAGAGACCCTGGCCAGGGATCCGGGTGACGGCTTCCTCGCGTTCTCCACCGAGTACACCGCCGGGAACGCCGCCTATCTGCGCGAGCTGTTCTCCGCGTTCGCCGAAGGCCACGAGCCGGACACCGCGCCGCACGGCAGGCTCGCGGCCGTGGTGGAGGACCATCTCGCCACGCTTTCCGTGCCGTGCAAGCGAACGCTGAATTCCGCCGCGTTGCTCGGCTCGTCGTTCACCGTCGCGGACCTGGCGGGGGTCACCGGCCGCGAACCGCGGTCGCTCACCGAAGCGGTCGACGAGGCGCTCGCGGCGCAGGTGCTGGAAGCCGGCGGAGAAGGCCTGCGGTTCCGCGTCCCGCTCATTCGAGCGGTGTTCGCCGCGAACACCCCGCCCGCCATCCGCGCCGTGCTGCACCAGGAGATCGCCACGACCATGGCGGATTCCGGCGCCCCCGCGGATCGTGTCGCCGAGCAGCTGCTCCAGGCCGGCGACGAGCTGACGGCGGCCTGGATCCCCCGATGGGTGCTCGACAACGTCCGCGCGCTGTCCGCCGAGCCCGCCGTCGAACTGCTCCATTTGCTTTCCCGTCAACGGAATCTCACCGAAGAGCAGCACCAGGAGCTGACCGGCGAGCTCGCCGCGCTGCTGCTGCCCGGACCGGACACCCCGCCCGCCTGGCCCACCCAGCCCTGGTGCACGCCGCTGCACGCGCTCGCCCGGGTGCGCAACCCGGCCGCACCTAGGACGTCCTAAACTGCGGGGACACACCAGTGATCCGGCCACTTTCGAGGTATGACGAGAAATGGAGCCGGCGTGACGAACGGGCTGCGCGTCGAGCTGCTCGGGCCGCCTCGTGCCTGGCTCGGCGACGTCGAGCTGAAGCTCGGGCCCGCCCGCCAGCGCGCGGTCTTCGCCACCCTGGCGACGCGGCGCGGCCAGGCGATCTCCCTCGGCGAACTGATCTCGGACGTCTGGGGCGGGTCGGCGCCCGCCAGCGCCACCGGCAGTGTCCACACCTACGTCTCCGGCCTGCGCGGAGCGATCCGCAAGGCGGGCGGTGACGCGCACGAGATCCTGCGTTCGTCCGGATCGAGTTACTCGCTGCGGCTGGACGGGGAAGCGCTCGACGTCCACCGGTTCGAAAAGGACGTCGCGGCTGCCAAGGCTGCACCCGCCGATCAGCGGGGCGCGGCCGCGCGGCTCACCTCCGCGCTCGGTCTCTGGCGCGGCGAGGCCTACTCAGGTGTGCCGGGCCCGTTCGCCGAAGCGGAACGCGTCCGGCTCGCCGAACTCCAGCTCACCGCCGCCGAACTGCGCGCCACGGCCCTGCTCGGCACCGGCGACCACCGTGCGGTGGTGGCCGAGCTGACCGCGCTGGTGCAGCGGCACCCGTTGCGCGAGTCGCTGCACGAGACGCTCATGCGCGCCCTGCACGCCAGCGGGCGCCAGATCGAAGCGCTCGGCGCGTATCGCGAGGCCAGGCGGATCCTCCGTGACGAACTCGGCGTCGAACCCGGTGCCCCGCTGCGGGAGCTGCACCAGCGCATCCTCGACGGCAGCGAAAAACCCGTCACGGCACCGAAACCGGTTCCGGTGCGCGTCGTGCCGCCGCCGGTGGCCAAGGCGATCGAACGCGGCGGCCACGGCCATCTGCCCGGCCGTGCCCGGCAGGTCGAGCGGCTCGACGGCTTCGTCACCGACGTGCTCGCCGGCCGCGGCCGCCCGGTCTGGCTCGAAGGCGAACCGGGTATCGGCAAATCGGAGCTGCTGATCGCCGGGCTGGCCGGTGCCGCGGCGCGCGGCTGCCAGCTCGCCTGGACCGCGGCCGACGAGCTGCAGCAACGGTTCCCGCTGCAGGTGATCATGGAGTGCCTCGGCGTGCACCACGGCGCGGCGGATCCGGCCAAGGCCAAGCTGGCGGGCGAGCTGCACGCCGAGCCCGCGCACGGGAACTGGGGTCCCGCCGATCCGATCCTGTCCACTGTGGACAAGCTGCTGACGCTGGTCGACGAGACCTGCGCGGCGGGACCGCTGGTGCTGGTGATCGACGACCTCCACTGGGCCGACGAGGCCAGTGTGCTGCTGTGGCAGCGGCTGGCCGCCGCCACCCGCCAGCTGCCGTTGCTGCTGGTCGCCGCCACGCGCACCGGGCACGGCCGGCGGGACCTGGCCCAGCTGCGTCGCGGGGTCGAAGCGAGGGACGGCGAGATCATGCCGGTCGAGGTGCTGGCCGACGACGACATCGCCGCCGTGTTCGAGGTGATCCTCGCGGCGAAGCTCGGGCCGAGCCTGCGCCCGCTGATCCGGCGCGCGGCCGGGAATCCGCTCTACGCCAGGGAAGTCGCGCACGACCTGGTCCGGTCGGGCGCGGTGCGGATCACGGCGGGCGTGGCCGAGGTGACGCTGGACGGCACCGAGAACGCGCCACGGTCGCTGCTGGCGGCGGTGGCCAGGACGCTGGAGACCCTCGACCCGGCCACCGCCGGGATCCTGCGCACGGCCTCCCTGCTGGGTGCGGAGTTCGCCGTCGAGGACATCGCCACGCTGGCGGGCAAGAGCCCGCTCGAGGTGCTGCAGGAGCTGGAGCCCGCCATCACCGCGGGCGTCATCGAGTACGCCGGCGACAAACTCGCCTTCCATCATCCGTTCCAGCGGCAGGCTCTCTACGGCGCCATCGCCGAACCCGCCCGCGCCGCGTTGCACCGGCGTGCCGCCGAATCGCTCGCGCGGGCGGGCGCGCCGGTCAAACGGGTCGCCGAGCAGCTGGCCGCCGGGCCGGTGCCGTTCGACCCGTGGCTGGCGGGCTGGCTCACCGCCAACCACGTCGCGGTGTCCAACCGCGCCCCGCATATCGCGGCCGACCTGCTTCGCGGCGCGCTCGACAGCACGGTGCCCACCCGAGAGCAACGGGAGACGCTGATCGCCGCGCTGGTCCGCGTGCTGTTCCGGCTCGAACTGACTCCGGAGACCGAAGCCGAGGAGGCGGTGAAGACCGTCGTGGACAAGGCGGATCTGGCGCAGATGCGGCATTTCCTGGCCGCGCTGCGCTACCGCCGGGGCGACACGCCAGGGGCGATCGAGGCACTCGGCGACACCGCGGACGACCCGTCGATCCCGGAGCTGTGGCGCACCAGCACCCGGACGCTGCTCGCCAACTTCCGCCGTGGGGACCTGTCCGACCTCGACGAGACCGAACGGATCGCGCGGGGCCTGCACGCCGAGGCGGCCGAAGCGGGTGAGCGCTACCCCGCCGCGCACGCGCAGCAGACGTTGTGGCTCGTGCACTCGATCCGCCGGGAGCACGACCGGGCGCTGACCGCGATCGACGCCGCGCTGGAGACCGCCGGCCACGAGGCCGGCCTGGCGACCTTGCGGTTCGATCTGCTCGACAACCGCCTCTTCACCCTGCAGAACCTCGACCGGCTCGGCGAGGCCGACGCCACGCTGCGCGCCGGGTACGAGACCGCGGCGCGGCACGGCCTGCCGACCGGTCCGCAGGTCTCGGCGGCCGTGCACTACTACTGGACCGGGCGCTGGGACGAGGCGCTGGCCGAACTGGACTCGGTCACCGAGGACGGCCCGGCGATCACCTTCTACGGCGTGCGTGAGCCGGGTGCCGCCGCCCTGTTGCTGCACGGGGTCGCCGCCCTCATCGCGGGCCATCGCGACGAACGCGTCTCCGTCCGCGCCCATCTGGAAGCGGCCGAGGCGCACTCGCCGTCGAACTCGTCCGAACGCGAGAGCTGCGACTTCTACCTGGCGGCACAGGCGATGGCCGCCGAACAACGCGGCGATCTCGACGACGCGCTGCGGCTGTTCGCGCCGGTACTGCGCCCCGACTACGCCCGGATGATGCTGCGCCACCAATGGCTCCCCGACGTCGTGCGCGTCGCGATCGCGGCCGGGAACGACGCCGTCGCCGAGGAAGCGCTCGCCGTCTGCGCCGAGGAGGCGAGCCAGGAGTCGGTGCCCGCCAGGGCCACCGCCGCCGCCCTGCGGTGCCGGGCGCTGATCGACGGCGACCCCGAAGGCATGCGGGCCGCGGCCGATCACTACCGCGAGGTCCGTCGTCCCATCGAACTCGCGGCCGCCCTGGAGGACGCCGCCGAACTGCTCGGCCGGGCCGGGTACCTCGAAGCGGCCACCGGCTCGCTCACCGAGGCGTGCGAGGTGCTCGGGCAGGTCGGTGCCACCTGGAGCATCCGCCGCGCGGAAAGCAGGCTGCGGCGCTACGGCGTGCTGAGCCGCGCGGCGCGGGGCCTCCGGCACAGCGGGACGCTGTCACCGCTGGAACTGCGGGTCGCCCGGCTGGTGGCGGCGAAACTGTCCAACCCGGAGATCGCCGCGGAACTGAGCCTTCCCAGGAGGACGGTGCAGTCGCTGGTGTCCAGGGTGCTCACCAAACTGCACGCCGATTCCCGGCTGACCGTCGGCGACCAGCTGCCGAGACGACTCGCGTGACCGCACGACCGAGGAGAACCATGACCCGCGTACTGGCCGGATTGACGGCGCTCGTGCTGCTGCTCAGCGGCTGTTCGGGCACACCGGAAGCCGGCGGCCCGATCAAGCTCACCGTCGCCACCTTCGGCGAATTCGGGTACGAGAAACTCTTCGACGACTACGAAAAGGCCCATCCGGGAATCACCGTCGAGGGCCGGGTCGCCGATTTCGAGACGCATCACCGGCAGCTGGCCACCGGGCTCGGCGCCGGACGCGGCAGCGCCGACGTGGTGGCGATCGAAGAGCAGTACCTCCCCAAATTCCGCCAGTCCACGGACAAGTTCAGCGATCTCTCCGAGTTCGGCGCGCAGGGCCTCCGCGAGCACTGGCCCGCCTGGAAATGGGATCAGGGCACCGCTGAGGGCGGGAAGTTCGTGATGGGCCTCGGCACCGACATGGGCAGTCTCGCCCTCTGCTACCGCCGTGACCTGTTCGCGAACGCCGGCCTGCCGACCGACCGCGACCAGGTGGCCGCCCTGTGGCCGACGTGGGAGAAGTTCGCGGAAACCGGGGAACGGTTCAGCGCCAAGGCACCCGGCGACGTCAAATTCGCCGACTCGGCGGGAACCGTCTACACGGCGATGCTCAACCAGGCGGAGGAGAACTACTTCTCCAAGGACGACAAGTTCATCGCCGACACGAACCCCAACGTGCGCAAGGCCTTCGAGCTCGCGGGCGGGATGGCGCTGAAGAAGGAGACGGCGGCGGTCACCACCTTCACGCAGCCGTGGACGGTGGCGATCAAGCAGAGCCGGTTCGCCGCCATCACCTGCCCCGCCTGGATGCTCACCCAGATCGAGGAGGCGGGCGGCCCGGAGCTGGCGGGCAAATGGGACGTCACCTCGGTGCCGGGCAAGGCGGGCAACTGGGGCGGTTCGTTCCTGACCGTCCCGAAACAGGGCGCGCACCGCAAGGAGGCCTACGACCTCGCCGTCTGGCTCACCGCGCCCGAACAGCAGAAACGGATCTTCCTGGAGAGCGGGTTGCTGCCGAGCGCGCTGGGCGCCTATCAGGACAGCGCGGTGCTTTCCCACACCAGCGCGTACTTCAGCGGCGCGCCGATCGGCAAGATCTTCGCCGCGTCCGCCGAAGCCCTGCGGCCGAACTACCGCGGGCTGCGCGACGGCGAGGTGCGGCCGGTGTACGGACACGCGCTCGGCCGCGTCGAAGAGGGTAAGCAATCGCTCGACGAGGCTTGGAACCAGGCCGCCACCGAAGGCCGCGCCGCGGCCGCCAAGTGAGCGGGGACGGCGTGAAACGCGGGTTTCCGGCCGGTTTCCGGTGGGGCACGGCCACGGCGGCGTACCAGATCGAGGGCTCGACGACGGCGGACGGCCGCGGACCGTCCATTTGGGACACCTTCACCGCGCGGCCGGGCCTGGCCAGCGGTGACCCGGCTTGCGACCACTACCGGCGTTACCGCGAGGACATCGGCCTGCTGAGCGACCTCGGCGTGCCGTACTACCGGTTCTCCGTCGCGTGGTCGCGGGTCATGCCGGACGGCCGCACGGTAGAGCCACGCGGGACGGCTTTCTACGACCGTCTCGTCGACACGTTGCTGGACCACGGCATCACCCCGATGGTGACGCTCTACCACTGGGATCTCCCGGAGGCTCTGCAAGCGGAAGGCGGCTGGCCGAACCGTGCGCTCGCGGATCTTTTCGCCGAGTACGCGCTGACCGTCCACAAGGTACTCGGGGACCGGGTGCGGCAGTGGACCACGATCAACGAGCCGTTCTGCGCCGCCTTCATCGGCTATGGCAACGGGGAACACGCCCCCGGTATCCGGGACGAGGGTGCGGCCTTGGTCGCCGGGCACAACCTCCTGCTCGCGCATGGCAAGGCGACACAGGCGTTGCGATCTGGTGGCGGCGAGCAGGAAGTGTCCATCGTGCTCAACTTCGCCCCCGTGCTGACCGACGTGGACGACGCCGCGCACCGCGAGGCCGCCCGCAAATTCGACTTCCTGCACAACAGGTTCTTCCTCGATCCGCTGCTGGGCCGCGGCTATCCGCCCGAGCTTCTGGCGGATTTGGCGCATCTCGGCACCCTGGAACCGGCGATCGCCGACGGTGATCTGGAGATCATCGCGCAGCCGCTGGACGTCCTGGGAGTCAACTACTACGCGCCCGCCCGCGCAGTCCCGTTGGAAGACCCCGAGGCCGATAGCAACTGCCCGCTCCCCGGCCTGCGCGGGATGGACGTCCAGCCGCCGCGCGGCGAGCTGACCTCGCTCGGCTGGGAGCAGCGGCCGGAATGCCTGACCGGACTCCTGCTGTGGCTGCACGAACACTGCCCCGGCCTGCCGCTCGTGATCGCCGAGAACGGCGCGGCTTTCGAGGACGAGGTCGTCGACGGACGCGTACACGACGAGAAACGCGTACGGTACTTCGCCGAACACCTCGCCGCCGTGCACGACGCGATCGAGCGCGGCGCCGACGTCCGCGGCTACATGGCCTGGTCGCTGCTGGACAATTTCGAGTGGGCCAAGGGGTACACGCAGCGGTTCGGCCTCGTGCACGTCGACTTCGAGACCCAGGAGCGGGTGCTCAAGGACAGCGCGCGGTTCTACGCGGACGTGGTGGCGCGCAACGGTCTTTAGCGGTTGCTTCCGGTGGCGCCGAAACTGTCGGTGGTCGGTTGTACGTTCTGCGTGTGGACACACTCAACGCCACTGTGGCGCTACTCAAGGAAATCACGTCGTCGGACGCTCTCCGGGAGGTCAATGCTTCGCTGGATTCGTTGGGGGACAACGATGCCATGGACGCCGCAGTCGCGGCATCAGAAGGGATCGCACGATTGGAAGCGGTCCGGTTCCGTGCGCTGGGGCGGTTGAGCCGCCATCGCGACGGGGCCGGCAGTGTGGCGCAGGAGGTCGCGCTCGCTCTGTCCGTTGTGGACGGTCACGCTGCCGGCCTGGTGTCCACCGCTGAAGCGTTGACCACCCGACTTCCCCGCACACTGGGGCTGCTGGACCAGGGGAAGGTGGGCGGCTTCGGAGCGATGAAAGTCGCCACGGCCACCGCCTGGCTGTCCGACGAGGACGCCCGCGCGGTGGACGCGGTCCTGGAAGACCGGCTGCCGGACAAGAACTCCGACCAGATCCGGAAAGCGGCAAACCACGCCGCGATGATGGCCGACCGTGACGGCGCCGCCCGGCGGACCGAACGGAATCGTGGCGGGCGCCGGGTGACGGTGCGGCAGGGCGAGACCGGGGTGGCATCGATCGAGGTCGAAGACGGCCCTGTCGAGAAGGTCGCCGCCGCCTACACCCGCATCGACCGCGAAGCACGCGCACTACGCGCCGCTGGCGAGACACGCACACTGGACCAGCTGCGCGCGGACGTCGCTCTTGATCTTCTGCTCGGCGGCCAAGGAGGGAAGACCGAACGATCCGAGGTGTTCCTCTACATGGACCTGCACACCTACCTCGGACTAAACGATGACCCCGCCGAGCTAGCCGGACACGGCCACATCCCCGCCTCACTGGCCCGGCACATCGCCTCCGGACCCAACACAGTGTTACGGCGAATCATCACCGACCCACTCTCCGGACAAGTCCTCGACCTCGGCCGCGACCGATACCGACCCACCGCAGGCCTGGACGAATTCGTCCGAGTCCGAGACCGCGAATGCCGAAGACCCGGCTGTCACCGTGTGGCCCAAGCCTGCGACCTTGATCATTCGCTGCCGTGGCAGTTCGGTGGTCATACCGCCGACACCGAGCTGGTCGATCTCTGTCGTCGCGACCACCGGTTGAAAGACGAACCCGGCTGGAACTACCGGCTGGGTTCTGATGGGACTCTCACCATCACCACACCTACGGGGCAGAGGTACGACAGCACACCCCCACCACTCCACACGCCGCGCACTGACGAACCACCACCGTTCTGAGCCATCGCCGAAAAACGACAACAGCCCGCGAACGCCACTGACCCGCTCGCTCATGGCCTTGGCCTGAAGGTGGCTTGCCCATCGCCGAAATATGGCCATGGCTCGGTCGTGGACCGCCATCACGACGCACCTCTGACCGCGAGGTCACCACCGTTCTCAGCGTCGCCGGAAACCGCCCGGGACCACACGTCGCGGCCATCGCCGAAACGACCACGCCGCTTCGACGCACGCCCGAACACCCTTCAGTCTTCGTTGCCGAGAAACGGCTACGCCCACACGAGCGGTCCCGCCGAGGCCGCCGACCCCCATCGCCGAAGACGATCACAGCCGCTTCGTCACCGAAAAACGGCAACGCGCACCCGAACCACCCCGCCGGTGCCCAGCACAACAACGCCCCCTCCCCGCGGCCACCGACCCCACCGGTCACCGAAAACCGGCCACTGCCCGGAAACGACTACCTCCACATCAAAGCCCGCCGAACAGACCGACCGTCGCCAAAAGACGACCGACGCCGGAATCTTGTAGCGGCGCCCGCGCGATCCCACAGCGGCCTGAGCACTCGCCTCCCCCGACATCGCCGAAACATCGCCGAAACAGGAGCCCAACGCGACTCAGGCCCGCGGAGCGCCCCGCATCACCCCGTCGACCACCTTCCTGGCCAGCACGATGAACAGCACGACCACGGGCAGCACACCGATGGTCGCCGCGGTGAGCATCAGCGAGTAGTCGGTGAAGTACCCGCTGGCCAGCCGCGACAACGCCACCTGGACGGTCGGGTGCGCGTTGGGGTCGAGCACGATCAGGGGCCAGAAGAAGTCGTTCCACGCGGTCATGAAGGTCAGCATCGCGAGCACGGCGGCCTGGGGGCGGATGGCGGGCATGGCGACGTTCCAGAACAGCCGCACCGTCGAGCAGCCGTCCACGCGTCCGGCGTCCAAGAGCTCGCCCGGGATCGCCTCCTCGCACGCCTGCCGCATCCAGAACACGCTGAACGCGCCGACCAGTCCCGGCACGATCACCGCCTCCAGCCGTCCGTACCAGCCGAGTTCGCCGACCACCAGGTACAGCGGGATCACGCCGAGCTGGGCGGGCACCATGGCGGTGCCGATGACGACCAGGAAGAGCGAGTCACGGCCGGGGAACCGCAGCCGCGCGAAGGCGAATCCGGCCATGCTGGAGAGCAGCACGTTCGACACCGTCACCGTGCCGGCGACGATCAGCGAGTTCTGCATCGCCAGCCAGAAGTCGACGGTCCCGAAGACCCGTTCCACGTTCTCGATCAGGTTTCCGCCGGGCACCAGCGGCGGGGTCGTCTCCCCGAGGGCGGAGTTGTCCTTGGAGGACACCACGAACGACCAATACAACGGGAAGATCGACGCGACGGCGACGGCGAGCAGCAGCCCGTAGACGACGAACCCGGTCCGTTCTCGCGCCGCCACGGTCACTCACCGCCCCGCATGCGGCGCACGAGCGAGAAATTGACGAGCGCGAACACGGCCGAGAACAGGAACAGCGACCACGCGATGGCCGCCGCGTATCCGGCGTCGAACTCGCCGAATCCCTTCTCGTACAAGTACATGGCCAGCGTCTGGAACTGCCGGTCGGCGCCACCGGTGCCGTTGACGCCGGTTTCGTCGAGCAGCTGCGGCTCGGCGAACAGCTGCACCCCGCCGATGGTCGAGACGACGACGGTGAAGGCGATGGTCGGGCGGATCGCGGGCACCGTGATCGACCAGAAGCTCCGCCAGCGCGAGGCGCCGTCGAGCATCGCCGCGTCGTAACGCTCCTGCGGCACGGACTGCATGGCCGCGAGGTAGAGCAGCGCGTTGTAGCCGGTCCAGCGCCACATCACCATCGCGCTCACCGCGACATGCGACGCGAACCGGTCCGACCGCCAGTCCACCGGATCGAGCCCCACCAGGCCCAGCACCCAGTTGACGACGCCGTAGTCCTCCGCGAACAGCTGGCTGAACACCAGCGCCACCGCGACCACCGAGACGACGTTGGGCAACAGCACACTGGCCCGCCACAGGGTCCTCGCCCGCAAGGGACGGTCCAGCAGGGCCGCGAGCCCGAGCGCGGCGAGCAGTTGCGGGACGGTCGAAAGGACGAAGATGCTGACCGTGTTGAAGAGCGCGTTGTAGAAATGCGGATCCTGGAACAGGACGGCGAAGTTGCCGAGCCCGGCGAACCCGGTGTCACCGTTGACCAGATGCCAGTGGTGCAGCGCCACCCACGCCGTGTAGAGCAGCGGGAAGAGGCCGAACACGCCGAAAAGGACGTAGAACGGCGCTGTCATCAGGTATCCGGCGAGCCGCTCGCCCGTACGCTTCAAACGATGATCACCTTGACGCCTGCCCGGCCGATCTCGTCGAGCTCCCGCGGTTCGGCGCCGCGGTCGGTGATCAGGGTGTCGATATCGCAAAGGTCCCCGAACCGGGCGAAGTGGTCGTCACCGATCTTGGTGTGATCGGCCAGCAGCACCGTCCGCCGCGCGGACGCGATGGCCGCGCGCTTCACCATCGCCTCGGCGGTGTCCGGGGTGGTGAGCCCCCGCTCGACGGAAAGGCCGCTGGTACTGAGGAAAGCGACGTCGACGAAGGTGTCCTTGAGCGCGTCCAGCGCCCAGCCGTCGACCGAGGCCATGGTGTGGCCGCGCAGCCTTCCGCCGACCAGCATCACCGTGACGCCGGATCGGTTCGCCAGCGCGCACGCGTTCGGCAGCGAAGGGGTGACCACGGTCAGTTCACGGTCGGCGGGCACGAGGTTCGCCAGCCGGCCCACCGTGGTGCCCGCGTCGAGCAGGATCGCGCCCCCGTCGGGGATCTGCTCCAGCGCCGCGGCGGCGATACGGTCCTTCTCCGCGGTCATCACCGCGTCGCGGGCGCCGAGCCCCGGCTCGATGCCCTGCCGTTCGACGGGGATCGCACCGCCGTGCACCCGCCGCACCACTCCGCTGCGCTCCAGCGCGGTCAGATCACGGCGGACGGTCTCGCTGGTGATCTCGAAGGCCGCCGCGAGCGTCGCCACGTCGACCCGGCCGTTCCGCCTTGCCTGCTTGAGGATGGCGCGTTGCCGCTCTTCGGCGTACAACGGTCACCTCCTGCCTGGCGCGGACGAGCGGTCATGGCGACAATAGTTGGTTTCCCCTCGCTCCGACAACGGAACCCCTCCGTCCATTGAGGACAGAGCATTGCCCGAAATTACGGCAGGGCTGCCCGTTTGGCCCGCAGGAAGGCCCGTTCGGTGTCGTTGGTGGCCAAGGCGATCGCCTCGTCGTAGGCGGCGACGGCTTCCGCGGTCCGGCCGAGGCGGGCCAGTAGATTCGCCCGCGTAGCGGGTAGATGGTGGTAGCCCGGCAGGTCCAGCTCTTCGATACCGGCCAGCGCCGCCGCCGGGCCGTGCACCTCGGCGACGGCGACCGCGCGGTTGAGCGCGACGACCGGCGTCGGGGCGAGCCGCCACAGCTGGTCGTAGAGCGCCAGCACCTGCGCCCAGTCGGTCGACTCGCCGTCCGTGTGCACGGCGTTGATCGCGGCCTGCACCTGATACGGGCCGGGCCGGGCGACACGCAGACATCGCCGCACCAGCTCGTGGCCTTCGGCGATCAGCTCCCGGTCCCACAACGACCGGTCCTGCTCCGCGAGCACCACCAGCTCACCGGCAGGCCCCACCCGCGCCGGCCGCCGCGCTTCGGTGAGCAGGAGCAGCGCCAGCAGCCCGGTCACCTCCGGTTCGCCGGGCATCAGCTCGGCGAGCGCCCTCGCGAGCCGGATCGCCTCCAGGCAGAGATCCGTCCGCAGCAACTCGCCGGACGTGGACGTGTACCCCTCGTTGAACACCAGGTAGAGCACGGTGAGGACGGAGTCCAGCCGTTCGGGAAGTTCGCCGTCGCCCGGCACCCGGTACGGGATGCCCGCGTCGCGGATCTTCCTCTTCGCGCGGACGATCCGCTGGGAGACGGTCGATTCCGGGACGAGGTACGCCCGCGCGATCTCCCCCACCTCGAGTCCGCCGAGCAGGCGCAGGGTGAGTGCCGCCCGCGCGGGCGGCGAAAGCGCCGGATGGCAGCAGGTGAAGATCATGCGGAGCTGGTCGTCGCGTACGGGCCCCGTCTCCCGCTGCTCCTCCGGTGCGTGCAGGAGCAACGCCTGGGCGTGGCGTGCCTCGCGGGTGGATTCCCGGCGCAGCCGGTCGATCGCGCGGTTGCGGGCGGTGGTCACGATCCACGCGCCCGGATTGGGCGGCGTCTTCTCCCACTTCTCGACGGCCGTCGCGAACGCGTCCTGAACGGCCTCCTCGGCGAGCGAGATGTCGCCGAGGAGACGCGTCAGGGTGGCCACGCACCGGCCGTATTCCGCCCGATAGATCCCGTCGAAGTCCATCACTGCCGCAGCGACGGATCGCCGAACGGCCGCACCTCGATCGGCTGCCCGCAGGCCAGCGCGCACTTTTCGGCCCAGGCGAGCGCCTCGTCGAGGTCTTCGACCTGGATCACCCAGAACCCGCCGAGCTGTTCCTTCGTCTCGGCGAACGGGCCGTCCGTGATCGTGGTCGTCCCGCCGGCGGGCCGGACGACCGTGGAGACGTCCGAATGTTCGAGCCCGCCGACGAAGACCCACGACCCGGCGGCCTTCATCTCGTCGGTGACCTTGCCCGTCCTGGCCAGCATCGCCCGGACCTCGTCCTCGGGCGCGTCCCGCTCGCTTTCATCGAGCTGGACGGCGAGCAGGTACTGCCTCATCACGGACTCCCTCGATCGGTGAGGGCGGAAATCATTCCACGGTCACGGACTTCGCGAGGTTCCGGGGCTTGTCGATGTCGTGCCCGAGGAGCAGCGCGGCGTGGTAGGCCAGCAGCTGCAGCGGGATCGTGAGCAGGATCGGGTCGAGCTCCGGCTCCGAACGCGGCACCACGAACCGCGGCACGTCGAGGTCGCCGAAGTCCACGTCGTCGTGGGTGATCGCCAGCACCTGCCCCTTGCGTGCCTTGATCTGCTGCATCGCGGCGAGGTTGCGGTCGGCGAGGTCGTCGGACGGCACGATCGCGACCGTCGGCAGCTCCTCGTCGATCAGCGCGAGCGGGCCGTGTTTGAGTTCCGAGGTCTGGTAGGCCTCCGCGTGCCGGTACGAGATCTCCTTGAACTTCTGCGCGCCTTCCCTCGCCACCGGGAAGCCCCGGACCCGGCCGATGAAGAACAGGCTGCGCGCGTCCGCGCAGATCTTGGCGTGCTCGGCGATCTGCGACTCGGCTTCGACGATGGCCGCGACCTGCTTCGGCAGCGCCCGCAGGGCCGCGACGATCCGCTGTCCGTCCGCGTTCGACAGGTCGCGGACGCGGCCGAGGGCGAGCGCGATCATCGCGAAGCCGACGGCCATGTTGGTGAGCGCCTTGGTCGAAGCGACCGCGATCTCCGGGCCGGCGTGCAGGTACAGGCCGCCGTCGCAGGCCCGCGCGATCGTCGAGCCGACGACGTTCACGAGGCCGACCACGCGGCCGCCCTTGCGCTTGACCTCTTCGACGGCGAACGCGGTGTCCGCGGTCTCGCCGGACTGGCTGACCGCGATGTACAGCGTGTCCGCTTCGATGATGGGGTTGCGGTAGCGGAACTCGGACGCCGCCTCCGCGTCGGCCGGGACCCGCGCCAGGTCCTCGATCATGGTGGCGCCGATCTGGCCCGCGTAGTACGCCGAGCCGCAGCCGAGGATCTTCACCCTCGCGAAACCGCGCAGATCACGGGGAGTCAGGTTCAGACCGTCCAAACGGGACACTCCGAACCGGTCGTCGAGGCGGCCGCGGATCATCCGCTCCAGGCATTCCGGCTGCTCCTGGATCTCCTTGTACATGTAGTGCTGGTGACCGCCGAGATCGAGGTCGTCGGCCTGGATGTCGATCGCGGTCGCGGCCTTGCCGGTGTCGCTCTCGTCGACGGTGAAGGTGCGGTAGCCGGTGGCCGAGACGCTGGCGAACTCGCCGTCGTCGAGGTGCACCACCTGCGAGGTGTGCCGGACCAGCGCGGACAGGTCGCTGGCGACGAACATCTCCCGGTCGCCGACGCCGATGATCAGCGGCGAGCCGTTCCGCGCGACCACGACGCGGTCGGGGTGTTCGGTGTCGGTCACGGCGATCGCGTAGGTACCGGTGACCCGGGAAACGGCCTCGACGACCGCGTCTTCCAGGGTCTTCGCGCCCGACCGCGCGATCAGGTGGGCGAGCACCTCGGTGTCGGTCTCCGACGACAGCGTCACTCCCGCCTGGGTGAGCTGCTCGCGCAGCGCGTCGGCGTTGTCGATGATCCCGTTGTGCACCACGGAGATCCGGCCGTCTTCGGAGACGTGCGGATGCGCGTTCGCCTCGGTGGCGGGACCATGCGTCGCCCACCGCGTGTGCCCGATGCCGACCTTGCCCGCGAGCCGCTTGGGCAGCGCCGCCGTCAGGTTCCGCACCCGCCCGACGATCCGGTGCACCTGGGCGCCCTTGCCGCCGAGGACGGAGATCCCGGCCGAGTCGTAGCCGCGGTACTCCAGCCGCGTCAGCCCCTCGATCAGGATCGGAGCGGCGTTCTGGCCGCCGATGTAGCCGACGATTCCGCACATGACGAGTCAACCTCACAAAAGAAAACGGACGCGCGTGGTCCGTCAGCCGTAGACGATGCGGCGCAGTTGCCGCTCGGACAGGTCGGGAGGCGCGACGAGACGGCGGCTCAGTTCGCCGGCGATCAGGGGGAAGATCTCGGGGTTCTTCCGGCCCTCCGCCTGCAACTGGGCATGCCGCGACCGGACGTACTGCTCGGCGGGTTGCCGGTAGAACGCCAGGACGTCCTCGACGACACGGGCGGCGATGGCCGTCGGCAAACCTGTCGACAAGGCCACCTGCTCGACGATGTCCGCGTCCTCCACGGAGCTCATCATGCACATCCGGCTTCCGGAATGCCAGTTCTTGCCCGAAATCGGGCAAGAACCGACTCTTGAACCACTCAGAACCCTCGGATCGCCTTCACCAGCCCGGTGACCAAACCTGCCCGCTCCACCATCGACTCGACCAGCAGGTATTCGTGATCGGCGTGGGCGCCGCCGCCGACGGCGCCCAGACCGTCGAGGGTCGGGACGCCGATCGCGGCCGTGAGGTTGCCGTCACTCCCGCCGCCGACGGCCACCCCGGCGACCCCGGGCAGGAGCCGCTCCGCGACGGCGAAGAGGTCCGCCGCGGCCGACTCGGGCATCGGCGGCCGGTGGATCCCGCCCCGCACCTCGACTCCCGCCCCTTCGAGGCGCGGGGTGAGCGCGGCGAATCCGGCTTCGACCCGCGCCTTCTCCTCGGCGGATTCGACCCGGACATCGACCACGACGGTCGCGGACGCGGGCACCACGTTGCTCGCCGTTCCCGCCGAAGCGACCGTCGGGGTGACGCTGGTCCCGGCCCCCGGCCGATCGAGCGCGGCGATCGCCAGCACCTGATGCGCGGCTTCGGTCAGCGCGTTCACGCCCGCCTCTGGTTCGAGGCCTGCGTGCGACGCCCTGCCGGTGACGACGACCTCGAACGTGCCGCAGCCCTTGCGGCCGACCTTGAGACCACCGCCGTCGGCCGCGCCTTCGAAGACGAGCACCGCGCCGCACGCGCGGGCGCGGTCCTCGATGAGCGCCCGGGATTCGTGCGAGCCCGTTTCCTCGTCGGCGGTCACGAGGATCTCGACACCGGACAGATCGCCGAGTGCGGCCAGGCCGTGGATCGCCTGCACCAGCCCGCCGAGCATGTCGAACACCCCCGGCCCGGTCACCCGGCCGTCGGCCACGGCGAACGGGCGGCGCGCCAGGGTGCCGACCGGGAACACGGTGTCGTGATGCCCCAGGATCAGCACGCGGGGTTCACCGCCGCCGGACCAGCGGACGTGCGGCCCCGCCGCGCTCTCCACCAGGGTCGCCGCTCCGCCGAGGCGGGCTTCGACGAGCGCGGCGACTGCCTCCGCCGAAGCCGTCAACGCCTCGATATCCCCCGAAGGCGACTCGATCTCGACAAGGGTCCGGAGGTCTTCGATCATCGCGTCGACGGTCATGCGGACACCTTCTCAGGCGGCTCCTCGCTCAACCGTTCCGTCTTGGTCCAGCTGTTGCGGCGGGCGACCACCCGGAACAGCGCCCGCCAGGTCGCGACGACACCGAGCACCAGGAATCCCGGGTAGAGCAGGCCCGCGAGCAGACAGCGGCGAAGGGGTTCTTCGCCGAGCCGCAACCGATGCACGACCGCCCACACCACCCCCGGCACCAGCAACACGGCGGCGCCGATCAGGGCCGCGCCGGGCAACGCCGAGGGTGGCGCGATCAGGCCGCCCAGCGTGACACCCGACCAGGAAGCGACGAGCGTGCCCACGAACAACAGCGAGACCACCAAGGACAACGGCACGGTCAACCACGGGGTCACGAGATAGGCGAGGAAATCCAGGAGACCGATACTGCCGACATGCCGTGAAGCCAGCAATTCCCGCAAATGTCTCGCACATTGCAAATTGCCTTGTGCCCATCGCGTGCGCTGCCGCAGCAACCGGCGCAGATCGACGAGACCCTGTTGCGTGACCCATGCCGATTTCACATACCGCATCCGGATACCGGCGACGTGCAGCCTCAGCCCGAGTTCGAGATCCTCGACCAGGCAGTCCGACCACGGGGCCGGATCGAATCGACGCAGCACGCCAAGTCTCGTGAATTGCCCGTTTCCGCCCATTCCGACACTGCCCGCGAGATCACGCAGGCTTTGGGACGCGTCGGCGACCGCGCCGAACTCCAAATCCTGCAGCAGGGCGAGCACACTGCGCCGATTGTGGATCCGCACCCGGCACTGCACGGCGCCGACCCCGCGGTCGCCGAACACGTCGGCCACCTCGCGCAGCATTCCCGGGCTGCCCCGCCCGTCGCCGTCGATGATGCCGACGATCGTGCGCGCCACGCTCCCCTCGGCTTCGCACAGCCTGAGGATGTAGCGGTAACCGGCGTTCAACGCCTCGCCTTTACCCTGCCGCGCCTGCGGGAGATCACGGCGCAGGACGTGCAGGCGCCGGTCGGTCACCTCGCGGAGGACATCGGGCGTGCCGTCGTCCGAACCGTCGTCGATCACCAGGACACGTACCGGATTCCGTTCCGTGCCAAGGGAAAGCGCGTTCCGGACGGTATTGCCGACCACGCGTTCCTCGTTGAGCGCCGGGATGACGATCCAGAACTCCAGCCCTTCGCCGCGCGCCGCCACGGACCGGCGCGGACGCCCGGTGCGCCACGCGAACGCCGCGAGCAGGAGATTGTGCGCCGGCCACCACAGGAGCAACAGCATCATGGTCGCGGCGAAGGCCGGGCTCGTCATCAGTCCTTCAGTCGAAGGTGCAGTGAACGCGCCATGAGCAGCAGCGCGATCGCCCCGATCACCAGCGCGAGCACGGTGCTCACCGTCGCGCCCGCCATGGTCGCGCCGATCCCGAGCGCGGAAACCTTGACCGGGCCCACCGGCACCATCGACATGTCTTTTTCCTCCGGGCGGCGGGCGCCACAAACATCTACTCACAGTTTTCAAACGGCGAGTCGCGGGTCACCCTGGTAAGCGATATTCAGCCTTTCGAGTGGGTACAGTACCCCGACTGTGTTAACGTTCGGCAGCGACGGATCCCCCGTAAAGGTGACCATCAGTTAGTGATCCTCGCCTCATCCGCCACTCTTTCCGTGACTTCACCGACGAATTCACGCCGTACCTAAGCGCGACCCGGAAGAAGGACCAGGTGCGTAACGCACAGAACGAGACCGACGTGCTGCCCGAAATCTGGCTCGTCGTGGGAACCCGGCCGGAGGCCGTGAAACTGGCCCCGGTCGCCAGGGCATTGGCAGCGGGCGGACGGATGCGGCCCGTACTCGTCGCCACCGGCCAGCATCCGGAAATGGTCGGCCAGGCCTTGGCGACCTTCGGATTGACGGCGGATGAAAATCTGACCTTGAATCGGCGAACGGGTTCCCAGTCCGAACTCCTTTCCGGACTTCTCACCGGTCTGGAAGAAGTGGCCGATCGGCGCCCGCCCGCCGCCGTGCTCGTCCAGGGCGACACGACGACCACCTTGGCCGGGGCGCTCATCGCGTTCTGGCGCCGCGTCCCCGTGGTGCACCTGGAAGCCGGCCTCCGCTCGTTCGACCTCGGCGCCCCGTTCCCCGAGGAGCTCAACCGGAAACTGGTGACCCAGGCGGCCGCGCTGCACCTCGCCCCGACTCCTGACGCGGCCGCGAACCTGCGCGCCGAAGGGGTGCCCGAGGAGAACGTGCTCGTCGCCGGCAACACGGTCGTCGACGCGATCCTCACGGTGACGGACGGCTCCACCACCGTGCACGATCCGGAATTGGCGACCCTGCTGGAAAACGCCACCCGCGGCGCGGTCAAGCTGATGCTGGTCACCCTCCACCGCCGCGAATCCTGGGGCGAGCCGATGCGCCGGGTCCTGCGCGCGGTGGCCCACTTGACGGCCACGGATCCGGCCCTGCGGGTGGTTCTTCCCGCGCATCCGAACCCGGAGGTGCGCGATCTCGTCCGTGCGGAGCTGGCGGACACGCCTGGCGCGCTGATCACCGGTTCGCTGCCGTATCCCGAACTGGCGGCGACCCTGGCCGCCAGCACACTCGTGCTCTCGGATTCCGGTGGCATCCAGGAAGAGGCGCCGACCTTCGGCGTCCCGGTCCTGGTGCTCCGCGACGTCACCGAACGCATGGAGGCGGTGAACGCCGGCTGCGCCCTGCTCGTCGGGACCGACCACGACAAGATCGTGTCGACCGCGAAGCACCTGCTGAACGACCCCGCGGCGCGCACGCGGATGATGAGCAGCGGCAACCCGTTCGGCGACGGCGCCGCCGCCGAACGGACCGAGCGGGCCCTCGCGTATCTCCTCGGCCTGGCCGCGGATCCGCCCGCCCCGTTCCGGCCCGCTTCCGCGAACGCGCCGGCCGAGGTCTGACCCGATGACGAAGGGCAACGGCGGGCAGCGTTTTCGGCTGCCCGCTTGGTTCCGGCTGGCCGTCGTCGCGGTCGTCGTGGTCACCGTCGCCGTGGTCGTCCTGGTCCAGGTCACGAAGAAGGTCCCGGTCACGGCGTCGCCCGCCGCGGCCCCGGTGTCTCTCGCCGGCCGCCTTCCCGAGGTGGGAAAGGCCGGGCAGCCCGGCCCCGGCGGGGATCCGGCCAGGAAGACCCTCGTGCTCTACGACGACGGGCGCAAACAGGACGGGACCGTGTCCCCTCCCGAGGAGGCCCGGACGGCCGAGGCGTACGCGATGTTCACCGCGAACCTGGTTTCCCGCGGCACCGCTTGGGAAATGCGGCCTGCCGCCGACTACCGGCCGCGGGAGGCGGACGCGTTCCAGGCGATCGTGTACGTCGGTTCGGTCTCCGACGCGGCACTGCCGAAGGCTTTCCTGAACGACGTCGCGGCGGCCCGCGTCCCCGTGGTCTGGATCGGCGACGGCATCTGGCGGCTGCGCGCCGACGCGGGGTGGCGCGCGGAGGGGTACCGCGGCGACAACCCCACCACCGTCACCTACAAAGGCACTCCCCTGCGCCGCGATCCCCGTTCGGGCACCGGGGTCGTCGCGATCGACGTCCGTGATCGGACGCGGGTCCAGATCCTGGCCGAAGCGAGCGCTCCGGGCGGCGCACCTTCGCCCTGGGCCGTCCGATCAGGACAGTTGACGTACGTGGCCGAGGTGCCGTACGCCTACGCCGAGGCGCGGGACCGCTACCTCGCCGCGGCCGACATCCTGCTCGGCGTCCTGTCGCCCCAGGCGCCGGACCGGCACCGCGCGCTGATCCGGCTCGAAGACGTCGGCCCCCGGACGAAGCCGGAAGAGCTCCGCCGCGTCACGGATTTCCTCGTCCGGGAAAAGGTCCCGTTCTCCCTCGCGGTGTACCCGTACTACTCGGATCCCCAAGGCCGGGCCAACGACGGCGACCCGACGTCCGCACGGCTCGTGGACTCGCCGGAGCTGGTCGCCGCGCTCAAGGACGCCGTCCAAGCGGGCGCGACGCTGGTCATGCACGGCTACAGCCATCAGAGCGACAGCGGCCCGAACCCGTACGACGGCGTGAGCGCGAGCGACTTCGAGTTCTACAAGTCCAGTGTGGACGGTGACGGCGACGTGCGGCTGGACGGCCCGATGCCCGGCGACTCCGCCCAGTGGTTCGACGACCGCATCGCGACCGGACTCGCCGAGTTCCGGCGAGTGGGCCTCCCGGAGCCGACGATATTCGAGTTCCCGCACTACGGCGGTTCCGCCGTGGACTATCAGCGGGTCACCGAGATCTTCCAGGCCCGCTACGACCGCGGCAGCTACTATGCGGGCTTCTGCCCGGGCGGCCGATGCGGTTCGACGGCCACCGCCACCACGGAACAGGTGTACGGCCAGTTCTTCCCGTACCCGGTGCGGGACGTCTACGGCGCGAACGTCGTCCCGGAGAACATCGGCAACGTGGCACCCGTCGCGTTCAACCAGCACGCCTCCCGCACCGCCGTCGACATGCTCGCCGACGCGCAGAGCGCGCTCGTCGTCCGCGACAACGTCGCGAGCTTCTTCTACCACCCGTTCCTCGGTGAGGGTGGCCTGCGGGATCTGGTGAACTCGTTGCGGGCGCTGGGGTACCGCTTCGCGAAACCCACCGAGATCCTCGACGGCTGACCCCTTCTCCCCCGTGCTCGGACACGGAACTCGCGAGTCGCGCTTTCGGTTGGGCATAGGATCGGGTCATGCTCGAAACCCTGCTCACGCCGGAGACCAGGACCGATCCGTACCCGTTCTACCGCCGGGTCTTCGACCGCGGTCCGGTCTTCGCGGCCGCCGACGGGTTCTTCGTGGTCAGCGGGTTCGAAGAGGCGTCCGCCCTGCTCAAGAACCCCGCGTTCGGTCACGGGGAGCCGGAGGTGCTGCCGGATCCGCACGAGAACGAGCCGGTGGACGAGCGGGGCCGGGTGGTCCGGTCGTTCCTCGCGCTCGACCCGCCCGATCACACGCGGCTGCGGCGGCTGGTCTCCAAGGCGTTCACGCCGAGGATGATCGAGCAGCTCGCCCCGAGGATCGGGGAGCTGGCGAAGGAGCTCGTGGCGAAAGCGCTCGAAATGGGCGAATTCGACCTGATGACCGAGATCGCGAAGCCGTTGCCGGTCGTCGTCATCAGCGAGATGCTCGGCGTCCCCTTGGCCGACCGCGAGCGTTTCGAAGGGTGGTCGCACGCCATGGGGCGCGCACTCGACCCGTCCTTCCTGATCGCGAAGGAGACCGTCGCGGCCGCCGTCGCGGCCCGGCGCGAGTTCGTCGCCTACTTCCGTGAGCTGGCGAAGGAACGACGGAAGCGGCCGACCGGCGACCTGTTCTCCGATCTGGTGTCGGTCTCCGACGAGGGCGACAGGCTCAGCGAAGGCGAACTGGTGATCACCGCGATGCTGCTGCTGGTGGCCGGGCACGAGACGACGACCAACCTGATCGGCAACGGGATCCTCGCGCTGCTGAACCATCCGGAGCAGCACCGGAAACTCGCCGAAGACCGGTCGAAGATCCCGAACGCGGTCGAGGAGATGCTCCGGTACGACTCCCCCGTCCAGCTGACCACGCGGCTCGCCCTGCGGGACACGACGATCGGGGACGAGACCGTCGGCGAAGGCGCCCAAGCGGTCGTGCTGCTGGGAGCGGCCAACCGCGACCCGCGCACGCACGAGAGCCCGGACAGCTTCGACGTGGATCGCCCCTCGCCGAGGCATCTCGCGCTGGGACAGGGCATCCACTTCTGTCTCGGCGCCCCGCTCGCGCGACTGGAGGGCCGGACCCTGTTCGAGGCGCTGCTCGGCGCCGGCCGCGTCTTCCACCAGACCGCCGATCCGGCCTGGGTCAAGCAGGTGACCCTGCGCGGCCTCGAAAGCCTGCGGCTCGAATTCGCCTGAAAGTCCGGTTTTCGACCTTAGGCGGTTGCCGACCGGCGCCGGACTGCGCATGCTTTGCGCCAATCCGGCGTCGGCGGGGGTGCCCATGTACCAGGAACGCGAGGTCAGAACCGGTCCGTTCCATCGCGCGCTTTCCGAGGCGGTGGAGCATCGCGGCCTTTCCCTGTCCCGTATCCGCGCGCATCTGGCGGCACGCGGCGTTTCCGTGGCCGAATCGACGTTGAGCTACTGGCAGCGCGGGCTCCGGCATCCGTCGACACCGCGCTCGCTCGACGTCGTCCGCGCCCTCGAAGCGGTGCTGGGCCTGCCGCCGGACAGCCTCATCGTCCTGATCGGCCCGCAGCGGCGATCACCGGGCGACGACCGCAGGCCCTCGGTGGCCGAACTGCGGCGGAGCTGGGCCGAGACCTGTTCGCTGCTGGACGAGCTGAGCGCGTCACCCGGCACGGAGGGCAACGCCAAGCTCGACGTCGTGACCGTCGTCGACGTGCTGACCATGACCGGTGAAGGGCGGATCTCGGAGATCACCTCGACCATGGTGGTGCGGGCGCGGGAACCCGGCGCGGACGGCTTCGTGGTGACCCATCAGGACGAGCCGGGCACGGACATGCAGGCCACGACGGTCTTCGCCACCGACGGCTGCCGAAGAGGCAGAGTGCGCCGAAGCGCCTCGTCGCCGGGGATGGTGTTCGAGCTCCTCTTCGACCGCGGCCTGGCCGAAGGGGAAACGCACACCTTCGCGTTCACTCTGCGGCTGGCCGCGTCGGTCCGTTCGACCTGCTTCCACCGGACGGTGCGGTCGCGCATGTCGGCGTACCTGCTCCGGATGCGTTTCGACGGCGGCGCGCTCCCCGCGCGGTGCGTCAAAACCGTGCGGGAGCGCGAAGAACTCGCCCCCGTGGTCAGCGAGCCGCTGCATCCCGGGCCGGGTGCGACGGTCAGTGCCTACTTCGAGGAACTCGACGTCGGCATCGCGGGAATCGACCTCATCTGGGAGTGAGACGGCGTTTCCGCCACACCGCGACCAGCACGACACCCACTCCGGCCGTGATCAGGCCGGCCACGATCGCGACGGGAATGCCGGAGTCGACGGGCGGGGGCTGCGCCTGGGTGAAGCCTATCCCGCCGCCGCGCTGATAGTCCGATCCCGGCAGCTTGTCCGCGTAGCGGCCGTGTACTTCCCTTTGGTAGTCGGAAAGCGGGACGAACTTCCCCACCGGCGACTGCGGCAGGCTCGCCTGCAGAAGCACCACACCGTCGGGACCCAGTTCGTACCAGCCGTTGATCTGGGGCTCGTTGAGCAGGACCGCGCCGGGCTTCAGCCGTGAGCTCAGGGTCTCTTCGTCGTTCCCGGAGAACACGCTCGCCGCGACCCACTTCCCCGGCCCGTCGGGCATCGCCTGCAGCGTGGCCTTCTGACCGGTCTCCGCGGTGGCCGTCACGGCGACGGATCTGAGCACGCCCGCCGGCGCCCCCGCCACGCCCCTGACGAAGTCGGGATTGAGGGTGTAAACCGGGATTCCCTTCTCCCCCATGGTGATCCGTCGCGGTTCGAGCTGGGCGACCTGCCGGAAGTTCGATCTCGCGAGACCGATCGCGTCGGGTTGCCCGGCGACACGCACGGCCGCCGCGAGGTCGCCGTCCGAGGGCGGGACGACACCTTCGCTCGCCGAGGCGGGCAGCGTGGCGGGCAGCAGCGTCGCGACGGCCACCGCGAGACATCCGGCGAACTTCCGGCAGATCGTGTTCATGACCGCGCCTCAGCCCTTCCGGATGTTGACGATGGTGTCGTTCCAGCGGAACTGGCCGTTGCTGCGGTACTGGTTGTAGTTCCAGGTCTGGTAGCGCTGGTAGGTGGGCCACGGGTCGCCGACCATGATCGACTGGTTCGCCGAGTCGTAGCCGTAGATCACCTCGGCGTGGCCACCGCCGGAGGTCCAGTAGATCCCCGTCAGGTTCAGGATCCCGGCGTCGATCTGGCTGACGACCGAGCTGAAGCCGATCGGGCCGCCCGCGTCCTGCGCGGAGAAGCCGGTGCCGCGGAAACCGCGGACGATCTCGTAGATCTGGGCGGGCTGGTTCGGGCAGTACCCGGCCGAGGTTCCCTTGCCCGCGGCGCAGAACTGGGCCTGGGAGGCGGTGCCGCCCATCGACCGCTCGATACTCGAACCGTCCGCGGCCCAGCACCATTGGTCGTACTGCTGCACCTGCTGGGTGTAGTTCAGCTGCTTGGACGCGGAGGTCGCGGCGACCGTCATCGCGGCCCCGGCCGCCGGCGCGATCTCCCGCACTTGAGTATGGGTCTCGGTCTGGATCAGGCCGCTGGGCCGGTCCCCGTCGCCGCCGGACTGCGCCGACGCGGTGGCGGGCAGCATGCTCAGCGCGAAGACGGCGGCTCCGGTCGCCAGCGCGGCCCTCGAAAGGCTCTTCACAGATGTCTCCTTTGACACTGGGTGGGAGATCACCGTGCGCCGCCCCGGCTTCGGGAACAACGCCCTCACCAGGCGCGAAGGAGCCGCTGTGATCGTTCACGGTCCGCCAACCGGCGGAGCGCGAGCCGCCGCGCAAGATTCACGGCGCCTTCACAAAGGCTGTGAATCCGCCACAGGTGTCGCGAGCGTGGTGGGCCGGGACCGGCCCCGCAAGGTGACGTCCTCCGTCGCCCTCCACTGCGCGGCCTCGGCTTCGGCGGCCGACTCGATCGCCGTCCACGAAGCGAGCAACCGGGCCTCGACGTTCTTCGCCAGCTCGGTGAGCCGCGCCGCCTCGTTGACCGGATCGCCGATGACCGTGTACTCGAACCGCCGCGGGTCGCCGACGTTCCCGGCGACCACCTCACCCGTCGCCACGCCGATCCCGGCCGGGCATTCCGGCACCTCCGCGGCCAGCCTGCGCGCGATCGCCCGTCCGGCGGAAAGCGCGAGCGTCGCGTGGTCCTCCAGCCGTACCGGCGCGCCGAAGATCGCGAGCGCGGCGTCACCGACGAACTTGTTGACCAGCCCGTGATTACGGTCGACCTCGTCGACCACCACCGCGAAGAACCGGTTGAGCAGGCCGACGACCTCCTCGGGCGGACGGCTCGCGGCCAGCGCGGTCGAGCCGATCAGGTCGACGAACAGCACCGACACCGTCCGCACCGTGCCACCGAGTTCGGCCGACGTGCGCATCGCCTCGCTCGCGACGTCCTCGCCGACATGCCTGCCGAACAGGTCCCGCAAACGTTCGCGTTCGGCGAGACCGGCGGCCATCCCGTTGAAACCGGCTTGCAGCAGGCCGAGTTCGGTGCCGTCGTAGACCGGGATCTCCACGGCGAAGTCACCGGCACGCACCCGGCCCAGCGCGTGCTGCACCGACCGGATCGGGTTCACCACGGCACGCGCGGTGAACACCGTCACCAGCAGCCCGAAGACCAATACCACCAGCCCGAGCGCGATCACCGAGATGGCGAGCTTCGTCGTCGACACGTCGCCGCGCGCCCACGCCAGCACCGCCGTGACCACCAGCCCCGCCACCGGCACCCCGGTGCCGAGGCACCAGAACAGGAGCATCCGCAGGTTCACGCCCGCGCTGAGCGGCCGCGACGGCAAGGTGCCGGACAACGCGAGCGCCGCGTACGGCCGCAGGATGAATTCCCCGGCCAGGTAGGCGATCGCGCACACGACCACGCCCGCGAACGCGACGACGAGCAGTTCGGTGAGCACGACCCTCGGCTGCACCAGCGCGGCCAGCACGCCGAACACCACGGTCGCGATACCCCACAACACCGCCTGGACCAGCGTCAGGCGCAACGGGACCCGAAGGCTCGACGCGCGCTCCTCGTCGGTCGGCGTCCGGCCATCGGCCGCCCACCGCAATGTCCGCAGTGCGCCGCGGGTGCCCCACAGCGCGCCCACCACCACGGCGGAGACCACGTAGACCGGTACCGCGATCGCGGTCACCCGGATGAGGTCGCCGGACATCCCGGGTGCGGGCATGAGCAGCGCCGCCAGGCCGACCACGACCAGCGCGCCGATGACGTTGGTCGCGATCAGCGTCCCGGTGAGCAGCCCCTGGACGCGACGGCGCAACACGGCGGCGTCCTGATCGAGCGGGCCGAGCAGCCAGGAGCCGAACGGCCCCTGCCCGCGGCCCCGAACAGAGGAGTCGTTGTCTGATCGCACCCGTGTCCCGCCGTTCACCCCGGTTTGAGTGAACGACTGTACACCGAGACGGCCGCGGCCGTCAGCGTACGGTGCCGGAGCCGATCAATGTGGTGGCGTCGAGTTCGGTCACCCCTTCGGCGCGCAAGGACTCGAGATAGCGCTCGCGCACCCGCTCGACGACGCCGGGCTCGAGGTCGGCGAGCAGCCCGCGGAACCCGGATCCGATGACGACCAGCCAGGCGATCTCCGGCGTCATGGAGAGCCGCAGTTCGTTGACCACGACGTCCACATCGGACAGATTCCGCTCGGAAAGCCAGGCGGCGTAAGGGCCGGCCTGGTCGATCCGATCGATCAGGCTCGGCTCCCGCTCGGCGGGCGGCGCGGAATCGGTGACCGCGGCGACCGCACGGCCGAGATGACGGCCCGCGGCCACCATCGATCCACCGCGCCAGATCGTGAACACGGCCCGCCCGCCGGGCCGGGCCCTGGCGATCAGCCGGTCGGTGCCGTCCGTCATGTCGGGGAAGAAGAAGATGCCGAGCGCGGACTGGACGACGTCGTAGCCGCCGGTGCCCCACGCCGTCGCGTCGGCCTCGTGCGCGCGCAGCTGCGGCAAATCGGCCGAAAGACGGCGCAACTCGCCGATCATCGGACCGGAGAGGTCGATCGCGTCCACCACACCCCCGGCACCGACCGCGTGCGCCGCCGGAATCGCCGAAGCCCCGGTGCCGCAGCAGGCGTCGAGGACCTTGTCGCCTTCGGCGGGCCCGGCCGCCACCACCGTGGCCGCGCCGATCGGCTCCCACAGATACCGCCCGAGCGCGGCGAAATCGGCGGCTGCCGCGTCGAAGGCGCGCTGGGTTCCCACTTCGCGAGAGGACATGCCGTGACGATATCCGTTTCGCGCCTCGTGAGTGGTGAGGACGGTTCTAACCGTCCTCACCACTCACGAGGCGGGAAAGCGCGGCAGTGCCGTCGAAAAGCGCCCGCGAGCGGGCCGTGATCCCGGCGTCCCTGGCGGCGAGCGCGGAAGCGACGTCCTCCAGCCGCCGGGATCGCCGCAATTCCGGCATCAACGCCCGCAGGGGCGCGACGCGGTAGCCCGCCAGCCGCAGCTGATGCACGATCCGCGCGTCCCGCACCTGCGACGGCGTGTACCGCCGCGTCCCGCGCCGATCGCGTCCGGGCACGACGAGGCGTTCCGTGTCCCAGTGCCGCAGGGTCGACGGGCGCACGCCGAGCGCCGACGCGAGTTCGGAGACGCTCATCGAGTCCGAGCCGCGCACGTCTTCGATCGGTTCCCCGGAGATCACCCGGACGGCTTCCCTGGCGTCCCGGAGATCCGCGCGTTCGGCGTCGAGCCCGGCGTGTGCCGCGTCGAGGAGCGCGAGGACCTCGGGGAGCGGATCCCGGTGCAGGGCGCGGACGATCTTCTTGGCTTCGACCGGCCCCACCGCGGCGGCGAGCGCACGGTAGGCCAGCGCCGACCGGAGGTGGATCTCGCCGTAGCCCCGGTAGCCCGAAGCCGTCCGCGACGCCGCCGGGAGCACACCGTCGCGTTCGAGGTTGCGCACCTGCTGGACGGAGTACCCCGCCCGGCGCGCGACCTCAGCCGTGCGCATCGATTTGAGACTTGACACCTTCACCCCGTCGTAAACGCGCTCGAACCCTCCATAAGCACTTTAATGCCACGCTTGAACACATGACCATCGAAGAGATCATCGGCCTCGTCTCGGGCCTCGACGGCGTCCTGACCCTCACCCCGGGGCCGGGCGACGAATGGCCGGAACTCAGCTGGGGCGACGCGTTCTTCTACTACTCCCCGACGGCGTCGTCCCCACGAACGTCCAGCCCTTCGCGACGATCGTGACCAAGAACTACCCCGGCGACGAGACCTCGCGGCTGGACCGCCCGGACACCTTCCGCGTGAACATCCACGCCGGCAAGAAGGAGTTCACCCGCCGGCTCGGCGAGGACCCCGCCGCCACCGACACCCTGATCGCCCATCCCGTGTACGGGAACGCGGGCTGGCTGGCGGTGGTGAACCCGGCGTCGGACACCGAAACGGCCACTCGCGAACTGCTCGAAACGGCCTACCGGCTGGCTCGCACCCGATACGAGCGGCGGGCGGACCGCTAGACCGCATATCGTGGGGCGGTGGGCCGGAACCTTCGAACCCGTGAGCGGCTCAGGCCGGTCGACCTCGCGCGCGAACACGGCCTGTCCGCACAGGCGGTCCGCAATTACGAGGCGGACGGCATCCTCCCCGCCGCCGAACGCGGCCCGCAGGGCTATCGCACGTACACGCCACTACACGCGCTGGCCCTGCGCGCGTTCCTCGCCCTCGTGCCCGGGCACGGCCACGCGAGGGCGGCTGCGATCATGCGGGCGGTCAACCGGGACGCGGTCGAGGAGGCTCTCCGGCTCGTCGACGAAAGCCACGCGCAGCTGCTCGACGACCGCCGCACCCTCCAGGCCGTCGCGGCCGCGCTCCGCGATCTCGAACCCGTGCCGCAGGAGCGGGGTGAGGTGTTCGTCGGCCCGCTGTCCCGGAAACTCGGCGTCCGGCCCGCCACCCTGCGCGAGTGGGAACGGGCGGGCCTCCTCCGCCCCGGACGCGACCCCAGGACCGGCTACCGCGTCTACAACGCGGCCGACGTGCGCGACGCGAAGCTGACCCATCAGCTCAGGCGGGGCGGCTACCTCCTGGAGCGGATCGCGCCGGTGCTCGACCAGGTCCGCTCGGCGGGCGGCGTCGTTCCGCTCGAGTCGACGCTGCGCGACTGGCACGCCCGGCTCTCGGCGAGGGGACGCGCCCTGCTCTCCGGCGCCGCCGCGCTGGACGCCTACCTCGCTGACACTTTTGGGACAATGGCACTTCCGCGCAATTGAATACGCGGGCAATTCGCGTTCCCCGCATACGAAAGTAGGTCCGTGATCACGGATCCTACTTTCGGCGCTACGGCATGCCGTACGGGCGCTCGTACTGTGCGTGACGTCGAGATGAACCGCCCGGTCCCCTGCGCTTTCCGAACATATTCCGGCGGTTCGTCGTTCCCTCCTTATCGAAGGAAATTCGCATGCGAATTCGCGGACCCGTCATGCTCACCCTGTTCAGCGTCTGTGCCGGGATCGGCGCGCTCGCCGTCCCGGCGACCGCCGCGCCGGTCACCGCCTACGACCAGACGATGCTCGAGACGCTCGCCGCCCAGCTCAAGGTCAGCCCGCTTCAGGCCGCCCAGAAGCTGGACCACGAGAAGAACCTGATCGCGTCGCTGGAGAACGTCAGAACCCGTGGCCTTCACACCGACGGCGCGTACTTCGACAACGCCGGCGCCCTCGTGGTGAACGCCGACGCCGGCTCCGCGAAGGAGCTTCGCTCGGCCGGTCTGACCCCGCGCACCGGTGCCCGCGGCGAGAACGCGCTGAACGCCCTGTCCGCCAAGGTCGGCACGGTGATCGGCAAGGATGTCGCCCAGGTGCAGTCCTGGGGCCCGGAACTCGCGGCCGACCAGGTCGTCGTCACCGTGCAGCCGGGTGCCGACAGCGCCCTCGTGCGACGGCTCACCGCGCTCCCGGGTGTCGCGGTCCAGACCGGTGTCGCCAACGGGAACACCACGCAGGCCGACGTCATCCCCGGCCAGATCATGGACCTCGTCCCCGGCACCAACTGCTCGCTCGGCTTCCCCGGCACCACCAGCAGCGGCAACAACGTCATGCTCACCGCCGGGCACTGCGTCGAGGGCAACCCGGACATCCTGAACCGCAGCGGCGTCCACATCGGCCGCGGCGTGGCCACCCAGTTCCCGTCGGCCGACATGGGCCTGATGGACATCGACGCCGAGGACACCGGCCGCGGCTACGTGGACACCCGGATGGGCACCACGGTGCGGATCACCGGCAGCTCGAAGGCGCCGGTCGGCACCACGCTGTGCAAGGCGGGCAACACCACCGGCTGGACCTGCGGCAAGATCACCGCGTACAACCAGACCGTCCGCTACAGCGGCGAAAGCGTCGCCACCACCGGGCTGGCGAAGTCGACCGTCTGCACCGAGGGCGGTGACAGCGGCGGCGCCTACATCGCGGGCAACACCGCGCAGGGCATGACCTCCGGCGGCCCCGCCGACGGACACGACTGCGGCTGGAACCAGGGTGCCAACGCCACCGGCTCGTACTCCTACTATCAGCCCGTCGTGGACGCGGCGAACAAGTACGGGGTCACGCTGACCCGTTCCTGACGAACGACACGCGATGACGGGGAGCCGGCGCTCCCCGTCATCGTCGTCTCTCAGGAACTGAGGATCTGCTCGCGCAGGATGTCCGCGTGGCCGCCGTGCTGGGCGAGCTCCCGCAGCATGTGGAGGTACACCCAGCGCAGCGGGAGCGGTCCGCGCCGGTTCCCGTGGAGCAGATCGTCCAGATCGAGGGCGGCCGCCGCCTTGCGGGACACCTCGCAGGCTTCGCGGTACGCCTGCCGCACGGAGTCGATCGTGTCCTCGTCGGTGAGGATGAAGGATTCGTCGGGCGTCTCGGGGAGGCCGATCTCGGTCCGCGGGCGGCAGGTGATGCCTTCGACGAACCACACCTTCTCCACGAAGGTCGCGTGCTTCACCAAGCCGAGCAGGGTCGTCCTGGAGGGAACGAGCGACCGGCGGGCCTGTTCCTCGGTCAGCCCTTCCAAGGACTCGTCGAGAACACGGCGATGCTCGTCGAGGAAGACCTCGAACTGCTCGCGGAACGGGTGGTTGAGGACTTCCAGCGTGGACATGCGCGAAGCATCGCAAAGGTTCTCGATCTTCGGCAAACTACTTCAGGAAGCCGATCAGTTCGGCGCTCACGAACGCCGGATTCTCCTCGGCTAGCCAATGTCCCGCCCGCGGCACCTCGACCGCGCGGACCAGGTTCGCCACGCGGGGCACCAAAGTGGCCTTCTGCGGTTCGAGCAGTCCCTCGGCGGTCATCAGCAGGGTCGGGGTGGTGAGGGGTTTCGCGCCGGCGTTCGCGGTCGCGTCCTGCCCGAGCGTCCGGTAGAGCTCGAAGCCGCCGTGCAGGACCTCCGGCTTGCTGTAGGTACGGGCGTACTCGTCGATCTCCGCGTCGTCGAAGGGTGACGGCGCGCCGGGACCACCGAAGGCCGTCCCCGAGTAGGCGACCTGGGGATAGAACAGGGAAAGGTACTCGCGCACGTCGTCGCCGACGACGGCTTCGGGAACCGTCTTCTGCGAATGGAACGCGATGTGCCAGCTCAGGTTCCGATAGGCCGTCGCGTCGAGCGCGGGCCCCGGCAGCGGCAGATCGAGGTAGGCGAGTTTCGCGAGATCGCCCGGGAATTGCGCGGCGTACTGGAAGGCGACGGCGGCGCCGAGGTCATGGCCGACGACGCGCGCGTCGCGCAGGCCAAGCCGTCCGGCGACGAGGCCGTGCACGTAGCGGGCGAGGGTCGCTTTGTCGTAGCTCGGCGGCGAACCGGTGCTGTCGCCGAGGCCGGGCAGGTCGAGTGCGTACACCGTGAAGTGTTCGGCCAGCGCGGGCATGACCCGATGCCAGCCGTACCAGGTCTGCGGCCAGCCGTGCAGCAGGACGAGCGGGGCGCCCTTCCCGCCGGTGACGTAATGCATCTTCACGCCATCGACGTCGGCGTACTCGTGCCGGAACCCGTCGGGCGGGGCGGCGGCCGGGGGTGCGCCGCAGGCCGTCAGCAGGACGATGGCCACTAAGAACGCGGCGGCTCGGCGGAACATGGGAATCTCCTTTTCAGCGCCCGGTGGCGCCATCGATCAGTTCGCGCAGGATGTCGGCGTGGCCCGCGTGCCGCGCGGTTTCCTCGATCAGGTGGGTCAGCGTCCAGCGCCGCGATCCCCGGCGAGGTCCCGTCGCGGCGAGGTCGTCCCAAGAGGCGATCACGGCGTTCGCCTCGGCGATGGTTTCCCGGTAGGCGGCCAGAATCGAGGCCGTCGTGTCGTCCGTGCCCGGGTGGAACGTCGCCTTCCAGCCGGTGACGCGGTGGCCGAGCAGCCAGTGGCGTTCGACGTGGGTCAGGTGCTTGACCAGGCCCAGCAGGTTCGTGCCGGACGGCACGCCGGGAACACGGGCCCGGTCCTCCGGCACGCCTTCGGCCTTGGCCATGACGGCGGAACGGAGATAGTCGAGGAATCCGGCGAGCACGTCCTTCTCCCCGGCGCCGGTCGACGGCGGCCCGGCGTCGCGTTTCCGGCTCATCGCCCGGACCGCCGGAGGACCAGGATGTGGTCGACGACCGTCGCGGTCCGGCCACCCGGGCCGGTGGCCAGACGTTCGGCCGCCTCCGCGCGGACGATCGACCAGTCCGCCGGGTCGAGGTCCAGTCCGGCCGCCACTTCGCCGGGGGTTGCGAACTCGGCGTCCTGATCCCACGACCAAGGCGCGGCGGAACCGTGGTCGACGACGACCAGCCGTCCGCCGGGCTCCACCGAGGCCGCGGCGGTGCGCAGCACCCTGGCCCGGTCCAGCTCGAAGGGCGTGTGGAAGTACTGCGCGGACACCAGGTCGAAGGTGCCCTCGGGAAGTCTTCGGCGAGGTCGACGCGGAGCGCCGTGATCGGCTCACCGCGCCCTTGGAGTGACCGCACGGCCGCTCCGGAGATGTCGACCGCGGTCACCCGCCAGCCTCGGGCGGCCAGCCAAAGCGCGTCTCCCCCGGCTCCGCAGCCGAGGTCGAGGGCGGTGCCCGGGGTCAGCGGGCCCACGATCTCGGCCAGCCGCGCGTTCACCTTCGGCGTTCCGGCGGCCCGCCGTTCATGGAGTTCGTCCCAGAATTTCGTAGCGCTCATGATCGCCACCTTCGCCCCGCTCCAGCCGGTTTGGCACGAAAACTTGCCGACCTGGCAAGATCGAGGGCATGGACGAGACGGACGAGGTGCTCGACGCGGTCGGCCCCCGCTTGCGAACGCTGCGCAAACACCGCGGCCTGACCCTCGCCGAACTGTCGGCGGCGACCGGGATCTCGGAAAGCACCTTGTCACGCCTGGAAAGCGGCGGACGGCGGCCGACGCTCGAACTGCTGCTCCCGCTCGCCCGGGTGCACGGCGTACCGCTCGACGACCTCGTCGGCGCTCCCCGGACCGGTGATCCGCGGATCCATCTGCGGCCGATTCACCGCCACGGCATGACATTCCTTCCGCTCACCCGGCGCGCGGGCGGGGTGCAGGCGTTCAAGATGCTCATCCCCGGCCGGGACACGCCGGCGGAGCCCACGCCGCAGACCCACGGCGGCTACGAATGGGTGTATGTCCTCAATGGACGGTTGCGGCTGGTGGTCGGCGACCGCGACATGGTGCTCCCGCCGGGCGAGGCCGCCGAATTCGACACCGCGCTACCGCATTGGCTCGGCTCGGCCGACGGGCACGCCGTCGAAACCCTCGTCCTGTTCGGGCCGCAGGGTGAACGCGCGCACGTGCGGGCGCGTTAGAGCCAATCGTGCTCGCGGGCGTACCTGGCGGCCTCGTGCCGGGTCTGCGTCTGGGTCTTCTGCATGGCGTTCGACAGGTAGTTGCGCACGGTGCCCTGCGCGAGGTGGAGCCGTCCGGCGATCTCGGCGACGGAATAGCCCTCGCCGGTCACCCGCAACACCTCCAGCTCCCGCTCGGTGAGCGGACAGTCGTCGACGACGGCGAGCGCGGAGACGTCCGGGTCGATCCAGCGTTTGCCCTCGTGCAGCGTGGCGATGACGGACGTGATGTGCGACGGGTCGGCGGCCTTGCTGACGAAACCCTGGACGCCGAGCTTGAGCGCCTTGCGGAGCACACCGGGTTTCGCGTGCCGGGTCAGCATGAGGATCACCTGGTCCGGCCTGGCGCGCCGGATCTCCGCGACCGCGCCGAGCCCGTCCACCCCGGGCATTTCGAGGTCGATGACGAGGACGTCGGGCTCGTGCCGCAAGGTGGCCTCGACGGCTTCCTCGCCGTTCTCCGCCTCGGCCAGGACGGTGATCTCGCCTTCGAGCGGGAGCAACGCGGCCATCGCCTTGCGCAGCAGGGCTTCGTCGTCGGCGAGCACCACCGTGGTCATCGTTCCTCCATGGCCGGGAAGGACGCCGCCGTCACGAACCGCCCGTCTTCCTGTTCCACCGTCAGTTCGCCGCCGTCCGCGGCGACGCGTTGTTCGAGCGCGGCCAGCCCGCGGAGTTCGGGCAGCGGCGTTCGCTGGGCTCCGTCGTTGACGATACTGATGCTCCATTCCGACAGGGTGATCCGCACGCGGGTCGCCTGAGCGTGGCGCAGGATGTTCGTCGTGGTCTCGCGCAGGACCTGGCCGAGCAGCCTGCCCGCCTCCGGAGCGACGTCCGCCTCCCGGTCGACGCGCACGCGGATGCCCGCGGCCTCGAACAGGTTCCTCGCGTTCTCCAGCTCGGCGGAGAGGTTGAGCCGGCGCTGGGCGTAGGCGAGTTCCTTCGTCTGGGTGATCGTGTCGGCCACGAGCGCGTGGATCTCCCCCAGCTCCTGTTTGGCCCGCTCGGCGTCGATGTCCACCAGCTTCCTGGCGAGCGCTGTCTTGAGCTTCACCACGTGCAGCGTGTGGCCCTGGATGTCGTGCAGATCGCTCGCGAACCGGACCCGTTCTCTGATCACGGCCAGTTCCGCTTCCCGCTCGCGCGACTCTTCGAGCTCCTTGACGACGTCGTAGAACCGCTTGTTGGGGAACATCAGGCCGAGCACGACGGCGGTGATCGCGGCGGGCACGAACACGAAGCTGACCAGCTCACCGGACACGTCCTCGTGGGAGACCAGCAGTCTCGTCGCGCCCACCGCGGCGATGTACGCGGTGAGCGCGAGAGCCGCGGCGACCCGATGGCGTGGCAACTGCGGGACGACCAGGGAGCCCACGAGGAAGACCCCGAAGAACGCCGAGCTGCCGCCGACCACCAGCACCGAGAACGGCCACACGGCCGCCGTGATCACCAGGCACGGGATCGCGACCCGCAGGACCTCGCCCGCCGCCCAGCGCACGAAGGCGACCAAGGCCGCCACCACACCCACGCTCAGGACGACCGCGTGCCACCAGGTCCGCGAGTCCGAGGCGACCACGATCACCCCGCCGACGACGAGCAGCGGGACGAACATGGTGAGGTTCAGCTTGCGCAGCTGCCCCTTCGCCGGCTCGGTGTCCACATCAGACATGCGCCAAGTATCGGCCCTCCGCGGCCGCGGACGACAGTGACACCACGTCATGGTTTCCTCGTGACGTGACCGCACTGGCCGGAGCGCGGCCGGGCGGCTGAGATCGAGGTATGACTTCGACAGCGATCGACGTTGACCGGCTGAACGTGAAATACGGCGATTTCCACGCCGTGAAGGACCTGTCCTTCCAGGTCCGGCAAGGCGAGTTCTACGCCCTGCTGGGCACGAACGGGGCCGGGAAGACCTCGACCTTGGAAACCCTGGAAGGACACCGGAATCCGACGTCGGGCACCGTCCGGGTGCTCGGGAAGAGCCCGCGGGACCGCGCCGCCGTCCGCCCCGAGATGGGCGTCATGTTGCAGGAGAGCGGTTTCTCACCGGATCTGACGGTGAAGGAATCGATTCGCCTGATCGGGGCACTGACCCGGCGCACGGACCGGATCGAACGGGTACTCGGCATCGTGGACCTGATCCGCAAAGCGAACACGAAGGTGTCACAGCTTTCCGGTGGCGAGAAGCGGCGGCTCGATTTCGCGACCGCGGTGTACGGCTCGCCGCGGCTGGTGTTCCTGGACGAGCCGACCACCGGCCTGGACATCCAGTCGCGGGACGCGTTGTGGGACGCCGTCGACAACCTGCGCGAGGACGGGTCGACGATCGTGCTCACCACGCATTACCTGGAAGAGGCGCAGCAGCGCGCCGACCGTATCGGCCTGATGCACCGGGGCACGTTCCACCGCGAGGGCACGGTCGCCGAACTGACGCGGGCGCTGCCGTCGGTGATCCGGTTCTCGCTTCCGATCTCGGCTCCCGCGCTGCCGGTGCAGGGCAAGCGCGAGCACGACGGGAGGTTCGTCATCGAGACCTTCGGGCTGCAGAAGGACTTGCACACCCTGCTCCGGTGGGCCCAGGACAACGCGATCGAGCTGCCGGACCTCGAAGCGGGCCCGACCCGGCTCGACGACGTGTTCCGCGCCATCGAAAACGACTGAAGGACTTGTCATGCTCTCGATAGCCCGTAGCGAACTGATCCAGATCTTCCGGAACCGGTCGGTCCTGATCACCAGTTTCGTGATGCCCCTCGCGATCTCCGCGTTCTTCGTCTACCAGCACGAGGTCTTCGCCAAGATCGGCAGTCTCGGCTACATCGCGGCGATCGTGATGTTCACGGTCTGCGCGTTCGGTCTCTACACCAGCGCGGTGACCACGCTGGCCTCGCGACGGCAGAACCTGTTCCTCAAACGGCTGCGCTCCACCGCGGCCGGTGACGCGTCCATCCTGGCCGGGCTGGTGCTGCCGGTCACCGTCATCTCACTCGTCCAGGTGGCCGTGATCATGACCGTGCTGGGCGTGGTCACCGACACGCCCGCCAACGTCGGCCTGCTGGTGGCGGCGGTGCTGGCCAGCGTCGCCATGATGATCGGCCTCGGCCTGGCCACCGCGGGTCTGACCAACTCCCCGAACACGCCCAAGTCACTACCCTGCCGGTCAGCCTCGGCGTGATCGCCGTGGCCAGCTGGGTCGGCATCTCCGGTACCGACGAGCTGACGCTGCTCAAACGGCTGCTGCCCGGTGGCTCGGCCACCGAGCTCGCCGTCAACGCCTGGAATGGCGGCGTGGCTCTCACCGATTCGCTGCTCCTGCTCGCCCCGACCCTGGCGTGGGTCGTCGTCGCCGTGGTCCTCGCGACGCGGCTCTTCCGTTGGGAGCCGCGCCGATGACCGTCCGAAGTGGAGCGAAACTCGTTCTCGTTCTCGCCGCCGCCTTGGTGACCACGGCGACCCCGGCGATCGCGTCGGCGGCACCGCCGCCGAAATGGGGTCCGTGCCCCGAAGAGGCGGCGGGCCTCGGCCTGGAATGCGGCACCATCCAGGTCCCGCTGGACTACCGGAACCCGGACGGGAAGACCATCGAGATCGCGATCTCGCGCCTGGCGAGCACGCGGCCGGAGAAGCGCCGCGGTGTACTGCTGACCAACACCGGCGGCCCCGGCGGCGAAGGGCTGGCCTATCCGGCGACCCTCAAGAAGCTGAACATCCCCCAAGAGGTGCTGGACAGCTACGACGTCATCGGGATGGACCCGCGCGGGGTCCACAACAGCACCCCGGTGACCTGCGGCCTGTCGCTCGCCGAGCATCCGACCAACATCCCGAGGTACGCCCGAAACCCCGCCGACGTCACGGCTGAGGCCCGGCGGGTCGCCGCCGTCGCCGCGAAATGCGGTTCCTCGGCCACCGCCCCGCTCCTGCCGTACATGACCACCGCCAACACCGCCCGCGACATGGACCGGGTGCGCGAGGCGCTCGGCGAGCGGAAGGTGAACTACTTCGGCATCTCGTACGGCACCTACCTCGGCTCGGTGTACACCTCGCTGTTCCCCGAGCGCAGCGACCGGTTCCTGATCGACAGCGCGACCGGCCCCGGCGGCTGGGACGCGACCTTCTCGCGGCTGTTCGGCCAGGGCGTCGAAGACCGCTTCCCGGACTTCGCCAAGTTCGCCGCTTCGAAGCCCGAATACGGCTTGGGCCGGACGCCGGCGCAAGTGACGGCGAAGTACTTCGAACTGGCCGCGCGGCTGGACAGGACACCGAGCCCGGACGGCTACAACGGCCAGGTGTTCCGCCACGTCACGTTCGCCGATCTCTACTACGACAAGAGCCTGCCGCATCTGGCCGAGACCTGGCGTGCGCTCGACACCGGGAAACCCGTGCCGGCTCCGGCCGCTGCGAGCTACCCGTCGGACAACTACCTCGCGAGCCAGCTGCACGTGATCTGCAACGACTCCGACTGGCCGGAGGACGTCGGCACGTATCGGCGCAACGTCGCGATCGACCGGTTCCGGCACCCGATGTTCGGCGCGGCGGCCGCGAACGTCACGCCGTGCGCGTTCTGGCCGTCCGAACCGATCGAGCCGCCCGTGAAGATCACCGATCGCGGCCCGTCGAACGTGCTGATCGTGCAGAACCTCCGCGACCCGGCGACGCCGCTGGCGGGGCACGGAAGCTGCGAGAGGCCTTCGGAGACCGCGCCAGGATGGTCACCGTCGACCAAGGCGGTCATCTGGCGTACCTGTTCAAGGACGACAAGTGCGCGAACGACCTCGCGACGGAGTTCCTGCTGACCGGGGCGCGGCACGATTTCGCCTGCTGATCCGGTGTCACGAGCGACAGGTGCGGTCGGCCGGGAGCCGTCCGCTCAGCAGGTAGTCCCGCACCGCCGTGTCGACGCACGCGTCACCCTTCAAGAACACCGAGTGGCGGTACGCGCCCTCCACTGTCACCAGACGCGATCCGGCGAGCGCCCTGCGCATGGCGAGTTGTCCCGCGTAGGGCGTCGCCGGGTCGCCGGTCGAGCCGAGGAGCAACGCCGGCGCGGTGGTGCGGATCCGGGTGGCGGGTTCGGCGGGAGCCACCGGCCAGAACGCGCACGGGGTGATGTTGCGGGCCATCGGGCCGAACAAGGGTTCGGCGGCGCGATGCTCTTCGATGTCCCGGTAGTAGGTCATCGGATCGCGGCCGGCCGCGCGATCGGCGCAGACCACCGGCGTCCCGGCCCGGTCGGTCGCGGAGCCGGAGCCCGTCGTCAGACCGTCGAGCAGCACGCTCAACGCGGGCGAAGGTGTGGCGGGCAGACCGGCCGCGGCGGATCGGAGAGTCCGCACGGTGGCGGTGAACTCGGCCTGCGAAGCGGGCCTGTCGTCATAAAGGTTCGCGAAGAACACATACGGCACCGTGTGACCGTCCACTGTGTACTTCCCGACCGCGAACGGCCGCCGCTCGGCCGAACGCGCGACGTCCCGCACGGTCGCCAGGACCTCGTCCGCGGTCTCCCCCAGGCCCTGTCCCACCGCGGTCCGCGCCCAGTTCCGCAGCGCGGCGTCGAGCGGCGGCGCGGTCGGGCGGAGCAGGCCGGGGCCGAACGCCTCGGGGTCCACCGCCGAATCGAGCACGAACCGGTCGGCCCGCGAACCGAACATCTGGAGGTACACCGCGCCGAGGTACGTCCCGTACGAGGCGCCGATGTAGGAGATCTTCCGCTCGCCGAGCGCCGCGCGGATCAGGTCCATGTCCCGTGCGGTGTTGCGGGTCGACGCCGCCCGCAGCAACGCGGGGTCGTTGCCCGCACAACCGCGCGCCAGCTCCTTCGCGAGGGCCACGCTTTCGCCGAACGTCCTGAGATCCGGCCCAGCCGAACGCGTGAACGTGTCGGTCTTCCAGTCGCACCGCAGCGGCGAACTGCGCCCGACGAACCGCGGATCCATGCCGACGAGGTCGTACCGCGCGGCGATCTCCGGCATGGATGGCCCCGCCAGGACCAATTCCCTCGCCGGGCCGCCCGGCCCGCCCGGATTGAGCAGCACCACGCCACGACGGCGCGCGGGATCGGTGGCCTTCATCCGCGCCAGCGCGAGAGTGATCCGGGGACCGTGCGGACGGCGGTAGTCGACCGGCACGGCGACGTCGGCGCATTGCGCGCCCGCCTTGTCCAGCTCCACGCCCACGCTGTCGCCGGGACCGGTCGCGCAACCGTGCCAGGTGATCGCGGGGGCCGCGACGGCGGTGGCCGGTGTCAACGCACCGGCGACCAGCAGTGCGATCAGGGCGGCTGTTTTCCTTGGCAACGCTGGCTCCCTTGATGTCGAATTCCCGGGGCCAGGCTAGGAGCCGAGCTCGTGCGAGGGCGTCCGTCTGCGGTCGGAGGTGTCTAGCCCGCTGGGGGGCTTTTCTGGTGGCCTCGCTCGGTCGTGACTGGTCCGTTGGCGGCGGACTGTGTGGATTTCGGGCGTTGGATGACCCGGAATCCACACAGTTGTGGGTGGTCGGTCCGGTAATGGGGCTTGATCAACGGAGGATTGGGGACGTTGAGTGTCCCGGATCCTCCGTCGATCAAGGTATGGGTTGGCGCCGTGGTGGGTAGCCAGTTCGGTGGGCGCCGGGCCTTTGTCGGACTGGTCGCCTGATCGGGAGCTGCGGGTATGCCGAGGGGCCCGTCGCCTGGTGGCTGGCGGGCTCCTCGGGCCTAGACGTTGTGCAGGGTGTTGCGGCGGGGTTTTCGGAGTGGGTCTCGGTATTGGGGTGGGATGAATTCCGGTAGTCCGTCGGCGGCCATGCGTACTTCCCAGTCGCCGTGGTGGATTAGCCGGTGGTGGAACCCGCAGAGCAGCACCAAGTTCCGGAGATCTGTGGGGCCGCCGTCTGCCCAGTGGTGAATGTGGTGGGCGTGGCAGTTCTTGGGTTTCCGATGGCAGCCGGGGAAGGCGCAGCCACCGTCGCGGATGTTCAACGCGCGTCTCTGGCCGGGTGTGACGAATCTTCGGAGGCGTCCCATGTCGAGGGGTTCGCCTGAGGTGCTCATGACGACTGGGAGCATGAGGCAGTCGCAGGCGGCGAGCCGGGCTTCGCGTGCGGTCATGGTGCCGACGAAGTCGAGGCAGGCGGTGCCGAGGCCGGATTTGAGTTCGTCGAGTCCGATGGTGACGTGGACGAGGGTGCGGTAGCCGCTGGTGCCGGGTTGGTCGGGGCAGGCGATGGCCAGGTCGAGGAGGTCGGCCCAGGCGTCTCCCAGGCGTTCGCATTTCATTCGCAGGTCGGCTTGGCCGAATTCGTCGACTGGCCGTGGCTGGGCATGTGCCTCCAACGCGGCGGCGGTGCGGGCGCCGGTTTCGTCGTCGAGGAGGCCGGTGAGTTTCCAGAAGCCGTCCTTGCGGCGTTCCAGAGTGATCTCGCGGCGTGGTTCCTTCGGCTCGGGTTCTTTGGGTTCCTTGCCGTCGGGATCCAACCAGCCCAGCAGGTTTGCTTCGGCCTTGGTGAGCTGTGCGGGTCCGGCATTCGGGGCCAAGTCGGCGAGGATCTTCTCCGCCTTCGCCCGATCCTCCGCAGAAGTATCGGCGGGAAGTCGTTTCAGGATCTCCAGGATCTGGTCGATCCGCTCGTTCCCGATCAGTCCTTCGGCGGCGACCGCGGCGGTGGCAGGCGCGATAGGCGGAACCTCGGTGCCGTCCAGAGCGCGCGTCGGGTTCAGGGCGATGGCCCGCTTCACGACCGCACCGGCCTCGGCGCGGGACAATCCCGCCACATCCGCAAACCAGCTGGCCGTACTGCCATGGCCATACAAATCCTTGACGCCCCGAGACTCGATCTCCGCCAAGAACTGCCCCAGCGCGGCAGTCGCCACCCGAATCACCCGCAGAGACTGCTGCACGCCATGCGCAAGCTCCAGCTTGCCAGCACGCCACAACTCCTGCGGCAACTCGGGAAGGAAGGTCTCGGACACACCTCCATCATACCCGAAGAAATCGAACACGTGTTCGTAATTTTAAGCGACCAGCAAACCGTGCCAACAACACTGAAGAGTGATACCACCCAGAACGAACGCCACGCGAAGAAAGCAATTAGTCAGAACGAGAAGCTCACGACCAGGCCCAGAAAGACCGAGCGCCCCGGACCGGGGAATCCGGCCCGGGGCGACCCCCAGTAAAGCTCCCGGCACCGACGCCGGATCAGCGGTCGCGTTCCTTGGCGAACAAGGACTTCGACCACACATACCCGACGACCGAGAGCAGGACGCACCAGCCGATCGCGAGCCAGCCGCTGTTGCCGATCGGGGTTCCGAGCAGCAGGCCTCGAATGGTTTCGATGACCGGCGTGAACGGCTGATAGTCGGCGAACCAGCGCAGCCAGGCCGGCATGGAATCGGTGGGCACGAACCCGCTGCCGAGGAACGGCAGCAGCATGAAGATCATGGGTGTGTTGCTGGCCGTTTCCACGCTTTTGGCCGCCAGGCCCAGCGCCACCGAAAGCCAGGTGAGCGCGATGGTCAGCAGCAACAGCACGCCGACGACGGCGAACCATTCGCCGACACCCGCCGTCGGGGAGAACCCGATGAGCAGCGTGACCCCGAAGACCACGGCGAGCGCGAACGCCGTCTGGATGAGCGCGCCGACGACGTGCCCGGTCAGTACCGAGGCCTTGCTGATCGCCATCGTGCGGAACCGCGCGATGATGCCCTCGGTCATGTCCGTCGCCACCGAGATCGCGGTGCCGAGAGCGGCGCTGCACACGGTGACGAGCAGGATGGCGGGCGTGACATAGCCGACGTACTCGGCCCGGCCGCCTCCGCCGCCGAGACCGTTCCCGAGCGTGCCGCCGAAAACGTAGACGAACAGCAGCAGGAACACGATCGGCTGCCCGATCAGCATGAGGGTGAGCGACGGATACCGTTGCATATGCCGGATGTTGCGGCGCAGCATGGTCGTCGAGTCGCGCATCGACAGGGACAGGGTGCTCATCGGGCCATCTCCTTGGTCGCTTCGGTCCGGTGACCGGTGAGGCTGAGGAACACGTCGTCGAGGTCCGGCGTGTGCACGGTGAGGCTGTCGACGGCGACGGCCTCGTCGTCGAGCCGGTCCAGGACGGCGCGCAGGGCGGCGACGGTGCCGTCGGTCGGCACGCGGAGCGCCAGCGCTTCTTCGTCCGAAGTGGACACTCGAAGCACTCGGGTCGCGTCGCGCAACGAGACCGCGTCGGGGAACTTCAGTTGCATGTGCCCGCCGGGCACGCGTCGCTTCAGTTCGTCGGGCGTGCCGAGCGCCACGATCCGGCCGCCGTCGAGGACGGCGACCCGGTCGGCGAGCTGATCCGCCTCCTCCAGATACTGCGTGGTGAGGAAGATCGTCACGCCGCCGTCGACGAGGTCGCGGATGATCTGCCACATCGTGCGGCGGCTGCGCGGGTCGAGGCCGGTGGTCGGTTCGTCGAGGAAGATGACCTTCGGGTCGCCGATCAGGGTCATCGCCAGGTCGAGTTTGCGGCGCATGCCACCCGAGAAGGTGGACGGCGTCTTCTTCGCGGCGTCGGTCAGCTCGAAGCGTTCCAGGAGTTCGGCGGCGCGCCTGCGGCCCTCGCGGCGCGGCAGATGGTGCAGATCCGCCATCAGGAACAGGTTCTCCTCGCCGGTGAGCAGATTGTCGACCGCGGAGAACTGGCCGGTGAGCCCGATCGAGGCGCGGACACCGTCCGGGTCGGTCGCCAGGTCGGCTCCGGCGATGGTCGCGGCGCCGCCGTCCGGGGTGACCAAAGTGGACAGGATGTTGACAGTCGTGGTCTTGCCCGCGCCATTGGGGCCGAGCAAGGAGAAGACGGTGCCGGCCGGGACGTGCAGGTCGATGCCGTCCAAGATGACCTTGTCGCCGTAGGACTTGCGCAGTCCGGTCGCGGTGATGGCCGGGTTTCGCATGGGGATTCCCTTCAGGAACGGTGGACGAGGATGTCGCCGACGGAGGTACCGGCGTGGACTTCGACCTTGTCGGTCGTTTCGCCGGGCGCGGTGGCGGCGGTCATGTCGTTGACGACGCGGCCGAAGCCGGTGTTCACGTCGAGCCAGGCGGCGCTGCCCTCGCGGATGCCGATTTCGACGTCCCCCAGCGAGGTTTCGAGGGTGAGCGTGCCCCTGGCCGCGTCGAGCACGCGGACGGATCCGTTGGCGGTCTTGGCTTCGACGCCGCTTTCGGCCTTGTCGACGGTGATGTCGCCGTTGGCCGAGCGGAGACGGATCGAGTCGGTGGCGGTCCCGATGTTGGTGGGCCCGTTGGAGTTCTTGACCACGGCGGTGCCCTCGATCGCGCCGACGTGCACGTGGCCGGAGCTCGTGCTGATGTCGGCGTTGCCTTCGGCGTGCTCGACGACGATGTTCCCGGACGCGGTGTGCAGTTTCAGCTCACCGGTGTGGTCCAGCCGGATGTGCCCGGTACCGGATTTGTAGCGGCAGCCACCGATCCGGCCGGTCACGGTCAGATCGCCGAGGCCGGTGCTCCCCTGCACCCGGGAGCCTGCGGGCAGTTCGATGGTCACGTCGATCGACCTCGTCCGCCTGGAGAAGTCGAGCAGGCGCATCTTCGGCGCGCGGACGGTCAAGGTGCCGCCGGAGAACTCGACGACGGTGCGCTTCGCGGCGTCGACGTCGGAGTCGTTGTTCTCGTCGAGCGGAGCGACTTCGACGACCGTGTCGGTGCGGTCTCCGGCGACGATCCGGACGTTGCCGACGACCGGATCGAGGTCCGCGAGAATGGGTTCCGGGGTGGCGAAAGAAGGCATGGTTGTCCCCTCAGAAGTGGTGTGATCGGTGTTTGTGCTGGTCTAGGAGATCTAGCTGACCCAGCCGGTGTAGCGCTGGACGCCGCGGTGGCCGCTCGCCGGGGCGGGCGGCGTGGCCCGCTCCGCCGGATGCAACGCCGCGGACGCGGCCCGCACGAGCCACGCGTTGACCGAACGGCCTTGCGCGGCCGCGGCTTCCTCGACGCGTGCCTTGAGGTGTTCCGGGAGCCGGAAGTTGATCCGGGCCGTGGCCCCTTCTTCGTCCGGCACCGGTGGCTCCGGCGCAGCAGGGGCCACGGGCGCGGCGGGTGCGGCCTGTTCGACCACGGGAAGCGTGACGGCGAAGCTGGCCTCCCCGGCACGCAGCCGGACCTCGACCGAACCCGGCGCGAGGTCACGGGTGATCTCGTCCGACGCGGCGGACAACGCGTCCAGCAGCGCGAGACGAATGGCCGACGCGAGCGGAGCGGTCAGGCGTTCGGCGAGCGCGCTCGCCTCGGCTCCCCCCGCTTCGGCGGCGACGGCGAGTTCCCGGCGAACGTTGTCCACAAAGGGCGTCAAATCCATGATGCCATCATGGCACCACAGTGGCGCCAATGCAAGGCCATGTTGGTGCCACTTGGCGCCAAAGTGGCGTCTATGCAGGTCAGGGCTACTTTTGCCCCTTCGGCCAGTCTCGGCTGGCGGGGGAAGCAGGACACGGCCGAACGCGTTGCCGGGGCCGTTCGCGGCGGGCGAGAATCGCCACGAGCCGCGCGGGAAGGAAGCGACCCGCCGCCGGATGTGGGGGTCACCCGAGGCGGGCCGCTACCCGGATCCCACCGTACAAGAGGTCCACTCGCGTATGCGGGCAACGCTTTTTGTCCTTGCGGCTCTTGACAAATCAAAGATCCACAGTGGACGGAAGACGGACACATGCGAGCAGTTCGGGTGAGCGTCTGCGCCCTGGACCCCATCACGAAGGCCGGCCTGGTCGACCTCCTCGGGACACGCGCGTCCGTGGTGGTGGTCGAAGGCAGGGCACGGACCGAAACCGATGTCGTCGTCGCCGCTTTCGAGCGGCTTTCGGCCGACGCGATCACCGCGTTGCGCGCGGTCGCCGCCGAACTCGGCAAGCCGATCGTGCTGGTGACCGACCGCATCGAGGAGGGCGGCCTCATGGCGGCGGTGGCGTGCCAGGTGGTCGCCATCCTGCCGAGGTCGGCGATGACCGACTCCCGCGTGGCCGACAGCGTCCGTGCCGCCGCGTCGAACACCGTGGCCTCACCGCGGGATCTCCTCGGCAGGCTGGCCGACCACACCGAGCGGCTCCACCGGGAGATGCTCGCGCCGAGCGGTCCGGCCGGGGCCGCGCTCTCCTCACGGGAGATCGACGTCCTCCGCCTGATGGCCGACGGATTCGGCACCCAGGAGATCGCGACGGAACTCGCCTATTCGGAACGAACGGTGAAGAACGTCATCTACGCGGTCACCGACCGGCTGAGGCTGCGGAACCGGTCGCACGCGGTGGCCTACGCGATCCGGGAAGGAGTCATCTGAAGGCGCTCAGATGAGACCTTCGCGGAGCGCGTACGCCACGACGTGGGTGCGGTTGCGCAGATTGAACCGGCTGAGCAGGCCGTGCAGGATGTTCTTCACGGTCCGGTCGGAGTAGGCCACCCGCCGGGCGATCTCCCCGGTGTCGAATCCCTCCGCGAGCAACCGGAGCACTTCGGTCTCGCGGGGTGACAGACCGCTGAGCGTGAGCTCACGCGGCTGGAGAACTTCCTTGTGCAGCCGCGAAATCCCGCGCAGCAGGCTGCCGAGCTGATCGGCGGGCAGATCACCCCGGCCGGCGTGGGCGTCGGCGACCGCGCGCAGCAACCGCCCCGGCGTCGCCTCCGAACGCGCGACGACGACGGCGAGCCCGCGTTCCACCGCCGCCCACAGTTCGGCCTGGTTGGGGTGATCGGCCACCAGTACCAGCCGGGCGGGCCCGGCCGGGATTCGCCGCGGGTCGTCGCCCGCGACCGCGACGAGGACGTCGGCCTTCGCCGGGTCGTCGCGCAAGGCGATGCCGGGGCCGCCGCCGAGCGCACTGCGCAGCCCCGCCAGGACGAGCGGATCACCGGCGTGCACGGCGACGCCGATCTCCCGGCGCTCCTCGGTCCGCACGACCGGCCGGACGGGCGTCGTCATGATCGTCGACATGCCTCCAGCCAACCGGCCCCGGAGAAGGCGGGACAAGCGGAAGCAGGGGGCAGCTTTTCGTCATCGCAAGCCTGCCGGTTGAATGGACCGCGGTGGAGGCGAACGAGACGCGGTCGGTGTTCGGCAAGCTCCTGCTCGAACACCGGCGGGCCGCGGGATGGACACAGGGGCGGCTGGCCGAGGCCTCCGGTATCAGTGTCCGCGCGCTGCGCGAGCTGGAGCGCGGCCGCGCGCGAGCCGCCCAGCAACGCTCCGCCGAAGTGCTGGCCGACGCGCTCGGCCTGACCGGCGGTGACCGGGAGTTCTTCCTGACCGTCGCCAAGCAGGGGCGGCGCCGGAATCCGGCGCTGGCCGCCCAGGTCGCGGCGAGCTGCGCGCTGCCCGCGCCCACCGCGGATCTGTCCGGCCGCGAAAGCGAGCTGGAGCAGCTTTCCGCGAAGGTCGCCGAGGGCGGTGGCGTGGTCGCGATCGTCGGACAGGCCGGGGTCGGGAAGACCGCGCTCGCGGTGACCGCGGCGGACCTGTGGCGCGCGGAGTTCCCCGACGGGAGCTACGCGGTGGATCTGCGCGGGATGGACGAGGAACCGCTGAGCGCCCGGACCGCGCTCGACCGGCTGCTGCGCGCGCTGGACGTCGCACCGGGGCAGGTGCCCGCCGCCGAGGCCGAACGGTCGGCGTTGCTGCGGATGCTGCTCGAAGGACGGAAAGTCCTGCTGCTGCTCGACAACGCCGCGGACGAGGCGCAGATCCGTCCGCTGCTGGTCGCCGGGCCCGGCTCGCTCACCCTGATCACCTGCCGTCGCACGCTCGCCGGGCTCGAAGGCGCCCGTTGGCTGGGGCTCGAACCGCTGTCGGACGACGGCGCGACCGGTCTGCTCGCCAAGATCATCGGCGCCGGCCGGGTCGACGCGGAGCCCGCCGCGGCCCGCGAGCTCGTCGAACTGTGCGGATACCTGCCGCTCGCGGTCCGGATCGCGGGCAACCGGCTCGCCACCCGGCCGCAGTGGTCCCTCGCCCAGCTGGCCGACCGGCTGCGCGACGAAAGCACCCGGCTCCGCGCGCTCGCGGCGGGCGATCTGCAACTGCGCTCGGCTTTCGACCTGTCCTATCGCGCGGTCTCGGCCGAGGCACGGCGGCTGTTCCGCCGGCTGGCGACCGTTCCCGGCGCCGACTTCGGCCTGGAGCTCGCGATCGTCGTCTCCGGCGCGGCCCCCGCCGACGTGCGCGACCAGCTCGACGAACTCGTCGACGCCAGCCTCCTGCAGACCACGGCGGAACCGGAGCGGCACCAGTTCCACGACCTGATCCGGCTGTTCGCCGAGGAACGGTTCGAGGCGGAGGAGGACCCAGCCGCCAGGGACATCGTGCTCGCCCACCTGCTCGACAAGGCGGCCGATGCGGCCAGGCTGTTCTACCCCGAGGCGCCCGAGACCGGTCGGTTCGGCTCGCGGGACGAGGGCGCCCGCTGGCTGGAGGTCGAAGGGGAGAACTGGGTCGCCGCGCACCGGCTGGGAGCACGGAAGGGATGGCACGAGGAGGTCCGCGACCTCGCCATCGCGCTGCACTGGTACTCCGACGGAAGAAGCGCCCAGCAGCCGTGGTGGGAGATCTTCTCGCTCGGCGCGGCCGCGGCGAGCGCGCTCGGCGACGCCCGGGCCGAAGCGAAGCTGCTCAACTTCGTCGGCTGGGCCGCCGGCATCTGTCTCGGTGACGACAAGGGCGCCGTGGCGGCGCACCGGCGCGCGCTGGACATCGCCGTCCGGATCGGTGACCACGTCGAGCAGACCTGGGCGTCCATCTACCTCGGCCAGGCGCTGCGGCTGACCGGGCAAGGCGACGAAGCGTTCGAGTTCGCGAAGCGCGGGTACGAACTGGCGCACGAACTGCCGTTCTGGGACGGGCAGACCACGGCGCGGAACATGTACGGGCGCGCGCTGCTCAACGCCGGAAGGCATACCGAGGCGCTCGCCGTGCATCGTGCCGTGCTCTCCGACGCCGAACGGCTGGCGGGCGACACGTATCCCGATTTCCATCGGCTGCTGAAGACCCTGACCGTGCGCGCCATCGGCGACGTGCTCGGCGATCTCGCCGAATGGCGGGAAGCGGCGAGCCAGTACCGCACCAGCCGGTGGCTCGCGTGGGAAGGCGGTTTCGGCGGGCTGGAAGTGATCAGCGCGATCCGCGAGGGACGGGCCTGGCGGGAGGCCGGTGCCTTCGAGGAGGCCAGGGAGTGCCTGGCCCTGGCCGTGGAACTCTCCCCCGGACCGTCGTTCGCCGCGTGGCGAGAGCAGGCTTTGGCCGAACTGGCGCTCTTGCCCGAGTGATCGGAGCCGCGAGCGCCAACTAAGCTTCGGGCCGACGGAGCGGGAGGGCCGATGACCAACGCGGACGGGCAGAGCCCGCGAGAGCGCTATCGCGACCAGGTGCGCACGGAGATCAAGCAGCACGCGTGGGAGCAGATCGCCACCGCCGGGGTGCCCGCGCTGTCGCTCAACGCGATCGCCAAACAGGTGGGGATGAGCGGCCCCGCGCTGTACCGGTACTTCGCCAGCCGCGACGACCTGATCACCGCGCTCATCCGCGACGCGTACCGGAGCCTCGCCGACACCGTCCGGGCGGCGTTCGACGGCGGTGCCGACCTGGCAGGACTCGCCGTCACCATCCGGGACTGGGCCCGGAGCGACCCGCAGCGCTACTTCCTCATCTACGGCACGCCCGTCCCCGGCTACCACGCGCCCGAAGACACCACCGCCATTTCGCGCGAGGTCATGGCCGTGCTGCTCGAAGCGTGCCGCGCGATCCCCGTCGACGGCCCGAAAACCCCGTTCGACAAGCATCTGGACGATCACCGTGACTGGGCGGGCGACGATCCGGCCCCGTCCGCGACCCTGCACCGCGCGCTCGCCTTCTGGACCCGCCTGCACGGCGTGCTCTCACTCGAACTCGCCGGCCATTTCACCGGAATGAAATTCGACCCCGAGCTGTTGATCTCGGACGAACTGGACGACCTCACGACCCGGTGACCGGCCGAGTGCCCGCACAGTGAACCTTTCCCACCCGTCGGGCGTCTTGCCCTGTGACGTTGCCGCGGTTGACATGCAACGTTGGAACGTTATAGCTTCTAAGTACCGCAAGAGCTATTAACATCGGTTTCGGGCGCTTCGGGGGGACTTCGATCATGAGGCACGGGGAGAAGACCAGCAGGAGGACCGAACGCGTCAGAGTCGCCGTGCACGCCCCGGATCTGCTGGCCGGGCTGGGCACGACGAGCATCCTCGGCGCCGACGAGCGGCTGGACGTGCTGTCCGACACCGACCTCGGGCCCGCCGAAGTCATCGTGACCGTCGGTGACTCGATCGGCGACGGGGTTTTCGCTTTCCTGCGTCAGGTTCGCGCCGCGTCGTCACTGCCGACGCCACCGAGATGCGTGATCGTCACGGACCATTTCCCGGTCCAGGTCCTGATGACGGCCATCGAATGCGGCATGGCCGCGCTGCTGCCGCGACGCGACCTCGACGGCGAGCACCTCGTGCGGACGATCCTCGCGGTCAGCCAGGGCGCGGGCGCGCTGCCGCCGCGTCTGCAGGGCAGCCTGCTCTCCCAGCTCGAACGGATTCAGGAGGATCTGCTGGTCCCCAACGGTCTCGCGTTGTCCGGGCTGTCCGACCGGGAACGCGAGGTGCTCCGCCTGCTGGCCGACGGCCATGGCACGGAAGAGATCGCGGCCAAACTCGCCTATTCGGAGAGCACGGTGAAGAACGTCCTCCACCGGGTGATGTCGCGATACGGCCTGCACAACCGCACGCACGCCGTCGCCTTCGCGCTGCGCACCGGCTCGATCTGAAGCATCGTCCAGAATGGATTGATTTCCCCCGCCCCCTTCAACTTATAGCGGACATGGGGGCTTGCGGCAAGGCCCCGGTCATCCCCCAGAATTGCCCGCCGTAGCCGGAAGCCGCGGAAAAGGGGAGTCGCGAAGTGCGTGTTCTGCTGACGACATGGGGGTCACGCGGGGATGTCGAACCCTTGGTGGCGCTCGCGATCGAAGTGCGGGAACTCGGTGCGGAGGCGGTGGTGTGCGCGCCGCCGGACGAGGAATTCGTGAAATTGCTGGAGCGGGCCGATATTCCCATGGTGCCGCTCGGCCCGACGGTGCACTCGGTGGTCGCCGGGCCGAAACCGCCGACGGGGGAAGACGCGTTGAAACTCGCCCCGGCCTTGGTGGCCGCCCGGTTCGAAACGCTTTCCGCCGCGGCGAAAGAAGGGTGCGACGCGATCCTCGCGACCGGGCTGCTGCCCGCCGGCGCTCGGGACGTCGCCGAGAAACTCGGGATTCCTTATGTGTACGCGTGTTTCCACACCTTCGGATTGCCGTCGCGGCAGTTCGCCCCGGGAGTGCGGCCGGGCACGCCGTCGCCGGAGGGCGAGACCGACAACCGGGTGCTGTGGCGCCACGACGCCGAACGCGTCAACGCCCTGTACGGCGGGGCGCTCGACAGTCACCGGGCGGCGATCGGGCTGCCACCGGTGGACAACGTCCGCGATCACGTCTTCACCGGTTCGCCGTGGCTGGCGGCGGACCCGGTTCTGTGCCCGTCGGAGGGGATGACGGATCTCGACCTCGTCCCGACGGGAGCGTGGATCCGGCCCGACGACCGCCCGCTCCCGGGAGAACTGGAGGAATTCCTCGAGGCCGGTGAGCCGCCGGTGTACGTGGGTTTCGGCAGCATGGCCGCGTACGCGCCGAAGGAGATCGCCCGGGTGGCCATCGAGTCCGCCCGCGGGCTGGGACGGCGGATCCTGCTCGCCCGCGGCTGGGCGGGTCTGGCGTCGATCGACGACGCCGACGACTGTTCCGTCGTCGGCGAGGTCAATCAGCAGGCGCTCTTCCGCCGGGTGGCCGCCGTCGTGCACCACGGTGGCGCGGGCACCACGACGACGGCCTCCCGGGCGGGCGCGCCCCAGGTGGTCGTCCCCCGGATCGCGGACCAGCCGTTCTGGGCCGAGCGGGTGGCGGAGCTGGGAATCGGTGTGGCACACCGGGATCCGATGCCGACCGTCGAATCCCTGACCGCCGCGCTCACCGCGGCCCTCTCCCCCGGAACCGGCGCGCGGGCGAAGGCCGTGGCGGACACGATCCGGACCGACGGGGCGGCGGTGGCCGCGAAACTGCTCGTGAGTGGCAAGGACGGTTAGAACCGTCCTTGCCACTCACGAGGCTTGAGCACCTCCTCGCACCACTGACGGAAAGTGGTCGGCGTGGTGGCCGCCGGGGTCCGCGGTTCGGCGTTGTCGATCCCCGCCTCCTTCGCGGCCATCATGTCGACCATGCCCTGGGCCATCGCCTCGGACCAGCCGTGTTCCCGCTGCGTCGCGCGGAAGGCGTCCATGGATACGCGCTGATAGCGGACCGGCCGCCCGAGGACGCCGGACATGATCTCCGCGAGATCGTTCTGAGACAGGTCTTCCGGGCCCAGCACCGGAACGTCGGCGACACCCTGCCACGACCGGTCGAGCAGCCACCCGGCCGCCACGGCGGCGATGTCGCGGGTGGCGCAGGTCGGCGCCTTGAGATCACCCGGAAGCGGGCCGAAGAAGACACCGTCCCCGCCGATCGATCCGGCCTGCCACAGGATGTTGTCCATGAACGTGGGCATCGTCAGCGCACGGTAGGCCACGCCCGTGCCCGCGATCAGATCGTCCATGGCGTGCGAGGCCGACAGGTATCCGGTGTTCTCCGCGACGCCCCTGCCGAGCGCCGAGATGCCGACCACCCGCGACACGCCGTGCTTTTCGATGGCCGCGCAAGCCGGCCGGGTGAAGTCCAGAAAGGCGGCTTCCAGGCTTTCGGCGCGGCGATCCGCGACGACCAGCCAGAAAACGGTTTCGGCGCCGGCGAAGGCTTCGTCGACGACAGCGGCGTCGCCGTGCGAACCCTTGACGACCTCGACGCGCTCGCGGACGTGGTCGGGCAGGCGGGCGGGATCGCGGGCGATCACGCGGATCGGTTCGCCACTTTCGAGAAGGGCGGCAAGCACCCGGCTGCCGATCTGTCCGGTCGGCGCGGTGACGACGATCATGAAGACTCCGAGGTGATAGGGGATTTTCGACTTCACCCAGTCAAGCCACGAAGGCCGTCGAGCTGAAGGATCACCTCGATCACCATTGATACCCTGGGGATATGAGTGACCTGGAGACGCGGCAGCTCAAGTACTTCGTCGCGGTCGCGGAGGAGCTGCATTTCGGCCGGGCCGCCGAGCGGCTTTCGATGGCGCAGCCGCCGCTGTCCAGGGCGATCCGAGATCTCGAACGACGGCTGGACGTCCGGTTGCTCGAACGCACCACCCGCCAGGTCACGCTGACCACCGCGGGCGAGGTCTTCCTGCGGGACGCGAGAACCGCGCTCGAAGCGGTCGCCGCCGCGGAACGGCGGGCACGGCAGGCGGGCCGCCCCGACCCCCGGCTGCGCCTGGCGTTGAAGGCCGACCACGACGCCGGATTGCTGCCGAAGATCATCGAGGCCTACGAAGCCGAAGAAGGCGTCCTGCCGGTCGAGCTGATCCTCGGCGGCCGGGGCGAACAACCGTCGCAATTGCGTGACGGGAGGGCGGACGTGGCGCTCGTGCCGTCTCCGTTCGACGCGCGCCGCCTCGACTTCGAGCCGTTGCTGACCGAACCCCGGCTCGTGGCGCTGGCGGCGAACGATCCGCTGGCGGCCAGGTCGCGGCTGACCCTCGCGGATCTCGAAGGCCGGCTCCTCCCCGATGGCGCACCTGCCGTCCAGGGCCCCTCGGCCGGGCCGTCCGCCACCGCGGCGCCCCACGGTCCAGTCTCGGATCTGACGCAGATCTTCAAACTGGTCGAACTCGGTGCCATCGTGTGTTTTCTGCCGGTCTCGGTGGCGGATCGCTACCGCCGGGCGGGCATCACGTATCTGCCCGTCGACGATCTGGAGCCCACGACGCTCGCCGTGATGTGGCCGCAGGACTCCCGCTCACCGGCCGTCGCCGCGTTCGTCCGAGCGGCCACCACGGTGGTGACGACCGCGTACGCCGTCGGTCAGCGCAGCTGAACGCGGCCCAGCAACCGGTCGACGACCTCGGGCAGCGGCTGCTCCTCGGGGCCTTCCAGCCACAGCACGTTCCCCGTCCGCAGCGTGGCGAGGAAGGTCGCCGCGGTGAGCCTGGCCAGCTCCTGGTCGAGGCCGTGGCCCCGGGCGAGCAGGACCGCGATCAGGTCGCGTTCGAGGGCGAGCTGATCACCGGCCTGCCGCGCGAGCAGCGACGGATGCCGCCGCAGCAGCCGTAACTGCGCCACCCACTCGCGGTCGGGGACGGGATGCGCCCGGTACAGCTCCCGGCACGCCGCGCGCAGCGCCTGCCACGGCTTCTCCCCCGGCGGCCTGCCTTCGACCAGTGAGACCAGCAGCCCCGTGCGCTCGCGGTCGGCGTGCAGGATCGCGTCCTCTTTGTTCGCGAAGTAGTTCGAGAACGTCCGCCGGGACACGCCCGCCGCGTCGGCGATGTCCTCGACGGTCACGCCGTCGAGACCGTGCTCCATCGCCAGCCGGAGCGCGGCCTCGTGCAGTGATTGCCGCGTCGCCGCCTTCTTGCGGGTGCGGAGCGTGCCGAGGGTGTCCACCAGGACAGCGTAGCGACGGGAATAAAGTGCCCACTGTGCAAGTTTGCACAATGAGCAACGAATGCCGCTCGAAAGGACGCCATGAAGACCGAGGCACCGTCAGAGGCGATGGGGCACCGTCAGGTGCTCGAATCGCTGTCCGGTCTGCTGCTCGCGCTGCTCGTGGCGATGATCAGCTCGACGGTCGTGTCGACCGCCCTGCCGTTGATCATCGGCTCGCTGAACGGCTCGCAGACGCAGTACACGTGGGTGGTCACGGCCACCCTCCTGGCGGCGACCGCCACCACCCCGATCTGGGGAAGCTCGCCGATCTGTTCAACAAGAAGACGCTGGTCCAGATCGCGATCGTCATCTTCGTGATCGGGTCGATGATCAGCGGATTCAGCCAGAACACCGGACAGCTGATCGCCGCCCGCGCGTTCCAGGGCATCGGCGTCGGCGGCCTGCAGGCCTTGGTGCAGGTCGTGATCGCGGCGATCATCCCGCCGCGTGAACGCGGCCGCTACAACGGCTACCTCGGCGCGGTCATGGCGGTCGCCACGGTCGGCGGGCCGCTGCTCGGCGGCCTGATCGTGGACGTGCCGTGGCTCGGCTGGCGCTGGTGCTTCTTCGTCGGCGTGCCGATCGCGGTGGCGGCGTTCATCGTGCTGCAACGGACCCTGAAGCTGGAGACCGTGCGCCGGGAGAACGTCCAGGTCGACTACCTCGGCGCCGGGCTCATCGCCGCGGGCGTGAGTGTGCTGCTGATCTGGGTCTCGTTCGTGGGCAACGGCTTCGGCTGGCTGTCGTGGCAGACGGCCGTCATGGTGGCGGGCGGCGTCGTGCTCCTCGTCCTCGCCGTGCTGGTGGAACGGAAGGTCCGCGAACCGGTCGTCCCGCTGCACATCATCACCCAGCGCACCCCGGCGCTGGCGATCGTCGCGAGCCTGGCGGTCGGGATGGCGATGTTCGGCGGCGCGGTGTTCCTCGGCCAGTACTTCCAGGTCGGCCGCGGCTACTCCCCCACCGAAGCCGGTCTGCTGACCATCCCGCTGATGGGCGGCGTGCTCGTCTCGTCCACCGTGTCCGGACGTCTCATCAGCCGCACCGGACGGATGAAGCCGTACATCGTGGCGGGCACGATCACCCTGGTGATCGGCTTCCTCGGGCTGGGCACCGTCGACCACGCCTCGCCGCTGTGGCTGGTCGGCATCGCGATGGCGGTGGTCGGCATCGGGGTCGGCATGACGATGCAGAACCTCGTGCTCGCCGTGCAGAACACCGTGCCGCTGCGGGATCTCGGCGCGGCGAGCGCGTCGGTCACGTTCTTCCGGTCGCTCGGCGGCACCATCGGCGTCTCGGTGCTGGGCGCGGTGCTCGCGAACCGGGTCACCGCCGATCTGTCCACCGCGCTGCACGTGCCGGCTGGCCAGGCGTCGACGGGCAGCGTCAGCGCGCTGAACCTCAAGGCGCTGCCGCCGGAGGTCCAGACGATCGTGCACACCGTGTACGGCGACGCGACCGCGCACATCTTCCTGATCTCCGCGGCGGTGGGCGTCGTGGGCGTGATCGCGGCGCTGCTGCTCAAGCCGCTCACCCTGCGCACCACGCTCGACGTGGAGACGGAGCCGGAAGTCCCGGTGGCGCGATGAACGGGGCCTTCGAGTCCACTGTGGAGCGTTTCGGCCCGCCCCGGCACCACACGGGGCGGGCCATCCTGGCCGGGGTCGACGGCTCCGACACGGCGATGCGGGCGGCCGCCTTCGCCTTCGGCATGGCCCGGCGCGAGGGCGGCAGGCTGATCGTCGCCTTCGTCTGCCGTCCGGCGCTCGGTCCCGCGGTCGCGGCGACGGTGGAACTCGACACGGCGGTGCAGCTCTACGAGGAGATCCGCGAGCAGATCCGCGCGGCGGCCGAAGAACTGGAAGTGCCGGTCAGCTTCCTGAGGATCTTCGGCGATCCGTACACCGCGCTCCGCGACACCGCCGACCGCAGCCTGGTCGACACCGTCGTGGTCGGCGCCTCACAGCAGGCCGGCCACCGGTTCGCGGGGTCGGTCGCGACCAAGCTCATCAGGACCGGGCACTGGCCGGTCCTGGTCGTTCCCTGACGACCGGCCGCCGAGGAACGACACGGCCCCCACCGCGGCGACGACGAGCGCGCACCCCGCCAGCTGCAACGGTGTCGGCCACTGGCCGAGCAGCGCGGCCCCGAACAGGATCGCGGCGGCGGGTTGCAGCATCAGCACGGCGGAGCCGCCGCTCGCAGGCAGGGCGGACAACGCGCGCCCGATCAGGAGCCAGCCGAGCACCTGCCCGGTCACGGCCACCACGAACAGCCACACCAGCGCCGGAACGGGCGGCGTGACGTCGAGGTTCCCGGCGAACAGGCCCGACAGGCCGCCCACGCTCGCCGACGCCGCGGTCGCGGTGGCGAGCATCGTCGTGCGGCCGCCGCCGTCGGTTCCGGCGCGGCGCAACAGGATCAGGTACCCGGCGTAGGCCACACCCGCCAGCACCGCCATCACGGTGCCGTACCAGGGATCGCTGCCCGCGGCGCCACCGTCCGCCAGTCCGCCCGCCAGTGCCGTGCCCGCCAGCATCACCGGGATGGACAGCCAGAACGCCCGCGGCGGCCGTTCGCCGAACCACAGCAGTCCGGCCAGCGGGACGAGGACCACCTGGACGTTGACCAGCGCCGTGGCGACCCCCGCGCCGACGGAGAGGATGGCTTCGCTCCAGAGCACCATGTCGATCCCGAGCAGGACACCGGCCAGCACGTGCCGCCGTCGCGCGGCCGGGGCCCGACGCCGTCCTCGCTCACGGGAGCGCGCGAGGATCACCAGGATCGGCAACGCGAACAGGCAGCGGAAGAACGTCGCCGTCGTCGAGCTGACGCCGGACAACGCGACGAGCGGGGCGGACAGGGCGATCGCGAGGGCTCCGAGCACTCCTTGTACCCGCGGATCGGTGAGGAATCGGTTGTGCCGCATGGCTTCGATTCGATCGCACGGCGAGCGCGAGGACCAGCGAGATCCTCTTACCCCGAGGGTTAAGCTCGGCTAATGAGTGGCGATCTGTCCAATGTGGAACGGCTGCGGATGCTGCACGCGGTGTGGCGGCGGGGATCGCTCGCCGCGGCGGCCGAACTGCTGCACGTGACGCCGTCGGCGATCTCCCAGCAGCTGACCAAACTGGAACGGGAGGCGGGCACCGGGCTGCTCGTGCGGCACGGGCGCGGCGTCCGGCTCACCCCGGCCGGGCTGCTGCTGGCGCAGCGTTCGGACCGGGTGCTGGCCGAACTCCGCGCCGCCCGCGCAGATCTGGACTCCCTGACCGGGGAGACGACCGGCGTCGTCGAGATCGGAGCGATCCCCTCGGGGGTGCACACGTTCATCACACCCGCCCTGACCGGCCTCGCCGCCTGCCACCCCGGCATCGAAGCGCGGCTGCACGAGGTCGAACCCGAAGTGGCCCTCCCAGCGCTGGCCGACGGCGTGTTCGACGTCGTGGTCGTCGAGAGCTGGGAGAACCTGCCGCTCACCCGGCCGCCCGCCACCCGCTGGACCGAACTGCGCGACGACTCGGCGATGATCGTGCTCCCCGCCGGACATCCGCTGGCCGGGGCGGATTCGGTGCGCGCCGAGGAGCTCGCGGAGGAGATCTGGGTCGCGTGGGCCCGCCCGACCCTGGCGAACGCCTGGCTCCGGCAGACCCTGCGCGAACGCGGGATCGAGCCGATCGTGCGGCATACGGTCAGCGGTTTCGGCACGCAGTTCGCCGTCGTCGCCGGGCTGGGCGCGGTCACGCTGGTGCCGAGTATGGCCACCACGATCGCGCCGCCGACGGTGGTGTGCGCCCCGCTCGAACCGGCCCTGCACCGGCAGCTCTACGCCGTGCAACCACAAGGGGGAACGCGGCCCGCCGTCGCGGAATGTGTCGAGGCACTGGTGGAGGCCGCGAGATCTTGGGGCTCGTGAGTGGCGAGGACGGTTAGAACCGTCCTCGCCACTCACGAGGTGGATCAGCCGCAGAGGGCGTGGTCGATCACCGGCTCGATCGGATGCACCTCCGGCAGCGGGGCACCGGGAAGGTACGGCGTGAGGGTGTTCAGCGAGACCATCACGCTGCGCTTGCCGTCCTCGGTCACGCCGTTGCCCGTCAGGTATCCGGGCAGCGCGCCGCCGTGGCCCCAGTAAGTGCCGCAAGAGCCGGCCGTCTTCTGGAGGCCGAGCCCGTACTCGCCGAGCCCCGCCGCGGGCACGGTCTTCTTCATCTCGGCCAGCAGCGCGGGTTTGAGCACCTTGCCGCCCAGCAGCGCCCGCAGGAACTTGTTGCCGTCCTCGGTGGTGCTGTTGATCGAGCCGTCCGCTCCCCCGCCCATCGACGGGTTCATCAGCGTCACGTCCACCCGCCGTCCGAGCATCGGCGGGTTCGAACCCTCGACGACGAACCGGTCGTAGCCCCGCGCGTGCGGGGCCGGGATGAACGGCGACGTATGGGGCAGGGTGGTCTCACGCAGGTCCAGCGGACGGACGATCCGGTCGATGATCGCCTGCCGCCAGTCCCGGCCGGTCACCTTCTCGGTCACCAGCCCGGCGAGCACGTAGTTGGTGTTGGAGTAACCCCAGCTCGTCCCCGGCGCGAACTCCGGCGGCTTGCCGACCGCCAGTTTCACCGCCTCGGACGCGCTGAGCTCGTCGAACCGATGACGCAGGAAACCCTTCTCGGTGAAGAGATCGAGCTCCGCCATGTAGTCGTGCAGGCCGCTGGTGTGCTGCAGCAGCTGCCGGACGGTGATGGCCTTGCCGTCGTTGCCGTTACCGCTCACCACCCCGGGCAGCCACCGGTCCACGGTGTCCTCCAGGGAAAGCCGTCCCTCGCCGACGAGCTGGAGCATCGTCGCGGACAGGAAGGTCTTGCTGAAACTGGCGATCCGGAAGTGGCCGTTCCACGGCATCGGGGTCCTGGTCCGCAGATCGCCGTGGCCGCTGCGCACCTTGACGCTTCCCCTGTCCGTGCTCACCTCCACGAGCACGCCGGGGGAACCGTTCGCCACGATCGTGTCGGCGTCGCGTTGCAGTGTCCGGTGCAGTGGTGGCGCCGCGGACGCGACGGCCGGGGAAACGAGCGTTGCCGCGCAAAGGACGGCGATGACCACTGAAGTTCGTTTCATACCGGCAAAACTACGAAGCCGCGGCGAACCGGGCATCGGCTTGGAGGACGATACAGCCTCCCTCCCTGGTACCAACGGAGCACAGGGTCTTCTCAGGGTTTCAGGTCCATCCGGAGGAATACACCGAGGCGGAGGAATTTCGGCGGGCGCGTGACGCCGTCGGGGAATTCGTCCGCCCCGACGAGCCGGGGGCCGGTGAGGTCCACTTCCCGTCCGCCGATCCGAAGCCGCGCCTCCCCGGCCGCCAGGATGTTGCGCACCCAGTCCGCGTCCGGGCCGTACACCGGGACGAACAGGTAGCCGCCGTCGACGGGATGCGCGTCGAGCGGCGTGTGGCGGGTCTTTCCCGAGGTGCGGCCGACATGGATCAGCACCGGGTATTTCCCGCCGGCGATCGCGCGGGGGTTGAAGACCCGCTTGTTGACGTGTCCCCACCATCTCGGCATCGGCATCGTGCTCTCCTCTCGATAGCCTTACAAGCGTAAGGCTGACTTACACCTGTAAGGTTGTCAACGTGCCGCCTCGCCGATCACTCACCAGGGAACGCGTACTGGAAGCCGCGATCGAAGTCGCCGACCGCGGCGGCGTGGAAGCGATGACCATGCGCCGCGTCGCGCAGCACCTCGGCGTGGAGGCCATGTCGCTGTACCACCACGTGCCGAACAAGGACGCGATCCTCGACGGCGTCGTCGACGCGGTGTTCTCGGCGATCGAGCTGCCCGGCGACGAATCCGGCGACTGGCGCGAGGCGATCCGCGTTCGCGCTTCGTCCGCACGCGCGGTGCTGTCGCGGCACAGCTGGGCACTCGGCCTCGTGGACTCCCGCCGGAATCCAGGACCGGCGACGCTGCGCCACCACGACGCCGTCTTGGGCGTGCTCCGGCGGGCGGGATTCACGCTCCCGATGGCGGTGCACGCGGTCTCGCTCATCGACAGCTACATCGGCGGTTTCGTGTTGCAGGAGGCGAATCTCCCGGCGAGCGAGGAGGTCGCGGAGGTGGCGGACGACATCCTGGAGCATCTGCCGCCGGGCGAATTCCCCTATCTGGCCGAGGTGATCACCGGCCACGCCCAGCGGCCGGGCTACGACCACACGAGCGAATTCGACTACGGCCTCGACCTCATCCTGGACGGCCTCGAAGCCCGCCGGAAGTGACTCACCCCGGCAGCACGAGGGCCAGCCGGGCGACCGGCGGCAACGGCGACGGCTCCGGCACGGCCCGGAAGGCCTGGATCACGAGCGCGGCGAACCGCCGGGACGCCGCGACCTGCGCGGCCGGCGAAGCGGCCTGGATCCCGTTGTTGGCCATGAGCATGAGGATCAGGTCGTCGAGGACGAAGTCGGACCGCAGTTTTCCCGCGTCCTTGGCCCGGCCTGCCAGTTCGGCGATCGCCTTGAGCGCGTAGTCGCGGTCCGCGGTGAAGTCGACCGCCCGAGGAAAGGCCGAGACGAAAGCCGCCGTGAAACCGCGGTCGCGCGAATGCAGCTCGCAGATCTTCTCGATCACGGAACAGAAACCGCACCACGGATCCGGGTCGGCGAGCCCGTCGTCGACGACGACGTGGCAGGCGCGCATCTGCTCGGCGAACGCCTCCGTCGCCAGGATCTCCTTGGTCGGGAAGTGGCGGTACAGCGTGGCGGGGCCGACTTCGGCGCGGCGCGCGACCTCCCGCAGCGGCACGTTCAGGCCTTCGGTGGCGAACAGCGCGCGAGCCGCTTCGAGAATGCGTTCACGGTTGTCCAGGGCGTCGGAGCGCGGGATCCGAGGCAAACGATCGGTCACCACTCTCACTTTAGCCAAAACGGACGGGGGCGTCCGTTAACGTCCGCCGCATCAGTGATCGACGACCAGGAGACGAAGAATGCGCGCAGTCGAGATCCGGACGTTCGGGGCCCCCGAGGGCCTCGCCGTGATCGACCTCCCCTCCCCCGTCCCCGCCGCGGGAGAGGTGCTGATCGAGGTGGAAGCGATCGGTGTCGGCGGCGTCGACACCGTGATCCGGAGCGGCGCGCTCGCCGGTTTCGGCTTCCAGGAAGGGTTCATCCCCGGCAACGAGGTGGCGGGCACCGTCACCTCGGTCGGCGACGGTGTCGATCCGGACTGGATCGGGCGGCGCGTCTGGGCGTTCACCGGCGAGGGCGGCGGCTACGTCGAACAGGTCGCCGTCCCCGCCGAAAGGGTCGTGCCCCTCCCCGCGAACCTGCCCGCCGCCGACGCGGTGGCGCTCGGCACCTCCGGCATGGTGGCCCGGTTCGCACTCGCCCACGTCCATTTCGCGGCGGGCGAATCGGTGCTGGTGCGCGGGGCCGCCGGCAGTATCGGGATCATGGCGGTGCAGCTCGCGGCACAGGGCGGCGCGAGCGCCGTGGCGGTGACGACGTCCTCGCCCGCCCGCGGCGAGCGCCTGCGCGAGCTGGGCGCGACCCACGTCCTCGACCGCTCCGGCGCGGGGGACGGCCCGGCGGGGTACGACGTCGTCATCGACATCGTGTCCGGTGTGGACATGCCGTCCTTCTTCGACCGGCTGAACCCGAACGGCCGCCTGGTCGTCGTCGGCGTGGTCGCGGGAATGCCACCGGCGGACTTCGGCGCGAAGCTGATGGCGACGTTCCGGAAGTCCCTGTCGTTCGCCGCCTTCAGCGCGGACTCGATCCCCGAGCCGGATCGGCGGGCGGCGAGCGCGGACCAGTTCGCCGCGGCGGCGCGCGGTGACCTGCGTTCCGTGGTGCACGAACCGCTGCCGTTGGAGAAAGCCGTTCTGGCGCACCGGAAGATGGACGACGGCGAGGTCTTCGGCAGGATCGTGCTGACCCCGTAGGCAGGTCCATTGTGGAGCGCCCTGTCACCCGGTCAGTGCAAGTTTCCCCATCGCGTGCGCTCTCGCACTAGGCTGCCCACTCGTGCCAGATCCGATGCCCGAGGGAACCGGCTTCACGGCGGTCGGCCTGCGGCCGCTCTCCGAGGGCGAGGGCACCGGCGCGTACTGCGTGAACGACGCGGGGAAGATCGCGGGCGAGTCGGGGTCGCGGCCGGTGTGGTGGGACGGTGACGGTGCCCCCACGCCCTTTCCGGTCCTCGACGGCTGTTCCGGTGGCCGCGCGGTCAGCGTCAACGCGACGGGGCTCGTCGTGGGCTCGCTCTATGCCGGCGAGCACCTCCGGCCGGTGTGCTGGGGGCCCGACGGCCGGGTGCGCGCGCTCGAACTCCCCGACGGCGCGGTCTCCGGCACCGCCTGCCGGGTGAACGAACGCGGATCGGTGCTGGGCAACGTGATGTGGCCGGGCTTTCGCTGGCGAGCAGTGCGCTGGGGCCCCGGCGGCGAGGCCGTCGAACTCGGCACCCTTCCCGGCGACGGCGAGACACAAGGGCAAGACCTGAACGGTCTGGACGAGGTCGTCGGATCGGCCAAGAACGGCACGGGCACCCGGACCGCGGTGCGCTGGACGTCCTCGGGGAAGATCAGCAAACTGCCTCCGCCCCGCCGCTCGACGGCGTGCGGGATCACCGACTCCGGCGCCATCCTCGGCGACGGGGTGGTGTGGAACCGCGACGGCGGCACCGTCCTGCTGACCGGTGGACCGGAGTTCTCCGCGGGACAGGTCGTCCGGATCACCGCGCGCGGTGTCGCGATCGGCTGGGGCGTGACCCCGGACCGGCGCGGCACCTGCGCGCGCTGGGCTCCCGACGGACGCCCCACCGTGCTCCGGCCCTTGCCATCGGACGACGCCAGCACGTGTTTCGACGTCGACCAAGCGGGGACGGTCGTCGGCGAATCCGCCGGCCAGGGCACGGCGCGGCCGGTCCGCTGGGACGCGGACGCGACACCGTTCCCGCTCCCGTCGCCCCGCGGGCTCACGGCGATCGTGGCCCAGCACATCAACGCCAGCGGCACCGTCATCACCGGCTACGGCTTCGCCGCGGACAGCTCCACCTATCGCGGGATCGCCTGGCTCCGTTCGTGATCACGGCGGCTCGCCAGATCGATCGCGCGCCGCATCGCCTCATCGAGCGGGGTCCCGAGGCGGAGGGCCGTCACTCCGGCGGCGAAGATCGCGCCGGTGACGGCGCCGACCATCGCCGCGGCGTCGACCTCGTCGAGTTCGCCGTCGCAGGATCGGCACAGGGCGGCCGAAAGCCGCTGCTGAGCGTCGAACGCCCGCTGCAGCATCGTCGCGCGCAGCGACGGCACCGACGTGATCAGGTCGAGGCGGATCCGTTCGGGCTCGGCGGCCGGATCACGGAGCCCGTCCCCCGCTTCCGCCAGCATCGCGAGCATCGCACGCCGCAGAAGCCCGGCCGGCGTCTCGCCCGCCTCGCGCACGGCGAGCTCGTCCAGCCCCGCACGCAGGATGTGTTCGCCGTCTTCGGTGAGGACCAGGTCCTCCTTCGTGGCGAAGTGATTGAAGAACGTCGCGGGTGACACCTCGGCGGCCGCGGCGATCTCGGCGGTGGTCGTCCGGTCGTAGCCCTGCCGCTCGAAGAGCCGATACGCGGTTTCGATCAACGTCTTCCGAGTGCGCTGCTTCTTCCGCTCGCGCAAGCCCGCCGGTTCGGTCATGACCCCAGCATACTGGATGAACTCCAAAAGTTGAGTTACTCTAATTTTAGAGTCACTAGAAGGAGGCATCATGACCATCGAAGCGTTCCTCGACCGGCTGGAGTACCGCGAGCCTGTCCGGCCCGATCTGGCCACCCTGCGGCGCCTGCACCGCGCGTGGCGGCTGCGAGTCCCCTACGAGAACCTCGACGTCCAGCTCGGCAGGCCGATCCTGCTCACCCCGGACGCGTTGACCGACAAGTTCGCGCGCCGCGGCCGTGGCGGTCTCTGCTACGAAATGAACGGCGCGCTCGCGCTCTTGCTGAAGGCCGCCGGATTCGCGGTGACCGTCGTGGAGGCCGCCGTCCTGCGCTCGACGCGCGGCGAAGGCCAATGGGGCAACCACATCGCCCTGCTGGTCGACGTCGACGGCGAGACCTGGCTCGCCGACACCGGGATCGGGGACGCCTTCCTCGAACCGCTTCCCCTGCGGGATGGCACGCACCGGCAGGGAGAACTGGCGTTCCGGATGGAACGTCTCGACAGCGGCACCTGGCGGATGCACCACCATCCCGGCGGCACGATCGGCTCCTGCGACTTCCGCACCGCGCCTCGCGACCTCGCCGAATTCGCCGAACGGGCCGGGACCAGGTCGCCGGACTCCGTGTTCGCCAAGGTGCTCGTGGCGCAACACCATCGCGACGGGCGCGAGCTCGCCCTTCGCGCGCGAACGGTCAAACGTGGCGGTGGAGAACGCCACACCCTGTCGTCGCTCGACGAATTCGCCGGGACACTGCGGGAATTCCGGGTCCCGCTGGAGGACATCGGCGCCGACGGGCTGGCGGCTCTGTGGGCCAAGACCGAGGAACAGCACGAGACCTGGCTGGCCATACAGGGCACGGCCTAGCCTGGCGCGATGGACCACAGCGAGATGATCGAGTACGTGCGCGGGCAGCGGGCGGGAACCGTGTCGACGATCGGCCCCGGCGGCGCTCCCCAAGCCGCCTATCTCACGCTCGCGATCACCGGACGCGGCGAGTTCGTGTTCGACGCCAAGCCGGACTCCCGCAAGGTCGCGAACCTGCGCCGCGACGGCCGGATCGCGATCGTCGTCGGCGGGGCCGACGGTACGACGCTGCAATGCGAAGGTGCCACCGACTTCCCGGCCGGAACCGGACTCGACCGATGCAAGGCCGCCTATCTGGCGGCCTTCCCGGAGTTCACGGAGTCGATCGACGGCGGAGGCGTCGTGGTCCTGCGCGTCGTGCCCACCTGGGCGAGGTTCGGCGATTTCCGTTCCGGGACACCGGAGCTGCGAGAGATCCGGCTCCCGTAGACGAATCGCCGCTCACGACTCCGTGATCCAATCCCTGCTCGGGCTGAGCACCCGGGGCACGTTCAAGACCCATACCGTCGCCATGTCACTGGCGTCGGTGATCTCGCTCCCGATCGTGCTGCTGCTCGGCCTCGTCGTCTGAGGCGCGAGGTCAGTCACGCCAACGGTTGTTGAGGAAGGCGTCGTCCTCGTCGTCGGCCGGTGCCGGGCGGGCGCGAGGAGCACGCCGGGGCACGTCCCGCCCCGTGGGGGCGGCGGGCGGCTCCGAGCTGAACGGAGCCGCCATGTCCACGGAGTCGTCTTCGAACGCCGACGTGGTGCCCGGCTGCGCGTGCGACCGGTCGGTGCTCCAGCCGGATTTCGTCTTGCGCTGCCCCAGTTCCCGCCGGTGTTCGACGTACCGCTGGGCGGTCTGGACCTGTTTGGTCATGAACTCCTGCGAGCTGGCCTTGATCTCGTCGGCACGCTGATCCCGCAGTGCCCGGCGCTCCGACTGCTCGCGGACGAGACCGTCCAGAGTCGCCCTCATGGCGGCGGTGTCCTCGGCGCTCATCTGTTCTCCCCTGCCCCGGCTCACCGCTTGCGGGTGACCGACTGATCCTCATCGTCCAGCAACGAACCGGTGATCCGGCCGGTGGGTTCGTTGATCTGGTCGAACACCTCGCCCTCGATCCGGTACGCGCGGTTGGTCCGTTCCTGGTCCCCGCCCTGGCCGCCCGCTCCGCCGGCACCCATGCCACCCATCGGGGGCATCGCGCCACCGCCGAACGTCTGGCCGGTCGTGCCGCTCATCGGAGCGGACGGGGCACCCGCCGCCACGTGCTGCGGCTGCTGTGCCCCACCGCCGGTGTGCACGCCCTCGGTCAGCGGCTGGCCGGCCGCGGGGCTCGCGGATTCGAAGGGCATGGACGGCATGGACGGCGCCGAACCACCGCCACCGAAACCACCACCGCCACCCCCGCCGATGTCGCCCCGCGAATCCCGTCGGGGACGGTCCCGCCGCCACCGTGATGCGGGGTAAAGGCCGGTTTGGAGTCGGGCTGCGCCGTCCCGGTGACGGGGGTCGCCGGATGCGATGCCTTGTCCGTGGCGGGTTTGTCCTCGCCGAGGGTGTACGTGGTCGGCTTGCCGGTGCCGTCGTCGACGGTGACGACCGTCGGACCGGACGGACCGTCGGGACGCTCGGCGGTGATCTTCACATCGCCGTCCTGGATGTGGATCTTGCCGTCCGGCCCCGGACGGTGGACGCCGTCCTTGTCCGGCTTCCCGTCGTCCGGACCGGGAGTGGAGCCCAGCTTCGACTCGTCACCCTCGCCGGTCCAGTCGAGCTTGAAGTCCTTGGCGGGCCCGGAACCGTCCCCGACCTTGATCTCCATCTCGCCGTCTTTGTCCGGCTCGGTCATCTCGAAGGTCTTGTCGCCCTGCTTGACCTTGAGGGTCTCGCGCTCGCCGTCCTCGGCCTTGCCGCCGTCCTCACCGGGTTTGTCACCGGCCAGCTTGTCGCCGCCTTCACCGGGCAGCTCGTCACCGAGCTTGTCCAAGGCGTCCGAAGCCTTCTTCTTCGCCTCGTCGGCGGCCTTCTCGGCGTCCTTCGAGTCGGCGTCCTTGGGGTCACCGTTCTTGGCATCACCGTCGCCCATGCCGCCAGGGGCGTCGCCCAGCTTGTTCAGCGCGTCGGAGGCCTGCTTCTTCGCCTCTTCAGTGGCCTTCTCGGCCGCTGCCTTGGCGTCGGCCGCCGCGTCCGTGTTGCCGCCGCCACCGGGACCACCGCCGGTGCCTCCGCCACCCGGACCCGAACCGCCGGAGCCGCCGAGGTCGCCGCCGGTCGGACCGTCGCCCAATTTGCCCAGCGCCTCGGAAGCCTGCTTCTTCGCGTTTTCGGCGGCCGCCGCTGCCTGCTTCTTGGCCTCTTCGGCGGCGGCCTTCTGCTCGTCGCCGTTCGACGGCGGCGGGACCGAACCCGAGGGCGAGGTCTGATCCTTCTTTTCGTCCGGTCCGCCACCGGGACCGCCGCCCGGCGATCCGCCGCTCTCGGGGATGTTCACGTCCGGGATGGGCGGGGGCTTCTGCGCCGCCGGGCCGGTACCGCCGCCGGGACCGGAACCACCCGATCCGGGGCCACCACCGGGACCGCCGCCGGTGCCGCCCTCGGGGCCGCCACCCGGTCCACCGCCGGGTCCGCCGGTGAACTCCGGCCCCTTGCCCGAACCACCCGGGCCACCGCCAGGTCCGCCACCGGGACCACCGGTTCCCGAACCGCCGGTGCCGCCACCCTGCCCGCCGCCGGGACCACCCTGGCCACCGGTGAAGTCCGGGCCCTGGCCACCGGGTCCGCCGCCTGTGCCGCCGGGACCGCCGCCCGTGCCACCGGGCCCGCCCGCGCCGCCGGCGCCGCCCTTGTCACCCGCGCCTTCGAACTCGTTCTTGACCTTGCCCATCACCTTGTCGAGTTCGTCGTAGGCCTGGTTGACGAAATCCTTGGTGTCCTTGCAGGACTTGACGAAACCCTCGTAGATGATGGTCCACATCTCGGGGATGAACTGCCGTTGGATCCACTGCTTGGCGAGGTTCTGGCCCGCCTTCTTGAACTCGTCGTCGTCGCAGCAGCCGTCGTTGTTCAGTTGCTGGACCAGGTTGGAGCCGAAGTTGACGTCCATCCAGCCCGCGATCGCGCCGAGGTCCTCCTTGCCGCTCTTCTCACCGGCGGCGATGGCGATGACCTTCTGCGCCATCGGGAAGTCCGCTTTGCCGACGATCTCCTTGTAGAGATCGATGACCGTGTCGGCCTTGCCCTTGCACAGCTTGAACACCGTCGCGCTGGTGTGCAGCGTCGCTTCGCTCGCGTTGTTGAGCGTCTCCGAGAGCTTCTTGGCCTTGGGGAGGATCTTCTCGTTGTAGTTGTCCGACGAGGCGTCCGCGGCCTTGCCGGTCCACGTCCCGTAGAGCGTGTTCAGCTGGGAACCGGTGTCGTCGATGGTCTTCTGGACGGTCTTCGAGCCGGTCTTGAAATGCGCGGCGTCGTCGACGAAGTTCTTGAAGCTGATGCCGCGCTGCTCGTCGAACGGCTTCTTGATGTCCTTCTCGAAGTCGAGCGCGCGGGTGGTGCCCCGGCAGTCTTCCGGGAGCTTCGCCAGCAGCGAGCCGAAGGTTTCGAAGACCTTCAGCGCGGGCGCGGCGGCGTCGAAGATCTCGTCCGACGTCTTGGTCCCGGCGCCCTCGGCGGTGGGTTCCTTGGTGCCGTCGAGTTTCTTGTTGCCCTCGTCGACGGCCTTGGTCTCCGCCTTCCGGTTGAAGCTGGCCTGATCGCCCGCGCCCTTGGCGCTGTTGTAGACCTTGTCGAGGTCGTCGTCGTAGGGCAGGAACGGAAGCGCGTTGTACGACGCCGCGTATTTCTCGGCTTCCTTGCGCTTCTGCTTGATCTCTTCCGGCTCCTGGTCCGCCGTCCACGGCGGGGGCGCCGGATGCGTCCGCATCCACGAGCCGATGAGCTTGGTCTTCTGCTCGGCGGGAACCGCCGGGTCGTCGAGGACGGCCTTGACGTCGGTCCAGGTGGTATTGGTGGCCACTAGCGCATCCCCGTCTCGGTGATCTTGTTCCTCTGCTCGTCCTCGTTGGTGCCGTACGCGGTGCCGGCGGTGCCGAGGTTCGTGCCGAACGAGCCGAGCGTGGTGCTGTATCCCTGGACCGAAGCCCACAACGCCGCCACACCGTCGGTGTACTTCTTCGCGTGGTCGCCGTGCGCCTGGCCGAAACCGGCCGCGTTCACCGGAGTGCTCGACAGATCCGGGTTGTCTTCGAGCAACTGCTCTGTCAGCTTTCCGATGTTCTTCGATGCCGATGAAAGCGCATCGGTCGCCGCGGTGAAGCCCCCGCTCATTCTTTTCAGCGCCTTTCGTCGGATGCGCCGGCTTTACCGCCGAGTGCCTCTTCGAGCACTTCGGCGACCGACCCGATGTCGGTGAACCGGTCCAGCTGGTCCAGATCGATTCTCACGTCGTGGTAGATCTCCAGCGCCGACAGGAGTTTTATCCGTCCCTTGGAGTCGATACCCAGCTCTTCGAGCGGCGCGTCGGACTCGATTTCGGCGGGATCAAGCCGAAAAGTCTCACTGACGACCTTCACGACCTCCGCGCGGTGATCACCCACGGGGCCGACTATAACGCGCCCTCGCCGCGGCTCGCGCGACCTTGCCGCTGGAAGTGCGCGGAAGGTCACCGGAGGGAACCAGACGGACAGATCGCAACGTCAGATCATGTTCCCGTGAAACGGCGCGCAATACCACTCTCGTCACTTCTTTGACATCCGCGTCCGCGTTCTTTGCCCATTCGGCTACCAACATCGCCCCTTCGCCCCTTTCGTCCGAGACACCGAACGCGGCGACGCGGTCGCGGCGGATCGCCGGATGCGCTTCACCCGCCACGGCTTCGATGTCCTGCGGGTGGAAGTTGCGGCCGTCGATGACGATGAGGTCCTTGAGCCTGCCGGTGATGTAGAGGTCGCCGCGGTGGAACACGCCGAGGTCACCGGTGCGCAGCCACCCTCCGACGCCGTCGAGTTCGCCCCCGAACGCGGCGGCGTCACCGCGGCCCCAGTATCCCGACGCGACGTTCGGCCCGTGGATCCAGATCTCACCGACGAGGCCCTCGGGCCGCGCCACGCCGTCGCCGACGACGCGGACCCGCTGGCCGAGCGGGCGGCCGACCGAGACGAGTTCCTGGCCGTCCGGCACCTCGATCGCTTGGCCCTGTGCCAGGGCTTCTCTGTCGAACACGGCGCTCCGCGGCCCTTCGGCTCCCGCGCTCGCGACGTACACAGTGGCCTCGGCCAGACCATAAGACGGGCGGTGCGCTTCGGCGCGGAACCCGCGCGGGCCGAAGGCTTCCAGGAAGCGTGCGACCGTCCGCGGCTGGACCGGTTCGGCGCCGTTGAGCGCGACCCGGACGTCGGAGAGATCGAGATCTTCCCCTGCTTCTTCCGCAGCTTCGACGGCCAGGTCGAACGCGAAGTTCGGCGCGGCGGTGAACACGGCCGGGTGATCGGCGAGCTGACGCAGCCAGCGCACCGGACGGTGCACGAACTCGGCGGGCGACATGAACACCGATCGCGCACCCGCGTGGACCGGCAGGCACAACAGCTGGATCAGGCCCATGTCATGGAAGAACGGGATCCATCCGGCGCAGGTCGTGCCCTCGTCGACGGCGTAGGCCCGGCTCGCCTGCCAGCAGGCCGCGGCCACCGCCCGGTGCGGGATCACGGCACCGGCGGGCTCCCGGGTCGACCCGGACGTGTACTGCAGATACGCGGGGCTTTCCGGCGCGACGGGAAGCGGATCGATCCCCGGCCCGGAGAGTTCGTCGACCACGATCAGGTGATCCGGCTCGCCGGCTTCGCGCACCTTCGCGACGGCGGCCGAAGAAGTCAGCCAAACCCTTGCGCCGCAGTCCGCCAGCACACCGGTGAGCCTGCCGCGCTGGGAAGGGCTGCCCGGCGCCATCAACGGCACGGCCACCAGGCCGGCGGCGAGTGCGCCGAAGAAGGCCAAGGGGTAATTCAGGTCCTGGCCGGTGAGCACGGCGACGCGATCACCCGGCCGTGTGACCAGGCGCAGTGCGCCCGCGACGACCCGCACCCGGGAGACGAATTCCGTCCACGTGACCGTGCTGTCGACACCGGCACTGTGGTCCTGGTGCGTGAACAGGGGCCGCGGGTCGGCCTCACGTGCGAACAGCCGCTCGACGATCGAGGTGCGCAGCACCTGCTCGGGCACATCCTCCGGCGACGCGGTCATGTCCCGCAACGTACTGGAACCGCCGCGAGTGCGCGCGGAGGGCCTGCTCCACAGCCACCGTCCTAAGTAGACAATGATGGGCGTTCGCTCTTGGGAATTCCGGACAGAAGACCGGACATTTCTCGCCCTTTCCCCGGCCACGGCCCCACACTCGGCGGGCAGTGTGTTTCTTTCCCCCGGCCTTGGAGGAGTAACCATGCGTCGAAGAATCGCCCTGGCACTCGGCGGCGCCGCCGTCCTGACCGCGAGTCTCACTTCCGCCGCCCTCGCCCCGATCGCGCAGGCTTCCCCGGATTGCTCGCCGCGATGCAGCGGGACCTGGGGCTCACCGCCGCGCAGGCCTCGACCCGGCTCACCCAGGAAATGACCGCCTCGCGGGTGCTGCCCGCCGCGCAGCGGGCCGCCGGCGCGGCGTTCGGCGGCGCCTGGTTCGACCCGGCGCGCGGCGCGCTCGTCGTCGGGGTGACCGATCCCGCGGCGGCGTCCGCCGTCCGGGAGGCCGGTGCCGAACCCACCGCGGTCGCGATCAGCGCGACCCGGCTCGACGCGGCCAAGGCCGAAATCGACAGGTCGGCCAAGACCCGGCCCGCCCCGCCGCCGTCAGCGGCTGGCGCGCCGACCCGCGCAGCGGCAGTGTCGTGGTCGCGCTGCGGCCGGGCGCGCACGGTTCCGACGTCGACGACTTCCTGGCCAGGGCGAGGAAATCCGGTCCGGTCACGGTGGTGACCGCGCCCAAGGCCGAACCGTTCGCGGCCGGTACCGTCGGCGGCGACCCGTACTACATCAACGGGAACACCCGCTGCTCGATCGGGTTCAGCGTCCACGGTGGATTCGTCAGCGCCGGCCACTGCGGCGGCACCGGCAGCCCGGTCGTCGGCTGGGACGGCTCGGCGATGGGCAGCTTCGCCGGTTCTTCCTTCCCCGGCAACGATTACGCGTTCATCCGGATCGGCAACGGCTGGTGGACCGCGCCGGTCGTCCTCGGCTGGGGCACCGTGAGCGACGCGCTCGTCCGCGGCTCGTGGGTCGCGCCGGTGGGCACCTCGGTGTGCCGGTCCGGTTCGACGACGCACTGGCACTGCGGCACCGTGCTGGGGCACAACGAGACGGTCAACTACTCGCAGGGCGCCGTCCACCAGATGACCCGCACCAACGTCTGCGCCGAACCCGGTGACTCCGGCGGCTCCTTCATCACCGGTGACCAGGCGCAGGGCGTCACCTCCGGCGGCTGGGGCAACTGCGGTTCCGGCGGCGAGACCTGGTTCCAGCCGGTGAACGAGATCCTGCAGAACTACGGTCTGTCTCTCGTCACCGCCTGACGACCGTCGTGAGTGGCGACCCGTTTTCCGGAGCGGATCGTCACTCACGACGTCCTCGAACCGCCTACTGTCGCCTGGCGGTGAACAACCGTTCCAGCGCCAAACGGCTTTCTTCGGTCCCTGCGCGGTAGATCACCAGGCGCTGGTCCTGATCCTCGAGCGGAGTGAGCACCTCGTAGTCAAGGTCGACCACACCGGCCTCGGGATGCCGCATCACCTTACGCCCGCGGCCATTGACCTTGACGTCGCGTTCTGCCCACAATCGCGCGAATTCCTCGTCGGCGGTGAATTCGGTGATCAGCTCGGTCAGGGCCAGATCGTCCGGATGCGCGGCCCAGGCGGCGCGCAGATGCGCGATGCCCTCCCGCACGACACGTTCACGATCCGCGTAGAACTCGCGGATCTCGGGATGTTTGAGGCACAACCACATCGAGTTTCGCTGAGCAGGCGGCAGCGTGCCGAAATCCACCAGCAGTCTCGCCATTTCGTCGTTCCAGGCCAGGATGTCGTAGCGGTGGTTCATCAGCATGGCGGGCAGCGGTGAAAGATCCGCGACCAAGCGGGCCAGCGCCGGTGCCGCGGTGGTGGCGAGCTTGTCGGCGTTGCGGGGACGCTGCCGGGCCAGATCGAAGAGGTACGCGCGTTCGTCGGGAGCCAAGCGCAGCGCCTTGGCCAGCGCCTCCACGACATCGGCCGACGGCCGCAGCCCACGGGCCTGTTCCAGCCGCACGATGTAGTCGACGCTGACCGCCGCCAGTTCGGCGACCTCTTCGCGGCGCAGCCCCGGGGTCCGCCGGGACCGGCGGCGCGACGGCAGGCCGAATTCGTCCGGGTCCAGGCGTTCACGCCGGGTCCGCAGGAACGCGGCCAGCTCCTGTGTCGTGTCCACGGTGGAGGTCGTCATGCCCGGTCCAACAGCCAGGGTGGGACCCGTGTTCCCAGGAAGTGTTCTCCCTTATCCCCCGCTCGCGACGGTCGCAGACTCGGCTTCGACCACGGAACACGAACACTGGAGGACCCGATGTCGCTCACCCTCGACACCTATCGGCTGCTGGGCCGGTCCGGGCTGCGGGTTTCCCCGCTGGCCCTGGGCGCGGCGACCTTCGGCACGGAATGGGGCTGGGGCGCCGAGCAGGACGAGGCACGCAAGCTGTTCGACCGCTACGTCGAACGCGGCGGCAACTTCATCGACACCGCCAACACCTACACGAACGGCAGCTCCGAGCGGCTGCTGGGCGAATTCGCCCGCGACCGCCGCGAAAGCCTCGTGCTGGCGACGAAATACACGAACCTGCGCCGCCCCGGCGACCCGAACTCCGGGGGCGGCCAGCGCAAGAGCCTGTTCGCGTCGGTCGAAGCCAGCCTGCGGCAACTGAACACGGACTACATCGATCTGCTTTACCTGCACCTGTGGGATTTCACGACGCCGGTCGAGGAGATCCTGCGCGGGATGGACGATCTGGTCCGGCAGGGCAAGGTCCTGTACGTGGGGATCTCCAACACCCCGGCCTGGGAGGTGTCGCGTATGCAGGCGATCGCCGACCTGCGCGGCTGGTCGCCGCTGATCGCGCTGCAGATCGAGTACAACCTGATCGAGCGCACCGGGGAACGTGACCTGATCCCCATGGCCCGCGAGATGGGGCTGGGCGTGGTCCCGTGGTCGCCGCTGGCCGGCGGGGTGCTCACCGGGAAGTACAGCCGGGACGACATGTCCGCGACGCCGTCCGAGGACGGCACCCGCAAGGACTTCAACCTCGCCCTGGGCACGCTCACCGAGCGCAACTTCGCCATCGTGGACGTCGTGAAGGAGGTCGCCGCCGAGCTCGGCCGCACCCCCGCCCAGATCGGTCTGGCCTGGGCCCTGCGGAACCCGGGTGTGACGTCACCGATCATCGGCGCCCGCACCACCGAGCAGCTGGAGGACAACCTCGGCGCGTTGGAGGTCGAGCTCACCGCCTCGCACCTGGCCCGCCTCGACGAGGCCTCCGCGATCGAACTCGGCTTCCCGCACGACACCCTCGCCAAGAGCTCGACCCTCGCGTTCACCCGCGGCGACATGACGATCGAACCACGCCGCTGATCCTCGTCGCGGTCGTGAGTGTCCCTCTGGCACGCTCACGACCAGCGCCGTGGAGCGCCTTCAGTTGCGGATGATCCTCCGTTCCGTGGCGACGGCCACCGCACCGGCACGGCTGTCGACGCCGAGTTTGTCGTAGATGTGGACGAGGTGTGTTTTCACCGTGGCTTCGGAGATGAACAGGCGAGCGGCGATCTGCCGGTTGATCAGCCCTTCCGCCACCAACTGCACGATCTCGGTCTCACGAGGGCTCAGCGCGGGCGCCGGTGCCCGCATCTGCCCGAAGAGCCGGGCCGCGACCTGCGGCGCCAACGCGGTCTCTCCACGCGCGGCCGCGTGGATTCCCTTGAAAAGATCCTCGGGCGGTCCCGCCTTGAGCAGGTAACCGGTGGCGCCAGCGGCCACCGCCCTGGTGATGTCCAGGTCGGCGTCGTAGGTGGTGAGCACCAGTACCTTCGGCGGATCGGGCAGGGCGGTCAGGCGTTCGGTAGCGCTCACGCCGTCCGGGCCGTCGCCGAGCTGCAGGTCCATCAGCACGACGTCCGGCCTGCGGGCGGTCGCGAACCGCACGGCCTCGTCGGCGCTCGCGCACTCGCCGATCACCTCGAAGCCGGGCTCGCCGGCCAGCAACGCGGCGATGCCGGCCCGCACCACCGGGTGGTCGTCGACGATCAGCACCTGGACCGTCATCGAACCTCCCTGGTGGGCACGGCGACGGCGACCGCGGTGCCCTCTCCCGGCGCGCTCTCGACGACCATCTCACCACCGAGTTCGGTGACCCGCTCGCCGAGCATCCGCAGCCCGTTTCCCCGCAGTCCGCTCGCGCGGGGCGAACCCGGGTCGAAGCCGACACCGTCGTCGCGGATGTCGAGGACCACCTTGTCGGCCAGGTAGGTCAGCGTGACGGCGGCCTTCGTCGCCCTGGCGTGCTCGCTGACGTTCGCCAGCGCACTCTGCGCGACCCGGAGCAGACCTGCCTCCACCTCGGGTGCCAGGGGATACGGATCGCCACTGGTCTCGAAACGCACCGGGTGCGTTGTGGCGAACGTGACCTGCTCGGCGAGCGCTCTCAAGGTCTCGCCGAGGTCGGTGGCCTCGAGCCGCGGCGACCCGAGGCCTTTGACGAACCGGCGCGCTTCGTCGAGGTTGTCCCCTGCCGCGTCGACGGCGCGGGACACGTGGGCTTTGGCCAGTTCCGGATCCGTGTCCCACGATCGCTGCGCCGCCTGCAGCAGCATCCGCATACTCGACAGCCCCTGCGCGAGGACGTCATGGATCTCTCGCGCCAAGCGCTCCCGTTCCTCCACCACCCCGGCCGCTCGCTGGCTCTGTGCGAGGTCGATCCTGGTGCGCAGGAGTTCCCCGACGGTCTGGCTCAGTTCCAGCCGGTCCCGGTCGAGTTGCAGGAACGTCATCGTGGCCATCAGCGCGACCGCGATGGGCGCGAGCACGATGCTCGGATCGAAGCCGTCCGCGATCCTCAGCTGGGCGAGGATGGTCGCGACGGTCAGGAGGACGACCACCGCGATCATCATCCGCGGGCGCAACATCTGCAGGCAGACGAAGAACAACGGCACGGCGCACCAGGCAAAACTCGGCGCGGCCACCACCAGCGCCAGCCAGACCGCGATCACCGCCGTCAGCCACGCCGGACGCCACCGGTCGAGCACTTCCCAGCTCAGCACGCCCGCCACGTACACCAGCGCGAGCGCGCCGGTGAGCACGAGGATCAGCGGGGTGGCACCGCTCAAGCCGTGCCCCGCGACGAACCGGGCCACGGACGCGGCGAGCAGCAGGAAGAACCCGGCGTGCATCGCGGCGTTCAGCCGCGTGGCCGCTTCGAGATGCGGTTTCATTCCGGTCCTCCCTTCCTCGCCGATGATCGTATGCGCGGAGGCGGGGTGCTCCGCATCAATCGTTCGGTTGATGCCCGCACCGACCGCTCGGCGTCCGATCGATGGCCACTCGCCTGATTCGCCGCGGCCCGCCAGACGGGAAAGTCGAGGGAGAACGAAACACCCCACACCGCAAAGGAAATCCGATGAACGCCAAGCTCCCCCGCACTCGTCTCGTCCTGGGTATGACGGCCGGTCTCGCGACCGTCGCGCTGGCCACCGGCGTGGGCGCGGCGCAGGCACAACAGGACCGCAAGCCGCAGCCGCCCGCCGCTCAGGCCGTGGTGCAGACCAGTGTGCTCGGCGTCGACGCCGCCACCCGTGCCGCGCAGGCCGCGCTGGACGCCGCGGAGAAGGAGGGTCAGCGGGTCACCGTGGCCGTGATCGACCGGTCGGGCGACGTCCGCGTCCTGCTCAAGGGCGATGGCGCCGGCCCGCAGACGGAAGAGTCCGCCAAGCGCAAGGCCTTCACCGCGGTCTCCTTCGGACAGCCGACGTCCGCCCTGGCCAAGAACGCCCAGGGCGACGGTCCGACCATCCGCGACATCCCCGGCACCCTCTTCCTCGGCGGCGGTGTGCCGGTCGCCGCGAACGGTGGCCCGATCGCCGGGATCGGCGTCGGCGGCGCGCCCAGCGGTGACCTCGACGAGAAGTTCGCCGCGGCCGGCCTGCGCGCCATCGGGGAACTTCGCTGATGATCGGTGAGCGGGCGATCGTGGCTCTGCTCGCCGCCCTCGTGCTCGGTGCCTGCTCCCCGCAGGCACCGAGCGCACCACCCCCGGCGGCACCGAGTACCACCACCCCACCGCTCGCGTCGTCCCAGCCGCCCCGACAAGGAGTCCCCGTGAGCCAGCTCTTCGAAGCCGACGCGAACCGAGTCCGGCAGGCCGTCGACGCCGGCGCCGACCTGGAGACCCGTGACGATCGCGGCCGGACCCCGTTGCTCGTCGCCGTCACCGAGAACCGGCTCGAGGTCGCCGAGATCCTCGTCAAGGCGGGCGCCGACCCGAACGCGCTCGACGGGCGGCACGACACGCCGTGGCTGGTCACCGGAGTCACCGGCAGCGTCCCGATGGCGAAGCTGCTTCTGGCGGCCAAGCCGGATCTGACCATCACCAACCGGTACGGCGGCGTCTCGCTGATCCCCGCCTCCGAACGCGGGCACGCCGAGTACGTGCGGCTCGTGGCAGGCAGCGGGATCAACGTCGACCATGTGAACGATCTCGGCTGGACCGCGCTGCTGGAGGCGGTGATCCTCGGCGACGGCGGGCCGCGCCATCAGGAAGTGGTCCGGGCGCTCGTCGCCGCGGGCGCCGACGTGAACCTCGCCGACAAGGAGGGCGTCACTCCCCTCGCCCACGCCCGGACCAAGGGTCAGACAGCCGTCGCCCGGATCCTCGGCGAAGCCGGGGCGCGCTGACTTCGCCGGACATCCGCGACGTTCTCGGTCCTTGATCAACGGAGGATTTGGGACGTTCACCGTCCCAAATCCTCCCCACTCAGGTCACCGATCGGCCGCCGACCTCGCGATTATTTTCTGTTATGCCAATTGACACAAGACTTCGCGGCTGGCTACGGTTCGGTTGTGGAGCAGGCACGAGGACGGGGCAGGCCGCGCAAGGATCCCGCGACACTGGCCCGATGGACGCCTCCCGAGGGGTGGTCACGGCTGGTCGCCTGGATCTCCCCCGAGGAGAAGAAGGCGCTGAAGCACGTGGCGGTCGAAGCCGACGTTTCCGTGGCGGAGCTGATACGGGCACTCGCCGGCGGTCTGACCGTCGGCGCCATCACTCCTGAGGAACTCATCGGGCACGTCGTGAAAGGGAAGACAGTCATGGAGAAGATCCCCACGCTTTTCGAACGCGACGAACGTTTTCACGTCGTCGACCGGCCTCGCGCCGAGTGCGCCTGGGTATTCGACGGCGCCGGGGTGGGGACCGAGAAGCTCGACGGCACCAACGTCCGGCTGACCGTGCGCACGGGACAGCTGGTCCGGGTCGAGAAGCGCCGCAACCCGAGCAAAGCGCAGAAGCAGCAGGGCATCGTGGACGGCTGGTACGTGGACACCGACAGCGGATCCGCCGACGACAAGTGGATCCTTGCGGCGGCCGGGAACACCGACGTGTCCGGGTGGCCGGACGGGGAGCATCCGAGTGAAGCGCTCGGCCCTCGTATCCAGGGCAATCCCCTCGGCCTGGAGGAGCACCGGTGCGTCCCGTTCGATCTCCAGGCACCGACGTTGCCCGAGGTGCCCCGCAGCTACCACGAGCTCCGGGACTTCCTCGACACGCTGGACAGCCGGTTCTCGCCTGGGCACGTGGCCGAGGGCGTCGTCTTCCACCATCCGGACGGCCGCCGGGCCAAGATCAAGCGCAAGGACTTCCCCGCGCGGTGACGGCGTAGGCCGCCGGCGCCGGAGGTGACCTCACATCCGGCGCCGGTGTCTCGTCGTACCCGGGACACCACACGCGACCAGGGGGCGAAACCCATGAACGAACCAACGCTCGACCCGGGACTCAAGGCGATCGTGAGTGAGCGGCGTCAGCTGATCGGGCTCGCGTATCGCCTGATCGGTTCCCTTTCCGAGGCCGAGGACGTGGTGCAGGAGACCTACACCCGTTGGTACGCCTTGTCCCCCGCGCAGCGGGAAGCGATCGAGTCCCCCGGAGCCTGGCTGACGACGGTCGCCAGCCGGATCTGCCTGGACCTCCTCGGGTCGGCACGCGCGCGCAGGGAACGCTATGTCGGCGAGTGGCTTCCCGAGCCTCTGCCGGGCCACGTCGAGTGGACGACCGGGCGGCCGCCCGCCGTCGACCCTGCCGACCGGATCACCCTCGACGAGTCGATCAACATGGCGTTCCTCGTCGTGCTCGAGTCGCTGACCCCGGCCGAGCGGGTCGCGTTCGTCCTGCACGACGTGTTCCGCTACGCCTTCGCCGAGGTCGCGGAGATCGTCGGCCGCACCCCGGCCGCCTGCCGGCAGCTGGCGTCCTCCGCGCGACGCCGCATCCGTGCCACTCGCGTTTCGCCTGCCCCGATCGCCACACAGGCCGAGCTCGTCAAGGAGTTCAAGAAAGCCTGGGAGGCCAAGGACATCACCGCGCTCATCGGCATCCTCGATCCGGACGTCAAGGCGGCCAGCGATGGCGGCGGGGTCGTCAGGGCGGCACTGCACCCCTTCGAAGGAAGCGAGGAGGTCGCCTCCTATCTCATCACGTTGGCGCGCTTGACGTCCGGTCTCGAACTGGTGGAGCGGGACGTCAACGGCCGGCCCGGCCTCGTGCTCCGACAGGCCGAGCAGACCGTCGCCGTCTTCGCGTTCCACGTCGCCGGAGACCGCATCCGGCACATCTGGGGGATGCGGAATCCGGAGAAGCTCCGTCCCTGGGGCGGAGCCTGATCGCTACGCCGCGAGGGCGCCGAGTTGCCGTAGCTGGGTGAGCACGTCCACGACACCCCAGATCTCGGCGACTCGCCCTCCGGCGAAGCGGAGGATGAAGATCTCGCTGTACGAAACGGTCTTCCCGGTGGCGGGCAGTCCTCGGTACTCACCTTGGTGGGTGCCGGTGACCGTGTTCCGGCAGACGATCCTGTCCCCGTCGGCGAGCACGTCCTCGGCCGTGACCCGCAGATCGGGGAACGCGCGCAGCAGCACCGTCCACACTTGTTTCAGTGCCTGCGCGCCTGTCGTCTCCATCGGCACCGGCGCGTGGAACACCACGTCCGGCGCGACGACCTCGTCGATCGTCTTCTCGATGAGGCCGTAGTCGCCGGTGTTGGTCGCCTCGTGGAAGCGGCTGAACGCGGCCCGGTTGCGTGCGGTCTCGGTGGTGGTCATGCGAACTGCCCCACCCGGTAGTCGCCGCCGGGGTTCTGGACGATGGCGTTCACCCGGTTGAAGGCGTTGATCAGCGCGATCACCGCCACCAGCGCGGCGAGCTGGTCCTCGTCGAAATGCTTGGCGGCGTTCGCCCACGCCTCGTCGGTGACTCCGCCGCCGTCGGCCATGCGGCAGGCCTGCTCGGTCACCTCCAGCGCGGCACGTTCGGCCTCGCTGAAAACCGTCGCCTCCCGCCAGACGGCGACCAGGTTGATCCGCACGTCCGTTTCGCCCGCGGCGGCGGCTTCCTTGGTGTGGATGTCCAGGCACACCGCGCAGCCGTTGATCTGGCTCGCGCGCATCCGCACCAGCTCCTGGATCGTGAGCGACAGCGGCGAGTCGGTCAGCCCCCTTCCTGCCGAGACGATGGTCCTCATGAACTTTCCGCCGACCGGGTTGCCGAAGTAGTCGAGCCGGGCGTTCATCGCGTTCTCCTCGCGGTAGTGGATGTTCCTGCCCTACCGACGACGCGGCCGCGCGAAATGTGAGGTCTGGGTCCGCTCGGCCACGCGCTCGACCTTGCCGACCAGTAAGACGTAGGACAGGATCCCGGCGACCGTGATCACCGTCATGTAGGCGAAGCCGGGCGCGAAACTGTCGTCGGTGACGATCAGGCCGATGACGATCGGCGTGGCGATCGACGACAGGTTCCCGATGAAGTTGAACATCCCGCCGGTCAGCCCGAGCAACCGTCGCGGCGCCAGCGCGGAGACCAACGACCAGGTGATCGACGCGAGCCCGTTGCCGAAGAAGGCGATGGACAGGATCACGATGACCATCGCGGTCGAGTCGGTGAAGCCCGCCGTGACCATCACGGTGCTCAGCAGCAGCCCGGCGATGATCGGGCCCTTCCGCGCCACCCCGAGCGAAGCGCCGCGCCACACCAGGAAGTCCGACAGGACACCGGAGACCAGCACGCCGACCAGTGCCGCGATGAACGGCAGCGACGCCAGGAAACCGGACTTGATGTAGTCCATTTCCCGGTACTCGACGAGATACGTCGGGAACCAGGTGAGGAAGAACCAGAGCGTCGAGGTCAGGCAGAACTGTCCGAAGTAGATCCCCCACAGCTTCCGGCTGCCCAGCACGGTCGCCAGATCCGTCCGCGAGATCCGCGCCCGCTCCGGCCGCTCACGCGGAAGATCCACCAGGCCGCCGCCGGAGCGGATCAGCTCCACCTCCGCCTCGTTGGCCCGCGAGTCGCGCGGTTCCCGGTACTTCGCGTACCAGAGCACGGCCCAGAGGATGCCGACCAGGCCGGTGGCGATGAACACCCAGTGCCACGAAAGCACGGTCTGCAGCCAGGACAGCACGGGCGTCAGCAGCGCGAGGCCGATGAACTGGCCCGAGGTGTAGAAGCCGATCGCCGTGGCGCGTTCGCGTTCCGGGAACCAGACGGTCGCGATCTTGCTGTTGATCGGATAGGCGGGCGCCTCGAAGACGCCGACCATCAGCCGCAACGCGATCAGCGCCACGAACCCGCCGATGATCCCCATGAAGAACGTCGCCAGCGACCACAGGATCAGGCAGGCCGGATAGAGCAGCCTCGGCGGGATCTTGTCGACCAGCCAGCCGCCGGGCAGCTGCAACGCGGCATAGGTCCAGCCGAAGGCCGACAGGAGGATGCCTTGTTCCGCCTTGGACAGGTCGAGTTCGCCGGCGATCGCGGGCATCGCGATCGAAAGGTTCGAGCGGTCGAGATAGTTGATGACGACGGTGACGAACAGCATCACCGCGATCAGCACCCGGAACCGGGTCGGGCGCACGGCACCCTGGACGGTCGTGGTCATCGCGCTCACCATTCCGCGAACGAGCCGTCGGCGTGCCGCCACACCGGATTCCGCCAGCGATGGCCCTCGGCCGCCCGTTCGGCGACGTACTCCTCGTTGATCTCGATGCCCAGCCCCGGCCCGCGAGGGATGACGACCTGGCCTTCGTCGTAGGCGAACACCGACGGATCCGCCAGATAATCCAGCAGATCGTTGCTCGTGTTGTAGTGGATGCCGAGGCTCTGCTCCTGGATCGTCGCGTTGTAGCAGCCCGCGTCGATCTGCAGGCAGGCCGCCAGCGCGATCGGGCCGAGCGGACAATGAAGCGCCAAGCCGACGTCGTACGCCTCGGCCATGTGCGCGATCTTGCGCGCTTCGGTGATGCCGCCGCAGTGCGACGGGTCCGGCTGGATGATGTCGACGGCGCCCGACGCCAGCACGGTCTTGAAATCCCATCGCGAGAACAGCCGCTCGCCGAGCGCGATCGGGATCGGCGAGTTGCGGAGGACGTCGGCGAACCCGTCGACGTGTTCGGAAAGCACCGGCTCCTCGACGAACATCAGCCGGTACGGCTCCAGTTCGCGCAGCAGGACCTTGGCCATCGGCTTGTGCACGCGGCCGTGGAAGTCCACCCCGATGCCGATGTTCGGGCCGACGGCCTGCCGCACGGCGTCCACATTGGCCACACAGCGGTCGACCTTGTCCCAGGTGTCCAGATAGGACAGTTCCTCGGTCCCGTTCATCTTCACCGCGCTGAACCCGCGGTCCACCACCTCGCGCGCGGCACGGGCGGTCTCGGCGGGACGGTCGCCGCCGATCCACGAGTACACCTTGATCGACTCGCGCACCCGGCCGCCGAGCAGTTCGTGCACCGGGACGCCGAGCGCCTTGCCCTTGATATCCCACAGGGCCTGGTCGATCCCGGCCAGCGCGCTCATGTGGAGACCGCCGCCACGGTAGAACCCGCCGCGATACAGGACGGTCCACAGATCCTCGATCTGCGAGGGATCTTTGCCGATCAGATAGTCGGAAAGCTCCTCGACGGTCGCGGCCACCGAAGCGGCCCGGCCCTCCAGGACCGGTTCGCCCCAGCCGGTGACGCCCTCGTCCGTTTCGATCTTCAGGAACGACCAGCGCGGCGGCACCTGATATGTCGTCATTGACACGATCTTCATGGTTCTTTTCCTATTCCTGGTGCCAGATCTCGGAAAGTGCGCGGGCACGGACGCCGACCACGTCCGCGGTGTCACCCGGCCGGTAGAGGCAGGAACCCAGCCCCGCCCCGGCCGCCCCGGCGGCGGCCCAGGCCGCCAGGTTCGTTTCGTCGACCCCGCCGACCGGCAGCAGTCCGACCTCGCGCGGCAGCACGGCGCGCCACGCCTTCATGCCCCCGATCCCGACCGAGCCGGCGGGGAACAGCTTGAGATACCGGGCGCCCGCGGCCAGCGCGGCGAAGGCCTCGGTCGGCGTCGCGACGCCGGGGTACGGCGTCATCCCTTCGGCCACGGCGGCGGAGATCACCGCGGGATCGGTGTTGGGTGCCACGATCAGCCGCGCCCCGGCCTCCCGCGCCCGGCCGACGTCTTCGGTGGTGAGCACGGTGCCCGCGCCGATCTCGCACCGGTCCCCGAACGCGTCGGCGAGCAAACGGACGCTTTCGAACGGTTCCGGCGAGTTCAGTGGCACCTCGATGGCGGGGAATCCCGCCTCGACGAGCGCCCGGCCGACGCCGACGACCTCGGCCGGGGTCACCCCGCGCAGGATCGCGATCAGTCCGGTCACGGTTTCAGTCTCCTCATCAGACGGTCTTCGAGCAGTCCGGCGGCCGTCGCGATCCGCCACAGCCCTCGGGCGGTGACCTCTTCGGACAGCACGATGGCCTCCACTCCCCGTTCGGCGAGGGCGGCGGCATAACGACGGCAGAGTTCATCCGCACCGCACAGCACCACGCGGGTGTCGGTGTCCCGCAACAGATGCGAGACCTCGTCGGCGATCAGGACGCCGGACAAATACTCGGGCAGCGACGCCGGGTCCAGCACGCCGTCGAGCACGAGCGGGCGAGCGCCGAACGCCTCGGTGGCGAGCCCGCGCGAACGTCGTCCCGCGGCGAGGCCCCGCGAGAAGGCCGTGTCGTCGGCGACCGGGTCGGCGGCCGTGCGGGCGAGGATGCCGTGTGTGATCAGCAATCCGTAGAGTTCGCCGGTCATCGCGGTGGTGAAGCCGGTGACGAGCCCGTCCTCGACGCGGACCCATTTGCTGTGCGTACCGGGAAGCACCACGGTGAGCGGTCCGCCGGGGTCGCCGAGCGCTTCGAGCACACCGACCAGTTGTGTCTCCTCGCCGCGGATCACGTCGCCGGGATACTCACCGGACGGGATCCGCAGCCCCGGCACGAGATGGAGCACGCCGTCGCGATGGGACACGGGGACGAGCGAGGGGAAGCCGAGCCCGGCCGGGACGGTGCGGTAGCCGGAGTCGGCCCAGCCCTGCGCGCTGCCCACCATGCCGGCGGCGAGGGCGGGAACCCCGGGGAACGCGGTGAGCCAGTCTCCACAGGTCTTCCGGAAGGCGGACTCGTAGGCGGCCGCCCTGGCTCGCGGGTCGTGGGGGTCCACGTCCTCGGTGGTGGTCAGCAGTCCACGCCCGGCGTTGCGGGCGGCCAGGATCTCGCCGTCCCCGCCGAGCAGCCAGGCACGCTGACCGGAGGTTCCCCAGTCGAGCGCGAGCAAGGCGGGTTCGGTGTCGGTCACGAGCGACATCGTGCGGGCGCGTTCCCGATAATGCGATCGTCGTCCCTATATGTAGGATTCCACCATGTCCGACACGGCACCGCCCGGCACCCAGACCCTCGCCCGCGGCCTCGCGCTGATCCGCGCGGTCGCCGGCGGCGCGACCGACCTCCGCGGCCTGGTCGAGGACACGGGCCTGGGCCGCAGCACCGCGCACCGGCTGGTCCAGCTGCTCGTCAGCGAGGGTTATCTGCGCAGCGGACGGGACGGCTACGCCCTCGGGCCCACCTTGATCGAGCTGGGTTTCCAGGCCCTGCACGGCAGCCCGCTCCCGGTGGTCGCCCGGCCCGTGCTGGAGGAGCTGGCGGAGCAGTTGCGCGACACGGTGCACCTGGCCGTCCGCGACGGGGATTCGGTGCTGTACCTGGACAAGCTGCCCGGCTCGCGGGGCGCGGAGATGCGCTCCCGGATCGGGCACCGGATGCCGCTGACCCGCACCGGCGTCGGCATGGCGCTGCTGCTGGACTCCGCGCCGGAATGGCGGGAGCTCTATCTGGCCGAGACGCCCGCGGAACCCGGCAGGGTGCGCCCGGAGGACCTCGACGCGTTCCTGGCGCGCATGCGCGAGTACGCGGAGTCAGGTGTGGCGATGGACCTGGAGGACAACGAACCGGGTATCCGCTGTGTCGCGGCGCCGATCCGGGACGCCACCGGCGCCATCGCCGGGGCCATCAGCGTTTCGGCGACGAGGCCGTACATGCCCGCCGCCCGGATGCGCGGCCTGAACCGGGTCGTCGGCCGCGCGGCACGGCAGGTCTCCGCCGGCCTCGGCCACCGCGAGCCCTGACGTCAGTCTCGTAGCTCCACCAAGGGAACGAGGAACCGCTTCGCCACTGCGGCGAGCTGCTCGTCGTCGTCGACGTCGACCACCTGGCTGGGGATCACCAGGAACGAGGTCGAGACCCGCACCATCAGCTCGGCCGCGAGATCGACATCCAGTTTCCGGGAGACGTTGCCCGCCGCCTGCTCCTGCTTGAGCTGGCCCGCGACGAAGGCACGGACGGTGGCGAGGGTGCGGCCGCCGTCGCCGATCATGGACGCCATGAGGAGATCCGGCTCGACGTCGAGCAACCCGCCGATCAGCGGATTGCCGCGGATCGCCCGCAGCGAGCTCACGAAACCCAGCACCACGCGTTCGGCGACGGTGCCCGCCTGCTCGATGTCGGCGAGGAACCGGTCGAAGTACCGCCGGAACTCCCGCCGGACCACCTGCTCGACCAGGACGTCCTTACCGGGGAACCGCCGGTAGACGGTGATCCGGGAAACCCCGGCGCGCCGGGCGACATCCTCCATTGTGGACCGTTGGATGCCGGTCTTGGCGAACTGGGTGTACGCCGCGTCGAGGATCCGCGTCCGCGTCTCGTCCGTCTCGTCGACCCGCTCGACGGCGTCCGAGTACGCCAGCTCCAGCAAGGACTCCGACGGTTCCATGGCCACCTCCGCACCCGATTGTGCCTTGCGGTCAGGCCTTGTGGAGTCCAGGGCCGCCGTGCTCTCATGGTGATACGCAGGTTCGCAGCGTGTTTCATCGTATCAGAGCTCGGCCGACTCGACGCGGAGGAACGGCGACATGGACGAACACGGCAGGCGTGGCGTTTTGAAGGCCGGAGGGGCACTCGGCGCGCTCGGCGCGTTGAGCATCGCGACTCCCGCACAGGCGATGCCATGGACGTGGTCCGCCACGGGTTCGGTGGCGGGCACCGGAACGGGAGCCGATCCGCGCTGGGTCTGGGATCCGGAGGCCGACACCCTGGTCGCCTCGCTGATCCTCCGGGGCGACGTGCCGAAGGTGAACGCGCTTTTGCGCACCTGGAAGAAGAACGGCCAGCCGCTCCCGGACGAACTGCCATCGGATCTGCGCGACTTCATGGAGCGGGCCCGGCGGCTGCCGTCCTGGGCCGATCAGCGCAAACTGGCCACCGCGTACGAGTTCAACGAGAAGCGCGGCCTGTATCTCGGCGTCCTCTACGGTTTCGCCAGCGGCATGATGAGCACGGTCATCCCCAAGGAGGCACGCGCGGTCTACTACTCGAAGGGCGGCGCGGACATGAAGGACCGCATCTCGAAGACCGCCAAACTCGGCTACGACATCGGCACCCGCAACGCCTACGCCCCGACGGCGAAATGATCGTGACGTGCGTGAAGACCCGGCTCGTGCACGCGGCCGTGCGTCATCTCCTGCCCCAGTCGCCGTATTGGGACGCGGTCGCCGACGAACAGATCCCGATCAGCCAGGCCGACATGATGGTCACCTGGCACAGTCTTCCCACGACCGTGATGCAGAAGCTGACCGCCTGGAAGGTCCCCATCCCGGCGCACGAGTCGGAGGCGTTCCTGCATTCGTGGCAACTCGGCGGGCATATGCTCGGCATCGCGGACGAATATCTTCCGGCGTCGTGGGCCGAGGCGGACGCGCAGGCCGCCCAGGTGCTGACCCCGATCCTGGCGGCCACACCGGAAGGCATCAAGCTGGCCGACATCCTGCTCGGCCTGGGTTCGTCCGTCGACGCCGGCGTCCTCAGCAAGCCCATCCTCGGCGCGTTCACCCGGTTCCTGCTCGGCGACCGGATCGCGGACTGGCTGAAGATCCCGCGCGAGCCGATCTGGGACCCGCTTCTCCGCACGGCGTGGGGTCCTTTCGTCGCCGTGCGGGAGGGACTGCTGCCCTTCCCGACGGCGCCGCAGGTCTATTGGCTGTTCGACGAGTTCCTTCGCAAGGCCGCTTTGCTGTTCCTGTCCGAACTACGGCCGATCAGCATCGAGATCCCCGACGCCAACCGGCCGTCCTGACAGTGTTCAGAGGCCGTAGGTCTTGCCGATGATGTCGCGCTGGATCTCGCTGGTTCCACCGTACACAGTGGACACCAGCGTGGCCCGCACATGCCGCTGCATGTCGAATTCCATCGCGTGGCCGTAGCCGCCCATCATCTGCATGCCTTCCAGCGCGACCTTTTTCGCCGTCTCGGTCACCTTGAGCTTCGCCATCGACGCTTCCCTGGGCAGCAGCCGCTCGGGGTCTTCGTCGACGAGCTCCGCGACGCGATAGACCAGCAGGCGGCAGCACTCGATCTCCGTCGCCAGATCGGCGAGCCGATGCCGGATGGCCTGGAAGGTCCCGATCGGCTTGCCGAACTGACGGCGCTCGCGGACGTAGGCGAGCGTGTCGTCGAAGGCGCGCTGAGCGGTTCCCAGCATTCCGGCGGCGAGGATCAGCCGCTCCAGGTTCAGCCCCGCCATCAGCTGCCGCCAGCCCTCCCCCACCTTGCCGACCACGGCGTCCGCGGGCAGCACGCAATCGGTGAAGTACAGGTCGTTGACGTCGCTCCCACCCAACGTCTCGATGCCCTTGATCGTCAGCCCGGCACTGTCGGCGGGCACGTGGAACATCGTGAGGCCGTCGTGTTTGCCGCCCTCGGACGACGTCCTGGCCACGAGCAGGATCGTGGTCGCGATATGCGCGTTGGAGCACCACGTCTTCTGGCCGTTGATCACCCAGCCGCCGTCACGGCGTTCGGCCCGGCAGGTCAGCGCGCCGACGTCCGACCCCGCTTCGGGTTCGGACATCGCGATCGACGCGACCTCGCCTTCCGCGACCCCACCGATGACGAGCTTCTTCTGTTCGGGCGAGCCGAACCTGCGGTACGCCTCGGCGACGATGATCGACGTGGTGAAGCCGCCGATCGGCGCCATCCCGCGCGCGGTCTGTTCCAGGAAGACACAGATGTCGACCATGCCGCCGTCCGCCCCGCCGAACTCGGCGGGCAGCCCGGCGCCGATCCAGCCCAGCCCGGCCATCTTGCGATAGAGCTCGTCGTCGTGGGCTTCCCGGGCGCCACCTTCGCGGCGGCACAGCTCCGCCACGGACGCGGCGAATTCGTTCTGCTCGGAGGTGAGTCGCATTTTCTTCTCCCGTCGAACCGCCCAGATGATACGCAGTAGCAGATCGCGTATCACCGTATCAACGGCGTCAAACCCCCAAGGCGCCGACGAGCAAGGCGCTGACGGCGTCACGGTTGACGGGGACGTCCTCCCAGCGCAGTCTCCGTCCCGCTTCGACCACCACCCCGAAGCCGGCGTGCACGAGCACCCTCGCCTGACGCTGGTCGAGCTCCGGCCGCGCCGACCGCAAATGCCGCTCCCAGACGGCGATGTGTTCGCGCTGCGCGCCGACCAACGGACGACGCAGGGCCGAGGGCAGGCCCGCGAGTTCGGCGTTGGCGACGCTGGTGAGCGCGGTGTGCTCGAAGCTGTAGGCCACATAGGTCCGCGCCAGCGCGAGCAGCGCGTCGGCCGGGTCGTCGACGCCGTGCAGGTTCCGCTCCACCGCCTCGGCCAGGATTCCCGCGGCCTGCAGACAGGCGGCGGCGAGGATGTCGGCCTTGCCGGGGAAATACCGGTAGAGCGCGGACGGCACCAGCCCGACGGCTTCGGCGATCCGGCCGTTCGTGACGTTGGCGAACCCGTCCCGTTCGAACAGCGGGATGGCCGCCGCGATGATCTCCGACCGCCGGGTGCGCGGCTCCGGGCTGGACGGCAACTCGACGGCGTGCGTGCCCGCGACGCCCGTCGCCGGATCGGTCGCGACCACGCGCAGGGCGGCCTCGACCAGCACCTCTTCGACCCGGCGCTGGGCGATCGAGGTGCGGTGCATCGTGATCGAGCCGATCACGCCGAGGGCGGCCACCGCCCGCAGGCCCTCGTCGGGGAGCGGGTATTCGCGCCGCACCGCCTCGGCCACCCGGTCCACGACCTGCCCGAACTTCACCGCGAGCGAGTGCCGGTCCTCACGTTCGAGATACCGGGATTCCCAGCGGTACAGGCCACTCGACGCGCGATGGACGACCGTGCCCTGGGTGACGGCGGCGAGCACGTCCGCCAGCGGCGCGCCGGGCGCCACCTCGTCGAGCGTGGCGGCGAGCCGGTCCGCCATGACGTTCGCGCACGCGGCGAACAACGCGTACTTGTTCGGGAAATGCCGGTACAGGGCCGCCGCGGTGATGCCGACGTCGGCGGCGATCTCCTCCATCGACGCCGCGTGATAGCCGTGCTCGCTGAAGATCCGCCCGGCCGCGTCGACGATCTGCTGCTTGCGGTTGCGGGGCCGGGCGGCCGTGCGCGGGGACAGGACCATGCGGGAAGTCAACCACGAACCGGATCACCCCCAGGGGAAACTGCCGCGCAGGTCGGCGCCGCGATGTGATTTTCGATTAACTTATCGCTTCTCAACCGGCGGCTTGGCATGCATACTGGCCACGCGAGAAGTCCCGTCCCGACAGCTGAGGATGGCCAATGTCGACCGTTTCGGCTCCCGCCTCGTCCTTCCGGCACCACTGGATGGCGCACGCTGCCACGCACGCGATGATGCGACCGGACAAGCCCGCCCTGCGGTACCTCGGCGAGACGACGACCTGGGCGGAGCTCTCACAACGGTCGTTGCGCTTGGCCGCCGCGCTGGCCGCGCGAGGTGTCGCCGAAGGCGATCGCGTGGCCACGCTGACCTTGAACCACCCGTGGTTCGTGGAGACCGTGTTCGCGGCGAACAGCCTGGGCGCGATGGCCGTCCCGCTCAGTTTCCGGCTCGCCCCGGCGGAACTCGACTACATCCTGGCCGACTGCACGCCGTCCGCCGTCGTCGTCGACGCGCGGCTGCTCCCGCTGCTCGACGCCGCGCCGAACGCCGCGTCGATTCCGACGGTGCTCGTCATCGGTGAGTCGTACGAGGAATTCCTGACCGCGCACGAGCCGATGGACCTGCCTGACATCAGCGAGGAAGCGACCGCGCTGATCATGTACACCTCGGGCACCACCGGCAGGCCGAAAGGGGTGATGCTGTCCCATCGCAACCTGCAGATGCAGGCGATCACCTGTATCCGGGCGATGAAGATCTTCGACGACACCGACGTCGCCTTCCTGACCGCGCCGTTCTTCCACATCGCGGGCCTGGGTTCGATCGTGGCGAACTTCCTGGTCGGCGGGGTGGTCGTGATCCACCCGCTGGGCGCCTTCGATCCGCGCGCGGTGCTCGACGCCTACGAACGCGAAGGCGCCACCGTGGTGTTCAACGTTCCCCAGCAATGGGATCTGATCTGCGCCCAGCCGGATATCGCCGAACGGAAGCTGAAACTGCGGATCATCAGCTGGGGCGCGGCTCCCGCGACGAAGGCGACGTTGCTCGCCATGGCCGAGAAGTTCCCCGGCGCCCTCAACGTGGCCGTGTTCGGCCAGACCGAGACCTCCCCGATCACCTGCGTGCTCAGCGGTGAGGACTCGACGCGCAAACTCGGCTCCGTCGGCAAACCGATCCCGACCCTGCAGTACCGCGTCGTGGACGACGACATGAACGACGTCGCCCCGGGCGAAGTGGGCGAGATCGTCTACCGCGGGCCCACGGTGACCAAGGGCTATTGGCAGAAACCGCAGGAGACCGCGGAAGCCTTTTCCGGCGGCTGGTTTCATTCCGGCGATCTGGTCTCGCAGGACGAAGACGGTTTCATCTGGGTGGTCGACCGCAAGAAGGACATGATCATCAGCGGCGGCGAGAACATCTACTGCGCGGAACTGGAGAACGCGATCTCCGCGTATCCGCCGGTCCGGGAGGTCGCCGTGATCGGCCGGGCCGACGAGCGCTGGGGCCAGGTGCCGGTCGCCTTCGTCACCGCGGCACCGGACGCCGAACCGTCATTGGCCGAGCTGGTCGAATTCCTCGACGGCAGGCTCGCGTCGTTCAAGATGCCCAAGGATCTCGTGGTGCTGCCCGAACTCCCGCGCAACGCGGGCGGGAAAGTGGTCAAGGGTTCGCTTCGCGACCTGGACGAAAAAGGATTGTGAATCACTCATCGGAACCTACCAAGGGAGTTAGGGAAGTAAATGAGCGATCTCAGCAGGAGGAATGTCCTTTCCCTCGGCGTCGCACTGGGCTTGGTGGGCGCGGCGAGCGTCGCCCCCGCCTGGGGTGCGACGCAGACCGGCACGGCCGCCGACCCATGGTGGGTCTGGGACGACGAAATCGACCGCATCATGGCGGGGATTCTCGAAGCGGGCCAGGTGCCCGCGGTCAACACCGCGATGCGGTCCTGGGTGGACAACAACGACCCGCTCCCCGGCGGGCTGCCCGCCGATCTGGCGGGCTATCTCCAGCGCGTCAACCGGTTGCCGTCCTGGGCCGACCCCGCGAAGCTGCACCGCGCGGCCGATTTCAACCGGCGCAAGGACACCTATCTGTTCATGCTGTACGGGCTCGGCAGCGGCATCATGAGCACGGTCATCCCGCGTGAGGCCAAATCGGTCTACTGGTCCGCGGGCGGGGCCGACATGCAGGACCGCGCGGCCAAGACGTTCACCTTCGGCTACGACCTGAGCGACCTGAACGCCTTCGAGCCCGACGGCCAGTTCGTGGTCACCGCCAACAAGACGCGGCTGGTGCACGCCGCGGTGCGGCATCTGCTGCCGCAGTCGCCGCACTGGAAGGCCGTCGCGGACGAGCGGATCCCGATCAGCAACGGAGACATCCTGGTCACGTTCCACAGTCTCGGCACCTACGTGCACCGGAAGCTGCGCGAATGGAAGGTCCCGATGTCGGCCGCCGACGAGGACGCCTTCCTCCACATGTGGCAGGTCGCCATCCACCTGCTCGGCGTGCGGGAGGAGTTCATCCCGAAGACGTGGGCGGCCGCGGAAGCGCAGTCGGCGCAGGTGCTCACCCCGATCCTTTCCCCTTCGTTCGAAGGGAAAGAGCTCGCGGAAGACCTGCTCGGGCTGACCGCGCAGGTCGATCTTGGCGTCACCCGGGGCTTCCTGAACGAATTCGTGCGCTACGTGCTGAGCGACGCGATCGGCGACTGGCTCGGGCTGCGCCGCGATTACGCGTCCGCGGCCCTCATCCGCACCGCGTGGCCTGCCTACATCGCGTTCCGCGAGGGGCTGATCCCCATCATGCCCGCCGGGTTCTACATGTTCGACCAGATGGTGCGCGCGCTGGCGATGTTGTTCCTCAACAAGGGAACCTCACCGACGACGACGCTCATCACCATCCCGACCGGGAACCGCGCCGGTACCTGACCGCCCACGTCACCTCGTGAGTGGTAAGGACGGTTCTAACCGTCCTTACCACTCACGAGGCCGGAAACCTTATCGGCGTGACAGTTTTTCCCTACTCAGTAGTTTCCACGACGCGCGCCCGGACGGTTCCCCGCTATATCTGGGAAACCGTTCCGGCCTCGGAACGGTTCTTCCGAGAGGACATACGCGATGAAGCGTGGATCACGATGGGCCGCCGCGGTTCTGGGTGCGGTGACCGCACTGCTCGTGGTGGCGGTACCGGCGGACGCCGAAGAGAATCCCTACGCCCGCGGCCCGGCTCCGACGAACGCGAGCATCGAGGCGGATCGGGGATCGTTCCAGACCGCCACCGAGAAGGTCCCCGCCGGACAAGGTTTCGGCGGCGGGACGATCCATTACCCGACCGACACCGGCCAGGGCACCTTCGGCGCGATCGCGATCGCGCCCGGCTTCTTCGAGACGGAGAGCGCGATCGCCTGGTACGGCCCGCGCCTGGCCTCACAGGGATTCGTCGTCATCACGTTCTCGACCAAGAGCACCTGGGACACCCCGGACCTCCGGTCCGAGCAGCTGCTCGCGGCTTTGCGCTACGTGACGGACAAGAGCCAGGCCAAGAACCGCGTCGACCCGGGCAGGCTCGCGGTCATGGGGCATTCGATGGGCGGCGGCGGGTCCTTGATCGCCGCCCAGAAGGCGCCGACTCTGAAGGCCGCGATCCCGCTGACGGGCTGGAATCCGAACACGACGTTCTCCGACCTCAAGGTCCCCACGTTCGTGGTCAGTGCCCAGAACGACTTCATCGCCCCGGACGGCTCGCATTCCCGGCCGTTCTATCAAAGCCTTCCCGAGTCGTTGGACAAGGCGTACATGCTGCTGGCCGGTGCCGGCCACATGGCGCCGACCAAGCCGAATGTGACGATCGCGAAGTACAGCATTTCGTGGATGAAACGCTTCGTGGACGAAGACACGAGGTACGACCAGTTCCTGTGCCCGCTTCCGGCGAACGATCCGAAGATCGCCGTGTACCAGGGAACCTGCCCGCTCGGCTGACACCGGCGGCCGCTGTGACCTCCGGGTCACAGCGGTCCGCGGTCCCTTTGCTCGACCCAGACGGCCAGCTGGGTCCGGTTGGCGAAGTCGAGCTTGTGCGAGATGTGCTGCAGATGCGTCTCCACGGTGCGCCGGGCGATGACCAGTCTCGCCGCGATGTCCCGGTTGCTCAGCCCCGCCGCGACGAGCCGCGCGATCTCCGACTCGCGCGGCGTCAGCGGCGGGAGGTCGGCCGGTTCGCCGTCGGACGGCGTCCCGGGGCCGGCCAGGGCGTCGTGCGGATTCCGCCGCCGCCCCTCCGCGAAGGCCAAGTCGAACCTCTTGTCCCCCAACGCTTTCCGAGTGGCGTCGTGGAACATCCGATGGGCGGCGGTGACGGCCACGTCGGGTTCGGCACTGCAGCGTTCCCAGAGCGTGGCGGCGATCCCGAACAGCTCCGCCGCGCGGACCCACTCCGCACGCCGTGCCGACACCCAGGCCAGACCGTCGACCCGGTAGGCCGCGGAGAGCACGTCGGAGACGCGGAGGTCGATCTCCAGCGCGTCGCGGATACTGCGTTCACCGTCGTCGAGATCTCCCCCGTAACAGACCTCGGCGACCCCGAGCCCGAACAGGGCCATGGAGCGATACCGGTACTCCCCCGCCTCCTCGCATATCCCGCGCATCGAGCCCAGCAGCTCCCGCGCTCCCGGCAGGTCTCCTCGGTGGGCCAGCGCGACGCCTTGGATGAACATCGGATGCATCTGGCGCCGCACGTCGCCTCGCGCGCCGAAGAGCCGCACGGCTTCCGCCGCCCGGACCATGCTGTCCGGCTCGGTGGACAGCATCCTCACGAAAGCACTCGCGTGGGCGACGTAGGGAGCGGCTTCGTCGTCCTCGATCGCTTCGGCCGCGGCCAACCGCTGCCGCGCTCGCGGCAGATCCGCGTGCAGCGCGGCACACAGGGCGGCGATCGCCAGGCCGCGCGCCCGCCCCCGGGTCTCCGGCGGCACCGCATCGAGCGCGCGATCGATCCAGTCCCGCAGTTCCCAGGCCGCGCCGCGAGCCACCCAGTATTCGACTATGCCGGTGGCCATTTCCAACGCCACCGCGGCCTCACCGGGAGTGCGGAGCGACCACGACAACGCCTCGCGGATGTCGGCGTGCGCCGCCGTCAGGCGCTCGTACGCCTCGTCCTGTCCCGGCCCGAACCACGTGGCGGCGGCCTGGTCGATCAGCCTGGCGTAGTGGTCACGATGCTTCCTCGCCACGGTGATTTCGTCACCGGAATCGGCGAGCCGGTGCGCGCCGTATTCGCGGAGCAACCGGAGCATCCGGTAATGGACCCTGTCCGCGCCGTCGATACGCGCGAGCACCGACTTGTCGACCAGTCCGTCCACCGCGTCGAGCACGGCGCGCGGGTCCAGCCCGCCGTGTCCGGCGCAGACGTCCTCGGCGGCGGACAGGTCGAACTGCCCGGCGAACGCCGAACAGCGGGCCCAGACGATCCGCTCGGTCCCGGTGCACAGCGAATGACTCCACTCGATGGTGGCGCGCAGCGTCCGGTGCCGCTCGACCGGCATCCGGAGACCGGTGGCCAGCACCTCCGAGTTCTTCTCGACGCGGTCCGCGATCTGCGACGGCGACAGGACACGGATCCTGGCCGCGGCGAGTTCGATCGCCAACGGCAGGCCGTCGAGCCGGCGGCAGAGGCGGACGACGTCCGAGACGTTGCCTTCGCCGACCTCGAACGCGGGCAGCACGCTGGCGGCACGCTCCGCGAACAGCCGCACCGCGCCGAACGTCAGCGCTTCCCCCGGTGTCCCGACCTCCTCGTCGGGCACGGCCAGGGGCGGGATCGCCAGCACGTGCTCACCGGCCAGCCCCAGCGAGCAGCGGCTGGTGGCCAGGACTACGAGGTCCCGGCAGTCCCGCAGCAACGCCGTCACCAGGTTCGCGCTGCCTTCGAGGACATGTTCGCAGTTGTCCAGCAGCAGCAACGACCGCCGCGGCCGCAGATACGAAACGACGGCCTCCAGGTCGGTGCGTCCCGCCGTGTCGTGCAGGCCCAGACCGTCGGCGACCGTGCGCGCGACGAGGCGTTCGTCCCGCAGCTCGCCCAGCCCGGCGACCGCCACACCGCCGGGGAAAGCACGGGTGAGCGAACTGGCCACCTGACCGGCCAGCCGTGTCTTGCCCACGCCACCGGCGCCGGTCAAGGTGACCAGACGGCCCACGCCGAGCAGCCGCCGCACCTCGTCCTCGTCGTCCGTACGGCTGACGTAGCTCGTCAGGGGCCGCGACCGGACCTCGCTGTCGTTCGTCATGGTCCCTCATCGAAGCATGCCCGCCGGACGGAGTGGGCTGTTCGGACCACAGCCCGGGGTTTCGCGCATAATGCCCCATGACCGGCAGGCTGGACATCGCCAAGGAACAAGTCGAACGGGCCTTCGGGCCCAAGGTCGCGAAACGGCTCGGCGCGTTCGACGACGGGACGCTGTACGTCTCGGCAAGCGGGTGGGCGGAGTTCGCGGCGTGGATCGTGGACTTCGCCGTCTACCTGCTGTGCGCGGGGATCGGTTTCGTCGTGTTCGCGGTCGCCACCCGCGACAGCGCCGTCTCGGGCAACGCGTCCTTGCTGACCCTGCTCGGCCTGCTGATCGGCGTCCCGGTGCTCTACGGCCTGTTCTTCGGCGACGGCCGGGTTCTCGGCGCCGCGCTCACCGGGACCCGGCTCGTGCGGATCCGGGACGGCGGGCGGATCGGCGCGGCGGCCTGCTGGGCCATGTTCGTGCGGACGGTGCTGTTCCCTCTCCTGCTCGTCGCGATGGTGCTGGCCGGATCGGGCGGCGTCGGTTCGGTCCGGAGGGTCAGCATCGACGACGAGGCCACCCGGCGGGTGCGCGAGCGCTACGGCGTGTCCCATTCCGGCGCGTCGACGAAATGCACGTCGTACCGCTCGTGAAGGCGCTCGACCTCTTCCGGTGCGACGTTTCCGCGCAGGATCTCGGGCAGCGCCCGGAAATAGCCGAACCGGTCGACGCCGGGCGCCAGCGTGATGAGCACGTCCGCGGCGCTCTCCGGCGGCGCGGCGAACGCGTGCCGGACGCCCGGCGGGACCACCACGTAGCCCCCGCGCTCGACCGTGACCGTTTCGGCGCCCACCAGCATCCGCAGCGCCCCGTCGAGCACGTAGAAAGCTTCCGCGGATTTCTCGTGGTAGTGCGGTTTCGTACCGGGTTCCCCGGGGCGTAGCGACAACCGGTTCGCGCCGAGAAGACCGCCCGTGTGCTCTCCGTCGGCCAGCAGCCGCAACGCGGGCCGCTCGACGATCTCCGCGTCCTGCTCCTGGATCACCCAGGCTTCGTTCGTCATCACGTTCCCCATCTAGTTGAAGGCTTCAACCAAAACTAGCCCGAAGTGGTTGAAGGCGTCAACTGTTACTGTGTGCGCCGTGACCGACTGGCTCGACCCGGAACAGCAGCGCGACTGGCGGGCGTTCATCGAAGGATCCGTGCGGTTCGTGGACCTGCTCGACCGGCGATTGCGCGACGAACACGGGCTTTCCCTGGCGGAGTTCGAACTCCTGGTCCGGCTTTCCGAAGCCCCCGGCCGGTCGATGCGCATGGCGGACCTCGCCGAATCCGCGTACTACTCGCGCAGCCGCCTTTCGCACCGCGTCAACGGGCTGGAGACGCGTGGCCTGGTCCAGCGGGAATCCACCGCGGACGACGGCCGCGGCGTGCGGGCCCGGCTCACCGACCAGGGTCACGAGACCTTGCGCCGAGCGGCGCCGGACAATCTCCGCACCGTCCGCGAGCACTTCGTGGACGTGATCGCGCCGGAAGACCTCCGGGCCGTCGGCCGCGCCATGCGCGCCGTCGCCGGACGACTCGACATGTGACGAAATCGATCAGCCCTGCCGCTCGGGGCGGCGACCGGTAATCTCCGCGCCATGAGCGACGCGCCGACCCCTTCCGAGGCCTTCGACCTTCTGCTCGCCGGCAACCGGCGCTTCGTCGCCGGTACCCCGGAACACCCGAACCAGGACGCCGTCCGCCGCGCCGAGACCGCCCCCGAACAGAGCCCGTTCGCGGTCCTCTTCGGCTGCTCCGACTCACGGCTGGCCGCCGAGATCATCTTCGACCGCGGGCTCGGCGACCTGTTCGTCGTCCGCACCGCGGGCCACGTCGCCGGTTCGGAGGTGCTGGGCAGCATCGAGTACGCCGTCAGCATCCTCGACTGCCCGCTGGTGGTCGTCCTCGGCCACGACTCCTGCGGTGCCGTCGCCGCGACCCGCGAGGCGCTGACCGACGGGCTCGGCACCAACGGCTTCGTCCGCGACGTCATCGAACGGGTCACCCCCAGCGTCCTCGCCGCCCGCGCCGCCGGGCTCACCAGCAACGACGACATCATCGACGAGCACATCCGCCACACGGTCGACCTCCTGATCGACCGCTCGCGGCTGCTGTCGGAGAAGATCGACGCCGGGAAGACCGCCGTGGTCGGGCTGTCCTACCACCTTGCCGACGGCAACGCGCGCGTCGTCACCACCCGCGGCGTGGACGAGCCCCGGCACTGAGGCTCAGCTCGGCAGGAGCGCTCCGGCGAGCGCGAGCACCGTTCCGGCGCAGGCCGCGGCGAGGATCGTGGTCACCACTCCGCGCCGCAGCACGAACAGCAGGACCCCGGCACCGGCGAGCACGGCGTACTGCCATCCCTGGGTCAGGCTGAGCGCGAGCGGGATCGCCGAGCCGAGGATGGCGCCGACCGCCGCCGGACCTGCGCCGTCGAGGAACGCCCGCACGTTCGGATTGCCGCGCAACCGGTCGAAATGCTTGGCACCGAACAGGATGAACAGGAACGACGGCGCGAACGCGACCACCGAGGCCAGGATGCCTCCGGTGAGACCGGCCGCCGCGTAACCGACGACGGCGACGGTCTGCACCACCGGGCCGGGCGTGACCTGGCCGAGCGCGACCGCGTTGAGGAACTCCCCCGCGCTCATCCAGTGGTAGGTGTTCACCGCGTCGTCCTGCATGAGCGGGATGATCACGAAGCCACCGCCGTAGGACAGCATCCCGACCTTGAGCGCCACCCACGCGACCGACGCGAACACGCCGGCGCCCGCGACCGCGGCTGCCCAGGATTGGGCGGGCACGGCGAACAACGCGGCGCTGGACTCACCCCGGCGCGCGCGGTTCACGGTCAGTTCGACCACGCCGCAGCCCAGCAGGACCAGCACCAGCCACGGGCCGAGCACGGCGGCCGACACGACACCCGCCAGGACGTACAGGGCCCAGCGCACGCGGCCGGTGGTGGCCGCGCGCCGCCAGCCCGCCGGGATCAGGCCTGCCCCCGCGTGCACCGCGACGGCAGCGACCGCCGCACCCGCGCCCGCGCCGGCCCCACGCACCCAGGCGGGCGGGGATCCCGTGAGGAACAGCGCGGCCAGCGCCAGGATCACGACGAGGCCGGGCACGATGAACGCCGCGCCGCCGACCAGCGCCCCCGCGCGGCCGCGCACGCGCCACGCGGTGAAGATCGCGAGCTGCGTCGACGCCGGGCCGGGCAGCAGGTTGCAGGCGGCGATCGCGTCCTCGAATTCCTGATCCGACAGCCATTCCCGGCGCTGCACGCACAGCTTGCGGAGCAGGGCGATGTGGGTGGGCGGCCCGCCGAAGCCGATGCAGCCGATCCGGCCCCATTCCCGCAGGACGGTCCCCAGGCCCGGCGCGGCGACGGAGTCCTCTGTGGACTTTCCCGGCATCGAGGGCTCCGGCTCGTGGTGCGGGGTCAACGGGCCGCGGGCTGGAACAGTTCGACCGGATTGCCCGCCGGGTCGTCGAACACGATCTGACGGCCACCCGGCCCGGTCACGACGTCACTGCGGAACGGGACGCCGTCCGCGCGCAGCCTGGCGACTTCGGCGTCGATGTCGTCGACGACGAGATGGATGCGGTTCCAGCCGCCCGGGGCCGGTTTCGTGCCGTCCGGCATCGGACGGCCCGCCGAACTCGCCGGACCGCTGAGGAGCAGCCGGAGATTCCCGCGCACCACGTCGGCGAACGCGGGCAACACGCTCGAACGCACCGCGAAACCCAGGTGCCCGGTGTAGAACTCGACGGCGGCCTCGACGTCGTCGACCAGGTAACGCACACTCACCAAATCCGAAGTCATGTCCTGTTCACCTCATCATTGCTGTCAGGAACCCGATCCGGCGATCCAGTTCGGCGGCGAGACGGCGGAACGCCGGATAGGTCTCGCCGGCCTCGTCGGCTTCCTTGGCCGGGTCCGGCAGGCTCCAGTGGATGACGCGCGGATGCCCGGGGAACTCCGGGCAGACCTCGCGGACCCGGTCACAAAGGCTGATCACCCAATGGAATCGCCTGCGCCGAAGACCGTCCACATGGGAGGGTTCGTGGGTCAGGGCGATGCCTCGCTCGGCGAGCACGCGCACGGCGTCGGGATGCACCGGTTTCGGATGGCTGCCCGCGCTGGACACCTCGACCCGCGAACCGGCCCGGTGCCGCAGCAGCGCCTCGGCCATCGGAGAGCGCCCGCTGTTCCCGGTGCACACGAACAGCACCTTGAGCCGGGGTCCGGCCCTCTTCGGGCCGGACCCGATCGGCGCCAGGGCGGGATGCAGCGAACCTCCCGCCTCGGCGAGCGCGTCCGCGCACCGCTCCAGATCGAGGTGGTAGTAGGTGTCACGGCCGTCGAAGCTGCTTCTCCGCGCGGTGACCAGCTCCGCGGCCCGCAGCTTGCCCAGGTGATAGGACACCAGGTTCTGCGGCTGCCCGACCAGGTCGACCAGCTCCCGCACCCGGCGGTCGCCGTGCGACAGCTCGCGCAGCAGCCGCCAGCGCAGCGGATCGCTCGCCAGCCGTACGAACGGCGGCGGATCGGCCGTCTCGAAGGTCGCCACCGCCCGAAGATACATCAACGCAGGTTGATATATCTAGACCTCGACGCCCGGAGACCGTTATCGTCGTGGGGTGCCGTCTCCCCGAGAACGTGGAGTTGTGATGACCGCACAGCCGCCGCATCTGCCGCCCAGCGACGAAAACCTCGAGAAACTGGTCGATACGCTGACCGAGCGCTTCCCCGCCGGCCGCGAGGAGGTCGGGGCGATCGTCCACCGGAACTTCACCGAACTCAGCTCCCACGCCCCGGTGGACGTCTACCTGCTCCAGCTGACCGAAGGAAAGGCCGCGGACGAACTTCGCGCCCGCTACCCGGCGCGATAAGAACCGCGCCGGGACAGGGCCAGCCCGCCCAGTGCCGCGGCGATCAGCCCGATCACCAAGGCAACGAAGCCGCCGACGATCCCGTAGCCCGTGCCGGGGCCGCCCTTGGCCGCGACCACCACGAACGCGCCGCCCGCCATGGCGAGCAGCCCCGCCGTCAGTGCCACGACGGCTCCTCGCCGGGTGTCGCCGGAACGGCTCCGTGCGAGCGCCAGCCCTCCCACGACCACGCCGATCACCCCCGCCAGCGCGGCGATCAAGGACCAGAGGCGCCCTGGGGTCAGGTAGTCGGCGGACAGCAAGTGGACGGTCATGGGGTGCTCCTTCGCTCGATGGCTGATGTCCGCCGATGGTGTCCGGCGGACCCGCCCCGCGTCGTCCGGTGAACGCAGGCATTCCGGACTGCCGCCGAGGTCGTGGAAACCCCGGGACTACCGCGTTCGTGGTAGCCGGCGGATCGTTCGCGCGGAGGAGTCGCACGCGGGGACGGCTGGCTAGGGTGCGTACATGAACAGGGTCCGGGACTGGGCGATCGCCGTCGGGGTGACGGTGGTCCTGCTGGTCACGGCACTGTCCGATGAGGACACCACCACGAGTCTCGGCCCGCTGGGCCACGTGGCGCTGGTCGCCGGTGGCCTGGCGCTCGCCGCGCACCGCCGGGCGCCCCTCACCGTCCTGGCCGTGACCGCGGTATGCGCGCTGGGGTACCAGGCCGTGGGTTTCACCGTGCCCGCCGTCGCCTATCTGGTCGCGGTCTACGCCGCCGTCCGCGCCGGGCACCGGATCGCCGCCGTCGCGGGGTCGGTGCTCATGATCGTCGCGCTCCCGCTCGTGCTTCTGGCCTCCGCCAACGCCTCTTCCGTCGGCGAGGCACTCGCACAGAGCCGAGACGCTCTTCAGCTGGCCTGGCTGATCGCCGCCGGCGCGGCGGGTGAAGCGCTGCGACAGGCCGAACGGCGGGCCGACGAGGCCGAGCGCACCCGCGAGGAGACCGCGCGGCGCCGGGCCGACGAAGAGCGGCTGCACATCGCGCGGGAACTGCACGATTCGCTCACCCACCAGATCTCCGTCATCAAGGTGCAGGCCGAGGTCGCCGTCCACCTGGCCACCAAACGGGGCGAGGCGGTGCCGGAGTCGTTGCTCGCGATCCGCGAGGCCGGCCGTGAGGCGACCAGGGAGCTGCGAGCGACCCTGGAGGCACTGCGGGACGACGAGACCGATGCGCCGTACGGGCTCGACCGGATCGCCGACCTGGTCGAACGGGCGCAGGCGGCCGGTCTGGACGCGACGCTCACCGTCGAAGGGCGGCGGCGCGACCTGCCCGCGGCCGTGGACCGCGCCGCGTACCGGATCGTCCAGGAATCCTTGACCAACGTCGCCCGGCATGCCGCGGCGACGACCGCGTCGGTGCGGATCGATCACCGGCCAGGTGCCCTCGCGATCCAGATCGACGACGACGGCAAGGCCACCCCGGGCACCGCCCCGATCCCCGGTGTCGGGCTGCTGGGGATGCGTGAACGGGTCACCGCGCTCGGCGGCCGTCTCGACGCCGGGCCCCGAGACGCGGGCGGTTTCTCCATCCGGGCAGAACTTCCCTTGGAGGCGCCGTGATCCGCGCCGACGTACTCTTTCCCGCGGAGGCGCCATGATCACCGTCTTGTTGGTGGACGACCAGCCTCTCCTCCGCAGCGGGTTCCGCGCGCTCCTGGACGTCGAGGACGACATCGAGGTCGTGGCCGAAGCCGCCGACGGCGGCGAAGGCGTCGCGCTCGCCAGGAAGCATTTGCCCGATATCGCGCTCATCGACATCCAGATGCCCGGGGTCGACGGCATCGAGGCGACCAGGCGCATCACCGCCGACCCGGCGTTGTCCGGGGTGCACGTCGTGATCCTGACCAACTACGGCTTGGACGAGTACGTCTTCAACGCGCTGCGCGCGGGCGCGGCGGGATTCCTCGTCAAGGACATCGAGCCCGAAGACTTCCTGCACGCCGTTCGTGTCGCCGCGCGCGGCGACGCGCTGCTCGCGCCTTCGATCACCCGTAAGCTGATCGACCGGTACGTCACCGTCCCGCTCGGCGGCGGCAGCGGTACCGGGCTGAAGGAACTGACCAACCGTGAACGCGAAGCCGTGGTCCTGGTCGCGCGAGGCCTGTCCAACGACGAGATCGCCGGCCAGATGGTGATCAGCCCGTTGACCGCGAAGACCCACGTCAATCGCGCCATGACCAAACTCCACGCCCGCGACCGCGCGCAACTCGTGATCCTCGCCTACGAATCGGGCCTCGTCGCACCCGGCGAGCGGTCAGGGCCAGCTACCTGAACCTCCCCTGGCCGCCCTGGCCGCTTTTCCGGTGCCACGTGGGAAACCGTGTTTGCCGAGCCGGACCTCGGCCAGCTCGTCCGCGCTGGTCATCGTGAAGAACAGCCCCAGGAAGAGGCTCAGCATCAACGCGCCCAGCACCGCGGGCACGGGCAGCGGGGTGAGCGTCACCAGGAGCACGAACGCGATCGCGAGCCACGGCAACGCCTCGAAACAGATCCGGACGGCGAACCTCAGCAGCCACGTGCGCGAGGTCGCGTCGTACAGCACCCACTCCCGGTATCGCTCCGGCAGGCGTCGCCCGTAGACGTACTGCACCCACCGGATCGGCCCCGGCCTGTCCATCGCGAATCACCTCCCGTCCGGGAGAACGGGCCACTACCGGGAGGGGTACCCGCTTCGCGTCGATCCATGTACGCGAATTCCGCACACGGGATCATTCCCGCGAATCACTTCAGCGATCCCCGACCCACCGGTAGTGATGGCTCGGCCGCCCGATCCTTCCGTGGCGGACGGACATCGTCGCTTCTCCGTGATTGACCAGCTGGCGCAGATAGCGGCCCGCGGCGACCGTCGACAGGCCGCACCGTTCGGCGATATCGGGTACTGACATCGTGTGATCGTGCTGGCGGAGCACGGTCGACACCTGGTCACGAGTGCTGCCGGACGCCGGACGGCTCCGGGTGCGCCTCGCGTGGACCGCGGGCAGCAACTCGTTCACGACGCGCCGGCTGAGCACTGCGTCGGGCGGCAGGCCGGCCAGCTTGCGTCCACGGTCACGCCAGCCCACCGCACACTCACTGACCGAATCCGCGTCGAACGGCGGCACCAGACAGCCCAGGACGCCGAACCGCGCGGCGTTGCGCACCACGGACGCCTTCGGTCGTTCCGTGACGATGACGAGATCGCTGAAGTGGCGCCCGGGGTCGCGAAGCCGATGCAGAAGCGTCAAGCCGCCGTCGGGAATCCTGTCCAGGGACAGCACCGTCAGATCGGGCTGCAGATCTTCGAGGGCGCGCGGCAGGGCTTTCGCGGCGCGCGCCCCGGAGACGGACTCCAGGTCGGGAACCTTCCGCAGGCCCGCCAAGATCGTCGCCTGGTGCGGACCGCCGACGCTCACCAAGACCCGGTACGGAGTACACGAGTCGGTCACGTCGTCCGAACGGTCCCAGGGCCCTCGCTCATCATCCTGTCGATCAAGTACCCCCATGTAGGCTGTATACCAATTGCACCGACAGTTGGCAAGCAACTTTCGTTCAGTTCCGCAGGCCGCTGGTTTCTAAAGTTTCAAAACGCCGTCCAATGCTCCGATCAGGTCCACGAATTCCGATCCCTTGACGTTTTACGAATGCCTCGCGATGCTGGAGATCGCACCCCGACACAGACGTTGATTTCGATTTCGGGAAGGCGACGAGAGAATGTCAACGAATATCGGAGATGCTGCCGATTCACCCGATTTCGGATTGGTCATGCCGGTTTCCCTCCCCGCCGACGGCCGTGTTCCCGATTCGGTCACCGGAGCCGCCACGACCGCGGAATACGACGGTTACTTCCGCATCTCTCGCGAAGAGGGCGACCTGACCGGCTGGACCCGGAGCTGTCTCGGTGCCACGGGCAGGCTCATGGACGACCTGCCTTCCGGCGGACTGACGGACGCGGAGCGGGCCGACCTGATGTGCGGTCTCGTACTCGTCTTGCAGTCCACTTTGGAGCGATGGCTGGCCGTCGCGAGCCGCTGACCGCGGCCCGCCAGTACCCCAGGGAGTCCATCCATGCCCCGAGCTTCCACGCTTTTCCCTGGTCACGCCGATGCCATCCGCCGGTGGAAACTCGGCCACCAGGTGTTCCACCTCAAGCTGATCGTCATGAACAGCACACTCGTCGAGCTCCACGCGGCGTGCGGCTCGGCTCACTGGGAAGACGCGGAGCGTCTGCTGCACCGCCTCACCTGCCTCTACGACGCGGCCACGGCCAGCATGAAATACGCCGCGGACTTCCCGCCGCACGCCTACCGCGACCTGATCCGGCCGTCCATGGACGAACCGTTCCTGAGCCCCGGATTCTCCGGAACGCTCAACCACGATCACGGCCTGATGCTGGACCACCTGCGCGAATTGCGCACCCGGTTGCGGCAGCACCGCGACGCCGGAACCCTGCCGCGGTCCACGACGAGAGCGGCCAAGGCGTTGTGGTCCGCGCAGGCGCGTAACCGGCGCCATCACCTGCTCGTCTGCGAGCGGTTCGTCCCGGGTGGCGAATCACAGCTGCGGGAATTCCTCGGCAGGCAGGACACCGCCGATCACTGAATCGCGAGAAAGGAACACCCATGATCACCGTCAAGGAAACGTGGTACCTGCGCGAAGACATCGCCGACCGGGCGATGGAACTGATGCAGGAGATGGACGACCTCACCGGGCCCAACGCACACGACGATCCGGGATGGGCAGGCCACGCCAGGTTCTTCCGCCGCGAAACCGAACCCGGCCAAGTGATCATGATCTACCCCTGGCGCAGCCACGAGGACCATGCCCGGTTGCGCGCCGCCGAAAAGTCCCTTCTCGCCGAGTTCCACACGAAGTACTGCACGCGCGAGAGGGATATCGAGTACTTGGAGGAACTGCCGGTGGACGTCGACGGCGAGCACGGTCACGGCCACTGAGGCGCACCGATCCGACAGAGAGGACCCGCCTTGATCGGGACCGACGAACCGCCGGGTGACTGGACGCCGGAGGAGCTCGAGAAGAACGGGAACATCCTGCTCGCCCGGCTGCGGGAACATTTCGCCGCGATCCGGAACGTCCCGGTCACTTCGGACATCTCCGCCATCGAGCTGCAGCGGCGCATCGACGCGCCGCTGCCGGAGGCTCCGACGCCGTTCGAGCAGGTGCTCGACGAGACCTGGTCCGACGTGGTGCCGCATCTGGCGCTCTGGCACCACCCGAACTTCCATGCCTACTTCAGCAACAGTTCGAGCGGACCCGCCATCCTGGCCGAGACGCTGACCGCCGCGCTCAACGTCAATTGCCAGCAGTGGCGGACCGCGCCCGCGGCGTCGGCGGTCGAACGCCTGGTGTTGCGGTGGCTCGCCGAGCTGGCGGGCTACCCCGAAGACGCGGACGGCGTGCTGGTCAACGGCGCTTCACTGGCGACGGTGTACGCGCTGATCGCGGCCCGCGACGCGCATGGCGGACTGCGAGTGCGCGAACGCGGTCTCGCCGGGCGCGACTTGCCACGGATGCGGGTGTACACGTCGGATCAGGCGCACAGCTCGGTGGACAAGGCCGCGATCGCCCTTGGCATCGGCCTCGACAACGTGGTCCGGCTGCGGAGCGGTCCCGACCTGCGGCTCGACCCGGGGGAACTCGCGAAGACACTCGACCAGGACATCGCCGACGGGGTCCTGCCACTGGCGGTGTGCGCCACCGCCGGGACGACCTCGACCGGTGCCATCGACCCGGTGTCCGAGCTGGCGCGGGTCTGCGCCGAGCGGAACGTCTGGCTCCACGTGGACGCCGCCTACGGTGGGTTCTGGCGCTTGGTCGACCGGCTCGCGCCGGATCTGGCCGACCTCGCCGCGGCCGACTCGGTGGTGGTCAATCCGCACAAGGTGTTGTTCTGCCCCATGGAGGTCTCCGCGCTCTATTGCAAGCGCGGTGGCGCGTTGGCCAACGCGTTCAAACTCGTCCCGGAATACCTGCGGACCAGTCCCGACGAGGGTTCGGTGGACTACATGGACCACAGCCTGCAGCTGGGCAGGCAATTCCGGGCTTTGAAAGTGTGGTGGGTGCTCCGCTGTTTCGGCCGGGCCGGACTCTCCCGGCTGCTGACCGCCCGAGCCGGTTATGCCGATTGGTTACGCTCCGCGGCCCGCGCGAGTCCTGATTGGACGGTCCCCGCGGAGTCGGTGCTGCCGCTGGTGTGCCTGCGTTACGACCCCGGGACGGCACCGCCGCCCGGCGTCGATCGGCGCGAGTGGATCGACCGGCTCAACGAGAACATCTGCGCCGCGATACACCGGAGCGGCCGGTCGTTCGTCTCCCACACCCGGCTGGACACGGGCTACGTGATCCGGGTGTCGATCGGGAACATCCAGACGACCGGCGCGGACGTCCGCGCTTTGTGGGCCCTGCTCCAGGACACCGCCGCCGAATGCCATCCGCCCGGCGAACCGAGGAGAATCGTATGACCGGCACCGTTCCCGAGGCCGACGAGGAGTTCTACGCCCGGCTGGCCGAATTGAGCACCGAAGCGCGCTGGACGGTCGATCAAGGGGCGTGGTCGCCCCGGCCGGCGTCGGCCGCGATGCTGTGGCGCTACGCCGACCTGCGCCCACTCGCGTTGCTGTCCGCGCGGTTCGTCCGGTCGGACGCGGCCGCCCTGCGCGTGATGACCTTGAAGAATCCCGGTGGGGCGGAACAGATCGCCACGCCGCACGGCAGCGCGCCCGCGGTCGGTCACCTGTACACCGGCCTTCAGCTGCTCAACCCCGGCGAGTCCATGACCGCGCACAGGCACGCCGCGACGGCGCTGCGGTTCATCATCGAGGGCACCGGTGCGTGGACCGTCATCGGCGGCGACCGGATCGAGGCAGGCCCGGGGGATTTCATCGTCACGCCGAGCAGGTCCTGGCACGAGCACGGCACGGACTCGCACGACGAGCCGGTGATCTGGCAGGACTGCACGGACGACCCGCTGGTGAACACGCTGGACGCGAACTTCTACGAACTGCATCCCGATCTGCACCAGGTACACGGGAAACCGGTCGACGCCTCATTGCGCGCACACGGCAGCGCTCTGCTCCGCCCGGACCGGCGCGGGTCCGCGCCCGCCTCGCCACTGCTGCACTACCCGTGGGAAATGGCCTACAGCGCGCTGCGCGACTACGCGGAGGTCACGGACGGCTCGCCGTACGACGGGGTGCTGATGGAGTACCAGAACCCCACCACCGCCGGCCCGGTGACACCGACGCTCGGCGCGGCCTTGCAGTTGCTGCGCCCCGGTGAACGCACTCGGGCACACCGGCACACCGGCTCGGTGGTCTACCAAGTCGCCAAGGGCCGCGGGCATTCGGTGATCGCCGGTACCCGCTTCGACTGGGCACCGAACGACATCTTCTGTGTGCCGTCGTGGGCTTGGCACCAGCACGCCAACGACGACCCGGACGACGACGCCTGCCTGTTCTCCTTCACCGACCGCCCCGTTCTGGACGCACTCGGCCTCTACGTCGAGGAAACGCCGGACGGGGACACCGATTCCCCGGGGGTTTCGACGTGACCACAGCCCTGTTCGCCGTCACCGCCGCCGACCGGCTCCGGCTGGCGGACGGTTCCGATCATCCGTGCGGCTTCTGGCCCGAAGAGCTCGGCACCCCGCACAAAGTGCTGCGAGACGCGGGGATCGACGTGGTGGTGGCCACTCCCGGCGCCGCCGTCCCGACCCCGGATCCGGCGGGGATGAATCCCGCCTGGAAGTCCTATTTGGACACCATCGACGAGCTGGCGAAACCGCTGTCACTGGAGGAGATCGAGCCGGGCGACATCGACCTGTTGTTCGTCCCCGGCGGGCACGCGCCGATGGCGGATCTGGCCGAGTCGGCGGAGTTCGGCGCCCTGGTCTCCGCGCTGGTGGAGAGGGGGACCCCGGTGGCGGCCGTCTGCCATGGGCCCGCCGCGTTCCTGTCCGCACGGGCCGGGGACGGCGGCTGGCTCTTCGACGGGTACCGGATGACCGTGTTCACCAACACCGAAGAGCGGGACACCGGACTTCACGACCGGATGGCCTGGCTGGCCGAAGACCGGCTTCGCGCCGAAGGCGGCGTGATCTCCGCCGCCGATGAACCGTGGGCCGAGCACGTCGTGGTCGACCGGGCCCTGCACACCGGTCAGAACCCGGCGTCCGCGGGGCCGCTGGCGAAGGTTCTGGTCCATACCAGCGGTGCCGTCCGGTGATGACCGAAGGGAAACGGCAGTGCCCTTGACGACCATCAACGGGATCCGCCTGTCCTACGCCGATCACGGCGCGGGAACGCCCGTCGTGCTGCTGACGGGGACCGCGGCGGCGGGCTCGGTCTGGGAGCTGTACCAGGTGCCGGCGCTCGTGGCCGCCGGGATGCGCGTGATCACCGTGGACAACCGCGGCATCCCCCGAGCGACCCTGGCGAGGTCGAGTTCACGATCGACGATCTCGTCGCCGACGTCGCCGGGCTGATCGAATCGCTGGGGATCGTTCCCTGCCGTGTGGTCGGAACGTCGATGGGCGCCTACATCGCGCAGGAACTCGCACTGGCTCGCCCGGATCTTCTGGACAGGGTGGTGCTGCTGGCCGCGTGCGGCCGCAGCAGCCTCGTCCAACGAGCACTGGCCTCGGCGGAGGCCGAGCTGATCGCCACGGGAATCGAACTGCCCACGGGATACCGCGCGGCCGTGCGGGCTCTGCATCACCTGGGGCCCGTGACCTTGGCCGACGACGAGCTGACCGCGGACTGGCTCGACGTCCTCGCGAAGGCCGGGCCGGCCGGCGAGGGAATACGCAATCAGCTGGCGGTGAGCGCGCTACCGGACCGTCTCGCCGCCTACCGGGCGATCTCGGTGCCTTGTCATGTGCTGTCGTTCGGGAACGACATCGTCACACCGCCGGGCGCGGGCCGTGAGCTCGCGGCGGCCATCCCCGGGGCCACCCATGCGGTGATCGACGGCTGCGGCCACTACGGGTACCTGGAGGATCCGGACTCGGTGAACCGGTACCTCGTCGAGGTACTGCGCGGCGCGCCCCCGGCCACGAGGAGGAGCGCATGACCTTCTCCCCCGCCGAATCCCGGCCGACAGACATCGGGGCGCCGACCACCGCCGCGCTGTTCGAGTCGACGGCGGCCGCCGTGCCCGAGCTGCCCGCCGTGCGCCACGGCCGCGACGAGTACAGCTACCGCGAACTCAACGCGCTGGCCAACCGGTTGGCCCGTCGGCTGGTCCGGCACGGTGTCGGACCGGAACGGCTGGTCGCGCTGATGATGCCGCGAACGGTCGAATTCGTCGTCGCGATGCTCGCCGTGCACAAGGCCGGCGGAGCCTACGTACCGATCGATCCTGGCTACCCCGTACGGCGCCGGTCGTTCATGGTGGCGGACGCGGCACCGCGGTGCCTGCTCCGGCTGCCCGGCCAGGACGTGGCCGGGGCAGGCGAGATGCTGGACGTCGACCTTCGAGAGCTGCGGGAGGGCACTGGGCACGACGCGGACGACCTGTACGACACGGAACGGTTGGAGCCGCTGCGCTCCGATCAAGCCGCGTACGTGATCTACACGTCCGGCTCGACCGGGCGCCCCAAAGGCGTCGTGGTGGCGCACCACGGGATCCTCAACCTGGTCACCGACTACGTGCCGCGTCAGCGGCTGGGCAGGGACAGCAGGCTGCTGGCGTTCGCGTCACCGAGCTTCGACGCCTCGGTCGCCGAGTTCTGGCCGGCTTGGGCGGCCGGAGCCTGTCTGGTGCTGGCACCGCAGGCTCGGCTGATCCCCGGCGCTCCGCTCGCCGAACTGCTCCGGGAGCAGGGCGTCACCCACCTGACCCTCCCGCCGTCGGCCCTGGCGCCGCTGGCGGAAGAAGGCGGCCTTCCCGCCGGTCTGACGTTGCTGGTAGCGGGCGAGGCGTGTCCGGAGCCGGCCGCTCGCCGCTGGGCACCGGGCCGCTTGATGATCAACGCGTACGGCCCGACCGAGACCACGGTCGCGGCGACCGCGAGCGATCCGCTGGACGGCGAGGGGATCCCGCCGATCGGCAGGCCGATCGCCAACACCCGGGTGTACGTGCTCGACGAGCGGATGTGCCCGGTTCCCGAGGGCGCGACCGGCGAGATGTACGTCGCGGGCCCCGGCGTCGCACGCGGATATCTCCGGCGGCCCGAACTGACCGCGCGCCGATTCATCCGCGACCCGTTCGGTCCGCCGGGCAGCCGGATGTACCGCACGGGTGACCGCGCGAGAAGACGGCCCGACGGCCAGCTGGAGTTCGCGGGCAGAGTGGACGACCAGGTGAAGGTGCGCGGTTTCCGGATCGAGCCCGGCGAAGTGGAATCGGCACTGCTCGAATCGGCGGGCCTGGCACAAGCGGCGGTGGGCGCGCACGAGGACCGGCTGGTCGCTTACGTGGTGACGACGTCCGGAGGGACCGAGGGCGTCCGCGACCGGCTACGCGACCGGTTACCGGAGCATATGGTCCCGGACGTGGTGGTCGAACTGCCGCGGTTGCCGACCACGCCGAACGGCAAGATCGACCGGGCCGCCTTGCCCGTCCCCGGGTCGATCGGGACGGGCAGGCCCCCGGCCACACCCACGGAGATCGCGCTGGCCGGAGTGTTCGCCGAGGTACTCGGCACCCCGGAGATCGGGGCGGACGTGAGCTTCTTCGACATCGGCGGGCATTCTCTGCTCGCCACGCGCGCGGTGGGCCGGATCCGCTCGACGCTGGGTGTGCGGCTGAGCGTTCAGGCGTTCTTCGACGCGCCGAGTGTCAGCGGGCTGGCGCGGGTGCTCGACGAGCGGAACGGGTAGCGGGCCGGCGATGGAGACGGGAACAACGGACTTCGGCGACCCTGACCTCTACACCTCGACGGAGCGGTACGCGCGCTGGCTGGCCTTGGCCGGCGACGACCGGATGGAATGGAGCGGGCCCGGCAGTTCACCGGCCGGATTCTGGTCGGTTTTCTCCCACCGCGCCTGCGCGGAGGTCCTGGCCCCGTCGGCGCCGTTCACCTCCGAATACGGGATGATGATCGGCTTCGACAAGGACCACCGCGACCGGTCCGGCGGCCGGATGACCGTGGTCACCGATCACGCGCCGCACCGCCGGCTGCGCAGGCTGATCGGGCCGCTGATGTCGAGGGCCTCCGCGCGGTCCGTCGCGGACCGGGTGGCGAAGGAGGCGGACGACCTGCTGGATCGCGTGCTGGACGCGCCGTCGTGCGACGTCGCCGCGGAATTCGGTCCGCGGATTCCCGCGGCGGTGGTATGCGACCTGCTCGGCATCCCGCCGGACGACCAGGAAATGCTGATCGGGCTGACGAATCACGCCTTCGGCGGCGAAGACGCCCTCTTCGACGGGATGACTCCACGCCAGGCGCACACCGAGATACTGGTGTACTTCGACGAACTGATCGCGGCCCGGCGGCGCCGGCCGGGTGACGACCTGATCAGCGTGTTGCTCGGCGACGACGGCCTCGACCCCGACGACGTCCTGCTCAACTGCGACAACGTGCTGATCGGCGGCAACGAGACCACCCGGCACGCGATCACCGGGGCGGTACACGCCTTGGCGACCACACCCGGCCTGCTGGGAACGGTGCGCGCCCGCGGCGGCGACCTCGATCCGGTGGTCGAGGAGGTGCTGCGCTGGACCTCGCCGGCGATGCACGTCCTCCGGGTGACCACCGCCCGATTCGTCCTCAATGGACACGAGCTCGGACCGGGTGTTCCCGTGGTGGCCTGGCTGCCCGCCGCCAACCGGGATCCGGCCGTGTTCACCGAACCGGACCTCTTCCGCGCCGATCGCCGGCCCAACCGCCACATCGCCTTCGGGCACGGCACGCACCACTGCCTCGGTGCCGCGCTGGCCAGGGCCGAGCTGGCCGTGGTCCTGCGCGCGCTCGCCCGGCGGCTGGCTCGTCTGGAGCTCGACGGCGACGTGGAATGGTTGCGAGCGATCACCGTTCAGGGCTACCGGGCACTCCCTGTCCGGTTCACCGCTTCCTGACGTGAGATCAGCGCGTCGAGCAGGGCACGTATCGGCGGGCTCTGATCGTCGGTACGCCAGGCGACGCGGATCTCCCGGTGCAGCACCGGGCGGGTGCGGAGGAACCGGACGCCGTCCGGGGTCGGCCGCTGGGCCATCCTGGGGACGAGCGCGACGGTGAGCCCCGCGGCGACCAGCGCGAGCTGGGTGGGGTACTCGGCGACGGCGAACCGGATGTCCGGCTCGGCTCCGAGCCCGCGCATGGTCTGTGTGAGCGCCACGTGGGCCTCAGTGCCTGCCGGGCAGCAGGTCCAGGTCTGGCCCGCGAGGTCGGCGAGGTCGACGAAGGACCGGCCGGCGAGCGGATGATCCGCGGCGAGAGCGACCTCCGCCGGTTCCCGGACGAGCGTGCGCACGGCGACCCCCGCGGGCAGAAGCGGCGGCCGCGCCTCCCAGCTCTCCATCAGCAGCACGGTGAGCTCGTCGGTGAGCAGCCGGGGAAGCAGGTCCACCACTTCGCCGTCGCGCAGGGTCACTTTGAGCCGTGGCCGGTCGGCGACCAGTTCGGCCAGCAGGTCCGGCAAGAGCTCCCGGATCGCGCTGCCGACGGCCCCGATCCGCAAGGGGCCCGCCACCTCCTGATCCAGTGCGGCGAGATCGGCCTCGGCCGCGGCGACCTGGGCGAGCACTCGCGCCGCGTGCTCGGCGAGCACCTGGCCCGCCCGGGTGAGCCGGATGCCGCGGCCGGCGGGCTCGAGCAGCGGGTGCCCGGTCTCCTTCTCCAGCTTGTTCAGCTGCTGTGACACCCCGGACGGCGTGACGTGCAGGATTTCCGCGGCGCGGGCGACGGATCCGTACTTCGCGACCGACGCGAGCGCTTGAAGCCGACCCAGGTTCATGAAGCAATGCTACCGATTTCACCGTAGGAACATTCACTTTTGCTATGCGGCCGCGCTCGGCATAGTGAACGCCATGAGCGTTCGGGCACCTGACCGGCACCGCACGGCCGCGCTGCGCATCACCGGGGGCGCCGCGTGCACTTCGGTGTCGGCCGGGTTCGCCAAACTGTCCGGCGCGAGCCCGGGCACCACGGCGTTCCTGCGCTGCGCCATCGCGCTGACGGTGCTGATCCCCCTGTCGGTCCGCGAATGGCGACGAATCGGACCGCGGCCGTGGCGGCTGATGCGGTTCGACCTCGCGGCGGGGGCGCTGCTCGGCGTCGACTACGTGTTCTGGGTGGCCAGCATCCAGGACGTCGGCGCGTCCATCGCCACGGTGCTGATCAACATCCAGGTGGTGGTTTTCCCGCTGCTCACCTGGCTTTTCCTGGGTTCGGCCCCGTCCAGGCGGTTCCTCGCGCTCACGCCGGTCATGCTGATCGGCGTGACCATGGCGGCCGGCGTGATCGGCCAGGCCGAGCCGGGTACCGACCCGGTCGGCGGCATCGTTTTCGGCACCATCGCGGGCGTCGCCTACGCGGGATACCTGTTCTTCATGCGGCAGGGCAGCGGCCAAGGCCATGTGATGTTCCCGGTCTGCGCCTCCACGGCGGCGGCGTGTGCCGCGGCGGTCGTGGTCGGCGGTGTGTGGACCGGGATCGACCTGGACCTCGACCTGGCCGCGTGGCTGTGGCTGATCGCGCTCGCACTGGTCGGGCAGGTGCTCGCCTGGCTCCTCATCGCGGGCGCCCTTTCCCAGCTGGCGCCACAGGTGAGTGCCTCACTCCTGTTGCTGCACCCGGTTCTGGCCGTCGTGTTCGGCGTCCTCGCCCTGCACGAGCGGCCCACCATCACCCAGCTGGCCGGCTGCCTGCTGGTCGTCGCCGGCGTGTGGGCGGTGAGCCGGACACCTCGGCGGGAACGGGTTCCCGAAGCCGACACCTGACGCGCGGCCTCAGGTGTCGGGCCTGAGGTACCCGGCTGAGCCGAGGGGAAAGGAGCCTTCACGCGCAGCCGCTGTGGTTGCTGTGGTTGCTGTGACTGCTGTGGTTGCTGTGACTGCTGTGGTTGCTGTGGCAGACAGGGTGCATGTGGCGATCCTGAGGGTAGTGAGGGCCCCCTTCACTACCCTCAGGGTAGGCAAGGAGGCCTTCACGGACCTGGCACTCTGCCCCTGGCCCGAACACAGTCCTTTATGGACACTTGTTCGCGAAAGGGTTGCCGGAGCCGTGAGCCGGGTAACCGGTCGGTATGACGAACTGCGAAGTCTGCGGAAACGACTACGACAAGACGTTCGAGATCCACACCGTCGACGGAGCGAAGCACACCTTCGACTCCTTCGAATGCGCGATCCACCAGCTGGCGCCGATCTGCGAGCACTGCGGCTGCCGCGTGGTCGGGCACGGTATCCAGGTGGAGGACCGCTTCTTCTGCTGCGCCCACTGCGCCAGGGAGAGCTCGGTCGCCGGCGGCGACAAGGCACGCGACGCCGTCGCGACGCACTGATCCGGTCAGATCGCGAAGCGAAGGACCGCGCCGACGCCCTCCGTCAGACCCTCGCCGCTGACGGGGACGATGTCCGCGCCTTCGGCCAGCACGGCCACCGGAAGCGCCTCGTCCGCCCGGCATTCGGTCAGCGTCTCCGTCCCGGAGAGTCACCGTCTCCGGCCGTCGCACCCGCACCGGCCGCCACAAACTGGTCTCGGGGCCGGGGCACGGCGAACCGAACCCGACCTGGATCCCGGCGGGCAACGACGCCGCACGCCGCGTCGCCGAGAAGATCGACGGCATCGCGGGAGGGACGACCGGCGAGATCCTCAACATCCCGATGACCGCGCATTTCCTCGGCGGTTGCGCCATCTCCGACGATCCGGACCGTGGTGTCATCGACCCGTACCACCGGGTGCACGGATAGACGGCCTGCACATCGTCGACGGATCCACCATCTCGGCGAATCTCGGCGTCAACCCTTCCCTGACCATCACCGCCCAGGCGGAACGGGCGATGTCCTTCTGGCCCAACCGCGGCGACGCCGATCCCCGGCCGCCATCGGGCGAGGCCTACCGGCGGATCGGCGCCGTGCCGCCGCGGACTCCCGCGGTCCCGGCCGGCGCGCCCGCCGCCCTGCGGTGACGCTCCCGTGGGCGGGCACCCGGACGGGCGCCCGGGTGCCCGCTGATCGGCTCACACCACGGCCTGGACCCAGCCGTCGGTCTCGTCGACGACCTCACCACCGCTGATCTGCTCCAGCTTGTAGTTGATGGTCGTCCCCTCCGGGAATTGGTAGTCGCACTCCTCGGAACCGTTCTCCGAACCGTTGTAGTCCTTGCAGGAGCCCTTGAACTTCCCGTGCGAGTTCGGCGCCGAGCTGGTCCAGCGCAGCCGCGCGCCGTTCCCGTCCCAGGTGTCGTCCGCGACCTTCAGCCGGTCCCCGTACGAGATCACACAGCCCCAGTCGTCGTTGAGCCAGATCTTCGTCTTGGCGCAGGACGCCCGGTCGCCGTCCCGGGTACCTTCCGTCGCACTCGCGGTGGTGACACCCATCGTGGCCGTGGCAGCGGCCACCAACGCCGCCACGGCGGCGAATCGCTTCATCTTGCTCACTGTTGTTCCCCCTCTGTCGTTCTCTTCGGAGGATTCCAACGTCATCAGCCGGACGGCCCGGCGGCAAGGCGAACGGCGCGGACTGGGAGGCGGGAACGAAACAGCGGCCCTGACCAGCGGGAACGTGACGTCCTGGGACGAACCGGCCGCGTTGGGAGACGCGCCCGTCAGGAAGCCGGCCTGTCCGCCAGCTGCTCCAGCCGGGCCATCTCGACGTCGAGGGCGGTCTGGGCCCGGCTCAGCGCCTCCGAGCTGTAGGCGCCCCTCGACCGGGCGTGCTGGAGGCGTTCGGACTGTTCGGTCAGGACCCGCAAGCGCAGCCGCAGGTACTGCTCGATCTGTTCAGGAGCCGGACGGTCGCCCGGCGCCTCGGGCGGGACGCGCACGTCCGAGCGCACCCGGTCCACGACCCGGTCGACGAAGGGCCCGTTGCCCGGATCCTCCAGGGCGGGATCGTCCAAAAGGGACTTCGCCGCGTCGGCCAGCTCGGTCGTGAGCCGGACGTACTCGCGCCGCAACCGGCCAGGGTCCTCCGACGGCACGCGCGCCGCGCGGATCACCGCAGGCAACGTCATTCCCTGGACCAGCAGGGTCGTGGTCGCCACCACGTAGGCGATCAGGACCAGCAGTGCGCGGTCCGGGGTGTCCTGGGGCAGGGTCTGCGCCGCCGCGAGGGTGATCGCGCCGCGCATCCCCGCCCAGCCGAGCACCACGCCGCCGCGCCAGCCCAGTGTCTCGGTGAGCCGGAACTCGACGTCGGCGGCGGCACGGTCGAGCCGTTTCCGGAAATGCGCCACCCGCCTCGGCGACGCCTTGTCCAGCCGCTCGGTGACGGCGGGATTCGACTCGTCGCCCCGCAGCACCGCCTGCGTCGTTTCCAGCCGGGGCTTGAACCGGGCGGCTTTCCGCTGCTCGCGATACAGGCCGCCGACCAAGGGCCCGACGAAGACGATGCGCGCGACGATGACCAGCGCCGACGCGGCCAGACCGATGACGAGCGCGCGCCCGACGCTCGAACCGTCCTCGTGCACCTCGTCGACGAGGGTTTTGACGCTGAGCCCCATGAGCAGGAACATCGCGCTCTCCAGCAGGAAAGCGGCGGTGCGCCAGTTGACGGCCTCGGCGAGCCGATCCGTCGCGCGCAGGTGCCGCGGTGCGAGGTGGCCGGTCACCAGACCGGCGACGACGACCGCGAGCACGCCCGAGGCTCCGGCCTCTTCGGCGGGCAGGAAGGCGATGAACGGGACCACGAAGGAGATCGCGGTGTTGAGTACGGCGTTGCCCAGCAACGCACGCACGCGGACGTTGACGATCCCGACGAGGAGCCCGATGCCGGCCGCCACGACGACCGCGTAGAAGAACTGCCCCACGATGCCCCAGACGGAGACCGACCCGGCGACCGCGGCGACGGCCGACCGCAGCAGCACGAGCGCGGAGGCGTCGTTGACGAGCCCTTCGCCTTCGAGCACGGTCAGCAGCCGGGGCGGCAGGCCGAGCCTCCTTCCGACGGACGTCGCGGCGACGGCGTCGGTGGGGCTGATGACCGCGCCGAGCGCGAACGCGGCGGGCCAGCCGATGTCCGGGATCAGCCAGTGGAACAGCCAGCCCGCGCCCAAGGTCGTCCCCACCACGAGCAGCACCGCGAGACCGGTGATCGGCCGGATGTTCCGCCGGAAGTCGACCACCGGCATGTTCACCGCCGCCGAATACAGCAGCGGCGGGAGCACCCCGGCGAGGATCAGCTCGGGTTCGATCTCCGGATGCGGGACGCCCGGCAGGAAGCTCAGGCCGATACCGGCCAGCACGAGGCTCAGCGGAGCGGCCACGTTGAGCCGCTCGGAGAACGCGGCCACCGCGACGATGCTGACGACACCGAGTACGACGACGAGAGTCAGGTTCACCGGATTTCGTGTCCTCTCGCCGGTCAGGTGGCCTGTCGTGTCCATTGGTGACACGACGGCACCGGACCCGCAAGTCGGCGCCCGATTCGCGCACTTTGCGCATTCCCGCGCCAAGCACCCGAATCCGACACAGGGGGCAGGCTTATGTCCTTTATGGACAACTGAGGTCGTGATCTGGTCTGCGCCTCAGCGCAGCGCCGCCAGGACGTAGTCGTCGCCGGACTGCCACACCGGTGCCACTTCCGCGAAGCCCGCCTCCCGGAGCAGCCTGGAGTGCTCCTGCGGGCTGAGCCGGTTGCCGTAGCCGGTCGAGATGCCGCGCAGCTCTTCGGCCGTGAAGTGCTCCCGCAGCGCGGGATCGGCGGCGGCCGCCGCCCACCAGGTCTTCCAGTCCTCGTTGGCGTGGACCCCGGCACGGGCCGCGCGGCGCTCCTTGACCACCTCGGCGAGCTCGCGGATGGCCGGCTGTTCGTCGTAGAGGTGGTCGCCGTTGACGAGCGCTCCGCCCGCCCTCAGCGCGCCGGCGAGGTCGCGGTAGACCTCGGCGAGCCGCTCGGGGCGCAGCCAGTGCAAGGCGGTCGTCGAGACCGCGGCGTCGACCGGCCGCCACTTCAGCCAGCCGCTTTCGGCGAGGTCGGCCCGGACGTACTCGATGCCGCCCTGCTCCGGCCGGGTCGCCCTGGCGAGGGCGAGCAGGAACGGGTCGTCGTCGACGCCGACGATCCGGGCGTGCGGCAACCGCCGGGCGAGCCTGGTGGTCAGCGAGCCCGGACCGCAGCCGAGGTCCAGCACCAGCGGCTCGGCGACGTCTCGGCAGACGTGTTCGACGACGTCGATCAACACGGTGAAGCGTTCTTCACGGTCGGCGACATAGCGTTCCTGCTGCACGTCCCACCGGCGCACCCAGTCCGCCGCGAGTTTCCCGTCCACCGGCCTCCCCTTCGTGATCTTGATCCTGTGTAGCACACCCCGCTCATGGGTTACCGTGTGCGCCACAACCCAAGAAGGTGCCCGTCGGGGGAAGCCGGTGTGAATCCGGCGCTGACCCGCAACCGTGAACGGCCGTACGCCGTGAGCCGGACTGCCCGCCGGACACCGCCAACCCCAACTGTCGTGGAGTGCGGAGCGGGGTCCCGTTCACGTGCGGTCGCGCGCCCGGGACAGTGCTCGATGTCCCGGAGGTACCTATGACGCGTCATCCGCTCACCCGTCGGAGACTGCTGGCGCTGGCCGCGCTCGCGCCCCTGGCCGCCTGCGGGACCGCGCCGGCGGACACCGGCCGGCTGCGAGTGGCGTTCGCCGCGGGCGGGTCGAAGGAGACCCTCGACCCGGCCCAGGTTTCGCTCTTCGTCGATCAAGCGCGGGCCAAAGCACTCTTCGACACGCTGGTCGCCTACAACGCCGACACCTCCTTGCGGCCGCGGCTGGCGGAGTCCTGGGAAAGCGACGCCGCGGGCACGCGCTGGCGGATCCGGCTGCGGCAGGCGGCCTTCCACGACGGACGCCCGGTCACCGCGGACGACGTGCTCTACAGCTTCCGGCGGATCGCCGATCCCGCGCTGGCGTCCTCGTCGCGGCAATATTTCGCGAAGGTGGACTTCGCCCGCAGCAAAGCGTTGTCCCCCAACGAAATCGAGCTGACGCTGGCCGCGCCCGACTTCGAGTTCCCGTCGGGCTGGGGCGCTCCCGGCGCGGAGATCGTGCCGGCCGGGACGACGGACTTCACCGCGCCGGTAGGCTCCGGGCCGTTCCGGTTCGTCTCGTTCACTCCCGGCGGCCCGGCGGTTTTCCGCAAGAACGAGTCGCACTGGGACGGCGCGCCGAGCGTCGACGAGCTGGAATTCGTGCCGGTCAGCGAAGAAGCCGCGCGCGTCAACGCGTTGCTGTCCGGGCAGGTCCACTACGCCCACGACCTCGCGGCCGGAACCGCGGCCCGGCTGGCCGGCGACGGGCGCGTTTCGCTGCTCGAAGCCAAGGGAACGACGATGCAGGGCCTGATCCTGCGCCTGACCCAACCCCCGTTCTCCGACCCGAGGCTGGTGCGCGCCGTTCTGTCCGGAGTGGACAGAGAGGCGCTGAACCGCGTCGCACTGGCCGGACGTGGCGAGATCGGCAACGACCTGTTCGGCAAGGGGCTCCGCGGGTACGCCGCGGACATCCCCCAACGCCGCCGCGACGTCGACCTGGCCCGGTCGCTCGTCCGCGAGGCGGGCGCGGAGGGGCTGGCCTTCGCCGTCGAAACCAGCGACGTCGACCCGGGCTTCGCCACCGCGGCCACGCTGATTTCCCAGCAGCTCAAGGAGATCGGGCTCGCCGCCACGCCGAACACCCGCGCGTCGAGCACCTACTTCAGCGAGATCAAGACCAAGGGTGTCGCCGCGCTCACCCGCACGGCCACGCTGCCCGTCCCGACGTTCCTCAACCAGCGCTTCCGCACCCGCGGCTCGAACAACGTCAACGGCTTCGGCTCGCCGGAGTTCGACGCGCTCCTGGATCGCGCCACCGCCACCGCGGACGAACGGGCCAGGCTGGCCCTGTTCGGCGACGCGCAGCGGATCGTCCACGAATCGGGCGGTCTGCTCGCCTGGGGGTTCAGCACCTGGACGATCGCCGTGTCGAAGCGGGTTTCCGGGGTGGTGACGGCGCCACCGAACACCTTCGATTGGGCGCGGTTCGACCGCGCCCGGCTCTCCTGACGTGCCGGGTCACACCGTACGACGGCTGGGTTTCGCCGTGGTGCAGGCGATGTTCGTGCTGGTCGCGACGTTCGCCGTGACCGCGTTGCTCCCCGGCGACGCCGCCTCGGTCGTGCTCGGCGAACAGGCCACCGACGAGCAGGTGGCGACCGTCCGCCAGCAGCTCGGGCTCGACCGGCCGCTCCTCGACCGGTTCGGGAGCTGGCTTTCGGGGCTGGTCACCGGCGATCTCGGCCGGTCGCTCGTGACCGGCGCGCCGGTGGCCGACGAGATCGTCCGCCGCCTCGCCGCGACCGCGGTGCTCGCCGGGGTGACGCTGCTCGTGCTCGTACCGCTCGCGCTGGTCGTCGGAGTGGTCTGCGGGCTGCGCGAAGGATCGCGGATCGACCGGGCGCTCACCGCGGTCACGCTGTTCCTGCACTCGATCCCCGAGTTCGTCCTCGGCCTGCTGCTGGTCGCGGGATTCGCCGTGCACACCGGATTGCTTCCGGCCACCGCGGCCGGAACGGACCCGGCCGCGCTCCCCGAGGTGTTCGTGCTGCCGGTGATCGTGCTGGTCGCCCGGCAGCTGTGCGACGTCGCCCGGCAGCTGCGGATCGGGATCGCCGAACAGACCCGGGGGCCGGTGGCCGAGCATCTGCGCCTGCTCGGGCTCCCCGAACGCACCGTGGTGCTGCGGCATCTCCTGCCCGCCGCCGCCGCACCCGCCGTGCAGCAGCTCGCCCGCGCCGTCGAAGGACTGCTGACCGGCACGGTGATCGTCGAATCCCTGTTCGCGATCACCGGGCTCGGCACGGGTTTCGTCGAGGCCGTGCAGAACCGGGACATCCCGCAGGTGCAGGGCTACGTGCTGGTGTTCGCCGGCGTGGTCGTGCTCGGGAACCTCGTCGCCGACCTGGTCGCGCACCGGCTGACCCCGCGCCGGGAGCTGGTCACATGGTGAGCCGGGCGCTCGGGTGGTCGCTGCTCGCGATACCGCTCCTGCTCGCGGTGGCCGGGCCGGTGCTCGCGGGCCCCGTGGTGTCGGTCGGCGCGCCCTGGCAGGCGCCGGCCGCCGCGCATCCGCTCGGCACCGACGTCCTCGGCCGCGACGCGCTCACGGTGATCCTCGCGGGCGGGCTGCCCGTGATCGGCATGACCGTCGCCGCGCTCCTGCTCGCTTATCTGGCCGGGGTGCCGCTCGGTCTCGTCGCGGCCGGGCGCGGACGGCTCGCCGACGAAACCGTGATGCGCTCCCTCGATCTCGTGCTGGCCTTCCCGTCGCTGCTGGTGCTCATGGTGCTCGCCGCGACCGGGCACCGCGGGCCCGGTGTGCTCATCCCGGCCGTGGCCTTCCTCCAGGTACCGGCGATCACCCGCGTGGTGCGGGCCGCGGCCTTGGCGCCCGGCTGCCGTACCGCCGTGGAAGCCCTGACCCTGCAAGGAAGACCGTGGTGGCGTATCCAGCTCGGATACGTCGCCCGGCACGTCACCGGCCCGGTCGCGACCGACGCCGGCACCAGGCTCGGCGTGGTGCTCTATCTGCTGGCGTCGGCGAACTTCCTCGGCCTCGGCCTGCCCGCCGACTCCCCGGACTGGGCCGTGGTCATCGAACGCAACAGCGAGGCCCTCTACACCGCGCCCGCGGTGGTGCTCGTGCCCGCCGCGCTGCTGATGGCGTTGTGCGTGGGCACGAACCTCGTCACCGACCGGCTGCTCGCCGCCCGGCGGGTGATCCCGTGACCGTTCTGGAGATCACCGGTCTGTCCGCCCACGCCGGGGAAACCGTTCTGCTCGACGACGTCTCACTGACCCTCGAACCGGGCCGCGTCCTCGTCGTGCTCGGCGCGTCCGGCGCGGGGAAGACCACCCTGGGCCTCGCCGCGACCGGACGGGCTCGCCCGGGGATCACGCTGTCCGGTTCGGTGCGGCTGGCCGGCTCCCCGCTGCTGGACCGGACCGCTACCGAACTGCGACGAGCCACGGCCGGGGTCGCCGGCCACCTGCCGCAGCAGCCGTCGGCGGTGCTGGACCCGGTCCGCCGCTGCGGGCCGGTGCTGGCCGAACTCGCCGCGCTTCACCACCACGGCCGCGCCGCGCGGCTCGCGGCGGCCCGCACCGCCTTGGCGGAGGCGGGACTCGAGTCGGAGCTGTGGCGCCGGTTCCCGCATCAGCTGTCCGGTGGGCAGCAGCAGCGCATGGCGCTGGCCACCACTCTCGTGACCAGGCCCCGGCTACTCGTGCTCGACGAGCCGACCAGTGGTCTCGACGCGGCGAACAGGACCGTGCTCACCGCCAGGCTCGCGGAGCTTTCCCGGTCCGGAACGGCGTTGCTGATCCTGACCCACGACCTCACGCTGGCGCGTGCGCTGGACGGCGACGTCGCCGAACTCCGCGACCACCGTCTGCACCCGTGCGAGGCCGTCCCCGGCCCCGTGCGCCTCGATGAGCCCGCGCCGCCGTCGCCGGCCTCGCCGGTACTCGTCGTTCGCGGACTCACGGTGCGCGCCGGGCGGACGGCCCTCGTCGAGGACGTCGACCTGGAGCTCGCGGCGGGCAGCCGCACCCTGATCACCGGGGTCTCGGGAGCGGGCAAGACGACCCTCGCCCGCGCGGTCGCCGGTCTGACCCCGCCGACCGCTGGCACGATCGAAGTCGACGGCGTCCGGCTCCCCCGCCTCGCCCGTCGTCGCGATCGCGCACAGCTGCGGGCCGTCCAGTACGTCCACCAGGACAGCCGCGCGTCCTTCGACGAGTTCCGTGAGGTGCTCGACCAGGTGGCCGACACCGCCCGTCTTCTTCGCGGCCTCGATCGCGAAGAAGCCCGGCTCGAAGCGACGGAGATCCTGGGATCCCTCGGCGTCGACCCGGACGGCCGCCGTCCCGGCTCGCTCTCCGGCGGCCAGCTCCAGCGCTGTGCCGTGGCCCGCGCGCTCCTGGCCCGCCCCAGGGTCCTCGTCTGCGACGAGACGACCTCCGCCCTCGACGCGGCCAACCGCGACCGGCTCTGGGATTTCGTGACCGCGACGGCGCTCCGGCACGGCATCGCGCTGCTCATGATCAGCCACGACACCGCGGCCGCCCCGTTCGCGGACGGCACGTTCACCATGTCCGGCGGGCGCCTTCGTCGAGGAGGACGGGCCTAGGCGGGAAGGACGTGGCGTCCTTCCCGGTCCGTGCTCAGGCACAACGAGCAGATCGTCCCGCCGGTGGCGGACGCGGCCATGTCGGGGCGCTCGTAAGCCTCTCCGCAGACCTCGCAGCCGTAATGGGTGCCGCTCGGATTGCCGTCTTCGTCCAGTATCGGCTCGGTGAGGCCGTCATCGGTGCGGCGCAGGTAGAAACGCCCTCGGGTGAGCACCGCCATCAGCGGGGTCAGCACGACCGCGACCACCACCGCGACCAACGGGGAGTACGGCCGGGGTCCGGGCCCGAAGAGTCCGAAGTAGACGGAGATCGAGAGGAGCGAGGAACCCAGGAACGCGACGACACCGACCGGGTTGACCGCGAACAGCATCCCGCGCCGGAACTCCGGCTGTTTCGGCGAGAGCCCGAGCACGAACTTGTTGATCGCGATGTCGGTGGCGACGGTGACCACCCACGCCATCGCACAGTTCGAGTAGAAGCTCAGGATGCCGTTGAGGAAGCTGAACATGTCCGCTTCCATCAGGATCAGCGCGATGGCCAGATTCACCAGCACGAACACCAGCCTGCCCGGATAGCGTTTCGTGATCCGGGTGAAGGAGTTCGTCCACGCCAGCGACCCGGAATAGGCGTTGGTGACGTTGATCTTGACCTGGCTGAGCACCACCAGGACCAGCGCCAGTGGCACCACCAGCCACGCCGGCATGACCTCGGTGAACACGCCGGTGAACTGCTCGATCGGCTCGACGGCGGCCGCCTTGCCCACCGCGTCGAGGATGTAGACCGCCATGAACACGCCGATCGCCTGCTTGATCGCGCCGAAGAACACCCAGCCCGGCCCGGCCAGCACCATCGAGGTCCACCAGGCGCGCCGGTTCTCCGCCGTGCGTGGCGGCATGAAACGCAGGTAGTCGACCTGCTCTCCGATCTGCCCCATGAGCGAGAGGCACACGCCGGCACCGAGCATGATCGCGGCCGTGCTCAGCCCGGCCCCGCCCTCTCCTTCGTAGGACAGCCACCGCTGGACCGAACCGGGATCCTTCACGACGAGGAACACCAGCGGGGCCACCATCAGCAGCAGCCACAGCGGATTCGTCCAGCTCTGCAGTTTCGCCAGCACCTTCATGCCGTAGACGACCAGCGGGATGATCACCAGGGTGGACACCAGGTAGCCGAGCCACAACGGCAGCGCTATCGCGTACTTCAGGCCCTGCGCCATGATCGAGCCTTCGAGGGCGAAGAAGATGAAGGTGAAACTGGCGAAGATGACGCTGGTCAGCACCGAACCGTAGTAGCCGAAACCTGAACCGCGGGTGATCAGGTCGAGGTCGATGTTGTACCGGGCCGCGTAGTAGGCCAGCGGGAATCCGGTCACGAAGATGATCACCGCCGCCAGGGCGATCGCCAGCAGCGCGTTGCCCGTGCCGTGGGTCAGGCCGATCCCGGCGCCGATCGAGAAATCCGCCATGTAGGCGATCCCGCCCAACGCGGAAGCACCGACCACCGCCGGTGTCCAGCGACGGTAGGTCCTCGGCGCGAATCGGAGGGTGTAGTCCTCGAGTGTCTCCTTCGTCGCGCCGAGGCCGGTGGGCGCGGCACGGGTCTCCGATTCTTCGATGGTCATGACCGAGGTCTCCTCCAGAGCACCGGGGACGGGAGCCAGAAGCTACGAACGCCTCGTTTCCGGTCGTCCGCCCGGTGGTGACGGGCGGGTTTCCGTGTGTTGCCGAACCTCGGCGCGGCCGTTAACACGGGGCAGGGCAAGGGTGGGCAGTTCGCGACCCCGGAAATACGCACAAACCGGGCAATCCGCCGCAGCGTGTGTCCTTTATGGACACCCGGGCAGCTCAGGCCCGCCGACCTTGAGTTCCCGCCCTTGCCCTGGACCAAGGGGAAGGCGCCCTTCGACCTGCTCCAGGGCAAGGTGACGTGTCGCGAAAGCCACTTTCGCGACGTGTGATGTCCCGAAAGTGGCTTTCGCGACACGAACGCCGACGGAGCCGCGTGCGGGCCACCAACCTCACGACGGGCCGGGGTAGGCCAGAATCGACCCCGTGCAGTTCGCCATCCTCGGGCCGGTCGAAGCCCGCCTTCCCGACGGGACACCCGTCGCGCTCGGCGGGCCGCAGTTGCGGGGCCTGCTCGCGCTGCTCGCGCTCGACGCCGGGCGGATCGTCAGCGCCGACCAGCTGATCGACGGCCTGCACGGCGACCATCCGCCCGAGGGTGCCGCCGAAGCCCTGCAATCCCAGGTCTCCCGGCTCCGGCGGCGGCTGAAGGACGGCGGCGCGCCCGACGGGCTCGTCGAGTTCACCCCCGCCGGATACCGGCTGGCCGTCGATCCGCAGGACGTCGACCTCCACCGGTTCGAACGCCTCACCGCCCAGGCGCGGGAGACCGCCGAGCCGGGCACGAAGCTCGCGCTCTTCACCGAAGCGCTGGCGCTGTGGCGGGGGCCCGCCCTCGACGGGCTCGCCGACCCGCCCCGCGCGGCCCGGCTCGCCGAGCTGCGGCTGGCCGCGATCGAGGACCGCGTCGAGGCCGGGTTCGCCTTGGCACACCACGAAAAGCTCGTCGCCGAACTCCGTGAGCTCGCACGGGAACACCCGCTGCGGGAACGGCTCACCGCCCAGCTCGTGCGCGCCTTGCACGGCAGCGGCCGCTCCGCCGAGGCGCTCGCCGTGTTCGCCGAAGCCCGCGGCCGCCTCGCCGACGAACTGGGCGCCGACCCGTCGGCGGACCTCGCCGACGCGCACGCCGCCGTCTTGCGCGGGTCGCCGGCCCTCCGGGTTCCCGTGCCGCTCACGGGATTCGTCGGCCGCGGCGAACTCGACCGGCTCGTCGCCGCGCTCGGGAAGACCCGGCTCGTCACGCTCATCGGGCCCGGCGGAGCGGGCAAGACACGGCTCGCCGTCGAAGCGACTTCCCGGCAGGACGGCGAAGTCTGCTTCGTCGAACTCGCCACGGTGACCGAGGTCGCGCCCGCCGTCCTCGCCGCGCTGGGCCTGCGCGAACAAGGCGTCCTGACGCCGGGGGCGGTTTCGGATCCCGCCGACCGCCTGGTCGCCGGGCTCGCCGACCGGTCGCCGCTGCTCGTCCTCGACAACTGCGAACACGTCGTCGCCGAAGCCGCGTGGCTGGTGCGGCGGCTGCTGTCTGACTGCCCGGGTCTGCGGGTGCTCGTCACCAGCCGCGAAGCGCTGGGGCTGACCGGCGAGACGCTGGTGCCGGTCGGTCCCCTGCCCGCGGGCGCCGCCGCCCGGTTGTTCACCGAGCGGGCCGCGGCGGTCGCTCCCGATCGTCCGCCGGACCCGGCCGCCGTGGCCCGTATCTGCGCCGAGCTCGACGGTCTGCCGTTGGCGATCGAGCTCGCCGCGGCGCGGTTGCGGACCTTGTCCGCCGCCGATGTCGCCGCCCGGCTCGGCGACCGCTTCGGGCTGCTGTCGCGCGGCGAGCGGACCGCCGAACCGCGGCACCGGACCCTGCGCGGCGTCGTCGAGTGGAGCTGGGACCTCCTCGACCCGCGAGAACAGCGGCTGGCAGGCCGGTTCGCGGTGTTCGCCGGTGGCGCGAAGCTCGACGCCGTCGAACGCGTCTGCGCCGTGTCCGATACGGAAGGCGTGCTGGCCGGACTGGTCGAGAAGTCCTTCGTCGAGTTCGACGGCGGCCGGTACCGGATGCTGGAGACCATTCGCGCGTTCTGCGCCGAGCAGGGCGAAGACCGGCGCGCCGAGCACGCCGGATACTTCCTCGGCCTCGCCCAAGCGTCCGAACCGAGGCTGCGCGGCGCGGACCAGCTCGTGGCGTTGGAAGAGCTGAGCGCCGAGCACGCCGAACTGCACGCCGCCCTGCGCTGGAGCGTGACCGCCGCCCCCGGCCTCGCCCTGCGGCTCATCGCGGCCCTGTCCTGGTACTGGTGGCTGCGCGGCCTGCGCAGCGAAGCGACACCCTTCGCGGACGCCGCGCTCGCCGCCATCGGCCCCGAACCGCCGCCGGGACTGGCCGAGGAATACGTCCTCGGTCTCGTCCACGCGTCGGCCACCGGCGCCGGGATCGAGCCGATCGTGCGGCGGCTCGACGGTCCGCTGCGGTACCCGTACCTGTTCCTGCTGTGGGCGTTTTCCCCGCACCCCAAGGCAAAAGAGGGCGAACGGCTCGCCGCGCTCATCGGCGAAGACCGCTGGTCGCGGGCGTTCGCGCGGGTCAGCGACGGCCTCGGCGCGCAGTACAACGGCCGGATCGCCGAGGCCGAAACGCACTTCTCCGCGTCGCTGGCCGGGTTCCGCGAACTGGGTGACCGCTGGGGCGCGGCGAGCACGCTGGAGAAGCTCGCCGAATTCGCGGACTGGCGCGGCGACCACGTCCGGTTCCGTGAACTGATGGACGAATCCGTGCGGCTGGCCGCGGAGCTCGGTTCCTTCGAAGACGCCGCCGATCTGCTCTGCCGCCGCGCCGACGGCGTCCTGCGCGCAGGTGACGGGGAGGCCGCGAAAGCCGACTACGAGGCCGCCGCCGGCCAAGCGCGCGGCAATCCGCTGACGCTCGCGCGGGCCAGGGGCGGGCTGGGCGAGGTCGCGCGCCGCGCCGGTGACCTGGCGACGGCCAGGCGCTGGTACTCCGCCGCGCTCGGCCTGGCCATCGGCCCGGTGACCGGTGGCGAGACGCGGATCCGGCTCCACACCGGTTTCGGCTGGACGATGGCCGCCGCCGGTGACCTGGACGCGGCGACCGAACTGCACCAGGAGGCGCTCGCCACCGCGCTGGAGTACGCGAACCTGCCCGGCGCGGCCCAGGCGATCGAGGGGCTGGCCGGGGTCCTCGCCGCCCGTGACGAGGACGAGCGGGCCGCGTTCCTGCTCGGCGTCGCGGTCGGGCTGCGCGGCGCGTCCGTCGCCGGAGACGCCGACGTCGACGGTGTGGTGGGCCGCGTCCGGGCCCGCATCGGCGCCGACGCCTACTCCGACGCCTTCGCCCGCGGCCGGGAAATGCCTCCTGACCAGGCGATCCACGATCTCGGTCAGCGGCGGTTCGCGCTCGGTTCGTGACCGGTCAGCGGGCTCGCCCACGCTGCCGGACATGACGAAGAACATCCTGATCTCCGGCGCCGGCGTCGCCGGGCCCGCCCTCGCCTGGTGGCTGCACCGCCGCGGCTTCAGCGCCACCGTCGTCGAACGGGCCCCAGCCCGCGCGAAGGCGGCTACAAGGTCGACATCCGCGGTGTCGCCGTCGACGTCGTCCGCCGGATGGGCCTGCTCGACGAGGTGCACACGGCGAGCACCGACATGCGGGGCGCCGCGTTCGTGAACAAACGAGGCAAGCAGCTCGCCACCCTCGACGCCGACACTTTCGGCTTCCGCCACGGCGACGACACCGAAATCCTCCGCGGCGACCTGGCGAAGGTCCTGTACGACGCGACCTGCGAGAACACCGAGTACGTCTTCGGCGACTGGATCACCGGGCTGGCACAGCGTTCCGGCGGCGTCGACGTGACGTTCGCCCACGGGCCCCGCGCCGGTTCGACCTGGTCGTCGGCGCCGACGGGCTGCACTCCGGTGTCCGGGCGCTCGCGTTCGGCCCGGAGGAGGACTTCCTGCACCGGTTCGACGCCTACATCTCGATCTCCACCGTGCCCAACACCTTCGAACTCGACCGCTGGGAACTGCTGCACTCGGCGGCGCCCGGCAAGATGGTCAACGTCTACAGCACCGCGCGCGCCGACGACGCCAAGGCCGCGTTCTGGTTCAGCGCTCCGCCGCTGGCTTACGACCGGCGGGACGTCGAAGGTCAGAAGAACCTCGTCGCGCGCCAGTTCGCCGAGCTGGGCTGGGAGATCCCGGCGTTGCTCGACGCCATGCGAGAGGCGGGCGACTTCTACTTCGACCTGGTGTGCCAGATCCGCATGGACCGCTTTTCGGCCGGACGCGTCACCCTCCTCGGTGACGCGGGCTATTGCCCGTCGCCCGCCTCGGGGCAGGGCACGAGCCTGGCCCTTGTCGGCGCGTACGTCCTGGCGGGTGAGCTGGCGGCTTCGGGCGACCCCACGGTGGCGTTGTCCCGCTACGAGGCGGAAATGCGCCCGTACGTCGAGAAGAACCAGGCCTTGGCGAAGATGGCGCTACGCGGGATCATCCCGCAGTCGCGGGCTTTCGCTTGGTTCAACACCCGGATGATCAAACTGATGCCCTACCTCCCCGGCCGCAACCGCGTCCTCGAACAGATGGCCCGCCCGATCCGGGAAGCGGCGAACGCCTTGGTGCTGAAGGATTACGGCCCCCGCTAGACCTGCGAGTCCGCGAGCAGTTCCAGCGCGAGCGCCTTGAGTTCCGGGCTCGCCGTCGCGGCGTTGCCCGAGTCGAACGGCGGCCGCGGGTCGTATTCGACGGCGAGCTGGATACCGCGGGCGATCTCCTCACCGGCCAGCAGGGACGCGAGATGGAAGGCGAGGTCGATCCCGGCGGACACCCCCGCCGCGGTGACGACCTTGCCGACCTGGACGTAGCGCTCGGGCACGTAGCGCACGCCGAAGGTCTTCTCCAGATAGTCCGCCGAGGCCCAGTACGTGGTGGCCCGGTCGCGGAGCAGCCCGGCCGCGCCGAGGATCAACGAGCCCGTGCACACCGACGTGGTCCACGTCGTGTGCCGGTGGATACGCCGGATCCAGTCGAGCAGGACCGGGTTCTCCATGGCGGCGACCGTGCCGCGATTGCCCGCGCCCGGCACCAGCACCACGTCCAGCCGGTGCACCTCGGCCACCGAACGTTCCGCCAGCACCGCGACATCACCGGTGTCCGTGCGCACCGGGCCGCGCTGCTGGGCGATCATCGTCACCGTGGCGCCGGGGAGCCGGGACAACACCTCGGCCGGCCCCGTCGGATCCAGCAGGCTGAACCCGTCGTAGAGCAGGATGCCGATCTTCGGTCCTTTGGTCTCCGCCTGAGCCGTGCCGGTGGAGAGGCCGAACGCGGCGGCCGCCGCGACTCCGGCCAGCACTGTCCTGCGGGTGGTCTTCGCACTGTCCATGCCGCGATTCTGGGGAGCTCAGGCGCCGATCGGGTGGGGCATGTCCTTCATCCTGCGAAGTGTGTCCCCGGTGATCCCGTAGTACTGGCGGAACGCCGTCCGCAGGGTCTCCGGCGAGGCGAATCCGCATCGCCGCGCGACCGCGGCCAGCGGCAACGCGGTGGACCGCACCAGCTGGGCGGCGGCCTCGGTCCGCGCCGTCCGCACGGTCCGGGCCGGGGTGCTGCCCAGCTGCGCGGTGAACAGCCGGGTGAGGTGCCGGGTGGTGACCCCGGCGCGAGCCGCCAGCGCCGACGGGCTCAGGTCTTCGGCGAGATGCGCGGCGATGTACCCCAAGAGGTCGCGCACGACCCGGTTGCCCGGCGGCGGGACGGCCAGGAACGTGCTGATCTGGGCCTGGTCGCCGGGGCGGTGCAGATAGGTCACCAGCTCCCGGGCGACCTCGCGGGCCAGCGTCGGGCCGCAGTCGTCCTCGATCAGCGCGAGCGTGAGATCCAGCGCGCTGATGACCCCGGCCGAGGTGAACACGTTGCCGTCGCGGATGTAGAGCGGCGCCGGATCCACCGTCACCGCCGGGAAGGTGGCGGCGAGCAGCTCGCCGTATCCCCAATGCGTCGTGACCCGCCGGTCGTCGAGCAACCCGGCGGCCGCCAGCACGAAGGCACCCGTGCACACCGAGGCGATCCGCCTGCTCCGCCCGGCCAGCCTGCGCACCTGCGTCAGCAGACGCTCGTCCACCGCGGCCGCCCCCGTTCCCGCGCCACCGACCACGATCACCGTGTCCATCCGCCCGGACACTTCGGCGAGCCGGCGAGCACCCGCGAGCATGATCCCCGACGAACTCCGCGTCGTCCGCCCGTCGAGCGTCGCCAGCTCGACGACATACGGTGGCGCGGCGCCGTGCGAATTCGCGATCTCCAGCGCTCCGCTGGGACAGGCCACATCGAGGATCTGCGCGTCGTCGAACGCGACGATCACCACCCGGCGCACCGCTTCCTTTTCAAGCCCCACAGGGAGAATCTACCCGCCTGCCCGCTTACCTCCGACGTAATCGACAGCGCTCCCCGGTCTCGACGATCCTTGGGCCATGAAGGTTTCACGACTGTTGCCCGCCCTCGCGGCGGCCGTGCTGTCCTGTGTCGTTCTCGCGACTTCCGCGACCGCCGAATCCGGTGACACGCCCTCGAACGTGGAGCGGTTCATGGACGCCTACCGTGCCTGGGGAAGAAACACCCAGGATGTCGACGCGTACATGAACCTGTTCGTCCAAGACGGGACGGCGCGCTTGTGGGACAGCGGGCTCGAGACGCCCCGGGACTGGGCGGGAATCAGAAGCCAGATCGAGGGCGTGCTGAGCTTGGTCCCGGACTACGTCTTCGTTCCGGAGACCGTCACCTCCGGCCCCGACGGCAGGGTCGTCTTCGTCGAGGCGCTCAACACCGGCACCGTCAAGGGGAAACCGGTCTCCTTCAAGACGATGCACCGGCTCGTCCTCGGCGATCCCGCCGACGGCAAGGATCCGGCCAGGGTGCAGGACGGCAGGCGGTTCTGGGACCAGGTAGACATGTTCCGCCCGGTCGAGGATCCGGCGAACCCGCTGCGGAACCTCTTCGAGGGGATCACCCCGTCGGCGACCGACCCGGCCCCGGCGCTCCCCTTGCCGCCGCGAATCCGGCAACTGGCGTGGAACCGGGAAGCGGCGGGGATCCTGGTCACCGGGGTGGACGGCACGGCGACCCTGCGGGGTCCCGGCCTGACCGAGCCGATCTCCGGCCGCCGGGCCATGACCGAATACCTGGACCGGTTGTTCGGCGCGCTTCGTGACGTCGCACTCGAGCCGCGGGCCACCGTGTCCGCGGGCGGCACCGAATACCGGGAGTGGGTCGGCACCGCCGTGGCGCTGGGCGGCGCCGACCCGCGCAGGATCTCCTTCAGTCTGGTCGAGCGGACCGTGAAGACCGCGGCAGGCACGGCCTGGTCGCTGCACCTCGACACCCTGGACCTGATCGCCTCGGTCCAGACGGTGAAGGAACTACGCGCCCGGATCTTCGGCTAGCGTCCGGTTCAGTGGTGGTCGACGTACCAGGCGGTGCAGCCCCGGTATCCCTCCGGGGTTTCGACACAGCTGCGGACCGCGTAGCTCTTGTTCGTGCCTCCGATCTGCAGTGCCACGGCGGGTGATTTGATCCAGTCCCGCACGTTGGCGTCGTACCAGGTCGCCTTCCGGCTGCGGCAGGATCCGTAGTTGCCGCCGATCAGGTCGTCGTCCGGGTACCAGGGATCGTCGCGCATCTCGAACTTCCGGTGGCTGCGCTGGGCGATGACCCGGTCGCCCGTCGAGATGTCCTCGGCGTAGCCGCCGGCCTGCACGTCCGCGAGGCTCTCGGATTGGACGATGGTGTAACGCCCCTTGACGGTCTTGCCCTTGCCGCTGTCCCGGAAGGCGCCGGCGCGGTCCATGCAGAAGGATTTCTCCGCGTCGGCCGGTGACTCCTCGGCCTGGGCCGTCCCGCCGAGGACGGTGGTGATGGCGACAGCGGCGCAGGTGGCACCGATGAAACGATTGGCTCGCATGCGATTTCCTTTCGAAGTGGTGACAATTCGGCAGGGGCCCGCGGCGAGATTGCCGTTTTCGTTCGAAATTTCCCGATCTGCTACGGGATCCCCCCTCGTAGCCGTGCGATTCGAAGTCTTGCCGGACCGTTCGGCGGGGCACAAGGGGGCTCGGCGACGTGAGACGCGAAAGGGGACCTGAACAGGGGTTTCTCGTCGTCCCAGAGACGGGGCGGGATGCTCACTCGCTCACGTTCAAGGTCGCACAGTCCGCGACTCCCAGGTCGGACAACACCGCCCTCAGCCGCTCCAGTGCCGCGGTCGTGTCCGAGCCCTCCACGATTTCGAGGTCGAGATGGCAACGACCCAGGCCACTGCCCGCACCGGTGACCTCGAACTCCGATTCCAAAGCCTCCTCGACCTCGTCACGATCGATCGGCAACCCCGCGAACACGATCTCGACGAACACTAGGCGCCGCCGGTCCAAGGACTTCCGGCGCCCGTTCGTGTCACGCTGCCGCCGGGTGGCAGGTCGAGGACGTCGACCAGGGTCCGGTCTTCGTCGATGGCGTGGTGCAGATGCCCGGCCTTGCCGGTGCCGGCGTCCGCGTCGGAAGCACCGACGAGCTGCCACATGCCGTCGTCGGCGTCGTGCTGGACAAGCAAAATCGGCTCGCGGCGCTCGAACACCTCAAGGGTCTGGACGCACATGGTGCGCAAGAGCCAGTGCCGCATCCACCAAGCCCGCCGATCGCGCCGCATGACCTCGTCGGCGACCGCCCAGATGAACGGCAGGTCCTCATGGGCACGTGCCTCGTCCGCTGTCAGGTCGGGACCGCCCTCCGGAACCCGTTCGAACGGGTCGCTGGTCAACGAGAACGCGTGTCCGTCCTCGTGGTGGAAGATGACGGCGTGGAAGGTGCCGCCGCCGGGGTTGCCCGCGCCGATCCCGACCGACAGGCGAGCGGCGTGCGGATCCGATCCGGTGGTCCATCCGAACGCGTACGAGGCCAACTCGCCCCGCGGCCCGACGAACTCCCCGAAGGCACGCCGGTCCATTCCTGTGTCCGCCGGTACCTCGACCAACGCACCTTCAAGCACTTGAACATCCACACCCGCAAGATAGTCGGCCAGCAGCACGACTCGGTCGTGAGCCGGATCGAACCCGAGGACCGGATGGGCCTGGCTTCCGCCTTCCGGCGTCATGAGAACCGGCTTTCCCAGCTCTCGCCCGATGTCGGTGAGAAACCCGCACAAGGTGTCGACTCCGGCTTGCCCCTGCAACTCCCGCAAGTCGATGTCGAAGTCGATCTCCTCGGCCGCCATGAGACGGAAGATGGCAAGCACTCCTGGAACCGGCCAGACCTTCAGTTCCACCAGTTCGGCATCGAGCGGGCGAAAGAGCACTTCGGCTGCTGAAGGCAAGGGCAGCGTCATTTCGCCCTGTCGGAATTCCCACTGCCAACCGCGCGCCTCGATCAGATCGAGCACGCGCTGCCAGTCCTCCTCGGAGGTGCCCGGGACGTACACATCGGGAAGCGCACCCATCAGCTCAGGATCGAAGAAGCACTTGACCTCACCCCACTGAAGATCCGCCATGCGGTCATTGTGCCCGCACGGATATTCCGGTGCGCCGCCCGGAAGCCGACCGTAGTCTTCGCGTGGTGAGGGAACCACCGCACGAGATGATCCAGCATTACCGATCGATCGATGAAGGCGCACGACTCACCGAGGCGTCCGGCCGTCTCGAGTTCCTACGGACGCAGGAGATCGTACGGCGGCATCTGCCGGACGGCACCCTGCGCGTACTCGATATCGGCGGAGCCACCGGAACGCACGCCGCCTGGCTTGCCGAGGACGGCCATCAGGTGACGTTGTTCGACATCGTCCCGGACCATGTCGCCGCGGCTCGGCGACTCGCCGGCAGGACACCGGGAATGACCGCGGCTTTGGCCGACGCCCGTGCGTTGCCGGTGCCGGACGGGAGCTTCGACGCCGCGCTCCTGCTCGGCCCCCTCTACCACCTCACCGACCGCGATGATCGTCTCGCGGCATTGCGTGAAGCCGGTCGCGCGGTCCGCCCCGGCGGATGGATATTCGTCGCGGCGATCTCACGCTTCGCATCACTGTTCGACGGCCTCGCCCGCGGCTTTCTTTTCGACCCGGAATTCCAGCGGATAGTGAGCGCCGACCTGGCTACCGGTCAGCACCGCAACGACAGCGACCATCCCCATTGGTTCACCACCGGCTACTTCCACCACCCCGGCGAATTACGTCGAGAATGCCTCGATGCCGGGCTCAGCTTGCTTGACGTGGTGGGTGTCGAAGGGCTCGCGGGCTGGCTTCCGCAGCTCACCGACCGGTGGGACGACGCGGCGGACCTCGACGTTGTTCTCCGCTTCACCAAAGCCGTCGAAAACGAACCGGCGCTGCTCGGGCTGAGCAGCCATTTGATCGCGATCAACCGGACGCCGGCGCGGTGAAACGACGGCCGGCCGGCTTCCTTGTAACAGCTTCCTTCCGCGCGGCGACCTGCATGCGAGGTTCCCCACGAAAGGGGGCGATGATGCGGCGACAGCGCTCGATCTCCGTTGTGCTCGCTCTGGCGATCGCTTGTCCCACGACGGGTTGTGAAGGCGGCGGAGGACCACCGCCGCCGGACACTGTGACCGCCACCCCCGCTCCTGGCTGCCCCGATGCCGCGACCGGCAGGCGAGTTCCGTTGTCGATGATCGAAGGGCCGCCGCGGGATTTGTCCCAGCTGGTCATGTGCACCAACGAACTCGGGACGACGGTCTTCGTCAGCAACGACACCAAGGTCGTCTGGCTGGTGCGGACTCCCACCGACGTCGCGGCCGATCGCCACGGCGGCGTGCCGACGGAGGTGCAGCTCTTTCGCTTCTGGCGAGCGAAAAGACCCCTGGCCGGAACGCCGCTCGAACCCGGCACCGCGTTGACCGTTTCCTCGTCCCCGGCACGGGTGACGCTCCAGATCGACACCGTGCTTCAACGCCAATGGGCGACGTTCGACATGCTGGGGAAAACATTCTCCGCCGCCGGTGAAAACCTTCCCGATCTGGTCAAGAACGAAAAGTACAAGAACGCCGTGAAGAGTTGTCTCGAAGCCGGCACTCGAATCGTCGACTACGGTGCGGCGGCGCGGTACGACACCGAGAAGTGGATCGATTCCCTGGGCTTGCTCACCGGCGGCGCCGTATGCGCCTCCGACCTCAAGATCGCGGAGGACGAGCGGCAGCTCAAGGCCTGGCGCGAAGGTCGGCGGCCGCTGCCGGAGCTGAAGCCGTCGACCTTCGCACAGAAGGCGCGATCGGTCTCGTCCGAATTCGACGACGTCCTCAAGGCGGTCGGCCAGATCCTCGCCAAGAGCTGAGTCGTCAGGACAGGCCGATCGTCAGTTCCGCGATCCGGGCCATCTCCTCCGGCGGATCGACCACCGGCTGGACGACGATCTCGTCGACACCGGCTTCGGCCAGCGCGGCGATGCGGGAGCGGAGGCCGCCCGGGGTCCCGACCAGGGTCAGGGTGTCCATCAGCGACGGTGTGATCAGGTCCCGGTCCGCCGGTGCGATGCGGTCCAGGTAGCCGGGGTAGAGCTTGGTGTACCGGTCCGGCGCGGTGGCCGCGGTGCCGCGCCGGTCGAGCAGGCGGCGCACGGCGTCGCGTTCCTCGGCACCGAGCCCATCGGCGACCGCCGGGGTGTCGGCGGCGAAGGCCAGCAACGCCAGCACGATGTGGCCCACCGCGTCCCGGGCCGCGTCGCCGTAGGGGTCGGCGCCATCGTCGAGGACGTGCAGCGCCGTCATCAGGTACGCATCGCGGGGCGTGTCTCCGCGGGCCGCGTGCAACGCCCGCCACGCGGCGGGGTCGAGGAGACCGAAAGAGACGAGACCGGCATCGCGGCGTCCGGCGACCGCGGCGGCTTTCGGCCCCAGCGCGGCCACCACGAACTCGATCGGATCGGTGACGTTCGCCGCCTGCCCGGCATGCAGGAACCGGACGTCGCGCACCCTGTCGCCCTCGCGGTACTCGACCGGTTGTCCGGCGCACAGCCCTTGGAGCGCGGCTGTGAACGCCTCCAGTTCGGCCGTCGTGGTCGGCGGCATGCCCAGGGTGCGCCGGGCGGTGTTCCCCGTGCCGACGCCGCAGATGATCCGTCCCGGAGCCAGCGCGTTGAGGGCGGCGAAACCGCTCGCGGCGGCAGGCGCCGACCGCAACGCCGGTGACGTCACCCCGATCCCGAGCTTGATGCGGCTGGTCGCCCGCGCGCACATGCTCAGCGCGACGAACGGATCGCCGTGGACCATCGGTGTGTCATACACCCAGAAGCTGCTGAACCCAAGCTCCTCGGCCCGCACGGCCAAGTCCGCCACACCGGGTTGGGCCGCGACCACGATGCCGGTACGCACAGGACTCCCCCTTCCACCCGTGAATCCAGCTTGCCAGAGATCGTGACCGGATCGGCTACCGTGGCCTCATGCCCTCGCCTGATCGTCTGGCCGCTTTCGCGCTCGCGTCGTTCGTCCTGATCCTCATCCCGGGCCCCGCCGTGCTGTTCGCGGTCAGCCGTGCCCTGGCCTACGGCAGGCGGACCGCGCTGATGACCGTGATCGGCGGGGCGATCGGGAGCTTCGTCGCCGCCACGGCCGTCGCCATCGGGGTGGGCGCCATCATCCAGGCCTCCGCCGTGATCTATACGGTGATCAAGTTCGCCGGCGCCGCGTATCTGGTCTACCTCGGCATCCAGGCGATCCGGCATCGCCGGGCACTGCGGGAGGCCTTCGAGGCGCAGGCGGCCCCGATCAGCGGCGGACGCACGCTGCTGCAGGGATTCATCGTCGGCGTCACCAACCCGAAGACCGTGGTGTTCTTCGCGGCGATCCTGCCCCAGTTCGTCGACCCCTCCGCCGGGCAGGCCGGCCTTCAGATGGTGATCCTCGGAGCGGTGTTCTCCACGATCGCCCTGGCGATGGACTCCGTCTGGGGTGTGGCGGCGGGCGCGGTCCGGTCGTGGTTCTCCCGCTCGGCACGGCGTTTGGACCTGGTCGGCGGAGCGGCCGGGCTCACGATGGTCGGGCTCGGCGTCGGTTTGGCCGTCAGCGGCCGGAAGGACTAAGCGGTCCTTGACCTCCAGCAAGCTGGAGGTTCCATGCTGAAGTCATGACGATCTGGATCTGTGGGACCTGCGGCGTCGAGCACCCCGACACCGCCGCACCTCCGGCCGGGATCTGCCGGATCTGTGCGGACGAACGCCAGTACGTCCGCGCCTCCGGCCAATCCTGGACCACCGCTGAAGAACTCGCCGCGGATCCGCACAAGCTGGTCCACGAGCAGCCGGAGCCGGGCCTCCACCGCCTGCACCGCGAGCCCGAGTTCGCGATCGGCCAATGGACCTACCTCGTCCAGACCGACCGGGGCAACCTGCTGTGGGACCCGCCGAACGCACTCGACGCGCCCCTGCTCGACAAGATCGCCGAACTCGGCGGGGCGGCCGCGATCGTGGCGAGCCACCCGCATATGTACGGCGCGCAGGTGAGCTTGAGCCACCATCTCGGGAACGTTCCGGTCCTCGTGCATTCCGCCGACCGGCGGTGGGTACGACGGGAGGATCCGGTGATCCGCGAATGGCACGGCCCCGAAGAGATCCTGCCCGGCGTCACGCTCGTCGAAGCGGGCGGCCACTTCCCCGGCGCCGCGGTCGCCCACGTCGCCGCGAACGGCGGCTCGCTGCTGGTGGGCGACACCATCGTGCCGGTGGCCGCCGCGGGCTGGGTGACCTTCATGCGCAGCTATCCCAACCAGATCCCGCTCTCGGCCGGCCTGGTCGAGCGGATCCTGGCCCGGTTGGAGCCCTACGAGTTCGATCGGCTCTACGCCCTGACAGGCGCCACTCTGCGGGCGGACGCGAAGGCCGCCGTGCGGCGCTCGGCGGAGCGCTACATCGCGTGGGCCGGCGGGGCGAACGACCATCTCGGCTGAACGAATCCGAGTCCGGTAGGCGATGCTGTAGGCGTGGAGTACCTGTCCCGGGTGCCGCGTCCGCCGCTGGACGGGCTGATCGACGACCTCTACTACCTGGAGGGGGCGCCGCCGTACGCCCGGCTGACCTTGCCGCCGTCGCCGTCGGCGTTGCTCATCGTCAATCTCGGGGACCCGTTCCGCATCCGCGCCGGCGCCGACGTCGAGGCGTCCGAGTACGCCGACGGCTGCGTCATCACCATGCCCACCCGTGCGTACGAGTTCGGCTATCCACCCCGGACCCGGTCCGTCGGCGTGCACTTCAAGCCGTGGGGGCCCTCGTCGTTCCTGCCGATGCCCGCGGCCGGGCTGTGTGACCGGCCGGTGACGCTGGAGCAGGTTTGGGGACGGCCCGCCGTCGCCGAGCTGCGAGACCGGCTCGCCTCGGCGGCCGGGCCGCGCGAGATGCTGGCGCTGCTCGAAGAGGAGCTGACGCGACGACTGTGCGAGACCTCCGGGCTGGGGCTGGTCCGCCATACGAGCGGCGTGATCGCGGCGACCGGCGGCGCGGTGGCGATCGGCGGCCTGTGCGCGGCGGCCGGTGTCAGCGGCACGCATCTGACACAGCGGTTCAAGGAGCTCGTCGGCGTCACGCCGAAACGGCTGGCCCGCACGTACCGCTTCACCGCCACCGTGTTCGGGATCGACCCCGCCGGACCGATCGACTGGGGCGAACTCGCCAGCGGCGCCGGCTACTTCGACCAGGCCCATTTCGGCCACGAGTTCCGGGCGTTCACCGGGCTCACGCCGACCCGGTACCTGGAGGTCCGGCGGCGGTTCCTGCGCGAACATCCCGGCCACGTGTTCGACGGCTGGCCATTGCCCGCCGATTGATTTCTTACAAGCGCGCCAGCTCACGACACGCTAATTTCGGGGCTCCCGAAGCAGAGGAGTGCCCGTGGGCAAGGTGGTCATGTACGGCTCGGTGTCGGTGGACGGCTTCGTCGCGGACGAGAACGACCAGCCCGGGCCGCTGTTCGACTGGCTGACCAGCGGTGACGTCCCGTTGGACGACAGCGGTGTCCTCAAGGTGTCGCGAACCTCCTACGACCACACCCGGCCGTACTGGGACGAGATCGGGGTGACGATCGCCGGGCGCCGCGTCTTCGATCTGACGGACGGCTGGGACGGGAAGCCGCCGAGCGGGATCGACCACGTGGTCGTCGTGACGCACCGGCCGGCACCCGAGGGCTGGGACCCCGGCGCGCCTTTCCACTTTGTCGGCGGCGTCGAGGCGGCCGTCGCCAAGGCGCGGGAACTCGCGGGCGACCGCGTCGTCGAGGTCGCGGCCGGTGACGTCGGCGGCCAGGCGCTCGCCGCCGGCCTGGTCGACGAGGTGCGTATGGACGTCGTACCCGTCGTGTTCGGGTCCGGCAGGCGGTTCTTCGGGCCGGTCCACGCGCGGCACCTGCTGGAGGATCCGCACGTGGTGCTGCAGGGCGACCGGGTGCTCCACCTGTGCCATCGGGTGCGCCGTTGACCGCGCGATAGGGGCCACGCCGGGTCGGTAGGGGTTGTCCGGCCGGACCGCCCGCCCGCACGCTCGGTGGGACGGGCGATCCGCCCGTCGCCGACGCAGGAGGTGGCCGGGTGGCAGGCAACGACGACGGACTCTGGGTACGCAGGTTCCATCCCGCGGACGACGCGCCCTTCCGTGTCGTCTGTTTCCCGCACGCGGGCGGTTCGGCGAGCTACTTCTTCCCGGTCTCGCGGACGTTGAGCCCCGCCGCCGACGTGCTCGCGATCCAGTACCCCGGACGCCAGGACCGGCGTCACGAACCGGGGCTCGCCAGCATCGCCGAACTGGCCGACGGTGCCACCGAGGCACTCCTGCCGTGGCTGGACCGGCCGACCGTCCTTTTCGGACACAGCATGGGCGCGACCCTCGGCTACGAGGTCGCCCGCAGGCTCGAAGCCCGCGACGTGCGGCCGCACGCGTTGTTCGTCTCCGGCCGCGTGGCGCCCAGCCGTGCCCGCGACGAGACGGTTCACCAGCGCGACGACGCGGGGCTCATCGCAGCGGTGAAGGAACTCGGCGGTACCGACGCCCAGATCTTCGAGGACGAAGCGATCCTGGAAATGGTGCTGCCCTCGATCCGCACGGACTACACCGCCGCGGAGACCTATCGCTACTCGCCGGGGCCGCTGCTGCGGGCCCCGATTCACGCCCACGTCGGCGAAAACGACCCGAAGGCGACCATCGGCGAGGTCCGCGACTGGGCCGCGCACACGTCCGGGCCGTTCACCCTGACCACGTATCCCGGCGGGCATTTCTACCTGAACACTCATGCCCCGGCCGTGATCCGGGCCATCTCGGACGCCTTGCGGCCTGCCGAACTCCACGTCACCCAGTGAAAGGAGCCCTTCCGTGGTGCACATCAGAATCGATCCCACCGGATCCCGCGCACGGTCGGCGGATCTGGAGTCCTACCAGAAGGTCGAAGACCTCACCCAGGACTTGAAGATCTGCGTCGACGGAGGATACGAGCACTTTTCCCACGCCGGGGAATTCCAGAAGGACGGTCATCAGGTCTTCGCCGTCTTCCGGTGGTCTGGCCGGACCAAGATCGCCGAGTGAGAGAAAGGGGAATCCCATGTCCGCGAGACTCTTCGCCCTCGATTCCTTGCAGACGTTCGACGAGCTCGAACACAGCGCGCTGGGGGTGGCGGAGTCCCTCCGGGAGCGTGGCGTGACACCCGCGACCAGGGTGATGCTGAAGGCCGGGAATTCGGCCGCCTACGTGACCACGCTGCTGGCACTGATGCATGTCGGCGCGAGCATCGTGCTCGTCGACCAGCAGGAGAACGCCGCCGAAACCCAGCGGGTCTGCACCCAGGCCGGGGTCAAGATCAGCCTGGTCGACGAGGACGCGCCGCTGGTCACCGACGGCGCGCACACCCTGCTCTACGAACTGCTCGTCGCCGGGGCGTCCCAGGCCACCCGTGATCCGGAGCTGCGGGTGGGCCCGTGGTGCGAACTGCCGGACGGGCTGATCATGTACTCCTCCGGGTCGACCGGTGTGCCCAAGGGCGTGGTCAAGAACGGCGGACGGTTCCTGAAGAACCTTCGGCGCAACGCCGACCAGGTCGGCCACCACTCGGGTGACGTGCTGATGCCGATGCTGCCCTTTTCCCACCAGTACGGCCTGTCGATGGTGCTGATCGCGTGGCTGGTGCGCTGTTCGCTCGTGGTGGCGCCGTACCGGCGGATCGACCGTGCCCTGCGGATGGCGGGACAATGCGGCGTGACCGTGACCGACGGCACGCCTTCCACGTATCAGAGCATCCTCAACATCGTGAAGCGCAATCCCCGCTACGGCCTCGATCTGGCGGGGGTGCGCATGTTCTGCAGCGGCGCCGCTCCGCTGGGCTCGACGCTCAGCGAAGACTACGTCGCCTGGTTCGGCCTTCCGTTGCTGGACAGCTACGGCAGCACGGAACTGGGCAACCTCGCGTTCGCGACGCCCGAGAACCCGGTCGGCTGCGGCCGCGCGCTCCCCGGGCACGAACTGCGGATCCTCGACGACGAAGGCAACGCGCTCCCCGCAGGGCAGACCGGCGAGATCGTGATGCACTGCCCCGACATGATGGCGGGTTACCTCGCCGCGGACGGCTCCCTGGAGCCGGCGGAGCAGGGCTGGCGGCACACCGGCGATTTCGGTTACCTGGACGAGAACGACAACCTGTTCGTGGTGGGTCGCAAGTTCGCCGTTCACCGCAAGGGACACACGCTCTATCCGGAGATCATCGAGCACAAGGTCACCGAAGCGCTGTGCCCGGTCAAGGTGATCCCGCTGCCGGACGAACGGCGCGGCTGTCAGCTGGCGTTCTTCGTCGAAGACCCCCTCGGCCACGACGGCAGGCACTGGCGTACCCGCATCGCCGAGGTCCTGCCGGAGTTCGAGCGGCCGGACCGCATCCGGGTCGTCGACCGTTTTCCGCTGAACCGCAACGGAAAACCCGACAAGAAGCGGATGACGGAACTCGCGCTGAACGAGCCGGCCACTTCACCGAAGGCCGGCTGAGCGACGTGACCGACGAACGCACCGCCCTGGTCTTCCCGGGAATGGCCCCCACGAGAGCCGGGGACGTGAGCCGTTTCCTGATGATCAACCGGAATGCCCGGGAACGGCTCGCGACGGCCGAGGACGTCCTCGGCCGTCGCCTGCTCGGCCCGGCCCGCGAAGACGGCGATGTGTACGACGAGGCCGCGCAGGTCGTCTTCATGCTGACGTGTCTTTCCCTCGCGGAGTGGGCCGAAGACGCCCTCGGGGTGAAACCCGAGATCTGCGCCGGTCCCAGCTTCGGCCAGAAGGCGCTGACCGCGTACACGGGCGTGCTGTCGTTCGAGGAGACCGTCCGGCTCACCGCGGAGCTCTCGCGGTGCGAAGTGTCCTACTTCGAAAGCGACTATTCCGACGTCGTGACCCACTGTTTCGTCCGGACTCCGGAAGAGGGTTTCGCCGAGGTCCTTGCCGAACTGAAGGACGAGTTCCACGACGTATCGGGCGTCATCGACAAGGGCTTCTACCTGCTTTCGGTGCGGGAGAAGGCTTTGGAGCGGGTGAAGGCGCGAGTGCGGGCGATCGGCGGCTACTCGATGCACACCATGCGGCCGCCCGTGCACTCCACCTTCTTCAGCGGTTTGCGCCGACGCGCCGAGGAGGAAGTGCTCTCCGGTTTCACCCTTCGCGACCCCGAACTGCCGGTGGTCGCGGACCAGGACGGCGCGCTCCTGGACTCCGCGGCAGGGGTGCGCCGGATGCTGCTCGACACCTTCGACCGGCCGATCGACTGGCCGTCGATGGTCGCGACCTTGCGGGCGCAGGGGGTGACGTCGTTGTGCTTCTCCGGACCGGACAATCTGTTCCACCGGGTGGACAGCACGGTGGCGAACTTCGCGGTGCGGACGGTGACTCCGGAAATGGCTTTGAAGCCGCGGAGCCGCGCTTAGTACTTGGTGAGCGGGGAGGTGGCGTGATCGTCAGCTGGGCTGAAGGGGACTTTCGCTGCGTCTGATGCGGTGATGGGCCCCTTCGCGTCTTGCTGGGCGCGTCGGGGTGCCGCCGATCATGACGCCACCCTTGTCTTACGGTCAATAATACTTGGTGAGTGGGGAGGATTTCGGACGTTCAGCGTCCGGAATCCTCCCCACTCAGCAGGCACCCCCGTACCGTTCGTCCCGATCCGCTCCGACCCGAACGCCACTCACGACCTGTATCCGACCGCGCCGAAGGCTCCTTTCCTCGCATAAGACGCGGCGAAGGGAGCCTTCAGCCCACGCACCCCACGAACCCGACACAAGCGCCGGTCCGTGAAGGCCTCCTTGAGGGACTCTGGGTCCCTCAAGGAGGCCTTCACGGACCGACCACTACGACAGCCGCCCCAGCCACTCCCGGACGGCGTCGGCGGTCGTCGCCGCATGCTTCTCCAGCATGGTGAAGTGATCCCCCTCGACGTCGACCGTGTCATGCGGCAACGCCCAGCCGGACCGCCATCCGGCCCGGTCGCGCCAAGCTTCCAGCGGCTCCGAGGCCCGCACCAGCAAGGTCGGCACAGCGGTCGGCGCGGGCACGTAGTCGGCGAAAAGGCGCAGGTAGGCCCCCATCGCGGTGAGCCGCGCGTCGTCACCGAGGCCGGTTTCGGCGCCGGTGAGCCGGTCGCGGATGCCGTCCAGCGCGTGTTCGTCCTGCGGGTAGACGTCGATCAGCACGAGCGCGCGGGGCGCGGGGCCCGCTTCCTCCAGATGCCTCGCCAGCGCGTGGGCGAGCGGGCCGCCCGAGGAGTGGGCCACCAGCACCACCGGGTCACCGGCTTCGCGGAGGATCGCGTCCGCCTGCGCGTGGAGGACCGCCTCGATCGAGTCCGGCAGCGGCTGCCCGTGCCCGAATCCGGGCACCGGGACGACGGAGACGTCCTGCACGTCCCGGAACGACGCGGCGAAGCGCGCGTACTCGTGCGCGCCCGAGCCTGCCAGCAGGGAAGGGACGCAGACCAGTTCGGGACCAGACGGCCCTTTCGCGAGCCGGACCGGTTGCAGGTTCTGGTCCGGCGCGGTGTCGACGGTGAACGACGGCCGGTAGCGCGACGCCTGCGCGGCCAGCGCGACGAACTGCGCGACCTCGTCGAGTTCGACAGCGCGGGCGAACATCGCGCCGAACACGCCCGTGGCCGCGGGTGGCGCCTCGGGCTGCCGGTCGGAGGCCGAGAAGTCACCGGAGATCCGGTCCGCGACGGCGAGCGGCGTCGGGTGGTCGAAGACCAGCGACGGCGGGAGCCGCAGGCCGGTCGAGGACGCCAGCCGGTTGCGCAGGTCGACGGCGGTGAGCGAGTCGAAGCCGAGTTCGAGGAAGGCGGCCCCGGCATCGATGGCGCCGGCACCGTCGTGGCCGAGGACGGCCGCGACCTGACCGCGCACCAGCTCCAGGATCTCCGCGTCGCGGGCGTCCGTGTCCAGTCCGGCGAGCCGTGCGCGGAACGCGCCGCCGCCGTCGGGCGCGCGCCGGGCACGGGCGCGGACGAGCCCGCGCAGCAACGGCGGGATCTCCTCGGCGTGGAGCGCGGTGAGGTCGAGCCGCATCGGGACGGTCAGCGTCCGCCCGGTGGCGAGCGCGGCGTCGAACAGGTCCAGACCCTCCTCTGTGGACAGTCCGGTGAGCCCGGCCCTCGCCATCCGGTCGACGTCGGCGGAATCGGTCATGGCGCTGGTGGTCGCCCACAGGCCCCACGCCAGCGACGTCGCGGCGGCGCCGTCCGCCCGGCGGCGTTCCACCAGCGCGTCCACGAACGCGTTGGCCGCGGCGTACCCGGACTGCCCCGGATTGCCGAAGACCCCGGCCGCCGAGGAGAACATCACGAAGGGCGCGGCGCCGGGCAGGAGTTCGTGCAGGTTCACCGCGGCGTCCACCTTCGGCGCGAGCACCCGGTCGAGCCGCTCGGGGGTCTGCGCGGTGATCAGCCCGTCGTCGAGGACGCCGGCGGCGTGCACCACACCGGTCACCGGATGCGCGGCCAGCACCTGGCTCAGCGCCTCGCGGTCGGCCGCGTCGCACGCCAGGATCCGGACCTCGGCGCCCAGCCCGGCGAGTTCGTCCGCCAGCTCCGCCGCGCCGGGCGCGGACGCGCCGGAACGGCTCAGCAGCACCAGCGAACGGACGCCGTGCGTCACCACGAGATGCTTCGCGACGGCCGCGCCGAGAAGGCCGGTGCCGCCGGTGATCAGCACGACGTCGCCGTCGCTCCACGGCCGCGCGGGGCCGGGCTCGGGGACCCGGACGAGCCTCGGGACGAAGCTGACCCCGTCGCGAACCACGACCTGGGCTTCCCCGGCGGGCAGCGCCGCGGGGACGGCTCCGTCCACGAGCACGAACCGGCCGGGGTGCTCGGACTGCGCCGAGCGCACGAGGCCCCACACCGCGGCCGCCACCGGATCCGGGCGTTCGGTGGCGATCCCGCCTCGGGTGGCCACCACGAGCGGCCCGTCCCCGGGTTCGTCGAGCCATGTCCGGACGCGTTCGAGCGCCGCACCCAGCACGGTGCGGAGATCCCCGGACTCGCAGTGCCACACCGCCGCGTCGTGCGGCTCGGTCGCGCCCGCGGGCACCCAGTCCAGGCCGAACAAGGACTCGCGATACCCGCCGAGGCCGGACACCGACACCGGCCGCAGCAGCAGGCCGTCCACGTCGGCGACCGGCAGGCCTTCGGCGTCGGCCACGGTCAGCGCGACGCCGTCCGCCGACGGCCGCAGCCGCACCCGCAGGGCCGTCGCACCCCGCGACCACAGCCGGACCCCGGAGAACGCGAACGGGAGCCGAAGCCCCTCCTCGTCCTCGGGAAGCACCCCCAGCGCGATCCCGTGGAGCGCGCCGTCCAGCAACGCGGGATGCAGGCCGAAGGCCGGGGCGTCGCCGGTCTGGGCTTCGGGCAGGTCGATTTCGGCGAAGACCTCGTTCTCGCGGCGCCAGGCGGAGCGAAGTCCTTGGAACGCCGGGCCGTATTCGAGGCCCGCGTTCGCGAGTTCGTCGTACAGCGTCTCGACGCCGACGCGTTCCGCCCCGGACGGCGGCCACTCCGCGAGCGGGGTCGGCACGCCGTCCGTTTCGGGCAGCAGTACGCCGTGGGCATGCCGGGTCCAGGGTTCGTCGCCGCGGCGGGAGTACACGCCGACCTCGCGGCGGCCGTCGATGTCCGCGTCGCCGAGTTCGACCGAGAGCCGGACGTCAGTGCCTTCTTCGAGCACGAGCGGGGCTTCGAGGGTCAGTTCGTCGAGTACCGCGCAGTCCACCAGGGTGCCGGCGGCCAGCACGAGTTCCACGAAAGCGGTGCCGGGCACCAGCACCGTCCCGGACACGGCGTGATCGGCGAGCCAGGGATGGGTTTCCAGCGAGATCCGGCCGGTGTACAGCAGGCCACCGGCCCCGGGGACCGCGACGACGGCGCCGAGCAGCGGATGGTCCACCACCGTCTGCCCGAACGCCGACGCGTCCCCGGCGACGGCGCCCGCTTCGAGCCAGAACCGCTTGCGCTGGAACGGATACGTCGGCAGATCGACCCATTCCGCCGCCGGGAGGATCGACGACCACTCCGGGCTCAGGCCGTGCACGTGGGCTTCGGCGAGCGACAGAACGAACCGCTCCGCGCCACCCTCGCCCCGACGCAAACTCCCCAACGCCACAACGTCTTCACTGATACCAGGCACCAGCACCGGATGCGGACTCGCCTCCACGAAAAACCGGAAACCATCCTCCCGCAACCGATCCACCGTCTTCGAGAACTGAACCGTCCCCCGCAGATTCCGGAACCAATACCCAGCATCCAACTCCAGAGGCTCATCGGTCACCGTCGAATAAAACGGAATCACCGGCTCCCGCGGCGAAATACCCGCCAACGCCGACACCACATCTTGCTCGATCGCATCCACATGCGCCGAATGCGACGCGTAATCCACCGGAATCCGCTTCGCCCGCACATCCAGCAGCTCACACCGCTTGACCAACGCATCCAACCCAGCGACATCACCCGACACCACCACCGACGCGGCACCGTTCACCGCCGCCACCGACACACCCTCCGGCAACAACTCCCGCACCCGGTCCTCAGCAGCGGCCACCGACACCATGCCACCGAGACCCGACAACGCCAGAATCGCCTTACTCCGCAAACACACAACCCGCGCCGCATCCTGAAGCGACAACGCACCAGCCACACACGCCGCAGCGATCTCACCCTGCGAATGACCCACCACCGCAGCAGGCTCCACCCCACACGCCCGCCACAACCGCGCCAACGACACCATCACCGCGAACAACACCGGCTGCACCACATCAACCCGCTCCAACGCAACCGCGTCGGACAACACCTCGGACAACCGCCAGTCCACAAAGGACGAAAGCGCCGATTCACACTCGGCCATCGACTCCGCGAACACCGGAGCAGCCGACAACAGCTCCTCCGCCATCCCCACCCACTGCGAACCCTGACCCGGGAACACGAAAACGGCCTTGCCCTGCTGCGCGACGCCTTCGACCAGGAGGCTCGACGGCTCTCCGGCGGCGAGCGCGTCCAGCGCGGGGCGCGGATCACCGACGATGGCCGCCCGGTGCCCGAACAGTGGTCGCGCGGCGAGCGTGGCGGCCGCACCCGGGAGATCCACAACGGACCGAAGCTGGGCCGCCCTGGTACGCAAGGCTTCCGGTGTCCGGGCCGACAGCAGCCACGGCGTCGCACCGGTCACCACCGGCGGCCGGGGTTCGGCCTCCTCGGCGGCCGGGGCGGCTTCGAGGACGACGTGCGCGTTCGTGCCGCTGATACCGAACGACGACACCGCGGCCCGGCGAGGACGGTCGAGTTCGGGCCACGGCCGCGCCTCGGCCAGCAGGGAGACCGCGCCCGCGCTCCAGTCCACATGCGACGACGGGGTCTCCGCGTGGAGGCTGCGCGGCAGAGTCCCGCTTCGCAATGCCTGCACCATTTTGATGATCCCGGCGACCCCGGCCGCGGCCTGCGTGTGGCCGAGGTTCGACTTGATCGACCCGAGCCACAACGGCCGATCGGCCGGCCTGCCCTTGCCGTAGGTCGCGAGCAACGCCTGCGCCTCGATCGGGTCGCCCAGGGTGGTGCCGGTGCCGTGCGCCTCGACGACGTCGACGTCCGCCGTCGTCAGCCGGGCGTCGGCGAGCGCCTCGCGGATCACCCGCTGCTGGGACGGGCCGTTCGGGGCGGTCAGGCCGTTCGACGCGCCGTCCTGGTTCACCGCCGATCCGCGCAGGACCGCGAGAACCGGATGGCCGTTGCGCCGCGCGTCGGAAAGCCGTTCCACCAGCAGCATCCCGGCGCCCTCGGCCCAGCCCGTGCCGTCCGCCTCCTCGGCGAAGGGTTTGCAGCGGCCGTCCGGGGCCATTCCGCGCTGACGGCTGAACTCGACGAACGTTCCGGGGGTGAACATCACCGTCACCCCGCCGGACAGCGCGAGGTCGCATTCGCCCCGGCGCAGCGCCTGGGCGGCGAGGTGCAGGGTCACCAGCGAAGACGAGCACGCGGTGTCCACGGTGAGCGCCGGGCCTTCGAACCCGAAGGTGTAGGACACCCGGCCGGAGGCGATGCTGCCGGAGTTCCCGGTGCCGAGGTAGCCGCCGACCTCGTCGGGGATCTCGGTCAGCCCGGAGACGTAGTCGTGGTACATCAGCCCGGCGAACACCCCGGTCCGGCTGCCCTTCAGCGAGCCGGGATCGATCCCCGCCCGCTCGATGGCCTCCCACGACGTCTCCAGCAGGAGCCGCTGCTGCGGATCCATCGCCAGCGCCTCGCGCGGCGAGATCCCGAAGAACGCCGGGTCGAACTCGGCGACGTCGTGCAGGAAACCGCCCTGCGAAACGTAACTCGTGCCCTGCTTGTCCGGGTCCGGGTCGTACAGCGCTTCGAGGTCCCAGCCACGGTCGACCGGGAATCCGCTGATCCCGTCGCCGCCGGTTTCGACCATCCGCCACAGGTCCTCCGGCGAGGTGACCCCGCCGGGATAGCGGCAGGCCATCCCGACGATGGCGATCGGTTCGCTGCCCGCGGCTTCGGTCTCCTTCAGGCGTTTGCGGGTTTCGTGGAGATCCGCGGTGACCTGCTTGAGGAAGTACCGGAGTTTGTCCTCGGTGTCTTTCATTTCCGCCCCCAAGTCAGGAGATCCCGAGTTCCTTGCCGATGAATTCGAACATTTCGTCGTCCGAGGCGTCTTCGAGCCGATCCGCCACGGATTCGGTGCCCTCGCCCGGATCGCAGGCCGCGAGCAGGGCACGCAGCCGGTCCTTGACCTTGCCGCGGATCGCGTCGTCCGGGCTTCCCCCGGCGAACGCCGCCTCCAGCCGGTCGAGTTCCGCCAGCACCCCCAGCGGCGGTGGCGCGTCGTCCACGACGATCTCCGCGCCGACCAGTTCCGCCACCGCGGTGGTGGTCGGATGGTCGAAGACCAGCGTCGCGGGCAGCCGCAGGCCGGTGGCCTCGTTGACCCGGTTGCGCAGTTCGACCGCGGCGAGCGAGTCGAACCCGAGTTCCGTGAACGCCTTGGCCGGATCGACCTGTTCGGGGCCGGCGTGCCCGAGGACCGCGGCGACATGCGTGGCGACGAGGTTCAGCAGTGCCGCGGCGCGTTCCTCCCCGGTCATCCCGGCCAGCTCGGCCTTGAGCGCGTCCCCGGTCGGCGAACCGGCGGTCTCGGCGCGTTTGCCGGTACCGCGGATCAGGCCGCGCAGCAGGGGCGGGACGTCGGCGCCGAGGCCGGCCCGCAGGGTGGCGAGGTCCAGCCGCATCGGCAACAGGACCGGTTCGGCCGCCGTCACCGCGAGGTCGAACAGCGCCAGTCCCTCCTCTGTGGACAGTGCGCCCGCGCCGGAGGCCGTCATCCGGTCCAGGTCGCGTCCGGACATGCCGCCCGCCATCCCGTCACCGGCCCAGAGGCCCCAGGCGAGCGACGTCGCGGGCAGCCCCTGCGCACGGCGATGCCGGGCGAGCGCGTCGAGGAACGCGTTGGCCGCCGCGTAGTTCGCCTGTCCCGGATTGCCGAAGGTGCCCGCCGCGGAGGAGAACAGCACGAACTCGTCGACGTCGCCCGCCAGTTCGTGCAGGTTCACCGCGGCGTCGACCTTCGGCCGCAGGACGGCGTCGAGCCGTTCCGGGGTGAGGCCGTCGAGGACGACGTCGTCGAGCACACCGGCGGCGTGGACGACGCCGGTCACCGGGTGCTCGGCCAGAAGTCGTTGCAGCGCTTCACGATCGGCCGCGTCGCAAGCGACCACCGCGACCTCGGCGCCCAGATCGCGCAGTTCGCCGGCCAGCTCGCCCGCGCCCGGCGCGTCCGGGCCGCGGCGGCCGGCGAGCACCAGCCGCGTCTTCCCGTGCGCGGTGACCAGATGCCGGGCCAGTGCCGCGCCGAGCGCGCCGGTGCCGCCGGTGATCAGCACGGCCCCGTCCGTCGGCGCCTTGTCTTCCGCGGCCGTCACGGCCGGTTTGATCAGCCGCGGCGCCTTCACCGTGCCCTCGCGCAACTCCAGCTGCGGTTCGCCGGAGGCGAGGGCGGGCAGCAGCACGCGATACGACGCGTCCTGTTCGTCGAGGTCGACCAGTACGAACCGGCCGGGGTGCTCGGATTGCGCCGAGCGGACCAGGCCCCAGATCACCGCCTGCGCCGGTTCGTCGACGGCACCACCGGTGACCAGCACCAGCCGGGAACCGGCGAACCGGTCCTCGGCCAGCCACGCACGGACCAGGTCCAGCGTTCGGTGGGCGGCGGTGTGCGCGGCGGCGGCCAGGCCTTGGCTGTGGTCCGGCGCGCAAGACACGAAGACCAGCTCTGGCACCCGATCGGTCACGTCGGCCAGATTCGCGTGAGCCTGCCCGCGATAGCCGGCGGCGGTGAGCGCGGCGTCGAGTTTGTAGTCGTCCACACCGACGACGGCCCAGCTCGCGGCCACCGGGGCGGTGGGATCGAGCGGGACCGGCGCCCAGGCCAGGCCGAACAGCGACTCGTGGCTGCCCTGCCGCCCGCCGATCTGCTCCAGCGAGACCGGACGCAGCGTCAGGGCGTCCACTGTGGCCACCAGCCTGCCGGTCTCGTCGGCGGCGACCAGCGAGACCGCGTTCTCCCCCGCCGGGGACAGCCGGACCCGCAGGGCGCGCGCACCGGAGGCGTGAAGCCGGACGCCGGACCAGGCGAACGGCAGGCGCACACGGCCGGCCGCCACGTCGGCCTCCTGCTCGCCTCCTCCGGCGAAGCCCAGGGCATGCAAGGCGGCGTCGAGCAACGCCGGATGCAGGCCGAAGCCCTCGGTCGTGGTGTCCTCGGGTAGGTCGACCTCGGCCCAGATGTCGTCCCCGCGCCGCTGGGCGGAGCGGAGTCCCTGGAAGACCGGGCCGTACTCGAGACCGGCGGCGGCCAAGCCGTCGTAGAGGCCGTCGGTTTCGACGGTCTCGGCGTCGGCGGCCGCCCATGCCGACAGATCGAACGGCGCGCTCGCCGCCAGAGGTGACACGGTGCCGGTGGCGTGGCGGATCCAGTCGCCCTCCTCGGGGCGGGAGTAGACGTCCAACGCGCGCCTGCCGGACTCGTCCGGTGCGGCGGCGACGATCCGCAGCGCCGTACCGCCGTGGTCCGGCAGCACCAGCGGCGCTTCCAGGGTCAGTTCGTCGATGGCCGCGCAACCGGTCAGCTCACCGGCTCGCAGCGCGAGTTCGACGAACGCCGTACCCGGCAGGAGGGTCGTCCCGGCGACGACGTGGTCGGCCAGCCACGGCTGCTCCTGCACCGACAGCCTGCCGGTAAACAGCACCGCATCGCTGTCCGGCGCCTCGACCGCCGCACCGAGCAGCGGATGCCCGGCGGGCGACTGCCCCAGTCCGGTGACGTCGCCGACCGCGGGCGCGGCGGGCCGCAGCCAGAACCGCTCGTGCTGGAAGGCATAGGTGGGCAGATCGATCTTCCGGCCGGGGAGCGCCTTCGCCCAGTCGACCCGGGCACCGTCGACGTGCAGCCGCGCGAGCGCGACGACGAACGACTCGACATCCGACCGGCCGGCGCGCAGCGACGGCACGAACAGCGGGGCGTCCACAGTGGACTCGTCCGTGACGCAGTGCTCGCCGAGGGCGGTCAGCGGCGCGTCCGGGCCGAGTTCCAGGTAACGCCGGACGCCGTGCGCCTCCAGCGTCCGGACCGCGTCACAGAATCGCACCGCGTCCCGCACGTGCCGGACCCAATACTCGCTCGACCGTGCTTCGTCGCCGGTCAGCGGCTCGCCGGTCAGTGTGGACACCAGCGGGATCCGCGGTTCGGCGGCCGAAATCCCGTCGAGCACGGCGCGGAACTCGCCGAGCATCCCGTCCATGAGCGGCGAGTGGAACGCGTGGCTCACGGTGAGCCGTTTGGTCTTGCGGCCGCGTTCGGCGAACCCGGCGGCCAGCGCGGTCACGGCGGCCTCTTCGCCGGAGACGACCACCGACACCGGGCCGTTGATCGCGGCGATCGACACGGTCTCGTCGTCGACCAGCGGCCGGATCTCCTCCTCGGTGGCCTGGACGGCGATCATCGCACCGCCCGGCGGTAGCGCCTGCATGAGCCTGCCTCGCGCGGCGACCACGGTGCAGGCGTCCTCCAGCGACCAGACCCCGGCGACGTGGGCCGCCGCCAGTTCCCCGATCGAATGCCCGGCCAGGAAGTCCGGCCGGATGCCCCGGCCCTCGGCGAGCCGGAACAGCGCGACCTCGAAGGCGAACATCGCGCACTGGGTGTATTCGGTGCGGTCGACCAGGTCACCGGCGAGCGCCTCGCGCAGCGGGCGGTCCAGCAGGGCGTCGAAACGCGCGCAGATCTCGTCGAAGACTTGAGCGAAGACGGGGCAGGCAGCCGAGAGCTCGTCGGCCATCCCGGCGCGCTGGCTGCCCTGGCCGGTGAAGAGGAACGCGAGTTTCCCGCCCGGTTTCGCCACACCGGTGACGAAGTCGCCCGGTTCTCCCCCGGCCAGCGCGGCCAGCGCGTCGAGCAGCCCGTCGCGGTCACCGGCGGTGACCACCGCCCGGTGCTCGAAAAGTCCCCGTGTCGCGAGGGTGTGCGCGACGTCGGCGAGCTCGGGCGCGTCTCCGGTCAGCAACCGGGCACGCGTCCTGGCCGCCTGCCCGCGCAAAGCGTCCTGGGTCTTGGCGGACAACGGGAAGGCGAGTACGTCCGGCTGACCGGCCGGTGCCGCGTCCCCGGAGCCGTCCGCTTCGAGGACGGCGTGCGCGTTGGTCCCGCTGATCCCGAACGACGAAACCCCGGCGCGCCGAGGACGTCCGGTGTCCGGCCACTCACGTGCTTCGCTGAGCAGGGAGACCGCGCCTTCGGACCAGTCCACATGGGACGATGGTTCTTCGGCGTGCAGGGTGCGCGGCAGGATCCCGTGGCGCATGGCCTCGATCATCTTGATCACCCCCGCCACCCCGGCGGCGGCCTGTGTGTGACCGAGGTTGGACTTCACCGAGCCGAGCCACAACGGCTCCTCCCGATCCTGCCCATAGGTGGCCAGCAGAGCCTGCGCCTCGATCGGGTCACCGAGTGTCGTCCCGGTCCCGTGCGCCTCGACGGCGTCCACATCGGACGGACGCAAGCCCGCCTGTGCCAGTGCCTGACGGATCACGCGTTGCTGCGACGGCCCGTTCGGCGCGGTGAGCCCGTTCGACGCGCCGTCCTGGTTCACCGCCGTGCCCCGCAGGACGGCCAGCACCCGCCTGCCGTTGCGGCGGGCGTCCGAAAGCCGTTCCAGCAGCAGCATGCCGACGCCCTCGCCCCAGGCCGTGCCGTCCGCGGTCTCGGAGAACGCCTTGATCCGGCCGTCGGGCGCCATCCCGCGCTGGCGGCTGAACTCGATGAAAGTGTCCGGAGTGGACATCACCGCGACACCGCCGGCCAGCGCCAGGCCGCATTCGCCCTGCCGCAGCGCCTGCGCCGCCAGATGCATCGCGACCAGCGAGGACGAACACGCCGTGTCGATGCTGACCGCCGGGCCTTCCAGCCCGAAGGCGTAGGCGAGACGTCCCGAGATCACGCTGCCCGAGTTCCCCGTGCCGAGGTAGCCCTCCAGATCCGCCGGGATCTCGGTGAGTCGCGAAACGTAGTCGTGGTACATCGCCCCGGCGAACACACCGGTCGCGGAGCCGCGCAGGGTGGCCGGGTCGATCCCGGCGCGTTCGAAGGCCTCCCAGGACGTCTCCAGCAGCAACCGCTGCTGCGGGTCCATCGCCAGCGCCTCACGCGGCGAGATCCCGAAGAACCCGGGGTCGAAGTCCCCGGCGTCGTGCAGGAATCCGCCGTAGCGGGTGCAGGAGGTGCCCGGCCTGCTGACCTCGGGGTCGTACAGGCCTTCGACGTCCCAGCCCCGGTCCGCCGGGAACGGGGTGATGCCGTCACGGCCTTCGCTGACCAGACGCCAGAGGTCTTCCGGGGACCGGACACCGCCGGGGAACCGGCAGGCCATGCCGACGATGGCGATCGGTTCGTCGACCGGTGCCGTGGTGACGGCGGCGGCCGCCGCCGCGCCGCCGGACAGTTCCTCCCGCAGGCGGGAGACCACCGCGTCGGAGCTCGGGTGATCGAACACGAGGGTGGCGGGCAGGCGCAGGCCGGTCGCCGAGTTCAGCCGGTTCCGCAGGTCCACCGACGTGAGCGAATCGAAGCCGAGTTCGGTGAACGCCCGGTCCGACGGCACGTCCTCCGGGCCGGAGTAGCCCAGCACCGCGGCGACCTGTGTCCGCACGAGTTCGAGCAGGCGCGCGTCACGGTCCTCTTCGGACAGTCCCGCGAGCTGCCGCTTCCACGCCGACGCCCCGGCGGAGCGCCGCGCGGGCGCCTTGATCAGCCCGCGCAGCAGGGACGGCACGTCGGAGCCGAGTTCGGCGCGGAGCGCGGCGACGTCGAGCTTCATCGGCAGGACGACGCCGTCGGCCGCGGTGTCGAACAGGCGCAGCCCTTCTTCGGTGGTGAGGCCGGAACCGGTGAGCCTCGCGACGGCGGCGGAAGCGTCCATCCCGTCGTCGGTGTCCCACAGGCCCCAGGCCAGTGACCGGGCCGGGAGCCCGTTGGCCACCCGGTGCTGTGCCAGCGCGTCCAGGAAGGCGTTCGCCGCGGCGTAGTTCGCCTGCCCGGCGTTGCCGAACGTTCCCGCCGCCGACGAGAACAGCACGAACTCGTCGACGTCGCCCGCCAGTTCGTGCAGGTTCAGCGCCGCGTCGGCCTTGGGCCGTAGGACGGCGTCGAACCGTTCGGGGGTCAGGCTGCCGACCAAGCCGTCGTCGAGGACGCCGGCCGCGTGCACCACGGCGGTGAGCGGATGTCCGGGGTCGATCCCGGCCAGCAGCCGCGCGAGGGCTTCCCGGTCGGCGACGTCGCAGGACTCCAGGACCGCGGAGGCGCCGAGCCCGGTCAGTTCGGCCAGCAGGTCCTCGGCGCCGGGGGCGGTCGCGCCGCTGCGGCTGACCAGGAGCAGGTGCCGCACGCCGTGTCCGGAGACCAGGTGCCGGGCCAGCGATCGGCCCAGCGCGCCGGTGGCCCCGGTGAGCAGGACGGTCCCGGCCGGGTCGAAACGCGGTGTGGCACTGGAGGGCGCGCCCTTCGCCAGACGCGGCGCCCAGAGCTTCCCGTCGCGGATGGCCAACTGTGACTCGCCGGTGGCGACGGCCCCGGCCAGGTCCGCTGTGTCGGTGTCGGTGTCGGTGTCGGTGTCGACGAGCACGATCCGGCCCGGGTGCTCGGACTGCGCCGACCGCACCAGCCCCCAGACGGCGGCGCGGGCGAGATCACGCGTGTCCTCTCCCGCCACCGACACGGCGCCGCTGGTCAGCACGACCAAGGTGGCGTCGCTTTCGTCGGCGAGCCAGGATTGGAGCGCCGCAAGCGTTTGCGCCGTCGCCTCGTGCACGTCCGTCACACTGTCCACTTCGGACCGGACGACATATGCGACGTCCGCGGCACGGGCACGGACCGGGACCCACTCCACCCGGAACAGCGAGTCGGCGCCGCCACCGAACGCGGCGGGGTCGACCCGGCGGACGGTCAGCCCGGCGACGGTCGCCACCGGCGCCCCCGCCCCGTCCGCGATCGTCAGGGAGAGCGTGTCGTCCTTCGCGGTGAGCCGGACGCGCAGGCTCGTGGCGCCGAGGCCGGTGAACGAGACACCCGACCACAGGAAGGGCAGCCGGGCCCCGCCTTCGGTGCTCAGCGCGCCGAGCCCGGCGGTGTGCAGGGCAGCGTCCAGCAGCGCCGGGTGCAGGCCGAACCGGGCGGCGTCGCCGTGGTGACGTTCGTCGAGATCGATCTCGGCGTACACCGTCGTGCCGTCGCGCCAGGCGGCGCGGACACCTTGGAACACCGGGCCGTAGTTCAGGCCCGCGTCGGCGAGCGCGTCGTACAGGCCGTCGACGTCGGTCTCGTCGGCGGCGGGCGGCCACGACGTCAGGTCGGCGGGGGCGGCGCCGGTGTCCTCGGTCAGCGTCCCGACCGCGTGGCGGATCCAGGGTTCGTCGTCGTCGGCGCGGGAATGCACGCTGACCGCGCACGCGCCGGTGTCGTCCGGTTCGCGGACCCACACGCGCAGCTCGACACCGCCGTGCTCCGGCAGGACCAGCGGGCTCTCCAGGGTGAGTTCGTCGAGGACGACGTGGCCGTGCCGCCGTCCGGCGGCGAGCGCCAGATCGACGAACGCGGTTCCGGGCAGGAGCACGGTCTCCCCGACGGCATGGTCGGCGAGCCAGGGCTGGGCCGAGAGCGACAGCCTGCCAGTGAAGACGGTCCCGCCGGAATCCGGCAGGGTCACCGCGCCACCGAGCAGCGGATGCCCGGCGTCGGCCAGTCCCGCCGCGGTCAGATCGCCGGCCGCGGCACCCGCGTCGAGCCAGAACTCCGTGCGCTGGAAGGCATACGTGGGCAGATCCACCCGGCGGGCACCGGCGCACCACGGGCCCCAGTCGACGTCGGCGCCGTGGACGTGCAGTCCGGCCACCGCCGTCAGCAGGGTCGTCACCTCGGGTTTGTCGCGTCGCAGGGCGGGGACGACGACCGCGTCCTCCAGGCTGTCCTGGGCCATCGCGGTCAGCACGCCGTCCGGACCGATCTCCAGGAACCGCGTGACACCTTCGGCTTCCAGGAACTTCACCGAATCGTGGAACCGCACCGCGTCACGGACGTGACGGACCCAATAGTCCGAAGTGGACACATCCGCCAGACCACCCGACACGATCGGAATCCGCGGCGCCGCATACGACAGGCCGTCGGCGACCGCGCGGAACTCCTCCAGCATCGGCTCCATCAACGGCGAATGGAAGGCGTGGCTGACCACGAGCCGCTTGTGCTTGCGGTCCTCGAACCGAGAGACCACAGCGGCGACGGCGTCTTCGTCACCCGAGACGACCACCGATTCCGGGCCGTTGACGGCGGCGATCGACACCCGATCGGTCAGCAGCGGGGTCACCTCGGCTTCCGTCGCCCTCAGCGCCACCATCGCGCCGCCCGTGGGCAGCGCCTGCATCAACCGACCACGAGCAGACACCAAAGTCACCGCGTCGTCGAGGGACAGCACACCCGCGACATGCGCGGCGGCGATCTCACCGACCGAATGCCCCGCCAGGAAGTCCGGCCGGACACTCCAGCTCTCCACCAACCGGAACAGCGCCACCTCAAGAGCGAACAACGCACACTGCGTGTTCGCGGTCTGGTTCAGTTCGTCGGCCGTCAAGTCCTTGATCGGCTGCTCGAACCGGGAACACACCTCGTCGTAAGCCTCGGCGAACACCGGGAAGCGCTCAGCCAGCTCAATACCCATCCCGAGCCGCTGGCTGCCCTGACCGGTGAACAGGAACGCCGTCCGGCCGGTGTGCCGGGCCGTTCCCCGGACGATCCCCTCGGCGGTCTCGCCGTGCGCGAGCGCGTCCAGTGCGGCCAGGAGACCGTCGCGGTCACCGGCCACGAGCGCGGCCCGGTGCTCCAGATCCGCCCGAGCCGTAAGGGAGAACGCGACGTCCGTCGCGCTCAGGCCGGGATTGGCCAGCAGATGGTCGTGGAGGCGGGCCGCCTGCGCGCGCAACGCTTCCTCGGTCTTGCCGGACAGCGGCCACGGCGCGACATCCTGGCTTCCGGACGCGGCGGCTTCCGGCTCGACGGCCTCGATGATCGTGTGCGCGTTGGTCCCGCTGATCCCGAACGACGACACCCCGGCGCGTCGCGGACGTCCGGTGTCCGGCCACTCCCTCGTCTCGGTGAGCAGGGAGACCGCGCCATCGGACCAGTCCACATGGGACGAAGGCTCATCGACATGCAACGTCCTGGGCAGCACGCCGTGCCGCATCGCCTCGACCATCTTGATCACACCCGCGACACCGGCGGCCGCCTGCGTGTGCCCGAGGTTCGACTTCACCGAACCCAGCCACAACGGCTCCTCACGATCCTGCCCGTACGTGGCCAGCAAAGCCTGCGCCTCGATCGGATCGCCAAGAGTCGTTCCCGTACCGTGCGCTTCCACGGCGTCCACATCGGACGGACGCAAGCCCGCCTGCGCCAAAGCCTGACGGATCACGCGCTGCTGCGACGGCCCGTTCGGCGCCGTCAAGCCGTTCGACGCGCCGTCCTGGTTCACCGCCGAACCGCGGACCACGGCCAGCACCCGGTGGCCGTTGCGGCGGGCGTCCGAAAGGCGCTCCAGCAGGAGCATGCCGACGCCTTCGCCCCAGCCGGTGCCGTCCGCGGCCTCGGCGAAGGATTTGCACCGGCCGTCGGTGGCCATCCCACGCTGTCGGCTGAACTCGACGAAGGTGTTCGGCGTCGCCATCACGGTCACGCCCCCGGCGAGCGCGAGCGAACATTCGCCCTGCCGCAAAGCCTGTCCGGCGAGGTGCATCGCGACCAGCGAGGACGAACAGGCCGTGTCGATGCTCACCGCGGGGCCTTCCAGCCCGAACGTGTAGGCCAGCCGTCCCGAGATCACGCTGCCCGAGTTGCCCGTGCCGAGATAGCCCTCGACGTCCTCCGGCACGGAGTTCAGCCGCGCCGCGTAGTCGTGGTACATCACCCCGGCGAAGACGCCGGTCTTGCTTCCCCGCACCCCGTGCGGATCGATCCCGGCGCGTTCGAAGACCTCCCACGACGTCTCCAGCAGCAACCGCTGCTGCGGATCCATCGCCAGCGCCTCGCGCGGCGAGATCCCGAAGAACGCCGCGTCGAATTCGCCCGCGTCGTGCAGGAAACCGCCCTCGCGGGCGTAACTCTTGCCTGCCTTGCCGGGGTCCGCGTCGTAGACGTCGTCCCAGCCCCGGTTGACCGGGAACGACGAGACCCCGTCACGGCCGGTGGCCACGAGATCCCACAGCTCTTCCGGAGAAGTGACACCGCCTGGATAGCGGCAGGCCATGCCGATGATCGCGATCGGCTCGTCGACCGGACTCGTGCGCACCGGCGTTTCCGGTGCTTCCGCGAGCCCGCTCCCGGCGAGCCCCTCCAGCAGGTGTTCGGCGAGCACGAGCGGTGTCGGGTAGTCGAAGACGAGGGTCGCGGCCAGCCGCAGGCCGGTGGCCTCGGTCAGCCGGTTGCGCAGTTCGACCGCCGCCAGCGAGTCGAAGCCGAGCTCCTGGAACGGTTTCCCGGCGTCGATCGCCGCCGAGCCGAGGTGGCCCAGCACGATGGCGACATGTGTCCGCACGATCTCCAGCAGTTCCCGGCTCCGTTCGGCAGGGGCGAGCGCGGCCAGCCGGTCGGCGAGCGCACCGGCCGAACCGGTGACGGCGGCGCGGCGGGTGGGCCGGATCAGGCCGCGCAGCAACGGCGGCACGTCGCCGCCGAGCCGCGCACGCAGCGCGGGCAGATCGAGCCGGATCGGGACGAGCGCGGCGTCGCCGAGCGCCGTCGCGGCGTCGAAGAGCGCCATGCCGTCCTCTGTGGACAGAGCAGGGAAGCCGGGGCGGGAGCCGAGCGAGTCGCCCATTCCGGCGGCCCACATCCCCCACGCCAGTGCCGTGCCGGGCAGGCCGTTCGCGTGCCGATGCCGGGCGAGGGCGTCGAGGAAGGCGTTCGCGGCGGCGTAGTTCGCCTGTCCTTCGTTGCCGAACACTCCGGCGGCGGAGGAGAACAGGACGAGTTCGGTGTCGCCGAGCAGCTCGTGCAGATGTACGGCGGCGTCCACTTTGGACTTCAGGACGGCGGTGAGCCGCTCCGGCGTCAGGTCACCGAGGAGGCCGTCGTCCAGCACACCCGCCGCGTGCACGGCGAGGGCGATCGGCTGATCGGCGAGCAGGGCGGCGAGCGCGTCCCGGTCGGCGGCGTCGCAGGCTTCGATCCGGACGTCGGCGCCGAGCGCGGTCAGCTCACGGAGGAGGATGTCCGCACCGGGGGCCGCCGCACCGCGACGGCTGGTGAGCAGCAGCCGCCGCACACCGCGCGACCGCACCAGATGCCGGGCGAGGTCCGCGCCGAGCGCGCCGGTGCCGCCGGTGACCAGCACCGTCCCCGCGATGTCGCCGGGTTCGGCGGAGGCACGCGAGGCGCGAACGAGCCGGGCACCGGACAGGACGCCTTCGCGGAGCATGAGTTCGGGTTCGCCGGTGGCGACGGCGGCCGCGACGAGTTCGCTCGTGGGCTCGATGTCGGTGTCGAGGAGCACGAACCGGTCCGGGAACTCTTCCTGCGCCGTGCGCACGAGGCCCCAGACGGTGGCCTGCGCCGGATGCGGCACGGCCTCCCCGACGGCACCACTGGTCAGGAAGACGAGTTTCGGGCCGCCTTGATCGGCACGCACCAGTTCGAGCGCGCGGACCGCGGCCGCGTGGGCGTCGCCGAGCAGGTCACCGGTGTACCCGGTGAACGAGGCCACGACGTGCTCAGCGGATTCGGCGGGCATGGCGAGCGGCTGCCAGTCCACCCGGAACAACGCGTCGCGCACCGGGTTCCGGGAGGTGAGAGCGCCCGACGGGACCGCGCGGACGAGGAGGCCGTCGGCGGTGAACACCGGCCGCCCCTCCGGATCCGCGACGGCCAGCGCGATCGTGTCCGGCCCCGCGGGGGTCAGCCGCACGCGGATCGCCTTCGCTCCGAAGGCCCTCAGGCTCACGCCGGACCACGAGAACGGGAGCCGGGCTTCGGTGGCGTCCAGTGCGCCGAGTCCGGCGGCGTGCAGGGCCGAGTCGAGCAGGGCCGGGTGGATCCCGAAGCGGGCCGCGTCGGCCTTCTCGGCGTCGGCCAGCTCGATTTCGGCGTAGACGGCCGATTCATGGGTCCAGGCGGCGCGGACGCCTTGGAAGGCGGGCCCGTAGTCGAGGCCGACCTCGGCGAGCGCGCCGTACAGGCCGTCGATCGCGACCGGCTCGGCGCCTTCGGGCGGCCACGCGGCGAGGCTGAAGTCGGTGTCGGGGAAGCCGGGGGCGAGGACACCGGTGGCGTGGCACGACCATTCGGCGTCGGCGGCCTCGGGGCGGGAGTGGACGCCGACCGTGCGCCTGCCGGTCTCGTCCGGCGCGCCGACGACGAGTTGCAGGCTGAGCGCGTCGTGTTCGGGCAGGACGAGGGGTTCGCGCAGGGTCAGTTCCTCCACGATCCCGCAGTCGACCTTGTCCCCGGCGTGCAGGACGAGGTCGACGAACGCGGTGCCCGGCAGCAGGACGTGTCCCGCGACCACGTGCCCGGCCAGCCACGGCTGCGCGGCGAGGGAAAGCCGCCCGGTGAGCAGCACACCGTGCGCGTCGGCCATCGTGACGACGGCTCCGAGCAGCGGGTGATCGGTGGCGCCCAGGCCGAGGCTCGCCGCGTCACCCTCGGCGTTCAGCGGGCCGTCCAGCCAGAACCGGCGGTGCTGGAAGGCATAGGTGGGCAGGTCGACGCGGCGGGCACCGGCGAGCAGCGGCGTCCAGTCGACGGCCGCCCCGTGGACGTGCAGCGTGGAGACCGCGGCGAGCAGCGTGACGTCTTCCGCGCGGTTGCGGCGCGTGGCCGCGACGACGACCGCGTCCCCCGCGCTTTCCTTGGCCATCGCGGTCAGGACGGCGTCCGGACCGATCTCCAGGAACCGGGTGACGCCCTCGGCTGCCAGGAACTTGACCGAATCGTGGAATCGCACCGCATCACGGACGTGCCGGACCCAATAGTCCGAAGTGGACACATCGACCTTGCCACCGGACACGATCGGAATCCGCGGCGCTGCGTACGACAGGCTTTCGGCGACCGCGCGGAACTCGTCGAGCATCGGTTCCATCAGCGGAGAATGGAACGCGTGACTCACGGCGAGCCGCTTGTGCTTGCGGTCCCCGAACCGGGACACCACGGCGGCGACAGCGTCTTCGTCGCCGGAAAGGACCACGGACTCCGGGCCGTTGATCGCCGCCAGCGAAACCCGGTCCGTCAGCAGCGGGACGACCTCGGCCTCGGTCGCCTGCAACGCCACCATCGCGCCGCCGGTGGGCAAGGCCTGCATCAGGCGGCCTCGCGCCGACACCAGCTTCACGGCGTCATCGAGACTGAACACGCCCGCGACATGGGCCGCCGCGATCTCGCCGATCGAGTGGCCCGCCAGGAGATCGGGCTTGACGCCCCAGCTCTCCACCAGCCGGAACAGCGCCACCTCGAAGGCGAACAACGCGCACTGCGTGTTCGCCGTCTGGTCCAGCTCCTCGGTGGACAGTTCGCCGACCGGCAGCTCGAACCGGGCACACAGCTCGCGGAAGGCCTCGGCGAACACCGGGAACCGCTCGGCCAGTTCCCGGCCCATCCCGCGCCGCTGGCTGCCCTGACCGGTGAACAGGAACGCCGTCCGGCCGTCGGCCGCGACGCCGTGGGTGACCCCGGCGGTGGTGGCGCCGGCGGCGAGGATGTCCAGTCCGGCGAGCAGCTGGTCCCGGTCGGCCGCGACGATCGCACCCCGGTGCTCGTGCAGCACGCGGGTGGTGGCGAGCGACGCGGCGATGTCGGCGACGCTCAGCTCCGGCCGGGCGAGGACGTGCGAGCGCAGCCGCGTGACCTGGTCGCGCAGCGCTTCCGCGGTCTTGGCGGACAGGACCGCGGGCACGGCGCCGGTGGGCGGCACGCCCGCGACGTCTTCGCTCTCGGGAGCCTGCTCGATGATGGTGTGCGCGTTGGTGCCGCTGACCCCGAACGAGGAAACGCCGGCGCGGCGGGGCTGCCCGGTCTCGGGCCACTCACGTGCTTCGGTGAGCAGTTCGACGGCACCGGCCGACCAGTCCACTTTGGACGAAGGATCGTCCGCGTGCAGGGTGCGCGGCAGGACACCGTGCCGGATCGCCTGCACCATCTTGATCACGCCGCCGACGCCGGCGGCGGACTGGGAATGCCCGATGTTCGACTTCAGCGAGCCCAGCCACAGCGGCCGGTCCGCGGACTTCTCCCGGCCGTAGGTGGCCAGCAGCGCCTGCGCCTCGATCGGGTCGCCCAGGGTGGTCCCGGTGCCGTGGCCCTCCACGACGTCGACCTGCCCGGCCGAAAGCCGCGCGTTCTCCAGGGCCTGCCGGATGACCCGCTGCTGCGACGGGCCGTTCGGCACACTGAGACCGCTGCTCGCCCCGTCCTGGTTGACAGCGCTGCCGCTGACGACGGCGAGCACCGGGTGGCCGAGCCGCTGCGCGTCGGAAAGCTTCTCCACCAGGAGCATCCCGACGCCCTCGGCCCACGACGTGCCGTCCGCTCCGTCCGAATAGGACTTGCAGCGGCCGTCCGCGGCGAGCCCCCGCTGGCGGCTGAAGTCGACGAAAGTGTCCGGTGTGGACATCACCGCGACACCGCCGGCGAGCGCCATCGTGCATTCGCCCTGCCGCAGCGCCTGCGCCGCCAGATGCAGTGCAACCAGCGAAGACGAGCACGCGGTGTCGATCGTCACCGCCGGGCCCTCCAGCCCGAAGGTGTAGGCGACCCGCCCGGAAACGACGCTGCCCGAGTTCCCGGTGCCGAGGTAGCCCTCGAGCTCCTCCGGGATGGCGGCGAGCCGGGAGACGTAGTCGTGGTACATCACCCCGGCGAACACTCCGGTCCGGCTGCCCCGCAGGGACCCGGGGTCGATACCCGCGCGTTCGAAGGTCTCCCAGGAGATCTCCAGCAGCAGCCGCTGCTGCGGGTCCATGGCGAGTGCTTCCCTCGGCGAGATCCCGAAGAAGGCCGGGTCGAATTCGCCCGCTCCGTCGAGGAAACCGCCCTCGCGGCAGTACGAGGTGCCGGGCTTCTCCCCCGTCGGGTCGTACAGCGCGGACAGGTCCCAGCCCCGGTCGGCCGGGAACCCGGAGATCCCGTCGCGACCCTCGGCGACCAGCTCCCACAGATCCTCCGGCGACCGCACGCCACCGGGGAACCGGCAGGCCATCCCGATGATGGCGATCGGCTCGTGGCCGCGGTCCTCGGCCTCCTTCAGCCGTCGCCGGGTCTCCCGCAGGTCGGCGGTCGCGCGCTTGAGGTAGTCGAGGTACTTGTCTTCGTTCGCCACGGAAGGGTCTCCCAGTATCAGGCGGGTCAGGACGCGCCGAGTTCGTGATCGAGCAGGTCGAACAGTTCGTCCGCGGTGGCCGACTCCAGCGAGTCGTCCGCCTCCGCGGCGGGCTCGCCGGTCCACGCCGCCAGCAGCGTGCGCAGGCGCGCGGTGACCCCGGCGCGGTCCCCGTTCGCCGGGGCCGCGGTGGCCAGCAACGCTTCGAGCCGGTCGAGCCCGGCGTGCACCGACGCGGTGGTGGCCACCCCTTCGGCGGGCAGTTCGGCCGCGAGGTGCCCGGCGAGCGCGGCCGGGTTGGGGTGGTCGAACACCACCGTCGTCGAGAGCTTCAGGCCGCTCAACGCGCACAGCTGGTTGCGGAGTTCGACCGCGCTGAGCGAGTCCATTCCAAGTTCGACGAAACCCTTGCCCGGATCGATCGCGCCGGCGCCCGGATGACCGAGCGCGGCGGCGACCTGCTCGCGCACCACTTCCAGCACCGCGTCGTCGCGTTCGGCGCCGGTCAGGCCCGCAAGCCTGTCCTGCAACGCCGGACCGGTGGGGGCGGACGCGGCACGCCGGGACGTCGTCCGCACCAGACCGCGCAGCAACGGGGGCAGCATCGCGGGTTCCACGTCGCGGAGCGAGGACGGCGTCAACGCCATCGGCAGCACCACCGGACCGGCGCCGGAGGCCGCGTCGAACAGGGCGAGCCCGGCTTCCGGGGTCAGCGCGGCGATACCGGTGCGGCCCATCCTGGCCAGGTCGGTGTCGCTCAGTTTGCCCGTCATGCCGCCGTCGGTCGCCCACAGACCCCAGGCGAGCGACGTGGCCGGAAGCCCCTGGGCGTGGCGGTGCCGGGCGAGCGCGTCGAGGAACGCGTTGGCCGCCGCGTAGTTCGCCTGCCCGGGATTGCCGAACGTGGCCGACGCCGACGAGAACAGGACGAACTCCTCGACGTCGCCGGCGAGTTCGTGCAGGTTCAGCGCCGCGTCGACCTTCGGCCGCAGCACCTTCGCCAGCCGCTCCGGAGTCAGCGAACCGACCAGACCGTCGTCGAGCACGCCGGCCGTGTGCACGACGGCGGTCAGCTCGTGCCCGGCGACGGCCGCTTCCAGCGCCGCGCGGTCGGCGACGTCGCAGGCTTCGACGGTGACGTCGGCACCCGCGGCCGTCAGGTCGGCCACCAGATCCTTGGCGCCCTCGGCTTCCAGCCCGCGCCGGGACACCAGCAGCAGTTTGGTCACGCCGCGCGCGGCCACGAGATGCCGGGCCACCAGCGCGCCCAGCGCGCCCGTGCCGCCGGTGACCAGCACCGTTTTGGCGGGATCGAGCGCGATCGGAGCGGCCGCGGCGGTCTTGCGGACCAGCCTCGGCGCGTACGCGACACCGTTCTCCAGCCGCAGTTCGGGATCGTCGGCCGACACCCGCACCGGCTCCCCGGCGGTCTCGGCGATACCGAACCGGCCGGGGTGTTCGGACGAGGCCGACCGGAACAGTCCCCGCACCGCGGCCTGGGCCAGATCGGTGCCGTCGGTCAGCAGGACGAGCCGGTGCGCGTCGAGGCGTTCGTCGGCGAGCCAGTCCCGCACCTGGCGCAGCGCCCAAGTGGTCGCGTCATGCACCGCCTCGGCGGTCTCGCCGGACGGGCAGACCAGCAGCGCGACTTCGGGTGTCCTGGCGGCAAGCAGCGTCGCGACGTCCGCATAGGACTCTCCCGCGCCAACCCGGACGTCCTCTGTGGACACTTCGTCGGCGGGCACCTCGGTCCACTCGACGTGGAAGAGCGAGCTGCTCCCCTGCCGGTTTCCGAGCTGCTCCGGCGAAACCCGCCGGAACACCAAGGAATCCACGGTGGCCACCGGGGAGCCTTCACCGTCGGCGAGCAGCAGCGAAATCGTTTCCGGGGCGGGCGAGGACAGCCGCACCCGCAGCGTCCGGGCACCGGTCGCGGCCAGCGAGACACCCTTCCACGTGAACGGCAGGAAAGGTCCCTCGCTGTCACCGTCCAGCCGCAGCTTCGAAGCGTGCAGCGTGGCGTCCAGCAGCGCGGGGTGGACGCCGAAACCTTCGGCGTCACGGAAACGGTCCTCAGGCAACGAAACTTCGGCGTAGACGTCGTCCCCGGCCTTCCACGCCGCGCGCAGGCCCTGGAACAACGGCCCGTACTCGAAACCGGTGCCGTCGAGCCGGTCGTAGAAGTCCTCGACCGGGATCTCGGTGCCTTCCGGCGGCCAGCTGTCCAGATTCCCCTTGTCGGCGGGGGTTCGGGCGGCCAGGAGACCGGTGGCGTGCCGCGTCCACGGCTCGTCGTCCGCGGCGTTCCCGGCGCGGGAGTGGATCTCGACCGTGCGCTCGCCGTCCTTGCCGGGCTCGCCGACGGTGACGTGCAGCCGGACGTCGCCACTTTCCGGCAACGCCAGCGGGGCTTCCAGGGTCAGCTCGGCGACGATTCCGCAGCCGGCGCGGTCACCCGCGTGCAACGCGAGATCGACGAACGCGGTGCCGGGCAGCAAGGCCGTTCCGAGCACGACGTGCTCCGCGAGCCACGGCTGAGCCCGCAGGGAAAGCCTTCCGGTGAAAGAGATCCCGCTCCCGCCGGGAACCGGGACAGCCGCGCCGAGCAGCGCGTGTCCGGCCTCGCCGAGCCCGAACGCGGCCGCGTCACCAGCCGCCGCGCCGGTGCTCGCCAGCCAGAAGTGCTGATGCTCGAACGGATACGTGGGCAGGGTGACCCGGTTCGCCGGGACGCCGTCGAACACGCCGGTCCAGTCGATCCCGACGCCGTGGACGTGCAGGCGGCCGAGTGTGGTGGCCAGCGCGGCGACCTCCGGACGTTCCCCGCGCAGGGTCGGGATCAGCACGGTGTCGTCGTCGAGGAAGTCCCGGGCCATGGCGGACAGGACACCCTCGGGGCCGAGTTCGACGAAGGCGCGCACGCCCTCGGCTTCGGCGAACCGGATCGCGTCGTGGAACCGCACGGCCTCGCGCACGTGCCGCACCCAGTACCCGGGTGAGGCGATCTCGGGATCGGGACGGCCGGTGACCGTGGACACGACCGGGATCCGCGGCTCGGCGAAGGAAAGCCCGGACACGACACGGCGGAAGTCGGCCAGCATCGGCTCCATCAACGGCGAGTGGAACGCGTGGCTGACCACGAGCCGTTTGTGCTTGCGGTCCGCGAACCGGTCCACCACGGCGGTGACGGCGTCCTCGTCCCCGGACAGCACCACCGCTTCCGGGCCGTTGACGGCGGCGAGCGAGACGCGCTCGGTGAGCAGCGGGGACACCTCGGCTTCGGTGGCCTGCAAGGCGATCATCACGCCGCGGGAGGGCAGAGCGCCCATGAGCCTGCCGCGTGCCTCGACGAGCGTGGCGGCGTCCGGCAGCGACAGGACCCCGGCGACATGCGCGGCCGCGATCTCGCCGACCGAATGCCCGAGCACCAGTCCCGGCCGGACTCCCCAGCTCTCCAGCAGCCGGAACAGCGCGACCTCGACGGCGAACAGGGCACACTGCGCGAACGCCGTATCGTGCACCCGCTCGGTTTCGAGGACTTCGCGCAGCGGGAGTTCGAGGTGCGGGTCCAGATGGGCGCACACCTCGTCGAACGCGGCGGCGAACACCGGGAAACGGGCCGCGAGTTCCCGGCCCATCCCGGGTTTCTGGCTGCCCTGCCCGGTGAACAGGAACCCCGGCGCCCCGGCCGTGAGCGCGCCGCGCAGCACGGCCGCGCTCGGCGTCCCCTCGGCGAGGAGGGCCAGTTCGCGCAGACGGTCCGCGCCGGTCACCGCTGCCCGGAACTCCAGCCCCGCGCGGGCGGTCGCCAGCGTGTAGGCGACGCCGGAATCGTCCTCGGGGTGCTCCTCCAAGTGCGCGTGCAGCCGGGAAGCCTGGGCCCGCAACGCTTCCTCGGTCTTGGCCGAGAGCACCCACGGAATCCACGTGTCTCCGGCGGCGGGCGGTGCCGCGCTCTCCGGGACCTCTTCGATCAGCGTGTGCACGTTGGTCCCGCTGACGCCGAAGGAGGAGACGCCCGCCCGGCGCGGACGGCCGGTGTCCGGCCAGTCCACCGGTTCGATGAGCAGCCGGACGTCGCCCGCCGTCCAGTCCACCTCCGTGGTCGGCGCGTCGACGTGCAGGGTCGGCGGCAGGACGCCGTGCCGGATCGCCTGCACCATCTTGATCACGCCCGCCACGCCCGACGCCGACTGCGTGTGCCCCAGGTTCGACTTGACCGAACCGAGCCACAGCGGATGATCGCGTTCCCCGCCGTACGCGGCGAGCAGGGCCTGTGCCTCGATCGGATCGCCGAGACTGGTACCGGTCCCATGTGCCTCGACGGCGTCCACATCGGACGGTGCCAGGCCGGCGTTCGCCAATGCCTGCCCGATCACCCGCTGCTGCGACGGCCCGTTCGGCGCGCTCAGCCCGTTCGAGGCGCCGTCCTGGTTCACCGCGGAACCGCGCACCAGCGCCAGCACGGGGTGGCCGAGGCGACGCGCGTCGGAAAGCCGTTCCACCAGAAGGATCCCGGCGCCCTCGGACCACGCGGTGCCGTCGGCGGCGTCGGCGAACGCCTTGCAGCGTCCGTCCGGCGCGAGCCCGCGCTGACGGCTGAACTCCACGAACGCCGCCGGGTTGGCCATCACGGTCACCCCGCCCGCCAGCGCCAGCGAACATTCGCCGCGCCGCAGCGCCTGCGCCGCGAGATGCAGCGCCACCAGCGACGACGAACAGGCCGTGTCGATCGTCACCGCCGGGCCTTCCAGCCCGAAGGTGTAGGAGAGACGGCCGGAAACGACGGCGGTGGCGGTTCCGGTGAGGAAGTAGCCCTCGGTGCCTTCGGGCGCGTCGGCGGCGTCCAGCCCGTAGTTCTGGAAGGAGGCGCCGACGAACACGCCGGTCGCGCTCCCCCGCAGGGTCGCCGGGTCGATGCCTGCCCGCTCGAACGCCTCCCACGACGTCTCCAGCAGCAGCCGCTGCTGCGGATCCATCGCCAGCGCCTCACGCGGCGAGATCCCGAAGAACGCCGCGTCGAAACCGCCCGCGTCGTCGAGGAAGCCGCCTTCACGGGCGTAGGTGGTGCCGAGATGCGCGGGGTCCGGGTCGTACAGCGCGTCGAGGTCCCAGCCGCGGTCGTCCGGGAACGCGGCCATCGCGTCCCCGCCGCCTGCGACGAACTCCCAGAACTTCTCCGGATCCGTGATCCCGCCGGGGAACCGGCAGCTCATCGCGACGATCGCGATCGGCTCGTCGTCGGTCACCGCGACGGCCGGGGCGGCCGGGGCGCCGGTGACGTCGCCGGTGAGTTCGGCGACGAGGTGCCCGGCGAGCGCCGAGGCGGAGGGGTGGTCGAAGACCAGGGTCGCGGGCAGCCGCAGGCCGGTGGCGGCGGCCAGCCGGTCGCGGACCTCGACCGCGGTCAGGGAATCGAAACCGAGGTCGCGGAAAGCCCGGTCCGGCTCGACGGCGGCTGCGCCACCGTGGCCGAGGACGGCGGCGGCCTGCGCGCGGACCAGGTCGAGCACGATCCGGGCCCGGTCGGCCTCGGGGGCGGCCAGCAGTCCGGCGGCGAATTCGGAACCGCCTTGTCCGGCGGTGTCGGCGGACAGGGCCTCGCGGACCTCGGGCAGCGCGTCCAGCAGCGGCCGGGGCCGGGCGAGGGCGAATCCGGGGGCGAAGCGCGCCCAGTCGACGTCGGCGACCGCGACGAAGGTCTCATCGTGCGAAACGGCCTGGACGAGCGCGGAGACGGCGAGCGCCGGGTCCATCGCGGCCAGCCCGAGCCGGCGCAGCCGGTCGACGTCGTCCTGACCGGCCAGCCCGCTGCCACCGCCCCACAGGCCCCACGCCACCGAGGTGGCGGGCAGTCCCCGGGCACGACGACGTTCGGCGAGCGCGTCCAACGCGGCGTTCGCGGCGCCATAGGCCCCCTGCCCTGCGCCGCCCCAGACACCCGCGTTGGAGGAGAAGAGCACGAAGGCGTCCAGTTCGGTGCCTTCGAGAAGTTCGTCGAGGTGGATGGCGCCGCCGGTCTTGGCGGCGAGCGCGTCGGCGAGTTCCGCCGGGCCGGTCTCGGCGAGCGACGCGGTGGTCCCGACCCCCGCCGCGTGCACGACGGCGTTCGGCGGGTACTCGGCCAGCACCACGGCCAGTGCCTCGCGATCGGCGACGTCACAGGCGGCGAACGTCACCTTGGCACCGAGCCCGGCGAGTTCTTCGCGCAACTCCGCCGCGCCTTCGGCCGCCGCCCCGCGCCTGCTGGTGAGCACCAGGTGTTCGGCGCCGTTCCCGGCGAGCCATCGCGCGACGTGGGCGGCCACCGCCCCGGTGCCGCCGGTGACCAGCACGGTTCCGCGCGGCCGCCAGTCCGGCGCGACCGCGTCCCCGAGCGGCGCCCGTACGAGCCGCCGCAGGTAAACCCCGGACGATCGCACGGCGACCTGGTCCTCGTCGCCGGTGGCGAGCACTCCGGCAAGCCTGGCCGCTGCGCGTTCGTCGAGTTCCGCGGGAAGGTCGACGAGGCCGCCCCAGCGTTCGGGGTGTTCGAGACCGACGGCCCGGCCGAGCCCCCAGACCGCGGCCTGCGTGTTCGGCACTTCCGACCGGCCGACGGCGACCGCGCCGGAGGTGGCGATCCACAGTGGAGCGTCGAGCCCGTCGAGCTTTCGGACGAGGTCGGCGGTCGCGGCGAGCCCGGCGGGGACCACCGGATGCTGCCGTTCGTCCAGCGCCAGCAGGGAAAGCACGCCGTCGACCGGCTCGCTCGGCAGTTCGTCATCGGCGCCTGCGACCAGGACACGGGCACCGAGGCGGGTGAGCACCTCCGCGACGGGCGGCACCGGACTGGACGGGACCACCAGCAGCCACGTCCCGTCGAGAGTGGCCGCGGTGGCCCCGGTGGCCGGGACCCAGTCGATCCGGTATCGCCAGCTGTCCACTGTGGACTTTTCGAGGCCGGAGCGGCGCCAGGCCGAAAGCGCGGGAAGCACCGCGTCCCAGGCTCCTTCCCCGGCGGGGACGGCGGCGTCCAGCGCTTCGGTGTCTGCCTGGTCGACGGCTGCCCAGAAGCGCAGTTCGGCCGCCGTCCCGCCCTGCCGGGCGACGACGGCGTCGAGCCAGTACGGCACCCGTTGGAAGGCATACGTGGGCAGGTCGACCCTGGTGGCACCGGGCCACAACGCGGCCCAGTCCGGGCGGAGGCCGCGCACATGCGCCTCGGCCAGCGAGGTCAGGAACCGTCGGACGCCACCCTCGTCGCGACGCAGCGAACCGAGCGCGACCGCGTGGGCGCCGCGTTCCTCGATGGTTTCGGTGACGCTGCCGGTCAGCACCGGATGCGCGCTGGCTTCGACGAAGAACCGGTGGCCGTCGTCGAGCAGCCGCCGGACGGCACGGTCGAACCGGACGGTGGCCCGCAGGTTCCGGAACCAGTACTCCGGGGTGAGACCGCCCGTGTCGAGGGGTTCGCCGGTGACCGCCGAGTAGAACGGCACCGTGGACGCGTGGTGCTCGACGCCGGCGAGCAGGCCGAGCAGCTCCTCGCGCAGGACGTCCACCTGCGGCGAATGCGAGGCGTAGTCCACCGGGATCCGGCGGGCGCGCACGCCGTCCGCTTCGCAGGCGGCGATGAGACCGTCGAGCGCCTCGGGGTCGCCGGAGACGACGACCGACGCGGGTCCGTTGACCGCGGCCACGGCGGCCCGGTCGCCCCATGCCGTCAGCCGAGGGAGCACGTCGTCGCGACCGAGCGCGACCGCGACCATGCCTCCGTCCCCGGACAGCGCGAGGATGGCCTTGGCCCGCAAGGCGACGACCTTCGCGGCGTCGGCCAGCGACAGCGCGCCGGACACGTACGCGGCGGCGATCTCGCCCTGGCTGTGCCCTGTCACCGCGTCGGGTTCGACCCCGCACGCCCGCCACAGCGCCGCCAGCGACACGTTGACCGCGAAGAGCGCGGGCTGGACGACGTCGACGCGCTCCAGCGCCTTCGCGTCGCCGAGCACGTCGGTGAGCTTCCAGTCCACAAAGGACGAAAGAGCGCGCTCGCAGTCGAGCAGCGCGGCCCGGAAGACCGGCGAGGAGTCTTTGAGCGACAGAGCCATCCCGGCCCATTGCGATCCCTGCCCGGGGAAGACGAACGCGACCTTGCCCGGCGGCAAAGCGATGCCTTCGACCAGCCCCGCCGCAGGCGTCCCGGCGGCCAGCGCGTCGAGCGAGGCGCCCGCTTCGGCCACGACCACGGCGCGGTGCTCCAGCGCGGCACGGGTCGTCGCGAGCGAGAAAGCGATGTCGGTCAGCGATTCCGTCCGGCGAAGGTGCTCACGCAGCCGGGCGGACTGCGCGCGCAAGGCCTCGGCGCTCCGGGCGGACAGGACCAGCGGTGTCACCCCGTCGCCGACCGGTGATTCGCCGTCGCGCTCGGCGGGCTCGACCTCCGGCGCCTGTTCGACGATCACGTGCGCGTTGGTGCCGCTGACCCCGAACGACGAGATCCCGGCGCGACGTGCTTCACCGGTTTCCGGCCACGGGCGGGCCTCGGTAAGCAGTTCGACCGCACCGGCTTCCCAGTCCACTTTGGACGTCGGAGTGTCGATGTGCAGGGTCTTCGGCGCGATCCCGTGCCGGATCGCCTGCACCATCTTGATCACGCCGCCGACCCCGGCGGCCGCCTGGGTGTGCCCGACGTTCGACTTCAGCGAACCGAGCCACAGTGGACGGACGCGCTCCTGCCCGTAGGCGGCGATCAGGGCCTGCGCTTCGATCGGATCGCCCAGCGTCGTCCCTGTGCCGTGCGCCTCGACGACGTCGACCTGGTGCGGCGCGAGCCCGGCGCTGTCGAGCGCCTGCCGGATCACCCGCTGCTGCGACGGGCCGTTCGGCGCGGTGAGCCCGCTGCTCGCGCCGTCCTGGTTGACCGCGGTGCCGCGGACCACGGCGAGTACCGGATGCCCGTTGCGACGGGCGTCGGAGAGCCGTTCGAGCAGCAGGATCCCGGCGCCCTCGGCCCATCCGGTGCCGTCGGCCGCGTCGGCGAAGGGTTTGCAGCGGCCGTCGGGCGCCATCCCGCGCTGACGGCTGAACTCCACGAAGGTCTCCGGTGAGGCCATCACGGTCACCCCGCCCGCCAGCGCGAGCGTGGATTCCCCGCGCCGGAGCGACTCGGCGGCGAGATGCAGCGCGACCAGCGAAGACGAACAGGCGGTGTCGATGGTGACGGCGGGGCCTTCGAGGCCGAAGGTGTAGGCGACGCGGCCGGAGGCGACGCTCCCGGCGCTGCCGTTGCCGAGGTAGCCCTCGAACTCACGCAGTTCCTCGGCGCGGGGGTCGAGCCTGGAGCCGTAGTCGTTGTACATCACCCCGGCGAACACGCCGGTCCGGCTGCCGCGCACCGAAAGCGGGTCGATCCCGGCGCGTTCGAAGACCTCCCAGGCGGTCTCCAGCAGGAGGCGCTGCTGCGGGTCGACGGTGAGCGCTTCACGCGGGCTGATGCCGAAGAACGCGGCGTCGAACTCGTGCGCGTCGTAGAGGAAGCCACCTTCGCGCGTGTAGGTCTTGCCGTGCCGGGCTGGGTCGGGGTCGTACAGGGCCTCGACGTCCCAGCCCCGGTCGGCGGGGAAACCGCCCACCGCGTCGGTGCCCGCGGCCACGAGGTCCCACAGCTGCTCCGGGCCGCGGACCCCGCCCGGGTACCGGCAGGCCATCCCGATGATCGCGATCGGCTCGTGGTCCCGAGCCTCGGCTTCCCGCAACTGGGCACGAGTCCGATGCAGGTCGGCCGACACCCGCTTGAGGTAGTCGCGCAGCTTCTCCTCGTTCAGCATCAGTAGCCAACCTCTTCGCGCCGGGAAAAACGAAATGCCACTCGAAGAAAAGCTAGGTGAGCTGCGAAGAGGCGGACAACCCCTAGCCGCCCCTAGGTCCCCTTGGGGAATAGGCGACGGACAGGGGCACTTTCGAGACCGTATCCGACCGGGGCGAAGGCTCCTTTCACCGCATCAGACGCGGTGAAGGGAGCCTTCAGCCCACGCGCGTCCGGTCGAGCCTCCGCCTGAGCGGGTATCGCGAAAGCCACTTTCGACCCGATCCGGCCGGTACGAAGGCTCCTTTCACCGCATCAGACGCGGCGATGGGAGCCTTCAGCCCACGTACGGCGGGTTCTGCCCACCTGCGGCGGGGCTCGGTCTGCCACCTTGGGTTCGCTCTGCCACCTTGGGCTGAGCCGACGGCCGGGGCGGGTGTCGCGAAAGCCACTTTCGAGACATGTGACGTCCCGAAAGTGGCTTTCGCGACAGGTCGAAACCATTCTTACCACTCAGCCGGGTTTCAGCACATTGTCGATGAAGGCGAACATTTCCTCGTCGTCCGCCGATTCGAGTTTTCCGTCGATTTCCGCGGCCGTGTCCTCACCCCCTTGGAGCGTGCCGAGAAGGGCGCGCAGCCGGGCGGTGAGCCGGGCCCGTTCGGCCTCTCCGGGGTCGGCCGCGGTCAGCGCGGCGGCGAACCGGTCGAGTTCGGCGTCGAGGCCCGGGCCGGCGGACTCGGTGCCCAGTTCGGCCGCCAGGTAGGCGGCGAGCGCTCCGGCGTTGGGCCGGTCGAAGACGAGCGTGGGCGGCAACCGCAGTCCGGTCGCCTCGGCGAGCCGGTTGCGCAGTTCCACGGCGGTCAGCGAGTCGAAGCCCAGTTCGAGGAACCCGCGGTCTTCGGCGATCGCGTCGGCCGACTCGTGCCCGAGCACGGCCGCCACCCGCGTCCGCACCACCTCCAGCAGCAGCCGGACGCGTTCGGCCTCCGGTTTCCCGGCGAGGTCGCGGGCCAGCGCCTCGGCCGTGCCCGACGCCTCCCCCGCCCGTCGCGCGGGGACTCGCACCAGGCCGCGCAGCAGGGCGGGGATCTCGGCGGCCGCGCGGCCCCGGAACGCGGTCAGGTCGATCTTGGCGGGGACGAGCAGGCCGTCCCGGCCGGACACGGCGGCGTCGAACAGCGCCAGTCCGTCCTCCGTGGATAGCGCGGTGACGCCCGCGCGGGCCATCCGGCGGACGTCGGTGTCGTCGAGTTCGCCGGTCAGCTTGCTGCGTTCCGCCCAGAAACCCCAGGCGAGGGACACGCCCGGCAGCCCCTCGGCGCGGCGCCGGAGCATGAGGGCGTCGGCGTAGGCGTTGGCCGCGGCGTAGCCCGCTTGCCCAGGGTTGCCGAAGACCCCGGCAGCCGAGGAGAACACGACGAACTTGCGGACCGGCCCGGCGAGTTCGTGCAGCACGCGGGCGCCGTCGGCCTTCGGGGCCAGCACGGTGCCGAGCCGGTCCGGGGTCAGGCCGTCGACGAGCCCGTCGTCGAGTACGGCCGCGGCGTGCACCACCGCGGTCACCGGATGGTCGGCCAGCAGCGCGCGCACCGCCGCCGGGTCCGCGACGTCGCAGGCCGCGACGGTGACCTGGGTGCCGTGGTCCGCCAGCTCCGCGACGAGGTCTTCCGCACCGGCGCCCGTCCGCCCGGTCAGCACCAGTCCGCGCACGCCGTGCCGGACGGCGAGGTGCCGGGCCAACGCCTGCCCGAGCCGTCCGGTGCCGCCGGTGATCAGCACGACGTCGTCGGGCGTCCAGTCCGGTTCGCCCGCGTCGGCGGCCGCCACCCGCGCGAGGCGGGGTACCAGCGGTTTGCCGTCGTGGACGGCGACCTGCGCCTCCCCGGTCGCCAGCGCGGTGCGGACCTCGTCCTCGGTCCGCGCGTCGATCAGCACGAACCGGCCCGGATTCTCGGACTGGGCCGACCGCACCAGGCCCCAGACCGCGGTCGCCACCGGATCCGGCGACGCGCTCGCCACCGCGCCCGACGTGAACACCACGGTGGTGGCCGTCGAATCCGCCTGGATCCGCTTCAGGACCTCCTCCAGGACCGGCCGCAGTTCACCTTCGGGGCAGCGCCACACCACCGGCTCTTCCGGCGCCGACCCCACCGGCGCAGGGACCCAGTCGAGCCGGAACAGCGAATCCCGGTGGCGTCCGAGCTGGGCCGGGGAGATCGGACGCAGCCCCAGTTCCCCGACGGTCAGCACCGGGGCGCCGGTGTCGTCGGCCACGGTGAGCGAGCCGCCGTCGGCGGTCGGGGTGAGCCGGACCCGGAGTTTCGACGCGCCCGTGGCGTGGAGGGTCACGCCGGACCAGGTGAACGGCAGGCGGACGGTTTCGTCCCGGGCTCCGAGGCCGAGGGTGTGCAGGGCCGCGTCGAGCAGGGCCGGGTGCACGCCGAAGCGGTCCGCCTCCTCGCCCGCGGGCAGGTCGACCTCGGCGAACACGTCGTCACCCTGGCGCCACGCGGCACGCAGTCCTTGGAACACCGGACCGTAGGCGAGGCCGAGTTCGGCGAAACGGTCGTAGAGATCGGCCACCGGCACCTCGGCGGCACCGGGAGGCGGCCACTCGGCGAGCGACACCGTCGAGGGAATGCCCGCGGACAGCGTGCCCTGGGCGTTGCGGGTCCACGGTTCGGCGGAGTCCTCCGGCCGCGAGTGCACGGACACGACGCGGTGGCCGCGCTCGTCGGGCTCCCCGACCACGACCTGCAGCGCCACAGGCCCGTCGACGAGGAGCGGGGCTTCCAGGGTCAGTTCGCCGATGCCGTCGCAGCCGGCCTCGCGCCCCGCGCGCAGGACGAGTTCGACGAACGCCGTACCCGGCAGGAGCACGGTGTCCAGGACGGCGTGGTCGGCAAGCCAGGGATGGGTCTCCGGCGAGATCCGGCCGGTGAGGACGAGGCCGTCGCCGTCCGCGAGCGGCAAGGCGGCACCGAGCAGCGGATGGTCCACCACCGTCTGCCCGAACGCCGACGCGTCCCCGCTCGCGGTGCCCGCTTCGAGCCAGAACCGCTTGTGCTGGAAGGCATACGTCGGCAGGTCGACCCGTTCCGCAGGCGGCAGCACGGCGGACCACGAGGGACTCAGGCCCTGCGCGTGGGCTTCGGCCAGCGACGCGACGAACCGCTCCGGCCCGCCCTCGCCCCGGCGCAAACTCCCCAACGCCACAACGTCTTCACTGATACCAGGCACCAGAACCGGATGCGGACTCGCCTCCACGAAAAACCGGAAACCATCCTCCAGCAACCGATCCACCGTCCGCGCGAACTGCACCGTCCCGCGCAAATTCCGGAACCAATACCCAGCATCCAACTCCAGAGGCTCATCGGTCACCGTCGAATAAAACGGAATCACCGGCTCCCGCGGCGAAATACCCGCCAACGCCGACACCACATCTTGCTCGATCGCATCCACATGCGCCGAATGCGACGCGTAATCCACCGGAATCCGCTTCGCCCGCACGTCCAGCAGCTCACACCGCTTGACCAACGCATCCAACCCAGCGACATCACCCGACACCACCACCGACGCGGCACCGTTCACCGCCGCCACCGACACACCCTCCGGCAACAACTCCCGCACCCGGTCCTCAGCAGCGGCCACCGACACCATGCCACCGAGACCCGACAACGCCAGAATCGCCTTACTCCGCAAACACACAACCCGCGCCGCATCCTGAAGCGACAACGCACCAGCCACACACGCCGCAGCGATCTCACCCTGCGAATGACCCACCACCGCAGCAGGCTCCACCCCACACGCCCGCCACAACCGCGCCAACGACACCATCACCGCGAACAACACCGGCTGCACCACATCAACCCGCTCCAACGCAACCGCGTCGGACAACACCTCAGACAACCGCCAGTCCACAAAGGACGACAAAGCCTTCTCGCACTCGGCCATCGACTCCGCGAACACCGGAACAGCCGACAACAACTCCTCCGCCATCCCCACCCACTGCGAACCCTGACCCGGGAACACGAAAACGGCCTTACCCGTCTCGGCGGCACCGGTCACGACCCGCGCGGCTGGTTCACCGTCGGAGAGGGAACGCAGGCCGCCGAGCAGCTCGACGAGGTCTTCGGCGAGTACGACCGCCCGGTGCGGCAACGCCGACCGCGTGTCGGCGAGGGCTCGCGCGACGGCCTTCGGGGATGGCTCGCTTGCCAGATGTGCCGCCAGCTTCGACGCCTGGGCGCGCAAAGCCTCCTCGCTCCGGCCGGAAAGGACGAACGGCAGAGCCGCGGATTCGAGCACCCGAGTGTCCACAAGGGACTCGGGTTCGACGGGTGGCGCCTGCTCCAGGATCACGTGCGCGTTGGTACCGCTGATCCCGAACGACGAGACCCCGGCCCGGCGTGGTTCCCCGGTCTCCGGCCACGGCTGTTCCCCGGTCAGCAGCGAGACCTCGCCCGCCGACCAGTCCACATGCGACGATGGAGCGTCGACGTGCAGGGTGCGTGGCGCGATCCCGTGCCGGATGGCCTGCACCATCTTGATCACCCCGCCGACCCCGGCGGCGGCCTGCGTGTGCCCGATGTTCGACTTGAGGGAGCCGAGCAGCAGCGGGCGTTCCCGGTCCTGGCCGTAGGTCGCCAGCAGCGCCTGCGCCTCGATCGGGTCACCGAGGGTGGTGCCGGTGCCGTGTCCCTCGACGACGTCGACCTGTCCCGGCGAGAGCCGGGCGTCCGCGAGCGCCTGACGGATGACCCGTTGCTGCGCGGGACCGTTCGGCGCGGTGAGCCCGTTCGACGCGCCGTCCTGGTTGATGGCACTGCCCCGCAGCACCGCGAGAACCTGGTGCCCGTTGCGCTGCGCGTCGGAAAGCCGCTCCACCAGCAGCATTCCGACGCCTTCGCCCCAGCCGGTGCCGTCGGCCGCTTCGGCGAAGGCCTTGCAGCGGCCGTCGGCGGCCAGCCCGCGCTGACGGCTGAAGTCGACGAACGCGGCGGGATGGGTCATCACGTTCACCCCGCCGACGAGGGCGAGGGTGCACTCCTCGCGACGCAGGGACTGCGCGGCGAGGTGCAGTGCGACCAGTGAAGACGAGCACGCCGTGTCGACCGAGACCGCGGGTCCCTCGAGACCGAGGGTGTAGGCGATGCGGCCGGAGGCGACACTGCTGAAGTTGCCGTTGCCGAGATAGGGCTCCAGCTCCGGCGGGATGTCGGTGAGCACGCCGGTGTAGTCGTTGTGGATGACGCCGGCGAAGACACCGGTGCGGCTGCCGCGCAGGGCCGCCGGGTCGATCCCGGCGCGTTCGAGCACCTCCCACGCCGCTTCGAGCAGCAGCCGCTGCTGCGGATCCATCGCCTGGGCCTCACGCGGCGAGATACCGAAGAACGCGGCATCGAAATCCCCGGCGTCGTAGAGGAATCCGCCTTCGGAGACGTAGGTCTTGCCGGGCGTGTCGGGGTCCGGGTCGAAGAGACCGCCCAGATCCCAGCCCCGGTCGCCGGGGAATTCTGACAGCGCGTCGGTCCCCGAGGCGACCAGTTCCCACAGCTGTTCGGGCGAGCGGACCCCGCCGGGGAAGCGGCAGCTCATCCCGACGACGGCGATCGGCTCGTGCCCGGCCTCCTCCAGCTCGACCAGCCTGCGCCGCGCGCGCCGCAGCTCACCGGTCGCCCACTTCAGGTTCTCCAGCAGTTTCTCATCGCCAGACACGGGTCACGACCTTCCGAATTCCTTGTGCAAGATGTCGAACAGCTCGTCGGCGCTGGCGTCGGCCAGATCGCCGTCGCCCTCGTCCCCGGCCGGGCCGCGGGCCTCGGTCCACCGGGCGAGCACCGCGCGCAGCCGGTCGGTGATCCGGTCCGCGGTCTCGTCGTCGGTGACCGCGGCGGCCAGCGCGGTCTCCAGCCGGTCGAGGTCGGCCAGCACCGCCACCTCGGGCTCGGCGCCCGCCGGCTCGCCCAGTTCCGTGAGCAGATGCCGGGCGAGCGCGGCCGGGCTCGGCTGATCGAAGACCAGCGTGGACGGCAGCCGCAGCCCGGTCGCCGCGCCGAGCCGGTTGCGCAGCTCGACCGCGGTCAGCGAGTCGAAGCCGAGGTCGCGGAAGGCCAGGTCCGGGCCGACCTTGGCGACCGACGCGTGGCCGAGCGCGGCCGCGGCGTGCGAGCGCACCAGGTCCAGCAGGAACGGCTCCCGGTCCGCGGCGGGCAGCGCGGCCAGCCGCTGCGCGAGCGACGGCCCAGTCGAGGCGGCCGCTCCCGCGATCCGCCTGGCCGGTGCGCCCGCGAGAACCCGCAGCAGGGCGGGCACTTCGCCGCGGAGCGCGGTGGTGTCCAGGTGCACGGGCACCAGCGCCGCGACGTCCCGTTCCCCTGCCGCGTCGAACAGCGCCAGACCCTCCACAGAGGACAGTGGGCTGACCCCGGATCGTTTCATCCTGGCCACGTCCGCCTCGTCGAGGTGGCCGGTCATCGCGCTCCGCTCGGCCCAGAAGCCCCACGCCAGCGCCTGCCCGGCGAGCCCCTCGGCCCGGCGGTGCTGGGCGAGTGCGTCGAGGAAGGCGTTGGCCGCCGCGTAGTTCCCCTGTCCGGCGGCGCCGAACGTCGCCGCGGACGAGGAGAACAGCACGAACGCGGCCAGTCCGAGGTCGCGGGTCAGTTCGTGCAGGTGGACCGCGGCGTCGACCTTCGGCCGGAGCACGGTGTCGAGCCGGTCCGGGGTCAGCGCCGGGATCAGCCCGTCGTCGAGCACGCCCGCGGTGTGCACCACGGCGGTCAGCGGATGCTCCGGCGGCACGGAGCCGAGCAGTCCGGCGACGGCGGCGCGATCGGCGACGTCGCAGGCCACGACGGTCACCGTGGCCCCGAGGCCGGTCAGCTCCGAGACCAGGTCCTGCGCACCCTCGGCGTCGAGCCCGCGCCTGCCGGCGAGCAGCAGATGCCGGACGCCGCGCGTGGTCACCAGATGCCGGGCGAACAGGCCGCCCAGCACGCCGGTGCCACCGGTGATCAGTACCGTGCCCTCGGGGTCGAGGACGGCGGGCGGCTCCAGCACGATCTTGCCCGTGTGCTTGGCCTGGCTGAGGAACCGGAACGCCTCGGGGGCGCGCCGGACGTCCCAAGCGGTGGTCGGCAGCGGCCGCACCACGTCCTTGTCCGCCAGTGCCAGGAGTTCGCCGAGGATCTCCTGGATCCGGTCGTGCCCGGAGTCGATCAGGTCGAACGCGCGGTAGGTGACGCCGGGATACGCGGCCGCGACCTCGTCCGCGTCGCGGATGTCGGTCTTGCCCATCTCCACGAACCGGCCGCCTTCGCGCACGAGCCGCAGTGACGCGTCGACGAACTCCCTGGCCAGCGAGTCCAGCACCAGGTCGACCCCACGGCCGCCGGTCGCTTCGCGGATCTTGTCCTCGAAATCGAGGGTCCGGCTGGACGCGATGTGGTCGTCGTCGAAGCCCATCGCCCGCAGCGTGTCCCATTTCGCGGGGCTGGCCGTCACGTAGATCTCGGCGCCGAAGTGCCGCGCCAGCTGGACCGCGGCCATCCCGACGCCACCGGCGGCGGCGTGGATCAGCACGGTCTGCCCCGGCCGCAGCTCGCCGAGGTCGGCCAGGCCGACGTAGGCGGTCAGGAACGCGACGGGCGCCGACGCGGCCTCGGTGAACGACCAGTCGTCCGGGACGGGCGCGATCAGCTTCCGGTCGGCGACGGCGACCGGGCCGAACGACGCGTCGAACATGCCCAGCACGCGGTCTCCCGGCGCCAGATCGGTGACGCCGGGGCCGGTCTCGGTGACCACGCCCGCGCCTTCCCCGCCGATGCCTTCCTGGCCGGGGACGAGCCCGAGGGCCACCACGACGTCCCGGAAGTTGAGCCCGGCCGAGCGCACGGCGATGCGGACCTGCCCGTCGGCGAGCGGGGCCAGCAGATCGGGCCGGTCCCGCAGCACCAGGTTCTCCAGGGTGCCGCCGCCGAGGGTGTCGACCGTCCACGCCTCGCTGCCGGCGGGCGGGACGAGCGCGGTGTCTGCGGACGCCTTGACCAGCCGGGCGCCGAGCACCGTTCCGGCCCGCACTGCGAGCTGGGGCTCGTCGAGCGCCAGCGCCTCACCCGGGACGGAACCATCGGTGTCGAGAAGACCGAACCGACCGGGGTTCTCCTCCTGTGCCGTGCGTACGAGACCCCAGACGGTCGCGGTGGCCGGGTCGGACACCGGTTCGTCCGCGGTCACCGAGACCGCGCCCGAGGTGCGGAAGACCAGCCTGGCCCCGGAGAACCGGTCGTCAGCCAGCCAGTTCTGGACGAGCGCCAGCGCGTCCCTCGCCGCGGCGCGCGCGCCCTCGGCGAGGTCGCCGGTGACGGGTGCGCAGGTCGTGAGCACGACGTCGGGTACCGGCCTGCCCGCGTCGATATCCGCGGCGAGCTCCGCGAGATCCGCGCAGTCTTCGCCGAGCACGACGATCGACGGCGCGACGGCGTCCTTTGTGGACAGATCCGTCCACTGGACCTGGAACAGCGACTCCGCCGGATCCCGCCGGGCACCGGCGAGCTGCGCCTCGTCCACCGGCCGGAACACCACGGAGCCGACCGAGGCGACCGGTGCCCCGGCGGAGTCGGCGAGATCCACCGTCACCGCGTCCTCCCCGGCCGGGGAAAGCCGGACCCGCAGGCTCGGCGCGCCGACGGCCGACAGCGAGACCTCGTTCCACGAGAACGGAAGCCGGAGCCGTCCGTCGTCGGGGAGCAGGCCGAAGCCCAGCGCGTGCAGGGCGGCGTCGAGGAGCGCGGGATGCAGGCCGAACGCGGCGGCCTCGGCGATCCGGTCCTCCGGGAGCGCGACTTCGGCGAACACGTCGTCACCCCGGCGCCACGCGGCGCGCAGCCCTCGGAACGCCGGACCGTAGCCGTAGCCCAGTTCCGCGAGGCCTTCGTAGTGCCCTTCGAGGGAGATCGGTTCGGCTCCCGCGGGCGGCCACTGGGTCAGCTCCGCCACGGGCGTCTCCCCGTCCGCGGCGAGCAGACCGGTCGCGTGCCGGAGCCAGTCCGTGCCACCGGTTTCGTCACGGGAGTACACGGCGACCTCGCGGGTGCCGTCGTCGCCGGGTGCCCCGACGGTCATCTGCAGCCGCGCGCTCCCGGACTCCCCGAGGACGAGCGGCGCCTCGATGGTCAGTTCGGCGATCCGGCCACAACCGGTGCGTTCCCCCACCGCGAGCGCCAGGTCCACGAGTGCCGCGCCGGGCAGCAGCGGCGCGCCGCCGACGGCGTGGTCGGGCAGCCAGGTCTGGTTCCGCGCCGAGATCCGGCCGGTGGCCACCAGGCCGTCGCTGCCCGCCAGTGGGACGACGGCCCCGAGCAGCGGATGCCCGCCGTCGTCCAGACCGGCCTGCCCGGGATCGGCCGAAGACCGCGTCCTCAGCCAGTAGTGCTCGTGCTGGAAGGCGTAGGTGGGCAGGTCGACGCGGGTGCCGGGGGCCAGCGCCGCCCAGTCCGGGCTGAGGCCGTGGACGTGGGCCTCGGCCAGCGAGGTGAGGAACCGGAGCGGCCCGCCCTCGTCCCGGCGGAGGCTGCCGACGGCGACGGCGCGTACTCCCGCGTCTTCGGCGGTGTCGGCGATCCCGGTGACCAGCACCGGATGCGGGCTCGCCTCGACGAAGAACCGGAAGCCGTCGTCGAGCAGCCGCCGGACGGCCTGTCCGAAGTGGACGGTCCCGCGCAGATTCCGGAACCAGTACGCCGCGTCCACCACCGGATCGAGCGGCTCCCCCGCCACCGTCGAGTAGAACGGGATCTCCGGAACCCGCGGCTCGATACCGTCGAGCGCGGTCAGCACGTCCTGTTCGATGGCGTCGACGTGCGCGGAATGTGACGCGTAGTCCACCGGGATCCGCTTCGCACGCAATCCGCCTGCCTCGCAAGCGGCCATGAGCGCGTCCAGACCGGCGACGTCACCCGACACCACCACCGACGCGGGGCCGTTCACCGCGGCGAGCGAGACACCGTCGGGCAGCAGCTCGCGGACCCGCGCTTCAGGAGCGGCGACGGAGACCATGCCGCCCCGGCCCGAAAGCGCCGTGATCGCCTTGCTGCGCAGGCAGACCACCCGCGCCGCGTCGTCGAGCGACAGCGCGCCGGCGACACACGCCGCCGCGATCTCGCCCTGGGAGTGACCGACGACGGCGGCCGGTTCGACGCCACTGGCACGCCACAGCCGCGCCAGCGACACCATCACCGCGAACAAGGCGGGCTGCACGACGTCGACCCGCTCCAGCGCGGCCGCGTCCGAAAGCACCTCGGTCAGCTTCCAGTCCACAGAGGACAGAAGAGCCGTTTCGCATTCGGCCATCGACTCGGCGAACACCGGCGCGGACGCCAGCAGCTCGACCGCCATCCCGGCCCACTGCGAACCCTGGCCGGGGAAGACGAACACCGGCTTCCCGCTGGTCGCGGTCCCGGTCACCACCGAACCCGAAGGCTCACCCGCGGCCAGCGCGGCCAACCCGGCGATCGGATCCTCGCCGACGACGACCGCCCGGTGTTCCAGCGTGGTCCGCGCGGTCGCCAGCGAGTAGGCCACATCCACCGGACGTTCGCCGGTCAGGAACGACTTCAGCCGTGCGGCCTGCGCGGCCACGGCCTCGGGTTCCTTCGCCGAAAGCGGCCAGGCGACGACGTCACCGAGCAGCCCGGGCGCCGGTTCGTCCCGTGTCTCGACCGGTTCGGCCTGTTCGAGGACGACGTGCGCGTTGGTGCCGCTCATCCCGAACGACGACACCGCCGCCCGGCGCGGGCCGCCGGTCTCCGGCCACGGGGTCGGCTCGGTCGCGAGCACCACCCGTCCCTCCGCCCAGTCGACCCGCGAAGTCGGCGCGTCGACGTGCAGCGTGCGCGGCAGCGTCCCATGCCGCATCGCGAGCACCATCTTGATCACCCCGGCGACCCCGGCGGCGGCCTGGGTGTGCCCGATGTTCGACTTGACCGAGCCGAGCAGCAACGGCCGTTCCCGGTCCTGGCCGTAGGTCGCCAGCAGCGCCTGCGCCTCGATCGGGTCACCCAGTGTGGTCCCGGTGCCGTGCGCTTCCACAGCGTCCACTTCGGACGGTTCGAGCCGCGCGTTCGCCAGGGCCTGCCGGATCACCCGCTGCTGCGAAGGACCGTTCGGCGCGGTGAGGCCGTTCGACGCGCCGTCCTGGTTGACCGCGCTGCCCCGCAGCACCGCGAGGACCGGATGCCCGTTGCGACGGGCGTCGGAAAGCCGTTCCACGAGCAGCATCCCGGCGCCTTCACCCCAGCCCGTGCCGTCGGCGCCGTCGGCGAACGCCTTGCAGCGGCCGTCGGCGGCCAGGCCGCGCTGACGGCTGAACTCGACGAACGTGCCGGGTGTGGCCATCACGGTCACCCCGCCCGCCAGCGCCAGCGTGCATTCGCCCTGCCGCAGTGCCTGGGCCGCCAGATGCAGCGCGACCAGCGACGACGAACACGCCGTGTCGACGGTGACCGCCGGGCCTTCCAGCCCGAAGGTGTAGGAAACCCGGCCCGAGGCGACACTCGCCGAGGTGCCGGTGGCCAGGTAGCCCTCGACCCCGTCGGGGACTTCCGCCGAACCGGACACGTATTCGTTGTCCATCACCCCGGCGAACACGCCGGTGCGGCTGCCGCGCAGGGTCGCCGGGTCGATCCCGGCGCGTTCGAACGCCTCCCACGACGTCTCCAGCAGGAGCCGCTGCTGCGGATCCATCGCCAGCGCCTCACGCGGCGAGATCCCGAAGAAACCCGCGTCGAACTCCCCCGCGGATTCGAGGAAGGCGCCTTGGCGGGTGTAGGAGGTGCCCCGGCGGTCCGGGTCGGTGTCGAACAACCGCTCCAGGTCCCAGCCGCGGTCGGCGGGGAACTCGCCCAGCGCGTCCCGGCCCTCCGCCAGCAATGCCCAGAGCCGTTCGGGGTATCGGCGTGACCGGGGAACCGGCAGCTCATCGCGACGATCGCGATCGGTTCGTCGGCCGTCACCGCCGCCTGCCCGGTCTCGGGCCCGCCCTGCGAACCCAGGACGCCGTCACCGATATGGGCGGCGAGCGCTTCCGGGGTCGGGTAGTCGAAGATCAGCGTCGCCGGCAGCCGCAGCCCGGTGGCGGCGGTGAGCCGGTTGCGCAGTTCGACGGCGGTCAGGGAGTCGAACCCGATCTCCTGGAAGGATCGCGTGGCCTCGACCGCGTCCGCGCCGGTGTGCCCGAGCACGGTCGCGGAATGGCCGCGCACGAGGTCGACCAGCAGCGCCTCCCGGTCGGCGACGGGGACCGCGAGAAGCTTGTCTCGCAACGAGTCCGCGTCACCGGCGGTCCCGGCGGACGCGGCGCGGCGTACCTGGCCGCGGGCGAGGCCGCGCAGCAACGGCGGGAGTCCCTCCGCGCCCATCGCGGCGACGTCCAAGCGCATCGGCACCAGGACCGGTTCCGCCAGCGCGCTCGCGGCGTCGAAGAGCTCCAGGCCGTCCTCTGTGGACAGTGCGGGGGTTCCGCTCTGGGCCATCCTGGTCAGTTCGGCCTCGCCGAGCGTGCCGCCCATCCCGCCCGTCTCGGCCCACAGGCCCCACGCCAGCGATCGCGCGGGCAACCCCTGCACGGCACGCCGGACGCTGAGCGCGTCCAGGAAACCGTTCGCGGCGGCGTAGTTCGCCTGCCCCGCGTTGCCGAAGACACCGGCGGCCGAGGAGAACACGACGAACTCGGCGAGATCCGCGCCGCTGGTCAGTTCGTGCAGGTTCAGCGCCGCGTCGACCTTCGGCCGCAACACCTTCGCCAGCCGCTCCGGGGTCAGTGAGCCGACGAGGCCGTCGTCGAGGACACCCGCAGTGTGCACCACCCCGGTCAGCGGATGCCCGGCCGGGATCCGGGCGAGGACGGCGGCGAGCGCGTCGCGATCCGCAGCGTCGCACGCCTCGACCGTCACCGACGCGCCCGCCTCGGTGAGTTCGGCGACCAGCTCGGCTACACCCGGGGCGTCGTGGCCGCGCCTGCTGGTCAGCAGCAGCCGCCGGACGCCGCGTTCGCGCACCAGATGCCGGGCGAAGAGCGCGCCGAGCGCTCCCGTTCCCCCGGTGACGAGCACGGTGCCCTCGGGATCGAGAGCGGCGGGCATCGTCAGGACGTTCTTGCCGACGTGCTTGGCCTGGCTGAGGAAACGGAACGCGTCACGGCCGCGCCGGACGTCCCAGGCGGTGACCGGCAACGGCGTCAGCGCCCCGGCCGCGAACAGCTCCAGCAGCGCGGCGAGCATCTCGTGGATGCGCTCGGGTCCGGCGTCGATCACGTCGAAGGGGTGGTATTCGACCCCGGTCTCCCCCGGTTCGCGGATGTCGGTCTTGCCCATCTCGGCGAAGCGCCCGCCGGGAGCCAGCAGCCGCAGGGACGCGTCGACGTAGTCGCCGGCCAGCGAGTTCAGGACGACGTCGACACCGCGTCCGGCGGTGGCGGCGCGGAACTTCTCCTCGAACCCGAGGTCACGCGAGGAGGCGAGGTGGGCATCGTCGAAACCGTTGGCACGCAAGGTGTCCCACTTGCCCGGACCGGCGGTGCCGAACACCTCGGCCCCGGCGTGGCGGGCCAGCTGGGTCGCGGCCATGCCGACGCCGCCCGCCGCCGCGTGCACCAGGATCGACTCCCCCGCTTCGAGCCGCGCGAGGTCGAACAGGCCGTAGTAGGCGGTGAGGAACACGATCGGGACCGAGGCCGCCGTAGCGAACGACCAGTCCTCCGGCATCTTCGCCAGCGTCCGGTGATCGGTGACGACCTGGGGCCCGAACCCGTTCGACATCAGGCCGAACACGCGGTCGCCGACGTCGAGTCCGGTGACGCCGGGCCCGATCTCGGTGATCACGCCCGCGCCTTCGCTGCCGAGGGTGGCCGCGCCGGGGTACATGCCCAGCGCGATCAGGACGTCGCGGAAGTTGAGCCCGGCGGCCCGCACCGCGATCCGCACCTCGCCTTCGGCCAGCGGCGCGACCGCTTCGGGCGACGGCACCAGCGTGAGATTCTCCAGGGTGCCGCGGCCGGTGGTGTCCAGCCGCCAGGCTCCCTCGGGCGGGGTGAGTTCCGTGGACGAGGCGGTGGTGGCCAGCCGCGGCGCGAGGGCCCGGCCGTCCCGCAGGGCGAGCTGCGGCTCGTCGACGGCCAGGACCCGGCCGTCGGGCGTGGTCTCGGCGTCGACGAGCACGAACCGCCCGGGGTTCTCCGACTGCGCAGCGCGCACCAGTCCCCAGACCGCGGCGTGCGCGAGGTCGGTCACCGCTTCGCCGTCGCCCGCGGCGACCGCGCCCCGGGTGTGGACGACGAGCGGGCCGCCCAGCTCGTCGTCGAGCCACCGCTGGACGGCTTCGAGGACGGCGGCCGTCGTCTCGTGGACACGCTCGGCGGAGTCGCCGCCGCGAGGCACGGAGAAAACGGATTCCAGTGCTTCGCCGGTCTCCGGGAGCGGGACCGGACGCCAGCCGACCCGGTAGAGCGAGTCGTGTCCCTTGCGCGCCAAGGCGTCGCCCGAGATCTCGCGCAGCGTCAGTTCCTCGGCCGAGACGACCGAGCGGCCGGTGCCGTCGGCGACCAGGACCGCGAACCCGTCGGGGCCGGCCGGCCGCAGCCGGACGCGGAGCCGGGTCGCGCCCGCGGCGTGCAGGCGCACTCCGGACCAGGCGAACGGAAGCCGCGTGCCGTCGTCGCCGCCCGCGAGGGCGAGAGTGTGGAGCGCGGCATCGAGCAGCGCCGGATGCAGGCCGAACCGGGCGGCGTCGGCGTGCTGGTCCTCCGGGAGGTCGACCTCCGCGAACAGGTCTTCACCCGCTCGCCACGCCGCGCGGAGGCCACGGAAAGCGGGCCCGTACTCGAGACCGGTGGCGGCGAGCCGCTCGTAGACGTCCTCCACCGAGACGGCTTCCGCGGCTTGCGGCGGCCAGGTGGTCAACCCGGCAGGTTCGGCGGCTCCGGCGGCCGACAGCAGCCCGGTCGCATGCCGCTGCCAGCCGTCTTCGCCCTCCTCGCGCGAGTGGATCTCGACGGTCCGGCGACCGGTGTCGTCGGCCGAGCCGACCAGCACGGACAGCTGAGTCGCACCGCGCTCGGGCAGGACGAGCGGCGCTTCGAGGGTGAGGTCTTCGAGGTGGCCGCAGCCCGCCTCGTCCCCCGCGCGCAGGGCGATCTCGACGAACGCGGTGCCGGGCAGCAGGACCACGCCGCCGACCCGGTGTTCGGCCAGCCACGGCTGGGCATGCCCGGACAACCGGCCGGTGAGCAGGAACCCGCCGTCCCCCGGCAGTGCCGCGGCCGCGCCGAGCAGCGGATGATCGGGGGTGCCGAGCCCGGCGGCGGTGACGTCGCCCGCCGCGCCGCCCGCGGAGGAGAGCCAGAAGCGGCGGTGCTGGAAAGCGTAGGTGGGCAGGTCGACGGGACGGCCACCGTCGAGCAGGGCCGTCAGATCGACGTCCACGCCGTGGGCGTGCAGTCCGGCCGCGGCCGTCAGCAGCGTCTCCACCTCCGGCCGGTCGCGCCGGAGTGCCGGAACGACGACCGCGTCCTCGGCGCTCTCCTTGGCCATCGCGGTCAGGACACCGTCCGGCCCGATCTCCAGGAACCGCGTGACCCCTTCGGCTTCCAGGAACTTCACCGAATCGTGGAACCGCACCGCGTCACGGACGTGACGGACCCAGTAGTCCGAAGTGGACACATCGACAAGAGCCCCCGACACGATCGGAATCCGCGGCGTCCCATACGACAAACTGTCGGCGACCGCGCGGAACTCCTCCAGCATCGGCTCCATGAGCGGCGAGTGGAACGCGTGGCTCACCACGAGTCGTTTGTTCTTGCGTCCCTCGAAATGCGACACCACCGCGGCGACGGCGTCTTCGTCACCCGAGACCACCACCGACTCCGGACCGTTGATCGCCGCCAGCGAAACCCGCCCGGTCAGCAGCGGCGTCACCTCGGCTTCCGTTGCCTGCAAGGCCACCATCGCGCCGCCGGTCGGCAAGGCCTGCATCAACCGGCCCCGCGCCGACACCAGCTTGGCGGCATCGTCGAGGGAAAGCACACCCGCGACATGCGCGGCCGCGATCTCACCGACCGAGTGCCCGGCCAGGAAGTCCGGCCGGACACCCCAGCTCTCCACCAACCGGAACAGCGCCACCTCGACCGCGAACAACGCACACTGCGTGTTCGCGGTCTGATTCAGCTCCTCGGCCGTCAAGTCCTTGATCGGCTGCTCGAACCGGGAACACACCTCGTCGTAAGCCTCGGCGAACACCGGGAAACGCTCGGCCAGCTCACGCCCCATCCCGAGCCGCTGACTGCCCTGACCCGTGAACAGGAACGCCGTCCGGCCCTCCGTCGCGCGGCCGATGACGGTGAGATTTTCCAGCCCTGCCAGCAGGGTTTCGCGGTCTCCGGCCACGACGGCGGCCCGGTGTTCGAGGGCCGCGCGGGTGGTCGCGAGCGAGAAGGCGACGTCGGCCAAGGCGGCGGGCGTCTCGGCGAAGAAGTCCCGCAACCGCAGCGCTTGGTCGCGCAGGGCCGCTTCACTCCCGGCGTACAGGACGAACGGCATCGTGCTCTCGCCCGCTTCGGCGACCCCTACCGGTGCGGGGCCTTGCTCCAGGACGACATGCGCGTTGGTGCCGCTGATCCCGAACGACGACACAGCGGCACGCCTGGGCCGTCCGGCCTCCGGCCAGGGCCGGGCCTCGGTCAGCAGGGACACCGCTCCCGCCGTCCAGTCCACATGGGACGACGGTTCGGTGACGTGCAGCGTCTTCGGCAGCACACCACGGCGCATCGCCTCGACCATCTTGATCACGCCCGCCACCCCGGCGGCGGCCTGACTGTGCCCGATGTTCGACTTGATCGACCCGAGCCACAGCGCGGCGTCCTCCCGACCCTGGCCGTAGGTCGCCAGCAGGGCCTGCGCCTCGATCGGGTCGCCCAGCGTGGTCCCGGTCCCATGCGCTTCGACGGCGTCCACTTCGGACGGTTCCAGTCGTGCGTCGGCCAGGGCGCGCCGGATCACTCGCTGCTGCGAAGGACCGTTCGGGGCGGTCAGCCCGTTCGACGCGCCGTCCTGGTTCACCGCGGAACCCCGGACGACGGCCAGGATCCGGTGCCCGTTGCGCTCGGCGTCCGAGAGCCGCTCCACGAGCAGCATGCCGACGCCTTCGGACCAGGACGTGCCGTCCGCACCGTCCGAAAAGGACTTCGAGCGGCCGTCCGGCGCCAAGCCCCGCTGACGGCTGAAGTCGACGAAGGTCTCCGGGGTCGCCATCACGGTCACCCCGCCCGCCAGCGCGAGCGAACATTCGCCACGCCGCAGCGCCTGTGCCGCCAGATGCAGCGCGACCAGCGACGACGAGCACGCCGTGTCCACGGTGACCGCCGGGCCTTCGAGCCCGAAGGTGTAGGAAACCCGCCCGGACAGCACGCTTCCGGAGTTGCCGGTGCCGAGGTAGCCCTCGACGTCGTCGGGGACGACCGTGGCGCCGGTGAGGTAGTCGTGGTACATCTGCCCGGCGAAGACGCCGGTGTCACTGCCCCTCAGCGTTCCGGGGTCGATCCCCGCCCGCTCGAAGGCCTCCCACGAAACCTCCAGCAACAGCCGCTGCTGTGGGTCCATGCCGAGTGCCTCACGCGGCGAGATCCCGAAGAAGCCGGCGTCGAAATCACCGGCCTCGTACAGGAATCCGCCTTCGCGCACGTAGCTCTTCCCCGCCTTGCCGGGGTCCGGGTCGTAGAGGCCGTCCAGATCCCAGCCGCGGTCCGCCGGGAAGAGCGAGATGCCGTCGCGGCCCTCCGCGACCAGCCGCCAGAGGTCCTCGGGCGAGGCGACCCCGCCGGGATAGCGGCACGCCATCCCGATGATGGCGATCGGCTCGTCGGCCGCGGTCGTGGGCGTGTGAACCGGGACGTCGGGCGCGGCGCCGAACAGTTCGGCGGCGAGCAGCTCCGCGAGTGCCTTCGGGGTGGGGTGGTCGAACACCGCGGTCGCGGGCAGCCGGAGCCCGGAAGCGGCGTTGAGGCCGTTGCGCAGTTCCACCGCGGTCAGCGAGTCGAAACCGAGCTCCCGGAACGGACGGGCCGGTTCGACGGACCCGGCGTCCCGGTGGCCGAGCACCTCGGCGACCTGGCCGCGGACCAGCGCGAGCAGTTCCCGGTCCCGCTCCTCGGCGGACAGGGACGCCAGCCGGTCACGCAGCTCCCGCGCGGCGGGGGCGGCCGACGCGGTCCGCCGGGACTTCCCGGCGAAGGCCCGCAGGAGCGGGACGTCCGTGACGCTCGTGCGCAGGGCGGGCACGTCGAGCCGCATCGGCACGAACAGTGCTTCCTCCGTCCCCACGGCGAAGTCGAACAGGGTCAAGGCGTCGCCTACCGGGAGCGGCAGGAGACCGGAGCCCGCCATCCGCGCGCGATCGGCCCCGGCGAGCGCTCCCGCCATCCCGTCGCCGGTCTCCCAGAGCCCCCACGCGAGCGAGGTCGCGGGCAGTCCCCGTTCCCGGCGGCGCGCCGCCACCGCGTCGAGGGCGGCGTTGGCGGCGGCGTAGTTGGCCTGCCCCGCGCTGCCGAGCACACCGGCCGCGGAGGAGAAGAACACGAGGTGGGCGTCGCCGGCCAGTTCGTCCAGCAGGAGCGCGGCGTCGACTTTGGACCGCAACACGGTCTCGAACCGGTCCGGGCTCAGGTCGGCGAGCAGTCCGTCGTCGAGGACACCGGCGGCGTGGACGACGGCGGTCAGCGGAACGCCGTCGAGCAACGCCGTCAGTTCGGCGCGGTCCGCGACGTCGCAGGCGACGATCCGGGCCTGGGCGCCGAGATCCGCCAGTTCGGCGACCAGTTCGCTCGCGCCGTCCGCGGCGGGACCGCGTCGGCCGGCGAGGATCAGGTTCCGCACACCGCGCCGGGTGACGAGGTGCCGGGCGAGTTCGGCGGCGAGCGCGCCGGTGCCACCGGTGATCAGGACGGTTCCCGCCGGATCCCAGCCCGGCCCGGTTTCGCCCTCGCGCACCGGGGTGAGCCGCGGAACGCGAACCTCGCCGTCGCGCACGAGGGCTTCGGTCTCGCCGGAAGCCACGATCCCGGCCAGCATCCCGGCCGTGAGCGCGGCGGGATCGTCGGCGTCGACGAGCACGAACCGGCCGGGATACTCCTCCCGCGCCGAGCGCACCAGCCCCCAGACCGCCGCCTGCGCCGGATCGGTGAACGCTCCGCTGGTCAGGAACACCACGGGATCCTCGCCCGGTTCCACGGCGATCTCCCTGGCGTGCGTCGTCGCATGCCGGACATCGGCGATGTCCACAAAGGACTCGACGGTCGGTTCACCGGTCCCGGCCGGCGTCGCCACCGGCGTCCAGGTGACGCGGAACAGCGAGTCGCGGGGAATCGAGGCGGCCGCGGCGGCCGGGGCCCGCAGGCTGAGCGCACCGACCGACAGCACCGGCGCTCCGGCGGGGTCGGTGGCGAAAACGGAGACCGCGCCGTCGCCCACGGGGCTGAGCCGGACCCGGAGAACGGTCGCGCCGTCGGCGTGCAGGCGGAGATCCGACCAGGCGAAGGGGATCTCCAGCCCCCGCGACTCGCCGACACCGATGGCGTGCAGGGCGGAGTCGAGCAACGCGGGGTGGATCCCGAAGGTGCCGGGAGTGTCGTCCACCTGGACTTCGGCGAACACGTCGCCGTCGCGGGTCCAGACGGCACGGACACCCTGGAAGGCAGGACCGTAGCCCAGCCCTTCGGCCGCCAGGTCCGGGTAGAAGCCGTCGATGTCGACCGGTTCCGCCCCGAAGGCGGCCACTCGGTCATCTCGTCCTGTGTGGACGGTCCGGTGCCGAGGACGCCGGAGGCGTGCCGCACCCAGACGTCGTCGTCCTCAGGCCGGGCGTGCACGGTGACCGAGCGCCTGCCCTGGTCATCGGCGGCCCCGACCGCGACCTGCAGCTGGACACCGCCGTTGCCGGGCAGCACCAGCGGCGCTTCCAGATTCAGTTCCTCGACGGCTTCGCAACCGGCCTCGTCGGCGGCCGCGAGCGCGAGTTCCGCGAACGCCGTGCCCGGCAGCAGCACGTTCCCGCCGACGACGTGGTCCGCCAGCCACGGCAGCGTGCTCAGCGAGATCCGGCCGGTCAGCAGGATCTCGTCCTCGCCCGCCGGCCGGACGGCTGCGGCGAGCAGAGCATGCGGTGACGCGTCGAGCCCGGCGGCGGAGACGTCACGATGAGCGGCACCGGATTCGAGCCAGAAGTGCTCGTACTGGAACGGATAAGTGGGCAAGTCGACACGGCGGGCCCCGGGGAACAGCGGCGCCCAGTCGACCTCGGCCCCGTGGACGTGCAATCCGGCGACCGCCGTCAGCAGGGTCGCCACCTCGGGGCGGTCCCGCCGCGACGCCGGGAACACGACCGCGTCCTCGGCGCTTTCCTTGGCCATGGCGGTCAAGACGGCGTCGGGGCCGATCTCCAGGAACCGGGTGACACCCTCTGCTGCCAGGAACTCGACCGAATCGTGGAACCGCACCGCGTCACGGACATGACGGACCCAGTAGTCCGAAGTGGACACCTCCGCCAAGCCGCCGGACACGATCGGGATCCGTGGCTCGGCGAAGGTCAGCCCCTCCACCACCGCACGGAACTCGTCGAGCATCGGCTCCATGAGCGGCGAGTGGAACGCGTGGCTCACCACGAGTCGTTTGTTCTTGCGTCCCTCGAAGTGCGACACCACCGCGGCGACGGCGTCCTCGTCACCCGAGACCACCACCGACTCCGGACCGTTGATCGCCGCCAACGAAACCCGCTCGGTCAGCAGCGGCGTCACCTCGGCTTCCGTCGCCTGTAAGGCCACCATCGCGCCGCCGGTGGGCAAGGCCTGCATCAACCGGCCCCGCGCCGACACCAACGTCACCGCGTCATCGAGAGACAGCACACCCGCGACATGAGCCGCCGCGATCTCCCCCACCGAATGCCCGGCCAAGAAGTCCGGCCGGATGCCCCAGCTCTCCACCAACCGGAACAACGCCACCTCGAAAGCGAACAACGCACACTGCGTATTCGCCGTCTGATTCAGCTCCTCGGCCGTCAGCTCCTTGATCGGCCGCTCGAACCGTGACGAGACATCATCGAAGACCTCGGCGAACACCGGGAAACGCTCGGCCAGCTCACGACCCATCCCGAGCCGCTGACTGCCCTGACCTGTGAACAGGAACGCCGTCCCGCCGTCCGTCGCCCGCCCTTCCACCAAAGTGGCGGTGTGCAGGTCGTCCAGTGTGCCGACGACGGCGGCCCGATAGTCCAGCGCGGCCCGCGTGGTGGCTAGCGAGAACGCGAGATCCGCCGCGGTGACGTCCGAGTGCCGCGCGAGTTCCCGCACGCGCGCCACCTGCTCGCGCAGCGCGGCCTCGGTCTTGCCGGACAGCACGAACGGAACCGGGCCCGCGAGGGTGGAGGGCGGTTCTTCTTCGGCGGCGGGCTGTTCGAGGACGACGTGCGCGTTCGTCCCGCTGATCCCGAACGAGGACACCGCGGCCCGCCGGGGGCGATCCGCCTTCGGCCACGGCTCGGCCTCGGTCAGCAGCGAGACCGCGCCCTCGGACCAGTCCACATGGGACGTCGGCGTGTCGACGTTCAGCGTCTTCGGCAGCACGCCGTGCCGCATCGCCTCGACTAGCTTGATGATCGACGCGACCCCGGCCGCGGCCTGGCTGTGCCCGATATTGGACTTCACCGAGCCGAGCCAGAGCGGGGTGGTCCGGTCCTGGCCGTAGGTGGCCAGCAGCGCCTGCGCCTCGATCGGGTCGCCGAGCCGGGTTCCCGTGCCGTGCGCCTCCATGGCGTCCACATCGGACGGTGCGAGCCGCGCGTTCGCCAGCGCCTGCCGGATGACCCGCTGCTGCGAAAGACCGTTGGGGGCGGTGAGCCCGTTCGAGGCGCCGTCCTGGTTCACCGCGGATCCGCGCACGACGGCGAGGACGCGATGCCCGTTGCGCTTGGCGTCCGAAAGCCGCTCGACGAGCAGCATGCCCGCGCCTTCACCCCAAGCGGTGCCGTCGGCGGCTTCGGCGAACGCCTTGATCCGGCCGTCCGGCGCGAGCCCACGCTGACGGCTGAAGTCCACGAAGGCCGCCGGGTTGGCCATCACGGTCACCCCGCCCGCCAGCGCCAGCGAGCATTCGCCCTGCCGCAGCGCCTGCGCCGCCAGATGCAGCGCCACCAGCGAAGACGAACACGCCGTGTCGACGGTGACCGCAGGGCCTTCGAGCCCGAAGGTGTAGGAAACCCTGCCGGAGGCGATGCTCGCGAAACTCCCGTTGCCAAGGTACGGCTCGAGATCCGCGGGCGGCGTGCCCGCGATGGCCGAGTACTCGTTGTGGATGACCCCCGCGAACACGCCGGTCCGGCTGCCCCGCAGGGAATCCGGGGCGATCCCCGCGCGTTCGATCGCCTCCCAGGAGATCTCCAGCAGCAACCGCTGCTGCGGATCCATCGCCAGCGCCTCACGCGGCGAGATGCCGAAGAACGCCGGGTCGAACCTGGCGGCGTCGTGCAGGAAACCGCCTTCCCTGACGTAGCTCTTGCCCGGTTTGCCCTGCTCGGGGTCGTAGAGCCCGTCGAGGTCCCAGCCGCGGTCGGCCGGGAATCCGGTGAGGCCGGTGCGTTCCCCGGCGACCAGGTCCCACAGCTCCTCCGGCGAGCGGACCCCGCCCGGGTAACGGCAGGCCATGCCGATGATCGCGATGGGCTCGCCGGTCAGGCGCCGGTTCTCCCCGCGCAGGCGGTCGGCTTCCTTCAGCGCCGCCCTCAGGGCCTCGACGACCTTGTTCTCGGATGTGGACATCGCAGCTCCAGGGTGTTTCGCGTCAGGCGGGGTCGGAAGCGTCGAAAGCGAGTTCGATCAGGCGGTCGGCGTCCATCTCGTCGATGTCCGCGCCGTCGAGCGACTCGGTGGGGCGGTAGCCGGGGTCGGCCAGCCGGGTCAGCAGGTCCAGCACGCCGGCTTCACGGAGCCGGTCGGCGGGCACCGAGGCGAGGACCGCGCCGATGCGGGCGACCTCGTCGTCAACGGCGTCCTCGGCGGGTGCCAGCCGGTCGCCGAGGGTTTCGGCGAGCGCGGTGGGCGTCGGATGGTCGAACACGACGGTGGCGGGCAGCCGCAGGCCGGTCGCCGCGTTGAGCCGGTTGCGGAGTTCGACCGCGCTGAGCGAGTCGAACCCCAGCTCCCGGAACGCCTGCCGGACACCGACCTGCTCCGGGGAACCGAAGCCGAGCACCGCCGCGACGTTCGCGCGGATCAGGTCCAGCAGGGCCCTGCCGCGGGCTGCGGGGGCGAGCCCGGCCAGCCGGTCGGCGAATCCGGCGGTCTGTGCTCCGATGGCCGCGGCCGCCCGGCGGACCGGTGCCTTCACCAGCCCCCGCAGCAGCGGATGCACTTCCCCGCCTCGCAGGGCGGCGAGGTCGATGTGCATCGGCAGCGGCGCCGGTTCGTACCCGGCGCGGGCGGCGTCCAGCAACAGCAAACCGTCCTCAGTGGACAGCGGGCTCATCCCGGATCGCTTGAGCCGGGCGAGATCCGCCTCGCCGAGGTGCCCGGTCATCCCGCTCAGCTGGGCCCAGAAGCCCCACGCGAGCGAGACCGCGGGCAGCCCCTCCGCACGACGGTGCCGGGCGAGGGCGTCGAGGAAGCTGTTGGCGGCGGCGTAGTTGCCTTGTCCGGCGTCGCCGAACGCACCGGCGGCCGAGGAGAACAGGACGAACTCTGCGAGCTCCGCGTCGCGGGTCAGCTCGTGCAGGTTGACCGCGGCGTCGACCTTCGGCCGCAGCACCTTCGCCAGCCGCTCGGGGGTCAGCGTGGCGACGAGGCCGTCGTCCAGGACTCCGGCGGCGTGCACCACCCCGGTCAGCGGATGTTCGGGCGGGACGGTGGCGAGCAACGCGGCCAGCGCCGTCCGGTCCGCCGCGTCGCAGGCGGCGATGGTGACCGACGCCCCGGCGGCGGCCAGTTCCGCTTCGAGTTCCGCCATCCCGGCCGCGGCGCGGCCCCGGCGGCCGACGAGCAACAGGTGCCGGACACCACGCTCGGCGACCAGATGCCGGGCGACCAGTGCGCCGAGTGTCCCGGTGGCACCGGTGATCAGCACCGTCCCGTTCTCGTCCATTGCGGACGGAATGGTGAGCACGTTCTTGCCGATGTGCTTGGCCTGGCTCATGAACCGGAAGACCTCGGGCGCGCGGCGCGCGTCCCACACCGTCGGCCGGGGCACGGTGAGCGACCCGGCGCCGAACAGCTCCAGCAGCTCGGCCAGGATCTCGCCGATCCTCGGCCGTCCGGCGTCGAGCAGGTCGAACGCGCGATAGGTGACGCCGGGATGCGCGGCCGCGACCTCGTCCGCGTCACGGATGTCGGTCTTGCCCATCTCCACGAACCGGCCGCCCTCGCCCAGCAGCCGCAGCGACGCGTCGACGAACTCCTTGGCGAGCGAGTCCAGGACGACGTCCATCCGGCCGAACCGGTCCTCGAAGTCCAGCGTGCGGGAGGAGGCGATGTGCTCGTCGTCGAAACCGAGGCCCCGCAGCACCTCCCACTTGCCGGGGCTCGCCGTGGCGAACACCTCGACGCCGAGGTGGCGGGCCAGCTGGACCGCGGCCATGCCGACGCCGCCGGTCGCGCCGTGGATCAGCACCTTCTCCCCCGGCCGTAGCCCGCCGAGGTCGACCAGCCCGTAGTAGGCGGTGAGGAAGACGACCGGCAGCGCCGCCGCTTCGGTGAACGTCCAGTCCGTGGGCATTCGCGTCACCGTCCGCCGGTCGGCGATCGCGACCGGGCCGAACGCGCCGTCGAACAGGCCGAAGACCCGATCGCCCGGTTTCAGCCCGGTGACACCGGCGCCGATTTCAGTGACCACGCCCGCGCCCTCGCTGCCCATCACCGCGTTGTCCTCGGGATACATGTCGAGCGTGATGAGCACGTCGCGGAAGTTGATCCCGGCGGCCCGGACCTGGATCCGGACCTCACCGTCGGCGAGCGGCCGGGCGGCCGCGGGTGCCGGGACGAGCGCGAGCTCTTCCAGCGTGCCACGACGGGGCGCATCGAGCACCCACGGGCCGTCGGGCGGGGTCAGCGTGCCGTCGGCGGAGACCTTGGCGAGCCTCGGCACGAGCAGTTCCCCGTCGCGCCACGCGAGCTGGGCCTCACCGGTGGCCAGTACCTCGGCGGGCAACGCCGGGGGAAGGTCCCCGTCGCTGTCGAGGAGGACGATCCGGTCGGGGTTCTCGGCCTGCGCGGACCGCACCAGGCCCCAGGCCGCCGCGGCCGACAGGTCGCTGACGTCCGCGACCGCGCCGCGGGTGTGCAGCACCAGCCGCGCGTCGGCGAACCGCTCGTCGTCGAGCCAGGTCCGGATCAGGTCCAGCACCCGGGCGGTCGTGCGATGCGTGCTTTCGGTGAGGTCGCCCGCCTCGGCTCCCACCGGCACCAGCACCACATCGGGAATCTCGGTGAGCGCGGTGAGGTCGCCGTCCGGCAGGACCGTGACGGTCGGCGTCCCGACGGCTTCCGGTGCGACCACCGGAGTCCAGCCGACGCGGAAAAGCGAGTCCGGACGCCGAGAGCCCGGCAGCGCGGCAGGCCGCGTGACCAGGCCTTCGACGGTCGCGACCGGCGCACCCGACGGGTCGGCCGCCGTCACGGCGACGGTGTCCGCCCCCACGGTGAGCCGGACCCGCAGCGCGGTGGCGCCGACGGCGTGCACGGTGACCCCGGTCCACGCGAACGGCAGTTCCGCGCCGTCGCCGGACCGGACGGTGCCGAGGGCGTGGAGGGCGGCGTCGAGCAACGCCGGATGCAGGCCGAACCGGTCCGCTCCCTCGGCGCCGGGCAGGGCGACCTCGGCGAAGACGTCGGAGCCCGAGGTCCAGGCCGCCCGCAGCCCCTGGAACGCCGGGCCGTAACCGTAGCCCTGCGTCTCGGCTTCGGCGTAGAAGCCGTCGAGGTCGACGCTCGTCGCGCCGGCGGGCGGCCATTCGGTCAGCCCCTCTCCCGGGGTCTCCTCCGAAGTCAGGAAGCCGGACGCGTGCCGCACCCAGATGTCGTCACCGGATTCGGCCTGGGAGTGCACGGTGACCTCGCGGCGTCCGTCCACTTCGGACCCCACGGCGACCTGGACGCGGACGCCACCCTGCTCGGGAAGCGGCAGCGGGGCTTCGAGGGTCAGTTCGTCGATCCGTCCGCAGCCCGCGTGGGTCCCGGCCTGCAGCGCGAGCTCCACGAACGCGGTGCCCGGCAGCAGGACGGTGCCCTGCACCGCGTGATCGGTCAGCCACGGCTGGGCGGCCGTCGAGATCCGGCCGGTGAGCAGGAGCCCGCCGGAACCCGGCAGCGCGGTCGCGGCGGTGAGCAGCGGATGCCCGGTGGCGCCGAGACCGAATCCGGCGGCGTCGCCCGGTTCCCCGGCGTCGGTGAGCCAGAACTCCTGATGCTGGAAGGCATAGGGCGGCAGATCCACCCAGCCCGCCTCGGGCAGCAGCGCGGCCCAGTCGGGGCTGAGGCCGTGGGCGTGCGCCTCGGCCAGCGACGTGACGAACCGGGTCGGCCCGCCTTCGTCGCGGCGAAGGCTCGCGAGCGCGACGGCGGGCACGGCGGCCTCTTCGACGAGTTCGGTCAGCCCGGCGACCAGCACCGGATGCGGGCTCGTCTCGACGAAGAACCGGAACCCGTCTTCGATGAGCCGCCGCACCGCCAGGTCGAACCGGACGGTGGCCCGGAGATTGCGGAACCAGTAGGCCGCGTCGAGGGTGGTCGTGTCGATCGGTTCCCCGGTGACGGTCGAGTACATCGGCACGCCAGCTTCGCGCGGCGCGATTCCCGCCAGGGCCGTCACGACGTCCTCTTCGATCGAGTCGACGTGAGCCGAATGGGACGCGTAGTCCACCGGGACACGCTTCGCCCGCACATCGAGCAGCTCGCACCGCTTGAGCAGCGCGTCCAGCCCGGCGACGTCACCGGACACGACGACGGAGGCGGGGCCGTTCACCGCGGCCACGGACACGCCGTCGGGCAGCAGCTCCCGGACCCGGTCCTCGGAGGCCGCGACCGACACCATCCCGCCCAGCCCGGACAGCGCCAGGATCGCCTTGCTGCGCAGGCAGACCACCCGCGCGGCATCTTCCAGCGACAGCGCGCCCGCGACACACGCGGCCGCGATCTCGCCCTGCGAGTGCCCGGCCACGGCGGCGGGTTCGATCCCGCACGCCCGCCAGAGCCGGGCCAGCGACACCATCACCGCGAACAGCACCGGCTGGACGACGTCCACCCGCTCCAGCGCCGCCGCGTCGGACAGGACGTGCGTCAGCTTCCAGTCCACATGGGACAGCAGCGCGGTCTCGCAGTCGGCCATCGCCTCGGCGAAAACGGCCGACGAACCCAGCAGATCCACCGCCATCCCGGTCCACTGCGAACCCTGGCCGGGGAAGACGAAGACGGGCTTGCCGTTCTCGGCGACCCCGCCGACGACGTGGGGCGCGGGGACGCCGTCGGCCAGCGCGCGCAGCCCGGCGGTCAATCCGGCGCGGTCGCCCGCCACCACCACGGCACGATGGTCCAGCGCGGACCTGGTCACCGCGAGCGCGCGGGCCACCGCGGGCAGCGAGACGTCGTCACGGAGGTGCCCGGCGAGCCGGTCCGCCTGCGCGGCCAAGGCGGCGGACGTCTTTCCGGACAAGACGAACGGCAGCACGTCACCACCGAGCGGTGATGTGTCCGAAATGGACTGTTCGACCGGCTCCGCCTGTTCCAGGACGACATGCGCGTTGGTCCCGCTGATCCCGAACGACGAGACCGCCGCGCGCCGGGGCCCTCCGTGTTCCGGCCAGGAAACGGGCTCGCTGAGCAGGGACACGTTCCCGGCCGTCCAGTCGACCTTGGTCGTCGGCGTGCCGAGGTTGAGCGTGCGCGGCAGCACACCGTGGTGCATCGCCTGCACCATCTTGATGATCCCGCCGACCCCCGCGGCGGCCTGGGTGTGGCCGAGGTTCGACTTCAGCGACCCCAGCCACAGCGGCCGATCCCGGTCCTGGCCGTAGGTGGCGAGCACGGCTTGTGCCTCGATGGGATCGCCCAGTGGCGTCCCGGTGCCGTGCGCCTCGACGGCGTCCACTTCGGACGGTTCGAGGCCGGCGTTCGCCAGCGCCCGGCGGATCACCCGTTGCTGCGACGGACCGCTCGGGGCGGTCAGGCCGTTGGACGCGCCGTCCTGGTTGACCGCGCTGCCCCGAACGATCGCGAGGACGCGATGGCCGTTGCGGCGGGCGTCGGAGAGGCGTTCCACCAGGAGCATTCCGACGCCTTCGCTCCACACCGTGCCGTCGGCGTCGTCCGAAAAGGACTTGCAGCGGCCGTCGGGGGCGAGGCCCCGCTGACGGCTGAAGTCCACGAAGACCTCGGGCGTGGCCATCACGGTCACCCCGCCCGCCAGCGCCATCGAGCATTCGCCGCGCCGCAGCGCCTGCGCGGCCAGGTGCAGCGCCACCAGCGACGACGAGCAGGCCGTGTCGATCGTGACCGCCGGGCCTTCCAGCCCGAAGGTGTAGGCGACCCGGCCGGAGTGGATGCTGGCCGAGGTCCCGTTGCCGAGGTAACCCTCGACGTCGTCGGGCACGCGGTTCAGCCCGGTCGCGTAGTCGTGGTACATCACCCCGGCGAACACACCGGTTCCGCTGCCGCGCAAGGACTTCGGGTCGATCCCGGCCCGTTCGACGGCTTCGTGGGAGATCTCCAGCAGGAGCCGCTGCTGGGGGTCCATGGCCAGCGCCTCGCGCGGCGAGATGCCGAAGAAGCCCGGATCGAACTGCCCGGCGTCGTGCAGGAAACCGCCCTCGCGCACGTAGGTGGTGCCGCGGTGGTCGGCGTCGGGGTGGTAGACGCCGGCGGTGTCCCAGCCGCGGTTCTCGGGGAACCGGGTGACGCCGTCGTTCCCGTCGGCGACCAGGCGCCACAGGTCGTCGGGTGTGTTCACCCCGCCCGGATAGCGGCAGGCCATGCCGATGATCGCGATCGGCTCGTCGGTGTCGGCCGGAGCGGCCACCTCGTCGCGGACCGGAGCGGATCCGGCGGCGAGGAACGTGGCGACCGCACGCGGGTTCGGGTGATCGAACACCAGCGTCGGCGCGATCTTCAGCCCGGTGGCCGCGATCAGCCGGTTGCGCAGTTCCACGGCGGCGAGCGAGTCGAAGCCGACCTCGGTGAACGCGCGGTCCGGGTCGATCGCGCGGGCGTCCGGGTGGCCGAGCACGGCGGCGACCGTCGTCCGGACGAGGTCGAGCAGGGCCGCCTCGTCCAGTCCGCCGCGCGGCGCGGCCGACGGCGCCGGGCGGGTGACCCGGACGAGTCCACTGAGGACGGTGGGAAGTCCGTCGGCGGTGGCGCGGGCACGCAACGCGGCACGGTCCATCCGCATCGGCAGGAGCACCGGCCGGTCCGCCGCCAGCGCCGCGTCGAACAGCGCGAGACCGTCCACTTCGGACAGCGCGCGCTGGCCGGTGCGGGCGATCCGGCGCAGTGCCGCCTCGTCGAGCCGTCCGCCCATCCCGGCGTCCCACAGTCCCCAGCCCAGTGCCACGCCTGGGCGGCCTTCCGCGCGGCGGCGGAGGGCGAGTGCTTCGAGGAAGGCGTTGGCCGCGGCGTAGTTGGCCTGCCCGGCGCCGTCGAAGGTGGCCGCGGACGACGAGAACAGCACGAAAGCCGACAGGTCGAGGTCACGGGTGAGCTCGTCCAGGACGAGCGCGCCGGTGACCTTCGGCCGGAGGACGGCCGCCAGCCGCTCGTGGTCGAGCGTGGCGACGGTCGCGTCGTCGAGCACGCCGGCGGCGTGGACGACCGCCGACACCGGGTGTTCGGCGAGCAGTGCCGCGACGGCCTCGCGGTCGGCGATGTCGCAGGCGGCGACGGTGACGTCCGCTCCCAGCGCGGTGAGGTCGTCCACGAGCGGGCCCGCGGCGCCGCGACGGCTCACGAGAAGCAGGCTGCGGACCTCGTGCCGCTCGACCAGATGCCGGGCCAGCAGCCCGGCGAGACCGCCGGTCCCGCCGGTGATCAGCACCGTGCCACCGGTGGTGAACGAAGCCGGGGCCGGGCTCGGGACCCGCGTCAGCCTGGGGACCAGCACCACGCCGTCGCGGACGGCGAACTCGGGCTCCCCGGAAGCCAGTCCGGCGGCGAGGCCGTCTTCTCCCGTGACGTCGGCCAGCACCAGCCGGTCCGGATGCTCGGCCTGCGCGGAACGCACGAGCCCCCACGCGGCGGCCGTTGCGGGATCAGGGCTTTCGGTGGCGACGGCGCCCTCGGTCAGCAGTGCCAGCCGGGCCGGGGCGAACCGGTCGTCGGCGAGCCAGGCCTGGACGAGATCCAGCACGCCTTCAAGGGACTCACCGCAGCGGACGGCGACGACCGGCGGCACCTCGCCGTCGACGGCGGTCAGGTCCGGGTAGAGCCGGTATTCAGCGGTACCCGGGCTTCCGGAAAGCGGAACCCAGTCGACGCCGTAGAGCGCGCCGTCCTGCGCGCGCGGCGCGGTGGCGAGCGGGCGCAGGGCCAGGGATTCCACCGACGCGACGGGCTCGCCCGCGGCGTCGGCCACCTTCAGGGACACCGAGTACGTCCCGGCTTCGGCGCCCGCGACGTGGTTCTCGAGCTTGACGCGCAGCACGTCGGCACCACTCGCGTGCAGCGTCACACCGGACCACGCGAACGGCAGCGCCGCGGGACCACCGCCCCCGGCCCCGAGTTCGAGCACGTGCAGGGCCGCGTCCAGCAGCGCCGGATGCACGCCGAACCCGCCCTGGGTCTCCGGCACGGCGGCGACCTCGGCGTAGAGGTCGTCACCGGCCCGCCACGCGGCGCGCAGGCACCGGAACGCCGGTCCGTAGTCGAGGCCGGAATCGGCGAGCCGGTCGTAGAGATCGGAAAGGTCTAGGGGCTCACCGGCGGGCGGCCACGCCCCGAAGTCGGGAGCGGTCGCCGCGGCGCCGAGCGTGCCCGAAGCGCACCGCGTCCACTCGTCGTCGTCCGTGTCACGGAAGAAGATCAGGAGCCTGCCGTCGCGGACCGACACCTGGACCTGGACGCCCGCTTCGGAAACCACCAACGGCATTTCGAGGGTCAGTTCTTCGACGCCGCCGGATCCCGCGAGCTCCGCGGCCCGCAACGCCAGTTCGAGCAGCGCGGTGCCCGGCAGCACCACGTCACCACCGACGACGTGGTCGGCGAGCCAAGGCTGGGTGAGCGGGGACAGCCTGCCGGAAAGCAGCAGGGCACCGTCTTCGGCCGTGGTGACCGACGCCCGCAGGAGCGGATGACCTGTGTCGCCCAGCCCGTAGGCACCGGGATCCCCGGCGGTGTCCTGGTCGATCAGCCAGTACCGCTGCCGTTCGAAGGCATAAGTCGGCAAATCGGTCTTCGGGTGCTCGCCGAACACCCGGGGCCAGCCGGGTTCGGCGCCGCGGACCCACAGTTCGGCCAGCGACACGGCGAGCGCCTCCGCCTCCGGCCGCGAGCCGCGCAGGCTCGGCACCAGCGCCGGTCCCTCACCGTCGAGGACTTCGGCCGCCATCGGGGTCAGCACCGCGTCCGGGCCGAGTTCCAGGAGCACGTCGACGCCGAGTTCGTCCAGCCGCCGCACGCCGTCGGCGAACCGCACCGGGCGGCGCACGTGCTCCACCCAGTACTCCGGCGCCGTCGCCTCGGTGAGCAGTTCACCGGACACGGTGGACACCAGCGGAATCGCCGGCTTCCGGAAGGTGAGGATCTCGGCGAACCGGCGGAACTCGTCGAGCATCCCGTCCATGTGGTGCGAGTGGAAGGCGTGACTCACCTTGAGCCGTTTGGTCTTGCGCCCGGCGAACGCGGCGGCGATCTCCTCGACCGCGGCCTCGTCGCCGGAGACGACCACCGACCGCGGGCCGTTGACGGCCGCGATCGCGAGGCGGTCGCCCAGCAGCGGCAGGATCTCGTCCTCCTTCGCCTGCACGGCGAGCATCGCACCGCCCTCGCGCGTGTCCTGCATCAGGCGTCCCCGCGCGGCGACGAGCGCGGCGGCGTCGGAGAGCGAGAGCATGCCCGAGACGTGCGCGGCGGCCAGCTCGCCGATCGAGTGCCCGGCGACGTAATCGGGGCGCAGGCCCCAGTGCTCGTACAACCGGAACAGCGCGACCTCGACGGCGAACAGCGCGCACTGCGCGTATTCGGTGCGGTGCAGCAGCCCGGCTTCCTCGGTGCCCTCGGCAGCGAACACGATCTCGGCCAACGGCCGGTCCAGTTGCAGGTCGAGATGCCCGCAGGCGTCGTCGAAGGCGGCGGCGAACGCCGGGAACCGGCGGTGCAGTTCGTGGCCCATCCCGGCGCGCTGGCTGCCCTGGCCGCTGAAGACGATCCCGACCCGCGCCGTCCCGTGGACCAGGCTCGGCAGAGCTTCACCGGTGGCCAACGCGTCCAACCCGGCCAACAGTCCCGCGCGATCGGCGGCGGTCACCACGGCCCGCCACTCCAGGGCGGACCGGGTGGTGGCGAGCGCGGCGGCGATGGCGGGGAGGTCACTGTCCGGCAGGTCTTCGCGCAGCCGCGCGGCCTGACGGCGCAAGGCGTTCTCGTCGCGGCCGCTGACGGGGAACAACCAGGTGGGCCAGGCTTCCGGCGCCGGCTCGGGCTCCTCTTCGGCGGGGGCCTGTTCGAGGACGGCGTGCGCGTTGGTGCCGCTCATCCCGAACGACGACACCGCCGCGCGGCGGGGCGCCCCGGTCTCCGGCCAGCCGGCGGTCTCGCCGAGCAGCTCGACGGCACCGGAGGCCCACGCGACCTTCGGGGTGGGTTCGTCGGCGTGCAGGGTCTTGGGCAGCACACCGTGCCGCATCGCCTGCACCATCTTGATCACCCCGGCCACCCCGGCGGCCGACTGGGTGTGCCCGATGTTCGACTTGACCGAACCGAGCAGCAGCGGGCGCTCGCGGTCGCGGCCATAGGTCGCCAGTAGGGCCTGCGCCTCGATCGGGTCGCCGAGAACGGTGCCGGTGCCGTGTGCTTCGACAGCGTCCACTTCGGACGGTGCGAGCCCCGCGTTCGCCAGCGCGCGCCGGATCACCCGCTGCTGCGCGGCGCCGTTGGGCGCGGTGAGGCCGTTGCTGGCGCCGTCGGAGTTGATCGCGGTGCCGCGGACGACGGCGAGCACCCGGTGCCCGTTGCGCCGGGCGTCGGAAAGCCTTTCCAGCACCAGCATCCCGACGCCTTCGGACCAGCCGGTGCCGTCGGCCAAGGCGGAGAACGGTTTGCAGCGGCCGTCCGGGGCGAGCCCGCGCTGACGGCTGAAGGCGAGGAAACCGCCCGGGCTCGACATCACCGCGACGCCGCCCGCCACCGCGATCGAGCACTCCCCCAGCCGCAGCGCCTGCCCGGCCAGGTGCAGGGCCACCAGCGACGACGAGCACGCCGTGTCCACGGTGACCGTCGGGCCCTCGAACCCGAACGCGTACGAGACTCGGCCGGACGCGACGCTCGCCGCGTTACCGGTCAGCAGATACCCTTCGAGGCCTTCTTCCGCGCCACCGAGACGTGGTCCGTATTCCTGGGTCTCCGCGCCGACGAACACGCCGGTCGCGCTGCCCCGCAAGGTCGCCGGGTCGATCCCCGCCCGCTCGAACGCCTCCCACGAGGTCTCCAGCAACAAGCGCTGCTGCGGATCCATCGCCAGCGCCTCACGCGGCGAGATCCCGAAGAAACCCGCGTCGAAATCCCCGGCGCCGTCGAGGAAACCGCCTCGCCGGGTGTAGGTCTTGCCGGGCACCCCGGGGTCGGGGTCGTACAGCGATTCCACGTCCCAGCCGCGGTCGGCCGGGAACTCCGACGTCGCGTCCCCACCCTCGGTGACCAGGCGCCAGAGGTCCTCCGGCGAACCGATCCCGCCGGGATAGCGGCAGGCCATGCCGACGATCGCGATCGGCTCGTCGCCGGCGATCGGCTGGTAGTCCTCGATCTCGGCCACGGCCTCGCCGGCGAGCAGATCGCGCAGGTGCCCGGCGAGCGCCGACGGCGTCGGATGGTCGAAGACGAGCGTCACCGGCAGTTCCAGCGCGGTGGCCGCCGAGATCCGCCGGTGCAGCTCCACCGCCGCGAGGGAATCGAACCCGAGTTCGGCGAACGGCGTCCCGGGCGCCGCGGCCCCCGCGTCCGGCTTCGCCTCCAGCACCGCTTCGGTCTCGGCGACGACCAGAGCGGCGAGCGCCCGCCGTCGCTCCCCGTCCGGGGTTTCGTCGAAAGCGGCCAGCACCGTGGCCCAGTCCGGCCGAACACGTCGAGTTCGCAGAATCAGTTCGTCTCGCATGGTCCGCATTTCGGGTTCGAGGATGGGGTTCCGAAGCTAGTGCGGGAACGGACCCCTTTCGCACCCCTACGTCCCCCTGTTCACCGTCGAGCGCGGGGGCGGGCAGGGGTCGGTGCGGCGGTTCCGCGGGCAGGTCTGGGGCGCAGGTCGCGAAAGCCACTTTCGCGACGTCTGATGTCCCGAAAGTGGCTTTCGCGACACGCCCCCGTATCCGACTTGGGCTGAAGGCTCCCTTCGCCGCATCAGACGCGGCGAAGGGAGCCTTCAGCCCATCACTGTCGCACCAAGGTCAGAGCCGGGCCGCCAGCTCCCGTTTGAGGATCTTGCCGCTCGGCCCGAGCGGCATCGCGTCGAGAAACTCCACCCGGCGCGGGTATTTGTAGGCCGCGACGTGCTTCTTGCTCCACGCCACGAGTTCGGCCGCCAGTTCCGGCCCGGCTTCCCGGTCCGGAGCGGTCACGACGACGGCGCAGATCTCCTCGCCGTACCGTTCGTCCGGCACGCCGATCACCGCGACCTGGGCGATCGCGGGATGCCTGGCCAGTACTTCCTCGATCTCGCGCGGATACACGTTGTAGCCGCCGCGGAGGATCATGTCCTTTTTGCGGTCCACAAGGGACAGATAGCCGTCGTCGTCGAGGAAGCCGAGGTCGCCGCTGCGGAACCAGCCGTCCACGATCACGGCCGCCGTCGCCTCGGGCCGGTTCAGGTAGCCCGCCATCACGTTGTGGCCACGGACGACGATCTCGCCGACCTCGCCCGGCGGCATCGGCTCGATCCGGTCTTCGGTCTCGGCGCGCGCGATGGCGACGTCCACGCCCCAGATCGGTTTGCCGACGGTGCCCGCGCGGGTCGGCCACGCGCGCTGGTTGTAGGCCACCACCGGCGAGGTCTCGGTGAGGCCGTACCCCTCGTAGATCGGGCAGTCGAACTCCGCCTCGAACCGTTCCAGGAGCGCCACGGGCAGCGAGGAGCCACCGGAGAAGGCGCGGTCGAGTTTGGGCCTTCGCGGATCCTCCGCGGCGGCCTCCAGCAACGCGACGTACATCGTCGGCACGCCCATGAACAGCGAGCAGTTCTGCTCCACCATCAGCTCCAGCGCCTGCCGCGCGTCGAACCGCGACATCAGCACCATCGTCGCGCCGGCGCGGAAACAGGTCGCCATGCCGCAGATCTGGCCGAAGGTGTGGAACAGCGGCAAGCAGCCGAGCAGCACGTCGTCGGCGTGGAAGTCGAACGGCGACAGCATCGTGGTGGTCACGTTCAGCACGACGCTCAGCTGGGTCAGCATCGCGCCCTTGGGTTTGCCGGTGGTCCCCGAGGTGTACAGGATCAGGGCGAGGTCCGACGGTTCCCGGGGTTCGTACCGCTCGATCTCGGCGGCGGCCCCGGCGAGGACGTCGAGGCGGGTCCGGCCGGTGTCGCCGTCCTCCAGCATCGTCAGTACTTCGACACCGGCCGCGTCGGCGGCCTCGCCGCCCTGCTCCAGGAGGGCGGGGCCGCAGATCAGCACCCGGGCGTCGCAGTCGGTGAGGATGTACTGGATCTCCTCCGCGACGAGCAACGTGTGCACCGGCACGACCACCGCCCGAGCGCCAGGGCACCGAAGTAGACCATCGGGAACTCCGGGGTGTTCGGCAGGAGCAGCACGACCCGGTCACCGGCGCCGACCCCCTGGCCCCGGAGCGCGGAGGCGTACCTCTTCGCCCCGGCCCAGAGTTCCCGGTAGGAGAACGGTTCCCCGTCGAACACGAGCGCGGGGTGGTCCGGCCGCCTGCCCGCCGAATCGGCGAGGACGGCCGCGAGCGACAAGGACACCGGACTCCCCTCTCAGAGCCTGTTGGCCGAGCTGAACGGATATATCGACGCGAAGGGGCCCATCACCGCGTCAGACGCGGTGAAAGCGCCCTTCAGCCCCAGCTCACGGATGTGTCACCTTCGCCTTGCTCAGCCGCGCGGCAGGCCGAGGTCCAGCCAGATCTGGTCCAGCGCCTCGACCATCTTCTGCACGTCGCTGCCGGTGTGCACCGCCGACGGGGCCGTGCGCAGGATCTCCTGTCCGAACGGGACACTCGGCGCGTTGATCGACTGGATGTAGATCCCGTGCCGCTGCAGCAGGAGCTCGTGCACCTTCTTGCACAGCGCGTCGTCGCCGACCAGGATCGACACGATATGCGACGCGTCCGAAAGGAACGGGATCCCGCGCTCGGCGAGCAGTTTGTGCAGCAGCTGGGCGTTGTCGGCGAGGATCTCCCGCTCCCGCTCCGAGGAACGCAGGTGCCGGACGGCGGCGAGCGCTCCGGCGGCCACGGCGGGTGGCAGCGCGGTGGTGAAGATGAACGAACGCGAGTGGGTGCGCACGGCGTCGATGAGCGCGGCCGGTCCGGCGATGTACCCGCCGGTGGTGCCGAACCCCTTGGCCAGCGTGCCCATCACGACGGTGAACTCGTCGGCGATCCCCTCGCGAGCGGCGATCCCGGCGCCTTCGGGGCCGTACATCCCGACGGCGTGCACTTCGTCCACATAGGTCATGGCGTCGTACTGCCGTGCCAGCGCGGCGAATTCGGCCAGCGGCGCGATGTCGCCGTTCATCGAGTAGACCGACTCGAACACGATCATCTTCGGCCGGTCCGCCGGGGCGGCGGCGAGCAGCTCGGCCAGGTGGGCGACGTCGTTGTGGCGGAAGATCTTCTTCTCCGCGCCGCTGTGCCGCAGCCCGTCGATGATGGAGGCGTGGTTCTTCTCGTCGGAGAACACGATGCAGCCCTCGGGGCGGCCCGCCAGCACGGTCAGCGAACCGTCGTTGGCGGTGTAGCCGGAGGTGAACAGCAGCGCGTCCTCCTTGCCGTGCAGTTCGGCCAGTTCGCGTTCCAGCGCCACGTGATAGTGGTTGGTGCCCGCGATGTTGCGCGAACCGCCCGCCCCGGCGCCGAACCGCTCGACGGCCTCCTTCATCGCGGAGAGCACGTCCGGATGCTGGCCCATGCCGAGGTAGTCGTTGCTACACCAGACGTTGATCTCGGCGACCGCTTCGGCCTCCTCGTACCGGCTGGCCGTCGGGAACCGGCCCGCCTGCCGCCCGATCTCCAGGAAGTCGCGTTTCTGCAGCACTTCGCCTTGCAGGGTGCGCTGGAAGGACTCCAGGTAGGTGGTCATGACGTCAACTCGCTCTCTGGCTCGGCGTGGCTGGGCTTGGTGGCGGGTTTCGCCTCGTCGCGGAGGCGGAGCTTGTCCGGCTTCCCCGCGTCGGTCAGCGGAAGTTCGGCGCGGAGCCGGATCTCCGCCGGTACGTGGCTCGGGGACAGCGCCCGCGCGACATGCGCGGCCAGGTCGGCGGGGTCCACGTCCCTGCCCCGGCGCGGTACCGCGATCGCGTGCATGTACTCGACGTTGTCCTCGTCGGCGACCCCGAACACCGCGGCCTGCGCGACGTCCGGATGGGCCAGCAGCGCGTTCTCGACCTCGGCCGGGTACACCTTGATGCCGTTGGTCTTGATCATGTCGGCGAGCCGGTCGACCAGGTACAGGTAGCCGTTCTCGTCGAGGTAGCCGACGTCGCCGGTGTGCAGCCAGCCGTCGATGAGGACCCGTGAGGTCAGGTCCGGCCGCTTCCAGTAGCCGTCCATCATCATCGGCGACCGGACGCAGATCTCCCCGATCTTCCCGGCGGGCAGCTCGTGCCGCACATGCGGGTCGCGGATGCCGACCTGCACGAACGGGACCGCCTTGCCGACGGTGGTGAGCAGTTCCGGTTTCAGGTGCTCTTCCGGCGAAAGCGCGGCGATCACCCAGCTTTCGGTGGTGCCGTAGATCTGGATCAGCTTCGCGCCGAACACCTCCGCGGCGCGGGAGAGCCGCACCGGGGAGGCCGGGCTCCCGCCGTAGTAGAGCTCCCGCAGGCTGGAATGGTCGGTGGTGCCCAGTGCCGGATGGTCGAGCAGGTCGTAGAGCTGCGGGGTGGCCAGGTAAACCCGGTTGACCCGGTGGCGTTCCACGGCTTCGAGCACGGCGCCGGCGTCGAACCCCTCGTGCAGGACGATCATCCCGCCGGAGGCGACCGCGTCGTCCACTGTGGACGACACGGAATGGCTGAGCGGCGTGGTGACCAGCATCGTGCAGCGTTCGGTCATGTGCCGGGCCTTGGTGACCACCGCGCCCAGCCCGCCGAACCCCCGGCCGATGCCCTTGGGCCTGCCGGTGGTCCCGCTGGTGTAGGTCAGCACGGCGGTGCCCTCGGCTCGCGGCTCGACCTCGCTCGCGGTCCCGGTGAGGTCCGTGACACCGTCGCCGAAGTCGCCGAAAGCCGCCAACGCCGCCGGTTCCGCCATGGCGTCACGGATCTTCCCGGCCCGGTCGAGGTTCGCCGCGTCGGTGAGCAGGACGGTGGTGCCGGTGTCGTCGACGATCTCGACCTGTGTCGCGATCGGGAGCTCGTCCAGCGGATCGGCGGCGTTGATCCCGCGCAGGTGCACCACGGTGGCACCGATCAGGTTGGCGGCGTAGCGGCCGATCAGCGTCGCCGGGCTGTTCCCCACGGTCAGCAGGGCCACCACCCCGCCCTCGCCGGTCCCTTGGTCGCGCAGCGCGGCGGCGGCGCCGGTGATCGCCGCGGCGAGTTCCGCCGAGGTCAGCTCTTCGTCGCCGTGGCGCAACGCGATCTCGTCCGGCCTGGTGGAAAGCACGTCCAGCAGCTGGCTGACGTAGTGGTCGATCTGCACCGCGCTACTCCGTTCCCGCGGCCCGGCCGGCGAGCTCTTCGAGGTGCGCCACGGCGGACTCCACGCCCGGCATGGTCAGGCTCCGCCGCTGGGCCTGGGCGACGGTGGCCGCGATCCGGGTGTCGGCCAGTACCGCGCGGCAGGTCTCGGCGACCGCTTCCGGGGTGGTGGCGGGGATCTGCTTGCCGAAGCCGAGCTCCTCGATCCGGCGGGCGTTGTGCGGCTGGTCGCCGAACTGGGGCAGCGTGGCCATCGGCACCCCGGCACGCAGCGCCTCGCGGATGCTGTTGTACCCGGCGTGGGTCAGGAACAGCTGCGCACATTCGAGCAGCAGCGGCTGCGGCATCCGTTCGACGACGAGCACGTTGTCGCCGACCTCGACGTCGCCGATCGGGAACCCGGCGGTCGCCACCACCGCCGAACAGTCCACACTGGACAGTCCTTCGATCAGGGCCCGCACCGTGACGTCGGGATCTTCCATCTCCTCCGGCGGATCGATGCCGAACGCCTTGAACGCGCCGAGCATGGGCAGCGCGGTGCCGACCGAGGCGAGCACCAGCGGCCGGTCCGCCGGCATCGCGGCGATCTCCGGCGGCAGGACCTCACCGGTGGCCACCTCCGACGGCTGACGGTAGGTGAACGGCGTCGGCAGATCGAAGGCGGCGAAGGAGGTATCGGCGGGCAGGCAGTCGAAACGGCCGTAGCGGTGCACCATCCCGGCGTCGGGTTCGGCCGCGAGGCCCAATTCCTGGCGACGCTCGTTCAGCGGCTCCACCAGGCCCGCCGGGTCGATCAGGTTGCCCGCGCCCGAGGGCGCGCTGATGTAGGGAACGCCGAGCTGCTCGGCCACCAGCGCGCCGGACAGCTCCGCGCCGTCACGCAGCACGATGTCGGGCTGGAACTCCTTGGCCAGCGGATAGAGCTTCTGGTAGGCGGTGGTGACGTGCGGGCCGCTCGCGGTGGCGATCAGCTGTTCGCGCGTGTCCAGCACCCGGCGCGGGGTCCCGGCCGCTTCGGCCTCCTGGCGTTCCTGGACCATCCGCCCGATCGCCTCGACCATCCCCGGCAGCACCGGTTCGATCCGCATCAGCCCGGGTTCGAAGACGTCGGCCAGTTCCGGCGGGGTCACGACGAGCACGTCGTGGCCGGCCTTCGCCGCCGCCCTGGCCAAGGGCAGCACCGCCCGTGCGTGGCCCTGCGAGCCGGTCACGGTGCACAAAACCCGCATGGGGTCCACCTTTCGTTTCTGTCCTGTGAGGACGGTCAGGGAACGGGGTCGAGGGACGGCGTGCGCACCGGGTCGACCGGGGGCCTGCCGAATCCGCGCCAGGCGATCCCGGACCGGCTGAGCGCGTCGGGGTCGAGGTGGTTGCGGGTGTCGACCACCACCCGCCCTTCGAGCAGGCCGGCGATCCGCGGCCAGTCGAGGGCACGGAACTGCGGCCAATCGGTCAGCAGGACCAGCGCGTGCGCGTCCTTCGCGATGTAGTAGGGGTCGTCGACGACCCGGACGCCGGGGATCGGCGGTTCGGCGCCGGTGAGACCGGGGTCGTATCCGGTCAGCTCCGCACCACGCTCGGCCAGCAGCCGGGCGACGCTGAGCGCCGGGGAATCACGGAGATCGTTGGTGCCCGCCTTGAAGGTCAGCCCGAGCAGGCCGATGCGCAGGCCGGTGAGGTCCGCGTCCGCGGCGAGCCCGCAGGCGACGGCGATCCGCTCGACCACCCGGGACGCCTGTTTCGCGTTACCGGCGATGACCTCGTCGAGCAGGCCGAACTCGAACCCCGCGACCTCGGCGACCTGTTTGAGCGCCATGGTGTCCTTGGGCAGGCAGGAACCACCCCAGCCCGGGCCCGGCGAGAGGAACGTCGGGCCGATCCGGCGGTCGTAACCCATGCCTTCGGTGACGTCGCCGATGTCGGCGTCGAGCCGCTCGCACAGTTCGGCGATGGCGTTCACATAGGACAGTTTCGTGGCGAGGAAACAGTTGGCGGCGTACTTCACCATCTCCGCGCTCGCCGCGTCGGTCAGCACCGTCGGGGCGCCGAGCCGGGCGTAGAGCGCCGCGACCCGTTCGGCCGGGCCGCGGCTGTCGGAACCGACGACGATCCGGTCCGGGTTGAGGAAGTCGTGGACGGCGGTGCCCTCGCGCAGGAACTCCGGATTGCTCACCACCGCGACGTCGTCCCGGCCGAGCAGCGCGGCGACCCTGGCCGCGGTCCCGACCGGCACGGTCGACTTGTTCACCAGCACGCAACCCGGCGAAAGCACGTCACGGACCTTGGTCGCGACGTCGATGACGGCCGACAGATCGGCCATCCCGCCCTCGCCCATCGGAGTGGGTACACAAAGGAAGACGGCTTCGGCGGTCTCGACGGCCTCCGCGGCCGACTCGACGAAACCGAGCCGTCCGGCGGCGATTCCCTCGGCGACCAGGCCGGGCAGGCCCTTTTCCAGGATGTCGACTTCACCGCGTTTGAGCCGGGCCAATTTGCCGCGATCGGAATCGGTGCATCGGACCCGGTGCCCGAGCGAGGCGAGACACGCCGCGGTGGTCAGCCCGACGTATCCGGCGCCGACGACGGCCACTTGGTAGGAATGCAACGTGAGACACCTTTCAGTCGGCGAAATCCGGCTCCGAATTCCGGGAAACGGATTCGAAAGCGAGAGCCGATCGGGCCGGGAATTGGCGGTCCGGCCGATGAACCCGACAGTAGGATCGGCCTCGAAGCGCCAACAACCCCTAGCGACCGGTGCCCACCCCTAATCGCCGGATCCCCGGTTCGGGTGGATCGGGGAATTCCACCCGGACGTCAACCCGTGGTTGGTCGCCGCCGCGGGCCCCGGCTCCTACGCTCGTGATCGATACCGAAGGAACAGGTCGCCCACAGCCGAGGAGAGTGCGCAGTGGACACCAGCACGCTGATCAACATCGCGGTCGCCATCGCGGTCGTCGTCTACGTGATCTACCAGCGCATGAGCTGGAAGCCGCTGGAGAACGTGGAAATCTGGGGCGGGCCGCTCACCCTGGTCGCCATCGGGGTCATCCAGATGCGGCATCTGGACACCACCATCAGCGTCACCGACATCGTCTTCCTTGGCGCGGGTCTGCTCGTCTCGCTCCTCGGCGGCGCGGCGATGGGCGCGATGACGCAGCTGCAGCGGCGCGGTGACAAGGTCTACCAGCGGATCGGTGCGCTCGGCCTCGCCGTCTGGGTGGGTCTGCTGCTCGTCCGCGGCGTGCTCGGGGTGATCGGGCACTTCGCCGGCGCGACGCTGACCTCCGGCGGCGGCACCATCCTGCTCTCGCTGGGCGCGAACCTGATGGCGATGACGCTCGTCCTGTCCGCCCGCCTCGGCGGCGCCAAGATCCCCGGCGGCAGCCCGCAGCGCTGACCGCGGAAAGCCACGTTTGGGGGCCGGTGGTCGTGAGTGGGGAGGGTTCCGTCCGGAATCCTCCCCACTCGGCATCTCAGCCGCCGGAACGCCACCCTCGCCCCGGGCCGAAAGCTCCTTTCGCCGCATCAGACTCGGCGAAGGGAGCCTTCAGCCCACCTGGTCCCGGATCGACGTCCGTACCCCTTCACCGCCGCCGGACCGCGGCGGTCACCACCTCGGCGAACTCACCCGGCCGGTCCTCCGGGAAGCCGTGCCCACCGGGGAAGACCTGGAGGTCGAACGGGCCGGTGGTGTACTCGTGCCAGGCGCGTGCCTCGTCGAGGGACACCGTCGGGTCGCTGTCGCCGACCAGCACCGTGACCGGGCAGCGCAGCGGCGGCGCGGGCTCGGGCCGGTACGCCGCCAGTGCCCGGAAATCGGCCCGGATCGCCGGAAAAGTGGCCTTGAGCAGCTCCGCGTCCCGCGCACCCGGCGAGCCGGCGTCGCGAAGCGAGTACAGCTCGGCCACGAGGTCCTGATCCGGCAGCAGGTGGAGCCCGACGGCGCCGGACCGGGACGGGGCCGCGCAGCCGGACACGATCAGCGCGACCGGGCTCCCGGTCAGCACCTGCTCCAGCCGCCTGGCCACCTCGAACCCGACGACCGCGCCCATTCCGTGGCCGTACACCGCGAACGGCGCGCCCTCCCAGAGCGAGAGCGCCCCGGTGACCCGGTCGGCCAATTCCCCGATGTCTTCGGCACACGGTTCCGCGACGCGATCCTGACGCCCCGGATATTGGACCGCGTGTACTTCGATCCCCGGCGCGAGCGCGGCGGAAAGCGGGAAGAACGCATTCGCGGCCGCACCGGCGTCGGGCAGGCAGATCAGCCGCGGCGCCGATGGTCCTCCGGGCCGGAAAACACGGACCCAGTCCCCGGCATCGCCGCTTGGAGCGGTCATCGCAGGATTCCTCCGAAAGGGATGGGAATTGTTCGGCGGAGGGTCGAGAGACCGCTTTCTTTCGCCTCGGCGAACACTAGCCGGACGCTTCCTGCGGAAACAACCGCGAGAGAGCGACCTCCTACCAACGGTGACGGTATTTCCACCCTCGGAATGATCACCCGCGAGCAAAAAGTGGTGGTGGCCCTACGATCGTCGTATGACCGACGCAGTGTCCGACGAAGTCGAGGAACGTCGCTGGCGATGGGCCGCGCCCGCCGCCGGGACGGCGCTGCTGGCCGTCACCCAGATGACCGCGACCGTACCGGCCGGCGCCGGCTGGCTGTGGGTGCTCTACGCGGTGTCGTCGGCGAGCTGGCTGCTGTGGATCGGGATCAGCGAACGCTTCCCCCGCGCCGCCCTGCTCCCGCTCGCCGTGGCGAGCGCGGTCCCCGCCTTCGGCACCGGCGCCGCCACCGACGGCACCGCCGTGATCATGACCTGCATCACCCTCGCCGCGTTCGCCTCCCGGCTGGAGCCCGGCACCGTCGCGATCATCGCGCTGATGGTCTTCGACTCCGCCGCCATCGTGGCGTCCAGCCTGCTCGGCCACCGCCCGTCGGAGGCTTGGCTCGGCGCGCTCGGCGCGGTCGTCATCGTGGTCCTCGTCGGATTCACCCGCCGCGGTCATCTGACCAGGGTCGCGCAAGCGGAACGGTTGCTGCACCAGGAACGGCTGGCGCACACCCGGGGCGTGCGCGCGGCGACGCTCGACGAACGCACCCGCATCGCCCGCGAGATCCACGACGTCGTCGCCCATTCCCTGGGCGCGCTGCGGGTCCAGCTGGAGGTGATGCACACCCTGCTGGTGGAGGAGAACGACACCGAAGGCGCTCTGCGATCGCTCGCGCTGTCGCGAAGTCTCGCCGACCAAGGGCTCAGCGACGTCCGGGACGCCGTGGCGGCCCTGCGCGAGGACGTCCGCGCCCTGCCGGACGCGCTGAACGAACTGGTGCGGACCTTCGGCCGGGAACACGACACCCCCGCCGATTTCACCATGCTGGGCGAGCACCGCGATCTCCCGTCGGCACAGACGATCGCGCTGCTGCGGATCTGCCGGGAAGCGCTGACGAACGCGGCCAAGCACGCCGCGGGCGAGGCGGTGAGCGTCGAGCTGGAGTACCCGCCGGACGAGGTCCGGCTGCACGTCCGCAATCCCCTCGCCGTCGCACCGGACCCCGGTCAGCCGCCGGGCTACGGCCTGACCGGGATGCGTGAACGGATCGAACTCGTCGACGGCACCCTGGTCACCGGCCCGGACGGCCGGTTCTGGGACGTCACCGCCCGGGTCCCGGGCTGAGGCGAACGTGCCGCCAGCCGTAACTCGCGTGCTTGGAGGCGTAACTCGCGTGCTTGGACGGCGAACACCGAGTTACGCCTTCAAGCACGCGAGTTACGCGCTCAAGCACGTGAGTTACGTGCATCAGTCCCGCACGTAACCCGCTTGGTAGGCATAGCGGACGGCCTGCGCGCGATCCCGGCTCCCCGTCTTGGCGAAGATCCGGTTGATGTGGCTCTTGACCGTCGTTTCGCTGACGAACAGTTCCGCGGCGATCTCCTTGTTGCTGCGCCCCGCCGCGATCAGCGTCAGCACATGGGCTTCGCGCTTGGTGAGCTTCGCGTCGTCCTCCGGCGAAGGCGCCGAAGCCGTCGCGGCCGCGGGCGTCAAGGCGGCGCCGAGCACCCGCCGCTGCACCCGTGGGTCGAGCAGGGCCTGTCCCGCGGCGGCCGCGTGCACCGCGCGCCCGATTTCGTGCTTGTTCGCCGATTTCGTCAGGTATCCCAGCGCTCCGGCCTCCAAGGCGCGCAGCACCCAGTCGTCGTCGGCGTAGGTGGTGAGCACGACGACCTCGATCTCCGGATGGTGTTCCTTGATCCGCCTGGTCGCCTCGACGCCGTCGCACCGGGGCATGGAGAGGTCCATCAGGACGACGTCCGGGCGCAGTTCCCCGGCCAGCCGCACGGCGACCTCGCCGTCGGGCGCCTGGCCGACCACGGTGATCCCCGCGACCGTCCCCACCAGCAGGGCCAGTCCTTCGCGCACCGCCGCCTGATCCTCGGCGATCACGATCCGGACCGGGGGCACTTCTTCGACCATGCCTGCATCATCTCCTGCCCTCGCCGGTCCGCGCCACACGGCACTCCACCTCGAGGTGGACGCCGATCTCCAACCGGATCCCCACCCGCACGCCGATGATCGGCCCGGCCGTTCGCCCTAGATTTCGGGACAACCGGCACCGAACTGCCGGATGGGGAGTCTTTCGAAGGAGTTTTGATGAGTGAAGCCATGCGAAACGCCCTCATCCTGAGCGGCGTACTGCTGGCGCTGGTGCTGTTCACGCACATCGGTCGCCACAAGGCCCACCTGGTCATCCTGATCCTGCCGTTCTTCACGTGCGCGCTGGTCGGCTGGGCGGTCCTCTACGACCTCAAGCTGACCACGCCGAACTCACTGGCCGGACTGGTCGGCATCGCGGCCGGCGTGCTGATCGGCTGGGGACTGCTGAAGGGCACCAAGGTCGAGTGGGACCAGGACAAGTCCGCCGTCTACACCAGGGCAGGCTGGGTCTACTTGGGACTGTGGCTGTTCGTTCTGGTGGGACGGCTCATCTTCGTCTACACGCTGGAGCACAGCCACTCGTTCGCGGCCGATTTCGGCAAGTTCCTGATGGACACCGGGATCGACGCGGGCGGCGTCTCCGCCTTCTTCGTCACCATGGCGCTGACGATGGTCATCTTCCGCACCGCCGGGGTCTGGGTGTACCGGGCCAAGGTACTCAGGCAGGCTCAGCGAACCCCCAGCTACGCGAGCTGAGCCTTGCCTCGCCTGCCCGGTCCGTCGGCTATCCCCCAGTCGCCGGACCGGGCCTCCATCCGTTCAGGACTCGGGCAATTCGATCGGCGCGATGTGGTCGAAGACGTCGCCGGGTCCGGGATTACGCGGATCGGTGGCCCCGCCGAGATGGCGCAGCGTCCCCCACACCGCGTTGAGCGCGCTGGTGACCGCCCCTTCGGCGAAGCCGCCCATCCACGAAATGTCGTCACCGGCGAGGAACAGGCCGCGCTGGGCGGCGGGAAGGTCGTCCTGCCGGAAGTGGGTGAACAGGCGGCGCTGGTAGCGGTACTGCCCCGGCAGGTTCGCTTTGAACGCGCCTTGGAAGTTCGGCTCGTTCTCCCAGGTGACGGTGACCGGGTCGCCCGTGATGTGCGAGCGGATGTCGACACCCGGATAGATGTCGGCGAGCGCGTCGAGCGCCAATTCGAGCCGGTCGGCCGGGCCGAGCGTCGCGAACTTGAGCGAATCATCGTTCCAGGTATAGGAAAGACACAACGCGGCCGGCGAATCCGGTCCGTCGTCGAACAAGTAGACGCTGCGCGGGGTCCGGTCGGTCAGTGTCATCCCCATCAGTTCCTCGCCGGTGCGAGGGTCGACGTCGTGCCAGAACGGCCGGTCGACCGGGACGAACAACTTCGAAGCGCCCATGTAGTGCGTGCGTTCCAGCGCGGTCCACACGTTCGCGGGCAGCAGGGGGCGCGCCCCGGCGATCTTGGTGAGCAGCACCCGGTGCTGCGCGGTGAAGACCACGGCCGGATAGGTCCGCACGGCACCGCTCGCGTCCTCGACGGCGAACCCGTCCTCCGCCGGGCGCAGCCCGAGGACGGCGGGACGCGGCGACCCGTCGTGCAGCGACGCGACCGACGTCCCGGACGGCCAGAACCGCGCGGAAGCGGGCGCGTGCTCCCACAACCGCCGCGGAAGTTGCTGGCAGCCACCGACGATCAGCCGCGGCCCCTCTTCGACGCCGGTGTAGATGACGCGGAGGATCTCCAGTACGGAGTTGGGGAAGTCGGTGTCCCAGCCGCCGGTGCCGAAGCCGACCTGGCCGAAGATCTCGCGATGCCGGAACGAGGCGAACGCCGTCGACCGCGCCAGGAAACCGTAGAAGGACTGGTCGTCGAGTTCGGGCAGCAGCCGGTTCCAGATCGCCTTCACCATGGCGGTGTCGCGCATCCGGATGGCGTCGCGCATGGTGGACAGATCGGCCAGTTCCTGCAGGGCCTTGTGCCAGGCGTCGTCGACCTCATGGAACACCGACGGGAGGTCCGCCGGGGTCCGTGCGCGGTAGGTCACGCCGTCGAGGTTGATCACCGTGGTGGAAGTGCTGCGGGACAACGGGTTCGCGAACGGCCTGGTCTCCAGGCCGACGGTGTCGATGTACCGGTACAGGGTGGTCGCCGAGGGCGGGAACCGCATCGCGCCCATCTCCGCGACGGCACCGTCCCGCCCCGCCAAGGGGATCGACCGCATCCGCCCGCCGATCTGGCCCGCTTCGTAGACCACCGGTTTCAGCCCGAGGCGCAGCAGTTCGTAGGCCGCGACCACGCCCGCTATCCCGCCGCCGACGACGGCGACCTCCTGACCGAGGCGTTCGGGCGGCAGTTCGCCGAGCCCGGCCGGATGCGCGAGCCAATCGTCGTAGGCGAACGGGAAATCGGGGCAGAGAGTGGTCAGTGGAGGCGCGAAATCGGCTGCGGTCATCGTGGCGGATCTCCCTGGTCTTCGGGGCCACACTGTCTCGACCGAAACGTACGACGGGGGATCGCGAGGACCAACCCCTCACCGTCCCCTAGTCGCCCCTAGTCCATTTTAGACAGCCGCGGGCGCGGTATCCGCCGTGCGGAGCGTCTTTTCCAGGCCACGCCCGGCGGATCGCCGCCGGTACCAGACGGTCCAGGCGACCACACCGGTGATCGCGGTCAGCTCGATCGCGGTGGACAGGCCGACCATCACCGACGCGGGCAGCAGGTAGATCAGGACGAGCCGCGCGACGGACTCGGCGACCAGGACCACACCCCAGCCCGCGGTGGAGACCCGGTGCAGTTTGCGGAACTCGGGTTCCGCGGCGTACAGCCGGTCCCAGCCCGTCCGCAGAGCCGGGGTCAGCGCCCGGATCCGGCGGGAGATGAAGAAGGTCACCGGTTTCCCGAAGGCGAGGCTGCCGAGGAAGGCGATCCCGGCCAGGCCGCTGGTGAAGGGATCCTTGGCCAGCAGCAGGCGTTCGTCCCCGCTCACCAGGGAGACCAGCAGGGTCACCGCGCAGACGGCGAGGACGAACACCCCGAAGCCGTCGACCTTGCGTTCCTTGACCGCGACGGCGAGCACGAGGACGCCGATCGAGATCGTGGCCGCCACCAAGGCGGAGCCGCTGCTCCACCCGAAGGCGAGCAGCGCGTAGTAGACGACGACCGGCACGGTGACGTCGGCGATCAGCGAGACGACGGAACGCCTGCGCGCGCCGCGGCCGTCGGTTTCCTGGTTCTTCGTTTCCCCCGGCATGTGAAGTTCCTATCACGGGGAAACCGCCCGTGCGGAGAAGTTCACCCCCTATTCTCCGAACCCCTATTCCCGACGTCAGTGCCGTTCAGTGGTCAAGTCACCCCCTGCATTTCGGCTACGGCACCAAGATCACCGATACCGTGGGGGCGAAAGGAACTCGCGTGACCGTAGGAGATATACCAGAATGCAACGGAACTTCAAGGAATTCAAGATAACGGTGGACCCGGTCAGGGACGACTTCCTCCGGGCCAAGGGGCCCGGCCAGCGCAACCTGCTCCTCGGCCGCGCGGTGTTCGAGTTCGCCAGCGATCTGGAACACCTGGACACCATCCAGCAGGAATTCGTCGACGGCTCGCACCGGCCGCTGATCCGCCAGAACTGGCAGGACAGCACCGCGGACTACAGCGATCCGACACAGCTGCTCATCCAGGGCCAGCAGGTGATGCAGAACTGGGAACGGCCGCTGATGAAGGTGCTGGCGGAAAACGCCGCCGCGAACGGCGGGGATCTGCTCGAAGTCGGTTTCGGGATGGGTATTTCGGCCACCTACGTCCAGGACGCGGGCGTCCGGTCGCACACCCTGATCGAAATCAACTCCGAGGTGAAGGCGGAGTTCGAGAAATGGCGTTCCCAGTGGCCGGACCGCGATATCCGGCTGGAACTCGGCGCCTGGCAGGACGTGCTCGGCGGCCTCGGCCAGTACGACGCGATCCTGTACGACACGTATCCGACCGATGAACGGGAATTCGCCAGGACCCTGGGCCCGAAGGCCATCGTGCTGGCGGCCGAATTCTTCGAGCACGCCGCCGCCCATCTTCGCCCCGGCGGCGTCTTCTCTTACTACACCAACGAAATCGACTCACTGAGCCGGGCGCACCAGCGTGCCCTGCTCGAACACTTCAGCTCGTTCCGGGTGGAGGTCGTCCGGGACCTGAAGCCGCCGGCCGACTGTACCTATTGGTGGGCGGGGACGATGGCGGCCGTGACCGCCGTCAAGTAGCCGGCGAGTCCCCTGGCGAGCTTGGCCTCGTCGCGCTGCCGCAGCGGAAGATGTCGGCGAGCGGGGAGGATTTCGGACGTTCGGTGTCCGGAATCCTCCCCGCTCGGCTGCGCTCCGGCCGGCGGTTTCGCGTGATCGAACGGACGGCGCGCGTGATCAGACGGACGACACGCGTGTCGTCCGTCTGATCACACGTGTCGGCCATCCAGTCACGCGAGACCGTCGTCGGCCCGGCCTTGGCTTGATCGAGTCAGGCGCTGTTGACGACCGAGATCTGGAGCCACGACGGGAGATCCCGGCGCCGGTTGACGTCCAGTTTGCGGTAGACGCGGGTGAGATGCTGTTCGACCGTGCTCACCGTGATGTAGAGCTTGCTCGCGATCGCCCGGTTCGTGTGACCGAGGGAGGCCAGCCCGGCGACCCGTCGCTCGGCCTCGCTCAGCGACTCGATGAGCTCGCGTTCGACACCCGACACGGCGATGTCGGCCCCGGTGGACGCGGGCTTTCCCTCGTCGCCCGTTCCGTCGAGACGCAGGTCCCGGCAGATCACCTCGGCGTGGCAGCCCTTCGCGATATGCCACGCCTGCCGGGCCACCGTGCGCGCACGGCCCGACTCGGCGAGGGTGTAGTGCGCGCGGCTGAGATCGCCGAGCGCGCGGGCGAGTTCGAGCCGGATACCGCCCGCCTGGAAGATCTTCACCGCTTCACGCAGCAGTTCGGGCCGCTTCTGCGGTTCGGCGATCTTGGCCTTGAGCCGCAACGAGATCCCCCGCACATGCGACGTCGAGCCGGCGAGCTTCGCGAGTTGCTCGTCCAGCAGGGACTTGGCCTTGTCCGGCATGCCGAGCCGGAGGTACGCCTCGGCCGTGTCGCCGCGCCAGGGCACCAGCACCGGCAGGTCGAAATCCCAGCTCTTGCTGAGTTCCCCGCACAGGACGAAGTCGCCGAGTGCCGCGTGCACCCGGTCGGTCTCCAGGTAGAGCCTGCCGCGGGCACGCAGGTAGTGCAGGCCGAACCGGGTTTGCAGCATCGAGGCGGGCACCGGCTGGTTGATATGCGCGGCCGCCTCCTCGAATTTGCCCATCCCGGCGGCGGCGAGGCACAGCGTCGCCAGCGGGACTCCGACGGCCACTCCCCAGCTCTGCGGCGTGATGAACGTCAAGGCGGCCTTGGCCTGTTTCTCCGCCGTCACCAGATCTCCCTGGCGCAGCGCCATTTCCGCCCTGGCCGCGGCGAACACGGCCTGCCAGCTGGGGGCGTCGCAGTCGGCAGCCTCCTGCTGCAGCAGCTCGCACCACGGCACCGCCTTGTCCAGCCGGTCGGCGTAGATGAGCGCGAACAGCGCGCTGCGCACGGATTCGACCATCGTGTCGCCGAGCTGGATGCTCTTCAGCACGTTTTCGGCCGAGGCGATCGCGTCGTCGTCCGGTCCGTTGGTGACGATCCGGCTCAGTGCCATCGCGGCCTGGACGTTGGGATCGAAGGATTGCGCGGGAACGCGGTCCTTCGCGGCCGGGGCGGGCAGCCTGTCGCGCAGAACGGGATACGAACAGAGGATGAACAGCCGGGTGATGCGCAGTTCCGCCTCGGTGCGATCGTCGATCGACGGCTCCATGGCGGCGAGCCGGTCGAGCACCTCGCCCGCTTCCCCGGTCCGGCCGTGCCACAGCAGGAACCGCACCAGGATGGCGGCGGCCCGCACCGGGAGCTGCCCGGCGAGGAAGATCTCGTAGAGGTGGTCCGTGTGCACGGCGCCGATGGCCGGGTTGTTCCGCCATTCCAGACCGGCGAGCTGGGTCACCATCTCGACCTCGAGCGCTTCGTCCCCGCAAGACCGGCAGGCCAGTTTCAGGCATTGGACCGCGAACGAGGTCTGGTTGTCCACTTTGGCCAGTTCGGCCGCGGTGCGCAGCACGGGCACCGCCCACGGCCGCTCGGCCCGGTCGGCCGCGACGAGGTGGCGGGCCACCTCGAGCGCGCCGGCGCCGTCGTGGTGCAGGAGCACGGCCGCGCGCTCGTGCAGGCGCGCCCGCTCCGAGACCGGGACGTCGGCCAGGACCGCGGTCACCGTCATCGGATGCCGGAACCGGCCCGCGTCGAGCAGGCCGACCTGGTGCAGGAGGGTGATCGCGCGGCCGGCGGTGCGCTGGTCCATCCCGGCCACCCGGACCGCGAGGCAGACCGCTTCTCCCTTGCCCAGCACCGCGAGGACCACGGCGAGGGTCCGGGTGTCCTGGTCGCCGCGCTGGAGGCACGCCGCCACCGCCTGGCAGTAGTGATCGCCGGGGATGGGCCGGGCCTCGGGCGCGAGGGGTACGCCCGAGGCTCGGAGATCTTCGAGGAGTGCCTGAGCCAGCAACGGGTTGCCGCCGCTGAGGTCGTGCAGGCCCCGTACCAGGGTGTCGTCCTGGCCGGGCGGGACGAAACGGGCCACCTCGTCGCGGCCGAGCGGCTTCAGCCGGATCCGGCGGCAGTGCGGGAGCCGGAGGTACTCGGCGCCCAGCAGGGGCAACGTCTGCTTGGCGGACAACGACTCCGTGAGCACGACGAGCACGTTCATCGTGCGCATGCGGCGCATGAGGAACATCAGCCAGTGCAACGACGGGGTGTCCACATGGTGGAAGTCGTCGACCAGGACCACGACCGGGCGGTGGGCGGCGAGTTCGCGCACGAGCTCCAGCAGGTCGAGCATGAGGTGCGTGCTGGGCCGCCCGGTCAGCCCGGCCCCCTCGGCCCGCGTGAGCAGCTCCGCAGCCTTCGCGCGCAGCTCTTCGGGCAGCGCCGGACCGCGGAAAAGCTGGAACAGCGCGGTCAGCGGCAGGTCCTTCTCCGCTTCCACGCAAAGCGCGCTCAATACCGTTGCTTCCGCTTCAGCGCATTGTTGCCCGAATGCGTGCAAGAGTTCACTTTTCCCGCTCGCGGCGGTTCCGGTGACCACGGCCGCGACCGCGTTTCCCTGTTTGGATTCGGTAAAGAAATCCCGCAGTACCAGCAGTTCCGCGCGAGGGTACGCCCCCGCGCGGAACTCGCCGTCCGCTCTGATCACTGAATTCACGTGCATTCTTCGTCGCCCCCATGGCAAACCCGCAATGTGGAGTCCGGCGGCGGACCGGCATCGTCCGTTCCACGCAGGAACCCTTGCCGAGGAGCCTAGAGGACGTCACCCTATCGTGTCGACCCAAGAGAACAAATGAGAGGTTAGTCCGTTTTTCTCAGTGGATGACCACTGTGGACGAAGCGAAAACCCAGGCACGACAAGCACAACAGGCGTCAGTCCTGTTTGGACCCACGCTCCCGCATGGCCTGCTGATCCCGCCAGACCACGTCGAGCAGGTTCTTCACCAGTTCGCGGCGATCGGTCGTGAGCTCACCCGCCCGCATGGCCATCAGGCGGACCTCGTCGGTTTCGGCCAGCTCACGCAGCCGCGCCTGTTCCGCGCGCAGGTACTCCAGCTGCCGGTCCACCCGGTCGCTCACGCCCTCGTTGAAGAAGTACGTGACCGGAACACCGAAGAAATCCGCCAGCCCCTGCAGGTGCTTGAGCGTCGGGTTGTCCTTCTTTCCCTTGCGCAGCTGCCAGACGTAGCTCTGGGAGATCGTCACACCCTCGGCGGTGATCGCGGACGCGACCTCTTCGTACGTGAATTCGGTGCCATTGCGCCGAGTGACGTGCGCGAACAGATGGTCGAGCTTTTCGGCCAGACTCCGGCCTGGTTCGTCCTGCCCGGACATGCTGCCTCCCAAGAGCACCGCCGAGTTCCTCATGAACCCGTGCCGCGCTGCCGTATGGCGGTGCAGGTCCCCCGAGTACCGGAGTATAGGCGGCCACCTCCCTTTCATCAACTGACGTGAATGGATCGCCCCCGGTTCCGTCCAACTGAGGAAAAAACGGACGCTCAGGCGCGCAAGGTCTTCGACAGCGTGACGAGCTCCCCGACGTCGGCCTCGATGTCCTGCCCTTCCGGGCGTGCCACCGCCACCGCGACACGCGAAGTCGGCCGCTCCCCCGACCGCAACCGGGCCAGAGCCTCGCGGAAGACCTCGGGCGACACCCGTTCCCGGCCTTCGACGAAACCGCAGTCGGCCAGGTACGGGCTCAGCCGGACCAGTCCGTCGCGGATCTCGACGACTCTTCGCCAGTACCTGCGGTGCATCCGCCAGAACGCGAGCTCCTCCAGCCATCCGTGCCGCTGCCCGGCGTACAGCGCGTCGCCGGGGAACACGTCGTGCAGATGCCCCCACAGTGGACGCAGATCCCCGTACCGCCGCCGGTGCCGCAGCCACAGCCGGGCCGCGGCGACCACGGCGAGCAGCCCGACCAGGGTGATCCCGGCCATGAACAGGATGATTCCCACGTGGACGAGCACGGCCGTCATGTCCGGCACGGACGACGGAACGTCACCGCCGGACCAGCGCACCAGTATCGTGCCGAACCGCGCGAGCGAGGTCAGCGCGAGCACGATCAGGCCGCCGGCGGCGATCCGCAGGCCCCACCGCACCCGGCGCGGGGTCTCCACGGCGTCACGCAGGGCCCAGCTCGCCGCCTGCACCGTCGTGTAGGTGCCGTACGCCGCGTCGACCAGGTAGAACAACGCCACCCCCGGCTCGGTCACCACCGACGGCAACGCCGCGCCGACACCGAACGCCTGCTCGCGCGACGCGGCCGGGACCGCGAACAGCGCCACCGCCAAGGCAGCGGAGACCAGCATCAGCAGCCCGGCGTCGAGGGCCACCCGCCGCCGTGTGCCACCCGCGGAGAGCAGGAAGAAGACCAGCAGGCAGAACAGGCTGGCGTCGAGCGCGACCGTCTGGACCAGGCGGAAGGTGGCGACGTCGAGCGCGCCGCCGGTGAACTCGTGCAGCGAGACCATGGTCGAGGGCGCGGTCAGCAACCGCAGCACCAGGCAGCCGACCAGCGCCCAGATCGCCGGGTCGCGCGGCGATCGCGTCAGCCGGAAGGAGAACCACACCAGCGCCGCGATCACGAACTCCTTGGCCAGGCTCACAGCCAGCCCCGCGCCTCGTCGAGGGCGTGCCGCGTACGCCTGGAACGCGACGAACCCGGCCCGGCGAGCAGCCGGGCGACCACGGAACGTTCGAGCAGCAGGGTGGCGATCGTCTCGGCCTCCCGCTCCCGGACCGAGTCGTACTGCGTTCTTTTCAACAGCCTCCGAATTACCCCCGGGTCGATGTCGGGCATGAACCGGGACCATATTTCCTCTTCATCCGGCTCCACCTGATGACCGGACAGAATATGACCGAGCTCATGCGCGATGATGTGCTCTTGATGAATTCGGGTGGTCTCCGACTGGTAGACGATGTAGTCGCCGGAAGCCGCGCTCAGCCACGCTCCACACGGGCCGGGGACCTCCATCGGGAAGGCGATCAGTTTGATCGGCCGACCTCGGCTTTCCCCGACACGGCGACACAGTTCGGCCATTTCGACCGGGCCGTCGATCCCGACCTTGACCAATTCTTTACGCAGGCCGCGACGGAGTTTCCGCTCACCGGCAACGGTCTTGACGAAACCATGAATCGCTTTCACCCGACCCCCTGGACACTCGATACCCACGGGTCCGTTCAGACCCGCAGCGAGGAAGGAAATGCTGCACCCCAGTTGTTTCGCATCCCCAGATGACGCGGGCTTCACACCCGAAACGCCAGACCCTCGCGAGCAACCAGCGGCAGGCTAACACGAGTGATCAGCTCGCGTCAGCGCATCACCTGAACGGATCAACTCCGGAAAATATTCGCCGCCGAACACGCGGCGAACAGCAGGAAGAGGCCCCGTCTCCAAAGCGGGAACAAGGCCACCGCCCCCTTACTCCGCGTCCGTTGTCCGGACACCATTGTCCCTATTGTCACTAGGTAATCGATCGATAGCTAAGCGTCAGATCTTCCCTTTGACGTCGGGATCCCCGTCCCCCGGCCGAACGCCGGCGGCGGCGCGCGAACACAAGGGCCAATCGCACCACGGCTTCGCCCGGCCGCGCGGAGATGTCGATTCTTTGTGATTTCCACTCCGGTGGAATGACGCCAGTGGGACACTGTGGCTTGGGAATGGGAAGTCACCGGGCGCACCTGGCCGAGACAAAGAAAGGCGGACGCGATGAAGGAGCCGCTGTACCGTCGCGTGAACACCCGGGCCAGACTCGTCCACCACGACCACGGCGGGGATTATCGGCACCAGCGCAACACGAAAAGGGAACGCGCCTCCGATCTGACCCGCGGGTCCATGGGACGGCGGGCACGCCGGGGCCTGGACTACACGCCGTTGTTCCGCTTCCTGCTCGGCAAGATCGGCGCGGACTGGGGCGAGGTGTACACCGAAGCCGCCGCCCGGCTCGACTCCCCCGAACCGATCTACTGGCTCGTCGCCCGGCACCCGCACGAACGACGCGACCATGTGCGGGTCGGCGAGGCCAGTTATTACAGCGGCCTCTACGTGGACGACGACAACCGGTTGCGGGTCGTCGACCCCGCCCTGGGCGCCGACGACCTGGAGCCGGCCTGCCCCTGCTGCACACACACCTTCAACGGTGTCCGGTTCACCCGGGAGTACCGGCACCCGCCGCGGTGACGGCACCGGCACCGCCCGGCCGCGTCAGCGGCAGTTCCCCTTTATGACCTTCCCCGGCGTCCTTCCCGTCCGTACCGTCGCGCACTGGTTGATTCGCCGCGTTCAAGGAGAAAGGGAACGTCGTTGAGAAGAGTGATGATCGTATTGTTCGGCGTGGCACTGGTGGTGAGCGGCACCTTCCTGGTCACCCCCTCGGCGCAGGCCGCGACGGCACGGAACGGCGTCTGCGAAGACGGCGAGTTCTGCTTGTACTACAACAGCAATCAGCAGGGATCGGTCAGCGATTTCGACGCGTCGGTCGGTGACTACGGCACCGGCTCCGACTGCTATCACTTCCTCGGCGCGGGCGCGGGTAAGGGTCTGTGCGTGAAGAACAGGGCGGCCTCGGTGTGGAACCGGCGGGACGCGGTGGTCACGGTGTTCTTCAAAGGCGGCTGGACAGGCCAGATCGACTCGTTCCCGCACGGCGTCAAGGCCAATTTGTCTTCGACGTACAACGAAAACGCCGGGCATCTGCTCGGCCTCGTGGGGAACGAGTGGCTGGAAACCGGGCTGTACCACAGCGATTCCGGCCGCATCAGCTCCTATTTCGACGGCTACGTGAGCACGTCGGGCAGGCACGAGGGAATCGACTTCGCCCGCGGATTCGGCGTTCCCGTGTACTCGATGACACAGGGCCATGTCATCAGGAAGACCGAGGGCAGCAACGGCAGCGGCGGCCTGTTCACATTGGCCATCTACAACCGGGATCAGGATTTCACCATCATCTACCTGCATCTCAACCCGTCGAACGGGCTCGCGGCCGGTGAATTCGTCAGTCGCGGCCAGCAGATCGGCACCGAGGAGTACCGCGGGGCCACCGCCGCGCACACACATGTCGAGTACCGGCCGGGCAGGCACGAGAGCGCCTCGAACAGCACCGGCGATCCGGTGCTCGACAACCCCAGTCCGTCGTTGTTCTGGCGGAACCACGGCTACAACATCTGCTGCGGATAACGCCGTCGAGCCCGCTCCGCCCGCCCGGGCCGAGCGGGCTTCACCGGTCGCCCGGTGAACCGGAACTTCTTCGGTGAAGTTTCCGGTTGCTCCTCCCTTGTCGCTTTCCGACCATGATGCGGCATCGGTGACGTGAGTCGCCGAGCGAAGCGGAGGACGCCAGTGACTCAAGGTGTTCAGACGGGACCGATCCTGCCCGGCAGGCAGGCGATCGTGCTGTACGTGCTGCTGCGCAACGCGAATCGGGTGGTCGGCATCGACCGGTTGGTCGACGCCGTCTGGGACACCGAACCACCCGCCACCGCGCGAGCCCAGGTGCGGATCTGTGTGTCCGCCCTGCGAGCGAACCTCGGCAGGATCGGGCTGCCCTCGTCCATCGTCTCCGAACCGCCCGGATACCTCATGCGGGTGACCGACGCCGCCCCCGCGCTGGAGGCGATGAGCCCGGCGGGTGAGAGCCCGGCCCACTTCGGCAGGTTGCTGCGGAGCCACCGGCAAAGCCTCGGCACGACCCAGCGGCTTCTCGCCGCCCGCTCCACCGTCAGCGTCCGAGCGATCAGGGATCTCGAGCACGGCCGGGTCGTCCGGCCCCGCCGCGACACGGTCCGGCTCATCGCGGCCGGGCTCGGCCTGTCCGGCCAGGCTCGCGCCGAATTCGAACGGGCGGCGGCCGCGTATCGACCGACCACCGGCACGTCAGCGCCGGGAACACACCGCAAGAGGAGACCCGTATGAAGCATCCGTTGAGAGCGGCGATGGCCGCCACGCTCGCCGCTCTCGCCGCCTTCGCCGTCGGCGCGCCCGCCGGTGCCGACGTGACCCCCCAGGCCGACGACCTGCCACCACTCGCGATCGAAGACTTCAACTATCCGCAGGCCGCCCAGATCCAGGCGGAGCGCGGAATTCTGCTCAAACGCGGCGACGGCCACATCGTGCTCCTCGCCACCTGCCCGGCCGACACGACGGATCCGGATCTGCTGCGGATCGCCGAACGGGGCCAGCCCGGCTCGGGCTACGTGTGCTTCCGCGTCTCCGGGAAGACCGGGTACCTGACCGTCGAGATGCCGTCCGTCTACGGCGTGGACTCCGGGAACTTCACCACCGACGTCGTGCTGACCCCCGACGACGGCGCGACGAAGAAGACGTACAAGGTGCCGCCGAACAGCTACGCGGGCGTCGGCGAGACCGACCCCGGGGGCACCGGCGGCGAGTACACGCTCCTGGAAATCAAGGTCTCCCGTTGACCGGCCACCGCTTCCCGCACCGTGTGAGGAACTCCGTCATGACAAGACCCACCCGGACCCGCTCGACCAGACCGGCCCTGGTGGCCGGCCTGGTCCTGGCCGCCGCCGCGGTGACGTCCACCCCCGCCGCGGCCGTCGTCGGCGGCGACTCCGAGCACGCGTTCGTCGTGCGGCTGGATATCGGGGGCGGCGCCCGCGCCTGCACGGGCGCGCTGGTCGCGCCCGGCTGGGTGCTCACCGCCGCGAGCTGTTTCGCGGCCACCCCCGGCACGGGCCTCCCGCCGTCGGGCACCCCGCCTCAGCCTGTCACGGCGACCATCGGCCGCCCCGATCTCACGACCACCGCCGGCGTGGTGCGCACCGTGCTCCGGCTGGTGCCGCACGGGTCGCGGGACCTGATGATGGCCCAGCTCGATCTGTCCGTCCCGGGGGTCTCCCCGGTCGCGGTGAGCTCGACCGCGCCGACGGCCGGAGAACAGCTGACACTCCCCGCCTACGGCCGCACCACCACCGAGTGGGCGCCGCTGCACCAGCACGCGGGCACCTTCACCGTCGACGCGGTCACCGGTGGGGACGTCGCGCTCACCGGGCAGAACGGCGCCGCCGTATGCGCCGGTGACACCGGCGGCCCCGCGCTCCGCACCACCGCCTCCGGCGTCGAGGTGGCCGCGGTGAACAGCCGCTCCTGGCAAGGCGGCTGCTTCGGGACGCCGTCGACCGAGACCAGGACTGGGGCCGTCGACACCCGCGTCGACGACGTGCGGCCGTGGATCGCGAGCATCGCGCAGGGCGTCCAGTGGACCGCCGCGGCCGCGGCCGCCGGCGACAACCAGACCGACTCGGCGGTCGCGACCTCGCACAACGGCGCGATGACCGCGGTGGTGTGGGAGGACGACCGGCTGGGCACCAATCCCGCCGACACCGTCGGCACCAACGTCTACCTGCGGCTGTACCAGAACGGGCAGCCCAAGTTCACCCGCGCGGTCACCGGCACCGGAACGGCGAACTGGAAACACATCCAGCCGGACGTCGCGGTCCGCGACGACGGCACGACCATCGTCACCTACGCGGACGACCACGACGGCAACGGGTACTACGACATCCGGGTCAAGACGTTCGACGCCGCCGCGCGCGAGACCGGCTCGACCATGGTCAACGCGGACGCGGCCGGGCAGCAGCAGCACCCCCGGATCGCCGCCGACCCGAACGGCACGGGTTTCGCCATCGCCTTCGAAACGTGGAACGGCGCCCCGAAGCAGGTGCGCCTGGCGTTCTATTCCGCCATCACCCTCAAGAAGTGGGAACAGATCATCAGCCCCGGCGCGGGTCCCAGCCAGAACCCCGACGTGGCGATGGGCTCGAACGGGAACGCCGTGGTGGTCTGGGAAATGGACACCGGCAGCGGCGTTTTCGCCATCCGCATCCGCGGGTTCGCCCCGGACGGCTCGGAGTCACTGGGGTACCGCGCCCCGGGCGGCACCGGGGATCAACGGGACGCGAGCGTCGCCGCCGATTTCGCGGGCAACTTCGTCGTCGGCTGGCAGAACGACAGCACGGGCAACAGGCAGGTCGGGGTCCGGTCGTACACCGCCGCGGGTACCGGGGGCGCCATCAACTACGGCCCGAACGGGGCGGAACCGAAGGTCGGCATCGACGGCCAGCGGCGCGCCGTCGTCACCTGGCGGTACGGCGGCGACGTCTACGTGCGAGGCGTCAACGCGGACGGCACCACCACCGGCAGGCTGCCGGTGGTGCGCGCCACCCCCGTGGCCAACTCCGGCCCCGACGTCGAGCCCGCGGTCGCCGTCGATCAGGTCGGCGGGATCACGCTGACCCACACCAAGACGATCGACGCGGCCGGGTTCAACCAGATCCAGTACGGCACCGGCCTGAGCAATTTCGGTTGGTGAGCAAGGTAAGTCGAACGTGGCCGTGCGGGTGCGGCCGGTCGTGAGTGGCACCGGCCAGAGCCGAAAGCTCCTTTCGCCGCATCAGACCCGGCGAAAGGAGCCTTCGGCCCACCGCGCCCCGCCCACGTTCGCCTCACCCCTCGGCAAGCCCCTACCACCAGCAAGCTCCGCTCCGGAAAGGAATCCGCGATGTCCTCGAACGAATGGACCAGACGCACGGCGCTACGCGCGCTCGGTGGCGCCGCAGCGCTGACCGCATTGCCCGCCGGCTTCTTGCTCGGCACCGCCGGCCCGGCACTCGCCGAGACCGGCCCGGCGGAGGCGGGACTGCCGGACACCGCCCGGGGACGGGCCGTGTGGCAGTACAAGATCGGCGGCAAGGCTGTGCGCCGCGAAGGGAAGACGGCGCTGCTCGGTTCGGACGCCGACATCACGGATTTCCTCACCAACCGGCTCCCGCAAGCCATCGACGAGGACAACCGGTTCGCCCTCTTCGCCGCGCTGCCCTTCGCGGGTCGCGCGACCACCACCGGGATCGGGACCGCCCTGTCCGGCGGCAGCGCCTCGATGTCGGGCTTCCTGCGGGACGGCTACACCGCCGCCGTCACCGAGGACAAGCGGGTCGAGGTACTGACCATCAAGAACACGGGTGGGACCTCGGTGCAGCGGGCCGCGACCAACGCCTTGAACACCAACACCCTTGCCGCGTTCACCGCGTTCATCGAGACCGGCCAGTACCCGGCCCACGACGAGGACGCCAGGGTCATCGTCTTCACCATGCTCAACACCGCGTCGCCGCAGGTGAAGCTCTACGCCCAGCGGGCGATCGACGCCGGTACCCCCGAAGCGATCGACTGGTTCCTGCGCACCGGCCAGTACATCGCCCGCGCCCGCGACGAGGAGTCCGCCACCATCCAGCAGCTGGTCGGGATCGTCGAACGGGAGGGCCGCATCGCGCAGCGGTGCACCGACCAGGCCGTCGCCCTGTCCAACGCCGCGAAAGAGGCCGCGGCCAAGGCGAAACAGGCCGCTCTCGCCGCGCTGGCGGAGGCCCAAGCCGCCCAGAACGACGTGCGCCGCTCGGCGAAGGCGGCCAACGCCGCCGCCCGCGCGGCGAAGAACGCGGCCTCCTGCGCGGCCACCGCGATCAGCGCCTCCCGTGCCGCCCAGCAGGCCGCGCGCCGTGCCGCATATGCCTCCCAGGCCGCCGCGCACGCCACCGCCGCGGCGGGCCAGGCCGCCGCTCGCGCGTACAACGCCGCCATTTCCGCGTCCAACAACGCGAGCGCGGCGGCCGCCGCCCGCAACGCCGCCGTCACCGCCCGCAACGCCGCCGGGCAAGCGCGGAACGCCGCGAAAGCCGCCGAGCAGGCTCGGATCGCCAGCTGGAGCGCGGTCTCGGCCGGTAACTCGGCCGCGGCCGCCGCGACCGACGCGGCCGACGCCGCGAAGGCCTCGTCCGACGCCGCGTCGGCCGCCGGGGTGGCACAGGCCGAGGCCCAGGAAGCGCGTCAGGCCGCGGCCGAAGCCACGGCGGCGGCGGCTCGCGCCAACCGGGCGGCAGAGGCCGCGCGGGGGTTCGCCAACCAGGCCTCCGTGGCGGCCGCCGCCGCACGCGATGCCGCGAACAGCGCGGCCGACCACGCGGACGCCGCGGCGGCCGCCGCGGAAGAGGCGGCCAACCACGCCGGTGAGGCGATCGACTACGCCAGAAGGTCCACGGTGGCCGCCCAGCGCGCGGTCACCGCGGCCGAACTGGCCCTGAACACGGTCAACCAGGCACGGGCCGTCGAGCAGGCCGCCAGGGACGCCGAGACCGCCTCGCTGGCCGAGGAGACCGAACTCGGCGTCGCGCTCGCCCAGCAGGAGGCGCGGGGCGAGGCGGACGAACGGGCCAGGATCGCCCGGCAGCAAACGCAGAACGCACTGACCGAAGAGGCGCTCCGCACCTTGATCGCCGACGCGGAAACCGCGTTGCGCGCGGGCGACACCGGCCGGGCGGCCACGCTGGGACGGCAGGCCGCGCTCCAGCTGATCACGAACGGGCTCACCAGGAGCTGGACCAGGTCGGCGGCGGAGTTCGCCGTCGCGGGCGGTGACGAGGACGTGCTGGCCTGGCTGGGCACCGACCGGCTGCTGTCACAGCGGCAGGACGACGCCGAATCCGTCGCCGCCGTGGCCGGGGTGTCGACGATGAAGGTGGCCACCGCCGCCGCCCAGGTGCTGGAGAGCGGCGATCCCGCGTCGGTCACCGAATTCCTCACGACCGGCGCGATCAACGCCGCGGCGGAGGACAACAGACTGACGATCTACTCCATCCTCGCCGACAATCCCGGGTCCGCGATGCGTACCGCCGCGGAGGCGGCGCTGAACGACGGATCGCCCGCGGCGTTGCACCGGTTCCTCAAGGTGTCCATCGTCGACGCGGCCGCCGAGGACGACCAGGTCGAGGCGTACCGGCTGCTCAACGAGGGCGGCCCGTACACGAAGGCGGCGGCGAAGATCGCGCTCGCGGGCACCACGAACATGCGCCGCGGTTTCGTCACCGGTACCCAGTTCGACACCGCTCGACTCGACCACGACTGGGCCACGCACGTCGCCGCGATCCGAGCGGCCATCGCCCACGCGGCCAGGATCGCGTCGGACGCGCTGGCGAACGCCGCCCTCGCGTCCAAAGCCGCCGCCGAGGCCAGGAAAGCCGCCGCCGAAGCGGTCACCTGGGCCAATCGGGCAGCCGGGTACGCGGCGGACGCCCAGCGCTCCGCCACCGAAGCCGCGAACAACGCCGCCGCCGCCGAGCAGTCCGCCGTGGACGCCCGGCGCTCCGCGGATCAGGCCGCGGCCGCGGCCGCCGTCGCGAACAAGGCCCGGCGCTCGGCGAACTCCTCGATGCTGCGCGCGTTCGACTGTGCCGGCCGGGCGGTCAGCTTCGCGTACAAGGCCCAAGCCTCCGCGAACAGTGCCCGCGCGTCCGCCATCCAGGCGGGGAAAGACGCCACGGCGGCGGCGGAGGCGGCGAGCCACGCCCGGCACATCGTCGTCCTGGCCGCGGAAGCCGAGGCCGCGCTCGCGGCGCAGAGAGCGGCGAGGGACGACAGCGAGGATCCCAACGCGAACGGCGACTCGTCGATCATCGGGATGTGGCAGAACAACCCCGATCGGCTGCTGGAAGAATCGGCGAAGTTCTTCGACCGCCTCTCGGACTGGGCGGGCCTGCTGTCCACCGGTTGCAGTATCGGCGCGCTGCTCCTCGCCGGAGCGCCGCCGGTCGCCGCCGTCCTCGCCGCCATCAGCACCGGCGCCAAGATCGTGTCCGTCGCCTCCGGATTCCTCGCGGCAGGAGCGTCCGGCATGCGTTATGGCTGGGAAAGCAGTGAGTTCCACACAGCCCTCGGGAAGGCGATGGTGAACACCGTCTTCACCGGAATCGGGGCGCTCAAGATCAACAAGAGGTCCCTGCCGGAGGGGTGGTCCGCCGTCCCGCAGACGTTGCTCGAGCGCCATTACGAAACGATCGGTTCATGGACGTGGGACAAGTTCGACGACACCTTCGGCTGGCTGCACCGCCTCTTCAACCCCTGATCTCCGTGATCGAACGTGCCGGGTCCTTCACTCGCCGAAGGACCCGGCACGGCGTTTTCGACCAAATTCGATCAAAATCCTCGGCGAACCTCTCCTTTTCGGCGTCGCGCCCGCTCTAACATCCGCAAAATGGACCCTCGGCCGAGGTCGTTGCTGGGTGAGTCACGGCGGGACGCCGGGCTCACCCAGGAGGAGTTGGCGGAACGCACCGGGCTGACGGTGCGAAGCATCAGCAACATCGAGCGTGGCCGGGTCGCCCGGCCACGCCGCCATTCGGTGGAGGCGCTGGCGCTGGGGCTGGGTCTCCAGGGCGAGCAGGCCGGCCGGTTCGTGCGGCACTACTGCCCGGACGCGGTGTCGCCCGCGGGAACGCCGGTCGCTTCGGTGCCCGCGCAACTGCCTTCGGGTATCACGTCGTTCGTCGGGCGGCAGCGGGAGATCGAAGCGCTCGACGCCCTCCGCGGCGAGAGGGCGGGCGAGGGTGTCGTCGTGGCGGTGCTGGAAGGCATGGCCGGGGTCGGCAAGACGTCGTTGGCCGTGCAGTGGGCGCAGCGGGTCAAACAGGATTTCCCCGACGGGCAGCTGTTCGCGAACCTGCGCGGGTACGGGCCGGGGGCGCCCGCCGACCCGGGTGAGGTGCTGCGGTCGTTCCTGCGGGCGCTGGGCGTACCCGTGGCGGACGTGCCCGCCGACCTCGACGACCGGGCCGCGTCGCTGCGCAGTGTGCTGGCCGGCCGTTCCGTGCTGCTCGTGCTGGACAACGCCCGTTCGGCGGACCAGGTCCGGCCGCTGCTGCCCGGGCACGCGGGCTGCGCGGTGGTGGTGACGAGCCGCGCGGCCCTGCACGGGCTGACGATCAGCGCCGACGCGCACCGGGTCCCGGTGCCGCTGCTGTCCGAGCAGGAGTCGTTCTCCTTGCTCGACCGGCTGGCGGGCAGCGGACGAAGATTCGCCGACCGCACCGCGCTCGCCGACATGGTGTCGGGATGCGGCGGCCTGCCGCTCGCCCTGCGCATCGTCGGTGAACGGCTCGCGCACAGCCGGAACCTGGCGAACGTGGCGTCCTCGATGCGCTCGGCCGGGGACCGGCTCGCCGCACTGACCACCGAAGAGAAGACCACCTCCCTGCCTTCCGTGCTGTCCTGGTCCTACGACGCGCTTCCCGGCGACGTGGCCTCGGGCCTGCGTCTGCTCGGTCTCCATCCCGGCCCGCACTGGGACAGCGCCGCCGCGGCTGCGCTGCTGGGCACGGATCCGCCGGAGACCCGCAGGCTCCTCGACGCGCTCGTCGACAGCCACCTGCTGCTCGCGCACCGCGCGGACGGCCGGTTCGAATTCCACGATCTGGTCCGCGACTACGCGCGCGGCCGCGCCGACGAGGAACCGGCGCGGCGAAGATCGGCGGCCCTGCGCCGCCTCGCCGAACACTATGTGGCGAGGGCCGCCGACGCGGCCGGGTCGATGGCGGCGGGCGACCCCAACCGAAGACCCCTGCTCACCCCGGTCGTCGAGTACGCCGGGTTCACCGGTGCCGAAGACGCGGCGACCTGGCTGGCGGCGGAACTGCCCACCTTGATCGCCATCGCGGAACAGTCGTCGGCCGACGGCGACACCTACGCCCGCGACCTTTCGACCGTGCTGTGGCACGTGTTGCGAGTACACGGTCACTACGGCGTCCTGCGCACACTGCACCGTCTCGCGCTCACCGAGGCACATCGGGTGGGCGACGCCAGCGGCGTCCAGCAGGCGCTCGTCGACCTGGCCGCGATCTGCGCCAGGCTCGGCCATTTCGACGAGGCCGTGACACATCTGACCCGTTGCCTCGACGTCGACGGGAGCCCGGTCGTCGCCGGTCGCGCGCTGAACACCCTCGGCACCGTGTACGCGCAGCTGGGCCGGTACTCCGCCGCGGTGGACCACTTGAGCAGGGCGGTCACGGTTTCCCGCGAGACCGGCGACCGCCTCAACGAGGGGCGCTCGCTGTCCAACCTCGGCTTCGTCCACGAACGCCGGGGCGAACTGGACGCCGCCCTCGACTGCTATCGGCAGTGCCTGGCCAACGCCCGGTGCATCGGTGACCGGCTGAGCGAGGCGATCGCGCTGCATAACCTCGGGGACGTGTACCGCGCGCTGGGCCGGTGGCCGGAAGCCCTCGACCACCTCGACCGGTCGCTGATGGTCAGCAGGGCCGAAGGCCACCGCGAGGCCGAAGGGTACGCGCTGGCCTATCTCGGGCTGGTGCACCTCCGGCAGGGCGATCCGGCGACGGCCCGCCTGCACCAGGAGGCGGCGCTCGACATCGCGGTGGCGACCGGCATCCGGCCGCTGGAGACCTTGGTGCACAACGGGCTCGCGGACAGCGCGCTGGCGTGCGGAGACCGGACGGCCGCGATGGCGCACTACACGCGGGCCGCCGAGCTCGCCCGGCTCACCCGCGAACCGCACGAGGAGGCCCGCGCGCTGACCGGTATCGCCGCGACCCACGCCGACGCCGGTGATCAGGACAAGGCCAGGCCGTTCCGCGAACGCGCGCGGGGCTGTACGACGCGATGGGCACCGCGACGGTCTCGTCGTGACCGGAACTTTCCGTCCGCACGGTTTCCGGTCGCTGTTCCTGGACCGGGCGCCTTCCCGGACGTTCAATCTGCCGAGGTCGGCGAACTCCGGCCGGTTCACGAGAGGGTTCAGCGGTTGCGGGTAGATCTGGGCGTGTTCGACCGGGTACACGAAGCGTTCGAGGAGCAGGCGAGAAGGACACCCCACCGCTGTGCGCTCGTCGCGGACGACGAGCGGCTGAGCTACGGCCGGCTGGACGAGGTCGCGAACACGGTCGCGCACACGCTGCTGCGTCGTGGGGTGGCCTCCGGTGACCTCGTCGGCGTCTGCCTGCGCCGCGGCCGGTGGCTGGTGCCCACGCTGCTGGGGGTGCTGAAGGCGGGGTGCGCGTACGTCCCGCTGGACCCGTCCGCTCCCCCGGCGCACGGCGCGTCGGTCGTCGCGGATTCCGGGCTGTCGCTGGTGGTGGCGGACGAACCGGATCCGGCCGCGCTCGCGGACGCCGTCGTGCCGGTGCTGGCCGTCGGGGACGTCGTTTCCGCGCCCACGACCGCGCCCGGTGTCCCGGGTTCCGGCACGGACCTCGCGTACGTGATCTACACGTCCGGCTCCACCGGCAGACCGAAAGGCGTCCAGGTCGAGCATCGCAACGTGCTCGCCTTGCTGTCGTGGGCGGCCGCGACCTACGGCGACGAAGAACTGCGTGGCGTGCTCGGTGCCGCGTCGGTCTGCTTCGACGCGTCCGTCGCCGAGATCTTCCCGCCGCTGGTGACCGGCGGGAGCCTGGTGCTCGCCGAGAACCTGCTCGCGCTGCCCGGGCTGGCCGCACGGGACGAGGTGACGTTCGTACAGGGCGTGCCGTCCGTGCTGGCGGTGCTCGCGCGCACTCCGCTGCCGCGTTCGGTGCGGACCGTCGCGATCGCGGGCGAGGCACTGCACCGGTCGCTCGTCGACCGCCTCTACGCCAACGAGGGCGTGCGGCGGATCGTGAACTGCTACGGCCCGACCGAGGCGACGGTGAACTGCTCGTGCCACGAGGTCGGCCGGGACGGGCTGGACGACCCGCCGATCGGCACCCCGCTGCCCGGCGCCGCGTTCTCGGTGCGGGACGCCGGCGGTCGCGAGCTCGGCGACGACGAGGTCGGTGAGCTGTGGGTCAGCGGGGCGCTCGTGACCCGCGGGTACCTGGGTCAGCCGGAGCTGACCGCCGAGAAGTTCGTGGCCGACTCCCGCGGCGTCCGGCACTACCGCACCGGCGACCTGGTCCGCCGCCGCGACGGTGTGCACCATTTCGTCGGCCGCGCCGACGACCAGGTGAAGGTGCGGGGTTTCCGGATCGAACCGGGGCAGGTCCAGGCGGCGCTCCTCACCCATCCGGCCGTCGGCAACGCCTTGGTGCTCGCGCCCGCCGACGAACACGGGGAGCGCAGGCTCGTCGGGTTCGCCGAACCGGCCGGTGACGGGGTGTCCGAGCCGGAGCTGGTGCGGTGGCTGCGGTCGCGGCTGCCCGCGCACCTGGTGCCGTCGCGGATCGCCGTGCTCGACGCGATCCCGCTCGGCACGACCGGGAAGGCGGACCGGGCCGCGCTGGCGGCGTGGGTGTTCGACCGCGAGGACACGGAGTACGCCGCCCCGCGCACCGAGGCCGAACGGCTGGTCGCCGAGGCGGTCGCGGCCGCGTTCGGGCTGCCGGGGATCGGGGTGCACGACCGGTTTTCCGAATCGGGCGGGCATTCCCTGGCCGCGGCGCGTGCGCTCGCGCGGCTGCGGGAGAGCGCCGGACGCGTGGTGACGCTGGCGGAGTTCCTCTCCGACGGCACGGTGGCCGCGGTCGCGCGGCGGCTCGCGGACGCCCCGGTCGCGGCGCCGCCGGTGACGCTGGCGGAGAACCCGGACCGTGGGACCTGCCCGTTGACCGGCACGCAACGGGATCTGTGGACCCTCGCCCAGCTCGGCTCGACCGGCACCGCGACGACCGTCGCCTGGCGGCTGCGGCTGCGCGGCCGGGTGTCGGTGCCCGCGCTGCGCGCCGCCGCGGACGGGATCGTGGCACGGCACGAGGTGCTGCGCGGCACGATCGGCGACCACGACGGCGAACCGGTGATGGTGGTCGGCCCGCCCGCGCCGGTTCCGCTGGACGTGCACGACCTGCGCGGGCTCGCCGACGCGGACCGGCGGGCCGGGGAACTGGCCGCGGCCGCCGCCCGGCACGCGTTCGACCTCACCAAGGACACGCCGCTCCTGCGACTGACGCTGCTCCGCCTGGCCGACGAGGTGGCCGATCTGGTCGTCGTGTCCGACCACGTCGCCACGGACGGCGCGTCCATCGGCGTGCTCATGGCGGAACTGGCCGGTGCGCCCGCGGCTTCCTTCGCACAGGTCGGCGCGGTGGCGTCGCGGGAACGCGCGCTCGCGGAGGCGCCCGGTGAACGAGACCGGCTCGTGGCGTACTGGTCGCGAGAGCTGGCCGGAGCGACCCCGCCGGACGCCCTGTTCGACCGCGCCGCGCACGGTCGGCGGCGGTTCGGCGGGGAACGGATCGGCATGCCGGTACCGGAGTCGCTGGGGTCGGCCGTGCGTGCGCTGGCCGAATCGACCGGGGTGACACCGTTCGCGGTGTACCTGTCGGCGGTCGGGGTACTGGTCGGCGAGCTGGCGCGGAGCCGGGACGTACTGCTGGGGATGGCGGCCGCGCACCGGGACCGGCCCGAGCTCGAACACACCGTCGGGCCGCTGGTCGACGTCCTGCCCGTGCGGTTGCGGCTCGGCGCGGACACGTCGTTCCGGGATCTGCTGCGCGCGGCCATGACCACGGCGGCGCACGCCATCGACCATCGAGGCCTGCCCAGCGGCGAACTCGCCGGGCTGTGGGGCGGCGACCGGCCCGCCGGGGTACCGCTCACCCCCGTGTCGATCGCCGTGCAACCCGACGGTCTCCCGCTGTCGGCCCACGGCCCGGACACACGGCTGGACCTGCTCGGCGAGCTGCCGACCGGCGGCAGCCACAATCCGCTGACGGTGTTCGTGAACACCCATGTCGGCGGCGCCGAGCTGATCGTCGAGCACGACCCGGCGTGGCTCGGCCCCGGCCGCGCCCGCTGGTTCGCCCGTTCCCTGCTGCGTCTTCTGCGCTCCGCGGTGTCCACACCGGACACCGCGCTGTCCGCACTGGTACCGGCGGCGGACGGGGAACTCGCCGAGCTGACGCGGTGGGGAACCGGCCCCGCGTTGCCCGCCGACGACGCGACCGGCGTGCCGGACGCGGTGTGGCGCGCGGCGTCGCGGACACCGGACGCGGTCGCGGTGTCCGCGGAGGGCGGGCAGCTGACGTACGCGGATCTGGTGGCCCACGCCGACCGGATCGCGCGCGTGCTCGCCGCGTCCGGCGTCGCGGCCGGGGACACGGTCGGGGTGTGCCTGCCGCGCGACGAGTTCCTGCCCGCCGCGCTGCTCGCCGTGTGGCGGGCGGGTGCGGGGTATCTGCCGCTCGACATCGGGCAACCCGTCGCCAGGCTGGCCCAGCTCGCGGGCGAGGCCGGTCTGCGCGTCGTGCTCACCCGGGGCGGCGCCCAGCCGATGGCGTCGGAGGTCGCCGAGGGCGTCCCGGGCCTCCGTGTGGTCGATGCCGACCGGACCGACGGAGCGCCCTTCGAGCCGGTGCCGCCGGACGGCGACGCGCTCGCCTACGTGCTGTACACATCGGGGTCGACCGGGCGGCCCAAGGGCGTCGAGATCAGCCACGCCAACCTGCACGCGTTCGTCCGCTCCCGGAGTCTTCGCCCCGGTATGACGCGGGACGACGCGATGCTCGCGGTCGCGCCGCTCGCCTTCGACGTGTCCGCCGAGGAACTGTGGTGGCCACTGACCACCGGCGCGCGCTGCGTCGTGGCCGACCGCGACACCGCCGTCGACGGTCACCGGCTCGCGCGACGGATCGCCGAGAGCGGTGTCACGGTCGCCGACCTGACCCCCACGAGCCTGCGGATGCTGCTCGCCGCGGGCTGGGCGGGCGACCCGGCGCTGCGGCTGCTGCTCGGCGGCGAGGTGCTCGACCCTGACCTCGCCGCGCGGACCCTGCCGCTGGTCGGCGAGCTGTGGAACGGCTACGGCCCGACGGAGACCACGGTCGCGGCGACCGCGCACCGGGTCACCGGTCACGACCGGGACCGTGTCCCGATCGGTTCGCCGACGCCGGGCGCCCGGCTGTACGTCATGGACGAGGCGGGCGGGCTCGCGCCGCCGGGTGCGATCGGCGAGCTGTGGATCGGTGGCGCCGGTGTGGCGGCCGGCTACCGGTCGCGGCCCGAGCTGACCTCGTCCGCGTTCGTCGCCGACCCGGTGCGGCCAGGCGAACGCTGCTACCGCACCGGTGACCTGGTCCGGTGGCGGCCGGACGCGACGCTGGAGTTCCTCGGGCGCGCCGACGACCAGGTGAAGGTGCGCGGCAACCGGTTCGAACCGGGCGAGATCGAGTCCGTCCTTCGTGGACTGTCCGATGTGGACGACGCGGCGGTGGCGGTGGCCGCGGACGGCGTGGACGCGCACGTGGTCGGCTACCTCACTCCCGCGACCGTCGACGCGGCGGCCGTCGAGCGACGGCTGCGACGGCTCCTGCCCGCCTACATGGTGCCGAGTGCGTGGTGCACCCTGGACGCGCTCCCCTTGCTGCCCAACGGAAAGCTCGACCGACGGGCGCTCCCTCCGGCGCCCGCCGCCCCTTCCGCCACGCCCGCGCCGCTGTCGGAGGCCGAGGCGGTGGTCGCCCGGGTGTGGCGGGAATGTCTCGAACTCGACGTGGAGATCGGCCCGGACAGCGATTTCTTCGCACTCGGCGGCCGGTCGCTGGCGGCGACCAGGGTGGTCGGCCTCCTGCACACCCGGCTGAGACGCCGGATCACCGTCCGCACCCTGTTCGACCACCCGGTGCTCGCCGACTTCACCGCACGGATCGACGGGGAAGCCGCCCGCGCCGTCCGCCCGCTCGTCGCCCGTGCGGACCCGGCCGCTCCCGCGCGACTGTCACCGGCGCAGCGCATGCTGTGGTTCGCCGCGAAACTCGACCCGGGCAGCGCCGCCTACAACTCCCCCACCGTGCTGCGGATCCTGGGCGCGCTGGACGAGGCGCGGCTGTTCCGCGCGATCCGCACGCTCGCGACGCGCCATCACGTGCTGCGCAGCCGGTTCACCGAGATCGACGGTGAGCCGGTCGCGCTCCTCGGGCCGGCCGGCGCCGTTCCGATGTCCACTGTGGACGTTCGAGAGCCGGACCTGGCCGCGGCGGTGACGGCGGAGATCCGGCGCCCGTTCGCGTTGGACGCCGCGCCGCCGCTGCGCGTGGTCCTGTTCCGGCTCGCCCCGGAGCACCACGTACTGGCCCTCACCTGTCACCACATCGCCACCGACGCGACCTCCCAACGGCTCCTGCTGTCCGAAATGGACCGCTGGTACCGCACGGAACCCGGCGAGCCGCCCTCGATCCAGTACGCCGACCACGCCGCGCGGGAACGCGAACAGGACCGGGCCGCGGGGCTCGACTGGTGGGAGCGGCGGCTCACGGATCTGCCCGCGTTGCGGCTGCCCGCCGACCGGCCCCGCCCCGCCATCGCGGACCGGACGGCGGACGAGGTCCCCCTCCGGCTGCCCCCGGCCGTCGCCTGCCGGGTCCGGGCACTGGCGAGCGCGGCCGGGACCACCCCGTTCACGGTCCTGCTCGCGGCGTGGCAACTGTTGCTCGCCCGGCTGGCCGGCGTACGGGACCTCGCCGTAGCCGTGCCGCACAGTGGCCGCCGCACGGCCGAACTGGCCGGAATGGTCGGCTTCTTCGTCGACACCGTGGCCGTCCGCGCCGATCTGGGGCCGGGCGTCCGCACGGGCCGCGACCTCGTGGCCAGGGCCCGCGACGCGGTGCTCGACGCGTTCGCGCACGCCGACGTGCCGTTCGACGAGGTCGTGCGGCGGCTCGCGCCGGAACGCGATCCGGCGAGCACCCCGGTGTGCCAGGTGATGATGAACGTCCTCGACGACCAGGCGACCGCGGCGCTCGGCGACCTGGCCGTGACGGCACTGCCGCAACCGGTCGCCACCGCGTTGTACGACCTGAACCTGGACCTCGCCGAAACCGGTGACGGCTATCCGGGCAGGCTCGTGTTCCGCACCGATCTGTTCGACCGGGACACGATCGAACGCTGGGCCCGCTGGTACGGCGTCCTCGTGGACCGGCTTACCGCCGATCCGGGCGCCGAACTGTCCACACTGGACATCCTGGACGACGGGAACCGTGCCGCACTGGTCGCCTGGGGCACCGGGAAATCGTTGCCCGCCACCAGAACCGTGGTCACCGAGGTGCTCGCGCGACAGTCCGGCGCGGTGGCGACGTCGTCACCCACCGGCCGGCTGTCCTTTGCGGATCTGGCCACCTGGTCGGCGCAGGGCGCCCGCGGCCTGCTCGCCGCGGGTGTCGCCACCGGTGACGTGGTCGGCGTATGCCTGCCCCGCGACGAATACACGCCCGCCGGGCTGCTCGCGGTGTGGCGGGCGGGTGGCGCGTACCTGCCGCTGGACCCAGGCCAGCCCGCGGACCGGATCGCGGCGCTCGCCACCGACGCCGGGATCCGGATCGTCGCCGCCCGCGGCCACGCGCTGGACGTGGCCCGCGCCGCGTTGCCGCACCTGACCGTCGTGGACCTCGACGCCCCCGTCACGGACGCCCGCGCGCTTCGGGAGCCGGACCAGGACGACCTCGCCTACGTCCTCTACACCTCCGGTTCGACCGGCAAGCCGAAGGGAGTCGCGGTCACTCACCGGAACCTCGCCGCGTTGGTGCACGCCTTCCGCGAAGTCACCGGCGTCCGGCCCTCCGACACGTGGCTCGCGGTCGCGCCGCTCGCGTTCGACACGGCCACCGGCGAGATCTGGACGACGCTGACCGCGGGCGCGCACTGCGCGATCGCCGACCGGGACTGTGCCGTCGACGGGCACGCCCTGGTCCGGCGGCTCCTCGCGACCGGCGCGACCCGGTTCAACCCGACACCGACCACCCTGCGGATGCTCATCGCCGCCGGACTGCCCGATCTGCCGGGACTGCACGTGTTCTCCGGCGGCGAAGCCCTCGACGTCGCACTCGCGCGGCAGGTCACCGCCCGGGTCGCGAGCCTGCGCAACTGCTACGGACCCACGGAGACCACCATCACCGCGACGACCCATCTGGTGACCACCGCCGATCTGGCGGCCGACCGGCCGATACCGATCGGCGGACCGATCGGCGGCACCCTGCTCACCGTGGTCGACCCGTTCGGCCAGACCGCTCTTCCCGGCGCCGTCGGCGAGCTGTCCATCGGCGGCGCCGGCGTGACACCCGGCTACCGGGGCCGCCCGGAGCCGACCTCGGCCGCCTTCGGCACCGACCCGTTGCACGGGGCCCGTTCCTACCGCACCGGCGACCTGGTCCGCTGGCGCGGCGACGGCACGCTGGAGTTCCACGGCCGCGCCGACCACCAGGTGAAGATCCGCGGCAACCGGGTGGAACTCGGCGAGGTGGAGCACGTGCTGCGCACGGTCGCCGGGGTGACCGACGCGGTGGTCGTGGTGCGTACCGGGGAAGGCGAACCACATCTCGTCGGCTACCTCACCCCGTCCACTGTGGACACCGCCGCCGTGGCCGCCGTGCTGCGCGGGCGCCTGCCCGACTACGCGGTGCCACACCGCTGGGTGCCGCTCGACGCGTTCCCCGCCACCGCGACCGGCAAGGTGGACCGCGCCGCGCTGCCCGCCCCCTCGGCACCGGCGGGGCCGGACAGCCCGCCCGAAACGGCGGTCGAGGAACTCATCGCGGTGACCTGGGCCGAGGTACTCGGCCGGGAGCGGGTCGGCGCGCTGGACGACTTCTTCGGCCTCGGCGGACATTCGCTCGCCGCGACCAAGGTCGTCGGCCGCCTCGGCGAGGCGCTCGGTTTCCCCGTCCCGGTGCGGTGCCTGTTCGACCGGCCGGTGCTGCGGGAGTTCGCGACGGAACTGGAACGGATCGCGATGACCGCGCTGGCGGACGACACCGCCGACGTCCCGGCGGGGAGCACGGCATGACGGATTCACTGGTCACTCCCGCACAGCGACGCCTGCGCGAGCTGCTCGCCGGACGCGCCGCGGCCGCACTGCGTGGCGGCACCCCCGACGCGGAGCCCGCCATCCCCCGGCTCCCCCGCGACGGGTCACCGGTGCCGCTGTCGTCCGCGCAGGCCAGGCTGTGGTTCCTGGCCCGCTTCGAACCCGGCGGCCACGCCTACAACCTGCCGCTCGTACTCGAACTGACCGGACCGGCCGACGAGACCGCGCTCGTCGCCGCGGTCCATGACGTCGCCGACCGCCACGACGTGCTCCGCGGCGTGTACCGGGAGATCGACGGCGAGCCGATGCGGTGCGCGGGCCCCGGCGTTCCGGTGTCCACTGTGGACGTGACGGCGGCGGAGCTGGACGACGCCGTGGCCGCCGAGGCCATCCGCCCGTTCGCGCTCGGCGACCTGCCGCCGATGCGGGCGGTGCTGTTCCGGGTCACCGCCGACCGGCGGGTGCTGGCGTTGACGTTCCACCACATCGCGATGGACGCCCCGTCGGCCGCGGTCGTGCTCGACGACCTCGCCGCCTGCTACGCGGCCCGGCTCGGCGTCCGCGACGTGCCGCCGCCACCGGCGCTCCAGTACGCGGACCTGGTGGCGTGGAACGGTTCCAGGCCGGACACCGCCGAGGCCGACCTGGACTGGTGGCACGAGCGGCTCGCCGGGCTTCCCCCGGTGCTGGAGCTGCCGACCGACCGGCCCCGTCCGGCCGTGGCCGGGGAGGAGGGCGCCGAGGTCGCCGTCGAGGTGCCCGCCGCGCTCACCGCGCGGCTGCGGGAGATCGGCCGCACCACCGGCGCCACCCCGTTCATGGTGTTCCTGGCGTGCTGGCAGACCTTGCTCGCCAGGCTGGCCGGGACGACCAACGTGCCGGTAGGAGTGCCCGAGTCCGGACGGCGCCACCCGGACGCCGAACGCGTCGTCGGCTGCTTCGTCGACACGCTGGTGCTGCGCACCGACCTGGCCGGGGCGGCCACCGGCCGCGAGCTGCTGGCCGCCGCCCGGGACACGGTGCTCGACGCGTTCGCGCATACGGGCGTGGCGTTCGAGCGGATCGTGGAGCGGGTCGCGCCACGACGCGGGCTCGACGCGTCGCCGATCTTCCAGGTCATGCTCAACGTGCTCGACGAACCGTCGCGGCCACCCGGGCTGCCCGGCCTGACCACACGGGTCACCGAACCGCCGGTGCGCGGCGTCAAGGCCGACCTGAACCTCGCGCTGTCCCGGTCCGGCGACGGCTATTCGGGCGGGCTCGCCTACCGCACCGACCTGTTCGACCGGGGCACCGCGGAACGCATCGCCCGCTGGTTCGTCACGCTCGTCGACGGGATCACCGCGGACCTCGACCGTCCGGTGGCCGAGGTACCCGTCGAGGCCGTCACCGCACCGGTGCTGGCGGGACCGGAACCGGAGCGGACCGGACTTCGCCCGGTGCACAGGCTGATCGAAGACACCGTCGACCGTTGCCCGGACCGGGTCGCCGTGGTCGGCGCGACCGGCGCGCTGACTTACCGGCAGCTCGACGAACGCGCCAACCGGATCGCGCACCGGCTGCGGGCGCTCGGCGTACGTGCCGACGAGCCGGTCGGGCTACTGCTCGAACAGGGCACGGACGTGGCGTGCGCGGTACTGGGCATCATGAAGTCCGGCGGCGCGTACCTGCCGATGGACACCACCTACCCGCGGGCGCGGGTGGCCGCGATCCTCGCCACCGCGGGCGCGCGGATCCTGCTCGCCGAACCCGGACTCGACCTCACCGTTCCCGATGTCACCGTCTTGACCGTCGACGACGCGGTCGCGGGCAGGCCGGGCACCCGGCCGGACGTCCCGGTCGCCGGGCACGCCCTGATCCACGTGATCTTCACGTCCGGTTCGACCGGCGCGCCGAAGGGGGTCGCGGTCGAGCATCGCAACGTCGCGCACTACCTGTCGGGCATGCTGCCCCGGCTCGGCGACGTGGCGGGCGCGTCGTTCGCGGTCGTCTCCACCCCGGCGGCCGACTTCGGCCTCACCTGCGTGTACGGCGCGCTGACCACCGGCGGCACCGTCCACCTGGTCGAGCGGGACACCGCGATGGACCCGGAGTCCTTCGCCGGGTATCTGGCCGGGCATCCGGTCGACGTGCTCAAATGCGTGCCCAGCCACCTGGAACTCCTTGCCCGGCACGGGGATCTCGCCGCCGTGCTGCCGCGGCGGCTGCTGATCCTCGCCGGTGAGGCGTGCCCGTGGTCGCTCGTCGAACGTGTCGAGGCGGCCCGCCCCGGCCTGCGGGTGCAGAGCCACTACGGGCACACCGAGAGCACGATGATCTCGATGACGTGCGACGTGGCGACCGTCCCGCCGCACGAGCGCACCGGGCACGTGCCGCTCGGCACGCCGCTTCCCGGGGTCGTCGGTCATCTCGTCGACGCGCGCGGCGCGGTGGTTCCCGACGGCATGACCGGCGAACTGGTGATCGGCGGGCCGCAGATCACCCGCGGCTATCTGGGCGACGACGCGCAGACCGCGGCCCGGTTCGTATCCGACCCGCTGGGCACCGGCGTGCGCTGCTTCCGCAGCGGCGACCTGCTGCGGGTGCGGGCCGACGGCACCGTGCAGTTCCTCGGCCGTGCCGACGACCAGGTGAAGGTGCGCGGCCACCGGGTGGAACTGGGCGAGGTCACCGCCGCCCTCCGCGACGTCGACGGGGTGGCCGAGGCCGTGGTCCTGCCGGTCGGCACCGGCCTGGACCGCAGGCTCGCCGCTTGGCTGGTCGGCCCGGGGCTCGATGTGGCGACCGTGCGCCGGACGCTGCGAGAGCGCCTGCCCGACTACATGGTGCCCGCCTCGTTGACCGTGCTGGATCGCTTGCCGCTCAACGCGAACGGCAAGATCGACCGGGCCGCCCTGCCCGACGCGGCCGAGCAGGCGCCCGTCGCGCGACGGCCGGTGGCGACCCCGGCCGAACGGCTCGTGGCGCGGATCTGGGGCGACGTGCTCGGGATCGACGGCATTTCCGCGGACGACGACTTCTTCGCCGTGGGCGGTCATTCCTTCGCCGCGGTGCGGGTGGCGGGGCGGCTGGGCGAGGCGCTGCGCCGCGACGTCGCCGTGCGCACGGTGTTCGAGCACCCGGTGCTGGCCGGCCTCGCCGCCGTGCTGGCCGCCGACCCGGGCGGCGTGTCCGGCGGCGCGCCCATCCCCGTGCGGCCGGACCCCGAAGCTCCCGCGCCGCTGTCGTCCGCGCAGGCACGGCTGTGGTTCCTCGAACTGCTCGGGCCGGGGTCGGCCTATCACGCCGATCTCGTGTTGCGGCTGCGTGGACCGCTGGACGCGGCGGCGATGGCGCTCGCGGTGCGGGACGTCGCCGCCCGGCACACCGTCCTGCGCACCGTCATCGAGGAGCGGGACGGCACCCCGGTGGCCGTGCCGGTGCCGGCGGACCGCGTTCCGGTGTCCATAGTGGACATCGCCGCCGACCGGGTGGACGCGGCGTGCCGGGCGGAGCTGGCGCGGCCGTTCGCGCTCGACCGGGAGCCGCCGCTGCGGGCCTCGCTGTTCCGGATCGCCGCCGACGAGCACGTGCTCGCGCTCACCGTGCACCACATCGCGACCGACAACTGGTCGCGCGGCATCATCGGCGCGGACCTCGCCGACGCGTACGCCGCCCGGCTCGCGGGCTCGGCACCGGACGCGACTCTGCCCGTCCAGTACGCGGACTACGCCGCCTGGCTGGCCGCCCGCACGCGCGACGAAGACCTGGACTGGTGGTGCGACCGCCTTTCCGGGCTGCCGCCGCTGCTCACGTTGCCGACCGACCGGCCCCGTCCGGCGGTGGCCGGATGGACCGGCGGGCACGTCCGGTTCGCGCTCCCCGCCGCGCTCACCGCACGCGTGCGGCGGGTCGCGGCCGAGACCGGCGTGACGCCGTTCATGGTGTTGCTGGCCTGCTGGCAGGAACTGCTCGGCCGCCGCGCCGGGACCGACGACGTCGCGGTCGGCGTACCGGAGTCCGGGCGGCATCACCCGGACGCCGAGTCGACGGTGGGCTGTTTCGTGAACACGCTCGTGCTGCGCACGGATCTCGGCGGCGACCCGACCGTGCGGGAGTTGCTCGGCCGGTCCCGCGAAACCGTGCTCGGCGCGTTCACGCACGCCGAAACCCCCCTCGAACGGATCATCGAACGGCTGCGGCCGGAGCGATCGGTGGCCGCGACGCCGATCTTCCAGGTATTGCTGAACGTCCTCGACCAGCCTGCGACGCCGCCCGCCATCCCGGGGGTCGAAGTGACCGCCGTCCGCGACGCGGGCGAGCAGGTGAAGTTCGACCTCAGCATGGTGCTGGTCAACGACGGCGACACCTATCTCGGCGGCCTCGCCTACCGGGCCGACCTGTTCGACGACGGCACCGCCGAAGGGATCGTCGCCGATTTCCAGGCACTGCTGGCCGGTCTGCTGTCCGATGTGGACAGACCGGTCGCCGCGGTCGGCCCGGCCCGCGCCGGGGCCGGGGCCGCTGGCCCGGTCGCCGAGCCCGTTCCCGTGCCGGTGAGCGGCTCGCGTGCGCCGGAAACGCCGTCCGAGCACCGCGTCGCACAGGTGTGGGCACAGGTGCTCGGCGTATCCGAGGTCCGCGCGGACGACGACTTCTTCGCTCTCGGCGGCCATTCGTTCACCGCGGTCCGCGCGGTCCGGCTGATCGACGAGCGGCTCAGGGTCATCGACCTGTTCCTGCACCCGACCGTCCGCGAACTGGCCGCCCATCTCGACGCCGGACGGGACACCGACGACGGCCGCCTGCTGCACCGGCTCTCCCCCGCCCGCGCGGGCACGCCGGACGTGACGCTCGTCTGCGTGCCCTACGGCGGCGGCTCGGCCGCGGTGTTCCAGCCCTTGGCCACCGAACTCGCCGCCGCCGCACCGGGCATCGACCTGCTCGCCGTCGAACTGCCCGGCCACGACGTGGCCCGGCCCGACGAGGCGTTCCGCACCGTCGACGAGGTCGTGGATCTGCTGGCCGGCGAGATCGGCCGGACCGTTACCGGCCCGGTCGCGGTGTACGGGCACTGCGTCGGCTCGGCGGTGGCCACCGCGCTCGCCGCCCGGCTCGAGGCCGGCGGCCGCGCCGTCGCCGGGGTGGTCGTGGCGGGCAGCTTCCCCTCCGCACGCCTGCCGGGGAAGCTTTCGGCCTGGCTTCAGCGCCGGTTCCCGCGCGAACGCTGGGTGGCGGACCGGCTCTACCGGGACACCCTGCGGGCCACCGGCGGACTGCTGGACGACATGGACGAAGCCGCGAGCGCGGCGATGCTGCACGCCCTGCGACACGACGCCGGACAGGCGCAGGCGTGGTTCGGCCGCGCGCTCGACCCGGACGCGGGGCACGGGCCCCGGCTGAAGGCGCCGGTGCTGTGCGTGGCCGGGTCGAGCGACCCGGCGACCGAGCTGTACCAGGAGCGGTACCGGGAGTGGGGCGCGTTCGCCGACCGCGTCGAACTGGCCGTGCTGCCCAAGGCCGGGCACTACTTCCTGCGCCATCAGGCCGCCGAGGTCGCGGCGCTGCTGCGGGACCGGCTGTCGGGCTGGGCCGCCGGTGACCTGCCGCCGGAAGTCGACGACGTCCCGGTCGCCGCGGCCGCGACCCGGCGCGGGCTGCGCGCGTTCTACACCGTGGCGGGTGGCCAAGCCGTGTCGATGATCGGCAACGAACTGAGCGCGTTCGCGCTCGGCGTGTGGGCGTACCAGCTGAGCGGACGCGTCCTCGACCTCGCGCTGGTCGTACTGCTCGCACGCGTGCCGAGCATGCTGCTGACGCCGGTCGGCGGCGCGCTCGCCGACCGGGTGGACCGCCGCCGGATCATGCTGTGCTGCGACCTGACGAGCGGCGCGGCGATGGCCGTGCTCGCCGTGCTGGTCGCCTTGGGACGGCTGGATCTCACCGCGGTGTGCGCGATCGTCGGGGTCATGTCGGTGGCGTCGGCGTTCCACCGGCCCGCCTACCTGGCGGCGATCGCCCAGCTGGTGCCGAAGCCGTATCTGCCGCAGGCCAACGCGCTCGCCGACATGGGCGCCGGGCTCGGGACCGTGCTCGGGCCCGTCCTCGGCGGTGTCCTCATGGGACTGTCCGGGCTGACCGGGGTGGTCGTGGCCGACGTCGCCACGTTCGCGATCGGGGTGACCACCCTGGTGCTGGTGCGGTTCCCGGACAGGATGTCCTTCACCAGGGTCGAACCCTTCACGAGGGCGGTCGCCGGCGGGTGGAAGTTCGTGCTGCGCCGCAAACCGCTGCTGGTGATGATCGGCTACTTCGCGGTGGTCAACTACTTCACCGCCGTGATGTGGGTGGGGCTCACCCCGCTGGTCCTGTCGATCGGCTCGACGGGCGAACTGGGTGTGGTCAGCGCCGTCGGCGGGATCGGCGCGGCGGTCGGCGCGCTCGTCGTGATCACCTGGGGCGGCACCGCGCGCCGGGCCACCGGCATGATCGCGTTCGTCGTCGGCTCCGGGCTCGGGGTGGCGCTGATGGGCGCGTGGCCTTCGGTGCTCGTGGTCGCGATCGGCCTGTTCGTGCGGCTGGCGTGCATGAGCATCGGCAACGCGCACTGGCTGTCGATCATCCAGACGAAGGTCGGCCAGCATCTGCAGGGCCGGGTGCTGGCGATCAACGTCATGCTGGCGACCGCCATGCAACCGCTCGGGTTCCTGACCGCGGGACCGCTCGCCGGCCTGCTCGGCGGCTTCGCCGCGCTGATGGTGGTCTCCGGGGCCGTGCTGGTGGTGTGGGGTCTGCTCGGCCTGCGATACCGGCCGCTGCACCATATCGAGGAACTGCTGCCGGACGCGGCGCCCCCGGCGGAGATCGACGCCGACCTCGACCGCGTGCAGGCACTCGCCGACCGCGAGCTGGCGCGGTGACGCCGATGTCCTCCTCGTCACCGTGGCCGACATCCGCTCCGCCGCCGCGCGGATCCGGCACTCCGTGCACCGCACGCCCCTGCTCGGCCCGTTCGGCATGGGCGTGCTGGATGTGGCGCTCTACGGCGCCATCGCCTCGCAGGCCCGGCACTTGGGCTTCGGATCGCTCGTCGATCTCGGCTGATGCCCGGATCCGCGTTTTCGAACAACCTCGATCAAGATCACCGCACAAGATCACTAGGCGGCTCCGCATATTGCCGATAATGTTTGCCGTGGCCAGTTGATTGGCTGACGGAAAATCACTCACGCGGACAAGTCGTGCTCTTCTGGCGCGGAAATGACCCAGAAGGCCGGCCGTCCTATCGAACTCGAAAGAAGGCCCGGCGGAATTCGCACGGCTTTCGATCCGAACGACGAGAAAGAGAACACCAGTGAAGAAATGGACGACACGGGTCACGACCGGCCTGCTGGTCGCGGGAATGGCACTCGCCGTGCAGAGTGCGCCGGCGATGGCCGAGGAAGAGGCGGACTCCACCACGACCGAGGTCGCACTGACCGACGTGACCACGGAGGGCATCGACGCTTCCGGCGACTGCGGCGGATGGCGGGGCGGTTTGGCTGGCTACAAGGACTGGAAGGTGGACAAGGCGGGCTGCGGCTACATCAGCCCGGATTCGAAGAAGAACCCGCAGCACCGCCGCTACACGTGGAAGCTCCCGCCTGGTAGCAACAGCAGGATCTGTGTCCAGGCGGAGGGCCACTACTGGAGCACCAAGAAGAATAAGTCTGTCAAGACCTGGAAGACGGCAGGCTGCGGAACCGGCGGCACCGTCGTCGTGCGCTGGTCGGGCCCGCCGAAGAAGGGCGGCGGTTATCTCGGCCTCGCCTCGACCCCCAGGGTGCGGGCGAAGGTCCAGCCGGGCTTCGGTGGCGTCGCGTACAGCTGGAAGTGAGCCGGTTCGCGCCGGTATGACCGGCGGCCCACCACGGATCCGGGACACCGCCACTCCCCCTCGATGGCGCCCGGATCATGTCGCGAAAGCCACTTTGGGGACATCACACGTCTCGAAAGTGGCTTTCGCGACAAGCCACATTTGCGTTGCCCCCGCGGGAACGACCATTGCCACTCACGACTCGCCGGACACCGACGAGCGCAGGCCGATCTCGGCGAGCAGGGCCCGCGCCTTCTGACCGTGATCGTCGGCCATGCCGGTGTCACCGGCGACGGCCGCGCCCTGTTCGATCCCTTTGTGCGCCCGTGCTTGCTCGTAGCGGTCGCCCAGTTTTTCAGCGACCGCAAGCGCTTCGCGGTAGCTGGCGATCGAGCCCGCCGTGTCGCCCAGGCCGCCGAGCGCGGTGCCGATGCCGTTGAGCACCTTGACCTCGAACTCCCCCAAGCTGTTCCGGCGCGCGAGGTCCAGTGCTTCGGTCAGGTGCGCCAGGGCGTCGTCGTACTCGCCCAGCCGCGCGAGCAGCACGCCGATGTGGAGCAACGCCTCGGTCTCCGGGAACGGGTAGCCGAACTCGCGTGCCTTGCCGAGTGCCCGCCGGTAGTGGCCGAGTGCCTCGGCGGAGTGCCCCTGCTGTTCGTGCACCGTGCCGAGATTGCCGTAGGTCAGGCATTCCCCGACGCGGTCCTCCACCTCCAGCATGATCGCCAGTGCCTCGTCCAGGTACGCCTCGGCCTTGTCCCAGTCGCCGACGCGCATCGCGCTGTTCCCGAGGTTGCCCAGCGCGCGGCCCTCGCTGGTGCGGTTGCCGGTGGCCCGGTGCACGAGCAGCGCCTGCCGGTAACAGTCCTCGGCGGCCGCGAAGTCGCTGAGCCGGTCGAACGCGTTGCCGAGATTGTTCAGTGCCCGCGCCCAGCTGGCCCGGTCACCGCCCGCGTCGTAGCGCGTGAGCGCCTGCTTCAGCTGATCGATGCTCTCCTGGTAGCGGTTGGAACGCAGGTAGACCGCACCCAGGCTCAGGTAGGCGCTCGCCTGGACCATGGGGTCGGCGGCGCGGACCGCGATGCCGTGCACGATCTCCGCGTCGGCGAAGCGCAACGCGTTGTACAGATACCGGTTCAGGATCGGCGACATCGTGGCCGCGTCCTCGCGCCTGCCCTGCTCCTCGGCCAGCGCGGTGATACCCACCAGGTTGTGCCGCTCGGCGTCCAGCCACGCCGTCGCCGCCGCGGCGTCGGCGAAGTCCGGCGCCGGGATGTCCGAAGTGGACACGGCGGGCCTGCGGTCGCGTTCGTGCGGGGCGTAGTGGTCCATGGCGCGGCAGGCGGTGTGCCGGTAGTAGTCGAACAACCGGCCGAGCGCGGCCCGCCGCGCGGAAGCGGCGTCCACGTCCCGCGCCAGCCCCGCCGCGTAGACGCGGACCACGTCGTGCAGGCCGAACCGATCCTGGGCGCTCCGCTGCACCAGGCTGCCGTCGACCAGTTCGCCGAGAAGTTCCTCCGCCGTGCGCGGATCCACCCCGGCGAGCGCGGCCGCCGCGCGCGTGTCGACGTCGCGGCCGGGATGGATCGCGAGGAGCCGCAGCAGCCGCGCGGCCTCGGCAGGCAGGTCGGCGTAGGACAGGCCGATGGCGTTCTCCAGCTCGTCCTCGACCCGCAGGCTGTCCCGGCGTTCCGCGAGCCGGGCGGCGTGGTCGCGCAACGTCCAGTCGCGCCGGTTCCGGATCCGGCCCGCCACCACCGTCAACGCGAGCGGCAGATGACCGACCAGGCCGGCGATCCGCGCGGCGGCCTCGGTGTCCTCGGCGACCTCGGCCGTACCGACGAGCCTGCGCAGCATGTCGAGCGACTCGCTATCCGGGAACGCCTCCAGGTGCACGGCCCGCGCACCGGCCAACCCGGTCAGGCGCCGCCGGCTGGTGATCAGCACGCTGCCGCCCGGCCGGTCCGGCAGCAGCGGGCGCACCTGGCCGGCGTCCGCCGCGTTGTCCAGCACCACGACCGGACGCCGGTCCACGAGCAGCCGCCGATAGGTCTCCTGCCTGCCCTCGGGACCGAGGCGGTGGATCTCCCCGCCCGGCACCCCGAGCCGCCGGAGGAACTCGTCCAGCACCGCGAGCGGGTCGGCGGGCGCGCGGTCGGCGTCGTAACCGCGCAGGTCCGCCCACAACCGGACCTCGGTGCCGTTCCGCCGCGCGAGCCGGTGCGCGGCACGGACGGCGAGACTGGTCTTGCCGACACCGGCCATGCCGTCGATCACCACCACCGGCGACCGCCCGGTGATGGCGGCCAGCTCGGCGTGCCTGCCGACGAAGTCCGTGCTGTCGGCGGGAAGCTCACCCGCCACGGTCACCCACGACGAGTCGGCGGTGTGCCCCGCGATCACCTGACACGCCTGGCGCCACCGGGCGACCACCGTCTCGTCGGCGGTGAGCACCCGCACGATGTCCGCGACGAGGTCCGCGTCGACCCGCCGCCGCCCCGGCCGCAGGCAGCGGTAGACCGTGTTGAACACCGGCAGATCGGGGTTCCCCGCCGCCCGCCGTCCCCGCACGACCCGCCGGTGCAGCTCCCGATAGGACACCCCGTTCCAGCCGCGCAGCGCGTTCAGCCGGGCCGCCAGCTCGTCGAACGATCCGGCGCCCGGCGGCTCGGGCGGCACTCCGCCCTCGTCCGGCGTACGGTCGGGATTCACGATCGGAAAGGGTAGTGCGTGCGGCCGATCGGCACTGTCCAAACGGGAGAGATCGCCGGTCGCCGAGTTCGCCGACCCGGCCCGCCGGGCACGGATCTCGGCTAGAGTCGCTCGGCGTTCGGTTCGCGTGTCCAGGGGGTTCCCGTGACGGAGGAGCAGCCGCCGAGCCCGGTCGGAGCTCGGTCGTACGACGAGCTCTCCCAGCGGCTGCGGCAGGCGTTGGCCTGGGCGGGCTTGACCCACCGGGAACTGCACCGGCGGGTGCGGCGTTTGCGCACCGCCCGGGGCACGGCCGACCTGCCCGCCTACAACACCGTGTACCGCTGCCTGCTGCCCGGACGTAAACGGCTGGACGTCGAACTGGTCGTCGACATCGCGGCCGTGCTGCTCGGCATGGACGTCGCGGCGGAATGGCGGCAGGCGCACCGGGTGATCACCGGGAACGCCACCGAGGCGGCCGTGATCAGCGTGGCCGATCACCTGCCCGCCGCGGCGGGCAGGTTCGTCGGCAGGCAGGCGCACCTGCGCCGGGTGCTGGAGGTCGAGCCGGACGACGCCGGTGTGTGGGCGATCTCCGGCATGGCCGGGGTCGGCAAGACCCGGTTCGCGAGCGAGGTCGCGCGGCTCCTGGCCGAGCGGGACCGGTTCGCCGACGTGCGGCTGGTGGTGAATCTGCGCGGTTTCGACGCGGACCGGCCCGCCGCGGACCCGGCCGCGGTGCTCGAAGGTTTCCTGCGACGGCTCGGGGCGTCCGGTGCCGAGATCGGCTGCCTCACCCTTGCCGACCGGAGCGCGCTGTTCCGGCGGCTGCTGGACGGGCGGCGCGCGCTGATCCTGCTGGACAACGCGGCGTCGGTCGACCAGGTGCTGCCGTTGCTGCCTGCCCTTCCGACCTGCCTGGTGCTGGTCACCAGCAGGCGACGGCTCGTCGAGCTGGACGGGGCCCGGCACGTGACGCTCGACGTGTTCACGCCGCAAGAGTCGGTCGAGGTGCTCCGCGACGGAATCGGCGACGAACGCGTCGACGCCGAGCAGGGCGAAGCGGCCGACATCGTCGAACTGGTCGGCCGGTTGCCGCTGGCCCTCGCGCTGGTGACCCGCCGGTTGGCCGCCGCGGACGCGTGGACGATGGCCGACCACCGTGACCGCCTCGCCGACCTGCGGACCATGCTGCGGCTGGACGACGGGGTCGAAGTCGCGTTGCGCACGTCGTACGACGAGCTGGCCGAGCCGGACCGGATGCTGCTCGGGTTGCTCGCCCTGTATCCGGGACGCGATGTCGACGACCACGCGGCGGCCGCGCTGGCCGGCGTCGAGGTCGGCGTCGTCCGCCGCCGGCTCGACGATCTGGTGGCGGCCAACATGGTCACCGCCCGCGGGTCCCGGTTCGAACTGCACGACCTGGTCCGGGTGTTCGCCGAGAAACGTGTCCGGGAGAGCGTCCAGGCCAGGGTGCGCCGGGCCGCGGCGGGCCGGCTGCTCGACTTCCAGCTGGCCACCGCGCGTGCCGCGCTCGTCACCTGTTACCCGCACGAGGCGGAGCGCTGGGAGGACCTGCCCACACCGGCGGCGCGGGCTCTCGTGTTCGACGGCGCGGACGAGGCGATGGCCTGGCTGGACGCCGAGCGGGTCAACCTCGTCGTCGCGTCCGGGTGGGCGCTGGGCGAGGGGCGTGACGACCACGTGACCCGGCTCGCTTGCGTGATGACGAGCTATTTCGAGGCCCGCGTGCACGTGAGTGACGCGCTCGCCCTGTTCGGCGACGCCGCCCGGGTCGCGTCCGGTGTCACCCGGGGGCACGTGCTGAACGGGCTGGCCATGACCCATTGGCAACGGGGCGACGCGGCCGGATCGCTCGCCGTCCTGCAGGACGCGATCCAGGAGTTCGACGCCGCCGGTGAATCCGACTACGTCCTCAACCTGTCGGGGAACGTAGGCCTGTTGCTGGCCGGACTCGGTGACTATCGCGCCGCCCTGCCCTGTTTCCGGCGGGCCATGGACTTCGCCGCCGCCCGGAACAACGAGTCGTTCCGGGCGCGGCAGCTGTGCAATATCGGCGTGGCCGAAATGCGGCTGGGGAATCATTCCGCCGCCGCCGACTACCTGTCGCAGGCCCTCGACGCGACCAGGGCGAGCGGTGACCGCCTCTGTGAATGCCGGACGCTCGACGGTCTCGGCACCACGTTCTGGCTAATGGGCAAGGCCGCCGACGCCTGGGCCTGTTACGAACAGGCGCTCGGCGTGGCGAGGCAGACGCACAACCGGGCCGACGAGGGCAAGGTGCTCAACCATCTCGGGGTCCTGCTCGTCGCCGCGGGTCGGTTCGACGAGGCGTTGACGCATCACCGGCAGGCCATCGAGCTGGCGAGGGAGATCGGCAGCCGGGAAGGGGTGCTGGCCGCAAGCACCGACATGGCGGCCACCCTGCTTTCCGCCGGGCGAGCGGCCGAAGCCGTGCGCTGCCTGCGGCAGGCGATCGAGTCGGCGACCGCGGCGGACAGCCGCTACGAACTGGCCAGAGCCCAAAGCGGGCTCGGCGACGCACTGTTCGCCGACGGTGATCCCGTCGCCGCGCGGAAACACTGGCGGACCGCGTACACCGCGTACACCGAGATGCGGGTGCCGGAGGCCGCCGAAGTCCGTGAGCGTATCGCGAGCCCGGCCGTTCTTTGACGGCTCGCCGTCCGGACCGATCAGTTTCCCGCGCCGCGGCCGTCTGTACGGGTGAGAGCGACTCACAGGAGGCTTGACGTGCGGAAACTGACCTTCGCCATGAACGTGACCCTGGACGGCTACATCGCCGCGCCCGGCGACGACCTCGGCTGGAGCGCGGGCGACGGACCGGATTCGTCGCCGAACGACGAGCTGTTCGGGTGGTGGTCCGACCGGGTGGCGGCGACGAACCTGGCGCTGTACGGGCGCAAGCTGTGGGAGGGGATGAGTTCCCACTGGCCGACCGCCGACCGGCGGCCCGGCGCCACCCCGGCGGCGATCGAGTACGCCCGCCGCTGGCGGGACATGCCGAAGGTGGTGTTCTCCTCGACGACCGGCACGGTCAGCTGGAACGCCCGCCTGGTCACCGGCGACGCGGTCACCGAGATCACCCGGCTCAAGGCCGAGGACGCCGGCCCGATGGACATCGGCGGCGCGACGCTCGCCGGGGCGGCCATGCGGGCCGGGCTGATCGACGAGTACGTGCTGGTCACCATGCCGGTCCTGGTCGGCGACGGCACGCCGTTCTTCACCCCGCTGGACAACTGGGTGAACCTGGCGCTGGTGGAGACCCGGACGTTTCCCGGCGGCGTGACGCTGGCCCGGTACGAGACGAGACGCTGACGAGGCCTGACCCAGGTCGTTTCGCGTGTCTGGAGGGACGGCACGCGTGATCAGACGGACGACACTTGTGTCCAGGGGGACGGCTCGCGGCAAACCCGGCCGCACACGTGTGTCGTCCCTCCAGTCACGTGTGTCGTCCGTCTGATCACGCGTGCCGTCCGGCCGGTCACGCGAAACTCCCGGATCGGGCCCGGGCACGTGAGTGATCACAGTGCCGGGGCAGGTCCAGCCATGGCTTGCCGGTGGCGTCGAAGCCGGTGAGCTCGGCGATCTTCCCGTCGGCGACGCGCAGCACCGCGATGGCGAACAGCCGGTGCTCCGGTTCTCCGGGGGCACGCAGGTACAGCGCGGCGGCGGGCATGCGGTTGACCGTCGTGGCGATACCGCGCCAGTCGTCGTGACCTCGCTGGAAGAGCCCACCGGAGACCCAGCCGTCCACCGCGTCCTCGGCCGTCGTGGTCAGGGTGCCCGCCTCGGGCAGCATCGCGAAGCGCAGGTCTTCGCGCAGCAAGGACGCCAGCCCGTCGAGGTCGTTGCGTTCATGGGCCTCGATGTACGCCTTCACCACACCGCGCTCGTCCTGCGACAGGTCCGCGCCCCGCCAGTCGAGGCGGCGTTCGGGCAGCCGCCCGCGCATCGTCACCCGCGCCCGCTGCAGTGCGCTCGTCACCGACGCGACGGTCAGCTCCAGGACGCCGGCCGCCTTCGACGCCGGCCAGCCGAGCACGTCGCGCAGGATGAACACCGCCCGTTGCCGCGGCGGCAGGTGCTGGACGGCGACGATGAACGCCAGCTCGATCGTCTCCCGCGCCACCACCGATTCCTGGGGATCCTCGGGAGCATCCGGTCGGGGTACGGCTGCAGGTAGAGCACCTCGGAGTGCTCCAGCCTGGCCGGTACGGGGGTGCGGTCCCCGCGCTTCTCCAGGAAGTCGAGGCAGGCGTTCGTCGCGATCCGGTACAGCCAGGTCCGCAGCGCGGCATGGCCCTTGAACGACTCCCGCTTGTGCCACGCCCGCAGGAACGTCTCCTGTGTCAGGTCCTCGGCGTCCTCGTAGTTCGCGAGCATCCGGTAGCAGTGCACCTGCAGCTCACGCCGGTGACGTTCCGTGACGAGCGCGAACCGCGCCGGATCGCCGGAGCGAACCACCTCGATGAACGTGGTCTCGTCCGCGCCCGGCGATCCGGCGTCGGTCATGGTCGTCGATCCTTCCACCGGTGAGTGAGCCACCAGAAGAGACGACGTGGCGGAGGATTTCTGATCGGTGAAGCCCCGAAATCACTCCTGGCCGTCGCCCATGGCGGCCGGGTCGTAGGCCAGCAGCTCCCAGCTGTGGCCGTCCAGGTCGTCGATGGCCCGGTTGTACAGCCAGCCCATGTCCTGTGCGGCGCGCGGCTCGGTGGCACCCGCGGCCAGTGCCGCGTCGACCAGGCTGTCGACCTCTTCGCGCGACCCGGCGGCCAACGCGTTGATCACCTCGATCGGCCCGTCCGTCATGGGCCGCTTGGTGAACGAAGCGAACGTTTCGCGGGTCATCAGCTGCACCAGGATCGTGTCGGCGAGCGCCACCTGGACCGAGGTGTCACCGCTGAAGTCCGGGTTCACCGTTCCGCCCATCGCCGTGTACAGCTTCGTGCTCGCCTCGAGGTCGGAGACCGGCAGGTTGACGTAGATCTGCGAGATTGCCATGGGATGTCCTCCAGTAGGTCGGTGCGTCACCAAGAACCTAAGGGCGCACCGCGACCTCGGTCTTGTACAGAAGCGACAGCACCTCGTCTTCGCCGGTCCGCCTGAGCTGGGTGGCCGTGCGTCCGGTGAACCGCGTCAGCGAGCGGGCCAGATGCGGCTGGTCGTGATACCCGGCGCGCTGCGCGACCTCGATCGCCGCCATCCCCTCCCCCAGCAGCATCACGGCCTGCCTGGCCCGCTCGATCTGCCGGATCGCGCCCTGCGTCAGCCCGGTCGCCGCGGCCACCCGCCGCTGCACCGACCGCGGCGTGACCAAAGTGGGCACTTCGCCGCGGAGCACGTCGGTGACCAGCGGATCGCGGATCAGCAATCCGGCACGGACCAGGCGGTCCACGAAGACGTCGGCGTTGTCGTAGGCCGGTGTTTCCCACTCCTCACCCTGGAGGACGAAGGAACGAGCCGTGGTGTGCGGGCTCGGCACCGCGGTGTCGACCAGTCCCGGCACCGGCATCGGCGCCAGGTACGCACCGTGCCGGAAGATGATCCCGATCGTCTCGCCCTCACTCGGGCCCAGCTCCAGCACCGTAGGGCTCGTCTCGGGCCCGCGCACCGCCACCTGCGTCTCGCCCCGGTCGCGCCACACCACGAGCTCCCAGTTCGAGTTCGCGATGGAGCGCATCCGCGACGGCACCACGGCAGCCTGACCGGCACGGTAGATCCGCTCCACGTACGGAGAATCCGAGGGACGCTGCTCGACGCCGTCAAGGCTCACGGCAAGAAGCTAGCACCGGCGCCGATCCGCAGGTGGTACGAGCGCTACCGCGGTTCGGGGGCTCGCCCGATGGTCATGGACAGGGTGGACGACGAGGCTGGACTCGATCGATCCGGTCCTCGAACTAAGGAAACGCATGACCCTACGCCGCAACCTGGTCCGTGCCGCCGCTGTCACGCTGGCGGGAGTGTTCTGCGCGATCGCGGTGCCCGGCAGCGCCGGCGCCGTGGTGAACGGCAAGAACTCCACCGAGCGCTACGAATTCATGGCCTCGATCCCCGAGGTCGTGCCCGAAATGAACAACGCCAAGGGCGTCTGCGGTGCCGTACTGGTGCATCCACAGTGGGTGGTGACCGCGGCACACTGCGTCGACCCGGAGAACAACCCGGCCACGCCGGAGGGCACCGTGCGCATCGGCAGCGAACGGCGGACGTCCGGCGGCACCGTCCGCACGATCGACCGCTGGGTCCGCCACCCGGGCTACCAGCCGGGCGCGCCGAACAAGAACGACATCGCGCTGGTGCGACTGGACCGTCCGGTCTCCGAACGGCCCATCCGCATCGCCGACCGTCCCGGCCGCCCCGGCACGCCGACCCGCTTGATGGGTTTCGGGACCACGGTCGACACCGCCGACTTGGACAAGGTCGTGTTCCCCGAACGGCTTCAGCAACTCGACACGCGCATCGGCGCCGTGTCCGAATGCTCGCCCGGTTACGCGGACTCGACCCGGCTGTGCACGGTGAGCCGCAAGCGCGGCGCGATGGCGTGCATGGGCGACTCCGGCGGACCGCAGGTCCAGCGCGGCTGGGGCGGCCGATGGGAGCTGATCGGTGTCACGTCCGGCCCCGGCGACGACGACGTGCCGTGCGCCAACGGCCCCGGCCTCTACACGAGCGTTCCCGCCTACGCCGGGTGGATCCACCGGACCATTCACGGGCACCGCTGATCTTTCGTTGTCGGGTCCGATGGTGGGCTGAAGGCTCCCTTCGCCGAGTCTTATGCGGCGAAGGGAGCCTTCAGCCCTGGTTGGGGCTGAGCGTGGAGGATTGGGACGTCGAAAGTCCCAAATCCTCCACCGTCGAGCGGTCAATCGGTCCTCAGAGCTTGATCAAGCCGGTCAAGCCTGGGGCTGACAGGTCGAGTGGGGAGGATTGGGGACGTTGAGCGTCCCCAATCCTCCCCACTCACCTTCGCCTCACCGCGATCTCGGCCAACGTGCGATGGCAGACCTTCCCGGTACGTCCCAGCGGCAGCTCGGGAAGCGTGATCACGAATTCCGGCATCTTCGCGACGGCGAGCCCCCTGGCGGCAAGAAACGCCTTGAGCTCGGGCAACCCCGGCGAGTGTCCATTCCGGACGGACACACACGCGCAGAGCCGTTCCCCCAGAACGCTGTCCGGCACCGGGACACAGGCGACCTCGCGGATCGCGGGATGGCCGCCCAGCGCGAGCTCCACCTCGGCCGGGCTGATGGTGTACCCGCCGCGGATCACCACCCGTTTGCGCCTGCCGGTGACGTGGAGCCCGCCCCGGTCGTCGAACCGGCCGTCGTCCCCCGTCCGCACCCAGCCCCCGTCCAGCCGATACGCCGCGTCCAGCTCGGGCGCGCCCACATAGCACAGCGGTGTCATGGGGCCTCTCGCGCGGATCTCGCCGTCGACGACGCGTATTTCGCATACCGCGGGATCCGGGACGCCGACACCGTTTTCCGGCGTCGTCGTATGGCAATTGACCCCGTCCGAGGAGCCGTAGACGTCGATCATCCCCACGCCGAACCGACGTCGGCAGGCGTCGCGCGTCGAAGGTGGCAGTGTGTCGCCGCTCGACACGATGGCCACGAGCCCCGAGGGGTCCGCGGTCGAAGGGTGCTCGACCATCCGCCGCCACATCGCGGGCACGCCGAACACGTGTGTCGGGCGGTGTTCGGTGATCAGCCGCAGCGCCGCGCCCGCGTCGAACCGGCGGGTCAGGATCAGCGTGCCGCCGAGACGGCACAGCGTCACCGCGACACCGAAAGAGCCGAACCCCGAAGTCAGCGAGACGAGGACCAGGTCTCGCGGTACCGCGGTCTCGCCGTGGACGGCACGGACGTAGTTGGCCCGTCCGCCGGCGAAGGCGTTGTGCGAGTAGGCGACCATCTTCGGTTCCGATTCCGAACCGGACGACACCAGGATCCGGGCCGGAGCATCCGGGTGGACGTCGGCGACACGGCTCGGTTTCGACGAACCCGACACTCTTCCGCTCTCGATGACGAACCGGACACCGGCGCGTTCGAGCAGAGCGTCCGCCCCGCGTGGCAAGGGCAAGACCACAGCGCCGAGCGCGAGGATCGCCAGTTCGGCGACCACCGCGTCCCGTCCGTCGGGTTCCCGCACCCCGACGATGTCCGCCGAACCGCACCCCGCGGCCGACAACCGGGCGGCCATCCCCGCACCGCGACGTCCAGCATCGTGTAGTCGAGCGCGCCTTCGTCGTCGATCACGGCCGTGCGCAGCGGATGCTCGCGTACCCGGTCACTGAACAACGAGTACAGATCCCGGTCCGGGCAGTGTCCACAGTGGACCCACTCGCGGCGTAGCCCGGCGGGCACGAGGTCACGCAGGACCACGCCGGTCTCCGACACCCAGCTCACGACGTGAATTCCCAAGGCGAAGCGACGAGCGCGCAGTCGGCCCGGACGAGGGCGGGGGAAAACCGGGGATCCGCGGCGAGTGCGGCGAGGTCGTCGCACACCGGCACCGACAGCGGGCGGTCGCAGCGGCGGCGGGCACCCGCGTTGAGCCGGTACGCCGCGGACAGCAGCGACGACGCGACCCGCGTGGCGCCCTGTACCAAACCCGTCACGATCCCGTGCGCGCACACGACTCCGCCGAACACGTCGACGATCGTCATCAGCGACGGCGGGATCCCCGCGTAAGCCTGGACGACGAAATCCGTGCCCACCGGTGGTTCCGGCCCCAGCTCCGTCCCCCATCCCGACGCGTGCGCGTACAGGATCCCCGGCCGGGCGCGCGCGAGGTCGAGTGCGCTCAACGACCACCGCTCGGCCTTGCCCGGCGCCCAGTTGTGCAGGAACACGTCGGACCCGGCGGCGAGTTCGAGCAGATGCCGCCTGCCGTCCGGGGTGCCCAGGTCGATCTCGACGACCTCTTTCCCGTCGTTGAGCGCGCGGAACCTGGCCGACGTGTGGCCGGCGATCGGCGGAACCCACCGCAGCGGATCGCCGCCCGGCGGCTCGATCCTCAGCACCGTCGCGCCGAGAAGGCGGAGCAGATGGCCCGCGAGCGGACCCTGGACCCGGCGGCAGGATTCGAGGATGACCAGGCCGGACAACGGAAGCGGCTCCACCGCCCGGACCGGACGGTACCCGCGGCCCTCCCCGCTCACGACGAACGCGGGAGCCCGGTCGAGCGGCCGCTCCGCCGTCCGCACCAGGGTCATCCCCGTCAGGAGGGCGACCTGTTCGAGCTCGCCGATCGGTCGCGCGGCGAGAGTCGCCGTCAGTTCCGGCGGCAGCGGGCAGGTCGCGGTCGCGAAGCGGTGCATGAACGGATGCCAGCCACTCGAAATCACTCGTGTGCCGGCTCCGAGTGTCGTCCAGAACCGTTGCCACACCGCCGGATCGAGTGTCTCGATCTCGAACGCGACGCCGTCAGCCGAGCGGAAGGGCGGCCCGCCGGGGAGGAACGACTCGTGCTGTTCGTCTTCGGTCGTCGCCGCCGCGAGATATTGGGAGATCGCCAGCAACGCCGCCTGCGCCAGCGAAGTGGACACACCGCGCAGCGGGATGCCCCGGCCACGCGCGAGCTTCAGCGCGACGGCGCCCAGTGCCGACAGCTCGGCCGCGACGATGGACGCGTAGTCGAGACCGAGCCGGGCCGGCCCGCCGAACCTCCGGCCGTGCACATGCATGATCCCGCAGGCGGCCTGGACGTCGAGCTCGCCGGCCAGCGGCAGGTCGAGTGGCCCCGCCACTGTCACGGTGTCCAGCGCGGTACTCATTCCGGACGCCTGCCCAGCACCGAATACACGACACACGACGACGCCCGGAACCCCGGATCCCGCATGACCGCACGCACTTCGGCGAGCTCGCCGTCGGTCATCCCCGCGGCGATCAACCGGTCCCGCAGGTGATGTGTGTGGTGGATCAGCAGCTCCAGACCGGGCGATCCGGCCCGCCACGGGAAGACCGACGGCACCGGATCGACGTCCGCCAGCCCCGCGGCGACCATGGACGCGGCGGCGCGGCGGCCCCACGTGCCGTCCCCGCCCGCCATGGTGAACGCCTTTTCCTTGGCCGCGAGGAACTTCTCGTAAAGGTTCGCGGCCCGCACGCCGGGTGCGAGCAGCACCGGGCCGTAGGAAATGTCGAACTCGTCGATCTGCATCCACCCGCCCGGCTTCAGCGCGCGGACCAGCTTGCGGAGCACGGCCTCCCGCTCCGGCAGATGCTGCAGTACCAGCCGGGTGTGGACGAGGTCGAACTCGGCCTGTGGCAAGGGATCGTGGACGACGTCGTGCCGAAGGACGGTCAATCCCGGTGCGGGCGCGATGTGGTGGGGTTTGATGTCCGTCGCCAGCACCGTGCCGGTCGGCGCCACTCTCCCGGCAAGCCAGCGCGCCACCCCGCTGCCGCCCGCGCCGACCTCGAGACAGGACCAGCCCGCCCCGACGCCGGTCCCCGCCAGCCGGGCGAAGGTGACCGGATCGTACGCCGCCGAGAGACAGCGATGCTGCTCGACGGCGTGCCCGCTGTCGTTGTCGAACGCGTAGGCCGTGCTCACGTCCACCTTCCCGAACCGTTCGTCTCGGCCGTGCCGGTCAGCCGCGCCAGCAGTTCCAGGCGCCGCACCTTCCCCGTCCCGGTTCTGGGGACCTCGTCCCACGAAAGCACCACGGGCTCCCCGAGCGGCGGCAGGCCGAACACCGCCTTCCGCCAGTCCGCCGCGTCCAGCCCGTCGTCGGTCACGACGACCGGGATCGGCGCGCGTCCGGCCGCGGAGAGCACCACGCATTCGGCGATGGACGGGAGGCGGTCTTCGATCGCGTCCTCCACCGCGAGGCAGCTCATCCCGGGCACGGTGTCGACCTCGCGGTCGAGCAGCGTCACCGCGCCACCGCGGTCCACCACGCCCAGATCACCGGTGTTCCACCACCGCCCGTACACCTTGGCCTCCCATCGGTCCTGTTCGCCCACGTACGCCACGCATCGCGCCCGCGTGCGGGCCAGCAACAGCCCGGCGGTGCCGCGCGGCACCGGTTCGGCGGTATCCGGGTCGACGGCCCGCAGCCGGGCGAGACCGGGCAACGGCCTGCCGAGATCGCGGGTGGTGTGCGCGGTCCGCCTGGTGAAGAACCGGAACGACAGCGGCCCCGTCTCCGATTGACCCCAGCCCTGCATCCACAGTGGACACTTCCGGCCGCTGGCGTGGAGCATCGTCCGGATCACCGGCGGGTGCACCGCGTCGTACGTGCTGACGAATCTCCGCACCCGGAGGAACGGGTTCTCCGGCGAGTTCGCGAGTGGCCGCCAGCGCACGAACGCCGAAGGGAGGGCTTCGACGACGGTCGGCCGATGACGGCCGAACATCGACGGCGCCGAGGAGGCGTCGCTCAGGATCACGATCTCCCGCGGCGCGAGGCACAACGCCGACGCCGTCCAGCAGAAGGTCCGGCCGTGCGCGTACGCGCTGGCGTTGGCCAGCACGTCGTCCCGCCGCACACCGAGGACGGGCCAGCGGATCGCTTCCGGGCGCGCCAGCCGGTCGATGATCGTCCGTGTCGTGTGGACCACCAGTTTCGGTGTCCCGGTCGTCCCCGAGGTGTGGCAGACGAGCAGCGGTTCGTCGGCGTGCCTGCGGTGTACCGGGGGCGGCGGCGCGGCGGCGAAGTCTTCGACGCGCAGGATCCGGTCCGCTCGCAGGGAAGGCCGGTCGGTGACCAGCACCGCCGGGCCGAGGCGGCGCAGCAGGAGATCCAGGGTGTCGTCCGGCAGCGCGCCGGAAAGCTTCGCCGGAACGGCTCCGATCCGGACCGCGGCGCAGGCGAGCAGGTCGTAGTCCCAGTGGCCGCGTTTGACGATGGCCACCCGGTCCCCCGGCCCCACGCCGGCTTCGGACAACCATCCCGCGGCGTCCCGGACCAGCCTGGCGAGCCCGGCGACCGAGTAGGCCGTCCCGCGGTCCGGGGCGATGTCGAACGGCCGGTCGAGATATACCCACGTCCGGGTGTTCGCGCACTCGTCGAACAACGTGCCCATGTCGTGGGGCTTCATCGGGCCCTTTCCTTCGCCGGGCGAACGGCCAGCCGACGCGCCGCCCGTACACCGGAGCGGACGGCCGCCTCACTGCACGGGCTCAGGAACACCCAGTCACCCGCGTAGTCGACGACGCCACGGCCGAGGCCCGCCTCGAACCCGCCACGCAAGGCCAACGCCCGAGGCGTCGCTTCGGGCGCCGCGTGGCGCACCCGGCGGACGATCGCGCGGCGGGTCGCCGATCCCAGACCGGGAACGAGCGGTTCGGCGGCGCCGGTCAACCGGCTCGCCACGGCCTCGTCGGAGGCTTCCAGCAGCTCCGGCGCCACGGCCGGATGGGCCATGAGCGTGACCAGCCCGAGCCCTTCCGGCGCGCGGCCGGGATGTTTCAGATGGTCGAAGATGACCGTGGACACCGTGCCGTTCTCTGCGGTCGGCACCACCAAGGCGTAGTCGGGCCCACCGAGCGGGCGATCGAGCAGCAGGTGCGCCTTGACCACCGGCGTGAACGAACACTCGCGGAGAAAGGCCGAACCGTGCCGGGGATGGAGCCGGGCCGCCACCGGGGCGGGTACGGCCAGTACGACCGATCGGGCGCTGATCTCCCACGCGCCGCCGCGAAGGCGCGCCGAGGAACCGTCGTCGACGACCTCGTCGACGGGAAACCCCGTGGTGACGTCCGTTTTCGCGGCGAGGGCACGGGCGAAGGTGTCCATCCCGTCGCGATACGCCCGCCACGTCGGCGGTGGCCCCACCGCCGTGAGCAGCGCCAGCAAGGGCGCCGCGGCGGACCGGGCCGGATCCCAGCCGAAGAAGCCGGAAACGATCGGCTGCAGCAGGTAATCCAGCAGATCCGGGTGATGCGGCGCGGCGAACTCCGCGACGGTGGCCTCGCCGAGCCTCGAATTCTCCGGCCGTTCGGTGTCGAACGTTCCCCTGATCAGCCGTGCCGCGTCCAGCCGCGCCCGGACGGACAATCCGGCACCGGTGACCAGTCCCCGCGTCTGCGCGACGCCGGGCCTGGCCCGGCCGCGCCACATCGCGATACCCCGTCCGATCGGGGGCGTGGCGGCGGGATCGACGCCCAGTTCCGCCAGCAGCCGCCAGGTCTCCTCGTAACCCCGCTCGGCCATCTGCTCCGCACAGGTGTCGATCAGGTAGCCGTCCTCGCGCAGCGTCGTCATCCGGCCGCCGACCACGTCGGCCGCCTCGAAAACCCGCGCTTCCCTTCCCGCCTTGCCCAGCTCGTACGCGGCGGTGAGCCCGGCGACACCAGCGCCCACCACCGCCACGTCGACATCGGTCACGTGATCACCACCAGGTTCACCAGGACGAGCGTCAGCACGGTGAGCCGGTGGATCCGGATGCCGAGCATGCGCGCCCGCAGGATGTCCCCCAGCGCGAAACCGAGCCACACCTGCCATCCGCGTGCCACGATCGTGGGCACCAGCGCGAGGGGGAACCACCACGGGCCACCGAGGGCGGGGACGGCGAGGATCAGCGCGAGTTCGGCCGCCGACACGGCGATCACGAAGACCGTGTTGCCCCGCGCCGAAGTCAAGGCGGCCACCGTCGGCCTGCCGACCCGGCGATCACCGTCGACGTCGTTGGTGTTGGAGTAGACGCCGAACAGCAGCGGTCCCAGGCCGAAGAGCAGCGCCTGGGCGAGCGCGAACCCGGTGAACTCGCCGGTCGCGAGACCGTACGGCGCGAGGACCAGCGCCCAGCCCAGCGCCGCGATGAAGAACTCCTGGAAACCGTGATAGCTGAGCTTCACCCCCACGAGTACTGCAACGAGAAGAAGTAGGTGACCACGATCAGCACGACCGTCCACAAGGGACGGTGTGGCGCGATCGCGACGGCCGCGAGCCACAGCGCCGCGCCAACGACGCCGGTCGCCCATGCGAACCGCAGCACCTGGGCCTCGTTCAGCGTTCCCGCGACCAAGGGCTTCCGGTACCGCTTGCGCCGCGCGTCGTCCGGCGAGTAGTTCGTGATGTCGCTGCCGTCCCGGTAACCCGTGAGATCGTCCAGCGCGACCATCGCCGCGATCACGAACACCTCGCCGAGCAGGAACACCCCGACGGTCGCCAGGACGCCCGGATCGAACCTCGACACCGGCGCCAGCAACGTCCACACCACGACCACGCCGAGGTAGTAGTCGACGATGTCGAGCTTCGCGAGCCTGAAGTAGGCCTTGCCACGGGAGACGGCGAGGGTGGTCATCGCGGTTCGTCCAACGCGATCAGCGCGGCGAACGACCGGTCGCCGCCATAGTCCAGCTCGCGTCGTTCGAGCAGGCGGGAGCCGGGGAGCAGGGCCAAGTACTCCTCCACGGTCCGCACTCTCGAGAACCGGCCGACCGGGATCTCCGCTTCCTCGTACTCGACCAGGACGAGATGCCGTGCCGCCGCGGCGATCGCCCGGCACGCTTCGGCGATCTCGTCGTCGTCGAGGACGTGCATCAGCACCCATACACAGACGGCGACGTCGAAACGCTTGTCCTTCCAGGGAAGCCGCTGGACGGTCGTCCGCACGAAGTCCACTGTGGACAGATGTGCGCAGCTCTCCCTGGCCAGCGCGAGCATCCGCGGGGTCATGTCGATCGCCGTCAGCGCACGGGCGTGCGCGGCGATCGCCGGGGTGAGCCTGCCCATCCCGCAGCCGATCTCCAGCGCGGATCCCACCTCGCCGAGCGACTCCAGGTACCTCGTGACGAGCCGGATGGTGCGGGCGGTCGTCCCGGCCGCGAGTCCGGCGGGCTGGGAGGCGCGCATGACCCGGGTCAGCCCGGCGCGCTCCGCGCGTTTCCGCCACTCGTCGGCGACCTCGCTCGGCGCGGGGGTGTGGGTGACCTGCTGCATCACGGCTCCTTCGCGAATCGGCACACCGCGTCCGCGATGCGTTCCACCTGCACGTCCGTCAGATGCGGGTAGATCGGGATGGCCAGCGTCCGGCGCGCGGCCAGTTCCGCCGCGGGCCAGGCATCGCCAGGCCGGGTGTAGGGGGCGAACGCGGGTTGCCTCGGCAACGGCGCCGGGTAGTAGACATGCGAGCCGATACCTCGCGCCGCGAGGTGCTCACGGAGTTCGTCCCTGCGCTCGCTGAGGAGCGAATAGACGTAGTAGCACCGTCCGTCACGGGCGGGAGGCGGCGCGAGCACACCGCAGCCCGCCAGTTCGGCGAAGCGTTCGGTGTAGTACTCGCCGATCCGTGCCCGGCGTTCGAGCCGCTGGGGCAACGTCGGAAGCCGGTACAGCTGGAACTCCGCCATGATCTCGTCGAACCGGCTGTTGTAGCCGATGCGGTGATACACGAACCTGGTCTTCCCGTCCTGACCGTGGTTGCGCAGCATCCGCACCACCGAGCCGAGCCCGGCGTCCTTCGTGACGACCATTCCCCCTTCGCCCGGCATCCCGAACGTCTTGACCTGCACGAACGAGTAGACCCCGGCGTCGCCCCACATCCCGGCGGGCGTGCCCGCGAGCATCCCCCCTTGGGCGACCGCGGAATCCTCCAGCAACCGCACGCCCGCGCCGGTGGCGATCCGGCGCAGCTCCGGCATGTCCGCCATGACCGAGAACATGTGCGCCGGCATGATCACCTTGGTGCGCGGGGTGACCAGCCTGGCGACCTCGGCGGGATCGACGACCATCGTCCACGGGTCGATGTCGGCGAACACCGGCTTCGCGCCGAGCAGGGCGGGCGCGGCCGCGAGCGGTGCGCATCCGAAGGCGGGCACGATCACCTCGTCCCCGGCGCCGACGTCCATCGCGCGCAGTACCAGCGTCAGTGCCGAGGTTCCGCTGCCGCAAGCGACCGCGTCCACGGCGCCGACCGAGTCACGGATGGCCGCCTCGAAGCGGGCCGTGCGCTCGCCGAGGATGAATTTCTGCTCGGGCGCGACGCCGACCCGATGCACGATGTCCAGCAGTTCGGCACGGTCGTCGTCGAAGAGATCCGTCGGGAAGAACGGCAGGGTCATCCTCGCCGTCCTCGGTAGAAGTCGCGGATCGCGGCGCAGACCCGGTCGCAGTCTCCGGCGGGCATGTCCGGATACAGCGGGAGCGCGAGTGTGTGACGGCAGGCGTTCTCGGCGTTCGGGAAATCACCCTCCCGATAGCCGAGGCCGGCGAAGCAGGGCTGCAGGTGAAGCGGGGCCGGGTAGTAGATCTCGGTCTCCACGCCCACCGCCGACAGATACGCCGCCAGGTCGTCCCGCGCGTCGACCTCGACCACGTAGACGTAGAACACGCTGTCCGGCCGGTTCTCCGGCAGCTTGCGCACCCCCGCCACTCCCGCGAGCCCTTCGCCGTACCGGGACGCCAGTTCCGCGCGCCGGGCGATGTCGCTGTCGAGTGTGGTGAGCTTCGCGAGGAGGACGGCGGCCTGGATGTCGTCCATCTTGCTGTTCACGCCGGGCAGGCCGGTCGCCGTCGAGATCGCGGGGAAGTCGGCGATCGTGCCGCCGAAGCGGCCGTGGTGGCGGAGCGCGTCGGCGGTCGCGGCGATCCGGGGGTCGTCGGTGAGCACGGCGCCGGCGTCACCGAGCGCGCCCAGCGTCTTCGTCGGGAAGAACGACAGCACGCCGCCCGCGCCGAACAGGCCGGCGTGCGTGCCGCGGTGCCGCATGCCGATGGCCTCCGCGCTGTCCTCGACCACCGTGAGATCGAGGCGTCGCGCGACGTCGAGCACACCGTCGATATCCGCCGGCCGCGAGAACAGATGCGTCGGCATGACGAACCGGGCGCGTTCTCCGGCGGCGTCCGCGACCGCGGCGGGGTCGATGCCGTACCCGTCCGGCTCGATGTCGGCGAAGACCGGCGTACCGCCCGCGAGCACGACCGAGGTCGCCGACGCCCCGAAGGAGAAGGCCGGGACGATCACCTCCCCGCCGGGCTCCAGGCCCGCCGCCCTCAGCAGCAGGACGAGCGCGTCCGTTCCGCTGTTCACCCCGACGACGAACCTCGCGCCGGTGTACGCGGCCAGTGCCCGCTCGAGTTCGGCCACCTTGGCACCGTGCGAATACTTGCCATTTTCGATGACGTCGAGAATATGTCGCCTGGTGCCGGTCCACGTTCGCTCGAATGTGGCCGATTGATTGAAGAAAGACACCGACAGCGTACCCACCTCCGGTGGTGTAGGAACCATTTCCGAGCGTAGGACAGGCAATCCGCCCGTCCGCCCACGTTCGCACTTCCTGGTCAACCCGAGGCCGAACTGTTGACAGTCGATCTTGGCGATGTCAGTTTCGAAAGGGAATTCTCATTGCGAAACTCGAGGAGCGAGCTCGCCTGTGCGTTCATTCGTCGTGGGACTCGGCCGGGCCGGCGCGGGTCTGCATCTCCCCGTCTTGGCCAAACTCCGGGAACGGACCCCGCAGCTCTTCGACGATCATCCCGTCGTGGCCTGCGAACCGAGGGAGACCGTCGTCTCCCGGCCGGGTCTCGTGGTCGCGCCGACCCTCCACGCCGCGGCCGACGGCCTCCGTCCCGACGACACGGTCGTGCACGTGTGCACGCCACCGACCCAGCGTCTGGCGGTGCTCTCCGACCTCGCCGCACTGGGCTTTCGCAAGGTGATCGTGGAGAAACCCCTCACGACCGACATCGACGACCTCGCCCGGATCGTCCGCCTTCGCCGCAAGTACAAACTGCATGTCGAGGTCGTCGAGCCCTGGCTCGCCAGCAGTCTCACGGCGCGGCTGGTCGAGCTCATCCGCGGTGGCCGGTTCGGCGCCGCGAAAGCGATCGACATCGTGCAGAACAAGCCGAGATTCCGCCGGTCGCTCGTGCGGCCCGGCCACCCGACCGCCTTCGACGTCGAGCTGCCGCACGGTGTCGCGCTCGCGCTGCGGCTCGCGGGCGCCGCGCGGGTCACCCACGCGTCCGGAACCGATCTCGAGGTCGAGGGCAACGTCGGTCCCCGGATGGGCGGCGCCGTCGTCGGCCTCCGGCACAACTCGGGTGTCCACACGGAGATCCGCTCGGACCTCACCTCCCCGGTCCGCGAGCGGCGGGTCACCGTGGAGTTCGAACACGGCAGCGCGGTCGGGCATTTCGCGGTGAGCGGCGACGACCATCACTCGCAGCTGACGCTGCGGGCGAACGGGCGGTCCGAGCACGTCGTGCTGCGGGACGACGCCATGACGGAATGGATGTCCGAGGCCTACCGGAAGTTCCAGCTGGACGGGGAGCAGACCCAGGGGTTCACCTTCGCCACCGAGGTGGTGCGGCTGCTGTCGGTGGCCAAGAACATCTGCGCGGAACCGGTCACCGGCCCCGACGCGGTGGCGACCCATGCCGGATGACCCGGTGCTCGCCGGCCTCACGGACGAGGCGGCGTACGACATCGGTGGCCAGCTCTCGGTGCTCGACGCACTGAGCTGGAAGGCCATCGAACTGCGCACGGTCGACAGGGAAGCCGTCGCCGACCTCACCGACGAACGGTTCGACGCCGTCGCGGCCACCTTGTCGGACAGCGGTGTGCGCGTGGTCTGCCTGGCGTCCCGGATCGGTGGCTGGTCCCGGCCGGCAGGCACCGATTTCCGGCACGACCTCAGGGAACTCGACGTGCTCGCCGAACGGGCGCGAGCGCTCGGCACCGGCTATCTGAGGATCATGTCCTATCCCAACGACGGGCTGAGCGATCCAGCCTGGCGCGCGCTGGCCATCGAGAGGATCACCGTTCTCGCCGAACGGGCCGCGGCACACGGGGTGACGCTGCTGCACGAGAACTGCTCTGGCTGGGCGGGCACGAAGGCCGAGCGCATGCTCGACCTGCTGGACGAGGTCGCGAGCCCGGCGCTGAAGCTGTTGTTCGACACCGGCAACGGCGTCGCCCACGGCTACGACGGGTTCGACCTGCTCGCCGACATCGTCGGCCACGTCGAACACGTGCACGTCAAGGACGCCGACGAACGCGGCTTCACACTCCCCGGCCAGGGCTCCGCGCGGGTCGCCGACTGTGTAAAACTCTTGCGGGCCAACGGATACCAGGGCGCGTGGTCGCTGGAACCGCATCTCGCGATCACACCGCACGAACAAGGGGTGCTGGCGGACGGCGCGGCGGACGCGTTCGTCGCCGCGGGCCGGGCGATGGCCGGGCTGCTCCGGTGATACCCGGGGATCGCAGCCTGCTGGTGAAGCTGCTCGACCTCCCGACGGCCGGGCCACTCGAAACGAAGGGCGAAGTCCGCCTGTGGGACGCGATGCGCGCCTACGCCGACGCCGCCATCGACATCGGTTTCGACGTCCTGCGGTTCGCCGCCCCGGACCCGTCCGTGCTGGACCGTCCGGGTGTCCCCCTCCTGCTCCGCGATACCGGGCCCGGATTCCTCGCCTGCCAGCCGAGCCTCGTGCTGCGGATCGGCCCCGCCTCCCCCGCCGTCATGTTCAACGTCCACCTCGACACGGTGGCCCCGTTCGAACCGGCCGGTTTCGACGGCACCAGATTCGTCGGCCGCGGCGCGATCGACGCCAAAGGGCCCGCGGTGGCCTTGCTGGCCGGTATCCGGGCCGCGCTGGCGACGGAGCCGGCGGTCGGCCGGGACATCGGTGTCCTCGTCCAGGCCGTCTCCGGCGAAGAGGGCGGCGCGATGGGCACCTTCGGGACACGGCCGCTCGTCGAAGCGGGTTTCCACGGCGAGCTCAACATCTTCTGCGAGCCGACCGGGCTGCGATACCTTCCCCGCTGCTCGGCGTCGATGACCGCGTGCGTGCGAGTGGACGGCGAAGACGCCATCGACGACGAGCCGCACCGAGGTCACAACGCGACGGTTCTGCTCGGTTTCCTCGCCCAGCACCTCGCGGACGACCTGCCGAAGCACGGTCAGGTCTGCGTCGCGGGCCTGCACACGGGGCTAATGCACAACCGGGTGTACGGCAGCGGCGAACTTCTGCTCAACATCCCCTACGACTCCGGAGAAGCGGCGGCGAAGATGGCCTCGGCGCTGGAGGACGGGCTGCGGACCGGTGTCACCGCGTTCGGTGCCCGGTTCCGGCGGTCTTCGGCTTTCGCCCGCACCGCGAGGGACGCGGCGGCGATCACCGGCTTGCGCTGGCTGAAACGCGACCTGCCGGCGTTACCGGCACAGGACATCCCGCTGCTGGACGCGTTCGTTCCCCGCTGGCCGGACGACGAGCCGGGGTTCACGTGCGACGCCCTGTGGCTCGGCGGCGTTCCCGGTACCAAGACGGCCGTTCTCGGCCCCGGTTCGCTGGGAGCGAACAACGCGCACGCGCGTGGGGAATACGCCGATGTCGAAGAACTCGACCGGTTCGGCGATCTCGTCCGCGAGATCGTCGTGCGGTTCGGCCGCGACGGAGGAGCATGACCGTGCTGGTGCCCTATCCCGTTCTGCTTTCCCTGGCCGCCGGGGTCTTCGCGGACCGCGGCGTTCCCGAAGACCGGGCGGCGATCGCCGCGGCCGCGTTGTGCCACGGCGACCTGACCGGGGTGACTTCGCACGGCCTCGTGAACCTGACCAGGCTGTACCTGCCTCTGCTCGATCAAGGACGCGCCGAGCCGAAGGCGGACATGGCCGTCGAGACCGACCTCGGCGCGTGCGTCCTCGCCGACGCCCGCCGCACGCTCGGGTTGTGGTCGGCCTCGCAGGCGATGGAGCTGGCCTGCGCCAGGGCTTCACGACACGGCATCGGCATGGTCTCGCTGCGCGGAGCGACCCATATCGGCTGCGCCGGTCATCATGCCGCGCGTGCCGTCACGCACGGCATGATCGGCCTCGTCGCTTCGAACTGCGGCGGCCAGCGCATCGCCCCGCCGCCCGGCGGCACGGCCGCGATGCTCGGCACGAACCCGCTCGCGCTGGCCTGTCCCGCCGGCGGCGCGCATCCGTTCGTCCTCGACATGAGCACCACCGTCGTGCCGACCGGCCGGATCCGCGCCGCGGCACGGGAAGGCAGGGAGATCCCGCCGGGCTGGCTCGCCGACGGCGACGGTTCGCCGGTGACCGATCCCGCCGCGTTCGACCGGGGCGAAGCCCATCTGCAATGGCTGGGCGGCGCTCCCGAAACGGGCGCCTACAAGGGATTCGGGCTCGGCCTGCTCGTCGAGGTACTCGGTGCGCTGGTACCCGGCGCCCTGCTCGGCGCGACCTCCGCCGACGGGAACCGCGACGACGACATCGGCGTGCTGGCGCTCGCTATCGCTCCGGACGTCCTGCGCACCGGATTCGCCGCCGACGCGTCCGCGCTTTTCACGGCGGTGCGGGAGTGGCCAGCCCGCGATCCCGCGGCCCCGGTCGTCTATCCCGGCTGGCACGAGGGTGAGCGCGCGGCCCACCGCCGTGCGCACGGCGTGCCCGTGGCCGACGCGGTCTACCGGGAACTCCGCACGGCGGCGGAGAGGACGGCGGGATGATCCGGGTCGGTGTCGTGGGGCTCGGTGTCATCTCGCGGTTCTACCTTTCCGCGGTCGAGCGGTCGGCGGCGTTCCGCCTCGCGGCGGTCTGCGATCTCGACCCGGCGGAGCTTTCGAGAAGCGCCGTGCCCGGCTACCGCGATCATCGGGAGATGCTCGCCGCCGGAGGGCTCGACGCGGTGATCGTCACGGCGCCGAACGACGTGCACGCTGCCGTCTGCCGCGACGTGCTGGACGCGGGTCTGCCCGTGTGCGTGGAGAAGCCGATCGCCACGAGCCTCGTCGACGGCGAGGACCTCGTGGCGCGCGCGGCGCGGCGGAATGTCGCGCTGTTCACGGCCTTCCACCGGAGGTACAACAGCAATGTGCGCGCGTTGCGCGAGAGGATCGCGGGCGGGCCCCCGATCGATTCCCTGACGGTGCGCTACCTGGAACGGATCGAAGAGCACGTCGGCGGTGATCGCTGGTACCTCGACGCGACGCGATGCGGCGGCGGATGCGTGGCGGACAACGGACCGAACGCCCTCGATCTCGTCCAGTTCTTCCTCAGCACGCTGACGCTGCGGGACGTGCGGATCAGCCGCGACCCGGACGGCATCGATCGGCAGGCGACGCTGGTGCTCGACGGCGCGGTCGTCGAACTCGACTGGTCTTTTCCCGGGGAGGTCAAGGACGTCGAGGTCCGGCTGGCGGACGGCACCGTCCGGTACGCCGACCTGCTCGACGGCTACCCGGGCTTCAAGGAATCGCTGTGGCACGAATACGACGGGCTGCTGAACGAGTTCGAGGAGGCCGTGCGCAAGGGCGGCTCCTGGCAGGACAACGGCCTGGCCGCGCTGTCCATAGTGAACGATTGTTACCGGAGGGAGCACGATGCGGGAAGACGGGCCGAAACGGGAGATCACCGGCACGGTGGTGAAGGTGCTGGTGCATCGGCGTGACGACCGGGGCATGAGCCTCGAACCGTTCGCCAGCCGGTGCGTTCGCGCCGGAGAGGTGCACGAACTCGTGACGACCAGCCACGACGCCACCGAACCGGGCGCACGCATCGACCACGTCGGCTTCCTCGGCTTCGCCGAAATAGCCCGCGCCGGCGTGATCGACCGAGGCGACGAAGTGTGGATCGGCGGCGAACTCGTCGGCACCGTGCTCGGTTTCGACGGCTGCCATTTCCCCAACCACTACAACATCCTCATCCACACCGAGCGGCCGGTCACCGGTGAAGGGATCGGTTTGAAGCCGGAGCGGGAGGTCTGCTTCCGGGGCCGGTGGTGAGTGGCTCCCCGGCGCGGGTGAGCCACTCACCACCGCGCGGTCACTTGCCCAGCAGCGGCACGTCGCTCTTGCCGAGGTGGTAGTCGCGGACCGCGTGCACGAGTTCGTCGACGGTCAGCTTTCCGTTGCCGTTCACGTCGATGGCCCGGAACGCCGGGGCGACGGCCGAGGCTTCGACGCCGATCGCGTCCAGCCACTTGGCGAACTCCCGCTGATCGACCTCGCCGTCGCCGTCGGTGTCGCACAGGCCGACGATCGCCGAAATGGTCGGGCGGACCACCCGGGAGAAACCCGCGTCGCCTTCCTGGAAGATCTGCGCTTCGATCACCTCGGTGAACTGCCGCTCGTTCAACGATCCGTTCGGGCCGACGCCCGCCTTGTCCGCCAGGAACTCGAACATCGTCACGAACGAGTCCTTCACCGCTCGCGCCTGCGGCGACGCCGGGTCTTCGCCGAACGCGCCGATGATCCTCGTGGCCTCGGCCTCGAAGTCGGTTTTCTCGATCTTGCCGTTGCCGTTGACGTCCCACTTCTCGAAACGCTTCTTGAGCCGGTCGTTCTTGATCGCCGTGGTCATTCGTGCACTCTCCTTTTCGCGAAAGATCGGAAGAATTGCGGTACGCGTTCAGGCAGAACGTTCAGAGACGGACGACCTCCTTCCCGGGAACCTGTCCCGTCACGTCGAACAGCAACCTGGCCGTCGAGGCCAGGCGGCCGTGGTCGTAGGCGCGATGCGCCACCAGCAGGACGGCGACATCCGCGGTGCGGAGCGCCACGTCGAGATCGGCCACCGGCGGCCCCAGTTCGGGCACGGTCTCCGCCACCGGATCGTGGTAGGACAGCTCCGCCCCGAGCGCCCGCAACCGAAGGGCGATCCGGATGGCGGCGGACTCGCGGGTGTCCGGCACGTCCGCCTTGTACGAGACACCGAGCAACAGCACTTTCGCGCCTCGCAACGGCTTTCCGTGCTCGGCGAGCAGCCGGGTCACGCGGTCGACCACATGCTCGGGCATCCGGTCGTCCACGAGACGAGCGGCGTGCACCACGCCGAGCAGGGCACCTTCCCGCTCGGCCTTGTCCAGCAGGTACTTGGGGTCGACCGGGATGCAGTGCCCGCCGACCCCGGGCCCCGGCGCGAACGACGTGAAGCCGAACGGTTTGGTCGCCGCGCAGTGCATCACGTCCCACACGTCGACGCCGATCCGGTCGCAGAAGATCGCGATCTCGTTGACCAGCGCGATGTTCACGTACCGGTAGGTGTTCTCCAGCAGCTTGGCCATCTCCGCTTCCCTGGTGCCACGCGCGATCACCACCGTGTCGACGAAGCGCTCGTAGAACTCGGCACAACGCTTCGCGCAGGACGGGGTGTGCCCGCTGATCACCTTCGGCGTGTTCCTGATGCCGAACCGCCTGTTCCCCGGGTCGACCCGCTCGGGCGAATACGCGAGCGAGAAGTCGGTGCCCGCCGTCAGACCGTGCTTTTCGAGGATCGGCCGGACGATCTCGTCGGTGGTGCCCGGGAAACTCGTCGACTCGATGATCACCATCATGCCCGGCGACAAATGCTCGGCGACCGTCGCCACCGCGCCGCGCACGGCGGCCAGATCCGGTCCGCCCGCCGTGGTCAGCCCGGTCGGCACGCACAGCACGATCGTCTCCGCGCCACCGAGGACCTCGGGGTCGGCCGTCACCGTGAAACCGTTCTCTCGCATGGCCCGTAGCCGGCTCCCGGACACGTCGGGTACATGCGGCCTGCCCGCGGCGATCTCCGCGGCCACCCGAGGCGAGGTGTCGTATCCGATCACCGACAACCCCGCCCCGCCGATGGCTTCCGCCAGCGGTAGCCCGACGTAGCCGACTCCCACAACGACAACGTCGACAGACACGTAAGCCTTCTCAGTCTCTTTGTCGCACGAAACGATCAACGGTTGACCGAGAACGAGCCGCTGCCCGGCATGACGTGGGAGCCGAACCCTTGCTCGACCCGCATACCCGGTGTCAGGCAGAGCGGATCCGGGTGAACGACCACTTCGGACGAGCTCAGGTTGACCAAAACGTGTGCGGCGATGGGAAGTTTGGTACAGCCTTCCGGATTCCGATAGGTGTCCAGACGCTGGAATTCGGTGGAAAAGACCACCACATTGCCCGCCGCCGCCTGAGCGGGCGGACTCGACACGATCAGCAGTGCTCCCACGGATGCCGCGCTCAACACCGCGGCGACAAAACGCTTCATCGCATGCCTCCACATCCAAGATCACGACTTCTCTCCGCACGCTAACAGTCACTCCGTGTCAAACTTTGCTCGCGGCGGATCTTCACGCGCGCAGGTTGCGGCCGGTCGGGAAGGGTCATTCGGATGGTGGCGTCAAGCGCTCCCTGCGTGACTGCCGAGAACGCGCCGTTCACATGAAGGAGTGGCGTGAACGGTCGTCCGGACGAACCGGGACTACTCAGCCCCGAGCCTCGTCCGTGAAGGTCTCCTTGAGGGACTTTGGGTTCCTCAAGGAGGACCGGTATTCGCTTACCTATGGCTGACCTGCGCGCAGGTCTTGATCAACGGAAGATCCGGGACACTCGACGTCCCCGATCTTCCGTTGATCAAGGTCGTGCCTGCCACGCCCGGTGGCGAACAACCTGACGGGGGAAGATTCCGGACGTCGGACGGCCGGAATCTTCCCCCGTGGACTACACCGCTTATCCAGCAGGGCCCGTCCGTGAAGGATTTGAGGCGCTCAGTGTCCCGAATCCCTCATCGGCGAGACCGAGTGTGGAGGATTCAGGACGTTGAACGTCCTGAATCCTCCACACTCGACCGCCGGTCGCACCAGTGGGTGAGCACTGGTCCCTCAAGGAGGCCTTCACGGACTTGCGGAACGCCACAGACCCCATGCGCACCAGCAGTCACGGCGGCTGCACGTGAAGGACCCCTTCACCCGGCTGAGCCGAGGAAACTCGACCTCCACACCTCGCCGAGGACGAGGCAAAGCGAAAGCCCTAGCGGTGAGCGTCGACCACCTCGGCCAAGGTCGGCAGGGAGGGATGCGCCCCGTGCCGCGTCACCACGACCGCGGCCACTTTCGCCGCGAAACCGCAAGCGGCCACCACGTCCGCGGTCGTCGGCTCACCGGGGATTTCCGCGAGCCTGGCGGCGAGCGCGCCGACGAACGAATCTCCCGCGGCGGTGGTGTCCACCGCCCGTACCGCGACGGCCGGCACCCGCGTGGACGACGACGCGTCGAGCACGGCGCATCCCGCGGCCCCCAGCGTCACGATCACCCACCGGCATCCCGCGGCGAACAAGTCGGCGCCGCCGCGCCGCAACCCGTTGCCGTCGAACGGATCCTGGCCGGTGAGCTGCCGGAACTCGATTTCGTTCGACACCACCACGTCGCTGACCGGCAGCAGCTTCCCGGCCACGTCTCCGGCGGGCGCGGTGTTGAGCACGGTCAGTACGCCACGTGAGCGAGCGGCCGCGAAAGCGCGTTCCGTCGCTTCGGCCGCCGCCTCCAGCTGGCCTGCGACGACCCGAAGCCCCGGCAGTTCGCTGATCGCCGCTTCGGCGGCCGCCGCCGGGATGTCGGCGTTCGCCCCGGACACGACGACGATCGAGTTGACACCTTCCGCGTCGACGGTGATCGCCGCCCGGCCGGTGGGCAGCGCGGACCGGCGCACGTGGGTCACGTCGGCGCCCTCGGCGAGCAGGGCTTCCAGGTACTCGTCGCCGTCCTCGTCCTCGCCGACGCAGCCGATCACGGCCACTTCCGCGCCGAGCCGGGCGGCGGCGACCGCCTGGTTGCCGCCTTTCCCGCCCAGCTCCCGGCTCGCCGAAAACCCCATCAGGGTCTCCCCCGGCTCCGGGATGCGCGGCGCCCGGACGATGTGATCGACGTTGAGCGACGCGACCACGGCTATCGCGCGGCTCATGCGGTCAGCCACCGGGCCGGGACGTCTCGCATCAGCCGGGCCACGGCTTCGGCCGGCACGCCTTCGGCTTCGAGCAGATCGGCGAAGATCGTCGGCACGAAGACGAGCCCGTTGCCGCCGTTGTGCGTCCACATCTGCTTCAGGAACAGGTCGTGCGACAGCATGATCTGGTCACCGAAGCCCTCGTTCACCCACCGGGCCACGGCGTGAGCGGTCTGGGAAACCGTCGGGGCGACACCTTCGCCGGGGAACGAGATGTCGAGGCCGATCATGTCGAACTCCAGCAGCACGCCGCGTTCGAGAAGCTCGCGTTGGTATCCCGGGTCGTCACCGGACGGATCGCTGTGCGCCAGCGCCACCTTGGCCGGGAGCGCCCCGCATTCCTCCAGTACGAGGTCGAGCACTTCGTGCCCGCGGCGCTGCCAGCCGGGCATGTGGATGTTCAGCCCCACGGCCGGGCGCTCCGCCTGCGCGAGCGCCGCGGCCCGCAAGGAGGCCCGTTCCCCGTCGGTGAAGGACGGCGAAACACCGACCTCGCCGATGACACCGGCCCGGATGCCCGTCTCGCCGACACCCTCGTCCAGTTCGGCGAGGATGTGCTCGGTCTGCGCGTCGACGGTGACCGCGGTGATGCGCTCCCCCTCGAACTTCTCCAGGTACGCACCGGTGCCCATGACAATGGTGACCCCGGTGGCTCCGGCGACCGCCGCCAAGGCGAGCGGATCCCGGCCGATCGCCGCGCTGCCGGTCGCGTCGACCAGCGTGCCGCCGCCCGCCGCCGCGAACGCGGTCACCTCGCGCACGACGCTGGCACGGTCCTTCGCCGCCACGTTGTCGGTGCAGCAGTAGGGATCCTGACGAAGCAGGAACTGCAGGCCCGGCCCCACTTCCGCCTCGGCGAGGTGCCGGGTGGACGCATAGGACGGCTCGGCGACCGCGGAGGACAGGTCGTTGAAGAGGTGCTCGTGCGGCAGTACCAGCCCGAGGCCCGCCGCGTCGACCGCGCCGAGAACACCGCGCACCTCAGCCACGGCGCACCTCGGCGGGCTGGGCGAGGACCGCCGGCTCGGCCGTGTGCCGGGACGGGATCATCGCGATCGCCGCGGCCGCCAGTGCCACGACCGCGCCGATGACGGTGACCAGGTGCAGGCTGGAACCCGCGGCGGGAGCGACGAGTTCGAGCAGCAGCGACCCGATGAGCTGACCGGCCGTGGAGGCCAGCCCCAGCAGCAGGAGCCCCAGACCCCGCACCAGCAAGGCCATCAACGCGATCGACATGAGACCGAGCGGCCCGCCGAAGTACATCCACCAGGTGCCCGGCAGCGTGAAATGCGCGCCCGAGACCGCCATCCGCACCACGTACACGAGGCCGAGCGCCACGAAGCCGATGAGGAAGTTCCAGGTGATGGAAACGAACATCGAGCCGGACAGCAGGCCCACCTCGGAATTGCCGGCGGGCTGCCAGCCGGCGAGCAGGCCGCCCACGAACGGCATGATCGCCAGCGCGATCATGTGCGGGGCCGACCAGTTCGGGGACACCACCAGCACGGTGGCGCAGATGGCCAGGATCGCCCCGGCCACGCGCGGCGCGCTCATCGCCTGCTTGAACGGGACGCCGATACCGAGGCGGTCGCACACCACGCCGGAGATGACCATGCCGGAGATCAGCGAGGTCTGGAAGATCGCCACCCCGAGGAAACCGACCGTGACACCTTCGGAGAGCACGATCACCGCGCCGCACAGACCGGCGAAGAAGTTCCACCGCGGGATCTCCCCGCGCACCAGCTGACCGGGCAGCCGGAAGAACGCGTCGCGTGTCCGGGTCCGCGCCAGCACGATGATCAGCATCAGCACCAGGCCGGTGCCGAAGGACACCAGCGCGGCGGCGTGCCCGTCGGAGAGCGCGGTGCCGAGATGGCCGTTGACGAGCGACTGCAAGGGGCCGAGCATTCCGGCGAAGACGGTCGCGATCGTCAAGACGACGACCGAGGCCGCGCGGCCGGTGGGTGACGACGTACTCATCGAATCCTCCTTGATCCCGAGTGCGCGCGGCTCAGACTTCGCGTCCGGCGAGCCAGGACATCGCCTGCGCGAAGAGTTTGCGGTAGCCCTCCCAGTCCATGAACTCCTCGGGAGCCCAGTGCGGGGAGATGTCCGAGGTGAACGCGAGGGTGCGGCCGCGGCCGACCTGGCGCACGGCCAGCATGACGTCGCCCTCGACGGTGGCGAGCAGCTCGGCGTCCGGCTTCAGCGTGGTGTGCTGGTAGCCCAGCAGGATCGGCCAGTGCCGGTCGAGACCCGCGACCACCGGGTGGCCGGGCCGCACGACCTGGGCGCGGACGCCCTCCGGGGTCTCGACGCGGTCGTCGTACGGGTCGATGTCGACCGGGAGGATCTCCTCGATCGGCGTCCGGTGGTAGTTGGCCTTGCCCTCGAAGCCCTGGAAGCTCAGGTAGCCGCCGGCCATCATCAGGCCGCCGCCGTTCGTGACCCACTCGCGCAGCAGCTTGAGGCGGTTGGGCGTCGGACGGCCGCGGGTGAAGGTGTCCGGGTGCAGCAGCAGCGTGTTGGAGCCGATGTCGGAGAGCAGGACGACGTCGTAGGCGTCGAGTTCCTCCAGGGTCTGCGGGAACTTCTCGGCCACGTCGTGCGAACGCAGGTGAGTCACCTCGACCCCTTCCGCCGCCAGCGCCGCCAGCAGCCGCTCGCACCCGATCTCCACCTGCGTGTGCGCGAACGGGTCGTATCCCTTGTGGTCGATCGTCGCACTGACCCACGACTCCCCGGCTAGCAGGACCTTGACCATCGACGACTCCTTCGGGCGAAAGCGTTAGCGCTTGTTGCGCAACATAGCGCAACGCCGCCAATATAGGATGCGCTGCAGTCGCCGTCAACGCTCAACGGGGAGGAGCCGGATGTCGCTGGCGAAGGTGGCCCGAGAGGCCGGAGTGGCCGTGTCGACCGTGTCGAGGTACGTCAAAGGAGAGCTCAACGTCGCCTCCGAGACGGCCCGGCGCATCGACGCCGCGCTGTCGGCCCAAGGGCATCCGCCCGTGCAGAAACAGGTGACCGGGCTCAGCCTCGGCCTGGTGGTCCCGTCGCTGGACAACCCGTACTTCTCCACGCTGGCGGACGCGGTGGTCGACGCCGCCGCGGCGGACGGCATCGACGTGCTCACCACGCTCACCGGCTCGTCGCCGTTGCGGGAGCGCGCCGCCGTCGAGCGCCTGATGCGGGTACCGGACGTGGGCGGGCTGGTCTACCTGGGGATGCACAACACCAACGAAGCCTTCGCGAGCCGGCTGGCAGGCGACTTCCCGGTCGTCTTCCTCGACGAGTACGTCAAGGCCACCGGGCCGCGGATCGCGCACGTCACCGCGAACGGTTTCGGCGGCGCCTACCAGGCGACCACCCACCTGATCTCCCTTGGCCACCGGCGGATCGCCCATGTCGGCGGACCGGCCGGGCTGCGCACGGCCGACCAGCGCGAGGCCGGATACCGGGCCGCGTTGAAGACACACGGGGTCGAGGTGGACGAAGCGATGATCGTGCGCGGCGCCTTCAGCTCGGCGTTCGGCATGAACTTCTTCGCGCATATGGCACGGGCAGGCGCGGAGCCGACAGCCGTCTTCACCGCCAGCGACATCGCCGCGGTCGGCCTGCTCGAAGCGGCCCGCCGCGCCGGGGTGACGGTGCCGGGAGACCTTTCGGTGATCGGCTGCGACGGGATCACCCTCGGCGAATGGACCTCGCCGCGGCTGACCACCGTCGCGCAGCCGACGGAGCAGATGGCCCGCAAGGCGGTCGACGAGATCACCCGCCTCGCGGCCGGCCGCCTCCCCGCCGACCACGTGCTCTCCATGCAGCTCGTCGTCCGCGAATCGACCGAGGAGTACCCCGCATGACCGACGAAGCCCTCGCGTTCCTGCGCGACCTGGTGCGCCACGACACCACCTCCGGCGACAGCGCGGCGCAGGCCGCCGCGCAGGAGCTGGCCGTCTCCTACGCCACCGCCACCGCGGGCGTACGCGTGCTGCGACGCTCCACCACCGGGCGACCGTGGGTGCTGCTCGGCAGCCATTCCGGCGACGGAGCACTGTTCGTGTGCCATATCGACACCGTCCCCATCGGCTCCCCCGCGCTGTGGGAACGCGCCCCGTTCTCCGCGGACGTCGACGAGGAGTTCCTGCAGGGCCGCGGCAGCGTCGACATGAAGGGCGGTCTGGTCGCCGCCTTGGCGGCGTTGCGCAACGCCGCGGAAGCCGGGGCCGGCGCACAGGTCCTCATCACCAGCGACGAGGAGATCGGCTGCCGGGGCGCGACGGAGGCATCCGCCTCACTGGAGTTGACACCGCGGATCGTCGTGGTCCCGGAGGCGACCCGGAACCGCGTCTCACTCGGACACCGCGGAGCCACCTGGCTGCGGCTGGCCGCGAAGGGGAAGGCAGCCCACGGCTCCACGCCCCGGCTCGGCCGCAACGCGATCCGGTTGCTCGCCGACCGGGCCCTCGGCGCACTCGATTCCCTCCCGTTGGCCACCGACGACTACCTGGGCGAAGAAACCGTCAACGTCGGCACCTTCGAGGGCGGGACCGCGACGAACATCGTGCCCGCGTCGGCCGTCCTGACCCTGGATGTGCGCACTGTGGACGGTGGAGCGCCGGCGATCGCCTGGGCTTCTTCGCTCGATCCGGACATCAGCGCGGAGGTGGCCCTCGATCTGCCCGCCGTCCGGACCGCACGCCTGCCCGATCTGCTCTCCGGCCAGGCGACCGCACCCGCCGCCACCTATTTCACCGACGCCTCGGCCTTGGCCGGGTCGGTGGGCGGAGCGCCGATCGTGATCTGGGGCCCGGGAGATCCCCGGGAGATGCACGCGGCGAACGAAAAGCTGGAACTGGAATCCTGGCGGCAGGCCACGCGCGACTACCTCGAGCTGATCTTGTCGGCCGCACGCTGAGCTGTTCCCAGCCGGTGCTCAAGGCCCCGGACATGGCCGTCCGGCGTTGAACTATTGTGCGTTCGATCGAATGCGAGCGCGAGGGGGAATCCGGTGTATCAGGCCGAGTTCGACGGCGAGGGCGGCTGTGTCCGCTGGACGGAAGCGCCCGGTGCCCAACCCGCGCGGGTATACCTGCACGGCCTCGGATCGATGTCCGCGGTCTACCACGCGCACGTCGCGGCCCGGCCCGAACTGGCGGGCAGGCGGAGCCTGTTCCTGGACCTGCCGGGGCACGGGATCAGCGACCGTCCGCGGCACTTCGGCTACACGCTGGAGGATCACGCCGGAGCCGTGATGGCCGCCCTGGACCAGGCAGAAGTGACCGGAGCGGAGCTGATCGCCCACAGCATGGGCGGCGCCGTCGCTCTGGTGCTCGCCCATCTGCGCCCCGACCTGGTCTCCAGGTTGGTCCTCACCGAGGCGAACCTCGATCCCTTCCCGCCGCCGACGGCGGGCAGCAGCGGTATCACCGCCTTCGGTGAGGACGAGTTCGTCGACAAGGAGTTCGCGGGCGTGCTGGAGCGTGTCGGGCCGGCGTGGGCGTCGACCATGCGGCTCACGGACCCTCGTGCGCTGTACCGCACGGCGGCCGGGCTTCGGAAGGGCGCGGAGCCGATGATGCGCACCATCCTGGAACGACTCGACATCGACCGGGTCTACCTGCAGGGCGAACGCAGCGGCGAGCTGACCGGCAGGGAACAGCTGGAGGCCGCGGGCGTGAAGGTGGTCACCGTCCCCGATGCCGGGCACAACGTCATGTTCGACAATCCGGACGCCTTCGTGGCGGCCATCGCCGGAAAGCACTGACCTCATCCGAGGGGCCGGCTACCGGTCTGGTGCTCCTTGTGGTGGCGGACCACGGCGACCGGACACGGCGCGTGGTGGACCATGGCGCGGCTGACCGAGCCCAGCAGAGCCCGGCGCAGCAGCCCGCGGCCATGGCTGCCGACGACGAGCAGCGCGGCACCCTCGGCTTGCTCCGCCAGCGCGTGAGCGGGCCGGTCGACCGCGATCACGCGATGGACGGGGACGTCCGGATACCGTTCCCGATATCCGGCCAGCGCTTCGTCGAGCAGGGGCTTTCCCCGCTCCTCGATGAGCTCCCTGTCGTGTTCGGTAGGCGTCACCGCCATCGCTTCGAGCGGCAGATCGGACCAGACGTGCAGGGCCACCAGCGCGTGGCCGTGCCGGTCGGCGAAGTCGTAGGCGAACCCGATGGCTTCCCTGCTGGTCTCGGATCCGTCGACGCCGACCACGACCTTCCGCTCGTGGTCCGCCGACGGCTCGTCACCGGTGCGCACGACCACGATGGGCCGGTGGTAGTCGTGCAGGAGCTGGTTGGCCGTCGAGCCGACCAGGAGCCTGGGCAGCGCGGTGAGCCCCGACGACCCGATGACCAGCAGATCCGCGTTCTCCGCGGCGCGGGCCAGCTCGTCGGGCGCGCGGCCGGACAGCAGCCGCGTCGAAACGGCCAGATCCGGCCAGGTCCGACGGCATTCCTGCGCGATGTCGTCGAGTACGGCCTCGGCGTGCCGCTGCGCCGTTTCCTGACCCGCTTCGAGGAACCCCGGCCGTGGCCAAGCCCCGCCACCTGGGACGGCTTCGGGCACGGGCGGGAACCCGACGACATGGGTGACGACCAAGGCGCGGCCGCGGGCGGAGGCCTCCCCCGCGGCCCAGCGCACGGCCTTCCGCGCTTCTTCGGAGCCGTCGTAGCCCGCGACGACGGCTCCTTTGTCCCTTGTGGATTCCGTCGACGACATCACTGATCACGCCCGGTCATGGCGTCCTCCCCACCTGCGCGCGGGTCTGGCACGCCAGGGGTACCACGTGCGGTGGTCGCCGAAACGTCGAGCAGCGAGACGACTTCCTCGTCAGTGGTCTGGGAGAAGTCCTCGTACCACCGGCCGACCGCGCCGAACCGCTCCGGTTCGATCAGGCAGAAGACGTCGTCCGCCTCGTCGCGCAGCCTCTCGGGTGCCCGCACGGCGCACACCGGAGTGGCGAACACCAACCGGCGCGGCTCCGCTCGGCGCAGGGCACGCAGCGCGGAGATCGCCGTGACACCGGTGGCCAGCCCGTCGTCCACCAGCAGCACGTCCCGGCCATGCGTCGCGACCGGCGCGCGACCGCCGTGATAGCGGCGGAGCCGGCGGCGCGCCTCCGCCCGCTCGGCTTCGCACGTTCGCTCCAGGTCGGCCGGGCTCAGCCCGAGCTTGCGCATCGTGCCCAGGTCGTAATAGGGCGGCGCGTCCGCCGTCACCGCGCCCACCCCGAACTCCGGGTGGCCGGGCGCGCCGATCTTGCGGGACACGGCCACGTCCAGCGGGGCACCGAGTTCACGGGCGACTTCGGCGGCGACCGGCACACCGCCTCTCGCCAGCCCGAGCACCACCGGATCGGGCCACTCCGGACGTCCGATCAGACGAGCCAATCGCCGACCGGCCGTCCGCCGGTCGGCGAACGCGCGATACCTGACTGACATGACTACGGCGTACCCGCGAAGGGACCGGGCAAACCCGTCCGCCCGATGTTCGTCAGACGAGTGCGGTGATCAGCCCGATCGCCAGCGCCGTCCGCTCCGGGACATGCTTCACGAGGATGTGCTCGTCGCGAGCGTGGGCACCGCCTCCGACGGCTCCGAGGCCGTCGAGCACCGGGCGGCCCAGCGCCGACACGAAGTTGCCGTCGCTCGCGCCTCCCACCGAGGTCTCCTCCAGCTCCCAGCCCGCTTCGGCGGCCACCTTCCGCGCGGTCGCGAACAGCGCCCGCGACGGGTCGTTCGGTGTCATCGGCGGCCGGTTCCACTCCCTTCGACCGAGACGGTCACGCGGGGATCGGCTGCTTCCAGACCGGCGAACACCTGGTCGATCCGGTCCATTTCGGACGGTTCGGCGACCCGGACGTCGACACCGCAGCCCGCGCCGCCCGCGGTCACGTTACGACCGGTACCGCCGGAGATGGTGCCCACGTTGACCGTGGTCCCGAGCTCGCGCGAGCCCGCGGACGCCAGCCGTCCGACGATCTCGGCGAGGGCGTGGATCGCGCTCGCTCCCGCGTACGGGTCCAGGCCCGCGTGCGCCTCGACGCCGGTGGCGGTCACGTCGAACAGGCCGACCCCCTTGCGCGCGGTCTTCAGCTTGCCGTCCAGCGAAGCCTCGAAGACGAGGGTGGCCAGCGCGCCTTCACTGGCTGCTTCGATGTACGGCCGCGAGTGGGGGCTGCCGATCTCCTCGTCGCCGTTGAAGAGGAACTTCACCGACGGATGCGGAAGGCCGAGTTCGCGGAGCCCCCGCAAGGCCCAGACCGATTGCACCAAGCCGAGTTTCATGTCGAACGCGCCCGGCCCGGTGACGCGGCCGTCCTCGTCGGTGTACGGCCATCCGGCGAGCGTGCCCGTCGGCCAGACGGTGTCGTAATGACTCAGCAGCAGTACCGTTCCCGGCGCCGTCCCCGCGTAGCCCAGTTCGAGCACGTCGCCCCGGACCGTGTCGGTGTGGCGCGCCTCGGTGTCGGGTGCGCCGAGACGGTCGATGACCCAGGCCCGGATGGCGTCGATGCCTTTGTCCAGCATCGGTTTGTCGTAGCTGTGCGTCTCCAGCTCGACGATGTCCCGGAGATCGTCGAGCATGGCGGGCAGTGCCTGGCGGGACCAATCCGTGTGTGACAAGAGAATCCTTTCTACCGAACGGGGGCGCCGGGGCCGAGCGGGATGCCGAACGCCCAGAACACGAAGAACAGCAACGTCCACACCACCAGCAGGGCGAACGAGAGCGGGACCGTCATCGAGAACAGCGTGCCGATCCCCGCCGAACGCCGGTAGCGCTGCAGGAAGCCCAGCGCCATCACGAAATACGGGCTCATCGGGGTGATCGCGTTCGTGCACGAGTCCGCGATGCGGTACAGCGCCTGCGTGGTCTCCGGCGGGATGTCCAGCAGCATCAGCATCGGCACGAACACCGGGCCGATCAGCGCCCATTGGGCGGAGCCGCTGGTGACGATCAGGTTCACCAGGGTCACCACGACGAGGATGCCCAGCATGATGACCGGCCCGGAGACCCCGGCGGATTTGAGCAGCCCGGCGCCGTTGATCGCGGTGATCTCACCGATGCCGGTCCATTTGAAGTAGGCCAGGAACTGGGAGATGGCGAAGAACAGCACCAGGATCGGCGCCATCTCGCGGAAACCGTGTGCCATGAACCCCGGGATGTCACGGCTGCTGGTCACCGTCCCGGCGACCCTGCCGTAGGCCCAGCCCGCGGCCAGGAAGCCGAGCGCGAGGAAGATCGAGATGGAGGTCAGCAACGGTGACTCGATGATGCTTCCGCCCTTGCCGCGTAACGGCGACGAGGCGGGCAGCACCGCCAGCACCAGCGCGATCACGAAGACGGCGAGCGCGATGAGCGCGGCGAGCAGGCCCCGTCGTTCCTGGCGGCTGAGCTCGAGCGAGCCGAGATCGTCCTCCTCCGCGTCGGCGTCGACGGGCATCGCCTCGGCCCGCCGCGCGAGGACCTTCTCCGTCACGAGCGTGATCACGGCGGCCAGCACGACCGACGAGGCGAGCGAGAAGAAGTAGTTGGCCAGCGGGGTGACCGAATAGGCCGGATCGATCGTCTGCGCGGCCGCCGTGGTCAGCCCGGACAGGATGGCGTCGGTCGGCGTGATCAGCGGGCTCGCGTCGTATCCGGCGGAGATGGACACGAACGCGACCACGATGCCCAGGATCGGGCTCCGCCCCACCGCGCGGAAAGCCAAGGCCCCCAACGGGATCAGCACCACATAGGCCGCGTCGGAGGCGACGTGGGACACCATTCCGGTGAACGCCAGCGCGAAGGTCACCCACCGCGGCGAAACCTTCGAAACGCCGGACCGGAGCACGGCCGCGAGCAGACCGGACCGCTCGGCGACCGCCACGCCGAGCATCACCACGAGGATGGTGCCCAGCGGCGGGAACGACGTGTAGCTCTTGACCGCGTCGGTCACCATCATCCGCACGCCGTCGGCGGACAACAGGTTCTTCGCCTCGACCGTCTTGCCGGTGGCCGGGTTCACCGCGGACACCCCGGCCGCGCTGAGCCCCCAGCTGGCCAGTGCCAGCACTCCGCTCAGGATGACGAACAGCCAGAACGGATGCGGCAGCTTGTTGCCGAGCCGCTCGACGCCGTCGAGCGCGCGCAGCAGGAGGTTCATCGGACGTGAGGTCGTGCTGGCCTGGCTGGAACTCACCGGCGCGGCTCCTTCCTGATCGGAGGCCCATTACAAACTCAAGCGAACGAATAGTGCAACCCTGAACCGAATTACGCACGGATCAGTCATGAGAACGCCTTAGATGACTGATACATTCATCCGATGCTGACCGAACCCGACCTCGACCTGATCGCGGCGCTGCAGATCGCCCCGCGCGCCTCGGTCGCCACGCTCGCCGAGGCGCTCGACGTCTCCGCCAGCACGGTGGGACGACGGCTGGTCCGGCTCGAGGAACAGCGGATCCTGCGGGTGATCGGCCAGGTCGATTGGACCGCGAGGGCTCGCGGGAACCCGCGCCACGTCTGGGTCACGACCGAACCGGGTGCGTCCGGTTCGGCGGCGAAGGCCCTCGCACGGTTTCCCGAGGTCCAGCTCGCGGCGGAGACCGCGGGCCGGTCGGACGTCTACCTGGCCGTGCACGTTCCGGACCGGGCCGAGGCGCGCGAACTGCTCGCCGAGCGCATCCCCGGGGTGCCGGGGGTGGCGGGAACCCATTCGGAGCTGGTGCTGCGGGCGCTCACCAGGGCCGACTCCTGGCGTCTGCACCGGCTGAGCGAAGACCAGCAGAAGATCTTGTCCCGCGAACAGGTGGTCCCGGCCCCGCCGGACGGCTTCGACGCCGACGAAGTGGGCCCGGACGAGCGGCGGCTCATCGGGCTGCTGGCCGGGAACGGGCGGATCACCGCGGCCGAAGCGGGCCGGAGCCTCGACCTCAGCCAGTCCACCGCCTACCGGCTGATCCAGTCGACGTTGCGGCGCGGCATCGTCCGGCCACGCGTCGAGGTGGAACCCGCGCAACTCGGCTACGAACTGGAGGCGGTCATCGCGCTGACCATCACCCCGGGCGCCATCCAGGCCGTGGCCGGGGAGCTGGCGCGGCATCCGTCGGCGCGGTACGTGTCGATCGTCGCAGGCACCGCTTCGGTCATCCACCAGGGTGTGTTCCGGAACGAGGACGAGATGGCCGACTTCCTCACCAGGGACCTCGCCCCCTTGCCCGGGATCACCGCACTGCAGGTCTCCGTGGTGTTGCGCATGCTGCGCCGGTACTGGCTGTACCGGGAGGACGGCAGGTTCGCGCCGGACCACCCCTGAGGCCGGCGTGCGGTCAGACGCTCCACGGCCAGGCGCGGGCCGCGAGATTCCGGGCCGCCAAGCCGATTCCGGTCTTCGGCACGAGCATGGCGGCGGTCAGCTTGACGGTGCGCCGCGCGGACTTGACCCTGACGCGGTGCTCGGCCTCGTACCGGCCGAAACCGGCGGACGATGCCGACGGCAGCGCGGCGGCCAGCGTGTACGCCCCGGCGATCGCGAGGCTGGAACCTTCACCGAGCAGGGAAACACAGGAGGCGGCGTCACCCACCAAGGCGATCCGGCCGTGTGACCATGACGGGAGGTCGACGACGCTGACCGCGTCGAAGAAGACATCGTCGGACTCCCGCAGGCGTTCGAGCAACGCGGGGACCCGCCATCCGACGTCGCCGTACGCCGCCGTGACGATCCGCTTGTGCCGGGCCGTGTCCCGGTGGTCCACATTCTCCGCCTGGGCACGGAAGATGAACGCGACGCCGCCGTCGTCCCGGCACGGGTGGACGGCGACCAGCCGGCCCGGCGTGTTGTGCAGGAGCACTTCCTCGGGGTGATCGACCGGGCCGCCGAACGACGTCGTGGCGACAAAGATCCCCGTGGGTCGCACGAACGAACGCTCGGCACCGAAGGCGAGCCTCCGGACCGCGGAGTGCAGGCCGTCCGCGCCGATCACGAAGTCGAAGCGCCGTGGTGCCGCCCGGTCGAAGGTGACGTCGACGCCGTGCTCGTCCTGGCGCAGCGCGGCGATCGTATCGTCGAACAGGAATTCGGCGTCGCCCCTGGCCGCCTCGTACAGCACGGTGACGAGATCGGCTCGGGGGACCTCGAGCTCCTCCCCCTTGGCCGAGGGCAGGCCGACGGTGGCGATCCGGCGGCCGTCTCCGCCGAGCAGACACACTCTTTTCGTTCTCGTCGCGACGTCTCGCAGACGGCCCACGACACCCATGGCTTCGACGACCGGCAGGGCGGGCCCGCGGACGTCGACCGGGTTACCGCTGGAGCGCATGCCGTGTGCCCGCTCGACGACAGTGACCTCGAAGCCGCCACGAGCCAGCCAATAGGCGAGGGCCGAGCCGGCGACCCCGGCACCGCAGATCAACACGTTCCCCATGCCGGGCGACAGTATCAGCAGTGAGTGCAAATCGGCAATGACTGCAAATTTGCACTCACTGCCACTCCGCGTATGCTGCCCGCATGTCCCTCCGTGATCGAAAGCGAGCACGCACGCGCCAAGCCCTGATCGACGCGGCGACGGAACTCTTCGAGCGCAAGGGCTACGACGAGACGACGATCGCCGACATCGCGGCGGCCGCGGAGATCGGCGCGCGCACGTTCTTCAGCTACTTCGCCAGCAAAGAAGAGCTTCTGTTCCCGGAAGCCGATGAGCGCGTGCAGGCCGCCATCGACGCCATCGCCACTCGCGAACCGGCCGAAGGCCCGGCCGACGTACTGCTGCGAGCACTGAGCCAGGTCACCGCCTCCGGCGACGAGATGGTCAGCCCCCTGGCGGCCCTGCGGCTCCGGATGATCCAGACCGTGCCCGCCGTCCGCGGACGCGCGCTTCAGGAACAGCTGAGCGCGCAACGAGAAATCGCGAAACATCTGGCGGCCGCGTTCCCCGACCGGATCGATCCGGTGGGCGCGGCGGCGCTGACGGGGGCGTTCGTCGGCGCGGTCACCGGCGCGCTCCAGGCCCTGCTCGACGACACCGGCGAAACGGACCCCGCCACACTGCAGGCCGCGATGAGGACCGCGACCGAAGTCGCGCTCGCGCCCTGGCGACGATCACCATGAAGGAACCCGCTCCCAGAGCCGAACCCGGCGAGGCCCAGCGCGACGAGGATCCGCAGCACCTGACGATGATCCGGCGGCACGAGGGGAACAGCGACCGTCGGCAAATCTCACCTGACGTCAGAGATCGGCGTCGAGCGCGGCCGCGGCGGTCGAATGAGTGCCGGATCACGTTCGCGATCATCGGCGGCGCGAACCACGCGAGAAACAACTGATCCGACCGATCCAGCGCCGACGGCCCGAGTGTCCACTTGCGACACTGTCCCCTGCCGGCACCTCATCGCCGACGCCGAAGACCGTGCGGGCTATCGTGGCTCGGTGTTCCTTCCAGTTCCACCCGAGCGAGTCGAACTCGTCGAGGTGCTCGGTCCCGACGGCACCGGAAACGATCAACTGGTGGCCATCTGGGAGGCAGACGAGGCCCAGGCCGCACTGACGCTCGTCGCCGGCCTGCCCGAGGGTGAGCTCAAACGGTGCTTCCTCCCCTTCTGGCAGATCCGGGCGCACAGCGGCACGCGGTTCCTTTTCGAGATCAGCTTCTGCTTCCGGTGCAATGGAGCACGCCTACACGGGCCCGCCGTTTCCCCGAGCAGGCCATGATTCACGCCTTCGACTCCGAGGACCCCACCAGCCGAGAACTGCTGGCGAGGCTACGAGCAGCAGGCCAGAGCTGACCTCACCCAACCGATTCGGGCGCGAACCAACCCCTGATCGGCTACGGTCCCGGCTCCGAATCGACCGCGCAGCCGAATTGGCTGATCAACCGGCTTGCCGGAATCCCCACGCGCCACAGAGCGGAAACTTGGCAAAAAATTGCGTTTCCCCAGTCGTTCTCCTGGGCAGGCCCTTCCCTGCGGAAATCCACAGTGGACGCATCAGCCGAACCCGATCAGACAGGGAAAACGATGCGCAGCAAGGCCATGACTCTCACCGGTATCTGCACCGCCGCGGCCGGGCTCGCGGTGATGAGCGCGTGCTCCGCGGGCAACGCGCAGCCCGCCCAACCCCAGCAGGCCGCCCCCTCGCAGCAGGTGATCGCCGGGCTCTTCGACGACTGGAACGCCGCGCTGGCGACCGGCGACGCCGACAAGGTCGCCGACCTCTACGCGCCGGACGCGGTGCTGCTGCCGACGGTGTCGAACAAGGTCCGGACCGACCGCGCCGCGATCGTCGACTATTTCCGGCACTTCCTGGCGAACAAGCCGGTCGGCAAGATCGAGCAGGAGGTGGTCGGCGTCCTCGACGCCGACACCGCGGTCAACACCGGTGTCTACCGCTTCGACCTCACCCAGAACGGCTCGCCGCAGCAGGTCCAGGCTCGCTATACGTTCGTCTACGAGCTGCGCGGGGGAAAGTGGCTGATCGTCAACCACCACTCGTCCACCATGCCGGAGAAGAAGCAGGGCTAGGCCGCGCGCAGGCTGATCCTGACGCAGAGACCGCCGCCGACGGCGTCGGTCAGGGCCACGGTACCGCCATCGTCGGTGACCAGTTGTTTCACGATCGCCAGCCCGAGCCCGGATCCGGACGGACCGGTCGTGCCCGCGCCGCGCCAGAACCGGTCGAACGCCCGGTGCCGGTCGGCCGCGGGCAGGCCGGGCCCCTCGTCGGTCACGTCGAGGAGGACATCCTCACCAGACCTGCTCGTCCGGACGGTGACCGCGCCGCCCGCGGGCGAGACCTCGATCGCGTTGGACAACACGTTGTCGAGGATCTGTTCCAGATTTCCCGGGTTGGCCGACACGTTCTGCGCTCCGTCGCCGTGCTCCGCGCGCAGGACAACGGCCCGCTCGGCGGCGACCGCACGCCACACCTCGAACCGGTCATCGACGACATCGGCCACCCGGACCCGCTCCGGCGCGCCCACCGCGGTCTCCGCCCTCGCCAGCACGAGCAGACCGTTGACGAGCCGGTTCATCCGCACGACTTCGGCGGTGGCGAGGTCGATGTCCTCCCGCACCAGCGGATCGGACACCCCGTCCGCGACGTTGTCCAGGGAAAGCCGCAAGGCGGTGAGCGGGGTGCGCAGCTGGTGCGAGGCGTCGGCGATGAACGCGCGCTGAGACCGGACGAGCGTGTCGATCGTTTCCGCCGCGGTGTTCAGCGTCCTGGCCAGCGTGCGGGTCTCGGTCGGCCCGGACTCCAGTACCCGCGCGCCGAGGTCTCCGTCCCGCAGCCGTTGCGCCATCCCGTTGAGTTCGCGGAAGGGCCGGGTGAGCCGCCTGGCCAGCAGGGCACCGAGGATCGCGGCGACGATCAGCACGGCCACGGCGAGTATCGCGCGGAAACCCCAGATCTGCAGCTGCCGCTCGTCCAGCGGTGCGGCGGGGTAACTCACCCGCACCGCGCCGACCACCGCACCGGAGGAATCTCGCGCGGGCACGGCCAGCACCAGGCCTTCGGCTCCCAAGGCGACGGCCTCGCCCCACCGTGCGTCCTCGCGCCCGGTCAACGCGGCGGCGAACGCGGGATCGTCCGGCGCGGCGGGCAACGGCAGCGGAGCGGCCGCGGTCCCGTCGGCCAGCAACGCGTCCAGTCGTCCCGGGGTCTCCTGCTCATAGGCGGCGGCCAGCCGCGCGAGCGCCTGCCGAGACGGGACGTCCGGTGCCGCCAGCAACAACGCCGCGGTCGCTGCCTCACGGCGCACCGACGTCTCCACGTCGCCGCGCAGCTGCCCGGTCAGGACGAAGGCCACCGGCACGGTGAACGCGGCGATCGCGACGGCGACCAGCAGGACATAGCTGACGACCAGCCTGCGGTTCATCAGGACACGACCAGCCGGAACCCGACTCCCCGGACGGTCTCCAGCGTCACCGCGTCGCCGAGCTTGCGGCGCAGCGCGGCGACATGGACATCGAGCGTCTTGGTCGGGCCGAACCAGTTGGCATCCCAGACGGCCTCCATGATCTGCTCGCGGGTCAGCGCCGCACCCGGTTCCTCGGCGAGGAAGACCAGCAAGTCGAACTCCTTGGGCGGCAGGGAAAGCTCCACACCGTCCAGCCGTACCCGGCGGGCCCGCCGGTCGATGACCAGCCGTCCTCCGGCGTGGCTCTCCGGTGCCGTTTCGGAGGACTGTCCGCCGCCCGGCGCCTTGGTCCGCCGGAGCACCGCTCGTATCCTGGCGATGACTTCCCGCACCCCGAAAGGCTTGGAGACGTAGTCGTCCGCGCCGATCTCCAGGCCGACGACCCTGTCGACCTCGTCGGACCGCGCGCTGATGACGATGATCGGCACGTCACTGCGCGCCCTCAGCTCACGGCAGACGTCCAGCCCGTCCGTGTCCGGCAGGCCGAGGTCGAGCAGAACCACCTCACCGATCTCGGCCGCGAGTGCTTCCGCGCCGGTCCGGACCCACTCGACCTCGTAGCCGTACCGGACCAGACCACGCCGGAGGGACTCCGCGATCGGTTCGTCGTCTTCAACCAGCAGTACCCGCACGGGCCGATCATGCCACCACGGCGACCAGGGCACATATCAGCTGTCCACTATGGATTGACGAGGACCACGGGCGAACACACCATGGCCAAGCCGGCTGAGCAAGGCCGCGCTGAATGTCTCGAAGTGGACGATATCGACGAGCGCCGAAGCCGCCTTCGCCGCCAACGAGCCCGCGTCGTCACCTGGCGAATACGTCCTCGCGACAGTGGTGAACAAGGTCAGGCGTGACCGCTGCCCTCAGTCGATCTACGGGCCCATCATGCAGGACCACTTCCAGACGGTCTTTCTTGTCAGTCTTGGACGAAACGCCCCGCAACCCTCCCCTGGCCGTATCGTCAGAACTACGTATTCGCGTGCGACGGCCTTGTTCCCGCGGACCCGGCGCTGTTTGGATCGACCCTCCCAGCCCTCGGAACCCGGGAGATCGTGATGCGCCGAACACGGTCGCTGCTGACCACGCTGACCGTCGCCGTCGCGGCGCTGTCGCTCTCGACAGCGCCGCGACCCGCCGACGCCGCCGGGCCCACCCCTATCCGGACCGCGGTGGTACTGGCCGACTTCGGCGGGAAAACGGTCGATCCCGGGCCGCGCTACCGCGGTTGGCTCACAGACACCTATTTCGGCTCCGCCGACTCACTGCGCTCGTACTACGAGGAGGCCAGTGACCGGCGGATCACGTTCACGCCGATGACCGGGCGCCAGCCGGTGCTCGGCCCGTGGAAGCTCGATCTGGGAGCCACCTGCGACTTCAAAACGATCGAGACCGCGACGCGCCGGCAGCTCGCCGCACACGGGATCGCCGCGTCGGAGTTCGATCGCCTGTCCATCGTCGTCCCGGACATGCGCGGCCAGTGCGCCTGGCTCGGCCTCGGACAGCAGCCTGGCAACGTCCACATGCTGATGGACACCTTCGACCTCGGCCATCTGATTCACGAAAACGGGCACAACTTCGGCTTCTGGCACCTTTTCGGAGCACGTTGCGACACCGGCCTGCTGACGAAATGCGCCGACATCGGCTGGCAGGGCTCCACCCCGATGGGCAAGGGCAGCAGCAAGGCGGGACTGGCCCCGACCGAACTGGTGAAGGCGGGCTGGACATCCCCGGATCAACGGATCGAGAACCCCGCGAGCGGCACGTATTCCCTGACCCCGTTGCACGCCACGGCGGACGTGACCGGACCGCGGATCCTCGACGTACCGATCGACGGTGACGGAGGCCGCCTCATAGTGGCCTACCGCAAGGAAGGGACCACACTCGACACCGCTGTCGAAACGGGCGTCCTGCTGTACAAGACCACCACCGCGAACTACGGCCGTTCCTGGCTGATCGACCCCACACCGGCCACGTCCGAAGACAACACCCTGCCTCCCGGCACCACGGTGACCGCACCGAACGGCACTCGCGTCACCGTGGAATCCGTGACGGATCAAGCCGCAGCGGTCCGGATCGAGGGAGCCACCGCACCGCCCACCCCGACGCCCCCCGCGCCACCCTCGACCCCTCCGCGGACCTGCTGGTGGTTCATCTGCTGGTGAAGGACGGCCCACCCCGCGGCCGTGCCACAAGCTCTCTCCTGACCGGCCTCACCACCGCGCGAACGGTCGACGCCGAACTCGAAAGTGTGGGCAGCGGGGAATCGGACTGTCACGGCTGAACGGCCGGTCAACCGACGCATTGTCCAGAGGATCGACGCGCGGCAAAGCCCTTCTCTGTCAGTACCCGAAATCGGCGGCAGTACCTTTCCGGAATACCCGCGAACGGCAGAGCGGTCATCGAGCGATACCGATGCTCGCCAGAGGGAGTGTCCAAACCAGAGCCGACATGCGAACACGCCTCGACTCGGGCTACGCTCAGCGCCCCGACTGGTTGACGAGGCAGGGAACGGGTGAATTCGTCGACGGAGCCCATGACACCGTGCGGCGTCACATCGTTGGCCCGGCGGACCAGCTACATCGACCGTGCGCAACTGACGACGCGAGCTCTGGAGTTGCTGAACGCCGGGCCGGTGGTCACGTTGACCGGCGCGGGCGGGGTGGGCAAGACGCGATTGGCCGCCGCGGTGGCCGAAACGGTTTCCGGGAAATACCCGGACGGCGTGACTTTCGTCGAGCTGGCCGAGGTGCGAAACGTCGAGCTGTTGCCCAATGTGGTGGCCGAGCGGCTCGGGCTCTACGACCAGTCCGCGCGGCAGCAGCTGGATGTGGTCGCCGACTTTCTGCGGTCCCGCCGTCAGCTGCTCGTGCTGGACAATTGCGAACACGTGCTGGAAACCGGCGCCGACATGGTGGCCGCGCTCGTCGCGGCATGCCCGAAGCTGAACGTGCTCACGACCAGCCGCCAATCCCTGGGAGTTCTCGGCGAACAGGTGCTGGTGGTGCCGCCGTTGTCGGTACCGGACGGCGAGGCGGCCGGCTCGGCGGCCGAGCTGGAAACCTACGAGGCGCCGCGGCTGTTCGCCGATCGGGCACGCGCCGTGCTGCCGGCCTTCGAGATCACCGACGGGAACTGCCGGGACATCGCCGCGATCTGCCGCGGCCTGGGTGGGCTGCCGTTGGCCATCGAGCTGGCCGCGGTACGGCTCCGCGTGTTGTCGGTGTCGCAGCTCAGGACCCGCTTGGCCGATCCGCTTTCTTTGCTGTCACGAGGGCGCAGGGACGGCCCCGCCCGGCATCGGACGCTGCGCGCGACGATCGAGTGGAGCCACGCGCTCTGCTCCGAGCACGAACAACGTGTCCTGGCCCGCGCTTCGGTGTTTTCCGGCGGCTTCGCGCTGGCTGCCGCCGAATGGGTCTGCGCGGGCGACGGAATCCCGGCCGGGGACGTGCTCGACCTGGTGCACGGGCTGATCGACAAGTCCCTGCTGACCGCCGAGGAGGCCGGCGGCGAACTCCGGTACAGCATGCTGGAAACGCTGCGCGAATACGGCGCCGAGCGGCTCGCCGAAACGGGCGAAACGGAACGCGTGGCCCGTCTGCATCGCGCTTGGTGCGCCGACCTCACCGCCCGCTACGCGGCCGGCTGGATCGGGCCGGACCAAGTCGCCTGGCTGCGGCGGATCTCGCTCGAACACGCCAATCTCCGCGCCGCGCTCGAGTACTGCGCCACCGCGCCGGGCGAAGCGGTCGTCGGCCTGCGGATGATCAACCAGCTCGACGTGTACTGGTCCGCGCGTGGGCTGCTCAACGAAGCGCACCGCTGGCTGGACAGGCAGATGGCCGCCGCGCCGCCCGACACCCCGGAGTGGCCGCAGAGTCTCCTGCTCCGCGCGTGGTACTCCGTCCTTCGTGGCGACGCCGACGCCGCGGCGGCCGACGTGCGCGTCAGCCGGGAACTGGCCGAGCGGACCGGCGGCGAGGTCACCGCCGCCTACGCCGAGGCGATACGGGCGACCGCCGTCCTCTACTTCGGCACCGAGCCCGTCGACTGGTTCGGTACGGCCAGGGAGGTGTTCCGGCGGCACGGGCTGACCGCGGCCGAAGCGTACGCCGAATTCCATCACCGGCACGCGACCGCGTTCGACGGCGATCTCGAAACGGCCAGGGAACAGTTCGCCGCGAGCATCGCTGCGGCGGAGGCCACCGGCGAGCTCTACTGGCGGTCTTGGGACTGGTGGGCGTTGAGCGTGACGGAGGAGCTGCACGGCGACCCGGCCGCCTCCGAGCGGGCCGCGCTGGAGTCGTTCCGTTTGCAACAGGTCCTGGGCAACCGGTCGGCCGAGCCCCACACCGTGGTCGCCCTCGGGTGCGCCGCCACCCATCGCGGCGACATGATCCGCGCGGCGACCCTGTTCGGAATCGGCGGGACGATGTGGGCCGCCATCGGTACCGATCCGCGGCGTTTCGGCCGGTTCACCGCGCACAACGTCGAGGTCACGGCACGAGTCGTCAAGACGCTGGGTCTCGACGAGGTCAAGCGGCATTACCGGTTCGGCAAGTCCCTGTCCCGCCAGGACGCCGTGCGTTACGTACTGGAGGGGCCGGCGTCTCCGGCGGCGAGGGCGTCGAGCGCCCCTCTGAGCGCGCGGGAGTTCGAGATCGCCGAACTGGTCACGCGTGGCCTGACCAATCGGCAGATCGCCGCCGAGCTGTTCATCTCGCCGCGGACCGCCGACACGCACCTCAGCCACATCTACACCAAGCTCGGCGTCAGCTCACGCGCCGAACTCGCGGCCTGGGTGGTACGCCGCGCCGATACGCAGGCCGGAGACCCCAATACGTAGTTTCCCGGATGGAGCCGGCCTGCCCGATCGTCCAGGCTCGAAGATCGTCAAGCAGGGCGACTTCAAAGGAGAAGACGATCATGAGCGCACGATGGGGCCGTTGGACGGCGGCAATCGGACTGGCCGTCGGCGCCGTGGCCATACCGGCCCCCGTGGCCGAGGCCACGGCGGCATGCCCGGATCTGGACGTGGTGTTCGCTCGCGGCACCACGGAGATCCCCGGCCCCGGCGTCGTCGGCAAGCCACTCATCCCGGCCGTACAGCGGGCGCTGCCCGGCAAGTCGGTCACCTCGTACGCGGTCGATTACGCGGCTTCGATCGACCAGAGCAGCGCGGGCCCCGGCGCCACCGACATGACCCGCCACGTCGTCCGGCTGGCGGCCGCCTGCCCGAGCACGAAGTTCGTGCTCGGTGGCCTGTCGCAGGGCGCCAGCGTCACCGATATCGCCATCGGCCTCAAAACCGGCCTCGGCACCGGTGAGACCGTGCCGGCCGGCCTCGCCGACCGCGTGGTGGCGGTCGTGGCCTTCGGCAACCCCCTCGGCGGCCTGTTCCGGCAGACGATCAAGGACACCAGCGCCGTCTACGGGCCGAAAGCACTCGAACTCTGCAATCTCGGCGACCTCGTCTGTGGCGGACTCGGCACTCGCGGGCCCGGCTTCGGCCACCTGTCCTACGCGTTCGACGGAAGTGTCGACCTGGCCGCGCGGTTCATCGGCCACCACTACCGGTGATCGAAGGCTTGTTCCTCCGAATGGGCGAAAGCGGGTTAAACTGATCATCCGTCGTACGGAGTCGGATGTGAGGTGGACGTGCTGTCATCCGCGCCGGTCTCGGCCGAGTCGACCAGCTATGTCGGCCGTGCCCAGGAGGGCGCCGCGATACGCCGGTTGCTCGGCCAGGCACGGCTGGTGACGCTCGCGGGTCCCGGCGGGGTGGGCAAGACGAGGCTGGCGGCCAGGGTCATGCGGGACTCCGTCCGGGCCTTCGAGCACGGCGCGGTGTTCGTGGAGCTGGCCCCGGTGCGAGACGGCGCGCTCGTGGCGAACCTGGTCGCGGACCGGCTCGGGCTTCAGGATCGGTCCGACGCGTCGGCGACGCGCATCGTGATCGAACATCTGCGGCACCAGACGCGGCTGCTGGTACTGGACAACTGCGAACACGTCATCGACGCCTGCGCCGGGTTCGTCGCGGAAATCCTGGCCGAATGCCCCCGGGTGGTGGTGCTGGCCACCAGCAGGCAGTCGCTCGCCGTGGCGGGCGAGCGGCTGGTTCCGGTCCAGCCGCTGCCGACCGCGGACGCGGTGCGGTTGTTCCTGGACCGGGCCGCGGCGATCTGGCCGGACGCCGTCGACGGGGAAGCCGCGCGACAGGAGCTCACCGAACTGTGCCGGCGGCTGGACGGACTGCCGCTGGCGATCGAGCTCGCCGCGGCCAGAATCCGTTCACTCTCACCGGCGCAGATCCTCGACCGGTTGTCCGGGCGCCTCACCTTGCTGACCACCGGCCCGCGTCTCGCGCCGCCGAGGCAACAGACGCTACGGGCCACCATCGACTGGAGCTACGAGCTGTGCACACCGTCCGAGCGGACGGTGTGGAAACGGGCTTCGGTCTTCGCCGGTTCCTTCGATCTCGACGCCGCCGTCCAGGTGTGCGGCGGCGGTGACATCGCCCCCGGGAAAGTGCTCGACCTGATCGACGGCCTGCTGGACAAGTCGGTCCTCATCCGTCACGACGAGCAGGGCACCGCCCGCTACCGGCTGCTGGAGGTGCTGCGGGAATACGGCCACGAACACCTGACCTCGGACGGCGAGCAGGACGAGATCGCCAGGCTGCACCGGGACTGGTACGGCAGGCTCGTCACCCTGGCCGACGAAGAATGGCTGAGCCGTCACCTGTACTGGATCGAACGACTGACGCGAGAACACGCGAATCTGCGCGCCGCGCTCGACTGGTCGCTGGCCCGGCGTCAGGAGGCGGGCGTGGCGCTGGCGATGGCTTCCCGCCCCTTCGAGTACTGGCTGCTGCGCGGGCTCTCCTCGGAAGAACGCAGATGGCTCGATCGCGCCCTCGCCGCGGCGGCGCCGGATCATCCCGCACGGCCGTTCGCGCTCTGCGTCGCCGCTCTTCACGCGCTCTGGCAAGGGGATCACGAGAATCTGGGCAGGCTTCTTGACGAGGTCGAGCAGCTGGCGGCCGCGGGCACGGACGAAGAGCTGACCGCGCGCATCCTGCACATCCGCGCCTTCGCCGCCATGATGGCGGGCGGGCCCGAGTCAGTCGACCTCGCGGCTGAAGCCTGTGCGATCTTCCGGGCGCACGGGCTCGTGCGGGCCGAGCTGCACCCGCTGTTCATCCACGGTGTCTCGATCGCCTACCGCGACCGCGACCTCGCCACGGCGCGCCGCCTGCTGTCCCGGATGAACGCCGTGGCCACCGAACACGGGGCGACCTTCTACCAAGCGATGTCCCTGTTCGGGCTGGCCGTGGTCGAAGTCGAGTTCGGCGAAACCGATGCCGCCGCCGAAGCGGCCGCCGAGGCACTACGGCTCGACGTGCTCGCCGGTGACCTCCACGGTCGCGCCTACCGGATCGACACCTTGGCCTGGATCGCCACCCGACGAGGCGAGCACTCCCGCGCGGCCACCCTGTTCGGCATCGCCGCCACGGTATGGGACCGCATCGGGACCTCACCCGATTTCGCCGTCGCCATTCCCCACCGCCGGCATCTCAAACGGACGAGGCAAGAACTCGGCGACGCCCGGTTCGACGAGGCGTTCACCGCCGGCCGCCTGCTTCCCGACGAGGACGGCCTCCGCTACGCCCTCGACGAGCGCGCCCCCGAACCCGAACCGGCGCACGGGGAACCCGCGAACCCCTTGAGCCCGCGGGAAACCGAGATCGCGGAGCTGGTCGCCGAAGGACTGACCAACCGTGACATCTCCACGAAGCTGGTGATCTCGCCGCGCACGGCCGAGACCCACGTCCAGCACATCATGACCAAGCTCGGCTTCCACTCCCGCGCGCAGATAGCGGTGTGGTCGGTCAGCCGCCACACCGAACTCATCTGAACCCGCTCAAGCCGTCCCACGGACGAGATCCGTTTTCGAAAGCTACGCAAGATCACGGATGGTGCTCGTACTGGCATCGCGCAAGACTTCGGGCTCTCGCTTTGCCATCCCCGATTCGAGGAGTAAGCCGTGCGCCGAGTCCTGCCCAGCCTTGCCGCGATCACCTTGGTGGCCACCACGCTGACCTCAGGGTCCGCCTCCGCGAGCACCACCGGCTCCTATGTCGCGCTCGGCGACTCCTACACCTCGGGCACGCTGATCCCGAACACGGTCGACCTGCCCTGCACCCGCTCCGACCACAACTACCCGTCACTGGTCGCCGCGAAACTCGCCCCGCGCTCGTTCACCGACGTCAGCTGTAGCGGTGCGGCGACCCCGGATATGACCAACAGCCAGCTGCTGGCGGGGAACCCGCCCCAGTTCGACGCGTTGAAGCCGGACACCGACCTGGTCACCGTCGGCATCGGCGGCAACGACATCCCCTTCGGTGAGATAGTGCTCAACTGCGGCGCCCGCGGCGTATTCGTGCCGCACGGCTCGCCGTGCAAGAACTTCTACACCAGCGGCGGCAAGGACGCGTTGGCCGCCAAAGTACGCGCGGTCGGCCCGAAGGTCGGCAAGGTGCTCGATGGAATCCATCAGCGTTCCCCGCGGGCCAAGGTGGTGCTCGTCGGCTACCCGACGGTGATGCCCGACTCCGGCGCGAACTGCTGGCCGTCGATTCCCATCTCCGACGGCGACGCGCCGTACCTGCGCGACATCACGAAGCTGCTCAACCAGGTCCTCGCCGAGCAGGCCTCCGCACACGACGCGATCTTCGTCGACACGTACACCAGCAGCATCGGCCACGACGTCTGCCGTCTCCCGTTCGTCAAATGGATCGAGGGCATCCTGCCCACCTCACCCGGCAGCCCGGTGCACCCGAACGCCGCCGGCACGGACAACCAGGCACGCCAGGTACTCGCCGCGCTCGCGGCGCACAGGTGATGTCTCCGCGGGCCTGTGCCACATGCTCACCGGCTTCCACCAAGGAATCCTGCGCCGTTCAGCCCGGCAGGCGAACCGGACGCTGTACGCGGGGCCGGCCGAAGTTCGCCTGCGCGGCTTGGAGTGCCCGGCGCGCGAGTGCGACGACGACCGACCAGTGCGGCAGTACGGCGGTCCGGCCAGGCGGCACGACCCAGCGGCAGTCCGGCGCCGACCGGCCCGGCACGGGGAGCACGACCGCCCTGCCGGCGGGCAGCGTCCGGACTTGGGCGCGATCGAGGTCGCAGGGAAGCACGGTGCCCGGCGGCCGCGCGATCGTGAAGAAGGTCAGGCGTTCCCCACGTCCCGTCGACAGCACCACAGCCGGCTGCAATGCGGATATCAGCCCGTGGACGACGGCACTCGCGAGTGGCTCGGGGATCACGAGCATGGACATGCGCCGGTCAGGGGTCACCGTCACGTGACAGGCCTCCACGTCGAGCCCGACCGGCCGGCCGAAGCTCTCCCGATAGGCGGCGCACGCGATCGCGAGCGCCCTTCGCTCACCACCACTCGTTCCTGAGCACATCACGATCCTCCGTTCGAATGCCGGGGTGATCCCGCTTCCGGCATTTCGGGACGTTAATCGCGGATGACGGCGCATACATCCGTCGAATTACGCACACCGGTCAGCTTTTCGTGACCGCCGGCTCAGCGAACCCCCCATCGCCGGAAGCACGGGCGGGAAATACGCATCCGGCTACGTAGTTCGACTGACCTCACGACAGCGCGTTTCGGGCACGCTTGCCCCTTATCTCACCCAGTGTTGCGGAAGGGGTATCCGATGCCGAAGGTCAGGAACACCGCGTCTCATTCGGGACGATGGCGGAAAACAGTCCCTACCGTGGGCCTTGTGCTGACCGCGCTCGGGGCGTTGGCCGGGCAGGGGCAGGCATCGGCCGCCGAGGGCGAAATCCGCGGCGCCGACTCCCAGCAGGCCATCAAGGGCTCCTACATCGTAGTGCTCAAGGACGGCATTTCGACGCGGTCCGCAGTGGGTTCGCAGGCACAGAAATACGGCGCCACCGTCAAACATCGGTACGACAAGGCACTCAACGGCTACGCGGCCGATATGAGCGAGTCACAGGCCAGGCGGCTCGCCGCCGATCCGTCGGTCGCCTACGTCCAGCAGAACCAGACGATCCGCCTGAGCGAGTCGCAGCCCAATCCCCCGTCATGGGGTATCGACCGGATCGACCAGCCCGACCTGCCACTCGGGAACAGCTATCAGTACTCCACGGGCGCGTCCGGTGTGCACGCCTACATCCTCGACACCGGTATCGACACCGCGCACAACGACTTCGAAGGCCGCGCGACGTGGGGGCTCAACGCCGTCGGAGACGGTAAGGACACCGACTGTCACGGTCACGGCACCCACGTCGCGGGCACCATCGGCGGCAAGCGCCACGGCGTCGCCAAGGCGGTCGAGCTCACCGCGGTGAAAGTGCTGAGCTGTTCAGGCCAAGGCGACACGTCCACTGTGGTCGCCGGCATCGACTGGGTCACCACGAACGCCGAGAAACCCGCCGTGGCGAACATGAGTCTCGGCGGCGGCTCGGACCCCGCGCTCGACGAAGCGGTCAAACGGTCCGTCAGCGCGGGAATCACCTACTCGCTGGCCTCCGGGAACGGCAATGTCTTCGGTATGCCGCAAGACGCCTGCCGGACATCGCCGGCCAGGGTCGGCGGCTCCGCGGGTACAGCCATCACCGTGAACGCCTCGGACAAGAAGGACTCCAAGGCGTCGTTCTCGAACTACGGCCGTTGCACCGACGTCTACGCACCGGGCGTCGACATCACCTCGGCGTGGATCGGCTCGGACACGGCGACCAAATCGGCTTCGGGAACGTCGATGGCCGCCCCGCACGTCGCCGGTGCCGCCGCCCTCTACCTCGCGGGCCACCCGTCGGCCACCCCCGCACAGGTCAAGCAGGCGCTCGTCGGCGCTGCGTCGCAGGGGAAGATCAAGGGCGTCACCAGCGACACCCCGAACCGTCTCGTCTACACCGGGCAGGGTGGCCAGACCCCGCCGCCGGCGCCCGGCCCGGATCCCGAACCCGAGCCGAAGCCGTGGTACTGCATGTGGGTGCCGGAGCCGTTCTGCTTCTGAGCCGGAACGTCGAACGGCGTCGCGTCCGGCCTTTCACTCCTTGTTCGGCACCAGGTACAGCTCCTGCTTTCCGAGAGTCGGCGCGTCGAGTATCCAGTGCGCGAGCGCGTCCGGCGGTGGGGCTGCCAGCCTGCGCAGCACGAGTTCGGGGCGGCGGGGCCGGACGTCGAAGTCGAAGAAGGCGTAGTTCACGCGGAGTATCGCGCGGATCCAGCGGTTGTCCTTGCCGCGCGCCTCGATCGCGGCCGGCAGCAGGCCACGGTCGGAGAACACGTCGACGACCGGGCAGCCGCAACTGTAGGCGAGGACGCCGATTTCGCCCGCGCTGCCGACGGTCCGGCCTCCGGTGAGCGCACCCAGTTCCGCTCCGATACGTGCGTACTGCGCGCTCGAGGTGTAGTTCGACGTGAACGGCGCGTACGTGCGGGGAAGTCCGGCAGCCGCGTACGCGATCAGACCGGCGACGATCAGCGCGAGCACCCCGCCGGCCGCGACCCGGTGCGAAACCGCCACGGCACAGACGACAACGGTCGCCGCGGAGAGGCCGGGTCCGTAGTACCAGTGGTAGGGCGGAACCGCCAGCAGCACATAGCCGAGGTGGTAAAGCAGGCCGCCGAGGGCGAGCACCACGAACGGCCGCAGCCCGGCGGGGATCCCGCGCCGCCGGACGGCGAGCGTCGCCACGGCGAGGACGGCGAGGGCCGCGGGCAGGAAGGCCAGCGCCGCCATCACCGGTGAACTCCGCGCGTAGAACAGCGGACCGTTGCCGAAGTTCCAGGCGCCCCAAGCGTGTTGCGCGCCCTGGAGCGTCTTGATCACAACGGTGTCCGGTACCGCCGCGCCGAGCACCATCCAGCTGAAGCCGAACCACGGCAGCGTGATCAGCCCGGCGCCGAGCAGCGACCGTCCCGTGCCGGGACGGAGGAAGACGAAGAGCGCCACCGCGAACACGATCAGGTCCAGCCGGACCAGCGCGAGCAGACCGGCTGTCAGACCGAAGGCGAAGGGCTCCTTCTCGACGGCGAACACAGTGAGCCAGCCCAGGACCGCCACGCCGAGGGTGACCTCGAGCCCGATCGACGAGAGCAGAAGCGGGTTCGCGGTCAGCGCCGCGAGTGTCAGTGCGGGGAACCGGCCCGGCAACCCGGCCGCCGCGCCGAGCCTGCGCAACCCCAGGGCGAGAAAGACCTGGCATAGCACGAACAGCACTCCGGCGGCGAAGACGGCGTCGCGGACGAAGAAGGTCAGGGCCGCCAGGATGAGCACGTTCGCCGGGGACGTCGCGGTGTTCGACGTCGCGTCGGCGAGCAGGCCCCAGTGGCCGTGGAAGGCGACGTTGCGCGCGTACGCCAGCGTGATGAACGTGTCGTCGATCAAATGCGGGCGGGCGAGCAGGAACACCACCGCCGAGAGCGCCGCTACGGACAGGGGCATCCGCCAGGACCTCGCCTGGTTGTCCGTCGTCCGGACCTGTTCCATGATCATGGTTTGATGTGGCTTCCCCGACCCGGAAAGTTGCGCGCAACGTTCTGCCGGTGCCGGCCACAACCAGGGTGTGAGCAGTCTTGCGATCGGGGTGGGGGTACCGGTGGAGCAGACCGGTGACCGGGAACTGTGGGCCCGCGCGGCCGGCGGCGACGAAGGAGCGTTCGGTGAGCTGTTCGAGCGGCACGCCGAGGCCCTGTGGAACTACACGTATCGCCTGACCGGTTCGTGGAGCAGCGCCGAGGACCTGGCGTCCACGACGTTCCTCATCGCCTGGCGGCGACGGGCCGAGGTGACCCTGGTGCGGGACAGCGCCCTGCCGTGGCTCTACACGGTCGCGGCCAATGTCGCCCGTGACGAGCACCGCGGTGCTCGCCGCCGGCTGCGGCTGCTCGGGAAGCTCCCCGCCCAGCCCGCCGTATCCGACCACGCCGATTCGGTGGCCGAGAAGATCGACGGCCAGCGCCGGCTGGGGCGAGTCGCCGAAGCCGTCCGGTCGCTGCCGAAATCGCAACGCGAAGTCGTCGAACTGTGCCTGGCCGCGGAGGTGAGCATCGCCGACGCCGCGGAATTGCTGGGCATCGCCGAAGTCACCGTCCGCGCCCATCTTTCCCGGGGACGAGCCCGGCTTCGTACCTTGCTGGAGGAGAAATGAGCGGCGAACCCGTGTACCCGCCTCGCCAGGCGATGCCGGACGACGTCCGCGCCCGGATGCGATCGGCCGTCCGCGAGGGGATCGCGAAGCCGCGGCGGACGGCTCGCATCTGGTACGCCGCCGCGGCGGCGGTCGTTCTCGTCGCGTCCGGTGTCGCCGCCGCGACTCAGTCACTTCGTCAGCAGGGCACGGAGCCCGGCCCCGAACCGGCCGCCGGCGGGCTCACCCTGGACGTCGGGCTGGCGACGTCGTCGCTCGACCGCTGCTGGGCCGCGGTGCGGGCCGCGGGGAAGACGGACCGAGTCGCCCCGCGCGAGGAATGGGTTCCCCACTTCACGGACGTCATGCTGGACGTTTCGGTCGTCGCCGCGACGGCGGCGGGAAAGCCGATGTTCTGCGAGACGACGCCGAGCACCGTGACCTTGTCCGACCCGAACGCCGCCCCCGCCTATGCGCCCGGCACCCGCACCGGACTGCTCCTGCAAAGCTCGACCGGACTGATCGGCGGGGTCCTCGACCCGGCCTGGCCGGGTGCGGGTCTCGCGTTCCAGGCCGAGGATTCCGGCGGCGGGGACACCGTGGAAGCCTCGCCCCTGACACATCAGTTCGTCTCGTTCACCTGGACCGCCCCCGCGAAGACACGACTGTCCGTCTACGAACCCGTCGGAGCGACGACCACGAGCCTGCCGCCGGCTCCGGCGCCACTGCTTTCGGCCGTCGACCGCCCGGTCCCCCCGGCCGACCGGACCTCGCCCGCGGGACATGCGCTGGGCGAATGTCTGTCCGGCGCGGCGGACGCCGTCGCCGACGCGGCGGGCTACCGGCCGGGCGCGCTGCTTGAGCAGGACGGCTATCGGGTCGTTCTCGGTCGTTCGGGCGACCGGAGCCTGGCGTGCACGACCGTCCCGGACCCACGGCGACCCGGCAGGCTGAAGATGCGGGTCTACCAAGACCATTTCGAGCTCCCGCCGGAGCAGCCCCGGACGATCCCGATGCAGCCCCTGGGCGGTGTCGAAGACGGCGGCGACCGGAGCAACGCCCGGACACCGTTCGCCGGGACCCGGCTGCCGGCGACGGCGGTCACGGTGACCTGTGACTTCGGCGCCGGACTGACCTCGACAACCGCTGTGGTCGACGGGACCTTCGTGGTCTTCGTTCCGAAAGAGGTGAACGATCCGTTCCCGCAAGGGGTTCGCATTCAAGCGCGTGATGCCCACGGCACCGTCGTGCTCGACAGGACTCTGTAGCCGGGCCGCCGGCTCGCCGACAAAGGTCTTGATCGTGGGTGACGGGCGGGATCGTCGTCCCCGCGGCGACCGCGATACCCAATGCCTCGCCGTCGTGGTGTGCGGCAACGTCGTCTACAACGTCGCCGCCACGCTGCCACCGGATCTCGGCTAGTCCGGCCGTGACCTGGTGACCGTCAGCTGGCCCGGCCGGGGAGTTTGACGGCCGCGACCCGCTCGACCGTGCCGAGTTCGCGCCGTTCGCTGCGCGTCACCTCGAATCCGGTGCATCTCGGCGATCGCATCGCCGTCTTCGCCGACGGACATGACGGCCACGGCCCGATCGCACATCTTCGATCCGCAGGCCCGAGTGACCGAAGTGGACGGTCGCGTCATCGGATTGACGACCGTGAATGTCACAGGTTCTCGAGGGTCGTCTTGTTGCCGTGCTCGAACGCGGCGGCGAAATCGCGCTCTCCCAGCGCTTGCCGAATGGCTGCCGTGATCCGCTCGACGTCACCTCGTTCGGCAGGAGGCAAGGGCGCGCCCGCGGATCGTCTCAGCACGGCGGCCATGCCCAGCAGATGCGCGGCATGGCCGTGGCGCCCGGCGAGGGCTTCCGCACCGGCCAGGCCTTCCAGCGCGAGTGCGATCGCGCGCGGGTCCGCTGTGGAGCGGGCGGCGCGGAAACCGTCCAGGTGCAGGGCGAGCGCCTTCGCGGTGTCACCGCGTTGCTCGGCGATGAAGCCGAGCTCGGCGAGGATGAGTGCAACGCCGGCGTCGCCGTCCCAACGGCGGCACCAGTCGAGCCAGTTCCGCAGGTGCTTCTCCGCCGCGTCGAGCCTGCCCTGCCGTCGGGCACCGAGACCGAGACCGACCTCGGCGTACTGGATACCCCGATGGTGCGACTGCTCGATGGCGAGCCGCATCGACCGGTGATGCCAGTGGTCGGCCGCGGCGTAGTCGCCGTCGAGCAGGGCGATCCGGCCGAGCCCGGACAGTTCCCACGCGGCTTCGGTCCGCAGGCCGAGCTCCTCGGCGGTGCGCAGCCCGTCGCGGTGCAGCCGGGCCGCCGAGCCGTAGTCACCGATGATTTCGGCCAGCACGGCGAGAACCTGGCCGGCCTTGAGATGGCCCCAGTCGTCACCGAGTTCGTCGAAGACGGCCAGACTTTCCGCGCCGAGCCGTTCGGCCACGCCGAGATCACCCCGGGCGAGCGCGAGTGCCGCCCGCGTGGTCGACACGGCCGCGATCCCCCACCGGTCCTCGGTGGCCCGGAAGGCCGACAGCGACCGGTCGGCCAAGCCCTCGCTGGCGGCCGGGGCGCCGAAACCCGCCTGCGCGAACCCGAGGAACCATTCCATTCTGGCCCGGGTGACCGGGTCGTCGATTCCGCCGCACAGCCGTCGCATCTCCTCGGGTACTGGCGCCGGTGTGCCGGTGTCCCGGATCATCAGGGAGATTCCCGCGTGCCATACCTGAGCGACGGCGCCGGCGGCGCCGCGGTCCGAGTCGCTGTCGAGCCCCAGGACGAGTTCGAACGCTCGGCGGGCTTCGCCGAGCCTGCCGCGGAGGAACCAGTACCACCCCAGAGCGCCGACCAGCCGTAGGCCGAGCGCGACGTCGCCGTCGTCCACGAGGCTGTCGAGCGCGCGGCGGAGGTTGGCGGTCTCGGCGTCGAGCGATGCCAGCCACTGCCTCTGCGCACCGCCGCGCAGGTGCGGTTCGGCTTGTTCGGCCAGCTCCGTGTAGTGCCGGGCGTGTCCGCGCCGCATTCGCGCCGTTTCGCCGGCTTCTTCGAGGCGTTCCCGGCAGTACGCCGCGATCGATTCGAGCAACCGGTACCTGGCTCCCGAAGGGGTGTCGACCACGACGACCAGCGACCGATCGACCAACCTGGCCAGCAGGTCCAGGACGTCGTCCGGTCGCACGCCGTCTCCGGCGCACAAGGTTTCGGCGGCGGCGAGAGAGCAGCTGCCGGCGTGGACGGCCAGGCGGCGCAACACGATCCGTTCCGCCTGGGTCAGCAGCTGCCAGCTCCAATCGATCATCGCCTCTAGGGTCCGGTGGCGGGCCGGCCCGCCACGCCGTCCGCCGGTCAGCAAGCGGAACCGGTCGTTCAGCCGCGTGGCGAGTTCCCGCACGTCCAGTGCCCGCACCCGAGTGGCGGCCAGCTCGATGGCGAGGGGGATGCCGTCGAGGTGACGGCAGACGACGGCGACGGCGTCGGCGTTGCCCGCGTTCAGCTCGAAGCCCGGTGCGGCGGCGGAGGCGCGGGCCACGAACAACTCGACGGCGCTGGACCGCCGCAGGACGGACGGCGGTGTGCCGGGCTCGGGTAGCTCCAGCGGAGGCACGGGCTGGAGGAGCTCTCCTTCGATGGCCAGCGGCTCCCTGCTGGTCGCCAGGATGTGCAGCCCTGGCGCGGCCGCCAGCAGCCGTCCGGCCAGGTCTGCGACCGCGTCGACGACGTGCTCGCAGTTGTCGAGGACCAGTAGCGATCGCCGGGTACGCAGCGATGCTGTGAGCCGTTCGATCAGCGGGACCCGCCCACCCGTGGGCAAGGGACCCGCCGGGGTGTCGTCGCGAAGATCGAGGACCCTCGCCACCAGATCGACCACCGCGGTACCGGGGTCGCCGTCCTCGGCTCGGTCCAGTGCGCTCAGTTCGACCAGCCAGGTGCCGTCCGGGAAGGCGTCTGCCAGCTGCCGGGCGGTCTCCACCGCCAGCCGGGTCTTGCCGACTCCTCCCGGGCCGGTGAGGGTCACCAGCCGACCGGAGTCCAGCATCGACCGCACCGTCGGCAGGGCTTCCGCGCGGCCGATCAAGGGCGTCAGCGGAGCCGGAAGGTTCGTCCGCGGTCTCGTCAGGTTCGCCGCCGGGGCAGCCGCGGGGCCCAAAGTGGGCGCCTGCGCCAAAATCGCCTGGTGCAGGTCGGCCAGCTCGGGGCTGGGATCCACCCCGAGTTCGTCGGCCAGCTGCCGTCGCAGGATGTGATAGCCGGCCAGCGCCTCGCTCTGGCGACCGGCGAGGTAGAGCGCGCGCATCTGCGCCGCCCGTAACCGTTCTCGTAGCGGGTGCGCCGCCACGAGGTCACCCAGCTCGCTCGCCACCGCGGCGCCGTCACGATCGTCAGCGTCCAGCCTCGCCTCGGCCTGTTCCTCGATCGCGTACAGCCGTTGTTCCTCCAGGCGTTGCGCGAGGGGCCGGGCGAAGTCGGTGTCCTCGAAACCGGCGAATGCCCGTCCCCGCCACAAACCCAGCGCCTCCGACAGGACCGCCGCCCGTGCCGCCGGATCGCGAACTGTCCGCGCGTGGGCGAGCAGAGCCTGGAACCGGTGCATGTCCAGCGCTTCCGGGCCGACACGCAGCAAATACCCAGGACGGCGCGACACCACCAGCTCCCGGCCGCCCGGCTCGGCCTCCGCGAGCGCCCGCCGCAGCTGCCACACCCTGGTCTGCAGCGTGTTGGCGGGGTTGCCGGGCAGCGCGTCGCCCCACAGGTCCGCGATGAGCCGGTCGGCCGTCACCAGGCGGCCGTCGTTGGCCAGCAGGTCGGCGAGCAGGGCACGGACCTTCGATTCGCGGATCGTTACCGGTGTCCCGTCCGCCGTCCACACCTCAAGCGGACCGAGCACCCCGAAACGCACGTCACCACAGTAACCCTGCCGGACCTAGACCAGACCTTGACCGGACCAAGCGCGGCTCACCTGAGGCTGCGGATCGGAAGAACCCCGCTGAACCGAATGGAGTTTTCGTGAGTGAGCAAGATGCCCTCGACCCGGTGACGGTCGTCGGACTCGGCGCCATGGGCAAGGCGCTCGCGGCGGCGTTGCTGAAGGCAGGCCATCGGACGACCGTGTGGAACCGGTCCGCCGCCAAAGCCGACACCCTCGTCGCCGACGGAGCCGTGCGAGCGGACTCGATCACCGAAGCGGTCACCGCCAGCCCGGTGGTCATCGTCTGCCTGCTCGACTACGAGGTCACGCGCGATGTGCTCGCCACCGCCGCCGATGCCCTTTCCGGTCGCCTCGTGGTGAACCTGAGCAACGGCACTCCGAACCAGGCCCGCGAGACCGCGGTCTGGGCGGCCGGGCACGGCGCCGAGTACCTCGACGGCGGCATCATGGCCGTGCCACCGATGATCGGCCGCCCAGAGGCTCTCGTGCTCTACAGCGGATCCCAGCCCGCCTTCGACCACCACCAGGACATGCTCGGCCGCCTCGGCGACAGCCGGTACCTCGGCACCGATGCCGGACTGGCGTCGCTTTACGACCTCGCCCTGCTCAGCGCGATGTACGGACAGGCCGCTGGAGCCCGGCACGCGCTCGCCCTCATCGCCACCGAGCGAGCCGATCTGCCGGAATTCACCTCGTCACTGCTCATCCCCTGGCTCACCGCCATGACCATCGGACTGCCCGCGCTCGCCGAGCAGAACGACGCCGTCCGAGAAGCCGAAGACCCCGTGTCCCCGGAAAGCATGCAGGCGGTCGCCATCGCCAACATCGCCGAGGCCAGCACCGGCCAGGGCGTCGACGGCGAACTGCTCTCCCACCTGCTCGTCCCGCTCCGTGACCTCATCGGCCACCGCGGCACCGGCCACGATCTGCCGGGTCTGATCGACCTGGCCAGGAAGGCGGCGCTCTGATGCCGACGGGGAAATACACGGGCAATTAGGCCGTGGTCGCCGGCGCCAGACTGACCGTCGACGGCGGACTCGGGCAGGGCATCTCCGCCCCGCACTGATCCGCCGCGGCCGTCCGACCCGTGAAAGGTGCCCGGCCCGCCCAGAGGAAACCTGTGGCGGGCCGGTCGGCGACGGGGTGGAAGTCGACACCATGCTGCGTACCCCGGACCCGTCGATCTCCGCGATCGGCGAGTACGCCTCCTTCCCGACCGGCGACGGAGGCCGCAGACGGCTCGAATCGGTCCGGTCGATCACGTCGCCGCACGCCGCCTCCTCGCCAGGGGCGGACCGCTCCGGCCGGGCGACGCTCGCGTCCCGCAGTTCCGCCTGTCCGACGCAGCAGCCGTTCGCGCCGGCTGAAACCCGCGTCCGAGCGGGCCCTAAGACAACGGCTGCAGATCTCATCGGGCATGGCGGCGCACCGTGATCGGCGCCTGCCGGTTCGCGGCAGGCGCCGGGTCGGTCATGACCGGTGCCGATGGGCGGGATCGAGAGTGAGCTGGTCGGTGTCGGTGTCGTAGTCGAACAGTTCGGCGTAGCGGCCCCAGTCGATCGCGGTGTCGAGCTGTCGCTGGGCGTCCTCGGCGGAGAAGCCGCGCCGGAGGAGGTCGAGGAAGAACCCGGCGCGGAGGGTGCCGTCGGCACCGGCGGCGAGGCCGCGATGGATGGTGCGGACCAAGGGGGCACGGTGCCGGGCCTGTTCGGCGAAGATCTTCTTGCTCTGCTGGATGTCCGCGGTGGTGAAGGCCTCCCCGATGGGTGTCAGGTTCAGATCCGCCCCGGCGACGAACAGCAGATCGAGCAGCGCGGCGGCGTCGACCAGCGGCAGGAGATCGTCGACCTCGAAGTTGAGTTCCGCGGCGATGTCGGGCAGGTCGACGCGGCCGCCCTGGGCGTGGACGATCTCGACGAGCCCCGCGAGGCCACCGACCGACGCGGCGGGCAGCGGCCGGGCGGTGGGCGTGGCCTGAGTCGGTTCGGGCACGTCGCGGTCGGGCTCACGGCCGGTGAGCAGGTCGTAGAGCCGGTCGACGAGCGCGGCGAAGCCGGGAGCACGCCGGTCGCGGGGCCGGGCGAGATCGACCGGGACCTCGGCGCGGATGTGTCCGGGGCCGGCGCCGAGCACGATGACCCGGTCGGCCAGCAGGACGGCTTCCTCGATGTTGTGGGTGACGACGCAGATCGACTTGGTCGGGAAATCCTGCCCGGCCCACAGCGCCATCAGCTCGGTGCGGAGGTTTTCCGCGGTGAGGACGTCGAGCGCGGAGAACGGTTCGTCCATCAGCAGCAGGTCGGGTTCGAGTACCAGTGCTCTGGCGAAGCCGACGCGCTGGCGCATCCCTCCGGAGAGTTCCTTGGGATAGGCGGATTCGAAACCGTCGAGTCCGATGAGGTCGATGGCTTTCAGCGCGCGTTCCCGCCGCTGCGCGGGCGGCACTCCTCGTGCGGCGAGGCCGAGTTCGACGTTGTCCTGCACGGTGAGCCAGGGCATCAGGGCGAAGGATTGGAAGACCATCGCGGTGCCGGGATTGGCGCCGGTGAGTTCGGCGCCGCGGTAGCGCACCACGCCGGTGGTCGGGCCGATCAGCCCGGCGATGGTGCGCAGCAACGTCGATTTGCCGGAGCCGGAGCGGCCGAGCAGGGCGACGATCTCGCCCGCGCGCAGGTCGAGTGTGATGTCGTCGAGGACGCGGAGTTCGTCACCGGCGGCACCGGTGAAGCTCTTGGACACCGAGTCGACGCCGACGAGGATTTCGCCGTCGGTGACGGTTGTGCTGGACAAAGCGATTCCTCCGGTGGGAAGTCGTTCAGGACAGGGAAAAGCGGCGTTCGGCGAGGGCGTAGAGAGGCCGCCAGAACAGGCGGTTGAGGCCGACGACGTAGAGGCTCATCACGGTGACGCCGATGAGGATCCGGCCGGCGTCACCGGCGCTGGTGGCGCCGGCGATGTAGGCACCGAGCCCGGTGGCGGTGAGTGTGGTGCCGCCGTAGGAGACGATTTCGGCGACGATGGAGGCGTTCCACGCTCCCCCGGCCGCGGTGATCCCACCGGTGACATAGCTGGGGAAGACGGCGGGCAGGATCAGTTTGCGCCACCACAGCGCGCGCGGGAGCCGCAGGTTCGCCGACGCTTCCCGCAGGTCGTTGGGGATGGCGCTGGCCCCGGCGATGACGTTGAACAGGATGTACCACTGCGCGCCGAGGCTCATCAGCAGGATCCCACCCCAGTTCAGGCTGATGCCGGTGGCGACGAGCACCCCGGTGATCAGAGGGAACAGGAAGTTGGCCGGGAAGCTGGCGAGTACCTGCACGATCGGTTGCGCGAGGCGGGAAACCCGGGGATTCAGCCCGATCCACACGCCGACCGGCACCCAGACCAGCGTGGCGACGACCACCAGCGCGATCACGCGGCCGAAGGTGATCAGCCCGAGCAGCAGCGCGTGGCCGACCTCGCCGAAGCCGCTGGTGCCGGCGATGAAGCCCGTCATCCGCGCCAGGCCGTACGCGAGCAGCCCCAGCACGATCACTGCGAAGACCACGTCCCCGGTGCGGCGCCGGACAGGCGAGGTCCGCAGCGGGTGTTCGGCCAGCCCGAACACGGCCATCATCCGGTCGAACGGGAACACCAGCTTGCCGAGGACCCGGCCGAGCAGGGCGGGGATACGGGATCGGCGCAGCACCTGCAAGGCGATGCTGCGAGGTGCTTCAGCCGCTTCGGAGTCCTCCACCCGGAATCGCTCGGCCCACGCGGTGAGCGGCCGCCAGAACAGCACGTTCACGCCGACCACCATGATGATCATGGCCACGATCGCGAGCAGGACCTTGTCCAGCTCGCCCGCGTCGGTCGCGGTGGCCACGTAGGCGCCGATCCCCGGCAGTGCCCAGTCGTGGTTGTTCACGCTGAGCGCCTCCGAGGCGACCAGGAAGAACCATCCGCCGCCGAAGCTCATCATGCCGTTCCAGACCAGCGGGATCATCCCGCCGGGAACGTCGACGCGCCAGAATCGTTGCCAGCGCGACAAGCGCAGCGACCGGGACGCCTCGTCGAGATCACGTGGCTGGGAGACGAGCGAGTGGTAGAACGCGAAGGTCATGTTCCACGCCTGGGAGGTGAAGATCGCGAAGATCGACGCGCATTCCAGGCCCAGCTGGGAACCGGGGAACAGGGCGATGAAGCCGGTGATCGTGACCGACAGGAATCCCAGGATCGGCACCGACTGCAGGATGTCCAGCAGCGGCAGCATCACCTTCTCCGCCCGCCGCGACCTCGCCGCGGCCGTGGCGTAGACGAAGGTGAAGACGATCGACAGTGCGAGCGCGGCGAACATCCGCAACAGCGAACGTGCCGCGTAATAAGGAAGTTCGGCCGGGTCGGTGGACACTGTGGACGGCGCGGTCACCTCGTCCCACGGGACGGTCATCCCGTGGGCGAGCGTCACGAGAAGCCACAGCAGGACGGCCGCCCCGAGGAAGACGACGACATCGGCGGCGCCACGCCGTGGCCGGTCCACCACCCCGCGGGTGGGAAAGGTACGCAGCAGGGACATGTTCAGCTCTCTTCGTCACTGTCGCGATAGGACAGTTCGGTTTCCCAGCGCACACTGGTCACCGACGGTTCCAGGGACAGCCGGCTCACGGCCGACTCCATCTGCTTGTCGTCGCGGTGATCGGCCTGCAGCTCCGCCCGCACCTCGACCCGGCCGCCCAGGTCGAGATTGGTGCTGGTGATCGACCGCAGCGCGAAGTCGGTACGCGCCAGGGCCTGCACCAGCAGCGCGCGGACATGCGCCTCGGCATCGTCCTTCGTCACCGCGAGAAACGTGTAGGAGGTAGGGGTTTCCGTGCCGGTGTCCGGCCGCCGGTCGACCGCTCTCCCCAGGGGCCGCAGCGCGACGTTCACCGCCACCACGGCCACGGTCCCGGACAGCGCGACGACGTAGAGTCCCGCTCCCGCAAGGGATCCGACGGCCGCGGAACACCACAGGGTCGCCGCCGTGTTCAATCCGCGCACGGTCAGGCCCTCCCGCAGAATGACGCCGGCACCGAGGAAGCCGATACCGGACACGATCTGTGCCGCGACCCGGGTGGGGTCCGCGCTCTCCCCGGTGAACCCGTGCGCCGAGAGCAGGACGAACAAGGTCGCCCCGGCGGCGACCAGCGCGTTGGTCCGCAAGCCGGCCATCCGGGCCCGGTATTGGCGTTCGAAACCGATCACGGTTCCCAGTCCTACGCCGCCGCCCAGGCGCAGCAGCATCTCCGCAGTCGTCATCTGCGCTCGCTTTCGCTTGTGTGCTTGGAAAAGTTCGGTTACCACCAGGCCGGGCGGCCGCGACCGTAAGCTCTCTTGGCCAGCTGGGCGGACAACCCGTAACCCACCAGCACGACGAGCAGCCACACCGAGTACCCCGAGGGAAGTGGCTGCATCCGGAGCGCTTCCGCCAAAGGCGACAGCGGCATCAGCAGCCCTGTGATCCCCGCGACGGCGGCCGCGACCAGCACCGGCCGCGCCGGTCGCGAGCCCCGCCTCGGCGACAGGCGGCCGCGGAGGAGGAGAACGACGAACAGCTGGGTCACCAGGCTTTCCACGAACCAGCCGGTCTGGAAGGTCGCGGGATCGCCACCGGTGTCGAACACCCACCACAGCACCGCGAACGTCGACAGGTCGAACAGTGAGCTCAGCGGCCCGAACACCAGCATGAACCGGGTCAGGCCCCGCGCGTCCCACCGCCGGGGCGAACGCAGATAGCCGTCATCGACCCGGTCCCACGCGAGCGAGAGTTGCGCGGCGTCGTAGAGCAGGTTCGCCACCATCAGCTGGACGGGCAGGATCGGCAGGAACGGCAGGAACGCGCCGGCCACCAGCACGGTGAGCACGTTGCCGAAATTGGAACTCGCCGTGATGTTGACGTATTTCAGGGTGTTGCCCAGCGTCCGCCTGCCCTCGACGACGCCGCGGGCGAGCACGCCCAGGTCCTTCTCGAGCAGGACCAGATCGGCCGCTTCCTTGGCGACGTCGGTCGCGGTGTCCGGGGCGACGCCGACGTCGGCGGTGCGCAGCGCGGTCACGTCGTTGACCCCGTCGCCGATGAACCCGACCGCGTGCCCGTCCTCGCGCAGCGCGGTCACGATCCGGGCCTTGTGCCCCGGACCGGCTTTCGCGAACACGGTCGTGCGCCGGACCAGCGAACGGAGGTCGGTGTCGTCGGCGGCGTCGATCTGGCTGCCGAGCACGACCTCACCCACCGGGACACCGGCTTCGGTGGCGACCTGCGCCGCGACGTGGCCGTTGTCCCCGGTGAGGATCTTGACCGCCACGCCGTGGGCGTTCAGCTCCCGCACCGCGGACGCGGCGCTGTCGCGGACCGGGTCGACGAAGCCGACGAACCCGACGAGCACGAGGTCGGTTTCGTCCTCTTCGCCGTAGTCACCGAGCCGCGCCGGATACTTCCGCGCGGCGACGGCCAGGATCCGCATCCCGTGCTCGCCGTAGGCCCGCACCAGATCGTCCGCGTCCGTCCGGGCCGTCGGCGTCAGTTCGACGACGTCGCCTGCCTGGCGTGCGTGCGTGCATCGCGGCAGGATCTCGTCGGGATCCCCTTTGGTGATCAGGATGTCCTCACCCGCCCGGCGCACGATCACCGTCGCCCGCCGCCGGACATGGTCGAACCCGATCTCGTCGGCCTTGGCGAACAAGGCTTCGGTCACCAGGTCGTCGTCGTCATCCGCCAGCTGCGCCACGATCGCCTCGTCGAGCCGGTCGCGGACCCGGTCCTGGAAGTGCACGGCGAGATAGGCGTACTCGGCCGCCTCACCGTCGGGCCGGCCACCCGGATCGACACTGTGCGCATAGGCGACCCGGTCCTCGGTCAGCGTGCCGGTCTTGTCCACGCAGAGCACGTCCATCGCTGCCAGGTCCTGGATCGCGTTGAGCCGCTTGACGATCACCTTCCGCCGCGACAGCAGCATCGCGCCCCGCGCCAGATTCGTCGTGACGATCACCGGGAGCATCTCCGGGGTCAGCCCGACCGCCACCGCCGCCGCGAACATCCCCGCCTGCGCCCAGTCGCCGGTCACCGTGCCGTTGACCACCAGCACGATCGGCACCATCACCAGCATGAACCGGATCAAGGTCCAGCCGACCGCGCGCACTCCCCGATCGAAACTCGACTCCGGACGCCGACCGGAAAGCTCCGCCGCGACAGCACCGGAATAGGTGCCGGCTCCGGTCGAGACCACCACCGCCGTCGCGGTTCCGCCGAGCACCGAGGTCCCGGCGAAACACAGGGACGGCATGTCGACCAGTTCCGGTTCGTGCCGACGCGGGGGCCCGCCGGCGGGCGGCAGCCGCTTGGAGACCGGCAGGGCTTCACCCGACAACGCGGATTGGTCCACGAGCAATCCGGAAGCGGCGACCACCCGCAGGTCGGCGGGTACGAGGTCACCCGGGCCCAGTAACACGACGTCGCCCGGCACCAGATCCTCCGGCGGAATTTCACGTTCGAGCGCCGGATAGCCGTCGCCGGCACGGCGCCGGACGGTCACCGTCGTCCTCACCCCACGGCGCAGTGCCCGCACCGCCCGATCGGACCGGGTGTACTGCCAGAACCGCAGCGCCACACTCAGCGCCACCATCACGCCGACCGTGACCGCCCCGCGCAGATCACCCACGACCACGAAAACCACACCGAGACCCGTCAGCAACGCGACGAACGGGCTGGACACCGCCGCCGCGACCCGCCTGGCGCCGGAATCGACGACGTCACGCGTCCGGTTCTCGCCCAGGGCACGCAGGCGGCTCTCAGCTTCGGATTCGGTCAGCCCTTTCGGCGAGCCGCCCAGCCGCTGGAACACCGTGAGAACGGGAGCCAGGGCGAGTTCACGCAGCATCGCGTCATCGCCCGAGCCGGGACCGCGTCGCGTCCGCGACACGGGAAGTGAAGTCATCCGAAAAGTCCTGTCCGTGGAGGCCGGTGCTGCGGAAACCACAGCGACAGCTGCCACGCGGACGGCACGGGCCTACCCCGGCCCGGCGGCGTACGGCCGGGAGTCCGCGTGACTGCGACTACTACTTCCTTCGCCGGTCACCCGGCTCACCTCCCTCCGCACCTCACGTCGTGAGCCTGAAACCAGTCAAGCGCACACCCCCGGAACAGTCAAACACTTGTGCAAGTGTTTGTCCTACGTCACGCTGGGAGGGCCACCTGAGAGGATGACCCCGTGCCCGCCGCCCATCCCCCGCAGACCGAGCCCCTGCCGCCTGACGTCCTCCAAGACGCCGCGGCGACCTTCGGGCTGCTCTCGGCCACCGTCCGCCTGCACATCATGTGGCTGCTGGCCTCCGGCGAACGCGACGTCGGCACGCTCGCCACCGAAACCGGGCAAACCGTCGCCACCACCAGCCAGCATCTGAGCAAGCTCAAACTCGCCGGGCTCGTCCGTTCACGCCGTGAAGGCAAGCGGCAGATCTACCTCGTCGACGACCCCCATGTCCTCGACATCGTCCACCTCACGGTCCAGCACCACACCGACCTGCGAGCGCCGTCGCGCCGACGACGATCCCGCAGCGCTTGACGCGCAGCACCGCCCCTCCTCCTGCCGATCAAGAACGAGGCTGCGGAGAGTCACCGTCCTCAGCATCCACGACATCGAGCGTCTCTTCCGCCAGCCTCGTCGACGCGTCCCGAATCCGTCCGTCGAGTGCCGCGAAAACCTGTTCCGCGCGGATGGCTGGCCAGTCCGGGGGAAGATGTTCGGCGGGGAGATGGGGATCCTGGCGGACGGCCTGAAGCCAGTCGGTGTGCAACAGCAGGCGGCGCGCGAGGTCGTCCGGCGCCGACGGGAGGGGACTCGGCACGTCCCACCGGTCGAGGAAGGCGTGGTACCGGGCGGAGATCTCGTCGATGTCGAAGGCCTTGCGGACCAGGTCCGCTGATTCGGTCGGCTTGGCCTCCTGCGCGGTGAACACCGTGACGTGGTCGAGCAGGCCGAGCGGACCGGCGATCGCGGTGACGTCCCGCGTGCCCGGCGCGATCCACAAACCGTTCTGCAGCAACCCGAAACCTGCCCAGACGAGCTGACTGCGCAAATCGTGCCGCTCACTGCGCCTGCTGTCGGGCAGCGAGTAGCCGACGAGTGTCCAGGTGCCGTCCCAGTCGCGATTGACCGCACCGGTGTCCCAGATCCGCCGCCGGCCGTCCTCCAGCACCTCGGTCGCGCGGGCCGTCAGTCCAAAGTAGACCCGGCGGCCGTGACGCTGCCTCGTCAGCAGCCCGCGGCCGACCATCCGGGTCAGCGTGGAGCGCACCGCCTCCTCCGAGACGCCCACCCTGGCGAACACGTCGATCACGCTGCCGGAGTAGACGGCGGTGTCGCGCCCGAGCACGTACAGCCCCAGGAAGTTGAGCATCAAGGATTGCGGCCGATGGGCCGGGCCGGGCGCGGTGTCGTCTTCGGTCACGGAGAGCAGCTTAACCGATGATGTTGGGCAGATTGTTGACGGCGGTTTCAATTCTGACCTACTTTGGGCTCGCAACGGACGACGAGAGGACGGCTCCATGGACTTGTCGGGCAAGGTCACGGTGGTCACCGGCGGTGGCCGCGGGCTGGGGCGCGCCTACGCCGAAGCTCTCGCCGCCGCGGGTGCGGCCGTCGTGGTCAACGACGTGGACGAGGCGGCGGCCGGTGAAACCGTCGCGACGATCGCGGCGGCGGGCGGGCGTGCCGTTCCCGTGATCGCGCCCGTGGGTGGCGCGGAGGTCGCCGACCGGCTGGTCCGCACCGCGATCGAGGAGTTCGGCCGGCTCGATGTGATGGTCACCAACGCGGGCATCCTGCGCGACCGGGTGCTGTGGAAGATGTCGGACGAGGACTTCGACGACGTCGTCCGCGTCCACCTTCGCGGCACCTTCACCTGCGCGCGGGCGGCCGCCGTGCGGATGAGGGAACAGGGAGAAGGCGGCAGGCTGATCCTCGTTTCGTCCCCCGCGGGGCAACGGGGCAATTTCGGGCAGACCAACTACGCCGCCGCGAAGGCCGGGATCGCCGCGATGGCGCGCACCTGGGCGATGGAACTGGCCAAGGCGGAAATCCTGGTCAACGCCGTCGTCCCGGTCGCCGCGACCGAAATGACCCGCACCATCCCGGCCTTCGCCCCGGCGATCGACGAGGCCGAACGCGCCGGAAAGCCGTTCCCGCCTTGGCTCCGCCGGGACGAAGGGCTGGGGACGGCCGAGGACGCCGCGTCGCTCGTCGTTTTCCTGGCTTCGGACGAAGCGAAGGGCGTCACCGGCCAGGCGATCGGCATCGGCGGTGACCGGCTCACCCTCTGGGCGCATCCGCGGGAGAAGGCCGTCGCCTTCGCCGACGGCGGCTGGACCGCCGGCGGAATCGCGGCCGAATGGCCGGGTGGGGTCGGCGCGGCGCCCGAGACTTTCGGGATCCCGGCGCCGAAAGGACCGTGACATGCCCATCGACATCGACGCGGTGGTCGCGATCGACGTGCACACCCACGCCGAAATCTCCAAGGACGGGCACGGTTCGCTGAGCCCGGCTCTGTTCGGAGCCTCGGAAAAGTACTTCAAGGCACACGGGCACCGGCAGCCGTCCATCGCGGAAACGGCGGCGTACTACCGGGAGCGCGACATGGCCGCGGTCGTGTTCACCGTCGATGCCGAACACGCCACCGGCCATCCGCGGATCGCGAACGAGGAGGTCGCCGAGAGCTGCTCCGAACACGGGGACGTGCTCATCCCCTTCGCGAGCGTCGACCCGTGGAAGGGCAAGGCCGGCGTCCGCGAAGCACGCAGGCTGGTCGAAGAGCACGGCGTCCGCGGCTTCAAATTCCATCCGAGCATCCAGGACTTCGCTCCGAACGATCCGATGGCGTATCCGCTGTACGAGGTCATCGAAGAACTCGAGGTGCCCGCGCTCTTCCACACCGGACAGACCGGCATCGGCGCCGGTGTTCCCGGCGGCGGCGGGATCCGGCTCAAGTATTCGAATCCCATGCTGGTCGACGACGTCGCGGTGGACTTCCCCGAGCTCCGGATCATCCTCGCGCATCCGTCGTTCCCCTGGCAGGACGAGGCGTTGGCGGTCGCGACGCACAAGCCGTACGTCCACATCGACCTGTCCGGCTGGTCGCCGAAGTACTTCCCGCCGCAACTGGTGCGCTACGCCAACACCCTGTTGAAGGACAAGGTCCTGTTCGGTTCCGACTACCCGGTGATCGCCCCGGACCGCTGGCTCGCCGACTTCGCCGAACTGGAGATCAAACCCGAAGTCCGCCCGAAGATCCTCAAGGACAACGCGGCGAGGCTGCTGGGTCTCGTCAAAGGCGATCAGGAGAAACCATGACGCACGCGAACGGCATCGAAGAGATCAAGGCGCTCGCCGGCGCGGACCTCGGCCATGGCGACTGGGTGGAGATCACCCAGGAACGCATCGACCGGTTCGCCGACGCGACCGACGATCACCAATGGATCCACGTCGACCCCGAACGCGCCGCCGTCGGACCGTTCGGTGGAACCATCGCGCACGGATACCTGACCCTTTCCCTCCTGATCCCGCTTTTCTCCAGCCTGCTTCAGATCACGGGCGTGCGGATGAGCGTGAACTACGGGTTGGAAAGGGTGCGTTTCCCCAGTCCCGTCCCGGCCGGCGGCAAGATCCGCCTCGCGGGGAAGGTCGCCGAAGTCGTCGACATCGCCGACGGCGTGCAGATGGTGCTCGACTTCACGATCGAACTCGACGGCTCCGCCAAACCGGCCTGCGTCGCGCGGGCCGTCTACCGGCATTACGCCTGACGAGGAGGAGAAGGCCATGGGCAACGTCCAGCTCCGCCGAGCGGTCGCTTCGAGCTATCTCGGCAGCCTGATCGAGTACTACGACTTCCTGCTCTACGCCACGGCGTCCGCTGTGGTGTTCAACAAGGTCTTCTTCTCCAATCTGGATCCCGCGCTCGCCACGGTGGCCAGCTTCGGCACGTTCGCCACCGGATACCTCGCGCGGCCGCTGGGTGGCGTGCTCTTCGGCCATTTCGGCGACAGGCTCGGCCGCAAGCGGATGCTCGTGATGACCATGACGCTGATGGGCGTCTCCAGCTTCCTCATCGGGCTTTTGCCGACCTACGGCCAGATCGGCGCGGCCGCACCGCTCGGGCTGATCCTGCTGCGGGTGCTGCAAGGCGTCTCGGTCGGCGGCGAATGGGGCGGAGCGGTCCTGATGTCGGCGGAGCACGCCACCACACGGCGTGGTCTGTGGGCGAGTTTCGCGAACGCGGGAGCGCCCAGCGGGATGGTCGTGTCCACTCTCGCGATGACGACGACGGTGGCCGTCACCGGGGAGGCCGCGTTCCTCGATTGGGGCTGGCGTGTGCCGTTCCTGCTCAGCGTGGTGCTGCTCGCGATCGGGTTGTTCGTCCGCTCCAGGGTCGAGGAGACCCCGGTGTTCCTTGCCGCGAAGACCACGGCGCCACGCCGGCGCTTCCCGCTCGTGGCCGTGCTGCGTGACCAGCCGAAGACGCTTTCGCTGGGCGTCGGAGTCGGTCTCGCGGCGTTCGTCGTGCAGGCGACGTTGACCACTTTCGTGCTCGCATACGGCGTTCAAGCGGGCCATGGACGGCAAGCGGTGCTCAACGCGCTCACCGTTTCGTCCGCCTGCGCGGTCTTCGGGATCGTCGGCTGGTCGGCGGCCTCGGACCGGTTCGGCAGGCGGCCGATCGTGATGATCGGCGCGCTGGTGACAGCGGTTTACGGATTCCTGCTGTTCCCGCTCGTCGACAGCGGGAACGGGGCGTTGCTGCTCGTGGCGCTCGTCGTGGGGCAAGGCGTGCTTCACCCCATGATGTACGGGCCACTGGCCGCTCTCTACACCGAACTGTTCGCCACGGAGAACCGGTACACGGGAGCCTCACTCGGCTATCAGCTCGCCGGACTCGGCGCGGGCTTCGCGCCGGTGCTGTTCGCGGAGTTCCAGCGCGCGTCCGGCGGAGCCTCGACGACGGCGGTCTCCTGGACGATCGCGGCGTTCTGCCTGCTGTCGGTCGGTTGCGTGCTGGCGCTGAAGGAAACGAACCGGCGAGACTTGGCCGAAAATCGCCCCTCCGTCCGAACCGCCGATTAGGAGAGCATGGATGTGCGACGAGGGAATCGGCGGCTGGCCCGCCCGCCGTGCGCGGATCTCGCCCGGCCGGACCGCGCTGCTCTTCGAGGACGAGCCGACGACCTACGCCCAGCTGTCCCAGCGGATCGCGAAGCTCGCGTCACGGCTCAACGCCGCGGGCGTGCGGCAAGGAGACCGGGTGGCGTACCTCGGCCCGAACCACCCGTCGTTCGTCGAGACCCTCTTCGCGACGACCTCGCTCGGGGCGATCTTCGTCCCGATCAACTTCCGGCTGTCCGCGCCGGAGGTCGAGCATGTCCTCACCGATTCCGGTGCCACGGTGCTGATCCACGCGCCCCGGGACATTCCGGAGAATCTCACTGTTCGAACCGTCGCGCTGGACGACTACGAAGCCTGGCTCACCGAAAGCGGTGTGGAACCGGCCGCCGTGACGGTGGCTCCCGACGACGTCGCACTGATCCTCTACACCTCCGGCACGACGGGGCGGCCGAAGGGCGCGACGCTCACCCACGCCAATCTGCTTTGGAACACCTTCAACCTGCTGATCGGGGTCGACGTCGCGGGCGACGAGGTCGCGCTCGTCACCGCGCCGCTCTTCCACATCGCCGCGCTCGCACAGACCTTGCTGCCGACGCTGATCAAGGGCGGCTGTGCCCTCCTCACCCCGTCGTGGGACGTCGACGGCTGCTTCGACCTGATCGAGCGGCACCGAGTGACCTGGATGTTCGGCGTGACGACGATGTACGCGGCGCTCGCGGCCTCCCCTCGATGGCCGACGGCCGACCTGTCGTCGGTACGCAGCCTGCTGTGCGGCGGCGCGTCGGTACCGGAGGAGCTGGTACGGACGTATCAGCGTCGCGGCCTCGTTTTCTGCCAGGGGTACGGGATGACCGAGACCGCGCCGGGAGTGACGTTCCTGGAGGCTCGGGAAAGCCGCGGCCGGGCAGGCTCGGCGGGCGTGCCGGTGTTCTTCGCCGACGTCCGGCTGGACACGCCCGGAACCGGCGAGATCCAGGTGAAGGGACCGAATGTGTCGCCCGGCTACTGGCGAAACCGAGCCGCGACGGCGGCGGCGTTCACCGAGGACGGCTGGTTCCGCACCGGCGACCTCGCCACCGTCGACGAGGATGGGCATTACCGGATAGTCGACCGGCTCAAGGACATGTTCATCTCCGGCGGGGAGAACGTGTACCCGGCCGAGGTGGAGAACGCCCTCTTCGAGCATCCGGCGGTGACCGAGACGGCCGTGATCGGTGTCCCTGACAAGAAATGGGGCGAGGTCGGCTACGCCTTCGTCGTCCCTTCCGGTGACGTCAGCGCCGGGGATCTGCGCGACTTCCTGCTGGGCAGGCTGGCGAAATACAAGGTGCCCGCGCGGTTCGAGTTCGTCGAGCGGTTGCCGAGGACCGCGTCCGGGAAAGTGCGGAAATCCGAACTGCGAGCACGGTACTGACTCATCGGACTCCGAAGGGGACGGGCAAGCACCACGCGCCCGGAGAACCGGCCGGCGTTCCATCGGTCGACTTGGTACGCGGTGGTATAGCCCCAAAGCGGGCTGCGGTCGTCGGATGCGTCCGCAACGAAGCCGCGTACTACCTCTGCCAGATCAGGAACAACGACCGAGACCGGCCGGACAAGTACGCCGACCTCGCCGCCGACTCGACGAGGCCGATAAGGCGGAGCAACGTCCACTCGACGAAACGGACATCGATCTGCTGGACGCCCAGCCCCACCTGGCGCTCGACTTGGCCAAGGCCCCAAGACAGCCACTCGGCACACTGGCCGACATCACCCAGCTCAGGGTGGAACTACCCGCCGACCAGCTACCTGCAGGTCGATGGCCAGGGCGCTGGAGAAGGCTCGTGCCTTGATGTCGACCATGCCGATGTTGAGCAGTACCCGGAGCTGGAGCTGATCGGCATGGCGGAGGTTGTCTTCCTCGAGGTGGCGACGGGTGCGCATGGTCAGGTCCGCGACGAAGCCGGGCCGCCATTCCTGTTTCGGGACGAACACCAGGATCGCGTCGCCGGTGGTCGTGGCCAGGGCCTCGGGCAGGATCCGGTCGACGAGGTCGCGTAGCCTCCGGCGAAGTGGTCCACATCTGTTCAGCGACCGGCAGCACGAGGTCGACGAGCTGATCGTGCTCGTGCTCGCTGGCGATGCCTTTCTGCCAGCGCACGTGCCGGCGGGCCAGGACGTCGTCGGCGGAATAGCAGAACTGCTGCACCGTTTCCCGCGCGATCGAGCACAACGTCACCGGCTTTCAGCTCCCGGGCGCCGATGGTGACCTCCATCGTGATCCCCAGGAGTTGCGCCAGCTTCACCGTGCTCATCCTCGGCCGGTCCAGCCGTTCTACGAACTGGCGGCCGACGACGTTGAAGGCCAGCTTGTGCGCGGTCGCGCAGCGGACGTTGCCGCCGAACTTTCGCTCGGTCTCGGCCGCGATCGACTTGTTGAACTCCAGATACCGGCCTTGCCAGCGGGTGGCGTTGCCCAGCATCGTCAGCGTGGTCGTCTTCCCTGTCCCGGCGCCGGCCTGTAGTACCAAGTCGTCGCCGCGGCGGAACGCCGCGACCGCGACCTCCTGCTCCGGCGTTGGACGACGTGACGACATCCTGCTCCCTCCCCTGCGAACAACGAGCGAGTACACGATCACACACCGGTACGACAGTTTCGTTGTTCGGTCTCACGGAAGGCGAAAGAGCACGATCACCGCAGCGGCGGCAATCCGGCGAGGTCGGCGAGGTCATCGGGGAGGTGCTCGCGGGTCACCCCGGCGTCCTCGAGCACGGCGCGGACTTGGCCGGGCGCGGTGCGGGGCAGGAGGTCGAGGATGCCGCCGCGCAGCCGCTGCAGCCGGTGTACCACGCGGTCGACGTCGACGTGCCGGTGTTCACCGGCCCGTACTTGGTCCCAAACGAAGCGGTGCTTGCCGGCCCAATCCGCGAGGTGCTTGAGTTCCCCCGACTCCGCGACCGTGGAGGCGGGAGCGTCCGCGCGGCCGTGGACGTCGAGGGTAGTCATGGGGGTGTGGCGGTGGTGGTCCGCGGCGGACACGGTGTGGAAGGCCCACACGAAAGCCGTGTCTGCGGTCCCGGTCCGGCTGTCTTCGACCACCACCGCTCCGCGCTGCAGTCCGTAGGTCGCGGCGATGAAGTCCTCTGCGTCGCGAACGTCACCGATGTGGTGTTCGCCCGGCACGAGTTGCACCTGACCGCACCAGCCTGTCGGCAGCGGCGCCGGGTCAAGGATCGCTCCGGCCAGCGGCCCGCCTGAGCCTGCCACGCTGCGCTCCCACAGCGCGAGCAACCGGTCGCGTTCGGCGGTGTAGTCCTGGTGCCGGGCTCGGGCGTTGTCCATCAACTCTCCTTCTGATGCGGATCCAGGGCGTTGGCCGCTCGTGGAAACTTGCTCCTGCGGCAGCCGTCCTGCACGTGCGCGATGCGGAGGGTCACCCTGAGGCCGAGGGACGTACCGACGTCTGTTCGGCCGACATGATCGGTGGCCAGGTGGTGCCGGGGAGCAGGTCGGTTTCGGTGAGCAGGAAAAGCGCCGCCGGGCCGTATTGCGAGTCGACGAACGCAGCGGTCCGGCCCGTCGAGCACAGCCCCATGTCCTCGAGCTGGTTCGTCGTTCGCAGAAACGGGGGCGCGGCGCCCGGGCGGTAGCAGGGCAGACCTGTCTCGGACCGGCGGTACGGCGTCGGCATCCGCGAATTCCTCTCCGGCTCGTCGGAGTACGTGTGCACGCCAGTGCATCGTGATCGGCGAAGCCGGCGTCGTGCGACGCGCCGCCGCCCTACCCGGACGCCGCAAAAGAATCACCCGCTTGCCGTACAGGTGAACGACGTGATCGCGATCGTGGATTCTTCAGCGAACTAACTTGTCAGACCCCGGTCGTATCCTGGGAGGTCGTCGCAGGGAGGCGCCGATGTCGACGTTGGTGCGTTACAGCAGAGCCGGGGAAGAACGGCTGCTCGATCTGGCCAGCTCGCCCCCGAGGATCTCCAGCTGATCGAGGGACTGCGCGGCGAGATATGCCGCGGTGGCCGGGTCCTGTTGTGTCAACAGGCGCCGGCTGACGACGATGGCGCGGAGATGTTCGTCCGGCTGCGCGGCGGCCGGTTCTGGGCGGTGCATTTCCCCGGCAGCTCCTGTAAGGAGCAACAGGTCGATCACAGCCCGCATGGTTCAGGAGACCCGGCGACACAGTCACGTCAATCGCCTTCCGAGCCGGAGGGCGAGGCTCTGGTGGCCAGGAGGGCGAGTAGGACAACTGCGGCGAGGAAACCTGTGGTGCTCGTGCTGGCGGCGATCAGCGGCCCGAGCAGCAGCGGGGACACGAACTGCCCGGTTAAGGACGCGGTCGCCGACAACGCCAACGTCTGTTCACGCAGTTCCGGCGGCGCGGCCTCGGCGACCAGCAGACCTCAGCCAGCAGCGCCGAGCTTTCCCCGATCGCGCTCACCGTTCCCGCCTTGCTCGGCGCCCGGGTGAGGTCCGCCCCGCAGCGACGATCGGCCTCGAGATCGGCGGTCCGCCCTACCAGCTCCGCGCGACACACTCCGGCTTCGAGGTCGACCCGCACGACGGCTGCGAACTGGACGCCGTCGTCCGCACCGTCTTCGCCGCCTGCCCTCGCCGGGTCAGGCGGCCGCACTCATCGCTACAGGACCAGTTCTCTCTCCTTGTCACTGATCCTGTGGTGAACGGCGGCTGGGGTATGGCGTTGTGTGCTCCGGGAAAGGAAGCCGGCGCTGTGGTTTTCGCTGTCAGACATACGTGATTTCTGCTGTCTTGACATCGTTTTGGTGAGTGTTTCGATCGCACAGAGATTGGTTTGCTCCGTGGCGAGCCAGGTCCGTGCTTGTTCGGAGGTGACGAAATTCTGGGTGCGCGCGTAGTCGCCACGTCCGCCGAGGATGGTCTTCTCCGGGGCGATCTGCGCCATCGCGGCCGTGGCGGTGTGCCGGTAATGGTCGACCAGGCGGGTGAGTGCTTTGGTTCGGCAGCTGATCGGCTGGTCGATGCGAGCCCGCTCGTTCGCGTACGCGCGGACCAGATCGTGCATGCCGTAGCGCTTGTTTCCCCGGGGCTCGAGCAGGTGCGCGGAGAGCAGCGTGTCGAGATAGTGCTGAGCGGCGGTGACGGTCACGTTGGCCGTCGCGGCGGCCGCGGAGGCGTCGAAGTCGTGCCCTGGATGCATGGCCAGCAGACGCAGTAGTCGCTGGGATTCCGCGGGAAGACCCCTGTCGGACATCGCCAGGGCGGCTCGGAGGCCGCCTTCCATCGCCAAGGTGGTCAAGGGTTCGAGGTAGTCGGCGAGGGTCCAGTTCAAATGGTCGTGCAGGTGCCTGCCGATGATCGACAACGCGAGTGGATGATGGCCGAGTAGCGCGGCGATCTTGCGCGCGGTGTCCTGGTGCACGTCGACTCGCCGCGGGCGAGCGGTGCTGCGAAGGAGCTGCAGGGCCTCGTTGGGAGAAAGGACGCCCACGGCCAGGCGGTTCGTGCCGGGGATCTCGGTGAGCTTGTTGCGGGTCGTGATCAGCGCGGTGCAGGTCGGCGGCGGCAGCAGGGGTGTCACCTGGTTGTCGCTTGCCGCGTTGTCCAGCACGACGAGCGCGCGGACACCGCGGAGCTTGCGCTGGTACAGCGTGACGCGGGTCTCCAGGCCTGGCGGTACCTGATCGTCGGGGACGCCGAGCAGGCGCAGGAACGACTCCAGCACTGCCTCGGCGGCGACCGGACGGCCGTGGGGGTCGTCACCGGCCAGGTCGACGTGGAGTACTACGTCGTCGACAAGCTGGCGGCGTCGCAGGGCATGGCCGAAATGGATCGCTGCGGCTGTTTTGCCGATCCCTGGCATGCCTTCGAAGATCAGGGTGCGGCACCTATCGTCGAGCATGGAGGCGGCCCGGCCCAACAGGTCCGCGCGTCCGGCGAACTCGGGCACGTCGGCGGGAAGCCGCCCGGACACGGACACGCAGCCGTCCGCGTCGGCCTCTCCCAGCACGGCGTGCAGGGCATGCCGCCATTGGGCGACCACCGCGACGTCGCTGTCCACCAGCGTTTCCACGACCGCCAACACCAGGTCGACGTTCGGCCGGCGCCGTCCGGTCAGAAAACAGTTGCCCACGGTGGATCGGGCAGGCCACTCGCTGCGTGGTCGGCCGGCGTGCTGCCACGTCCGATGGATCCGCCGCGTGATCTCGGTGATGGACGGGCTACCGGCTGCGAGTTTCAGCGACCGCAAGGCCGCGGTGAACTCATCGAGCGTGCGCGGTTTCCCTGGTGTCATCGTATTCGACATAGGCGCCTCCCCCTGTTGTCAGCACCGCGCAGGCGTCAGTCGCGGTGCTCATCCCCCCTTTGAACGACCTCGGCGTGGGACGGCACCGGCCCGGCCGGTCGACGGCTGTCTCTTCACCGAGAATCAACCTGGAACGACTGTTCCAGGTTACTGTGCCGGGCTCACCTGCTGTCAAGGGATTTCCCATCCCGGATTTTCGGCCGTCCAGGATCGTCCACGACCGGCCACCGCGAGGTGTCGTTCCGGCAAAGCTGGCTCCGACAACCACACCGGTGGAACAGGAGCGGAAACTGCTGTGGCCGAACTCAGCGTGACACTCGAACCGTTGGTCGACACCGTCATCTCCGGGCACGCCCGGACCCACGACATAACTGTCGACCGACCGGCGGAAAAAGGCGGAACTGACAAGGGACCCATGGGCGGAGAGCTGCTGTTGCTCGCGCTCGGCGGCTGCTTTTTGAGCACCCTCATCGGCATCGTGAAGGCCGAGGAAAGCTCGCTTGACCTGACGCAGGTGAACGTGCGTGTCATCGGATCGCTGGAGACGGCACCGAGCCGGTTCGCACGGATCCTCGTCGCAGTGTCCGCGCCGCAACGGTTTCAGGACCAATTGGCGAAGCCTCTGCTGAAAGCGGAGCGCGCGTGCATCGTTCACAACTCGATCAAGAACGCCGTCGACGTCGTATTCGAACAGCACTGGACGCCGTCGGTCTGAACCGACTCAATGTGGAAGGAAGAACAGATGGGGGAAATGCATCACGGCCCGGTCCGGAGAGTCACCGTCATCGGTGCCGGCTTCTCCGGAACGCTCACCGCGACCCGCTTGCTGCAATTCGCCGACACCCCGCTGGAGATCTGCGTCATCGAACGCAATCCCGGCGCCCGTTATGGCGGCATCGCCTTCGGTGAAGCGTCGACGACCTGGGACCACATGCTCAACATCCAAGCAGGGCGGATCACGCTCTATCGCGAGCGCGCCGAGGACTTCCTGGAGTGGGCCAACCACGAAGCAGATCGCTCGCGGTGGCCGCTGCGGTGGAAATACCACGCCTTCGGGCTCACGTGCGTCGTCCCGCGGCGTATCTACGGCCAGTATCTCGCCGAACGCCTGCACAGCACCGCCGCGAAGGCGAGTTCGGCCGTGTCCCTGCTGGAACTCACCGGGACTGTGGTGGACGTGCGAGCCGACGAGGACGCCCACCTCGTCCAGTACGTATCCGGTGACGAGGGCTTGGTCACCACGCTGCGCAGCGACTTCGTCGTGTTCGCCACCGGTCATCTCGAGCCGGTACGCAAGTCCTTCTATGACCCGCTCGAGGGTTCGGACCGGTTCATCGTGAACCCCTACAGCGCCTCCGCGCGCGGGAGGTTCGCCTCGGTGAGGCCGGACGAGAGCGTCCTGCTGGTCGGATCGGGACTCACCGCGTTCGATTCGATCGTGTCGCTGGTCAACGCGGGCCATGAGGGACAGATCCAGGTGTGCTCCCGTGCCGGGTACATGCACGCCACCTATCCCGCGGATCATCAGCACGACATCTGGCAGGTCCGCCGCCCTCCGTTCCTCGACGCGCCGGAGCTGACCGCGGACGACGTCGTCGACGGGGTGCGCGCTGAGTACGAGTACCTGCGCGGGACATTCACCGACACCGCTCCGCAGGTGCTGGCCGAGCGCATCATGAAGGCGTGGGAGCCCTACGTCATCGAAGTTGCATCGAGGCTGGACGCGGTGGACGTGCGGGCGCTGCTGGACAAGTACAAGAGCCTCATCGTGGCGAACCGCACCAGTACGGTGCCCGAGATCGGTGACGTCGTCCGCAGCAGGATGAAGAGCTACCCCGGAGCTCCCCGGACGATCTCGCAACTCCCCGGCGACATCACCGGCATGGCGCTGGTCGACGACGACACGCGGATCCGGGTCGCCTTCGCCGACCGCGACCCGGTCGTCGTCGACCGTGTCATCAACTGCCTGGGCAACACCACCGACTACGCCACCGCGGAACACCCGCTGTGGCGGGGGCTGGTCGGCGACCGTGGGCAGGCGATACCGCATGCCGTCACCGGCCGCGGTATCGAAGTCCGGCAGCACGGCCAGCTCACCGGGCTCGACGGTGCGGTCAGTGACCGCCTGTTCTGCGTCGGGCCCATGCGTCAAGGCGACGAAACCACCCGGCGCGGGCGCCTCGGCGCCTTTGTCTTCAGCATCGGAACGCTGCGCAACCAGTGCTTCGATACCGCGACCGAGATCGTCCGGCAGCTACGCACGGACTGGCGTGACGACATCGCCTCGATCCCCGACGGCCTCCACGAAGACCTCGCCGCGGCCGCGACCTGGCTGACCGAGGCCATCGTGCCGCCGACGACGGCCGACGTCACGGCGAAGCTGACACAGCGGCTCCAGAGCGAAGCGGCCGATTCGCTGGTCTCGGCGAACCGCAGTCACCTGACGGCCACCGATCACGACGAGCGTGTGAAGCTCCGCGGTGCCATCGACGACCGGCTGACCGAATTCGCCGAAACGCTGAGCGACGAGTTCGGCTTCGAGGGCGGCACGGCCCGCAGGCTGACCGACCTGCTCGACGTCATGGCCGAACGGCACGTCGTCCACACCATGTGCGACATCACCCGCCTGTCGGAATGGCAGTCACCGCAATACCTGGAACTGGTCAAGACATTCCAGCCCAAGCCGGTCGAGACCGCCCCGCCGGCCACGCTCCGGAAGCCGGCCCGATGACCAGAGCTGAGGAAGGCACGTTGTACGAGCGTCTGTTCATGGTCCGTCACGGCGAATCGTCCTGCAACGTCGTCCACCGGATCGCGGGCAACCTCGACGCACCACTGACCGGCATGGGCAGGGCCCAGGCCACCAAGGTCGCTGGAAAGCACACCGGAACCGACTTCGACCGGATCTACGTCTCCCCGCTCTCACGCGCCTACGACACGGCACGCACCATCCACGGGGACGACGCGGACCTCCTCGTCGACGACCGTCTCATGGAACGCGACTTCGGCGGCTACACGCTGGAAAGCAAGTCGCTGCTGCAGAAGAAGCACGGGATCGCCGAGTACGAGAAGGCGATGAACGGCGACAGCACGACCATGTCCGGAGGCGAGACGTTCGCCCAGTTCCGTGACCGGGTCCACGATTTCTACGAGGAGGAGGTCCTGCCGGCGTTGCGGCGGGGCGAGACCGTCTGCGTGGTCTCGCACAAGTACGTCGTGGAGCTGCTCTGCCGGTTCATCCTCGATCGGCCCGGCGACGAAGCCTACGACCTGCGCCTGCCGAACTCGGAGATGCTGCGCGGCGACCGGATCGAAGGCTACGTCCGCGGCGAGAGCAAACAGCGGAACATGGCCTACGACTGGCTCGTCGTGCACCATCCCGTCGTGTTCTGCGCCGGGATGGTGGCCGGTCTCCTGGCTAACCTGGCCGGTCTGCGGCTACCTCCGCTGCCCTACGTGCTTCTGGGGATTCTCGTCGTCGCCAGCGTCATCACGATGTGCCGCATCGAGATCGAAAGTTCCCGCCGCTATCTGACCGATCGTGGTGTGCTGCGGTCGGTTCTGGTTCGCTACGCGGCTTTGCCCGCCGTCGCGGCGCTGCTCCTCGCGCTGCTCGACGTCGGCGGATCGCATGCGTGGGGCTTCACCGCCGTTTTGGTGGCGACGCCGAGCTCGGTCGTGGCGATGACGGTCAGCCGTTGCCTGGGCGGCATGATCATGCCCGCGTTCGCGCACGTGATCCTCTCCTCCCTGGCGGGAATCGTCTCCTTCGCCGCGGTGCTGCCGGTCGTCCTGGCCCATGGCGCCGTGGCCGCGGTGGCGATCAGCGTGGCGGCGTCCACCGGCACGGTGCTGATCTCCTATCTGCTCGTGGCCCGCCTCCGCCGGAGCACACCGGTCCGCACCGCCAAGTTCGGCGAACGCAACGCCTACCTCGCCGTGCTTTTGCTCACCACCTTCATCGTCCTGGTGTCACTCACCATCGACCTGTCCAGCTTCTCCGCCTACGGCCCGACGGCGATCGCCATCGCCGTGGGCCTGCGGCTGATCGCTTTCGCCATGACCCGGCGACGTCACGTCCAAGGCATCGACGACTACGTCGCGATGACCTACCCCAACGTATTCGTCGTCGTGGTCATCGCCGGCCTCACCGGCAACACCGACCTGGCGACACTGGCGATCTGGTGCCTGCTGCCGACCTTCGCGCTGTCGTTCTTCGACAGCTGGTACGCCCGCCGCATCGCCGTGCCCGCTCGCGACCCGCGATGGTTCACCGAGCTCGGCATCCCGGCACACCGACCCGACCGCGCCGGCCATCGACGGCCTGCCACTCAGTAGATCAGGGGGATCCACTGTGCAAGACACCTATCTCGCATCGGCGACAGACCCGAACCTGATGCTCGTGCTCAAAGTCCTGCCCGCCATCGTGGTCATTCTCATCGCCTCGGCGATCTGCGGACGGCTCGCGATCTTGATCAAACAGCCCCGCGTTCTGGGAGAGATGGTCGCGGGCGTCCTGCTCGGTCCGACCTTGTTCGGCGCGCTGTTCCCCGAGGCGCAGCGCGCCATCTTCACCGCCGACGTCAAACCCATCCTCTACGTCCTGAGCACCATCGGCCTCACTGTGTTCATGTTCCTCGTCGGCGCCGGGCTCGACCACGGCCCCAAGGAAGGCAAGAGCCGCGCGGGCCGCAACGGTGCCGTCCTGGCGATCTCGGGAATCGTCCCGTCACTGGTGCTCGGCGCGGCCGCCGGTCTGCTGTTGTTCGACAAGCTTTCGCGTCCGGACGTCGGAAAATTCGAGTTCGCGATGTTCGTGGGCGGCGCGCTGTCCATCACCGCGTTCCCCATGCTCGCCCGCATCCTCTACGAGCGGAAACTGCAGAACTCCCGGCTGGGCCGCCTCACGCTCGTCGGGGCCTCGATCGACGACGCGATGGCCTGGTGCTTCCTGGCGGTGCTCTCCGCGATGCACGCGAACGCAGGCCTCGGCAGTGCCCTGGTGACGATCGGCCTCTCGGCGGTGTTCGTTGTGCTGATGCTGACCGTCGTCTCTCGTCTCCTGCGGCCGCTGGGCGAGAAGGTCGAACGAACCGGGCGGATGGGCTTCGACCAGCTGTACATCGTCATCGGCGTGATCCTGCTCGCCGGGTTCTTCACCGACTTCATCGGGATCTACTCCGTGTTCGGCGGCTTCATCGCCGGCCTGGCGATGCCGCGCAACGCCGCCTTCCGCAAGGCGCTGCAGGACAAGATGATGGACGTCACCTGCGTCCTGCTGCTGCCGATCTTCTTCGCGTTCTCCGGCCTCAACACCCAGCTCAACGGGCTCGCGGGCTGGGCGATGATCCTGCCGTTCCTCGTCATCCTCATCGCCGGCTTCGTCGGCAAGTACTTCGGCTGCGCGCTCGCGATGCGCAGCATCGGGTTCTCCTGGCGTGAGTCCTACGCCGTGGGAGGCCTGATGAACGCCCGCGGGCTGATGATCCTCATCTTCATCAACATCGGCCTCGCCCAGCAGATGATCACCCAGGAACTGTTCTCCATGCTGGTGCTCGTCGCCGTCATCACCACGGCGCTGGCCGTACCCCTGTATCGATGGGCGATCCCCACCAAGCACGAACAGGCACTCGTGCACGGCGAATTCGTACCGGACAAGCAGAAAGAACCGGCCCTGGTCTAGCGCGGAAACGTGGTGTGCCACCGGCGACCTCCCGGTGGCACACCACACTGTCCGTCAGGGGCGCTTCCACTCCTGCTGTTCCCACGCCGGATCGAGCGGGGTATGGGCGATGTGGTTGGTGTAGTTGGACAAAGTCTTCATGCCCACGCCGAGGATCACGTCCATCACATTGCGCTTGGTGTAACCCGCGGCCAGGAATTCCTCGACGTCCTCATCCGAAACCCAACCCTGGTTCGCGACCATCGACGCGGTGAAGCGCCGCGCAGCGTCCAGCTTATCGTCGGCCAGCGGTTTGCTTTCCCGCAAGGCGGTCACCGTGTCACTGTCCACACCGGACTTCAAGGCCAAGGTGGAATGCGCGGCGACGCAGTACTCGCAGCCGTTCTGGACGCTGGCGGTGATCCAGACGACGTGCTTCGCCCTGACCGGAAGGGAAGACTTGCCGAACAGTTCCGCCAAGGCGTTGTACCCGGCCAGCAGCTCCGGCGACTCGGCCATCACCGCGTTCAGCGTCGTGATGAAACCCATGCGCCGTTTCGCCGACTCCAGATGGGGCCGGGAGTCTTCGGGCGCGCTGGCCTCATCGTGCAGGGTGAACTCGGGCATCCGAACTCCTTTCAGGCGGCCAGCAGGCTGATCGTGGCCGACACGGTTTCCTTGAGCGTGTCCGGTTCCGCGCCCGCGCGAGACCGGAGATTGACGCCGTATGCCAGTAACGCCAGCATGTCGGCCGCCGCGGCCGCCGACACCTCCGGCCGCACCTGACCTGCCGCCGCCGCGTGCTCCACAGCGGTGCGCATCGCGGCACGCAGCTGGTCGTGATGCAGATGCAAGACGTCACGCACGTCGGGGTCGTCGTTCTCGCCGTTCGCGTGAGCGTTGGAGATCATGCACCCCCAGCGCGCGTACTCCCCGGAGCACCGCGTCGTTATCAGCCCGTCGAAGAAGTCCGAGATCGCCGGCAAGCCCCGGGTGTCCTCGGTGAGCCGCCGCATGATCGGCTGGGAGCGCTGCGTGACATAGCGGCGCAGCGCCGCCACGTAGAGATCGCGCTTACCGCCGAACGTCGAATACAGACTCGACCGGTTCACCCCGGTCGCGGTCACGATGTCCTGCACCCCGGTGGAATCCACACCCTGGCGCCAGAACAACCGCACGGCGGAGTCGAGTACCGCGTCCGGATCGAAGTGCTTCACGTCGGGCATAGTCACCCCGCTATCTTGAAACGTTCATTCCAAGATAGCGCCCTTTCGGGCAGCCCGCAAGCCACCATCCAGGATCGTCCACGAACGTGGACACCCTGCCGGTGGCGGCCGGACTCTGAGCAGATGACCAAAGTTCCCGTCCTATGGAGCATCGCCTACAACCCGAAGAACAACATCCTGACCCGGCTGGCAGCCCGCGCGACCCTGCGGGCACTCACGTTCCTGCGCGCACTCGCTCAAGCCGACCACGACACATTCGTTGTCCTATAAGACATATACGAAGCCGATCGACGCCCCCAGCGTTTGCAACCTCATGGGCTTGAGCACCGTTGGGGTCGCGGCCCCGCAGATCCGCGGGCGGTCCGGCGCGACCCGCGCGCTTGCGCGACCAAGCGCGCGAATCACTCCCGTCACCCTCCACACGAGGACGACCGGACGCGACCCACTGGATCACACGGCACGGAACAGCAGGATTGTTGAATTGGATGGGCGGTTCGCGACTAACCGTAGACCGTGTTGGGTTCCACTGTGGACACCGTCCTGGCCATGACTATCGCCACGGGAAGACAGTGCTCGTTTCAAACGTGCGAACTACGACTCGAGGCCTTGCCGCTCCCTACCCGGGGCGGTTCGTGCATCAAAACATCCACGGTAGACACCATCGCTTAGCTGACGGGGCTGCGGCGCTCGAGGAAGACGATGCCGTGCCAGACGCCGTCGCGTCGGGCGATGCGTTCGCGGATGCCGACGGTGCGGTAGCCGGCGCTGTGGCGCAAGGCGATGCTGGCGCGGTTGTCGGTGAAGATCGAGGTCTGCAACGTCCAGAGCCCGGCGGCGTCGGCTTCGGTGACCTGCTTGAAGAGCATCGCCTTGCCCACGCCGCGGCCACGATGGGATTCGGCGACGTAGACCGATGTCTCGGCGACTCCCTGGTAGCACTCGCTCGGCGAGACCGGGGTGACGGCGGTCCAGCCGGCGACCTCGCCGTCGATTTCGGCGCCCCAGCGGTCTTCGACTCCGGCGAGGCCGACGCGGCGCGAAGCTGTCAAGGCGCTGTCCGACCCCGGTGCGGATCAGCCTGCTGTCACTGGTCCGCTACTCCCCCGGCGGCGAGGCGTGCTTCTGCGATCTCGCCGAAGAGTTCGACTTGCCGCAGCCCTCACTTAGCCAGCACCTGCGCGTGCTGGTCTCCGCAGGCATCCTCGAGCGGGAACGCCGCGGCACCTGGAGCTGGTACAGCGTCGTCCCCGAACCCCTCGAAACCTTGAGTGACCTGCTCCCCGCGGGCGGGCCGCTCGCCGACCGGCTCGCTACGCCGCACTCCCCGATCTTCCGTTTCCCGCAGACCCCGAGTCGTATCCGGGCAAAGACCAGGTGGCCGACTACCTGGCCACCTACGCGTCCGGGATCATTCCCGGCGGTCTTCCCATCCAGTCCGCCACCGCGGTCACCGCACTGACCCGCACGGGCCGGATCTTCGATCTCGCCACCACCGCGGGCCCGGTCCGGGCACGCCAGGTCCTGGTGGCCACCGGACCCTTCCAGAAACCGGCGATCCCCACCTGCGCGACCGGGTTCGCTTCCGATGTTCTCCAACGGCACAGCAGCGCCTACCGCGATCCCGCACCATTCGGTGGGAGGCGGGTCCTGGTCGTCGGGGGCGGCAACTCCGGTTTCCAGATCGCCGCCGAACTGGCCGCCGCGCCGGTCACCTTGGCGGTCGGGACGCGCAATGCCTGCGTCCCGCAACGGATCCTGGGCCGCGACCTGTTCTGGTGGCAGATCCACACCGGTTTGATCGCCGCGCCGGCCACCTCACGCCGCGGCCGGTGGATGCGCCGCGGTGAAGGAGCCGTCATCGGGCACAGCCGCCGGTCCCTTCTCCGGCGCGGCGTCACCTTCCGCCCCCGGCTGCTACAAGCGCACGGGCACATCGCCGTCTTCGCCGACGGACAGTCCGCCCACGTCGACGCCGTCGTGTGGGCGACCGGCTTCCGGCAAGACCACACCTGGGTACACATCCCGGACGCGCTCACCGGTGGACGGCTACGCCATCACGGCGCGCACACCCCGGTCGACGGACTCTACGTTCTCGGCCTGCCATGGCAGCGCACCGCCGGCTCGGCGCTGCTCGGTTTCGTCGGCCACGACGCCGCCCACCTCGCCCGGCACATCCTCGAACGCCACCGCCACGGCACGGAGCCCCGATCGAACGAGTTCCGGGAAGCCTGACGCGACCTGTCGAGTTACGGTCGAGCCGTTCGTCATCCTCTTCGACGAATCGACACCGCCCGAGCTGGAGGACACGTGCAGTACATGCTGCTGATCTACAACTGCGACCGGCCCGAACCCACGGATCCGGCGTTCCCCGAGGCGCTCGCCAGAGTGAACGCCTTCGCCGAGGAGTGCCGCCGCCGCGGCGTGTTCGTCGCCGGGCATCCGCTCCAAAGCGAGCACACCGCCACCACGGTCAGCGTCCGCGACGGCAAGACCTTGATCACCGACGGCCCCTTCCCCGAGACCCACGAACACCTCGGCGGCGCCTACATCCTCGACTGCCGCAACCTCGACGAAGCACTCGAACTGGCCGCACTTTGCCCGCTGGCCGAGGTGGGCACGATCGAAGTCCGCCCGATCGCCGGAGTTCCCGACCTCGACCACCGGCCCTCGGCCGGAGTATGAGCGCGGCGGCGGTCCTGCGGGAGGTCTACCGCGAACACAGGTCACGCATGCTCGCGGCACTGGTGCGCGTCCTCGGCGATTTCGAGCTGGCCGAGGACGCGCTGCAGGACGCGTGCGCGCTCGCCCTGCGCAAATGGGACGCCACCGTGCCGGACGATCCGGTGGCCTGGCTATTGACCGCGGCCCGCAACAGCGCGATCGACCGGCTCCGGCGTGCCCGCACTGGCCGGGACAAGCTCGCCGATCTGGGACCGCGACCGGAGGCGACGACCATGAACCTCGACGAGAGCAGCCTGCTCGGCGTCGGCGACGAGCGGCTCAGCCTCATCTTCACCTGCTGCCATCCCGCCCTGGCCGAAGAAGCCCGCGTCGCGCTGACGCTGCAAGCCGTGGCCGGGATGACCGCCGGGCAGATCGCCCGCACCTTCCTCGTCGCCGAACCCACACTCGCCCAGCGCCTGGTGCGGGCCAAACGCAAGATCCGCGACGCGGGCATCAGCCTCGATGTTCCCGCCGACCACCTACTGCCCGAGCGGCTCTCCGGCGTGCTTGCGGTGATCTACCTGATCTTCACCCGCGGCTACACCGCCGGCGGCGACGAGCCGGAGTACCGGGAACTGCAGCAGGAGGCAATCCGCCTCGCCAAACTCGTCGCCACCCTCATGCCCGACGAACCGGAACCTCCTGCCCTGGTCGCGCTGCTGCTGATCCACCACTCGCGCTCGGCCGCCCGGTACACACCGGCCGGGGACGTGGTCCTGCTCGAGGACCAGGACCGGTCACGCTGGGACCGCGCCGAGATCGCCGAAGCCGTCCGGCTCCTGGACCGCGCCCTGCGATTCGGGACGCCCGGGCCGTATCTCCTGCAGGCGACCATCGCGGTCCTGCACGCCCAGGCACCGACAGCGGAGGAGACGAACTGGTCCGCGATCGCCGCGCTGTACGAGCAGCTGCTCGCGGCGACCCCGTCGCCGGTGGTCGCGCTCAACCACGCCGTGGCGGTTGCCATGGCCACCACTCCGGACGAAGGTCTGGCGTTGATCGACCGCATCGAGGGCCTCGACGGCTACCACTTGCTGCACGCCGCCCGCGCCGACCTCCTGCGCCGTCTCGGCCGCACCGACGACGCGGTCGCGGCGTACCGGCGTGCGCACGAGCTCGCCACCAACCCCGCCGACCAGCGCTACCTCGCCGGCCGCATGCGCGCTCTCGAGAAAGCCGGAAACTCGATGAACTGAGCTGTCGAGAAGCCCGGCGGCCGTTCGTCCTCTGGTGCGTCAACCGACGATGCACCGAAAGGACCCACCCATGAGCAGCACTTCCCAAGCCGTGACCTCCGTGCAGGCCGACATCGTCGTCGATGTCGGCCAGGAGAACGCCTTCCGCGTGTTCACCGAACGGTTCGACGAGATCAAGCCTCGCGAGCACAACCTGCTCGCGACGCCGATCGAGCGGACAGTGCTGGAGCCTCGCGCCGACGGCACCGTGTACGACGTCGGCTCCGACGGCAGCCGCTGCACCTGGGCGCGGGTTCTGGCGTACGAGCCGTCGGAGCGGCTGGTCCTCAGCTGGGACATCAGCCCGCGCTGGCAACTGGAGACCGATCCCGGCCACGCCAGCGAGGTCGAGCTCCGGTTCATCGCCGATGGTGCCGAGCGCACCCGGGTCGCGCTCGAACACCGGCATCTCGACCGGCATGGCGAGGGCTGGGAGAGCTTCACGAGCCTCGGTGCCGGCTCGGGCTGGCCGCTGTATCTCGAGCGGTTCCGCGCCGCGACACGACGGGATGCCGCCGGGGACTGAAGCGGATACCGTCCACACCGGACCCGATCCCAGCGGCAGCGGAGAGGCCATATGAGCACAGGCACCGACGACTCGCACCGCTATCGCGCGGAAACGTTGCGCTCGGCGATGGCCGGCGACACCGGAATCACCGAGGTCGCACTGCGGACCGCGGTAGCGGCCCGCAGTGCGGGCGGGCCGCCTGTTGCCGAACCGTACGACGATCTGGCCTGGCAGATCGGTGACGCCTCCTACCGGGTGACCGACGCCGAGCTCGCTGCCGTCCGGCGGGCGGCCGGCAGCGACAAGGCCGCGTTCGAGATCGTCATGTCCGCCTGCATTGGGGCGGGTATGGCCCGGTGGGACGCCGCCACCCGAATACTCGCGGAGGCGACCGATGCGCCTTCCTGAAGTCGAACGCGGAGACGGTCTCCGCACCAGGATGCTGATCCGGGTCATCTCCCTGGCGCTGGGAGCGCGCCTCCCGGACGCGGCCCGCGTTGCCTTCTACCACAAGGGCTTTGTCGGCACAGCGCTCGGCGCGTGGACGCAGGATGCGATGCGCGGACCGAGCGAGTGGTCCGTGGCGGAGCGCGAACTGATGGCCGCGATGGTCGCCAAATGGAACTCGTGCCCGTTCTGCGTCGGAGCTCACCGGGCCATAGCCGTGCACGGAATGGACAAGGCGGTGGCCGACGCGGCCCTCGCCGACTACCACACCGCGCCGATCTCGGACCCCCTGCACGCCACACTCACCGTCCTGGAAACCGTGACCCTGCGTCCTGACGAACTGGAGGCCAGGCAAGTCCAAGCGGCGCTCGCCGCAGGTGCCACCCGGCAACAGCTCGAAGACGCGGCCGCGGTCGCAGCCGTGTTCAACATCGTCACCCGCTACGCCAACGCGTTGGACTTCGCCATCCCAACCGACGCCGAGTTCGACAAGGCCGCCGTAATGATGCTCAAACGCGGCTACTCCTAACCCCCAGTGGATTGTCGAATCAGCGTGATCGCAGCACCCGATGGCGGCTGTCTGGAGTTCACCACATCGCCGACCGTGGCGATGGCGTCGCGCAGCTTGTGCGTGTCGTGCCGGATCTGCACCGTGTTTTCGCCACAGCGCAAAGGCCTGGAATTCGGTCGACGCTCGTCGCGATGCTGCTCATACGGCTAACGAACTCAGAGGGGAAGACCATGACGAGCAGGCGCTTCGCCACATTCACCGGAGCGGTCGTCGGGCTGGCGATCACAGCTTTGACAGGGAGCGCCGCGCACGCGACGCCTCACTCCGAGGGCGCCAAGGCCGATAAGTGCGTGAACCTCGGCAACAGCGGCCGGGTCTGCCACCAAGACAAGGGCGATTGGTTCAGGGTCGAGGACCTGCGCAAGGACGGCTATGGCGTCTGGGGTTTTCTCGGTCGTTCCGATCATGAGAAGCCTGTCCTGGCCAGCAATTACGCGGGCGGCAAGGGCGAAATTGCGTTCTTCCAATACAACATCAAGGAAGGCAAGCGGTACAGGCTCGGCCTGTGCACCATGAAGAGTATGGACGTCGTCAAATGCGACGAGGCAAACCTCTACGAGTAGTTGCTCGGTCAGGCCAAGCTGGTGACCGCAGGACGGCGTCGAACCTGCACGCCCTCCTTCCACCGCCAACCTGGGGAGCCGCCGCATCGAGCGCGGCCCCACAGGGCCACGCTCTCCCAGGACAACCGCTGCCGAATGCCACGTCGCATGGCTGTGAGGGACTTCCCGTACTAAGCACCGTGTGCTGTTTCAGGACCTCACGGACAGATGTGTTTCAGGAGTTGTCGGACAGTTTGTTGTTGAGCGGTTGGTAGCGTACTGCTCGGTTGAGGGTGAGCTGGCGGGCGATGGTGTCGCCGATCATGATGGTGACACGGTCGCCTTGCCAGAACACGGTGGCTGTGTGTCCGGTCCAGTGCCGGCCCAGGACGATGGAGCAGCCGGAGAAGGCGATGACGCCGGTGGCTGAGACGGTGCGTTGAGTGCGGCCGCTGGGGGCTTCGCGGCCGCTGGCAGGGGTGGCTTTGGGGCTGGCGTCGTAGCGTTGCCGTGGGGTGTGGCCGTCGAGGCTTTGGTGGCGCCGGTGGTTGTTGTAGATGTGGCGGTAGTCCTCGAGTAGCTGTTGCAGGACGGCAAGGTTCTCGGCCGGCGGGCGGGCGGCAAGCCATTTCCGCAGGGTTCGGTGGACGCGTTCGTTCTTGCCGCAGGTTTGCGGGCGATAGGGCCTGGACGCGATGGCGGTAACGCCGTGTTCGGCGAGGTGACGTTCGAGTTCGACCATCTGCCCACGGTGTTTTCCGGAGAAGGCTAATCCGTTGTCGGTCAACACTTTCACCGGTAGGCCGTGGCCGGCGAAGGCCTGCTGCAGCGCGGCCCAGGTGTCGGCGCCGTTCTCGCTGGTGGCAGCGTAGGAGCCGACGTCGAGCCGGGAGTGGTCGTCGAGGATCTGGACGATGCAGACCTTCTGGCCGTCGGCCAGGTAGTACTCCATGCCATCGATCTGCCAGCACCCGTTCGGATCGGAGTACTCGAACCGGCGCCTCGTGCGGGGTCTCTTGCGGGGCTCCGGTTCGATCTGGCCGTGCTCGCACAGGATCCGATAGATCGCCGACTTCGACGGCAACGGCGCGAACCCCGCCTTCTCCAGCCGCCAGCGGATTGAGATCGGGCCGTTGTCCCAGCCCTCGTCCGCAAGTTCCTTGCGGGCCCGCAGCACCGCCTCGGCCACCTCCGCGCCTAATGCGGTGGGACGGTGACGCGGAGCGGTGCTGCGGCGGATGAACCCGTTCGCCGCCTCACTCCGAACCCGGGCCACATACCGATAGAACGTGTCCCGGGAAACCCCGTGCTCACGGCAGAACCGCGCCACGTTGACCTTCTCACCCGCAGCCACCCGAGCAACCGCGGCGACGAACTCAGGATCCATCGAAAACCCTGCACTGCCCATCGCCGCATGATCACCACACAAGCCCTGGTCACCACACCGACAGGCCGGTCAGTGTCCGTGAGGTCCTGAAACATCAACTGTCCGACATGTCCTGAACTCAGACACCGTACTAAGCACCGGAAGTCCCTCACAGCTGCTAGCACCAGCCAACGTTCCACCGGTCGATCTGGTACGACATGCCACCGCCCCAGAGCGTTGCCCAGATCCTTTGGCCACCGAAGTCAAGTACGTCGTACAGGCCCTGCCCCTTGTTGACGAACCGAAGGATTACGCCGTGATACCACAGCAGCACGTTGTCCTGGACGATGCACTGATAGAGCTCCTCGCGCGGCGAGGCCGAAGCTTGGGCGTCACTGACTCCCAGGACGGTCGCACAGGCGAAGGCGGTGAGAAGAATTCTTGTTGTGACAGACATGGTTTCTCCTAAGATTCGCGCGCCTTCGAGCGAAGGCGAGACCATGCCTATCGCGACGTATTCGGGTGAGTGCAAGGTAAATCCGTGGTGAGCCTGCCCTCACCAGGGTTGAGCAGGGTGTCGATGAGCGCGGTGGTTTCCTCGTCGATGTCGACATCGAGTGCAGCCGCGATATCGGCCAACTTCTCGACCGTGGCTTTCACCGTGGCGCGGTTACCCGCTCGGTGCTCAACGTGGAGGAGGTCGCGGTAGAGGAGTTCGCTGACGGGTTCGGCGAGGAGACCGCGCTAGATCGCGCGACGGACCGCTGGCAAATCGCCGTCCTGTTGGCAGATTCCGGCCAGGGCATGGGCGACGTCGACGATGGCGTCGATCATTTCTCGCTGGTGCCACGAGTTCCAGGCGTATCGGCCGGGACCGATGTTGCTGAAGGGCATGCCGGTGACGAGTTCCAGTGCGGCTTCCAGTCGAGCCCGCCGATCTGACGCGTCACGGTTCAGCCCGGAGCCGGCGAGTTGCCGGAACCGATACCAGTCGCTGTTCATCGACTTCGACAGGCGGTAGCCGCCTCCGTTGGCCTCGACGTTGGGAAGGTAGAGGTCGCCGTTCTCGTCGTGGCCGAGCCAGGTCCGCAAGCGGGAGATATAGCCCGTCGGCGGTCGCGCCGGGATGGAGCAGGAGGAACGCGGCGAGTTCGGTGAGCCGGTTGATCTTCTTGCCCTCGACCTTCATCGGGTCGACGTTGTGCAGCCCGACCGGCCCGAGGAGTCTCAGCTCGGGTCCCGTTGCCGACTGCGGCACGAACGGAACATCCACCTGGTCATCCGCGGGTATCTGTTCGGCGTTAGCCTCGGCGGTGAGCGTCGCGATGAGTTCTTCCGTCTGTTCGACGGTCAGACGCTGGAGTTCGACTTCGATGCCGAATTCGTCGATCGACGTGGACTTCCCGGAAACGTCCAGCCGCCAGCCACCCGAGGCCGACGGGCCGGTGGCAACCACAGCGGCAAGGCACTCAGGCTCCAAGTCGAACGGTTCAGTGGACAGGACGACGCCCGCTGGGACCGGGGCCGCCGCGGAAAACTCATCCACCGTCGTGAAGTGGCGGAAGCGATCAGGTTGTGCGCAGCCGTGGAACGACCGAAGCCGACCAAAGTCACGGGAACGGATTCGGACCAAGCTGACGTTGCCAGTTCCCAGGCCATGGCCAGCAGGACCGGCTCGGTTTCTTCCGCGGTTCCTTCGAGCGTGACCGTGCCGATCTCCGCGGCGGCGTCTCGCCGTTTGGAACGATAGGTCTCGGTAGGCCGGGACGGGACGGGCTGGACGAACACTTCTGGGACAGCGCGACCGTTCCCGAGCCTGCTACTGCAGGGTCCTGCGCTGCTCAGGAGTGGAAAGCATCGTCGAACGACAGGAGCGACTTCGGGTGAGCGAGCTGACGCCCGGAGCGAGGTGAGCGGGCTGGAGGCAGGTCCGTGGGCATGGACATCGTGGCGGTCCTTTGAGCGATGGCACGATCGCCACGAGGCTCGAATCCCACCAGCTTAGGCACCTGGAGGAGTCTCCAGACGCTTCCACCAGAACCGGGCGGAGGTCTCGCCGAGTTCCACGCAGACCGCGATTGTTCGAGGGCTACTCTCAGACGCCTGCCGCGCGTTTGGCGAGCGCCGACCAACGCATCGGTGACGGGTCGAGAACATGCCCAGCCCATCGATCAGGCTGTTCAGCACCATGCAGTTAAGCAGCCGAGAAGACCGGTCTCGACACCAGTATCTAAACGAGTGTACATCACCGGCATCTCTATCGATCGCCTCGATATTTATACTGCTCAAACCCCGTAACACCAGCCAACCTGAATTATTCGATGATACTGCTGCGCATGTCCTCAGAGACCTCTTCAGGCCGGCGAGACCGGATGCGAGACCGAGCGAGACCTGCCCCGACATAGGTCTCGGCTCCGCACCGACCGCCGAGTCGGAGTCTCGGAGGACCGGTGGAACGAGTATCAGAAGAGGCGGAAACCGAATCGGCGCCTCGCCCAGATGAGCCCGCTTGGCGCTACTCTCAGCCGAACAAACGCGGCATTGATCGCACCTTTTCCGGTCACGTTTACCGGGTCCATGGGAACCGAAGCCGAAACGATCCGGAAGCGACTTGCCGTCGCCACCAACGGTCTCTTGCGCTGGGCTCAAGAGACCGCCCGTGCCGAATTACACGAGGACGGCAAGCCCGAATGATTTCACCTGACGAGTTGCCGGCAGCCGCTCCGGCTCTGCTGTCCACTCCTGACGGCCGCATGACCCAGATTCCGGTGTCCGGTCCCTCGGGCCTCTCGGACTACGCGGTGTCGCCGTTGGGCATGCCCACAGCGCTCCTCCGCGACGAAGTCCGTGTCGCCTTCCTCGCGCGAACCCCTACTGAGGACCAGCAGGACCCGCGCCAGTCCATCCTTCGTCAGCTCGGCAACTCCAAGGCCGCCATCCCCGAATCCTGGGTGATCGTCGCGCACTTCTACGACGTCGAGTCGGGTCGGATGGACCTAGCGTCCCGCGGACGCGGCGAGAACTACGAGCGATTCGACATCCCGATCGCACGCGACGGCGGCATCACCGACCTCCTAGCCGAGTCCGCCAGCCCGAAACGCCGGTTCGACGTCGTGATCTGCGAGAACATCGCGCGAGTCGCCCGGCGGGCCTTCGAAGGCCTGTCGGTAGAGCGCGAACTGGAGCGCAACGATGTGCCGTTGTTCGCCTCGAACGAGCCGATCACGGTCTCCGGGAGCCGCGCTCAGCGGATCCTGCAGCGCCGGATCAACCAGTCGGTGGCCGAGTACGAGGTCCTCAACACTCTCGAACAGTCCTGGGGCGGCCTCTGCACCCATGTACGCGAGGGCTGGAACATCGGTAAACCCTGTCACGGCTACAAAGCGAAGGTCTTCAAGCACCCGAATCCAGCGAAGGCGGCCAAGGGCTACACGAAGTCGCGGCTCGAACCTGACGGCCTGAAGGGCGAGACAGTCACACAGATCGCGTTGTGGCGGTACTACGAACGTCTTGGCTGCGACACGATCGCCGACCGGCTGAACGCGGACCTGGACAAGTACCCGCCTCCCGAACCGCCGGGCAAGCGACGTGCACGTGGCGTTTGGGCACGATCAAGCGTGTACGACATCCTGCGGAACCCGAAGTACACCGGCTATCAGGTCTTCAACCGACGAGCCACCCGATCACGACGAGGCAAAGTCAACGACCCGATCAAGTGGGTCTGGTCGGCTGCCCCTGTGCATGAGCCGCTGATCCCGAAATGGATGTACGACGCGATCAACGCGGGCTGGAAGTCCAACCAGGGATCGAGGGACGCAACCGAGGCAACCAACAAACACCCGGCCACAGCCAGGACCTACCTGTTCCGTGGGCGAATGCTCCACGAATGTGGAAGACGGATGTTCGGCGACCCGCGCCATGACCGGGCGTACTACCTCTGCAGGCCGAACAACAACAACCGCGGCCGTTCAGACAAGTTCGCCGACCATGAAAGGGTCCTCTACCTTCGCGAGGACGCCGTGCTGGACGCCGTGTCCAAGTTCTTCGCCGACCGAGTCTTCGGCCCCGACCGGCGGGCGATCCTGGAAGCCGACCTGGCCGACGTCGACGATCACGCGGCAGCAGGGCGCGAGGCCGAACGGGACCGTATTCAGCGAAAGCTGGCCGAGATAACCAAACAACAGGCGTCGATCCTGAAACAGGCGCAGCGAGGTGCCCCTGACGATCCCTTCACCGCCGCACTGCGGGGTAGTTACAACGACCTCGCCAAAGAGGAGAAGCAACTCCAGGCCAAGATCACAGAGCTGGACGAAGCGGACCTTGCGGCGACGCCGAAGGGGGTGACGGCCGACGAACTGCCTCTGATCGACGCACTGCCGTACCTCGCAATGCACCTCGGGTCGGCGCCAGAACCGTATCTGCGGGCGCTGTTCGAAGCCGTCCAGTTCGCCATCGTGGTCCACGACGACGGCGAACATGCGCCAATCACGATCAAGCTCCCGGCAGACCAGCCGCTGGAGATCACTCACGTAGCGGAAAGGATCACCGACGTGACGCCCTCCCACGAGCTCCAGCGCGCAGCCGCGCCTGAGCTTGTGGGGATGTTGTCTGTGCCCCCGGACAGGCTCCTCCGGGATGCACAGCGAGAAGCACTCTGCCCGCAGTGAACGGGCGGCACTCTCAGGATGCACATCGATCACCGAGAAACCACTGGTCATCAGTGCACGCGTACCGCTGATCATGCGGCGTAGGAAACCTTCATCGACCTGAACGTGCCCCTACCGGCCTGCACACGCATCAAGTCTTCCAGACTGGACACAACCAGGCGACGTTGAAAAGTCACCAAGCCTGACAACATTTCCGTCATCAGGACCACGACGGGTCACCCCAGGCTCGACCTGAACATCGTTCGACCTGCAATTTCGCCCTTGAATCGGGCCCTAGTTCGTACCGAAGCGGCTAGCCCCAGGCGACTCGGTCCACCTGATCAAGGGTTTCGGTCAGACGCGACGGCAACCAAAGTGAACGAAATTCGCCGGTATGATCGCTAAACAACCAGGTCAAGCAGTGTCGTCCCCGCGCAGGCGGGGCTGGTCCCGGCCATGGAACGCGCCCTCACCCGGCTCCTGCGTCGTCCCCGCGCAGGCGGGGCTGGTCCGTCGGCTGGGCTTCGAGCCGGAACAGGTCCTTGGTCGTCCCCGCGCAGGCGGGGCTGGTCCCGCGACGGAGCCGATGAACACCAGCGCCGCGATGTCGTCCCCGCGCAGGCGGGGCTGATCCCTTCCTCGACCAGGCGGCGAAGAGCGCCGCTGAGTCGTCCCCGCGCAGGCGGGGCTGGTCCCACGTCCTCGGTACTCGCGGAGGCGTCGTGATCGTCGTCCCCGCGCAGGCGGGGCTGGTCCCACTCTGGCACGTAAGGGGAATCCGTTCCGGGCGTCGTCCCCGCGCAGGCGGGGCTGATCCCTTCCTCGACCAGGCGGCGAAGAGCGCCGCTGAGTCGTCCCCGCGCAGGCGGGGCTGGTCCCACGTCCTCGGTACTCGCGGAGGCGTCGTGATCGTCGTCCCCGCGCAGGCGGGGCTGGTCCCACTCTGGCACGTAAGGGGAATCCGTTCCGGGCGTCGTCCCCGCGCAGGCGGGGCTGGTCCCAAGGCGGTCGCCGAAAACAAGGCCTCCGTGATCGTCGTCCCCGCGCAGGCGGGGCTGGTCCTCCCACGGTCACGGTGGTGCCGCAGTCGTTCAGGTCGTCCCCGCGCAAGCGGGGCTGGTCCTCTGACATGTGTCAGTACGACCGAAGGGAACATGTCGTCCCCGCGCAGGCGGGGCTGGTCCCCTTTCCCCCGCCCCGCTGACAAAGGGCCGATAGTCGTCCCCGCGCAGGCGGGGCTGGTCCGACATGCAGCTCAGCGGGCCAGCGGTGCACGACGTCGTCCCCGCGCAGGCGGGGCTGGTCCCTTCTCCAGCGCCCGCCCGCAGTACAGGTCGTGGTCGTCCCGCGCAGGCGGGGCTGGTCCCTCGGCCACCGCTTCCACGGCGGCCGCCGCGCCGTCGTCCCCGCGCAGGCGGGGCTGGTCCGGGCCCGGCCGACGAGTGGCCGGCCGGGCCTGTGTCGTCCCCGCGCAGGCGGGGCTGGTCCTGCACGGCGGCGCCTCACCCCTGTCGCGCCAATGTCGTCCCCGCGCAGGCGGGGCTGGTCCGAAGGACAACCGGCCGTTCTGGCGGCCGGACTGGTCGTCCCCGCGCAGGCGGGGCTGGTCCGGTCCGCAGGCGCGTAGCCGTCGGGCTGCCACGGTCGTCCCCGCGCAGGCGGGGCTGGTCCCGTGGCCATCTGCCCGGTCGTGTCGTCTCCCGCGTCGTCCCCGCGCAGGCGAGGCTGGTCCCACCCGTACTCGACCCGGATGTTCCTGCTCGGTCGTCCCCGCGCAGGCGGGGCTGGTCCCTCCGCGGCCAACTTCTTGAGGTCGTCGGTCTTGTCGTCCCCGCGCAGGCGGGGCTGGTCCCCGGCGCCAGCGAAGAGCCGGCTCGACGCCGGTCCTGCTCGGTCGTCCCCGCGCAGGCGGGGCTGGTCCGGGCTACCCCGGCCCGGCCGGCTGGTCGGCAAAGTCGTCCCCGCGCAGGCGGGGCTGGTCCCTACACCGAGCTGATGATCTGGACCCAGCGCGGGTCGTCCCCGCGCAGGCAGGGCTGGTCCGTGGCACGAGGTCCAGCAGCTGACCGTCCTGGAGTCGTCCCCGCGCAGGCAGGGCTGGTCCGCCGACCGTCGAGGCCGTGCGGGACGCGCTCGAGTCGTCCCCGCGCAGGCGGGGCTGGTCCCAGCGGGGTGTTGAAGTCGGCTTCGGTCCAAGCGTCGTCCCCGCGCGAGCGGGGCTGGTCCCATCTGGAAGATCGCCAACCAGACCCGGCTCAAGTTCTCCCCGCGCGAGCGGGGCTGGTCCCATCTGGAAGATCGCCAACCAGACCCGGCTCAAGTTCTCCCCGCGCGAGCGGGGCTGGTCCCTGCGCGGCCTGGCGATCGGAGCCGCCGCAGCGATAGCCGGGCAGGTTCTTCCCGCGCGAGCGGGGCTTGTCCGCTCAGGGCGGGCGGCCCTACCAACACCTCCCGTTCTCTCCGCGCGAGTGGGGCTGGTTCAAGGCGCAGCTCGCCGGGGTCGAGCCCCCTGGAACGTTCTTCCCGCGCGAGCGGGGCCTGATCCGGTCCGCGCCGAGCTGGCCTCAGCGGTGGCCGAGTTCTCCCGTGTGAGCGGCTCTGGTCCGTGCCTGTTGACCTACGTCGAGTTCGCCGATTCTCCCCGGTCGCGAGCGGAGCTAGTCCAGGCCGGCGAGCGCCGCGTGCTCGTTCTCCCCGCGAGCGGCGTTTGCTCGGGTCGCCAAGCGCGCCACGAACTCGAGCAACTGTCGCCCCGGCGCAAGCTGGGCTGGTCCCTGGCTGCGTCCTCGACGGCGGCACAACGGCATACATCGTCCCGCGCAGGCGGAGCCGGTCCGGCGATTGACCCGCCGTCCACTCCGCCCGGATCCTGGCTGGTTCCAGCAGGTTCGAAATGCGGGGTCAAACAGTGCTCGTAATCGAAGTGTTGTGGCATATTCACAGGGCTCGCGCTTCTCGGCCCTCTTCGCCGAGTTGACCCCAGTGCACGCAGCCGAAGTGCTGTTTTCCCTGCTACGGCAGGGTTCGAAGGCGAGCATACGAAAGGACTGGACGTAACATGGGCGGAGAACGATCGAACGACGACGATTCAAGTAGATCACCAACTGCACGAACACTTGCGATTGTGATTGTCGCCAGCGTGCTGGCTTGCCTGACGGCGATGAGCACAGGCATGACCACATGGCTGAGCGTCCGAAGTGTGGCCGAACCGGCTCTCACCCTTATTGCGTCTCTGGCCGCAGGGTTGACCGGCGGGCTCGGCTCCTTTCTCCTGGCGGCGATAGCAATGAAGCAACTCCTGCGCTGACCCATGACTCTCAAAGACCTTCGCGCCCTCCTGGAAGCTAGCAGCCCAAGTCGCCTGCCCATCACGTGAACGCAAGCTCCGGTTGAGCACGCCCGCTAGCCCTCATGCCCGTGCCACGGCTAGGCCATTCGAATGAACCGTTTCGCGGAGCGAAACGAACACGAGGCTACTGAGGACCTTGGGGCGTGGGAGGTGGGTCGTTGGGAATCAGGAGGACATCGTGTCTTCAGTGTGGGCGAAGTCCAACCGAGATGAAGTTGGAGCTGTCACGGAATGGCTTCCCTTGCAGCAGCATCTGGACGATACGATTTCTGTTGCCCGATTGTTAATTGATCATTGGGTTTCGCCGCAGGTCTCGTCGAGGATCGAGCGTGATTTCGTGGGCGATGGCGCTGCCTTTCGAGCTGTTGCGTGTTGGCTGGCAGGGTGTCATGACGTCGGGAAGGCCAGTCCTGCGTTCAGCTGTCAGGTGGATGTGCTTGCGGATCGTATGCGTCAGCACGGTTTTCCGATGCAGCCACGCTTGAGCGAGGATCCAGGCCGACGAGCTGTGAATCACGCCTTGGTGGGCCAGTGGGCAGCGCGTGACTGGCTGGCCGATGAGGCGGGTTTCGACTTCGCTGGAACCGCGGTGCAGTGGGGTTCGGTGATCGGCAGTCATCATGGCGTGGCTCCGGAGGAATCTCAGCTGGCTCTCGTTGATAGCTCGTCACACCTCACAGGGTCGGGCGTTTGGGAGCGAGTACGAGCGGAGTTGTTCGCCTGGGTGACCGGCGAGATCGGCGGACTCGACGTCCTGAAGAACTACGCAGGCATGAATGTCTCGATGCCGGCGCAGGTACTAATCACCGCCGTTGTCATCGTCGCGGACTGGATCGCGTCGAATTCTGACTTGTTCCCGCTGGCGCCCATTTCCGAGACTGCATTCCACCCTTCAGCTGCGAGAACCACTACTGCCTGGGGCCAGCTGAATCTTCCGCCTCGATGGGCTGCCCAGTCCTTTGGCGGCGACGTTGATCAGCTGTTTCGTGCCCGGTTCGGGCCCGTCCACACGGTCGCGCGGCCGGTGCAGGCCGCTGCGGTGATGGCCGCGGCGGAGCAATCAGTGCCGGGCATGTTGATCGTCGAGGCTCCGATGGGTTCGGGGAAGACCGAGGCTGCGTTGCTGGCTGCGGAGGTCCTGGCCAATCGTTCGGGGCGAGCGGTGTGTTCTTCGCTTTGCCGACTCAGGCGACGACGGACGCCATGTACGGGCGGGTTCGGGCATGGCTGGACCGGTTTCCGGTAGAGGGCAAGCACAGCGTGAATCTGGCGCATGGCAAAGCACATCTCAACGACCAGCACGCCGGCCTGGTCCGAAGCGGAAAGTTCAACGATATCGGCGCGGGGGCCGAGTCGGTGGTGGCACATTGGTGGCTCAGCGGACGGAAGAAGTCGGGCTTGGCGTCGTTCGTTGTCGGGACGATCGATCAGGTGCTTTTCGCGGCGTTGAAGAGCAGGCACGTGATGCTGCGGCACCTCGGGCTGGCGGGCAAGGTCGTGATCATCGACGAGGTGCACGCCTATGACGTGTACATGTCGCAGTACCTGCATCGGGCCTTGCACTGGCTGGGCGCCTACGGGGTTCCCGTCGTGCTGTTGTCGGCGACCTTGCCCGACGAACGACGGGCCGGTCTTCTTGCCGCTTACGACAGCGGCCGCGACGTTGAGACGGAACAGCAGGATGGGCATCCGGGATACCCCGTCGTATGCGGCTCCGGGGGGTTGACCCCGCGCGCCATCGCTCTGACCGACGACGCCACCGACGTGACTCTTGATCATCTAGCCGATGATCTCGACGCACTCGTCGCCTACCTCCGGCTGCATCTGCGGGTGGGCGGATGCGCGGTCGTGGTCCGCAACACGGTGAGCCGGGTGCAGGAGACCGCCGAGCGATTGATCACCGAGTTCGGTGAGAGCGCTGTGACGATCTCGCATTCGCGTTTCCTGGCGTGTGACCGCGGCCGGATTGATACAGACCTGGTTCGACGGTTCGGACCGCCGAGTTCGGGCTCTGATCGGCCGGGTTTCCATATCGTTGTGGCCTCGCAGGTGGTGGAGCAATCCCTGGACGTCGACTTCGATTTGATGGTCAGCGATCTCGCCCCCGCCGATCTGGTCCTGCAGCGGCTGGGGCGGTTGCATCGGCATACTCGTTCGCGACCCGCAGGCGTGGTGAATCCGCGGTGCGGACTGGTCGGGGTCGAGAGCTGGTCATCCGCTCCGGTGACCGCGGTTCGTGGTTCCCGCCGTGTCTACGGTGACCACACGCTGCTTCGCTCAGCCGCGTTGCTGGTTGGCCGTGAGTCGCTCCGTCTCCCTGACGACATCGCTCCCCTGGTACAGCAGGCCTACGCGGACGATGCCCTCGGGCCGGCTGGATGGCAGCCCGCAATGCGTGCGGCCGCCGAGACGGCACGAGCCAACGCCGATCGCCGGATCCACCGTGCTCAGGAGTTCCTGCTCGGTGAGGTCGGCGAGTCCGACTCGCTCGTGGGTTGGATGCGGGCGAGCGTCGGCGACGTCCACGAGGACAGCCCGAAAGGCGCGGCTCAGGTACGGGACGGCGCGGAATCGCTGGAGGTCCTGGTCGTCCAGCAGGATGCCGACGGCGGTCTCCTCACACCCTCATGGATCCCCGGGGCGGCCGGCAAATTCCGTTGCTCGAGGCGGTTCCGTTCGGCCTGGCGAAAGTGATCGCGGCGTGCGCGCTGCGGCTACCGGTGGCGTTGAGTCATGGTGGTGTCATCGATGCCGTCATTGCCGAACTGGAACAGCACCGGTATTCCAGCTTTGAACTGAACCCGTGGCTGAAAGGGCAGTTGGTTCTGCCGCTCGACATCGACCGCCGCGCCCGCCTGCACGGCTACGCACTGACCTACGACCCGCGGCGAGGGCTGATCCATGAGCGACTCTGACGGATACAACCTGTTCGACGAACTCTGGCTACCGGCCCGCGACCTTAACGGAAAAGTGCAGGAGCTGTCGCTCACGGACGTGCTCCGCCGCGCGGACAGCCTCGCCGGCTTGCTTGGTGATGTGCCGACACAGGTGTTCGCCCTGAACCGCCTGCTCCTGGCCGTGCTGCACCGTGCCCTGGGTGAGCGGCTGAACATCGCCCTATGGAAGGACATGTGGCGAGATCGCGCGTTCCCCGAAGACGACCTCGAGCGCTACGTGACCGCCCACAGGAACCGGTTCGACCTCTTCCATCCCGTCGTTCCGTTTATGCAGGTCGCCGACCTGCGCACAGCCAAAGGTGACGTCCCGGAACTGAGCAAGTTCATTGCCGACGTCCCCAACGGCAACCTGTTCTTCTCTGCCCGGATGGACAAGGACTTGACTTTGTCCTACGCCGAAGCCGCGCGGTGGCTGGTCCACTGCCACGCGTTCGACCCGTCGGGCATCAAGTCCGGGGCCATCGGCGATCCGCGAATGAAGAACGGCAAGGGCTACCCCATCGGCACCGGCTGGTCCGGCTATCTCGGCGGGGTCCTGCCCCACGGCACCACCTTGCTGGAAACCTTGCTGCTCAACCTCATTCCCGGCTCCAACCTCGCCGACCTTCCCGCCTGGGAACGAGACCAGGCAGGCCCTCGCTGTGACGACCGCGAACCGACCGGGCCGGTCGACCTGTTCACGTGGCAGAGCCGCCGGATACGGCTGGCCCGCTCCCAGGGACGGGTGGCCGGGGCGCTCATCTGCAACGGCGACCGCCTCACCCCGCAGAACAGGTTCGGCGCAGAGAGCCACACCGCGTGGAGACGCAGCCTCAACCAGGAACGACTACGCAAATCATCGACACCCGTGTACATGCCGCTGGTCCACGATCCTGAACGGGCAGTGTGGCGGGGACTACAAGCGTTGCTGCCGATGAGCTCGTCGAGCCCTAGTGCTGACGCGGCATCGCGGCTGGCGCCGGCGGTGCTGGAATGGATCAGCAAACTCACCAACGACAGGGTCATCCCGAAGAACTTCCCGCTCCATGTACGCACCATCGGCATGACGTACGGGAACCAGAGTTCCACCACGGCCGACATCGTCGACGATGCGATGACCTTGCAAGCAGTTCTCCTCGCACAAGATGCCGACCACCTCAAACAGGCGGCTGTGGCGTGCGCCGCGGCTGCCGAGAACGCGGCAGCAGCCTTGGGAAAGCTCGCGGCGAATCTGGCCGAAGCCAGTGGCCTCAGAGATCCCAAACCTCAACCGGGTAGCCCGCTGGATGGGCATCGGTCGCGGGCGATCGAATCCGCGTACGCCGCCCTGGATCCGTTGTTTCGTTCCTGGCTGGCGTCACTAGGGCCGGACACCGCCGCTGTGAGCAGCCAGATCGACTGGCATACGACCGGACACGCCGTGGTAGGCGCGCTGGGCGCCAAGTTGATAAGCGACAGCTCGCCCCAGGCGTGGACGGGCCGCGTCGTCAACAAGAAATGGATGACGAGCAGTCACGCCGACATCTGGTTCCGCCGGGACTTGAATGCCGTGTTCCCTCTCGCCGACCGCGATCCCGTGAAGGACAGCGCATGACCGAGACCACCGCTCGCCCAGGTGCCGTAGTCGGTTCCCGGATCAGCGCATTGCAGAAGGGCTACCTGGCCAACCGTTCGGACTCGGTAGCGACCTTGGTCCGGCTTCGGCGTGCTGCCGGCAAACCGCCCGGCAGCGTGCTCGAGATTCTCGACTACACGACGGCTGAGGAGTTCGTCGTCGGCTGGAGTGCAGATGAGCCGAGCCGGGCCGAGATTGCGGCGCATCACGCCATGTCACTGTACTCGATCCACCAGCAATCACAACGTACTCCGATGCATGCGCGCGATCGATCGCTGGGCACCGCGATACGCCGTCTCATTCCCGCTGACGACTACAAGCCCGATCATGCTGTCGCCCGTCGGTTCGCAATCCTCGGCACCGCCGACGAGCTGTCCGAGCTGATTCACCATCTGCGCGGGATGGTGCAGCTTCTCCGAGTCGCCGGGATCGCCATCGACTACGGCCGCCTCACCGAAGATCTTCTGACATGGCAGCACAGCGGTGGCCCCGACCGTGTGCGGTTGCGATGGGGCCGGGACTTCCACGTACCGCCCAAGGCCCGGCCTGCCGACTCCGAACAACTCTGAGCAAAGGACATCTCACTCATGCCTCGCACCATTATCGACATCCACATCATTCAGACCGTTCCGCCGAGCAACATCAACCGCGACGACACCGGAAGCCCGAAGACCGCCGTCTACGGCGGCACCCGCCGCGCGAGAGTGTCCAGCCAGGCATGGAAACGCGCCACCCGCGACGCCTTCGACGAACTCCTTGACCGAGATCACCTGGGTGTCCGGACCAAACGTGTGGTCGAGCTCGTCGGTGACGAGATCACGCACCAGGCTCCCGATCTCGCCGACCGTGGTCCGGAACTGGCCACCGCGGTCCTGACGTCCGCCGGCTTCAAGCTCAAGGACGCACGAAACAAGAAGGACGCACCGCAGGAGTCCGAGTTCCTGCTGTTCCTGAGCAATCACCAGGTCACCAACCTGGCCGCACTCGCCATCGACGCCGCGCGTGACGCCGGTGAAGGCAAGCTGACAATCCCCAAGAACGAGGCCAAGGCCCGCGCCGACAGCGACCATTCAGTCGACGTGTCGCTCTTCGGGCGCATGGTCGCGAACCTGCCCGACCTCAATGTCGAAGCCGCCGTACAGGTCGCGCACGCGCTCAGCGTCCACGCCGTCACCAACGAATACGACTACTTCACCGCCGTCGACGACCACAAACGCGCCGACGACGAGGAAGACGCGGGCGCCGGGATGATCGGCACCGTCGAATTCAACTCCTCCACCCTCTACCGCTACGCCGCACTCGATGTCGATCAGCTCTCCGGGAACCTCGGCGACACCGAGGCCACCCGGCGCGCGGTCGAAGCATTCCTCCGCGCCTTCGTCTCGAGCATGCCGAGCGGAAAACAGAACACGTTCGCCAACCGCACACTCCCGGACGCGGTACTCGTCGTCGCCCGCGAAACCCAGCCGATCAACCTGGTAGGCGCCTTCGAGGATCCCGTACGGGAAGGCGAGAAGGGCGGCAGGATCGCCGCCTCCATCTACCGCCTCGCCACCCACGCCACCGAACTGCACGACGCCTTCGACGAGACACCCGTTCAAGCGTGGACCTTCGGAGCGGGCGAACGAGTCGAGCCCCTGACCGAACTCGGATCACGATCGACCTTCGACACCACCGTGCGCGCCGTCGGTGCCCTCGTGGCTGAACGGCTGGAATCATGACGGCTCTGCTGTTGCGGCTGGCCGCGCCCCTGCAATCATGGGGAACCAGCAGCCGGTTCGTCCGCCGTAACACCGACCGGGCACCGAGTAGAAGCGGAATCATCGGTCTCTTGGCGGCCGCCAAAGGGATCCGACGCATAGACCCGATCCAGCACCTGCTCGAACTCCGCATCGGCGTCCGTGTCGAGCAGCCGGGCCAGCTCGAACGGGACTTCCAGACCGCGAGAACCCGCGACGGCTCCGAGTCGATGCCCTTGTCCTACCGGTTCTATCTCGCCGACGCGGTCTTCGCCGTCGCGGTCGAAGGTGACCAGTCCACCCTGGACGGGCTCAGCGCCGCCTTGAACCGGCCCGCGTTCCCGTTGTTCCTCGGGCGGCGGTCCTGCCCGCCTGCCGGCAAGCTCGAACACGGCATCCACGAGGGCGACGTCGAACACGTCCTCCGCACCGTGCCGTGGATGGCATCGCCGCGGATACGCCAGTGCCACCGCCAGCCTCAGGTTCAGCTGGACACGATCATCGATTGCTCACCAGGTTCCGCTGGCAGCGACGTCGTCCGGGACGACCCGATCAGCTTCGACCCCCGCCACCGCCAGTACGGGTGGCACACCGTCGCGCACCGGCCCGTGACCGTCACCAACCCCGACTACCACGTCGACGACCGAGACGTGCATGACCCGATGGACCTGCTGGGAAGTGTCAGCTGATGCACCTCACCCGTTTTCAGATCAACCCCGCACGCCGAGGCGCGCGCGAGCTGCTCGCGTCGCCGCACCGTATGCACGGAGCAGTCCTGGCCGCGTTCCCGCCCGACCGACGCGACGCCACCACCGACGGACGCGTGCTCTGGCGCCTCGACCAGCGCGCCCACCAGACCACGCTCTACATCGTCAGCCCGCACGAACCCGAACTCACCCACCTCGTCGAGGCCGCGGGATGGGCGGCCGCACCTGGCGACACGCGCCCCTACGCACCGCTGCTCCACCGCTTGACCGCCGGCGACATGTGGGCGTTCCGCCTAACGGCCAACCCCGTGCGCAGTACCCGCAAAACCGACGACGCGACACGATCCCAACGATTCGGCCACGTGACCGTCAAACAGCAGACAACCTGGCTGCTCGACCGAGCCAACGGCCACGGCTTCACCATCCCGGAAGGAACCGGCAAAGAGCCGGACGTCGCGGTCCACAGCAGACGCACCTGGCGCTTCCAACGGCAGGGAAAAGCCGTCACGCTTGCCACCGCGACGTTCGAAGGCAGACTCGAGATCACCGACCCGGACGCCTTTCGTCACGCCCTGGCCCACGGCATCGGTCCCGCGAAGGGATACGGCTGCGGCTTGCTCACCATCGCCAGAATGACCTGACGATGCGCGAGATCCCCGGCGCGAAACCCGTTCCCCTCTCACAACTCACCCGCGCCCAAGACCGGCTGACGTTCGTGTACCTCGAGCACAGCGTCGTCCACCGCGACGCCAACGCCATCACCGCTCGAGACGCCCGCGGCACCGTCCACATCCCCGCCGCCACACTCGGCGCCCCTCCTGCTGGGCCCCGGTACCACCATCAGCCAACAAGCCATGATGCTCCTGGCCGAAAGCGGCTCGACAGCTGTCTGGGTCGGCGAACACGGAGTGCGCTACTACGCCCACGGCCGCACCCTCACCAACTCCTCACGCCTCCTTGAGCAACAAGCGGCGCTCGTGTCCAATCGCACCTCCCGCCTGCGAGTCGCACGACAGATGTACGCGATGAGGTTCCCCGACGACGACACCCACGCCCTGACCATGCAACAGCTCCGAGGCAAGGAAGGCGCCCGTGTCCGCCGGCTCTACCGGCTCCACGCCGAACGCACCGGCGTCGCATGGCAACGACGCGACTACGACACCGACGACTTCGCCAGCGGAACACCCGTCAACCAAGCCCTGTCCGCAGCCAACACCAGCCTCTACGGAGTCATCCACGCCGTCATCGTCGCCCTCGGCTGCGCACCCGGACTCGGCTTCGTCCACACAGGACACATCAAATCCTTCGTCTACGACATCGCCGATCTCTACAAGGCGGACCTCACCATCCCGATCGCCTTCGACATCGCCACCCGCGATGTAGCCGATATCGGCGCCGAAGCACGACGAACCGTCCGCGACCACATGAAGGACGGCGCTTTCCTCGAAACCTGCGTGCGCGACATCAAAACCTTGCTCACAACCAACGACGACGCGATCGAATACGGACCAGACGCCTTCGACAACCCCGACGTCGTCATGCTCTGGGACTACAACGGCCGCAACGTCGCCGGCGGCACAGCATACGGCGACGACATCCCCGAGGAACCCGAATGACCGTCATCGTGGTCACCGCCTGCCCCGTCGGCCTACGCGGCCACCTCACACGATGGCTCCTCGAAATCTCCCCAGGCGTCTTCGTCGGAAAAGTCACCGCACGTGTCCGAACGCTGATGTGGCAACGCGTCATCGACATGGTTAAAACAGGACGCGCCATCATGGTCTACACCGCAGACAACGAACAAGGACTCGCCTTCGAAGTCCACGCACACGACTGGACCCCCGTCGACTTCGACGGCATCAACCTCATGCTCCGACCAGCACCACGGCAGAAACCAAGCACCGGCCACCGCAAAACCGGCTGGAGCAACGCCGGCAAACGACGCAGGTACGGAAGCCGTTAACGCAGCCTCAAAAGCAGACTAACCGTCGTTATGGCACCTAATCTGCAGGTCAGAAAGTACGCTCCCCGCACGAGCGGGGCTGCCCCCGCGACCATTGGGCTTCCGCTGTACGTTCCCACGTGCTCCCCGCGCGAGCGGGACTGCCCCCTCGACGGCCTCATGTACTCCGTCGACGGCCACGTACTCCCCGTGTGAGCGGGGCTGATCCCAAGGTAGCTGCCCTGATGTCCGGTTCCAATCAGTTCTCCCTGCGCGAGCGCGGGGCCCTGACGGGTCCGGTTGCAGATCAGCGTACTCGCGCTGGCGACATTCCAAGTTGCCGCCATTCGGCATCCGACTTGCCCCCAGCACGAACTGCGCATCAGGGCCTCGGCGACGTATCAGCCGCAACCCGCCTACGGCGCCATCGCCGAACGCCACAAGCCTCACCGCAGGCCCGGCGGCCGATCTCAACGGCTTTCAGCGAAACTCTCGAAAGACGGCTGGTCGGGATAGCCGTCCGGAGCGCCCACCACTCGGTCACCAAGCACGTGGACTTCAAAGCGCCGAAGGTCGTAGCCTCCGGCTTCCCACGCCATGTCACTGGTCTCCACGCGCGGTGACACGCTCCCTCACCAACCAGCCCAACCCGCCCACCTCCTACCCGCGTCTCACGCTGCGACCTACCCCACTCCACCACGATAATAGAACACATGTTCGAGCCAAGTTCGAGAGGGCAGCCACCGTCACCCCGTGGCACCGACATGCCCAGAGCATGAACTCGTCAAAGGTCACGACTTCGGATTCGCGGTGCTGTCGCCGGCGCAACTCAAGGAGCCGCTGGGGTCGGACCACCTGATCACAGGATTGTGATCAGACGCGACAGCTACCAAACTAAACAAATTCGCCAGTACGATCTTCAAACAGCCAGGTCAAGCAGTGTCGTCCCCGCGCTGGCGGGGCTGGTCCTCGTCGGCATGATCGTGCTCACCGGTTCGGTGTGTCGTCCCCGCGCTGGCGGGGCTGGTCCCTGGCTGGCAGGTGAGGAGCTCTACCTGGCGGAGTCGTCCCCGCGCTGGCGGGGCTGGTTCCGCCGCGGCCGCGACCCGGGAACTGACCCGCTAGTCGCCCCCGCGCCGGCGGGGCTGGTCTGGCGTTCACCCCGCCGTCGGGCGCGATCCCGCCGTCGTCCCCGCGCCGGCGGGGCTGGTCCCGCTCGCGCTCCGAAACGCGTCCGTTCATATGGTCGTCCCCGCGCAAGCAGGGATGGTCCCGGCCCGCTGCTCTGCCGATTGAGCTACCAGGGGTCGTCCCCGCGCAGGCGGGGCTGCTCCCGGCAGGATGTGCGTGGCGTCGGAGTAGACCGGAGGCGCCCCCGCCCGAGCGGTACTGGTCCGTGCTGGGGGCGGTCGCCGGGCGGTACGTACACGCCGCCCCGAGCAGGCGGGCTGGTCCCACGCATGTGATCGAGCTGGCCAACAACCTTTCAGTCTTCACTGCCCATGCGGGGTTGTCCCACACCTGAAGTCCTTTGCAAGCAGGTGCTCGAGCCGTCCCCGCGCAAGCGGGACTGGTCCAGTCATCTGGACTTCAAGACCGCGGCGCGGGCCACGCCGTCCGGACTCAGTGGGTAGAGCCGGCGGCGTGGCCCGCGTGTCTGGATCACCGGTTGCCCGCTCACTCACATGCCCTGCGAGCGCTGTGGGGCACCGCTATCCGCCGATCGACCAGTGCGCAGAACCGAGATTATTGACAATTGATTCATTACCAAGCCCCGTGGCGGTCCCCGTACAGTTGCGATTCGTCCACAGCTTCTGAGAGGTTCCCGTTCGGTTGTACGCCGAGAGATACCCCCGCAACCCAACCAGGGTAGGGATGACCGCGAGAGTGCAACTACCCGGCATGGTGCGGCCAAAATGCTTCCACCCGGGAACTCCGCCACCGTTCGGGGCGGCGTAAACGCAGATACGACCGACTGGGCAGCTCGCGTAGTCGTCTGATCCAATTTTTCCGTCGACGACGAAAACACTTATCGCGCTTGCCATGCTTGCGGGCGCGTTGGCCCTATTTGCAACTGGCCGCGTCCCCATCGACCCCATCTTGTCATCCGTGAACAAACTGCCTGACGCTGCACTCGACTCCCGGGCAGGTACAGCGGCTGCCACAGGGTTGACGGCAGCCAACGACGAGGCCACGACAGCGGTAGCCAGAACAAGCATCTTGACGAACATCAGTCCTCCCCTTGTTTCCTGAGAATCTTCGTTTTGTCGGGATTCAATTCGAGTCGTTCCACCTCGTCTCCGATCGTCTTGACTAGGTATCGGCGGTCTAATGAACCGGCTGGCACCGCTGCGGCACAGCGGGGTGATAGCGATGGCCCGCGCACCCACTGACGTTCTTTGCTTGACCTGTGCATGTTCGAACACCCTGAGAATCAACTCGAGACCAACATCTCCGACGGTCGGTTTCTGCTAGATCACCGGAATCAACGGGGTTCACACGCATAGATCAGCGACGGACCACCCTCGGTGAATCAACGCTCCGAAAGGTCGAACGCACCATCGCGTCGATCAGCGCGAGCATCCCCGCGCTCCTGGACCGTCTCGTCTGGATTTATGGCCGCATTGCAAACCTCGGTTTCCGGCAGGTCTGTGCATCCCGTTCCTCGCGGAGGTCGTCACCCCCGCGCCAACCTGGTGGCGGATGGCGGCGGCCGCTGAGCGGGTACACGATCAATGGTGTAGTGCTCACCTGCGTCAACCAAGCCTGGAGAACCTGCGGCGGTATCCGCTCGCTGCTCGGTGCCCGCGAGCTCGGGTCAGCGCATCTCTGATCTGCAGCCTCCAGCGCCTGGCTGCGTCGTATTCGTGCTGAACATCGGCGATTCGGGCTCGGGCGTAGGCGTCGGAAATCATCACAGCTCCTGGCACTGGTCGTTCGGTGTTGTCACGGTGCACCGGGGACATGCGGAAAACCTTGAACAGACCTTGTACGAGCAACAGCGATCCGCTACCAGTGGAGATGGAGAGGAGCGGGATCGTGCTGAAGATGGGGGTACTGGGGCCTGTTGAGGTTGTTGCCGACGGGGTCCGGTTCGATGTCGGACATGCGCGTCAGCGTGATGTTCTGGCGGTGTTGCTGCTTGACGTCGCCCGGGTGGTACCGGTCGACGTTCTCATCAACCGTGTATGGGGTGAACGTCCGCCCACGCAGCCGAGGAACGCGTTGTACGGCTACGTATCGCGGCTACGCCGGGCCTTGGCCGCGCTGGACGGTGTGACTATCGAGCGTGACCGCGGTGGCTATGTTCTCCTCACCGACCCACAGACGGTGGACACCTACTATTTCGAGAGCCTGCTGGGCCGCGCGCGAACAACGGTGGACGACGATGCCGCGCTGGCCTTATACGAGGAGGCCTTGGGATTGTGGCGGGGCAGGCCGCTGGGCGAGCTGGAGTCTGCGTGGGCGGACAGCGTCCGCCTCGAGATGGAGTACAAGCGCGAAGCAGCCGTGCTGGAACGCAACGACCTCAGACTGCGGACCGGTGCCCACACAGCTGTGCTGACCGAGCCTCCGCCGGACGGCATGGCCGGTGAACGAGCAGCGGCGCAGCGGATCGAGGCGCTGTACCTCGACGGACGTCCGGCCGACGCACTTCGGGAGTACGAAACGTTCCGGTCACACCTGGCGGACGAGTTCGGCGCCGACCCGGGACCCCGATTGCGCGGTCTGCACCAACGAATCCTGATCGGCACCGTCCAGGATGGTGAGCGGCCGGCCCCTCGGCAGCTGCCGAGGGCGCCTCGCTCGTTCGCCGGCCGCGCGGACGAGTTGACGATGCTTGACCGGGCGCTCGCCGCACGGGGTGCGATCGCGGTGATCTCCGGCGCGGGTGGTCTCGGCAAGACCTGGCTCGCGGTGCGATGGGCGACCGACCATGTGAGCCGATTCCCCGACGGTCAGCTCTACGTCGATCTTCGCGGCTTCGACTCGGCCCTGGAGCCTGTGCCCGCAGTCTCCGCCCTCCGCGGTTTCGTGAGCGCGCTGGGCGTTGCCGGGACGTCGATTCCGTCCGAGCCGGACGCGCTGGCGGCTCTGTACCGGAGTCTGACCGCCCAGCGTCGGCTACTTGTGCTGCTCGACAACGCGCGAGACACCGATCAGGTCATTCCGCTGCTCCCTGGCGGCTCGTCGTGCTCGGTCCTCGTCACCAGCAGGCATGAGCTCGGCGGGCTGCTGACCACTCATGGCGCGAGCGCGTTGCCGCTCCGGGCCCTCGATGAGATCCAGGCGCGGGAGCTGCTCATGCGCAAGGTGGGCGCGGTCAGCCTGGCCGAGGAGCCTGAAGCAGCGCGGGAAATCGTGCGCCTGTGCGGTGGATTGTCCCTGGCGCTCGCGATCGCCGGGGCACGGATCGTCGCCCAGCCGGGTAGGCGACTTTCCGCAGTCGCCGCCGAGCTGCGTGAAAGCCGGCTGGACGCACTGGACACCGGGGAGCTGTCCGCGAGCGTGCGCGCGGTGTTCTCCGCCTCTTACCGTTCCCTCGACCTCCGGTGCGCATCCGCGTTCCGCCTCCTTGGTCTCTGGCCTGACGGTGATATCGATGGAGCGGCCGCGACCGCCCTCTTCGCTGACGCCCGACCGTTGCGCGCACTGTGCGCCGCCAATCTCCTGGAAGAGGATCCGCCGGGCCGCTTCCGGATGCACGACCTCGTCAAGCTCTACGCTGCTGAACTCCTCGCCGACACCGACTCCCCGGACGCCCGTCTGGCCGCCTCCACCCGGCTGTTCGATCACTACCTGTCTTGGGCATCAGCGGTCATGGACCTGATGTCGCCCAACGAGCCCTACCTCCGGCCACCAACAACGCATTCGGCCGGGCCGCAGCCACACTTCGCGGATCACGACGAGGCGCGCGCGTGGCTGGATACCGAACGCGCCACTATGCTCACGCTGGCCGAGCGCGCGAAGGAAATAGACCTGTCAAGGCACGTGGTTCGGCTATCCGCGATTCTGTGGCGATATCTGTATGTAGGGGCGCACTACCAAGAAGCGCTCACCCTCCACACGACCGCTCTCGCGCTGACCCCTCCCGGCACGACAGACCATGGCTTCGCCGGCCAGGCTGTGGGCATGGCCCTGTTTCGGCTCGGCCGGTACGACGATGCCGCCGGTCATTTCGAGCAGGCCTTATCAATTGCCATCGACCGGCGAAATGCTCTCCTCGAGAGCATGGTCCGCAACGGCCTCGCATCGGTGGATGACATGCGCGGCCGGCGGAAGACTGCCAGGAAGCAGTACATGCTCGCTCTCACCGCCGCACGCCGTACCGGTCACGCTTTGCTGGAGGGTATTGCACTGTGCAACCTCGGCGAGCACTACAGCTGGTGCGGCCACTATCAGACCGCGATCGGCTTCTTGGAGCAGAGCGGCAGAATCGCGGAAGACCTCGATTCGGCCGGTCTGGGTGGACCGGTGCTGGCCGCGCTCGGCAGTGCCTACGCTGGCCTCGGGCAGAGCCACAAGGCCGCACAGCACTTCCAGCGCGCCCTCAAGTTCGCCCGTGCCGGCAGGGACACCAACCTCGAAGTCGCCACCCTCAACGAGTTCGCCGCGACGAAAGCCGGTGCCGAGGCAATCACGCTGTATGAGGACGCGCTACTCCTCGCTCATCGGATCGGTCACCTGCACGAGCGCGCCAAGGCACACCACGGTATCGGCAAAACCCACCTAGGCTCGGGGAACTACAGCGAAGCACGACCGCATCTTGAGGCCGCCCTCGCCGCCTACAGCGAGCTCGACGCACCTGAAGCCCATGACGTGCGCGCGCTACTCAGCACGCGACGTCGTTGAGGTACTCCGACAGATCGATCACACCCAGTAGCGTGCCGCCTGATCATCCACTTCGGACAGATTCCCCGCGACCCGAAGTTGGCCGTTGCGTGGACGGAGTGCGGTCCCTTGCCGCGCCCAACGATGACGCATCGATCGAACGCCCTCATCTGGGTGAAGGAATGGTCAGTGCGGGAATCCATACAGCAGGGCGAACAAGCGGCCTTCCTCACGTCACGAGCCCACGACGACACGCGAGGAACCAAATGGCGGCTGACAGAGACCAGGCTCCGGCTGACCGAGCCGCGATCTTCAGCCGGAGCCTGCCTGGACCCGCCACGAAGCAGAACCGCCTGGACGAATCGTTCTTCGAAACGTATTGACACCAACGGTGTCGATACGTCCAAGCCACAGCAGGCTGCATGCCCCCTCTTGGCAACAGATTCCGTTATTGTCACAGGCACCTGTGACCACAGGCACTGGTCGTCATAGCGGTGGCCGAGGGCACTATGACTGACCAAATTGCTGGGATTTGAAGGTTCCGGCCTTCGTCGCCATGGTGGACTCGCTGACCCGGCTGGCGGCATCAGCGCTGGGTGTGATCGCGCGCGAGAGTGGCCAGCAGCTGCCTGAGCTTCTGGACGAATCGATGCCGTGGCTCCGACCCCGACGAGGGTGATCGGTACACAGGCACGCCGGTGATGCCCGTGCGGGCGAGTAGCGGCTGGTCGTTGCGGATCACCTGGTTGTTGACGCCACTGCGGCGATTCTCTTGGATGATCTTGAGGGTAGCTTCCACCAGGAAGGGCGCGGCGCCGTCCTGGCCGTGCTCGACGGAGCACACAAGTTCTTGGGGGTACACCGCGGTGATGGGCTGGCTGGCCATTCCGTGGGTGGCGAGGGTGACGTACTCGGGGCGTTCGTGCCGCTAGGTCTCGACACCGTCGATGTCGGCCTCTTTCGTGCCGGGTCCGAGGTAGCGGGTGAGGTGGTCGTCGAAGGCCTGGGCAAAGAGAGTCTCGGCTGGTTGTTCATCGACGAAGCCGGCCAGCCACACCCCAGCAAGCGGTCGGCGGCCTCTGGCGGTGCAGCCGCGCCGTCATCGTCGGCGATCCCCAACAGCTCGAGCCCATCGTCACACTCCCCCTGCCCGCCCAACACGCTCTACGCCGCCACCATGAGGTGCACGACCAATGGACCCCGGAAAACACCTCCACCCAACGCGTCGCCGACCGGCACGCCCGGCACGGCACGATGCTGCCCGAGCCCGACGGGGGCGCCGTGTGGGTTGGTGCCCCGCTACGCGTCCACCGCCGCTGCGACCGTCCGATGTTCGAGATCTCCAACACCATCGCCTACGGCGGCGACCTCATGATCTACGGCACCAGCCCCAACGACGACTACCCAGGACGGAACAGCTGGATCAACGTCCGATCCAGCCAATCACAAAGCAACTGGATTCCTGCCGAAGGTGAAGCGCTGATCCGGCTGCTCGTCGACCTGGAAAGGGACGGCGTGGAGCCACACGAGGACCGCGTGATCAGTCCGTTCCGCGACGTCGTCCGCGAAGGCAAGGACCTCATCGCCAAGCGATTCAAGCACTACGAAGGCTTCGCTGCGAAGAACATCGGCACCGTCCATACTGTACAGGGTCAAGAAGCCAACGTCGTGATTCTCGTTCTGGGCAGCAAACCCAACGGCACCGGCGCCCGCGCCTGGGCCTCAGGAAAGCCCAACCTCCTCAACGTCGCTGTTTCCCGTGCCAAACACCGTCTCTACGTCATCGGCAACCGCGACAACTGGAAAGGCCTCCGATACTTCGACGTTCTCGCAGCAGCCGTCCCCGACGACCTGAACTAGTGCGTGTCTCATAATTTGCGGGCGAGTGATGATCGGCTGGCGCTGGAAGGCATCGGCTGGCGGTTTCACACGGGTGCCCGTGGCGTGATGCGCCGGTGGAGCCGGGGTCGTGGAAGACGTTGTGGCGGGGCCATAAGGGCAGGTCCGGAACGGCCCGTATCAGGCGATGTTCGATCGTGTGCTGATTGCCCGGGACGATGCAGAGGGCTGGGCTGGCTGATCTCGGGCGGTTCCAGCGCTGTCCGCGCTCACCAGCACGCGCAGAGCAGGCAGTACAGCGGGCGGGATCGATGACAACAATCCCGTCCGGGAGATCATCGCCAAGCCCGCCGGGCACGCTGTGGGCCGGCCTCGGGCGGGTTAACCACCAGGATCCACGCCTTGGTCACGCCAGCCGCGGACACCGGAGCGGCCACGACCACCAGTGTCGCGCTGGGTGCCACCGACAACGTGATACCTCGACGAGATTCGGCTTCAAGCCACGCCAGGGGACGTTCCAGCCATAGGGAGGTGTTCGTAGGAGCCCTTCCCTGCGCTTGGCTACCGCATCCTGGGAATGAGCGCGAAGAGAGTACCTGTGCAGGACTACTGATACTGGTTGGTCATCATATATTTCGCGAACTTGTCCGCGACATCGTGGTGTGGACTGCGATGCACGAAGAGCTGCCGTCGAACCGTCGGGTTCAACGGCTTGAGGACCACTTCTTGCGGCAATCGAGACGGAGCAGCCATCGCCGGAACCACCCCGGCGGTGATGCCCGCGGAGACCATCGTGACCACTGTGGAGATCTCTCGCACCGTGTGCTCGGGCCGCCACGCCACGCCGTTCTCGGCGAAGCTTCGTGCGAGGATTGGTCCGCAAGTACCTCCCGGATCGACGAATCCCGCCGCAGCCAGATCCGCGAGGTCTACCCGGTCGGCCTTCGCGAGACGATGCCATGCTGGCAATACCGCGAGAAACTCGTCGATGACCGGCCTGGCCGACTCGATGCCGCCGATCCGAACGGTGGAGACACTCAGATCTATCGTTCCGGCCTCGAGCCATTCGGCAAGCTCGTCGTCGTCGCCTTGAATGGTGAGCACCTGAAGTTCCGGGAGCTCCGAATGCATCACGGCGAGCGTTTCGGGTACCAGCCGGACCAGCGCACTCGCCACCGCGCCGATCCTCAGGCGCGGTGGAGCGGATCGATGTCCTAGTGCCTCGATCATCTTCAGATGCCGGAGTATGGCATGCCCGTGCTCGGCAACCTCGCGGCCGGCTGCGGTCAGCGTGGCACCCTGTGCCCGCCGGTGCACGAGTGTGCGACCCAGCCGTCGTTCCAGCATCGCGACAGCCCGGCTGACCGCCGGCTGGGTCAGACCGAGTGCTTCGGCCGCACGGGTGAAGCTGCCGTGCTCCTCAACCGACAGCAGCGCTTCGACGTGCCCCACGGTGAGATCCACATGGTGATTATTTCACGGCATAGCCGGTATGCACAGGGATCATTGGACAGCCACCTGGGTGATCGGCTTTGCTCACAAGGTGCCAGCGTCAGCCCAGCCGCTTTCAGCCTCGACACCCAAGGTGCTCGCGGCACTGTTAGCCCTGTGGTTGTGCTGGGGTTCGTCGTTTCCGGCGATCCGGGTCATGGTGACGACGCTGCCACCTCTTCTTGCTTCCGGGGCGGTCTTCCTGACCGCGGGGCTGCTGCTCGCGGCGGTTCGGCCTCGCTATCTCCGCGGCCTCGAGTTCCGCTCGTCCTGCCGCACAGCGGGGGTAGGAGTATGCCTCCTGGGCGCACAGGGAACGATCGCCGTCGCTGAACAGCATGTGTTCGCGAGCACTGCCGCGCTACTGGCCGCGGCGGTGCCGCTTTGGGTGATCGTTCTCCGGCTCGTGACCGGAGACCCGCCCACGGCGGCCGGGGCGGGCAGGCTGTTGCTCGGCTTCACGGGGGTGAGCGCGGTGTTGCTGGCGGGCTCGGGCGGAGTCGGCGACTGGACACCGTGGAATCTCGCCATCCTCGGCGCGGCCGTGAGCTGGGCGGCCGGCACCCTCTGGGCGTCACGGTCACAAGATCTACCGCCCCCCGGCCCGTCGACGATCGTGCAATTACTCTCTGGCGGCGCCGCGCTTCTCATGCTCGGCGCCGCTACTGGTGAAGGTGCTGCCTTCACCGTGAGGGCCGTGGACACGACTTCCTGGATCGCGCTCGCCTACCTCGTTTTCGTCGACTCGGTCGCCGGATTCGCGCTCTACAACTGGCTGCTCCGTAGCGCACCGGTCACCATTGTGAGCACGTACGCCTATGCGGTTCCGATTGTGGCCTACATCGTCGGTATCGTTGTCCTGGCGGAGCCGTTCCATTTCATTGTCCTTCTCGGCGCGGCACTGATCGTGGCAGCCGTAGCCGGAGAGGTCACCTCCGCCGCTTCCCGATGAACGACGCGTCCACACAGCTCAGGCCGACGACGACTCGTCACACAATCCAGCATTGTCCAGCACCATCGCACTGCAGACCGAAGCGCCTTTCAGAGAGCTACGATTTTCGCGACAGACGCAACGGGATAACACGGATTCGTCACCTGTGGACACTCGAACCGAATTGACCGGAATGAATGCACGCAATGCCCGAAACTCGCCGATGCAGACCTGTCGGAAAGTAACGAACTAGGCGCAAACGACCCCCTTCTGGCCCAATGACAGAAGACTCTTCACCGAAGTAGGGTTGTGATGACCTCAAAATCCCACCCGCACCCAAGGGCCGCATTGACGCCGCCGGCGAGCTACTCACGGCAGGCAATGGCCAAGGAAATGGCGGCACCTTACGATCGCGGGGCGAATCGGAGGTGATACATGACTTCTCCACCTATCCGCCTCCAGCGAGCCGAGGCAAGGGGCGATACCATTCGCTTCGAAAGACCCGACGGGGCGGCCCGCGCTCTCGCGGACGGATTCTTCGCGTTGGCGATCCCGGACCACTTCGATCCAGGCCCCGGGATCAACTTCTGCCGGAAATTCCACCTGCCCAGGCACGGGCGGGAAGATGACGCATACCGTGGATTCCGGAGTCTCCCGAAAATCTACTTCGACCGCGAAGACTTTCAAGTCGAGCACGTGCTGACCGACACGGAAAGCCGCCGCCGCTACTTTCCTTCACAACTAACGAAGATGGTCGACTCCATGACGGACATCGGCCTGACCGTCCTGCGCTCGACGCTGGCCGATCTGAACATCCCGGCCACTCTGTGGGATCGCGCCACCAGCGGCGCCGCCCATGGCCACGGCACGCACTGGTTCGTGGCCCACCACTACCGCGGCCGCCGGGATCAACCGGGATGCGCTCCCCACAAGGACACGGGGTTCGTAACCATCCTCTTCGCCGAAACACCTGGCCTGGAGACTTTTCGCGACGGGACATGGCACGCAGTAGACCCCTTGCCAGGCCATTTCATAGTCAACTTCGGACAGTCCTTCGAGATCTTGACGAGACGGCTCGCTCGCAGCACGACGGCGAGCCTGCATCGAGTACGGAGATTCGCTTCGCGTGAGCTCGCGCAGGACAGGATCTCCTTCGCAGCATTCATCGACCCACCACTGACTGGGAAGCTCTATCGGATCCACGAGGACGAAACCGTCTCCAGCGAAATCAGCATCGAAGACTTCCTGAGGCTCAACAACGAGAAAACCTGGAATGACCATGCGGATTTCGGCGTGTCGGCGCCGTCGAGAAAGAACTGAGGCACGCCTTATCTGACTCATATAGCGGATCAATCCCATTCCGGAGGATTGCCATGCCGTGGCGCTTTTCCGAATCTCCATCCGGCATAACCGCGGATTCAGGCGTCTATATCGCGTCTACGGAGTCCGATCTCGATGATGTCGACGACCTGTGGCGGGAAGTCTACGGCCATCAATACGGCTGGCTACCCGTCAACGCGCCGGCGTTGCACAAGGACCACTATCACCACAACTCCACGTATCTGCTTGGCGTGTCCGAAGGGCGGGCGGTCGGTACGATGCGACTCGTGCGAGATTCCCCGCAACGGCTTCCGGTCGAACAATTCACCTCGATCGAAGAACTCCGCGCCGAGGAGCGGCGGCTGATCGAGGTTCAACGACTGATGATTATCGACGAATACCGCAACCGACGAGTGCCGGGGATGCCGTTCGGCGTCTTCGCGGCTCTGATCAAGGGCTGTCTTCACTGGTGCCTGCGCAACGGCTACTCGCATATCGTCGCGGATCTTTTCCTGAACACCGCCACGACACCGATGTCTCCGCTGCTCGCCTTGGGCTTCCAACAGACCGGCATCGAGTTCGTCGACACCGAACTCGACGAACCCGACCGTAGCGTCGCCTTACTCCTGGAGGTCGGCGAACTGTTCTCCAGACCGTTCCGCACCACCAACGCGTTCTATCGCTACCTGATAGAGCCGGACGCCGCTATCGACGTCTACGCCTGACTGATCACCGCACATTTCGCGTGAAAGGTGAAACAATCGTGCCTGAAAACGATGAAGTCTACGACGTCGTGGTGATCGGCGGTGGCCCCGGCGGTGCCATGTCCGGCACCTTGCTCGCGGACGCGGGCAAGCGCGTCCTGATCATCGAGGCAGCGAAATTCCCGCGCTACCACATCGGCGAGTCGCTGCTGTCCGGGACGGCGGACCTGCTGAACCGGATCGGAGTACTCGACCGGCTCGAGAGCGGTGGCTACGTCAAGAAGCACGGGGTCGAATGGGTCTGGGGCGACAACCGAGAGCCGTGGACGGTCTACTTCAAGGACGCGCTCGCGATGCCCTACGACTACGGCTATCAGGTGGAACGGGCCGAGTTCGACAAGCTCCTCCTGGACAACGCCCGCGAGCACGGGGTCGAGGTCCTCGAACAGACCAAGGTCGAAGACTTCGCGCTTGGTGGCGACGCGCCGTCGACCGTTTTCATGAAGGACGCCGACGGGAAACAGAGCACTGTGCGGACCCGATGGATACTCGACGCGTCCGGTCAGGGCGGCACGGTGACCAAGCGCCTGCACCGGCAGGAATGGGATCCCTACCTGAAGAACCTCGCCGTCTGGAGCTATTGGAAAGGTGCCCGGCGTCCGCCCGGCCTGGACGCGGGCAATACGTTCCTCCCGACTTTCGACGAAGGTTGGTGGTGGTTCATTCCCCTGCGTGACGACATCACCAGTGTCGGAATGGTCGTCGACAGCAAGGTCGTCCACGAAAACCGCGGGCAGGGCATGGAGTCGTACTACGCCGACTGCCTGGCACGTACCCCGGAACTGGCCGAGCGATTGGCGGGCGCGGAGCGCACCGACGAGATCCATGTAGCAAGGGACTGGTCGTACGTATACGACAGGTTCAGCGGGGACGGGTACATCGCCGTCGGGGACGCCGCATGCTTCATCGACCCGCTGTTCTCGACCGGCGTCCATCTCGCCATGCTCAGCGGCTTCCTGGCCGCGGTGGCGATCAACACCGCGCTCGACAAGCCCGAGATCGACCGGGATGAGGTGCTGGACTTCTACGAATCCGCTTATCGCAAGGAGTTCGCCAGGCTGCGCGCACAGGTGTACTTCCTCTACGGCGGGCACGGCAGCAGCAAGGACTCGTACTTCTGGCACGCCCGCAGCCAGTTCGAGGTCCCCGAGGTGGATCCGGAGAAGGCGTTCATCTCCCTGATCGCCGGCGCGTTCCAGCATCGCTCGTGGTACAGCCGCTACCTCGAACGGCTCGATGTGCCCTCCGATCTCCGATCCACCATCGAAAAGATCTTCGACGGCAAGTCGACGGGGATCGGTGTGGACCCGCACCGGCCGATCACCCGCGCTCCGGACATCGGGTATGTCGACGACCTGGCGATCGACGGGGCACATCTCCGCCGTGGCCGGTCGATCGTCACCTCCAGCGGTATGTCGGTTCCGCTGACCCCGCGACTCGAGCGGCTCGTGGAACTGGCCGACGGGACGAAGTCCAGCATCGAACTCGTCGACGAACTCGCCGGGACCGAGATCGTGGACCGCGACTCCGCGCAGAGCCTCGTACACGAGGCGACCAGCTACGGGTTGCTGGTCCCGGTCACGTGATCTCTCGCTCCCCCGGCCGAAGGCACCACACGAAAGGAGGTTCACGATGGCCATGATCGCCCCGCTCCACGAGGACGAGGTGACCCCGGAAGTCGCGCACGTATTCGCGAGGGTCGAACAGGAATACGGCTTCGTCCCCAACATCCTGCGTACAATGGCCCATTGCCCCGACCTGCTGACCACGTTCGTCCCGCTGTGGGCACAGATCTATCAGTCGCCGACGATCGGAGCGCGACTACGCGCACTTGCCGCCCTTGGAACGGCGAAGGCGCAGGAGTGCACCTACTGCGTCGCACACATGACCGCATCCGCCCGTAAGGCAGGGTTCGGAGAAGAGCAGATCCTGGCGGTCGGCGATCTCAGCGTCATCAACACGGCGTTCAACGACCGCGAGTCGCTGATCCTCGAGACCGCTGACGCGCTCACCCGCGACCCGGACGGCGTCTCGGATGAGCTGCGCCGCCGTCTGGCGGACGAATTCACCGAGAGTGAAATCGTCAACATCGTGCTCGCCATCGGCATGTACAACCTGACAAGCCGGTTTCTCAAGGCTCTTTCAGTGGACGTCGAGAACGTCTTCACCGAAGCGAATTCCGCGGCAGGATGAAGGAGGACAGCATGGCCGAAGCGATCGCATCGCGTCCCGATTCGACGACGTACAAGGACGAGATCATCGACCGGTACGGGAAACACGCGTGGGACCTCATCCTCACGGTGTACGTCAATTTCTACTACTCGGAGCTCGACATCATCGATCTGTGCGCGCGCTGGCTACCGCGCAGGCACGGTCTACGGGAGAAGAACTACCTCATCAGGCACGCCGCCGACGAAGTGGTCCACGCCAGGTTGTTCCGGGAGGGGGTCGAGCGGCTCGGCCAGCCCTGGCACGACTTCGATCATGACCCGTACCGGATCGACGACATCGGTGACCGGTTCGCGAAGCTGTTCTACAGCGACGACGAGGTCGAAGTGCTGATCGGCCTCAACCTCTACGCCGAAGGCGTGCTTGCCATGGAGGAACTCTGCCAGCTCGGGCGCAGCCAGTCGCCGTACTTCTACCAGTTCGACCGCATCGAGCGGGAAGAGCGACGTCACGTCGCGTTCGGTATCACCGTAGCCAACCAGTTCCTCGACGCCAATCCCGAGGCGCGGAAACGAGCAGTGGACTACTGCAAGTGGTACCGCGAGCATCTCGAGGGTTACCTCGGCGGCCAGCTCAAGGAATCCATCAGCTGGGCGATGGAAGCGGGGTTCGTCTCGTCAGACTACCTCGACCGCACGCGGGAACGATTCAACGACGTGATGGCGAAGATCGGAATCAAGGAGGAACTGGCATGACCTCGCCGTACGACCAGGCGCTCGAAGAAACCTCCTCGGTGCTGCAATCCGCGGTGGTCGACCACCCGTTCATCAAGATGATCATCGATGGCGAGCTGACCGAGGAGGTCTACGCTGCCTATCTCCGGGAAACCTACTTCCTGGTCAACCAGACCCCGTACTTCCTGTCGGCGGCGGCTTCCCGGAGTCGCGAGGGATGGTTGCAGGACTTCTTCCTGAATCTGGCCATCGAAGAACGTCATCACGACAGGCTGTGCGTCCAGGATCTGCGCCGGCTCGGCTACGACACCGACACGTATCTGGCCTGTCTGCCAGGGCTGGGAACCTGGACGATGATCGGGCAGAACCACTGGACCGTCTCTATGAAGGACCCGGTGGCGCTGCTCGGCTTCGCCGCGGCCACCGAAGGACTCGGCGCGTCACTCGGGCCGAAGGTGACCGCGGCGATGGCGGACTACCCGTTCGCGGAACGCGCCCTCACCTTCCTCAAAGTGCATTCGGAGGAAGACCAGGAGCACATCGAGATGGTGCGAAAAGCGTTCGACCGCGCGGGAAGCACACCAGAACGTCATGAGTTGATGCGCACCACCTGGACTTACACGCTCAGGGCGTACGGTCAGCTCTTCTCCGACGCCCTGGCACGGACTCCGGTCGGCGTATGAGCACCGCCACCCCGGTGACGGCACCCTGTCCCCTGCCGTCGATGCTCGACGCGATCACCACGGACGAGGTCTCCTCAGTGATCTTCCGCCGGGCCGGGCGCTCGATGCGGGTGAGCCATGGGCAGTGCCGCAAGGACGCCGGTGTCGTCGCGGCCGCTTTTCGCGAGAAGGGGATCTCGACCGGCGAGCGGGTCGCGATCCATGGGACGACCAGCTACGAGTGGGTGCTGGCGGACCTGGCCTGTGTCCTCGTCGGGGCGTTGTCCGTCGCCCTCTACCCCAGCGCTCCGCTCGAAAGAGCGGTGGGGGTCGCCGCCGAGAGCCGCTGCGGACTCGTGTGCACCGATCGGGCCGACGCGGTGACGGCGTTCCGAGAAGCAGGTTTCGCCGTACTGTTCCTCGGCTCGTCTTCGGAGGCTCCCGACGGCACCGAATCCGTGGAAGGGCTCCTCGCCGCCGCAGAGGACGAGCTCGCTGCCACGGCGGCGATTCCCCGAGAGGGGCCGTTCACCGTCGTCTCGACGAGCGGCACGCTGTCAGAACCCAAACTGTTCACGGTCGCGGCGACTCCGCTGCTGTTCACCATGGACCGGTTCGCCGAGATCTACGGGTTCGGCCGGGGCGATCGGCTTCTGCTGTACTTGCCGCTGTCCCATTTGCCGCAACGGATGATGCTCTACTGGGGACTGTGCAACGGACTCGACCTCATCTTGTCCGATCCCGCACACATGACCGCCGACGGTGTCGATCACCGGCCGACGCTGCACGTCACGGTCCCCAGGGTGCTCGAACACGTGCGCTGGCGCGTGACGAAGATGCTCCAGGGCACGGAGGCCACACCGGAGGCGGTGACGAACGCCTACCAAGCGGTCTTCGGCCCGGCGATCCGCTCGATCTTCGTCGGCAGTGCTCCGACCGATCCCGGTCTCATGGCCGAGTTGCTCGCCGCCGGCCTGCCGGTCCACGAGGTCTACGGCACGACCGAACTCGGGATGATCGGGCTGAACACCCCGGATCACCGCCGCCCGGGGACTGTGGGCAAGCCGATTCCCTGGGGCGCGGTGGAACTCGACCGGGAAACGCGCGAAGTGCGGGTTCGCACCCCCACACCGTTCTTGCACGGCAGGCTTGACGGCGGTGAGGTGCGGCCGCACCATTGGGAGCCCGGCCGGTTCGAGCCGACCGCCGACGTCGGCGAGTTCGACGCCGATGGGTTCCTCCGGGTGATCGGCAGGCTCCGAGACTTCGTGGCGCTTCCGAGTGGCGAGAAGGTCTTCGTCCGACCGATAGAGGACGCGGTGTCGAAGTCGGCGAAAGCCGAACTGTGCCAAGTATCGATTCGCGCCGATGGCGCACTCGGCGCACTCCTGTTTTTCGCGCCTGACGCCGACGAAACCGATGACGACGCTGTCAACGCGCTGATCCGTGTCAACCAGGACTTGCATCCGTGGGAACGGGTGAAGACCTACGCCGTCGTCAGGCGGCTGCCTACCGTCGAGGAGGGTTGCCTCACGGAGACGTCGAAACCAAGGAGGCATGTGATCGAGCAGGTCCACGGCGAGAAAGCGAACTGGCACCGGCTCGATACCAAATCCGTGAGAACGGGCTAGACCAGCGGTCCTCGGGCTGAAGGGATGAACAACGTGGAACGAATCGAGGTCGACGGAGGCGACATCCGCTACCGGTTTGACGGCAGCGGCCCCTCGCTGGTCCTGCTGACCACGCTGTCCGGCACCTGGATGCGGCAGCTACCGGTCTTGACCCGGCATTTCCGGGTATTGACCTACGATATGCGCGGCTTCGGCGAATCGGTGTCGGACACCGGATTCCCGGCCAACGCCGAGCACGCGGACGATCTCGCCGTCCTGTTCGACCGCTTGGACATCGACCGCGCCGCGGTGATCGGGATGTCCCACGGCGGCCTGGTCGCCCAGCACTTCGCGGCCAAACACAGCGAGCGGCTGTCCGGTCTGGGCCTGGTCGCCACGTTCGCGGCACCACACGGGCCGACCTCGCTGCTGCTGAGGATGCTGAACGGCTTCCTGGACCGCGGCGACCTGGCGGGCTTCTGGGAGGTGCTGAAGAGCATGCTGTTCTCGGCCGCGGGCGCGCCTGCCTTGCTTCGCCGGGAGAAGGCTTTGCGCAGGGCCATGTTCGACCAGTACGACGTCGATTCTCTCGGCAGTATCTACCGGCAGGCGATCGAGCACGACAGTCGGACGTGGCTCGGCGACCCCGGATGTCCGACGTTGGTCGTCGGCGGCGCCGAAGACATCCTCTTCCCGCCGGTGCTCACCGAGGAACTGGCGGATCTCGTCCCGGGTGCGCGGACGGAACTGCTTCCGGCTGCGCACATTCCACCAGTCGAGGCTTTCCGGCCGTTCAACGACCTCGTCGTCGAAACCTTCGGACGGGCCTCATGACCAGTGTGCGGCACAGTCTCGGTGAAGGACGAACGATTGAGCTGCCGGGAGAGTCACTTCACGTCTACGAGACAGGCCCGCCCGACGGTCCGCCTGTAGTCCTCCTTCACGGGTACCTGACTTCAGCTCTCACCTGGCGCGACATCCATCCGGTCCTCGCCGAGACCCACCGTGTGATCGCCGTCGACCTGCCGGGTTGCGGTCGTTCTCCCGCGCCGTCCCGCAGCGACTGGACGGCCGGACGGGCCGCGGACCTGATCGCCGGGCTCTTCGACGCGCTCGGCCTGTCGACGGCCGCCGTGGTGGGTAGCCAAATGGGCGGCTCTCTCGCCGCCTGGTTCGCAACCCGGCATCCACGACGGGTCTCGCGACTCGTCGTGATGGCCGCCGGCGCGCTCGGCGAGAGTTCCGCGAACCTGACGCTGTACCGCGCGTTGGCGACTCCCGGCCTGGGATCGCTGCTCGCCCGGCTGTTCCCGTACCGCGCCTTCACCCGGCTCTGGGCAGCGGCACACGGACCGGATCACCGGCTCGACCCCGGCCCCACCCGGATCTACCACGAACAATTCCGCAGGCACGGTCAGGCCATGACCCGGTTCGGACTCGGAGTACGGCTCAGCTACGGCGCGTCGTATGACGCACTGGCACGTCCGCTCACCGCACTCGGCATACCGACCCTGCTCCTTTTCGGAGACGCGGACCGGCTGGTCCCGCCGTCCACCGGAGAACGCTTCGCCTCCCTGATCCCCGGGTCCCGGCTCATCCTGTTGCCGGGCTGCGGGGACTTCCCGCAAGAAGAAGCACCTGTGGTCGTCGCCGCCACGATCAAGGAGTTCCTCACCGAGCCTGAGTGACACGGAGAATCCCACCGTCGCCAAGGAGCCGCCCATGGCCGCCTTCTCAGCATCCCGGTCCTCCCGATCGGCACTCGCGGTGGACGACCCCGCCGCCCCCACCGCGGTGATCGTCGATGGATACTCGACCGGCAATTTCCTCCCGCGGGCTTTCGCCGCACTCGGGGTCCGTGTGGTCCACGTACAAAGCACCCCGGAGTTGATGTCCGCCATTCTCGCGCCGAAGTTGGACGAGTACACGGACAATCACCTTTGCGCAGCACCTGACCAGCTCGAAGCCACCTGCACCACCCTCGTCCAGTTGAAGCCGATCGCAGTTCTGGCGGGCCAGGAACCTGGAGTGCGCTTGGCCGACCTGCTCGGCGAACGGCTCGGCGTCGCCTCGAACGGTGCGGCGAGTTCTGACGGGCGGAGGGACAAGTTCGTCATGATCGAGTCGCTGCGTTCAGCCGGACTTCACTGCGCGGCCCAGGCGAAAGCGGCAACAGCGGCGGATGCCGTGGTCTGGGCACAGCACGCCCCTGGCGGGTTTCCGGTAGTGGTCAAGCCGTTGAGCTCCGCGTCCACCGATCATGTCGTGATCTGCGACGGACCGGAGGAAGTCGCCGCAGCCGCGGAGGCCGTACTCGGCTCGACAGACATCTTCGGTGACACCAACACGGAAGTCCTGGTCCAGAGCTACCTTCCGGGCACCGAGTACATTGTGGACACCGTGAGCGCAGACGGATGCCACTACACCTGTGGTGTCTGGCAATACCGGAAGCGCACAACTCCGAGCGGGAACCGCATCTACGACCGCGACATCCTCCTGGATCCGGACGAGAAGCCGGTTCGAGAAATCGTCGAGTACGTCGAAACCGTCCTCAAAACGCTCGGCATTCGTTACGGGCCGGCTCACGCGGAAGTGATCGTGACCCCGAACGGTCCGGCCCTGGTGGAGATCGGTGCCCGCCTCAACGGCAACATGCATCCGGGATTCCACGACCGCTGTCTCGGGGTCAACCAAGCCGATCTGACCGCCCTGGCCTATACGCGTCCCGACGACTTCCTCGACCGCTACGCGGGGAAGAGCTACACACGGGTTCAACCCGCCGTCGTGCACAACACGTTCACCGCCAGGCACGGGGTCGTGGAAAAGGTGGATCAACGGACCGTCGACCGCATCTCGGCGTTGCCCAGCGTTCACCTCGTCACAGTGAAACTGTCCGCTGGGCGGGTCATGAAGCCGACCGTGGACCTGCTCACGAGTCCACTTCGGATCTTCCAGACTGCACCCGACCCGGGTGTGATCGAAGCCGACTACCGGGCCATCCAGGACCTCAAGGAGCAGGTCTATCAGCTGTATCCCAAGACATCCGATGACAGGTGGTGACAGGTTGCCGAATTCTACGAACGTTCAAAGGCTCACCGCGGCGATCAGGGTCGAACCCCGGCCTCTGTCTCGGCCCTTCCGGTTCGCTCATGCCGCGATCGAACGGGTCGACCTCGTCCACCTCGACCTCATCGGCGAGGGCACGGTCGGCGAAGGAGAGATCGCGGCCGGGATCGACCACGGCCAGAACCCCATCATGATCGCCGACGAAGCCCGAAAGCTGTCCTCCGTGGTGGCCCGTCAGGGGCGGCTCGACGTGGCCGGCTTGACGGCCGTGCTGCGCGAAAACGAAATCCAAGCTTCCGGGCCCGCCCGGCTGCTGGTCGAAATGGCATACCTGGACCTCCTCGCGAAGGACGCTGCTGTACCGGTTTGGCATTTGCTGGGCCTCCCGCCACCACGAAACATCCGCCTGGTCCGGACCGTGCCACTGGACGAGGAGTTTCCCGAACGGCAGCGTCCGCTCAAGGTCAAGCTCGGCGGTCCGGATGACGAACGGATTCTCGGCCGTCTCTCAGCCGTGCCCGGCCCGATCATCCTCGATGTGAATCGAGGATGGGGGCGAGCCGAGTGGCTGCGGTTTCGTGAAGCGGTACAGGCCATCGCGCCGGCAGTGCTGGAAGACCCGGTAAGCGACGAAGAACTCCTGCCGGAGATCAGAGCCGCCCTGCTGGGCACCGCGGTGGTGCTCGACGAGGGGATCGAAGGAATGGCGGACGTCGAACACGCGTCGACGATCGCCGACGGGGCGAACGTCAAGCTCATGCGCTTCGGGGGGATCCTGCCCGCGGCCGAAGCGCTCGACACGCTCCGCGAGGCTGACGCCACAACGATGCTGGGGTGCTACCTGGAACCGCCTCGGGCCATCGCATATGCCGCGCAACTGGCAGGCCTGTGCGATTGGACCGATCTGGACGGACACTTCTGGCTGACCGATGACGCCGCGACGTCGGCCTATCGGCTCGATTCCTCGCGGCCGGGTATTCCCGAAATCAGCTACACCGTGTGAACGCACCAGAGAGTGAAAAGAGGACACGATGAACGAACCGGCGTTCGAGATCAGGTACGTCGAGACCGACGACATCCTCTGGCACGACACGACTCACCTGACCCGATCCCTTTCCTCCGATCGGCCCCGAATCCCCGAGTACTACGGATATGACAAGCGGGGCAGTCTGCTCTTCGAAGCCGTCACGAAGCTCGCTCGATACTACCCGACCCGGGTCGAACAGGCTCTGCTGTCGGAGACCGCCGACAAGATCGCCACGACGATCGCAGGCTGCGCCCTGGTGGAACTCGGCAGCGGAAGCGCGAAGAAGACAGGCACCCTTCTCCGCGCCTGTGCGGAGATCTCGGATCCACACTTCGTACCGCTCGACGTCGATCCAGCGATGATCCAGCACAGCTTCGAATCCCTGTCCAAGTCCGTGCCGAATCTCAGAATGACCGGAGTGGTCGGGCGGTACGAGAACACCCTGCCGCAAGTGACGCGCGAGGAGTTCGGTCCTCGCTGCGTCACCGCTCTCGGCAGCAACATCGGCAACATGCTCCCTGAGGAGCGCCGCTCGCTGCTGGCGATGATCTGCGCCAACCTTCACGCTGGCGAATACTTGTTCGTCACAGCCGATCTGACGAAATCGAAGGCGATGCTGGAGACGGCGTACAACGATCCACCGACCGATCGGACACACACGGACTTCCGGCTCAACCGGCTGGTGCACCTGAACCGACTCTACGGCTCGTCGTTCCGGCCGGAGCGCTTCTACGAGTACGCGCACTACGACGTCGAGATGCAGCGGATCGTCGTACACCTTTACAGCACCGAAGACCAGGTCGTCGATCTGGGCGCGCTCGGCCGCTCACTCAAACTCGGCAAGGGTGACTCGATCATCATCGATCATTCCTGCAAATTCACCATCGACGCGCTCTCGGACGAGATCTGTGGACTGGGGTGCCGTCCAGTCAACTCGTGGTTCGACGCGCGGTACCGCTACGGCGCCTTCCTCTTCCAGAAGAGGTGACCCGTCGTACTCGGTACTGAACTGTTGACGGCTCGCTGCACCAGGCGCTGAAACGGAGGGACATGAGCGCGGCGGAGTTGAATGTCAGGATCCTGCTCGCGGTAGTGGTGATCCTCATCGGTGTACGCGCAGTCGGCTGGCTGTTCGGTCGATTCGGCCAGCCCCGGGTACTCGGCGAGATCGTTGCCGGAATCGTGTTAGGCCCCAGCGTGCTCGGCTTGCTCCAGCCGGCGGCCATGGCCTTCGTGTTTCCGGGCCCGGTGATCGACAGCCTGCGCGTACTGGCCCAGTTCGGGTTGGTGATCTTCATGTTCCTGCTCGGGCTGGACCTCGACCTCGGCAAACTACGCGGCAGCGGCCGCACCGTGACCGTCGTGGCGAACGCCTCCGTACTCGTTCCGTTCGCACTCGGAGCCGGCTTCGCGGTGCTGATCTGGCCGCGGTTCGGCGCGCCGGTCGACCCAGCCGTCTTCTACGTCTTTCTCGGCGCGACAATGAGCGTGACGGCGTTCCCGGTGCTGGCCCGGCTGTTGCAGGAGTCCGAGCTGGCGAAGGAGCGTGTCGGTGTGATCAGTCTGGTCTGCGCCGCGATCAACGACCTCGCCGCCTGGATTCTCGTCGGTGTTGTCGCCGCCCTCGCCGGCTCGTTCGGTGACTCGCACGCGACCCGATCGCTCGCATTCGCGGCGGCCTTCGTCGCCTGCATGCTCATGGTGGTCCGGCCACTGCTTCGACGCTGGGGTGAACCACCGGTATGGGCTGTTCTCGTCATCGCGCTGTTGAGCGCGTGGGCCACTGAGCAGATCGGCGTACACGCGATCATCGGCGGATTCGTCGCCGGCCTGGTGATGCCACGGAGACCGGAATGGCAAAGCCGGCTGAGCGACCGGATCGGCGTGGTCGTGTCGAATCTCCTGCTCCCGTTGTTCTTCGCGGTGGTCGGCCTGTCGACCCGCATCGATCAGCTTTCCGGCGCCGGACTCCTGCTGCTGGCCGGTGCCGTCGTCGTGGCGATCGCCGGGAAGCTGGGTGGGTCGGCCATCGCCGCGCGTCTCACCGGCGAGACACGGCGAGACGCTCTGACCATCGGAATCCTGATGAATACCAGAGGAATCACCGAAATCGTCATGCTGACTACCGGCCTGCAACTGGGCATCATCTCCACGACGGTCTTCACGGTCATGGTGCTGATGGCGCTGGTCACCACCGTGATGGCCGCCCCCGCGTTACGCATCGTTCGACGGCCACCGGAAACGCCGCGCAAGCCGCCCCTCCGGCAAAGCTCACCGACTGGCGCGGGGAGGCCGATGTCATGACAGGCAGTGGAGGACCGCGTCTGTTGGGACTCGACATCCCGCTGGCCCTGGCACCGATCGGCAGCGCGTGTACACCGGCCCTTGTGGCCGCTGTCAGCGAGACGGGGGCATTGGGCATCCTCGCGGGATCATGGTCGGACGGGGAACAACTGGCAAACCACATCCTCGCGATCCAAGCAGCTACTTCTCGTGTCTTCGGTGTGAACCTTGTCCTTTACCGGCCGCAGCGAGAACGACTCGCGGTCGTGCTCGACCACGGAGTCCCGATCGTCTCGACCTTCTGGGGAGACCCGGCTCCCTATCGTCGTGCGATAGCCGCGGCGGGTGCCCTGCACATCCACACCGTGGGTTCGAGCGAGGAAGCGCGAGCCGCCGCTGACCTCGGGGTAGACGTGCTCGTCGCCCAAGGCTGGGAGGCAGGTGGGCACGTCCGAGGTACGACCTCGACCCTCGCCCTCGTCCCGGCGGTCGTCGACCGCGTCCACCCGCTGCCGGTGTTCGCCGCGGGCGGGATCGCCGACGCACGGGGAGTCTCCGCAGTACACGCGCTGGGAGCCGTCGGCGCCTGGGTCGGCACCCGGTTCCTCCTGGCACAAGAAGCCGCGACGCACCCGACGTACCGCGAGCGGCTCATAGCCGCTGTCGGCGAGGATTGTGTTTACACCACCGCGTTCCGCGACAACTGGCCAAACGCACCTCATCGCGCTCTGCGTAACAGCACGATGGAACGCTGGCTGGACGCGGGAAGCTCGGCTTCCGGAGCACGCCCTGGCGAAGGCGACATCGTCGCCCGGCACAGCCGCGAAGGCGCGGTTCTCCGCTACGCCGACAAGGTTCCCACCGACGAGCACGTCGGAGACATCGAAGCCATGGCAATGTACGCGGGCCAGGGCACGGAACTTCTGCGTTCCAGCCAGCCGGCCAAGGAAATCGTGACAGAGCTGGCCCGCGGCTGTCCGCGACCGACCCCCTGATCCCGGAGGAGTCAGATGGGCGAGATGACCACCGTGTCGGTGACGCACTCGACGATGGATCGCCATGCTCGATACCTTCGCTCGCACGGCGTACCCGACGCGACGAGAATCGCTCAGGTCGATGGCACGATCGTCATCGACGTCCCTGAAGCCGAGTTCCGGGTATCGCTTGACAGCAATGCGGCAGGCGCGTCGACGCAGTTCTTCGCGGTCTTCCGGGAAGACAAACCAGCTGGTGGCACCTGGTGGTCCAGGTGGACTGTCCTGGTGGAGACATCGGCGAGCGCACACGAGATTGGTGTCCTGATCGCCGACCAGGTGCACGACAGTCGACGCCGATTCGCCAGAATCCTCGCCGAGCAGCGATAGGAGCGGGAAGGCATGTGAGCAAAGTGACAGCCTGTTCGTTCGGGGCACCAAGGCCGTGCCACGTATACCGCGTGCGACGCCTCTGCTCCTGCACAGGGCCTGCTGGAGACTGCCCTCGCCGACAGCGGCGTTCCGCACGGCCGCGGTCGCCGAAGCCTTCTTCGCCACACTGAAAACCGAGATCGGTGCCACGATCTGGCAGACCCGCAACCGGGCCCGCCAGAACGTATTCGCCTACCTGCACTACTACAACCACACAAGGCTGCACTCCACCCTCGGCCACAACACCCCAGCCGAAACCCGAACCAACCACCACGATCAAGTCTCCGCTGCCTGAAACCCCGTGTCCGCCCCACCGGGGCAACTACACGGTCGTTCGTTGGACGGGCGTCACTGTCGATACTGCATCGCTCTGGAGCCCTGACACGAGGAAGCCCAGACCACCTGCTCTGATCACCGCCTCACGCCGGAGCGTTCCTGCCTTGTCGGGATTTGTCGGTGCTGGATGTCATGCTCTCCACGCTCAAGATCTACTTGAGCTGGGTGGGTATCCGGCTGGGCCGCGTCGTCCATAACTGCGCTGCCCAGCGCCCATGCTTGGCCGTCAGTATTCGCCGGAGGTCGTGCCTGCCGCCCACCTGTCCGCTAGGTAGCAGGGTGCTCTTGCTTTGGCGATTCCGGGGCCGAGGAAATGACGGCGGCGAGTCGCTCGGCCGCTGTTTGGGCGGTGCCTTCCTCGGCGGCCTCCACCATCACCCGTACAAGCTGTTCGGCACCGGAGGGACGGATTAGAACCCGGCCATGGTCGCCGAGCTCGAGATTCGTCTTCTCGACTGCGTCACGGACCTCCGCTGAATTGACGATCGCGGTCTTGTCGTGAACCGGCACGTTGACTAGAACCTGCGGTAGGCGATGCATGACGCTGGCGAGTTCGGCAAGCGACCGGCCGGTCGACACGACCCTGCTCATCAGGAGCAGGGCGGTGAGTAGCCCATCACTGGTGGTGGAGTGGTCTGGCAGCACGATGGCTCCGAAAGGAGCCCCTCCCAGCGAGTACTTGCCGGCACGCAGCTCCTGCATCACATGCCGCTCCCCAACCGCCGTGGTCACCACGGTCACACCGTGTGCCCGCATAGCCAGGTGCAGACCGAGATTACTCATCACGGTGGTGACCACGGTGTCGTTCGCCAGCTTCCCAGCATCGGCAAGGGCCAGAGCCAACACCGCCGTGATCTGGTCACCGTCGACGATCTCACCATTTCCGTCGACGAAAAGGCAGCGGCGCCCTTCACTGTCGTGGGTAATGCCGAGATCGGCTTTGCGGTCCCGCACTGCGTCCCGGAGACGGCGCAGAGAAACTGACTCGTCGTCCTCACGCTGGGCGGTCTGGACAGCAGCGAGATCGACACCCGCCCGGCGGTAGACATCCGACGCGAACGTCACGACAGCACCAGCAGGACAGTCCAAGACGACCCGCAAGCCATCCAGCGGACGCGGTACAGAGGTGAGGAGGTGTGCGACGTAACCATCGCCAGCATCTCGGGAATCATTCACACGACCGATCGACCTGGACGCAGCCCCGGCGAACGACGCAGCGGCGAGAGCCACCTCGATCTCGTTCTCGATAGCCACAGGAAGGACATATCCATCCGCGCCAAAAAACGAGATCTTGACCTGCCCGACCTGACCGCGTGGCACAGAGATCATCACACCGAGATCGGCACCAGACTGGACGACCTGGTATACGAGAGACGGGATCGTCGACGAGCCGCACCGGTGAACATCGGCTCCGGCCGAAGCCAGGCCCGCGACCACAGCCGCCTCGAGCATCTCGCCAGCCTCGCCAGGTTCCACACCGACTACCGCGACCACACGATCCGTGGTGGTCCGCTGCCTGATGACATCGGCCGCGGCCGAGGCGAGCGACATCGCCAGGGCAGGACTCATTTCGGCGTTGGCAAGACCTTGGATTCCGGACGTCCCGAACAAGCGCCCCTTCGTGCTGCGGTCACGCGGCAGGCTGGCAGGGGTGGTCGGCGGTGGTGTCCCGGTTGAAGGATCAGACGTCTCGGCATCGGCAAATCGGCCTTGCTGTGCGCGCGTCTCGACGGCGCTGGCGGGCAGTATTCCCGGGTTCGCCATCTCAGCGATCCTCTGGACGAGCTCGGGCGTGTGCAGGCCGAGTTTTCTGTCCAGCACGATCCGCAGCTTCGCCGCCGCGATCTGCTGCGCGGTCACGTGAGGGAGTTCAGTCATGACTGAGTCGCCTCCTCCTGAGGATCAGGATGATCTCTCAGCAACTCGTCCAGTAGGCGCTTCTGAAACACATACAACAACTGACTCTCGTCCCGTTGAGCGAGATCGGACTCGGCGAGCGTGACAAGCAGCTGCAGCCCAGCCGTCTGCTTCGCCGGTGAATCGTCGGACAGCGCCAAGTCAGCTGCCCACGCGAACCGTCTCCACCATTCCTCACGCCGCGCTGCGAGCTCACGCTGTTCGGTCGCCCGATCGTTCCCCCTGACCACGTGTCGCACACCGATCAGCGCACCACCGGCAGTCAGCAATCCAACGCCCAGCGACAGCCCAGCCTGAAGCCACACATTCACGATTAACCGCCATCACGGGTCGACTGGCCAGAACGCATCTTAGCTGGCGACCGGAGCTCCTGTGGAGCTCCTCCACCCGCGCAGTGCCGCCCACCGGCCACCCAGTGCCGGTGGCACGGTCCTCGACCGGGATCGAGCCGCCTGCCCCGGTTCTCGGACGACCTGCCCGGCCAGCAACGTACAGGTGTCGCGGCGGCGCTGACAACTACGGGCCGGACCGATGTGCCACGCGGACGGCTTCCGGCCGATGCGCGAGCGCGCAGGCGCACTATTCGGTGATCGTGCCGCTTCTGCACTCAGTGATCTCGCCGTCGTCCCAGCTGCACGCAGACCAGTAGACGTAATCGCCGTTAGGAACGTTTCCCACGCCCATGCAATAGCCGTTGCCGCTGTAGACATGCTTGTAGTACTCCTTCCCGGTGGCGTGGTTCTTCACCCGTAGGGATACAGATCGTCCGTCGCCGAACGTGTCCTGAATGAAGAAGTTGTCCTTGTCCGTACTTCCGTCGTAGTCATGCCACTCGACCTTGCCCGCGTAGCCGCCCTCGCCGTCAGGAATCGACCAACTCTTGCTCGGCGACCAGCACGTCGGCGACTGGGCCTCTGGGGCCTGGGCTGTTGTGGTAGCCGCATTGGCCGAGGCCGGCGCATACAAGGCAGCGGCGATGAGAGCCACGAAGGCCAGACTAAAACATGTTCGGTTTTTCATCCTGCACTCCCGTGTCTTCTAGATAACTTCGTCCGACGCAGTGCCGACCAGTAGCTTGATGCGGCCGATGATCGCGGCTGCCACTAAAGGATGGAGCGACCGACCGGACTGGGCCACACCTTTGCGCCCTGTCGAAAACAGTCTCGTGAGGACTGACTGTTGCCATGCTCCGAGCCAGACAACGCCGCACGTACGCGAGATGTTTTGCGCCTGCTCCGGCACACAACCGGTTCACACACCACGACATCTGGAACTTGTGAGTGCCGAGAACTGTGTCACGTCATGCGACCTGCTGATATTCGTGGATCAGGCCGCCGAGGCGGTCACGTCGACGAACCCGTCCGACGCCAGTCATCCGGCTGGGAACCTGCCCTCGATCGGGCGGATGCTCGGCTAAGGAGCGATCGGGCTGATGCTGGTTGAACTGATCGACATACTCGGCCAGCACCTGCTCCGGATGACGCCAGCTGAACGACATTCACAACGCAGCGCGGACACCCGGAGCGAAAACAACGTAAGGCGCGGTGGTGAGCAGCACGGCGGAGCCACGGCCGAAGCTGACCAGCCCGGCGCACTGACCCCAGCCATAGACGTCCATAGTGCGCTACGGGCCATCGCCGACGAGTCCCTGGAGCACGGCGCGACCGGTTTGTTCGGCAGTCAGATAGGGACGGACATCGTGGGCCTTGGCACCGTTGTGGACCAAGACGTCCCGGAGTTCCTGCCCGAACAACGGAGCCAGGGCCTTGGTCAAGGCCACGATATCGCCGTCATCCGCGACATTCGTCCAGCGCCGGATTCCAGCCGGCCAGCGGCCACGGCCTTCCGTTGGCCGAGGAAGGAGCCGGTCGAAGATCAGATTGGGCACGCCGAGGGGCGAGCCGAGCGTCACGAACGTGGTCACCCGCTGGTGCGGCATTGCACACAGCGCCTCGTACGCGACGACGGAGCCCAAAGAGTGGCCCACAATGACCCGAGTCTCCGCTGTCACCGCGGCGAGAACCCGATGCTGGATCCGTTCCCGGATTCTCGCGTCTGCGAAATAGGCGTGGGTCTGCTTGAGGTTTCCGATCATGTCGGGCACACGATCAAGCGGACGTCACAGGCCCAGACCGGAGCAGGCAGGTGTGGCAGTCGGCTTGCGTTGTCGTCCGGCCACATCGATTCCGCCGATCCGTCGGTGTACGCGGCCGTCCTGGCGGAGTTCTTCGCCCGATGAGGTTCCAACCGATGACCGATCCGATGGTTCCGGCAGCAACCGAAGCGCGGACACCACTCCATCGACGAACAGGAGAGCCAACGTGCGGTAGTGGACGCCTTCGCCAGGACCCAGAAGCGATGGATGCGTTTCATCCGGCTACGTGTCGGCTGCCCGGCGAGGCCGAGGCCCGGGTGTGCGCGTCGCCGACATGCACGATCGCTCGAGAGGTCGGCCCAGCACGGCGGTCGACCGATTCCCGTCCATCGATCGCTCGGGTCGACCAGGCACGATGGCGTCGCCAGAGGCAGTCGATGGTGAATGATCCGTTCACGCAAGGGGTTCACATTCAAGCGCGTGATGCCCACGACACCGTCGTGCTCGACAGGACTCAGTAGCCGGGGCCGCCGGCCCGCGACGGCCAGATCGCGGGTGACGGGCGGGATCGTCGTCCCTGCGGCGACCGCGACACGCAATGCCTCGTCAACAAAGGTCTTGATCGTGCACGACGGCGCCAGCCACGTTGACCGAACAACTCCAGTGGCGCCGCCGACGCGAGACCCCACGAGTTTGTCGGCGCTCACGTAGTTCCAAGCAACTCGGCACACGTATAGTTCGCAGTCGCGCTGGAGCACTGGCACAAGCTGCTGACCGGTGCCCGTCGACTCGGTAGGGTTCGCGGGGAGTCGTGACCCATTATTACTTTTTGCAAAGCGGGATGACTCTCCGTAACTTGACTTCGCACCGGGAGCGCGGTTGACATCGAACCGGAAGCAAGTCGTCGTGGCCGCGTCGATCACCTCGATCAGCATCGGGGTCGCGATCACGGTGAACCTGCTGACGTCGGGCTGGAGCTGGCTGTTCTTCGTCGTGCTGGCCCTGCTGTCCGGCGCTTGGATCGGGCTCGAATCCTGGCGCGCGGTGCCCACGCGAGTCAGTGGGGAATCCCTCGGGGCACCGGTCAAGCCGACCGTCATCGGCAGTTTCGTGCCACGCCCCGAACTCGCCAGTCCCATCGTCCGCATGCTGCTCGCCGGCAAGACAGGCAAAGTCGGCATCACCACAGGACTTACCGGCGCCGGTGGCTTCGGTAAAACCACACTCGCCGAAGACGTCTGTTCCCGCACCGAGATCAACAAGGCCTTCGCGCACATCTATTGGATCCCGGTGGGGCAGGAGCTGCGGGGCGCAGCACTCGCCGACTCGATCAACGACATCAGCGAACGTGTCGACGGGCAGCGACCGGGACTGACCAGCCCGGAGCAGGCCGGTATCCGGCTCGGCGAACTGTTGAAAGCCAAGGGCAGATGTTTGCTCGTCGTCGACGACATCTGGACTGCCGAGCAGCTCAGACCGTTCGTCAACGCCGGCCGCGGCTGCACCCTGCTGGTGACCACGAGGTTCACCGAACTGCTCCCGAACGACACCGAAACCGTCGAAGTCGACCAAATGAGCCGGACGCAGGCCCGCGAGCTGGTCACCGGCGGGCTCGCACTGCCCGCCACCGTGAGCGACCAATTGCTGGACATCACCGGACGATGGCCGCTCGCGCTGGGCCTGGCCAATGGTGCGTTGCGGCGCGCAGCGCGGGATGGCGCCGACGTGACCACGGCTGCGGAGAAGTTGCTCCATCGGCTACGAGAACTGGGTCCGGCAGCACTCGACGTGACCGACGCCGCGCGGCGAAGCCGAGCCGTGGCCGCGACTTTGGAATCGTCGTTCAGCCTCCTAGGCGACCGCCGCGAACGCGTCGTCGAGCTGGGAATCTTCCCCGAGGACACCGAGATCCCCGTGGACCTGGTGATCCAGCTCTGGCAAGCGACAGCGGCGCTCACTCGTGACGAGGGTGACGAACTGTGCCGAGAACTGGCCGACCTGTCGTTAGTCGTCAGGTCCTCCAGCCAGCACACCTTGCGACTGCACGACGTCATTCGCGCCTACCTTCGCCACGACTCGGGCGCAGAACGAATCAAGTATTCGCACGGTGTCCTACTGGATGAGATCTCACCGGAACTGACGGCGCCGACGTCGAAGAGCACACAGTGGTGGCAGTTGCCTGAGTCTTCGGAGTATCTCTGGCGAAACCTCGCTTACCACCTCCTCGGCGCCGGCCGAGACACCGAGGTCGCGGCGCTGGTCACGGAACCACACTGGGTCATCAGGAAGCTCCGGAAACTGGGCCCGGTCGCCGTGGCCGAGGACCTCGCCCTGGTCGACACCGGCCCCGCCAGGGAACTGGGCAGATTCCTCGACCAGCTTGGCCACCTGCTGACTCCAACCGAACCTGAGCACGCAGTCGTCAACGCACTCGCTCACCGCCTGCCGCCCACCCCCACGTTCGCCGAGCTCCGACGAGTCGCGGTCGCGGAGGTGACTGGGTTCCCAAGGCTCGTCCCGTACCGGGAATTGCCGGACATGCCGAACCCGGCCCTCAACCGGGTGCTGATCGGACACCAGAACGACGTCGAAGCCTGCGCCTTCACCCCAGACGGGAAATGGCTGCTGTCCGCCGCGGACGACGGCCTTCGCGTCTGGGACGCAGAACGAGGCCAACTGGTCCGTCTCGTGGTCAGCACGGAGAGCTCCTTCTACAGCGGTTTCGCGTTGTCGCCGAGCGGGCGGCTGCTGGTAGCCGAAGGCAGCAACGACAAGACGGTGCAGGTCCTCGAGACAACCGGTTGGCAGACCGAAACGTTGCTGATCGGGCATCGCAGCTGGGTGACCAGCTGCTGTTTCTCCGCCGACGAACGCACCGTCATCAGCAGCGGGGACGACAACACATTGCGGGTCTGGGATATCGAGACCGGCAAGCAACTCCACGTCATCAAGACCACTGCCCAGGTCCGGGGCTGCGCAAGTCTCCTCGACGGACGTGTCATAGGCCTCGAAGACGGGCATCCGAAGATCTGGGATCCCGCGTCCGGAAATGCCATCACCCTGCCCAAGACACAAATGTCCCACGGCACAGAGCTTGCAGTGAGCCCGAACCAGCGGTGGGCCGTGGTTCCGGCAGAAGAAGGCATGGTGGTTCACGACCTGAAACGAGCCGGAGAGCCACCGCGGATGCTCCGCCACCACCACAACCTCACCTGTGCTGTGTTTTCACCGGACGGCACTGTCCTAGCGACAGGCAGCGAAGACGGACACATCGTGCTCTGGAACGTGGAGACTTGGCGGCCGGCGGGCCAGATCCCTGCTTATCTCACCGAAATCAACAAGCTGGCCTTCTCCCCGACGGCACGACGCTGGCATCGGCCGGAGACGACGCCACCGTGCGACTTTGGAACCCAGCGCTGGCTGAGAGCACCGTTCCGCAGAGGGCGACGAACACCAACGCCAACGCCTGCACCGCAGCGCCGGATGGGACCTGGCTCGCGGTTTCGACGAACACCGCAGTCGCCATTCACGACCCGAAGACGACCGAAGTACGAGAACTTCTCGACTCGCCCGAGCGAATCCACAACATGGCCCCGCTGGCGGACAGTTTCCTAACCGCCGAGTTGTACGACCAAGTCCTGGTCTGGGAGGTCGGTAACTGGAAGGCCTCCCGCATGCTCGGGAACCCCTCTGAATCCGTGATCAGAAATGTCTCCACAGGAGGCAACCTGGTGTGCGCCAACGATGATCGCCAGGTCATCGTGTGGAACGTCAGAACCTGGGACCCACCTGTCTATCTCGAGATCAGCGAATCAAGACTGTGCCTGCGCGATAAACCGCTACCAACACGGCCTCCGCTCCGAATTCGACTCGCGCGCAAGCTACGCGGTCCGATCAGCCGTATTCGCCGGTGGCCGCTCGGGCAGCAGCTCAACGGTTGGCTCAATCGACGGCTGACTCTGGCACGCAAGCCGGCAGGCGAGCTGGGTGTGGAGATCTCAGCGAGCGGCGACTGGATCGCCGTCGCCGCTCGCAACGAAGTGCACATCACTTCCACGCTAACGTGGAAATCAATCACCAAGCTGTCTCTGGACGACTCCGTACAAGGGCTGCTCGTCATACCCAAACGACACTGGCTCGCCATTGTGTCCAACGGGCGCGTCCAGTACTGGAATACCGAGAACTGGCTACCAGAGCAAGGAAACATCGACAAGCACATCATCGAGTCAGCGAATGACGGAGACTGGTCACCGGATGGCAGCCTGCTGGCCACCGTGTCGGAAGAGCGAACCCTCCGAGTACATGACAGTGGCACCGGCGTTCTCCGAACGGAGATCCGGATCGATGGCGAATTGACCGGCGTCGCATGGCTTTCGTCCGACCTTCTTGCCGCCGTCGGCGCGCACGGCGTGTACTGGTTCAACTATGTCTCCGACGACAAGGTCGCCGAAGCAACACAGAAAGCCGAAGCGGTGAGGAACGAATAAGTGCGACGACGTCGTTGCAGGCACTACTCGTGCACAAAGTTGACAGTTTACGAGCACGGTCTCTCGACATTTAGGTCAACCGGCCCGAATCGTTCTCGTCCGCCTGGCTACAAGGACCTCCGCTGGGGGCAAAGATGACGATTCCACCCAAAGTCGTTCGATCATCACGGAAAGTCGACTCGTACGCTTCAACCTCCCATCCGGCCCAGCACGCTGAATCTTCGCGCGCTCACCGATGCAGCTCGAAGTCGCCTAGTGAACTTCCGCCGTCGTGGACCACTTGCTCGACAGCCCATCTCGCACGTACTGCCAGCGGTCAGCCGGAATTCCCGTGGACGGCGACCCACGGACGGCCAGTTCGACCCCCTCTTGCGGCCAGTTGCACGGTCAGTTATCGCATCAGGTTCGTCGGCCGGCGCAGTAGTGCTGATCATGGCGCGAAGTTGATCGCGTCTCGCCCGCCAGCATGGTGCGGCGCGGTTGCACGGGGATCCATCAATGCCCAGGTCGCGGGAGCACCGTATTGCCAGCGATAGGCCCACCTTGCAGCTCAACGACATCGCAAGAACACGTTCTCGATAGCGGTGCCCGCGCCTCAGGCCCTCTCGTCACGAACGCCCGCTTCTGCCGACGTCAGGATGTCCGGGCGATGTTGGTCGCCCAGGTGATGAGAGCCGGGCGCATCATCGGTTCGTCTGCCGTGGTTCAGGTGGGCCAGCGGGCGCGGACGGTTCCGTCGTCGTCCGGTCGCACGGCGACGAGCAGTGGGTTGTGATCGGCGGTGGTGAGCGGTACGAGGATGGCCGCGCGTGCGCCCGCGAACGCTTCGGCCAGGTCCGCTCGGCTGTCGCCGTCGGTGTAAAGCCGTGGATGCTGCCGTCCGCGTGCTCCAGGACGGCCATGCCGGTGGAGTTCGGCGCATCGTGCGCAGCACTGCTGGAATATCGGTGGATAGGTCCGGCCACACGTTCAGCAGGGCGCGCGGACCGGGGTCGGGCACGGCGTCGCCGGTGAGTCGATGCCAGCGGGAGTGGTTGCCGACGACCTGCTCTTCCAGCAGGAGCCTGCCGTGCTGTGCCACGAGCGCCGCGACCTCGGCCCAGAAGCCCGTGTTCGCCGGACGCGATTCGTATGGTTCGTCGTCGTCCGGCTCGTAGGGCGATCCGTCCACCGGTTCGGCGAACAAACCACTCGCGGTCGTCAGCGCGATCCCACGTCCGCAGGGTTGGTCGCTTCCGATGTACATGTACTGGTCATAGCCGACGTGGACGAAGAACCGGTCCTCGGCCTCGAGGCGGCACCATGCACCGTTGTCGCGCAGCATGGCGCGCACCAGCTCACGTCCGACGTCCAGAATGGCCTGCGCGCCGTCGTGGTAGCCGGTGAGGTCGACGGGAAACAGTCCGTGCAGTCCGTGCAGTCCGTGGCCGTCGCCGGGTGGCTCTACTCCGAAGTGGACGAATCCGGCGACCTCGGGGTCGCGGCTATTCAGCTGGTCACGCCGGAGCCTTCGGCGAAGGCCGTCACCGCGGCGAGGTAGGCAGCCTCCACCGGACCGTGGTCGCTCGCCACGTCCTCGGACCCGCGGTACGTTCCCCTGGCGTCACGATCGGCCGGGTCGTACGTCGTGGTCCGGTAGAAGTAGGACGTGCTCATGATCGACGGGGCCGTCCTTCGAAAGTCGGATGATCGATTCGGTCGCGTTAGACGGGCCACCACGTCGACAGCGACCAGGTAACAGGCACAGCCCTGGACTGACACCGCCATGGCCTCGGCCCGACCGCGATTCCGCGCTCGCACGCCCCTATCTACACCTCCGCGTGCCCACGAACGCCCTGGCATGCCGCTGAGCGGTCGTTCAGGAACACGGCGGCGGCCCCACGAACCGCGTACTTCGCGACAGAGCAAGCGGTCCACCTCCTGCGTCAGGCGATCAAACTCGGACACGCCGCCGAGATCGCCGCAGGCGTGACGGCCGCGATCGACTCGGTATATCACCAGTTGCGAGAAGCACAGCGTCCTGTCGGCAAACGTGCGGTGCCCCGGGGTCGAGCGAGTCCCGGGGCACCACAGGCAGCACGAGGTCTATCTTGGGCCTGGTTGTCTCCCACCGACGTCTCGGCCGTCTCTGATTCCGCCGAGGCCTGCGGGCGACCCGCCGCCGCCTGCCATTAACGGTATGGTCAACGCGTCGGCCACGGCGTTGGCTGAAACGGTGAACCCTCGGCCGAGAGTCTCGGCTCCCGCTCGGACGACGTTCGCTCCGGCGCGAACTGTTCGGCCGACGGCCTTGCCGGTGATGTGCGCGCCGTTCACCATATGCCAGACGGCCGGAGTTACACCTTCCTGCAGCACCCAACGAGCGCCTTGCTGTGGACCGTGGAAAATCCATGTGAGGATGCTCTTCTCGCGGATATTCAATGCGCCCGCGACGGAGGAGACGGTGGCGAGCGTGGACGCCACATAGCCATTGACTATCAACCCGGACATCGGACCGCTGATCCACGTGATGCCGGCGACCTCACGCACGATGAGCAAGCCACCCAAAGCGTCTCCGAATCCTTCATTGAAGGGCTTCATGAACTCCCGATACTGCCGATAGGCGGCGTCATACCTGTTCTTCTGGACAATCGCCCTGACCCGGCGAGCTTCGGACACGGCCACCTTGGCCTTGGTGCGGGTGTGCACACGTTTGGCCGCCTGGATGCTCTTGATGCGTTTCACGTGCCGTGCCATCGTGGCGCGCTGGGCGGCGGCGCGAGCGTTGGCCTTGGCCGCTTTGTTGTACGCGAATCGGGCCATCGAGAACGCGAGGCCCCACAGTTTTCCGGTCGGGTCGCTGAAGCTGGCCGGGCTGTTGTTGGCGTAGGCGTAGGCGTTGAGCTGTTGCGGGTTGTCGGCGTCCAGGACGGGGTCGACGGACGTGAACCGGCCCGTGTCCGGGTCGTACTGCCGGACTCCGACGTTCACCAGACCGCCTGGTTCGCGTGCACCCATCTGGAATCCGTGGTCGTTCGGCCACGCCGCGGCCTGGCCGCGTACCTCGCCGAACGGGGTTTGCCTGCGCTGCACCACTTCCTGTGTTTTCTCGGTGACCGCGGTGTGTGCGGTGCCCTGGGTGTCGGTGACCAGCCAGGTCACCCCGGCGATGGTGCGCTGGGCGACGATGGCGCCTCCGTGCTCGTAGAACCTGATGCCGTCGACCTTGCCGGTGGCCCGGTCGAACCGGATCTGTGTGTCGGACAGGAACAGTGTGGTTCCGGCCGGGTCGGCGCGGACGATCCGGTTGCCTTCGGCGTCGTCGACGTAGGTCGTCGTGCCGGCGCGGTCGGCGGTGGAGACGAGGTTTCCTTCGACGTCCCAGGTCATTTTCTGCTCGCCGGGCCTGCTGGTGGTGTTGCCCAGTTCGTCGTAGGCGTAGCCGTCCGTGCGCGTCCCCGTGTTGTCGGTCGTGGTGGTCGAGGTCAGTGCGTGAGGCTTCGCCGCCTTCGCCGCCGGATAGGTGTAGGTGGTGGTGACGTCACCCGTCGGCGTCGCGTGCCGGACGCGGCGGGTGCGGTTGCCGACGGCGTCGTAGTCGAAGCTCTGCCAGTAAGGCGCGGGACCTCCGAGGCCTGCCGTGCTGGGTGTTCCCGCGCAGTCGCCGGACTTCGGGGTCCAGGCCCCTGTCATCCGCTGGTTGTGGTCGTAGGTGAAGCATTGGGTGTCGGCGGAGGCCGCCTCGGTGATCCGGGTGACGTTGCCCGCCGGGTCGTAGTCCTGCCGCAGGTCGGACACGACGGGCGTGCCGGTTTCCTTGGTGGTCAGGGCCTGCGTGAGGCGCCCTGTGGGTTCGTAGGTGTACTGCGTCTCCATCAGTTTGCCGGTCGTGCCGGTGGCGAAACTGTGCACGCCGGTCTGGCCGAGGTTGGTGTACTGGGTGGCCGCGACGTAGGTGGTCACCGGTCCGGTGCCGAGTTTGGACTTGAGCACCGAAGGTTTGCCCAGATCGTCGTAGCCGTACTCGACCACTTCCGTGGGCAGTTCGCCGACCTGAGGGTAGGTGCTGGTGACGAGCTGCCCGTTGGCCCGGTAGGAGTTCTTGAACTCGTAGACACCGGCGAGCTTGCCCGCCGGGGTGCCCGCGGTCTCCGGGATGGTGACCTTCGTGCCGGTCGGCTGGTAGTGGTTGTCGTAGCCGGTGACCTCGCTGGTGTAGGTCTTGCCGTCCTGGTGGCGGATGCTCGCGTCGAGGTGGCCGTCCTGTTTGTCGTCGTAGGTCCATTCGGCGCGTTTCACGGTGCCTTCGTGCAGGGCGGTGCGCCTGCCGAGCACGTCGTAGGTCGTGGTCAGGACGCGGCCTTTGGCATCGGTCGTCGTGAGTTCGTCACCGGCGGTGTTGTAGGTGCTCCTCGTGGTTCCCGAGTCCGGGTCGGTCGTGGACGTGCGACGGCCGCGCAGGTCGTAGCCGTAGCTCCACGTGTTGCCCGCGGGGTCGACGACGGTCGCTTCGAGGTTCTTGCGGGTGTAGGTGTACTTGGTGCTGTCGTAGGGCCCGGTCGGTGTGCCGCCCCGGTATTGGCGTAGTTCCACCTTGCGGTCGCGGCCGTCGGTGATCGTGCTCGTCGCGGTGCCGCCCTTCGGCGGGGTGACGTCCACGCGGTCGCCGCCGTAGGCGGTCGTGGTGGTGGACCGCACCTGGTCGTAGGACTTGACCACTTGGGACACGGGCCGGTCGGCCGCGTCGAAGGTGGTCAGCACCTGGTTGGGGATGCCGTTGTCCTGCAAGGCGATGAACAGTTCGGTGCCGGGTGTGCCGCTGGCAGGGTAGGCGGAGTTGGCCTTGGCGACCCGGCCCGCCGTGTCGTGCACGGTGTCGCTGACGATGCGCCCGGACGATCCGGGGCCCTGTGTCTGGCGTTGCCGCAGGAAACCGTCGTAGAGCACCGTGGACGTCACGTAGCGCACGTCGTCTGGATGCAGTTCGGCCGTGGTGACAGCGGTTGGCGCGTCGGCGCGGAACAGATAGGTGTGCTTGACGTGCGGCTCGGCCTTGCCCTGGAGACGTCCCGGTTTCCAGACGGCGGTGAGATGCCCCAGCGGGTCATACGCCTGACTGGTGATCTTGCCGTTGGGGTCGGTCGTGTTCAGTTCGGCCTCGTCCCAGGCCGGTTCCATGGTGGTGGTCGTGGTGTGCCCGAGGGCGTTGGTCTCGGCGATGGCGGTCACCGGGCCACCGGTCGCCGGGGTGAACACGGTCTTGGTGAGCGCGTCACGGGCGTCCCAGGACTCCACGACGCGACCGTGCACGTCGTACGTGGCGCGCGAGACGGTCGTGTAGCCGCGCGCGCCGCCCGAGACCGAGGAGATCTCCTCGGTCCGGGTCTCGTCGCCCTTGGTCGGCGCGAGGCCGAAATCACGGCCGTCGTAGGACGTCCGGGTGTCGCTGACGATCTCCTCGTCCCGGGTGGGCTGTTTGTCGCAGGACAGGGCATAGGTGTGTTCGCGGGCGGGAAACTCGATCAGCCAGCGTCCCTCGTCCCGGACGTATTCGGTCCTGGTGCACTGGTCGTCGTCGGCCGTGTTCTCGTCACCCAAGTCATTCTGTGCGACGGGAAGGCCGTGCTTGTCGAACTCGGTCGTGGTGCGGGTGCGGAGGAATCCTCGTTCGCCGTCGAGCGCGATGCGGTGCCGGGTCGTTCCGTCGGCGACGAAACGGGCATGCACCGTGGCACCACCGCGGACATCCGTAGCGGTCGGATCCGACAGCCACGGGTCGACGATCTCGCCGGAGATCTCGGAGCCGCCGGGTCCGGAGAAAGTGCGCTTCTCCCGAGCCCGTCCCTCCAGGCCGGGGCTGTCGGGCGCTTCGAAGTTCTCGGAGTCCTTGACACGCACGGAACGTTTGCCGCCGCCGGGCAGCTGGTCGCCGTCCATGCCCCGGTAGTAAAGCGTCTCGCTGTGGCGTGTGCCGGCGCCGGTCCCTTCGGTCACGCGGACTTTCTCGTAGCCGCGCCAGCCGTTCCATGTGCGGTATTTGTCGGGCACGGTCTCGTCCTCGGTGTGATGCCACGCCGCTCCGCCGACGTACTCGTAGGCCGTGGTGCTCACCGGATTGCCACCGGTGTGGTCCACTTCGGACACTGAGGTCACGACGTACTTGTGGAAGTAGTCGATCTTGGGGTCGGTGTCGCCGGTCCTCGTCCAGTAGGACGGGAAGCAGCGCAGCGTGTTGGTTTCGGGTGCGGCCGGCATCGTGCCGCCCACGGCGCATCCGGGATCGGAGTAGCCGACGACGATTTCACCGCCGGTGCCGTTGCGGATACGTTCAATGCGGCGCCACTTCATGGGTGGCGCGGTGTCGGAGACCGCGCGGACCCGGTTGTCCCGTGCCATTCCGGTGAAGGTGGTCTCGGGCAGGTTGAGCGTGCCACCGACGTGGCCGGTGTGGGTGATGCCGTCCAGCCACAGGCCGGCGCGCGTGTTGTCGCCAGGATCGGGGTAGGAATGCCGCAGCGTCCACGAATCGACCGCGCGGCGCCCGGTGCTCACGGCGACGCTGGTGGTGAGCTTGGCCAGGCGTTTGGTCGTCCAGAAGGTGGGACTTGCCACGCGGCACGGGCTGCCGGCGCACTCCAGGTCCCAGGGAACGTCCTTCCACGTGGTGGCGTTCTTGGTGCCGCAGTTGGCTTCGCACCGGTCGGCGACCTCGACCGCGACCTGCATGGGCACCTGGCCGTACTCGGAATCCGAGCGGGTGCCGTAGTCGATCCGGGTCAGCCAGCCGCCGCGGACGTAGTCGGTCGCCTTGGTCGCGTCGTTGTTCCGGGCGTACTTGTTGGTTTCCTTGGCGTACCACAGGGACATGGAGTTGCCGTGGGTGTCCACCACGTGGTCGAGGTTCCACCGCCAAGCCTGTGAGCACGACGGGCCCGTCTGATCGGCGGTGCGGCACGGATCGGTGCCGTACACGGGGACGGTCCACGTGGAGTCGGTCTGCGGACGGCCCTCGGCCCAGCCGGGCAGGCGGTTCCGGCCGAACCAGAACTCGGTGCCGTGCCGGTCGGTCACCACCCAGTGCTCGCCGTCGTTGTCGCCGTTGACGGCTCCGGTGCGGCGCTCGACGCGCATCCCGGCGTCGTGCCGGGCGCGCAATTTCCCGGTGACGTCGTCCCGCACCAGTTCGACGGTGCGCCCGTCCAGCGACAGGACGGCGTTGTCGGAGACCCAGCACTGGTCTCCGGTCTTGGCGACTCCCCCGCCCATGTCGGCGCAGGACCGGTAAGACCGCTCGACATAGCCTTGAGAGAACGAGAATCCTTCCCCCGCCCAGCTCGGCTGGTTGTTGGTGGCGGCGGTCATCCCGTCGACCGACTGGCTGGAGTAGTCCAGACGGAGCTGAGGCTGGGGCCCTTCCAGAGCGGGCGGAGTCCGCATCGGGTACTGCCAGGAGAAGTCGCCGGACGAGCCGCCGAACTCCCACGTGCCGGAGGGTTTGAGCTCGGTGGCCTTGAAGTCGCCCGAACTCCCCTCAGGGCCCGCCGCCAGCGCGACCAGGCCGCCGGCCGGGACCCGGCCGGAAACCCTGGTGCCGTCGTTGACCGACGGCACCACGATTCCGGTGCACTTCGGGTCGCCGGGCGTGTCCACGGCGCAGGCGGGCAGGCTGAGCAGCCGGAGCCGGTTGCCGTAGTCGGCGCCGAAAGCCGAGCGGAACGCCGAGTAGTCCAGAGAAAGGTCGGCGTGGCCCTTCTCCGCGCGGGTGTTGCTCTCCAGGCGCATCACCACGGCCCAGGAGCCGCGTTCGGCCACCTTCCGGTCCAGTACCTCGACGCTCGTCGTGCCGGCGGTCCCGACCGGGGTGACGCTGACCGGCAGGCCGCCCACCCTGGCGGTCGTGGCCTGGCGGACGGCGGCTTTGCCCGGCTGCGGCCACACGGGCGCGGGAACGGGTTTGCGGGCGGCTTCGTCGTCGGGGTCGGGCGCATAGGGCACCGCGGACGCGGTTTTTCCTTCCACCACAGGGTGTTGCTGGGCCTTCAGCCGCTCGTAAGCCGCGGCGTGGGGTGCTGTTGCGACGGACAGCCCGGCCGCCAGGATCGGCACCAACGTCGCCGCCAGTCCTCTGTGTACCAAGGAACGTAAGGGTCTTTTTCTTTGCACGTCGTCATCCCCTAGATGTGGTCACTGCTGGTAGAGCGCGGTGATTTCCAGGTCTGTCGGCACGCCGGCCAGCACCCGGACGTCGTCGAGACCGCCGAACCAGGAATCGGAGTCGGCGCCGTTCCACCGGCCTTGGCCGACGATCAGCGGGCCTGCGGAGTCCCAGGACGTCGGGGCCGACACGGTCGAGGCGAGTTGCCCGTCGACGTAGAGCCGGACTTGCCGTGCTCCTGGGTCGTGTACCCCAACCAGGTGCGTCCATCGCCCCGGCACCGCTTCGCCGGTCGAGTACGCGCGGTGCTGCACGGGGTTGTCGACGTCGGCACCGGTGACGGCGAACGCCCATTTCCGCGAAGTCGCGGCGTACTGGAGGAAGAACGGGCTCGTGCGTGAACCGTGGCCCGCGACCGCCGCCTGCCAGCCCGGCGTCAGCTGGTCGATCCTCACCCACGCGGATATCGCGAACCCGGTTGTGGACCGCGTCACCGCTCCCGGCGTCGTCCCCGGCCTGCCGCCGGTGTGGATCGAGCGTCCCGTCCCGCCGTGGCCCTCGCGCCTCCCCCAGCCGGGATGAGTGCCGCCGGGGAAGGTCAAGTTCCTGCCGAAACCAGAGGTGTCGAGCGCAGTGACCCCGGACTCCTCCTCGAAGAGCCACTCACCGACCGGGGTGGTCGCGTTGGCCAGCTCGGTGATTTCGCTGAGATAGATCCGGCGGGGCCAGACCTGGACGTCGGCCAGCTCTCCCTGCCAAGGATCGGCGGCACCGAGGCCCCGTCCCAGAACCAGCGGGCCGGTCGCGGCCCATGCCTCCGCCGGAGCGACGGTCTCCCCGGCATGGCGCCCGTCGACGTACAAGGTGAGCTTGCGGGTCGCCGAGTCGTAGGTGCCCGCCAAGTGGGTCCACACGCCTTGACGCACAGGAACGGCGGAGGACGCCGTGCTGCGTGCGGCGGTGCCGCTGTCGCTCTGCGGCATCGAGAACACCCAACGGTCACCGGCACGCCCGAGCGCGAAGCCACCCACGTGAGTGCCCTCTTGGGTGACGGCCGTACCTGCGGGCGCGGTCGAGCGCACCCACGCGGCCACGCTGAAACTGTCGGCGGTACCGACCACCGGTCCCGCCGTGGCCGCAGTACCGCCGGCCAGGGCGGTGGGGCCGCCGAAGAGCCTGCCGGGCGCGCCGGGGGCACCACCGCTCAAGGTCGCCGGTTGCCGTCCCTCCGCCGTGTCGGCGAGAGTCGGGCCGGTCGCTTCGTCCAGCTTCCAGCGGCCGACCGGAGGAGCGCCCGAGCCGACCCGGAAGTGGTACTGGGCGGTGCCGGACTGGTTACCCGCCCTGTCCACCGACCGGACGTACAACGTGTTGGTACCGCGCCATTCCGGCGTCACTCCGGCGGTCGCCGTGCCGCCAAGGGCGGTGGCGGGCACGAAGTGCGCGGGCGGGTCCGCGACCCCGACGAGGTAGCCGGCGACGTCGGCGACGCCCGCGGCCGCGAGCGTGAAGTCTCCGCTGACACCCACCCCACCGTGGACAACGCCATCGGACGGGTAGCGGCCATCGGCGGTGGCAATGGTGGGCGGCGCGTGCGGGCGGGTCACGTCGATGTGGAACTCGCAGTACGCGGACTTCTCACCGGGGTCGATGCCGTCGTGGGACTGGCTGTGGAAGGCATAGAGCTTCCCGTCGGCCAGCGGACCCGCCATGCGGTACTGGGCGACGGCTCCGGCGGGGATACCGGAGACGAACGTCGATTCCCAGGTGACGAACCGGCCTCCGGACGACTCGCGCTCGCCGCGGGCGAAGTAGGTGTCGTGGATCTGGCCGTCCTCGTCGCGGGGACGGGCACGCAACGTCGGGCTCGTCGTGCCGACGTAGAGCGGCTGTGCGCCACACGCCTTGCCTTCGATGCTGAGCTGGTCGGGAGCCTGGGGTAGGAGTTGTACTCGATCGACAGCGCCGTGCGGTTCTCGTCGAACTTCTTCCAGCCGGTGTTGATCGTGCCCTCGTCACCGGCACGCAGGCCGAGGGTGAGGGTCCCCCAGCCGGTGCCGTCCTGCGCGGCCTTGGTGACCTTGTCGCCGCCCCATTCGCTGTACCGCCCGGCGTCCCGGCAATCGCTGTTGTTCGCCCCCGCCAGATAGCTCGACCACGGCCACGAACCCCAGTGGTTGGCCCACGTGGTGCCGGCGTTGACCGAGTTGACCAGGTAGAGGTCGGTCCACGTGTCGGAACAGGAATAGGTGTGCTTGAGGTAGGAGCTGAACCAAGCGCGCAACACGTGTTTGCCGCGCAGGTTCTCCATCGGGAAGGTCCAGATCGAACGGTAGCGTTCCCACCCGTCGCCGCTCTGTTCGACGTAGCCGACTTTCGCGCCCTCACCGCGGTCATAGGACCAGTAGGACTGGTCCGGATGCCGTTCGTTGATCATGGTCCAGTTCGCGGCGCCCACGGTGGTCGCGGGCGCGACGACGGCGGGGTATACGGCGTCGGCAGCGGTCAGGCGCGCCAGATCCGAGTCAGGGACCGGCGAAAGTGTTCGCACCGCGGTGGCCAGTTCGGCGCTGCCCGCCGCCTCGCGGGACTTCACGCTCAGCGCGGTGACGACACCGCCGACGTCGAGGGTGGCGGCCAGGTCCACTCCCGGCAGGGCCTCGCGGTAGACGGCGGTGTTCCCGTCGAGGACCGGAACCGGAAGGGTGCGCGGCCACGTCAGGACGCGGTCACCCGACGCGAACAGCGGCCCGGTGCCGCCCCCAGAAAGCGTTGCTCGCAACGACGACATCGTGGCGGACACCCGGCCCCCGGCGTCGCGTCGCAGGGTCGTGTCGACCGGGGCCCAGGCTCCGCCGGGCAGGCGCACCCGCACCGGTCTCGCGTTCACGACCGCGGTGAACGTGCCGCTGGGGTTGGCGAACACCTGGGAGGTCTCCGACTTCAGGCCGGCGACCTCCACTTGCCTGTCGAACCGGCCGGCGGCCGCCGAGGCCGAAGCCTCGTCGGGCAGCTCGGCCGGCGCCGCGACCGCGGTGGCGCCACCCCCTTGTACGAAACCCGACACCACCGCGGCCACCATGAACGCCACGATCGATCTTCGCTTCGCCACCCTCGCCCTCCCCAGTCCGAGAGCGACGGAAGCGCGGCCGTGTGCTCCCGCCGGCGTGGCGGGCCGCGTCGCTCGAACAGGACCGTAGGGCGAGAAACGCGATGGCCTCTGTCGTCGCGCTTGCGCGGCGCTGTCAGCCGTGCGGCGCGGTCAGAAGTGCCCGAATCTCGTCGGCGGCGGTTTGATCGCCCTCGCGCAGGCATCGGTCATAAGCCTCCCGCCACACCTGGTGCGCCTGGTCGACGTCGCCGAGCGCGAGCAGCGCATGTCCCAGTTTCACCCGCAGCGGCACCGCCGACCTCGTCACGTGGACCTCCTCGACGAGGTCGATTGCTTCCCGGTAGGTCGCGGCGGCGGCGTGGTGATCGCCCGAGCCCGCTTGGACGGCGGCGATGGTCTCCAGACCGGCGACGATCCGCGCAGGTTCTTCCCCCTTTCGAAACGTGTCCAGCGCCCGCTGGGCGGGTCCCCACGCCTCCTCGAAGCGGCCGAGGCCGACGAGGGTGTCCGCGAGGTTGTTGAGCGCCATCGCGGCGGACAGGTGGTCACCGACGGCCTCGTAGAGCCGGACGGCCTCATGCAGAGGCTCGACCGCCTCGGCGAATCGGCGCAGCCAGTTGAGGGCGGACCCCACGTTGAGCAGCGACGTCCCCTGTTCGGCGCGATCACCCAGCTCGCGGAAAACCGCCAGCGCCGCGTAGCAGTAGTCGATCTGCTTGTCGCGCTCGAAGACCCGGCCGTAGCCCGTGCTCACCCCGTTGAAGCACTTCGCCTGCAGGAACCGGTCCCCCACGATGGCCGCGCTGCGGATGGCGGCCTCTCCCATCGCGACCATCCGCCGCCACTGCCCGCGCAAGTAGAGATACTGCCAAGACAGCTGGAAAAGCACTGCGGCTTGAACGTGTAGGCCATGCCCGTCGACACCGAGTACGAGCCTGGCGACAGTATCGATTTCCCGGTCGAACCAGGCAGCCGCCGAGTGGTGGTCGGTGAACTCGACCACGGGCACGTCCGGGCCGGCCGGAGCGATCGGCATCCGGTGCGGAGTGCCGCTGAGGTGACCGCGTGCCCTTTCCGCAGTGCACACATAGTGAGCCATCAGCCTTTCGAACGCCGCCTGCGCGCCTGGCAGCATCTCCGCCTTGTCGCGCGCGTACTGCCGCAGCAGGTCGTGCAGCTCGAACCGGTCGGGCAAGCGCTGCTGGAGCATGCTGACCTCCGCCAACCGCCTGAGCGCGGCACCCGCGTCCGCCGCCGGGATCGCGGCCAGGGCGGCGACCGCCTGCCGTCCGATGGTGTCGCCGGGAAACAGGCCCAGCACAGCGAAGACCGCGGCCGCCTGCGCATCGAGTACGTCGTACGACCAGTCGAACAGCGAACGCAGGTCAGTGTCGCGGTCGTCGTCGACCGACAGCACCTCCAGCCCGCGCTGGCCCGCCAGCTCGTCCCGCAGCGACGACAGCGGCCACTCCGGATGCCGGGCGGCGTGGTCCGCGGCCAGCCGTAACGCCAGTGGCAGCCGCGCGCACAACTCCACGATCGCCGCCGCCGCATCCGGTTCGGCCGCCACCCGGCTCTTGCCGACCTGATCGGTGAACAGCTCCAGCCCTTCAGCCGGCGAGAGCAAGCCCAGGGTGAGGTGGCGCGCTCCTTCCCGAGCGGACAGGCCGCGCAGCTTGCGGCGGCTGGTCACCACGACCGAGCCCCCGCCAGGCAGCAGCGGCCGCACCTGGGCACTGTCACGAGCGTTGTCCAGCACGACCAGCACCCGGCGCACCGCGGACTCGGTACGCCAGAGCGCGGCTCGTTCTTCGACATCCGCCGGGACACGCTCGGGCGGCACCCCCAGCGAACGCAGCAGCACGTCCAGCGCATCCGCCGGCTCGACCGGCGCGCTGGGGCCGTAACCACGAAGATTCAGATACAGCTGCCCGTCCGGGAACCGTGGCACGACCTGATGTGCCCAGTGCACGGCCAAAGTTGTCTTCCCGATGCCGGCGGCCCCGTCGACCGCGGAGATCACGACCGGTTGCCCGTCGGCTCCGCTCACCAGGCGATCCAAACCCGTCAGCTCGTCCCCACGCCCCACGAACCCGCGCACGTCACCCGGCAACTGGCGAGGCACCTGCACCGCGGCCGGCTGCTCGATCACGAGCGCCTCGTCGTCGAGCAGGATGGCTTGGTGCAGATCGGCGACCGCACGCCCCACGTCGAGCCCGAGTTGCTCGCGTACCAGTTCGGAGACCTGACGGTAGGCGTCCAACGCCTCGGCCCGCCGTCCTGCCCGGTGCAGCGCCAGCATCAACCTTGCCCACAGCGACTCGCGCAGCGGGTGCCGGGCGGTCAGGTCCCGCAGTTCGGCGACCACCTCCTGCCCGTGACCGCGTTCCAGCTCGACGTCCAGCATCCGCTCGCGGGCGGCGAACCACAGCTCGGCGACCTTCGGTCCCGCCTCCGCCCGCAGGCCCGGCGACGCGACGTCCTCCAACGGATCGCCACGCCACAGCCGGACCGCAGACGCCAGTAACGCGTACTCCCGGCCCGTATCCCCTTCTCGTGCCGCGGCGGCCGCCGAGTCGGCCAGCTCACGCAACGCGAGCAAGTCCAGCTCGGCGGCATCGGCACGCAGCAGGTACCCACCCTCGGTCGTCTCGATGACGTCCGCACCGAGACTCCGCCGCAACCTGCTCACCAGCGTCTGAAGGCCATTGCGCACGTCCAGCGGCGACTCCTCGCCCCACACGTGGTCGATCAGCTTCCACTGCGGGACGACCTGATTCGCCGAGAACGCCAGCGACGCCAGCAACGCCCGCTGCCGGCCACCCACCTCGACCGGCCCCGAGGCCGTCTCGACCTCGAACGGCCCCAGCACCCTGATCCGCAAAACTCGAGCCACCGATTCTCCCCGCAACCCGCCTGGCGTCTTCAGTCTCCGTGCACGCCGCAGAAGATATTCACCCGTGTCTGTTTCGCAAGGCACTATTCAGGAAGCTCGGGCAAGGTATCGGCAGAATCTGCGTGGCTGCCCAGGTCGCCGGCCGTGTCGCCGTCGGCGACCCGTCACAGGGCGTCGTCCGGACGGTCAGGCGCCGGGTTCCTCCTGGAGGGCGCGGACCTCGACCCTGCTCCGCAACGCGCGCGAGGCCTGCTTGGTCCACTCGATCGCGACGTCGTCGTTTTCGGCCTCGATGATCCAGAAGCCGCCCAGGTACTCCTTGGCCTCGGCGAACGGGCCAGGGGTGAGCACGGGGGTGTCACCGGAGTAGTCCACCGTGGTCGCGGTCGACGGCGGCTGCAGGCCGCCGGCGGTCACGAACGCGTCCGCCTCCTCGAGGGCGGTGTTGAACGCGCCGACCGCGGCCATGATCTCCTGCAGTTCGGCGGGGTCCATGTTCTCCATCGTCGGCTCCTCGGCGGAGTCGTGCGGGAGGCTCAGGAAGTACTTCGTCATGGTCGGCTCCTCGTTGTCGGTGCTGTACCGAAAAGCTATGCGGGAGACCCCGGCCGGCGAATCAGTCATCGTGACCGGTATCCGGCGACCGGACGAGCCAGGCCGGCCCCGCGTGAAGGGGTCGGCCGCGACGCACCCGACCCCTTCACGCTCCTCTGTGGACTGTCTTCAGGTACCGGTGGAGAGGATTCCGCCGTCACGGACGCTGGTGAGCGGTGGGCAGAACACGTAGGAAGCCTCACCGATCGCCGTCCAAGAGCCCGGTTCGCGAAAGACGTCCGGGCCCCCGCCCAAAGGCGTGCAGATCACTGTGGCCTTGTACCTGCCGGTACCCGAGGTGCATTGGGCCGTCCAGCCATTGCCGTTCTGAGCGTCAGTGCAGTTCTCCGGCCACGGTATGGGCGCCGCAGGCACCGCCACGGCAGGTGCGGACGCCCCCAGCACGGCCGCCGCGGCCATGCCGATGGCGGCGACCGGGACACGGATGTTCGTCATGTTCGTCCTCCTGGTTCGTGTCCGGGCCTTCACAGCGGGTCCGGCGACGAATTGATACCGGCACCGTCCGTCACGGCGTTCTCGGTGCCCTGGCAATACGCGTCGGAAAAACCACTCGACACCCAAGGGCCGAAGCGGTGAACGCGGCCGACCTGTCCGCCTTCGCAGATCACGATGCCCTGGTACTTTCCCCCATTGGGGTTCTGGCACACTGCTCGCGCCATGTAGCGGTTGAGGACGCCGTAGTTGCATTCGGACGGCCAGCCCATCACCTCCACCCCGGCGCCGCTCGCGGCCTGCGCGGCCGGGCCGGAGCCGAGCAACGCGCCTGCCACCCCCACCAGCACCGCGCCTGTCGCCGCCAGCGACCTGCGAATTTCTCGCTGCTTTCGCACGATCGACCTCCCCGATCTCTAGATGATCTGTCTCGGCTCACGATGCCGACACGGCGTTGTCCTGGGGTTGTGCGATCGTTGAACCCGAAGGTCAGCGACGCTCCGGCCCCTGAAATGTGCGGACCGGGACGAGGGTTGGGGGACCATGTCGATGGTGATCAGGTTGCTCGGCGAGGTATCCGCGGCCGTCGGCGGACACGAAGTGGATCTCGGGCCCGCACGCCAACGTTGTGTCCTGGCCGTACTGGCCTTCGAGGCGGGAGACCCGGTAACCGGTGACGAACTGATCGAACGGGTCTGGGGCGAACACGCACCGGTGCGCGCGGCCGGCACCCTTCGGTCTTATCTTTCGCGCCTGCGCGCCGCTCTCGACAGAGTGCCGGACGTGCGGATAGAGCGCACACCGTTCGGTTATGTGTGCCGTGTGGACCGAGAGGCCGTGGACGTGCACCGGTTCCGCGAGCTGGTGGGCCAAGCCAGGGGCGCCGACAGCGACGAACAGGCGGCCGGTCTCTTCGGTTCGGCGTTCATGCTGTGGCGAGGTGAACCGTTCGCGTCGCTGGACAGTCCATGGCTCGCGCAGATCCGGGCAGCACTGGCGGTGGAGAGATTCACCGCGAGGCTCGACCACATCGATGTGGAGTTACGGCTCGGCAGGGACGCGCTCGTGCTCCCCGCTCTCGCCGAAGAGGTGGCCGCGCACCCGCTGGACGAGCGGCTCGCCGCCCAGTATCTGCTGGCGATGTACCGGAGCGGGCAGCAGGCCGAGGCACTCGAACACTACCAGCGATTCCGGCGCGACCTCGCCGACCAGCTGGGCGTGGACCCCGGCCCCGCGTTACGTGAACTGCACAGCCGTGTGCTCAGCGCCGACCCCGCTCTCCGGCGGGCCGAAACACCCCGGCCGACACCCCGCCAGCTCCCGCTCGCGCCGCGCACGTTCACCGGCCGGCACCGAAAGCTGGAGGAACTCACCACGACACTGTCGGCCCCCGGCGGCGTCGTCGCGATCGTCGGACAAGGCGGTGTGGGCAAGACATGGCTCGCGCTCCGCTGGGCGCATCAGCACACCGGCCTGTTCCCCGACGGACAGCTGTATGCCGACCTGCGTGGCTGGTCACAGGACGAGATGCCGGTCACGCACACGACGGTGGTCCGGCGGTTCCTGGACGCGCTCGGAGTTCCGACGGCGGCGGTCCCCGACGACCCCGCGGCCCAGGTGACCCTGTACCGCAGCCTTTTGGCGGACAAGCGGATGCTCGTGCTGCTGGACAACGCACGCGACAGCGCACAAGTATCCGCGCTGCTTCCCGGCGGCGACTCCTCGGTCGTGGTGACCAGCCGCGACAGCCTGGTCGGCCTGGTCGTCGCCCACGGCCTTCACCTCTGCCCGCTCGAAGTACTCGATACCGCCGAGGCGGAACGGCTGCTGGAGAGCCACCTCGGACGTGACCGGCTCGCCGACGACCGTGCCGCCACCGACGTTCTCCTGGAAGTGGCGGCCGGGCTGCCACTGGCGCTGGGCGTGCTCGCCGCACAGCTCGCCGTACGACCGAAACTGGGCATCCGTTGGCTGGCCGCCAAACTCCACGACTCCGGCGCACGGCTCGACGTCCTGGACTACGGCGGTCTCACGGAGGGCTTGCGCGCGGTGTTCGCGGCGTCCACCAAGGCACTGCGCGATGACGAAGAACGAATGTTCCGCCTGCTGGGAACCTTCGACCTCCCCGACTTCACGGTGCACTCCGCCGCGGCCTTGTCCGGGGGCACCCACGAGGCGGCACAGTCGCTGCTGGAAGCGCTGGAGTCCACCCACCTGCTCGAACAGCATGTGCACGGCCGCTATCGCATGCACGATCTCGTGCGGTTGTACGCGGCCGAGCTCGGACACGAAGACACATTCGAAGCCGGACGGCGGCTCGTCGATTTCTACCTGCACACCGCCCTGAGCGCCGACCGGATGCTGCACCCCTACCGGCCAGGAACCGAAGCCGCGACTCCCGATCCCGCCATCGCACTACCGCACCAGGACCAGGATTCGGCGCTGCGCTGGTTCCAGGACGAGCGCCTGTGTATACCCGCGGTGCAGCGCCACGCGTTCGGACAGGGATTGCACACCGACTCGTGGCGGCTGGCATGGGCAGTCACCACAGCACAACGACGGCAAGCCGACTGGCAGGAGAACGCGGAGATCTGGAAGACCGGGGTGGCGGCAGCTGGCGGCGATCCGGAACGGCTGGCTGTGGCTCACCGGTTCCTCGGTCTGGCGCTGGCCCGGCTGGGCGGTACGCAGGAAGCTCTGGAACACCTCGAGCGCTCGCTGTCACTGGCCGAGAAACTGGGCGATCAACGTGGACAAGCACATTCACACTACGCGCTCACCCAAACTCTGGAGCTGGCCGGTGAACTGGACCAGGCCCTGACGCACGCCAACCGAACATGCCAGATCTACGAGGACCTGGACGCCCCAGCGGAGCAGGCCCACAGCCTCAACTCACTCGGCTGGTGCCATGCGCGAACAGGCGACTTCGACGAAGGCGAACGGCTCTGCGCACGCTCGCTCGAATTGCACCGCGACATGAACAACGACCTCGGAATCGCATCAGCGTCGGACAGCCTCGGCTACATCGCCTACCACGCCGGGAGACACCACGAGGCCACACAACACTATGAGACCGCGGCACGCGTGCACGAACGCCTGGGCGACATGGTCGTACTGGCCGACGTCCTGGCAAGACTGTCCGACGCTCTGCACGCGAACGGCGATACGACAGAAGCCGCCCGTGTCCGCACCCGAGCTGTCGAGCTCTTCCACGCACAACACCGCATCGAGGAAGCGAACCGCGCCGAAAACCGCCAACGATCGTGAGCCACAGCTAATGCCTCATCACGCTCTACTCCGCGATCGGAATTCGTAGTCCGAACACCCACGCCGTGCAGAGCCAGCTGGACGAGACAGTCGCACGGGAGCAGCTCGCCGCGTACAGCGTATTGGCACGTTCGGTCGACGACGCGAAGGGCGAGCGCTAACCTCGGCGCACACTGACCTGCAGGAATGCATCTGAATGCCGACCTCCGGTGCAGCCTCCGATTGGCTGACGCTCTGGGGAGGGCTGTTGCGAAGGGCACTGCCACGAAACCTGCCGGTCGGCACTCATGACAACGTTTCCAGCCCCGCTCCCGCCGTTACTTAAGTCGGCGATAAGCCGCACTCGATGACGTTCCTCTGCTTGGCCGCCGCGCTGTGCGCCACCGGCTGCGGTCCGTACTCTCCCTGTCCTGGTCGAAAATCCTGTCACCCGCTGTGGGCTGGAGTTTCACGCGGCGGGATGGTACTCGTTGAGCAGTCCTCCCAGGCGTTGTCGGCACATGATCCGGTGGAGAGCAGTGGGCAACGGGATCACGTTGGGGTCATCGTCGGGCGCGCGTAACCCCACGTCGTGACCTTGGTGGCTGCGGCCGACGTTGTAATGCCGAACGTAGTCGTCGAGCACCCGGTGGAGGTGGCTGCGGCCGGTGATGAGCAGCCGGTCAGTACATTCGCGGCGAGCCGAGGAAATCCATCGTTCGGCGATCGCGTTCATCCGCGGTGCCTGGGGCGCGGTCAGTACGACGTCGACACCGATCGAGGTTGCCTCCTCAGCACCGCCTCAGCATCAGCGCGCAACGCCGCGCGTAGTTGCGGCGGCAGCAGCACTTTGCACCGTGCCTGCACCGCACCTGGCGTGCGTTCCAAGCTCTCCGCCAGTGCTTCCAGCCTCGCACCGCGCCGGAGCCTGTCCAGCAGCATAGCGGTGTCCTCTTCCGACCGGGCCGCGCCCGCGCGGCCCGGTGCGGATCCGGCGCCCTCGTCTCGGCTCTCAGTAGTCACTTCGTCACGCTATCGGCAACCAGCGACAAATTTGCAGGTTCCGCGAACAGCAGGCCAACCGCGCTATGCGTAATAGCAGCAATGAGCCGTGGGATGATGCGTTTGACCAGCGGAAATCCCAGCGCGCCCAGACTGATCAAGCGCCGGTTAGCAACGCGAGGAAGTCGGCGTGGGCCTGCACAACGGCCCCGGGTAGGCCTGTCGTTCCTCGTTATCGGCCATAGCACGGTAGATGCTGGCGAAGCGCGGGTTCCGCCCCCGCCCTTTGCCGGACGAAATGATGAGGTCGTCGCGAATCGAGTTGACGGATTCACTGCTCGCGCGACCACGGAGCACGGTGTGGATCTTGTCGTCGATGACGTCGAGCCACTGACACGTGCCCAGTTCGGAGCAGTAACTGATTCGAGGACGATCGGCCGCTAATGTCGGATGTTACGTTCTGGAGTTGTTCAGCGACGATCCGAGTGGTCGTCGATCTCGCCGGGGAGGGGACGGGTTTATGGGTCTGGAAGTGGTGGTGGGGTTTCTGATCGCGTGGGCGGCTGGGAAGGCCCAGCGTGTGGGCAAGCAGCTGGACGGGGTCGCCGATCAGGTGGTGGATGCCTCGGCGGAGCGGTTGCGGAACGTCGTGATGCGCAAGCTGGGCGCCGATCCCGCGGTCGAGCGGCTCCGGCTGGAAGCCGGCCAGCCGGGCGGGGTTGGTGATCGAACCCAGCAGCGGGTGATGCTGGCGCTGGAGGACGCCGTCGAGCAGGACACTGATTTCGCTACCGAACTCAAGACCGCGCTCGCGGAAGCAGAGAAGAACGGCGTGGTCACCACGTCCGGCGGGACCGTGGTCAGCGGGGCGGTAACCGCGAGCGGGCATGGTGTCGCGATTGGCGCGGTCGGACGGGACGCGAACCTGGGGCAGGCGCCGGACCCTTATTGGCCGGACCGGGCCTAGAGCACCCCGGCCCCGGAACCACTGCCGCTCTCCCTTCTCCGTCGGGCGTGCACGCCACGCACGGTGGCGCCGCCGTCGCCGCCGTGGGTGGGGACTTCCATTTTCATCAAGCCGCCGTGCCCAGCGCGGCCGCGGTCGTCACCACAATCACCGGCAGCACACAGGTAACTCGGGAGCGGTTCGTCGGCCGAGCCGAACAGGTCACCCAGCTCCTGGAGCTCCTCGACCCCGTCGGACAGTGGCCGGGACCGATCGTGGTGTCAGGGATGGGCGGGCTCGGCAAGACCGCCTTGGCCAGCCACACAGCGGCGGCCACCGTCGACCGGGGCTGGTTTCCCGGCGGTGTACTGTTCGTAGACCTGCGCGGCTATGACCTTCAGGGCCAGCACGTCCGGCCCCAGCAGGTGTTCGCCTCGATGCTGCGCATCCTTGCCCCCGACAGTCCGATACCCGCCACGCTCGACGAGCAGGCAACGGCCTATCACCAAGTCCTTGACCGGCTAGCCACGCGGGAACGACGCGTCCTGCTGGTTCTCGACAACGTCGCCACCAGCACACAGATTGTCGATCTGCTGCCGCAGTCTGGATCGCATCGTGTGCTCGTCACCAGCCGTGACACCTTCTCTGTGCCCGCCGCACGCCAGTTCGCCCTGGACGTTCTAAAGCCCGAGGATGCGTTGCGGCTGCTGACCGACGGCCTTGTCCGGCGTTTCCCCGGTGACCAGCGGGCCGAACTCGAACCGGACGCCGCGCACCGGATCGCGGTGACCGTATGTGGTGCGCTGCCACTGGCACTCGAGATCACGACCGCGGTCCTGACCGGTGAACCTGACCTGTCCATCGCAGACTTGATCACCGAACTCACCGCGCCAGACGGGACCGGGGTACACCGGCTCTCCGACGGCGAACGCATCGTCGCGACCGTCATCGACCAGTCCTGGCACCGCCTACGCGCCCGCCACCCCGACGCCGCCCGCCTCCTCCCGCTCCTGACCCTCAACCCCGGACCCGACTTCCACACCGACGCCGCCGCCGCGCTCACCGGGCAACCCTCCGCGACCACGGTGGCCTGGCTACGAACACTTCGTCACGCGAACCTCCTGCACCACACCGGTAACGGACGGTGGGCGATGCACGACCTCATCCGCAGCCACGCTCGCGACCACCTCCACGACACTGCCACCCCGGACCCAAGCGCAGCGACCCTAGGACTTCTCGCGCACTACGTTTCCGCCACCGCCGCGGCAGACCGTCATTTACGTGTCTTGCCCGGCGATTCTCTGCCCGGACGGTTTACCGGACGAGCAGAAGCACTGGCGTGGCTAGACGCGGAGCGAGCCAATCTCACCGCCGCTGTCGTTCTCGCTCTGGCTGCCAGATGCTTCGAGATCGCCGGATTCCTGGCCGATTGCCTCGGCGCCTACCTGAAATGGCGTCGCCACATCAGCGACCTCGTCACGACAAGCGAACATGCTCTCACAGCCGCGCGGCAACTCGACGATCTCGGATTGCTTAGCTCTGCCTGGAACAACGTCGGGGTCGCACTACAAGAGGCGGGGAACTCCGATGGAGCTATCGCGGCTCTCCGGAAGGCCCGCGACACCCACCAAGAACTCGGTGACCTCCACGGCGAAGGCCTAGCCTGGAACAACCTCGGCAACACCCTGCGAAATGTGGAGCGCTTCGACGAAGCCCTCACCGCCCACCGCAAAGCCCTCGACATCTTCCAGAAAATCGGTGGCCTCCACAGCGAGGGCGACGCCTGGCACAACCTCGGCAACACCCTGCGAGATGTGGAGCGCTTCGACGAAGCCCTCACCGCACTACAGAAAGCCCACGAGATCTACCAAGAACTCGGCGACCTCCACGGCGAAGGCATAGCCTGGAACAACCTCGGCAACACCCTGCGAAATGTGGAGCGCTTCGACGAAGCCCTCACCGCCTACCGCAAGGCACGCGAGATCCACCAAAGACTCGACGACCGCCACAACGAAGGCAATTCTTGGGATGGCCTAGGCTGCGCCCTCCAAGCGAAGCGGCGCTTCGACGAAGCCCTCACTGCCCACTGCAAGGCACGCGACATCCACCAAGAACTCGACGACCGCCACAACGAAGGCAAGTCCTGGAACAACATCGGGCTCGTCCTTCAGGAAATGCGGCGCTTCGACGACGCCATCACCGCCCACTCCAGAGCCCTCGACATCTACCAAGCAGTTGGCGACCGCTGCCAAGAAGGCCTAACGTGGTGTTGCATCGTTTATGCCCTAGAGGAATTAGAAGAAGTCATGGGGGCGAAAGCCGCCGAAGACGCGTTTTCACGAGTGCTCACCACGGCAGATGACACCTACATCGAGGATGCGGTTCAAGAAGCCATGGAGAAGATGGACACCCGGCGCTCCACTCGGTCGCCGATCCCATCGAGTAGTGACGAGAAGTAGCACCAACACTGGACTTCGCTGCTGTAAGCATCCCTAGCCGGCTTGGCAGGTTAGGCCGCGCAGTTGGATCACCACCATTGTGTCCATCGCGATTCGCCGAGGACGACTCCTTGTTCGGTCTGGTGTGTGCAGGGGTACGGGCTAGGTGGCCCGATGGCTCCGACGCGTGCTCAGAACGCGACCGTCATCGGGTCCTGTCCGATCGGGAGCGTCGTCCAGTCGTAGCGTGGAGCCCGGGCGGCCGCGGCAGCGACCAGTACACGGCCGGCGCCGCGGCGGCGGTGCTTCTTCTCGACCTCGATGTGGACGAGGATCGCGCGGCGATCGATGCCGCACAAGGAGAAGCGGATCTCGCCGAAGATGGTGCGCCTCAGGTGCAGTTGGATAGCACCGATCCCGGCGGCCGTGACCGGTCGCATCAGCACCAGGCGCAGCCCGTACTCATCCGCCTGCTCTTCGGTGACGTCTGGCGCGGCTGCGGGGTCGATCATCGCCCATGCACCTTCTCGGCCGGGAAGGGCGTAGCACGCTTCGCAGAGCCATTCCGGCGACCGCGACGTCGTGCCCCCATGGGCACCGTGCCGGTGTCCCGGCGCCGGGGCGGATCGGGATCACTAGGGTGCGCCAGTGTAGGGTCTCGCCGCTCGTGACATGTCGATCTTGCACGACCTGTGCGTTCTCGGTTGTCTCGCGGTCACTCCACCATGATCAATCCCAAACTCTTGGCATTTCCTCGACCGATCAGCCATGACGCTGTCGTCTACGCCCATTTACGGGACTGCGGTTGCATATCCGAGGCTGGCCCTTGCTGCCCGACGTGGGCGGCAAGTGCTGTTCGATCTCTGACTGCCCAGCGGGTCAGGTCATGCACGCGCACCACGACGCGGGATCGAACCAGTTCATCCGCTGCCGCGTTGAGGACGTTGTCTAGCGCCAACTGGCGGCGGTGTCGCGCTCCATTCGCCGCGAGCCTGGGGCTGGACTTCGACTCGCCCGCGGTGCGGCTGGCAGTGCGGCTCTACGGCGACGGCGGCCGACCAACTCACCAGGGACTATCTAGCCGAGGGGATGCGCTCGATCCGGACGTGATCGTCGAGATGCTGGCGGCAGTGCTGGCAGGTGCGCTGCGCGCCGCGCAGGTCGCCGATCCCGAGTTGCGCGTCGAGTCGGTGCTGGAGGAGGTGGAGTCGCGCTAGACCCGTCGATCGTGTTGAGCGCCAACGACTCCGTCCCACATCGGCCGAGCGCGGGGGGGGGGCATGCCGAGGTCGCGTCCGAGCCGGCCGAGGTTGCGCAGAAGCTACGTGCGGTGACGCCGCGGCTGTCGGCGACCCTGTCCAGTGACCTGTGGCCGCGCAGGGCGGCGAAGCAGGTCAGGCTCACCTCGGCGATGAGTCCGCGATCAAGGCGTACACCTTGTTGTTCCAAGGCCCGGCTTCTCACCGACCGCTTCAGGTGACGCGAAAGACCGGCCAGCCGATCTCGGTGCGCCACGCGGCGGGATCGTCGGCGTCACGCGGGCCGACGAGGTAGACCTCCCGCACCGGCCCGGCCACCGACATCGCATTCTCCACCACCCAGGTCCCGAGTTCGCCGTAGGTGACTTCGACGCCGTCGTGCTCACCGACGTGGGTGGTGACGGCCAGTTCCACGGCCGGAAGAGTTACGGGGTGCACGCGTCCGCTGCGGGGTGGTACATCGGTCGGCAGGTAGACGAGCGCGCGACCGCGCTCCTGCTCGAACAAGGCGTTGTCGTAGCAGCCGCCCAGAGGTCCGGACACGGCGGCGCCGACGGCCGCCTCCAGCTCGGCCATCGCGCCAGCGAACCAGGCCTCGACCTCGTGATGCCCGACTACGGCTTCCACCGCCGCGACCGTCCGGGCAGGCTCCGCGCGCAGCTCGACGTCGATCGGCGCGGGGTCGGGCCGGAGCAGGCGCCGCAGCGACACAACCGCGGCCCGGGTGCGGTCGAGCACGTCCTCGAGGCGTTGCAGGTGGTCCGCGACCAGGGCCGCCCGGACACCGGGGTCGGGGGTCCGCAGGATGCGCTGCACATCGCTCAACGGGACGTCGAGTTCGCGGAGCCGGTGGATGACCTGCGCGGTCGGGATCTGGTCGAGCCCGTAGTAGCGGTAACCGGTGCTTTCGTCCACCACGGCGGGTTCCAGCAGGGCCGCCTCGTGATACCGCCGCAGCGTCCGCACGCTCAAGTGGGTCAGCCGCGAGAACTCCCCAATGCTCAGCACCTCTCCATTCTGGACTCTCCCCCGGGGAGAGAGTCCACGGCTTGACCCTCCCACCCCGCGAGATCACACGATGGGCTCATGACACAGCACACCGATTCCCAGTCCGATCTGCTCCCGACCACCGTGCGGGAGTTTTTCGCCGCCCACGTCGTCCACGACGCCGACACCGCCTCGTCGTTCCTCACCGAGGACGCGGTGATCATCGACCAGGACGAGACCTTCCGCGGACGCGAGAAGACGCACGCGTTCCTGCGGGAAGCCGGGACCGAGTTCGAGTACACGACCGAACAGATCGGCGCGCACCGCGCAGACGACAACCACTGGGTCGTGACCCTGCGGCTCGAAGGCAACTTCCCCGGCGGGATCGCCGAGCTCGACTACCGGTTCACGCTCCGGGACGACCGCATCGCCGAAATCGTCATCGCCAACCACGCGGCCTGACCGAACCCGCGCACGTCGATCTTGAATGGAGAAGAATCATGAAGGTTTGGTTCATCACCGGTGGGACGCCCGGAGGGTTCGGTCTGGTCTACGCCGAGGCCGCACTGGACCAGGGCGATCGAGTCGTGGTGACCGTGCGTCGGCCTGCTGAGCTTCGGGAATGGGCTGAGCCTTACGGCGACCGCGTGCTGGTTCTTGAGCTCGACGTCACCGATGCCCAGCAAGTGCGTGCGGCGGTCAAGGCGGCGGAGGATCGGTACGGCGGAATCGACGTGCTCGTCAACAACGCGGGCCGCGGCTGGTTCGGTTCGGTCGAAGGGGCCCCTGACGAGACGATCCGCCGCACGTTCGACCTCAACCTGTTCGCCGTGGTCGACGTGGTGCGTGCCGTCCTGCCGGGTATGCGGGCACGCGGCAGCGGCTGGATCGTGAACATGTCGTCGGTGGCGGGCCTCGTCACCGCGCAGGGGTTCGGCTACTACTCGGCGGCGAAGTTCGCGGTCGAAGGACTGTCGGAGGCGCTGCGGCTCGAGGTCGAGCCGTTCGGTGTGCGGGTGCTCGTCGTAGAGCCGGGAGCAACCCGCACCAAAGCCTTCGCCGGCTTCCAGGACCAGCCCGTCAACGAGACGCTTACGTGCCGATGATCGAGAGCGTCAAGGCGGCGTTCGTGGACCACAATGGCAAGCAAGAGGGCGATCCCGTGCGGGGAGTGCGGGCCGTGCTCAGTGCGATGAACGCACCCGTTCCGCCGCGCCGGATCGTACTCGGAAACTCTGGCTACGACGTCGTCACCGGGATGTACGAGAAAGCTCTCGTGGAGCTGCGCGCCAACGAGAAGCTTTCACGCAGCACGGACTTCTAGTCTTGTGGCTGCGGGCGTCGCTCGACTGCGCCCGGCGCCAGCTCCGCGCCGAAGCATTCACCGCAGCCGGGTACGCCGTGACCTTTCCCGAGCACGCCCCGGGTGAGCTCGGCGTCATGATCGTCAGCAAGCTCGCCGCCACACCCGACCCGCTCAGCACCGCCATGGACTACTTGCCCGCCCGTGCCGCCGGGGTCGTCGTTGGCACCACTGACGGACCGCTCCGCGTCGCCGGTGCCTACGTGCCGTCCCGCGATTCCAGCGCGGCCAAGACCGAACGCAAAGTGACCTGGTTACAACACTTCCAGGACGTCCTCGACCGCACGGCGAACGGCACTCCGCTGCTGCTGCTCGGCGACGGTTCGCCGAACGGTGGTCCCCATGAGAGGGTGTCGTCCCCCCGCGCCGGGCCGCTCGGTCTTCAACACTTCCCGCGTTCGCCTTTCCAGGCGGGGGCACCCCGTCTGGAAAGGCGAACGAGTCGACCGCGAGATCAGCGACGTCGTCCTGCCCCCCCCCGACACCTTCGTCGACACCGCCTAGCGATCAGCCCCGATCCAGGGCGAATCGGGTGCCCGGTGACGAAGAGGTCGCGAACCAGCCAGGTGTGGGCGGGCCGCAGGGATTACGCGGGACGTCCGAGGCTCGATTTCGCCGATGTCACGGGCAGTCCGGTGAGCCGGATTCCGGCGTGCGTCTTGTAGCGCCGGTTGACACCGACCAGCAACGCGGTGATCCGTTCACAGATACCGCTCATGTCCAGGGGGCCGCAGTCGACCGCGCGCAATCCGTGGATGCTTTCGATGAGACCAGCTGCGACAGCCTTGTCGGCGCTCTTGTCGCCGCAGATCAACACGTCCTCGTCGAGGCGCTGTCCGAGGTCCTGCAGGATGGCGGCGCTGACCGTCTGCATCGCGGAGATGACCGAGACGCCTGCCGGAAGCAGGTCTTGGGCCTGCTCGGCAGCTGAGCCCGCCCACGGCATGATCGGCCGAAGGCCTCGGCGCCCTGGCACCATCGGCGCGGTCGTGTCGATCAGCAACTGCCCCGGCTGGATGACCTTGGCGAGCGATCGCAGAGTCTCGAGGTGAGCGCTGAACGGGACCGCGATGACGACGACCGGCGCTCCATCGATCATCACGGCGTTCTCACCGCCGGACGCTCGTGGTAGCCGCGTAGCAACAGCCTGCGCGGAGTCCGCGCGGCGAGAACCGATGCGGACATCGATACCGGCGTGCGCCCACCGCGTCGCGAGTCCGAGCCCGAGGGCACCGGTGCCACCGACGATGGCGACGGTCCCGACGCGCTGGGACTGCTCATCGAGCCGTGGCGCGGGCTGAGGGGATGTCATGGGAGCTCCTTCGATCTCGGCCTGGTGGTTCATTCGCTGAGCGGGTGGTCTTGGCCGTTTTGCGCAGGCCCGACCCAGACGCTCTTGATGTTGGTGAACTGCCGGATCCCGAAGACGCCCAGCTCACGCCCATAGCCGCTGCGCTTGACGCCGCCGAAGGGCAGCCGGGGGTCGGACGCGACGATGCCGTTGACGAACACGGCGCCTGCGTCGATGCGGGGCACAAGGAGGTCAGCGCGGTCGAGGTCGGACGTCCACAGGGCCGCACCAAGACCGAACTCGGTGACGTTGGCGATGTCGACGGCATCGGACGCGTCCTTCGCCCGGACGACCGCGGCGACCGGTCCGAAGGTCTCCTCAGCCGCGACGGCCATCTCGGGGGTGACGTTGTCCAGGACGGCGGGCCAGAGGTAGAAGCCCGGTCCCTCGGGCACCGTGCCGCCGGTGACGATCCTGGCGCCCGCCGAGACGCTGCGGCGCACCTGGTCAAGCACGTCCGCGCGGATGCCCGCCCTGGCCAACGGGCCGATCCGGACGTCGCGGTCGAAGGGGTCGCCGACAGTCAGCGCGGCGACGCCTGCGGCGAACGCTTCGGTGAACTCCTCGGCGACCGCGTCCTCGACGATGAAGCGCTTGCCCGAGATGCAGCTCTGCCCAGCGTTGAGCATCCGCGCCGTGACGGCGGCGGCCGCGGCGGCGGGGATGTCGGCGTCTGCGAGGACGATGAACGGGTCTGAGCCACCGAGTTCGAGCACCTGCGGCTTGAGGTGCGCGGCGGCCATGGCCGCGACCTGGGCGCCGACCTCGGTCGAGCCGGTGAGGGTCAAGGCGTGGATGCGATCGTCGGCGATGAGGCTCGGCACGGCGTCCGGGCCGACCAGCAGCGTGGTGAACAGCCCGGCCGGGCAGCCCGCCTGCTCCCAGACCTCGGCGATCGCGAGGGCGCAGCGCGGGACGTTCGACGCGTGCTTCAGCACGGCGCCGTTGCCCGCCAGCAGCGCGGGCGGCGCGAACCGGAACACCTGCCACAGCGGGAAGTTCCACGGCATCACGGCGAGCACCAGACCCAGCGGGTCGTAGGCGATGTGGCTGCGCGTGGCGGCGGTCTCGACCGGCTCGCGGGCGAGCATCGCCGGACCGTGCTCGGCGTAGTACTCACAGCACCAGGCGGACTTCTCGACCTCGGCTTCAGCCTCAGCGATGGGCTTGCCCATCTCCTCGGTGATCAGCGCGGCGAGCCTGTCCCGGTCGGCGCGCATGATGGCTGCGGCGCGGAGGAGGTGCTGGGCGCGGACCTCGATCGGAGTTGACCGCCACTGGGCGGCCGCACCGGCCGCCCGGGCGAGGGCCGCCTCGATCTGGTCCGGGGTGTGCGGATCGAAGCGACCCAGGACTTCTTCGGTCGCGGGGTTGACGGAGGTAATCTGACGAACGGACATCGTGGTGCCCTTCTCTGGTCGGCACGGGAACGCGGCGGGAATCTCGGTGGCCCGACCTGGACGCCGCGCCACGCGGGGGACGGTCAGCCAACGGCCTGACGGCGGACGAGCTCCGCGTCCGGCCCACTCCACAGCACGTCGTCGGCGGCGACGCGCTCGTGAGCAGCGGTCGACTCGAGCGCGTCGAGCACCTCGCGTGCCACGCGCACGTACCAGTCCGCGACCTCGGCGGGGTAGTCGGCATAGCTGCCGTTCTCCCGCAGCACCGGGCCCTCGACGGTGGGGATGTCGGTGTGGCCGTCGTAGTCGACCGCGTACGGCTTGCCGAGCTTGGAGGCGGTGGGCGCGTCGATCGTGGCGTCGAGCTTGACCCACCGGCCGTCGACGAACGCCTCACCGAGCGAGTGCCACGGCAGCGGACGCCCGACCGGCCCGCCCCACAGCACGCGGACCTCGGGCGAGAGGAACTCCATCTCGGGGGCGTCCAGCGCCTGGAAGGCGACGCGCGCCGGGATGCCGGCAGCGCGGGCCAGCGCGACGAAAGAGCTGGCCTTGCCCATGCAGAACGCGACGCCGTTCTCGAGGACGTCGCTTGCGGCCGTCTGCCCCGTCGCGAGGTAGCGGAACGAGGCGAGGATGTCGTAGGGCAGGTCACGGACGTGGTGGTAGATGCGGCCCAGACGCTCGACGTCAGTCGTGACGCCCTCGGTGATCCGGCGGGCGGTCTCGACGACGGTCGGGTGGTCGGAGTCGATGTACTCGGTCGGGCGGAGGTACTCCTCACCGGCGGTCTCGGTCGACTGGGAGGTCACATCGGAGGTCATCGTGCGGCTCGCTTTCAGCGGGTGTGTACGGAGGTCAGGCGGGTTGGGGGCTCCGGCGGTATCGAGATGCGGAAGGATCTGCTCGCCCACCACGTCGAGATAGTCGGAGTCGGCGACGTCCGGGATCGTGAACAGGAAGTGGTTGATCCCAGCGGCCTGGTACTCGCGGATCTGCTCGACGCAGGCGTCGGCGGAGCCGGTGATGAGGCCGCTCTCCGGGATCGACTTGAACCGAGCGCGCAGCTGTTGCTGGACCGCGGGCGACTCGGTGGGTGCGAGCACCGTCGTCACTGAAAGCTCGAGGGTCGAGGGATCACGGTCGATCGCCTCGCACTCACTGTCGAGCAGCGCCCGGCGCTCTGCGCACTTCTCGGCAGACCACCACCTGACGTTGACGCCGTTCGCGTGTCGGACGGCGATGCGGTTGACCCGCAGCCCTTCGCCGCCGACCCACAGCGGCGGGTGCGGCTTCTGGACGGGCAGTGGGTCGCAGATCGCGCCGTCGATCGTGTAGAAGTCGCCGCTGAAACGGGGGTTGGCCTCGGTCCAGACGCTGCGCATCACCTGCAGCGACTCGGCGAGCGCCGAGACGCGGTCGCCGGTCGACGGGAACGGGATCCCATAGGCCTCGAACTCCTGCTGGAACCAGCCTGCCCCCAGCCCCAGGTCCACGCGCCCGCCCGAGATCACGTCGAGGGTCGCGGCCATCTTGGCGAGGACGGCGGGATGACGGTACGAGTTGCACAGCACGCTGGTGCCCAGGCGCAGAGAGGTCGTGTCGCGCGACAGCGCCGACAGCGCCGTCCAGCACTCCAGGAGCGGGATCGACGACGGACCCTGCGCCGCGGGCGCGTCACCGTTCGCGTTGTCGGTGATCCCGGCGTCGCGGACGTAGTCGTCGGGGCTGAGGGTCAGGAAGTGGTCGCACAGCCACGCCGAGTCGAACCCGTGGGACTCCGCCGTCTGCGCGACGCGGGTCATGTCCGGGTAGTTGCCCACGGAGAGGCCGCGGATGGTGAGGGCGAGGATCAGCCCGACGTGCGGGCCGTCCCCGCCGGAATGCCCCGGCGTGCCGGTATCGGTGTTGGTCATGAACGCAACCTTTCTGTTCTCTCTGTCATGCCGACCGTCCCGTTCGCGATGACGCGGGGAAGCGTCACCGAGAATCCGTAGCGATCCGGCCGGTAATGGAAGACCACGACCTCCAGCGGTCGGTTCTCGTGGTCGAAGCTGACGCGATCGAGGACGAGGACCGGTGCGCCCTCGTCGACGTCCAGCGCCGCCGCGACGTCCGCGGACGCGCCTGCGGCGTGGATTTCGTGCCGGGCCTCCGCGATGCGCGTGCCCAGCCGCTGTTCCCACATCGTGTAGGTGGTCTCGGTAGCCGGTTCGGCCGAGCGCAACGGCTCGGCGGCGTCCAGCACCCGCGTCGGGAGATGGATCGTCACCAACGCCACGGGCTGCTCGCCGTCGCCGTAGCGGCGGCGGATGGTGAGCACCTCACGCTCCCCCAGCGTTCGCGCGACGTACGCCGACGCAGGCTCGACTCCGAAGCTCATGACCTCGATCTGCGGCGTGACACCGCGGTCGAGCAGGACCTCCGTGATCGTGCGGACCCCGGACGACAGCTCCTGGTCCAGTGGTTCGGAAACGAAAGTGCCCAGCCCTTGCCTGCGCACGACCCAGCCCTGACGCTCGAGGGCGCCCACTGCGGCACGGACGGTGATCCGACTCAGACCGGACTCCTCGATCAGCTCCTTCTCGGTGGGCAGTCGTGCGCCCGGTGGCAATTGCTGCTTGACGATCAATGCCTTGATCTGTTCGGCCAGCTGCGCGGTGGCCGAGGTTCGACCGCGCTGGATCCGCAGGTCAGCGTCCGTCAGGTCGAGGCGAGGTTCGGCGTCTTCACGGGATGTCATAAGTCGTATTGAACTCGGTGGAGGTAACCCACCATGCCGCGACATGCCCATGAGAACAGGCGCCGAGCGGGCGAGCTGTGGCTCAGTCTTGACAACGGGCATAAGACGTTTTATAACGTATTACCGAGAGGGACGCAAGAGGCGCCCGCCCAACCGACTGGAGACGCCATGGCCGACGAGAGCCCCGTGACCGTGATCGCCCGCTTCACCCCGACGCCCGAGACCTCCGGCCGGCTGCGGGAACTGCTCGAGGGGATGGTGGCTCCGACGCGAGCCGAGGCGGGCTGCCACTTCTACAACCTGTTCGCCGCCCAGGGAGACGGTGCGGAGTTCGTCCTCCTCGAGTGCTACGAGGACTCGTCTGCCCTGGAGGCGCACCGCGTGTCGACGCATTACAAGAACTACCGGGCTCAGCTTCCGGACTTGCTCGCGGCGCCGATCAGCGTCACCGTTCTTGCCCCGGTCGACGCACTCAACTGATCACTCGGACGACGAAGCTTCGGCTCAAAGGAGAGCACTGTGTCCGACCTGGAGAGCGGCGTACCACCGCTCGACACCCGCGATCGAACCGTGACCCTGCGCAGCATCGACAAGACCAGCCGCCGCGCACTCGTAGCGTCGTGGCTCGGATGGACGTTCGACGGGTTCGAGACCTACGCACTTGTCCTCGCGGGTTCGGCAGCTGTCACCAGTCTGGGGACCAGCGGCCAACTCGAACGACTTCCCGCCTACGTCGGCGCACTGGTCGCCGCGACGCTTCTGGGCTGGGCCGTAGGCGGGATCGCCGCCGGCTTCGCCGCCGACTACCTCGGCCGTCGACGCACCCTGATGATCTCGATTCTCTGGTATGCGGTGTTCACGGGCCTGACCGCGTTCGCGCCCGACTACTGGTGGCTACTGGCCTTGCGCTTCGTCACAGGCATGGGCTTGGGCGCCGAGTGGGGCAGCGCGACGGCCCTCATCGGCGAACTGTGGCCCGACCGCTCCCGCGGACGGGCAGCCGCCGTATTGCAGTCCGGGTTCGGGGTCGGCGCCGTGCTCGCGGCCCTGACCTGGTTTCTCCTTCAGCCGGTGGGAACCGAGGCCTGGCGGTATCTGTTCCTCGTCGGTGCCCTGCCCGCACTGATCGTGCTCTACGTGCGCCGAGCCGTCCACGACCCGGAGATGTGGACAGAGATCCGCGACCGCAGGCGCAAGGCCAAGGCCACTGCTGTAGGCGGTGGACAGGTCGGCCCAGCGGACCGGGAGCTCCTGCGGTCTCCGTTCACGTCGGTGTTCAGTCAGCCGCACCTGCGTCGGCGGGCTCTGCGACTTCTCCTGATCACCGTGGTGTCGGTCATCGGCCTCTACAGCGTGTCGGCCTGGATCCCGCAGTACACCGACCAGCTCGCGAAGAACACGGGACTGCCCGCCGGCGCGTGGGCCGCGAACGCGGGCCTGGTGTTCAATGCCGCGTCCGTGCCGGGGTATCTACTGTTGGGCTATCTTGCCGACAAATGGGGCCGCAAACCCACCATGCTCGTCTACTACGCGGGTTCGGCGTTGATCCTCCCGGTCTTCTTCTTCGCCGTTTCGACGCCGGGGGCGGCCCTCGTCGCCGCAGGCGTCGCCGGATTCTTCATCCTGGGGCAGTTCGCGTGGATGCCGATCTACATGCCTGAGTTGTTCCCTACCGCGGGACGGGCGACCGCGATCTCGACGGTGTTCAACTCTGCCCGGATCGCAGGCTCGCTCGTCACGCTCGCCGCTGGTCTGCTCATCAACCTGCTCGGGAGCATCTCGACGGCGGCGACGACTATCGGTGTGGCGTCCTACGTGATCGCACTCGGCCTGATCTGGTTCGTCGGACCGGAGACCAAGGGACAGCCTCTGCCCCGCTGAGCCCGCCGTCTCACCCGCGACGTCTTGGGTGTGGGGCGCGAACCGGCGGTTCGCGCCCCACACCCACAAAGGACGGATGACGTCGGTCGTCCGCACGAGGGAGACGACGACGTGGTCGCCCGGGGCACGCCGCGGCGGTCAGCGCCGCCGCGGCGAGCCGTCGTCCGGTCATGGACCCGCTGGTGTCGATCAGCAGACACTGCGCGATCTCCGGTTTTCCCACTGCTGGGCGAAAAGCTCGTCCCGGTCGGGTGTGCGCCGGTGGCCGCCGCGTCCAGCAGGGCGGGCAGGGACGCGTCGAGATCGAGCTCGCCACCGAGTTCCGCCTTGACCCGGCTGAGCCTGCCGATCCCCCGGGTGCTCGCGACGCCTCGGCGGGCCAGGTCGAGCACGAGCCGGGTCGCCAGGCGCCTCGCGGCGGCGCGGACTTCTCATCGGTGGCGGAGGCCATCTCCACGAGCAGCGACACGGCCTGATCAGGGTCGCCGCGGAAGACCGCGTCGAAGGCCGGCTCGTCGAGCACGCCCACTTCTGGCGAGACTTCCCCGAACCGGCCTGTTTCGCCAGTTCGGCGCGTGGGGTGCTGCGTCTCCCCTGTCCAGGCCGTGGCCGGGGTTTGCCGGTGTTCGTGCCCACCCTCGGCGACCTCAGGCTTCCCCCGGCGAGCCACCTCGTGCCCGGTTCTCCTCGTCTTGGCCGTCTTCGGGTTTCGCGCCGAACACCGCAGTATAGAGGTCCTCGATCACCGACTCAGCGGTCGGTCATCCTCGCCGGCGACCGTTCCTTCGACGGCCCCGTCACCCTCGCCGCGCCGTCCGCCGTCACCTTCGGCGATCTCGCCGAGATCGCCTCCGACCTCACCGGTCGCACCATCGAACGCGTCGTCGTGGACGACGACCAGCGGGTCGCCGACCAGCTCGCGACCGGCGTCCCGGAGCAGATGGCCCGGCTTCTCCTCACCTGGTACCAGGCCGCCCGCGCCGGCCACTTCGCCGAAACCGGCCCGGTGCTGGCCGAACTCCTCGGCCGCGAACCCCGCAGCGTCACAGACCGGCTCGCAACCCACATCGCCACCTGAAGCTTCTTCTCGATCGCTTGATCGTTGATCTGGACATACCTTCAGCTGATGCGCATTGGGCGGATCGAGCCACCGCCACCGAGCCGAACACCGAAGCGCGGCGGCCGGTGGAGCGATCACCGGCAGGTGATCGCTCCACCACGTTCAAGTTCCAGACCTGGACGCAATGGGTCTATTTCCCCTCAGTGCCGCGACGGTACGGGAAGGGCTGGGACGGCCGAGTCGCTCGGCCAGCCACACACTCGTTTCGACCGACTTCTCCAGGCTGACACCGGTTTCGACGCCGAGGCCGTCGAGGTGCCAGAGGAGGTCCTCGGTGGCGAGGTTGCCCGTGGCTCTACGCGCGTACGGGCAACCACCGAGGCCGCCGGCACTGGCGTCGACAGTGGTGACACCGCACTGGAGAGCCGCCAGTGTGTTGGAAAGGGCCTGACCGTAGGTGTCGTGGAAATGCACCGCGACTCGCTCCAGTGGGGTTCCGGCCGCGGCGAGCGCCTTCAGCAGCAGCACCACACGCCCCGGCGTGGCGACACCGATGGTGTCGCCGAGGCTCAATTCGGTACATCCCAGCGCCATCATCCGGGACGCGACTTCGACGACCTTCCGGACCGGTACCTCACCTTCCCACGGGTCGCCGAAACACATCGACAGGTAGGCCCGCACGGCCATCCCGGCCTCACGTGCTCTTCCGACCACCGGGGCGAACATCTCCAGGGACTCGTCGATCGACCGGTTGAGATTGCGCTCGGCGAACGATTCGGTGGCGCTACCGAAGACGGCGATGTCCCGCACGCCGAGGTCGAGTGCGCGCTCCAAGCCACGCTCATTGGGCACCAGCACCGGGTACCGGACGCCCTCGGCCCGCTCGATCACCGCGAACAGGGCCTCGGCGTCGGCCAGTTGCGGTACCCACCTCGGGTGGACGAAGCTCGTGGTTTCCACCAGGGAATGGCCGGCATCGACGAGGCGGGCGATGAACTCGGCCTTCACCTCGACAGGCAACACTGCCGACTCGTTCTGCAGCCCATCCCGGGGGCCGACCTCGCAGATCGTGACCCGCGGCGGGAGACCGTCCAGAGGCGTTCGGCCGTAATTCATGGTTTCACCACGGTCGGATGACGGCTCCCGGTCGGTGATCATCGGTTCGCGAACCTGACAAGACCGGCCGAGATCGCCGGCGTTCCGTCCACCGTCCTGACATCGAAGGCGATGGCGTCCTCGGCCGCCAGGCCGGCGTTGACGGTGAGCGTCTGGCCGGGGAACACCGGGCTGGTGAAACGACCGTCGACGCCGGTCACCCTGGCATGGCGTGGAAAGACAGCGGATCCGGTCACGGTTGAGACCGCTCGCGCGAGGGTTTCCGTACCGTGCAGGACCGTGTCGGGCAGCCCGGCGTCGCGAGCGACGCGAATATCCGTGTGGATGGGATTCCAGATGTTCGCGCACTCGCTATAGATGACGGCGTTGGTCGCGTCGGTGTCGAAGGACCCGACGCGATCGAGCGCGCCGGTTTCAGGTGTGGGGACTTCTTCCACCGTTCCAGGGATCGGCACACCTTCGAGGCGTGTGCCGCGATAAAGCGTGCCCAGGTGGGTGGTGACGAGTCCCTCTCCGGTAGTGGAAAAGGTTCGGAACTCGGTGACGATGTGAACGGCACCGCGTCGCGCTTCAGCCCGATGCAGCCGGGCTTCCGTACGCACCCGCCGCCCGGGACGCAAAGGTTCTGCCATGCGCAGACGATGCGAAACATGCAGGCCCACGTTCAAGGTTTCCGTGCTCAACTCGATACCCGGGGCGCCGTGCGCGATGAGTGGCCATTCGACACAGACGGGGAACAGTGGATGGCCGACGATGCCGTTCTCCCGTTCGAGGTCGAAGAGTTCCTCTCGGAGGTCGCCGACAGCGACCGCGAAGGCCCGCAGCCACCGCTCGCCGATCCGATGCTCGATCGAGCGGGCCAGACCAGGAGTGCCCGGCGGCAATATGCGAATGACGTGTTCTCCTTGTGTCACAATGACCTTCCTTGTTCTGTGACATGACGCAACCCGCGGGCGACGAGCACGCGGATCGCTTCATCCACACCCAGCTCGTCCTGCCGCGCCATGTGCCCGGCGCGGAAGCGGGCGCCCACGCCCTCGAGGATCACGGCCAGCTTCAGCGAACCCAGGCCCAGGAAGAAGTTCAGGTGTTCGAGGCCCCCGCCGCTGAGCTCCGCGTATCGGTCGGCGACCTCAGCCGCGCTGGGAAAACCCGGGAAGGCGGTGACCCCGGCCGCGGCGGGGACGAGTGCACGCTCGTCATCGCCGAGGTCGTGCCAGTAGGTCAACGCCAGGCCGAGATCCGCTAGCGGGTCACCGAGTGTCGCCATCTCCCAGTCGAGGACGGCAGCGATCCGCGGGGCGCCGCCGAGGTCGACGATCACGTTGTCGAGCCGATAGTCGCCGTGCACGATGGAGACGCCGCTTTCCGGCGGGACCTGCCCCTCGAGCGCATCGAAGAGTTTGTCCATATCGGCAAGCCGGCGTCGCCTGCTGCTGTCCCATTGGCGGCGCCAGCGTCGCACCTGCCGTTCGTTGAATCGACCGGGCCGCCCGAAGTCCTGGAGCCCGACCTGCTCGGGAACCAAGCTGTGCAACCGGACGAGCGTCTCGACGAACGCTTCCGAGACCTGACGGCGTCGCTCGGCACCGAGCGCTTCGGTTTCCGCGGGTGAACGCAGTATCGCCCCGCTGATGTCGGACATCGCATAGAACGCCGCGCCGATCACCGAATCGTCTGTGCACAGCGCCAGCGGTTCCGGCACCGGGACGCCAGTGCGGGACAACGCCGTCAGCAGCCGCCATTCCCGGCGCATGTCGTGCGCGCTGGGCAGCACTCCGCCGAGCGGGGGCCGGCGGAGAATGACCGACTGGTCGCCGAGCCATACCCGGTAAGTCAGATTCGACAGCCCACCCGAGATCGCCTCGGCATGCCATTGCCCTACGTCGAAGCTTTCCCCGAGGGTCTCCACCAGCCAGCGATCGACCGGCGTCCGCGGCAACCCGACGAGTTCGTCCATGCCTTCGTTCATCCTTGCTGGCTTCCTTCTCCGCTGTTCACGCCTTGCCAAGAATCGACTGGTCGGTACAGTATGTACATCCCAGTACACGGTCAAGATGCCATCTAGCCTTTATGAATACCGCCGAACGACTGGTACAGATTCAGAACCGGAGGAGCACCGTGCGCGCGATCCAGATTTCTTCCCTGGCAGGCCCGGACGCCGTGGAGCGGGTGGACATACCCGAACCGGAAGCGGCGGCGGACGAGATCACCATCGATGTGAAGGCTGTCGGGGTGAGCTTCGTGGACGCCCTGATGACCCGAGGCCAATACCAGGTGCGCCCTGAGCTGCCCTTCGTCCCCGGTGTCGAAGTGGCAGGTGTGGTCCGGTCCGCTCCCCCGGGCGCGACCGTGAAGGCAGGAGATCGCTGTGCCGCCTATGTGCCCAGCGGCGGATACGCGGAGGTCGTCGTCGCCAAACCGGCGACGACGTTCGCTCTGCCCGACGAGCTCTCGTTCGAGCAGGGTGCGGCGTTCGCGATGAACTTCCAGACCGTGCACTTCGCCCTCGTCCGCCGAGGTCGGCTCAAGGCCGGCGAACACGTGCTGATACACGGAGCCGCGGGCGGCGTCGGCACGGCTGCGATCCAGGTCGCGAAAGGGCTCGGCGCGGAGGTCACCGCGGTCGTGGACTCGACGGCCATGATGCCGGTCGCGGAAGCGGCCGGCGCGGACACCGTTGTGGTGGCGCAGGACGACTGGGCGGACGAGGTGCGCGCGACCGGTCCCATCGACGTCACGGTGGATCCGGTCGGCGGCGACTACTTCGCCGATTCGATCCGGCTGCTGCGCCCCGAGGGGCGCCACCTGGTGATCGGCTTCGCGGCGGGCGGGATCCCCGAAATCGCGGTGAACCGTTTGCTGCTGAAGAACATCGAGGTCGTCGGCGTGTACTGGGGTGGCTTCGTCGAGCTCGACGACAGCATCGCCGCCACGTCCGCCGCGGAGCTGACCCGGCTCGCGCGGGAGGGATTCGTCCGTCCTGTGGTGGGCGCGGTCTATCCGCTGAACGACGCCACCAAGGCGCTGCAGGCCTTGGAGGACCGCACCGCTTCCGGGAAACTCGTACTCAAGGTCGGTAGTATCGGCTAGCCGCGTCGAGGCCGACGTCTCGCGTCCGGCCTGCCCCTGTCGTCGTCACATCAGCGAGGAACCGTCACATGGCTGCGAAGCCGAGCTTGTCACCGCGGCGATCGAATCGTGCGGGCGAGGACGCCAGGCAACGCATCATGGCGGCCGCGGTGCGACTGTTCGCCGAGAACGGCTACCACGCCACGGGAATCGAGATGCTCTCCAGCGAGACACAGATCGGCCGTGGCGCGATGTACCACCACATCGGCAGCAAAGAGGCGCTGCTGTTCGAGATCTGTCATACGCGGATGTCCGATCTGCTGACCCGGTCCGGCCGGATCCTCGCCGTGGACGCAAGTTACGAGCAGCGGTTCCGTGAGTTGATGCGCTCGACCATGCGCAACCTCGCCGACCATGCGCTCGAATGGACGGTTTCGTTCCAGGAGTTCCGCGCGCTCACCGGGCAGCGGCGCGTGGTGGTCCAGGAGGCCCGGGACCGCTACGAGCGCATGGTCGCCGAACTACTCGAAGGCGGCGCCGAGGCCGGCGAATTCCGACGGCTGGATCCGTTGGTCACCAAGGGCATCCTCGGTCAGTACAACTATTCGTACGCCTGGATCCGGCCGCACGGGAAACGGACGCCCGAGGAGATCGCGGATCTGTTCACCGACACCCTGTTGCGAGGGGTGCTCGAGGATCCGATGCGATAACGCCGATCGGGGGCCCGGTCGCCCCGGGCCCCCGATCCATCACCAGACCGATTCCAGCAGTTCGGAGATGACCGTCTCGTCGACCGTGCGAGGCGATTCACGGACCACGATGTCCCCCAGTGCCGCGCGGGCCACACCGGGCATCTTCTCCCGGCCGACACCGAACTTCGAGACCCGTCGTGGCACGCCGAGCTCGTCGAGAATCCGCTCCAACCGGTCGGCGGCGGACAAGTCCTCGCCGTCTCCCTGGACCCTCGCCAGCGTCTGCGCCATGCGAGCCTGTTCCGCGGAGGTCACCGGCTCCAGGAAACGCATGACGTGCGGCAGCATGATGCACGAAGTCACCCCGTGGGGGATGCCGACGGCGCCGAGTTGGTGACCGATGGCATGAGACAACCCGAGCGAGACGTTGTGCACTCCGATGATGGACATCCACGCCGCCCGCAGGCACGTGAGCGCGGCCTCGTGATCATGCGGATCGCGAACCGACCGGGGCAGGCTCTCGGCGAGCATCCCCAGCGCCCCATTGGCCAGCGCGGTGGTGAGAGGGTGCGCGTTCTTCGCGTATGCGGTCTCGACGGCGTGGTCCAAAGCGCGGACACCGGTGGTCGCCCACAGGTCGCGCGGTGTGTGGGCGCAGAACTCAGGATCGAGGAATACGACCCGGGGTGTGGCTTCGAGGTAGACGGTCAGATCCTTGGTGTCGCGGGAGGCGTCGACCGAGCCGGCGAAGCCGTCCCATTCGGCCGCCGACAGCGTCGTCGGTACAGCGAACACCGGCATCGGCGTCCCCGTCAGCGGTCGCTGACGGATCGTGCTCGGGTACTCGAACTCAAGATAGTTGCGAGCGAGGTCGGCGACGGAATCCGAGCCCTCGCACAGCCCGATCGCGGCCAGTTTCGCGGCGTCGCAGGGCGAACCACCGCCCACGGCGACGAAGGCCTCCGCTTTCGCGGATCGCGCCTCCCGGATCAGCTCGACGATCAGTTCGACCGGGTTGTGGGCCTTGACCCTGTCGAAGATCCCGACCACACGGTCCCCCAGATCGGCCGCCACCTCCTTGAACGCGGCACCGGACCCGACGGAGTTGCCGGTCACGAGGAACACCCGCCGGAGACCGCGGCGATCGAGTTCGGCGCCGATCTCACGCACGGCTCCGGCACCTTCGACAACCGTCTCGACTCGGGGCATCTCGAAGCTTCCGCACTCAGGCATATCGCTACCTCCAGGTTCCTCGCGTCATTGTGGGCGGCGCTCGCTACACGCCGCAGAACTGTACCGATCATTCGGTACTGAGTCCACGCCTGAAGTGACGAAGCCCGACACTTGACGGGCGGCAAAGGACATGAAACTGTACCGGTCGTTCAGTAAATTTACGCGCGGGTTCCGCGGAAGGAGCGTGCCGTGCCGACCGATCCGAGGATCCCCTCTCGTGAGGACGCTGTCCTGCGTTACGTGCTCGAACGCCGGGCCGCCGAGGAACCGGACAAGATTTTCGCGATCTTCGACGACGGGCCCACCTGGACGCGGAGCGATCTACTGCGGGAAGTCCGGCGAACGGCCGCCGCGCTGGAAGAACTCGGTGTTCGCCAGTTCGACAACGTGGTGTGCTGGCTGCCCAACGGTCCCGACATGGTCAGGTTCTGGTTCGCCCTCAACTACCTCGGTGCGGTATTCGTGCCGATCAACACCGCCTACCGCGGCGGTCTGCTGTCCCACGTCCTCGGCAACTCCGAGGCGAAGGTCATCATCGGGGACGCCGGCCTGTTGCCTCGCCTCGGCCAGATCGAGTCACGCGGCAGCCTTCGGCTCGCCGTCCAGGTCGGCGGCGTCGATCGGCTCGGCATCGACGGGATCGACGTACTGACCGCCGCGGAGCTCGACGGCGTGCGGGGCACGCCGTCGGAGCCGCCGGTTCCGGTCGAGCCCTGGCACACCCAGGCGATCCTCTACACGTCGGGCACAACCGGGCCTTCCAAGGGGGTGCTGACGTCCTATGTGCAGGCGTGGTCGGCCTTCGGCCCGGAGACGATGCCGATCATGACCGCCGACGACCGATTCCTGATCAACATGCCGGCTTTCCACGCCGGCGGGTCCACCTTGCTCTACGCGATGTTGCTCAACGGAGGCTCGGTGGCGGTCGTCGACCGATTCAGCGGGGAACGGTTCTGGCGGCAGATTCGGGACAGCCGGAGCACGATGGTCTTCCTGCTCGGCGTGATGGCCAATTTCGTGAACCGGCGGCCGCCCGAGGACGACGATGCCGACAACCCGCTGGCGAAGGTGTTCATCGTGCCGCTCCTGGACGACATCGCCGCCTTCTCACGACGGTTCGGAGTCGACGTCTACACGATCTACAACATGACCGAGCTGTCCGCGCCGATCGTTTCGGGGCCGAACCCGGTCGAGAAAGGCACCTGCGGCAAGGTGCGGCGCGGGATGGAAGTCCGGCTGGTGGACGAGGCCGATCGCGAAGTGCCGATCGGTGAGACCGGAGAAATCGTCGTGCGCGCCGACACCCCATGGGCGCTGACGCACGGGTACTTCCGCATGCCCGAAGCGACCGCGCGGGCCTGGCGGAACGGCTGGTTCCACACCGGCGACACCGCGAGAAGGGATGCCGAGGGCAACTACTACTTCGCCGACCGGCTCAAAGACTCGATCCGCCGCCGCGGCGAGAACATCTCGTCGATGGAGGTCGAAACGGAGATCATGGCGCATCCCCTGGTCCAAGAGGCGGCAGTGGTCGCCGTGCCCAGCGAGGTCTCCGAGGACGAGGTCATGGCCGTGATCGCACCCGTACCGGGCGCCCGGGTCGATCCGGTGGACCTCCTGCGTTTCCTCGAACCACGGATGGCGTACTACATGGTCCCCCGCTATCTCCGCTTCGTCACGGAGCTGCCGAAGACACCGACGGCCAAGATCCAGAAGTCCGTCCTGCGCGAGGCGGCCGTCACCTCCGACACGTGGGACCGGGAAACCGCCGGGATCAAGATCACGAGAGGCAACAGCGGATGAAGGCAGTGGTCTACACCGAAACCGGCGGACCGGACGTGCTCCGGCTCGTGGACAGGGAGAAGCCTGCGGTACGGGCCGGCCAGGTGCGGGTCCGCGTGGTCGTCTCGGCGGTGAACCCGACCGATTGGCGCAGCCGTTCCGGACAGTCCTCGGGCATGAAGTTCACGGAGCAGGTTCCACACCAGGACGGTGCCGGCGTGGTCGACGCGGTGGGGGACGGCGTCAGCGGCTTCGTGCCAGGGCAACGGGTTTGGCTGTGGGACGTCGCTTTCGGCCGCCCGTCAGGAACGGCGCAGGAATTCGTATCGGTGCCCGCTCGCCACGTACGGCCCTTGCCCGACACGGCGAGCTTCGACGTCGGCGCGTGTCTCGGCATCCCCGCTTTGACCGCGCACCGCACGCTCACCACCGCGGCCGACGGCCCCCGCCAGATCGCGCCCGGCACGTTCACCGGGAGAACCGTCCTTGTGCACGGTGGAGCCGGGGCGGTCGGCCACGCGGCCATCCAGCTCGCCGTCCGGGCGGGCGCGACGGTACTCACGACCGTCAGTAGCGCGGAAAAGGCCGACCTGGCCAGCTCAGCGGGTGCACACCACATCATCAACTACCGCACCGAAGACGTGGCCTCACGCGTGTTGTCCTTGGTGCGCCGAGGCGTCGACCACATCGTGGAGGTAGACCTGCCGGCCAATCTCGACACCGACGTCCAAGTACTTGCCCAGAACGGCAACATCAATGTCTACACCTACGGAAGCGGCGCGCCGTCCGCGATCCCGACCCCGGCGATGCTGATGAAGAACGTGCAGCTCGATTTCACCTACACCTATACGACGCCCGCCGCCCACAAGGATTCCGCTCTGTCCGATGTGGACGCCGCCATCAAGGACGGCGCCCTCCGCGTCGGCACGGAACACGGGCTGCCCCTCCAACGCTACCCCCTGGGCGACACCGCTCAAGCACACGCGGCCCTCGAACGCAACATCGTGGGAAAGGTACTCATCGACCTCACCGACGCATGAGACCGGACCATAATGGCACGGGCAGGCGCGTCGCACCGGCCCGTGCCAGTTGTGCCACCTGGTGTGGATGTCGGATCCATTCGAGCACGTCTTCGAGCGACGAAGGACGAGTTCGTCCCTGAGATTCCCCGGTTGTCAGGACACCTTGGCGCTGCTACACCCAGATGATGGACTCGGGTTTGTGGAGTCGATGGCTTGTCGTCTGGAGGGCGCGCTGACCGTCGAAACGGCAACAGCTGGGACCAGCCCATACAGCACGGCTCGAACTAAGGATGTGGCGCCGGTCGGGTTTCGTTCCCCGGCCGGGGTCACGCTCCGGAGGATCGTCCCCGGAAACATCGCCGACGTCATCACCTATCTTGCCGTCACTCACCCGGTTTCCTTCCTCGGTATCGAGGTCGGTCCCGACCCCGGTACCGAGGATCGGGAGCGGCAATACGAGCATTGAGCGACAGCGGGTGGAGCGTATCTTGCCCAAGTGTTGTACATAAATACGGGGCTCTGTAAGGAAACCTCGTCACACGTGTTGACGAAGTGACCGCGCGGACATCTCAAATGTCCCAGCGAACGTTAGGCGGTGGTCGTCATGGGAAAGCGCGGCCCCGCAGGGAAACCGACCTCACTGCGCATCCTGCACGGTGACCGCAAGGACCGGATCAACGACGCCGAGCCCGTGCCGCCTGCGGCGGAGATCGTGCCGCCGGAGTGGCTGTCGGAGAAGGGGAGGGCGATCTGGGCTCGGCTCGCGCCGAGCATGATCACCCGCAAAATCTTGACCGCGTGGGATGTCGACGCGTTCGGTGTGCTGTGTGAGGCGCTGGCCCGCTACACCGTGGCCACCGCGCTGGTGAATGGCTCGGCGCTGCTGGTTCCCGGTGGCGGCGGCTTGGTGCCGAATCCGGCATTGAAGGTGCAGGCCGATTCTGAGCGCACGTTCCTGACGTTCGCGGCGCGGTTCGGGCTGACGCCGTCGGACCGGCAGGCGATCAAGGCCGAGGTGAGCGCCGATGGCGGGACCTCGGGCGACGCGGGCCGCCTCCTCTCCTAAACCCCGTTCCCAAACGACCAAACCCAGTTCCCAGACCGGCACGCCGAAGCCTCCGCGGCTTCCGGTGTGCGGCTGGTCCTTCGACGGACGTGCCTGCCGTCAACGCGGCGACCACCTCTGTGCCCAGCGCGCCGATCATGCGCAGGCGTTCGCCGAAGAGATCTGCGTGCACACCAAAGACCGGTGGGCACGGACACCGTTCATCCTGGCCGACTGGCAGCGCGACGACATCGTCCGGCCGCTGTTCGGCGAGGTCCGGTGGGATCAGGAGTGGCAGACCTACGTCCGCCGCTACCGGTCCGGCTGGATCGAACTCGCCCGCAAGAACGGCAAGTCCGAGCTGCTGGCGTTCGTCGCGCTGTACATGCTCGTCGGGGACGATGTCGAGTCCGCCGAGGTCTACGGCGCCGCCCGCGATAAGGACCAGGCACGGCTGGTGTTCAACGTCGCCGCCCGCATGGTCGCCCTTTCACCAGTGCTGTCCAAGCGGCTGCGGGTGGTCGAGCACGCCGCCCGGATCGAGGACGAGAAAGCCAACAGCGTCTATCAGGTTGTCGCGGCCGACGCGCGCTGGGCAACCTCGGCTCGAACCCGTCGTGCGTGATCTTCGACGAGGTCCTGACCCAGCCGAACGGTGAGCTGTGGGCCGCGCTGCGGACCGGCATGGACACCCGAGTGCAGCCGCTGCTGCTCGCCGCCACGGCGGCGGGCAACGACCCCACCTCGTTCGCCAAGTCCGAGCACGACGAGTGCGTGAAGATCGCCGAAGACCCGTCCCGCGCGCCGCACAGGTTCGTCTATCTGCGCAACCTTCCCGCCGACGCGGACCCGTGGGACGAGGCGAACTGGTACTACGCCAACCCCCGCCCTAGGTGACTCTCTGTCACTGGCCGCGCTGCGCGAAGAAGCGCTGGAAGCGCGTAACGATCCGGCGCGGGAGAACAGCTTCCGGCAGTACCGGCTGAATCAATGGGTGTCGCAGTCCACGCGCTGGATGCCCATGCACCTCTACACCGCGTGCACCGGAACCGAGTTTCGCCGAACCCGCGCGGTTGCGGGAGCTGGTTGCTCGCCGGCCAGCGTGGGGCGGCCTGGACCTCGCGGCCAAGCTGGACCTGACCGCCTGGTACCTGATCGTGCCGGACAGCATCGACGGCCACGTCTCGGCGCTACGGCGGTTCTGGCTGCCCGAGGCCGGTGTTGATTTCCTTGACGAGCACACCGATCACCGCGTCTCTCAGTGGGTCGATCAAGGGTGGATCAAGGGTGGATCATCACCACTCCCGGCGAGGTCATCGACTACGAGGTGATCGAGGCCGACGTCGCCGCCGACTGCGCGGCGCTGCGGGTCGCCGATATCAACTACGACGAGTGGAGCGGCGAACCTGTCCGCCAGCGCCTCGAACGGGACACGCGGGTGCCCATGTACCCGGTGCCGCAGACGTTCCGCGGAATGACCCACGGCATGACCGAACTCATGACGCTCACCCGCTCCCGCTCATGGTCGCACCACGGCAACCCCGTGGCGGCCTTCTGCTTCGACTCGGCGGAAGTGCGCCATCCACCCGGAGAACCCGACCTCATCCGACCCGACAAACCCCTACGCGGGAAGACCGGCAAGCGCATCGACGCGGTACCCACCGCCGCTATGGCGGTCTCGGGCTGGCGGTTACGTGGTCAGAAGCCGAAGAAGTCTGGCGCGATGGTCGTAATGTGAGGCTACGAATACACTTGAGATTCGACACCAGACAAACCTAGGTCCATTCTAAAGCAGATCTCCAATGCCTGGCGCCCAGTATATATTTCCTGTGCAACCTCGCTGATTTCCTCAACAGTTTGCTTCCTCTTGATTCTGGAATAGTGCTTATAGACAAGTCCGAGCAGTCGGTCCGCGGCATCTTCAGTCTCGCGGCTGCCAACTACTCGAATTCGCGAAACAAGCTTGCGTAGCCTAGCGGCACGTTCGTCCATGCTGTCTATCTCCTTGGAAAATTCCACATCAGTCGCGTCCATGACCTTCAAGGCCCCTCTAGCCAGACCATGAGGGCATCGTGCAGGTCTGAGTACGCTTCAACGCGGCGATCTCGCCAGTTCATGCGAGACTCGTGACTAAGGTCTTGGCGCCTCTTGTCATCTTCCCTTTGCCAGCGCTCACGCTCTCTCGCCAGCTCCCGAGACCAACGTTTGTCGTCCCTTTTTGTTGTAATCCAGGCCGCGCCCAATGGTCCAATGAGTGCGATTCCAGCTAATAGCATCGATACCCAAAGCGGCGTCTGACTGTTCGGCATGCATGAATGATAGCCGTGGTTATGGATGGCAGTAGACTTCGCCACACTGAGCTCCGAGCAGTGGATCACTCGACAACACGATGCGCAGATCCCTGGGCTGGAAATACTCGATGCCTACTACGAGGGCGAACAGTCGCTGTCGTACATGCACCCGGAGCTGCTGCGCCGCCTGGACACCCGCGTGCGGCAGGTCGTGATCAACTGGCCTGAGCTGGTCGTGGACTCGCTGGATGAGCGCCTCGACGTGACCGGGTTCCGGCTCGGCGGTGAGCAGGCCGCCGACCGGGAGCTGTGGAACATCTGGGCGGCGAACGAGCTGGGCCTGCACTCCGAGCAGGCCCACATCGACGCCCTGGTGCTCGGCCGGTCCTTCGCGATCATCGGCACGAACGAGGCCCGGCCGTCGGTACCGCTGGTGACGGTCGAGTCCCCGTTCGACGTCCACGTGGACATTGACCCGCGCACTCGCGAGCTCCGGGCCGCGCTGAAGCGGCAGTTCTCCGAGGACGGCGACGGGAACCAGTCCGAGGCATACGCCACGCATACGTGCCCATGACGGCGGCTCCGACGATGGTCGCCGTGCCCACGCGTCCTTGCGCCACCCCCACTCCCCCTTGCCTTTGGCGGCTGCCTCAGCGTAGGCGCGCTCGATCGGCATGAGCCCGGCTTCGAGGTCGAGTGCTGTGGTGACACCGTCCATCGCTTGCAGCCGCCGGCCGGCGATGGTGTGGACGTGGCTGTGCAGGTCGACGAACCCGGGCCCGACGACATACCCGGAAACATCGATCTCCACCTGGTCCGCGGCAGCGGGCAACCTTGGCCCGACCGCGGCGACCGCGCCCTCCACGATCAGTACGTCGGCAGGCCCGTCGAACCCCGTCGCCGGGTCGACGCCGCGGCCGCCCCGCAGCAGTGTCCTCATCCTTGTCCTCCTAGCCTCACTGCTGGCGGCCCTAGGAGGTTTTGCCTCCCGGTCCGTTCGTCCCAGCCGACGAATCCGAGGGCGCAGGACTATCCGATCCCACATTTGCGGCCGGGATCGAGATCGCCCGAAGGGCACTGCCAGCCGCACGATCAGCGGGTACTGCCTGAACCGGGCTGACGTCTTGACGCCCAACAAGGGGTCCAGTTCGATCCACACCGGCCGCGGCTCGTCCTGAGCTGCGAGCGTTCACGTTCATGGTGGCGTCGGCACATCCGGAGACGTCGGGTTCTCCGATTCACGGTCGCGGTCGTTCCAGGACCCATGGGTCGAGCGGAACGGCTTGCACTGAGCAACCGTGAGAGTCGAGTACTCTGCCGGAGAGTTTGAACTGCTGTAGCACGACTTGCCGGTCGGTGACCGTGGCCTGCGGGCCATACGAGCGAGCCGGGCGACGAGCTCGTCAAGTTCACCGACTGAGCGCAATCCCCATGCAGCAACGAGGTTGGTATTGCCGACCACTTGGACGCACAGCCGCGATTCCGTCCACGCCGCAAGGCAGTGTCCCACCTGGGACAGTTGGTCGTCGGGGACCACGAGCCAGAGGAGGGCGAGCAGCGGCCATCCAGCCAGTGGCCGCGCCAGGTCGCATCTGAAGGCAATGTCCCCACTGCGCTGCAGGGTCGACAATCGGCGTTTGACGGCTTGCGGTGTGGTTCCCAGCCTGGCCGCGAGGTCGACGAATCGTTGTCGTCCGTCGACGGCCAAGGCGAGCAGCAAATCACGGTCTGCAGGTCCGAACGGGCGGGCCGTTTCTGCGCTCGGTTCTGGAGTGTCGTCGGCGATTCCTGCCGCCTGCGCGTCGCCGATGGCGCCCAGACGCCAGGAGATCGTTCCGAATAGCCGTCCACACACGACCGTGCGTACCGCCAGGACGGGCAGATCCTGTGGTATCGGGTCGATGAGCAGCCGCGACAACGTCGGCAGGCTGGGCGCGACGACTATGACGAACAACTCGTAGTCGCCCGTGGTGTGCTCGACGGTCGCGACGTATGGCAGGTGGGCCAGTGCGGTCGCCACGGCGCCCACGGCAGATGGGGCACAACGAACCTGGAGCAGTGCAGTGCTGAACAGTTGCCACTGCCTCATCCCGGGCCACGCGATGACCCAGGCGTACCCGGACCGCTCCAGCCGGGCCCACCGCCGGGCGAGGGTAACGGGCGCAACGTCCAGCTGGCGGCCCAGCCGTTCCCATGAGATCCGCGGTGAGATCTGCAGCGAGTCCACGAGCGCAAGGTCCAGCTCGTCGATCGGGTGGTCCACCGGCATCGTTGACATCACGGTCACATGATGCGGCGGCGCCCGGGTTCGGTCGAGTGGGAATCCTGCCCGACGGCGCGTCGCCGGGCAGGATTCCATCATCGGACGGCGCTCGAGGACGATTATCCGTAAGAACGGGCAGAGCTGCCGTAAGTCGCGGGAGCCTGTGGGCACTACTTCCGTTGACTATCGAAGGGTTCACCGTGCGACGTGGGCAGCTTGACGAACGGACCCTCGCCCCGGGTACTCCCACCCGTCCGTGTGACCTCGTGCTCCGTGGCGGGCGCGTCCTCGACCCCGAGACCGGCCTGGATGCAGTGCGGCATGTCGGTATTGCCGATGGTCGGATCACGGTGGTGAGCGATGAGTTGCCGGAGAGCGACGTCGTTCTGGACGTGACGGGCCAGGTTGTCGCGCCGGGGTTCATCGACTTGCACAGTCACGCACAGAGTGTTACCGGTCTGCGGCTGCAGGCCCTCGACGGAGTCACGACCGCGTTGGAGCTGGAGGCAGGGGTGGCGCCGTTCACTCGTACTCGTGAGACAGCCACCGAAGAGGGCCGGCCCATCAACTTCGGATACTCGGCTTCGTGGGCACTGGCACGGATGCAGATGCTCGCTCACGTTCGGCTCGATGGGGCGGAAGACCCGATCACTACGACCGTGCGCCTGATGGGAGATTCTCGCTGGCGCCGGCCGGCCACGCCGGCTGAGGTCGAGGCAATCCTCGACCTTCTCGAAGAAGAAGTAGCCGCCGGGGCTTTGGGAATTGGCGTGCTCCTCGGGTATGCCCCGGAGAGCGGCCGATCCGAATACGTCCGGATCGCTGCGCTGGCTGAACATCTCGGTGTCCCGACGTTCACCCACTCGCGCTTCATCTCCCGGCGGGAGCCACACACCTCGCTCGAAGGAGCCGCCGAAGTGCTGGCGGCAGCCGCGGGAACGGGTGCGCACATGCACCTGTGCCACCTCAACAGCACATCCAACTGGATGATCGATCAGATCGCCCAGATGGTCGCCACCGCACAACGGCTTGGCGTCCGGCTCACCACTGAGGCCTATCCCTACGGCTCGGCCGCCACCGGCATCGGAGCAGCGTTCCTCGACCCGGACAAGCTCGACCGCATCGGGATCACTCCCACGGATATCGTCTTTCTTCCGACCGGGGAACGCGTGGCTGACGCCGATCGGCTGCTGGAATTGCGCGAACAGGATCCCGGCGGGCTGGTCGTCTACGATTGGCTGAACGAGGCTGATGAGCGCCAGCGCGCCGTTCTCGAACGGTCGCTGCTGCTGACGGACACCGCTATCGCGTCCGACGCCACTCCACTGGTCAACGCCGCCGATCCCAACCTGCACGATCGGTGGCCGGTGCCACCGCACACGGTCACTCATCCACGCACCGCAGGGTGCTACGGCAAGTTGCTGCGCTGGGCAGTGCGGGAAACGCGGATTCTGTCCCTGGCCGAGGCTGTGCGACGATGCACGATCGTCCCGGCACAGGTTCTCGAACAGGTGGCACCGTCGATGGCCTGCAAGGGCCGGGTCCAGGTGGGCGCCGACGCCGACCTGGCGATATTCGACCCGGCGACAGTCAGCGACCGCTCGACGTACCACGACTCGGCACGGCCATCGGCCGGCTTCCGGCACGTCCTCGTCGGCGGCACCTTCGTGGTACGCGACGGTCAGCTGCTGCCCGACCGCCGACCAGGCCGATGCGTGCACAGCAAGTTCATCTGATCAGCGCTACCCGTGTGTCATCCGACTGCCGAGAGGTGGACCACGGCATCGATAGTTTGCCGCGACGGTCGTCGAATATGTCGACCGCTTCGGCGCCAAGCGAATGATCCTGTTCGCGCTCGTGGCCCGAGCGCCTGCGTCCCCAGCCGCTGCGCCAAACCGCTGCCCAGCGCCGTCGCTGCCAGCTGGCTTGAGCCAGCGACCTGTCTCGTTGCTGCGAATCGGGTTACTCTGGCGCCTCGCCGCGCTGAACATCGTCACCTACGGCATGCCTCGATCTCGTGCGCTCGCCGTCGCGATCAGCTGCACCAGCCCACTCAGCGCCGACCACTTCCCGTCACAATTCGCCAGAGCTACGACTGCCGGTTCCGCTTGAGTTCTCGAGGCGGTCGCAACACCGGCTGTGAAAGGTGTTGCTGTGGCTGGACTCCGGCGGAACATCCCCAGGCACGGTGCCGAGTCTCAAGTGGCCATGGCCTTTTCGAGGTGGCTGGTGGCGGTGTGAAGGGTGGTGGCGAGTTCGGCGAACCGGGTGTCGGGCAGTTCGGCGTCGAGGCCGACGAGGGTAAGTGCGCAGACGGGCGTTCCGGTGGTGGGATGGCGGACCGCGCGGGCGATGGAGGCGACGATGCTGTCGTTGCGGCCGCGGATGAGGGCATAGCCGTGGTGTTCGGTGGTGGTGATGTCCGCGTGCAAGCCATCTGGGCCGTCGAGCGGGTGCCCGGCATGCTCGGCGGCGAGCAGGTAGGGCGTGCGCGCGTCGCGGGAGAGCGCGGCGACGAGTGCGAGCGGTCCGGCGAAGCGATGGACTTGCAGCAGTTCCCCGAGCAGGTCTTTGATCATTTCCAGCCGGGCGGGGCGAGCGACGTCCACGACGCGGGAGCCGCCGGGTTCGAGGACCTGGAGGTTGGCCATCAGACCGGTGGTTCGGGCCAGGTTGTCGAGGGTGGGGCGGGCGAGGGCGATGATCGCATCGGGGGTCCGCAGGCGGGTCATCCGCATGATGACCGAGCCGGGGAGGTAAGCGTCGTCGGTGCGGGCGATCCAGTCGCGCCGCACGAGGTCGACCAGTACCCGGTAGGCGGTGGCCCGGTGCAGGCCGACGGCGCGGGCGACCTCGGCCAGTCGCACGGGCTGCCCTGCGTCGACGACGGCTTCGATGAGGTCGAGGGCCTTGTCGACGGCCGAGCTGGCCGGTTTCGGGTCGGGTTCGCCCATCGCGTGCGCTCCTTGTTCTTGCTGCTGACTGGCCGCCTTGCTACCGTGTAGCAGATACTGTAACACATGTTACCCCCACTGTAACAGTCGACCTGGGGAACGAGGATGGACTATGGCAAAGCAGTTACCGGCACAGCCGGACCTGGCAGCCGAGGAGCGGTTCCGGGCCGCGGTCACCGGCACGGAACGTGCGCCGGCGCCGGTGCCGTACGCCGAGCCGGCGTCAGGTGAGCGGGTGGTGTACCGGAATGCGACGGTGTTCGACGGCCGAGGTGGTCCGGCCCGGCCGCGTACCTCTGTCGTGGTGGACGGTCCGCTGATCGTGGGGGTGGAACCGGACGCGGCGGTGGACGCCGAGGCGCTGGTGGGCGTGGAGGTGGTCGAGCTGGGCGGGCGCTTCCTGCTGCCCGGGTTGATCGACACGCATCAGCATTTGAATACTCCGCCAAACAGGCAATGGGCCGAGCGGGTGTTGCGGCGCGCGGTCTACGGCGGGGTGACCGCGGTGCGGGACATGGCGGGCGATCTTCGTCAGACCGCCGACCTCGCCCGCGTCGCGCTGGTCGGGGAGACCGCGTCCCCGGACATCTTCTACGCCGCGCTGATGGCCGGTCCCGCGTTCTTCACTGATCCTCGGACCTGGTCCGTGGCCGCCGGGGCACAGCCAGGAGCGGTGCCATGGATGCAGGCGATCACCCCGGACACCGACCTGCCCCTGGCTGTGGCGAGAGCGAAAGGGACCGGCGCGGTCGCGATCAAGATCTATGCCGAACTGCCCGCCGAGCTGATCACGGCGATCACCGCCGAGGCGCACCGGCAGGACATGCAGGTCTGGGCACACGCCACGGTGTACCCGACCCCGCCGTCGCAGGTGGTCGCCGCGGGGGTGGACGTGATCTCCCATACCACCCTCCTGGTGCATGATCTGGACGGTTTTCCGCCCCCGGCGACGTTCGGCGACGCGATGCTCGAGCGGGATGCCCTGGACTGGTCGAGTGTCGGGGACAGCGATTGGTCGTCGCTGCGGGAGCTGTTCGCGCGGATGCACGGCCAGGGAACCATCCTCGACGCGACGATCGGCATGCTCACCACCAGCGGGACCTCCCCGCAGCGGGAGGCTGCGGTGACGGCCCGGCTGACGGCTGAGGCGTACCGGGCGGGGGTGACGATCTGCACCGGAACCGATGGGGAGAACGCGCTTGCGGACGAGTTCCCGGCGCTGCATCACGAGATGCGTGCCCTGGCCGAGGCCGGGGTGCCCGCTGCTCAGGTGATCCGTGCTGCGACTCAGGGCGGCGCGAGGGCGATGGGCCAGCAGCACCGGATGGGGACGATCACGCCCGGTCTCCTCGCCAACTTGGTGATCCTGGCCGAGGACCCGCTCGCGGACCTGGCCAACCTCTCGAGCGTGACATGCACGATCAAACGAGGCCGCCGCTTTCCCCGCGAGATCCGCATGCCCGCCGCGGCCGCGTCGGAGCCGCGGCCATGACCGGGAAGCCGCGGCCGTTGATCATCAACGCGCTCGGCGCGTTGGCGGATCCGAACACCCCTCCGGCGGACCGCGCCGGCGCCGACGATCCGGGCTCCGGCCAGACCGGACTCAGTGACCGGGTCCTGCGCGACGCACACGCCAGTGGGCTGACCGCGGTCAACGTCACCATCGGCGCGGTCACCGACCTCGGCGACCCGTTTCAGGACACCATGGCCGACCTCGCGGCCTGGGACACCGCTCTGTGCCGCCATTCCGGTGACTTGCTGCAGGTTCGCGAGGCCGCGGATCTCTCCCGGGCCCGCGACACCGGCCGGATCGGCGTGATCTACGGCGTGCAGAACACCACGATGCTGGGTGCCGACGCGTCCCGGGTCGCGGTGTTCGCCGAGCGGGGGGTGCGGATCGTGCAGCTCACCTACAACCCCGCCAACCGGGTGGGTGGTGGCTCGCAGGCACCCGCTGATCGCCCGCTCACCGACTTCGGCCAGGAGGTCGTCGCCCAGCTCAATCATCACCACCTGATGGTCGATCTGTCCCACAGCGGTACTCAGACCTGCCTCGACGCCATCCATGCGTCGACTCGGCCGGTGTCGATCAACCACACCGGCTGCCGTGCCCTGGTGGACCTGCCCCGCAACAAGACCGACGCCGAGCTGCGCCTGGTTGCCGAACAGGGCGGATTCATCGGCATCTACTCCATGCCCTTTCTCTCCACCTCGGGTTCCGCGACCGCCGAGGATGTGGTCGAGCACATCAGGCACGCGCTGAACGTGTGCGGCGAGGACCATGTCGGCATCGGCACCGACGGGACCACCACGCCCGTTGACGACCTCGCCGCCTTCCGCCGCCACATCGCCGTCGCCGTGGCGCGGCGCCGGAACCAGGGCATCGGCGCCGCCGGGGAAACCCCCGACACCCTCCCGTTCGTCGCCGACCTTTCCGGTCCCGGGCAGTTCACCCGGCTCGCCACCCTGCTGGCCGGACGGGGCGTGCGCTCCTCGGTGATCGACAAGGTCCTCGGGGCGAATTTCCTGCGCTACGCCCACGACATCTGGGACCACTGACCCGGCCCGCACGCACCTCCCTTTCCTCTGCACTCCCCTGTCACCGTGGACAAGGAGCAGACATGCCAACACAGACCATCCCGGGCCGCTTCGGTCCACTGGCCGTGACCACGGTCGGGCTGACCGTCGTTCTCCTCTATGCGCTGGAGGCAGTGATCGGCCCGGCCCTGCCGGAGCTGCAGCGGGCTCTGGAATTGCTCCCCAGCGAGGGAGCGCTGCTGATGGCTGCCAAAGGCCAGGCCGCCGCCGTCGCGACAGCGATCATGGGCCCGCTCGGGGACCGCTACGGACCCCGCCGGACTCTGGTGCTGCTGCTGGGCACCGTCGTCATCGGCGGCGCGATCTCCGCGACGGCCGCGTCGTTCCCGATGCTGCTGGCCGGGCAGATCCTGGAAGGCCTGGGAATCGGCGCCATCCCACTGGTCTTCGCTCTGACCCGTCAGCATACGACCCCCGACCGGATGAAAGTCCTGGTCGGCATGATCGGCGGAGCCGTGGTCGCCGGCGGCGTGGTGGGCAACCTGCTCGCCGGGCCGATCGCCGGCGCCTGGGGCTGGCGCTGGATATTCGGCGTGCCCGCATTGGCGGTCGCGGCGATCATCCCGGTGATCGTGGGGGTGCTTCCGGCAGCCGCTCCGCGCACGCGCAGCGGCATCCGGCTCAACTGGGGGAGCGCCCTGGTCTTGAGTGCCGCCCTGATCGCGCTGACCTACTGGATTTCCTCGCTGGCGGACTGGCCCGTCCTTCTCGTCCTCGGCGGCGCCGCCGTGGTGGTGGTCCTGGCTCTGCTCTGGATCCGGGTGGAGCGCCGCGGCCGCGGTTCCCTGGTCGACCTGCGCCTGCTGGCCATCCGCGGCATGCGCGGTACCACCCTGGCCGCCGTCGCCGTGTCCACCGGCGTCGGCATCACCAGCTTCCTCGTCCCGCAAATGCTGGCCGCCCCCGCCGCCTCCGGCATCGGGTTCGACGCGTCCACCACCCAGATCGGCCAGTACCTGCTCCCCGGCACCCTCGCTGCGGTCGCGGCCGGTCCGCTGGCCGGCTGGTGCCTGCGCCGCTGGGGGCCGCGCCTGGTGATCGTGTACTCCAGCCTCCTGCTGGTCGCCTCGTCGCTGATCGTACTGGTGCTCCATGACGCGGTGTGGCAGATCATCGCCGCGCAGGTCCTCGCAAATTTCGCGACCAACGGCGCCATCACCGCTCTCTACGGCTCCACAATCGCGCTCGCGCCAGCCTCCAGTACCGGCACTGCCACCGGGATGATCGGGGTCTTGCGCATCATCGGCATGAGCGCCGGCGCCCAGGTCGCTGCGCTCATCCTGACCTTCGGCCTGGTGTCCGCCACCCACAGCCCCAGCGAACACGCCTTCATGCTCATCCTCCTGGTCGGCGCGGTCATCTCCGCCTTCCCGCTGGTGTTCGCCCGCCTGCTCCCCCGACAGGACGCCACCCCGCCCACCTCCACTGGCGCGGCAAAGGACAGCGGGGCACCCGCCCGATGACTATCGCCCGGCCGACCTCCGCCCCGCACGGCACCCTCATACTCGACCGCGCCCACACCCGCGCCGCCCTCGACCCCACCCAGGTCATCGCCGCGGTGCGAACAGCGCTGATCGCGATCAGCCGCGACGAAGTGTCCGCTCCGCCCCGCATCGCCGCGCACACCCCCACCGGGCTCGTCGGCGCCATGCCCGCCTGGCTTCCCGGCACCGGGCTCGGCGCCAAACTCATCTCCGTGTTCCCTCAGCCCGCAGCCCCCGGGCGCAGCGCCCACGAAGGCGTCGTCGCGCTCTTCGACGACAAAACCGGGCGCCTGCAGGCACTGATCAACGCCTCCGAGATCACCGCCGCCCGCACTGCCGCCACCGCGACCCTGAGCATGCACGCCCTGGCCTCCCCGCACCCGCATCAGATCGCCGTCATCGGCACCGGCACCCAAGCCACCGCCCAGCTTGCGATGCTCGCCGCCCTCGACGACACCATCCCGGTCACCGTCGCCGGACGCGACCCGGCCCGCACCGCACACGCCGCCACGACCCACCCGCACAGCACCACCGACACCATCGAGAACGCCGTCCGCGGCGCCGACGTCATCTTCTGCTGCACCGGCGCCCGCGCCCCGGTCATCCACCGATCCTGGATCCGCGACGGCACCCACATCAGCTCCATCGGCGGATCCGACGGGCCTGAAATCGACCCCGGCACCATCGCCGACGCCACCCTCTTCACCGAATGGACCGGTGCCGCACACCATCCGCCCCCGCCGGAGCCCACGAACTCCACGGCCTGCCACACACCAAGCTCACCCTGCTCGGCCGCGTCCTCGACCACCACCACCCCGGCCGCCGGACCCCCACCGAAACAACCCTGTTCAAATCCACCGGTCATGGCGCCCTCGACATCGCCACCGCCGCCATCATCTACACCACGGCCCGCACCCGCGGCCTCGGAACCCACCTCGACCTCTAGCCACAACGACAAACACACACATCGACTGAGCTTGGCCCCCTGGTCCGGACGCATTGGCGGTCCTCCGGGCTTCCCGCCCGGGACCGTTCCAAGATCGGTGTTTCTGGCCCGACACCAGCGTAAGACGGATTTTGTCAAGTGGGATCGGGGGCTCGCCGGCTCCTCGACTCTACGCAGCTGGCAAGGGGGTTGTTGGCCCGACAGCGTGGCTTCAAGTCCGCCACGAAGCACCGGTCGAGCTAGTACTCCAGCCGGACTTCGTGATGTCGCTGGTGGGCTGCCTGAAAACAGGTGCGGCCACCAGTTGATCATGGTCGGTTGTGTGGACTAACCCTGATCGGCTGGTGGCCGCAGACCCTAGCGGAAACCCTGACCGATGGCGTGTGATGTTCGAGGAGTTGATCAGCCGGATCTCCGGCCGGTTCACCCGCGTCGAACCCCGTAGGAGAGCGCGGGCGTTGCTGCTGGGGTTGTTGTCGGACCTGCCTGCCAAGAATTGCTGGACGATGTCCGAACATGCCGGCGAGGACACCCCCGACGGGATGCAACACCTGCTGCGTAAGGCAGTCTGGGCCGCGGACCAGGTCCGCGACGACCTGCGTGAGTACGTCACGGAACACCTCGGTGACGCCGGTGCGGTGCTGGTCGTCGACGAGACCGGCGATCTGAAGAAAGGTGTTCACACCGTCGGGGTGCAACGCCAATACACCGGCACCGCTGGGCGGATCGAGAACGCCCAGGTCGCGGTGCATCTGACCTACGCCACCGACGCGGGGCACGCGTTCATCGACCGGGCGCTGTATCTGCCGAAATCCTGGACCGGCGATCCCGGCCGGTCCGCGGACGCCGGAATACCCACGGACACTGTGTTCGCGACGAAACCGGCCTTGGCGAAAACCATGATCGGCCGTGCACTCGACGCCGGGGTGAGGGCAGCGTGGGTAGCTGGCGACGAGGTCTACGGCGCCGACCCTGGCCTGCGCGAGGACCTCGAAACCCGGGGCGTCGGATACGTGCTCGCCATCGGCTGTGCCCGCAGAGTCGCCACCCCTGCGGGCATGTTGCGCGCCGACGTCGTCGCCGCACACCTGCCGAAACACGTGTGGCAACGGCTTTCCGCAGGCGCTGGGGCGAAAGGGCACCACTACTACGACTGGGCCTGGATCGACATCGATACCGAGGAGCCCGACGGGCATCGGTGGATGCTGATCCGCCGCAACCGCACCACCGGTGAACTGGCGTTCTACCGTTGCTACGCACACCACCCGGTTCCACTGCGCATCCTGGTCGGCGTCGCGGGCAGGCGGTGGACCGTCGAAGAATCCTTCCAGACCAGCAAAGGACTCACTGGTCTCGACCAGCACCAGGTCCGCACATGGACCTCCTGGCACCGCTGGACGATCATGGCGATGCTCGCCCACGCCTTCCTCGCCGCCGTCGCCACTACCGAACGAACCGACGAAACCACACCGAACGGATGGATTGCGTTGACCTGCAACGAAATCCGCCACCTGTTCACCACTCTGATCAGCCAGCACACGATGCCGCCCACCGGCTCCGCTGCTCGAAGTGGCGCAGACGCCACCAACACCGCGCCCAGCAAGGCCACTACCAGCGACAATCCACCCGCGAACCATAGACATCACAAACCACGGCGAGGTGGAAGACGAGCGGGGTGATGAGCTGGATCGTGCAGGCGATGGCGCGGGTAGGCCGCTGTCCGATGACGTTGACCCGCGTCGACCCGCGCGGAGACGACGCGTTCGCCAGGTATCAGCGCTCGTTTGTGGACCGAGCTAGGGTGTGCACGTAGAGGTTCTTGAGTCGTCGGTGCACGATCCGCCAGCCCTCGGGGCGCCGCTCCAAGGTGTCGTAGAACATGCCTGCGGCGATGACGTTGGCCGGCTCGCCAGACTTTGTCTCGTGAGTGTGCAGGTGCGGTGAAACGGCGGTGGCCCGGTCCCGTCGATCGTCACGGTGGCGTGTCCTTCGACGTGCTGCCATACGGTGTAGATGTTGGCCATGCCGCCATCGCGGTGGGGGCCGCGCATGAGGTCGGCGAGGTCCTCGCGGCTCATCGCTGCAGGCATCCCGGCCTCGGAGTAGTCGAGTACGGCATCCTGGGCGAACACGTCCGCCCAGTGCGCCAGTACATCGAGGTTCTCGTCGTGGGGCTGATGCACGTCCTGACCGAGACCGTAGCGCGCGATCACGTCCTGGATCTCGAGACGATCCAGGAGGTAGCGGACGTCTGACTCGAGTGACATCGGGTCCCTTCGTTTCCTGGGTGGTTTCCGCCGTACCGAGCCGAGCAGTGGGGACGCCCACGGCGTCGCGGCGTCGTCGGCGGTGGTCACGACGCCGCGAGCGATGACGACTCCGGAGCCGAGCCCACCGGGGCCGTCGGTGGGAGTGTAAGTCTCAGGGTAGCGCCCAAACGCGGGCGGCGCCTTATTGCAGCGCGTCTACCTGGGCTTGCCACTTGTCACCGATGGCGCGGCCCGCGGTTGCTAGGAAGTCCCGCCCCACCGGGGCAACTCCAGCGGCCCACCTTCCTGTTCGGTAGCTGTCGCTCGCCTCGCTTCGGCGCTCATGACGATTCTCGGCGAGCGCCCCGGCCGTTGAGGATGTCCCTGATCCGATCGAGCGCCGTGGCGTCCTCGATCGTCGAAGGGACCGGTTCGTCCCGGCCTTCCGCGATACCCCGCATCGTCTTCCGGAGGATCTTGCCCGACCGGGTCTTCGGCAGCGCGCTCGTGACGGACACCTGACGGAACGCCGCCACCGGGCCGATGTCCCGGCGCACGGCCGCGATCAGTTCGGCTTTCAGCGTCTCCTCGTCGACCTCCACACCGGCCTTGAGCACGACCAGCCCGTGCGGCAGCTGCCCCTTGAGCCGGTCGTGCACCCCGATCACCGCGCATTCGGCCACGGCCGGGTGGGCGGCCAGCACGGCCTCCATCGATCCGGTGGAAAGGCGATGGCCGGCGACGTTGATGACGTCGTCGGTGCGGCCCATGACGAACAGGTAGCCGTCTTCATCGAAATAGCCCGAATCACCGGTGAGGTAATGGCCCTCGTACCGCGACAGGTACGCCTGGACGTAGCGCTCGTCGTCGCCCCACAGTGTCGACAGCGTGCCCGGCGGCATCGGCAGCCTGATGCAGATCGCTCCCTCTTTCCCGGCGGGCAGTGGATTTCCGGCCCGATCCAGGATCCGCACGTCGTAGCCGGGCATCGGCTTGGTCGCGGAACCGGGCTTGACCGGCATCGGTTCGAGACCGCGCGGGTTCGCGGCGATCGGCCAGCCGCTCTCGGTCTGCCACCAGTGGTCGATCACCGGGACGCCGAGCTTGTCCACGGCCCAGTTCAGGGTCTCCGGGTCGAGCCGCTCACCGGCCATGAACAGAGTCCGGAACGCGGAGAGGTCGTACTTCGCCGACTCCGTGCCGTCCGGGTCGGCTCGCCTGATCGCCCTCAGCGCGGTCGGTGCGGTGAACAACGCCTTCACCCTGTGCTCGGCGATCACCCGCCAGAACGCGCCGGCGTCCGGAGTACCGACGGGCTTGCCCTCGTACATCACCGTCGTCGCGCCGACGAGCAACGGCGCGTACACGATGTAGGAATGTCCGACCACCCAGCCGACGTCGGAGGCGGTCCACCAGATGTCTCCAGGCCCGATGTCGTAGATCGCGCCCATGGACCAGGCCAGCGCGACCGCGTGCCCGCCCGTGTCACGCACCACGCCCTTGGGTTTCCCTGTCGTGCCGGAGGTGTAGAGGATGTACAACGGATCGGTGGCGGCGACCGGCACCGGGTCGGCCATCGGAGCGGCCGCGACCAGCTCTCTCCAGTCCACGTCCCGCTCGCCCAGCGTCGCGCGCGCCTCGTCGCGTTGCAGCATCACGACTTTCTCCGGCTGGTGGCCGGTCGCCGCGAGCGCCTCGTCGAGGATCGGCTTGTACTCGACGACCCGGTTCGGCTCGATGCCGCAGGACGCGGCGACGATGACCTTCGGCTTCGCGTCCTCGATCCGGGCCGCGAGCTCCTTCGGCGCGAATCCGCCGAAGACCACTGAATGCACCGCCCCAGCCGCGCGCAGGCCAACATCGCCACGACCGCCTCGGGCACCATCGGCAGGTACACGATCACCCGGTCGCCCTTGCCGACTCCGAGCGAGCGCAGCGCCCCCGCGAACCGCGCGACCTCGTCCCGCAACCGCGCGTAGGTGAAAGTGCGGTTGGCACCGGTCACCGGCGAGTCCCAGATCAGGGCGGGCTGCTCGCCGCGACCGCGCTCCACGTGCCGGTCGAGCGCGTTGTAGGCGGTGTTCAGCTCACCGTCGGCGAACCAGCGGTACAGCGGGGGCTCGGCCGGGTCCAAGGCGCCGGACGGTGCGCGCGTCCAGTCGATCGCCTTGGCCGCGGCGAGCCAGAACTCTTCCGGATCGGCGAGACTGCGCCGGTGTTCCTCCTCGTGCCGGCCATGGTGACGGGCTCCCCTACCGCCCTTCATCGCCCCTCCATGGCGAGTTCGGCGGGATAGAAAGCGTGCCCGGCCATCAACCGCCGCGCCGTGCGGCTGATGCCGAGCAGGCGGAACCCCGCATCCGAACCCTTCGCGACGTCGCGGGCCACCACGGACACCGTGGTGACACCCGACGGATGACCGATCAGGACCTCGTGCGAACCACGGTCGCGCGTCACCTCGGACACCGTCGTCCCCGGAATCCGGGACGCGGCGGCCAGGCTGATCGAGGCCGTGCCCGCCACACTTTCGTGCAAGCGGTTCATGAACATGAGGTGCAGCCGCAGGTCCATCTCCGCCGCGTCGACTTGCCGGCCGTTCAAAGTCCGGTACTCGACCGGAGGTGCGACGAAACCGATGATCGGAACCGCGGGAACAGTCGCCTCGCAACTCCGCCAGTCATCACACAGGCCCATCATGACGCAGGCCTTCCCTCGTGTTTCCCGTACGAGGCCGAGGAAGCGGTGATCCTCGTTGATCTCGCTCCGCGCGCTGGCGTCCAGGCCGAAGTCACCGGAATGAAGCCAGATCACGGGATTACCGGCGTCGACGATCGAAGCCGGGACGGTACGGCCGTCCTCCAGCGTGATCTTGTCGACGGCGGCGCCCGTCGGCAGGAGACGTCCGGTCATGGCGCCGACGGTGGCCGACCAGTCCATGACAATTTCCGCCCCGGTTCCCGGGACACCGGGGATCGCCAGGTCGCCTTCCACTTCGGCCACCCCACCCGAGACCGGTACAGCCGCCGTGAGGATCTTGCCGGTGTTCGTGTTGTGGATGCGTACCGTGGTGACACCGTCGTGTGCCGGCACGAGTCCTTCGTCGATCGCGAAAGGTCCCACACCGGACGAGATGTTGCCGCAGTTGCCGTTGTAGCTGACTTGCCGGCTTTCGATATCGACCTGTGCGAAGGTGTAGTCGACGTCCGCGTCCTCGCGTGCCGACGGCCCGACGATGGCGACCTTGGACGTGATCGGACGCGAACCGCCCAGCCCGTCGATCTGCAGAATGTCCGGAGATCCCATGAGCCTGCTCAGGAGCGCGTCCCGAACCGGCCCCACCGGCGGCAGATCGCGGTCGTGGAAGTAGAGCCCTTTGCTCGTGCCACCCCGCATGAGGACGAGCGGAATCGACGCCTGGCCTCCCATCAGACCGCACTCCCCTTCCCGGCGTGCGCCGGGCTCGACGGCGGCACGAGGCCGAGGCGATCGGGCCAGCGCAGCCAGTCGTCGAGACCGACGACGCCGAACAGCTCGGCCGGGCCCATCGCGTCCTGCGGTGGCAGCCCGGTTTCCCGTAACCCGGCCAGCGCCGAACCGACGACCGCGGTCACCGCGGCGATGTTCATGATCGGGTAGATCGCCAGGCGATATCCGAGCTCGGAATAGTCCGAAGACTTCAGCACCGGGGTCCGGGAATTCGCCAGCACGTTCACGACGAGCGGTACGTCGATGCTCCGCGCGATCCGCTCGAGCTGCCGGACGTCTTCTGGCGCCTCGACGAAGACCATGTCGGCGCCCGCGTCGGCGAAGCGACGACCACGGTCGATCGCCTCGTCGAGGCCGAGCGGGGTCAAGGCATCGGTGCGGGCGATGATCACGAGTTCCTCGGACCCGCGGGCGGCGACGGCGGCCCGGACCTTCGCGACCGCCTGGTCGGCGTCGACCACCGTCTTGCCGGCGAGGTGTCCACACCGTTTCGGGAAGACCTGGTCTTCGATGTGGACGGCGGCCGCACCCAGCCGGACGTACGTCTCGATCGTGTGGCGGACGTTGAGCTCGTTGCCATAGCCGGTGTCGATGTCCACGATCAGCGGCAACGAGGTGGCCCCTCGCAACCGGAAGACCTGTCCGGCGACCTCACCCGCGGTCATCAGGCCGATGTCGGGCCTGCCGAGGAGGCTGATCGACGCCGACGCGCCGCTGACGTACGCCGCGGGGAACCCGGCGTGCTCGACCAGCGTGGCGGTCAGGCCGTCGTAAACCCCTGGAGCGATCACCAAATCGTCGCCGTCGATGAGGTCACGCAACACACGCGCGCGATCAATGGTCACTCGTCGCTCCCTTGCGTCCTTGTCCCGCGATCCGCCCGCGGGAACTCGTCCCGTCAGTCTGTGTACGGGCCGGCGGATAAGGGAAATGACCGTCCTTCAGGCACCTTATGCGTCGCGCGTATGAAGCGTGTCCGTCACGAACGTGAAGAAGCGGCGGGCCGCGGGCGCGGCCGGCCCACCCGCGGCGGTCAGCATCCCGATCTCCCGCCTCGCCTTGGCGTCGGTCAACGCCAGTTCCACCGTGCCCGGATGGTGGGCGGCCCCCGGTCGCGATTCCGGCACGATCGCGATACCCGCCTCCGCCGCGACCAGGGCACGCACCGTGCCGATCTCGGTACCCTCGATGACCGCATCGGGAGTGAATCCCGCTTCGCCGCACACGCGGTCGAAGATCTGCCGCACTCCGAACACGCGCGGGAAAGCGACGAAGGACTCGGCCGCGAGTTCGGCGGCCGCGACCGACTCCCGCACGGCCAGCGGATGGTTCGCCGGGACGAGGACGTTGAGCCGTTCCTCCAGCAACGGGTACCAGCGAACGTCTTCCCCGGCGGGCCGGGGGCTGGTGACCCCGATGTCCAGGCGCCGGTGGCGAACCTCGTCCACCACGACGTCGGCCGCGTTGCCCCGCAGCTGGAAGGTGGTGGACGGCGCGACTTCCCGGTATTTCCGGATCAGGTCCGGGATGAGCCAGCCGCCGAGGGAATGAAGGAATCCCAACGCGACGGTGCCCGCGGCCGGGTCGAGCAGTGCGGTGATCCGCTGTTCGGCCGAAGCGACCTCGCCGATCGCTCGCAGCGCGTGCGCCCGCAGCACCTCGCCGTAGCGATTGAGGTGCAGCCGGTTCTGCCGCCGGTCGAACAGCCGCACACCCAGTTGCCGTTCGAGCCGCGCCACCGCGCGGGAGAGAGTCGGCTGCGAGATGTTCAGCTGCTGCGAGGCCGCGGTGACATGCTCGCACTCGGCGAGCGTGACGAACCATTGCAGCTCACGAAGCTCCATCCAGCGACTATACGTCTCACGCATGATCCGGTCGATATGTGTTCATTTCACAAGCACCTCCCGGCCGCCGATCCTTGGGCGAACACCAGCCGATCGAGCAAAGGAGCAGTCGGGATGACCATCGAAAGCCAGCGTGGCGAATCATTGGCTGGACGGGTAGGCGAGTTCGTCGCGCGAACAGGTTTCGGAGACATCCCCGACGAGGTACTCGTCCGGGCTCGCCACCTCATCCTCGACGCCGTCGGCATCGCCTTCGCATCCACGACGTTCCCTTTCGCCGACGTCGCACGCGACGCGCTGACTTCCTTCGAATCCGGGGAGCACGTGGTACTCGGCATGAAGGACCGGCTCAGCGCACGAGACGCCGCCTTGCTGAACGGAATCCTGATTCACGGTCTCGACTTCGACGACACCCACCTGCCCGCGGTCGCTCACGTCACCGCGGCGGTCCTTCCCGCCGCGCTCTCCACGGCGGTCGCTTCGAACGCCACGACGCGTGACCTCCTCCTCGCCTATGTCCTCGGCGTCGAGGTGATGGCGCGAGTCGGCATGGGCGGCGCCGGTGGACTACACGATGTCGGTTTCCATCCGACCGCTGTCGCCGGAGCGTTCGGTGCCGCCGTCGCCGCCGGCAAGGTCATGGGCCTCGACGCCACCGGATTGGCCGCCGCGCAAGGCATCGCCGGGTCGCAGGCAGCGGGCCTGATGGAGTTCCTGGAGGACGGCGCCTGGACGAAGCGCTTCCATCCTGGCTGGGCGGCCGCGAGCGGATTGACCGCCGCGAGCTTCGCCAGGGCCGGCTGGACCGGACCGCCCGCCGTTTACGAGGGTCGCTTCGGCCTCTACAACACCCACCTGGCCACCAGGGTCACCCGCCCGGACGCCGTCGTCGAGGGCCTCGGCTCGAGCTGGGAACTGCTTCGCACCGCGGTGAAACCGTTCCCCGTGTGCCACTTCAACCACGCCTTCGCCGATGCCGCACTGATTCTTCGCGAACGGCACGCCGTGCGGGCCGAAGACATCGCCGAGATCCGCTGCGCCATCCATCCTGTCCCGCGCAAGGTGGTGTGCGAGCCCGTCGAAGCGAAATGGGCACCGCGAGACGAGTACGACGCCAAGTTCAGCCTTCCGTTCGCCATCGCCGCTTCCCTGGTGCGTGGCCGATTCACCCTCGACGAACTCGAATCGGATGCCCGCGCCGACTCCCGGATCCGGGAGCTGTCCCGCAAGGTCGTCGTGCGAGACGATCCCGAGAGCGCGTTCCCCGCGGCCTATTCCGGCTTCGTGGAGATCGAGCTTCTCGACGGACAGGTGTTCAGCCATCGGGAGCAGTACAACCGCGGCCACGAGGAGCGGCCGCTCTCCGATGACGAAATCGTCCGGAAGTTCCGCGGCACGATCGGGCGGGTCGCCGATAGCGAAGAGGCGGACCGTGTGCGGCGCGCCGTGCTCGAGCTCCCCGTAGACCGTCCGGCCGCCGAATTCGCCGAGGCCTGCGGCGCCCGATAGAGAGGTGAGGAGCAATGTCGCTCGAACTCATCGGTGTCCTGATCCTTGTCGTCCTGTTCGCGCTGTCCGGTCTGCGCGGTCTCAATCTCGGAATCCTGGCCTTCGTCGCGACGTTTCTCTTCGGAACTGTCGCATTGGGACGAAGCACGAAGGAAATCCTGGCCGGTTTCCCTGGAGAACTGTTCATCGTCCTGCTCGCCGTGACGTTCCTGTTCGGCATCGCACGGGTCAACGGGACGGTCGACCTCCTCGTCCACCACGTCATGCGGCTGGCGGGCAAGCGCGTCGCCGTCATCCCGTGGGCGCTGTTCCTGATCACGGCCGGGCTGTGCGCCGCGGGAGCGGCCTCACCCGCGGCGATCGCGATCGTCGCGCCGATCGGCATCACCTTCGCCATCCGCAACGGCATCAAGCCACTGTATGCCGGCTTGATGGCGGCCAACGGCGCCGCGGCCGGCGCTTTCGCACCGAGCGGCATCCTCGGCGGGATCGTGCTCGCCTCCGTCGAGTCACAAGGCCTGCCCGTCGACCGCGCCCTGCTGTTCGGCGGGACATTCGCCTTCAACGTGGCCGTGGCGTTGTGCAGCTGGGTGCTGTTCGGCCGCAAACGTGATCCGAATCCACCACGGCCGACGGAATCGGCCGCCGAGGAAGCCACCGGTGGTACGGCGGCGGGTCGACCGGCAGGCGATTTGCCCGCCGGGGCAACGAGGTCGGGCACCGAGGTCGTCGCAGCGCCGACGGCGACCAAGGTGGGTGCACGCCCTGATCCCGACGAGCCGGAGGACACGCGGATGACCCCCGAGCGCATCGCCACGATGCTCGGGGTGGTCTTGCTCGTCGTCGGCGCGGCATTGGCGGGCCTCGACACGGGCTTCACGGCGCTGACGATCGCGACCGTGCTCGCCCTGGCGTTCCCGAAAACCGCCGCGCGTGCCGTCTCCGAGATCGCGTGGCCGGTGATCCTGCTGGTGTGCGGGATCGTCACGTATGTCTCGCTGCTCACCGCGCTGGGGGTGATCGACTCGCTCGGCGCCGCGATCGCGACGATCGGCGCACCACTGCTCGCGGCGTTGGTCATCTGTTACACCGGTGGAGTGGTGTCGGCGTTCGCCTCGACGACAGCCATCCTGGGAGCACTCATTCCGCTGTCGATGCCGTTTCTCACGACAGGCGCGCTTCCGGTCACCGCTGTGCTGATCGCCGTGTGCACCGCGTCCACCATCGTCGACGCGAGCCCGTTCTCCACGGGTGGGGCGCTCATCATCGCGAGCGCGCCCCACGAGCAACGGGCCCGTACCTATCGCGGGCTCCTGCTGTGGGGCGCGGGCGTCTGCGCCATCGGGCCGGCGGCGGGCTGGCTCCTTTTCGTCGCCCTGTGAGAGACCGGTGCCCGTCGCCGGCTCCCACGGGACGGGCACCGGATCCACAGCTGCCTATTGAGGGGTAAGGCAAATATGGCGTGTCCGACACCTCTGCGGCGAGCCTTCTCTCGAAGCCGGCGCCCGGTACTCGTGTCGCGAAAGCCACTTTCGGGACACCAGACGTCGCGAAAGTGGCTTTCGCGACACACCCGATCGCACCAGGACGTCGCACGCCACAATCGACCCTGCCTGACCGGCCACCCACCCCCGCCGACGTTGCGAAAGCCTCTTTCGCAACGTTGAAGGTTGCGAAAGAGGCTTCGCAACACGCCACCTTTGCCTTACTCCTCAATAGTGAGTCGCACGCGACAGCATCCGAGGGGCCGGGTTCACCGGACTCCGCCTTCTTCGCGTGGCGCCATGTTCAGGCGCTGCATCAGGAAGGCCAGCCAGTGGGTCGCGTGGGTGACGGCTTCGGACCTACTGGTAGCCGTTCCGTGTCCGACGCCGTCCCAGACGCGCAGTAACACCGGAGCCGGGCCCGCCGTGGCTTGCGCTCGAGCGATGAACTTGCGGACAGGCCCTGGAGGACACGCGACGTCCGCTCCACCCGCGTGCACGTAGAGCGCCGGGTAGACCGTGTCTCCCTCGATGAGCTGATAGGGCGACATCCCGGAGAGGCGCGCGATGTCGTCCGGGTCGCCGAGGTCGCCGTATTCCGCGGTGATGGCGAACCGGCCGTAGGGATGCCGGTGGCATCCGATGATGTCGAGGACAGGGCACTGGGAGACCACCGCCGTCCACAGGTCCGGGCGCTGGGCGAAGGCGACACCTGCCATGATCCCGCCATTGCTCCACCCGGTCACCGCGAGCCGTTCGGCTGTGGTCACCCCGCTGTCGACGAGATGTCCGGCAATGGCGTAGAGGTCGTCGAAGCTGTTCTGCTTGTTCCGGACGCGCCCGGCGTCGGCCCAGCCGGAACCGAGGTCACCGCCGCCGCGCTGGTGCGAGATGACCAGGGCTCCGCCGGCGGCGACGAAAGCCGCGACGGGGCCTGGGTACTGAGCCGGCCAGGCGACCCGGCCGCCACCGTAAGCGGTGATGAGGGTCGGGAGGGCGCGGGTTCCGTCCGCGCCGTCCGGCAGGACGAGGTGGTAGGGCACCCTGGTGCCGTCCGCGGACCGCGCCCAGCGGAGTGAAGAAGTCGCTCCCGGGAGATGAACGCGCGGCGCGCGGAGCGTGTCGACCCGCCCGGAGCCCGGGCGGTAGCGGTACAAGCCCGGTGACGAGGTCGGGGTGGAGAACAGGAAGACGAACTCCTCCGGGTGGCCGGTGGGAGTCAGAGCGGCATTGGGGAGCACGTCGAGCGGCAAGGCGCCCCGGCCGGGCAGCGGTACCTCCTCCAGTTCCCGTCCGTCGCGGTCGAACACCCAGGCGCGCGCCTCGGTGTCGACCGATCCGGTCACCACCAGACGCTCGCCGACCAGCCTGACGTGGCTGAGCACCCGCCCGGACTCAGGAACCAGTTCCCGCCAGGTGGCCGGGTCCGAGGGAGCAGGCTCGTCGAACGGGATCGCGATCACCCGCCCGCGAGGGGCTCCGTGGTCGGTGACCGCGATGTACCGGTCCCCATCGATCACCCCGGCGACGGACGAGCCGAGCCCCTGGACGAACGGCCGCCACGCTCGCTCCGGGAGATCACATACGTACTGCGGGAGCGGCCAGACACCGGAAACCACGGCACGTTTGCCGTCCACCGAGACCTGGACGGTCGCCCCGTGGGCGACATCGACCGGTTCGGGTTCGGTGGCGGGCGCGCCGCCGACCGCGTGGAAGTACACCCGGAAGGCGAACGACTCCGACGACAGGTCACCGGCCGTGTAGAAGAACCCGGAACTGTCGGGCAGCCAGTGCGGAGTGACCAACGGCCCCATCGTCCGCTGCGGGATCCGGTCCGGCAGGCGATCACCGGTTTCCGCGTCCAGCAACCAGATCTCGCCGAGTTCGGAACCGTCTTCGCAGACCCCGAAAGCGGCGATCCGCCCGTCCGGGGACGGGGCGAGCCACGAGATCTGCCGGGTTCCGTCGTCGTTCGGGTCATAGAGCGCGCGTCCAGGCCCGTCCGGCGCATCGGAGACCACGAGGACCGCCCGTTCCGGATAGTCCGGCGCGGGAGTCCGATCGAGGCGGAACCACCGGCCGCCGGCGAAGCGCGGCGCCGGGTCGACCATCCAGTTCGGCGAACCGGTGCCGTCCGTGACGCACCGGTCGACCGAGGCGCGGAGGGCCGCCATGTGCGGCCACCCTCCGACGAAGGCGTCGGTGAGGGAGTTCTGCGCCCGCTGCCACGCTTCCGTTTCGCCGGAATCGTCCTCCAGCCAACGGTAAGGATCGGGAAAGCTGATGTCCATGACGGTGTCCTGGGCATCGACAGTTCTCGCCGCCGGGTAATCCAAGCGTTCACCGACCATCGTTCCGTCCTTCCGCTGCCGCTTCCACTGTGGACAAGCACCGTATTTCCCGGTGCCCGCCACCGCCACCGACGATTGCCGGGCGATTCGCGCCGCAGGTCAGACATCTGTCGAACGACTCCGGCGCAGGCGATCGCTTTCGACAGATGTCGTGTTCGCCGACGCCGGCTTCCGCTGGAAGCATGATGCTTCGCGGGCACTCCGGCGCCGACAATGTCACTGTCCATTGTGGCCGGTGCGGGGACGCGCGCGGCCGAGCCTGGGAGGGAGCGAACCATGGCCACGGACGTCGTGGTGATCGGTGCGGGAGTCATGGGCGCGTCGATCGCATGGGAACTGGCCCGGAGGGGCCGGCGCGTGACGGTCGTCGACAAGGCAGGAGGAGCAGGGCACGGCTCCACGAGCGCGTCGAGCGCGGTGGTGCGGTTCAACTTCTCCACACTGGCCGGCGTCACCGCCGCCTGGGAGGCGCAGTTCGGCTGGCGGTCGTGGCCCGAGCACCTCGGTCATGACGTCGGCGAACCGGCCCGGTTCGTGCGGTGCGGGATCGCGTTGCTGGACGTGGACATCATGCCGCGGCAGGCTTTCCTGCCCCTGTTCGCCAAGGTCGGCGTCCCGTTCGAGGAGTGGTCCGACACGCAGCTGCGGGAGCGGATCCCGGGTATCGACGTGGGTAGGTACTGGCCGCCCAAACGCATCGACGACGAAGGATTCTGGCGGGAGACCGAAGGCACCCTCGGCGCGGTCTACACACCGGACGCCGGCTTCGTCAGCGACCCGCAACTGGCCGCGCAGAACCTCGCCGACGCGGCGCGGGCGCACGGCGCCGAGTTCAGGTTCCACGCCACCGTCAGCCACATCGAGCGGACGAACGACCGCGTGACCGCGGTGACGCTGGCGGACGGCACCCGGCTCCCCTGCGCCGTCGTGGTCAACGCCGCGGGCCCGTGGTCGGGCCGGATCAACGAACTCGCCGGGGTCGGCGCCGACTTCACGGTGCGCTCGCGACCGCTGCGCCAGGAGGTCGCGCACATGCCCGCCCCGCCCGGCGGGCTCGGCATCGCCGTCGCGGATCTGGACCTCGGGACGTATCTGCGCGGCGATACCGGCGGCGGGCTGCTGATCGGCGGGACCGAGCCGGACTGCGATCCGCTCCAGTGGATCGAAGACCCCGACGCCCTCACCCAGCATCCCACCATGGCCGTGTTCGAGGCACAGGTGACGCGCGCCGCGCGCCGGTTCCCGGAGCTCACGATCCCCAACCGTGCCCGAGGGGTGGCCGGGGTCTACGACGTCACCGACGACTGGACCCCGGTCTACGACCGCACCGACCTGGACGGCTTCTACGTCGCCATGGGAACAAGCGGCAACCAGTTCAAGAACGCCCCCGTCGTCGGCGGATTCCTGGCCGCGATCATCGAGCACACCGAGCGCGGTGCCGACCACGACGAACGGCCCGCGCGGTACGTCGGCGAGCACACCGGTCTGGAGATCGACCTGTCCGCGTTCTCCCGCAAACGTCCGCTCACGGCCGGGAACTCGGGCACGGTGCTGGGATGAGCGCCATCGAACCCCCGGGCACCCGCACCGGCGACGACATCGACGAGGCGGCCGGGGTCCGGTTCGCCGACCCCTACCGATGGCTGGAGGCGAACACCGACGAGGTCCGCGCCTGGCAGGACGAACAGGGCGAGGCGGCCGCCGCCTACGTCCGGGACTGGCCGCATTTCGATCGGTTGCGCGAACTGGTGGCGCACTACGACACCGAGCGGTTCCCCGCGGTGCCGACGGTCGCCGGCGGCCGCTGGTTCCGGATCGACGCGGGGACTGGCAGGCCGAGCGCGCTGGTGGCCGACGAACCCTACGGCGAAGGCCGGGTGCTGTTCGATCCGGCGTCGGAGAACTCCGGGAAACCGCCGTTCCTCTCGTGGATCTCGCCGTCACCGGATGGCACGCTGCTCGCGCTCGGCGTATGCACCGACGGCAGCGAGCGGAACACGATCCGGCTCGTCGACGTGGCCACCGGCCTACTGGTGCCGTCCCCGCCGACGCAGATCCTCAAGGACAACTGGACCGGCGGGGCGAGCTGGCTCCCCGACTCGTCCGGGTTCTACTTCACCGCCACCGACGACGATCCCGCCGGGCTCGCGCACCAGGTGTACCTGCACTCGCGGGGCCTCTCCCCCTCGACGGTCCCGGTCGAGGTGCCATGGTCGCCCGGTGACGACTACCGCGCCGTCGTGGCTTCGGCCGACGGCCGGCATGTGGTGGCGGTGCAGGGAATGCTCGACCCCGTACCGGTGGCCGTCGCGGCACTGGCCGACCCGGCGGCCCCGGCCTGGCGCGACTTCGTCACCGACGTTTCGCTGAACCTCGCGGGCTTCCTCGTCGGTGACGAGTGGATCGCCGTCACCGACGCCGACGCACCACGCGGCCGGGTGGTGGCGGTCAGTTTGGACAGCGCGACCCCGAACGAACCCGCTTCGTGGCGCACGATCGTGCCGGAGTCCGGCGCGACGATCCGGTCCGTGCGGCCGGTTGGTGACGTCCTGTACCTGTCGGAGCTCATCGACACCTGCGCTGGGCTCCGGATCGTCGGCCACGACGGGGCACCACGCGGGACCGTTCCGTTGCCGGGCAAGGGCGCGCTGGGCGAGCTGCCGCTGGCGATGATGAAGATCCTCCGGCCGACGGACGGGAACGACATGGTGTTCGGGTTCTCGACGCTGACCAGCGGCTGGGGCGTCTACCGCCACCGGCCGGGCGAATCACGCCTGGAGACGTTACGGGAACCCTCGGTGCGGCTCGAGGACTGCGTTGTCGAGGACGGCTGGGCCACCTCCGAAGACGGCACCCGGGTGCCGTACCACCTGGTGCGGCACCGGAGCGTCCCGCTGGACCGGCCGCGTCCGGTGTTGCTCTGGGGATACGGCGGTTTCGGCGCGCCATGGGTCCCGCAGTTCCCCGGCTCGATGGCGGCCTTCGTCGCGTCCGGCGGCGTGTTCGGGCACGTACACCTGCGAGGCGGCGGCGAACTCGGCCACGACTGGTGGGACGACGGCAGGCTCGAAAACAAACAGAACGGCTACGCCGACCTCTACGCGATCGCCGAGAACCTCATCGCCACCAAGGTCACCAGTCCGGACCTGCTCGCGCTGACCGGCGCGTCGGGTGGTGGACTGCTGTGCGGAGTCGCCGCCACGCAGCGGCCGGACCTCTGGCGGGTCGTGGCGCCACGCGTGCCGCTCCTCGACCTCATCGGCGCTTGCCGCGAGGGCTACGGCCGGTTCGTCGTCCAGTCGGAATTCGCGCGGATCGACGATCCGGACGAGGTCCGGCGGCTCGCCGGGTTCTCGCCCTACCAACTGGTGCGTGACGGAACCGGTTACCCCGCGATGTTCATCGAGGCAGGCGACACGGACCCCCGGTGCCCGCCATGGCACGCTCGCAAGTTCGCGGCCCGGATGCAGGCGGCCACCGGGTCCGGTGCACCCGTGTTCCTCCACGTCTGGCACGAGTCCGGGCACGGCTGGGCCACCGACAAGGAGCGCCAGCTCGCCCAGGCGACCGAATGGCTCGCCTTCGTCGAGAAAACACTCGGCATGACGCCGCCGGAGTGAGCGCGGCCGGGCGGGCGCGCCCATCGTGCGCCCGCCCGGCCGGTCAGCGACGATCCTTGACGATCCGTCCGTTCTGGACGACCAGGACCACGGCGTCCCGGTCGGCGAACAGTTCCGGCGCGGACAGCGGATCACCGGCGAACGCGACGAGATCGGCCCGCTTGCCCACCTCGATCGTGCCCACCTCGTCGGCGATCCCGAGGATCCCCGCGTTCACCGAAGTGGCGGCGACGAGCGCCGCCATCGGCGATTCGACCTCCGCCCTCAACACCAGCTCGTCGCCGCGGTGGCCCTGGTCCGGCCCGATGAGGTCGGCCCCGAGCCCGACCCGGACGCCCGCCGCACGGGACGCGTGGATCGCGTCGATCTGTCCTTGCCACGCGCCCTGCGCGCGCTGCGCGAGTTCGGCGGGCAGGCCGTGGCGGGTCGCGTCGTCAAGCAGGTCCCTGACCACGGTCAAGGTCGGAACGTGCGCCACGTCGCGCTCAGCCATCAACGCGGCCATCTCGTCGTCGATCTCGGTGCCGTGCTCCACACAGCGGGCACCGGCCTCGATCGCGTTGCGCAGACCGGCGTTGTTGTGGGCGTGCACGGTCACGTACGTGCCGCGCGCGGTGGCTTCCTCCACCGCGACGCGGATCTCGTCCACGGTGAACTGGGTGTCGGAAAGTTCGTCGTGGTAGGACACGACACCGCCGGTCACGCACAGCTTGAGGAAGTCCGCGCCGCGGCGGAACGCTTCCCGGACGTTGCCGCGCATCTGATCCGGGCTGTCGGAGAGCATGGCCAAGTGCCGCAGTCCGGGAATGCCGTGGCCGTCCCAGAGGTGCGTCGGCTCCCAGGCCGCTGCCAGATGACCGTGCCCGCCGGTCTGGCAGTGCACCGGACCGCATTGCAGGATGCGCGGTCCCGGGATCTTGCCCTTGGCCACCACCCCGGCCAGCCCGCCGTCGATACCGCCCGTGTCCCGGACGGTCGTGAACCCCGCGTCCAGCGTCTGCGCGCAGTTGGCGAACATGTCCGCGGCGATTTCGGCGACCGGCAACCCGTATCCGGTGTCGGCCCCGATGTCGCTGGAGATGCCCAGGTGGACATGAGCGTCGATCAAGCCGGGCAGGAGCGTCATCCCGCCCGAAAGGTCGACGACCTCAGCGCCGGCGGGCGGTTCCCCACCGAGCCGCGCGATCCTGCCGTCTTCGATGAACACGGTCTGCCCGATGACGGGGTCCGCGCCCGTCCCGTCGGCCACGGTCGCTCCTACCAGCCACATACTCGCGTCGCTCCCTACTGTCCTGCGTCGGAGATCCTTGGTGCGCAACAGCTTTCCGGTCCGCGGCGCACTCGGGCCAGTGAGTGACCGTCGGGCATCGCCTGGCCGCCGTGCGACGTTCGTCGCGACGGTGGTGTCCGATCAGGACACCGAGCGGATCCTTGGCGGCTCACCCGTGGTGGCCGCCGCGGCGGTTTCGGAGCGGTAGCCCGCGGCCAGCGCCCGCATCTTCAGGCCGAGGTGCAGGGTCAGCCGATCCTCGCCCCGATTCAGCGCGCAGCCCGTGAGCTGCTCGATCCGCTTCAACCGGTGGTACAGCGTCGCGCGGTGGATGTTGAGTTCCTGTGCGGTGCCGGCGACATCGCCCGCGTTGTCGAGGAATTTCTCCAGAGTGGTGACGAGTCCACGGCTCCCCGCCTCGCGCTCCAGCGCCTCGAGCGCGGGTGTGCGCGACGCGGCGATCAGGGCGTCCGCCGGCATCTGCAGCAGTAGTTCGTAAGGACCCAGTTCACCCCACTGGGCGACCGGCCCGAGCGAGGGCACGAGTCGCGCCGCACGAGCCGCGAGAAAGGCCTGCCGATAGGAATCGACGACGTGTTCGATGCGCTCGACGACCGTGCCGGCGCCGAATACGAGCTGCCCGCCGTCACCGGTGAACCGGTCGAACCGCGCGACGAGCCGTGCGCAGGTCGCGTCGAGCTCCTTACGGGAAAGCGGTTCGCGCCGGACGAACAGAAGCCACGCCCTGGCCTTGTTGGCGGCCATCAGCGAGCACCCCGCGGACGCGGACCCCTGGGCCGGCGGGTCGATGGCGTCCCCGACCGCCACCTCGAGCGCCGCGTGCTGTGGTGCGGTGGCACCGTCCACACCGGGATGCTGCACGCCGAGGACCTGGAATCGCATCGCGCCCGCCGGGAAGAGCTGCTCGGCCCGCAAGTCTTCCACGGCCTGGGAGCGGATGGCACGATCGGCGGAGACCAGCTCCCACAGGATCGCCTCGTGCCGCGCCTTGGTGCGCTCGTGCACGACGAGCCGCCGGTAGAGGATCACTCCGGCGCGTTCGGCGGCCTCACGAACCAGTTCCCGGTGCGGCTCGTCCAGCGGGATGCCGGCGTCGATGAGCCACAGGTAACCCAGCAGCAGCCCGGCGCAGCGCACCGGCGTGCACAACCTGGGGCGCGCTCCCTCCACCGGCGCCGGTACCCGGCCGGGCCTTGTCCACTGTGCGATGCCCAGCGCGAGGATCTTCTCCCGGATGTCCGCGTCGATCGAACGGTTGAGCACCGACGACACCCGGATCTCGTCCTCGTCCCCGAAGTGACGGCTCGCCGCGAGCAGCCGGATCGCGGGATCGTCGATCGCCACCGATCGCCGCAGCCGTTCGGCAAGGTCGTCGACGATGTCCTGCAGATCGTCAGCCACGGCGCCCGCCTTCCCGTCGTCCGGACCTGCCTCCACTGTGCCTCGGCAGCCCTCGAATAGCGAGCGACGTATGACGCGCCGCAGGCGCACTACCTGCGACAGCTGTCGCAGGGCCGGGATCTCCTGACGGGCGACATCCGTCGCAAGGCCGCCCACGTACTTCCCGACTCCTGTGTGAAGCGCGAGCGGGGCCGGCTGTCCGATACTTGACGATCAGCGAACGACGAGGAAGGAAACTCTCCTGAACACGCCGGAATTCATGTCCTCCGCACACGTCGACCGGATGAACCGGCTTCTCGCGGAGTCGGCCGAAGTGCGCGACGCGTCCGCGGCGTTGGGCGGGATCTACACCATGACCTTCCAGCTCGACAACGCTCCCGCGGGCACCGAGTACTGGACGACGATCTTCGGCCCGACCGGAATGCGCTTCGCCTTGACGGCTCCGCGAACGCACCCGGACGTCCTGGTCCGAGCGGACTGGACCACGACGATGCGCGCGTTGCACGCACAAAAGGAAGGGCGCGAAGCTCAGCCCGTGGCAGAGGAAACCACCGGCGACAAGGCGCTGGTGGAACGGCTCGAGCAGGTTCTGGCGATCGGCAGGCGCGTCGCGACGATCGACACCCGCCTTCCTCCCGTATGAAACGCTTCGCCGGGCGATCGCACAGCGCTCGAGCGTGCCGTTCGCCGCGCCATCCGGGACCTGGTCCGGATCTCATGCCCGCTTGGCTCCGAAACCAAGGAGATCTGTGATGACCGAACCCGTCCACGCTCCACGATCACACCGAGGTTTTCCCGCCTATCGGTCGTTGACCGTGCACGTCACCGACAGGCTCGACGGAGCCGCACGGGTGGTGATGCTGTTGCGGGCCCGCAGCTATCGGGTTCGCGACATGACCGTGGAAGTGCGCGAAGGAGTCGTCGAGAGCCGCGTCCAGTGCACGGTTTGGCTCGGCCGGGACGACGTGGAACTGTTGCTGTGCCGGCTACGGCGGATGCCCGGCGTGGTGTCGGCGGAGAAACGGTGACGCATCGAGACCTCGCCAGTGGTTCAGGACGGCGCGCAACGTCGGCTGGAGGCTCGCCGTCCGCACGACAAGGTCATCGACGCTCAAGTAGGTCCGGTCGATCGCGGCCGCTGCTGCGGCAGCACCGATAGCGCCGCGCGGTCAGGGCAAGCATTCCCTCAAGCTCGGCGTCCTTCCGCACCCGAGGCACGGCAGCACTGTCGCGTATTTGCCACATCGTGTCAAGTTCTTGCATGACATCTCCTGTCTGTTGCATGCTCGTACCGGCAGGTGGCATTCCGCCGCGGTTGCTCCCATCCCACGGCCAGTGGCCTGTCCACTGACTGCCGCTGCCGTTCAAGCCAGACCGGATCCACGCTGATCGACCACGTTCGACGACGAGGAGGTCGTTGTATGCGTTCCGTTCACGGCAAGGTCCCTCGGCTCCTGAGCATCGGGCTATCGGCCGCACTGGGGCTCACCCTGGTGACGGGGGCCGAGGCAACAGCCGTCTCCTCCACCGACGCCACCCCCGGGGAAGGCCGCACCGTGCTCCTGGTGACGGGTGACCGGGTCGACGTGCGCGAAGCCGCCGGACGGCAGACCGCCGTCGTCCGGCCGCGCGACGGTTCGACAGAAGCCTTCCTTACCCAGCAAGAGAAAGACGGCTCGCTGTATGTGATCCCGTCCAGCGCGCTGCCGTATCTCGGCACCACGCTGGACCGTTCGCTGTTCGACGTCTCGGCGTTGGCGCGCGCCGGTCTCACCGACAGCGTGCCTGTCGACATCACGGGAACCGCCCCCGGAGTCGTCGGCGGCAAGATCACCGCCGCCACCGCACCCGCCTTTGGGGCCGCGCTCGCCGCACAGGCCGCCGCAGACGGAGACCGTCCCGGCCGCGGGAAGCTCTTCGGCACGGCCGATCACATCCGGCGGGCGGGCACGAACGCACCGGCCGCTGTGACGCCGCGAGCCGAAACACACGCCGTCGGGTTGCTGAGTTACGACGACACCGGTGCCCCGAACAACGTCACGGTCGGAATCACCAACCTGGACGACGTGAGTCGGTACCGGCAGTTCGTGAACACCGTCGACGGCAAGGTCGGGCTCAACCTCCCCGCGGGGCGTTACGAGGCCGCCGCGATCATGCCCCGCTTCGTCGATGGCCGGTTCAGGGTCCGGTTCGTCATCCGGAACTTCACCGTCACCGGGAACCGGACCGTGGTGGTCGACGGGCGCACCGCGACCGTACCGGCGAAGAGCAGCACTCCCGAACCGGCGGACCTGGTCGGCAACTCCGCCCACTACTCCTCCGAGGACGCCGGCGGAATCCTGGGGCTCAACATCGGGTTCAACGCGAAGGACTGGGCCGACTACTATTTCTCGCCGGCACCCGCTCCCGAGGTCGGCACCCGCCATGTCGCCATCGGCGAGCACAAAGTGTCGCCGGTGAATGTCAAGGAGCCGTACACCTACGACCTGAAATTCAGGGTTGAAGGCGCCCTCGGCGACAACCTTCGGCACACCTACCGGAAGCGCGAACTGGCCTCCTTACGCGTGGCCTACTACGGTGACGTGCCCCACGACGCCGGGCAGGCCCGGGTGTCCCTCTTCGATTTCGAGGGCGTGGGCGTCGCCTTCTACCGCTACTTCCCAGCACCGGTGCGCCGAACCGAATACGTGGTGGGCTCACCCGATCTGTCCTACCAGGACACGGTCGTCGCCACCAGACAGGGCGGCGGGACGACCCGTGGACATCTCCAGACCTACCGGCCGGGCAGCACCGAGACGAAGGACTATCACCGCGGTCCGCTGGCGCCAGGGATCGCCACGCCGCCGCCGGGCGACGCACCCTGGGTCTGCGCGGGCTGCCGTCAAGGCGACTCGATGCTGTTCTACCTTGCCCCGCTCCAGAGCGCGGACGGGCGCGTGTACCTGTGGGACCGGCCCGGAACCTCCGCCCGCCTGCAACTACTGAAAGAGGACGGAACCAGCCTCATGGACATCGCGGACACCTACGCCGGAGAAGCCGCCGTCCCCGCCGAGAAGGGGCGCTACCGCGCCGTCATCGACGTCAACCGGGACGGGCCGTGGTTCCGGCATTCCACCGCCAGCCACACCGAATGGACCTTCACCTCCGGCCACTCGGACACCCAGACGGTGCCGGACAACTGGGCCTGCTCCGACAACACGCCGACGAACTGCTCGGCACTGCCGTTGATCACCGCGGCGGCCAAGCTGGACACCGGACTCGACGGGACATTGCCCGTCGGCCTGGCACAGCTGGGCGTCACCTTCGGCCACGCACCCGGCGCGCCGAAGCCCGCCATCACCAAAGCCTCGGCCGAGGTCTCCTTCGACAACGGAAAATCCTGGCGCAAAACGGTCATGATCCCGATCGGCGAAGGCCGCTACACCGCCTACTGGATCAATCCGTCGTCCGCCCAAGGGAACGACGTCGCTTTGCGCTTGAGCGCGACGGACGCCGGCGGCAGCTCGATCACGCAGTCCATCACCGCCGCCTACAGCGTCGCCAAGCGCTGAGCCGACGGGCGGCGGGAGCCCTGGCCGGGCTCCCGCCGCCCGATTCAAGCGGATACCTCGACGAGATCCGGCATTGTCGCGCCCGCAGGCTTGGTGGCCGCGACCGCCGTCGCGCTCGAAGTGATCAGACGGCTGTGCACCCCGACCGCAGCCCAGGCTGGGCACAGCGTTTTGTGTGGTGCCGGCGCGTCATCCGGCTCAGTATCGGTGTGACACTTCGGCTCGGCATCGGTGTGGTTGCGGCAGGCGGAAGCAGCCCGGCGTCCGCACGGATGATGCGTTCGGGTCGTAGTGGCGCAGACGAAAGGGCTCGCCGTCTTGCACGTACCGTGCTCCGACATCGCCTGACGGCCGACCGTTGTACCGCCGACGGCAGCACTCGACAGAAGCAGCTGGCAACTCTTCCTGGCCAGCCGTCCGCTCATGACGCTCCCGCGGGCGACACGATCGAATCGGTCGAGCGCGACGTGAGGAACGCATCTTCAATCTGACGCCCGCTTACGTGGAGGCCGTCGCACGTTCGGCGGACCCGGCGGTGGTTGCCGCGCGCTGCCTGAGGATCAGCGCGCCGTGCTCACCCCACCTGAGGTTTTCCTGCTCGAACGAGATCCCACGCAGCAGCGTCAGATAGGGGCCGACCCGGTCGTTATCGCGCAGATTCTCGCCTTCCGGCCGACCCCCCAGCATGCGCTCACGCAGCCGCTCGAAGCGAGAAAGCTTAGCGCGGCTCCACGCCATGCGTTCTTCAATGGCGGCGATCACACCTTCGACGTCACCGACGTCACAGCCCTGCACCTTGATCAGCAGCTCGTCCCGGATGGTGACGGGTTGGGCCGATTCGGCGGTGAACTCGCGCAGTGCGCGTCGCCCGGCGGAGGTGATGCTGAGCATCCGCTTGTTGGGACGGCGCTCCTGCTCGACGACTCGCGCAGTAACCAACCCGTCGGCCGACAGACGCTCCAGTTCACGGTAGAGCTGCTGGGGTGTCGGCTGCCAGAAGTCGACGACCGACGCGTCGAACGACTTGGCCAGGTCGTAGCCGGAGAACTCCCCCTCCGGCAGAGCTGCTAGCACCGCGAACTTCAAGGATACCTGGACACGGTAGCACATCAGCGATTAATCTCATCCGCACCTAATCAACAAAGTTACTAGGAGCCTGTATGCACCCCCTTCGCCTCGCCGTGGAGTGCGGTGAACACACGGCAGTTGAGGCCCTACTCGCGGATGACGTCGTATTCACCAGCCCGGTCGCCTACAGGCCGTACCCCGGCAAGCCGATCACCGCGGCCATCCTGCGCGCCGTGAGCGGCGTCTTCAGCAACTTTCGCTACGTCCGCGAGATCACCAGCGCCGACGGGCACGACCACGCTCTGATCTTCACGGCACAGGTCGGGGACAAGGAGGTCAACGGCTGCGACTTCGTACACACCGATGAGGATGGGCTGATCGACGACTTCATGGTCATGGTGCGTCCGCTGTCCGCAGCGAACGCTCTGGCCGAAGCGATGGCCGCCCGATTCGAGCAAATCAAACAGGAGGCTGGCGCGTGACCATCCGCTACGTCGCCCTGGGCGACAGCCAGAGTGAAGGCATCGGCGACGGTGACGAGACCACCGGCTACCGAGGGTGGGCGGACCGGTTCGCTGAACAGCTCGCCGCCACTGGGGAACCGGTCCTGTACGCCAACCTCGCGGTCCGGGGACGCCTCGCCGGCCAGATACACGCCGAACAGCTCGGCCCGGCCGTCGCTCTGCGCCCGACGCTCGCCACCGTCGTCGCGGGAATGAACGACCTAATCCGACCAAATTACGACGCCGAGGCGGTAGCCGGACACCTGGAAGCCATGTTTGCCGCACTTACCGCGGCTGGTGCCACAGTGGCCACCGTCGCCTTCCCGGATATCGGCCGGATCGCGCCGATCGCGGCGCCGCTGCGGCGGCGCGTCGCCGATCTCAACGGCCGTATCCGGAACGCGGCCGCCCGGCTCGGGGTGACCGTGGTCGACGGCGACCGGTACGAAGTCACCAGCGACCCACGCCTGTGGTGTGCGGATCGTCTGCACGCCAACCCTAGCGGCCACGCCCGCATCGCGGCCGCCGTCGCGCACGGCCTCGGCATCCCCGGCAGCGACGACAGCTGGACCCGCCCGCTGCCGTCAGCCACCGGCAGGACGGGATGGCAGTCGGCAAGCACCGAACTTCTCTGGCTTGCCGAATTCCTCGGCCCATGGCTGGTCCGCCGACTCCTCGGTAAGTCCTCCGGCGACGGCCGCACCGCGAAACGCCCTTCCCTGCTGCCCGTGTGAACCGAGTAACCCTGCATCCGGATGCGCAGCGTCGCCGACCACCGGGCGGAAGCACACCACCGTCGTCTCCGACGGCGACACCGCGTACCCGCCACGCTCTGTCCGGGAAACACGACCTGCTGCTGCTCGACATCGGCCTACCCGCCAAGGACGGGTTCGCCGTGCTTCACCAACTGCGCCAGCAGCTTTGTACGATCCCGGTCATCATCCTCACCGCCCGCGGCGGAGTAGCCGACACGGTCGCCGGCCTCGACGGCGGCGCCGACGACTACCTCAGCAAACCTTTCCGGTTCACCGAACTGCTCGCCCGCATCCGCAGGCGGGTACGTGACGACCACGGCCCCAGCGCCCACCAGCTCCGCCACGGCCGAATCACCTTGGACCTACACTCCCGCGTGATCGAAGTGGACGGTCGCACCATCGAATTGACAGCCCGCGAGTTCACCCTGGCGGAAACCTTTCTCCGCAGCGACGGCGAGGTACTCACCCGGGAACACCTGCTGGCGACCATCTGGGGTCCCGCCTACGACGGCGAATCCAACATCGTCGACGTCTATGTCCGCTACCTGCGACGCAAAGTCAGCACCGCCTGGATCACCACCGTCCGCGGTAAGGGCTACCGGCTGAACAACCCCGTGACAGCTCTCCCCGCCCATCACGACAGCCCCTGAGGTTCCTGCGCCCGCCCCGGGGTGAAGATCGACTTCCGGCACCGGCACCGGCGCCTACGCCCGGAGCGAGCCGGGAATCGTCATGACGTCGGACGCGAGTGGTAATGGACGGTCCGGCGACGTCGGCGGGGGCTTCCGTCTACGGAGGTCGCACTCTTTAGTGCGCCACCTAGCAGTACAAGTGCTACCTACGCCGCAGGGAGGTCAGGCGGCTGACCGGCTCCACAGTCACGCGGTCCGTCCTGATACTGATGGGCAGCTCGGCATACTTGGTACATGGGAGTCGTGGGCTGGACGCTGACCGGAATCGTTCCCTTGGGGCCGTGTTGCTGTTTACGGTTCAGAACCCTGTGGCTTCGCGGAGGAGCAGGACGGTGCTGCGCCCCGGAAAGGGTTCCGCGTTCAGGACGAGCAGGCGGTTGACGGCACTGGGCCACCCGTAGACGGCCTTGGCGCGGGCGCTTTCCAGCGGGAGGCAGTGGTCTTCGACGCGGCGCAGCGCGGTGCTCAGATCCGGCACCACCTTCTGCGCCCCGACGATCCAGATCGCGCGGGCGGCACCGCCGGAGTAACTGGGCAGCTGGCTACCGCTGCCGGAAGCGGCTACGAGTGAACCCGTTTCGGTGACCGCGGCGACGCTGCCCACGACGACGTCGGGGCTGGCGCGCAGCCGCCGGATCTCATCCATCTGACTGGCGCGATCCATGGCCAACGTGCTTGCCTTGATGGACCGGTACCGTCCGCCGGCGTTGATGTCATCGTCGATGCCGGACAGGCGGAGAGTTTCGCTGGCCGCGGTGAGCACGCTGGCACCCTCCGGGATCAGCTCGTTGACGCGGGCGCGCGCGGCGGCGGCGTCGTCGAGGATCTCGACGGTGAAACCGTGGTCCGTCAGAGCGGCGGCAGCCAGCTCCAGGCGGTGTGCGGGCACCGGGTCGGTGAACGAGGGTGCCGGTGTCGAGGTGGTCATGGTGTCTCCTGGGCTTGTCTTGTCGCGGGTGGTGGGCGCAGCGCCGGTCCGTCGAACGTCGGCGTGTCCCGGTAGTCCGACAACACGGCCGCTCGGAATGTGAGGCGGCACGCCGGCCTGACGTTCTGGTGCGTTGTCTTGTCGAACCAGTGAGGAAGATGCGACCGAGGGAGCCTCCGACACCATGCCCACCCCCGCCGCGCCGGGCACGAGCGCGATCCTGAGCGAACGACGTCAGCTGGTCAATCTCGCCTACCGGCTACTGGGCTCGCTGGCCGAGGCGGAAGATGTCGTCCAGGAAACCTACGCCCGCTGGTACGCCCAGCCCCGGGAACAGCAGGAAACCATCGAAAATCCCGGCGCCTGGCTGACGACGGTAGCCGGACGCGTCTGCCTCAACCTGCTCAACTCGGCACGGGTCCGACGAGAGACCTACGTGGGCGATTGGCTGCCCGAACCCCTACCCGAACCGTGCCGGCCCCACGGCAGCACCACGGACCCCGCCGACCGCGTCACCTTGGACGAGTCGGTCGACATGGCCCTTCTCGTCATACTCGAGTCGATGACCCCGGCCGAGCGCGTCGCGTTCGTCCTGCACGACGTCTTCCGATACTCCTTCGCCGAAATAGCCCAGATCGTCGGTCGTACCCCGGCGGCATCCCGCCAGCTGGCCTCCTCAGCCCGCCGCCGCATCAGGGCCGCACGACCCTCCACGACTCCCCCCGCACAGCGCGCCATCATCGTCAAAGACTTCAGACAGGCATGGGAGGCCAAGGACATCAAGGCACTCCTTGGCCTCCTCGACCCCAACGCCACAGCGACCGCCGACAGCGGCGGGCTCGTCACCAGCTTCCTGCACCCCATCGAAGGCCGGGAGCAGATCGCCCGCGCCTGGATAGAACTCACCCGCCGGAAGCCGGACAACATGACCTTCCGGGAACGTACGGTCAACGGGCAACCCGGACTGGTGGCCGAACAAGACGGCATCGCCGTGACCGTGTTCGCGTTCGCATTCACCGACGACCGGATCAAGCACATCTGGGTAGTACGCAATCCCGAGAAACTCCGCCACTGGACAACGGATCAAGTCACTTGACCCTGAAACATCCGCCAACCGATCTCGTGGAGCGCAGGGATCAACAGATCGACATCGGCCTACGACGGCTCGCCGACCTGGCCCCAGCAGCCCAAGGTGGTGTGCGTGGATCCGATCAAGACATCCCAGCAACCGGCCTCGTCGTAGACGGCGACCTCACCGTCGAGGACGGCGCGCCGTCCATTCCGCTGATCAGTGAAACACCAAGGAGGCCTGCCAATTCGTCGGTGAATACTGATGAGCGGCTAACGCTTGATCGCGACGCCTCCGGTCATGAAGCGCACCCCGATGGTGGTCGCGTCGGTGACAACCTTTTCGGGCCGCCAGAGCGCCAGAGGCACGATGCCGGGCAGCAGGATCTCCAGCCCGTCGAAGAAGCCCTTCAGCTCCGCCGGAGTCCGGACCCTGCCTGTGCCGAGCTGGGACAGCAGCACGCGCTCCAGCTCCTCACTCTCCGAAGAATCGCTCAAGCGCGTGAAGTTCGTGATGAAGAAGTACGAACCGGCCGGAACGGCGTCGCGAAGCTTCGCGACGATGCCGTTCGGGTCCTCCTCGTCGAGGATGTGGTGCAGGATGCCGCACAGCATCACGCACACCGGCTTGCCGAAGTCGATCATCTCCCGCACGTCGGGGTGTGCGATGACCTCTTCCGGCTCGCGAATATCGGCGGTGACGACCCTCGTGTTCGCGTTGTCCTGCAGCAACGCCCTGCCATGCGCGAGCACGATCGGGTCGATGTCGACGTAGACGACCTTCGCGTCCGGATTCACCTCCTGCGCCACCTCGTGAGTGTTGCGCACGGTCGGCAGCCCGGAGCCCAGGTCCAAGAACTGCGTGATGCCCTCGTCGGCGGCGAGCTGCCGCACCACACGATGCAGCATCGCCCGGTTGTGCAACGCGATCTCTTTCAGCTCCGGCATCACCTCGAGGCTCGCCGCGGCAACCTTCCGGTCAGCCGCGTAGTTGTCCTTACCATTCAGCATCACGTCATAGACGCGTGCCGCGGTGGGGACCCCGTCGTCGAGAATGACGACATCGGACCCAGGATATGCACTGTCGGAGGACATCGGAAGCAACTCTCCTCGCCGATCGTCAAGAACACCCGGCATCGTAGCGGTTCCGGCACCGCGCGTCACCGGGCCACCCGCGGTCTCACGGCGTCGCGTCTCGACCGAATCAACGAATATGAAGAGGTGCTGAAAGGGTAGACCGCTAGCGGACGGCCACCGCGACCGCGGCGCGGAGACAAAGAGGCCGGGCGTTGCGTCGTCGGCGACCCAACGCGGTACAAATGGCGCGCGTCTGAGTCGTTACACCGCTCCCCCGGCGGCTGCGCGCCGGCACTTCTTCGCCTCGTCCTTCTTACCGCCCTCTTCCTTGTCCTTGCGTTCCTGCGTCATTGTCGGTCGTTGCGCAGGTGTGCTGGTCACACTTCTGGTGACAGAGTCACCGTTGATCAACAGACCACGGTCACCGGGGATCTGCGTGAGCACGTGGGTCTCGCGGATGGTCCGGCCGTCCGGGAGCGCGATCTCGAGTCCGGCGGACACGGAGTCGACCGCACTGACGACGGGTCGCGTGGTGACCTTGAGACCACGCCGACCTTCATGGCGAACCCGCCGTCGAGACGAGCCGGGGGCGAAGGACTGGGCCGGCGCAGGCGTCGTACGCCCGGAAGTGACCGCCGCGGACATTTTCGCCCTTATGACCGCAAGCGCGTGGACGCGGAGGCACGCATCCACCGGCCAGGCGAACAACCTGGTCGGCTATGTCATAGACGGACTGCTGAAGACCCGTCAAGGATCGTGAATCCCTTGCGCTCCTCCTTGCCGCCTTCAGTCGTCCGGCCGTCTGTGAGCAGCACGAGAAGATGACGGGAGGCGTCGAGAAGATCGCTTCTCAGCTCATCGGTCCGGCCCACGGCCGCGTGCGAGAAGGCCGCTCGCAAGTAGACGAGAATCACCGGTTCCTCGACCGCGAGCAGCCGCTCGAGGCTGATCGCCGTGCCCGCGAGCCGCTGCATCAGTATCCGCACGTCGGCCGGGCCGGACGCGACGGTCAGCATCACCACCAGTTCCTGCAGTTGTTTGTGCAGGAGGGAGAGACTGTCCAGTGTCAACCTGCCGTCGAGCTGGTTCATGTCGCCGTCCTTCCTCACCGCAGTTCTCGGAGGGTACGTACGAGATGACGAACACGTCGTCGGCTCATGACGGGAAAGTAGACAGAGCCGGGCCGAACACGCACCGGCCGGACAAAAATGCGAGTGCTCAACTCGATCGAGTGAAGATCAGTTCATAACACGGTTCCACATAGGTGGCTCTCGACACATTTGCCTGCTGGGACTGTCACCGTGGTCCAGCACATTGGCTCGGGTACTTCACAAACAGCGATGCGCTTGCGGCCCAGGTTCGGCCAACGCGTCGCCGCCCAGGTAGAACCCGCGCCGCCGTACGACGCGCTGCCCGGGATGATCCGCGTCCGGTGGGTGTCCCCAGCGTGGGCGCGATCAAGCCGCGCGATACACCCGGCACCGGGCACTCACCGGCGAGCACCGCGCCCGAGCGCTGCACCTCCGGCCGGCCGCGCCTACCTGGCACGCCACGCCCTCGCCGGCACGCTCGGTTCCCCTGGCGCCGGAGCCGGGGTTGGCCCCCTTAGCTGGCTGCTGACCCTCGTCGGCGAATACCTCACCGTCGCCCGCTTGAGCGGCATCCTGGACCTGCTGTCCAGCCCACTTCAGATTCCTCTGACGACGAACACTGATGTCTGATCGGAACACCTGTCAATGCGTTGACGGGCAGGTGAGCTCGGCCGCCATGAGTGAGACAAGGCGTTCGACGGCGCTGTCGACTGCGCCGATGGCAACCGTGCCGCGTCTGGCGGCGCGCGAGCCGGGCGCGGAGATCATCTGTTGGTTCATGCGCTGCCGCCGCTTCGAGTACCCGGGCCCACGGAGGTGCGTCGCTGTATATGGGCCCGGTCGCCGCGAGGCTGATACCGAGCTACAGTTGCGGAGTCGCGAAAAACGATGCTCCGCGGTTCAGCCGCCGAGCTTCGCGCATACATCGATGCGGACAGTTCTGATCGATGAGCGTCTCCTTGCCGAGATCGGACGTCCCGTTCGCTCACGGCGCTGACCACCGCTGGCGCGTGCCGGCGCAACAGAGGAGCGTCTCATGCAGAAGACTGTCGCCATCGTCGGAGCAGGACTGGGCGGGCTGATGCTCGCCCGGGTGCTTCAAACTCATGGCGTCGCCACGATGATCTACGAGGGTGAGGCGTCGGCGACGAGCCGCGGGCAGGGTGGGCTGCTCGACATCCATGAAGAGACCGGACAGGCCGCGCTCCGCGCAGCCGGTCTGTACGACGAGTTCCTCACTCTGGTCCGTCCGGGCGAGGACGCCAAGCGCGTGGTCGACCGCCACGGCACGCTTCTGCTCGACAAGCCCGCCGGCCCTGGTTCGCCCCGACCGGAAGTGGACCGAGGCGAACTGCGGCGCCTGCTCATCGACTCGCTGGCGCCCGGAACGATCTGGTGGGACCACAAGCTCACCTTGATCCGGCATCACCCGGCTGGTGGCCTCGACCTCACCTTCGCGGCAGGATCCCCGGCCCACGCCGACATCGTCGTCGGCGCCGACGGCGCCTGGTCGAAGGTGCGTCCACTGCTCACCTCCGCAGAGCCTCGCTACAGCGGAACCTGCTTCGTCGAGATCGCGCTGACCTCAAGCGGCCGCACCCATCAGGAGAGTGTGGCCGCGATCGGCAGCGGCACGCTGATGGCGGTTGCGCCTGGCAAGGGCATTATCGTCCACCGCTACGCCGACGGGCGGGTACGCGGATATGTGGCGCTGAACCGGCCCGAGGAGTGGATGAGGTCGATCGATTTCGACGACCCGTCCGCAGGGCTCCGCCGGCTCAGCCGCGAGTTCGACGGCTGGTCGCCGCTGCTCACCGCGTTCGTGACCGAGAGTGATGCGGACCCGTGGCTGCGGCCGATCCACGCCCTACCTGTCGGGTTGCGCTGGGACAGGCTGCCCGGTGTGACGCTCGTCGGCGACGCCGCGCACCTGATGTCGCCCTTCGCCGGGGAGGGCGCGAACCTCGCGATGTATGACGGTGCCGAACTGGCGGCCGAACTGGCCGCGCACTCCGACGTCGAGGCCGCACTTGCCACATTCGAAGAGCGGCTATTTACGCGCAGCCGCGAGGTCGCCGACCGCTCGGCGCAAAACCTCGAAGTCTTCTTCGGCGAAAAGGCGCCACAGAGCGTCGTCGCGTTGTTCGACCATTCCTGAGCGGCCGTCTCTCACCACGGTTAGCCTCATCGCTGCGGAGACGGCCTATGACGGAGACGTGCGGGGTCGGCCGGACAAGTCGGCGTAGCTGACGACGCCATCCGGGGCGCGCTTGTCCGTGACCGACAGGCCGCCGCCGTTTGCGTGAATCGCGTTGCCCTCGTGCTTCTGGGCTTCGTCTGCTGCCGTTCGACGCTGACGTCGCAGGCTGCGCTGTAACCGGCTGTGGACCTGGTCTAATACGAACCGGACCTTGGACGATTTGCTGCACGGCAACGGCTTCGGAACATTCACGGACGTATCGCGCCAGCTCAGGACCCCAGGAAGCTGGGCCCTTAGCTTGACAGCCGAAATTCGGCCCGACCAGGAGTGCCACGGATGACCGCTACCGGCACCGTGTCGCGGTCACCGACCGACCTTCAGGTACGAGGAGTTGCACCATGCCCTCCTCCTCCCCGGGCCGCATGTGGGAGCCCGGGTTCTGCTGCTCGATGCCCAGGATCGTGTCCTGCTCATTCACGCGTGCGATCCCGACGTTCCCGCTCATCGCTGGTGGGAACTCCCCGGCGTCGGCGTGGAAACTGGCGAGACGCTCGCCCACGCTGCGTACCGGGAGATCATTGAAGAGTCCGGCATCATCCTGTCCGGACTCAACCGGAAATTGTGGACTCGTGGGCGGTGCTGCGGATCGAGACCTAGCCAGGACGCCACGACCTACCGGAGGATGGCGGGCATCGGAGCGACTACGTCCGAGGCGGAGCTGCAACCACGGTGCCGTGTCCGCACGACCAGCCCGACCCCGAAAATCGCCTAATCCTCGTCACCGACCTGGAGGGGTGCGCCGCGCCCTACCAGAGCACCAATGATCGGCTTTCGCTTCGCCAAGGGCTGTACGACATCCTGCAGCAGGCATTCGACGCCGTGGCCCTGCCCTAGGAGAAGACCCGCACGCTCAGGAACGGTTCTTCATCCAGATCAACCCCTGACGAGAACCTGTAACGACACCATGGTGGTCAGCCGGGGACGAACGCCCCCGGCGGACCACCGCTGGCATGGATGACCGGGAGGAGCCCGTGACGGTGAGCGGCGTCGTCGACGCGGCCTGGGAACGGATCACAACCTGGCTGCAGAGCCATACGCCGGTCACCGCGGCCACCCTCCGGCCTCCGGCACCGGCCGACGACATCCACGCGGTGCAGGACACAGCGGGCCGGCCGTTCCCGGACGATCTGCTGGTGTGGTGGCGGCTGATGGACGGTGTCGACGACGAGGCCGACTACCGCACCGCCTTCACCCTGCCTGGGGTGTACATGCCGCTGTCGGTCGCTCGCGTGCGGGAGGAGTGGGCCAGCCTCAGCGCCTACCCCGACCAGGACTGCTGCCGCCCCGACGGACACCACCGACGTGCCGCAGGCGACGCCACCTTCGGATACTGCACCGCGCTGCTGCCCGTCTGCCGCGCCGTCGATGGCGCCGTCCTCGCCCTCGACCTGCGCCCCGGCCCCGACCACGGCTGTGTGATGGACTGGATGGCGCAAGCAAGCGCCCACCACACCAGCTGGACCAGCATCGGCGGCATGCTCACCGACACCGCCGAACGCCTCGACCGCCACACCACACCCACGACCCCACCGCGGCCAGGCGAGCCGACTGTCCGCGACGACGGAGCACTGACCTGGACGTGAATCTCAGCCGCGGACGCGGGACCCGCTGACCACGGTGGGCCGTGAGGCCCATTCGGGTTCGGCTGTCCTGGGTCAGGCTTCCTCCGCCAGTGAGGCGATGGCGGCCGAGGTCACCGGGCTGGCGAGATAGTTCGTGACCTTGTGGAAGTCGAACAGGCCGATCTGGTCGGTGAGATCTGCGGCGATGCCGGTGAACCGCTCAGGCAGGCCATGCGGGACCGCGACGATGTCGCCGCTGTCGGCGACGTTGATCCATCTCCGCACACCCGGCGGCCGGCTCCCTTGTCCGTTGTCCGGCACAGGATCCAGCCTGTCGAAGATCACGTCGGGAAGACCTAGAGGAGAGCCGAGCGTGACGAGCAGCTCCACGTCGAGGTCCGGCAGTCGCCACAGTGCCTCATAGGCGAGTACGGATCCGAGCGAGTGCCCGATCACCACCTTGGGCCGAGCGTCGGTGAGCAGCCCGGTGACCCGTCCGCGGGCAGCGTCGCGGCGTTCCGGTTCCTCGAAGTAAGTGGATACCTCACGGCAGAACCGGCTCACGAAGATCCGCACCATTCGGGAGTCGAGCCCGAATTTCTGGGCGATCCAGCTCGCGGCTACGCGGGCTGGGGCGGTGAGACGACCTTGCGCGACCTCGGCCGGCGCGCCAAGCTGGCCCGCCCAGGCCAGCAGCAGTTCCCGCTCGGGTTCGGTCAGCGTCTCCAGATCATCCACCGCGCCCTGCGCAGTGCCTCGGTCGAGCCGGTCCGCGTAGTAGGCCACGCGAAGGTCGAGTCCGACGTTCCCACCCAGCCGCCGCCGCATCGCGGCGAGCCACCGTCTACTCACGAGAGCCGCGGCTTGGTCGGCTGTGAGACCCGATTCATGGTTACCGATCCCATGCACACCAACGATCCGGGTCATTCAGTCTCCCTGTGTTCCAGCATCACCACATCGTTGCCGCAGCTGACCACGAGCCGGCCATCGGCTGTACCCGCCACCGCGCCGACCCAGCCCGGAATCAGGATCTCGTCCAGTACCCGGTGTTCTCGCAGGTCGTATCGCGCGACGAAGCCGTGCATCACGTCCTGAGATCCCGGGACTCCGCCCAAGATCAGCGTCTCTCCGACGGAGGCGACGGGAATGCATGCCCAGCTGTCCGGCCAGTGCGTCGGCAGTCGTTCGCGGGTGGCCAGATCGAAAAGAAGCGCGCTGAATCTCGGGGACTCGCCGGAGGCCCACCGCGTCGTGATGGCCAGCACAGCTCGGCCTTGGACGTTAGTCATGGCCAGCCGGATCAGGTCCCAGTCCGATCGGCGCCCGGGCGTCGGTAACGGTACAGGGTCTGTAGCCGGATGGTTGAGATCCCAGACAAGCACTGTCTCCATATCGGCGATCGCGACCAGGGAGCCACAGCAGACGACCGTGCCTGCGTTGTAACCCGGCACGGTGGTCGAGCCGATCACGACCTCGCTCTCCACATCGAGGATGCCCCAGCCTGTGCCGTCTGCGCGCTCGCCGATCACCACGGCGAGGGGCCGTCCACCGACCACAGTGGCCAGGACGACATCCTTCTTTCCCTGCGCCCACGGCGGTGTGCTCACGCGTCCATCTGCGAGGTACCGGATTGCGTGCCCGTCAAGAATCATGGGCACCTCGCCCATCAGTGTGGTCGTGGATCTCCGCCACGCCATGGCCGATCGGATCGGCGGCCCGAACGGTGCACCGTCCGCCAGCCTCCAGGAGCGGACCTCGTAGTCGTCCCAGGTAACGACAAGTGGTTCCGGTGCTTCGTCGAGGATGTCGATCCGTCGGACGGGCTCGTCGTGCGCGCCTGAATGACGTGGCGTGGCCAGGTGCGCGGCCAGATCCCAGATGCGAATTCTCGTGCCGTCCACGGCGACCAGGCGGACGTCGCCGCCATCGGCCACCGTGGTCACGGCAGAGGGGAAAGCCCTTGCGAGCAGGCGCTGACCGACTGGTTTGCGTCGGGCGAGATCCCACAGTTGGATTCCTCCCGTCTCCAGACTGATCGCCGCGATAACCAGCTCACCCCAGTGGACGCAGTGGATGGCGGAGGCGTTTCCGACGCAGGGAACCGGGTCACCGACGCTGTCCCCTGTCACGAGATCAATCACGGCCAGAGTGCTCCCACCTACGATGACCAACACTGTGCGCTTGTCGAGCTCGGTGACGGCGAGGGTGAACTGCAGGTTCCCGTACCTGTCCGGCCGGCGTATCAGCTCGGCCAGCTCGCGGCCCGTGTCCGAGGAGCAGATCCAGATCGACGACGAACCACCCAGTAGCGGCCCCTTTTTGCCGCTGACGATCAGCACATCCCGATCAGAGACGGTGGCACACGCAACCTCGCGGACGTTCAGATACAGTGGCGGCTCCAGCGGTTCGCCGGTGGCGAGGTCCAGGATTTGGGGTTGGTTCGTTCGTTTCCCCACGCGGATCGCGACCGTGCCGCCGGCCCAGGGGGCACAGCTCAACCCGTGGTGTGGGAATCGCTTCGTCGGGTCGCCCCATCTACCCAGCCAACGCAGGGTCCGTAGATCCCACAAATCGACCGCATCGGTGTGACCGGCGCTGACCACGATCTGCCGACCCGCCACCGTGGCACAGGCGATCTCCAGGCCGTAGGTCTCGGTGTCCACCTCGGCGATCTGCTTGTGCTCACGCACGTCCCACAGCCGCAGCTTGCGGTCCGTGCTCGCGGTAACGACCACTGGATGGCCATCCAGCGTCGCACAATCAAGGCCGGTAATGATGCCTGTCTTCCCGACACCACCGATCGTGGCAACTAAGGCAGGGTTGACCTGGCCATCCGTGGCCCAGCGCGGCACCCAGTCCAAGGCGGGCAGCCCGGCAGGGTTGGCCAGCCGGCGAGTCAAGTCGACGTGATGGTGCCTGGCGGCGTCGATGGCGAGGAGCTGGCGACGTTCTGCCGGGCTCACGCGGCGGTGCTGGTCAACCGAGGTGTGGTAGATCGCGGAGGCCCACCATCCAGCTCGGGATTGCGCTCGCGAAAGGTCGGGGCCGAGCCATTCTGGCTCAGCGTGGACGAGGAACTCGGCATCGTCGAGCAGTTCGTCCAGGCGGCCCGCATCGATCGCGTGTTGGCTGGCGTGCCGGAGCATGTAGGGCTCGGCCAGGTGCCATCGTCGACTCCGACCGGCTGGTGTGGACAGTGGCGGCAAGATTCGGTCCAGCAGCGCACCACGATCGGCTTCGGGGTGAAGGTGATCGGCGAGCGCTTGGTGGAAGAGCCGGTAGAGCGTGGTGCCGTCGTCGTCGGCCATGCTGCGCAGGTAGTACCGGCAGCGACGCAAGGTCTCGCGTACCTCGGCCTGGCTCGGCTCCGTGCCGTCGAGCAGGGCGGCGACCGCGCGGGTCGCGACGTCGAGCGGCATCCCTTCGCCTCGCGCGCAGGCGAGCGTGACCATCAACGGCCGTCCGAGCGGTCCGACACGCGCCGGTGCCAGCTCGGCTTCGAACAGGTCGGGCAGCGTGAACGCCAGGTTCTTCACCAGCCAGGCGGTAATCGCATCGGGGTCGCGCGGCAGGCCCGACTTGAGCGCGTAGTGCGTGATCATACCCGCGCGCAGGAACCCGCCCCACGGTCCAGCTTCGGTGGTGACGAGCCGCTCGGCGACGGTGTCCGCGAACAGTTCCCGCAAGGGCCGGAACGCGACCTCACCGAACTCCGGTGAGAGTTCGAGCAGTTCGGTCAGGTAGGCGGCCAGATCACTGCGCAGCTGACCCGGGACCACAGCATCCAGGTCGATCACGAGCCCGCCTCGGTCCGCCGCCGTGCGCAGGTCGCCCAGCTCGGGCCACGGGCGCGTACCCACAAGTACCCGGGCGCGACCGCGCTCGGCCAGCGGCAGCACTAGGTCCCGCAGCACATTCTCCGGATCAATCGCTTCGTCCAGGGCGTCCAGCACAATCACCGGGCTCAGTCCCGGCCGATCGTCGAACTCGGAGCACAGTTTGGCCGGCGGCAGTGCGCCGATCCCGAGCTGTCGCCCGATTGAGGCGGCGATCTCGTCCACGTCGCACTGGCGGCCGTGCACCGCGACCAGGTTTCCGTTCGCGGATGGGCGATGGGCGACATGCCGCCACAGATCCATGGTCGACGACCGCAGAACCGGATGGGCCGCGCAGACAAGCACACCCAGCAGAGCCGACTTACCCGACCCCGGGCCACCCGCGACCATCGCCAGCGGGCTGTGTCCTCGGTCGAGCCAGTCCGACAGCGCGGCCAGTTCCTCGGCGCGACCGCTGAAGCAGCCGGCCCGGATCCGGCCTCGCAGTGGCCCCAGGCCCGAGGCACGATCGCGAAAGTGGTCGGCATCCAGCCGCACATCCACGAACGGCTCCACCCGGACATCCACCGCGGACAGCGCCCGCCGGACCGGGTCGTCGTGGAAGTTCGGATTCGCGAAGAACGGCAGGTCCGGGTATTCACCGCTCACCGGTGTGGCCTGCACCCGCTGGCCGAACCCGGCCGCGCCGAGCCGCTCTACCTCGCGGCCGATCCGTGTGATCACCGTGCCCAGCGGCACGTGTCGCAGGTTCGGGTGCACGTCCAGCTCACCGCGTCGGATCGCTCCCAGCACCTCCACCACTGCCTGGCTGAAGTACCCGTTATAGGCGGGATCGCGGGGTCCGGTCGCCGCGATCACCCAGGCACGGGCGGTCTCGGCGGCGACTTCCAACCGCCAGCCATGCCGGGTCGCCGAGCCCGAATAGCACAGATCCAGCAGGAACAGCGTCGGCGGACGATCCGGGAAATCCTCGACCCACGACAGCCAGTTCTCCACCCTCGTGTCCAGGTCATGGACACCGTCAGCGCCGATCGCGTACAGACCCGATGGCAGTACCTCGCCATGGCTGAGCAGGTGTACCACCAGCACGTCCTCCGGCCCGGCCGACGTGATCATCGATCGCAGCCGCCCGGCGAGCTCAGCGGCCCCCAGAAAATCAGCGTCCACGGTGAGACAGCGATATCCGTGCTCGGCCAATTCGGCACCCAGAGCCGACGATCGCTCGCCCGCGAAGGGCAACGCTGGCCAACGATCCAGCTCGGGCTCGCATTCAGGATCAGGCGGAGGTGAGAATGACTCGACGCCAAGGCAGAGTGCCTGCCGCTGTCCGGTCTCGCTCACCACGCCCCCACTCCCCCGCTCGTATCCGACCACGGTAGCGAATGCCCGCAGCCGGCAGGACCCGCCGAGCACCGCTATCGGGGCGCAGGTGGTGCTATCTCGGCCGGTGGGCATAGGGCGTTCGAGACACCGAAGGAAACCACAGGCGCGGTCGTGTAAGAGACGGCTGAGGAGTTCGGCGGCTCGTGAGTTGCCCTCGCGGCCTCGACCAGCAGGTGGGTGTCGAGACGAGTTTGAGTTCTTCGGCTGGGCTAGAGGAGTGTGCTGTCCTGCGGCGCCGGTCATGCATCACGTACGTGGAGGGCGGCGTTCGACGGGACACGCCCACACAGCCGAGCCCCATCGTCGGGAACTCTCTTGGCCGATCAGAAGTCGGCCAACCCAGCGAGAGACGACGAAGATCACGTGCCCCTCAAGCCACTCGCGAAAGGCCCGGTGGACGCCGAGGCAACTCATCACCACTGCGGGATCGCCCATTCGTGTCGACCTCGATGCGGCTACGTTGACACTCTCCAAGCCGAGGGTTCCTCTCGCTCCGCGAGGTGGACGCCGCACGGATCAGCAGGAGACGAGGTGTCAGGAGTGCGCAGGAGCCGTCGACGACGGGACAAGCTGCGGGCCCGCCTGGGCGCCCCAGGGACGACGACTGCTCCTGAACAGGTGCCGCTGGTGGTCGGACCACTTCGAGCAGTTCCCGATCATGGTGCTGCACAGGGCCTTGCTTGGCCGCGGCTGGGTATGGAACTGGCCAGCGGGGCAATTCCCGCCGCCGGGAATGCGCCCCGAAGACGAGTGGGTCCGCTACATCCCCACGGACTGCGCGTGGCGCTTTCCCGAATCCGTGGAGGGCCCGGGAGAAGAGGACCCGGCGGCACTTCAGTGGATCGCCGAGGCGGGGATCAGCTGGGACGCCCACCACGACAGCGAGGCGGAGATCGGTGTACATCCCGCCTACGTCGACTGCTGCGGCGACCACGAACTCCGGACCTACCGCAGCATGGTGTACCCCCCGACCCGGGACGGTGTCCAGGCGCTGCTGGCCGAGCTCGAGCAGATCGAGCGGCAGGTTCTCCGTCCCGCGGAGTTCGCCGCCTGCCCAGGGACGAGCACCGCGACGCCGCGGACCGATGACATCGACTCTGCAGTACTGGTCGCGCCAGACCTGCTACCCGCGGATGCCGCGGACACGCCCCTGGTGTTCCGGTGCGCGCCCGCAGTGCTGACTCAGCCGCATGTCCTCGGGATGTCGCGTCCTGACTGGGAGCTCGTCTTCGGCCGCATCGATCAAGTGCGACGCAACGCCACCGGCAGAGTTGATGGGCAGTTCGGGCCGCGGCAGAAGATGTCCTCGGCCGACATCGTCCTCGCGGCCGCGCTGTCACGCCGCTTCCAGACGCCGCTCACAGCGATCGCCGAGTTGTACGGTCTTGCATACGAGACAGTGGTGCGGCGAGTTCAGCGAGAGAAACCGTGGCTTGAGGCCGTCCTTCCGGACCGCGCGATTGCCCGCGCTGACGTGACGCTCCGTACGGCCTCCGCAGTCCGGAACCACTGGGGACTCGACCGGCCGGTCGTGCAATCAGTGGTGGCGACCGACGACAGCTTCCCGCCTAGCCACGACCGCCCGTACTCCGAAGTGCCGCCGACAATGCCGGGTCAGGTGCCGTCCGCCTGAGGACACAGACCGCCACGGTGACTATCGCGTGTGCTCCCTCGCCCCTAGGAGTCGAGCAGATCTGCTCATACGCAGCTCATCGGATTGATACCGGGCACCGCTGACGTTGCTCCAGCCCGCCCCTGCTCGATCGAGATCTCGCCAGAACACCACGGTCTGCCGCAGGCTGGCGGACAACTTGGACATCGGGCGACCATACGGCATCGTTCATTCTGACCTTTCGGTTTCGGAATAGACGTATGCTCGTTGCCGAGGAATCCGCCTTCGAGAAGCGCGTCGACATTCCCCGCGGCTGGCGCCGACCCCGCCGCCGCCAATCGGGGCAAGACTCAGCGCCCGGTACCAGCACACCTGCGAGTCGGTGCCGGTACCGGACGCTCGTCAAAGGCCTTGCCAGTGTGTCACTCCGCGATGCGGCGTCCTGCGGTTCGCGCCTTACAGCGTGGTCGGCTCAACGTCGGCTACCGATCGAATGAACGCGATCATGCGCGAGCGCAGACCCTCGCTGCGTTGCTTGATGGCGTCCTCGACCGACGAGTCGATGGGCCTGCGCACCGGCTTGCTGCGAATAATCGCCATGCAATCGAGATCAGTGCATAAGTGCAGACCGCGGGCGCTGAGCCGTTGACGCTTGTCCCGCGACGAGCGCTGAGCGGTGAAGAGCGAAACCTCGTTGAACCGGCGGCTGGACCGGCACAGGTCACACATCATCGCGCGCGACGCGAGAAACGCGTGATTCGGGGCCTGGCGCAGAAGCACGCCGAAAGCCTGATCATCGGTCGCGGTGACGAGATAAGCCCGTTTCGGGGCGCGCAGATCTCGCCATCCGAGGTAGTCGATCTCGTGCCACGACACGTCGTCGAACCAGACCGGTAGCCGAACCTTCTTCTCAGCTGGTTCCAGGTTCACGATCGCACCGCGCACCTCGTCTCGGGTCATGGGGCGCATAGCGTTCTCCTCGCAGATCGCACCAGGGGTGCAGGAGTATTGGTATAGGTCAATGGCCCGAGCTCCTCGGCTTTCGATGACGAAGCCCCTCGGGACGGGAAACGGGTTACCGACGACTGTGCAGCCTCTGCACACGGGCCGTCATCAGTCCGCAACTCGACACGCTGGCACCATTCGTCACGGGCGCGGAGTGGCAGCACTCCAAATGACTTGGAAATGCCCTCACGAACGATTCAGCGGCATGCATTCACACGAACGCGCATAAACGCCGAGAGCTGTGCACGTCAGCCAAGAACTGGCATACGTGGAAAGTCCTTACCAGGACATGTGGCTTTTCGATCCGGCGAGATGAACAGAACCGAACGATAGCCAAATCTCATGTCTCTGTACGGATCACCGCCCCAAGCGACTCACACGATCGTGACGCGACTTGACGGCTGTCCGGGACATAATTCACCACTTTCCACCTGCGTCTCGTACACCACGCCACCCCAACATCGAGCCTTGGTTCGCAATGCCCGACGTAACCACACCAGAGCGACCCGGCTCATACGAGGAGACTTCTGGCAGTGTACCGCAGCAGTCAATATCGGCGTACGACCTCCGTGCTCGTGGAAAATCTTGCGCGGAACCCCCACCTTCGCGGCATGCGGCGTCTCCCATATCGTCTCCACGACGACTCAAAGACGAACTCACCGACGGGCAACGACTGAGTCAAGCTGCGATCGCCACCGCAGCAGACGACTAGAGACGGCGACCTAATAAGGATCGCCCGTCGATCAGGCGAGCGCCATTGGGTCACCGGCCCGAGAGTGCTGCCGACGAGAGAGTTCTAGTCGGGAGCAGCCCTTGTCCCGACGTCCGGACACCGGCCGTAGTTCACTCCGCCCGGCGGTCGTCGCGCGCCTTCTTGGTAAGCGACCTGCTGACGTAGACCAGCCCGCTGGCCAGGACCACGATGTCGTCGAAGTACACCGGGTCGGGCAACAAGTCGAACGGGAACACCGTGTAGGCCAGGGAAACCCAGTAGGCGGCCTTGGTCGGCACCGGCGTGCCCGGCTGATGGACCTGACGATGCTTCCGCACCAGCTTGACCACAAGGAACAACGCGACCAGAACGAGGACGATGGCCACCACCACGGCCACGACGCCGAGTGTCGTCCACAGAGACTCCATTAATCCTCGCTCATCAGGTCACGCCGTGGCGGATGTCGAAAGACGAGCCGTGAGATCGCCGGCGCCGTCGCCGGACAGGCGAGGGAGAGCGGCCAGGCGGCCGGCGCAGACCAGCAGCAGTGCGCTCATCGGGCCGCAGACCTCCGGACCGGCGCCGGTGGACCAGGAGATGTCGGTGGCGGTCAGCCGGAACCCGGCCATCTTGCGCGCCGCCGGCAGCGGCGGCGGCCAGCGCATGGACAGCACTCGGTCCGCGGCGACGGCCGCCGCGTCCGGTGGCATCTCGTGGCGGAGGCCGAGGGGGATGGCGATGTCCTGGCCGTGGATGAGGATGTCGGTGAGCGTTTCCAGGTAGGTGACGCCGAGGGTGTGCCGCCGCGAGCCGGCCGTCGCGCGGATCTCGGCGGTGATCCGGGCGGTCGACAGTTCCGCGGCGCGCCGGCGGGCCGCGTCCTGGATGGTCCGGTCCATGCTGCCGCGCCAGTGGGCCATCGTCGCGATCAGGTCGCGGAGGCCGAGCTGTTGCAGCGTCAGGTGCGCGGCGACGTCGCGAACGGTCCAGCCGGCGCACAGCGACGGGTGCCGCCACTGGTCGTCGGACAGGTCGTCGAGCAGGTCTGCCAGGCTGGTCCGTTGGGCGGCGATGACCCGCCAGATCGCGTCGCGGTCCGGCGCCGGTCGTTTGCCGGTCATGTCGGGACCTCCTCGGAGCGGGGGCGGACGACGCTCGTCACGAGCGCCGCGATCTGCGGGTAGGGGTCGAAAGCCGGGTCCGGGATGGCCAGCTCGTGCAGCACGATCCCGGTCCAGTGGTTGGCGATGATGGGCGCGTGACGCTCGGGATCGGTGGAGCCGGCGGCGCGCAGCCAGTTCATGAACCAGGCGTTGACCCGGGCGCCGGTGGCCAGCAGCTGTGGCCGCAGCGTGGGATGGATGCCGGCCTCGACGAGGATCGCGTACCGGGCCAGGGTCAGCGTCCGGTTCGGGCCGGTCGCCTCACGGGCCAGCCCGGCCATCGCCTGCGCCAGCTCCTCCGGCGTGACCGGGTAGTACGTCGTCGCGAGGGCCTCCCAGATCGCGCGCTCCCGGTCGGACGTGCGTTCCACGACCGCGTTGAGCAAGGCGTCCCGGGTGCGGAAGTGATTGGAGGCCGAGCCGGTGGGCAGCCCGGCAGCGGCGTCGATGGCGCGGTGGGTCAGGCGCGGAGTACGCCGCCGCGATCGGCAAAGCGATCGGCGAACCGGTGCGCTACCAGGCGGTACCCTTCGAACAGATGCGGGAGTCCTCGGTGGAGATGGCCAACATGATGCAGTTCTACGCCGAAAACGAGAAGCGGTTCGTCGGCGACCGCGACCTCGACGCCGTACGTGCGCTCAACCCGGATCTACAGTCTTTCGGCACTTGGCTCGCAGCCAACAAGGAAGCCCTTTCCGGCATCTGACCGGATCTGTCCGCGTCGGTGCTTCGACGTGGCCCGGCCGACTTGGCTGACACATCCTGGCGCCGATGGCGGCCCCGAGATGTGTCAGTGTCGGCGGCCGGCGTCGTCTGATCGCGATTCCAAGACTCTCGACCGTGCGAGTTGCAGCGTGAGGTAGGCGAGATCCGTTCCGATCTGATCGGCTTCCGCGCTGGCTCGGCGCATCGCCCGGATCATCGCCGTGTTCGCTTCCTGGACGATAGCGACGACTGCCGCTGTGTCTTCGGACCGCGCGAGGGTGACCAGCCGGTCGAGCAGGGCCGTTCCGATCCGCCGCCCTTGCCACCGGTCCTCGACGAGGATGCCGACCTCCGCGCATCGGCCGCTTTTCCGCACCGTCGCCACCGCGACCACCGCACCCGTCTGGGTCTCGGCGAGGTAGGTACGACTCCCCTTGTGTCCGAGCAAACGCTCAATGCCCGGCGGCCGGTGCGCCGGCGAGGCGGCGCTGGAGGTCGAGGACGGCCTTTACCCTCGCGAACTCCACCGGGGTGAACGGCAACAACGAACGCGTGATCACCATCAGACCACCGTCGGGATCGACCAGGCGCATCGACGTGCCCTCGACCTTCTCACCGAATTTCGCCTCCCGCCCCCTTCCTTCAGGCGGCTGCCAGGTGATGTCGCACTCGCCCAGCATGGCCTGGAGCAGCTGCGCCAAGCCGGCTTGCGAACCGGCCGATTGGGCCGCGATCGTCAGCACACGGGTGGGCAGGTCGACGAACTCGTGAACGTCCGCAGGTACGACCCGCACCTCCCGGCCACCGCCCAACTCGGTCACCTCCGCGATGTCCGCTGCCGTCGCGCCGGCCGGAGCGCGCACCAAGAACTCGTCGACCGCACCATCCGGCAGCGACAGAACCTGCATCGAGACGATGTCGTACCGGTGTGCCGCCAACGCGGCCGTCACACTCGCCAGACTCCCGGGCACGTCACGCACGGTGGCGCGGATCCGCCACGCCACGCCCGGTTGCGGCGCGTCATCCTTCGGCGCCTCACGAGTCGCTTCCGCTTGCGGCCGGTGTACCCACCATCGCCGCAGGGCGGCAGTGGCTATCAGGAGCAGGCCGAGCCCGAACAACACGACCGGTCCCACGCTGTTGAGCGACACCGTGCTGACGAACAGATGGGCGACACCCGCAGCGATGAAGAGGGCCGCGAGCTCGATCAGCTCCCGGCCCATCGAGGTCTTCGCCCCCTTGGCGGTCTCCGACCGCACCTTCGATTCGCTCATGCAGACGAGCTTCGGCCGTTCCCTTTACCCCCAGCTTGTCCGCCTGTCACGATTCAGTTAACGCGGATCGGCCCCACAGCAGTGGGCGTCTCGAGCAGGCAGGTCGCCGGTAGCCAACCGCGTCCACAGCGGGCGGCGAGCACCCAGCCCCCTCCACACTCCGACCTCACACGAATCTTCCTGAGCAGATCTGAAGGGCGGCGTCGACCACGACTGCCGCGGCTCAGCGGGCCTGCTTGCCCTGAACCGCTTGGCACACAAGCGTTCTGTTCGAGCCGTGATACCGCCTTATGCCACAACACCGTGGCGGTATCGGAGTCCCGCTCAGTCCTGACGGTTCGCTGTCACACGACAAGATCACCAGTCAGCGATATGAAACCGGTTCGAACGATTACTCGTGGGACAGTCTCCAGGGGTTGATAAAGCAACCTTCACCGCCGGGAGAACAAGGCTGAGACAAAGTCAATGTGTGACCGTTGACGATCTTGCCCGGCTCAATACAAAACCGGCGATGCCGGGCCGAGTCGAAACGGCGGCACTTCCGGCTCGACAGTGCGCAACGAACGAAAAGGAGACCATCATGTCACGTAACTTGCCGACCGACGCGCCACAACGAAAGACGAACCGGCCGAGCCGGCGAGCCGGCGGCGGCCGAGCCGTCACGGTCGCCGCAGCCACCGGCGCAATGATTCTCGCAAGCGCAGGCGCCGTCAGCGCCCAGCAAACGCCGGCAGTCCCAGGACCTCCGTCGCACACGGCCGGGTTGGACGTGGTCCCGTGCAACACCTGGGGGCATGTGGGCGTGTGGAACAACCAAGGCGAACACTGCTTCGATGGCTGGGGATCCAGGACCGTGTACCTCGACACGGTGCGCAGGGTATGTTCGGGGAACAAGAATCTCGCCTTCCGGATTTCCTGGCGCGGAGGTGGACCCGCCCTCCATACGATCCCGGTTTGGACGTGCCAGGACTACATCGACGGTGTCGTCACCGAACTCATCACGCACTGACCCTCGGGGAGCGGATCTCGTGGAGTCGCCGCCCTGGCTATTGGTCAGGGCGGCCCGCCGCGTCAGGCCGCTCCGGTCTCCGCGCCATACGAGGCGGGCCGACCTCAATGCGGTGATACCACGTTTTCGGCGTGCTACCGGATTCCCGCACTGACGGGACCTCGAGTCTCACAGACCTACCAGGAATGCTATTCACCTGGCGCGCCGGCAATCCCGCGCAGCTCTGACGACGGCAGGCTGCCGAGTTCGGCATGCAAGGCGATCGCCTTTTCGGCGTGGTGCGCTGCATCAGCAGGTCTCTGAAGGTCGCGGTATACCTGGGCGAGCCCACCGCGTCCACGAGCTTCTTCATGTCGGAATCCGGTGTTTCTGGCGAGCGTGATGGCCTCCAGGTAATTGGAGATCGCCTCCTCCTGATAACCGAGGATTCGAGCCGTGCCCCCCAATCGGTTGAGCACCTCCACTTGGAGGCCGAGGTTGGCTCGTGCGCGCGCTATCACAAGCGCCTGACGATAGTTCTCAAACGCGTCTTGACATCGTCCGAGGCGTTCGTAGACCGTGGCCCGCGCGGACAGCAGCCAGTTGTCCAGCCCCGCTTCGGGAACGTCCCGTACGGCGTTCCCAGCCTGGTCAAGCGCTTCGAGCGCGGCTTCATAGTCACCGTTTTCCTCATGGTAGTAGGCAAGGTTAAGCAAGGCTGTGCCTTCTTCGGAGGGATGACCGGAACGCCGAGCCATATCCAGCGCATTCTCGATGTGGTGTAATTGCTCGTCGCTCCGACGGAGCTTGTCGGAAATCACTGCCAGCAGCATCGAGGCCGAGGTGCCCAGGACGAGGTCATCAGTCCTCGACGCGAAGTCGAGCACGCTCTGGCCGAGAGACTGGGCATGGGAATAGTCACCCAGGCGCACAAGTGCGTATGCGCGGTTCCACATGGTTCGATGGTAAGCACCCGGATCGTGTTCACGAACGGCTTCCATGGCGGCGGAATGTAGTTCGAGAGCGTCGTGGTAGCGGCCCGAGTAGTCGAGATAGCGCATCAACGTACTCGACAGGTGGGCAGCGTGGTCTGGCATCCCACTTCTCGCTGTGTAAAGGCCGGCGGCGAGCAAGGTGGCGCATTCCCTGTCCAGCCATGCCCTGGCTGCGTCCTGATCCGGTAGCGCGGGGGCCGACTCGATCGGCTCAGGGACCGGAGGCCGACGATATGGCTCCACCGGGTCGAGAAGGTCTGCCGCGATCGCGGCCGCGTAGCGATAATGGTCCATCAGGCGCAGCAGTCCCTCCTGACGCTGGAGGTGGCTGGTCAGGCCTGAGGCGAGTTCAGTCGCGTACAGACGAACCAAGTCGTGCATGCGATAACGCCGTGGAGCGTGCTGCCGCACCACGTTCGCGGCCTCCAGCGCTCGCAGGTCTGATGCGGCCGAAACGACCGATCGATTGATGAGGGTTGCCACGGCGTCCGCGGTGAAGTCAGGTACGGGCGCGACCCCGAGCAGCGCGAACGTCCGTGCAGGGCCCCGGTCGAGTGCCCGGTAGGACGTGGCGAAAACCGCGCGCAGGCTGGCAGGAAGCTCGCCGAGGTCGAGAGCGTCCAAACGTCCGGCCTCGTCTCGGAGGTCGTGCGCGAGGGTTTCGAGCGGGAATTCGGGGTGCGCTGCCGCTCGGGCCGCCATGACGCTTAGCGCCAATGGTAGTCCCGCGCATCGGCTGACCAGTTCGTCTGCGGCCTCTGATTCACGGCGCACGCGGTCATCGCCGATATGTCGTGTCAGCATCGTTCTCGCCGCGGCCGGAGGAAGGACATCCAGGATCAGCGTGTTGGCACCGTAGCCGGCTGTCAGGCCGCCGAGCCGATTCCGGCTCGTGATGAGCACAGCGACGCTGTCGGTTCCTGGCAGCAGCGGTATGACCTGGGCTGAGTCGCGTACGTCGTCAAGCAGCATCAGCACGCGCTTGTCAGCGAGTTGACTGCGATACAGGGCTGCGAGCGCGTCGAGGTCGCTGGGGATCGCTGATGCCGCCACGCCGAGGTCTCTGAGCACCCGTCGCAAGCAGGCCTGCGGTTCCAGCGGTTCACCAGCAGGGTCAAAGCCGCGCAGGTTCAGATAGAGTTGCCCGTCGGGGAACTCATCTGCGTGCTCGTGTGCCCAAAGTAGCGACAACGCGGTTTTGCCGATGCCTCCGACGCCGGTCACGATCGTGATCGGGGGCCCGTCTCCCCTGCCGGTGGCCGGTGAGAGAACCTTGGTCAGAACGGCGAGGTCCTGTTCTCTCCCGGTCAAGACGAGGCGGCGTGCCGGGAGCTGTCGCGGAACTATCGAGTGTGCCGATCCCGGATCTTTCTCTGGCGCGTTCAGCGTGGGGTCGAGGTTCAATATGCGCCTGTGCAGATCTTGGAGAGCCACGCCGGGGTCAGCGCCGAGTTCTTCCGCAAGCCGCAGGCGTAGCGTCTCGTACCGCGCGAGCGCGTCAGCCTGCCGCCCAGTTCTGTAGAGGGCGAGCATGATCAGTTCGGCAAGGCCCTCATGCAACGGATACTGCCCGGTCAACCTGCTGAGTTCGGGCAGAACGTCGGCATGTTCACCGTGACGCAGACGCCAGGAGATCAACAGCCGGTAGGCGGCAAGCACGCGTTCTTCGCACGGCCACACGAACTCCCGCAGCGCTGCTTCACCATCGACGTCGCCGAACGCCCGGCCACGTCGGAGCGAAAGTGCCTGATCGAGCATCGCCACGACGTCGTGTCCGGCACCTCGACGATCGGCCTCTCGAGCTTTCGTGAACAAGTCGTCGAACTCCGCCAAGTCCAATTCGATCGCGTCGGCGACGAATTGGTATCCGCCGATGTCGGTGCGAATCCGTTCGTCTCCGAGGATGTCCCGCAATCGCCGAACGTAGGTCTGGATGGCCGCCTTCGGGTTCGCGGGTTCACCGTCGTCCCACAGCCAGCGTGCCAGCGTGGCTGTCGGCACCGTCTCATCCGCCCGCGAAATCAGCCCACAGAGCAACGTCCGTAGCTTTCCAGCGGGCACGGGCACCTCATGCCGGCCCTCCCAGACCCGCAGGACCCCCAGCACCGCAAATTCCGCCACGCCCGGACACGTTACCGAAGTCGGCCACCCGCAGTGGCCGATTCAGACGATGCTCGCTACCTTCAGGCGCAGAAGCGTTGCGATGAGACCATCGAAAATGCCCGCTGGTACGAGCACGTGTCGCCCGATCCGGTGCAGCAGTAACTCACAATCGTGAAAGCTTAGCCGCTCCTGGCATTGTCGACGACCGGTGTGCGCCCGATTTCACCCAGACCGCGGTCGGCTTGACGAGGGCCAGCACCAGTGTGGCGATAGCGGGCAGCAGGGCGAGCAGGAATGTGAGGTAGTACCCGCCGAGTTCGACCCCCACGTGCAGATGCAGGCCAGCCGTGGCGGACAACAGTGGAGCCAGCACAAGATATCCGGCCGCCGTCCCGCTGCCGATGATCACCAACACGCGCCCGGCTGGTTTGCGGGCGAACAGCAGGATGCCGCCGATCAAGAGCAGCACGGCCAGCACGGCGTACAGCACCAGCAGCGCCACCTCCTCCGCCGCGATGGGCGCGGACGCGACGAGGAGTACCGTGGTGACAACCGCGCCGGCCAGGTACCAGAGAGCGTTGACGACCGTGAGCACGCCCGCGACGATGGCGGTGGCTGGGCTCGGCGGGGCCGGATACCCGAGCGGATGACCTCCCTGATGCGGGTACCACTGATACGGCGGCCGGTGCCCCATGTGTTCTCCCCCGTGACGTGTTTTCCTGACTTCGCGGGCACTGTAGCGACGCCCCGCTGACAGATTGCTTTCAGTTCGCGCACATCCGGACGGGATCGTCGCCACATTGCGACGGTCACGACGGCGTGACTAGATTGACGGCCCGGTCGGCGTCGGGGAGGGATTGTGGAAAGGCTCGCTGCGGGCGACCCCGTTGCCGTCGGCCAGTACAGGCTGGTCGGCTCGCTGGGCGAGGGCGGCATGGGGCGGGTGTGGCTCGGTGTCGCTCCGGACGGACGGCTGGCGGCGGTCAAGCTGGTCCACCCGCACCTTGCGCGCGATCCGGGCTTCCGGTCCCGGTTCCGCCGCGAGGTCGAGGTGTCTCGGGCGGTGTCGGGCGCCTACACCGCTGCCGTACTGGACGCGGACACCGATGCCGCCGCGCCCTGGCTGGCTTCGGTGTACGTGCCGGGCCTGTCGTTGCGGCAGGCGGTCGACCTGGCGGGACCGCTGCCGGTGCATACGCTGCGCGTGCTCACCGCCGGTCTGGCCTCCGCACTTGCCGACATCCATCGGGCCGGGCTGATCCACCGCGACCTCAAGCCGTCCAACGTTCTCCTGGCCGAGGACGGGCCCAGGGTCATCGACTTCGGCATCGCCCGCGCGATCGAGGGCAATCACGAACTGACCTCGACGGGCTCGATCATCGGCTCGCCGGGTTTCATGTCGCCCGAGCAGGCTCTGGGTGCCGGCCTCACGCCGGCCAGCGACGTGTTCTCCCTGGGCGCGATGCTGGTGATGGCCGCCGTCGGCCACGGGCCGTTCGCTGGGAACTCGACACCGCAGATCCTTTACAACGTCGTGCACGCCACGCCCCGGCTCGACGGCGTCCCGATGCCGTTGCGTGCCCTGCTGGGCGCCTGCCTCGACAAAACGCCGTCACGTCGGCCGGAGCCGCGGCAGATCCTGGACGCGGTCGCGGGTGCGTCCACCGCGCTCGGCTGGCTACCGCCACCGGTCGCGATGGCCGCTGACCAGCACCGCGCGCAGGCGCGCGCGTTGGTCACCGGAACTCCGGCTCCGAAGAAACGAATGCGCGCCACGAGATGGGTTCTCGCGGCCCTGCTCACGGTGCTGGTAGTGGCCGGTGGTGTGTTCACCGCCATCCAGCTCGGGTCACCGGGTGAGCTTCCCGCCGCCTCCTACGACCGGATGCCCGGCTGGTGCCGCAACTTCACCCCGGACGCGCTGCGCACCGTGTCGGTGGCGCATCCGTATCCCGAGGCCACCGGCGAACACGGCTCCACGGTCAGCTGCGAGTGGATCGGCGAGCCCAACGTGAACCACTTCTATGTCTCCCGTTCCGCCGTGGACGACGCGCCCGGCGAGTTCGAGCGCCGAGCGTCCAACGAAGGCTTTTACCAGGCCTCAGGCAGCACCGTCGGCACTGGCTGCCGGTGGAAGCACAGCGGCCGGGCCGGCGAACTGACCGTGGAACTGCTCGCCCACGACGCCCATGCGCTGGTCAACATCAAGTTCGCCAGCGACCGCCTCGACATGGGCAACGAGGCCGACATCGAAAAAGCACGCCAGCTCCTGCTCCCTCTCGCGAACACCGCGTTGACCAGCGGCAGTTGACTGTCAGCCGAATGAAAGCGCTCTGTGAGCGGTCCTCGGTTAGCGTCGCGGCGTTGACAGTCCGTGAGTTTCAGGGGGAGCACGAACGTGACACCATCGACGGCCAAGCCGGCCACCGGAAAAGGACCGGTCGGCGGCGGAAAGCAGTTCGGTACCGACCTGCACCGGCTCTACCGCGCGGGGCGAGTGCACCTGCCCGACTTCGCCATCAAGTACGCCGCCGGCACCGCACTGATCCATCAGGCGGGCCAGGGCTTGTCGGCTCTGCGCGAAACCTGCCCGAACCTGCTGGCCCTCACCTACCTGAGGCAGCTTCAGGAGGAACTGCAGGAAGGGATGCGCGTCACCGCGATCAGCGTGCACGACGCCGGCGAAGCCCTGGTGAAAGCCGCCGAAGCCTACGCCAAGTCCGACGACGACGCGCAGGCCGAGTTCAAGAAGCTGATGGCCGATCCGGCCCACCGGGCGGTGCTCGACCGCGGTCCCGCGCCGGGACGCCAGTGGCAGGCCCCGCCGACGGCCCGGTGAGGACGGAAATGTTCGGCGTAACCAGCCACGAGGCTTTTGTTGATTCCCTCGATCGACTTTCCGATTTGCTCCACGATGTCCTGGTGATGGACGGTGCCGCCGAGGTGGTCAAGGAGCCGCCGTTCAACAAGGACGTCCTGGTCAAGAATTTCGCGCCGCAGAGCCGCAGCGGCTGCCAGTATCTGGTCAGGGCTCCGGGGCTGATGACGACCCGGATCGACGGAACCGATGCGCGCAAGGAGTTCGAAGAGGCCCTTTCGTGGGTCAGTGCCGTCGCGGACGGCAAAGCGGCCGCCGTGGTCCAGGAAGTCAAGGACACCCTGGAACCGATCATGCTGCTGGACTCCGCCCACGTCCAAGAGACCCATCGCCTGCTCACGGAGGCATGGGAGATATCCCGGTATCCACCGGAGGACTTCGCTGACCTGAAAACCCACGACGACGCCTGGAACGGCGACGCGGCCGACGAGTTCTTCGGCAACTTCTACCAGCCGCTCCACGGCGTCCGGCAGAACCACGCCAAGGTCGTCCACGAACTCGCGAAACTGCTGGGCGCCACCAACATCGCCATCGACCGGATCCAGCAGGACATCTTGTCCTGGCTCGACGGCGAGGAGGTGACGCTGAAAGCCATCCTGGCCACGACGGTCGCCAAGCCGAAGGGCACCCCCTCGTACAAGGTGTGGAAGCGCATCGGCGCGATCACCTCCGTGGTCGGACCAGTCCTGGCAAGTCCCACGAATGTGGGTGCGGGCCTGTTCCAGGCCGTGGCCGCCCTTCCGTCCGCCATCGGCGAGCTGACCGAGCCGGAAGTCGTGACAGGCCAGGCAAGTCCGGCGCCCGACACGATCGTCAACTACATCCCGGAGCAAGCCGCCGAACTGCGACGGGACTTCTTCGAAGCAGGCGAGGCGATCACAGCCGAGGCGACGAAGATCCTGTCGGAGATCCATGGCCACCAGGAGTACGGCGACTTCGCCGTCCGGCGGCCGAGCATGGCAGACGGCGTCGACGGGCGCGGATTCCATCACAGGTCGGTCGCCGGGTCCTACGACTGATCCAGTGACCTCGGAAGTCCGAATCCGCTGCGGGCGCACCGCCACGGCCGCAGGTCGTCGCGGCTTCCGCGCGGTTGGTCCGTGAGAGGGCGTGACCGGAGCGGACCTGTTCGCCTTGATGAACGCCGGAGCGTGGACCCGCACCCCCCTCGGGTAGACGCCTCCCGCCGAGGGGACTTCCGTGTCACCGCAGCCAGCCGGTGACTTCTTCGATGAACCGGGTCCTGCCTTTCCCGGGCCGGTCCAGGTGCACATGGTGCGTGGCGCCTTCCAGTGTCACGGCGCGCACCTCCCTCGCCGCGGTCAGGTCCCCGGCCAGTGCCGTCAGATCGGCAGGCCGCGACCAGAAGTCGTACTCGGCGCGCAGCACGAGCGTCCGCGCGCGGATCCGATGTGCGTCCCAGAGCTGGGTGCCGTTCGCCAGCCGGTGGCTGTCGGCCATGGCGCCCGTCGGGGCGCGGAAGCTCGGCGGCTCGCGGTCCGCGGACGTGGGATCGCTCGCCAGCGCCGCATCCACATAGGACTGAGCGACGCGCGGGTCACGCCATTCGGTCTTGTCCGGCACTGGGATGCTGGAGTCCCACGCGGGCAGCAACTGGGCTCCCGTGCTCAGCCGGTACGCCCCGGAGGGCGGCGGTCCGCCGAACAGCGGGTGACCCACGGTGGCACCGTAGAGACTGCTGTGCACCACCAGGTTCGCGACCCGGTGCGGGTACTCGCTCGCGTACCACGCCGCCCAGTGCCCGCCGGTCGCCCAGCCGACGAGGTCCACGCGGCCGGACCGCAACCACCGCACCACCGCCTCGATGTCCTTGACTGCCTGCTCACCGGTCACCACGGGCGGGTTCGCCTCGGGTGGCTCGGTCATGGCAGGTGGGCGGGTCGAGCCGCCGTAACCGGTGGCGTCCATGACGATCACGCGACGCCCTTCCCTCGCCAGATCCTCGGCGAGCGACCCGCCCGCCACCGGGAGGTCGAACGACGCGACGCCGGGCACCCGCGCGCCGTGCACCAGGATCACCGGCCGGGCCCGCTTCGCCGAGTCGAGCCGCACTTCACGAACGTGGAGCGTGCCCGCGCCGCCAGGGATGTCCCAGTCGGCGCGCACGAGGTGATCCGGCGCCGACGCGGGCATGACAGTGGTCAACAACGCTACGACAAGACTTCGGAGCATGCCGCCAGGATGCCGCCGCCGGAGACCGGTTCGCCTATTCTGTACATAATCGACCCCCATTGATCTGGTGCCGATATGGATCTCAAACACCTGCGTGCCGCCGTCGCGGTCGCCGACCACCTGCACTTCGGCCGGGCGGCCGTCGCGCTCGGCATCGCGCAGCCACCGCTTTCCCAGCAGATCAAGGCTCTCGAGACCGAGCTGGGCGTGACATTGTTCGAGCGCAGCACCCGGACGGTGCACCTGACCCCGGCGGGCGAGGCGTTCGTGGCCGACGCCCGTACGGCACTGTCCATGGTGGACAGTGCCATACGCGGGGCGCGGGCGGCGGGGCGCGGGGAGACCGGCGAGCTGGCGATCGGCATGGTCGGGTCGGCGGTGGCCCACCCGCTGCCCGCGATCGTCCGTGCTTTCCGCGCCCGCTACCCGGACGTGACCCTGACCTTTCATGTGCTGCCCACGGTCACGCAGGTCGAGCGGCTCCGAGTGGCAGCACTCGACCTCGGTCTGCTGCGCCCGCCCCTGCCCAGTCCCGCCGATGACCTCGAACTGGTCTCCGTCTCTCGTGAACCACTCGTGGCGGTCCTGCCGAACGATCACCGGCTCGCCGGCAGGCGCCGCCTCGCGGTCAGCGCCCTCGCCGACGAGCCGTTCGTGCTGTTCCCACGCGTGCTCGGGCCTGGCCTGTACGACGAGATCACCGCACTGTGCAGACGCGGCGGCTTCACACCGAACGTCACCCAGGAAGCAGTGCAACTTCAGACGATCGTGGGCCTGGTCGCGGCGGGCTGCGGTGTCAGCATCCTGCCCGGCTCGGCCGCCCAGCCCCGGCACGAGGTGGTGTTCGTGCCGGTCAGCCCTCTGGTCCGGCTGGTGGACCTGGCGATCGCCCTGCCGAAGGCGAACCGCTCCGTCGGAGCGACCAACTTCACCGCGCTCGCGAAGGATCTGACCCGGTGACGACGCTGCGCCACAGGGCGTGGCGAAGGCTTCAGTCGGTGCGGGATCCGACGCCGGACTGATCACCCAGCTCGGAAACGGCGGCGCCGGATTGGCAGAGCTTCGTCCGCCTGGGTGCGTCCTCAGCCTGCTCGCCCTGGGACCGCCCACGGCGACGAGGTCGAACTCAGCGCAGACCGCGACCAGGCCCGCGAAGCGACCGATCTTGCCATCACTCATCGGGACCGGAGCGCCGTACCTGCATCTGTCGTCGATACGGCCGAGATGAGAGGCTGCAGGCCGTCGAACTTCCACGCGAGTCTTGCGGCACCGATGATCACGCGGCAGGACCGGCGCTTGGCGACCAGATCCGCGTAAGGAGCGCCGATGAACAAGGAGTCACCGACTGGCGAGCGCAATCCTCGGAGTGCGGGCTGGTCGTGGTTGACATCGCCCGACGGCGTCATCCTCGACGGTGGCGCCCTGACTTTCGTCCGTCACACGAGCGTGACCGACGTGTTCCGCGGGTTCGACATCGACCCCGGCTCAGCCAGAACGATGACCGCGAAGCAGGCATTGGCAGACCCGGTACTGCGCACCGCAGGGTTCGACGAGGGCCCTCAATGGATCCGCGTTGCCGAATCAGGCGACTGGACGGTCGCCGTGGAATATTTTCAGCAGAAGACCCATGTCGACGGCATCTCCAGCCATCTGGCCAAGGACACCGATGTCGTCTACATCGCCGCCAACGAATCCGAGCCCGCGGTCGTCACCTGGCTCTCACGCGGCGAATACGTCTTCGCCTTCGAGTGCGGGGCTTCCTACGACTCTCGTGGAGGGCGCCGCCGCCACATGTTCGATGACGCGATGTCCGACGCCGGTCTTCTGGAATTCGGCTCGGGAGCGTCGATCGGTGACTGCGCGATCGCGATGATGACGATCCTGGGACAGCACCATGGATTCACCCTCACCCCGGCGACAGTCGCCGGACCGCTCCCCACCGCCTATCGAACCCACCGTTACGCGCCACCACCGCCCGCTTTCGACCGCGGCTGAGCCCGGCCAGAACGACAAGAAACCCCTTCTTCGTCCTGCCTCACGACAGTGGTGAACAGGGTCAGCAGTGACCGCTGCCCTCAGTCGATCTACGGGCCCATCATGCAGGGACCACTTCCAGACGGTCTTTCTTGTCAGTCTTGGACGAAAGCCCCGCGCCCGCCCTCTGGCCGTATCGTCAGAACTACGTATCCGCGTGCGACGGCCTTGTTCCCGCGGACCCCGGCGCTGTTTGGATCAACCCTCGGAACCCGGGAGATCGTGATGCGCCGAACACGGTCGCTGCTGACCACGCTGACCGTCGCCATCGCGGCGCTGGGCCCACCGCCATCCGGACCGCGGTGGTACTGGCCGACTTCGGCGGGAAAACGGTAGATCCCGGACCGCGCTACCGCGGTTGGCTCACAGACACCTATTTCGGCTCCGCCGACTCACCGCGCTCCTACTAGTGTCGTGACCTCCCTGCTCCGCGTCCGTATCAGCACCGCTGCAGCCAGGCCGCCGTGTCCGGTGGCAGCGACCCGTCGCCGTCGAGCGGCCCGGACACCAGCAGAGGGCTGCAGCCGCCTGGGAGCGGGACAGGCCGGTAGGACAGGTTGATCATGCACAGCAGTCCATCGCCTCGTTCGAAGAGGAGAGTGCCGTCCGGGCCGTCGTGCCAGCGGAAATCCTCGGTTCTCAACGCGGCGTTCGTCCTGCGCAGGCGCAGTGCCGCGCGGTACAGGTGGAGCATGGAGGCGGGGTCGGCCTGGTTGCTGTCGACGGTGTAGGACTTCCAGTCCCGGGGTTGCGGAAGCCACGGGGTGGTTCCGGGTTCCCCGAAACCGAAGGGTGGTGCGTCACCGCTCCACGGCAGTGGGACTCGGCAGCCGTCCCGGCCGCGGAGGGTGTGGCCGGAGCGTTCCCAGGTGGGATCCTGGAGAGCGGTTTCGGGTAGGTCTTCGACCTCGGGGAGGCCGAGTTCTTCGCCTTGGTAGATGTAGGCGCCGCCGGGCAGGGCCAGCGTCAGCAGGGCGGCGGCTCGGGCGCGGCGTGTGCCGAGGACGTGGTCGGACGGGTGGCCTTGGTCCCGCATCGGGGTGGTCACCCCGGTGTAGACGCGGCCGTAGCGGGTGACGTGCCGGGTCTCGTCGTGATTGGACAGCACCCACGTCGCGGGGGCGCCGACGGTGGCGAGATCGGTGATGCTGCGGTCGATGACCTTTCTCAGTTCGGTGGACTCCAAGGGGCATTTGAGGAAGTCGAAGTTGAACGCCGTGTGCAGTTCGTCCTTGCGCAGGTAGGCGGCCAGCCGTCCGGGGCGAACGTGCGCCTCGGCCACGAAGACGCGGCCGCCGGGGTAGTCGTCCGCGATGGCCCGCCAACCGCGGAAGATGTCGTGGACACCCTCACGGTCCCAGTGTGGATGGTCTTCTTGGCCCTCCGCGGCCAGCACGGAGAATTCCGACATGCCCAGATCGGGTAGCGCGGGGTCTTTGACCATGCCGTGGGCCACGTCGATGCGGAAGCCGTCGACGCCGCGGTCGAACCAGAACCGCAGGATCGACTCGAATTCGTCACGGACGGCGGGGTTGTCCCAGTTGAGATCGGGCTGGGCGGGCGCGAACAGGTGCAGGTACCACTGGCCGTCCTCGGTCCGGGTCCAGGTGGGACCGCCGAAGGCCGCGTGCCAGTCGTTGGGAGGCAGGGAACCGTCCGGGCCCCTGCCCTCGCGGAACACGTACCGCTCCCGTTCCGGGGAGCCGGGTCCCGCGGCCAGCGCCTGCTGGAACCAGGGGTGCTGGTCGGAGGTGTGGTTGGGGACGATGTCCAGGATCACGCGCAGGCCGGCTTCGTGGGCCTCGGCGATCAGCTGTTCGGCTTCGCCGAGAGTGCCGTAGACGGGGTGGACGTCGCGGAAGTCGGAGACGTCGTATCCGCCGTCGGCCAGCGGCGAGGGGTACCAGGGATTGATCCAGATCGCGTCGACCCCGAGGTCGGCCAGGTATCGCAGGCGGGAGCGCAAGCCGGTGACATCGCCGACCCCGTCGCCGTTCCCGTCGGCGAAACTACGGATGTACACCTGGTAGATCACCGCGTTGCGCCACCAGGATTCGTTCGCGTCGACCACGTTTCTCCGTTCAGGAATGTCCATTGTGTACTTAGCCTTTGACCGCACCCTGCAGCAGGGCCTTGACGAAATGGCGTTGCAGGAAGAGGAACACGATGATCGTGGGGGTCATGATCAGCAGGGCTCCGGCGTTCAGCAGGACCTGGTCGGTGCTGTACTTGGTGGTGAAGGCCTGCAGCGCGCCGGCCATGGTGCGTTGCTCCGGATCGTCGATGAGCACGAGCGCGAGCAGGAACTGGTTCCAGGTGGACAGGAACATCAGCAGGCACAGGGACGCGATCGCGGGCCGGGCGAGCGGCAGGTGGATGTGGACCAGTGCGCGCCAGGAGCCCGCGCCGTCGATGCCGGCGGCTTCCGTCAATTCCCGCGGGACGTTGGCGAAGTGGGCCCGCATCCAGAAGATCGCGAAGGGCATGTTCAGTCCGATCAGCGGCAGGATCAACGACCACTGGGAGCCCAGCAGTCCCATTTCCTTGTTCTGTTCATAGAGCGGCACGATGACGATCTCGTACGGCAGGGTCAGGGTCAGGACGAGCACCGTGTAGAAGACGCGGCCGAGCGGGATCTTCAGGATGACGATCGCGTACGCGGCCATCGTCGAGATGAGCACCGCCGCCGGGACCACGCCGAGCACGATCAGCGTGCTGGACCGCAGCAGTGTCGTGATGTTGGCGACGTTCCAGGCGTCGACGAAGTTGTGCCATTGCGGGTCGGTGGGCCAGCTCAAACCGCTGGGGAACGTGCCTTGTGGCGAGAGCGCCGCGCTGACCATGCTCAGCAGCGGGACGACCGAGTAGAGCGCGGCTCCCGCGATGAGGATGACTCCGGGCGCGCGTCGGCTCATGGTCTGTGCGGGCATGCCTACTTCTCCCGGAACAGGCGCTGGAGGGGCGCGATGACGGCGATCACGATCAGGCTGAGGACGACGGCGAGCGCGGACGCCGCGCCGAGGCGGCTGTCGTTGAAGGCGAGGTTGTAGACCGCGACGCCCGGGACCATCGTTTGCGTGCCAGGACCGCCTTGGGTGGAGAGGTACACGACGTCGAAACTGGCCAGCGCGGCGATGATCGTGATGGTGACGCAGACACCGATCTCGTTGCGCAGCCCGGGAAGGGTGACCGCACGGAACTGGCGGAGCGGTCCGGCACCGTCGATGCGCGCGGCCTCGTACAGGCTTCCGTCGATCCTGCCGATCCCGGCCAGCAGCAGCATCGTGCACAACCCGGTGGACAGCCAGGTGCCGATGAAGCCGACCGCGGTCAGCGACCAGGAGAAGTCGGCCAGCCAGGAACGGGCCAGTGAGCCGAGACCGACGGCGCGCAGCACCTGGTTGACCACGCCGTTGTCGGAGTACATCCACGTCCAGGCCACACCGGCGGCGGCGCCCGGGATGATCTGTGGCAGGAAGAGCAGCGTCCGCGCCACCGCACCGGTGAACCGGCCACGGAGGTCACGCAGGACGGACGCGGTGAGCAGCGCCAAGCCCACCGGCAGGACGGTGAAGAACAGGATCAGATAGAAGGCGTGTGCCAGGGAGGAAATCTGCTCGGGGTCGGTGAACACCTCGACGTAGTTGTCCAGACCGACCCACGTGGAGGCTCCGACGCCGTCCCAGTCGTAGAAGGAGTACTGGATCGACATCAGTACCGGGCGGAAGCTGAAGACGCCGTAGAAGGCCAGTGCCGGCAGGGCGAAGAGCCAGCCCGTCCACCGCGTGCCCCGGAACGGGCGCCGGATTCTGGCGGCGGTGACCTTTTCCCGGCTGCCGGCGTTCCGGTTTCCGACGGGGAGGAGGTCGTGTGGTTTCGCCGGTTGCATGGTCGTCATTTGCCACTCTTGAGGGCGTCGGCGTAGGTAGCCTGAAGGGTCTTGACCATCGCGGCCGGCTCGACCTTGCCGGACATCAGCAGCTGGAGCTGCTGGGTGAGCTTCGTGTCGACGGCGGGTGCGGAGTTCTGCAGCCAGCTGTCGAAACCGTTGTCGGCGGCGATGGCCGCGTAACCGGTCTGGATCTGGTCGGTCAGATTCGCCGACAGTGACGGCGCCGGTTTGCCTGCCGGGCCAGACAGGAGCGCGGCATATCCGTTGCCGACCGCGACCTTCGCCGCTTCCGGCGTGGTGAGGAAGTCCAGGAACAAGGCGGCGGCGTCCTTCTGCTTGCTACGGGCGGCGATGGAGAACGCGAGCGTGTTGCTGGTCATCCCGGCGTACTTCCCGCCCATGTCGGCCGGTGGCATCGGGAACACCCCGTACCTGCCCTCGAAGTTCTTGTCGAGGGTCTGCACGATCCAGCTGCCCTGGAAGAAGAACAGGCCCTTGCCGCCGGTGAACCTGCCGTACGACGCCTCCTGGTTGAGGGCGTTGACGTCGGCATCGAAGTATCCGGCCCGGACCCACTTCCGCAGGGTCTCCGTGGCTTTCACCGCCGCCGGGGAATCCAGGGTGGCGCCCGGTTTGTGGTGCACGAGGTCGCTGAGCGCCTGGGCACCGAGGTAGTCGCCGAGCAGCAGGTTGTACAGGTGGCCGACGAGACCGTCCTGATTGGAGGCGACGATCGGGGTGATCCCGGCGTTCTTCGCCTTGTCCAAAAGGGTTTCGAGTTCGCCGATGCTCGACGGCGGGGCCGTCATGCCGATCCGGGCGGCCAGGTCCCTGTTGTAGAAGACGCCGGTCAGCGGTCCGGCCGAGCCACCGGCCTGGTACAGCGGACCGGAGCCGATCACCCCGTTCGACACCCGGCCGGGGGCCAGTGCGGATGCGGGGACCTTCTCGCTCCAGCCGTAGGCCTTGTCGTAGGCGTCGAGATCGGTGAGCAGATTGTCCTTGACACCGCCGAGGAGGTCGTAGGGCTGCACGATGTCCGGCGGCGAGTCGGAGGCGAGCAACCTCGGCAGCACGGTGTTGAAGTTGGTGTCCGCCTCGACCCGCAGCTTCACCGTGATCTTCGGGTACTTGGCGTGGAAGGCGTCGGCCAGGCCCTGCTCGTAGGCCTGGAGCCCGGCAGCGGAGAACAGCGTCAGCGTCGCCGGGGTGTCGCCGGCAGCGGTGTTCACCACCGTCGGCGTCGCGTCGGCCGGTGTGCCGGCACCCGAGCCGGGCGCGCCGCACGACGCCAACGCGACCAGCGCGGTGGCCGCCACGGCCATCAGCGATCCACGCACGCGCCGGACGGCGGTGCCCGGCTGGGCCGGGGACGGGTGCTCCAGCATGATGCCTCCTCGCATCCTGCGGCTGCCGTTCACGCTCGGCAGACGAAGTCTCTGCGTGCTTCCCGGCGACCACGAGACCTGGGCGGCCAGCTCATCGGAAGCGTTTCCGTTGCTGAAACAGTGGGCGCCATCACCAAGCCTGTCAAGTAACGAACGCGTAACGCGCACGCTACATGGACTTACGATGAAGTCGTCTCACCTACCCATTCGCACGAGAAGTAAGCAGCTCGCTCGCCCGTGCATCAAAATGGAAACGCTTCCGATAGTGGGTTAACCTTCCGGACATGGCGCAGAACCTCGCGAAGATCAACATGGCGGACGTGGCCCGCGCGGCCGGCGTCTCGATGGCCACCGCGTCCCGGGCACTCAACAACGAGAGCGGCGTCGCGGAAGCGACCCGGCGCCGCGTTCTCGCGATCGCGGAAGAACTGTCCTACGTCGTGTCGCCCGAGGCGTCGCGCCTGGCCGGCGGCGCCACCGGCCGGGTCGCGGTGGTCGTCCCGCACCTCTCCCGCTGGTACTTCGGCGCACTCCTCGAGGGCTTGGAATCGGTGCTGCGCGCCGCCGACCTGGACGTGCTGCTGTACCACGTCGGCGGTATCGACGACCGCCACGACTTCTTCCACCGCCTGCCCGCCAGGCGCAAGGTCGACGCCGTCGTCGTCCTTGCCTTCCCTGTCGAAGAAGAAGAACAACGCCGGCTGTCACTCATGGGCGTCACCATCATCGCCGCGGGCGGGCAGCACGCGCCGTACCCGAACGTGTCCATCGACGACGAGACCGCCGGCCGCCAGGCCATGGACCACCTGCTTTTCCTGGGACACCGCCGCATCGCCATGATCGCCGCGGTCGACCCCGACCAACCGGACGACGAGCAACCCTCCGGCCGCTCCAACGCCTATCACGCGGCCTTGCGCGAGGCGGGGATCCCGTTCGACGAGCGTCTCGTCGTCACCGTCGACTGGGGTGGCGCCGAAGGAGCGGACGCGATGGCGAAGCTGCTCAGCCAGCCTCAGCCCCCCACCGCCGTCTACGCCCACTCCGACGAGGTCGCCCTCGGCGCCGTCCGTACCCTGCGCCGCTCCGGGCTGCGCGTCCCCGACGACATCTCCGTGATCGGCATCGACGACCATCCCCTGGCCGAACTGACCGACCTCACCACCGTCCGCCAGCCCGTCCGGCAGCAGGGCGAACTCGCCGGACGGATGCTCATGGACATCCTCCGCGGCGACCGGACGGACCACGACGTCGTGGTACCGACCCAGCTCGTCATCCGCGGCAGCACGGCACCGCCACGCACCTGAGCGGCTCGCCGCAGTACCGGTCTAGAGTGAACACATGGCGCGGGTGACCTTACGGGACGTGGCCGCGCGCGCGGGGGTGTCCCGAGCGACGGCATCACTCGTCCTGCGAGGAACCGGACGGGTCTCGGACGAGACACGGCAACGCGTCATGGACACCATGGCCGAGCTGGGCTACGTCTACGACCGTGTCGCCGCGTCGTTACGCACTCAGCGCGCACCCTTCGTCGGCGTGGTGATCACCAACATCACGAACCCCTTCTTCGGCGAACTCTTCAAGGGACTGGAAGCGGCACTGCTGGAATCCGGGTTCATGCCCTTGGTCGCCAGCACGAGCGACGATCCGAAGCGGCAGGACGAAGTGCTCACCATGCTGCGGGAGCACCAGGTCGCCGGACTGGCCGTCGTACCCGCCACCGGCTCCGACTCGGTGCTGCTGGATCGATTGACCACCTGGGGCATCGGCCACATCCTGATGACCAGATACCTCAAGGACGGGCACGCGACCTACATCGGCGCGGACGACGTGCGCGGCGGGCAACTCGCCGGTGAACACCTCGTCGGACACGGCTGCCGCAAGCTCGCCTACATCGGCGGTCCCGTGACGATGGTGTCACGGCACGACAGGCTCACCGGATTACGTCAGGCAGCGGCCGACGCCGGGCTGCACGAGGCGGACGTGATCGACCTGCCGGGTGAGACCAGCGGCCCGGGCGGCCTCTCATTGGGGCGACGGCTGCTCGAACTCGACGAACTCCCGGACGGAATCCTGTGCCACAGCGACAATGTCGCCTTCGGCCTGTCCCGGGCGCTCCATGACCAAGGAATGGCCGACCTGCCGGTCATCGGGTACGACAACATCAGCAGCGCCGCGTTGTGGCAACCACCGCTGACCACGGTGGACACGCACGCCCACGCACTGGGCCGTCAGGCAGCCGAGATTCTGCTCCAGCGCATGGAACTGCCGGCCGCTCCGTCAGTGGTGACCTGGACACAACCCGAACTCGTCGTGCGCCGGTCATGCGGATGCCACAAGCCCTCTTGACAGCGCCACCCGAGCTGTCTGTAATAGTGCGCACATCTGCTAGATCGATCTATCACCACCGTCAGTGATCGATAGATCGATCTACCAATCGATTGTCCGACTGTTCGTGCTCGCGGACGGTCGCCCTGCAAAGGAGCAGTCATATGCCTCGTCGGGCGCTCAGCTCCGCCATCGCAGCGCTCGCCCTGGTCCTGTCGATGGCCGGATGCGGGCTCAGCACCACGGCGGCGAACGATTCCGTGACCATCTACGCCTCCCGGCCCAAGAACATCGCCGATCGGGTGGTCGCTCGGTTCGAGGCGGCGAATCCGCAATACAAAGGCAAGGTCAAGATGCTGACGATGGGCGCTCAGGAGGTTCTCGAGCGGGTCCGGGCCGAGGCCGGCCGCCCCCAGGCCGACATCTGGTGGGGCGGCACGTCGCAACAGTTCGAACAAGGTGTCGCGGCGGGCCTTCTGGCACCGATGCCCTCGGCCGCGGCTCGGCGAGTGCCCTTGGCGTACCACGGGCGGAACGATCTGTGGCTCGGCGAAATGCGGATGGCGCAGGTCATTTTCTACAACCGGGACATGCTGACCCCCGAGCAGGCGCCGAAGGACTGGGACGACCTCGTGACTCCCGCTTTCCGGGACAAGGTCCTGATCCGTGACGTCGCGGCCTCCGGCACCATGCGCAGTGCCTTTTCAGCGATGGTCGATCGGAGCTTCGCCCGCACGGGCAGCCCGGAGCAGGGCTACGAGTGGTTGCGGGCGCTCGACGCCAACACCAAGGAGTACGTGCCGAATCCATCCGATCTCTATCTGCGGGTACAACGGCGCGAAGCACCGGTCAGCGTATGGAATCTGCAGGACATCCTGGTCCAGCAGAAAAAAGGAGCTCCGTTCACCCCGGTGATACCGGCCTCGGGGGCGCCCATCCTGATTGACGGGGTCGGGAAGGTCAAAGGGGGCCCGAACGGTGCCGCCGCCGACGCCTTCGTCGATTTCCTGTTCCAGGAACCGATCCAGCAGGAACTCGCCGAGACCTCGTTCCAGATCCCGACACTGCGCCTCTCACGCGAGCCCGCCTGGCTCACCGCGATCGGCTTGAAGGAGATGCCGGTCGATTGGGCGACGGTGAACCAGCGAGAGCACGAATGGATCACCTACTGGAGCGAACACATCAAAGGACACCGGCGCTGAATGAGTTCCCCTTGTCAACCCGTTTCGGATCTATCACGGAGCTGTGAATGATTCCCGTCAGGCTCGACCAGGTCAGCAAGACCTACGCGAACAACACCCCCGCCGTGAGCATGGATGTCACCATCGAGAAGGGGGAGTTCTTCACTCTCCTCGGCCCATCCGGCTGCGGAAAGTCGACGATGCTCCGAACGATCGCGGGATTCGTCCAGCCGACCACCGGACGCGTTTACTTCGGCGAGCGCGATGTGACGCGCACTCCCCCACATCGCCGCGACACCGGGATGGTCTTCCAGAACTACGCGCTCTTCCCGCATCTGACCGTCGCTCAGAACGTGGCGTACGGCCTGACTGTCCGTAAGGTCACCAAGGCCGCGCGGGAATCCCGCGTCGAGCGCGCGCTGGATCAGGTCGGCCTCACCGGCTATGGAACACGCCGCATCGATCAGCTTTCCGGCGGCCAGCAGCAACGTGTCGCACTGGCCCGCGCGGTCGTGATCGAACCCGCCGTGCTGCTGCTGGACGAACCGCTGTCGAATCTCGACGCGAAGCTGCGAGAGGAGACCCGCGCCCAGATCCGCGAAGTCCAGCGGAATGCCGGAATCACCGCCGTGTATGTCACCCACGACCAGTCCGAAGCGATGGCGATGAGCGACCGGATCGCGGTCCTCGAAGGCGGGAAGGTCCACCAGGTCGGCACGCCGAGGGAGATCTACCACCAGCCCGAGACCGCGTTCGTCGCCAAATTCATCGGCCGTAGCAACGTATTGCCCGCGGAGCTCGGCGCGGTCGGCGCCGAGCGCACCACCGTGGTGCTGCCGGGCGGGATCAAGCTGGCGGTGCGGACGCCAGGGAACAAGCCGATCCATGGGACAAGCGTCGGCGTGTCCCTGCGCCCGGAAGCGCTGGCCTTCTGCGACCCGGCCGACGGGTTGCTGCGAGGCACGCTGACCAGTGAGGAGTTCACCGGCGCGACCAGTTCCTACGACGTCGCCGTCGGCGACCTCACCGTCACCGTCACCGGCGACGCACAGCGGGGCGGCCCGCGACAAGGAGACACTGTCGGCCTCACCACCGACCCGGAACGCGCCTGGCTGGTGTCACTGTGAGCACTCAAACCCTCGAGCCCGCCCCCGAATCGACGTCGTCGTCCGCCCGAAGGCGGCTGTCGGCCCGCGCCACGAGCAGCGACCGGTTCATCTACTTCCTCGCCGCCCCGGTCCTGTTCGTATTGCTGTTGTTCGTCGTCGTCCCGATGGGACAGACAATGCTCGCCAGCGTCGACGGCGGCGCCGCCGACAATTACGCGAGCTTTCTCGATGGCGCGTCAGGCGAGGCGCTGCTGCTGTCGGTCGGCACCTCGCTCGCCTCGGTACTGTCCTGTGGGCTGGTGGGTACCGTCCTCGCGATCCTGCTCGCTCGCTTCGACTTCCCCGGCAGACGGGTTCTCGAAGTCGTCGCCGTTCTGCCGATGGCGTTGCCGCCGTTGATCGGCGCGGTCTCGTTCGTGCTGCTCTACAGCGAAACCGGCATCGTCCCCAGGGCACTCGCCGAGTGGTTCGGCCTCTCCCCCGCCGACACGGCGGTCACCGGCGTCGCCGGTGTTCTCCTCGTGCACACCTTCACGATGTACCCGTTCTTCTATCTGTCCGTCTCCGCCGGTCTCGCCGGCCTGGATCCCTCACTCGAAGCAGCCGCGGCCAACCTCGGCGCCGGCCGGGCGAGGGTGTGGCGAACGGTGATCCTGCCGATGCTCACCCCGGCCCTCGTGTCCGGAGCATTGCTCACCTTCATGATCTCGATGGCGTCCTTCACCGCGCCGCAGCTGTACAACGTCCCCACGCTGACGATGCAGATCGTCTCGACGCGCACCTCGGGCAACGAAGGCCTCGCCGCGGCACAAGCCACAGTGCTGTCCTTGGTGTCGATCGTCTTCCTCGTGTCGATGCGCTGGTATCAGGGTCGACGCGTACACCGCAGCCTGTCCAAGGGAAGTCAGCTCGACCGCACCGTCACACGCGGTCCGGCGAGGATCGCCGCGTTAGTCGGCAGCGCACTGCTCACGGTCGTGCTGATGGCACCGATTCTGGTGATCGTGCTGGTGTCGCTGTCGGTCGACGCCTCGTGGACCACACAGGTCCTCCCCGAGCGGTACACGTTCGACAACTTCACCGGGATCTTCACCGACCCGGGCAGTCTGCTGCCGATTTCAGTGAGCGTCCAGATGAGCCTGCTCGCCACCGGGGTCGCCATCGTCATCGGCGCGATCGCCGCCTGGGTGGTGGCCCGCTGGAAGCGGCTCGGCGGGACCGTGCTGGACATCATGGTGATGCTGCCGTGGGCCCTGCCGGGAACCGTGATCGGCGTCAACCTGATCACCGCCTTCAACGAACCTCAGCCCGGCAACCTCGGCCTGACCCTCGTCGGCACGCTGTGGATCCTGCCCGCGGCCTACTTCGTCCGCTACGTACCGCTGATCTTCCGTTCGACCGGAGCAGCGCTCGACCAGATCTCCCCGTCGCTGGAGGAGGCCGCGCGCAACCTCGGGGCCGGACCGGTGCGAGTCCTGCGGACTGTCACCTTCCCGCTGGTCGCGCGAGGAGTGCTGGCGGGCGCGCTGCTCGCGTTCATCGACGGCGTCGGCGAATACGTGGCTTCGGTGGTGATCTATCCGGCCGGGCTCGCCCCCATGTCGGTCGAGATCTACAACCGGATCTATTCGTCGCAGTTCGGTTCCGCCGCCGCCTACGGAACGCTGCAGATCGTGCTCATCCTCGTCGTGCTGATCGTCTCGAACCGGCTCAAAGCAGGACGACGGGACTCGTCCGGCGCGGCACTCACCGCCGCTCCCGCCTCGTGACGGCCGACCTCTGAAGAAGGCAGGACAACGACATCATGACCGAACGCTTCACCGCGGGACGGGTACCCGAAGCGGGGATCGCGGAACTGTTCGCGACACCGGCTCGCTGGCAGGCATGGCTCGACGTCGAGGCAGCGCTGGCTCGCGCGCAGGCGGAGCTCGGTATCATCCCCGAACCGGCCGCGAAAGCCATCTCCGAAGTGTGCACGCTGGACCGCCTCGACCTCGCGCGAATCCAGGACGGCATCGCGCGGACCAGCCATCCGCTGATGCCGCTGATCACCGAGCTGGCCACCGCTGCCGGTGAACCGCACGGCAGGTGGGTCCATTGGGGCGTCACCACCCAGAACATCACCCAGACCGGAGACGTGCTGGTCATTCGCCGCGCCCACGAGAAGCTCCTCGGGATGCTCAGCGAACTGCTGAGGTCGCTGGCGGACCTCACCGAACGCGGCGCCGACATGGTGATGGCGGGCAGGACCCACGGCCAGCACGCCGTGCCGATCACGTTCGGCCTCAAAACCGCCTCGTGGCTGGACGAGCTGGGCCGGCACATCGTTCGGCTGAGACAGCTGGCCCCTCGCCTGTTCGTCGCCATCATCGGTGGCGCGGTCGGGAACTTCGCGTCACTCGGCGCCCGTGGCCCCGGCCTCCAAAGCGCCGTCGCCGACCGTCTCGGCCTCGCCTCGATGCTTGTGCCCGCCCGGAACATCAGTGACCATTTCGCCGAGTTCACCGGCGTTCTCGGCCTGCTCGCCGGTACCTGCGGTCGCATCGGGCGCGAGATCTACACCCTGATGAAGACCGAGTACGGCGAAGTCGAGGAGCCCGTGCCGCCAGGTACCGTCGGCAGTTCCACCATGCCACAGAAGCGAAACCCCCAGCTGTGCCAGGACATCATCGGGATCACCGCCGAGATCCGGGCCTTGGTGCCACTCGCCCTGGAGGCCATGGGCAACGAACACGAGGCGGACCACGCGCCGTCGATGATGTTCGACGTCGTCCGACGCTCGTGTGTGCTGACCGGCGACGCACTGACCCGGATCTCCGTCGTCACCGGCGGGCTCACGCTCCACCCGGACCGTATGCGAGCCAACCTCGGCCTCACCGGTGGCGCGATCAGCGCCGAAGCCATCATGCTCGAACTGGGCAGCACGATCGGACGGCAGACGGCACACGAAATCGTCTACGAGGCCGCCCAAACCGCGGCCGCCACGGGCCAACGGTTCGTCGACCTGGTGAAAGCCGACTCCCGGATCACCGATCACCTCTCCCCCGCCGCCCTCACCGCGATCCTCGATCCATCCGAGCACACCGGGCTTTCCGCCGCCATCGCGCACGGCAGTGCCGCCGACGCACGAACGGTCGCCGTCGAACTCGAAAGTGTGGGCAGCGGCGACTCGGACTGCCACGGCTGAACGGCCGGTCAAGCGTGCCGAGCATGGCTTCTTTCGGTCACTTGTCCTACGCGTTCGACGGAAGTGTCGACCTGGCCGCGCGGTTCATCGGCCACCACTACCGGTGATCGAAGGCTTGTTCCTCCGAATGGGCGAATGCGGGTTAAACTGATCATCCGTCGTACGGAGTCGGATGTGAGGTGGACGTGCTGTCATCCGCGCCGGTCTCGGCCGAGTCGACCAGCTATGTCGGCCGTGCCCAGGAGGGCGCCGCGATACGCCGGTTGCTCGGCCAGGCACGGCTGGTGACGCTCGCGGGTCCCGGCGGGGTGGGCAAGACGAGGCTGGCGGCCAGGGTCATGCGGGACTCCGTCCGGGCCTTCGAGCACGGCGCGGTGTTCGTGGAGCTGGCCCCGGTGCGAGACGGCGCGCTCGTGGCGAACCTGGTCGCGGACCGGCTCGGGCTTCAGGATCGGTCCGACGCGTCGGCGACGCGCATCGTGATCGAACATCTGCGGCACCAGACGCGGCTGCTGGTACTGGACAACTGCGAACACGTCATCGACGCCTGCGCCGGGTTCGTCGCGGAAATCCTGGCCGAATGCCCCCGGGTGGTGGTGCTGGCCACCAGCAGGCAGTAGCAACTTCCCGGACGAGCCGAAAGCCGGACAGCTCCAGCCCGCGCAGCGGAGGAACCCGAGCTGACCGGCGCGACCGTGTACGAAGCTGCCGACAAGCCCTCCCTCGGCGGAGGCCGCTGGTACGTCCTACCCGACACACCACCTACAACCGGCCCTTCGAAGATGCTCCTCGCCCCGCCCTCGTCGCCGCATCCACCCTGCGGGACATGCCCACCTGGAGCGCATTGGCGAGCTAGCCCTCGCACCATGAGGACTCCTACCGAGTGGCGCACACCAATCTGTGCTAAATCGGCCAGTCGCGCAAGGTCCAGCTCGACGCCCTTGATGTCCCCTGCCATGTCGACCAGAAACGTCTCCACCCGTTTGCGCGACGATGAAGGTCACGACCGACGATGCGCGGCCCGGAGCCGCCAGTCCACCTGCGCTGCCGCTCTCGACGTCTTCGTCAGTGAAGCGGCTGCCTGAGCTGACCCGGGCTGTGATGTGGTGAACCGCGATCGTGATCGCGATCCTAACCGCGGGTGTCGTGACCGTGCTGTGGTGGCCGATCACGGCCGGACTCACCGGCGCGGACCTAGTCAAGGCCCGCCTCGATGCGCTGAAGATCGGGCTCAGCATCGGTGTCGGCAGCGGCAGCGTGGTCGCGCTCTACCTCGCCTGGCGCCGCCAGCGCTCCACCGAAGCCGACCTCGACAACCGCGAACGCGCTCTCGCCCAGCAATACGAAGTCCTCGCCCACCAACAAACCGTCGCCGCCACCAGACAGGCACAGCAGGAGCGTGTCGCCGACGACGCCCGCGAACGCCGGATCACCGAGCTGTGCACCAAAGCCGTCGAGCAACTCGGTTCCGATAAGGCTCCGGTCCGTCTCGGTGGACTCTACGCGTTGGAGCGCCTCGCTCAGAACAACGAAACCCAGCGTCAGACCATCGTCAACGTCGGACACCATGGCGTTTTATCGACGCCGAATCGCCTCAGCAACACTGCCTCGACGGTGGCCAGCTCGCACCCTAGGGCATTACGTTCCTCTGCCTGGACTTGGACCAGAAATCCTGCAGGGTAACTGCTTCGACCCACGCCCCTGTTCTCGATGGCAAATACTTGAGACAGCCTTGTCCCCGAATGGCGGGTTTCATGGAGTTAGAGGATGCGAACCCGTTGCGCACCCGACAGACACGGCGCGCTTGACCAGAGCCCATCACCCGAGCGTAGATCTAGGTGGACATTGTTCGCATTATCGGGCAGGGCAGCCGAAGGGTAGAGATGTCACCACAAGAACAGCCACTTCTTTTGCGAACGGGTGCGGCGTGAGTACGCAGCACCCGGCTGGGCGACGGGATCCTGCCGGGCCAGGACGTGTGGGTCGCCCCAGCAGGAATCGCTTGGCGTCGCGAGCAGTCGGCGTCTACGGCGCCGAACGTGCTTGGACATTTGCTACCGAAGTGCGCCATGTCGAACCAGACGCCTGGCTGAGACAGCAGTTAGCGACCGTATTCCAGGAACTCGTGACATGGGCCCACCGCCGGAAGAGCAGCGGTTCATCGACGGAATACGAAGACCAGGCGAGGACTTCATGAGCACCGAAAAGGAGCGGACTCAGGACGGCGCCATGAAGAAACCAACTGGCACGCACGGTCTCAGCGATCTCGCGCGTTCTCCCTTCGGTCTGCCGCTCGCGCTTCACGCCAAAGACGTTCGGGTCGCCTGGGCCGGCCGGACATCCACCGAGGAGCACCAGGATCCCCGCCAGTCGCTGTTGCGACAACTCGACCGCTCGAAGTCCGCTCTGCCCGAGTCGTGGGTCGTGGTATGCCACTTCTACGATGTGGAATCCGGGCGTATGGAGCTCGAGCGGCGCGGCCGGGGTACTGGCTATGAACGTTTCGACATCCCTATCGCCCGAGACGGTGGCATAGCGGATCTGCTGTCCGAGGCGAAGCAGCCGGACCGCCGGTTCGATGTGGTGATCTGCGAGTCCATGTCCCGGATCGCGCGGAAAATGTATGAAACCTTGTCCGTCGAGCGAGAACTCGAACGCGCCGAGGTTCCCGTCTTCGCATCCAACGAGCCAATCCTGCTCTCAGGCGGCCGAGCCCAGCAAATCCTGCAACGCCGGATCAACCAGTCGGTCGCCGAGTACGAAGTCCTGAACATGCTGGAGCTGTCGTGGGGTGGCACCTGCACCCACGTCCGCGAGGGCTACAACATCGGCAAACCGCCCTACGGGTACCGCGCGAAGACCCTGCGCCACCCCAATCCCGCCAAAGCCGAGAAAGGGCTCACGAAGACACGCCTGGAGCCAGACGGAGAACAAGCGAAAACCGTGGCCTTGATCGCTAAGTGGCGATACCACGAAGCACTGGGTTTCGACACGATCGCCGAGCGCCTGAATCAGGGCACCGACGAGCACCCGCCCCCACAGCCACCTGGCGGAAGCCGGGCGCGGGGCGCGTGGTCGAAGTCCAGCGTCGCCGACATCCTGAAGAACCCGAAATACACGGGGTACCAGGTGTACAACCGGCGAGCGCGCCGCAGCCGTGGCGCACGAAACCGCCAGAACTCTCCAGAGATGTGGGTATGGTCCCCCGAACCCGCGCACGAGCCGCTCATCCCCAAGTGGATGTTCGACGAGATGACCGCCACCAGAACCCAACGCCAAGGATCACGCGACGGCGCCGGACTGAAGCAGGATCCGCGCTCGCGGCGAACCTACGTGCTGCGCAGCCGCGTCACCTGTGATTGCGGCCGCCGCATGATGGGCATGGTGCGCAAATCCGGCGTCTACTACCGCTGCCACCCGGCAGGCAACAACCGTGGACGACCGGACAAGCACGAGGGCCACCCGCCCACCGTCTACATCCGCGAAGACCTCATCCTCGAACAAGTGGAAGCCTTCTTCAACGAGCGCCTGTTCGGCACAGAACGGCACGCACTGCTACTCGCCGATCAAGACGACAGCCGAACCGACAAGCAAAAGGACACGGAGCGTCGGCGGCAAGCACTGCAGAAGAAGATCGCCGACGCCGCTCGAAAAAAAGACAACCTGCTACGCCAAGCAGAAAACGCGGACCCCGACGACCCCTTCACCCAAGGCCTCAGACAGCGTTACAACGAGGTGTTCAACGAGCGCAAGACACTCCTCGAAGCCTTAAGCCGAATCACCGAAGATGCGGAGGCCCACGGTCCATCGAACTTGGACCAAGCGAACCTGCTGGACGCTTTGCCATACCTGAAGGCCAACCTGCGCCACGCCCCAGCAGACCTGCTACACCGCCTGCTCGACCTGACCCAGCTCACGATCAAGGTCGACTACAAGAACGACCGAGCGACGATCACGGCCACCCTGCCCGCCGATCCAGCCTCGATCACATCCATCGGCGACACCGCTTCGCAGCAAAGCTGCGCAGGTGGGAGCGAATGTGCATCCTGCGTGTGCCCCCGGTGAGATTCGAACTCACACTGGACGGGTTTTGAATCCGTTGCCTCTGCCAGTTGGGCTACGGGGCGGTGCTTGGTGAACTTTACGGGATCACGGGAGCGCGCCGTTCGCCGGGCCCGGGAGTGTGACGACCGTCTGACGTGGTGAACGCCATCTAGCCGTCTGGATCGTTCCCGGTAGGCTTCAGGTTCGCGGACAGACCGCGAGCCGAACTGCCCGACGACCTTCAGGAGGACCCCGGTGACCGAGCAGGCTGCCGAGGCCAATGGTGCCGTCGCCGCACCCCAGCGACGGGTGCTCGTGGCCGAAGACGAGGCCCTCATCCGTTTGGACCTCGTCGAGATGCTCCGCGAAGAGGGCTACGAGGTGGTCGGTGAGGCCGGGGATGGCGAGCAGGCCATCAACCTGGCCACCGAGTTGAAGCCCGACCTGGTGATTCTCGACGTCAAGATGCCGAAGCTCGACGGTATCGAGGCCGCTTCCAAGATCACCGGCGACCGGATCGCGCCGGTCGTCATCCTGACCGCGTTCAGCCAGCGCGACCTCGTCGAGCGGGCCAGGGACGCGGGCACGATGGCGTATCTGGTCAAGCCGTTCGCCAAGCGTGACCTGGTGCCTGCCATCGAGCTGGCCGTGAGCCGGTTCGCCGAGCTCCAGGCGCTCGAGTCCGAGGTCGCGGGCCTCACGGACCGGCTCGAGACGCGCAAGGTCATCGACCGCGCCAAGGGGCTGCTGATGAGCCGTCAGGGGCTCACCGAGCCGGACGCGTTCCGGTGGATACAGCGCACCGCGATGGACCGCCGGACCACGATGAAGGCGGTCGCCGAGGCCGTCGTCGAGAGCATCGGCTGACGAACCCGCGAAGAAGGCCACCTCCGATGGCGGAGGTGGCCTTTTCCGTGTTCAGAGACCGCTCGCCAGCCGCATCACCCAGTAGACGTCGGTGTTCTCGACGGTGCCACCCAGCCGGGTGGCACCGGGGCCTTCGGCGGTGACCGGGGTGTCGGCGCCGGTGTGGTCGTGCGTCGTCCAGTCCACTGTGAACCGCAGGTTCGAACCGGGTACGTCGAAAGGACCGTCCTGGTCGGGATCGGTGTCAGAGGCGTCGTGGTTCTCGATGCTCAATCCGCCTGTCTCGTGGTCGCCGCCGATGATCACCAGCGTGTCGGGGTGCGCGCGGACGAACCGCAGGACATCGGCGACGGTGGCGTCGAGGGCGCGGCCCGCGTCGATCACGCCGTGCGCGTTGTTCTCGTGCGACATCCCGTCGGTCCCCTCTTCCTCCAGGAACAGGAAGAAGCCGCGCGGGTTCTTCGAGAGGGTGTCCAGCGCCTTGCGCGCCATCTGCTGGAGCGGCACCCGCGGCGCGTACTTCCCGACGCCGTCCGGCCCGTAGTCGACCATGTCCTCGTTCGCGAACAGGCCGAGGATCCGGTCCGCCCGCGTGGTCCGCAGTTCGTCGCCGTCGCGCACGTAGGTGTAGCCCGTTCGCTGCGCGCGTTCGACCAGGTTGCCGTACGGGCTGCGGCTCTCCTCCCCCGGTTTGTCCGGCCAGAGCCCGGGGTTCCCCTTCGGATACCACCAGTCCTCGCCGCCGCCGAGCAGGACGTCCGGGCGGCTGTTCTCGATGTACTGCTTCGCGATGTCGCTCTGCGAGTCCCGGCTGGGCACGTGCGCCGCGAAGGCCGCCGGCGACGCGCCCGTCACCTGCGCGGTGGTGACCAGGCCGGTCGACTTCCCCGCCCGTTTCGCCCGTTCGAGGATGGTTTCCAGCGGGCGTCCGTGGCCGTCCACCCCGACCGCGCCGTTGCGTGTCTTGTGCCCGGTCGCGAGGGCGGTGGCCGCCGCGGCGGAGTCGGTGACGATCTCGTCGGGGTCGGCCGAAGACGTCCGCACGAGACCGGTGGCCGCGAGTCCGTCCATCGCGAGCCTGCCGTTCTTGCCCTTGAGCGCCAGCCGGAGCAGATCCCGCTGGCCGAGGCCGAGGCCGTCGCCCTGGATGTAGATGATGTTGCGCGCCGGCCGCGCGCCGGACCCCGCCGTCGTCGTGTCCGCGACGGCGGCCGAGCCACCGCACAAGACCACCAGAACCGCCGCCACCGCAAGACCACGTCCGCGCACATCGCCTCCAGTTTGTTAGGAATCTTTCCTAACAGAGATGAGGGGCTCGTTCAACCGCGCAGAATGCCCGCGTCGTGCGCGCGGTTCGCGCAGACAGCTCGGCGAGGATGCGGCTGACGTGGATCTTCACCGCGCCGTTCGACAGCCGCAGCTCCCCGCGCGGCGTCCTCGTACGCGGCCAGATCGGTGACATGGGCACGGTCGAGACAGTTGACGACGGTGAGCGCTCGTCGGCGGGCTCGCGCCGGAAAAGTGAGTTTCGCGGAGATCAGCGAGCGGAGACCGCTCGGGGGCGCAGCGCGTGCTCAGGTTCGTCCACTTTGGTCACCGGCGCCGACACTTCTTTGCGACCTGGGACATCCAACCCGTGCGCACGACCCTCGACGGCGGGAAAGGCCACGGGACCAGGCCGAAAGGCATACCCACGATCGATGAGATCCAGACCACACGATCGGGTCGTGACGATCTTCGCGCGGCTGGGTCTATGGAGTGTGGAAGCGAAGAACTTCCACCGCAGGCAACGGAATCCGAACCGAGGAGATCGCGATGACGAACACCGCCACCACCGCCAAGCCGAGCTCGAACTCCACCGCCGCGGGCGAGAACAGCGCGCTCGTCTCCACGCAGGGCGTGACCACGATCGCCGACACCGTCGTGCAGAAGGTCGCGGGCCTCGCGACCCGTGAGATCACCGGTGTCCACGCACTGGGCGGCGGCGCCGTGCGGGCGTTCAACGCGCTGCGCGAGCGCATCCCGGGCGCCACCGCGTCCGCCGGGCAGGGCGTCTCCGTCGAGGTCGGCGAGCGCCAGGCCGCGGTCGACCTGCAGATCGTCGTCGAATACGGCGTCGCGATCGCGGACCTCGCGAAGTCGGTGCGCCGCAACGTGATCGGCGCGGTCGAGCAGATGACCGGGCTCGAGGTCGTCGAGGTCAACATCAACGTGTCCGACGTGCACATCCCGGGCGACGACGACGCCGACGACAACACCGAGTCCGGCCGCGTCCAGTGACCATCGGCGCCGGTCCGCGCCAGACAGCAAGGAGAACGTTCATGAACGCCACCCAACTCGGCCTGTTGACCGGTCTCGTGCTCGGCGTGGCCGGCGCGTTCGGCGGCTTCGGCGCCTTCCTCGTCGTGCTCGTGCTCGCCGCGCTCGGCCTGCTGGTCGGCCGGTTCCTCGACGGCAAGCTCGACCTTTCGGCCCTGGCAGGCCGCGACAGGGGCTGATCGCCATGACGACCATGACCGCCGCCGCGCCCGCAACGGACGGGCGCGGCGCGCTGACCGTGGCCGACGGCGCCGTCGAACGGCTCGCCACGCGGGCCATCACCGAACTCGAAGGTGTCGGCGGCGCGGCCTCCCGGGTGCTCGGGATCGCGGTCGGCGCCGAAGACCTCGACCGGGGCGCCAAGGTGAGCGCGCACGTCACCGGTTCGACGACCACATTGGACGTCCGGCTCTCGGTGAAGTACCCGCTTTCGGTGCGAGCCACCACCGAGACCGTGCGAGAACACCTGATCCGCCGCGTCGGCGGGCTCTCGGGCCTGACCGTCACACGGGTCGACATCACCGTCACGGCCCTGCACTCCGCCGAGACCGAAACGAGGAGGGTCCGATGAAACGGCGTCCCCGCCGCAGCGTCCCGGCCGTGCTGGTCGCCCTCGTGGTGCTCGCCGGATGTGTCCTGGCCGCCGCCGTCGCGATCCAGACGATCGCCGGGGAGAAACCGTGGATCCGCTACGACACCGTCGCGTCCGCGCTGCACGACATCCGGTGGAGTGATCCCCTTCCGGCGATCGCCGGCGGCGTGGTCGCGCTGCTCGGTCTGCTGCTCCTCGTGAGCGGGATCGTGCCGGGAAAGCCGACCGTGCTGCCGCTCGATGGCGGCACGGATTCAGGCGCCTCCCGGCGCAGCTACCGATCGACCCTGCGCACTGCGGCATCCACTGTGGACGGTGTCTCGACGGCGAAACTGAAGGTGAAGCGGCGCGGGATCGTCTCGGTGGTGACCACCGGGCGGACGAACACCGCCGGGCTCGCCGACGCCGTCCGCGCGGCCATCGAGCACCGCCTCGCCCAGATCGGCCCCGCCACCGTTCCCGCCGTGCGGGTCCGGGTCAAGGCCACCAGGAGCGCGTCATGACCGACCTCAACCGTCCCGCCCGGCTGAACCGCACCCTCCTGGTGCTGACCGGGCTCGTGCTGATCGCCGGTGGCGGGTTCGCCGTCGGCACCCATTTCGGCCGGATCCCGCTGCTCGATCCCGGCACCACGCTCGTCCCCGGCACCGCCATGCCACCCGGCTGGGTCTGGTACGCCGTCGCCGGCGGCGCGGTGCTCGTCGGCCTGCTGGCCCTGCGCTGGCTGATCGCGCAGCCCGTCCGCAAACCCAAGTCCCACACCTGGCGCTTCGAGCAGGACACCGGCCGGACCGCGCTGGCCGCGAGCACCGCGGTGGAACCCTTCACGGCGGAGGTCGCGACCTATCCCGGCGTCCACGCCGCGCACGCCACGCTCGGCGGCACCCAGGACGCGCCGGTGCTGGCCGTGGTGCTGAGCGCCGAACAGGACGGTGATCTGGCCGCCATCCGCGAGCGGATCGCCGAAGAAGGCCTGCCGCGCTTGCGCCAGGCGCTGGATCTCGCCGAGCTTCCGACGACCATCGAGTTCCGCTTCTCCGCGAAGGCCGGTCCCCGCATCCAGTGAGAAGTTTCCGCTGCGGGCCTGCCGGGAAGACGCGTACTACGACCGATGAAGGAGCGTCCGCATGTCCGCTGTGACCCGAGCCGCCGACACCGTGCTCGACCGGACCCTGCTCGGGTACGGCAACATCGGATACCTCCTGCGCCGGAAGTGGTGGCCGGAGGATCCCGCGCCGGACGCGCTCGCGGGCAAGGTCGCCGTGGTGACCGGCGCGAAGGCGGGCCTGGGCAAGGCGACGGCCATCGGCCTGGCGAAGCTGGGCGCGACCGTCCGCATCGCGATCCGCGGCGACGGCGAAACCGCTCGCGCCGAGATCGAACGCGCCGTCCCCGGTTCGCGGATCATCGTCGACCAGTGCGACGTCAGCCTGATCTCGTCCGTCCGCGACTACGCCAAGGATCTCGATGGCGAGGTCGACGTCCTCGTGCACAACGCCGGGGTCATGCCCGCGGAACGGACGGAGACGGCCGAGGGCAACGAACTCATGCTGGCCACGCACGTGCTCGGCCCGCATCTGCTCACCGCGTCGCTCCGGCCGAAGCTCGCCGGCGGCGCGAGGGTGATCTGGGTCAGCTCCGGTGGCATGTACGGCCAGCCGCTGCGCGCCGAAGACCTGCAGTACCGCCGCGACGAGTACAAACCGGCCGCCGGCTACGCGCGCACCAAACGGATGCAGGTGGTGCTCGCCGAGCTCTGGGCGGACCGCCTGGACGGTTCCGGGGTCACCGTGCACAGCGCCCATCCCGGCTGGGCCGACACGCCGGGGGTCGCGACCGCCCTGCCGGCGTTCCGGAAGCTGACGCGCCCGCTCCTGCGGAACCCCGAGCAGGGCGCGGACACGTTCGTCTGGCTCGCCGCCGCCGGGGAACCGGGCCGGTACAACGGCATGTTCTGGCACGACCGTGTCCAGCGCCCGACGCACTATCTCCGCAAGACCCGGGAAACCGCCGCGCAGCGCCGGGAACTCTGGCAGGCCTGCGAGCGGCTGACCGGGCTCTAGGCCAGATCCACCATGGCGACCGCCGGAACCGTCGGCGCGGGCGACCCGCCGGCGGGTTCCGCGGTGATGCCGACCCGGTCGATCCCGTCCGGCAGGTCCGCGAGGACCGGCCGAGTCCGTTGTGGACTGTCCGGCGCCAGCAGACCGGCGGAATGCACCCCGCTCTTTCCGATGAGCCACACCTGATACACCTTGCCCGCCGCCAAGGGCGGGAGGTCACCGGCCAGTACGACGATCTTGCCCTGGCTCCGCGAGGTCACCACCGTGGTCGTCCCGCGTTCGGCGCCCCTCACGGTCGAGGCGTCGGGCGCGGCGAGCACGGCGTCGACGCCGGTCAGCTGCGGTCGCGCGGGGTCGGTGCCCGTGGTCACCAGACCGAACACCAGCGCTCCGACGGCGGCCGCCGCGGCACCCCAAAGGGCGACGCGTGTCTTCACGGCCCCGCCGCGACGCGCGACCGCGGGCGACCACTGACGGGTTTGGGATACCCGCGTGAGCGTCGCTTCCCGCAGTCTCGGCGGCGGCGCGGTGGCCAGCCCCCTTCCCAACCGCGCGGCGGTCTCCCGGAGTTCCCGGACCTCCTGGCCGCACGCGGGACAACCCCGCAGATGCCGTTCGAACGCCGCGGCCTCTTCCACCGGGACGGCGTCCAAGGCGTAGGCCCCGGTCAACGTGTGCAGCTCGGCGGTCATTGCCCCACCCCCAAGCAGTCGCGCAGCCGGATCAGGCCGTCGCGGATACGGGTCTTCACCGTGCCGGGCGCGGTGTCGAGTACTTCCGCGACCTCCGGGTACGTGCACCCGTTGTAGTAGGCCAGCACCACCGATTCGCGTTGCAGGTCGGTCAGCGCGGACAGGCACTGGCGCACCCGCTGCTGCTCCAGGTTGCTGATCGTCGATTCGGCGACCTCGTCGAAGGGGCGCCGGAAATCGAGCCTGCCCGCGCGATCGTCCCGGTCGAGCGCGGCCTGATGCGACCGCACCCTGTCCACCGCCCGCCGGTGCGCGATGGTGAGCACCCAGGCCAGCGTGCTCCCCTTGCCCGGTTTGAACCGCGCGGCCGTCCGCCACACCTCCACCAGGACCTCTTGAGTGACCTCCTCGGCGAACGTGCCGTTGCGCACGACCCTGTTCACCACGCCCCACACCGGCCCCGCCACGACGTCGTACAGATCGGCGAACGCCTGTTCGTCGCCGGCCGCGACCCGTTGCATCAAGCTCGTCTCGGCGGGCTCCGTTCCGGTGCCGCCACTTCCGCGCGGACTCGTCCGCACACCCTCGACCATCAAGCCGCCTCCACCTCACCCGACGCCCGGCTACGCGGTTGCCATGGCGTCCGGGAGGGATTCGGTGCCGAGAGCGGATCGGACTGGTCCGGAGCTAAGCCTGTTCTTCGAGCACGTTGTCCATTGTGGACTTCAGCTGCCGCAGGAAGCCCTCGAAGCGTTCGATCTCCTCCGGCGGATACTCCGCCACGAGCGCCGCGAGCCCGGCGCTGAACGGCCCGAAGAACTCCCGCGCGGGCGCCTGGATGTCGGTGCCGCTGCGCAGGGTCACCACCCGGCGGTCGGTGTTCTCCCTGGTCCGCACCACGTAGCCGAGGTTCTCCAGCCGGTTGAGCAGGTTCGTGGTCGCGCCGGAGGTCAGTGCGATGCGTTCGCCGAGCCGGGCAGGCGACAACGGTGATCCGGTGTCTTCGGCGTAGAGGATCTCCACAAGCGCGGCGGCGTCGGTGGCGTGCAGCCCGAGCCAGTCCGCGAACCGGCGGGTGAACTCGGTGTAGTTCGCGCCGAAGCTCCGGAGGCCGTCCAGGAGCGACGCGCTCCGCGCCGCGACATCGTCCGCCATCACCCCTCCTCGGTTCCGTGCTTTGACAACCTACCGGCCACAAATATACCTTCATGGTGAAGCTACTTTCTCATGAAGGAGTTCTTGTGCTCCCCGCCCCGTTCGCCGCGTCGACCCGCGGCATCACCGAACCCGACCCGGTGCGTCCCGCGCTGCGTGCCGCCGGTCCCCTCGTCGAAGTGGCCGCCCCCGAGGGCGGAAGCGCGTGGATCGTCACCGAGGAGGCGCTGGCCCGCGAAGTCCTCTCCGACCCGCGCATCGCCAAGGATCCGGCGCTGGCCCCTGCGGGCTGGACCCAGCTCGAACAGACCGCCGCCGAACAGCCGTCCCTCACCACACTGGACGGGCCTGAACACACGCGTTTGCGGCGAGCGCACGCCCCACTGCTGAGCGCCAAACGGATCCAGGCTCAAGCGGACCGGATCCACCGGATCGCGCGCGCCCTGCTGACGGAACTCGGCGGCGGGACCGTCGACCTCATGGACGGCTTCTCCACCCGGTTCCCGCTCACCGTGCTGCTCGACCTGCTCGGCATCCCGCTCGCCCTGCTCGACACCGCCGTCGACGCCTGCCGCCGCATGTCGGACCCCGAGCCGGGCGCCCAGGGCAAGGCCATCGCCGCGATCGCGGACCTCGCCGCCGCGGGACTGACCCCGAACCGGACGGGGCTCGCGACGGAACTGCGCGACAGCCTTCCACCCGGGACGTCCGAAAAGGACCTGCGGTATCACCTGTTCGCGTTGATCTTCGCCGGACAGCTGACCACCGACGCCTCGATCGGTTTCCTGATCTCGCGGCTGCTGAACGGGGACAAGGCCTCCGTGAACGACCTCGTCCGCGAAACGCTCAAGGACCATCCGCCCGCGCCGTTCACGCTCTGGCGGTTCACCACCGAGGAACTCGACCTCGCCGGGATCCGGCTCCCCGCCGGAGCGCCGGTGCTCGTCGACATCCAGGGCATCAACACGGACCCGGAGAGGAGACCGGGTCCGGACCTGACTTTCGGCGCGGGGCCGCACTTCTGCGTCGGCGCCCAGCTCGCGCAGCTCGAACTGCGGGCGGTGGCGACGGTGCTGCGCACGGACTTCCCCGAAGCCCGGCTCGCCGTGCCGTACCGCGAACTCCGGCAGACGTTCCTCGGCGGCATCCAGGGCACGCGGCTCACCGGCCTGCCGGTACGGCTGCACAGCTGAACCGGGCCGGGGCGCGGGAAACCGCCGCCCCGGCCCGGAAGGACCGCTACTTCTTGAAGGTGTCGCGGATCTTGTCCGCCGCGTCGCCGACGGCGTCCTTCACGTTTTCGACGGCGCCCTTGAGACCGGCCTTCGCCTGGTCCGCCTGACCTTCCGCGCGCAGTTCGTCGTTGCCGGTGGCGTCGCCGGCGGCCTCCTTGGCCTTACCGCCGAACTCCTCGGCCTTGTTGCTGATCTTGTCGCCCAACGACATCGCGTCCTCCTCCGGATCGTGCGGCTTACGTCCGGAGGACAAACGAAGATCGGGATTCGTCACGCGCACGGACGGGTGATCGCCCTCACCGGAGCAGAGACGTCACCGCGTCGGCGAACGCCTCAGGCGCCTCCTGAGGAACGTTGTGCCCCACCCCCGGCAGCACCCGATGCTCGTACGGCCCGGTGAAGTACTCGCGGTCGCCCTCGGCACCGGGCCCGCCGATGCCGTCGTCCCCGCTCTCCAGCACGACCGTCGGCACCGTGATCGCCGGTTCCCCCGCGATCAGGTCTTCGAGCGCCTGATACCGCGGATCACCCTCCGCCAGACCGAACCGGTGCCGGTACGAATGGATGACGACGTCGACGAAGTCCGGGTTGTGGAGGCTGGGGGCGCTCGCCGGGAACGCCGTGCCGGCACCGGCCCAGGTCGGCGACCAGGTGCGCCACAACAGGGCGCACAGCTCGTCGCGATTCTCCGTCAGCCCGCGGCGGCCGCGCTCGGAATGGAAGTAGTACTGATACCAGTAGGTGCGTTCCCATTCCGGCGGCGCCGGTTCCCCGGCGTAAGCGAGGTTCTGGACGTTGTAGCCGTCCACCGACACCAGTCCGCGCACGCGCTCGGGCCGGAGCGCGGCCACGATACAGGCCGCGCGGCCGCCCCAGTCGTAGCCGGCGACGACGGCGTCTTCCAACCCCAGCGCGTCCATGAACTCGATCAGGTCCTGCGCGAGCGCGGCCTGCTGCCCGGAGCGGGGCGTGGCGTCGTCGAGGAACCGCGTCCCGCCGAAGCCGCGGAGATACGGGACGTACACCGAGGCGCCGTCCGCCGCGAGGACCGCGGCGACCTCGTCGTAGGCACGGACGTCGTACGGGAAGCCGTGCAGCAGGACCACCGGCGGCCCGCCCGCGTCGCCGAGGTGCTCGTATTCGATCTCCAAGACCGGGGTGGCGACACGCTTCGTGGCCATCAGCCGGACCAGCCGCTCAACCTCGTCAAAAGCCGTTCCAGGACTTCGGGATCGGCGCCGACGGGCTCACCGGAGACGGGTTCGTCCACCAGCGTGCGCCGGTCGCCTCGCCTCGGCAGCCGGACCTGTCCGGCGGACAGGCCACCGGGCAGCGGCAGCTCGCACCAGACGGTCACGCCGCCGGTCGCGCTCGGCGCCACCCCGGTCCGCTCGCCGGGCGCGGGCGTCGGCACGGGAAGCCCGTCCAGCTCGTGGTCGACCTCGATGACCAGCACGTCCGACCGCAGGCGCAATCTCAGCGTCAGGAACGGCGGCTCCTTCGGATCGGCCGCGTCGACCAGCGTGCCCACCAGTCTGGCGGCGGCGGTCTTCGCCTGATCGAGCAACGGCCGCAGGGACCAATCCGACAAGATGAGACGGACGAAGAGCTCGGAGCACAACACGGCGTTCGGTTGTGCCACCAGCCGGAGGTCGTCCACCTGGGAAGTGCGCGCGCTCAAACCAAGGCCTTCCTCGTCGACGTGCGAGCGTGCATCATGCCACTCCATCCGGTGAACCCGTCGATCAACCCTTTGGTCCAGTGAAGCGAAGCGGGTTTGGCTCTGTCCATCGGGCCAAACGGCGCGCACAGTGACCTCGTGAGCATCGCCTTCCTGATCACCACGCTGGTCGTGGTCGCCACGCCCGGCACCGGCGTGGTCTACACCCTTTCCGCCGGGCTGGCCCGCGGGAGACGCGCGAGCGTCCTCGCCGCGACCGCCTGCACCCTCGGCATCGTCCCCCACATGATCGCCGCGATCACCGGCCTCGCCGCGCTGCTGCACGCGAGCGCGGTGGCGTTCGAAATCCTGAAGTACCTCGGTGTGGCGTACCTGCTCTACATGGCGTGGGCGACGCTGAAGGATCGGGAAGCCATCGTCGTGGAGGGCGATCCCGAACCCGCGTCGGCGCTGCGGACGATCACCTCCGGTGTGCTGATCAACGTCCTGAACCCGAAGCTGACGCTGTTCTTCTTCGCGTTCCTGCCCCAGTTCGTCCCGGCGGGCGAGCCCGGTTCGCTTCCCCGGATGCTGCTGCTGAGCGGGGTGTTCATGCTGGCGACGTTCGTGGTGTTCAGCGTGTACGGCGTCCTCGCCGCCGGCGTGCGGCACCACGTCCTTTCCCGGCCGCGCGTGCTCGCCTGGCTCCGGCGGGTCTTCGCCGGTTCCTTCGCCGCGCTCGGCGTCAAACTCGCATTCACCACCCAGTAGACAGGCCCGGTATGCGACTCCAGCACCACCCGGAAATCCGCTCCGCCCACCCCGGCCTCGCCGTCGGCACGCTCCGAGCCGCCGGGATCACCCCGGAACTGCCGGTCGATCTCGAGAAGTTCGTCGCGCGGGCGACGCGACGGCTCTCGGACGGCCCGGAGTCCGAGTTCCCCGAGATCCAGGCGTGGCGGCGGGCGTTCGCCAAGATGGGCCTGAAGCCGACGCAGTACCGCTGCGCGTCGGAGTCGTTGCTGCGCAGGCTGCGGAAGGAAGGCACGCTCCCCCGCATCCATCCGGTGATCGACCTCTGCAACGCGGTTTCGGTCGCCTACGCCATCCCGGTGGCGGTGCTCGACGTCGCGAAGATCAGCGGCTCGCTGGAAGTCCGCCACGCGCGAGGCGACGAGAAGTACGTGACCTTCGCCGGCACGGTCGAGCAGCCGAACCCGGGCGAGGTGATCTTCGCCGACGAGGACGGTCAGGCCCACGCGCGGCGCTGGACGAACCGGCAGAGCGGGCACTCCGCGGTCTCCGCCACGACGTCCGACGTGCTGATCGTTTCCGAAGGGCTGCACGCGACGGCGGCGGAGGACGTCCGGCTGCTGATCGAGGCCATCGCGGGCGAACTCGCCGCGGCGGGCGTCGTCACGAGGCCTTGAGCGCCTTCTCCAGACTCGCGCGGGTCATCTTCGACCGTCCCTTGATGTCCCGTTCCCTCGCCAGCTTGTCCAGATCCGCCTTCGACAACGAGGACAGGTCCTTCTTCGGCGCGGCCTTCTTCGCCCCGGACTTCTTCTTGGCCTTCCCGCTCTCCACGCTCTTCGAAAGCGCCTCGAACAGGTCGACGACCTTCGTCGGCTCCCCGGGTTCGGTGGCCGGCGTGATGGTGTCGCCCTTCTTCTTGGCCTTGATCAGCTCCCGCACGCGGTCGGTGTAGGTGTCGCGGTACTCCTCGGGGCGCCAGTCGTCGCTCATCGCGTCGATCAGGTTGACGGCCATGTCGAGTTCCTTGCCGCGCGCCTTCGCCTTGCCGGGCAGATCCGGCAACTGCTCGGCGGGATCCCGCAGGTCGGCCGCGAAATGGAGGGTGTTGAGCACCATCACGCCGTCGCCGGAGCGCACCAGCGCCAGGTACTCGCGGCCGCGCATGACGAATTTGGCGATCCCGGCCTTGCCCGAGGAATCCATCGCCTCGAGCAGCAGCGCGTACGGACGCTCGAACTCGTCCTTCGCGGGCGCGAGCCAATAGGTCTTGTCGAAGAACATCGGGTCGATGGCGTCCAGCTCGACGAAGCTTTCGATGTCGAGCGACTTCGAGCGACCGGGCGCGATCTCGTCCAGTTCCTCCGGCTCGACGACGACGTACTCGCCGCTGTCGAGTTCGTAACCCTTGACGATGTCCTCGTAGCCGACTTCCTCGCCGGTGCGCTCGTTCACCCGCCGGTACCGGATGCGGTCCTCGGTGCCGCGCTGGAACTGGCGGAAGTGCACCGTATGGTCTTCGACCGCGCTGTACAGACGGACCGGCACGGTCACCAGACCGAGCGAAAGCGAACCGCTCCAGACCGGGCGCATGGGCACACACTCCTCTCCTCCAGCGACTGGTACCCGCGATCGCGGCGGATCACACCTGGTCAGAGGCTGAAGGCGAGGGACTGCAGCAGGACGACCCCGAGGAACACGAGGGTGAAGGCGAGGTCGAACGCCACGCCACCGGCCCGCACCGGGCGGACCACCCGGCGGACCGGCGCCAGCACGGGCTCGGTCAGCCGATGGGCGAAGTCGCGGACCCGGAACGCCCAGCCGGGCAGCCGGGTGGCGAGGTTGACGGCCCAGTCCAGCAGCATCCGGACGATGAGCACGACCAGGAACAGGGTGAGCAGGACACCTACAAGATCACCAAGAGCACTCATGACGGCACACTCCTCTTCGGTCCAGTGTGCCGCGCTTTGCTGGGAGCAACCTGTGACAGGAAAAAAGGGCTACCAGGGCGGTTGGCCACCCCCAGTACGAAGGCCAACCGCCGCGGAGCCCCTACACACGGTTCGGCGCGCTGCCCCGTCGCTCCGACCCGCCAGCTGTGCCACCAGCTTTCCAAGGGCCTGCATCGGAATTACATCGGCTCTCCACCGCCGGACATCCGCGCAGATCAGGGGTCGTGGGGCGTAGAATCGGGAAGGTTTCAGGGCACGCCCGCGCACGCTCGTTAGGCCGAATGCAGTACGGCGCACCCCGCGCCGATCTGGCTGGAGGCCGAAGCGGTGGGCTAGGGTGCCGATCAGCCGGCGAACGGACTGGAGGTAGTGCGTGAGCACGCTCACGGCCTCGGACGACATAGTCGCATATGACCGCTGATCGTCTACCCGATTCGGCGGGATCGCCTCGAACCGCCGTCCACAGTTCCCAGCTCGGCTTTTCCGTTCTCGGCCCGCTCGAAGCCGAGGTCGACGGTGTCCCCGTCCGGCTGGGCGGACGCCGTGAACAGCGGCTCCTCGCCGCCCTGCTGATCAACGCGGGGCGGTTGGTCCCGGTGTCGTACCTGATCGGCACGATGTGGCCCGAAAACCCGCCGAAGACCGCGGTCCGCCAGGTCAGCAACGCGATCGCGCGGCTGCGGCACGACCTCGGGGTGGCCCGGTCGGCCGTGGTCACCACCGGTTCGGCGTACCGCGTCGTCATCAGCAGCGCCTCGCTCGACTCGGCCCGTTTCGAAGCCGACTACAACCAGGGCGCCGAACTCCTGGCGGCCGGGCTGATCTCCCAGGCGGCCGCCAAACTGGCCGACGCGCTCTCGCTCTGGCGCGGCCCGGCGTTCGACGGTCTCGAAGGCGACGCCATCGAGCAGACGGCACGACGCCTCGACGAAGAACGGCTCGCCGCCTGTGAGCTCCTCATCGGCGCCAGGCTCCGGCTCGGCGAGACCGAGGCGGCGGCTCGCGAGGCTTTCGACCTCGCCGCCTGGCATCCCACCCGCGAGACCCTGCAGTGCCTCACCATGCTCGCGCTCTACCGGGCGGGCCGCGGCGCCGACGCGCTCCGGACGTTCGACCGGACCAGGATCGCGCTCGCCGAGGAACTCGGCGTCGATCCGAGCGCCGAGCTGAGCGCGCTCCACCAGCAGATTCTGCGCGCCGACACCGAACTGATGGAGGACGGCGCCCTCGTCCGGTACGGCGTCGGCGGGCTCCGGGCCGGAATGGACACCGGCGGGCGACGCGAGGACGCGGACGCGCAGAAGGCGCTCTTCCCCCGTCCCGCCCAGCTGCCCGCGGACCTCCCCGCGTTCGGCGGCCGCGCCGCGGAACTGCGGACCGTCCTCGAGATCGGCCAGGACGGCTCCTCGGCGGGGCCGCGGCTGATCGCGATCGACGGTATGCCCGGGGTCGGGAAGACCGCGCTGGCCGTCCACGCCGCGCACCGGCTCGCCCCGCTGTTCCCGGACGGGCAGCTGTTCGTGAACCTCGAAGGGTTCTCCCCGGCCGGAGACCCCGTCGACCCGGGGACCGCGCTCGAAGCGCTGCTGCGGTCCCTCGGCATCCAGGGTTCGGACATCCCCGCCGGGACCGAACAGCGCGCGGCGTTGTTCCGCAGCTGCCTCGCCGGCAAACGTGTGCTCCTGGTGCTGGACAACGCCATCGGGGCGACGCAGGTGAGCCCGCTGCTGCCCGGTGCGGCGAGCTGCTGCGTGCTGATCACCAGCCGCACCCGGCTCGTGGACCTCGACGGCGCCGAACTGCTCTCGCTGGAACCGTTCAGCCGGGCCGACGCGGTGGACCTGCTCGGCCGGATCGTCGGGCCGTCCCGGTTGAAGCGGGAGTCCCCGGACGCGGCCGACCAGGTCGCGAGCCTGTGCGGCGATCTCCCGCTCGCGCTGGCCGTCACGGCGAGCAGGCTGCGCGCGCGGGCGTCGTGGACGCTCGACTTCGTCGCCAGGCAGCTGCGCGACGAGCGGAACCGGTTCGGCGAGCTCACCGCCGGCGAACGCGACGTCGCGGGCGCGTTCCGGGTGTCCTATCTGAACTTGAGCGAAACCGAACGGCGGGTGTTCCGCCGGTTGAGCCACCATCCCGGCGCCGCGTTCGATCTCCACTCGACCGCGGCCCTGGCCGAAGTCGACCTCGCCGAAGCCCGGCGGCTCGCCGAACGCCTCGTCGACGTGAACCTCCTGCGCCAGCCGTCGATGGACCGCTACGAGATGCACGACCTCCTCCGCAGCTACGGTCGCGAGCTCCTGCTCGCCGAGGAGCCCGAACACCAGCGCGAGGCGATGATGCGGCGGCTGTTCGACTACTACCGCTGCACCGTCGCGGCCGCTATGGACTTCATCGACCCGGATTCCGAGGAGGAGCCGGGCGGCCTCGAGGTGCCGAAGAGCGAGTTCGGACAGTCCTTCGCCGACTACGACCAAGCCGCGCACTGGATGGACGCGCAATGGCAGAACGTGCTGCCGGTGGCCGTCGCGATGAACAACCACCAGCAGTACTCGGACCTGGTGCCCTTCTGTTCGGCCGTGTGGCGCTACTTCGACAACCGCGGCTACTACCGGCAGGCCAGAGAGCTGGAGACCCTCGCCCTGTCCGCCGCGCGGGTCACCGGGAACGTGGTCCTCGAGTACCAGGCCCTGCACATGTACGCGCTGACCCTGTGGCGGCTCAACGAGTTCACCGAGGCGAACCGCCTGTTCAACGAGGTGTTCGAGCTGGCCGCGACCACCGGCGACATCCGGATGCAGTGCCGGGCCAGGGGCAACTCGGGGGTCACCCACTGGCTCAAGGGCGAGTCGGACGAGGCGATCGAACACCTCGGCTGGGTCCGCGAGACCGCCCATGCCCACGGCAGCGTGCTCATCGAGGCCCGCGCCAGGCACCGGATCGGGCTGATCCACACCGAGAGCAGGCGCTATCCCGAAGCCGCCGAGGAACTCGACCAGGCACTGCGACTGGCGCAGGAGAACGAATCCCCCGATCTCGAGGCGGAATGCTTTCTCGCCCTCGGTATCAATTCGCGCGGACTCGGCGACGGCGCGCTCGCGGTCAGCCAGTTGCGGACGGCGGTGGAAGTGCTCGAATCGACCGGGAATCGCAGCATGCTGCCCATCGCCCACAAGGAGATGGCGTTCGCGTTCGACATTCTCGGTGATCGGCTGAATGCGGACCGTCATCGCCGGTTCGCATTGCGCCTCTACACCGATCTCGGCATTTCCGAGTCACCCGAGGTTCGTGAACTCAAACAGCGCCTGAACGATTACTCGGCGTAATTAGCCGTTCTGCTCCGGTACTCTGTTGGCGTAGGTATATTCGCTTGACCGGAGTAACCGTTCACGGAGAGGATCAACGGCATGCACGATGAGGACGACGAGGAGTTCTTGTACGAGCTCGAAGCGGAGTACAAGGCGCAGAGCACCTGGGGCGGGTTCGAGCCGCCGCACGGCGGGCCTCCTTTCCGCTCGCGACGCTGAATGACCTGAAGTATTCGGAAAGTATTACTGGGGACTGGGGCGCAAGACATTCGATGCTGGTCAGGGTTTCCTCATGCGGAACGCTCTATTGGTCCGATGGTGACGTCGTCTGGGACGATCACCTCGGACATCGCCAGCTCAAACTCGCCGAAGGAACCGAACGTGTCCTGCGATGGTTCAGTTCTTGGCGAGAACCGGAATCGGTCCGCGACGCGGATGAGAATCCCGAGATCGGGGAAAGGCTCGTCCGTATCGCGCGAGCGATGATCCGGTACGAAGTACTGGTGGTGAAAGGTTCTCACCGGCAACAACGCGAAGAAGAGATCCTTCGCGATTGGGGTCCTTGGGGAACGTCCGCGCGGGCGTTTCACTTCGGCACCCGCTCGTTGCGCGAGACCGAGTTCACGACCAGCGAAACGACGGCGAAAACCTTGCTGGAGAAGGCGAAGGTCAGCCCTCCGCCTTCTCCAGTGAGGCCGTCGGGCGAGCACCACACGATCGCGCTGCCCGAACCGTCACCGGAACCACTGAACACGATCGGGCTCGGCGACGCGCTGAGCCGGCGCAGAAGTGTCCGCGAGTTCGGTGAAGAACCCTTGCGGCTGCCCGATTTGAGCGCGCTTCTCACGGCGGCCAGGGCGACGAGGCCGGAAACGCATCCCGACATCCCCGCCACCGGGAACGTCTTCAAGACGAGCCCTTCGGGCGGGGCGCGGCATCCGACAGAGGTGTACGTCTACGCGAGGAACGTCGAGGGCCTGGCCCAGGGCGTCTACCACTACGACGGCTTCCGGCACGGCCTCACCCCGCTGGACGGCAAGATCGACGACGACCAGCTGATCGCGCTCGCCGGCGACCAGCAGTGGGCTGGGAACGCGGGCGCGCTGCTGATCTACACCAGCGTCATCGAGCGGAACCAGTGGAAGTACCCGGTGAGCCGCACGTACCGCGTGCTGCTGATGGACGTCGGCCACCTCAGCCAAACCGTGTACCTGCTGGCGACCGCGCTGGGCCTGAACGTCACGTTCACCGCCGCGCTTCGCGACGAACTGGTCGAGGACCTCCTCGGCTGCGATCCCGCGAACGAGCTGGTGCTCGGGATGTCGGTGGTCGGCACTCGCCGGTGACGGCGGTTGATGCTGTTCGGCGGCGGAGGCGCCTGGCCGGATTTCGGCGGCGGCTCTTCGCGGCCGCCGCGGGATCGCGCGGGCATGGCGCCGGGCCTGGCTCCGGGCCTGGCGGGGCATCGAAGAAGTACGTCGTGATGGCGGTCCTTGATCAACCCGTTGCCGCTTTTCGGCGACGGGTTGAACGGCGAGGTTCGTCCGAGCCGCCAGGTTCCTCGGTGAGGGGTTCGTGGGGCAGTCAGCTGATATCGAGCCGGGTTCTCTGGTGAGCGCATGGCCGTTTTCCGGCAACCGGGTCACGGTGGCGCCGCACAGGTCCCTCCATGCGGCCGATAGCGATCGCAACGCACGACAACGACTCAGAATGGTGACTCGTCAGCGCGGGGTGCGCGCAGTGGCGGGTGAGCCGTCGTAGCTCTGTCCGGTGGGTTTGGTGATGGTGAGGGGCCCATCCAGCCGGGTTTGTCGTTCAGGCATCGACCAGCTCGGTATCGGCGGTATGACCACCGAATTGCCAGGGCGACGAGTGGTCGAGGTCGCAGGCCTGGGATGCGGTGGCTGCCGGGTCTTCGGTACTCACGGTCCCTGCCCCGTCGCCAATTCCTGACAACGCCATCGTCGTTTTCCGGCAACAGCTCAGAACCCGCACGAACTCGTCCGCTCCAGCCATGGGTCGATACCGATCCCGCCCGAGGTCGAGAACCTGCCCCGAGGACGGGCCGGTGATCCGCCGCAGCAGCAACAACATCCACATCCCCCGACCCATCGCCAATCCCCGACAACACCGTCGTCGTTTTCCGGCAACGGCTCAGAACGGCGGTGGTTCCTCGGCGCGGGGTTGGCGCAGTGGCGGAGGTGAGCTGTCGTACCTCTGCCCCGTAGGTGTGGTGATCGTGAGGGTTCCGTCGGGGCCTAGTCGGTAGTTCCAGCCGGGTTCGTCTTTCAACCGGTGGTCGCGGCGGCACAGATCGACCAGCTCGGTATCGGCGGTATGCCCGCCGAACTGCCACGGCAGCGAATGATCAAGGTCGCAGGCCTGCGCCACACGGTGACAACCGGGTCTTCGGCACTCCCGATCCCGCACCCGCACGAACTCGCCCAGGCCCGCCGTCGGCCGATACCGGTCACGGCCCAAGTCGAGGACCTGTCCGGAGAGTGGGTCGGTGATGATCCGCCGCAACACCGTATTCGGCCCAGAAGCGATCTCCCGCGCCAGTGAGGCGGGGATGTGCCCGTGTCCGGCCAGCTCCGCGGGATCATCGTTCAACCCCAGATACGTGTGCAGGTCCATATAGAGGAACACCTCCGACCGCTCACTCGTCCCACCCTGACCACCCAGCAGAAGATCAAGAGCGACATCCGCCCGCAGCTGGTCCAGCGTGCGTGTCTCGCCACCGGCCCGTAGCGCGCGTGCCTCGCGGTCGATGCGGGTGTAGGCGGCGGCGACTTTCTCCACCGGCCCGTCTTCGACCTCGATGGAGGCCACTCCGGTCTCCCCCTGCCGCACCGTCAACCGGCGCCCGCCACGATTCCGCTCAGCCCGCCGCGCCGCACCCTCACGGTCGGCCATCATCGCCGCGTGATTCGCCGCCTTCCGGATCTGATCAGAGTTTCTGTCCGGCAGCCGGTCCTCCAACACCGCATCCACCGCGCGGGCGTCCTCATCGGAAAGCCAGGCGGTGGCGGCGGCGACTTTCATCGCTCCGAAGCCGCCCACCTTCCCCCGGTCCAGCAGCCCCAGCGTGCACGGCAGGCGGGTGGTCAACGCCTCAGCCGTCGACACCAGACCGGCAGCGTGACCGTCCACAACGGACAGAGCGAGCGCAACCTCCTGCACCACACTGCCGGCCCCATCACGATGACGGCTCAACCGCCCCAGCGCACGGAACCGGACCGCCTCCAACCGTGCGATCCCCTCCGACGCCGCCACCGCGGCATCAATGGCATCGTTGTCCCCCAACGAATCCAGTGAAGCATTGACCTCCCGAAGAGCATCCGACGACGTGATTTCCTTCAATAGCGCCACAGTGGCGTTGAGAGTGTCCACACACAGAACGTACAACCGACCACCGACAGTTTCCGACGAGAGCGACTCAGACCAGTCCGGAAGCCAGAAACTGTGGCACGGCAACACAATCAACCTGCTCCGCCAGCCAAAACTCCCCCTCTTCAACGGAAATCGCCCCCACCCGGACCGCGACCTCCACCAGCCCGCGAACGAACGATTCCCCGCCGAGAAACCCGACGACCGCCTCCACCGAGACATCACGAAACCCGCATCCGGTGAGCAGCCGCCGAAACCCGCGCGCGATCCGGGGCGCGGCGATCACCGAAGCCCGGGCACGCACGATCTCCCGCGTCAGCGCCGGATAGGAGGAGTCGATCATCAGGCCTTCCCAATCGGGCCCGGACAAGACGATCCGTCCACCTGGGACCAGAACCCGCCGCGCCTCCGCGAGAGCGAGCTCCGGCTCCGCCAGTTCGTGGAACACCTTGTCCGCCCGGTAGCCCGCGAACCCGCCCTCCACTGGCAGCGCGCAGGCGTCGCCGAGCAGGAAATCCCCCTCAGGCGACCGGCGACGCGCTTCGTCGATCATCTCGGCCGAGAGGTCGACGCCGGTAGCGCGGAAACCCCGCGACGACAACTCCGAGACTGCCAGCCCGGCGCCGCAGCCGACGTCGATCACCGCGTCACCCGGTTCGAGCCGGAGCAGTTCGTAGGTCCGGGCCCGCAGTTCGGCGGCTCCCGGCAGGGCATCGGCGGCGTCGAGCCGCTGCAACATGGACATACCCCGGATCGTCCGACTTAATGACGACATGAAGTCAAGCACCTTGAGCGTCGGCGAGGTCGCGGAGCGCTTCGGCCTGGCGACGCACGTCCTGCGCCATTGGGAATCCGTGGGCCTGCTCAAGCCGGCGCGGACGGGCGATCGGCGGCGGTACGACGACAACGACCTCTACCGGATCGCGATCATCCTGCGCGCGAAGGAAGCGGGGCTGAGCCTCGACGGCATCCGCGAGATGTTCCAGAAGCCCAGCGAGCGCGAAGCGATCCTCAAGCACCACAAGCAGGAACTCGAGCGACGTATCGCGACCGCGCAGGCCTCGCTGGCGATCATCGACTGTGCTCTCGGATGCGAGCACGACGACTTCACCCAGTGCGCGCATTTCCGGGAGGCGGTGGCACGGGCCGGTTGATCCCGGGCCCGCGCCACCGTCCCGCTCAGCCGAGCAGCGCGCGCATTTCGGTGATCTCGGCCTGCTGACCGTCGATCACCTTCTGCGCCAAGGCTTTCACCTCGGCGTTACTACCCTGCCGCAGCGCGGTCTTCGCCATTTCGAGCGCGCCTTCGTGATGCTTGACCATCATCTCCAGCCACTGCTTGTCGAAGGCGGCGTCCTTGGCCTTGCCGAGTTTCGCGAGATCGTCCTCGGTCATCATGCCGGACGCCGAGCCGTGTCCGGAGTGCTCGCCCGACGGCGCCACTCCCCAGCCCTTCAACAATCCGTTCAGCTGCTGGATCTCCGGATCCTGCGCCTTCTGGATCCGGGCGGCGAGGTCGACGACCTTCGCGTTCCGGGTGCGGCCGTCGACGAGTTTCGCCATCGCGAGCGCCTGTTCGTGATGCGGGATCATCCCTTGCGCGAACGTGACGTCGGCCTGGTTGTGGCCGGCATGCTGGGGGGCCGGCGCCTTCACGGTGGACATGTCGTGCCCGGTGGAAGCGGTGTCGGAGCTGGCGCATCCGGTGAGCACGGCGAAGGAGGCCAGGGCGGCGAGTGCCGCTCCGACCAGTTTCCTGCTGGTCATGGTTCTTCCTCGAATCGGTTTCGGGCAGGGCGGGACGAACCCGCCTGTCACACCCGCAACACGCAGAGGAGGGACAAATTCTCCGGTACCGGTCTCCAGCGGGGCGGATCACGGCCCGACGCCGAACCGCCCGCCCGCCGTGACTTCCACGTCGCCGCCGTCCGTCCATCGCGTACGAGCAGCCAGGTGACGATCAGCAGCACACCCGCGGCGAGCACCGCGAGGCACAGGTGCAGTCCACTGTGTCCACCGTCGTCGTGCGAAGGCGTGTCCGCGCAACAGGGATCCGCCATCGCGACCGCGGAGTGCCCCGCGTCGTGGCCGGACTCGGCGACGACGTGGTGCATGCCGACGAGCCCCAGCGCCACCACGCACAGCAGCAGCCACCGCAGGACGGCCGGGCGCGAGGACTGGGTCACGGCTCCACCGTAGCCGGATTCAGCGCGCCGCCGGACGGTGGGGTTTCGCCGCCGAATGCAGTGCCGGGATGTCGCGATCGATGTGGTCGGCGTGGAACAACGCCTGCGCGAGCAGGCCACGGACGTGATCGTTGGCCGCCGAGTAGTAGACGAACGTCCCCTCACGGCGGCCTTTCACCACGCCCGCGAGCCGCAGTTTCGCGAGGTGCTGGCTGACCGCCGTCGGCGCCGCGCCCGCCAGCTCCGCGAGACAGGCGACCGAGGACTCGCCCTGCAGGAGCGCCCAGAGGACCTTCACCCTCGTCGGATCCGCGAGCAGCCGGAACGTCTCCGCGGCCAGGTGGACCTGCTCCTCGGTGGGCATCTCGAAATCCGGAACCGACTCGTGCATACCAGGAGGATAGCCGCTATCCTTCTGGCTGCGTACCTGCATGACTGCGCAGGTATCAGAACAGTGAGGTGGAAGATGCCCGGGCATGGACACAGTCATGGCCACCAGCCTGCGAAGAGCCGTCTCCGGCACCTTCTGACCCCGCACAGCCACGACAGCGCAGACCGCGTCGACAGCGCGTTGGAGACCAGCAAACGCGGCGTCCGGACGCTGATCTGGTCGTTCGCCGCCCTGTTCCTCACCGCCGTCGTCCAGCTCGCGCTCGTGCTGATCACCGGATCGGTGGCCTTGCTCGGCGACACGATCCACAACTTCGCCGACGCGCTGACCGCGCTCCCGCTCGGTATCGCCTTCCTGCTCGGCCGCCGCGCCGCCACCCGCCGCTACACCTACGGGCTCGGCCGCGCCGAAGACCTGGCCGGTGTGCTCGTCGTGCTGCTCATCGCCGCTTCGGCCTTCCTCGCCGGGTACGAATCCGTGCAGCGGCTGCTCGATCCGCGGCCGGTCCAGCATCTGTGGGTGGTCGCGGCGGCGGGGGTCATCGGCTTCGCGGGCAACGAACTCGTGGCCCGGTATCGGATCACCGTCGGCCGCGAGATCGGCTCGGCCGCACTGGTCGCGGACGGCCTGCATGCCCGCACCGACGGGTTCACGTCGCTCGCCGTCGTGCTCGGCGCCGTCGGGGTGGGGCTGGGGTTCCCGATGGCCGACCCGATCATCGGTCTCGCCATCACCGTCGCGATCCTGTTCGTCCTGCGCGACGCGGCCAAGGAGGTCTTCCGCCGCCTGATGGACGCCGTCGACCCGGCCGACGTCGATCGTGCCGAACACGCGGCCGCCGAGGTCCCCGGCGTGCTCGGCACGCGGGACCTGCGGATGCGCTGGATCGGGCACAGTCTGCGCGCGGAGCTGGCGGTGTCGGTCGAGGCGGGGCTGACGGTCACCGAGGCGCACCGCCTTGCCCACCGCGTCGAGGCGCGGCTGCGTGAGGTCCTCCCGCGTCTCGCGGAAGCGGTCGTGCACACCGAACCGGTGAACGCCCATGAGATCGTCAGCGGGTGACGCCGTCCGACAACGACATCCGCGCCGTCCGTGCCCGCGCGCAACTGCTGACCGAGCCGGCCGCGGACGTGCTCACCGTCGCCACCTCCGTCGCCGCCGTCCAGGCGCAAGCGACGCCTGCCGCGCGGCTCGCCTTCCGGGCCCGTAGCCGGGGCCTGACCGCGCAGGACGTCGACGCGTCCCGCGAGGTGGCGCGCACCTGGCTGATGCGCAAGACGCTCCACTCGGTACCGACGGTGGATCTCCGCTGGCTGAACCGCCTGTTCGGGCCGCGAAACGTCCAGGCGGGGCAGGGCCGCCGCCGGCAGCTGGGCCTCACCGACGAACTCTGCGACCGAGCGCTCGACAAGCTCCAGGATCTCTTGCCCGGCAAGGCACTCACCCGCCAAGAGATCCTCGACGGCTTGGCCGCCGACGGCATCGCGCTCGACGCGAAGTCTCAGGCCCCGGCCCATCTCCTGGCGTATGCGGCCAATCGCGGGTTGCTGTGCCGGGGCCACGACGCCGGGACAGAGCCGACGTACGTGCTCCTCGACGAATGGACCACCGAAGACCATGCCCCGGCGGAACCGCATACCGAGCTCGCCCACCGGTACCTGACCGCGTACGGCATCGCGACCGCCGAGGACTTCGGTGCTTGGTCCGGGCTCCCGCTCGGACTCTGCCGCAAGGCTTTCGCCGCACTGGATCTCGTGCCCGCCGGTGGCGGTTTCGCGCTTGCGCGGACCGAGCTGACCGCTCTTCCCTGTCCGCCGCGTCTGCTCGGCGCCTTCGACACGTACCTGCTGGGCTACCGCGACCGCGATCTGCTCCTCGATCCGGCCGAGGCGAAACGCGTCAACGCCGGTGGCGGGATGATCGCGCCGACCGTACTCGTCAACGGCCGGATCGCCGGAACCTGGCACACCAAGCGGACCGCGAAGCAGACGAAGGTCGTCGTGGAGCCCTTCGCCGTGCTTCCTCGATCCGCCATCACCGGGCTGGAGTCCGAAGTGGACGATTACGGCCGCTTCCTCGGCGAGACGACCGTCCTCGTCATTTGAGGGACCGGAAGAACTCCCGTACGTCCGAGACCAGGATCTCGGGCTCTTCCAACGCCGCGAAATGCCCGCCGCGATCGACGTCGGTCCATCGCACGATCGTGTGGGCGTGCTCGGAGTACCGCCGGATCCCGACATCGTGCGCGAAGATCAGCGCCGCCGTCGGCACGCCGGAGTTCTTCTCGACGGCTCCCCAGGTCTCTGCCTGCGCGTAGCCGACGTACGCGGACGAAGCAGCCGTGCCGGTCAGCCAGGTGAACATGACGTTGGTCAGCAACCGGTCCCTGCCGATGATCTCCTCCGGCAGCGTGGGGCGCGGATGCGTCCACTCGCGGAACTTGTCCATGATCCAGGCCAGCTGCGCGACCGGGGAGTCGACGAGCCCGTAGCCGAGGGTCTGCGGCCGCGTCGACTGGATCGCGATGTAGCCGAACTCCTCCTGCATGAAAGCGCCGATCCGCTTGATGCGGTCACGTTCGACGTCGGTGAGCGAAGCGAGTTCCTCGTCCGACAGCGACATCGGGGGCATCGGTGTCAGCCCGCCGTTGACGTGCACGCCGATCACCTTGTCCGGCGCGGTCCTGGCCACCTCCGGCGACACCGAGGCGCCGAGGTCGCCGCCCTGCACGCCGTAGCGTTCGTATCCGAGCCGGCGCATCAGTTCCGCCCACGCCCGGCCGATCCGCGGCATGGTCCATCCGGAATCCGAGACAGGGCCCGAGAAACCGAAGCCCGGAAGCGACGGGATCACGAGGTGGAACGCGTCCGCCGGGTCGCCGCCGTACGCTTTCGGGTCCGTGAGCGGACCGATGACGTCGAGGAACTCCACGACCGACCCCGGCCAGCCGTGCGTGAGGACCAGCGGCGTCGCATCGGCTTCCGGCGAGCGCACGTGCAGGAAGTGGATCCGTTGCCCGTCGATGACCGTGGTGAACTGCGGGTGGCGGTTGATCTCGCGTTCGGCGGCGCGCCAGTCGTAGCCGTCGCGCCAGTATTCGGCGAGTCCGCGCAGCCAGGTCACCGGCACTCCGGTGTCCCAGCCGTCGCCGGGGAGCGGCGCGGGCCAGCGCGTGCTGTCGAGCTTCGCGTGCAGCTCGTCCAGCTGCTCCTGGGGGATGTCGAGGCGGAAGGGGCGGATCTCGGTGTTTTCCATAAAGCCCACGTTACGAGGGATTGCGGACAGTTTCGGTCCTCGATCAGGAAGACATTCCGGATGCGGGAGGATTCGCTCGTGACGGACAAGTACTTGGCATACGGCAGGCTCATCCGCGACGGAAAGATCCTGTTCATCCGGCGGCAGCCGTCGTCGTTCCTGGGCGGCCGCTGGGAACTGCCGGGCGGGACCGTCGAGCCCGGCGAGCGCCCCGCCGAGACCGTGGTCCGCGAGTTCGCCGAGGAGACCGGGCTGACCGTCCACGTCACCGGCGAACGCGGCACCCACAGCTGGGACGACGTCGCCGGCAGGCCGATGCGGATCCACGCCGCGGTGTACGCGCTCGCCGAGGAGGATCCGGGCGAGGTCGTGCTCGACCCCGAGGAACACGACGCCTTCGTCTGGTGCGCCCGGGACGAGGCCGCGGAGCTCGACCTCGCGGAGCACTTCAGGCGAGCACTCGAGGACTGACTCCCAGACCGGGCTTCGGCCTGGTCCGCTCCGCCCAGCGGACGGCGGGCGCGGTGAGCGTCCCCGCCAGCAGGAACAACCCGCCCAGCACCACCCAGCCAGCCGTCCCGCCGACCAGGATCAGACCGGTCAGCAGAACCGGGCCGAGCATCCGGGCGATGGCCGTCCCCGCACCGAATAGCCCTTGGTACTGCCCTTGTTTGCCGTCGGGCGCGAGACCGAAGCCGATCTCCCAGGAGCCCGCCGCCTGCGCCATCTCCCCCACCACCTGCAGCGCGGCCCCCGCGAGCAGGACCAGCGCCGCCGCCCACGCGGAATCACCCATGGCGGAGAACGAGAAGATCAGGCAGGAGACGAAAAGCAGCAGCCCCGCGTGCCGGACGTAGCGGGAGGCGCCACGCAGGCCGGTCACGCCGCGCGCCACCCGCACCTGGAACACCACCACACTCGCCGTGTTGAGCACCAGCATCGCCGAGACCAGCCAGCTCGGCGCCGCGGTCCGGGTCGAGATCCACAGCGGGAGGACCAGGCTGAACAGCGGCAGGTAGAGCAGCATGATCATGTTGAGCAGCGCCAGAAGCGCGTACGGGCGGTCGCGGAGGACGGCCACGGACGGCTCACCCGCCCGGATGGGCACCGGAGCGACCGAAGGCACTTTGCGGAGCATGAAAGCCGCGGCGACGAAGGTCAGCGCGTCGACGACGAACACGGTAAGGAACGCTTCCCGCGTCCCGATCGCCAAGGCGATCCCACCGAGCGCCGCGCCGATCGCGATCCCCGCATTGGACATCGCCTGCAACCGGGCGCGGAACGTGGTGCGCTCGGCGGGGTCGATCAGACCGGCGAGCAGTGCCTGCCGTGCCGCGCCGAGACCGCATTGGAAACAGGCGTAGACACAGGCCGCGATCACGAACGCGAAGACCGAGCCCACGAAGAGGAACGCCGTGACCGACGCGGCCGTGCCCAGCGCGAGCAGGACGGCCGTGCCCTTCGGCCCGCGGCGGTCGGCCAGCTGCCCCAGGGCGACCCCGGCCACCGAGCCGACCGCCCAGCCCACGGTGAGGCCGAGTCCCACCTGCGCGGGCGAAAGCCCGACGATCAGCGTGAAGTACAGCGCCGAGCTGACGTAGTAGGCGCCGTCGCCGACGGAGCTGATCAGCTGAGCCGAGGTCAGTCGCTTCATACGCTCAACCTAAGCACCGGATTGGCCACATCCCAGCGCCAATATCCGTCAATCCGGTTGGACCAATATAGGCTCGGCACGTGCCGTTCCACATCAGCCTCGACGGGCACGCCGACCTGGCCGCGCGGATCTACCGCCAGCTCCGCGACGGCATCCTCGACGGACGCCTGCGCGCCGGGGAACGCCTGCCGCCGACCAGGGAACTGGCCCGCGAGCTCGACGTCTCGCGCAACACCGTCGCGGTCGCCTACGAACGGCTGACCGCCGAAGGCTTCCTCGACAGCCATGTCGGACGCGGGACCTTCGTCAGCCCCGGCTTCGTGGCACGTGCGAAGCGCGCCGCGCCCGCGGGCACCGGGGTGCGGCCCATCGCGCGGTGGAGTTCGCCGCCGGGCCCCGTCGGCGACGACCGGCCCGAGTTCGACTTCCGGGTCGGCGCCCCGGATCCGGCCCTGTTCCCGTTGCGGACCTGGCGACGGCTGGTCAACCAGGCACTCCGGCCCTCGCTGCTGCCACCATCGGGGTACGCCGACCCCGCCGGGCTCGAAGCGCTGCGGGTGGCGATCGCCCGGCACATCGGCGCCGCCCGATCCGTGCGAACCGGCGCCGAGGACGTCCTGGTCACCCAAGGCGCGCAACAGGCCCTCGACCTGATCGGCCGGGTCTTGATCGAACCCGGCACGCGTGTCGCCGTCGAAGACCCCGGTTATCCCCCGGCCGAGCGGCTTTTCACCGCTCACGGCGCCCGGATCGTGAAGGTGCCGGTGGACGCCGAAGGCCTCGACGTCACCGCGCTGACGAAGGGCACCCGTCTGATCTATACGACGCCCTCGCACCAGTTCCCGCTCGGTACGCCGATGTCACTCACCAGGAGGACGGCGTTGCTGGCGTGGGCGGAACGGAACGACGCGGTGATCATCGAGGACGACTACGACAGCGAGTACCGCTTCTCCGATCGGCCGCTCGAACCGCTCCAAAGCCTGGACCACGACGGCAGGGTGCTCTACGTCGGATCCTTCTCGAAAACCCTGCTTCCCTTGCTGCGTCTGGGTTTCCTCGTCGCGCCCGGCTCACTGCGCCCGGCGTTGCGGCAGGCGAAGCAGCTCATGGACTGGCACGGGGACCTCGTCACGCAATCGGCGTTGGCGAGCTTCATCGACGAGGGGCTGCTCGCCCGCCACGTACGCAAGGCCACCCGGGAGTATTCGGCGCGACGAGACCGGATCCTGGCCTTCGTCCGCGACGAGCTGCGAGACTCGCTGGAGATCGTTCCTTCCAGCGCCGGGCTCCATCTGTGCGCGCCGGTCTCTCCACACGCGACGGTCACTGTGGACGGTGCGGTCGCCGCGGCGGCTCGGGCCGGAGTCGCCGTCGAAAGCCTGTCCACGTACGGAGGAACACGCGGCGGCCTGGTGATCGGCTACGGCCTGGTCGGTTCCGGCCGCATCGACGAAGGGCTCGCCCGGCTCGGAGAGTGCTTTTCCGGTTCCGGAATGCCCTGAACGACCCTGTCATGACATCCGATCGCCGCGGGACGCCGAAAACTGTCGTACCCCGGTGGTCTCCTCTTCCCAGGCGACAGCGGGCCCGTCCGGGGCCGCGCGCGAAGCAGAGGAGGAAAGTCCCATGGCCGGAGAAACGGTGCTCACGGTGATCGGCAACCTGACGACCGATCCGGAGCTGAAGTTCACCCCGTCGGGAGCCGCGGTCGCGAACTTCACGGTCGCGTCGACACCCCGCGTCCTGGACCGCGCGAGCGGGGAATGGCGCGACGGAGACCCGCTGTTCCTGCGCTGCGCGCTGTGGAAGCAGGCCGCGGAGAACCTGGCCGAGTCGCTCACCAGGGGGACGAGGGTGATCGTGCAGGGCAGGCTGAAACAGCGATCGTTCGAAACCAAGGAGGGCGAGAAACGCACGGTGGTGGAGCTCGACGTCGACGAGATCGGCCCGTCGCTGCGGTATGCCACGGCGAAGGTGAACAAAGCGGGCCGGAGCTCGGCCGGCACGCCGTCGGACGGCGCGTGGGAGCGAACGCCGGTGGCCGCCGGAAATCCGGAACCGCCCTTCTGACCGGGGCGGTTTCCCTCTCGGGAGGGAGCGATCTCCCTCCCGCGCGTCAGGCGGTCACGCACCTCCGGCTCGGATGCTGGAGGGCGTGAACACGACCACGATCGTCACGGAACTCGGGCTGGACCCGGCCCTCGAGGGGCACGTGGAATTCGCCGCCGAACTCCGCACCGGGCTCGCCCGGGTCGAGGAAAGACTTCAGGAGGTGTTGCGCAGCCCAGGTCATCCGGAGCTCACCGAAGCCGCCACCCATCTCGTCCGCGCGGGCGGAAAGAGGCTTCGCCCGTTGATGGCGTTGGCCGGAGCCGCGTTCGGCGACGGGCGGGACGAGGCGATCTCGGCGGCCGTACTCGTCGAGCTGGTCCATGTGGCGACGCTCTACCACGACGACGTCATGGACGAGGCGCCGATGCGGCACGGGGTCACCAGTGCGAACTCCTTGTGGGGGAACAAGAAAGCCGTCTTGGTCGGAGATTACGTGCTCGCCTGCGCGGCGCGGGTCGGTGCCGGGCTCGGCGACTACGCGTTGCGCTCGCAGGCGGAGACGTTCGGCAGGCTCGTGCGCGGCCAATTCCTGGAGACGACAGGGCCGTTCGAAGACTGCGGCCGTCACGCACCGTACGAGCACCACATCCAGGTGATGGCGGACAAGTCCGCGTCGCTGATAGCGATGGCGGGCAGGCTCGGCGCGCAAGTGTCGGGCGCGGATGAGCGGACCATCGAAACGTTGGGCCAGTACGGCGAACTGATCGGCGTGGCGTTCCAGATCTCCGACGACGTGCTCGACATCTCGGCGTCCACCACCGACCTCGGCAAGTCCGCGGGTACGGATCTCCGCGAAGGCATCGTCACCTTGCCGATGCTTCACGCGCTCGACGACGACGGGCCCGGCGCGGCTCGGCTGCGCGAGATCATCGGGCACGGGCCGGTTTCCGATCCGGCGGTCCGCCGGGAGGCGTTGGGGCTCCTGCGCGAGTCCGCCGGCGTCGTGCGTGCCCTGGCCGAAGCCCACGGGTACGCCTCGAAGGCGAGGGACCTCGCGCTGAGCCTTCCCGACCGGCCGGCCAGAGCGTTGCTGGTCGGCCTTTCGGCGTTCGTGGTCGACCGCGGCGAATAGGCGCACGGTGCCCGAAACCAGGGTTACAGTGGCGGAATGACCACCGAAACCCTGGAAAACGTCGAAGGCCGCGACATCGGCTCCGGAGTCTCGATCATCCGCGAACGGACCGACGTCGACGGGTCCGGACCGAGGCTGCACCAGCACCCGTATCGCGAAACCTTCGTCATCATCCGCGGCCGGGCCAGGTTCACCATCGGCGATTCCGAGCGCGAAGGAGGGGCGGGCGACGTCCTGGTCGTGCCCGCGGACACCCCGCACAAGTTCGCCGTGATCGGCCCGGAAGTCTACGAAGCCGTCCACATCCACGAAAGCGACCATTTCATCACCGAATGGCTCGAGTAATTCTGTCGCACGCCAGAAAACCCTTTCCCGGGCTAGAATCCGACGACGTGCTCGTGGCCGGGCGGGCACCCGAGGCGACGGGAACCGGGAACCGTGACCGACGTGGCGGACCGCAGCGGCGACAAGACCCGCCAGGTGGACAGATTCGACCAACGGCGCGCGCAGCTGGCGATGTCGGCGCTGGTCACCTTGTCCGAACTGGGCTACGCGCGCACGAGCCTGCGGGAGATCGCGCAGAACTCCGAGTTCTCCCACGGGGTACTGCACTACTACTTCCGGAACAAGGCCGAGCTGATCACGTACTGCGTCAAGCAGTACAAGGCCGAATGCGTCACCCGGTACGACCGGATAGTCGAGACCGCGGAAACGGCCGAAGCGTTGAAGACGGCCTTCGGTGCCGCGACGGCCGCCACGCTGCGTGAAAACGCCCGGCTGCACAGGCTCTGGTATGACCTGCGCAACCAAAGCCTGTTCGAGAAGCTGTTCCAGGCCGATGTGCTAGCGATCGACGAGACACTCGAACTGATGATCTGGCGGGTCGTGTCCCGGTACGCGGAGCTGCTGGGCAAGCCCACGGATTTCGCACCATCGACGACGTACGCGCTCTTCGACGGCCTGTTCCAGCAGGGCCTGCTGAAACACCTCGCCGGCCGGGAGGACGCGGCGAGGTGCCTTCAGGATTCGGTCGAGCAGGTGCTGACGCGGCTCTTCACCACTTGATGGTCGGATACCAGATGACGCCGGTCCGGCCGAGCACCCGCAGGTCCCAGTACAGCAGCGTGAACGTCCCGGCGACCAGCAACGCCGCACCGGTCACCACGGCGATCCGGGTGGGCTTCGCGAGCATCCACCGCTGCAGCCGCCCGCCCGTGCCGTGGGTGAGCAGCAGGAACAACAGCGCCATCACCAGGATGTTGCCGACCGATTGGAGGGCGAACGCGGCCGCGCCGTAGAAGACGTTGTGGCTTTCGGCCGCGCTGCGGAACATCATCCGGAACAGCGGGAACGGCCTGCCGATCAGGAACCCGCCGATGAGCGCGCCCATCAGCACCAGCGGCGCCGACGGGAACCGGCGGGTGAGCCCGGCGATCGGGTTGCGGACGACGCCGACGGAAGCCAGGCCCAGCACGATGAACACGATCCCGATCACGCCGTAGACGATCATCGACTGGATGTTCCGCGGCGTGAGCCCGCCCGGCGACGAGACGGTCGAGAACTGCGGCATCCGGGTGCCCACGAGCGCGACGACGACGCCGTACACCACGGAAACCGTCAACATCCCCGCCGCGATCCAGCCCAGCGGCTTCAAGGTGTCGATGAACTTCGGCCGCCCGGTGGCTCCTCCGCCGACAAGCGGGGCGACGGCACCGAAAGCGGCGATGTTGCACGCGGTGAACGTCCCGGCGAGGCCCGAGACGAACGCGAAGAACGTTCCGGCCAGCACTCCGCCGATCGGGGTCGCCTTGGCGTCGTGCCCCAGCAGGGTGTTGGCGACGCTGTCCCCGATCACACTGTCCACAAAAGGCGCCGACCAGATCACCGTCAGCGCGAAGCCGGCGAGAACGGACCAGAGGATCACTCGCCATCGGTGTTCCGGATACGGTCCGGAGCCGAGGAAATGCGCTCGCGGGGAAACGGGAGCGCGTTCGGTCACGGACATTCGTACCTCCAGCGGCTGGTGGCTTCCCCCCGCTGTTCATCGTTGTGCCGTGATCCGGGCCGCGCCACCTCCAAAGTGCCGATCCGCCCTTGGTCCGACCGGCTCCGGGCAATCCGCCGCGTGAGTGGAGCGTCACCGGGTCTCGTGGGATCATCGTCGGACGCGTGCGGCTACCGAACCTGCGGAGGGCGATGGACTTCGACGAGGTCGCGGACGAGCTCTACGCCGGCGATCCGGCCGAGTTCGTCGCGATGCGCAACCAGCGGGCGAAAGAGGCCAAGGCGGCGGGCGACGCGGCCTTGGCCGAGCGTATCCGCGCCCTGCGGAAGCCGACACTCGCGGCCACGATCCTCAACCGCCGCGCCGGGTCCCCCGAGCTGGCGGAGCTGGCCAGGCTGGGCGACGATCTCCGCAAGGCGCATTCGGCGCTGGCCGGTGAAGACCTGCGCAAGCTGGCCCGGCGGCGCCAGGAGCTGGTGAACGGGATCCTGCGGGACGAACGTTCGATGAGCGAATCCGTCAGCCGCGAAGTCGAAGCCACCCTCGAAGCCGTCGTGGCCGATCCCGCAGTGGCGGCGCTCGCCCTGGCCGGACGGCTCAGCAGCGGCGCGGACAGCTCCGGCGACCAATGGCTGACCAGCGGGTTCATCCCGCAGCCGAAGCGGAAACCCGCCCCGGAGCGCGAAAAGCCCGCCACGGTGTCGCATTTGGACGATCGGCGGAAGGCGAAACGCGCGGCCGCCGAAAAGGCCGAACAGGAGCGGATCGACAAGGCCCGCGAAGAGGCCGAACGCGAACAGAAGCGGGTGGCGGAGTTCAACCGGCTCCGGCGCGAGGCGGCCGATCTCGCCAAGGCCCGCAAGCAGGCCGAGATCGACCTTTCCCGCGCCGAACGCCGGGCCGAAAAGGCCACGGAGAAGGCGAACGACCTCCGGCGACGGCTCGCCGACGCCGAACTCGAGGAAGAGACGGCGAACGGTGAGACCGCGGCCGCGCAGACCGTCTTGGACGATCTGCGCGCCGAGGCCGACCGTATCGACGAAGCCCTCGAACAGTTCTAAGCCGGCTGCCGGTCACGAAGCCGCGTGGCGGTCACCCGGCGCCCGTACGGCGTCTTGCCGCCCGGCTTGTACACCGACAGCACGGTCATGGTCACGTACATCGTCGTGGACACGATGATCGGGTAGAACCCGTCCACGCGACGGCCCATTTCCACGAACGCACCGTCCATAGTGGACTCGGCGGCGGCCGCCAGCTCCCTCATCCCCGGCAGCAGGGAGAACAGGGTCAGCCCGGCGGCGATCAGGGTCAGCACGAGTTTGATCGCGACCCATTTGTACCTGACCAGTCCCCATTTCGTGCCGACGCTGAGCACGATCCCGCTGACCAGGGCGGTCATGCTCACCGGCAGCAGCAGGTAGCCGCCGACCTGCTCCATCATCAGGATGGCGGCGTGCTGACGCCGGGCGTCGTCGGTGAACACGGAGGTGAAGGTCAGGACCGCGTTCACCATGGTGATCCCGAGCCAGCCGAGCGAAGACACGACATGGACGACGAGGACGAGTTTCCGCCACCGCGGGGTGAGCGTCATCGGCGGTCGCCGCACTGTGGAAGTACTCATGCGACCAGTGTTTCCGCCGGTGGCGCTCCCGTCGTCCGTCGTGGAGCGGCACCTCGCCTACGTATAACGGAGTACGAGCCCGCGGACGTAGGCCGCCTGCCCGGCGTGCTGGAGATCGTCGGAAAGCACGCTGACCAGGCGAACCCCGAGGCTGACCGGCGGATCCCACGCCTCGTCGACGATACGGTCGAGGTCGGCCTCGCCGAGTCCGGCGACCCAGGCCGCCGTCGCCTCGTGCACCGCGTCGTAGTACCCGGTCAGCAGGTCGGCGGAGCCGACACGGACCGCCTCGACGTCCTCGGGGCGATGTCCGTAGCCGATGTCCGACGCCGGGAAGGGCAGCCCGAAGCGGCCGACCCAGTCCTGCGCGGTCCAGATCTGCTCGGTGCCCATCAGATCGGCGACGTGATCGTCCTGCACCCTGGCCAGATGCCACACCAGCCACGCGATCGTGTTCGCGCCCGGCGCCGGGCTCGCGATCAGCTGGTCGGCGTTCAGCCCTCGACGGCGTCGTGCACCACTTCCTGGACGCGGCCGAACCCGTCGGCCACCACTTCGGCCAGTTTCATCGATTCCCCTTCCTGCGTCTGCGGCCCACGATGCCACCGCGAGGTGACCCCGGCCTTGCAACCTTGACTTATATAAGCCCAGGCCGTGATAGTTGCCGGATGCACGCGTTCGACGTCCTCGGGGATCCGGTGCGCCGCCGGATCCTGGAACTGCTGGCGGGCGGGGAACAGAGTTCCGGCGACGTGACCACGGTGGTCCGCGCCGAATTCGGGATCTCTCAGCCCGCGGTGTCCCAGCATCTGCGCGTCCTGCGCGAAAACGGCTTCACCACGGTCCGCGCCGAGGGCGCACGGCGGCTGTACTCGGTCGATCCGGGCCCGCTCAAGGAGATCGACGGCTGGCTGGAACAGTACCGGCGGTTCTGGGCCGGACCGCTCGACGCGCTCGCCACCGAGATCGCCCGCGGCCGCCGCGAACGCCGGAAGGCGACCGAGGACTAGGCCGGGCCCTGGCCGCGCGGGGACTGTCGGACCCCGCCCCTAGAATCGTCCGGGTGGCAGCCCCCGACATCGGTACCTCGGAAGCCCTTGAAACGCTGAACCGCGTCTTCGGTTACGACGACTTCCGCGGCGACCAGCACGCCATCGTCGAACACGTCATCGCAGGCGGTGACGCGCTCGTCCTCATGCCCACCGGCGGCGGGAAGTCGCTGTGCTACCAGATCCCCGCGCTGGTGCGGCCGGGCGTCGGCGTGGTGATCTCGCCGCTGATCGCGTTGATGCAGGACCAGGTCGACGCGCTGCGCAACCTCGGCGTGCGCGCGGGGTTCCTGAACTCGACGCAGGATTACGCCGAGCGGAACAGGGTCGAGGCCGCGTTCCTCGCCGGCGAGCTGGACCTGCTGTACCTGGCGCCGGAACGGCTTTCGGTCGAGTCGACGGTGCGCCTGCTCGACCGCGGCAAGATCTCGCTCTTCGCGATCGACGAGGCGCACTGCGTCTCCCAGTGGGGTCACGACTTCCGGCCCGACTACCTGATGCTGTCCGCAGTGCACGAGCGCTGGCCGGACGTGCCGAGGATCGCACTCACCGCCACCGCCACGAAGGCGACGCACGCCGAGATCGCGTCCCGGCTCAACCTGGAGGACGCGCGGCATTTCGTCGCGAGCTTCGACCGGCCGAACATCCAGTACCGGATCGTCGGCAAGAACTCGCCGCAGCGGCAGCTGCTGGAGCTGCTGCGCACCGAGCACAAGGGCGACGCGGGGATCGTCTACTGCCTTTCCCGGAACTCGGTGGAGAAGACCGCGGACTTCCTGGTGGAGAACGGGATCCCGGCGGTGCCCTATCACGCCGGGCTCGACGCGCGGACCCGCGCGAAGCATCAGTCGCGGTTCCTGCGCGAAGACGGGCTGATCGTCGTCGCGACGATCGCGTTCGGCATGGGCATCGACAAGCCCGACGTCCGGTTCGTCGCGCATCTGGACCTGCCGAAGTCCGTCGAGGGCTACTACCAGGAGACCGGTCGCGCGGGCCGCGACGGGCTGCCGTCGACGGCGTGGCTGGCGTACGGCCTCCAGGACGTCGTCCAGCAACGCAAGATGATCGACACCTCGGAGGGATCCGACGCGCACAAGCGGCAGCTGAGCGCCCATCTCAACGCGATGCTGGCGCTGTGCGAGACGGTCGAATGCCGCCGTGTGCAGGTGCTGAGCTACTTCGGGCAGCGGAGCGAGCCCTGCGGCAACTGCGACACCTGTCTGGCACCGCCGGAGACCTGGGACGGCACGATCCCGGCCCAGAAGCTCCTCTCGACCATCGTCCGGCTGCAGAACGAGCGGCGCCAGAAGTTCGGCGCCGGGCAGATCATCGACATCCTGCTCGGCAAGTCGACCCCGAAGGTGACCCAGCATCGGCACGACACTTTGAAGGTCTTCGGGATCGGCACGGAGCTGAAGGAGCCGGAGTGGCGGGCCGTCGTGCGGCAGCTCCTGGCGCAGGGGCTCGCGGCGGTCGAGGGCGACTACGGCTCGCTGGTGCTCACCGAGGGCAGCGCGGAGGTACTGAACGGGACGCGGAAGGTCCAGCTGCGGCGCGAGCCGGAGCGGGCGGCGAAGGCCGCGGCCCGCTCCAGCGCGAAGAAGGCCGCGGCCGCCGACATGCCCGCCGAGGCGGCGCCGGTGTTCGAGCTGCTGCGGTCGTGGCGGGCCGCGGCGGCGAAGGAGCAGGGCGTGCCCGCGTACGTGATCTTCCACGACGCGACCCTGCGCCAGATCGCCACCAAACGGCCGTCCACGCTGCAGGAGCTGGGCACCGTCAGCGGCGTCGGCGAGAACAAGCTCGCGAAGTACGGCGAGCAGATCCTCGAGACGCTCGCCGAGGCTTAGTGCTCGTAGGGCCGGCGCGGCGGCCGTCCGGTCATCCCGTCCACCTTGCGCACCGCGCCGTCGATCTGGCTGTGGTACTTGCCCTTGGTCTTGTGGTCGACGAAGGTCGCGGCCTTGTTCACGGCCTTGGAGACCTTCTCGGGGTTCTTCCGCACGTAGGCGCGCACGGCCCCGGCGGTGCCGGCCAGGGCGGTCAACTTCCGCAGTAGAGCCACGATGGTCCCTTTCCTCGGGTCGTCTGGTTGTCCTGCTCAACGACCGGTGACGGCCCTAGGGTTCCCCGCCGGGAGCCGAATCACTCATTCCGCCGGAAAACGGGGCGCGCGGCGAGGGCCTTGACCACTAAATTCGTGCTCATGCGGGATCTTTCGCTGCTGCCCAAGGCCCATCTGCACGTCCACCTGGAGAGCACCATCCGGCCGGACACGCTCCGTGACATCGGCGAGGCGAACGGCATCGCCGTCCCCGCGGAGCAGCCCGTCTTCGACGGATTCCGCGCGTTCGGTGACTACAACGGGCTGCTGCGGTCCTGCCTGCGGAGGCCGGAGGACTTCGAACGGGTGGCGCGTGAGTTCTGCGAGGACCAGGTCGCGGACGGCGTCCGCTACGCCGAAGTCACCTTCACTGCGGCCTCGCACGGCGAACGGCTGGGCGAGCCGGACATGCCGCTGGCGTCCGTCCTCAAAGGACTGTCGGCGGGTGCCGCCGAGTACGGGCTCCACTGGCGGATGATCCTGGACCATTCGCGCCGCCGTCCGGTCGAACGCGCCCGGCTCACCCTCGACCTCGCTCGCCGGTACGCCCCGGACGGGGTGTTCGCGATCGGTCTCGCCGGGGAGGAGAAGTATCCGCTCGCGCCGTTCGCCGGGATCTGCGACGAGGCCGAGGAGGCGGGGCTGCACCTGATCCACCACGCCGGGGAGGAGGCCGGCCCGGCCAGCATCCGCGAGGCGCTGGAGGTCGGGCACAGCGAACGGATCGGCCACGGCATCCGGATCCTGGAGGATCTCGCGCTGGTCGCCGAAGTGCGGGAACGCGGTATCGCGCTGGAGGTCTGCCCGTCGTCGAACGTGATGCTCGGGCTCGTGCCGTCGTTCGAGGAGCACCCGCTCCCCCGGCTGGTCGACGCCGGGCTCGTGGTCACCCTCAGCACCGACGTCCCTTCGATCACCGGAACGACGCTGACCGACGAGTTCCTGCGCACCCGGGAGGCGTTCGCCTACCACGATCACGCGCTCGCCGGACTCGCCCGCGCGTCGGTCGACGCGTCCTTCGCGCCCGCCGAGCTCAAGCGTTCCCTCCACGCGGAGATCGACGCCTGGCTCTCCTGACGCGATCAGTCCTCTGGATGCGGTACTTGCGCGTGCAAGTACCGCATCCAGAGGACGAAACGCGAGGGGTCAGCCGGTCGGGAAGTCGTCCGGCGTGCGGATGCGGTCCCGCACCCAGACCCCGGCGGGCTTCAGCATCGAAGTGCCGGTGAAGGAGTTCCCGGCGCAGGTTCCGGTCTTGAACACGGCACCGGAGCGGAAGTCGTCGGAGAAGTTCCAGTTCGTCCAGCCGATCTTCTTGGCGGCCAGCAGATCCAGATACCTCTGCGAGTACGTGAAGTCGTTCCCGCCGTCACCCGTGTAGGTCTGGGTGCCGAATTCCGTGACGAACACCGGGAGCTTGTCGGCCGTCCGCGCCAGCGCGTCGTAGTGCTCGTCCTGGTGCGACGCGGCGTAGAAGTGGAACGTGTACATGATGTTGGTGGCGTTGACGGGGTTGTTCAGGATGTCGGTCTCGTCGCGCTGGTCGGAGACGCCGAAGGTCGACCAGCCGTGCGTACCGAGGAAGACGACGCTGTCCGGGTCCTGGGCCCGGATCACCGGGATGACCTCTTCGGCGTACCGCTTCACGTCCGCCCAGCTGACGCCGTTCGGTTCGTTCGCGACGTCGTAGATGATGTTGACCTTGTCCTTGTGCCGCTGGGCGATCTCGGTGAAGAAGGTCTTCGCGAGGTGGGTGTTCACGTTCGGGTCGCCCGGGTCGAGCTGGTGCCAGTCGACCAGGACGTACATCCCGCGTTTCGTCGCCTCTTCGATGTAGTTGTGCATCATGTCGGTGAACTTGCGCGGGTTGCTCTCGTAGCCGTCGTCCTGGATGTACATGGCGACGCGCAGGATGTCGGCCTTCCAATCGTTGGCCAGCGCGTCCAGCGAGGCGGTCTTCACGCACTGGCTGTACCACTGGATCCCGTGCGTGCTCATCCCCCGCAGCTGGATGGGCTTGCCGTACTGGTTGCACAGTTTGACGCCGCAGACGTGGAGCTTCCCGTTGATGGACACCGGTGTCCCGGTGCCGCACGCCGGCGTGGTGGCGGAGACGGTGTTGCTCGGCGCGGACGTGTTGCCCGCCGCGTCGTAGGCGACCACCGTGAACGAGTAGGCCGTCGACGCGGCGAGACCGGACACCGTCGCGGGCGGATTCACCGTCGTGGCGACGGTTTGCCCGTTCCGGAGGACGCGGTACCCGGCGACGCCGACGTTGTCGGCCGACGCCTGCCAGGTCAGGGTCACGCTGCCGCAGGTCACGTTCGACGCGCTGGGCGACCCCGGCGCCGACGGGGCTTCGGTGTCGTTCGAGCCGCCGCTGCCTTCGACCGATAGCGAGTCCGCGTTGGGGCCGCCGTTCGCCGTGACGGCGGTGGTGCGGATCTTGTTGCTGCCCGCGGCGAGGTTCACCGTGGTGGTCACGGTGCGCCAGGTCGTCCACGCGCCGGTGCCGGCGAAGCCGAGGTCGTCGACGGCGATGGAGCCGTTGACGGTGATGTCGAGCGGGCGGTTGGCGGTGGTGCCGTTGGCGTAGCGGAAGGTCAGCGTGTGCTGCCCCGCCTGCGCCGCGTTGACGGTGTACTCGACGTAACTACCGGTGACGTTCTCGTAGTTGACGAAGCCGGATCCGGTGAAACCGGTGTGATTCGATTCGACCGCGCCGCGCGAGATCGTCGCGTCCTCGGATTCGTAGCGGACGGGAGCCGCGGAAGCGGCCTGGGCGGAGATCGGGACCGAGGCGGCCGCGAGCACCGCGACCAGCGCCGCCCGCCATCTTGGGCGTACCACTTTGTGCCTCCTTCAGAAGCGTCGTTGCGTTCCGTGAAGCAGGGGCGCGGCGAGCCCTTGTTAAGAAACCTTCCTAACGCGGACCAGTCTCACCATTCGGGTGAAGCGCTGTCAACAGGGCAAACGGGGCGATCGCACCCCGCATTCAGTCCTCTACTTGCGGTAGTTGCACGCGCAAGGACCGCGTTCAGAGGACGAAACGCGGGGTGGGCCGGGTCACCCGGACGGCGGGCCACACAAGTTCTCCACATTCGTCACGTACCGTGGAACCGGTGACCGCTTCGTCCCCTTCGGCACTGGATCTCATGGACCAGTGGCAACCACCGCCCAGGAAACGTGGCCCGCGTGGCTGCGTGATGCTCGCGCTCCTGGTCGTTGGCGCCTTGGTCGCCGGTGCCGTCTGGGTCGTGATCAGCCTCAACGACCGTGAACCGGTGCCGGTCAAACCGGCATTCGAGGTCCCCGCGCTCAAGCCGGCCCCGCGTTCGGCCATCCCCGGCGACGCCGGACCGCTGCCCGCGGAGCCCGCGAAGGACGCGTGGATCGCGAAGGTGTCGGAGAACACGGACATCCCCTCCCGCGCGCTGCGGGCGTACGTGAACGCCGCCGAAAAGACCGCGAAGACCACTCCGCGGTGCGAAATCACCTGGGCGACCATCGCCGGGATCGGCCGGACCGAGTCACAGCACGCCCGGCACGACGGTTCCCGCGCCGGTGAGGACGGCGTGGTGACGCCGCCGATCATCGGTATCCCGCTCGACGGCTCCCCCGGGGTGCTGGCGGTCGTCGACACCGACAAGGGCGCCCTCGACGGCGACCCGAAATGGGACCGCGCGGTCGGGCCGATGCAGTTCCTGCCCGCCACCTGGAAGCGGTACGGCCTCCGCGCGAGCGGCGACGGCGCCGCGCCGGACCCGCAGAACATCGACGACGCGGCGCTGACGACCGCGCGGTACATGTGCGCACGGGGCGGCGACCTCGGCGATCCCGCCGGCTGGTGGAGCGCGGTGCTGACCTACAACAACTCCACCCAGTACGGGCAGGAAGTGTTCAGCAACGCCGACGCCTATGGGAAGGCTGCGCTGAAGCCTTAGGCGGGCAACAGCCGGGTGACCAACCTGGTCAGCTGGTGCACGTTCCGGCATTCGTACATCTCGACGACCTCCGCGTAGGCGTGCGCCTCGGAGTCGCCGGTGGACCACAGCGCGGTCCGCTCGGGGTTGAGCCAGTACGTATGCCTTGCCGCGGAAGCGATCCCGCGCACGGCGTCGAGGTTCGGGTCGCCGCCGTTGGTCCTCGCGTCACCGAGGATGAGCATGGACGTCCTGGGGCCCACCGCGTCCGAGTAGCGCTCGACGAACTCGCCGAGCGCGTGCCCGTAGTCGCTGTGCCCGTCCCAGCGGGTCAGTTCCGCGTCGGCGAGGATGCGCGCGCCGAGGTCTTCGGGATCGGCGGCGCCGGTGTCGACGAGATGGGTGATCTCGTCGCAGGCGTCGATGAACGCGAACACCCGCACCTTGCTGAACTGGTCGCGCAGAGCCTGCACCAGCAGCATGGTGAAGTTCGCGAAACCGGCCACCGAGCCCGACATGTCGCACAGCAGCACGATTTCCGGCCTTCCCGGCCGGTGCCGCCGGTACGACGGCCGCATCGGGACGCCGCCGGTGGACAGCGAGCGCCGCAGCGTCCGCCGCAGGTCGATATGCCCGCGCGCATGCCTCCGTCGCCGGGCGGCGAGCCGGGTGGCGAGCTTGCGTGACAGCGGCTGGACGACCCGGCGGAGTTCGGCGAGTTGCGCCCGGCTGGCGAGCAGGAAGTCGACGCGGTCGGCGGCAGGCGGCACCGCGTGCCGCGAAACCCGTTCCCTGCCACGGACTTCCGCCACGCGCCGCCGCGCCTCGGTCCGGACGAGACCACGGAAGCCTTCGACGCGGCGGCGGACGTCGTCACGATCCAGCCGGTCGGTGAACTCCTCCTGGCCGCCCGCGCGGATCGCTTCGAGCACGCGGACCACGAGGGTCTGCGGCTGAAGCCGTTCCAGCGTCTGGTGCGCCGACCAGCCGCCGCTTCCCGCCGTGCCGCCGTACTCCCCCAGCATGTCGACGGCGAGCCCGGCCAGCTGCGTCAGCTCCGGCTGGTCGTTCGCGGCGAGCGCGGTGGCGAGGCGGTCGCGCAACGCCGCCAGATCGTCGACGGGGTCCTGCGACGGAGCGCCGACGCCGAGCGGGAAGTAGATGTCGAAGGTCGCGTCGAACACCGCGCGCTGGCCGCCGCGCCGGACGAGCGCCGCCGCGAGCCCTTCCCGCATCTGCTCGCGGGAGTCGAGGCCCAGCACTTCGAGTGCCGCGGCGGCGTCGACCGTCTCACTGGGACCCGCCGGGATTCCGTGTTCCCGCAACGCTTCCACGAATTCGACGAGCCTGCCCGGCACGCCGCTCACGAGTCGAGGACCTTGCCGAGTTCCAGCCGCGCGTCCGCCTTCACGACGTCGTCCTGGTGTTTGAGGATGACGCCGAGGCTCGCGCGGACGACGTCCTCGCCGAGGCTGTCCGCGCCGAGGCTGTCCGCGCCGAGCGCCAGCAGGGTCCGCGCCCAGTCGATGGTCTCGGCGACCGACGGCGCCTTCCGCAGTTCCATCGCCCGCAGCGCGGTGATCACCTTGACCACCGACGCGGCGAGCGCGTCGTCGACGCCCGGCACCTTGAGCCGCACGATGCGCTGCTCCAGCGCCGCGTCAGGGAAATCGATGTGCAGGAACAGGCACCGTCGGCGCAGCGCCTCGGAAAGCTCCCGCGTCGCGTTGGAGGTCAGCACCACGAACGGTTTGCGCCCGGCGGTGATCGTGCCGAGTTCCGGGACGGTGATCTGGAAGTCGCCGAGCACCTCCAGCAGCAGCCCCTCGATCTCGACGTCGGCCTTGTCGGTCTCGTCGATGAGCAGGACGGTCGGCTCGTCGCCCTTGATCGCCGTCAGCAGCGGCCTGGCCAGCAGGAACTCTTCACCGAAGATGTCGTTGCGGGCTTCGTCCCACGTCTCGTCCTTGCCGGCGGTGATCCGGAGAAGCTGCTTCGCGTGGTTCCACTCGTACAGCGCGCGGGACTCGTCGACGCCTTCGTAGCACTGCAACCGCACGAGCCGGGAGCCGCTCGCCTGCGCGACCGCCTTCGCCAGCTCGGTCTTGCCGACCCCCGCGGGGCCCTCGATCAGCAACGGCTTGCCGAGGGCGTCCGCGAGGAACACCGTGGTGGCGACGGCCGCGGAGGCCAGGTAGCCGGTGTCGGCGAGCTTCGCCGTCACGTCTTCGACGGAAGTGAAGTACCCGGTCCCAGCCACGCGGCCTCCCAGCTCGATCGCCTACCCGGCCGACTCTACGTCGCGGATCCGCTTCGGCAGCAGGAACCCGACCGCGAAGGTGAGCATCACCATCACCGCGACCACCCAGAACGTCCGCTGGGCGGCGGCCGTGGGGTCGGCGGTCCCGGCGTCGAAGAACACCGTGCCCAACAGCGCGAGCCCCAAGGCGCCGCCGACCTGCTGGAGCGACGTCAACGCGCCCGACGCCGAGCCTGCCTCCGACGGTTCCACCCCGGACAGCGCGATCTCGAAATACGGCCCCATGATCAGCCCGGAACCGATCCCGACCACCAGCAACGCGGGCGCGATCTGCCACGGGCCGGTCTCCGGGCCGAGGAGCAGCAGCAACGCGACCACGCCGGCGGTCATGATGAGTGCGCCGGTGTGCAGCACCTTGCGGCCGTGTTTGCGCACCGCCTGCACCAGCCCCATCCCGACGATCATCCCCAGCGACATCGGCACGCCGGTCAGCCCGGCCTTGAGCGGCGAGAAACCGAGCCCGAGCTGCAGGTACAGCGTGAAGACCAGACCGAAGCCGGAGAACGCCGCGAAGTAGATCGTCCCGGTCGCCATCCCGGCGAGGAAGCTGCGCTTGCGGAACAGGCTCGGCTCGACCAGCGGGTCACCGCCGCGACGGCTCTTGCGCTTTTCGAACCACGCGAACACGCCGAACACCACGATCGCGGCGGCCATCATCGCGAACGTCCACAGCGGCCAGCCGTACTCGCGGCCCTGCACCAGCGGGAAGACGATCAGCAGCGCACCGGTCGTCGCGAGCAGCGCGCCGGGGATGTCGAGGGTGAGCGAACCGCCGGGGCGGGATTCGGGAAGGAACTTGAGCGCGGCGAGCACGGCCAGCGCGCCGATCGGGAGGTTGATCAGGAAGATCATCCGCCAGCCGGTGCCGAAGAGATCCGCGTCGACCAGCCAGCCCGCGAGGATCGGGCCGCCGACCGCGGCGAGCCCCATCACCGGGCCGAACATACCGAACGCGGACTGCAATTCCTTGCCCGCGAACATCTCCTTCATCATGCCGAGGCCCTGCGGCACCATCGCGGCGCCGAAGAGGCCCTGCACCACCCGCGCGGTGATGATCATCTCGGGGTTCACCGCGATCGCGCAGAACAGCGAGCCGACGACGAAACCGATCGCGCCGATGAGGAACATGCGCTTGCGGCCGAAGATGTCGCCGAGCCGCCCGCCGGTGAGCAGACCGGACACCATCGCGAGGGTGTACGCGACGCCGAGCCACTGGATCATCGCCGTGCCGCCGCCGAGCGACGACCGCATGACCGGTCCGGCGATGCTCGTGACCGTCATGTCGAGCAGCTCCATCACCGAGCCGGTCAGGATCACGAACAGCGCGGGCCAGCGCCAGCGGTACGGCTTGGTCGTGAGGGTGTTTTCCGAGGTCACACCGCTCGGGGTGTCCAGTGTCATCGTCATGGGAACAACGCTAAAGTCAATTCCGGCCACTTTCTGACCGGAATGCGAGCGAACCTGGATTCATGGCGAATACGAGTGCGCGGATGCTGCGGTTGCTCTCCCTGCTGCAGACACACCGCTTCTGGTCGGGGATCGAGCTGAGCGACAAGCTCGAAGTGAGCGAACGGACGCTGCGGCGCGACGTCGAACGGCTCCGCGAGCTGGGCTATCCGGTCAACGCGAGCCGCGGTGTCGCGGGCGGCTACCAGTTGCGGTCGGGCACGGTCATGCCGCCGCTGCTGCTGGACGACGAGGAGGCCGTGGCGATCGCGGTCGGCCTCCGGACGGCGGCGAGCGGTTCGGTGGAGGGCATCGAGGAGACGTCGGTCCGGGCGTTGACGAAGGTCGTCCAGGTGATGCCGCCCCGGCTGCGCCGACGTGTCGACGCGCTCCAGGCGTACACGACACCGGCGGCCGTCACGGGCCCCCGGGTCAACGCCGCGAGCCTGACGGTGATCGCGCAGGCGTGCCGGGACGACGAACGGCTGAAGTTCGACTACGCGGCACGCGGCGGCGAGGAGTCCGCGCGGCTGGTCGAGCCACACCGCCTCGTCTCGCTCGGACGGCGCTGGTATCTGGTGGCGTGGGACCTCGACAGGGTGGATTGGCGCACGTTCCGCGTCGACAGGCTCAGCGAGCCTCGCACCACCGGCGCGCGCTACCGGCCGCGCGAGATCCCCGGCGGCGACGCGGTCAAATTCGTCGAGGCGCAGATCAAGGCCAGGCCGACCACGCACACCCTCATCGTCCGGGTCGAGGCACCGAAGGCGCGGGTCGAGTCGGCCGTGCGGTATCTCGGCGGCGCGCTCGAAGCGATCGACGAGACGTCCTGCCGCCTGACGATGAACGTCGACACCTTCGACTGGCCCGTCCTGATCCTCGCCGCCATCGGCGCGCCGTTCGAGGTCGAGAGCCCTTCAGGGTTCAAAGATCACCTCGCGTCCGTCGCCGCGCTCTTCAAGGCGGCTAGCATCGGGCCGTGAGCACCTATGTCGCGGCCGAGGGCCGATACGAGAGCATCCCCTACCGCCGCACCGGGCGCAGCGGCCTGAAGCTGCCCGCGATCTCGCTGGGCCTGTGGCACAACTTCGGGAACGACAAACCGCTGGGCACGCAGCGGGACATCGCGCGACGCGCGTTCGACCTGGGTATCACCCATTTCGACCTCGCCAACAACTACGGCCCGCCCTACGGCTCGGCGGAGGAGAACTTCGGCAGGCTGCTGGCTTCGGACTTCAAGCCGTACCGGGATGAACTGGTCATCTCGACCAAGGCGGGCTACGACATGTGGCCCGGCCCGTACGGCGAATGGGGCTCGCGCAAGTACCTGCTGTCCTCTTTGGACCAATCGCTCGGGCGGATGGGCCTGGACTACGTCGACATCTTCTACTCGCACCGGTTCGACCCCGAGACGCCGCTCGAAGAGACGGTCGGCGCGCTCGACACCGCCGTCCGGTCCGGCCGCGCGCTGTACGTCGGCATCTCGTCGTACTCGTCGGAGAAGACCGCCGAGGCCGCCCGGCTCCTGCGCGAACTGGGCACCCCGCTGCTGATCCACCAGCCGTCGTACTCGATGTTCAACCGCTGGCTCGAAGGCGACAAACTGCTCGACACGCTCGAAGCCGAAGGCGCCGGCTGCATCGCCTTCTCGCCGCTGGCGCAGGGGCTGCTGACCAGCCGCTACCTCGACGGCGTCCCCGAGAATTCCCGTGCGGCGCAGGGGAAGTCGCTCAACCCGGACACGATCACCGAGAACACCCTCGGCAAGATCCGGGCACTGAACGAGATCGCCCGGCGGCGTGGGCAGACGCTGGCGCAGCTCGCGCTGGCGTGGGGCCTGCGCGACCCGCGGATGACGTCGGTGCTGATCGGCGCGAGCAGCGTCGCCCAGCTGGAGGACAACGTCGGCGCGCTGAAGAACCTGCACTTCACGCACGAGGAGCTGGCCGAGATCGACCGCTACGCCACCGAGGCCGACATCAACCTCTGGAAGCGCTCGACCGACGCCGGATAGCAAATCGTGTTGCCCCACCCGGCGCGCGAGCCGAGACTGCGAACATGACTTTCGAAGATCTGGTCGCCGAAGGAGAGGCCGTCCCGGTCGAAGGCTGGGACTTCTCGTGGTTCGAAGGCCGGGCCACGGAGGAGCGGCCGCCGTGGGGTTACTCGCGGTTGCTCGGCGAGCGGATGGCGGCGGCCGCCGCCGGGCTGGACCTGCAGACCGGCGGCGGCGAGGTGCTCGCGGGCATCCCGAAACCGCCGCCGGTCCTCGCCGCCACCGAAGGCTGGCCGCCGAACGTCGAAGTCGCGAGGAAGACCCTCGCGCCGTTGGGCGGCGAGGTGGTCGAGGCCGAGTACGACGCGCCGCTGCCCTTCCCCGACGAGTCCTTCGATCTGGTGAGCAGCCGTCATCCGATCGAGAACCCGTGGCGGGAGATCGCCCGTGTGCTGCGCCCGGGCGGAACCTTCCTGTCGCAACAGATCGGCGCCGGCACCGTGCGGGAGCTGAAGGAGTTCTTCCTCGGCCCGCAGGACTACGGCGGCTGGACGCCCGACGTGCTGCGCGTCGAGGCGGAGGCCGTCGGGCTCCGGGTGGACCGGCTCGAACCGGCGAAACTGCGGATGGAGTTCTTCGACCTGGCCGCGGTCGTCCACTTCCTCCGGAAGGTGATCTGGATCGTGCCGGGGTTCGAAGCCGGGAAGTACCGCGACAAGCTCGCGGAACTCCATCGGATGATCGAGACCGACGGGAAGTTCGTCGCGCACTCGCGGCGGGTGCTCGTGGAGGCCGTCAAGCCTCGTGAGTGGTGAGGACGGTTAGAACCGTCCTCACCACTCACGAGGGCTAGCGCAGCGGGTCCCGCGGAGAGGGCAGATGCGAAGTATCCGGGAACATGTGGAGCGCGCGCAGGGCCGCGCCGAGTTCGGCGATGTCGGCCGGGTCGGTCAGCGAACGGCCCAGTTCCTCGGAGATCCGCTTCAGCCGGTGCCGGATCGTGTTGGGGTGACAGAACATCCGCTCCGACGTCAGCTTCGTGGAGCCCTGGCATTCGAACCACGCCCGCAACGTCAGCAGCAGCACGTTCCGGTCGTCGCCGGGCAGGTCCAGGATCGGCCGGAGCACGTGGTGCGCGAGCTGGACCGACGCCTCCGGGGCGCTGGCGACGAGACCGGCGAGCGGGGATTCGTTGAACTGCACCATTCCCGTCGTCCCCGGCATCATGCTGGAGAGCGCGACCCGCGCGAGGTGCAGGGCGCGGGAGGTGTTCCCGAGACCGGTGAACACCGGGCTGACACCGATCCGGCCGGTCTGGTTCTCCCTCAGCAGCCCGATGATCACCTGGGACGCCGCCGGATCCCGCATCGAGACCACGCCCACCTGCAGGTCCGGCGTGAGCCGCCAGGCGGACGCGTGATGCCGTTCGCGCAGCCGGTTTTCGATCTGTGGCAGCGGTTCGTGCCCGACGCGCGGGGTCTCCGCCGCCACGACCACGTAGGTCCCGTCGAGCGAGAGTTCCAGCACGCGCGCGATGTCCCACAGCGTGCCTTCGGTGGCCGCGCCGCCGGCGAACAGCGCCTCGACCAACGCGGAGCGACGGCTTTGGTGCGCCAGCATGACTTCGGCGGTGGTGTCGCGATAGGTCGTCGTCAGCGCCTCGGCGTAGTCGTCGATCAGCGCCCAGATCGCCGACGTCGCGGCGACAAGGCCGCGGAGGTCCTGATGCTCGCCCGAAGCGGTCAGTTCGACGAACCGGTTCCACACCTCGGTGAGCCCGATCCGGTAGGCCCGCAGGAGTTCCGGCAGCGGCGCGCCCTGCAAAGCCCGCGCGCGCCCGGTCGCCCGCGCCTGCGCGAGATCGGGTTCCTCGGCACCGCGCAGGGTCCGCATGACGAACTCGAGGTTGTTCCGCACCGACGTCCGCAGTTCGGCGAGGGAGACGAACTGCGCGTCGCGGTACACCGGCATTTCGGCGCGGATCTGCTCGACGGTGCCGTCGATGAGCCCGGGCAGCTGCTTTTCGACCTCGACGGCCAGTTCGGCGACGATGACGGCCGAGCCTTCGCGGAGCACAGTTTCGTAGTGCATGGACGTCCTCCGGGGCAGGGACTCCTCGTCGAGTCCCTGGGGCCGTCATCTAACACGACTTGCCCGGAGGTGGCCTGTCGAAGCGCCAAGACTCCGCCGGTGCGGTGGGAAATCGGGATTCCCGCCGCACCAGCGGGATTTCACATCTTCGCGGCCGCGCTCTTGATGGCTTCGCGGATCCGGAAGTAGGTGCCGCACCGGCAGACGTTCTGGATCGCGTCGATCTCGGCGTCCGTCGGGTTCTTCGTCTTCTTCAGCAGCGCCACCGCGGCCATGATCTGCCCCGGCTGGCAGTAGCCGCATTGCGCGACGTCCTGCTCCAGCCAGGCCTCCTGCACCGGGTGCAGGTCCTCACCGTCGGCGAGGCCTTCGATCGTGGTGACCTCCTTGCCCGAGCAGTCGGACACCGGCGTCACGCACGGGTTGAACGCCTCACCGTCGAGGTGGCTGGTGCAGGCCTTGCAGACGTTGATCCCGCAGCCGTACTTCGGGCCGCGGACGCCGAGCTTGTCCCGCAGCGCCCACAGCATGGGCAGATCCGCGGGCGCGTCGACGGTGACGGTCTTCCCGTTCACCGTGAAGGTGTAGTTGGGCATCGGAACTCCTTGGCGGGGAAGGAAAGTCAGCGGGGGAAGGGGTCGAAGTCGATCGGGAAGTTGATCGGGAAGCTGCGCGGTTTGATCCCGGTCGCCCGCGCGTAGGCGTTCCCGATCGCGCCGACCGGGGCGGGCACGCCGAGCTCCCCGGCACCGCCGATCTCGCCCGTCTCCGGCATGACGAACACCTTGACGTCCATCGGCGAGTTCTTCTGCCGCGCGTAGTGGAACTGCGAGTAGCTGCCCTCCAGCGGCAGGCCCTTGTCGATATGCAGACCCGCGGTCAGCGTGGTGGAGATGCCGTCGGTGAGGCCACCGAGCATCTGCGCCTCGATACCGCGCGGGTTGATCGGCTTGCCGACGTCGACCGCGATGGTCGCCTTGGTGACCCGCGGCTTCTTCGGGTCGCGGGCGTCCATCTCGACGAGGCAGGCGGTGTACGACTTGTACTCGCCGTGCACGGCGACACCCTGCGCGAAGCCCTTGGGCATCTTCTTGCCCCACTCGCCGAGTTCCGCGACCTTGTCCAGCACGGCGCGCTGCCGGTCGTTCTTGATGAACTCGCGCCGGAACTCCACCGGGTCCTTGCCGAGCTTCGCGGCGATCTCGTCGACCATGATCTCTTCCGCGCCGCGCGTGCTCGCCGAGTACACCGACCGCCAGGCACCGGTGTGGAAATCCACCGGAACCTCGTTGAGCAGCTGCGTGGTGACGCCGAAGTTGTACGGCGACTTCACCGTCAGCAGGAACACCGTCTGCGCGAAGCTCAGGTTGCCGCCGACGGGCAGCTCGGAGGCGAACGCCGTGAGGACCTCGCCGAGACCGTGGCTCCAGTCGGTCTCCACGCTGACGACGCGGTGCTCGAAGGTGAGCACCTGGCCGAGCGCGAAGGTCGCGCGGATCTTGTGGTGGCTGGCGGCGCGGGCGCGGCCATGGCGCATGTCGTCGATGCGGCTCCACATCAGCCGCACCGGTCGTTTGAACGCCTTGGAGGCACGCGCGGCCTCGATGGCGCCGTCGGAGAACAGCCGACGGCCGAACGATCCGCCCGCCTGCTGGACGTGCACGGTGACCTTGTTCTCCGGCAGCCCGAGCTCCTGCGCGATGTTCTGCTTCGCGAGGATCGGGACCTTCATCCCGGACCAGATGGTCGCGCTGTCCTCCCGGACGTCGGCGACGGCCGAGTTGGTCTCCAGCGGGGCGTGGCTGGCGAAGGCGAAGTCGAACTCGCCGTCGACGTACTGGGTCAGCAGCGGCGGGACGACGAACGGGAGCGCCGCGGCCTGCAGCTTCTTCTTGATCGTCGCGTTGTTCTCGCCGTCGACCGTGCCGCCGTTCCAGCTGACGTCGAGGGCGTTCTTGCCGTCCAGCGCCTGGCCGAAGGTCTCGGCCATCACCGCGACCCCGGTCTTGATGACCGCGATGTCGATGATGCCCGGCATCGCGCGGACCGCGGCCTCGTTGTTCACCTTCGCAACCGTGCCGTTGATCGTCGGCGGGCGGCGGACCATGACCGGCTTCGCGCCGGGGACGTCCAGGTCGAGGGTGTATTTCAGCTGCCCGGTGACCATCGCGCGGGCGTCCTTGCGCGATTGCGGCGTGCCGACCAGCTTGTGCGCGGACTCCGCCTTCGGGGTCGCGGTGAGCTTGCCGAGGTCGGCGCGGGCGGCGGGTTTGGCCAGTGCGCCGTAGTCCGCGCGGCGGCCGTCGGGGGCGATCACCGCACCGTCCCTTGTGGACAGCCGGTCGGCCTTGGCTCCCCACTGCCGGGCGGCGGTCGCGACGAGGCGGGCGCGGGCGGCGGCCGCCGCGGTCCGCACCGGGGTGTAGAGCGAGCGCATCGTGTTGGAACCGCCGGTCAGCTGGTTGAACAGCAGTTCCGAGCGGGCGTCGGAGAGGACGACGTCGACCTGGTCGAGCGGGAGGTCCATCTCTTCGGCGACCAGCATCGCGTTCGCCGTGGTGATGCCCTGGCCGACCTCGGTCCGCGGCAGCTCCAGCCGGACCCGGCCGTCTTCGCGGACTTCGAGGACGAGCAGGTTGGCGGTGGGGGCGTTCGACAGGATCAGCACGTCGCCGAGATCGAGGATCTCGGCCGGGCCCGGCGGGGTCGGGATGACGGCTTCGGCCTCTTCGGGCGCGACGGTGTCGATGCCGATCTTCGTGGCGATCGTGAGGGTGGGCGCGGCGACGAGGAAGGTCAGGAACCGGCGGCGGCCGAGGCCTCCGGGGTCCGGAGCCTCACTGCCGTGGCCCGCAGCGGTGGTGGGACTGGCCATCGGGAAGATCCCTTCGAGAGCGCGCGGAGCAGGCGGGGACCCTCGCGCGGCCTGGGGTTGGATGGCGACACGCTAGGCATCGGCATTCGGCCTAGTCAACGCGGAGTAGTCGTGTCGCCCCATCTGTGTGACGAGATGACAGTGGACGGGCCCAAATGTGTGACGCGCCACAGCCGGCGTCAGATGGAGTCGCGCTCCCGGCCCGCTTCGAGCAGGTCTTCGCGGGCGCGCGCGATACGTGAGCGCACGGTGCCGACCGGGCAGCCGCAGATCTCGGCGGCCTCCGCGTAGGACAGGCCCAGCACCTGGGTGAGGACGAGGACCTCACGCCGCTCCGGGTCGAGCCCGTCGAGCAGCATCCGCAGTTCGACCAGGTCTTCGAACCCGGCGACACCCTCGGCCTGGCGGGCGCCGCGGCGTTCGGCGGTGGCCTCCCAGTCGACGTCGGCGAGCTTCGGGCGCGCAGAAGCCGCCCGGATGCGGTCGACGACCACGCGGCGCGCGATCGACAGGAGCCAGGTCCGCGAGGACGACCGGCCGGCGAACCGGCGCAGGCTGCCGAACGCGCGGAGGTACGTCTCCTGGGTGAGATCGTCGGCGGCGCCGACGTCGGCGAGGTGCGCGACGAAACGCCAGACGTCGGCCTGGGTGGCACGCACCCAGTCTTCGAGCGCCCGCCGGTCGCCGCGGGCGGCGGCGAGAGCGAGCTCGGTCACCCGCTCGTCGTCGTGGTTGCGCGCCCCGGCCATACGAGAAACGTAGCAGCGTCCCGGGAACCGGGGCAGGCCCGCGCCCGACAAGTGAGACGTGAAGTGCGAGACCTGCCGCGAGGCCCTGTCGGCCCGGCTCGACGGCGAAACCGAACCCGCCCCGCCGGAGGTGGTCGACCGGCATGTGGCCGGTTGCGCCGCCTGCCGGTCCTGGCTCGCGCGCGCCGAACGGCTGCACCGGACGATACTGCTGCGCCCGGCACCCCCGGTCCCGGACCTCACCGCCGTCATCCTCGAACGCACCCCAGCCCCGCCGAGCGAGGGCTGGCCGGCCAGGATCGCGCTCGCGCTGGTCGCGATCGCGCAGCTCGGCCTCGCCTTCGCCCAGCTGCTGGGCGTCGAAGACCACACCGCCGGGCACGGCACGGAATCCCTGATCGGGCACCTCTCCCACGAAAGCAGCGCGTGGAACCTCGCCGTCGGCGTCGGTCTCGGCTGGGCGGCCGTCCGCACGAAGGCGGCGTCCGGGCAGCTGCCCGCGCTGACCGGTTTCGTCGCGCTCCTCCTGGCATTGTCGGCGGGCGACCTCGCCACCGGACAGGTGACCGCCGGACGCGTGCTCACCCACGGGCTGGTCGTCGCCGGACTGCTGTTGCTGTACGTGGTGAACCGGCAGCACCGGCTGCGTAACCGCCCCAGCCCGGCGACGACGGCTGATCACCCGGATGCCTACAGCGCCGAAACGGACCACGAGACCGGCGAAACCCCCGAACGACCCCGGCAGCACAGGGGATTCCGGCGGCCCGCGAGCCGCCACGTCGCCTGAAGCCACCTGGTCTAGACCATTGCCGGTCACTGGGAGCACGCGTCCGGATACCGGGTGAATCACGGTTTTTCGCGCGCGGCGTGCGCGATTCGCGGCGCGGACACGTTTATCGTCGCCTGGGACCACCGAATGTAAACCTTCTTGCCCATTTCGGGCCGGAGGCGGATAACTTTGGTGGAACACCTTGGTTCGACAGGAGGCGAAGCTCGTGGTTGGCGCAGAAAACCCACCCGTCGGCACCCCCGCCGGGATGCGGAAGATCAATCAGCGCGCCGTGCTGGACCTCCTGCGCCGCAGCGGCCCGGCGACGCGGCCCCAAGTCGCCAAGGACACCGGTCTTTCGAAACCGACGGTGAGCCAAGCGTTACTGGCGCTCGAAGCCGCCGGTCTCGCCAGGGCGACCGGGCACACCTCGACCGGCACCGGCCGGTCCGCCGTCCTCTACGAAGCGGATCCCACGGCGGGCTACGTCCTCGGTGTCGACATCGGACGCGAGCACCTCCGCGTCGCGGTCTCGGATCTCGGCCACACCGTGGTCGCCCGCCGTGACGAGCGGAACACCTCGCGTTCGGGCACCGCGCTCGTCAGCGCCGTGGGCGCTCTCGCGGCGGCGACGGTGCGCGAAGCGGGACTGTCGCAGGCGGACATCGTCGTGCGGGTCCTCGGCTCCCCCGGCGTCGCCGACCCGGACAAACGCTGCTTCCGGCACGCGCCGAACCTGCCCGGCTGGGGCAAGGCCGGCCTGCTCGACGAACTCGAAGGCGTCCTCGGCCCGGACCTCATGGTCGAGAACGACGCGAACCTCACCGCCGTCGGCGAATGGGAACGCGGTGCCGCGCGTGGCGCGTCCGTGTTCGGCTGCATCACCATCGGCACCGGCGTCGGGATGGGCGTGATGGTCAACGGCCAGGTCTTCCGCGGCGCGACGGGCGCGGCGGGCGAGATCGGCTATCTGCCCTACGGCCAGTCGCACGCGGCGAGCGAGGGCGAGGACGCCCCGCCGGTCCGCGGCCACCTCGAAGAGGCGACGGCGGCGCAGTCCGTCGTGCGGGGCGCGCGCGAACTCGGCCTCGGCACGGCGAAATCGGCCCGCGAGGTCTTCCGGCTGGCCCGTGACGGCGACGAGCTCGCCCTGCGTGCCGTCGAGGCGGAGGCCGACAGGCTCGCGTACACCGTGGCGTCGGTCGCGGCGGTGATCGACCCCGAACTGATCGTGCTCGGCGGCGGTATCGGCACCGCGGCCGATCTGCTGCTCGACCCGATCGACCGCGCCCTGCGCTCGTTCACTCCCCTGGTCCCGGCGGTCGTCCAGGGCGAACTGGGCGACGACGGGGTGCTGACCGGTGCGATCAGCGTCGGGCTGCGCGCCGCCGAAGGCCTGGTCTTCGAACGCAAGGTCGGCGCGGCCTGAGCCGCGCGGCATTACCTCCGCGGTAATCGACAGCGGGGGCACGATGTTCTTATGACCACAGCGAAGAAAATCGTCCTCGACTGCTTCGAGAACCTGTTCGTACGCAAGGACTTCGCCGCCGCGGGCGCGAACGTGCACCCGGACTTCGTCACCCACAGCCCGGGTTTCCCCTCCGGCCGTGACGCTTTCGTCGAAGCGATGCGGAATTCCCCGATGGCGGGCGCGGACGTTTCGGTGAAACGCGTGATCGCCGACGACGAGCACGTCGTCGTGCACCTGCACGTCGTCCGGCCGGGCGAGGAACTCGGAGCCGCCATCGTCGACATCGTGCGTGTGGAGGACGGGCTCATCGTGGAGCACTGGGACGTCAAGCAGCCCGTGCCGCCGGGCGCCGAAATGTTCTAGGGCTTGATGATCAGGCAGGTGCTCGACGCCGTCGCGAGCACCTTGCCCTGCCCGTCGCGGAGGTCGCCCTCGGCGAACGCGACACGCGAACCGGCCTTCACGATCCAGCCGTGCGCACGGATCTCCCCCACCGAACCGGAAATGGCGCGCAGGTAGTTCACCTTCAGCTCCACCGAGGTGTACCCGACGCCGGCGGGCAGGGTCGAGTGCACCGCGCACGCCACCGCCGAATCCAGCAGCGTCGCCGCGACCCCGCCGTGCACGGTGCCGATCGGGTTGTAGAGCGACTCGTCCGGCGTCGCGGCGAGCACGACGTCGCCCTCGGCCACGCTCACCCAGCGCATGCCGAAATGCGCCGAGATCGGCGCGGGCGGGATCCGGCCCTCGGCGATCCCGGTCAGGTAGTCCAGCCCCGACAGCTCCCGGCCGAGGCGGGCGGTGGGCAGCGGATCCTGCCAGGTCACGGTCTTCTGCCTGGTCTGCCCGGTGACGTCGATGGTCATGGCTGCCTCCTAAGACGATCGTCCTAGGCTTTCCTAAGACGGTCGTCCTAGTCAAGGACTATGCTGGACCACGTGTCCGACACCACGACTCGCGAGCGGATGATCTCGACCGCCATGACGCTCTTCCGCCGGGAGGGCTACCAGGCGACCTCGTGGCGGCGGCTCGTCGAGCAGGCCGGCACGCCGTGGGGTTCGGCGTATCACCATTTCCCCGGCGGCAAGGAGCAACTCGCGGTCGCCGCGATCGAACTCGGCACCGCCGTCGTGGCGAAGACGGTCCGCCGTGCCTTCGAGCGCAACGAGACGGTCGAAGACGCCGTGGCCTGGTGGTATCGCAAGGCGGGTGAGGCGCTGGCGGCCGACGACTACCGCGGTGGCTGCCCGCTCGCCACGATCACGCTGGAGATGGCGCACGCCTCCCCCGCGATCACCAAGGCGTGCCAGGACGCGTTCACCGCCTGGCACGCGCTGCTCGTCGAACTGCTCCGCGATGTCGCGGATCCCGAAGACCTCGCGACGGCCATCATGAACAATCTCGAAGGCGCGCTGCTGGTGAGCCGGGTCCACCGTTCCCCGGAGCCGCTGGAGCGGGCCGCGCGGCACGTCGCGCTCGTGACCCGCGCGGGGAGCGGCGAGCCGGGGTAGCGTTCGGAGACATGATCGGTCTGCCCGACACCATCACGGCCTGTCTCTTCGACCTCGACGGCGTGCTGACCGGAACCGCGGCCCAGCATCGCGCGGCGTGGAAGCGCACGTTCGACGAGTTCCTGCGTGCCCGCGACGGTGACGCGTTCTCGCCGTTCACCGACACCGACTACGCGGCCTACGTCGACGGAAGGCCGAGGGCCGACGGTGTCCGCACCTTCCTCGTCTCACGAGGGATCGAGCTGCCCGAAGGAAGTCCCGACGACGGCATCGACGCCGCCACCGTCAACGGGGTCGGGAACCGGAAGAACCAGCTGGTACTGAAGATCATCGAAGAAGAGGGCGTGACTCCGTACCCGGGTTCCGTCCGGTATCTGGAAGCGGCGAAGGCGGCCGGACTGCGCATCGGTGTCGTCACCTCGTCGGCCAACGGCGCGAAGGTGCTCGACGCCGCCGACCTGACCAGGTTCGTCGAAGCGCGGATCGACGGGATCGTGATCACCGAGAAGAACCTGCGCGGCAAGCCCGCCCCCGATTCCTTCCTCGCCGGCGCCGAGGCGTTCGGTGTCGCCCCGGGGAACGCGGCCGTCTTCGAGGACGCGCTCGCCGGCGTGCAGGCGGGCAAGGACGGCGGTTTCGGTTACGTGGTCGGGGTGAACCGCGCCCACCAGGCCGGCGAACTGCTCGCGCACGGCGCCGACGTCGTGGTGGACGATCTCGCCGAACTTCTGGAGGACCGCAAGTGACCGAATCGCTTCTCCGCGGCTACGAGGTCGCGCCCTGGGAGCTGCGCTGGCACGGGATGGACGTCGACGCGTTGCAGCGCACCGAATCGGCGTTCGCGGTGTCCAACGGGCACATCGGCCTGCGCGGCACGCTGGAGGAGGCGGAGCCGCGCGGCCTGCCGGGCACGTACCTCAACGGTTTCTACGAGCAGCACGATCTTCCGTACGCGGAAACCGGTTACGGCTACCCCGAAGAAGGCCAGACCGTCGTCAACGTGACCGACGGCAAGATCATCCGGCTGCTGGTCGAGGACGAACCGCTCGACATGCGCTACGGCCAGGCCACCGAACACGACCGCGTCCTCGACTTCCGGAAGGGCACCCTCGCGCGCGACACCGTCTGGTCCTCGCCGACCGGGCGCCGGGTCCGGGTGAAGACCGAACGCCTGGTCTCCTTCACCCAGCGCGCCGTCGCCGCGATCCGGTACGAGGTCGAACCACTCGACGACGAACTCCAGCTGGTGGTGCAGTCGGATCTGCTGGCGAACGAACCGATCGAGTCCGACACACGCGATCCTCGGGTCGCGGCGGCGCTGGAATCGCCGCTGGTCGGGGAATACCACCACGCGGAGGCGTATCACGCGGTGCTGGTGCACCAGACCCGGCGATCCGGGCTGCGGATGGCCGCCGCGATGGACCACAAGATCGACGTCTCCGACGGCGTGCGCACGCATATCGAGGCCGAGGACGATCTGGCCCGGCTCACCATCGCCGTCGACGTGCCCAAGGGCGGCCGCCTGCGGATCACCAAGTTCCTCGCCTACGGCTGGTCCGCGCAGCGTTCGGTGCCCGCCGTGCGCGCGCAGGTCGAGGCCGCGCTGGCCGGGGCACGGCAGACCGGCTGGAAGGGGCTGCTCGCCGAGCAGAAGGAGTTCCTCGACGACTTCTGGGAGACCTCGGACATCGAGATCGACGGAGACCCGGAACTGCAGCAGGCCGTGCGGTTCGCGCTCTTCCATCTCCTGCAGGCCGGAGCCCGCGGCGAGACGAGGGCCTTGGCGGGCAAGGGATTGACCGGCCCCGGTTACGACGGGCACGCGTTCTGGGACACCGAGACCTTCGTCCTGCCCGTACTCACCTACAGCATGCCGGACGCCGCCCGCGACGCGCTGCGCTGGCGACACTCCACTTTGGACAAAGCACGGGAAAGGGCCACCCAGCTGGGTTTACGCGGGGCCGCGTTCCCCTGGCGGTCCATCAACGGCGCGGAATGCTCGGCGTACTGGCCGGCGGGCACGGCGGCGTTCCACGTCAGCGCGGACATCTCCGACGCCGTCGTCCGCTATCTCAACGCCACCGGTGACGACGAGTTCATGCGGACCTGCGGCGCGGAACTGCTCCTCGAAACCGCGCGGTTGTGGGTGTCGCTGGGGCATTTCGACCGGCGAGGCCGGTTCCGGATCGACGGGGTCACCGGGCCGGACGAGTACTCCGCGGTGGCGGACAACAACGTCTACACGAATCTGATGGCCCGCCGGAATCTGTTCTACGCCGCCGAAATCGTCGGCCGGCACGACGACATCGCCCGGCGGTTCGAGGTCGGCGAGGACGAGGTCGCGTTGTGGCGCAAGGCGGCCGAAGCGATGCTGCTGCCCTACGACGAGGATCTCGGCGTCCATCCGCAGTCCGAAGGGTTCCTGGAGCACGACGAATGGGACTTCGAGGCCACGGACCCGGATTTCTACCCGCTGCTGCTGAACTTCCCGTACTTCGACCTGTACCGCAAACAGGTGGTCAAACAGGCCGATCTGGTGCTCGCGCTGCACCTGTGCGGAGATTCCTTCACCCCGGAGGAAAAGGCTCGCGACTTCGCCTACTACGAGGCGATCACCGTGCGGGATTCCTCGCTGTCCGCGGGAACCCAGGCCGTGGTGGCGGCCGAGGTCGGGCATCTCGAACTGGCCTACGACTACCTCGCCGAGGCGGCGCTCACCGATCTGCACGACGTGCACAACAACGTGCGCAACGGATTGCACCTGGCCTCGCTGGCGGGCGCGTGGCAAGGCACCGTCGCCGGATTCGGCGGGCTGCGCGACCACGGCGGGCGGCTGACTTTCGCACCGCGGCTGCCGCCACAACTGGGGCGGATCGCGTTCCGGCTGACCTTCCGCGGCACCCGGTTCCAGGTCGAGATCGACGGCGAGGGCGCGACGTACCACGTGATCACCGGGGAACCGCTGGAACTGGCGCACCACGGCGAGACGTTCACGGTGACCGCCGAGCCGGTGCGGCTGCCGATCCCGGCGCTCGATCCGGGTCCGGCGCCGGCGCAGCCCGCGGGCCGCGCTCCGGCGCGACGGCAGCCGAAGGACGCGTGAGGCCGATCAGTCCGGAGGTTCGATCGGTACTTCGCCGCCACCCGGCACGTCGTCGACCTCCTTGGTGCCATGCGGCCCGACGTCACGGTTGGGCGCGCTCGGCACGTCGGTCTTCGGCTGGACCCCGCGGAGGTCGTCGAGGTCTTCTTCCTCGTCCTGCCCGAAGCTCTTCTTGCTTTCCCTCATGTGTCCGGGGTACCCGCTCGCGGCCGGATGCGCCAGTCTTCAGGCGGCTTTCGCCGGTTTGCCGTCGAGCGTGACCAGCCCGTCGAGCATGCCGAGCAGCAGGCCGTCCCTGGTGGACCACGGGCAGATGGCGACCTGGCCACCCGAAAGCGTCAGCAACGCCTCGGCGACGATCGCGCCCGCGAGCGCCTGGTGGGAGCGTTGCCGCGAAATACCCGGCAGTTCGGCGCGGCGTTTCGCGGGCAGCTTCGCCAGCCGCGGGATCCACGCGCGCAGGTCGTCGAGGTGCAGTTCCCTGGCGCGGGATGGCCGATCGCCGGCGAGCCGGGCGAGCTGCCGCAGCACCTTGGAGCAGCCGACGGCGCGATGGTCGCGGATCTGCGGCAGGACGTCCTGCATCGCGTCGCGGACTTCGTCGAGCACGTGTTCCCGCATCGCTCGGACGACCTTGGGTGACGGGCACTCGGTGCTGAACCAGTCCCGGGTCAGCGAGCGTGCGCCGAGCGGCAGGGAATGCGCGAACCCGGCTTCCTCGGCGTCCCCGGCGGCGAGTTCGACGGTCCCGCCGCCGATGTCGAGCACGAGCAGCCGCCCGGCGGAAGCGCCGTACCACCGGCGCGCGCCGACGTAAGCCAGCTCCGCCTCGCGGCGGCCGGTGAGGAAGCGCAGTTTGACCCCGGTGGCCTCGTGGACGGCGCAGACGACCTGCTTCACGTTGGCGGCGTCGCGGATCGACGACGTGGCGAGCGGGTACACGTCCTCGACGCCGTGCTTGGCGGCGATGGTCATCCCCGCCTCGACCGCGGAGGAGACCGCGTCGATGCCGCGCCGGGTCAGGTTCCCGTCATCGTCGAGTTCCCTGTCCAGGCGCAGCCGCGTCTGGTGGCTCAGCACGGGGTCGAGCGGTGACCCACCCTTGGCCAGTACCACCAGCCGTGCACTGAACGACCCGACGTCCAGGACCGCGGCGGACGGCTCGCCGATCTGCTTGCGCACGCGAGGCACCTCACCTTCGTCGCGAACGGATTCCCCCGAGGTCTCGCTTTCACTCCTGATAATGGCGGATTTTCCCGCCGTTCAGGCGTGATTCACGTTCTCTTTCCACCGGGAGGCCGTTTTTTGACCACGAAGGGGGTACACCGGCGCAGGTCAAGTATACCGTATCGATACAGGTGAGAGGTTCGCCTCCCCCTGCGCGCCTAGTCGATGAGTTCGCGCAGCTTCGAAACCTGCGCGACGCGGGCCTCACGACCGGGCAGCAGCGGGTTGACCACCAGCGTGGTCGCACCGGCCTCACGGAAGGCGGCCAGCCTCTCCTTGACGTAACCCTCGGGACCGATCAGCGAGATCGCCCTGATCAGTTCCTTCGGCACCGCCGCGGCGGCTTCTTCCTTCTTGCCGTCCAAGTAGAGGTCCTGGATGAGCTTCGCTTCGGCCTCGTAGCCGTACCGCTGGGCGAGACTGTTGTAGAAGTTCTTGCCGCGCGCGCCCATTCCGCCGATGTAGAGCGCGAGCATGCCGCGAAGGTGGTCCAGCATCCCTTCGACGTCGTCACCGATCGCCAGCGCGGTGCCGACGAAGGTGTCCAGCTCGCCCAGCGACGGGTCACGCTTCGCCTTGCCCTCCGCCAGCGACGCGCCCCAGACGTCGGCGACCTTCTCGGGGTGGAAGAAGATCGGCTCCCAGCCCTCGGCGAGCTCGGCGGTGAGCGCGACGTTCTTCGGGCCGATCGACGCCAGCAGGATCGGGATCCGCTCGCGCACCGGGTGGTTGATCAGCTTCAGCGGCTTGCCGAGACCCGTGCCCTGCTCGGGTGGCAGCGGGATCGAGTAGTGCGTGCCGGAATGCACCACCTTCTCCCGCCGCCACACCTGACGGCAGATGTCGATGATCTCGCGGGTGCGCCCTAGCGGCGCGTCGTACTTGACGCCGTGGAAACCCTCGATGACCTGCGGACCGGAGGCGCCGATGCCGAGCGTGAACCGGCCGTCGGACACGAAGTCGAGCCCGGCTGCGGTCATCGCGGTCAGCGTCGGCGTCCGCGTGTAGATCTGGAAGATGCCCGACGCGATCTGGACGCGATCGGTCTTCGCCGCGACGTAGCCGAGCTGGCTGACGGCGTCGAACGAATAGGCCTCGGGGACGAAGACGATGTCCAGCCCGGCCTTCTCCAGTTCGACGATGTCGGCCACGCTCTCGGCGAACCCGCCGGCGTAGCTGATCGCGGTCCCGATCCTCATCCGCATCTCCTCATCGAGTTACTGAGCGCTCGCTTAGCGATAGTATGCGCCGGGACGGCGTTCTTCGCGTGTGTCCCGGCTCACTGCGCGGCCACCCAGCCCTTCACCACGTCGTCCAGCACCCGCAGCGGCAGGATCCCGTTGCTCAGCACGACCTCGTGGAAGCCCTTGATGTCGAACCGGTCCCCGAGCGCGGCCTCGGCCTCGGCACGGATCCGCTCGATCTCCAGCCGCCCCACCATGTACGAAAGCGCCTGCCCGGGAACGGCGGCGTAACGGTCGATCTCGGCTTCGATCTCCACCCTGGCCATCGGCGTGTTCTCGGCCAGGTAGTCGACGGCCTGCTGACGGCTCCAGCCGAGCGCGTGCATCCCGGTGTCGACGACCAGCCGTCCGGCACGCATCGAATCCTGGGTGAGCATGCCGAACCTGGTCAGATCGCTGGAGTACAGGCCCATCTCGTCGGCGAGCCGCTCCGAGTAGAGCCCCAGCCTTCGACGTAGGCGTTGACGTCGGCGTGCCCGCGCAGCATCGGCAGGCCCTTGAGCTTGTGCGCGATGCAGATCTGGAAGTGGTGCCCCGGAACGGCTTCGTGGAAGGCGATCGCCTCGCTCGTGTGCTTGGGGCGCTGCTCGGCCTCGTAGGTGTTCGCGTAGTAGGTGCCCGGCCGCGAACCGTCGAGCGCCGCCTCGATGTAGTACGCCAGCGTGCCGCCGGGCGCCTCCGCGGGCGGGACCGGCTCGACCTGGCATCGCTCCTCGGGCACGGTCGAGAACCACTGCGGGGCAACGGCTTCGGCGCGGGTGATGGCGTCACGCGCGGCGTCGAGCAGTTCGTCGCCGTCCCGCCAGCGCAGGGCCGGGTCGGTGCGCAGCCGCTCGAAGATCTCGTCGAGATCCTTGGTGCCGAAGACCTTCTCGCCCAGCTCGCGGTACTGGTCGGCCAGCTTCGCGATCATGCCGAGGCCGGTGTCGTGCAGATCCTGGGCGGTGCGCTCGGTGGACGTGTGCGCCCGGATCAGCGCGGCGTACTTCTCCTGCCCGCCGGGAAGCGCGCAGAGACCCGGCTCGGTTTCGGGCTTCGCCACGGGCCGCAGCTCGTCGGCGAGGAAGTCGCGATACCGCGTGTAGGCGGGCCGGACGACCTCGGCCAGCAGCCGGTCCCGCTCGGACTCGTAACCCTCCACGGAAACGGACGCGGTGAGCGCCAGCGGATCCCCCGCCTCGTCACCGAGATAACGCTCCACGTAAGCGATCCCGCCTTCGACCAGGAAGCCGGGCGGGACCAGCCCATCGGCCGCGGCCGCGCGCTGGCGCACGATCAGGGCGTCCAGGTAGGCGCCCATACCTTCCAGCCGCTTCAGGTAACCGCGGACCTTTTCCTCGTCGTTCAGCGACAGCACCGAAAGTTCGTTGAGCATGAACAGCGCGGGCGAGGCGAGCCCGTCGCTGACCGAGAACTCCGATGCCCGCGAATCGATGACGTCGACCATCGCCTTCGCCTGCTGGATCACGACCTCGCGGGTGACCGCCTCGGCCGGGGAAAGTCCTTCGGTGGCAAGGGCTTCGGCCCGCTCGGCGATGGCGACCGCCGACGCGCGCCGGGCGGCCGCGGCCTCCGCGCCCGGATCGGGCAACGCGCCTTCGTCGCCGGGGAGGCCGAGGAGGGAACGCCACAGCGGGAGTTCTTCGAACTTGAGCTCCATCAGCTCCTCGGCGAGGCCGTTCGGGGTGTCGCCGTGGCCCTTCACCCAGTCGCGGACCACGCCGTCCAGCACCGAAAGCGGCAGCGACCCGCCGCCGAGCACGACGTCGTGGAAGGCCTTGATGTCGAACCGGCTGCCCAGCGTCAGCTCGGCCGCGGCACGGATGCGCTGGATCTCCAGCCGCCCCACCATGTACGACAGCGCCTGGCCGGGGAAGGCGATGTACCGGTCCACTTCGGACTCGATCTCCACGAGCGCCATCGGCGTGTTCTCGGTGAGGAAATCGATGGCCTGGCGCCGGCTCCAGCCCAGCGCGTGCAGCCCGGTGTCGACGACCAGCCGTCCGGCGCGCATCGAATCCATGGTCAGCATGCCGAGCTTCGCGACGTCGTCGGAGTACAGGCCCATCTCGTCGGCGAGGCGTTCGGTGTACAGGCCCCAGCCCTCGGCGTACGCGGTGAAGTCGCCGATGCGGCGCAGCAGCGGGAGCTCGGTGAGCCCCTGCGCGAGGCTCAGCTGGAAATGGTGACCGGGGATGGCCTCGTGGAAGGCCGTCGCCTCGGCCGCGTGCCGGAACCGCTCCTCCGCCTTGTGGGTGTTGGCGAAGTAGATACCCGGCCGGGAGCCGTCGACCGCGGGCCACATGTAGTACGCGGCGGGCGCGCCGGGCGCGGATTCGGCGGGGACCGCCTCGACCGTCCACGGCTGCGGCGGGATCCGGCCGAACCAGTTCGGCGCCTCGGCCTCGGCCCTGGTGATGGCCGCGCGGGCGGAGTCGAGCATCTCTTCGGCGCTGGACCAGCGCAGCTCCGGGTCGGTGCGGAGCTTGCTGAAGATCTCCTGGAGATCGCTGGTGCCGAAGACCCGGGAGCCGTACTCGCGGTACTCGGCGGCGAGACCGGCGATCACGTCGAGACCGGTCTGGTGCAGCTCACGCGGCGTGCGGACGGTCGTGGTGTGCATCTCGGCGAGCAAGGCGTAGAGCCGCTCGCCGTCGGGCAGCCAGCAGACGCCGGGCTTGTCCTCGGGACGGCCGTGCGGCGCGATCTCCTTCGCGAGCACCTCCCGGTACTCGGCGATCGCGGGCCGGACGGCGTCGCGCAGCAGGGCGGCGCGGCGGGTCTCGAAGTCCTCGTCGGGCGCGGGCTGGCGCAGCAGCGGATCGGCCGAGGGCTCGGCGAGGTGGCGGTCGAGGTACGCGACGGCGGCGTCGACCAGGTAGGCGACCGGGACCAGGCCGCGGGCGACGCCGTCCCGGTGCCGCTGCGCGGCCTGCCGCAGGTACTCCGGGATCGCGGCGATCCGCCCGAGATGCGCCTCCGCCTGCGCGCCCGTCCCGACCGACATCATCGGCAGCACGGTGAGCACCTCGGCGGCGGGCGAGATGAACAGGTCGCTGATGGTGAACTCGACGAACCGCGAGTCCAGCAGGGCGATCCTCGCCCGCGCCATCGCGATCAGGACGTCACGGGTGGTCTTCTCCTCCGCGCTCAACCCGTCGGTGGCCAAGGCCTCGGCCCGCTCGGCGAGCCCGGCGAGCCGCGCGCGGAAAGCGTCCCCGGCGGCCTCGCTGAGATCGGTGAGCCCGGTCGATTCCGGACGGAAGCCCTGCAAAGCGGGCATGACCGGCTCGGCGTCGAAGAGGGCTTCGACGAACTCGTCGGCGAGGGCGGAGACTTCGCTCATGTTTCTTTCCCCAGTGATCGGTGGAAGCGGTATCCCCGACCCTAATGGAGAGCGAGTACTACCGAAGCCGGGTTTTGCCGCGCTCGGGCGGCCTCTCCCCACGGCGCCGAGGGCGAGACGGTAGCGTTCCCGGACGTGGCCGTGACCGATCCCGTGGACATCCGCCTGCTCGCCGCCCTCGCGGACCTGGGCAAGGCGGCCGTACACGAGCTCGCGGCGAAGGTCGGGATGGATCCGCGCGAGGTCGCGTACCGCCTGGTCGCCCTCTCGGGCAGCGGATTGCCCCTGCTCGTGGGCGTGGAGAGCGACCCGAACGGGCTACGGTCCGCCATCGCCGGCGCGCCGCCCTCCTGGGCCCAGCAGCCCCAGCAACCTCAGCAGCCCCCTCAGCGTCCGCCCGGGCATTCCGGGCCGCACAACATCCAGGGCACCCCCTCCGGGCCGTACAACGTCCAAGGGACCCCGTCGGGCGCGTACAACGTGCACGGCACGCCTTCGGGCCGCTACCCCGGCCCGCCGTCGGCTCCGGTGCGCCAGCCGATGGCGCCACCTCAGCCACCGCCGCGCCCGCCCGCCCCGCCGCAGCAGCAGTTCGCGCCGCCGCCGATGGCGCCCGCCGACCCGGTGATGAGCACCTGGGGCGTCCCCCAGACCGCGTCGTGGGCACGCGGCGACGAACAGCAGGTCACCCCGCAGGCCGCCCCGGAGGGCAAGAAGGGCCGGACCGGCGACGTGATGGAGACCCAGGGCCTGGAGGGCGAGCAGCTCACCGTCCAGTTGCTCGAGGTCCAGGACCCGGCGGACTACCTGTTCAGCGCGGCGGGCTACTCGCTGGAGGCCGGGGAACGCTCGGTCGTGGTGCACACCGAGATCACCAACCGCGGGAACATCCCGTTCGTGTCGCTTCCGGACAACTACCTCGAACTGCTCACCGCGGACGGCAAGCCGATCGCGAAGGCGCCGGTCTCGCTGACCTCGCGGCCGCCGCACAAGATCGGCGTCCGGCCCGGCGAGACGCTGGGCGGGCACACCGTCTACGTGCTGCCGGACGCCACCCGCGTGGTCGCCGTGCGCTGGTCACCGCGGCCGGAGCCGGACGAGCGCACGCTGACCTGGTCGATCGAGGACTGAACGCGGCCCGGGCCTAGTTCTCGTCCTGCAGGATCCGCAGCGCGTTCGCCAGGTCGTCCGGGTACTCCGATTCGAACTCGACCCAGCGCCCGTCGGCCGGATGGGCGAAGGCGAGCGTCTTCGCGTGCAGCCACTGCCGCGAAAGACCCAGCTTGCGCGCCAGCACGGGATCCGCGCCGTAGGTCAGGTCGCCGACGCACGGGTGCTTGAGCGCCGAGAAGTGCACGCGGATCTGGTGCGTGCGGCCGGTCTCCAGCTTGATCTGCGCCAGCGACGCCGCGCGGAACGCCTCGACGACCTCGTAGTGCGTGACGCTGGGCCGCCCGCCCTGGACGACGGCGAATTTGTAGTCGTGCCGGGGGTGCCGGTCGATCGGCGCGTCGATGGTGCCGCGCGTCGGGTCGGGGTGGCCCTGGACGATGGCGTGGTAGCCCTTGTCGACGGTGCGTTCCTTGAACGCCCGCTTCAGCACGGTGTACGCGTGCTCGCTCTTCGCCACGACCATCACGCCGGTGGTGCCGGCGTCCAGCCGGTGCACGACGCCCTGGCGTTCGGCCGCGCCCGAGGTCGCGATGCGCAGCCCGGCGGCGGCGAGCCCGCCGACGACGGTCGGCCCGGTCCAGCCCGGGCTCGGGTGCACGGCGACGCCGACCGGCTTCGAGATCACCACGATGTCGTCGTCGTCGTGCAGGATCTTCATGCCCTCGACGGGCTCCGCGACGACCTCGATGGCCGAGGCCGGATCGGGCAGCGTCACTTCGAGCAGTCCGCCGGCGGTCAGCCGGTCCGACTTCCCGGCGGGCTTGCCGTCGAGATAGATCTCGCCGGATTCGGCCAGTTCCGCCACGACGGTGCGGGAAAGTCCCAGCAGTTTCGCCAGCCCCGCGTCGACGCGCATTCCGTCGAGCCCGTCGGGGACGGGCAGCATGCGCGCGCTCATTCGGTCGCCGCCTTCTTCTTGTCCTTTGTGGATGTTCCGTCGTAGTCCTTGCCCAGCAAGGAAAGGATCACGATGAGCACACCGCCGACGCAGATCGCGGAGTCGGCGACGTTGAAGATCGCCCAGCCCTGCCCGTTCGGTGCGAAGGCGGAGATCATGTCGACCACGTGCCCCTGCAGCGGGCCGGGGGCGCGGAAGATCCGGTCGGTCAGGTTGCCGAGCGCGCCGGCCAGCACCAGGCCGAGCCCGATCGCCCAGCCGACCGAGCGCAGCCGCCGCGACAGCCAGACGATGGCGATCACGACGGCGATCGCGACCAGCGCGAGCACCCAGGTCAGGCCGGTCGCCATCGAGAAGGCGGCACCGGGGTTGCGCACCAGCTGGAAGTACACGAGCCCGCCGAGGAACTCGACCGGCTGCCTGCCCTCCAGCGTGGACACGGCGATCTGCTTGGTGAGGAGGTCGATCCCCCACAGCACCGCGGCGACGACGAACACCACGGCGACGCGCTTCTTGGGCAGCGGCGGCGACGGTGGCGCGGTTTCGGGCTCTGTGCTCACTCCCCCATTGTCCACTGAGCGTGTTCAGGCCTCCCCTTCGGCCTGCTCAGCAGGGCCGCGAACGCTCCGGCGAGCGCGACCAGCGACGAAAGCACCAGCGCGAGCTGTCCCTGCGCGAGCACGACCGCGCAGAGCGCGAACGCCACGGCCACGATCAGCACCAGCACGCTGCGGTCCAGCCAGGCCAGCAGGACCAGGCCAAGCGTCAGCAGGAGCGCGCTCCGGGTGTCGCCGTCGAGGTCGAACTCCCAGTAGCCGACCAGATCGGCCAGCGCGATGGCGACCAGTACGCCGAGCGCGATCGCGACGACCTTCCACCACCGCATGGTCTTCGTCCGAAGGGCGTAGAACAGCACCGTGCCGAGGTAGACCGCGAAGACGGCGAACAGCCAGTTGTCCATCCTGCCGATGGCGCCGGCCGAAACCGCGGTCAGGGGCGTCCCCACGCTCTGGACGGAGCCGAACATGCCGCCGTCCCCGTAAGGCACGTAGGCGAACCACCCCTCGGACCGGCGCGTGCCGACGGACAAGGCCACCACGGCCAGCTGGGCGAATCCCAGCAACGCCAGCGGAAACCAGTAACGCGGTCGCTCGTTCCCCATGCGGGGTGAGGGTAGTGGCTCAGGCGCAGAACGGAGGCAGTTCGCGCGGATCGTTCTCCGGCACCCAGCGGCCTTCCGGCTTCTCGTACTGCCAGCGCGCGCCGCGGGCGACGATCTGGCGCAGCGCCAGCACGATCCGGTCCACGTGTTCGGTGGTGCTGCCGAGGCCGAGGCTGACGCGCACGGCCTGCTGGCCCGTCGAACCGGCGACGGCGATCAGCCGCTTGGTCGCCACGTGCGCGCAGAAAGCGCCGTCCCGCACGCCGATGCCGTACTCCGCGGAAAGGACCGCGGCCAGCCAGCCGGGGTCGAAACCGTCGACGACGAAGCTGAGCGTGCCGACGCGGTCGACAGGCGCGTCGAACAACCGCAGTTCGGCGAATCCGGGGATGGCGGCGAGGCCGCGACGCAGCCGCGCGAGCAGTTCCTCTTCGTGGGCGACGATGCCGTCCCAGGTCGCGGCCAGCGTCTCGCAGGCGACACCCAGCGCGTAGACGCCGACGGTGTTGGGGGAACCGGCTTCGTGCCGCTCGGCACCGGAATTCCAGACCACACCGAGGTTTTCGGAGTCACGGGTGACGAGTTTCGTCGCGCCGCCGCCGGCGAGGTACGGCTGGGCCGCACGCAGCCAGTCGGCGCGGCCGATCAGCGCGCCGGCGCCGAACGGCGCGTACAGCTTGTGGCCGGACAGCGCGACGTAGTCGACGTCCAGTTCGCGCACCGAGATCTTCCGGTGCGGCGCGAGCTGCGCCGCGTCGAGCGCGATCCGGGCGCCGTGCCGACGTGCCACGGCCGCGATCTCCTTGACCGGCAACAGTTCCCCGGTCACGTTGGAGGCACCGGTGAGGACGACCAGCCGCGGGCCCTGCGGGCAGTCGGCGAGCGCTTCGTCCACAGCGGACACCGCGGCGAGGCGGGTGCGCGGCGTCTCGACGCGGCGGACGTTCGGACCCTTCCACGGCAGCAGCGCGGCGTGGTGCTCGGTGTCGAACACGACGACCGACGTGTGCTTCGGCAGGCTGCGCGCGAGAAGGTTGAAGGAATCGGTGGTGTTGCGAGTGAACACGACGGTGTCGGTCGATCGCGCGTCGACGAAGTCCCGCAGGATTCCGCGCGTGCGCTCGTAAAGCTTGGTCGAAACCTGCGAGGCGAACCCGGCCCCGCGGTGCACGCTGGCGTACCAGGGCAGGAATTCGTCGACCGCGGCCCGCACCTTGTCCAGACAGGGGGCGCTCGCCGCGTGATCGAGGTTGGCGTAGCCGATGTCTCCGCCGGTGACCAGCGGAACCCGCAGATCGGCGCAGGCGACGGTCGGGATTTCGTGCGTGGCAACGGTTTCAGCGGAAACACCGGTGCGTTCGAGAGCGAGGGTCATCGTCATCCTCCGGGCCAGGGGACCCGGCGAGGATCCCGCGCTTGCCCGTCGCACCGCGCGACGAGCCAGGTCCTCACCCGGGGCACCCCACCGCGGAAGGAGGGTTGCCGGTCAGCTAGCCGGGGCTTGACGCTGACACTCGTGACCTACGGACGAAGTTAGCGGATGGGCGGGCGATCGAGCCAGCCCTCGTCCGCATCTTGAGACGCCGCTCACGTCGTCCGCGAGCGGGGATAACCGCTGCCCGGCGCCGCGCCGCGCCGGGCAACGGCAGGTCAGACCCGGAATCGGCCGGGCAGCGGGACGGTCGCGCGGGAGGAGACCTCGGTCGCGGTACCCGAGTACTGATCGGTGCCCGCGGTGAACTGCCAGCCGCCGAAGGTCTTGCCGTCGACGGCTTCGCCGTAGGCCTCGGCGACCTTGGTCGAGACCTCGTCGTAGGACAGGCCGTTCCAGTTGCCCGCGCCGACCCCGAAGTCGCGCGAGTCGCCGCCCTGGGCGGCGGCCGTGGGCAGGGTCCACAGGGTGAAGTGCACGTGGGCGCCGGTGCTGCTGCCGCCGCAGGGCAGCGCGTTGCCGGTGCGGCCGAGGGCGTCGCCCGGGGCGACCTTCTGGCCGTCGGTGACCGAAATGTTCTCCATGTGGTAGTACCCGGTGCGCCAGCCGCCGTCGTGGTCGACGGTCACCCAGTCGCCGCCGGAGCAGTGCTGGATCCGCACCGTGCCCGCCAGCGGGGCGCGGACGGTCTTGTCGCCCGGGCTGAAGTCGATGGCGTTCTTCACCCCGGACGTGCCGTTGTCCGAGTGGATCCCCGCCGAGTAGACGGACTGGCCCGTGTCGAAAGGCAGCCCGAAGGCGGGAAAAGCGCCGGCCGCAGTAGCCGTCGGGGCGGCGATAACCACTCCGACGAGTGCCAGAGTGGCCCCCAGGCCAGCGAACCGCGCAGGAAGTTTCGTCACCGTGCGTACTCCTTACCCCGTGACACTCACCCATTCGATGGAGTCGATTGCGGGGAAAGTAATCCAAAAGGAGTACAAATGGGAAGAAGTTTCTGAGATCACCCGACGAACAGCTGGTGCCGGTTCGTGACCTACTGGCCGGATTCGCCCTTCCACCTGGCGAGGCGGCCCGCGCGGTCGACGGCCCGCAGGCGTCGTTCGGCCGCGTCACGGGCTTCGGCGGTGGTCACGACGAGTAACTGGTCGCGCTCCTGAAGCCGGGTGTTCTTGTTCGGCGTGAAGCCGGACCCATCGCGGACGAGGAGGCTGATCGTCGCTCCCACCGGCAGCCGCAGTTCGGCCAGGTACACGCCGTGCATCTTCGATCCGGTGTTGATCCGGACCTGCAGGAGTTCCGCGCCCATCTCGTCGAGCGGCGCAGAGTCGACGTCGATCTCGTGCGCTTCGGCGTGCTGGGCCAGCCCGAGCGCTCGCGCGAGCGGGGTCAGCGTCGCCCCTTGGAGCAGCGTCAGCACGATGACCAGCACGAACACCGCATCGACCAGCTCTTGCGCGCCGGGCACCCCGGACGACAGCGGGATCAGCGCCAGCACGATCGGGACCGCTCCGCGCAGCCCCGCCCACGACAGGAACACCTGTTCTCGCCAAGGGATCTTGAACGGCAGCGCGGACAGGAGCACCGACAGCGGACGGGCGAGCAACAACACGACCGCGCCCGCGACCAGGCCCTGGACCAGGCTCTCGAAGATCCTGCTCGGCGAGGCGAACAGGCCCAGCAGCACGAACAGGCCGATCTGCGCGAGCCAGCCGAGCCCTTCGGCGAAGGAGAGCGTGTCCGAGCGGTGCGGCAGCTTCGAGTTGCCCAGCACCAGGGCCGCGACGTAGGTGGCGAGCAGCCCCGACGCGTGGGCGAGCTGCCCGCTCGAATACGCCACGACGCACACCGCGACGGTGGCCAGCGGGTACAGACCGGTGGCGGGAAGCGCCGCCCGGCGCAGCGCGAACGCCCCGCCCCAGCCGAAGGCCAGGCCGATCACCAGCCCGGCGGCGAGTTCGTAGACCACCAGCAGCGGCAGCGACCAGTCGACGGTCGCCCCCTCGGCGAGGACGACGACGGCGATGTAGGCCGGGGCGTCGTTGATCCCGGACTCGATCTCCAGCGCGCCCACGAGCCGCTTCCCGATCCCCGCCGATCTCAGCACGGAGAAGACCGCCGCGGCGTCGGTCGAGGCGAGCACCGCGCCCCACAGCAACGCCATCCGCCAGTCCAGGCCCAGCAACCAGTGCAAAGCCGCGCCGGTGACCGCGATGCTCACCGCGACGGCCACTGTGGACAGTGCGATTCCGATGCCCAGCGAGGGTTTCACGGCCGTCCACCGGGTGGTGAGGCCACCTTCGGACAGGATCATCACCAGCGCGGCGAGGCCGAGCGACTGGGTGAGCTCGGGGTTGTCGTACTGGATGCCGAACCCGGCTTCGCCGAGCAGGACACCCATCCCCAGGTACAGCAGGAGCGAGGGAAGGCCGACCCGGATCGACACCCGGACGGCGATCACGGCGACGAGAAGCACCGCACCACCGGTGCCGAGGATGAGCGGGAGCTGCTCCATGTCGCCTCCCGTTCCGGTCGCCGTGAGGGCTCCAGAATAGTGAGGCGGTGATCGTCACACGTTCGTGTACCGGTCGGAAAGCGCCCGGATAACCTGTGTTACAGACTGTCCATTAGGGACTGCGCAGGGCCACCAGGTCGACACCGAGTTCCGCGAACGGCTTTTCCGCCGCGGGCAGGACCTTCACCGCGCGGTTGCCCTCACGGGACAACCAGCCGGCGCTCACTCCGTGAGACAGTAACGCCGCGGGGACCCGGCCTGCCAAATGATCACGTCGAACCGTCCAATCGAGACAGTCACGCAGCATCGGACGGCGACCGCCGTCGATCTCCACCCCGAACGCGCCGAGCACCTCGCGTCCGCGACCGGTCAGCGTCAGCCCGTCGGCGTCGTCGATCAGCCCGGTGGCGAGCATCCCGTCCCGCAGCGCGACCCCGACCGTCCCGGCGAGGTGGTCGTAGCAGGTCCTGGCGAACTCGAGCCGCTTCGCCCGCACCGAAGACTTCAGCCCCTTTACCGGCCGGTGCTCCGCGTGCTGTGCCAGGTGCTCGATCAGCTCCGCCACCCGGGGGTCGGCTATCCGGACGTACCTGTGCCTCCCCTGCTTGACCCGCACGACGAACCCGGCGTCGGTCAGCTTCGTCACGTGCTCGCTCGCCGTCGACGTGGCCACCTCGGCCGCGCCCGCCAGCTCGGTCACCGTCCAGGCGCGGCCGTCGAGCAGCGCGAGGCACATCGACGCGCGGCTCGGATCGGCGAGCACGGCCGCGACCTCGGCGAGTGCGATCGTTTCCATGCGTCCACCGTAGAAGACCCACGCTTCGGCGACGGCCGAACTCCTCAGCCCGCCAGGAACTTCGCCGCCAGCTGGACCGCGGGCTTGGAATCGTTGGACCCTTCGAGCATGACGGCGAAGGCGACGTCCCCGCGATAGCCGACGAACCAGCCGTTGGCGTCCGCGCCCGACCCGAACTGCGCCGTGCCGGTCTTGCCGAAGACGGCCCCGCTGCCCTTCAACGCTTTCGCGGTCCCCGTCGTGCAGACCTCGCGCATCATCGCGCGGACCTGGTTCAGCACTCCCGCCGGCGGGGCCTGGTACCCGGCGTTGACCTTGGTCTCCAGCCCCTGCCAGAGCTTCGGAACCACCGGCTTCCCCGTCGCGACCGTCGCGGCCATGAGCGCCGCGCCCAGCGGGCTGACCTGCACCCTGCCCTGGCCGATCCCGGCCTCGACCTGCTCGTCACCGCTGCCCGACGGCTCCACCTTCCCGGCCTCCGTCGACAGTCCGGGGATCTCGAAGTCGGCGTTGAGGCCGAGCTGGCTCGCGGCCTTCGCGAGGCCGTCCGCAGGCAGCTGCCCGGCGAGCCGCCCGAAGGTCGTGTTGCACGACGCGGCGAACGCCGTCTTCAGGGAAACGGTCCCCAGGTCGAACCCGTTGTCGTTCTTGAGCGTACGGGTGCCGATCTGCTCGCTGCCCGGGCAGGGCAGCGGGGAGTCGGCGGTGACGCTGCCCTGCTGCAGCGCTGCGGTCGCCGTGGCGATCTTGAAGGCCGAGCCCGGCGAGTACAGGCCGTTGAGCGCCTTCGGCTGGTTCCCGGCGGCGCCATTCTGCGCGACCGCCAGGAGCTCGCCCGAGGTCTTCATCGCGACGATGATCGCCGGTCCTTGGAAGCCGTCGACGGCTTTCTGAGCCGCGGTCTGGGACGCCACACTCAACGTCGAAACCAGCGGCTTGTCGGTCTCGGCGGCCTGCCCGAACAGCGTCTCGACCGGTTTGCCGGAGACGTCGACGCGAGACACGGTGACGGTCGTCGCGGCGCCGCTGTTCTCCCCGGAGGCGACCTTGGCCAACGCTCCCTGCAGGATCGGCGCGACGCCCGTCGCGTCACCGCCGACCAGCGCCTTGCCGTCGCGGTCGGCCACGATCGGTTTGGCCGAAACGGGGGCGACGGAAAGCCGCTGCCCGGCTTCGAGCTTCGGGTGGATCACCGACATCGCCCAGCGGACCGTCCACTTCCCGGCGTTGCGCACCAGGTCCAGCTTGCCCTCGTACTTCCAGACGGTGTTACCCGCGAACGTCCACGCGACGTGGAAGGTGGCCGACGTCGTGGTCGCGTTGCCCGGCGTCGTCGGGACTTCGCCGAGCGACGTCCTGACCGACGCCCCGTTGAGCGTGTTGCGCGTCCCGGTCAGCGCGGCCGTGGCCGCCGCCGGATCGTCGACCGGGGCGGTGGTCAGGTCGCCGGTGTCGAACAGCCGCAGGAACCGGCCGGCGACCTGCGCCGGGCTGTCCTGCACGCTCTCGGTGGAGTCCCCCGGGCCGGAAGCCGCGGGCGCCCGGTCCTCCTTGACCAGCAGCACCACCCCGGCCACCACGATGGCGACCACCGCCAGCGCGGCGCCGATCAGGATCCCTCTTTTCCGGGCAGGACTCATGGATTCGCTCTCCCCCATTCGGCGCGTACCCTCGCGCGCCCCCGGGCGCCAGCCTGCCGATTTCCCCCGCGCAAGGCTCCCGCGCGGCGAGAAAGCCGCTGTTCCGAATCCGTTTCGTGATCCCGGTGATCGACACCCGGCCCAGACGCCATGGAAGGTCCTTTCCTTGCAAATTTGCAAGGAAAGGACCTTCCATGGCACTCGCGAGGGTCAGGCCTTGGTGACCGCCACGGTCACCTTCGTGCCTTCACCGACCGTCCCGGCCGAGCCGTCGGCGACGTCGCCGTACGCCACCGACGTCGCCAACGTCTCCGAAGCGATGAACTCCTCGTGCGTCTTCGCGGCCGTGACCACGTCTTCCGGCGCGTCGACCGTCAGCGCGATGCGGTCGGCGACGTCGAGCCCGGCGTCGCGGCGGGCCTGCTGCACGACCCGGACCAGGTCGCGGGCCAGGCCCTCGGCCGCCAGCTCGTCGGTCACGTCGGTGTCGAGCAGCACCAGCCCGGCACCACCCGGCAGTTCCGCGGCCGCGCCGCCGCCCTTGGCGACCAGGCGCCGGTCGTACTCGCCTTCGACGAGCTCGATCCCGGCCGCCACGACGGCGCCGCTCTCCGACGTCGTCCACTCACCGGCCTTGACGGCCTTGATCACCGTCTGGACATCCTTGCCCAGCCGCGGCCCGGCCGCACGGGCGTTCACCGCGACCTCGAAACCGCCGTGCGCGGCGACGTCCGTGGTCAGCTCGACGGATTTGACGTTGACCTCGTCGCGCAGGATGTCGGTGAAGTCGCGCAGCGAGTCGGCCTCGTGCGCGGCCACGACCAGCTTGGCCAGCGGCAGCCGCACCCGCAGCTTGTTGGACTTCCGCAGCGAAAGCGCCGAAGACGCCACCTGGCGCACCCGGTCCATCGCCGTCACCAGCGCCGCGTCGGCGGGCAGGTCGAGCGCGTTCGGCCAGTCGGTCAAGTGCACCGAACGGCCGCCGGTCAGCCCGCGCCAGACGACCTCCGTGGTCAGCGGCAGCAGCGGCGCCACCACCCGCGACGTCACCTCCAGCACGGTGTGCAGGGTGTCGATCGCGTCCTGCTCGCCCGCCCAGAACCGGTCGCGCGACCGGCGCACGTACCAGTTCGTCAGCACCTCGAGGAAGTCACGCACGGTCGAGCAAGCACCGGCGACGTCGTAGGTGTCGAGCGCGTGCTCGACGTCGGTCACCAGTTCGTGCGTCTTCGCCAGCACGTACCGGTCGAGGATGTGCTTCGAATCCGTGCGCCACTGGCCTTCCACGCCCTCGGCGTTCGCGTAGAGCGCGAGGAAGTAGTACGAGTTCCACAGCGGCAGCACGGCCTGGCGGACGGCGTCGCGGATGCCCTTGTCGGTGACGACCAGGTTCCCGCCGCGCAGGATCGGGCTCGCCATCAGATACCAGCGCATCGCGTCGGAGCCGTCGCGGTCGAAGACCTCGTTGACGTCCGGGTAGTTGCGCAGCGACTTGGACATCTTCTGGCCGTCCGAGCCGAGCACGATCCCGTGCGAGATGCAGGTGCGGAACGCCGGCCGGTCGAACAGCGCGGTCGCCAGCACGTGCAGGACGTAGAACCAGCCGCGGGTCTGACCGATGTACTCGACGATGAAGTCGCCCGGGTAGTGGTGCTCGAACCACTCGGTGTTCTCGAACGGGTAGTGCACCTGCGCGTACGGCATCGAACCCGAGTCGAACCAGACGTCGAGCACGTCCTCGATCCGGCGCATGGTGGACTTCCCGGTCGGGTCGTCCGGGTTGGGCCGGGTCAGTTCGTCGATGAACGGCCGGTGCAGGTTCTCCAGCCGCACGCCGAAGTCGCGCTCGATCTCGTCGAGCGAGCCGTAGACGTCCGTGCGCGGGTACGCCGGGTCGTCCGACTGCCACACCGGGATCGGCGTGCCGAAGTACCGGTTGCGGGAGACCGACCAGTCGCGGGCGTTCTCCAGCCATTTGCCGAACTGGCCGTCCTTGACGTTCTCCGGGTACCAGGTGATCTGCTGGTTCAGCTCGACCATCCGGTCCTTGAACTCGGTCACCGCGACGAACCACGACGAGACGGCGCGGTAGATCAGCGGGTTCCGGCAGCGCCAGCAGTGCGGGTACGGGTGCTCGTAGGTCTCGTGGCGCAGCAGCACCGCACCCTGACGGCCGGCGGAACCGGTGCCGTTCTTGAGGTCCTTGATGATGTTCGGGTTGGCGTCGAAGACCTGCTGGCCCTCGTAATCCGAGACGGTCGCGTCGAACTTGCCCTGCGCGTCCACCGGGGTGACCGGGACGATGCCCGCGGCGTCGGTGACGACCTTGTCTTCTTCACCGTAGGCGGGCGCGATGTGGACGACACCGGTGCCGTCCTCGGTGGTGACGTAGTCCGCGGACAGCACGCGGTGCGCGTTCTCGTGTCCGGCGAAGTACGGGAACGGTGGGGCGTAACGGGTTCCGAGCAGTTCGGTGCCGGTGTAGTGCCCGACGACGGTCGGCTCCTCGCCGAGCTCGCGGGCGTACGCGGCGACGCGGGCCTCGGCGAGCAGGAACCGCTTGCCGTCGCTTTCCACCACGACGTACCGCACGTCCGGGTGCACCGCGGTCGCGAGGTTGGACGGCAGCGTCCACGGGGTCGTGGTCCAGATCAGCAGATAGGTGCCGTCGAGCTCGTTGTCGTTGCCCTCCAAGCGGAAACCGACCGTGACGGCCGGGTCCTGGCGGCTGGCGTAGACGTCGTCGTCCATGCGCAGCTCGTGGTTGGACAGCGGGGTCTCGTCGCGCCAGCAGTAGGGCAGCACGCGGTAGCCCTCGTAGACCAGGCCCTTGTCCCACAGCTGCTTGAACGCCCAGATGACCGACTCCATGTAGGACAGGTCGAGCGTCTTGTAGTCGTTGTCGAAGTCGACCCAGCGGGCCTGACGGGTGACGTAGTCCTGCCATTCGCCGGTGTAGCGCAGCACGGACTCGCGACAGGCCTCGTTGAAGACGTCGATGCCCATCGCGTCGATCTCGGATTTCTCGGTGATCCCGAGCTGGCGCATGGCTTCGAGTTCGGCGGGCAGGCCGTGGGTGTCCCAGCCGAAGCGGCGCTCGACGCGCTTGCCCTTCATGGTCTGGTAGCGCGGCACCAGGTCCTTCACGTACCCGGTGAGGAGGTGCCCGTAGTGCGGGAGCCCGTTGGCGAACGGCGGGCCGTCGTAGAAGACGTACTCGTTCGAACCGTGGACGCCGGGGTCGCGGGCGTCGATCGAAGCCTGGAAGGTCCGATCGGCTTCCCAGTACGCGAGGACGCGCTTCTCCGACTCGGGGAACGAAGGCTGGGACGGGACGCCGGTCTCGCCGTCCACCTGTGCCTTGGGATACATCTTCGGTGCTCCTCGCGGTTCGTCTCTCGTACGGGTTTCCACCCACACGGGGACGAGACGGCCGTTTCCGGCGCGTTCCGCGGTACCACCCCGCTTGCCCGGCCGGTCGGTGTTCCGGCTGGGCCGCTCATTCGACGGCTGTGACGGGCCGTACCCGTCCGGTTCTACTGAGGGCGCGGGCCCTGTTCTTCCGGAGGCTCCCCGGTGATGGCCGGATCGGTGCCAGTTCAGTCAAGGGTAGCGCGCGGGCGCAACCGGCTTCTCACCCGGTCATCCGGACCAGGCCGACGCCCCGGGCGTGGACGGCCCGGACCGCGAAACTCCCCTCTCGATGTCGACGTACTCCTCCTGCGGCTTCCCGCCGGCGGGATATGCGATGCCCAGCTCGGTGCCCGCCGTCACCGAGTCCATGAGGATCGCGGGACCGTCGGTCTCCCAGTGGCCGCAGTCCTCCCACGGCGTCGCGGGGTCGGCGAGGAGCCGCTCGGCCTCGGCGAGCAACTCGTCCTCGGAGTCGGCGGCGAGCCACCGGAGGAACGCACGGTGCTCCGGGAGATAACAAGTGGCGGCGGGTTCGTCGCCGAGGACCAGGCCCGTCGTCCCCCGATGGGGAGCGTGCCCGCGAGCGCGTTCACCGCGCAGGCGCGGTCGTAGTCGTCCTCGCCTCCTTCCAGGCTTCCTTTCCAGTCCGCCAAAGCGGAAACGGGCACGACGACGAGCGGGCCGCCGAGGGATTCGACCCAGGATCGAGTCCGAGTGATCGTCACGGCGGCAGTGTCCCGCGAGGGACCGACACTTTCCGGCCATACTGCGAGCATGGGGCGAGACGAGTGGCTGGCGGTGCAGGCTCGGAACTTCAAGGCACTTCGTGGCAGACGAATCGACCGGTGGGTCGGCGTGGAGATGGCACTGCGGGAGGACCCGGCGGGAACCGGCCCGCAGTTCGCCGATCCCGAAGTCCCATGCGTTCAGCTGTACTGGCTTCAGGCTTGGCTGGACGACGGCAGCGCGGTCGAGATCGGCACCTATCAAGGCGACGACGGCTTCAGCCTCGGCGGCCACCCGTCGGACAAGTCGTCCGACGACGGACGATGGGACGGGATCTATCGTTGGCGCTCCTTTCCCGAGTTGCCCGCCGGTTCCGTCGAGCAGGTGGCGGTTTTCCTCGACCAATGCCTCCTGGCCGAGGTGCATTTCCTGATCGGAACACGGCCGCTGGCTCTGGTCGCCGGTGAACTGGAGGAAAGGCACGACGGCGGGCTGACCTTCCAGCGGCTCGACGAATCCGTCCTCGCCTTCACTGATCTTGTCGCCGTCGAACGTGCCCCGTGGAGCACGGCGCGGCAAATCCGCCGCTTCTGAACGCGAGAGCGTGTAGGTCGTTATACAGTCGTTTTCCGGTCCGTCTGGCGTGCAGCAACGCCAGCGCCTCGTCGTCCGAAAGCCCGGCGGGGTTATTTTCCGGCTGGTTTGAGGGTCGTGTTGTCTCGGCTTCGGGAACTACACGGTGCAGGTAAGAGTGGCCGGCCTGTGTCTTGAGGCACAGGATGTCGCATCTCGGTGTTCCGGTAGACCGTCTCGCGTGATCTGGACTTTCCATCCATGGGCAGGGGCGATCGCGGCCGGAGCTCTCAAGTTCGGCAGTGGGTTCGGTTTCGGTGGAGCGATGGGGTCGGCCTATGTCCTCAGGTGCATCGTGTTGCGCCTCGGGGCCCCGGTCGGGTCGAGGTAGGCGGGTGGGGTGAATTCGGGGAGGCCGTCTTGGGCGATCTGGACTTTCCATTCGCTGCGGTGGATCAACCGGTGATGCTTCGTGCAGAGGAGGACGAGGTTGTCGATTTTCGTTTCGCCGTGATGTCGCCAGAAAATGATGTGATGAGCGGTGCACCGCGGCACCGGCATGTCACAGCCTGGGAAGGCGCAGCCTCCGTCGCGGAGGGTGAGGGCGTATTTCTGGGCCAGGGACACGGTGCGTTTCGACCGGCCGATGTCCAGCGGTTCGCCCGCGGTGCCGAGGACGCCGGGTCTGACGCGGGCGTCGCAGGCAAGGATCCTCGCGTCGGTGGCACTGATCGGCCCGACCAGATCCAGGTGGGCTTCACCGAGATCGCTCATCAGGTCCTCGTAGGACATGGTGACGAGGATGTGCGTCGCTTCCCCCGCCTGGCCGGGAAGGTTCCGGCTGGTGGTCTTCAAGCGGACATAGTCGGTGAAGGCATCCCCGTAACGTTCATCCTGGCTACGGGGATCCCGGACCCCGTCGATGGCCTTGTGCGGCTTCGCCATCGGATCCAGGTCGGATTTGAGGCGGGCGTAGGTTTCCAGGTCGAGTCTGGCTTTGAGGCCGAGGGTGCCGTCGCGGTGCTTCACGAACCGCAACTCCGGCCGGGTCTCTTTCGGATCCTCGTTGCGGGGTTCCTTGCCATCGGGGTCGAGCTCGTCGAGCAGGCGCCGTCCGGCACGGGCGATCTGCCGAGGCCCAGCATGACGGGCCAACTCGACCAGGATCTTCTCCCCGGCCCGCACATCCTCTTCGGGGACGGCGGACGGGATGCGGGCGAGGGTTTTGATGATGGCGTCGATCTGGCCGCCGCCGATCGCGCCCTCAGCGGCGGCGTCGGCTGTGAGCGGTGCCAGGGGTGGTTCGGGGTCTCCGCCGATCGACGGACCAGGGTGCAGGGCGAGGACGCGGTCGGCGCGGGCGCTGGCTTCCTTGTCCGACACCAGGAAATCCTCGACAATCAACCCCGCCAACGTCGAATGACCACTACGGCCACGCACCCCACGGGAGTTGATTTCCGCGAGGATCGCGTTCTGCTCGGCATCCAACCGGCGCTTCTGGATTTCGAGTTCCTGTTTACGGGCATGCAGCGTCGCCGTGTCGACGCGCCACCACTCGGTGGACGTCTTCGGAGAGGCCTCGTCGCTGGACACAAGATCAACGCTACGCCGGGTCGAACACCTGTGCTATAGCACATTCAGACTATATCGCTCCCGATTGTCTGCGGAAAAGTGGAGCGAAGGAAATCCTGACATGGGCCAGGTAAAGACACGCACCGGATTCCTTGCCCATCACCAGAAAGCCGACACGGTCGCAATCAGCCGACTAATTGCGACCACATCGCAGCACCGGATCAGCTATCCCCGGCAGCACCCGAGGCAAACCGAACCGCGACCGAGGACAAAGCACTCCCCGGGGTCCGAGTTGCCGTCCCCGCCATCGCCTCTAGGTTGACGGGTATGCCGATCTGCGAGCCCCGATGAAAGGGCCCGGACTCCTCGTCGTCCTGCTGGTCGTCCTCGGCGGCGTCAGCGGGCTCGGGTTCCTGCTGGGACTGGGCAACGCGGCCGTCCTGGCCGCCCTCACCGCGCTGTTCTGTCTCATCGCGGCGGTCGGCGGGCCGCTCTGGGCGGATCTGCGGTTGCTGGCGTGGTTCGCGCCCGCGCTGATCCTCGCGGTCGGGGTGCCGCGGTTGCTGGGCGCGGTGTCGCAGTGGGCGGCGATCGGGCTGTTGGTGGCGATCGCGATCGTCGCGGGTCTGTTGCCCGTGCTCGGGCCGCGGTTCGTCACGGTCGGGCTGGGGCTCGGGATGGCATCGCTGTTCGGGTACGGCTTCCAGCTGACGGGGGCGGCGTCGGCGGGGCAGATCCTGGGCGCGCCCGCGCTCGCGGTGGGAGTCGTGATCCTGTTGCGGGTGCTGATGGGCGCGAAGGATCCCGCCAAGCCGACCCGGGACGCGCTGGCCGACGCGCTCTCGACGGGTACTTCCGAAACCCAGGAGCGCGCGGCGAGGCTTTGGCTCGCGGACCGGCCCCGTCGCTGGACCGGCGGGGTCCTCGGCGGCCTGTTCCGGTATCGCGCGGCCACCGGGCTGCTGGAGATCCGCGGGAAACGGCTCGACAGCGAAGAAATCGGCGAGACGCTCGACGCCGCCAATGAGGAAGCCGCCAGGCTGGCCGAAGCCGTCCGGAGCCCCACCGCGCCGGACGACGTCGAGCCGGTGCGGCGCAGGGAGCCCGGCGGCCTGCCCGGCGCCACGGCGAACCTCGTCACCGCGCTCTGGGAGGCACTCGACACCATCCGGACCGCGGCGACCGAACGCGACGAGTCGCGTGTGGACGTCCCGAAGGGACTCCGCAAGGAGTTGCGCCGGATCGAGCTGGGCGGCGCGTTCTCGTGGCAGTCGGCGCAGTTCCGGCACGCGCTCCGCTGCGGGCTCGGCGTCGGACTGGCGCTGGTGGTCGCGAGTTTCCGGCCCGGCGACCCGCTCACCGTGTCGTTCCTGCTCGCCACCTTCGCCATCCTGCAGCCGGAATGGCGGGACAGCCTCGGCAAGGCCTGGCAGCGGATCGGCGGCTCACTCGGCGGCGCCGTCGTGCTCACTCTCGTTCTTTGGCTTCTGCCGCAAGGGTTTCTGCTACCGATCGGGCTCGTCGCACTGCTCGGCGGGTTCTCGTTCATGCAGACGCGACCGGCGGTGTTCAACGGCTGCATGGTCCTGATGTCGGTCGGCATGAACGCGACCACCAGACATCTCGACCCACGCTACGTACTCGTCGAGTATCTGCTTCTGATGGTCCTCGCCGGCGCCATCGCGCTGCTGTTCGGTTTCGCCGCGATCCCCGGGGTGCCGAAACCCGGTCCGGCGGAACGGTTCGAGAACGCCGTCGGCGCCACCCGGGAGCTGCTCGGCTCGGTGGCGCGGAAACTCCGCGGCGAGGACGTCGGCCCGCGGACGCTAGGCCGCGAATTCCGCGCCGCCACCATCGCCCACCACGGTCTGCTCGCGGCCGAGCCGGGCACCAAGGAACCCGCGCCCGGTCAACGGGACGCGCTGGAGAGGGCGGCCGAAGCCTTGCGCGGCTTGTCCGTCACGGCATCGTCGCTCCTGCTGCGGCCTGGATCGGCCGAAGCGGCGAACGCCGTGGATGAGGCGGCGCGCACGCTCGGCACCGAAGGCACCGCGGAGATCCCCGTGCCGCGCGACGCGGACGAGGAGCAACGTCTGGTACTCGACACGATCGCCGCCGACGTCGTGGCGGTCGGCGAAGCGGCGCAGGAGCTTTAAGCCTTCTCGCGGTGCTTCCCGGCGATCTCGGCGTCGGGCGTGCACAGCGCGCACGGGGTGAACCCGAGTTGCCGTGCCTCACCGATGCCGAGCGGGATGGTGTCCCGGGTTTCGAGCCACTCGCACGAAGTCACGTGATAGCGCGGGTACTCGTCGACGACGACGACCTCGACTTCGAGTTCGGAGACGACCGCCACATCCGCGGGGTCGCTCTTCTCCTCGCCGGGGTCGCCGCTTTGCTGAGGCTCCGGGGTGTCTTCCGCGTCGCCGAGTTCACCCGCGGCGGGCATCAAGACGGTCTGCTCGACGTCCTCGGGTTTCTTTTCCTCACCCTCGGCGGGCTCGTCGTCTTCGGCCGGGTCTTCCGCCGCTTCTTCAGCGGGGGCGTCGGCCGCGCGCTTCTTCCTGCGACGCAGCAGGTCGAAGAGGAGCAGCAACCCCGCGACGACGGAGAGGCCGATGGAGATCCAGGCCCACAGGGAGTTCGCGGTGATGAGCGCCGCGACGAGCAGCCCCAGAGCCGCCAGTACCAGTACCAGGACGATGAAGAGCACGGTGAATTACAACACGAGCTCACAGCGAAACGGCCCCGACCCTCCGGAGAGTGCCGAGGCCGTTCCACTGGTAGAACCAGATCAGCCCGCTTCGGCCCGGGGGCCGAACGAGTAGCCCTGTCCGCTACCGGAGGACGACGACTGCCCCGAGTTCGACGAGGACGCCGAGGCGGGAGCGGCCGAACCGCGGTCGTCGAGCTCACGCAGCTGGGACTCGAGGAATCCACGCAGCCTCGTGCGGTACTCCCGCTCGATCGTGCGCAGCTCTTCGATCTTCTTGCCCAGCGAGCCCTTCTCCGCGTTCATGTTGTTCATGGTCTCGGTGTACTTGCGCTGAGCCTCGCGCTCCATGGTCGTCGCCTTGTCGCGCGCCTGGCGCTCCAAGGTCTCGGCACGGGTTCGCGCGTCGTTCAGCATCGTCTCGGCACGCGTGCGCGCCTCGTTCACCATCGAGTCCGACTTGGACCGCGCGTCCGACAGCAGCTGCTCGGACTTGGTCCGGGCCTCGGCGAGCATGCCGTCCGACTCGGTCTTGGCCTCGGCGGTGAGCCGGTCGGCCATTTCCTGCGCCAGCCCGAGCACCTTCGCGGCCTGGACGTTGGGCTCCCCGTTGTCCGGCACCATCGAGTGGGCCTGGGTCTGCTCCATCGCCGACTGCGGCGGCGGCACCGGCGCCAGGCGGCGCGACGGCTCGTCGCGTACCTGCGGCGGCGGGCCGACGGCGCCGGCCTTGGCGTTCTCGAGCTCACCACGGGTGGTCTCGAGCTCGTTGTCGAGCTGCTCGACCTGCTGCCGCAGCTCGTTGTTGTCCTCGATCAACCGGGCAAGCTCGGTCTCCACCAGGTCGAGGAACGCGTCCACCTCGTCCTCGTTGTAGCCCCTTTTGCCAATGGGCGGCTTGCTGAACGCGACGTTATGCACGTCAGCGGGGGTCAACGACATCAGATCACCTCACGCACTCCATGGCCTGCAGGTCCACCGGGGCTTCCCCGAAAATCACCCTGGCGTTGCCAGCTGCATCGCGAAGAACACAACCAACAGCAGCACCATAATCGATAAGTCCAGTCCGACGCCGCCGATTCGTACGGTCGGGATGATTCGTCTGAACAGACGAACCGGTGGGTCGGTCACTGTGTAGATGGTCTCGAGCGTTACCGCAACCCCTCCGGCAGGACGCCACTCGCGAGCGAAAGCACGCACGAGCTCGACGACGATCCGTGCCGTCAGCAGGAGCCAGAAGGCGAACAGCACGTACCAGACGACCAGCAACACAGCATTCACGTAACCACTCTGCCATGCCTCGCGTCAAAAGACGCAGTTGACGGGCCGCGGATGCCGATGAGTCGACAAAATCACATCCGGCTGCGCTCAGCGGTCACCGGGTGATCAGCCGCGCAGGAACAATCCGCCTTCGGCAATCCGCCGACGGTCCTCCGCGGTGACATCCACATCGGGCGGTGAGAGAAGGAACACCTTGTTGGTGACCTTGTCCATCGATCCGCGCAACGCGAAAGCGAGCCCCGCGGCGAAGTCGACGAGACGCTTCGCGTCCGCGTTCTCCATCTCCGTGAGGTTCATGATCACCGGGATGCCCTCCCGGTAGTGCTCCCCGATCGCCCGCGCTTCCGCGTAGCTCGTCGGGTGCAGCGTCGTGATCCGGCTCAACGGGTCACGCACCGCCGGACGGACCGGCTCGGTGACCGGCCGCAGCCGCGCGACCGGCTCCGGCTGACGGTCGATCGCCAGCGCTCCGTGGACGGCCGGCTCCGGACTGGCCACGGAGCGTGACCGAGGCCGGGGTGCGGGCTCGTCGTAAGTGTCAACTTCGTCCCGGTAACGTCCACCCCGTGACCGGGCCGGCGGCTCGTCGTCGTAGTCGTACTCGTCGTCGGCGTAGTCCTTCGAGGCATAGCCTCGCCGGTAGTCATCCTCGACGTCATAGCCGTCTTCGTCCGCGGGCACCATCCCGAAGTAGGCCTTCAGCTTCTGCAGCGCGCTCATGCCTCTCCCTAGCCTTAGCCGCGTCCCGCACCGTGCTCCCCCGCCCTCGCCGCCACTCCCCGTAACGACGAGACGGTATTCCCTAAGGCGAGGCTAAACCGCGTCCACCGAGCAACGCGGTTCCGACACGCACACAGGTCGAGCCGTGCGCGATCGCCTGCTCGAGATCATTGCTCATTCCGGCGGAGATCTCACGGGCATTTGGGTGTTCTTCCCGTAGACGCTCCGACGCACGGGCGAGTTTCCCGAACGCCTCCGCAGGATCAGTACCCAGCGGCGCGACCGCCATGAGCCCCCGGAGGCGAATATCACCCACTTGGGCTATCCGCTCCGCCAAATGGCTCACTTCGCTCAACCGAATGCCCCCGCGCTTCGGATCGTCATCGAGACTTACTTGAATGAGGACGTCCAACGGGTGATCACGTTGCCCCGAATCGAGCGCCGACCTGGTCGCCTTCGCGAGCGCGTCGGCGAGCCGTTCGGAGTCGACCGACTGCACCTCGTCCGCCCAGCGCACGACCGATTTGGCCTTGTTCCGCTGCAGGCTGCCGACCATATGCCAGCGGATCCGGGCGTCGGGCCGGAGAGCGGCGACCTCTTCGGCCTTCGCGCCCGCTTCTTGATCGCGGTTCTCGGCGAGGTCGAGCGCGCCGAGGTCGGCGAGCAGCGCGGCGTCGAGCGCCGGGAAGGTCTTGGTGACCGCGAGCAGTTTGACCTCGTCGCGGGCCCGGCCGGCGGCCTCGCACGCGGCGGCGATCCGCTTTTCCACTTCGGCAAGAGAGGCGGCGAGTTCCGCCTTTCGTGCGTCGTTCACGACGCGTCCAGCCACGTGATCCCCGCGATCCGCCCGGTGGTGCCGTCGCGACGGAAGCTGAAGAGGGTCTTGTCTTCGTTGGTACAGCGCGGATCGACGCCGATCTTGCCGACGCCGAGGTCGGCCAGCTGCCGCCAGAGCCCGGCGCGCAGGTCGAGCCCAGGCGTGCCCTTGCGGGTTTTGCAGGCACTGCCCGGCACGTGCTTCTCGACGTCGGCGGCCATGTCGGCCGGGACTTCGTAGCAGTCGCCGCAGATCGCGGGACCGAGCAGGGCTTCGGTGCGGGCCGGCTCGGCGCCGACCGAACGCATCGCCTCGATCGCGGCGGGGACGACACCGACCCTAGCGCCGACGCGGCCCGCGTGGACGGCGGCGACGACACCGGCTTCGGCGTCGGCCAGCAGAAGCGGAACGCAGTCGGCGACGAGCACCACGAGCGCGAGGCCGGGCTCGGCGGTCACGAGCGCGTCGGTCGCTTCGGCGGCGGAGGTCTCCGAGCCGTCGACGACGGTCGCGGTACGGCCGTGGACCTGCTCCATCCAAGCCAGCCTGTCCTCGGTGAGGCCGAGTTCGGTGGCGAGACGTTTGCGGTTGGCGTAGACGTCGCCCGCGTCGTCACCGACGTGATCACCGAGGTTGAAGGTGTCGTAAGGCGGACGGGAAGCCCCGCCCGCCCTTGTCGTGACGACCCGCCGTACCCGCACGCTTTTCCTCCTAGACCTGAGTGAAGGCCCCCTCGACTGTAGTCAAGGAGGCCTTCACGGAACGTACTGGCGAACTACCGGCGCATGAACGGCGGCACGTCGACCTCGTCGTCCGACGGGTCGTCGTGCACCGGGGTGGCGCGGCCGGGCAGGCTGCCGTGGTTCGTGTTCGACCCGATCGGCGAGTAGCCGCGCGAACCGCCGCCGGGCTGCGGGAGCCCGCCGCTCAGCGAACCGTTGCCCTCGTTACGGCCGGACGGCATCTGCGTGTGCGTGCGCGTCGGCGCCACCGGGTAGCCGTTCGAACCGGTCGACGGCACCGGCGTGGCGCCCGAAGGCGGGCTCTGCACCGGGGTCGCCCCGCCGCCGTTGACCTGGCCCGCCTGTGCGGACGCGGTCGAGCTCGTGCGGGAGCCGAACGCCGGCGGGTCGAGCTTCTTGTGGGTCGGGGTGCCGGCGTCGAAACCGGCCGCGATCACGGTGACCCGGACCTCGTCGCCGAGCGAGTCGTCGATGATCGTCCCGAAGATGATGTTGGCGTCGGGGTGCGCGGACTCCTGCACCAGCGACGCGGCCTCGTTGATCTCGAACAGGCCGAGGTCCGATCCGCCCGCGATCGACAGCAGCGCGCCGTGCGCCCCGTCCATCGACGCTTCCAGCAGCGGCGAGTTGATCGCCTTCTCCGCCGCCTGGATCGCCCGGCCCTCGCCGCGCGCCGAGCCGATGCCCATCAGCGCGGAGCCCGCGCCGGACATGACGCTCTTGACGTCGGCGAAGTCCAGGTTGATCAGACCCGGCGTGGTGATCAGGTCGGTGATGCCCTGGACACCCGAAAGCAGCACCTCGTCCGCCGAGCGGAAGGCGTCCATCAGCGAGACGCCGATGTCGCCCAGCTGCAGCAGCCGGTCGTTCGGGATCACGATGAGCGTGTCGCATTCGTTGCGCAGCTGCTGGATGCCCTCTTCGGCCTGCTTGCTGCGGCGCTTGCCCTCGAAGGTGAACGGGCGGGTGACGACGCCGATGGTCAGCGCGCCGAGCTTGCGGGCGATCTGGGCGACGACCGGCGCGCCACCGGTGCCGGTGCCACCGCCCTCGCCCGCGGTCACGAACACCATGTCGGCGCCCTTGATGACCTCTTCGATCTCTTCGCGGTGGTCCTCGGCGGCCTTCTGCCCCACCTCGGGGGCGGCGCCGGCACCGAGGCCGCGGGTCAGTTCCCGGCCGATGTCGAGCTTGACGTCGGCGTCGGACATGAGCAGTGCCTGCGCGTCGGTGTTCACCGCGATGAACTCGACACCCTTGAGGCCGACCTCGATCATGCGGTTCACGGCGTTCACGCCGCCGCCGCCGATACCGACGACCTTGATCACCGCAAGGTAGTTGTGCGGGGGCGTCATCGGGGCCGCCTTCCTGATCGTGTGTGCCCGTGCTGCGCGCCGGTCGCTGAGCCTGTGCCGAACCCTCGAGCTGAAGTTCAGATTGAGAGTTATGTCAACTGCCGACGTTGAAGCAGGACGGTATGCACCAGGCTGGCTCGAATCCAGTAGCCACGCCGTGTGTCGCAAAGGTGTTTTGCCACAACATGTTCGCGGGCGCAAGAGCGAGACCCGGTCGCGGCGGCGAACGGCGGCCTGGTAAAGGCGAAGATCAGGAGGGCATGGACATGACCATGACGACGTCCTTCGACGGCGTCCCGGTCGGTGATCCGCCCGCCTGTTCGACGCTGAGCGCGAACTTCTCGGCCCCGCCCAGCCCGTCCGAGACCAGCAGCGCACCGTCCTGACCACCGGGAATGAGCCCGGCGGGTTTGGGCGCGGCACCCGGGTACATGAACCAGGCCTGGTAGATCCGGCCCGGTTCGTTCGCCGGCAGCTGCGCCGCCATGAACACCAGGCGGTCCTTCGCGCGCGACATCATCACGGTGCCGCCACCGCCCGCCGAGGTTTCGGCGTGCCCTGTCCGGAGGTCGGCGGCCGAAAGGACGTCGGCGACCGGGGCGTACCGGTCCGCGTACTCCGCCGCCCGCTCCCGCGCGGCCGTCAGCTGCGAGTGGTTGTCGTAGGCGATCCCGCCGAACACGGCGGTGCCCGCGAGCCCGACGACGGCCGCCGCGACCGCGGCGATCGCCCAGCGCGGGGTGCGACGGCGGTCCTTGACGCGCTCCCCCGCCTCGAAGCGCGTCTTCGGCGGCTGTTGCCTGGTCGCCATCGCCTCGGCGAGGACGCGGCGTTTGAGCTCGGGCGGCGGGTCCTCGGCCAGCGCCGCGCCGAGCCGGGTCGCGGTCATCTGCAGTTCGAGGACCTCTTGCGCGCACGAAGCGCACTCGGCGAGATGCCGCTGGAACTGGGCACGCTCCACTTCGGACAGCGCGTCGACGGCGTAGGCCCCGGTGAGCGTGTGCATTTCGGGCATGGTCATGCCGTCACCCCCAAACAGTCCCGGAGCCTGATCAGGCCGTCCCGGAGACGGGTCTTGATGGTCCCGTGCGGCGTCTGCAGCACCTCGGAGACCTCGCGATAGGTGTAGCCCTGGTAGTAGGCGAGCAGGACGGATTCCCGTTGCAGCTCGGTGAGGGTGGTCAGGCAGCGGCGAACCTGCGAACGCTCCCAGCGGGCCGCGACGGCCTCGGCCACCTCGTCGAAGGGCCGCGCGCGGGCGGCCTCGAAGGTCGCCTTGACCTCGCGATCCGAACTGGCCCGTGCCGAGCGGACGCGGTCGACGGCACGGCGGTGCGCGAGCGTCATGGCCCAGTTCAGCGCGCTCCCCCGCTCCGGGGAGTAGCGCGTGGCCGTGCGCCACAGCTCCACCATGACCTCCTGCGTGACCTCTTCGGACTGCGCGGCGTCACGGAGGATCCGGCGCACCAGGCCGAGGACCGGACCGGCGAGACGGTCGTACAAGGCGTCGAAGGCCCGCTCGTCCCCTTTCGCGACCCGGACGAGCAGGTCCTCGGCCGTCGGACCGGCCGGTTCACCGTCACCGGGGACGGGCGCCATCCGGCGCGGGCGTGCCGATTCATCCATCAAGCCTGCCTCCGGCCGTCTGCGGCGTCCGCTGGGTGATCGGCGCCTTCTTCAACCACAGTTTGACCCCGTGCCGCCGGATCAGCGCGGAGACCCGGTGCGGCATGAGCGGACGGGTGATCAGCATGTGCGCCAGCCACCTGGCGGTGGCGGGGCGTCGCACGCCGCGCAGCGACGCGGTCAGCGGTGTCTTCCCGTCCTGGTGGAGGGCGATCTTGACGGAAAGCAGGGACTCCGGCCTGGGTACCGCCATCCGGTACTCGCCGTCCATCGACTGGAACGGCGAGACATAGAACTCCTTGTCCGCGAAGGCGTTCCCGTCCGCGTCGGGGCGAAGGAGGTACGCGTGCCTGCCCCCGTAGGTGTTGTGGACCTCGGCGACGACGCATTCGAGCCCACCGTCGGGCCGGTGGCACCAGTACAGGGTGATCGGGTTGAAGTTGTGCCCGAGCATCCGCGCGCCGGCCAGCATCAGCACCCGGCCGCCGCGGAGGTCCACGCCGCGCGCGGCGAGCCAGCGGTCCAATTTGGACCGGATGCTGGAGGTGTCCTCGGGCGCGAAGTGGTCTCGCGAGTCGAAGCGGGCGAAGGGACGCAGCCACCACGGCAGCTTCGGCGGCACATCGAGGTCGACGAACCACAGGTAGATCCGGTGGGCGAACGAGATCGGCGGATCGGCGCGCCGGACATGTGCCACCGTGGAGTCGTAGAGCACGGCCATGACGGTCACCAGCGCACCCCGAAATTCTCGGCCGCGCGGACACCGGACGCGCAGCCGTCCTCGTGGAATCCCCAGCCGTGGTAGGCGCCGGCGAAGGCGACCGTGGCGTCGTTCAGTTCGGGCAGACGGCGCTGGGCGGCCACGGAATCCGGCGTGTAGACGGGGTGCTCGTAGGTCATCTTGGCCAGCACCGAGCCGTGGCCGGGGCCGGTGCCCGGATTGAGCGTGACGACGTAGCCGGTCGGCTCGTCGAGCCGCATCAGGCGGTTCATGTCGTAGGACACCTGGACCGCGCCGTGGTGGGCACCGCAGTACGGCGTCGCGTAGTTCCAGCCCGCCCGAGCCGATTCCGCCGTCGGGAGCACGCCGGTGTCGGTATGCAGCCACGCCTCGTTGCTGGAGTACCGGAAGGCCCCGAGGACGTCGCGCTCGGCCGCGGTCGGCGACGCGAGCAGCTTCAGCGCCTGGTCCGCGTGCGTGGCCAGGACGACCTTGTCGAACCGGTGCCGCGTGTCGGCGTCGTCGCGGACCTCGATCCCCCGCGCGGTGCGCTTGACCGAGCGGACCGGGGTCGACAGGTGCACCGCGGTCAGCTGTTTGGCGGCCCGCTCGACGTACTCGCGGGAGCCGCCGACGACGGTGCGCCACTTCGGGGACCCGCCGACCGACAGCATCCCGTGGTTGCGCAGGAACTCGAACAGGTAGCGCGCGGGGTACTTGAGCGTGTCGGTCCGGTCGGCGGACCAGACGGTCGACACGACCGGCAGCATGAAGTGGTCGACGAAGTACTTCGTGTACCCGCCGATCGCGAGGAACGCGCCGAGGGTGACATCACCGGCCTCAGGCGCTTCGAGGACGCGCTTCGCGTGCCGGTGGAAACGCTTGATGTCGGCGAGCATCCGCAGGTAGCGGCCCCGTGCGACGTTGCGAGGCTGCGCGAACAGGCCCTTCAGCCCCTTCGCGCCGGCGTACTGGAGCCCGCAGCCGTCGCAGCGGATGCTCATCGACATCTCGGTGTCGCGGGTGGCGACGCCCAGTTCGGCGAACAGGCGGAGCAGATTCGGGTAGGTACGCTCGTTGTGCACGATGAATCCGGAGTCGACGCCGACGGTGCCGCCGTGCGCGCTCGGGACGTCGTGGGTGTGCGCGTGCCCGCCCAGCCTGTCTTCGGCTTCGAACAGCAGTACCTCGTAGCGGCGTTGCAGGAGATACGCGGCCGTGAGGCCGGCGACGCCGCTGCCGATGACTCCGATGCGTTGACCCTTGGTGTGCACGCTGAGCATTCGGAGCCGGATCGGGCGAGGATTGGATCTCGTGAACCGGCTCGGCATCCGACCCATCCCTTTCCGGTCCGGGAGCGAATGACGACTATGCCGAACAGTCCCGCGTCTCGCCTAGTCCCGTTCGTCGAGCGGCTCCTCGGTGGCTCCCTTCCGGTCGGTCTGCGTACCTGGGATGGCGTACGCGCCGGTCCGCCGGATGCCCCGACCGTGGTACTCCGCAACCGGCGGGCCCTGCGCCGTCTCCTCTACGCCCCCGGCGAATTGGGCCTGGCCAGGGCGTACGTCTCGGGTGATCTCGAAGTCGAGGGCGACCTCGCCGACGGATTCCGCCGGATCTGGGCGTTGACCCGTTCGGGCGCCGTGCGCGGTGCGAAGCTCGGCCCGCGCGAATGGGCCGAGGCGCTGCGGCTCGCGGTGGGACTCGGTGTCGTCGGGCCGCCGCCCAAACCGCCCGCCGAGGAGGCCCGGCTGTCCGGGAAGCTGCACACCCTGCTCCGTGACAAGTCGGCGATCGCACACCACTACGACCTCGGCAACGCCTTCTACCAGCTGTTGATGGACGAATCGATGGCCTACTCGTCGGCGTACTGGACCTCCGAGGAGGAGGGTTACGACCTCGAACAGGCCCAGTGGGACAAGCTCGAACTGATCTGCCGCAAGCTCGGCCTGCGCCCGGGGATGCGGCTGCTCGACGTCGGCTGCGGCTGGGGCTCGCTCCTGGTGCACGCGGCGAAACACCACGGCGTCGAAGCCGTCGGGATCACCCTGTCGGCGGAACAGCTGCAGCACGTCCGCGGCCGCCTCGTGCAGCACGATCTGGAGGATCGCGTCGAGGTCCGGCGGCAGGACTATCGCGAACTTCGTGATGAGCCCTTCGACGCCGTCGCCACCATCGAGATGGGTGAGCACGTCGGCGAGGAGAACTACCCCGAGTACACGCGGACGCTGTACCGGATGCTCAAGCCCACCGGACGGCTGGTCTTGCAGCAGATGTCCCGCGGTGCGGTGGCGCCCGGAGGCGGCGCGTTCATCGAGCGCTACATCGCCCCCGACATGACGATGCGGCCGCTGAGCCGCACGCTCGGGCATCTGGAGACCGCCGGGTTCGAGATCCGCGACGTCCACGCGCTGCGCGAGCACTACGTGCGTACGGTCCGAGCATGGGAGAAGACGCTCGAGAGCAACTGGGACGACGTCGTCGCGCTGATCGGTGAATCCGGCGCGCGGGTCTGGCGGCTGTATCTCGTCGGCGGGGCGCTCGCGTTCGAGGAGAACCGGATGGGCGTGGACCAGATCCTCGCGGTCCGCTCGTCGGACGAAGGACTGAGCGCGCTGCCCGCCACCAGGGAGTGGTCCTGATGCCCCTCGGCGGCACCCTCGCGGTCACGGCGGGCACGACGCTGCTGGCCTTCGTCGTCACCTTCGGTATCGCGCGGTGGCGGAAGCGGTACGACACCGTCGACACGCTGTGGGGGCCGGGCTTCGCGCTCGTCGCGCTGGTGGCGGCGCCGCTCGGGACGGGTCCGTCGCGCTGCGCGTGGTCACCGCGCTGCTGACCGCGATCTGGGGTGTCCGCCTCGGCGTCCACCTCCACCTGCGCAACCACAAGCTGCCCGAAGACCCGCGCTACGTGCGGATGGCCGAGAGCGCCGGGGAGAATCCGGCGCTCAAGCTCTTCGTCCGTGTGTACCTCGTCCAGGCCGTGGTGCTGTGGTTCGTCTCGTTGCCGGTCCAGTTCGCGATGTACGGCGGCGCCTTCGGGGTGACGGCGTGGCTGGGCGTCGCGGTGTGGCTGATCGGCTTCGGGTTCGAGACGATCGGCGACGAGCAGCTGCGGCGCTTCAAGGCCGACCCGGGCAACAAGGGGAAGGTGCTCGACAGCGGGCTGTGGCGCTACACCCGGCATCCGAACTACTTCGGCGACGCGTGCGTGTGGTGGGGCCTGTACCTGCTGGCGTGTTCGAGCTGGGTGGGGGCGGCGACCGTGCTGTCGCCGATCGCGATGACGTACACACTGGCCAAGGGAACCGGAAAACCTTTGCTGGAGAAGGGTTTGCGGCGTTCCCGGCCCGGATACGCGGCGTACGTCGAGCGGACCAGCGGGTTCTTCCCGCTGCCCCCTCGCCGCGTCACTCCCCGGTGAGACCGTCCGTCAGTTCGCGCAACAGGTCGAGGTGGCCGGCGTGCCTGCCGGTCTCCTCGATCATATGCGCGACCACGAAGCGGACGTTGACCTTGCGCTCGCCGCGGAAGGGGACCTCGTCGTCCAGCCCCATCGCTTCGACGATCTTGCGGCTCCGCTCGCACTCGGCCTCGTAGGCGGCGATCAGCTGGTCGATCGGGGTCTGCATGGCGACCCGGAACTCCGCGTCCGGATCGGCCTCCAGTGCCTCCTTCCAGACGTCCTCCTGTCCGTTGAGCACCACGTTGAACCAGTACTGCTCGACGAGGGTCAGATGCCCGAGCAGACCGGCGACGGTGGTCAGTTCGCTGGGAACGAGCGGGCGCCGGGCCTGCTCGTCGGTGAGGCCGGAGCACTTCCACACCACGGTGGCGCGGAGGAAGTCGAGGAAGCCGTTCAGCTGGGTGCGCTCGTCGCCGGTGAGCGGCGGTTCGGGACGCTTCGGTTCGTCGGTCATGGTCGTGCAGTCTGCCGGTTTCCTCGGATGATCCGCTAACGAGTTACCCGGGGAGGCACTGTCCACCATCTGTCGCAGAGCCGTGGTCCATGTCCGAAGGTGATCCCATCGTTCGAGTGAAACCAGCGGTAGTTAGCGCCCAGGAAACATGACGACCACCCGCCCGTCATGTCAGGCTGGTGCAGTTGTGGCCACCGCCGCCGGAGTACCGAGAAAGGTCACTGATGTCAGGCCTGCAGCTGAGCGCACTCGATGTCGCTTTCCTTTGCCTGGAAAGCGAAACGACGCCCATGCACATGGGGGCGGTGGTCACCTTCCGCCCGCAAGGGCAGGTGCACGCGCGCGAGCTGACCACGCTGCTCGCCGAGCGGGCGGCGCGTCTCCCCAAGCTGCGTCAGCGCCCCCGCACCGCGCTGTTCCCGCCCGGGGCCGCGATCTGGGCCGAAGACCCGGATTTCGTTGCCAGTGAACATATTTCACATCACCACTTGAGCTCCCTGTACGAACCGGACCCGCTCTCCGCCTACGCGTCGCGCTGGATGGGACGGCCGCTCGACACCGGAAAACCGTTGTGGGACTTGCATCTCGTCACCGGCCTGCCGGACGGCGAGTTCGCGTTGCTGCTGAAACTGCACCACGCGCTGACCGACGGAGCGGGCGCGTACGCCGTCGCCGTGGGCCTGCTCGACGAAATGCCCCGCCCCACCCGGCGTACGCACAGCGGTGCCACGCCGCCTCCGCCGCGGTCCCCTGTGGACGCTGTCAAGGAGGCCGTCGGCTCGACGCTGACCCAGGCCGGGATCGCCTCTTCGGTGGTGCGCGCGACGCGTTCGCCGCTGTCGCCGATCAGCGCCCCGCCGTCGACCGAACGACGGCTCGGCCTCGTCCGGCTGGACACCGCCGAGATCCGGCGGATCCGCCGGGCCCACGGCGGGACCGCCAACGACGTCGTGCTGGCGATCCTCAGCGGCGCGCTGCGCGAATGGATGATCAACCGCGGCCAGCGCGCCGACGACCGGACGCTGCGGGCACTCATCCCGGTCAGCGTGCGCGGGCGGTCCGCCGAGCAGCTCGGCGGGAACAAGCTGTCCGGTTACCTCTGCGAGCTGCCGGTGGGCCTCGACGATCCGCGTGCGCGGCTGCTGGCCGTCCAGCGCGAGATGGGCCGGAACAAGGCCGCGGGCCCGGCGCGGGGCGCGGGCGCCTTCCCGCTGCTCGCCGACCGGATGCCGCCGATGCTGCACCGGCTCGGTTCGAAGGCCGCCGGGCTGGCCGCGCCGCTGCTGTTCGACCTCGTGGTGACCACGGTGCCGGTGCCGCCCAACCGGCTGACCCTGAACGGGACGAAGGTGTCGGGCGTGTACCCGTTCGTGCCGCTGGCGCCGCGGCAGGCGGTCGGGATCGCGGTGGCGACCTATCGCGACTCGGTCCACATCGGACTACAGGCGAACGGGGCGGCGGTCTCGGACGTGGGTTCGCTGCGCGACGGTGTGCTCAAATCGGCCGCGAGGCTGCTGGACACCGCCTGACAGTTCGTGAGTGGCGAGGACGGTTCTAACCGTCCTTGCCACTCACGAGGCGCGTCAGCCGCGCAGCATCTCCGCGACCAGGAACGCCAGCTCCAGCGACTGCTGCGTGTTCAGCCGAGGGTCGCACGCGGTCTCGTACCGGCCCGAAAGGTCCAGATCCGAGATCTCCTGCGCTCCGCCGAGGCATTCGGTGACGTCTTCGCCGGTGAGCTCGACGTGGATGCCGCCCGGGTACGTGCCGAGTTTGCGGTGCACCTCGAAGAAGCCCTGCACCTCGTCCACGATCCGGTCGAAGTGCCGGGTCTTGTAGCCCGTCGACGACTCGTGCGTGTTGCCGTGCATCGGGTCGCACTGCCAGATGACCTTGTGCCCGGACGCCTCGACCTTCTCGACGATCGCGGGCAGCACCTCGCGCACCTTGCCGTTGCCCATCCGGGCGATCAGCGTCAGGCGGCCGGGCTCGTTGCGCGGGTCGAGGCGGCGGACGTACTCGACGACCTGCTCGGGCGTGGTCGTCGGGCCGATCTTGAGACCGATCGGGTTGGCCAGCAGTTCGGCGAAGGCGATGTGCGCGCCGTCGAGCTGCCTCGTCCGCTCGCCCACCCACAGGAAATGCGAAGACAGGTTGTACAGCTTGGGGTTCGCCGCGTCCACGCGGTCCATCCGCAGCATGGACCGCTCGTAGTCCAGCAGCAGCGCCTCGTGGCTGGCGAAGATCTCGGTGGACTGGAGCGAGGCGTCGGTGACGCCGCAGGCCGACATGAACCGCAGGCCGCGGTCGATCTCCGAGGCCAGCGCCTCGTAGCGCTCGCTGGCGGGCGAGGACTTCACGAAGTCCTTGTTCCAGTCGTGCACCTGGTGCAGGTCCGCCATGCCGGCGCCGGTAAGCGCGCGGACGAGGTTCATCGCGGCGCCCGCGTTCGCGTAGGCGCGGATCATCCGGCCGGGGTCGGGCACGCGGAGTTCGGGCTTGGCGACGAGCGAGTTGATGATGTCGCCGCGGTACACCGGCAGGCCGAGCGCGTCGGTCGAGGCCGAACGCGGCTTCGCGTACTGGCCGGCGATCCGGCCGACCTTCACCACCGGCAGGCTCGCGCCGTAGGTGAGGACGACGGCCATCTGCAGCAGGGTGCGCAGGTTGGCGCGGATATGCGGCTCGGTGTTCGACTCGAACGTCTCCGCGCAGTCGCCGCCCTGCAGCAGGAACGCCTCGCCGCGGGCGACCATGGCGAGCCGGTCGGAAAGGCGGTCGATCTCGGCGGGGACGGTGATCGGCGGCACGCTCTCCAGCACGCCGCGGACGCGCTTCGTCAGCTCCGCGTCCGGCCACTCCGGCTGCTGCGCCGCGGGCCGGGAAAGCGCGTCGTCGAGCCGGTCACGCAGCGCGGGCGGCAGAGGTGGCAGTTCGGGGAGCGTGTCGACGGGAACGTCCACTGTCCAGTTCACAGGCACCAGGATATGCCGCGCCGAAAGCCGCCCGCCCACCGGGACGAAAGTCCCAGAACGTGGACGGGCGGCCGAGGAGATCAGGCGGCCTGGGCCTTGTTGTAGAGGTTCTGCGCGTCCGTGCCGAAGTACGGCCCGAACATGTAACCCGGCAGGAAGTTGTAGCCGAAGCTGTTCACCGAGGCCTGGATGCCCGCACCGGTCGCCTCGCTGAAGTTGAGGAACCACGGGCCGCCGCTCGAACCGCCGGTCATGTTGCAGTTCATCCCGTGGTCCTTGGTGAGCAGGAAGTCGGTGAAGGTGCTCCCGCTGCAGTAGATCAGCTTCGTGCCGTCGTACGGGGCCGCCGCCGGATACCCGAACGTGTACATCGACTGGTTGCGCGCCTGGTTGAACGCGATCCCCTGCGCGCCGACGACGTCGGTCAGCTTCTGCCCGTTGAGCGGGTTGACCACGGCCGCGCCGATGTCGTAGTTCATGTCCTCGCTCGCTTCCCACTGCGGAGTGGTCAGCGTGCTCTTCGCGGCCCAGGTGCCGTAGGGCGTGTTGCCGTTGTTGTAGCCGGGCGCGAAGGTCCAGTTGGTGTGCCAGGCGCCCTGGTACTTCACGCAGTGCCCGGCGGTGATCACGACACTGCCGTTCGTGCTGGTGACCGCGTCACCGGAGCACGACGCGTTCCGCCCGCCCATGGTGAAGAACACCCGGCCCGCGGTCTGCACGACCTTGCCCGCGCCGGTCCACGCGCCCCCGCCGTTGGGGATGCTCTGGATGATCGTGCTCGTCCCCTTCGCGACCTCCTTCGGGGTGAAGGCGGGCGCCTGGACCAGCTGTTCGATCGGCACCGCCGACCGCATCCGTTCCGGGGTCCAGTAGGCCGCGACCGCTCGCGCGTCGGCCGCGGCTTCATGGTGGACCGGTCCGGCGTTGGCGGGACTCGCGACGGCTGCCAGCCCCGTCACCGCCAGTCCCACGAGCGCCGCCAATATCCCCGCCCGGGAAGCCGTCCTCTTCATGGCGTACCACCTTTCGCCACCGGTGAATTGCCGTATGACTTGCACGACATTTCGAAAGTATTTGTCCTGCTACCAGGCGTACAAGCGGCCGTTCGGCCCAAATACGGCGAAGCGCGGCGCGTTAGCCTGGTTCGTGGGGATCTCCGTGAACGGCTTCGCCCGGTTGGGCCCGCACGTGGTGGCTCCGATCGCCTGGACCCTCCTGGCACCGATCGCGGTCGTCCTCGGCGATACCAGTGGCCTGGTCTGGCCATCGCTGTTGGCGCTGGCCGGTTCGGCGGTCCTGACGCTCGCCGTGGGATGGGTGATCAAGCAGGCATCCGGCTTCGGTATCTCGCCGCATACGGCGCCTGAATCCGCCGCGGTCACCGTCTTGGCGTTCACCCTCGGGCCGGTGATGCTGGTCGGCGGCCTGCTGGTGGCCTGGGTGTGCTGGGCGCGCGTCAAGCTGGGCGAAGACACCTTCGCCGAAGCCGCCGCCGGGGTCCTGCTGGGGATCCTGGTCGGCGGCCTCGGCTGGATCGGTCTGATCGTCTTCCTGTTCTCCTGATCAGGCCGGGCAGTGGGAATCGGCGGCCGGGAGGTCGCCGTCCCGCAGGTAGCGCACGACGAAGTCGTTTCCGCAGGCGTTCTCCTTGGTGAAGACGCCGTGCCCGCCGGCGTCCACGGTGACGAACTTCGCCCGTCCGCCCAGCGCCGAACGCAGCTCCCGCGCGCCGGACAGCGGCGTCGCCGGGTCGCGGAGGTTCTGCACCAGCAGGATGTTCGACGGTCCGCGGTCGTGGATCCGCACCGGAGGCTCGCGGCGCTCCACCGGCCAGAACGCGCACGGGGTGATGTTCGCGGCGGCGGGGCCGAACATCGGATGCGTCACGCGGGCGCGTTCGACCGCCTTTTGGTAGTAGCGCACGCTTTCCGGCCAGTCGGAGTCGTTGCAGAGCACCTGCAGCTGGAGCGCGGCGTGATTGTCGCCCTCGAGCGGCCCGCCCTGCGCCTTCGCCGCCGGAGCGGACCATCGTTCGGCGAGACCGGGGAAGTTCGCGTCGTCGTACAGCGCTCCCCAAGTGTCGCTCCGAATTCCCGGGCGCTTCTCGGCCAGTTCGAGGAACTTCGCCGTCACTTCGGTCTGTGTCCGCCCGAGGTGGTAGACGTCGTCGCGCGCCGCCGCCCAAGCCGTGAAGTCGCCGAATCGGTCGTCGAAACCTTCGGCGAAACGCTGATGTGCCCGGACGTCCAGTCCGCCGGGACCGACGAGGCTGTCCAGCACGATCCGGTCCGTGCGCGCGGGGAACATCGACGCGTAGGCGGCGCCGAGGTAGCTGCCGTACGAAACGCCGTAGTACGAGATCTTCCGCTCCCCCAGCGCCGCGCGGATCCGGTCCAGGTCGCGCGCGGTGTTGGCGGTGGTCATCTGCGGCAGGAGATCCGCGGTCTCCGACTCGGCGCACTGCCTCGCCACCACGCGGGACTTCGCCGCCTTCTCGGCGACGTCACGCGGGCCCGCCGCGTACGGGCCGACGGCGATGAACCGCTGTTCCTCGCTCAGGTCACAGGTCACCGGCGTGCTGTAAACGGTCCCGCGCGGATCGAAACCGATGACGTCGTAACCGTCGAGCAGGCCGGACTGCCCCTGTCGCTGCGCGAGTTGCGCGGGCATCGCCAGGCCGGGACTCCCTGGACCGCCGGGGTTCATCAGCAGCACGCCGCGCCGCTTCGGCGATTCGCTCGCCTTACGGGAGACGGTGAGTTCGATGGTCCGGCCGCCGGGATCGGCGTAGTCCAGCGGCACCTCGAGTTTCGCGCATTCGAGGCCCTCGGTCGGTGACGGTGTCATGCCGTAGTCCGGGCAGGGCGACGTCCACCGGAGTGCCGGAGCCGCCTCGGCGGTCGCCGGCAGTGCCACGGCCAAGGGCAGGAAAGCCAGTATCGCCAACGTTTTTCTCATGCGGCGAGCTTGGCGCGGCCGACGGCCCTACCGCGTCGCCCCGGGGCCTGATCCGGGACCTCCACCTTCGGTGGGAGACGGGGCTTCCTTCAGTACCCCCTCGGCCAGGCGCGTCTCCACGACGCGCGCGAAGCTGGGGCACGTCCGGATGTCCTCGTGCGGACAGGCCAGGACATGAGCGATCGCGGTCCTCGCCGCCTCGATCCGGGCGAGCCGCCGGTCGAGTTCGGCCAGCTTCCGCCGATGCAGCTCTCGCCACCCCTCCGCGGCCCGCTCACGGGCGGCGATGAGCTCCTTGAGCTCGCGCAAGGTGAAGCCCACGTCCTGCAGCAGCAGGATCTCCCCGACCCGCTCGATCACGGACGAGGGATACCGCCGCTGCCCGGAGACCCTGGCGGGAGGCGGCAGGAGACCGATCTCCTCCCAGTAGCGCAGGCCGGAGGCGGCGACCCCGGTACGGCTCGCCACTTCGCCGATCGTCAACTCGCCTTGGCCCATGTTGACTTCAAGCGTACTTGAAGCCGTTGACTCGGCTCATGACGAAAACAGGCGGGCTCTTCACCGAACACGTGCTTCCCAGGCTGGTCCGGCAGTTCGGCCATCCTCGCGGGCCGGTGGGACAGGTGGTCGGCTGGATCATGGCGAACAGCGAGTCCAACCGGCGGCGCAACGGCTGGGTGGTTTCCCTGCTGGAGATCCGGCCAACGGATCGGGTCCTCGAAATCGGTTTCGGTCCCGGTCTCGCCATCGCCGAACTCGCGGACCTGGCCGGCCGGGTCCACGGCATCGACCATTCCGCAGCGATGGTGCGGAAGGCCACCCGGCGCAATTCTCGCGCGATCCGCGACGGCCGGGTCCGGCTCGTGCGCGCTTCCGTGGACCGGTTGCCGGAATTCGGCGACCGTCTCGACGTGATCATGGCGGTCAATTCCGCCAAGTTCTGGGCGGAGCCCGCCGCACGGTTACGCGATCTGCGACGCCTGCTCCGGCCGTCGGGACGGATAGCGCTGGCGATCCAGCCAAGGTGTCCCGGTGCCGACGGCGCCACCACCGCACAGGCGGCCAAGGAACATCACGACCTGCTGGCCGAGGCGGGATTCACCGCGATCCGTGTCGAGACCCTCGACCTCGATCCGCCGGTCGCCTGCCTGCTGGCGGTCAACCCGGGATGAAGGCACGCGCCGACGACGCTGTCGGCGCGTGCCGGGGATCAGACCACCGCGAGCGGCAACGCCGTCGGGTGCACCGGAGCGGGCAGGTCTGAAGCGCCGGTGAGGTACGCGTCGACGGCGCTCGCCACCGAACGTCCCTCGGCGATCGCCCACACCACCAGCGAGGCACCGCGGTGCGCGTCGCCGCAGACGAACACGCCGGGCGACGAGGTCTGCCAGTCCGCGCCGCACGAGAGCGTGCCGCGCTGAGTCAGCGAAAGACCGAGCCCGTCCAGCAGCGGCATGTGCTCGACACCCTCGAACCCGATCGCGAGCAGCACGAGATCGGCGGGCAGCTCCTCGACCTCGTCGTTGACCGGGGTCACCATCCGCTTGCCGGTCTCCGGGTCCTTCACCACGCGGACCTGACGGAGCTCCACGGCGCGCACGTTGCCTTCGTCGTCACCGATGAACCGGGTGACCGCGACGGCGAACTTGCGCTCGCCCGCCTCCTCGTGCGCCGGATAGGTGCGCAGGATGTACGGCCACGTCGGCCACGGCGAGCGTTCATCGTCCCTTGTGGACGGTGGCGTCGGGTACTGGTCCAGCTGGGTCACCGAAAGCGCGCCCTGCCGGGTCGCGGTGCCGTAGGAGTCGGCCCCGGTGTCGCCGCCGCCGATGATGACGACGTGCTTGCCGGCCGCGTCGACCGGCGACGGGCCGTCGCCCTCGACGTACTTGTTGGCCGGGACCAGATGTTCCATCGCCAGATGGATCCCGGCGAGCTCGCGGCCGGGCGTGGTCTTGTCGTCGCGGCCGCGCAGCGCGCCGACGGCGAGGACCACGGCGTCGTACTCCGCCCGCAGTTCCTCGACGGTCAGGTCGACGCCGACCTCGCAGCCGGTGACGAACTTCGTGCCCTCCTTGCGAAGCTGCGCGAGCCGCCGGTCGAGGACCTTCTTCTCCATCTTGAACTCGGGGATGCCGTACCGCAGCAGGCCGCCGAGCCGGTCGTCCCGTTCGAACACGGTCACCTCGTGCCCGGCGCGGGTCAGCTGCTGCGCGGCGGCGAGCCCGGCCGGACCGGAGCCGACGACCGCGACCCGCTGCCCCGACGAAACCGCCGAGACCTGCGGCTGCACGTAACCCGCTTCCCAGGATTGGTCCGCGATCGTCTGCTCGACCCGCTTGATCGACACCGGACCGCCGGACAGCGGCGAGATCGACAGGACACAGCCCGCCTCGCACGGCGCGGGGCACAGCTTCCCGGTGAATTCGGGGAAGTTGTTGGTCGCGTGCAGCCGGTCGCTCGCCGCGGCCCAGTCGCCGCGGCGCACCAGGTCGTTCCATTCCGGGATCAGGTTGCCCAGCGGGCAGCCGGAACCACCGGAGTGGCAGAACGGGATGCCGCAGTCCATGCAGCGCGAAGCCTGCTTGCGCACCTGTTCGTTGCGCTCGCCGGGCTCCACGTCGGCGTACACCTCGCCCCAGGTGGCGAGACGCTCCTCTTTGGACTTCTTCTTCGGCTCTTCGCGTTCGTACTTCAGGAAACCCGTCGGATCAGCCACGAGCGGCCTCCATGATCGCTTCGTCGACGTCGCGGCCCGCGGCACGCGCCGCCTTCGCCGCGTCAAGGACACGCTGGTAGTCGCGGGGCATCACCTTGGTGAACGCCGCCGAGCGACGCGGCCAGTCGCCGAGCAGCGACGCGGCCACGGCCGAACGTGTGAGGTCGTAGTGTTTCTGCACGGTCTTCTTGAGCCAGGCGAGATCCTCGGACGACGGCGTCTGGAGGTTCACCATCTCCTCGTTGACCTTGCCTCGGTCGAGGTCGAGCACATAGGCCTCGCCGCCGGACATACCCGCCGCGAGGTTGCGCCCGGTCGGGCCGAGCACCACGGCCTGTCCGCCGGTCATGTACTCGAAGGCGTGGTCGCCGACGCCCTCGGCGACGACCACCGCGCCGGAGTTGCGCACGCAGAACCGTTCGCCGACCTGGCCGCGCAGGAACATCTCGCCGCCGGTGGCGCCGTACGCGAGGGTGTTCCCGGCGATGGTCTGGCCCTCCGCGGCGAACTTCGCGTCCGGATGCGGGCGCACGATGATCCGCCCGCCCGAAAGACCCTTGCCGACGTAGTCATTGGCGTCGCCGACCATGTCGAGCGTGATGCCGCGCGGCAGGAACGCCCCGAGCGACTGCCCGGCGGAACCGGTCAGCAGCACGTGGATCGTGTCCTCGGGCAGCCCTTCGCCGCCGTAGCGACGGGTGATCTCGGAACCGAGCAGCGTGCCGACGGTCCGGTTCACGTTCCGCACCGGCAGTTCGAGCCGCACCGGGTGCGCGTCCTCCAGCGCCGCCTCGGCGAGCTGGATCAGCGTCCGGTCGAGCGCGTGCTCCAGGCCGTGGTCCTGCGAACGCGTGCGCCGTTTCGCCCCGCCGTACGGGGTGTCGGACGGCATCTCGAAGATCGGCGCGAGGTCGAGACCGGAGGCCTTCCAGTGCTCGATCGCCTCGTCGGTGTCCAGTACCTCGGCGTGCCCGATGGCCTCGTCGAGGGTGCGGAAACCGAGTGCCGCCAACGTTTCCCGGACCTCTTCGGCGACGAACCGGAAGTAGTTCACGACGTGGTCGGCCTGGCCCGTGTACCGCTTGCGCAGATCCGGGCTCTGGGTCGCGACGCCCACCGGGCAGGTGTCGAGGTGACAGACGCGCATCATGACGCAGCCTTCGACGATCAGCGGCGCCGTCGCGAAGCCGTACTCCTCGGCGCCGAGCAGTGCGGCGATGACGACGTCCTTGCCGGTTTTCATCGCGCCGTCGACCTGCACGGTGATCCGGTCGCGCAAACCGTTGAGCAGCAACGTCTGCTGGGTCTCGGCGAGACCGATCTCCCACGGCGTGCCCGCGTGCTTGAGCGAGTTCATCGGGGAGGCGCCGGTGCCGCCGTCGTGGCCGGAGATGAGCACCACGTCGGCGTGTGCCTTGGACACGCCCGCCGCGACCGTGCCGACACCGAGCGAGGACACCAGCTTCACGTGGATGCGGGCGTTCTCGTTGGCGTTCTTGAGGTCGTGGATCAGCTGCGCCAGATCCTCGATCGAGTAGATGTCGTGGTGCGGCGGCGGCGAGATGAGCCCGACGCCCGGCGTCGAGTGCCGCGTGCGCGCGATCCACGGGTACACCTTATTGGGCGGCAGCTGCCCGCCCTCGCCCGGCTTCGCGCCCTGCGCCATCTTGATCTGGATGTCGTCGGCGTTGACCAGGTACTCGCTCGTGACACCGAAGCGGCCGCTCGCGACCTGCTTGATCGCGCTGCGGCGCGCCGGGTCGTAGAGCCGCTCGGGGTCTTCCCCGCCCTCACCGGTGTTCGACCGGCCGCCGATGCGGTTCATCGCGATGGCGAGGGTTTCGTGCGCCTCGGCCGAAATCGAGCCGTAGGACATCGCGCCGGTGTTGAACCGCTTGAAGATCGCCTCGACGGGCTCGACCTCGTCCAGCGGGACGGGCTCCCGGGCGCCCTCGCGGAAGGAGAACAGCCCGCGCAGCGCGCCACCCTGGCGGTACAGGCGGTGCACCTCGTCGGAGTACTTCTTGTACACCTCTTCCCGGCCGGTCTTCGTCGCGTGCTGCAACAGGAAGACGGTCTCGGGGGTGAACAGGTGCAGCTCGCCCTCGCGGCGGTACGCGTACTCGCCGCCGGTCTCGAGTCCACGGTGGACCCGGTCGGTCGGGTTGTCCGGGTACGCCCGGCGGTGGCGGGTGGCGACCTCTTCGGCGAGCACGGTCAGCCCGACCCCGCCGAGTTTCGACGACGTCCCGGTGAAGTACTCGTCGAGCAGATCCTGTGCCAGGCCGAAGGATTCGAAGACCTGCGCCGCGGTGTACGCGCCGACGGTCGAGATGCCCATCTTCGACATGATCTTCAGGACGCCCTTCACGAGCGCCTTGACGTAGTTGCGGACCGCCGTGGCGGGCTCGATACCGGTGATCGCGCCGGTCGAGATCATGTCCTCGATGGTCTCGAAGGCCAGGTACGGGTTCACCGCCGCGGCGCCGTAGCCGAGCAACAGCGCGACGTGGTGGACCTCGCGGGCGTCACCGGTCTCGACGACCAGCGCGACGCGGAGCCGCTCCTTGGTGCGCACCAGATGGTGGTGCACCGCGGACACCAGCAGCAGCGACGGGATCGGCGCCATACGGTGGTCGGAGTCGCGATCGGACAGCACGAGCGTGCGCGCGCCCGCCGCGATCGCCTCGGAGGCCTCGCGCCGGACCCTCTCGATCGCCGAAGCCAGCGCGTCGGCACCACCGTCCACTTCGTACAGTCCGGAAAGGACACTGCACGCGAACCCGGGAAGGTCGCCGTCGTCGTTGATGTGGATCAGCTTGGCGAGTTCGTCGTTGTCGATCACCGGATACGGCAGCTGCACGTGGCGGCAGGAGGCCGGGCCGGGGGCGAGCAGATTGCGCTCGGGGCCCATGATCCGGCTCATCGAGGTGACGAGCTCTTCGCGGATCGCGTCCAGCGGCGGGTTGGTGACCTGCGCGAAGTTCTGCTTGAAATAGTCGTAGAGCAGCCGGGAACGCTTCGACAGCACGGCGGGCGGGGTGTCGGAGCCCATCGAACCGATCGGCTCGGCCGCCTTGACCGCCATCGGCGCGAGGAGGATCTTCAGCTCTTCTTCGGTGTAGCCGAAGGAAAGCTGGCGCCGCAGCACGGAATCGTGGCTCTGCACGATGTGGTCGCGGTCCGGGAGGTCGGCGATCTGCAGGAGACCGGCGTGCAGCCAGCCCTCGTACGGGAGTTCCTTGGCCAGCGCCGACTTGACCTCTTCGTCGTCGACGATCCGGCCGGCTTCGGTGTCCACCAGGAACATGCGGCCGGGCTTGAGGCGGCCCTTGGCCACGACGTCCGCGGGGGCGACGTCGAGGACGCCCGCCTCACTGGCCAGCACGACACGGTCGTCCGCGGTACGCCACCATCGGGCGGGGCGCAGGCCGTTGCGGTCGAGCACCGCGCCGACGAGCGTGCCGTCGGTGAAGGTGACACAGGCCGGGCCGTCCCACGGCTCCATGAGGCTGGCGTGGAACTGGTAGAACGCACGGCGCTGGGCGTCCATCCCGGCGTGGTTCTCCCACGCTTCGGGGATCATCATCAGCACCGCGTGCGGCAGCGACCGCCCGCCGAGGTGCAGCAGCTCCAGCACCTCGTCGAAGGAGGCGGAGTCCGACGCGTCGGCCGAGCAGATCGGGTACAGCCGGGTGAGGTCGCCGGGGATGAGGTCCGATTCGAGCAGCGCCTCACGGGCGCGCATACGGTTGCGGTTGCCCCGGATGGTGTTGATCTCGCCGTTGTGCGCGACGAACCGGAACGGATGCGCCAGCGGCCACGACGGGAAGGTGTTGGTGGAGAACCGGGAGTGCACGAGCGCGATGGCGCTGGTGAGCCGGGTGTCGGTCAGGTCGGCGAAGAAGAGCGGGAGCTGCTCGGGGGTCAGCATTCCCTTGTAGACGATGGTCCGCGAGGACAGCGACGGGAAGTAGGTGCCGCAGCCCGCGGTCACGCTCTCGTTCTCGACGCGTTTGCGGAGACAGAAGGCCAGGCGGTCCAGTTCGAGCCCGGCGGGACATCGCCCGTCGGCCTCGGCGCCCGCGACGAACAGCATCGCGAAATGCGGCATCACCGAACGCGCCGTCGGGCCGATGTCGGCGCGGTCGGCGTCGACCGGTACCTCACGCCAGCCGAGGACGTCGAGGCCCTCTTCCGTGGCGATCCGCTCGATCAGGGCGATGGCCTTGTTCCGCTCCTCGATGTCCGAGGGCAGGAAACCGATCCCGGTCGCGTAGGTCTGGTGACCGCCGGCGTCCGCCTCGGGCAGGGGGAAGCCCACCTCCGCCCGCAGCAGCTCGTCCGGGAGCTGCAGCAGGATGCCGGCGCCGTCGCCACTGGTCGGCTCCGCGCCGGCGGCCCCGCGGTGGTCGAGGTTCGTCAGCGCGGACAGGCCGTCGGTGACGATGCCGTGCGAGCGCCGCCCGCGGACGTCGGCCACCATGGCCACACCGCAGGAGTCCTGTTCGGATTCGGGATCGTAGAGACCCTGTTTGCCTGGAATGGCGGAGAAGATCATGAAGGGACCTCCTTCGTCGTCTGTGCTCAGCGGCCGGACGGGCCGGCCGGGGGATGCGCACGGGACGACGATGGCCCGTTCGTTAGCGCGACTTTAACACCTGTGAAACACGTCGGCATCAGTTCGGCGGGCGCGAAAGCCCGCCGATGGGTAACGATCTGGACGCCCGGAACGACACAGTTCCTGATGAGGTCACAGTAGTTCGTTCCGCTAAGTATATGTCCCGTTCCGGGATGTCACGAGACTCGGTGAGGCGACCCTAGTCACTCCCGGCGTCCGGCGCGAGTCCGAGGCGCTCACACTAGAACGTGTTACAGTTCTGCTCATGATCCTGGACCGCTTCCGGCTCACCGACCAGGTCGCCGTGGTCACCGGCGCCGGACGCGGGATCGGCGCGGCGACCGCCGTGGCGCTCGCCGAGGCCGGCGCCGACGTGGTGATCTCCTCCCGCACCGAGACCCAGCTCGAAGACGTGGCGGCCCTGGTCGCCGCCACCGGACGGCGCGCCCACGTGGTACCCGCCGATCTGAGCGACCCGGCCGCCGCGGGCGAGCTGGCGCGGATCGCGGCGGCGGAGTTCGGGCGGCTGGACCTGGTGGTCAACAACGTCGGCGGCACGTATCCACGGCCGCTGCTGGAAACCACCCCGGACTTCCTCGAAGAAGCCTTTCGCTTCAACGTCTCCACCGCGCACGCGCTGACCGTGGCGGCGGCACCGTCCTTACTGGAGTCGGGCGGCTCGGTCGTCAACATCTCGTCGGTCATGGGCCGCGTGACCGGCCGCGGTTTCGCCGCGTACGGGACGGCGAAGGCCGCGCTGGCGCACTACACCCGGCTCGCGGCGGCCGACCTCGCGCCGAAGGTGCGCGTGAACGCGATCTCCGTCGGCTCGGTGGCGACCTCCGCGCTCGAAGTGGTGGTGGGCAACGACGAACTGCGCGGCCGGATGGAGGCCGCCACTCCCCTGCGCCGCATCGGCGAGGCCGAGGACATCGCGGCCACCGTCGTGTTCCTGGCGTCGGGCGCGGGCCGGTACGTCACCGGCAAGATCATCGAAGTCGACGGAGGACTGCAGGCCCCGAACCTGGAGCTGGGCCTGCCCGATCTGTAGGAGGCGAGCGCCTTGCGCGTGGTCCAGTGGAGTACCGGGAACGTCGGCCGCCACGCGCTGGCCGGGATAGCGGCGCGGCCCGATCTCGAACTCGCCGGGGTCTGGGTTTCGAGCGAGGCCAAGGCCGGTGTCGACGCCGGGGAGCTGGCCGGGCTCGGGCGCCCGCTCGGCGTCGCGGCCACCACCGACGCGGACGCGCTCATCGCGCTGAAGCCGGATTGCGTGCTCTACACGGCGATGGCCGACGACAGGCTCGTCGAAGCCGTCGAGGACCTGAAACGCTTCCTGCGCGCGGGGATCAACGTGGTGTCCAGCAGCCCGGTGTTCCTCCAGTACCCCGAAGGCGTCGTCCCGCCGGAGATGATCGAGCCGATCCGGGAGGCCGCCCGCGAAGGCGGTGCCTCGCTGTGGGTCAACGGCGTCGACCCCGGCTTCGCCAACGACTGGCTGCCGCTGGTGCTCACCGGTGTGTGCGAACGGATCGACGAGGTGCGCTGCCTGGAGATCCTCGACTATTCGACGTACGACAACGGCAAGGTCCTGTTCGACATCATGGGCTTCGGCCGGGAGATGGACGATCTGCCACTCCTGCTGCAGCCCGGCGTGCTGTCGCTGGCCTGGGGCAGCGTCGTGCGGCAGCTCGCGGCCGGGCTGGACGTCGAACTCGACGCCGTCGAGGAGGTCTATGAGCGGCTACCGGCGCCTGAGACTTTCGAGATCGCCTCGGGAACCATCAAGGAGGGCACGGCGGCGGCGCTGCGGTTCGAGGTGCGCGGCATGCGCGGCGGGCGGGCGGTGTGCGTGCTGGAGCACATCACGCGGCTGCGCGGCGACCTCGGGCCGGACTGGCCGCAGCCGACCGGGCAGGGCTGCTACCGCGTCCAGGTGACCGGCGAGCCCGAATACGTGCTGGACCTGCGCCTGGTCGGGACCGACGGCGACCACAACACCGCCGGGCTGAAGGCGACCGCGATGCGGCTGGTGAACGCGATCCCCGCGGTGGTGGCGGCTCCGCCGGGGCTGCTGACGGCGCTGGACCTGCCCTTGGTGACCGGGCGGGGTCTGGTCTCTCCCTGAAGTCCGTGAAGGCCTCCTTGAGGGACTCTGGGTCCCTCAAGGAGGCCTTCACGGACTTGGAGCGCTACTTCTCGGGGTCGGGCTTCGGGTCCTCGGTCGCCTTGTCGGCGGCGGAGTCCCGGACGGTGTCCGGAGCCGCGGCGACCTCCGCGTGCGACTCACCGGAATCGGAGGAGTCAGCGGAATCGGCGGAGTCGGAGGAGTCTTCCCGCGGCACGTCCTTGCTCCACAGCGTTTCCGGAGCTTCCCTCGGTCCCCGCTTGGCGGCCAGGACGAAGTACGCGATCGCCGCGGCGAACAGCAGGATCGAGGTCCACACGTTGACCCGCAGGCCGAGGATGTGGTTCGCGGTGTCGGTCCGCATCATCTCGATCCAGAAGCGGCCCGCAGTGTAGCCGGCGACGTACAGCGCGAACACGCGGCCGTGGCCGAGGCGGAACTTCTTGTCCGCCCAGATGACCAGCAGCGCGACACCGAGGTTCCAGAGCAGCTCGTAGAGGAACGTCGGGTGCACGGGGCTGTCCGGCAGCGGGACGTGCCCGATCGCGATGCCGTTCAGGAAGTCGTCCGGGTTGGTCGGGTTGTAGCGCTGGTAGATCTCCAGGCCCCACGGCAGATCGGTGTGCGCGCCGTAGAGCTCCTGGTTGAAGTAGTTGCCGAGCCGCCCGATGGCCTGCGCGATCACGATCCCCGGCGCGAGCGCGTCGGCCATCGCGGGCAGCGGGATGCCCCGGCGGCGGCAGGCGATCAGCGCGCCGACGGCGCCGAGCGCGATGGCACCCCAGATGCCGAGGCCGCCGTCCCAGATCTTCAGCGCGTTGAGCGGGTTCTTGCCCTCGCCGAAGTACAGCTGGTTGTCGGTGATGACGTGGTACAACCGGCCACCGACCAGGCCGAACGGCACCGCGAACACCGCGACGTCGATGACGGTGCCCTTCGTGCCGCCGCGGTTCACCCAGCGCCGTTCGCCCAGCCAGATCGCCACGATGATGCCGGCGATGATGCAGAGCGCGTAGGCCCGGATCGGGACCGGCCCGATATGCCAGACGCCCTGGTCGGGGCTGGGGATGGTCGCGAGGAACGCTGCCGAGGCGGTATTCACGTCGGCCACCGTAGCGCTTCATCCACTTCTTGGGGGCGTCAGCCCTCGACGGCGGCCAAATAGCCCGCGATCAGCGCCGACGCCACGTGCCCGATGGCCGCGTCGGGCGGCAGGAACAGCTCGTCGTGCAGGCTGGGCGCGCCCGCGGTGTCGCCGAGGCCGACGAACATCATCAGCCCGCGCGTCATCCCGCAGTAGTGCGCGAAGTCGTCGGCGCCGAACGAGCGGAACTCGGTGTCCACGCCCACCCCGGTCCGGAGCAGCCGCCGGTGCGCGCGCTGGGTGAGCCCGGGGTCGTTGTGCAGCACCGGTTCACACGGGCTGATCTCCAGTTCCGCGCGGCAGCCGTGCGCCTTCGCGGTGCCGTGGACGACCTCGGCGAGCCCCTCCAGCGCGAGGTCGCGGTCTTCGGCGCGCATCAGCCGCAGCGAGCCCGACAGGCGGGCCTCGTTCGGCACGACGTTGGCCGTGGTCCCGGCTTCGATCCGGCCGACCGAGCAGACCGCGCCGAACACCGGGTCGACCCGGCGGCTCGCGAGCTGCTGCAGACTCACCACGATCTGGCTGAGCGCGAGGATCGGGTCCCGCAGCAGATGCGGGTATCCGGCGTGCCCGCCCTGGCCGCGGACGACGACGTCGAACTCGTCGGTGGAGGCGTTGACCGGTCCCGGCACCGCGGACACCACACCCGCCGCGAGCCGGGGCTGGACGTGCGCGCCGATGACCGACTCGACGCCGTACTCGGCGAGCACGCCGGACTCGACGATGTCGAGCGCGCCGGACGGCGACGTCTCCTCACGCGGCTGCAGGAGCGCCAGGAGCGGCCGCGGCACCCCGACGACGGCGGCCGCGCGGCAGGTGGCGACGAGCGCGGCCATGTGGACGTCGTGTCCGCACGCGTGCATCAGCGGCGTCTCCGAAGCCCACGGGATCCCGGTGCGTTCGGTGACCGGCAGCGCGTCGAGTTCGGTGCGCAGCGCCACGGCCGGTCCCGGTCCGGTGCCGGGGAGCAGCACGGCGCGGCCGGTTTTGGCGACCTGGACGCCGTCGTCGATGCCCAGTGCCTCGACGACGACCCGCGCGGTGTCCTCCTCGTCCCCCGACGCCCGGGGATCGGCGTGTACGCGATGCCTCAGTTCTATCGCGGCAGGCAGCTCCGCTTCGACCGCGGCCTCCCACCGGTCGTGCAGTTCATCCAGCTCCGTCATGTCCCCTCCAGCCCGTACACCCGTTCGGCGTTGCGGTGCCCCACCAGCGCCGCTATCCGATGCGCGTCCACTTCGGACAGTACGTCCGAAGTGAGCCCCGCGTACAGGAAGTCGGACAGTCCTTGCCGGAACAGCGCGGTGCCGAGGTGGTACAGCTCGGCCAGCCCGAACGCGTCCGTGGAGAACAGCAGCTTCCCGAACGGCACGATCTCCATTGTCTCCGCGATGATCGCGGGCGCACGATGACCGGCGTTGTGCGTCGCGAGTCCCACGTCGACGAACACGTGCTCGAACACCTGCGCCAGATACGCCGCGTTCCGGTGGAAGGGATAGTTGTGCAGCAGCATGATCGGCACCCCGTGTGACCGGGTGGCCCGCAGCAGCCCGGTGAGCAGCAGCGGATCGCAGCGGTGCAGGTCGACGTCGGAATCGCCGAACCCGACATGGAACTGGATCGGCAGCGCCAGATCGATCCCGGTCCAGATCAGGAACCGGTGCAGCACCTCGTCCGCGAGGCGGACCGGTTCGCCCGCCTCGATCCGCGCGAGCCAGCGCCCCGCCGCTTCGGTGACTTCGGCGTCCGAGGGCCGCTCCCCCGCCAGGTCGAGGCCGACCCGGTAGGCGGCGATGGACTTGAACCCGACGGCCGTGGTGGCGCGTTTCGCCAGTTCCCCGGTGAAGGCCTCGATGAATCCGGCCGCGGTGGTCGCCCCGATCACCGATTCGGCGACCTGTTCGAGCCGGACGATATCCCGCGCGCGGGCGCCGGACAGGGCGGCGAACTGCTCGGTCGTGGTCAGCGTGTCCGGCAGGAAACCGCCGTCGAGCAGGAATTCGGTCGTGCCGGTGGCACGCAGGAACCGCGCGTTGACCTCCGTGGCGCCCAGTTCGGCGCGGCGGGCCAGGTAGACCTCGGCGGGCACGTGCGGCGGCAGGTCGAGCACGGGAGCGCAGCGGGCCCGCACCGCGAGCCCGATCAGCGAATCGAACAGGGTCGTGCCCAGTGACGAGACGGTGTCGGCCTCGGTGAGCATCTGTTCGAACTCGATCCGGCCGAGATCGCCGGTGACGACGCCGTGGCAGTGGTGGTCCACCAGCCGCGTCCGGGCCACGAACGGCAGGATCGGGGTTCCCGGCATGAGCGCGTCCCTTCTCGTGATCGACGAGTGCGGCCCCACCCTATGGCCGGATCCGGGCGTGGCAAGGGGCTGGAGAACAGGCCAGGATGAGGAACCATGGTGAACCGGGAAGCACTGACCGCCCGCGCGACCGCCCTCACCGGGGAGCTCCGGGCACGGGGTGTCGAGCTCGTGGCGCTGACCTTCGTGGACAACGCCGGGATCGCGCGGGTCAAGGCGGTGCCGCTGCGGAAGCTGCCGTCGGCGGCGGCGTGGGGTGTCGGCGCTTCGAATTCCTTCGACTTCTTCGGCTTCGACGACGTCATCACCGGTGGTGAACATTCCCTCGGCCCGGTCGGCGACCTGCGTCTGCATCCGGACCTCGACGCGCTGACCGTGCTCGCCGGGCAGCCCGGCTGGGCCTGGGCGCCGGTGACGAAACTCGACCAGGAGGGCGAGCCGCACGCACAGGATCCCGCGCCCTCCTGGCGACGGCGGTGGACCGGCTCGCCGCACGCGGTCAGCGGGCGCGGATGAGTTTCGAGATCGAATGGGTGATCACCAGCGCCGACGCCCCGGACGACGCGACGTCGGCCACGGCGGGCCCGGCCTACGGCTACGCGAGGCTTTCCGAACGCGCGGACTACCTCCGCGCCCTGGTGTCCACTTTGGACCAACAGGGCGCCGGGGTGGAGCAGATCCATCCCGAATACGCCGACGGCCAGTTCGAACTGTCCGTCGCCGCGGCCGATCCGGTGCGCGCGGCCGACGTCGCGGTGCTGACGAAGGAGACGATCCGCGCGCTCAGCCACCGGCACGGGCTGAAAGCGTCCTTCACCCCGAAGTTCGCGCCCGCCGGCGTCGGGAACGGCGGGCACGTGCATCTGAGCGTATGGGACGGCGCGCGGAATCTTTTCTCGGGCGGGGAAAGGGTTTTCGGGCTGACACCGGTCGCGGAGTCGTTCAGCGCGGGCATCCTGGAGCGGCTGCCCGCACTGCTCGCGATCGGGGCACCGTCAGTGGTCAGCTACCTGCGGCTGGAGCCGCACCATTGGGCGGGCGTGTACACCGCGTGGGGGCTGGAGAACCGGGAGACACCGCTGCGGCTGGTGCGCGGCGTCGCCGGGAATCGCGAGTCGGCGGCGAACCTCGAGGTCAAATGTTTCGACCTGACCGCGAATCCGTATCTGCTGGCGGCCGCGCTGCTGTTCGCCGGGATGGCCGGTGTCGACGCGGAAGCGTCACTGCCGGAACCTCTCGACGTCGACCCCGGAACGCTGACCGAGGAGGAACGCGCCGCCCGCGGGGTCGAGCGCCTGCCCCGGCGGCTGGAGGAGGCCGTCGCCGCGTTCGAGGCGGACAAGGACCTGACGGCCGCGTTCGGCGCTCCGCTGGCGACGACGATCGTGGACGTGCGGCGGGCGGAGATCGAGCGGTTCGCCGGTGCGAGCGCGAAGGAGATCACCGAAGCGCAGCGGTGGCGGCACTGAGGCCGGTGGCCGAAGGACGCTTTCCCCGCATCAGACGCAGTGAAAGGGCCCTTCACCGCATCACATGCGGTGAAGGGCCCTTTCAGCCCACGTAGGGATCAAGCGGGGGTGACGGCCTTCCGCACACCCGCGGCCAATTCGGCCGAAAGCCCGCGTACCGCGTCGGTCCCGCTCGCCGCGGCCGTCACCAGTGCCGAGCCGACGATGACGCCGTCCGCGAACCCGGCGACCTGCGCCGCCTGCTCGCCGGACCGGACGCCGATCCCGACACCGATCGGCAGTTCCGTATGCGCGCGGGTGCGCTCGACCAGCTCCTCGGCGTGCACGCCGACCTGGTCACGGGCGCCCGTCACGCCCATCACGGCGGTGGCGTACACGAAACCCGAAGCGGCCGCGACGGTCTTCGCGATCCGCTCCTCCGAAGAGGAGGGCGCGACCAGGAAGATCCGGTCCAAACCATGCTGCTCGGAGGCGGCCATCCACTCGTCGGCCTCGTCCGGGATCAGGTCCGGGGTGATCATCCCGAGCCCGCCCGCGGCGGCGAGATCCCGCGCGAAGCGGTCGACGCCGTAGCGGTGCACCGGGTTCCAGTACGTCATCACGACGGCCTTGCCGCCGCGCGACGACACCGACTCGACGACCTCGAACAGGTGCTTGAGCTTGAAGCCGCCCGAGAGCGCGCTCACCGAGGCGGCCTGGATGGTCGGGCCGTCCATCACCGGGTCCGAGTAGGGCACGCCCACCTCGACCAGGTCGGCGCCGCCGTCGACCACCGCGGCCAGCAGATCCTTGGACCCGTCGACCGTCGGGAAGCCCGCCGGAAGGTAGCCGATCAGCGCGCCGCGCCCCTCGGCCCGGGTCTTCGCGAAGATCTCGTCCAGCGCGCTCATGCGTTCTCCACCAGGCCGAAGTACTTCGCGGCGGTGTCCATGTCCTTGTCGCCGCGACCGGACAGGTTCACGATGATCAGCCCCTCGGGGCCGAGTTCACGGCCGAGCACCAGCGCGCCGGCCAGCGCGTGCGCCGACTCGATCGCCGGGATGATGCCCTCGGTGCGCGAAAGCAGCTTGAACGCGTCCATCGCCTCGGCGTCGGTCACCGGCCGGTACTCGGCGCGGCCGCTGTCCTTGAGCCACGAGTGCTCCGGGCCGACGCCCGGGTAGTCGAGGCCCGCGGAGATCGAGTGCGATTCGACGGTCTGGCCGTCCTCGTCCTGCAGCAGGTACGTCATCGCGCCGTGCAGGTTGCCCGGGGTGCCCTTGGTCAGCGTGGCGCCGTGACGGTTCCCCTCGATGCCCTCGCCGCCCGGTTCGAGACCGACCAGGCGCACCGACGCGTCGTCGATGAAGCCGTGGAAGATCCCGATCGCGTTGGATCCGCCGCCGACGCAGGCCGCGACGGCGTCGGGCAGGCGTCCGGCCTGCTCCAGGATCTGGGCGCGGGCCTCCTCGCCGATGATCTTGTGGAAGTTCCGCACCATCATCGGGAACGGGTACGGGCCCGCCGCCGTGCCGAACAGGTAGTGCGTGGTGTCTGCGTTGGTGACCCAGTCGCGCAGCGCCTCGTTGATCGCGTCCTTCAGCGTGCGCGAGCCGGTCTTCACCGGGATGACCTCGGCGCCGAGCAGTTTCATGCGGGCGACGTTCAGCGCCTGCCGCTCGGTGTCGACCTCGCCCATGTAGACGACGCATTCCAGGTCCAGCAGCGCGCAGGCGGTGGCGGTGGCCACGCCGTGCTGCCCGGCCCCGGTCTCGGCGATGACCCGCTTCTTGCCCATCCGCTTGGTGAGCAGCGCCTGGCCGAGCACGTTGTTGATCTTGTGCGAACCAGTGTGGTTCAGATCCTCGCGCTTGAGGAAGATCCGGGCGCCGCCGGCGTGCTCGCCGAAGCGCTTGGCCTCGGTGAGCAGCGACGGGCGGCCGGCGTACTCGCGCAGCAGGCGCCGGAACTCGTTGACGAAGTCCGGATCGGTCCTCGCCTTGTCGTATTCCGCCGCGACCTCGTCGACGACGCCGATCAGGGCCTCGGGCATGAACCGGCCGCCGTAGGGGCCGTAGTAGCCCCGGCCGTCCGGGTCGTGCTCGCCGTGCGGTGTTTCGGTGTACTCCACGCTCATCGAGAAGGCCTCGGGCAAGCGGGGTGCGAACCGGCGGTCACGAGCTTGACCAGGGCGCCCTTCGGGTCTCCCGAAGCGACGAGCCCTTCGCCCACGAGGACGGCGTCGGCGCCGTGACCCGCGTACGACATCAGGTCACCGGGGCCGCGGACACCGGACTCGGCGATCTTGAAGACGTCCATCGGCAGGCCGGGGGCCAGCCGCGAGAAGACGTCGCGATCCACCTCGAGGGTGTGCAGGTTGCGGGCGTTGACGCCGATCACCTTGGCGCCGGCTTCGAGCGCCTTGTCGGCCTCTTCGGCGTTGTGGATCTCGACCAGCGCGGTCATCCCGAGGGATTCGACGCGGTCCAGCAACGCGATCAGGGCGTTCTGCTCCAGCGCGGCCACGATCAGCAGGACCATGTCCGCGCCGTGCAGCCGCGCCTCGTGGACCTGGTACGGGCTGACGATGAAGTCCTTGCGCAGCACCGGGATGTCGACCGCCGCGCGGACCGCGTCGAGGTCGGCGAGCGAACCGCCGAACCGCCGCTGCTCGGTCAGCACGCTGATCACCCGCGCGCCGCCGTCGGCGTAGTCCTTCGCCAGCGCGGCCGGATCCGGGATCTCGGCCAGATCGCCCTTGGACGGGCTGCGCCGCTTCACCTCGGCGATGACGCCGATACCGGACTCGCGCAGGGCCGCGAGGACGTCACGTGGGGGCGCGACCTGGGTCGCGCGCTTCTTCAGTTCGTCGAACGGCAGAGCCGCCTCGCGCTCGGCGAGATCGGCACGGACGCCGGCGACGATGTCTTCGAGCACGCTCACCGGAGTCCCTCACCGGCCGTCGTACTCACGGATTCCTTCGCAAGGTCGCTCACAAAAACCTTCCCCTTCCCGCCGAAACGATGCTAACCCCCGCACGGATACGGCCTGGTTCCGGGTATGTCCGTTACTCCGAATGCCCACCGTGTCATCTTTCCCGGCGTAGATCTCCGAAACCCGCGAATTCCGCCGTCGTCACCGGGTCGCGGTGGGATCTTCGCCGTCGGACAGCGCCTCCCACAGCTCGGTCTCCGGATCCTTCGCGGCCTTCTTCTTCGCCCCCGGCGCCGAATACTTCGCGCCGAGGCGCGGCATCCGGCCCGCGCCCTTGATGGCTGCCAACCCGCCCGCGGTCACGAGAATTCCCCGAGGATCGCGAGGCCGCGGGCTCCCAGCATCTGGGCGACGGGCAGTCCGTCGGCGAATCCGCTGAACGAGCCGCCCGCCACGCCGATCCACACCGCGGCGACACCGGCCACGGCGAGTACCACGCCGAGCACCCGCCGTGGCCAGCCGCCGGTGGCGATCAGCCCCGCGGTGCCGGCGAGCGCCAGCAACGCGAGGGGAATCAGCGCAATCGCACGCTGTGAACCGGTTTCCGTGTACAGCACGGTGCCGCGCACGCCGCCGTCGCGGAACTCCGCGAACCACACGAGCTGCGAGGAACCCCACAACGCGACCGCGCCCAGCAGCAGGCCCACCACGGCGATCCACAGTGGACGCTTGGCTTTCTTCGCCGGGGCGTCAGACACGAGTGCTGTCACCCGCCGGGTCGAGTTCGTCCGCCGCGATCATCGTCTGCGCCGCCGCGACGGCGGAAAGCACCGTGCGGGCCTTGTTGAGCGACTCGTTGTCCTCGTAGTCGGCCACCGAGTCCGCGACGACCCCGCCGCCCGCCTGGACGTACGCCGTGCCGTCCTTCATCAGCGCGGTGCGGATCGCGATCGCGGTGTCGGCGTCCCCGGCGAAGTCGAGGTAGCCGACAACGCCGCCGTAGAGCGCCCTGCGGGTGGGCTCCAGCTCCTCGATCAGCTGCATCGCGCGGACCTTCGGCGCGCCCGAGAGCGTCCCCGCCGGGAAACAGGCGGTGACGGCGTCGAAAGCCGTCTTGTCGTCGAGGAGTTCCCCGGTGACCGTGGAGACGATGTGCATGACGTGGCTGTAGCGCTCGACGTCGAAGAAGTCGACGACGCGCACGGTGCCGGGCTTGCAGACCTTGCCGAGGTCGTTGCGGCCGAGGTCGACGAGCATCAGATGCTCGGCGCGTTCCTTCTCGTCCGCGAGCAGGTCCTTGGCCAGCTGCGCGTCCTCCTCCGGATCGGCGCCACGCCAGCGGGTGCCCGCGATCGGATGCGTGGTCGCGCGGCCGTCCCGCACGGTGACCAGCGACTCCGGGCTGGATCCGACGATGTCGAAACCGTCCAGGCGCAGCAGGTACATGTACGGGCTCGGATTGGACGTGCGCAGCACGCGGTAGACGTCGAGCGCGTCGGCCTGGGTCTCGATCTCGAAGCGTTGCGACGGCACGATCTGGAACGCTTCACCGGCCTTGATCGCCTCGACGGCCTTCTCGACGGCGGCGTGGAAGTCCGGCTTGGAGCGGCGGCGCGTGAATTCGGGCGCGGGACGATCGAAGACCGCGGCCGTGGCCGGGGCGGCGACGTGCAGCTGCTTGGTCATCGCGTTCAGGCGCGCGACGGCGTCGTCGTACGCGGCGTCGACGCGCTCGGCCGAGTCGTCCCAGTTGACCGCGTTGGCGATCAGGGTGACGGTGCCCTCGTGGTGGTCGAAGGCGGCCAGGTCGGTCGCCAAGAGCATGGTGAGCTCGGGGATGTCGAGGTCGCGCTCGGCGAGCTCGGGGAGCCGTTCGAGCCAGCGGACGGCGTCGTAGCCGATGTAGCCGACCATGCCGCCGGTGAGTGGCGGCATCCCGGGCAGCTGCTCGGTGTGCAGCGCGGCGACGGTCTCACGCAGAACGGTGAGCGGGTCGCCCTCGGTCGGCAGGCCGACCGGCGGGGTGCCGGTCCACACCGCCTCGCCGTCACGCACGGTCAGCGCGGCGGGGCTGTCGACGCCGATGAACGACCATCGGCTCCAGGAAGCGCCGTTCTCCGCCGATTCGAACAGGAACGTCCCCGGCCGGTCGGCGGCGAGCTTGCGGTAGACCCCGATGGGGGTCTCACCGTCGGCGAGCACGCGACGGACGACGGGGATGACGCGACGGCCCTCGGCGAGCGCGCGGAACTCGTCGCGCGAAGGGCTGACCGAGCCGAGCCCCGAGGGGCTGGCGTTTGCGGCGCTGACCATGTCGCTCATTGTGCTGCAACGGCCGTGAGGACCTGGACGGGGGGATGAATTCAAAGATTGTTGAATTTCTGGCCGGGTCCGTTCATGATGACGCCATGGCTGGTGAAGACACTACCGTGCGACGACGGGGCGGCGGCCCGGCGGACAGGACACCCGGACCGCGTTGATCGAAGCGGCGCGCGCGGTGTTCGGCGAGAGCGGTTTCGACGGCGCGACCGTGCGCGCGATCGCGACGCGGGCCGGGGTCGACGCGGCGATGGTCAACCACTGGTTCGGCAGCAAGGAAGGATTGTTCGCCCAAGCCATCCTGAAGCTCCCGTTCGACCCGCACGAACTGCTCGCCGAACTCCAGAACGGGCCCGACGACGAGTTCGGCCGGCGGATCGTGCGCACCTTCCTCACCCGATGGGACGGCGCGGGCGGCGAGGTGTTCCAGGCCCTCGTCCGCAGCGTCGCCGGGCACGAACAGGCCGCGGCCGTGCTGCGCGGTTTCTTCCAGAACTTCTTCACGAAGGTCATCGGCGGACTGGGCTCGGACCGCGTCGAACTGCGGACCACGCTCTGCGCTTCCCAGCTCGTCGGGATGGGGCTGGTGCGCTACGTCGCGAAGTTCGAGCCGATGGCTTCGAGCGAGATCGAGCCCTTGGTGACCGCGATCGCTCCGACGGTGCAGCGCTATCTCACCGGCGACATCGACTGACTCGTGAGTGGTAAGGACGGTTCTAACCGTCCTTACCACTCACGAGTCAGGCCGTGTCCGGCTCGATTTCCTTGACGGGGACCGTGTAAAGCGTGTCCTTGAAGAAGCGCCCGCGCGGGAAGATCACGATCATGTCGGTGTCCTCGCCGCCGATGAAGACGGGGACTTTCTCGAGCCCTTTGAAACGGGGAGCGATCCGCAGCGACCGGCGCGTCTGAAGCAACTTGTAGTCGCGGTCGAGATAGACGTCGATCCTGGGGAACAGCCAGCCGGGTCGCACGGTCGCCATGGCCTCGCGCAAACCGGTGCTCTCAGCGGACCGACGGCGGCCCTTCCAGAGCCAGGCGGCGTACAGACACGCCGGAATACCGTAGAAAGCCGCCAAAGAAAGCGGGGCCAGCACCTCGAACCGGCGATCTTCCGAAACTATCTGACACGCGACGAAGTAAGCGATCCAGAACACCGCCCAAGCCGTCGCCCGTTGTTCGAGAAGCGACAGTTTCCCGATCAAGGGGGTGGCCACTTCTTCGTGGACCGTCGGCGGCTCGAAGCTTTCGGTGAAGTCGTCGTCCGTACCGGAACGAGGTCGCCCGGCGACCCTTGGACGTCGTCTCGGACCGTCGATCTTCTTTTTCCCTCGCCCCAGTTTCATGCACTGAGGTTAATCGAGAAGAGCGGGCTTTCCGGATAACGAGTCGCTTCTCGCTCCAGGGCAACCGTGAGCGCCCCGCGCGCGTGCAAGTGAACAGGCGCCTCAGGCCGACGCCGTCCGGGTGGCTTCACCGATGGGTTCCGTCCGCGCGGGGATCGGATAGGGTTTCCCGCTCATCATGCCGCGCGGGAACAGCACGACCAGATCGCCACCCTCGCCGCCCACCTGAACCGGCGTAGCTCCCCAATTCCGGTACCGGAACGGTGAGCGGGCGCACCACGCCGTGGCCCACGCGACGGACTCGGTCCCGTCCTCGGACACGAGATGGATCACCAGCGGGTGTCGCCTGTCGCCGCTGCGGTCCCGTTTCACCGTCGCGACCGCAGGACGCCACCCGGACGCCCTCACCAAGTGGTACCGACGACGCCAGCCCGCGGCGGAAAGCCCCGAGCACACGGCGCCGACGAAGCCGATCGCCAACGGGAAAACGCCCGCCTTGCCGAATGGCTCCGCGTTCGTCTCGTTTTCGAGACGCATCCGGCCGGGATTCGCGGGATCGTAGAACACCATGACCGATCCGTAAGGCTCGTATTCATGGTCGTGATGCTTGTGGACCAGCACTTCCCGGCGCTCCGTCCGCACCCAGTACTCCACCCGCATATGGCCGCGATCCGGTATGTCGACCACGGTGCCGTTGACCCGATTCCCGGTTTCCAGCAAGGCGGCGGACCGGGTCCATGGCGAGACCACGATGAAGATCCCGGCGACGAACACGAGAAGGAACATCGGAGCGAGCACCGCGGACCGCAGCGCCAGCCTCTTCAGCCGCGGTGTCTCCGCGGCCGGATCCGCGACGCCGATCGTGGGCGTTTCCGGCACGGCCCCCAGTTTCATACACCGATTTTACGCCGCCGGAAGGGTCACCGGGATAGGACCAAGGTCCCGACGGCGTCAGCCAGCGAGCAGTACCGCGATCAACGCCAGCGTGCCCGGCACCACCTGCACGAAGAAGATCTTCTTGCTCGCCGTCGCCGTCCCGTAGAGCCCGGCGACGATCACGCACGCGAGACCGTAGATCTTGAACTGCCAAGCCGTGCCGCCGGTCGCGATCAGGCCCCAGATCAGCGCGGCGGCCAGGAAACCGTTGTACAGCCCCTGATTCGCCGCGAGCGCGGAGCTCTCCTTCGCGAACTCCTCGGTGGTGCCGAAGGAGGCGCGAGCGCGCGGAGTGGTCCACAGGAACATCTCCAGCACGACGATGTACAGGTGGATCAGCGCGACGATGCCGACCAGCACGTTGGCGACGACATTCACGGGTCACTCGCTCTCGTCGGCCAGCAGCAGCCGTTCGTCGGTGTCGAAACAGGTGTGCGTGCCGGTGTGACAGGCCGGGCCGGTCTGGTCGACGCGCAGCAGGACGGTATCGCCGTCGCAGTCGATCCGCATCTCGCGCACGTGCTGGACGTGCCCCGACGTCTCGCCCTTGACCCACAGTTCCTTGCGGCTGCGCGAGTAGTAGGTGCCGCGCCGCGTGGTGAGGGTGCGTTCGAGGGCCTCGTCGTTCATCCACGCCATCATCAGCACGTCCGATGTGGAGTGTTCCACGACGACGGCGGCGATCAGCCCGTCGGCGTTGCGCTTCAAGCGTTCCGACAAGGCGGGGTCAAGCGTCATTCGTGGCTCCGAGAAGGTGCCGTTTCACCGGCATCGAGTTGAGCAGGACCGCCGTGTAGATGTACCCGGCGAAGAGGATCCCGGAGACGATCTTCACCCAGAAGAGTTCCGCCGCCAGCATCGACAGCGCGTGCAGCAACCCGAAGAGGAAGCTGACCGCGAACCCGGCGAACCGCGCGGACGACATCTTCAGCACCAGTCCCGCCACGACGAGACCGCCGAGGACCAGCGACGTCCCCGGCAGCAGGAACGTCCGCGCGGAGGAGTACGGCGCGAACATGAGGACCCCGGCCATCGCGAGGTACGCGAGGGCGAGCCCGAGCAGCAGCGCGCAGACGACCTTGACCTCGGTGGCGGCCTTCCACTTGTTCGGGATCACCGGACCACGACTCCCCCGGCGCGCAGCGCGCTCTTGACCTCGCCGATCTTCAACTGTCCGAAGTGGAACACGCTGGCCGCGAGCACCGCGTCCGCACCCGCTTCGACGGCGGGCAGGAAGTGCTCCAGCGCGCCGGCGCCGCCGCTCGCGATCACCGGGACGCGGACGGCCGCGCGCACCTGGGTGAGGAGTTCGAGATCGAAGCCGTTCTTCGTGCCGTCGGCGTCCATGGAGTTGAGCAGGATCTCGCCGACGCCGAGTTCCTCGCCGCGCGCGGCCCATTCGACGGCGTCGATTCCGGTGCCGCGGCGACCGCCGTGGGTGGTCACCTCGAAACCGGAGGGGGTCGGCTCGGTGCCTTCGGGGACCCGGCGCGCGTCCACCGACAGCACGACACACTGCGCGCCGAACCGGCGGGACGCCTCGCGCAGGAACTCCGGCCGCGCGATGGCGGCGGTGTTGATGCTCACCTTGTCCGCCCCGGTGCGCAGCAGCCGGTTCACGTCGTCGTTCGTGCGCACGCCGCCACCGACGGTGAGCGGGATGAACACCTGCTCCGCGGTCCGGCGGACCACGTCGAAGGTGGTCTCGCGGTCGCCGGAGGAGGCCGTGACGTCGAGGAACGTGAGCTCGTCCGCGCCCTCGGCGTCGTACAGGCGGGCGAGTTCGACGGGGTCGCCGGCGTCGCGCAGGTCGGCGAAGTTGACGCCCTTCACCACACGGCCCGCGTCGACGTCGAGACACGGGATGACCCTGACTGCGACTGACATGGGGACAAGCGTAGTCAAGGGCGTTCTAAGCTCGCGGAATGGCACAGGCGGGGCGGCGGCCGGGGCAGACCGAGACGCGGGAGGTGATCCTCGACGCGGCACGGCGCAGGTTCGCCGAACAGGGCTACGACGGGGCGACCGTCCGCGGCATCGCGGCCGACGCCGGGGTCAACGCGGCGCTGCTGCACCATTTCTTCGGCACCAAGCAGCGGCTCTTCGCGATGTCGATGAACCTGCCGGTCGACCCTGGCGAGCTGGTCCCCCGGATCCTCGAAGGCCCGGAGGACGAGATCGGCGAGCGCCTCGTCCGCGCGTTCCTCGGCCTCTGGCAGGCCCCGGACGGCCGGGCGCCGTTCCTGGCGATGATCCGGTCCGCGACCACCAACGAGCAGGTCGCGACCATGATGCGGCAGTTCCTGGAGCGGGCGGTGCTGGCGCGGGTCGCCGAGGCGCGCGGCGTGCCGAAGGTCCGGGTGGCCGGGATCGCCGCGCAGATGATCGGGTTCGCGCTGCTGCGCTACGTCATCGGGCTCCCGCCGCTGGCCGCCGCCTCGGAGGACGAGATCGTCGCGATGCTGGCGCCGGTCGCGCAGTACTACCTGACCCCCGACGTTCACCGGCCGGACACTCCGCGCGGCTAGCTTCCCGGGAATGCGCATCGCTGCTCTCCTCCCCCTCCCCCTGCTGGCGGCCTCGCTGCTCACCGCCGTGCCCGCCGAAGCGGGCCAGAACCCCTCACCCGTGGCGCAGACCAGGGCGTACGTCGACGACGCGGGCGCGGACCCGGCGAACGCCGACGCCGACGACCCGGCGATCTGGGTCCACCCGAAGGATCCTTCGGCCAGCGTCGTGCTCGGCACGCTCAAGGAAGGCGGGCTGGCCGCGTTCGATCTGAAGGCGCGGCAGCTGCAGCATCTCGCCGTTCCCGAAGGCGGCCGGTTCAACAACGTCGACGTCGTCGGCGATCTCGCCGTGGTGAGCGACCGCGGCCGGGACCGCGTGCGCGTCTACCGGATCGACCCGGCCGGTGCCGCGGCCGGCTCGCGGGTGCTGCGCGACGTCACGGATCCTTCCGCCCCACCGGTCTTCTCCGCGTCGGAGTCCGAAGTGGACGAACAGCGGACCGCGTACGGGCTCGCCGCCGGACGCGACCCGCGCACCGGCGCGCGCTGGGTCGCGGTGACCCGGCGGCACGAAACCCGCGTGGCGCTCTTGCGACTTGTCGACAAAGCGGACGGCACCGTCGGCACGGCGCCGATCGGCACGATCGACCTGCCGTCGGAATTCCGGCTGCCGAACGGGAAGACATGGTCGCCGTGCGGCGAACCGGACGAGCGGCCGCAGCTGGAGGGTTCGATCCTCGACGCCGGGAACCGCGTGCTCTACACCGCGCAGGAGGACGTCGGGATCTGGCGGATCCCGGTGCACGGCGCCGGTTTCGGCCGTCCGGAACTGATCGACAAGGTGCGGTCGTTCGGGGTGCCGCAGCGTTTCGACGAGGCGACCGAGGAATGCGTCGCCGACGGCCCCGACCCCGGTTTCGGCGGCAAGTGGCTGACGGCGGACGCCGAAGGCCTGGCGCTGGCCGACGGCAAGCTGCTCGCGTCGAGCCAGGGCGACTCGCGGTTCGTGGTCTACGACCGCGCGCTCATCCCGCGACGCGAGTTCCGGATCGTCGCCGGACGCGGGACCGACTCGGTCGAGCATTCCGACGGCGCCGCGATCACCACCAGGCCGCTGGGGCCGCTATTCCCGCACGGCCTGCTGGTGGTGCACGACGGCGAACGCCGTCCCGCCGCCACCGGCCCCGCCGGCGAGGAGCTCGCGACCACCGGGTTCGCCTTCGTCCGGCTGGAGACCGCCGTGCGGTGATCACGTTCACCGAGAAAGTTCCGCTCCCGATGCATCAGCCGGGTGGTCTCGCGCGTCCTTAGAGGGAGACCACCGGCTGAGGGGGACACGTGCCTGCGACCTTCGACGAGTTCGTCGCGGATCGCCTGGACGGCCTCCTGCGCTACGCGACCGTCCTGACCGACGATCCGTACCTGGCGCAGGACATCGTCCAGGAGGTGCTGCTGCGTGCTCAGCAACGCTGGCCGAAGATCGACTCGCCGCCGACCTACGTCCGCCGGATGGTCACCAACGAGTACCTCTCGTGGCGAAGGCGGCTGGCGGCCCGCCGGGTGACCCCGTCGTCGCCGGAAGTGCTCGACCTGGTGAGCCCGCCGGTCTCCGATCACGCCGTCGAGTACGACGAACGCGACGCGATGCTGGACCGGCTCGCGAAGCTCCCGCGCAAACAACGCGCCGCGATCGTGCTCCGCTACTACGAGAACTACTCCGACGAGGAGATCGGCGCGGTACTCCGCTGCGCGACGTCGACCGTGCGCAGCCAGATTTCGCGCGCGCTCGCGACGCTGCGGGAAACCGGGCCGTCCCCGTCCGTGCAGCCCACGGGAGCCCGCAAATGACCCGACTGAGTGACGAGCACACCGAGGACCTGATCCGGGAGAGCCTGGAGCACCTGGCGACGCGGGCGCCCGACGGTGCCGAGATCCGCGACACGCTGGCCCAACGGCCGCGAAGCCGTCCGACGATGGCCTTGGCGCTGGTCGCGGCGGCTGTCGCGATCATCGCGCTCGGCGTCCCGCTGGGCCTGCGGGCCTACACCGCGGTCCCCCCTGCCTCGCCGCGCAACGCCGATTGGGCGGTGCTGCCGTACAAGCCCGGCTGGCTGCCCGACGGCTTCAAGGAGCTGAACCGGCGCGCGAAGGCCTATCCCGCGCCGCAGACCAGGACGTGGAGCAGCGGCGCGACGGGGCAGATCCAGCTGACCACCACTCCGCTGGACGACCGGCGCGGACCGTGGACCATCGCGCCCGCGCCGAACCAGATCATCGTGCACGGCCGCGTCGGGATGGTCGCGGAGGTCTACGGCGACGCGACGATGCTGACCTGGACGCCCGACGACACGTACCTGCTGAGCTTGACGTTGTTCGGGATCAAGGACCCGCGCGACGTCGGTCAGCGGATCGCGGACGAGATGGTGCGGGACGGCCGTGCCCGGGTTTCGGGCGAACTGCGGTTCGGCGGCCTGCCCGCCGGCCTGGAGCTGTCCGGGGTGCACACGTACATGACCGCCGGCGGGGGCGCGACCGAACTCGAAGCCACCCTCGCCGGGCAACCCACCGCGGCGCCGGTCGTCACGGCGTCGCTCCGCGCCGAACGGCCGGACTCGGGCGACGCCGTGCCCGTACCGCTGAAGGTCAGAGGTGCCGACGGCTTCTACCTGCCGAAACAGACCGGCCGGCTCGGTGTCGAGGACGAAACGGTCGCCGTCCAGGTGGAGGGCGGGCGGTGGCTCACCGTGTCCGGCAAACGGGACCAGGCCACCCTGCTCGGCATCGCGAACGGCGTCCAGCTGATCCCCGGCGACTACAGCTGGTTCGGGAAGCCGCCGGAATAGTGACGGAGGGACGGGGGTTGTCGACGGCATGACGGACACCTACCGCTCCATCGCGTTCACCGAATACGGCGACTCCGGGGTCCTGCGCGTCCTCGAACGGGAACTGCCCGAGCCGGGCCCCGGCCAGGTGCGGGTCGCGGTCCGGGCCGCGGGCGTGAACCCGATCGACTGGAAGATCCGCTCCGGGCTGATGGCCGAGGTGTATCCCTCGAAGTTCCCCGCCGTCCCCGGTGGCGACATCGCCGGCGTGATCGACGCGATCGGCGAGGGCGTGTCCGATTTCGCGGCCGGTGACGAGGTGCTCGGCTCCGGAGCGGGCGGATACGCGGAGTACGTTCTCGCGGATCCCGCGAAACTGATCCGCAAGCCCGAGGCGCTTTCGTGGGAAGTGGCGGCGGCGCTGCCGGCTGTCGTCAACACCGCCTATCGCGCCCTCAACCTGCTGGATCTCCAGAAGGGCGAGACGCTGCTCATCGACGGCGCCGCGGGCGGTGTCGGCACCATCGCCGTCCAGCTCGCCGTCGCGCGCGGGCTCACCGTGGTGGGCACCGCGAGCGAAGGGAACCACGAGTACCTGCGCTCGCTGGGCGCCGTCCCGGTGCAGTACGGCGAAGGACTCTCCGAGCGCGTACGCGACGTCGCGCCGCAGGGCGTCGACGCGTCCTTCGACGCCTCCGGGCGTGGCTCGCTCGCCACCCTGGTCGAGCTGACCGGCGGTCCGAAGCGGGTCATCACCATCGCCGCGCCGGACGCGGCCGACCACGGCGTCCGCTTCACGTCGGGATCTCCGGCCGAGCAGGTGCCCGGCTCGCTGGCCGAAGGCGCCGCGCTCGCCGCCGAAGGCAAGCTCGACCTGCCGATCGCCCGGGTCTACCCGCTCGCCGAAGCGGCCGCGGCCCAGGACGAGAGCGAAGCGGGCCACGTCCGGGGCAAGCTCGTCCTGGTCCCGTGAGCCTTCCCGCGGCGGCTAGCTGGCTGCATCGGGATTCGAGAACCGGCTTCGAGGTCGCGTTCTTCCAGAGCCACGAAGGCGGCTGGAGGATCAGCGGGGCGACGACGGCGGTCGAGGACGGCGATCCCTGGTTCGTCGAGTACACGATCACCGTCGATGCCGCCTGGCACACGAGGCGGGCGGAAATCTCCGGCCGCTCGGCGACCGGCACCCGTCGCACGGTGCTCGAATCCGGCGGCGACGGGCGATGGCGGGTGGACGGGGCCCCGGATCCGCGCCTCGACGGCTGTTTCGACGTGGATCTCGAGTCGTCGTCGATGACGAACACGCTGCCGGTGCACCGGCTCGGGATCGCGCCGGGCACCGCCGCCGAAGCGCCCGCCGTGTACGTCCGGGCGGAAGGCCTCGCCGTGGAACGGCTGGAGCAGCGCTACGAGCGGGTCGGTGACCGCGACTTCGCCTACACGGCGCCGGCTTTCGATTTCTCCTGCATGCTGCGCTACGACGAACACCTGCTCGTCGTCGACTACCCGGGTATCGCCGTCCGGCAGTCCTGAAACACGCCCCCTTGACGCGCGCTTCTCAACGGGCGCAGAATTAAACGCATGGCTAATTCAGCGATCTCCGTGACGGGCCTGCGGGTCGTCCGCGGCGGCCGTGAGGTCGTCAGGGACGTCGGTTTCGCGACGCCGCGCGGCCGGATCACCGGCCTGCTCGGCCCCAGTGGCTGCGGCAAGACGACGCTGATGCGCTCGATCGTCGGCGTGCAGATCGTCGCCGCGGGCGAGGTCACCGTGCTCGGCCATCCCGCGGGCAGCCCGCCGTTGCGGCGGCTGATCGGCTACGCCACCCAGAACCCGGCCATCTACGCCGACCTCACCATCACGGAAGCCTTGCGCTACTTCGCTTCCGTGCTCCGCGCACCGATGTCCGATGTGGACAGGGTGATCGGCGAAGTCGGGCTCGCCGAGCACGCGGGCAAGCTCGTCGGCGCCCTGTCGGGCGGCCAGCACAGCCGCGCCAACCTCGCCGTCGCGCTGCTCGGGAAGCCCGAACTGCTCGTCCTCGACGAACCGACCGTCGGCCTGGATCCCGTGCTCCGCGACGAACTCTGGGCGCTTTTCCGCCGTCTCGCCGAGGGCGGGGCGACGCTGCTCGTGTCCAGCCACGTCATGGACGAGGCCGCGCGATGCGACCGTCTGCTGCTCATGCGCGAAGGCCGGATCCTCGCCGACGACACCCCGGCCGGGCTGCGCGAACGCACCGGGACGACCGATCTGGAGCAGGCGTTCCTGCGGCTGGTCCGCGAGACCGAGGTGAGCCCGTCATGAATCCCGCCCTGACCTTGGCCACGGCTCGCCGCATCCTCCTGCAGCTGCGGCACGATCCGCGCACCGTCGCGATGCTGATCGTCGTCCCGTCGCTGCTGATGGTGCTGCTGCGCTTCGTCTTCAACTCCGAAGCGGTGTTCAGCCGCGTCGCGCCGGCGCTGCTCGGCGTCTTCCCGTTCCTGATCATGTTCCTGATCACCTCGATCACGACACTGCGCGAGCGCACCACCGCCACCCTGGAACGGCTGATGACCCTGCCGATCGGCAGGATGGACCTGCTCTTCGGCTACGCGCTCGCGTTCGGCTCGATCGCGATCGTCCAGGTCGGCGTCGCCGCCGGGGTGTCGCTCGCCTGGCTGGGCCTCGACATCGCGGGCTCGATCGGGATGCTGCTGCTCATCGCCGTCCTCGACGCGCTTCTCGGGATGGCGCTCGGCCTCTTCGTGAGCGCGTTCGCGCGGACTGAGTTCCAGGCCGTGCAGTTCATGCCGCTGTTCGTGCTGCCGCAGATCCTGCTATGCGGGCTGTTCGTGCCGCGCGGGGAGATGGGCTGGCTCCTGAACTGGCTTTCGAACGTGATGCCGCTTTCGTACGCCGTCGAAGCCCTCACCCGGGTCACCACGTCGAGCACCGTGGACGCGACGCTGATCCGGAACCTGATCATCGTCGGGGCGTGTGCCCTGGCGGCGCTGGTCCTCGGCGCGGCGACCTTGCGCAGGCGGACGGCCTAGGCGCTGTCTTGTAAGTCTGTTCGATGGGCTTCGTGATTCAGGGACCGCCTGGGCGCGAAGACCGCGAACAGACTTGCAGGACAGCGCCTAGACTTTCCACATGGGATCGGAGTTCGAGCGGATCGCCGCCGAGAAGTACGTCGTCCTGACCACCTTCCGCAAGAACGGCACCCCGGTGCCGACGCCGGTCTGGGCGGCGGGCGACGGCGGCGAACTGGTGCTCTGGTCCGAGCGGAAGGCGGGCAAGGTCAAGCGCATCCGCAACAGCGGGCGGGTCGAGGTCCAGGCCTGCGACTTCCGGGGCACCAAGACCCATGGCGACGTCGTCGCGGGCGAGGCGCGGCTGCTGGACCTCGACGAGACGGAACGCGTGCGCAAGGTGATCGCGCGGAAGTACGGGGTCACCGGCCGGGTCACGATGTTCTTCAGCAGGCTGCGGGGGCCGAAGGACCGGACCGTGGGGATCGCGATCAAACTGGCGGAATGACCTGGGTCTCGTGAGTGGCGAGGACGGTTCTAACCGTCCTCGCCACTCACGAGGCTTGTAGTGCCCGAAGCCCGGCCGCCAGCGCCGCCGAGTCGTGGTCCGGCCCGCATCCCTCCACCAGGATCAGATCGCCGGGGATGTGGTCCGCCCGCAGGTGCAGGATCTCCTGGTAGGCGGCCGACGCGTACCACTCCCGCGCGGCGTCGAGGCTCGGGAACTCGATGAGCACGAGCGCCCCCGGCCACTCCCCCTCGACGACCTGGACCGCGGCTCCGTGCACGAGGAACCGGCCGCCGAAGGGATCGAGCGTGGCCTGGATCCGTTCCATGTACTCGAAGACCTCTTCGGCCAGCACTGCGGCGGGGCGAAGGTGGGCGATACCGTACGCGGTCATGATGTCCTCCCGGGTTTCGTTGTCCTGGAAGGAATCCTGACCGAGCGGGCGCGTGGCGTCGATTACCCGGGAGGTAAAGCTCAGAACTCCGCGACGGCGGCGAGCGCCTCGGGCAGGGTGAACGCGCCGGCGTAGAGCGCCTTGCCGACGATGGAACCCTCGACCCCGTCGCGGGCCAGCGCGGCCAGCGCGCGGAGATCGTCCACACTGGACACCCCGCCGGAGGCGATGACCGGCGCGTCGGTGCGCGCGGCGACCTCGCGGAGCAGGTCGATGTTCGGGCCCTGGAGGGTGCCGTCCTTGCTCACGTCGGTGACGACGTAACGCTGCGCACCGTCGCGGTCGAGCCGGTCGAGGACCTCCCAGAGGTCACCGCCGTCCTGCGTCCAGCCGCGTGCGGACAGCCGGTGCCCGGCCTCGGTGATCCGCACGTCCAGCCCGATGGCGACCCGGTCGCCGTAGGAGGAGACGACCTTCGCGGTCCATTCCGGGTCTTCCAGCGCCGCCGTGCCGAGGTTGACCCGGCGGGCGCCGGTGGCCAGCGCGGCCTCCAGCGAGGCGTCGTCGCGGATGCCACCGGACAGCTCCACCTGGACGTCGAGCTTCGCCACGACGTCGGCGAGCAGCTCGCGGTTGGAGCCCTTGCCGAACGCGGCGTCGAGATCCACCAGGTGGATCCATTCCGCCCCGTCACGCTGCCAGGCGAGCGCCGCCTCCAGCGGGCTGCCATAGGAGGTTTCGGTGCCGGCCTCGCCCTGGACGAGTCGCACGGCCTGGCCATCGGCCACATCAACGGCGGGAAGGAGCGTGAAAGTCACGCGCCCACTCTAAGACAGGGTCTGGAGCCAGTTGCGCAGCAGGTGCGCACCCGCGTCACCGGACTTCTCCGGGTGGAACTGCGTCGCCCACAGCGGCCCGTTCTCGACGGCGGCGACGAAGTCCTGGCCGTGGTTCGCCCAGGTCACCTTGGGCTGCTGCCCGGCGAGGCCGGAGTCCAGCTCCCAGGTCCGCGCGGCGTAGGAGTGCACGAAGTAGAACCGCGTGTCCGCGTCGAGCCCGGCGAAAAGCCGCGAGTCCTCGGGAGCGCGGACGGTGTTCCACCCCATGTGGGGGAGGACGTCGGCCTCCAGCCGGTCGACCGTGCCCGGCCACTCGCCGGCCCCCTCGGCCTCCACACCGTGCTCGACCCCGCGTTCGAACAGGATCTGCATGCCGACGCAGATGCCCAGCACGGGGCGGCCACCGGCGAGACGTTTGCCGATGATCTTCTCCCCCGACACCGACCGCAGCCCCTCCATGCAGGCGGAGAAGGCGCCGACACCGGGGACGACCAGGCCGTCGGCTTCGAGCGCGGCATGCGGGTCGGCGGTGACCTCGACGTCGGCGCCGGCGCGCTGGACGGCGCGTTCGGCGGACCGGAGGTTGCCGGACCCGTAGTCCAGGATCACCACGCGAGGAGTAGCCACGCGCCCAGGTTAGCGGACCGGATTTTCCGCGGATTCGCCGTTTCGACCTTCACTCTTCTGGGTAATAGCGACTCCGAGTGAAAGGCCGGCGCAGGACCGCCCTGCACTTATGGAGGAACGATGCAGGACGCCGACGAACTGACCCGCCTGCTCAGCGCGTGGCGTGAGGACATCGACAGCGTGCCTTTCCCGACCTTCGCGGAGCTGCTGATCCCGGCGCAGAAGCGGCGCACCGCCCCGCCCGCGCGGCCACGGCATCGGTTCAGGTGACGAAGACCACCGGATGGCGCGATCGCTGACACCCGACTCCGGTCGCGTGTGTGGTTTTCTTCTTGGGTAGGTGCCCCACCGAGCCGACCAGGAGTGACCGCATGAGCAGCAGCCCGGATCCGCGCGACTTCCTCGATCTCGACGCCGAGCTCTCCGCAGAGGACCGGGCCATGCGGGACGCCGTGCGGTCCTACGCGCAGGACCAGCTCCTGCCGAACGTCGCCGAATGGTACGAAACGGGCGCTCTGCCCGCCGCCGAGCTCGCCAAGGGGTTCGGGCAGCTCGGGCTGCTCGGCATGCACCTGGAGGGCTACGGCTGCGCGGGCACCAGCGCGGTCGCCTATGGCATCGCCTGCCGCGAGCTGGAGGCCGTCGACTCCGGGCTGCGCAGCTTCGTCTCGGTGCAGGGTTCGCTGGCGATGTACGCGATCCACAAATGGGGCACCGAGGAGCAGAAGCAGGAGTGGCTGCCTCGGATGGCCGCCGGTGAGGCGCTCGGCTGCTTCGGCCTGACCGAACCGGACGCCGGCAGCGACCCCGGCAGCATGCGGACGCGCGCGGTGCGCGACGGCTCGGACTGGGTGCTGAGCGGCACGAAGATGTGGATCACCAACGGAACCGTCGCCGACGTCGCGGTCGTCTGGGCGCAGACCGACGAAGGCGTGCGCGGTTTCGTCGTCCCCACGAACACGCCGGGCTTCACCGCGAACGAGGTCAAGCACAAGCTGTCGCTGCGGGCCTCGCTGACCGCGGAACTCGTGCTCGACGGCGTCCGCCTGCCGGATTCGGCGGCGTTCCCCGAGGTCAGGGGGCTGCGCGGGCCGCTGTCCTGCCTGAACGAGGCGCGCTACGGGATCCTGTTCGGCGTCGTCGGCGCCGCTCGCTCCTGCTACGAGTCCGCGCTGGAGTACACGCTGAGCCGGGAACAGTTCGGCAAACCGCTGGCCGGTTTCCAGCTCACCCAGCGCAAGCTCGCCGATCTCGTCGTCGAGGTCAACCGCGCCGGGCTGGTCGCGCTGCGGATCGGACGGCTCAAGGACGCCGGGACGCTGCACCACAACCACGTCAGCTTCGGCAAGCTCGCCAACGTCCGCTCCGCGCTGGAGGTCGCCAGGACCGCGCGCGGCATGCTCGGCGCCAACGGGATCTCGCTGGAGTACCCGGTGATGCGGCATATGTCGAACCTGGAGACCGTGCTGACCTACGAGGGGACCGAGGAGATGCACGCGCTCTCGCTCGGGCAGTCGGTCACCGGGCTCGCCGCCTTCCGCTGAGTCGTCCGCCGGAAACTGTCGGTGCGGGCCCCTATGGTCCGCACATGACCGATTTCCCCGTCGTAGAGCTGCGCAGGTACACCCTGCACCCGGGCCGCCGGGACGAGCTGATCGAGCTCTTCGAGCGCGAGTTCGTGGAGAGCCAAGAAGCCTGCGGCATGCGCCTGTTCGGTCTCTTCCGCGAACCGGCGGAGCCGGACAAGTTCGTGTGGCTGCGCGGTTTCCGTGACATGGAGGCCAGGCGGGCCGCCCTCGAAGCGTTCTACGGCGGGCCGGTTTGGGGTGCGCACGGCCCGGCGGCGAACGAGACGATGATCGACGCTTCGGACGTGCTGCTGCTGCGACCGTCCGGGCCCGGCTTCCCCGCTCCTGGTGGTGGTGGCGGGGATTCCCGGGTGCTGGCGACGGTGTGCCATCCCGCCGTCCCGGTGAAGGAGTTCTCCGAGTACTTCGCGGACACCGTGGCCCCCAAGCTGCGGGCATCCGGCGTGGACACGTTCGGCCACTTCGAAACGGAGCCGGCGGAGAACACCTTCCCCCGCCTTCCCGTGCGGGAGGACGAGACGGTGTTCGTCTGGTTCTCGAAGATCGCCGACGAGCACCGGGAAGCACTCGCCCGGCTGGGCGCGGAACTCGCGGACAGGCTCGAACGCCCTTGGCACCAGCTGGAACTGTCCCCGACCGCGCGCTCAGTCCTGCGCTGAAAGGAGGTCCGCGAGTCCGTCCGGGTAGAGGATCGCCTTGCCACTCGCCACGTCGGCCATCGGCAGCCAGTGCACGCGTGCGCCGTCGTCGAGGACGACGCCGACCTCGTCGCGCTCGTAGAACGCCTTGTCGATGAGGTCGGCGGTGAACAGGAACACGATCTCGTGCCCCGGCCTGCCTTCGAAGGTGAACACGTTCTCCAGCACGGCGATCTGCTCGACCGAGGTCAGCTCCGCCGCGAGTTCCTCCTGGAATTCGCGATGCAGCGCCTCGGCGGCGGTCTCGCCGAACTCGATCCCGCCGCCGAGCGGGCGGTGGTAGGTCACGCCTTTGGTGTTGTCGCGACCTTCGAACACGAGAAGGTCTTCGCCCCGGCGGATGACACCGAGCGCGAGCGGGCGGATCTTCGTCATCTTGGTGACGCTAGCGGAGGAATTCCTTGACGGACAAGGCGATCGAGCCGGCGTCGAGACCGTGCGCGAGGTCGTGATCGGCCATTTCGCCGTAGATCCGGACTTCCGCGTCGCGCCGGACGCCGAGGGAGAGCAGCCGGTGCGGCGTTTCGGGCAAGGCGTCCGTCACCGCGTGCGCCGAGGTTCCCGCCAGGTAGGGCTCGACCAGTACGACGTCGGTGCTCCCCGTGGCCTCGACGGCCGCACGCAGCCCGGCGGCGTCGAACGGCCGGACCGTCGAGGTGTAGAGCACGGTGACGTCGAGATCGGTGGTCGCTTCCAGCACCCTGTCGAGCATCGGCCCGACGGCCACCACCACACCCCGCCCGCCTTCGCGCAGCGTCTGCAGGCCCGCGCCCAGATGCGCCCTCGCGTTCTCCTGCGCGGAAAGCCGGAGATAGACGCGCCCGGTGCCGGGGATCGACTCGAGCAGCAGCCGCCGTGCTTCCTCGGGGTGCCCCGGCACGTGCACGGTCCAGCCCGGCAACGTGTCGATGAGGGCGACGTCCCCTGGCGCCTGATGCGTCCGCCCGGCGGTCGGCATGTCGTAGGACGCGCCCGAGGACACCAGCACGGCGCCGACGTCCTGGTGCCCGAGGTCGAGTTTGACCTGCTCGAAAGCCCGCTCCACGAGGAACGACGAGAAGGTGTGGACGATCGGGCGCATCCCGGCCAGCGCCAGGCCGCCCGCGGTGCTCATCATCAGCTGTTCGCGGATGCCGACGTTGAGCACCCGGTCGGGGTGTTTCCTCGCGGCGAAGGCGAGTTGTGCCGCGGAGATGTCGGCGAGCACGACGGCGACATTCGCGTCCGTGTCGAGCACCTCGGCGGCGGCTTCCAGGAACGTTTCACGCATGTTCATGGGTTCAGGCCTTTCGCTCGACGGTCGCGACCACGGCGAGCGGCCGGTCCGGATGGGGTGTGGTGAAGGCTTCGTGGAGCGCGTCGTGATCGCGGCCGTCGACCGTACGCGTCGCCCAGCCCTCGACCTCGAACCGGCGCGCGAGCCCGCCGGGCCAGCCGTGCGTGGCCGAGGAGTTGTCGACGACGACGGCGGTCAGCTGCGGCATGCCGATCCGGCCCGCGATCGCGATGGCCTCGGCGTTGGAGCCCTCGTCGAGTTCCGCGTCGCCGACGAGGGTGACGACCTTGGCGTCACGGAATCCTTTGGCGCGCAGGCCGAACACGGTGCCGATGGCCAGCGGGAGGCCGTGCCCGAGCGAACCGCTGGAGATCTCGGCCACGGGCAGCCTCGCCCGATCCGGGTGGTGGCCGAGGCGGGACTCGGCCGAAGTCCAGTCGGCGAGTTCCTCCTCGTGGATGAAGCCCTTCTTCGCCAGCACCGCGTAATAGGCCATCGGGCCGTGACCCTTGGACAGCAGGAAGCGGTCGCGGCCGGGCTCTCGGATATTCTCCGGGGTGATGTCGAGCACACGGTCGTAGAGCACCCACAAGACGTCCACAGTGGACTCCGCGGCCGCCTGATGCTTCTCGTCCCCGGTCATCAGCGAGATCAGCCGCGGCAGATCCTCGTAACCGGTTTTGATGTCAGTGGTCATGAACCGAGGTTGCAACCTCGACTTAGGTCGAAGTCAAGGCTAGCCTGGCGACGTGACGAGACTGGCTGAACATCTGAGCATCGGACAGGTCGCCGACCGCAGCGGCGTGCCCCATACGGCTTTGCGTTTCTACGAGGACAAAGGGCTGATCAGCTCCGAGCGCTCGGCGGGCAACCAGCGGCGGTACTCGCGTTCGGTGCTGCGCCGGATCGCCTTCATCCGCGCCGCGCAGCGGGTCGGCCTCAGCCTGGACGACATCAGCTCGGCGCTGGAGACCCTGCCCAAGGACCACGCACCCACCAAGGCCGACTGGGCCCGCCTCTCGCGGGGCTGGCAGGACGAACTCGACGCGCGGATCGACGCGTTGCAGCGCCTGCGCGACAGGCTGACCGGCTGCGTCGGCTGCGGTTGCCTTTCCCTGCGCAGCTGCGGGCTCTACAACGCCGACGACCAGATGTCCCGGTTCGGCCCCGGCGCGGGCAAACTGCGCCCGGCTTCCGAGGGCGGGATCTGAATTCCGTTGCCACGCGGGTGCCGGATGTGCGTCACTGTGACTCGAAATGGACAAGAAACACCTCATCCGGGTCTCGAAACGACTCTCCCGGCATCTGCGGCACGCACCCGGCGACATCGGGATCACCCTCACCCCTGACGGCTGGGTCGAGGTCGACACCCTCCTGGCGGCCTTGCGGCGCAACGGCTTGAAGCTCACCCGCGCCGAACTCGACGAAGTCGTCGAGGGCAATGACAAGCGGCGCTTCGCCTTCGACGAGGACGGGCTGCGCATCCGCGCCAGCCAGGGCCACAGCGTCGACGTCGACCTCGCGCTGCCCGCCGCGATCCCGCCGGACGTGCTGTACCACGGCACGGTTTCCCGGTTCCTCGACGCGATCATGTACGAGGGGCTCCGGCCGATGAACCGGCACGCCGTGCATCTCTCGGCGACCGTGGACACCGCGCGGGCCGTCGGGGCGCGGCGCGGCGTCCCGGTGCTGCTCGCCGTCGACGCACGGGAGATGACCGCCGCCGGGCACGAATTCCAGGTGAGCGCCAACGGTGTCTGGCTCACCGCCGCCGTTCCGCCGGAGTTCCTGCGCCGTCTCGGCTAGACCAGGCCGTTGGCCCGTAGTAGCCCCAGCGTGCCCACGGTGAACATGCCGTTCCACTCCAGTGCGGCCGCGGGCGAATAGCTGGTGTAGTCGACCCGCCAGCCCCCGTCCTCGTGCTGCCCGCCCGCCACTCGCCGCAGATCCGCTTCGATGACTTCGGACCGGAACAGCTTCCGTGCCGGGCCGCCGGGCTCCGGGGCGAAATCGAGCGGGCGCATGGCCTCGCCCTCGATCCCGCCGCCGACGGCGACCACCCCGTCGTCCGGGAGGAACCGGCCGAGCTTCTCGACCAGGCGCGTGTCGCCCAGTGCGTCCACCAGCTTCATCGCGAAGGCGAGCACGAGCGCGTGCGGTGCCTCGTCGAGCTTTTCGATCTCGCCGAGGCAGTAGCTCGTGGCCTTCGCGAGCCACGGATGCGCGGCGACCGCGGGATCGTGCGCCGCGACGCGATGGGCGGTGACCGCGACGATCGCGGTGATCTGCAGCGAGGAGACCGACGGATCCGCAGTCGCCCAGAACGGCGCGCTGCCGTCGGGATCCGGCATCGGCAACGCGAACGGGATCCCGCCGTCGGGTAAGGAGATCGAGGCGAGCCAGTCGCAGAGTTCGGCCGCGCGCGGACTGGTCGCCGGGCCGACGTCGGCGAAGACCTCGAAAGCGTGCAGCGCGCCACCGGGCTGACTCGTCACCGAGCGGCAGTCTGGTTCGAGCCCGTGGCCGTAGCCACCGTCGGGATTGCGGTACGCCTCCAGCGCGGCTAGTGCCGCCGCCGGGTCACCGTCGCGGAAAAGGACCTCGAAGCGCCGCCTGTCGAGCAGCCGGGCCTGGGTGGCCATGAACGTGGCCGCCGTCTTCAGATCGATGTTCATACCGACAGGGTCGCGCGGATCGCGGCCGTCGTCTTGAACACATCGGTCACGAGCGGCGGCGCGGGCGGTTGTAGAGCTTGCGTCCGACGGCCAGGAGCGTTTCGCGCAGCGTCTCGTCGTCGAGCGAGGCGACCTCGGGCGAGCCGCCGGCGACGGCGATCCCCGCCAGCAGCACCTGGGCGGTCACGGTCGCGGTGAGATCCGGATCCGGGCCGACGAGGATCTCCATCATCCGGTTCTTGAAACTGTCCGAGCTGTGCACGGACTTCTCGATCGCGCGGGCGATGCCGGGGTCGCTGGAGAACAGGGCGACCAGCGAACGGTGCCGCACCACGAGATCGACGAAACCGTCCAGCAGGTGGTCGATCTGCGCGCCCCGGGTGCGCTGGGCGCGGGCGTCGTCGACGATGCCCTCCAGCTCGCGCAGCACGGGCTCGGCGACCGACTCGGTGATCTCCGCCTTCGTCTTGAAGTGGTAGTAGACGGCGGCCTTCGTGACGCCGAGGGCGTCCGCGATCATCTGCAGCGAGGTGCCTTCCACGCCGTGTTCGGTGAACAACCGCAACGCCGTGCCCAGTAGTCGCGTGCGGGTGTCCTCCGCGTGGACGACGTCCATGTTCCCTCCTCGTTCAGCCGTCGGAGATTACGTCAAGCGTGCCCGCGCGGCCAAACGAGTACTAGCCGTGCGGCTAGTCACACACTTGCCGATCGGCTTGTAGCCCCCTAGCCGGTCGGCTAGCTTGGAATGAACCTGATCGAGTGAACGGGAGACTTTCGTGGCCAGCTTCCTCTACCGCCTGGGCCGGTTCTCGTTCCGGCGCCGGGCACTGGTGACGGCGGTGTGGGCCGCCGTCCTGGTGGCCCTCGGCGCGGGAGCGCTGACCCTGTCCGGCCAGCTTTCGAACTCGGTGACCATCCCCGGCACCGAGTCGCAGAAGGCGATCGACCAGCTCGCCGACCGGTTCCCGGAGGCCGCCGCCGGTGGTGCGACGGCGCGCGTCGTCATCTCGACGCCCGGCGACATCACCGACGCCGCCGGCCAGGCGGCGATCACGGGACTCGTCAAGGGACTCGAAAACGCCCCGAAGGTCGCCGGCGTGGTCAACCCGCTGCAGATGCAGGCGATCTCCCCCGACAAACACGTCGCGCTGGCGCAGGTCTCCTATCGCGTGCCGGGCTTCGAGCTCACCGACGCCGACCGCGAAGGCCTGATGGCCGCCGCCGATTCCGCCAAGGCGGCCGGGTACACCGTGGACTTCGGCGGTGACGCCGTGCAGGCGATGCCCGCGACCAACGCCACCGAAGGCCTCGGTGTCGCTGTCGCCGCGGTCGTCCTGATCATCACCTTCGGCTCGCTGCTCGCGGCCGGGATCCCGCTGCTGACCGCGCTCATCGGCGTCGGCATCGGCATGGCGGGCATCACGACCGCGTCCGGTTTCCTCGAACTGAACACGAACACGCCGGTGCTCGCGCTGATGATCGGCCTCGCCGTCGGCATCGACTACGCGCTCTTCATCGTTTCCCGCTACCGGCACGAACTCACCATCGGCCGCGATCCGGAGGAAGCCGCCGGACGCGCCACCGGCACCGCGGGCTCCGCCGTGGTGTTCGCCGGGCTGACCGTCATCATCGCGCTGGCGGGCCTGACCGTCGTCGGGATCCCGTTCCTCGGCGAGATGGGGATCGCGGCGGCGATCACCGTCGCCATCGCGGTCGTCATCGCGCTCACCCTGCTGCCCGCCATCCTCGGTTTCGCGGGCGGCAAACTGGCGGGCGGCAAGATCCGCTTGCGCCGCAAGGAAAGCGCGACGACACACGGCGAGCGCTGGGCGAAGTTCGTCGCCCGCCACCGGATCCCGGTGCTGATCGCCGCGATCGCCGGGCTCGCGATCGTCGCCGTGCCCGCCGCGAGCATGCAGCTCGGCCTGCCGAACGACAGCACCGCCGCGCCGGACACCACCCAGCGCAAGGCTTACGACACCGTCGCGCGCAGCTTCGGCGAGGGCGCGAACGGGCCGCTGGTAATCGTCGTCGACCTGAGCGGCAGCACCGACCGGCAAGCCGCGCTCCAGCAGGCGGCCGCGGGTATCGGCGGCCTCCCCGAACGCCCGATCGTCACGCCGCCCAAGACCAACCGCGCCGGTGACCTGGCGCTGCTGACCGTCATCCCGAAGAGCGGTCCGAGCACCACCGCGACCGAAGACCTGGTCAGCGACATCCGGGGCCTGAACGCGGGGCTGGGTTCGGCCACCGGCGCGTCGCTGGCGGTGACCGGCCAGACCGCGGCCAACATCGACGTCTCGGAGAAACTCGCCGACGCGATGCTGCCCTATCTCGCGCTGATCGTCGGGCTCGCGTTCCTGCTGCTGATGCTGGTGTTCCGCTCGATCGTGGTCCCGCTGAAGGCGACACTGGGCTTCCTCGGCTCGGTGGTCGCGACGTTCGGCGCCGTGGTGGCCGTGTTCCAGTGGGGCTGGCTCACCGACCTGCTCGGCGTTAAGACGACCGGGCCGATCATGAGCATGCTGCCGATCCTGCTGATCGGCGTGCTGTTCGGGCTCGCGATGGACTACCAGGTGTTCCTGGTGACGCGGATGCGGGAGGAATACGTCCACGGCGCCGACCCGCAGCAGGCGATGGTGACCGGTTTCCGGCACGGTTCCCGTGTCGTGGTCGCGGCCGCGCTGATCATGATCAGCGTGTTCGCCGGATTCGTCCTCGCGGAGTCCTCGCTGATCCAGTCGATCGGGTTCGCGCTGGCCTTCGGGGTACTGGTGGACGCGTTCGTGATCCGGATGACCATCGTGCCGGCGCTGATGTCGCTGCTCGGCCGCGGTGCGTGGTGGCTGCCGAAGTGGCTGGATCGCGTGCTGCCCGATGTCGACGTCGAAGGCGAGAAGCTCGCGAAGCAGCTCGATGCGCCTGATGAGCGGGAGCTGGTCGACGCCTCGAAGTAGGTTCTGGCGGCGAAGGCGGCCTGGGCCCGTTGCGCCCATGTCGCGAAAGCCACTTTCGAGACATCAGACGTCGCGAAAGTGGCTTTCGCGACGCGCCGCTTGGCCCGCCCCTCGATAAGTACGTGAAGGCCCCCTTCATTGCGTCTAGCGCAGTGAAGGGGGCCTTCACGTACTTAGGTGAGCGCCGCGCGGGCCTCTCCCAGCGCGAAGCCGAGCAGGTTCAGCCCGCGCCAGCGTTCGGCGTTTTCGACGTGCGGATGGTCAGCCGCCAGCCCGATCCCCCAGACGGAGTCCAGCGGGCTGGCCTCGACCAGCACACGATTCCTGGTGCCGAGCAGGAAGTCCCGCAGGTCCGGATGTTGCCGGAACTTCGCGACCGTTCCGTCGAGAACGATGCCGTAGCGTTCGTCCTCCCAGCGAGCCTGCTCGAATCCCCGCACTTCGCGGCCCAGAGCCTTGGCCTCACGAGGGTGCCGCGCACCGAGGATCCGTGCCGCGCTCCCGGCGTCGTCGAACAGGATCGCCTTGCGCCACATCATGTAGTGCTCGGCAGTCGGGAAGGTTTCGCCGTCGGCGGTGAACCGGGCGGGCCACCACTGGCTGAAGCATCCGGGACCGACCGTGCCGTCGCGCCGAGGCTGATGGCCCCAGAAGCAGAGGAATTTGACCCGGCTCCCCGATCGCTGGAGCCGGACGACTTCGGCGACCGAGCGCGGGTTTCCGGACATGCCGGACAGCATGCTCGCCGTCGTCGCGGCGCGCAGCTGATTTACCGGGCGGCGGTCAGGCCAGCCAGGCGATCGCGCCGCCGATGGCCAGCAACGCGCCGATCCCCAGCACGACGGCCATGAACTTGACGCTCTTCCAGGTCGCGTAGACGCCGCCGATCAGGAAGCCGCCGAGCGCGAACAGCAGCACAGCGATGGTCGTGTTACTCACGACCGCCACCCTGCCACACGCCCGCCACCGGGACCGCGCCGGGCTCACACCTTGTCACCGGGAACGAACCCGGCTAACGTACAACCACATGGTTGTACTTCGAGAGGAGAGCGAGGAGTCGCTCAACCAGCTCTTCCGCGCCTTGGCCGACGGCACCCGCCGCGACATCCTGGCGCGGGCGATCGCGGAAGCGCCGTCGGTGTCCGAGCTCGCCGCGCGGTACGAGATGAGCTTCGCCGCCGTGCAGAAACACGTCGCCGTGCTCCAGCGCGCGGGGCTCGTGCGGAAACGCGCCAACGGCCGCGAACAGCTGGTCTCGACCGACCGCGAGCGGCTCCGGCTCGCCACCGAACTCCTCGACTCCTACGAAGTCCTTTGGCGCCAGCGGGTGGCGCAGCTCGACGACGTCCTCCGGGAAGGGGAATGACGATGCCGATCACCTCGGTCACCAAGGAGCCCGAAAAGCTCAGTCTCACCGTCGTGGCGGACTTTCCCGTTCCACGAAAGCGCCTTTGGGCGGCTTGGGCCGATCCCCGGCAACTCGAGCGCTTCTGGGGCCCGCCGTTCGCGCCCGCCACCTTCACCCATCACGATTTCCGGACGGGCGGCCGCGCCGAGTACTTCCTGTCCGGCCCAACGGCGAGAAGTGGCCCAATTCCTGGAAGTTCACCGAGGTGAACCCCATCGACTTCTTCGAGGCGGAGGACGGCGACGACAACGACGAGGACATGCCCACCTCGATGACCTTCACCTTCGAGTCGACACCCGAGGGATCCCGGATGATCCACGTGACGCGCTTTTCCAGCGTCGAAGCCATGGAGAAGACGATCCCGGGGATGGAAGAGGGCTTCCGCGCCGCGATGCCCCAGCTCGACGCGTTACTGGAGGCGTGATGAGAAGGCTCAAGATCATCGAGCACATCTCGCTCGACGGCGTGATCCAGCATTCCGCCGACGAGAACGGCTTCCCTTACAGCGGCTGGAACATGCCCTACCGGACCCCCGCCGGCCGGGAAGCCCTTCTCGCCGCGCACACCGAAAGCTTCGATCTGCTGCTCGGCCGCCGCACCTATGACCTCTGGTCGGAATTCTGGCCGGACGCGCCGAGCGAGCCGTTCGCGGACCGGCTCAAGGCGGCGACGAAGTTCGTCGTCACCCATCGGCCGGAAAGCCTGAAATGGGGCCCGTTCGAGGGGATCGGCCCGGACATCGTCACCGCCTTGAGCCGCATCAAGGCGGAGGACGGCCCGGATCTCATCCTCTCGGGCAGTTCCACGCTGACCTCGGCACTGCTCGAAAACGGGCTCGCGGACGAAGTCGTGCTGGCGGTCTACCCGCTCCTTTTGGGCACGGGCAAGCGTTTCTTCGCCGAAGGGACGCCTGCCCAGACCCTGGCCTTCGTCGGCTCCACGACGACCCCGTCCGGTGTCCAGCTCAACACCTACGAGCCGACCGGACGCATTTAGTCCTCTGGATGCGGTGGTTGCACACGCAAGGAACGCATCCAGAGGACGAAACGCGGGGGCTAGAGGACGCCCTTCGTGGACGGGATGCCGCCCGCCCGCGGGTCCGGCTCGGTGGCGGCACGCAGCGCCCGCGCGACGGCCTTGTACTCGGCCTCCGCGATGTGGTGCGGATCCCGGCCGTGCAGCACCCGGACGTGCAGCGCGATCTGCGCGTGGAACGACAGCGAGTCGAACACGTGCCGCGTCAGCACGAACGGGTAGTTCCCGCCGATGGTGAAGCTGTTGAACTGCTCGGGCTCGCCCAGGTGCACGCAGTACGGCCGCCCGGAGACGTCGATCGCGGCGTGCGCGAGGGTCTCGTCCATCGGGATCCACGCGTCGCCGAACCGGCGGATACCGCTCTTGTCGCCGAGCGCCTGCCGCAGCGCCTGGCCGAGCACGATCGCGGTGTCCTCGACGGTGTGGTGCGCGTCGATGTGCACGTCACCGGTCGCCTGCACCTTGAGGTCGAGCGAGCCGTGCACGCCGAACGCGGTGAGCATGTGGTCGTAGAACGGGACCCCGGTGTCGATCTCCACCTGTCCCGTGCCGTCCAGGTCGAGCTGGACCGAAATGGACGATTCCTTGGTGGTGCGGTCCACCTTGCCGACGCGACTCATCGCGGCACCTCCTTGCTGGCCTCGAGAAAGGCGTCGTTCTCTTCCGGCGTGCCGATGGTCACCCGCAGGTGCCCGGCGATGCCGACGTCCCTGATCAGCACGCCGTTGTCCAAATAGGACTTCCAGGTCGCTGGCGCGTCCGCGAACCGTCCGAAGAGGACGAAGTTCGCGTCGCTCGGGACCGGCGTGAATCCCAAGCCCAGCAACGATTCCACCACGCGGTCTCGTTCGGCCGCTAGTTTGGCGACCGAGGCGAGGGTGGCGTCCGCGTGCCGCAGCGCGGCGCGCGCGGCGGCCTGCGTGAGCTTCGAGAGGTGGTACGGCAGGCGCACCAGCTGCAGCGCGTCCACGATCGCGGGCGCGGCCGCGAGATAGCCGAGCCGTCCGCCCGCGAAGGCGAACGCCTTGCTCATCGTGCGCGACACGATCAGCTTCGCCGGGTACTCCTCGATCAGCTCGATGGCGCTCGGCTGCGACGAGAACTCGGCGTACGCCTCGTCGACCACGACGATGCCGGGCGCCGCTTCGAGCAGCCCGCGCAGCTCTCCGAACGGGATCGACCCGCCGGTCGGGTTGTTCGGGCTGGTCACGAACACGATGTCCGGACGGCGTTCGCCCACCAGCGCGGCCGCTTTCTCGGTGTCGAGCGTGAAATCGTCGCGGCGCGGCACGGGCAGCCAGTCGGTGCGGGTGCCCGCCGAGATGATCGGGTGCATCGAATACGACGGCTCGAAGCCCAGCGCCGACCGGCCGGGACCGCCGAAGGCCTGCAGGATCTGCTGCAGGATCTCGTTGGACCCGTTGGCGGCCCACACGTTCGACTCCGACACCAGCACACCGGTGGACACCGCGAGATAGTCCGCCAGGTCCTGGCGCAGCGCGACGGCGTCGCGATCCGGGTAGCGGTGCAGCGAAGCGGCTTCGGCGCGGACGGCCTCGGCGACGTCGGCGACCAGCTCGTCCGGCGGCGGATACGGGTTCTCGTTGGTGTTGAGCCGGATCGGCACGTCGAGCTGCGGTGCGCCGTACGGGGTCTTGCCCCGCAGGTCCTCCCGCAGCGGGAGCGCGTCGAGCGTGATCTCCTCGCCGATGCTCATGCCCGCTCCCCTTCGAACCGCGCCGTGATGGCCTCGCCGTGCGCGGGCAGGTCTTCGGCGTTCGCCAGCGCGACGACACGGCCGGCGATCTCGCGCAACGCGTCCTGGCTGTAGTCGACGACGTGCACGCCCTTGAGGAAGCTCTGCACCGAAAGCCCGGACGAGTGCCGCGCGAACCCGCCGGTGGGCAGGACGTGGTTCGACCCGGCGCAGTAATCACCGAGCGAGACCGGCGCGTACGCCCCGACGAAGATCGCGCCGGCGTTGCGCACGCGGGCCGCCACCGCGCGCGCGTCCGCGGTCTGGATCTCCAGGTGCTCCGCGGCGTACGCGTCGACGACCCGGATCCCGTCGTCCACAGTGGACACCAGAATAATGCCGGACTGCTTGCCGCCCAGTGCTTCCGTCACGCGCTCGGAGTGTTTGGTCGCGGCCACGCGGCCGGTGAGTTCCTTGTCGACGGCGTCCGCGAGCCCCTCCGACGTGGTCACCAGCACGCTCGCGGCGAGCGGGTCGTGCTCGGCCTGGCTGATCAGGTCGGCGGCGACGTGCACCGGGTCGGCGGTCTCGTCGGCGAGGATCGCGATCTCGGTCGGGCCCGCCTCGGAGTCGATGCCGATGATGCCGCGCAGCAGCCGCTTGGCCGCGGTGAGGTAGATGTTGCCGGGCCCGGTGACGATGTCGACGGGCTCCAGTGTCGTGCCGTCGGTGTCGGTGCCGCCGTACGCGAGCAGCGCGACGGCCTGCGCGCCGCCGACGGCCCAGACCTCGTCGACGCCGAGGAGTTCGGCGGCGGCCAGGATCGTCGGGTGCGGGAGCCCGCCGAACGCGGCCTGCGGCGGCGAGCACAGCACGAGCGTGCCGACGCCGGCGATCTGCGCCGGGACGACGTTCATCACCACGGTCGAGGGGTACACCGCGAGCCCGCCCGGCGCGTACAGCCCGACGCGCTCCACCGGGATCCAGCGTTCGGTGACGGTGCCGCCGTCGACGACCTCGGTCGTGACGTCCTGACGGCGTTGGTCGCCGTGGACCTTGCGGGCGCGGGCGATGGACTCCTCCAGCGCCTCGCGGACGGCCGGGTCCAGGTTCGCGAGCGCGCTCGTGAGCTCCGAGGCGGCCACGCGGACACCGCCGGGGCGGACCTTGTCGAACTTCTCGGTGTACTCGAGGACCGCCTCGACGCCGCGATCACGGACCGCCTCGACCACCGGCCGTACGTGATGCAGCGCCGCGTCCACGTCGTACTCGGCACGCGGGAGCGTGCTCCTGAGTTCGGCAACGGACGGGACCTGTCCACGCAGGTCGGTACGGTTCAGCATGGGTCAAGGGTACGAGGTGGCCGGATCGCCCCGAGCAGGCACACTGGGGTGGTGACCAGCGATCCCACGATGAGGGAGGCCTCCGTGCCGCGAATCGGGTTGTGCCAGCTCACGGCGGCCGAGGATCCCGAAACGAACCTGAAGCTGATTCGCGAAGGCGTGACGGCCGCGGCGGCCGAGGGCGCGCGGATCGTGGTGTTCCCCGAGGCGGCGATGGCGCGCTTCGGCATCCCGCTCGCGCCGGTCGCGCAGCCTTTGGACGGTCCGTGGGCGTCCACAGTGGCGGCACTCGCCGACGAGCACGGTGTCGTGGTCGTCGCGGGCATGTTCACGCCGTCGCCCGACGGCCGCGTGAGCAACACGCTGCTCGTCACCGGCGCCGGGCATCACTTCGGCTACGACAAGATCCACCTGTACGACGCGTTCGGGTTCGCCGAGTCCGACACGGTCGCCCCGGGGACCAAACCTGCCACCTTCGAAGTCGACGGGGTCACCTTCGGCGTCGCGACCTGTTACGACATCCGCTTCCCCGAACTGTTCCGGAAGCTGGCCGACGACGGCGCCGACATCGTGCTCGTGCCCACGTCCTGGGGCGCGGGCGAGGGCAAACGCGAGCAGTGGGAGGTGCTGGTGCGCGCCCGCGCGCTCGACTCCGGCTGCTGGGTGCTGGGCTGCGGGCAGGCCGATCCGGCCACGACCTCGACCCCGGTGAACCCCAAGGCACCGACCGGGATCGGCTACTCCACGGTGTCCGACGGTTTCGGCCGCGTCCACACCCAGCTGGGCGCCGGACCGGAACTGGTGGTCGTCGACCTGGATCCGGCGGTCAGCGGGAAGGCGCGGGCGGCGACGGGCGTTCTGGCGAACCGTCGCCTTTAGCGTCCACAGACCGCTCGAAGAAGGATTCGAGCACCACGATCGTCTGCGTCCCGGTGACCCCCTCGATCGCGTACAGCCTCCGCAGGGAGGCCTGCAGCTCCTCGGTGGTCGGCGTGCGCACCTTCACCAGCAGCGAGGCCGGGCCCGCGATGATGTGCGCCTCGACGACCTCCGGCAACGCCTCCAGCGCGGCCTTGGTCGGCGCGTCGCCCATCCACGAACCCGCCTCGACCAGCACGAACGCCATCACTCCCCGGCCGACGGCCGCCGGATCGACGTCGACGGTCGTGCGCCGGATGACGCCCTGTTCGCGCAGTTTGCGGACCCGTTCGTGCGCGGCGCCGGCGGACAGCCCGACCGCCTTGCCGAGCGCGGCGTACGCCTGAGTCGCGTCCTGCTGCAACGCGGTGAGCAGCATGCGATCCACGTCATCCATGGGTTGACCATATCAAGTTCGGCGGTTCATGATGATCGCAATATCTCATTCGGAACACTGGGGTTCTCTCATGGACATGGTCAAGGCGCACTTCGAAGTCCTCGACGAGCGGTTCGCCCGCGTCAACGGCGACGAGTGGATGCGGCGGCTGCACACCGGCTGCCGGTGGACCGAAGGGCCCGCCTACTTCCCCGCCGGGCGGTACCTGGTGTTCAGCGACATCCCGAACGACCGGGTGCTGCGCTGGGACGAGACCACGGGCGCGGTCGGTGTGTTCCGCGAGCCCGCCGGATTCCACAACGGGCACACCGTCGACCGGCTGGGCAGGCTCGTCAGCTGCGAACAGGGTGGCCGCCGGGTGACGCGCACCGAGCACGACGGCACGACCACCGTCCTCGCGGAGACCTATCAGGGCAAGAGGTTCAACAGCCCCAACGACGTCGTCGAGTCCTCGGACGGCGCGATCTGGTTCACCGACCCGAGTTACGGCATCGAAAGCGACTACGAGGGCCACCAAGCCGAGAGCGAGATCGGCGCCTGCCACGTCTACCGCGTCGATCCGGATGGTTCCGTGCGGATCGTCGCGGACGATTTCTCGCGTCCGAACGGGCTCGCGTTCTCGCTCGACGAATCGCTGCTCTACATCGCGGACACGCGCCAGAGTCCCAGCCACATCAGGGTTTTCTCGGTGGATGGATCCGTGCTGTCGGGCGGCGAGGTCTTCGCGACGAGTGACGCGGGCGGTTTCGACGGGGTCCGCGTGGACGCCGCCGGGCGGGTCTGGGCCGCCGCGCACGACGGCCTGCACTGCTTCGCGCCCGACGGCACGCGGATCGGGAAACTGCGGGTGCCGGAGGTCTGTTCGAACCTGACCTTCGGCGGGCCGCGGTGGAACGACCTGTTCATCACCGCGTCCAGTTCGGTGTACACGCTGCGGGTGAACTTCTCGGGGCCGCGGTTCTAGCGCAGCAGGCCTTCCCGGATCGCCACGCGGACGAACCCCGCCCGCCGCCGCTCGCCGGTCTTGTCCCGGATCCGGTCGAGATAGGACCGCACCGTCCGCACGCTGATGTTCAGGATCTCCGCCACGTCGACGTCCCGTTCGCCGGCCGCGACCAGCCGCAGGACCTGCTTTTCCCGCTCGGACAGGACGATCTTGGGCCCGGCGTGGCGGTCTTCGCTGTCCTGGATGATCATCCCGGCCAGCGTCGGCGACACGTACGCGTTGTCTTCGGCGATGGTGCGGATGGCGCGCAGGAGTTCGTCGCCGTCGACGTCCTTCGACAGGAAGCCCTTCGCCCCGGCCTGCATGGCGCCCAGCACCTCCGGCTGCTCGGCGTGCGCGGACACCACGAGCACCTTGTGCCCCATCTGCCCCACCTCGAGTACCGCGGCGGCGTCCTGGACACCGCGCAGCTTGAGGTCGAGGACGACGACGCTGCCGGGAGGCTGCTCCTGGACGGCGAAGCGCGCGACGGAATCCGCGACGGCACCCAGCTCGATGTCCGGCGCTTCGGTGAGGACACGCGCGACGGCGTCCCGGTACAGCGGATGATCTTCGATCACCCCGACGTTGATCGGCGTACTGCGTTTCGGCTGCTGCTCGTCTGCGTTCACCGGCGTCCTTCGAATCCGCCCGCGTCGGCGCGGGGCGCGACCGGCCGAGACGGACCGGGCACCTCCGGCGGAGACGCGAGCCCGAGCTGGATGGCCTTGCGGACCAGACCGGCCCGCCTTCTCTCTCCGAGTTTGTCACGGATCCGGTCCAGATAACCGCGAACCGTCCGAACTCCGATGCCCAGGATGCGGGCGATGTCCACGTCGCGTTCGCCCGCGGCGACGAGCCGCAGGACCTGCTTCTCCCGCGCGGAGAGCGCGACGTCCGGCGCCGACACGGGACGGTCGGCGTTGTCCTTGATGATCATTCCGGCCACCACCGCGGAAACGTACGCCCGGCCTCGCGCAACCGTCCTGATCGCGGTCAGCAGCTCGTCGACGTCGACGTCCTTGGACAGGAAACCCTTGGCACCGGCCGCGATCGCGCCGAGCACCTGCTCGGGCTCGGCCTGCGCGGACACCACGAGCACGTGATGCCCCAGTTCGCACACCTGGAGCACGGCCGCCGCCCCGGCGATCCCCGGCAGGCCGAGGTCGAGCAGCACCACGCTGCCGGGCGGCTGCGGATGGACGTGGAACCGGGCGACCGAATCGACCACCGCGCCCAGCTCGATGCCTTCGGCTTCGGTGAGGACCCGCACCACGGCGTGCCGGTACAGCGGATGGTCTTCGATCACCGCGACGTCGACCCGGTCGGTCTCCGGCCTGTCTTCGGTCCTCTGCACGTTCCCGATCACCCCGTCCCACCCGCCGCGGGCACCGCACGGCCCGCTTGCGCCGGATCCAGCGCGGGACCGCGCGGAACCAGTGCCAGCAATCCATTCGGAACCGGCTGCCGGTCGGCTTGGCCGTAGCCGAGGGAAGCGAGTGCCTCGGCGCTCGCCACCGGGTACTTCTGGCCCGTGTCGGTGACGACGTAGACCGTGCCGGAACCGGATTCCGCCACCACCGCGCCGCCCGACGGGGGCACGAAGACGGCGTCGGCGACCAACGCGTCCGTCCGCGCGGTCACCGGGATCGCCTTCGCACCTTGCGGCAACGGGACCTGTGCGGAGATAACGATTCGAGAACCCTGTGCGCATAACGTCACGGACTGTCCGGTAACGGGCGCTTTTCGCGGGATCCGGTCCGGATACTCCGCGGGATCGGCCCCGCCGGCCCTCGCCGTGCCCACCTTCGGCACCGCGGCGACGTCGGCCGCGCGCACCGCGACGGGCGCCGGGACTCCGGTGTAGGCGTCGGCGTTCTGCGGGGTGTTGATCAGCAGGCTCGCCTCGGTCTGGCCGATCGGTTCGAGCCCTTCGGCACGGACGAGGTAGTACGACGTCGCGTCGTTCGGCGACGCCATCGCGTCGACGACACCGAGCACCGAACCGACCTTCGTCGAGACGCCGCCGACCTTCGGGCCGGGCCGCCCGGCGTCTTCGACCGCGCGGTAGGCCAGATCGCGTCCGGCGGCGACGGTGCCGATCCACCGGGAGGACACCGCGATCGCCGGGTAGGTGTCGAACTGCAGCGCCGTGGCGGCCTCCGGGGTGAGCTTGTAGCGGCGCCCGGCCGTCACGAGGTAGCGCTCCCCCTCGGGGACACGGACCACGACGGCCTGATCCCTCGGCAGGTCGATCCCGGCGGCGGGCGCGCCGAGGAGCACCGTGGTCTCCGGTTCGGCCGACGCGGGCGCGTCCTGGGTCGTCCGCGAGCAGGCCGTCCACGGGGTGTTCACCAGCGCGGCCGCCGCGGGCAGCGAATCGGGGGCGCCGGGGATGCCGATCTGCGAACCCCTCGGCGCCTTCGCGAGCTTGTCGGACGGGACGGTCACGGTGGCCTCGCCGTTGCCGCCCGCCATCAGCCGCGCGGAGGCGTAGTTGAGCACCGGATGCAGAGCGCCGTCCTGGCCGAGGATGTAGCGCGCGCCGGTGTCTTCCTCGACGATCACCTTGCCGCCCGCCAGCCAGTCCTTGCCGCCGGAAGGGTTCAGGAGGCCGATCACGCCGAACACGGCGGTGACCAGCAACGCCACGCCGAGGCCGCACAGGGTGCCGATGACGAGCCTGCGGCTCGGGGCGACCGGATGGTTGGCGTCAGCCGAGACCAGTGCCGAAACCAGTCTCCTGCGGAGGAATTGGTAGGCCTGGATCTGGTCCCGCTGCGTCCACACGCTCCCGTCCCCCGCCGTTCGTGCCCACCCGTTTGGAGGGTGCTCACGTTAGGTCCGGCCCCGGTTCGCGGTGAGGGTATTTTTTACGCCCCTCCCCGCGCGGGGCGGGGCTACCGTCGGGCGCGTGCACGGAGGAGGGGAATTCCTTGTCGGTTGACGCCCCGGCCCGCCCGGTCCGGCGAGAGACACCCGCGCGCGGCGTCGCGGGCGCGGCGCCGCTGCCCTGGCTGCTGCCGGTCCGCCCGCTGCAGGCGGCGCTCTGGGAGATCGCAGGGATCGCGATCCTGCTGGCCTTCACCGTCGACGCGATCCCCCAGGCCGCGCGGATCAGCATCGCCGCCGTCGCCGGAGTCCTCGTGCTGACGACGTCGGTCCGCTTCGCCGGACGCCACGCCGCGGGCTGGGTGCTCACTTGGGCCGGTTACCGGCTGAACCGCCGGAAAAAGCCCGAAGTCCCCGATCCGCTGCACCGGATCGCCGGTCCGGTCCGGGTACGTCAGCACGTCGACCGCGCGGGCAACCGGTTCGGCGTCGCCGAGGTGAGCGACGGGTGGAGCGCGATCGTCCGGCTCACCCCCGGCGCCATGTCTCCCGCGCCGGACACCCTCGTCGGCATCCTGCGTGACGCGTACACGAATACCGGGATCCCTTTGTCCAGCGCGCAACTGCTGACCTGGACCGTCCCCAATGGACAGTCGGTGCTGCGCGTCCGCTGGCTCACCGTCCGGTACCGGCCCGAGGACGCGCCGATCGCGGCGCTGGCCAGGGGCGGCGGGGAACTGGGCGCGCTGCGGAGCACCGCCTGCGCGGCGCTGTCGCTCATGGGCGCGCTGGCCGAAGCCGGGTTCGAGAGCACCGTGCTCGAAGCCGGCGAGGTGGCGGAAAACCTGCGCGTGGCGCTCGGCAGCGGCCACGACGCGCCGGTGGACGGCTGGCGCGCCTGGGAGTGGGGCGGCGCGTCGCAGGTCTGCTACCGGCCACGGTCGGAGCGGGATCTCGCGCGGACACTGGATCTTCACGTCCCCGGCTCGGCGTTCACCGCGACTTCGTACACGCTGTACCGCTCTCCCGGCGGGCGCGAGAAGTCCGAAGTGACCATCCGGGTCGGCGGGCGGCCGGGGGCGGAAACGGTGCGGCCCAGCGGGATCGCGGTGACCCCGCTGCACGGACGGCACGCGGCGGCGGTCCGGCGGACCCTGCCGCTGGCGCTGGAGAACTGAGGGGACGGTCCGTGGAGGGTTCCTTTCTTCTCTGAGGGTAGGGAAGGAATCCTCCACGGACGTGACGCCGCTGAAGGGCGCTTTCCCCGCATGCGACGCGGGGAAAGCGCCCTTCACCGCATGGCATGCGGGGAAAGTCCCCTTCAGCCCCGAACGGCCTCGTAGACGCCCGCGATCATGCCGACGAACGGGATCAGCGACAGCAGCACCAGGAACTCGACGATATCGAGAGTCCTTGCCCAGTAAGGGGAACGCCGGCCCTTCGCGACCCGCGTCGCGTAGGTGAGACAGACGCCCGCCGCGACGACGACGGCACAACCGGCGGCGAAGACGAACGAGCGCGGTCCACCCGCGGCGAGCCAGAAACCGGCCGCCGCCAAGGCCGCCGCGCCGAAACCGATGAGCACCACCCGCTGCGAGCGGCCGGCGAACGCGCGCGAGCGCAGCATCAGCGCCAGCCCCAGCAGCGCGCACAGCCCCGCTTCCCAGGCCCCGCCGGAAGACGACAGGACCACCGACGCCGAAACCACGACGAGCCCGAGCGCGACGAGCAGCCCGGTCAGCAACGCCTGCGCGTAGGTCGTGCCGCCGACCATGTCCTCGCCCAGCGAAGGGTTCTCGTCGGCCCGGAACGAGTCCATGTCGTCGGGCACCCGCGGCAGCGGCAGCCTGCCGAGCCGCAGCGCCATCATCGGCGCCACCGCGGCCAGTGCCGTCGCGACGACGGCGACCACGGCGGCCGCCGAAACCGGGCGGACGTCGGCCAGCAGGACGATGGCGGTGGTGATCGCGCCGAGCCCGGCCGCCACCGTCACCGCGACGAACCACGGCAGCCGGTCCGCCACCGAAACGGCCGCGATCACGCCGTAGACGGTCACGATCGCGAGCCCGGCGGCCAGCGGTCCGGCCGACAGGGAGAACAGCGGATGCGGCGGCAGGATCGACATCCCCGCCAGCAGGGCCGCGCCGACCCCGGCGAGCGCGCCGGCGGCACCGGCCTCCGCGTCGCCGTACGCGCGGCTCAGCGCGCCGCCGCCCAGCACCAGGACGAGCGCGAGCAGCCCGGTCCCGATCGGCGCGAGCACGCTGCCGGACGCCGCCGCCTGCACCAGCAGCCCACCGGCGAGCAGCAGCACCACGGAGGCGACGATGCCCGCCTTGCGCGCCACCGACGGTCCCCAGCGGCCGGTGCCCGCCTCGGCGACGCTGGCGATCGAGTCGACGACGTCGTCGAACAGCAGCGGACCCCGCGGGCGTTCCCGCGGGGTCAGATGGAGGACCTCACCGTCGCGCACCTGCGCCGCGGCGACCGTGAGCCCGAGCGCGAGCGGAGCGCCGCCGAGCCGGGACAGCACCCAGCCGGGATGCTCGGCCGACGCCTGCCCCGAAGCACCCGCGAGCCGCACGAGCTGCGGGACGAGTTCGGCGAACGTGCTCTGCTGCGGCAGCGCCACGTCGACGCGCGCCCTCGGTGTCACCACCGTGACGCGCCGGGTGGAGCCCGCGATCGCGGCCGTCATGCTTCGATCGACTTGGCGGACTCGATGACCGGGGCGAATTTGGCGCTGCTGGCCTCGGCCAGCTTCTGCAGCCCGTTGTTGACCGCCTCCAGCACGATCTCCGAGAGGTTGCGCGCGTCGTACTGGCGCACCGCGCGCGGGTCGATGTCGATCGAGGTGAACCGGCCGTCTCCGCGCAGCACGACGGTGACCTCATTCTGCCGGGAGTGCGCCTTGACCTCCATCGCCTCGACCGAACGCTGGATGCGCTGCACCTCTTCGGTCTGCTTGCGGACCTGGTCCAGCAACTCGTCCATGTCCGGCATGGCGTAGGGGTCGGTGGTCACGAGTCTTCTCCTTCATCTGCGGTGGTACCCCGGCGGACGTGGACACTGCCCACGAACCGCCGGAAGTCGTCGCCGAGGCCACGGGCCGCCTCGGGGGTCGCGGTGCAGGCGATCTCGAGGACCAGCCGCTCGGCGGGGCTCGCCCCCGGCACGGTCAGCAGCACCTGGCTCTGGACGAGATCCTGGCCTTCGCCGGTGCGGATCCGGAGCACCTGCGTCACCCCCGGCGCGATACCGGTGCCGATCACCTTGCGCCGCACCACTTCGAGCGCGGCCATGGACCGGCCGAGGCGTTCGACGGCCTCGTCGGCGATGTCGGTGATCTGCGCCTGGTCCGGGCGCTGCCCGACGCTCAGGGTGATGTTCGGGGTGAACTCCGACGCGGTCCCGCGATGCACCGCCACGAAGACGGCGCCCTCGGCACCGACGGACGACGGCTCGACCGGCACCCAGCCGTCGGGCACGTCGAAGCCGAGCGGAAGGGAGACCCGGTCCTGCGTCGCCATGTCGTTCATCCCCGTCACCACGTGCCCACGTAGGTGATCGCGTCGTCCCACGCCTCGCCGACGGCGTCCGCCGCCTGGCCGGCCGCGCCGCTCACCGCGTCGACGGCCGCGCCGCCGTATTCGCCGACTGTGTCCGCGATCTTCGGCAGGTCGATGTCGATCTTCGCGCCGATCCCGGCGCCGAGGCCGAGCGCGACCCCCGCCTTGAAGTTGACCTTGATATGCCCGGCGTCGTAAACGGCCTGGCCGTCGAGCTGCGCGCCGAGTCCATATTGGAGGGTGCCGCTCGCGCCGACGCCGACACCCGCCACGTCCGCCGCGAGCTCGCCTTCGATCTTGCCGCCCACGAAGGCGTTCGCGTGCACGCCGACGCCGTGCGCGCCCGCCTGCAGCGATCCGTTCACCTCACCGCCGACGAACGCGGTCCCCTTGGCACCTGCCGAAGCGACGCCCCATTCCTTCTTGCCTTCGAGCTCTTCCTTGAAAGCGGCCAATTCCGCGTGGCCGGACGCCTTGAAGTCCCAGCCCTGGGTGGAGATCTTGGCGTCCCACCCCGGGGTGAAGCCGTCCTGCTCCTGCTTCCACTTGGCGTAGGTGATCTCGGTGTTGCCCCAGGCCTTTTCGCCAAGACCCTCCGGCTTCGGCCTGCCGAACGGGGTGTCGCCGGCACGCGGGGCGCGCGTGCCTTCGAGACCGTCCCAGGTGAGCTTCTTCCAGCCGGAATTGCCGAACCACGAAGGATGCGAACGCGGGCGCTTGCGGCCGTCGAGTGCTTCGCCGTTCAACCAGTACAACGGGCCGCGGCCCCATTTGCCGAGTTCGTGCTCGATCCGGCCCGTGCCCTCCGGTGGGAACAGCCGCGCGAGTTCCTCGCTCAGCTCGTCGGCGATCTCCTGCGCCGCCTGCACGGCCTGTTCGCCGAGCCGGCGCGCGGCGGAGATGAAGGCGTCGACCGCGTTCGCGTTCGCCGTCCGCGCCTGGCTGGTGAGCTGCGCGGCGTACTGGTCGAACTGCGCGAGGATCGAGTCCACACAGGACTTCGCGCCCTGCAGCGCCTGCGCGCCCGCCCGTAGCCGGTTCGACTGGTCGCTCAGTTTCGCGCCGAGCTCGCCGAGTTCCTGGCACAGTTTCGTGGCGGAGGTGGAGAACGCCGTGTAGGCGTCACCTTCCCAAGACGCGTTGAGCGCCTTCGACGCCTTGCCGATCTCGTCCGCCCGGCCGGAGACCGTCGACGCCCGGTCGCCGCACCGCTGACCGGCCGCGGTCAGCGCCGAAGGATCACCGGTGACCCGCCGCTGGTACTCGACCACGAGCCGCCGGTAATTCGACAGGATCGAGCTGACGACGCCCGAAGCGTCGACCACACCGCTCCCCCACACGGTTTACCTGCCCTTCGCCGGTGAATCCGCGCCTGCGTCGATGTCGATGTGCTGCTCGAAGTGCTTCCCGCCGTAGTTCATGTCGATGTCGATATCGATGTCCTGACCACCGGGCGCCTGCACGGTGGACTTGCCGGTGCTCAGGTCGGTGGTGATGGTGACGGTGTTCCCGTTGCCCGCGCCCGGATATGTGCCTCCGGCGCCCGCGCCACCACCCGAGGGTCTGTCCACCGGGATCCAGGCGTCGGCGCCGCCGGGCCAGTTGCCCTGGGATCCGTTGCCGCCCAGCGCGGGCGGCCGGTACTGGGTGAAGGGCGGTGTCTCGCCCGGCGTCGAACCACCGCCCGCGCCGCCACCGGAACCGCCGATCGCGGCCTGTCCCGAACCGCTCGCGACCGAACCCGGCGCCTGCGGATTGGTGACCGGGGTGCCGGAGACCGCCGAGTTGCCCGCCGCGCCGTTGTCCCCGGCGTCGTTGTGGCCGAACAGTTTCTGGACCTCGCCGATGATGGTGGCGATCTGGGTGATCTGGTTGGCGAGGTCGACCACGCCGAGCGCCTTCAGCAGCGCGCCGATCGCGGTGATGAACGCGCGCAGCGAAGCACTGGTGGCGGTGGAAAGCGCGACCGCGGCGCCGTAGGTCCACGGATTCGACATCAGGCCCGCGACCGTCGGGTTCACCGCCGAGACCACCGCTTTGTAGGCGGTCTGCGCGGTCTTGATCAGCGTCCCGGCGATGCCGAGCAGTTCGGCGCCCTTCTGCACGACCTGGATGATCTTGGTCAGCGAGTTCAGGGAGTCGGTGATCTTCTTCAGCGCGGAGTCCGACGCGCCGCCGGACCAGATCTTGCCCAGCTGCTCGGCGGCCTTCGTCACCTCGTTGTACATGGTGAGGAACTCGTTGGCCTTCTTGAGCACCTCGAGCACGTGCTTCGCGATCTGCTCCGGCTGGCCGGTGAGGATCTGCGGCAGGATGGTGATCGGCCCGCCCGAGGACGCCGTGGCGTCCATCGCGCTGGAATTGGGGTAAGTCAGCATGGTCGCTCCTCAGGCCGGAAGTCAGACGGAAGCCGGGCGGTAGACGCTGACCTTCGCCAGGCCGTTGATGTCCGCTTCGACGATTCCGTGGTTGTAGAGCAGCCCGCCTTCTCCGGCGATGGCGATGATCGGCTTGCTGTCGGAGAACAGGAGCGGTTCGACCACGACGACGTCGCCGCTGTGCACACCGCCCGGCACGTCGCCGAAGTTGCGCGCCGTACCGGCGTAGACCTCGATGACCCCGACCCGCGCCTGGTTGTCGGCGTCACCGGCCAGCCAGTCGTTGAAATCCGAGACGCCGTGGAACCGGGTGTCGGTGATCGGGTGGTCGCCGAGCTGCCCCAGGCGAGCGTCCTGCAAGTAGCGAAGCACGTTGCCGACCGAGGATGGCTCGCCGTCACCGCCGGCGCTGTCGTTGATGGCCAGCGTCGCCAGCTCGGAGGCGTGCGAGTTCCCCCAGATCGACGAAGACGGCGATCCGGCACCGCCGCCGGGGCGGCCGCCGTATCCGCCCGCGACCGCCTCGTCGGCGGCCTGGTAGGCGTCGGCGCTGCTCTTGATGAAGCCGTTGATCTGCTGCAGCAGCTGAAGCAGGGTGCGGACCGCGACCACCTGCTGGCTCTGCATCGCCGTGTTCGCCGCCGCCACCGCGCTGCCGAAGGTGGCGAACGACATCGGCTGCAGGACGGTGCGTTCGAGGTCGGCCACGACGTTGATGCCCTGCATGATGATGCCGCCCAGGTTCCCGACCGCCGAGCGCATGGCCTCGGGCTCCGCCCGGTACTCGCCCGTGCCGACCATGGCTCTCCTTCTCTCGTTCCCCCACGTCTGCGTGACCAGCAGCGTAAGTTCGCCACCAGACGTGAGCGGACGGCAAAAGTACCCACCGCAAGGGCGGCACGAGTGGCCAGAATGATCGGCAGGATTACCCACAAGCGGCCAGAAAGACCCTGATGAGCGCCACTCGCGACCGCCTGCCGGCCCTGGGCGAGCAGCCCGGTGAGATCGTCCTGCAGTCCCCGCCGATGCTGCCGAAGGGCTCCTCCGGCGGAGCCATGCAGCTACTGATGTTCATGCCGATGATGCTGGGCATGGGCGCCATGTCGTTCGTCTACATCGGACGCGACGGCGGGGTGATGACCTACATCTTCGGCGCGTTGTTCCTCACCGCGATGGTGGGCATGGTGGTGATGTCGCTCGGCCGCGGCGGCGCGCAGAAGAAGGCGCAGATCAACGAGGAACGCCGGGACTACCAGCGGTATCTGACCGGTTTGCGCGGCCAGGTCCGCGAGATCGCGGACAACCAGCGCGCGGCGATGGCGGCGTTGCAGCCCGACCCGGCGGATCTGTGGGCGTACGTCGAGACGGGGAAGCTGTGGGACCGCCGCCGGTCGGATTCGCAGTTCGCGCAGGTGCGCGTCGGGACGGGGCCGCAGCGGCTGGCGACCCCGTTGAAGGCGCCGCAGACCGTACCGCTGGAAGACCTCGACCCGGTGTGCTCGACGAACCTCAAGCACTTCATCCGGACCTACTCGACGGTGGACGGGCTCCCGGTCGCGATCTCGCTGCGGTCGTTCGCGCAGGTCAGCCTGTCCGGCCGCCGCCCGGACACCCTCGGGACGGCGCGAGCGCTGCTGACCCAGCTCGCGACCTTCCACTCGCCCGGCGACCTGCGGATCGCGTTGTGCGTGAAGAACGACAGGCTGCACGACTGGGAATGGGCGAAGTGGCTGCCGCACGTCGCCTCGACCGCCGCCGACGCCGCCGGCCCGCGACGGCTCGTCGACGCCGACTCGGGGAAGCTCGCCGACCTCCTCGGCCCCGACCTCGGCGACCGGCCCGCGTTCACCCGGCGGCCGGACGCCCGCCTCGATCTGCCGCACGTCGTCGTGATCGTGGACGGCGGGCACGTCCACGGCGACACGCGGCTCGTCGCCGAAGAGGGCAGGCTCGGCGTCACCGTGGTGGAGATCGGCACCGAGCAGCCGCGTTCGGTCTCGTCGGAACGGCTGCTGAGCCTGCACATGAGCCCCGACCAGCTCGGGATGGTCGTCGGCGACGGGACGGAGCAGCGGCTCGGTTTCCTCGGCAAGCCGGACACCCTGGACCGCGGCGCCGCCGAGGCGCTTTCCCGGATGCTGACGCCGCTGTTCCAGGGGGCGGCCGTGGTCAGCGAGGCGCCGATGTCGGCGACGTTCGGGCTGGCGGGGCTGCTCGGCATCGGCGATCCGCGCGACACCGACACTGCGGTCACCTGGGCTCCGCGTTCGGCGCGGGACCGGCTGCGGATCCCGCTGGGCATCAACCCCGAAGGCAGGCCCGTCGACCTCGACCTCAAGGAATCCGCGGAAGGCGGGATGGGCCCGCACGGTCTCGTCATCGGCGCGACCGGGTCCGGCAAGAGCGAGCTGCTGCGGACGCTGGTCACCGCGCTCGCCGTCACGCATTCTTCGGAGAAGCTCAACCTCGCGCTGATCGACTTCAAGGGCGGCGCGACGTTCGCGGGGATGACCGGGCTGCCGCACACCTGCGCCGTCATCACCAACCTGTCCGACGATCTCGCGCTGGTCGACCGCATGGCGGACGCGCTGAACGGCGAACTGTTGCGGCGTCAGGAGCTCCTGCACGCGGCCGGGAACTACGCCTCGGTGCGGGACTACGAAAAGGCCAGGGAATCGGGTGCCAACCTGCGGCCGTTGCCGTCGCTGCTGGTGATCATCGACGAATTCAGCGAGCTGCTGTCGTCGCGGCCGGAGTTCATCGACCTGTTCGTCGCGATCGGGCGGCTGGGCCGGAGCCTCGGCATCCACCTGCTGCTGGCCTCGCAGCGGCTGGAGGAAGGGCGCCTGCGCGGCCTGGACTCGCATCTTTCGTACCGGATCGGCCTTCGGACGTTCTCCGCGTCGGAGAGCCGCGCGGTGCTCGGCGTCGCGGACGCGTACCAGCTGCCGCCCGTGCCGGGTTCGGCGTATCTGAAGTCCGACAACGACACCCTCATCCGGCTCAAGGCCGCCTACGTCTCGGGGGAACTGCCGCCGCGCAGCAAGATCGTGCGCAAGGACGGCCAGAGTCTCGGCCTGATGCCGTTCACGCTGGCGCCGGTCGAGATCCCGGTGACCGTCGAAGCCGAGGAGCCGGTCGAAAAGGGCACCGGCGAGACGATCATCGGCGCGATGATCTCGCGGATCGAAGGCAAAGGCCCGGAGGCGCACCAGATCTGGCTTCCGCCGCTGGCCGAGCCGCCCACCCTGGACCAGCTGCTGCCGCCACTCGGCGAAGACCCCGCACGCGGTTTGTGCCCGTTGGGCTGGGGCGGCAACGGCAAGCTGATGATCCCGGTCGCGTTGGTGGACAAGCCTTTCGAGCAGCGGCGCGACATGCTGTGGGCCGATTTCTCCGGCGCCGCCGGGCACGCACTGATCGTCGGGGCGCCGCAGAGCGGCAAGAGCACGCTGATGCGCGACATCGCCGCGATGCTCGCGCTCACCCACACGCCGGAAGAGGTCCAGCTGTTCGTGCTGGACATGGGCGGTGGCGCGCTGGCGCCGATCGCCGGGCTGCCCCACGTGTCCGGCTACGCGACCCGGCGCGACGCCCAGCGGTGCCGCCGGGTGGTCGCGGAACTGACGACCCTGCTCGAACAACGCGAGGAGTTCTTCTCCGCCAACGGGATCGAGTCGATCACGACGTTCCGCCAGCGGCGTTCGGAATACCAGGAGAGCACGGAAGGGCGCGAATTCGGCGACGTCTTCCTGTTCGTGGACAACTGGACCACGATCCGCCAGGAATACGAGCAGCTGGAGGAACAGATCACCAGCCTGGCCTCGCGCGGGCTCGGCTTCGGCATCCACGTCGTCGTCTCGATCAACCAGTGGATGGGCATGCGCGCGCCGTTACGGGACGCGATCGGCACCAAGTTCGAACTGCGGCTCGGTGAACCGGCGGACTCGCTGATCGACCGCAAGATCGCGCAGAACGTCCCGGCGGACCGGCCGGGACGCGGGCTGACCGCGGACAAACTGCACTTCCTCGCGGCGCTCCCGCGGATCGACTCGGACCAGCGGCCGGACACCGTCGGCGCCGGCGGTCTCGACCTGAATCGCCGGATTTCGGCGGCCTGGAAGGGTAAGCCGGCACCTTCCGTGCGGTTGCTACCGGCCGAGGTCCCGCTGGACTCGCTGGAAGCCGGGCCGCGCAAGCAGATCACGCTCGGCATCGCGGAATCGAACCTGCGGCCGGTGCATCTCGACTTCGCCACCGAACCGCATTTCCTGGCCTTCGGCGACGTGGAATCCGGGAAGAGTTCGCTCCTTCGCGCGATCGCGCACGGCATCGTGTCGAAGTACTCCCCCGAAGAAGCCGCGATCGTCGTCGCCGATTATCGGCGAGGGATGCTGGGCGCGGTGCCGGATTCTCATCTGCTCGGTTACGCGGGTTCCGAAACCGTGTTGAGCGGGCTGATCGACCAATGCCAGCAGGCGATGCGGAACCGGCTGCCCGGCGCGGACGTCACGCCGGAACAGCTGCGGAACCGGTCTTGGTGGCGGGGACCGGAGCTGTTCGTGCTCGTCGACGACTACGAGATGGTCGCGACCGTGGGCCGGAACCCGTTGCAGCCGCTGCTGGAATTCCTGCCCCAGGCACGGGACATCGGGCTCCACCTCGTCATCGCGCGTGGCAGCGGCGGCGCCGGACGGTCCCTGTTCGAGCCTGTGCTGCAACGGATCCGGGAGCTGGGTTCGCCCGGTCTCGTGATGTCGGGCTCGCGGGACGAAGGAGCTCTGCTCGGGGATGTGAAGCCGGGACCGCAGCCTGCCGGGCGAGGGGTGCTGGTGTCGCGGCGGCATGGGACGGGGCTGGTGCAGGTGGCGTGGACGAAGCCGGTGGAGGACTGAGCGCCTGTTCGCGGTGCGCCGGCGTGGGCCGGGGCGGGGTCGAGCATCGTCTGGAGCTGCCTGCCGCGTTCGCCTTCGTTGGGCAGGGCGATGATCAGGCGCGACATCGAGTTTCGCGCGAGTCGGCGCAGGCAAGTGCGGCCGCGCCGGCTTGAGCGGAATGCTCGGCCCGAACATTCCGTGCTGGCCGAAAGCCTCTGCTCCCTTCTTTGTGGTTTCTTTCGCGCTCGTCGCCGATTCAGTGGTGGTCGAACGCGTGTTCGAGTATGATCTTGGTCATGACCCAGTCTCTTGCTTTCAATCCGAAAGCCGCTCAGTTTCTCGATGCCGCGTATGACGAGGAGGTGGTGCTTCGTCGCGCGCAGGGCCGGCAGGTGCATGCGATAGCCGGGTTCGCCGCGGTGGGTGGTTCGCGAAGATCGGTGACCGAGGAGGTCGCTCTGGCCTTCTCGGTCTCCCGTAACCAGGCGTATCTGCTGGTCGAAACCTCGTGTGCCTTGGTGGCCCGGTTGCCGAACACGTTGGCCGCGCTGGAGAAGGGTGACATCGACCTGTACAAGGCGTCGAAGGTCAGCCAGCTGACGCGTGAGGTGTCCGACGAGGTCGCCGCGCTGGTGGACGCGTTCATGACCAAGCGGCTCGCCGACCGCGATCCGACGGCGATCCGGAAATCGGTGGATCACGCGGTGCAGAAGTTCGATCCCGACGGTTATCGGGAACGCGCCGAGCAGAAACGGGCGCTGCGGCATGTGTCGCTGGACCACGAAGACGAGACCATGTCCAAACTGACGGGCTATCTTCCCGCCGAAGTGGCGAGTTCGGTCTACGCGTCCCTGTCCCGTGCGGCCAAGGCCCGCCGCCGATCCGACAAGTCCCGCACCTTGGATCAGCATCGGGCGGACATTTTCGCCGAACGGCTCCTCGCCGAAGACGGCCACGGCACGCCACGCGCGCATATCCACGTCTATGTCGACTTGCTGACCCTGGCCGGTGCGCGTGAAGATCCCGCGACGCTCGCTGGTTACGGCCCGATCCCGGGCTGGCTCACCCGGGAGATCGCCGTCGATCCCGGCTCGACCTGGTCACGGCTGATCACCGACCCCACGACCGGGCAACTCCTGGAAGCCGGGCCCGGCACCTACCGGCCCCCGGCCTCACTCGCCCGCCTCATCAAAGCCCGCGACCGCGAATGCACCCACCCCGGCTGCCACCGCCCCGCCGAATTCTCCGAAATCGACCACACCACCACCTGGGCCCGCCACGGCCACACCGACCACCACAACTGCCACGCCGCCTGCACAATCCACAACATGCTCAAAGAAGAACCCGGCTGGCACGCAGAACCCACCGGCAACGGTGGCATGACCATCACCACCCCCACCGGCCGCACCTACACAGCGGCCCCCGAACCACTCCACGACCCACGACCCCACCCGGAGGACGACGACACCCCACCCTTCTAACCGGCGCAGACACCCCGCAGCCCGCCGCGTGGTGACACCGGCGCGCCCAAGGCCCGGCCCCGCTGTGGACGGGTTCTGGTGGCCCCAGAAACGAATCAGGCGGCGACACCGGCGCCCAAGGACTGTCCACTTTGGAACCACGCGGAGAATAGACACGCCCTGACGGCCACCCCGGAACGCGCCGGGTGGCGACATCGGCGCGCGTCCTCCGCCGCACCAGCCCTCCGGCGATCGGCCTGCCGAGCCGTGCCACCCGCGCACGCCACCGCCAGGGCCCGAACTCCGCTTTCCGGCCATGCCGAGACCATTGACGCGAAGGTCCCAATCCACTACGGGACCGAGCCGGTGCTCGGGTGCCCGCTCAACGACAGGACTGTTTGCTGCGGGGTTGGTGCTCCAGGGTTCCCGGAGCCGAGGCAAGTGACCGGTTACGAAACCCGGGCGACCACACGCCAGCCCAGCCTCACCGAAGCGCTCCGCTACCCCTCAGGACAAGTACTGATGCACCGCACAGCGATGGTGGTGCTCATCTCGTTGCCAGGCCCCGAAATCATCCCGGTCAGCAGCTTGTCCAGATCCTCCCGCACCCCGCACCCCGAGAACGGCGGGATCTCGAAGCTGCTCGTGAGCACGGTCGGCGGCGCCGTGTCCTGCAGCCCCGTCAGTCCCTTGACCTTGATCGTCAGCGGGCCCGCCGTTTTGCAGTTGGGTCCCAGATCGAGCACCTTGCCGTCGACCTTGGTGTCACTCAGCCGAAGCCCGAGATTGAGCGTCAGGTCGATGATCACCGACAGGTACTTCTTGCCGTCCGGGAAAAGCCTGGGGGCCACCACGCCCGCGTCGCCGGGGTTCTTCACCAAGACCCCGTGCTGGTCCCCCTCGGAGACCAGGCTGACAGTGCTCGTCACCGGCATGAAACGAAAAGCCACGAAATACGCGTTCACGGTGGGCGGCAGGGTGATCGAACCCGTCAGGGTTTCTTTCACCGAGTCGACTGTGCCGTCGAAACGTCCTTCACCGGTGGCCAGTTGAGAGCCCAGTTTCGCGATCCGCGACACGGTATTCCGCACGAAATACGACGCCTTCAAACCCGCGGCCATGGCAGGCGCGTCCGCACGCGGTGCGTTGATCTCACCTTGGGCGGCGGAAGCCGAGCTCAGCGAAAAGGCTCCCAGCGAGAGCACCACGCCGGCGGCGAGCAGCCGGAAGGCGCGTCGATTCGCCAGAGACATAGGGCTCAAATCCTTCACAGCCAACGGAATCGAGGTAGCGGACCGAACCGTACCCGGCGCCGTTCACGCAAGGCAATCCATGCCCGCGTGCTTGTCACCCGCCTCAGAAATCCCACCGGCTCGATTGTGACGCGCGTGATAACGAATCGAAGGAGTTGACGTCTCTCGCCGGACGACGGCAGGCTGGGAAAGCGAATCAGAAACGAGGGGGAATTATGAAATCTTCGAGTTATGCGGTCACAGCCGCGATCGCCGTCGTCGTTCTCGGCGGCTCGACCGGCACAGCGGCGGCCCAGACGCAGGCCTGGACGATGTCCGTGTCGCCATCGACCGATCTCGCCGCCGAGCAGACCGTGACCGTCTCCGCCAGTGGCCTCGAAGCCAACCGCCAGATCCTGCTGCTCGAATGCCCCACCGCGGACGGCAGTTGTTACATCATCGGATATCCGACAGCGGATGCCAACGGAACCCTTTCGACCACCGCCACGGTTTATCGGCATATGTCCTTCGACGACCGCACCTATGATTGCAAGACGTTGAGCGGGGGCTGTTCGGTCGTCGGCAGCGATTTCTCCACGGGTGGCGAACTGGTCAAGGTGCAGCTCACTTTCCGGTAGCGGCGGCGATCTCCCGGGCGCAGGCCAGCGCCTCGTTCACCCCCGTGTCCACCTCGACGTCGTAGACCACGCCCTGGTGCACGAGCTCGGCCTGCGCCGCCGCCATTCCCGCGACCCGGTCCCCACGCGCCGTCTCCCGCCCGGCGGCCACGACACCGTCACACCGGACGCCGACCCACAGCACCTCGAGCCCGTCCAACGCGTCGCGCCACCGCTGCTGCGATGCCGCTCCACCCAGGAAGACGTCGTCGATGATCACCCTGGCCCCCGCCCGCGCCATCGCGGCGACACCGGCCATCCACGCGTCCTCGAGCCGCCGGAACCCGGATCCGACACTCACCCCGCCGTCCCCGGCGAAGTCGATCCCCTCGTCGACCGCGGCGGGCATGGCGCCGATCAAGGTGTCCACGCCGAGGGTGAGCCAGGGATCCGGCAGCACCGCTTGCAGACACCGGGCGATCCCCGATTTGCCGGAACTGGAGCCGCCGTTCAACACGATCACCTTGGTCGTCACAAGGGCAGCTTAAGGCCGGAATCGGAAAATTACTTTTCCAGCAAAACGGATACAACGGACTTCCCCAGGATTCCGACTTCGGTAGGTTACAAAAAACCTCACCGCCACCTAACTTGGTGAAACCGTTTCGGCTCGAAACGGTTTCCCCGACGCAGGCCGAAGGGCGTATTCATGCGTATGTCCCAGATCGTCGCGACGGTGGCCGGCGCCGCCGCCGCGCTGACCCTCGCCGCCACCCCCGCCGCGAACGCGGGCCAGGACATCATCGGCGGCGGCACCGTGAGTTCCGCGCCGTGGGGCGCCCAGATCTACTGGGACGACGCCACCGCGTTCGGCGGCTTCAACTGCTCCGGCACGATCATCGCGCCGCAGTGGGTCCTCACCGCGAAGCACTGCCTCAACAAGCCCGGCATGCACGTCAAGGTCGGCGACGTCGACCTGAACCAGGGCACCGAAGCCGACGTCGACCAGCAGAAGGCCGCCCCGAGCGGCGACATCGCCCTGCTGCACCTCACGACCGCGGTCAGCACGACGTACATGAAGCTCGGCACCGCGAATCCGGCCAACGGCTCCACCAACCAGATCTACGGCTGGGGCCGCACGCAAGGCAACAACCCGCCTTCGAGCGTCCTGAAGACGGCTGATGTCCGCATCACCGGCACCAGCAGTGACGCGTACGGCGGCCAGGCCATCGCCAGCGTCGGCATCGACGGTTCCGCCTGGCACGGCGACTCGGGCGGCCCGCAGCTCGCGAACGGCGTCCAGGTCGGCGTCTGCTCGACCGGCAGCAACTCCGGCACGAACCCGCAGGGCACCCAGAACTACGCCAGTGTCGCGGCGAGCCGCGACTGGATCCGCACCACCGCGGGAGTCTGACCCGAAAAGGGACCGTTCACCCCGAACGGTCCCTTTTCGCCGAGGCTCACGTCAATTGATGCATCGGCCGCGAAGTCCGAAGCGAAAGCGCCGAACCCGCGGCCACGACGGCGATGACTCCCGCACCCGCGACCAGCGTCCAGAAATCCGGGTGCACGATGGACTGTCCTCGCTGAGCCTGCCAAGTGAGCAGCACGAGCAGTCCCGCGAAGCCCACCGAAGCGGTCCGCACCAGGTTCCGCCGGACGAATTCCGATTCGAGCACCGGATACCGTCTGGCGAGTTTGAGCAGCCCGAAAGCCACCAGCGGCAGCACCTGGATCGCGTGGATCCCGAAGAAATGCGGGATCCGCATGTCCCCGCCCACCGTGCTCCACCCCAGCACCGGCAGCCCCGGTCCGCCGTCGGGCACGCCGACCGCGTGGGCACCGACGATCGACGGCCGTTCGCCGGCGCGGAACTGGGCCTTCTGCTGCTCGTTCGGCCCGAACATCAGCAGCGCGATCCCGATCCCGGCGACCGACAACGCGGCACCCGCGCGTAACGCGGAATTCATGGCCCGGTCGGGAAGACGTTGGAACAGCAGGAGAATCGCGATGGCCGCCGTCGCTCCCCAGCCGGTGAAGGCGCCGTTCGCGACCATGTTGTTGATCCACTGGTCGACCGGGGTCTCCCGGTTGAAGTGCAGCGTCCGCCCGCGGACGGCGATCTGCCAGAACAGCAGCGCCATGTCCATGCCGAGGCCGACCGCGAACACCGTCCCGAGCCACCAGCCGAGCCGCTTGCCCCGGGTCAGCTGCCCGATCAGCCAGGCCAGCGTCACCGCGTAGAGCCCCACGGAAATCGTGAACTTGAGCGGTTTGAGCCAAATGGGCGCGTTCACAAGGCTGCGATCGTCGAAGACCAGGCCACCGAGCGCGATCACCCCGAGCACCGCCATCGCCGCCGCCAAGATCATCAGCGGGCGATGCAGTACTGTCCTGGATCCCTTGTCCACCATGGATTCGAGCGTGCCGGGAAGCTCCGATCCGGACACTGGAGTACTCCCCCTGATCGAGGGTGGGGAAAGCCCTACCGCCGACCTGTGGGTAATAGTGCCGTCACCGCGACCGGCAGTTGTGCCGTTTGACCGCACTCCCCTCTTTTCTAGCGTGTCCTTCACAAGAGCAGACAGGGCGTCCCCTGGTGCTCACCGGGATTTCCAGCGAGATGAGAGGAGGTGGCCCATCAATGACCGGTACGGGATATCAGGCAGACGCAGCTGCGATGGCGCGCGCCGTCCAGGGGTTCGAGGAAACCGCGTCGAACGCCAAGACCACGATGGCCAGCTTGGAGAGCGAGCTGACCCAGACCCTGCACAACTACAAGGGTGACCAGGCGGTCGCGTTCTGGGACCTGCAGCGCCGCCTGCAGGAGAAGATGACCATCGCGGTGAACGAGCTCAACACGATGTCGCGCCTCGTGCACGAGAGCAACCGGAACTACAACTCGGGTGACGAGCAGGTCCGGGAAAGCCTCACCGGCGTCAGCGGAGTCGTCGACCAGACCGTGATCCACCGGCTGAACCCCTGATCCGCGAGAGGACCACCAATCATGGCTGACGTCGTCGAAATCAACTTCGCCGCGCTGCAGCACAGCTCGGCCTCGCTGGCCGCCAAGGCCAAGGCGCTCACCTCACAGCTCGAACAGCTGCACACCAACCTGCAGCCGATCACCCAGACCTGGTACGCCTCCGGCAGCTCCGCCGGTGAGGCCGCCCGTGCGTCTGAAACCCGCCTGCGCCAGGCCACCGCGGACATCGTGGCGATCATCGCGCAGTTCGGTGGCAAGGTCGGCGACGCCCACGATCTCCAGCACAGCCTGGAGAACCGCAACCAGGGCCTGTTCGCCGGCTGATCCCCATCCGTCGGCCGGCCGGTGCTTTCACCCCCCTCGGCACCGGCCGGCCGGCTTTGCGTGTTGTCGTCCCCCTTGTCGGCGTGGCCGTTCACGAGAGAGCCGGGATCAATGCAAGACCACTCGTACTACGTCCATCTGGAATCACTGAAGGACTTCGTGCGGGAACTGGAGACCCAGATCCACGCGATGTCCAAGCCGAACGACTTCCTGCTGACCCTGAGCGAACAGCCGCTGCTGTTCGGCGAGTTCGGGGAAGCGGGTTCACTCAACAAGGCGCACCAGGCGGCCGTCGCCGAGATGCAGGGCCTGCTGGATCAGGTCAAGGGCGCGATCACGTTCGCGCAGGACGTCACGACGACCGTCGCCGACGGGTACGCGGCGGCCGACGATTCGGTGGCGGGCGACATGAACCACTCGAGCCAGCAGACCGGGCTGCTCGATCCGCTGCTCAACGTCCTCGGGGGCGTGCTGGGCGGTAACAGCGGCTCGAACGGCGGGGGGAACAAGGGATGACCGACACCGCGCACACGAACTTCGCCGCGTATTCGCACCAGCAGCTCTACGCGATGCTGCAGGCGGGCGACCCCAACACGGCACGCCACGCGGCCCACAAATGGCAGTCCACCGGCTCCGGGCTGTTCGAACAGGCCGAGAACCTCACCGGCGAGCTGAAGGACTTCTCCACCAGCTGGACCGGCGGAGCGGCCGACAAGTACCACACGATGATCACCGACCTCGTCGGCGGAATCCGCAAGGTCGCCCAGACCGCGAACGCGATGAACCACCTCCTCGAGGACGCGGCCGACGCGCTGGTGAAGGCCAAGAAGGAGATGCCGCCGCCGGTCGCGGTGCCGGACGTCTCCCCGGCAGATCTCGCGCTGGCCGTCAATCCGCCGCTCCTGCCGCCGGATTCGTCGCAGGCGACGATCATCAACGCCGCCCAGCAGCGTCAGCAGGCCATCGCGAACGTCGAAGCGCAGCAGCAGGCGGCGGGCGCGGCCAGCGCGGCGCACAGCAAGGCGATCGTGGTGATGACCCAGCTCGCGGGCGAGTACTCCACGGCCGAGGAGTCGATCCCGGCCTCGCCGAACGCCGTCGCCCCGCCGCCGGTCACCGGTGGCGGCACGGCCCCCGGCGGCTCGATCGGCAACGACATCGGCGGGACGCCGGGTGTCGGCGTGGTTCCGGGCGACAACACGCATCCGCTGCCCTCGGACGGCTCCACGCCGCCCACCACCGGGCAGCCCGGCCAGCCGCCCAAATCGAACCCGCTGTTCGGCGACATGTTCACCGCCGGTCTCGCCGCGGCTTCGGCCGCCGCGTTCGGCCGGTTCGGCTCGATCATGCCGCGGGTGCCCGCGTGGGCGAACGGCAAGAACGACAAGGACAAGAACGGCGAGCCCGCCGGCGGCGGCGCCGGTGCGGCCGGCGCGACCGCGGGTGGCGCCGGCGGCGGTATCCCGATCGGCGGTGGCGGAGCGCCGTCGCTGGACGGCGGTGCGATCGGTGCCGGTGGCGGCGGCGGATTCTCCGGCCCTGGTGAGGCTCCGGCCGCGTTCTCCGGCCTGGCGGGCGACGGCGGTTCTGGCAGCGCGATGAGCGGCCTCGCCGGCGGAGCGGCCGGTGCCGCGGGCGCGGCGGCGGCCAAGGGCGCGATGCCGATGATGCCCATGATGCCGATGGGCATGGGCGCGGGCGGCGACATGGGCTCCGGACGGCGGATCCCGCCGTGGCTCGTGGAGACCGAGAACGTCTGGGGCCAGTCGTCCCCGGTCGCTCCCGCCGTGCTCGGCGAAGAACCCGAACAGTACTGATTTTCCGACCAGGAGAGGCGGCTCGGTGATGGCATCCAGTGCGGGCGGTTACCGAGTCGCCCCCGCCAGGCTCGAAGCGGCGGCGGCCGAACTCGAACAGCGCGCCGGCGTGCTCAAGACCGCGCAGACGGCGCTGGCGGGTGAGAACGTCCCCGCGACCGCGTTCGGCCAGGTTTCGGCCTCCAGCGCGGCTTCGGCCACGTACACCAAGACCATCAAGGACGTCGCAGGCAAACTCGACGGCCAGATCACCAAGGCGACGGTGATCCACCAGGGCCTGACGGCCGCGGGCGGCGGCTACCGGCGAGCCGACGTCCAGGTCGCCGCCTCGTACCGGTCGCTGATGCCGGAGAACCCGTTGCCCAAGGCCGGGAATCCGGCGGGCGTCGGCGGCGCGGCCGACACCGGATCGTGGGCCACCGCGATCGCCGAGAACCGCACGAAGGTCACCGACGCGCTGACGGCCGAACGCGAACGGCTCGCGAACCTCCTGGCACAGGGCGGAAAAGCCGACGACATCGCGAGCGCGCGCACCAGGATCGCGCTGTACGAGGACATCCTCGCCAACGACCGGCAGATCCTGCGGTTCGACCCGTCAGGCAACGGGCGCATCGTCGAACTGGTCGGCCGCATCGAGCCGGGCACGCGTAACGTCGGCTTGTTCGTCCCCGGCGTCAACACCTCGTTCGACAACTTCCAGAGCTACGCCGACCTCGGCAAGAGCCTGGTCGCCGCGGACGCCACCGGACGCACCGCGATGGTGGTCTGGGCCGACGGGGTGTTCCCCCAGAACGTCGTCACCGAAGGGCCCGCCGCGCACTACGCGCAGACGATGGCGCCCGACCTCAAAGCGTTCGGCGACGAACTGCGCGGCCAGATCGACAGCCACGCCGGTCCGGGCGTGGTGGTCACCGCCGTCGGGCACAGCTATGGCGGCGCGACCGTGGGTCTCGCCGAGCAGCTCGGGCTCAGGGCCGATCAGGTGCTGCACGTCGAGTCCGCGGGTATGGGACACGGGATCTGGAGCCCGAGCGACCTCCCGGCCAGCCAGGCCGGTGTGCAGCGGTACTCCATGACGGCCCCCTTCGACCCGATCGTGATCGCGCAGGGCAACGCGGGCCTCGTCGAATGGCTCGGCGCCGGGCACGGAGCGGACCCCGACCGCTTCCCCGGCGTCGTCGAACTGGAAACAGGCCGCGACGCGAACGGCGATCTGCAGTGGGGTTTCGATTCCCACAGCGGTGTGCTCAAACCCGGTTCCGATTCGTGGAACAACATCTACGGTGTGATCACGGGCGGCGCGGTCACCCACGAGGGCTTCACCGGCGGCTCGCTGCGCGAGATGGTCATCGAAGGCGTCGGACGAGGCTTGTGAGGGGTCTGTGATGCTCACCAGGAACACCGAACTCGACCCGCTGGCCGAGGACCTCACGGCGGTCATCGACGGTGTCGCGGGCATCTTCGGCACCACCGCAGAGCGCACCGTGGAAGGCGAACTGGACTGCGACCCCACTCAGCCGGGCCGGTCGCTCTGCTGGCAGTACGGCCTCCGCGTGGACGACGCGACCGACGCCATCCGCAAACTCGTCGAGGATGTCCTGCCCATGCTGGAAGGCCAGGGCTGGCGGTGGCGCGACCGCAGCAACCCGCGCGAGCTGATCGCGCAGTTCAGCCGCGACGGCGCCGACTTCAACGTGCACGTCTCCCGCGCCGGCGACGGCGTGGCCATCGTGGGCTCGACGGCCTGCGTATCCGTCCCCTAAACCCCAGGGGGTCGCGAAAGACCTCGTGAGCGGCAGTGGTGTCCCCCAGTACACCGCCGCCGCTCACGAGGCGCGGAATCGCGAAGGTTTCCAGCCCCGGCGCTTGCCCCGCCGGACCGCGGCCACCACCACGCCCGCCGCGACGGCGAGCGCCACCCCGGCGATGGCGAGCACCCCGGAAACCTTGTCGGCTTTGGTGGGAGCCGGGGCGGCCGCGGGAACGACGAAGGTGTCCGGACCGACGCTCGGCGGTCCCCCCGGGCCGGGCGTACCGGCCGGGATCGAGGCGGAAACGGCGGCGTAGGCGTCGATCGCGCCCCAGCCCCGGCGGGGATCGTGCCCACCGCTCGGGCCGCGGTGCGCGGTCAGCGTCAGCCGCGCGACGACCTGCTCCGGCGACAGCCCGGGGTGATACGCGCGCACGAGCGCGGCGACCCCGGCGACATGCGCGGCGGCCAGGCTCGGGTCGCTCACCGGCCATCGGTGTGCCACCGTCCCGCCCGCACCGGCGGACGTGCTGACCAGTTCGGCGCCGGGCGCGGAAATCCCCACGTAGGAACCGGATTCCGTCTGCACGGCCTCGCCCGCCTGATTGGTCGACCCCACGGCGAGCACTCCCGGCGTCGCGGTCGGGTACGACGTCTGGCCCTGCTGGGTCCCCGCGGCGGGCGAGACGATCAGCGCGCCCTTCTCCCTGGCACGCGAGACGGCGCCGGTCAGCGCGGGGCTGTCGGACGCGGCCGGGACGGCGATCAGGATGATCCCGGCGCCGCGGTTCAGCGCGGTTTCGATGGCGCCCGCGAGCTGCCCTGGATCACCACCGCCGTTCACCTGGGTGTAGCGGATCGGCAGGATCTTGGCTCCGGGCGCGATCCCGGTGAAGGTCGTGGACGGATCCGGTTGCGCGCCGACGATCCCGGCGGCGATCGTGCCCCGGCCGTCGCAGTCTTCGGCCTCGGTGCCCTGTCCGCCCAGCAGCTGTCCCGGCGCGAACTGGCCGTTGCCGCCGTCGACCCCGGTGCCGATCACCGCGACCAGCTGGCCGGTGCCGCGGGACAGCGGCCAGAGCCGTACGGGATCGATCAGCCGCTGTCCCCACGGGACGGCCGCGGTGTAGGTGCCCGTCGGGTTGGCGCACTGCTCGGCGACCGCCGTCGACGGGACGGGGGTGCCGAGCAGTGCCACGAAACCGACGCATCCCGCGACGGCACTTTTACCGGCAAAGCCCACCATTCCTCCAGAATCCCCTTGTCACACAAGGGAATTCTAGTGCGCCACGTCAGCGCAGGTCCATCCCGAGGTCGAGCGCGGGTGAGGAATGCGTGAGCGCGCCGACGGCGAGGAAGTCCACACCGGACTCCGCGTACGCCCGCGCGACGTCCAGCCGCAGACCGCCGGAGGATTCCAGGCGGGTCTTCGGGGAAACCTCGTCACGCCGGTCGACCGCTTTCGCGCATTCGTCGGGGGTGAAGTTGTCCAGCAGTACCTCGTCGGCGCCCGCGGTGAGCGCCTCCTCCAGCTGGGCAAGGTCGTCGACCTCGACCTCGCAGTGCAGTCCGGGCGCGTGCTCGCGCGCGGCGGCGAGCGCGGCGGTCACCGAACCGGCGGCGACCACGTGGTTGTCCTTGATCAGCACCGCGTCGCCGAGCCCGAGCCGGTGGTTCACCCCGCCGCCCGCGCGGACGGCGTACTTCTCCAGCAGCCGCAGCCCCGGCAGGGTCTTGCGGGAATCCCTGACCTGGCAACCGGTTCCCTCGACCGCGGCCACCCAGGCCGCGGTCGCGGTGGCGATACCGGACAGGTGGCACAGCAGGTTCAGCGCGGTGCGTTCGGCGGTGAGCAGGCCACGCACCGGGCCGCGGACGACCAGCGCGGGCTCGCCGGCGGTCAGCCGGTCGCCGTCGTCACGGGCGGCCAGGATCTCCAGGCTCGAACCGAGCACGACGTCGAACACCGCCAGCGCCACCGGGATCCCGGCGACCACCCCGGCCGACCTCGGCGTGAGTTCGGCCAGCGCACGCGCGGATTCGGGCACGGTGGCGTTCGTCGTCGCGTCGGGCCCGTACCGCAGATCCTCGGCCAGCGCCGTCGTGACGACGCGCTGTACATCTGCGACGTCGAGGCCGTGATCGGTCAGCGCCTTGACGACCCAAGGGGAGAATTCGCTCATGCCACACCCTCCAAAGCGATCGGATCGGCCAGCACCGGCTGCCCCGACGGGCTGAGCCGGATGAGCTGACCGCGTTGCCGGACGTCGTCGTCGCGTTCGGGGAAATCGGTCCGCACGTGGCAGCCGCGGGACTCCGTCCGGCGTGCGGCGGCCGCGACGAGCGCCTCCGCCACCAGGGTGAGCGCCGCGTCCTCCACGACGCGCGGTGTCCACAAAGGACTCTCGACCACCGAGAGATCCAGCACCGAACCGACGACCGACAACCCTTCGGCATCCCGGCCGATGGCGGCGTATCGGCTCATCGCCCGCTGCAGCGCGTCACGGTCGGCCACCGGCGCCTTGACCGGAGGCGCGAGCACGCCGCGCCGCGTATCAGCGAGCCGCCCGGTGGCGAGATCGGCGGCGACCGCCTCGGCCACCCGCCGCCCGACCACCAGACCTTCGAGCAAACTGTTGGAGGCCAAGCGGTTCGCGCCGTGCAGACCGGTCCTCGCGACCTCGCCCGCGGCGTAGAGACCGCGGACACCGGACCGTCCGTCCACAGTGGTCACCACCCCGCCGCACGCGAAATGCGCCGCGGGCGTGACCGGGATCGGCTCGTTCGCCGGGTCCAGCCCGATCGCCGCGCACGCCGCGTGCACGGTCGGGAACCGCTTGGCGAACCCGGAAATCCCGGTCGCGTCGAGGAAAACGTGGTCGTCGACGCCGCCCGGCGCCTGCGTCATCCGGCGCGTGATCGCCGCCGACACGACGTCCCGCGGCGCGAGATCGCCGAGCGGGTGGACGCCGCGCATCACCGACGCGCCCGTCGCGTCGTGCAGGGTCGCGCCCTCGCCGCGTACCGCTTCGGTGACCAGCGGGAGACGGCCGCGCGCGCCGGGCGTGAACAGGACCGTCGGGTGGAACTGCACGAACTCGACGTCCGCGAGCTGCGCGCCCGCGCGCAACGCCAGCGCCAGCCCGTCCCCCGTGGCGAGCTCCGGATTCGACGTCGCCTGGTAGAGCTGCCCCAGTCCGCCGCTGGCCAGCAGCACCGCCGGCGCCCGGACGACGCCGGGCACCCCGTTGTGGTCCAGGACGGTCACCCCGACGACCTCACCCGCGGGCGTGCGGACCGCGTCGACGGCGATGTGATGCTCCAGCACCGGGATCCGCCGCGATCCGGTCGTCGCGACCAGGGTCCGTTCGACCTCCGCGCCGGTCGCGTCGCCACCCGCGTGGATGACGCGGAACGCGCTGTGCCCGCCTTCCCGCGTGCGGGCCAGTTCGGGCCGCCCTTCGGCCGCCAGGTCGAACCGGGCCCCGTCGGCACGCAGCCGGGCCACCGCGGCCGGGCCGCCGGCGATGATCGACCGGACGGCGTCTTCGTCGCAGAGCCCGGCACCGGCGGTGAGCGTGTCCTCGGCGTGCTTGCCGACCGAGTCGCCCCGCTCGTGCTCGCCCTCCAGCACGACCGCGATACCGCCCTGGGCCCAGCGGGTGTTGCCGTCGGAGACCGTCGCCTTGGTGACCACCAGGACGTGCAGGCCGAGCTCGTGTGCGCGCAGCGCGGCGGTGAGCCCGGCCACCCCGCTGCCGATCACCACGAGATCGGCGGCGGCCTCCCAGACCGGGTGGGTTTTCGCCTGAAGAGCGGTAACCGGGTCGGTCATTCTCCGCCGCCAGGCTGCCCGATCTCGATCATGCGCTGCACGGAAGCGCGGGCACGGGCGGCGGTCTCGGCGTCGACGTGGACCTCGTCGGCTCCCTCGCGCAGCGACCGCAGCAGGGCGGCGGGCGTGATCATCTTCATGTACCGGCAGGACGCCCGGTCGTTCACGGCGCGGAAGTCGATCTCCGGCGCGGCCTTGCGGAGCTGGTGGATCATCCCGATCTCGGTGGCGACGAGCACCGACTTCGCCTTGGTGTCGCGGGCGGCGTGGACCATGTCGCCGGTCGAGAGGATCTTGACCCGCTCGGGGGCGACGGCGCCCTCGCCCGCCAGGTACAGCGCCGAGGTCGCGCAGCCGCATTCCGGGTGGATGAACAGGTCGGCGTCCGGATTCTCCGAGGCCCGCTCGGCCAGCTCGGCGCCGTTGATCCCGGCGTGCACGTGGCACTCCCCGGCCCAGATGTGCATGTTCTCCCGGCCGGTCACGCGCTTCACGTGCGCACCGAGGAACTGGTCCGGCAGGAAGAGAACCTCCTGGTCGGCGGGGATGGAGGCGACCACGTCGACGGCGTTCGACGATGTGCAGCAGATGTCGGTCTCCGCCTTGACCTCGGCCGTGGTGTTCACGTACGACACGACGACCGCGCCGGGGTGCTCGGCCTTCCAGGCGCGCAGTTCGGCGCCGGTGATCGAGTCCGCGAGCGAGCAGCCCGCCCGCGCGTCCGGAATCAGGACCGTCTTCCCGGGCGCCAGGATCTTCGCCGTCTCGGCCATGAAGTGCACGCCGCAGAAGACGATGGTGGACGCGTCACTGCTCGCCGCGATACGGCTGAGCGCGAGGGAGTCGCCGGTGAAATCGGCGATGTCCTGGATCTCGGGGACCTGGTAGTTGTGCGCGAGCAGGACGGCGTCGCGTTTGCGCGCGAGGCTTCGCACCTCCTCCGCCCAAGCCGCGTCGGCGACCACGCCACCGTACGGGGTCAAGTCGTTCTGCAGAGTGCTCGTCATCGTTCTGGCCCTCCTGGACCTGTCTCCGGTTTTCGCCTTATAATCGAAAACCGTGCGAAGTCATCTTAACACCCAGACCCCCCTCGCCCACGAGGTCTTGGGAGCGGTCCTTCAAGTGCGCTCCGACACACTCCGGGTCCTGCTGTGGCGGCGCGCGCTCGATCCGCATCTGGGCCGCTGGTCCCTTCCCGGCGGCAGGCTTCGCCCGGATGAAGACGTCGAGGCGTCCATCCGGCGGCAGCTCGCGGAGAAGGTCGACGTACGGCAGCTGAAGCATGTGGAGCAACTTGCGGTCTTCAGCGCGCCGGACCGGGTGCCCGGCCCCCGCGTCGTCGCGACGGCGTTCCTCGGCCTCGTACCGTCCGATGTGGACCCCGAGATCCCCGAAGACACCGAGTGGCACGACGTTTCCGAGCTCCCCCGGACCGCGTTCGACCACGAGTCCATCGTCCTGCGCGCGCGGGACCGGCTCCGCTCGAAGCTCTGCTACACGAACCTCGGGTTCGCGCTCGCCCCGGAAGAGTTCACCGTTTCGGCGTTGCGGAGGCTGTACTCGGCTGCGCTGGGTTACCGGGTGTCCGCGACGAACCTGCAGCGTGTGCTGTCGCGGCGCGGGCTGCTCCTCCCCACCGGCCACACCGCTCCGCCCGGGCGCAGCGGCGGCCGTCCGGCGGCACTGTTCTCCTTCGCGGGCAAGGGGATGCAGATCACCGACCCGTTCGCGGTGTTCCGTCCGCCCGGCGGGAAGTGACCGTCCTGCGAAGTCCTGCCGGTCCCCGTACCTTGAACGGGTGACCGAGCCGAGCGAGGAGTCCACCGGGAAGGCGATCTTGCCGCTGTTCCCGCTACAGACCGTGCTTCTGCCCGGAACACACCTCCCGTTGCACATCTTCGAGCCGCGGTACCGGCAGCTGATGGCCGATCTCGTCGCCGAAGTCGTCCCGGACCGCGAGTTCGGGGTCGTCGCGCTGCGTTCGGCGATGATCAGGGAGGTCAGCGGGCCCGAACACGTCCACGAATTCGGCTGCAGCACGGTGCTGCGCGAGGCGAAACGGCTGCCGGACGGCAGATTCGACGTCGTCACCACCGCGCGGCGCCGGTTCCGGCTGCTGGAGATCGACCGCGTTTCCGCGCCGTACCTGATCGGCTCGGTCGAATGGGTGCCCGACGACCGGGTCTCCACCGTGCACGGCGACACCGTGACCAGGCTCGCGGACGTCGCGAAGGCCGCGCACCGGCGCTACTGCGAGTCCGCCTGGAACGACGAAGACTGGACCACCCCGCCCGAGGACGGCGACATCGCGGCGCTCGCCTACCGGCTCACCGCCGACTGCCTGCTCCCGCTGGAAGACCGGCAGCGCCTGCTGGAGGAGACGAACCCGCTGCGGCGGCTGCGGATCGCGTGCCGTCTGCTGACGCGGGAGGCCGGGTTCCTGAGCACGCTGGGCGCGGTCCCGATGCCGCCGGGGGAACTCGGCGAGTTCACGCGCCCGTCGAACCTGAACTGAGGCGCCCGCCCCTCGGGGGCTGAAGGGAGCTTTCCCCGCATGTCACGCGACGAAAGCTCCCTTCACCACACGAGACGCGGGGAAAGTCCCCTTCAGCCCGCGCGAGGCGCTACTTACCGCCTTCCGAGGAAGACCCCTCGTCCGACCCGTTGCCCGAGCCGAACTTGCTCCACACCTTCCCGGCCGCCCGGACACCGCCTCGCCGACGTCGCTGAACACCTTGGTCAGCGGGTCGGTCGAGCTGTTCCAGGAGTCCTTGTACGACTTCGCGGCCGACTTCAGGTCGTCGGTCCAGGTGGACGAAGGCGCGTCGTCGTCGCGGCGCGGGTACTCGCCGGCCAGGATCCCCCGGTACTCCTCGGACGCGGCCCACTTCTGCAGCTGGGCGGCGCGCACCACGGCCAGCGGATGCGACATCGTCTCGACGTAACGCAGCTTCAGGTAGCTGTCGCGGATGTCGTCGACCGACTCGTACTCCGACGCCTGCTGCAGGAAGGCCGGGATGTCGATCTTCGACGGGTCGATCCCACCCGCGACCAGGATCTGCGAGCGCAGCGCCGCCGTCGGGTCCTGCGAGCACAGCAGCCCGGCGCGGTCGCAGGACAGCTCAGCCTTGCGGTACCACTCGCGCAGCGCCGCGATGACGACGCGGATGCCGATGGCGCTCACCGGCGTCCACGACATCGACATCTGCAGGCCGATCAGCCGGATCATGATCGTGCGGTACACCGCGTGCCCGGACAGCACGTGCCCCATCTCGTGCCCGATCACGAACCGCAGCGACGCGAGGTCCATCGCCTCGACGGCGGCGGTGTTGAGCACGATGAACGGCTCGTCCATCCCGATCGTCTGCGCGTTGACCTCGGGGCTGCGGGCGACGAACAGGTTCGGCACGCGGTCGAGGTCGAGTGTTTCGGCGCATTCGTGGCGCAGCCTGTCCAGTTCCGGATACTGCGTCGGGCCGACCCGGATCGCGGACGCGAGCGCCATGAGCCGCTCACCGCGTTCGGCGTAGAAACCCGAAACGGCCTTCACGACCTGCGCGAACCCGGGAACGGCGCGCAAGGTGGCCAAGGCACCGCGATCGACGGGGTGTTCGTACGCGCGCGGGCTGATACCCGGGAAGCGGACGGCGTTGTGCCGGGAAACCTCGATGTCGTCGGTCAAGAGAAAGCCCCCTAGAGAAGTTGCCGCCCACCCTAGAGGAAATTCGTCAGCCGAGGCGGCGTCCCAGGTCTTCCCGTCCGTTCCACGCGGTCAGCAGGGTGTACGCCAGCGTCGTCATCAACGGCGCGGCGAGCATGATCCACGGGGATTCGATCTGCGGCGCCTTCGCGATGACGTCGCCGACGGCGGGTGCCGCGCCGATCTCGTAGCGGCCGTTGGCGAACGAGACGCCCATCGTCGTCCCCAGCCAGCCGGCGAGGGTCGCGCCACCGGTCGCGGCGATCAGCACGACCGGCCCGCGGCGTTCCCGCAGCAGCCAGGTCACGATGCCGATCAGCAGCCCGGCGCCGAGCGCGAGGAAACCGTAGACGGCGAGGTCGTCGAAGCGGTGCCAGCTCTCCAGCTCCAGCGGGGCGAGGCCGCCATGGTCGTTGATCACCCGCATCCGCTGGGGCGGCGCGAGCCGCGCCCACAGCCAGGCCAGCGGGAAACCGAGCAACCCCGCCGTGGACAGGACGCTGACCGCCGGCAGCAGATCGGCCTTGACGACGACCTTGGGATACGGGCGGCGCGGCCTCGGCAGCACGGGTACCGACCAGGGGTCGGGCACACTGGAAGACAGGTGCGCCGGTTTACCCGTCGTCTCGCCCAACCCCGGACTCCTCCCTCGAGCTGCTTGCGCAGAGCGTAACCAATGACGCCCCCAGCGCACGCAACCCGGCACGCATCGCCCGCGTTTCGTCCTCTGAACGCGCGAAGTCAGCCGGAGAGTTCACCGTGACGGCTGCACCGGGCCGTCCAGCCGACCGGGGTGATCTGGACGACCATCCGCCGCGCGCAGTACGTGCAGTAGCGCGGCGGTTCGAGCGCCGTTCTCGGGTTGTGGCAGGCCGGATGTTCCGCGCCACCGTCGGACGTCTGTCCACAGTGGACGCAGTACGCCGCTGGGTCAGAGGACGTCACTGATCGCCTTCACCGGCATCTTCAGCTCGTCGAGCATCGCCAGGTCCGCGGTGGCCGGGCGGCCGAGGTTGGTCAGGTAGTTGCCGACGATGATCGCGTTGATGCCGCCGAGCATGCCCTGCTTGGTGCCCAGGTCGCCGAAGGTCAGCTCACGGCCGCCGGAGAAGCGCAGCAGCGGACGCGGCATCGCCAGCCGGAACGCGGCCACGGTGCGCAGCGCGTCCTTGCCCTCGACGACCTCGTAACCCTCGTACGGCGTGCCCGGCTGCGGGATGAGGAAGTTCATCGTGCACTCGTCCGGGTTCAGCTCGGCCAGCTGCGCGGCGAACTCGGCGCGCTGCTCGATGCTCTCCCCCATGCCGATGATGCCGCCGCAGCAGACCTCCATCCCCGCCTCGCGGATCATGCGCAGGGTCTCCCAGCGCTCTTCCCACGTATGCGTGGTGACGACGTTCGCGAAATGCGAGCGCGCGGTCTCCAGGTTGTGGTTGTAGCGGTGCACGCCCATCTCGACGAGCTCGTCGACCTGCTCCTGGGTGAGCATGCCGAGCGAGCAGGCGATCTGGATGTCGTTGCCGTCCTCGCGGATGGCCTTGATCCCCTCGCGGACCTGCGAAAGCAGCCGCTTGTCGGGGCCGCGGACGGCGGCGACGATGCAGAACTCGGTCGCGCCGGTCTCGGCGGTCTGGCGGGCGGCCTTGACCAGGCCGGGGATGTCCAGCCACGCCGACCGCACCGGCGTCGGGAACCGGCCGGACTGCGAGCAGAAGTGGCAGTCCTCCGGGCAGCCGCCGGTTTTGAGGCTGATGATGCCCTCGACCTCGACCTCGGGGCCGCACCAGCGCATCCGGACCTCGTGGGCCAGCGCCAGCAGGTCGGTGAGGTGGTCGTCGTCGAGTCGCAGGATTTCGACGAGCTGCTCTTCGCTGAGCCCGACACCACGCTCGAGGACCTGGTCACGCGCCACGGCGAGGATGTCGACGGTCTCCGGGGCTGTGGTCACGAGGCGGCTCCTGTTCGGGGTGGGGCGGTGAAGCAAAGGCACATCATCGTGCACGACCGGGCGGCTCGGCCACAGCGACGCAGGTCACTTCTGCGCCGAGGCGCGGCCGACGAAGCATTCCGGGTCGAACTCCCCGCCGAACCACGGCGAGAGGCCCGTCTTGGCCCGGTCGGCGAACTCCCCGGGCCCGGCGGTGCCCAGCCCGGCGGGCAGCACGCCCAGCAGCGGGGCCCCGGCGGCGACCGGCAGGTCCTGCAAGTTCGACACCGCCGCCAGATCCGGCTCGTCCGGCCACGAGCCGATGATCACCCCGGCCACGGTGAGCCCGCGCCTGGTGGCGACCTCGGCGGTCAGGGCGGTCGCGTTGAGCGTGCCCAGCCCGGCCTCGGCGACGATGATGACCAGCGCGCCCAGCGACCACGCGACGTCGGCCAGCGTGGCCCCGTCGGCGTCGAACCGGACCAGCAGCCCGCCGGCGCCCTCGATGAGGGTCAGGTCGTGTTCGCCGTCGAGGTCGCTCGCCGCGGCGGCGATCTCGCTCGGGGCGAGCGTCGGCAGTCCCGAGAGCCTGGCCGCCGCCTCCGGCGACAGCGGATCCGGGTATCTCCGCAGCTCACGAGTGGTGACCGGACCGGCGAGCCGAAGGACGTCGGCGAGGTCGCCGGGCTCGTCCGGGCCCACTCCGGTCTGCGCCGGTTTCAGCACGGCGACACGCTGGCCCTGACCGGCGGCCAGAGCGGCGATGGCGGCGGTGGAGATCGTCTTGCCGACACCCGTACCGGTGCCGGTCATGACCAGCATGCTCACGTGCGCTGAATCTAGTGGGTCCGGATCGAGTCGCGCTGAACGGCTTCCGTTAGCCCCCGGATGTGGTGACGGCCCCGACCGGCGTGAACGACGGGCTTCCCTCGTCCGACAGATAGACCTGCGCCGCCCCGACGTCGAAGTACATCCCGGTCAGGTGCAGCTCGCCGCGGGCCTCCGCCTCGGCGATCAGCGGATAGTGGCGCAGATGCTCCAGCTGCTGCAGGACGTTCTTGAGCGCCAGCCGGTCGACCTCGGTGTCCGGACGTTCGCCGTCGAGGGTCACCGGGGCCTCGCGGCGCGCGCTCGGCTCGGCGTGCCGCAGCCAGGAGGCCAGCATCGGCGCGCCGTCCGGGGCCCCGGTGGCCAGCGCCTGCATCGCGCCGCAGCCGGAGTGACCGCAGACCACGATCTCGCGCACCTTCAGCACGCCGACGGCGAACTCGACGGTGGCGCCCATCGACGGATCGGCGCGGCGGGCGGGCACCAGGTTCCCGATGTTGCGCACGGTGAACAGGTCGCCGGGACCGCTCGTGGTGATCATGTTCGGCACGATCCGCGCGTCCCCGCAGGTGATGAACAGCGTGTGCGGCGACTGGCCACCCGCCAATTTGCTGAGCGCCGGCTGCATGAGCGCGGCGGTGCGCCGCTGGAACTCGGTCGCCCCGCGCAGGGTCGGCCCGCCGCGCTGCCCGGGCAGCTCGACGTCCTTTGCCTGCCAGTCGGACCACGGCGCGAGGAACCGGGGCACCGAACGCGCCGCGGCCGTGCGGGTCAGCGTGGGATCACCGGATTTGCCCTTGGCGAACCACGGATGCCCGACCTCGTCGACGATCACCGTGCCGCCGGCGCGTTCGTGGCCGAGCTGCCAGTTCGACAGGCTCTCGAAGGCGGCGTGGTCGAGGTAGTCGACGACCAGTTCCAGCGTCACTTTCGCGCCGTCGGGCACGGTCGCGAGCACCCGGCTGAGCCGCGGCACCGACAGGAACGTGAGGACACCTTCGACGACGACACGCCATTCGCCGCCGTCGCGTTCGGCGTGGATCCCGGACCACACCGTGCGCCGCAGCATCAGCAGTACCGAGAGCGCGATCCCGAGCAGGACCCCGGTGAGCAGGTCGAAGACGACGACACCGGCGAGCGTCACCAGGTACAGCCCCAGGTCGCCGTGTTTGAGGACCTGCTTCATGTGGCCGGGGTTCACCAGTTTCGCGCCGACGTGCACGAGCAGGCCCGCCAGCGCGGCGAGCGGGATGTTCTGGATGAGCCCCGCGAACGCGGCGACGAACACCAGGATCCAGCCGCCGTGCAGGATCGCGGACGCCCTCGTGCGGGCACCGGCGGCGACGTTGGTCGAGCTGCGGACGATCACACCGGTGACCGGGAGACCGCCCAGCGCGCCGGAGGTCATGTTCGCGGCGCCCTGCCCGATCAGTTCGCGGTCGAGGTTCGACCGCGGCCCGGTGTGCATCTTGTCGACGGCGACGGCCGAAAGCAGGCTTTCCACGCTCGCGATCAGGGCGATGGTGACGACCGCGACGGCGAACGCGCCCCAGCCCGTGTCCGGGAATTCGGGCGCGAAGCGGATGTTGAGCAGATCACCCGGCAGGTCGACACGGGGCAGGGTCATCCCGGTGACGACGGACAGCACGGTCACCAGCCCGATCGCCGCGAGCGGGCCGGGCACCTTGCGGACGGACTGGGGCAGCCGCGGCCACAGCAGCAGGATGCCGATCGTGAGCACGCCGATCAGCGCGGCGGTGTCGTGGTGGCCGACGATCTGCGCGGGCAGTCCGGCGATGTTCTCGAGTGCCGAGCTCTGCGCCGATCCGCCCAGTACGACATGGAGCTGACCGAGAACGATCGTGACGCCGATCCCGGCGAGCATGCCGTGGACGATGGCGGGCGAGATGGCGAGCGCCGCGCGGGCGATGCGGCTCAGCCCCAGCAGGATCTGCAGCGCCCCCGCGGCGACGGTGATCGCGCAGGTGGTCGCCCAGCCGAAGGTCGCGATGGTTTCGGCCATGATCACCGTCAGGCCGGCGGCCGGGCCGCTCACCTGAAGAGGCGAGCCGCCGAGGGCCCCGGCGACCACACCTCCCACCACGGCCGCGATCAACCCCGCGACGATCGGCGCCCCGGACGCGAGAGCGATCCCGAGTGAAAGCGGGACGGCGACGAGGAACACCACCAACGAGGCGGGCAGGTCGTGACGAAGCACGGCAAGAGGTTTGGGCTTCTTCGAACTGGCGAGCATGATCACCAGGAAACTGGTGAATTGTCCGATATGCACCACCCTATCGAGTGAATATCACACTACGGATGGGTGGCGTGGCCCACTTTTGCCTCGATTCGTTGCCCGGAGATGTCTCCCGCGTTGCGAAAAGCCTTGCCTGGTCCCGAATCCTGGGATCTATCGGTCGGCCGCCCGGCCAACCCACGCCCCGAACGCGAAGCCGGATCTCGCGTGCTTGAAGACGTATCTCGCGTGCTTCGGGGCGGAACTCACGTGACCGGTGAGTTCCGCCTTCAAGCACGCGAGTTCCGCCTCTAATCACGCGTGATCCGTCTTCAAGCACGCGTGGTCGCCTTAACTCAGGACTTCACCGGGCTTGCCGCGGAGGTGAACGACCGCAGCGCTTCGTCGAGCAGGTACACGTTTGCCTTCCCGACGTCGAAGTACATCCCCGTCAGCCGGAGTTCCCCGCGTGCCAGCGCGGCGTCGACCACCGGGTACGAACGCAGGTTTTCCAGTTGCTGCACCACGTTGTGCAGGGCGAGCTGATCACCTTCGTGCGACGGCCGCGCGCCGTCGAGCAGCACCGGCCCTTCGCTTTCCCGGCGCCGCATGGTCGCCTCGCCATGACACAGCCAGCCGCCGAGGTGCGCGAGGCCGTCGGGCGCGTCCCCGAGCAACGCCTTCATCGCGCCACAGCCGGAATGCCCGCACACCACCACTTCCCGCACCCGCAGCAGCCCGACGGCGTACTCGATCGCCGCCCCCACCGAGAAATCCGCTCCGGCGCGCGGGACGAGATTTCCGATGTTCCGCACGGTGAACAGGTCGCCCGGCCCGCTCGTGGTGATCAGGTTCGGCACGATCCGCGCGTCGCCGCAGGTGATGAAAAGCGTATGCGGCTGTTGCCCGTTCGCCAGCCCGTCCCAGGTGCTCCGCAGCAGCGGCGCCGTCCGCCGCTGGAACTCCGAAGCGCCCCGGCACAACGGGACGCTGCCGCCGCGCTGGCTCGGCAGTTCGAGATGTTCGGCCTGCCATTGCGACCACGGCGCGAGCCAGCGCGGCACCACCCGGGACGCCACGCCGCGACGGACGGTCGGCACGCCCGCCTTGCCGCGTTCGAACCACGGATGCCCGATCTCGTCGACGATCACGGTTCCCCCGGCGCGTTCGTACGCGCACTGCCAGCCGCGCAGGCAGTCGAAGGCGGCGTGGTCGAGGTAGTCGACGAACAGTTCCAGCGTCACCTCCGCGCGCTCGGGGACTCCGGCCAGGACGGTCGTGAGCCTTGGCACGGAAAGGAAAGTGAGCGCGCCTTCGATGACGACCCTGGTCCGCGGGCCGTCGCGTTCGACGTGGATCCCGGAGAACAGCATCCGGCGCAGCATCAGCGCGAGCGCGACCGCGATCCCCGCGGCGACCCCGGTGAGCAGGTTGACGGCGACGGCGCCGAGCAGGGTCGCGAGATAGACCGGCAGGTCGCCGTGCCGCCGGACCTCGCGCAGGCTGGTGACGTTGACCAGTTTGGCGCCGACGTAGACGAGGAGACCGGCCAGCGCGGCGAGCGGGATCATCCGCAGCGCACCCACCAGGAACAGGCAGCAGCCGAGGATCCAGACGCTGTGGAGGATCGCCGACATCCGCGTGCGGGCGCCCGCCTCGAAGTTGGTCATGGTGCGCACGACGACGCCGGTGACCGGGAACCCGCCGAGCGAACCGGCGGCGACGTTCGCCAGGCCCTGGCCGACCAGTTCGCGGTTGAGGTCGGTGCGCGGCCCGTCGCGAAGCTTGTCGATGGCGACAGCGGAAAGCAGGCTCTCCAGGCTGGCGATGAGGGCGATGGAGAGGACGGCGGTGACGATCGCCGCCCAGGACCCGGTCGGCGCCTGGGGGACGAAACCCAGCCCCGGCATGCCGTTCGGGAGGTCGACGCGCGGCAGGTCCATCCCCGCCGCGACGGAAAGGCCGGTCGCCAGCACGACGGCGGCCAGCGGGCCGGGGACGCGGCGCACCGAACGCGGCATCCGGGTCCAGGCCAGCAGAACACCGACGGTGACGACACCGATCAGCGCGGCCTGGTCGTGGTGCCCGACGATCCGGCCGGGCAGCGCGAGGACGTTCTCGATCGCGGAACTCCGCGCCGTGCCACCGAGTACGACGTGCAGCTGGCCGAGGACGAGGATCAACCCGATCCCGGCGAGCAGGCCGTGCACGATCGCGGGCGAGATCGCGAGAGTCGCCCGTGCGACGCGAGTGAGGCCGAAGAGGATCTGGACCAAGCCCGCCGCGACGGTCATCGCGCAGGTGGCGGCCCAGCCGAAGGTGGCGATGGTCTCCGCGATGACGATGGTCAGCGCGGCCGAGGGACCGCTGACTTGCAGGACGGAGGCGCCGAAGAGGCTCGCGACGATCCCGCCGACGACGGCGGAGACGAGTCCGGCGAGCAAGGGGGCTCCGGCGGCGTGTGCGACGCCGAGCGAAAGCGGGACCGCCACGAGGAAGACGACGACCGAAGCCGGGACGTCGTGGCGAAGGTTCTTCAGGAGGGTCGATGCGGGATTGCGGCGGCCCGGAGGCCCGGTGTCGTGCTCGTCACCAACGATGTCGATCATGGGGGCAGGAAACCCGATCGGCGCGCAAAAGTCCGCTACGCAAAGGTTTCTCAGGTTTGCTTGTGCGCCCGTGAACTAGGACATACCACGCTTTCGCGGCAAACCGCCCGAGACGGACCCCGATCGGACTCGCCCGTTCGCTTGACCAAGATCAACTCGCGACCACGCTCTGTACCGAGCGTGGCCTCTCCGGATTGCTGTGGCCGCTGTCACACTCTTTGGGCTGAATTTCGCCGTTTTTACGCTTTTTGTGCGGCCGCGACCATTGCGGAAGTGATCGCCGCGAGGTCGTCAGCCTCGGAGATGTAGGGCGGCATCGTGTAGATCAGGTTCCGGAATGGGCGCAGCCAGACCCCGTTCGCCGTGAGGACCTCGGTCGCCACCGCCATGTCCACGGGGTGGTCCAGTTCGACCACGCCGATGGCGCCGAGCACCCGCACGTCGGCCACCGCGGGCAGCTCGCGAGCCGGTTCGAGCCCGGCCTTCAGCGCGGCCTCGATCCGCGGGACATCGGATTTCCAGCCGCCTTCGGCCAGGATCCCCAGCGAGGCGTTCGCGACGGCCGAGGACAGCGGGTTCGCCATGAACGTCGGGCCGTGCGCCAGCACGGGGAGCTCACCGCGCGAGATCCCGTCGGCGATCTCCGGTGTGCACAGCGCCGCCGCCATCGTCAGGTATCCACCGGTCAGCGCCTTGCCGAGGCACAGCACGTCGGGCGTGACCCCGGCGTGCTCGGCGGCGAACATCCGGCCGGTGCGGCCGAAACCGGTAGCGATCTCGTCGAAGATGAGCAGGACGTCGTTGGCCTCGGTGATCTCACGCAGCGCGCGCAGGTACGCGGGTGGGTGGAACCGCATACCGCCGGCGCCCTGCACGACCGGCTCGACGATGATCGCGGCCAGTTCGCCCGCGTGCCGCTCGATCTCGGTGGCGAGCAGTTCGAGGTACGCCGGATCCGGCTCGTCGGCGAAACCGCCGGGCGGTTTGGGCAGGAACAGCTGGTCCGGCAGGATCCCGCGCCACAGCGAGTGCATCCCGCCCTCGGGGTCGCAAACGCTCATCGGCGTGAACGTGTCGCCGTGGTAGCCGCCGCGCCAGGTCATAAGGCGCCGCTTTTCCTTGCGCCCCACCGACTGCCAGTACTGCAGGCACATCTTGACGGCGACCTCGACCGACACCGAGCCGGAATCGCACAGAAAGACGTGCCGCAGGCCATCCGGCGCGAGGTCGACCAGCGTCTTGGCCAGCCTGATGGCCGGTTCGTGGGTGAGCCCGCCGAACATCACGTGACTCATCCGGCCCGCCTGCTCCGCCAGCGCCGCGTCCAGCACCGGGTTCCGGTAGCCGTGGATCGCCGCCCACCAGGACGACATGCCGTCGAGCAGTTCGCGGCCGTCGTCGAGGGTGAGCCGCACCCCGCTCGCCTCGCGGACCAGCAGGGAGTCGATCGTGCTCGGCATCGGCCCGTACGGGTGCCAGACGTGTTCCGCGTCGAGCGCGAGGAGTTCGGCGGCGTCCATCCGGCGACCCTACGACACGCCCTCCTCAGCGCAGGCGCACAGGGAGGGTCTCCAGGCCGTGGACCAGGGTGCTTTCCCGCCACCGCAGGGTTTCCGGTTCGGCGTCCAGGCCGAGCGCGGGGAACCTCTCCAGCAGTCCGCGCAAGGCGATCTCGGCCTCCAGGCGGGCCAGCGGGGCGCCGACGCAGTAATGGATGCCGTGCCCGAACGCGAGATGCCCCGACGCCGAACGCGTGACGTCCAGGCGGTCCGGGTCTTCGAACCGTCCGGCGTCCCGGTTCGCGCCCAGCAGGGAGACGAGCACGAACTCGCCTGCCGGGATTTCGACGGCACCGACGGACACGGCCTCCTTGGTGAACCGGATGGTCGCCAGGTGGATCGCGCCGTCGTAGCGCAGGAACTCCTCGACCGCGCCGGGAATCAGGGCGGGATCGGAACGGAGGGCGGCCAGCTGGTCCGGCTCCCGAAGCAGCGCCAAAACGCTGTTCGCGATCAGGTTGACCGTCGTCTCGAATCCCGCCACCAGCAGCAGGAACGCCATGGCCAGCAATTCGTCCGCGGTGAGCGAATCGCCTTCGTCACTGGCGTGGATGAGGCCCGAAAGCAGGTCTTCGGCGGGCTCGGCGCGCTTCTCTTCGATCAGGTCGACGAGGTACGCGTGCATCTTCGCGGCCGCGGCTTGGAGATCCTCCGGCGTCGACCAGGCGACCATCGTGTTCGACCAGGTCGCGAACGCCGGCTGGTCGCCCGCGTGCACGCCGAGCAGTTCGCAGATCACCCGGATCGGCAACGGGACGGCGAAAGCGGGCAGCAGGTCGGCGCGCTCGGCGTCGCCGATGCCGTCCAGCAGTTCCGCGGTGATCTGCTCGATCCTCGGCCGCAGACGGGAAACCGTGCGCGAGGTGAAGGCCTGGTTGACCAGTTTGCGCAACCGCGTGTGGTCCGGCGGATCCGAGTTCAGCATGTGCGCGCCGAGCGCGCGTACGGCGTTGTCGGCCGCGGATTCGAAGCCGTCACGTTCGAAGAGCCGCCGGATCGCCTCCGGATCCTTGCCCACCCGGGAATCCGAGAGGATCGCGCGGGCTTCGGCGTATCCGGTGACGATCCAGACCTCCAGGCCGCGCGGCAGCCGGACCTTGCGGGCCGGGCCCTCTTCACGCAACAGCGCCGAAACCCGGTGCGGATCCTGGACGAGATCCCAGTCCAGGTTCTTCGGTTCCCCCATCGGTACGCCTCCCCCGGCGCGCCGGTCAGCGTTCGGCCAGCGCGGCCACCACTCGCTCGGTCACCTCGGTCCAGTATGCCCGCTGTTCCTCGCGCTCGTCGGCGCCCGCGAGCCATTCCTGGTGGAAACGGAGCGTGGTCTTCTGGTCGGAGCCGCTCACCGTGATCTGCAAGGTCGAGTCGTGGTCCCAGTCCTTCGGGCGCCAGGTCAGCCGGAGCTTGTCGCCCTCGGAGCGGCCGCGGATCTCGCCGGTCGTCCCGTTGGCCGTCTCGTACGCCGCGCCCAGCTCGTGACCGAGTTCGGCGCCCGGACCGAGCCAGATGCCCACGCCCTCGCGTCCGACCAGGAAGTCCCAGACCTGGGTGCTGGTGTACGGCACCGTCTGGGAAACGCCTACCTGCCAACCACTCCCGGCTGTTTTGGCCGTTGTTTTCACCACCGGGCCATCATCCCATCGGGTGTACCGTGCGACGGTCACCGGTCCGGGTGGAGGATGTCTTTCCGTGCGCTACCGTCCGATTTCTCCCGCTCTGCTGGTCTCCGAACTGACCGAGCGCATCACCTCGATCACGGGCCGCCGCCGGATCGCGGTCGCGATCGACGGCGCGGCCGGTGCGACCAACACCACAGAACTCGCCGACGCCCTGGTCGATCCCCTGCGGATCGCCGGTCACGCGGTGTTGCGGATCTCGGCGAACGACTTCCTCCGCCCCGCCTCACTGCGCTTCGAACGGGGCAAGGAGGACCCGGACTCGCGCTACAGCGACTGGCTCGACCTCGGTGCCCTGCGCCGCGAAGTGCTCGACCCGCTCGCCGAGGACGGCAGCGGCCTGGTCCTCCCGTCGCTCTGGGACCCGGTCCGCGATCGCGCCACCCGCGCCGAGCGCGTCGAACTGCCCGAGGGCGGCGTCGTCCTGCTGGAGGGCGAGTTCCTGTTCGGCGCGGGGCTCGCCTTCGACCTGAGCGTGCACCTGTGGCTCTCGCCAGCCGCGCTGAAGCGGCGGGTACCGGAAGACTGGGCGCTCCCCGCCTATGAGCGCTACGAACAGGAAGTCGACCCGTCGGCGCTGTCGGACGTGGTGATCCGCGTCGACGATCCGAAGCATCCGGCGCGCTACGAACCTTGACGCCTCAGCGCACCGCCGCGACGGGATCGCCGTCGAGCAGGCCGGAAAGCCTGCTCGCCATGGTGTCCCACCGCCAGTTCTCGCCCACCCAGTCGCGACCGGCGGCCCCCATCCGCCGGGCCCGCACCGGATCCGCCAGCAACGCGGCCAGCGTCTCCCTCAGCTGCTGTTCGTCACGGCCGTCGACGACGTGCCCGGTGACCTCGTCCAGCACCGTTTCCGGCGCGCCACCGGAATTCCCGGCGACGACCGGCAGCCCGGTCGCCGAGGCCTCCAGGTAGACGATGCCCAGCCCCTCGACGTCGAGCCCCTTGCCGCGCGTCCGCGCCGGCATCGCGAAGACGTCGCCCGCGTTGTAGTGCGCGGGAAGCTCCTTCCACGGCACCGATCCGGTGATGACGACGCTGTCCTCGACTCCCAGCGCTTCGACGAGCCCGGTGAGCGTCTTGCGGTACGGGCCGCCGCCGACGAGCAGCAACGCCACGTCCGGGATCCGCTTGCGGAGCTCGGGCAGGATCTTGATCAGCATGTCCTGGCCCTTGCGCGGCACCAGCCGCGAAACGCAGACGATCGTCGGCCGGTCGGCGAGACCGTGCCGCTCGCGGATCTCCTTGCCCGCGGCCGGATCCGGCCGGTAGAGCGCGGTGTCCACGCCGCACGGAAGCATCTCCAGCCCCGCCATCGGGCCGAAGGCCGCCGAAAAGCGGGACCGCGTGTACTTGCTGACGTAGGTGATCACGTCGACGGTGTCGCCGATCCGCCGCAGCGCCTGCCTGGAGCCCGGCAGCATCGACCAGCCGACCTCGTGGCCGTGCGTCGACGCCAGCACCCGGCGCGCGCCCGCCGACCGCAGCGGATGCCCCAGCAGCGCCAGCGGCGCCGCGGCGCCGAACCAGACGGCCTCGCACTCGCGGGCGCGCATGATCTCCTTCGCCCGCTTGAGCACGTCCGGGGTCGGCAGCATCAGCGACGTCGGATGGCGCACCACCTCGAACGGGGCGGCGGCGTCGAACTCGCCGTGCGAGCCGGTGCTCGATTCCCATGAGGGCGCGTAGACGACCAGGTCGTCCGCGGGCAGGCGGGTGGCCAGCGAGTTCAGGTAGTTCTGGATACCGCCCGGCCGGGGCGGGAAGTCGTTGGTCACCAGCAGGGTCCTCAGCACCCCTGCAGGCTACTTGGCCCGCCACAGACGAAAGGGGCGGCACCGCTCGCGCGGTACCGCCCCTTGTCGTCTGTTCGTCAGGCCGTCGGGCGACGGGCGCCGACGTAGTTGTTCTGCAGCGGCGACACCTTGACGACGTCACCGGTGGTCGGCGCGTGCACCATCATGCCGTTGCCGACGTACATGCCCACGTGCGAGACCGGCGAGTTGTAGAACACCAGGTCGCCCGGCTGCAGCTGCGACCTCTGCACCGGGGCGCCGAAGGTCGACTGCTGACGGCTGGACCGCGGCAGGGTGAGACCGGCCTGCTTGTACGCCCACAGCATCAGACCCGAGCAGTCGAACGACGACGGGCCGGTGTCGCCCCAGCCGTACGGGCTGCCGAGCTTGCTCTTCGCGGCCGCGAGGGCCGCCGCCGCGGCGGGACCCGGGGCGGGCAGGTTGGGGAACGCGCCGCCCTTGTCCTTCTGGGCGTTGCGATCCGCGGCGCTCAGGTTGCCGCCGGCCCGCTCGATCTCCTTGAGCTGGTCGGCCAGCGTCTTCTGGCGCGCCTCGATGTCCGTGGTCAGCTTGGCGGCCGTGTCACGGGCCGCGGTAGCCGTGTTCTGGGCGTCCGCCGCCTGCTTGGCCGCGGCCGCGGCCTGGGCGACGGCACCGCTCAGGTTGGTCAGCGCGGTGTTCTTGTTCGCGGCGAGGACCTCGAGTGCCGAAGAACGCTCCAGGAAGTCCTGGGTCGACGCGCCCGACAGCAGCGACGACAGCTTGTTCAGCTGCACACCGCTGGTGAACGAGGCACCGGCGAACTTGTTCACCTCGGCCTGGAAGGTCTTCTCGTCACCGGCCGCCTTGATGCCGAGCTCCTTGGCTGCGGCTGCGTCGGCGGTCGCCTTGTCGAGCTCACCCTGCTTCGCGGCGAGGTCGTCCTTCGCCTTGAGGAGGTCTTCGTTCGCCTTCTCGGCCTGTGCCGCGAGGTCGCGGTACTTGGCGAGGGCGTCCGAGCCGGACGGGGGCTGTTGGAGGGCGGGGCCTGGGGCAGCGGTGGCGGAAGGCTGGGCCACTGTCACCGCGGTGATCACCGCGGCCGCGGCCAAAGCTCCTGACACCACGCGCTTGACTGGATGCGACTGCACGGTCGCGCGTGTCTCCTTTGCTGTCGGCCACCGACTCGGAACCCGGGGCGAAGAGGTCGGGGGCCCTCTTCCGCGAAGCCGCGACGCCGACCGTGAGGCCCGCGCGGTTCCCCGCGTTCCCGCCTCGCGCCTGGCCGAGTGCTATCGCAACAGGTTTGGCGCGTGGCTGGTTCCGGTGCAGCTCCCCGACAAAGCTGCCTCAGTGGCGATCCCGTGTCGCCGTCTGGCGACGACTTCCGGCCACGAGATCTCGGACAGGTTACGAAACCACGGGCACCGCGTCCACCATGGCAAGCACAAAAACTCTCCGTGATGCGCCGAAACACCTTCGGACCAGCATGAGCGGAAAGGTGTGACGGGCGTTACAGCCTGGGGCTGATCACGACTACCTACCGTTCACCCGATCGGATCGACCACTCGTCGAATGCCCCGGTCGAGGCGTGTCCTCAGGCCGATTTCCGGCGCTCCTGCTCGACGATCTCGACCATCCGGAGGCGCGGCACCATCCCGGCTTCGGCGAGCGCGTCGACCGCTTTCCGCTCGTCGGCGTCCCATTCGAGCGCGAGCGGCGCGCCGAGAAGGACACTGACGACACAGTCATGACATGCGTCACCGCGGACCGCGCACCGGTCGCAATCGATGACGAGCGTCTCTATGTCCGCTATATCGGCGATGGCCTTGTCGTCCATCTCGGGCTCCTCACTTTCAGTGGTGAGGTGCACATTAAGAGCGACCACCGACAGTTTCGGACCTCGTGAGTGGCAAGGACGGTTAGAACCGTCCTTGCCACTCACGAGACCCGACCTATCCACAACCGCACCCTCCATCCACAACTTGCGCCCGCCACCCCGTTCGGTCGCTCTGCTCCGGCCAGTGTGAACGGCGTGCCCCTACACAAACGCTGGTCGGAAGAAGCCATCCCGGCCGAACAACGACCGAGCTGGCCTGTCCTGCTGCAGGAGCAGCACGGGATCGTCACCAGAGCTCAGCTCTTCGCCTACAGACACACCAAGGCGGACATCGTCGCCAATCTGGAAGCCGGACGCTGGCAGCGTGTTCTGCCGCGGGTCTACGCGACCTTCACCGGCCCCCTCCCGCGAAACGCGAGAATGCACGCCGCCCTCCGCTATGGAGGTGGGCACGCGGTTCTCAGCCATCGCACGGCGGCGGAAGAATGGCGTCTCCTTCCGATCGAAGAGGGTCCGATCGAGATCACCGTGCCGTATGCCGGCTCCGCCGTTTCCCAATCCCCCTTGGTGAAGGTCCACCGGTCGCGAGCGCTCCCGTACTCCACGGCCGAGGCGTGGCCGCCTCGTACCAAGCCCACGGACACGATCGTCGATCTGGCGGTCTCCCAGCCCACCGCGCGAGACGCTGTGAGCGTCGTCGTCGATCTGGTGAGCCGGAGCAAGGTCCCGGTGTCCGCGATGCGCGACTGCGTCTCGATGCGCCCGCCGTTCCGCTTCCGCGCCGAGATCCAGCGAGGTCTCGAACTGGTGGACGGAGGCCTCATGTCAGCGCTCGAAGTGGAGTTCAAGGAACAGGTCGAGGAGCGACACGGTCTACCACCGGGTGACCGGCAGACGGCGATCGAAGTCGATGGGAAGACCTTGTGGGAGGACGTCACCTACGACCCGCACGGGGCGGCCCTGACCGTCCGCCTGGACGGGCGGGCGACCCACGCGATGGCCTCCGTCGCATTCCGGGACCGTCGACGGGACAACGCCGCCGAACTGGCCGGCCGGGTACGCCTCGTCTACGGCTGGCAGGACGTCCGGAACTCACCGTGCGAGGTCGCGGCCGAGGTCCGCGCGATCCTCGTCCGAGAGGGCTGGCGACCGGCCGCCCGGCGCGTCACCTGCCCGGTCTGCTCGTGAGTGGTAAGGACGGTTCTAAGCGTCCTTACCACTCACGAGCCCCACGACCTCTGTCACCTTCAGACCCGGCTGAGCCGCGACACCAGCACCGCCGACGGCACCGGATGCGCGCCCTTGCCCCGCACCGAATCCGCCACCGCCCGGTCCGTGCTCGCGACCACCATCGGGCGCCCCGGCGGCTCGGCCGCGACGAGGGACCGGATGACGTCGTCCGCGAGCACGCCGCGTTCGGAGAACAGCACCCGGACCCCGCGCGGGACCGCGGCGGGCACGGAAAGCACACCGGCGCCGTCGAACACGACGGTGACCTCGGCCGAGGTCCGCGCGGCGAGCGCGGACAGCTGATGGATCAGCCGGTCGCGCTGGTCGGAAAGCGCCAGCTCCGGATATCCGGTCTTCGTGACGTTGTAACCGTCGACGATCAGGTGCACGTTGGGCAGCGCGAGGTACCGGTCGAGCGCGGTGACGTCCTGGATCTTGCCGCCCGCCCCGAGGCCCGACGTCGCGCCGCGCACCATGTCCGCCGGGCGCTGACCCCGCGCGCTCACCGAAAGCTCGCGGCGCAGCCCGCCGACGGCGCCTTCGATCGTGTCCAGCAGCAGCCCGAGCCTGACCTCGTCGGCCTGACGCGCCTCACGGGCGGACTGACGGGCGATCTCGGCGTCCGTGACGGCCTTCTCCGCCCGCGCCCGCTCTGTGGCGACACGCTGCCTCTCACGGTCCAACTGGGCCTTCAGCGCCTTGATCTCTTCGGCGCTCTCGGCGCCTCCGCTTTCCAGCCGGGCGTGTGCCTCGGCGACGGCGTCCTTCGCCTGGCGCAGCTGGACACCTTGCTCCCGCAGGCGCTTCAACAGCTTTTCGACCTCGGCGTCGCGTTCGCCACGCGCACCACCGGCGATTTCCTTGGCTTCGCGCAGTTCTTCACGCAGCTGGGCCAGTTCGGTCTCCAGCCGCTGGTTGCGGGCCAGCGCGGCGTCGCGTTCGGCGCGCAACGCCGTCTCCTCGGCGTTCTTCGCCACCAGCCGGACCCGTCCGGCCGCGCCCGCTTCGCCGAGCAGCACGGCGGCGGCCGCGGCGGCGACGGAGTCGGGGGCGTTCGGGTCGAGGGCGTCCTTGCGGTGGTCGCGCAGCCATTCGGTGACCGCGACCCGGAACTGCGAAGACTCCCCCAACGCGGTGAGCAACGCCGTCCCGCCGAGTTTCGCGCGTTTCGCCGGGGCGAACTTCGCGACCGGGCGCAGCTGCCTCGGCACGTCGGCGACCGGCAGTTTGCCGACGGCGGCGGCCGCCAGCTCGGCGATCCGCTCCCGTACGGTCTCCGGCAGGGCCGTCCAGCCTTCGGCAGGCACCTCTTCGGACGTCTCCGTCGCGCCCGCGGACGCCACGACACCCGAGGGGCCGCCGGTGGCGTCCTCGGGCGATTCGGGCACTGCGGGCTGCGGTTGCATCGCTCCAGCGTAGGCCCCATGCCCTCGGGGCGCGCTCGATGGGACGGCGTGCGCGCATCCTGGGATTGTCGGTGCCCGCCCCTACTGTGCCCGACCATGGACACCGGACGGCGGCCCGGCGCGGCGCAACTCGCCTTCGACGAGCTGGGAACTCCTTTGCGGGACATCACTTTCGTCGTATTCGACCTGGAGACCACCGGGACGAAACCCGGTCCGGACGGAATCACCGAGATCGGCGCGGTCAAGATCCGCGCGGGCGAGATCGTCGGCGAGTTCGCCACCTTCGTCAATCCGGGGATGCCGATCCCGCCCCAGATCGTCGAGCTCACCGGTATCACCGGGGCGATGGTCTACGACGCTCCCCGGATCGAGCGTGTGCTGCCCGCGTTCCTGGAATTCATCTCCGGCGCCGTGCTCGTGGCGCACAACGCCGCCTTCGACACCGGATTCATGCGGGCGGCCTGCGAGGGCCACGGCTACCACTGGCCCAAGACGGCCGTCGTCTGCACGGTCCGGCTCGCCCGCCGGGTCATCTCCCGCGACGAGACGCCCAGCTACCGGCTTTCCGCGCTGGCGGCGTTGTTCGGCGCGCGCACCACGCCGAATCACCGCGCGCTCGCGGACGCGCGCGCCACCGTCGACGTCCTGCACGCGCTGCTCGAACGGGTGGGCAATCTCGGCGTCCACACCCTCGAAGAGCTGCTGGACTATCTGCCCGAGGTGACCGCGGCCCAGCGGCGCAAACGGTCGCTGGCCGAGCATCTGCCGTCGAGGCCCGGGGTCTACCTGTTCCGCGGCCCGAGCGACGAGGTCCTCTACGTCGGGACGTCGTCCGATCTGCGCCGCCGGGTCCGGCAGTACTTCACCGGCTCGGAGAGCCGGGGGCGGATCCGCGAGATGGTCGCGCTGGCCGAGCGGGTCGACGCGGTCGAATGCGCGCACGCGCTGGAGGCCGCCGTCCGGGAGCTTCGGCTGATCGCCGCCCATCGCCCGATGTACAACCGCCGTTCCAAGAACCCACGGCACGCGTGGTGGGTCGCGCTGACCGAGGAGGCGTTCCCACGCCTGTCGGTGGTCCGCATGCCGCGAGACGGGATGCTGGGGCCCTTTCGCACCCAGACCGACGCCCGGTCCGCCGCGGACACCCTCGCCGGCGCCTCGGGGCTGCGGACGTGCACCCAGCGCATCTCGGCGACCGCGCCGAACGGGACACCCTGTGTCCTCGCCGAGCTCGGGCGCTGCGGAGCGCCGTGTGCCGGGCGGCAGACCGTCGAGGCGTACCGGCCGGGCGTGCTGGCGGTGTCCGGCCTCATCGCCGGAACGGACGGACGCCCGCTGCGGGCCGCCGCCGATCAGCTGGCCCGGCTCTCCGCCGCGGAGCACTACGAACAGGCCGCCCAGCACCGCGATCAGCTGGCCGGGCTGATCCGCGCGGTCGGGCGGGCACATCGGCAGTCGGCGCTGGCGGGCATCCCCGAGCTGATCGCCGCCGGGCCCGACGGGAACGGCGGCTGGGAACTGGCGGTGATCCGGCACGGCAGGCTCGCGTCGGCGGGGGTCGCGCGGCGCGGGGTGCCGCCGATGCCGGTCGTCGAGATGCTCGTGGCCTCGGCGGAGACGGTCATCCCGGGGCCCGGCCCGCTCTTCGGCGCGATCCCGGAGGAGATCGGCATCCTCCTGCGCTGGCTGACCCGTCCGGGTGTCCGGCTCGTGCGCACCACGCACCCCTGGGCGGAGCCCGCCGCGGTGGCGGGCGGCTGGCAGGAATGGCTCGATCTCGCGGCGAGCGCGACGGCGCTGGAACGTGTGGCGGGCTAGGATTCCGGCACCGGATTCCCTGAAGTAGGAGGCACTCTAGTGATCACCGCGATCGTGTTGATCCAGGTCGAAGCCGATGCCATCCCCGAGGCGGCGCAGGCGATCGCGGACATCGAGGGCGTCCGCGAGGTCTACTCCTGCGCGGGCGACGTCGACCTGATCGCCTCGGTCCGCGTCGCGGCCCACGAAGACCTCGCGGATCTGATCCCGGCGAAGATCGGCAAGGTCCCCGGCGTGCTGAGCACGGTCACGCATATCGCGTTCCGCTCATACTCGAAGGCCGACAGCGAGTCCGCTTTCGACATCGGCGTCGAAGGCGCCTGAGCTTCCCCCAAGTACGTGAAGGCCCCCTTCACTGCGTCTAGCGCAGTGAAGGGGGCCTTCACGTACTTCTCCCGGACTAGTGCCCGGAGGTGATCTCCTTGCGCTCCGCGGAAGGCTCGCCACCGATGTCGTCGACCTTGCCGTTGCCGTGCCCGTTGGCCCGGGCGCGCTCCAGCGCGATCGTCTCCTCGACCGGGTCCGGGGACCAGGTCGAACCGGCGACGGCGTGTCCGGCCGAGCCGAGCTTGTTCATCTTCTTCGGCACCGACGCGCCCTGGTATTCGAGCGGGATCGGGTGGCCGTGGTCGTCCACCGGGCCGAGCGGCTGGTGGATCTCGATGAACTCACCGTGCGGCAGGCGCTTGATGATGCCGGTCTCGACGCCGTGCTCCAGCACCTCGCGGTCGGCCCGCTGGAGGCCGAGACAGATCCGGTAGGTGATGTAGTACGCGATCGGCGGCAGCAGCAGGACACCGATCCGGCCCGCCCACGTCGTCGCGTTCAGCGAGATGTCGAAGGCGAACGCGATGATGTCGTTGAAGCCCGACAGCATGATGACCGCGAAGAACGTCAGGGCCATGATGCCCAGCGAGGTCCGGACCGGGACGTCGCGCGGGCGCTGCAGCAGGTTGTGGTGCGCGGTGTCCTTGGACAGCTTTCGCTCGATCCAGGGATACATCACCAGCAACCCGATCAGCAGCGGCATCCCGATCGCGCCGGGGAAGAACACCGCCGGGACCGTGTAGTTCCCGAGGTAGAGCTCCCACGCGGGCCAGATCCGCAGCATGCCGTCGGCCCAGGCCATGTACCAGTCCGGCTGTGAACCGGCCGAGACCTGCGCCGCGTTGTACGGGCCGATGTTCCAGATCGGGTTGATCTGGAAGAGCCCCGACATCAGCGCGATGACGCCGGTGACCAGCGCGAAGAACGCACCGCCCTTGAGCGCGAAGACCGGCATGATGCGGACGCCGACGACGTTGGTCTCCTTGCGGCGCACGCCCGGGAACTGCGTGTGCTTCTGGTACCAGACCAGCGCGAGGTGCGCGGCCACCAGGCCGAGCATGATGCCCGGCAGCAGCAGGATGTGGATCGTGTACAGGCGCGGGATGATCTCGTTGCCGGGGAACTCCCCGCCGAACAGCGCCCAGTGGATCCAGGTGCCCATGACCGGCACCGAGAGCACGATGCCCGACAGGGTCGCGCGGATACCGGTACCGGAGAGCAGGTCGTCCGGGAGCGAGTAGCCGAAGAAGCCCTCGAACATGCCCAGGACCAGCAGCAGCGCACCGATGACCCAGTTCGCCTCACGCGGGCGCCGGAACGCGCCGGTGAAGAAGATCCGGAACATGTGCACCATCATCGAAGCCACGAAGATCAGCGCGGCCCAGTGGTGCAGCTGGCGGACGAAGAGACCGCCCCGGACGTCGAACGAGATGTCGAGCGTGGTCGCGAAGGCCCGCGACATCTCGACGCCCTGCAGACCGGTGTAGCTGCCGTTGTAGACGACCTCCTCCATGGAGGGGTCGAAGAACAGCGTGAGATAGACACCCGACAGCAACAGGATGATGAAGCTGTACAGCGCGATCTCGCCGAGCAGGAACGACCAGTGCGTCGGGAACACCTTGTTGAGCTGGTGCCGCATGCCCTTGGCCAGGTGATACCGGTCGTCGGCCCACTTCGCACCAGCGCCCGCGGCCTTCTCGACCGGGTTCGTCCCCTTGGTCGGGGTGGTGAGTGAACTCATGACTTACGCTCCCAAAAGGCCGGTCCGACGGCCTCGTTGAAGTCTCCGCGCGCGATCAGGTAGCCCTCAGAGTCCACTGTAATCGGAAGCTGGGCCAACGGCCTCGTCGCCGGCCCGAAAATCGGCTTGGCGTAGTGGAGCGCGTCGAACTGCGACTGGTGACAGGGGCAGAGGATGCGGTTGGTCCGCTGCTCGTACAGGGAGGTCGGGCAGCCCACGTGGCTGCAGATCTTCGTGTACGCGTAGTAGTCGCCGAAGTTGTAGTCCTCCTGGCCCTGACGCTTGACGACCTTGGCGGCGTCGGTCGGGCGGAGGCGGATCAGCATGACCGGGTTGTCGACCCGCTTGAAGGCGGCCGACAGCGCGTGCTCGTCGTGCTCCTCGGACTTGCGGTACGGGAACACCGTCTCCATGGCGCCCGCGTCGAGGTCCTCGGCCTTGACCAGGGAGATCTCGTGCGGACGGCCGGTGTTGCGGCGCAGGTAGACGACCTCGTCCGGGAAGTTCTTCTTCCAGCCCGAGTGCCACAGCGAGTCGCGGTTCTCGGTGTCCTTCCACGGGTCCTTGATGAAGGACGCGACCGGCAGCGCCGCGACGGCGAGGCCGAGCACACCGGCACCGGCGCCCGCGGACCGCTTGATCATCGACCGGCGCGCGATGGTGCTGCGGCTGCCCGAATCGGCGAGCTGGGCGACGATGGTGGCCTTGTCGACCTCCTTGGAACCGCCGTCCCCGCGCTCCTGGACCGCGACCTCGGCCGGGATGAACTTCTTGGTGTAGAGGATCACACCGATACCGAGGCTGAGCACGGCGAGCCCGAGGGTGACCCCGAGCAGCGGCGTGTACAGCGTGTACATGGTGTAGCCGGTCTTACCCGGCTCCTTGTACTCGAACCAGTGCGGCCACGCGATGAGGACCACGAACGCGAGGCCGGACAGCGCGGCCAGCACGAACCAGAGGGCGACGGCGCGCTCGGCGCGCTTCTCCGCCCGTGTCCCCTCGACCGGCCACGGCTTCGGGTACTCCACGATCTCGACCCCGTCGAGCGCGGTACCCAGCTTGACGAGCTGGTCGCGATCCATGTCCGCCAATTCCGCCTCTGTCGGCGGCTTCGGCCCTTCGGCGCTCATGCCTTCGATCCAATCCACAACGTCACGCCGATCAGCGCGGCGATCCCGACGATCCACGCGATCGCGCCCTCCGAAGCCGGGCCAAGACCGCCGAGCGAGCTACCGCCGGGTGCGTTGTTCCCGTCGCTCACGGACTTCACGAACGCGATGATGTCCTTCTTCTCCTCCGGCGACAGCTGCCGGTCGGAGAACTTGGGCATGTTCTGCGGCCCGGTGAGCATCGCGGTGTAGATCTGCTCTTCCGTGGCCGGGTCCAGGTTCGGGGCGAACTTGCCCGAGGAGAGCGCGCCGCCGCGGCCGGTGAAGCCGTGGCAGGAGGCGCAGTTGAGGCGGAAGAGCTCGCTGCCGCGCGCGACGTCCTCGCCGCGCAGCGCGTCACCCTTCTCGGCGGGACGCTGCGCGCCGCCGCCGTTGGCCTGGATGTAGGCACCCAGCGCGTTGATCTCGGCCTCGGTCAGCTTCGGCGGCTTCCGCTGCGCCTGGGCTTCCTGGCGGACCGCCGGCATACGGCCGGTGGAGGTCTGGAAGTACACGGCCGCGTCGCCGATGCCGATGAGGCTCGGGCCACGGTCGGTGACACCTTCGAGCTTCGGCCCGTGACATTCGATACACGTGTTGTTGTAGAGCTTCTCGCCCTCGCGCAGGAGGGCGGATTCGCCCTGCGCCTGCGCGGTCTGCGGCTCCGGGGCGAAAACGGCGTACAACCCGCCCACGCTGAGCAGCGCGATCCCGAGCGCCAGCGCGCCGGCGAAACGCCTGCGTGCCTTCGACCGCTTGCGGAAGCGGCGCTCCGTGTTGTTCTTGCTGGAGGTCATCTTGCGGCAACCCTTGCTGTCAGTTCAGGCCGATAGGTCGTGGTGGCGGCTTCGTTCACGGAAGGATGTAGATCACCGCGAACAGGCCCACCCACACGATGTCGACGAAGTGCCAGTAGTACGACACGACGATCGCCGAGGTGGCCTGGGCCGGGGTGAACTTGCTCAGCTTGGTGCGGATGAGCAGGTACACGAACGCGATGAGCCCGCCGATGACGTGCAGGCCGTGGAACCCGGTCGCGAGGTAGAAGACCGTGCCGTACGCGCCGGACGGGATCGTCAGCCCCTCGTGGATCAGGTTCAGGTACTCGTAACCCTGGCCGCCCACGAAGATCGCGCCCATGATCAACGTGATGATGTACCAGCGACGGAGGCCGAACACGTCACCCTTTTCGGCGGCGAACACGCCGAACTGGCAGGTGAACGACGACGCCACGAGGATCACGGTGAACGGGATCGCCAGCGCGATGTTCAGATGGAAGGGCTCACCGTGCAGCGGCGGCGGCCACTGGCCGGACGCGTTCTGCGCCTTCACGGTGAAGAACATGGCGAACAGTCCGGCGAAGAACATCAGTTCGCTGGACAGCCACACGATGGTGCCGACACTGACCATGTTCGGCCGGTTCAGCGAGTGGACCCGCTGGCTGATGGTGGGAGCTGCCGTTGTCACGCGTCGCATTATGTCCTCTCACGCATGGCGCCCGCCGGGTGGGTCCACGGCGGGTCGCGTGCGTGTCGGGTCACATCTGAACGAAAGTGGGAACCGGGCTACTCATGGGTTTACTAGATCGGCTTCGTGACCTGGTCAAGAAGCCTTCCGCGCCGAGTCTGACGGTCGACACGCCCGGCGTGGAGATCGTCGTGGCGGCCTTCGATCCGGCCGAGGCGGATTCCGCGGCGTTGGCGAGATCACCCGCTTGGGTCGCCGAAGCGCCCGCGATCCTGCGCCATTACTTGAGGCTGCCGCCCGAAAAGCTCGCCGAGGCGGCCTCGATCCTCGCCCAGGACGGCTGGGAGCTGCGAGAACAGGCGCCCGACGGCGAGTTCGCCCTCGCGCACGCGCTGCGTGTCCAGACCCTCGACGCACTCCACTGCGCGCAGGAACGGTCACGGATGGCGGGGCTCGCGCAACGGCTCGGCGGCGATTCGCTGGGCTGGGACGCGCTCCAGCCGTCGGGTGCGTCCACGTGATGTCGGTCATGGCGGATAACATCGCGGGGTCGACATGACTAGACGAGGCGGAGGCGCGCTCATGGGCGAGCAGGCGATGCGGATCCTGGTGTTCAGCCACAAGGCGGAGGTGCGCGAGGCGATCATCAACGCCGTCGGCCGCAGGCCCGCCGCCGACCTCGGCCGGGTGGACTACACCGAGGCGTCCGGCATCTCCGAGGTCCTCGTCGAGATGGACGCGGGCAACGTGGACCTGGCCATCCTCGACGGCGAGGCCCAGCCGACCGGCGGTATCGGGCTGACCCGTCAGCTGAAGAACGAGATCGAGGACTGCCCGCCGATCGTGGTCTCGGTGCGGCGCAAGGACGATCGCTGGCTCGCGACCTGGTCGCAGGCCGACGCGGTGCTGGTCCACCCGCTCGACCCGCTGACCGCCGCCGAGACCGTCGCCGAAGTGCTGCGCGCCCGGCGGGTGCCGGCCGTGCACGGCTGAGCCGATGAGCGCGGCCGCGAAGACTTGGCCGTCCCTGCTCAATCAGCTCATCGCGCGCGCGGATCTGTCCGAGGAGGACACCGCGTGGGCGATGGACCAGATCATGAGCGGGGCGGCGACGCCCTCCCAGATCGCCGGATTCGCCGTCGCGCTGCGCGCGAAGGGTGAGACACCGGCGGAGATCTCCGGTATGGCCGACGCCATGCTGGCGCACGCCAAACGGGTGACCATCGACAGGCCGTCGGTGGACATCGTCGGCACCGGCGGCGACCGGTCGAACTCGGTCAACATCTCCACCATGGCCACGGTGGTGACGGCCGCGGCCGGTGCCCCGGTGGCCAAGCACGGCAACCGGAGCGCTTCGTCGAAGTCCGGCGCCGCGGACGTGCTGGAGGAGCTGGGCGTCACGATCGATCTGCCGCCGGAGACGGTGCAGCGCAGCGTGAACGAGCTGGGCATCGGCTTCTGCTTCGCGCCGAAGTTCCACCCGGCCCTGCGCCACGCCGGCCCGACCCGCGGCGAGCTCGGCGTGCCGACGACGTTCAACCTGCTGGGCCCCCTGACCAACCCGGCGCAGCCGCGCAGCTCGCTGATCGGCTGCGCCTACCAGGACAAGACCCGCGTGCTGGCCGAGGTGTTCGCGCGGCGCGGCATGACCGTGCTGCTCGTGCGCGGCGACGACGGGCTGGACGAGATCACGACCACGACCACGAGTTCGGTATGGGTGGTCTCCGGCGGCGAGATCACCGAGCGGAGCTTCGACCCCGCGTCCCTGGGCATCGCGCGGGCGACCGCGGACGACCTGCGCGGCGGCGACGCCGCGCACAACGCCGACGTGTTCCGCCAGGTGATGGCCGGGAAGACCGGGCCGGTGCGGGACGCGGTGCTGCTCAACTCGGCGGCCGCGCTGGCGGCCTTCGCCGGGTTCTCGGGGTCGCTGGAAGACGATCTGGCGGCCGGGCTCACGCGGGCGGCCTCGGCCATCGATTCGGGCGCCGCCGCGGATCTGCTGAACCGGTGGATCGCCTTCGCCTGACCTCGTGAGTGGCAAGGACGGTTCTAACCGTCCTTGCCACTCACGAGGCGGTGCTGAACCGCGCCCGGTAAGCCGTAGGCGTCAGTCCCGTAGCCCGCCGAAGCTGCGTACGCAGATTCGCCGCGGTCCCGAACCCGGAAGCCCGCGCAACCCGGTCCAGCCGCTGCTCCCCGCGCTCGATCAGCCGGCAAGCCAGCGCGATCCGTTCCGTCGTGAGCCACGCCAGCGGCGTGGTCCCCAGTTCGGCGCGGAAACGCCGGTGCAGCGTCGCCTGGCTGGCCGCCGCCCGCGCGGCGAGGTCGGCGACCGTGAGCGGCCGGTCCAGCCGTTCACGCGCCCAGGCGAGCACCGGAGCCAGCGACGTGTCCGGCACCGGCGGCAGCGGACGTTCGACGAACTGCCGCTGGCCGCCGTCACGGTGCCCGGCGAACACCAGCCGCCTGCTCACCGCGTTCGCGATCTCGGCGCCGTGGTCACGGCTGATCAGGTGCAGCCCCAGATCGAGGGCGGCCGCGCTGCCCGCCGCGGTCAGGACGTCGCCGTCGTCGACGAAGAGGACGTCCGGTTCCAGGAGCACTTCGGGATACAGCTCGCGGAAGAGCCCCGCCCACTTCCAGTGCGTCGTCGCGCGCCGCCCGTCCAGCACCCCCGCCTGCGCGAGGGTGAAGGCGCCGGTGCAGAAGCTCACCAGCCGGGCACCCCGCGCGGACGCGGCGCGAATGGCCGCCAGCACCGACTCCCTGGCCGGACTCTCCGGATCGGGCCGGTTGGGCACGATCACCGTGCCGGCGGTTTCCACGGCTTCGAGCCCGGCGACATCGGTGAGGGTGAACATGCCCAGGTGCATGCGCACGGACGGCTCGGCCGCGCACACCGTGAAGTCGTACCAAGGCCTGCCCAGCTCGGGCCGCCGCAGGCCGAACAGCTCGGTCGCGACGCCCATTTCGAAGGGGTTGGAGCCCTCGTCGACCAGGACGGCGACCTTGTGCGAGGAATCATGCGACATATGCGATTCCTAGCACTCACCCCTCGGGCGGTCCAGCCACGAGGATCGGGACATGAGCAAGCAGCCGATCGATCTGGGAACCGCGCTGGCCGGGTTCGACGAGATCTGGAGCCCGCGGATCGTCGCCCACGTCAACGACTACGACGTCCGTCTCGCCAAGGTCGCGGGCGAGCACGTCTGGCACGTCCACGAGAACACCGACGAGTTCTTCATGGTCCTCGAAGGCACCTTGGACATCGCGTTGCGCGAAGAGGACGGCGAACGTGTCGTCACACTGCCGCGTGGTTCCGTGTTCGTCGTCCCGCGCGGGACGTTCCACAAACCGTCCTCAGTGGACGGTGCGTCGCTGCTGCTGTTCGAGCCGACCGGCACACTCTCCGTCGGCGACGAACACGACGAGGTCCCCGACCACGTCCAGGTCACCGTCGGACAGGAAATCTCCTTCTAGCCGGCGGAAAAAGTCCTGCGATACGCGCTCGGGCTGGTACCCCGCAGCTTGCCGAACTGATGCCGCAGCGCGGCGGCGGAGGCGTATCCGCAGGCGACCGCGATGTCCTCAATGGACAGACGGCCTTCTTCGAGCAGTGACTGCGCGCGGTCGAGTCGGCGCTCGGTGAGCCACCGGTGCGGCGTCGTCCCGGTGGCCGCCGAGAACCGGCGCAGGAACGTGCGCTCCCCCAAACCGCTGCGCCGGGCGAGGTCGGCGACGGTGAACGGCCGATCCAACCGCCGCTCGATCCATTCGAGCGCTTCGGCGAGCACGGTGTCGTCCGGTGCGGCGATCTCGGGCACCGGCGCCTGAACGAACTGGGCCTGCCCGCCGACCCGATGTGGAGCCGCGACCATCCGCCTGGCCAGCGTGGTGGCCGCGGCGACACCGCGCAGCTCTCGCACCAGATGCAGGCACAGGTCGACGGCGGCGACGGTTCCCGCGCTGGTGAGGACGCCGCCGTCGTCGACGTACAACGCCTTCGGATCGACCTTCGCCGTCGGGAACCGCGACCGGAACTCCTGTTCGTAGACCCAGTGCACGGTGCAGTTGCGCCCGTCGAGCAGCCCGGCGTAGCCGAGCGAGAAGACGCCCGCGCAGAAGCCGGCGACCCAGGCCCCTCGGCTCGCCGCGTCGCGCAGGACTTCGAGCACCGGCTCCGGCGGGCTCGCGCTGCGCGGCGCACAGGTCGGGACGATCAGCAGATCCGCGGACGCCGCGAAGTCGAGGCCCCGCAGCCCATCGAGCCCGAAACCGGACCAGCTCAGGACGTTCGCACCGCCGGGTGAGCAGACCGCGAAGTCCCAGCCCTCGATGCCGTCGGCGCTGCGATCGGTGCCGAAGACCTCACAGGCGACCCCGAGTTCGAACGGCGAGACCTGGTCGGCGAGCACCACCGCGACCTTCTTCACATCCATCCGGGCAGTGTGTCACAAGTTTTGCGGTCGATGTCATCTCTGACACTGGTTGAACGCGGACGCGACGGCGAAAGTGGTCGCCATGAACAAGAACAACCCCGTGTTGCAGTGGACGGCCGCGATGGCGCTGTCCGGCACGATCGGCGCCGTCGTCCTGGAAAGCGGCGCCGACGCCCCCGCCGTGGCGTTCGCCAGGAGCCTCGTCGGCGGTCTGCTGCTCCTGGTGTGGAGCGCCGCCCGGGGCTGGCTCCGCCCGTGGACGCTCAGCCGCCGCGACCTGCTGCTCGCCATCCTCGGCGGGCTGTTCCTGGTCGGGAACTGGGTCCTGCTGTTCGCCTCGTACTCGCTGTCGTCGATCGGGGTCAGCACCGTCGTTTACCACACGCAACCGCTGATGCTGGTCGGCCTAGCGGCGGCGTTCCTCGGCGAGAAGATGGCGAAGAGCCAGCTGGTCCGGGCGCTGATCGCGTTCGGCGGGGTGACGCTCATCTCGCTGTCCGCGCACGGCGCCGACGGGAAACCCGTGCGGCTGGCGGGGATCGCGCTCGCCCTCGGCGCGGCCGCGCTCTACGCCGGCGCTTCGTTCGTCGCGAAGCAGCTCAAGCACGTCCGTCCGCACGTTCTCGCGGCCGTACAGCTGGTGACCGGCACGATCGTGCTCGCACCCGCCCTGCTGGTCACGCCGCTGCCCACGGACCCCTCAGGCCTGCTGTGGCTGGTCCTGCTGGGAACCGTGCACACCGCGCTGATGTACGTGCTGATGTACGCGAGCATCGGGAAGCTGCCGACCACCACGGTGGCGCTGCTGTCCTACGTCTATCCGGTGGTCGCGGTGGTGGTGGACGTCCTCGCCTACGGGCACCGGCCGACGTGGCCGGAAGGCCTCGGCATGCTGGCCGTCCTGGCCGCCGCGCTGGCCCCGAAACGCGTCCCGGCGGCCCAGCCCGCCCGCGTTTAGTCCTCTGAATGCGAAAAGCGGCGCCCGGTCCGAAGACCGAGGCGCCGCTTTCGGCGTCAGAACGTCACTCGTGGTTCGGACCGGTGTGGTACTCGAACACCAGCCCGCCGATGGCGATGATGACCAGGCCCAGCGCGATGATCAGCAGCCAGATGTGGAAGAACGCGAGCGCGACACCGGTCAGCGCGGCGGCCGCCGCGAGACCGATCGGCCAGTAGCTACCGGGGCTGAAGAAGCCCAGCTCACCGGCGCCGTCGCTGATCTCCGCGTCTTCCCGGTCCTCCGGCCGCGGCTCGATGCGCCGCGCCACGAACTGCAGGTAGCTCCCGGCCAGGAAGGCCAGGCCACCGGTGAGGATCAGGGCCACCACACCGACCGGCTCGACGCCGTCCCGGGTCATCGTTCCGGTCATGTACGCGTAGATACCCGCGACGATGACGGAGAAGACCGCGACGAGGAAGAAAATCCGTCCTTCGACCTTCATGGACGTTGCCTCACTCCTGTTTCGGGCTCGAACAGCCGGGTCAGTTGGACGCGACCCGCGCGGTGCGGTCGGTGTTGAACGGGGTGGTGGTGACGGCGTAGGGCGAGCACAGTTCGCCGCAGTTCATCGCCGTCAGCGCTTCGGAAGCCGTATTCGGCTTGCCGCTCTTCGGGTTCACCGTGCCACGCAGCTGGATGTACTGCGCGTACTTGTCCGGCGAGAGCGCCCTGACCTCGAAGTTCATCCCCGAGTGGTAGGTGCCGCACAGTTCGGCGCAGCGGCCGACGAACGACCCTTCCTTGTCGATCGAGTTCTGGAAGGTGAAGTCCTGGTTGTTCTTCTCCGGGTCCGGCATGACGTCCCGCTTGAAGTGGAACTCCGGCACCCAGAACGAGTGGATGACGTCGGCCGACCGCAGGTTGTACTGGATGGTCTTGTTCGTCGGCAGGACCAGCAGCGGGATCTCGGTCGAGCTGCCGACCGTGGTGATCTCGGGGTCCTCGTGGTTCTTGGAGTCGCTCTTGTACTTGAACTCCCAGTTCCACTGGAACGCGACGATGTCGACCGTGACGTCCGGGTTGTCCGTCTCGGCGAGCACCCGGTTCTCGGTGGTCGCGGTGAAGAAGAACAGCACACAGACCATGATCGTCGGGACGACGACCGTGAAGATCTCCAGCGGGATGTTGTACTGGAACTGACGGGGCAGTTCCTCTTCCGCGCCGTCGGCGGTCTTCTTCTTGCGGTGGAAGATCGCGGTCCAGAAGATCAGCGCCCAGACGATGACACCCACGGCCAGCGCCGCGATGACCGTCCACGTCCACAGGGTCCGCATGTCGTGCGCCTGCGGGGTCACCCCGACCGGCCAGCCGAAGCGGAGGATCTCGTCCCCGGAACAGCCCGTCGCGGTCAGCATCACCAGCGCGGCGAGCGCTGCGACGCGACCAGCCCGCTTAACTGGGGTGCGCTCTGGATTTCCCACTGCGCCTTGCCCTTTCACCCAGAGCCTCCTCGACCGATCTTCGTGACAGCCGGAGCCTAGCCGAGTTGCGGCGCCGCGCTGACTAAGGGGTAACCCCAACACGCGTATCCCCCACCACATCCGGGTGTACACACCCACCGGCATACTGGGCCCTTCTCCCCGCTCGGCCAACAAGAGGTGTGTGAACTAGACGTGTGCGGCCTGCTTGGACTGATCTGTTCGACCGAAGCCGACGCTGCGAGCGCCCGTGACGCCGTCGACGCGGCCATGCGCTGCCAGCGGCACCGCGGCCCCGACGAGCACGACACCTGGGCCGACGCCGAGGTGGTCTACGGCTTCAACCGGCTGGCCTTCATCGACGTCGACCACGCCCACCAGCCGCTGGTGTGGGGTCCGCCGGAGGCTCCCGAGCGCTACACGCTGAACTTCAACGGCGAGATCTACAACTACAAAGAGCTGCGCGACGAGCTTGCCGCCGAGCACGGTGCGAAGTTCGCCACAGAAGGCGACGGCGAGGCCATCGTCGCGGCATACCACTACCTCGGCGACGAGGCGGTCAAGAAGCTGCGCGGCATGTTCGCCTTCCTGATCTGGGACTCGCAGGAGAAGGTCGTCTTCGGCGCGCGGGACCCGTTCGGCATCAAGCCGCTCTTCTACTCGGCCGGTCCCGGCAAGGTCGCCTTCTCCAGCGAGAAGAAGAGCCTGCTGGAGCTTTCGGGCGTGCTCGGCGTCCAGGACGAGCTGGACAAGACGGCCCTGCAGCACTACCTGGTGCTGCAGTACGTGCCGGAGCCCGAGTCGATGCACACCGGCGTCCGCCGCGTCGAGTCCGGCACGTCGTTCCGGGTGGTCCCCGGCGGTGACGTCGAGTTCACGCGCTACTTCCACCCGACCTTCAACGCGAAGCCGGTGAACAGCCAGGCCGAGGCCGACGAACTGTACGAGCGCATCGCCGATGTGATGCGCGACTCGGTCGGCAAGCACATGATTTCCGACCCGGACGTCACGGTCGGCGCCTTCCTCTCCGGCGGTATCGACTCCACGGCGACCGCGACGCTGGCCAAGGAGCACAACCCGAACCTGATCGCGTTCACCACCGGGTTCGAGCGCGAGGGCTACTCCGAGGTCGACGTCGCCGCCGAGTCGGCCGCCGCGATCGGCGTGAAGCACGTGGTCCGCACGGTGTCGGCGGACGAGATGATGGAGGCGCTGCCGCTCATCGTCTGGTACCTCGACGACCCGGTGGCGGACCCGGCGCTCGTGCCCCTGTGGTTCATCGCCCGCGAAGCGCGTAAGCACGTCAAGGCGGTGCTGTCCGGCGAAGGCGCCGACGAGCTCTTCTGCGGCTACACGATCTACAACGAGCCGATCTCGCTGGCGCCGTTCGAGAAGATCCCCGGCGGGATGCGGAAGATCATCGGCAAGGTCTCCACGAAGATCCCGGAGGGCACCCGAGGCAAGGACCTGCTGCGCCGCGGGGCGCTGCCGCTGGAAGACCGCTACTACGGCAACGCCCGCAACTTCCGCGACGACCAGCTCCGCAAGGTGCTGCGCACGTACGAGGACGGGATCGGCTTCAAGGACGTCACCGCGCCTTGGTACAAGATCTCGGAGAACTGGGACCCGGTCGCGCGCATGCAGCACGTCGACCTCTACACCTGGCTGCGCGGCGACATCCTGGTCAAGGCCGACAAGGTCACCATGGCGAACTCGCTGGAACTGCGCGTGCCGTTCCTCGACGCCGAGGTGTTCAAGGTCGCCTCGACCATCCCGCTCGACCAGAAGCTCGCGCACGGCACCACGAAGTACGCGCTGCGCCAGGCGCTGGCGAAGATCATCCCGGGCCACGTGCTGAACCGGCGCAAGCTGGGCTTCCCCGTGCCGATCCGGCTGTGGCTGCGCAACGAGATGTACGACTGGGCCAAGGGCATCATCTCGGACTCGCAGACCGACGCGCTGCTCGACAAGAAGGCCGTCCTGGCGCTGCTCGAAGAGCACAAGGCCGGGCAGCTCGACCGCAGCCGTCAGCTGTGGGCGCTGCTGGTGTTCATGCTGTGGCACGGCATCTTCGTCGAGAACCGCATCAAACCCGAGGTGCCGGAACCCGTCTACCCGGTGAAGCTCTAGTCACGACTCGTGACGCTGGCCTTCACCGTTCACCCGGTGGAGGCCAGCATGGTGCGATGGACTTCGTCCTCGTGCACGGCACGACGCAGAGCCCTGCGGGCTGGGACCGGGTGGCGAAGCTGCTCACCGCCACCGGGCACCGGCCGATCGCGGTGGACCTGCTGACCCCGGTCGAGCCGCGGGTCGAGGGCTACGCGCAGCACGCGCGAGACCAGTACGACGGCGAGCGGCCGGTGGTCGTGGCCCATTCCGGCGCGGGGGTCCTGCTGCCCGCGATCGCCGAAGCCCTCGACGCGCGGGCGCTGGTGTGGCTCGCCGCCTACATCCCCGATTTCGCGGGCGGGCGGAGCCTGCGGGACGAGGCGCGGGACGTACTCGAACCGGACTGGATCGGCGTGGACCCGGCGGCCGATCCCGCGAAGGCGTCGGAATTCCTCTTCCACGACTGCGATCCCGAGACCGAACGGCTCGCGCTCGACAGCCTGCGGCTGTTCGACCCCGCGGTGCTCGCGACACATCCCGCCGGTACTGCTCCGGAGATCCCGTCGACGGTGATCGTCCCCACGCGGGACCGCGCTCTTCGGCCGGAATGGCTGCGGCGGGCCGCCCGGGAACGGCTCGGGGTCACCGCGGTCGAGATCGACGCGGGGCACTGCCCGCATATGTCCCGGCCCGCCGAGATCTGCGGCATCCTGACCGGACGCGGCTGAAGGGGCCCTTCCCCGCGTCTCACGCGGTGAAGGGCCCCTTCGCTGCATCACATGAGGGGAAGGTCCCCTTCAGCTCAAGCAGGCAGGACCGCCGCGATCTCCTCGGCGGACTCCGGCCCGAAGGCCTCCTTGAGCCGGCCCAGGACGTCGGCGCGGTCGAAGGACCATTCCTGCGTCCCCACGGTCTCCAGCACCAGCACGGCGATCAGCGAACCCAGCTGCGCCGAACGCTCCAGGCTGAGCCCGCCGTCGATACCGGCGATGAACCCGGCCCGGAAGCCGTCGCCGACGCCGGTCGGGTCGACCTTGCCGCGTTCCGGGACCGCGCCGATCTGCAGCGCGAGGCCGTCCTTGCCGATGATCTCGACGCCCTTCTCCCCGAGCGTGGTGATCCGCATGCCGACGCGGTCGAGGACCTCGGCCTCGGTCCAGCCGGTCTTCTGCAGCAGCAGTTCCCATTCGTAGTCGTTGCTGAACAGGTACTTCGCGCCCTCGATGAAGGCACGCACCTGCGCGCCGTCCATCCGGGCCAGCTGCTGCGAGGGGTCGACGGCGAAGGTGTAGCCGCGCTGGCGGCATTCCTCGGCGTGCCGGACCATGCCTTCGGGGTCGTCCGGGCTGATCAGCACGAGCGACAGTTCGCCGGCGTGCGCGGCGACCGGCGCGAGTTCGATGTTGCGGGATTCGGCCATCGCGCCGGCGTAGAAGGTCGCGATCTGGCAGAGGTCCTCGTCGGTGGTGCAGACGAAGCGGGCGGTGTGCGCGACCTCGGACACCAGCACCCCGGCCGTGTCGACCCCGTGCCGCTCGAGCCACGAGCGGTAGTCGGCGAAGTCGGAGCCCACCGCGCCGACCAGGATCGGGCTCTTGCCCAGCACCCCGAGGCCGAAGGCGATGTTCGCGCCGATGCCGCCCCGCCGGACGACGAGATCGTCTGCCAGGAAGCTCAGGGAAACCCGGTGCAGCTGCTCGGCGATGAGCTGCTCGGCGAACCTGCCCGGGAAGTGCATGAGATGGTCGGTTGCGATACTGCCGGATACTGCGATCCTGGCGCTGGCTGCCACCGGTTCTCCTTGATCGGTCGGCCCCGCGGAGGCGAGGACGGCTAAGTTACCCGCAGGTCATGCCCCATACGGGTTGCTTCAGGCACGGCCATCAACACTACCGGTTGGTAGTGGTGTCCGACTCCACGATGAGTCATTAGCTTGTCGTTCGTGACCACTTCCGCGTATCACCTCGAACCGGAATCGATCGGCGAACTCATCGCCGACTGTGCCGGCATCCCGTCGTCCCTCCAGGCCGAGAACATGCCCCTGCCCCGGGAGACCGCTCCGCCGTGGACCGTGGACGAGCGTTGTCACGCCCAGGTCGCCGATCTGGACGCCTACGTCTGATCCAGATCCGGGCATGAAGAAGGGCCGCGACCTGGGTGAGGTTCGCGGCCCTTCTTCATGCCTCGACGCGGATCAGTGGAAGCTGTCGCCGCAGGCGCAGCTGCCGGTCGCGTTGGGGTTGTCGATCGTGAAGCCCTGCTTCTCGATCGAGTCGACGAAGTCGATCACGGCGCTCGACACGTACGGCGCGCTCATCCGGTCGACGGCGACGCGGAGGCCGTCGAAGTCACGGAACAGGTCGCCGTCGAGCGTGCGCTCGTCGAAGAACAGCTGGTAGCGGAGGCCCGCGCACCCACCGGGCTGGACGGCGATGCGCAGGTGCATGTCGTCGCGGCCCTCCTGCTCAAGCAGGGCCTTCGCCTTGCCGGCGGCGGCGTCGGTCAACGTGACGCCGTGGGTCTCCTCGGCGGTTTCGGCCTGAGCTGCGGCTGCCTGCTCAGCGGTCGTCATGGTTCTCCCTCTGGTCGAACTCGCTGCGGGTACTCGTCTTGCACATGGTCCAACACGTCGGAGTCCCGATCTGTTCCCCTCCATGGTGACATATCGCTCGGCCTGGTGCGTGGCACCGTGACGCCTGCAACTACCCTGGTGAGGTGAGGTTCCTGCGCCGTAGCACCACAGACTCCGCCACGACGGACACCGAGACGCCCGACACCGAGGCCGTCGAGGTCCAGGCCAAGGCCTATACGCCGGGCAAGGGCAAGGCCACGCCCAAGCGGCGTGAGGCCGAAGCCAAGCGCCGCGGCCCGGTGGCGCCCCCGCCGACCACCATGCGGGAGGCGATGAAGCGGAACAAGGAGCTCCGCAAGTCCGCGAAGGCCGACCCGGAGTACAAGCAGAAGCAGCGCAACGCCGCCAAGGAACGCCGCGAGCGGATGATGGCCGGCGAGGACAAGTACCTGCTCCCCCGTGACCGCGGCCCGGTCAAGGCGTACATCCGCGACCTGGTCGACTCGCGGCGCAACCTGCTCGGCCTGTTCATGCCGCTGGCGATCCTGGTGTTCGTCGCGCTGATCCTGCCGTACCCCGAGGTCCAGCGGTACGCGACGCTGCTGTGCACCGTGATGCTGCTCGGCATGATCGTCGAGGGTTTCCTCAGCGGGCGCCGGATCGCGAAGATGGTCCGCCTGAAGTTCCCGAACGAGACGATCAAGGGCACCTCCGTCGGCTGGTACTCCTTCATCCGGGCGAGCCAGATCCGCAAGCTGCGGGTTCCCAAGCCGCGCGTGAAGCCCGGCGACAAGGTCTGAGACCAGGCGAAACCCAGGTCGTTAGCCAGCCTAACGGCCTGGGGTAGAGTCGCGTCCATGGAGTTTCGACGACTGGGCCGCAGCGGCCTCAATGTCAGTGAGATCTCGTACGGCAACTGGCTCACCCACGGGTCCCAGGTGGAAGAGGACCAGGCCCAGGCCTGCATCAAGGCGGCGCTCGACGTCGGCATCACCACCTTCGACACCGCCGATGTTTACGCGAACACGGCCGCCGAATCGGTACTCGGCCGCGGCCTGAAGGGCCTGCGCCGCGAAAGCCTGGAGATCTTCACCAAGGTCTACTGGCCCACCGGCCCCAAGGGCCCGAACGACCAGGGGCTCGGCCGCAAGCACATCATGGAGTCGGCGAACGCTTCGCTGAAGCGCCTCGGCACCGACTACGTCGACCTCTACCAGGCGCACCGGTTCGACCGGACCGTCCCGCTCGAAGAGACGTTCCTCGCCTTCGCCGACCTCGTCCGCCAGGGCAAGGTGCTCTACGTCGGCGTCTCCGAGTGGACCGCCGAGCAGATCACCCAGGGCGCGGCGATCGCGCGCGAGCTCAACGTGCCCCTCATCTCGAACCAGCCGCAGTACAACGCGCTGTGGCGGGTCATCGAGGCGCAGGTCGTCCCGGCCTCCGAACGCGAGGGCCTCAGCCAGATCGTCTGGTCGCCGATCGCGCAGGGCGTGCTCACCGGCAAGTACAAGCCCGGCCAGCCGCTGCCCGAGGGCTCCCGCGCGACCGACGAGAAGGGCGGCGCCAACATGGTCGCCCGCTTCCTCAACGACGACGTCCTCGAGCGCGTGCAGCGGCTCGAGCCGATCGCGGAGAAGGCGGGCCTGACGATGGCCCAGCTGGCCGTGGCATGGGTGCTGCAGAACCCGAACGTCGCTTCGGCGATCATCGGCGCCTCGCGGCCGGAGCAGGTGCACGAGAACGTGAAGGCGGCCGGCGTGAAGCTGGACGCGGATCTGCTCGCCGCGATCGACGAGGCCCTCGACGGCGTCACCGAGACCGACCCGACGCTGACCCGCTCGCCCTGATGCTGCTGAAGGACGCTTTCCCCGCATGCGATGGGGGGAAAGCGTCCTTCACCGCGTGTAATGCGGGGAAAGCGTCCTTCAGCGTCAGTCGCCGTGTACCCGTGACTGGTACGCGATCTGACCGTCGAGGTCGAGTGCGTCACCAGGGGCCCGCAAGGGATCGATTCCCAAGCCCCGCAACAACCTGCTCGCGCCGGCGACCCGGTCACCGGTCCGGCCGTCGAGCCGCACCGGTGCGTGGCCCCGCTGGATCAGCAGGCCCTCGACGTCGTCGATCAGCCGGTACGGGTCGTAGACCTGCTGTTCAGGCATGACCACCACCGGGAATCCAGGTGTTCCCGGTGATCCTTTCGTAGACCTCGGTGTAGCGCTTGCGGGTCGCCTCGACGATCTCGGCCGGGATGGCGGGGCCGGGCGGCGTCTTGTCCCAGCCGGTCGTCGTGGACCAGTCACGGACGAACTGCTTGTCGAACGCGTGCTGCGTCCGGCCCGGCTCGTACTCGTCGGCGGGCCAGAACCGCGACGAGTCCGACGTGAGGACCTCGTCCCCGAGCGTGAGCACACCATCGGCGTCGAACCCGAACTCGATCTTGGTGTCGGCGATGATGATGCCGTTCTTCGCCGCGTGCTCCGCACCCTTGGTATAGACCTCGAGCGTCAGGTCGCGGAGGCGGTCCGCGGTCTCCTGGCCGATCTCGTTCACGACGTCGGCGAAGGTCATGAACTCGTCGTGACCGGTGTCGGAGATCTTCGTGGTGGGCGTGAAGATCGGCTCGGGCAGCTTGTCGGCCTCGACGAGACCGGCGGGCAGTTCGACACCGGAAACCTTGCCGTCACGCTGATATTCGCGCATCCCCAGACCGGTGAGGTATCCGCGTGCGATGCACTCGACCTGGATCATCTTCAGCGGCTTGCAGCGCATGGCGCGGCCGGCGAATTCGGCGGGCACGTCGGTCGTGGAAACGACGTGGTTCGGCACCACGTCGGCCATCTTTTCGAACCACCACGCGGAAAGCTGGTTCAGCAGCGCGCCCTTGTCCGGGATCGGGGTCGGGAGCGAGACGTCGTAGACCGAAACGCGATCCGACGCGACGAGCAGAATGTCGCCGTCGATTTCGTAAAGGTCCCGGACCTTACCCGCGTGAATGTGCTTCATGCCCCGTCCTCGATGTTGTATTCGTAGAAAATCCAGTGGTCCGGCAAGGCCGCCGATTCGCCGTACTCGAGTACGTCACCCTCGGCGGACAAGAACCTGTTGCGGCTCAACAGAATCGCCGAACCTTCGGCCACGCCGAGTTCCGCCGCGTCCTCGGCACCCGCCAGCCCCGCGGCGTGCTGAGTATGCGTCGCGGTCAGTACCCGGCCCGTCCGGTCCGCCACGTATTTGACCGTGCCTTCGACGATCCGCACCGGCTCGAACAGCAAAGGGGCCTTCGACGCGACAGCGCCGTCGAACCACGAAACCGACGTCGACACCGGCCGTCCTTCGCCCGCGTACGTGGTCCTTCGCCGCCGGATCACCGGAGCACCTTCATCGATTCCGAGCGCGCCCGCCACTCTGTCCGGCGCGGGCACGAGGCCCGCTTCGCGGATTTTCGCGTAGTGGCCCGGCGGATAGACCTTGCCGGTTCGCGCGATCGAGATCGTCCGATCGTGCGCGGACCGATGCAGCGCCCTGGTCTGCACCACTGTCCCGATCCCGCGTACCGCGCGGACCAGACCTTCGGCGCGAAGCGTCGAGAGCACCTTCATCGCCGTCGCCATCGCGACGTTCCAGTTCCTGGCGATCTCGCGCGCGGACGGAACCGCGTCGCCTTCCTTGAGCCTGCCCGAAACGATGTCGTCGCGAATGTTCCCCGCGATCTGGAGATACGGCGGTTCGGGTCGATCGACGGCGGGCAAGGTGACTCCTCACAAGGTCGCGCGGTGCGCACAAGCGTTCTAGCACACCAATGGGCGAGCACCAAGGATCCTGCTCACACCCCATTATTACGTACTAGTACACATTCTGGACGGTGCTCTAGTACACCTGTTACTCTCCGAGAAGTTCCCGAAACCCGTTGGGGGGCTCGATGAACCATCTGAGCATCGACGAACTGCTCGAAGAGCTTCGAAGACGCCGGTGGGTCGTCTACATCTTCGGCCCCCGGGAGGAGCCGGAGGTCTGTGCCGCGGTGTTCCAGTGGGACACCTGCGCCGACGTCCTCATCCTCCGCGGGGAAGAACGGGCGAGCGCCTTCCGCGTCACCACGCTCGCCGACACCGACGTCTTCCAGCCGGCGCTCGTCTCCTGGCAGTACCACTCGACGGCCGACTGGACCCTGCGCGCCGTGCTCACCATCCCGCCGCCCGGCGACACCGCCGCGCCGATCCAGCTGCTGCAACCACATCCGGACTGCGTGATCCCGATGGAGGCACGACGGCCGGTCACCGTCCTGCCCGCCATACCGACCAAGGCCGACCAGGGAGATCCCTAACCTCGGCCGATCACCTGCTCGGCGACAACGAGGTCGTGCGGGTAGGTGATCTTGAGGTTCTCCGCGCTGCCCGGAACCCACCGCACCGGCAGCGCGGAGAACCTTTCCATGCACGAAGCCGTGTCCGTGCCGACGAATCCCTCACGCTCGGCCGTTTCGTACGCCTCGAGCAACGGGGCGGCGCGGAAACCCTGCGGTGTCTGCACCCTGATCGCCCCCGGCAGCGCGCCGGAGACGGTGCCGCCGTCGACGCGCACGATGTCGTCGGCCGCGACGCCGGGCACCGCTCCCCCATGGCGCCGGGTGCCGGCGAGGACGTCCGCGATCAGCTCCGGGGTGACGAGCGGGCGGGCCGCGTCGTGCAGCAGTACCGCGTCGATCTCGCCGCTCTCGATGCGGGAAGCCATATGGCGCAAGGCGTTCAGCTCCGAACCCTGTCGCGTCGCGCCGCCGTGGACGAGTTCGACCTCGCCCGGATGCGCGGCGAGCACCTCGCGCGCGAGTTCGGTGTCCTGCGGCCGGATGACGAGCACGAGCACGTCGATTCCGGGCACGCGGGCGAAGGCGTCGAGCGACCACGCGACGACCCTTTTGCCCGCCACCGGCAGATAGACCTTGTTGAGCTTGGCGCCGACCCGGGTACCCGCTCCGCTCGCGAGCACCACCCCGGCGGCCTTCGTCTGAGCCACAGGCAACTCTGGCACAGCCGGGTGGGTAGGTTGGGCCCGGCCACCAAAGTGATCCGAAGGGGCAGGGCATTGGACGACGAAAACCTCGAGTTCGCCGAAGTCGAGCAGCCTGATGAACACGCGCGTTCGGCGGCGATCGCCCTGCACACGAAACTGATCAAACCGGCCGGTTCGCTGGGCAGGCTCGAAGAACTGGGCGTCTGGGTCGCGGCCTGCCAGGGCCAGTCACCGCCGCGGCCGTTCACGCGGCCCCGCGTCGTGGTGTTCGCCGGGGACCACGGTGTCGCCGCCAAGGGCGTCTCGGCCTATCCGGGCGAGGTCACCGCACAACTCGTCGGAAGCATGCTGACCGGTGGCGCGGCCATCAACGTCCTGGCGGCCTCGGCGGGCGCGAGCGTGCGGGTGGTCGACATGGCCGTCGACAGCGACGCCCCCGCGACGCGGTCGATCGGCGAGTTCAAGGTGCGGCGCGGTTCCGGCTCGATCGACGTCGAAGACGCGCTGACCGACGACGAGGCGCGCGCCGCCGTCCGCGCGGGCCGGGCGATCGCCGACGCCGAGGTCGACGGCGGGGCCGACCTGCTCATCGCGGGCGACCTCGGGATCGGGAACAGCACCCCGGCCTCGGTGCTGGTCGCGGCGCTGACCGGCAGCGAACCGGTGGCCGTGGTCGGCCGCGGTTCCGGCATCGACGACAACGCCTGGATGCGCAAGGCCGCGGCGGTCCGTGACGCGCTGCGGCGGGCCAGGGCCGTGCTGGCCGACCCGGTCGCGCTGCTGCGCACCGCCGCGGGCGCGGACATCGCCGCCATGGCGGGCTTCCTCGCGCAGGCCTCGCTGCGGAAGACACCGGTGATCCTGGACGGCCTGGTCGCCTCCGCGGCCGCGCTGGTCGCCGAGGAACTCGTCCCGGGCGCGCGGCAGTGGTGGACCGCGGGCCAGCGCGGCGGCGAACCCGCGCACGCGCTGGCACTGGAGCATCTCGACCTGGAGCCGATCCTGGACCTGGACGTCCGCCTCGGCGAGGGAACGGGCGCGGTCGCCGCGCTTCCGCTGGTGTTCATGGCGACGCGGGTGCTCGCGGAGATGGCCACGCACGAGCAGGCCGGGGTGAGCGGGCCGCTGATCGAGACCCCTCCTTCCTGACCCTCCTTCCGCGTTTAGTCCTCTAAATGCGGAAGTCTGTGAAGGCCTCCTTGAGGGACTCTGGGTCCCTCAAGGAGGCCTTCACGGACTTGGCAGGGGTCGGAGCGTCAGCCCAGCGGGTACATCCAGCCTTCCGGAGCCTCCCGGGTGCCCTCCTGGATCCCGGTCAGCGCGCCGCGCAGCTTCATCGTCAGCTCGCCGGGCTGCCCGCCCGCGACGGAGAACTCGCCGCCGGCGTGCTTCACGTGCCCGACCGGCGTGATGACCGCCGCGGTCCCGCAGGCGAACACCTCGGTCAGCTCGCCCGAAGCCGCCGCCTTCTCCCATTCGTCGGTGGAGACGCGCCGCTCCTCGACCTGGTGCCCGAACGACTTCGCCAGCTCCAGCAGCGACTTGCGGGTCACACCCGGGAGCAGCGAACCGGTCAGTTCCGGCGTCACGACACGGGCCTCGTCGCCGGAGCCGAAGACGAAGAACAGGTTCATCCCGCCCATCTCCTCGACCCAGCGCCGCTCGACCGCGTCGAGCCACACGACCTGGTCGCAGCCCTTCTCCACGGCCTGGGCCTGCGCGACGAAGGAGGCCGCGTAGTTGCCCGCGCACTTCGCCTCGCCGGTGCCGCCGGGGACGGCGCGCACGTACTCGGTCGAGAGCCACACGCTCACCGGCTTGACGCCACCGGAGAAGTACGAGCCGGCGGGCGAGCCGATCAGCGCGTAGAGGTACTCGTTCGCGGGCCGGTTGACGCCGAGCCCGGCCTCGGTGGAGATCATGAACGGCCGCAGGTACAGCGATTCGCCCGGCTTCGTCGGGACCCACCGGCTGTCGACCGCGATGAGCTCGCGGATCGAGTCGAGGAAGGTCTCCACCGGCAGCTGCGGCATGGCGAGGCGCTCGGCCGAGTTACGGAAGCGGACCGCGTTCGCGTCGGGGCGGAACGCCGCGATCGTGCCGTCGGGCTGGCGGTACGCTTTCAGGCCTTCGAAGATCGCCTGGCCGTAGTGCAGCACGGAGGTGGCCGGGTCGAGCGCGAAGGGCGCGTACGGCCCGACGGTCGCGTCGTGCCAGCCCTGCTCGGCGCTCCATTTCACGGTCACCATGTGGTCGGTGAAGTGCAACCCGAAACCGGGTGCGGCCAATACGTCCGCGACGCGTTCCGGGCTCGCGGGGCTCGGGTGCGGGAGGTGGCTGAACTGCGTCGAGGTCGTCATGCCTAAAACGATAACGCTTGGTCGGACCCACGTTAGTCGGACGTCCGCATATCTTTACCTCCCTCGATCTGTCCGTCACGACGAACACGCGAGGGGTCGCGCCCCTAGGATGGCGGCGTGACGTACAACCAGATGCAGCCCGCTCACCCGGCCCAGCCCGCCACCCCCGGCGCGGGGGCCGACGTCAAGACCTTCGTGACGGCCGTGCTGCTCACCTTCGGCACCGGCGTGCTGATGATGGACGGCTGGGCCCTGCTCGACAGCGGTTTCGGCGCCTTCCTCGGCCTGGTCGCCGGCGGTTTCGGCATCTTCTGGTGGAAGAGCATCCACGGCAAGGTCTTCCCGCGCGAGCTGTCCACCAAATCGGTGGTCATCCTCACCGTGATCAACGTCGTGCTGGTGCTGCTCCTGCTTCTGCAGGTGAGCTAGAGCAACCCGTCGGGGAGGCCGGGCGCGGGCCAGTCCGGGTCGGGCCGGAAGTCGGTCCACGTCCCGTCGAAGGGGAACCGCCCGGCGTCCGCGAGTGCCCCGATCCGCTCGCCCTCGGCGCGCAGTCGTTCGAGCTGCCCCGCGGTGATGCGGCCGGCGAGCACGGCTTCCTCGGCCTCGTCCTCGTCCTTCCATTGCCAGCGTCCGCCGGGCTCGACGGCGACGTCGAGGATGCCGTCGATCCGGTCGGGCCCGGACGGCGTGCGCCCCAGCGGGACCTCGAGGTTGACGTACCAGTTCAGGAAGCGGCCGTCGGCGTCGAAGAACCACCAGACCGACGACCACTCGTCGTCGGCGATCCGGCGCAGCGTCGACGTGTCGCGCCAGAAATCGGCCACGCGCACTCTCGGCACCCGGAACCGCTCCTCCAGGGGCGCCTCGCGGAAGAGCCGCCCGTCGGCGAGCCTGCTACCGACGATCGGGGTGTCCGCGGGCAGCCAGCCGAGCAGCACGGTGCCGTCGTCGGCGATGACGCGCAGCGGGTGATGCTGGCCGATCGAGCCGTCCGGTCGCAGGAAGCGTTCGACGACCGTGTCGCCCGGGGTCCAGAGAGGATCACGCACGCCTTGCACGGTACCCACGGGCGCGGACCCGCAGAACCGATTCGGCGAGCGTTCCCACTCCCGCGAGCGCGAGGGCCACGACCGGCCCAGCGAAGGCGGCGGCGACGGCCACGATCAGTCCACAAGCGAGTGTCGCCTTCGGACGTTCCGGGGAAAGCCGTTCCCTGCCTTCGGTGAAGGCGTCCACCGCGACGGGCACGGTCGCCACGGCGGCCACCACGGTCAGCACCGGCAGCAGCGAGACCGCGTCGGCCGCGGCGAGGAGCTCACGGAACGAGGTCGCCGAAAGCCCCAGCCGGATCGGTCCCAGCTGGTAGAGGGCGACGGCCGTGATCGCGACGGCCACGGCCCCCACCGCGGCGGCCCGGCCCGCGCCGGGGCGGCGGGGCGCCAGGAACGGCAGAAGTACCAGCACGGCGAGGCCGAGACCGGGTACGGACGGCGGGTCCGGCGCGATGAACTGCGCCAACGGCGGGATGCCGACGCAGATCGCGATCAGGGACGCGGCGGCGGCCAGCAGCAGCCCGGTCACCCAGCGGGCGGCGTAGTCGCCGAGGCGGACTCCGGCCAGGTCGGCGGCCGCCACCACGACGGCGAACACCGCCGCGGCGGCTCCCGGCGCGGACGGGAAGAGGTACTGCCCGAACGTCGTCGCGAAGACCAGGACCAGGCCGAGCCGGGAAACGGAGCCCGCGATCCGTTCGGGCCGAGTGTCGCCCAGTGGCGGCAGCGACGCCTCGACCGCGACGGCGAGCACGGCCGCGACCACGGCGGCCACGAGTACCCAGTAGCCCGCTCCGGAGGTGGCCACCGCCAGCGCGACGAGCAGACCGCCGGCGAGTCGCATTCCGTCTCCCTTCCAGTCCGTCCAGTTACCCGGTCGGCCCCGCTGTTCCCCCAGGTCCCACTGTCATTAGCATGGCTCACGATCCAACCGGGCGGCCGCCCGGTACCACCGCGAACGCGCGAGGAGCCAGAAGTGACCGTGCCGAAGCTTGCCCTGACCGAGAACGCCGAAGCGGCGCTTGCCAAGACGCGCGCCGACGTCGTCGTCATCGGCACCCTGCAGGGTGAGGACGGCCTGGCGCTCGCCGCCGGCTCCTCCGTCGCCGACGCCGCTTTCGACGGCAAGCTCGCCGAAGTCCTCGGCACCCTCGGCGCGTCCGGCAAGGCCGACGAGGTCGTCAAGGTACCGACGCTGGGCAAGCTGTCCGCCGGTGTCGTGCTGGCCGTCGGCCTCGGCAAGGCCGGTGCGGACGGCGTCACCGCCGAGCAGGTCCGCCGGGGCGCCGGTGCCGCCGCGCGGGCGCTGAGCGGGACCGACCGCGCGTTCGTCACGCTGTCGGCGATCGACCTGCAGGCCGCCGTCGAGGGCACCGTGCTCGGCGCCTACAACTTCACCGAATACCGCTCCGAGAAGGGCGACGGCCCGGTCGCCAAGGTCGACTTCGTGAGCCCCGAAGAGGGCACCGCCAAGGACCACAAGGCGACGCTGAAGGCCGCCGGTCTGATCGCCGAGTCGGTCATCATCGCCCGCGACCTGATCAACACCCCGCCGAACGACCTGTTCCCGGCCTCCTTCGCCGACCGCGCGAAGACCCTGGCCGAGGCGAACAACCTCGACTTCGAGGTCCTCGACGAGAAGGCCTTGAAGCGCAAGGGCTTCGGCGGCATCCTCGGCGTCGGCGGCGGTTCGTCGCGGCAGCCGCGCCTGCTGCGCATCGCCTACAAGCCCGCGAAGGCCTCGAAGAAGGTCGCGCTGGTCGGCAAGGGCATCACCTTCGACTCGGGCGGCATCTCGATCAAGCCCGCCGCGAACATGGACCACATGACCTCGGACATGTCGGGCGCGGCCGCCGTGCTCGCCTCCGTGGTGCTGGCCGCGAAGCTGAAGTACCCGCTCGAGGTCGTCGCGCACATCCCGCTGGCGGAGAACCTGCCTTCGGCCACCTCGTACCGGCCGGGCGACGTGCTCAGCATGTACGGCGGCAAGACCGTCGAGGTGCTCAACACCGACGCCGAAGGCCGTCTCGTGCTGGCCGACGCGATCGTGCGCGCGGGCGAGGAGAACCCCGACTACCTGATCGAGACCTCGACGCTGACCGGCGCGCAGGTCGTCGCGCTCGGCAACCGCACCGCGGGCGTCATGGGCTCGGACGAGTTCCGCGACCGGATCGCTTCGATCGCGCAGGCCACCGGCGAGGGCGGCTGGGCCATGCCGCTGCCGGAGGAGCTGCGCGCCGACCTCGACTCGCGTCTCGCCGACCTGGCCAACGTCACCGGGCACCGCTGGGGCGGCATGCTCGCGGCGGGCATCTTCCTGCGCGAGTTCGTCACCGAGGGCCTGCCCTGGGCGCATATCGACATCGCGGGCCCGTCGTTCAACACCGCCGGCCCGTGGGGCTACACCGGCAAGGGCGGCACCGGCGTCCCGGTCCGCACCATCGCCGCCGTGCTCGCGGACATCGCCGCGAACGGCTGATCCGAGCTGAGCCGAAAGGGCCTTTCCCCGCGCGAGGAAAGGCCCTTTCGCACATCTGTGGCAGGGTCGGTGCCGTGGACAGGGACGCGTATCTCGAAGGCGCGATCAGGGACGTGCTCAGCGGTGACGACGCGACGCTCGACGACCGGATCGCGCACGCGGCGCTGCTGTTCGCCGCGTCCGGGGCGATGGCGGACGCCGACCGGCTGGTCACGCATTGGCACGCGCTCACCGAACGTCCCGTCACGGCGCTGGTCCCCAGCGCCGTGCAGGCCCGCGCGTGGGCGATGCTCTTCGAAGCGCGAGGAGCGCACCCCGAGTGGGCGGCGGGGATGATCCCGCTCGATCTCGACGCCGAGGAACGCGCCCACGACGACCACCTCGCCCGGCGGGTGTCCGATCTCGACGGTCTGCTCGGCGGTTCCCCGATCGGCGAGGCCGTCTCGCATCTCGGGCCGTCGCGGCCGGACCGGTTGCGCGAGGCCGTCGCGCGAGGCGATCTGGACGCCTGGGCGGAGATCGCGTCGCGACAGGGCCGCCCGGACGTCGCCGTGCTCGCCGCGACCCGGCGTCTCGCGCCGCGGCTCGCCGGCGGCGCGGACCCGCTCGGGCTCGGCGGCTGGACCGAAGTGTGCGCCGGGGCGCTGGTCGCGGCGCTGTACGAGCGCTACCCGCCCGACACCGGCTCCTGGCGCGAGATGATCGGGGGCATCCTCCGGCTGCGCGGCGGAGGCTCCGCTCCCCCGGCGGCGTCACCCCGCACCATCGACGCGGCCGAGGCACGGCTCGGGCTCCGGCTGCCCGGCGACTACCGCGAGTTCCTGCAGACCTGCGACGGCCTGCCCGCGGACGTCGTCTTCCCCCGGCTGCTCGGGACCGCGGAACTCCGCTCGGAAGGCGGTGTCGTCGTGATCTCGGATCCGGCCGTCGTGCTGCTGACGGCCGCCGGCGACGAGTGGCGGACGGTGGAGATCGACCCGGCGCTGGGCACGACGGTGCATCCGACGTTCCGTGCGCTGCTGGAGCGGCACTTGCTCCTTTTGGCGCAATCTGCGTGAATTCCGGCGGAGCGCGTCGCTAGCTTCGCGACCATGACCGCTCTCACGCTCACGAAGATCACCCGGGACAACGTCGGCGCCGCGTGCTCGATCGCCGTCGAGCCGCATCAGGAGTCCTACGTGGCCCCTGTGACCAGGTCACTCGCCGATGCCTACGCGCAGCCCGAAGTCGCCTGGCCGCGGCTGATCCTCGACGACGGCGAACCGGTCGGATTCGTGATGGGCGCGTTCGATCCGGACTGCCCGATCGGCTACTTCCGCTGCGGGCTCTGGCGGCTCAACGTCGCGGCCGGACGGCAGGGCAAGGGCTACGGCCGCTTCGCCGTCGAGGCCGTCCTCGACGAGGCTCGGCGCCGTGGCCGACGGCGGGCGACGACCCTCTGGGTCCCGGGCGAGCACAGTCCGGAGGCGTTCTACCTCCGGCTCGGCTTCCGCGCCACCGGCACCGTCCACGACGGACAGCACGTCGGCGAGATCGACCTCTGACCCGGGTCAGGCTTCGCCGCGCTTCTTCCGCTCGGTGTACTCCCGCATCCGCTTCGGGTAGCCGACCCGCGCCACCTCGTAGACGGGGATCGACCGTTTGTGACCGAACTGCTGAGCCGCGTCCAGGCTCTCGATCCGGCGCCGGGTCCACTCACCGTCATGGGCGATGAGGACGACGGTGGTCTCCGTGACGTTGGTCTTCGGCTCCACATACGCCTCGACACCGGTCCGTGAAGACGCCCACTCCTCAAGATGCTTGAAGTCGGTTGAAGAGGCTTTCCGCAGCGTACCGGGCTTTTGCCCGCCTTTTGAGCGCCGGCGCAGCGAGTCGAACAGACCCACTCCGACCACCTCACTTCCCATTCGCGTCCGATGTCCATTATCCCGACGCGGGCGTGTGCTCAGCGTGGCGGTCCGCGCGGGCCGTGTCCCGTGGGTCACAGGACGCGGCCTAGGTCGCAGGCTCTCCACACGTAGTGACAAGATGGCAAGTGTCCGCGCGCGCGTATACCGCGCGGAGCGGCGCCAGAGCACCACCCCTACCGCTTGCCGAGGAGTTATTGAAGTGACCGACACCTCCGCCGACCTTGTGATCCTGGGTGGCGGATCGGGCGGCTACGCCGCCGCGTTCCGCGCGGCCGAGCTGGGCCTTTCCGTCACCCTGATCGAAAAGGACAAGCTTGGCGGGACGTGCCTCCACCGAGGCTGCATCCCGACCAAGGCCCTCCTGCACGCGGCGGAGGTCGCCGACGAGACCCGCGACGCCGAGACCTTCGGTGTGAAGGCCGTGCTGGAAGGCATCGACATCGCCGGCGTCAACAAGTACAAGGACGGGATCATCTCGCGCCTGTACAAGGGCCTCCAGGGCCTGGCCAAGGCGCACAAGGTGAACCTCGTCGAGGGCACCGGGACGTTCGTCGGCGGCACGACCGTCGAGGTCGACGGCACCCGCTACACCGGCAAGAACGTCATCCTCGCCACCGGTTCGTACTCGAAGACGCTGCCGGGCCTGGAGCTGGGCGGGCGCATCATCGCCAGCGAGCAGGCGCTTTCGCTGGACTACATCCCGAAGAAGGCCATCGTCCTCGGCGGTGGTGTCATCGGTGTCGAATTCGCGTCCGTCTGGGCGTCCTTCGGCGTCGACGTCACCATCGTGGAGGCGCTGCCCCGCCTGGTCCCGAACGAGGACGAGTACGCGTCCAAGCAGCTCGAGCGCGCTTTCCGCCGTCGCAAGATCGCCTTCAAGACCGGTGTCCGGTTCACCGGCGCCAAGCAGGACGACAACGGCGTCAGCGTGTCGCTGGAGTCCGGCGAGACGCTCGAAGCCGACCTGCTCCTGGTCGCCGTCGGCCGTGGCCCGAACTCGGCCGGGCACGGCTACGAGGAGGCCGGCGTCAAGATGGAGCGCGGTTTCGTCCTCACCGACGACCGCCTGCGCACCAACCTGCCGAACGTCTACGCCGTCGGCGACATCGTCCCCGGCCTGCAGCTCGCGCACCGCGGGTTCCAGCAGGGCATCTTCGTCGCGGAAGAGATCGCCGGCCAGGAGCCGCGCGTGATCGACGAGAGCGGCATCCCGCGCGTCACCTACTCGCACCCCGAGGTCGCTTCGGTCGGCCTGACCGAGTCGCAGGCGAAGGAGAAGTACGGCTCCGACGTCACCACCTTCACCTACGACCTCGGCGGCAACGGCAAGAGCCAGATCCTCAAGACCTCCGGTGGGGTCAAGCTGATCAAGGCTCCGGACGGGCCGGTCGTGGGCGTGCACATGGTGGGCGACCGCGTCGGCGAGCTGATCGGCGAAGCGCAGCTGATCTACAGCTGGGAGGCCTTCCCCGAGGACGTCGCCCCGCTCATCCACGCGCACCCCACGCAGACCGAGGCCCTCGGTGAGGCGTTCCTCGCCCTGGCGGGCAAGCCGCTCCACGTCCACAGCTGACGTCTCACCGTCGAAGAACCAGACCAAGCAAGACATATCAAGGGAGTCAGCGAACGATGGCCTACTCCGTCACGTTGCCGGAGCTCGGTGAGAGCGTCACCGAGGGCACCGTCACCCGGTGGTTGAAGCAGGAGGGCGACACCGTCGAGGTCGACGAGCCGTTGCTCGAGATCTCCACGGACAAGGTCGACACCGAGGTCCCGTCCCCGGTCGCCGGCAAGGTCGTGAAGATCAGCGCTCAGGAAGACGAGACCGTCGAGGTCGGCGGCGAGCTCGCCGTCATCGACGACGGGACCGGCGGGGTGCCGGAGTCCTCCGGTTCGGCCGAGCCGGCCGCCGAAGAGGCGCAGCCCGAGCCGGAGCCCGAGCCCGCGAAGGAAGAGGCCTCCGCTCCGTCCCAGCCGGACACCGCGCCGGCTTCGGGCGGCGAAGGCACCGAGGTGAAGCTGCCTGAGCTGGGCGAGAGCGTCACCGAGGGCACCGTCACCCGGTGGCTCAAGCAGGTCGGCGAGAGCGTCGAGGTCGACGAGCCGTTGCTCGAGATCTCCACGGACAAGGTCGACACCGAGGTCCCGTCCCCGGTCGCCGGCACCGTGCTGGAGATCCGGGCAGGCGAGGACGAGACCGTCGAGGTCGGCGGTGTGCTCGCGGTGATCGGTGCCGCCGGTTCCGCCCCGGCCCCGAAGGCCGAGCCGAAGCCGGAGCCCAAGCCCGAGCCGAAGCCGGAGCCCAAGCCGGAACCGAAGCCCGAGCCCAAGGCCGAAGCGGCTCCCGCGCCGAAGCCCGCCCCGGCTCCGCAGGCCGCCCCGGCTCCCAAGGCCGAGGCGCCGAAGCCGGCCGCGAGCAGCGACAGCGGCTCGGACAACGCGCCGTACGTGACGCCGCTCGTCCGCAAGCTCGCTTCGGAGCACGGCATCGACCTGTCGTCGCTGTCCGGCAGCGGCGTCGGCGGCCGCATCCGCAAGCAGGACGTGCTCGCGGCCGCCGAGGCCAAGCAGAAGGCCGCCCCGGCTCCCGCCGCGCAGCCCGCTGCCGCCGCCCCGGCCGCCGCCGCGCCGTCGGCTCCGCGCAAGGCCACGGTTTCGCCGGAGCTCGCGGCTCTGCGCGGCACCGTGCAGAAGGCCAGCCGGATCCGGCAGATCACCGCCACGAAGACCCGCGAGTCGCTGCAGGTTTCCGCGCAGCTCACGCAGGTCCACGAGGTGGACGTCACGAAGATCGCCAAGCTCCGCCAGCGGGCGAAGGCGGCCTTCAAGGAGCGCGAGGGCGTCAACCTGACGTTCCTGCCGTTCTTCGCGAAGGCCACCGTCGAGGCGCTCAAGCAGCACCCGAACGTCAACGCGTCCTACAACGAGGACACGAAGGAGATCACCTACCACGGTGCTGTGCACCTGGGGATCGCGGTGGACACCGAAAAGGGTCTGCTGTCGGTGGTCATCCACGACGCGGGTGAGCTCAGCCTCGCCGGTCTCGCGCACCGCATCGCCGACCTGGCGGGCCGCGCGCGTTCGGGCCAGATCAAGCCGGACGAGCTGTCGGGCGGCACCTTCACGATCACGAACATCGGCTCCAACGGCGCCCTGTTCGACACGCCGATCATCGTGCAGCCGCAGTCCGGCATGCTCGGTACCGGCGCGGTCGTGAAGCGTCCGGTCGTGATCGCGGACGCCGACGGCAACGACACGATCGCCGTCCGGTCGATGGCGTTCCTGCCGCTGACCTACGACCACCGCCTGGTGGACGGGGCCGACGCGGGCCGCTTCGTCACGACGATCAAGCAGCGTCTGGAAGAGGGCAACTTCGAGGACGAGCTCGGTCTCTGATCCTCCGGTAGTGGCGTGAAGGCCCTCGTCCCGCTTCGGCGGGGCGGGGGCCTTCACGCATTTAGTCCTCTGAATGCGGTCGTTGGCATGACGAACTACCGCATTCAGAGGACTAAATGCGTGGGTTTGACAGAGTCCCCGAACTCTAGTATTCCGGAATTACGGAAAACAAGAGGGAGGGTATCGACCATGCTGACCAGACGCCATCTGCTGGCGGGCGCCGCCGCGGGGTCGGCCGCGCTGCTGCTGCCGGGGACCGCGAGCGCGGCGCAGCCGGACACGACGACCGAACAGGGCTGGCTCGACTGGATCGCCGCGCACCGGCACGACGTCTCCGTCCTGATCGACGACGGCGCCGGCCGCCGTGCCGAGCGCGATCCCGGCGTCCGGCGGGTGCTGGCCTCGTCGATCAAGGTCGTGCATCTCAGCGCGTACGCCGTCGCGGTCGCCGAAGGCAGGCTCGACCCCAAGGAGCGGATCCGGGTGGGCGACTGGGACGCCCACCACCCCTTCGTCGCCGACGGCCGCGCGCACTTCCAGGCGCTCAACTGGCTGGGCGTTCCCTGCGACGACTTCGGCATCGCCAAGGATCCCGAGCAGCGTGTCCCCTTGGCCAGGCTCGCCGAAGCGATGATCCTCTTCAGCGACAACGCCGCCACGGACTATCTCCGCACCCGTCTCGGCGATCCAGCCCTCCGGCGGGCGGCGGCGCGGGGCGGCTGGGCGAGGCCGGACACGCGCTCGCTGGGCGGCGAGGTCCTGATGCTGATGATGCCGGAGTACGCGCCCCCGCCCGGCAGCCCGGTCGCCGTCCGGCGGGCGATGGGCGACGCGGTCGCGCGCCGGTTCGTCCGCGATCCGGGGTTCCGCGCCGAAGCCTTCGAGCGCTGGCCGGACATGCCCGCCACCTCCGACGCCCAATGGCCGTGGATCAAGGGGCACGGTCAGGGCTCGGCGACGGATCTGTTCTCACTTCATCGCAACATCGCGAAGGGCCTCTACCCACCCGCGCGCGAGATCCTCGCGAAGCCGCTCTCGGACCGGGTGCCGCCCGGAGCGAGCGAAGTGCTCTTCAAGGGCGGAAGCCTGCCGCGCACACTGACCGTCGGGCTTTCCGTCCGCTGGCCGGGCGAGCGTTCGGGCACGGCGGCCCTGCTGCTCACCGGCCTGAGCGACCAGGACGTGCAGAACGCCCTGCCACTCGTCGAACTCGTACTCGCGGCGCTGTCCGATCCTGCGCGGTTCACGGCCCTGGAACGAGCGCTCCGCTGAGCGACGGTATAGATAACCGGTATGAACGCCGAGCTCGCCGACCGGATCGCCGCCCTCGAAGCACGGGTCGCCGCGCTGGAAGGGCAGCAGGACACCGAACCGGCGGCGAGCCCCGGCGGGCTGGTCGGCTACCACGGTGAACTGACCGAACCCGTCGAGCTGAGCTGGGCGATCAACGTCACGCCCGGCCCGATGCTGGCGTTCGCGGACGGGCCGCGGGTCGAAGTGCTCGCGGCCCTGTCCAGCACCGCGCGGGTGGCGCTCGTGCGGACGCTGGCCGAGAAGGGCGCGCAGACCGCGCCCGCCCTGCAGGAGGCCGCCGAACTCGGCTCGCCCGGCCAGCTGTACCACCATCTCAAGGCGCTGACCGGCGCCGGGATCGTCGAGCAGGACAAGCGCGGCAGCTACCGGCTTCGTCCCACCGCGACGATCCCGGTGCTGGTGCTGCTCACCGCCGCGTCGGACGTCGCCGGGCAGCTGAAGAACCTGAGCGTGCGTCCGGATCGCGGATAGGACACGATCGGATCATGCGAGTTCTGATCGCGGGCGCGAGCGGACTGATCGGCACCTCCCTCACGACACGGTTACGCCGTTCCGGGCACGAAGTGGTCCGGCTCGTCCGCCGGGAGGAGCGGGCGGCCGACGAGCGCCGCTGGGATCCTCCCGCCGGGGAGATCGCCGACGGCGCGCTCGACGGGGTCGACGCGGTCGTGAACCTCGCGGGCGCGCCGCTGCTGCCCGGACGCTGGAGCGCGGCCCGCAAACAGGTGCTCCTCGACAGCCGGGTCGAACCGACGGAGGTCCTCGCGGAGGCCGTCGCCGAACACGGGATCCCCGTGCTGGTCAACGCTTCCGCCGTCGGCTACTACGGAGATCCCGGTCCGTCCCTTGTGGACGAATCGAGCCCCGCGGGACGCGGTTTCCTCGCCGGGCTCTGCACCGCGTGGGAAGGCGCCACCGAGACCGCGGCCACCGCCGGCGCCCGTGTCGTGCGGATCCGCACCGGGCTGGTGCTCGCACGCAAGGGCGGGCTCCTGGACGTCCTGCGACCGCTGTTCCGCTTGGGGTTCGGCGGGAAACTCGGCGACGGCAAGCAGTACATGCCGTGGATCTCGCTCGACGACGAGGTCGGCGCGATCGTTTTCGCGCTGGAGAACGAATCGCTGTCGGGCGCGGTGAATCTCTCCGGGCCGCAGCCCGCCACGAACGCCGCCTTCACGAAGGCGCTCGCCCGCGCTGTGCACCGGCCGGCGATCTGGCAGGTGCCCGGTTTCGCGATGAAGATCGCCCTCGGGCAGGCGGCCGAGGAGATGGCGTTGTTCGGGCAACGGGCCATGCCGCGTGCGCTGGAGGAGGCGGGATACGCGTTCCGCCATCCGACCCTCGAGGACGCGCTGGCCGCCGCGACATGACCTTGCAGCGCGGGCTGTACACCCTCGCCGGATTCCTGCTGCTGGCCGGCTTCGTCCTCCTCGGGCTGTCCGTCGACGAGCGGCCGCCGCCGGTGGACGTCGCCCTCGCCGACGCGTTCCGCGACCAGCACACCCGGCCCGCCGGGCAGGTGGCCGGCCTGGTCACGCAGGTCCTCGGCCCGGTGCTGCCGTTCGCGCTGGGCGCCGTGCTGGTGGCGGTCGCGTGGCGCCGCCGCGACCTGACCGTCTTGTGCGTCAAGCTGGCCGTCGTCCTGCTGTTGTGCCGTATGACCAGCCTGATCGCGAAACCGGCCTTCTACCGGGAGCGGCCTCGTGAATTCCCCAATCTGAGTTATCCGAGCGGGCACGTGGTCGCGGTCGCCTGCACGGGGTTCGTCGCGGTGCTGCTGTGCGCGTGGACCCGGCCGCACCTCGCGCGCCTGGCGATCACGATCGCCGCCGCGGCGACGGTGCTCGGCGCCCTCTGCCGCATCGTGCTGGGCGTGCACTGGCTGACCGACACCGCGGGATCCGTGCTCGCGGTGGGTGGTGTGGGCCTGATTTCGGCGGCCGCTCTGGGCCTGCTGCCACTGCCGCGCGGCGGCGCGTAGTGTCGCTGACGTGAGCTCTTCGACCACGTCATGCCGTGCCGCCACCGAGCCCGTCGACGTCCGCGAGATCGGGACGATCGACTACACCGAAGCCTGGGAACTCCAGCGCCGGCACGTGACTGCCCGTGCCGACGGCGAGGGCCCCGACACCATGCTGCTGCTGGAGCACCCGTCGGTGTACACGGCGGGCAAGCGCACCGAAGCCGAGGACAGGCCGACCGACGGCACCCCGGTGATCGACGTCGACCGCGGCGGCAAGATCACCTGGCACGGTCCCGGTCAGCTGGTCGGATACCCGATCGTCAAACTCGCCGACCCGATCGACGTCGTGCACTACGTGCGGCGGCTCGAAGAGGCCCTGATCACCGTCTGCGACCAGCTCGGCGTGCACACCGGCCGGGTCGAGGGCCGCAGCGGCGTCTGGATCCCCGCCGACGACCGCGGCCCGGAGCGGAAGATCGCCGCGATCGGCATCCGCGTCCAGCGCGGCGTGACCATGCACGGTTTCGAGCTGAACTGCAACGCCGACCTGGGCGCCTTCGACAAGATCGTCCCGTGCGGCATCCGGGACGCGGGCGTGACTTCGCTTTCCTACGAGCTCGACCGCGAGGTCACCGTCGCGTCGGTGCTGCCGATGGCGCGTGAAGCCGTGCTCGCGGCGCTTGAAGGCGACCTGCCGGTGAGCGACGAGCGCTGGCTGCCGCGCCCCGAGGCCCCTGCCGCCCCCGGCGTCACTTTCGCTCTGCAGAGCTGACAACTCGTGAGTGGTAAGGACGGTTAGAACCGTCCTTACCACTCACGAGGCTCAGTCCAGCTGAGGAGCGACCTCGGAGGCGATCAGCTCGATCTGGTCCAGATCCGAAAGATCCAGCAGCTGCAGGTAGAGCCGGGTGATCCCGGTCTTCTCCCGCCACAGCCCGACCTTCTCGACGACCTCGGACGGCGTGCCCGCGAGCCCGTTCTCCCGCAGCTCGGAGACCTCGCGCCCGAGCACCGAAGCGCGCTTCGCGACCTCGGCGTCGTCACGGCCAACGGCGACGACGAGCGCGGCCGACCGGATGATCTCCTTGGGGTCGCGGCCGATCTCGCGCGCGGCGTCGTCGACGCGGCCGAACTGCGCCGCGGCGACGTCCGGTCCCACGAACGGCAGGTTGAACTCGTCCGCGTAGCGGGCGGCGAGCGCCGGGGTGCGCTTCTTGCCGCCACCGCCGATGATCACCGGCGGCCGGGGCCGCTGCGCCGGCTTCGGCAGGCCCGGCGAGTCGACGAGCTTGTAGTGCTCGCCGTCGAAGGAGAACGTCTCCCCCTCCGGCGTCTCCCACAGCCCGGTGACCACGGCGAGCTGCTCGGCGTAGCGGTCGAAGCGCTCCTTGATCGGCGGCAGGTCGAGGCCGTAAGCGGTGTGCTCGTCGTCGTACCAGCCCGATCCGAGGCCGAGTTCGACGCGGCCGCCGGACATCTGGTCCACCTGCGCGACCGAGATCGCGAGCACGGACGGATGCCGGAAGGTCGCGGCGGTGACGAGGGTGCCCAGCCGCACACGGCGGGTCTCGCGGGCGAGACCCGCGAGGGTGATCCACGCGTCGGTCGGCCCCGGCAGCCCGGTCGCAGAACCCATCTTCAGGTAGTGATCGCTGCGGAAGAAGGCGTCGTAGCCCGCGTCCTCGGTGGCCTTCGCCACCCGGAGCAGGTCTTCGTAGCTGGCCCCCTGCTGGGGCTCGGTAAAGATCCTGAGGTCCACGAACGCCACCCTAGCCAGGGCGCGATCAGCTCGCTTTCCCGTGCTCGGCGGGCGGAACGCGGCGGAACCCGACGAGCAGCCGCACCAGGACCTCCTCGACCTGGGCGCTGACCTTCTTCGGTTCCGGCGAGCTGGCGATCTCGATCGCGGCGCTCGACAACGCGCCGAACAGCAGCCGCGCGGTGACGTCCACCGGGACGTCGTCGACCTCGCCGACCTCGATGAGCGACTGGATCCCGGTGCGGACCAGGCCGAAGCTGCACCGCTCCTCCGCCTCGCGCCAGCGTTCCCAGCCCATCACCACCGGCGCCTCGTGGATCGCGATGCGCTGGTACGCCGGGTCGAGGCAGCTCTGCAGGAAGCCGCGCAACCCGGAGAGCGCCCGCTCCCACGGCGAGGCCGGGCCGTTCATGATCTTTTCGAGCCGGTCGAAGACCTGGCTTTCGACCGTGTCGAAGGCAGCCTCGAACAGCGCCTGCTTCCCACTGAAATGGTGGTACAGCGCGCCTTTCGTCACCCTGGCCCGTTTGGCGATCTCGTCGAGAGACGTGCCGGCGTACCCGCGTTTGGTGAACAGCTCAACGGCACTCTCGACGAGCGCCGACCGGGTGGACTCGGAATAGTCCAGCCGCCTTGACCTCATTGTCGCCACCTTCACAACTTTACGCCGCCGGTCCCGCTCCATACCCATGGTATGTTGACTGCTGTCAGGTCCGTACCGGGAGTATGCCGCAAACCTGCGGTATGAACCGGGTCACGGAGGGGAGCCCACATCATGAGCTGGAACGACTTCTACCAGCGGCGCGACATCCTCGAAGCCGCACTGCGCCAGGCGGGTCACCACCCGTCCGACGCGATCTCACTCGAAGAAATCCCTGGCGCCACCAAGTACTTCGCGACCGAGGACGAGCTTCTGGTCGCCCTTCGGTACAAGTGGAACCAGGTGTTCGCCGGTCACCTCCGCGCCGAGATGACCGATCCGGACTACGCCGACCAGGACCTCGCGCTCGACAGGGTCGAAGCCGTCACCCGCGCCTGGAACAGCGCCATCACCGAACACGAGACCCTCCGCGCCGTTCTCGACGCGGCCCTCGAGCGGTGCCCCGCGCTGATCCCTGGCCACGAAGCCGAGCTGCGCACTCTCGCGCTGACGGCAGGGCTGGCCGACGGCAACGAACCGACCGAGGAGATCACCAAGGTCGGCGGCGCGTTCGCCACCCTGCTCCGGCACGGGCGGCACGCGAAGCCCGCCCGCCGCCGCAGCCCCATGGGTCACCTGCTCCGGTTGCTCGCGCCGAGCGCCTGACCTGGCGTAGCGGCACGGCCGACGATGTAGTTAGGTGACCCGCATGGCTGCTCACACGCGCTGGACCGAGGCCGACATCCCGGATCAGACCGGCCGGACGGTGTTCGTCACCGGCGCGAACTCGGGGCTCGGGTTGCGGATGTCCGAGGTGCTCGCGGGCAAGGGGGCCCGCGTGCTGCTCGGCTGCCGGTCGCCGGAGCGTGGCGCCAAGGCACTGGAGAAGGTGCGCGCGGCCGCGACCGGGGAAGCACCCGAGCTCGTCCGGCTGGACCTCGCCGACCTCGACTCGGTCCGCGAAGCCGCGAAGAAGGTCCAGGAGCTGACGGGCGGCAAGCTCGACATCCTGGTCAACAACGCGGGTGTGATGGCGACCCCGCGCGGCCACACCAAGGACGGTTTCGAAACCCAGTTCGGCACGAACCACCTCGGGCACGCGGTGCTGACCTGGCTGCTGATGCCGTCACTGCGCAACGGCTCGGGAGCGCGCGTCGTCACCTTGTCGAGCATCGCGGCGACGGGCGCGCGCATCGACGTCGCCGACCCGAACTTCGAACGCCGGATGTACAACCCCGGCTCGGCCTACGGCCAGTCGAAACTCGCCAATCAGGTGTTCGCGCTCGAACTCGACCGCAGGCTGCGCGCCGCGGGCGAGGACGTCGTCAGCGTGGCGGCGCACCCCGGCTACACCTGGACCGGGCTCGGCTCGGGGATGGCCCGCTCCTACCGCAACCGGGTGGTGCGCGCGCTCGTCGCCGGGGGCAACCGGATCGGCGAGATCTTCATCGCGCAGAACGCCCGCCAGGGCACGCTCCCGCAGCTGTTCGCGGCGACCTCCCCCGAGGCCGAAGGCGGCGATTACATCGGCCCTCGCGGGCTCGGCGGACTTCGCGGCGCCCCGGTCAAGGTGCGCCCGCTGGCCGCCGCGAGGAGCGAATCGCTCGGTGCCGCGTTGTGGGACCTGACCACCAAGTTGACGGGCGTCACCCCCGACCCCGCGTGAGCGGCGAGCACTGCTCCGGCGGGCGTAGGGTGACGGTGTGAGTGCTGCCCCAGATGGCCGCAAGCTGTTGCGGCTCGAGGTCCGGAATTCCCAGACTCCCATCGAAAAGAAGCCGTCGTGGATCAAGACGCGCGCCCGGATGGGTCCGGAGTTCACCGAACTCAAAGGCCTGGTGCGCCGCGAAGGCCTCCACACCGTGTGTGAAGAAGCCGGCTGTCCCAACATCTACGAATGCTGGGAAGACCGTGAAGCGACCTTCCTGATCGGTGGCGACCAGTGCACCCGGCGCTGTGACTTCTGCCAGATCGACACCGGCAAGCCCGCCGAGCTGGACCGCACCGAGCCCCGCAAGGTCGCCGAAAGCGTCCAGGCGATGGGCCTGCGCTACTCGACGGTCACCGGCGTCGCGCGCGACGACCTGGAAGACGGCGGCGCGTGGTTGTACGCCGAAACCGTCCGTCAGATCCACGCGCTGAATCCGGGCACCGGTGTCGAGCTGCTGATCCCGGACTTCAACGCGGATCCCGACCAGCTGGCCGAGGTCTTCGGCTCCCGCCCCGAGGTGCTCGCGCACAACGTCGAGACCGTCCCGCGGATCTTCAAGCGGATCCGGCCGGGTTTCCGGTACGCGCGGTCGCTGGAAGTCATCACGAAGGCCCGCGAGGCCGGTCTGGTGACCAAGTCGAACCTCATCCTGGGCATGGGCGAGACCCCCGAAGAGGTCGCGCCCGCGATGAAGGACCTGGTCGACGCGGGCTGCGAGATCCTCACCATCACCCAGTACCTGCGCCCTTCGCCCAGGCACCACCCCGTGGACCGCTGGGTCAAGCCCGAAGAGTTCGTCGAGCACTCGAACGCCGCCGAGGCCATGGGCTTCGCCGGCGTGATGGCGGGGCCGCTCGTACGTTCCTCGTACCGCGCCGGTCGCCTTTTCGCCCAGACGAAGGCCCACCGCGGCGAACCGCTGTCGGAGAACCTGGCCCACCTGGCCGCCGAAGGTCCCGCCGCGCAGGAAGCCAGCTCGCTGCTGGCACGGTGACTCCGGTCACCCTCTTCGCGACATCGCCACCCACCAGGTCACGAATCAGTAAAGTGACCTGGTGGCGTTGGTAACTGATCTTCTGAACTGGCTGCAGGGACTCCCCGAACCGGGACTGGTCGCGGCGACCGGCGGACTCGTGTTCGCCGAATGCACCATCGGGCTCGGCTTCATCGCCCCCGGTGAATCGGGGCTGCTGGTCGCGGCCACGACGGCGACGTCGGTCTCGCGGTTCCTGACCCTGTGGGCGGTCGTGACGGTCTGCGCCGCACTCGGCGACTCGCTCGGCTACGCGATCGGCAAACGCTTCGGCCCGCGTCTGCGCGAGACGAAGCTGATCCGCAAGTACGGCCTCGACGCCTGGGACAAGGCGACCGGAGTGCTCGAACGGCGAGGCGCGTGGGCGGTGTTCTTCGCTCGGTTCCTCCCGGTGATCCGCACGCTGACCCCGGCCGCGTCCGGGACCTCGGGCCTGCCCTTCCGGAAGTTCCTGCCCGCCGCCGCGGCGGGCGCGGCCTGCTGGTCGGCCATCCACATCGGTATCGGTGCCGCGCTCGGCGAGGCGGCCAAGAAGGTCGAAGGCGCGCTCAACACCGGCGGCCTGGTCATCGTCGGCGTGCTCGTCGGTGTCGCCGTGTTCTTCCTGCTGCGCTACAAGAAGAAGAAAGCGCTCGCGGTCACAGCCGAAGAAGCCGCCCCGGCGAAGATCGGCGCGGACGACTAGATTCCGGGCATGGCCGCCCTGAACCTGCCCCAGCCGATCGGTTTCGTCCTCGGTGGCGGCGGCAGTCTCGGGGCGATGCAGGTCGGGATGCTGCGGGCCCTCACGGAAGCGGGCGTCGCGCCCGATCTCGTCGTCGGCACCTCGGTGGGCTCGCTGAACGCCGCCGTCCTCGCCCTCGGGGCGAAGCGGGCGAGCGGCTCGACCGGATCTGGTCACGGATGACACGGCACGAGGCCTTCCCCGGCGGCGTGCTCAGCCAGGTGCGGACCCTGCGGCACAGCAAGACCAACCTGTTCCCCAACACCGGGCTCGCCGCGATCGTCGACGAGCACATCGGCGAGGGCGTCCGGTTCGAAGATCTCGCGCTGCCGCTGGGGGTCGTCGCGACGGACGTCGACACCGCGGAGCCACTGCTGATCCGTTCCGGGCCCGTGCTGGCGCCGCTGCTGGCCAGTTGCGCGATCCCGGGGATCTATCCGCCGGTGCCCTTCGGGGAGCGCATGCTCTATGACGGCGGCCTGGTCGCCAACGTGCCGATGCGGCAGGCGCTCGCCATGGGCGCGAAGTCGCTCGTCGTCCTCGACTGCGCCTTCCCCGGCAAGATGCCCGGCACTCCGCAGACCTTCGCCGAGGTGATGATGTACACCGCGATGGTCAGCATGCGGAACCAGGCGGTCCTGGAAGCGCCGATCGCCGCGGCCGAAGTGCCCGTGGTCTACGTGCCCGGGCCGAAGCCGGTGCGGGTCAGCCCGCTGGACTTCAGCCACACCGCGGCACTGACCGCCGAGGCCTACGAAGCCGCGAAGACCTATTTGGGCGAATTGAGTGTCGATGGCCCCGGTCTTTATGGTGCCCCCGGTCTCGTCGTGGCCTGACAGGCAACCATCCGGCAGCGATCACGTCTTCTTCGTCGCGTAGTTTTGAAAGAGAACTTTCCGCTGATGGCGCGACATAAAAAGAGAACCATATGTTTCCCAAGAAGACATTACTTTCGACGGCCGGAATACTCGCCGCGATACTGCTGATCTCGGCCTGCTCGTCCCCCGGCGGCTCCGGTGATTCCCATTCCGCCGGCCCGAGCGCGGGATCGGACGAAAGCCCGGTTTCGGTGACCATCGACCCGGCGGGCGGGACGAACGTCAATCCGGCGACCCCGGTGGTGGTCAAGGCGGAGCACGGCAAGCTGATCGACGTCACCGTCAGCAACGCCGACAAGGGCAACCAGGTCAAGGGCGAACTGGCCAGCGACGGGCTCAGCTGGAAGACCACCGAACCGCTCGGCTACGGCAGCACCTACAAGATCGTGGCGCACGCCCAGGGCACCGACGGAAAGCCTGTCGAGCAACAGAGCAGGGTCTCCACGCTGAGCCCGAAGCAGCAGGCGAACCCGAACCTGATCCCGGCGCCCTCGGCGGTCGCTTCCGGCGGTGTCGGCGTCGGGCAGCCGATCGTGTTCACCTTCGGTCAGCCGGTGAAGAACAAGGCCGAGGTGGAGAAGAAGCTGTCCGTGGAGTCCACGCCGAAGCAGGAAGGCTCCTGGTACTGGATCGACGACAAGAACGTCCATTACCGCCCCAAGGTCTATTGGCAGCCGGGGACGACGCTCAAGGTGTCGGCGATGATCTACGGCGTCGATTTCGGCAATGGCGTGTACGGCGCGACCGATCGCACCGAAACGTACAAAGTGCACGATTCCTGGGTCGCGAAGGCCGACGGCAACACCGAGCAGATGCAGATCTTCCACAACGGCCAGCTCGCGAAATCGATGCCCATTTCCATGGGCAAGGACGCCACGCCCACCCATTTGGGCGCACACGTCATTTCGGACAAACACGAGAATTACACGATGGACTCGTGCACGTACGGCGTCTGCCAAGGCCAGCCGGGGTACTACAAGTCGAACGAGAAATGGTCGCTGCGCATCTCCAACGACGGCGAGTTCGTCCACGAGAACCCGAACAGCGTCGGCGCGCAGGGCAGCTCGAACGTGTCGCACGGCTGCATCAACCTCAACGCCGCCAACGCGCAGTGGTTCTACCAGAACATGGGGCTCGGCGACGTCGTCGAGGTGACCAACTCCGGTGGCCCGCAGCTGCCGGTGTGGGACCTGTACGGCGACTGGTCGAAGTCGTGGGCGGACTGGCAGGCGGGCAGCGCGCTCAAGTAGAGGGATGATGGGCCGGTGACCAGCACCCTGAGCACCGCCCGCTCACTCGTGGCCGGCGCCGGCCGGATCGTCGCACTGACCGGCGCCGGGATCTCCACCGACTCCGGGATCCCCGACTTCCGCGGCCCACAGGGGCTGTGGACCCGCGACCCTGGGGCGGAGAAGATGTCGAACCTCAAGGCGTATCAGGGCAGCCGCGAGGTCCGGGAACGGACTTGGCAGGCGCGGCTGGTGCATCCCGGCTGGGACGCCGTACCGAACGCGGCGCACTACGCGCTCGAGCGCCTGTCGCCGGCGTGGATCGTCACCCAGAACATCGACCGGCTGCACCAGAAGGCGGGCTCTCCGCCCGAGCGGGTGCTGGAACTGCACGGGACGATGTTCGAGTCCGTCTGCCTGTCCTGTGACGACCACCGGGACATGCGCTCGACGCTGGACCGCGTCCGGGCGGGCGAGGCCGATCCGCCCTGCCTGGTATGCGGCGGCATCCTGAAGTCCGCCACCGTGTCGTTCGGCCAGCACTTGGACCAGAACCTGCTCCGGACCGCCCGCGCCGCCGTCTCCGACAGCGATCTCCTGCTGGTGGCCGGGTCCTCCCTGAGCGTGCAGCCGGCCGCCTCACTGGTGAGTGTCGCTTCCCGCGCCGGCGCCGCCGTGGTCATCTGCAACGGCTCCGAGACGCCTTACGACTCCATGGCCACCGCCGTCGTCCGCGGCCCGCTCGCCGACACCCTCCCCGCGCTCGCCCTCTCCCGCATTTAGTCCTCTGACTGCGGCCGGCCCTCCCGGTCCTTCGCGTGCCCGCGCCCCTCGCTCCCGCGCCCCTCGCTCCCGCGCCCAGCGCTCCCGTGCCCGGCCCCGTCGCTCCACGTGCCCAAGGCCGTATCTCGCGTGCCTGAACCCGTCACTCGTGTGCTTGAGCCCGTATCTCGCGTGCTCGGAGACGTATCTCGTGTGATCAGGTGGACGGTAGGTGTGTGTGGCGGGACGTCGCGTGTGATCAGACGGACGACACGCTGGCCTCTGGTCGTGTCGTCCGTCTGGTCACGGGTGTCGTCCCTGTAATCACGCGAGTGACGGCTTCAAGCACGCGTATGACGGGTTCAAGCACGTGTGTGACGTGCCCAGGCACGGGTGTGACGGGTTTCGGGCATGAAAAAAGAGGGCTCGGGCCCTGGGAGAACTCGTGGTTCTCAACCGGGGCCCGAGCCCTCTTTTTCTAATGTTAGTCCGGCGGTGTCCTACTCTCCCACAACCCTTCGGTTGCAGTACCATCGGCGCTGTCAGGCTTAGCTTCCGGGTTCGGAATGGGACCGGGCGTTTCCCTGACGCTATAACCACCGAAACACTATGAAACAACACTCCCCACCGATCTTGCTGGTGGTTGTGTGGTGTTTCAGAGCTGTAGAGTGGATGCGTAACATCTTTGTGGGCAAGTCCTCGGCCTATTAGTACCAGTCAACTCGACAACACATTACTGTGCTTCCATTTCTGGCCTATCAACCCAATGGTCTGTTGGGGGCCTTAACCCACAAAGGGGTGGGATACCTCATCTTGGAACAGGCTTCCCGCTTAGATGCCTTCAGCGGTTATCCCTTCCGAACGTGGCCAACCAGCCATGCCACTGGCGTGACAACTGGCATACCAGAGGTTCGTCCGTCCCGGTCCTCTCGTACTAGGGACAGCCTTCCTCAAGTATCCTACGCGCGCGGCGGATAGGGACCGAACTGTCTCACGACGTTCTAAACCCAGCTCGCGTGCCGCTTTAATGGGCGAACAGCCCAACCCTTGGGACCTACTCCGGCCCCAGGATGCGACGAGCCGACATCGAGGTGCCAAACCATGCCGTCGATATGGACTCTTGGGCAAGATCAGCCTGTTATCCCCGGGGTACCTTTTATCCGTTGAGCGACACCCCTTCCACCAGGTGGTGCCGGATCACTAGTCCCGACTTTCGTCCCTGCTCGACATGTCTGTCTCACAGTCAAGCTCCCTTGTGCACTTGCACTCAACACCTGATTGCCAACCAGGCTGAGGGAACCTTTGGGCGCCTCCGTTACTCTTTAGGAGGCAACCGCCCCAGTTAAACTACCCATCAGGCACTGTCCCTGAACCAGATCATGGTCCGAGGTTCAGATTCCCAATCCGACCAGAGTGGTATTTCAACAACGACTCCACCAACACTAGCGTGCCAGCTTCACAGTCTCCCACCTATCCTACACAAGCCGAACCGAAAACCAATACCAAACTATAGTAAAGGTCCCGGGGTCTTTCCGTCCTGCCGCGCGTAACGAGCATCTTTACTCGTAGTGCAATTTCGCCGGGCCTGTGGTTGAGACAGCCGGAAAGTCGTTACGCCATTCGTGCAGGTCGGAACTTACCCGACAAGGAATTTCGCTACCTTAGGATGGTTATAGTTACCACCGCCGTTTACTGGCGCTTAAATTCTCAGCTTCACCCCGAAGGGTTAACCGGTCCTCTTAACGTTCCAGCACCGGGCAGGCGTCAGTCCATATACATCGTCTTGCGACTTCGCATGGACCTGTGTTTTTAGTAAACAGTCGCTTTCCGCTGGTCTCTGCGGCCACCCACCCCTAGTCCGCAAGGGACTTCAGAGTGTTTGGCCCCCCTTCTCCCGAAGTTACGGGGGCATTTTGCCGAGTTCCTTAACCACAGTTCACCCGATCGCCTTAGTATTCTCTACCTGACCACCTGTGTTGGTTTGGGGTACGGGCCGTGCACGCACTCGCTAGAGGCTTTTCTCGGCAGCATAGGATCACTCTACTTCACCTCAATCGGCTACGCATCACGTCTCAACCTATATGAATGGCGGATTTGCCTACCATTCGGTCTACACGCTTACACCAGTACTACCACTCACTGGCGGAGCTACCTTCCTGCGTCACCCCATCACTCGACTACTACGGAATCAGATCCCACGCTCCACACAGAAACCTCCATCCGAAGACTTCGGTAACTGGCTTTGGGTGGTTAGTATCAACCGCCTCATCCTGGGCGCACGTGCTCGGGTACGGGAATATCAACCCGTTATCCATCGACTACGCCTGTCGGCCTCGCCTTAGGTCCCGACTTACCCTGGGCGGATTAGCCTGGCCCAGGAACCCTTGGTCATCCGGCGGCAGAGTTTCTCACTCTGCATTCGCTACTCATGCCTGCATTCTCACTCCCACACCCTCCACGACTGGCTTCCGCCGCCGCTTCCCTGGATGCAGGACGCTCCCCTACCCATCAACACGACTAGACGTCCCCTCAAGGAGAACGCCGATCTATATGTGTCAATGACACAGCTTCGGCGGTGTGCTTAAGCCCCGCTACATTGTCGGCGCAGGACCACTTGACCAGTGAGCTATTACGCACTCTTTCAAGGGTGGCTGCTTCTAAGCCAACCTCCTGGTTGTCTGGGCAATCCCACATCCTTTCCCACTGAGCACACACTTAGGGGCCTTAGCTGGTGTTCTGGGCTGTTTCCCTCTCGACGACGAAGCTTATCCCCCGCCGTCTCACTGCCACACTCTCACACCACGGTATTCGGAGTTTGGTTGATTTCGGTAACCCGGTAAGGCCCCTAGACCATCCAGTAGCTCTACCCCCGTGGAGAAACATGTGACGCTGCACCTAAATGCATTTCGGGGAGAACCAGCTATCACGGAGTTTGATTGGCCTTTCACCCCTACCCACAGCTCATCCCCTCAGTTTTCAACCTAAGTGGGTTCGGCCCTCCACGTCGTCTTACCGACGCTTCAGCCTGGCCATGGGTAGATCACTCCGCTTCGGGTCTAGACCACGCGACTCAATCGCCCTATTCAGACTCGCTTTCGCTACGGCTACCCCACACGGGTTAACCTCGCCACGCAGCACTAACTCGCAGGCTCATTCTTCAAAAGGCACGCCATCACCTCAACATCACAAGGATGTGCTCGGGCTCTGACGGCTTGTAGGCACACGGTTTCAGGTACTCTTTCACTCCCCTCCCGGGGTACTTTTCATCTTTCCCTCACGGTACTAGTCCGCTATCGGTCTTCAGGAAGTATTTAGGCTTACCGGGTGGTCCCGGCAGATTCACAGCAAATTCCACGAGCTCGCTGCTACTCGGGAACACCACCAAGGTCTCAGAAACTGGTTTTCGCGTACGGGACTCTCACCCACTCCGGTCGCCCATCCCAAGGCGTTCCACTAACCAGCACATCAACCCGAAGAAATGTCAGTCTCTTCAAGGCGGGTCCCACAACACCACACACACAACGCCTGACAGCTTGACATGTGCATGGTTTAGCCTCTTCCGCTTTCGCTCGCCACTACTCACGGAATCACGGTTGTTTTCTCTTCCTACGGGTACTGAGATGTTTCACTTCCCCGCGTTCCCTCCACACACCCTATATATTCAGATGCGGGTAACACCACATAACTGGTGCTGGGTTTCCCCATTCGGAAATCCTCGGATCACAGCTCGGTTGACAGCTCCCCGAGGCATATCGCAGCCTCCCACGTCCTTCATCGGCTCCTGAAGCCAAGACATCCACCATGTGCCCTTAACAACTTGACCACAAAGATGCTCGCATCCACTCTACAGTTCTCAAACACCACACCAGAAACAAACAACCTGGAGCTCGTGTAAGCCCCTTGGCGTGTTGCCTCAGGACCCAACAGCATGCCAGCGAACAATCCCTCCGACTTCCCAGGAGCACCCGTTCCACGCTTCCCGAAGGAAGCAGTACTAGAGCGTCCCGGCAAAAACCGGCGACACCATAACCAGTAGTTCCACAATTCCTTGAGCAAGCCCGGCAACACCACATTCGGATGTTGAGCCGTGCCCACTCCACCAACCGTTGGTCCGGGTATCCCGGCGGGGTGGATGTGTTGCTCCTTAGAAAGGAGGTGATCCAGCCGCACCTTCCGGTACGGCTACCTTGTTACGACTTCGTCCCAATCGCCAGTCCCACCTTCGACCACTCCCCCCCTTACGGGTTGGGCCATGGGCTTCGGGTGTTACCGACTTTCATGACGTGACGGGCGGTGTGTACAAGGCCCGGGAACGTATTCACCGCAGCGTTGCTGATCTGCGATTACTAGCGACTCCGACTTCACGCAGTCGAGTTGCAGACTGCGATCCGAACTGAGACCGGCTTTAAGGGATTCGCTCCACCTCGCGGTATCGCAGCCCTCTGTACCAGCCATTGTAGCATGTGTGAAGCCCTGGACATAAGGGGCATGATGACTTGACGTCATCCCCACCTTCCTCCGAGTTGACCCCGGCAGTCTCCCACGAGTCCCCGCCATAACGCGCTGGCAACGTAGGATAAGGGTTGCGCTCGTTGCGGGACTTAACCCAACATCTCACGACACGAGCTGACGACAGCCATGCACCACCTGTACACCAACCACAAGGGAAGCCCTATCTCTAGGGATGTCTGGCGCATGTCAAGCCCAGGTAAGGTTCTTCGCGTTGCATCGAATTAATCCACATGCTCCGCCGCTTGTGCGGGCCCCCGTCAATTCCTTTGAGTTTTAGCCTTGCGGCCGTACTCCCCAGGCGGGGCGCTTAATGCGTTAGCTACGGCACGGACAACGTGGATGTCGCCCACACCTAGCGCCCAACGTTTACAGCGTGGACTACCAGGGTATCTAATCCTGTTCGCTCCCCACGCTTTCGCTCCTCAGCGTCAGTATCGGCCCAGAGACCCGCCTTCGCCACCGGTGTTCCTCCTGATATCTGCGCATTTCACCGCTACACCAGGAATTCCAGTCTCCCCTACCGAACTCAAGTCTGCCCGTATCGCCCGCACGCTCCACGTTAAGCGTGGAGTTTTCACGAACGACGCGACAAACCGCCTACGAGCTCTTTACGCCCAATAATTCCGGACAACGCTCGCACCCTACGTATTACCGCGGCTGCTGGCACGTAGTTAGCCGGTGCTTCTTATCCAGGTACCGTCACTTGCGCTTCGTCCCTGGCGAAAGAGGTTTACAACCCGAAGGCCGTCATCCCTCACGCGGCGTCGCTGCATCAGGCTTGCGCCCATTGTGCAATATTCCCCACTGCTGCCTCCCGTAGGAGTCTGGGCCGTGTCTCAGTCCCAGTGTGGCCGGTCACCCTCTCAGGCCGGCTACCCGTCGTCGCCTTGGTAGGCCATTACCCCACCAACAAGCTGATAGGCCGCGGGCTCATCCCGTACCGCCGGAGCTTTCCACCACCAACCATGCGATCAGTAGTCATATCCAGTATTAGACCCAGTTTCCCAGGCTTATCCCAAAGTACAGGGCAGATTGCCCACGTGTTACTCACCCGTTCGCCACTAATCCACCCCGAAAGGCTTCATCGTTCGACTTGCATGTGTTAAGCACGCCGCCAGCGTTCGTCCTGAGCCAGGATCAAACTCTCCAACAATGTCAAATTTGATCGAGGCAATTTAATGCTCTCAAAGGAACCTCACACGAGGTTCAAATACATAAGCTCTACTGGCTTAGTTCACTAGCACACTGTTGAGTTCTCAAGCAACACACCCCAGATCGCACCGTGGCTACACGGCCTTATCCGAAGCAGTCATTTCTTGGCTTTGTCCGGAGCACACCCTAGCACCTGCTCGAAACTGCCGTTTCAGCTGGGGTAGAGTTACCTCTCCGGTTCGGGACCACCCACTCTACCACCATCCGGTGGGAGCTTGGTTCGTGTTCCCGGCGGCCGCTCGGTTTCCCTGGCGACGAAGAGAACATTACACGGCCCGAAACCGGCGTTTACAGGGGGGTCCCTTTTTTCGCGCCGACGCTCTGACCTGCGTCGATCTAGCTCTCCCCCGGTACCGGCTCGCCGTGGGTCGCGACGACCGTCAGCACGACGAGGGCGGCGGCGAGCCCCGCGGTGATGTGGATGGGCGCCGGCGTGAACGACGCGGCGAGCACGAGCACCGCGGTCACCGGGAAGCCGATCGCGATCGGACGGCATTCGTTGGTGGGGCCGATGTGCATGAGCCAGACGCTCAGCAGGTAGATCGCGACGGGCACGGTCGTCGCCATGGCGGCCGGCAGGGAGGCGACGTGCCCGGTGTGGGTGTCGTAGTCGACCGCGACTTCGAGGCCGGCGCCGAGCGCGGCCGCCGAGGCGAAGATCAGATAGTGCCCATAGCCCCAGCTCGCGACGGTGAACAGGCTCTTCGCCTTCTCCAGCCGGGCGTGGCCTGGCTGGTCGAAGTAGAGCCACCACAACGAAAAGACCAGCACGAGCCCGGCGGCGGCGAGCGAGATCAGGCTGCCGGTGTGCTTGCCCTCGTCCAGCCCCTTCTTGACCGCGGTGGTCGCACCGAGGATGGATTCACCCAGCACGATGATCGTGAACAGGCCGTAGCGCTCGGCGATGTGGTGCGGATGCCAGCCCGTCCAGCGTTTGCGTTCGGCGATCACCGGGACCGCGAGCTCCGCCACCAGGAGCACGAAGAACGACGGCAGCCCCAGCGACTCCGGCAGACCGAGCCGTACGACCCACAGGATCTGGACGATCGTGATGCCGACGGCGTAACGCAGCGCGGCCGGACGGCAGTCCGGATCGGTCCGCGCGGCGCGCAGCCACTGCACGACCATCGCGAGCCGCATCAGGACATAGCCGATCACCACGATCTCGAAGTCGCCTTCGAAGGCGGACGAGACCCCCGCGGCGACGGTCAGCCCTCCCGCGATCTGCACCAGCGTCACCAGCCGGTACGGGACGTCGTCGGTGTCGAACGACGACGCGAACCAGCTGAAGTTCAGCCAGCCCCACCAGATCGCGAAGAACACCATCCCGAAGCTGAGCACCCCGTGCCCGATGTGGTTCTCGGCGATCGCGTGGTGCAGACCGGCGGCCGCCTGCGCGACAGCGACCACGAAACACAGGTCGAACAACAGCTCCAGCGGGGTCGCGACCCGGTGCCCTTCACCGGAGTCGCGCATCGTCATCGGCCGGTACCAGACCCGCAGCCGATTCCGCCGAACAGAACTCTCCGCCATCGGTGCTCCTCGCAATCTCGATCTGCGGAGATCTTCGCAGCCGGAAGCGGATGACACACTTGGGGAAACGCGCGGCGGGTGGGTCCGGGCCGGGTGCACCTCCCCAGGCGACCCGGCACGGACCCACCCGCGCGAATGCCTCACCGCGACCCGGCTCGCCAATGGTGTTGAGCCGGCCGCCGCCGAACGGTCCCCCGCGGACGCCGACGGCTGTCCACCGGCTCGTGACCGTAGGTGTCCATTCCTGAGAACTCCGGACTCACCACGATCGCTCCGGCCGATCGATCCATCCCCGATCGATCGACAGAAATACCACTGTCGGTAGCCGAGTCACAGCGGTGAAGGCTCCGTTAGGTGTACCCGGTTGCTCTGAGTAGCACCAGAGGATGACTACCTCCGTCACTCGGATGGAGCATTCGATCTTGCCGAACGTAGTCGTCGGAAGGTGCGAAAGACTCAGCCGCGTTGACTGTCGGCGGCAGCCCGCTCGGCTTCCTCCCGCTCAGTGAGCGAGCGCCGCTTCCGGCGCGCACGAAGTTCGATCACCGCGAGTAAGAGCGCCGTACTCGTCAACGCGGCGGCGCACAGCATCGCCGCGGTCAGCGCCGACGGATAGCCGCCGTTCGCGCCGAGTACGGCGTGGAATACCGAGGCCAGCACGACGGTGCCGATCGCGGTGCCGATCCGTTGCCCGGTCTGCAACGCTCCCCCGGCCACTCCGGCCATCGAGGTCGGGACGCATTCCAGGGTGAGCGTGGTGTTCGGCGAGATGACCATGCCACCGCCGACACCGGCGACGAGCAACGGCAACGCGAACCACCAGCCCGCCGCGGCACCGGGATCCTGACCGGCGAGGACGGCGACCGTGACCATCCCGGCGATCACCATGACCAGCCCGGCGACGGTCAGCTTGCGGCCCCACTTCGACACCAACCGCCCCGCGATCGCCGCCGAGACCGCCGAGCCGAGGGCGAAAGACGTGACGGCCAGTCCGGATTGCAGTGGCGTGTAGCCGAGCCCTTGCTGGAAGAAGATGGCGAAGACCAGCCACATCCCGGTGAAACCGCTGAAGTAGAGCGCGCCGACGGCCGCACCCGTCGCGTAGCCCGGGGTCCCAGTGAACAGGCGGGTGTCCAGCAGCGGCGGACGACCGCGCCGCACCATCGAACGTTCCCAGCGCACGAACGCGAAGCCGAATACCACCGCGACGACGAACAGCCACCACAGGCTGCCCAGCCCGCCCTGTTCGGATTCGATCAACGGCAGCAGGACGCCGAGGACGGCGACACCCAGCAGCATGATGCCGACGAAGTCGATCTCGCCCCGCAGGCTTCTCGCCGGGGCCTCGGCCTTCGGGAGCCATCTCAAGGCCAGCGCGAACGCCAGGATCCCGATCGGCACGTTCACGTAGAAGACCCAGCGCCAGCCTTCCGGATCACCGAAGACGGCGAGGATCACGCCACCCAGCACCGGCCCGACCGCGGTCGAGATCCCGACGGTGGCGCCGAACATGCCGAACGCGCGACCACGTTCCGCGCCGCGGAACAGGTCCTGGATCATCCCGCTGTTCTGCGGCGTCATCATGCCCGAGGCGAAACCCTGCAGGAGCCGCGCGACGATCAGCGTCGTCTCGTTCGGCGCCGCGCCGGCGAACGCGCTGGTCAGCACGAACGCGGCGAGCGCGAACAGGAACATGCGGCGGCGGCCGAGCGCGTCGCCGAGCCTGCCGCCGGACACCAGCACCAGCCCGAAGGCCAGCGCGTAGCCCGACACGACCCACTGGATCCCCCGCTCGACGCGCCGAGATCCCGCTGGATCGACGGCAGCGCCGTGTTGACGATGCTGACGTCGAGCAGGCCCATGAACCCGGCGGCGAGGGAGACGGCGAGCGCCTTCCAGCGCCGGGGATCGGGTTCGTAGGTGTTCATCAGGTGCTGGCGGCGATCCCGGGGATGCCCTTGAGCTCACCGATCAGCATCGACGTCACCTTGACCGGATAGTCGTAGAGCGCGAAGACCGTCTGGTTCTTGCCGACCAGCTTGAGGTGCACCGGGGTCTCACCCTTGTGCGCCAACAAGGTCTGCTTCAGCTCGCTGACCACCGACTGGTCGATCTTCTCCGCCGCGGCCAGCAGGACCAGCGGCAGATCGTCTTCGCCGTTGCCGACCTCGGACAGGTCGAGCGGGACGAGACCGCCGCCGAAGATGGACATCTTGTCCTCGCGCCAGTTCACCCGGCCCTTGACCAGGACCGCGTTGTCCTCGATGAGGTCGGCGGAGAACATCGCGTAGGACTTGGGGAAGTACAGGACCTCCAGCGAGGCGTCCATGTCCTCGATGGTGCAGATCGCCCAGGGCTCGCCCTTCTTGTTGACCCGGCGTTCCAGCGAGGTGATCAGCCCGGAGACGACCAGCTCGCCTTCCTTCGGCGGGTCGGCGAGGATCGCGGCGATCGGCCTCGGCGCGTGTTTGCGCAGGATGCGTTCGGCTCCGTCCAGCGGATGCGCCGAGACGTACAGGCCGAGCATCTCCCGTTCGTAGGCCAGGAGCTGCTTGCGCGGGTACTCCTCTTCGCCGAACTTCAGATGCGCGAGCGGTGAAGAAGAAGCCGCGGCTTCCGCGTCGTCGTCCCCGCCGAACCCGAAGAGGTCGAACTGGCCCATCGCCTCCTGGCGCTTGAGCGGGACCACGGCTTCGACCGCGTCCTCGTGCACCTGGATCATCGAAAGCCGAGTGTTGCCGAGCGAGTCGAAGCCGCCCGCCTTGATCAGCGACTCGATGACCCGCTTGTTGCAGGCCACCAGCTCCGACTTGTCGAGGAAATCGGTGAAGGAGGAGTACTTCCCCTTCTCCTCGCGGGTCTTGATGATCGACTCGACGACGTTCGCGCCGACGTTGCGGACGGCGCCCATGCCGAAGCGGATGTCCTCCCCGACGGCCGCGAACCTCAGCGCCGACTCGTTGACGTCCGGCGGGAGCACCTTGATCCCGAGGCGGCGGCACTCCGAGAGGTAGACCGCGGACTTGTCCTTGTTGTCACCCACCGAGGTGAGCAGCGCGGCCATGTACTCCGGCGTGAAGTTCGCCTTGAGGTACGCGGTCCAGTAGGAGATCAGGCCGTACGCGGCCGCGTGGCTCTTGTTGAACGCGTAGCCGGCGAACGGGAGGATCGTGTCCCAGAGCGCCTTGATCGCCTCGGAGGAGAAACCGCCGGGAACCAGCTCGCTCGACTTCATGCCCTCTTCGAAGCCGACGAACTCCTTCTCGAGGACCTCCGCCTTCTTCTTACCCATGGCTCGGCGGAGCACGTCCGCGCGGCCCATGGAGTAGCCGGCCACCTTCTGGCCGATGTGCATGATCTGCTCCTGATAGACGATCAGGCCGTAGGTGTCGGCCAGGATCTCCTTCAGGGGCTCTTCGAGCTCGGGGTGGATCGGTTTGACCTTCTGCCGCGCGTTCTTGCGGTCGGCGTAGTCGTTGTGCGCGTTCATGCCCATCGGGCCGGGGCGGTACAGCGCGCCCACCGCCACGATGTCGTCGAACACCGTCGGCTGCATCCGGCGGAGCAGGTCACGCATCGGCCCGCCGTCCAGCTGGAACACGCCGAGCGTGTCACCGCGGGAGAGCAGTTTGTACGTCTCCGGGTCTTCGACGCCGAGGGTGTCGAGGTCGATGTCGATCCCGCGGTTGGCCTTGATGTTGTCGATCGCGTCACCGATGACGGTGAGGTTCCGCAGGCCGAGGAAGTCCATCTTCAGCAGGCCGATGGCCTCGCACGACGGGTAGTCCCAGCCGGTGATGATCGAACCGTCGTCACGCTGCCACAGCGGGATGGCGTCGGTCAGCGGGTCGCAGGACATGATGACCGCGCAGGCGTGGACACCGGCGTTGCGGATCAGGCCTTCGAGGCCGCGGGCGGTCTCGAAGATCGTCTTGCACTCTTCGTCGGTCTCGACGAGGGCGCGGACCTCGGCCGCTTCGCCGTAGCGCTCGTGCTTCGAGTCGACGATGCCCGAGAGCGGGATGTCCTTCGCCATGATCGGCGGCGGGAGCGCCTTCGAGATCCGGTCCGCGATCGCGTACCCCGGCTGGCCGAAGTGGACGCGGGCGGAGTCCTTGATGGCCGCCTTGGTCTTAATGGTGCCGAAGGTGATGACCTGCGCGACCTTGTCGACGCCGTACTTCTCGGTGGCGTAGCGGATCATCTCGCCGCGACGGCGGTCGTCGAAGTCGATGTCGATATCGGGCATCGAGACGCGCTCGGGGTTCAGGAACCGCTCGAACAGCAGCTTCTGCGGGATCGGGTCCAGGTTGGTGATACCGAGGACGTACGCGACCAGCGAGCCGGCGGCGGAACCACGGCCGGGGCCGACGCGGATGCCGACCTTGCGGGCGTAGTTGATGAGGTCGGCGACGATGAGGAAGTAGGCGGGGAAGCCCTTCCCGATGATGACGTCGAGCTCGATCTCGATGCGCTCGTTGTAGTACGGGTCCGGCACGCCGTCCGGGTACCGCCACTTGAGGCCGCGGGCGACCTCTTCCCGCAGCCAGGTGCCCTGGTCGTAGCCCTCGGGGACCTCGAAGAACGGCAGCCGGTCCTTGTGCGTGTACACGTCCTTGTAGGACTCGACGCGCTCGGCGATCAGCAGCGTCGAGTCGGCGGCGCCGGGGACCTCCTTGTCCCAGTACTCGCGCATGTCGGCGGCGGACTTCAGGTAGTAGCCGTCACCGTCGAACTTGAAGCGGTTCGGGTCGTTCAGGGTCTTGCCCGCCTGCACGCACAGGAGCGCGGAGTGGGTGTCGGCCTGGTCCTTGGTGACGTAGTGCGAGTCGTTGGTGGCCAGCGGCCGGAGGTCGAGCAGCTTGCCGATCTCGAGCAGGCCTTCACGGACCGACCGCTCGATCGGCAGCCCGTGGTCCATCAGCTCGAGGAAGAAGTTGTCGGCGCCGAAGATGTCCTTGTAGTCCGACGCCGCCTGGATCGCCTCGGTGCGCTGCCCCAGCCGCAGGCGCGTCTGCACCTCGCCCGAGGGGCAGCCGGTGGTCGCGATGATGCCGTGGTGGTTCTCCGCGATCAGCTCGCGGTCCATCCGGGGCTTGCGGTAGTAGCCCTGCATGCTCGCGAGCGACGAGAGCTTGAACAGGTTCCGCAGGCCGGTGGAGTTCTCGGCGAGCATCGTCATGTGGGTGTACGCACCACCACCGGAGACGTCACCGCCCTCACCGAACTCGTCGGCGCCGCGCTGGTTCGACTGCCCCCAGAAGACCGGCTTCTTGTGGAAGCGGCTCTCCGGCGCGATGTAGGCCTCGATGCCGATGATCGGTTTGAGGTCGTGTTTGACCGCCTGCTGGTAGAACTCGTCCGCGCCGTACATGTTGCCGTGGTCGGTCATGCCGACCGCGGGCATGCCCAGGCGCGCCGCCTCCTTGAACAAGGGGGCGATCTTCGCCGCACCGTCGAGCATCGAGTACTCGGTGTGCACATGCAGGTGGACGAAGGAATCGTTCGACACCAGCGAAAACCTCCCCTAGGCAGACGGATCCCTGGCTGCTTGACGCGGGCCGGTCCTCCCACCTTATGCGCCGGGGTTCGACGGCGCCCGGGCGGGATGGCACCCCGGCGAGGGCCAGTCTCCCCCTCCGACCGGCCACCGCCAAGCACCGACGCGGCGCGGTTCGCGGCGACCTCGGTTCCCCCGAACGGGGCGCGGGATCAACTCAGCCTGGCCAGCCGCTCGTTGACCACCTCCCTGTCGAACCACTCCGGATCGAACCCGAAGCCGCCGAGCTCTTCGAGCAGTTCCTCGTTCTCTTCGTCGTCCGGATCACGCCGTGCCTCCAGCAACATCTCGTAACTCCGCTCGTCTTCGCATTCCGGCGGAGGCGCGGCGCGTTCGCCGTCGAGGCAGCTCGGTGCTTCGGGGAGGCCGGTCAACCGCTCGACGCGGATCCAGTGCCGCCAGCTCTCCGCTTCGTAGACGAGCCGGTGCCCTGGCGAGCCGACGACCTGGCCGAGCGTCACTTCGTCGTCGAAGCGATCGCCTTCACAGCTCTGCGCGTCGACGCTGAAGCCTCCGTACGCGGTCTCGAACCGGTGATACTCCCGTTCGTCACGGTCGAACGCGGTCGCGAGGATCCGGTGCAGCCCGGCGAGGGTGACGTCGGAGCGGACTTCGAGCCTTCGCCAGATCGCGTCGTCCGGCTCGGCCAGGGCGACCGCCAGCCTGAGTCCGGTGACCGGCGCGGGCGGGGGCAGGACGAGCGGCAGCGAATCGGCCGACGGTGTGCGCGGCAGCGGATCGTAGCCGGGAAGACCGAGCCACCGGCGCAGCTGGGCCGCACGCTCGGGCAGATCGGGCCTCGGATCTCTCCCCACCTTCAAGAGGTCGGGGATCCTCTCCCGAATCCAGGCGACGGTGTCCGCTTTGACGTTCAGCGCCGATTCGACCTGGCTTCGGAACTCCTCGGGGGTCAGCGCTGCCTCGACCACTTCGAAGCCGTTGCGGAGCACCGCCAGGGCGTCCTCGGGACGGGGTGGAGCTCGATCACGTCGACCTCGCGACCGTTCACCACCACTTCGACGCCCACCGAGCGTTTGCCGGCGGTCAGCCTGGCGGCCAGGACCACCAAGTCCTGATCCGCCTGGCCTTGGACGACGCAGCCGGACAGCTCGACCGGCCCGTGGAGCAGCTTCGGCCAGCGCTCCACCCTGGACACGTCCAGGGGCGCGCGCGTCGGATGGGAGCGCTGGTGCTTCGGTCGTTTGGCGGGCTTGCGGCCGCGGCTGACGGGGGACACGGGATCAGTATCGCCAGCGGCACCGACAGTTTCGGCGTCGTGAGCTGCGCTGATCGGAAAATGCTTGCCGACCTGGGCGTGGATGTGCAGACTGACCAGCCGCCAAGATCAACCGAACGCCCGGAGAGTTGATGATCGACCTGCAGGCCATGAACGAGCGCGTGATCGCGGAGTTCCGCGCGAACGGCCGCCACGGCGACGGTCTCCCGACCTTGCTGCTCACCACCACCGGTGCCCGCACCGGGCGACGGCACGTGACGCCGATGCTGTTCTTGGCCGACGACGACCGCTACATCGTCTTCGCCGCCAACGGGGGCGCGCCCGGGCATCCGGACTGGTATCGCAACCTGGTCGCGGAGCCGTCCGTCGACGTCGAAGCGGACGGAGAGGCCTTCACCGCTCACGCGATCGAGGTCACCGGAGCAGCGAGGGACCGCCTGTTCGCGAAGCAAGCGAAGGCGTTCCCGCGGCTGGCCGAGCACCAGTCGAAGACCACGCGGCCGTTCCCGGTCATCGCGCTCAGCCGCGTATGACGTTCAGTGGGTCGTGAATGACGATTCGAGCTTGGATTCCGCCGCGGTCCGTGAAGGCCTCCTTGAGGGACTCTGGGTCCCTCAAGGAGGCCTTCACGGACTCGGTGATCGCCACGGTACCGAGTGGGGCACCCCCGCACCGAAGACGTTGTGACGCTGGCCACCTCCGCATGGGATTCCGGTGCCAACACGAAACTCCGCGTCCGCGGAAGTGCCCAGGACGGGTTCCGATTCCCCGGCGGTTACCCCATCAACGCGGGCCCCGCAGAATGAATCCGAGCCGCCCGCCGACCGCTTGACAAAGCGTTGGGCCGACCGCACGATCTCGTCTCATGAACCTGTCTGACAGCCAGACAGCCGGACACGGTGGTCCACGACGCGTCAGCGCGATGGAGGCCGTTCTGGCCCATCTCCGCGGCGCCATCGAGCGCGGCGAGTACCCCGTCGGCGAGAAACTGCCGTCGGAATCCGCGCTCGGCAAGGAGTTCGAAGTCAGCCGCTCGGTCGTCCGCGAAGCCCTGCGGGGGCTGCAGGCGCTCGGCCTCACCGTGTCCAAAACGGGCAAAGGGACCTTCGTGACCGCCACCGGGCCGGTCGAGAACCCCACCTTCGGGACCTACTCGGCCCGCGACCTGTTCGAGGTCCGGCGGCACGTGGAGATCCCCGTCGCCGGTTACGCGGCCTTGCGCCGCAGCACCGACGACCTGGACCTGCTGGGTCATCTCGTCGAGCGCATGGATCTCGAAACCGACAACACCGCGTGGGTGGCGCTGGACTCGCTGTTCCACATCACCATCGCGCAGGCCTCGGGCAATCCGGTGTTCGGCAAGGTCATCGAAGAGATCCGCGACGCGCTGGCCCGCCAGTCGTCCTTTCTCAACCAATTGGGGGATCGTCGGACCCGCTCGAACATCGAGCACCGTGAGATCGTCACCGCCATCGCCTCCGGTTCCGAAGCGGACGCCATCGCGGCGATGACCTCCCATCTCGAGCACGTCGAGGACGCGCTGACCACCATCGTGCGGCCGAGCCCCACGACGCACCAGAACAAGGACGACTGACACCGTGACCGAACAGACCCTCAGCGCGGACGGCAAAGCCGCGCCGGTGCCGGCCGACGCCGGTGACGCCGGCTACGACAAGGCGCTGAAACCCCGCCACGTCAACATGATCGCGATCGGCGGCGCCATCGGCACCGGCCTGTTCCTCGGCGCGGGCGGACGGCTCGCGCAGGCGGGCCCGGCACTCGCGATCGTGTACGCGGTCTGCGGCCTTTTCGCGTTCTTCGTGGTGCGCTCGCTCGGCGAACTCATCCTGTACCGCCCCTCCTCCGGCGCCTTCGTCTCCTACGCCCGGGAATTCATGGGCGAGAAAGGCGCTTTCGTCGCGGGCTGGATGCACTTCCTGAACTGGTCGACGACCGGTATCGCCGATATCACCGCGATCGCCCTGTACGCGCATTTCTGGTCGTTCTTCACGCCGATCCCGCAATGGGTGCTGGCACTGATCGCGCTCGCGGTGGTGCTGGCGCTGAACATGGTTTCGGTGAAACTGTTCGGCGAGATGGAGTTCTGGTTCGCCATCATCAAGGTCGCCGCGCTGGTGACGTTCATGGGGATCGGGATCTTCCTGCTGGTCACGCAGCAGCCGATCGACGGCACCACGCCTGGTTTCTCGCTGATCTCCGACCACGGCGGGATCTTCCCGGCCGGGGTGCTGCCGATGGTGCTGATCGTCCAGGGTGTCGTGTTCGCCTACGCCTCGGTCGAGCTGGTCGGCGTCGCCGCCGGCGAGACGGAGAACCCGCGCAAGATCATGCCGAAGGCGATCAACTCGATCATGTGGCGGATCGGGATCTTCTACGTCGGCTCGGTGATCCTGCTGGCGATGCTGATGCCGTGGGACGCCTACTCGAAGCAGGAAAGCCCGTTCGTCACCGTGCTCTCGCACATCGGTGTGCCGCAGGCGGGCAACGTGATGAACCTGGTGGTGCTGACCGCGGCGCTGTCCAGCCTGAACTCGGGCCTCTATTCCACCGGCCGCATCCTCCGGTCGATGTCGCTGGCGGGCTCCGCGCCGAAGTTCACCGGCGTGATGAACAAGAACCACGTGCCCTACGGCGGGATCCTGCTCACCTCGGCGGTGTGCGTGGTCGGCGTCGGCCTGAACGCCGTCGTGCCGAGCCAGGCCTTCGAGATCGTGCTGAACTTCGCCGCCATCGGCATCCTCGGCACCTGGGCGATCATCGTGCTTTCGCATCTGCTGTTCGTGCGCAAGGCCAAGCTCGGCGAGGTCGAGCGTCCGTCGTACCGGCTGCCCTTCTCCCCCTACACCGAGATCGCGACGCTGATCTTCCTCGCCGCGGTCGTGGTGCTGATGGGCTTCGACGAGGTCGGCCGGATCACCCTGTACTGCCTGCCGGTCATCGGGCTCGCGCTGGTGGCGGGCTGGTTCGGGGTCCGCAAGCGGATCAACATGGACGTCTTCGAAAAGACGAAGCTGTGACCCCCGAGATCCGCGTGCCCGCGCACGAACCGCTGGTGCACCTCCTCCGCGACGGCATGGTCGAGGGGGTGCACCACGGTTCGGCCGTGGTGCTCGCGCCCGACGGCCGTGTGCTGTTCTCCGCGGGCGACATCGAGGCGGCGTTCTATCCGCGTTCGGCGGCGAAACCGTTGCAGGCCACGGCGATGGCTCGGCTCGGCGTCGAGCTGAGCCCCGCCGGGTTCGCCGTCGGCGCGGCCAGCCACTCCGGCGAAGAGATCCATCTCGCGGAGGTGCTCAGGACCCTCGGCGGCGCCGGGCTCACCGCGGAAGACCTTCGGACACCGGAAGACCTGCCGTTCGACCCGGTCGAGCGCGACGCTTGGGTCGCTTCGGGACGGACGGCTTCGCGGGTGGCCCACAACTGTTCCGGCAAGCACGCGGCGATGCTCGCGACCTGCCGCCTGCACGGTTGGTCCACAAAGGACTATCTGGATCCCGGCCATCCGCTGCAGCGCGCGATCGCGGAGTGCGTCGAGGACCTGACCGGACAGCGGATCCCGAAGGTGGCCGTCGACGGTTGTGGCGCTCCCCTGTTCGCGGTTTCGCTGCGCGGGCTCGCCCGCGCGGTCGGCAAGATCGCCGCGTCGGCGCCGGGAACGCCGGAAGGCCTTGTCGCCGAGGGGATCCGCAAGCATCCGGAACTGGTCGCCGGCACGCGTCGCGACGTCACCGCGCTCATGCGCGCGGTACCCGGCCTGATCGCCAAGGACGGTTTCGAAGCCGTCCAGGTCGCCGCGCTCCCGGACGGGACGGCGATCGCGATCAAGATCGCCGACGGCGGCGACCGCGCCCGCCGTCCGGTGCTCGCCGCCGCGCTCGCGTTGTGCGGCGTCGATCCGGACGTGCTGGAGCCCACCCCCGGCCTGCGTGTGACCGGCGCGCTGGCCGAACTCGATCTCGCCGCCTGAGGAGCCTTCGATGCACCGCGTGGAACACGATCTGCTGGGGGACAAGGAAGTCCCCGCCGACGCCTACTGGGGCGTGCACACCGCACGGGCCAGGGAGAACTTCCCCATCACCGGCACCGCGATCTCCGCGTACCCGCATCTGATCGAGGCGCTCGCCTCGGTCAAGGAGGCCGCCGCCCAGGCCAACGCCGACCTGGGGTTGCTGGAGCCGGACGTCGCCGGCGCGATCCGCCGGGCGTGCCGCGAGATCCGCGAAGGCGCGCTGCACGACCAGTTCGTCGTCGACGTCATCCAGGGCGGCGCGGGCACCTCGACGAATATGAACGCCAACGAGGTGATCGCGAACCGCGCGCTCGAACTGCTCGGGCACGAGAAGGGCGATTACGCCCGCGTGCACCCGAACGAGCACGTGAACCTCGGGCAGTCGACCAACGACGCGTACCCGACCGCGGTCAACGTCGCGACGATCATCGCCGTCCGCGAACTGGCCGAGGCGATGGTCGTGCTGGAGCGGGCTTTCGCGGCCAAGGCCGTCGAGTTCCACGATCTGCTGAAGATGGGCCGCACGCAGCTGCAGGACGCCGTCCCGATGACACTGGGGCAGGAATTCGGCACCTACGCGGTCATGCTCGGCGAAGACCGGCTGCGGCTCACCGAGGCGGTGACCCTGCTGCACGAGATCAACCTCGGCGCGACCGCGATCGGCACCGGGCTCAACGCCGCGCCCGGGTACGCCGAGGCCGCCGTCGCGCACCTGCGCGAGATCACCGGCCTTCCCGTCGTGTCCGCCGCGGACCTCATCGAGGCGACGCAGGACTGCGGCGCGTTCGTGCATCTTTCCGGGGTGCTCAAGCGGATCGCGGTGAAACTCTCGAAGAGCTGCAACGACCTGCGGCTGCTCTCCTCCGGGCCGCGGGCGGGGCTCAACGAGATCAACCTGCCGCCGGTGCAGGCGGGCTCGTCGATCATGCCCGGCAAGATCAACCCGGTCATCCCCGAGGTGGTCAACCAGGTCGCGTTCGAGGTCATCGGCAACGACGTCGCCGTCACGATGGCGGCCGAGGCCGGGCAGCTGCAGCTCAACGCGTTCGAGCCGCTGATCCTGCACTCGCTTTCGGAGAGCATCACGCATCTGCGGTCGGCCTGCCTGGTGCTGGCGGAGCGCTGCGTCTCCGGGATCACCGCGAACGCCGGCGTGATGCGGGGCTACGTCGAGAACTCCATCGGGCTGGTGACCGCGTTGAACCCGAGCATCGGGTACGCGGCGGCGACCGAGATCGCCAAGGAGGCGCTCGAAACCGGGCGTGGCGTGGCGGAACTCGTCGTCGAGAAGGGCCTTCTGCCCGCCGAGGAACTGGCGAAACTGCTGAAGCCGGAAACGCTCGCCCGGCTTACCTGAGACCAGCGGGGCGGTACCGGGCGGTCCGCCCCGCGCCAGTGTCACGAAAGTGGCTTTCAGGACATTCTTCGTCCTGAAAGCCACTTTCCTGACATGCGGGTACGGTCGTAAGCGGAAGGTGATCGTCCACCCGAAAGGCGGCCAGTGTGCTCGACCGACTCATCGACCGGTACCTCGGCCTCCCGCCCACCGAAGGCCCCGCCCCCTCGGTGACCAAGGCGATCCCCGTCCCGATGCCCGACGGCGTCCGGCTGCTGGCGGATCGCTACGCCGTTCCGGGCGGCGAGCCCCGGCCGGTCGTGCTGATCCGCACGCCGTACGGCCGCAAAGGCGTGATGGGCAAGGTCTTCGGCGAGACGTTCGCCCGCCACGGGCTGCAGGTGGTCCTCCAGAGCACACGCGGGACCTTCGGCTCCGGCGGCGAGTTCCGGCCGTTCCACCTGGAGAAGGAAGACGGCCTCGCCACCGTCGCCTGGCTGCGCGAACAGCCTTGGTGCGACGGCCGGGTCGCGATGGCGGGCGCGAGCTACCTCGGTCACACGCAATGGGCCGTCGCGCCGTACCTCGACGAGCCGCTCGAAGCGCTGTGCCTCGGCGTCACCGCGTCGGAATTCGTCTCGACCTTCTATCCCGGCGGGATCCTCGCGGTCGACAACATGGTGTCGTGGTCGGCGCTCATCGGGCGACAGGAAGGCCGGTTCGCCGGTCTGCCGAATCCCTGGCAGACGAAGAAGACCCGCCGGGCCATGGCGCATCTGCCGGTCTCCGGCGCGGACGTCGCGGCCATCGGCAAGCAGGTGCGGTTCCTGCAGGACGTCTCCCGGCACGCCGAACCCGGCGACGATTTCTGGGCGCCGTCGGACCACAGCGCCGAGGTCGCCGCGCTGACGACGCCGGTGAGCATGGTGACCGGCTGGTACGACCTGTTCATCTCCGCCCAGCTGCGCGATTTCAAGGAGCTCGCCGCGGCCGGACGCGCACCGAGGATCACCATCGGACCGTGGGCGCACGGCGAGCCCGCCAGCCTGAAAACCCTGATCACCGACCAGATCGGCTTCCTCTCCGCGCATCTCCTCGGCGATCGCGCGCCGCTGAGGCAGTCGCCCGTGCGCCTGTACCTCCAGGGTTCCGGACGCTGGCTGGACTTCGAAAGCTGGCCGCCGAAGTCCGACGCCACCCCGTACTTCCTGCGTCCCGGCGGGCTTTCCGTCGCCGAACCCGTCGAGGCGAAACCGGGCACGTTCACCTTCGATCCGGCCGATCCGACGCCGACCGTCGGCGGGCCGCTGCTGTCGGGTGTGCAGAAACAGCAGGACAACAAGGAGATCGAGGCGCGACGGGACGTGCTGCTCTTCACCGGTGACGTGCTGGAGCGCGATCTCGACGTCATCGGCGAGATCTCCGCGCTCGTGCACGTCCGGACCGACCTCGGGCACGGCGACGTCTTCGTCCGGCTGTGCGATGTGGACCGTCGCGGCGTCTCCCGCAACGTCACCGACGGCATCCTCCGCCTGCGTCCCGGCGGTCCTGGGTCCGATGTGGACGGTGTGGTCGCGGCGGAGATCCTGCTCGACCCGACGGCCTACCGGTTCCGGCGCGGACACCGGCTGCGGGTGCAGGTCGCGGGCGGAGCGTTCCCTCGCTTCGCCCGCAACCACGGCACCGACGAACCGGTGTTCAGCGCGGTGGACGGGAAACCCGCGCGGTTCGAGATCTTCCATGACCCCGCGCACCCGTCACGGATCACGCTGCCGGTGTTCACGGGGTAGGCAGGCGCACCTCATCCACCGGCGAGCTTCTTGATCTCGTAGTCGGGCACGTTCACGCCCACCGCGAGGCTCGGGCTCCAATCGATGCCGAGCTCTTCGGCGGCACGCTGCGCCTTGATCGCGCCCTTTCGACCTTCGTAAGTCGACCACGGGTTGAACTTCACGAAGGCCGGCTTCGGATCGGACGCCTTCCACACGGAGACGAGCACGGTGGTGAGCACCTCGCCCGTGACCACGTACCCGAGTGGCACTTCGGCTTCGACCATGATTCCCGTCGTCAACCCGTCCTGATTCTCGCCCACCTCGACCTGGAGGAACTCGGGACGCGCGGCCCGCACCGCGTCGGCGACAGGACCGACACCGGTCATGGCGGCCGTGGGGGCGGGAGCCTGTCTCTTCTCGGGAATGAACAGTGCGCATCCGCTCAGCAGCATCGCCAGGACGGAAAACACCGCGAGCCGTCGGATCACGGCACGACCCGCTGGTGCGTGGTCAGTCTGCCGTCGTCGTGGAGCACGTGGAACAGCAGCGACGGCGGCAGGTCGTAGTCGATCGGGCCGCCTTCGTTCCAGTGCCGGAGACCGTTCTCCTCCCACGGGAACAGGATGCTCGACCCGACCGAGGGCGCCGACCGCAGCGGCACCCCCGCGAACGTCGTCGACGCCGCGGTGTGGACGTGCCCGCAGAGCAGGGCGGCCACGCGCGGATGGCGCGCGAGCACTTCGGCCAGCTTGTCTTCGCCGTACTGGCGCATCGCGTCCACGAGCGGCAGGCCGAGCGGGACCGGCGGGTGGTGGAAGGCGATGAAGGCGGGACCGTCCCCGTCGGCGAGGACGCCGTCCAGCCACGCCATGGTCTCGTCGTCGAACTGCCCGTCCGGCTTGCCCGGGATACTCGAATCGGCCATGACGAACGTGACGTCGCCGACCGTGTGCGCTACGTTGACCGGCGATTCGTCCGGCGCCTGCCCGAGCAGCCCTTCACGGAAGGGGCCGCGCTTGTCGTGGTTGCCGGGGCAGGTAAACAGCGGCGTGTCGGTCTTGAAGAGCTCGGCCGCGCGCCGGTACTCCTCCACGGTGCCGTGGTCGGCGATGTCACCGGTCACGAGGATCGCGTCGACCGGTGTCGCCAAGCCCTCCAGGTACCGCATGACCCGCGCCGTGCGTTCGTCGGCGCGGTCCCCGCCGTCGAGATGGTTGTCGCTCAGATGTGCCGTCACGAACATCGTGTCACCCCATGTCTTCCAGATATGCCAACGTTTTCACCCAGTTGCGTCCGAGCAGCCCGACGGCGGCGTCGAGGTCCGCGGCGCGGATCGCCTCGGCGATCCGGTGGTGCTCATCGATACTCTCCCTCGACCGCTCGACGCCACCGAAATAGCGCGCGTCATAGCGTTTCAGCAGCGGCTTCGTCTGTTCCAGCAGGCGCAGCAGATGCGGATTCGTGCAGCGCGAGACGAGCAGCGCGTGCCAGCGATCATCCAAAGTGGACAGATCGCCCTGCCGCCCGAGCTCCTCGGCCATCTCGTCGGCGATCCGGTCCAGGCCGCCGGTGAGCCCGGCGAGGTCCTGCGGCGAACTCCAGCGCAACGCGAGCGATTCCAGCTCCGCGACGAGCGGGTACAGCTGCCGGGCCTCCTCCGGATCGAACGGGGGCACGAGGAAGCCCCGATTCGGCGCCGAGACGAGCAGACCGCGATCGGCCAGCCCGATCAGCGCCTCGCGCAACGGGGTGCGGCTGACGCCGAGCTCGCGGGCGAGGTGCACCTCGTTGATGCGGCTGTCCGCGGCGATCCGGCCGTCGAGCACGCGAGCGGTGATCTCCTCCGCGAGGTCGCGGCGGAGCAGGTTCCTCGTCATCGGTGCAGTATTGCATGCACTTCGGCCGTACTGTATTCAGTTAGGCATGACGGACTTCGATGTGCACCGCGCTCGCACCGAAACCCCGGGCTGCGCGGAGGTGGTCCACCTCAACAACGCCGGATCGTCGCTGCCACCCGCACGAGTGACCGACACCGTCGTCGATTACCTGCGCGAAGAGGCTCTGATCGGCGGATACGAGAAGGCCGCGGCGACCGTGGAGCGGATGGACGGCGTCTACGCCTCGGCCGCCCGCCTCATCGGCGCAGACCCCGCCGACATCGCCCTGACCGACAACGCGACCCGCTCCTGGCAGGCGATCTTCTACGCGCTGCCGTTCGCCGCCGGAGACCGGATCCTGACCGCGAAATCCGAGTACGCGAGCAATGTCATCTCGTTCCTGCAGATCGCGAAGCGCACCGGCGCCGTCGTCGAGGTGGTCGACAACGACGAGTCCGGGCAGCTGGACGTCGAGGACCTCAAACGCCGCGTCGACGGCGACGTCAAGCTGATCGCCGTCTCCCACGTGCCGACCCAGGGCGGGCTGGTGAACCCGGCCGAGGAGATCGGCGCGGTGGCCAGGGAGGCCGGGATCCCGTTCCTGCTGGACGCCTGCCAGAGCGCCGGCCAGATCGACCTCGACGTCGCCCGCCTGAACTGCGACGCGCTCAGCGTGACCGGCCGCAAGTACCTGCGCGGACCGCGAGGCACCGGATTCCTCTACGCGCACCCGCGCCTGCGCGAGCGCGTCGAGCCCGCGATGCTCGATCTCCATTCGGCGGTGTGGACGGCGCCCGAGAGCTACGAAGTCGATCCGACGGCGAAGATGTTCGAGGTCTGGGAACGCGATCACGCCGCCCTGCACGGTCTCGGCGCGGCGATCGACTACGCCCTCGAATGGGGCATGCCCGCCATCGAAGCCCGCGTCGCCACGCTCGCGGCGAAGCTGCGTGACGCGCTGCGCGAGATCCCCGGCGTCCGCGTCCACGACCAGGGCGTGCGCCAGTGCGGCATCGTCACGTTCAGCGTGGCGAAAACGCCGTCACAGGAAGTGAAACAGCGCCTGGCCGCGGCGAAGATCAACGTCAGTGTCACCGAGGCGACGTCCGCCCAGTTCGACTTCGCCGAGCGCGGGCTGCCGCCGATGGTGCGATCTTCGGTGCACTACTTCAACACCGAAGACGACATCGCTCTCCTCGTCGGCGAAGTCGGAAAACTGGCCTAACGGCGGGAAAGCAGCGAATCGGACGGCGGGGCGTACGGCAGCCCCGTCGTCTTCGCGCGTTTACCGATCACCAGCGCCTCCCCCAGCAGGCTGACGCCGATCGACAACGTCACCGGCCGCGCGTCGGGATGCGCCCCCGCCATGGTGGCCAGGAACCCGATCCCGAAGTTCACCAGCAGCGACAGCACCCACACGCCGAACGTCCAGCCGGTGTAGCGCAGCCACAGCACTCCGTCGCGCTCGAACAGTTTCGTGGTGGTGGCGCGCACCGCGCCGAGCCCGCATCCGACCGCGGACCCCAGCACGAGCCAGAGACCGTCGGTGATGGTGAAGGCTTCCAGCTTGACCAAGCCGTAGACGCCGATCGCGAGCAGGATCACCGGCGCCCCGAACACCTCCCGGGCCACCAGCGGCTCCCCGCGCAGCCGGCGCACGATGAGCACGATCACGGCGGCGACCACCAGCGCGATCAGCAACCAGGTCCGCATGAACTCCCCCTTTGTAGCATGACTGTGCCAAATAAAATAGCAAGGTCGTGCTATAAAGGCAACGTGCCCAAGATCGTCGACCCGGAAGCCCGCCGCCTGGAGATAGCCGAAGCCGTCTTCCGGGTGATCCAGCGGGACGGCCTCGCCCAGGCGTCACTCAGGAGCGTGGCCGAGGAGGCCGGTCTCGCGATCGGTTCGGTGCGGCACTACTTCGGCGGCCACGACGAGCTGATCGTGTTCGCCATGCGCGCGCTCGGCGACCGGCTGGAGGCGCGGTTGACCGAACACATCCCCGTGCTGCTCGACCCCGCGACGCCACGCTCACGGCGACAGGAAGCCACCGAGGCGTTCCTCGGCGAACTTCTTCCGCTCACCGAGCAGACCCGGGCCGAAGCCGACGTCTGGCTGGCGTTCTCGGCCGCCGCGAAGAACCGGCCCGATCTCGCCGAGGAGGCCACCCGCATGTACGACGGCGTCCGCTTCCTCGTCCGCCGGGTGCTCGAAGGCGCGAACGAAGCGGGCGGCCTGCCCGGCGACCTCGACCTGGCCGTCGAGACCGAGCGGCTCGCCGCCCTGCTGGACGGGCTCGCGTTGTCGGCGGGCCGAACCTCTCCGGAGCTGATGCGCACGGTGCTCCGGCGGCATCTGGAATCCCTGCGGCGCCCGGAATGAGCACCTTCTACGAAGTCGCCACCCAGGATCCCGGCCGCGTCGCGGTGATCGACGTGGACGGCCGGGAGACCACCTTCGGTGAGCTTTCGGCGCGCGCGAACCAGCTGACCCACGCCTTGCGGGCGCTCGGCCTCGGCGTAGGCGACGGCGTCGTCGCGATCATCCACAATGGACTCACCTATTACGAGCTCCTGCTGGCGACCCTGCAGGCGGGGATGTACTTCACGCCGGTCAACCACCGGTCCTCTCCCGCCGAGATCGCCTACATCGCGGCCGACAGCGGCGCCAAGGTCGCCGTCGCGGACGCGGACATCGCGGCCACGTGCACCGCGGAACTGGACGGCCTGCACCGGTTTTCGCGAGGCGAGACACCCGGCTGGGCCCAGTACGCGACATGGGGAACGGACCAGCCCACGACCACGCCGGCGCGGCGGACCGCCGGGCAGACGATGCTCTACACCTCCGGGACCACGGGGCGCCCCAAAGGTGTCCGGCGCGCCCTTTCCGGGCGGCCGCCCGCGCTGCACCCGATCCACGCGCACACCCTCGAACGCCTGGATGTCCGGCCGGGGCACGGCGTGCACCTCGTCGCCTGCCCGCTCTACCACGCGGCCCCCGGGATGTTCTCGACCGCGAGCCTGCATCTCGGGCACACGCTCGTGCTGATGGACCGGTTCGACGCCGCGGAAACGCTGCGGCTCACCGAAAAGCACCGCGTGACGAGCACCCATCTGGTGCCGACGATGTTCCACCGCATGCTGCGGCTGCCCGAGGAGGTGCGTACGCGCCACGACCTGTCGAGCCTGACCTCGGTGATCCACGGCGCCGCGCCGTGCCCTCGGGAGGTCAAGGAGCGGATGCTCGACTGGCTCGGGCCGGTGGTCCACGAGTACTACGGCGCGTCCGAGGGCCTGATCACGGCGGTGCACGCGCGCGAATGGCTCGCCGCACCGGGCACCGTCGGCAAGCCGTTGGACGGCGTGCGGGTCGAGGTCCTCGACGACGACGGGCGCGAACTTCCCGCGGGCGAGGCCGGGATGCTCTACTTCAGTTCCGCGCACACGAAATTCGACTATCACGGCGATCCGGGCAAGACGGCCGCCGCGCGCTCCGGGGAGTTCGTCACCGTCGGGGACGTCGGCTATCTCGACACCGCGGGGCGGGTGTTCCTGTGCGACCGGCGGACGGATCTCATCCTGTCCGGCGGCGTGAACATCTACCCGGCCGAGATCGAGGCGCGGCTGCTGAGCCATCCCGATGTCGCCGACGTCGCGGTGATCGGCGAGCCGGATCCCGAATGGGGCCAGCGGGTCGTCGCCGTCGTGCAGCCCGCCGAGGGCGTCGCCGGGGATTCCGCGCTGGCGGAACGGCTCGAAGCGCACTGCCGGGCCGAGCTCGCCGGGTTCAAGACGCCACGCCGGTTCGACTTCCGGGACCGGCTGCCGCGAACGGAGAGCGGCAAGATGCTGCGGCGGACACTTCGGGCGGAATGAACGACCCTTTCGGGCAGTGCCGATCGCGGTACCGTTCGCTCATGCGCCTGCGGTCCGTGACCACGCTGCTCGCCACCCTCGTTCTCGCGCTCGCCGTCCCCGCGACGGCCGAGGCGACCCCGGGATCCGGGGTGACCGGGACGATCTTCGAACAGAGGACGGTCGGGAACACCGACTACGTGCTCCGCGAGGTCGTCATCCAGCCCGGCGGCTACACCGGCTGGCACTACCACGACGGAAAGCTGTACGCGTACGTGAAAGCGGGCACGCTGACGCACAACTCGGCCGACTGCGGGCTCGACGGCCTGTACCGGAAGGGCGCCGTCTTCACCGAACCGAGCGACACCGTCCACATCGGACGGAACCTCGGGACGACACCGGTGGTCCTGGAGGTGCTCTACGTGCTGCCGCACGGGAGCCCGCTCTCGCAGGACGCGCCGAACCCGGGTTGCCCGTTCTAGGCGCCGAACCAGCCGGCGACGTCGAGCCGGAAGCCGTCCGCGGGCGCCATCGCGCGAAGGTCGGCTTCGAGCGCGCGGACCCTGTCGATGCCCAAGGTGTCGGCCCACTCCTCGCGCAACTCCTCGAAGATCGCCGCCGACCGGCCGAGTGAATCGAAGCCCCGGCCGGTGAGCCGCACGACCTTGCGCCGCGCGTCGGCCGGGTCGTCGACGCGCGCGACGTAGCCGAGCTGCTCCAGCTTGTCGACGGTCTTGCCCGCCGCCTGCTTGCTGACCCCGAGCCGTCGCCCGATCTCGCTCGCCGTCGCGCCTTCGCGGCCGATCGCCTGCATGGCGAACCCGTACACCGGGCGGACGTCGGGATGCCCCTGCTCGGCGAGTTCGGCGTGCAGCCGGTCGATGATCGAGCGAAAGCCCGCGAACAGCAGGAGCGGCAGCTCGAAGCCGGGGGTTTCGCGAACTCGCTTGCCAGATTCGACAACCTGGTTTACCTTTTCGTCAACCACGTTGACCATCTTAAGGGGAATCCTTGTTCACCGATCACACCGTCGAAACCGCGCCCGAGGCCTCGCGCCGCGCCATGGAAGCGACCATCCGGAAGTTCGGGCACCTCCCCACCGCCGTCGCCCGGCAGGCGTCGTCACCCGAACTGCTCGACGGTTTCCTGAAACTCAGCGCGAGCTTCGAGCGGACGACACTCGACCCCCTCGCACGGGAAACGGTCGTGATGACCGTGGCGACCCGCAACGGCTGCGAGGTGTGCGTCGAGATCCACACCGGCAAACTGAAGGGACATCACGCGGACGACGACGTCATCGCGGCGCTTCGCTCGCAACAGCCGGTTCCCGACGAGCGACTGGAAGCCATCCGGCAGTTCACGATGGCGGTGCTCGAAACCGCGGGCGCCGTCGACGACGACACCCTGCGGACCTTCTTCGGGCACGGATACACCGAACGGAACGCCCTCGAAGTCGTCATGGGCATCGGCGCCTACACGATGTCGACCCTGGCGAACAGGCTCATCCGGGCCTAGTCGCTCACCGTGATCGCCCCTCGCGGCCTGGATCACTCCAATGGCCGCCGATCTTGATGTATCTGGGCAGTCCCGGCCGTCTCCTGTCTTGTGCAGCCGAAAGTTCGCCACCCGCGGCGCGGCGCACCGGCGGTCTGGCCTGCCGAGGGGGCAGACCAGACCGCCGAAAACCGAAGACGTTCCACAGGTGTTGGGGGTGCGTGAAGGCCTCCTTCGCTCGGCTCAGCCGAGGGAAGGAGGCCTTCACGTGTGCGTTCAGTCGACTAAACGCGCCGGGTAGGTCGTCGGCGGCGGGATCGCGACGTGCCGTGAAGGCCCCCTTGAGGGACCCAGAGTCCCTCGAAGTTCCCCTCACCCGCCTGAGCCCTTCCGGCAGCGAACAGTGCCGGTACCTCATGCGCCGGGTCACGTGAGCGGGGATTCGGGTCAGGGTCCACAGCGTCTCGGGTACCTACCGGCTCTGGCCGGCTCAGGTCCGCGAGGGCCTCCCTGCCTTCAGGCTCACCACGTGCGCTCCGCCTGCGACAACCACCTTGCCAAGTACATGAAGGCCCCCTTCCTTGCGCCTAGGTACAGGAAGGGGGCCTTCATGTACCTAGGCCTCGCGCGCGGCGTCAGGCGTCGAGCGCCCAACGCACATACCGCATCGTCGGCACGAAGCCCGCCTTCTCGAAGACTCCGAACGCACCGGACGGATCCGCCGAGTCCACGTTCAAACTCGCGCGGTCGTAGCCCTGCTCGGCGACGGCCCGCAGCGCGTGCCCCATCAGCACGCTCGCGACGCCACGCCGCCGGTGCTCCCGAAGCGTGCCGATCACCATGAAGTGCGCGTCCCGGACGCCGGTGGCCTCCGTGTCGGCCTCCCACCACATGGTCACCAGCATTCCGATCGCGGAGCCCGCCTCATGAAGCAGGAAGCTGGCCTCCGGCCGGAAGGTCTGATTGGTGATCTTGTTCCGCCAGAGATCGGCGGGCATCGGCACCGCGCCCCAGCAGTCCCGGTAGGCCGCGTTCCGGACCGCCCGGAAGTCCTCGTCGTTCCGCTCCGACCACGGCTCGATCACGAACCCGTCGGGCAGCGCCGCTCCATCCGGCGCGGAGAGCGAGTGCTCCATCCGCTGGAAGTAGCGCACCGGCTCGAACCCCCGGGACCGGACGAGCTCGGCCAGCCCGGCGATACGCTCCGGCCGGTTGACGTCCACCACGAGCTTCGCGCCGGGGTGGTGCAGCGCGTGCACCACCTTCGCCGCCGCCACCCCGGCGTCGACCAGCACGCCGCCGATCCCCCGGCGGCGATACGCGGGATGGACTCCCCCGTCGAGGAAGACCCGATGGATCTCCTCCGCGGACGGCTTGTAGCGGATCTTCATGTAGCCGGCCATCACGTCGCCGTCGAAAGCGGCGAGGCTAGCCCGCTCCAGGTCCGCGTACGGGTCGATCAGCTCCTGGAGGGTGTCCTCCGCCGTGTAGTTCTCGCCGATCCCGTCGACGGTCTCCATCGCGTTGAGGAGGTCGGCCGACGCCTGGGCGTCCTGCGGGGTGAGGGGCCGCCACGTCAGGTCGTGCATGCGGCTGAACGTAGCCCGCGCGGGCGGGACTGTCGCCGGGTTTTCGGTGGGCGCAGTAGGGATCGAACCTACGACCGCTCGGGTGTAAACCGAGTGCTCTCCCGCTGAGCTATGCGCCCGGGAGGTGGCACCCGCGCACGGGTGCCACCGTGAAGACTCAGGCCAGCGAGGCCACGGCCTTCTTCCACGCCTGCTGGTCGCGCGCCTCGCCGGGCTGGTTGACCTCGGCGAACCGGACGACGCCGTCCTTGTCGATCAGGAAGGTGCCGCGGGTGGCCAGGCCGGCCGCCTCGTTGAAGACGCCGTAGGCCTTCGCGACCTCGCCGTGCGGCCAGAAGTCCGAGAGCAGCGGGAACTGGTAACCCTCCTGCTCGGCCCACGCCTTGAGCGAGAACGGGGTGTCCACCGACACGCCGATGACCTGGACGCCCTGGCCGTCGTAGTCCGCGAACTCGTCGCGGAGCTGGCACAGCTCACCGGTGCAGATGCCGCTGAACGCGAACGGGTAGAACACGAGCAGGACCGGCTTGTCACCCTTGAAGGACGACAGCGTCACGGACTGCTTGTTGTAGTCGTTGAGCGTGAAGTCCGGGGCTTGCGATCCGACCTCGACGGCCATACCGGCGGTTTCCTCTCAAGAGCGAACAGGGGCCTGCGACGACAACCCTATCGTGTCGATCGCGCGGCTCCCGAAGTCACCGCTTGGTCTTGGACGATTTCGGCGAAACCAGCCGGGTGCCCGCCCACTTGGGGCCGGCACTGATGTTGGCCGTCTGCGCCAGCCCGACCTGCGGCACCGCTTCGGCGATGTCACTCGGCTCGACATGCCCTGGCTGGCCCGTCTTCGGGTCAGCACCCAGATCACGCCGTTCTCGTTCAGGGGAGTCCGGACCTCGATCAGCGTGTCACCGAGATCACCGTCGTCTTCGCGCCACCACAGCAGCACCACGTCGATGACCTCGTCGGCGTCCTCGTCGAGGATGTCGCCGCCGATCTGTTCCTCGATCGCCGCACGAAGGTCGTCGTCGACGTCCTCGTCCCAGCCGATCTCCTGGACCACCATGTCCGGCTTGATCCCGAGCCTTTCGGCGACGCTGCTCTGATCAGCGTCTCCCGCGGCGACCACTGCTGTCACTCCTCCAACTACGACGGAGCGTGGTGTCGCGCCGGCCTGATCGACCGGGCGGGCACCACACTCGGGTACACGATGCCCGTTAGCGAACACTGGTGAAGCGTTCCGCGCAACCGTCCACACCGGATCTTGAACAACTCGTGTCGCGGCGTACGGACATTCAGCCCACTCTCACGGGGTCGAATCGGGCGTGCCTGGGCGGCTCCGAACGGCCTGCTTTAGGGTGGGAGAGAAAACGCGCGCGCGAGTACAGGCGCGTGCGAGGCGTGTCGCAATCGGGTCCGCGAACGTTACCGATCAGTAGCGGTGACGCGAACGGAACCGGAGGACGACGATGGAAGGCGAACACGCCCGCGTACGAGCACAACCAGCTACCACCTTTCGCAAGGAGACCCCTTGGCCCCGCAGAACGACGGCGCCTCCGGCAAGGAGACCCCGGCACGCGTCCGCGTCATCCGTGACGGATTGGCGGCGCACCTGCCCGACATCGACCCGGAGGAGACCGCCGAATGGCTGGACTCCTTCGACGAGGCGCTGGCCAGGGGTGGTCAGCAGCGCGCCCGGTACCTGATGCTGCGCATCCTCGAGCGGGCCAGGGAGCGCCACGTCGGCGTCCCGGCGCTGACGTCGACGGACTACGTCAACACCATCCCCACCGAGAACGAACCCTGGTTCCCCGGTGACGAGGAGATCGAGCGCCGGTATCGCGCCTACATCCGGTGGAACGCCGCGATCATGGTGCACCGCGCGCAGCGTCCCGGCGTCGGCGTCGGCGGGCACATCTCGACCTACGGCTCGTCCGCGGCGCTGTACGAAGTGGGCTTCAACCACTTCTTCCGCGGCAAGGACCACTCGGGCGGCGGCGACCAGATCTTCATCCAGGGCCACGCCTCCCCCGGCATCTACGCCCGCGCGTTCCTCGAGGGCAGGCTGACCGAGAACCAGCTGGACGGCTTCCGCCAGGAGTTCTCGCACGCCGGCGAGGGCGGCGGCCTGCCGTCGTACCCGCACCCGCGGCTGATGCCGGAGTTCTGGGAGAACCCGACCGTGTCCATGGGCCTCGGCCCGATGAACGCGATCTACCAGGCGCGCTTCAACCGCTACCTGCGCGATCGCGGCATCAAGGACACCAGCGACCAGCACGTCTGGGCGTTCCTCGGCGACGGCGAGATGGACGAGCCGGAATCGCGCGGCCTCATCCACGTGGCCGCGAGCGAAGGCCTCGACAACCTGACCTTCGTGATCAACTGCAACCTGCAGCGGCTCGACGGCCCGGTGCGCGGCAACGGCAAGATCATCCAGGAGCTGGAGTCGTACTTCCGCGGCGCCGGCTGGAACGTCATCAAGGTCATCTGGGGCCGCGAGTGGGACTCGCTGCTGCACGCGGACCGCGACGGCGCGCTGGTCAACCTGATGAACACCACGCCGGACGGCGATTTCCAGACCTACAAGGCCAACGACGGCGCCTTCGTCCGCGAGCACTTCTTCGGCCGCGACCCGCGGACCAAGGAACTGGTCAAGGACCTCACCGACGCCGACGTCTGGAACCTCAAGCGCGGCGGGCACGACTACCGCAAGGTCTACGCGGCCTACAAGTCGTCGCTGGAGCACCACGGCCAGCCGACGGTCATCCTGGCCCACACCATCAAGGGTTACGGCCTCGGACCGTCCTTCGAGGGCCGCAACGCCACGCACCAGATGAAGAAGCTCACCCTCGACGACCTCAAGCTGTTCCGGGACGCCCAGCGCATCCCGATCAGCGACGAGGAGCTCGAGCGCGACCCGAAGCTGCCGCCGTACTACCACCCCGGCAAGGAATCGCCGGAGATCGAGTACATGCTCGGCCGCCGCAAGGCGCTGGGCGGGTTCCTGCCGGAGCGCCGCCCGAAGGCCTCGAAGGCCCTCGTGCTGCCCGGCGACAAGGTCTACGAAGGCATCCGCAAGGGCTCGGGCAAGCAGGAGGTCGCCACCACGATGGCGTTCGTCCGGCTCGTCCGCGAGCTGGCGAAGGACTCCGAGATCGGCAAGCGGATCGTCCCGATCATCCCGGACGAGGCGCGCACCTTCGGCCTCGACTCGATGTTCCCGACGGCCAAGATCTACAACCCGCACGGCCAGACGTACACGTCGGTCGACGCGAGCCTGATGCTGGCCTACAAGGAGTCCGAAAAGGGCGTCATCCTGCACGAGGGCATCAACGAGGCCGGCTCGACCGCGTCGTTCACCGCCGTCGGCACCTCGTACGCCACGCACGGCGAGCCGATGATCCCGATCTACATCTTCTACTCGATGTTCGGGTTCCAGCGGACCGGTGACGGCCTCTACGCGGCGGCGGACCAGATGGCCCGCGGGTTCGTGCTCGGCGCCACCGCCGGCCGCACCACGCTGACCGGTGAAGGCCTGCAGCACGCCGACGGGCACTCGCTGCTGCTGGCGGCGACCAACCCGGCCGTCGTGGCCTACGACGCGGCGTGGTCGTTCGAGATCGCCCACATCGTGCGGGACGGCCTTCGCCGGATGTACGGCGAGACCGGGCCGGACGGCAACGGCGAGAACATCTTCTACTACATGACGATCTACAACGAGCCCTACCAGCAGCCCGCCGAGCCCGAGAACCTCGACGTCGACGGCCTGCTCAAGGGTCTCTACAAGTACGCGGACGCCCCGTCGGGCGACGGCCCGGAGGCGCAGATCCTGGTCTCCGGCGTCACCATGCCGGACGCGCTGCGTGCCCAGCGGATGCTGGCCGAGGAGTGGGGCGTACGCGCGGCCGTGTGGTCGGCGACGTCGTGGACCGAGCTGCGGCGCGAGGCCGTCGAGGCCGACCACGACAACCTGCTCCACCCGGGCGACACCCCGCGTGTGCCGTACGTCACGCAGAAGCTGTCCGGCGCGAACGGACCGGTCGTCGCGGTCTCGGACTGGATGCGGGCCGTGCCGGACCTCATCCGCCCGTGGGTGCCGAACGACATGCTGACGCTGGGCACCGACGGGTTCGGATTCTCCGACACCCGTCCCGCCGCCCGGCGGAAGTTCCTGGTCGACGCCCAGTCGATCGTGGTCGGCACGCTGAGCGCGCTCGCCAAGCGCGGCGAGATCGACCAGTCGAAGGCGGCGGAGGCGGCGCGCAAGTACCGTCTCGACGACGTCGCCGCCGCGGGTCCGCAGTTGTCGGACTCCGGTAGCGCCTGACGCTGAGATGAAGGGACCTTTCCTTGCAGATTTCGCGAGGAAAGGTCCCTTCATTGCATCCGGCGACGGACGAGCTAGGCTGAGACATCGGATGTTTGCGGAAAGGGTGAGCGAGAGTGACCAAGCGTCGACTGCCGAAGCCGAGTGAGCTGAAGCAGATCCTGCGGCCGAAGCCGATCGTGCTCAACCCGACCGACCGGCGGCTGGCTGGCGCGCACACGATCGCCGACCTGCGGATGCTCGCCCGCAAGCGCACGCCGCGGGCGGCGTTCGACTACACCGACGGCGCCGCCGAGCTGGAGGACAGCCTCCGCCGGGCCCGGCAGGCCTTCCGCAGCGTGGAATTCCACCCCAACGTCCTGCGCGGCGTGTCCGATGTGGACACCGGCAAGGAGATCCTCGGCAAGCGTTCGGAGCTGCCGTTCGCCTTCGCGCCGACCGGGTTCACCCGGATGATGAACCACGAGGGCGAGCCGGCGGTGGCCCGCGTCGCGCAGCGCAACGGCATCCCGATGGGGCTGTCGACGATGGCGACGACGTCCATCGAAGACCTCGCCGCGGCGGCCCCGGAGGCCCGCAAGTGGTTCCAGCTCTACGTCTGGCGCGACCACAAAGCGGGCGAAGATCTGATGAATCGCGCCTGGGCGGCCGGCTTCGACACGCTCATGCTGACGGTGGACACCCCGGTCGCGGGCGCGCGGCTGCGCGACGTCCGCAACGGGCTGACCATCCCGCCCGCGCTCACCCTCAAGACGTTCGTCGACGGCGCGATGCATCCGGCGTGGTGGTTCAACCTGCTGACCACCGAGCCGCTGACCTTCGCGTCGCTGAGCCAGTTCGACGGCACGGTCGCCGAACTGCTCAACCAGCTCTTCGACCCGACCCTGAACTTCGACGACCTCGACTGGGTCCGCCAGACCTGGCCGGGCAAGCTCGTGGTCAAGGGGATCCAGAACGTCGACGACGCGCGTGACGTGGTCAAGCACGGCGCCGACGCGGTGCTGCTGTCCAACCACGGCGGCCGCCAGCTCGACCGCGCGCCGACGCCGATCGAATTGCTCCCGGCGGTCCTCGACGAGATCCAGGGCGACGCCGAGGTGTGGATCGACACCGGCATCCTCTCCGGCGGCGACATCGTGGCCGCCATCGCGCGCGGCGCGGACGCCGTGCTCATCGGGCGCGCGTTCCTCTACGGCCTGATGGCCGGGGGCGAGCGCGGGGTTCAGCGGTGCGTGGACATCCTGCGCGCCGAGATGGTCCGGACGATGCAGCTGCTGGGCGTCCGCACCCTCGCCGACCTCAAGCCCTCCCACGCCACCATGCGCTGACCCCCACGCGTTTCGTCCTCTGAATGCGGTAGTCGGCGATACGAACTACCGCATTCAGAGGACGAAACGCGGGGTCAGCGGGCCGCGGCGGTGGCGCCGGCGGGAGTGGTGCGCACCTGCTTGGCGGTGCGGTTCCAGCTCCACCAGCCGTGCACGACCAGCCCGGCGAACACGATGTACACCGCCGCCGAGAAGTACAGGCCCGACGAGAGCTGCAGCGGTACGCCGATCGCGTCGACGACCAGCCACACCAGCCAGAACTCGACGAGACCCGCGCCCTGCGCGGCGAAGGCCACCAGCGTGCCGACGAAGATCGCGGCGTCCGGCCACGGCGCCCAAGAGGCGTCCAGCGCGTCGAGGACCAGCGCCATCGCGGTGGTGCCGATCGCGAACGCGCCGATCATCGCCAGGCGCTCACCGGGACGGCCCTTGCGGACGACGACGCCGTAGACCGGGTCGCTGCGGCGGGACCAGGCCCACCAGCCGTAGATCGAGATGGCGAGGATCGCGATCTGCCTGGTCGCGAGCCCGCCGAGATGCGCAGAGACGTAGACCGAGAACAGCAGCACGGTGGCGCCGACCTGGACCGGCCATGTCCACAACGTGCGGCGTTGCGCCAGGAAGACCACGGCGAGCGCGAAGATCTGCCCCGCCAGCTCGGCGAAGGAAATCCACTGTCCGAGCACCGTGACACCGTTGTGCAGCAGGAAGTCCACGTCCGCACCCCTCTCCGTCTACCGCTCCAACATGCTCCGATCCGGCCCCATTCCCTAGGGAGTGTGAGGTGCGGAACAGGCGGGCGGCTCGAGGGACGCTGAGGAGACGCGAAAGGGCCCTCCGCCGCGTGTTCCGCGGCGATGGGCCCTTCGACTCCACGCGGGCCCGGTGCCTTCCTCGATCACCGGGCCCGCGGGATGCTCACGAATCTACGCGACCGATGCCCACGGGCGAAGTCGGCGGCTCCGAACGGACCTCCTGCTTGCCGTCCCCGGCCTCCAGCTGGCCCTGCAGATTGGCCAGCCAGCCCTGCCAGCGCTCCTGCGCCGGCTTGATCAGGCCGCCGCCGAAGCCGACGACGATCACGCCGCCGATGGTGGCGAGCACGGTGATCAGGACCGGTCCGGTGATCGCGGTCGCGATGTTCACCTGGCCGAGCGCGGCGATGATGCCGAACGCCATGATCATCCAGTAGGCGATGGTGCCGAGCAGCCGTCCTGCCGGCCTGGTGGACAGGGCGCCGGTCACCAGGTCGCGGACGACCTTGGCCACGGCCGCCGCGACGATCACCAGCACCAGCGCCACCAGGATCCGCGGCAGGAACGCGATGATGTCGTTGAGCAGCGCGCTGACCGGATTGCTCTCACCGAATACGCCGAACGCGAGCTGCAGCGCGATCAGGAGAATGAAGTAGTACACGAGTTTGACGAGGATTCCGCCCGCGTCGACATTCGCCTGTTTGAGCGTTCCGGTGAGCCCCGTCTTCTCGATGAGCTTGCCGAAACCGATCTTCGACAGAACCAGTCCCAATGCCTTCGACACGGCTTTCGCGATCAACCAGCCGATCAGCAGGATGATCAGGAAACCGATCAATTTCGGCACGAAGGTGGCGACAAGGTTCCATGCTTGCCCCAGACCGTCTTTCAGCTGCTCGCCCACGGCGAACTCCCTCCTCTGCGCATCCGCGCCCAACACCGGTGCGGCTTGCGAGGGATCGTTGATCACCGGCACCGCACCGGCAACTCGGCGACCCACGATCGAGTGAGTGAGCTAGCGGGAAAAGATCGACAAGTCCCATACTTGTCCTACCGGTGGGGACCGGGGAGACGAGGCCGTCCGGCGCAGCGAAAAACGCGAGCGCCGGGCGGCCTCGAGTTTTATGCGGAAATCTTTCGCAATTCCGCCGCCGATTACCGTCCACTTCGGACCCGAGGGGCGAACGGCCGCAGGACGAGGGCCACCTTTGCCCGCCGGACTAGGATCGGCTGACCATGGCTGATGCGACTTCCGGACGGCGTGTGCCCAAGCACCACGGGCTGTCCGCCAAGACCCTCCGGCGGCTCGAGCACGCCTCCGGCCGGCTCGCGAGCGCGAGCGTGGCGGTGATGGAAGAGCGGCTGACCTGGTTCGCCCGCCTCCCCGCCGACCAGCGCGCGAGCGTCCTGCTGATCACCCAGGCGGGTGCCGCCGGTTTCGTCGACTGGCTCCGCGACGCCAAGGAGGCGCTCTCCCTCACCACCGAGGCGTTCCGCGAAGCACCCGCCGAACTCTCCCGCTGGGTGAGCCTGCGGCAGGCGGTCGGCATGGTGCGCCTGGCGATCGAGGTGTTCGAGGAACAGCTGCCGGAATTCGCCGCGAACGAGGCCGAACGCGCCGCGCTGATCGAAGGGATCCTGCGCTACGGCAGGGAGATCGCGTTCGCCGCGGCCAACTCCTACGCGGCCGCCGCCGAGGCGCGCGGCGCCTGGGACGCGCGGCTGGAGGCACTGGTCGTCGACGGCATCGTCCGCGGCGACGCCGAGGAAGCGGTGCTCTCCCGCGCGGCCGCGCTCGGCTGGGATCCGGCCGCGCCCGCCACCGCGCTGGTCGGCACCCCGACGTCGGACGACCCGCCCGCCGTGGTGTTCGAGGTGCGCAGCCGCGCCGCCAGGGTCGGACGCCCCGTGCTGCTTTCGGTGCAGGGATCCCGGCTGGTCGTGGTGGTCGCCGGCCCCACCGACGGCAGCGTCAAGGACCGCGAGATCCTCGCCAAGCTCTCGGTCGCCTTCGCCGAGGGCCCGGTCGTCGCCGGGCCGACGGTGCCCACCCTCGCCGAGGCGCACCACAGCGCGACCGAGGCGCTTTCCGGCCTGCGCGCCGTCGTCGGCTGGCCAGGCGCGCCACGGCCCGCGAGATCGATCGACCTGTTGCCGGAACGCGCGTTGTCCGGCGATCCCGAGGCCGAACGCCTGCTCGTCGAGCAGATCGCGCGACCGCTGGAGGAAGCGGGCCCGGCGCTGCTGCGGACGGTGGAGACCTACCTCGACAGCGGCGGCGTCCTGGAGACCTGCGCGCGGACGCTGTTCGTGCATCCGAACACCGTCCGGTACCGGCTGCGGAAGGCGGCCGAACTCACCGGGCGCCACGCCGCCGAATCGCGGGACGCCTGGGTGCTGAAGGTGGCGCTGACGGTCGGGCGGCTGGCCCGTGCCCGCGGCCTCTGGTGACCGAAGCGGCCGCTCGGGTCGGCGATCCGGCGCACCGAGGCGTGTCGCGGACCCGGCACACCGCCGTGCCGAAACGGGCAAATCGCTCAGGCGGACGCAGGCCTCCGGCGAACCGGTTGGTAACTCTGCGCAGTGACGGACTTCATAGGGAAAGCTGGTTGAACCCGACAAGGCTTTTGGGTTAAGCGCGGAGATCAGGAAGACGCTTTTGGAGGGTTCCGACAATTACGTCGGCCGGACTTGGTGAGCGTCGGCATCACGACCATGGTGGCCGAGAGTGTTCTCTAAGGGGGTGACAGTTGCAGTCCTCGCCCCCGGCCAGGGTTCCCAAGCCCCCGGCATGCTCTCCCCTTGGCTCGAGCTCGACGGCGCCCGCGCGCGCGTCGAAGCCTGGTCCGAGCGGGCCGGTCTCGACCTCGTCCGCCTCGGCACCGAAGCGGACGCCGAAGAGATCCAGGACACCGCGATCACGCAGCCGCTGATCGTGGCGCTGTCACTGCTGGCGTTCGAGCACCTTCAGCGTGAGGCCCCGGTCGCCGCGGACGCGCCGGTCGCGGGTCACTCCGTCGGCGAGCTGGCGGCCGCCGCCATCGCCGGGGTGCTGAGCCCCGAAGACGCCGTCGCGCTGGCCGCCGTCCGCGGCGCCGAGATGGCGAAGGCGTGCGCGCTGGAGCCCACGAGCATGGCCGCGGTCATGCTCGGCGAGCCGGAGCAGGTCGTCGCGTGGCTCGAGGGCCACGGCCTCGCCGCGGCGAACCGCAACGGCGCCGGCCAGATCGTCGCCTCCGGCGCCGCCGGCGCGATCGAGAAGATCGTGGCCGAGCCGCTGGAGGGCACCAAGGTCCGCGCGCTCAAGGTCGCGGGCGCGTTCCACACCTCCTACATGGCACCCGCGCGTGAAGCGCTGGCCGCCCACGCTGCGAAGATCACCCCGGCGGACCCGACGCGTCCGCTGCTGTCGAACGCCGACGGCCAGGTCGTCACCAGCGGGGCCGAGTACCTCGACCGGCTGGTCAAGCAGGTCACGAGCCCGGTGCGCTGGGATCTGACCATGGACGGTCTGGTCACCGCGGGTGTCACCTCGACGCTCGAACTTCCGCCGGCGGGCACGCTGACCGGGCTGGTCAAGCGGCAGCTCAAGGGAACCGTGACCACCACGATCGCTCTGAAGACGCCGGCCGAGCTGGCGAAGCTTCAGGGGCAGGAGGACGCTTCGTGACCGACCGATCCACTTTGCGGCAGGCGCCGGGCGCCGCCGGGACCCGCATCCTCGGCGTCGGGAGCTTCCAGCCCGAGAAGATCGTGACCAACGACGATCTCTCGAAGATCATGGACACCAACGACCAGTGGATCCGCGAGCGGGTCGGCATCGTCGAGCGCCGGTTCGCCGAGAAGGACGAGTCGCTGGTCGACATGGCGGTCAAGGCGGGCACCGCCGCGCTGGCCGACGCCGGTGTGGACCCGTCCGAAGTGGACACGGTCATCCTGCCGAACTGCACGATGCCCACCCAGATCCCGAACGCCGCCGCGCAGGTGGCCGACCGGATCGGCATCACGCATCCGGCCGCGTTCGATCTCAACGCCGCGTGCGCCGGATTCTGTTACGGCATCGGCGTCGCTTCGGACCTGATCCGGGCGGGCAGCGCGAAGAAGGCGCTCGTCATCGGCGCCGAGAAGCTCACCGACCACGTCGACCCGGTCGACCGCGCGAACGCGATCATCTTCGCCGACGGCGCCGGCGCGGCGGTGGTCGGCGCGGCCGACACCCCGCAGATCGGCCCGGTCGCCTGGGGCAGCGCCGGCGAGCACGTGGACCTGATCTACATGCGCGACGACAAGTGGATCTACCAGGAGGGCCAGTCGGTCTTCCGCTGGGCGACCACGCAGATCGCGCCGATCGCCATGCAGGCGCTGGAACTGGCCGGGCTCGAACCGTCCGATGTGGACGTTCTGATCCCGCACCAGGCCAACCTGCGCATCGTCGAGGCCATCGCCAAGAAGCTGCGTGCCAAGGGCGCCCGCGAGGACATGGTCGTCGCCGACGACATCAAGTACTCGGGCAACACCTCGTCCGCGTCGATTCCGCTGGCGCTGGACCACATGCGCAAGGCTGGCACCGTGAAACAGGGCGACGTCGTGCTCGCCGTGGGCTTCGGGGCCGGACTCTCCTACGCGGGCCAGGCCTTCGTCTGCCCGTGATGAATACTTCCCCTGCGGGCACCGTGTCCGCAGGGCAGCCGAAAGCATCACCGAGAAGGGAACAACCAGTGGCAGACAACGCAGAGATCCTCGCCGGCCTCGCCGAGATCGTCGAAGAGGTCGCCGGTGTGGCGCAGGACGACGTGACCGCCGAGAAGTCCTTCGTGGACGACCTCGACATCGACTCGCTGTCCATGGTGGAGATCGCTGTCCAGGCCGAGGACAAGTTCGGCGTCAAGATCCCGGACGACGAGCTGGCGAACCTGAAGACCGTTGGCGACGCGGTGAACTACGTGTCGGCCAACTCCAAGTAAGTCCGACTTCTTGATTGGCGCCGACCTTGGGGAGACTCCAATGAGCAACAACGACGTCGTGATCACCGGGATGGGCGCGACCACGCCGCTCGGCGGGGACGTCGCGTCCACGTGGGACGGCCTGCTCGCCGGGGCGAGCGGGATCCGCCGCATCGAAGCCGACTGGGTCGACGAACTCGAGCTGCCGGTGAAGATCGGCGCCATGCTCGCCGTCGACCCGTCCGAAGTCCTGCCGCGGGTTCAGGCCCGGCGGCTGGACCGCTGTGAGCAGGTGGCGCTCATCGCCGCCCGCCAGGCTTGGGCGGACGCGGGCTTCGAGCAGCCGACCGACGAGCATCAGGATGTGGAACCCGAGCGCCTCGGGGTGACCATCGGTACCGGTGTCGGCGGTCCGGTCACCCTGATCTCCCAGAACGACCTTCTGCACAAGCAGGGACTCCGCAAGGTCTCCCCACTGACCGTGCCGATGCTGATGCCGAACGGCCCCGCCGCTCACGTCGGGATCGACCTGAAGGCGCGTGCCGGTGTGCACTCGCCCGCGTCGGCCTGCGCGTCGGGCGCGGAAGGCATCGCCGCCGGCTACGAGATGATCCGCTCGGGCCGTGCCGACGTCGTGATCGCCGGTGGTGCCGAATCGTGCATCCACCCGATCACCCTCGCCGGTTTCGCCCAGGCGCGGACGGTGTCCACCCGCAACGACGACCCGGCGAAGGCGTCCAGGCCGTTCGACGTGAACCGTGACGGTTTCGTCCTCGGCGAGGGCTCCGGGGTCGTGATCCTGGAGCGGGCGGACCGGGCCAAGGCCCGCAACGCGCGGATCTACGCTCAGCTGAGCGGGTACGGGATCACCTCGGACGCCTACCACATCACGGGCAACCACCCCGAGGGCGTCGGCCAGATCGCCGCCATGCGGCAGGCGATGACGATGGCCGGGGTCTCCCCGGCCGACGTCGGCCACGTCAACGCGCACGCGACCTCGACGGTCGTCGGCGACGTCGGCGAGGCCGCGGCGATCCGCAACGCCATCGGCGAGCACGTCGTGGTGACGGCTCCCAAGGGCGCGCTCGGCCACCTGGTCGGCGGAGCGGGCGCGGTCGAGGGCATCGCCACGATCCTGGCGATCTACCACGGGCTCATCCCGGCGACGCTGAACCTCGAGAACCTGGACCCGAAGGTGCAGCTCGACGTCGTCTCCGGCGAGGCGCGCAAGGTGGAGCTGGGCGCGGCGATCAGCAACTCGTTCGGCTTCGGCGGGCACAACACGGCGCTGTTGTTCACCCCGGCGGCCTGATTTCAGTACGTGAAGGCCCCTTCACCGCGCTAGACGCGGTGAAGGGGGCCTTCACGTATTTCTAACGGTGGATCAGCCACAGCGTCATGGGGTGGTCCTGCTGGCAGTCGTAGATCTGCATCTGCGTGAGATCCGCGGTCTCCCCCTTGGCGTCCAGGCACCGCGTCGGGTTGCCGCCGCCGACCTTGGACCGGATGAAGTCCGGCACGGAGTTGGGGATCACCGCTGGTGGGACCCAGCGCTGTCCGCTGTTCGTATTGCAGGTCACCTGGATCACCGGCGCCCTGTTGGTGTTGCTGCCCAGGACATCCATGCAGTGGCCGCTGGCCTGGTTGATGAAGTAGAAAGTGTCGGAAGTGTTGGGAACGATCGCCCATTTCTGGACGGCGTTGTTGTTGCAGGGCATCTGCACCACAGGCACGGTGTTCCCGAGTGGGTTGCTCGGATGCGGCTGGATGCACTTGTTGCTGCCGTAGTTGCGCACGCGGTAGTAGCCGTCCGCGCCCGCGGGCGGGGCGGCCAGCGCCGTCACCGCGAGCGCGGCGCTCAGCAGTCCGATGATCTTGGCCTTCATGATTCCCCTCGTCTCCCGGTTGCCGCCTATCGCGGCCTGATGGGTCGAGACTGACCGGGTGTGCTGCGCCGCCACTGCGCCCGCGCTGCGGTGGAACGTTTTCGCCTCGGGCGACGACCTCTCCAGGGAGGGGGTCTCATGCTGGTGCGGATTCTCGGGCCGGTGGACGTCGTGGCCGACGGCGTGGTGCGACCGGTGCAGGGCTCGCTGCGCAAGGCGTTGCTCGCGGTGCTGGCCTTGCAAGCGGGCGAGATCGTCAGCGTCGACCGGCTCGTCGACGTGGTGTGGGGTGCTCGGCCGCCCACGGCGAACACGGTGCAGACCCACGTTTCGGCGTTGCGGCGCATGCTGGGCGACCGCGACGCGATCGTGGCTCGCTCCCCCGGCTATGTCCTGAACGCGGCGACGGATCTGGCCCGCGCACAGCGGCTGATCGAGCGGGCCGGACAGGCACCGGATCCCGCCGCGCGCCTGCGGGAGGCCTTGGCGTTGTGGCGGGACAAGCCGCTGGCCGATGTCACCGGTATGCCGTGGCTGGACGAACAGGCCGAGCGGCTCGCGTTGCTGCGGCTCGACGCCGTCGAAGCGCTCAACGAGGCTGGGCTGGCCCTGGGCGAGCACGCGCGGCTCGTGCCCGAACTGGAAGAGCTGTGCCGCCTGCATCCGTTCCGCGAGCACCTGCACCGGCAGCTGATGCTCGCGTTGTACGGCGTGGGACGGCAGGCGGACGCCCTCGACGTGTACGACCGGCTACGGCGGGCGCTGGACGAACAGCTGGGTGTCGAGCCGGGCCCGGCGATGCGCGAGTCGCACGCCGCGCTGCTCCGTCAGGACACCTCCCTCGAACGGCCCCCGGCAGTGCTCACCGCCGAGCCGAACAGGTTCTGCACGACCGGCTCCGGCGCGCGGATCGCCTACAACGCCACCGGAGCGGGGCCCCCGCTGGTGATCCCGCCCGCCTGGATCTCGGCGCTGGAGCTGGGCTGGGAGGACCCGGGACTACGCGCGTTCTGCGCACCCTTGGTGGCCGGGCACCGGGTGATCCGGTACGACATGCCGGGCACCGGGTTGTCCGGCCCCCTTGTCCGGCCGCGGTCGCTCGACGGTGAGGTCGAAGCGCTGCGCACGGTCGTCGACGCGGTCGGCGCGGAGCGGGTGGCGCTGCTCGGTGTGTCGATGGGCGCGCCGGTGGCGCTGGCGTTCGCGGCCCGCCATCCCCACCGGGTGGATCGCCTCGTGCTGTACGGCGGGTACGCCGACGGCGCCGCCATCGCGCCCGCGTCCGCCCGGCGGGCGTTCGTGGGCCTGGTCCGCGAGAACTGGGGCCTCGGCACCGAACTGCTCGCCGACGTCCTGATGCCCGACGGCGACGCGGCGGCCCGCGCGCGGTTCGTCCGCATGCAACGCGCGACGGCGTCCGCCGAGACGGCCGCGGGCTTGCTGACCACCTGCTACGGATTCCGCGTCACCGAACTGCTCGACCAGGTCGCCGTCCCGACCTTGGTGCTGCACCGGCGAGAAGACCGGGCCATCCCGTACGCCTCGGGCAAAGAACTCGCCACCCGCATCCGGGACGCCCGGTTCGTCGCGTTGGAGGGCCGCAGTCATTTCCCGTACGTCGGAGACGCGCCCGCGGTGGTGAACGCGATCGTGGACTTCCTCGCCTGTCACGCCTCCTGACGCTTGACCAGGTGCCGCCCTGCCCACCAGGCGATCTCCACCAGCACGATCCCCACTCCGGCGCAGGCGAAGGCCGACAGCGTGTACGCGCTCACCGTCGGGTCCAGCGCGAAGAACTTCTGCGTGAACGGGATCAGGAACAGCGCGAGGGTCAGCACGACCATCCCGCCGATCAGCAGGATCTTCCACCACCGGTACGGCCGCGCGACGATCCCGAGCACCCACAGCGCGATCGTGATCAGGGTGATCAGCGCCGTCGTCCCCGCCTGGATCTTGTCCAGTTCGGACTGTCCGGAACCCTTGTACACCAGCAGGTAGCTCACGAACGTCGCGGTGGCGATGACCAGCCCGGCCGGTACGGCCATCCGCATCACCCGGCCGACGAAACCGGTGCGGGCGCGTTCGTTGTTCGGCGCCAGCGAGAGCACGAAGGCGGGCAGGCCGATCGTGAACCAGGCGGTGATCGTGATGTGCCGCGGCAGGAACGGGAACGGCACCTGCGCGATGCCGACCATCAGCGCCAGCAGTACCGAGTAGACGGTCTTGGTGAGGAACAGGTTCGAGACGCGCTCGATGTTGCCGATCACCCGCCGCCCCTCGGCGACGACATGCGGCAGGGTGGCGAACTTGTCGTCCAGCAGCACGATCTGCGCCACCGCGCGGGTGGCCGGGCTGCCGGCGCCCATGGCGACGCCGATGTCCGCGTCCTTCAGCGCGAGGACGTCGTTCACACCGTCGCCGGTCATCGCGACGGTGTGCCCCTTCGACTGCAGCGCACCGACCATCGCGCGTTTCTGCAGCGGCGTCACGCGGCCGAAGACGGCGCGATCCTCCACGGTGTCGGCCAGCTTTTCGGCGTCGTCCGGCAGCTTCCGCGCGTCGATGGGTTTGTCCGCGCCCGGCAGGTCCAGGGTGCCCGCGACCGCGCCCACCGAAATGGCGTTGTCGCCGGAGATGACCTTGACCGCGACATCCTGGTGCGCGAAGAAGTCCAAAGTGTCCTTCGCGTCGGGACGGACCTTCTGCTCCAGCACCACGAGCGCGACCGGCTCGATGTCGCCGGGGCCCTCGGACGCGTCGACGGCCCGTTCGGCCCGGCCCAGCAGGAGGACACGCAGGCCGCGCGAGCCGATCTTCTCGGCCTCCGCCCGGTGCTCCCCCTCCGGCAGCAGGACGTCGGCCGCGCCGAGCACCCAGTCGCCGTCGCCGCCGAACGACGCGCCACTCCACTTGCGCGCCGAAGAGAACGGCATCGTCGTGGAGACACGCCAGCCTGGATCGGTCCGGTACGCCTCAGCGATCGCCTGCAGGCTCGCGTTCGGGCGGGGGTCGGCGGCGGCGAGCGCGGCCAGCACGTCGTCCACCGGATGCCCCGGCGTGATCTCCCGGACCTCGGAAAGCCGCATCGCGTTCTCGGTGAGCGTGCCGGTCTTGTCCGCGCACACCACATCGACGCGGGCGAGACCTTCGATGGCCGGGAGTTCCTGCACCAGGCACTGGCGCTTGCCCAGCCGGATGACGCCGACCGCCAGCGCGACGCTGGTCATCAGCACCAGGCCCTCGGGCACCATCGGCACGAGCGCCGCGACCATGCCGCGCAGCGCGTCCGGCCACGCCTGGTCGCCCGCGAGCTGGTTGTAGATGGTCAGCGCGCCCGCCGGGATGAGCAGGTACGTGATGAACTTGAGGATCTTGTCGATGCCTTGGCGCAGCTCCGACTTCACCAAGGTGAACTTGCTGGCCTCCGCGGCCAGTTTCGCGGCGTAGGACTCGTCGCCGATGATGTCCGCGCGGTAGGTGCCGCTGCCCGCGACGACGAAGCTGCCGGAGAGCACCTTGTCACCGGGCTGCTTGACCACCGGATCGGATTCACCGGTCAGCAGCGATTCGTCGACCTCGAGCGCGTCGGCGGTCAGCGCCGGGCCGTCGACGACGATCTTGTCGCCCGGCCCCAGCTCGACGAGGTCGCCGAGGACGACGTCCTCCGGGGCGATCTCGGTGCTTTGCCCGTCACGGCGCACGGTCGGCTTCGCCTGTCCGACGATGGCGAGCCGTTCCAGCGTGCGTTTCGCCCGGAGCTCCTGGATGATGCCGACCGCGCTGTTGACGATGATCAGCCCGCCGAACAGCCCGTCGATGAAATACCCCGTCGACAGGATGAGCACGAAGAGCACACCGTAGATCGCGTTGATCCTGGTGAAGACGTTCGCGCGGATGATCTCGCCGGTGGTCCGGCTGGTCTTCGTCGAGACCGCGTTGGTCTGGCCCGCGGCCACCCGCTGGGCGACCTCTTCGCTGGTGAGCCCCCTCGAGGCGTCGGTCAGCAGGGCCGGCTGGTCGATTGCCATGCCCGCGACTCTATTCGGCCCGGCCCGCTCCCGCGTCAGCCTCGGGGACCATGTCGCCCCTTACTTCAGCATCTTTCGTGTTCGGGGTTGGTGCCGCCGTCGGTCGTGTCGACGCGCCACGACCCGCTCTCCAGCCGCAGCGGCAGCACCAGCCGCCACCGGATGCATCCCTCGGGCAGGTACACCGGCGCGTCTTCGACGTCCTGCGTGCTGGTGAAGGCGACGAGCACCCGGAGCGAATTCGGCGCGCCCGGCTCGATGCGATAGACGAGAATGCTGCCGTCCCGAGTGGACTGGAAGTCCTTCTTCCACTCCGCCGAGGTCTTGGTCTTGGCGCGTTCACGGCTGACCACCGAAGTCCACTTCAGATAGTCACGCTCGTTGATGGAGTCGAAATACCCCTGCAGCACCTGGCGGACGCTCTGGTACTGCGGATGCGCGAAGACGTCGGGGGTCACCTCGACGACGGGCGAACCCGGCTGTTGCTCCGGGGCGACCGACGTCGGCGACTCGCTGACGACCGGCTGGGTGGGCTCGGCCTCCGGGCGCGTGTAGAGATCGCGTGCCAGCAGCCCGACGCCGACGGTCAAGGAGATCACGACCACGAGGACGGGGATCAGCCACCGCTGGCGAGAGAGGGGGCGAGGCTGGGCGGTCACCCTGAAAGGTTAGCCGCCCGCCTCTTCCGTCATCACCGGCGTCTACCCGACTTGGTGCAGCCAGGTGACCGGGGCACCGTCACCGGCGTGCCGGTACGGTTCGAGCGCTTCGTCCCAATTGGCGGCGAGGAGCTCGTCGAGCTTGTGCGCCAGCGATTCGCCGGAGCGGACCTTGCTCACCAGGGCGCGCAACTGGTCCTCGCCCACGACGATGTCGCCGTTGGCACTGGTCCTGCCGTGCCACAGGCCGAGGCCCGGAGCGAAACAGAACCTCTCCCCGTCGACCCCCGCACTGGGCTCTTCGGTGACTTCGAACCGGATCATCGGCCACGCCTTGAGCGCGGACGCCAGCTTTCCGCCGGTGCCCGAAGGCGCACGCCAACCACATTCGGCGCGGAGCTGTCCTGGACTGGCGGGCTGCGCCGTCCACTTCAACTCGACTCGGGCACCCAGGGTGCCCGAAATGGCCCACTCGACGTGCGGACACACCGCAGACGGCGACGAGTGGACGTACACCACGCCACGGGTGTTGCCACGGGTGCTCACTGCTGACCTCCGCTACTCGACGAGGGGCGTCTTCCCCTACGACCTCGCGAGCTGCGCTGGTCAGGTGGCTCGTGCCGCCTCCCGGTACGCGTGAGCACATTGTGCACCCCAACTGTGCTGTTTGGCCACATGAACACCATAAGTCGCACCTGATTGGGACGCGGAACTCCTGCGAAGGCCCCCTTCTTCCGGCTGAGCCGAAGAAAAGATCCCTTCACGCGGGTTAACCCGGGGACGGCATTTGTGCCCCCATGCCGTGAGGGCCTCCTTCCCTGCTTCGACGGTAGGGAAGGAGGCCCTCACGGACTTGGGACCGCTCAGCCCTGGGCGCCGAGCGATTTCGCCGCGGCGAAGGTGTCCACCAGGCCGGTGCCCTTGTCGAAGCTCGACGTGTACGGCCCGGCCGCCACGTACGGCGAGCCGTTGGCGAACTTGTACGCGGTGCCCTTGATCGCGGCCTCGATGTCACCGGGGCTCGCGTTCGGCGCGACCTGGAACAGCTGCGCGACGATCCCGGTGATCTGCGGCGCCGCCATCGAGGTCCCGCTGATCACGTTGTAGGTGCCGAGGTCGAGCAGCCCCGGGCCGTTCTCGGGCTGCAGGCCCTGCGTGCAGATCGGCTGCGTCGGACGGCAGGCCGAAAGGATGTTCTCCCCGGGCGCGGAAACGTCGGGCCAGCTCGACTGGCTGCTCTTGAGGCCGCGCGAGGAGAAGTCGGAGACCGTGCCGTCCCGGGTTTCGGTCCCCTGATCGTTGAACGACGCCACCGAAAGCACGCCCGGCGTCTGGTCCTGCCCCGGCGGGTTGGAGAGGTTCGCCGAACCGTCGCCGCCGTCGTTCCCGTTCGCCCACACCGTGACGACGCCTTCGGCGGCGAGCGCGCGCTGCAGCTTCACCGTCGCCGAGTTCGGGTCGAAGGCGCCACCGCCGCTGGGACCGTAGGAGTTGTTGGTCACCTTGATCGGCGGGCACACCGACGCCGGGACACCCGCGCCGCACGGCGCCTTGTGGTTCTCCAGCACCCAGTTCAGCGCCGCGTCCGTCCCCAGGACGAGCAGCGCGGCCCCTGTCGAGACCGAGACGATCTTCGAGCCCGGCGCCGAACCGCCGACCTTGGTGCCGTCGGTCAGCGTCAGCCGGTTGCCGGCGGCGATGCCGGTGACATGCGTGCCGTGACCGCCGAGGGAGAGGGTGTCGGTGTCGACGGAGGTCGGGACGTCGACGATGCAGTTCGTGGCGGTGCCGTTCAGACAGAGGCTCTTGAGGTTGCGCACGACCCGCGACTTGCCGTCGGCGCCCTTGAACGCCGGATGCGTCGGGTCGACCCCGGTGTCGATGATCGCGACGGAGACACCCCTGCCGTCCACGGGCGCGCCACCGGCGTCCTTGAGCTGTGCCTGCGTCTGCAGGCTCCGCGTCGCCGTGGTGCCGGCGCTGCCGTGTGCCTTGAGCTTCTCGTTGCCTTCGACGTAGGTGACCCCGGCGGCCTTGCGCACCGCGCGCACCTGGTCGGCGGTGCCCCGGACGGCGACGACGCCGATCTTCCCGAACGAGGTGATCTTCGTGAGCCCGGCGGTGCGGGCGGCGCGTTCGGCGGTGGCGACGTCGTCGGCGTGCACGAGCGCGGTCACCCCCGCGGTGCCGGTGACGGCTGAGAGCAGGCGGGCGAGTCCGGGGGCGACGGGTGCCGACGGTCCCGCGGCCTGCGCGGGGACCATCCCCGCGGCCGGGACGGCGAGCAGGGCGACGACGAGCGCGGCGCGTCGACGCCAGGGTCGAGATACGGCCATTGCGTTTCTCCTGGTGACAGGGGGCAAGGAACTGTCACCTACCAACGAGTACCACCCGGACGGGTGACGGTGCTCACGTGCATTACAACTTTTCGGAGCAACATCACGGCGCCTACCTGGGACGTGTCTCCCCATTAGTCCGTATGGAGGCGCTAGTTTGTGCAGCGAGACCGACGAGATGGGGAGGGGTTCGGTGCGACTCGTTCGCCTCGCTCAACAGCCGTCCCGGGTGGCCGAGGACGTCCGCGCCGCGCTGGCTTCACTCGGCCGGGGCAGCACTGTCGTCGGCGGGGTCGCGCTGATCGGCGCCAGCCCGGTCGAGGGACGGCCCGTCGAAGCCGTCGTGGTCATGCCGAAGGGTGTCCTCATCGTCATCGGGGTCGACCTGCCGGACCCGGCGCTGAAACTCGAAGCCCCGCTCGGCGGACCGTGGAAGGCCGATGGCTGGCCGCTGGTCCACGGCGACACCTCGATCAACCCGGCCACGGACGCGCTCTCGCTGTCCGCCGCGTGCACGCACAAGATCGCCGACGTCGCTCCCGGCGCCGGGCCGATCGGCACGATCATCGCCGTCGGCCCCTACGTGGAGACGGTCGACCAGCCCGCCGCGGATCTCGCCGGTTCGGTCCGCGTCCTGTATCCGACGGCGACGACGATGCTCGCCGCGACGGTCTCCCTGGCCACCGCGCCCCGGCCCCGTTCGGTCCAGCAGGCGCGGGACCTGATCGCCGCGCTCGCGCCGGACGCGCCGCCGATGCCCGAGGAGATGTTGCTCGGGGAGGGGTTCAGCGCCTACTCCGACGACGAGCCGACGGTGATCCGCGAGAACCCGCTCGTCGCGATCGCGCCGACGGTCCCGGTCCAGCATCCGGGGAAGGGCAAGAGACCGGCGAAACCGGCGGTGTCTCCCCCACCTCCCGTCAAGCCTGCCCCGCCCGTTCAGCAGGCCGCCGCTGCCAAGCCCGCCCGCCCGTTCAGCAGGCCGCCCCGCGAAGCCCGTTCCCCCGGTCCGGCAGGCCCCGGCGGCGGCCGCTCCCGCCGAGCCCGCCCCGAAGCCGTCGCGACAGTCCAAGACGGTGAAATGGCTCCCGGTCGCCGCGATCGGCTTGCTCATCGTGCTGCTGATCGCGGCCATCAGCGTGGCTTCCGGCGGCGACGACACCGCGTCCACCCAGCCTCCCCCGCCGCCGACCCCGGCGACCAGTCCCCCGCCGCCGAGCAGCAGCGCGGTGGAGAACATCCAGTTCACCTCGCGGGCGTCGGCCGCGGACCAGAAATGCGCGTCGCACGCGTACGGCGACGTCCAGTCGAGCCTTCAGCAGACGAGTTGCTCGGCGGTGAAACGGGCCAGCTTCGCCAGTTCCATCGACGGCCGGGCCGCGGCGGTGACCATCGCCGTCGTGGAATTCCCGAACACCGAGCAGGCGACCGCGTTCAAGGCCACCGCCGACACCCCCGGCGGTGGCGGCATCCTCGATCTCGCCACCGAGACCAACCAGTGGCAGGGCGAAGTGCCGGTGTTCGAAGGCGCCGCCTATCAGAGCAGCCTGGACGGGAAATCGGTCCGGCTGATCCAGGTGGTGTGGCTGCCGGGACCGTCCACTCCGGACGATCCCGGCCTCGTGCGCGGTGCCAAGGCCGCGCTCGAACTGCCCGTCAACGGCTAGAGGCCGGATGCCTCCAGCAGGCGCAACCACACTTCGCTGATCGTGGGGAACGACGGGACAGCGTGCCACAGCCTCGGCAGCGGAACCTCCCCGACGATCGCGATCGTCGCCGAATGCAGGAGTTCGGCGACGTCCTGCCCGACGAAGGTCGCACCGACCAGGACGTCGCGTTCGGTGTCGACGACGATGCGCGCCTTGCCCGCGTAACCGTCCGCGTGCAGTGACGAACCGGCCACCGCGATGTCGATGTCGACGACGCGATGCGGCTTGCCCTCCTCGGGTCCGGCGAGCCCGACCGAAGCGACCTCCGGGTCGGTGAACACGACCTGCGGGACGGCGTGGTGATCGGCCGTGGCGCTGTGCGCGCTCCATGCGGCGGAGTCGACGGGTTTGCCCGCCGCCTGCGCGGCCACCGCGTCACCCGCGGCCCTGGCCGCGTACTTGCCCTGATGGGTCAGCGGCGCCCGGCCGGTGACGTCCCCGACGGCGAACAGCCAGTCACCGTCCACAGCGGACACACGGCCGTTGTCGTCGGTCGTGAGCGGTGTGCCCGCTTCGAGCCCCACCGTCTCCACGCCGAGCCCGTCGGTCGCCGGACGGCGGCCGGTGGCGACGAGCAGTTCGTCGACGACCAACCGGTCGCCACCCTTCAACGCCAGTTCCTTACCACCGTCCACAGCGGACACGGAGTCGAGACCGGAGCCGGTGTGCACGGTGACGCCGGCTTCGCGGAGCCCCGCGATGACGGCGTCGCCCGCGAAATCGGGCAGCCGCGGCAAGGGACGCGCCCCCGAGATGATCAAGTGGACTTCGGTGCCGAGCGTGGCGAAGGCCTGCGCCATTTCGACGCCGACGACACCGCCGCCCAACACGCCGAGGCGGCGCGGGACTGCTTCCGCCGACGTCGCCTCGCGTGAACCCCACGGCGAAATCGTGTCCAGTCCGGGGATCGACGGCGTCCGCGGGACACTGCCCGTGGCGACGATCACGGCGTGCCGCGCGGTCAGCTCGTCACCTCCGTCGACCGTGACCTTCCGCTCACCGGTGATCCGGCCGTGCCCGCGGATCGGGACGATCCCGACGCCTTCGGCCCACTTGACCTGTCCGGTGTCGTCTCCCTTGCCGGTGAACCAGTCCCGGCGCGCGAACACCGCGGCCGGGTCGACCGCCTCGCCCACCGGGACACCGGGGACCCGTTTGGCGGCGGCGAGGAGGTTCCCCGGCCGCAGCAACGCCTTGCTCGGAATGCAGGCCCAGTAAGAACATTCGCCGCCGAAGCGTTCGTGTTCGACGAGCGCGACCCGAAGGCCGCCGCGCGCCGCCCGTTCGGCGGCGACCTCGCCGACCGGGCCGCCTCCGATCACGATCACGTCAAAATCCTGTGCTGACATGCATTCAGCGCACACCACCGCGCAGCTTCGCGCAACCTGCCGCTATCCTCGTGTCGCTGCGTGAGTCATCAGCCGCGGGTTCAGGTTTCACCGTGCCGGTTACGCAGTAGAACGATCGAGCGCGGGAGGTTTTTCATGGCCAGGAACACTGCTGTGCATTTGCTGGATGATCTGACCGGCGAGGCGGCCGAGGAAACGGTCGCTTTCGGTTTGGACGGAATCGCTTACGACATCGACCTTTCGGCCGACAACGCCACCGCACTCCGGGAAATCCTGCGTGCCTATGTGGAGAACGGCCGCCGGATCGGCGGACGCAAATTGCGGCCGCGGGTCGTGCAGCGGCCCAAGGGCGCGCGGGTGTCGAAGTCGACCCCGAAGACCGCGGCCACCGCGGCGAAGGCCGAGGCGAAGACCGCCGCGAAGCCGGGCCGCAAGCCCGCCGCCAAGGGTGTCGCCGGCCGCAAACCCGCCGCCGTGAAGAAGGCCGCCGCTCCCAAGGCGGAGGCCAAGACTCCCGCCAAGACCACGGCGAAAGCCACCGCGGCCAAGGCGAAGACCACCCGCGGCGCGGCGGCGAAGACCACGGCGGCCAAGGCTCCGGCCGGCCGCGCGAAGGCCGCGGCCGCGGCGAAGACCCCGGCCAAGACGGCATCGAAGGCCACCACCAAGACGACGGCCGCGAAGGCCGCTCCGAAGGCCGCGGCCAAGACGACCGCCGCGAAGACGACAGCCACCAAGGCGGCGCCGAAGGCCGCGGCCAAGGCTCCGGCGAAGAAGGCCACCGAGCCGAAGAAGACCACGCGCGCCGCCCGCAAGGTGCCCGCCGTCACTTTCTCGGCCACCGAAAAGTAATTCCGCCAAAAGCAAATGGCCCCCTTCGCGTAATCGCGCGAAGGGGGCCATTTATGTCAAGTCTCGTGAGTGGTAAGGACGGTTCTAACCGTCCTTACCACTCACGAGGCCGCACACGCTGAGCGCCTTCGGCATGCCATTCCGGGTAGTGGTACCGCGTGTGCTGGAGCGAGCGGTGCCACTCCAGCTCCTCGTCCGAGGGCTTCCGGGTGGCGAGTTCACCCAGTTGCGCGGCCGCCGCCACGCGGACGGCGGCCGTGACGTCGGCAACACCTTTACGCAGGCCGTGCTCGGCGAGCGACGCGACCCGGCTCCGGTGGGAGTCGAGCGGGCGGGGATCCGCGGGCGCCGAGGTGAGGTACCGGCCGACCCGTTCGGCGGCGGTCGAAACGAGCAGGGTGGAGTGCGCGAGCAAGCCCGTTCTCGTCCGGAAGACGGCGAAACCGCACAGCTTCGCGTCACCGACGAACAGACCTCGATCACCGAGCCGCGACGGCAGCCCGAGTTCGGCCACCGTCGCGGTCATCAGTTCCCCGAGCGCTGCCAACGGTCTGTCCGACGGCCCCGGCAGGACCAGCGTGATGTTGAGATTGCCGGGATCGTGGAACACGGTGCCGCCACCGCTCGCGCGGCGCAGCACCGGGACGCCGTCGCCCGCGCAGACGTCGGCCTTGACCTCGCGTTCGATCTTCTGCCCCCGCCCCACGACCACACAGTCGGTGTTGCGCCAGATCCACAGGACCGGCGCCTCCGGTGCGGCGCGCAGGAGGGCTTCGTCGAACGCGAGGTTGTCGGCCGGGTCGTCGAACGAGGCGACGACTTCCGAGGGACCACTCACAGTGCTTTGAGTTCCTCCACGATCTCGCCCACCGACGATTTGGCGTCGCCGAAGAGCATGCTTGTCTTCGCATCGTAGAAGAGCTCGTTGTCGATGCCGGCGAAGCCCGAGCTCATCCCGCGTTTGAGCACGATCACCGACCGGCTGTGGTTCACCTTGAGGATCGGCATCCCGTAGATGGGCGAGCCCGGATCGGTCTCCGCGGCCGGGTTCGTGACGTCGTTCGCGCCGATCACCAGCGCGACGTCGGTCTGGGCGAACTCGGAGTTGATCTCGTCCATCTCCTTGAGCTGCTCGTACGGGACGTCGGCCTCGGCGAGGAGCACGTTCATATGCCCCGGCATCCGGCCGGCCACCGGGTGGATGGCGTACGCGACCGTGATCCCCTTGGCCTCCAGCAGTTTCGCCATCTCGCGGACGACGTGTTGCGCCTGCGCGACGGCCATGCCGTACCCGGGCACGACCACGACCTTGTTGGCGTACGCCATCTGGATCGCGGTGTCGGAAGCGCTGGTGCTGCGGACCGGCCGGACCTCGCCAGATCCGCCGCTCGCGACCGCCGTGCCGCCGCCGAACCCGCCGGCGACGATGGCCGGGATCGACCGGTTCATCGCCTTCGCCATCAGGTTCGTCAGGATGGAACCCGAAGCGCCGACGATCATGCCCGCCACGATCAGCGCGGTGTTGTCGAGCGCGAGCCCCATCGCCGCGGCCGACAAGCCGGTGAGCGCGTTCAGCAACGAGATGACGACCGGCATGTCCGCGCCGCCGATCGGCAGCACGACCACCACACCGAGGATGCCCGCCGCGACCAGCAGGCCGATCATCAGCAGTTCGGCGTCGCCGCCGCTCGCGATGACGACCGCGAGCACGATCGCGGCGATCAGCACCAGCGCGTTCACCGGCTGCTGCAGTTTGCCCAGGGTGATCGGACGGCCGGAGATGAGTTCCTGCAGTTTCCCGAACGCGATGTTCGAGCCCCAGAAGGACACCGAACCGACGATCGCGGCGAACAACGACGCGATCGCGACGTACGCCGGCTCGTGCGCGTAGCCCTCGGTAGTGCGGAACTCGACCCACGCGATGAGCGCGACCGCCCCGCCGCCGACGCCGTTGAACAGCGCCACCATCTGCGGCATCGCGGTCATCTTCACCTTGCGCGCGGACGGCACGCCGACGACGACACCGATCGCCACGCCGAGCGCGATGAGCAGCCAGTTGCTCATGCCCGGGGTCAGCAGCGTCGCGATCACCGCGATGCCCATACCGACGGCGGCGATCCAGTTGCCGCGGACCGCCGTGCGCGGACCGGTCAGGCCCATGAGGCCGTAGATGAACAGGGCGAAGGAAATGATGTAGAGGACGGCGATGAAGGTCGTCACTTGTCACCACCGTCTTCCGGCTTCTTCGCCTTGAACATCGAGAGCATCCGGTCGGTGACGAGGAAGCCGCCGACCACGTTGATCGTGCCGAAGGCGATCGCGATCACCAGCAGGATCTTGTTCAATACGCCGTCGACCCCGAGGCCGAGCACGATCAGCCCGCCCAGCAGGACGATGCCGTGGATCGCGTTGGTGCCCGACATGAGCGGGGTGTGCAACGTGTTGGGCACCTTGGAAATGACCGTGAAGCCCACGAATCCGGCGAGTACGAGGATCGCCAAACTGCCGACGAGCATCACTCGCCTCCTTCTTCTTTTCCGGCGACGCAGGCCCCAGCGACGATCTCGTCCGAGAAGTCGAGCGCGAGCTTGCCTTCGGAGTCGACGAGCAGTTCCAGCAACTCGGTGACGTTGCGCGCGTAGAGCTCGCTGGAATGCGCGGGCATCTCCGCGGCGAGGTTGAGCGGCGAGCAGATGGTGACGTCGTGCTCGACGACCTCCTCGCCCGGTTTCGTCAGTTCGCAGTTGCCGCCGGACTCGCCGGCGAGGTCGACCACGACACCACCGGCGGGCATCCCCTTCACCGCGTCGGCGGTGACGAGGACCGGTGCCCGGCGGCCGGGGACGAGCGCCGTGGTGATCACGGCGTCGAACTTCGTGATCGCCTCGGTGAGCCTGCGTTGCTGCTCGGCCTTTTCCTCGTCGGTCAGCTCGCGGGCGTACCCGCCTTCGCCGACCGCCTCGATACCGAGGTCGAGGAATTTCGCGCCGAGCGACTTCACCTGCTCGCCGACCTCGGGCCGGACGTCGTATCCCGTGGTCTGCGCGCCGAGCCGTTTCGCCGTCGCCAAGGCCTGCAGCCCCGCGACGCCGGCGCCGAGCACGAGCACCTTCGCCGGTGGCACGGTTCCGGCGGCGGTGGTGAGCATCGGGAAGAAGCGGGTGAGCTTTTCCGCCGCGAGGAGGACGGCGCGATAACCCGCCACGCTGCTCTGTGACGACAACGCGTCCATCGCCTGCGCGCGGGAGATCCGCGGGATCGCCTCGACGGCGAAGGCGCGGACGCCCGCCGCTTCGAGCGCCGCTATCCCGTCGGGATCACCCCTCGGATTCAGGAAGCCGATGAGAATGGTGCCCTGTTTGAGCTTCGCGACTTCGGCCGCGCTCGGAGGCGCCACCTTCACCACGATGTCGGCATCCCACGGGTCGCCGATCACCGCGCCCGCCTGTACGAAGGTCTCGTCGGCGAGCAGCGCGCCGGCGCCCGCGCCGGGCTCGACCACCACCCGCAGTCCGCGTCCGCGGACGCGCTCGATGAGTTTCGGTACCAGCGCGATGCGACGTTCACCTTGTCCGGTTTCCCGGACCACGCCGACCGTGAGCTGCTCGTTCTCTGCCGCCACAGGCGACCTCCTCGCTGGAGAGGACCACACGAACCCGCACTGTTTACCACGTCCGGCCGACAACTTTCCTGGCTGAACGTATCCGGGCGGCATCTTTCCGTGACATCACTCATCACGATCGATCCAGCCATCGATCCAGGTGCGCGATGTCATAGGGCCGGGGCCGAAGGGGACTTTCCCCGCATCCGACGTGACGAAAGCGTCCTTCACCGCGTGTCACGCGGTGAAGGACGCTTTCAGCCCGCCTTGCAGGGCAACGGTTTCCGCATCACGGAACGCTGCGCCAGTTCGGCACGCCCAGGAAGATCAGCCGCAGCCGCCGTTCGGCCGTGCGCACGATCTCGTCGTCACGCGAAGGGGTTTCGAGCAGCTCCAGCACCGTCGTGAGCATCGTCGTCACGATCAGGTCGGCGAGCAGGTGCAGATCTTCGGTGCTCCAGTCGCGGAGGAAGTCGAAGCGCGCGAGGTCGACGGCGAGCTCGCTGACGAAGAGCTTGAGTTCGAAGCCGATCGCCTGCCGGACCGGGCCGGTGCCGCCGTAGCGCTCCCTGGTCAGGAAGTGGAAATGGTCCTCGTGCGCCCGCACGTGCTCGCGCAGGACGCGCACCGACGAGCGGATCATGTCGTTGTACGCCGACGGCCTCGTCCGCGCGGAACGGATCATCGTGCGCAAGGTGCGCATCGACTCCTCGACCAGCGCCACGCCGAGTTCGTCCATCGACGCGAAATGGCGATAGAACGCCGTCGGCACGATCCCGGCCTGTTTCGCGACCTCGCGCAGGCTGAGCCCGGAGAACCCGCGTTCCGCGACCAGGTCGAGCGCCGCGTCCAGCAGTGCCTGCCGCGTGCGCTGTTTGCGCTCCTGCCGGGAAACGGGCTCCGTTGTCACGACCGACAGCGTAATCGCCTCCGCACTATCACTCACGTCACATCGCCCTCCTCTCGCGTTGACAAGCGGGATCTTCACCACTTCACTATTCAGTGTACAAGCGTTCACTGAATCCGGGAGAAGTGATGACGGCACTGGTACCGCGCAGGGCCAGGCGGCTGGCCTCGCTGGCCGAGGCCCTGCTCACGCCCCACGGCATGGACCGCTACCTCGAACTCGTCGACCCGATGCTGGTCCGCCGCGAGGTCCGCGGCCTGGTCACCGGCGTCCGGCGGCAGACGCCCGACACGGTCACGCTGACCATCCGGCCGAGCCGGGCCTGGCGCGGCCACCTCGCCGGCCAGTACGTGCGGGTGACCGTCGAGATCGACGGCGTCCGCCGCACCCGCTGCTACTCACCGGCCGGTTCGGAGCACGACGGCTCACTGGAACTGACCATCAAGGCCGATCCGCAGGGCCTCGTCTCACGGCATCTGAACCGCACGGTCACCCTCGGCTCGGTGCTCGGACTGTCCACTGCGGACGGTGAGTTCACCCTGCCTTCGCCGCGGCCTCGGCGGATCCTGCTGCTGAGCGGCGGGAGCGGGATCACCCCGGTCTTGTCGATGCTGCGCACGCTGGCCGACGAGAAGTACGAGGGCGATCTCGCCTTCCTGCACTACTCCAACGGCGCCGAAGACGCCCTCTACCGCGCCGAGCTCGCCGACCTCGCCCGCCGCCTGCCCGGTCTGCGGGTGGTACACGCGTTCACTCACGCCAAGACCGGCGGCGATCTGCACGGGTTCTTCTCCAAGGAGCACCTCGCGGAGGCCGCTCCGTGGTACCCCGACGCCGAAACCTTCCTGTGCGGTCCGAAGCCGCTGATGGACTCGGTCCGCGAGGTTTTCGAGGCCGACGGCATCGGTGCACATCTGCACACCGAGGAGTTCACCCCGCCGGCGCTCACCTTCGACACCGAAAGCGCCGAAGGACAGGTGCGGTTCGCGCGCAGCGGCCGCGAGGTCGCCAACTCCGGGAAACCGTTGCTGGAGCAGGCCGAAGAAGCGGGACTGCGCCCGGAACACGGCTGCCGGATGGGCATCTGCTTCTCGTGCACGCAGATCAAGACCTCCGGCTGTGTGCGCAACGCCAAGACCGGCGAGACCTCCAGCGAAGAGAACGAAGAGATCCAGCTCTGCATCTCCGTCCCGGTCGGGGACGTCGAGATCAACGCTTAGAAAGGAGCAGGCCATGACCGGCTTGCAGGACAAGCTGACCCCACAGCAGGTCGAGGACTTCGGCCGCGAACTGGACGAGATCAGGCAGCGGATCGTCGCCGATCTCGGCCAGGTGGACGTCGACTACATCCACAACGTCATCAAGACCCAGCGCGCGCTCGAGGTCGCCGGCCGCGGGCTGCTGTTCGCCGGATTCTTCCCGCCCGCCTGGGTCGCCGGGGTCGCCGCGCTTTCCGTGGCGAAGATCCTCGACAACATGGAGATCGGCCACAACGTCATGCACGGCCAGTACGACTGGACGCGCGACCCGGCGCTGAGCTCCCAGCAGTTCGAATGGGACACCGTCGCGCCTTCGGAGAACTGGCGCCATTCCCACAACTACATCCACCACACCTACACCAACATCCTCGACAAGGACCGCGACATCGGTTACGGCATCCTGCGGATGGACCCGGCGCAGAAGTGGAACCCGTACTACCTGGGCAACCCGGTGTACGCGACGCTGCTCGCGCTGTTCTTCCAGTGGGGCGTCATGCTGCACGACCTCGAGGTCGACCGGGTCGCCAAGGGCGAACGCACCTGGGCCGAGAACAAGCCGGTGCTGCGGAAGATCGTGCGCAAGGCGGGGCGTCAGGTCGGCAAGGACTACGTACTCTTCCCGCTGCTGACCGGTCCGCTCGCGCCGCTGACCTTCCTCGGCAACGCCACCGCGAACCTGACGCGCAACCTGTGGGCGTTCTCGATCATCTTCTGCGGGCACTTCCCCGCCGACGTCGAGAGCTTCACCGAGGAGGAGACCGAGAACGAGTCGCGCGGCCAGTGGTACCTGCGGCAGATCCTCGGCTCGGCGAACATCACCGGCGGCAAGCTCTTCCACATCATGACCGGGAACCTCTCGCACCAGATCGAGCACCATCTGTTCCCGGACATCCCGGCGCGCCGCTACCCGGAGATCGCGGGCGAGGTGCGGGCGATCTGCGAGAAGTACGGCCTGCCGTACAACACCGGCCCTCTGCACAGGCAGCTGTTCTCGGTGGCCAAGAAGATCGTGAAACTCGCCCTGCCGTGGAACGGCGAGCCCCGCACGCCCGCTACCGTGGAGAGCGACAAGACCCTCCGAGCGGCTTAAGGTGTCTGACATGGTCGGTCAGTTCGAAAGCACCAAGGACGTGGTCCAAGAGGTCACCGAGTCCGCGGCCACCCATATCGGCAACATCGCGACGATCATCACCGGCGCGATCCGGGACATCGCCCGCGAGACCGGCGACTGGCTGACGGACGTCATCGAGATGCGCGAGGCGTCCCAGCGGGCGAAGGCGGACGAGAGCCGCGAAGACTAGGGCGTGTCCTGGCGGTAAGACCGCGCACAAGGCTCGCGGAACACGGCCGGGCATGTCGCGAAAGTGGCTTTCGCGACGTACCCGGCAGCAGCGCGAAGACTAGGGAAACCTGGATGGGCACGGGGCGGGTGGCCACGGCAAGCTGAAGCCGTGATCACCCGCCCCGCCCTGCTTGGCCGCGTCCTCAGCGCACAGCTGAACCGCGCGTACTGGGGCGAGCTGGCCTGGGTGCTCATCGGCGCGCCGCTGACGCTGGCGTTCGCGGCGCTCGTGGTCATCGGGCTGCTCCTCGGGCGGGCCTGAGCCTGCTGACCATCGGGGTTCCGGTGCTGATCGGCGTCCTGGCGGGCGCGAGGCTCATCGGCATCGCCCATATCGGCCTGGCGCGTGCCCTGCTCGGGACGACGGTCACCCCGCCCGCCCGGCCCGAACCGCGGCCAGGCCTCTGGAACGGCGTCAAAGGCAGGCTCGGGGATCCGCTCGGCTGGCGGTCGATCGCCTACCTGGTGATCCGGCTGCCGCTCTCGTTCATCGAGTTCTTCCTGGTCGTGTCGCTGTTCGTGTACGCGGTGAGCACGCTGACCTATCCGCTGTTCTGGTTCACCCTGAACGGTGAGGCCATGCCGACGTTCGACCTGCGCGTCGACACCTGGCCCCTCACCCTGCCGCTCGCCGTCACCGGGCTGGCCGTCCTGCTGGCGATGCCGTGGGTGGTCCGCGGTCTCACCGAGTTCGACCGTCTGCTGGTGCGAGGCGTCCTCGGCACCGAGGACCTTTCGAAGCGTGTGCGCGATCTCGAACGCAGCCGCGCGACCGCGGTCGACGACGCGACCCGGCGGCTGCGCCGGATCGAACGCGACCTGCACGACGGCGCGCAGGCGCAGCTGGTGGCGCTGGCGATGAAGCTCGGCATCGCGAAGGACGAACTGGCCGGTGGCGGCGACATCGAGCAGGTCACCGCCCTGGTCACCGCCGCGCACGCCAACGCGAAACAGGCACTCGTCGAACTGCGCGACCTCGCCCGCGGCATCCATCCCGCCGCGCTCGACGCCGGCCTCGACGTCGCGCTGTCCACTTTGGCCGCGGGCTCGGGCATCGACGCGCGGATCACCGTGGACCTCCCGAGCAGGCCGTCCCCGTCGATCGAGACCATCGCCTACTTCACCGTCGCCGAACTGCTGACGAATGCCGCCAAACACACTTCCGCCGCGATCGAGGTCGACGTGGGTATCGTCGGCGAAGGCCTGCGGCTCGTGGTGCGCGACGGCGGCGAAGGCGGGGCCCGGCCGGTGCGCGGCGGAGGGCTCGCCGGGATCGCCGAGCGGCTCGCGACGGTGGACGGCGGGCTCGACATCGACAGCCCTGTCGGGGGCCTACGGTGATCAGCGCGGAAATACCGATACGGAAATAGGGGGCGGCGTGCGCGTCGTGATCGCGGAGGATTCGGCCATCCTCCGGGCGGGGCTCGTCGAACTGCTGAACCTTCGGGGGCACGAGGTCGTCGCGGCCGTCGCCGACGGCGACAGCCTGTGCGCGGCGGTTCGCGAACATCGGCCGGACGTGTCCATTGTGGATATCCGGATGCCGCCGACGCACACGGACGAAGGGCTGCGCGCGTCCATCGCGCTGCGCGCGGAGCTGCCGGGGTGCGCGATCCTGCTGTTCTCGCAGTACGTCGAGACGCAGTACGCGACGGAGCTCCTGGCCGATCGCGCGGGCGGCGTCGGCTATCTGCTGAAGGACCGTGTCGCGGAGGTGTCGGACTTCCTGGACGCGCTCCGCCGGGTCGCCGAGGGCGAGACGGTGCTCGACCCGGAAGTGGTCAGTCAGCTGTTCACCGCCACCCGGAAGACGGACGCGCTCGCGGGGCTGACGCCGCGGGAGCGTGAGGTGCTGGGGTTGATGGCCGAGGGCCGGTCGAACTCGGCCATCGCGGCGGCGCTGTTCCTTTCGGCGGGCTCGGTGGAGAAGTACGTGTCGAGCATCTTCGGGAAGCTGGCGCTGCCACAGTCCGAAGGGGACAACCGGCGGGTTCTCGCCGTGCTGCGGTACCTGGAGTCTTAGGCGGGGCTGAAGGGGCCTTTCCCCGCATCTCACGCGGCGAAGGACGCTTTCACTGCATCGCATGCGGGGAAAGCGTCCTTCAGCCCCCGGATCACCGCGGCTCCGCTGGGGGCCCGTCCACCTCCGGCAGGCAGAGCTGCACCCAAGCGACATCCCGCCAGGCCCCGTGCTTGTGGCCGATCCGCCGGTACGTCCCCACCGGCTCGAATCCGAGCGAGCGGTGCAGCCCGGCGCTCGCGTCGTTCGGCAGCACCATCCCCGCGCAGAAGTTCCGGAAACCGCGCGACGCCAGCGCGTCCAGCAGCGCCTGATAGAGCGCGCGCCCGCCGCCGGTCCTCCGGCGGCCGAGCTCCAGATAGATGCTGACCTCGCAAGACCAGCGATACGACGGCCGGCCGCTGAAAGGGCCTCCGTAGGCGTAGCCGACGACGCGGCCTTCGTCGTCTTCGAGCACGAGCCACGCGTGTGATTTCTGCGCCTTGGCGATGCGCTCGGCCATCTCGTCCGGTTTGGGCGGCTCGGTTTCGAACGAGATCACCGTGTCGGTGACATACGGCGCGTAGATCTCCGCGCAGGCCGTCGCGTCGGCTTCCGTCGCTTCCCTGATCACCATGGCGACCATAGTAACCGAGGCTGCCACTATAGTGAGCAGCATGTCGGATCCCTTGTCCGCGTCGCTCGCCGCGACGCTCCAGTCCGCGAGGCTCGATCAGAACCTTTCGGCCAACGCCCTCGCCGAGTCCTCTGGCGTGTCCAGGGCGATGATCGGCAAGATCGAACGCGGCGAGGCGCAGCCGACGGCGGTCCTGCTCAGCAGGCTTTCCGCCGCGCTCGGCATGACGTTGTCCGAGCTGATCGCACGCGCCGAACACGGCGACCGGCGGCTCGTGCGCGCCGCCGATCAGCCGGCTTGGACCGACCCCGACACCGGGTACGTGCGCCGCGCGGTCTCACCTTCGCTCGGCGGGCCGCTGGAGCTGGTCGAGGTCGTGCTGCCGGCGGGCGCCGAAGTCGCCTTCCCCGCCCACACCTACGTGCTGACCCATCACCAGATCTGGGTGCTCGACGGGCATCTGCGGTTCCGCGAGGGCGATGTCGAGCACGAACTCGACGCGGGTGATTGCCTGCAGCTCGGCACCCCGCAGCCCTGCGCCTACGTCAACCCGACCGCGGAACCGGTCCGATATCTGGTCGCCTTGGCCCGGCGGCACGCCTGATACTCGGGTGATGAAGTCCCGGGCCCTCGCGTACGTCGCGGCGAAGACCCGCGGCGGGCACGAGGCCGCGCTGCCGGTGACGCTGCACTTCCACCCCGACAGATCCACAGTGGACGGACGTCCGCTGCTCGACGCGATGGCCGAAGACGGCTTCTACCGCAACCAGTTCGAAACCGGGACGAGCAACGGAGGGCTCACCGCGCGTCCCGGCGGAGATCGCTGGCACTGGGAAAGCCGGATGTTCGGCGGCGCCTACGACGACGCGCCCGCGGCCGAACGGCCGAAGTACGGCGCGCTGAACTTCCGCCGCCGCGCGGTCGGCGGCGCGCCGAGATTCGGCTCCGCCCACTTCCGCATGGCCGCGCACACCCTCGGCAGGACGACGTTCTGCTACCCGGACAGCGTGCTGGATCCGGCGGATTTCGGCCACGGCACCAGGGTTTCCGCACTGATCGAGCTGGCGGAGCAAGACGACACCGACCTTCTCGACGACTACATCGAGGCACACGTCCACGGCCCTGTCGACCTCGCGACGGACGTCGAAGCCCTGGTTCTCGACCCGAGCCACCGCGGCACCGACGTGGAGAAGGCCGCTTCACGGCTCAGCTGCCCGGTCGAATGGCATCCGGGTTTCCGCCTGTCCATCGAAGAACTCGAACGGCACCCGGCGTACCGCGGCGCCGAATTCGTCGAACTCGGCCTGGCGCTGGCCGAAGACGGCCATCTCGACCCGCGTGTCCTCGGCGAAGCCCGGCACCTCGACCAGCAGGCCCTCAAACGCGTCTGGCACTACGTCGCCCGCTTCGGGGCACTACCGTGAAGAGCATGTACTCCACGGAGATCGAGGTGCGCACCGGCAGCGTGGCCGTGGTGCACGACCTGACCAAGGACGCCGAGGCCTTCCTGCGCGACGCGGACGCCGAGGACGGGATCCTGCACGTCTTCGTCCCGCACGCGACATCCGGGCTGGCGATCCTCGAGACCGGCGCCGGCAGCGACGAAGACCTGCTCACGGCGCTCGACGAGCTGCTCCCCCGCGACGGCCGCTGGCGGCACCAGCACGGCAGTCCCGGTCACGGCCGTGACCACGTCCTGCCCGCGCTGCTGCCGCCGTTCGCGACGATCCCGGTGCTCGGCGGGGTGATGACGCTGGGCACCTGGCAGTCGGTCTGCCTAGTGGACACCAACCTGGACAACCCGGTCCGGCGCGTCCGTTTCAGTCTTCTGGAGGGCTGACCGGCCCGGCCACAGCGCGAGCACCAGTCCTGCCACGAGCAGCCCGGCGAGCACCCACACCCCGGTCGTGACGTCCGGCGCGCCGGGCACGCCCTGCAGCAGGCTCCGGAGCCCTTCCGCCGAGAACCGGAACGGCGTCCAGGACCACAGCACCGCGCGGTACGCGGGGTTCAGCAATTCCGGCACCTGACCCGCGACGGCGGGCGCGACCAGATACAGCGGGCCGAGGATCGCCATCGCCCGCACGCCCAGCAGCCTCAGCAGCCCGGTCTGCAGGGCGGCGAATCCGGTGGAGGCCAGGAAAAGGAAGCCGAGGACGTCCCAGCCGAGCGGGAGCGCGGAGTCCCACAGTTTCAGGAAACCGGCCAGCACGGCGGTGACCAGCACCCCCGCCGAAACGATCTGCGTGAAGCGCGCGGCGGCTCCCGCGTCCCGGCCGGTTCGCTGTCCGGCCAGTACCAGCACGGCGCCCGCGATCAGGCAGCCGACCCACGCCAGCGCGCTCAGCGCGAGCGGCGCGACCCGGCCCGCCGCGCTCGCCGGATGCAGCGTCTCGATCTTCGGTGTCCCGCCGAGAGCCTGTGCGGCGCCGGACAGCGCCTGCTGCGCGAGCTGCGTCCCGGACGGGTTCACCGCCCCGGAGAGCACGACCGTCGACGGAAGTTCGAGGACGCCGTAGACCTCCTTGTCCTCCAACAGTTTCCGGCCTTCCTCGGGCGAGGTCACCCGCCACGAGACCTGTCCTCCGCCCTGGGAGGCGATCCCGTTCGCGGCCGCCTGGAGCGGTCCCGGGGGCGCGGCCACGGCGAGAGGGATTCCGTCGGGCGCCACGGTGGCCTGCGCGCCGAAGGTGAGGAAGCCGAGCACGGCGGCGACCAGCGCACCGGCCAACGCGGCGAGTAGGGCGAAGGCCCCGGCGGGGCGACGGTTCGACATGGCCGTCCTCCATTTATTCGTCACTTGTTGAATTAGCTGCCAAGGTAGGCCTCGGCCGCGCAGAAGTCAACAGACGTTGAATAAGCTCACCGGTACCGTCGATCGCGTGACTACTCCGCATCGGCTCGTGCTGTGGGACATCGACCAGACCCTCGTGGACCTGCGCGGCGTGGGGGCCGCCTGGTACACGACCGCGCTCGCCGAGGTCGCCGGCGTCGAACTGCGGGCCTTGCCGAATTTCGGCGGCCGCACCGAACGCGCCATCAGCGCGGACATCCTGACCTCGCACGGCGTCGAGCCCACCGAAGAGAACGTGCGCAAGCTCTGGCTCGCGCTGATCGCGGTCTCCGAAAGCCACGCCCCGACCCTGTCTTCGAGCGGCCGGGCCCTCCCAGGCGCCAAGGACGCGCTGAACGCCTTCGCCACGCACGGCGGCGTCGTCCAGACACTGGTCACCGGGAACCTGCCGGAGATCTCGGTGCACAAGCTCACCGCGTTCGATCTGCACGAACACGTGGACTTCGAGATCGGCGGCTACGGCTCGCTCTCGGCGCACCGGCCCGATCTGGTGCCCGCCGCCGTCGGCCACGCTTCGGCGAAACACGGCACCGAGTTCGCGCCCGAGTCGGTCGTCGTCATCGGCGACACCCCGGACGACGTGCGTGCCGCGCTCGACAACGGCGCCGTCGCGGTCGCCGTGGCGACCGGGCAGTTCAGCGCGGAGGAACTGGCCGACGCGGGCGCGCATACCGTGCTCGGCGACCTGTCCGACCTGGTAGCGGTACGTGCGGCCGTGCTCGGAGGCGCCAACTAAGCTCGGTTCATGGCATACCCAGGCGGCGGCAACGGCTGGCCGGAGCAGCAACCGCAGCAGCCCTATCAGCAGTACCCACCGCAGCAGGGATACCAGCAGGATCCCCAGCAGCAGTACCAGGGTTACCAGCAGCAGGGGTTCCAGCAGTTCCCGCAGCAGACCTACCAGGGTTTCGCGCCGGAGCCGCCGAAGGGCGGCAAGAAGGGCCTGTGGATCGGCCTCGGGGCGCTCGTGCTGGTCATCGCCGTCGGCGCCACGCTCTTCTTCGTCCTCCGTGACGGCGAAGAACCGCAGCCCCAGGCGGCGCCGCAATCTTCCTCCGCGCCCGCGCCGCCGCCGTCGTCTTCGGCGACGAAACCGCCGTCTTCGAGCAGCGGAGCACCGAAAGACAACAAAGTGCCCTCGACGACGCCCGGCTGGCAGGGGATCCTGTCGGTCAAGGACAAAACCGCCTACGACCTGCCCGCGTCGGGCTGGGAGACCGAGCCGGGCCAGATCGTCGGCTACAACGAGGGCGAATACAAGATGGTCATCCACGAGGCGTCGACGTACAAACTCGGCGCCTGCCCGGAGGCCCGAGGCTCGAACCGCGGTGTCGTCGGCTTCGCCACCGCGGACCAGATCCCGGTCGAGAACGCCGCCAGGGGCGCCGTCCGGCTCTGGATCCAGGCCGCCACCGGCAAACCCGACGTCCCGATGCCCGCCATCACCCAGGTGCCGATCGCGGGCGGCTCGATCCAGGCGGTCAGCTCGACCGGGACGTTCACCCCGGCCGAATCCGAGGAATGCCGCGCCCCGAGCGTGAAGGTCACCTCGGCCGCGTTCAAATCCGGCGACCAGACCATCTGCTTCGTCATGGCCATGGACCAGGGCACCCCCGACGCGCTGCCCGAATCGGAAGCACAGAAGATCCTGGCGAGTCTGAGGCCTCAGCAATGACCGGCCCCGGTGGGCACATCGACGAACCTCGGCAGTGGTTCGTCGATCCGCTCACCGGGCGACCGCTCGAAACCGAAACCGAAGCCGAACAGACGAGCCCGCTCCCGGTCGTCCGGGACACCGTTCCGCCGCGCCGCCGCCTGCGTCTCCGGCCGACACTGGGGATCCTCGGGCTGGTCCTCGTCATCGCCGTCGGCACGACGGCCACCTATCAGGCCAAGACCGCGCCCCCGCCGCCGTCCGCCCACGACCTCGTCCTGCCCGACCCGGTGCCCGCCACCCGGATCGAACCCGTGATCGCGGGCTGGCAACCGGTGCTGTCCGACGATCACCCGCTCGTCTACGACGCACCACCGGACTGGAAACTCGAAGAGCCCGACGTCGCCATCGGCTACGAGACACCGGCGGGGGATCTCGTCACGCTGCAAGGCGTCGCGCGGTACCGGCGTGCCTTCTGCCCGGGCTCCGATCTGTCGGCACGCGCGATGGCGGGGTTCACCACCATCGACGAGGGCGAGGTCGGCGACCTCGCCCAGGCGGCCGAGGAGACGACGATCCGCTGGGCCGAAGCGGCGTACGGACACGCTCCGAAGGCGGAGATCGGCAAGGCGGGGCCGGTGCCCGTCCTGGACGGCGGGACCACCGCCACCGCCGTGACCACCACCGTCGTCCCCGCCCCGGACGGGCCGTGCCCGGCGCCCTCGGTCGCGATCACGGCGATCGCCCTCCCGCTGCGCGCGCTGCCCGGCTCCGGCCGCTACCACGTCCTTCTGGTACTGGCGGACCAGGGGATCCCCGGTGCGATAGCCAGCGGCATCGTCCTCAAGATGGGTGAGAGCATCCGTCGCGAGTAGCACTCCCCTAAGGGAAATATGGGTCCCGTGCCGGATGTGTCCGGGCCCCTCCCGCCCTTAATTTGAGTTCCATGCCAAAAGGGGGAAGCGGGACGGCCGCGCCGGGCCGGACGCACAAGATCGCCACGGTGCTGAGGCACCGGCTGCCTTTCACCACCCTCGTCACGGTGACCATGCTCGCGCTCGCCTTGGCCACGGGCGCGCTCTGGTCGGCCGCCGAGGACCGCGCGGTGTATCCGTACATCGCGTATGGGCTGCCGTCGCTCGAAGCAGGCCGGTGGTGGACCTTGTTCACCGGACCGCTGTTCGCGGTCGTCCCGCTGTACTACCTGCCGATGGTGCTCAGCTTCGCGTTGTTCGCCGGGTTCGCGGAATGGCGGCTCGGCACCCGCCGCGCGATGGCCGTCGCCATCGGCGGCCAGTTCGTCAGCGTGCTGGTCGCGGTCCAGTTCCTGGCTTTGAGCCGCAATTCCGGCTGGGAATGGGCGGAACGCGTCGCGGGCAGCCTCGACGTCGGGTTCTCCGGCGGCGCGCTCGCCGCGGTCGCGGTCGCCAGCGCCACCCTGCGCCCGCCGTGGCGCCTGCGCTTGCGCGCCGGGCTGTGCGTCTACGCCGGGGTCGCGATCATCTTCGTCGGCACGCTCGCCGACCTCGTGCACTTCTTCGCCCTCGTCCTCGCGCTGCCGTTCGGACGGAAGTTCGTCGGTGCCAAGGAATCCTCGCGCGAACGGCGGCCGAGCCTGCGCGAGTGGCGGTTCTACGTGATGGCCGGTCTGCTGGTGCTGACGGTCGCCGAACTGGTGATGTCCTTCGTGCCGGGCAACGGCCCCTTCGGTTCGTCCGAAGAGCTTTCGCTGTCCACCTGGGAAGTCGTCGTCCTGTGCCTGATCGTGGTGCCGATCATGAACGGCCTGCGCAAGGGCAGCCAGGTCGCCTGGTGGTGCGCGATGATCCTGACCTCGTTCGTCATCCTGCAGGTGATGGTCTACGGCGGGGTGCTCACCCTCGCGGAGATCTTCGGCGAGGACGCCGGCATGGTGGATCCGCCGCTGTTCTTCGTGGACAACCTGCTGTGGACGGTCGAATTCGCGCTGCTGGTCTCCTCGCGCGGCGCTTTCCGCGTGCCGTCACGGCGGAAGTGCCGCCGTCTCGGCCGGATGGGCAACCCCGCGCTGGCCCGCACGCTGCTCAGCCGTCACGGCGGAAGCACACTTTCGTGGATGACGACCTGGCCGCAGAACTCGTACTTCGTGGCCGCGGACGGTAAGTCCTACCTCGCCTACCGGCGCCACGCCGGGGTGGCCATCGCCCTCGGCGATCCGATCGCCCCGGACGGCGCCGCCGACCGGACGATCGCCGAGTTCATCACGATGTGCGAGAACACCGGTCTCGTGCCGTGCCTGTTCTCCGCCACCGGCGACACCACCGCCAAAACCGAGGAGCTCGGCTGGAAACAGGTCCAGGTCGCCGAGGACACCCTGATCGAACTGGAAACGCTGGAATTCCGCGGCAAGCGCTGGCAGGACGTGCGGACCGCGCTCAACCGCGCCAAGAAGGACGGCGTCGAGTTCCGGCTCGTCCGGCTCGCCGACCAGCCGCGCGCGGTGATCTCGCAGGTCCGCGCGATCTCCGAGGAGTGGATCGGCGACAAGGGCATGCCGGAAATGGGCTTCACCCTCGGCGGGGTCGACGAGGCGATGGATCCCGAGACCCGGGTGGGGCTCGCGGTGGACGCCGACGGTGTGGTCCACGGCGTGACGTCGTGGCTGCCGGTGTACACCGGCGCGGGCGCGATCGGCGGCTGGACGCTCGACGTCATGCGCAAACGCGCCGACGGGTTCCGTCCGGCGATGGAGTTCCTGATCGCGTCGTCCTGCCTGGCTTTCCGCGAAGAGGGCGCGAAGTTCGTCTCGCTGTCCGGCGCTCCGCTGGCAAGCTCCGGCGAACCCGCGCACGCCGTCGAGCGGGTGCTCGACGCGCTCGGCACGATGATGGAACCGTTCTACGGCTTCCGTTCGCTGCACGCGTTCAAGGCGAAATTCCAGCCGCGCCACGTGCCGCTGTACCTCGCGTTCCGCGACGAGGCTGATCTGCCGCGGATCGGGATCGCGCTCGGCCGGGCCTACCTGCCGAACACCGGGCTGCTGCGGCTGGCGAAGCTCGCACGGTCGGGCAAGAAGCCTCAGCGCAACGTCGAAGGCGGCGGCGTGATGGTCTTGCGGTCGGCCTCCGGAACGCCCCGGTAGGTCTTGAGGATCTTCAGGATCAGCTCGCGATCCGCTCCGCCCGGTGCGTCCTGGCCCGAATAGACGGCCAGGGCCGCCGAGGCTTCACCCAGCTGGGGCGCGATCACGCCGACCAAGGCGCGGTGGGCGCCACAGGCCCCCGGCGGGGTGATGACCTCCGCGAGGACGATGCTCGCGGGGACCTTCTTGCCGGTGCCGAGGGTGAACTCGGTCGTTTGGGGCGGTTCCGCGGTGACCTTGGCCGTCAGCGGGCCGTCTTCGGGGTTGTAGGCGCTGACGGTGAGAGCGTCGACCGCCTTCTTCGCCGCGGCGGCGTGATCGGCGAGCTTGATGTTGGCCACGCCGCTGCCGCCGATCCTGCTTCGCTTCTCCTGCGGGCAGTAGCCTTCCCCGACGAAGGCGCTGGCGACCATGGTGATGCCCGGGACCTGGGTGCCCTTCTCCCAGCCGTGGATCGTGCCGGGTTTCGGCGTCCAGTTCGGCGGGACGTCGTAGGCGTAGACGCCGTCCTTCCCCGCCACCGACTGCCAGCCGTCGGTCACCGGCGGCGCGACGACCCGGGGTGAAGGCGTGTAGACGATCGGCGCCCGAGGTGTCGGCGCGCTGGTCTCCGAAGACCGGTCACTGTTGTTCGCGAGCGCGGCGACCGTGATGACGCCGAGCGTCGCGAAGAAGCCGTACATGGCCCTTCGCCCGCTCCGCGACATCGGCTGCTTCGCGGGCTTCTCCGGCTCTGGCTCAGGCGCGGGGGTCTCGGGAGCGGGCGTGTAGCCGGACGAGTCCGAGGGCTGATAGCCCCCGAACCCGTCCAGCGCCGCGTTGTCCTCGTAGCCCGGGGAATCCTTGCGCTTCTTGCCGAACATTACGAACGGACGAGCTTGACCAGGTGCTCCACGACCGCGTCCACGGCGATCTCCTCGCGGTCGCCGGTGCGGCGGTCCTTGACCTCGACGACACCGTTCGCCAGGCCGCGCCCGACGACGAGGATCGTCGGCACGCCGACGAGTTCGGCGTCCGCGAACTTCACGCCCGGGGTGGCCTTGCGGTCGTCGAGGACGACCTCGATACCCGCGGCGTCCAGTTCGGCGGCGAGCTTCTCCGCGCCCGCGGCGACCGTCTCGTCCTTGCCCGCGATGACGACGTGCACGTCGAACGGCGAGACCTCACGCGGCCAGACGATGCCGAGGTCGTCGTGGTTCTGCTCGGCGAGCACGCCGACCAGCCGCGAGACGCCGACACCGTACGAACCCATGGTGATGCGGATGGGCTTGGAGTCCGGGCCCAGCGCGTCGAGTTCGAACGCGTCCGCGTACTTGCGGCCCAGCTGGAAGATGTGCCCGATCTCGATACCGCGCGCGGCGACCAGGGTGCCCTTGCCGTCGGGCGACGCGTCGCCCTCGCGGACCTCGGCGGCCTCGATCGTGCCGTCGCCGGTGAAGTCGCGGCCCGCGACCAGGTCGACGACGTGGTGGTCGCGCTCGTCGGCGCCGGTGACCCAGGCGGTGCCGTCGACGACGCGCGGGTCGAGCAGGTAGCGGACGCCGTTGTCCTTCAGCGCCTTCGGGCCGATGTAGCCCTTGACGAGGAAGGGGTTCTTCGCGAAGTCGGCCTCTTCGAGCAGCTCGAACTCGGCGGGCTCGAGCGACGCTTCGAGACGCTTCGGGTCGACCTCGCGGTCGCCGGGGAGGCCGATGGCCAGCAGCTCCCATTCCTTCGCGCCCGGCTGACGGGTCTTCACCAGGACGTTCTTGAGCGTGTCCGCGGCGGTGAAGGTGCGGCCGAGGTCCGCGTTGTTCAAGAACGTGACCAGGGACTCGATGGTCGGGGTGTCCGGCGTGTGGTGGACCTTCGCCTCGGGGAGGCCCTCGATCGGCTTCGCCTCGGGAGCGGGCGTGGTGACCGCTTCGACGTTGGCCGCGTAACCCGATTCGGTGCTGCGGACGTAGGTGTCCTCACCGGTCTCGGCGACGGCGAGGAACTCCTCGGAAGCCGAGCCGCCCATCGCGCCGGAGGTCGCCTTCACGACGACGTACTCGATGCCGAGACGGTCGAACAGCTTGGTGTAGGCCTGGCGGTGCAGCTCGTACGACTTGCTCAGGCCCTCGTCGTCGAGGTCGAAGGAGTAGGAGTCCTTCATGACGAACTCGCGGCCGCGCAGGATGCCGGCGCGGGGGCGCGCCTCGTCGCGGTACTTCGTCTGGATTTGGTACAGGACGACCGGGTAGTCCTTGTACGAGCTGTATTCACCCTTCACGGTGAGCGCGAAGAGCTCTTCGTGCGTCGGGCCGAGGAGGTAGTCGGCACCCTTGCGGTCCTTGAGGCGGAACAGGGCGTCGCCGTACTCGGTCCAACGGCCGGTGGCCTCGTAAGGCTCCTTCGGCAGCAGCGCGGGGAACTGGATCTCCTGCGCGCCGATCGCGTTCATCTCGTCACGGACGACGTTCTCGATCCGGCGCAGCACCCGCAGGCCCAGCGGCAGCCAGGAGTAGCCACCCGGGGCCACCCGGCGGACGTAGCCGGCGCGTACCAGGAGCCGGTGGCTCGGTACCTCGGCGTCCGCCGGATCCTCACGCAAGGTGCGAAGGAACAACGACGACATCCTGGTGATCACTTCTGGGCTCCTCGCTGGAATTACGTGCTTAGACGTTCTGCGCAGCGTAGTCACCCCGCCCCGGGCCGGTTCAACCGGTTATCGCGGGCGCCCGGTTTTGTCGGTGGGCGCCGCTAGCGTGCCGCCATGGGTATCGAACTGGGCATGATCACGATCGACTGCGCGGATCCGCGCGAGCTCGCGGCGTTCTGGACGAAGGCGCTCGGGGTCGAGGTGGATCAGGACCACGGCGGCGAGTTCCTGATCCTGCATGCCAAGAAGGAGAACGGGCCGGTGTTCGCCTTCCAGCGCGTGCCGGAGGAGCGGGTGGGCAAGAACCGGGTCCACGTGGACTTCGGGACCGACGACATCGAGAAGGAGGTGGAACGTCTGATCGGACTGGGCGCGAAGAAGCTGGACGAGCACGAGATGCCGGGCTTCGCCTGGGCGGTGCTGGCCGATCCCGTCGGCAACGAATTCTGCGTCGCGACCCACGAGGGCTGACGCCGGTCCTGATGGTCAGAATGGCGGCATGACGGAGCGAGCCATCCTGCCCTGGTCCGACATCGAGCTGCCCGAAGGGCTGAGCGCGAGGCTCTACGACGGCGTGGGCCCGCTGCCGGACGCGGGCCTCGACGACGTCGAGGTCTACGTGCTGCCGTACGACACCGGTACCGAGCCGATGAAGCTGATCGACCGGCTACCTTCGCTGAAGCTCGTGCAGTCGTTGTCGGCCGGGGTGGAGAAGCTGATCCCGCTGGTGCCGGCGGAAGTGAAGCTGGCCAACGGCCGCGGCCTGCACGACCTCAGCGTGGCCGAGCACGCGCTGGCGCTGATCCATGCTTCGCAGCGGGATCTGCCGCGCTGGTTCGCGCAGCAGGCGACGGCGTCGTGGGAGCGCGAGCACACGCGCTCCCTGGCCGACAGCCGGGTGCTGCTGGTCGGCCACGGCTCGATCGGCCAGGCCATCGAGCGGCAGCTGGTCGCGGCCGAGGCGATCGTGACCAGGGTGGCGAGCACGGCCCGGCCCGCGGAGCGGGTGCACGGCGTCAGCGAACTAGCGGAGCTGCTGCCGTCCGCCGACATCGTGGTCCTGATCCTGCCCGAGACGCCCGCGACCATGGGCCTGTTCGGCGCCGCGGAGCTCGCCGCGCTGCCGGACGGCGCCCTGGTGGTGAACGTCGGGCGGGGCTCGGCGATCGACACCGGGGCGCTCACGTCCGAGACCGTCTCCGGGCGGTTGCGCGCCGCGCTCGACGTCGTCGACCCGGAACCGTTGCCCGCCGGGCATCCGCTGTGGACCGCGCCGGGCGTGCTCATCACGCCGCATATCGCGGGCGGTTCGGCGTCGTTCTACCCGCGCGCGAAGCGGCTGGTCGCCGAGCAATTGCGCCGGTACGCCGCCGGGGAGGAACCGCTGAACCTCGTGAGTGGCAGGGACGGTTAGAACCGTCCTCGCCACTCACGAGCCCGGCTGCTGCCACGTGCCTTGGCTGCCCTGCCGGAGGCGTTGCGAAAGTGGCTTTCGCGTCGTGTAGAGCGCCACCGACAAGACGCGAAGGGGCCTATCGCCGCATCGCACGCGGCGAAAGCTCCCTTCAGCCCAGCTGGCGACCACGCCACTTCGCCCACTACTGCCAGTGGGTCCGGTAAGCGAGCCACTCCCGCATGGCGCCGGCGAGACGGCGCTGCGCGGCCCGGACCCCCGTCGTCGCGGGCGGTTCCGGTAAGCGGCACGCTCGTTCGGTGTGCCCGGCCAGTGCGACACCGAACGCGGTGACCGCCCAGACCGGGACACCGGTCAGCACGGGGCGACGCCGGAGCAGCCGGTCGACGTCGGCGGGCTCGTGCCCGGCGTCGAGCAGGTACGGGACGAGCGCGACCAGGTCGAGCCAGCCCGCACCCCTCGCCGGGTAGCGCCAGTTGGTGACGAGCACCCTGCCCGGCCCGGTCCGCACCAGGTACTCGGGCTGGATGTCGTTGTGCAGCAACGTGTCTCCGGCCGACCAGGGATGCCACGACGTCTCCAGCTGGACGAGCCGGTCGAGATTGCGGACGGCCCATGCGTCGAGGTCGCCGGGGCGTTCCTTCGCGAGTTCGTGCCAGCCGCGCAGGAGCGGGCCGAGATCGTCGAGCGCGTCCGGCACGTCGGGCAGCGGGCACGGGGTGAGCGTGCGCCCGAGCGCGCCGAAGGTGGCCAGCACCGCGGAGAGGTCCGGCGATCCCGGGCGCAGGTTCGGCCTGGTGCCGTCGAAGTCGGCGAACGCGAGCACCAGCCATTCACCGTCCACAAAGGACAGCAGCTTCGGTGTGGGCGCCTCCGGGGGAAGCCGCCGCGCGATGGCGGCCTCCGTCCGGTAGCCGCCCGCGCGCGGGCTGCTCGCCGGGATCGCCTTCAGGAAGACCCAGCGATGATCGCGTTCGAGTTCGAGCCGCGCCGAGACACCGCCGTCGAATTCCGGGGTCTGCCACAACGAACGGCGGACCATCGACCCGAGCTCGCGCTCGACGGCGTCACGCGTCGCCAATGGAAGGTCGTGCCAGCCGAGGCGTGCGGAAACCGGCAACGCCCTACCACCCCCAGCGATCTCTCCGAGAAGATCGACTGTACCGAAATCCACCCTTTCAGGTGACAACCGGTCAGGTCGGAACAGGTTTCACGTATCCGGCCCAGCGCTGGAACTCGCTGAACCCGACACGCTCGTAAACCCCGAGAGCGCGGTGCGTGTTGTCCTGGTCGACGTTGAGCGAAGCCCGCTGGAAACCCTTGGCCTTCGCCTGGACGAGCGTGTGCCCGAGCAGCGCTCCCGCGATGCCGCGCCCGCGAAGGCTCGCGTCGGTCGCGACGTGGCTGACGTACAGATCCTTCACGCCCGTAGCGGCCTCGTCGGAGGCGAAGAACGCGCTCAGCACCATCGCGACCACCCTGTCCCGCTCCGGGCTCAGGAGCAGGAACGACAGGTCCGGCTGGAAGTCCTTCCCGCCGACCACCAGATGACGCCAGGCCTCCGGGGACTGCTCGGTGCTCCCCCAGTGATCCGCGAAGGTCTCGTTGCGGGACCGCAGCGTGAAGGCCTCGTACTTCTCCTCGTACGCGACCAGCGGGAACTCTTCGGGCAGCGGTTTCGCCGACGGGATCGAGGCGAGGTCGGCACGCATGTCGACGAACCACCGGGCGTGCTCGTACCCGGCGCCCACGAGCACGTCGGTGAGCCAGCGCTGCTTGGTGTTGACCCCGGCGTGCAGTTCCAGCGGTACGCCCGGATGGGACGTCGCGTGGAGCTTCTTGCCCGCCTCTTCGAACCAGCTCGTGAGGCGCGCGGCGATCGCGTCGTCGCGGTACGCGGGGTGGACGAGCGTCTCCGCCCGCATCATGTGCACCCGGTCCGCCGCGTCACGCTTGCGGAGCAGGCCGTAGGCGACCAGCTTGTCGCCGTCCCAGGCGCTGGTGGACGCCGTCGGCAGGTGGACGGTGGGCGTACCGATCTCTTCGGCGAGATCCTCCGCGCTGTAGTGCTCCTCGATCGGCTCGGCACGCTCCGCCTCGGCGAAGGTCTCGGCCAGTCGCGGCATGTCGTCCAGGGTCAGCGGGCGCCAGGTCAGGCTCATGCGGACGAGGCTAAGCCCGCGCCTCGGGGTGACGCACTCCATTTAGTTACGCTTCCGTGGTGCTCGTGCTGCTCCCCCCTTCCGAAACCAAGGCCGCCGGCGGCACCGGCGCGCCGCTGGACCTCGGCGCGCTGTCGTTCCCGGAACTGAACCCGGCCCGCGCGAAGCTGGCCGACGCGCTGGCCGAACTGGCGGGTGACGTTCCGGCCAGTGTCGCCGCGCTCGGCATCACGCCACGGCAGGCCGACGAGGTCGCCCGCAACGCCGAGCTGTGGACGTCGCCCACGATGCCCGCGCTGCGCCGCTACACCGGGGTCCTCTACGACGCGCTCGACGTGAAGTCCTTCACCAAGGCGACGCTGGCGAAGGCCGAGAAGCGCCTTGCCGTGGCTTCGGCGCTGTTCGGGGTGGTCGCGGCGACCGACCCGATCCCGGCGTACCGCCTTTCCGGCGGCAACGCGCTGCCGTCGCTCGGGACCGTCCGCAGCGTGTGGAAGCCGGTCCTCGAACCGGTGCTCCAGGGCATCGACGGACTCGTGGTCGACCTGCGTTCCGGTACCTACTCGGCGCTGGCGAAGCTCCGCCCGGACGCGGTGACCGTACGTGTCGTGACCGAGGACGCGAAGGGCAACCGCACCACGGTGAGTCACTTCAACAAGGCGTACAAGGGACGGCTGGCCGCGGAACTGGTGAAGTCCCGCAGCGAACCGTCCACTGTGGAGCAGCTGATGCGCGTGCTGTCGAAGGCGGGCCTCGACGTCGAACGCACCGGTGACCACAGTATCGAGCTGCTCACCGGGGACGGAGTGCATTAGTTCCGTACCCATACGGGCTTCTTCCTCGGTTGTTCCACCAGGCGCGGATGCGGAAAGTGATTTCCAGCCACCTGGAAAGGAACCACCGTGAACAGAAGACAACGGCTACTGGGGATCGCCACCGCCACCCTCGGCTGCCTCTCGGTCCTCCTGCCCGCTCCGGCGGCCGCCGCGAACCTGCCCGCCGTCACCCCGACGGATCAAGCGGTCGTCCCCGGTGGACTGCACACGAACTCCATCGGCGGCACCCCCGCCTCGGTCCGGGACTACCCGTTCATCATCGCCGGCCTGCGCGAAGGCGGAACTCGCCCGCAGGGCCAGACCTGCACCGGATCGGTCGTCGCGCCGCGCAAGATCCTGATCGCCGCGCACTGCAAGGACGCGGCGGGCGAGAAGTCCTTCCTCTACGGGCTGGACGATCTCAACGCCGGTGGCGGGACGCGGATAGGCGTCGTCAGCTACGAGAAGCACCCGAAGTACGTCAACTTCGACCAGGGCTACGACGTCGCGGTGGTCACCACGGACGCCGACATCCCGGTGCCCGGCGGGCAGTACGCGAAGGTCGCGACGTCGGCCGACACGGAGCTGCACAAGCCGGGCAAGTCCGGGCTCGGGCTCGGCTACGGCAAGAAGGACCACAACGACGACACCCGCAACGTCGAACTGCACAAGTTCACCCTGCCGATCGTGCCGGGCAGCAACTGCAGTGGTGTCGGCGCCGGCTTCAAAGAAGCCACGATGATCTGCAGCGGGTACAGCGACGGCCACGTCACGATCCTGCCCGGCGACAGCGGCGGGCCGCTCATCGTGGACGGGACGGTCGTCGGCGTCGCGTCGTGGAGCCGCAGCGACTTCAAGTGGTACAGCGTTTACGGCCGGCTGAACAACGACATGGGCGACTGGGTCAAGCAGCAGATCGGCGAGCCGCAGAACCCGGAGAAGTTCTCCCTGGGCGTGACGCCGTCCGCGCTGAAGGTCGAGCCGGGCAAGTACGTTTCGGCCACGGTGACCAGCAAGCCGGGCAAGAACGGCGCGGAGAAGGTCGATCTCAGTGCTTCGGGGCTTCCTGAAGGCGCGACGGCCACGTTCCAGCCCTCGTCCATCACCTCGGGCGAGTCGGCGAAGGTGAGTATCGAGGTACCCGCCGGGACGGCCGAAAAGGACTACGCGGTCACGATCTCGGGCAAGGGCACCACCGACACCGCGACCACGAACCTCACGCTGACCGTCGGCGAAGGTGGACCGCAGCCCGGTGACCTCAAGGTGGGCCTGAGCCCCACCAGCGGGACTTCGCAACCCGGTTTCTTCAGCAACGTCACGGTTTCCGCCACCGGCGGCACAGGCACGATCACGCTGTCGGCGTCCGGGCAAGGGCTGCCGTTCGCCCCGTTCTTCAACCCGCGGACGATCTCGAGCGGCGGCAGTTCGACCATGCAGGTGGTCGCGCCCTTCCAGCGGGGCACGTACCCGGTGACCGTCACCGCGACGGACTCGGCAGGCAAGACCGCCACCGCCGTCTACACCCTCACCGTCCAGTAAGCAGACAAGTCCGTGAAGGCCTCCTTGAGGGACTCTGGGTCCCTCAAGGAGGCCTTCACGGACTTTCAGGATCGGGCCAGCACGGCCATCGCGGCGTTGTGCCCAGGGATGCCGGAGACACCACCGCCCCGGACGGCCCCGGCGCCGCAGAGCAGCACCCGTTCGTGCGTGGTCTCGACGCCCCAAAGACCCACCTGGGTGTCGTCCGCGGCATAAGGCCACGAAAGATCTCGATGGAAGATGTGTCCCGCGGGCAGCCCCAGTTCGGCTTCGAGATCCAGCGGCGTCTTCGCCTCGACGCACAACCGGCCGTCCGGCGCGCGCAGCACACAATCCTCGATCGGCTCGGCGAGCACACTGTCCAAAGAGGACAAGGTCGCTCGCAAAGCCTCGTCCCGTGCGGCGTCGTTGCGGCCCTCGAACAGCCGCGCGGGCATGTGCAGCCCGAACAACGTCAGCGTCTGCACCCCGGCCGCCCGCTCGGTGGGGCCGAGGATCGACGGATCGGTCAGCGAATGGCAGTAGATCTCGCACGGCGGCAGCGACGGGATCCGGCCCGCGGCGGCCTCGGCGTAGGCCGTCGCCAGTTGCCCGTAACCCTCGTTGACGTGGAACGTCCCGCCGAACGCCTCACGCGGATCGACACCCGGATCGCGCAGCTTCGGCAACCGCGACAGCACCATGTTCACCTTGAGCTGCGCGCCTTCCGGCGCCTCCGGCGGCTCCTCCCCCAGCAACCGTGCCAGCGTCCGCGGCGCGACGTTCGACAGCACGTGCCCGCCGCGCACGGCGAATTCGTCGTCGCCGAGCCGATAGCGCACTGAGCCACCTGGGTCGATCGACAACACCTCGGCGCCGGTGATCAGTTTCGCCCCGGCGGAAGACGCGGCCGACGCGAGCGCCCCTGTCACCGCGCCCATCCCGCCCACCGGCACGTCCCAGTCGCCGGTCTCGTTGCCGATCACGTGGTAGAGCAGGCAAAGGTTCTGCCGGAAGTCGCCTTCCCCGGCGAAGGTGCCGATCAGCGCGTCGGTCAGGACGACGCCGCGGACGGTGTCGTCGCCGAACATCCCGGTCAGCGTTTCCGAGATCGGCCGTTCGAACAGCGCGTCCCACGCCGCCGGCTCGATACCCGAACGCAGCTCCTCCCTGGAGACCAGCGGCTGGGTCAGGGTGGGGAAGGTCCGTTTCGCGACCTGCGACGTCATCGCGTAGAACCGTCGCCACGCCTCGAAGTCCTTTGTGGACCCGGTGAGCGCGGAGAACGACGACGCGGTACGGCTCTCGTCACCCGTGTCGACAAGGAGACCGCCATCGCCGACGGGGGTGTACGACGACATCCGCCGCCGCCGGAGATCGAGGCCGAGCCCCAGCTCCGCGATGATCTTGCGCGGCAGCAGGCTCACCAGGTACGAGTACCGCGACAGCCGGACGTCGACGCCGGGGAACGCCCGGAAGGAGACCGCCGCCCCGCCGACCTCGTCGCGCCGTTCCAGCACCAGCACCGACCGGCCGGCCCTGGCCAGGTAGGCGGCCGCCACCAGGCCGTTGTGCCCGCCACCGACGATCACGGCATCGTAGGACTCCACGCAAGACCTCCCAGCGAAAACGACAGTGCGCCGCGGTCATCGTGACCACGGCGCACCGCCGTTCGCAAGGACTCAGAAGGTGATGGAGAAGCCTTCGATCGTCCCGCTGTCGAACCGGTAGACGTCACGGACCCGCAGTTTCCAGGTCCCGTTCGCCGGTTCGGACGAGGCGTTCACCGTGTACGACGTGTGCACGCCGCTCGCCTCGCCGATCCCTCCCGCCTGCTTGAGGCCGAACACCGCACCGCTCGGCCCGATCAGGTCTATCGCCAGGTCACCGGTGTAGGTGTGCGCGATGTCGACCTTGACCGGCAGCGTCGCCGACGCCTTGCCGTCGCAGCCGTCCTGCGTCACCGAACTGGTCACCGCGTCACCCGCGTCCGGAATGGACACCGGTGTCGTATTCGATTTCACCCCGCACGTCGGGGTGGGGCCACCGCCGCCGATGAACGACACGTTCAGCAGCTTGTTGACCGTGCCGGACGGCAGTCCCTTGAGCACGCCGTCGGAGGCGTTGTTCACCAGCGCGTCCCGCGTCTGCTGCGGGGTGGCACCGGTGTTCGCCGCCAGGTACATCGCCGCCGCGCCCACTACGTGCGGCGTGGCCATCGACGTCCCGCTCATGTTCGCCGAACCACCGTTGGACGTGGACAGCGACGTGATGTTGCTGCCAGGGGCGAAGATGTCCACGCACGAACTGTGGTTGGAGAACGAGGACTTGTTGTCGCTCTGGTCCGAGGCGCCGACCGTGATCGCCTCGGGAACGCGGGCGGGGCTGACGTTGCAGGCGTTCTGGTTCTCGTTGCCCGCCGCCACCACGTAGACGAAGCCCGCCGCGATGGACTTCTTGATGACGTCGTCGCCGACCCCGGCCTGATCCATCCGGAGGCTCAGGTTCGCCACCGCCGGTTTGGTGCCGTTCGCGGTGATCCACTCGGCCGCGTCGATGATGCCGGAGTCCGGCCCGTTGCCCGAACAGTCGTTGCCCAGCACCTTCAGCCCGACGAGCTTGACCTTCTTCGCCACGCCGTAGGTCTTGCTGCCGATGGTGCCCGCGGTGTGGCTGCCGTGCCCGTTGCAGTCCTTCCCGTTGCCGCCGAAGAAGTCCTTGCCGACCGACGCGCGCCCCTCGTACTCCGGGTTCTCCGGGTTGATCCCGGTGTCGAGGTCGTACGCGGTGACGCCCTCGCCCGTGTTGCCATAGGTGTAGCTCTTGTCCAGTGGCAGGTTCTTCTGGTCGACGCGGTCGAGACCCCACGTGGGGTTGGTCTGCGTGCCGACGGCACGCGCGGTGCCGTCCTGGTAGACCGCCTTGACCGCCGGGTCGGCCGCGAGCCGCCGGGCCTGCCGCTCGGACATGCCCTTGACCGAGAACCCGCGGAGCACGTTCTTGTACGCCGACCGGACCTCGCCGCCGTAGCGGCCGGTCAGCGCGGCCGAAGACTGCTCGACCGCCATGGTGCCGACCTCGTGGAGCTCCACGATGTACTGATCGCCGTAGTGCTGCTTCGCCTGCACGACAACGCCTTCCGCCTCCGCGGCGAGGGCGTTGCCCGCGGCGAGCGCGGCCAGCGCGGTGGCCGCGACGGCCACCACGCCGGCCCGCACGCCGCGCCGCATCAGAGACCCGCCACGTTCAGCAGCTTGTTGGTCGAACCGGTGCCCGGGCTCTTGACGACGCCGCTGGTGGCGGCGTTGGCGAGACCGGAGGCGACGGCGGCCGGGGTGGCCGACGGGTTCGAGGTCAGGTAGATCGCGGCCGCGCCGGCGACATGCGGCGTCGCCATCGAGGTACCGCTCATCTGCTGCGTGCCGCCACCATTGCGCAGGGAGGTGATGCTGGTGCCCGGCGCGAAGATGTCGGTGCAGCTGCCGTAGTTCGAGAACGAGGACCGGCGGTCGTCGCTCTGGGTGGCGTTGACGGTGATGGCCTCACGCACGCGGGCCGGGCTGGTGGAGCAGGCGTCCGTGTTGGAATTCCCGGAGGCCACCGTGTTCGTGATGCCCGCCGCGACCGCGCGGCGCACGGCGGAATCCACCCCGGAGTCGGCCGGGCCACCGAGGCTCATGGTGAGCACCGACGGGCCCTTGGCGTTCTTCACGACCCAGTCGATCCCGGAGATGATCTGCGAGTACTGGCCGCTGCCCTGGCAGTTCAGCACGCGGACCGAGACGATCTTGGCGCCCTTGGCCACACCGTAGGTGGCGCTGCCGACCGTGCCGGCGACGTGCGTGCCGTGTCCCTGGCAGTCGCGGGCGTCGCTGTCGTTGTCGATGAAGTCGTACCCGCTGGTCGCGCGGCCGCCGAATTCGGACTGGCGGTAGTCGACACCGGTGTCGAGGACGTAGACCGTCGCACCGGAACCGGTGTTCGGGTAGGTGTACTTCTTGTCCAGCGGCAGGTTCTTCTGGTCGATCCGGTCCAGACCCCAGGTCGGGTTGGTCTGCGTGCCGAGCAGATGCGCGACCGCGTCCTGCTGGACGAAGTCGACGTTCGGGTCGGCCGCGAGCCGTTTCGCCTGCGCCTCGGTCATCTTCGCCGAGAAACCGTTCAGCGCGGCGCTGTAGGTCGCCTTCACCTGGCCGCCGTACTTCGCCGCGAGGCCGGCGTCGCCGCTCTTGAGCGAGACGATGTACCCGTCCGTGACGGCTCCCGGCACACCGGCGCCGCGGATCTGCCCCTCGGCGGCCGCGGCCGGTCCGGCGAAGGCCACGGTGGCCGCCGCACAGGCCCCGGCGAGCACCGCACCCGCGATCCGGTGACGTCGAAGTTCTCCACGCATTTCCTGAGCTCCGTTCACTCGAACAGGTGGTTCGCGCCGGCGGGATTCCGGGCCGACGCCGTGACGTGCAGTCACGCATGAATCACTTTCGGGTGGCGGGACCTGCGCGAACAAGCGAGGCAACGGTCCGTAGGACTACGTATCTAATGGCGAAATCCACCGTCCCTACGAAAGTCTGGTGACCGTCCGAGCGGGTTCCGTGATCATCGAACCCGCGCTTAAGCTGCGTTCACTCGAACGGTGTGGTTCGTGAAGCGGGGGTGACCCGGCATGGTGATCGGTGGCTGCCGACGCAGGACGAGTTCGCCCATACTCGTCGGCCGTGAGGCGGAACTACGCGCGCTCCTCGACGGCGCGATGCGCTCGCCGTCGGTGCTCATGCTCGAAGGGGAAGCGGGCGTGGGCAAGACCCGGCTCGCCACCGAACTGCTGGCCTGCGCCGAACTGGCCGGACGGCCGGTCCTCACCGCGGCCTGCCAGCCGCTGCGCGAGCCTTTTCCGTACGGCGTCGTCTTCGACGCGCTGAAGGACGTCCGCCCGGCGCGTGAGCTCAACCCGGTGACCGGCGTCCTCGCGCCCTACTTGCCCGAACTGGCGGCATTCCTGCCGCAGCCGCCACCACGGCCCGGCGATCCGAGGGCCGGACGCCACCAGCTCTTCCGCGCCGTCCGGGAACTGCTCGGCTCGCTGGGCCCGCATGTCCTGCTCATCGAAGACCTCCACTGGGCGGACGACGGTTCCCGCCGTCTGCTCCGGTTCCTGATGACCGAACCGCCCGCCGGCCTGACGCTCCTGGTCACGTACCGGCGCGAAGAGACCCCGGGCGGGATCCCGCTCGGCAGTGCCTACCGGCCGACGCCCGGCACCGCGCACACGCTCGTCACGCTCCGGCCACTGGACCGCGACGGCGTCCAGGCACAGGTTTCGGCCCTGCTCGGCGAAGCGAACGTCTCCGCCGAATTCGCCGCGCGGCTGCACGAGCGGACCGCGGGGATCCCGTTCGTGGTCGAGGAGATCGTGCACGCGATCGGAGGCGTCGAAGGCGCGGTGCACGCCGACGGCGCGACCGCGCGGCGGCTGCTCGACACGGTCGAAGTCCCGGCGCTGCTGCGGGAAGCGACGGTCGAACGGCTCATGGCACTGCCGCCCGTCTCCCGGCGGATCACCGACGCCGCCGCCGTCCTCGGCACACCGTCCACTTCGGACCTGCTGGCCGCCGTGGCCGCGCTCACCCCGAACGCGCCCGCCGCGCGCTCGTGCTCGCGCTCGAACGCAACGTCCTCGTGGAATCCGGCGAAGGCAGGTACGGCTTCCGGCACGCGTTCGCCCGGCAAGCCGCGTACCGCACCATCCCAGGTCCCGATCGCCAGGAACTGCACCGGCGGGCCGCACGGCTGCTGCGCGACCGCCTCCCGCAATCCCTGGTGCGGCTGGCCGAACACTGCCGGAAGGCGGGCGACCGGGCCGGTGCCCTGAAATACGGTGAAGCGGCCGCGGATCAGGCGTCGACGGTCGGCGACCTCGCCACCGCGACGGATCTGCTCCGCACCCTGCTCGACGAACCGGGTCTCCAACCGTCCGATGTGGACAGACTGGCGGTCAAGTTCAGTTCGGTGGCGTGCAACGGGCTCGCGCAGACCGAAGTCGTCCCGGCGCTGGAGCGGCTGCTCACCGACGGCAGGCTGTCCGGACGGCTGAGCGGCGAGGTCCGGCTGGGGCTCGGGCTCCTGCTGGTGCGCCAGGCGGGCGGCTTGGAGGCGGCGAGGACCGAGATCGAGATCGCCGTCAACGACCTCGCCGACCGGCCCGACCTGGCGGGCCGCGGGATGGGCGTCCTCGCCCAGCCCTGGGTCGGCGCGACCCCGCTGCGGGAGCACCGGCGCTGGATGGACCGGGTGGACGAGCTCATCGAAAGCGCCACGGACCGGCGGCTGAAGATCATCCTGCTGGCCAACAACGCGGCGTCACGGCTGCATATCGGGGACCCGCGCGGCTGGGACATGCTGGACCGGGCGCCCACCACCGTCGGTTCCCCCGACGAACAACGGCATCTGGCGCGGCTGCACTGCAACAGCGCCGACGCGTGCGCCTGGACCGGTCACCACCGGCGGGCAAGGAGCCTGCTGCACAGCGGGATGCAGCTGGCCGCCGACTGCGGGGCGCCCTACGTCGTCAGCACCGCCCGCGCGACGGCCGTCCACACCGACTGGCTCACCGGGAACTGGGACGGCCTCGCCGAACGGGCCTGCGCGCTGATCGACGAGTACCGCGACCTCCTGCCGGTGACCAGCGAACTGTGCCTGGTGCTCGGCCTGCTCGCCGCCGCCCGCGGCGAATGGGACGAGGCCGCGGCCCGGTTCGCCGGAACCGCGGCGGATCAGCCCGAGAACGCGTTCACCCCGGTCGCGATCGCCGCGCACGCCGGGATGGCGGGCATGCTGCTCGCGCAGGACCTCGGCGAGGCCGCCGTCACCCAGGCCGAGCAGGGGCTGGAACTCTTGCGCGCCAAGGGTGTCTGGGCCTGGGGCGCCGACCTGCTCATGGCCGCCGTCGACGCGTATTGCGCCACGGGACGGGACGCGGAGGCGCAGGCACTGACCGACGAGTTCGAACGCGAGGTCGGCGACCTCGACGCACCGTCGACCCGGGCCGCGCTTGCCGCGAACCGCGGTCTCATCGCGGCGTCCCGAGGCGACCACACCGAGGCGATCGAGGCCTTCGACCAGGCACGGACCCGGTTCGAGGCACTCCCCGCGCCCTATCACGCGGCGCTGGTCGCCGAACGGGCCGCGCGCTGCCGTCTCGCCCGCAACGAAGACGTCGCCGAGACGTTCGCGGCGCTCGCGGAGACCTTCGACCACCTCGGCGCCACGCGGGACGCCGCGCGCTGCCGCCATGCCTTCCGGTCCACCGGCGCCGTCGCCCCCTCGCGGCGCGGGCGCCGGGGTTACGGCGACGAACTTTCCCCACGCGAGCGCGACGTCGCCCGCCTGCTGGCCGCCGGGCACACCAACCGGGAGATCGCCGAGGTGCTGTTCCTGTCCCGGCGCACGGTGGAACAGCACGTCGCGAGCGTGCTGCGGAAGCTGAAGGTGCGGTCGCGGAGCGAGCTGGCGGGGCTGCGGTCGGCCTAGCCCGGCTCGGTGGATCGCGTGACCGATCGGACGGCACGCGTGATCCGACGGACGGCACGCGTGACTGGATGGACGACACGCGTGATCCGGCGGGCGCGTCCGTGTGCCGTCCCTCCAATCACGTGTGCCGTCCATCTGGACACGAGTGTCGTCCGGCTGGTCACGCGTGACGGACATGGCTTCACGGACCCCGGGAATTAAATCGGTTGCGCACGCCGCGGGGGTCCGGGATGATCGTCCGCGATCCGGCAGGGAGCCGGTGGATGCGACAGGGAGGTGCCTCGTGCTGATGACTGTCCGGGGCCTTGGCCGCCCCCATCCACTCGCCCCTCGCGGCTGAGCGCGGAGCCACGACGCTCGCCCGGTGGGGCATCCCTGATCTAGGAGAACCCACCAGTGCGCAAGCACGACCTCGAAGAGTCTTACGAACAACGTCCTCGCCGCACCCGTCGTGCCCGTTTCGACGACGAACCCGAACCCACCCGAGGCGGACGGCTCACCGAAGCCGAACGTGTCCGCCTCGCCCGGTTGCGGGAGGACGCCTACACCGAGACCGCCATCCCCGACGGCGCCGACCGCTGGAGCACGTGGGGGAAGCGGAGCAAGGACCGTTGCCGCGCCCGGACTGGGTGATCACCGAACTGGCGGCGGTCGACACCGAGCTCGGCATCCTCAAAACCGGCAAGGAGGCGGACGTCCACCTCGTCCGGCGCAACCTGCCCGGCACCGACGGCACCGTGCTCGCCGCCAAGCGCTACCGCAGCGGCGAGCACCGGCTGTTCCATCGCGACGCCGGCTACCTCGAAGGCAGGCGGATGCGGCGTTCACGGGAGATGCGGGCGATGGAGTCGCGCAGCAGCTTCGGCCGCAACCTCATCGCCGAACAGTGGGCCGTGGCCGAGTTCGGCGCACTGAGCAGGCTCTGGTCTGTCGGTGCGCCCGTGCCGTACCCGGTGCAGCGCGACGGCACCGAACTGCTGCTGGAATTCCTCGGCGAGGGCGAGACCGCCGCCCCGCGGCTGGCACAGGTCCGGCCGGAGCCCGATCAGTTGCGGGAACTGTGGTTCCAGACCTCGGCGATGCTGGAATTGCTGGCGTCGCAGGGGCTCGCGCACGGTGACCTCTCGGCGTACAACCTGCTCGTGCACCGCGAACGGATCATGGTGATCGACCTCCCCCAGGTGGTCGACATCGTGGCCAATCCCGGCGGGCTGGAGTTCCTCGCGCGTGACGTGCGGAACATCGCGACGTGGTTCCACTCGCGCGGGTTGCCGGAGCGGCTCACGGCGGTGCCGGAGCTGATCGAGGAGCTGCGAGAGATCGCAGGTCTTCGCTGACCGTCCACAGTGTCTCGAAGGGGTCTTTCCCGGCACGATCACGCCGGGAAAGACCCCGCCGTGGAGACCCTGCCCACAATCGGTCCCTCCAGTTGGGAGGCCGGATAACGGTCCGGTACAGTAGTGACAGACCGCAACCGGCGGCGTGGATGAGTTGGTGTCCGTCGCCTCCAAAGCCAACCGAATGGCTCGCGGTATCCGTATCAATCCATTGGCGCGCGGTGTCACGCAGACGCGGTGTGCCGGGTTCGTCCCTGTGAACGCCCATCTGTGCACACCATCTTGCCCTGCCTGCGTGCGGGCAGCCCGGGCCTCCTTGCGACGTGCCACGTCCGAGAGGCATTTGTGACAGTCACGTTCAACTCCGGCCACGTCTCACCGTCGGCGCGTCAGCACCGCAAGCCGCGCACCCGCCCCGCGGGTGACGCGATGCTGCGCGAAGACGCCGTCGAGACGGTCAAGGCGAAGACCTGGGCGGAACTCGGCCTCCCCGAGCCGCTGCTGCGCGCTCTGGCCGACGCCGGTATCACCACCCCCTTCCCGATCCAGTCGGCGACCATCCCCGACGCGCTCGCCGGGCGCGACGTGCTCGGCCGCGCCCAGACCGGTTCCGGCAAGACCCTGGCCTTCGGCCTCGCGATGCTGACCCGGCTCAACGGCGGCCGTGCCCGGCCGAAGCACCCCCGCGCGCTGATCCTGGTCCCGACCCGCGAGCTGGCCATGCAGGTCGCCGACTCGCTGACCCCGCTGGCCAAGTCCCTCGGCCTGTGGTGCCGCACCGCCGTCGGCGGGATGGCCTTCACCCGCCAGGCCGACGCGCTTTCCCGCGGCGTCGACCTGCTGATCGCCACCCCCGGCCGGCTGTCGGACCACGTCCGCCAGGGCACCGCGTCGCTGTCCGACGTCAACTTCGTCGCGCTCGACGAGGCCGACCAGATGGCCGACATGGGCTTCATGCCGCAGGTCCGCGAGATCCTCGACCTGACCCCGGCCCGCGGCCAGCGCCTGCTGTTCTCGGCCACCCTCGACGGCGACGTCGACAGGCTGGTCCGCGCGTACCTGACCGACCCGGTCACGCACTCGGTCGCCCCGTCGACCGCGAGCGTCACCACCATGGACCACCACGTGTTCCAGGTGTCGCACCAGGACAAGCAGGACATCATCACCGAGATCGGCGCCCGTGAGGGCCGCACGATCATGTTCGTCCGCACCAAGCACCACGTGGACCGCCTGACCGAGCGCCTGCGCGAGAAGGGCGTCCACGCGGCGGCCCTGCACGGCGGCAAGACCCAGGGCCAGCGCAACCGCGTCCTCGCGGACTTCAAGGAGGGCTACGCGCCCGTCCTCGTCGCCACGGACGTCGCCGCGCGCGGTATCCACGTCGACGACATCTCGCTGGTGCTGCACGTCGACCCGGCCGCCGACCACAAGGACTACCTGCACCGCGCCGGCCGCACCGCGCGCGCCGGGGCGTCCGGTGTCGTGGTCACGCTGGTCACCCACGACCAGCGCCGCATGGTGCGCCGGATGACCGACCGCGCAGGCGTCCGCGCCGAGCAGACCACGGTCCGCCCGGGCGACGCCGAGCTGGCTCGGATCACCGGTGCGCAGCAGCCCAGCGGCGAGCCGGTCGTCGAGCGCCGTCGTGAGTCCCCGCGTCGTGGCGGTGGCCGCGGCTACGGTGGCGGCGACCGCGGCTACCAGGGTTCGCGCGAGGGTCACGGTCACCGCGAAGGCGGCCGTCCCGGCGGCTTCCGCGGCCGCCCGCGTCGTGGCGAGTCCGGTGGCGGCAACGGCCGTCCGCAGCGTCCGGGCGGTCGCCCGCGTCGCAGCTACGACAGCTGAGTCGTAACTCGCGTGTTCCTGAGCGGGACTCGCGTGCTTGAAGGCGTAACTCTCGAGTTACGTCCCCAAGCACGCGAGTCCCGTCTTCATTCACGCGAGTTCCGCGTTCCGGCACCCGTCTGACGGGTTTGCGGGACGCGGATGGGAGACTGCGGGACGTGACTTCTCCCGGCCCCGCCTCCCAGAACCTCCCGCCCGACCAGGTCTTCGACTGGCTCGACGTGGAAGCGGAGAAGCGGGCCGAGGCCGGGCTGGTGCGCAAGCTGCGCATCCGGCAGGCGCAGGAACCGGAGCTGGATCTCGCCGGAAACGACTACCTCGGCCTCGCCAGGGACAAGCGCGTCGCCGGCGCGGCGGCCGCGGCCGCGTTGCGCTGGGGCGCCGGGGCGACCGGTTCCCGGCTCGTCACCGGCACCACCGAGGTCCACGCCGAACTCGAGCACGAACTCGCCCGCTTCTGCGGCACACAGGCCGCGCTGGTCTTCTCGTCCGGTTTCACCGCGAACCTCGGCGCCGTCACGGCCCTGTCCGGCGCGGATTCCGCGATCGTCACGGACAAGTACATCCACGCCTCGCTGATCGAGGGTTGCCGCCTGTCCCGGTCGGACATCGCCGCCGTCGCGCACAGCGACCCGAACGCCTTCAAGCACGCGCTGGCGACCCGCCGCAAACCGCGTGCGCTCGTCGTCACCGATTCCGTGTTCTCCGTCGACGGCGACATCGCCCCCTTGGAACAGCTCGCCGGTGTCTGCCGGGAGCACGGTGCGTCGCTGCTCGTCGACGACGCGCACGGCTTCGGTGTCCTCGGCGAAGGCGGCCGCGGCGCCGTCCACGCGGCGGGGCTCTCCGGCGCGCCGGACGTCGTCACCACGATCACCCTGTCGAAATCCCTTGGGGCGCAAGGCGGAGCGGTGCTCGGGCCGCGTCGCGTGATCAAGCATCTCGTGGACACCGCGCGCAGTTTCATCTTCGACACCGGCCTCGCGCCCGCGAGTGCCGCCGCCGCGCTGGCCGCCCTCACCGCGCTGAAGGCCGAGCCGGAGCTGGCCGCCAAGGTGACCGAAGCCGCGGGAAACCTCGCGATGCAGTTGAAATCGGCGGGTTTCCGGGTCAGTCTCCCGGACGCCGCGGTGATCTCGGTGCAGGCTCCGTCGCCGGAGGCGGCCGTCGCGTGGGCTGCCGCCTGCGCCGATCAGGGCGTGCGCGTCGGCTGCTTCCGGCCGCCGTCCGTGCCCGACGGCATCTCCCGCCTGCGCCTGACCGCGCGGGCCGACCTCACCGAGGCCGACGTGGACCGCGCGGTCGGGGTGATCACGGCCGCGGCGCCTCCCGGCGCCACATCGTGAGGTGCGGGATCCCGTCTTCCATGAACTCCTCGCCCTCGACCACGAAGCCGTACTTGGCGTAGAACTTCGTCGCGTACGTCTGCGCGTCGAGGACGCACGGCGCGTCCCCGATCCCCGCCAGCGCCGTCTCCATCAGCCGTCCCGCGAGCCCCTTGCCGCGTGAGCGGACGGCCGTGCACACCCGGCCGATGCGGAAGGTGCCGCCGGCGTCCTGCAACACCCGCAGGTACGAGTCGACGGCGACGGAACCGCCGATCCAGAGGTGCCGCGTGCCGGGCAGGAGGTCGCGTCCGTCGATCTCGTGATAGGCGCAGTCCTGCTCGACGACGAACACGTCCACGCGCAGGCGGAGGATGCCGTGCAGCTGGGCGGCGGTGATCTCGTCACCGGCGACGGACAGCGGGAACGACGAGGTCTCGATGATCGGGGTGTCGGTGCTCACGTCCACTTGTTAGCACATCGGGCGTGAAGAAGGCACCGATCAGCCGATCAGGCCCCGGTTCTTCTGCTGGGAGATCTCGTTCGCGAAGTGGGAGACGCGGGTGTACACGCCGGGTTTGCCCGCCTTCGCGCAGCCTTCACCGAACGACACGATCCCGATCAGCGTGTCGCCGACCATGAGCGGCCCGCCCGAGTCGCCCTGGCAGGCGTCGACGCCGCCTTCGGGGTAGCCCGCGCACACCATGTCGCTCGGGTCGTAGCCCGAGTACGCGGTGCGGCAGGTCTTGTCGCTGACCACCGGGACGACCGCGCTGCGCAGGTATTCCGATCGCGCGCCGCCGTCGGCGACCCGGCCCCAGCCGAGGACCGTCGCCTTCGTGCCTTCCTCGTACAGGTCGGCGTTGCCGCTGTCCGCGACCTTCGCGGGCCGGTACGGCAGCTGACCGCTGACCGTCATCACCGCGATGTCGTCGCCCTTGCCGGGATCGCCGCTGTAGTCGGGGCTGACCCAGATCTTCGAGACACGCAGTTCGACGCCGTCCCGCGAACGCTTGTTGTCCCGCCCGGCCACCACCCGGACGTCGGCGCGTTTGACCGCGACCGCGCAGTGCGCCGCCGTCGCGACCGTCGTGGAGCTGACGATCACCGCGCCGCAGAACTGGTTGCCGCTCCGATCGGCGAGGTAGACCGCGTACGGGTACTGCGAGACCGAAGCCTTGCCACCACCGACGATCCGCGGCTGGGCGGCCTGCTCCGGGCCGCTCACCGCGCTGTCGTCCGCCGACGCGCTGTTGACCGCGACCGGCACCATCACCGCCGTCGCGAGAACCGCTCCGACCGCGAGCAGCAGCGTGCGACGTGACTTCTTGGGCATGTTCTGTCCCTTCACCGGGGCGTACGTACGGTCAGACCCTGGGAAGTCATTCGACTCCAGCGCGTACACGAGCGATCGCGAATACCCTAATCGGAGAAAGCCCGATGCGGTGTCACTGAAACGGGTGGAACTGTGCTCACCGAACGCATCTGTCACCCTGGACGTCGTGCGGGCTACGGCGACGATTCTGGCGGCTACGGCCCTTCTGCTCTCCTCGTGTTCGAGCCCGGCCGTGACCAGTGCGCCCCCGGAATCCCCTTCGGCCGCAACGACTCCGTCCACTTCGGCCCCGCCGCCCGCGCCTGTCTGGCAGGTCGGCGCGAAGCCGCTTCCCTTGCGCCGTGACGGTTTCGGGCAGATCCTCCCGACTCCTCCCGTACTGGCGAACCGTGCCCTGCCGACCACGATCTGCTTCCCCCGCCCGCCGGGAACCGGTTCGCGGGCACCGTGAATCCCGTCCCCGCCGAGGTTCTCGCGCGCAGCACCTGGCAGGCGGCCTGTCCGGTCAAGGCGGGCGAACTGCGCTATCTCACGGTGTCGTTCTGGGGTTTCGACGGCCGCGCGCATACCGGGGAAATGCTCGTGAACGCCTCCGTGGCGAACGCCGTCGTCACCGTATTCGGGCGGTTGTTCGCCGCGAAGTTCCCGATCGAGGAAATGCGCGTGACCGCTCCCGCCGAACTCACCGCTCCCCCGACGGGTGACGGGAACAACACCAACGCCTTCGTCTGCCGTCCGGCCCGCGGCCTGACGAACTGGTCGGCGCACGCCTACGGGCTCGCGATCGACGTCAACCCCTTCTGCAACCCGTACACCAAGGGCGACCTCGTGCTGCCCGAGCTCGCGTCGGCGTACGTCGACCGGGGAAACCGGCGGCCGGGGATGATCACCGACGGGGGCCCGACTGTGGCCGCCTTCGCCGCGATCGGCTGGACCTGGGGTGGCACCTGGACGACGCCGAAGGACCGGATGCACTTCAGCTCCACCGGACGCTGAACCGGGAACAACCGGCCGCCGTGACAAGTTGGCTAGAGTCGGAACCACCCGCTCCCGCCGCAAAGGAAGACAGCGTGCCCCACTACGACCTGGTGATCGTCGGTACCGGATCGGGCAACTCGATCCTCGACCCGCGTTTCGCAGACTGGAACACGGCGATCGTGGAGAAGGGCACGTTCGGCGGCACCTGCCTGAACGTGGGCTGCATCCCGACGAAGATGTTCGTGCACGCCGCCAACGTCGCGGCCACCCCCGCTTCGTCGTCGAAGTTCGGCGTCGACGAGGAGCTGACCGGCGTCCGCTGGCGCGACGTCCGCGACCGGATCTTCGGCCGGATCGACCCGATCGCCGCGGGCGGCCGCGAGTACCGCGTCCAGCACGAGGACAACAAGAACGTCACCGTGTACGAGGGCGAAGGCCGCTTCACCGGGCACAAGGAGCTGCGGGTCAGTTACTCCGACGGCCGCCCCGCCGAGACGATCACCGCCGACAGGTTCGTGCTCGCCGCCGGCGGGCGTCCGGTGATCCCGGACGTCCCCGGCCTCGCCGAGACCGGCTACCACACCTCCGACACGGTGATGCGGCTCGACGAGCTGCCGTCGAGCATCGTGATCCTCGGCGGCGGCTACATCGCGGCCGAGTTCGCGCACGTCTTCGCCTCGTTCGGGGTGGACGTGACCGTGGTCAACCGCTCCGGCGCGCTGCTGCGTTCCGAGGACGACGACGTCAGCGCCCGGTTCACCGAGCTGGCCGCGCAGCGCTTCGACGTCCGGCTCGACCGGAAGACCGTCCGCGCGCGCAAGACCGAGTCGGGTGTCGCCCTGGACCTCGAAGGCCCGGAAGGCGCCGAAACCGTCGAGGCCGACGTGCTGCTCGTCGCGACCGGCCGCACGCCGAACTCCGACCTCCTGGACGTCGCCGCCACCGGCGTGACCACGGGCGAGCGCGGGCACGTCGTGGTCGACGAGTACCAGCAGACCGTGGTCGACGGGATCTACGCGCTCGGCGACATCTCGTCGGTCTTCGAGCTCAAGCACGTCGCGAACCACGAGCAGCGCGTGGTGCAGCACAACCTGCTGCACCCGGACGAGCGGATCGAAGCCGACCACCGGTTCGTCCCGCACGCGGTGTTCACCTCGCCGCAGGTCGCCTCCGTCGGGCTGACCGAACGCGAGGCACGCGAGCGTGGCGTGTCGTACGTGACGTCGCACCAGGACTACGCCGGCATCGCCTACGGCTGGGCGATGGAGGACACCACCGGCTTCGCGAAGCTGCTCGCCGACCCGGCCACCGGGCAGCTGCTGGGCGCGCACATCATCGGCCCGCAGGCGTCTTCGGTGATCCAGCCGCTGATCCAGGCGATGAGCTTCGGGCTGGACGCGAAGAGCATGGCGCGCGGGCAGTACTGGATCCACCCGGCGATGCCAGAACTGGTCGAGAACGCGCTGCTGAACCTGCCCCTGGACTGACCCTCGTCCCGGCGGCTCGGTGAGCATGTCGCGAAAGTGGCTTTCGCGACACGTGCCACCTTGCCTCCCCCTGCCGCGTTCAGACGACGCGCTCGCAGGCGCGGGCCCCGTTCCGCGCCGCGAGCGCGCTCACCGCGTTCATCTCGGTGTCCGAGGCGCCCATCAAGGCGGCCGAGCGGGCCCCGTCCCCGGAAAACCGCTCGGCGGCCTCGACGTACCGGCGGATCGCCGCCAAGAACTCCTCCCGCGCCGATGCCGCCCCTCCTGGCACCGCACGGACCCCCGTCGCCCCCTTGAGGACGTCCTTGGCGTCGTCCACCTTCACCGCGACGTAGTGCTGCCACTTGCGCAGCTCCGTCGCGGCGTCCCCCTCCGGATCCGGCCAGTAGCGCTGGATCTCGGCTCCGCTGTCCTTCCACACCCGCACGCACACCCGGTCGACGGCGCGGTAGAACTCGTGCGGCGAGAGCACCGCGGGAGCCCGCTCCGGCACCACGGCGACGCACACCGCGGCGAAACACGCCAGAGCCGAGCCGTACGCCAGTCCCTCCACCACGCCGACCCCCAGGACCGAGTTTTTGAACAGGTTCAACTCGCTCAGGCTATGACTCCGCCCCGGGACGGGTCAAGAAGTTTTTTGAACGCGTTCAGACGAAGCGGCGGCGACCGGCGAAGGCGCCGAAGGTCATCTGCGCGGCGAACACGGCGAGCATCATGATCCAGGGCACGGTCCAGCCGTGGGTGAGGTCGTGAAGCAGCCCGAAGAGGAACGGCCCGACGGCGGCCATCAGGTAGCCGATGCCCTGCGCCATCCCGGACAGCCGCGCCGTGTCCTCGCCGGTGCGCGCCCGCAGCGCGATCACGGTCAGCGCGAGCGAGAAGACGCTCATGCCGAGCCCGATGAGGAGACACCAGAGCAGCGGCGAGGCGGCGGGCGCGACCATCATGCCGACCATGCCGGCGAAGCCCGGAACGCCCAGCCCGACGATCCACGGGCTCTGGCTCTTGTGCCGGGCGGCCATCGGCGCGACCACGAGACTGATCGGAACGGCGATGAGCGAGATCAGCCCGAGCAGCAGCCCGGAATCACCCTTGCTCACCCCCGCGTCGATCATCACCTCCGGCAGCCAGCCCATCACGACGTAGGCCAAAAAGGCCTGAGTGCCGAAGAAAAGCGTGACCATCCACGCAAGGGGGCTACGCAGGAGCGATCGCCCGCTACCCTGCTTGCCTGCCTCGGCAACGGGCGCACGTCCCGCACCGCGGGCTGCGAGAATCCAGACGAGGAGTGCGAGCACCGCCAGTACCGACCAGGCGCCGAGACCTTGGCGCCAGCCGCCGAACGCGTTCTCCAAGGGAGGGGTGAGCGCGGACCCCAGGGCGCCCCGCCCTGCAGAGCGGCGGTGTACACGCCGGTCATCATGCCGACACGCGCCGGGAAGGAGTCCTTGATGACGACCGGGATCAGTACGTTCGCCAAGGCGATTCCCGCCGTGGCGACCAGGGTGCCCCCGAGCACGACGTACGGTCCGTCGATCACGCGCAGCACCAGGCCCACGGCCAGCACCGAAAGCGCGGACGCGATGGCCGCGCCGATGCCGAACCGGCGGGCCAGCAGCGGCGCGGCGAGCCCGGCGGCGGCGAAACAGAGGCCGGGGAGCGTGGTGAGCACGCCGGCCCAGGTCGCCGTGGCGCCGAGGTCGTCGCGCATCTCGCCGAGCATGGGGCCGACGCTGGTGATCGCGGGGCGCAGATTGAGGGCCACCAGGATCACCGCGACACCGAGCAGGACGCCGCCGGTGATCACTCCCGGCCGCCACTCCGTTTCGATCGAGCCTTCGAGTTCAAGGCTTTCGTCGAACGGGGCCACGGATTCTCGAGAGTCGACACGCACGTCGGCTAGTATCACATACATAGGATGATTGGATGAAGGGACAACGCTGTGCCATTGGCCACCACGCGCCGTGCCGGCCTGGTCGATCAGGTCATCGAGCAGCTGCGTGACGCCGTCACGCAGGGAGAATGGCCCATCGGTCAGCGGATTCCGACGGAACCGGAGCTGGCCGGGCAGCTCGGCGTCGGGCGCAACACCGTCCGCGAGGCCGTTCGCGCGCTCGCGCACACGGGGCTGCTCGAGGTCCGCCAGGGCGACGGAACCTACGTGCGGGCGACGAGCGAGGTCTCGGGCGCCATCCGGCGGCTGTGCGGTTCCGAACTGCGCGAGGTGCTGCAGGTGCGGCGCATCCTCGAGGTCGAAGGCGCCCGGCTCGCGGCCGTGTCGCGGACCGAAGAGGAGGTCGTCGAGCTGCGTTCCCTGCTCGAACGCCGCAACGCCGAGCTGCGCGAGGGCCATTGGGAGGACTTCGCCCGCCTCGACGCGGAATTCCACTTCGCCGTCGTCCAAAGTGGACACAACACCCTGCTGACCGAGATGTACCGCGGGCTCACCGAGGTGATCACGGCCAGCGTGGCCGCCACGTCGAACGTGACGCCGGGACGCGAGTACCTGCCGGAGATAGGGCATGAAGGCCTCGCTGAGGCCATCGCCGACCGCGACGCCGACCGGGCCGCCAGCGAGGCGTGCGGTTTCCTGGACGAGCTCCTGGCCAGGGTGGACCAGGACGAGAGCTGACCCCGCACCTCGTGAGTGGCAAGGACGGTTCTAACCGTCCTTACCACTCACGAGGCGTTTAGGGCAGCGTGAGGATTTCCGCGCCGTCCTCGGTCACCACGAGGGTGTGCTCGAACTGGGCCGTCCACTTCTTGTCCTTGGTGGTGACGGTCCAGTCGTCGGCCCAGATGTCGTAGTCGATGGTGCCGAGGGTGATCATCGGCTCGATCGTGAAGGTCATGCCCTGCTCGATGACCGTCTCGACGGACGGCTCCTCGTAGTGCAGCACGGTCGGCGCGGTGTGGAACGCCGGCCCGACGCCGTGCCCGGTGAAGTCCCGCACGACCCCGTAGCCGAACCGCTTCGCGTAGGACTCGATGACGCGGCCGATCACGTTGAGCTGCCTGCCGGGGCGGACGGCCTTGATGGCGCGCATGGTGGCCTCGCGCGTGCGCTCGACCAGCAGCCGCGCCTCCTCCGAGACGTCACCCGCCAGGAACGTCGCGTTGGTGTCGCCGTGGACGCCGCCGATGAACGCGGTGACGTCGATGTTGCAGATGTCGCCGTCCTCGATCACCGTCGAATCCGGGATGCCGTGGCAGATCACCTCGTTGAGCGAGGTGCAGCACGACTTCGGGAACGCGCGGTAGCCGAGCGTCGACGGGTACGCGTGGTTGTCCAGCAGGAACTCGTGGATCACCTTGTCGATGTCGTCGGTGGTCGCGCCGGGTTTGACGGCCTTGCCGCCCTCCTCCAGTGCCTGCGCCGCGATCCGGCTCGCGACCCGCATCGCCTCGATCACCTCGGGTGTGCGGACCCCGTTGCCCGTGTCGCGTTTCGGCGCCGGCCGGTCGACGTACTCGGGACGGGCGATGCTGGCGGGGACGACTCGCCTCGGCGTCTGGACGCCGGGCTTCAAGGGGGAGCGAACGGACATGGGCCCAGCCTACGACCTGGCGGCTAACCGAGCCCCGTCAGGAAGCGCTGGGCGGCCTCGACCGCGGGCCTGGACGTCCCCGCGTCGGTCGTGAGCACCGCGAAGGCCAGGTCCCCGGTGTAGCCGACGAACCAGCCGTGCGAATGCGTGCCGTCGCCGAACTGGGCCGTCCCGGTCTTGCCCCGGACGTCCGCCAACGGCTTGAGCAGCGTCGCCGTGCCGTCGGTGACGACCTCCCGCATCATCCCGCGCAGCGCGTCGAGCACCTCCGGTTTGATCGGTTTGCCGAGCCCGGACGACGTGGTGGCCATCCCCCGCACCAGTGTCGGCACCGGGACCTTCCCCGACTGGACCGTCGCGGTGGCGACCGCCAGGCCGAACGGGCTCGCCACCACGGTCCCCTGGCCGAACCCGTTCTCCGCCCGCTGCGCGACGGTGTTCGCCGGCGGCGACGAACCGGTGATCGTCGTCAGGCCCGGGATCACGAAGTCGGCTCCGACGCCGAGGTCGCGCGCGGCGTCGGTCAGGGCGGCGGGAGGCAGGTCGGTGGAGAGCTTCGCGAACGTCGTGTTGCAGGACTTGGCGAACGCCGTGGAGAGCGGGACGACGCCGAGGGCGAACTTGCCCTCGTTCGGCACCGTCCGGTTCTCGAAGGTGGCGGTGCCGGGGCAGTCCACGGGGCTGTCCGCCCGCACCGTGCCCGCGGACAAGGCCGCGACGGCGGTGGCCATCTTGAACGTGGAGCCCGGCGGGAAACGGCCGGTGAGCGCGATCGCGCCCTGCGGGTCGGCCGGGGCGTTCTGCGCCACCGCCAGCAGTTCGCCGGTCGACGGCTGGATCGCGACCAGCGCGGAGGGCGTCGGGACCGGGGCGAGCGCCCGTTCCGCCGAACCCAGCGCCTTCACGCTGAGCGTGCTGACGACCGCGGGCGCCGGTTTGGGATTCTCGGAGTGCAGGTCGGTGATCTCGCCGCCGCCCGTGTCGAGCGTGACGACGCGCCAGCCCGCCGAGCCCTCCACCTGGTCCTCGACGAGCGACCGGACCGCGGGCAGCACCTGCTTGCCGAAGTTCTTGTCGTCCGGCAGCAGCCTTTCCTGCTGGCTGAACCGGACCCCGGGCAGGTCGTAGATCTGGGGCTTCACCTCTTGGTAGCTGTTCGCCCGTAGGCTCACCACCGGGTAGCCGGAGCCGGGTTTGAGCGTCTTCACGCCGTCGCGGATCGACTGACCGGTCACCGACGGCTCGAACCGGTTGAGCGCCGCGCCGAGTTTGTCGGAGACGGCCACCAGGTCGCCCGCCTTCGCCGGATCGAGCACGACGCTGACGACCGTCTGCGGGCGCAGCAACGGCATCCCGTCGCGGTCCAGCACCGGCGCGAGATCCGGCGGGTCCGCCTTCAGCGCGATGCTCTGCTGCGCGGCCAGCTGTGGATGGAGCACGGTGGGCAGCCAGCGCACCTTCCAGCCGTCCTGGGTGGAATGGACCTGCGCGTCGGCTTTGTACGTCCAGGCCCGGCCGCGCGGCAGGCGCCAGGTGAGCTGATAGGTCGCCGTGCCGTTGTCCGCGCCGGACGAATGCCGGACCTGCTTGTCCACGATGGTGATCGACTCGGGGGAAAGCGCCTTCCGCGCCATCTCCAGCGATTCGCGCGCGGCGTCCGGCGAATCGGTGAAGGTGGCCGCGGCGGCGACGTCACCGGACGACAGCCCGCCCAGGAAACCCGAGATGGCGTCTTCGGGACCGGAATCGGCGAAGAGACCGCACCCGGCGGCCGAGAGACCCACCATCCCCGCGAGCACGACGACGGCGACACGACGACCTGCAGGCATGCCCCGGATCCTGCCAGCCCGGGCACTGTCCACCCGGACGCAACGCCGATCTAGAACAGAACCGTCGCGTACTGCCCGACCTGCTGGAAGCCGATCTTGCGATAGGCGGCGAGCGCCGGGCTGTTGTAGGCGTTGACGTACAGGCTGGCCGTGCGGCCCATCCCGCGGACGAGCCTGGTCACCACGGACGCCGTCCCGGCGGTGCCGAGACCGCCGCCGCGGCGTTCCGGATGCACCCAGACCCCCTGGATCTGGCCGACCGTGGAGGACATCGCGCCGATCTCGGCCTTGAAGACGACCTCGCCGTCCTCGAACCGCGCGAACGCCCGGCCACCGGCGATCAGCTCGGCGACGCGGGCGCGATACCCGGCGCCACCGTCACCGTTGCGGGGGTCGACGCCGACCTCCTCGACGAACATGGCGATCGCGGCCGGGAGATACCGGTCGAGCTCCTCCGGGCGCACCGCGCGGACCAGCGGATCGGCGGCGACGGACGGAATCCCGTCGAGCGCCAGCAACGGCTGGTCGTGCCGGACTTCCCTGGCGGGGCCCCATTCCGGCTCGAGTTCGTCCCACAGGCCCAATACCTGCTCGGCCGGGCCGACCAGCGACGAGCAGCTCCGCTGACGGCGCAGGGCGCGATCGGCGAAGGAACGCAAGGCGGAGGCGTTGCCGCGCAACGGGATCAGATTCGGCCCGGAGAAGCACAACCCCTGGAGCCTGCCCGCCCGGACCGGGCGGGAATCTGCGGCCCAGAGCTCGCCACCGAGCCGCCAGGGGTCGAGACCCGCGGTCTCCACCCTGGCACTGACCATGCAGCTGCCGACCGGGTCTGTGGCGAGCGCGGCACGGACCGCGGGATAGTCCCGATCATCGAGCAGCCGTGCACCTGCAAGCCGCAACACCACTCCAGAGTGCCAGATGAGCGGCGCAAACGGAACGCAAGCTTCACGACACGCTGAGAGAACTTCGGCAGGTCGGGATCACCACGCCGGGAAAGGTCCGGTCCCGGCGTGGTCTCGACCAGTCAGCCGACGGTGACGGTGGGCTCGCCCTCGCCGATCGTCTGGCCCGACTCCTCGGCGATCCGCATGGCCTCTTCGATCAGCGTCTCGACGATCGCGTGCTCCGGCACGGTCTTGATGACCTCGCCCTTGACGAAGATCTGGCCCTTGCCGTTGCCCGAGGCGACACCGAGGTCGGCCTCCCGTGCCTCGCCGGGACCGTTGACGACGCAGCCCATGACCGCGACGCGCAGCGGGACCTCCATGCCCTCGAGCCCGGCGGTGACCTGCTCGGCGAGCGTGTAGACGTCCACCTGCGCGCGGCCGCACGAAGGGCAGGAGACGATCTCGAGCTTGCGCTCCTTGAGGTTCAGCGACTGCAGGATCTGGATCCCGACCTTGACCTCTTCCACCGGCGGCGCCGACAGTGAGACACGGATCGTGTCGCCGATGCCCTGGCGCAGCAGCGCGCCGAAGGCCACGGCCGACTTGATGGTGCCCTGGAACGCCGGGCCAGCCTCGGTGACACCGAGGTGCAGCGGGTAGTCGCACTGCTCGGCGAGGATCTCGTACGCGCGCACCATGACCACCGGGTCGTTGTGCTTCACGGAGATCTTGACGTCGTAGAAGTCGTGCTCGGCGAACAGCGACGCCTCCCACAGCGCGGACTCGGCCAGCGCCTCCGGGGTCGCCTTGCCGTACTTGTCCATGATCCGCTTGTCCAGCGAACCCGCGTTGACGCCGATCCGGATCGGGGTGCCGTGGTCCTTCGCGGCCCGCGCGATCTCCTTGACCTGGTCGTCGAACTTGCGAATGTTGCCCGGGTTCACCCGGACCGCCGCGCAGCCCGCCTCGATCGCGGCGAAGACGTACTTCGGCTGGAAGTGGATGTCGGCGATCACCGGGATCTGCGACTTCTTCGCGATCGCGGGCAGCGCCTCGGCGTCGTCCGCAGACGGGCACGCGACGCGCACGATGTCACAGCCCGCAGCGGTCAGCTCGGCGATCTGCTGCAGGGTCGCGTTGACGTCGGAAGTGAGCGTGGTGGTCATCGACTGCACCGAAATCGGGTGCTCGCTGCCGACGCCGACCGGCCCGACCTGCAGCTGTCGGGTCTTACGACGCTCGGAGAGGACGGGAGGGGGAAGCGCTGGCATACCAAGAGCGACAGTCACGCCTTCAAGCGTACCTACCCCGATCGGCGGACATACACGACGTCAGCCGTCACGGTGAGCAGCGTTACCTGGGCAGCCCAATGATGCTGACAGCGCGCTCCGTCGCCACCCTCCCGCGTCACTGGAACAGCTTGACCGGGTTCACGATGTCGGCGGTGACGGTGAGCAGAGTCACCGCGCCGCCGATGAAGACGAGCACCATCGTGACCGCGGACAGCTTCGTGTAGTCGACCGGTCCGCCCGCCGCCTTGCCGCGCAGTTTCCGGAACCAGTCCCGGACGCGCTCGTACCAGACGACCGCGATATGGCCGCCGTCGAGCGGGAGCAGCGGCAGCAGGTTGAACACGCCGATGAAGAAGTTCAGGCTCGCCAGCAGGAGCACGAAGATCTCCCACAGGCCGCGCTCGGCGGCCTCGCCACCGATCCGGCTGGCGCCGACGACGCTGACCGGGGTGTTCGGGTCGCGCTCGCCGCCGAAGATGGACTCCACCACCGCGGGGATCCGCGACGGGAACTCGATCAGCCGCTTGGCGGTCTCGGAGAACATCGTGCCGGTGAAGCTGAGCGTCCCGCCGATCGCGTCGACGGGGCCGTAGGTCAGCAGCGGCGGCGCGGTGTTCTGGATCGGCGAGGCACCGATCATGCCGACGTCCTTGACCGTGGTGTTGTTGGAACCGTCGGCGACCAGCCGCTGCACACGCGGCACGTCGACGGTCAGGTTCAGCCGCTGCCCGTTGCGCTCGACGACGAACGGCGTCGGACCGCCGGCGACCTGGACGGCCGCGAGCATTTCGCGCCAGGTCTTGATCGGCTTGCCGGCGACGGAGACGACCTTGTCGCCCGCCTGGAGACCGGCGGTCTTCGCGGGGGTCGGGGCGTTCGGCGGGCAGGTGGTGTCGTTCAGCTGCTCCACCGTGGTGGCCGCACGGGCACACGACGTGGCGCTGATCACGGCCTCGGTGGGAGCGGCCTGGGCGGCCGGATTCGGCAGGCCCATGGTGACGGCCATCAGGTAGAGAATGATGAAACCGAGGATGAAGTGCATCGCCGAGCCCGCCGACATGACGACGGTGCGCTTCCAGGTCTTGAAGCGCCACATCGCGCGCTTCGACTCTTCCGGGGTGACCTCGTCGAGCGCGGTCATGCCCGCGATGTCGCAGAACCCGCCGAGCGGGATCCACTTCACGCCGTATTCGGTCTCACCGCGACGGAAGGAGAAGATGGTCGGCCCGAAGCCGATGAAGTAGCGCCGGACCTTCATGCCGAAGGCTTTCGCCGCCCACATGTGGCCGGCCTCGTGCAGCGCGACGGACAGGCAGATGCCCAGCGCGAACAGCACGATCCCGAGAATGAAGACCACGCGCTACTTCCCCTTACCGATCAGCGCACCGGCACGCGCGCGAGCCCAGCGCTCGGCAGCTAGTACGTCATCAACGTCGCGAGGTTCACGACGCCATTCGTCGGCGGCTTCCACCACCTGGGCAATAGTGTCCACAATCGAGGTGAAGCCGGTGTTCTGTGCCAGGAAGGCGGCCACCAGCTCTTCGTTCGCCGCGTTGTAGACCGCCGGGATGCAGCCACCGACGGTCCCGGCGTGCCGCGCCAGCTCGACGGCGGGGAACGCGTCGTTGTCCAACGGCTCGAAAGTCCAGCTCGCGGGCTTGTCCCAGACGCACGCGGCCGCCGCGCCGGGCACGCGGTCCGGCCAGTGCAGCGCCAGCGCGATCGGCAGCCGCATGTCGGGCGGGCTGGCCTGGGCGATCGTCGAACCGTCCACGAAGGTCACCATCGAGTGGATGATCGACTGCGGGTGGACGACCACGTCGATGCGGTCTGTCTCGATGTCGAACAGGAGCTTCGCCTCGATCAGCTCCAGGCCCTTGTTGACCAAAGTGGACGAGTTGATCGTGATGAGCGGCCCCATCGACCAGGTCGGATGCGCCATCGCCTGCTCGACGGTGACGTCGGCCAGCTCCTCGCGCTTGCGTCCGCGGAACGGGCCGCCCGAGGCGGTGAGCACCAGCCGGGCGACCTCGGACTCGCGGCCGGCACGCAGGGCCTGCGCGATCGCGGAGTGCTCGGAGTCCACCGGGACGAGCTGGCCGGGCTTGGCCGCGGCCAGCACGAGCGGCCCGCCCGCGATCAGCGACTCCTTGTTGGCCAGCGCGAGCGTGGCACCGGTGGCGAGCGCGCGCAGGGTCGGCGGGAGCCCCTGGGAACCGGGGAGCGCGTTGAGCACGACGTCCACGGGGGTGGCGTCGATCATCTCGACGACCGCGTCGGCCCCGGCGTAGATGCGCGGGAGCTTGAAGTCGCCGCTGGAGTAGCCGCGCTTCTGCGCCTCGGCGTACAGCGCGAGCTGCAGGTCTTCCACGGCCGTCGGCCTGCTGATGGCGACGGCGTCGACCTGGTGCGCCAGGGCCTGGGCGGCCAGCGCGGCGGGGTCGGAGCCGCCCGCGGCGATCCCGGCGACCCGGAACAGCTCCGGGTTGCGGGCCGCGACGTCGAGGGCCTGGGCGCCGACCGATCCGGTCGAACCGAGCACGAGCACACTTCGCGAGGTAGTCATCGGGGCTCATTGTCGCTTGGGGCCCGTCGGGCGCGTGCAGCCAGGTGTGGGATCATTCGCGGGCAAGCGAACCATCGGGTTTTGAGGAGTTGATCGTGGCGAGCAAAGCGGTCGAAAAGCGCGGCCGGGTGGGCGTCGACACCGTTGACCCCCGCGACGAGCCGTCGGCCGAGTGGGGCTGGCACGGTTCCTTCCCGAAGGCGACGCGGATCGCGGGCTGGCTGAGCGCGATCATCCTGCTGGTGATGCTGTACGGCAACCACCACGGCTGGACCGAGAACCTGTGGCTGATCGGGCTGTCGCTGCTGATGATGTTCGGGCTGGTGCTCGACATCCGGAAGCAGCGCACCGCCTGGCGCAAGTAGCTCCTTCACGGCTCAATGGCCCCTGTCCACCTTCGTGGGCAGGGGCCATTGGCCGTTCTGGGCCCACAGCTCGTTGACGATCTTGACCGCGTCGTCGGCCTCGACGCCGTAGCGATGCCGGTACTTCGCCGCCGGACGTTGGACCACCGCGGCGACTTCCCCGATGGCGACGTTGTTCCACGAGCCGTTCGGGTAGAACTGCCGCATCACCGCGAGGAACCGGCCGGTCGCCCACACCGGGTCGGTCCGCTGTTCGAAGGAACCCCAGCTCGCGCGCTGCTGGAAGAGCCCGACCGAGTCACCGAGGCCGCCGTCGAGATTGGCGATACTCGACTCGACGATCACCGTCGCGATCGCGATGGCCGCCGCGCGATCGTTGAGCCCCGATCTCTGCACGGTCTCGACGATCACTCTGGCGCACGAGGTGTTGTACGGGTTCATGTAGCCGCGCATCTTGGTGGCGAGCTGCTGGTTGAGGGTTTTGGCAGCGTCCCCGTCGTCGGTCGACGCGCCCGCCTGGACGCAGGGCAGGGCGACGTGTTCGACCTGGTCAGGGCGGATCTCGGTGGGCGGGAGCAGGACGAGGGACAGGGCTAGGTACGCGGCGGTGAACATGCGGCTCCGTTGGTCGTGAGTGGCGATTCGTGTTCTAACCCGAATCGCCGCTCACGACCACCTGGACCGATGGCTCACCGCCACCCTCACCCGCCCGAAGTACATGAAGGCCCCCTTCCTGTACTTGGGGAGGCGTGAAGGTCGCCGGGTAGCGAGGGCCTCCTTCACTACCCTCAGGGTAGGCAAGGAGGCCTTCACGGACCGAACCCCTGTGAAGCGCTACCCGACGGCCATCCTTTTGGGTTAGGTTCCCCCTCATGAAGCTGCGCTGGGGTGTCACCGCTGTCGTTTCCGCTCTCGCCGCCGTGTTCCTGCCCGGCGTCGCCACCGCCGCGCCCGCCCCGGCATCGCTGCCGATCGTGCGCTGCGAGTTCACGCCGACACCGGAAAACCCCGCGGCCCGCCCGGTCCTGCGCCCGCTCCCCTTCGCTCTGACCCGCGGCACCGTCGACGTCACGTTCCGCTTCAACTACGGCCCGGTGACCGTGCGCCTGAATCGCGCCGGTGCCGCCCCGTGCGCCGTCCACAACCTGGCGAGCCTGGCGCTGCAGCGCTTCTACGACCGCAGTCAGTGCTGGCGCCTGACGAACTCCTCACGTCTTGGTGTCCTGCAGTGCGGCGACATCTACGAAGCCGAAAAGGGCGGACCGGGCTACAAGTTCCCGGACGAGGTCGACGGCACCGAGACCTACGAACGCGGCACCATCGCCATGGGTAACCAGGGCCCCGGCACCAACGGCAGCGAGTTCTTCATCGTGCACTCGTTCGCGAACATCCCGAAGAACTACTCGGTGATGGGCAAGGTCGTGCGGGGCATGGAGGTGCTGGACCGGATCGTGGCGAACGGCATCATCCCGACGGATCCGAACGGGCCGCAGGACGGGCTGCCCGCGAAGCCGGTGAAGATCCAGAAGGCGACCGTCGGTTTCTGACCGGAGCGTAGGGATCTCAACCCGCCGAATTCAGCGAGCCCGCTCAGGGCTGATGCCGGACGAAGTCGGGAATCCCGTCGGCCGACGCCGGATCCATGATCGGGTACAGCGTCATCCCTTCAGGAGCGCGGGCACGCGAGATCTGAATGCCGTGCAGACACGCATCGCACCAGAGATAGACCGTGGCGAGACGACTCTCCGGATAGCCGAGATACCTGACTTCCAACCGGTTCTTCCCGCAACGCGGACACGAATGGTGATCGATCCGGTCCGAACCTCCGTCAATGACGGAAATCAGCGTCGACATCCAGCTTGTTCGCCGGGAATTCCGTTTCACGGCGGGCAGCCTCGGAGTTCCCGGACTCCTTCGAGCCCACCCGCGCCCGCCAGTTCGAGCTTCGCGCTGTGCGGCGGGTCCAGCAGCTCGACCGGCCGTTCGTAACGCAGGATCATGACGATTCGCAGATCGACCTTCGTCGACGTGCCGTCCTCGAAGATCGCGGTGGAGAGAAAGTCGCCGACCGAGACCTGCGCACCAAGACACCGGGCGACGCATACGGTCTTCCCCTGAGGCCCTTGCTCGGCACTTTCGACACCGAGTCGAATCGCTGCTGCCATGACCATCCGTGCTCTCGGGTACCGCTGCCGTGGAACCACCATACGGAGCGGTTGCCGGCGGCGCGCAGCTCGATCAAACGCATCGCTGCCTTTCTCTCACTCCACGAGCGAAGGAACCGAAGTCGTCCGCTCGCTTCGAGGCTCACGCGAGGACCTGACCTTCCAGCTCCCTCAGGATGCCGTCCAAGAACTCTCGCAGGTCCTTCGCGACCACTGCCGTTCCCTGTTGATCGGCTTCGTAGGCACCGTCGAGGAAGGAACCGCCCCGCAATCGGTGGACAGCTCCGCAGGCCAGGCGCAAGGCGAACATCGCACCTCCTCCATCCGATCCGAAAACGATGATCCGCCCCTCGGTGGCGCCGGCGAGTCGCGTGGGCAGAGCACCGAGCAGTCCCGCGACCACATGTCCCGCCGGATGCACGAAAACACCGTTGCCAAGATCCGGCAACGACACCTCTCTGACGCAAGCGTAGAAGTCCAGCAGTCCGGTGGGGACACCGAGCTTCGTCAGCTCTTCGAGATCGTCCGAGCCGGAACCCTCAGCCGCGAGGACCCGGTTCTCACCCGGCGGATAGCCGAACCTCGCCTCGAACCCTCGCTCGAACTCGGCGCTCAGCCGGGACGATCGTTCGATCCACACCCTCAGGTCTTCAGGCTCCACGAGCCTCCTCCGTTTGCCTAGCCCGCGTCGATCGAGGAAGTCGAGGAACGCCGGGTTCGTCCTCGCCTTTCCCTTGATCCTTAAGGCGGTGATCCGATTTCAAGAAAACAGATAACCATTGATGATCAGCCGTTGCCAAGCAACGGAACACGCTGTAGCTGTCTTTACTACGCACAGGAAACACACAGCCCCTCACAGGAACCGCCATTTCACCCTTTAGAGTGACGCATCCGCATCGGGCCCGGCTACCGGTGACGTTCCTGGGGGTTCAAAGCATGATGACGCACGAGCAGTACCTGTCCACGAAGAGATTCCCGGCCCTCGACGGGCTGCGCGCGATCGCCGCGCTCCTCGTGGTGGTGTTCCACTACGGAGGACCGTCGTGGGCCATGGCCAACGGGTGGATCGGCGTCCACCTGTTCTTCGTTCTTTCCGGTTTCCTGATCACCACGCTGGCACTGCGTGAAGAAGACAAAAACGGCAGGATCTCGCTCGCGAACTTCTACATCCGTCGCGCGTTCCGCATTCTTCCCGTGTATTTCGCGGTTCTGGGCATCATCATCGTGTTCACCTATCTCCGCGGCCAGTACACCTCCAGCGGGCTCGCCGGAGCGATGCCGTACTTCCTGACGTTCACCAACGAATTCGCCCACAACGCACCTTTCGGTCAGTCGTGGACGCTGGGTGTCGAGCAGAAGTTCTACCTCGTCTGGCCGTTCCTGGCCTTCGGCATCGCGGCATTGAGCTTCCCGAAGAGGCTCGGCCTGGCGATCAGCCTGATCGCGCTCATGATCGCCCTGATCCCGGTGATGCCGTACGCCGGCGCCTACTCGCCCATCATCATCGGTTGCGCGCTCGCCATCGGCCTGCACTACCGCAAGGGGTTCGCGGTCCTCCGCGTCTTCACCCACCCGCTGGCCAGCTTCGTCCTGCTCGCGGCACTCGTCGTCCTCCAGATCCATGTCACCGACATCGAGGCCTTCTTCCACGACGGCGGCACGATCGGCGGCACCACGTACGCGGTGCTGGTCGCACTGTTCATCACCTCGCTGATCCCCCGCGGTCCGATCGCCTGGCTCTTCTCGACCCCTCCGATGCGGTTCATCGGCGAGCGGTCGTACTCCGTCTACCTCCTGCAAGGGGTGGCGGCGACCGTGGTCGCGCTGTCGATTCCCCAGCTGGGCGTCCACCGGACGCTGACCGCGATCGCCGTGACCGTCGTCGCCTTGATCATCTCCGACGTCCTCTACCGCTGGGTCGAGGTGCCGATGATCGAAGTCGGCCGCAAACTGGTCGCCCGGCGCAGGCCCGCACCGCCCCGTCCCACGATCCGGGAAGCCGAACCCGCCCTGGCCAGCGGCTGAGCGATTCGGGCGGATCACCCTTGTGCGGGTCCGGTACTCTGGTCGCCAAGGTCGAGAGGCGCTGCAACGGACCGCGGGGTCCGCCACGCTCGGCCCCGGACTTCACCGCAAGGGCGCCTCCCACGACATGGGAGGAGCGCTGGATGGAAACGACCGCCCTGCGAAAGCTGCTGGATGAGCGCATCGTGGTGCTCGACGGCGCGTGGGGGTCGATGCTCCAGAACGCCGGCCTCAAACCCGAGGACTACCGCACCGAGCGGTTCCAGGACCACCCTCGTGACATCACCGGCGACCCCGACCTGCTGAACATCACCCGGCCGGACGTCGTCCTCGACATCCACCGCCAGTATCTGGACGCCGGCGCCGACATCACGACGACGAACACGTTCACCGCCACCACCATCGGCCAGGCGGATTACGGGCTGGAGCATCTCGCGTACGAGATGAACCTCCGCGGCGCCCAGATCGCGCGCGAGGCGGCGGACGCGGCGGGCGGGAAGTTCGTCGCCGGGTCGGTCGGGCCGCTGAACGTCACGTTGTCGCTGTCGCCCAAGGTCGAGGATCCGGCGTTCCGCGCGGTGACCTTCGACGAGGTGTACGCCGCGTACGCCGACCAGATCAAAGCGCTCGCCGAGGGCGGCGTCGACCTGCTGCTCATCGAGACGATCTTCGACACCCTCAACTGCAAGGCCGCGATCGCCGCGGCCCGTGACGTCGCACCGCATCTGCCGCTGTGGATCTCGGTGACGATCGTCGACCTGAGCGGCCGGACACTGTCCGGGCAGACGGTCGAGGCCTTCTGGAGCTCCATCGAGCACGCGGATCCGCTGCTCGTCGGCGTCAACTGTTCGCTGGGCGCCGAGGAGATGCGCCCGCATATCGCCGAGCTGTCCCGCCTCGCGGGCACGTACACGGCCTGCCACCCCAACGCTGGCCTGCCGAACGCGTTCGGCGGGTACGACCAGACGCCCGAGGAGACCGGCGGGCTGCTCGGCGACTTCGCCACGGCCGGGATGGTCAACGTCGTCGGCGGCTGCTGCGGCACGACCCCCGCGCATATCAAGGAGATCGCCGACGCCGTCCGGGGAATGGCGCCGCGGACCGTGCCGGATCCGAAGGCGCACACCCGGTTCAGCGGGCTCGAGCCGTTCGAGATCGGCAAGGACACCGGGTTCGTCATGATCGGCGAGCGGACCAACGTCACCGGATCCGCCAAGTTCCGCAAGCTGATCGAGGCCGACGACCATCAGGCCGCCGTCGACGTAGCGCTGGAGCAGGTCCGCGGCGGGGCGAACCTGCTGGACGTCAACATGGACGCCGACCTGCTCGACAGCGAAAAGGCGATGACCACGTTCCTGAACCTCATCGCCACCGAACCCGAGGTCGCCCGGCTGCCGATCATGATCGACAGCTCGCGCTGGACGGTCCTCGAAGCCGGGCTGAAATGCGTGCAGGGCAAGGGAGTCGTCAACTCCATCAGCCTCAAGGAGGGCGAGGAGCAGTTCCTCCAGCAGGCCCGCCGCATCCGCGACTACGGCGCCGGCGTGGTCGTGATGGCCTTCGACGAGCAAGGCCAGGCCGACACCGCCGACCGCAAGGTCGAGATCTGCGCCCGCGCCTACGACCTGCTGACCCAGCAGGCCGGTTTCGTCGCCGAGGACATCATCTTCGACCCGAACGTGCTCGCGGTCGCGACCGGGATCTCCGAGCACAACGGGTACGCCAAGGCGTTCATCGACGCGTTGCCGCGGATCAAGGAACGCTGCCCCGGCGTGCACATCAGCGGCGGTATCTCGAACCTGTCGTTCTCCTTCCGCGGCAACAATGTCGTGCGCGAGGCGATGCACTCGGCCTTCCTGCTGCACGCCGTGCGCGCCGGGCTGGACATGGGCATCGTCAACGCCGGGCAGCTCGCGGTCTACGAGGACATCCCCAAGGATCTGCTGGAACTGGTCGAGGACGTGCTCTTCGACCGCCGCGAGGACGCCACCGACAGGCTGGTCACGTTCGCGGAAACGGTCAACGGCAAGGGAACCAAGCGCACGGTCGACCTCTCCTGGCGGGAGAATCCGGTCGAGGCCCGCCTCAGCCACGCGCTGGTGCACGGCATCGTCGACTACATCGAAGAGGACACCGAGGAAGCGCGCCAGAAGCTGCCGAGGCCGCTGGAGGTCATCGAAGGCCCCCTGATGGACGGCATGAAGATCGTCGGCGACCTGTTCGGGTCCGGCAAGATGTTCCTGCCGCAGGTGGTCAAGAGCGCGCGCGTGATGAAGCGGTCGGTGGCCTACCTCGAGCCGTTCATGGAGGCCGAAAAGGAGAAGGCGCGCCTCGAAGGCCGGGTCGAAACCCGCCAGGGCAACGGAAAGGTCGTCCTGGCGACGGTCAAGGGCGACGTGCACGACATCGGCAAGAACATCGTCGGCGTCGTCCTCGGCTGCAACAACTACGAGGTGATCGACCTGGGCGTGATGGTCCCGGCTTCGGTCATCCTGGACACCGCGGTCTCGGAGGGCGCCGACGCCATCGGGCTCTCCGGCCTGATCACGCCGTCGCTGGACGAAATGGTCAACGTCGCCGCCGAAATGGAGCGGCGCGGGCTGAAGCTGCCGTTGCTGATCGGCGGCGCGACCACGTCGCGCCAGCACACGGCGGTCCGCATCGCGCCCGCGTACGAGCACACGACCGTGCACGTTCTCGACGCCTCCCGCGTCGTCGGTGTCGTCGGCGACCTGCTCGACGCCGACCGCGCCGAGCTCCTCGACAAGAAGAATCGCGAGGATCAGGAAGAGCTGCGCGTGCAGCACGCGAACAAGCAGCGGACGCCGCTGCTGACGGTCGAGGAGGCGAGGGCCAACCCGGAGAAGGTCTCCTTCGACGACATCCCGGCGCCCGCGTTCACCGGCGTCCGGTACGTCTCGCCGTCGCTCACCGAACTGCGCGAGATGATCGACTGGACCTTCCTGTTCCTGGCCTGGGAGCTGAAGGGCAAGTACCCGGCGATCCTGGACAACCCGGTGGCGCGCGAGCTGTTCGAAGACGCGAACACCCTGCTGGACCAGATCATCGCCGAGGAGCGATTCCAGGCGAAGGGCGCGTACGCGTTCTGGCCCGCGCACTCCGAGGGCGACGACATCATCCTCGAGTCGGGCCTCAAGTTCCCGATGCTGCGCCAGCAGACCAAGAAACCGCTGTCGCGGCCCAACCGCTGCCTGGCGGACTACATCGCGCCGGCGGGTGCCGGCGACCACCTCGGTGGCTTCGCGGTCACCATCCTCGGCGCCGAGGACTTCGCCGCCGAGTTCGAGGCCAAGCAGGACGACTACCGCGCCATCATGGTGAAGGCGCTCGCGGACCGGCTCGCCGAAGCGTTCGCCGAGCATCTGCACCTCCAGGCCCGGCGGGACTGGTTCGAGCCGGACGCCGATCCGAAGCTGGAAGACCTGCACGCCGAGAAGTTCCGCGGCATCCGCCCGGCACTGGGTTACCCGGCGAGCCCGGATCACAGCGAGAAGCAGGAGCTGTTCGACCTGCTCGACGCGGGCAGCTTCGGCATGGGGCTGACGGAGTCGTTCGCGATGACACCGGCGGCGAGTGTCAGCGGGCTGATCTTCGCCCACCCCGCTTCGCGGTACTTCACCGTCGGGCGGCTGGGCAAGGACCAGATCGAGGACTACGCGGCCCGTCGCGGCCTCGAACTGTCCACTGTGGAACAGTGGCTCCGCCCGAACCTCGCCTACGACCCCGAATGACACAATGATCCGGTGACTGCCGAGGGCTCGGACTTCCTGCAGCTGGACATCGGGGACGCACCGCCGGGGCGCCGGTCGGACTGGCTGGCGTCGCGGTTGCGGCACGCCATCTCCGACGGCCGCCTGCCGGTCGGCAGCAGGCTGCCCGCCACCAGGGCACTGGCCGCGGACCTGCGGGTCTCCCGCGGTGTGGTCACCGAGGCCTACCAGCGGCTGGTCGAAGACGGTCACGTCGCCGGCCGCGGCCGCGCGGGCACGGTGGTCGTCGCGGCGCCGGCGAGGACGAAGGAGCAGACCGCGCCCGGTCCCCGGCCGCGGGCACGATCTTCCGGCCCACCCCCGGGATCGGCGTCTTCGACTCGCTGCGGGCGACCCCGGCGAGGATCGACCTGTCCCCCGGCGTGCCGGATCTGACGGCCTTCCCGCGTACGGCCTGGTTACGCGCGGAACGCACCGTGCTCAACGACCTCTCGGCGGCGGCCTTCGGCTACGGCGACCCGCGGGGCGCGCCCGCGTTGCGGCTGGCCATCGCGCATTGGATCGCCCGCACCCGGGGCATCACCGCCGACGCCGACGACGTGCTGATCGTCGCCGGGGTCGCGCAGGGCCTCGGCTTGCTGGCACAGGTGCTGCGCGACAACGGGATCTCCGAGATCGCCGTCGAGGATCCGAGCTCGCTGGGCGCGCGGCAGCATCTGCACGACCGGCGGCTGGCGACACCGCCGATCCGGGTCGACGAAGACGGGGTCGACGTCGACGAGCTCGTGCGCAGCGGCGCGCCCGCCGTGCTGCTCACGCCCGCGCACCAGTTCCCGACCGGTGTCGTGCTCGGCGGGGAACGCCGTCGTGAGCTCATGCGCTGGGCCGCGGACGGCGGGCTGATCATCGAGGACGACTACGACGCCGAGCACCGCTACGACCGCCCGCCGGTCCCCGCGCTGCGCTCGATGCTCGCCGAGCAGGTCTGTTACGCGGGCAGTGTGTCGAAGTGGCTCGCGCCCGCGCTCCGGGTGGGCTGGATGCTGGTGCCGCCGCGCTACCGGGACGAGGTGGTCGCGGCCAAACGGTTCGCCGACCTCGGCAACGCCGTCCTGCCGCAGCTGGTGCTCGCGCATCTCATGGAATCGGGCGAGATGGAACGGCAACTGCGGTTCGTGCGCAAGCGGCATCGCCGCCGCCGGGACGCGATGATCGAGGCGCTCCGGACGCATCTGCCGGACGCCGTGGTGCACGGTGCCGCCGCCGGGCTGCATCTGACGATCACCTTCGACGGCGACTTCTCCGATCTCGACTTCGCCGCCGCCGCGCTGGAGCGGGGGGTGAAGGTGCAGCCGCTGTCGTGGCACTGCCAGCGGCCGATGAATCCCGGCCTCGTCCTCGGGTACGGGGCGAGCCCGGCGAGCGACATCGCCGAGGGCATCGCCGTCCTGGGCGAGATCGGTCGCTAACCGCCGAACTGCCCGAGGAAGGCCAGGAGCACGGCCGGGTCTTCGACGTGCGCGTTGTGGCCCAGCCCGGGAAGTTCGACGGACGCCTCGCTGAGCGCGCGAAGCTGTTCGGGGCGGCTCATGGGGTCGTGCTCGCCGGCGGCGAGGGCGACCGGGCAGCGCGCCGCGCCGAGCAGGCCGGGCATGTCGGGGGCGCCGACGGCGAACGCGCGGGGATCCAGCGCCAGCCGCCAGCCGCCCTCGGTTTCGACGATGCCGTCGGGATCCGCTTCGGCCAGACCGGTGAGCCCGGCGATCTTGAGGAACGCTCGTTCGGCGTCCTCACGGGCCGGGAAGACCCGGGGCGGTTTCGCCGCCATGTCGGCGGCCTTCGCGAGGTCGGACTCGCTCCAGTCGACCTTGACGCCCACCGCGAGCAACCCGTCGACCCGGAGCCCGAACCACCCGCTGGCCAGCGCGAGCCCGACCACCCCGCCCAGGGAGTGGCCGATCACCAGCAGCGGACCACGTTCCGGGAGCGCGTCGGCGACAGCCGCGGCCAGGCCGCCGAAGGAGTAGTGCGCCGAATGCGGGGATGCCCCGTGACCGGGGAGATCGGGCGCCAGCCAGCGGTAACCGGGTTGCAGCATCAGGCCGTCCCAGACCGCTCCAGTCGCGCCGAGGCCGTGCAGCAGGAGCACGGCGGGGCCTTCGGTTCCGGCGGTGCGCATCTTCAGCGTGTCCACCGGACGGATCTTTCCTCAGTCCCTGGTGTGCGGGCTAGTGTCGACGCCGTGATCACCGATCCGGACGTATACACCCGAGGCGTGCCGTACGAGCACCTCGCGGCGCTGCGCCGGGAGTCGCCGGTCGTGCGCGTGGACGATTTCTGGGCCGTGCTGCGGCATTCGGACGTCAAGCACGTGCTGAAGAACCCGAAGCTGTTCTCGTCGCACCTCGGCGGGACACAGATCCGGGATCCCGCGACCGAGCAGGACCTCGGTTACGTCCGCCGGATGATGCTCAACATGGACCCGCCCGAGCACGCCCGGTTGCGGGGCCTGCTCACCAAGGCGTTCACGCCGCGCGCGGTCGGCAGGCTGACCGAGCGGATCCAGGGCTGGGCCAGGGAACTGATCGCCGGGGTCCGGGAAGACGGCGAGTGCGACTTCGCCACCCTCGCCGCCGATCTCCCGTTGCTGACGCTCGCCGAGGTCTTCGGGATCCCCGAAGAGGACCGGCGGCTGATGTACGACTGGAGCAATCGCGTGATCGGCTACCAGGACGCCGACTACGCGGTGAGCGCGACCGTCGAGGCGGGCGACGTCACCGATCTCGCGCGGGCGGCGCTGGCGGTGCGGCCCGTTCCGGGGCCGGACGGCGCGATGCCCGATCCGCGCACGCGCGCCGGGATGCCGGATCTCTACGCGTACGCCACCGCGCTCGGCGAGTACAAGCGCCGGCATCCGGGCGACGACGTGATGAGCAACCTGATGGGTCACGTGGAAGACGGCGGACGGGTTTCGATCGCGGAGTTCGAGAACCTGTTCTGGCTGTTTTCCGTGGCGGGCAACGAAACACTGCGCAACGGCATCCCCGGCGGGATGCTGGCGCTGCTCTCGCATCCGGATCAGTACCGGCGGCTGCTGGCCGATCGTTCGCTGCTTCCCGGTGCGGTGGAAGAGATGTTGCGCTTCTGGACGCCGGTCATGCACTTCCGCCGGACCGCGACCGAGGACGTCGTCCTGTCCGATGTGGACATCCGCGCGGGCGAGAAGGTGGTCGTCTGGTTCTCCGCCGCGAACCGCGACGAGTCCGTTTTCGAAGACCCGGACCGGTTCGACATCGGCCGCACTCCCAACGATCACCTGACCTTCGGGCACGGCCCGCATTTCTGCCTCGGCGCCCAGCTGGCGCGGGTGCAGCTGCGCGCGATGTTCGAGGCTGTGCTGGATCTGCTCGGCGAGGCCGAACTCGCCGGTGAACCGGTGCGGTTGCGGTCGAACTTCCAGAACGGGCTGAAGTCCCTGCCGATCCGCTGGTAGCGAGAGGCCCCTTCCCGCCCCGAGCGCGGGAAGGGGCCACCTCACCCCCTGGTCATTCAGCGGCGGCGTACTCCGGTTCGGCGACGGCGGAGCGGGCTTCGGCCTTGCGCAGGCCGACGACTCCGGACAGCGCCACCAGGACACTGATCACAGCGATGCCGGTGACGACGGTCAGCGCGGGCGCCAGACCGTTCAGCAGCGCCGCCGGGCCGGTGGCCCCGCCCGAGTTGCCGGTCAGGACCGCGGTCACCACGGCGAGCCCGATCGCGCCGCCGACCTGGATCGACGTGTTCAGCAGTCCACCGGCGAGCCCCTGCTCGTCGTCGGAGATGCCGTTGGTCGCCTGGATGTTCAGCGACGAGAACGCCAGCATGAAGCCGATGCCCAGCAGGATCATGCTCGGCAGCACCGAGCCGGCGTAGCTGGAACTCTCGTCGATCCTCAGGAACAGCGCGTACCCGATGACGTGGGCGACGACACCGGCGAGGATCGTGCGCGGGGTGCCGAGCCGGTCGATCAGCGGCTCGATCCGAGGCGAACCGAAGGCCACGATCAGCGCGGCGGGCAGGAAACCGAGCGCGGTCTGCAGCGCGGACCAGTGCAGCACGGTCTGCAGGTACAGCATCACCACGAACTGGAAACCGATGTAGGCGCCGAAGAACGTGGCACCGCCGAGGTTCGCGCGGGCCAGCGGGCCGGAGCGCAGGATGCCGAGCCGAAGCAGCGGGTGCTTGCTGCGCTTCTCGATGAACACGAAGGTGGCGAGCAGGGCGAGCGCGAGGGCGAACGAGATCAGCGTCCGCGGCGCGGCCCAGCCGATCTCCGGCGCTTCGACCACGGCGAAGACCAGCAGGAGCGAACCGGCGGCACCGGTGATCGCGCCCGGGAAGTCGTAGCCGCCGCCCGTCTGCGGCTGGTACGACGGGATCAGCTTGATCGCGGCGACCAGCGCGGCGATCGCGATCGGCACCGGCAGCAGGAACGTCCAGCGCCAGCCCACCTCGGTGAGCAGACCGGAGAAGACGAGGCCCGCGGAGTAACCGCTGGCGCCGAAGACGGCGAAGATGCTGATCGCCCGGTTGCGGGCGGGGCCTTCGTGGAAGGTCGTGGTGATGATGGACAACGCGGCCGGTGCGGTGAACGCGGCGGCCAAGCCCTTGATGAAGCGGGTGGCGATCAGCAGCGCGCCGTCGTCGACGAGGCCGCCGAGCAGGGAAGCGAGCGCGAAGACCGCGACGGCGACGAGGAAGACCCGGCGCCTGCCGAGCAGGTCGGCGGTGCGGCCGCCGAGGAGCAGCAGGCCGCCGTAGCCGAGCACGTAGGCGCTGATGATCCACTGCAACGCGCCGGTGGAGAGGCCGATGTCGGCCTGGATGGACGGGAGGGCGACGGCGACCATCGACACGTCGAGCGCGTCGAGGCCGACGACAACGGACACAGTGAGCAGGACACCCCAGAGGCGCGCGTCCCACCTTGTCGAGCTGGTGGACAGCTGCACGGAAGAACTCATGATCCGTACAGTACATGCACACGCATCTAATGCAAGTGCATTTAATGACTTTGCATAAAATTCACGTGCATGCTATCTTGGGCCGCGTGAGCGACGTCGCCGAAGAAGACCTGCTGCGGGAGTGGCACGACCTGTCCGCCCGGCATGCGGCGGTCTACGGCCGGCTCGAGTGCCGCCTCCAGGAGCGCCACGGTCTCGGAGTCACCGAGTTCGAAGCCCTCGAACGCCTGGTGACCTGCGTCGTCGGCAAGTGCCGCGCGGCCGATCTGACCGAGGTCGTGCACCTGAGCCAGAGCGCCACCTCGCGGCTCGTCGCCCGCCTCGAGCGCGAGGGCCTCGTCCAGCGCGCGCTGTGCGAGTCGGACCGGCGCGGCATCTTCGTCGTCGTGACCGACGAGGGCCGCCGTCGCTACGAAGAGGCGAAGCCGACACACCGGTCGACCCTCGAAGAGACCCTCACCGTCGACGCCTGACCTCGCGCCTCGTGAGTGGCAAGGACGGTTCTAACCGTCCTTGCCACTCACGAGGCCATGGTGGTCAGCCCCGGGCCAGCTCCTCGCGAACCGCGGGGACGACTTCGTTCCCCCAGCGGCCGAGCGCGCTGTCGGTGGAGGTCCCGTCCTCGACCGGGAAGTAGACGAACCCCGCCGCGCCATGGTCGCGCACCGCCGTGACCAGCTCCTCGGCCCACTGTTCCGGCGAACCACCGACCCAGCGCCCGTCGCCGTCGCGCGGGGACGCCACCGGGTTTTCCGTTATGCGGCCGGGAAAGTTGTAGATGGTCGCGACCTCACCCGGGTCCCGGCCCGCGTCGACGGCCGCCTGGTCGATCACCGGGCGCGATTCGGCGAATCGCGGGCTGAGCCAGTCCGCGGCGTGCCCCGGGATCCAGCCGTCGGCCAGTTTCCCGGTCACCGCGAGGGATTTGGGCCCGACCGCGCCCGTCCACACCGGCGGCGCCGCGGCGGCCGCCGGCGCCAACCCGTCGACGGAGTAGAACTCCCCCTCGAACGTCACCGGCGCCCCACCCCCGGACAGCGCCTTGACCAGGGTGATCGCCTCGCCCATCGCCCGGACCGCCTCGGCGGGCGTCCGATGCTCCACCCCGAGTTTGGCGATCTCCCGCCAGAGCCCGCCCGCGCCGATCCCGAGCGCGACACGACCGCCGGAAAGCGCCGAAAGCGACGTGATCGTCCTCGCCAGCATCGGCGCCGGACGACTCGGCAGGTTGGTGACGTTGACGGCGGCCGTCACGTGCGACGTCCTGCCGAGGATCACGCCCAGTGCGGCGTAGGCGTCCAGCCGGTCGGCGAAGTACGGGTGATCGGACAAGCTGACCAGGTCAAGACCCGCGCGGTCGGCCTGTTCGGCGTGCCGCAACAGGTCGTCCACCTCGCCGACGCCGGTTTCGAGGCCGAATCCGAACAGTGCCATCACCACTCCTTAAGTTCGTAGTACGCACTATTTGTATCACGAACTAGTTCTCGGTGTCGATGTAAAGGATATTTGACATGATGTCTAGAACTCTTTACCTTGGCTCTCGTGGCGATGGAAGAGAAACGCGCATGGATCATGGTGGTGGTCACGATCTGCGCCTACGCGGCGTATCTGGTCGTCGTCCTCGGCCGGGCGGGCTCCGGCCCGCTCGTCGATGTCCCCTACGTGGCGACGTTGCTGTGGACGATCGGGGCGGCCATCGCGGCCTCGATCGTGCTGAACATCGCCGCGGCGATCGCCTCACCGCGTGACGCCGGCCGCAAAGACCAGCGAGACCGCGAGATCGACCGGTTCGGTGAGTACATCGGACAGTCGTTCGTCGTGATCGGCGGCGTCGCGGCGCTCGTCATGGCGATGGCGGAACTGGACCACTTCTGGATCGCCAACGCCGTCTACCTCGCCTTCGTGTGCGCGTCCCTGCTCGGCTCGATCGCGAAGATCGCCGCGTACCGCTGGGGATTCCAGGCATGGTGAAACCGACCAAGGTCACGAACTCCATCCGCGCCCTGCGGTTCGCCGAGGGCGAGATGACCCAGGCCGAACTCGCGGACCGGATCGGCGTCACCCGCCAGACGGTCATCGCGATCGAGCAAGGCCGCTACTCGCCGTCGCTCGAGATGGCCTTCCAGATAGCCCGTGTGTTCGGCGTCGGGCTCGACGACGTTTTTCAGTACCCAGACTAGGAAAAGAGGCCGCCGTGAAGGCGATCGTCCAGAACGAGTACGGCACCGCCGACGTCCTGAAGCCCGCCGATCTACCCGAACCCGAAGCGGGGCCGGACGGTGTGGTCGTGCGGATCCGGGCGGCGGGGGTCGATCCCGGAGTCTGGCACCTCATGGAGGGCTCTCCGTATCTGGTGCGGCTGATGGGTTTCGGGGTACGGAGACCGAAGGCCCGTGTTCGCGGGCTGGACTTCGCCGGTGTCGTGCACGCCGTCGGCGGCGACGTGACGCGATTCCGCCCCGGCGACGAGGTTTTCGGTACCTGTCAAGGATCTTTCGCCGAGTACGCACTGACCACAGTGGACAAGATCGCCCGGAAACCCGAGCGGCTCGGCTTCGACGAAGCGGCGGCCATCCCGATCTCCGCTTTCACCGCGCTCCAAGCCCTCCGGGACAGAGGCCGGGTCGCTCCCCGGCAGAAGGTCCTGATCATCGGCGCGGGCGGCGGCGTGGGCACCTTCGCGGTGCAGATCGCCAAGGCGTTCGGCGCCGAGGTGGACGGCGTCTGCGGCACCGGCAAGGTCGGCCTGGTGCGTTCGCTCGGCGCGACCCGGGTCTTCGACTACACCCGCGAGGACTTCGGCGGCGGCTACGACCTCATCGTCGACACCGCCGGCAACCGGTCGCTGACCTCGCTGCGGAAGTCCCTTACCCCGCGGGGAACCCTCGTCCTCGTCGGTGGCGAGAGCGAGGGGAAATGGATCGGCGCGATGGGCCGCAATCTGCGGGCGCTCGTGCTCGGGCCGTTCGTGAAGCAGAAGCTGCGCGGCCTCTTCTCCACGGAGAACCACGACGATCTGCAGACGCTGCGCGCCCTCATCGAGGCCGGGAAGCTGACGCCGGTCATCGACCGGGCCTACTCGCTGGCCGAGGCACCCGAAGCGGTCCGCTACGTACGGGAAGGACATACGAGCGGCAAGGTCGTCATCACCGTCTGATGTTCTCCCCCACGTCGATCTCCGGTCATCTCGGCGGTGTTCGGTGTCGGAGAGCGATCCGACGAGCGCCGAGGAGACCACCGATGTCCGTCAACCGCCGGGACCTGTTGCGAGGCGCCGCCACCGCGGGCGCGCTGGGGCTGGCTTGGCCGTTGAGTTCGCGGATGACGGTCGCGCAGGCCGAGGAGGCCGCCGCCGCACTGGGCGCGACCTGGGACGAAGCGCCGTTCACGCTGGGCGTCGCGTCCGGCGACCCGGTCCCGTACGGCGTCGCCCTCTGGACCAGGCTCGCGCCGAAACCGATGGAGTTCGAGCAGCCGCTGGACGACACCGTCGAGGTCGGCTGGGAGGTGGCCACCGACCGCGGGTTCCGCCGCCGCGTGGCGCGCGGGACGGCGGCCGCCACCGCCGGGCTCGGGCACAGCGTGCACGTGCCGGTGTCCGGGCTGGAGCCGGGCTCGCAGTATTACTACCGCTTCCACGCGCTCGGGAAGGTCAGCCGGGTCGGCCGCACCCGCACCGCGCCGGTCGGACCGGTGCGGCGGGTGCGGTTCGCCTCGGCGAACTGCCAGGCGTTCCACGACGGGTTCTACGCGGCGCACGCCGGGATCGCGCGGGAGGAGCTGGACTTCGTCGTCCACCTCGGCGACTACGTCTACGAGCACGGTCAGGTCGGCGGCAACCCGCTGCGCGACCACGAGGGTCCCGAGGTGCTGACCCTGCCCGCGTACCGGCGGCGGCACGCGCTCTACAAATCCGACCCCTCACTGCGGGACGCCCACGCGGCCCACCCCTGGTTCGTCACCTGGGACGACCACGAGGTCGTCAACGACTACAGCGGCACCACCCCGGCACTGCGGGCCCGGCGCTCTGCGGCGTATCAGGCCTGGTTCGAGCATATGCCGGTGCGCCCGGACCACCCCTCGACGCCGAGGATCCACCGGCAGCGCCGCTGGGGCGACCTCCTCGATCTGTCCATTTTGGACTTGCGGCAGTACCGGTCGGCGCAGAACCTTCCCGACGGCACGATCCTCGGCGCCGACCAGAAGGCGTGGCTCAAGGACCAGGTGACCGGTGCGGGCGAGGCCTGGCACTGCTGGGTGAACTCGATCATGTTGAGCCAGCTGGCGAAGCCCGGCGGCGGCTACATGTTCACGGACCAGTGGGACGGTTTCCTCGCCGAACGCAAGGAGGTGCTGACCCACGTGGCGCAGAGCGGCCTCGAAGACCTCGTGGTGATCACCGGCGACTGGCATTCCGCGTTCGTCGACGACATCCGCGCGGACTTCGCGGATCCCGCCACCCCGGTGATCGGCACGGAGTTCACCGCGCATTCGATCACCTCCGGCGCCTACTCCCCTGAGTGGAACGCCACGAACGGACCGAAGATGGGCGCGGCGAACCCGCACCTCAAGTACTTCGAGGGCGACCGGTACGGCTACGACGTCTACGAGGTCACCCCGCGCCGCTGGAGCACGCACATGCGGGTGATCGGCGACCGGCGCGACCCGCGCTCCCCGGTGAGCACCTTGACGACGTTCCACGTCGACCGCGGCAGGCCCGGATCCTATGAGGACCGGTCCACCATCACCTCCCCGGCGCAGTACCGGCGACGCTAGGCCAAAAGGGGAGCCGGGAACTCAGAAGAGGGGCGGGCGACGCCCTTTCGGAGCAGCGCGGTTCACCGCACGCGTTCTCGTTTCACCTGCCCGATGAATTCACGACAATTCTTCCGTGCAGCTAATCTGGCCTTTCCACTGGGCACCAGACGCGGGAGAAACAATGAAGAAGAAAATCGCCGCTTTAGCCATGGCCGCCTTTTCGGCGGCCGGTTTCCTGGCCGCCTCGCCGGCCGCCGCGGCGACCGAAGGCCAGTTCCCGCCCTACGGATGCGACAGCGATCGCTACGGAATCCTCTTCGGTGAGGGCATTTCGACGACCTGCTTCTCGCTGCCGAGACACTCGGAAACGTACCGGGTGGTCGCCCACTGCGCGTCCGGATCCTCCTTTTGGTACACCGTCGGGCATTGGGTGCCGATCGGTTTCGGCCCCTCGACGGCGGAATGTCACGGCGCACTGCTTTCGAGCGCATACGTGGCCGGATATCACGTAGACGACTTCTAATATCCGAATGGAACGATGTTGATCTTGGCGGCGCCGTTCAGCGTCCGCTCCCGGCTGGTCCCCACCGGCCCACTTCCGCGGTGAGCCACCGGTGCAGGGAAAAGGCCAGTTCGACCGGCGCGTCGTACTGGATCAGATGCCCGGCATCGGGAATGACGTCCAGGAGGGCACCGGGAATCGCGCCGGCGAGCTGTTCCGCGCGGTCCACCGGGATCCACGTGTCGTCCGCGCCCCAGATCACCTTCACCGGCAACGCGAGTTCCGGATAGCGGTCCTGGATCTCGTCGGTGTACCGGACGTCCGCCTCGGCGATCTGCCGGTAGAAGGCGCGTTGCCCCGCCTCGTCCAGCCAAGGGCCGGTCAGCGTGGCCAGTTGCGCGCCGGTGAGACCACGATGGGAGGCCGTCCCGATGTAGGACTCGAGCGCACCCCTGTGCACCGCCGGGGGTTGCGCCTGGAAGACCTCGGCGTTCTCGGCGACGAGCCGGAAGAACTCCGAACCCCATGGCCGCAGCGCGACGACGTCCACCAGCGCGAGCGAGGCGTATTCCGCACCGTGCAACAGCTTCGCGCGCAGCGAAACGGCACCGCCGTAGTCGTGGGCGATCACGTGCGGAGCGGCCAGCCCCAATACCTGAGCAGGTCGGCGAAGAGCTCGCCCTGCGTACCGAGATCGACCGCGTGGCCGGGGTCCTTCGACGAACCGCCGTATCCGGGCATGTCCCAGACGTGGACCGCGAACTCCTCGCTGAGCGCTCGTGCGAAGGGCGCCCACAGTTGCGCCGACCACGGTGTCCCGTGGCACAGCACCACCGGGGCGCCTTCGCCGAGGCGCTCCCACGCCACCGAACGGCCACGCCACTCGAACGTCCGCGACAACTCCAGCTCGCCGAAACCCATGATCGCGATCGTAGTGGCGCCCACCCGCTCAGTCGGGCAATTGCAGTTCCGTATGCCGTTTGGACAGCATCTCCGCCAGTTCCCGGAGTTTGACGTTCATGTTCTGCGACGTATGCCGCAACACCTCGAACGCCTCCGCGGCGTCGATCCCGCGCCGCGCCATCAGGATGCCCTTGGCCTGCCCGATCGCGTCCCGGCTGTCCAGCGCCTGCTGCAGCTGCTCCTCTTGGAGCTGACCGCGCGTGACCGCGTGCGTCGTCGCCAAAGCCAGCGACGCGTGCGTCGCCAGAAGCAGCAACACGTCGCGGTCGGCCCTGGCGATGCCGTGCGGACGGCGCGAGTAGACGTTCAGCGCGCCGGAAAGCTGCGAACTCGACGCTTCCGGCAGCAAGGCCGTCGAGACCAGCGAGTGGAACCCGAGCGCCGCGGCGGCGGGGCCGAAGCGCGGCCATCGGGCGTCTTCCGCGAGGTTGTCGCTGAAGGCCGCCGCCGGTCCCGAAACCCGCGCCGCTTCGACACAGGCACCCTCGCCGTACTGATACTGCAACTGGTCCAGTTCGCCGGCGATCTCGTCGGTGCCCATCGGGGTGTGGAACCCGCCGTCGGGATCGAGGAGGGTGACGCTGACCAGATCCGCACCCGGCACCAGGTCACGCGTCGCGAAGACCACTCGTTCGAGTACGGCCGCGATCGAGCCGGAATCCAGCAGCGCCCTGGTCAGGGACACGAACTGGTTGACCAGTGGCCCGGCGAGGAGCCGGGCGCCGTTTTCGGAGGTCACCGGCAGTTCGCCGTCGCCGACATCCTCGACGAATCGGTTCTTGTCCCGCTGCCAGTCGATTTCATCGTCCAAAGCCCGCCTCTCCCACTTCTGCACATCGGCGTGATGCACCACGGGAGCCACCGGCGGGAACCGGCGCCGAGCGCGCACCATCAACCGCCGCAACCAACCCGGTTACCGGCGGATCGGCGCTAACTTCTCAACGCTCAGAACCGCTTTCGGAAGCCGACCTTAGCCGAATGCGATCACCCCGCCTACCGCGACCCACGTTCGGCCCGTCCCGGATCGTCTCTTCCGGGCGCGCCGTCGATGAACCGCTCGGCCACCTGGCGTAACGCGGCACCTCCCGGCCATGTTTCATCCGGGGGCCCGGTTGGTATCCGGGCCGCGTATCGCCGAGCACTCCGGGGGTGGTCACTGTGTCCTCGCTCCAGGCCGAGGAGCAGCGGCGGATCGTCGCGGCCTGCTTCGCGCGCACCGGGCTCACGGTGGAGCAGCTGTGGCTGAGGTACTTCGCGCTCGGCGGTGACGTCAGCGAAGTCGAACTGGAGGCGTTCCTGCAGGGGTTGTTCCCCTTGCCCAGGATCCAACGGGACATGGTGGCCCACGCGGTCAACGAGCGCCTCGACGAGGTCTCCGGCGCACGACGCGCGCCGTACAGCCGCGACACCGGTGAGGACATCCGCCCTCGCGGCCCGCTGGCCGCCCTGGTGGGACTTCTCGACGGCGCCCACCGGGTCGCCCCGGAGCGGCTGCCCGAGGTCATCGCCGCGGCGGGGCGCGCGCTCGACCTCCGGATAGCCGTCTATCTCGCCGACTACGACCAGCACCGGCTCATCCCGTTTCCCGGGCCGTCGCCCGGCCGGGTACCGCTGGCCATCGAGAACAGCACCGCCGGGCAGGCGTACCGGCAGGCGGGCACCATGCTGGACGAAGACCCGGCCGGGCCGCGCCTGTGGGCGACGCTGCTGGACGGCGACGAGCGCGTGGGCGTGCTCGAGCTCGAAGCCGACGCGAACACGGACCTCAACGACCCCATGCTGCGCACACAGTGCCGCTGGCTCGCGTCACTGTCCGGCCACCTCCTCGCCGCCGCGATGCGCTACGGCGACGGCCTCGACCTGACGCGTCGCCGCCGGCGGCGCGGCCCCACCGCCGAACTGCTCTGGCAGCACCTGCCCCGTTGACGGCGGCGACGCGCGACGTCGTGGTGGCAGGCGGCGTCGAGCCCGCCTACGACCTTCGCGGCGTCACTTTCGACTACGCCCTCTCCGAAACGACGGCATGGCTGGCGATCTTCGACGCGGGCCGCGGCGCCGGCTCCGCGGGCCTGGTGGTGTCGGCGGCACTCGCGGCCTACCGGGCCGCCCGCCGCGAAGGCCACGGCCTGCACGGACAGGAAAGGGCTGTCGACAAAGCGCTTTCGACGCGGTTCGGCGTCGGCGCGACCGTCCGCGGGACCCTGGCCGAGGTGGACCTCGCCCTCGGGAACCTGCGCCACCTGGAAGCCGGTGGCGAAGCACCGCTCGTGCTCGGTACCGGGCACGGAGCGACCACAGTGGACAGTGCGCGGCGATCGCCGTTCGGCGCCGGGACGCCCGGCCGTGTCTCGACCGCCCGTCTCCGGCCCGGAGATCTCCTCGTCCTGCACACCGAAGGCCTCTCGGACGCGCGTTCCGCCGACGGCGCGCGGTTCTCACTCGCCGGAAGCCTGGACGCCAACGCCGGGAACGTACCGCCCGAAATCGCCCGCCGTGTGCTGCAAGCGGCGAAGTCCCACTGTCACAACACTTTCACCGGTGACGCCGGACTGCTGCTCGCTCACTGGCCGGGAACGCCGTGAAACCGCTCAGCCGGTGAAATCGACGTCTTCGCTCATCACCGTCCCTCCCTTCCGGCCGGGCGCGACGTGAAACCGCCAGTAGCGGTTCGTGTGCGCGATGGCCTGCTCCGGAGTGATCCCCCCGCTCGCCGACTTGTCCCCGGTCGTATGCGCGTCGCCGACCAGCGTCGCGTCGTAGCCGCGGACGATGGCGCCGTGCAGCGTCGAACGGATGCAGGCGTCGGTCTCGGCCCCGACGACCACGAGCCGTCCGACACCGCGTTCGGCCAGCACCTTCTCCAGATCGGTGTCCTCGAACGAGTCCCCGTAGGACTTTTCGACGAGTGACTCGGTTTCCTCCCGCTCCAGCTCGCCGACGATGCGCCATTCCTCGCTCCCGCGCACGAGCTCGTCGTCGGAGTGCTGCACCCACACGACCGGGACGCCTTCCCGCCGTGCCTTGCCGACGAGACCGCCGATGTTCGCGACCACGGCGTCGCGCTCGTATCCGTCGTCGACGACCGCGTTCTGGACGTCGACGACGAGGAGCGCGGTGTTCGGCCGGTTGTCGAGAGTGGTCATGACGGGTATCCCTCCAGGTCAGGCTGCTGAGGCAGACCCTAGCCCGGACCACCGACAAGAACGGCGATCAAGCTCCCGGAACGGCCAGCGCCTTCGCGTTGCGCTGGACATCGGACCACGCGCCGTCGCGGCACAATCCGCAGGACGGGCCGAAGAACTCCGCACGGGCCCGTTCGTCGCCGGAAAGCCAGAACCGGAACCACGCCGTGATCGCGCCACGGAACCCGCCTCCGTCGCCGACGGGCGTGAAATGGGTCGCCCCGCCGAGTTCGCCGTAGACCGCGGGGACCTGGTCCGCGAGGCGGTAGCGCGGAATGACCAGCAACGCGGGGATGACGATGGTGTCGAACTGGCCGCCGAGGAAGAACGAAGGGCCCTTGAGCGCCGTGGCGGAGCCCTGCGGTCCCGGCTCGATCGGGATCGTGGTGGTGACGCGCGGGTCGGCTCCGGCGACGATCGCCCCGCCCCCGCCCTGGGAATGCCCGGTGGCGCCGATGTGCGCGGTGTCGATCTTCCCCTCGTAGCGGCTGCCGGGACGGGAGTTCTCGGCGATCAAGGTCGTGGCTCCGGCCAGCATCTCCTGCCCTGAACCGGCGTTCGGCGTGTCGGCCGCCGCGACGACGAAACCGTGGGAGGCCAGATGCCGCAGCAGGCCGTCATAGATCTTCGGATTCGCACCGGTCCCGTTGCCCCACAGGATCACCGGATGCCTCTCCAGCCGGGAAGGCCGGTACACGGTGTGCGCGCTGTCGAGGGCTTCGACGGTCACCGCGTACGGGCCTGGTTCACTCCACCGGGTGTCGATGCCGGTCGCGGCCGTCGCGGCGGGCGCGAGGCCGACGGTGGTGACCGCGACCATCCCGGCGATCAGTGTCCGTGCGCGAAGTCTCCCCATGGTGGTCACCCGTCCCGTTCCGCCAGGGCCCGTCGCCCACGGCGCTCCTTCTCAGGGTGTCGGTACGGTCACCGTAGGTCCATGGGGCCGATCACAAGATCGGGCGGACGACTCTTGTGATCGGCCCCAAAGCGACGATCAGCCGACCAGCTGCCACAGATAACTCGGGCTCTTCACCGGTGCGACGGCGTTCTTCTTCCAGAGGTACTTCACCTTGCAGGGCGGGACGATCCGGTACTTCTGCACGGTGAACGAACGGCCTTCCTTGTACTGCTGAAGCCGCAACGTCTTCCCCGCGGGCACAGTCGCGGCGTAGGACCACGAATCGGCCTTCGAGTAGCTCGCGCCGACGCTCACCGCCAGCGAGACACTCGCCTTCGCGAAGATGACACCCGCCTCGGCGCTGGTCGTGCCGGTGATGGAGGCGTTGACCGAAGAGGTCGTCGTCTTGTTGTAGGTGATCGTGCCCGGCCCGCGCAGGTAGTCGCTGCGCAGGTTCGTCTTCATCCAGGCCTTGGCACCGTTCGAGATCTTGTAGTCGGGCGGATCGTTGACCTCGGGGCAGGGCTGGATCGCGAGCGACGAGGGCCCGGCCCCGAGTGCCGCGGGCGCCACGCACAGCGCGCAACCGAGAAGAACAGAAGCGGCCACCGACCGGAAACGCATCGCGAACCTCCCGTTGTCGATCATGACCGAACGGTAGTACGGCTCCTGGAGACGGCGAGGAAATCCAACCTGTTCGGGTTACGGGAGGTAAGGCATCCCGGGGTTGCCTCCAGGAGTTCCGGCCTCTGGCGGTCAGGGCTCGGCGAAGTCGGGAGTGCGGCGGACGCGGGACTGTGCCGGCGGCCAGGGCCGAAAGCTCCTTTCGTCGCATCAGACGCGGCGAAAGGAGCTTTCAGCCCACAAGAAAAGCGCGGCGGCCGTGTCCACTGTGGTCCTCACCCGAACGTCGAAAGCCCGTCCAGCAACCTGTCCACGTCGTCGATGCTGGTGTACGGAGCGAGCCCGACCCGAAGCGCCGGATCCTCCAGCTTCAAGGCCGCGAACACTTCGTAGGCGTAGAAAGATCCCGCCGGCGCGACGATGTTCCTTTCGGCGAGAAGCCGTTGCGCCTCGCGCTCGCGGCCGCCGAGGCTCATCAGGACGGTCGGGGTCCGGTCCGCCGCCTTGCAGTGGACGGTGACGGCGTCGCCCAGCCCCTTCTCCAGCTTGGCGCGCAACGCGCTTTCGTGCTCGTGCAACGAGTTCATCGAGTTCGCGAGCCGTTCTCGTCGTGTCCCGCCCGCTCCGGGGTCCAGCGCGGCGAGGAAGTCCACCGCCGCCGTGGCGCCCGCGAGCATCTCGTAGGGCAGCGTGCCGAATTCGAACCGCTCGGGCACGGTGTCGGGCGACGGCATGAGCTTGTCCGGCTCGACGGTTTCGAGCAGGGCGGGCGACGCGCCGAGCACCCCGCAGTGCGGGCCGAGGAACTTGTACGGCGAGCAGACGAAGAAATCCGCTCCGAGCGCGGGCACGTCCACCAGTTCGTGGGCGGCGTAGTGCACTCCGTCCACGAACACCAGCGCCCCGGCGTCGTGGGCGAGATCGGCGATCCGGCGGATCGGCGGTTTGGTGCCGAGGACGTTCGAAGCCGCCGTCACCGCGACCAGCCTCGTCCGTTCGGTGAGGACCAGGGAATCGAGGTCGAGTTCGGTGGTCTCGGGGTCGATGTCGAGCCGCCGGACGGTCATCCCGGCACGTTCGGCGGCCTGGACCCACGGCCGGACGTTGGCGTCGTGATCGAGACGGCTGACGACGATCTCGTCGCCCTCGCGCCAGCTTTTGGCCAGGTGCCGGGAAAAGTCGTACGTCAGCTGGGTGGCGCTGCGGCCGTGGACGACGCCTTCGGCAGGTACGCCGAGGAAGTCCGCGTAGGCGTCGCGGAACCCCGAGACGGCGTTCTCCGCGTTGAGTTCGGACGGAGTGACCTTGCCCCGGTTCGACAACGGACCGGTCAGCGTCCCGGCGATGGCGTCGGCGACCGCCCGGGGTGTCTGGGTACCCGCGGGTCCGTCGAAGAAGGCGGTTCCGTCGGCGAGGGAAGGGAAATGGAGCCGGAGTGCGGCGACGTCGATGGCCATGTCCCCGACTCTGACATCCGGCGAGGCACGCGTAAACGCTTCGTGGCCGGAACCTTCTCCGGCCACGAAGCGTCTCGGACTCAGTACAGCGTCAGCCGGTACGCGCCGGACTGCGCGGTGCCGGCGAACAGATACCGGCCGTCCGCGCTGACCGCCAGGGAGAGCACCCTGGGATCGGGCAGCGCGCCGGGCACGGGCGACCAGGTGCGGCCGAAGTCCGTGCTGCGCAGCACGCCGCCGCCGGTCGAATTGCTCGCGAACCACACCCGGAAGTCGAACGGGTGCGGCAGGATCCGGCTGATCTCACGGGGGTCCTCGCCGTCGAGGACCCGGCGGAACGTCTTGCCGCCGTCCTCGCTCAGGTGGATGCCCGCGCCGCCGATGAGCATGCGGCCGCCACCCCATCGGCTGATCGAGATCGAACTGACCGGTTGGCTGGTGACGTGGGTCCAGGTCTTGCCGCCGTCGTCCGACCGGGACAGGCCGTCGGAGTCCCCGCCCCAGACCCGGTCCGGGTTCCAGGGATCACCGGCGAACGCGATGAAGCCGTTGTCGGTCGCGAGCTTTTCCCAGGTCTTCCCGGCATCGTTGCTGCGGTAGAGCACGTAACCGCTGGGCGCGAAGGCCGAGACGAGCACCCGGTCCGGATCGGCCGGGTGGGCGAAGATCGTCCTGGGGAGGCCTTCCTTCGCCTTCGCGGCGAACTGCCAGGTCCGTCCGCCGTCGCCGCTGCGGAGCACGTCGAGCGAGAACCCGTTACGGGTGACCTGCCAGACGACGTCCGGGCGGCCCGGCGAGACCGACAGACGCGCGTCCTCGTGCAGCCGGTCGGCCGGGTGCGACTGCCAGACCCGGTCCGCCGCGGCCACCTTGCCGCGCGGGAGCGGGGTGTTGTAGATCTCCTGCACGCCCGCCGCGACGACGCTCTCGCGCAGCAGGTTCCCGGTGGTCACGAGGTCGCGCATGGATTCGCCGGGGACGCCGATCTGCCGGTAGCCCCGCTTGCCCTCGTCCGCGTACACCCCTCGGTAGAGCGAGGAGATCAGCGTGGTGGCGGGTTTACCCGGTCCGGCGGGGAGGTCGATCATGTCGCTGACGCCTTCGCCCGCCGCGGGGACCGGTTTGCGGGTCCAGGTGCGGCCGAAGTCCGCGCTGACGTCTATGTCGTTATACGTCGACACGTACAGACGTCCACCGAGGAAGCGCGGTTCGCGCAGGGTCTGCTCGCCGGGATCGCGGCGCAGCACCGTCCAGGTCTTGCCGCCGTCGGTGGAGCCGTGCAGTTCGGGACCGACCGTGACCACGAGCCGCTCGCCGTCCGAAGCGACCTGGTTGATCTCGCCGTTGGTCCGGTAGACGAGTTCGGCCTGCGGCTCCTTGCCACTGACCCCGCGGACCACCCAAAGGGCGTACTCGGGGAGGACCGTCGTGAGGTAGGCGTCGTCGCCGACCATGATGAGCTTGAGCGCGCCGACCGGGGAGGCGTTCCCCTCGCGCGGCCAGGTCCTCGGCACGTCGTTCCAGTGCTCACCACCGTCGGTGCTGACGCTCAGCGAATCCATGTTCTGCACCACGACGACCCGGCCGGTCGGGTCCGTGGCCATGCCGAACGCGCCGTCGGGGTACCACTCGCGCAGGGTCTCCCAGGTCTGGCCGCGGTCGGTGGTCCGCACCAGCACGCCGCGCCACTCGCCGAGGAAGCCCGCCGGTTTGTTGCCCACCGCGAGGATCCGGTCCGGGTTCGCCGGATCGACGAAGAATCCCTGGATGGAGGTGTCTTGAGGCAGTCCGCGGCGCACGCTCCACGATGCGCCGCGATCGCCGGAAAGCCAGAGCGCGGGCGGGCTCGGCTGCATCATCGCCAGCCCGGCGGGCGAAGCGGCGAGCAGTCCGCCGACGCTGTTCGGGCCGATCGGTTCCCAGCCGCCGCGCGGCAGCCCGGTCGCGTTGACGTCGGCGGGCGGTGTCTGGGGTTCGGCGGTGGCCACCGACGTCGCCCCGGTGGTGCCGAGAACCGTCAGCAGCCCGAGAACGAACATGCGTTTGGTGATCGATCTCAGTTTCATGCGGGAGATCTTGGCGCAAGATCCGGAAAAGAGATAGAGGATTCGTCGGATCTTTGCCTGCCGATAACCCCTTGCCAGTTCCTTGATTCCTTGTCAAGACTTGACTTCGCGGAAACTCATCGGATGACTACGGCGATCAGCGCGGCGGCGAGCAGGCCGAGGTACGCGATCGCGTGCGCGCGGTCCGGGATCCGGCCGACCATCCGGCGCGTCACCGCGATGGTCGGCAGCGACCCGCACAGCAGCGCGCCCGCGGCCACCAGGTCGACGTAGCCGACGTGAGCGGCGCCCGAAGCCGTGCCCGTCGCCGCGAAGGCGTAGACGGCCGTGCCGATCACCGCCACGGGCAGGCTCAGCGGATTCGCCAGCGCGGTCGCGTCGGCCATCGGCAGTCCCTTGCGCCGCATGAGCGGCACGGTGAGGACGCTGCCCCCGACGCCGAGGAAGCTCGCGACGGCACCGATCCCGGTCCCGCCCGCGATGGCGGTGATCCCGCCGAGAGCGCGCGGCCCGTCATCGTCCCGCCTGCTCACGAACCCCTTCCGGGCGGCGCTGTCGACGATGGTCAGCGCGAGGTAGGCGACGAAGAGCCAGCGCAGGACACTCTCGTCTGCCACGGTGGCGGCGAAGGACCCGAGCACGGCGCCCAGACCGATGAAGGCGATGAGCGGCCACAGGTAGTCGCGGCGGAGCCGCCCCGTCCGAAGCTGGGCGAGGGTCGCGCTCCCGGCGTTGACCACCATCACCGCGGTCGACGTGGCCACCGCCACGTGCATCGCGCCCGATGCGTGTCCCGGATCGGCGAGCGCGAAGGCGTAGACGACGGGCACGGTGACGAAGCCGCCGCCGAATCCGAAAAGGACGGTGGTGACGCCGCTCAGGCAACCGAACCCGAGGAGCACCGAGATCTCGATCAGCACTCCCTCGACGGTAGGCCCGGCGGGCACGGCGGGCATTCGAAAGAGCGCCAGTTTCTTTCGCGGATCGGACACCCGGCGTAGGCTCGGTGAGATGCGCGACATCCCCATCGACGAGGTCGACCGCCTCGACCGCGCGGTGGTGGCGATCCGCACCGATTACCCACCGGGGCACCGGATCCTCCCGCATCGGCACCGGCGGGCGCAGTTCCTCTACAGCGCGACGGGATCGATGCGGGTCGAAACGGCCGACGGCACGTGGACCATCCCGACCCGGCGCGCGGTGCTCGTCCCGCCGGAGACCGTCCATCAGGTCTTCACGACGAACGTGAGCACCAGGAGCCTGTACATCGAGCCGAAGGCGGTGCCGTGGTTCCCGCGCCGCTGCCAGGTCGTCGAAGTGTCCGCGCTGCTGCGGGAACTTCTGAACGAGGCCGTGGAAGTGCCGGAGCTGTACGCCTCCCGGGGACGGGACGCCGCGGTCATCGGGCTGGCCCTGCACGAGATCCGCCGGTCCGCCCCGGTCCGGCTCGACCTCCCGCTGCCGAAGCACGAACGGCTGCGCGCGCTGTGCGAGTCCTTTTTGGACGCTCCGGACATCCACGATCCGGCGGGTGCCTGGGCCGGGCGGCTGCACGTGAGCGAGCGGACGCTGAACCGGCTCTTCACCGCGGAGACCGGGATGGGTTTCGCCCGCTGGCGGCAGCGGGCCTGCGTCCTGCATTCCCTGTCACTGCTGTCGGACGGCCTGCCCATCGCCGCGATCGCCGCCTCGCTCGGCTACGAGAGCCCCGCCGCGTTCTCGACGATGTTCACCCGGCTCATCGGCACCTCGCCGAAGGACTACCGCGCCGCGTCCGCGCTCTGAACCCCGGTGTCTCAAAGTGAGACACGACGCCCCTCCCCCGGTACCGCCGCCGCCCCTACCTTTCGGTCAAGCCCAGGCGAACAAAGGAGTTCAGCGCATGAGCAAGAACGTACTCGTCACCGGTGCGGCACGAGGGATCGGCAAGGGCATCGCGCTCCGGCTCGCCGCCGACGGACACGACGTCGCGGTCAACGACGTCGCCGCCAACGAAGCGGAACTCGAAGCCGTCGCCAAGGAGATCCGCGAAACGGGACGGCGCTCGGCGGCGCTCACCGCGGACGTCTCGGACCCGGCGTCCGTCACCGCCATGGTCGGCGAAACCGCCGCCGCGCTGGGTTCTCTCGACGTCATGGTCGCGAACGCGGGGATCGCGCAGGTCCTGCCGCTGCTCGAAGTGACCCCGAGGACTGGGACCGGATGATGGCCGTCAACGCGCGCGGCATCTTCCTCTGCTACCAGGCCGCGGCGAAGCAGATGATCGAACAGGGGAACGGCGGGAAGATCATCGGCGCGGCGTCCATCGTCGCCCACCGCCCGTTCGCCTTGCTGGGCCACTATTCCGCGTCGAAATGGGCGGTGCGCGGGCTGACCCAGGCCGCCGCGATGGAATGGGCACGGCACGGCATCACCGTCAACGCGTACTGCCCCGGCATCGTCGGAACCGCCATGTGGGACCTCATCGACGATGAAACTGGCGGAATCGGAAGGAATCCGGAAGGGCCAGGCGATCGAGAAGTACTCGAACCTGATCCATCTCGGGCGGGTCTCCGTTCCCGAGGACGTGGCGTCGTACGTGTCGTACCTCGCTTCCCCGGATTCCGACTACATGACCGGCCAGTCGGTGATGATCGACGGCGGGATCCAGTTCTCCTGAGGCTCAGCCACGCTGCGCGCGTGCCGCCCCGACGCAGTACACACCGAAGGCCGCGACCCCGGCGGCCACCACGATGAGCAGCACCGTGCCGAACGGCTGGGCGGCCAAGGTCCGGAGGGCCGCGTCGAGCCCGCCGGAACGGGACGGATCATGCGTCAGCGCCGCGTACCCGACCAGTACCGCGACCACACCGAAGACGAAACCCCTTGCCACGTAACCGATCCGGCCCAGCCGCTCCACCCACCGCCGGGTTCCCGACGGGAGCTTCGCGAGATCGAGATCCTGTTCGAAGGTCCGGCGTATCCCCTTCACCGCCGAACCCACCGCGACACCGAACACGATGACGGCCACCACGGTCACCAGGAACGGGCCGGCGGGCAACCCGAGCAGCCACGCGGTGAACTCCTGCTGCTTCTGGTCGCCACTGCCCTGTTCCCCCGCGCCCATGGCGACCTTGGCCGCATACACACCGAGCGAGATCCCGACCAGGCAGCGCACTCCGGACGTCACCCGCTTGACGGTGCGAGTGCGCTGCCTGTCGATCCAGGTGTAGCCCACCGCGGCCAGCAATCCCTGCCACAGGCCATAGGCCACCAGCCCTGCCGCCAGTACCCACAACAGCACCCCGCCCGCCGCGGTCGAACCGACCTCGGCGATCGCGCCGCGGCCGTCGGCCTCCTGGCCGCCACCGCCGACGGCGACGCGCACCGCCAGGTATCCGATGAGCAGGTACACCAAGCCGTAGCAGCCCATGCCGATCCGTCCGAGCACCTGGACGGCCTTGTTGCGGCGCACCTGTCTCGCCTTGGTCGCGGACATCCGGTCCACCTCCTTCGAGTCTTCATCGAGTGTCGCCGCCGTCGATGAAGACCGCCGCGTGACTGGTCCGTCCAGCCCAGCGCGAAGGACGCTTAGGCGGACAGCCAATCGTCGGTGACGCGATGCCTGCCGAGCCCGGCGGCATCGAACTCGTCGAAGTGGTCGCCCTTGAGCACGCCCAGCCGCCGAAGCGCCTGGGAGATCGGACTGCCATCGGCCGGGCCGGGTTCGTCTTCGCCGACGTGCAGCGGGCCGAGGACGGTCTCGCCGCGCTCCCACACCTGCGCGGACTGCGTCCCTGTACCACCGAAGTACTCGGCCTCGACGTACGCCACTGCTCCGTCCTGGGAACACGCGGCGAGCGGCCCGGTGTCGAACGGCGCCTCGATCACCGGCATCAGCGACAGGCCGTGTCCGAGCGACACCAGCCGCGCGCCTTCGATCGCATCGAGCAATCGGCTCCGCGCGGACTCGGTGACGATGACGGCTTGAAGGCAGTACACGCCCGCATCCTGCCACTTCGCCGTCCCGCGAAGAATTTCCGCCGCCGATGTCGATCGGCACCGGACGCGTTCGTAGCCAGGGTGAGAGACGAACTCACCGAAGGAGCATCATGACCGCGATCTACACGTTCGACGTCTTTTCCAGCCTCGACGGCTACGGCTCCCACACCGGCGATTGGGGCGGCTACTGGGGCAAGCAAGGCCCTGAATTCCTCGACCACCGCCTCGCGCTGTACTCGGAGGAGCAGCGGATGGTCTTCGGCGCCACCACGTTCCGGGCGAACATGGAGATGCTCAACGCGGAGACCCCGGACGTCGAGGCGCTGGATCCGTGGGTCTCCCGGCTGAAGCACCTGCCGGCGACGGTCGTCTCGTCCACGCTGCGGGAGCCGCTCGACTGGCCGGACGCGACCGTCGTGAGCGGGGACGCGGTCGACGTCGTCGCCCGGCTCAAGGAGGAATCCGAAGTGCCGCTTCGCTCGCACGGCGGCCTCGCGATGAACCGGGCGCTGATGGCCGCCGGTCTGGTGGATCGCGTGCAGGTGACGGTCTTCCCGGTGATCACCGGAAGGACCGGGGCAGGCTCGATCTTCCAGGGCGCGGCCGACTTCGACCTCGAACTGCTCGAGAGCCGGACGTTCGACGGGCGTATCCAGGAGCTCGTCTACCGGCCCGTTCCGCACGAATCGAGCTGACCATCCACAAAGGACGGCCGCGTCGATCCTGCCTACGCGGTGATCGACGCGGCCGGCGCGCCGAGCCAGGGCGCCAGCAGGGCTTCGAGGTCGGCGTCCGACAGCGCATACGGCCCGCCGTGGAACTCGTGCCACCGCGAAGCGTCCCGCGCCGCCGTGTACTCCACCTCGAACGCCCGCATCAGGACGTACATGAAGGTCACCGAGCTGAACCGCTCACCGAGCAACGTCCTGGCCTCGCGCGCGACACCGGTCGCGCCACGGCCGAGCACGTCCGCGAGCTTCAGCTCCTCCGCAGCCGGATCCAGCAGGCTGGGGGCATACATCACGACAAAATCTCCATCACTGAAAGGAAACTCAGTTCTCGGCGGCGAGCTGACCGCACGCCGCCGCGATCTCCTGACCACGCGTGTCACGCACCGTGCACGCCACACCGCCCGCGTTCACCAGCCGGACGAACTCCCGCTCCACCGGCTTCGGCGAGGCGTCCCACTTGCTTCCCGGCGTCGGGTTCAGCGGGATCACGTTCACGTGCACCAGCTGGCCCAGGTGCTGGCGAAGCCGTTTCGCCAGCAGCTCGGCACGCCAAGGCTGGTCGTTGACGTCCCGGATCAGCGCGTACTCGATCGACACGCGACGACCGGAGGTGTCCGCGTAGTACCGCGCGGCGGACAGCACCTCGTCCACCGACCAGCGCTCGTTCACCGGCACCAGCGTGTCCCGCAGTTCGTCGTCCGGCGTGTGCAGCGAAACCGCCAGGCGCACCTGCATCTTCTCGTCCGCCAGCTTCCGGATCGCCGGCGCGAGACCCACCGTCGACACGGTCACCGAACGCTGACCGATACCGAGCCCCTCCGGCGAGGGATCGGTGATCCGCCGGACCGCCGCCACCACCCGCTTGTAGTTCGCGAGCGGCTCGCCCATGCCCATGAAGACGATGTTCGACAGACGGCCGGGGCCGCCGGGCATGAGCCCGTCGCGCATCACGGCGGCGGCGGAACGGACCTGGTCGACGATCTCGGCGGTCGACAGGTTCCGGTCGAGGCCGCCCTGCCCGGTCGCGCAGAAGGGGCACGCCATGCCGCAGCCCGCCTGGCTCGAGATGCACAGGGTCGCGCGGTCCGGGTAGCGCATCAGCACGCTCTCCAGCAGCGTCCCGTCGTGCGCGCGCCACAAGGTCTTGCGGGTGGTCCCGTCGTCGCAGGCGAGCGCCTTGACCTCGGTGAGCAGCGTCGGCATCAGATCGCCGACGAGCTTCTCCCGCGACGCCGCCGGGATGTCGGTCATCTCCTCCGGGTTCACCGTGAGCCGCGAGAAGTAGTGGTTCGAAAGCTGCTTCGCGCGGAACGGCTTCTCACCCAGCTCGGCGACGGCCGCGGCCCGCTCGGCGGCGGTGAGATCGGCGAGGTGGCGCGGCGGGAGGCCACGCTTGGGCGCGTCGAAGACGAGAGGGAGGGCAGTCATAGCCCACCCAGTCTCCCATGTCCACCTTCTCCGCCCCCGGGCCGCCCCGATCACTGTTCCCCAGATCACCACACCACAAGCCACTGAGACCCAACTCACACGAAAGAGGTTGTCGTACGACCGTTTCCGATATATCGTGAATGAGTCGGAACATTACGAAGAGAGGATTTCCATCATGCGACGACGACCTTTCCCCCAGAACACGGCCGACCCGCCTTCGGGCCTTGGGCACGCGGCGGCTTCGGCGACTTCCCCCGGGGCCTGGCGGACCGGGCCACCGGCACCGGCACGGCCGCCGCGGCGGACCCGGTGGGCGGCGCGGCAAACGCGGTGACGTCCGCGCCGCCATCCTGGCGCTGCTGTCCGAGCAGCCGAGGCACGGGTACGAGATCATCCGCGAGATCGGCGAACGCAGCGGCGGCTTCTGGAAGCCGAGCCCCGGCTCGGTCTACCCGACCCTGCAGATGCTGGCCGACGAAGGCCTGGTGATCAGCAAGGACGAGAACGGCAAGAAGCTGTTCGAACTCACCGAATCCGGCCGTTCCGCGGCCGAGCAGCAGGACGCCGTCCCGCCGTGGGAGCAGATCGCCCACGACGTCGACCCGGTCGAGGTGAACCTGCGCAAGGCGGGCGCGACGCTGGCCGCGGCGGTCGCGCAGGTCATGCACGCCGGCAGCGAAAGCCAGCAGGCCCGCACCGTCGACGTGCTCAACGAGGCACGCCGGACGATCTACGGGATCCTCGGCGAGGCCGAGGACACCACTCCGGACGAGGCATCCGACGAGGACACGGAGTGATCCGGCACGACGAGGCCGGTGGGCTTGACGCGCGTATGCACGCGATAGCCCACCGGCAGCGTCACCTGCTTCTCCCCGGCTCCTGACGAAACCTCGTTGAGGCGGCAGACCTCCGCGATCGCCTTCGCGGCGACAGGTGCGCTGAACTCGATCTTCAGCACCGCTTCCATCGCGGCGGCGTCTTCGAACGACCACCGCGTCATCACCTTGCGGCAGTCGAATCCCTGACGGGCGAAGAACTTCTCGACACCGGGCGGGTCGTAATGCGGCAGATCCAGCCGCATCCAGCGGCCGTAGGGCTCACTCGTCACATCGAGATCCACGATCATCATCAGCCCACCCGGGCGCAGCACCCGCTCCGCTTCGCGAAGACCAGGTTCGCAACCGGGGCCGAAGAAGTACGCGGTGCGCGCGTGGACGACGTCGAAAGCCGCGTCCGGCAAGGGAAGCCGCTGCGCACGCCCTTGCCGCACCTCGACGTTCGCCAGCCGCCCCACCCGGTTCCGCGCGTCGCGGACGAGCGGCTCATGGGGTTCGACCCCGACCACCGACCGCGCCGTCGCGGCGAACCGCGGCAGATGGAAACCGTCACCACAGCCGATGTCGAGGACGTCCGCCCCGGACCAATCGCGAGAGCCGGCGAGCACGCGCCAGATCTCGTCGTCGACGTCCTGCGCGCGGTTTTCGACCTCGTAGGCCTTTTGGTAATACCAGATGTTCGGGCTCGGCAGCACCTCCTCGCCGCCGCGGCGGGAGGAGGAGAGGGCTCGGGGAAACCAGCGCACGGAAGCTCCAACGAAGGGACACCGGGCCGGGTTCCGGGGTATCCGGGTCGAAATCTTTAACGGAAACAATGCGGTCAGCGACTAGACTTTACTCCCACCGGTAAGGGAGAACCGCATGTCGCTTGGCTCGGCCGCCCACACTTCCGTCATACCTTCAGGAATCCCGTGCTGGATCGAGCTCGCGTGCAGAGACGAAGCGGCCGCACAAGCCTTCTACAGCGGGCTTTTCGACTGGGAGTTCATCGTTCAGCGTGATCCGGCGACGCCGACCGGCCGGTACTCGATCGCGACCCTGAACGGCGTCCCGACCGGTGGCCTGTACCGCGCGGGCGCGGAGGGGCCGTCCGGCTGGAGCGTCCACATCTCGGTGCACCAGGCGGCCGCCGCCGCCGAATGGGTGGACAGTCTCGGTGGCCGGGTCACGCTCGGGCCGATGGCGATCCCGCATCGCGGCAACATCGTCCACGCCGTCGACGCGTGCGGCGCGCACGTCGTCTTGTGGGAGCCGCCCGCCACCTGGGAGTTCGCGACAGGGGTGCCGAACACCTTCAGCGGTGCGGACCTCAACACCCACGACGGCGCCGCGGCGGATCACTTCTACTGCCGCCTCTTCAACTACACCAGCCACCAGATCGGCGACGGCGCTTCGCTCGACTACGCCGAATGGCTCATCGAGCACGAACCGGTGCTGTACCGGTACGTCATGGGCTCGGAGTACCGGCCGGACACTCCCCCGCACTGGATGGTCTATCTCGGGCTCGACCCGGCTCGCGGCGCGGACGCCGCGGCCGGACAGGCCCTGATGCTCGGCGGCGCCGTCGTGGTCCAGCCCTACGACACCCCGTACGGCCGGATGGCGATCCTCGCCGACCCGGACGGTTCGGTCTTCGCCGTGATCGACCACTCCCGGGCCGTCGAGGGCTGGGGCACCGCCGAAGTCGACGATCCATACGACGACTGAAGCCGAAGAGCCGGGACGACACCGTCGCCCCGGCTCTTTCGTCAGAGACCGGCCCAGAAACCGCAGCCGTGCACGGCACCGAGGTCCACCGGGCCGATCACGTCCGGCGCCAGCGACTGCGTCCGCGGCGAGGACCGCCATTTCGGCAGTTCTTCGCCGTTCGGATCACCAGTGCGCGCGAACGCGGTCCAATACCGGATCATTTGCGCCGCGAGATCCCGCTGGGCGGGCGTCAATTCGGCCGGAAACGCGGTTAAATCAGACAAATAAGCCAATTCGGCTCCATGGGATGCACCGAGACGCATTCCGGGAGGAGCGGGGAAAAGCGGCGGAGCGTCCCGATCGGCGAACTCGTAACCGAAGGTCCGCGTGCGCTGACGCAGCAGCCGCTCGGTCCCCGCCTGCGGGCAACCCCAGATCCGATCGGTCATCGCGTCCGCGAACGCCATCGCCGGGCCGCCGTGCTTCGCCGACGGATACCGGGCCTCGACGAGCGGCGCCTTCTCCCCGAACGCCGTCCGCAGCAGTTCCCGGTAATGCTCCTCGGTGAACGGATGGCCGGGGAACAAGGCGACGAAAAGCCTCGCCTCGTCCCTGGTGACCCCGGTCAGCACCGGCACACGGGCGAAGTGACCCGCCTTCAGCGCCTCGGCCGGATGCTCCGGCAACAGGCCGGTGCCGAACGCGGGCGTCGAGAACGGCTGGTTCACCAGGTCCTTGACCGGCAGCCGCCGGAGACAGGCGACGTCGGCGCAGCCGAGCTTCTTCGTCGCGTCGGCACCCATCGCTTCGACGTCCGCGCGGGGCAGGTACGGCGAACCCGCGGGCACGCCGGGGAAGAACCCGCCGTCGGGCCAGGTCAAGGTGCACGGACCGCTCTGGATGATCGCGCGGTGGAACAGCCCCGCCGCCGACGGCGAGGTCAGCTGGGCGCAGGTGCTCATCGCGCCGGCGGATTCACCGAACAGCGTGACATTCCGCGGATCTCCCCGAAGGCGCGCGCGTTGCGCTGCACCCAGCGAAGCGCGGCCTGCTGGTCTTGAAGGCCGAAGACGCCGGAGTCGCGTCCCAGCTCCGGATGCCCGAAGAAGCCGAACACCCCCAGCCGGTAGTTCACGGTCACCACGACGACGTCGCCGCCGAGGGCCATGCGCTTGAAGTCGTAGTCGCTGCCCGCCCCGGAGGTGAAGCTGCCACCGTGCACCCACACCAGCACCGGACGCGGCTTGCGCGCCACCTTGGCCGGGCTGATCACGTTGAGATACAGGCAATCCTCGGCGTCGCTCGGCGGAGAGCCGAGCCCGGCGCCCTGGGCGCATCGAGGCCCCGGCCTGCTCGCGTCCCGCACGGCGGACCACGGTTCGGGATTCCGTGGCGGCGCCCAGCGCAGGTCGCCGACCGGGGGCGCGGCGAACGGGATGCCCTGGAAGCTCCGGTATCCGTCGGCGCTCACGCCACGCACGGGACCGGAATCCGTGCGGACGACCGGGCTTTCGCCCGCTTCCGCCACGGTCGTCGTCAGGGCGCCGAGCGTCACCACGCTCAGTGCCATGGCCAGAATTCGCTTACTCACCCGTCGAGTCCGCATATTCCGACCTTGGCCCAGCGTCCCGGGCTTGTCACACGGATTCGGCTAAACGGGGACGAACGCCGAAAGCAGCAACCAGGAGACGACGGCCGAAGGAAGCAAGGAATCGAGCCGGTCCATCAAACCGCCGTGACCCGGCAGCATGTTCCCCATGTCCTTGACCCCGAGATCGCGTTTGATCAGCGACTCGACGAGATCGCCCAGCGTCGCCGTGCAGACGATCGCCGCGCCGAACAGCACACCCTGCCAGGCATGGCCGTCGAGCAGAAGGCTCAGGGTCAGCGCGCCGGCGACCACACCGGCCACTAGGGAACCGGCGAAACCTTCCCAGGTCTTCTTCGGGCTGATGGTGGGCGCCATCGGATGCTTGCCGCCCAGCACACCGGCGATGTAGCCACCGGTGTCCGAGGCGACGACACCGATCATGAACGCCAGGACCCTGCCGACACCGTCGTCCGGCGGGACGAGCATGGCGGCGAAGGCACCGAAAAGCGGGATGTACGCGGCGGCGAAGACCGACGCGCTGATGTCGCGCAGATACCCGTCCGCGCCGCCGGGCAACCGCCACAGCAGGCAGACGAGCACCGTCAGCACGAACGCCGTCAACGCGCCTTCGCGGCCGTACGGCCACGCGAGCCAGATCATCGCCTGACCGCCGACGAGCACCGGGACCAGCGCGATCCGGATGCCCGCCGCCCGTTTCAGTGCCCCGGCCAGCTCGATCGTGCCGACCGCGATGGCGATCGCGATGATGCCGATGAACAGAAAGCGCACGGTGAGCAGGGACGTGACGATCGCCGCGCCCAGCAGCAGCCCGACCCCGATCGCGGCGGGCAGGTTGCGGCCGGCGCGGGAAACCTTCTTCGCCGGTTCCGGCTTCTCGGCCGGAACCGGTTCCGGGTTCTCCACCCGGTCCTCGCGTTCCTCGCTCACCTGGCTCATCAGACCTCGAGTAGCTCGGCTTCCTTGTGTTTCACCAGCTCGTCCACCTTGTGGGTGTAGGTGTCGGTGAGGTTCTGGAGTTCCTTCTCGGCGTGGACGACCTCGTCCTCGCCCGCCTCGCCGTCCTTCTTGATCCGGTCGAGTTCTTCCTTGGCCTTGCGGCGGACGCTGCGGATCGAGACGCGGGCGTCCTCACCCTTGGCCTTGGCGACCTTCACCATCTCCTTGCGGCGCTCTTCGGTGAGCTGCGGGATGACGATGCGGATCACGTTGCCGTCGTTGCTCGGGTTCACGCCGAGGTCCGACTCGCGGATCGCCTTCTCGATGGCGTTCAGCGAGCTCTGGTCGTAAGGCTTGATCAACGCCATCCGGGCTTCGGGGATGTTGACGCCCGCCAGCTGGTTCAGCGGGGTCGGCGCGCCGTAGTAATCGACGACAACGCGCGAGAACATCCCGGGGTGGGCCCGGCCGGTGCGTACCGACGACAGGTCCTCCTTGGCGACGGACACCGCTTTTTCCATCTTCTCCTCGGCGTCGAGGAGGGTCTCGTCGATCACGGCAACTCCCGTTGTTGTGTATGCGTACCGATTACGGAGATCAGAGCAGGACTACGCGGGCACCCCGTCGGCGGGGGTGTCGACCAGGGTGCCGATCCTTTCACCGCTGACCGCACGGGCGATGTTCCCCTCGGTGAGCAGATTGAACACGATGATCGGCATGTTGTTGTCCATGCACAGGCTGAACGCGGTGGCGTCGGCGACCTTGAGGTCCCGTTCCAGCACCTCGCGGTGGCTGATCTCGTGGAACATCTCGGCGGTCGGGTCGCTCTTCGGGTCCGCGGTGTAGACGCCGTCGACGGCCTTCGCCATCAAGACGGCTTCGCAGCCGAGCTCGAGCGCGCGCTGCGCGGCGGCGGTGTCCGTCGAGAAGTACGGCATACCGACCCCGGCGCCGAAGATGACGACGCGACCCTTCTCCAGGTGACGCTCGGCGCGGCGCGGGATGTACGGCTCGGCGACCTGTCCCATGGTGATGGCGGTCTGCACCCGGGTGGGCAGGCCCTCCTTCTCCAGGAAGTCCTGCAGCGCCAGGCAGTTCATGACGGTGCCGAGCATCGCCATGTAGTCCGCGCGGTCGCGGTCCATGCCTCGCTGCGACAGTTCCGCGCCGCGGAAGTAGTTACCACCGCCGATCACGACGGCGATCTGCACGCCCGTCCGCGCGACGTCGGCGATCTGCTGGGCGACCGAGTGCACCACATCCGGATCAACCCCGATGGAACCGCCGCCGAACATCTCGCCGCCCAGTTTCAGCAGCACCCGCCGGTATCCGCCTTCGACCCGGACACCCATGTCGCCCTCCCTAATGCTCTGAAACCCGACTGTGCCCCGTCCCCGATGGACGGAGACGGGGCACAGTGGTGATTCTTGTGTTCCGCGCCTGGATCAGGCCTGGCCGACCTCGAACCGGGCGAACCGGCTCACGGCCACGCCGGCCTCGTCGAGCAGGGCCTTGACGGTCTTCTTGTTGTCCTTGACCGAAGGCTGCTCGAGCAGGACGTTGTCCTTGTAGTAGGCGTTGACCTTGCCCTCGATGATCTTGGGCATGGCCTGCTCCGGCTTGCCCTCTTCGCGGGCGGTCGCCTCGGCGACGCGGCGCTCGTTCTCGACGACCTCGGCCGGAACCTCGTCACGGGTGAGGTACTTCGCCTTGAGCGCGGCGACCTGCATGGCGGCGCCACGAGCGGCCTCGGCGGCGGCCTCGCCCTCACCGGTGTACTCGATGAGCACGCCGACGGCGGGCGGGAGGTCCGCACCGCGACGGTGCAGGTACGTGGTGGTGGTGCCCTCGTAAGCGGCGACACGGCGCAGCTCGAGCTTCTCACCGATGCGGGCGGCCAGCTCCTGGACCTGCTCCTCGACGGTCTTGCCGTCGAGCGAGGCGGCCTTCAGCTTCTCGACGTCGCTGGTCTTCTCGGCCTTGGCGACCTCGACGATCTTCGCGGCGAGGGCCTGGAAGTCCTCGTTCTTCGCGACGAAGTCGGTCTCGGAGTCGAGCTCGATCAGCACGCCGCCGTCACCGGCGACGAGGCCCTCGGCGGTGGCGCGCTCGGCGCGCTTGCCGACGTCCTTGGCGCCCTTGATGCGCAGGAACTCGACGGCCTTGTCGAAGTCGCCGTCGTTCTCCTCCAGCGCCTTCTTGCAGTTCATCATGCCGGAGCCGGTGAGCTCCCGGAGACGCTTCACGTCTGCGGCGGTGTAGTTCGCCATCGTGGGTGTGTCCGTCCTTTTTCAGGTACGAGAAAGTCTTTTGGGGAATTCACTCGTGGGGCCGCCCGGAGGCGGCCCCACGAGCGGGTGGATCAGGAGGAGGCGGTGGCCTGCTCGGCCGGGGCCTCGGTGGCGGCGTCGGTCGCGGCGGCGGCTTCCTTGGCGTCCGCGGCGGCGGTCTCGGAGCCGGCCAGCAGCTCCTTCTCCCACTCGGCCAGCGGCTCGTCCGTGGCGACACCGGCCTCGGGCTTGGCGTCGGCGGAGGAACCGTTGCGGCTGGAGCGGGCCATCAGACCGGCGGCGGCGGCCTCGGCCACGACCTTGGTCAGCAGCGCGGCCGAACGGATGGCGTCGTCGTTACCCGGGATCGGGTAGTCGACCTCGTCCGGGTCGCAGTTGGTGTCCAGGATCGCGACCACCGGGATGTTCAGCTTGCGAGCCTCGCCGACGGCGATGTGCTCCTTCTTCGTGTCGACGATCCACACGATGCTCGGCACCTTGGCCATGTCGCGGATACCGCCGAGGGTCTTCTCGAGCTTGTCCTTCTCACGGGTGAGCGTGAGGATTTCGCGCTTGGTCAGGCCGGCGAAACCACCGGTCTGCTCCTGCGACTCGAGCTCCTTCAGGCGGAGGAGACGCTTGTGCACCGTCTGGAAGTTGGTCAGCATGCCGCCGAGCCAGCGCTGGTTCACGTAGGGCATGCCCACGCGCGAGGCCTCGGAGGCGATGGCTTCCTGAGCCTGCTTCTTCGTGCCGACGAACATGATGGTGCCGCCGTGCGCGACGGTTTCCTTGATGAACTCGTACGCACGGTCGATGTACGTCAGCGTCTGCTGCAGGTCGATGATGTAGATGCCGTTGCGCTCGGTGAAGATGTAGCGCTTCATCTTCGGGTTCCACCGACGGGTCTGGTGCCCGAAGTGCACGCCGCTGTCGAGCAGCTGCTTCATGGTGACGACGGCCATTGCCGGAATCAACCTCTTCTGTGTCGTGCGCGCCCGGCTCCGCCGGAACGCGCTTGCTCGGTTCGTCGCTCTCGGCCGGGTGGCCGATCGCCCTGGTGCCGATGCTCGGGCCCGGACCCTGTGGCGAAGTGACCTCAAGGACCGCCGGGCCGTGTGCCCCCGCCTGTCCTGACCCTCCGTGAGGAGATCGGCCATCGGGAGCGCGCACGTGCACGCGAAGTCAGTCCGCTGCCGCGGACCGCGCAAAAGAGTCTACTCCCTGTCGCCACCGGGTACCGCACCGGCAGCCCCTGATGAGAGGGGTTGTCCACAACCACCTCGGTTATCCACAGATTCCCCCGGCGCGCCCCGCCCGCCACGCCGGTCCCCCAGCCTGGAACACATGACCATGACGACCTGTTCCCGCCCTGTCACCAGGCACTCCTTCGCTCTCGACCGCACCGGCGGGAGGCACCGCCGCCCTGGGGGCCCTCGGCGGCTCCCCCGCCTCGCGATCCTGGCGACACTGCTCGCGATCTTCGCGTCGGCGGCCATGCCGGGAACGGCCAGAGGCGCGCCCTCCCCGCAAGGGCGCCTCTCTTGGCCGCTTTCGCCGGCACCGAGCGTCACCAGGTACTTCGAGCCGCCCTCGACTCCGTACGGCCCCGGCCATCGAGGCGTCGACCTCGCCGCGGCACCGGGCACGAACGTGCTCGCGGCCGCCGAAGGGGTGGTGATGTTCGCCGGGCAGGTGGCGGGCCGCGGCGTGGTGTCGATCGACCACGAAGGAGGGCTTCGCACCACCTATCAACCGCTCGCCCCGACGGTCACCGCGGGTGATCAGGTCTACCGGGGGCAAGTGCTCGGGACACTCGCGGCGGGCCACCCCGGCTGCCCGGAGCCGGCTTGCCTGCATTTCGGTGTCCGGCGGGGCGAGGAGTACGTCGATCCGCTCGCGTTGATCGGAGAGCCGTCCGAAATCCGGCTCAAACCGTGGGAAGGAGACTGAGTGACCGTTCCGGGGATAGCGGTGCCCCGTTGCCCGCGGATGCTCAAGGCGGCTCATGAGTTTCCAAAGCGGGACGCGGGTCCTCGGCAGATCGCGCAATTCGCGTGCCCAGGCACGGAACTCGCGTGATCGACGACCGAACACGCGTGCTTGGAGACGGAACTCGCGTGCTGGAAGACGGAACTCGCGTGATGCGAGGGCGATCACTCCGAGTCCGGGGCGGCGGCGTGCCTTCCGGCTCCACGCTTGTTCCGGCCCAAGCACACGTAACCCGGCCCGAACACCTGCCGTCCCTCCACTCGCACGCGATGCATGCGGACACATGCGTCGTCCCTCCAGACACACGCGCCGTCCTCCCAGACACGCGCGTCGTCCCTTCAGACACGCGCGTCGTCCCTCTGCCACGAGGAGCGTGCGGCGCACTCACTCGAGAAAGGGGCTTCCAGCAGGGCGACAAGGCCGCGACGTGCGGCCTTCGCAGCTCACCCGGGATGCGGCGCCGGGCGGGCATTGGGCAGGCGGCAACGCGGCCGATCGTCGCGGAGCCGACCGAGGCTAGGCCTGCTCGACCAGTTTGGCGCGCAGCCGCATGACGGCGCGGGTGTGCAGCTGGCTGACCCGTGACTCGGTGACGCCGAGGACCTTGCCGATCTCGGCGAGCGTCAGGCTTTCGAAGTAGTAGAGACCGACCACGATCCGGTCGCGTTCGGTCAGCTGCGCGATCGCCTGCGCCAGTTGGCGCCGGTTGTCCTGATCGACCAGGACGGCCACCGGGTCGACGGCGCCGTCGTCGGGCAGGGTGTCGACCAGCGAGCCGCTGTCCTTGCCCGCGGCGACCAGGTCTTCCAGTGCGATGACGCTGGTCAGCTGCATCTGTCCGTAGAACTCGCGCAGGTCGTCGACGCTGATTTCGAGCTCGGCCGCGAGTTCAGCGTCGGTCGGTGTGCGGTTCAGCCGGGCGCCGAGGCGTTCCAGGGCACGCTCGGCCTCGCGGGCCTTGCTGCGGACCGCCCTGGGGACCCAGTCCTGGGAGCGGAGATCGTCGAGGATCGCGCCCCGGATGCGCTGCATTGCGTAGGTCTCGAACCGCAGGCCCCTGGCGGGTTCGAACTTCTCGATGGCGTCGACCAGGCCGAAGATCCCAGACTGGATCAGGTCACCGACGTCGACGTGAGTGGGCAGGCCGGTGCCGACCCGGCCCGCGACGTACTTGACGAGCGGGGCGTAGTGCAGCACGAGCCGGTCGCGCACGACCTGGTCCGGCGACTCGGTGAACTCCCGCCACAGTGCCTGGATCCCGGCGTCCACTTCGTAGCCGGTCCGTGCTTCGGGCGCGACGGCAGGACCGTCCCCGCCGGGACGATGTTTCCCGGCGGCTTCGGTGACATGTGGGTCGGCGGTCATCGGACCGCCGTTCTCAGCATGCGACTCAGCGTGGTCTCCGTGCTCGTGCGGATGCGCGTGCGCCGCCGGTCCGGGCCGCCGGGTCACCTGCCGAGTTCTCCCCGGCATCATCGGGCCCGGGGGTGCGCGCGGTCGTGGATCGCCTTCAGCCGATCGACGGTCACATGAGTGTAGAGCTGCGTTGTAGCCAGCGTAGCGTGACCAAGCAGTTCCTGAACGCTTCGAAGATCAGCGCCGCCTTCGAGCAGATGGGTGGCCGCGGAATGTCTCAGGCCGTGCGGGCCCATGTCGTTCGCGCCCGGCACCGAACCGACGGCGTCGTGGACGATCCGCCGGGCCGCCCGCGGGTCGAGCCTGCCGCCCCGCGCACCCAGGAAGAGCGGGGCTTTCCCCGGATCCTTCGCTTCGACGGCGAGCCTTCCCCTGCCCTCGTCCAGCCATGCCCGCAACGCCGTCTCGGCGGGGACGCCGAACGGCACGACCCGTTCCTTGCCGCCCTTGCCCAGCACGAGCACGACCCGGCGGGAGAAGTCGACGTCGCCCACATCCAGCCCGCACAGTTCCGAGACCCGCACGCCCGTGGCGTAGAGCAGTTCCACGATGGCACTGTCCCTCAAAGCCACCGGGTCGCGCTGTTCGGCACCGGCGGCTGAGAAGCGCATGACATCACTCGCCTGCTCCGCGCGGAGCACCCCGGGAAGCTTGCGGTGCGCGCGTGGCGCCACCAGCCGTCCGCCAGGATCCGACGCGAGCGCCCCACCTCGGTGGGCCCACGCGGTGAAGGTGCGGGCCGCGGCCGCACGCCTCGCCAAAGTCGTCCGGCTGGCCCCCTCCTCGCGTTGCCGGGCGAGCCAACCGCGCAGGACCCCGATATCGAGATCTTCGAACCGGCCGCCGTTCCCATCGACGAAACCCAGCAGCGAAACCACGTCGCCGAGGTAGGCACGGACGGTGTGCGCGGACAGCCCGCGTTCCAGGGAAAGGTGCCGCTCGTAGTCGTCGATCAGCTTCCGGACAGGCTCCGGCAGCGCGGCACGGGCGGCGCGCAGATCGGGTCTGCGGGCGCGTTTCCCCGTGCCGTGGGGACCTTCGGTCGACGGCATGCCGATCACGCTGCGCGATGTACGGCGGATGGTCAAGTATCGCCGCACCCTGTTGCGGTGTCCGTGGTCGGATCGTGCCGGGATGGCGTCTCAGGTGTAGGCCAGTCAGGTCTTGGCGGCCCTTCTTCGCCACCCTGCGTCACTCCTTTCCGCGAAGCCCTCGAGTTCCAGTTCGGGGAGCAGGGAGCGAACGCGCTCGACCGGGATGCCGGACTCGGCGGCCAGCCGTTCCTCGGGTCTCGCCGACCGCTCGGACAACGCGTCGTGCACTCGCAGCGCCTCCGGACCGAGCCGATCGGTGCGGCGGCGCGGTTTCGACGGATCCGCTCCCGGCGCCCCCAACCGTCCGGCGGTCTCGAGGATCTCGTCGACCGAGGTCACCAGCGTGGCCTCGCCTTCGCGGATCAGCGCGTGGCAGCCGGCGGACATCCCTGACGACACCGGCCCCGGCACGGCCATCACGACCTTGCCCAGGGCTCCGGCCGTGCTCGCGGTGTTCCGCGCGCCGCTGCGCCTGCCCGCTTCGACCACGACGGTCCCTTCCGTGAGCGCCGCGATGAGCCTGTTCCGCACGAGGAACCGATGCCTCGCGGGCGACGTGCCCGGCGGGTATTCGCTGACCACCGCGCCGACCTTGCCGATGTTGCGCAGCAAGGTCGCGTGCTGCGCCGGGTACCCGACGTCGGCTCCGCAGCCGAGAAGGGCGACCGTCGTCCCGCCCGCGCTCAGCGCGCCCCGGTGGGCCGCGGCGTCGATGCCGTACGCCGCTCCCGAGAACACCGGGATCCCGCGGCTCGCGAGGTGATACCCCAGCTCGGCCGCGTTGTGCTCGCCGTACCCGGTCGCAGCGCGGGCGCCGACGATCGCGATCGCCTGGTCGACCGCTTCATCGAGCTTGGCCGGGCCGCGGACCCACAGTGCCAGCGGAGGTGCCACACCGGGAACGCCCCTGCTCTGCGCCACGGCCAGCGAAAGCAACGGCCAAGCGGGCCATTCGCCGTCTTCCGGGATGACGAGCCTGGTCTCGTCCGCCGCGGCCCGCTCCAGATCCCGCTCGGCGTAGTCGTGCGCCCGCCGGGCGGCTGTCTCGTCGCGCACCTTCGGTGGGCAATCGGCACGCCGAACCCGTTCCGCGGCGACGACAGGGCCGACTTCGCCCACGAAGCCGGCCAAAGCGGGTGCCGGAGGCTCGGCCACACGCAGGAGATACGACCGCGCGACACGTTCGGCTTCGAGTTCACTCATCCGGATGACCTCTCCCGGAAGTTGAGGGCAGCCGCGACCTCGTCCGCCTCCGGTTTGTCGGCCCCCTTCAAATCGGCGAGCGTCCAAGCGATGCGAAGGCAGCGGTCGGCGCCGCGCGCGGTGATCGCGCCTCTGTCCAGCGCACGGTCCAGCAGGGCCGTGACCTGCGACGGCAGGGCGAACTCACGGCGCAGAGCGGGGCCAGGCACTTCCGCGTTCGTGAGCCAGCCCTGCTCCGCCCAGCGCTTCCCGGCCCGCTCGCGTGCCTCCAGCACTCGCTCCCGGACGGCCGCCGACGCCTCGGGCGGCTCGCTCAGGTGCGCGCTGAGCGCGGACAGCGGACGCAGCCGAACCCGCAGATCCACCCGATCGAGTAATGGCCCGGACAGCCGGCCCAAGTAGCGCCTTCGCACGGTCGCCGAGCAGGTGCAGTCGGCGTCCTTCGTCGGGGCGCAAGGGCAGGGGTTGGTCGCCATCACCAGCTGGAACCGTGCCGGGTACCGCACGGCGCCCTTGACCCTCGCGATCCGCACTTCGCCCTCTTCGAGCACCGTGCGCAGCGACTCCAGCCGCTCCGGACCGAACTCGCACACCTCGTCGAGGAACAGGATTCCCCGGTGCGCGCGGCTGATCGCCCCGGGGACCGCCAGGCCGCTTCCGCCGCCGATCAGGGCGGGCACGCTGATCGAATGATGCGGCGCGACGAACGGGGGCACGGTGACCAGCGGTTCGGTGCGGGAGAGCGAACCGTCGATCGAATGCACCGCTGTCACCTGCAACGACTCTTCGGCGGTCAGCCTGGGAAGCAGGCCGGGAAGCCGTTTCGCGAGCAGTGTCTTGCCCACCCCGGGCGGGCCGGTCATGAGCAGGTGATGCCCGCCGGCCGCGGCCACCTCCAGCGCCCATCGCGCTTCCGGCTGCCCCACCACGTCGGCGAGGTCCGGTACCCGGGGCGGCTCCTGGACGACCGACGGCTCGGGGCGGGTGAGTTCCCCTTCGCCCTTGAGCCAGTCCACGAATTCGCTCAGCCTCGCTACCCCACCGACCTCCAGTCCGTCCACGAGTGCGGCTTCGTACAGCGATTCGGCGGGGACGACGGCCCGCCGGTACCCGGCGTTGCGCGCCGCCAGCAGCCCCGGCAGGACCCGCGGACCGCCCTTACCCGGCCGTCGAGGGCGAGCTCACCGAGCAGCACGGTGTTCAGCAGCTTCGTGGCCGGGACCGAGCCGGTGGCGGCCAGGACCGCCGCCGCGATCCCCAGGTCGTAACCGGACCCCACCTTCGGCAGATTCGCCGGTGACAGACCGAGGATCACCCTCTCGTCCGGCCAGGTCCGCCCGGAATTGCGCACGGCCGAACGGACCCTGTCCTTGGCCTCTTTCAGTCCGGTGTCGGGAAGGCCGACCATCGTCACCTTCGGCGATCCACCGCCGATGTCGGCCTCGATCTCGATCATCCTGCCGTCGACGCCGAGCAGCGCCACGGACCAGGCCTTCGCCAGCGCCATTCAGAACGCCGCCTTGATATGCCGCACCCGGGGCGGGATGCCGGGCGGGGCGACGATCGCGATGATGTCGTAGCGGACCGGGCACCAGCGGAGCATGAACTTGCGCTGCCACTGGTACGCGAGACGACGGATGCGATCCGCCTTGTCCGGGGTGACCGCCTCGGCCGGCGTACCGAAGTCCAGCCCCGTCCTCGTCTTCACCTCGCAGAAGACGAGCCGTTTGGTGTCCGTCGCTATGAGATCCAGTTCGCCGTCACGGCAACGCCAGTTGCGGCTCAGGACGACATAGCCCGTCTTCTCCAGATGCCGGACCGCGAGGTCCTCTCCCCAGCGGCCCAGCTCGATCCGTGGTGTCCCGGCGGGCCGCTGTTCGGCAGTGCTCGTCATCTCGATCCCCCTCAGCGATCGTCACGGTGTGTGTGCGATCAACGCTGCCAGGGTGAACGGGTGGCGGACAGGGGCGATTCGGCCGCCTGTGGACAACTGGGGTGTTGTGGATGGTTCGGCCGTGACGGGAGCTCGCCGGCCGGGATCGTCGGTGGGCTGTGCTATGCGCCCCGGACAAGTACGGAGAAGGCCCCCTTCACGGCGCTGGACGCCATGTGAAGGGGGCCTTCTCCGTGCTCAGGGGGTCAGCCGGAGAACGGTCCGTCTTCCGGCAGCCGGAGATCCGGTTTGTCGAGCTCCTCGACGTTGACGTCCTTGAACGTGATGACCCGGACGTGCTTGACGAACCGGGCGGGCCGGTACATGTCCCAGACCCACGCGTCGGACATGCGGACCTCGAAGTACACCTCACCGCCGCCGTCGCGCACCTGCACGTCGACGGCGTTGGCCAGATAGAACCGCCGCTCGGTCTCCACCACGTACGAGAACTGGCCGACTATGTCGCGATACTCGCGGTAAAGCGAGAGCTCCATCTCGGTCTCGTACTTCTCGAGATCCTCTGCGCTCATGAAATCCGCGCCCCTCCTCGCGATTTTGCTGCTGTTCCAGCGGCGGAGCGTTCATTGTTACCCACGTACGGGCCGAGGGCACGTATCGGCACGCTCGGGTTTTCCAGCGCCGCGACGGTGAGCACGACCGGGTGAGGCGGCCGCACCCGGTGCGCGGCGGCCGCGGTGGCCACGTTGGCGTACGACCAGCGATGGACCGGACTCGGACCGTGAGTGTTCAGCGCGGCGCTGTGGTCGGTGGTGCTGTACCCCTTGTGCACGTCGAAACCGTAGTGCGGGTGGACGTCGTGCAGGTCGCTCATGATCCGGTCCCGGGTGACCTTCGCCAGCACGGAAGCCGCCGCCACGCACGCGACCGCCTTGTCCCCCTTGATCACCGGGACACTCGGGGCGGGCAGCCCGGACACACGGAATCCGTCGGTCAGGACGTAGCCGGGCGTGTTCCGCAACGCCGAGACGGCACGCCGCATGCCTTCGAGGTTCATGACGTGGATGCCGAACAGGTCGACCTCGGCCGCGGGGATGACGATGACCGAGTAGTCGACGGCGCGCTGGACGACCCGGTCGTACACGCGGTCGCGTGCCTTGGCCGTGAGCACCTTCGAATCGGTGAGCTCGGGCAGGCGTGCGGCGTCGCCGGGACGCAGGACGCAGGCGGCCACGACGAGCGGTCCGGCGCAAGCACCGCGCCCCGCCTCGTCGACTCCGGCGACGGGCCCGAGGCCCCGCCGGTCCAGCGCACCCTGCAAACCCCAGAAGAGGTCGCCACGCACCACTGCCCGCGGCGGCCGAAGCGGCTCGGCCGGTGTGAGCGGTACAGGAACTCTCAAGGCCTTACCGCCTCCGGTCGACCGCCTTGCGCACTCCGGCCGACATCCGCCTGCCGAGGAAGAGCACGGGCCACGCCGCGGCGATACCGACTCCCAAGGGGAGCCCCTGCTGCCAAGCCGGGGCGCCGAGCGCCAGCGGCTGAGCGTTCGCCTGCGGGTTGTGGTCCGAAACGCCACCCCAGCGGCCGGGCGGGAGCACGATGACCCGTGCCTTGCCGATGATGTTGTCCACCGGGACTGCGCCGTTGACCCCACCGCCACCCTGGATACGGGAGTCGCTGGAGTTGTTGCGGTTGTCGCCCATCACCCAGACGTAGCCGGCGGGCACCTTGACCGGCTCGAACGTCCGCTCGGTGGGGGCCATGCCCTCTTCCCAGTGGACGTACGGCTCGTCGAGTGCCTTGCCGTCGACGACGACGCGGTTGTTGTCGCAGCACTGGACCGTCTGGCCGCCGACCGCGATGATCCGCTTGACGAAGTCGCGCTCGTCCGGTGGCGCGAACCCGATCAGGGAACCCAGCGTGCGGAATCCGGTGACGAAGATGTTGCTGGACTCCGGCGTGTCGATCTCGCCGACCCAGGCGGGCGGCCCCTTGAAGACCACCACGTCGCCCGGGCTGGGATCGGTGAAGTCGTACGTGATCCGGTCGACCAGGATGCGGTCGCCCGTGCATCCCGAGCAGCCGTGCAAAGTGGTCTCCATCGACCCCGACGGGATCATGTAGACCTTGGCGAGGAACTGCTGGATCAAGATCGTCAGCACGAGCGCGACGACGATCAGGATCGGCAGTTCCTTCCAGAACGACCGCTTCTTGTTGACCTTGCCGAATTTCTTGGAGCCGGATCGGCCCCGGCGGGAGGCCCGGGTGGGGCGCTCCTCTTCGGGGCGATCGGGCTCGTCTTCGGAGGTGTTCTGGGACACGGGTTCGACCACGACGCCAGGTTACCTGTAACCGTGCGGCTACCTACTTGGCGGAGGCCGTCTCGCGGTTTTCGCGGCGTTCCTTGATCTTGGCGGCCTTGCCGCGCAGCTCGCGGAGGTAGTACAGCTTCGCCCGGCGGACGTCGCCGCGCTTGAAGACCTCGACCTCGGCGATGTTCGGCGAGTGCACCGGGAAGGTGCGCTCCACGCCGATGCCGAACGACACCTTGCGGACCGTGAAGGTCTCGCGGATGCCGCCGCCCTGGCGACGCAGCACGACGCCCTGGAAGATCTGGTTGCGCTCGCGGTTGCCCTCGATGACGCGGACGTGAACCTTGAGCGTGTCGCCCGGTCGGAAGTCCGGGATGTCGGAACGCAGTGACTGCGCGTCCAGCGCGTCCAGGGTGTTCATCGGTGGTCCGTCCTCGTCTTCGTATGGCTTACGTGCAGCTTGGGCGCGCAGTGTCGGGCACTGCGACCTACCCGGGGGCTGATGGCGTTCCGGTGTACGGCGCCGGCTGCGAAGCCGCGCGTCCACTCACGCCAACCTGTCAAGTATTGCAGACCAGGTCTCAGGCGTTTGACCCGGCCTGGCCGGTGCCCTCGTCCAACCGTTCGAGGACCCCGAGATCGTGCTTGTCGAGACTACCCTCCGGCAGCAGGCCGATCAGTTCGGGCCTGCGCCGGGCGGTGCGTTCCAGCGCCTGGTCGCGGCGCCAGCGGTCGATCAGCGCGTGGTTTCCCGAGCGCAGGACGTCCGGTACGGCCAGCTCGCGCCAGACCTCCGGGCGGGTGTAGCTGGGGCCTTCGAGGAGGCCGTCGGAGAACGAGTCCTCCTCCGCGGAGCGGGCGTTGCCGAGGACTCCGGGCAGCAGCCGGACGACCGCCTCGACCATCACCAGCACCGCGGCCTCGCCGCCGACCAGCACGTAGTCGCCGATGGAGACCTCGTCGACGGGCATCCGCCGCGCGGCGTCGTCGATCACCCGCTGGTCGATGCCCTCGTAGCGGCCGCAGGCGAACACCAGGTGTTCCTCCGCGGCGTACTGGTGGGCCATGGCCTGGGTGAACGGCCGCCCGGCGGGGGTCGGGACCACGAGGCGGGTGTTCTCGCCGCAGACGTCGTCCAGGGCGGGGCCCCAGATCTGCGGTTTCATCACCATGCCGGGCCCGCCGCCGTACGGGGCGTCGTCGACGGCGCGGTGGACGTCGTGCGTCCAGTCCCGCAGGTCGTGGACGCCGACCTCGATGAGGCCGCGGTCGATCGCGCGCCCGAGCAGCGCGGCGCGGAGCGGGTCGAGGTATTCGGGGAAGATCGTGACGACGTCGAGGCGCATCAGGCGTCCAGCAGGCCTTCCGGCGGGTCGAGGACCACGCGGCCGCCCGCGACGTCGACGGCGGGGACGATCGCCTTCACGAACGGCACCAGTACTTCACGTCCGTCGTGTTCGATCGACAGGAGTTCCCCGGCCGGCGAATGCACGATTTCGAGCACCTTGCCGACGACGGTGCCGTCGGCGAGTTCGGCCCGGAGGCCTTCGAGTTCGTGGTCGTAGAACTCGTCGGGGTCTTCGGTCGGCGGCAGCGTCGAGGTGTCGGCGATCAGCAGCGCGCCGCGGAGGGTCTCCGCGACGTCCCTGGTCAGCACCTCTTCGAAACGCACCAGCAGCCGCCCGCTGTGTTCGCGGGCGGCTGCGATGGTGAGGTCTCTGCTGCTGCCGTCACGCAGCTTCGTCGTGACGGCCGAACCGACCGCGAACCGCTGTTCCGGCGAGTCCGTGCGCACGTCCACCGCGAGTTCCCCGCGGATTCCGTGCGCCTTGGCGATCCGGCCGACTACGACGTCCATCCCGTTCAGTCCTTGGTCAGCGATCGGTGTCGACGACGTCCACGCGGACGCCGCGGCCACCGATGCCGCCCATGACGGTGCGCAGGGCGGTCGCGGTACGACCGCCCCGGCCGATCACCTTGCCGAGATCGTCGGGGTGCACGTGCACCTCGAGCGTGCGGCCACGGCGCGTGGTCAGCAGCTCGACCCGGACCTCGTCCGGGTTGTCGACGATCCCGCGCACCAGGTGCTCGAGGGAGTCAGCGAGGAAGCTCACGCCTCGGCCTTGTCACCCTCGGCGGCTTCGGCCTTCTCGGCCTCGGCCTTCTTCGGGGCGGACTTCTTCTTCGGCGTGGTGGCCTCGGCGGAGGGCTCTTCGCCGGCGGCGGCGAGCGCGGCGTTGAAGAGGTCCTGCTTCGACGGCTTCGGCTCGGCGACCTTCAGGGTGCCCTCGGCGCCCGGCAGGCCCTTGAACTTCTGCCAGTCACCGGTGATCTCGAGGATGCGCTGGACCGGCTCGGTCGGCTGGGCGCCGACGGACAGCCAGTGCTGGGCGCGGTCGGAGTTCACCTCGATGAGGCTCGGCTCCTCCTTGGGGTGGTACTTGCCGATCGTCTCGATGGCCTTGCCATCACGGCGGGTGCGCGCGTCGGCGACGATGATGCGGTAGTACGGCGCACGGATCTTGCCGAGACGCTGCAGCTTGATCTTGACGGCCACGGGTGTGGGTACTCCTCAGTTCTCTCTGATGCATGTGGAAGGCGCACGCCAGCCGAGTGGGGACACGGCTGCGCACACCCGAAGGGTGAGCTCGGGCGCGGTGAGAGGGTCCGGCCAAAGCAGGCAAGCGAACATTCTGCCAGAGAGCTGTGTGCATGCATGCACGTGGGTTGCTTGCGTGCATGCACGCGGCTGTCAGAACGCGGCTATCCCGAGCGAGGCGAGCAGGATCGTCACGGCCGGGAGGAAGTTGTTCACCTGATGGGCGACGACGCTGCCGAGCAGCCGCCCGGTGAACACCCTGGCCAGCCCGATCGGGATCGCGATCACCAGCAGCAACGTGGTGCGCAGCGGTTCGAGGTGGCTCGCCGCGAAAACCGCCGTGGAGACGAGGAACGCCGCGATCCTCCCCCAGCGTTCGGTGCGCCAGGTCAGCCGCTCCACCGCGCCCCAGAGCAGGCCGCGATAGATGATCTCCTCGCAGATCGGCCCGACCAGCCACAGGTAGATGAACATGACGACGGCGGCCGAGACCGACATCCGCCGGTCCTCGACGAGCGCGGAGATCGCCGAGGTGGCGTTCTCGTTGCCGACGGCCTGCGTCCAGACGTAGGCGGCGAGCGACGTGAACCCGAGCCCGAGCAAGCCGAGTTTGAGCCCGACCTTGACGTCGGCCCAGCTCCAGCCGATCCTCAGGTCGGTGAACGGGCCGTTGCCACGCAGCCGGGTGATCAGCAGCGCGACCCCGGCGGCGATCATCGTCGGCAGCATGGTGCCCAGCAGCACCATGCGCATCGGCAGGGGCTGGCCGGGCTGGACGTCGCCGAGCAGGACGCTGATGAACGCCGCCGACGCCAGCAGGACGGCCTCCACCAGGAGGAAGGCCCCGAATCCCCAGCGATGCGGCGGTGGCGTGTCGGGCGCGGCCACCTCACCTCCGGCAGTGACTTCTCGGGAGAGCTCGTCCGGCGGCGCCGCCTCGGGGATCGGCTCCCTGGGCTGAGATACGGTCACGCCGATCCTCCGGTGATCGTTCGGTTACTCAAAGACTCTAACCGCCTGGACCGGCGATCACCGCGCCGCGAAGAGCAATACAGCCGGTGGGAGGTTGTTGGCCGCGTGCGCGATCACGGAAGCGCTCACCCGGCCGGACAGATAACGGGCGAGACCGATGGCGATGCCCTGGCCGAACAGCGCGATCGTGCGCGCGGCCTCGCCGTGCAGCTGGGCGAACACCAGCGCGGTGACCAGCAGGATCACCCACGAGGGCAGGCGATGGAAGCCCATGGCGTTCCACAGGGTGCCGCGGAAGAGCAGCTCTTCGGTGATCGGAGCGGCGAGGACGACGATGACCGCGGCCAGCACCAGCCAGATCGTGTCGCCTTCGGTGGTGCCCGACAGTTCGGTGATCGGGCCGGGCGAGACGTCGGAGAAGGTCCTGTCGTCGCTGTCGGTCCCGTAGACGGCGAGCAGGAGCAGGTTGAGCAGGTAGCCGGCGGCGAGCGCGGCGGCTCCGCAGGCGAGCCCGATCCGGACGTCGCGCCAGGTCGGTTTGAGCCCGAAATCCGTGCGAAGTCCTTGGCCCCACAGGCGTGAGCCCACCGCCGGGCCGAGTCCGAGCACGAGGGTCGGCAGGAACGCGAGGATCAGCAGCGGGCCGACGTCACGGAGTTCGAGCGGGTCGTAGCCGCCGAAGCGGCCCGACATCAGGAAGCTCATGACGAGCGTGACGAGGTGGTATCCGGCGATTCCCGCGAAGAACGCTACGAATCCCCAGTGCGCTCCGAGCACCAGACGCTCGCGAGCCTGCCCGTCGTCCACCACGCCTCCACGCTAGGTACCGCTCCTGTCACGGATGGAGTCGGGTCAGGGAGCTGAAGGACGCTTTCCCCGCATGTGATGGGGGTAAAGGGCCCTTCACCTCGTGAGATGCGGGGAAAGTCCCCTTCAGCTACGCGTAGATCTTGCCACGCAGGACGATATGGCTCGGATGCCGGAGCACCGCGAGATCCTCACGCGGATCGGAGGGGTAGACGAGCAGATCGGCCGAAGCGCCGTCGACGATTCCCGGCACGCCGAGCCAGTCGCGGGCCGCCCACGAAGCCGAAGCCAGCGCCTGCTCCGCGGACATGCCCGCCTTGTGCAGCGCTTCGATCTCGTCGACGAGCCTGCCGTGCTCGACCATGCCGCCCGCGTCGCTTCCCGCGTACACCTGGACACCCGCCTCGATCGCCGTCGAGACCATCTCCCCCACGCCGGCGTGCAGCGCCCGCATGTGGTCCGCGTACACCGGGTACTTGCCCGCCTTGTCCGCGATACCGGGGAAGTTCTCGATGTTGATGAGGGTCGGCACGAGCGCGATCCCGCGTTCGGCGAGGACGCCCAGCTGGTCCGGCGAGAGCTCCGTGCCGTGTTCGAGGCAGTCGATCCCCGCGGCGATGAGACCGGGCAACGCGGCCTGGCCGAACACGTGCGCCGTCACCTTGGCGCCCTCGGCGTGGGCGACGGCGATGGCCTCGGCGAGGACTTCGTCGGGCCAGAGTGGCGCGAGATCACCGGCGCCCCGGTCGATCCAGTCGCCGACGAGCTTGACCCAGCCGTCGCCGTCGCGGGCCTGTTCGGCGACCGCCTTCGGCAGCTCGGAAGGGTCTTCGAGTTCGATGCCGAGGCCGGGGATGTAGCGCTTGCGCAGGGCGAGGTGCCGTCCGGCGCGGATGATCCGCGGCAGATCGGCCCGCTCCTGCAACGGCCGGATGTCGATCGGCAGCCCGCAGTCGCGGATCAGCAGTGTCCCGGCGTCGCGGTCGGTGATCGCCTGCTCGGTGGCCTCTTCGAGCGTGGTCGCGCCGCCGACCCCGATCCCGGGATGACAGTGCGCGTCGACCAGTCCGGGAACGAGAAAGCCTTCACGGACAACGGTTTCCGCTCCGGCCACCGGTTCGGTCGTGATCCGGCCGCCGGTGACCCACAGCTCGCGGTGCTCGCCGTCAGGTAGGACGACGCCGGCCAGGTGCAGCGCCTCCACGGGCTACTTGTCCTTCGGCAGCTTGAACTTCTTCGGGTCGAACCCGGGTACGTCGTTCATGCCGCCGAGCTGCGAAAGGTCGGGCATGCCGGCTCCCCCGGGCATCCCGCCGCCCGGGGGCAGCATCGGCATGCCGCCGGGGAAGCCGCCGCGGACCTTGGGCTGCGTCGGGCCGCGCCCCTTGCCCTTCTTCCCCTTCTTGCCCTTGCGGTTCTTGCTGCCGCCGCCTCCGCCGCCGAAGCCGAAGCGGCCCGCCATCTGCGCCATCATCTTGCGCGCTTCGAAGAACCGGTTGACCAGGTCGTTGACGTCGCGGACGGCGACACCGGACCCCTTCGAGATCCGCACGCGGCGCGAGGCGTTGATGATCTTCGGGTCGGCCCGCTCGGCGGGGGTCATGCCGCGGATGATCGCCTGCAGCTTGTCGAGCTGCTTGTCGTCGACCTGCGCGAGCTGGTCCTTCATCTGGCCGGCGCCGGGCAGCATGCCGAGCAGGTTGCCGATCGGGCCCATCTTGCGGACCGCGAGCATCTGCTCGAGGAAGTCTTCGAGGGTGAGCTGGCCGCTGCCGAGCTTGGCCGCGGTCTGCTCGGCCTTCTCCTGGTCGAAATGCTGCTCGGCCTGCTCGATGAGGCTGAGCACGTCGCCCATGCCGAGGATCCGGCTGGCCATCCGGTCCGGGTGGAAGAGGTCGAAGTCTTCGAGCTTCTCACCGTTGGAGGCGAACAGGATCGGCTGGCCGGTGACCTGGCGGACCGACAGCGCGGCACCACCGCGGGCGTCACCGTCGAGCTTGGTGAGCACGACACCGGTGAAGCCGACGCCGTCGCGGAACGCCTCGGCCGTGGTGACCGCGTCCTGACCGATCATCGCGTCGACGACGAACAGCGTCTCGTCCGGCGAGACGGCGTCGCGGATGTCCGCGGCCTGCTTCATCAGCTCTTCGTCGACGCCGAGACGGCCGGCGGTGTCGACCAGGACGATGTCGTGCTGGGCGCGTTTGGCCTCGTCGATGGCGCGGCGGGCGACGTCGACCGGGTCTCCGACGCCGTTGCCGGGCTCGGGCGCGAAGACCGCGACACCGGCCCGCTCGCCGACGACCTGCAGCTGCGTGACCGCGTTGGGGCGCTGGAGGTCACAGGCGACCAGCATCGGCGCGTGGCCCTGCTTCTTCAGCCACATCGCGAGCTTGCCCGCGAGCGTCGTCTTACCGGCACCCTGCAGACCCGCGAGCATGATGACCGTCGGCGGGTTCTTCGCGAAGGTGAGCCGCCTGGTCTCGCCGCCGAGGATGGTGACGAGTTCCTCGTTGACGATCTTGATGACCTGCTGCGCCGGGTTCAGCGCGCCGTGCACCTCGGCACCCTTGGCGCGCTCCTTGATCCGGGCGATGAAGTCCTTGACCACAGACAGCGCGACATCCGCCTCGAGCAGCGCGATCCGGATCTCGCGCGCGGTGGCGTCGATGTCGGCGTCCGAGAGCCTGCCCTTGCGAGACAGGGTCTGCAGGGCGGACGTGAGCCGATCGGAGAGGGTGTCGAACACGGGTGTGCACGCTCCAGCTGGGTCGTTGTGGCTTGCCGGTACGAACCGGCGGCTTCCCAGGGTAGTCGGTGTCCGAGGTCAGCGTTTGACGCGGTTGCGGACGGCCAGCAGCGTCAGTCCGAGCAGCAGCGGCCCGAGGACGCGCGTGACCAGCCGCAGGACCTCGCCGAACGGCGTCAGCTCCTTCGGCAGCGACGCCAGTTTCGTCTCCAGCGAAACGGTGCTCTGGGCGACGTAGATCAAGGTGTCACCGAAGGCGGGCGTGGTCTTGAAGCCGCCTAGCCAAATGCTCGTGCTCACGACGGCTATGAGGACCGCCAGGGTCGCGAGGGCCCTGAGGGCGCGAAGGCCGTAGCCGGAGACGAGCCAGTAGAGGTGGAGGATGACGCGCTCGGACCACGGGGTGGCCGGGCTGTGGCGGCGCATCTCCATCTCGCCGTAGTAGAAGTCGGCGGCGCCGGGTTCGTTCTTGCTGTCCTCCTGTGCCTTGCGGAGCTGGCGGTAGAGGTCGGCGATGCGGCGGGGGCCGACCGGCGCGTTCCGGTCTCTTCGCCAGGCACGCTCCTCCGCGAGCACCTGGCGCTTGCGGTACGAGCCGAACCCGCAGTCACCTTCCAGCCGCAGCTTGTCCAGGTGATGCGCGCCGGTGAAAAGACAGCTCGCGAGGTCGATGTCGGTGAACACGACATCCGCGACATCGGTGCCCTCGACGGATTTCACCGACGCGGGCCCCATGACCGTCGATGCCTTGCCGAAGATCGTCCGCTGCAGGCCGGCCGCCGAGTTCGCGCCCAGCCTGAGCGTGACCCCTTCCTCGAACCTGGTCTCGGCGCAGTCCATCGCCGGGGCTTCGGCGGTGACGAGCATCCGTCTGCGGAAGGTCGCACGCCCGAAGATCAGGTGCTCGGCGGTGACCGGCCCGAAGCGCTCGGCCGCCGTGAACTCGGCACCGCGGAAGCGGGCCGTCGCCTCGAATCGCACGCCTTCGAACTTCACGTCTCCGTCGAACCTGGAGTCCTTGAAGCAGGCGTGGTCCTTGAAACGGGACTCCGTGAACGTCGCGGCCCCGTGGAATTTCGCACCGTTGAAGAGGGCGCGGCCGTCGAACAGCAACGAGCCGAAGCCCGCTTCGCCCGCGAATTCCGCTCCGGCGAACGAAACCTGATCGGGGAATCCGTGCGAGAACGACACGTCGGTTTCGAACTTCGCGTTCTCGAAGGAGACACGACCGCCGAATCGCGTCTCGGCGAACGAGGTGTCCTCGAAGGATACGTCCTCGAACGTCACCGAGCCGCCGAACCGGCTGCGAAGAAACGAAGCGCTGTCCCGGAAGCCGGCCTTGTCGAACCTGGCGGCACCTTCGAACGTGGCATCGGTGAAGTCCGCGTCGAAGAACGTGACGTCTTCGAAGACCACGAGACCGTGGAAGCGCGCCCCGGCGAAATCCGCGCGGCCGAACTCCGCGCGACGGCCGTCGATGCTCCCGACGGCGTCGACGAGTCTCCCGACGAGTTCGCCGGAAAGCCCGGTCCCCCGGAGATCGACTTCGGCGCCGAGCGACAGACCGCGGAAGTACTCGTCCTGCCCGCTTCGTTCGAGATGTTCGAGACAGTGATCGAAATCCGGGACGCGCACGCCGCGGCAATCCTCGCGATCGCATGACGGCCAAGCCTCGCCCATGCGTAATTACTAGCGCAAAAAACAGGGCTCCGGGACCGATCGCCCCTCGCAGACCGGTACCGGAGCCCCTACGGAAGGCTCGCCTCCCCGCGAGCCGACCGTAAGCACACTTGGCGAGCTTCGCGGGACTCGGTATCGCCGGACCCCCAGTACCAGGCGATTCGCTGCCCGCGCTCTCTCCGCGCGATGGGCATAACCTTGCCCGGTCACCGTGGGGTCACGGCAGCGTGAAGACCCCCAACTCCCCCTGAGTAGATCTACTCAACTGGTCTTGGCCGACGACGCCGACGACGAAGCCCGCTTCGCCCGCGTCCGCGCCTGGCGGGCCTTGTCCGCCGCTTCGTTGGCCTTCTCGACCGGGCCCTGCTGCAAGGCGGCCAGGAGCCGCGTCACCCCTTCCGCCTGTTCGGCGGCGGTCGGCTGGAGTACGTCGTCGCCGTCCAGCTTGGCCTGGATGAGCGCTTCGAGCGCCTCGCGGTAGCGATCGGTGTACCCGCCGGGGTCGAAATCCCGCGTGAGGTCTTCGATCAGGGAGACCGCGTTCCGCAGTTCCCCGCGCCGCAGGTCGACGTCCTCGTGCAGGAACGGGAAGTCGGGCCGCCGGATCTCGTCGGGCCACAGCATCGTCTCGAGCAGGATCACCTGGTCCCGCACGCGCAGCGCGCCCAGCGTCTCGCGCTGCCGCAAGGTCACCTTCACGATCGCGATCCGCCCGGACTGCTGCAGCGCCTCGCTCAACAGCACGTACGGCTTCGTGCCCGCCGGCTCCGGTTCCAGGTAGTAGCTGCGCGCGAAGTACATCGGGTCGACCTGGTCGGCCGGGGTGAAGCCGACGACATCCATCGACTGGGTGGTCGGCGCGAGCAGCGACGCGAAATCCCCGCTGGTCAGCAGGACGACGTCACCGTTGGGGACGGGATAGCCCTTGGCGATCTCGGCCGCGGGCACCTCGGCGCCGTCGACCTCGCAGACCCACTTCACCCGCACCCTGCCGCCGTCCGGCTCGTGCACCTGGTGGAGGGGGATGTTGTGCTCTTCGGTCGCGCTGTACGCCTTCACCGGAATGGCGTAGGTCCCGAATCCGATCGTGCCTTTCCACACCGCTCGCATGGCCCACCTCCGCCTGGTCAGCGTATCCACGCGCCGAAGCGGCGGAACAGCTACAAACGGGTGTCAGGGGCGACTGAATCGCTCACACATTCGAATGACGGGCGCGATTCGGCGAGCGCCTCGGCCGAACAGTCGACAGCGGTGGCCGCCGCACGGAGCACTTCGGCGACCACCTCGACGTCGACCATCCGGGCGGTGGCCAGCGCGCCTTCGCCTCCTCCTTCGACCCGGCCCGCCATGCCTTCGAGCGCGATGGCGAGCGCCTGCTGGCCCGCGACGAGGTGCCGGACCACTTTGAGCAGCTCGGGCACGGTCGCGGCGGGACCGGACGCGGTGAGGGAGACGGCGAGGTCGTCCGCGCACGCGCGGAGATGGGAGGCGACGACGGTCGGGGGCAGCGTGACACGTTGCGGACCGGGCACGTGCTCACCACCCTCCGGCTCCTTCGGGTCTCGACCGCGCACATCCTGCCACCGCTACCCTCCGCGACTCGCGCGACACCCCGATCCCGGCTCAGGAAGCGGCCGTCAGCAGCGCCGCTTCGACCTTCGACCGCCACGCCTGGTCGACCTGTCCGCTCCGCGGAGCGACGGCGAACGAATCGACGACGGCGCCACCGAGCGTGGCGACCTTCGCCCACCGCACCTCGGCCTCGCACCGGCGCAACGCGCCCGCGACCCGGTACAGCAACCCGATCCGGTTCGCGGCCCGCAGTTCGACGACGACCGTGTCACGCCCGCTGGTCTCGTCGTCGAACCAGATCACCTTCGCCCCGGCCGACGGCGCCTCCCCTCCGCCGTAGTCCCGTTCCTTCGCGGCGAGCCGCTGGGTGAGCGGCAGCGTGCCCGCCACCGCCCGCGCGAACTGCTCCCGCAGCAACGTGACGTCGGGCAGCGAGCCGAACTTCGGTGACGCCGTGAAGACTCCCGCCCGTCCCCCGTCGTGCCCGCGCAGCACCGCCGCGTGGACTTCGAGCGAGTTCAGCGCGAGCACCCCGGCCGCGGGCGCCAGCAGTTCCGCGCGGGCCGGGACGGCGAGCACCACCGTCACCACCTTGCCGGCGGCGGTGATGCGCACCTCGCCGCGGCCGGACGCCACGGCTTCGGCGACGAGCTCCCGTTGTTCGGCACCCATCGGCTCCGGCGGCACGAAACCCTTGCCGTGCAAGGCTTCTTCGCAGCCGGACACCAGTTCGGCGAGCAGGCGCGCCTTCCAGTCCGTCCACACGCCCGGCCCGGTGGCCAGCGAATCCGCCGTCGTCAGGGCGTGCAGCAGTTCCAGCAGGACGAGGTTGTCGTCGAGGGTCTTGGTGACCCGCTGGATGGTGGCGGGATCACTGATGTCCCGCCGCGTCGCGGTGTGCGGCAGCAGCAGGTGATGCCGCACCATCGCCGCCACGAGCGCCGAATCGGCGGGCGGCAAGCCGAGCCGGGCCGCCACCTGAGCGCTGATCTTCGCGCCGAGTTCGGAATGGTCCGCGTCGCGGCCCTTGCCGATGTCGTGCAGCAACGCGCCGATCAGCAGCAGATCCGGCCGCGAGACGGTGGTCGTCAGTTTCGACGCCTCGACCGCGGCCCGGACGAGATGCCGGTCGACGGTCCACGAATGCACCGGCGACCTCGGCGGGAGATCCCGCACCGCACCCCATTCGGGGAACAGCCGCGCCCAGAGGCCCGTGCGGTCCAGCGCCTCCACGGCGTCGACGAGTCCCTCGCCCGCGCCGAGCAGTTCCACCAGCGCCTTGAGGGCGTCGGCGGGCCACGGCGCACGCAGTTCGGGCGCGGTGTCGGCGAGCGCCCGCAGGGTTCCGTGCGCGATGGGCTTGCGGATCCGGGCCGACGCCGCGGCGACCCGCAGCAGCAGGGCCGGATCCTTGGCGGGCAAGGCGTCCCGCGCCAGCGCGACCTCGTTCCCGTGCAGGACGACGCCCTCGTCGAGCGGCGTCCGCGCCGGACGGCGGCCGAACCGCGCCTTCGGTGGTTCCACAGTGGACCGGAGCGCGACGTCGACCGCGTACGCGATGGTCCGCCCGGCGCCGGAAAGCTTGCGCGCCAGCGTGAACCGATCGCCGAAGCCGAGTTCGCCCGCGACCGTCTCGGCCTCCGGCGCGCTGAGGATGTCCCGCTCCCGCCGCAGTTCCCGGCGCAGCTCCGTCCGGACGTCGAGCAGCAGACTCTTGGCCGCCAGCAGTTCCTCGCCGGGCCTGGCCGTCAACTGTGCCGCCGCCAGCGCTTCGAGGACGGCGAAGTCGCGAAGCCCGCCTCGGCCGTGCTTGAGATCCGGCTCGGCGGACTGCGCGATCTCGCCGCTTCGGGCCCAGCGCTGGCGCACCGCGTCCGACAGTTCGCCCATCCGCTTCCGCGCGGTCCTCCGCCACTGGTCCCGCGCCGCGGCGGCCAGCCTCGCGGTGATCTCGGCGTCCCCGGAGATGTGGCGGATGTCGAGCAGCCCCATCGCGGTCCGCAGATCCTCCGACGCCACCTTCAGCGCCTCACCCGGAGTGCGGACCGAGTGATCGAGGCCGATCTTGGCGTCCCACAACGGGTACCAGATCGCGTCGGCGATCTCGCCGACGCGCGAGTTGCCGTTGTGCAGCAACAACAGATCGAGGTCGGAGAAGGGCACCAGTTCGCTGCGCCCGAGGCCGCCGACGGCGGCCAGCGCGACACCGGGTTCAGCGGTGTCGACGCCGGCCGCCGCAGCGCCCTTGCCCAACCAGAATTCGTAGAGGTCGACGCACGCCGCGCGCAACGCGGCCGCCCCTAACCTCCCGTGCCTGCCCTCGAGCAAACGCTCGGTGGCCTTGACCAGCTCACCCCCGTCGGCCATCCCTGACGCCTTATAGGGCGTCCGAGCCGCGTTCGCCGGTACGTACCCGGATGACCGTCTCCACCGGCGTCACCCAGATCTTCCCGTCACCGATCTTGCCGGTGTGGGCGGCCGTGGTGATCGCGTCGAGGACCTTCTCGACATTGGAATCGTCGGTGACGACCTCGACCCGCAGCTTCGCCACGAAGTCCACGGAGTACTCCGCGCCCCGGTAGACCTCGGTGTGGCCCTTCTGCCTGCCGTAGCCCTGTACCTCACTGACCGTCATGCCGAGCACGCCCAGCTGCTCCAGCGAGGAGCGGACGTCGTCGAGCGTGAACGGCTTGACGATCGCGGTGATCAGCTTCATGCCTTGCTCTCCTCGAGTTTCGTGGCCGCGGTTCCGGTGGACGTCTTGACCGGGATGGAGCTCGGCTGGCCGAGGCCGCCGCCCGAACCGGTGAAGTCGTACGCGCTCTCCGCGTGCTGGGCCTCATCGATACCACTGACCTCGTCCTCCGCGCTGACGCGGAATCCGCCGAGCTTCTTGATCACCCAGCCGATGACGAAGGTCAGCACGAACGAGTAGCCGAGGACCACGGCCGCCGCGAGCGCCTGCTTGCCCAGCTGGCCGAGGCCGCCGCCGTAGAACAGGCCGTCGACACCGAGCGAGTTGACGCTGGTGGTGCCGAAGAAGCCGATGAGCAGCGTGCCGACGAGACCACCCACGAGGTGGACGCCGACGACGTCGAGGGAGTCATCGAAACCGAAGCGGAACTTGAGGCTGATCGCCAGGGCGCACAGGGCACCGGCGATGAGGCCGATGGCGATGGCGCCCAGCGGGCTGACGAAACCGGCCGCCGGGGTGATCGCGACGAGACCCGCGACGGCACCGGAGGCGGCGCCGAGGGTGGTCGGCTTGCCGACCTTGATCTGCTCGATGATCAGCCAGCCGAGGATGGCGGCGGCGGTCGCGACGGTGGTGTTAGTGAACGCGACGGCGGCGAGGTCGTTGGCGGCCAGCGACGAACCGGCGTTGAAGCCGTACCAGCCGAACCACAGCAGCGCGGCGCCCAGGAGCACGAACGGCACGTTGTGCGGGCGTCCGGTGCCCTTCGGCCAGCCCTTGCGCTTGCCGAGCACGATCGCCAGCGCCAGGCCCGCCGCACCGGCGTTGATGTGGACGGCGGTACCACCGGCGAAGTCGAGCGCCTTGAGCTGGTTGGCGATCCAGCCACCGACCGAATCCGCGCCGATGAAGCCGTTGAACGAGAACACCCAGTGCGCCACCGGGAAGTACACGATGGTCACCCACACCGCGACGAACAGCGTCCAGCCCCAGAACTTGGCGCGGTCGGCGATGGCTCCGGAGATCAGCGCGGGCGTGATGATCGCGAACATCAGCTGGAACATCACGAAGGCGAACAGCGGCAGCGCGTCCGCGCCGGGCCAGGCGACCTCGGGCGTGGAGCTCGTCGCGGCGGTCGCGAACCCGGCGAGCTTGCCGGAGATGTTCGAGAGCCCGGCGAAGTCGAAGTTACCGAGCAAGCCTCCGCCGATGTCGTTGCCGAACGCCATCGTAAAGCCGTACAGCGTCCAGAGGACACCGACCACGGCCAGCGCGATGAAGTTCATCATCAACATGTTCAAGACGCTCTTCGCGCGGACCATGCCGCCGTAGAAGAACGCCAATCCCGGTGTCATGAGCATGACCAGCGCGGCGCTGATCAACACCCATGCGGTGTCTCCTGCGTTCAGCACAATCGTCCTCCCGTGCCTGGGGTGTACTGCGCAGGAATTTTTGGACCGCGGTGTTTCCTCGGGCGGCGATTCAGGTTTCACCCGCGTGAACTGTCGGTACGGCGTTGTTACGGCCAGGTTTCCGGTGACCTGGTGCGTTCTGTCCGGTTGCGAAACCTCGTGGTCGAATAGGGCCATGAACGCGCGTGTATCCGGCCATGACCCTCTGCCACCGGCGATCGTCCGGTCGCTGCGGTGTTCGGTCTGCGGTGACCCGGTCGGGGTAAACGAGCGCACGGTGCGTTGCGGCCGGGGCCACTCGTTCGACGTGGCGAAGCAGGGTTACGTCAACCTTCTGCATGCACGCATCCCGGCGGGGACCGCGGACACGGCGCCGATGGTCGCGGCCCGTGTCGACCTTCTCTCGTCGGGCGTCTACTTGCCCCTCGCCGACGCCCTCGCGAAGGTGGCTTCGGAGCACGTCCAGGACGGGATGGTCATCGACGCCGGCGCGGGCACGGGGTACTACCTCGCACACGTGCTCGACGCCGTCCCCGACGCGTGCGGACTGGCGCTCGACGTCTCCGCCGTCGCCCTGCGCCGGGCCGCTCGCGCGCACGCGCGCGCGGGCGCGGCCGTGTGGAATCTCTGGGAGCCCTGGCCTGTGGCGGACTCGTGCGCGTCGCTGATCCTCAACGTCTTCGCGCCCCGCAACGCCCCGCAGTTCCACCGCGTCCTGACCGAGGACGGGCTGCTGGTCGTCGCGACACCGAACCCGGGTCACCTCCGGGAACTGGGCGACCTCGTGATCTCCGTCGACGGCGGCAAGGACGCGCGGCTGGAGGACACCCTCGGCGAACACTTCACCAGGGTGGACCGGCACGACGTCACCCTGCAGGTGACGCTGGCACCCGCCCAGATCCGCCAGGTGGTGGAGATGGGCCCGAGCGCACATCACCTCCACCGTGACGGCAGGCGTGAACGCCTCGACGCGATCACCGGACCGGTGGACGTCACCACTTCGTTCAGCGTGACGCTGTACCGGCCGGTGTCCTGATGGAGGCACCCGCGACCCTGCTCGCCGACGCCGCCTGGGTCAGCGCCCGCATCGGCGGCGCCGCGAAGCTCTACGGCTGCTCCCGGCCGGAGGTGCTCGGCACGATCTGGTGGTACTCGCTCTCCTCCGTCCTCGTCGCGCCCTCGGTGGAATCACTCGTTCGCGGCGAGCCCTTGGATCCGTCACTCGACGCCGTCACGATCGACCTCGTCCCGGACGGCCGCTTCACCGGCGCCCGATCGTCACGGCTCCTCGCCGGCGGCCTCGCCGAACTCGGTGACGCGTTCGCCGGGACGCTGGGCACGGCGATCGGCACGATTTCGGCCGTCACCGGGGCGAATCCGCGGGCGCTGGGCGCGATCGCCACGGATTCGATCGGCAACCGCCTGCTGTGGACCGGCGACACCGAACGAGCGATCGCGCTGGCGGCGCCGCTCGTCGCCGCGATCGGGCTCGGGCTGCCGGAGCCGCGTTTCTCCAGGGTCGGGCGGAACACCGTGGTGCGGCGTGCTTCCTGTTGCCTGATCTACGAGGCGGGCAATCCGAAGTGCACCAGTTGCCCCCGGCAGACGCCCGCGGAACGGGAGCGGCGGCTTCGAGCCGCACTCGGGTAGTGCGCGGTTTCTTTTGCGCGACAAGGGGAAAACGGGTAAGTCAGGTCGGGAAGAAAAGGGCATTCATCTCGCCGGCGGGACCGGAAGGCGGCCGGGCGGGGTGGTCGTGAGTGGCGATTCGCGTTCTGGTGGACCGGTATTCCCCTACCCGCGGGATTCCGCTTTGTCCCGGTGTCCGGAATCCTCCCCACTCGGCTGTGAGCCGGGGGATCGCGTATGAGCTTGATCAACGGAGGATCGGGGACGTCGAGTGTCCCCGATCCTCCGTTGATCAAGCTTCGAGGCCGGTCGACGATGGAGGAATCGGGACACTGAACGTCCCGATTCCTCCATCGTCGGCACCCTGCACGCCGAGCGGCCGCACCAGTCACGCGATCGGGCGATTCGAGCGTGGAGGATTCGGGGCACTCGACGTCCCGAATCCTCCACACTCGACCGTGCCGCGACGAGCTTCCGGCTCGTCGAAATCCGGGACCAGCGGAGCCGTCGCCGCTAAACGTTCCAGCCCTAATCGGCCAACCCGGCCCGCACTTCGGCCCGCCGACGCGGTTCTGTGACCAATGGGGCCCATGTGACCTCGCCTCATCCGGCGGCGAGATTCTCACCGGTCAGCGCCGCCACCATCGCGGCCCGGGAGCCGACCCCCAGTTTGGTGAAGATCCGGCGCATATGCGCGGAAACCGTGTTCAAGCTGATTTCCAGCACGCCGGCGATCTGCTTGTTCGTATAGCCGCGGCCGACCATGCGCGCCACCTCGTGTTCGCGCGGGCTGAGCAGGTCGTGCGGCTCCGGGGCCACCGGGACGAGCAGGCATCTGACGCCGTGCTCGGTGACGTCGAGCAGCGGCTTCCGCTGCACGGAGCCCCCGTCGTTCAGTTCCATGACACGTCTGACGAGTGATCTCGCCAAATTTCGTACGGCTTCGTCCTCCGTGACGACCGTCGCCCGCTGCCGCGCGAGGTCGTGTATCGATGAAGCAGGAAATCCCATCACCGGGCTCGTGGACATAGACCGGCCTCCCCCCTCTAGGTCTCCCTCCCTCTCTAGCAAACCCCTCCGACAGGAAAAGCGCATCGTCGGTTTGTGTGACAAGTACGAACTAGTCGATTCATGTCACGCAAGAACGTGTGACTACCGATGCGCACGGTGCACGGGCAGGGTCGGATCCGTGCTCACCGACGCACCGCGCCGGCGATCGCGGATTTTCACCGGAGCAGAGGAGAACGGTTATGAGCCGTGGCTATGCGGCAGTGGACGGCGAGCTGGAAGACGAGCTGAGCCGTGAACTCGAGGCCGAGTTCGAAAACGAACTCGAAGACGAACTGGAAGGCGAATTCGAGGACGAGGACGAGTTCGAAGACGAGCTCGGCGGCCTGGCCCGTGAGCTCGAAGACGAGCTGGAGGACGAGGTCTACGGCGAGTACGAGGACGAAGACGAATTCGAGTCCGAGTTCGAGGCCGTCGTCCGCGAACTCGAGGACGAGTTCGAACTGGAATCCGAGGACGAGGACTTCACGCATCCGGCCCGGCGGGTCTATCCCGACGCCGAGATGATGGCGCAGCTGGCCTTCCAGGCGGAGAACGCCGAGACCGAGGACGAGGCGGAGGCCTTCCTCGGCGCGCTCGCGCCGCTGGCGTTCCAGGCGGCGAAATGGGCGGCGCCGAAGATCATCAAACACGGTCCGCAGCTGATCCGCGGCGCGGTCAACCTCGGGCGCAAGCTGTGGCGGAACCCGGCGACCCGCCGCGCCGTCCGGCATATCCCGAAGATCATCGGCCGCACCGCGCGCGACGTCGGGCGCCGGTACGCCGACGGCCGCCCGATCAACGCCCGGTACATCACGCGCAGGCTGGTCGGCCACACCGTGAACAGCGCGCAGAACGCGCCCGCGAACCGCCGGAACCAGCAGCAGCGCCGTCGCGGCCGTCCCCAGCAGCGCCGTCGTCGCCCCGCCGCCCGCGGCGGGCGCCGGACACAGTCCCGGGCCCGGGCGGGCGCCGCCCGTCGTGGCAAGGCGCGCGGCCGTGCGCGCCGCCGTTGAGGCACCGCCCGCGGCATCCGGTGAATCGGCCTCGTCCACCGGATTCCGGCGGGCGAGGCCGTCCAGGGACCTGACGGCCTGGGTCCTGTCCCAGGCCACCAACGTGGAACGGCATCTGGAGGCGCTGCGGCCGTTCCGCTGGTCGGAGTTCGGCGACCCGGCCACCGGCCCGAGCCGGGCGCATCTCGCGGCGGTCAACCGGACGATGGCGACCTTGCGGAAGCCGTTGTACTCCGCGACCCGTGCGGTCCGCCGTGCCGCGGACGAGGCGGTGGCGCGGCCGGAGCGGGCCGAGCTGGCCCGGCTGCTGCGGGCGAAGTCACGGGCACAGCGCTGGGTCAGGACCACCGAAGGGGTCTGGGACTTCTACCTCGACCTGTTCAACCAGCGGCAAGGCGCGTTCGCCCCCTGGCTGGTGGCGTGCGACCGGGTGGCACTCGACTGCTACCAGTACGCCTATCTGGGGGTCGGGCGATGGCGGTCGATCCCGACCCCGCCACCGTTCTGCTATCTGCGCACCGGATCCGGCCCGGCCACCTCACGCCGCGGGATCCCCTTGCGGCGGCTGGGGAACCGGCTGAACCCCTTCCCGCTGATCCAGCTCCCGTACCACCGGCTGGTGAACCCGTGGACGCTCGGCGCGGTCCTGCACGAGGTGAGTCACAACCTGCAGAACGACCTCGGCATCGCGAGGGCGATCCCGCTCCAGGTGGCGGCGAGGCTCGTCGAAGCCGGGGTGCCGCGGGAGGTGACCGGCATCTGGGTCAGGTGGAACCGGGAGACGTTCGCCGACCTGTCCGCGTTGCTGCTGGGCGGCCCGGCGGTCGTCGGTTCGCTGTTCGACGTCATCGGGCGCACCGAGCTCGAAACGACGGGATTCACCCCGCGCGCGGTGCACCCGGTGCCGTACCTCCGCGCGAAGATCTCGGTGGAACTGTTGCGCCGCATGGGTTTCACCCGGCACGCGGAGTCGTACGAGGCGATATGGCACAAGCTGTACCCGCGGGCGAAGCTGGTGAACGCGCCGCCGGCGCTGCTGCGGACGGCGGACAAGGCGATCCCCGTGGTGGTGGACGCGATGTGCTTCACCTCGTTCCCGTCGCTGGGGCACCGTCCCCTGGCGAAGGTGCTGCGGTTCGAAGCCAAGGAACAGGCGATGATCGAAGAAGCCGCGGAAAGGCTGGCCGACGGGGTGTCCCCCGGCGTGGTGCCGGAACGGTTCCTGATCGGCGCGGTCCGGTTCGCGCTCGACGAGCGGATGGCTCCGCCGAAACGGCTTTCCGGCTTCTTCATGGAAGAGCTCGGCAGGAGGGCGAGATGACGCTCGACATCGAATTCTCCCGGCTGGGCAAGGAAGTGAACCAGGTGGCCGCGTGCTGGCGGGCCTTGGAGATCAGTGTCGCCGAAGACCGGCCGTCCGGCGTCGGGCTCGCCGCGGCGGATCATCTCGCCGAGGTCGTCCTGGACGGCACCGGGGAGGTCGAGGCGGCCACACGTGCGACACAACGCCCGGTGAGCGCGGAGTCGTTGCACACCACGGCGTCGTCGCTGCTGAACCTGCGGCGGCGGGTGGACGGGCAGTGCCGTTCGCACCACGCGGTCTCCGGGCTGCTGCGCGCGGTGCACGGGCGGGAACAGGAATGGCGGGGCTGGGCGAAGAGCTTCCACGCCGGAGTGGACCACTGCGCCGCCGCCTTGTCCTCGGCGGAGGACGCGATGGTGCGGTGCTGGCGTGAAGCAGTGGAACTGGCCGAATTCAAGGGATGTGGGGCGACCCGATGACGATCAACGACGACCGCGGCGCGACGTTGCCGCGCGCACAGGACATCGACAGCGCGTATCCGCTGTCGACCGGGCAGTACCCACCGCCGGCGGCGGCACCCGGCAAACTCGCCGAACAGACGATCAGCGACATGCTCGGCTGGAAGTGGCGTGACGGCGACACGAAAGGTTTCGTGGCCGCGCTCACCGGGAGCTTCGAGCTGAAAGAGGTCCAGGGGCGCACCGAGGCGAAATGGACTCCGCGCGGGTACGCGATCCAGGCCGATCTCGGCGCCGTCACCGGCGGCCAGGCCTCGCTCGCGGCCAGGGCCAGGAGCGCCGTCAAGGACTCGCTGGCGCTGCTCGATTCGCTCCGTCCACTGAGGACGGACGCGGATCCCGAGAACGCGGAGGGTTTCCGCGCCCTCGTCCGGCACGACCTCGAACAGATCCGGCAGGAGCTGGAGAGCCCGCTGATCCGCGTGGCGCGGGTCGATCAGCTCTTCCTGCTGCTGCTCGGGAACGGCGGCCTCGCGGTCGGCGCCGGAGACCGTACCCAAGGCCACCTCGGCCAGCTGCGGGACGAGTTCGGCCTGGTGTCGGGCAAGGTCAACACGATCGAAGAGGAGCGGATCCAGACCTCCTTCATCACGCTGACGGATTGGGTGGTCTCGTTGTTCAGGGGCTGGCAGGACGCACGCGACAAGATCGACCCGTTCTCGCAGCCGGCCGGCGGCCAGCCGTTCTTCGGTCCCGCCGTGGTCGCCCTCTCCCGGCTGCTGTCCGCGACCGCGTCGCAGGTCGACGAGGTCGTCGCGATGCTGCGGTCGGTGTTCGTCCAGCAGGAGGACCTCGAAGTGCTCCGCGTCCCCGATCCGCAGGGCGGGACGATGTCGCTCGGCGGGCTACTGCGGTGGATCCGCGAGTTCGCCACCTTCGAGGGCGGCAAGCTGATCGAGTCGGCGGGCAAGGAGGGTGTCGGCACGTCGTTCCTCCAGATCGCGGTGCGGCTTCAGCGGATCGTGGCGAACCTCCCCCGGCAGAGCACCGGCGGTTCCAACGGCGATGTGCCGGGCAACTTCCGCGCGTCGCTTCCCCCGGGGTTCTTCAGCTCCCGTGTGCAGCGGGCCATCGACGAACTCGACGACCACCTCCAGGAGGTCGTCCGGATCGCCGAGCCGATCGGGCGGGACGGCTCGCCGTCGTCGTCCGAGCCGAACCCGCCCGCGCCGCCCACCCCGCAGCTCACGCCGCCGCCCGGCCGGACGCCGGCGGTGCCCTCGGTCGCCGAGCTCCGCGAGGGGCACGGCGCCGGGGAAGGCCAGCCACCACCCGAGGCGGAGGAACCGCCGAAACCCCGGACCACGCGCAAGCGGCCCGGGCAGTAGCCGGACCCGTACGGGAGGAAGACGATGGGCACGGAAAAGGAATACCGGGAACTCTTCGACCGGGTCGCGGCCTTGCGCGGGCAGGTCGCCGGGAAGCTCGCGAACGAACTGGGCAGCGACCCGAAACTCGGCGACGCGGTCCTCAAACAGCTGGACGACATGCTCACCGCGGTCGAGGCCGAGCAGCGGGGCAAACCAGGACCCGCGGACGGCGGGATCGCGCAGCTCGTCGGGCTCGGCGACGGTTCGGCCGCGGACCTCGGCGCGACGGCGATGCCGCCGGGGGTCGACGCCTACGACGAGACCGTCGCCTCGGAACGGGTCATCGCGGTCGGCGACCTGTACTACCTGTACCAGCACGAACGGATCGGCGTGTTCCGCGTGGTGCAGAAGCTGCAGGAGCTGTTCCAGGGCGGCGCCATCCGGCTTTCGGACGGCCCCGGCGCGTTCGGGCTGTACCGGTTCGACCGGCGGGACGTCCTGCGCTACACCCGGCGGGACCGCGTCAGCGCGTATCGGCGTGTGCTCGGCTACGGCAAGGGGCTCGGCTCCGCGAACTCACGGCCGAACACCGATTTCCACCAGCTGTTCACGCAGTTCAGCAACCAGGTGGCCTTGTTCTGGCGGGACAAGCGGATCTCCGACGTCGTCCGCGAACGCGCGTACGACCCGAGTTTCGGCAGTGTGGCCGTCGTCCGGCGCAGCGGTCTCGACCTGCGGAACAACCTGAAGTTCACCTCGTACGGCCATCTGAACGTGCTGCGGGTCGAGGTCATGCAACTGCTGACCGAGGCGTTCAAGATCCTCGGTTCGGAGGACGTGCTGGACCTGTTCGGCGCGGCCAACGCGTGGGACACCGTGGACGAGGTGCTGATCCGCTACTTCGATCAGCGGCTGGTGTCCTCGCCGCGTCAGCGGATGGCGGTCACCGGACGTCAGGTGCTGCGCTGGCTCGCGGCCCCGCACATCCTGGAGACCACCCGTTCGGAGTTCGAGGCGCTGCTGCTCGAAATCGCGGAGCCCGCCGAAGAGTGGCTGACCTCGGCTCAGTCCCTGCGGCTGGCCGACCGGACGAACTCGCGGGAGGTCCTGCCGGTCGATCGGCACCGGCCGGCCGGGGTCGCGGTGTCCCGTGAACCGCGTCCGGTGACCCCGCGCCGGAACGGTCACCGTCCCGGCACCGTGATCACCCTGGACCGCAAGTAGCCACGGGCTGGGAACGATGGTCACGGGGTGGGACGCGAGGTAGCGTCGGGCGCGATGAGTGAACGCACCTGGGGCTTCCGCACCCGCGCCCTGCACGCGGGCGGGACGCCCGACCCGGCGACCGGCGCCCGCGCCGTGCCCATCTACCAGACCACGAGCTTCGTCTTCGAGGACGCGGCCGACGCGGCGAACCTGTTCGCGCTGCAGAAGTACGGCAACATCTACAGCCGCATCGGCAACCCGACGGTCGCGGCCTTCGAGGAGCGCTTGGCCAGCCTCGAAGGCGCGATCGGCGGGGTCGCCACCAGCAGCGGTCAGGCGGCGGAGTTCCTGACGTTCTCCGCCCTCGCCGAGGCGGGCGACCACATCGTCTCGGCGGGCGGGCTCTACGGCGGCACGGTCACGCAACTCACCGGCACGCTGCGCCGCTTCGGTATCGAGACCACCTTCGTCAGCGGAGACCGCGTCGAGGACTACGCGGCCGCCATCACCGACCGGACGAAGCTGATCTTCACCGAGGTCATCGGCAATCCCGGCGGCGGCATCGCCGACATCGCCGGGCTGGCGGAGCTCGCGCACGCGCACGACATCCCGTTGGTCGTCGACGCCACCCTGGCGACGCCGTACCTGTGCCGCCCGATCGAGCACGGCGCGGACATCGTGCTGCATTCGGCCACGAAGTTCCTCGGCGGGCACGGGACCACGCTGGGCGGGGTGGTCGTCGAGTCCGGGAAGTTCGACTGGGGCAACGGGAAGTTCCCCCGGATGACCGAGACCGTCGAGAGCTACGGCGGCCTGAAGTACTGGGAGAACTTCGGCGAGTACGCGTTCTGCACCCGGCTCCGCGCCGAGCAGTTGCGGGACATCGGCGCCGTCCTCTCGCCACACTCGGCCTTCCTCCTGCTGCAAGGGGTCGAGACGCTGCCGCAGCGGATGGACGCCCACGTCGCCAACGCGCGAGCCGTCGCGGAGTACCTCGCGAACGACAGCCGGGTGGCCTGGGTGAACTACGCGGGCCTGCCGGATCATCCGCACCACGAGCGCGCGAAGAAGTATCTGCCCACCGGGCCGGGCGCCGTGTTCTCCTTCGGCGTCGACGGTGGCCGCGCGGCAGGCGAGACGTTCGTGAACTCCGTCGAGCTGCTGTCGCATCTGGCGAACGTCGGGGACGCGCGGACACTGGTCATCCACCCGGCGTCCACCACCCATCAGCAGCTCTCCGAGGATCAGCTGCGTTCGGCCGGGGTGGGCGCGGACCTGATCCGCCTGTCGGTCGGGCTGGAGGACGTCGACGACATCCTGTGGGATCTCGATCAGGCGCTCGGGAAGGCGGTGGCGGGATGACCTACGACGTCGGCGCGGTCGAACGCCGCCGCATCCTTTCGCGCACGAGGTCGGTGACCATCGTCGGTGCCTCGGACAACCCGGCGAGGCCGAGCTATTTCGTCGCCACGTACCTGCTCTCCTCCAGCAAGTACGAGGTCAACTTCGTGAACCCGCGCCTGGACGGGCTCCTCGGGCGGCCGGTGTATCCGTCACTGGCCGACGTGCCCGGCGAGACCGACCTGGTCAGCGTGTTCCGCAAGCACGACGACCTCCCCGGCGTCGCCGAGGAGGTCGTCAAGGCCGGAGCGCGGACGCTCTGGCTTCAGCTGGGCCTGTGGCACGAGCCTGTCGCCGACCTCGCTAAGGAGGCAGGGCTCGACGTGGTGATGAACCGCTGCGTCAAGATCGAGCACGCCCGGTTCGCCGGTGGGCTCCACCTCGCCGGTTTCAACACCGGTGTGATCAGCTCCCGTCGCCAGTCCGCCCCCTGACCAGGGCCGCCGCGGCCCGTGAGAGGGTGGCGGCATGGCCAAACCGACGCCGCTGCAGATCAGGAACATCGTCATGGCACTGCTCATGGCGGGTGCCCTGGTGTGGAACCTGTCCATCGGCGGCGCTTGGTGGCTCACCGCGATCTTCTCGGTCGGCATCGTCCTCTCGTTGTTCTCCGCGTACCTGAACCGGCGCGACGCTCAGTCCTGAGCCGCCTCGAAACGCGAAGCGAGATCCGCGCGTCCTCGCTCGGAAAGCGCGCCGAAGAGACGTAGGCGCGCCATCCCGCCGTCGGGATAGATGTCGAGACTTCGGTCACCTCGGGTCCCGCGGTGAGGGCGAACCGGTGCCGCGTGTCCGGCTGCAACCGCGTCCTGGGCAGCAGTTCGACCCACTCGCCGTCACCGTCCCGGCCGCTCAGCGCCGCCCAGCCCGGCGCGTTGCCCTTGAGATTGCTGTTGTCGAACTCGGCGAACCGGACGACACCCGCGCCGGCGAGCCGCACCGTGACCCAGTCGTTCCCGTCGTCCCGGCGCCGGGCGGTCTCCCAGCCCTCGGCCTGATGCGCGGCGAGCCCCGGCGAGAAGAGGTTGTTGGGCGAGGAATAGAACATGTTGCTGCAGCCGGTGACCACCGCGCCGTTCTCCAGCGCGGCGAGGTCGAGCGCGCCGAGGTCGAGCAGGCGCGGATCCGGGATGGGTGTGCCGTGCACGCGCAGCCGGGCCACGCCGCCGTCCGGATGCATGGTCAGCCGGACGTGCGTGTAGCGCTTGCTCCCGCCGATCTCGAAGAAGTTCTCCGTGTGCCCCGCCGCCGCGCCTCGTTTCACCAGCACGTCCCAGTCCGCTTCGGACAGTTCGGCGGCGTTGGGATAGCCGTCGACGGCGCAGGCCTCGACCGAGATGAACGGCGGGTAGTTGCCCTTGAAGAAGGCGGTGTCCACGATGACGCCGGTGATCGCGCCCGCCAGGCCGAGCCGGAGCACCGCCTGGTCGTCGCCGGGCTCGCGGTGCCGCCGGGTCTCCCAGCCGTCGTAGACCTGGCCCTTGGGGCCGAAGGTCTCCGTCTGGTGCGCGGGCACCCAGGGGTTGACCAGGTTCTCCTTCTCGGCGAACAACTCGTCCGTCGCCCACATCACGGTCCCGCCGAACTTGCGCGAGGCCAGGTCGGGCAGGGCTGTCCACTCAGGACGGTCGTTCACGGCATCCTCCATCTCAGCAGTCACCCCGGCTCAGCAGAACGCCTGCCGGGTCTTCACCGGTGATCTCCTCGCCCCGCAACCAGGTGCTCCGGACGACGCCGGCCAGGGGCCGTCCGTGGTAGGCGCTGACCGGGTTGCGGTGCTTCAATTTCGCGACGTCGACCACGAAAGCCTCGTCGGGCGCGAACACGCTGAAGTCGGCGTCGTAGCCCGGCGCGAGATGTCCCTTGCGGCGCATCCCCGCCTGCGCGGCCGGATGTTCCGCCATCCAGCGGACGACGTCGGTGAGCGCGAACCCGCGCTGCCGCGCCTGGGTCCAGACGGCGGGCAGGCCCAGTTGCAACCCCGCGATCCCGCCCCAGGCGAGTCCGAAATCGCCGCTGTCGAAGCGTTTCAGCTCGGGCGTGCACGGCGAATGATCGGTCACCACGCAGTCGATGACGCCGTCCGCGAGCCCCTTCCACAGCAGTTCGCGGTTCCCGGCTTCGCGGATCGGCGGGCAGCATTTGAACTGCGTGGCGCCGTCTCCGATCTCCTCCGCGGTGAAACTCAGGTAGTGCGGGCAGGTCTCGGCGGTCAGCCGGACGCCGTCGCGCCGCGCGCTCTCGACCATCGGCAGCGCGTCCGAAGAGGACAGATGCAGGATGTGCGCGCGGACGCCGGTCTTCCTGGCCAGCTCGATGACCTGCGCGATCGCCACGTTCTCGGCGCCGCGCGGACGCGAGTGCAGGAAGTCTTCGTACTTCTCGCCGTGCGGGTCGGGCGCGTGATCGATCGCGTCGGAGTCCTCCGCGTGCACGATGATCATGCCGTCGAAGGTCCGCAGTTCGGTCATCGCCTCTTCGAGCCCGCGCGCGTCCAGCGGCGGGAACTCGTCGACGCCGGAATGCAACAGGAAGGACTTGAAGCCGAAGACCCCGGCCTCGTGCAGGCCGCGCAGCTCCGCGAGATTGCCGGGGATCGCGCCGCCCCAGAACCCGACGTCGACGTGCACCCGGCCCTCGGCGGTCTTCCGCTTCACCTCCAGCGACGCGACGTCGACCGTCGGCGGCAGGCTGTTCAGCGGCATGTCCACGATCGTGGTGACCCCGCCCGCCGCGGCCGCGCGGGTCGCCGAGGCGAACCCCTCCCATTCGGTGCGGCCAGGGTCGTTGACGTGCACATGGGTATCGACGAGTCCCGGCAGCAGGACAACGTCCTCGCCGAGTTCGAGTACCCGATCGCCGTCCAGATCGGCTCCGGCGGGCTCCACCGCGACGATGCGGCCGCCGTCGACACCGAGGGTCGCGGGTACCTCTCCGGCGGCCGTCACGACTCGGGCGGCTTTGATCACCAAGTCCATCTCAAGCCTCCAACTTCCACTGAGTGGAATCGAGGTTTCGCACTCCGACATTAACTCCGGCCACCCTGCTCGTCAACGAGCCCAGGCGGCGCTACCTTCGCTTCGTGCAGTTAGAAGCCGAGTTCACCAGCGAACCGTTCCATGGCGAGGGTCCGCCACCCGAGCACGCCGTCAAAGCCCGCGACACCGCGGAAGACGCGGGCCTGTCCGCCGACTTCGGCCCGCTCGGCACCCTCGTCCGCGGCGACGCCGACGCCCTCCTCGACGCGCTCCCCGCCATCGCCAGGGCGGCGCTGGACGGCGGCGCGACCCGCGTGACCCTCCAGCTCCGGCAGGTCGGCGACGACAAGGGCGAACCCGCGGTCGAACTGCACAGCGCCCTCGCCCGGCTCATCGGCGACGTCGAACGCGAACTCGGCGGCAAACTCGACACCCTCGACCGCGCCGCCAAGCAGCGCGCGGTGCGGCTGCTCAAGGAACGCGGCGCGTTCGGCCTCCGCAAGTCGGTGTCGACCGTCGCCGAGGCACTGGGGGTCACGAGGTTCACGGTCTACAACTACCTCAACCGGGACCAAGACTGAAGAGCAGATTCAACAAAATGTTGACGACGGCGGAAGCGTCGCCGTACCGTCAGTTCCCGTGCCGCTCACCATTCGAGAGTTCAACGAGGCTCCCGCACAGGACGTCCGGCCGGCGCTGACCGCCTGCCTCGACGTCCCGCGCTGGGTGGAAACCCTGCTGGCCAGGCGCCCGTACGCCGATCTCGCCGCACTGCTGGCCGCGTCCGAGGCGCTCACCCCGTTGCGTCCCGAAGAGGTCCGGCGCGCCATGGCCGCCCATCCCCGGATCGGGGAGAAAGCGGGCGGCCAGAGCACCGAAGCGGGCTGGTCGCGCTCCGAACAGTCCGGTGTGGACGGTGACGCGGCACGCGAGTTCGCCGCGGCCAACGCCGAATACGAAGCGACGTTCGGGCACGTCTTCCTGGTCTGCGCGAGCGGCCGGAGCGGCGCCGAACTGCTGGAGAACCTGCGTTCGAGGCTGTCGAACGATCCGGAGAAGGAACTCGAAGTGGCCGGTCAAGAGCTGGCCAAGATCGCCGCGCTGCGGCTGGAGAAGGCGGTGACGGCATGAGCCTCGTGACCACGCACATCCTCGACACCGCCGCGGGACGGCCCGCCGCGGACGTCGGCGTCCGGCTCGAAACCGGCGCGGGCGAACCCGTCGCCGAAGGGCGGACCGACGCCGACGGCCGGATCCGCGACCTCGGCCCGGACACCCTGGAACCCGGGGTGTACCGGCTGGTCTTCGACACCGGCGCCTACCTCGGCCCGGACTCCTTCTTCCCCGAAGTCACCCTGACCTTCCGCATCGCCGACGGGACCGAGCACCACCACGTGCCGTTGCTGCTGAGCCCGTTCGCCTATTCCACCTATCGAGGGAGCTGATCGCCCGTGGCCATCACCCTGGGCCCCAACCAGTACGGCAAGGCCGAAGTCCGGCTCGTCACCGTCCAGCGCGAAGGCACCGTCCACCACCTCAAGGACCTCACCGTTTCGACGTCGCTTCGCGGCGACCTCGCGGCGACGCACCTCACCGGCGACAACGCCGACGTCGTCGCGACCGACACCCAGAAGAACACCGTCTACGCCTTCGCCAAGGAAGCCCCGGTCGGCGAGATCGAGGACTTCGCGCTGCGGCTCGGACGCCATTTCGTCGGCTCGTTCGAGCACATCACCGGCGCCCGGATCCTCATCGACGAACACGGCTGGAACCGCATCTCCGGCCACGACCACGCGTTCTCCCAGGCGGGCAGCGAGAAGCGGACGACCGCCGTGACCGTCCAGGGTGATCAGGCCTGGGTGGTGTCCGGTTTGGACGATCTCGTAGTGCTCAAGTCGACCGGCTCGGAGTTCCACGGTTTCCCCCGCGACGAGTACACGACGCTGGCCGAGACGAACGACCGGATCCTCGCCACCGCCGTGACCGCCCGCTGGCGCTACCAGGGCGACGGGATCGACTGGGCCACGAGCCACGCGGAGATCCGGCGGATCCTGCTGGAGACCTTCGCGGACAAGCACAGCCTCTCCCTGCAGCAGACGCTGTACGCGATGGGAGAGGCTGTGCTCAAGGAACGCGAAGAGGTCGCCGAAGTCCGGCTGTCACTGCCGAACAAGCACCACTTCCTGGTGGACCTCTCACCGTTCGGGCTGAAGAACGACAACGAGGTCTTCTACGCCGCCGACCGCCCGTACGGCTTGATCGAGGGTGTCGTCCTCCGGGACGACGCCGAGGACGCCGGTCTCGCCTGGCACACCCTCGCCGCCTTCTAGGGCACCGGCAGCGGCATACCGGGGACGCTCTGGTCGGCGGGGACGACCCCGTCGACCAGGTAGGCGTTCACGATCTCGTCCAGCTTCGGGTTCCCGTCCGCGTAGAGCCCGTGGTCGCCCTCACCGGTCACGGTCAGCATGCGCGAGTTCGCGAACCCCGCGTGCGCCTTCCGGGCACCCTCGATCGCCGTGGCCGGGTCGTGCTCGGAGTGCACGATCAGCACCGGCGGAACCCCCTTGCCGTCCATCTTGGGCAGCGGGCGCGGCTCCTTGTCCCAGAACAGGCAGACCGAGGCGTTCAGCGTGCCTCCGCCCGCCAAGAGCAGGCCGCGGTCCAGGTTCCGTTGCGAAGCGCGGATCAGCGACTCGCGGGTGCCGATGAAACGTCCTTCGCCGCAGAGGGTGTTCCAGAACGTGGCGTCCTGCGCGTCGGGGTGGTCACCCGCCGCCTCGACGGCGGCCTCGGCCTCGGCCCTGGCCTGCGGATTCTCCATCGCGTCCCGGATCTTGACCAGCAGATCGGCCAGCGCCGGGAAGGTCGCCTTCTTGTAGAGCATGTAGATGATGGAGGTGTCGAGTTCCATCGGCCCGCTCCCGTTCAGCGGGTTGCGGGACAAGGCGTAGCGGACGCGCTCGTAGGTCTGCCGGACCTCTTCGCCGTTGGTGCCGAAGTGGTACTTCGCGTCGTACCGCGCCATCCAGGGCAGGAAGTCCTGCCGCCAGCGCCGCTCGAAACCGACCGGCTGCCGGTCGAACGTCTTCTGCCAGTCCGTGGTGAACTCCGTCGAGGAGTCCAGCACGAACCGCCCGGTCCGCTGCGGGAACTGCTGGGCGTAATGCGCGCCCAGCCAGGTGCCGCCCGAATACCCGACCCAGTTGATCTTCTCGCGGCCGAGCAGGTCGCGGAGCAGATCGAAATCCCTGATCGTCTGGTACGTGGTGATCAGCGGCCCGAGTTCGCCGCCGGCGCTCTGGCAGGACCTGGCCACGTGTTCGGCGTTGGCCAGGATCTGGTTCAGATTGCGCGGATCACGGTCGCGCGGATCCAGCTCCCTGATCAGTCCGGCGGTGCCCCGGCAGGTGACGTTCGTGCTCTTGCCGGTCCCGCGGACGTCGATACCGATGATGTCCTGGTGCTCGCGCAGTTTCTCCTGCCCGCGGAACATCGTCGGCTGCCAGCGCCCGGCACCGCCCGGCCCGCCCGGGTTGGTGAGCAGCGAGGCCGTCGACGTCCCGGTGGCCTTCAGCCTGCTGACGGCGATGGTCAGGTCCTGCCGCTCGTCCGCGCGATCCCAGTCCCGGGGTGTGCGGAACGTCGAGCATTCGAGCCCGCTGATGTCGGTGCCCGGCGGCAACGAGATCAGCTCCGATTCGGCACAGGGATGCCACGCCAGCTCCTGGCCGGCGTAGTGAGCCGGGACGCCCGCCGAAGCCGGTGTGGCTCCGGCGAGCAACCCGCCCACGATCACCGGGAGCATCCCGATGGCCGATAGCCGTTTCATGTTCTTCCCCCTTCTTTCCTTGGATTCCCCACGGCTCACGACGCTAGGGCCGGGCACACCGCGCGAACATCGACCGCAGGTAGCGCCGGAAGGTGAACCAAGGATCGAGGGACGGCTAGATCCACGGACGCGTTTGATAGAACGCTCTATCATGGGGAGCGTGACTGGAACGCGGGAACGCATCGTGAACGCCGGCGCCGAGCTGCTCCGGCGCAACGGGTACACCGGCACCGGGGTGAAGCAGATCGTCGAGGCGGCGAACGCGCCCTTCGGCTCGCTGTACCACTTCTTCCCCGGCGGCAAGGAACAGCTCGGCGAGGAGGTCATCCGCACCTCGGGGATGATGTACCTCGCGCTGTTCGAGATCTTCTTCGCCGACGAGCCGGACCTGATCCACGGTATCGAGGCCTGTTTCGCCAGCGCCGCCGAGACGCTGAAGGCGACCGACTACGCCGACGCGTGCCCCATCGCGACGGTCGCGTTGGAGGTCGCCAGCACCAACGAGAAACTCCGGATCGCGACGGCCGACGTCTTCACGGCGTGGATCGAGACCGGGACGGAGAAACTGGGCAAGTACGGCCTCGAACCCGCGGCCGCGCGGCGGCTCACGATCGCTCTGGTGAACAGCCTCGAAGGAGCGTTCGTGTTGAGCCGTTCGCTGCGTGACACCGAAGCGCTCGAGGTGGCGAGGGCGTCGTCCGTGGCCTTCGCGCGAACGCTGCTCCCCGATGCGTGAAGCACCGACGGCGGGCTTCTGAACACAGGGATTTCCCCGCAACGGACGACGGCTTCGGGCCGACCTAGCCGTCGCCAACACCGGAATCCGTTTGGGGAGCCCATGATCATCAGGAAGCTCGTGATCGGCACCATCGCCGCGGCCGCGCTGCTCACCGCGGGCGCGATACCCGCGACCGCCGCCGAGGTGCAGCCGTCCACCCTGACCGCGACCACCAGCACCACGCAGATCGACGCCGGGAAGACCGTCACGATCTCCGGGAAACTCACCAAGGCCGACGCCACCCCGATCGCGGGCGCCGAGGTGGGCATCTCGTTCTGCTTCAACGGCTTCTGCGGCGAGGCCCAGGCCAAGCCGGTCACCGACGCCGCGGGTGCCTATAGCGCGACGCTGACCCCGATCCGCACCGGCAACTACCGCGCCGACTTCTTCTCCACCGACCCGACGATCGCGAACTCGGGCGCCGACACCGCGAAGATCGTCGTGCTCCACCCGGCGAAGATCACGTCGTTCGCGGCGGGGCGGGACGCGGCCAAGGCCGTGACCGGCTCCGGCACGATCGAGTTCCCCGGCCGGTACACCGCGAACCCCATCCCGGTCGAGCTCCAGTACTTCTCGTTCAGCACCTACCGCTGGACCACGGCGGCGACGGTCACCGCCACCTGGAACGGCACCACCTGGGCCTTCGCGGCTTCGGCCGAGCACCGTAAGCCCGGCGCCTGGCGGGCCTTCTACGCGGGCTCGCCCGAGATGTTCCACTCCGCGGCGAGCGACCTCGTCTTCGTGCTCTGACGTTCCGTGAAGGCCTCCTTGAGGGACCCTGGGTCCCTCAAGGAGGCCTTCACGGAACGCTAGCGGGACGCGAGATACGCCCGCCAGTCCCCCACCGCGGAGATGTCCGTCAGCTCCGGAGAGTCCACATAGGACGAACGCAGGACGGTGGCGAGACAGGCCGCGCCGTCCTCCAGTTCGATGACGCCCAGCTCCAGTTCCGGCGGTTCGGCGGGGACGAGATGGTCCCGCAGGACCGTGAGCGGCAGGTCGTAGACCTCGCCCACGACGGAGGCGGAGCCGCCTTCGTGCATCGCCGGGAACCGGTCGCCCACGGAGTAGTAGTGGTACTTGGGCGCGGACCGGGCCACGCAGCACAACGGCGCGCCCTGCAACTGTTCGTGCAGCGGTCCGCCGCGCATCCCGCCGCCGTTGAGGAACATCAGAACCACGACATGATCCCTTCGATCCCGAAGTACACCCCGAACACCGCGGCCAGGATCCCGAGGATCCAGCCGATCTCGCAGATCTTGCCCTTGCAGATCTTGATCAGCACGTAGGCGACCAGCCCGGCGCCGATCCCGTTGGTGATCGAGTAGGTGAACGGGATCAGCGCGATGGTCAGGAACACCGGGATCGCGAAATCCAGGTCCTGCCATGGGATCCGGCGGCACTGCGCCATCATCATCCCGCCGATGACCACCAGCGCGGGCGCCGCGGCCTGTGCCGGGACGATGGCCGCGATCGGCGTCAGGAACAGCGTCGCGGTGAACAACCCGCCGGTGACGATGCTCGCCAGCCCGGTCCGCGCGCCTTCGCCGACGCCTGCCGCCGATTCGAGGAACACGGTGTTCGGCGCCGATCCGGTGACGCCGCCCGCCAGCGCGCCCGCGCCGTCGACCAGCAGGATGCGGCCCATCCCTTCGACCTTGCCGTTCTTGACCAGCCCGGCCTCTTCGGAGACCGACGTGATGGTGCCCATCGCGTCGAAGAACCCGGAAAGCACCAGCGTGAACAGGAACACCGCCGCCGTCACCGCGCCCGCAGAACCGAATCCGCCGAAGAGATCGATGTCGCCCAGGAGGCTGAAGTCGGGATGCGCCACCACCTGGTCGGGCACCTTGGGTTCGACCAGGCCCCAGCCTTCGACGTGGAACACGCTGTTGACCAGCACGGCGAGCCCGGTCGCGACCGCGATGCTGATCAGCACCGCGCCCGGCACCCCGCGGCTCACGAGCACGATCATCAGCAGCAGCCCGAGGCAGAAGATCGCGATCGGCCAGCCTTCGAGGTGGCCGGCGATCCCCATCCGCACCGGCACCGTCGACTGCGCCGAATCCGGTGTCCTGGTCACGAATCCGGCGCTGACCAGGCCGACCAGGGCGATGTAGAGCCCGATGCCGACGGTGATCGCGACCTTGAGCGCCATCGGGATCGCGTTGATGATCCGTTCACGGACCCCGGAAACGGCCATCAGCACGATGCAGAAGCCTTCGAGGACGACGAGCCCGAAGGCCTGCGCCCACGTCATCGCCGGAGCCATCTGGAAGGCGACGACACCGTTCACGCCGAGCCCCGCCGCGAGCGCCAGCGGCGCGTTGCCGACCAGGCCCATCAGGATCGTGGTGACACCCGCCGCCAGCGCGGTCGCGGTGGTGATCGCCTCGGTGGTCAGTTTCGCGCCGGTGATGTCGGCCGACGCGCCGAGGATGAGCGGGTTGAGCAGCACGATGTAACACATCGCGACGAACGTGGTGATCCCGCCGCGCACCTCGCGGCCGATCGTGCTGCCGCGATGGGAGATCTTGAACCATCGGTCGAGCCCGGACAGCCGCCTCGGCTCGGACGAGGGCAGGTGGGGACGCTCAGTACCTAATTGGGTCATGCCTACTCCACAACGTTGTGGGGCGGGAAGAGACTAGTAGGCCTTCTTGTCGGGTTTCGACAGCCAGGCCTGGAAAGGCGCGAAGGAGTCCGGAAGGGACAGTTGGCCGACGGGTAGTGACCAGGTCTCGCGCGGGCGGGAAAAGAGGTCGTAGAACTCGCGGTCGTCGAAGCCCGCCTCGGCCGCGTCGTGGCGGTCCGCGGCGTAGACGACCTTGCCGACACGCGCCCAGAGCGCGGCGGAAAGGCAGAGCGGGCAAGGCTCGCAGGAGGTCACGAGGACGCAGCCGTCGAGTTTGTAGTCGCCGATCGCCCGGCAGGCCGCGCGGATCGCGACCACCTCGGCGTGCGCCGTCGGGTCCAGTGTCGGGGTCACCTGGTTGGTCCCGGTGGCCAGCACCGAGCCGTCACGGACGATCATCGCGCCGAACGGACCACCGCCGCTTTCGACGTTCGCGGTGGCCAGCTGGACGGCTTCGGCGAGCCATTTCTGCTCGTCGGACTCCGAAATGGACAGACGGGTACCCACGGATGTGCTCCTAGCTCGGAAAAGTACGGATTCTCAGGTGCCGGTGAGGTGTTCGGGACGCACCGGGACACGGGGCAGCGCGAGCCCGGTGGCCGCGCGGATGGCCGCGACGATCGCCGGGGTGGACGAGATCGTCGGCGGTTCGCCGACCCCGCGCAGACCATACGGGGCGTTGGGGTCGGGCCGTTCGAGGACGTCGATGTCCATCGGCGGCATGTCCAGCACGGTCGGGATCAGGTAGTCGGTGAACGACGGGTTGCGGATCTTCCCGCCGTCGGTCTGGATCTCCTCCATCACCGCGAGCCCGAGCCCCTGCGCGGAGCCGCCCTGGATCTGGCCGAGCACCGCCTGCGGGTTCAGTGCCTTGCCGACGTCCTGTGCGCAGTCGAGCGCAACGACCTTGATCAGGCCGAGTTCGGTGTCGACGTCCACGACCGCGCGGTGTGCCGCGAAGCCGTACTGGACGTGCGCGTTTCCTTGCCCTGTCTCGGGGTCGATGGGCACCGTCGGCCGATGACGCCATTCCACGGTCTCGTCGAACACCTCGTCGCCGAGGACGTCGGCGAGGTCCGCGAGCACACTGCCGTCGGCCGAGACGACCTTGTTCGCGACGACGTTCAGCTTCCCGTCCGCGGCGAGTTTGCCGGCCAAGTGCTTGTGCAGCCCCGAACGCACCGCGACGCACGCGGCCTGCACGGCGCCGCCGGTGACGTAACTCTGCCGGGAGGCCGATGTCGAACCACCGTTGCCGATATTGGTGTCCATCGGCAGGATGGTCACCTGCTCGATGCCGAGTTCGGTCCGCACGATCTGCTGCATGATCGTGACCAGTCCCTGGCCGACCTCGCAGGCCGCGGTGTGCACGGTCGCCGCGGGTTCGCCGCCGACGAGCTGCAGCCGCACGCGGGCGGTCGAGTAGTCGTCGAAACCCTCGGAGAAGCAGATGTTCTTGATGCCGACCGCGTATCCGACGCCCCGTACAACACCTTCGCCGTGCGTGGTGTTGGAGACGCCGCCGGGCATGCGGCGCAGGTCGAGTTCCTCGTGTGCGACAGGCAGCGGCTTGGCGCGCAGGCGTTCCAGCAGTTCGGCGACCGGAGCGGCGGAGTCGACGATCTGACCGGTCGGCATGACACTGCCCTCGGCCATGGCGTTGCGGATCCGGATGTCGACCGGGTCGATCCCGCACGCCTCGGCGAGTTTGTCCATCTGGGACTCGTACGCGAATCCCGCCTGCACCGCGCCGAAACCACGCATCGCACCGCACGGCGGATTGTTGGTGTACACGCCCCAGCAATCTACCGAAGCACTGTCCACATTATACGGACCGACACCGAGCGTGGCCGCGTTCGCCACGACCGCGCCGGTGGACGAAGCGTACGCGCCACCGTCCAGGTACAGCTTCGCCCGGACGTAGACGAGGCGGCCGTCCTTGTCGGCACCGTGCTCGTAGTACATCTTCGCCGGGTGGCGGTGCACGTGACCGTAGAAGGATTCCTCGCGGTTGTAGACCATCTTGACCGGCTTGCCGGTGTGCAGCGCCAGCAGACACGCGTGGACCTGGATCGACAGGTCCTCACGGCCACCGAACGCGCCGCCGACCCCGCCGAGCGTCAGCCGGACCTTGTCCTTGGGCAGGCCCAGCGCGGCGACGATCTGCTGCTGGTCGACGTGGAGCCATTGCGTGGCGACGTACAGATCGACTCCGCCTTCGGTGTCCGGGATCGCCATACCCGACTCCGGCCCGAGGAAGGCCTGGTCCTGCATGCCGACCTCGTAGACGCCGGACACCACGACGTCGGCCTTCACCGACTGGTCACCGTGGCGGATCTTGGCGTACCGCACGACGTTCCCGCCGGGGTGCAGCTCGGCACCCTCGCCGGCGGCGGCCTTCTCGGAATCCGTCACCGGCTCCAAGACCTCGTAGGAGACCTTGATCCGCTTCATCGCGCGGCGTGCGGTCTCGGGGTGGTCCGCGGCGACGAGCGCGACGGGCTCGCCCTGGTAGCGCACGACGTCGACGGCGAGCACCGGCTGATCCGCGTGCTCCAGGCCGTACTTGTTCACGCCCGGCACGTCTTCATGGGTCAGCACCGCGTACACCCCTTGCACGGCGAGGGCTTCGGTGATGTCGATACCGGTGATCCGCGCGTACGGATGCGGGCTGCGCAGCGTCGCGCCCCACAACATGTCCTCGTGCCACAGATCCGATGAGTAGGCGAACTCGCCACGGACCTTGACCGTGCCGTCGGGCCGTCGGGGGCTCGCCCCCACGCCGTTCTCGGTCTGCTTGGAGACTTCGGTGGTGGTCATACCGTCTCCCTCAGCCGCGCACTGGCCACGGCCAGCTCACGGGCGATCTCGTCTTCGGATTCCTCGCGCAGCGTTCCGCCCTCGACGACGGGCGCGCCGCCGACGTACAGCCGCTCGACCGGCGGCGTCGTGCCGAGCACCAGGGCGGCGACCGGATCGGTGATCCCGGCGTAGTTCAGGCCGTTCAGATTCCAGACCGCGAGGTCGGCGAGCTTGCCGACCTCGATCGAGCCCAGGTCCTTCTGCCTGCCGAGGCAGCGCGCGCCGCCCATCGTGCCCATCCACAGCGCTTCCCGCGTGGTCAGCCCGCGCGGTCCGCCGCGCTGCCGCGCCTGCAGCAGCGCCTGGTGCAGTTCCTCGCCGAGGCCACCGGATTCGTTGGACGCCGCGCCATCGGCGCCGAGCCCGACCGGCACGCCGGCGTCGAGCAGCTGCCGGACCGGGGCGATCCCGGCACCGATCCGCCCGTTGGACGTCGGGCAATGCGCCGCGCCGGTCCCGGTGGCGCCCATCCGCCGGATGGCCTCCGGGGCGAGGTGGATCGAATGCGCGAGCCAGACGTCGTCCGCGAGCCAGCCGAGTTTGTCGGCGTATTCGGCCGGGGTGCAGCCGACTTCGGCGAGGCACTGCTTCTCCTCGTCGACCGTCTCGGCGAGATGCGTGTGGAGCCGGACGCCCTTGCGGCGCGCCAAGTCCGCCGCACCGGTCATCAGCCGCTCGCTCACCGAGAACGGCGAACACGGGCCGGCCGCGATCTGCAGATGCGCGCCGGCGGAGGCGTCGTGGAACCGCTCGATCGCGGCCTCGGTGCCGAGCAGCGCGGCCTCGGTCTCCTCGACGAGGTTGTCCGGCGGGAGCCCGCCCTGGGACTCGCCCCGGTCCATCGAGCCACGCACGACGTGCAGGCGCACGCCGACCCGGATCCGGGCGGCGGCGAGGGCTTCGACCTGGTCGCCGCCGTCACGCGGGAAGACGTAGTGGTGGTCGGCGACCGTGGTGCAGCCGGTGGTCGCGAGCCGGGTGAGCCCGGCCGTGGCCGCCGCGTGAGTGATCCCGGCGTCGAGCCTGCCCCAGACCGGGTACAGCGCGACCAGCCATTCGAACAGCGTGTGGTCGGCGGCGAGGCCGCGCGTAGCCCACTGGTAGAGGTGGTGGTGGGTGTTGATCAGGCCGGGGGTGACCAGGCAGCCGGAGCCGTCGACGCGTTCGTCGTACTCGCCGTCGGGCGCCTTCCCGCCGCCGACCGCAGCGATGCGGTCGTTCTCGATGACGACGTGGCCCGAGGCGTGCTCAGTGCCCGCACCGTCGACGGTGGCGATCGCGGCGTTCTCGATGACGGTCTTCACGCGGTCTCCCCCCTGGCCGCGGCCAGCCGGACGGCGTCGAGGATCTTCTCGTATCCGGTACACCGGCAGAGGTTCCCCGCCAGCGCCTCGCGGATCTCCTCGTCGGCGGGGTTCTCGACCCGGTTGAGCAGATCGTGCGCGGCCACCACGAGGCCGGGGGTGCAGAAGCCACATTGGACGGCACCGGCGTCCACAAAGGACTGCTGGACCCGGTCGAGCTTGTCGCCCTCGGCGAGCCCCTCGACCGTGCGGACCTCGCGGCCCTCGACCTGACCGGCCGCGACCAGGCACGAACACACCGGGACGTCGTCGAGGTACACCGTGCAGGAACCGCATTCGCCCTGTTCACAGGCGTTCTTGGAGCCCGGGAGGCCGAGCCGTTCGCGGAGCACGTACAGCAGGCTTTCGCCCTCCCAGACGTCGTCGGCCTGGCGGGACTCGCCGTTGATCGTCACGTTCACGCGCACTCGCGTTCACCCTTCTGGAAGTCGTTCCACGCCCAGGTCAGCGTCCGCCGCGCCAGGACGGACAACGCGTGTTTGCGGTAGTCGGCGCTGCCGCGGACGTCGTCGATCGGCGACGCCGCCTCCGACACCAGCTCGCCGAACCGGCGTTTGACGGAATCCGTGAGCGACGCCTTGGTGGACCACGGAAGTTCGCCGCCGAGGTACTCCTCCGCCGCGGTCGCGCGCCGCGGGGTCGGCGCCGCCGAGCCGACCGCGGCGCGGATCTCGCGGGTGTCGAGATGCAGCGCCAGCGCGAACGAGCAGACCGCGATGACCATCGCGTTGCGCGTCCCGACCTTGGCGAACTGCTGCGGCCCGGCCTCGGCGGGAAGATGCACCGCGGTGATCAGCTCGTCGGGTTCGAGGGCGTTGCGCTTGACGCCGAGATAGAACTCCTCGGCCGGAATCAGCCGTGTCCCGCGTACCGACGCGGCCTCGACTTCGGCACCGAGCACGAGCAGCACGGGATGCGTGTCACCGGCGGGCGAGGCGGCGCCGAGATTGCCGCCGACGGTGCCTCGGTTGCGGATCTGGGGCGAGCCGACGGTGCGCGAAGCCATCGCCAGCGCGGGCAGAACTTCACCCAGCTCAGCGATCACCCGGACGTAGGGCACCGAGGCGCCGAGGCGGATCTTGCCGTCGGATTCGGTCCACTCGGCGAGTTCGGTGACGCGGTTGAGGTCGAGCAGCGCGCCGGGGCGGCGGTGGTCGAAGTTGAGCTCCACCATGACGTCCGTACCGCCCGCGATGGGCACCGCGTCGGGTCGCTCGGCCTTGACGGCGAGCGCCTCGGTCAGCGAGCTGGGGCGCAGGAAATCCACTCTCGGCTCCTCGGTTCGGCGGCGTTGTGTGACGGCTGACTCAGTAGACGCCCTGCGCCCATACGGCGGCAACGGTGCCGAAGCATGAAATCTCCCCTGCACGCGCCGGTCGTTTTGTGCTTTCCTACAAACCTGATGACGACCGTGAAAACTCTGCTCGCGCTACCCGGGCTGCGCTTGCGCGTACGCGCCGGGACGACTCTGCTCGACCGTCCGGTGTCCCGGATCTACGTCACGGAACTGCCCGATCCCGGGCGGTACGTGTCGGCGGGCGAATTCGTCCTGAGCGGACTGCTGTGGTGGCGCGGGCCGGGTGATTCCGAAGCCTTCGTCGCCGCGCTCGCGAAGGCCGGGGCGGCGGCGCTGGCGGCGTCCGGGGCGGATTCCGACGGCATTCCCGAGGATCTCGTCGAAGCCTGTACGCGACACGGGATCCCGTTGCTGGAAGTGCCGGCCGATCTGTCGTTCTCGGTCGTCACCGAACGCGTCGTCCTGGCGCTCGCCGCGGCCGCGGAAGGCGCTCGCAAACGTTTGCTTTCAGCGGCGACGGAAGACGCGTCGGTGGAAACGCTGCTGGAGCGGGCGCGCGCCGAGATCGGTCTCCCCTGCTGGGTGGAACCCGCCGGCACGGCGTCGGAACTCGTGCGGCGGTTCGTCGCCGCGGGCGGCCGTTCCCTGGAAGCGGACGACGTCTCGGTCCGCCCGGTCGGGGCAGGCACGCGGTGCCGTGGCTGCTCGCGATCGGCGGCGCGCTGACCGCCGCCCAGGCGGAGATCGCCGAGGAACTCGCCGGGCTGATCGGGCTCGCGCGCACGCGGGCGGACGAGGTCCGCGCCGTCACCGACAGGGTGCTCGAACCCTTGCTCGCCGCACTCGACGAAGGAAGCGATCCGCACCCGGCGCTGACCGCGACCGGGCTGCGCGGCGATCTGCGGTTCGTCGTCGCGCGCACCGAAGGATCCGAAGCGGCACGCGGCATCCTGACGGAACTGCTGCCGCCGGGCGCACTGGTCGGCCCCGCCGGGGAAACCACCTGGGCGGTGGCCGAGGACGACGGCGAGTGGCCGGAAGAGTGGCCGGCCACGGTGACCGCCGCACTGTCCACAGTGGAACCGCTGCTGCCGTGCCGCCGGGTGCTGATCGGCATCAGCGACCGCTCCCCGGTCTCCGTGCTGCGGGGCGCCAAGGAAGTCGCGCGCTACGCGCTGGCCGTGGCGGCGGAACGGCCCGGCACGATCGAGGTCGTCCCCGGCGGCGAGATCGGCATGCACCGGCTGCTGCTGGCGGGCACCCCTGACGATCTGCGGGCGGCGTTGCGGCGCCGGGTGCTGGGCCCGTTGCTGAGCTACGACGCCGAGCAGGGCACCGATCTGGTGCACACCCTGCGCGTCTTCCTCGAATGTTCCGGCTCGCCGACGCGGGCCGCGCGGGCGCTGCACATCCATGTCAACACCTTGCGGTACCGGATCGGGCGCGCGAGCGAACTGCTCGGCACCGATCTGACCGAGTTCACCGAACAGCTCGACGTCTATTTGGCCTTGTCGGCAGGGAGCTGAAATGGGCATCACCACGGCGAAAGAAGCCGCCTACGACCCGCGCGTGCTCGCCTTCGGCCGGATGATGGGCGCGGCGAACCGGCTCGAATACCTGCTCGGCCGCGCGCTGGAGGCCGAATGCGGGATCTCGCATCTGATGTTCGAAGTCCTCCTGATCGTCGGCCGATCCGGTGAGGCCGGGATGAGCATGCGCGCGATCGCGCAGGAGCAGGTGCTGACCACCGGCGGCGCGACACGGCTGGTCGACCGGATGACGACGCTCGGCCTGGTCGTCCGTTCTTCCGATCCCCAGGACCGCCGCGTCCAGCTCGTGCGGCTGACCGCGCGAGGCGAGGAGACGACGGTGCGGGCCGCGCGGGTGCACGTGGAGAACATCCAGCGGCTCTTCCTCGACCCGCTGCCCGCGGACCATCGCGAACGGTTCGCCCAGGACCTGCGGACGCTGAGCCACTCGGCACGTGACGCACTCCCCAAACTCCGGTAGGAATATCTGACCAGTCAGACATCGTTGGTCTCGACATGAAGCTCATCTATGTCTTCGACGCGTACTGCGGCTGGTCGTACGGGTTCGCCCGCACCATGGCCGACGTCGCGCACCGGCATCCGGACCTGCCGGTCGAAGTGGTTTCCGGCGGCCTGTTCCTGGGCGGGCGCCGGGTGCCGATCCGGCAGTTCGGCTACGTCCAGGGAGCCAACGCCGAGATCACCAGCCGCACCGGCGCGCCGTTCGGGGAAAGCTACGAACGGCTGATCGCGGACGGCGAGTTCGTCATGGACTCCGAGGCCGCCGCCTGCGGGATGGCGGCGTTGCGCGAGGTCGCGCCGGACCGCGCGGTGCGGCTCGCGGCCCTGCTGCAGGAAGCCTTCTATCTCGACGGACTGAGCCTCTCCGAGGTTTCGACCTATCGCGTGGTCGCGCAGCGAGCGGGCCTGGACGGGGACGCCGTCGAGGCCGCACTGGACCGCGTATCCGCGGCGGACGACTTCCAGCGAGCGCGGGAACTGGGCGTCACGGGCTATCCGACCCTGCTCGCGTCCTTTTCCGGGGAACGAGTGGTGACGCTGGTCGCCGGGAACGCGAGCGCGGACGAAGTGGAGCGGCGGATCGGCGCGCTGGTTTCCTAGACTTCGCGCATGCCTTTGACGATTCGACCGGCCACAGCCGCGGACGCCGACGCCGTCGCCAAGATCTGGTACCACGGCTGGCAGGACGGCCACCTCGGCAACGTGCCCGACTCGCTCGTCCGGATCCGCACCCGCGATTCGTTCTGGACCCGGGCCGCGGACCGCGTCGGCGACACGACCGTCGCCGTGTCGGGCGGCGAGGTGGCGGGTTTCGTGATGGTCGTCGGCGACGAGGTCGAACAGGTTTACGTCTCCTCGGACCATCGCGGAAGCGGAGTGGCCGGGGCGCTGCTCGCGGAGGCCGAACGACTGGTGCGCGAGGGCGGGCATGCCCGTGCCTGGCTCGCGGTGGCGCCGGGGAACGCGCGGGCGCGGCGGTTTTACGAGCGGTGCGGATGGGCCGATGAGGGTGAGTTCGACAATCGGGTTCTCGGTCCGGATGGGGTGGTTTCGGTACCTTGCCGGCGATACGTCAAGGCGGTCGCTTGAGTTTCCTTCCCGGGCGCGTTTAGTCGACTAAATGCGGCGCACTTTCCTTGCGCGACCCTTCCTGCGCGCATTTAGTCGGCTAAATGCGAGGCGCCTTCTTTCCGTGGCCTCATGCGAGCGACGCAGCATCGCCATTGGGCGACGGCGGCAGTCCGGCCATCGCTGGTTCACCGACGGACGCGTTTAGTCGACTAACTGCGGCAGCATCCTTCGCATTTAGTCGGCTAAACGCGGGGGTTGCCCAAGGTGATCCGACGTCGGCGGCCGTTTCACTCTTCAGTGTTGTTGGCGCGTTTCGCTGGTCGCTTAAAATTACGAACACGTGTTCGAATTCTTCGGGTATGATGGAGTCGTGTCCGAGACCTTCCTCCCCGAGTTGCCGCAGGAGTTGTGGCGCGCCGGCAAGCTGGAGCTTGCACATGGCGTGCAACAGTCGCTGCAGGTGATTCGGATGGCGACCGCCGCGCTGGGGCAGTTCTTGGCGGAGATCGAATCTCGGGGCGTCAAAGACTTGTACGGCCATGGCACTACGGCCAGCTGGCTCGCGGAAATGGCGGGATTGTCGCGTGCCGAGGCCGGTGCGGTCGTGAAGCGGGCCATCGCCCTGAACCCCACCCGCGCCCTGGACGGCACCGAAGTCCCCGCCGTTGCTCCCGCCACCGCCGCGGTCGCCGCCGAAGGACTGATCGGGAACGAACGGATCGATCAGATTCTGGAGATTTTGAAACGGCTCCCGGCGGATACCTCTGCGGAGGATCGGGCGAAGGCGGAGAAGATCCTCGCCGACCTGGCCCCGAACGCCGGACCCGCACAGCTCACCAAGGCCGAAGCAAACCTGCTGGGCTGGCTCGACCCGGACGGCAAGGAACCCAAAGACCCGGAGCCGAAGGAACCACGCCGGGAGATCACCCTGGAGCGCCGGAAGGACGGGTTCTGGAAGCTGACCGGCCTCTTGGACGATGAGACCGGGGCTCGGACGGCGGCCGCGTTGGAGGCGCATGCCCAGCCACGGCCGGTGGACGAGTTCGGGCAGGCGGATCTGCGGATGAAATGCGAGCGCATGGGAGACGCCTGGGTCGACCTGCTGGATCTGGCGATCGCCTGCCCGGACCAGCCCGGGACCAGCGGCTACCGCACCTTGGTGCACGTCACCATCGGGCTTGAGGAACTGAAGTCCGGTCTCGGGACCGCGTGCCTCGACTTCGTCGGCACGATGACCGCGCGGGAAGCGCGGCTCGCGGCCTGTGACTGCCTCATGCTGCCGGTCGTGATGAGTGCCTCGGGCGAGCCGCTGGATATGGGACGGCTACGACGGTTCGTCACCCCAGGCCAGAGACGCGCGTTGAACATCCGCGACGGAGGCTGCGCCTTCCCCGGCTGTCATCGGAAACCCAAGAACTGCCACGCCCACCACATTCACCACTGGGCAGACGGCGGACCCACAGACCTCCGGAACCTCGTACTGCTCTGCAGCTTCCACCACCGCCTGATCCACCACGGCGACTGGGAAGTACACATGGCCGCCGACGGACTACCGGAATTCATCCCACCCCAATACCGAGACCCGCTCCGAAAACCCCGCCGCAACACCCTGCACCACGTCTGAACTCCGAAGAGCCCGTCGGCCACGCCGGCGACGGGCCCTTCGTCATGCCCGCCAGCCACCCCTGACCGGACCTATCACGCACGACTGTGTGGATTTCGGGTCATCCAACGCTCCAAAATCCACACACCGAGTCGAGATCCTCAGGACTCGGCGACGAAGCCCTCCCCAACAGAGACTCAAGCCGACTCCAGGTAAGCCAAAGCCATCTCGGTCGTCTCACTCGCCCAGACGTCCCAGCTCAGGCCATCGGGCCAGAACCGGCCACTGGCGGCCCGGTGCACACAGGATCCGATGATGGTCCGGCTCATCATCCGGATCGCCTGCTCCCCGCCCACCCGGCGGATCTCGTCGAGACAAGGCTGAGCCGCCTCCAAGAAACCGCGCTGGATCGTGGCCAGCGCCCGGAGACCACGGTCCCGCCCCTCGGCGCGCTGGCTGTCGAGCAGCTCGGAGAAGATCCGGTCGTGGCGGGCGAATGTCCCCGCCAGAGCCCGGGTGAACGCGCTGACGATCCCGCGCAGCCCGGGCTCCGCGGCGCCGAGCGCTTCGCCGACGCTGGATTCCAACTGCCCGAGCAGCTGGTCTTTGACGGCGTACAGCAGCTGGTTCTTGCCGGAAAACCGGCGATAGATGGCGCCCACCGACATTCCCGCCTGCTCGGCGACCGCCGCGACGGTGAACTCCTCGAAGCCCTGGCTCGCCAGAACGTGCTCGGCGGCGGCCAGCACCTTCTGCAGGGATTCCCGGCTGCGGGCTTGCTGCGGCGGCCGGAAGCCCTGATCGACGGATGGCTGACTCACCGGCCGGACGTTACCACAAATGCGAATGATAACTTCCGTTCGCATCTGACGAGCACGAGGAGGCCGGCCCGTGGTGAGCATCGAAGTACAGGACGCCTACGTCGATTTCCCGATCTTCGACGCCAAGACCCGGTCACTCAAGAAACGGGTGCTCGGCAAGGTCGGCGGCAAGATCGGCACCGAGGCGAAAGTCCCGATCATCGAGGCCCTGCGGGACATTTCCCTGTCACTGGGCGAGGGCGATCGGGTCGGCCTGGTCGGGCACAACGGTGCCGGGAAGTCCACTCTCCTGCGACTGCTGTCGGGCATCTACGAGCCGACGAGGGGCAGCACACGGGTCGTCGGGCGGATCGCGCCGGTGTTCGACCTCGGCGTGGGGCTGGATCCCGAGGTCTCGGGTCACGAGAACATCCTGATCCGGGGCCTGTTCCTCGGCATGAGCCGCAAGCAGATGGCGAAACGGGTCGACGACATCGCCGAGTTCACCGAACTGGGCGACTACCTGCACCTGCCCTTGCGCACCTACTCCGCCGGGATGCGGGTGCGGCTCGCGCTCGGTGTGGTGACCACCATCGATCCCGAGATCCTCATCCTCGACGAGGGCCTCGGCGCGATCGACGCCGCGTTCCTCGCCAAGGCCCGCGAGCGGCTGGTCGACCTCGCGCGCCGCTCGGGCGTGCTGGTGTTCGCCTCGCACTCCGACGAGTTGCTGCGCGAACTGTGCACCACCGCCCTCTGGATGGACGAAGGCCGGATCCGCGCACGCGGTTCACTGGACGACGTTCTCGCCGAATATCACGCGGTCCTTCGCGCGTAGCCGTCCAACTCGGCTCGCGAGAACGAAAGCTCCCCCACGTCCACTGCTCCGCAATCCAGCCCACGCAACAAGAAGCTCGCCAGAGCCTGCGCGGTCGCCGGTTCGTCCAGCACTCCGCGCCCGGTTTGGTCCGCGTAGTCGCGCAGGCGGCCGAGCGCCGCCGGGAAACCCTCGCGGAAGAAGGCGTACGTGGCGGCGAACCGGGTCGGCAGCTGATGCGGGTGCAGATCCCAGCCCTGATAGAAACCTCGCTCCAGCGAGCGCCGCACCAACCGCAGATGTTCGCGCCAGGCCGGGAGGATCGCGTCGCCGACGGGCAGTTTGTTGGTCGAGCCGTCCGAAAGCCGGACGCCAGTGCCCGCAGCCGAAACCTGCATGAGCTGCTTGGCGAAATCGGCGGCCGGATGTTCCATGCTCTGGTGTTCGGCGCTGATCCCGAGCCCGGCGCTGTAATCGTAGGTGCCGTAGTGCAGGCCGGAGCAACGCCCGCGCGCGGCTTCGATGATCCGCGGGACCGCCACCGTCCCATCGATGTCCACAATGGACTGGGCGGTCTCGATCTGGACTTCGAACCGCAAGACTCCCTCTGCCAGGCCGTACGCGGATTCGAGGCGCTCCAGGACATCCGCCGCCACCTCGACCTGCTCGACGGCGGTCACCTTCGGCAGCGTGACGACGAAGCCTTCCGGCAGCGGCCCGCTTTCCAGCAATCCGGCCAAGAAGAGATCGAGCGTGCGGATGCCACGACGGCGGGTCGCGGCTTCGAAGCTCTTGAAGCGGATGCCGACGAAAGGCGTGCCGCCCGTGACGGCGAGGGTCCGCCCCGCGGCGAGCGCGATGACGTCCTCTTCGTCGTCGCCGGGCCTGCCGAGACCGTCCTCGAAGTCGATCCGCAGATCTTCGATCGGCTCGGTCAGCAGTTTCGTCCGGACCCGGTCGGCGATGTCCGCGTCCAGGCCCAGCTGGTCGGCGTGTTCGCCGAAGACCCGCAGGGCCTGCTTTCCCCAATCCGCCACGAGCCGCGTCTTGTACTGCGACGCGGGCACGTACACGGTGTGCACGGGCTGGCGGCCGGGCGGCTCGCCGGGATACTTGGCCGTGACGCGCGCGTCCGCCTCGGCGAGGCGCGCGTCAGCGGCGGTGTAGACGTCCTCGGTGAGCCGCCCGTTCCCCATCTGTCTACTTGATCCGTTCGTAGGCGGGCAGGGTCAGGAAGTCCGGGAACTCGTCGGCGAGCGCGACCTGCTCGAACAGCTCGACGGCGGGCTCCAGCAGTTCCGGCTTGATCTCGGCCGCGAGTTCGCCGCGGACCTCGGCCAGCACGCCACGCACCAGGTCGGCGGTGACCTTGTCGCCGCTGTCGAGCTGCGTGCCGTTGCGCACCCACTGCCACACCTGCGAACGCGAGATCTCCGCGGTGGCGGCGTCCTCCATCAGGTTGTGGATGGCCGCCGCGCCGTTCCCGCTCAGCCAGGAGGCGATGTAACGGATGCCGACGTCGACGGCGCCACGCAGCCCGGCCGCGGTGGCTCCACCAGGGGTCGAGGCCGCGTCGAGCAGCTGGTCGGCGGTGACGGACACCTCGTCGCGGGTGCGGTCGAGCTGGTTCGGCTTGTCGCCGAGGACCTTGTCGAACTCCTCGCGGCAGATGTCCACCATGCCGGGGTGCGCGACCCAGGAACCGTCGAAGCCGTCGCCCGCCTCACGGCTCTTGTCGGCGCGGACCTTGTCGAGCGCCGCGGCGGTGACTTCCGGATCCTTGCGGTTCGGGATGAACGCGGCCATCCCGCCGATCGCGAACGCGCCGCGCTTGTGGCAGGTGCGCACCAGCAGTTCGGTGTACGCGCGCATGAACGGCGCGGTCATGGTGACCGAGTTGCGGTCCGGCAGGACGAACTTCTCGCCCGCGTCGCGGAAGTACTTGATGACGCTGAACAGGTAGTCCCAGCGGCCGGCGTTGAGGCCGGAGGCGTGCTCGCGCAGTTCGTAGAGGATCTCCTCCATCTCGAACGCGGCCGGGATGGTCTCGATCAGCACGGTCGCGCGGACGGTGCCGTGCTCGATGCCGAGCGCCTTCTCCGCGTGGGTGAAGACGTCGTTCCAGAGCCGGGCTTCGAGATGGCTCTCCATCTTCGGCAGGTAGAAGTACGGGCCCTTGCCGCGGTTGAGCAGCTCCTGCGCGTTGTGGAAGAAGTGCAGGCCGAAGTCGACCAGCGCGCCGACGGCCTGGCGCCCGCCGAAGGACAGGCCGCGCTCGTCGAGGTGCCAGCCGCGCGGGCGGACGACGATGGTCGCGTGCTCGACGTCGTCCTTCAGCGCGTAGCTCTTGCCGCCGCTCTCCAGCGTGATGGTCTCGCGGACCGCGTCGTACAGGTTGACCTGGCCGGAGACGACGTTCGCCCAGTGCGGCGTGTTGGCGTCTTCGAGGTCGGCGAGCCAGACCTTGGCGCCGGAGTTCAGCGCGTTGATGGTCATCTTGCGGTCGGTCGGGCCGGTGATCTCGACGCGGCGGTCGCGCAGGGCGGGCGGGGCCTCGGCGACCTTCCAGTCGCCCTCGCGGATCTCCTTGGTCTCGGGCAGGAAGTCCAGCTTGCCGGTGGTCCTGGCCTCCTCGCGGCGCTTGCTCCTGGCCTGCAGCAGCTCGTCGCGGCGGGCGGCGAAGGCCTCGTGCAGGCCGGCGAGGAAGGCGAGCGCCTCCGGCGTGAGGATTTCGTCCCCGCGCTCGACCGGATCGCCGAGCACCTGAGCTTCAGACATGAGTAACACCCCGAGTTCGGATAAATAACGTCCCTACGGTTTTACATGACGGACTATAGTTTCTGCATAGCGGAACATCAACGCCGACGTAAGGAGTACCACGGTGGCAGCGGAGAAGAACGGGCGCGATGGCGGCGTCCAGTCACTTCAGCGGGCCTTCGAGCTCCTCGAGCATCTCGCGGACACCGGCGGGGAGGCCAGTCTTTCGGAGCTGGCGACCCTGTCCGGATTGCCGATGCCGACCATTCACCGGCTGATCAGGACACTGGTGGATCTGGGCTACGTCCGGCAGAACACCAACCGCCGGTACGCGCTGGGCGCCCGGCTCATCCGGCTGGGTGAGAACGCCAGCATGCAGTTCGGCTCCTGGGCACGTCCGCTGCTCGCGGAGCTGGTCGACGAGGTCGGCGAGACCGCGAACCTCGCCGTCCTGGAGCGGGACGAGGTCGTGTACGTCGCCCAGGTGCCCTCGAAGCACTCGATGCGGATGTTCACCGAGGTCGGCAGGCGGCTGCTGCCGCACGGCACCGGCGTGGGGAAGGCGATGCTCGCGCATCTGCCGTCCGAAGACGTCACGGCGCTGCTCGCCAGGACGGGCATGCCGTCCTACACCGAGCACACCTTCACCGACCAGGACGCGCTCCTGCGCGAGCTGGCGAAAATCGCCCAGCAGGGTTACGCGCTCGACGAAGCGGAGCAGGAGCTGGGCGTCCGCTGCGTGGCCGTGGCGGTCCCGGGCGCGCCCGTGCCGGCGGCCGTCTCGGTGTCCGGGCCTTCGGGGCGGCTCACGATGGAGGCCGTCGAGCGGATCGCGCCCGTCGTCCAGCGGATCGCGACCTCGCTCGGCTCGACCCTTTCGCGGGACGGGGTCACCGTTTGAGCCTGGTCTCCAAACCGTCGAGCATCCTGTCCAGCCCGTAGCGGAACTTCTCGTCGCGAAGCCGGACAGGATCGGCTTCGCCCTCTCCCCTGGCCAGCATTTCCCGCTGGTGCGGATGTTCCCGCGCGGCCTCCTCGACGGCGGGACGCAGACGTTCCGCCCATTCGCGCTCGTTCCGGCCGCTCTTGGCGACGGTCGTGAGCCAGGCCGCCTCCGTCGTCCCCATGCCGATGACGTAGGAGATGACGGCGCTGATCGCCTGATTCGCCTCGTCTCCGGGGAAGCCCGCGCCCACGAAGACGCCCAGCAGCCGCTCGTTGAGCCGCATGACGTTCGGCCCGAGGTACGACAGGCCCACCGAGCCGAGCAGTGACGCCACCCACGGGTGCCGCAGGATCATCGCGCGGACACTTTCCGCCCCCACGACGGCCGCCTCACGCCACCGGGCCGGATCGTCGATATCCGGCACGGTGATCTCGCCGTAGACCTCGTCGACGACCAGTTCGATCAGCTCGTCACGGTTCGCGACATGCCGGTAGAGCGAGGTCGCGCCCGCGTTCAGCGCGGTGCCCAGCCTGCGCATGCTCAGCGCGTCGACGCCTTCGACGTCCAGGAGCCGGACGGCCTCGGCCACGATCTGCGCCTGGCTCAGCGCGGGCTGATCCCGCTTCCGGCGAGGGCGGGTCCACACCGACTGGATCGGCTGTTCTTCGACTGACATGCGTCCATTCTAGCGCACGAAGTACCCCATTGCGTACGTCGTTCCGATATGCGTACAGTGTGCGCATCAACCGAACAACGTACGCAAACACTCTGGGGGTTTCCCGATGAACGTGCCCATCCGCGATCCACGCCGCTGGTGGATCCTGATCGTGCTCTGCCTGAGCACGCTCGTGCTGGTGGTCGACAACATGGTGCTGACGGTCGCCGTGCCGCCGCTGGCCGAGGATCTCGGCGCGAGCGCCCAGGACACGCAATGGATCCTGGACTCCTACATCCTGGTGTTCGCCGGGCTGCTGCTCACGTCGGGAAGTCTCGGCGACCGGTTCGGGCGCCGAAAGGTGATGGTCATCGGCCTCCTCCTGTTCGGGGTGGCCTCACTCGTCGCGGCGTTCGCCGCGAACCCGCTCGAACTGATCGCTTCCCGCGCCGTGATGGGCGTCGGCGGCGCGCTGATCATGCCGAGCACCCTGTCGATCCTGATCACCGTCTTCGACGACGAGGAACGCCGCAAGGCGATGGCGGCCTGGAGCGCGGTCGCGATGATCGGCCTGATCGGCGGCCCGGTGCTGGGTGGCGTGCTGATCGCGTGGTTCTGGTGGGGCGCGGTGTTCCTGATCAACGTGCCGATCGTCGTCATCGCGGTGCTCGCCGCGTTCACCCTGATGCCGGAGTCCAAGGGCCCGTGGCAGAAGCCGGACCCGCTCGGCGCCGTCCTCTCCGCGGCGGGCATGGTCGCGCTGGTCTGGACGATCATCGAGCTGCCCAAGCACGGTCTCGCCGAAGCCGGAACCCTGATCCCGCTGGCGATCGCGGCGGTGAGCCTGACCGGTTTCGTGTTCTGGGAGCGGCACACGCCGTCGCCGATGGTCCCGCTGAAGCTGTTCCGCAAGCGCAACTTCAGTGGCGGCAGCCTGTCGCTCACGCTGGTGCAGATCGGCAACGGCGGCCTGCTGCTGCTCCTGACCCAGTACCTGCAGTTCGTGCTGGGCTACACGCCGACCGAGGCGGGGCTCGCGTTCATCCCGATGGCCATCGCCTCTCTGCTGTTCAACACCCTCGGCGCCACGCTGGGCCGGAAGATCGGCAACCGCGCGCTGGCCACGGGCGGGATGATCGTGATGGCGGGCGGCTTCGGCCTGCTCGCGACGCTCTCGGCGAACGAGGGCTTCCTGCTGCCCGCGGCCGCGCTGTTCCTGCTCGGTACGGGCGGCGGGCTGGCGATGCCGGCGGCGATCGCGGCGCTGATGGGCGAGGTCCCGGAGGAGCAGGCCGGGGTCGGCTCCGCGCTCAACGACACCATCCAGCAGCTGGGCGCCGCGCTCGGCATCGCGATCCTGGGCAGCATCGTGTCGAGCCTGTTCACCTCGCAGATGCCCGACTCCGCCCCGGCTCAGGCGCGGCTTTCGATCGGTGACGCCTTCGCGACCGGTCACGACGGCATCATCGCCGCGGCCCGCGAATCGTTCACCTCGGCGATGTCGACGACGTTCCTGGCGAGCGCGATCGGTGTGCTGGCCGCCGCGGTGGTCGCGTTCCTGGTGATGCGGGACAAGAAGACCGCGCCGGTTTCGCCCGGCGAGAACGTCCCGGTCACGGCCTGACGCGCGCTATGAAAGGTCCCTTCCTCGCAATTTCGCGAGGAAGGGACCTTTCATAGCATTGGCTAGCTGCTCAGAAGCGCGTCGACGAAAGCGCCCGGCTCGAACGGCGCCAGATCGTCCGGCCCCTCACCGAGGCCGACCAGCTTCACCGGGACCCCGAGTTCGCGCTGCACCTGGAAGACGATGCCGCCCTTCGCGGTGCCGTCCAGTTTGGTCAGGACGATGCCCGTGACGTCGATGACCTCCGAGAACACGCGGGCCTGCATCAGCCCGTTCTGCCCGGTGGTGGCGTCGAGCACCAGCAGCACCTCGTCGACCTTCGCCTGCTTCTCGACGACTCGCTTGACCTTGCCCAGCTCGTCCATCAGGCCGGTCTTGGTGTGCAGGCGGCCGGCCGTGTCGACCAGGACCGCGTCCACGCCCGCCTCGGTGCCGCGTTTGACGGCGTCGAAGGCGACCGCCGCCGGGTCCGCGCCTTCCTTGCCGCGCACGACCTCGGCGCCCACGCGCTCGGCCCACGTCTGCAGCTGGTCCGCCGCGGCGGCGCGGAAGGTGTCGGCCGCGCCGAGCACCACGGTGCTCCCCTGCGCGACGAGCACGCGGGCGAGTTTGCCGGTGGTGGTGGTCTTGCCGGTGCCGTTGACCCCGGCGACCAGCACGACGGCGGGCTGCTTCTTCCCGTCGACGGTGTGCGGCAGCGCGCGGACGGCCCGCACCGCGTCGGTCGACAGGGCGGCGGTCAGCACCTCCTGCAACACCGCGCGCGCCTCTTCCGAGGTCCGCACGGCGCGACGCTTCAGCTCGTCGCGAAGTCGCTCGACGATCTCGGTGGTCGTCGCGGCACCGAGGTCCGCCATGAGCAGCGTGTCCTCGACGTCCTGCCACGAGTCCTCGTCGAGGTCACCGGCGCCCAGCAGGCCGAGCAGGCTCTGCCCGAACACCGAACGGGACTTGCCCAGCCTGCCGCGCAGCCGCTCCAGCCGTCCGGTGGCCGGGGCGATCTCCTCGGCGGGGGCGGGCTCGGGGGCCGTTTCCTCGGCAGGTTCGGGAAGTTCGACGTCGCGCACCGTGCGCTGCGCGGAATCCCTCGGCACCGACGCGTCGTCCCCGACGGCGGGCTGGCCGTCGGTCTCCGGGCGATCCTCGACCGGGTGTTCCGGTTCCTCGGTCTCCTCGCCGCCGGGAGCGAGCGCGATCCCGCCCGTCGCGGTATAGCCGCCGCCCTTCGGCTTCTCGACGACGTCGGCAGCCTTGGACTCGTCCAGGCTGATCCGGCGGCGGCGCGCGATGAGCAGCCCGGACACCAGAACGGCGACCAGGACCACGACGGCAACGACAACGATCCAGAACCAGGGGCTACTCGACACGGCGTCATCCTCGCATCCGCACCCCGCCGCGCTCAGACGCCCCACGGGAAGGAAGCCGATCTTGTCAAGCACCCACTGGATAGGACTCATTTCGGACAAGAAGAAACAGTCCCGCTTGCGCGGTCTCCGGAACGAGGGCTAGACCACTTCGAATGACGGTTTTCTCCGGCACTGGGGTCCGGATCATCGGGCTCATCTCCGGCACCTCGATCGACGGGATCGACGTGGCGGCCGCCGAACTGCGTGCCGACGGGGACACGGTGGTGCTCTCCCCGCTCGGCCAGCTCGAAGTCCCTTACCCCGAAGCGCTCCGCGAAGCCCTGCTCGCCGCCCTCCCGCCGAATCCCTGCGACGCCGAGCAACTGACCAAACTCGACACCCTGGTGGGCCAGGCCTTCGCCGAGGCGGCCACGCGCGGCGTCGAAGAACTGGCCGGTGGCGAAGCGGACGTCGTCGCCTCGCTGGGCCAGACGGTGTTCCACTGGGTCGAAGACGGAACCGCACGCGGCACGCTGCAACTGGGGAACCCGGCGTGGATCGCCGAACGCACCGGGCTGCCGGTGGTGGCCGATCTGCGCGTCCGCGACGTCGCCGCCGGCGGGCACGGTGCGCCGCTCGCCAGCACGATGGACGCGTTGTGGTTACGGGAAATGGCCGCGCTCGGCCCGGTCGCGGCGCTGAACATCGGCGGTATCGCGAACATCACCGTGGTGCCCGCCGAGGGCGATGTCCTGGCCTACGACACGGGCCCCGGCAACGCCTTGATGGACATCGCCGCGCATCGCGCCACCGGCGAACGTGCCGACATCGACGGCGCGCTCGCCCTGCGCGGCACCGTCCGGCCCGACCTGCTGGCGAAACTCCTGCTCGACCCGTATTACGCGGCCGCGCCGCCGAAATCCACCGGCAAGGAACTGTTCCACGGCGCGTACCTCGACGCGGCACTCGACGGGCTCCCGCCGGTCGGCGCGGAAGATCTCCTGGCGACGCTGACCGAACTGACCGCGGTGACCATCGCCGCGGAATGCCGTCGCCACGGCATCGCCACGCTGATCGTCTCCGGCGGCGGCGCCGACAATCCGGCGCTGATGGCCGCGCTCGCCAGGAATCTGCCGGGTACGGCGCTGAAGACCAGCGACGACCACGGGCTGCCGCGCGCGGGCAAAGAGGCATACCTGACCATTCTGCTCGGCTGGCTGACGTGGTCCGGCGTCCCCGGGAACCTCCCGTCGGCGACCGGCGCCCGCGGCCACCGGTTGCTCGGCAGCATCACCCCGGGCGCGGGTCCCCTGCGGCTCCCCGCCCCGCATACCTCAACCGTGACCCGGCTACGGGTAGCGGCGAAGACCGGCGAGCGATAGGAGATACGGATGCGCGCACTTGACCTCGCGATCATCGGGCTTTTTCTGGTCGGCATGCCCTTGCTGGGCGTCTGGATCGGTGGCAAACAGAAATCCGGCTCCGACTACTTCGTCGGCGAAGGCAAGATCTCCTGGTGGGTGGCCTGCCTTTCGGTGGTCTCCGCGGAGACGTCCACCCTCACCGTGCTCTCCGTGCCGACGGTGGCCTACATCGCCACCCCGGGCGACGGCGGCATGACGTATCTGGCCTTGGCGATCGGTTACATCGCGGGCCGGATCGTGGTGTCGATGGTGCTGTTGCCGCGTTACGTGGCGGGCAACCTAGTCACCGCGTACGCCTTCCTGGGCAAACGCTTCGGCAGCGGGCTGCAGGGCACCGCGTCGGTGACCTTCCTGCTCACCCGCACGCTGGCCGACGGCATCCGGCTGTTCGCCACCGCGATCCCGATCAAGGTGGTGATGGCGGCCTACGGCCTGAACGTCTCGTACTGGACCATCGTGCTCGGCCTCGGCATCGCGATGGTGCTCTACAGCTTCTTCGGCGGCGTCCGCGCCGTCGTCTGGGTCGACGCGATCCAGATGCTCTGGTACATCCTCGGCGCGGTCGTGGTGATCTGGGCGATCTCCAGCAGGCTGCCGGACGGCTGGTTCGGCAAGGCCGTCGACGCGAACAAGTTCCAGATCTTCGACTTCTCCTCGAACATGCTCACCGGGCAGTACGCCTTCTTCACCGCGCTGATCGGCGGCGCGGTGCTCTCGATGGCGTCGCACGGCTCCGACCAGCTGATCGTGCAGCGCCTCCAGTCCACCAACGACCTGCGCGCCGCACGGAAGGCGTTGGTCGCGAGCGGTTTCGTGGTGTTCGTGCAGTTCGCGCTGTTCCTGTTCATCGGCGTGCTGCTGTGGGCGCTCTACAACGGACTCAACCCGACGAAGCCGAAGCCCGAAGGCCTCGGGCTGGGCAACAAGGACGAACTGTTCGCGAACTTCATCGTGAACGACCTGCCGAGCGGCCTGTCCGGGTTCGTGATCGCCGGGATCCTCGCCGCCGCACTGAGTTCGTCGCTCGGCGCGCTGGCCTCGTCGACGGTGACCGACGTCTACGAACGGGTGATCGGCCGGGAACTCCCGGAGGCCGAACGGCTGAAGCACGGCCGGATCTGGACGATCGTCTGGGCGGGCGCGCTGATCCTGTGCGCGGGCTTCTTCGCCTCCTCCAACAAGACCTCGGCCGATCCGATCGTGGTGCAGGCGCTGGGCATCACCGGCTACACCTACGGGGCGCTGCTCGGCGCGTTCCTCTTGGGCCTGCTGTTCAAGCGGGCGAGGCAGGCGGACGCGATCGTGGCGTTCGTGTCGACGGTGCTCGTGATGGCGTTCGTCATCCTGGGCGTCAAATTCAACAAACCGGACGGCAGCCTGATCGGCGTCGACTTCAGCAAGGCTTCCGGGAACACCGTGGCGCTGGCGTGGCCCTGGTACACGCTGTGCGGTGTGGTGATCACGCTCGTGGTGGGCGGGTTGCTTTCGCTGCGGCACGGGAGCGTGGACCCGCTGGCGGAGCCGGACGTGAAGGAGTCCACTCCCGTCTAGGACCTCGTGAGTGGTGAGGACGGTTCTAACCGTCCTCACCACTCACGAGGTGACGAGCTCCTCTTCGGACGTCCGCAGCCGCTGCGAGATCACCTTCGTGATGCCGTCGCCCTGCATCGAAACGCCGTACAGCGCGTCGGCGATCTCCATGGTCGGCTTCTGGTGGGTGATGATGATCAGCTGCGAAGAATCCCGCAGCTGCTCCAGCAGCCCGATCAGCCGTCGCATGTTGGTGTCGTCGAGCGCGGCCTCGACCTCGTCCATGACGTAGAAGGGCGAAGGCCGGGCGCGGAAGATCGCCACCAGCATGCCGACGGCGACGAGCGACTTCTCGCCACCGGAGAGCAGCGAGAGCCGCTTGACCTTCTTGCCCGGCGGGCGCGCTTCGACGTCGACGCCGGTGGAGAGCAGGTCGTTGGGCTGCGTGAGCACCATGCGCCCCTCGCCGCCGGGGAACAGCACGCCGAACACCGTCTCGAACTCGCGCGCGACGTCCTCGTACGCCGACGCGAAGACCTCGAGGATCTTTTCGTCGACCTGTTTGATGACGGCTTCGAGGTCCTTGCGCGTGTCCTTGAGGTCTTCGAGCTGGGTCGAGAGGAACTTGTACCGCTCCTCCAGCGCCGCGAACTCCTCCAGCGCCAGCGGGTTGACCTTGCCCAGCAGGCTCAGGTCCTTCTCCGCGCGCTTCGCCCGGCGAGCCTGGGTGTCGCGGTCGAACGGCATGGGCGGCGGCGGGGTGACGTCCTCTCCGCGTTCCTTGGCGGCCTCGTATTCGGCCATCTCCCCCGCGCTCGGCGGCACGGGGACGTCCGGGCCGTACTCGGTGACGAGGTCCTCGAGGCCGATGCCGAAGTCTTCGGCGATCTTGGTTTCGAGCTGTTCCAGCCGCAGCCGCTGCTCGGCGCGCAGCACCTCGTCGCGGTGGACGGCGTCGGTGAGCTTCTCCAGTTCGCCGGTCAGCTCGCGGACCTTGCTGCGGACCTGGGTCAGCGCGGTCTCCCGCGACTGCCGCTGCGCCTGCGCCTCGTCCCGTTCGTGGGCGGCGCGCTGCACGGAGGCCTCGATGCGCTCCAACGCGATCTCGCCGCCGTTGACCACCGCGTTGGCGATCTCGGCGCCGCGTTTCCGCGCGGCCCTGGACTTTTCGGCCCGTTCGCGGGCCTGCCGCTCGGCGTGCGCGGCCCGGCGGAGCGATTCGGCCTTGCCCTGGATGCTCCGCGCGCGCTCCTCGGCGGTGCGCAGCGCGAGCCGGGACTCCATCTCCTCCTGGCGGACCGTGCCGAGGTCTTCGGCGGCTTGGTCGCGCTCGGCGGTGTCCGGGTCTTCGTCGACTTCCTGATCGGCGACGGCGGCCAGCCGCTCTTCGAGTTCGGCGAGCTGCTGCAGTGCCTGTTCACGGCTCTGCTCGACCTTGGCCCGCTGGTTGCTCAGCCGGTCCATTTCGGCCTGCGCGGCACGCGCGGCCTGCTGCAGCCGGTTCAGCCGCTCGGACGAGCGCGCCTTGCGGACCTTCGCGTCCCCGAGCGCTTCCTTGGCCCTGCCGACCTCTTCGCGCCGGGCGGCCTGCCCGGCGCGGGCGCCTTCGAGCTCCGCGGCGGTGCGTTCAAGCGCGCGCTCGGCGGCGTTCAGCCGGTCGCCGGCCTCGTCGACCGCGGCCTGCACCTCGATGACGCTCTCGCTGCGCGCCGAACCACCGACCGCCCAGCGCGCACCGAAGACATCGCCCTCGGGCGTGACCGTGCTGACCTCGGGGTACACCTCGACGAGACGGCGCGCGGACTCCAGACCGTCCACAATGGCCACCCGGTCGAGCGCGTGCTCGACGGCGGACCGCAACGCGGGCGGCGCCGTGACCACTTCACGCGCCCAGCGCGCACCCTCGGGCAGCGACGGCCACGCACTGGTGTCCACAGTGGATTCGAGCCCGCCGAGCAGAATGCCCGCACGACCGGAATCGTTGTCCTTCAAGAACTTCAGCGCGGCGAGCGCGTCGGCGCCGCCGTTGACCGCGACCGCGTCGGCGACCGGGCCGAGCGCCGCGGCCAGCGCGACCTCGTGTCCGGCCTCGACGGTGAGCAGCGCGGCCACCGAACCGAGCAGGCCCGGCAGTTCGTGCTGCGCGCCGAGCAGCGCGCCCGCGCCGTCCTTGCGCCGCAAGCCCATCGACAGCGCTTCGACCCGCGCCTTCTCCGACGCGATCTCGCGTTCGGCGGCCCGCTCGGCCTTGACCAGCTCTTCGACCCTGGCCTTGGCGGCGTTGTTGGCCTCCACCGCGCGGTCGTGATGCGCTTGCAGGTCGGAGTCGTCGGATTCCTCGACACCACCCGCGGCCTTGGCCTCTTCGAGCTCCTCGACGGCGATCTCGGCCCGCTCGGCCGCCTCTTCGAGCGACACGGTGAGCCGGTCGATCTCGTCGGAGGTGGCGCCGTTCTTGCTGCGCAGCGCCTCGACCTGCCCGGAGAGCTTCGCGAGCCCTTCCCGGCGGTCGGCGATCGCGCGGACGGCGGCCATATGCGCGCGCTCGGCGGCCTGGACGAGGTGTTCGAGCTGCTCGCGCCGCTGGACGGTCTCCGAAAGCACCAGGCGCGCCTCCGCGACGGCCTCGTTGAGCTCCTGCTCCCGCTCGGCGACCTGCTCGGCCTCGGCGAGCAGCTCGTCAGGGTCGCGGCCGGTGTTCGCCTGCTGCACGTCGGACGACAGGTGCCGCTGACGCTCCAGCGCGAGACGCACGGTTCCGCGCAACCGCTCGGTCAGCGCGGAAAGCTTGTACCAGGTCTCCTGGGCCGCGGCGAGCTTCGGCGCGTCCTCGGCGAGCGACGCTTCGAGCTCGGCCTCCTCGGCGGCGACGATCTCCAGCGCCTGCTCGACCTCCGCACGACGCTGCCGGGCGACGCGCTCGTCGGCCTCTTCCTTGGCGATGCCTTCGCGCTGGGTGACGAGGTCGTGGGCGAACAGCCGCAGCCGGGCGTCGCGCAGCTCGGACTGCACCCACTGCGCCTTGCGGGCGATCTCGGCCTGCTTGCCGAGCGGTTTGAGCTGGCGGCGGAGCTCGGTGGTGAGGTCGCCGAGGCGGTCGAGGTTGCCCTGCATGTTCGCGAGCTTGCGCAGGGTCTGTTCCTTGCGCTTGCGGTGCTTGAGGACACCGGCCGCCTCTTCGATGAAGGCGCGGCGCTCCTCGGGCTTGGATTCGAGGATCGCCGAAAGCTGCCCCTGCCCGACGATGACGTGCATCTCGCGGCCGATACCGGAGTCCGACAGCAGTTCCTGCACGTCCATCAGACGGCAGCGGTCGCCGTTGATCTCGTATTCGCTCGCTCCGTCACGGAACATCCGGCGGGTGATCGAGACCTCGGAGTACTCGATCGGCAGCGCGCCGTCGGCGTTGTCGATGGTCAGGGTGACCTCGGCGCGCCCGAGCGGGGCACGGCCGGCGGTCCCGGCGAAGATGACGTCTTCCATCTTGCCGCCGCGAAGGTCCTTCGCGCCCTGGGTGCCCATGACCCAGCGGAGCGCGTCGAGGACGTTCGACTTGCCGGACCCGTTCGGTCCGACCACGCAGGTGATGCCCGGCTCGAAACGCAACGTCGTCGCCGAGGCGAAGGACTTGAAGCCCTTGAGCGTCAGGCTCTTCAGGTGCACGTCGTGCTGACCCCTCTGGCTGCGGGAACCGGTCTTTCAATCGGCCCAGGCTACCTGTGTGCTCACGGTGATCGTGGGACGCGGGGCCTCAGCGCTCCACGAACCCGCGGAGCCCGCCCTTCGCGGGCGACCAGCGTTCGACGACGTGGTCCACACTTCCGGGTGATTCCCCGGAACGCAAAGCCGCCAAAAGCCGCTCACAGTGTTCACGAACACCCTCCGCCACCACCTCGACACGCCCGTCGGCCAGATTGCCCGCGCTGCCGACCAGCCCCAGCTCAAGCGCCCTGCTGCGGGTCCACCAGCGGAAACCGACACCCTGCACCCGACCGTGTACCCACGCGGTCAGCCTGATGTGCGTTACTTCTTCACTCACGCCCCCTATCGTGCACCATGTGAATGAACGCGGAGGGTGAACACGACGCCCGCTGTAGTTCGCAGACGGTGAAGCGGCGGTGATAATCTCCGCGCCGGGTCCCCACTTCGGGCTACCTCGCCCGGGTAGCCGAACTCCCCGAAGCCCCCCATCCGAGGAGCCAGCACATGCCCCGTCCCGACGGGTCTGATTCGAGCGCACGCGTGTCCGTGGCACCCCCGCGCGGCGCCACCGGCAAGCTCAACCGCGCCGGCTACGCCGTACTCGGCGTCAGCGGGCTCGTGGTGGCCACGGCCTTCGCCGCGATCGCCGAACTCGCGGGTCCCGGCGTGTCCGCCACCGCGGGCGGCACCGGTATCCCCGGCGGCGGCCAGGGCGTCGCTCCCGCCGGTGTCCAGCTGGTGCCGGGCAACGCCGTCCCCGGCGGCCCGATGACCGTCAGCGGCTCGCCGACCCCCGGCGCCCCCTCCAGCTCGACTGCGCCGCCGACCACGGTGACGTCGGTCGGCCCGGACGGCAAGGAGACGACGAGCGTCGTCGCCCCGCCACCGCCGGTGACGACCCCGGGCGGAGGTGAGCCGACGCGTACGGTCCTGCCGCCGACGACGCCGACCACTCCGAAGCCCACCCCGACGAAGACGACGACGCCGACCACGACGCCTCCGACCACGACACCCCCGTCGGAGACCACGTCCACCCCGCCGGGTGGCGGCTCCAGCACCAGCGGCGCGCCCAGCGAGTCGACTCCCGGCCGGTCCAGCACCTCCGGCACCGACACCTCGACGAGCAGCGCCCAGTAGGACTTTCGGTCCGTGAAGGCCTCCTTGAGGGACTCTGGGTCCCTCAAGGAGGCCTTCACGGAATCCCGGGTTGCAGCACCGCGAGGGATCACATTTCGAAGCGGTACCCCATCCCCGGCTCCGTCAGCAGGTGCCGCGGCCGCGAGGGTTCCGGCTCCAGTTTCCGCCGCAGCTGCGCCAGATACACCCGCAGGTAGTGCGATTCCGTCTCGTACGTCGGTCCCCACACCTCGTGCAGCAGCTGCTTCTGCGCCACCAGACGGCCGCGGTTGCGCACCAGCAGTTCCAGCACGCCCCATTCGGTCTTGGTGAGATGCACTTCCTTGCCGTCCCGGCGCACCTTCTTCGCCGCGAGGTCGATCCGGAAGGATCCCGTGTCCACCACCGCGTCCGCACCGTCCACACTGGACGTGGCCGACCGGCGGACCGCGGCGCGGAGCCGCGCGAGCAGCTCGTCCATGCCGAAGGGTTTGGTGACGTAGTCGTCGGCGCCGGCGTCGAGGGCCTGCACCTTGTCGGCCGAGTCGCCGCGGGCGGACAGCACGATGATCGGCACCGTCGTCCAGCCGCGGAGCCCGGCGATGACCTCGGTGCCGTCGAGGTCGGGCAGGCCGAGGTCGAGCACGACGACGTCGGGTTTGGTCTCGGCGACGGCCTTCAGCGCGGCCGTCCCGTCGTGCGCGGTGATCACCTTGTAGCCGCGGGCGGACAGGTTGATCCGCAGGGCTCGCACGATCTGCGGTTCGTCGTCGACGACCAGTACGGTCGCCGACGCGGTGTCTGCGCTCATCGCACTCGCTCCTCCTCTTCGTTCTCGAGGCCCTCGTCGTCGAAAGCGAGGAGGCTCTTTTCCGGATCCTGACCAACATATGCGGGCAGCGAGATGACGACGGTGAGCCCGCCGCCTGGCGTGTCCTCCGCCCGGATCCGCCCGCCCATCGCCTCGGTGAACCCCTTGGCGACCGACAGCCCCAGTCCCACGCCGGGCACGCTGTCCCGGTCTCCCCCGAGCCGCTGGAACGGCGCGAACGCCGAGTCCGCGGTGCCCTTCTTGAGCCCGCGCCCGTGGTCGACGATACGCAGTTCGACGTGTTCGGAATGCGTGCTGGCGCGCGCCGAGACCGGCTCGCCGGACGCGCCGTGCCGCAGCGCGTTGTCGATCACGTTCGCCACCACGCGTTCCAGCAGGCCGGGGTCGGCGCAGACCGACGGCAGCCGGGAGTCGATCGCGACCACGACCGAAGCCGAGTTGTCCACATTGGACAAGGCGTGCGAGACGACCTCGTCGTAACCCACCGGGCGCAGGTGCGGGCGGACGGCACCGGTCGCCAGCCGGGACGAGTCGAGCAGGTTGTCGATCAGCCCGGCGAGCCGGTCCGCCGATTCCTCGATCGCTTCGAGCAGCTCGTCGGTGTCCTCTTCGGACAGTGAGATGTCGGTCGCGCGCAGGCTGCCGATGGCCGCCTTGATCGACGTCAGCGGGGTGCGGAGATCGTGTCCCACGGCCGAAAGCAACGCCGTGCGCAGTTCGGTCGCCTCGGCCTTGCGCTCGGCGCGGATGGCCGCCTTCGCCGTCCGCTGCTGCCGCAGCGCCAGCAACGCCTGCCCGGCGACGGCTTCCAGCACACCCCGATCCGACGCCGGCAGCGCGCGGCCCCGCAGCGTCAGGTGGACGTCGGCGGTGACGGCGATGTCGACGTCGGCCTGGTCGGGGTCGGCGCAGGGATCCGTACCGGCGTTCGCCACCCGTTTCCACTTCCCGTCCCGTTTTTCCAGCAGGGTCACCGAAGTCAGGCCGAAGTTCTCGCGGACCTTCTCCAGCAGCCGCTCGATCGGATTGGTGTGGGTGAGCACGGTCCGCGCGTACGACGCCAGCAGCGCCGCCTCGGTCCGCGCGCGTGCGGCCTGCGTCGCGCGCCGGGCCGCGGTGTCGACGACCGCCGCGACGAGGACCGCCACCAACACCATCGCGATCAGCGTGATCACGTTGCGCGGCTCGTGGACGGTCAGCGTGTACAGCGGCGGGGTGAAGAAGAAGTTCAGCAGTCCGGCCGAGACCACCGCCGCGAGCAGCGCGGGCCCGAGCCCGCCCGCGAGCGCGACGAGGACCGTCGCCAGCATGTAGGCGACCATGTCGGTCGAGAAGTCGAGTTGCTCCTTCAGCAGGACACCGAGCAGCGTCGCCAGGACGGGCAGGACGACGGCGAGCGCCCAGCCGGTCAGCCGCCGCGAAGGCGTGAGCGGGCTCCGGTTGAACCGGGCGCGCAATCGTCCGCCCGCTTCGGCGTGCGTGACCATGTGGACGTCGATCGGGCCGGACCGCTGGACCACGGCCGCGCCGATGCCTTCGTCGAACAACCGCGCCACCCGTGACCGGCGCGAGGTCCCGACGACCAGCTGGGTCGCGTTCACCCCCTGCGCGAAATCGAGCAGCGCCGTCGGCACGTCGTCGCCGACGACGGTGTGGAAGGTGGCGCCGACCTCTTCGGCCAGTTTCCGGTATTTGCCGATCGCCGTCGGCCCCATCCCGGCGAGCCCGTCGCCGCGCAGGATGTGCAGCACCTGCAGTTCGGCGCCCGCGCGGTTCGCGATACGCCTCGCGCGCCGGATCAGCGTCTCGCTCTCCGGGCCGCCGGTGATGGACACGACCACCCGTTCGCGGGCTTCCCACGTGTCGGTGATCTTCTGCTCGGCCCGGTACCGCTGCAGCGCCACGTCGACCTGGTCGGCGACCCACAGCAGCGCAAGCTCGCGCAGCGCCGTGAGGTTGCCGGGCCGGAAGTAGTTGCCCAGCGCCGCGTCGATCCGCTCGGCCGGGTACACGTTGCCGTGCGCCAGGCGCCGCCGCAGCGCCTCGGGTGTGATGTCCACCAGCTCCAGCTGCTCGGCCCGCCGCACGACCTCGTCGGGCACCGTCTCCTGCTGGACGACGCCGGTGATCCGCTCGACGACGTCGTTGAGGCTCTGCAGATGCTGCACGTTGACCGTGGAGAGGACGTCGATGCCGGCGGCGAGCAGTTCGTCGATGTCCTGCCAGCGCTTCTCGTTGCGCGAACCGGGCACGTTGGTGTGCGCGAGTTCGTCGACCACCGCGACCTCGGGGGCACGGGCGAGCAGCGCGTCGAGGTCCATCTCCTCGAACTCGTGCTCCCGGTGCGCCGACCGGCGGCGCGGCACGATTTCGAGCCCTTCGAGAAGCTCGGCCGTCTTCTTCCGCCCGTGCGTCTCGACCAGGCCGATGACCACGTCGGTGCCCCGGTCGAGGCGTCGCCGCGCCTCGCCGAGCATCGCGTAGGTCTTGCCGACGCCCGGGGCCGCGCCGAGGTAGATCCTCAGCTCACCCCGGCGCGGCTTGGTCGTGTTCTCGTCCACGTCTGTCAGTGTGCTCCTCCGGCCGCGTCACGCACGGCCAAGTTGACCTTCAGCACATCGACACCCGGCACACCGATCCCGGCGCCACTCGTGTTCTCCGCCACGAGCTGCCGGATCTTCTCCTCGGGCAGGCCCGTGTTCCTGGCCACTCGCGGGATCTGGAGGTCGGCGTAGGCGACGCTGATCGCCGGGTCCATCCCGGAACTGGACGCCGTCACCGCGTCGGCGGGCACCCGCGACTCCTCGACGCCTTCCCGCGCCGCGATGAGCTTCTTGCGCTCACCGATCGCGGAAACCAGGTCCTCGTTGTACGGGCCCTTGTTCGACGCGCCGGACGACGACGGGTCGCCGGGGCCGAGGACGTCCTTCGATCCCGCGGACGGGCGGTTGTGGAACCACGGGTCCCTGGCCGGGTCGGCCGCGACCGGGTCGATGCCGATCAGGGACGAGCCGACCGCTTGCCCGTCCTGGGTGATGATCGAGCCCTCGGCGTTGCCTTCGAGGCCGGGGATCCGGGAGATCGCCCACACGCCGAGCGGGTAGACCACGCCCAGCAGGACCGTGAAGACGAGCAGGACGCGCAGCCCGGCGAGGGTCTGCTTCAACAGTGCGTTCATGGGTTATCCGATTCCGGGGATGAGGCGGACGAGCAGATCGATCAGCCAGATCCCGAGGAAGGGGCTGACGATGCCGCCGAGGCCGTAGACCAGCAGGTTCCGGCGCAGCAGCGCCGAGGCCGAGGACGGTTTGTACCGGACGCCGCGCAGGGCGAGCGGGATCAGCCCGACGATGATCAGGGCGTTGAAGATGACCGCCGACAGGATCGCCGACTTCGGCGTCGCCAGCTGCATGATGTTGAGCGCGCCGAGCTGGGCGAAGATCCCGGTGAACATCGCGGGCAGGATGGCGAAGTACTTCGCGAGGTCGTTGGCGACGCTGAAGGTGGTCAGCGCGCCGCGGGTGATCAGCAGCTGTTTGCCGATCTCCACGACCTCGATCAGTTTCGTCGGGTCGGAGTCGAGGTCCACCATGTTCCCCGCCTCCTTGGCGGCGGAGGTCCCGGTGTTCATCGCGACGCCGACGTCGGACTGCGCGAGCGCGGGGGCGTCGTTGGTGCCGTCGCCGGTCATCGCGACCAGCCGCCCGCCCTCCTGCTCCTTCTTGATCAGCGCCATCTTGTCTTCGGGCTTGGCTTCGGCGAGGTAGTCGTCGACGCCCGCGTCCTGTGCGATGGCCTTCGCGGTGAGCGGGTTGTCCCCGGTGATCATGACGGTCTTGATGCCCATGGCGCGGAGCTGGACGAACCGCTCCCTCATCCCGGGTTTGACCACGTCGGACAGCCGGATCACGCCGCGCACGAACGCCTTCGCGCCGTCGTATTCCGCGACCACCAGCGGGGTCCCGCCCTGCTGGCTGATCTCGTCGACGACCTTTTCGGTCTCGTCCGGCATGTCGCCGCCGCGTTCGCGGACCCACTCCCGCACCGCGGCGGTGGCGCCCTTGCGGACCTGGCGTTCGCCGATGTCGATACCGCTCATCCGGGTCTGCGCGGTGAACTCGACGAAGTCCGCGAGCTTCTCGTCGTCGGACGCCGTCTCCGCGAGCCCGTGTTCCCGCGCGACGAGCTCGACGATGCTGCGGCCTTCCGGCGTGCCGTCGGCGAGACTGGACAGCCTGGCCGCGTGGGCGATGTCGTCCACAGTGGACGTTCCGACCGGGATCAGCTCGGTGGCCTTGCGGTTGCCGAAGGTGATCGTGCCGGTCTTGTCCAGCAGCAGCGTCGAGACGTCGCCGGCGGCCTCCACCGCGCGACCGCTCGTGGCGAGCACGTTGCGCTGCACCAGCCGGTCCATCCCCGCGATCCCGATCGCGGACAGCAGCGCGCCGATCGTCGTCGGGATCAGGCAGACCAGCAACGCGGTCAGCACGATCACGGACTGCTGGCTGCCCGAGTAGCCCGCCATCGGCTGCAACGCCACCACGGCGAGCAGGAAGATGATCGTGAGCGTGGAGAGCAGGATCGTCAGCGCGATCTCGTTCGGCGTCTTCTGCCGGGAAGCGCCTTCCACCAACGCGATCATGCGGTCCACAAAGGACTCACCGGGTTTGGTGGTGATCTTCACGACGACGCGGTCCGAGAGCACAGTGGTGCCGCCGGTGACCGCGCACCGGTCGCCGCCCGATTCGCGGATGACCGGGGCCGATTCGCCGGTGATGGCCGATTCGTCGACGGTCGCGATGCCCTCGACGACGTCGCCGTCGCCCGGGATGACCTGTCCGGCCTCGACGACCACGAGATCGCCGACGCGCAGGTCGGCGCCCGGCACGGTCTCCTCGTCGCCGTCCTCGGTGAGGCGGCGCGCGACGGTCTCCTTCTTGCTGCGCCGCAAGGTTTCCGCCTGCGCCTTGCCGCGGCCCTCGGCGACGGCCTCGGCGAGGTTCGCGAACAGGACGGTGAACCACAGCCAGATGGTGATGAGGATGGTGAACACGCTCGGATCGGTGATCGCGAAGACCGTGGTCAGCGCCGAGCCGATCCACACCACGAACATGACCGGGTTGCCGAGCTGGTGCTTGGGGTTGAGTTTGCGCAGCGCCTCCGGGAGCGAGGTCAGCAGCTGGCGCGGGCTGAAGATCCCCGCGCCGACCCGGCCCGTGTTCTCCACGTGGTGCTGGGTCGTCTCTTCAGGGGTGCGTTCTTGGGTGGCGGTCATGCGAGTGCCTCTGCGATGGGCCCGAGCGCGAGCGCCGGGATGAAGGTGAGGGCCGCGACGAGCACGATCGTGCCCGCGAGCATCGTGCCGAAGAGCGGTCCGGTGGTGGGCAGCGTGCCGGCGGTCTCCGGGACCTTCCGCTGCGAGGCCAGGGATCCGGCGAGGCACAGCACGGCGAGGATCGGGACGAACCGGCCGAGCAGCATCGCGACGCCGAGCGAGGACTGGAACCAGTCGTTGGTGACGGTGATCCCCGCGAACGCGCTGCCGTTGTTGTTGCCCGCCGACGCGTAGGCGTACAGGACTTCGGAGAGCCCATGGGCGCCCGGGTTGTTCAACGCGGCCAGGTTGCCGGGGTTCATCAGCGCGATCCCGGCGCCGAGCAGGACCACCGTCGGCATGGCGAGCATCGAGACCGCCGCGCAGGTGACCTCGCGTTTGCCGAGCTTCTTCCCCAGGTACTCCGGCGTCCGGCCGACCATCAGCCCGGCGAGGAACATCGCGATCACGGCCATCACGAGGATGCCGTAGAGACCGGTGCCCACCCCGCCCGGAGAGATCTCGCCCAGCAGCATGTTGAGCAGCGCTCCGCCGCCGCCGAGCCCGCTGTAGCTGTCGTGCATGCTGTTGACCGCGCCGGTGGACGTGCCGGTGGTGGCGTTGGCGAACAACGAACTCAGGCCGATGCCGAACCGCTGTTCCTTACCCTCCAGGTTCGCCCCGGCGGCCAGCGGCGCGGGCCCGCTCGCGTTGGCCTCGGACAGCCAGGTCACCGCGAGCATCGCGGTGAACAGCCCGGCCATCACCGACAGCAGGACGTAGCCCTGTTTCGTGTTGCCGACGAGCTTGCCGAACGTCCGGGTGAGCGAGACCGGGATGACCAGGATCAGGAAGATCTCGATCAGGTTGGTCCAGGCGTTCGGGTTCTCGAACGGGTGCGAGGAGTTGGCGTTGAAGATGCCGCCGCCGTTGGTGCCGAGTTCCTTGATGGCCTCCTGGCTCGCGGCCGGGGCGAGCGCGATCTTGCTCGTGCTGCCATCGGGGTTGAGGACGTCGACGCCGCTCTTGAGGCTCTGGACGACGCCGAGCGCGATCAGCACGAGCGCCGCCACGAACGCGATCGGCAGCAGGATCCGGATCGTGCCGCGCGTCAGGTCCACCCAGAAGTTGCCGAGGCGGTCGGTCTTCGAGCGGACGAAACCGCGGACCACCGCGACGGCGACCGCGAGCCCGACGGCCGCGGACAGGAAGTTCTGCACGGTCAGGCCGGCCATCTGCACGAAGTGACCCATGGTCGCTTCGGGGCTGTAGGACTGCCAGTTCGTGTTGGTCACGAAGCTGACGGCGGTGTTGAAGGCGACCGCCGGCGAGACGGGTTCCTTGCCGAGGCTCCACGGCAGGATCGCCTGGAGCCGCTGAAGCAGGTACAGGAGCACGACGGAGACGAACGAGAAGCCGATCACGGCGGACGCGTAGGTCTTCCAGTGCTGTTCCGATCCGGGGTTCACCCGGAACAGGCGGTACAGGCCGCGTTCGGCCTTCGTGTGCTTCTCTGTCGAGAAGACGCGCGCCATGTAATCGCCCAATGGCCGGTAGACCACGGCGAGCGCGACGAGGAGGAGGCCGGCCTGCAAGAGGCCGGCCATCGTGTCTGACATCAGAATTTCTCCGGCCTGACCAGTGCGATGAACAAATAGACGATCAGCCCCAGCGCCAGCAGTCCGCCGACGACGTTGGCAGGAGTTCCCGTGCCGGTCACAGCTTTTCCAGACCGCGAAGGGTCAGGGCGAGAACCACGAATACGCCGATCAGGAGCACGGCGTAGAGCAAGTCGGCCACTAGGCACCTCTCAGGACAGGTCACCCCATCGGTGACCAGGACCCCGCAACACTGCGCCTGGTACAGACCATCGCGACCACGGCCTGACGGCCTCTTGATGCCCCGATCGGGTGCCTTTACGACTTCTTGATGCCCGGTGACGTACCCCACAGACCGTGACGCACTGCGGACGGAGCGTGCAATTCGGGCAGACAAGCCCGCCGAAGCGTGTTACACCAGTGTTACGGATAGTTGTATGCGCTAACTAATCACCGGGAGGTAGCGATGTGCGGAATCGCAGGGTGGGTCTCCTTCGGCACGGACCTGACACAACGCCGTGAGGTCGTCGACGCGATGACCGCGACCATGGCGTGCCGCGGACCGGACGACTCGGGCACCTGGGTCCGGCCGAACGTGGCGCTGGGCCACCGGCGGCTGGCGATCATCGACCTGCCGGGCGGCAGGCAGCCGATGGCCGAGGCCGGGCTGGCCGCGATGGTCTACAGCGGCGAGGCGTACAACTTCACCGAGCTGCGCGAGGAACTTCTCAAGCGCGGCCACAAATTCGAGACCGACAGCGACACCGAGGTCGTGCTCCACGGCTACCTCGAGTGGGGCGACGAGGTCGTCGATCACCTCAACGGCATGTACGCCTTCGCGATCTGGGACGAGCGCGACGAGAAACTCGTGATGATCCGCGACCGCATGGGCATCAAGCCGTTCTACTACTACCCGACCCCGGACGGTGTCCTCTTCGGTTCCGAGCCGAAGGCGATCCTCGCGAACCCCTTGGCGCGCAAGGTGGTCGACACCGACGGCCTGCGCGAACTGATGGCCATGACCAAGACGCCCGGCTGGTCGCTGTGGAAGGGGATGCACGAGGTCGGCCCGGGCACCATCGTCACCGTCGACCGCTCCGGGATCCGCACGCGGACGTACTGGAAGCTCGACGCGAAACAGCACACGGACGACCAGGAGACCACGGTCGAACGCGTCCGCGAGCTGATGACCGACATCGTGCACCGGCAGCTGATCGCCGACGTGCCCCGCTGCGTCCTGCTCTCGGGCGGGCTCGACTCCAGCGCCGTCACCGGTCTCGCCGCCGCCCGGCTGGCCGAACAGGGCGAGCGGCTGCGCACGTTCTCCGTCGATTTCCAAGGCCAGGAGGAGAACTTCAAACCGGACGAGGTGCGGGACACCCCGGACTCGCCCTTCATCCGTGACGTCGCGCAGCTCGTCGGCTCCGACCACAAGGACGTCGTGCTGAACCCGGCCGAGCTCAGCGATCCGGAGGTCCGCCGCAAGGTGCTGGCCGCGCGGGACATCCCGGCCGGGCTCGGGGACATGGACACCTCGCTGTACCTGCTGTTCAAGGCCATCCGCGCCGAGTCGACGGTGGCGCTGTCCGGCGAATCCGCCGACGAGGTCTTCGGCGGATACCGCTGGTTCCACGACGAAGCCGCGGTGAACTCGGGGACCTTCCCCTGGCTCGCCTTCCGGATGGGGCTCACCAGCGAGCGGGGCGCCCTCCTGCGCGGCGAGGTCCAGGAGAAGCTCGATCTGCCCGGCTACATCGCCGACCAATACGCCACCGCCGTCGCCCAGGTCGAGCACCTCGACGGCGAGAGCGAGCAGGACCGCAAGATGCGCACGGTCTGCAACCTGCACCTGAGCCGGTTCGTGCGGATGCTGCTGGACCGCAAGGACCGGGCATCGATGGCCGTCGGGCTCGAAGTGCGTGTGCCGTTCTGCGACCACCGCCTCGTCGAGTACGTCTACAACACGCCGTGGTCGCTGAAGACGTTCGACGGCAGGGAAAAGAGCCTGCTGCGGCACGCGACCGAACACGTGCTGCCGACGTCCGTGCGGGACAGGGTCAAGAGCCCGTATCCGTCCACTCAGGACCCCGGCTACGCGGCCGCGTTGCAGCAGCAGGCCAAGGAGGCCCTGACCGAACGGGACAACCCGGTGTTCGAGCTGGTCGACCGCGACTGGCTGCATCGAGTGTCCGAAGTGGACCCGGTGACGATGTCCTCGGCCCAGCGCTCCGGGATCGACCGGGCGCTGGACCTCTACCACTGGTTCGACCTGTACCGGCCCGAATTGCAGCTCGACTGAGTCCCGGTCCGCCGCCGTCTCAGCGACGGCGGCGGACCGTGCCCCCTGCCGCGACGCCCCCGAGCACCGCGGCCGCGGCGAGCAGGATGCCCGCCTCGGTCCACTGGAACCGCCAGAACCGGCCGGCGGGCTGGTAGACGGTGAAGTCCCGGTAGCCCGCCGCCTCGACGCAGGCGTTCATCCCCTTGCCGCGAGGACATTCGGGCACCTCGTCGAGCAGGCCCAGCTCCCGGCCGTCCGGCGCGACCCGGCCCGCCCGCACGATCAGCCCGTCCTTTGTGGAGGGATCAAGGCCGACCGTCCGGACCGGCTCGGCGTAGTGCGGGCGCAAGAGCATCAGGGCGATCGAGGCGGCGACGAACACCGCGGCCGTGATCGCGATGGCGGGCAAGGTCTTGCGCACCAGCACCCCGCGGCGGTACCGAGGGCGAACGCGAACAACCACCACGCGGCCGGCGCGATGCCGACCGCGCCGAAGTACGACGTCTCGCTGAGCGTCTCCGCCTTGCCGGGGAAGATCTCCAGCCACCGGCCGAACATCTGCCCGAGGCGAGCCCGGCGAGCGTCGCGGCCGCCGCGAGGACGCCGAACTTGGCGCCCAGCCAGCGGCCGCGGCTCACCGACTGGGTCCAGACGAGCTGATACGTGCCCCGTTCGTATTCCCTGGCGAGCAACGGCGCGCCCCAGAAGACGCCCGCCAGCAACGGGACGAACGGCAGGATCACGATCAGCGGGTAGATCTTCTGGTAGAGGTCTTCGAGCCCCGCGTCGTACTCGCGGCAGGGCACGCCGCCGCCGTAGCAGTACGAGGAGATCTTGCCGCTCGCGGCGCCGAGGGCGGCTTGCCCGGACAGGAGCAGGATCCCGCCGACCACGGCCAGGAACCCGAGGGTGACGAGCAGCTGGGTGCGGTGCTGCCGCCAGGTGAGCCAAAGCAACGAGAAGTGCCTTTCTAGGAGCGGCGGCGGATGGCGAAGGTCGCGGCGACGGCTAGCAGCAGCGAGAACCCCGCCAGGATCGCGGCTTCGGTCCATTGGAAGCGCCAGTACCAGTCCTGCGGCAGGACCTTGAGCGCGGTGATCTCCCCAGCGGCGTCCCTGACCATCTCCACGACCCGGCCAACGGGGTCCTTGCCGAGCGGGACGAGTTCGGGTTCCGCGTAGCCGTCACGGAGGTTGCTCAGGCCGATCATCAGGCCCACCGCCACCGCGATGGTGACGGCGATGGCGGGCAGTGTCTTGCGGATGAGCGCGCCCGCGGCGGTGCCGAGCACGAACCCGAAGAGCCACCACGCGCCGGGGGCGACGCCCGTCATCGTGAACAGGACCGGATTGTCGAAGCGGCTGGTGAAGGCGGTGTCGCCTCGATCGGCGGGGAAGACCTCCACCCAGCGCTGCATCATCGCGCCGAACGCGAGCCCGCCGAGGGTGGCGAGAACGGCGAGGAACCCCAGCTTCACACCGAGCCAGCGGAACCGCGAGATCGACTGGGTCCAGGCGAGTTTCGTGGTGCCGCGTTCGTATTCGGCCGCGACCAGCGGGGCGCCCCAGAAGACACCGATCGCCACCGGGACGACCTGGAGCCAGGAGAGGTAGGTGTACAGATCCTTGAAGAGTTTCGCCGGATCCGGGCTGTCCGCGGCGGCGTTCCCGTTGACCAGCAACAGGATCCCGACGGCGACGAGCAGACCGGCCGTGATCAGCAGCTGCATCCGGTGCTGGCGGTAGGTGAGCCAGAACATCGTTCCCCCTTACGCCGAAGCCAGTGTCGGGCGAGGCAGGCTCGCGGAATCGGGCCGTCGCAGGTACGCCAGCACCAGCTCTTCGAGGTTCGCCGGCCGTTCGCTCCACTGTGGACCGAGCGGAACCGGCTCGGTGCGGGCGAAGACGGTCGCCTGTCTCCCCGCGCGGGCCTCGTCCACGACGGTGACCCGCCTGGCCAGCGCGTCGGCCTCCTCCACCGGCCCGGTGAGGGTGCGGTGCCCGGCGACGAGTTCGTCGATGTCGCCGCTGACCTGGACGCGGCCGCCGTTGAGGACGATCAGCCAGTCGCAGGTGTTCTCCAGATCGGAGACGACGTGGGACGAGAGCAGCACGGTCATGCCGGTTTCGGCGACCGCCTCCATCAGCCCGCGCATGACCTCGTGGCGGGCCAGCGGGTCGAGGTTCGCGAGCGGCTCGTCGAGCACCAGCAGGTCCGGGCGTTTCGCGAGCGCGAGGGTGAGCGCGACCTGCGCGCGCTGCCCGCCGGACAGCTTGCCGACCTTGTGGTCCGGCGCGAGGCCGAGCGCGTCGATGCGCTTGAGCGCGAACTCGTCGTCCCAGCCGGGGTTGAGGCGCCTGCCGAACTTGAGCATCTCGGCGATGCTGAAGCCCGGGTACAACGGCTTGTCCTGCGCGAGGAAGGCGGCCGTTCCCTGGATCGAGACCGAGCCTTGCGTCGCCCCGAGCAGACCGACGGCCAGGTGGAGGAAGGTCGTCTTGCCGGCCCCGTTCGGCCCGACCAGCGCGACGACCCGCCCTTTCGGGACGGAGAGGGAGCAGTCGCGCAGCGCCCATTTGCGGCGATAACGCTTGGCGAGGCCGGTCGCCTCGATGACGGGTTTCTCAGTCACGCGGTTCGCTCCCCTCGAAAGCCGTCGACCACCACGGAGGTGAACAGCGCCTCGACGTCTTCCTGATCCAGCCCCGATTCCCGCGCGTCGCGGACCCAAGCCCCCAGGCTCTTCCGCAACCGCGTGCGCTCCGCGAACGAAGCGCCTCCGAGGGTCTTCTGCACGAAGGTGCCGAGGCCCGGCTTCCCTTCGACAAGCCCTTCGCGCTCCAGCTCGCGATAGGCCTTCAGGACGGTGTTGGGGTTGATCGCCAGCTCGGCGACGACCTCCTTCGCCGTCGGCAGCCGGTCTCCCGGCTCCAGCAATCCCAAGCGCAGGGCGTTCTTGACCTGCTGGACGAGCTGGACGTACGTCGCGACGCCCGAGCCCTTGTCCAGGTGGAAGGTGACCACTGGCAACACCCTTTCACTAATTAAGTAGTGAAAGGGTGCAGGCAGACTGGTTCGCCTGTCAAGTGGTGATCACGCGGAAAAGACGTGAAGGCCCCTTGAGGGACTCTGAGTCCCTCAAGGGGGCCTTCACGGACAACCCCAGCCCCAGTCAAAGAAGAAGCGCCAGTTCGACGACACGGGGGAAGACGTCGAGCTGGCACTACCCCCAACCCCCACCGCCGTCAGAGGGCGGTGCCTGTGCAAGTTGAAGGTGCCCACCGTCGTACCGGAACCGAATGGGGGGTCCTGCCCGTCTGGTTGGTTGGGCACGGTTCCGGCGACGGGTCCTCGGTGGACACCCGGCAAGGATCACGCGGTCCGGATGCAGGGCGCTTGCACTACGCTTGCAGGCTCTGACGAGGGTGAGCGGAGGTGGCCGGGTGGAGTTCCGCGTCCTCGGCGCCGTCGAGGCGTGGGCCGGTGGCGTTCCGGTCGATCTCGGCTCGCCCAAACAACGGCTCGTGCTGGCGGTGTTGCTGCTGGAGGCGGGCAAGCCGGTACCGCGCGACCGGATCATCGACCTGCTCTGGCCCGAAGAACCGCCCGCCAGCGCGCGGAACACCGTGCAAGCGCTGGTGTCCAGGCTGCGTGCGGTGTTCCGCGGCGCGGGCGGGCCGGAGATCGTCTCCGAGGGGACCCGGTACCTGCTCAAGGTCGACGCGCGCCAGGTCGACCTGCACCGCTTCACCGAGCTGACGGCGCAAGCCCGCGACGCCGACGACGAGACGGCCGTGGAACTCCTGGACGAGGCCCTCGGCTTGTGGCGCGGCGACGCGTTGTCCGACGTGGTGACCGGCGAGGTCGCCCAACGGCTCCGCGGCGGGATGCACGAGGCACGCTGGACGGCGCTGGAGGATCGCGCCGAGGCGCAGCTGCGGCTCGGCCGCGGCAGGCAGGTCCTCGCGGAGCTGACCGAACTGGTCGCCGCGCATCCCCTGCGGCAGCGGTTCGTCGGGCAGCTCATGCTCGCGCTGCACCGCGAAGGCCGCACCGACGACGCCCTCGAGGCCTTCCGCGCGCTGCGGGACCGGCTCGGGTCCGAGCTGGGTCTCGATCCTTCCCCGAGCTGCGACGGCTGGAAACCGCCATCCTCGGCGAAGATCCCGCGCTGGAACCCTCGACCAGGCCGGAGCCGGTCCGCCCGGCCCAGCTGCCGCACGACGTCCGCGGGTTCGCCGGGCGCGCGGCCGAACTGGAGCGGCTCGACGAGGCGACCCGGCACGCGGGCGAAGGCACCGACATCTGGGTCATCAGCGGGACCGCCGGCGTCGGCAAGACCGCGCTCGCGGTCCGCTGGGCCCATCACGTCCGCGACGCGTTCCCCGACGGGCAGCTCTATCTCGACCTGCGCGGCTTCGACCCCGACCACGAACCGCTCACCCCGGCCGTCGCGCTCACCCAGCTCCTGCAGGCACTCGGCACCGCGCCCAAGGCGATCCCGCCGGACATCGACACGCGAGCCGCGCTGCTCCGTTCCCTCCTCGCCGACCGGCGGGTGCTCCTGGTGCTGGACAACGTGCGCGACAGCGGCCAGGTGCTGCCGCTGCTGCCGCCGTCGGGCACCGTCCTGGTCACCAGCCGCCAGCGGCTCGGCGACCTCATCGCCCGCACCGGCGCCCGCGCGCTCCCGCTGTCGGTACTGCCCGCCGAGGACGCGCGGCACCTGCTGGAAGCCGTGCTCGGCAGTGAGACCGTCGCCGCGGAGGAAGGCGCCGCCGCGGAGCTGGCCCGGCTGTGCGGGCATCTCCCGCTCGCCCTCCGGATCGCGGCGGCCAACCTCGGCGCCAGCGGCGAACCCGAGATCGCCGAACTCGCCCGCGAGCTGGCCGGTGGCGACCCGCTCGCGGAACTGACCGTCGACGGCGCCGAGGAAAGTGCCGTGACCACGGCCTTCGGCGTCTCCTACCGCGCGCTTCCCGAGGAGCATCGCGAGCTGTTCCGCCGTCTCGCGCTCGTTCCCGGCCAGACGTTCACCGCCCCCGCCGCCCAGGCGCTGACCGGTGTCCCGCACTCGAAGGCGAATCAGCAGCTCAAGGCGCTCGCGGCGGCGCATCTGGTCGAGCGCTACACGCCGGGGCGCTACCGGTTCCACGATCTTCTCCGCAGTTTCGCGGCGGGCCGCACCCTGTCGGAGGACACGAAGGCCGAACGCGAGGCCGCGGAGAGGCGGCTCTTCGAGAGCTACCTGACCACGGCCGACGCCGCGGGCCGCGCCCTCATCCCGCATTTCCTGCGCCTGCCGCGCGAAGAACCGGCGGGCGACCCCTTCGCCGACACCGACGAGGCGCTGGCGTGGCTCGACGCCGAGTGGCCGAACCTCGCCGCCGCCGTCGAGCACAGTGCCGAACACGGGCCCCCGAGTTCTCGTGGCATCTCGCCGACGCGCTCCGCGCCTTCTTCCACCAGCGCGGTCATCACGCGGAGTGGATCGACACCGCGTCGACGGCGCTCAAAGCCGCACGCCGCAGCGAAGCCGGGCAAGCACAAGCCGCGATGCACCTGAGCATCGCGCTCGCCTGCGTCAACAGCGGCCGCTACGACGAAGCGCGCGAGCACCTCACCAGCGCCTTGCGCGGCGACCTCCTCGACGGCTGGGACGCCGGCCGCGCGGCCGTGCTCAACAACCTGAGCGCGGTGCACCAGCGGCTCGGCGACCCGCAGGAAGCGATCCGCTGCGGCCTGGAATCCCTGCGGCTGTGCGAAGAACTGAACATGCCCGCCGTCTCGATGGCGCTGGCGAACCTCGGTTTCCCGTACTGGCAGACGGGCCAGCTCGACGAGGCGCTCGCCAACTTCACCCGCGCGCTGGCGGTCTCCGAACGGGACGGCGCGCGGTTCAGCGTCGCGGTGCTGCTGGTCGACCTCGGCAACGTGCACCGTGACCTCGGCCTTCCCGACGACGCCTACGACTTCTACACCCGCGCGCTCGCGGCCAACCGCGAACTGGGCTGCACCTACGGCGAGGCGACCGCCCTGTCCGGCAGGGCCGTGCTCGAAAGCAGGCGCGACCCGAGCGAGCAGAACCGCGCGGACGCGCTCGAAGCGGTCGAACTCACCCGCAAGATCGGTGACCGGGGTACCGAGGCGTGGACGCTCGTCGGGCTCGGCGAGGTCTGCCTGCGGCTCGGCCTGCCCGGCGAGGCGGCCGAGCACTACCGGCTGGCGTTGTCCATCGCGCGGACGACCAGCTTCTTCTGGTGTGAGGCCGCCGCACGGACCGGGCTCGCGGAAACCCTGCTGAAACTGGGGAAACTCACGGAAGCCCGGACGCACGGCGAGCTGGCGCTCGAACTCGCGGCGCGCTCCGGCTACCGGCTCGTCGAAGAACGCGCGAAGCTGATCCTGGACGAGCTCTAGTTCTGTTTCCCCGGCGACTTCACACTGGCGGCGATCGCCGCCGCGACCGCTGCCAGCACACCGAAGACGATCATCAGCGCCATCGCGGTGCTGTCGCTGTCGTCGAAGCTGAAGAGCCACTTGAGCTGAGCGCCGAAGGTCGTGGCCGACACCAGCGGCGTCCCCGCGAAGACCGCCACCACGGAGAACACGCAAAGCCCGAACAGCGTCCACGCGCCCGGAATCGCGCGGGCCAACGTGAATCCCGCGGCCACCACCAGCAATCCCGCGGAGAGGATGCCGAAGACCGTGTTCTGCACCATGATGCCCGACCAGCGGCCGTTCACCTCCGCGGCGACGAAGACGTTGTAGAGCGCGAACCAGACGAGCATGGCGGCGGCGAGCAACGCGAAGACACCGGCGATCACCGCCGCCGGGGCGTTGGCCCGCGGTTTTCGCCGTGCCGCCGGGATCGGCCCGGCGGCCATCGGCGGCTGACCGTACTGAGGAAAGCCGGGCTGCGGTGGATTCGGCTGCATCCGCTCTCTCTCCTCGCGCGTTCGGTCCCTGTCGTTCGCGACCACCGTAGCGGTCGGGTCACCTTGGCGGCGGCCGATGGCAGGAAGCTGCCTTCGTCGCTGATCGCCGACCAGGTCCGTGAGGGACTCCTTACCTACCCTGAAGGTAGTGAAGGAGGCCCTCACGGACGGGGCGAGGTCGCTCCGAGCCGTGTCGCGAAAGCCACTTTCGCGACGTCTGATGTCCCGAAAGTGGCTTTCGCGACATCCTCGTGGGCGTTCGGTTACCTCGACGGGCAGGTCCTGGACCTTCGTGCGTTTCCAAGTACGTGAAGGGGTCCTTCACTGCGCTAGACGCAAGGAAGGTGGCCTTCATGTACTCCGAAGGCGAGGTGCGTACCGGCCGGTGCGCAGCGGGCGGTTTCGCGTGACCGGACGGACGACACGCGTGACCGGGCGGACGGCTCGCGGCGGTGAGTGGCGCCTCAGACGCGGACTTCCTCCACCCGCACGGGGCGGCGTTCGCGGCGCGAGACCTCGCATGCCTCGGCGATGTAGAACGCCTCCAGCGCGTCCGCCGCACCGCACGGGCTCGGCGCGCGGCCGGCCGCGACGTCGAGGAACGCCTTCAACTCGCTGATGTACGCGGGGCGGAAGCGTTCCATGAAGCCGGGATAGGCCGGGCCGGGCAACGGCTGGACGCCGGGTTCCACCGAGGTCAGCGGCGCTCGGTCGTCCAGGCCCACGACGACGTTGCCCGCCGAGCCGAGCACTTCCAGCCGGACGTCGTAGCCCGCGCCGTTGTAGCGCGTCAGCGAAACCACCGCCAGCGTTCCGTCGTCCAGCGTCAGGGTCGCGGCCGCGGTGTCGACGTCACCGGCGTCGGCGAAGAAGCGCTCGCCCTTGTTCGTCCCCACGGCGTAGACCTCGACGACTTCACGGCCGCTCACGAACCGGACGACGTCGAAGTCGTGCACCCCGCAGTCGCGGAACAGGCCACCGGAGTGCGCGACGTACTCGGCGGGCGGAGGTGCCGGGTCGAGCGTGGTCGCGCGCAAGGTGTGCAGCCAGCCGAGTTCGCCCGAAGCCACCGCCGCCCGGGCGGCGGCGTAGCCCGCGTCGAACCGGCGCTGGAAACCGATCTGCACCGGGACGTCCGCACCGGAGATCTTGTCGATCACCGCGAGCGTTCCCGGGATGTCGGCGGCGACCGGTTTCTCGCAGAACACGGGGATTCCCGCGTCCACGGCCTTGAGGATCAGCTCCGGATGCGCGTCCGTCGCCGCGGCGATCACCAATCCGTCCAAAGAGGACGCGAACAGCGAAGGGATGTCCGCCGCCGCTTCGACGCCGAGTTTGGCCGCGGCGGCCTGGGCGCGGGCGGCGTCGACGTCGGCGACGACCACGGACGAAACCTCGTCGAAGCTCTTCAAGGTCTCGGCGTGCGAAGTGCCGATCCGGCCGGTGCCGGCGAGTCCCAACCTCATCTGGTTACCTTTCTGGGGCGGCGGTGGTCGAACGGACCACCAGCGACGGGTGCAGCAGATGCCGGACCGGTTCGGCGCGTTCACCCCGGATCCGTTCGAGCAGTGCTTCGACGGCCAGCCTTCCCATCTCCGTGCGCGGCTGGTCCACAGTGGTCAGTGACAGGTGGCGCAGCGCGGCGAGCGAGGTGTTGTCGTAGCCCACCACGGAAACGTCTTCGGGCACACGCAGGCCTGCCTCTTCCAACGCGGAGATCGCGCCGACGGCGTTGAAGTCGTTGCCCGCCACCAGCGCCGTGGGCATTCCGCCCATCGGCGGGTCGCCGAGCAGTTCGTGCACGGCCTTCTCGCCCGCGGTGTCGGTGTGCTCGCTGTGCACGATCACCGGATGCAGCCGATGCCGCCGCATGGCCCGCAGGAATCCCCGCCGCCGGGCCGCCGCACCGGCCGCGAGCCCACCGTCCAGATGGGCGATCCTTTTGTGCCCCAAGGAGACCAGGTGATCGACGGCGAGCGCGGAACCTGCCTCGCCGTCGTCGTTCACCGTGTCCACGCCCGCGGCACGCGAGGTGCGCGACACCAGGACGACAGGGCTTTGCGCGGCCGCTTCCTCGATCGCCGAAGCGGGGACCACCGGCGACAGCAGGATCACCCCGGCTGGCCGGAAGGACAGCAGGCTCTTCAGCGCGGCACGCTCCCGCGCGGGACTGCGGCCACCGGTGTTGAGGATCAAGTGGAACCCGGCCGCCTCGGCCGCCGCGTCCAGCCCTTCGACCACGTCGGCGAAGAACGCGTTGCGGAGATCGGAGACCATCACGCCGAGGACGGTCGACGTCCGGCTCGCCAGCGACCTGGCCATCGCGTGCGGTTCGTAGCCCAGCTCGTGTGCCGCGCACAGCACGCGCGTGCGCCGTTCGTCGGAGACGTTCGGCGCGTTCCGCATCACCAGCGACACGAGCGCACGGGACACCCCCGCTTTCGCGGCGACGTCCTCCATCGTCGGTCGCGCCATTTCCGCCTTCCCCCTACCCTTGCGCCTCTGCCCTTGACTTTACTGTGACGGACGCTACATGATTAGAGCGCTCTAATCAATAGAGCGCTCTAACCCCGATCCCCCGGAGGCCGCCGATGACAGTCACGACACCCCGGATCCGAATCGCCGCCGCCCCGATCTCCTGGGGTGTCTGCGAAGTCCCCGGCTGGGGCCGTGTGCTCGACGCGGAGACCGTACTGGCCGAAATGGCGGAGCTGGGAGTGCGCGCCACCGAGCTCGGCCCGCCCGGCTACCTGCCGCGAGACCCGGCCGAGCTGCGCGAACGGCTGAGCGGCCACCGGCTCGCACTGGTCGGCGGCTTCCTCGCCGTCGTCCTGCACGAGAATCCCGAAGCCGCGCTGGCGGAGGCCGAAGAATCCGCCGCGCTGTTCGCCGCCTGCGGTGGCGACCTGCTCGTCCTCGCCGCCGCGACCGGGCTCGACGGTTACGACGATCGGCCCGAACTGAGCGACGCCGAATGGACGACCCTCGTGGAAACCTCCGGCGAGATCAGGGAAATCGCCGCGCGGCACGGCCTCCGCACCGTGCTGCACCCGCATGTGGGGACGCATGTGGAGACCGAGCGCGAGGTTGAGCGGTTCCTCGCCGATTCCGATCTCCCGCTGTGCCTGGACACCGGGCACCTCCTGATCGGCGGGACCGATCCGGTCGCACTGGCGAAACGCCATCCCGGCCGGATCGGGCACCTGCACCTCAAGGACGTGCGCGGCGAACTCGCCGAGGACGTCCGAGCCGGAAGGCTTCCCTATGCCGAAGCGGTGGGCAAAGGTCTGTATGTCCCCTTGGGCGACGGGGACGTCGACATCGAAACGATGGTCAGGTTCGTCCACGAGGCGGGCTACGACGGGTGGTACGTGCTCGAACAGGACACCGCGCTGAGCGAGGGGAGCCCGGAGGATCTGCCGAAGCGGGATGTCGCCAGGAGCCTGGCGCATCTCGACGGAATCGTCAGCCGGCTCCCGGCTGCCAGGTAACGGAAGAAGCGAGGAGAGACGACGATGTCCCATCGCTTGAAAGCGGCTTTGGTGGTCGTGGCGGGGCTGTTGCTCCTGTCCGCGTGCACCGGGCCGAAGGCCGAGGAGAAACCCGCCGCCGGCGCGGGCCCGGCGACGACCCAGCCCAGCGGGCCGCTGCGGGTGGCGGTGATCTCGCACGGCACGGCCGGTGACGCGTTCTGGAACGTGGTCAAGAACGGCGCCGAAGAGGCGGGCAGGCAGCTCGACGTCCAGGTCGAGTACAACTCCGACGGAGACCCGGGCAACCAGGCCAAGCTGATCGACAACGCGGTCGCCCAGCGGGTCGGCGGGCTGGTGGTGTCGATGGCGAACCCGGAGGCGCTCAAGACCTCGATCGAGAACGCGGTCCGCGCCGGGATCCCGGTCATCACCATCAACTCCGGCGAGGACAAGAGCGCCGCGTACGGCGCGCTCACCCACGTCGGGCAGAACGAGACCATCGCCGGCGAGGAGGCCGGGAAGAAGTTCCGGGAGCTCGGCAAGAAGAAGCTGCTCTGCGTGGTCCACGAAGCGGGCAACGTCGGGCAGGCTCAACGCTGTGACGGCGCGAAGACCGGCTTCGCGGGCGACGTGCAGACCCTGCAGGTCGACATCAGCAACCCCACCGACGCCGAATCCCGGATCAGGGGCGCCGTGCAGACCGACCCGTCCCTCGACGCCGTCCTGACGCTGAACTCGCAGGTCGCCGCCCGTGCGGTGAGCGCGATCAAGGCGGTCGGCTCGAAGGCCCAGGTCGGCACGTTCGACCTGAACACCGACGTGGTCGGCGCGATCAAGGCGGGCGACGTGGTCTTCGCGGTCGATCAGCAGCAGTACGAGCAGGGCTATCTCCCGGTGCAGTTCCTCAAGCTCTACCGGGACAACGCGAACGTCGTCGGCGGCGGGAAACCGGTGCTCACCGGGCCCGACCTGGTCGACAAATCCACTGTGGACACCGTCGGCCAGTACGTGCAAAGGGGCACGCGATGACAACCACCACCCTCGACGAACGGATCGCGAAACCGCGGCTCCTGGACAGGCTGGTCGTCCGGCCCGAGATCGGCGCGCTGCTGGGCGCCGTCGTCGTCTTCCTGTTCTTCACCGTCGTCACCGACCAGTTCTTCAGCGGCAGCGGCGTGGCGACCTGGCTGGACGACGCCTCGACGCTCGGCATCATGGCGGTCGCGGTGTCCCTGCTGATGATTGGCGGCGAGTTCGACCTCTCGGCCGGCGTCATGACGGCGTCCACCGCGCTCGTCACCGCGACACTGGCGACGCAGGCCGGCTGGAACGTCTGGCTCGCGCTGTTCGCGTCGCTGGTCTTCGCCCTCGCGGTCGGCGCGTTCAACGGCTGGCTGGTGATGCGCACCGGCCTGCCCAGTTTCATCGTCACCTTGGGCACCTTCCTGGCCCTGCAGGGGCTCAACCTCGGCGTCACCCGCCTGGTCACCGGCACCGTCCAGGTGTCCGGGATGCGCTCGACCGACGGCTACGAGTCCGCCGGTTTCGTCTTCGCGTCCACTGTGGACATCGGCGGCACGGCGTTCCAGATCTCGATCCTCTGGTGGATCGGGTTCGCCGTCCTGGCGGCCTGGCTGCTGGTGAGGACCCGCTTCGGCAACTGGATCTTCGCCGTCGGCGGCTCCGCGCAGAGCTCGCGCGCGGTCGGGGTGCCGGTGGTGCGCACCAAGATCATGCTGTTCATGACCACCGCGCTCGCCGCGTGGCTGGTCGGCTCGATCAACATCCTGCGGTTCGCGAGCGTCCAGGCGAACCAGGGCATCGGGCTGGAGTTCCAGTACATCATCGCGGCCGTGATCGGCGGCTGCCTGCTGACCGGCGGGTTCGGTTCGGCGATCGGCGCGGCCATCGGCGCACTGATCTTCGGTATGGCGAGGCAGGGCATCGTGTTCGCCCGCTGGGACAGCGACTGGTTCATGCTGTTCCTCGGGGTGATGCTGCTGTCCGCGGTCCTGGTCAACAACGCCTTCCGGCGGCGAGCGGAAAGGGTCCGGCGATGAGTCGTCTCCTCGAGGTGAAGGACGTCGGCAAGACCTACGGCAGCGTGATCGCGCTGCGCGACGTCTCCACGGTGGTCGACGCGGGCGAGGTCACCTGCGTGCTCGGCGACAACGGCGCCGGGAAGTCCACGTTGATCAAGATCCTGGCGGGCGTCCATCAGCACGACCGGGGCGAGTTCCTGGTCGAGGGCGAGCCGGTCAAGTTCGCTTCACCGCGTGAAGCGCTCGATCGCGGGATCGCGACGGTGTATCAGGATCTCGCGGTCGTCCCGCTGATGAGTGTGTGGCGGAACTTCTTCCTCGGCTCCGAGCCGACGGTCGGTTTCGGCCCGTTCCGCGCGCTCGACCGGAAGAAGGGCCGCGAGACGACCAAGAAGGCGTTGTCCGACATGGGCATCGACCTGCGCGACGTCGAGCAGCCGGTCGGCACGCTGTCCGGCGGCGAGCGACAATGCGTCGCCATCGCGCGGGCCGTGTACTTCGGGGCGAAGGTGCTGATCCTCGACGAGCCGACGGCCGCGCTGGGCGTCAAGCAGGCGGGTGTCGTGCTCAAGTACGTCGCGCAGGCCCGTGATCGCGGGCTCGGCGTCGTGCTGATCACGCACAACCCGCATCACGCGTATCCGGTGGCGGATCGCTTCCTGCTGCTGAAACGGGGCGTTTCGCTCGGCGCGTACGAGAAGTCCGAGATCGACCTGGCCGAGCTGACCAGGCAGATGGCGGGCGGAGCGGAACTGGAAGCCCTCGAACACGAATTGCGAGCCGCGGAGTCCCCTTCATGACCGCTCTCGAAGCACTGACCGTCGGCCGGGTCGGGGTGGACCTCTACCCCGAGCAGAGCGGCGTGCCGCTGGCCGGGGTCAGCACCTTCGCCAAGTCGCTCGGCGGCACCGCGACCAACGTCGCGGTCGCCGCCGCGCGGCTCGGCCGCTCGACGTCGGTGCTGACGAAGGTCGGCCCGGACGGCTTCGGCGAGTACGTGCGGCAGGCGTTGCGGGAGTTCGGCGTGTCCCCCGAGCACGTCGGGACCTCGGCCGGGTTGCAGACGCCGGTGGTGTTCTGCTCGCTGGACCCGCCCGCGGATCCGCCGCTGCTGTTCTATCGGTCCCCGATCGCCCCGGATCTGACCATCGACGAGCACGATGTGCCCTGGGACGTCGTGGAATCCGTTCCGCTGCTGTGGGTCACCGGGACCGGCGTCTCCGTCGAACCGGCGCGCGGCACCCAGCGCAAGATGCTCGAACGGCGCGGACGCCGGTCGCATACCGTGCTGGACCTCGACTTCCGGCCGATGTTCTGGCCGGACGTCGAGGCGGCGCGCGAGGAGATCGGCTGGATGCTCGACCACGTCACGGTCGCGGTCGGCAACCGCACCGAGGCGGAGGTCGCCGTCGGCACGGCGGATCCCGACGAGGCCGCGACCCGGATGCTGGCCAGGGGCGTCGAGCTGGCGGTGATCAAGAAGGGTGCGGAGGGTGTGCTGGTGGCCACCGCCGAGGGCCGCTGGACTGTGCCGCCCCAGCGGGTCGAGGTCGTCTGCGGGCTCGGCGCCGGGGACGGTTTCGGCGGCGCGCTGATCCACGGCCTGCTGTCCGGCTGGGATCCGGTGCGCATCGCCACGTACGCGAACGCGGCGGGCGCGCTCGTCGCTTCGCGGCTCGCCTGCGCCGACGCCATGCCCACCGCCGACGAGATCGAGGAGTTGCTGTGAGCAAGCTGCACCGTCCACTCGGGACGCTTTCGGACGAGCGGGACCCGGTCCGGCTCACCCCGGATTCGGCGGGCTGGGACTACAGCGGCCTGAGGGTCCTCTCGCTGGCCGCCGGTGAGTCCAGGGTCGTGCGCACCGGCGAGTACGAAGCGTTCGTCCTGCCCTTGGCGGGAGCGTGCACGGTCCGGGTCGACGGGCAGGTCTTCGAGCTGGCGGGCCGGGACTCCGTGTTCACCCGGGTCACGGATTTCGCCTACGTGCCTCGCGACGCCGAAGTCGAGTTGTCGACAGCGGCCGGGATCGAGGTCGCGCTGCCGATGGCCCGCTGCGGCCGCCGTCTCGAACCGCGCTACGGGCCGGCCGAGCACGTGCCGGTGGAGGTACGCGGGGCGGGGCAGGCGACCAGGCAGGTCACCAACTTCGGTGTGCCGGGCGTCTGGGACCACGCGGACAAGCTGAACGCGTGCGAGCTGATCACCCCGGGCGGCAACTGGTCGTCGTACCCGCCGCACAAACACGACGAGGTGTCCGAATGCGAAGTGGTCAACGAGGAGATCTACTACTTCCGCATCGCCGGCCGCGACGGCGTGACCCCGTCCCGCGAAGGGTTCGGCCTGCACCGGACGTACACCTCCGACGGTGAGCTGGACGAGGACGTCGCGGTCCGGGACGGGGACGTCTTCCTGATCCCGCGCGGCTATCACGGTCCTTGCGTCGCCGCGCCGGGTTATCCGATGTATTACCTGAACGTCCTGGCCGGGCCCGCCGACGAGCGGTCGATGGCGTTCTGCGACGACCCCGCGCACGGCTGGGTCCGCGAGACGTGGAACGACCAGGAACTCGACCCCCGCTGCCCGGTCACGAGCCACGAAGGGCGGGTCTCATGAAGCTGACCACGGCACAGGCCCTGGTGCGCTGGCTGCTCGCGCAGCGGTCGGAAACCCTGGACGGGCGGGAAGTCCCGTTGTTCCCCGGGGTGTTCGCGATCTTCGGGCACGGCAACGTGCTCGGTCTCGGCACCGCATTGGAAGAGCACCGCGACGAGCTTCCCTTGTGGCGTGGGCAGACCGAGCAGGGCATGGCGCTCGCGGCGGTCGGCTACGCCAAGGCGACGCATCGGCGCCAGGTGGGCGTGGTGACGTCGTCGATCGGGCCGGGCGCGCTGAACATGGTCACCGCGGCCGGGGTCGCGCACGCGAACCGGTTGCCGGTGCTGCTGCTCCCCGGTGACACCTTCACCAGCCGCGCCCCGGATCCCGTGCTGCAGCAGGTGGAGCATTTCGGTGATCCGACGGCCACGGTCAACGACGCCTTCCGCGCGGTGAGCCGCTACTTCGACCGGATCACCCGGCCGGAGCAGCTGCTTTCGACGCTGCCGCAGGTCGCCAGGGTGCTGACCGATCCGGCGGACGCGGGGCCGGTGACGCTGGCGCTCCCCCAGGACGTCCAGGCCGAGACCTACGACTTCCCGGACGCGTTGTTCGCGCCGGTGACCCATCGCCCGCAGCGTCCGCGCCCTGATCGCCGGGCGATCACCGAAGCGGCGGGCGCGCTGCGGGCGGCGCGGAAACCGTTGCTGGTGCTCGGCGGCGGTGTCCGGTATTCCGGCGCGGGCGAGCGGGCGCTGGCCTTCGCCGAACGGCACGGCATCCCGGTCGCCGAAACCACGGCGGGACGCACCCTCGTGCCGCACGGCCATCCCCTGCACGCCGGTCCGCTCGGGGTCACGGGCTCGACCTCGGCGAACGTGCTGGCCGCCGAGGCCGACGTCGTACTGGCCGTCGGCACGCGTTTGCAGGACTTCACCACCGCGTCCTGGACGGTGTTCTCCCCGGACGTCCGGCTGATCACGCTGAACGCCGCCCGGTTCGACGCGGTCAAGCACGGCGCGCTGGCCGTCGTGGCCGACGCCGACGCGGGTCTCGTGGATCTGTCGGCCCAGCTCGAAAACTGGCGGGTCGATCCCTTGTGGACAGAGCGTGCCGCGGCGGAGCGCGGCCGCTGGGACGCGCATATCGACACCCTGCGCGCCGTTTCCGGCGATGTGCCGACGTATGCCCAGGTCGTCGGCGTGGTCAACGATCTCTCCGAGCCGCACGACTACGTGATGACCGCGTCCGGCGGGATGCCGGGCGAACTCATCGGCGGCTGGCGCGGATCGGGCTCGATCAGCATGGACGTCGAGTACGGGTTCTCCTGCATGGGTTACGAGCTCGCGGGGGCCTGGGGTGCGGCGATGGCACACACCGGCGGCCTGGTCACCACGATGCTCGGCGACGGTTCGTACCTGATGCTGAACTCGGAACTGTTCTCGGCCGCCTTCGCCGGGCATCCCTTCGTGGCCGTGGTCTGCGACAACGACGGCTACGCGGTCATCGCGCGGCTGCAGGAGGGACAGGGCGGTAAACCGTTCAACAATCTCCTCGGCGACTGCCGGAGCGCCCACGCCGCGCCCCCTCGGGTCGACTTCGCGCGGCATGCGGAGTCGCTGGGCTGCGCGGTGTTCACCGCGTCCACTGTGGACGATGTGCGCGCGTCCTACGCGAAAGCACGGGAAGCGGCGGTGGCCGAAAAGCGACCGGCGGTGGTCGTGGTGCGGACCCAGCCGGACTCGTGGACCGAAGCCGGCGCCTGGTGGGAAGTCGGCGTTCCGGAGCACCTCTCGGGAAGGGAGGAGATCGAGCGCGGCAAGGCGGCGCAGGTGCGGTACCTGACCGACCGCGTTTAGTCCTCTAGACGCGGTTGGTGGTGAAGCTGGCGAAGTAGCCGGCCGCCATGTCCTCGTCGCCGTGTCCGGCCTCGGACGCGCGTGCGAAGCGGGCTCGCCCGGCTTCGACGGCGTCCATCCGGACGCCCGCGCGGGCCGCGGCCGCCAGGACCAGCCGGGCGTCCTTCTCGGCGTTGTCGACCGAGAAGGCGGTGGTGTAGTCGTCGTTGAGGATCGCGGCGGATTTGGCCTGGAAGTAGCCGTTGTCCATCGGGCCGCCGGTGACGACGTCGACGAAGTGCCGCGGGTCGACACCGAGCCCTTCGGCCAGCGCCAGCGCCTCGCCGACACCGTGGGTCAGCGCGATCACCCAGGTGTTCAGCACCAGCTTGAGCCTGCTCGCCGCGCCGGTGCGGCCGTCTTCGCCGACCCACAGGGTGCGCTTGCCGATCGCGTCGAACAGTGGCTGGACGGTCTCACGCGCGCCGGCCGCGCCCGCCGCCAGCACGATCAGCTGGCCCTGTTCGGCGGGCTGGCGGGTGCCCTGCACCGGCGCGTCGACGAAGACGAGCCCCTGCTCGTCGGCGTACGCGGCCAGCTCGTCGACGGCGTCGCCGACGGTGCTGAGCTGCACCCAGATCGTGCCCGCGGCGGGGGCGGCCGCGCGGATCGCCTCCAGCACCGCCGGGCCGTCCGTGAGGACCGTGATCACGACCGGCGCGCCCTCGACGGCTTCCGCGGCGCTCCCGGCGACCTCGACACCGTGCTCGGCGAGGGCTTCGGCCTTCGCCGCGGTGCGGTTCCAGGCCCGGACCGCGAATCCGGCCTTGCTCAGGTTGCGCGCGACCGGGGCGCCGATGATTCCGGTGCCGAGCACCGCGACGGTCTCCGTCATGAGTTGCCTGCTCCTCGCCGATAGTGGAATGAACGTTAAAGAACGCGGCCCGGAAAAATCCGGGTGCGCGCTGGGGTTCTGTCACGAAACCTGGAACATCACAACGCCTGGATGGTGGTTTCGACTACCTGGGTGAGCGCCTGCCGGTCCGCGGTCTTGCCCAGCACCCGCAGGCCGTACATCGCGGCGAGGGTGAACCTCGCCAACGCCCTCGGATCCCGCTCGCCGCCGATCTCGCCCTGCTCCCGCGCGGCGGCGAACTCGGCGTGGAACGCGTTCTCCACGCGCTCGAAGTTGTGGCGGACGCGGGCGGTGACCTCGTCGTCGATGCCGCCGAGTTCGAGGGCGGCGTTGACCGCCAAGCAGCCGCGATGCGCGTCGGACGAATCCAGCTCGTCGTCGACGACGTCCATGAGGACCCGTCTGATCCGCGCCCGGATGGTGCCCGGCGCGGCCAGCATCTCCTCGACCCGGGTGGCGGACGTCTCCTCGTAGCGGCGAAGCGCCTGGCTGAACAGCTGCTGCTTGCCCGAAAACGTGTTGTACAGGCTGCCCCGCCCGAGCCCGGTGCCGTCGACCAGGTCCTGGGCCGACGTGGCGGCGTACCCCTTGCGCCAGAACGTGCCGACCGCGGCGTCGAGCACCTCGGTGGGATCGAAACCCTTGGGGCGGGGCATGCCGCCAGCATCCCATGTTCTGTAACGATCAGTCAAATACCGGTCAATGCTCCGCCAGCAGGGAGCCGAAGCCGGGTACGCGATCGGCGACACCGTTCTGGCGCAGGGCGTGCCAGTACAGGACGACGTTGTTCGAGAGGACCGGTTTGCCGAGCCAGAACTCGGCGGCCGCCGCGAGCCGCGCCATGGCGACGTTGGTGCCGACCTGCACGATGGCTTCGACGTCGGCATGGTCGATCTCCTTGACCGCGTCACGGAGCACGGTCTCGGGGACGTGGGAGATCATGGCCGGGCTGGGCATGCCGAGGCCGTGGAGGCGCAGCAGGTCGTAGCCGTTGTCGGCGAAGAAGCGGCGCACCGGATCATCGCCGACCGGCAGGTACGGCGTGATGACCGCGATCCGGCGGACGCCGTGTGCCGCGAGCGCGGCGTTGATCGCGTCCGGGCTCATGGTCACCGGACGGCCGCCCGCGGCCTCCCGCATCGTGTGAAGGACGCGGCTGTGCGCCTCCGTTCCCTCCCAATGACTTTCCGGGGAGACCGCGATGATCACACAGTCGGGATCGCAGCCGACGACACCGCGGATCGCCGGCCGTGTGGACCGCCGGATCCCGTGCATGACGTGCTCGAACCCGGGTTCGTCGACCATCGGGTCGTCGTCGATCACCATCCGGCCGGTGTGGTTGGTGACGCCGTCGGGGCGCAGCGCGTCCAGTTCCGGCTGCGCCGAGGTGTTGGTGGACGGGACGACGACGCCGACCTTGAGGCGGGGACCGAGGGAGTCGGGCACTGGCGCTTCTCCTTAGCTCAGCCGGGCACGGATCGCCGAAACCAGTTCGGCGACCCCGTTCTCCTTGAGGACGCTGTAGTGATCGCCTTCGAGCGTCACCACCTCCGGGGGCGTGGCCGAGTACCCGGAGCTGTTCTCGACGAACGAGTAGTCGTCGCCGTCGGCCTTGAACAGCGTCACCCGCGCCGCGATCTGCCGCCGCGCGAGTTCACGGAAGGTGTAGTCGAACTCGTAGGTCTCCTCGACGATCCGGACGATCCGCCGGATCAGCGGCTCGCCGAGTGTGGGCAGCAGCTTCGCCACGAAGGCCACGAAGCCGTCTTCGTCGCGAACGGTTTCCCGGCAGGCCACCGTTTCCGGCCCGGAGATCGATCCGAGGAAGACCGACAGCAGGATCGTCAGGTACGCCGGGTTCGAGTAGCTCGCCACCCGCTCCCCGCCGCCCTCGACCCGGGGATTGCCCGGGCAGATCAGCAGCAGATCGGCCACCCGCTGCCCCTGCTGTTCCAGTTGCCACGCCGTTTCGAACGCCACCCGCGCGCCGAACGAGTAGCCCCACAGCGTGTACGGCCCCTCCGGCTGGACGCGCCGGATCTCGGCGACGTCGGCCTTCGCCATCTCCTCGACGGTGGCGTACGGCGTCTCGCCGGCGTTGATCCCGTGGGCCTGCACGCCGTAGAAGGGCCGCCCCAGGCCGCTTTCCGAAGCGAGCGACCGCAGGTTCATCGGATAGCCGCCGAGGCCGGGCCAGCAGAACACCGGGTGGCCACCGCCGGTCGCCAACGGGACCAGCCGTGACGACGGCTCGGCGGAGTCCTCGCCGATACGGGCAGCCAGGTCGGCCAGCTTCGGGCATTCGAAGACGACCTGCAGCGGCAGCCGGGTGCCGTACTCGCGATTGATCCGGTTCACCAGGGAGACCGCGGTCAGCGAGTTGCCGCCCGCGGCGAAGAAGTCGTCGCGCGCCGAGACGTCGTCGTAGTTCAGTGCCTTGCCCCACACCCCGGCCAGCCAGCATTCATGGCTCGTCGAAGGAGCGACGTACGGCGCGCCCCCGCTCGCGGAGCGGACGGCGTCGGTCTCCGCCAGCGCGTGCGCGTCGACCTTTCCGTTGGCGGTCAACGGCAATGTGTCCAGCACCAGCACCCGGTTCGGGATCATGTAGTCGGGCAGGATGCTCGCGAGTTCGTCGCGGATGAGCTCGGCCGGGCCCTTCATGTGCACGGCGTCTTCGCGCATGCCCTCGCTGAGCACCTGCTCCGGGCTCACCTTGCCGCCGAGGAAGAAGTACGACGGCCCCGGGGCGATCCCTTGCCCGGCGAGGATGTCGTCGACCCGCCGGGCGGCGGGCAGTGGATGGCCGCTCTTCGAGCTGTAGCCCGACGACATGAAACCGAACCCCGAATCGTTGCGCTGCAAGTGATGCAGCTTCGCGCCGAGGCCGATGTACGCCAGCCGCTCGTCGGCCGTGCGGCTCACCGCGGTGATACCGAAGGCGGCGCGCCCGTACACCTGCTGGTTGATCGCGATCACGTGTTTGGCCTCGATCAGGTCGCCGGAGATCCGTTCGAAGTCCCCATCGCGCCAGCGGTAGGTACCGGCGGGCAGGCCCTCGACGCGGCCCGGATGAGCCTGCACGAACAGTTCGATGTCGTCCCACCGGCGCTCGCCTTCGTCGGCGTGCAAGGAGAACGTACCGAGGTAGTGGTCTTCGGCCGCGGCACCCGCCCGCGCGGAGACCGCGGGATCGGACGCCGCCGGGCTGATCGTGAGGCCGTATCCGGGCAGGATCTCCTCGAACACCCCGACCATATGGCCCGTCTCGAATTCGAGGACCTCGCGGATGTTGTTCTTGTAGACCGGTTCGATGGCACCGGTGCGGCCGATGAAGTGCACCGAGTGGCCATCAGCGATGTTCGCGCCGATCCGGACCAGCTTGTGGTCGAGGGGGTGGTAGTAGTACAGCCCGGCGCCGAGGCCGTCGAGACCGCTGGTCTCCAGGTACAGCTGCGTCGCGTACAGCGCGCCCGGCGACGCGTACGCGTACTTCGGCAGCAGCCGCTCGTCGCTGCGGAACCGGCCGAACCACCGCAACAGCTCACCCAGTTCGGCGAACGCGAGTTCGCCGGGTTCGCGCGAACACGTGCGAACCGGCCCCGGTGTCAGGAGCGCGGCGAGGTCGTCGCGGGTGACCTCGCCTCCCTCGTAGTAGCGATACGTCTTGCGGGCGAACACTTCCCGCCGCTGAAGAGCGGTTTCCCGCTTACCCGGCAACGCGACGGCGGGGCGATCGGCGAGGTCGCGGACGCCGGGATTCGACAGCTGCGCCTTGACCTGCAGTTTGCTGGCCTTCGACTGGTGATGCCCGCCGTGGTTGCCCTGATCCATCACCGCGGCTTCGCGCGGATTCAGCTCCACGCAGGCGACGAGAGCCTTCGAGCCGGTCCGCGCGTCGTCGGTCACCACCGCGGCGGCCCGGCGCACCCACGTGTGCTCCTCGATCGCTACCGCGATCTCGTCCAGCTCGACGCGGTAGCCGCGCAGTTTGACCTGGTTGTCGGCGCGGCCGGCGAACTGGAGGGTGCCGTCCGGGTTCCACTGGACGAGGTCACCGGTGCGGTACAGCCGCCCGGTCGGCACGAACGGGTTCGGCACGAACTTCTCGGCCGTCTGCTCCGGCCGGTTCAGGTAGCCCCGCGCGAGCTGCACACCGCCGATGTACAGCTCACCCGTCTCCCCGATGTCGACCGGGGACAAGGCGGCGTCGAGCACGAAGCACTGGGTGTTGTCGACCGGCACGCCGATCGGGACCGTTCCGGCGCTCTCGCCGATCGTTTCCGGATCGACGACGTGGGCGGTCGCGTTGATCGTGCACTCTGTCGGCCCGTAGAGGTTGATCAGCCGTGCCGACGGCAGCTCACCGGCGATCTCCTTGGCCAGCCGCCGGGAGAGCGCCTCGCCTCCGGAGAACAGTTTCCGCAGCGTGGCGCAGGTCGAGAAGCGCTCGGTGTCGAGCAGCGCCTGCAGCAGTGTCGGGACGCACTGCAAAGTCGTGACGCCGTGCTTCACCACCGTGTCGATCAGGGCTTCGGGATCCCGGAAACTCCCGGGCGCGCTCATCACCACGCGGGCGCCGGCGGCGGGCGCGAGGATCTCCCATTGCGCGGCGTCGAAGCTCATCGGTGTCTTCTGCAGCACCGTGACGCTCGGATCCAGGTGACCGCAGGCCTGCAACCAGCGCAGCTGCGACACGACACTGTGATGCTCGATCATCACGCCCTTCGGTTTCCCGGTGCTGCCGGAGGTGTAGATGACGTACGCGAGCGAGTCCGGCCGAGGGCCGCGCGGCGCTTCTCCGGTCGCACCGCAGTCGGTCACCGAGACGAGCCGTGTCCCGGCGGGCACCAGCCCGGCCAGGCGTCCGGCGAGGTGCGGCTGAGTGACGACGACGCCGGTGCCGCTGTCTTCGAGCATGTACCGCAGCCGGTCTTCCGGATATTCCGGGGACAACGGCAGATAAGCGGCCCCGGAGGCGAGAATGCCCCACGCGCCGGTCATCAGGTCCGCGGAGGGCTCGACGTGCAGGCCGACGGTGTCGTCCGCGCCTATTCCCAGATCCGCGAGATACGCGGCGAGTGCCGTGCTCGTTTCTTCGAGTTCGCGAAAGGTCGTTTCCCGGTCGCCGTCGACGACGGCGACCGCCTCCGGCCGCATGGCCGACCAGTACCCGAGCAGATCGGTGAGGCAGGTGCCGGAACGGACACTATGCGGCGGTGCGAGGTTGTCGATCGGTGGCATGGCCATCCCCCAGTACGAATTCCGTGGGTTTCGTTTCCCTTGCCAAAGGAGTGACGCGGTCTTCGCGAGATACCGGCCGCTGAACGAGAACGCACGGCCGTTCCTTCTTTGCCACCCTTTGGGGCGACCGCTCTCTTTCGTGCGCTCGATTCCGCCACAATCGAACGCATGATTCCCACTTTCGTCTTCGTGCACGGTTCGGGGAGCTCGGCGCATTCCTGGTCGGCCACTCAGCGGGAAATGGCGGCCAGGGGGCATCGGACGTTCGCGGTCGACCTGCCCGGCCGGGGCGCGGGATTCACCAGGGCCTATCACGAACAGGACCTCGAAACCTTCGCGGCCGAGCCGTCGGTGATGAGCGGCCTGACCGGGGAGGACTTCGTCCGGCCGGTCGTCGAGGCGGTCCAGCGGGTGCGTCACCACGGGCCGGTCTACCTCGTCGCGCACAGTTTCGGCGGGCTCCCGGTGACCGCCGCCGCCAACGCGATCCCCGAACTGATCGACCGGGTCGTCTACATCGCCGCCCAGTGCCCGGTGGACCGCGCGCCCGGCGAGTACCCGGCGCTGCCCGTGTGGTCGACGTCGGCGCTCTTCCCCGCGACAGCCCCGCTTCTCGTCGGCGACCCGTCGCGACAGGGGTTCGTCCGGGTCAATTGGCGTGGCGCCGACCGGGCCCAGCGCGACGCGCTGCGGAAGGCCATCGCCGCCGAACTCACCGAGGAGGAGTATCTCCAGGTCGTCGTCACGAGCCAGCCGGACGAGGTGTTCTGGCTGACCGGGCAGGAATGGGATCTTCGCGCGGACAAGGACTCCTGGGGCCTGATCCCGCGCACGTTCGTCCGGCTGACCGAAGACCGGTCGATGCCGCTCGCCGCGCAAGACCTCTACATCGCCGAGGGCGACGCGCTCACGCCGGACAACCCGTTCGACGTCCACGACCTCGCGAGCAGCCACGCCGGATTCTTCCGGCGGCCCACCGGCCTGGCCGCGATCCTCGACGGCCTCAGCGTCCGAGCAGGCGCCGGATCTCGGTGACGGCCGCGCGGCCCGCCCGGTTCGCGCCGACGGTGCTGGCGGACGGCCCGTAGCCGACCAGGTGCAGCCGCGGTTCGGCGACGACGCGGGTGCCGTCCATCCGGATCCCGCCCCCGGCGGCACGCAGCCGCAGCGGCGCGAGATGGTCGATCGCGGCGCGGAACCCGGTGGCCCACAGGATGACGTCGGCGGGCTCGAAGGTGCCGTCCGCCCACTCCACACCGTCCGGCGTGATCCGGTGGAACATCGGGCGGCGGTCGAGGATGCCGGCGTCCAGCCCCGCGCGTACTTCGGGGGTCACGGCCAGATCGGTCACGCTGACGACGCTTTCCGGCGGCAGGCCCTGGCGGACGCGACGGTCGACCTTCGCGACGGCCTCACGACCCCAGTCCTCGCTGAAGGGCTCTTCGCGCCACACCGGCGGGCGCCGGGTCACCCAGCGGGTCGAGCGCGCGAACGGCGCGATCTCCAGCAGCAGCTGGACGGCCGACGAACCACCGCCGACCACGACGACCCGCTTCCCGCGGAAGTCCCCGGCGCCGGTGTAGTCGGCGGTGTGCAGCTGGCGGCCGCGGAAGGTCTCCTGCCCGGGATAGTGCGGCCAGAACGGCCGGTCCCAGGTGCCGGTCGCGCTGATCACCGCCCGCGCGGCCCAGGTCTCCGTCGCGCTCGCCACGACCAGCCGATCGTCCTCGGCGCTGACCGACAAGACATCGACCGGACGATGGACCGGGAGGTCGTAGGTACGTTCGAAGCGGCCGAAGTACTCGGAGACGACGTCGGCGGCGGGCAGCTTCGGATCCGGGGTGCCGAAGGCCATCCCGGGGAGGTCGTAGAAGCCGTGCACCCTCTCGACGATCAGCGAAGGCCAGCGGTACTGCCACGCGCCGCCAGGCCGTTTGCCGTGGTCGAGCACGACGAAACCCGCCTCGTTGGCGAATCCCGCGCGGCGCAGGTGATACGCCGCCGACAGACCGGCCTGGCCCGCCCCGATCACCGCCACGTCGACTTCGTGATCCGCCTTCATACCGGGTTCAACGGCTCCCGGAAGCAGCTATTTCGTCCGCTGCGTCACAGCCCGCACGATGGCGACGACGAGGAGCACCCCGGCGAGCACCACCAGCACCGGAGCCACCCGTTTGACCACGGATTCGCCCGCGTACTCCATCAGGTCGATGGCTTCGCCCTCCGTCACCGGCTTGACCGCTTGCAACGGCGGGCGTTCCTGGGGCTTCTCGGGTTCGGGAGTGCCGAGTTTTCCGGACAGGCACTCCGCGAACGAGTCGAGGATCTTGCCGCCGACCTCGGAGATCATCCCCCGCCCGAACTGCGCCGGCTTACCGGTGACCGCCAGGTCGGTGGCGACGGCGCCATGGGTGACGCCGTCCTTCTCGGTCAGGGTGAGCGTCACCGTCGCCGACGCCGTGCCCGCCCCTCGCGCGTCTTTGCCTGCGGCCTTGATCACCACTTTCTTCGCGTCGGCGTCCTTCTCGACGAAATGGCCGGTTCCCTTGTAGAGCAGGGAGATCGGCCCGAGCTTGACCTTCACCGTGCCTTTGAAGGCGTCCCCGTCGACTTCGGTGACGGTGGCGCCCGGCATGCACGGCGCCACCCGTTCCGGGTCGACGACGGCCTTCCAGACCTCGCCGACCGGGGCGGGAACGGTGAATTCGTGGTCGAGCCGCACGGGCCGACCTCCCTTCTGACTCAGCTACCCGCGGCGGCGAGGACCGCGCGGCCGGTGAGCACCCGCGCGAGGTGCTGCCGGTATTCGACGTCGGAATTGCCGTCGGCCGTGGGGTTCGTGCCCTCGGCCGCGCGTTCGGCCGCGCCGCGGATCGCCTCGGCGGTGGCCGCGCAGCCGACCAGCGCCTCCTCGACCCCGGCCGCCCGCACCGGCGTCGAGCCCATGTTGGTGAGCGCGACCCGCGCCTCCTCGATGGTGCCCGCCTCGGTGCGGACGCAGGCCGCGACCGCGACCATCGACCACGCCTGCGCGACCCGGTTGAACTTCTCGTAGTGGGCGTGCCAGCCGGTGTGCTTCGGCACCCGGACCTCGACGAGCAGCTCGTCCGCCGCCAGCGCGGTGGTGAACATGTCCTGGAAGAAGTCCGCCGCGGCCACCGTCCGCCGCCCGCCCGGCCCGGCGACGACGAGTTCGCAGCCGAGCGCGAGCACGGGCGCGAGCAGGTCACCGGCGGGATCGGCGTGCGCGATGGCGCCGCCGAACGTGCCGCGATGGCGGATCTGCGGATCGGCGACCGTGTCGGTGGCGGCCTTGAGCAACGCGGCGTGCTCGGCGACCATCGCGTCCCGCTGGACGTCGTAATGCGTGGTCATCGAGCCGATCACCAGCGCGTCTCCGTCCTCACGGATCCCGCGCAGCTCGGCGACCTTCCCGAGGTCGACCAGCGTGGTCGGGGTGGCGAGCCGCATCCGCAGCACCGGCAGCAGGCTCTGCCCGCCTGCCAGCACCTTGGCGTCCTCACCGGCTTCGGCGAGCGCGGTGACCGCCTCGTCCACTGTGGACGGAGCGACGTAGTCGAACGGGGCCGGGATCACTGGGCACCTCCGGTGGCTTCGAGCGAACCGAGACCGCCACCGGCTTCCGAGCCCAGCCCGCCCGCGGCGGCCGACCCGTGCTGGATGGCGTGCCAGACCCGCATCGGGGTCAGCGGCATTTCGATGTCGTTCACCCCGAAATGCCGGACGGCGTCGACCACGGCGTTGACCACGGCCGGGGTCGAGGCGATCGTGCCCGCCTCCCCGACTCCCTTGGCGCCCAACGGGTTCGTCGTCGACGGGGTCTCGGTGCGGTCGGTGGTGAAACTGGGCAGATCCGCCGCCGACGGGAGCAGGTAGTCGGCGAACGTCCCGGTGGTCAGGGTGCCGCCTTCGTCGTGGACGGCCTCTTCGAACAACGCCTGCGCGATGCCCTGCGCGAGCCCGCCGTGCACCTGGCCTTCGACGATCAGCGGATTGACCGCGACACCGACGTCGTCGACGCAGACGTAGGAGCGCAACCGCACGCGTCCGGTCTCCGTGTCGACCTCGGCCGCGCAGAGATGTGTGCCGTGCGGGAAGGAGAAGTTCTCCGGATCGAACGTGTCCGACGAGTCCAGTGAGGGCTCGACGCCGTCCGGCAGGTTGTGCGCCGAGAACACGGCCCACGCGATGTCCTGGATGGACGTCGAGGAATCCGTGCCCTTGACCGAGAACTTGCCCGCGGAGAATTCGAGGTCGTCCTCGGAGCACTCCATCAGATGCGCCGCGATCGGCTTGGCCTTGGCGAGCACCTTGTCCGCCGCCTTGACCACCGCGATCCCGCCGACCACCAGCGACCGGGAGCCGTAGGTGTCCATGCCCTTGTGCGAGGACTGGGTGTCGCCGTGGATGACCTCGATGTCCTCGAACGGGACGCCGAGTTTGTCGGCGACGATCTGGCTCCACGCCGTCTCGTGGCCCTGTCCGTGCGCGGAGGCGCCGGTGATGACCTCGATCTTGCCGGTGGGCAGCACCCGGATCTCCGCGTGCTCCCAGCCGCCCGCCGCGTAATCCAGCGAGCCGAGCACCCGCGACGGCGCGAGACCGCACATCTCGGTGAACGTCGAGATGCCGATGCCGAGCTGCACCGGGTCGCCCGATTCCCGCCGTTCCTTCTGCTCGCGGCGGAGGCCGTCGTAGTCGAAGAGTTCCTTGGCCTTGGCGGTGGCGGCCTCGTAGTTACCCGAGTCGTAGGTCAGCCCGGCGATCGTGGTGAACGGGAACTCCTCGTGCTTGATCCAGTTCTTCTCGCGGATCTCCATCGGGTCCATGCCCAGCTCGACGGCGAGCTCGTCCATCATCCGCTCGATCCCGAACGTGGCCTCCGGCCGCCCGGCGCCGCGATAGGCGTCGGTGAGCGTGGTGTTGGTGAACACGTTGGTGCAGGCGAAGTGGTACGCCGGGAACTTGTAGATCGCGTTGAACATGAACGCGCCGAGGATCGGCACGCCGGGGCCGACGAGGCCGAGATACGCGCCCATGTCGGCGAGCAGTTCGACCTTGAGGCCGGTCACCGTGCCGTCGCGGTTCGCGGTGATGGTGAGGTCCTGGATCTGGTCGCGGCCGTGGTGCGCGGCGACCATCGTCTCCGAACGGGACTCGGTCCACTTCACCGGTTTGCCGAGCCGCCGCGCGATGAGCGTCGCCATCATCTCTTCGGGCAGCACGGCGATCTTGCCGCCGAACCCGCCGCCGACGTCCGGCGCGATCACCCGCACCTTGTGCTCGGGGAGCCCGAGCGTGGCCGCGGTCATCGTCTTGAGGATGTGCGGGACCTGGGTGGCCGACCACATGACCAGCTGGTTGCCCGTCGGGTCCACGACGCACGCCCGCGGTTCCATGAACGCCGGCACCAGGCGCTGCTGACGGAACCGCCGTTTGAGCACGACCTCGGAATTCGAGATCGCGTCTTCGACGCTGGAACCCGTTCCCGCGTCGGCGGAATCGAAGACCCAGACCGCGTTCTGGTTGGTGCCGAGCTCCTCGTGCACCAGCGGCGCGCCCTCGGCGAGCGCGTTCTCCAGGCCGAGGACGACCGGCAGCTCGTCGTAGTCGACGTCGATCGCTTCGAGCGCGTCGTGCGCTTCGGCCGAAGTGCGGGCGACGACCACCGCGACACCCTCACCGGCGAAGTTCACCGTGTCCGAGGCGAGGATGGGCCGCCGCGGCGACTTCATGTCCGGCGTGATCGGCCACGCGCACGGCATGCCGATGGCGCCCTCGGGGTCGAGGTCCTTCCCGGTGAAGACCGCGACCACACCGGGCGCGGATTTCGCCTCCGTGACGTCGATCGAGACGATCTTGGCGTGCGCGAACGGGCTGCGGAGCACCGCGAGATGCAGCATGCCGGGCAGGGTCAGGTTGTCGGTCCAGCGGGTCCTGCCGGTGATGAGGCGCTCGTCCTCCTTGCGGCGGCGGGACTTGCCGACCTCCGGTTCGATCGTGGAGGTCATCACTCACCACCCGCGCCGACACGGGAGGCGGTGTCCGAGGCGAGCCTCTCGGCCTCGGGACCGGCGCCGGGCCGCATCTCGTGGGCGGCGTCGCGGACCGCGCGGACGATGTTCTGATAGCCCGTGCACCGGCACAGGTTGCCTTCGAGTCCTTCGCGGACCGCCTTCTCGTCCGGATCGGGATTGTCGGCGAGCAGATCGATCGACTGCATGATCATGCCGGGAGTGCAGAAACCGCACTGGAGCGCGTGATTCTCGTGGAAGGCCTTCTGCACCGGGTGGAGTTCGCCGTCGCGGGCGAGTCCCTCGATCGTGGTGACCTCGCAGCCGTCGGCCTGGACCGCGAGCACCGAACAGGATTTCACGCTGTGCCCGTCGAGGTGGACGGTGCAGGCGCCGCAGTTGCTGGTGTCGCAACCGACCACGGTGCCTACCTTCCCGAGCCGTTCGCGCAGATGATGCACGAGGAGGGTGCGGGGCTCGACGTCGTCTGTGTAGCTGGTGCCGTCGACGGTGACGGTGATGCGCATCAGGCCTCCAAAAGCAAGAGAAACCCCGCGCTGGTCCGGGGTCGTTCGGGAGCGGCCGGTCATTCGGTTGTCACGGACCGACCCCGGAGCGACCGTGATCGGACTCACAGTCGAGCGTGCTACGTCGCCCCTGCCAGGGCAACCCCCACCAGGGGGTGACTCGCGAACGGCTCCGCAGATGCGTTGACATCAGCGGAAAAGAGACGCAAGTGCGGGGAAAGCGCGAGTGTCCTTTAGGTACGGACTCGTGAGTGGCAAGGACGGTTAGAACCGTCCTCACCACTCACGAGGCCAGGTGGCGTTCGCACCGGTGATCACGGTGGCGACGCGGTCCCCCGGGACGTCGTGCACGGTCAGCGCGGCCAGGCCGGCGGCGCCCGCGGGTTCCGGGAGGACGCCGAGGGTTTCCGCGCCGAGCCGCATGGCCGCCCGCAGATCGTCGTTCGAGACCAGCACGAAATCGTCCACGAGCGACCGCAGCCGCCGGATGGATTCGGGTTCCGGCGTGCGGATCGAGATACCGCCGGCGAACGAGTCGGCCCGGTCGGCCGTGATCGGCTCGCCCGCCAGCCAGCTCTTCTCCATGGCGGGCGCCGACGTGGTCCCGACGCCGACGATCCGGATGCCCGGTGTGTGCGCCTTCAGCCACAGCGCGACCCCGGCGATCAGCGCCCCGTCGCCGACCGGGAGCACGACCGTGTCGATCCTGTCCTCCCGCGCCAGTTCCAGCCCGATCGTGCCCGCGCCTTCGGAGATCGCGGGTTCACGTCCGTCGACCACGAAGACGCGATCGGGGGCGTCGGCGGCGAAGGCGGCCGCGGCGTCCTTCGCCTCTCCCTCGACCCGGCGCACTCGCGCGCCCAGCGTCTTCATCCGCCGCAGCTTGACCGGGGAGATGTCGGCCGGGACGAACACCTCGGCCCGCAGGCCGTGCTTCCGCGCGGCGAACGCGACGGCCTGCCCGAAGTTCCCGCTGGTCCCGCACACCATCGTCGTCCCCGGCTCCAGCCCGGCGGCGAAGTAGTCCGCGCCGCGGCCTTTGAAGCTGCGCAACGGGTTCAGCGTTTCGATCTTCACCAGCACGTGCCGCCCGAGCCGATCGTTCAGCTGTTCGTCGCTGTACTGCGGGGAGTTCAGGAAAACGGGATCGATCACCTTCGCCGCCTCGGCGACGTGGTCCAGCTTCAGGTCCATGACACTCAAGCTAGGACGGGAGCCGATCATGCCGATTGTAAATTTTCCTGCCCGCGTGCAAAAATCTTGCGTGGCTCTCGACGAACTCGACCATCTGTTGCTCGACCTCGTCCAGGCCGACGCCGCGCGCCCCCTGCACGACTTGGGCGACGCCGTCGGCCTCTCCCCCAGCGCGGTGCAGCGGAGACTGACCCGGCTGCGTGCCGCGGGCGTGATCCGCGCCGAGGTCGCCGTGCTCGATCCGGAGACGCTCGGCGCGGGGATGACCTCGGTCATCCTGGTCGCCCTGACCGACGACGACGAAAAGCACCACACGGCCTTCCGCGAGCGCATGCTGGCCGAGCCCCGTGTGCAGCACTGCTACAGCATCGTCGGGCAGTGGGATTACGTCGTCGTGCTGCTCACCCCGGATCTCAAGGCGAGCCGGTACCTGTCGAGACGGCTGTTCGACAAGCACGTCAAACGGTTCGAAACCCTGCCCGCCTTCGAGGTGGTCAAGTCGAGCCAGGCGGTGCCGGTGCCCGGCGTCAGCCGTGGATCCGGCCGCTGAGCTCGGCGAGCCGCGACCCCGAGCCGCTCCAGCGCAGCGCGATGATCTCCGCCGCGATCGACACCGCGGTCTCCTCGGGGGTCCGCGCGCCCAGGTCGAGACCGATCGGCGAAGACAGCCGTTCGAGTTCCGCCTCGGTGACCCCGGCTTCGCGCAGCCGCGCGAACCGGTCGTCGTGGGTCTTGCGCGAGCCCATCGCGCCGACGTAACCGATGTCGAGCCGCAACGCGACCTCCAGCAGCGGCACGTCGAACTTCGGGTCGTGGGTGAGCACGGCGATCGCGGTCCGGCCGTCGACCCGGCCCGCTTCGGCCTCCGCCTTGAGATAGCGATGCGGCCAATCGACGACGACCTCGTGCGCGTCCGGGAAGCGGCTCTTCGTCGCGAACACGGGCCGCGCGTCGCAGACCGTGACCTGGTAGCCGAGGTACGCGCCCATCTTCGCCATCGCGGCCGCGAAGTCGATCGCGCCGAAGACCAGCAGGCGCGCGGGCGGCTCGAAGGAGTTGACGAAGACCGTCATCCCCTCGCCGCGGCGCTGCCCGTCCGGCCCGTAGTGCAGGGTGCCGGTGCGCCCGCCGGCGAGCATGCCGCGCGCGTCGTCGACGACCGCGTCGTCCATCCGCGAAGACCCGAGCGAACCGGCGACGCGATCCGGCCAGACGATCAGGTGCTCGCCGACCATGCCCTCCCGGTCGTGCTCGATCACCGTGACCACGGCGACCGGCTGTCCACTGTGGACCGATTCGACGACGTCGCCGAGCTCCGGCATCGAGTCGCGGTCGACGTGCTGGACGTAGATGTCGATGATCCCGCCGCAGGTCAGCCCGACGGCGAACGCGTCGTCGTCGGAGACGCCGTAGCGCTGCAGCACAGGTGCCCGTTCGGCGACCACCTGCTGCGCGAGTTCGTAGACGGCGCCCTCGACGCAGCCACCGGAGACACTGCCGGTGACCGTGCCGTCCGGGGCGACGAGCATCGCCGCGCCGGGGCTCCGCGGCGCCGAGGAGAACGTCGCCACCACCGTGCCGACCCCCACCGTCTCGCCTGCCGCCCAGCGGCGGTGCAATTCGTCCAGTACGTCACGCATCGGCGATCTCCACCAGAAGTCGTTCCAATGTGGCCAAACTATGCCCGGCGAGCAGCCGATCGAGGTACGGGAGCGCGGCCACGATGCCGGACTGCACGGGAGCGTAACCTGCCCGCCCCGCGTGCGGATTCACCCAGAATACGACGTGCGCGAGCCGCCGCAGCCTGGCGAGCTGCTCGCCGAGCAGGGCGGTGTCGCCCCGTTCCCAGCCGTCGGAGAACACGGTGACCACGGATCGCCTGGCCACGCCGCGTTGTCCCCACCGGTCGAGGAACGCCCGGAGGGTCTCGCCGAGCCGGGTCCCGCCCGCGAAATCGGGGACCGCGGCGGCCGCGGCGAGCATCGCGTGCTCGGGATCGCGCAGCCGGAGCTGGCGGGAGACCCTGGTGAGCCGGGTGCCCAGGGTGAACACCTCGACCCGGCCGGGAGCGCGCCGGGCGACGACGTGCGCGAACCGCAGCAGCGCGTCGGCGTACGGCCCCATCGAGCCGGAAACGTCGATCAGGAGGACGAGGCGGCGCGGTTTGGTGCTCCGCCGCCGATACGCCAGGCGCACGGGCTCGCCGCCTCCGGCCAGCATCGCCCGCAGCGTGCGCGACGGGTCGAGAGCGCCCCGCCGGGCCGCGCGACGGCGCGGCGACGACCGTGGCGGGAGCGCCGGGCGCAGGTTCGCGAGCAGTTCCCGCAGGTGGGCGCGTTCGGCGACGCTCAGTTCGGCGAGGTCCCGGTGCCGAAGGATCTCTTCCTCGCTCGCCGCCACGCGGAGCTCGTCGGGTTCCGCGCCGGATTCGCCCTGGCCCGCGTGCGCGAGCGTCGCGATCCTGGCCCGCTTCGGGGCCGCCTCGCGGCCTCGCCGCCGCGGTCCGGTTTCCTTTTCGGTGAACCAGCCGTCGAACGCGGCGTCGTAGCGCGGGAGGTCGTCGGGGTCCGCGCACAGCGTCAGCCGTCCGGCCCAGTACAGCTGTTCCGGATCGGCCAGGTCGATCGCGCCGACGGCGTCGAGATACGCCCGCACCCGGTGCGCGTCGCACGGCAAACCGGCTTCGCGCAATGCCTCCGCGAAGCCGACGAAGCCCGCCAGTGGATCGCTCACCCCTCCATTGTGCGCGCGTTTCGTCCTCTGGATGCGGTCCTTGCGCGTGCAAGGACCGCATCCAGAGGACGAAACGCGGGTCAGCGGCGGGCGAAGGCCGGGGTCTTCTCACGAAGTGGGCCGACGCCGCCCAAGAAGGCGGCGAGGGCGGTGAGCTGCGGGAACCGGTCCGAGATCCGGAGGACCAGGGGGATGGTCCGCTCGTTCAGCGTCCCGTCGAGGGCGGGCTCGATGAGCATCTTGTGCTCCCCCAGTTGCTGCATCTGGATCAGGGTGACGGCGAAGTTCCGGCGGCGCTGTACCCGGCCCAGGTCCCGCGCGGTCAGCGTGCCGCGCAGCAGCGGGCCGGCGAGGATCCTCGCGGCCGCCACGGCGTCCTGGATCGCGACGTTGACGCCCATCCCGCCGGCGGGCGACATCGCGTGCGCGGCGTCGCCGATGCAGAGGACCCGCTCGGAGTACCAGTGCGGGAGCTTGGACATCCGGACCTTCAGCAGTTTGACGTCGTCCCAGTCGCGGATCTCGGCGAGTTCGCGCTCTCCCCAGCCGAACAGGCCGCCGATCCGTTCGCGGAACTTCTCGATGCCCTCGGCACGCAGCGCCTCGTCCTGCCCCTTCCTGATCAGGTACGAAGTCTGGTAGTAGTCGCCGCGGTCCATCGTCATCCCGGCGAGGCCGTTCGCGAAACAACCGAAAACCTCGGCCGCTTCACCGGTCTCCCTGAATTTGGGCACGCGGACCCACCACACGTCCATCGGCACGTCGTACTCCTCCGGCACGAGCCCCGCTTCCGCGCGCACCAGGGAATCCCGGCCGTCGCAGCCGACCACGAGCGTCGCGGCCAAGTCCCGTTCCACGCCTTCGGAATCGCGGTAACGCACCCCGCCGCCCTCGCGGAGGCCGATCACCTCCGCGCCCATCCGGAGGGTGAACGCCGGTTCGGCGGCGGCCGCTTCGGCGAGCAGGTTCAGGAAATCCCACTGCGGGACCATCTCGATGTACTTGTGCGGCCCGGGGATCCGGCTGAAATCGGCGGCGACGATCGTCGCGTCGCCGATCAGCATCCGCATCTTCTCCAGCCGTTTCGACGGGAGTTCGGCGAACCGGTCGCCGAGCCCGAGTTCGTCGAGCAGCATCAACGTCGGCGGATGCACGGTGTCACCGCGGAAATCGCGGAAGAAGTCCTTGTGTTTTTCGAGAACGGTGACCTCGACCCCGGCCCGCGCCAGCAGGAGCCCGAGCACCATCCCCGCCGGACCGCCCCCCACCACACAACACTGTGTACGTTCCATATCCGAGTTGTAGCGCGCCCCATGGGCGGTCGCCACGTATTCGGCTTCGAAGAGGACCTAGGTCCCGAGGCCCGCGATGAGGACCTCGACCATCTTGCGCGCGTCGTAGCGCGGATCGCTTTCGGCGCCGATGCAGAGGTTCCCGACGCCGCGCATGACTTCGAGCGCCCCCAGATCGGAGCGGATCTCGCCCGCCTCCGCCGCCGCGTCGAGCAAGCGGGCGCACACCGGCAGGAGGGTGTCGAGGAAGTAGGTGTGCAGCGTCTCGAACCCGGCGTTGTCCGACTGCAGGACCGCGGCCAGACCGTGTTTGGTGACCAGGAAATCGACGAACAGGTCGATCCAGCGCCGCAACGCCTCGTACGGGGAATCGCTCGACGCCAGCAGCTCCGGCCCGGCTTCGGCGCACGCGTCGACCTGATGCCGGTAGACGGCGACGATGAGGTCGGCCCTGGTCGGGAAATGCCGGTAGATCGTGCCCATCCCGACGCCGGCCTTGGCCGCGATGTCGCGGACCGGCGCCTCGACGCCCGATGTGACGAAGACGGCGGCGGCGGCGTCGAGCAGTGTCTTCTCGTTGCGCCGGGCGTCGGCGCGTTTGGCCTTGGTGCCCTCGTCACTCATCACGCACTCCTCCACGAGCTTGCCAAACGGAACACTGCTCCGTATCGTTAGCGGAGCAACGTTCCGCTTGCTCATCTTGCCATGGAGGACATCGTCATGCAGTACCGCACCTTGGGCAGGACAGGTGTCCAGGTCAGCACTCTCGCGCTGGGCGCGATGAACTTCGGCGCGATCGGGCGCACCACCCAGGACGAGGCCACCGCCATCGTCGACGCCGCGCTGGAGGGCGGCGTCACTCTCATCGACACCGCCGACATGTACAGCGCCGGCGAGTCGGAAAAGATGGTCGGGAAGGCCATCGCCGGCCGCCGCGAAGACATCGTGCTCGCCACGAAGGCGAGCATGCCGATGGGCGAGGAGCGCAACCACCAGGGCGCTTCACGCCGCTGGCTGGTCACCGAACTGGACAACAGCCTGCGCCGCCTCGGGGTCGACCACGTCGATCTCTACCAGATCCATCGCTGGGACCCGAAGACCAGCGACGAGGAAACCCTGTCCGCGCTGACCGATCTGCAGCGGGCGGGGAAGATCCGCTACTTCGGTTCGTCGACGTTCCCCGCGTATCGCATCGTGCAGGCCCAGTGGGCCGCTCGCGAACACCGGCTGAGCCGGTACGTCACGGAGCAGCCCAGCTACTCGATCCTGCAGCGCGGGATCGAAACGCATGTGCTGCCGGTGACCGAGGAGTACGGGATGGGCGTGCTGGCGTGGAGCCCGCTCGCGTCCGGCTGGCTGTCCGGCGCGGTCCGGGAAGGCCGCGAGATCACCACGAACCGCTCGGCGGTCCTGCCGCAGCGTTTCGACCTGACCCGGCAGGCCAACCGGGCGCGGCTGGAGGCCGTCGAACGGCTGGCCAAGGTCGCCGATCAGGCCGGGCTGAGCCTGATCCAGCTCGCGCTCGGCTTCGTCGTCGCGCATCCGGGGGTGACGAGCGCGATCATCGGGCCCCGCACGCTGGAGCACCTCAAGTCGCAGCTCGCCGCCGCGGACACGGTGCTGCCGTCCGACGTCCTCGACGCGATCGACGAGATCGTCGCCCCGGGCACCGACCTCGCCCCGGAGGAGAAACACGACACCCCGCCCGCGCTGCTCGACGCGTCGCTGCGGCGGCGCTGAGGGTCAGGCGAGCAGTTTGTCCAGCTTGGCCCGGACCCGGTCCAGGTCTTCGCTGTACTTGAGCACCGAACCGAGGGTCCGGGCGGCGGCCGCGGCGTCCAATTCGGACATTCCGAGCGCGAGGAGCGCCTGAGCCCAGTCGAGGGATTCCGCCACCCCGGGCGGTTTCAGCAGCTCCATCGCACGGAGCCGGTGCACCGCGGTCGCGACCTGGGCCGCCAGCGCCTCGCCGAGACGCGGGATCTTGCGGCGCAGGATCTCGACCTCGCGGCCCAGGTCGGGATGTTCGAGCCAGTGATAGAGACAGCGGCGTTTCAGCGCGTCGTGCACCTCCCTCGTCCGGTTGGAGGTGAGCACCACGAGCGGCGGATGCTCGGCGCGCACCTCGCCGAACTCGGGGATCGTCACCGCGTTCTCGTCGAGGAGTTGCAGAAGGAAGGCTTCGAACTCGTCGTCGGCCCGGTCGATCTCGTCGACCAGAAGGACACACGGCGCGGTCTGCAACGCCTTCAGCAGCGGCCGGGACAGCAGGAAACGTTCGGTGTAGAGGGACTGTTCGGCGGCTTCGACGTCGAGGCCGCCGTCACCGGCGGCTTCCAGCGCCCGCAGGTGCAGCAGCTGACGGGGGAAATCCCATTCGTACAGTGCCTGCGCCGCGTCGATCCCCTCGTGACACTGGAGCCGGATGAGCGGCATGCCGAGCGCTTCGGCCAGTCCCAAGGCGAGGGAGGTCTTGCCGGTACCCGGTTCGCCCTCGCAGAACAAGGGGCGGCCGAGTGCCACGGCGAGGAACCCGGCCGTGGCGATGCCGTCGTCGGCGAGATAGCCGACCGTTTCGAGGGCTTCGGCCAGTTTCTCGGGCGATTCGACGGTCACTCGCCGATGGTAAGCCCCAGTGGGCCGGAGATCAGCCCGGAAGATCCTCGCGGCGGTCCACGTCGCGACCGGTGCCGAGGTCACCGCATTCGACGAGCCTCAGGTCCTGCCGCGTTCTGAGCCAGTCGCGGGCGCCCTTGTCCCCCGACGCGCCTTCGACGATCTCCGGCCACCAGCGACGGCCGAGAACCACGGGATGGCCGGGCACTCCTTCGTAAGCGGCACGCGCGACGGTGTTCTCATCGGCCCCGTCGGCGACCCGGCGCACCACTTCGGCACCGACCCCGGGCAGATCCACGAGATGCACGACGGCGGCTTCGGCGCCGGTTTCGGTGAGCGCGCGCAGGCCCGCGCGCAGTGACGCGCCCATCCCGGACTCCCAGTCCTCGGCCACGACAGCGACCTCGGGATCGGGCAGGAGTGCCCGGACCTGCGCGGCCGAGGCACCCAGCACCACCCGGACCGGGCCGCAGCCCGCTTCGGCGAGCACCCGCAGCGAACGGACCACGAACGGCTCGCCGTCGAGGACCGCCAGCGCCTTCGGCCCACCGAACCGGCGCCCGGCCCCGGCCGCGAGGAGCAGCCCCGCGACCTCAGCCATGCCTCGCCCTGGTCGGCGGCGCCGAGGCCAAATCGGCCTCGATGGCCCGCGCCGCCGAGAGCAGCGACGGCAGCAGTTCCTTCTCGACCGACTCCGGCGTCGTGCGGCTGGCGTGGGTGGAGAGGTTGACCGCGGCCACGACCTTCCCCCGCCGGTCCCGGATCGGCGCGGCGATCGAGCGGAGGCCCTCTTCGAGTTCCTGGTCGACCATCGCGTAGCCCTGCCGGTAGACCTTCTCCAATTCGGCGAGCAGATCCTTCTGCCTGGTCAGCGTGTGCGCGGTCAGTTTCTCGAGTTTGGCCGCGTCGAAGTAGCCGTGCAGGTCGTCGTCCTCCAGGCCGGCCAGCAGGACATGCCCCATCGACGTCGCGTGGGCCGGGAAGCGGGTGCCGACGTTGATGCTGACGGTCATGATCCGCGAGACGGCCACGCGGGCGACGTAGACGATGTCCGGACCTTCGAGCACGGAGACCGAACTCGATTCGTGCACCTCGGCGGAGAGCCGTTCCAGATGTGGCTGGGCGACCTCCGGCAGCGACAGGCTCGACAGATACGAGTAGCCGAGTTCGAGGACCCGCGCGGTGAGCGAGAAGTATTTGCCGTCCGTGCGCACGTATCCCAGGTCGACGAGGGTGAGCAGGAACCGGCGGGCGGCCGCCCTGGTCAGTCCGGTCGCACGGGCGACGTCGCTCAGCGTGAGTTCCGCCGCGTCCGCGTTGAACGCCTTGATCACGGCCAGCCCGCGCTCCAGCGACTGGACATGATGCGCCCCGCGCTCGGTCACCTCGCCTTCGTCCATAGGAGAACCCTAGCTCTCACCCTCCTTCTGAGCCGCAGGCTCACCGAGTTCGGCCAGCACTCGCTGGGCCACGGCGAAGGCCGCGTTGGCGGCCGGGGCGCCCGTGTACACGGCGGTGTGCAGCAGGACCTCGGAGATCTCCCGCGCGGTGAGTCCATTGTGGACGGCGGCACGGACGTGCATCGCGAGCTCGTCGTGAGCGCGCAGCGCGGTGAGCGCGGCCAGGGTGACACAGCTGCGGGTCTTGCGGTCGAGCCCGTCACGCGACCAGACCGATCCCCAGGCACCCCGGGTGATGTAGTCCTGGAACGGACGGCTGAACTCGGTGGTGCGCGCGACGGCTCGATCGACGTGCTCGTCCCCGAGGACCTCCCGGCGCACCCTCATGCCGGTCTCGTACGGGTCTTCGCTCATCGGGCGGCCTCCAGATGGTCGAGGATCAAGGCGCTGAACCGCTCCGGCTGTTCGAAACTCCCCAGATGCGCGGCGTCTTCGACGACCTCGAGCCGTGCGTCCGGGATGCCGCCCGCGATCACCTCGGCGTGCCCGACCGGAGTGGCCGGATCCTCGGCACCGGCGATCACCAGGGTCCGCGCCGCGATCTCGGGCAGGTCGCCGACGAGGTCCATCCGTTCGATGGCCTGGCAGGACGCCGCGTATCCCTCGGCGGGGACGCCGGCGATCATCTCGCGCAGGTACTCGGCCTGTTCCGGATACGCGGCGGCGTATCCGGGGGTCAGCCAGCGGCCGACGCCGGCCTCGGCGACCGCCGCGGTGCCGTTCTCCCGGACCGTCTTCGCCCGGTCCGCCCACATGCTCGGCGGCCCGAGTTTCGCGGACGTGCAGCACAGCACGAGACTCGCGACCCGGTCCGGCGCGTTGACGCCGAGCCACATCCCGGTCATCCCGCCGAGCGAGAGCCCGACGAGATGGGCTCGCCCGGCGCCGTGCTCGTCGAGCAGGGCGAGCAGGTCACCGCCGAGATCCGCGAGCGTGTACGGCCCGGCCGGGACCGGCGACGCGCCATGGCCGCGGTTGTCGTACCGGATCACCCGGAAACCCCGTGCCACCAAGGGTTTCACCTGCGGTTCCCACATGCGGTGATCGCTGCCGAGCGATCCGCTGAACACCACGACCGGGCCGTCGGCTGGCCCCTCCGCGATGCTGTGCACCTTCACCGGCGGGGACATCGAGAAACTAGACATCGAAGAACACCGTCTCCCCTTCGCCCTGCAACCGGATGTCGAACCGGTAGCCGTCGCCGGTCTTGGTGGCGATCAAGGTGCCCTTGCGCGCCTCCGGGACCGACGCCAGCACCGGATCCCCGGAGTTGTCGTTGTCCTCGAAGTAGATCCGCGTGACCACCCGGTGCAGAAGCCCGCGCGCGAACACCGAGACGTCGATATGCGGCGCCTGCGTGCCACCCGCCGGGCCGGGCAGGGAGCCGGGCATGATCGTCCGGATCTCGTAATCGCCGTTCGTGTCGGTGGGACAGCGGCCGAAGCCCCGGAACCCGCTCGTGACCGCTCCGCGCGGGTCGTCCGGGTGATCGAACCGGCCGTCGGCGTCGGCCTGCCAGGTCTCGATCATCGCGTCGGGCACCGGCTCCCCCGCGCCGTCGAGGACACGGCCGTGGACGCGGATCGCGCCCGGTTCGCCCGCGGGGACGACGTCCGGCCCGTCCGGCCAGGGCAAGCCGATGGACAGGTACGGGCCGACGGTCTGGGAAGGCGTCGTCTCCGGCATCAGTGCTCGTCCTCCTCGTCTTCGAAGACCGAAGCCTCCCGGCCGCGCACGACGATGTCGAACTGGAAGGCCAGCGCCCACTCGGCTTCCGTGCGGTCGAGGTCGAAGCGCGCGATCATCCGTTGCCGTGCCTTCTCGTCCGGGATGGAGTTGAAGATCGGGTCCTGCGAGAACAGCGGGTCTTCCGGGAAGTACATCTGGGTGACCAGCCGCTGGGTGAACGCGCTGCCGAAGACGGAGAAGTGGATATGCGCCGGCCGCCAGGCGTTGTCGTGGTTCTTCCACGGGTACGCGCCCGGTTTGATGGTGGTGAAGGTATAGCGCCCTTCGGCGTCGGTGAGCGTCCGGCCCGCGCCGTCGAAGTTCGGGTCCAGCGGCGACGGCCAGCGGTCCCCGGTGTGCCGGTACCGGCCGCCCGCGTTCGCCTGCCAGATCTCCACGAGCGAATCGCGGATCGGCCGCCCGTCGCCGTCGAGCAGCCGCCCGGTGACGATGATCCGCTGGCCCTGCGGCTCCCCCGCGTGGCCCTTGGTGAGGTCGTTGTCGAATTCGCCGATCCGGCCGGGGCCCAGCGCGGGCCCGGTGACCTCGGTCAGCAGATGCGGGAGCACGATCAACGGTTCCTTGGGATGCCGCAGCGCCGTCGACCGGTATCCGGCGTAGCCGAGCGGCGGATGCGTGCCTTCCGGATCGCGCCGGTAGCGCGGGAGACTCAGTTCTGCGGGTGCGGCCATGCTGTTCCCTCCAGCGCTGGTCAGTGGGTCACTGGGCTTCGAGGACGACGGCCAGCCCCTGACCGACGCCGATGCAGATGGCGGCCAGGCCCCACCGGCCGCCGCTGCGGCGCAGGTGGTGGGCCAGGGTGCCGAGGATCCGGCCGCCGGAGGCACCCAGCGGATGCCCGATCGCGATCGCGCCGCCGTTCACGTTGACGATCTCCGGGTCGAGCTTCGACCAGTCCCGCAGGCAGGCCAGCGACTGCGCGGCGAAGGCCTCGTTCAGTTCCACCGCCGCCAGGTCTTCCCAGCCGATCCCGGCCCGCTCCAAGGCGATCTCGGCGGCGCGCACCGGGCCGATGCCGAAGACGTCCGGGTCGACGCCCGCCGCGCCCCGGCCGGCGATCCGGGCCAGCGGCGCCTTGCCGAGCCGCTTAGCGGCCCTCTCGTCGCCGAGCAGCAACGCGGAGGCGCCGTCGTTCAGCGGCGACGCGTTCGCCGCCGTGACCGTCCCTTGTGGACGGAAGACGGGCTTCAGCTTCGCGAGCTTCTCCTGGCTGGAGTCCGGCCGGATGCCTTCGTCGCGGGCGAGTTCGACACCCTCGACCGGGACGACGTGGTCGTCGTAGAAGCCCTCGTCCCAGGCGCGGGCGGCGTTGACGTGGCTGCGGACGGCGAACGCGTCCTGCTCGTCGCGGCCGATGCCGTAGCGCTCCGCGAGCTGCTCGGTGGACTCGCCGAGCGAGACCGTCCACTGCTCGGGCATCTTCGGGTTGACCATGCGCCAGCCCAGCGCGGTGGAGTACAGCGTCTGGTTGCCCGCCGGGAAGGCCTTCTCCGGTTTCTGCATGACCAGCGGCGAGCGGCTCATCGACTCGACGCCGCCCGCGACGGCGAGCGAGGCGTCGCCGACCTGGACCGACCGGCTGGCCTGCATGACGGCGTCGAGACCGGAGCCGCACAGCCGGTTGACCGTGGCACCGGGCACGGTCGTCGGCCAGCCCGCCAGCAGCGCCGCCATCCGCGCGACGTTGCGGTTGTCCTCGCCCGCGCCGTTCGCGTCGCCGAGCACGACCTCGTCGACGGTGGCCGGGTCGAGGTCGTTGCGCTCGGCCAGTGCCCGCAGCACGGTGGCGGCGAGATCGTCCGGGCGTACCCCGGACAGAGCGCCGCCGTACTTGCCGAACGGGGTACGGATGGCGTCGAACAGGAAGACGTCGGTCATGCGCTCGCCCTTTTGAGGTCTCGGAGGATGCGGAGCTCTGTCTCTGTCGGCGCCGGGGTGGTGCCCAGGTCGCCGGACACCTTCAGTTTCCACCCGGTCGCTTCGACGACCTGATCGACCTCGACGCCGGGGTGCAGTTCGGTGAGCGTGAGCTCGGCGGTCTCGGGGTCGGGCCGCATCAGGCCGAGGTCGGTGACCACCAGCGTCGGCCCGGCGCCGGGGAGGCCGAGACGCTCGCGATCGCCCTTGCCGGTGCCGTGGCCGAACGACGTCACGAAGTCGACCTTTTCGACGAACGTGCGGGTGCTCTGCCGGAGCACCACGAACACCTCGCGGCAGGAGGCGGCGATCTCCGGGGCCCCGCCCGCCCCCGGCAGACGCACCTTGGGGCTGCCGTAGTCCGGGCCGATGACGGTGGTGTTGATGTTGCCGAACTTGTCCAGCTGGGCGGCGCCGAGGAAGCCGACGTCGATCCGCCCCGGCTGGAGCCAGTAGTTGAAGACCTCGGGGACACTGACCACGGCGTCCGCGGTGTCGGCGAGTTCGCCGTCGCCGATGGACAGCGGGAGCCTGGTCGGTTTGGCGCCGAGGCACCCGGACTCGTAGATCAGCGTCAGATTCGGCGCGTGCCCGCGGCGGGCCAGGTTGGCGGCCGTGCTGGGCAGGCCGATGCCCACGAAACAGGACATCCCGTCGCCGAGCGCGCGGGCCGCGGCGACGCTCATCATCTCGTCGGAGGTGTACTCGGTCATGCCTTCACTCCCGTCAGCTCCTCGAGCCAGCGGGTGAAGCTCTCCCGGTCCCGGCCGATCTCGTCCCATGCCTGGTAGGCGTCGTTGTCCCGCTCGTAGTAGCCCGCCGCGTACGACGGCCGCGCGCCGCCGGGCACCTCGGCCACCGCGGTGACGGCCCACGACGGCAGCACGATCGCGCCGGGCCGGGGCTCCAGCTCGTCGACGACCTCCTCGACGGTGACCAGCGACCGTTTCGCCGCGAGCACCGCCTCCTTCTGGACGCCGGTGATACCCCAGATCTGGACGTTCCCGGACCTGTCGGCGCGCTGGGCGTGCACGACGGTGACGTCCGGGTTGAGAGCGGGGACGGCGGCCAGCCGCTCACCGGTGAACGGGCAGGTGATGGGTTTGATCGTGTCGGTCTGCGCGGGAAGATCCGTGCCGGTGTAGCCGCGCAGGACGGCGAACGGCAGCCCCGAAGCACCGGCGACGTACCGATTCGCCATGCCCGCGTGACTGTGTTCCTCGATCTCCAGCGGCACCGGCCAGGAGTGCTGGACCGCGTCACGGAACCGGTGCAGCGAGCCGACCCCGGGGTTGCCGCCCCACGAGAAGATCAGCTTGCTCGCACAGCCGGCGCCGATGAGCTGGTCGTAGACGATGTCCGGCGTCATGCGGATCAACGTCAGGCCGGTGCGGCCCTGGCGGATGATCTCGTGGCCGGCGGACACGGGGATGAGGTGCGTGAAACCCTCGAGCGCGACGGTGTCCCCGTCGTGTATCAGCCGTGCCACGGCCTCCTTCAACGACAGCAGCTCCGCCATCCCACCCTCCCAGGCCGTACATGTTCGGATCGCGCACACATGTTCTGCATATGAACATAGCTCAGCCGGCGCGACCGTGCAACCAAGCGCGATAGCGCCGAAGCGCGACGGCCTGCAACAGCGTCTCCACCACGAGCGCCCGTTTCGGGTCGATACCGGGCTTGGTACGCCGTCCCGCGCCGAGCCGGCGCAGCTGGCGCCGGACGCGGGCCATGCTCGCGGCGGACGCGACGGCCTTGTCGCCGATCCGGACCGGCGCGAGTTCCACCCCGGCGTCCGCGTCGTGCCGCCACTTGGCGGGCAGGTCCGGGTCGACGGCCAAGGCGGTGCCCATTCCGACGAGTTCCACGCCGCTCGCCAGGACCTCTTCCGCGACGCGCCTGCGGACCACGCCTCCGGTCAGCATCAGCGGCAGCGCGCTGGTCCGGACGAGCTGTTCGGCGAGAGACAGGAAGTACGCCTCCCGCGCGCGAGTGCGGTCGTCGCCGGACTGCCCGGTCATCGCCGGGCTCTCATAGCTGCCACCCGACAGTTCGACCAGGTCGACGCCGAGCGGTGCGAGCATCGCGATGACCGACGCGGCGTCGTCGGCGTCGAAACCGCCACGCTGGAAGTCCGCGGAGTTGAGCTTGACGGCGACGGCGAACCCGGGCGCCACGACGGCACGGACCGCGCGGACGACGTCGAGCAGGAATCGGGCCCGGTTCTCCAGACTTCCTCCCCACCGGTCTTCGCGACGATTGGCCAGCGGGGACAGGAATTGCGAGAGCAGGTAGCCGTGCGCCGCGTGGATTTCGACGCCGTCGAAACCGGCGCCTTCGGCGCGGCGGGCGGTCTCGGCGAACCGGGCCACGGTCTCCTCGATCCGCCGCGCGGACATCTCGACCGGCTCGGCGAACCGTTCGCTGTTCCTGCCGACGTCGACACGGACGGCCGACGGACCCCAGGCGACGCCGGGCATGTCCGCCCGCACCTGGCGCCCGGGATGGTTGATCTGCATCCACACCCGCGCCCCGCCGCTCTTGGCCGCCGACGCCCACCGGCGGAACGGCTCCAGCGGCGAGTCCGCGTCGAGGACGACACCCGCAGGACCGGTGAGCGCCTCCGCGTGGACCATGACGTTACCGGTGATGAGCAGACCCGCCCCGCCCTCGCTCCACCGTCGATACAGCTCGAACAAGGGCTTGCCGGGCAGCTGCCCCGAGCTCGCCATGTTCTCCTCCATCGCGGCCTTCACCAGGCGATTCGGCAGCGTCGAACCACCGGGAAGGGTGAGCGGCTCGAACACCGGTGAGAAGGTTTTCTCTGCTGCGGATGACATCCTTGCTCCCGAACGAGGTATGTTTACATTGCTCACATGAGCTTAGGAAGGGGATGTAAGCAGTGTCAACATCGACGAAGAGTGGCTACCATCACGGCGACTTGAGGGCGTCACTGCTGACCACGGCGATGCGCATGCTCGAAGCCGGCGAGCAGTTCTCCTTGCGCGCCGTCGCACGCGAGGCGGGCGTCTCTGCGACCGCGCCATACCGGCACTTCGCCGACAGGGACGCCCTGGAGTCGGCGCTGGCCGCGCAAGGATTGCGCGACCTGAAAGAAGATCTCGCGAAAGGGCGCGAGCTCCCGGCTTCCGTGGACGACCTGGCCGAACTCGCGGTCACCTACGTCGATTTCGCCCTGCGCCGCCCGGCGTTGTTCCGGCTGATGTTCGGAAACGCCTGCGACACGGGGAGCGAGGAGCGCGTCCAGGCCGCGGCGGACATTCACGACCTCTTGCGACTGGCGATGACACAGGTGTTCTCCGAACCCTCGGACGCGCTCACCTCGGCGGGCTGGGCACTCGCCCACGGGCTCGCGTACTTGTTCCTGGACGGCAAACTCCAGGTGGAGTCGGACGACGAGATCGCCGAGCAGGTGCGCGCCGCCTTCACCGCGATCCTGGCGGCACGACCGCGCTAACCGGTGTTGACAGTGCTTACATCGAAACCTAGAGTCTCGAATGTAAGCATCGTAAACATTCCAGGAGATCCGATGCCACAGGACACGGTCACCGTCGATCTGGGTGGACACTCGGTCGACGTCCCGAAAGGCGGCCTGTACGACCGCTACCGCATGGACACCGACCTCGACGCGGTCGCCGCCGACCCGCGCGTGAGCGGCGTCGGCTTCTTCCGGCGGCTCCCCAAGGCACGGGTCGAGTCGCCGATCGGCCCGACGCTGACGCCCAACTTCTACTACCGGATCGCGACGGCCCGGCTGACGCTGATCGCGCCCTCCCGGGCGATCCGGCGCCGTCTCCCCGAAGAGCTGTCGCCGCTGGAGATCGCACCGGGCCTCGGCCTGGTGTCGGTGATGATGTTCCGGTACGACGTCTGCGACATCGACTTCTACACCGAGGCCGCCGTGGGCGTCGCGGTCCGTCCCGCCCGGCACGGAGGGCTCGGGTTCTTCGATCTCGTGACCGGGCTCAAGAACGAGCATCTTCACTCGTACGTGCTGTCCCTCCCGGTCAGCAGCGACATCGCCCAGGTCCGCGGCCACGACGGCTACGGATTCCCGAAATGGGTGACGAGCCTCGACGTCGACATCGACGCCGAGCGCACCGAAGCGCGCGTGGCGAACGACCGCGGCGGGACCGACCTCGTCCTTTCCGCGGCGACACCACGCCAAACCACGCACGAGTCCGGCGACCAGGTCTCGAGTCTCACCTCGTACACCACCATCGGGGGCGCGTGGCATGCGACGCTGAGCCAGACGAACGTCCTCTCGGCCGGAAGCACGATGTTCCCGCGTGGTGCCGGCCTCCGGCTGGGCGAGGGACGCCTCTCCGATGACCTGCGCTCGCTCAACGCCCGCAAGCCGATCCGCCTCGACGTGATGACCGAAGGGCAGCTCGCGCTCCACATGCCGGTCCCCACCTCCGTCCGCGAACAGGAGGCCCGCAAATGACCACACGCGTCTTGAACGTCGTCACCAACGTCGGCCACTACGACGATCCGTCCCACCCGACCGGCTTGTGGCTTTCCGAGCTCACGCACGCCCACCACGTCTTCGCCGAACGCGGCTTCGAGCAGACGATCGTCAGCCCGCTGGGCGGACGATCGCCGCTCGAACCCCGATCGCTGAAGTTCCCCAACTACGACAAGACCGCCAAGGCCTGGCACGCCGATCCGGAACGGATGGCGCTGCTGGAGAACACCGCCGCCCCGGACGAGATCGACTCGGCGGATTTCGACGCGATCTACTTCACCGGCGGCCACGCGGTCATGTACGACTTCCCCGGCAGCGAGGGACTACAGCGGATCACCCGCGAGATCTTCGAACGCGGCGGCATCGTTTCCTCCGTCTGCCACGGTTACTGCGGTCTGCTGAACACCAAGCTGTCCGACGGCTCGTATCTCGTCGCGGGACGCAAGGTCACCGGCTTCGCCTGGCGCGAGGAAGTCCTCGCGAAGGTGGACAAGCTCGTGCCCTACAACGCCGAAGAAGAGATGAAGAAACGCGGCGCGCGCTACGAAAAGGCGAAGCTGCCCTTCGTCTCCTACGCCGTGGTCGACGGCAACCTCGTCACCGGCCAGAACCCGGGATCCGCGAAGGAGACGGCGAAGAAGGTGGCGGACCTGCTGTGATCAGCCGATCCCGCTGCCGGGCGGGAACCATTCGACGGCCTTGAAGTCGCCGCTCTCGACCCGTTCGACGGTCGCGCTGCTCAGGCACGGCGGCACGATGTGCTTCTGCTCGGGGTCGGGACCCCAGCTGTAGCCGAGCCTGTCGCGCTTGCCGTTGTCGTACACCGTCATCCCGACCCGGCGGTCCTTGAGGCCGGGGACGTTCGTGTCCTCGACGATGCCCGTGACGACGGCGACCGGACCGCCGACGACCAGGCAGTCGACCCGGCCGCGGAAGTAGGCGGAGAACCCGCCGCCGACGTGGCTCACCCGGAACGTTCCCTTACTCTCCGGGAAGAGACCGTGCGCGTCGAAGGCGAACCGGACGTCCTGGCCGTCCTTGCGCAGCATCTTGGCGCTGCCGACCAGGCTCGGTTCGGCAGGCTTGCCCTTGCCCGCTTCCGCGCCCGACGCCGGACCGGCCGCGACGAGCGTCGTGGCGAGGACCATCGCGGCACCGACGGCCGCGAGTTCTCGTGATCGGTTCATGTTCCACCCCTGGAATCCCCTGGTCACGGAGCTTTTCCGCGCTTCTCACCATCCCGGGGCGCCGGACGATGACGACTCCCCCGCACAGGGGAAGCGCCTCCCTCATAACGGGGATTTCCGGTATTTGGGATACCAAGCGCCGCACACTAGGCTGGGCGGGTGGCCTCGACGATCGCGGTGACCCGGTGGATTCCCGACGAAGCGCTGAAAGTGCTCGCCGAGGCCGGGGAGGTGAAACTGTCGCGCGCCGACCGGCCGCTGACGCCGGACGAACTGCGTGAGTTCGTCCGCGGCTCGTCCGCGATCGTCGGCATGCTGCACGACCGGATCGACGGGGCGGTCGCCGACGCTGCGGGCCCGGCGCTGAAGGTCGTGGCGAACGTGGCCGTCGGCTACGACAACATCGACGTCCCGGCGCTGACCGGCCGCGGGATCACCGTCACCAACACCCCCGGCGTGCTCACCGACGCCACCGCGGATCTGGCGTTCGGGCTGATCCTCGCGGTCACCCGACGGCTCGGCGAGGGCGAACGGCTGCTCCGCTCGCGCACCCCCTGGTCGTTCCACCTGGGCTTCCTGCTCGGCTCTTCGGTGCAGGACAAGACACTGGGGATCGTCGGGCTCGGTCAGATCGGGCAGGCGGTCGCGCGGCGGGCGCTCGGTTTCGGCATGCGGATCGTCTACTCAGGACGGTCGCGGGCCGCCGAAGACGTCGAGAAGACCTTGGGCGCGGAGTACCTGCCCTTCGACGAGCTGCTGCGAAGCTCCGACGTCGTGTCGCTGCACTGCCCGCTCACGCCGGAGACCCGGCATCTCGTCGACGCGGACGCGCTGAAGGCGATGAAACCGGGCGCGTACCTGATCAACACCACGCGCGGCCCCGTCGTCCACGAGGCCGCGCTGGCCGACGCGCTCGAAGCCGGGGAGATCGCCGGTGCCGGCCTCGACGTGTTCGAAGCCGAACCCGAGGTCGAACCACGCCTGCTGGATCGCGAAAACGTCGTCTTGACGCCGCATCTCGGATCGGCGACGGTCGAGACCCGTACTGCCATGGCCGTGCTCGCGGCCGAGAACGTCGCGTCGGTGCTCACCGGCGGAAACCCGCTGACGGAGGTTCGTCCATGACTCGTGTGGTCATCGCGCCCGACAAGTTCAAGGGAAGCTTGACCGCGGTCGAGGCCGCGGAGGCGATCGCCCACGGCGTCCGCGACGCGCTGCCCGAAGCCGAGGTCTCCTCTTGCCCGGTCGCCGACGGCGGCGAGGGAACGCTCGACGTCCTCATCGCGGCTGGTGGCCGTCTCGTGGAACTCCCTGTCCGCGGGCCGCTCGACGACACCGTCGACGCCCGCTACGTGACCCTCGACGGAACGGCCTACATCGAATCGGCCCGCGCTTGCGGGATCGAGTTCGTCGAGCCGAGCCCGGAGGTGGCGCTCGCCGCGCACACCTGGGGCGTCGGGGAACTGCTCGCGCACGCGCTCGACAACGGCGCGCGGCGGCTGGTGCTGACGGTCGGCGGGACGGCGAGCACCGACGGCGGCGCCGGGATGCTCGCGGCGCTGGGCGCCGGGGTCTTCGACGCGTTCGGCGCGCCGGTCGGGCTCGGCGGCGGCACGCTGGGCCGGGTCGCGCTGGCCGAACTCGGCCCGGTGCGGGAACGGCTCGGCTCCGTCGAGGTCGCCGTCGCCACCGACGTCACGAACCCGTTGCTCGGCCCGCGGGGCGCGGCCGCGATCTTCGGACCGCAGAAAGGCGCGGGCCCGCGCGAAGTCGAGCAACTGGACGAGTCCCTGTCCCGCTGGGCGCAGGCGTTGCGGAACGCTGGGGCCCCCGACGTCTCCGACCTTCCCGGAGCGGGCGCGGGTGGCGGGGTGGCCGCGGGCGCGATCGCGGGACTCGGCGCGGGAGTCGAATCCGGATTCCAGCTCATCGCCGGGCTCACCGGTGTCGCCGGCGCCATCGAACACGCCGACCTCGTCATCACCGGCGAAGGCTCATTGGACGAGCAGAGCCTCGACGGCAAGGCCCCGGCAGGCATCGCGGCCCGCGCGCGGGAGCACGCGGTACCGCTGATGGTGCTGGCCGGGCGGATCCAGCTGGACCAGAGCCAGCTCACCGGCCTCGGGGTTGTGGGCAGCGCCGCCCTGATCGACCACGCGCCTTCACTCGACCACGCGCGTGCGCACGCGGCGGAACTCCTGCGCGAGCGGGCCGGCGAGCTGGTCCGCGCCTGGGCCCGGACCTGAGCTTGCCGAATCCGTGAAGGCCTCCTTGAGGGGCATGGATGGCCCTCAAGGAGGCCTTCACGGACCGGACCCGCGACCGGCGCGCGAAGAAGTCTGAGAGTCCTGCGGGCTCAGCTGCCGGGCTGCGGCTGGGCCTGCGGGAGTACGGCGAAGGCGACTTCGCCGGTCTCGTCCTGCTGGACGTCGAGGACCTTGTCGTCGAGCAACGCGGCCGCTTCCGGCTCCAAGAACACCTTCGGCCCGCCGTCGGCGCCGAGTACCTTGTCGCCGCTTTCCGGCTCCGGGGCGACGGAAACCGCGAGCTGAGGACTGTCCCCCTGCTGGGAATGCATGGCGAACCGCAGCCCGCCTCCATCCTGGCCGTTCTCCTGCCCGGTCAGTGCGGTGATCGCCTCGGCGGCGGCTTCGGTGACTGTCAGCATCTCTGCCCTTCCTTCGTCGCGGTCTTGCACTTGACCGACCACGCTAGGGGGTGTCGGCATGGCCCGCCGTGTGAGTGAAGATCATTTTTCGCCGACGTCCGGCTCCTCTTCGGCCAGCCGCATGCCGTGCGACTCCCCTTCGCGGATCTCCGCGGGTGTGGTGCCGAACCGGTCGGCCCCGCTCCAGTGCTCGGGTGGCTCGCCCCCTTCTTCGAGCGGGTCGACACGGAGTTCGTCCTCGTCGAGCGCTTCGCTGGGATTCAGCGTTTCCGGCTCCGCGGTCTCACGGTCGCTCATCGGCCGCTCCCTCCTGGTCGGACGTCGACCGGGGCGTGCTGTACTCGACCCCGTCCCTGTGGCTTACCCGGCGTCTCCGCAGGCCAAACGGCGGCGCTGTCGCGGGGATCACAGTTTCTCAGGTGGTTCATTAGCTTCACAAGTTTGTGAAACAAGGAGTAGCGTCGTCGGTATGACCACCACCAGGTGGGCGCCAGGGCACCGGATCATCCGGCGCGCGCCGGAGCGGCACCACGAACTCGGCAACCATGCCGCTTGGTACGTCGTCGCCGGTGTCGCGGCCACCGGCCTGCAGGCGGTGCTGTTCCTTCTCCTGCAGCCGTTCCTCGGCCCGCAACTGGCCAATCTGATCGCGCTCGCGGTCACGACCGTCGGGAACACCGAGTTCCACCGCCGGGTCACCTTCGCCACCCGGAAGAGCCACGCGGGCAAGCGGCATTTCCAGGATCTGGTGACCTTCGCCTTTTACGCCGCGTACGGCTCGATCGTGCTCGCGTCCCTCGACGCGGTGATCACCGAGCCGACCGCGCTGGAACAGACCGGCGCGCTTCTCGCGGCGAGCGTCGTGGGCGGCATCGCGCGCTTCGCGGTCCTTCGCTGGTGGGTCTTCGCGCGCCGGAACGCCTAGTCTTCATCGCGTGGCAGAGATCAACGGCCCGCACGACGGCGGCTCGGAACCCGATTACCGATTCACGCTCGCCAACGAACGGACCTTCCTCGCCTGGCTCCGGACAGCACTGGGCCTCCTGGCCGGCGGCGTCGCCGTCCACCAGCTGGTCCCCGATCCGACCGCGCTGAGCACCGTCCTGGCGGGGCTGTGCGTCGTACTGGCCGCCGTGCTCGCGGCGAGCGCCTATCCGCGCTGGCGGCAGGTGCAGACCGCGATGCGCGCGGGACGGCCGCTGCCGAAGAGCGGGATGCTACTCCTGCTCACCGCCGGAATCCTCGCGATCACCCTGACGGCCGCGGCGCTGGTGGTCTTCTCGTGAACCCGGCCGATCACGGAGCGCAAGCGGAACGGACCGGGCTGGCGTGGCGCCGGACCGCACTCGCGGCTACTGCCTGCACACTCCTGCTCTTGCACACCGCGGCCCGGCGAGGCTGGGGCACGGCGGTCGTCCCGGTCGCGTTCGCGGGGGCCATGGTGATCACCTTCGCCGCCGTCGGCGCCATCCGTGAACGAGCACTGCGCCGTGCCGGAACTCCGAAACCTCTTAACCCGATCCTTGCTGTCACAACGTCGGCACTCGTCGTAGCGACGGCTGTCGCACTGATCGCGGTGCGCTAAGTCCCGCGCACGTCCAGCGACGCCGAGGCCCCTTTCCGCGACGCAGAGTCTCGGTTGTATTAAGCCGACTCCGGCGAATGGGCTATCTCTAGTTGAAATCTTTACTGCCGCCCGACCGGCGCCTACGATTACGCTGCGTCGCAACGGCGGCAGATGAATCTGATCTTACGGAGCATCTGCCGCCCTCAATCGTTACGGAGTGTTGACCCCTCGACAGCGACGGTCGCAGGGTCGGCCGGGGAGGACGACCATGCAAGGACTTTCCAGCGCGTCCAGAACCGTCACCCCCGATGCGGTCCCCGGATACACGACTCCGGAGAACCTGCCTCGACCGGGCGGACGGCTGACGAAGGAGGATCTCGACCCCCTCGTCAAGGACGCGGGCGACGGGAATCCCGCCGCGATCCAGTCGCTGCTGCGGATGATCGGGCCCGTCGTGGTCCGGTACTGCCGCGCCAGAATGGGTGGCCGCGACCTGTCCTACCTGTCGGCGGACGACGTCGCGCAGGAAGTGTGCATGGCGGTGCTGAAGGCACTTCCCGGCTACCAGGATCGCGGCGGTTCGTTCCTCTATCTCGTGCACGCCATCGCCGCCAACAAGGTCGCCGACGCCTATCGCGCGGTCTCCCGTGACCGGTCGGAGCCGGTACCGGAGCTGCCTGAGCGGCCCATCGGCGACAACGAGCCCGAAACCCACGCCCTGCACCTGGACCTCGGTGCCCGCCTCAGCCGCCTGCTCTCCACCCTCCCGCGGGTGCAGCAGGAGATCCTCGCCCTCCGCATCGCCGTCGGCCTGTCCGCCGCCGAGACCGCCGAGGCGCTCGGGATCTCGGCCGGCAACGTGCGCGTGACGCAGCACCGCGCGCTGGCCCGCCTGCGGACGATGGTCAAGCAGGACGAGTTCTGATCTTCCTTCCCCCTGCCGCAGGTCGTTGATCGGCGGCTCCCAGGCGCCCGGACCCCGCGCCGCCCACTTTCTTCCCTCCCCCGGTTCGGCCGGGGTTTCGTCGTATCTCGTGACTCGCGTGGAGGTGGCGTCCTCGCCAGACGGGCCGAAGGGAGCTTTCGCCGCGTCTAATGCGGCGAAAGGCCCCTTCGCGTCTTTCTGGTGGCGCCCTGTTCGCCTTACCTCCCCCAGATTCGGCGAGTCGAGTGCGCCCCATGTGGCATGGGAGACGGTGAGCGTCCCCGATGCCACATCGGGCGCATCCGGGGAGCGGGCGTTGCGGCGGCTCGGCAAGCGACGGCACGATCGCCTGCCTCCTAACACTCACGAGAGGCGGTAGGCCCGCCGCGCCGTCCCGTCGAAGAAGTCCAGCCGCTCGGCATCGCTCAGCGAGCCGGTCAGCGAAAACGCCGTGTCCACGACGACTTCGTACGCGGCCGCGAGTTCGCAGACCGGCCAGTCGGAGCCGAACATCAGGCGCGAAGCCCCGAACGACTCCAGCACGTGCTCGGCCCAGCGTGCCAGCTGGCCGACCTTCCACCGCGCCCAGTCCGCCTCGGTCACCAGCCCCGAAAGCTTGCAGTACACGTTGTCCAGCTCCCCCAAAGCCGCGACACCGTCCGCCCACGGCTGCCATTCGCCCGAGGCGATCGGCGGCTTCGCGGCGTGGTCGAGCACGAAGACCTGATCCGGCAACGCTTTCGCGGCGGCGAGCGCCGCGGGAAGCTGAGGCGGCTTCACCAGCAGGTCGTACGCCAGCCCGGCCTCGCCGAGGGCGGCGAGCCCGCGCAGCACGTCGGGCCGCGTCAGCCACGACGGGTCCGGCTCGTCCTCCACCTGATGCCGGATCCCCACCAGCGGCCCGGAAAACGAGGCCACGCGCTCGGCGACGTCCGGTGCGGTGAGGTCGGTCCAGCCGACGACACCGGCGATGAGCGGCTCCGCCTGAGCCGCCGAAAGGAACTCGCGTGTCTCCTCCTCCGACGAGACCGTCTGCACCAGCACGGTCCCCTTCACCCCCGCCGCCTTCGTCACCGCGCGAAGATCGTCCACTGTGTACGGACGGCGGATCGGTTCCAGCGCCGTGCCGGTCATCCACGGGTAGTCCCGCCGCGACGGGTCCCAAAGGTGGTGGTGCGCGTCGATCACGGCTGTCCTTCCTCCCGCAGCACGGTGTCCTCACGCAACAGTCCCGCACGGATCAGGTCCGTCCACAACTCGCGCGGCACCGGGCGCCGGAAACGTTCCGCGTTGAGCCGGACCTGGCCGGGATCGTGCGCGCCGACGACGACGGACATCACCGACGGATGCGCGGCGGGCAGCGCCAAAGCGGCTTGCGGGAGTTCGACATCGTGCCGCGCGCAGACGTCGGCGATCCGCTGGGCCCGCTCGACCAGTTCGGCGGGAGCCTCGGCGTAGTCGTACATCGTGCCCGGCGTCGCGGTGGCGAGGATCCCGGCGTTGAACGCGCCGCCAGCCACCACGTCCACGCCGCGTTCCGCGCACAGCGGAAGAAGATCGTCGAGTGCGGGCTGATCGAGCAAGGTGTACCGGCCCGCCAAGAGGATCACGTCGAGATCGAACCGGCGGACGAACTCCGCGAGCATCGGCGCCTGGTTCATCCCGGCCCCGATGGCGTCGACGACGCCCTGTTCGCGCAATTCGAGCAGCGCGGGGAAAGCACCGTCGACGGTGTCCTCGAAATGCTCGTCGGGGTCGTGCACGTAGACGACGTCGACGCGGTCGAGCCCGAGCCGCTCCAGACTGTCCTCAAGCGACCGGAGGATCCCGTCGCGGCTGAAGTCCCAGCGTCGTCTGTACGCGGCGGGAACGACGAAACCCTGCGAGTCGGTGCGCGAAGCGCCGCCGGGATCGGGCTCCAGCACCCGGCCCACCTTGGTCGAAACGACGAAGTCCGCGCGGGGACGAGCCGCGAGCGCCGCGCCCAGCCGTCGTTCCGACAGCCCGAGACCGTAGTGCGGCGCGGTGTCGAAGTACCGGATGCCTTCGTCCCACGCCTGCCGGACGGTCGCTTCGGCCGTCTCGTCGGTGATGGCGTGGTACAGGTTGCCCAGCTGCGCGCAGCCGAGCCCCAGCGGGGACAACGGGATCTTCACGGAAGCTCCCAAACGAGGCCGATACCCGAATCCTTGCCCGAGTAGTCGTCTTCGACGTCGAGCAGTTCCGACATCCTGGCCTGCCAGGGAATGTTGGCCGGATGATCGCGCAGGACCGCGCGCATCTTCGCGTAGTCCTCGACCTCCACCACGTGGAACAGGTCGAGACCGTCCCGCCAGATCCGCCACGAACGCACGCCCGCACCGCGCAGGGCTTCGTCCAGGTCAGGCGGGATGACGGCGTGGACCGACTCGTACTCCGCCTCCTTGCCCGGCTTCAGCCGGGTGTGGAGTGCCACTCTTTGTAGTGCGACATCGTGGGTCACCGCGCCTCCTTCGTTCGAAACATGGCACTCTGTCAACTAACACTCAAACATCCGAGGTCTTCGGGGAGGGCGGTGGAACATGCCGGTCACCGATGTCGCGATCGACAAGATCAAGGACATGATCATCTCCGGCGAGCTGGCTCCCGGCGACAGGCTGCCGAAGGAGGCCGAACTGGCCCAGCGGCTCGGCCTGTCCCGCAGTTCGCTGCGTGAGGCGGTGAAGGCGCTGTGCCTGATCCGCGTGCTCGACGTCCGCCAGGGCGACGGGACGTACGTCACCAGCCTCGAACCGAATCTCCTCCTCGACGCGATGACGTTCGTGGTGGACTTCCACCGCGACGACACCGTGCTCGACTTCCTCGCCGTCCGCCGGATCCTCGAACCGGCGGCGACGGCGCTGGCCGCACTCCACATGAGCGACGAGGACATCGCGGAACTAGGCCGCCTGCTCGACGAACTGGCCGACTCGCCCACGGTGGAGGCGCTGGTCGCGAACGACCTGCAGTTCCACCGCAAGATCGCCGACGGCTCCGGCAACCCCGTGCTGTGCTCGCTGCTGGACAGCCTGTCCGGCCCCACCGCGCGCGCCCGCATCTGGCGCGGACTCACCCAGGAGGGCGCGGTCGCGAAGACCCGCGAGCAGCACACGGCGATCTACGAGGCCATCGCGGCCCGTGAGCCCGAGCTCGCGCGTTCGTGGGCCACCGTGCACGTGGCGGGGGTGGAGCAATGGCTCCGCAACGCGCTCGGCACGGCCGACGACCCCACTTCGGCCGCGGAAGCCTCCTGACACCGCTCTCTCCTCCGTTCGTCCCGTGAAGGCTGCTAGGTCTGGGCCTTCCCGCCGGCATACCGCGAGATGATCAACGCGACCAGGATGATCACGCCGTAGATCGCCTTCAGCCATTCCGGCGGCACCTGCGCCACCTGCAGCAGGTTGGTGACGGTCTGCAGCAGGAGCACGCCGGTGAGCGCCCCGACCAGAGTGCCCTTCCCACCGTCCAGTGAGACACCGCCGATCACCGCAGCGGCGAACACCTGAAGGATCAATCCGTCGCCCTGATCCGCGCCGAGCGCGCCGACGTAGCCGGTGTACGCGAGCCCGCCGAGCGCGGCCAGCACACCGGCGACCACGAAGACACCCCACGAGATCCGGTCGACGCGGATGCCTGCGGCCCGCGCGGCCTCGCGGTTGCCGCCGATGGCGTACAGCGACCGGCCGATCCGGTGATATCGCAGCCCGAGCCCGAACACGGTGAACAGCGCCGCGGCCAGCCACACCGACATCGGCAGCCCGATGAACGTCGTCGTGGCCAGCGCGGTGAACACGTCCAACTGGTCGAAGAGCGTCTTCCCCTGGGTGGACCCGATCTGCGTGCCGCGCAGCACCGTCAGCATCGCCAGGGTGACGATGAAGGCGTTCAGCTTCAGTTTGACGATCAGGAAACCGTTCACGAAGCCGACCGCGGCACCGGCCACCAGCACGGCGAGGATGCCCGCGAAACCGGGGATCTCGGTACCGAAACCCGACGAGGCCACCGGGATGACCAGCATCGCGCCCAGTGCGGGCGCCATGCCCATGGTGGATTCCAGTGACAGGTCGAACTTCCCGGTCAGCAGCACGAGCGATTCGCCAAGCACCACCATCGACAACGCGGCCGAGGCGGACAGGATCCCGACGATGCTGCCGAAGGTCAGGAACGTGTCGCTGATCAGTCCTCCGATGATCAGGACCACGATGAGCGCCGGCACGAGCGCGAGTTCGCGCAGCCAGCGGAACTTCCGGCGCTTCGGCGGGGCCGCGAGCGTCGAAGTCTTCGGATCGGTCATCAGCTCGGTCACCGTTCGACTCCTTCGATGTCGGCCACCAGGTCGCCGTCGGACCAGCCCGCCCGGTGTTCGGCGACCACGGCGCCGGCGCGCAGCACCAGCACCCGGTCGCTCAGACGAAGATCGTCCAGCTCGTCGCTGACGATCAGCACCGCCTTGCCCTCGGCGCGCACCCGGTCGACGACCGCGAGCAGCGCCTCCTTCGATTTCACGTCCACCCCCGCGGTCGGGTTGATCAGCACCACCAGGCGCGGGTCACCGGCCAGCGCGCGGGCCAGCACGACCTTCTGCTGGTTGCCGCCGGAAAGGTCGGACACCGGCTGGTCCGCGTCGGCCGCGACGATGTCGTAGTCCCGCAACGCCCGCGCGGCCCGGCCGTACCGCGCACCCGGTGCCGCGAGACCACCCTTGCCCATGCGATCCAGAATGGACAGTGTGGCGTTGTCCGCGATGGAATGCTCCAGCACCAGTCCCTCGTGATGCCGGTCCCTGGGCACACAGCCGATTCCAGCGCGGATGGCGGCCGGGATGTCGCCGGGTTTCAGCGGTTTCCCGTCCACCCGTACCGTGCCGGAGGACGGGGACCGCAGTCCGTACACGGTTTCGGCGACCTGGTGCTTGCCGCTGGCGTTGCTGCCCGCGAGCCCGATCACCTCGCCGCGGTGGATCCGGAACGTCACGCCGGAGAAGCCGTCACCGGAAAGCCCGTCGACCGCCAGCACCTCGTCGGCGTCCGCGTCCAACGCCTCGCGCGTGGCGGCGTCACGGACGGAAAGACCGCCCTGTTCGCCGGTCATCGCGTCGATCAGTTCGGCACGGCCGACCTCCGAGACCGGCGCCGTCAGGATGTGCTTCGCGTCGCGCAGCACGGTGACCGCCTGGCAGACCTCGTACACCTCGTGGAGGTGATGCGAGATGAACAGGAACGTCACCCCGTTGGCCTGCATCTGGCGCATCCGCGCGAAAAGCCGGTCGATCGCCTGGCTGTCCAGCTGTGCCGTCGGCTCGTCGAGCACGATGAACCGGGCACCGTAGGAGAGCGCCCTGGCGATCTCGACGAACTGCCGGTCCTCGACCGAAAGCTCGCCCGCCGGGGTGTCGACGTCGACGCCGACGTCCCAGGAGTCGAGCAGTTCCCGTGCCTGACGGCGCAATCGCTGCCAGCCGATCGCGAATCCCTTGCCCGATTGCCGATTGAGGAACAGGTTCTCCGCGACGGTCAGCTGCGGGACGACCATCGCGTGCTGGTACACGCAGGCGACCGCGCGTTTCCAATCGTCCTGCTTGGACAGCGGCGGCGCCGGGACACCACCGAACTCGACGTGCCCGGTGTCCGTTTTGGACAGTCCGGTGAGGATGGAGACGAGCGTCGATTTCCCCGCCCCGTTGCGGCCGACAAGCGCGTGCGACTCGCCGGGGTGCACGGTGAGGCTGACGTCGGACAGCGCCACGGTCGGCCCGTAGCGTTTGCCGACACCCTGTGCGCTGACCACCGGCACGGCGGCGGACCCGGCGGGCAGCGCGCTCACAGGTTGTTCCCCCAGAGTGCCTTGTCGTCCACGTTGTCCTTGGTGACGACGGGCGCGGGGAGCTGGTCTTCGAGAGTTCCCGGCCGGACCTCGACGACGGTGCTGCCGTGTTCGGTCGGCCCGGCCTTGAAGGTCTCCCCCGCCATCGCCTTCTTGATCCAGTACATGCCGTACTTGGCGTAGTCGTCGGCGGGCTGGGAGACGGTCGCGTCGAGTTCGCCCGCGCGGATCGCGGCCAGCTCCTGGGGGATCCCGTCGTTGCTGACCAGCACCACATGCTTCGGGTCACCGACCGGGAAGTAGAGGTTCTTGCGTTTGAGCGCCTGCTGCGTCGGCGCCAGGTACACACCGCCCGCCTGCATGTACACGGCCTTGATGTCCGGGTTCGCGGTCAGCAGGCTGTCCAGGCCGGACGAGGCCTTGTCCGCCTTCCATTCGGCGGCGACCTCCAGCACCTGGACGTCCGGGAACTTCGTCTTCATGCACTGCCGGAACGCTTCGGAGCGGTCGCGGCCGTTGACCGAGGCAAGGTCGCCCATGACCTGCACGACCTTGCCCGAGGTGACCTTCGCGCCGATCGCCTCGCAGGCCTTGGTGCCGTACGCCTTGTTGTCCGCGCGCACGACCATCGCGACCTTGCCGCCCTCGGGCGCGACGTCGACGGCCACCACCGGGACACCCTTGTTCTCCGCCGCCTTGAGACCCGCCACGACGGCGGCGGAGTCCAGCGGTGTCACAACCAAACCCTTGATGCCCTGGTTGAGCAGGGTGTTGATGTCGGTGATCTGCTTCGCCGGATCGCTGTCGGCGTTGACCGTCGGCAGCGCCTCGACGCCCTGTTCCTTCGCCTTCAGCGGTACGTAGTTGTTGTAGGCCTGCCAGAACGGCGAGGTCAGCAACGGGATCGTCGCGCCGACCTTGCCGCCTCCGCCCGCACCCGGTTGGGGAGCATTGTCCTTTGTGGACCCACACGCCGACAGGGCCAGCCCGAGCACGGTGGCCGCGGCGGCCACGTTGATCACCCTCGTACGCACCGCATCCTCCTTGATGACAGCGAAACTACTGGTGGTGGACCGGGCCGCGCGGACGCAACCCGTACATCCCTCCGTCGACGGCGAGAGCCGTTCCGGTGGTCGAAGCCGAAAGCGGGCTGGCGAGATACACCACCGCGTTCGCGACCTCGTCGGCGGTGACCAGCCTGCCCATCGGCTGACGGGCGGCCAGCGCGGCGCGTTCGGCCTCCGGATCGGCCGCGGCGTCGAGCAGCCTGCCGACCCACGGGGTGTCCGCGGTGCCGGGGCAGACGCAGTTCACGCGGATCCGGTCGGCGAGGTGGTCGGTCGCCATCGCCAGGGTCAGCGAGAGCACCGCGCCCTTGCTGGCCGAGTACAGCGCGCGGTTGGGCAGGCCCGCCCACGCGGCGATCGAACAGGTGTTGACGATCGCGGCCGACGGCGAGTTCTTCAGATGCGGCAACGCCGCCCGCGCGAGCCGCACCATGCCGACGACGTTGATGTCGAGCACCCGGTGCCATTCGTCGTCGCCGTTGGCGGTGACGTCGCCCTGCGCGCCGATGCCCGCGTTGTTGACCAGGACGTCGAGGCGGCCGAACCGGTCGGCGACCGCGGCGATCGCCGACCGGACCTCCTTGTCGGAGCCGACGTCGCAGCGGAATCCGGTGAGACCTTCGGGAAGGTCGCCGGGATTCAGGTCGAGCACCGCGACCTTCGCCCCGCGTGCGGCGAGCAGGTCCGCGGTGGCCCTGCCGATTCCCGAGGCACCGCCGGTGACGGCGGCGACGAGGCCTTCGAACTCACTCACTGGTTTGTCTCCGTCCACTCTGGACCGTCGGGGAAGGTGAACCGGCGCAGGGTCGCGTCGTGCATCCGGGCGGAGAAGCCCGGCGCGGACGGGGCGACGTAGCGGCCGTCGACGACGGCGGCCGGATCGGTGAAGTGCTCGTGGAGGTGGTCGACCCATTCGATGGACCGGTCGGTGTCGCTCCCGGACACCGCCACGAAGTCGAACATCGACAGGTGCCGGACGAGCTCGCACAGCCCGACCCCGCCGGCGTGCGGGCACACCGGGACGCCGAATTTGGCCGCCAGCAACAGGATCGCCAGGTTCTCGTTGAACCCGCCGACCCTGGCGGCGTCCAGCTGCAGTACCGAGATCGCGCCCGCCTGCAGGAGCTGTTTGAACACCACGCGGTTCTGGACGTGCTCGCCGGTGGCCACCCGGATCGGGGCGAGCGCCTTGGCGATCGCGGCGTGCCCGAGCACGTCGTCCGGGGAGGTGGGTTCCTCGATCCAGTACGGGTCGTACGGCGCCAGCGCGGTCATCCAGGTGATCGCGGTCGAGACGTCCCAGCGCTGGTTCGCGTCGACGGCGACCCGGATGTCCGGGCCGACGGTCTCGCGGGCGAGCTTCATCCGGCGGACGTCGTCCTCCAGATTCCCGCCGACCTTCAGCTTGATCATCTCGAAGCCGTCCGCGACCGCCTGTTCGGCGAGCCGGACGAGTTTCGCGTCCGAGTAGCCGAGCCAGCCGGGGGAAGTGCTGTACGCGCGGTAGCCGTCGCGCTCGATCTTGGCGATCCGCTCGGCGCGGCCGGGCTCCGCCGCGCGGAGGATGTCGAGCGCTTCCTGCTCGGTCAGCGCGTCGGAGAGATAACGGAAGTCGACGAGGGAGACCAGGTCCTCGGGCGACATCCCGGCGGCGAACCGCCAGACGGGCAACCCGGCGATCCGCGCGGCGAGATCCCACGCGGCGTTGACGACCGCGCCGATCGCCATATGCGCGACCCCCTTTTCCGGGCCGAGCCAGCGCAGCTGCGAGTCGCCGACCAGTGCCCGCGAGAGGTCGCCGAGCGCGGCCGCGTCGGTGGGCACGTCCCTGCCGACGACGTGCGGTTCCAGCGCGCGGATCGCCGCGGCCTGGACGTCGTTGCCGCGCCCGATGGTGAAGGCGAGCCCGTAACCGTCCGGGCCGCCGTCGGTGTGCAGCACGACGTACGCGGCCGAGTAGTCCGGGTCCGGGTTCATGGCGTCCGAACCGTCCAGCTCCCGCGAAGTGGGGAAGCGGACGTCGAGCACCTCCATGCCCACGATCTTCGCCATCACGCCTGCCTGACGTTCTGGCGCTGGCGGCCGAGGCCGTCGATCTCGAGCTCGATGACGTCACCTTCGCGCAGGTACGGCTTGGGGTCCTGCTGTCCGAGCGCGACACCCTGCGGGGTGCCGGTGTTGATGAGGTCTCCGGGGCGCAGCACCATGTACTGGCTCACGTAGTGCACGATCTCGGCGACCGAGAAGATCATGTCCTTGGTCGACGAGTCCTGCTTCTTCTCGCCGTTGACCCACAAGCGCAGGCCGAGGTCCTGCGGGTCGGCCACCTCGTCGGCGGTGACCAGCCACGGGCCGAGCGGGTTGAAGTTCTCGCACGACTTGCCCTTGTCCCAGGTGCCGCCGCGTTCGAGCTGGAACTCGCGCTCGGACACGTCGTTCGAGACGGTGTAGCCGGCGACGTACTCCAGGGCTTCTTCGGCGCTTTCGAGGTAGCGCGCGGTCTTGCCGATGACGACGCCGAGCTCGACCTCCCAGTCGGTCTTGGCCGAACCACGCGGCACGAGCACGTCGTCCTCCGGACCGACGACGACGTCGGGGGCCTTCATGAAGACGACGGGCTCGGCCGGGACCTCGGCACCGGACTCCTCGGCGTGCTGCCGGTAGTTGAGGCCGATGCAGACGACCTTGCCGGGCCGCGCGATCGGCGCGCCCACCCTGGCCCGCGCGGATTCGGGACCGGCTTCGGGCAGCTCACCGGCGGCCAGCGCGGCCGCGACCCTGGCGACGCCGTCGCCCGCGAAGAAGCTGCCATCGATGTCGGCGGTCAGCGCCGAGAGGTCGCGCAGCGTGCCGTCCCCGGCACGTACGAACGGACGCTCACTTCCCGGCTCCCCGAGTCGCAACAGCTGCACGGATTTTCCCTTCCAACCGAACCGTCAAGAATCAACGGTTCCCAACAGACATCCGATGTATACCCGACGACCTTCGAGGAGATCTAGGGGTCGCCGGGATTTGTCCGGAAAAGTGATCGGATCAGTCTTGTGAAGTCCGGGTGGCGAGACTCACAGCGGGAATAGTTACCTACTCTAAGCAAGTTATTCCTCGCGGAACCATGACTGGGGAAGGAACGAGCATGACCATCGCGCCCGAGCGAGTGGAAGAACCTGTCGCGCGGCCTCTCACGACCGGACGCGCCCGGTTCGTCCTGATCCTCGGCGGCCTGTCCGCCTTCGGGCCCCTGTCCATCGACATGTACCTGCCCGCGCTGCCGCAGATGGCGGGCGAACTGCGCGCCGCGGACGCCACCGTCCAGCTGACGCTGAGCGCGTTCATCATCGGGCTCGCCCTCGGGCAGCTGATCCTCGGACCGCTGTCCGACGCGATCGGCCGCCGCAAACCGCTCGTGGCCGGGCTCGCGCTCTACATGGTCGGCTCGATCCTGTGCGCCGTCGCCCCGACCGCCGAACTGCTCATCGCCGCCCGCGGGGTCCAGGCCTTCGGCGCCGCGGCGGGCATCGTGATCGCCAGGGCGACCGTGCGCGACCTCTACTCCGGCACCGCGATGACGAAGTTCTTCTCGCTGCTCATGCTGGTCAACGGGCTCGCCCCGATCCTGGCGCCGATCATCGGCGGCCAGATCCTGAACTGGACGTCGTGGCGAGGCGTGTTCGTCTGCCTGACCGTGTTCGGCGCGGTCCTGCTGGCCGTCGTCTTCTTCCTCCTGCCTGAGCCGCTGCCCGTGGAGCGCCGCACGCCGGCGCGGTTCGGCTCGGTGCTGCGGAAGTACGCGAGCCTGCTGGGCGACCGCGGCTTCCTCGGCTACGCGCTGGCCTCCGGGCTCATGTTCGGCAGCCTGTTCGCCTACATCTCCGGCTCGTCCTTCGCGCTGCAGGGCGTCTACGGGCTCAGCCCGCAGGCGTACAGCCTGGTGTTCGGGCTCAACGGCATCGGCATCGTGGCCGTCGGGCAGCTGAACGGGCGCATCGTCGGACGTTTCCCGGAGCGGACGCTGCTGACCGTCGGTCTCGTCATCGCGGCGGTGGCCGGATTCGGCGTGCTGGCCGCGACGGTGCTGGACCTCGGGCTGATCGGGCTGCTGATCCCGCTGTTCATCCTGGTGTCGAGTATCGGCATGGTCGCGCCGAACGCGAGCTCGCTGGCGCTCGCCGAACAGGCGCGGTCCGCCGGTTCGGCGTCGGCGCTGCTGGGCGTGCTGCAGTTCGTCGTCGGCGGGCTGGCGACGCCGCTGGTCGGGCTGGGCGGTCCGGGGACCGCGGTCCCGATGGGGATCGTGATGGCGGGCTTCGGCGTTCTCGCGCTGCTGGCCTTCGGGACCATGACGCGACCCGCGACGGCAGCCTTGGCGGTCGCGCAGGCGTAGGGGCTCGTGAGTGGCTAGGACGGTTCTAACCGTCCTAGCCACTCACGAGTCCGTTGAGGTCGGCGGTCCTCAGCTGCTCCGCGGTCACGCTCGTGCGTCCCTCGACCAGGGCCTTCAACGCGTCCCCGTCGTCCCATTGGTTGACGTTCATCGCGGCGGCCACCTGCCCGTCCCGCAGCCAGAACGCCGTGAAGTCCCGCGCCGCGAGATCGCCCCGCACCACGAGCTCGTCGCTTTCGGGATCGGCGAGGCCCCGGTACTCGCACCCGAGGTCGTACTGGTCCGAGAAGAAATACGGGCTCCGCAGGTACGGCTCGTTCTCGCCCAGCAGGTTCCCGGCAACGTGCTCGCCCTGCCACTTCGCGTTCGACCAGTGCTCGACGCGGACGCGTTTTCCGTAGCGGGGGTGGAAATGCGCGGCGATGTCGCCGATCGCGTAGACGTCGGGCGCGGCCGTCCGCAGGCCGGCGTCGGCGCAGACACCGCCGTCGTCGGACAGTTCCAGCCCGGCGGCGTGCGCGAGGTCGACCCGCGGCGCCGCGCCGACGGCCACCAGCACCACATCCGCGGGGAGCTCGTCACCACTCTGAAGGCGGACGCCGGTCACCCCGTCCGGGCCGCCGGTGAATCCCGCGACACCTTCACCCAACCGCCAGTTCACGCCGTGCTGGGTGTGGAGGTCCTTGAAGACGCCGGACACCTGCTCGCCCAGTACCGCGAGCAGCGGCGAGCCGACCTGGTCGACCACGGTCACCTCGGCGCCGTGTTCCCTGGCGGCCGCCGCGGCCTCGGTCCCGATCCAGCCCGCGCCGACGATCACCACCCGCCGGGCGTCCTTGAACGCCGAGCGGAGCGCCAGCGCGTCGTCGAGGGTGCGCAGGGTCCGCAGCCCCGGCAGATCCCCGCCGGGTACCGGCAACGAGCGCGGCCGGGAGCCGGTCGCGAGCACGAGCCGGTCGAAGCGGTGTTCGCCGCCCTTGTCGTCGTGCACGAGCCGCGAGCCGAGCTCGATCTTGGTCGCGGTCGCGCCGCCGGAGAACGCGATGTCCTTCTCGCCGTAGAAACCCTCGTCGTGCACCCAGTCGGGTTCATCCGTCTTGCCCAGCAGAAGCCCCTTGGACAAGGGCGGTAATTCGTACGGGCGATGCGTATCGGTGCCGAGGAGCACGACTTCGCCCTCGTAGCCGCGTTCACGCAGCGTCCCGGCGGCCGTCGCCCCGGCGAGACCGGCGCCGACGATGACGATCTTCCTGGGTTCGGACATCCATGACCTCCCAAGCAGTCCCTCCCTCGGACGCTACTCCCGTTCCTCCCCATCCGGCCTAGCGAGAGCGGAAGTCGATCACGATATGAAGGATCGGTTAACCCATCAGTAGGAACATGGGGTAACCGGCGTCACGCCCCCGAAACCGCCCCGTCCCAGCCTCGGACGAGAAAGGGAGATCATGGGATACGGGAGGATGAGGACGTTGGCACCCCGGGACGAATGGTCGGTCGGCTGCCGGGATCTCGCGGGCAGGCGCAGGGACGTGACGGTGTTCGTGAGCAGCGACAAGATCGTGCTCGTGGCGCCGCCCGGAGAGGCCGCCGTACTCGGGCCGCTGGACGTGGGGCGCCTGCGCGCCGCGCTCCGCGACGCCGTGGTCGCGGTGGCCGAACATCCGGACCACAGCGAATGACAACTACCGTTCCTACTTCTGAGTAGGTAGAGTCGGCTCCGTTCGGAAGGAGCCGGCCATGACCACCTACTTCGTGACGGGCGCGACGGGCTTTCTGGGAAAACGCCTGGTCGCGCGCCTACTACGGCGACCGGAGACCGTAGCCGTCCACGTTCTCGTGAGGGAGACCTCACGCGGGAAGCTCCCGAGCCACGAGAAGCTCGTTCCCGTCACCGGCGATCTGACCGAACCCTCGCTGGGCATCGATCCCGCCCGCATGGGCCATCTCGACCACGTCGTGCATCTCGGCGCGATCTACGACCTCACCGCGGACGAGGCGGCGAACCGCGCGGCCAACGTCGACGGCACCCGCAACGTCCTGGAGTTCGCCGCCGCCGCGAAGGCCGGGCTCTTCCACCACGTCTCTTCGATCGCGGTCGCCGGGCAGTACGCCGGGCGCTTCACCGAGGCCGACTTCGACCTCGGCCAGGGTTTCGCGTCGCCGTACCACGCGACGAAGTTCGAGGCGGAGAAACTCGTGCGACGGCACGGGAAAACACCGTTCCGCGTGTACCGGCCGTCCGCCGTGGCCGGTGATTCGCGCACCGGTGAGATGGACAAGATCGACGGCCCGTACTACTTCCTTCCCGCGATCTCGCGGCTCGCCACGCTGCCCCGCCGGCTCCCTCTCGCCGCCCCGGATCTCGGCGCGACGAACCTCGTCCCGGTCGACTACGTCGTCGAGGCGATGGAACACCTCATGCACGTCGACGCGCCCAGTGGCAGCACGTACCACCTCGCGTCGCCCCGGCCGCAGCCGCTGCACGAGGTCTACAACGCCTTCGCGCGGGCCGCGGGCGGGCCGAAGATCTCCGCCGTCCTTCCCGCCCGGCCGTCCGGAGCCCTCAAGCGCGCCGGCACCCGGCTGGCGAAATCCACGGCCGCCGGATTCGACCGGGTCCCCGGCGGGCGGTCGGCCCGCGCGGCGGTGCTCGCGGAGCTCGGCATCCCGCTCGAAGTCCTGCCGCATCTGAGCATGGAGGTCGACTTCGACACGAGCGCGACCACGGCCGCGCTCGAAGGCAGCGGGATCACCTTGCCTCCACTGAAGGAGTACGCCGGTCCGCTCTACCGGTACTGGCTGGAGCACCTCGATCCCGATCGCGGGCGCCGGCGTCCCGGGCCGGAGCCGCTGGTCGGCCGGAAGGTCCTCATCACCGGCGCGTCCTCGGGGATCGGGCGCGCGTCCGCGCTGGCCGTCGCCGCGAAGGGCGGCGAAGTGATCCTCGTGGCCAGGCGTGCCGACGAACTCGAAGAGGTCCGCGAGCAGATCGTCGCGGCGGGCGGCAAGGCCTCGGCGTACCCGTGCGACCTCACCGACGGCGGCGCCGTCGACGCTCTGGTCAAGGACGTGCTCGCCGCCCACGGCGCCGTCGACATGCTGGTCAACAACGCGGGCCGCTCGATCCGGCGGTCGCTTTCGCTGTCCACCGAACGGTTCCACGACTTCGAGCGCACGATGGCGATCAACTACTTCGGGCCAGTGCGGCTGACGCTGGGGCTGCTGCCGTCGATGACCGCGCGCGGCTTCGGGCACGTGGTCAACGTGACCACCCAAGGACTGCAAACGGACACACCGAGGTTTTCCGCTTACCTGGCCTCGAAGGCCGCGCTGGAGGAGTTCGGGCTGACCGCCGGCCGGGAAACGCTTTCCGACGGCGTCACCTTCACCTCGGTCCGGATGCCGCTGGTGCGCACCGACATGATCGCCCCGACCGGCTCCTATCGAGGCATGCCGTCGAGCTCCCCCGAACGCGCCGCCGCGCTCGTGGTGAAGGCACTGGAGAAACGACCGGAGATCCTGAACCTGCCCGAGGGCACGGCCGCCGAACTGGTGACGCTCGTCGCACCGAAGACGGCGCGGTTCTTCGCCCACCTCGTCTACCGCGCGATGCCGGAGTCCGCGCCGGAATCCCGTGGCCTGCCCCGGAAGGCCCCGCTCGCCTCGGTGGCGGGCGCGGTCACCCGGCTGGTCTGGCGCCGTCGTCCCTGACGTCCCGCCGCCGGGGCTCGATCGGGGGACGCCCCCGGCCGCTACCATCGGTTTCCGATACGCCGGGGGGTCGGCGGGCACGGGCCGAGGTAGGGACGACCGGGAAGGGGCAGTGTGGACGTCGCCAGTCCCCCACTGTCGGCCGGACCGGATGCCGAGGTGGTACGTCCGTCCAGGACAGTGCTGCGGCTTTCCCTGCACGCGGCGTGGGTGCTCGCGCTCGCCGTCGCCACCGAACTCCGGGTGGGGCGCTTCGGTTTCCACCCGTCGGACCAGGGTTTCATCCTCGCCCAGGCCTGGCGGGTGCGGCACGGGGAGGTCCCGCACTCGGACATCATCTCCGCGCGGCCGCTGGGTTCGGCGTACCTGCACATCGTCGATTTCCTGGTGCCGGGGCCGCTGTTCTTCGTCTCCAGCGTGCTCAGCATGCTGGAGATCATCCTGGCGACCATCGCGTTCGCGGTGCTGGTCACCCGCCGCCGCGTCCGTGACTGGGGGCCGGGGCTCACCGGGCTGACGGCGGCCGCGTCGCTGCTGAACCTCAACGCGTTCCCGCTGATGGCGTGGCACACGATCGACGGCATCTTCCTGACCGCGTGCGGCGCCTGGGCGCTGGATTCGGGGCTGCGCAACGGCAAGGCGTGGCCGCGACGGCTCGGCCTGGTGCTGCTGGGCACCTCGGTGTTCGTCAAGCAGAGTTTCGCGCCGGTGCCGCTGATCGCGTTGTGCTGGCTGCTGCTGCACCCGTCGCTGCGCGAGGGCGCGTTCCGCACCGGCCGCTGGTGGGGGCGGCTGGCCTGGGATCTCTTGGCACTGGGCGCTTTTCTGCTCTTCTACGTCGGAATCGTCACCCTCGACGGCGGGCTCGGCGCGATGGCGGAGCAGCTCACCGGCGGTCTGCCCGCGTACGGCGAGCGGCTTCTCGGGCTGTGGCTGGAAAATCCCGCGTCCCTGCTGAGTCCACCGGTGCGGGGCTTGACCTTCTTCCTGATCGCCGGGGTGTTCCTGGCCCTGCTCGGGATCTTCCGCGACCGTGCCGGTTTCACCGGGGCGATCCTCGCCCGGCTGCTGCTCCTGGCGGGCGTGGCGGTGGTGGTCGGTACGGTCGTCGACGGGCACTTCACCGGCGCGTCGCGCTGGGCGGACGTCCTCTGGTGGATCCTCGGTGTGGCGCTGCTGGTGAACTGGGCGTCGGCGCGGCGGTTCTCACGTATGGGCGCGCTGGTCTTCGCGACCGGCTTCATGACCAGCCTGTCGTGGGGGAACGACACCCCGACGTTGTTCACCGGGACACTGGCGCTGACGGCGATCCTGCTGCTGGCGGACGCGCTGCCGCCGCTGCCGGCACCGTCTCGCCGGATCGGTCTGGCGGGGGCCACGGCGATGGGCCTGGTCGCGGTGCTGGCGTCGGGCTGGGCCGTGGTCGCGCATCACGACGAAGCCGCGTACCTCGACATGGCGCACGAGAAGCTGACCGGCGACCTCGGCAAGGTGACGCCGTCGATGCGCGGGATCCGGACGAACCCCGGCACCTTCACCTACATCTCCCAGATCCAGGACTGCGTCACGCGTTTCCCCGCCGGGCGCACGGCCGTCCTGCCCGACAACCCGTTCGCCTATCCCGCCTTCGGCCTGCGCAACCCGTTCCCGCTGGAATGGCCGCTGCCGCTGGAGATCGTCGCCGACGCCCCGGAACGCATGCTCGCGACGGCCGACGGGCTCAACCGCGACGGCGACTACCTGGTGCTGTTCCAGACCGTGAGCATGCCCGCGCTGGCCAAGGGCGGGCCGGTGCCCGCGCAGGTCGCGGGGGACGCGCCGATCTTCGACTACCTCGGGCTGGAGAACGCGCTGCGGTCGCGGCTCACCGGGCAGACCGTCACCTGCGGCAGCTTCATCGGCAAGTGGGCGCCGCGCCCCTGACGCGTTTCGTCCTCTGAATGCGGTGGTTGGCGACGCGAACTACCGCATTCAGAGGACGAAACGCGAGGGGGATCAGTCGACGCCGGCGTCCTCGGGGCGTCCGGAGGCGAGTCCGGCGAGGACGTCCAAAGCGGCCGCGAGCGTTTCGAGCGGCGGCGACGAGACGGCGAGCCGCACCGCGTTCGGGGCGTGACCGGGGACGACGGCGAACGCGGCCGCCGGGGTGACCGCGATCCCGCGTCGCGCGGCCGCGGCGACGAAGGTCTCGGCGCGCCAGTGTTCGGGGAGTTCCCACCAGCAGTGGTACGCCCGCGGATCGGCGCGCAGGGTGAACCCGGCCAGGCGCTCCGCCGTCACCCGCTGGCGTTCCGCGGCGTCGAGGCGTTTCGCCCGTTCGACGGTTTCCAGCGTGCCGCCGGTGATCCACCGGGTGGCGGCTTCGACGGCGAGCCGGGGTGCGACCCAGCCACCCGAGCGCACGGCCGCGGCGAGCCGTTCCGTCCATGCCGCCGGGACGGCGAGGAAACCGGTGGTCAGTCCCGGGGCGAGCCGTTTGGACATGCTGTCGGTGAACACCGTGCGTTCCGGCGCGTACGCCGCGAAGGGACGGACCTCGGGCCGGAGGAAGGTGTAGATCCCGTCCTCGATCACCGGGATGTCCATCCGGCGCACGGTTTCCGCCAGCTCGACGCGGCGCTCTTCGTCCATTGTGGACCCGAGCGGGTTGTGCAGCGTCGGCTGGACGTACAGGGCGCGAACGGACGCGGCTTCGAGCGCCTCGGGGATGAGGCCCCTGTCGTCGGTCTCGACGGGCACCAGCTGGACACCGAGCCGCCCGGCGAGCGCCTTGACCACGGGGTACGTGACGGCTTCGACGGCGAGCCGTTCCCCCATCGGCACGAAGGCGGCGATGGCGGCCGCGATGGCCTGGCGCCCGCTTCCGGCGAAGAGGATTTCAGGCGTCCAGCCGTCCTTCGCGAGTAGCCCGGCGACGGCGTCACGCGCCTGCTTCGAGCCCGAGACGCTTCCAGGCCGCAACGCCGCTGTCAGGACGTCTTCACGCAGGAGCGGCTCGAGCGCCTTCCCGACCAGCGCGGACTGTTCCGGGAGGACGGCGAAGTTGAGTTCGAGGTCGACCGTCGCGCCGCCCGGTTCGGCGAGCGCGGTCTCCAGCGGCGGGCGCCCGGCGCGCACGAACGTGCCCCGCCCGACCTCGCCGACCACGACACCCCGCCGGACGAGTTCGCCGTAGACCCTGGCGGCGGTCGAGTTCGCGATCCCGCGTTCGCGGGCGAACCGCCGCTGCGGGGGCAGCCGGTCGCCAGGACGGAGCCTCCCTGCCTCGACGTCGGCGGAGATCTCGTCCGCGACTATCCGGTAGTCCTCCATGCCGTCCTTCGATCGCACCGAGTGCATTCACACGATTGCACCGCGGATCATGCCATCGAAGCACGACTGCGACGTACGGAACACCACAACTGCGGACTCCTAGGTTAGCCTAACCTGCGTGGAGACCGTGGAAACCCTCACCGAGCAGAGCACGACGTCCCGCCTGCACGCGGACGCGCTGACGCTCGCCTACGACGGCCGTACCGTGGCCGAAGACCTCGGGGTGGTCATCCCCGACCGGTCGTTCACCGTCATCGTCGGGCCGAACGCCTGCGGCAAGACGACCCTGCTGCGCGCGCTCGCGCGGATGCTCAAACCGCGCAAGGGTTCGGTGTTCCTCGACGGCCAGGTGATCAGCTCCTTCCCCGCCAAGGAGGTCGCCCGGCGGCTCGGCCTGCTGCCGCAGAGCTCGATCGCGCCCGACGGCATCACGGTCGCGGACCTCGTCGCGCGCGGCCGGTACCCGCATCAGCGCCTGCTGCGCCAGTGGTCCCGTGAGGACGCCACCGTGGTCGCGGAGTCCATGCGCGCCACCGGGGTCGACGACCTCGCCGAGCGGCTGGTCGACGAGCTGTCGGGTGGCCAGCGGCAGCGCGTGTGGATGGCGATGGCCCTCGCACAGGAGACTGATCTCCTGCTGCTCGACGAGCCGACGACCTATCTGGACATCGCGCACCAGATGGACATCCTCGACCTGTGCGCGGAACTGCACCAGGAGCAGGGCCGCACGCTGGTCGCGGTGCTGCACGACCTCAACCACGCCGCCCGCTACGCGACGCACATGATCGCGATGCGCGGCGGAGAGGTCCTCGCGACCGGAGCGCCCGAAGAGGTCGTGACCGCCGCGAACGTCGAGAAGATCTTCGAGCTGCCCTGCCGGGTCATGCCGTGCCCGGAAACCGGTACCCCGCTGGTGATCCCGAAAGCCGGACGCCGCGCAGCCTGACCGCCTCGGAGTAGGTTGGCGGCGGAGGTGCCATGTCACAGCAACTGTGGTCCGAAGTGGACGACTATCTGTCCGGGGTGCTCGTCCCGTCCGATCCCGCCCTCGAAGGCGCGCGGCAGGCGTCGGACGAGGCCGGGCTGCCCTCGATCGCCGTCGCGCCGAATCAGGGCAAACTGCTCAACCTGATGGCGAGGATGATCGGCGCCCGGTCCATCCTGGAGATCGGCACGCTCGGCGGGTACAGCACGATCTGGCTCGCCCGTGCCCTGCCGCCGCAGGGCAGGCTCGTCACCCTCGAATACGACCCGAAGCACGCCGAGGTCGCGCGCGGCAACATCGAAGCGGCCGGGCTCGGCGGCCTGGTCGACGTCCGGGTCGGCAAGGCGCTGGACCTGCTGCCCTCGGTCGAGGGCCCGATCGACCTGGCGTTCATCGACGCCGACAAGGCCAACAACCCGGCCTACTTCGAGGCATCGCTGAAGCTCGTCCGGCCCGGCGGCGTGATCGTGGTCGACAACGTCGTCCGCGGCGGCGCGGTGACCGACGCCGCCAGCGAAGACCCGAACATCCAAGGCATCAGGCGGCTGCACGAGATGATCGCCGCCGAACCCCGCGTCGACGCGACGGCGATCCAGACGGTCGGCAGCAAGGGCTACGACGGCCTCACCGTCGTACTCGTGAAGCCCTGACCCAGGCGCCCGCGCGTGCCCGAAGGCGTAACTCGCGTGTCTGAAGGCGTAACTCGGTGTGCGGCCCCTGAGCACGCGAGTTACGTGTCTGAGCACGCGAGTTACGTGCCGCGTCACGCCGAGGTCATCGCGGAGCCGTCGTGGCGGGCCGCGGGCCGGAGCCGTCCGGCCAGCGCGCCGGCTGTCCTCGGTGGACACCGTTCATGAAGCCCTGCCAGATGTCCGCCGGAAGGGTCCCGCCGGTCAGTTTCTCCCCGGCGGCGTCCCGCATCCGGCGCGGCTCGTCGGAGCCGACCCAGACCGCGGTCGCGAGTTGCGGCGTGTAGCCGGCCGCCCAGCCGCCGGCGTTGTCGTCCGTCTCGTTGAACCGGAAGTCGCCGGTCTTCAGCGCCGCCGGGCGATCCTTCAGACCCGTGGCGAGCACCTGGCTCATCGTGCCCGCGATCCGGCGGCTCAGCGCCTCGTCGCCCTGGAACGCGGGCGTCTTGTCCGACGGCCGTTCCCACACCACTTCGCCGTTCTCGTCCCGGATCTTCGACACCAGATGCGGGGTGGCGCGCATACCGTCGGCGGCGAAGGTCGCGTACGCACCCGCCATGTCACTGGGGCGTAAGGGATACCGGCCGACCGCGATCCCCGGTCCGATCAGGAACCCGTCCTTCTCGCGCAGGGTCACGGCGCCGTCGACGGCTTCGGGGATCCCGGCCGCGCGAGCGCCGTCGCGGACCGCCTCGGCGCCGAGCTTCTTCGCCAGGTCGACGAACGGGCCGTGAGCGCCCCGCCCCATCGCCTCGCGCAGCGTGCACTTCCCGGCTTCGCCGCACTGGTCCTGGAACTGGAAGGTCTCGCCGAGGAAGTCGACCGACGCCGGTGCCTTCAGCGGTTCGTCCACGTTCACACCCCGTTCGAGCCCGGCGGCGAGGATGAAGGGCTGGAACGTCGAGCCGGTGCCGTACGGGGTGCCCGCGTAGTCGTGCACGCTCCAGCCGCCGCCGTTGTAGGCGCGGATGGCCCCGGTCCCGGGTTCGACGGCGACCAGCGACGCGCGGAAGTGCTCCGGCTGCCCCTTCAACCGCTCCTTGACCGTCTTCTCGGCTTCGGCCTGCGCACGCGGATCGATGGTCGTCTCGACCTTCATCGCGCCGCCGCGGAGCCGGTCGAGCGGGTAGCCGACCTGCTCCAGTTCCGCGAGGACCTGCTGCTTGATGTGGTACTGCTCGTAGGTGACGCGACCGGCGCGGGTCTCCGACGGCGCCTGGATCGCGTCCTCCGGATAGGTCATGGCGACCGCTTCGGCCTGGCTGACGTAGCCGCGCGCGACCAGTTTGTTCACCACGTAGGACCAGCGCTTCATGGCGTGCTCGTGGCTGGAGGCGTACGGGTCGTGCACCGAAGGCGACTGGATCATGCCCGCGAGGAAGGCCGCCTCGCTCCAGGTCATCGAGTCGTCGAGTTTGCGGCCGAAGTAGGCGTTCATCGCCGACGCCGGGCCGTAGGTGCCGCGGCCGAACGAGATGATGTTGACGTAGCTTTCGAAAATCTCTTTCTTGGTCTGCTGCTGGGTGATCTTCGTGGCGAGCACGAGCTCGGAGAACTTCCGCGTGAGGGTGGCGTCCTCGTTGCCGGTGGACTTCTTGATGTACTGCTGGGTGATCCCCGAGCCGCCGCCGACGCCGGTCACCAGCGCGCGGCCGAGCCCGGTGAGGTCGAAACCCTCGTTGTCCCAGAAGGTCGGGTCCTCGGTCGCGACGATCGCGTCGCGCAGTTTCGCGGGGACGGCGTCGTAGGGCACGAACAGCCGGTCGCCGCCGGGCGGGACCACCTTGAGCAGTTCGGAACCGTCGGCGTTCTGCAGGACGACGGTCTTGTCGAGATCGGCGAGCACCTCTTGCGGGCTGCGGACGTCGAGCAGGACGTACGCGAGCCCGAACGCGACGACCGGGATGCCGATCACCAGGCCGAGCGTCCAGGCGGCGACCCGTCGCCACCTGCGCTTCTTCCGTTTCGGCTCCGGGGTGGCCGTGGTCTCCGACTCGGGTGCGTCTGCCTCATCCGGGTTTTCCACGCCAGGTTAGACGCCCGAACGAGTGAAAAGGTTGTGGGAAAGTCACCGAATGGCCACCGGTTCACGACTTGAAGAATTCTTCATTTGATAATGTGCTCAGATGCCCGTCCCCCTGTACCAGGCGAAGGCGGAGTTCTTCCGCATGCTGGGCCATCCGGTCCGGATCCGTGTACTGGAGCTGCTCGCCGAAGGCCCGAAGGCCGTCCGTGAACTGCTCGCGGAGATCGAGGTCGAGGCCTCCAACCTCTCGCAGCAACTTGCCGTCCTGCGCCGGTCGGGCATCGTCACCTCGACCCGCGACGGCTCGACGGTGGTGTACGCGCTCGCCGGCGGCGACGTCGTCGAGCTCCTGCGCGCGGCCCGGCGCATCCTCACCGAGCTGCTGGCCGACCAGAACGTCTTGCTCGCCCAGCTCCGCGACGCGGAGTGACGCCGTGGCGGGTCTGAGACTTTCGGAACTGCGCTCGCTCCTGCCCGGACGCGAAGACCTGCGGACGCTCAAACGCGCTCCCCGGCGCGACCTCACGGCAGGCCTGACCGTCGCGATCGTCGCCCTCCCGCTGGCGCTGGGCTTCGGCATCTCGTCCGGGCTCGGCGCCGAAGCCGGGCTGGTCACCGCGATCGTCGCCGGCGCGCTGGCCGCGATCTTCGGCGGCTCCAACCTCCAGGTCTCCGGCCCGACCGGGGCGATGACCGTGGTGCTGGTGCCGATCATGGCCACGCACGGAGCGGGCGGCGTGCTGACGGTGGGCCTGCTCGCCGGGGTGTTGCTGCTCCTGCTCGCGGTCGCCCGTGCCGGCCGGTACATGCGCTACGTGCCGACGCCGGTGGTCGAAGGCTTCACGCTGGGCATCGCCGGGGTGATCGCGTTGCAGCAGGTCCCCGCCGCGCTCGGCGTCGCCACCCCGGAAGGCGAGAAGGTGGCCGTCGTCGCGGCGAAGGCGGTGGCCGATTTCGCCGCGCATCCGGCCTGGCCGTCGATCGCGGTCGCGGCCGGCGTCGCCGCCCTGATGCTGCTCGGCGCGAGGTGGCGGCCGTCGATCCCGTTCTCGCTGGTCGCGGTGGCCATCGCGACCCTCGTGAGCCACTTCGCGCAGCTGCCGGTCGCACGTATCGGCGCCCTGCCCAACGGTCTTCCCGCGCCTTCGCTGGACTTCCTGGATCTGTCGACCCTGGGCGCGTTGGCGCCCTCCGCCGTCGCGGTCGCGGCGCTGGCCGCGCTGGAAAGCCTCCTCTCGGCCACGGTCGCCGACGCGATGAGCGTCAACGAACGCCACGACCCGGACCGGGAACTCTTCGGGCAGGGTCTCGCGAATCTCGTCACCCCGCTGTTCGGCGGCGTACCCGCCACCGCGGCGATCGCGCGCACCGCGGTCAACGTCCGCGCCGGGGCGAAATCCCGGCTCGCCTCGTTCACCCACGCGTTGGTGCTGGCGGTGATCGTCTTCGCGGCGGCGCCGCTCGTGGCCACGATCCCGATCGCGGCGCTCGCCGGGGTGCTGCTGGCCACCGCCGTCCGCATGGTCGAGGCGGGCTCGGTCCGCGCGCTCCTGCGCTCCACCCGGCGTGACGCGCTGGTCCTCGTGCTCACCGCGGGCGCGACCCTGATCCTGGATCTGGTCACCGCGGTCATCCTCGGCCTCGTCGTGGCGGGCGCGCTGGCGCTGCGGGCGATCGCGAAGGCGGCTCGCGTCGAAGAGGTCGCGCTCGACCACGCCGATCACGCGGCCGAGGAGCGGGCGCTGCTGGACGAGCACATCGTCGCGTTCCGGCTCGACGGACCGCTGGTCTTCGCGGCGGCCCACCAGTTCCTGCTGGAGCTGTCCGAGGTGGCCGACGTCCGGGTGGTCATCCTCCGGATGTCACGGGTGTCGGCCATCGACGCCACCGGCGCCCTCGTCCTGCGCGACGCCATCGAACGCCTCGAACATCGCGGGATCACGGTCCTGGTGTCGGGGATCAGGCCGGGCCACGAGAAGGTGCTCGACGAACTCGGCGTCGCGGACCGGCTCCGCGCGGAGGGCCGGGTGTTCCCGGATACGCCGCACGCCATCGATTTCGCGCACGCGCTGCTGACCTCAAGCGAGGAAGGCGCGAAGCAGTGAAGCGGTCCCTTCGACGTGTTCCGTCATCGCCCGGCGGGCCGCCTCGGAGTCCCCGGCGAGGATCGCGTCGACGATGGCCTCGTGCTGGGCGTTGGAATGCTCCAGATTCGGTTCGAGCAGCGGGATCATGTCGAGCAGCTGGTTGACCCGCATCCGCGCGTCGGCCATCGCGGTGGTCAGCGAGCCGGACGCGGTGACCTCGGCGATCGCCAGGTGCAGCCGCGAATCCTTGCGTCGGTAGTCGCCGACGTCGGCCGCCGCGGCCTCGGCGAGCGTGCTGGTCAGATGCTGCCGGTCGGCCGGGCTGAGCGAACGCGCGGCCGCCATCTCGGCGGCGCCGGTCTCCAGGACGTGCCGGAGGCCGAGCACGTCCTCCAGCGTGGCGTTGTCGACCTTCCGGCCGTCGGCGGCGGGCGGGTCGGGCAGGACGTCGTTGACGAACGTGCCGCCGTACCTTCCACGCCGCGACTCGACGTATCCCGCGTCGGACAGCGCGCGGATGGCCTCGCGCAGCGTCACCCGGCTGACCCCGAGCCGCTCGGCGAGCTCACGTTCCGAAGGCAGCCGCTCCCCCGCGCCCACCACGCCCAGCCGGATCGCCTGGAGCAGCCTTTCGACGGTCTCCTCGAAGGCGTTGCCCGCGCGCACCGGGCGGAACAGCGCGTCACCCGCGTTCGCGACCGTGCTCGACTCCACTCTTCGAGTTTAGGCGGCCCGCGATTCGTCCTCTGGATGCGGTACTTGCGTGTGCAACTACCGCATCCAGAGGACTAAACGCGGGGCATCAGCATTCGATGACGTTCACGGCGAGGCCGCCGCGAGCTGTCTCCTTGTACTTCACGCTCATGTCGGCACCGGTCTCGCGCATCGTCTTGATCGCCTTGTCCAGCGTCACGACGTGCGAACCGTCGCCGCGCATCGCCATCCGCGCGGCGTGGATCGCCTTCGACGCGCCGACGGCGTTGCGCTCGATGCACGGGATCTGCACCAGGCCGCCGACCGGGTCGCAGGTCAGCCCCAGGTGGTGCTCGACGCCGATCTCGGCGGCGTTCTCCACCTGCGCGGGTGAACCGCCGAGGACCTCGGTGAGCCCGGCGGCGGCCATGGCGCTGGCCGAACCGACCTCACCCTGGCAGCCGACCTCGGCGCCCGAGATCGAACCGGTCTGCTTGAGGATCGAGCCGATCGCGCCCGCGGTGAGCATGAACGTCACGATGCCGTCGTCCGACGAGCCCCGGATGAACCGCTGGTAGTAGTGCAGGACGGCCGGGATGATCCCCGCCGCGCCGTTGGTCGGCGCGGTGACGACACGGCCGCCCGCGGCGTTCTCCTCGTTGACCGCCAGCGCGTACAGGCTCACCCAGTCCATCGCGTACAGCGGGTCGCCGACGCCGTCCTCGGCGAGCAGCTTCTCGTGCAACGCCTTCGCACGCCGAGGCACCTTCAGGCCACCCGGCAGGACGCCCTCGTGCTCGCACCCGTTGCGCACGCATTCCGCCATGACCTGCCAGATCTCCAGCAGCCCTTCGCGGATCTCCTCGCGCGTGCGCCACGAAAGCTCGTTGCGCAGCATGATCTCGCTGATGGGCAGCCCGGTGTCCTCGCAGTGCTTCAGCAGATCCGCGCCGGTGCGGAACGGAAACTCCAGCCGGGTCGAGTCCTCGACGACGACGGTGTCGGTCTCGTAGGACTCGTCGCGCACGAACCCACCGCCGACGGAGTAGTAGGTGCGCTCGCGCAGCACCTTCCCGTCGGCGTCGAACGCGCGGAAGATCATCCCGTTCGGGTGCGCCGGCAAGGACTTCCGCCGGTGCATGGTCAGGTCGGTGTCCTCGACGAACACGATTTCGTGCTCGCCGCGCACCCGGAGCCTGCCCGATTCGCGGATCGCCGCGATCTTGCCGGGCACGGTGTCGGTGTCGATCTCCTCCGGCCGCTCCCCGGACAGCCCGAGCAGCACGGCCTTGTCGCTGCCGTGCCCGAACCCGGTCGCGCCGAGCGAGCCGAAAAGCTCACTCTGGACGCGGGCCGTTGCGGCGAGGTCACCGTCCGCCGCCAGACCGTCCACAAAGGTCAGCGCGGCGCGCATCGGGCCCACCGTATGGGAGCTGGAGGGGCCGATGCCGATCGAAAACAGGTCGAAGACGCTGATCGCCATTGATCTGCCCTCCTTCCTATCTGGCCAGCAGTGAGCTGGCCTCTTGGGCCGCGGGCCCTTCGGCGGCGAGATGGGCCAAATTCTCCGACAGCGGTTCGCCGCGGTGGGCCTTCGTCTGGGCGAAAAGGCGACCGGCCCGATACGACGAGCGTACGAGCGGCCCGGCCATCACACCAGCGAAGCCCATCGCTTCGGCCGCCTTCGAATGCTCGACGAACTCCTCCGGCTTGACCCACCGGTCCACCGGATGATGCCTGGGCGAAGGGCGCAGGTACTGGGTGATCGTGAGGATCTCGCAGCCCGCGTCGACCAGGTCCTTCATCGCGGGCGCGACCTCCTCCGGCGTCTCGCCCATGCCGAGGATGAGGTTCGACTTCGTCACCAGGCCCGCCTCACGGGCGCGGGTGATGACCTCCAGCGACCGCGCGTACCGGAAACCCGGCCGGATCCGCTTGAAGATCCGCGGCACCGTCTCGACGTTGTGCGCCAAAACCTCCGGCCGCGAGCCGAACACCTCGGCCAGCTGGTCGGGATCCGCGTTGAAATCCGGGATCAACAGCTCGACACCCGTACCCGGGTTCAACGCGTGGATCTGCCGCACGGTCTCCGCGTACAGCCACGCGCCGCCGTCCTCCAGATCGTCACGCGCGACGCCGGTCACCGTCGAGTAGCGCAGGCCCATCGCCTGGACGCTTTCGGCGACCTTGCGCGGCTCGGTCCGGTCCAGCGCCTCCGGCTTGCCCGTGTCGATCTGGCAGAAATCGCAACGCCGCGTGCACTGGTCCCCACCGATCAGGAACGTCGCCTCACGGTCTTCCCAGCATTCGTAGATGTTGGGACACCCGGCCTCCTCACACACGGTGTGGAGGCCTTCGCGCTTGACCAGTCCCTTGAGCTCCGTGAACTCCGGACCCATGCGGGCCCGGGTCTTGATCCACGGCGGCTTCTTCTCGATCGGGGTCTGCGCGTTGCGGACTTCCAGCCGGAGAAGTTTGCGCCCCTCGGGGAGCGCGCTCATCGGTTGAGGTCCGCGTACAACGGGTGCTTCTTGGCCAGCAGTTCGACCCGGGCGGACAGCGACTGGCGCAGGTCCTCGTCGAAGTCCGGACGCAGCGCCTCGGCGATGATGTCGGCCACCTCGGCGAAGTCCTCGGCGCCGAAGCCGCGGGTCGCGAGCGCCGGGGTGCCGATCCGCAGGCCGGAGGTGACCATCGGCGGGCGCGGGTCGAACGGGACGGCGTTGCGGTTGACCGTGATACCGACCGAGTGCAGCCGGTCCTCGGCCTGCTGACCGTCCAAAGTGGAGTTGACCAGATCGACGAGCACCAGGTGCACGTCGGTGCCGCCGGTCAGCACGCGGACGCCCGCTTCGCTGCAGTCCGTGCGCGAAAGGCGGTCGGCCAGGATCTTTGCGCCTTCCAGCACACGCTGCTGGCGCTCGCGGAACTCCTCGCTCGCGGCGATCTTGAGCGCGACGGCCTTGGCGGCGATGACGTGCTCCAGCGGACCGCCCTGCTGGCCGGGGAACACCGCCGAGTTGATCTTCTTGGCGAGTTCCTGGCGGGACAGGATGATGCCGCCGCGCGGGCCGCCGAGGGTCTTGTGCGTGGTCGTGGTGACGATGTCGGCGTAGGGCACCGGGCTCGGGTGCAGCCCGGCCGCGACCAGACCGGCGAAATGCGCCATGTCGACCATGACCTTCGCGCCGACCTCGTCGGCGATGCGGCGGAACTCGGCGAAGTCGAGCTGGCGCGGGTACGCCGACCAGCCGGCGATGATCAGCTTCGGCTTGTGCTCCTTGGCGAGGCGCTCGATCTCCTCGATATCGACGATCCCGGTCTCTTTGTCGACGTGGTAGGCGACGACGTTGTAGAGCTTGCCCGAGAAGTTGATCTTCATCCCATGGGTCAGGTGCCCGCCGTGGGCGAGGTCGAGACCGAGGATGGTGTCGCCGGGGTTGAGCACCGAGACCATGGCGGCGGCGTTGGCCTGCGCGCCCGAATGCGGCTGGACGTTGGCGTGCTCGGCACCGAAGAGGGCCTTCGCGCGGTCGATCGCCAGCTGCTCGATCACGTCGACGTGCTCACAGCCGCCGTAGTAGCGGCGGCCGGGGTAGCCCTCGGCGTACTTGTTCGTCAGCACCGAACCCTGCGCCTCGAGCACGCCCACCGGGGCGAAGTTCTCCGAGGCGATCATCTCCAGGGTCGACTGCTGCCGGTCGAGTTCGGCCGCGACGGCGGTGGCGACCTCGGGGTCCACTTCGGACAGGGCAGCGTTGAACATGTCAGTTCTCCTGGGTAAGCACGGCGTACGCCTGGGCGTCGAGCAGGGCGGGCACGTCGCCGGTCAGACGCACCTTCAGGAGCCATCCTTCGGCGTACGGGTCCGAGTTGATGAGCTCGGGGGTGTCCGTTGTGGCCTCGTTCACCTCGACGACCTCGCCGTCCACGGGTGCGTACAGCTCGCTGACCGATTTGGTCGACTCGACCTCGCCGAACACCTCGCCCGCGGTGACGGTGTCGCCGACCGAGGGAAGCTGGACGAACACGATGTCACCGAGCGACTCGGCGGCGAAGGCGGTGATGCCCACGGTGGCGACGCCGTCGGCGACGTTCAGCCACTCGTGTTCCTTCGTGTACTTCAGGTCCTGGGGATGCTCATGATCAGAGGAGGGCCTTTCAGGCGCGGGAGTAGAAGGGCAGGGCGACGACCTCGACGGGCTCGATACGGCCCCGGATGTCGACGGAAAGCTCGGTGCCGGGCTCGGAGTGCTCCCGATCCACGTAGGCCATGGCGATCGGATAACCCAGCGTCGGCGAAAGGGCACCGCTGGTGACCTCGCCGATCTCGGTCTCGCCGGCCAGGACGGTGTAGCCGTGGCGCGGGGCGCGGCGGCCCGAGCCCTTGAGCCCAACGCGAACGCGGGGAACGTCCTTCTTGGACAGCTCTTCGAGCGCGGCCTTGCCGACGAAGTCGTTCGGCTTCTCGAATTTGACCACGCGGCCGAGGCCGGCCTCGAACGGGCTCAGCTGGAGGCTGAGTTCGTTGCCGTACAACGGCATTCCGGCTTCGAGACGCAGGGTGTCGCGGCAGGCGAGGCCCGCCGGGAGCAGGCCGTGCGGCTCGCCGGCGTCGGTCAGGATGCGCCAGACGGCGGGAGCCTCACCGGCCGGGACGTACAGCTCGAAGCCGTCCTCGCCGGTGTACCCGGTGCGGGCGAGCAGGACGTCGTGCCCCTTCACGACGGCCGGGACGCTCGCGTAGTACTTGAGCGCGCCCAGGTCGGCGTCGGTGACGGCGCCGAGGATCTCGACGGCCTTCGGGCCCTGGACGGCGATCAGCGCGACGTCCTCGGACTTGTTCTCGACCACCGCGTCGAAACCCGAGACCCGCTCGGCCAGCGCTTCCGCGACCACGGTGGCGTTGCCCGCGTTGGCCACGACCAGGAACTTCTCGTCGGCGAGCCGGTAGACGACCAGGTCGTCGAGCACGCCGCCGTTCTCGTCGCAGATCATCGTGTAGCGCGCCCGGCCCGGCTTCACGCCCGACAGGTTGCCGACCAGCGCGAAGTCGAGGGTGTCGGCGGCCTGCGGGCCGGTCACCTCGATCTCGGCCATATGCGAGAGGTCGAACAGCCCGGCGGCCTCGCGGACCGCCTTGTGCTCCGCCAGTTCGCTGGAGTAGCGGATCGGCATCGACCAGCCCGCGAAATCGGTGAACAGCGCACCCAGTCCTTTGTGGACTCCGTGCAGGGACGTCTCTTTCGACATCAAGTGCCTCAGTTCTCGTAGGCGTTGAGCGGCGGGCAGGAGCAGACGAGGTTACGGTCCCCGCGCGCACCGTCGATGCGGCGCACCGGGGGCCAGTACTTGGACTTGCGGTTCACCCCGGCGGGGTACACCGCCAGTTCGCGGTCGTACGGCAGGTCCCAGTCGCCGACGAGGGTCTCCGCGGTGTGCGGGGCGTTGCGCAGCGGGCTGTTGTCCGCGGCCCACTTGCCCTGCGCGACGGCGTCGATCTCCGCGCGGATGGCGATCATGGCCTCGATGAAGCGGTCGATCTCGCCGAGGTCCTCGGACTCGGTCGGCTCGACCATCAGCGTGCCCGCGACCGGGAACGACATGGTCGGGGCGTGGAAGCCGTAGTCGATCAGGCGCTTCGCGACGTCGTCGACACTGACGCCGGTCTCCTTGGTGAGCCCGCGCAGGTCGAGGATGCACTCGTGCGCGACCAGGCCGTCCTGTCCGGTGTAGAGCACCGGGTAGTGCTGGTTGAGGCGCTTGGCCACGTAGTTCGCCGCGAGGACGGCGACCTGCGTCGCCGCGGTGAGCCCGCCAGCGCCCATCATGCGGACGTACGCCCACGAGATCGGCAGGATCGAGGCCGAGCCGTACGGGGCGGCGCTGATCGGGCCGACACCGGTTTCGGGACCGGCCTTCTCCAGCAGCGGGTGGTTCGGCAGGTACGGCGCGAGGTGCGCGCGGACCGCGACCGGGCCGACGCCGGGGCCGCCGCCACCGTGCGGGATGCAGAAGGTCTTGTGCAGGTTCAGGTGCGAGACGTCGCCGCCGAACTCACCCGGTTTGGCGAGACCCAGCAGGGCGTTGAGGTTCGCGCCGTCGACGTAGACCTGGCCGCCCGCGTCGTGGACGATCTTGGCCAGCTCGTCGATGCCGTTCTCGTACACACCGTGCGTGGACGGGTACGTGACCATGATCGCGGACAGCGTGTCGCGGTTGGCCTCGACCTTGGCCCGCAGGTCTTCGAGGTCGACGTTGCCCTCGTCGGTGCACTTGACCACGACGACGCGCATCCCGGCCATCACCGCGGAGGCGGCGTTCGTGCCGTGCGCGGACGACGGGATCAGGCAGACCTCGCGCTCGGCCTGACCGTTCGCGTGGTGGTACGCACGGATCGCGAGGAGGCCGGCGAGCTCACCCTGGCTGCCCGCGTTCGGCTGCAGCGACACCTTGTCGTAGCCGGTGACCTCGGCGAGCCAGCCGGACAGCTGCTCGACCAGGGTGTGGTAGCCCTCGGCCTGGTCCGCGGGCGCGAACGGGTGGATCCCCGCGAACTCGCGCCAGCTGATCGGCTCCATCTCGGTGGTGGCGTTGAGCTTCATCGTGCAGGAGCCCAGCGGGATCATGCCGCGGTCGAGCGCGTAGTCCAGATCGGACAGTCCGCGCAGGTAGCGCAGCATCGCGGTCTCGGAGCGGTGCGAGTGGAAGACCTCGTGGGTGAGGTACTCGCTCTCGCGGCCGAGGCCGGCGGGCAGCGCCTGGGCGCTTTCGGCCTTGTTCTCCACGCCGAACGCGGCGAGCACCTTGGCGATGATCGCGGGCGTGGTGACCTCGTCGACCGCGATACGGACGTGGTCGGCGTCGACCGGGCCGAGGTTGATCCCGTTCTCCCGCGCGACCGCGACGACGGCTTCGGCCTGTCCGGGCATGCGGGCGAGGACGGTGTCGAAGAAGCCCTCGTGGACGACCTCGACGCCGGCCGCACGGAGCGCGCCCGCCAGCCCGGCGGCGAGCTCGTGGACGCGGGTCGCGATGCGCTTGAGGCCGTCCGGGCCGTGGTAGACCGCGTACATCGCGGCGAGCACGGCGGGCAGGACCTGCGCGGTGCAGATGTTGGAGGTGGCCTTCTCACGGCGGATGTGCTGCTCGCGGGTCTGCAGGGCGAGGCGGTACGCGGGGTTGCCGTCGGCGTCGACCGAGACCCCGACCAGGCGGCCCGGCAGCGAGCGCTCGAGCCCGGCGCGGACGGCCATGAACCCGGCGTGCGGGCCGCCGTAACCGAGCGGGACACCGAAGCGCTGGGTGGATCCGGCGGCGATGTCGGCGCCGAACTCACCCGGCGCGGTGATCAGCGTGAGGGCGAGGAGGTCGGCGGCGACGGTGTACAGCGCCCCGGCGGCCTTCGCCGTCTCGGAGATGGCGGAGTAGAAGCCCGCGCCGCGCAGCACGCCGGAAGCGCCCGGGTACTGGACGACGACGCCGAAGAACTCCTCCGGCAGGCCGGTGAGCAGGTCGCGGACCTCGACCTCGACGCCCATGGCCTCGGCGCGGGTGCGGACGACCGCGATCGTCTGCGGCAGGCACTCGGCGTCGAGGACGACCTTGTTCGACTTCGCCTTCGACGCGCGGCGCATCAGCATGACGGCTTCGGCGACGGCGGTGGACTCGTCGAGCAGGGAGGCGTTCGCGGTGGCGAGACCGGCCAGCTCGGAGACCATGGTCTGGAAGTTGAGGAGGGCTTCGAGACGGCCCTGCGAGATCTCCGGCTGATACGGCGTGTAGGCCGTGTACCAGGCCGGGTTCTCCAGCACGTTGCGGCGGATGACCGCCGGGGTGACCGTGTCGTGGAAGCCGAGGCCGATCATCTGCGTCATCGGCTTGTTGAGCGCGGCGAGCGCGCGAAGCTCGGCGATGGCGTCCTCTTCGGACGCGGCGGGGGGAAGTTCGAGGTCGCGGGTGACGCGGATCGCGGACGGCACCGCGGCCTGTACCAGGGCATCGAGACTGCCGTAGCCGACCTCGGCGAGCATCTTGGCCTGCTCGGACTCCGAGGGGCCGATGTGCCGGTCGTCGAAGGACGTACTGGTCAAGGGAGCTCCTTCAATCAGGCGCCGGATAGACCGGTGCGCTGGGAACTCCCCCTCTGTCATGGCACCTGAGAGTTTCACCACCGTCGAGGGTGGCTTTCACCTTGGGTGAGGCGCACTTGCGCGCCTGCTTTCCAGAGTGGCCTCGCGTGAAGCGGTAGTGGGTACCTGAGAGATTCCGGGGAGTTTGCTCCTTCGGTGCCCCACCACGTTCGTGGGGGCTCTCCCGCTCCAGCTCGACGGCCCTGTCTGAAGTTGTGCGCACACCGTACCTGGCCTGTTCAGCGCGCGTCTACTTACCACCGGCCACGTCACTCGCGTGTCTGGAGCCGTAACTCGTGAGTTACGCCTCCAAGCACGCGAGTGACGCGCCTGATCACGCGAGTTACGCGTTCTCCATCATCATCTCGGCGGTGATGGTGCCGCAGAGCTCGGCGCAGCGCATCATCATGCCCGCCGCGTCGGCGAGCTCGGCGTCACCGGTCTTGGCGCACTCGTCGGCGCACATGCGCATCATCTGGGAGGCGAGGCCGCACATCTTCGCGCACATGCGCATCATCTCGAGGTCGGCGACCATCGCGGAGCAGCGCATCATCATGTCGGCGCACATACGCGACATGTCCGCGCAGGTCACCATCATCATCCCGAGCTTCGCGCCGCCCATCTCCATGCAGCGCGTCATCATCTCCTCGCACCGGACATGACACTCGTTGCACAGGTCGATGCAGTCACGCATGGCGGTGCTCATCTGCCGGGTCATTCTGGGCCTCCTGGGTGGTCCTGGATGCTGGCTCGCGCTGTCAGGACTACAGCGCAGGTCAGCGGCCCGCCATCCCAGCCACCGGGACGAGTGACGCACACCCTGGGCCCGGTCCGTGAAGGCCTCCTTGAGGGACTCTGGGTCCCTCAAGGAGGCCTTCACGGACAGCTGCCCGAGGTCAGAGCGGGGTGACGTAGGCGCCCGAGATGCCCCCGTCCACCAGGAACTGCGAAGCCGTGATGAACGAGGCGTCGTCGCTCGCCAGGAAGGCGACCGCGGCCGCGATCTCCTCCGGCTCCGCGAACCGCCCGACCGGCACGTGCACCAGCCGCCGCGCGGCCCGCTCGGGGTCCTTCGCGAACAGCTCCTTGAGCAGCGGCGTGTTCACCGGACCCGGGCACAGCGCGTTCACCCGGATGTTCTCCCGCGCGAACTGCACGCCCAGCTCCCGGCTCATCGCGAGCACCCCGCCCTTGGACGCGGTGTACGAGATCTGCGACGTCGCCGCACCCATCACCGCGACGAACGACGCCGTGTTGATGATCGAGCCCTTGCCCTGCCGCTGCATATGCGGCAGCACGGCCTTGCAGCACAGGTACACCGACGTCAGGTTGACCTTCTGTACCTTCTCCCACGCGTCGATGCCCGTGGTGAGGATCGAGTCGTCCTCGGGCGGGGAGATGCCCGCGTTGTTGAACGCGACGTCGACCGAGCCGAAAGTGTCCACAGTGGTCTGGAACAGGGCCTCGACCTGCTCGGCGTCGGTGACGTCGGCCTGCACGAACAGGCCGCCGACCTCGTCGGCCGCGGCTTTGCCCGCGTCGGCGGAGATGTCGCCGATGACGACCTTCCCGCCTTCGCTCGCCAGCCGCCGCGCGGTGGCGAGGCCGATCCCGCTGCTGCCGCCGGTGATGACCGCGACGCGGCCTTCGAAACGCTGAACCATTCCTATTCCTCCGTGCTGATGAAGACGTTTTTGGTCTCGGTGAAGGCGTCGACGGCGTCCGGGCCGAGCTCCCGGCCCAATCCGGACTGCTTGAACCCGCCGAACGGCGTCCAGTACCGGACGGACGAATGCGAGTTGACCGACAGGTTCCCGGCTTCGACACCGCGCGCGACGCGGAAGGCGCGGCCGACGTCGCGGGTCCAGATCGAGCCGGACAGCCCGTACTCGGTCCGGTTGGCCATGGTCACCGCGTCCGCCTCGCCGTCGAACGGGACCACGGCGACGACCGGGCCGAAGATCTCCTCGGACGCCAGCGGATGCCGCAGGTCCGGCGGGGTGACGACGGTCGGCGCGAACCAGTATCCGGGCCCGGCGGGCGCGCTGCCCCGGAAGGCGACCGGCGCGGCATCGTCCACATAGGACGACACCTTCGCGTGATGCCCGGCCGAGATCAGCGGCCCCATCTCGGTCACCTCCAGCCGCGGATCACCGACGACGACGCCGTTCACGGCGGGTTCCAGCAGCTCCATGAACTTCTCGTACACGCTCGACTGCACCAGGATCAGCGACCGCGCGCAGCAGTCCTGCCCGGCGTTGTCGAAGACGCCATACGGCGCGGTGGCCGCGGCCTTCTCCAGGTCGGCGTCGGCGAAGACGATATTCGCGTTCTTGCCGCCCAGCTCCAGCGTCACCCGCTTCACCTGCGCGGCGCAGCCCGCCATGATCTGCTTGCCGACCTCGGTCGAGCCGGTGAACACCACCTTCCGCACCGCCGGGTGGTCCACGAAACGCTGCCCCACCACGGATCCCTTGCCGGGCAGCACCTGGAAGACGTCTTCGGGGATCCCCGCCTCGCGGGCGAGTTCGCCGAGGCGGATCGCGGTCAGCGGGGTGAGCTCGGCGGGTTTGAGCACGACGGTGTTCCCGGCGGCGAGCGCCGGTGCGAACCCCCAGCCCGCGATGGGCATCGGGAAGTTCCACGGCACGATCACCCCGACCACGCCGAGCGGCTCGTGGAACGTCATGTTCACGCCACCGGGCACCGGGATCTGCTTGCCGCTCAGCCGTTCGGGCGAAGCCGAGTAGTACGTCAGCACGTCGCGGACGTTGCCCGCCTCCCAGCGCGCGTTGCCGATCGTGTGGCCGGCGTTGGCGACCTCCAGCGCGGCGAGGTGCTCGATGTCGGCGTCGACGGCGTCGGCGAACCGGCGCAGCAGCCGCGCCCGGTCACCGGGGGCCACGGCACGCCAGGCGGGGAACGCCGCGTGCGCGCGGGCGATCGCCGCGTCGGTCTCCTCGGCCGAGGTCAGCGCGACCGACCTCACCACCTCTTCGGTGGCGGGGTTGATGACCTCGAAGGTGGTCACTTCATCTCCTTCGCAGCTTCTACCAGCGCCTCGAAAAGCCTGGTGTCGTCGGGATTCTGTTCGGGATGCCATTGGACGCCGAGCACGAACCCGTCGCCGGGCAGTTCGGCCGCCTCGATGGTCCCGTCGGCGGCCCAGCCGACCGGGATCAGGCCGTCGCCGAGCTTGTCGATCGCCTGATGGTGGTAACACGGCACCTTGGTCTCGGCGCCGAGGATCGACGCGACGCGGCTGCCCTCGGCAAGCGTCACCGTAGTGGTGCCGAAGCTACCCGGCGCGGGCTGGTGATCCGCACTGTCCAAAGTGTCCGGCAGGTGCTGGGCGAGCGTGCCGCCCAGCGCGACGCTGAGCACCTGCAGCCCGCGGCACACGCCGAGCACCGGTTTCCCGCTGTCCAAAGCGGACCGCAGGAGGCCGAACTCGAACGCGTCCCGGTTCGGCCTCGTGTACGTCGTCGCGTGCTGTTCCTGGCCGTAGCGCGCCGGGTCGACGTCCGCGCCGCCGACCAGGACGAGACCGTCCACGGCGGACATCAGCCGATCGTGTGCCGTGCTCACCGGCGGCAGCAGGACCGGGATCCCGCCCGCCGCGACGATCCCGTCGACGTAGACCCGGTGGAGCAGCGCCGCTTCGGTCTCCCACACCAGGAACTTCGCGGGTTCCAGATAGGACGTGAGCCCGATCAGGGGTTCAGAGACGTTCGAAGCCACGGATCCTCTCCCAATCGGTGACGGCGGCGTCGTACGCGGTGAGCTCGACCTTCGCCGCGTTCAGGTAGTGGTCGACGACCTCGTCCCCGAACGCGGACCTCGCGAGTTCGCTCCCGTCCAGCAGCGTCGCGGCCTCCCGCAGGGTGGTCGGCACGGTCGGCTTGGCGGAACCGTAGGCGTTGCCGTGGAACTCCGGCTCCAGTTCCAGCTCGTTCTCAATGCCGTGCAGCCCGGCCGCGATCAGCGCGGCCACCGCGAGGTACGGGTTCACGTCGCCACCGGGGACGCGGTTCTCGGTGCGCAGCGAGTCGCCGTGCCCGACGACCCGCAACGCGCACGTGCGGTTGTCGGTGCCCCAAGCGACGGCCGTGGGCGCGAAGCTCCCGGGCACGAAACGCTTGTAGGAGTTGATGTTCGGCGCGAAGAAGTAGGTCAGCTCACGCAGCCCGGCCAGCTGACCGGCGAGGAAGTGCTCCATCAGCGGCGAGAACCCGCCGGGGCCGTCGCCTGCCAGGACGGGCTCGCCCGCGGCCGAGCGCAGGCTGATGTGGATATGACAGGAGTTGCCCTCGCGTTCGTTGTACTTCGCCATGAACGTGAGGCTCTTGCCCTCCTGTGCGGCGATCTCCTTGGACCCGGTCTTGTAGACGCTGTGGTTGTCGCAGGTGGTCAGCGCGTCGGCGTAGCGGAACGCGATCTCGTGCTGGCCGGGATTGCACTCGCCCTTGGCCGACTCGACGTACAGTCCCGCCCCGCCCATGTCGTTGCGGATGCGGCGAAGCAGCGGCTCGATCCGGGCGGTGCCGAGCATCGAGTAGTCGACGTTGTACTGGTTGGCCGGGCGAAGGTCCTGATAGCGCTTGTCCCAGGCCGATTCGAAGGTGTCGTCGAAGACGATGAACTCCAGTTCGGTGCCGACGTAGGCGGCGAGACCGCGCTCGGCGAGCCTGTCGAGCTGGCCGCGCAGGATCTGGCGGGGCGAGGGGGCCACCGCGCCGCCCTGCACGCGTTCGAGGTCGGCGAGGACCAGCGCGGTGCCCTCCTGCCACGGGAGCAGGCGCAGCGTGCCGAAGTCCGGGCGCATGACGAAGTCGCCGTAGCCGGTCTCCCAGGACGACATCGCGTAGCCGTCGACGGTGTTCATGTCCACGTCGACCGCGAGGAGGTAATTGCACGCCTCGGTGGCGTGCTCGACGACCTCGTTGAGGAAGTACTCGGCGGCGCAGCGTTTGCCCTGCAGCCTGCCCTGCATGTCGGTGATCGCCACCAGCACCGTGTCGACGGTGCCGTCCTCGACCAGTTCCCGGAGCCGATCCAGCGTGAGCATGCCGCGCCTGTTCGCCATCAGCCTCACCTAAAGGTTCGAAGCGGTACCTTTGCGGGTTCTTCCTACCGGGTCGGCCGAACCCGGTCAACTCGGTCAATGGTCTGGTTCGTTATCCATTGCTGACCGTAGGTGATCCCTGGGCGGATTGTCTGCGATGCCCGGCTGAGAAGATGCTGTGAATCCCGCCGCACCGGGAGGAGATCCGCGCATCCGGGACGTTGTACGGATCAAGAGAGGTGAGAAGGAATGACACAGGCATTCACGCAGCAGACCACGTTCACCGAGCCCCAGGGGCGGGCTCAGCTCCCGACGCTGCCCAGCGGGTGGCCGATCGGCTCCTACGAGTCGTACTCCGAAGCGCAGCGTGCCGTCGACCACCTCGCGGGAACGGATTTCCCGATCACGGACGTGACCATCGTCGGGGTCGAGCCGATCCTCGTCGAGCGCATCGCGGGACGGATGGGCTGGAGCAAGGTGCTGACCAGCTCGGCGCTGTCCGGCGCGATGTTCGGTGTGTTCCTCGGGCTCGTGCTGAGCCTGCTGAACCCGGGCGCCGGGCTGGTGCCGATCATCGTCGGCCTGGTCGGCGGTATCGGGTTCAACCTGCTGTTCGGCGCGCTGGGCTACGCGTCGTCGAAGAACAAGCGAGGGTTCATCTCGCAGAGCCAGCTGGTCGCCCGGCGTTACGACGTCCTGGCCCAGCCGCGCAACGCCGAGAAGGGCCGCGCCCTGCTGGCCGACCTGGCCGCCAGGAGCGCGTTCAACCACTGAGCCTCACCCCACGCGAGCCGGCACCTCTCCGCGAGGTGCCGGCTCGCGGCTTTCACGGGGTCAGGCGGTGCAGGTCTCGCGGGAAGAGCGTCGCCTGACGGACGTTGGGCAGCCCGAGCAGCCGGGCCGTCCAGCGTTCGAGCCCGAGCGCGAACCCGCCGTGCGGCGGCATCCCGTGCGCGAAGACGGCCAGGTAGTCCCGGTACGGCTCGGTGGATTCCCCGCGTGCCGTCAGCGCGGCGACATAGTCCGCGTGCCGGTGCAGCCGCTGTCCCCCGGTCACCAGTTCCAGCCCGCGGAAGAGCAGGTCGAAACTGTTGGAGTACCCGGGCCGCGCCGGTTCCGGATGCGTATAGAACGGCCGCTTCTCCATCGGATACCCGGTGACGAACAGGAACTCGGATCCGTGTTCGCGCAGTGCCCACTCCGAAAGCAGCCGCTCGTGCGCGGGCGCGAGGTCGGGCTCGCCGCGCGGGTCTTCGCCCGACAGCCGCGCGATCAGCTCCTGAGCCGCCGCGAAATGGATCTCCGGGATCTCCTCGGGTACTTCGACCCCCGTCTCCGGAACCGCGGCGGCCATTCCCGCGATCACTTCCCGCAGCACCGCCATGACGTCGCGATGGTCGTCGATGAAGCCGAGTTCGGCGTCCAGGCTCGTGTACTGCGCGAGATGCCGCGCGGTGTCGTGCGGCTCGGCGCGGAAGACCGGGCCGACCTCGTAGACCCGTTCGAAAACCCCGACCAGTGCCTGTTTGTAGAACTGCGGGGACTGCGCCAGAAAGGCCCGGCGGCCGAAGTAGTCGATGCCGAAGACGTTCGCGCCGGACTCCGTGGCCGACGAGACGATCTTGGGCGTATGGACTTCGGTGAACCCGAGCCCGTCCAACGCCGACCGGAACCCGGCGACGCTCGCCGCCGCGATCGCGAAGACCTCTTTCAGCCGCGGATGCCGCAACGCGACGGCGGCGTTGTCCAGCACCGTGGGCAATGCGGCGGGCACCGACGGACGGTAGAGGTCGAACGGCGGTGGTTCGGCCGGCTCGGAAAGCAGCCTGACAGACGGCTCGGTGAGTTCCAGGCCGCCCGGCGCCTGAGGATTCGCGGTGACGAGACCTTCGACCTCGACGACGGTCTCCTCCGGTGGGACGCCGGGTTCGGCGAGGACCACCTGCACGAGTCCGGAGCGGTCCCGGATCACGAGGAAGGTGACGGTTTTCAGGCGGCGCCGGCGGTGCACCCAGCCGGCGATACGGACGCGGCCACCGACGTGCCGGGGCAGGTCGGCGGCGAGGACACGCGAGATCATCACAACTCCAGTACGGATGTGCGCGACCCCTTGGGAGTGCGGGCGAGAAGGGAACTCGCGGTACCACCGCACTTTCGCCGCCGTGAGCGGCGGCCTCGAAGGCCCGTGACGAGGGCCGGACGGCGGGGCATGGGGCGCGGACGCCGTTCCTCCCCGCACTCGGGAGGGTCTTCACCGAAAGGCGCGAGGCCGCCTTCACAGCTACCGGCGGCTCTCTGGGCTCGCGTGATCTCTCGGCTACTCGTCTCCGTCAGCGCGTTGCCCCGGAGGTTACGTCCCCTTCGGCGCTTCCCGCATCCGCATTTCGTCCTCTGGATGCGGTAGTCGGCGACGCGAACTACCGCATCCGGAGGACGAAACGCGGGTGGAGGCGCCCCCGACAGCCGCCTCCACCCGGACCACCTAGCGCGTCGGCTGGGTGGGGTTCGACGGCGGCGCCACGGAGGACGACGGCGGCGCCTGGGCGGTCGTCGAAGGCGGCACCGGCGCACCCTTCGGGATCGCCGCGCTGAACGGCACTTCGGCCTTCTCCTGGCAATAACTCCGGGAACCGTTGTAGCCGTTGAGGTTTCCGTCGTTGTCCTGGACTCCCCGTTCGAGCCGCGGCCGCGGATAGCGGTTGTCGTCGCCGATCCTCCGCTTCTCGCCCGTGCTCCGCTCGCAGGCGTACCGGGTCGTGCTGAGCGGACGGCCGTTCTCGTCGTAGAGGTAGATCTCGGTCAGCGGCTTGCCCTCGGCGTCGAACGCGTAGATGTTCTCCACGTCCTGGCTGCCGTACATCAACTGCGGGTTGCCGTAGTTGTCGTTGTAGCTCGGCGTGTAGCCACTGTTGTAGGAACCGTTGCCGTAGGAGCGTTTCGCGATCAGATCGACCGCCGCGCCCGCCCCGCCGAGCATGCTGCCGATGACGAACGCCGAGATCGGCACGGCCAGCCACAGCAGCCGCCGGTCGGTCTTCAGTTTCGGCCCCGCCCAGACCACCGCGACGGCGGCCAGCAGCATCAGCGGCAGCAACAGCACGGCCTCGGTGTCGCGGAGCACGAGCAGCAGGCCGAAGATGACCAGCACCGCCGCGCACAGCACCCACCACGCCGGTTTGAGCGTGCGGAAGTAGTTGATTCCCTTGCCGTTCCGGTTGTTCTGGAACGAGGTCGCGATCTCGCGGAGCTTCACCACCTCGGGCAGCTCCGTGATCGGCGCGACTCCCTTACGCACCACGTAGGCGACGCTGATCGCGAGCACGGGTGCGACGAAAAGCAGGCCCAGCAACGGTTCCACCCGCACCCACACCGCGGCCGCGAAGCCGAACAACGCGAAACCGCCGACGGAGAACACCAAGCCCCAGAACGCGAACCGCGCTCCGCCGATCCCGGTCTTCACCTTCAGCACGGTGGTCTTGTCGCCCGCGTCGGGCGGACGCGGCGGGTAGCCACCGGACGCCCGCAATTCCGCGGCGTAGCCTTCCGGGCTTCCCAACCGCTCGATCAAGGCGTCGACCTTGGGGTTCTCCCCCAGCTCCGCCTCCATCTCGGCGAGATGAGGCCGGACGTCTTCGAGGATCTCCTCGACTTCGCTCTCGGGCAGGTCGGCGAGCGCGCTCCTGACCCTCGCCAGATACACCCGCACGGCGGTCGGATTCTGCGTGCTCATGCTGCCTCTCCCAACAGGCTGTTCATTGTCGTGGCGAAAGTCCGCCAGGTCTGCCCCGACTCTTCGAGGCGCTGACGACCCGGCTCGTTGAGGCTGTAGTACTTGCGGTGCGGGCCTTCCTCGCTCGGCACCACGTACGACGTCAGCAGGCCCGCCTTGTACAGCCGCCGGAGCGTCCCGTACACCGAAGCGTCGCCCACTTCCTGCAACCCCGCGATACGGAGTCTTCGGAGTACGTCGTAGCCGTAGCCGTCCTCTCCGCGAAGCACCGCGAGAACGGCGAGGTCCAGCACGCCTTTGAGTAGCTGACTGATCTCCACAGTCGCGTCCCTCCCAGTCTTACGCAACAGAAGGTACCACGCATTGCACAGTAGTGCGCACGGCGGAAGCCACTTGCGTCCATCGGGTGGTTCATGGGTTACTTAGTCCAGTAATGAACCACCGCACCCCGTGAGGGTGCCCGAAGACTGGGGACGGAGGTGTCGTGCTCGACGAAGGAACACCCCTGTTCGTGCAGATCGCCGAACAGATCGCCGACGACATCGCCGAGGGAAGCCTGGCCGAGGGGGAACGCGTGCCGTCAACCAACGAACTCGCCGCCTTCTACCGGATCAATCCGGCGACGGCGGCCAAGGGGATCAACCTGCTCGCCGACGACGGCCTGCTCGAAAAACGGCGCGGTATCGGCATGTTCGTCGCCGCCGGCGCGCGGCAGAAGCTGCTCACCGACCGGCGGCAGCGGTTCGCCGAGCAGTACCTCGACCCGATGCTCATCGAAGCGAAGCGCCTCGGCATCGACGACGAAACCCTGATCTCGCTCATCCGCGGGAACGGACACCGGAACGGAGGACCCGCCGCATGACGCCGACCATTTCGACCACCGGCCTGACCCGGCGCTACGGCGACCACACCGCGCTCGGCGATGTCTCGGTCGACATCGAAGAAGGCAAGATCACCGGCCTGCTGGGCCGCAACGGCGCGGGCAAGAGCACCTTCCTGCGCATCGTCACCGCACAGGAGTTCGCCAGCGCCGGCTCGGTCCGCGTGTTCGGCGAGACCCCGGTCGAGAACGAACGGGTGCTGCGGCGCCTGGTGCTCGTCCGCGAAGACCAGCAGTTCCCGGACTTCAAGGTGAAGCACGCCCTTTCGGCGGCGTCGTGGTTCTACCCGAACTGGGACGCGGAACTGGCCGAAACCCTGCTCCGCGACTTCGACCTGCCGACGAAACGCCCGATCAAGAAGCTCTCGCGAGGGATGCGTTCGGCGCTGTCGATCACGATCGGGCTCGCGGCACGAGCGGAACTCACGCTGCTCGACGAGCCGTACGCGGGCCTGGACGCCGTCGCGCGTCAACTGTTCTACGACCGGTTGCTCGACGACTATTCGGCCCATCCCCGCACGATCCTGCTCTCCACGCACCTGATCGACGAGGTCGCCGATCTGCTGGAGCACGTGGTGATGATCGACAAGGGCCGTGTCGTCCTCGACGCGCCCGCCGACGAACTGCGCGGCACGGCCGTCACGGTTTCCGGCCCCGCCCTCGCGGTGGACGACTTCGTCTCCGGCCGCCGGGTGCTGCACCGCCGCAAGATCGGGTCGCGGGCTTCGGTCACCGTCGCCGACGCGCTCGACCCCTCCGCCAAGGCGAAGGCGAAAGCCCTGCACCTGAAGCTGGAGCCGCTTTCCTTGCAGCAGTTGATGGTGCACACCTCCAACGGACAGACCGCAGAGGAGGCGTCCGCATGAACACCCTGGTCAACGTCGCGCGCTACCACCTGGTGGACCGGCTCCAGTACGTCGTCCTCCCGGTCGGCATCACGTTCTTCGCCTTCGGGGTGAACCTCGCGATCTTCTCGCTTCTCCCCGAGACACCCGAGGAGAACTACTCCGGCGGCCTGTTCACGCTGTTCGTGTTCATGCTCGTCTGCGGCGCCTTGAGCATGACGAAATCGCTCCCGTTCGGCCTCGCGCTGGGCGTGTCGAGGCGGTCCTACTATCTGGGGACGCTCCTGCTGGTCGCCGGGCTCTCGGCGCTGTACGCGGTGGGGATCGCCGTGTTCCAGGTGGTCGAAGACGCGACCGGGGGCTGGGGGCTCGGGCTCAACTATTTCCGCGTTCCCTGGTTGCTCGACGGTCCCTGGTACCTGACCCTGCTCACCTCGTTCGTGTTCCTGGTGCTGATGTTCGTCTACGGCATGTGGTACGGCCTGATCTACCGGCGCGCCGCGGTGGTCGGTGTCGTCCTGTTCGGCGCGGCGCAGGTGCTGGTGGTGCTGGGCGCGGTGCTGCTGCTCAGCTGGACCGATTCCTGGTCGAAGCTCGGCACGTTCTTCAGCACGCTGACCGTCGGCGGGATGACCGGGGTGCTCGCGCTGCTGGTCTGCCTCGCCGGAGCGGGCGGCTTCGCCACGATGCGCCGCGTCACCGTCTGAGAGTCCTTTCACACCAAGGAGTTCCGTCATGGCCGTGGCTCATGTGGTGCTGTCGGTGCTGCTGATCGCGATCTTCGCCGTACTGGGGGTGGCGAAGGTCCTGCGTCAGCCGGCGTTGGTCTCCCGGACCGAGAGGCTCGGCTTCTCGGTCCGGGGGATCCAAGGGATCGGCGCGCTCGAGATCGCCGGGGCGGCGGGCCTGGCGGCCGGATTCTTCTGGCCGCCGCTCGGGATCGCCGCGGCGATCGGCCTGGTGGCGCTGCTGATCGGGGCGGCGATCTCCCACGCCCGGGCGGGCGACGGGATCAAGGACATCGCCCCGCCCGTCTGGCTCGCGCTGATCTCCGCGGCGGCCGCCGTCACCGCGATCGTCTAGGCGGAACTCGCGTACTTGGGCCCGTAACTCGCGTGCTTGAAGGCGTCATACACGAGTTACGGCTCAAAGCACGCGAGTTGCGGATTCGCGCGCCCGGTCGCGGATACGCCCGACCACGGCGGACCGCCGCCAGGCGCGCGTGACCTCCACCAGCCACGCCGCTTCGGTGGCGATGTCGGGCTCGTCGAGGTAGGTCGCCGGAACGTCGTCGGGGGCGTACCGGCGGCCCGCCTCGGCGGCGGCGAGCGCGGCGGCCAAGGCCGCGGCCTCGACCGTCGCGGCGACGCGGGCTTCGGGGATCTTCGCCTTGCGCGCTTCGGCTTCCGCGACCGGCGGGAGGTCCGGATCGAAGTAGGGCCGCAGCGCGAGATGGCCGTCCCGGATCTCGATGACCCTGCGATACAAGGCGAATTCGACGCCGCCCGGCATACCGGGGCCCGGGTCCAGCGCGATTCCCGGGACGGCTTCGCGCAATGCGGCCCACAACGGTTCGATCCGCCGGTAGGTCCGGTACATGCCGATCAGCCGGAACGGGGTGGCCAGCGCGGGCCCCCACACGCTGAGCGTCGCGCCGGCCCCGGCGAGCCCGACGCTCAGCGCCGCCAGGATCGCCGAGAGCGTGTCCTCGCCGGCGTCGACCGCGCCGGTGGTGGCGAGGATGTAGATGTCGTCGACGTCCCAGAAAGTCCAGCCCAGCGCGGAAACCCCGCCACCGACGAGCAGCCACAGCCCCGTGCGAAGCGGGCCGGGGTCGGCATGCCGCGCGAAGCGGGCGAAGACGATCGAGAACGTCAGCAGGCTGATCAGACCGTAGACGAGGAAAAGAACGTTGTACGCGACGAACCAGCCGAGCCCGCCCGGCCCGGCGGCGGTGTGCTCGCCGACGCGGTAACTGCCGGAGAGGAAGAAGAGCGCGATCTCGGCGGCCACGACGGTCCAGGACAGCACCGCGTGCCAGCCGATCCGCCTGTCCTCCCCCAGTTTCAGCGAATGCGCGAACGCGACCGCGAAGGCCATCGCGCCGATCTTGAGCAGATCGGCCGCGAGATTCAGGAGACTGCCGATGGGCTCTTCGACGCCGACGGCGTTCTCCATGGCCGGGGTGAGCAGCATGATGCCGCCCGCGATACACATCCCGAAGCCGCTGAGGAACCACATCCGCCGCCGAGGCTGGGTGTGCCCGGCCTGGATCAGCTTGTAGCCGAAACCCGCGAACGCCACCACGCAACAGAAGTACGCGATGGTCTCGGTCACGGCAGGCGCCGTTTCCGGCTGCCGAAGAGGTCGTCGACCCTCGCCAATCCGCCGGCGAGATCACTTCCGCTCTCGCTGTGCCTGGCCGCGCCGCGTACCGACGTCCGCGCGACGCGTTGCGCGAGGAGGCTGGCGAGCAGTTCGGCCTCCTGCTCCTCGACGGCGCTGTAACTCGTGCGGCCGAGGACCCGGCGGACGAGTTCGGGCGACAGGTTCGGCATGAGGGCCTTGCCGGCGGCGGCGTCGAGCGCGATCCCGGCGGCGCCCGCGTCCGAACCGATGTGGCCGCACAACAGATGGCCGACCTCGTGGAGCAGGATATGCCGCCGGTGCAGGGCGGTGGTGTTGGCCGGATAGAGGATGTAGTCCGCGCGCTCGGTGCTCATCAGCAGCCCGCATGGACCACTGGAGGGGACGCTGACCTGCATCAATTCGATCGGACGGCCGCGTTCGGCGGCCAGTTCGGCGATGAAGGCCCCGGCGTCGAAAGGTTCGGGAAGGGCCACGCCGTCGGCGAGACTTCGGCAGCGGCGCCACAACTCCTTACGACGACGGTCCACTCACGACTCCTTCTTCGGGCCGCCCCGTCCGGATTCCCTGCGGGCGATCGCGTCGATCATGTCGCTGATGGTGTCGAGTCCGTCGGGGGAAAGCGTTACGGCCCGGAGCGCGACGTCGCGGACACCGGCGTCGCGAAGGGCGCCGAGGAGCGCGAGTTCCTCGGCGATCTTGGCGCTCTGCTCGTCGTCGAAGAAGTACGCGGGCGAGACGCCGAAGAACTGGGCGAGCGCCTCGAGGTGGCGTTTCGTCGGGTTGTCGCGGCGACCGGTGCGCAGCTGCCACAGGTACGTCGTCGAAAAGCTCTCGCCGGTGGCCTCACGGCACGCCTTGGCGACCTCTTCGTGGCTGTACGGCTCACGATCGGGTCTGAGCACGATCTGGAACAGCTTGTCGATCTTCTCGGCGAGCGTCGTCTTACCGGGCTCGGTCGCGGCCACCATCCCACTCCCTACCTCTCGTGCCCGTTCATGCTAGTTGACGCGGGCCCCGCGCCGTACACGACAGTTTTCACCTCAAGCGCGGCTTCGGCTGGCAACGCGGGCAGGAGAACGACGAACGGTTCATGAAGGGATCGCGCCGGATGGCCGTCCCGCACCGGCCGCAGGGCAGTCCTTCCTGGCCGTAGGCGTCGAGCGAGCGGTCGAAGTATCCGGACTCGCCGTTGATGTTGACGTAAAGCGCGTCGAACGACGTCCCGCCGACGACCAGCGCCTCCGCCATCACCTCGCTGGCGGCGGTGAGCACGGTGCGGCCGTGGGCCGCGGTGAGTTTGTCGGTCGGGCGGGCCCAGTGGAGCTTGGAGCGCCAGAGCGCCTCGTCGGCGTAGATGTTGCCGATCCCGGAGACGAGCGTCTGGTCGAGCAGGGCGCGTTTGAGCTCGGTCCGCCTCGACCGCAGCGCGCGGACGGCCTGGTCGAGGTCGAACCGCGGATCCATCGGGTCGCGGGCGATATGCGCGATGGTGCCCGGCAACGCCGTCCCGTCGACCTCGGTGAGTTCGGCGAGCGCGAGCCCACCGAAGGTCCGCTGGTCGACGAAGCGCAACTCCGGCCCGTTGTCGGCGAAGCGGAACCGCACGCGAAGGTGCTTCTCGTCTGGCGCGTCCCCGTGCTGGACGAGCATCTGGCCGCTCATGCCGAGATGCGCGAGCATGGCCTGGCCGTCGGAAAGCTCCAGCCACAGGTACTTGCCGCGGCGCCGGGCGGCGGTGATCTTCACGCCGGAAAGCCGTCCGCTGAAGTCCTCGGCGCCGAGTTCGTGGCGGCGGATCGCGCGGGCGTGGAGGACTTCGACCTCGGTGATCGTCCGGCCGGAGACATGCGCCTCGAGCCCGGCACGGACCACCTCGACCTCGGGGAGTTCGGGCATACGGACGATTCTCCCACCGGGCGCCTCGTGAGTGGCGAGGACGGTTCTAACCGTCCTCGCCACGCACGAGGGGGTCAGGGAGCGAGCGGCCCGACATCCGCCTTCGTCAGGGCCTTCCGCGCCCCGCCGGGCAGCAGTTCGTCGGCTCCGACGTCGTACTTCCCGGACCGCGCCTGCAGATCGAAGTCGGTGCCCGCGTACGGATAGGAGCCGACACCCGCGTCGACCGCGGGGCTCCCGGACGACAGGCGGTACAGCCCGTCCTGAACCAGCTTCGGATCGACGGCCCGGTAGCCGGACGGCATCCCCGCGGGCCCGCCCCAGGCGATGTTCCCCTCGTACCTCACGTCCGAACCGCCCGGCATGCTCACGAGCTTTCCGGTCCCCTGCAGGATGTTGTTCGCGAGCACGCAGTCCTTGGGCTTGAAATCGCCGCCGTCGCCGTGAATGCCGTCGGTGGTCCCGACGACGGTGTTGTACGCGACCACGACCCGATCGGGCCGGTCGTGGAGTTTGCTGTCCGGACCGCTGTCCGCCTCGTTGCCCGATCCGAAGACGATCCCGCGGTTCGCCGTGGTGTGCACGTAGTTATTGACGATCTTGTGGTCGTTGCCGTGGAAGCGGATCCCGGACCCGCCCAGCAGGATGTTCCCCTCCACCACGCTGCGATCCCCGTGGCGCAGCACGATGAAGCCGCGGCTGTCGCGGATCGTGTTGTACCGGACGACGTTGTCCGACGACTTCACGGAGATCGCCTCGGAATCCCCGTCGGCCTTCTCGAACAGGTTGTACTCGACGACTCCGCCCGCCGAGTACTTCTGATGGTGACTCAGCCCGAACCGGATCGACTCGCCACCGTTCGACCCGGTGAACTTGTGGTTCGCGAAGTAGTTGTGGTGCACCTTGACCCGCTTCGCCATGTCCTTGGCCGGGCCGAGCACCTGCAGGAAGACCCCTTGCGTGGTGCGGTTCTGCAGGACGTTGTGGTCGAACTCGGTGTCGTCGCCGTTGAGCGTGACCCAGTTGCCGCCGCCGGAGAGCTGGACGTCGAGCCGGGTCAGCCGGTTGTGCGTGCTGCCCACCGGCACGCTCATCGAGCCACCGTGCCGGAGCTTGAAGCCGCGCAGCACGACATGCGAAGCGCCCGAGGAGAACGAGAAACCCGCGGATCCCTTGATCTCGGCCTTGCCGACGTGTTCGGCGGTGATCGTGATCGGCGCGTTCGCCGTTCCCGACCGTTTGATCGCGATGGCCGAGCCCGCCGAATAGCTTCCGTCGGCCAGCCGGATCTCGTCGCCGGGGCTGGCTTTGTCGATCGCGGACTGCAACGCGCCCAACGACGTCACCCGGACGACCTGGGCGGCCGAAGCCGTGGCAGGAACTGTCACCAGCGCCAAGATCGTCGCTGTGACCAGGCAGAAATGACGCATCCGCCGACCTCTCGACAGGCGACCCGGAAGGTCGCGTCAGTGGCGGCGGACTGCGATGAGGTTACTGATTCACCGACTCGTGCGTCAACGAGCCGTCCCGATCAAGGGGACTCAGGTCGTCTTCGGCGGCTGCTCGATGTCGAGCTCGGCCGAAAGCTGGCGCCAGGCCGTCTCGGCGGCCTTCTGCTCGGCTTCCTTCTTGGTCGTTCCCGAGCCGTAGCCGAGTTCACGCCCGCCGACGAGGACGGTGGCGCTGAACTCCTTGCGGTGATCGGGCCCGGTGTCCTCGACCTTGTACTCGGGCACGCCGAGCCCGGCCGACGCCGTCAGCTCCTGGAGGCTGGTCTTCCAGTCCAGGCCGGCGCCACGCAGCGGCGCCTCGGCGAGCAGGCCGTCGAACAGGTGGTGCACGAGCTTGCGCGCGACGTCGATGCCGTGCTGCTGGTACGCGGCGCCGATGACGGCTTCGAGCCCGTCGGCGAGGATGCTCGCCTTGTCCCGGCCGCCGGTGAGCTCTTCGCCCTTGCCCAGCAGCAGGTGCCTGCCCAGCCCGCCTTCGCCGAGACCGCGCGCGACCCTGGCCAGCGCGTGCATGTTGACCACGCTGGCCCGGAGCTTCGCGAGCTGACCTTCGGCCAGTTCGGGATGGGTGTTGTAGAGGTGGTCGGTGACGACCAGGCCCAGCACCGCGTCCCCGAGGAACTCCAGACGCTCGTTCGGCGGCAACCCACCGTTCTCATAGGCATAAGAACGGTGGGTCAGCGACAGCGTCAGCAGCTCGGGCTCGATCGTGATCCCGAGTGCTTCGAGCAGTGGTGCGGGGTCCGCGGGTGGTCCACCGGCCGACTTGCCCCCCATGTCGTCAGCTGCCGATCAGGCGGGCTCGACGACCTGGCGACCGTTGTGCTGGCCGCAGGCCGGGCACGCGATGTGCTGGAGCTTCGGCTGCTTGCAGGCGCGGTTGGAGCAGGGCACCAGCTGAACCGGAGCCGCCTTCCACTGGCTGCGGCGCGCGCGGGTGTTGGATCGCGACATCTTCCGCTTCGGGACGGCCACGAGTAGATCTCCTTCAGACGGTCTGCCCGCGGTCGCGAGCGAACTTGCTTCTCCGGATCGAGCTGGTGCTCGTCAGGCTTGCTTTCCGGGGCCATCGGCCTGGTCATCGCCCGTTTCGTCGCCGAAACGATCGACCAGCGCGGCCCACCGAGGGTCTATCTTCTCATGCCCGTGCCCGGGCTCGAGATCGGCCCACTTGACACCGCATTCGGTGCACAGTCCCCGGCAGTCCTCGGTGCACAGCGGGGCCAGCGGGAGCGCCAGCACCACCGCGTCGCGGACCGTCGGCTCGAGATCGATCCGGTCGTCCACCAGGCGGGGGATCTCGTCCTCGTCGGTGGTCTCCTCGGTCGCGGAGCCGGGGTAGGCGAAGAGCTCGGTCAGGTCGACCTCGACGTCCTCGGTGATCGGGTCGAGGCACCGCGAGCAGTGCCCCGTCGCGACGGCGGACGCCGTCCCGCTGACGAGCACACCCTCGACGACGGATTCGAGCATCAGGTCGAGTTCGAGGCTGGAGCCGGCGTCGATGGTGATGACGTCGGGCACACCGAGCGCGTTCTCGACGGGGATCGAGCGTTGGACGGCCTTGCTCAGGCCGGCGTGACGGCCGAGCTCGCGGGTGTCGAGCACCCACGGGTTCCGGTCGTCCAGCTGCGCAGGCCTGGCCTGCGGCGACTTGTTCTCAGACATCGGTCACCAGGGTACGCAGGTACCGCCACTCACTTTCGGGCGGCCGGAACCGGGCCGGTCCGTGAAGGCCTCCTTACCTACCCTGAAGGTAGTGAAGGAGGCCCTCACTACCTTCAGGGCCGGATGAACCAGCAGCCCTGGGGCGATCAGCTCTGGTAGTCGTACAGCGAAGTCCGGCTGTTGCCCGGCAGGTTGACCGGCGACCGCAGGTGGTTGCGCCCGGAGTCGACCGTCCGCAGCGTGGTCGCCAGCAGCTCGGAGAACTCGGCCAGCTTCCCGTCGACGTAGGCGTCGCAGTCGCCGCGCTGCTTGTCGGCCTCGACGTGCGCCTCGTCGACGATGCGCGCCGCCTCGCCGTGCGCGGCCTGGACGACCTCGGTCTGGGCGACGAGCCGGGCCTGTTCGGCGCGGCCGTCCTCGATGGCGCGCTCGTAGGCGTCGCGGCCGGCCTGGATCATCCGCTCCGACTCGGCACGCGAGCGGTCGGTGAGGTTCTGGAACTCCGCCTGCCCGGCGGCGACCATGCGCTCGGCCTCGCTGTGCGCGTCGCTCATCATCTGCTCGGCGCGGGCCCGGGCGTCGGCGAGGATGCGCTCGGCCTCGGCCTGCGCGTCGGCGACCGTGCGGTCGGCCTCGGTGTTCGCCGTGGTGATCGTCTCCGCCGCCTCGGTGCGGGCGGTCTGGATCAGCTGATCACGCTTGTCCAGGACGTCCTGCGCGTCGTCGACCTCGCCCGGCAGGGCGTCACGGATGTCGTCGAGCAGCTCCAGGGTGTCCCCGCGCGGGACGACGCAACTGGAGGTCATCGGCACGCCGCGGGCTTCCTCCACGATGGTGACGAGCTCGTCGAGCGCCTCGAAAACCCGGTACACGGCCACTCCCTACCTACAGCGATCCCCACATTCCCTGAGTTCAGTTTGCCCTCATCACCGCCGTAAGGGGTGAAAGCGCGCGGTACCGGGCGTGTCCCCGCCGGTACCGCGCGCCATGATCACCGAAGGGTCAGCTCCGGATCCAGGACGAGCGCCAGCAATTGCTGGTCGGTGAGCGACGGCCCGCCGCGGCCGTTCAGCGCGCCGAGGTCCGTCACGGTGACCGCGGTGCCGTCGGCCAGGAACGCGATCGCGTCGCGCCCGGAGACCGATTCGACGGTCGTCCCCTTCAGATTCGCTCCGGGGTCGCCCTTCTCGTTGATCACGACCCGAGCCCCGCCCGGCCGGGGCAGCACCTCGCACCGCAGGGGTTTCCCGTCCGGCAACGTGACCTTGACCTCGGGGCAGGCGGCCCGATCGGAATATCCGTTCCTGGTGGAGACCACCCCGGTGAGCGTCACGTTGAACCCTCGTTCGGTTTTCGAGGCGTCCCGATAGCGCACGCTCGCGGTCATCAGGTCCCACTCGTCCGGGTAGGACTGCTCGAACCCGCCGAACGTGAGCTCGGTCGCGCCGGGCAGGAGGGCCGTGACCGCCTTCTTCAGATGCTCCAAGTTGCGGACCTTCTGCGGCGTCAGGTCCATGCGCGGTGTGTTCCCGTCCGGTCGTATCTGGGGCGGGAGCGCGGAGGTGGTGGCGGCGGGCGAGACCGGCGCCGTCCCTCCCCACGGTGCCACGAACACCACCGCGGCCGCGATCACCGCCAGTGTCGCGATGCCCGTGGCGACGACCCCTCGCCGGTTTCGCGCCTTCTTCGCCGCCGTCGCGGCGACCTCGTCCGGGTCGAAGCCGAGCGGGGGCTCGGCCAAGGTGATCCCGCGCAGCCTGTTCTCGAGTTCGTCCATCACGCGCTCCTCCCGGAGACAGCCTCGTCGTGCTGTCTCTGCAGGGCCGCGCGGAGGACGCCGAGTCCTCGCGCGGCCTGGCTCCTGACCGTCCCTTCCGAACAGCGCAGCGCGACGGCGACCTCCGCGACCGGGAGATCGGCGCAGTAGCGCAGCACGACGGCGGCGCGCTGTTTCGGAGGAACTTCGGCGAGGGCGCGAAGCAGCGAATCCGAGATGCCGGCGGGAGCCGGAGCAGCGGGCTCTTCGGGGACGACGCCGTCGCGGTTCTCTCTGCTCCGCCATGGTCGTCGCCGCTCGTCGAGCCAGCAGCGCATCAGGATCTGCCTCGTGTAGTTGTCGACGGGCCCTTTCCGGCGGACCTTCGGCCAGACCCGGTAGAGCTTGATGAGCGCGGTTTGGACCAGATCCTCCGCGAGATGCCAGTCGCCGCAGAGCAGGTACGCCGTCCGCCTGAGCGGTAGCGCCTTGTCCCTGGCGAACTCCCTGAAGCTCGCATCGTCCCCAGACCGCATCGTGCCTCCTCGTCCGTGTTCCGGTGTATCTCACGGACGGGGAGGCACGAAATGTTGCACGGGCGGGTCAGCCGGCGAGGTTCACCAGCTTGAAGGTGACGTAGCGGTCCGGCGTGTAGACGATCTCGCCGCCCTTGCCGGAGATCACGCGGTCGCTCGTGCCCACCGGGAACAGCTGGTAGTAGCCGGCGGCGCACGACGGCAGCACACCTTCGCGGTTCTCGTAGACCGTGCCGGTCGCGCCGCCGCGAGCCTTGTCCACCACGGACTTCGCCGCGGACGACAGGGTCGAGTAGCCGATCTTCGTCAGCTTCGAGGTGTCGCCGCAGGACGGCGCGGGCGTGCCGTCGACGTCGATCACGGAGAAGGTCTTGTAGTGGTCGGCGGTGTAGAAGTGCTCGCCGGCGTTACCGGTCACGATGCGGCGCGCACCGCGATCGGGCGAGCCCGGCGTCGGGACCGTGTACTCGCGGTAGTAGCCCGACGCGCACTTCGGGAGGATGTTCTCCCGGTTCGAGAAGACCGTGCCGTCCTTGTCCGGGTACGGGAACGGGCCACCCTTCTGGATGAGGTTGTAGGTCGTCGTCGCCTCGGCGGGCAGCGACGACAGCGACACGTGCTTGAACCCGGTGAGATCCCCGCACGGGTTCTGCTGGACGGAGACGGGAGCGGCCGTGGCCTGCGCGGCGCTCAGCCCACTGAAAAGAGTGACAAGCAGAACGAGCAGCGCGGCGGCGATCCGCGATCGTTTGTTGGTCATTTTCGGACCGTAACCCGATCATGTATTCACCAGAAGGCGTCGAGATGAACTCTTCATCGCCGCCCACCAGCGCCCGACCAACGGCTTCGGCCGTTCGGGTCAACCTCGTTCGGAGTACTTCTCCGAGAGGCGTTTGAACACTATCGGCGGCACCAGGTGCTCGATGTCGCCACCGAGCGCGGTGACCTCCTTGACCAGCGAGCTCGACACGAAGCCGTACGCCGGGTTGTTCGCCATCAGCAGGGTTTCGAGCCCGGTCAGCTCGCGGTTCATCTGCGCCATCTGCAGCTCGTAGTCGAAGTCGCTGACCGACCGCAGGCCCTTCGCGACCGCGATGATGTCGTTCTCGCGGCAGTAGTCGACCAGGAGTCCCTGCCAGGAATCGACGCGCACGTTCGGCAGCTTCGCGGTGATCTCGCGCAGCATGTCCATCCGCTCTTCGGTGGTGAACAGGCCTTTCTTGCTCTTGTTCACCCCCACCGCGACGACGACCTCGTCGAACAGCTTCGACGCCCGCTCGATGATGTCGAGATGTCCATTGGTGGCCGGGTCGTAGGACCCGGGACAGACCGCACGCCGCATGGCGCGGACGCTACCAAGGGCGGCGCCCCCCTGCGCGTTCTGCGCGTTCTGCGTCACACCTGATATTCGGCCCAGTAGAGCGCGGTGTCGCCGTAGCGCTTCGTCCGCATCGGCTCGAAGCCCACCGGCCAGTCCGGTTCGCCGTCCCGCGCGGCCCGCTCGATGACCACCAGCGCCCCGTCCGTGATCCACCGGTTCGCCGCGAGCGCGGCCATGACCTCCCCCAGGCGGGTGGAATCCACAGCGTAGGGCGGGTCGGCGAGGACGATGTCGAAGGTTTCCGGTGCCGGAGCGGCCACGACGGACTCGACGGCCCCGGCCCGGACCGTGCCGCCGAGCCCCAGGGCGGCGACGTTCCCCTTGAGCACGTCGACCGCGCGCCGGTCCGATTCGACGAACAGCGCGCCCGACGCGCCGCGGGACAACGCCTCCAGCCCGAGCGCGCCCGAACCGGCGTAAAGGTCGAGGACCTGGGCCCCTTGCAGCTCGCCGGCGACCTCCAGCGCGTTGAACAGCGCCTCGCGTACGCGTTCCGAGGTGGGCCTCGTGCCTTTCGGCGGGACCTTCAGCCGCCTGCCGCCCGCGGTCCCCGCCACGATCCTGGTCATTGGAGCATCGTGCCTCAACGCCTTCCACCGTGACGTTGGCCGGGACTTGGTGAAGCCTCCGCCCAGCTCGCGTAGAGTCGTCCTTCGCCCTCGGAGGCGATAGAAGCGTTTAGGAGCGTTGCGTGTCCGAACCTCGGGTCAGACGGGCCGAGATCGCCATCGAGCAAGCCCATGTGGACACCGTCTACACCCGGCTCGCCGAACTGCGAGCCCAGGCTGAGGCCATGCGTACCAAGGGCTACGAGATCGGCCATGGCGCCGGGCGGGAAGCCATCTTCGAGCAGGCGTCCATGCTGTTCGAACGGGACATGATGGTGTATCACGCCAATCAGACCCTCCAGACCCTCGACGCGGAATACGAGGGCCTGGTCTTCGGCAGGCTCGACCACCTCGACAACGACCACATCTACGTCGGCCGTCTCGGCATCCGCGACGCCGAGTTCGACAACCTCGTCACCGACTGGCGCGCGCCCGCGGCCGCGGCGTTCTACCAGGCGACGGCCGAGGAGCCGATGGACGTCGTCCGGCGCCGGGTGATCCGGTGCTCGGGCCAGAACGTGCTCGACGTCGACGACGACGTCCTGATCGCCGACGCGGTCCCCGACGGCATGCAGATCGTCGGCGAAGGCGCGCTGATGGCCGCGCTCGGCCGGTCGCGCGGCGAGAAGATGCGGGACATCGTCGCCACCATCCAGAAGGAACAGGACGAGGTCATCCGCGCGCCGTGGCGCGGGGTCACCGAGATCACCGGCGGCCCCGGCACCGGCAAGACCGCGGTCGCGCTGCACCGTGCGGCGTACCTGCTCTACCGCCACCGCCGCCAGCTCGGCGGCGCGGGCGTGCTGGTGATCGGCCCGTCCGGCGTGTTCACCAGCTACATCTCGCGGGTGCTGCCGTCGATGGGTGAGACGAACGTCGAACTGCGCGCGCTCGGCGAGGTCCTCGACGGCCTCGAAGCCACCCGGCAGGACCCGGCTCCCCTGGCGGCGATCAAGGGATCGCTGCGGATGCGCAAGATCCTGCTGCGCGCGCTGCGGGACACGCCGGAAGACGCGCCCGAGGACATGAAGATCGTCTACCGCGGCGAGGTGCTGCGGCTCAACGCGCGCGAGCTCGACAAGGTGCGCCGCAAGGTGCACACCGCGGGCGGGCCGCCGAACCGGTCGCGGATACGCGCCGCCGAACTGCTGCTCGACGCGCTCGCCGCGAAGGCCGAGCAGCACGCGAAGGACGACGGCCGTCAGATCGACAAGGCCGAGCTGATCACCGAGCTCGGCGAGCGCATCGAGTTCCACCGGTTCCTCGTGGTCTGGTGGCCGATCCTGTACCCGGCGCAGATCCTGCGCTGGCTCGGCACCGAGAAGCGGCTCGCCTCCGCGGCGAAGGGCCTGCTCAACCGCAACGAGATCAGCATGCTCGCGGCCGACTTCGCCGACCGCTCGCGCGGCTGGACCATCGCGGACGTCGCGCTCCTCGACGAGCTTCGCGTCCTCATCGGCACGCCGCCCAAGAGCCGCCGGGCCCGCCAGAACGTCGAGGTCAACCCGGAGCGCGGCGGCGCCCCGACCCGGCCCGAGCACTACGACGAGTACTCGCACGTGGTCGTCGACGAGTCGCAGGACCTCTCGCCGATGCAGTGGCGGATGGTCGGACGGCGCGGCAAGTACGCGAGCTGGACCGTGGTCGGCGACCCGGTGCAGAGTTCGTGGCCGGATCCGGCCGAGGCCGCGATGGCGCGGGACCAGGCGTTCGGGCTCAAGACGACCCGCCGCCGGTTCACCCTGCGCACCAACTACCGGAACTCGGCGGAGATCTTCGACCTGGCCGCGAAGGTCGTCGCCGGGCACGCGGAGGCCGACGAGCTTCCGCGCGCGGTGCGGCAGACCGGCGTCACGCCGGAGGTCCGGCCCGTCGAGGCGTCCGGCCTGGAGGCGGCGACGCAGGCCGCGGTGAAGGAGCTGATGGGCGCCGTCGAAGGCACCGTCGGCGTGATCACCGCCATGGACCGGGTGCCCGAGGTCGAGGGCTGGCTCGCGGAGCTTTCCGACGAGCGGCTCAAGGTCGTCGGCAGCCTCGATTCCAAGGGTCTCGAGTACGACGCCGTCGTGCTGGTGGAGCCGAACGACCTCATCACCGAGTCGACCACCGGCCGCCGGGTGCTGTACGTCGCGCTGACCCGCGCGACCCAGCAGCTGACCGTCCTGGCGTCCAACCCGGACTGGATCCCGGCTGCCTGATCACGCGTGTCGTCCATCCGATCACGGGTGTCGTCCGCCTGATCACGCGAGTTCGCCGTTCAATCACGCGAGTTACGGGCCCAGTCACGCGAGTCGCGCGTTCAAGCACGCGAGTTCGGCCTTCGAGCACGCGGGTTCGCCGTGCCTCGACGGACGACACGCGTGATCGAACGGACGACACACGTGCTTGAGGACGCGACACGCGTGCCTGGACGCGCGACTCGCGTGCTTGGGGGCGTAACTCGCGTGATCGGGGGCGAAAAAGCTGAAGGGCTCCTTCAGGACACTGGTGAATGCCCTGAAGGAGCCCTTCAGACCCCCGGTGAGTGAACGATGTGGGGACGCATCGCACGTCCAGGGGTATTTCTAGCGCCTCTTCGTTGTTCGGTGTCACGGCGATTCCACCGAACAACAACGCCGAACAACGAATCGGCCGTGGTCACGGGCACGGAGGCGCGTAATCGAGCCCCGGCAGGTGTTGTTCCCACTCGTCCGCCGTGATCCGCGGGTACACCGTCGCGCAGATGCGTTCGGCCGCCCGCTCGGGGCTGGTCTCCCACAACCGCACGCTGCCGTCCGCGACCGAACCCGCGAGCGTATGCCCATCGGGGGCGAACGCCACGGCGTTGACCCGGTCGACGTCGTCGGTCAGGTTCGCCGATGCGCGGACGGATCCCGGATCGGAGACATCCCATAGTCGCACGGACCGGTCGTAGCTGCCGGTCGAGAAGGTCTTCCGGTCGCCGCTGAACGCGACCGAGATGACGTTGTCGGTGTGCCCCGCCAGCAACGCGGCCTCCCGCGGTGCCGCCGGATCCGTCACGTCCCAGAGCCGGGCCGTGCGGTCGGCGCTCCCGGTGGCGGCGAGTTTCCCGTCGGGGCTGTAGGCCACCGAGAACACCGTGTCGGAGTGTCCTTTCAAGACCGAAAGCTGCTTCGGCGCCTTCGGGATGGAGACGTCCCACAGCCGGGCGGTGTGGTCCCAGCCTCCGCTGAGCAGGGTGCGGCCGTCCGGGCTGAACGTGATCGAATGGACGTCGTCCTCATGCCCGGCCAGCGTCGCGAGCTCGACGGGCCGCCGGATGTCGGCGACGTCCCACAGCTTCATCGTGTGCCCGGAACCCGCGGTCGCGAGCGTCCGGCCGTCCGGGCTGAACGCGACGGGATCGATCTCGTCCGACGGCCGGTAGAAGACGCCCACGTCGACCGGCTTGCGCGGATCGGTGACGTCGATCAGCCGCATGGTGTGATCCCAGGAGCCGGCGGCGAGCGCCCGGCCGTCCGGGCTGAACGCGAGACCACAGACGCCTTGGCCGAAACCGGCGACCTTGCCCACCTCCCGCGGGTTGCGGGTGTCGGAGACGTCGACCAGGCGCACCACGCCGTCCTGGCTGCCGGTGGCCAGCAGTTTCCCGTCGGCGCTGAACACCGCCCGGCAGGCCGACCTCGCCGGACCGCTGATCGCGGGCCCCGGCAGATCCCACATCCGCACCGTCTGGTCGTCGCTCGCGGTCACCAGCGTGCGGCCGTCCGGGGAGAACACCGCCCAGACCACGGCCGCGGTGTGCCCGACGAGCGCCGGCTTCTGGCGCGGCTTCGCCGGATCGGTGACCTCCCACAGCCGCGCGGCACGGTCGAAACCGGTCGTGGCCAGTGTCGTCCCGTCGGGACTGAACGCCACGGACCGCACGATGGACTTGTGCGCGTCGATCGTCCCCAGCGGTGACGGCGCACTGGGGTCGGCGACGTTCCACAGGCGCGCGGTCTGGTCGATGCTCGCGGTGGCGAGCGTCCGGCCGTCCGGGCTGAACGCCGCGGAGTGGACCCCGGCGGTGTGCCCGTTCACGACTCCGAGCGGTTTGGCCGTGACCGGGTCGGCCACGTCCCAGAGCCGCGCGGTCTTGTCCGCGCCGGTCGAGACGAGTGTCCGCCCGTCGGGGGCGTAGGCGAGGCCGTTGACGTTGCCGGTGTGCCCGGTCAACGTGGCCGCCAGCACCGGTTTCGCTAGGTCACGGACGTCGAACAGGCGCACCGTGCCCTCGCCGTCCGCGGTGGCGAGCACCGCCGCCTTCGGGCTGAACGCCACCGCGTTGACCCGGCCCGGATGCTCCCCGACCAGCACTCCCTGCCCGGGTTTCGCCGGGTCGGCGACGTTCCACAGCCGCGCGGTCTTGTCCCAGCCCGCCGTCGCGACCGCGCCGCCGTCGGCGCTGAAGGACACCGAGTTGACGTTGCCGGTGTGCCCGGTCAGCGTGGCCAGCTCGCTCGGGCGATGGGGATCCTTGATGTCCCACAGCTTGGCCGTCTGGTCCCAGCTGCCGGTCACCATCACCTGGCCGTCGCCGCGCAGCGCGGTCGCGTTGACGCGATGGCCGTGCCCTCGGACACGGGTCGAGTACGGCGACTCGAACATCGCGAGCACACTGCCGCGGGTGTCCACACTCGGATCGACGCGGTACGCCGCCAGCGCGAGCTGCGCGGCCAGCGCCGGGTTCGTCATCCGCATCTCGATGGCCTGTCCGGCGACCTTCTGCGCGAGCGCGCTGTTGCGCTGGGCGGTCGCGGTCTGCTCGGCCCGGACGGCGTACACCATCGCTGCCGTCGCCAGCACCAGCAGGACCGCCAGGAGCGCGACCAGCTGGCGCAGCCGCCGGGTGCGGCGCCGCGCGACGGCCTGCTCCTGGTTCTCGATCGCCACGCTCGCCTCGAGGAACCGGCGTTCACGCTGGGAAAGCGCGCTCTCGTGCTCCCCCGCCCAGTCCCTGGCGATGGACAGCCGCGCGCCGCGGTAGAGCCAGCCGTCGTCACGGCCGACCGATTCCCAAGCGTCGGTCGCTTCGGTGAGCTGGCGGTGCACGCGCAGGCCCTCGCGATCCTCGGCGAGCCATTCGCGCAGGCGCGGCCAGCCCCGGATCAACGCCTCGTGCGCGATCTCGATGCCGTTGTCGTCGAGGGTGACCAGCCGCGAAGACGCCAGCCTGTCCAGCACGACGGCGACGTCCGGGTCGTCGGCATCCACCTCTTCGCGGGTGATGCGGCGCTTGGTGTCTTCGGTGCCTTCGCCGAGCGCGGTCATCCGCAGGAAGATCTGGTTCGCCAGCCGCTGCTGGTGTTCGCTCAGCGAGGTGAAGGTGTGCTCGGAGGTCTGCGCGACCGACCGTTCGATCCCGCCGGTGGACTCGTAGCCGGTGAGGGTGAGGGTGTTGCCGTGGCGGCGGCGCCAGGTCTCCAGCAGCGCGTGCGAAAGCAGCGGCAGCACGCCGGGCTGGCCGGTCGCGTCGGCGACGAGCCGCGAGACCAGCGCGTTCTCGACGCGGTACCCGGCGTCGATCGCCGGTCGCGAGATGGCCTGCCGCAGCTCCTCGGTGCTCATCGGGCCGACGAGGATCTGCGCGTCCTGCATGGCCTCGACCAGCTCGGGATGCCGCGCACAATGCGTGTAGAAGTCGGTGCGGATACCGAGGACGACCCTCGTCCGGCTCTCCGGTTCGGTCGTCGCGGTGACCAGCGCCGACAGGAAGGCTGCGCGCTCGTCGACGTCCTGGCAGAGCGTGAAGACCTCTTCGAACTGGTCGACGACCAGCACGACGTCACCCTCGCGGTCGGCGACCAGCTGACGGGCGGCCAGGCCGAGGTTGCGCGGATGTTCGGTGAGTTCGGTGAGCAGCCCGCCCGGCGCGAGCCCGAGCGCGGCGCCGAACTGGACGGCGCACTCCTGCAGCGGCCGCGACCCCGGGGTCATCAGCATGGTCACGGAGCCTTCGGCGAGCGCGGGGAGCAGGCCCGCCCGGAGCAACGACGACTTACCCGAACCGGAAGCCCCCAGAACCGCCAAGAATCGTTGATCCGAAAGCCTCGTGACGAGTTTTCCGACAAGTCGTTCGCGACCGAAGAATCGGCCCGCGTCATCCGGCCCGAATGCGGCCAGACCGATATAAGGGACCGATTCCCCATTCAGCGGGGCAACCGGTGAATCATCGACTCCGCCGCGCGTCCGCTCGGTCACGTCGTGCCATCGGGCCGTCCACTCCTCCTCGGGGCCGTCGCACGCCCGGACGTACGCCAAAGTCACCGCCAAGCTGGGCATCTTCTTCCCACCGGCGGCTTCGGAGAGGGTGCCCGCGGAGTAGTGGGCGCGCCTGCCCAGCTCGCGGTACGTCGGGTTCCCGGCCTTCTCCCGCAGACGCCGGAGATCGGCGGCGAACCCCAGCAACGGATCGTCGCCGGGGTCCAAAGGTCGTTCCGGACGCGGCACCCTCAATCCTTTCTTTTCAGTGGTTTTCCCACCCTCGCATTCGGGGGCAACCGTACCGTGGAAACGGGGGAACCCCACCGAGTACCGGGTACATCGGGACGGTTAATTTCGATCGATTGACAGACGCGGGAAGGGATCGGGGTCCCGCCGCGTTGTACCGGGGCGTGACCTCTTTGCCTGACATCCCGCTGTCCGTGCTCGACCTCTCGCCCGTCGTGGCCGGAGGCGGTGTCGCGGATTCGCTGCGCAACACGCTCGACCTCGCCCGCCGGACCGAAGCCCTCGGCTATCACCGGTACTGGCTCGCCGAGCACCACAACATGCCCGGTATCGCGAGCTCCGCGACCGCCGTGATGATCGGCCAGGTCGCGGCCGCCACCGAACGCATCCGGGTCGGCTCCGGCGGGGTCATGCTGCCGAACCACGCGCCGCTGGTGGTGGCCGAGCAGTTCGGCACCCTGGAGGCGTTCCACCCCGGCCGGATCGACCTCGGCATCGGGCGCGCGCCGGGCACCGACCAGCGGACCGCGCTCGCGCTGCGCGGCCCCGGCGGGCTCAGCGCGGAGAACTTCCCGCAGCAGTTCGCGGAACTGCTCGCCTACTTCGAGCACTCCGACCAGCGCGCCGTCAACGCCGTGACCGCCGAGGGCAACAAGCCGCCGGTGTGGCTGCTCGGATCGAGCGGCTTCAGCGCGCGCATGGCGGGCGAACTGGGCCTGCCGTTCTCGTTCGCGCACCACTTCAGCGCCGAGAACACGCTGCCCGCCGTGGCGCTCTACCGCGACGCGTTCAAACCGTCGGACGTCCTCGACGAGCCGTACGTGATGCTCGGCGTCTCCGTGGTCGCCGCCGAAACCGACGAACGCGCCCAGTACCTCGCCGCCCCCAGCGGGCTGACGTTCCTCAGCCTGCGCAAGGGCCGCCCCATCCCGCTGCCGACGCCGGAGGACGCCGCGGCGTACCCGTACACCGACATCGAGCGCGTGTTCATCGAGGACCGGGCTTCGAGCAGCATCATCGGCTCGCCTGAGACGGTCCACAAGGGACTGGAGACCTTGCTCGCGGACACGGGCGCCGACGAGCTGATGATCACGACCATGGTGCACGACCAGGCGGATCGGGTGCGGTCGTACGAACTGGTCGCCGAACTGACGCGCTGACGCCCGCCCTGACGCAGGTCGGCGGCAGGTTCGTGAAGGCCTCCTTGAGGGACTCTGGGTCCCTCAAGGAGGCCTTCACGGACTTTCGGCTCATCCGGCAGACCGGAAGTACATGAAGGTCCGGCGCCACGAATGGACCAACGCCCCGCCGATCACGAAAGAACGGACAAGATCCCCGCTCGCCTTTGTCAGAAAAAGACAAGAATTCACCGGTTACCAGGACGTGACGTCTTGATCACACCGAAGTTCTTGTCACCAGGCAGGCGCGTGATTAGCGTACCGACCAGTAGCAAACAGCACGGTAACACCCCGTTGATCCTCGTCAACGATTCCGTTCCGCCATTCGGAGCATAGGAATTGCGCAAGCTGGGGTGTATTCGCCGTGCCCGGAAAACGGGAGGGTCGGCGTGGGCGTCCGGACTGGCGCACCCTCATTCCCCGGCGCGGGTGCGATCCGGGAGACCGGAAGGCTCTATTCGCTCGGCCTCGACGTCGTCCGCCTGACCTTCCGACGGCCATTCCAGGCACGCGAGCTGATCCAGCAGTTCTGGTTCATCGCGAGTGTGTCGATCCTGCCGACGGCGCTGGTCGCGATCCCGTTCGGCGCGGTGATCGCGCTGCACATCGGTTCGCTGACCGCGCAGATCGGCGCACAGTCCTTCACCGGCGCGGCCAGTGTGCTGGCGATCATCCAGCAGGCCAGCCCGATCGTGACCGCGTTGCTGATCGCGGGCGCGGGCGGCTCGGCGATGTGCGCGGATCTCGGGTCCCGCACGATCCGCGAGGAGATCGACGCGATGGAGGTGCTCGGGGTCTCCCCGATCCAGCGCCTGATCGTGCCGCGGGTGCTCGCCGCGATGGGGGTCGCCGCATTCCTCAACGGAATGGTCAGCGTGGTCGGCGTTCTCGGCGGTTATTTCTTCAACGTCATCATGCAGAACGGGACACCGGGCGCATATCTGGCCAGTTTCTCCGCTCTCGCGCAGCTTCCGGACCTCTGGATCAGCGAGATCAAAGCGGTCATCTTCGGTTTCGTCGCGGCGATCGTCGCCTCTTATCGCGGGCTCAATCCGAAAGGCGGCCCGAAAGGCGTCGGTGACGCGGTGAACCAATCCGTGGTCATCACGTTCCTCCTCCTGTTCCTGTTGAACCTCGTGCTGACGACGCTTTACCTGCAGCTCGTCCCGGCGAAGGGCAGCTGATGGTCACGACCACACCCACCCGAACGACGCGCGTACGCGAAGCCGTCGACCGCCGGTTCGGATTCCTGGACACGCTCGGCGACCAGATCCTCTTCTTCCTCAAGGCGCTCGCCTGGGTGCCGCGCGCGGTGCGCCGCTATCTCCGGGAGATCACCCGCCTGCTGGCCGAAGTCAGTTTCGGCAGCGGCGCGCTCGCGGTCATCGGCGGCACGATCGGCGTGATGATCGGGATGACCGTGTTCACCGGCACGGTCGTCGGGCTCCAGGGGTATTCGGCGCTCAATCAGGTCGGCACGTCGGCGTTCGCCGGGTTCGTCTCCGCGTACTTCAACACCCGCGAGATCGCGCCGCTCGTGGCCGGGCTCGCCTTGTCGGCCACGGTCGGCTGCGGGTTCACCGCGCAGCTCGGCGCGATGCGCATCTCCGAGGAGATCGACGCGCTCGAAGTGATGGGCATCCCCAGCGTCCCGTACCTGGTGACCACCCGGATCATCGCGGGTTTCCTCGCGGTCATCCCGTTGTACGCGATCGGCCTGCTGACCTCGTATCTCGCGTCGCGCCAGATCACCGTCTGGTTCTACGGCCAGTCCGCGGGCACCTACGACCACTATTTCCTGCTGTTCCTGCCGCCGGGCGACGTGCTCTGGTCGTTCGGCAAGGTGCTGGTGTTCAGTGTCGTGATCGTGCTCGCCCACTGCTACTACGGTTTCCGCGCGAGTGGCGGCCCGGCGGGTGTCGGGGTCGCCGTCGGCCGTGGCGTGCGGACCGCGATCGTGGCGGTCAGCGTGCTCGACTTCTTCCTCAGCCTCGCGATCTGGGGCGCGACCACGACGGTGCAGGTGGCCGGATGAGCCGGCGCGGGCTGCGCAAAGCCGGGGTCAGGACGGCCGGGGTGCTGTTCCTCGTGGTGATGTCCGCTCTCGTGCTGCTGTCGATCAAGATCTACCGGAAGGATTTCGTCGACTCCGTGCCGGTGACACTGCAGGCGGACCGCGTCGGCAACCAGTTGCGCACCGGCGGGCAGGTCAAGGCACGCGGCGTGGTGGTCGGCGAGATCCGCGAAGTCCGCGCCACACCGGGCGGCGCGGAGATCGACCTGGCGATGGAGCCCGGGAAGGTCTCCCAGCTGCCGAAGAACGTGTCCGCGCTGCTCGTGCCGAAGACGCTGTTCGGTGAGCGGTACGTGCAACTGTCCATTCCGGACGGGACGAAGGCCGGACCGTTGAGTTCGGGCGACGTGATCACCCAGGACCGGTCGGCCAACGCGATCGAGCTGGAGCGCGTCTTCGACAACCTGTTGCCGCTGCTCAAGGCGGTGCAGCCGCAGAAGCTCGCGACCACGCTGACCACGGTCGCCACCGCGCTGGAAGGCCGCGGCGACCAGATCGGCGACACGCTCGCCACCGCGGCCGCGTACCTGAAGGAGTTCAACCCGAACCTCCCGGCGCTGAACGACAACATCCGCGACCTCGCCACGGTTTCGAAGCTGTACGGCGACATCGCGCCGGATCTGCTCGACGCGCTGAGCGCTTCGGCCGTCACGCTCGACACGGTCAAGGAGAAACGGGCCGAGCTGGCCTCGGTGTACCAGCAGGTGACGTCGTCGTCCCAGCAGGTCACGACATTCCTCGCCAACAACCGCGCCAACATCATCGCGCTCGCCGCCGAAAGCCGCGCGCCGCTGGAGGTCGCCGCGAAGTACTCGCCCAGTTTCGCCTGCACGCTCGACGCGCTCGCCAAGCTGAAGCCGCAGATGGACAAGGTGCTGGGCGCCGGAACCGACGAACCCGGCCTGCACGCGGAGATCGTCATCACCCAGCCTCGCGGCAAATACGTCCCCGGCAAGGACGATCCGGTCTACAACGCCACCGGTGAACCGCGCTGCTACCCGTCGAACGGCCTGATGGGCCAAGGGATCGCGGCGAGCGGCGAGAAGACCGCCGCGCTGCCGGGTGTGCAGGGCGACCTCGGCCTGCCGAACTCGCCGCAAGAACGGGAACTGATCTCCACGCTCCTCGCGCCGTCCATGGGCGTTCCGACGGCCGAGGTTCCCGCGTGGGGCAGCGTGCTCGTCGGCCCGCTCTACCGGGGCACGGAGGTGACCCTGCGATGAGGAACTTCGTGAGTCCCCTGCTCAAGGGGCTGATCTTCGTCGTCGTCACGACGCTGGCGACGGTGCTGCTGGCGGTGTCCATCACGAACACCGGCCTCGGCGACACCAGGAACTACAGCGCCAAATTCCTCGACGCGACGTCGCTGAACGTCGGCGACGACGTCCGGATCTCCGGGGTGCGGGTCGGCCAGATCGAGGCACTCGAGATCGCCGACCACAGCCTCGCTCGCGTCGAATTCTCCCTCGACTCCCAGCGCAGGCTGCCCGCCGACGTCACCGCGGTGATCAAGTACCGCAACATGGTCGGCCAGCGCTACATCGCCCTCGAACGCGGCAAGGGCTCCAGCGACTTCCTGGAGCCCGGCGCGGAGATCCCGCTGGAGCGCACGACCCCCGCGCTGGATCTCACGGAACTGTTCAACGGCTTCAAACCGCTGTTCCAGGCGTTGTCCCCGAAGGACGTCAACCAGCTTTCCGGCGAGATCGTCCAGGTGCTGCAGGGCGAAGGCGGCACGGTGGAAAGCCTGCTGGCGCACACCGGTTCGCTGACCACCACGCTCGCCGGCCGCGACAAGGTGATCGGCGAGGTGATCACGAACCTGGACACGGTGCTGAAGAGCATCAACGGCAAGGGCGACGCGCTGTCCACTTTGGTCTCCACGCTGAAGGAACTGGTGACGGGCCTCGCCGGTGACCGCACCGAGATCGGGGAAGCCGTCTCGGGCCTCGCGGAACTCACCACGGCGACGGCCGGTCTGCTCGAACAGGGCAGGAAGCCGCTCAAGGACAGCATCGAAGGACTCGGCCTGCTCTCCGGCCAGCTGACGACCGACGAAGGCAAGGCCGAAGTCGACAACTTCCTCACCGTCCTCCCCGGGAAACTGAACGACCTGGGGCGGATCGGCTCCTACGGATCGTGGATGAACTTCTACCTGTGCTCGGCCGTCCTCAAGACCACGCCTCCCCGCGGGGTACCGGCGACGGCGGAGAGGTGCACGTCGTGAAACCCTTCAAGGAACGGAATCCGATAGTCGTCGGTCTCGTCGGCAGCGCCGTCGCAGCGGCGGTACTGACCGCGACGCTCAACTACGAGAACCTCCCGATCGTCGGCGCCGGGACCACGTACCAGGCCGAATTCTCCGAAGCGGCCGGCCTGCAGGAGGACGACGAGGTCCGCATCGCCGGGATCAAGGTCGGCGAGGTGAGCGACGTCCGGCTCGCCGAAGACCACGTGGTGGTCAGCTTCCGGGTCAAGGACGCCTGGGTCGGCGACAAGACCGCCGCCGAGATCAAGATCAAGACCCTGCTGGGCCGGAAGTTCCTCGCACTGCGCCCGACCGGCGAGACGGTGCAGAATCCGAAGCAGGTCATCCCGCGCACCAGGACCGTGACGCCCTACGACGTCACCGAGGCCTTCAACGGGCTGGCCGACACCGCGGGCGCCATCGACACCGATCAGCTCGCGGAGAGCTTCACGACGCTGTCCGACACGTTCAAGAACTCGCCCGAGCACATCAAGAAGGCGCTCGACGGGCTGACGTCCCTGTCGAAGACCGTGTCCTCCAGGGACAGTGAGCTCGCGAGCCTGCTATCCAACGCGCACGGCCTCACCACGACGCTCGCGAACTCGAACGACGACTTCGCCAAGCTCCTCTCGAACGGCAATCTCCTGCTGACCGAACTGGACAACCGCCGCCAGGCGATCCACGACCTGTTGACCGGCTCGCAGCAGCTCGCCTCCCAGCTTTCGGGGCTGGTGAAGGACAACAAGGACCAGCTCGGCGGAGCGCTCAGAAAGCTCGGAGAGGTGACCGACATCCTGCAGCGGCAGAACGACAATCTCGCCAAGAGCCTCGACCTCGCCGCGCCGTACTTCCGCGTGGTGAACAACTCGCTCGGCAACGGGCGCTGGGTCGACAGCTACCTGTGCGGCCTCGTCCCGGAGAACCGCGACCCCTGCACCCCGAAGATCCCGGGAGGCCGCCGGTGATCGGCAGATTCGTCACCCTCGCGCTCGTGCTCGCGCTGGCCGTCGTCGGCGGCCTCTGGTGGATCTTCTCCGGCAGCGGGCTCGACCGCGTCACGGTGTACTTCTCGCGCGCGGTCGGTGTCTACAGTGGATCGGACGTGCGCGTGCTCGGCGTCCGGGTCGGCCAGGTGGAATCGGTGAATCCACGCGGGGAACAGGTCGAGGTCGTGCTGACCGTCGACGGCGCGACGCCGATCGCCGCCGACACGAACGTCCTGGTCGTGGCGCCGAGCGTGGTGGCGGACCGGTACGTCCAGTTCACCAAGCTCACCCGTGCGGGGAACCGCCTGGACGACGGCGCGGTGATCCCGGTCGAGCGCACCGGCACCCCGGTGGAACTCGACCAGCTCTACGCCAGCCTCGACACGCTCGCCAAGGCGCTCGGCCCCAAGGGGGCGAACGCCGACGGCGCGCTTTCGGAGCTGCTGCGCACCGGCGCGAAGAACCTGCAGGGCAACGGCAAATCGTTCAACGAGTCGGTGCGCAACTTCGCCGACCTTGCCAGAACCCTGTCCGGGAACTCGCAGAACCTGTTCGCCACCGTCGACGAGCTGCAGCGGTTCACCTCGATGCTGGCGACCAACGACCGCAACGTCAGCGAGGTCAACAGGCAGCTCGCCTCGGTGACCGGGACGCTGGCCGCGAACAAGGACGAGCTCGCCCGCGCGCTCAACGGCCTCGGCGGCGCGCTCGCGGAGATCCAGCAGTTCATCAAGGAGAACCGCGCGCTGATCAAGTCCAATGTGGACAAGCTCGCGGCGACCACCGGGACGCTGGTCGACAAACGCGCCGCGCTGGCCGAGACCCTCGACACGATCCCGCTGGCGGTGACGAACGTGCTCGAAGCCGTGGACCCGAAGACCGGCAAGCTGCAGAGCCGCGGCAACATGCTCGAATACGCGCCGCTCCCGCTGCCCGTCGCCGGTGACACCTACACCGGGGGGCGTTGATGGCCACGAAACGGGCGATCGCCGCGCTCACCGCGTGCTGCCTCGCGCTCACCGCGTGTTCGTCGGATTTCAAGGGCGTCTACGACCTGCCGCTGCCCGGCGGCGCGGATATCGGCGACCATCCGTACCGGGTGACCGTGCAGTTCGCCGACGTGCTCGACCTGGTCCCGCAGGCCGCGGTGAAGGTCGGCGACGTCCCGGTCGGCCGGGTCGAGACGATCAGGCTCGCCGAAGACGGCTGGACGGCCGAGACCGTCCTCGCGGTCAACGGCGACGTCCAGCTGCCCGCCAACGCCATCGCGCGGCTGCGGCAGTCCAGCCTGCTCGGCGAGAAGTTCATCGAGCTCGCCCCCAGCGCGGCGAAGGCCGAGGGCAGGCTGGGCGACGGCGGCGTGATCCCCGTCGCGAGCACGAACCGCAACCCGGAGTTCGAAGAGATCTTCGGCGCGCTGTCCCTGCTGCTCAACGGCGGCGGGATCGGGCAGTTGCAGACCATCAACCGCGAGCTGTCGAAGGTGATGGACGGCAACGAGGAGGAGATCCGGTCCTTTCTGTCCACTGTGGAGAAGCTGGTGTCCAACCTGGACTCCCACCGCTCCGAGATCACCTCGGCGCTCGACGGGCTCAACCAGCTCTCGGCCACGCTGGCGAACCGGAAGAAGCAGGTCGAAGGCGCGCTCACCGATCTCACCCCCGGCCTGCAGAGCCTTTCCGATCAGCGCACGCAGCTGGTCTCGATGCTGCAGTCGCTGGACCGGCTCTCCGGGGTCGGCGTCGACGTGATCAAGAAGAGCCGCGCCGACCTCGTCGCGGACCTCACCGCGCTCGCGCCGATCCTGAAACGGCTGGCCGACGCCGGCGAGAGCCTGCCCAAATCGCTGGAGATCCTGCCGACGTTCCCGTTCACCGACGCCGTCCGCGACGGGATCAAGGGCGACTATCTGAACGTCTACGCCACGATGATCCCCGCACCGGGCGTCGAACTCCCGCCTCCTGGTGAAGGGGTCCCGCCGGGGCTCCCGACCCTTCCGCTGCCGTCCTCCGGAGGTAGCTGATGCTCACCACCCGTGTCCGGATCCAGGTGATCGCGTTCGTCATCCTCGCCCTGGCGACGACGGCGTTCGTCGGGGCCAGCTACGCGGGGCTCGGCCGGCTCTTCGGGGCGAGCGGGTACACCGTGAAGCTCGCGCTGACCGACGGCGGGGGCCTGTTCACCAACGGCGAGGTGACCTATCGGGGCGTCGCCGTCGGCCGGGTCGGCGAACTGCGGCTCACCGACGGCGGGATGGAGGCGGATCTCCTGATCGACGAAGACGCGCCGCCGATCCCCGCGAACTCGCGGGCGGTCGTGGCGAACCGGTCCGCCGTCGGCGAGCAGTTCGTCGACCTGCAACCCCGGACCGGCGACGGACCGTTCCTCGCCGAGGGTTCGGTCATCCCGCGCGAGGCGACCACCGTGCCGCTGCCGGTGCAGAATCTGCTGACCGATCTGGACTCGCTGACCGCGTCCGTGCCGACCGAGGACCTGCGGACCGTGGTCGACGAACTCGACAACGCCCTGCGCGGCTCCGGCGCGAACCTGCAGGTGCTGCTGGATTCCACCACCGACTTCACGAAACAGGCGTCGGATCACCTGCCGCAGACGGAGAAGCTGATCACCGACGGCTCGACCGTGCTGAAGACCCAGGTCGACTCGTCGCAGGCCTGGCGGCAGTTCAGCGGCAACGCCAAGCAGTTCGCCGAGCAGCTGTCCCGTTCGGACGGTGACCTGCGGCGGCTGATCGCGACGGCGCCCGACGCGGCGACGCAGCTCTCCGGGCTGTTGCGCGACAACGAACCGGGTCTGCCGATCCTGCTGGCGAACCTGCTCACCACGTCGCACGTGTTCTCGGCACGCACCGACGGACTCCGGCAGCTGCTGATCAACACCCCGAAGGCGGTGTCCGCGGTGAACGCGGCCGTCGACGAGCAGTCCGGGAAGGTCGGGCTGGTCCTGACCTTCTTCGACCCGATGCCGTGCACCAAGGGCTACGAGGGCACGAAGGTCCGCACCAGCGCGGAGCTCTCACCGCTGCCGTTCAACACGGGTGCCGCGTGCACGCTCGAAAGGGGCAACGCGAGTTCGGTCCGCGGCTCGCAGAACGCGCCGAAGGGCGGCGTCCCGCCCGCCGCGATCCCCGGCGGCTTCGGCGCCGACGGCCAGCCGACGTCCACCAGCCTCGAGGAGATGTTGTGGCTCCGAAACTGAAGATCGCGATCGCGGTGTTCGCCGCGGCCTGCGCGTTCGCGGGCTGGGCCGGGTACTCCTGGTTCACCGCGACGGCTTCCGAGGCCGTGTCCTACGGGAACTCCCGTGACGAAGCGCTGAAGACCGGCCGCGAACTCGTCGCCCGGCTGACGAGCCTCGACCATCACCGGGTCGACCAGGGCATCGCCGACTGGCTCGCCGCGTCCACCGGTCCGCTGCGCGATCAGCTGGGCAAGACCGACGACGCGACGAGGCGGACGCTCACCAAGGACGCGACGGTCTCGACGGGCAAGGTGCTCGACGCGGCGATCAGCGAACTCGACGACCACGCGGGAACGGCGAAGATGCTGGCTTCGGTGGAGATCACGATGGCGAAGGAAGGCTCGGCACCGACGACGAAACGCAACCGCTTCGCCGCCGGGCTGACCAGGACGGACGAGGGCTGGAAGCTCAGCGCGCTCGACCAGCTGCCGGTGGGTGCGCGATGACCGCCACGGCCGATACCGACGCCGATGTCCCTGCGGAGGCCGAGCCCGAGACCACGGCCGAAGAGACCACCGAAGAGGCCGCCGGGAAGCCGCCCCGCCGGCCGGACCTGTCACTGATCCTGCTGCTCGCGGCGGCCGTGCTGGTGGCGGCCGGCGCGTGGTTCACGCTGGAGGCGAGGTCGATCTCGGCGGCGCCGTCGGCGGCCAACACCGCGCTCACCGACGTCGGCGCCACGGCCGAGGTGAACTCCGCGGTGACGGTGGCGCTCGACAAGATCTTCTCCTATTCCTACGACCGGACCGATGTCACCGAAAAGGCGGCGGCCGCGGTGCTGAGAGGAAAGGCGCTGGACTCCTACAACAGGTTGTTCGCCCAAGTCCGGGAAAAGGCTCCGGCACAGAAACTCGTCCTCACCACCCGGGTCTCCTCATCCGCCGTCCAAGAACTCGGCGGCGGGAAAGCGAGGCTGCTGGTATTCCTCGATCAAGCGGCCGTCCGGGCCGACAACAATTCTTCGACGGCGGCCGCGGCGCAGCTTTCGATCACCGCGGAACGCGAAGGCGACAACTGGGTCATCACCGACCTCATCCCCAGGTAATCCGCTTTGTAAACCAGGAGAGAAAACGAGGAGATTCCCATGTTCGGTCGAACGCGCCCTAAAACAGCCCGTCGCCGTCTCGGCACGGTCGTCGCACTCACGTCCGCGCTCGCCATGGCGGGCAGCCTGGCCGCGACCCCGGCCCTGGCGGACGACCCGGTGGAGATCCCGGTGTCCTACACCGTCACCGGGACGACCACGGTGAAGAAGACCGGCGGCACCCTCGATCTCGGCCCGGGTCAGCTCAACGGCGCGCTGGTCATCGACGGTGACAACGTCGGCATCCGCGGCGATCTGGCCCTGCCGCCGTCGACGGCGAACATCTCGCTGGTCTCGGGGGTCTTCAAGATCAAGGCCCGCGTGCGGATCGAGCCGACCGGCCCGGTCACCGGCACGCTCGCCAACGGCGACCTGACCACCCACTCGCAGGCGAACATGCTGATCGACAACATCGTGGTCGGCCTGTTCTGGCCGGTCATCCCGCTCCCGACGGTGCCGAACGCCTGCAAGACCGTCAAGCCGCTCGACCTGACCCTGGTGTCGAAGAACGTCGACCTGTTCGCGCCGACCATCCCGTCTTCGGGGACGTTCACCATCCCCGAGTTCAAGGACTGCTTCATCAACGACCTCGCGCTGGGGGCGTTGATCTCGGGACCGGACAACACGATCAACCTGAGCATGAAGTCGAACCTGTCCTGAAAACTCGTGAGTGGTAAGGACGGTTCTAACCGTCCTTACCACTCACGAGGCCCAGCACTCCACGTCAGCAGAAGTACGGCGCCGTGGGGTCGACCAGCGCGACGCCGGTGCTGTCACCAGCGGAAACGGCGTAGACCGGAGCGCACACGCCGGAGAACTTCCAGAAGTCCGTCGGCGGTTCCGTGCTGGTGTCACGGCTTTCGGACTTCACGTTGCTGCCCCAGGCGAAGACACTCCCGTCCGCCTTCAGCGCGACGTTGTGGTTGAAGCCCGCGTCGATGGCGACCACGCCGGATTGCGCCTCCGGCGGAACCGTGGCCTGGCCGTAGAAGTTGTCGCCCCAGGCGATCACGCCGCCGTTCTTCAGCGCGATGCTGTGCCGGAGTCCCGCCGAGACCGCGCTGACCCCGGAGGTCGCCGCCGCGGGCACCGTGATCTGGCCCTTTCCGTTGCTGCCCCACCCGATCACGCCGCCGTTCTTCAGCGCGAGCCCGTGGTCCCCACCGGCCGAGATCGCCGTGACACCGGAAGAAACCGTCGCGGGGACAACGCTTCGCGATCCCCAACTCACCACACTGCCGTTCGTCTTGAGCGCCAGGTTGAAGTAGGCGCTGGTGGAGATCGCCTGGACGCCCGAAGTGGCGGTCGCCGGCACCACGTTCTGGCCATAGAAGCCATTGCCCCAAGCGATCACGCCGCCGTTCTTGAGCGCCAGTTCGTGCGCCCAGCCCGCGGCGATCGCCGAGACGCCGGACGTGGCCGCCGCCGGAACCGTCAACTGGCCGTAACTGTCGTTCCCCCAGGCGATCACCCCGCCGTCCTTGAGCGCGAGATGGGTGATCGCGCCGGCGGAGACCGCACTGGCGCCGAGCGCGGCGGCCGGTATGGTCCCCTGCCCGTAGTCGTTGCTCCCCCATGGCCGCGCTTCGCCGGTCTGCGCGGCGCTCGCCGTACCGCAAAGGGAAACCGTTGCGATCATTACGGTAATCGCGACGCCCGCTACCCGTCGTGATGCCGATCGTCGATTCTCGGAAGACATGCGCCGAATGTTAACCCGGCTGCACCGATCGGCCGCCTCTTTGTCATCCACGGACAAACTTCATAATCGCATTCAGCGCCCGCTGACAAGAAAGAACGGACGTCTCATCCACTTCGAAACATGTCGACATGAATCCTTGTTACGTACATAACTCGCGGGTAACCTCGGTTTACCCCACCACCGAGAAAGCCGCTCGAGTCGAGCATATTTGATCAGAAAAATCCGCCGAAAGGCGCATGGGGAAAGCCGCCCGAGACGTAAACTGGATCAAAGGAGATGACAGGTATGTCCCGTAGACTTGGCAAGTTGTCGGCAGGCGTCGCCACCACCGGCATCGTGCTCGGCGCCGTCGCCGTGCTCACCGCCGGAACGGCCGCTGCCGCGACCACCTACGCGACCGGCACCGTCGCCTACATGTGCAACTTCCCCGGTATCGGCCAGCAGCAGCTGGACGTGAAGGCGAACTTCGTCGGGCCGGACTCGGTCGCCTCCGGCGGCACCGCCACTCCGTCGAGCGTCGGCGGCACCGCGACGATCAACGCGACCATCAACGCGCTGCTCAACGCCGCCAACTACGACGGCGTGCGCGGCAAGGCCAACATGCCGATCACCGCCACCAACGCCACCCCGACGTCGGCGACGGTGACCAACCTGGACGTTCCGACCCAGATCAACCCGTACGTGCCCGGCCCCCGGTCGTTCAACATCGTCCAGGACGCCGGCACCAGTGTTCCGACGCTGACGGCGGGCGTTCCCGGCTCGGGCGTGATCTCCCTCGGCACCACGATCAACGCTCCGCTGGACTTCCACAAGAAGGACGGCACCTGGACGGCGTGGAACTTCAACTGCACGGTGAAGAACACCAACCCGGCGCAGAACCGCGCGTTCAGCCCGGCGATCCCGATCACCTGATGAACCACCCGTGCGGGGCGGGGACGCCCGCCCCGCACGGCCTCCACGCAGGACACGAGAGGAAGACCGCATGACGCAGCAGGTTCGCCGGATACTCGGGAGGGCTCCCGTGATCGCGGGCGTGATCCTGCTGGCCGGCGTGAACGGCGCGCTGACCGGCTCGGCGGCGACCGATCCGGCGGCCAAGCCGATACCGCCGCTCCAGGGCGCCGAGCCGGCGCACAAAAGCCTGGCGAACACCTGCGTCTTCCCTGATCCGGTCGGCGAACGACCGGTCACAGTGGACACCAAGGCCACTCTGCCGAAGGTCGTCGATACCGGAAAACCCATCCACGTCAAGGACTTCTCCCTCACCTTCGCGATACCCGCCGGCGCGCTCGGGGACGTGACCGAGATCGAGGGTGCCGCCACCGTCGAACTCACGGCGACCCGCGAGGACAAGAAGACCCCGGTCCCGGTCACTCTCACCATTCCGGCGACCAAGGTGCCCACCACCGGCGACCTGATCCTGGTCGCGACCGGCAAGGTCCCCGACATCGTGATGAAGGTCGAGGGCGAGCTCCAGCTGACCACCGGCGCACCGTCCCTCGCGCTCACCGTCCCGGCCACCGGAACCCCGCTCAAGCCGATCACCTGCGTCCAAGGTCCCGGCCAGGATCCGGCACTCGGCACTGTCGCGCTGCTGCCGTTGAAGCCGCTCGAGCAGAGGACCGGGAAGCCCGGCGAACAGAAGCCGCGGGGTGAGGTCCGCACCGCGGACGACCCGCCGGACCCGAACATCATCGTCATCCCGCTGCTGCCGTTCGAGCTGATCAACACGGCCACGATCAGCAAGGTCGGCGCGGTCGCCAGGCTGAAGCCCGGGTTCATGTTCAACGCGATCTGGAAGGTCTATCTCGACCGGACGACGAGTGAGATCAGCGGCACGGCACTCCAGCCGCCGAGCAAGCTGAACCTTCTCGGCTTCGGCTTCCTGCCGATCACCGGGACGATGGAGCTACTCCCGACCGACTATCGCACCGGCAACACCCTCATCGACGCCGCCGGGACCGTGATCGCCGAACCCGACGGCAGCTCGACCGCGACCGTCAAGGTCCAGGGCTACGGCAAGCTGAGCAACATCACCGTCAACGGCGTCGACCTCGGTGTCGGTGACAACTGTGTGACGGCCGAACCGTTCGAACTGAACTTGCGGGGAACCAAGTACGACACGGCATACGGCGGTGTCCTGCGGACCGACCCCGACTCGCCCGACCCGCTGTACCGGGGCTTCACGCTGCCCAGGTTCGCCGGCTGCGGTGTCAAGGAGAACCTCGACTCGCTGCTAAGCGGGATGTCCTCGGGCCCAGGTAACCAGGTTTGCTTCGGTGTCAACCAGGTCGGCCTGCCCCGGACGCCGGAACGGGAGTGTCCCAACGCGACACCGCCCTCCGGGCGCTGACCACAAAGGCCCCGCGCTTCTCGTGAAGCGCGGAGCGGCGAACCCGGGCGCGGTGCCGGTCGCTTCCCCGCTCAGCTCGGCGTCCACTGTGGACTCTTGCGCGGCGACGGCAGCACCTCCGGCAGCGCGTAACCGGCGGGCGCGCCACCGGCCCGCAGCGCGAGCTCCATCTCGAACCGCGCCCCCGGATCACGCAGGTGCTCACCGAAGGTCGCCTGCAGCTGCCGCATGCGGTACCGGACGGTCTGCGGATGCACCTGGAGCCGCTCGGCGATGTCGACGACGTTGCCCTGGCTGTCGAGCCACGCGCGGAGGGTTTCGAGCAGCCGTTCCCGCTGTTTCCCGGTCATCTCGGCGAGCGGGGCGAACAGGCGATCGCGCAGCTGGCAGGTCAGCGCGGCGTCGGCGTTCACGAGCAGGGTGGCGAGATGGTCTTCGGCGCGGATCACGCGGCGGGCCTGGATGATGCCTCGCTCGGACAGGTGCAGGGCCTCGCGTGCCCAGCGGAGGGAATCGGCGACGGAATCCAGCGGGCGGCACGGGCCGATCGACAGCCGGTACTCCGGCAGCGCGGCCTGCAGAGTGGCCAGGCGGGCGATCGAGAGCTCGCCCGGGACGAGAAGACGCGGCTCAGCGCAGTCGAGTTCGGCGAGAACGTCCGAATCCACCGCGTTGTGCCGCCGGGGTCTGACGGTGTCGCCGATCGGGTGCAGCACCACCGGGGTGGCGCGTTCGGGGACCGTCCAGCCGGTCAGCTGCGCGAGTTCCGCGATCGCCTTCGACGGCGCGGGCGGGGTCTCCAGCACGAGGTGCAGCAGTTTGCGGCGCCACGTGTCCAGCGCGCCGGCGGTGCGCGCCTTCGCTTCGAGGTAACCGTCCAGCGCGACGGACGCGAGTTCGTCCATGAACGCGAGCATCGCGTCGGCCAGTTGCGACATCACCGCGGACGAGAGCCCGCTGCGGCGGCCGACGCGCATGATGCGCCGCCAGGAGACCCGGGCACCGACCCGGTAGGCCGACTGGAGGGTGTCGAGGCTGCGGCCCTCCCGCATCTCGTTCTGCCCCAGCCGATGGTGGACCTCGTGCGACTGTTCCTTGGAGACGGAGGGATCCGCGATCTGCGCGACGAACAACGTGATCGCGTATTCGACGCCCGCGCGGATCGACTTGCCGTAGGGCCCGTCGAGCGGGCGCGCGTACGCGGGGATGGTCGCCCGGATCTCGTCGACGATCTCGTTGGCGAGACTGCCGAGCTCCGGTCGCAAAATGTCGGCGAGTTTGCGGGGAAGTGCCGCGGGAGGCTGCGCAGCGTGTTCGATTCCGCGCTCCACCGACATCGCAGCTCCTTTGCTCCGCCCAGCGTCCCGACCGCCCACAATCGTCGTGGGGTGACAACGAACACATCGTGAAGTCGCCCGTGAATGTGTCACCTTTCGCAGAAGAAACCGATTTCTTGTCACCATCGTGACAAAATCACGGGTCGGTCCTGAATTTTGATGACAAGTGCCCGGCAAACGCCTCGCGAGGTACGTACGAACGGCCGAAGTGGATACGACCGTGACGCTGCGTCACTACTTTCCGGTGAGCAATTCACCGAGTACTTCGAGCACGGGGGCCAGCACGCGGACCTCGGTGCCGGCGCATTCGGTGATCCCGGCGCCGACGACCTCGAAACCGCTCAGCCCGCGAAGCATCGCCACCAGACGTTCGATCGTCAAGCCACCGGGCTCCGGATAGTTCAGCCCGTCGAACTCCGCCGGGTCGAGCACGTCGAGATCGAGATGGACGTAGACCTTGTCCGCACCGGCCAGCCCGGCGGCGATGTCGGGCGTCTCGACGACGAGCCCGCGATCGACCACGGCACGCTCGGCGTCATCGAAGGCCCTCGTCCCGGCGAGAACGACGCGCCCCGGCTCGACCGGCGGATTCGCGGCGAACTCCGGGTCGCCCTCGCCGAGCAGCGACCGCAGCACCATGCCGTGGAACGCACCCGACGGCGACGTCTCCGCGGTGTTGAGGTCGGAATGCGCGTCGAACCAGGCGACGCCGAGCCCCGGCCCGAAGCGGTAGCGCGCGACCCCGATCGGGATCAGCTCGACGCCGCAGTCCCCGCCGATGGTGAGCACCGGCCCGCCGGGCGCCTCCAGCGCGGCGAGCTGCGCGGCCCGGTTCGCGCCCGTGAGCACCGCGCGGTTGGCGATGCCGTCGACCACGGGTGAGGTCTCGCGCGTCTGCCGGATGTGGTGCACCGGCACGCCCAGCACGTGGCCCGCGAGCTCGGCGAGCGCGACGCAGCCTTCGGGCAACTCCGGCGCGCGCTCGGTCAGTGCGCCTTGGAACTGGGGTACGGCGTTGATCAGCACCCGGTCCAGGCTAGTGGCTGAAGGGGACTTTCCCCGCATCAGACGTGACGAAAGGGCCCTTCACCGCGTGGCATGCGGTGAAGGGCCCTTTCAGCCCACGGCTACTCCAGGACGAGCAGCAGGTCCCCGCCTTCCACCTGCTGGACGGCGTTGATCGCGCGCCGCGACACCTTGCCGCCGGTGGAAGCGGTGATCGATGCCTCCATCTTCATCGCTTCGATGGTCGCGACCGTGGCACCGGCCTCGACCTCGTCGCCCTCGGACACCTGCAGCGTGACCACGCCCGCGAACGGCGCGGCGATCTGCTTCGGGTCGCCCTTGTCGGCCTTCTCCGTCGCCGGGATGTCCGACGCGATCGACGTGTCGCGCACCTGGATCGGGCGCAGCTGGCCGTTGAGCGTGGACATCACCGTGCGCAGGCCGCGTTCGTCGGCCTCGCCGATGGCCTCCAGCTCGATCAGCAGCCGGACACCCTGTTCCAGGTCGACCGAGTACTCCTCGCCCGGCCGCAGGCCGTAGAAGAAGTCCTTGGACGGCAGGACGGAGGTGTCACCGTACTGCTCACGGTGCGCCTCGAAGTCCTTCGTGGGCCCAGGGAACAGCAGCCGGTTCAGCGTCGCACGCCGGTTCTCGGCCAGCCCCTTGTGGTCCTCTTCGGACAGTTCCTGCACCGGCTTCGGCTGAGCGCGGCCTTCGAGGGCCTTGGTGCGGAACGGCTCCGGCCAGCCGCCGGGCGGGTCGCCCAGTTCGCCGCGCAGGAAGCCGATCACCGAGTCGGGGATGTCGAACTTGTTCGGCTCCGCCTCGAAATCGGACGGCGAGACGCCCGCGCCGACGAGGTGCAGCGCGAGGTCACCGACCACTTTGGACGAAGGCGTGACCTTGACCAGATGCCCGAGGATCTTGTCCGCGGCCGCGTACATCGCCTCGATGTCCTCGAACCGCTCGCCGAGGCCGAGCGAGATCGCCTGCGTGCGCAGGTTCGACAGCTGCCCGCCCGGGATCTCGTGGTGGTACACGCGCCCGGTCGGCGACGAGAGCCCCGCCTCGAACGGCGCGTAGATCTTGCGCACGCTCTCCCAGTACGGCTCCAGGTCGCCGATGGCCTGCAGGTCCAGCCCGGTCGGACGGCCCGAGTGATCCGTCGCCGCGACGAGCGCGGACAGCGACGGCTGCGACGTCGTACCCGCCATGGACGCGACGGCACCGTCGACGGCGTCCGCCCCGGCCTGGATCGCGGCGAGGTACGTCGCCAGCTGGCCACCGGCGGTGTCGTGCGTGTGGATGTGCACCGGAAGGTCGAATTCCTTGCGCAGCGCGGAAACCAGCCGTGCCGCCGCCGGCGCCCGCAGCAGGCCCGCCATGTCCTTGATGGCCAGGACGTGCGCCCCGCGCCGACGATCTGCTCCGCCAGCTTGAGGTAGTAGTCCAGCGTGTACAGCTTTTCGGCCGGATCCGACAGATCCGAGGTGTAGCAGAGCGCCACCTCGGCGACGGCCGATCCGGTCTCGCGGACGGCTTCGATCGCCGGGCGCATCTGCTCGACGTCGTTGAGCGCGTCGAAGATCCGGAAGATGTCGATCCCGGTCGCCGTCGCCTCCTCGACGAAGGCGTGGGTCACCTCGGTGGGGTACGGCGTGTAGCCGACGGTGTTGCGGCCGCGCAGCAGCATCTGCAGGCAGATGTTCGGCACCGCTTCCCGCAGCTTCGCCAGCCGCTCCCACGGGTCTTCCGCCAGGAAGCGAAGGGCGACGTCGTAGGTCGCGCCGCCCCAGCACTCCAGCGAGAGCAGCTGCGGCGTGGTCCGCGCGACGATCGGCGCGACGGCGAGCAGGTCCTTCGTCCGCACACGGGTCGCGAGCAGCGACTGGTGCGCGTCGCGGAAGGTGGTGTCGGTGACGCCGATGGTCGGCGACTCCCGCAGCCAGCGGGCGAAACCCTCCGGGCCCAGCTCGGTCAGCTTCTGCTTCGAGCCGGGCGCCGGTTCGAGGCCCTTGGGCAGCTTCGGCAGTTTGACCTGCGGATCGAGGGTGCGCGGACGCTCGCCGTGCGGTTTGTTGACCGTCTTGTCGGCGAGGTAGGTCAGCAGCCTGGTCCCGCGGTCGGCCGAATGGCGCGCGGTGAGCAGATGCGGGCGCTCCTCGATGAACGACGTCGTGACGCGGCCTTCGCGGAAGTCCGGGTCGTCGAGGACGGCCTGCAGGAACGGGATGTTCGTGGCCACGCCGCGGATCCGGAACTCGGCGACCGCGCGGCGGGCGCGGCCGACGGCGGTCTTGAAGTCGCGGCCACGGCAGGTGAGCTTCACCAGCAGCGAGTCGAAATGCGCGCTGATCTCGGTGCCGGAGAACGCGGTCCCGCCGTCGAGGCGGATACCGGAACCACCGGGCGAGCGGTACGCGCTGATCATCCCGGTGTCCGGGCGGAAGCCGTTCGCGGGATCCTCGGTGGTGATGCGGCACTGCAGCGCGGCGCCGCGCAGGTACACCCTGTCCTGCGACAGGCCGAGATCGTCGAGCGTCTCACCGGAGGCGATGCGCAGCTGCGACTGGACGAGGTCGACGTCGGTGACCTCCTCGGTCACCGTGTGCTCGACCTGGATGCGCGGGTTCATCTCGATGAAGACGTGGTTGCCGTCCCGGTCGAGCAGGAACTCGACGGTGCCGGCGTTGCGGTAGCCGATCTGGCGGGCGAACTTCACCGCGTCGGCGCAGATCCGGTCGCGCAGTTCCGGCGGCAGGTTCGGCGCCGGGGCCAGCTCGACGACCTTCTGGTGCCGCCGCTGGACCGAGCAGTCGCGCTCGTAGAGGTGGATCACGTTGCCCGCGCCGTCGGCGAGGATCTGGACCTCGATGTGGCGCGGCTCGACGACGGCCTTCTCGATGAACACCGTCGGGTCGCCGAAGGCCGACTCGGCCTCGCGCGCGGCGGCCTCGATGGACTCGCGCAGCTGCGCCGGGTCCTGGACGCGGCGCATACCGCGTCCGCCACCACCGGCGACGGCCTTGACGAACACCGGGAAGCCGATCTCCTCGGCGGCGGCGATCAGCGCGTCGACGTCGGACGACGGCTCGGAAGAACCCAGCACCGGCACGCCTGCCTCGCGGGCGGCCTTGACCGCGCGGGCCTTGTTGCCGGTCAGCTCGAGGATGTCCGCGCTCGGTCCGACGAAGGTGATTCCTTCGTCCTCGCACGCGCGCGCGAGGTCCGGGTTCTCGGAGAGGAAGCCGTAGCCGGGGTAAACGGCGTCGGCGCCCGCCTTCTTGGCGGCCGCCACGATTTCCTCGACCGACAGATAGGCCCGCACCGGGTGACCGGGTTCGCCGATCTCGTAGGCCTCGTCGGCCTTCAGCCGGTGGAGCGAATTGCGGTCTTCGTGCGGGAACACAGCCACCGTGCCCGCGCCGAGCTCGAATCCGGCGCGGAACGCGCGGATGGCGATCTCACCCCGGTTGGCGACCAGTACCTTGCGGAACATGCCGGTCCTTCCCATCATCGGATCGGTAGGTGAGGCACGTTACCTGCTCGGTCCCGCAGGGCGGGAGTTGTTGCCCAGGTGATGGACATCATCCCTGGCCGGGTTGCACCCCGGGGCTCTGGAGCAACCTGTTCGCGGTGCCCTCGTGGACCCCGGTCAGCACGTCGACCGAAGCGAGGTCGACGAGCGCTTTCGCGACGTCCGGCGCCGGCGCCTCCGGGTGCAGGGCCCGGTACAGCGCGGCCACCCCGGCGACGTGCGCGGCGGCCGACGACGTCCCGCTGAGCACGCGGCCGCCGCTCCCGCCGGCGTTGGGTCCCGGCACGTCGACGCCGGGCGCGAACAGGTCGACGACCTCGCCGTAGTTCGACGTCGACCCGACCTGGTCACTCGCGTCGGTCGACCCGACGGTGAGCGCTTCGGTGACCCGGCCGGGTGAGAACTTCCCCGCGTCGGTGGCCTCTCCGCCCGCCGGGAGGGCGATCGGGACGACCGCCGCGAGCGCCCGGACGGCGGCGTCGAGCTGGTCGTTGGCCGTGCCGCCGATGCCGAGGACGGCGACGGCGGGCTGCTGTGCGTTCTGCGTCACCCAGTCGATACCCGCGATGATCTTGTCCGTCGCGCCGCCGCCCTGTGCGTCGATCACCCGGACCGGGACGATCTGCGCGGCCTTCGCGACGCCGAAGGTCCTCGACGCGGCGACACCGGCCAGGTACGTGCCGTGACCGTTGGTGTCGGAGGTGTCCGTGCCGCCGTTCAGGAAGTCCTTACCGGGTTTGACGCGGCCGCCGAAGTCCGGATGCGCCGCGTCGACCCCGCTGTCGATCACGTAGACCGTGACGTCCTTGGCGTCGGTCTCGTAGTGGTAGAGCTGATCGAGGCCCGTTCGCTGGTCGATCCGGTCCAGCCCCCAGTTCGGCGGGTTCTGCTGGACTTCCGTCGCGGAGGCGGGCTGCGCCACCAGCACGAGGAGCGCCAGCGCGGCCATGATCCGTACCAGTCGAATGATCATGCCTTGGCTCTACGCCTGTGCCCCGGGGCGGCAACCCCGGAGTGTCACCCGTTCGACTGGTCTTGGCCGATGTGGGCGCTGACCGTCGACTTCGGGAAGCAGACCAGCGCGTCGAACGCCGCCACGACGTCGACGGGGTTGAACAGGTGCGCGTGCCGGATGCTGCGGGGTCCCGCGGTTCCGCGGCGTGCGCGGAGATCGACCAGCCCGGGGCCCTCGGCTTCGACGCTGCCGTCCTCGGGTGCTTCGAGTTCCTGGCGGTACACGGTGAAACCGAGTCGTGCTTCGGGATCGGGCCGGAGCCCGGTGGTCTCGCCCTCGACCGCGGTGAGCCCGAGCGCGAAGTAGTCTTCGCCGAATTCGGCGGCCAGATGCGTACCCGCCGACGGCGAGGTGAGGCCGGGGAACGGCGAGAACGGCACGCGCTGGAGGTGTCCGTTGTGGAGCATCACGACGATCTTCGTGTCGTCGCCGTGCAGCCGCCGGATCAGCCGGACGGTGTCGGCCATGTACGCGTCGCGCGAACCGCTCTGCAGGGCGGGCGCGTCGCCGGACATCATCGCGGCGACTTCGGCGAGGTACGCGTCGACGCGCAGTGCGCCTTCGACGTGGTGCTCCGCGACGGCGGTGTCCCCGTAGACGGGACGCAGCGACGTGAGATGCGTCTTGAGCCGGGTGAGCGCCGCGGTCGCCTTGTCCTTGGCGGCGGTGTCGAGGGCGGCGTACTTGGCGGGCGCTTCCGCGCTGCTGACCGACGCGTACCCCTTGGTGGCCTCGATCGCCGCGTCGACAAGGGCTACGGCGTTTTCGTCCACAGTGGACAGGTACGCGCGGACGGCGTCGAGCGACGGCACCGGCGAGCCCGCGGAACTCGGCACGTCGAGGCCGTAGTACCGGACGTCGCCCCGTTCGCGGAGCCACGTCAGCATTTCGTGCGCCTCGGGCGACTCGCCGAGCGAGAAGGTGAAGCCGTCGCGACCGATGCCGTCGACGTCCCCAGCGGCACCCTTCAGCCAGGCTTCGACGAGCTCGCCCTCGGCGAAGCCGGACTCGAACGCCACGACCCGGAAGCCGTGCTGCTCGACGAGGTGCCGGAGCAAACGATTGCGCAGGTCGCCGAACTCGTGGATGTGGTGGTTGTTCTCGCCGATGGCGACGATCCTGGCGTCCCCGATGAGTTCGGCGATCTTCGCTGGGTCTGACATACTGGCCACACTAACGCAACAGGAGTAGCAATTGGCAACCTCCGGTACCCAGCGGCCCGGCGGCCGGACCGAGCGCACGCGCCAGGCCGTCCTGCACGCCACCCTCGACCTGCTGGCCGAACGCGGGTTCGGCGAACTGACCGTGGACGCGGTCGCCGAACGGTCCGGGGTGCACAAGACCACGGTGTACCGGCGCTGGTCGTCACCGGACGGGCTCGTCGCCGCCGCGCTGCAGATGGGCGCGGAGGACGACTGGAAGGCGCCCGACACCGGGTCGCTGGAGGACGATCTGTACGAGATCGCGGCCGAGGTGGTGCGGTACTTCACCGAGCCCTCGCTGAAGGAGCTGCCGACGGCGTCGGTGTCGGCGGCGTTCCAGTCACCGCAAGCGGCCGAGGCGCTGCACGATTTCTACGCCGACCGGCACGTGCGCATGGCGCCGATCGCGGAACGGGCCGTCGCGCGGGGCGAGATCCCCGAGGGCACGGACGGCGACGAGCTGGTGCGAGCGACGTGCGGGCCGATCTTCTACCGGCTCTTCCTGTCGCGGGAAAGCGTGACGGTCGCGGACGCGCGGGTCACGGCACGGGCCGTCGCGGTCGCGGCGCGGGAAGGCGCTTTCGTGCGGATCTCTTGACCGGCTCCTGCGGACTCGTCGCTCGCCTGAGTACGTGAAGGTCGAGTTTCTTCGGCTGGGGCAGGTGGTGCAGCCGGGCCGCGGGTGGCGATCGCATAGTTCGTGAGGGCCTCACCGCCTATTCGACCACTCACGACCATCTGGGCCCGCCGAGCCCGAGCTGCGGACAGTTTTACCGTCAGCGCCAAGCCTTTTCCGCGCCAGACTGGTCTCTCCGTGCCACGAGAGGGGACCGTCATGACCGAAGAAGTCCGGAACCGGCCGCGGGAGATGCCGCGCCAGCTCAAGTTCGTCCGCGTCTTCCTGTGGATACAGGCGGTCCTCAACATCCTCGTCAGCGCGCTCGTGACCGCGCTCGCGATCAACGAACTCGACCACGGCAACGAGGAAGCCGGCCTCGCCCTGGCGCTGGCGATCCTCGGTTTCGTCGTCGCCGTCGTGCTGATCGCTTGCGCGATACGGATTTCCCACGGTTCGCCCTGGGTGCGGCCGACGGTCATCGCGGTGGAAGGGCTGGCCGTGGTCATGGGTCTGATCAGCCTGGTCAACGGCGGGGCGATCACGCAGCTGATCGGGATGGGCATCGCCGTCGGCATCATCGTCACCCTCAACAAACCCGAGGAAAGCGCCTGGTTCAAGCGCTGACGAGGTCGATCCGGTAGCGCACTTCGGAAAGCGGGACGTCCTCGCCGGGCATGGTGTCGGTCTTGGTCGCCCCGTCCGGCCTCCATCCTCCGGCCGCGTAGAACCGCTGGGCGCGTTCGTTGGTGTCGAGCACCCAGAGCGTCGCCTCGCGGTGGCCCGATTCCCGCAGCGCGGCGACGGCGGTATCGAGCAGCAGCCTGCCCAGTCCGGTACCCCAGCGCGCCGGTTCGAGGTAGATCGCGCGCAGTTCCCCGCGAATCCGGTCGACGGCGGTGAAGCCGAGCAGCGATCCGTCTTCGACCAGGACCAGGATGTCGCCCCGGTGGGCGGGATCGGCGAGGGTCCGCTGCCAGCGGGCCGCCCTTTCCTCGACGGACAGATCGCGAAGGTAGAGCTCGGGCAGCAGGCCCTGGTAGGCCGACTGCCACGACCGCACGTTCACCTCCGCGATGGGCCAGGCGTCCTCGACGGTCGCGAGGCGGATCGTCGCCATCGTCAGCCTTTCGCTTTCCGGGCGGCGAAACCGGTCACGACGGCCAGCGAGAGCACCGCCCCCAGCGCGATCCCCCAGCCGGCGCCGGTGACGCTCGAACTGCTCGGCATCGCGTAGAACAGCACACACACCATGACGATGCCGCCCGCGGCCACCCCGCCGAGGAAGGCGACGCCGAAGGCCGCCGGCCGCAGCAACACCCCGAGCAGCGTCCCGACCAGGAGCACCACCGAGACCACGACGTGGATCGCCGCCTCGTCGGCCCGGCTCGACGAGTAGCCGGTCAGTTCGATCGCCTCCGCCACCAGTCCGGCCGCACAACCGGCCCCGGCAACAAGGGCCGCGATGGCGAATCCGTCCCTCGGTTTCCCCAGCCCGAGCCGGAAACTCCGGTCACGCCGCACCGCGATCAACGCGCAGACGGCCCCCGCGAGCAGGCAGCCGGAGGTGAGGACGAGCAGCGCCGGGCCGGCCGGGATCGCCGACAGCAGCGCGAGTCCGCACAACGTCCCCGGCCCCACCATCCGGCGCGTGTCCGGCAGGAGCATCGCGATCCCCGCCGCCGTCGCGAAGAGGACGAGCGGCACGACCGTCCAGCCGCCGTCTTCGAAGAAATCCTCCATGCTGTGGCTGAGCGCGAAGGAGATGGGCACCAGGTACACCGCGGCCGCGAACGCGAGCAGGCTCGCGGCGACGGCGAACGGCTCGGCCTTCGATGAGCGAGCCGCCGCCGGCACGGGTTCCGGGACCGGTTCGGGCGTGGGCACCGGGAGCGGCCGGGGAACCGGCGCGGGTTCCGCGACGACCTGGCCCTCGACCCGCACCACCGCTTCGCCGGTCGGCCCGGTCACCGTGATCCGCCCTTCGAACGCCCCGGGTTCCGGCAGCTCCAGGGCGATCTCGGCACCGTCGCCGTCTTCGGTCACCCGCAGCCAGGAATGCGACGAGGCGAAGTGGCACGCCCGCGCGATCGGCGGCCCGGCCAGCCGGACGCGGGCCACCGGGCACGATCCCCGGACGACCTCGCCGAACCGGATCACCTCGGATTCGGCCCGCACCCGCGCTTCCCGTCGCGCCCGGTCGGCGGCCTCGGCGATGTGCTGGATGTCGGTCTGCGCCATCGCGGTGAGGACTTCGTACGCGCCGATGGCGACCGACAGGTTGTCGCTCGTCAGCCGTCGCCGGAGTTCGGTCACCGCGCCGAGGCGGGTGAACATGTTGGGATCCTCGCTCGCCGCGCGCAGATCGGCCGGGACGGGCGACGGTTTGATCCGGCGGCGCCTGCTCCTGGCCAGATACAGCTCGCCCTGCATCTCGATGTCGCGGCTGGGCGTCTGGTTCGGATTCCGCTCGCGGACACTGTCGAACAGGTAGTCGTAGAGCTCGCCGAGCGCGATCCAGCCGTCCTCGTCGCGGTCCGCGTCGCCCGTCCGCAGCCCCTCGACCAGTGCCGAGGTGAACACCGACGGCCGGACGTGGTCGTCGGCGAGCTGATCGCCCTCGAAGGCGTACTCGATGGAGTTCGACGCGGTGATCACCGCGCGGCCGCGGCCGCCGAAACCCCCGCCGGGGAACGCGTCGAGCACGTTGGCCTCGCCGGTGGCGCGCACGGCGACCCCTTGACTGAAAGCGCCGCCGTAACAGCAGTCCAGCAGGAGGACGATGCTGCGCGACCGGCTCATCCGCATACAGCGCTGGACGAAGTCGGCGGGGACGGCGGTCGACGCGAGCCGCTCCGGCCGGGTGTTGCGTGCTGCGAAGAACAGCTCCCCCGACTCGCTTTTCAAGCCGTGGCAAGAGAAATGCACCAGCAGGACGTCGTCCGGCGCACTGTCGGCGAACAGATCCTCGACCCGGCCCGCGATCACGTGCGCGGTCTCGTCGCGCACCACCTGGACGTCGAACTCGCTGACGGCCCGGTCGGCGAGGACGTCGGCGAGCGCCTCGGCGTCGGCGGCCGGGGACCGCAGCGCGCTCAGCCCGGGGTTGTCGTACTCCCCGTTGGCGATGATCAGGGCACGCCGCTCGCCGGTCATGACGACGAATGCCTGCGCACGAAGAGATCGACGAGTTTGTCCTGATCGGTGAGCGTCGCTTCGGACAGCTCCAGCACGTCGCCGTCGATCTCCAGCCGGACCGTGCGTTTCACCCGTCCGCCGCGCGACAGCCATTCCCGCACGGCCGCCACCACCGAGCGCAGGCCTTCGGCGGACTTCCCCAGCGTGACCAGCAGGCCGCCCGCCGTCGCCACGTCGAAGCCCCGCGAGCCGGGTGGCGCCTCGCCGGCGGGCAACGCCTTGACGTCGGCGACCCCGCGCTCGATCAGTTCCCCTCGGAGGTACCCGGCGAGCCGGTCGACCCGTTCCGCGTCGGCCCCGTCCTCACCGAGCCGGATCCGCACCGCTGCTGTCATCCCGGCCTCCCTCGCCCGTACGGAACGAGGAAAGCCCCTGTACCCGTCCGGCGGCAAGGTCCGAACGGGCAGAGCTGTTCACCTCAGCTTTTTTCCAGGTACTCCACACGATCTTCGTCGACGACGTCGGCGATCATATGCGCCAGCCCCAAGTAATTACCCAAGGCCGGGTCCTTCTCGACGATTTCCAACGCGCGGGCCCGCGCCTCGGCGATGACGTCCTCGTCGCGCAGCAGCGACAGCAGTTTCAGGGTCGACTTCTTCCCCGACTGCGCGGCCCCGAGGATGTCGCCCTCGCGGCGCAGTTCCAAGTCCATTCTGGACAGTTCGAAACCGTCCGTCGTGGACTCGACGGCGGCGAGCCGCTCGCGGGTGGTCGTCCCGTCCAGGGTTTCGGTGACCAGCAGGCACAGTCCCGGCACGCTGCCCCGGCCGACCCGGCCGCGCAGCTGGTGCAGCTGGCTGATGCCGAAGCGGTCGGCGTCCATGATCACCATCGCCGTCGCGTTCGGCACGTTCACGCCGACCTCGATCACGGTGGTCGCGACGAGCACGTCCAGGTCGCCCTTGGAGAACGCCTGCATCACGGCGTCCTTGTCGTCGGCGGGCATCCGGCCGTGCAGGGCGCCGATCTTCAGCCCCTTCAACGGTCCTTCGGCCAGCTCGGGAGCCACATCGAGGACGGCGAGCGCGGGCCGCTTGTCCCCCTTGTCCGAAGCCGGTTCGTCGCCGATGCGCGGGCAGACGATGTACGCCTGATGCCCCTTGCCGCATTCCTCGCGGACCCGCTGCCACGCCCTGTCCAGCCAGGCGGGCCGCTCCGCGACCGGCACCACCGACGTCTTGATCGGCGACCGGCCGACCGGCATCTCGCGCAGCGCGGAGATCTCCAGGTCGCCGTAGACGGTCATCGCGACCGTGCGCGGGATGGGCGTCGCGGTCATGACGAGGACGTGCGGGCTGGTCTCGTCGGCGCCGCGGGACCGCAGCGCGTCCCGCTGCTCCACGCCGAAGCGGTGCTGTTCGTCGACCACGACCAGGCCGAGGTCCGCGAAGGACACCGTGTCCTGGATGAGCGCGTGCGTGCCGACGATGATCCCGGCCTCGCCGCTGACCGTCTCCAGCAACGCCTTCTTGCGTTCCTTGGCGCCCATCGAACCGGTCAGCAGGGTCACTCGCGTCGCGTTCTCCGCGCCGCCGAGCTCGCCCGCCTGCCCGAGGTCGCCGAGCATCTCGCGCAGCGACCGGGCGTGCTGCGCCGCGAGCACCTCCGTCGGCGCGAGCATCGCCGCCTGCCGTCCGGAATCGACGACCTGCAGCATGGCGCGCAACGCGACCACGGTCTTGCCGGAACCGACCTCGCCCTGCAGCAGCCGGTTCATCGGATGCTCGGTGGACAGATCGCGGGCGATCTCTTCGCCGATGTCCCGCTGGCCCGAGGTCAGCGCGAACGGGAGCCGCTTGTCGAAGGCGTCGAGGATGCCGCCTTCGGTGTGCGGGCACGCTTTCGCGGGCCGCGAGACCAGGGAATGCCGTCGCTGCGCGAAAATCAGCTGCACCGCCATGGCTTCGTCCCATTTGAGCCTTCGGCGCGCGGAGTTCAGCGCGTCCCAGCCCGACGGGCGGTGGATGCCGCGCAGCGCGCTTTCCAGGCTGGGCAGGCCGTACTGGGCGAGCAGCTCGATCGGCATCGGGTCCTCGTCGACCTCCAGCACGTCCAGCACCTGCCGGACGGCCTTGGCGATCACCCAGGTGGGGATCCCCTGCGCCGCCGGGTACACCGGGATGATCTCGGCGAGGAAATCGTCCATCGCCTCGGCTTGGCGATCGGCGTCGAACAGCTCGTACTCCGGGTTCGCCAGCTGCAGGACGTCGCGGAAGGCGGTGACCTTGCCCGCGAACAGCCCGTTCTTGCCGGGCACGAGCTCCTTTTCACGCCAGGCCTGGTTGAAGAAGGTGCACTGCAGGCGGCGTTTGCCGTCGGTGATCACCATTTCGAGCAAGGTGCCGCTGCGCGCCTTCATCCGGCGCTTGTTGACCCGCTCGATCCGCGCCATCACGGTGGCGTGCTCGCCGAGTTCGAGGCCGGCGATGTCGGTGAGCTGCCCGCGCTCGGCGTAGCGGCGGGGATAGTGGCGCAGGAGGTCGCTGACCGTCTCGATCTTGAGGCCCTTGGCCAGCGCCTTCGCCGTCGCCGCGCCCACGACCAGTTTGAGGTCCGCGCGCAGGTTGGTCATGCGGTCACTCCACCCCCATCAGCAGCACGGCGTCGGACTGACCGCCGGCGTAACTCGTCACTTCGACCTCGGGATGCTCCAGGCGGAGCTGATCGGCCAGCTCGCCGGGCAGCCGGACCGGCGCGTCCACGCCGGTCAGCACGGTGACCAGTTCGCCGCCGAGGGCCAGCATCCGGTTCAGTACGCCGACCGCCGCCGCGACCAGGCTCGTCTCCGAGGCGGGCGCGGGCTCGATCAGCACGACCTCGCCGTCGACGAGGCCGACGACGTCACCGGCCTGCGCCCGGCCCACCCAGGTTAGCGACTCCTCCTGCGCGATCCGCAGTTCGCCACGCCTGGTGGCGGCGGCCGCCTCTGCCATCGCGACCACGTCGTCGTTGGTGCGGCGGTCCTTGTCGTGGACCGCCAGCGCGGCGAGCACCTGGACGGGTGACACGCACGGGATGACGACGACGTCGCGATCCGCGGCCATCGCGTGCCCGGCCGCCGCGTCGGCCGCCGCGGTCAGCCGCTGGCCGCCGGGAAGGACGGTGACGTGATGGCCGGCGGCCTCGTTGATCAGGCCGAGCATCTCCTCGACCGTCGGCTCGCTCCCTTGCGGGACGGAAAGCACCGCGACCCCCTCCGCACGGAGGAGTTCGGCCAGCTGCCCGCCGTGTACCACGGCGACCACCGACCGGTCGATCCCGCCGCCGACCTCGACCGGGGTCGGCGTGATCAGCGGCTCGACGCGGACCTTGCGGGGGCGGCCCAGCTCGATCCCGGCCTCCAGCGCCGCGCCGATATCCGCGCAATGGACATGGACGGCGTACGCGCCCGCGCCGTCCCCGGCGACCGTGACGCTGTCACCGAGGCCGCTGAGGGTCTCGCGGAGCCCGGGGAGACTGCCTTCGTCGACGTCGTCGAGCAGGTACATGACCTCCCACGCGGTCGGCGCGTCGATCGTGTGCCGGTGATGCGCTTCGAGCGGATGCTCCGGCTCGGTGATGCCGCCGGAGATCACTCCGGCAAGCGCGTCGAGGACCGCGACGAGGCCGCGGGCACCCGCGTCGACCACCCCGGCGACCGCCAGGACGGGCAGCTGCTTCGGGGTCTCTTCGAGCGCTTCGGCGGCGACGCTCGCCGCTTCGGCTGCCACCTCTTCGAGTGAGCCCGTCGCGTCGCGGACGGCCGCGGCGACGGTGTGGAGGACGGTCAGGATGGTCCCGGCCACCGGGCGGCTCACCGCGCCCGTGGCGGCCCGGTCCGCGCGGCCGAGCGCCTCCGCGAGCCCCGGCCCGTCGAGCTCCCTGACGGCCGCCGACTCGGCGATCCCCCGCACGACCTGCGACATGATGACGCCCGAGTTGCCCTTGGCGGCGGCGACCGCACCCTTGGCGAAGGCCGCCAGCGCCTCGGCGGTCGTCGCGGGCTCGGCCTCGGCCAGCGCGTCGCGGGCCGCCGTCATGGTGAACAGCAGGTTGGAGCCGGTGTCGGAGTCGGCGACCGGGTAGACGTTGATGCCGTCGATCGCCGGCCGCAGCACCGCCAAGCTGTGCGCACAGGCCGCCGACCAAGCCGACACCGCCGCCACGTCCAGCACCCGCACCCCGTAACCTCCTACCTGTTCCAGCGAGGGTATCGACCCGGTGCCGGAGGGCTCTGAGCCACTGGTTACTATGGTCGAGTTGCCCAGCATGCTGGGCGCATCATTCTTTGTCCCAGATCCAGAGGAGTTCGACGTGGCTGCCGTGTGCGACGTCTGTGGCAAGGGACCGGGCTTTGGCAAGTCGGTCTCGCACTCCCACCGGCGTACCAACCGCCGGTGGAACCCGAACATCCAGACCGTTCACGCCAAGATCGGTCTGTCCCAGCGCAAGCGCCTGAACGCCTGCACCTCGTGCATCAAGGCGGGCAAGGTCGTTCGCGGCTGAGCCGGGTTTTTGGGGAATGGCGGGTGCTCTTCGGAGCGCCCGCCATTTTTTGTGCTCCGGGCCGGCTCGTTGTCCGGTGGCACGTTGTCCGTGAAGGGCTGCTTCGCGTGCGAGGCGTCGCCCGAGGTACATGAAGGCCCCCTTCCTTGCGCCTAGGTACAGGAAGGGGGCCTTCATGTACTTGGGCGACCAAGCTCAGGTCATGACGTCGTGAGGGCCTCCTTCCCTACCCTCAAGGTAGTGAAGGAGGCCCTCACGGACTTCGACGTCGCCTCAGGAGTCACATCGGTCACTGCTGTCGCGGCAGAGCGCGTGAAGGCCTAAGGGAGCTTCCAGTCCACCGGACCGGCGCCCTGCTGCTCCAGCAGCTGGTTCGCCCGGCTGAACGGCCGCGACCCGAAGAAGCCGGCATGCGCCGAAAGCGGGCTCGGGTGCGCCGACTCGATGCACGGCACCTGCCCCAGCATCGGCTTCAGGTTCCGCGCGTTGCGGCCCCACAGGATCGCCACCATCGGCTCGTCCCGCGCGGCGAGGGCCTTGATCGCCTGCTCGGTGACCGCTTCCCAGCCCTTGCCCTGATGCGAGTTCGACTTCCCGGGCTGCACGGTCAGCGACCTGTTGAGCAGCAGAACCCCCTGGTCGGCCCACGGCGTCAGGTCGCCGTTCGACGGCAGGGGATGCCCGAGGTCTTCGCAGTACTCCTTGTAGATGTTGATCAGGCTCTTCGGGATCGGCCGGACGTCCGGCGCCACCGAGAAGCTCAGCCCGACCGCGTGCCCGGGCGTCGGGTACGGGTCCTGCCCGACGATCAGCACCCGCACGTCGTGGAACGGCTGCTGGAACGCCCGCAGCACGTGTTCACCAGCCGGGAGATAGGTCCGGCCCGCGGCGATCTCCGCGCGGAGGAATTCCCCCATCGCGGCGACCTGCGGCGCCACCGGTTCGAGGGCCTGCGCCCAGCCTGCTTCGACGATGTCCTGCAGCGGTCGTGCGGTCACGGCGTGCGAGCTTACTCACGTCCGTCGAGGCGCCGGAGTTCGACCCGGAACCGAGCCGCACGCTCGACATACCCGTCCACCACGAGTTTGATCATGTCCGGCCCGAACGACGTGTTCGGCCGGGTCTTCGCGGGCACGCCGAGAGCGATGTGCCCACTGTCCACATAGGACCCGTAGGAGAGGACCGCGCCCGCGCCGACCATCCCGCCGTCCTCGACGACGGTTCCGTTCAGCACCACCGATCCCGAGGCGATCAGGCAGCCCTCGCCGATCCGCGCGCCCTCGATGTGCACGGAATGCCCGACGGCGGAGGACTTCCCGATGATCGTCGGCTCCTTGCGGGTGCAGTGCAGCACGCAGCCGTCCTGGACGTTGGACCGCTCGCCGATCTCGATGTACCCGTGGTCGCCGCGCAGGACGGTCTGCGGCCACACCGACGCGAACGCCGCGATCCGGACGTCGCCGATCACCGTCGCGTCGGGATGGACGTAGGCGTCGGGGTGGATCGAGGGTTCGAGGTCGCCCAGTGCGTAGATCGGCATACGTCCTCCTAGACCAGCGACTTGCCGTAGCAGATGCTTCCCTGCTCGTCCTTGTAGTACCCGAAACCCGGTATCTCCCGGTATCCCGCCGATTCGTACAGCGCGATGGCCTCCGGCTGTTTGTCCCCGGTCTCCAGCACCATGCGCAGCCGTCCGGCCTCGGCGGCCGTCCGTTCCAGGTCGGCGAGGAGCGCCCGCGCGAGGCCCCGGCCGCGCGCCGAGGCCATCACGAACATCCGCTTGATCTCGGCGTCACCGGGCAGCAGCGGATCCGGCCCGTCGTGCGCCCGCCAGGCACCGCACGCGACCGGGACGTCGTCGAGGTACGCGGCCAGGAACAGTCCCTTCGGCGCGGCGAACTGCGCCGCGTCCATGGGCGTCTCGTCTTCGCTGCCGTACCGGGCGGCCAGCTCGAGCTGGGCTTCGGCCAGCAACTTCACCGCGTCGGGGTGGTCGTAGGCCAGCACACGAAGGTCCATGAGCGCGAGATTAGCGATCTGCCCTCCGGCGAGGGAAGCGAGCGTTAGGTTCAGCTCATGTCGATCGAAGCAGGCCTCGCCGAGGCGCAGCTCCGCCAGGCCCGCAACTCCGCCGCCTTCTGGGCGGCCACCGGCCGGTCCCGCGGTCACGAAGTGATCCGCCGCAACGGTTTTCTCGCCGTCGCCGGTGACGAGCGCGCGGGATTGCGTGTCCTGATCCAGGAACCCGGCCTCACCGACGGCGAGGTGGCGGAGATCACGGAGCTGGCCCGGCGGGCGACGGGCCCGGTGGACGCCGAGGATCCCTTCAGTGCCACGGATCTGAGCCACCTCGGGGATATGCGCAGCTGGCGGATGCCCGTCATGCTGCGTCCTCCCTCCCCGGTCGCCGAACCCTCGATGGAGGTGGTCCGGGTGCGCGGGGAGGAAGACCTGCGAGCCGCCGAACGCGCGGTCATCGCGGGCTTCGAACTCGACCGGTTCGAGCCCTACCGCGAGGGGGAGATGTTCCCCATGGCCCTGCTCCGGGAGCCGGGGGTCGACGTGTTCGTGGCACGGCTCGGCGGCGAGGTCGCCGGCGCGTGCGTCACCGTCGTCGAGGACGGCTTCGGCAGCCATTACTGGGTCGGCACGCCGCCGGCTTTCCGCTCTCGCGGCGTCGGGCGAGCCGTGATGCTCGGTTCACTCGTGCCCCTGACCGGAAAGCCGGTGACCCTCACCGCGTCCAAAGCGGGCAGGCCGCTGTACGAATCCCTCGGTTTCACCGTGGCCGGCGAGTCGACCTGGTGGGCTTCACGCTCCTAACGCCAGTGCTGCCAGCCGCTGTCGTGGCCGTACCGCTTCCCGTCCACCGTGACCCCCGAATCCGGCATGGTGACCACGCCGATCTCGGTCCAGCCCTCCGGCAGTTCGGCGAACGAGGGGAAGGTGGCCGCGAACGCGTGGTCCTCGCCGCCGGTGAGCACCCATTTCAGCGGGTCGGCGCCGAGCGCGGTGCCGACCTCGGTCAGCCTGCTCGACACGTCGAGATCCGCCGTCCGCACGTCGATCCCCACGCCGGAGGCCTCGGCGATGTGGCCGAGGTCGGACAGGAGCCCGTCGGACACGTCGATCATCGAAGTCGCGCCGCCGTCGGCCGCGCGGATGCCCGCCTCGTAGTCCGGTTCGGGGCAGCGCTGCGCGTTCACCACGCTGACCGGTGACCGGAAACCCCGGCCGAGCACGGCGAGACCGGCGGCCGCCCAGCCGAGCCGTCCGCAGACCGCGACGACGTCGCCGGGCCGCGCGCCGGACCGCGTCACCGGTTCCCGGCCGCCGAGGTCACCCAGTGCGGTGACACTGATCACGATCTGGTCGGCGCGCACCATGTCGCCGCCGACGATGCCGACCCCGGCGCGATCGGCCTCGAGCCACATGCCCTGGGTGAGTTCGGCGACGAGTGCCGTCGGAGTGTCCGAGGGGCAGGCGAATCCCATGAGGACGGACGTCGGGCGGGCGCCCATCGCGGCGATGTCGGTGAGGTTCACCGCGACCGCCTTGCGGCCCACCTGCTCGGCACTGGACCAGTCGAGCCGGAAGTGGACGCCCTGCACGAGGACGTCGGTGGAGGCCACCGTCCGGCCGTCCGGGGTGGCCACGACGGCCGCGTCGTCCCCCGGTCCGAGCAGGGTCGACTCCGGCTGTTTCCGGCCTGCCGTCACCGCTTCGATCAACCGGAATTCACCGGTCCCGGCGACCGTGCCGTCGTTCGGTGACACCCGTCACCTCCACTTTCCCTTGTCCGGACAAATATCGATCACCGATAGTCGGAAGCCCTAGGTTTTTCCCGGGGCTGGCGATACGTTGCTACAACGTTCCTACCTTGAGCCGACTTTTACGAAGGGGCGCGCCGTGGTCCACGCATACATCCTCATCCAGACCGAGGTCGGCAAGGCCGCCGCGGTCGCCGCGGAGATCTCCACCATCTCCGGTGTCACCAGTTCGGAGGATGTCACCGGCCCGTACGACGTCATCGTCAAGGCCGCCGCCGACACCGTCGACCAGCTCGGCCAGCTCGTGGTCGCCAAGGTGCAGAACGTGGAGGGCATCACCCGTACGCTGACCTGCCCGGTGGTGCATCTCTGAGAGGTGGTGTAGTGGTCCGGTGGCTGACACGGACACCGGCGCTCCCCCGAAACCCCTGCTGATCGCGGCCGCCTGCCTGGCGATCCTGCTCGTCGCGGGGGTGGCCGTCTTCGGGCTGACCCGCGGCGCGGAATCCGACGCCCCGGCCGCGGACGGCCCGCTCCCGCTCGTCCCGGTCCCGGCGCCGCAGTCGGGGTCACCCGAATGCGCGAAACTCATCGGCGCGCTCCCCCACGAGCTCACGTCGTCCGGCGCCACGCTGGTCCGGCGGACGCTGGCCGATCCCGCCCCCGAGGCGACGATCGGCTGGGGCACCGGCGACCCGGTGGTCCTGCGGTGCGGTCTCGGGAAGCCGCCGGAGCTGACCCGGACCTCGCAGCTGCGGACGATCAACGGCGTCCAGTGGCTGCAGGTCGAGGGTGAGGGCACCGCGACGTGGTTCGTGGTGGACCGCCCCGTCTACACCGCGCTCACCGTGCCGGACACCGCGGGGACCGGGCCGCTCCAGACCGTTTCCGAGGTCATCGCCGCCAATCTCCCCGCGGTGCCGCTGCGGTTCTGAGCGATCAGGGCAGAAGCAGGCTCTTCCCGGTGTACCGCCGCGCCTCGATGTCCGAGTGCGCGGCGGACGCCTCCGCCAGCGGATACGTCCGGCCGATGACCGGCGTCAGCCTCCCGCCTGCCGCCTGCCGCAGCACTTCCCGCACCCGGCGCGGGTTGTCCGGCCAGAATCCGACCAGCTGCGCCATGTCCACAACGGACAGCCGGGCGCGGTCGGCGTCGCCGAACACGGTCTCCGCTCCGCTGGACATGCCGTAGCCGGAGAACCGGCCGCCGTTCTTCAGCAACGCGATCGAGGCGGCGCCGAGCTCGCCTCCGACGCCGTCGAAGACCACGTCCAGGCGGTGGCCGCCGGTAAGGGCGAGGACCTCGCCCGTCCAGTCGGCCACCGAGTAGTCGACCGGCTCGGCGCCCAGTTTCCGCGCGATCGCCGCTTTTTCCTCACCGCGCACCGCCGCGATGACCGTCGCGCCCGCGGCGCGGGCGAGCTGCACCAGCACGCTGCCGAGCCCGCCGACGCCGGGCACCACCAGGACTCGCTCCCCGGCGGTGACCGGGGTCTTCTCCAGCAACGCCAGCGCGGTACTGCCGTCGTCGAACAGGGCCACCGCGTGCCGGGGGTCCAGCCCCTCCGGAATCACGAAGGTGTCGTCCGGCAGCGCGACGACCGTGTCCGCGTATCCCCCGCCGTATCCACCGGGCGCGTGGGCGAGGACCCGCTCGCCCAGCCAGGCCGCGTCGACTCCGGCACCCACCGCGTCGACGGTGCCCGCCACCGAGCCTCCGGGCACGTACGGTGGCTCGACCGCGAACACGTCGGGCCCGTCGCCTCGCCGGATGAGGGCGTCGAGCCAGCCGACCCCGGCCGCCGTCACCGCGACGCGGAGCTCCCCCGCACCGGGTTCGGGAGTGGGGACTTCGACCTGCTCGAGGACGTCGGGACCGCCGAACCGGGACACTCTGATCTCACGCATGATCGCAAGCTATGACCTCCAGCAAGGTGGAGGTCAACAGAGCACGGGAATCAGCGGTTCGAGCGCGGAGTGGAGCGCCTCGCGCGAGCAGCCCGCGTAGCCGATGAGGTTCCCGAACACCGTCGGTGTCCCGGCGAAATGCCGGGCCAGCCCGTCGAGCCGGATCCCGGCGCGTTCCGCCGCCGCCATCCGTGCCGCTTCCTGGTCCGCCGATCCACAAGGGACGACCAGATGCGCGCCCGCGTCGTCGCCGAGCACCGGGATCCCCGCCGACGTCAGCGCGGCCGACACGAGGGACCGGCGCTCCGACAGTTCTCGCCGGAGCTTCCGCAGATGCCTGCCCAGATCGCCGTGGCGCGCCAGTTCGGCGAGCACCCGCTGCCCCGCGGGCGACGGTCGCGTTCCGGTCGCCTCGCGGTACTCCAGCACCGAGGCCGCGACCGGGGCGGGCGCGACCATCCAGCCCGCGCCGAGCGCCGGGGTGAGGATCTTGCTCGTGGTCCCGAGATGCGCGACGACGTCGGGTGCGAGCGCGGCCAGCAGCGGCAGCGGGGCGACGTCGAACCGCAGCTCGCCGTCGTAGTCGTCCTCGATCACCAGCATGCCTTGGGCACGGGCGAGTTCGACCAGGTCGACCCGGCGGGACGCGCTCATCCGGCTGCCGAGCGGGTACTGGTGCGCGGGCGAGCAGTACACCGCGCGCACGTCGGCGGGAACGGCGTCCGGGCGCAGGCCCTCTTCGTCGACCGGGACGGGCACGACCTCCATCCCCGCCCGGCGGAACGCCTGCACGGCCCGCTGATAACCCGGCTCTTCGATCGCGACACGGTCACCGCGCGAGAGCATCGCGCCGGCGAGTTCGATCACCGCGGCCGTCGTCCCGCCGGTCGCGAGCACCGTCCCGGCCGCGAGGCCGCGGTGCCGCAGCAGATGTTCGGACACGGCGTCCCGGTACGCGGGCAGGCCGGCCCTGTCCTCGCGGTAGGTCGGGCGCGGATCGGCGGCGGCCCGCCACGCGCGGCGCCAAGCTGCCCTCTCGACGCCGTCGGCCCACGGGACGCCCGGGGTGAGGTCGACCAGCGTGGGCGGCGCGGCGGGAGAGCCGGGCGCTGGGCCCTTCGACGGCCTGTCCGCGGGCGGCGTGGTGGTGACGTACGTGCCGGAGCCGTGGCGGCCGGCGATCCAGCCCTCCGCGTGGAGCTGCTCGTACGCGGCCGACGTCACCGTGCGGCTGACGCCGAGACGGCTCGCGAGCGCCCTGGTCGAGGGAAGCCTGTCCCCGCCGCGCAGATGCCCGTCGCCCGCGGCCGCGCGCAACGCGTCGGCCAGCTGGACCGCGAGCGGGACGGCCGAATCGCGGTCGAGGCTGACCGGCAGAGCGGTGTCGGACATGGGTTACTCCACACTGGAGGGAAGTGGCCTTCTCAAGTATAGGAGAATTGGACATTATTACAGGCCACTCGCGTGGGTGAGACTGGTCGCATGTCGACCCCGCTCTCTCCCACCGACCGGACCACCCTCGGCCGCAAGAAGGACCGTGCGCTCACCGACCGCTCGGCGCTGTACGCGGTGCTCGACGAAGGCCTGATCTGCCATCTCGGCATCGTGCGCGACGGCGTCCCGCTGGTCATCCCGACCGGCTACGGCCGCGACGGCAACACGCTCTACCTGCACGGATCGACCGGAGCGAGGAGTATGCGCGACTCCGACGGCGTCGAGGTCTGCGTCACGGTGACCCTGCTCGACGGCATCGTCTACGCGCGCTCGGTCAACAACCACTCGATGAACTACCGCAGCGCGGTGATCCTGGGCAAGGCGGCCGCGGTCACCGATCGCGACCGGAAGATGCACGGCCTCCACGTGCTGACCGACCACCTCGCGCCCGGTTCGTGGGAACACGCGCGGGACATCAACGCGAAGGAGTTCGCGTCCGTGTCGGTCCTGGAGCTGGACCTCACCGAGGCGTCGGTGAAGATGCGCGGCGCAGGCCCCGACGATCCCGAGGACGACGTCGCGGCCGACCTCTCGTGGGCGGGGGTGCTGCCGGTGCGGACCGTGTTCGGGGAACCGGAGCCGTCGGCCGATCTCGTGGGCGAGTGGACGGTGCCGGACCATGTGAAGCGGCGCGTCGGGTAGTGGGCCTCGTGAGTGGTGAGGACGGTTCTAACCGTCCTCACCACTCACGAGCGGTGGCGCGGCAGCCGCACGGTGAACGTCGTCGCCCCCGGCACGCTCTCGACCTCGATCGTCCCGCCGTGCGCCGAAACCAGCGAGAGCACCACCGAGAGCCCGAGCCCGGTGCCGCCGTTGCCGCGGGTGCGGGCGGTGTCCACCCGGTAGAACCGGTCGAAGATCCGCTCCCGTGCATCCGGCGGGATGCCGGGCCCGGCGTCGCTCACCCGCAGGACGACCTCCGAGTCCGAAGCCGTGGCCGACAACGTGACCGGCGTCCCGGGCGGCGTGTGCACCGCGGCATTGGCGAGCAGATTGTCCAGCACCTGCCGCAGGCGCACCGGATCCGCTTGCAGGACAACACCTTCCGGTAACGCGCCGATGCTCAGCGGATGCTCCGGGCGTCCGGCGGCGAAGGCCTCCCCCGCGTCGGTGATCAGCTCGGCGACATCGACGCCGACCAGCCGCAGCGGCGCCTCGGTCTCCGGCGCGTCGAGGCGCGCGAGGAGCAGGAGGTCGTCGACGAGCACACTCATCCGCTGCGTCTCTTCCCTGATCTTCGACAGATGCGCCTCGCGTTCGGCGGGTTCGTTCGCCGCTGCGTAGCGGAAAAGCTCGGCGTAGCCCCGGATCGACGTCAGCGGTGTGCGCAGTTCGTGCGAGGCGTCGGCGATGAACCGCCGCAGCCGTTCGTTCGCCTCCCGGCGCGCGACCAGCGAGGAATCGAGGTGCGCCAGCATGACGTTGAACGCCGTCCGCAGTTCCTCGACCTCGGCGCCGCCGCCACTCGCCTGCGCGCGCACCGGGAGATCGGCGTTCGTGGTGAGGTCGTGCGACGCGATGTCGTGCGCCGTCCCGGCCATGTCGCTCAACGGCCGCAGCCCGCGCCGCAGCACCAGCCGCCCCGCGATCACCAGCACCGCGAGCGCCAGCAGGAACGCGACGACCTCGACCATGATCAGCTGGCTGACCGTCCGGTCCAGATCGGCCTGCGGCGCGGCGCTGACCAGCACGATGTTCTGCGCCGGTTCGATCGGGCAGGCCCGGACCCGGTACGTGCCCTTGTCCTCGATGTAGACGGTGCGCAGGACCTCGGTCCGCGTCGCGTCCTCGGCGACCTTTGCCAGTGCCTTCGTGTCCGGCGGCAGGGAACCGCCCGCCTGCGGCAGCGCGTCGCCGTTCTGCACCGCGAAGACGGCGGAGAACCAGCCGTAGGCCTGCTGCGGTTTCCCGCCGTGCGTGGTGCGCAGCGACGGCACCTGGCTGATCTGGGTCTTGGCGAGCTGTTCGTCGAGCCGGTCGTTCAGATAGCCCTTCATGATGCCGACCATCACGGTGCCGACCACGGCGAACACGACCAGTGCCAGCGCGCCGAGCCCGAGCGCCAGCCGGGTCCCGAGCCTCGACCGGCGCCACGCGTCGTACCACCGGCGCAACATCCTCATCTCGACGCCTGGCGCACGACGTAGCCCACGCCGCGCACGGTGTGGATCAGCGGCTCGTCGCCCGTGTCGAGTTTGCGGCGCAGATGCGAGATGACGAGTTCGACCACATTGGACCGGCCGCCGAAGTCGTACTCCCAGACGTGGTCGAGGATCTGTGCCTTCGTCATCACCGAAGGCGAATGCCGCATGAGGTAGCGCAGCAGTTCGTACTCGGTCGGGGTCAGGTCGGCCGGTTCGCCGTCGCGGGCGACCTCGCGGGTGTCCTCGTTGAGGGTCAGGTCGCCGACCCGCAGCACCGCGGCCTTCGCCTGATTGGTGCTCCGCCGCAGGACCGCGCGCAGGCGCGCCATCAGTTCCTCGACGGAGAACGGTTTGACGAGGTAGTCGTCACCGCCCCGGGTGAGCCCGGCGACCCGGTCGGCGGTCGCGTCCTTCGCGGTGAGGAAGACCACGGGTACCGCCGTCCCGGCCTCGCGGAGCTTGTCCAGCACGGTGAACCCGTCGATCCCGGGCAGCATCAGGTCGAGCACGACGATGTCGGGCACGAATTCGGCCGCCTTGGCCAGCGCGGCCTCACCCGATCCGGCGGTCACGGCCTGCCAGCCCTCGTAGCGGGCGACGGTGGCCACCAGATCGGCGATATGCGGCTCGTCGTCCACCACCAGCAGGCGCACGGGGTTCTCGGTGTTCACAACGCCATCCTCCGTGAACGCGCGCGCGAGGGCGAGGCGGGACCGCACAAGACAGCAAGCCGACAGCTTCCGCCAAGAAAGGTCACAGGTTGGCACAGCAGGCTCGGGCACTGAACCGGACCGGAAGGGACCACGTGTGACCACCATGACGCAGACCGCCGTGAGACCGCGCCCGGCGATCCGCCCCAGGATCGCCGCGCGCGCCGGGCTCTTCCTCTTCCTCGGGGCCAACGTGGCCGCCGTGACCGCGCTCTTCTTCGCCGCCGGGCCGTCGGACAACGTGCTCATCAGCATCGGCAGGCTCGCCGGGCTGTACGGGGCCCTGACGATGGCGTTCCAGCTGCTGCTGGTCGCCCGGCTTCCCTGGCTCGACCGCCGCCTCGGCATGGACCGGCTCACCGGCTGGCACCGCTGGACCGGGTTCGGCCTGCTGTGGACGCTGCTCGCCCACTTCGTGTTCATCGTCTTCGGCTACGCGCAGGTCGAGGACAACGGCGTGGTGGACGAGTTCGTCACGATGGTGACCAAACTGGAGGGGATCCTGCGCGCGGTCGTCGCGTTCGCGCTGATCCTGCTCGTCGGCGCGGTTTCCGCCCGGTTCGCCCGGCGGCGGCTGGCGTACGAGACCTGGCACTTCATCCACCTCTACACCTACGCCGCGGTCGTGCTGGCGTTCACGCATCAAATCGCGCTGGGCGGATCGTTCGCGTCTTCACCGGGGGCCCAGGTCTACTGGTGGGCGGTGTGGGGTGTCGCGCTCGGCTCCGTCGTCGCCGGCCGGGTGGTGCTGCCGCTGGCCCGGAATCTGCGGCACCGGTTGAAGGTCGTCGCCGTGGTGCCCGAATCCCGCGACGTCGTCTCGGTGTACATCTCCGGCAGGGATCTCGACAAGATGCCCGCGCGGGCGGGCCAGTTCTTCCTGTGGCGCTTCATGACCCGGGACCGTTGGTGGCAGGCGAATCCGTTCTCCCTCTCCGCCGCGCCGGACGGCCGCACCCTGCGCCTGACCGCGAAGGCCGCCGGTGACGGCAGCGCGTCCCTGCGGTCGCTCAAGGTCGGCACCCGGGTGTTCGCGGAAGGCCCGTACGGTGCGTTCACCACGATGCACCAACGGAAACCGGACGCGCTGCTGGTCGCGGGCGGCGTCGGGATCACCCCGATCCGCGCGCTGCTGGAGGAGATCTGCGGGCACGTCGTGGTGCTCTACCGCGTGCGCGACCAACGCGACGCCATCCTGCTGCCGGAGCTGATCGGCTTGGCACGGGCGCGCGGCGCGGTCGTCCGAGTCCTCAGTGGACCGTCCGATCAGGCCGGTCCGGTCCTCGGCGCGCCCAATCTGCGGCGGCTGGTGCCGGACATCGCGGAGCGGGACGTCTTCGTCTGCGGCCCGCCCGGGATGACCTCGGCGACGCTGCGCAGCCTGCGGGAGCTGCGGGTGCCGAGCGGCCAGGTCCATGCCGAACGTTTCAGCCTCGCCGCCTGAACCAGGGAGACCCGATCATGAAGAAGACCATCGTCGCGGCCACGGTCGCGCTGTCGGCCGCCGGCTTCCTCGGTGTGTGGCTGTACGAACCCGGCCCGCTCGGCACGGAGACCGTGGCCGTCGCGGCGCCCGCCCCGTCGTCGCCGAGCGCGGACGGCGGAGCGGCCGAGGGCGCCGAACGCACCATCGACGGATCGGTGGAGAGCAACCGGTACGGCACCGTCCAGGTGCGGCTGGTGATCTCCGCCGAGGACAAGATCTCCGAAGTCCGCCTGCTGCAACGGCCGACGAGCGGCCGCGGGGTCGACGCGATCCCGATCCTGCAGGAGGAAACGCTGACCGCGCAGAGCGCCGACATCGACACCGTCTCCGGCGCGACGTCGACGAGCGAGTCGTACGTCAAATCGCTGCAGGCGGCGCTGGACGCCAGATGAACCGCGTCGAACAGGTGATGGGGCTGCCGGTCTCGGTCGACGTCCGGGCGGGCGGCGAACTCGCCGGCCACGCCATCGACGGCGTCTTCGGCTGGCTGCGGGAAGTCGACGCGCGGTTCAGCCCGTTCAAGGCGGGCAGCGAGGTCTGCCGTTACGACCGCGGCGAACTCTCGCCGTCGGAGCTGAGCGACGACCTCCTGGAAGTGCTTTCGCTGTGCGACCACTACGAACGGCTGTCCGGCGGGGCGTTCACCGCCCGGCTCCCCGGACGGCGGCTCGATCCGAACGCGGTGGTCAAGGGCTGGGCGGTGCAGCGGGCGGCGGCCCTGCTGGTGGCGGAGGGACTGGACGTCTTCTGCATCAACGCCGGCGGGGACGTGATCACCTCCGGCGAACCGGAACCCGGCCGCGCCTGGCGGGTCGGCATCCGGCATCCCGAACGGCCCGACGCGATCTGCGCCGTGGTGGAATCGTCCGGCGGCGCCGTCGCGACCTCGGCCGAATACGAACGCGGCGCGCATATCCTCGACGGCCGGACCGGGCGCCCGCCCGTCGGGCTGCTGAGCGTCACGGTCGCCGCCGACGACCTCGTCACCGCGGATTCCCTCGCCACGGCCGCTTTCGCGATGGGGACCGAGGGGATCGCGTGGGTCGCGTCGCGGCCGGGCTGTCAGGTGCTGGTCATCGACGCGGACCGGCAGGTGCACCGGTCGCCGGGGCTGCGGCTGGCTTAAACCGTTGGCCGGGTCTCGCGGGCTCGGGCAGACTGCGGCGTCATGACCTCTGTCGTACAGAACTTCTTCTTCGACTGCGCCGACGCCTACGAACTGGGCCGGTTTTGGAGCGGTGTCGTCGGCAAACCGATGGCGGACGACGACCAGCCCGGCGATCCCGAGGCGATCATCGAGATGGACAACGGTGTCACGCTGTTCTTCGGGCAGGTCCCGGAGCCGAAGACGGTGAAGAACCGGATCCACCTCTGTCTCACGCCGGACATCCCGCGCGACGAGGAGGTGGAGCGCCTGCTGAAGCTCGGCGCGACCCTCCTGCACGACCGGCGCAATCCGGACGGCACCGGCTGGGCCGTCCTCGGAGACCCCGAGGGCAACGAATTCTGCGTGCTGCGCAGCGCCGCCGAGAAGGCCGCGACTTCGTGACGGACTACGTGACGGTCAACCGGGCGAACTGGGACGAACGCGCTCCCGCACACGCCGCTTCGGCCGACTACGGCTACGAGAAGTTCGTCGCGGACCCGACGCACCTCAGCGGCGTGGTCACCTTCGACCGGCCGCTGCTCGGCGATGTCTCCGGGGCGCGCGGGGTGCACCTGCAGTGCCATATCGGCACGGACACGCTTTCCCTGTCCCGCCTCGGCGCGCGGATGACCGGCCTCGACTTTTCCGCGCCCGCGCTGGAGATCGCGCGGCGGCTGGCCGCCGAGACCGGCGCGGAGATCGACTATCACGAGTCCGATGTGTACAGTGCCGCCGACGTGCTGGGCGCCGGGGAATTCGACCTCGTCTACACCGGCATCGGCGCGATCTGCTGGCTGCCGGACATCGCCCGCTGGGGGCAGGTCGTCGGGAAGCTGCTGAAGCCGGGCGGACGGCTGTTCATCCGCGACATGCATCCGATGCTGGGCACCCTCGACGAGACGCAGCCGCTGCTCACACCGCGGTACCCGTACTTCGAGCAGGCCGAACCGCTGGTGTTCGACGAACCGGGGACCTATGTGGACACCGACGTTTCGTTCCAGCACAACCGGACGCACGAATGGAACCACGGGCTGGGCGAGATCGTCACTTCGCTGCTCGACGCGGGCCTGACGCTGACGCGGCTGGTGGAGCACGACAGTGTGCCGTGGAACGCGTTGCCCGGGCTGATGACCCTGAACGAGGTGACCGAGGAATGGCGGCTGACGGAGGATCCGCAGCGGCTTGCGGCGAGTTTCACCATCGAGGCCGTGAAGGCGCGCTGAGCAAAAGGGCCTCGTGAGCGTTGAGGAAGGTCAGCGCCAAGGTGGCTTAGGTACGTTTCACGTGACTGACCGGACGACACACGTGATTGGACGGACGGCTCGTGTGATTGGGCGGACGGCTCGCGGCGAAATCCCGGCCGCGGTCGTGTCGTCCATCCAGTCACGCGTGTCGTCCGCCGGATCACGCGCGTCGTCCGGTCAGTCACGTGACATCGCCACTCACGAGGTTTGGAAGAATGCCGGTATGAGCGTCTCCCCTGAGAAGCGGCCTCTGGTCGCCGTCGCCGCCCTGGGCGGCACCATCTCCATGGTCCCCGGTGACGGCGAAGACCACGCCGTCCCCCGGCTCACCGCCGCCGACCTGCTCGGCGACCTGGGCGAGAACCTCGAGATGGACGTCCGCGCGGAGACGCTGGCGGGGATTTCCAGCGCCTCGATGGACTTCGCGACCCTGATCCGGACACGGGACTGGGCCGCCCGGGCCGTCGACGAAGGCGCTGAAGGCGTCGTCGTGATCCAGGGCACGGACACGCTCGAAGAGACCGCGTACTTCTTCGAGCTGACGTGGGCGTCCGAGGCGCCGATCGTGATCACCGGTGCGATGCGCAACCCCAGCCTGCCCAGCGCCGACGGCGCGGGGAACATCCTCGCCGCGCTGACCGTCGCCGCCGATCCCCGCAGCCGGGGACGCGGCTCGCTGGTCGCGTTCAACGACGACGTCCACGCCGCACGCTGGGTCCGGAAGACGCATTCGAGCCATGTCGAGGCGTTCTCCTCGGCTCCCGCCGGCCCGCTCGCGCTGGTCAGCGAGGGTTTGGTGCACTACTTCCACCCGGCGGCCGCCCGCCCGGCGGCGCTGCCGCTGGAGAACGCGGACTTCTCCGGGCTGGTGCCGATCGTCGAGAGCGGCGTCGAGGACACCGGCGAACTCCTGGAAACGCTGGTCAAGGCCGGGGTCAAGGGAGTGGTGCTCGCCGCGAACGGCGCCGGGCACGTTTCGGCGGGAACCGCCGACGTGATCGAGCGGGTCCTGCCGGAGGTGCCGATCGTGGTCGCCGGCCGCACCGGGGCCGGGCCGACGTTCCGCGGCACCTACGGCTTCCGGGGCTCGGAGTCGGATCTGATCGCCATGGGCGCGACGATGGCTGGCTGGCTGGACCCGCGCAAATCCCGGCTCCTGCTGCACACCCTGCTCGCGACCGGCGCCTCCCGTGAGCGCGTCGAAGCCGAATTCCGCCTGCGCGGCGACCTCGCCTGAAGCCCGCGTTCAGTCGCGGATCGGGCCCGTGACGGGGTCCAGGTGGTACGGCCGCATGGCGCGGGGCCGGTGCCGGTAGACGTGCACGCTGACGGCGGGATCCGGGCTGTCGTTGCGCACCTCGTGGACGTAGCCGGGGCCGAAGACGCGGGACTGCCCTTCCGACAGCGAGTGCAGCTCGGTCACGGCCCGGCCGTCCACCGCTCGCCGGGCGACGGTCTCGCTCAGCTTCCCGCTGACGACGGTGAACGCGCCCGCGGCGAATTCGTGGTCATGCAGGTCGGTGTGCTGGCCCGGCAGCCAGCTCATCAACCAGATCTCCTGCAGTTCGTCGGCGTCGACGAGGGCCGAGAAGCGCTCGTCGGGGTCGTAACGCAGCAGGTGCCGCCAGCGGTCACGGTCCGCGGCGAACTCGAGCGCGACGCGCACCGGGTGGCGCAGGGCGGGGTTTTCGGGAATGACGAGCGTGTTGTCCGGGACGGCGAACATGGAGGTGTCCTCGCAGAAGAAAGAAGGTGTCGAACTGGGCCGGGGCTGGGTTCACCGACAACAGCGACACGCGCACGCGACCGCACCAAGACCCGAGAGGCCCCGCGACACAGTCATCCCACGTGCGAACATGCGCCCAGCGAACCAGTGCGGGGCCCGGCGGTCAACAGATCTCATACCGTGGACCGTGAGTTCCGCACCTGGCGTCCATGCTCGCAGCACGGATCCGCCCCGGTCTGTCGCGATAGTGCGGTCTTCCAGTGTCTGTCGGTGAACCCGCGTCCGCGATCGACGTCGGCAGGGCGGGTTCACGCGTTGTGTCCCTTTCGCGAGATACGTCGCAGCTCCGCCGACAGGCTCTCAGGACCACTCGTGCTTCTGCGACCGCCCGAGCAGCTCGGCTCCCGCGCGCCGCGGGTCGACGCCTTCGTGGCACACGCGGTGCATCGCGTCGGTGATCGGCATGTCCACCCCGAGGCTCATCGCGAGTTCCCGGATCGACGTGCACGATTTGACGCCCTCGGCGACCTGGCCGCCGGTGGCCGCCAGCGCCTGCTCCAGCGTGTCGCCCCGGCCGAGCCGCTCGCCGAAGGTCCGGTTGCGCGACAACGGCGACGAACAGGTCGCCACCAGGTCGCCGACGCCCGCGAGCCCGGCGAAGGTCAGCGGGTCCGCGCCCAGTTTCGCGCCGAGCCTTGCCATCTCCGCGAGGCCGCGGGTGATCAGCGTGGCCACGGTGTTCGCGCCGAGCCCGAGCCCCGCCGCCATCCCGCAGCTGAGCGCGATGACGTTCTTGCACGCCCCGCCCAGCTCGCAGCCGACGACGTCGGTGTTGGTGTACGGCCGGAAGTACTGGTTGAAGCTCGCCCGCTGGATCGCCTTGGCGTTGTCGTGGTCGGTGCAGGCCAGTACCGCCGCCGCGGGCTGCCCCAGCGCGATCTCCTTCGCCAGGTTCGGCCCGGACACGACCACGATCTGCCCGTCGTCGACCCGCGCGATCTCGGCGATGACCTCGCTCATCCGCTTGAGCGTGCCCAGCTCGACACCCTTCGCGAGGCTGACGAGGATCGCGTCGGAGGGCAGCAGACCGGACCACTCCGACAGATTGGTCCGCAAGGTCTGGCTCGGCACCGCGAGGACCACGGCCTGCGCACCGTCGAGGGCCTCGGCCGGATCGGCTGTCGCGGTGATCCGCTCCGGCAGTCCGATACCGGGTAAATAGGACGTATTGAGATGCCGCTCCCGGATCTCGGCCGCGACCTCGGGCCGCCGGGCCCAGATGGTCACGTCGCGCCCCGCGTCGCCGAGCACCTTGGCGAACGCCGTCCCCCACGATCCGGCGCCGAGCACGGTCACCCGCTGGACCTCGGCCATCAGGCGTCGTCCTCCGGCTTCTTCGCGGGCGGTTCCTCCTGCCGGATCTCCGCGAGCAGCGCGGTGATCTCCGTCATCATCAGGTCGGTGACCTCGCGCAGCTTGGACGCGCTGCGGGTCGAACCCTCCTTGTAGGCCGAGAGGTCCATCGGCTCGCCGACCAGGTGCGTGATCTTCTTGCGCGGGAACGGCGTGAACTTCTTCGTGTAGCCGTTGAAGATGTGGTTCGTGCCCCAGCGGGCGATCGGGATCACCGGCACGTCGGTCTCCAGCGCGAGCCGCGCGGCCCCGGTGAACGGCTTCTTGGGCCAGCCGTCGGGGTCCTTGGTGATCGTCCCCTCCGGGTAGATCACCACGACCTTGCCGTCGCGCAACGCCTGGTGGGCGGCCTTGAGACTGTCGCCCGCGGCGGCCGAGCCACGGGAGACCGGGATCTGGCCGGCGCCGACGAAGATCTTGCCGAAGAGCGGCGCCCTGGTCAGGCTCTCCTTGCCGAGGAACCGCGGCACCCGCTTCTGCCGGTGCACGAACACCGCGTCCACCGCCGGATCCATGTGGGACACGTGGTTGAGCAGGAGGAGCGCGCCGCCTTCGCGGGGGATCCGCTCGGCGTTGCGGTAGACCCGCTTGCCGATGGCCGTCGCCGGGTAGAACAGTGCGGCGGCGATGCCCACCCAGATGCCGCCCTTCTCACGCCGGGCCAATTCGTCCTCCTCGAAGTCACACGTGTCGTCCCAGACACCTGATCCTGCCGCGCGCGTACGAGCGCGGTCCAGGGAGGGTCGGGTAAGAAGTGAGATGTGGACAGTGTGGGCTTCGACCTGATCGTGCCGATGAAACGCCCCGCGCAGGGCAAGTCACGGCTTCGCGGCGCGGTCGTGCCCGAGCGGCACGCCGAACTGGTGCTGGCGCTGGCCTACGACACCTTGTCCGCGGCGACCTCGGCGGACGGCGTGCGGCGGGTGCTGGTGGTCGCCGCCGACCCGGCGTCGGTGGCGGATCTCACCGAGCTGGGCGTCGAGATCGTCACCGAACCGTCGCACGGCGGATTGAACGCGGCCCTGCGCCACGGCGAGGAGCTGCTGCGCCGGGACACGCCGTCCGGTCTCGTCGGCGCACTGCAGGCCGACCTGCCCGCGCTGCGGACCGAAGACCTCACCGCCGCGCTGGCCGAAGCTGCCGGACGACGGGCGTTCGTCGCGGACCGGCAGGGAACGGGCACCACCCTGTTGCTCGCGGGCGACGGCCAGGCACTGGCGCCCCGCTTCGGCGCGGGTTCCGCGCGGGCCCACACCGTCTCCGGTGCGACCCCGCTCACGATCGCGGCGGAATCGCTGCGCGCCGACGTGGACACCGCGGATGATCTCGCTCACGTCCGCACCCTCGGTGCCGGAAAGCGCACCTCGACGCTACTGGGAACACCCTGCGTGGTGATGTGACGAGAGTTCACCCTGCCGACCCGCGCGCGGCGCACATAATCGCCCCGAGTGGTGAACAATGAAGCCCGTGAGCACAAATGACGGCGGCACCTCGAACTCGGCAAGGAAGCGGAAGACCTCCGCCGCGAAACCGGAACCGGACAACGGCACGGCGAAACCCGCCCGCGCGCGGAAGACGACCAGCCCGGCCCCGCGCACGGCCGTCCGCGCGACGCGCGGTGGTTCGGCGAGCCGTCCCGCCCAGGAGTTCCGCGCGCTGCCCGCCGCGCCACCCGCGGTGACGGCGGCGCCCACGGCCGCCGGGAGCCTTCCCGACGACCGGTACTTCAACCGTGAGCTGTCGTGGCAGGACTTCAACGCGCGCGTGCTCGCGCTGGCCGAGGACGAGTCTCAGCCGCTGCTCGAACGCGCCAAGTTCCTGGCGATCTTCGCGTCCAATTTGGACGAGTTCTACATGGTGCGGGTCGCCGGGCTGAAACGCCGCGACGAGACCGGCCTCCCGGTCCGCAGCGCGGACGGGCTCACCCCGCGCGAACAGCTGGCGTACATCGCCAAACGCAACCAGGACCTGGTCGAGCGGCACACGAACGCCTTCGAGCTGCACCTGCGGCCGCAGCTGGCCGACGAGGACATCCACATCGTCGGCTGGAACGACCTGACCGGCGCCGACCAGCTCCGGCTGTCCAACTACTTCAGCGAGCAGATCTTCCCGGTGCTCACACCGCTGGCCGTGGATCCCGCGCACCCGTTCCCCTACATCTCCGGCCTTTCGCTCAACCTCGCGATCACCGTCCGGGACCCGGAGGCCGGCACCGAGCGGTTCGCGCGCGTCAAGGTGCCGAGCAACGTGCCGCGCCTGATGCGCATCGAGCAGCAGCCGCGTGAGGTCCGCACCGCGACCTTCCTGCCGCTGGAGGAACTGATCGCCGCGCACCTCGGCGAGCTGTTCACCGGCATGGAGGTCACCGAGCACCACGCGTTCCGCGTCACCCGCAACGCGGACTTCGAGGTCGAGGAGGACCGGGACGAGGATCTTCTCCAGGCGCTGGAACGTGAACTGGCGCAGCGGCGGTTCGGCCCGCCGGTGCGGCTCGAAGTGGCGCAGGACATGAGCGAGCACATGCTCGAACTGCTGCTGCGCGAACTGGAGGTCGACCCGCGCGACGTCGTCGAGGTCCCGGGTCTGCTGGATCTGACCTGCCTGCACCAGTTGTCCGGCGTCGACCGGAAGGAACTCAAGGACCGCCCTTTCGTTCCCGCCACGCATCCGGCGTTCGGTGAGCGCGAGACGCCGAAGTCGGTGTTCGCCACGCTGCGCGAGGGCGACGTCCTCGTGCACCACCCGTACGACTCGTTCTCCACCAGCGTCCAGCGGTTCATCGAACAGGCCGCCGCGGACTCGAAGGTGCTGGCGATCAAGCAAACGCTGTACCGCACCTCCGGCGACTCCCCGATCGTCGACGCGCTGATCGACGCCGCCGAGGCGGGCAAGCAGGTCGTCGCGCTGGTCGAGATCAAGGCACGGTTCGACGAACAGGCCAACATCACCTGGGCCCGCACGCTGGAACGCGCGGGCGTGCACGTGGTCTACGGGCTCGTCGGGCTGAAGACGCACTGCAAGGTGTCGATGGTGGTGCGCCAGGAGGGTTCGACCATCCGCCGCTACTGCCATATCGGCACCGGCAACTACAACCCGAAGACGGCGCGCCTGTACGAGGATCTCGGCATCCTGACCGCCGACCCGACGATCGGCGCGGACCTGACGGATCTGTTCAACGTGCTGACCGGGTACTCCCGCCAGGACACCTACCGCAACATCCTCACGTCGCCGCACGGGATCCGGCGCGGCATCGTGCGCGCGATCGGCGAGGAGATCGAGCTCGCCCGCGCCGGCCAGACGGCCGGGATCCGGATCAAGTGCAACTCGCTCGTCGACGAGCAGGTGATCGACGCGCTGTACCACGCCTCGCAGGCCGGGGTGCCGGTCGACATCGTGGTGCGCGGGATCTGCGCGCTGAAGCCGGGCGTGGAGGGGCTGAGCGAGAACATCCACGTGCGCTCGATCCTCGGGCGTTTCCTGGAGCACTCGCGGATCTTCACCTTCCTCGCCGGCGGCACGCGATGGATCGGCAGCGCGGACATGATGCACCGCAACCTCGACCGCCGGATCGAAGCGCTGGTGCGGGTCAAGGATCCGAAACTCACGGCGCAGCTGGACTACATCTTCGAATCCGCGCTGCACCCCTCGACCCGGTGCTGGGTGCTGGGTTCCACCGGCGAGTGGACCCCGTTCCCCGCGTCCGGGGACGACGTCCGCGACCACCAGGTCGAGCTGGCGAAGCGGCACGGAGCGGCGGGATGAGCGGGACCGTGCGGGCGGCGGGAGCCGTTCTCTGGCGCCGTCAGGGTGACCGGATCGAGGTCGCGCTGGTGCACCGGCCGCGGTACGACGATTGGTCGCTGCCGAAGGGAAAGCTGGATCCGGGCGAGACCATCGCGGGCGCGGCGGTCCGGGAGATCGGTGAGGAGACCGGGTTCGAGGCGGTGCTCGGCCGGTATCTGGTCCGGACCGGATACACCGTGGCGGGAGTGCCGAAGACCGTCGACTACTTCTCCGCCCACGCGGTTTCCGGCGCGTTCGCGCCGAACGAGGAGGTCGACGAGCTGCGCTGGCTCGACACGGAGTCGGCGGAGAAACTGCTGACCCGGCCGGGCGACGTCCGGGTGCTGCGCGAGTTCTCCGCGCTGCCGCCGGAACTCACCACGGTGATCCTGGTGCGGCACGCCAAAGCGGGTAAACGCGACGAGTGGAACGGCGACGACGACCTGCGGCCGCTTTCGGACGCGGGCCAGCGCCAAGCCGAAGCACTGCGTTCGCTGCTGCGGCTTTACGCGCCCGGCAGGGTGCTCTCGGCGCCGCGGCTTCGGTGCGTCCAGACGGTGAACGGGCTCGCCGAGGATCTCGGGGTCGAGATCCGGCACGAGCCGCTGCTGTCGGAAGAGGGCTACTGGCCGGACCCGGTGCTCGGTGTCGCGCGGCTGCTGGCCATCGCCGGTGACGGCGGGACGCCCGTGATCTCCAGCCAGGGCGGGGTGATCCCGGACGTCGTCAGCGCGCTGGCCGACCGCGACGGCGTCGACCTGACCGCCGCGCGCGGCGGGGTGGTGCCGTCGAAGAAGGGCTCGTTCTGGGTGCTGTCGTTCCGGGCGCCGACCGAAGAGGACGGGCCGGTGCTCGTGGCGGCGGACTACTTCGCGTCGCCTTTGCCCACGCCCGCTCCCGCACACCCCTGACGCTTTACCCGTGCTTGGAGACGCAACTCGCGTGTCTGAAGCCGTAACTCGCGAGTTACGCTTCCAGGCACGCGAGTTCCGTCTCCAAGCACGCGAGTTACGCCTTCAAGCACGAGGAAATCCGCAGCCGCTCCCCCACGTGGGTGACGTGCCTGCTCCGGCTGTGCCGATGCCGTCGCTCCACTGTGGAGCCGGCGATCGGGACGACGCGTCCATCGGGGTGACAGGGAAAGCCCGGGCGAAGCGGATTCTTTTCCGCTGACTTCGCCTCACCGGGCGAGAATCGCATCACATTCGCCCACAGGGCGGCGCGGATCCATGGCCGGACAAGATCCCCGAAGGCCGCGCGCGAGCGTGTCAGAGCGAACCAGGGGGCCCCGGAAATGCGGCAAGGCCCCGCGCGGGGCGCGGGGCCTTGCCGTTGGCTCTCTCGTGGAGAGGGAGCTTACTTCTTCTTCGCGGCAGCCGAAGTCCGCTTGGCCGGAGCCTTCTTCGCGGGAGCCTTGGCAGCGGTCGCCTTGGCGGCCGGCTTCGCGGCGGCCTTGGTGGCGGTCGCCTTCTTGGCCGTGGTGGCGCGAGTCGTGGCCTTGGCGGCGGTCTTCGGCGCGGCCTTGGTCGCGGTCGTCTTGGCCGCGGCCTTGGTCGCGGTCGCCTTGGCGGCCGGCTTCGCGGCGGCACGCGTCGTCGTGGCGGCGGCGCGCGTCCGCGTGGTGGTGGAACGCGTCGCGGCCGGGCGGCTGGCGGCCGTCCGGGTCGTCGTCGCGCGGGTGGCGGTGGCACGAGTGGCGGTGCCGGCGGTCGCGCGCTTCACAGCGGTGGCCTTCGGCAGCTTCTTCGAACCACTGATGACGTCCTTGAAGGTCGTGCCGGCGCGGAACGCGGGCACGTTGGTCTTCTTGACGCGAACGGTCTCACCGGTGCGCGGGTTCCGCGCGGTGCGGGCGGCGCGGGCGCGCTTCTCGAACACACCGAAGCCGGTGATGTTCACCTTCTCGCCCTTGTTGACCGTCCGGATGATGATGTCGACAAGGCCATCGACGGCCTCCGACGCGACCTTCTTGTCGCCCAGGCGCTCCGACAGCGCCTCGATCAGCTGGGCCTTGTTGGCCATTCCAGTCCTCCAAGAAGAACTACTTGTACACGGCCCCGTCGGCCGACTTAGCGCACACGGTATTACCAATGCAGCACAAATTCCAAACGACGCGCGGAAATTTCCCTTGTCTCGGGGGCTGTTCCGCCTCCCGAGGGACCCCTTCAGGGCCTCTCGAGGTGCCGTTCGGTGTGGTTTCGGGGCTGTGTCGAGGACCCCCTGCCGGGGCGCGGATTCCCTGCTCAGCAAGGGAATCCGGCCCCTTCGGCCGGTGCTAGGAGGAGGCCGCCGGGAGGGTCACGGGCTTCCAGGAGGGGCGCCCGGTCTCGAAAGTGTCGATCTCATCCGCGTGGCGGAGTGTCAGGGCGATGTCGTCGAGCCCTTCGAGGAGCCGCCAGCGGGTGTAGTCGTCGATCTGGAAGGGCGCGGTGAAGTCCTTGGCCCGTACCGTCTTCGACTCGAGGTCCACCGTGACCTCCGTCCCGGGCTCGTTTTCGAGCAGCTTCCACAGCAGTTCGACGTCCGCCTGCTCGACCTGAGCGGCGACAAGGCCCTGCTTGCCCGAGTTGCCGCGGAAGATGTCCGCGAACCGGGAGGAGATCACGACCCGGAAGCCGTAGTCCATCAAGGCCCAGACCGCGTGCTCGCGGGAAGAACCGGTGCCGAAGTCCGGGCCCGCGACCAGGACCGACCCGTTCCTGAAGGGCTCTTGGTTGAGGATGAACGACTCGTCGGACCGCCAGGCGGCGAAGAGCCCGTCCTCGAAGCCGGTGCGGCTCACGCGCTTGAGGTAGACCGCCGGGATGATCTGGTCAGTGTCCACGTTGGACCTGCGCAGCGGGACCCCGACGCCGGTGTGGTGGGTGAACGCGTCCATGTTGGGAACTCCTTCGCGGATGTCAGCGATGTCAGTGCCGTCAGCGGGCGGCGGCGGGCTGCAGGTCTTCGGGGCTGGACAGCGTTCCCCGCACGGCCGTGGCGGCCGCCACGAGCGGCGAGACCAGATGCGTCCGGCCGCCCTTGCCCTGCCTGCCTTCGAAGTTGCGGTTCGAGGTCGACGCGCTGCGCTCGCCCGGCTTGAGCTGGTCCGGGTTCATGCCGAGGCACATCGAGCAGCCGGCCTGACGCCATTCCGCGCCCGCTTCGGTGAAGACCTTGTCCAGCCCTTCGGCTTCCGCCGCCTGGCGGACGCGCATCGAGCCGGGGACGACGAGCATCCGCACCGAATCGGCGACCTTGTGCCCGCGCAGGACGTCCGCGGCGGCCCTCAGATCCTCGATCCGGCCGTTCGTGCACGAGCCGAGGAAGACGGTGTCCACCGCGATCTCACGCAGCGGCGTGCCCGGCTTCAGGTCCATATAGGACAGGGCCTTCTCAGCGGCGATGCGCTCGTTCTCGTCGCCGATGCGCTCCGGGTCGGGCACCTCGGCGCCCAGCGGGAGCCCCTGGCCCGGGTTCGTGCCCCACGTCACGAAAGGCGTGAGCTCGTCGGCGTTCAGGCGCACCTCGGCGTCGAAGACGGCGTCGTCGTCGGTGCGCAGTTCGCGCCAGTTTTCGACGGCGGCGTCCCAGTCCGCGCCCTGCGGGGCGTGCGGACGGCCCTTCAGATACGCGAACGTCGTCTCGTCCGGCGCGATGAGCCCGGCGCGCGCACCGGCTTCGATGGACATGTTGCACACCGTCATCCGGGCTTCCATCGACAGCTTTTCGATGGCTTCGCCGCGGTACTCGAGGACGTAGCCCTGCCCGCCGCCGGTGCCGATCTTCGCGATCACCGCCAGGATGATGTCCTTCGCCGTGACGCCGGGCCGCAGTTGGCCGTCGACCGTGATCGCCATCGTCTTGAATGGACGGAGCGGCAGGGTCTGCGTGGCCATCACGTGTTCGACCTCGGAGGTGCCGATGCCGAAGGCCATGGCGCCGAAGGCCCCGTGCGTCGAGGTGTGACTGTCGCCGCACACCACGGTCATCCCGGGCTGGGTCAGGCCCAGCTGCGGGCCGATGACGTGCACGATGCCCTGCTCGGCGTCGCCCATCGGGTGCAGCCGGACACCGAACTCCTTGCAGTTGGCGCGAAGGGTGTCGACCTGGGTACGGGAAACGGGATCCGCGATCGGCAGCTCGATGTCGATCGTCGGGACGTTGTGGTCCTCGGTCGCGATGGTGAGGTCGGGGCGGCGCAGTTTCCGGCCGGCCAGGCGCAGTCCGTCGAACGCCTGCGGGCTGGTGACCTCGTGCAGCAGGTGGAGATCGATGTAGAGCAGGTCGGGCTCGGCCCCCTCGCCGCGCCGCACCAGGTGCGACTCCCACACTTTCTCGGCCAGTGTCCGGGGCATTTCCGGCTCCTCACATGCGATGGAATAGGTGCTTCCCACCATCTGGACATCTCAAACTTCGGGAAGATAGTATCGGCTTGTGGGACAGCATAGCGGTATCGGAGTACTCGACAAGGCCGTGGCCGTGCTTCAGGCCGTGGCCGAAGATCCTTGTGGCCTGGCGGAACTGTGCACGCGGACCGGATTGCCGCGCGCGACGGCGCATCGGCTCGCGGTCGGCCTGGAAGTGCATCGCCTGTTGCGCCGCGGCCCCGACGGCCGCTGGCGGCCGGGTACCGCACTCGCGGAACTGGCGGGCGGCTCGACCGACCCGCTGCTCGACGCGGCGAGTTCGGTGCTGCCGAAACTGCGCGACATCACCGGCGAAAGCGTGCAGCTGTACCGCCGCGACGGCGTCCAGCGCGTCTGCGTTTCGACGGCGGAACCGCCGAGCGGGCTCCGCGACACGGTGCCGATCGGTTCACGGCTGCCGATGACCGCGGGCTCCGGCGCGAAGGTGCTCGCCGCGTGGTCGGATCCGCACACGCAGCGCACGATCCTCACCGAGGCGGTGTACGGGGAGCGCACCCTGCTCGAAGTGCGCCGTCGCGGCTGGGCCCAGAGCGTGGCCGAACGGGAACCGGGTGTGGCGAGTGTCTCGGCGCCGGTACGGGATTCGACGGGCACCGTCGTCGCCGCGGTGTCGGTTTCCGGGCCCATCGAACGGATAGGGCGCAAGCCGGGGGCACGCTGGGCCGCGGACCTCCTCGCCGCCGCGGACGCGCTGCAGGAGCGCCTCTGACCCTCGAAACGAGTGAAGGCCCCCTGCGCGGTGCAGGGGGCCTTCACTCGTACTTCCGAAGGGTCCTATCAGAACTCGTCGGCCTTGGTCAGCTCGTGTTCGAGGGTGTCGGCACGCGCGACGAGGGACTTCAGCGGATGTTCGAACTCGTTGACCAGATTCAGGTCGACCAGCGGGATCGTGTGCTTGAGCAGCGCGACACCGTCCACCACCGCCGCGCCGCCGACCGAGTCGCCGCCGGCCAGTTCGAGCAGGCGCCGCAGATCGATCTTGTCGGCCCAGCCGACCGGGGACGAGATCTCCACCCACTCCGCGCCGTCGTGGTCGGGCAAGTGGTGCAAGGACACCTGCTGGCCGCGGCCGTCGCCGGTGTCGACGCGGAACCGGAGCCAGCCGTCCCGCTCTTCGAGCACCTCGTACCGCGCCCGGACGAAATTGATCACGCCTGCCCAGATGGACACCCTCGTCACCTCTCGGTTTCGCCGCCTCGTGCGCTGTCGAGCATGGCACATCCGGGGCGCGTGGGGCCCGCGGGAGGGAGCTGAAGGGGACTTTCGCCGCGTCTCACGCCGCCAAGGACGCTTTCACCACGTGGCATGCGGTGAAAGCGTCCTTCAGTCGCCGTGACCTGAGTGGCGTGAGTGACTACTGAAGCGGCGCCATCCGGTAACCCGACCCTCGCACGGTGTGGATCAGCGGCGGATCCTTGAGCTTCCGCCGCAGGCGCGCGATCACGACGTCCAGCACGTTGGACGCCGGATCGGCCATCTCGTCCCACGCGTACCGGATCAGTTCCCGCCGCGAAACCGGCCGCCCGGTCGCGGCCATCAGCCGCTCCATGACGAGATACTCCTTGCGGGTCACGGTGAGCAACACGCCCGCCCGCGAGATCTGGTGCCTGCCGGTGTCGAGTTCGACGTCGGCGCAGCGCAGGATGACCGCCTGCCCGGCCATGTCCCGGCGGCACAGGCTGCGCACCCGCGCGATCAGTTCCGGCATCGCGAAGGGCTTGACCAGGTAATCACCGCCGCCGACGCGTAAACCGTCGATCCGGTCGGCGACGCTGTCGCGGGCGGTCAGGAACAGCACCGGCATCGGCCATCCGGCGCTGCGCCGGTTACGGACGTACGCCAACGCGTCGCCGGAAGGCAGCATCCGGTCGAACACCGCGCAGTCGTAGGCGTTCACCATCAGCGCCTCGTCCGCGCCCGGCAGGTCTGCGGCGGTGTCCACCGCGAAACCGTCGCCGCGCAGGGCGAATTCCAGCGCCACCCGCAAGTTTTCGTCGTCCTCGGTCACCAGCACCCGCACACCGGAACGTTAGCGTGTGATCGCGGCCTCGACATCGGCCACGTGCAACCCGCGCAGTTCTTCGACCGCGGGCATCCGGCCCAGCAGCCTCAATCGTTGTGACTGAGCCGTGCGCGCCTTCTCGAACAGCAGGCGCGCATCCCGCGCGTTGCCGAAGTTGACGTCGCCGGAAACGCGCTGGAAGTGGCCGGTCAGCACCGGGCCGGCGTCGGGATCGAGTTCGTAGTCCCCGGCGGCCGCCATCCGCCCGAAGATGGCGAGCAGTTCGCCGGGGCTGTAGTTCTCGAACTCGATCGTCTTGCCGAAGCGGGACGCGAGACCGGGGTTGGCGGCGAGGAAGTCGACCATCTCGCCGGTGTATCCGGCCACGATCACCGCCACCTCGTCGCGATGTTCCTCCATCAACGGCACCAAGGTGTCGATCGCCTCCTGGCCGAAATCGCCGCCGGAGCCGGCCAGCCGGGTGAGCGTGTACGCCTCGTCGATGAACAGGACACCGCCTTTGGCCTCCTCGAAGACCGTCGCGGTCTTCTCCGCGGTGTGCCCGATGTACTGTCCGACGAGATCCCTGCGGGACACCTCGCGGAACTGGCCGACCGGCAGGACTCCCAGCGCCTTCAGCAGTTTGCCGTAGATCCGCGCGACCGTCGTCTTCCCCGTGCCGGGCGCACCGGCGAAGATCAGATGGTGCCCGGCCGCCCCGACCGGCAGCCCGGCCCGGCGGCGCCATTCGTTGACCTGCAACTCGTCGACCAGTGAACGGACCTCTTCCTTGACCCCGGGAAGGCCGATCATCGAATCGAGTTCGGCGAGCATCTCCTCCAGGGCGCCGTCCCCCACCGCGCCGGGCTCCGCGGTGTCCCCGACCGTCGGCGTCGCCCCCTCGGCGATCGCGATCCCCGGTTCCGCGGTGTTCGAGACCCGGCAAGCGGAGATCTCGCCGCCACAACCGGACGCGAACGAGATCCCCGGGCCCCGGGTGTCGGTGACCGTGCACCGTTTGATCACCGGTACCCCGTGGTGCGCCACGGCGATACCTTCGTGACCGGTGTGCGAGACGGTGCAGCCTTCGACGACCGGCCGGGCGTACTGGTAGACGTAGACGCCCCTCAGCCCACAGCCGGTCACCGTGCACCCGGTGACGACGGGATCAGCGCCCTGCCCGACGGTGATCCCGTCTCCCAGCACGTCTTCGACGGTGGTGTCCGCGATCCTCCCCGGCGCGCCGTCGACGAGGATCCCCTGCTCCGCCGCCGAGATCACGCAACCGCTCACGGCGAACTCCGTAGTGCCGCGGATCGCGATCGCCGGACCGCGCCCGCCGGAGACGGTGCAGTTCCGGACGGCCAGCTCCGTGTCGTCGGCCTGGATGGCGGACGCGCCGCCTGCCAGGACTTCGATCCCTTCGAGGGCGAGAGCTCCGCCAGTGGCACGGAAAACGGGCCGGTCGGCTCCTCGGCCGTCGACGACGACGGTGGCGCCGTCCGCCGCGGCCAAGGTCACCCGGAGACCGGCGAGCTCGATGGTCTCCGCGTATTCTCCGCCCGCGATGGTGATGACGGCACCGTTAGAGGCGTCAGCCAACGCGTCGCCGATGGTCGGGTACGCGCCGGGCCGCTGGGCCACCAGCAGGACACGACCGGGAGTCGAGGTGGTCATCAGCCTGCCTTCGCCATCAGCCAGCCACGGTCGACGGCCTTGGCGCCGGCCTGGAACCGGCTGCGAGCGCCGAGCCGGTTCATGATGTCGGCGACCATCCGGCGCACAGTGCGCACGGAGACGCCGAGCCGCGCGGCGGCGGATTCGTCGGTCGTGCCGGAGAAGAGCAACGTCAGCAGTTCCTGTTCGCGGCAGGTCAGGATCGAAGCGTTCTCGGGTTCGGGGAGCTCCAGCGGGACGAGCGGGGCGGCGGTCTGCCAGATCCGCTCGAACAGCCCGACCGTCGCGGTGACCACGCCGGGCAGCCGGAACACCGCGGAACCGGCCTGCCTGCCTTCCGCCGGAAGGACGACCGAGGTCCGGTCGATCACCAGCGCGTCCATCGGGACCTCGGCGTCGGTCCGCACCTCGGCACCGGCCCGCGACAACCGGTTCAGCGCGCCGGACATCCGCGCGGAGTCGGGGAAGAGCACCTTGTGGCGTACGCCGGGGCGCACGTTCGCGAGCGCGATCCGCTGGAACGCGGTGTCCGTCCCCGTGCTCATGACGAGCACCTCGCCGGTCGCTTCCGCGAGCAGTTCGCCGAGCCCCGCCCGGTCGCTGCCCGGGCCCGCTCCCGTGACCAGACTGAGCTGGCCGGTCTGCACGGTCATCGCAGGTACCTCCCTCTTCCCCCGGCGCGGTGCCGCCGACGACGTCCTGTTCATGCCAGTTCCCCGCCGTCCGGGCGGCCACGGGCACCCGACGCGTTAGCGTTCAGGGGCACCGGGAACTGCACGCGTCTACTTTCGCTGTCCGAACATGAGGTTTTGATGACACGGGTGATGGTCGTCGAAGACGACGGGAATCTGCGGCTCGCACTGGTCACGCAGCTGCGCGCGGCCGGCTTCGCCGTCGACGAGGCGGGCGACATCGCGACCGCGGACCGGCTGCTGCGCGGAACGCACCACGACTGCGTGGTGTTCGACCGGATGCTGCCGGACGGCGACGCCATCGAATACGTGCACATGCGACGGCAGCTGGGCTGGCGGGCGCCGGTGCTGTTCCTCACCGCCCGCGACGCGCTCGCCGACCGCGTGGCCGGTTTCGAGCACGGCGGCGACGACTACCTCGTGAAGCCGTTCGTGATGGCCGAGCTGACCGAGCGGGTGGCGAACCTGTGCCACCGGTCGGCGTTCGACCGGCCCTCGGTGCTGCAGCACGAAGACCTGGTGATGGACTGCGCGCGTCGTGAGGTGCGCCGCGCGGGCGTGCTGCTCACCTTGACCAACAAGGAATACGCGGTGCTCGAATACCTGCTGACCAGGGCGGGCCTGCCCGTGCAGCGGGCCGATCTGATCGAGCACTGCTGGGACGCGCAGGCCGATCCGATGTCCAATGTGGTCGATGTGGTGGTGAAGCGGTTGCGCCGCAAGCTGAAGGAACCCGAACTGATCCACGCCGTCCGCGGCCTCGGCTACCGGCTGGGCGCCCGGTGAACACCCACTCCTCGGCCGACCGGCTGCGCAGGCTGCGCTGGACGCTCACCGCGTTGTTCACCGTGATGAACACGCTCGGGCTGGTCGTCTTCGCCTGGCTGCTCATCGACGAGGACGGCGACCAGGGTGAGGAACGGATCGACGCCGCGCTGAACCAGGTCACGTCTTCGGTCAGCAGGCTGGTCGAATTCGACGGCACCGTCGGCTTCGGTCTGGTCAACACCGACGTGCTGAACGACCGCTGCCCCCAGTTCGCGATCCTGTCCGGCGGGGCGCCCGCGTTCCAGCCGCATTTCTCGCGGGCGAACTGCGTCCCGATGAGCGCGCAGCTGTTGAACGGCCTGGCGACCGAGGCGGTGAAGACCGGCAAGCTGGTGCAGGGACACCAAAAGGCGACCGACGGCGCCATGGTCAAGGTCCGCGCCGAACCGCTGCGCGACAACGACGGCAAGACGTTCGCGGCCGTCGTCGCCGTGCAGTCCACCGAGGCCGAGGACGCCGCGCACACCCAGTTCACGCTGCTGGTGATCGGCGGCACCGTGCTGCTGGTCGCGATCCTGGGCTTCGCGGGGCACCTGCTGTCCGGCCGGTCGATCCGCCCCGCGGCCGCGGCCCTGCAGCAGCAGGAGGTCCTGCTCGCCGAAACCGCGCACGACCTCCGCACCCCGGTCGCCGCCCTGCGCGCGCTCGCCGAAACCGCGATGGCCAACCCCGCGCAGTCCGCGGAACTGTTGCCGCGCACCGTCCGGCTCGCCGCGAGAATGGGCGGGATCATCGACGACCTGCTCGTCCGCGCCCGGCTGGCCGCGGGCGTGGAACAGCTGAGCATCCAGCCGATCTGGCTCGATCAGCTGGTGGTGGGCATCGTCGAGGACACCGCGACCGACGGCGCCGAGGTCACCGTCACCGCCGCGCCCACGAAGGTCAACGCCGACCCGGCGCTGCTGCAACGGGCGATCGGCAACCTCCTCGACAACGCCATGCGCTACGGCCGCCACCCGGGCGCGAAGGCGTTCGTGCACCTGACCGTCGCCGGCGGCACCGTGACCGTCGCCGACCACGGCCCGGGGATCGACGCGACGCTGGCGGGCGACGCCTTCGACCGGTTCGCCAGCACCGGCGGGTCTTCGGGGCTCGGGCTCTCGATCGTGCGGTGGGTCGCGCAGGCGCACGGCGGCACGCTCGCGGTGTACAACGCCGACGAGGGCGGCGCGATCTTCGAACTGCGGTTCCCGGTCAGCCCGAACTGAGGAGGGAACCGCGCCGGCCTCACCTCTCAACGCTCCCCTGGCTCCGCGCCGTCGCGGAGCCAGCCGGGAACGTGCTCGGCCTCACGCGGGTACATCCGCAGTTCCTCTTGGAAGAATCGCGCGTCCGGGCGGTGATCCCAGTCCGGCTCGTCGTACCAGTCGTATTCGGCGCTGAACTTCCCGCTGACCACGAGGTGGAACCTGACGGACGTCCAGGTCCCCTCGCCTGGCTTGTACATGTCGCCCCGCAGACTGGTGAAGAACTCGACCGCCCCCGGGGGTTCCCACTCGATCATCTGCCCGAAGACGGTCATCACCTGCGCACGGATCTCCACATAGCCGCCGACCGAACGGAAGTCGACGAAGAGCTGCTGCCAGTCGACCGGAAGACGCTGGATCAGGTGATCGCGGAACGCCGTGACCACCTCACCGAGCTGTGCCTGGTTCAGCGGGATCAACTCGGTGACGTCCTTTTCCGGCGGAGCGGGGCGGTCCTTCCATTCGGGCAGCTTGTCGCGCAGCCACCCCGGCGTGTGTTCGAGATCCCTCGCGAACAGCTTGAGATCCTCCGCGTAGCTCGAATCCTCGATGGCCGGATTCCACTCCGGTTCGTAATCGCGGTTGTAGCTGCGGAAGAACGCGCCCGATGACTCGAGGGTGAACCTCGCGGAGAACCAGGCACCCCGCTCCGGATCACGCCGGTACTGCGCGACACGCAAGCGCGCGAGAGGCCGGTTCAGGTCCACCGGTGGGGCGATCTCCAGCGTCGAACCGTCCTCGCGGAGAACGGTGAGCGCCAGGTCCTGCACAGGGACGGTCATCCGGCTGATCAGGTCGATACGGCGCCAGCCGCTCTCCCCGACGAGGTCGACGAGCGCGTTCCCCACCCGCTGCTCCAGCTCGACCGGATCGTCGTCAGCCCCTGAAGTCCTTGGGCCAGAGTTCGACGTTGTGGTCATTGGGGAAGCTCCTCACGTGGATGGTCGTCCTGCCGTTTTCGTCGACTTCTCGCCACCGGACGTGACGTGAATGCGCGTCGTCCACCCCGCGGTCACGAAGCTCGAAGACATCTTCCCAAACGACATCACCCGCGGCGTCCTGGCGACGTTCGAGTGCGAAGAAGGTGTCGTCCTTCGGAGTGAGCGGTGTGTCCTCGTTGCCTTGATTCTGTCGGCGCCCTTCGGTGCCCTGGTTGATCGCCTCGCCGCCGCCACCCGCGCGGTACCGCGGTGGTGGCCACCGTCGTCGATGTTCTTGCCGATACTGCCGTCGGGCTTCACCTCGGGACCACCGCGCGCGCCGACCTCGCTCTGTGCCTTGCCGTCGCGCCGCAACTGGGAGGCGCCGTCCGGATCCGGCACGCCCGAAGTCGCCACGGTGTTGCCCCTGGCGTCGGTGCGATGGAAAGCGGTTCCGCCGTCCACACTGACCACCGCCGACCTCGGCGGCCGGTTGAGGTCTGCGTCGAACGGCTTTCCGGTGTGCACATGGGTGACCGTTCCGGCGGGTCCGGTCTGGAAAGTGCCGTACGGCAGGCCCTTGTGATCGATGAGGGTGAACCGCGTGTTCGGCGGGAGGTCGGTCCGGTTCGCGAACGGTTTGCCGTTCTTGCCGCTGAACTCGTTCGCCACCCGCTCGCGTTGCTGGGGCGACCAGTCCCCGGTCTCCCCGCGGGTGAACGTCTTGTCCTTCGCGTTGTAGGTGACGTCGTTGTCGGGATTCGGCCAGTTCTGCTCGGGGTTCTCAGCCTTCTTGGTCCCGTAGAAACCGTCCTGGGTGACGTCCGCTCCCGCCTTGGTGCCGTGTTTGATCTCGGGGTTCGTCCGGCCGCGCTGGCCGGTCTCGGCCTCGACGTGCGTGATCTTCCCGTCCGCGTCGGTGTAGTGGGTCGCGCGGGGTTGCCCGTACTCGTCGGTGACCGTATGCGCCCTGTTCGGTTCCAGGGTCGGGTTTCCGTCCGCGTCCAGCTTGGGGTTCCCGGCGGCGTCCGTGTGCTTCCGGTTGAACGCCTCGGATTGACGGACCTCGCGCTCGTGAGGTACCGGCGGGCCCTCCGTGCGAGGTCGTTCGTACTTCACTCCGGGCTCAGGGATCCCGTCGCCGTCGACACGGTATTCCTGGTGCATCGGCCCGCGATCGACCCGGTAGTTGGCGTCGCCGACCCGGTTCGCCAGTTCCGGGTTCGTCCTGCCCGGATGCTGATCGGTGTCGATCCATTTGACCTTGCCCGTTCCGTCGGTCTGGAAGGTCCCGCGCGGATTCCCTTCGGCGTCGACGACGTGGTACCGGGTGTCCGGCTGCAGATCCGTGCGGTGGCTGAACGGTTCGTCCACCTTCGGCGCGGGGACGTCTTCGTTCGGTACTCGCACCGTCTTCGACGGGACGCCCGGTTCTTCGACGTCCGCGTTGCGGGTCACGAACTGCTTGCCGTGGACGGTGTCGACCCGCTTCGCCGACGTCGTGGTGTGGGTCGTGCCGTCGGCCCTCGTCGCGAACGAGTCCACCCGGTGGCCTGCCTGGACGCGGTAGTCGGCGTTTCGGGCGGGCCAGGCGACTTCCGGGTTGATGTGGTGCCGGTTGTTCGGCACGACGGCCTCGACGTGCGTCACCACACCGCGGGAATCGGTGTAGGCATGGCTCCGTACGGTGCCTTCGGGACCGTAGACGTCGTACCGGGTGCGAGGGCTCAGACTCTCCGCGGAAGCGAAGAACGAATCGTTCTCGCCCAGATGCCTCGGCTCCACCCGGTCGAATCCGGGCTCGTGCCACCTCGTCTGGATCTGCGGGTCCAGATCGGGGTCGGGAGCACGATGCGGGGCGAGTGGATCCTGGTCCGGGATACCCGTTTCCTCACGTGGAGGCGGTGAATCGCCGGTGTCACCGCCGTCGTGGTGGTTTCCACCCGGTGCCACGGGGTCATCCGGATTGATGACGGACTCGATGTCCCGTACCGGAGGAACGTGCTCCTCCGGAGCCCGTGGCGCAGGGACTTCCCCGTCCGGCGCGCGCGCCGGCTGCGGATGACTGGGGTGGTCTCCTCCTCGTATAGGAGGCCCCGACCGCCCGGAATTCAGGTCCAGGAAAGGATCGCCCATCGGCATCCTCGAGCCCGGACGGCGCGGCCCTGGTTCCGGCCACAGGCCGCCCGAGCCCACGGGCGAGCGAGTGGGCGGCCGCGGCGTCTCCGGCGCGGGACCTTCCGCACGGGCCGCCGCCCCGGACGAAGGCGTTTGCCCGGCCAGTTCGGGCTCGCCTTTCGGGGGCGGCGCGTCCGGATGCTCGGCCGGGCGAGGTTTTCCGGTGTCCAGGTCGAGGTCGACGAGGTCAGGGTCATGCCGCGGCGGTAGTCCGGGATCACCGTCCGGCAGGGATTTGGGCGGGGCCACCTCCTCGGGCGCCGCTTCCTTGTCCTTGTCCTTCGGGGTGGCTTCCTTGGGCGGAGGCGTATCCGTCACCTTGCTGGTGGGCAACGGGGTGTGCCCTGTGGCGCCGTCTTCGACGGTGTGCACGAGGCCGAGCACCCTGGCGACCGTGTAGAGCGCCTTCTGCCTCGGTGTCTGCGGGTTGACCGGCGTGCTCCCCGCCCAATCCTCCTGCGCCTTCCGGACGGTTTCCTTCTCCGGGAGCCCCACATGTTCGCGTGTGTCGGCCGGGTCGACCCGGTCGGACATCCTGACTTCACCGGTCTCGGGATTGATGGTGGCCGTCGGCTCGTCGGCGTCCCGCGCGCGATGTCCTGTCGCTTCGGGACTCCCCGGCGAGCCGTCCGTCCGGGAGTGATGGGACGGCGCTTCGGAAGCCGCGGGGCTCTCGCCGCGAGCCGCCGGTGCGGGAGTCTCGTTCGCTTTGGGAGCGGGGGAACCTTGCTCGCCTCCGGGAGTGCGGTGTGAGCCAGGGTCCATGGCTTCGCCGACCGAACCGGGTCGTGTCGGAGGCTCGGGCCGGGTGACGGGCTCGGGCCGCGTGGGAGGGTCCGGCCGGGGCGAAGGTTCGGGTCGGGGCGAAGGGTCAGGTCGAGCGGAGGGTTCGGGCTCCCGTACCGGGTTTCGCTCCTCGGGCGCCCTGCTCGGTCGCCGTTCGTCGGGAATCTGGTCCGGTGTCCGGTCACCGGGCGGCCGGTTCGGCGGTCCCTCGGGCGGCGGCCCGTCCGGTGTCCGGTCACCCGATGGGTTTGCCGGTGGTGTTTCGTCGGGTGTTCGCGGGTTGTGCGGCGGAGGCGGGGTGTCCCCGGCGTGCGCCGGAACCCCGGCGGGCGAATTCCCGAGCCCGACCTTCGCGAGCAGAGAGTCGACACCAGGGATCTTGCGGACGGCTTTCGCGGCCAGTTCGGTCCCGGTGGGGATCTTCGTGATCGCCGTCCCCGCCTTTTCGGCGACACGGCCCGCGGCCGCGACGGCACTGACCTTGCTCCCGGCCGCCGCGGTGCCCGCGCCCCGGATCGCCGCACCGGCGCCCTTGGTGCCGAGCACCGCGCTGGCGATGTTGAAGGTGGCCTTACCGGCCGCCCGGGACGGATCCTCGCTCCAGGTGTCCCAGGCGACCATGGTCTTGCCCGCTTCGACCAGCGTCGAGCCCATTTCGCCGCGCTCGAACCCCGGGAGGCCGACGGTCTGGTCGAGCTGGGCCAATCCCGGGGTCGAATAGGTCGCCACGGCAAGGCCGAACTTGCCCAGTCCCTTCCACGCTTCACCGAAAGTGGACCAGGAGAAATGGCCGTCGCCGTAGCCCGCCAGCGCGGCGAAGCCCACGAACATCTCGACCGCGCCTTCCCACACACCGACGAAGAAGGAGCCGAGTTCTTCCATGCCGTCGACGAACCCGCCGAGGAATCCCTCTCGTGGCTTCTTCGGCGGTTTGGTCTCCTCGCCCGCCGGTTTGCCGACCTTGCTCGCGTACTCGGTCAGCAGGGTGCTGAGCTGATGGGCGACCTGGATGGCGAAAACCGTCCGCGACGCCCAGCTGGTGCATCGGTCGAAAAGTTCGTTGTTGTCGGAGATGTGCTTCCTGATCGCGTGCTTCGCGGCGACGATGAGGTTTCCGTAGTCCCGGCACGCCGCGGACAGGCTGTCCATCGCGCCCAGCATCTCCTTGACGCCCGGTTCGCCGGGTGATCCGTTGTTCAAGGAATGAATGGCGTAGAACAGCTCGAAACCGGCGGCGTCCGACCAGACCTTGCGCAGCTCCGCCGCGGCACTGTCGGAGAGTTGGATGGCGGCACGCAGCGCGTTCGCGGACGCGGTCCACGCCGTCGCCAGATCCCAGGCGGCGGTCTCGCTGTCCGAGGGCCAGATCGCTTCCTTGGTCTGGCCGCCGTTCTGGACCACCCAGTTCCAGAGGTCCCCGTCCGGCTCGACGATATCGGTCATGACGGCGGCGGTTTCACCGCTCGAATCGGCCGGCGATGGTGCTGTCGACGGCTTGGTAGGCCTGCACCGCCTGGCCGCCGTTGTCCGCCAGCTGCCGGTAGATACCGGGAATCTGGTCCATGGCCCCGGCCACCGCGGTCCTCGGTGTGGTGTAAAGCGCGGTGAACGCGCGCCCCAAGGGGCCTGTGCCGATCTGGCCGGGGGCGTCGATCTTGCCACGTTGGAGCGCCCAGGCCGGGTCGAGCTCGTCACCCGCGGCGCGCAGCCTGTTCAACTGCCCCGACGTCTCTTCGGGGAGCATGTCGATCTTGCCGTCGCCGTTGCGGTCGATTCCGGTCATCGAAGCCTCCGGTCCAGTTCGTGCAGCAGCGGGTCGAAGCGCAGATCCGTCGTCTCGGGAGTGGCGTCGGCGGGCAGGAAGCCCGCGACGATCTCCATGACCTCTTCCTGGGAGCGTTCGACGGCCCGATGGAAGGTCTCGGTGATGTCCCGTGCCAGCGCGGCCGAATCGGGCGCCCGGTAGATCCGCGGGTCCAGCCACAGTTCGACGAGCTCACCGGCCCCGCCGACGGTCACGCCGATCAGTCCGTCGTCCGATTCGGCGGTGGCCCGGATCTCGGCCATCCTCCGTTGAGTGGACCGGATGTCCTGGGCCAGTCGCCCGTACTCGGCCCGCATGTCCAGCCGGAACGGCGAATCCATGGCACCTCCCCTGTTCGCGTCCCGGTCAGCTTGTCCGCGTCCGGCGCTTCGCGGGGCGGCGTGACCTGTTGCTGTCACGCGGGTTCATCGCCTCGTTGCGCACACGACCATGTGAGACGAGGAAAGGAGCCGACCGGATGACCTTCGACGTCGTCGGCCTGTGCCGCCGGGAACCCGATGCCGACGCGCTGATCTCGGCGATCCGGGCCGCGAGCCCACTGTCCGAAGTGGAAGTCGACGAAGACCGCATGCTGTTCCTCCTGCGGCATCCCGGCGGACGGGTGGTGCTGACCATCGAGAACGCCAGGTCGGTCCGGGTGCCGGGAGAAGTGCGGCGGCTACTCGGAATCGACGTGCCGCCGCCGGTGTGGTGGGTCGAAAGCCGGGCCCCGGAAGACGACGCCGAGGCGGAAGCGATCGCGCGAGGATTCACCGCCGCCCTGGTCGCCGTGACCGGCGGATCGTCGTGGTCGAGCCGATGACCGGGCATCCGGGCGCATGGGCCCGTGCCACGCCCGAAGCGATCGTCGTCGAACAGTTCCGTGACGTGGTGCCGGCTTCCACCTGGCTCATCGACGCGGCCAGGACGGCCGTCGAAAGCGGGCGAGCGCTGCAACTCGTCACCGGTGCACGAAGCGGGCTCACCTTCCCGATGGAGTCCCTGTTGGGGGACGCGGGCGCCGGTTGGGTCGTCCGCGACGAAAACGGGGGGCATCGCGACGGCTTCCTGGGGCTTCCCCTGGACTGGAACGGCTCCCGATTCGTTCCCGAGAAGGGTGCGACGATCCCTCCGCCGAGGAAGTACTCACCGGGAAGCGGAGACCTCGAAGTCCGGATCACCACGCCGTTCCCGGCGGGGGAACCGCTCAAGCTCGGCAGGAGTACCGACACCGCGATGCGCGCGCTCACCGGCACCGGCCCGACCGGCTGGGGTGTCGCGGAACCGGTCACCGAACCCTGGTCGGTTTCCGGGATCTCCGCTCATTGCACCCGCCGGGCACCGGCTTCGGCGATAGTCGTCGGGGAAGGTGTGACCGGCAGGCTGCAGGTGTCGCAAGGGGACGACGTCGTCGTCGAGGAGGTCCGGCTGAGCGGGCCTGCCGCCGGATCCGTCGACACCCGCCGCATCGAAGACCTGGCCGCCGAATGCGCGGGCACCGTGAGGCGGATGATCGTCGGCGCGGCACCCGGGCGGACCGAGGGGGTGCGTTCCGCGATCCCGGCGCCGCCCGCGCTGCCCTACGGAGTCCTCTTCGGACATGAACTGGTCTCCGCCGCCGGAATCGCACACGCGCACCGGACCCCGGCCGCGCGGGTGAGGCTTCTGGGTGCAGGCGATCGTAAAGCCGTCTGGTGCCGGTTCGACGGCGGTGCTTCGGCGCCGTTCGAGCAACTCACCGACATCCTCCACCACTATGCGACACCCGCCGGGAGCTGAAACCGTGAAACGCACACTGGCGGCCACCGCACTCGTCGTGACCGCCCAAGTCCTCGGAACCGCGCCCATCGCCGAGGCGGCACCCCCGCCGGGTGCCTGTCAGAATCCGGAACCGGCACGGTCCGCCGTACCGGCGCAACCTTGGGCGCAGCAAGTGCTCGATCCGCGCCGGGCATGGCCGCACAGCCGGGGCGGCGGGGTACTGATCGCGGTGGTCGACTCCGGTGTCGACGCCGACCACCCGCAGCTCCAGCGTCCGGGGAAGGTCCTTCCCGGCCGGGACTTCTATCTCGCCGGCACCTTTCCGGGATCCTTCGACTGCGTCTCACACGGAACGGGGGTGGCCGCCATCGCCGCCGCGGATCCGGTCTCCGGTATCGGTTTCCACGGTGTCGCGCCGGACGCGCGGATCCTGCCGGTGCGGATCAACGATCGCGACGTCGGCGACCAGGGCGAGTCGTTGCGGATCGACCCCCAGGTCGTGGCCAACGGCATCCGGTACGCCGCGGATCAGGGCGCCAGGGTGATGAATCTTTCGTTGTCGGGGCACGAGGATTTCGCCGTCATCCGCGAGGCCGTCGCCTACGCGGTCGCGAGAGACGTCCTGGTGGTGGCCGCGGCGGGCAACGGACAGCGCGACGTGAACACCGAGCTGCCTTCGTATCCCGCCTCCTACCCCGGCGTACTCGCGGTGGGCGCGGTGGACATCGACGGCGCGCGGATCCAGGGTTCTCAGGTCGGTCGTTACGTCGATCTCGTCGCCCCGGGCGCCAAGGTGCTGACCGCGACGAGAGCGGCAGGCCACGCCTATGTCGACGGCACGAGTTTCGCCGCCCCGTTCGTGGCCGGCACCGCCGCGCTGGTTCGCTCCGCCTGGCCCCGCCTCAATGCCGCCGAAGTCACGCAACGGCTGGTGGCCACGGCAAACCCGGCCCGTGGCGGGCAGGGGAGTCCCGCCTACGGGGCCGGTCTGATCGATCCGTACCGAGCGGTGACCGACGGACTCGATCCGCAGAAACCGGCGGCTCTGCCCGCTTTCGTCCCGTCACCTCCTGACCAGGCGCGGCTCGACAGGGAAGCCTCTGACGAGCGCGCGGCGAAAATCGCGAAGTGGCTCACCATCGCAGCGGTGACCGGAATCGCGCTGGCGGCGCTGATCGCGGTCGCCGTGCCCCGAGGGCGCCGCCGTCGCTGGCGGCCCGCTCGCGCGGAGGCAGTGCCCGATCAGCCCGCCGTCGTCGAACCGCCGGAACAGGTGTTCCTGATCTCGGAGCCGTGATCGCCGTCCATGAAGAATCCCCGGAGCGCATCGCTCCGGGGGATTCTTCATGGACGGGAAAAACGATCAGCCGAACAAAGCACTGCATTTCGCGACAGTGTGCTCGTAACCGTCGGCCGCGCCATTGGTGACCACGCCCTTCTGCTGGCCACACTCGATGTCCTCACCGGCGATCTTCTGGTCGCGCATCAGCGCCGCGTAGCCGTCGACGTTGTTCTGGCCCTCCCAGAACTCCTCCGCACGCAACGCTTCGTGCCGCTGGTCGTCCAACGACTGGCTGTGCTGAGCCATCGTGCTCTGCAGGTTACCCGCGATCGCGCGCAGGTCCCCGAAGTTCGCCGAAATGAGCGAGTCGGACATTTGATCTCCCTTTCAACTCCTACGATCAGTTGATGACCGAGCCGATGGCGTTGCTCCACTCGTTGTCCACGTCGTCGTAGTTGACGTGCACCTGAGTGATCTTGTCGGACATGACGTCCACGTTCTCGGTGTTCCGGCCCCAGTTCCCTTGCCTGGTGATCTCGCCGGCCTCCGACATCCGGCTCGCCTTCCCCTTCCAGCTCGCGCTGTACCCCTGGACGGCGCTGAGGCTCGACTGCACCTGTGCGTTGATGTCCTCACCGATCGCCCGCGTCTTCGCCGCATACGCGGCCATCGCCGCGGTATCGCCGGAGAAAAAGGTCACTTCGTCCTCCATTCCACGACATGAGTGCTCCTTACCCTGGCCAAATTAGTGAGCGATCAGGGCACTTTCCGGTGGTCGGCAGCTTCCTGCCAGCGCGGTCCCGGAGCCGCCGCGGTGGCCGACGATCGATCTCGTGTCGACAGTCGTGGTGAAGCGCCCCACTCGCAGGCCGGGCCCGGAGATGCCGTCCGGTGAGCTGATCCTTCAGCCGCCGCCGGAGATCCCGCCCCCGCCCGCGCGGCAGTGGGCCCAGGTGCTGATGGTGCTGCCGATGGTGGCGATGACGGCCGGGATGCTGCTGATGTACTCCGGCAACATGGGTGGATCGATGCGCTTCGCGATCTACGGGATCATGGGTGTCGGCATGCTCGGCATGGTCGTCATGGGCTTCCTGCAGGGTGGTGGCCCGAGCAAACGGGAAATGGGACACGCCCGGCGGAAGTACCTGCGGCATCTGGCCCAGCATCGGCTGCGCCTGCGGCGTTCGATCCGCAAACAGCGCGAAGCGATGGAGTACCTCCACCCGGATCCGGCCTCGTTGTGGTCGCTCGCCGGAAGCTACCGCCTGTGGGAGCGGCGCAAGGAGGATCCGGACTTCGGCGTCGCCCGCATCGGGCTGAGCCCGCAGAGCCCGGCGACGACCCTGGTCGCTCCCGACACCAAACCGCTCGAAGAACTGGAGCCGCTGTCCGCGCTGGCGCTACGCCGGTTCATCACCACCCATTCCACTGTGGACCGGTTGCCGATCGCCATCGCGATCAACGGATTCAGCCGGATCTACCTGCGGGGAGACCGGGAGGCCACCCTCGGCATGCTGCGCGCGACCTTGGCGCAGCTGGCGACCCTGCATTCCCCCGACGACCTGCGCGTCGCGGTCTGCACGGACGAGGAACACCGGGCCGTCTGGGAGTGGACCAAGTGGCTGCCGCACGCCCTGCACCCCGAGCGTTCGGACGCCCTCGGCCCGCTTCGCCTGGTGGCACCGAGCGTGCCGGCGCTGGAGTCGATACTCGAAGAGGAGCTGGCCAAACGGCCGAGATTCGATCCCGAATCGGATGTCCGGCTGCCCGGGCCGCATCTGGTGGTGGTGCTCGACGGCGGCGCCGTCGCCGGCTCGTCCCACCTCATGACCGGGGGCGGGGTCGAAGGCGTGACGGTCGTCGACCTGACCACGATGCCGCCGCGGGCACTCGACCGGACCACCGTCGTTCTCGCCGTCGACGCGGACGGCGGGATGCTCAGCGAGACGATCGACGGCGAAGCCCCGCTGGGGAAGGCCGATCTGCTCGGACCGGTGGCGGCCGAAGGGCTCGCCCGCCAGCTGGCGCCGCTGCGACTCACCGCGGGTTTGCGCGGCGAAGCACCGATGAGCACCGAACTCGGGCTGGCCGAACTGCTGGAGCTGGGCGACCCGTACGAATTCGATCCGGCCGACACCTGGCAGCCGAGGCCGAACCGGGACCGGCTCCGGGTCCAGTTCGGCATCCAGGCCGACGGCGCCCCGATCGAACTCGACCTCAAGGAGTCGGCGCAGGACGGTATGGGGCCGCACGGTCTGCTGATCGGGGCCACCGGCTCCGGGAAGTCGGAACTGCTGCGCACGCTGGTCCTCGCGCTGGCGGTCACCCATCCGCCGAGCTCGCTGAACTTCGCGCTGGTCGACTTCAAGGGCGGTGCCACGTTCGCCAGGTTGGACGCGTTGCCGCACACCAGCGCGGTGATCACCAACCTCGCCGACGAACTGCATCTGGTCGACCGGATGACCGACGCGATCAACGGCGAGCTGATCCGGCGTCAGGAACTGCTGCGGGCGGCGGGGAACTTCTCCTCCTTGCGCGACTACGAGAAGGCACGGGCCGCGGGTGCCCCGCTGCCCGAAGTGCCCACGTTGCTGGTGATCTGTGACGAATTCTCCGAACTGCTGTCCGCCAAGCCCGATTTCATCGACATGTTCGTCCAAATCGGACGTGTCGGGCGCTCGCTCGGTGTGCATCTCCTGCTCGCTTCACAGCGTCTCGAGGAGGGCAGGCTGCGTGGCCTGGAAACCCATCTGTCCTACCGCGTCGGGCTCCGTACGTTCTCCGAGATGGAGAGCCGGGCGGTGCTCGGGGTCACCGACGCCTTCAAACTTCCGCGCGCGCCCGGGCACGGCTTCCTCAAGGTCGGCACCGAGCCGATGGACCGGTTCCGCTCCGCCTACGTCTCCGGGGTGTACCAGCGCTCCACGGGCGGAGGCGTGCCCACGACGCTGGGGGAACGCCTGGTGCTGCAGGAGTACACCACCGCCTACGTCGCCGAGGAACTCGACGTCGAGCCGGAAGAGTCCACCGAGCAGGACGACGACACGGCCGTCGGTGAAACCCTGCTGGACATCCTGGTCGACCGGCTCGAAGGACAGGGGACCCCGGCCCATCAGGTCTGGCTGCCGCCGCTGGCGGAATCGCCGACGCTGGACGCGCTGCTGCCCCCGCTGGTCACCGATGCCCGGCGCGGGCTCTCCGCCGGCGCGAGTGGTTCGCTGCGGCCGGTGCTGGGCACCGTGGACCGGCCGTTCGAGCAGCGACGCGACCCACTGGTGCTGGACCTGACCGGCGCCGCCGGGCACGTGCTGGTCATCGGCGCTCCGCAGACTGGGAAGAGCACTGTGTTGCGGACGCTGATCGCCAGCCTCGCCCTCACGCACACGCCTCGCGAAGTCCAGTTCTACTGCCTCGATTTCGGCGGGGGAACGCTCGCGTCGATCGCGGGCCTGCCGCACGTCGCCGGCGTTTCGGGCAGGCTCGACACCGGCGCCGTCCGGCGGACGGTGGCCGAGGTGTCGACGATCCTGGCTCAGCGGGAACGGCTGTTCGCCGAACAGCAGATCGACGGCATCGCCACCTATCGCAGGTTGCGCGCCGAGAACCGGTTCCCGGCGGAACGACACGGCGACGTCTTCCTCGTCATCGACGGCTGGCAGACGCTACGCGGCGATTTCCCGGAACTCGAAGAGACGGTCGGCGACATCGCCGCACGCGGCCTTTCCTATGGCGTCCACGTCGTGGCCGGGTGTTCTCGTTCGTTCGACCTGCGGATGAACGTCCGTGACCTGTTCGCCAGCAGGCTGGAGCTGAAGATCGGCGACCCGATCGACTCCGTCATCGACCGTCGTGCCGCGATGAGTGTGCCCGCCGACGCGCCGGGCCACGGCATCGCCATGAGCGGGCACCAGATGCTGATCGCGCTGCCCCGCATCGACGGTGTCACGGAGACGGACGACCTCGCCGACGGCGTCGGCGCGCTCGTCGAGGCGGTGCGGACGGCGTGGCCGGGCGAACCCGCGCCGTCGGTCCGGCTCCTGCCGGGAATCCTGCCGTACGAGGAACTCCCTCCCACCGACGGTGTGGACGGCGAAGAAGCGGGGCTCGCGGTCGGTATCCACGAAAGCGACCTGTCACCGATGCGACTCGACTTCGCCAGCGATCCGCACTTCTTCGTGCTGGCGGACACCCAGAGCGGCAAGACGTCGTTCCTCCGGGTGCTCGCCAAACGGATCCAGAAGGCCTACACCCCGGACGAAGCCCGCATCATCCTGGTCGACCACCGCCGGAGCTTGCTCGGCGAAGTGGGCGCGGACCACCTCCTCGGCTACGGCACCAACGACGAGCAGAGCGGCCGAATGCTCCTGGAGACGGCGAAGGCACTGTCGAAGCGGCTGCCGGGGCAGGACGTCACCCCCGAGCAGTTGCGGAAGAGGAACTGGTGGGAGGGGCCGGAGATTTTCGTGCTCGTCGACGACTACGACATGGTGGCGACGCACAAGGAACATCCGCTCATGGCGTTGCTGCCGCTGGCCGCACAGGGTTCGGACATCGGACTGCACGTGGTGCTGGCCCGCCGTACCGGTGGTGCGGGCCGCGGCTTGTTCGAACCTTTCCTCGGCAGGCTGCGGGAAGTGGGCACGCCCGGCCTGATGATGTCCGGCGACCGTGACGAAGGCCCGCTGCTGGGCGGCATGCGAGCGCAGGTCCTGCCCCCGGGCCGGGGCTGGCTGGTGGACCGCCGCGGCCAGAAGGGGCTGGTGCAACTCGCCTGGCTCCCGCAGCGGGAGTGACCGCTTCCTGTCGCCGCGCCCTGTCCGGCGCCCGGAAGTGTTTGCCTGTCCTCAAAACGACGTGAGGAGTGACGATGAGCGGTGACGAGATCAACGGCGACACCGACGCCATGCGGGAGTTCGCGTCCCGGATCATGGGGAGTCTCGACAAGCCGCCGGTCAGCAACATTTCCCGGAACGACGGCGAGTCGACACCGTGCGCGGGCGGGCTGGACGACTTCTGCATGCATCTCGCTATCGCGGAAGGCACAACCATCAGGAAACTCCAGACCTTCATCACACAGGCCGAACAGGGATTCGCCGCGTACAGCGCCTTTGTCCAGCAAACGGCCGCGAGCTATCTCCGTGCCGACGAGACGGCGCGCCAAGAGATCTTGAACACCTTCGTCACGCGGCGTCCGGAAGGGCTCCCGTCGGTCGATCCCCGGCTCCTGGCGCCACGCGCCGGACAACACTGAGGGGACTCCATGGCGTCCATCGAGGAGATGTACAAGCAGCTCACGACCGAGGTGAACACCCATATCCCCAAGCTGGCGGCCTCCAGCTGGCTGTGGAGAGAGGCGAGGGCCTGGATCGACGAGCAAGCGACTCTCCTGTACCAGCAGGCGAATCAGCTCGTCACCCAGGATCGGTGGCCCGACGCCGCCGGGCGTCAGTTCCTGGCACGAGTGGGCCGGGACGTCGGCGTCATGCGGACCTGGACCGACGACACCGGCATGGCCGACTCGATCCTCGACAACCGGGTTCCCGTGCCGCAGACGATGTCCACGCCGAACGTGCTTCAGGGCATCACCGATCTGGACGCAGCGCTCTGGACGGTCCATCGCGAGGTGGAAAAGCAGGTCATCCACTACAACGGGCTGTCCGAAGAGGACAGGGGAAAGCAACGGCAGGACATCGAGAAGGCCATCGCCGCCGAGATCGCCAAACTCGCCCAGCCGTACGAGGCGGCGGCACGGGCCATGTGGAACGCCGTCGGCAGAGACTGGGAGGGACCGCGGGCCGCGACGTCCGGGCAAGGAAACCCCGGACCGGCCACGAACGGCGTCCCCGTCTCCGGTGCCGCTTCTCCCAGTGCCTCGCCCTCGCCTTCTTCCCCGCAGCCACAGGAGCCCAGTCCCACCGAGGAAGAAGCCCCGGAGGCGACGGATCCGCTCAAGGACGCCCTCGAAGCGGCTCCCGGCGCCCTGGACGCCCTGAGCCAGGTCATGCAGTCGGCACAACAGCTGCTGGGCGGCGGCACGGCCTCCCCCAGCCCCACACCGCTCAGCCCGGTCGATCCGCTCGGCACGGGGAATTCCCCGACGCCCGCGGAAGTCGCGGACCGGCTCGCGGAGCTCGGTGGTGACGGCGCAGGGCTGCCGAGCCTCGCCGGCGGCGGGGTGAGCCCTGTCGGTACTTCCGGGGGCGGAGCCGGTGGTGTGCCTTCCCCGGTGACGCCGCTCGGTCAGCCATCACCCGGCGGCCTCGGCACCACCGCCTTCCCGGCGGTGGCTTCGATGTCCGCGTCAGGTTCCGGCGGCACCGGGGCGACAGGTGCTCCCGGCGCGATGCCGCCCCAGCAGCAGCAACCACAACGCGGCGGCGCGAGGACGGGCGACGGGATCAAACCCGGCGCCGCCGAGCACGCCGCCACCGGACGGTCCAGGGACCGCAAGACCGGTGCGACCCCAGGGGTTTCCCTGCTGGGCCGGTCCGGACGTGGCCGTCCGGCCGGAAGGCACACCGAACCGGCCCCGGCACCGCGCCGGTGGGACCGGGAAAACGACACGGTCCAGCTGCTCGACGAAGAGTTGTGGCAGGTCGAACAGGAAGACACAGGTCCGCGCTATCGCGCCGGACAGTGAGGAGGGGTAGATGCCCGATCGAATCAACGCGGACACCGAGTCGATGAGCGCTTATTCGAGTCAGCTCACCGCACCGGAGATGCCGCCGTCCCTGGCCCGGCTGGGAACACCGCCGAATCTGACCGGCCTCTTCGAAGGCATCGCGATGTCGGTGCTGGACAAGGCCGCGACCGCGAGCATGGCCGCGTTCATGACGAAGATGACCGAAGAAATGGTCACCGACTCGACGAAGGTCAAGACCGCCGCGATCACCTACAGCGCGGCGGACGTCACCAGCGCGCTCGAACTGGCCACATCCGCCACGAAGGTGCTCAAACAGGGCATCGATCTGGTGAAGCAGACCGCGGGCTCCGCACAGCAACCGTCCACCGCCACCGAAAAACCGGCCGAGGGGTCCGCGGGCGGCGCCCCGCAGGACCTGGTCTGAGGAGCTGATCATGGCTGTTCCCTACAACCTGCTGCCGATCGAGGCACATCTGGCGATGATCACCGCCGAGCAGGCCAATGTCGCCGTCCTCACCGACGCGGCTCGCATGTGGACCGAATCCCGTGCCTGGATCGAAAGCGCGTCGACCGAATTGCACACCAGGGTGGGCGAGCTTTCGCCGACCTGGCAGGACGACGCGGGCCGCGCCCACGAGGAAAGGGCGCAACGCTCACTCGCCGAACTCCAGTTCTGGGGCGAGCGGATCGATCTCGCTCAGCCGGCCGAGACATTGACGACGCTGGCGAGCGGTATCCAGGAGACGATGCAGGAAGTGTCGTTGCTGCACAGCCAGTACATGGCGGCGATCGCCAATCCGCTGACCGCCTGGGCGGCTCCGCTCATCCAGCAGGCCTCGGGTGCACGGATGACCGCGCTCGGCGCACAGTTCGACATGTCCATGCTCAAGGTCGTTTCGGCTTCCGGGATCCAGCAACCCGATCACATGATGCCCGAGACCCCGCAGGCCTCGGCGGAGGGGAACTCGCCCGCCGACTTCATCAAGGCCGCGGAAGCGGGCATGAACGCGCTGTCCGAAGTGCAGGGTCTGGCCGAGTCCCTAGGTGTCGGCGGCGGCAGCGGCGGGACGGGCTCGGACATCTCGGTGCCAGAAATCCCCGGCTACGACGGCGCGTCAGGTGTTTCGCTCGCCGGCCTCGCCCCGCTGCCGACCGCGGCCGGGGCGGTCCCCGCTCTCGGCGGTTTGCCGGGCGGTTCGGGAGCGCCGCCGGTTCCGACGGGGCTGCTCGGCGGCATCGGCGTGGCGGGCGGGGCGGGACTTCCGGTGGCGGCAAAGCCGATCGGGACCAAAAAGGCGCCCAGCCTGGCTTCCGAAATCCAACCGGGGGCGGCGGGCTCGTCCACCGCGAAGGCGACGACGGGCCCGATGTCCCCGATGGCGCCGCCGCACGCCGGTGGGCAGAACACGGCGAGCACGCTCAGGCCGTCGTCGAGCGACCAGCCGGTCGGGCGGAACGGGTCCGGCCGCCGGGCGTCCTCGGGCGGCAGCGACGGGGTTCCGGCGAAGCTGCGCGGCCGTGCGGCCAACGGCAATCCGGACGCCGGGTTCACGCTGACGCGCGGCCGGCGGCCGGGTGAGTCGGAGTCCGGCTCCGTACAGATGCTCGACGAAGACCTGTGGCGGACGAACCCCCGCTGAGCCGCTGGACGTGAAGGCCCCCTTCACTGCGCTAGACGCAGTGAAGGGGGCCTTCACGTCGTTTCAATTCCTGGCACATGGCGTGATGGAAGACGGAACTCGCGTGATTTAGGAGCGAACTCGCGTGTTTGGAGGCGGAACACGCTGAGACCGGATCCGCATCGTGTGTTCCGCCTCCAAGCACGCATGATCCGCCTCCAAGCACGCGAGTCACGCGCCGGGACACGGGAATCCGGTCAGCCGCCCAGGGTTTGGCGCCGCGCGGCGGCCGGGTCGAGGCTCGGGCCCTCGGGCAGCCGCGCCACCAGGCCGGCGGGCAGCCGCACCGGACGCGCCGACGGGTAGCCCAGCATCTTCAGTACATCGGGCGAAGCCAGCGGATAACGGCGCCCCATGTCGGTCACGACGGTAAGCGTTCCGGCGGGTGCCTGTGCTGAGGGCATCGCTTCGACGACGATCGCGCTGCCGGGCGGCACGTGGACGCGGTCCGCGAGCGGGGTCCCGGAGGCGGTCCGGCGGGCGGTGGTGGACATCGGATCCGCGGGCGGCATCGCCGGATCGACGGTCAGGGCGGGCGCCGCGGCGCCGTCGCCGAAGGTCGCGCACACGGTGGTGTCCTGATCGCGCAGGCGCGCGATGGCCGGACGGGTGGCGGGTGCGGCGCCCGCGTCGGCCTGGACGGGGTCCAGTTGCCGGGACATGGTCGCCAGCGATGGCGGCAGCGGCACGGTTTTCGGTTCGCCGCCGGGATAGGCGGCGAGCATCTGGGCGCTCGCGCGCTGGACGTCGTACTGCAGTTCGCTGATCGGCCGCAGGGCGTCCCGTTCGGCCAGATAGTGCTGCTGTCCCCCGCCGGAGGTCTGCACCATCAGCAACATCCCGTTCCGGATGTCGGTCCGGCCCGGCACCGCGGTCGACACCTCGCCCGCCGCGGCCACCGGCAGCGGGCCGATCGGCGTGCCTTCGGGGAGCACGTCGAGCCACGCCCGGCCGACCCGCGCCCACGGCTCGGCGGTCAGCGCGAGCCCGGTGCCGACGGCGCCGTAGTCGGTGATCCGGTGCCGGTGCCCGCGCCACACGACGAACCGGTCGCCGGTCGACGTCGATTCCACCAGCAGCGCCTGGTCCCCCAGTTCCGCGCCACCGGACGGCGAGGCGCCCGCCAGCAGCACCGATTCCTCGATCCGGCTGCCCGCCAGGTCGCTCGCGGGCGCGGAGCACAGCGACCACGATCCGGTGAGCAGTTTTTCGGGGCCGGGCAAGCCGTCCGGCGCGTCGGCGATACCGATCCGGGGCCCCCGCGGGACTCCGGCGAGTGATTCGCGCGAAACCCGTTCCGTGGTGCCGTGTTCGCCGAGCAGCAGCAGCGCGGACGCGTAGTTCGCGACGGGATGCAGCCGTTCGTCCAGGTAGACGTACCTGGTCCCGCTCTCCTTCTCCACGATGACGGCGGCGTTCTTGCGCCAGGCATTGTTCCCGCCGGGCACGATCATCCCGTAGACCCCGACGCACGCCAGCGCCACGATCGCCAGTGCGACACCGGCGAAAGCGGCACCGGAGGGACGGCGGAACGGCGGCTGCTCCGGGTCGGTCTCCCTCGTCACGAGCGCGGAGATGGCGCGCTGCACCAGGAATTGGTACGCCTGCAGCTGATCCCGTTTGGACGCCATGGTTTCAGCCCCCCAGTCCGCGCACGTAGCCGTACAGGCCGAGCACCGAGCACGCCACCGGGACGACGGCGATCGTCACCAGGATCTCGAAGTACTCGGCGATCCTGCCGAGATACGGGTTGGCGGCGCGGGTGCTCAGCACGACGCCGGAGGCGATCACGCCCGCCGCCACCGCCAGCGACAACGGCCCGGCCAGGACGAGCAGCAGCGAGCGGTCCGCCATGAGCGGGCCTGCCAGCAGGCATCCGGCGCCGAAGATCCCGGCCACCAGGATCGGCGTCCGTTGCCGCAGGATCGGGTACAGCCGTGCCCGCACCAGGAATCCGGCCGCGAGCAGGGCGACGAGGACGACCGCGGCTTCGCTGTCGCTGCGGATCAGTTGCAGCTGGCAGTACATGGCGACGATCGCCGCCCCGCCCAGCATCCCGGTGAGCAGCGCGTCCGCTCTGGCGACGGCGGCGTGCACGAGTTCGAGCGGTGGCTGGGGATCGTCGCGGACCAGATCCGCGGTCGACCGCGGCAGCACCGGCATCGGCACCCGGCCGAGCCGCAGCGAGAGCGGCGCGAACGTGGTCGAGAGCACGAGCACCCCGCCGCCGATCACCGCCGCCGACCGGTAGCCCGCCAGATCGTCGAAGGTGGCCAGCCAGCCGCCGAGCACCCCCAGGAGGCCGACGGTGGCGGCCCCCGCGAACAGGGCGGGCGCGGCGGTCACCCCCAGATGACCGACGACCGCCGCGAGCAGCAGCGCCGCGCTCGCCAGCAGCAGGTGACCGGCGGACAGCGCGCCGATCGGATCGTCGCCCGCCAGCAGCAGACCGCCGCCGGCGAAGGCGAACGGGAGCGCGACGGCGGCGAGCACCGCCCCGGCCCCGGCGTCGCGCAGCGCCCGTGCGAGCAGGACACCCGCCGCCAGCAGCAACGCCGAGACGGCCAGCGCCCAGGCCGCCGGCGCCGTCCACGCCGGGCCGGCGCGCAGCACCGCTAGCAGGCCGAAGGACATCGCCACCGCGCCGACGGCCAGCCCGGCCTGCCGCGTGTGCCGCGGCCCCCAGGCCTTGCCGGTACGGCCGGAACCGGTGGCGATCGCGTCCACGAGGTCGTCGTACTCGGGCTCCGGCCATTCGGCGCGGCGCGGCGTCAGATGGAGGATCTCCCCGTCCCGGACGCGATGCGCGCCCAGCGTCCGGTCCAGATCGAAGGCCGTCCCGTCGGCGCGGCGCAACTGCCAGCCGCCGCCGGCGACCCCGTCGTCCGCCATTCCTTCGCCCGCCCGCGCGAGCAGTCCGGGGAGGATTTCGGCGACGGACGCGTGTTCCGGCAGCGCCATGTCGATGCGCCGGTGCGGAGTGGTGATGGTGACCCTGACCAGGCCGGCAGTCTGCATGGGAAAAGGGTCGGCCAGCGACGGGCCCGCCGGGCACCGGCGGCAGGAACCTGCCGCCGGGAAAGTACTCCGGATCCGGACCTCTTGCGCGACAATGGGGTCATGAGCATCGAGACAGGGCTGCTCGCCCAGGGCCCCATCGCGACCGTGTACGCGGGCAAGGATCCCGCCACGGGCAACGACTTCGCGATCAAGATGTTCCCCGGCACCTTCGACCGCGAGACCTCCGCATGGCTCGAACGGGAGCGCAAGGCGCTGGCCGCCGTGCGCTCGACGCGCTCGGTCCTGCAGATCGACGACGTCCTGACGCTTCCCGACGGCCGATCCGGTGTCCGCCGCGAACTGTGCGCGGGTTCACTGGCCGGTGTGCTGGATTCCGGCGCCCGGCTGGGTGTTCCGGACGTGCTCGCCCTCGGCGCCGCGATCGCGTCGGCGCTCGCCGCTGCGCACGGCGCGGACGTCCTGCACGGCGGTGTGAACCCGCACAACGTGTTGTACCGGGCGTCCGGCGAGTTCGTGCTCGCCGACTTCGGCGTGGCCCTGCGGCGGCGATTCCCGCGCGACCCGATGTACGCGGTCGAGTACACCGCCCCGGAAACCCTGCGCGACGACACGCTTTCCCCCGCGTCCGACCTTTATGGACTCGGCGCGGTGCTCTACGTCGCGTTGACCGGAACGCCGCCGTTTCCGCGCCACACCGGGCAGCAGCCGGGCGAGCGGATCCTCCAGGTGCTGCGGGAACCGGTCGCGCCGATCCAGGTTCCGGGTGTCCCGGGTGAACTCTCCGCCACGATCCTGCGGTTGCTGGCCAAGGAACCGGCCGACCGGCCGCAGGACGTCGCGTCGCTGGCACGGCTGTTCACGAAGCTGAGCCGTCCCGGCGGCGAGGTCGTCACCGGTGATTCCTCAGACCTGCCAAGCGAAGAAGACGTCGAAGTCGAATTCGACGACTTCGCCGACATCAACCGGCCCGCCGCCCCGGTCCACGCCGCCCCGGCGCCGGTCCAGGTGGTGCAGGCGCCGCCGCGGGGCGGCCGCACCCTCATCCGCGAGTTCAGCGGTCCGCTCAAAACCGAACGCGGGCTTCCCTGGAAGCCCTTCGCGCTGGCGGGCGCCGGGGTGCTCGCCGCCGGGCTGGCCGTGCTGCCGCTGGTACTCGGCCCGGCGGAGATCGGCGGGCAGGCCGTCCCGGTGGCGGCCGCGATCCCGCCGCCCGCACCGGCTTCCGCGCCGGCGCCGGACGTCAAGCTGGCCCTCGCGCCGCCGAAGGACCAGAGCGATCACGTGCAGCTGACCTGGACCGCGGAAGGCGAACTGGACTTCGTCGTGATCATGGCGGGCGAGCGGATCGAAACGAAACAGCTCGTCGCGCACCGTCAGCGCAGCCTGGACGTCCCCGTCGACCCGGCGCGCCGATACTGCTTCCAGCTCAGGGCGACCGACGGACGGCACATCTACACCACCGAGCCGGTCGCGATCCGCGGCGCCCGCTGCAACCCGTGAGCTGAAGGGGACTTTCCCCGCATAGGACGCGACGAAGGGCGCTTTCCCCGCATGGCATGCGGGGAAAGCGTCCTTCAGCCCCTCCCCCGGGACTTGATCGGCACCAGGGTCCGCGGCTCGAGTGCCGCCAGCACCCGAGCCGCGAACGGTCTGGTGGCCAGCCCCCGGCGCACCTCGCCGACCTCCTGCCACGCCCGCCGGACCGAACCGTCCCCCACCGGGACGCCGGACCACAGCGTCACGTCCAGCACCTTCGCCAGCCGGGCGACCGGCTCGCGGATCCCTTCCCCGGCAAGCGATCCGGCCGATTCGGCGAGATCGCGCGGGGTCATCCCGATCCGGAACGGCACGCCGTGCGCGCGCAACCGGTCGCGGATCTCGTCCCACGCGCCGAGCACCCCTTCGGCACCGGACCGGCGACGCCGCCGCCGGGCGCGGACGACCTTGGCCACCGGGACCCCGACGAGCCAAAGGAGTCCGAAAAGGACGATCGCGGCGACGAGCGACGGCCACCACCAGCTCATCCCCGCTTCGGCGCTCTCGTCCTCGGCGGATTCCGCGGGCGTGCCCGGCGGGAGCTGGGGCGGCCGCAACTGCTGTTCGGCGGGGAGCTGGGCCCTCGCGCGGGCGACCGCCTTGCCGGGCCCCGCCTGGCTCCGCTCCGCCTTACCCGCGGCGGCGGTCGGGTCGAGCGCCACCCAGCCCGCCCCGGCGACCGCGACTTCGGGCCACGCCAGGACATCGCGGTTGCGGACGACGTGCATCCCGCCGTCGGTCTCGGCCGTGCCCCGGAACCCGACGACGAGCCGGGCCGGGATACCGCTCATCCGCGCCAGGACGACGTACGCGGCGGCGAACTGCTCGCTCGTCCCCCGCTTGCTCTCCAGCAGGAAATGCCTCAGCTGCGGCCAGCCGTGCCCGGTCGGCAGCTCCTCCGTACCCGTCGCGACCTGATAATTGGTGCTGAGGAAGCGTTCCAGCTGCAACGCGGACTGGAACGTCGGGCGCAGGCCGCGCACGGCGTCCTTCGCCACGTTCTCGATGTCGGGCGGCACCGTGCCGAGCCCGCCGAGCCCGCCCGGCACCCCTGCGTCGATCTCCCCGGCGCCGAGATCGACCTCGGGTGAAGACCAGCTGAGCCGGTAATTCCGCTCCTGGCCCGTCGACGGCGATTCCATCATCAGGGTGCCCGCCGACTCGTCCACCAACGGTGTCAGACCGTCCACTCCGGTCAGATCCTGATGGCTCGGCAGCCACGGTCCCGAAAGCCCGCGCACCTTCAGTTCCGCGCTGCCACTCACGCCGGGCGCGCCTTCGAGGCCCGCGCCGAGCCGCCGGAGCCGGGAGTCGGACAGCCAGTTCGCCCCGTCGAAACCGTTCAGCACGATCAGGCGCCACTGATCGACCGGGGTGTCACCGCGGTAGCGGAACACCTCCTCGCCCGGCCGGATGAGCCGCTGCGCGATCTCGTCCAGCGGGTTGCCGACCCGGCTCCTCGGCGGCGGCGCGGCCTGCGTGTCCTTGAGCGTCAACGGATCGCGGCCTGCCGGGTCGAGCCCGGCGAGCGCGACCGCTCCGGCGACGAGGGCGACCACAGTGGACAGTGCGGGCCAGATCGCCGAGCCGGTCACCCGCCAGGAGAACCGGGGGCCACCGGGCGCCCGGCTCACCGACCGGACGCGACGGCCCGACCACAACAGGAGCCCGGCGGGCAGCGCGTAGGCCAGCGCCGCCACCACCGCGAAGACACCCGTCACCGCCTGATACGCCTGGGCGAGACCGGCGACGGCCAGGCTGGGCACGAGCGCCACGAGCGGCTTTTTGAGACGCAGCAACAGTTCCAGGCCGAGCACGACGGCGAGCAGCACCGAAAGCGGCACGAACAGCAGCTGCTCGGGGATCGGCCGCGCGGGCCAGGTGGACTGCAGCGTGAGCCGCCAGCCTTCGGTGAGGCCGCGTGCCAGCCCCTGCAGCGAAGCGCCGGTCGGCAGGAAGGCGAGCGTGGTCGAGGCCAGCACCGTCTCGATCAGCCCGAGCAGGCCGAGCAGCGCGACGAGCAGCGGCCGGTAGGGGGTCAGCTTGGGGAACTTCGCGGTCAGTTCGGCGCAGCCGTACGCGACGAGGACGACCACGAGCACCGGGACGAGCAGCGCCGCCCAGCCGAACACGGGCGCGAACAGCAGCCCGGCGATCCCGGTCGCGCCGAGCAGCGCGGCGACCGCGATCCGGTCGAATCGGTCGCTCATGCCTTCCCCACCAAGGTATTCCACTGTGCCGCGGCACCGGCGGCGTCGACCGCGACGATCAGGCCGCGCGAGCCGGCCGACGGCCTGAGGTCACCGAGCCGGACCACGGTGTCGGGCCGCCAGCGGGCGGCGTGACCGAGATCGGCGTCGGGGCCGGTGATCAGCACGAGCACCCCGCCGGGGCGTTCGGCGGCGGCCAGTGCCGAGGGCAGCAGCGGCGCGTCGTCCGCCGCGTCCTGCGTGACGAGCGCGAGTTCGTCCAGCAGTGTCCGTGCCGCGCGCACCCCGCTGTCGGTCAGCGTGTCCGCACCCGCGGCGGTGATGAAGCGGCAGTGCTGCCCGGCCGACGCCGACGCGTAGAACAGGGAGGCCGCCACCTCGACGGCCTCCTCGAAAACCGCCGGGCTCATCGACGCGGGCCGCGTGTCGAGCACGGCGGTGAACCGGGGCTGGGCGGGGTCGGCGTACTCGCGCACCATGAGCCGTCCGGTCCTGGCGGTCGCCTTCCAGTGCAGATGCCGGACCTCGTCGCCGACCACGTACTCGCGCACCGCGCGCAGATCCGCCGAACCGCGCAGCGGCGGATCGGTGATCGGGCCTTCGTGGTGGTGCCGTGGATGACCGGCCTGCGCCGCGCGCACCGCGTGCCGCCGCGGGTGCACCCACAACCACGCGGAACTCCCGACGGTCTGGTCGCCGCGCGCGAGGTCGAACAGGTCGGGCCGGTGCACGACGAGCGGGCCGACCCGGAGTTTCCCGCGTCTCGTCGTCGGCAGCTCGTAGTGGTACGTCGCTTCCGCGCCGGGCGCGAGCGGGCGGACCCGCAGGCTGTGCGTTTCGCCGCCGATACCGTCCGCCGCGGCGAAACCGCCGTGCCGCCGCGAATCGGTGTTGCGCACGACGAGCGAGGCCAGCGCGGGTTTCCCGCGCTCGACCCGGTCCGGCTGGACGGTCCGGCCGATCTCCACCCTCGGCCGGAACCGGGTGGTGGCCAGCGCGATCAGCACCGCGCCCGCCGCGATCCCGGCGAAGGCACGGAAAAACGTGTACCCGGCCAGCTCGCCGAGGGCGTAGAACCCGGCGGCGAAGGCCAGCACGATGACGCCGCGGCGGGTGAGCCGCACGCCTACCTCCCCATCGCGGCCATGGGCGCGGCCGTGGCGCCCAGGAGTTCGTCGACGATGTCGGCGGTCCGCCGCTGGTTGAGTTCGGCGTCGGGGGTCAGCACGAGCCGGTGGTCGAGCACCGGATGCGCGACGTCCTTGACGTCGTCCGGGGTGACGAAGTCGCGGCCGAAGGTGGCGGCGAGCCCCTGTGCCGCCCGGATCAGCGCGATGCTGCCGCGCGGGCTCGCGCCGTAGCGGACGTCGGGATGCGAGCGGCTCGCCGCGGCCAGCCGGACCGCGTAGTTGACGATCTCCGGCGCCAGATGGGACTTCCGGACCTCGTCGATCACGGACTGGACGTCGGCGATGCTCAGTACCGGCTTCAGTTCGTCCGGCGTCACCCCGGCGCAATCCCCCATCACCACCCGCATCTCGGATTCCAGATCCGGGTAGCCGACCGAAATACGCATGAGGAACCGGTCGAGCTGCGCTTCGGGCAGCCGGTAGGTGCCCTCCAGCTCGATCGGGTTCTGCGTGGCCACCACGAGGAACGGCCTCGGCACCGCCTGTCCGACCGAATCGACGGTGACCCGGCGTTCGGCCATCACCTCCAGCAGCGCGGCCTGTGTCTTGGGCGTACCCCGGTTGATCTCGTCCGCCAGCACCACGTTGGCGAAGATGCCGCCGGGGTGGAACTGGAAGCGTTCGTTGTTCTGGTGGTAGACCATCACGCCGGTGATGTCGCCGGGCAGCAGGTCGGGGGTGAACTGGATCCGGCTCCACCGGCCGCCGATGCTGGCGGCGACGCAGCGCGCGATCGTCGTCTTGCCGACGCCGGGCACGTCCTCCATCAGCAGATGCCCTTCGGCGAACAACGCCGCCACGGTGAGCCGGACGACCTCCGGTTTCCCGCGCACCACCGATTGCACGTTCTCGGCGATCTGCTCGAAGGCGACCCTGGGTGTGAGCGTCACAGAAGTTCCTTTTCCTTTCGTCGGCGCAGGCCGACCATCGCGATCGGCCCGAGCCAGATCAGCGAGCCACCGGGGGCGCCGCCGCCCGCGCCGGGCGAACCGGTCCAGCTGTCCGTGCCGGTTCCCCCGGACGTCTTGATGGTGGCCGTCACCGTGATGGCACCGAAATAGACCACGTTGTTGATGTTCAAGCTGGTGGCGCCGGAGCAGGCCTTCGAGGCCGAACGGGCGCCGTTGAACTCCGCCTGGCAGGTCGCGGCCGCGCCCTTTCCGTTGGCGTTGACCGAAACGATCAGTCCCGTGGTGCCGACGCGGACACCGGAGATGGTGATCGACGGCGGATCCGACGGCACCGGCACGGTCACCTTCCGGCTGCCGGTGGCGCCGTTGATCGCCGCTCCCGAGCCGAACTTCGTGACCGCGCGGACCGTGACGGTCGCGGTGCCGGTGACCCCGGTGAACTCCGCGGACGTGGCCGAAACCGTGCGCTGGCCCTTGCCCGTCACGCTCACCAGGTAGTGCACCAGCGTGCCGCCGCGGAGGTCGGGCTGGGTCCAGCTCACCGAAACCTTGCCGGCAGCGGTGGCGTTCGCGGTGACGACCGGCGCCCCGGCAGGCCGGTTCGCGGGTCCCGGGATGACCGCCTTGGCGCTGGCGCCGACCCCGAGGCCCGCCGAGTTCTCCGCGACCACGGTGACCACGTACGGGGTTCCGTTGGTCAGCCCGGAGATCGTGGTTCCCCGTGACGATCCGCTCACCCGGGTGGAACCGCCGGTCCAGGTCACCCGGTAGGCCGTGATCCGCGCGCCGTTCTCCGCCGCCGGGCTCCACGAGACCTTGATCGAGCCGTCCCCCGAGCTCGCGCTCACCTTCCTCGGCGCGCCGGGCGGAGTCGCCTTCGCCACGGGAGGGGGCGGGGGCGCCTGCTGCGTGTTCGGCGGCGCCTGCTGTTGCTGTGGCGGGGGCTGGTCGCCGGACGGTTCCGGATCGGCCGAAGGCGCGCCTGCGGTCTGGGTGTTGGCCGCCTTGTCGACGTCGACGTCGACCACCGTGCCGTCGTCACCGTTGACGACCAGCACGTGCGAGCCGTCGGAACTGTCGACGTAGATCCGGTTGTCCTCGCCCTTGGCCAGCCTCGGCGGCGTGCCCTGCCCGGGCACCTTCGCGGTGGACTTGAGCTTGCCGTCGGCGTCGTAGGTCAGCACCTCGCCGCGGGTTTCGTCGACCAGGGCGACGACGTTCGAGGAGGAGAGCGGGCCGTTGAACCGGCTGCCCTTGGTCAGCTCGACCGAAATCGGCTTCGCGGAGGGGCGGTCCTGGTCGAGGCCGCTGATGTCGATGAGGTGGAGCTGGTTGCGCTCGGGGTCGGCGATGGCCAGCCGGTCGCCGACGGCGCTGTTGGCGACCTGTGCCGACGGCGAAAGCTTGATGCCGAGCGGAAGGCCGTCACCGAGCCCCTCCGGGCCGACGCGGTGGAGGCTGTCGCCGGTGGTGTCGAGCACGACCGGCCGGTCGCCGACGAGCGTGAGCCCGCCGCCGTGCCCCGGCGGGAGCTGAGCGGGGCAGGTCATGACGGCGGCGCCCTTGGGCAGATCGCAGACCGCGCCGTTGTCGACGCGGTGCGCCCACACCGTCCCCTCGGTGGTCGCGACCGGCCGGGACAGTGGCCCCCCTGCGGGCACTGTCGCGGCCGGGTCGCCGAGCCGCACGATCTGCCCGGCGTTGCGGTAGACCAGGTACGGGCCACCCGCGATCTCCATCACGAACGGCGTTTCCGGCGCGGGCGGCGGCGTGGACTCCGCCACGCTCAAGGTCGCCTTGTCGAACTCCGTGATGCGGTTCCGCTCGACCACGTAACCGGAGCCGTCCCCCTGCGCGACCTGGCTGCCGTTCGCGCCGGGCACGTCCGCGCGCGCGTCGACGCGGTTCGTCGAGCCGTCGATGTGGAACGCGGACTGCGCGGCGTCGTTGTAGACCCAGTGGCCGACCTGGACGAACTCCAGCCGTTCCGGGGTCGCCGCCTGTCCGGTCACGGCCAGCCCGATCAGCGCCAGGCAGCCAGCGACCACCAGCGCCACGGCCATTCTCGTCCTGGCGACCACGCTGAACCGCTTCGTGCCCCGCTCGTCGGTGTTCACGCGATCAAGCTAGAGAGCGACCATGAAATTTCGATGAAACCCCTGTCTCGCCGCCCGCGGACGCCGTGTCATCGAAACCTCATGTTCGCCGGGAAGGCTCGGGCGGACCCGGTTCGAGGAGGCAGGACGATGACCGATCTCGGCGCGGCGAGGGCGGACGGGCGGTACTCCGCACCGCCGCCACCGCTTCCGCATTTCGCCCCGGCCGTGCCGCGGGCCCAGGCCGTGGCCGATCCGCTCGCCTACGCCGCGCCCGCCGCGCGGGCCGCCGCCCGTGAAGCCGCGCTGGCCGCGCTCACGGCGGCTCGGCAGGCGGAGCAGCGGCCGCGCTGGTCCGCGGCGGCGCCCGTCGCCGCTCCTGCGCCCGGCCCGCCGCGGCCGAATCCGCCGTCGCCCGGCCGAGGACGGCGGCCCGGCCGGATCGGCGGGATCGGGGTGGCGCAGATCGTCTGCTGGCAGCTCGTCCTCGTCGCGCTCGTCCTGGTGGCGGGGCGGCCCTGGCCGCTGGCGGCCGCGGTGGTCACCGCCGCCGTGGTGGTCCTCGCGCTCACCGCCGTGCGGATTCGCGGACGCTGGCTCTACGCCTGGCTCGGTTCGGCGTCGGGCTACCTGACCCGCGACCGCGACCGGGATCTCCGGCACGCGGGCGAGGCGGGCCGGGCGCTGCTGCGCCTGCTGTCGCCGGAAGCGACCGGGATCACCGGCGAGATCGGCGACGAGCCGGTGTTCATGGTCAGCCGCGCCGACGGGATCACCGCTGTGCTGCAACCGAAATCCGCCGCGCGCGAGCAGCCGATGCCGTCGCCGGAGACCTTGCTTCCGCCGTCACGCGAGCAGGCATTGGACGTCGCCGCGCAGGTCATCCACCACATCGGCGCGGACCGCTCGCGGCCGCCGCGGGGCTGGGTCGCGCTGCAGGCCCTGCGCACCGCCGACGTCCACCGCGACGCCGATGTGCGGCAGGCACTCGGGAACACGGTCCGGCGCGTGCGGCGGCAGCTTCGCCGCGACGGCCTGCCGGTGCGGGCGCTCAGCGAAAACGAGGTCCTCGGCACGCTCGCGTCGCTCGCGCACGTCACGGCGGGCCGGGCGCGGATCCGTGAAGACTGGCGGTTCTGGCACAGCGGGCAGATCTGCCAGGCCACGTTCCGCCTCGACGGCTGGGACGCGCTTCCCCCGGTGCTCGCGGCGGATCTGTCACGCCGTCTGCTCGCCGCGGCCCCCGGATCCGCGGTGACCCTGGCCGTGACCGCGCGCCGGGGCGCCGCCGAGACCGAACCCGGCGTCAGCGCCGCGATCCGGATCGCGGCCGCGGGGGCTCAGGCGGTCGACCACGCGGTGCGGGACCTGGAACTCGCCGCGCGCCGCGGCGGGATCACCCTGGACCGGCTCGACGGCAGGCACGCCAAGGGAGTGGCCGCCACCCTGCCGATCGGGGTCAGTTGAGCACGACGATCGCGGCGGTGAGCGCGGTCGCGTACAGCGTCCAGGCGAGGTACGGCACCAGCAACGCGGCCGAGACCCGGGAAGACCGGCGGAAATACAGCGCGGTGACGACGATCGCGACATCGAGCAGGACGATGTCCACCAGCGCCAAGCCGTACGCGCCCGCCGCGAAGAACAGCGGCGTCCAAGCGGCGTTCAGGACCAGTTGCCCCGCGTACCAGGCCAGGGCCCGGCGGTCGCCGCCGGATTTCCAGTACAGCCAGCCCGCCACCGCGATCGCGAGGTACAGGACCGTCCACACCGGACCGAACAGCCAGGCGGGCGGCGCGAACGACGGCAGTTCGAGTCCACTGTAGACGGATCGGGCGCCGGCCGCGGCGAGCCCGCCGACGACCGCCACCACCGCGACCGCCGCCAGGAACGGGAGGAACGCCAGCGGCGCGCGGAGCCGTCCTGGGATCGTGGTCATCGTCCGAGCGTACGGGCGACGGCACGGGCTCGCGCGCTCAAAAACCCGTCGCTTCCGCGCGGGGCAAGGCTTTACGATCTTCCCGCGATGAACGACGACACTTTTCTCGCCCACGTGGCCGACGGCCTCGCCGCACTGCCCGCCGTGCACGCCGTCACGCTCGGCGGATCCCGCGCCCAGGACACCCACGGTCCCGGCAGCGACTGGGATTTCGCCGTCTACTACCGCGGCGGCTTCGACCCGGCCGACCTGCGCGCCGTCGGCTGGGACGGCGAAGTCTCCGAGATCGGCGCCTGGGGCGGTGGCGTGTTCAACGGCGGCGCCTGGCTCACGATCGACGGCAGGCACGTCGACGTCCACTACCGCGACCTCGACGCCGTCGAACACCATCTCGCCGAAGCACGGCAAGGCCGGTTCCATTGGGAGCCGCTGATGTTCCACCTCGCGGGTGTGCCGAGCTATCTGCCCGTCGCGGAACTCGCGGTCAACCGCGTGCTGCGCGGCGACCTGCCCCGACCGGACTACCCGGAAGCGTTGCGGGAGACGGCCCCGGAGATGTGGCGGGGCCGCGCCGGGCTGACGCTGCGGTACGCCCGCGGCGCCTTCGTCCCGCGCGGGCAGGCCACGGAGGTCGCGGGTGCGCTGGCCACCGCCGCCATGGAGACGGCGCACGCGGTCCTCGCGGCCCGCGGCGAGTGGGTCACCAACGAGAAACGCCTGCTGCGGCGCGCGGACTTGCGCGGGATGGACGCGATCCTCACCGGTTTGCGCGCGGATCCCGACGTCCTCGCCAAGGCGGTGGACGACGCGGAGACGCTGTTCCGGACGGCCTGATCCCTGTGGCGCGGGTCACGGAATGACCGGCGATCTTCAGCGCTACAGAGAGATGAGACCCGTTCCGTACCGAGGGAGAGACATGTCCGCCACCGCCACGCCGGAAGAGACCGCTCTGGCCGTCCCCGCGCTCGACGATTTCGACTTCCCGCTCACCGACGGCGCCGCTTGCCGCATCGACGACCCGGACTGCGAAGCCTGCCAGTAACGCGCTGTCCGTGAAGGCCTCCTTCCCTACCCTGAAGGTAGCGAAGGAGGCCTTCACCACCTCGCCGACGCCTCTGCCCGGTCGGACGCGTCGCGAAAGCCACTTTCGCGACGTCTGATGTCCCGAAAGTGGCTTTCGCGACACTGCCACCGCGGCTTCACCGTGAGGATTGGCGATCCCGCCGGTCGACGACGGCGTCCCGCCGGACCTGCTCGGTGTACATGCCGATCTCCCCGAGCCGTTCGGCGAAGCCGGTGTGCTCGCGGGGCAATCGGGCGCGCAGGTCGGCCAGCGGGGCGAGGAGACCGGTGACGTCGTCCTCGCCGAGCACGGCGCTCAGCCTGTCCGCGCTTTCCCTTGCCTCGGCGTCCAGCCCGGGCAGCGCGCCGGCCTGGCCGGCGAGTTGCCGCAGGATCGCCGAATTACGCCGGGCCCACTCGGCGACCGCGCGGTCGCCCGCCCGCCGGTCGCGTTCCGCGTCGACCCTGGCCTCGCCCGTGCTCTCACCACTGACGGACGGGCGCAACCGCAGGAACCGCCGCTCCGCGGCCTGACGGCTCGCGACCCCCAGCGCCGGGGCGAGCGCCGTCCAGCTGGTCCCGCCCGCGCGAGCGGCCGCGATCAGCTCCGGTTCCCAGGCGGCCAGCTGTTCACGGACCTCTCTCAGCGCCGCCAAAGCCGCCAGCAGCCGCTCCGGTTCCGTGACGCCGGAACGGGCCTCTGCCACGACGTCGCGCACCGCGCGCACGGTCCGGGAGGGGTCTTCGTCCATCATTGTCATCCCATCGACGACTCGGCAGTTGTCATCGTTTCGATGACATGTTAGAACAGTAGTGCGTGTTGACACCAGAGACAACGACCCCAGGAGGTGGAACCCGATGTTGATGCGCACCGACCCGTTCCGCGAGTTCGACCGGCTGACCCAGCAGATGTTCGGCACCGCGACCCCGGGAACCTGGTCCAAGCCGGCCACCATGCCGATGGACGCCTACCGCGACGGCGACGAGTTCGTCGTCTGCTTCGACCTTCCCGGCGTGGCCGCGGACGCCATCGAGCTGGACGTCGAGCGCAACGTCCTGACGGTCAAGGCGGAGCGGCGGCCCGCGCCCGGCAAGGACGTCCAGATGCAGGTCTCCGAGCGCCCGCTCGGCGTCTTCTCCCGCCAGCTGTTCCTCGGCGACGCCCTCGACACCGACCACATCGCGGCCGGATACGAAGCAGGCGTGCTGACCCTGCGCATCCCCATCGCCGAGAAGGCCAAGCCGCGGCGCATCGAAATCTCCGGCGCCACGTCCGACCGCAAGGAGATCCAGGCCTGAGTGTCCTCTCCGGTGCGGGGCCGCCGGGCCCCGCACCGGACGAGACCGGGGAAGAAAGGGAATCCTCGTTGCTCACCATGCCGGTCCGCCACCCCCACACCCGTGACGCCGTATGGGGCTATCTCGGCGAGATCACCAAGGCCCTCGGCGTCGGCCTCGAGTCCTGCACCGTCGACCTCGACGACCCGGTGTCGGCGTATGTCGCGCTCGACGAGCGGCTCGCCACCCATCCGGAACGCGACGTCGCCCTGCTGTGGGACGAGGTCCGCGGGTGGGGTGTGGCGATCGAGACCCATTCCGGCGAGGACCTCATCGTCCTCCGCTACCTGGGCGGGAAGTCCGCCACACCACGCCCCGCCGAGGTCGCGCGCTTCGTCGAGGCCGTCCGCGAGGACGACCATCGCGCCGGGCAGCTCACCCCGCCGGATTTCCGTGTCCTGCCCGGCGGGTGATCGCGGCTCGCGCCCGTTCAGCCGGTGAGATCGCCGCGCAGATCCTGCAGGATCTTCGTGAGCAGGCGGGAAACGTGCATCTGGGAGATACCGACGCGTTCGGCGATCTGCGATTGGGTCATCCCCTCGAAGAACCGCATCGTGACGATCGCCCGCTCCCGTTCCGGCAGCCGCCGGAGCAGCGGGACCACGGTGTGCCGGTCCTCGATGTGCTCGAACCGGGAATCCAGTTCCCCCATCACATCCGACAGGGGAAGCGAGCCCTCGCCGTCGTTGACCGGCCGGTCGAGGGACGAAGTCTGGTAGCTGTTCGCGGCGAGCAGGCCGTCACGGACGGTTTCGACGTCCACGTCGAGATGCCCGGCGAGCTCGGACGGGGTCGGCGCGCGGCCGAGGGTCTGGGTCAGTTCCGTCGTCGCCCGCGTAAGCCGGGTGCGCAGTTCCTGCATTCCGCGCGGGACGTGCACCGCCCAGCCGGTGTCGCGGAAGAACCGCCGCACCTCGCCCATGACCGTCGGCACCGCGTACGCCAGGAAATCCCCGCCCTGCGCGGGATCGAACCGGTCCACGGCCTTCATCAGGCCGATCCGCGCGACCTGGATCAGGTCTTCCCTCGGCTGGCCCCGCCCGCTGAACCGGACGGCGATGTGCTCGGCGACCGGCAGCAGTTCGAGGATCAGGCGTTCCCGCAGGCGCCGCCGGTCCGGGTGACCGCCGGGCAAGGCGGCCAGTTCGTCGAACCATGCGCGGCAATGCGAGTAGTCGTCCTTCCGCCGCGTCCGGCGGTCCCGAGGGGCGGGCATCCTCGGCTCCCCTGAGACGAGCCGGGTGTCGCCTTCCGTGAGGAAGGGCGCACTCATCGAACCAACCTCCGTCCCTTGTGGACTGACATGGGTCCGTCCGTTCGTCACCGGATTGATACCCGGTGACCGGCCAGGGCAAACATCGGTCCGCGCGTCGACCTGGACGGGTGATCTTTGGATTACCAGCGGATCGAAGGGGTATCCGCAGGTCACGACGAAGGAGGAGCCGTGCCTGAACAGAGCTGGAGCGACAAACGCGAACGTCAGTACGAGCACATCAAGTCGTCGCAGAAGAAACGCGGCGCGAGCACCGGCCGCGCCGAGGAGATCGCCGCACGCACGGTCAACAAGAACCGCGCGCGATCAGGTGAATCGAAGACGGCCAGCAAGAGTTCGACGAAGGACACCTCCCCGCAGAAGCGCGGCGGGCAACGGTCCGGCAACCGGAAGGGTCCCGGCGGGCCGACCAAGGACCAGCTCTACAACGAGGCCAAGAAGCGCAACATCAAGGGCCGTTCAAGCATGACCAAGAAGGAACTGCAGAACGCCCTCGGCCGCTGATCGGAGGCAGGATGGACCACTCGCGCGCCCCGGTGCTGGAAGCCATCGAGTCCTATCGCCGCGCGGGCGGGCTGGCCTTCACCCCGCCTGGCCACAAACAAGGCCGCGGGGCGGATCCCCGCGTGCTGGACCTGCTCGGCCACGACGCGTTCGCGTCGGATCTGCTCGCCCTCAACGGTTTGGACGACCGCCGGATGTCGCGTGGCGTCCTCAGCCGGGCGCAGGAGCTGATGGCCGACGCGGTGGACGCGGAGCACACTTTCTTCTCCACCTGCGGGAGTTCGCTTTCGGTCAAGAGCGCCATGCTCGCCGTCGCCGGTCCCGGCGAACGGCTCCTGGTGTCCCGCAACGCCCACAAATCCGTCGTCGCCGGCCTGGTGATCAGCGGGGTGCATCCGGTCTGGGTGCGCCCCCGGTACGACGAGGAGCGCCATCTGGCGCATCCTCCCGGCCCGGAAGAGACCCAGGCGGCGCTGGCGGAAGCTCCCGACGTCAAAGGCATGCTGCTGATCACGCCGACCGACTACGGCACCTGCGCCGACATCCGGGGCGTCGCCCGTGTCCTGCACGACGCCGACAAGCCGCTGATCGTCGACGAGGCGTGGGGCGCGCACTACCCGTTCCACGACGACCTGCCGACCTGGGCGATGGACGGGGAAGCCGATCTGTGCGTCACGAGCACGCACAAAATGGGCGGCGGGCTGGAGCAGGCCTCGGTGTTCCACCTGCGGGGTGACCGGGTTTCCCCGGATCTGCTCAAGGCCAGGGAGGACCTGCTGGGCACGACGAGCACTTCCGCCCTGCTGTACGCCTCCCTGGACGGCTGGCGCAGGCAGATGGTCGAGCACGGCGGAGAACTGCTGAGCAAGGCGCTGACGTTGGCCGCCCGGGCCCGCGAAGAGATCGAAGGCATCCCCGGCCTGCACGCGCTGGCGGAGGAGTTCCATCCACTCGCCTTCGAACACGACCCCCTCAAGATCGTGATCGACGTCGCCGGGCTCGGCATCACCGGGTACCAGGCGGCCGACCATCTCGCCGAACGCCATCTGCACACGGGGTTGTCCGATCACCGGCGGATCGCGGTGCAGGTCACCCACGCCGACGACGAGGACACCGTTTCCGCCCTGCTGCACGGCTTGCGGGGGTTGACGGAGCATGGCTTCGAGCGGCGCCCGCCGGTCGACCTGCCTTCCGGGGCGGAGCTGACGCTGGAAACGCGGATGCTGCCCCGCGACGCGTTCTTCGCCGACGCCGAGCGGGTGCCGCTGGACAAGGCCGAGGGACGTGTCAGCGCGGAGATGATCAGCCCCTATCCGCCCGGGGTGCCTGCGATCGCTCCCGGTGAGGTGTTCACCGACGCGATCGTCGACTATCTCCACACCGGCGTCCGGACGGGCATGTTCATCTACGACGCCGCGGATTCCGAGCTGGGAACGGTCCGCGTCGTCGCTTAACGGCTTGCGATCTTCAGCGTCGGCAAGAGCCCGGTGAGCTCGATGGCTCGGCGCAAGACCTTGGAGGGCACGAAACTCAGCTCGATCCCGGACTCCTGGCAGTGCCGGTTCAGCTGCACCAGCACGGAAAGCCCCGACGAATCGCAGAAGCCGACACCGGTCATGTCGATCACCGCGGTGCCGGGGCCGTCCGCCAGCAGCTCGAACAGCTCCGCCCGGAGCCGCGGGCTGGTCGAAATGTCGATGTCACCCGCCACTTCGACGGTGATCGCTGCTGCGGAGCGAGCCGTCTCGGCCACGACGAGAGGAGCGGCCTGCCCGGCTTCGGAGTCGATCGCCATCCATCGACGGTAGAAGGGTGCGGTCCGGTCCGCAACCGTCGCGCCGGTCCTCGGTTCGGGAACGGGCTATCCTCGCCGCATGGCCTGCCGTATCACCGAACTCATCCTCGACTGCGCCGATCCGGTCCGGATGGCGGCGTTCTGGTGCGAAGTGCTCGGGTACGTCGAGATCGGCAAAGACGGCGAAGACATCGAGATCGGCCCGCCCGGAGTCGGCTTCGGCGGCCCGCAGCCCACGTTGATCCTCAGCCGCAGCGACGATCCGAAACCGGGCAAGCTCCCCCTGCACATCGACGTGAACCCGACCGACCGCGACCAGGATGCGGAACTGGAGCGGTTGCTCGCCGCCGGAGCACGGCCCGCCGACGTCGGCCAGACGGGGGAAGAGTCGTGGCACGTGCTCGCCGACCCCGAAGGAAACGTCTTCTGCCTTCTCCGCAAGCGAGTGGAACCGTCCACTTAGGACGGTCAAGGGTTGGCCGACGACGCCACCGGGTATCCGGCGAAGGACACCGAACCCCGACTGGGATGGTCAGCTGATGGCGGACGAAGGACTGTGGCAACGCGACAAGGACGAATTCGGCTCCGGCGAGTACGCCCCGTCGGGCCCGCTGGCAGGCCAGTTCGTCGAACTCACGCGCCTGCTGCTGGCCGCTTCGACACCGGCCCAGGTCCTCGAACAGGTCGTCGCCGCCGCGTATCGGGTGGTCCCGGGCGCGGATCTGGTGTCGGTCACCCTCCGTGCCCCGGACGGGACCTTTCACACCCCGGTTTCGACCGGCGAGGTGGCGCTGGAACTCGACGAGGTGCAGTACCGCGCCGGAACGGGACCCTGCGTCGACGCGGCCGACCGCGGAAGCCCCGGCTACATCCGCAGTGAGGATCTGAAGGCGGAGAAGAGGTGGCCGGACTTCTCCGCGGCGGCCGTGCGGCACGGGTACACCGCGATCCTGTCCACCGTGCTGGTGCCCGACGCGCGCCCGCCCAGGGTGCCCGGTGCGCTGAACATCTACAGCCACCGCCCCGGCGCCCTCGACTCGCGGGCCCAGGACACCGCACTCCTGCTGGCCACCCACGGCTCACTCGCGCTGGCGAGCACCGCCGCCGTGAGCCGGGCGGAGCTGGAGACGAGCCATCTCCGGCGGGCCGTCGAATCGCGTGACGTCATCGGCCAGGCGAAGGGGATCCTGATGCAACGCCGTGGCCTGACCGCCGACGAGGCCTTCGACCTGCTGCGCCGGACATCCCAGGACCTCAACGTCAAACTCGCCGAAGTCGCCCGCACCCTGGCCACCCGGCATACGGAGCTCGACACCCCTTGACGCGGGAACGTCGCGAAAGCCACTTTCGTGACGTGTGACGTCCCGAAAGTGGCTTTCGCGACACAGCCACCGAAAAGCACCCTTGACGGACGAGCCGCGTCAGCCGAGGTCGAACCGGTCCAGTTCCATGACCTTGGTCCACGCCTTGGCGAAGTCCGCGGCGAACCGCTCCCGCCCCGCCTGACCCGCGTAGACCTCGGAAAGCGCCCTCAGCTGGGAGTTCGAGCCGAAGACGAGGTCGACCGCGGTGGCCGTCCACTTCACCGCGTCCGTGGCGGCGTCGCGGATCTCGTACACGTTCTCCTCGGACTCCGACACCTTCCACCGGGTGCCCGGGGAGAGGAGGTTGGTGAAGAAGTCGTTGGTGAGCACGCCGGGCCGGTCGGTGAGGACGCCGTGCCGGCTGTCGGGGGCGGTGATCCCGAGCGAGCGCAGGCCGCCGACGAGGACGGTCATCTCGGGCGCGGTCAGGTCGAGCATGTAGGCCCGCTCGACGAGCAGGACCTCCGGCTGCAGTTTCTCCTCGGGGCGCAGGTGGTTGCGGAACCCGTCGGCCCGCGGTTCGAGCAGCGCGAACGACTCGACGTCGGTGTCCTCCTGGGTGGCGTCGGTGCGGCCCGGGTGGAACGCCACGTTCACCTCGGTGCCGGCGTCGCGCGCGGCCTTCTCGACGGCGGCCGTGCCCGCCAGCACGATCAGGTCGGCCAGCGAGATCTTGGCGCCACCGGCGTCGTTGAACTCGCGCTGGATGCCCTCCAGGGTCTCCAGCACGCTTGCGAGCCGCTCCGGCTGGTTGACCGCCCAGTCACGCTGGGGCGCCAGCCGGATCCGGGCACCGTTCGCGCCGCCGCGCTTGTCGGTGGACCGGAAACTGGCCGCCGACGCCCACGCGGTGCCGACCAGCTGGGCGACCGTGAGCCCGGACTCGAGCACCTTCGTCTTGAGCGCGGCGATGTCGGCGTCCCCCACGAGCTCGTGGTCGACGTCCGGCACCGGGTCCTGCCACAGCTGCGGTTCGGGCACCCACGGCCCCAGGAAGCGGCTGACCGGGCCCATGTCGCGGTGCAGCAGCTTGTACCAGGCCTTGGCGAACGCGAGCGCGAAGTCGTCCGGGTTCTCCAGGAAACGGCGCGAGATCTTCTCGTACTCCGGGTCGACGCGCAGCGCCAGATCCGTGGTGAGCATGGTCGGCTTGTGCTTCTTGGCCGGGTCGTGGGCGTCCGGGATGATCGCCTCGGCGTCCTTGGCGACGTACTGCTTGGCGCCGCCGGGGCTCGTGGTGAGCTCCCATTCGTACCCGAAGAGGATCTCGAAGAACCGGTTGCTCCACTGCGTCGGCTTGTCGGTCCACGTCACCTCCAGACCGCTGGTGATCGCGTCGGCGCCCTTGCCGCTGCCGTGGGTGCTCAGCCAGCCGAGGCCCTGCGTCTCGAGCGGGGCGGCTTCGGGCTCCGGGCCGACGTGGTCGTCGGCGATCCCGGCGCCGTGGGTCTTGCCGAAGGTGTGGCCCCCGGCGATGAGCGCGACGGTCTCCTCGTCGTTCATCGCCATCCGGGCGAAGGTCTCGCGGATGAAATGCGCCGCCGCGGCGGGGTCGGCGTTGCCGCGGGGGCCCTCGGGATTGACGTAGATGAGGCCCATCTCGGTCGCGCCGACGTCCGAGACCATCTCGGTGTCGCTCGCGTAGCGCTCGTCACCGAGCCAGGTGTCTTCCGGGCCCCAGAAGATCTCTTCGGGCTCCCAGGTGTCCACGCGGCCGAAACCGAAGCCGAAGGTCTTGAACCCCATCGACTCCAGCGCGACGTTCCCGGCGAGCACGAGCAGGTCGGCCCACGAGATCCGCTGGCCGTACTTCTCCTTGACCGGCCACAGCAGCCGCCGCGCCTTGTCGAGGTTGGCGTTGTCGGGCCAGCTGTTGAGCGGGGCGAACCGCTGCGCGCCGTCACCGGCCCCGCCGCGGCCGTCGTGGATGCGGTAGGTGCCCGCGGCGTGCCAGCTCATCCGGATCATCAGGCCGCCGTAGTGGCCGAAGTCGGCGGGCCACCAGTCCTGCGAGGTGGTGAGCACCTCCACGATGTCCCGTTTGAGCGCCTCGACGTCGAGCTTCGCGAACTCCTCGGCGTAGCTGAAGTCCGCGCCGAGCGGGTTGGACTTCGACGAGTGGACGTGCAGCACCGAGAGGTCGAGCTGGTTCGGCCACCAGTCCTTGTTGGTGCGCGGGCGGCCGCCTTGCTTCGGCGTCGGCGAATCGATCGCCGGGTTCTCGCTCTCGCTTCCGTGCGCGGTCACGGAGTCGTGGGCCACCGGGCAGCCCTTCTCCGGGTTGTCACTCATTTCTTTCCTTCCGGGCAGGCGAATTCATCGCTGGACAGAGTCGGCCGCGCAGCCGGGGCACAGGCCCCAGTAGACGACCTCCGCCTCGTCGACCACGAATCCGTGATCGCCCGAAGCGGTGAGACAGGGGGCATGGCCGACGGCGCAGTCGACGTCCGCGATCGCACCGCAGGAACGGCACACGACATGGTGATGGTTGTCCCCCACCCGGGTCTCGTACCGGGCGAGCGTGCCGGCGGGCTGGATACGCCGGATCAGACCGGTTTCGGTGAGTGCCCGCAGCACGTCGTACACCGCCTGGTGGGAGACCGTGGGAAGGTCGGCCCGCACCAGCGCTATCACCGTTTCGGTGTCGACGTGCGGATGATCGCGCAGCGCCGCGAGCACGGCCAGCCGGGGCCGAGTCACGCGCAGCGAAACCGCTCGCAGCTGTGCCTCGAATTCGGACATCACCAAGGACGATAAGAGCGTCTTTGGAACGGGTCAAATCAAGAACCCCGGGGAGTGACGGCCGGTTTCGAACGAGGCGGCCCCGGGTAGCCGGTGACCGAGCCATGACTTGCGTGAGGTGAGTCCATGACAACTGCAGGAAAAGGCGACCCGCCGGACCGCATCGGCACCGCCGACGTCGAATGTCTCGAAAACGCGGTCGATGTCCTGCGCGCCTTGGACTATCGGCAGGGCGGCGCCTTTTCCCACGACGCGGTGCGAGTGGTGAAGTCGGTGAGCCTGCTGCTCAATTGGGGCGCGGTACCCGGCGGGCTCCGATCACGGTTGCTGACCGTGCTCGCCGATTTGCACAATCTGCTCGGCTGGACGGAATTCGACATCGGCCGCCGCGTTCCGGCGCGGCTCCGGTTCGACCGCGCGCTCGGTCTCGCCGCCGCGGCGGGCAACGACAATCTGATGGCCAACATCTGTTACCGCCTCGGCAGGATGGCGCTGCACCATGACGACGTCGAGGGCGGGCTGGACCATCTCCGCCAAGGCCAAGCCGCCGCCCACCGCTCCGGTTCCCTGCGGGCACAAGCGATCCTGACGATCAACGAGGCCTGGGCGCTGGCCAAGGCGGCCGACGAGCGCGCCGCTCTCGCGAGCCTGGCAAGGGCGGAGTGTCAGTTCGAGTGCGCGGACAGCTGGGCGGCGGCACGCCCTTGGGAAGCGTTCTTCGGCACCACGGACATGGCCGCGATGCGAGGGACCGTCCTGACCGAATTGGCCAGGACGGTCTCCTCCCGGCACAGCGAGGAGGCGATCGTGCGGCTGAGCGACGCCGTCGGCGGCTACGGCGCCGAAATGTCCCGCAGCCTCGCGCTCACCTTGACCATGCTCGCGCAGAACCACGCGCTCCAGGGCGATTTCGACGAAGCCGTCCGCACCGGCACCGAGGCGCTGGACCTCGCGCGCGGCCTCGGCTCCACCCGTATCAAGGACCGGCTCGCGCCGCTGGCGGCCCTCCTGCGCGGACACGCCGATCCGGCGGCCCGCGACCTGCTCGCCCGGATCGACGGCTACCGCGCCGAACCGAGCCCCTGACCGACTGCTCCGAAGGGACGGCGAAATGATGGTCCTCATCGGCGATCGTGGTCGCTAAGCTGCCGCCGTGAGCGAACCCTGGAGCGTCGCGGGCAGCCGCGCCCGAGCGGCGGAAGTGCGGCATCTCAACGCGATCTGCCATCTGGCGCCGCACGATCACGCCGCCGCTCCGTCGGGTCCGCTCAGCGGGATCCCGTTGGTGGTCAAGGACAACATCCACGTCGCGGGGATGCCGAGCACCGCGGGGACCCCGGCCCTGGCGCGGCACGTTCCGCGCGAGCACGCGACCGTGGTCCGGCGGCTGGCCGAAGCGGGCGCCGTCGTCGTCGGCAAGGCGACCATGCACGAGCTCGCCCTCGGCATCACCTGCGACACGACCCCGCTCGGCCCGGTGCGCAACGCCCTGAACCCGTCCCGGTTCGCCGGCGGCAGCAGCGGCGGGACCGCGGTCGCCGTCGCGGCGGGCATCGTGCCCGCCGGTCTCGGCACCGACACCGGTGGTTCGGCCCGCGTTCCCGCCGCGCTCAACGGGGTCTGCGGTTTCCGGCCCACCACGGGCCGGTACCCGTCCGACGGGATGACACCGTTGAGCAGCACACGGGACACGGCCGGGCCGATCGCCCGCACGGTCGCCGATCTCGCGCTCCTCGACGCGGTTCTCGCGGCGGAAGAGCCGGAACCCCTGATCGACCGCCCGCCGATCCGGCTCGGTGTGCCGCACGGTTTCCTGACCGGCGACCTGTCCGAAGACGTCGAAGAACTCTGGGAGGCCGCGCTCGCCACCCTGGACGCGGCAGGCGTCACCCTGGTGCCGCTCGACGACACGCCCCTCGCCGAACTCGTCGCCGATCAGGGAATGCCGCTGGTGATCCACGAAGCGGGCACCGGGCTCCGGTCCTACCTCGCCGAGTACGTACCCGACGTCTCGTTCGAGCGGCTCGTTCGCGAGATCGCCGCGCCCGACGTCCGGGCGATCTTCACCGAGGCGGTCGTGCCGGGCGTCGAGCCGCCCGTCTACGAAGCGGCCCTCGCCACCCGGTCCGCCTTGCGCCGCGCGTACGCGAAGATCTTCGACGAGAGCGGCATCGACGCGCTGGCCTTCCCCACCACACCGGCGACGGCCCGGGAGTTCTCGGCCGTCGGGAGTTTCGTTCACCGCGGACGCGAGGTCCCGACCTTCCCCACCTTCATCCGCAACTGCCAGCCCGGCAGCATCGCGGGATTCCCGGGCCTGACCGTCCCGATGGGGCGCGCACGCGACGGGCTGCCCGCCGGGCTGGCACTCGACGGCATGCTCGGCGAAGACCGGAAACTGTTGGCGGCAGGGGCTTTCGTCGAACGGGTCCTGCGGCTCCGCGATCAGGCGGGGTGAGCGCTGGAGGCGTGTCGCGAAAGTGGCTTTCGCGACGTGTGCGCGGACGTTGATCAGGCGAGGTGAGCCGAGACCGCGGCACCGGCCACACTGGCGCGTGAAGGCCCCCTTCCTTGCGCCTGGGTACAGGAATGGGGCCTTCCCGTACCCCGCTAAGCCCGGATGCTGGCCTGAAGGGCGTCGATCAGCGCGGCCGCGGCGGGCGGGTCGGGCGGGTCTCCGTAGGTGACGGCGTAGATCTGACGGGGGTCTTCGGCCAGTTCGGTGGCGTGGACACCGGGCATCCGATGCGCGCGCAGCGCCAGCCGGGGCAGGGTGGTGACACCCATCCGGGCCGCGACCAGTGCCTGCATGACGACCATGTCGTCGCTGACCATCGAGATACGCGGGGCGAACCCGGCCCGCCCGCAGATCGTGACGAGTTCGTCCTGGCATCGGGCGCAGCCGCCGATCCAGGTCGAGTCGCGATGATCGGCGATGGTCTGCCCCGGTTCGCTGGTGAGCAGATAGATCGGGTCCTCCAGAAGATGCACCAGCCGGAGCCCCCGCTCCTCGCGTGGCGTGTCGGGGTACCGGAAGATCAGGGCGACGTCGATCCGCCCCTCCCGCAGCATGCGCAGCGCCTCGCCCGGATGTTCGTCCACCAGACCCAATTCGAGTCCGGGATGGGCACGGGCCAGCGCGGCGGCCGCCTCGGGGACGATGGTGCTCAGGATCGACTGGAACCCCGCCAGCCGGACCCGTCCGGCGCGCAAGCCCACCTGCGCCGCCAGCTCGGCCTCGGCGCCTTCGACCCGGCCGACGATCTCGGCCGCGCGGGCGGCGAGCAGTTCCCCTTCGGGAGTGAGCCGGATGCCGCGGCCGGCGCGCTGGACCAGCTTCGCGCCCGTCGCGGCCTCCAACCTCGCGAGGTGATGGCTCACCGCCGGCTGCGTGTAGTGCAGTTCCTTCGCCGCCGCGGTCATCGAACCGTGCCGGGCGACGGCAGCGAGCACCGTGAGCTGCACCAGATTCAGCATGGATAAAGAATATCCATACGAAGGAAAGAACATCGTCATTGGACGCCGATCGGACTGCGGGCCACGATGAGAAGCGACGAGAAGGGAGCACGAAAATGACCGTCACCACGCTCAGGCCCGGCCTCCCGGAGCTGATAAAACGTCTGCGCCAATGCACCGGGAAACCGTCCGAACCCCTTGTCACCGCACAGGCCGCGGCGACCGTTCTCACCGAACTCCGGCCGACTCCGCGGCTGCTCACCACGGCGGAACGCGCCGGTTCCCCCGAGGGATACACACGCACCACGCTGCACGCCGAGTCCGCCTTTTCGATCGTCGCGCTGGTCTGGCGGCCCGGCCAGCTCACCGAGATCCACGACCACCTGGTGTGGTGCACTTTCCTTGTCCTCCAAGGAACCGAGACCGAGAACATCTTCGACATCGACGGCGACCGGCTGGTCCGGACGGCGCAGCGGCAACGCCCGGCGGGCTCGGTGAGCGGCGTCGCGCCGCCCGACGACATCCACCAGGTGCGCAACGCGGGCGACACCGTCGCCATCACGCTGCACGTGTACGGCGCCGACCTCAGCAAGGGAACCAGCGTGCGCCGCAATTACCGGATGCGCGCCGGAGCCCGGTAAAAGGCGCAATCAGTGAGGCCATTTCGCCTATTCAGCCCGGCGCCGATATCGCCGAACGATTCCAGGGCAGTGCGAAATGGCATCCCCCGCCACGGTTTCATCAGGCGTTTCGGCGCCGCATGCCGATGGTCCCGGGAGCGGTCTCGACGAACCCGTGGCGTTCGTAGAGCCGCCATCCGGGGGGATCGCCGAGCAAAGTGACATAGGCGCCCGGTGCCACGGCATCGATCCCGGCCAGAAGGGCTTCGAGTACGGCGTCCCCGATGCCGCGCCGCTGATGGGCGGGGAGCACGGCCATGTCGACGATGTGGAAGTACCACCCGCCGTCGCTGATCACCCGGCCCATCCCGACGGTCTCGCCGGTGGGCCGGTGGATCACCCGCACCGACGCCCAAGCCCCGTCGATCCCGCGCTCGGCCTGCTCCTCGGGCGGTTCGCTGAGGCCTGCCTCGCGGCGCAGCCGCAGATAGTCCTCGACCGACGGGGAGCCTGCCTCCAGGCGGTAAGAGTCGTCCATGACGGGCTTGACCTTTCTCTCACACCAACGGCCTACAGCCTCGCACGCGGCTCCCGGCGGGCAGCGGCGGCGCCTCGGATCGGCCGAACCGGTCGTCCACAATGGACCATCGGCGAATTCCGCGGCCACCGGAGCGAGCCGGGGAAAAACGACTTCACGAAGGTGATATCGGCCGCCATCGGGTTTTCCGACGAAATCGACCAGGCCGGTACAGCGCGCACCGGTTCGAGCCGGAACCCGTGGGATCATCCTTCTCCAAGGCGGCCCGGCGACACAACGAGGTGCGGCTTTCCACGTGTCCGGTGCGGCGCGTTCGGAATCTGTATCCCCGTTCCGCCGTCCGGCCCAAATCCGGCGCCCCGCGTGGCGGCTTTTCGCCCGTGTCACCCGATTGATGGTCCTCACTCGCGCGGATAAGCGGGAAGATCAATGCCGGACCGCGACGAAAGAGGATTCGGCGGAAAATGAGTACCGACGTCGCCGCGACGGTCGGTTCGACGGATCGCCCGAGCGAGCGAACCCGTTATCGGCGAATGCGAGCGCCGCCCGGTGTGGCCCGACCGCACGGCCCGGGCCACACCGGGCGCCCGTCGATACCCAAGGGGAACCATGAACCGCGTCACCACGCTCGTTGTAGACGATCAGCCCCTCATCAGATACGCGCTCAGCAGATTGTTGCGGGATTCGGCGGGGTGGGGGCGGTGGCCGAAGCCGCGAGCGAGCCGGAAGCGTTGTGGCAGTGCGAAAAACGCCATCCCGACATGGTCATCACCGAGCTGTCGATCTGGGGTGAGCCCGCCGGGACCGCGATCTGCCGGTTCGTGAAGGAACAGTTCGAACGGGCGACCGTGCTGGTCTTCGCCGGTGATTCGTCGCCATCGGCCATCGCCATGGCGCTGAACGCGGGCGCCGACAGCTTCGTGCACAAGTCGGCGAGCGGCGGCCAGGTGATGTCGGCGGTGCGCTCCACGCTCGCCGGGCAGCGTGTGTGCCTTCAGGCGGGCGGAACACCGCCGGCGGTCACCGAGGCCGTGCACTACGCGAGCGCGATGACCAGACGGGAAGAGGAGATCCTCGCGCTGATCCTCTACCGGTGGTCGAACGACGAGATCGCCGAAGAACTGCACCTCGCGACGCAGACCGTGAAGAACTACGTCAGCCGGATCCTGCAGAAGCTGGGTTTCGGCAGCAGGCGCGACCTGTTCCGGACCCTGCGGTTCCGGCCGGGCGGCAACCCGATGCCGCGGCTGGAGACGGCTCCGTGCGAAGGCGAGTTGCACACCGCGGATGGGCTGGCCGGGTACCGGCGCTAGACCGGCCGGGTGAGCGATGTACCGGAAGTACCGAGACCGGACGAGCTTCGGTACCCGCCGTATCCTGTGGCACCGAGATCGTTTTCCTAGCGTTGCTGTCATGACGAAGCCAGGTTCCCTTTTCCTGCTCCTCGCGCTCGCCGGAACCCCCGTCCCGGACACCGTCCGGTCTTCGTCGGCCAAGATCCACGGGGTGCTCGGCGGCCCGGCGGGCTACATCGACCTCCGCAACACCGGCGCCACCACCCTCGACATCGGCGGCTGGTCCGTCCAGGCGTGCACGGGCGGGGCCGCGCCGGTCGAACTGGCCACCATGCCCGCCGGGAGCGAGCTCCCCGCCGGTGAACACTTCCTCATCACCGCGCAGGGCTTCGGCGGGCCGGTGCGGCAGCTGGTCGTCGAGACGATCGCCGGTGACGGCGAGATCCTGCTGGACCGGCGCGGAGCCAAGGTCGACAGCGTCGGATGGGCGCCGTCGTCGCCCTGCCGCGAGAACCAGGCCGCCGTCCCCTGTCCCGGGCTCGCCCAGGCGAGGAACGCCGTCAGCCGCGACACCGACGACAACAAGGCCGACTTCGGCTGCGTACGACCAGCCGGCTGAGAGCGCCCCGCCAGTACGAGAAAGGTACGGTCGTGATCGCGAACAGCGAAGGCGGGGAAGCGACCCCGCTGTGCGAATTGCTCACCGGACAACGAATCGCGAAAGGATGGTCACAAGGTGACCTGGTCGCGAAGCTGCACACCCGCTCCGGCAACGACAGCGTGACCCGAGAAGAGATTTCGCGCTGGGAGCGAGGAAAACGCATTCCCGGCCCGTATTGGCGACAGTGGCTCGGCGATGTGCTGGACACGTCCAGCCGGGAACTCGAACTCGCCGCGGCGGTCGCGAGAAGGCGGCGCCGGACAATGACCGGCTGACGAAAAGTACCGGGAAATTGGCCCCTTCCCGGCGGCACCCCGGTTCTCGCATGATTATGTGGTCGGCACCGGCGAAAAGAATTCCGGCCCGACGGAACAATCCCCCGAAATCAAGCTGAAAGGAATTTCCCGTGCGACGAATTCTGGGCGCTTCGGCGGTGTTCGCGATGCTGGCGATGGGTATGGCGGGCGGTGTCGCGAACGCGGCGGGCGAGAGCGAGGGCGCCGAAGCAGCCCCGCTCGTCTCGTCCACCGTGGTCATCAACGAGGTTTCGACCCGCGGCGTGAACGGCCTGCTCGACGAGTTCATCGAACTGCGCAACGTCTCGAACCAGCCGCAGGACGTGAGCGGCTACGTGATCCGGATCTACTCGCCGTCGAACGTCGTGACCGACACGATCGTCATGCCGGCGGGCACGATCCTGCAGCCGAAGGGCAACGCCGGCCAGTACGCGGTGCTGGTCGGACAGAACTTCTCCGGCACCATCGTCGACCAGACCTACGTCATCCCCTTCACGCTGACCGGCGCCGAAGGCATCCCGACCGCCGGTGGCCTTTCGCTGCAGAACATGGCGAGCGCGAAGATCGACGGTGTCGCCTTCAGCAACGCGGTCGTGACCCCGCGCGAAGGCCAGGCCGCGATCCCGGAGAACGCCGTCACCGATCAGCTCAACGCGGCGAACACCCGCAACATCCTGAGCACCGACACCGACAACAACCGGCAGGACTTCTCGCTCCAGCTGCGCACCCCGGGTCTGTAAGTCCCACGGGACCGACCCGTCCGAACCGGGCCCGGACCGCCGCCGGCGGTCCGGGCCCTTCCATGGCGGTATCTCGCCAACGGCGACATACCGCCAGCGAGAATTGTGTTCATCTCCGAACTCCTGCCTCATCCTCGGGAAACTCCATCTTCGCGGCGGCCGTGCCCACGGCCGCTTCTCACTATCCGAGGAGCGTGAGGCTCGATGTTCCCCCGTTCCCCTCATATGACGAGACACCCCTGGCACCCGGTGGCGATTTCGGCGGCCTCCGCACTGGTCGCCCTGACCCCTCTCCCGGTGATCGCGGCCGCCGCGACCGCCGCCGTGTCCGGCCCCGTTCCCGTCACCGGGCGGCCGGACGTCCATCGCGTCACGTTGCTCACCGGCGACGTGGTGACCTACGAACGAGACGGCGCCGGGCACGGCACCGCACAGGTCGAACCGGCGGTGCGGCCGGACCGGCCGAGCCCGGCGTTCCAGATCACGAGCACGGCCGAGGGGCTGATGGTGTATCCGTCGGACGCGCTTCCGTTCGTCGGCAAGGGATTGCTGAGCCCGGAGCTGTTCAACGTCACCACGCTCGTCGGAGACCGGCGTGACGACGCGGCGAGCGCCACGATCCCCGTCATCGTGCGCTACGGCGACCGGTCGGGGCTATCGGCTCAGGCCCTCGACGCGAAGGCGAAGACGCTTCCTCAGACCCAGCGGCTCACTCCGCTGGTGACGGCGAACGGAGTGGGGGTACAGGTCAAGAAGGCGGGGACGGGCGAGTTCTGGCGTTCCCTCGTCGCGTTCGACCCGGGCGGGAAACCCGTGCTGAGCCAAGGGATCGCGCAAGTCCGGCTGGACAGGAAGGTCCGGGTGACGCTGGACCGGAGCACCGCGCGGACCGGCGCGCCGTCGGCGTGGAGCGGCGGGTGGACCGGGAAGGGGACCACGGTCGCGGTGGTGGACACCGGGATCGACGAGCACCATCCCGATCTGGCAGGCAAGACGGTCGCCTCCGCGGATTTCAGCGGGGAAGGCGACGTCGTGGACCGCCATGGCCACGGCACCCACGTCGCGTCGATCGTCGCCGGCACCGGCGCGGCCTCGGGTGGCCGGTACAAGGGTGTGGCTCCGGACGCGAATCTGGTGGTGGCCAAGGTTTTCGACGCCTCCGGCGAGGGTGACACCACGCAGGTCATGGCCGGAATCGACTGGGCCGTCGCGCAGGGCGCGAAGGTCGTGAACCTCAGCCTCGGCGCCGGAGTCAGCGACGGGGCCGACCCGATGAGCGAGCAGGTCGACTCGCTTTCGGCGAAGTCCGGCACGCTGTTCGTGGTCGCGGCCGGGAACTCCGGACCGGGCGACCGGACCGTCACGACGCCGGGGGCGGCGACGTCCGCGCTCACCGTCGGGGCGGTCGGCAGGGACGACGAGATCGCGTGGTTCAGCAGCCGCGGCCCGCGGTTGCGGGACGCCTCGGTCAAACCGGAGATCACCGCGCCCGGCGTCGGGATCGTCGCCGCCCGGGCCGCGGACACGGCACTGGGCGAACCGGTGGACGGCTCCTACACCGCCGCGTCGGGCACCTCCATGGCGACTCCGCACGTCGCGGGCGCCGCGGCGATCCTGCTGCAGCAACGGCCGGGGCTGACCTGGCAGGCATTGAAGAACACGCTCGTCACCACGGCCGAGGACGTCGGCCTTCGCTGGTTCGAGCAGGGCGCCGGGCTCCTCGACGTCGCGCGGGCCGTGTCGCAGCAGGCGACCGGCACCGCCGTCGCGAGCTTCGGCCGTAACGAGCGGACGGCCAACGCCTCGGCGCAGGTCGTCCGGCAGCTGTCGTACGCCAACGCCGGGGATCGGCCGCTGGTATTGAACCTGAAGCTGACCGTGCGGCCGTGGGACGGCGGCGCGGCGCCGGGGACCGGGATGCGCCTGGAGAAAACGGAGCTGTCGATCCCGCCGAAGTCGAGCGCCACCGTCGACCTCGCCGTGAATCCGAACGAAGGGACGGCGGGCGTCTACGGCGGCGCCGTGGTGGCGACGACCGCGGACGGGACCAACGCGGTGAGGACGCCGGTGAGCACCTACAACGCGGCCGAACTGTTCCCGGTGACGATCCGGGTCCGGGATTCGGCGGGTGGGCCCGCCCAGGCCGCGTCGGCTCAGCTGATCGACGACGAGGCCGGTGCCGGTAATCGCAACGATCCGTTCCTCGACCAGGTCAGCCAGCAGATCGGCCTGGTCGACGGGGTCGGCCGGGTACTCGTGCCCGCCGGACGCTATTCGGCGCTCGGCTGGGTGATGGAACGCGGGCTGACGGTGCGCCGCTGGTCGGCGATGAGCGCGGCGCAGGTCCCCGTCACGGGCCCGGCGGAGATCGCGCTGAACGCGGCGAACGCCGTCCCCGCCGGGCTGAGCACGCCCACTCCCACCGATCTGCGGGACCGCACGGTGATGCTGCGGCGCGTGATCCCCGGCGGAGCGGGCGTCAACGGCTACATCGGCGAAGCCGGGCTGGTCTCGGGCACGGGCTGGGAAGTGCGAGTGACCCCGGCGGCGGCCACCTCGGCGGGCGCGATCTCGTTGCAGGACAGCGCGACACTGGCCCAGACCGCGGTCGAGCTGCGGATCGCAGGGGGCAGCTCGGCCGTGCTGAACCCGGCATACGACGTGCCGACGTTGACGGCGAAGTCGCCCGGGGAACGAACGCTGCCGGTCGTGTTCGGCGGCGCGGGTGATCTCACCGGCCTCGACGTCCGCGGAAAGGCCGTTCTGGTGAGGATTCCGGTCCCGTCCGGGGCACCGGACCCGGTGGGCGCGGTCTCCGCCGGCATCGCGAACGCGGCACGCGCGGTGTCCGCCGCGGGTGGGGCGGCCTTGATCCCCTACGCCGGTTCACCGGGCTCGCTGAGCGTTCCGGGCCTCAGCAGCGCGGTGGTGCCGACCTTGTCCCTCGGCTGGGACGAAGGCGAAAGGCTGCGGACCGCCGGTGCCGTTTCGGTGCGCTTGCTGGTGCGCGCGGCTCCGGACGTGATGTACAACCTCAGCTACCTCGACGCCAACGGGGTGCCGAAGGAGCTCGTCCGGCGGGTCGACCAGAAGACCTTGGTCGCCACGAAAACCGGCTACCAGGCCGAAAAACCGGGGCTGACCGGGCAGAAGAACTGGTACGCCTTCCCGACCGGCCGGTGGAAGACGCAGGCGGTGCAGGGCACGAAGATCCCGGTTCCCGGCGCGTGGACCGAATACACCGGCCCGGCGGACGATCGGCTGGTCTGGAAACGGGTCGTCACGCTGTCCGGCGACGACGCCGCGGGCCGTCGCGCCGCGCTGAGCATGAACGCGCAGAACATCTACCGCCCGGGCGAGCGGTCGAGGCCGGACGAGTACTGGTTCCGCGCACCGCTGCACAGCGGCGCGGTGGAACTGCCCGCCGACCATCCGGCCCGCTATCCGGCGACGGCCACGGGCTGGGCGGTGCTGTGCTCGATGTGCCGGGGCGGCACGGATCCCGATCTGTTCGTTCCGGGCCTGCAATGGATGGACGGCACGGCCGGTGCCGGTTCGGGCGGGCATTACTCGAATCCCTACGAGAACGCGCGGTACTTCGCGGCGACCACGGCGCGGCTGTACCGCGACGGGACCGAGATCCCGCGCTCCAATGCGGACGATCCGCTCGCGCTCATCCCGGAGTTCCGGCTCGCGCCCGTCCCCGCCACCTACCGGCTGGACGTGACCGACGTGATGCCCGGCCAGGCGCAGGTCGGCGTCCCGAGCGGAGCACTGTTCCAGCACGCCCCGAGGACGGATACGTCGTGGACGTTCGCCTCGGCACGGTCCGACGCCGCAGCACCGCTCGGGTTCTCCTGCCACGGTTCGGGCAGGTCGTGTTCCTTCCAGCCGCTCATCCGGCTGGACCACCGGCTGCCGCTGGATCTCGGCGGCCGCGCCCCGGCCGGACGTCCGTTCACCTACAACATGTTCGCCGGCTCGCACAGCGGCGCACGGGGCGGCGGACCGGTGACGCGGCTGACGGTCTCGGCGTCGACGGACGGCGGGCGCACCTGGACGGCGGCGGCCGTCCGTCCGGACGGGAACGGGCTGTGGTCGGTGACGGTGACCCATCCGCGGCTCGCGGCGACCGACGGGTTCGTCTGGCTGCGGTCTGAAGCACGGGACGGCTCGGGCAACACCGTGACGCAGACGGTCCAGCGGGCCTACGCGCTCACGGACGCGGCGAAGGTGAACCCGCGCGCTCGCTGACGTCGTCCTCGATCGCGGGCTGGGCCGACGGCAAGGTGACCCAGCCCCGGGTGGCGACCTGGAGCCCGGCCTGGAACCGGGTGGTCGCGCCGAGCGCGGTCATGAGATCGCGGAGACGCCGCTGGAAAGTCCGGTAGCTCATGCCGAGCTGCTTCGCGATGCTCCGGTCCGGCAGCCCCGTGGTCAGCAAGGCGAGCAGGCGGGCGTCGTCGGAGGGCGCGACGTCCGCCAGTTCGGCCGAACCGGGCAGGCGCAGCGGAAGCCCGCTCTGCCAAAGGAAGGCGAAGACCGCGCCGAGCGCGTCGAGCAGAGCGCACGGGTGGATCACCAGTGCCGCGCCGACCTCGGGGAGATCGGAACGCAGCGGCACCAGCCCGACCCGCTGATCGACCACGATCATCTTGAGCGGGGCGGTGGTGACCACGCGGGCCTCCTCGCCGAGGGCGAGGCCCGCCTCGAGGTCGGACGACAGGTCGTGCATTTCCAGCGCGCTGCGCTCGTAGACGCCGCGAAAGCGCACACCCCGGCCGAGGAGATCACGTTCGGCGGGGTGCAGCACACTCGGCGTTCGCGCGTAAGGCGGTTTGTCGACGAAAGCGACCTCCCGCTCGGCCGAGCGCAGCAGCTGCTCCGCCCGCTCGGCGATGAGCGCGTCGCCGTGGATCACCTCGATGAGATCGACCGGGCGTTCGCCGGAGGTCGCCCGGTACCGCTCGCGCAACCGGTCGGCGACCAGCCGCGCGCTCGCGAGTTCCCGCTCCTTCAGCCGGAGCATCGCCTCCAGCGCGATCTCCGGCCGCACCGCCGAATACGCCGCCACCGGGCCGGGAAGCTTGACGAGCAGTCCTTTTTCGGCCAGCGCGCGCAGCACCCGGAGCAGCCGTTGGTGCGGTATCCCTGTGCGTTGCCGGATTTCGGCGACGGTCAGCGAACCGGTGCCGGCGAAAGCATCGTAGACCTCGACGTCGGTTTCACTCAGACCGATGATGTCCAGCAAATCGTCTCCCGCCGCAGCCGCGGTCGCCTTCACCCGACCATACCGCCGGAATCAGGCGGGCAAAAGGCACCGCGTCGCGCGCCGACCGTCCATTGTGGTCAGTCGTACTCGGTGGCGAGCATGTCGCGCAGCCATTCGTGGAAGCGCCGCTCGATGTGCCGCAACGCGGTCTGGGCCGCTTCGGCGTCGCGAGCGAGGCAGGCTTCGGTGAACGCCGCGAACTCACGGCCGAATTCGATCCCGCTGCCGGTGACGACGTGCCGCGCGTGGCGGAGGTAACGCTGCTGGCGCCGCCGCCACGCCATGGCTTCCTCGTAGAGGTGGGCCCGATCGGCCCGCCGGTAGACGAGATCGCGCAGCTGGAAGGACGACTCGACCAACCCCTCCTCGTCCGCGGCACGGACGGCGTCCTCGCGCACGTGTGACAGGCGGGTGATCTCGTCGAGGTCCTCGTCGGTGAGCTTCGGGACGCCGATCTCGATCAGGCGGCGCTCCAGTGCCCCGCAGACCGTCATCACGACTTCGCCGTCCTCTTCGGTCAGCGGCGCGACGCGGCTCCCCAGCCGAGGATGCGAGACCACGAAGCCCTCGGCCTCCAGCCGACGCAGAGCCTGGCGGGCGGGGGTGAGGCTGACCCCGGCCCGGTCGGCGATCGCCGCCATCCGCAGCCGCGTCCCCGGCGTCAGCCGGAGCTGCACGATGTCGTCGCGGAGGGCGTTGACCACCGCCTCCTCGACCGATTGGACCTCGACCCGGGTCGTGTCGAGCGGGTCTTGTGCGGCACGGGTCATGTCGCCTACCGTACCGCACATGATTTTTGATCAAAAATCAAAAGTATCGATCGCAGGAGCGTGACCATGACGCGAGTTCTCGTCACCCGGCGTGATCAGGTGACCCATCTCAGCCTCAACCGTCCGGATCGGCTCAATGTGCTCGATCCGGCCGTCTACGCGGAGCTGTTCGCCGCGCTCGACGCCGCGTATGCCGATCCCGAGGTCCGCGCGATCGTGCTGTCCGGGGCCGGTGAGCACTTCTGCGCGGGGTTCGATCTGGGCGCCTCCGACGACATGGCGGCGCGGGAGCCGGTGTGGGCGCAGTGGGAAGGCATGACCAGCCAGCGCGCGGCGATGGCCGCGATCGGCGACTCGCCGAAGCCGATCGTGGCGGCCGTGCGGGGTTATTGCCTGGGCGGCGGGTTCGAGCTGGCGAACTACTGCGACTTCATCGTCGCCGCCGAGGACACGGTCTTCGGCGAGCCGGAGGTCCGGTTCTCCCTCGTGGCCCATCCACGCTTGCTGTACTTCGTGCCGCTGCGCAAGGCGAAGGAGATCCAGCTGCTGGGCGAGACCTTCGGCGCGGCCGATGCCGAACGCCTGGGCCTGGTCAACGAGGTCGTACCCGCGGAGGAGCTCGAAGACCGCGCGATGGCCTTCGCGCGACGGCTGAGCCGCGTTCCGGCCGAGACCTTCCGCCACACCAAGACGATCATGAGCCGGGTACTGGAAATGCAGGGAATGGGCGTCGTCGAAAGCATGATCGCCAGTGACTTCGTCGTCAGCAAACTGACCGAAACGGCGGACCGCGCCCGATTCCGCGAGATCCGCGAGACACAGGGACTGCGTGCGGCGCTGGCCTGGTCCCGCGCCAAGGACGGTGCAGGAGCGGAAGCCCCGCGGCCGAGCGTGACGCGATGAACGGCGGCATCGACGGCGCGCAGTGGGAATCGTTCACGGCGCCTCGCCGGATCGCGGTGGTGGGGGCGTCGCCCCGGCCGGGCCCGATGAACTTCGCGCAGCGGCTGTCCCGCAACAACGCCCATCTCGGGTTCACCGGCGCGACCTATTTCGTCAACCCCCGCCACGACTCGATCTTCGACCGGCCGTGCTACCCCGATCTGGGGGCACTGCCCGAAAAGCCGGACGTCTGCCTGATCAACACCCCCGCACGGCACGTACTCGGCGCGGTGGACGACGGAATCGCCGCGGGCGTCCGATCGTTCGTCGTGCACTCCGGCGGCTTCGGCGAGACCGGCGCGGAAGGCCATGGCCTGCAAGCGGAGCTGCGGGCACTGTGCGACGAGACGGGGGCCGCACTGATCGGCCCGAACTGTCTCGGGATGTACCACTCGCGCGGGCCGGTCGCCCTCTACGGCGCCGACATCCCGCCCGGGATCCGCCGGGGCGGGCTGGCCGTGCTGTCCGGCAGCGGCTCCGTCTCGGTCGGCATGATGCAGCTGGGCCAGGCCGTCGGCCTGCACAGCGTGGTCTCGACCGGCAACGAAGCCGTCACCACCGCCGAGGACATCCTCGAACACCTCGTCGAGGACCCCGAGGTCACCATCGTCGCCATGTTCGTCGAGGCCCTGCGCCGTCCGGACAAGTTCCGCACCCTCGCGCGCCGCGCCAACGCCCTCGGCAAACCCATCGTCGCCCTCAAAGCGGGAACGTCGGAAAAGGGCGCCGCCGCGGCGGGCAGCCACACCGGGGCGATGGTGGGCACCGGAGCCTCCTATCGGGCCTTGTTCGACGACCTCAACGTCATCGCGGTCGACGACTTCGAGGAACTGCGCGAGACGGTCCGGGCGCTCGCGGTCCTCGGCGGGCGGGGCCCGACGGGCCCCGGCGTGGCGGTCGCCGGGATGTCGGGCGGGAAGCTCTCGGTCGTCGTCGATCTCGCCGAGCGCCTCGGGATGCCCGTCGCTTCCCTGGCGCCCGAGACCATCCACCGGCTCGACGACGCGTTGGCCCTGCCCGCGGGAACCAGTGCCCACAACCCGGTCGACGTCGGCGCCGGCTTCCGCTCCGGGAAGCCGGCCACCGAAAACCTCGCCGACTGCGTGCGAATCCTGGCGTCGGACCCCGTTGTCGGACTGGTGCTGGTCCAGCAGAGCCTCAGCGGCAGCGGTCTCTCGCACGCGTTGGAACGGAGCTGGGCACGCGCGGTCGCCGACGCGGCCGCGGACGTCGCGGAGCCGGTCGTCATCGCCTCCGAATTCCCGGTTCCGCCCGAGCACGGCGAGCCCGATTCCCAGCCCCAGCCGCCCGCCGGCTCCGTCCCGGTGCTCAGCGGCCTGCGGCCCGCGCTGTGCGCGGTACGCGGGCTCACCCGGTGGCATCGACGGGCGAACCGCCCGTGGACTCCCCCTGCGACCACGGGCCCGGCCGTCGATCCCGCGGCGCTCCTCGATCGGCTCCAGGACCGGCACGGGCTGCTCACTCCCGCCGAGACCGAACGGATCCTCACCGCCTACGGCCTGCCCGTCCTGCCCACCCGCCACCTCTCGGCGGAAGCCGAGCTCGACACACTCGACCTCGACTTCCCTGTCGTCGCGAAGGTGGTTTCGCCGGACATCGCGCACAAGAGCGACATCGGCGGCGTCGTTCTCGGCATCGCTTCCCCGGCCGAACTGCGCGCGGCCTACCGCCGCATCGACGACAACGTCCGGAACGCCCGTCCGGACGCCCGTGTCACCGGTGTCCTGGTCGCGCCCCATCTCGACCGCGGCGTCGAGCTGTTCATGGGCAGCCGTGTCGAACCAGGACTCGGCGCCACGGTCGCCGTCGGGCTCGGCGGCACCCTGGTCGAGCTGCTCGGTCACCCCAGCGTGCTGGCCGCCCCGCTCGACCACACCACCGCTCACGAGGCGATCACCCGGATGACCGGCGCGAAGATCCTGGACGGATTCCGCGGCGGGCCCACCGCGGACGTCGGCGGCCTCGCCACCACCCTGTGCCGGCTCGGCAGGCTCACCAGCGACCTCGCCTGCCGCCTCGTCGACGTCGACCTCAATCCGATCATCGTCACCCACGACCATCCCGGCGGCCTCGTCGCGGATGCCAGAATCGTCCTCGACTAGGAGGCACCGATGTCCTCGACGGCGCACGACATCGACACCAAACGATCACGGGTCGTCACCGCGATCGCGATCGGCAACTTCATCGAATGGTTCGAATTCGGCCTCTACGGCTATTTCGCGGTGAGCATCTCCACGACGTTCTTCTCCGGCGCGGCCGAGGGAACGGCGCTCATCTCGACTTTCATGCTGTTCGGGATCGCGTTCGTCAGCCGCCCGATCGGCGCCATCCTGTTCGGCCGCTACGGCGACCGCGCCGGCCGCCGGGGCGCCCTGTCGATCTCCATCATCGGCATGTCGATCGCCACCGCCCTCATCGGCGTGATCCCCGGCGACAAGACCTTCGGCCTGCTCGCCCCCGCGCTGCTGCTCGTGATGCGCCTGGCCCAAGGCTTCTTCGCCGGCGCGGAAATGGGTGGAGCCGTCACCGCGCTGGCCGAATACGCGCCACCCGGGCGCCGGGGCTTCTACTCGGGTTGGAACGGCTTCACCCAGCTCGTCGCCCAGGTGTTCGCCGCGCTCATCGGGACCCTTCTGAGCAGCGTCCTCACCCCGGCGGCACTCGACGGATGGGGCTGGCGGATCCCGTTCCTCCTGGCCCTGCCGCTGGGCCTCGTCGGCCTCTACATGCGCACGAAGCTGGCTGAATCGCCCGAATTCACCAGCGCCGGTCAGGCAGGCCAGACCACGCGCAGCCCGCTGGGCGACGTGCTGCGTCTGCATGGGCGAGCGCTGCTGAAAGTCTGCGGCCTGACCGTCGGACTCACCACGACCACCTACATGCTCGTCGGCTTCTTCCCGTCCTACCTGGTCAAAACCGCCGGGCTGACGTCGCGGCAGATGTTCACCGCGATGCTGATCGGGTTGACCGTCGCCGCCGTCCTCGTCCCGATCTGGGCCCGGCTCTCCGACGCCTACGGCCGCAAGCCCTTCCTCGTCGGCGGTGCGCTCGCGGTCACCGTGCTGACCATCCCGGTGTTCCACCTCGCCGGCAGCGGCGGCTTCACGCCGGCCCTCACCGCCTCGGTGATCGTCGCCGTCCTCCTGTCACCGATGCTGGCCGTGCAAGGCATCGCCGCGGCCGAGCTGTTCCCGACCGCCGTCCGCTACACCGGCGTCTCGATCGGCATCAGCGTCGTCATCTCCCTCATGGGCGGCTCGACACCCTTGATCCTCCACGCCCTCGTGCGCGCCACCGGCAGCAGTATCGTCCCGGCCGTCTACATCACCACCGCGGCGGCGCTCTCCCTGATCGCCGCGCTCACGCTCAAGAACAAGGCGGGCCAGGCCACCACGCCGAACCGGACCGAAAACACCGCGGCCGCACCGACGTCACCCTGAATCACCGCGTGGCCGCGGTCGAGGCCCGTCCCAGCCTCGACCGCGGCCACGCGAATGTCCAAAGTCGACACCGGTGTTCTTCCGCACTTCACCTGGCCGCAAACTCCGGGGCAACGTCCTCGACAGGCGGGGTGAAACCACTCCAAAGAGTGATCCGACTTACCCCGTGAACCTTGTCTTATCACCACGGTTCGAACCGGCACCGATTTTTTTCACCTGCGTGAACACGGATCGCCGGTTTTCCCTGATTCCACAGTGGACACTCAGTGGTCGCGGAATTTCCCGTCTGCTACGTTGCGACAGGCTGAGTGACGAACCCATTTCATGAACGATTTTCGTCCGCTCCTCGCCATCCGGGTGCCGGAACCTTTTCCGAGGAAGTGGGTACATGCTCCGTACTGGCCTCTTGGTCGTCTCACGCGTCATCGAGATAGCGCTGGTGCTGCTGGGTGTGGCCGTCGTCGTCTTCGACAGCGGCGTCTACCTGGCGTTGTGGGATCTGGTCGCGCTCGTCTACCTCGTGATGCGGATGAGGCGGCTGTCCAGGGCGAAACGGGCGAGCGACCCGGCCGACACCGCGTGGCTGCGCTCCACCCTCGGGCGGCGCAGCGGGCTGCTGTTCACCCTGTTCACCAGCCTGGTCGGCATCTCGGCGGGATTAATGATCGTGCTGGACGGAGCCGGCGAACTGGAAGCCGTCGTGGCCAAGCTCATCGGCACTCCCGCAGTGGTCTTCGCGTGGGCCATCCTGCACTTCGGGTACGCCGAACGCTACGCGCGGGACTACTACAACGCGCTGCCGGAGCGGGTTCTGGTCTTTCCGGAGACCGAGCGGCCGACGCTGGTGGAGTTCGCGTACTTCTCGTTCACGCTCGGCACCTCGTTCGCGGTGTCCGATGTGGAGACCAGGGGGACCGCGATCCGGCTGCGGGTTCTCACCCACAGCGTGCTGGCGTTCCTTTACAACACCGCGATCGTCGGTATCGCGGTCGGGGTGATCAGTGGCAAATGATCGAAACAAGGGGAAGGAAGGAAATGGTCCGGAGGAAACTCGTCGCGGTGGTGAGCGTGGCCGCGGTGACCGGTGCGCTCACGATCGCCGTCGCCGGAGTGGCGAACGGCGCACCGGCGGTGGCCTGGTCGCCCTGTACCGAGGAAATCCTGCAACGGTTCGACTGCGCCACGGTCAAGGTACCGATGGACTACTCCCATCCCGACGGCGAGCAGATCTCCATCGCGATCAGCCGGTCCAAGGCCACCGAACCCCAGCGCCGCCGCGGGGTGCTGTTCACCAACCCCGGCGGTCCCGGCGGGACCGGCCGCGACCTGTTGTACAACTACCTCGACACGCCCTTGTCCAAGATGTACGACATCATCGGTATCGACGTCCGCGGGCTGGGTGCCTCGACACCTTTGAACTGCGAGGTGCCGGTCACCCCCGATCCGTGGTCGTCGACGCGTCCGGCTGACACCGAATTCCCGCGCATCACCGAATACGAGAAGCAGTGGGAAGAAGGCTGCGTGCGTGGCGGCGGCCCGTTCCGCCACCATGTGACCACCCCGAACACCGCCCGCGATCTGGACCGCGTCCGCGCGGCACTCGGCGAAGAGAAGATCAACTACCTCGGGGTGTCCTACGGAACGTGGCTCGGCGCGGTCTATGGGCAGCTGTTCCCGCACCGCCTCGACCGCAGCGTGCTCGACTCGTCCCTCGACCCCGGCACCACCTGGCACGACCAGGCCTACGACGTGGTCGACACGACGAAGGCCAACTTCGACAAGTGGGCAGTGTGGACCGCGCGACGCGACTCGACGTTCCACCTCGGCGACACTCCGGGGAAGGTCCGTGCCGCCGTCGACGACATCGCCGGCAGGCTGGCCGCCGGGCCGGTCGGCGGGATCGAGAACCAATCCCAGTTCGACATGATGATCGGCCAGTTCACCCGCTTCCGGCAGGTGTGGGCGTCACTGGCGAAGAACCTGCAGAAGGTGCAGGCCGAACTCCCGCTCCCCACCGGAGACCCGGCACTGGCCGAAAGCAACCGCCGCGCGGCCGCGGCGGCCACCAGGCTCACCGAGCAGGCCACAACCGAGAACGGGGTCTACCGGACCATCCTGTGCGACTGGGCCTGGCCGGCCGACCTGAACAGCTACTACCGCGACATGCGCCAGGTGCGCGACACCGTCCCGTTCGGCAGCACCGTGCCGCAAATGGCGCCGAACAACTGCTTCTTCCACCAAGGCGATCGTGAACCGCTACCCGTGATCGGCAAGGCGCGGTACCCGAAGGGACTCGTCCTGGCCGCCGAAGGCGACACCCAGACCCCGCTGGTCAACGGCCAGGCCATGGCCAAAACCCTCGGCAGTTCGCTGATCGCGGTACGCGGCGAGGGCCAGCACGGCCAGTACGCCGCGGGCGGCGGAGACCCCGACATCCCGGTCAAACGCAATCCCTGCGTCGACGACAAGGTCAACGCTTACCTGATCGACGGGAAACTGCCGCCGCGGCGCACCGACTGCGACAGCGTCAATCGGCCCGCCGCGATCCCCACCGACCCGAAACCGGGCATCGAAGACCTGATCGCCGACCTCGGCAACATCGCCGAACAGCTCCTCCACGCCGTGCTGCCCCGCCCGGCCCGCTGACCGACCGGTACCGCCGGTCCTCTCGACGCGGCCACCGAAAAAGAAGAACGTCCTTGCGCACGAACGAGTTCGGCGGAGGCCGGGGCCTCGGCACCGCCTCCCTCTTCGAAAGGCCTGATTCCCGCGAGATCGTGTTGATCACGGTCGAACGAAAAAACCCACCCGAACAAGCGACTGCGGTCACGGCGCGACGTGAGAAGTATTGGAGCGGACGAACACGCCGACTGGAAGGCCGGACGACAGTGAAGCGCTCGACCGTCATCGCAGTCCGTTCGGGTGGTGCGGCACGACCGGTGCACCGAGGAGCATGGTCATGCTCGTGACCACCCTGATCATCGGGATCGCCCTGCTCGGCGGCCTGGTGACCAACCGTGTCATCCGGGCGCGCAAGTCGGCCGACGACGGCGAATCGCCGTCCGTCACCGACCTGATCAGTCCACTTGAGACCTTCGCGGTGCTGATGCTCGCCTTCGTGATCGTGGTGGCCGCGGAATCCTACGGGGAGGCCGAGGACGGCGCGTCCGCCGAAGCCGAGGTGGTCGATCATTTCTTCGAAACCGCCGAGTATCTTCCCGAGCCTTTCCGCCGGGAATTGCAGGCCGGCGCGGTCTGCTATACGCGCGCCGTGCACGAATTCGAGTGGAAAGCGCTGGCCGACGGACAGTCGGCGAAGGAGCCCAGCGTGTGGTCCTCGGGCTTCCGTGACACGTTCAAGCAGATCCCCGAACGTGACGGCGTCTTCGAGATCCTGGTTCAGGCCGACACCGACCGCTCGGTGGCCCGGTCCACGCGGATCGCCGAAGCCGACCCGTCGATTCCCGACATCGTGTTCTGGTTCATGGCGCTGGCCCTCGCGCTCACCATCGCGGCCTACGCGTACTCGCTGCCGAAGCGCAAAGCCGGATTCCACATCCTCGCCGTGGTGTTGCTCAGCGCGCTGTTCGCCTCGTCCCTGGCCCTCGTGAAGGACATCGACACACCTTTCGGCGGTCTGGTCAGAATCGAGCCCACGCAAATGGAGAAGACCGAGAACGACATCACGGAGGACTTCACGAAGGCCTACGGGCCGGACCGTCTCCCTTGCGACGACCGGGGTCTCCCGGTGGCCGCGCGCTGATTTCCGTGCCGAGCGCGGTATCGAAAGGTACTCACGGGGGTCGTGAGTGGCAATGATCGTTCTAACCATCCTTACCACTCACGACCCCGACACGGCGGCCCGGCTCGGAACCTGCCAGGTTGCCTCACTCCGTGACCGATCAGCTGATGAAGCCCGCCGATTTGAGCCAGTCGCGGGCGACCGTGGCGGGCTTCTGGCCGTCGACGCTGACCTTCTTGTTCAGGTCCGTGAGCGTCGCGGTGTCGAGCTTCGCGGCGATCGGCGTGAAGACCTCCTCCAGCTGCGGATATTTCTGGGCGAGCGGGGTGGCGATCGTGATCGCGGGGTTGTACGTCGGGAAGAAGTGCTTGTCGTCCTCCAGCACGGTGAGGTTCTGCCCGGCCACGCGCCCGTCGGTGGAGGCGACCGAGCCGAAGCCGCACGGTTCCCCCTTGCCGATGCTCGGGTAGACGACGGCGTCGTTGAGCAGGTGCACGTGCGGGTCGGGCAGGGTGAACCCGTAGGTCTTCGCCAGGCCGGGGAACCCGTCGTCCCGGCTCTTGAACTCCGGCCCCATACAGGTCGAGGCCGCGGCCGGGTCCCGCTTCACCAGGGCCGCGTAATCGGACAACGTCTTGACACCGGTCCGGGCCAGTGTCGCCGGGTTGCCGGCGAGAGCGTAGGTGTCGTTGGCAGGCGAGCGTGCCCACCACGTGACGCCGTTGGCGATGTCGGCTTGTTTGACCGCGTCGTACTGCGCCTGCGGGTCGCTGATCGGCTCGGTCCGGTTGAGGTAGCTGATCCAGGCGGTGCCGGTGTATTCCCAGTACAGGTCGACCGCGCCGCTGGTGAGCGCCTGGCGGACGTTGCTCGAACCGGTGATGTTGGTCTTGTCCTGCGGGCTCGCCCCGGCCGCTTGCACTGCGACGAGGGCGATCTGGCCGAGCAGCAACTGCTCGTCGAACTCCTTGGAGCTGACGCGGATCTGGGCGCCGTTCAGCGCGTCGATCTTCTTGATGGACCCCGCGCCCACCTGGGCGCCGGTCTGGTCCTCGCCGATCGTGCAGCCAGCCGAGAACGCCGCCGCCACGACGAGGGTGAGCACCGCGGCGGTCGTGCGCTGGAGCATCCGCATGGGTTGGTCCTCCTTGAGGTCGGTCGAGCTACAGGCCGCGCGGGTGCAGGATCTCCTCGGCGACCAGCCCCAGCCAGTCGACGAAGAGAGCCAGTACGGCGACGATGATGCCGAAGGTCAGGCTCAGGATCGGGCGGTACAGCCCGATCCCGGCGACAAGCCCGCCGCCGAGACCGCCGCCGTCGATGAACGTCGCCAGGGTCGCGCTCGCGACCGTGAGCACCAGCGCGGTCCGGATCCCGGCGAGGATCACCGGCACCGCCAGCGGCAGTTCGATCCGCCACAGGATGGCCGTTCTGCCCATGCCCATGCCGCGCGCGGCGTCGACGAGGGCCGGGTCGACACCGTCGAGCCCGACGATCGTGTTGCGCAGCACCGGCAAGGTCGCGTAGACGACGAGCGCCGTCACCGCTGTCGCGGTGCCCGTGCCCATCCAGAGCGCGAGCAGCACGACGAGCCCGATCGACGGGATCGCCTGGCCGAGGTTGCCCAGCCCCAGCCCGATCGGCCTCGCCCAGCGGGCGCCGGCGCGAGTGAGCAGGATCCCGAGCGGGAGCGCGATCGCGATGGTGCACGCCGTCGAGATCGCGGTGAGCCGCAGATGCGCGCCCAGTTCGGTGAAGATCTCGCCGGCGTTGAGAAAACGCTGTTCGATCGAGTCGATCGGATGCGCGCGCACGATCAGGAAGAGCGCCAGCAAGGTGAGGGCCAGCAGGACCGGGCGCACCAGCAGCCCGAGCCGGCGCCGTCGAGGCCGCGCGGGCACCGTGGTGTCGGGACCCGGCGCAGGCGCCTCCTCGGCGCCCGGGATCGCGGGCGCCTCGCCGGTGGGCTTCAGCGCCGCGACGAGGCCGGGCACATCGCACACTCCCAGCGGCCGCGCGGCGCCGTCCTCGGTGACCACGACCGTGGTGCTGCCGGTCCGCACCATCACGTCCAGCACGTCTCGCAGGGTGGCGCCGGGCCGGACCCGGGCAGGCCGTCCGGCCCGGCCACCGGCCGGAGCTCCACGTCACCCACCCGGATCAGCGCGAGCCGCTTCAGGTTCCGTTTCGGCCCGACGAAGCTCGCGACGTAATCGTCCGCCGGCGCGGCGAGGATCGCCTGGGGCGTGTCGTACTGCGCGATCACCGACCGCGGCCGCAGCACGGCGATCCGGTCGCCGACCTTCAGCGCCTCGTCGAAATCGTGCGTGACGAACACGATCGTCTTGCGCACTTCCCGTTGCAGGCGAAGGAATTCGTCCTGCAACCGGGCGCGGGTGATCGGGTCGGTGGAGCCGAACGGCTCGTCCATCAGCATGACCGGCGGGTCCGCGGCCATCGCCCGCGCCACCCCGACGCGCTGCTGCTGACCGCCGGAAAGCTCACGCGGGTACCGGTCGCCGTGCTCGCGGGCCAGGCCGACGACGTCGAGCAGCTCGCGCACACGGCCGGCGACACGTCGCCGCGTCCAGCCGAGCAACCGTGGCACCACGCCGATGTTGGCGTCCACCCGCAGATGCGGGAAGAGCCCGATCTGCTGGATGACGTAGCCGGTGTTGCGCCGGTGTTCGTCGAGATCGAGCGCCGACACGTCGGTGCCGCCGATCGTGACGACACCCGCGGTGGGCTCGACGAGCCGGTTGATCATGCGCATGGTCGTCGTCTTGCCGCATCCCGACGGGCCGGTCAGCACGACGATCTCGCCCGCGGGGACGCGCATCGTCAGGCGTTCGACCGCTGGTACCGCTCGTCCGGGATAGTGCTTGCTGACGTCGCGCAGCTCGATCGTCTCGCCGCCCATTCCGGCGGCTCCCCCGGTCGTCGCCGAAGCCGCCGCCCGGCGGGCACGGGGACGGCGCCGGGTGGTCAGCTTGCCGACCACCACGAAGGCCAGGTCGAACAGCAGCGCCAGCACCATGATCCCGAACGTTCCGGTGAGTACCTGGTTCAGCGAGTTGACCGAGCCGAACCGGCCGAGCCCGTCGAAGATCTGGTTGCCGAGGCCGGGGCCCTTGACGTACGCGCCGATGGCCGCGATGCCGATCGTGATCTGCGTCGAGACCCGGATGCCGGAAAGGATCACCGGCCAGGCGAGCGGCAGGCGTACGCGGAACAGCAGCCGCACGCGGCCGAACCCCATGCCACGCGCCGCGTCCACCACGGCCGGGTCGACGCCACGCAGCCCGACGATCGTGTTGCGCGTGATCGGCAGAAGCGCGTAGAGCACCAGCGCGCACAGGACATTCGTCAGCCCCAGCCCGAACGGGCCGATCAGGATGCCCAGCAGCGCGATCGACGGGACGGTCAGGAACGCCGCCGTCGTCGTGGTCGCCATCGCGCCGAGCCACCGCCGCCGGTAGGTGAGCAGGCCGATCGTCATTCCGACCAGCACGGCCAGCGCCATCGCCGCCAGGGTGAGATCCACGTGCAGGATCGCGTCGTTCACGACGTCGATCCAGTTCTCTCGGAGGTACTCCGACAGGCTCAGGGCGCCGCTCCTCGACGTCGCGGACGGAAAGTTGCCGACCACAGCCCAACATGCCGGCTGGGTTCCTGTCCACAGTTCAATCAGTGATTGATTCGGTGATGGGATTATGGTGTGCTGCTCGAATGCCCACCACCGACGTCACCACCCGGGAGCGACTGCTGACCGTCGCCGAGCGCCTGTTGCTGGAATCCGGCTACGACGCGGTGTCCGTCCGCGCGATCAACAGCGCGGCGGGCATGAACCCGGCGGCCGTGCACTACCACTTCGGGTCGAAGGACGCCTTGATCGCCGCGCTGCTGGAGGCCCGGCTCGCGCCGGTGTGGCAGCGGCGGCTCGACGAGGTCACGGAGCGGCGGCGGGGCGGCTGGGTGCCCACGGTGGCGGAGCTGGTCGATCTCGTCGTGACACCCCTTGCCGAGCTGGCCGAGGACCCGGTCGGGCGGCTGCGGTTGCGGCTGCTGGCACGGTTCGTGCTGGGGCGGCGGGAGCCGTCTTGGACTTCGAGGTGGTTCGCGCTGGGGCCGTGGATCGAGCTGCTGCGGGACGCGCGGCCGGAGCTGTCGAAGGCGGACGCGGCGCACCGGTGGCTGCTCGCCTTCGGCCTCGTGCTGCAGTTCTTCGCAGGCAAGACGCCGGGCGAGGTACCGGCCGGGACGCTGCGCGCGTTCCTCGTCGCGGGCTTGGCGGAGTCATGACCGACGTCTTCGCGCCCGCGCGGCTGGGCCCGGTGCGGCTGCGCAACCGGATCATCAAGGCCGCGACCTTCGAGGGAGCGACCCCGGACGCCGTGGTCACCGATCGGCTGATCGAGTTCCACCGGCGGGTGGCCCGCGGTGGTGTGGGGATGACGACGGTCGCTTACTGCGCGGTGTCTCCGGAGGGCCGGACCGACCGGCACCAGATCTGGATGCGTGAGGAGGCGGTGCCCGGGCTGCGCCTGCTCACCGACGCGGTGCACGCCGAGGGCGCGGCGGTGAGCGCGCAGATCGGGCACGCGGGGCCGGTCGCGAACGCGGCGTCGAACCGGTCGCCCGCCTTGGCACCGGGGCGGTTCCCGAATCCGCTGGGGATGCGGATGACACAGGCCGCCACCGAGGCCGATCTGGCTCGGGTCGTGCGCGCACACGCGACAGCGGCGCGAGTGGCGATCGAAGCCGGCTTCGACGCGGTCGAGGTCCACTTCGGACACAATTATCTGGTCAGTTCGTTCCTCAGTCCCCGGTTGAACCGCAGGCGGGATTCGTACGGCGGATCGCTCGAGAACCGGGCCAGGCTGGCGCTGGAGATCGCGCGGGCGGTCCGGGACGTGGTCGGCGACCGGATCGCGGTGACCGCGAAGCTCAACATGGACGACGGGGTGCCGGGCGGGTTCTGGCTGGACGAGAGCGTGCGGGTCGCGCGGTGGCTGGAGGAGGACGGCTCCGTCGACGCGCTGGAGCTGACGGCGGGCAGTTCGCTGCTGAACCCGATGTACCTCTTCACCGGGGACGCGCCGGTGCGGGAGTTCTCCGCGCGGTTCCCGCGGCCGTTGCGGTGGGGCGTCCGGGCGGCCGGCGGCGCCTTCCTGCGCGGTTACCCGTTCCAGGAGGCGTATCTGCTGGACAGGGCACGCCAGTTCCGCGCGGCGCTGGATCTGCCGCTGATCCTGCTCGGCGGGATCACGCGGCTGGAGACGATGGAGCAGGCGATGGCGGAGGGTTTCGCGTTCGTCGCGATGGCGCGGGCGCTGCTGCGCGAGCCCGATCTGCCGCTGCGGCTGCGGTCCGGGGCCCGCTCGCTGTGCGTGCACTGCAACAAGTGCATGCCGACGATCTACCGCGGGACGCACTGCGTACTGGCTCCTCGATGACACAGCCGATCGCCGGCGGCTCCGCATCGGTACCGTGATTTCGCATGACCGACTCCGAAATCGAGATCACCGCGGGCCTGGTCCATGCGCTGCTGCGGGAGCAGCATCCGGATCTCGCGGGGCAGGAAATCCGCGAGGTGGCGGGCGGCTGGGGCAACCAGATGTGGCGTCTCGGGGACGAGCTGGCCGTGCGCATGCAGCGGATGGACCCCACCCCTGAGCTCCAGTTCAAAGAGCGGCGATGGCTACCCGTGCTGGCCCCGCGCCTGCCGCTCCCGGTGCCCACCCCGGTGCGGTTCGGCGAACCCTCCGAACGCTTCCCCAAGCACTGGACCGTGATGACGTGGGTTCCCGGCGAGCCGCTCGACCACGGCACGATCAGCCGCGGCACCCACGCGGCCGACACGCTGGCGCGTTTCCTCCGGGCGCTCCATGTGGAGGCGCCCACCGAGGCACCGATCGCAACGGACCGCGGTGCCCATCCCAGGAACTGCGCGGAGGACTTCGAGGACTTCCTGCAGGCCGTCGCCCCTGACGACATCGCCGACGTCCGGGCCGTCTGGGACGACGCCGTCGCGGCCCACGCGTGGGAGGGCCCGCCGGTGTGGGTGCACGGCGACCTCCACCCGCGAACGTCGTCGTCTCGGACGGAACGCTCTCGGGCATCGTCGACTTCGGTGACCTGTTCGCCGGCGATCCGGCGTGGGACCTCGCCGCGGCGTGGGTGCTGCTCCCCGCGGGCACGGCCTCACGGTTCTTCGACACGTACGCGCGAGCGGACGAGGCGGCGATCCGGCGCGCCCGCGGGCTGGCCGCGATGAAGAGCCTCTTCCTGATGCTCATGGGGCAGAACGGAGATCGAGGCCTCCCCGGCGGCAAGCCTCACTGGGGACCCGCGGGCCGGGCGGCACTCGATCGCGTTCTGAAGGGCGTTTGACACACGCTTCCGAGCGATCCGATGCCGCGGCAAGGGGGCTCTCACAGTACCTGTATCGCCAGGGTCTCCCCGACGTCCAGGACGCCTGTCAACCTGTTCCGGCACCCGCTCCCACGACGGAATGGACGAAGGCCAATGGCGGACGACCAGTTCACCGGTCACTCGGGACTTTTCGACCTGAGTGGCAAATACGCCCTTGTCACCGGCGGCACCAGGGGCATCGGGATGATGATCGCGCGCGGCCTTCTGCAGGCGGGCGCCCGCGTCGTCGTCAGCTCACGCAAGGCGGACGCGTGCGCGGAGGCACAGCGTCTGCTGTCCGGATTCGGTGACGTTCAAGCGATTCCCGCCGACCTGTCCAGGTACGACGAGTGCCGGCGCCTCGCCGATCTGGTCGAGGCCGGCTCGGAACGCCTGGACATCCTCGTCAACAACGCCGGGGCGATGTGGCGCGAGCCGCTGGAGACGTTCCCCGTCGAGGCATGGGACTCGGTGATCGACCTCAACCTCAAGTCGCCGTTCTGGCTGGTGCAGGCGCTGCTGCCCGCACTGCGCGAGGCGGGCACCGCCGATGACCCCGCGCGGATCATCAACATCGGCAGTATCGCCGCCATCCACGTCGCCGAGGCGCCCAACTACTCGTACGCCGGCAGCAAAGCGGCACTCCATCAACTCACCAGGGTGCTCGCCAGGGAACTGGGCCCACAGCACGTCACGGTGAACGCGGTGGCCCCGGGAGTGTTCCCGTCGCAGATGATGGCGGCCACGATCGACGCCATCGGCGACACGATCGCGGCGAAGGCCCCTCTGCGCCGGCTCGGCCGCGCCGACGACATGGCAGGTGTCGCCGTGTTCCTCGCCAGTCGGGCCGGGTCATACCTGACGGGCGCCATCGTCCCGGTCGACGGAGGCACCGCCACGACCGCATCGGGTACCTAGGTCCCTTCGTGAATACCTCCGAGCCGGGTCTCGACGGGGGTACCGGCAGAACCTCCCTTCGCCCGCGGACAGCGCCTATGGTGAAGGAGTGGTCAAGATCGATCTGCGCACCGAGATCAAGGAGTTCCTGAACTCGCGTCGCGCGCGGATCACGCCCGAGCGCGCCGGGCTGCCCGCGTACGGCGGCAACCGCCGTGTCAAAGGGCTGCGTCGCGAAGAGGTAGCTCTCCTGGCAGGGGTATCGGTCGACTACTACGTGCGGATGGAACGCGGCAGCCTCACCGGCGCCTCCGACGGTGTGCTCGACGCGCTGGCCTCTGCCTTGCAACTCGACGAGGCCGAGCGCGATCACCTCTTCCACCTCGCACGGCAGTCCAGGGCGCCCGGCGGCCCACGCCACCGGAGACCCGCCGTGACGGTGCGTCCGGCGCTACGGCAGGTGCTCGACGCCGTCACCGATGCACCGGCGTGGATCTGCAACGGCCGTTATGACGTGCTGGCCACGAATCACCTTGCCCGCGCACTGTATTCACCGGTGCTGGCCGGCACGCGGCGGCCGGCGAACACCGCGCGGTTCGTGTATTTGGATCCCGAAGCGGCGAAAGCGTTCTTCGTCGACTATGACCGGATCGCCCGCGATGTGGCCGCGAAGCTACGCATGGAAGCCGGCCGCAATCCGCACGACGAGGAACTGATCACCCTGGTCGGTGAGTTGTCGACACGCAGTGAACTGTTTCGGCAGCGGTGGGCGGCTCAGGACGTTCGGCTCCACCGGTCCGGACGCAAGCGTCTGCACCATCCGGCGGTGGGCAGGCTCGACCTGGACGTCGAGTCGATGGAGCTGCCTGCCGACCCCGGCCTGCTCCTGACCGTCTACACCGCCCCCGCCGGCACGGCGACCGCGGACGGCCTGGCCCTGTTGGCGACGTGGGCGGCCAGCCAGGAGAAGCCGGCGACCGGGATTCAAGCACTCGGCTGACATTCCGCCCCTTCAGCCCGCGGCCCAGGCGATCAGCTTGCCCATGTTGGCCACATAGGTGCCGGTGCTGATCACCGGCGGCCGCTCCTTCGGCCGGTACGGCGGCTCCTCGGGCGGGGTGAGCGGATCGTAGGGCGAGGTGTCGTACAGGTCGCCGACGTGCTTGCTCATATACGCCTTTCCTGCGTAAGGCGTGGCCGGCGAAGGACCGCGGTACGGGTTGGTGATCGCGTCCGCCGGGGTCAGCCAGTAATCGTTGCCGCCGAGCCCGCCGGCCAGCGCCGTCGCCTCCGCGTCGGACACGGCCGGCAGCTGTGACGGCGCGCCGAGGAAGAGGTCGGTGAGCTGAGGCTCGCGCGGGGTGAAGTAACGAGGCAGCGGGACCGGGACGCCGCTGAGCGGCGAGCGCGCCTTCAGATCCGCGACCTGCGCCGGGGTGAGCGCGCGCAGTTGCTCGTAAGTGGCGCGCAGGGCGGCGGTGTCGATCACCCGGCCGCCGGAATAATGGCTCAGCGTCGCGCGGTGGTCGTTGTCGGTGTAGTAGGCGCCGTTGCGGACGTTCGAGCCGAAGCGGTGGACGAACCGCGCCCGGTTGGTCTCCAGATCCACGAAGGTGGGATGGGTTCGCCCGGCCAGCAACGGGTTCTCGGCGTGCTGCCGTGCGGTGAGCGGGCAGCTGTCCAGCCACGCGATGGCTTCAGGGACACGGTCGAGGAATCCTCGATCACCGGTGAGCCGGAAGTAGTGGAACAGCTGCTGCACATTGGTCTGCGTGGTGTGCGTGGCCAGGGCGCGGGGTTCGTAGGATCGCGCGCCCGCCGGAGCGCCCGCGGGCCTGCCGCCCGCGGCCCTGGTCAAATGCTGCAACGCCCACCCCGCCTGCGGTCCTGGCTGCTGCAGGCGGCGCAGGCAGCCCATCGCGCGCCGGATCGGCCCGGCCAGCCCCGGTTTGTCCAAAGTGGACATGCACATCAGCAGGAACTTGATGTTCTCGCCGAGGACGTCGTCGTTGAAGGTGACATGGCCGGTGTAGTCACCGTCCTCCATGCCGTGCCGGACGCCGTCGGGCAGCCACGGGGGCCGCACCTCGGGCCACGGCGTGTCCTTCACGGCCCCCGCGAACCTGGGGAAACGCTGCGGCCAGCCGCCGTCGGCGATCCCTCCGCGAATCTGCGCCTTCACCACGAAGCGCAGGGCGCGATCGAGAGCCGCGCCGAATCGGTGATCGCCGCGTTCCAGGTAGAGGCGCAGGATGAGCTGGGCGGCGGAGGACGTGCCCGCGTCGTCGAAGGTCGCGTTGCCGTAATAGTGCTGGAACTCCTCCAGCCGCCAACCGTTCGCGCCGACGGTGTCGTACCACTCGCGCAGCGACTTGGTACCCGCGAAGTCGTGCACGTAGTTCCAGCCGCCGACCGGCAATTGGGCCTCCGCCAAGGCGAGGCCGGTGCGCGAAGCGGCGCGGTAGAAGGATTCGTCACCGGTGGCGTGGTAGGCGTCGAGCAGGCTGTGCCCGATCGACGGCGTTCCCGGCGGCTGCACCCAGCACATGGTGCGCTTGGCCGCCATCTCACCCCAGGTCTGGGACAGGTCGGGCAGATAGCTCCAGACATAGGCGCCGCGATAGGAGAGCTCTTCGTCGAAGAACGCCGCGGCCCGGCGCATGGCCGCCGGAATCCCCGGCACGGCGGCCTGAACGGTCTGGTGTCCACCCGCGAGGACGGCCACCGGCACAGCGGTGGCGAGGAGTCCGAAGCTGCGGCGCGTGAGGTTCATGATCGCATCTCGATTCACATATCTGAACGACGTCCACACTTGTAAACGCATCGTGATAGCTGGGAGCGCTCCCGTCAACCCCGGATCGTCCGCCTGGAGCAATATCGGCGAATCACGGTGCGGCTGGCCTCACGATTCATCAGTGTGAACCGGGAATCGGCGATCGAGGGTTGACGTGACGCCGGTTCGTTGGTCTCCTGTTCTCGGCACTTCGCCATCGGATCCGAATCAATCCTTTTAGGACATTCCTGTTTCTTCATCGACCGCAAGGAGGCGGCGTGATGAATGTGCGTCCTTATCGATTTCTTTCGATTCTGGCTTTGACCGTGATCACTTCGACCACCGTGGTGACCACCGGCGTCAATGCGGAAATCTCCGCGCAGGCGGCACCGATCGGCTGGGCGAGCCAGAACGGCGGCACCCACGGCGGCGGCGGCGCACCGCCGATCACGGTGACCTCGGCGTCGGCGTTGAGCTCGGCGATCAGCGGGACCACGGCGGCGGTGGTGCGGGTCTCCGGCACCATTTCCTGCTCCGGCATGCTCAGGGTGGGGTCCAACAAATCCATTCTGGGCAACACCGGCGCGACGATCGACGGCTGCGGCCTGACCCTGAGCGGCTCCAAGAACGTGGTGATCCAGAACCTGTCCTTCCGGGACTGGGACGACGACGCGATCAACATCGAAAAGGCATCGACCAACGTGGTCGTCGACCACAACACGTTCACCAACGGATACGACGGCGCCGTCGACATCAAGCGCGCTTCGGATTACATCACGGTGTCCTGGAACCGCGTGCACGGGCACGACAAATCGATGCTGCTCGGGCACAGTGACGACAACGGGAGCCAGGACATCGGCAAATTGCGCGTGACCTATCACCACAATTACTTCGACGGCTCGGGGACACGGCATCCGCGCGTGCGATTCGCCAATCCGGTGCACGTGTTCAACAACTACTATCGAGACAACGAGTACGGTGTCGCGTCCACCTGCGGCGGTGGCGTCCTCGTCGAGAACAACCACTTCGACAACGTCGACGAACCGACACTGGTCGGCTACGCGGGTTCACCGGCAGGCACCCTGGTGCAGCGCGGGAACCTCTTCACCGGATCCGGCTCACCGCAGGCGAGCGGAAAGGTGGCCGGGATCCCGTACTCCTACAGCCTCGAGTCCGCGAGCGCGGTGAAGGGCAGCGTGACCGCCGGAGCGGGAGCGGGCAAGATCCTGCCCTGACCGGCCGCCGCCCCGGAGTCCGCAAGCGCCGGGGCGGCGCTCCGGCGAGTCCAGGACGGCGCCGAAAGCACACACCTGGCGTAGTTCCCCTCGGCCCGAGCACGATGCGGTCTCCCCTGGTTCGTCGGCCGGAATGGACGGACCTAAGGATCCCGATTACGCGGTTTCGGGTGCCAGGCTTGTTCGCGATCTTCGCGCCAAGGTGGCCCATCGAACAGACTCTCCGGACACCGCCTAGCCGAGACTGGCTCGCACCTCTTTCGCTTCCTTCAAACGCGGTGCGTACGCGGGGTCGGCCGCGGCGAGCTGCTCGAAGAGGTCGACTGCCTGTTGAGCGGGCTGTCTGGCCTCGTCGTTCCGGCCCGCGCCGATGAGGAACCTCGCCAGCAGGAGCGCGGCTTCGGCCAGTTGCGGCCGGTAAGCACCACCGCCGTCCAGAAGTGCCTGATAGATGTCTCGCACTTCCCTCTGCGCCGCCGCCGCGTCAGCGGCTTTCCCCGCTGCGGAGAACCGGTACGCGAGGTTGTTCAACGCCCAGGCGAGGCCGCCCTTGTCCCCGATTTCCCGGTAGACGGCGACACCGTCACGCGCCGCCTGGATGGCCTCCTCGTGCAGACCCGCCTGCTGCGCGAACGACCCCAGAATCACGTAGGCAGTCGCCAACGCCGGTCGTTGCGCCGGATCCACCGAGGCCAGCTCCCGGTACAGATCCCGGCTCTCCCGCTGCGCCACCACCGCGTCCAACGCCCTGCCCGCCGCCGAATTCCGATAGCCCAGATTGTTCAGTGCCCACGCCAGGCCGGGCTTGTCCCCGAGTTGCCGATAGACGGCGACACCGTCACGCCCGGCCTGGATCGCCTCCTCGTACAAGCCGGCCTGCTGCGCGAACGATCCCAGAACGACATGAGCCAAGGCCAAGGCCCGTCGTTGCGCCGGATCCGCCGAGGCCAGCTCGCGGTACAGATCCCGGCTCTCCCGCTGCGCCACCACAGCGTCCAACGCCCTGCCCGCCGCCGAATTCCGATAGCCCAGGTTGTTCAGTGCCCACGCAAGGTCGGCTTTCTGCCCGAGTGCGCGGAAGCGGTCGATGGCGTCCTTCGTGACGGCGATCGCTTCGTCGTGCTCACGCGTGTTGGTCAGGAACGAGCCCAGGACGACGAGCGAACGTGCCAGGTCCGAGGCGCCACCGGACCGCGCCAGCGACCGCCACAGGTTCACCACCTGACGTTGCGCCACCACCGCGTCGGTGGCCTTGCCCACCCTGGACACTTCGTTCGCGAGTCTGCCCAGCCGTCCGGCGAGGGTCACCATACCGGCCCGTTCGCCCGGCCTCGGCTCGTAACCGGGTTTCGGCCACTCCGTCGTGGTGACCGGGCCACCGGTCAAAGCCTTGCGCGAGAACCGGCCCTCCGATGGCCGGACGACGGCGGGATCGGCCTTGCCGTCGCCGTCGTAGTCCGCGGGTGCCGGCAGATCACCGGGGCGTCCGAGGCTCGTCGTCCGCTCCGGCCCGCCGGTGGAGGGCCGCACGGTCCACGTGCCATCTTCAGGCCGCCAGAACGCCGTGTCCTCCTTGCGGTCTCCGTCGTAGTCGGCGTTGACGGCGATCTTCGGCGGCACGGGATCCACCGGTCCGCCGACGTCGGCCGCGGGATGGATCGTCTTGGTGACCAGCCACAGGTTCCGCACCTGGTCCCGCACGTCCGACAACGTCTCGTCCGCACCGTCCTTGCGGGCCTTGAACGCGACCGTGTACCGCTCGTTCAGTTTCGCCAGCCGACTTCGGCCGTCCTCGGCGAGACAGGCCAGCAGCGGGTCATCGGTCCGGATTCCCTCGGGTTTGACACAGGGATTCTCCCGTGCGGACAGCAGTTCCTGCTTCCAGGCCGGAAGGCCGCCCGCGAGATTCGACGCGGCGGTCTCGTAGATCCGGGACAGCTGATCGGGCACGATTTCGTCCGTGGCGTTGGCGAAGATCCCGAACGCGCCGTACAGCAGGCCGCGTAGCTCCTTGTCCGATCGCAGCGACTGCGGGAAGCCGAGTTCGGTGTAGGTGCGCAGCAACCGCGCCTGCATGTTGAGCGCGGCGCCTCGATTGGTGGTCTTGAGGTACTTCGCGTTGTCGAGGTAGTAGTTGGTCCTGTTCTGGTTCAGGAACGTGGTCATCCGGTTCACCGCGTCCTGCTCGGTCTCCGGCCGCTCGCCGATCCGCACGTTCGTGTCGAACGCTTGGTGCAGACCGGTCTTCCAGCCCTTCACGACCTCCTCGAACTGGTTCGGCCGGTTCGTGCAGTAGGCGGGCCCGTTGTGGATGTCCTTGCAGTACTGGAGCTGCATCCCCTTCTTCACCGTGGCGGTGCCCCAGCGGCTGGGCAGCGGAGGCGCGTCGGACCATTGCAGCCCCTGGCTGAAGGTGACCTCGAGATCGCCGTAGGTCCACTTCTCCGTGCAAGGCACCGGCCTGGGGTCGGCTTCGCAGAGATCGGTGCGCTCCACCACGTGCTCGTCGACGAACCTCGAATACCAGCAGATGCTGTAGTGCGGCGGGTTCACGTGCACGTTCCTGGCGAGCATCTGCGCCGGGGCAAGCATACGTCCCCGCATTTTCGCCGGAGTCTCGATGTACTCGTCGAGGTTGCCCGAATCGCATTTCATCGCCTTGGGCAGGCCGTCGAGGCCGGCTCGCTCGATGAGCGCTGCCTGGGCAGGTCCGCCCCAGAGGTTGTAAGCACCCTTGGTGACATCGTGTTCCCGGTTCTGCGCCTCGTCGATCAAACCGTTCAGCGTGGTCCCGTACTCGTTCAGCAACCCGGCGAACAAGGCATTGACCCCACCGTCGGCCTTCGGAGTGCCGAACGTCTTGGCCGCTTCGAGGATCGCGCGGCCTTGTCCGATGACGTGCCCGGGCCGCTCCCACCGGTTCCCGGGCTGCCCCGGCGGATTCGTGCCGGGTTTGTTGGCCCAGTTCGGATTCTGCGCGGAAAGCAGGGTGTACGCGGTAGCGCCGATCTTCCACATTTCGGGGTTGCCGGTCGGGCCGACCTCGGGCACCTCCTGGTTCCAGCCCTTGCGGACCATGAGCCGGGACAGGTACCGGATCACGCCGAACGTCCCGAAGTCACGCAGGTTCTGCAAGACCGAACCATCCTCTGTGGACGTTCGTTCGACGGCACGTAGGCACCCTCGGACTTCGGCAGGTCGACACCGGCCGGGTGGAACTCCTCTTCTGCCTGCTTGTACATGTCATAGGTGAACTCGTCGCCGGGGTGGTAACGCAGATAGTCGATCTTCGCATCGGCCTGCTTCCACGCGTCCTTGGCGTACAGGCCGGCCAGCGCCGCGGTGACGTTGACGCCGATGTTGTCCACGCGGTCTTCGATCCGGGTGAGCTGACCGGCGACGTCCGTCAGGTTGTTCTTCACCGTGGTCACGTCGCCGGTGAGCCGTTTCAGCTGGCCGACGATCTCGGTGTACATCGCGCTGAGCCGCCGGTCGATGGCGTCGAAGCGCTCGTTCATGTTCTCCTTGAGCTCGTCGAGCTTCTTGTGCAGGGCCTCGATCTCCTTGAGGATCAGCTCCTCGACACTCGGCCCGGCCGAGGCGAACAGGCCCACCAGGGTGCTGACGGCGCTGAGCACGTTGCCGGTGAAGGCGACCGAGGCCATGGAGAACACCGCGTCGATGGCTTTGAACGCGGTGATGCACTCGTTGACCGCGGTGGCCACCTGGAGCGCACCGCTGGCGAAGGCCTTGAGGTCCCGTTCGGCGCCAGGGTCACCCACCGCGCCGAGGAAGAACGCGTAGCCGTCGAGAGCGCTCTTCGCACCGTCGATCCACTTCTGGCGTTCCTTCTGCTCGGCTTCCAGGTCTTCCTTGGGCTTGCCCGGTTCCGGCTTCGCGTTCTTCAGTTCGTTGAACCAGAGGTTGCGCTGATCCACCGTCTTCCGGATGGTGTCGGCCATCGCCTCGTCGGTCACGATCCGGAGCCTGTCCGGCTTGGTCTGCACCTCCAGGAACGGCTCGATCTTCAAGTGATGCTGGAGCACGGTGGTGTTGCTCAACTGCACGGCGGAGGCCCTCGCGCTGATGCCGATGTCCTTACCCGCGCCGTCGTCCCAGGCCGCGGTGAACTTGGCGTCGCTCCGTGCGGTCTTCCCGACACCGGACCACACCGAGGCCTGAGCCGACTCCAAGCCGGCCCGCCACGACGAGATCCGCAGCGCGCTCTCCAGCCGGTCCTTGACCGACCCGGTCGGCGGTACGACGTCGCGTGCGATCAGCGCCGCCAGCAGTTTGCCGACCTCGGGGCCGCGCACGGCCGCGTCCGGCACCGTGTGCAGCACGGACAGCGCCGCACCCGCGATCTCGTGGTCCTCGGTGAGAGAAGTCCGCTCCGGCAGGGCGTCGTGGATCGCGCCCTGGACCAGTTCGAAGTGATCGGTCAAGGTCTTCTGGTCGGCACCCGGATGGGTGGCGTGCCAGTCGAGCAGCTCAGCGCTGGCCACCAGATGCTTGGTGTAGGTCTTCGTGTCGTCGATGGTGCGGACGTAACCGGCGAGCAGGACGTCGGCCAGTTTCGCGGTGTCCACGACGGATGCCTCGGCGACCGCCGGAGGAGCGGTGACGAGCGTGATCCCGGTCGTCACCGCCACGACGGCGGCGAGCAACCGGCGTCCAGGACGGACCCCCATGTGTTTCCCCCTGTGCTGACTGCGGGCTCGAGCACACACAGCTTGCTGTGGTGATCAACTCCGGGGCCACACCGATGGGACGGCATAGCGGGCGACGATCTACGCACCAACGGGCAACCCCCTCCGCCGGAGGTGGGCCGAGCGGTGAACGTCGTCGCTTCCCGGCTTCGCCTCGCGCAGGTCCGCTCCTGGTCCGCGCTATGACGACGGTCCCACCGGGGAGACGATGCGGGCCAGCAGGTCGACGAGTTGGTCACGCTCGGCCGGCGTCAGCGCTGAGGTCAGTTCGTCGTTGGCTTCGTCGCCCAGCTTTTCGGTACGGCGCAGGCGCCGGCTCCCGGCGGCCGAGATGGATATGGCGTTCTTGCGCCGGTCGGCCGGATCGGGGGTGCGGGCGATCAGACCCTCTCGGTGCAGATCGTTGACGATCGCGACCATGTCCTTGGGGTCGACGCGCAGGGTCCGGCCGAGATCCGCCTGAGACACCGGCCCCAGCTCGGCGACGGAGGCCAGCACCGCGTGGTGCATCATTCGCAGGCCCTCGCGCGCCAGCGCCTCCGCCACCAGCCGATGACCGCGGGCCGCGGCACGGCCGAGGAGCCAGCTCGGGAGAGCGCGGATGCGGGCAGGGGCGTACGGGACGTCGACCATCCCGACAGGCTACCGAAAATCATTGGGAGTACCCAACAGAATCCGTTATCGTTGGGACTACCCAACAACCTGGAGGTAGTCATGCGCCGAGTCCGCTTCTACGAGTACGGCGGTCCGGAGGTACTCCGCCTCGAACAGGCCCCGACACCCGAACCGGGGCCTGGTGAGCTCCTGGTGCGGACCGAGGCCATCGGCGTGACCTTGCCTTCGGTGCGCAAAGTCCGCGGCGAAGGTGACCGCGCGCCGCTCCCGGGCGTGCTCGGCGGGGAGATCGCCGGGCAGGTTGTCGCTGTCGGCCCGCAGACGACCGGCTTCACGGTCGGGGACCGGGTCACATCGCTGACCTTCACCGGCTCCTACGCCGATATGGTCCTCGCTCCCAGCCACATGGCGAGCCGCATCCCCGACGACGCCGGCTGCGTCCAGGCTGTCGCGCTGGTACGCAGCGGACACGTCGCGCTCGGCGCGCTGTCGACCGCCAAGGTCACCGCGGCCGAATCCGTACTCGTCACCGGCGCGGCCGGCGGCGTGGGGCACCTCGCGGTCCAACTGGCGAAGATCCAAGGGATCAAGCGGGTCGTGGCGGCCGTCAGCTCCCCCGGCAAGGCGGACTTCCTGCGCGACCTCGGAGCCGACGAAGTCGTCATCTACGACAGCGACCACTGGGGCGAGCCCGTCGACGTGGTGCTCGACGGCGTCGGCGGCGAGTTGCTCACCCGCGCCGTCGCCGCGCTGAAACCCGGCGGACGGCTGATCTTCTTCAACTCCGGCGGCGGCACGGTGCCCGCCTTCGATCTGCTCGCCGGCTCCAAGACCATCACCGGCTTCACCATGGCCCGGTTCGCCGGCACCCAGCGCGAACTCTACGACCGCCACCACGGGCAACTGTGGCAACTCCACCAGACCGGACGGCTACGAGCCGCCGTACACGCCGAAATCCCCATGTCCGACGCCGCGTCGGCGCACGAAATCATCGAGGCCCGCGCCAACATCGGCAAAGTGGTCCTCCGCCCCTGATCCGCCGCTTGCGAGACCTCCGCCCATCGGCGGAGGCGGGCGTTCGTGGCGAGAACGTGTTCTTACAACGCCGTCGATCCGATGGGCGCTGCGATCACCGACCGGGCAAGGAAGTTAGCGCCGGAGCGGCCGTCCGGACCAGGCTCACAACAAAGGAGACTCCGGCCCCGCAAGAACAACCACGGCGTCGCCGACCTGCCGTACGTCCATTCTGGAAGCCGACGCGATCGACCGTCCGAACTGGACAGCGTGCGGCAGCGATCGCCGAGATCGAACGTGAGCAGGAAGCCTGCGGCGAACAAGAACACCGTTCAAGCCGAGACGGCTCGGCTGGACGCGCAAGACATCGAGACTCCGGCACCACCCACACCCTCGGACCCGCGCCTTCCGGCCGCCGTTCCCTACTTGCGGGTCAACTTGGCCAGGGCGCTCTTCGAGGTGACTCAGCTCACCGTGCAGTCGATAGCGGAAGCAGGAGAAAGGATCACAGACGCCATGCCTGGCTACTGAAATAGCAAAAGCGTCGATCAAAATGATCGGCGCTTTTCGTGCTGTACCCCCGACGAGGTACGGACAGCAACCACGCGTCCTCTCAGCCCCCTGAGCTGCAACTTTCCGCCACACTGAGGATCAACCGGCTGCGCCGGGACCGCGGTGGAGCCACATCATGAACAGCATCCGTCGGGACCTCTCCCTCTGGATTCAATGCGGTTGCACCGCCCTGGTCGCCCTCGGGGCCGCCTATGCCTCCTACGTCCATGGGCGTCAGTTCGCGCTCCGGTTCGGCGCGGACACGACGACCGCCTCGATCTGGCCGCTCATCGTCGACGGCCTCCTCACCACCGCGACCGTCGAACTCTGGAAGCCCAGTCGCGACGGCTCCAGCCGTTGGCCGGCCTGGGCAGCGTTCGTCTTCGGCATCGCGCTGTCCCTCTGTGCGAACATCGCCTCTGCTCCGGTGACGAGCGCCTTCGGCGTCGCCGTCGCCGCATGCCCACCGCTTGCTCTGCTACTCGCCGTCGAACTCCTCAACCGAGCACTCAAACGCCACCGCACCGAACCACCAACGCCCTCACCCTCCGACCGCATTCACAAGGAATCCGAACCCCTCACCCCAAACCCGGCCACCCTTCGGCCTACTACACCAAACCCGACGGACCAGCCGGTCAAGCCCAGCGCCGAACAACTGATGTGGACCCACTACCAGCGCGAGCACACCCAAGGCCGAACACCCACCGGCGCCGAACTCGACCGCATCGCCGGAACCCACAACTACGGTCGCCGCATCCTCCGAAAATGGCGCAAAGAAGGCACACTCCCGCATACAGCCACAGCCAACTCCGAACCACACCCGCCATACGAAACGCCGTCAGGGCCCCAAACGACGACATCAACGAACCCACGTCCACAAGCGGACATCCTCGGGCGAGAACTCGCCGAATCGATGCCCTGAGGTTCGAGCCAACGTCATGATCAGCATGAGGACATTACGACAACCAAACGGAACAAACCAGCAGTATGATCTTCAAAGGACCAGGTCAGTTTGTGTCGTCCCCGCGCGAGCGGGGTTGGCCCCTTGTCCGCCGTCATCTGGATCAGCCGGTTGTAGTCGTCCCTGCGCGAGCGGGGTTGGTCCCTTGTAGAGCGGTTTCCGCGCGATCCACCAGCGGTCGTCCCCGCGCGAGCGGGGTTGGTCCCGTTGGTTGTGGGCGCGCTCGTCATTGTGGCGCGTCGTCCCCGCGCAGGCGGGGCTGGTCCGTTCCACCGGCCGGAAGGGCCCGCGCTCGCCGAGTCGTCCCCGCACAGGCAGGGCTGGTCCCAGCTCCGGATCCTGGCGGCCCTGGTAGAAACCGTCGTCCCCGCGCAGGCGGGGCTGGTCCCTCGGTCACCATCCGGCGTTGTCCGGCGTTGAGGTCGTCCCCGCGCAAGCGGGACTGGTCCCCAAAAGACCGGGATCGCGTCGTAGTCGCGACCGTCGTCCCCGCATAGGCGGGGTTGGCCCCTGGTAGCCGCCGTACTTCCCGATCAGGTACAGGTCGTCCCCGCGCAGGCGGGGCTGATCCCTTGGCGCGCATCCGGTCGATGCTTTCTGACTGCGGTCCCTCCTCGCGCTCGCGAGCTTGGTTCCGACGTCTGGTGCACGCCAGCGAGACCGACTTGTCGTCCCCACAAGCGGGGTTGGCCCCACGGCGCGGATCAGCTTGTCCAGATCCGGCTTGTCGTCCCTGCGCGAGCGGGGCTGGTCAGCCGGGGAGATCCTGGTTCGGGACCATGTGAAGTCGTCCCCGTACGAGCGGGGTTGATCCCTCGATGGCGGAATTCATGATCACGCTGATTACGTCGCCCCCGCGCGAGCGGGGTTGATCCCGGCCGCCACAACAAGACGTTCGTGAAGCGGCGGTCGTCCCTCACGCAGGCGGGGATGGTCCGCTCACCGAGTTCCCGCGAGCCTGGCGTCCTGGGTCGTCCCGCGGATATAGGGTTGGTCCGTCCCGCCGGGACCCTGGTGCACACGGTGATCGCGTTGTCCCCGCACAGGCGGGGATGGTCGGTGGCCGCTTGGTACGCATTCATCTTCGGCATCTCGCTCTCCCTGCGCGCACATCGCCTCCACACCCGTGACCAGCGCCCTCGGCGTCATCACCGCCGCTTGCCCACGCCTACGCCAGCCCCGGGCAACCCTCCGCAGGCGACACCAGGCCCGACGGACCAGCCCTTCAAACCCACCGCCGAACAACTGATGTGGACCCACTATCAGCACGAACCCACCCAAGGCCGAACGCCATCCGGCGCCGACCTCGACCGCGTCGCCGGAACCCACAGCTACGGCCGCCGCATCCTTCGAAAATGGCGCAAAGAGGCACGCTCCCGCTCTCAGCCCATGACACCCCTGAACCGCACCGAGCACGCGAAACACCGTCAGTGCCCCAGACAACGACACCGCCGTACCCACTACGCACACCGACACCGCAATACGAGAACTCGCCGAATCAACAACCTAGGGCTCGGTTCGACCCTCTTGGTCAGTCTGAGGGCTAACAGGCTGAAGAAAACCAGCAGTACGATCTTCAATGAGCCAGGTCAGTCCGCGTCGTCCCCGTGCTAGCGGGGTTGGTCCCAGCGGCACTCCGAGCGTCCGGTCCAAATGGCCGTCGTCCCCGCGCGAGCGGGGCTGCCGTTGACCTAAAAGTCAAGGCAGCAAGCCACACGCTCGATCCGGCCGTTTGTCGTGAGCAGTGAGACAGACCGGCCTGAGACGAGCTGGTTCGGCAGGGGGTGGCTTATAGCATTGTGTCTGCGATGAGGTCGAGTTCACCTGCGGCGCTCGACGAGCCCGGCAGGGTCGTTCGCTGTGGGTTTGACGGACACGGCGGGCTGGTGTCTCTGAATCCTGGCGAGGAAGGCGTGGTCGAGGCGGCGGCATTGCGCCGGTTTACTTGTGCTCAGCAGGCGTGATCGTAGCCTGGCACGAGATTCCGGGGTTCGGCCATCGTGGCTTTCCGTTTCGCGGCCGCTCGAGAGACCAGGTAGTCCCGAGCTCGCTCGGCTTATCCCTCAACCGCACCGGAATCGGACCTCCCGGTCAGGACGGTTCCAGCTGCGAATACCGGCCGAGCCAGCCTGTCGCTCGATAGTCGCCTCGCCAGGTGAAGGCGGCCACCTGCGTGTCGTCGTCGGCCTGGACGGACCCATTTCCCTGCGACAAGCCAACCCGAGAGAATCTTCTGCCCGACCAAGCCACGACGACACTCGAATCCGGTGCCGAGACCGCGATCAGGTCCTCGTTTCTCTCGATGACGACGTCGGTCGCACGTTCCCTCAACAAGGCGCGATAAGCCTCGTCATCGAGACGGCACTGACTCGGAACCCCTCTGGCCGACCAGTCAGGGCCAGTGATCCCCCGCGCTCTCGCGGCGCTCCAGAGCGCGGGAACGAGATCTTCGGCGTGCGTGGGGGTGGCCATCTGCTCGCACATCCACAGCAGCCGGCCGGCTCCGCGGGGCGGCTGGCATCGTCGCCATTTCACGCGGCGGCTCAGGTCCGCCGCGACGACCGCGCTCCAGGGGTGGACAGTCCCGAGCTGCCCCTGGCAACCGATCCAATGGAGATACCGGGGTGCGTCCTCCAGCACCGGATACAAAGCCAGATAGGGGAGCCCGGCGATCGTCTTGGCCCCACGACGGAACGCTTCCGGCGTACTCGCGACGAGACCGAGTGCGACCCTGGCCAGATCGCCCCGCTGATAGACGCCCGAGCCGTCCGGATGAAGCAACCGGTTGACCACGGCCTTCAGTTCTTCGTTGATCGCGCTTTGGGCGAGCTTGGGCACCAGCCCCGCGATCAGGTCGATGACCGTGCGTTCCGCTTCATCCGGCGAATCCGGTAACGCGCTCTCAGCGAGAGCCACCCTGATCTCGTGTCCCACCGCTGCGGGCACCATGAGCCGCGCCGTGACCTTTCCCAGGTCCGTCGGTGCGAGCATGAATTCACCGTCGACCGCCTCGGCTCCGCTGATGAACCGGCCTTCGACGAGGAACCGGACGGCCTCGCGGAGGGGTTGCAGGCTACGGCTGCCTTGATGGCACGCCAAGGTGCCGACCCACCAGTCCTCGGCCTCACGTAGTGAGGCGATCCGCCGCTGGACCACTTCGGCGAGAACGTGATCCGGCAGACTGGCCTCGATCCGGGAGCGCACGGTGTTCCCGGCGACGAGTTTGGCCTGCCAGCGCTGGCGCTCTTGTTCGGTGACGATCATGAAAGCCCAGCCATCGCGCTCGCCCTGCCCCACCCGGCCGGCCCGGCCGAACATCTGCTGGACGGTCGCCACGTCGATCGGATTCATCCCGACCTCGGTGTCCTGCACGATGACCGCCCGCGCCGGAAGGTTCACTCCGGCGGCGACCGTCGAAGTGGCGACGAGAACATCGATTTCCCGGGCGCGGAACGCCTTCTCCGCCTCCCGTTTGTGATCCCAGCCCTTGTAGTGAAGACCTATCCGTGCTTCGCGGCAAACTTCGTGCAGCCGGTCGAGATCGTCCGGGTGCACGCCATCGGTGCGTACCCCTCGGGAACCGGCGATCACGAGAGCCGTACGCCTGACCCCGCGCTTACTTCCGCAGAACACCAGCGCGCTACCACCGTCCTGGGTGACCATTCCGGTGAGCGCGTTCGCCACCCGGATACGTGCGCTCTCGACCAGCGACCAGTCCCGATGAGTGGCGATGACCGGCAATTGCCAGGTCAACGTGCTGGGCCGCCAGGCCACCCGCACAAGCCGCGCCCCCAGCCACGCCGCGATCTCGTCGGCGTTGGCGACCGTGGCCGACAAACCCACGATGCGCACCTGGTCGTTGCCACGCATCCTGGCAAGGAGCGCTTCCAGGACCGGGCCACGTTCAGGGTCGCCCAGTAAGTGGATCTCGTCGACGATCAGGCACGCGACTTCGGCGAGAGCTTCGCGCAAGGACGATGCCCGGCACATCGCCTCGAATTTCTCGGTTGTCGCCACCCAGACGTCCGCTTCCCGGACACGTTCGACGTCGACGCTGTACTCGCCGGAAAGCCGCTCGACTCGGAGGCCCTCTCGACGCCACTGGTCGAGCTCGCGATCAAGCTCGTCCGTCAGTGACCGTTGCGGCACCAGCCACGCGGCCTTGCGGCCTTCGCCGAGCACGGCTCGAAGTGCCGCGACCATTCCGACCGTGGTCTTGCCCGCGCCGGTGGGCGCGACCACGACAACGTGCGTCGATTCCCCCAAGATCGGTGGAACGGCTTCCGCTTGAGCGGGATTGAGGGAGGGGTACGGCAGAAAACGAAGCCAATCGCGGGGAACGAGTTCCTCCGCCGGTATCGAAGACGCGGTCTCGGCGGTACTGGTGTGACTGTCCCACAGCACTTCGAAGGCGTCCCGGGCGATGGCTGCTTCCACACCCGTGGTGCGGAACGGTTGCCGTCGCGCGGATCGCGCCAGGTAACACTCCGAAACCTGCGAAGCTCGGTGGGTGACGATCTCGTCGTCCACCAGGTAACGCACCGTACGCCAGTCGACACCGTTCGCCGTCAGCTTCGCCCTGAGATCATGGAATTCACCTGACGCGGGGAGGAGAACACGAGCATCGGCACCGGCGGGAAACACCGGTAGCTCGGCTCGCGGGTCAGCGATTTTAAGCCAGTAGTGCTCCGGCGAAGGCGAGGAGCACGTGTCGCCGGAACTCCGCTCGTCACCCGATCCGTTGTCCCCCGGCACACGTGGCACGTTAGCCGATCACCGTCCGCCGTCGATGCCCGGGCACGAGCAGGTTCGAGCTCAGCGGCCCCCGACGAGGAGGCTGCCCATCCACCGCCGCCATCCATAGCAGACATTTCGCTGGGATGCCCAGCGTTTTTGCGCGAGAATTGTCTGCCCGCATGGACACCGCGAGATGGCCTACGCTTCGAGGTACATGGCACCCGACCGAATTCCCGAAGCCCGGACACCACACCCAGTGAAACCTCGCTTCCGGGGATTCAGCTGAATCTCGGGCCATGTTGGGAAAGAGCAACGGCCCGCTCCAACACACACCCCGGATGCAGGGGCGGGCCGTTGTTCGTCTGACCGACATCAATCAGTACAAGCGTGACGGCGACGCACTCCAGACAGGGTATTTCGCAGTCGGCGTTCAAATCGAATGTCGGTTTGCCGAAGCCGCCTAGATTTCTACGACGGAGCGGCCCTCTCAGCCGGCGGCGGGCTTCTTCTTCCGCGTCGAACGCTTGCGCGCTGCTTGCACCGGAGCGTCTTCGACGGTCTGCGACGCAGCCACCTCCGCGGCATCGAAGGCTTCATAGATCTCGTTGGGGATCCGGCCGCGGTCGGCGACCGCGTATCCGTTGTCACTAGCCCAGGCACGGACAGCCTGCGTGCGCTCACGGTCAACCGGCCGCTTCGCACCATCAGCGGCACCCGCGATCGTCCCCTGCCCGGCGGCGACCTTGAGCCGACGCCCACCGACGCGCTTGCCTGCTTCGACATACCGCGCGAACTCCTCGCGCAGCACCTCGGCGTTCTCGTCCGACAGGTCGATTTCGTACGAGACGCCATCGAGTGCGAAGGGAACGGTCTGGGTGGCGGTCCCGCCGTCGAGATCGTCCACGATCTGAACGACGACTTTCTGAGCCATGGAGTGCCTTTCATCAAGTCATACAGCGGTTTCCATACCAACAATCGAAGGTGATCCTAACGGACGTTCACCGGATCGGCGGTACACCCACCGCGACCGACTGCTGGGTGTCCGAGTCCGACTGCCGTGAATGAAACTCCAGGCTGGGGCACATGCCTTCATCGGACCGTCACGCCGACCACCCTGGAGGCCTTCGTGAGGGACGAAGACGCATTGCCACGCAAAGCCTGGACACCCCGCGAGGCCGCGCTACAGCTCGGCATCCCCTACGAAACGGTCTTGCGCCTCATACACGAAGGCAAGCTGGCGGCTGTCACCGCCGGTCGCTACTACCTCATCCCAGACACGGCGATAGACAGCTTCTTGAACCCCGGAGGTTGAAGCAACCTCATCTCTCGAGCAAGAAAGCGCCAACGAATATGGGACGTCCTCCCACACCTGTCGGCACGTATGGCGTCATCGCGACACTGAAGTTGCCACCGACGAGATCCGGCCGACCGCGCTACCAGGCACGTACCTACTTCCGAGCCGGGGACGGGGCGCGGCGGCTCGTCCGGCGAGTGGCCGCCACGAAGACACAGGCCGTTAACCGGCTGAAGGAGGCGCTGCTCCAGCTTTCCGACTCGGCCACAGGCGACGACATCGGCAAGGAGACCCGGCTGGATGTCGTCGCCGACCTGTATCTGGAGGAACTGGAACTGGAGGCCGAACTCGGCAACCTGGCGGTCGGCACCGTGAGTCTCTATCGCCGCGTACTGAAGAATTGGGTCCGTCCCGCTTTGGGGCGCCTCCAATGTCACGAGGTCCGGGTATCCCGATGCGACCGGGTCGTCAGGAACGCGCGGATGAAGAGAAGCTACGACACGGCCAAGCTCGTCAAAGCGGCGCTGGCCGGCGTGTGCGACTACGCGGTCCGGCACGGCGCCATGGACGTGAATCCCGTCCGCTCGCTGAGGCGCTTGTCGCGGGGAGGCAAGAAGGAGATCCTCGCATTGACCACGAATCAGCGTATCGATCTTCTCGCCAAGCTCCGCGTCTACGGACCGACTCGTCAAGCCGACTCGCGAGGGCGATCGCTGGGCCGCCGGGGACGCATCTGGCTGGACCTGCCGGACATCATGGAGGCGATGCTGTCGACCGGCGTCCGCATCGGGGAACTGCTCGCGATGTTCGGATCGGACGTCGCCCCGGCTGCCTCGACCGTGACGATCGGGCATCACGTCGTCCGCGTCACCGGGTCAGGACTCTTACGCGAGCCTCTACGCAAGGGCGGGGTCGACGGCTTGCTGCTCATCGTCCCGGAATGGTCGATGGCGATGTGGGAGCGGCGCCGCGCGGCCGCCTGCGATGGCCCCTTGTTCGCTTCGTTCGCCGGCGGGCTCCTCGATCCGTCGAACGTGATCAACAGGATCGAAGAGGCGATGAAGGCGATCGGCTACGGGTGGGTCACCAGTCACGTGTTCCGGAAGACGGTCGGTCTGGTGCTCGACGAAGCGGACCGGCCGTCCTCGGCGATCGCGGACCAGCTGGGCAACACCGTGGCCGTCGTCGAACGTCATTACCGGAAACCGAGGGCGTCGAACCAGGCCAACGTGGCGGCCCTGGAGGGGATGCTGGACCCCGCCGGTTTGTAATCGCTAAATCATCCCTCGGCACGACACGAGCCCGGAAAACGAAGAAGCCCAGGTCGTTGACCTGGGCTTGTGCTCCCCCGCTTGGACTCGAACCAAGAACCCTCCGGTTAACAGCCGAATGCTCTGCCAGTTGAGCTACAGGGGATTGTGCTCCGTACCAGCCGGATCGCTCCGACCGATGAGAGAACTTTAGCCCATGCCCTCCGGCGGCCGCGCACCCACCCCCCACTTTCGACATCACCTCGTCAAGCTCGCGTTTTGAGGGACAATGACAGCCGGAGCAAGATCGAACGGAGGCGTGGACTCGGATGAAGATGTTCCTGCTGGGTGCGGCCGCGGGCTATGTGCTGGGCGCGAAGGCCGGCCGCGGGCGGTACGAGCAGATCGTGCGGACCTACCGCAAGATCGCCGACCACCCCATGGTGCAGGGCGCCGCCGGGGTCGCTCGCGCCAAGGTCGGTGAGCGGTTCGGGCGGCCTCAGCGCTGACCCCGGACCGAAAGGGCCCTTCACCGCGTCCGACGCGGTGAAGGGCCCTTTCGCTGCATCTGACGCGGTGAAAGTCCCTTTCAGCCCACGACGGCGACCACGAAGACCCGCCGGAACTCGAACCAGGTGGTCCCGTCGGGGCGCGGCGGGTAGGCCTCGTCCAGTTTGCGGGCGATCTGCGCGCGGAAGTGGTCCCAGTCCTCCCCCGAGAGGGCCTCTTTGACCGGGCGCCGACGTGCCGGTGATCCATTCGAGTACGGCGTCCTCACCGGTCAGCCGCTGCAGATACGTCGTCTCCCAGGCGTCGACGGCGCATCCCGCGTCGGCGAGCAGATTCCCGTAGCCGAGCGGGCTGTCGACGGCTTCGTTCTCCCGCAGGACGACGTCGGCGAGGCGCGGAGCCCACTCGTCGGTGCGCGCGAGGGCGCGGACCAGGGCGTGCGACGGGGCGTCGAAGTTGCCGGGGACCTGGAACGCGAGCGTCGCCCCGGACGGCAGGAGGTCCACCCAGCGGCGGAGCAGGTCACGATGTTCCGGGACCCACTGGAGCACGGCGTTGGAGATGACCACGTCGGTGTCCGGTTCGGGTACCCAGTCGTTGACGTCGAGCACGCGCGCGTCGACACCGCGTGACCGCGCGGCTTCGACCATTTCGGGTGAACTGTCGCTCGCCTCGATGATCGCGTCCGGCCAGCGTTCCGCCAGGCCGGCGGTCAGATTCCCGGGGCCGCAGCCGAGGTCCGCGACGCGCCGGGGCGCCTTGGCCGGTATCCGCCCGACGAGGTCGTGGAACGGCCGGGCCCGCAGGTCGGCGTAGTCGAGGTACTTGACCGGATCCCACATGGCGCCTCCCAGCGATACAGTACGAGCGTACTGCTAGCTGTCCGGCTTCGCCAGCTTCCCGGCCGCCTCCTCGGCGATCGCCTTGACCACGTCGACGTCGGTGCCCGGATCGGGCCGCACCTGCAGCACCGTGCCGTCCCGGCCGGGGACCTTGCGCTCGACGAACCACGCTCCCCCGGTCCCGAGGTCCTTGCGGTACCGCCCCCGGATCGAGCCGTCGACCCGCTGCCGGATCAGGATCGGGACCTTGCCGGGCCGGGCGAGCCCGAACCGGACGGGGGGCTTGTCGGCCAGCAGCACGGCCTCCCCCGCCGTACCGGTCTCTTCGGACTCGGTCAGGGTCAGCACTCCGGTGGACCAGGCCGCCTTGCCGACCAGATGCCAGCCGACCCGGCGCGGCCCCGGGATCCACAGTCCCAGCGGCGTGACCAGCAGATACCCGCCGCCTTCGACCGCCGCGCTCCCGACGACGTGCTCGCCGTCGTCCAGCGAGCCGTCGAAATCCGCCGGGACACGGTCACCCAGCAGGTGACGCAGCCAGCCCATGCTCAGTCCAATCCGCCGATGGCCTGTTCCTTCAGCGCCTTCCGGTACTGCTCGAGCGCGACGAGGTCGCCGAACAGCGCGCGGTAGTCGTCCGGCGCCTCGACCGGGGAAAGCCGCTGGAGCTTCGACTTGATCTCGTTGATCTGGCGGCCGACCAGGCTTTCCTGCACCGCCGCGAGCTGCGCGGAGATGTAGCGCGAGTCGACCTCGCCCTTGGCGCGCAACGGTTCCACCGAAAGCTCGCTGAGCACTCGCCGCACCGTTCCCTGCGGGCAGTGCGGGGCCGCCGCGTCGAGCAGGGCAGGCCCGGTCAGCCCGGAACCCGCTCCCCCGGCGGACAGCAACGCCTTGTGGATGGCGACGTAAACCGGATGGGTGAAGGCGTCCTCGGGCAGCGCGTCGTACTCCGCTCCGGCGAGCATCGGCTGCTGCAAAGCCGCCTTGAGCGCCTCGCGCTGCGCGATGAACCGCGGATCGCCCGGCGCGGGCCGGGGCAGGTCCTCTTCGGCGGTGGCGGTCGCCGCGGCGGCGGGCCGCCGGACCTCGACGGTGGCGGAGCGTTTCGCCGCCGCCCCGGCGCTGCCGCGCACCCGGTTCACCACCTGCGCCGCGTCCTGCCAGCCGACCCACCAGGCGAGTTTCGACGCGTAACCGTCGCGGCTGGCCCGGTCCTTGATCCCGGCCACCAGCGGAACGGTCTTCTGCAGCGCCGCGACCTGGCCGTCGACGGAGTCCAGGTCGAAGGCCTTGAGCATGCTCTTGATCGCGAACTCGAACAGCGGGATCCGCCGCGCGACCAGGTCGCGCACCGCGGTGTCGCCCTTGGCGAGCCGCAGTTCGCACGGGTCCATGCCGTCGGGGGCGACGGCGATGTAGGTCTGCCCGGCGAAGGTCTGGTCGCCCTCGAAGGCCTTCAACGCCGCCTTCTGACCGGCTTCGTCACCGTCGAAGGTGAAGATCACTTCGCCGCGGAAGGCGTCGTCGTCCATCATCAGCCGCCGGAGGACCTTCATGTGGTCCTCGCCGAACGCCGTCCCCGACGACGCGACGGCCGTCGGGACCCCGGCGGCGTGCATCGCCATCACGTCGGTGTAGCCCTCGACGACGACGACCTGATGCCGCTTCGCGATCTCGCGTTTGGCCAGGTCGAGGCCGAACATCACCTGCGACTTCTTGTAGATCGGCGACTCCGCGGTGTTCAGGTACTTCGCCGAGACACGGTCGTCGTCGTAGAGGCGCCGCGCGCCGAACCCGACCACCTCGTTGCCGACGTCGCGGATGGGCCACAGCAGCCGCCGGTTGAACCGGTCCATCGGCCCGCGCTGTCCCTCCTTGGCCAGCCCGGCGGTGAGCAGTTCCTTGACCTCGAATCCGCGGTTGAGCAGATGTTTGGTGAGCTTGTCCCAGCCCGCCGGCGCGTACCCGCAGCCGAACGTCTGCGCGGCGGCCGCGTCGAAACCCCGTTCCGACAGGAAGTCCCTCGCCGCGCGCGCGTCCGGGGTGAGCAGCTGCTCGGCGTAGAACTCCTGGGCCGCGCGGTGCGCCTCGATCAGCCGGGCGCGGGTGCCGCGATCACGCTGGACGCTTCCGCCGCCGCCTTCGTAGGTGAGCCGGAAACCCACCCGATCCGCGAGCCGCTCGACGGCCTCCACGAACGAGATCAGGTCCATCTTCTGGATGAACTTGATCACGTCACCGCCTTCGCCGCAGCCGAAGCAGTGGAAAGTGCCGTGCGTGGGGCGCACGTTGAACGACGGGGTCTTCTCGTTGTGGAACGGGCAAAGCCCTTTCAGGCTGCCCCCGCCGGCGCTGCGCAGCGCCACGTAATCACCGATGACCTCGTCGATCCGGTTGCGCTCGCGCACCTCCGCGATGTCGCTTTCCCGAATCCGTCCTGCCACGCTCATCACTCTAGTTCCCGCTCTCCGAGCACTGTGCGGCACACTCGGGGAATGAGCACCGCCCTGGACGAACTCGCCGGGAACTTCGCCGCGCTGCGGCCCCATCTGGTGTCGGTCGCCTACCGGCTCACCGGCACGCTCTCCGACGCCGAGGACGCGGTCCAAGAGTCGTGGCTGCGCCTGAGCGGCATGGACGAACGCCGCCGCTCGGCCATCGAGGACCACAAGGGCTGGCTGACCACCGTCGTCAGCCGGATCTGCCTCGACCGGCTGCGGTCCGCGGTGGTGCGCCGCGAACGGTACGTCGGGGAGTGGCTGCCCGAGCCGGTCCTCGGCCCGCTGGGCACCCCTTCGTCGGAGGACCCGCTGGCCGTCGCCGTCCGCGACGACGGCATGCGCATGGCGGCGATGGTGGTCCTCGACCGGCTGACGCCGGAGCAGCGTGTCGCGTTCGTCCTGCACGACGCGTTCTCGGTGCCGTTCGGCGAGATCGCCGAGATCCTGGGCTGCACGACGGACGCCGCGCGCCAGCACGGTTCCCGCGGCCGCCGCGCGGTCGCCGACGCCGATCCGCCGCCCCGGACGGCGCTCGCCGAGCAGCAGCAGATCATCGAGAAGTTCATGACGGCGATGCTCACCGGCGACATCCAGGCGGTGGCGGAGGTCCTGCATCCCGACGTCGTCCTCGTCGGCGACGGCGGCGGCAAGGCGCGCACGGCGGTGCACACGGTCGCCGGGTTCGACAAGGTCACCCGGCTGTTCCAGGGCCTCATGCGGATGTACGACCCGGCCGGGATGGAGCAGGCGCGGTTCGCGCTGGTCAACGGCGACCTCGGGATCTACCTCCCGCCGCAGCCCGGTTCCGAGCGGTACCGGGCGCTCGACGAGCACGTCGACGCCTTCGTCATCCGCGACGGGAAGATCGTGGCGATCTACGACATGGCGAACCCGGACAAGCTCACCACCGCGCGGACCCGCGTCGACTCCTGACCGCGTTTAGTCCTCTGAATGCGCCCAGGCGCATTCAGAGGACTAAACGCGGGACGTCAGGGAAGCGGGATCTTGCAGGCATCGCCCGAGGTGAAGCCCTGCGCGGTGATGTCGAGCGCGCTGTTCATCCTGGCACGCATGTTCTCGAGGCCGATCTGGTAGGTCAGCTCGATGACGCCCTTGCGGCCGAATTCGCGTTCCAGCTCGGCGACCTGCTCGTCGGTGGCGGTCACCGGGCTCGCGGTCATCGCGTCGGCGTACGCGAGCGCGAGCCGCTCCTGGTCGGTGAAGGCGGGCGACTTCGCGTAGTCGTCGATGTTCTTCAGCCGTTCGATGTCGAGACCCTCGTGCAGTTGCAGCATGGTCCCGAAGTCGATGCACCACGAGCAGCCGAGCTGGGTCGCGACGCGGTACACGGCCAGTTCGCGCACGTTCGACGGCAGCGTCTTGCTGGCCTTCTCCGCCATCATCTCGTGCATGCCGTTCGCCCGGAGCAGGGCCGGGTGGTGCGCGTAGACGGCCATCGGCTCGGGCACGGCGCCGAAACGCTTGCCTGCGAACTTGTAGAACAGCTTCAGCAGGAAGCCTGCTTCGGCGGTCTTCACGGCGGGAATGCGCGGCATGGTGTCCTCCTCGTGCGAGTGCGTTCACCGACTGGACGAGACCGACGGCGCGGACGTGACAGCACCGTCGGTGACGCGCGCCACGCCGCCATTTTCGCCTTTTCGCCGGAACCGCCAGTCGATCATCGAAGGTAGGCTGGCAAGTCGGCACTTTTCCTTCCACCGAGGAGGACCATGCTCGCCGTCGAGGATCCCGCCACCGGACAACGGATCACGACCGTCCCCGACTGCGGGCCGACGGAAGTCGACAAAGCGGTACGCGCCGCGGCGGCCGCTTCCCCCGCTTGGCGCGCCGCGGACAGGCGGGCGGCCTTGATGTCGTGCGCGGTCGTAGTCGAGGAGGCCGCGCCCGTGCTGGCCCCCGTCCTCACCGAGGAGCAAGGGAAACCGCTTCGCGAAGCCGAAGCCGAGTTCGCCGGAGCGGCGGCGAGGTTCCGGTACTTCGCCGGGGCGCGGCTCGGATCCGGGGCCGTCGGCGACGGACCGGTCGCCGCGATCGCGCCGTGGAACTTCCCAGTGCAGCTGGCTGTCGCGATGCTCGCTCCGGCGTTCGCCGCAGGGAACACGGTGGTGCTCAAGCCTTCGCCGCGCACCCCGCTCACGACGCTGCACCTCGGTCGGATGCTGGCGGAGGTGCTGCCGCCGGGCGTGCTGACCGTGCTCACCGGCCAGGACCCGCTCGGCGAGCTCCTGATCGCGCATCCCGGGATCCAGCAGGTCGCCTTCACCGGCTCGGCCGAAACCGGGAAGCGGATGGCGGCCGCGCCGGAATGGCGACAGCTGATGCTGGAACTGGGCGGCAACGATCCCGCGATCGTCCTCCCCGGCACCGACCCGGCCGCCATCGCGGAACGGCTCTTCTGGAGCGCTTTCGCCAACTGCGGCCAGATCGGCGTGGCGGTCGAGCGGGTCTACGCCGTCGGACCGGTCCACGACGGTGTCGTCGAAGCGCTGGCGGCCATGGCGGCAGGAGTCGTGGTGGGCGACGGAAGGACACCGGGGACACAGATCGGCCCGGTCAACAACCGGCCGCGCTACGACCGCGTCACCGGTCTGACCGAAGAGGCGCGGGCGGGCGGCGCGCGGCTCGTCACCGGCGGACCGCTCGACGGGCCGGGGTACTTCTTCGCCCCGGCGATCCTCGCCGAAGCGCACGACGGGATGCGAGTGGTGACCGAAGAACAGTTCGGGCCGGTGCTTCCGGTCGTCCGATGCTCCACAGTGGACGAAGCGGTCGGGCTCGCGAACGCCACGGCGCCCTGCTTGTGCGGATCGGTGTGGGGCGCGGACGAGGAGCACGCCGCCGAAGTCGCGGCACGGCTCGCCTGCGGCACGGTCCGGGTCAACGAACACCGCGCCGGGGAGCCGTTCGCCGGCTCGCGGTGGTCCGCGAGCCGGCAGGACCTCAGGGAGTGATCGTCCGGACGTCCCACACCCAGACGCCGTCGACGAATTCGGCGGGCTTGCGCAGCAGAAGGTCCACGGTGGTCCGGAAGGCGTCCTGGTGTTCGCGCGGGATCAGCACGAGCACGTCGGCGTTCCAGTACCGCAGATCCGCCAGCGCCTGCACCCGCTGCGATTCGGTGATCGTCGCCGGCACGCCGGTCTGCTTGATCTGGTCGAAGATGATCGACGTCGGCCGCTGGATGGCGCCGTAGCGGCCGCGTTTGTCGTCGGGCCCGCTCGGGCCGACGAAGTAGCCCTCCGGCATCGAATAGCCGAGCCCTGCGTCGATCTGCCAGTGCAGCGGTTCGGATTCGCCGGAACTCGGCAACGGCACGGGCACCACGGTCCCGCCGGGCGCGACGTAGCTCCGCCAGGTGCCGTCGGCGAGGAACCGCGGTGTCGGCGGCCGTTCCTTGACGATCAGCTGCGTCGGCGCGATCGGCAGCAGGACCGCGATGACGACGCCGATCCACAGCAGCCGCAACGGGAAACGCCGCTCCCCCGGCACTTCGGGCAGCTTCGACGCGACCGTGCAGACGCGTTCGGTCGCCAGCGCGAGCAAGGCGCCGATGAGCGGGATGCAGCCCATTGCCAGCCGCGACTCCAGCAGCGACTCGAACAACGGCAGCTCCGAGAAGAGCTTCCACGGTCCCGGGATCCCGGTCTCCTCGTGCACCACGATCAGTTGCACACCAAGGGAAAGCCAGGCCATCACGAACATCGAGATCGCCAGCGCCCGCGCGAACACCTCGCGCCACAGCCAGGCGGTGACGACCACCATCAGCACGATCAACGGCCAGCCGAAGAAGGCGTTCTCCTCGGTGCGGTTCATCGACACGTCCGCGGCCGCCTGCGGCTGCCCGGCGACCGACTGCGTCGCGAACCGGGTGAACGCGGCCGTATCGTTCCCGACCGGGCCGTGCTCGATCGCCTGATAGCTCTGCGGGCCGAAGAACTGCCACCACAGCGGGAAAGCGCACAGCACCAGCGCCACGAGGACGCCGATGCCGACGCCGATCCCCAGCGGTTTCGCCATCGGCGGGAACTCGCGGTAGTTCGTCGCGAAGTAGGCGATGGCGAAGATCGCGAACGCCATCGCGAAGATCAGCAGCGGTTCTTCGCCGAGGAAGATCTGGTACGCCGCCAGCAGGCCGAGGAAGATCCCGTTGCGGACCGGGCGTTCGCCGCGCGCGATCTTGAAGACCTTCAACGCGATGAACGGCAGGACGAACCACGCGACGAAGTTCGGGTGCGCGTTGCCGTGCGAGATCATCGGCGGGGCGAAGCCGGCGAAGGCGCCGCCGATGGCCGCGCCGACCCGGTGGGTGACCAGATGCCGCGAGAACACCCAGTACCAGGCGGCCGCCGTGCCGGCGAGGCCGCCGGTGAGCGCGATGGCCCAGGTGACCGTCGGGCCGAAGGTGAGCGTGACCGGTGAGAGCGGGATGCCGATGCCGAGCATCGCCGTGTTGGCCATCAGGTTCACGCCGAGCGGATGGTTCTGGAAATGCGAACTGAGCGGATTCCTCAGATGCAGCACGTTGTCCGCGGTGACGGAGAAGAACCACTCCCACAGGTTCTGATCCGACGCGCTGTTCCAGAGATAGCCCTCCTTGAGGTCGAGCCAGAGCCCGTTGTAGAGCAGGAAGGCGAACAGCAGGAAGCCGCCCATGATGGCGGCGTCGGCGGCGGCGAACCGGCGAGGTCTCGTGGGAGTGTCCCCGGCTTCCACGTCCGCCGCCTCAGCCTGGAAAAGACTCACTGACCGTCCTCACGGCTCGACAACGCGGGCGAGAAAGTAGATCACACCCGTCGAGGCATGCCTCACGAGCAGAAGGAAGGGGCGATCGACGGCGACTTCCAGGGGTTCGTCGACGATCAGCGACGTCAGCCGCATCAGCACCGCCGTCGCGGCGGCGCCTTCGAGGCCCTCCTCGTCGATGCGGAGCACGGACTGGTGGAGCACCTCGGACACTTCGAGCCGGTCGTCGTCGGCGAGCCCGGTGAGGTCGGCGCCGCCGGTGAACATCGTCCGCACGCCGAGTTCCTGGAGCTTCGACGTCAACGGGCTGTCGACGTCGAGGTCGAGTATCGGCAGGGACAGCGCGATCGTCTTGGACCGCGTGTTCTCCAGCAGGCCCGCCAGCTTCGCCGCGTCGAGCTCGGCGTCGTCGAGGTCGCCGTCGGGCAGCAGGACGATCGCCTCCACCCCGCCCTCCGCGCCGAGGCGGACGACCTGCCAGCCGTCCTCGTGGGTGTGGTCGAGCTGTTTTTCGAGCCACATCGTCGGCACCGTACGGGTACCCGACGGCGCGTGGAAGTCCGCGGGCGCGGTGTTGTCACGCGAGAACGGAGTGGTCCAGGCGGTTTTGAGATACAGGGCGTTGACGATCGCGGCGACGGTGTCCCGCGCGACCGTCCCCGGCTTCAGCAGTTCGGGGATCAGCTCGCGCGTGGCCTCGGCGACGTCGGCGTTGATCAGCCGTCGCGCGGCCTCCGGATCTTCGCCGAACGGGGCGCTCTCGACCTTCCCGCCCGGCCAGGTGGCGAGTTCCGCGCGGAAGGAGTCTTCGAGCGGGAGCCCGTCCCAGGCCCAGAGCGTGTTCGCGACCGCGAGCTCGGGGCCGTCTTCGAGCAGGGACGAGGCCTTGCCCAGCAGGTCGGCTAGCTCGTCCGGGTCGCCGAGCAGCGCGATCAGTTCCTCCCGGGTCTTCCCCTTGGCGGCCTGGGTCACCAGGCCGAGCGCGCTCGCGATCGAGTACGGCGAGAAGCACGCGTTCTCCGCGCGGTTCGCCAGCACCCGATAGAGGTCCAGACCAAACCGGAGGTGGCTTTCGACAGCTCCCATGCCGCAGACCGTACCGTGCACGGGCCCGTCCGTCTCCTGTCCGAAGGTAGGTCCTCGTGAGTGGCAAGGACGGTTAGAACCGTCTTTACCACTCACGAGGACCTGTTTCGGTTCGGCGGTCGTGCGTGTGTGAGGGGACGGCGCGTGTGATCAGGTGGACGACACGCGTGACTGGACGGACGACACACGCGTAGCCGGAGCCGGCCCTCGAGCCGTCCGCCTGGACACGCATGTCGTCCGGCTGATCACCCGTGTCGTCCGGCTGATCACGCGCCTCAGCCGTGGCGGCCGGTGTGCCAGGCGTGCCACGCGTACGCCTGCGCGTCCGTGAGCGACGCGACCTGGTCGACGACCACGCGCAGGCGGGCCGCGTCGTCCGCGGCGGCCTCCCAGGCGGGCAGGAACAGGCCGTCCAGCGCGTCCGGCGCGCGGCGGCACAGCGCGCCGACCAGCTCGGCGAGCGTCTGACGCTGGCCGTCCTGCATCGCGAGGCGCCGTTTGTCGCTCATCACGTACCGCAGCGCGAGCGCCTTGAACAACGCGACCTCGGCCGCGACCTGCTCCGGGATGACCAGGCGCGCGGAGTAGCGGCTCAGTGGCCCCTCGCCGTACACCTCCCTCGTCGCGCCGACCACCGCCGTCGCGAACCGGCCGACCAGCTCACTCGTCAGCCGTTTCAACGCGACCTGTGCCTTGAGTGATCCGTCGAGCCCCGGTCCGGTGAGTTCGGCGACCACGGGCAGGTCGAGCAGTTCCTTCGCCGCACCTTCCAAAGTGGACTGAGACTGGTTCGAGAACCTTCGCGCCGCCTCGGCCACCGCCGCGCGTTCCTCCGCGTCGGCCAGCACCCGCAACGAGATCCGGCCCGCCAGCACCCCGTCCTCGACGTCGTGCACGGAATACGCGACGTCGTCGGACCAGTCCATGATCTGTGCTTCCAGACTGGTGCGGCGCTCCGGCGCACCGGCCCGGACCCAAGCGAAGACCTCGGCGTCGTCGGCGTACACGCCGTACTTCGGATTGCCTTCTTCACGGGGCCACGGATACTTCGTCGAGGCGTCGAGGCAGGCGCGGGTGAGGTTCAGCCCGCCGGCGGCCCCGCCTTCGAGCAGGACCTTGGGCTCCAGCCTGGTCAGGATCCGCAAGGTCTGCGCGTTGCCCTCGAAACCACCGCACGGCTGCGCGACCTCGTCGAGCGCGCGCTCGCCGTTGTGCCCGAACGGCGGGTGCCCGATGTCGTGCGCGAGACCGGCGGTGTCCACCAGATCCGGGTCCGCGCCCAGTTCGTCGGCGATGCCCCTGCCGATCTGGGCGACCTCCAGCGAATGCGTCAGCCGCGTGCGCGGTACGCCGCTGACCTCGGCACCTTCACCCGGGCCGACCACCTGGGTCTTGCCGGCCAGCCGCCGCAGGGCCGCCGAGTGCAGCACGCGTGCGCGATCACGGGCGAAGGCGCTCCGCCCGTCTTCCGCGCCCTCCAGCGCCGCGCCCTTGGGCCGCTCGGGCAGCAGGCGCGCCCTGTCGGCCTCGGTGTAGGTGTCGCTCACCAGCCAAGCTTAGGCGCGATCACCGACACTTATCGGGTTCAGACCTCCGCGGGGAACCTGGTGAGGCGGTAATACAGCAGCGCGCCGGTCTCACGGACGATGTAGCGCGCCTGCGTCTCGCGGGTCTGCACGATCGGGCCGCGGTGCGTGGGCGACGTCCAGGCGTCGAGCCCGAGGTCGTCGGCCATCACCCGCGCGCGGAACGAGTGCCAAGGGTCGCTGACCAGTACGGCGGTCTTCCAGCCCCGCTGCTGCACCTGTTCGGCGACCGCGCGGAGGCTGCGCAGGGTGTCGCTGCCCTCACCGACCGGCAGCGTCGCCGACACGGGCACACCCCGTTTGCGCAGCCATTGCGCGCCCGCTTGCCCCTCGGTGAAGTTGTCGTCGGCCTTCTTGCCGCCCGCGGTGACGATGACCTTGGCGACGCCCTGGTCGTACAGCGTCTTCGCCTTGGCCAGCCGGGCCTCGAAGATCCCCGACGGCCTGCCGTTGTACTGGGCCGCGCCGAGCACCACGATGACGTCGGCCCGGTCGCGCACGTCCTCCCGCGCCACCTGCCAGACCCGGAACGCCGTGCCGCCGATCAGCGCGACGACGATCAGCAGGAACCCCGCCAAGGTCCGGCGCACCCAGTTCGCGCGGGTGGGTTTGGTCCGTTCGGCGGTACTCACGGGGGTGATTCTCGCAGAGCGGCGGGACGATCTCAGAGCCAGCCGTGCTCTTCCGCGAGCCGTACCGCCTCGGCCCGCGTCCTCGCCCCGGTCTTGCCCATCGCGGCCGAAAGATGGTTGCGCACGGTGCCTTCGGAAAGGTGCAGCGCGCGGGCGATGTCGGCCACCGTGCTGCCGTCCTTGGCGGCCTTCAGGACGTCGTGTTCCCGTCCGGTGAGGGGGCTCGCGCCGGTGGCGAGCGATTCGGCGGCGAGCGCGGGATCGACCACCCGGAGCCCGCCGTGGACCCGGCGGACGGCGTCGACGAGCTGTTCGGGCGGGGCGTCCTTGACCACGAATCCCGCGGCCCCCGCCGCCATCGCCCGCGACAGGTAGCCGGGCCGCCCGAAGGTGGTGCAGATGATGATCCGGCACAGCGGAAGCGCGCCGTGCAGCTCGGCGGCGGCTTCGAGACCGTCCTTGCCCGGCATCTGGACGTCGAGCAGCGCGACGTCCGGGGCGGTCTCCTTCGCCCGCTGGAGCACTTCGTCGCCCGAGCCGACCTGGGCGACCACCTCGATGTCGGCTTCGAGGCCGAGCACGGTGGCCAGCGCCCCGCGCACCATCGCCTGGTCGTCGGCGAGCAGGACCCGGATCACGCGCAGCCTCCAGCGGGTTCGGAGAGCGGCGCGGGCACGCCACTCCGCAGCGCGGACTCGGGGACGTCCGCCCGGACGAGCCATCCTCCCCCAGGTGGCGTGGTGGCGGTCAAGGTCCCGCCGACCGCGTCCAGCCGTTCGGTGAGGCCGCGCAGGCCGTTCCCCGCCATCGCCTCGCCGCCTTCGCCGTCGTCCTCGACTTCCAGCCAGGTCTTGCCGAGACGGACCTTCACCCGCTTCGCCCCGGAATGCCGGATCACGTTCGTGACCGCTTCCCGCAGCACGTAGCCGAAAGTGCGCTGCAGGGCCGGGTCGACGTTGTCCACCGCGTGCGGCAGATCCGCGTCGATCTCGGCCGCCCGCAACGCCGCCCGCGCCCCGGCGACCTCCGCCGACAGCGACACCTCGCGATACTCGGAGACCGTGGCGCGGATGTCCGAAAGCGCGCTGCGGGTCAGGCCCTCGACCTCGCGGATCTCCTGCAGCGCACGGGAGTCGTCCTTGCCGCTCTCCAGGATCCGGCGGGCGAGCCCGGCCTTGACCGTGATGGTGGTGAGGCTGTGGCCGAGGATGTCGTGCAGATCCCGCGCCAGGCGCTCGCGTTCACCCGCCACCGCGAGCGTGGCGATCTCCCGGTTCGCCGCCTCCAGTTTCCGCACCGCGCGGACCAGGTTCGCCATGAAGAACATCGCCGCCGTGATCGAGGTGACCGCGACGATGTCCCCGAAGTCGTCCTTCCCGAGGACCAGGTGGACGGCCAGCACCAGCAGGAGCGCGCCACCGTCCAGGATCACCGCCCACGCCGGTGGCAGCGTGAAGGCCAGCACCGCCGTCGCGTAGATCAGGATGTACGGGTTGTTGCCGTGCAGGAACACCAGGGTGAGACCGATGAGCAGCATCACCACCGAGAAGACGTAGGTCAGCTTCCGGCGGGACGGCCGCAGGCTGAGCGGGAACAGCACGTAGCAGGAGCCGTAGAAGAGCAGGAGCGCGGCGATCACCAGCTCTTTCCCGGTCACCCCGTCGGTGGCCAGATCGACCGCCGCGGGGACGAGGCTAGGCCCGATGAAGGCGAGACCGAAGAGCACCCACCGCCTCGGCCGGGGACCGCGGCCGGTTCGCGGCGGCATGTCCGCCCACCAGTTCTCCCGGGTGTTCAAGCCCGTCTCGACCTTGCCCGGGTAGTCGCTCACCGGTTCACCCATCTCTCAGACCCGCGCACTGTCCTTACGGTAACGCCTGATCACCAGCGCCCCGAGGACCGCGGTCCACGCCGCCAGCACGCCGAGCGCGGCCGGGAGGCTCACCGTCAGCTGGTCGGTGACCACCGGGCGGACCAGCTGGATCAGCCAGTACGTCGGCGTCACCTGGGCGATGTCGGCCATCCACGACGGCATCCCGTCGATCGGGATCCACAGACCGCCCAGGAAACCCATGCCCATCATGACGATCATGTTCAGCGGCTGCATCGACTCCGGTGTGCCGAACTGGCCGAGCAGCAGGCCGAGCAGCACCAGCGGGATCGCACCGAGCCAGATACCGAGCACCAGCCGCAGCCAGCCCGCGGCGTCGAGGTGGACACCTTGGAACAGGACGCCGACCAGCGGGACGACGAGCAGTGACGGGAGCGCGACGAGCATCGCCGAGAGCGCCTTGCCGCCGAGATAGCCGGCGCCGGTCAGCGGGGTCAGCCGCAGCTGGCGCTGCCAGCCCGTGGACCGCTCGATGGCCAGTTTCGCGCCGCTCGTCATCGCGGCGGAGAAGGCGCCGAAGGCCATCATGTTGACCATGATCACGCCGGCGATGTTCACCTGACCCGAGGCGAAAACGTTGGCCTGCAACAGGAACATCAGTACCGGGAAGGCGACGGCGAAGAGCACGAACCGGGTGGAGCGGAAGGTGCGGACGATCTCGGTCTTGAGATAGGTCGGGTTCATCGGACGGTTTCCTCGGTGGCTTCGGTGGTCAGGGAAAGGAAGGCGCCTTCGAGGCCGACGGCGCTGATTTCGATGTCGCTCGCTTCGGGCACGCGGCTCAGCAGCGCCCGCAGCGTGGCGTCGGAATCCGAACTGGAGATCGCGGCGCGGCCGCCGCGGAATTCGTAACCGGTGACCGCGGGCAGCCCCGCGATCGCCGCCTCCCCCGCCGCGGGCACCACCGCGCGGATCGTGCGTCCCCGGCCAGCGCACGGACCTGCGCGACCGAACCGTCCGCGACGACCCGCCCCGACCTCATCAGCACCACACGGTCGGCGAACTCTTCGGCCTCTTCGAGATAGTGGGTGGCGAACAGGACCGTGCGGCCGGTGTTCGTGTACTCGTACATGGACTTCCAGAACTCGCGGCGCGTGCCGACGTCCATCGCGGCGGTCGGCTCGTCGAGGATCAGCAGATCGGGGTCGCTCACCAGCGCGACGGCGAACCGCACCCGCTGCTTCTGCCCGCCGGAAAGCCTGGTGGAGCGGCGGTTCGCGAGGTCCTCGATCCCGGCGCGGCGCAACGCCTCCCGTACCGACATCGGCTCGCGGTGCAGCGCCGCGACCATGCCGACGGTCTCGGCGACCGTGAGATCTTCGAGGAGCGCGCCGCCCTGCAGCATCGCGCCGATCATCCCGTCGCCGACCGCGTCCCCCGGCTCGCGGCCGAACACGGTCACCGTGCCGCTGTCGGGCACGCTCAGGCCCAGGATCATGTCGACGGTGGTGGATTTGCCCGCGCCGTTGGGGCCGAGGAGCGCGACCACCTCGCCCGGCGCGATCGTCAGTTCCACGCCGTCGACGGCGTGGACGTCGCCATAGTGCTTACGCAGCCCGGAAAGCCGTACCGCCGCCCCTGCGGTGATGTCTTGTTCTCGCATGCCTTGAGCTTGTCGCGCGGGGGCGCCGCGGACGTGGGCCGCGCGTCATGACCTGAGGGTGACAGTTGTCAGGGGTGGCCCGGCACCTCGCGGCGCAAGTACGTGAAGGCCCCCTTCACTGCGCTAGACGCAATGAAGGGGGCCTTCACGTACTTCCCAAAGCGGAACTCAGGCGCCGATCAGCCGGCCCGCCAGATAAGACTCCAGCTTGTCGATCGCGACCCGCTCCTGCGCCATGGTGTCGCGCTCCCGCACGGTCACCGCGTGGTCGTTGAGCGAATCGAAGTCGACGGTGACGCAGTACGGCGTCCCGATCTCGTCCTGGCGCCGGTAGCGGCGGCCGATCGCACCGGCGTCGTCGAAGTCGACGTTCCAGTGCTTGCGCAGCGCCGCCGCGACGTCGCGCGCCTTCGGCGTGAGATCGGCGTTGCGGGACAACGGGAGGACGGCGACCTTGAACGGCGCGAGCCGGTAGTCCAGCTTGAGCACCGCGCGGGTGTCGGTGCTGCCCTTGGCGTTCGGCACCTCTTCCTCGTGGTACGCGTCGACGAGGAACGCCATCATCGACCGGCCGACACCGGCCGCGGGCTCGATGACGAACGGGCGGAACCGCTGCTTCGTGGCCTGGTCGAAGAACGACAGGTCCACACCGGAGTGGTTCGAGTGCGTCGTGAGGTCGAAGTCGGTGCGGTTCGCGATGCCTTCGAGCTCGCCCCACTCCTGGCCCGCGTTGAACGCGAAGCGGTACTCGATGTCGACGGTGCGCTTCGAGTAGTGGGAGAGCTTTTCCTTCGGGTGCTCGTAAAGGCGGAGGTTGTCCGCCTTGATGCCGAGGTCCTTGTACCACTCGGTGCGCGCGTCGATCCAGTACTGGTGCCAGGTCTCGTCCTCGCCCGGCTCGACGAAGAACTCCATCTCCATCTGCTCGAACTCACGCGTGCGGAAGATGAAGTTGCCCGGCGTGATCTCGTTCCGGAACGACTTGCCGATCTGGCCGATGCCGAACGGCGGCTTCTTGCGCGCCGCGGTCTGCACGTTGAGGAAGTTGATGAAGATGCCCTGCGCGGTCTCCGGGCGGAGGTAGTGCACGCCTTCCTCGGACTCGACCGGGCCGAGGTAGGTCTTGAGCATCATGTTGAAGTCACGCGGCGCGGTGTACTGCCCGCGGGTGCCGCAGTTCGGGCACGGCACCTCGGACAGGTCGTCCTCGGACACCTCCTTGCCCGAACGCGCGGAGAAGTCCTCGGCCAGCTGGTCGGCGCGGAACCGCTTGTGACAGGAGAGACATTCGATCAGCGGGTCGGTGAAGACGTCCAGGTGACCCGACGCGACCCACACCTGGCGGGGCAGGATCACCGACGAGTCGAGGCCGACGACGTCGTCGCGGCTCTGCACGACGGTCTTCCACCACTGCCGCTTGATGTTGTCCTTGAGTTCGACACCGAGGGGCCCGTAGTCCCACGCCGACTTGGTACCGCCGTAGATCTCTCCACACGGGAAAACGAAGCCTCGACGCTTGCACAGGCTGACGACGGTCTCAATGGTGTTGGCGGGCACTCCACGCTCCGAAGCATGCGGGGACGGGTATGGGCTAGAAGGACAAGACTAACCGCCCGTCCCCGCACGACCTCCGGCGAGGTCGGACCGCTCAGGGCCTGCTGACCAACGAGGCGGTGACGACGCGGTTGTCCTCGTAACCGTCGGTCCCGCCGACGTACTCGCCACCGCAGGTGACCAGCACCAGCCGATGCGGCCCGTCCGGCCCGAACAGTTTCTCCGCCTGTTCGGCGAGTTTCGTCTTGTGCACGGTGACGATCTCGCCGATCTTGTACACCCACCTGCCGCCGTCGGTGTCGACGACGTTGACCTCCTGGCCGGTCTTGAGCCGCCACAATTCGTCGAACGGGCCCTTCTTCCCCTTCCAGTTCACATGCCCGGAGAGCAGGGAAGCGCCCTGGTCGGCGCCCAGTTTCGCGCCCCACCAGGTGGCTTCGTCGAGTCCCTCGGGGATGGGGAGGGTCCCGTCCGCGGTCAGTTCCTTGCGGATCAGTTTCGCCGTGCCGCCGCCGGGGAGTTTGACCGTGCCGGGCGCCTGTCCCAGGTCGGCCGGGGTCTGGGGCGTCTGTCCCGCGGACGTGTTCGCCTGGTCCTGGATGGCCGCGACGACAGGATCACTCGTTCCGGTGAACACGAACACCGCGACCACGGCCGCCACCACGAAGATCGCGGCGCCGATGAGGATGAACCCCAGGCTGGAGCGCTTTTTCGGCTGCTCCTCACTCGCCGTACCGTCGTCGAACTGTCCCACCATCGGGTATTACTCCTTGCTCGCGTCTGGCCGCCGGAGCGGCCGGTGTCGCTAGACACGCGACGCGAGCTGACCTGGGTTGCATGGCATTCCGCGTTTCGTCCTCTGAATGCGGTCCTTGCGCGTGCAACTACCGCATTCAGAGGACGAAACGCGGGGTCAGGCGGGCGGCCCGGAAACGGGGGTCGCGACGATCACCTGGTTGTCCCGGTAGCCGTCGGTCCCGCCCAGGTAGTCGCCACCGCAGGTGACCAGGACCAGCCGATGCGGCCCGCTCTGCGCGAACAGCTTCGCCGCCTGCGCGGGCAGGTCGTTCTTGTGCACCGTGACGATCTCCCGCACGCGATAGACCCAGATACCGCCCGCCGCGTCGCTGACGGCGACCTCCTGGCCCTCCCGCATCCGCCACAGCTCGTCGAACGGTCCTTTGACGCCGCCCCAGTTCACGTGCCCGGAGATCAGCGCCGTACCCGCTTCGGCGCCGAGCCGCGCACCCCACCAGGCCGCGTCGCCGAGCCCGCGCGGGATCGGGAGGACGCCGGTGGAGTTGACCTCGGAGCGCACGAGCCTCGCCGATCCGCCTTCGGGCAGGCGGATGGTGCCGGGCCGCTGCCCGCGTTTCGAACTGTCCGCGGGCAGCGCCAACGGAGCGCCGTCCTCACCGGGCAGGACCGCGGGTTCCGCGAACGACACCGTCTGTTCCGACGGGATCCAGGTCAGCACGATCACGCCCGCGGAGATGGCGAGCGCCGAGACGACGGCGGACAGTGCCGCCAGCCATGGCCGCACGGGAGGAGCTACTTCTCCCGCACCGGAACGGGCTTGCGACGGCGGAAGAGCAGCATGGCCGCGGCGCCGATCACGATGCCGCCACCCAGCAGCCCCAGCCCGACCACGGTCCGCGTCGAATCCTCGGCCTGCGGCGGGATACCGCCCGCGGGCACCGTCCCCGGCACCGCGGGCTGCTCGGGCGCCGCGCCCGGCCCAGTACCGCCGGCGGGCTTCGCGACGAAGTTCTTCGGGATCGAGCAGCTCACGCCGCCGAGCACGAGCGTCGTGCGGGCCTCGCGAAGGTCCTTGCCCGCGTCGTCGCGCACGTGCGTGACGATGTCCACCTTCCAGCCCGCCACCGCGGTGACGTCGCCGCTGCGCCAGCCGTCCTGCCGGATGAGCTGGTCGAAGGCGGTCACGCGGGACACGGTCAGGTCGGAGGTGGTCTTGTCCTTACTGGCCGTCTTGTCGATCTCGCCGATCGAGGGCGGGCCGAGCTTGAGCCCCTTGACGTCGACACCCGAGGCGCCGGACGGCTTGAGCGTGCCGGTTTCGTCCCGCACCCAGATCTTGCCGACACTCGTCGACGACGTCGCCTTGCCCGGCGACGAGCAGTCGACGGAGCTCTTCGCGCCTTCGAGCACGAGCACGGTGTTGTCGGCGGGCTTCGCGCCGCCGCGCCCGTTGTCGAGCAGGGCGTAGTTGCTCTCCGCGACCGCCGTCGGGACCGTGGTCTGCTGCAGCGCGGCGACCACGTTGTGGTCACGGCTGGCGATACCGGGCGGGAACGGGCTCTGCGCGCCGAAACGGCCCAGGTTGACGGCCCATTTGTCGCCGAAGGTGTTCTTCTCGCCGTCGTCGCGCGGGACGACGGTGCGGTCCGGGGAGAGTTTCGACTGTCCGGGCGTCAGCGGCGAGCGCTGGGTCTCGGTGATCAGCGATCCCGGGTTCCCGATGCGCACCGACGCCACGTTCGCGAACGACACGGGGCCGGTCTTCTCATCGACGGCCTGCGTCGTCTGCGCCGAGGCGAGCCCCGGAACCGACGCCAAAGCGAAGGCCGCCGTCGCGGCGGCCAGCTTCGTCACGAAACGAGTCATGTCTCCCCACTGCCTCTCCGGGCCCTCAGAGCGCGGTCGTCAGCGTACGAGAAGCGACGAAACGCTCCGCGACAACCTTGCACCGTTGGCGACCACATGCGAAGTGGAATGGTCATTTCTTTGCGAAGTCACCCGAATGGAGCAGTAACATCGCCGCCAAGTGGTCGCCCGGTCGGCGAACAGACCACCGGGGGCGGGAACACTAAGATGGGCTGGACTGTTACTGGCAATGACTTCGGAAATCATGATGGACATGGAGGCGGCGATGGCTACGGTGACCCCGGACTCTGCCGCCCCGGGCCTCACGGAGGACCCCGGACCGCATTCGTCGGCCCGTCCCCCCGCCGAACCCGCCACGTCGGCCTCGCCCGCCGTCCTCGCGGACGCCGGCGACCTGCTCAGGGCGCTCGCCGCGCCCGTGCGCATCGCCATCGTCCTGCAGCTGCGTAACGCGGACAGGTGCGTGCACGAATTGGTGGACACGCTCGATGTCGCGCAGCCGCTGATCAGCCAGCACCTGCGGGTGCTGAAGACCGCGGGTGTCGTACAGGGTGAGCGACGCGGCCGTGAGGTGGTGTACCGGCTGGTCGACGATCACCTTGCGCATATCGTGGTGGACGCCGTAGCCCACGTTCAGGAGGGGAAGTGAGCATGAGTCCGACGACGGCCAACAGTTCCGCGCCGGTGCCGGGACGCCGGTCGACGAAACAGCGGGCCGCCGTGGTCGAGCTGCTCAAGGAGATCGACGACTTCCGTTCCGCCCAGGAACTGCACGACGAGCTGCGCAAACGTGGCGACGGCATCGGGCTCACCACGGTGTACCGGACGCTGCAGTCGCTGTCGGAGGCGGGCGAGATCGACGTCCTGCGCACCGACACCGGCGAGGCCATCTACCGGCGCTGCTCGTCGCACCACCACCATCACCTGGTGTGCCGGATCTGCGGCAGCACCGTCGAGGTCGAGGGGCCCGCGGTGGAGCGGTGGGCCGAGAAGATCGCTTCGGAGCACGGGTTCTCCGACATCAGCCACACCGTGGAGATCGTCGGGACCTGCTCGAACCACTGACGAGCTGTCCGTCTCGTGAGTGGCAAGGACGGTTAGAACCGTCCTTGCCACTCACGAGGTGACACAGTCCGCTCAGTACTCGTACGGGTCCTTCGGCGCCGGCACCTGCCGCACCGACGTGAGCGTCAAGTCCGGCATGTAGCTGTTCTCCCGCACCGCGGTCCCCGGCACGACCGTCCCGGTGACCTCCAGCCACGTGTCGTTCCCGTAGCCCGACACGCCCTCGCCGACCATCCGCACGGTGATCGGGAAGGCGTCGGCGGCGCAGCAGCCGATCACCATCCGCGCCAGCATCGTGTTGCCCTCGTTGTGCACGACGAACCCGGACAGCCGCACCGTCCGCCCGTTCAGCGAGCCACTGGAATCCCACCCGGCCCGGCTGACGAACTCGTTGACCTCCAGCGGCACCACGTCGCCGGCGGGCAGCGGCGGGAAGGCGGCCGCGTTGCTCGCCGAAGCGCTCTGCGGTGCCCTCGCCTCGGTGCGGGTCACCGAATCGGCGCCGAGCGCGGGCGGCGCGACCAGGAACACCGCCAGCACCGGCACCATCAGCAGCCAGGCCGACCGGGTGTTGTGGTCGTGCGCGTGGATGTCCCCGGACACGACGGCGGCGGCCCGCGCGGCCAGCAGGTCGCGGACGATCGCGACCGCGCCCAGCGCGACCATCACCGCGCCGCCCGCGATGATCCACGGCTGCTGCGCGGGTTTGACGTAACGCAGGTAGTCGCCGTTGATCGTGATCTTGAGCAGCGCGCCGCCGAGCAGGATCAGCAGGATGTTCTGGGTCTCGCGTTTCACACGCCACCTCCGAGGATCAGCACACCCGAGACCACCGCGCACGACAGCGCGACCACGAACGTCACGGGCGCGAACCGCAGCGCGAACGATTTGCCGAAGGTGCCGGTCTGCAGGGCGAACAGCTTCACGTCGATCGCGGGCCCGACCACCAGGAACACCAGTTTCGGCAGCAGCGGCATCGCGGTCAGCGACGCGGCGACGAAGGCGTCGGCCTCGCTGCACAGCGCCAGCACGACGGCGAGCACGGCCATCACCAGCACCCCGAGCACGATCTGCTCGCCCAGCACCCCGAACCACTTGGCGGGCACCAGCACGTTCATCGCGGCGGCGATCATCGCGCCGAGCACGAGGAACCCGCCCGCCTCGACCAGATCCGCCCGCGCGGTCTCGGCGAAGGTCTTCCAGCGCGAACCGTGCTGGACCTCGGGTAGGCGCCGCAGAGCCCGCTCCGCGATCCAGTCGAGCTTGCCCCACTTCGCCCACAGCCAGCCCATCACCATCGCCGTGGCGAGCGAACCGGCGAACCGCGCGAACACCATTTCCGGGTTCCCGGGGAACGCCACCGCCGTGGCGACCAGCACCACCGGGTTCACCGCGGGCGCGGCGAGCAGGAACGTCAGCGCGGCCGCGGGCGCGACCCCCTGGCCGATCAGCCGCCGCGCGACCGGCACCGACGCGCATTCACACCCCGGCAGGGCGACCCCGGCCAGCCCCGCGACCCCGACCGCCGCACCGGCCCGGCGAGGGAGCACCTTCTCCAGTACCCGCGCGGGCACGAACGCCGCGATCGCGCCGCTGATCAGCACCCCGAGCACCAGGAACGGCAGTGCCTGCACGCAGACGGCGACGAACACCGTCGAGCCGGTCCGCAGCGCGGGCACGTCGAACACCTGCTGGAGCCAGCTCTGCCCGAGGATCGCGATCAGCAGGATCGCGCAGAGCACCTCGATCGAGGTGATCTTGAACCGCCGGGCCGGCTTCTTCTCCGGGGCGCTCCTGGAAATGGTTTCCATGCGCGCGATGATGCCAGGTGACCCTGTGTTCCGGCGGTCACTCCCCGGGAGCGGTGCCCAGCAGGTCCGAACGCAGCTGCGACGCCGTCGAGACGACCAGCATGAGCAGCGTTCCGAGCGGCGAGGGGTCCATGCCCTCGGCCGGGAACGCGTACCTCAGCGTGATGTCGATGCCCTTCTCCGAACGCACGACCCCGAGCGTCCCGAACAGGCCCTGCCCGGCGCGTTCGGCCGCCGAGGCCGCGATCGCCGGGTCGTCCGGCAGATCCCAGGCGACGACGCAGGTCAGGCTCAGCACGGTCAGCCCTTCGGCCAGCCGGGTCGCCTGGATGACGCACGGGACGTCCGCGTGCGAGAAGGTCAGTGCGCCGTCGTCGTCGACGTGGACTTCGAGATAGCGCTCGAGGGCTTCCCGTGCCGACGTCAGCAACGCCGCCGTGTCGGCTGCTTCGGTGGTCATGCCTTCCCTTCGGAAGCTTTGTCGACGGCCCCGCCGAAGCGACGGTCCCGTTTCGCGAATTCGAGGCAGGCCCGCCACAGGTGGGTGCGGTCGAAGTCGGGGAAGAGCGTGTCCTGATAGACCATCTCGGCGTAGGCCGACTGCCAGAGCAGGAAGTTCGACGTCCGCTGCTCCCCCGACGGCCGCAGGAACAGGTCCACGTCCGGCATGTCGGGCTGGTACAGGTACTTGCCGATGGTCTTCTCGGTGACCTTGTCCGGGTTCAGCTTCCCGTCGGCGACGTCCTGGGCGATCCGGCGCATGGCGTCGCCCAGTTCGGCACGGCCGCCGTAGTTGACGCACATCGTCATGTTCAGCGCCGTGTTGTGCTTGGTCTTCTCCTCGGCGACCTGGAGTTCCTTGATGACGCTCGCCCACAGCTTGGGGCGGCGCCCCGCCCAGCGGATGCGGACGCCGATCGAACCGAGGTAGTCGACCTGGCGGCGGATGGTGTCGCGGTTGAAGCCCATCAGGAAGCGGACCTCTTCCGGGCTCCGCTTCCAGTTCTCGGTGGAGAACGCGTACACCGAAAGCCATTTGACGCCGAGTTCCACGGCGCCGCTGGCGACGTCGATCATCACCGCTTCGCCGCGTTTGTGGCCCTCGATCCGCGGCAGCCCCCGCTGGTTGGCCCAGCGGCCGTTGCCGTCCATCACCAGCGCCACGTGTTTCGGGAGGAGTTCCTTGGGGATCTCCGGCGGCCGGGCACCGGACGGATGCGGCTCCGGCGCGCGAAGTTCGAATTGTGACGCCTTGTTCTCGCGTCCCCTGCGCAGCACCTTCGAGCCTCCTGATCGAGTGAAACCTGTGCCTGCGACCCTACTGCGCTCCGGTGGCGCTCTCCCGTGCACGCCTCTCCACCAGGGGCAGCGACCGCAACTGGCGCTCCAGATGCCACTGCAGATGCGCCGCGACCAGGCCGGACGCGTCCCGCCGCGGCACCGGCAGCGACGCCTCGGCCACCGGCCACTCGCCGTGCAGGAGCGCCGCGAGCAGTGTCAGCACCTCTGGGGACGGGTGGACACAGCCGGGAACCCGGCAATCCGGGCACATCGACCCGCCGGCGGACACGCTGAACGCCTTGTGCGGCCCGGGCAGGCCGCAGCGGGCGCATTCGGTGATCGCGGGCGCCCAGCCGGCGTAGGCCATGGCCCGCAGGAAGAAGGCGTCGAGGATGAGGGAACTGTCCCGTTCGCCGCCCGCCAGCGCCCGTAGCGCGCCGACGACGAGCATGTAGAGCTTGAGCACCGGCTCGCCTTCTTCGGCGGACAACCGGTCCGCGGTCTCGGCGATGGCGCTCGCGGCGGTGTAGCGCTGGTAGTCGGCCACCAGCGGCAGCGCGAAGGCGTCGACCGTCTCGACCTGGGTGATCACGTCGAGGGAGCGGCCGGTGTAGAACTGGACGTCGACGTGCCCGAACGGCTCCAGGCGCGCCCCGAAGCGCGATGACGTCCGACGCACGCCCTTCGCGACCGCACGGACCTTGCCGTGCCGCCGCGTGAGCAAGGTGACGATCCGGTCGGCCTCACCCAGCTTGTGCGTCCGCAACACCACTCCGGTGTCGCGATAGAGGTTCACCACCCCGACATCGTCCCACCCGGGACCGACATCGGGGTGGTGTGCCCCGGAATCAGCAGTAGCGGCCGTAGCAGCTCGGCACCGACGAGGCCGCGACGATCGAGATGATGATCATCACGATGGCGAACACGCAGCCGAGGCCACCGATGATCGAGGCGATCATGCACATGGTCCTCGTGGACCTCGACGCGTCCGCGGCGGCGGCGTAGTTGCCCTGCATCTTGTAGGTGTTGACCTCGTTGGACTTCATGATCGCGAAGATCGCGATGATCCAGCAGAGGAAGATGCAGCCGATCGCCCAGCCCTTGTAATCCTTGATGGCGTTGATGTCGCCGCCGCCACCGGGCATGCCGCCCGGCGCGCCGTAAGGGGAAGGCTGGCCGTACGGGGCCGGCTGGCCGTAGGGGGCGGGCATGCCACCGGACGGCGGACCATAGCCAGGCTGCTGTCCGTAGGGCTGCTGCTGGCCGTAGGGGTTGGTCATGAAAGTGGTCCTCGTTGTTCTTTCGGCTACGGGTCGGGCTAGATGCTCGCGGCGACCAGGACGATCCAGAGAATGGAGAACAGGCAGCCGACACCGCCGATGATCGAGGCGATCATGCACATGGTCTTCGTCGACTTCGACGCGTCCGCGGCGGCGGCGTAGTTGCCCTGCATCTTGTAGGTGTTGACCTCGTTGGACTTCATGATCGCGAAGATCGCGATGATCCAGCAGAGGAAGATGCAGCCGATCGCCCAGCCCTTGTAGTCCGGGATCGAGTTGATGTCACCGCCGCCACCGGGCATGCCGCCCGGCGCGCCATACGGCGCGGGCTGACCGTACGGCGCGGGCTGGCCGTAGGGCGCCGGCTGGCCGTACGGCATCGGGTTCGGCCCGGAGGGCTGGCCGTACGGCGCGGGCGTGGCGCCGGACGGGGGTCCGTATCCGGGCTGAGGCTGCTGGCCATAGGGCGGTTGCTGGCCGGGGCCGGGCTGCTGGCCGTACGGGTTCGTCATCGGGGTTCCCCACTTTTGTCGCATTTGCCGGCGGGTGGATCCCGCCGGTTTTTTCCTTACTGTTGCGGTGTTCCAGGCCCGTTCGGCCCATCCGCTCCGGGCAGCTGCTGCCTCAGCTGTTCCGGGGTGATCTTCTGCGTCGGCTCGGCTTCGTCGAACCCTGACGGTGCCTGCTGAGGCTGCTGCCCCGGGCGAAGGACCTGAGTCGGCTCGGCCTCACCCAGGGCCGGCCCAGGCTGGGACTCCGGTGACGGCGCCGCGGTTCCCTGCGCCTGCTGCCCGAACGGCTGCGGCGGCTGGGGCTGCTGCGGCGCGCCGAACGGCTGCTGCTGCGGCTGCTGCCCGAAGGGCGAGGGCTGGGCCGGGAACGGCGATGACGGCGGCGGCGCGGGGAATCCCGGCGACTGGCCGAACGGCGCCGACGCGGGCGCGGCGTCGGCCTCGCCCGGCACGACGACGGTGCTGAGGATCTTGTCGGCGAACGTCTGCTTCTTCTCGTCCCACAGCGGCCAGAGGTAACCGAGGCCGCAGACCCAGCCGTCCAGGTTGTGGCACAGATCCCGGACGAAGGCCATCAGCGGGCCGATCGGCTGGCCGTCGCTCTCGCGGACGAGCTTGATCTTCAGGATCTTCTTGCCGAGCGACTGGCCGGTGGTGCCCATCTTGATCCACCGGTTGTAGACGGTCCAAGCGAAGCCCGCGAGGTAACCGAGACCGGCGATGAACAGGCCGAGTGTGTCCGGCCCCGCCGCCGAGATGATCGCGCCGATGATCGGCAGCACGACGATCGGGCCGAAGTCGATGAGCGTCGCGCCCGCGCGCAGGCCCCAGTGGGCGTAGTCGGTCTGCGGACCGAACTGGGAGGCCTGGCCCTGCTGGCCGAACGGCGAAGGCTGTCCCGGCTGCTGCCCGAACGCGGATTGCGGCTGCGCACCGAACGGCTGGCTCGGCTGCTGGCCGAAAGGAGAGGGCGGCTCGCTCTGCTGCGGCTGCTGCCCGAACGGCGAAGGCTGGTCACCCTGCGGCGGGGACTGCTGCTGACCGAACGGCGAAGGCTGCGCGCTCTGCTGTTGCCCGAACGGCGAAGACGGCTCGCCCTGCTGCGGCTGCGAAGGCTGCTGACCGAACGGCGAAGGCTGGTTTCCCGGGGCCTGCTGTCCGAACGGCGAAGGCTGGTCCCCCGCCACCGGCTGCTGAGGCTGTTGCCCGAACGGCGAGGGCTGTTCTCCCGACGGCTGCTGTCCGAACGGCGATTGCGGCTGCGGTGACTGCTGCCGCCCGTCCCCGGATCCGGGCGGCGGCTGCTGTCCCGGCGGCTGCTGGCCGTAGGGAGTGGTCATCGAAATCCCCTCGCTGGTTGCGGCGACCCGGGCTGAATGTACGGCATGGGTACACACCGAGCAGACCGGTGCGCGGGAGCGTACTCGGTACCACCGACGATCCGGGCCTCGGCCCGGCACTCACACGTAGAGCGAGGTGAACGGGGCGAAAGGCAGGTTACGGATGACGAACCAGACGACGAACACGACACCGAACGCGAGCGGCGTCCAGCGCCAGTGCAGCCAGCTGTTCACCGCGCGGCCGCGGAGCCTGCCGACCGCCCAGGCGACGGTGCTCCAGACGAGCAGCAGAAGGACCACAAAGGACACCGCGTTGTAGTGCAGTGCGGCGGGGATGTCCCCGTGCAGCGCGCTGTAGACCATGCGCATGCCGCCGCAGCCGGGACAGGCGATGCCCAGCAATGTCTTGGTGGGACAGACCGGAAGCGGCCCGCCCGGAGTGGTGGGATCACCCAGCCAGAGGACGACGCAGCCGAGGCCCGCCCCGGCCGCGATGGCGAGGGGCGGCCCCAGCGCGCGGGCCTTCGCCTTGAACCCGCGCGCCGGGAATCCCGTGTAGACGGACGACGTCACGGCGTGAAGCTTCCCGCCGACGCGCCGATGATGACCATCACCACGATGAAGATGATGTACAGCAGGAAAAGACCGCCGGTGGCGATCGCTCCCCACATGGACCACTTCTTCGCGTCGTCGGCGGCCTTCTGGGCTTCGGCGTGGAAGCCCTGCGACCACAACGTCTGCACCTGGCTCGACTTCACGATCGCGACGATACCCAGCGGCAAGCAGCACAACACCGTGCAGAGGATGGCCCACACCAGGTTGTTGTCCGGCGGGGGTCCGTAGTTCGGCATGCCGCCGTAGTACGGCTGCTGCGGCGGTGGCCCGCCGGGAGGCGGGTAGTTCGGGTACTGGTCGGTCATGAGGTCTCCCCCTCGAGCGCCGGGATCAGCGGTAGTTGTTCACGTCCACCGAGGCCGCGAAGACGCCCAGGACGACGACGAGGACAACGTACAGAACGATGAGGACGCCACCGACGATCGCCGCGATGATCGACCACTTCTTGGCGGCGTCGGCCGCTTCCTGCGCCGCGGCGGGCTGGCCCTGCGCCCAGAGGGTGTTCACCTGGTTCGCCTTGACGATGGCGACGATACCGAAGGGCAGGCAGCACAGGATCGTGGTGAGGATGGCCCACACCAGGTTGTTGTTGGGCGGCGGGCCGGGGTTGTTGAAGCCGCCACCGCCCTGAGGGTCGCCGGAGTAGTTGGGCAGGCCCTGGTTGTCGGTCATTTACCGCTTTCCCTTCACGAATGAGATGTGGAACTCCGACCCGGGCGCGCCGCCCGATCAGCGATCCCCGGAGTCAAGGGTTGAGACTCTAAGGTCACCCGTCCGGTTCCACATCATCAACCGGTCTCCGCGACCGAATCGAGACATTCCGTTCAGTCAGAAGCCCAGCCGTCGCAACTGACGGGGGTCGCGCTGCCACTCTTTGGCGACCTTGATGTGCAGGTCGAGGTACACCTTCGAACCGAGAAGGCCCTCGATCTGCTGCCGGGCGCGCGCGCCGACGTCCTTGAGCCGCTCACCCTTGTGCCCGAGGATGATGCCCTTCTGGCTCGGCCGTTCCACATAGAGGAACGCGTGCACGTCGATCATGTCGTCTCTGCCCTCGTGGGGCAGCATCTCCTCGACGGTGACGGCGATCGAGTGCGGGAGTTCGTCCCGGACCCCCTCCAGTGCCGCCTCGCGGATCAGCTCGGCGACCAGGGTCTGTTCCGGCTCGTCGGTGAGTTCACCGCCCGGATACAGCTGCGGCCCCTCGGGAAGGTGGCGCACCAACAGGTCCGAGAGCGCGCCGACCTGGAAACCGTCCACAGCGGACACCGGGATCAGCTCGGCGAACTCCATGACCTCCTGCAGGGCGAGCAGCTGCTCGGCGACCTGTTCGGGTTTCACGAGATCCGTCTTGGTGACGACGCCGATCACGGGGGTCCGTTTGGCGATCTTCTTGAGTTCGGCGGCGATGAACCGGTCACCGGGACCGACTTTTTCGTTGGCGGGCACGCAAAGCCCGACAACGTCCACTTCGGACCAGGTCGAATGGACGATGTCGTTCAGCCGCTCGCCGAGCAGGGTCCTCGGGCGGTGCAGCCCCGGTGTGTCGATGATCACCAGCTGCGCGTCGTCACGGTGGACGATGCCGCGGATGGCGTGCCGGGTGGTCTGCGGTTTGCTGGAGGTGATCGCCACCTTGCTGCCGACGAGCGCGTTGGTCAGCGTCGACTTGCCCGCGTTGGGCCGCCCGACGAAGCAGGCGAATCCGGAACGATGCGGCTCGGCCATCAGCTCAGCACCTTGCCACTGGGATCCGCGAGATGGACCGGGGCGTCTTCGGCGATGTCCCGCACCGCCTGGAGCGAAGCGTCGTTCAGGACGGTGTCACCACTGACCACGACGGCGGCCTCGATTCCTTCGGCTCCGCTCGAAACGGCGGCGGCGACGGCGGCCTGCAACGCGGTGAGCTTGAACGACGGCTGGTCGACGGTGCTCGCCGCGTAGGTGCGGCCGTCGGTGTCGCGGAGCGCGGCGCCTTCGGCGGCCTGGGTGCGGGCTCGCGCGGACCTGGCCAGGGTCACCAGCTTCTGGTCCTCGGCGTCCAGCTCAGGCATGTTCGACACTCCTGTCACTTTCATCGGGCTGCGGGACCCGGGTCCGGCGCCTGCCCTGGGCTGCGTCGGTCACCGCGTCCGCGTCGGCGGGGTGGACGACCACCGTGGTGATCCGCATCCGCCCGCGCCGGTCCTTACCGCCTTCGGCGAACAGCCGAAGTCCGGCGACCTCGGCTTCGGCCCCCGGCAGCGGGACCCTACCCAGTCGCTCGGCGAGCAGCCCGCCCACGGTCTCCACGTCGTGGTCTTCGAGGTCGATCCCGAACAGTTCGCCCAGGTCGTCGATCGAGAGCCGGGACGAGACGCGGACCGCGCCGTTTTCGAGTTCTTCGACCTCGGGGCGTTCGTCGGTGTCGGATTCGTCGGTGATCTCGCCGACGATCTCCTCGAGGATGTCCTCGATGGTGAGCAGGCCGGCGGTGCCGCCGTATTCGTCGACGGCGATCGCCATGTGGTTGTGCGAAAGCTGCATCTCCTTGAGCAGGTCGTCGAGCCGTTTGGAGTCCGGCACGAAACTCGCCGGGTTCATCAGCTCCTCGACCTGCCGCTGCGAGCCGCCCTCGGCCATGTACGCGGGCATGAGGTCCTTGATGTTCACCACGCCCACCACGTCGTCGACGGAGTCGCCGATCACCGGCAGCCGGGTGAACCCGGTGCGCAGGGCCAGCGCGAGCGCCTGCCGCACGGTCTTGTCGTGCTCGATCCAGACGATCTCCGTGCGCGGCACCATGACCTCGCGCGCGACGGTGTCGCCGAGCTCGAACACCGAGTGGATCATCTCGCGTTCGGATTCCTCGACGACGCCGCGCTCCTGGGCGAGGTCGACCAGCTCACGCAGTTCGACTTCGGAGGTGAACGGGCCCTCGCGGAAGCCGCGGCCGGGGGTGATGGCGTTACCGAGGACGATCAGCAGCCTGCTGAGCGGCCCGAGGATCGACCCGAGGACGCGGACGGGGCCCGCGACGACGAGGCCGATCCGGTACGGGTGCTGGCGGCCGAGGGTGCGCGGGCCGACCCCGATGAGCACGTAGCTCACCACGACCATCACGCCCGCGGCTACGACGATCGCGAGCCACAACGGCTCGATCCAGCCGAGGATGTCGACGGTGACCAGCACGGTGGCGGTCAGCTCGCAGGTCATCCGCAGCAGCAGGATCAGGTTGATGTGGCGGCGGCGTTCGGCGATGACCAGCGACAGCTGGCGCGCGCCGGGGCGGCCGAGCCGGACGAGGCCGTCGGCGCGGGCCTTGGAGACCGTGCTGACCGCGGCGTCGGCGGCCGCGAACACCCCGGCGAGCAGGATCAGCGCGATGGCGATGACCAGCAGGGCCGTGGGACTACCCATGTCCGCGAACCTAGGCGGGGGGTTCTTCGGCGGGCGCGGCGTCGAGGCCGGCGGTGCCGAGGAGCCTGTCGTCCGCGGAGCGCTGCGCGTCGCGCTTGTTGTGCGCGGCCACGGCGGCCTGGAACTCGCCGAGGATCCGCTTCTGCAGGCCGAACATCTCGCGTTCCTCGGCGGGTTCGGCGTGGTCGTAGCCGAGCAGGTGCAGCACGCCGTGCGTGGTGAGCAGGTGCAGCTCGTCCATCAGCGCGTGACCGGCCGTCTTGGCCTGGTCCTTCGCGAACGCCGGGCACAGCACGATGTCGCCGAGCAGCGCGGGCGAGGCGTCGGGCGCGTCGGGGCGGCGCGACGAGTCGAGCTCGTCCATCGGGAAGGCCATCACGTCGGTGGGACCGGGCAGGTCCATCCACCGCTCGTGCAGATCCTCCATCACCTCGAGGGTGACGAGCAGGATGGACAGCTCGGCGAGCGGGCTGACCTCCATCTTGTCGAGCGCGAAACGGGCGGCCGACACGATCGAGGTCTCGTCGACGTTCACGCCCGATTCATTGGCGATCTCGATGCTCATGAACGGCGTTGCCCTTTCCAACCGCTGCCCTGGTCCTTGCTGTCCTGCAGCGCCTGCCACTTCTCGTACGCGTCGACGATGTCGCCGACGAGCTTGTGCCGCACCACGTCCTGGCTGGTGAGCTGGGCGAAGTGCAGGTCCTCGACGCCGTCGAGGATGTCGCGGACCACCCGCAGGCCGCTCTTCTGGCCGTTGGGGAGGTCGACCTGCGTGACGTCGCCGGTGACGACGATCTTGGCGCCGAACCCGAGCCGGGTGAGGAACATCTTCATCTGTTCCGGCGTGGTGTTCTGCGCTTCGTCGAGGATGATGAAGGCGTCGTTGAGGGTGCGGCCGCGCATGTACGCCAGCGGCGCGATCTCGATGGTGCCCGCCTGCATCAGCCGCGGGATCGACTCGGGCTCGACCATGTCGTGCAGCGCGTCGTACAGCGGGCGCAGGTACGGGTCGATCTTCTCGTTGAGCGTGCCCGGCAGGTAGCCGAGGCGCTCGCCGGCTTCGACCGCGGGGCGGGTCAGCACGATGCGGGTGACCTGCTTCGCCTGCAGCGCCTGGACGGCCTTGGCCATGGCGAGGTACGTCTTGCCGGTACCGGCGGGGCCGATGCCGAAGACGATCGTGTGCTTGTCGATGGCGTCGACGTAGCGCTTCTGGTTGAGCGTCTTGGGCCGGATCGTCTTGCCGCGCCGGGAGATGATGTTCATGCTCAGCACTTCGGCCGGTGACTCGTGGTCACCGGTGGAGAGCATGCCGACGGTGCGGCGGACGGTGGCCGGGTCGACCTGCTGGCCGCGGCCGGCGAGCGTCACGAGTTCGGCGAAGACACGTTCGGCGAAGGCGACGTCGGCGGGGGCTCCGGTCAAGGTGACCTCGTTGCCCCGGACGTGGACGTCGGCGGCGAGGAGTTCTTCGGCGACCCGGAGGTTTTCGTCCCTCGAGCCGAGCAGGCTGAGCGCGGCGGCGTCGGGGATGGGGAATCGGGACTGGGCCGCCTCGGTGATCGCGGCGTCGTCGGTCTTCGTCGGGGTGACGTCCGCGGGAACGTCGGGTCGGGCGGCTTCACCCGGTACGGTTCCGGCCACGTGGCCTCGGGCCTACTTCCTGCGCTTACGCTGCGATTTTCAACGACAGTGACGAGTTCGATGTTACTGGTTGCGGGTGGCGGCACGCAGTCCGGTTTCCGCAGGCCGCGCGCTTCAGCGCCCGAAATGCCCCAGCTGCTCGCCGCCGAGCACGTGCGCGTGCACGTGGAAGACGGTCTGCCCGGCGTCACCGTCGGTGTTGAACACCACCCGGTAACCGGACTCGGCGATCCCCTCGATCTCCGCGACCTTACGGGCCGTCGAGGCCACATCGGCGAGGAGCTGCGGGTCCCCCGAGGCCAATTCGGCCAGATTGCGGTACTGCTTCTTCGGCACCACGAGCACATGCACCCGCGCTTGCGGCGCTATGTCCCGGAACGCATACGTCGTCGCGTCCTCGTACACCTTGTCGGAGGGGATCTCCCCCGCGATGATCCGCTCGAACAACGTCTCCGCGTCACTCATCCCCCACCCTATCGCCCACCCGGCCCACCCCTCGCTACGCGCTTCTCTCACCAGGCAAGGGGCCCGTTCGCGAAGACCACCCGCCACCCCGCCACGAGAGCCCCACGCGGACGGGGCGAAGGGAACTTTCGCCGCGTCGCATGCGAGGAAAGTCCCCTTCGCCCTAACCCGAAACGCCACTCACGACCACCCCGGCCGTCGACCTCACCGTGGGGCCGAGGGCTCGGCCCCGGGTCAACACGCGGAACCGCGCCGCGGCGCGAATTCGGGGCGCGGCAAGGAGCGAAGCGCTTTGCGAAGGCCGGAAATGAAGATGCCGCGGCGCGGTGGGCCCTGGGGGTCGGCCCACCGCCGCCGCGGCTCCGCCGGACCGAGGGGGGAGGTGCCCGGCGGGGATTCACGCGCGCGACTGGGCTTCATCCCCAGTGGCGCGCCGAAACCGTGTGTTGCGCGTCAGTTAACGAGAGTAACGGCTGTTTGCGTGATCGCGCCATAACTCGCCGCAAATTAGTGGGGTGTTTTTTCACTTCCAGCGGTCGGTGAGAACCCCTAGCGCGCCGAGTGCCACGGCGGCGGCGGTGGAAGTGCGCAAAACGGTGGGGCCCAACCGGATGGCGGTGGCGCCGGCGTCGGTGAGGGTGGCGAGTTCGTCGTCGGTGATGCCGCCTTCGGGGCCGACGACGAGAAGGATGTCGCCTTGTGCCGGGAGTTCGATCTCGGTGAGGCGGGTGGTGATGCCGGATTCGAGGACGAGTGCGCGGGAAACGGTCTGGGCGAGTTCGGCGAGTTCGCGGGTGGTGACGGGCTCGGCGACTTCGGGGACGTGGGCGCGGCGGGCTTGTTTGGCGGCGGCGCGGGCGGTGGTGCGCCAGCGGGTGAGGGCTTTGTCGCCGCGCGTTCCTTCTTCCCAGCGGGCGACGCTGCGGGCGGCGCGCCAGGGGACGATGGCGTCGGCGCCGGCTTCGGTGGCGAGTTCGACGGCGAGTTCGCCGCGGTCGCCCTTCGCGAGGGCCTGGGCGACGATGACGCGCAGCGCGGGTGGTTCCTCGGTCCAGTGTTCTTCGATGGCGAGGGTGAGTGCCGCGTCGCGGCCGGCCTGGACGGCTTCGACTACGCAGCGCGCCATGCCGCCTTCGCCGTCGGAGAGCACGAGACGTTCGCCGACGCGCAGGCGGCGGACGGTGGCGGCGTGCCGGGCTTCCTCGCCGTCGAGGGTGGTGCGCCCGGAACCGGGCAGCGCGGCGGTGAGGAAGACCGGCAGTGTCGTCTCGGGCACGGGTTACCGGTGGTTCTTGGTGCGCAGCTTGGAGAACAGCCCACCGGGCTTGGAGCCGTTCGAGGACAGCGAAGGCACGTCTTCGCCGCGCTGCTGGGCGAGTTCGACGAGGAGGTCGCGCTGGGCGTCGTCGAGTTTGGTCGGCACGACGACGTCGATGTGGACGTGCAGGTCGCCGCGGCCGTCGACACGGCCGGAGGACCGCAGCCGCGGCATGCCCTTGGCGGTGAGCACGAGTTCGGTGGCGGGCTGGGTGCCCGGCTCGATGTCGAGTTCGTAGTCGCCGTCGATGAGGGTCTCGATGGGCACCGTGGCGCCGAGGGCGGCGGTGGTCATCGGGATGCGGAAGTTGCAGTGCAGGTCGTTGCCCTGCCGGACGAACACCTCGTGCGGTGCTTCGTCGATCTCGACGTAGAGGTCGCCGGCGGGGCCGCCGCCGGGGCCGACCTCGCCCTGTCCGGAGAGGCGGATGCGCATGCCGTCGCCGACGCCCGGCGGGATCTTGGCGGTGACGTTGCGGCGGGCGCGGACCCGGCCGTCGCCGCCGCATTGGCGGCAGGGGTCCGGGATGACCTCGCCGAAGCCGCGGCAGACCGGGCAGGGGCGGGCGGTGACGACCTGGCCGAGGAAGGAGCGTTGCACGGACTGGACCTCGCCCGCGCCGCCGCAGGTGTCGCAGGTCTTGGTGCTCGTGCCCTCCGCCGCGCCGGCGCCGCGGCACAGGTCGCAGACGATGGCGGTGTCGACGGTGATCTCGCGGTCGACGCCGGTGGCGCATTCCTCGAGGGTGAGGCCGAGGCGGATGAGCGCGTCGGAGCCGGGCTGCACGCGGCTGCGCGGGCCACGGCCGCGGCCGCCGCCACCTCCGGCGGCGCCGAAGAAGGCGTCCATGATGTCGCCGAGGCCGCCGAAGCCCGAGAACGGATCTCCCCCGCCGCCGCGGGCGCCGCCGTCCATCGGGTCGCCGCCGAGGTCGACGACCTTGCGCTTCTGCGGATCCGACAGCACCTCGTACGCGGTGGTCACCTCGCCGAAGCGGTGCTGGGCGTCCTCCGACGGGTTGACGTCGGGGTGCAGTTCACGGGCCAGTTTGCGGTACGCGCGCTTGATCTCCTGATCCGTCGCGTTCTTCGCCACCCCGAGAATGCCGTAATAGTCCCTCGCCACCGTCTTCGCCTTCTCCTTCTGACTTCGACCTCACCGCCGCGTTCAGCGACCGGAGAGGATCTGCCCCACGTAGTTCGCCACCGCGCGCACCGCGGCGATGGTGTTCGGGTAGTCCATCCTGGTGGGCCCGACGACGCCCATCCCGCCCAGCAGCAGGTCGTCCATGCCGTAGCCGATGGACACCACCGAGGTGCTGCGCATCTGCTCGTCCTCATTTTCCTCACCGATGCGCACCGTGATCGCACCGGGGTTGCGGGCGGCCGCGAGCAGCTTGAGGACGATGACCTGCTCCTCGAGCGCTTCCAGCACCTGCCGCAGCGATCCGGGGAAGTCCGAGACGTTGCGGGTGAGGTTCGCCGTGCCGCCGAGCACCAGCCGCTCCTCGGGGTGCTCGACCAGCGATTCCACCAGCACGGTGCAGACGCGGGTGAGGCTGTCGCGCAGCTCGCCCGGCGACTTCTCCGGCAGTTCGGCGACCGCCGCCGCGGCCTCCGAGAGACGGCGGCCCGCCAGTGCCCCGTTGAGCACGGTGCGCAGCCTGCCGACGTTCTCCTCGGTGATGACGTCCCCGAGGTCGACGGTGCGCTGGTCGACCCGGCCGGAATCGGTGATCAGCACGAGCATCAGCCGGGCCGGGGTGAGCGGCACCACTTCCAGGTGGCGGACGGCGGAGTTGGTCATCATCGGGTACTGGATGACCGCGACCTGCCTGGTCAGCTGCGCGAGCAACCGGACGGAGCGGCGCAGGACGTCGTCGACGTCGGTGCCGCTGTCGAGGAACGCGGTGATGGCCCGGCGCTCGGCCGCGCTGAGCGGTTTGACCTCGGCTATCCGGTCGACGAACAGCCGGTACCCCTTGTCGGTGGGGATCCGGCCCGCACTCGTGTGGGGCTGTGTGATGTAGCCCTCTTCTTCCAGTGCCGCCATGTCGTTGCGCACGGTGGCGCTGGACACACCGAGGTTGTGTTTGTCGACGATCGCCTTGGATCCGACGGGCTCCTGGTTGGCCACGTAGTCGGCGACGATCGCGCGCAGCACTTCGAAGCGGCGCTCTTCCGCGTTGGCCACCCGCACACCTCCCTCGGCTCGTCCTCACAACGAGTTTACGGAAGGTGGAGTGCCCGGCGAGCCACCGGACTTCTTTGGCCCCCTCAGCCGCGCCCCCGGAGGGAGCGCCGCCGCGGCTCCAGGGGCCTTCGGATCACCTTCACCGACCCCCACCAGGCGAAACCCGTGACGCGCAGCACCGGCGCGCCCGTCTCCGGCCGTCGCCGCCCCGTGCCGCGGCCGGTGCCGAATCCGCCCATCAGGCCGACGCCCCGGACGTCGAGGGCGAAATCCTCGGGCACGACGATCTTGACGCCGCCCATGATCGCCACCGCCCTGATCGTGCAGGACCCGGCCGTGATCCTGGCGCGCCGCAGATCGAGGCGCACACTGCCCCAGAAGGCGCGGCTGACGTGGTTCGGCGGCAGTGGCCCGTCGAACCGTCGCGTGGTGCCGGACATGACGGCGAACGAGCGCCGTCCGCCTTGCTCGCCGTCGCCGGTGTGGGACAGCGCGAGCGCCCCGCCGGGCGACAGATCCGCGACGACGGGTTCGAACTCCGCGAAGGTCTTGGCCGCGTAGACGGCGTCCAGTCTCGTTTCCAGCTCACCGGCGCTGATCCGTCCCGCGCCCATGGCCTCGTACAGCAGTTGCGCGACGTTTTCGCGATCGGAATCGGCCACCCGCATCGCCGACCGCTTCGGTTCCGACATGACGGCGACGATAACCGGGATCGGCGAATTCCGGAAATTGCGCGAACACCGGACGGGCCACCGTGAGCGAATTCGGTTTCCGCACGCTGACAGGAATGACAAAATCGCCGCGTCTGACAATTCCGGACGCGAACAGCCGTCCGGACGTGACAATTCGGCGAACGGTCATTGACCGCGCGGGGCCACGTGCGGGAGTTTTCGTCCACCGGCCCACTTCCCGACTCAGTGTGGAGCGCGATATGACTTCTTCCTTTCGCCATGTCCTGATCGCCGCCTTGACCGTGACGCTGGTCGCGGTCGGCGCGGCGCCCGCGAGCGCGGACACGAATTTGGTGTACACCTCTTCTTCACCGCTTCCCGCCGGCGAGAACGGTGACGTAATCAAGTCGCAGCCCTCGACCTACAACGGGGCGAAATCGACCAGGATCCAATATCTGTCCCGGGACAACAAGGACAAGCAAGTCGCGGTGAGCGGCACCGTTCTGGTGCCGGACAAACCGTGGAACGGTCCCGGCGAACGGCCGATCGTGGCCTACGCGCCCTTCACCTTCGGCATGGGGCCGGACTGCGCCCCCTCGAAGACCCTCGCGGGCGAGGGCGCCTCGGACCTGGTCTCCGGTTTCCAAGGCGGTTTCGTCACCGCGTTGCTGGGCGCCGGGTTCGCCGTGGCGCAGACCGACTACATCGGACCGTGGGTGGAAGGCAGCGGCGATCACCCGTACGTCGTCCGGTTGTCCGAGGCGCACACCGTGCTCGACGTCATCCGCGCCGCGCAGCGGCTGCCCGGAACCGGTCTGCCCGCCGACGGCCCGGTGGGCATCGCCGGCTACTCCGAGGGCGGCAGTGCCGCCGCGGCCGCCGCCGAACTGGCCGCCACCTACGCACCCGAACTGAACGTCATGGGCGTCTACTCCGGCGCACCGCCCGCGGACAAGGCCGCGCTGTCGAAGTCGCTCGACGGCGGAATGTACTTCGGGTTCCTCGGCTACGCCCTGATCGGCATCAACCAGGCCTACCCCGAGGCCAAGCTGATGAACCTGGCCAACCCGACGGGTGCCGATCTGTTCCTGAAGGCCCGCCAGACCTGCACCATGAACGCGGTCCTGCAGTTCATGTTCAAGCAGTCCAGCTCGCTGACGAAGGAGGGCAAGCCGGTGTCCGCCTACCTGTCCCAGCCGCCGTTCGACGCGATCGTGGCGGAGAACCGGATCGGCACCATCAAACCGGCCATGCCGGTCCTGGTCGAGCAGAGCCCGATGGACGACGTCATCCCGGCCGCCGTCGGCAAGCAGATGGCGAAGGACTGGTGCGGCAAGGGCGCCAACGTCCAGTGGAAGGACTTGCCGACCTTCACGCCGTTCTTCTCCCACGCGCTGGGCATGACGACCGCGTCCACCGACGCCACCGAGTGGCTGAAGAGCGTGTTCAACGGGCAAGCGGGCAACGGCAACTGCGGCCGGTTCTGACCCACCCCTCGTGAGTGGCAAGGACGGTTAGAACCGTCCTTGCCACTCACGAGGCGCTGTCGTCAGCTGTTGCGCGGGAACCCGAGGTTCACCCCGCCCTGCGAAGGATCGGGCCACCGCGAGGTGACGACCTTCGTCCGTGTGAAGAAGTGGAACCCTTCCGGCCCGTAGGCGTGGCTGTCCCCGAACAGCGAGTCCTTCCACCCGCCGAACGAGTAGTAGCCGACCGGCACCGGGATCGGCACGTTCACGCCGACCATCCCGACCTCGACCTCGTTCTGGAACCGCCGCGCGGCCCGCCCGTCGTTGGTGAAGATCGCGGTGCCGTTGCCGTAGGGGTTGGCGTTGATCAGCTCCAGTGCCGCGTCGTAGCCCTCGGCCCGCGCGACCGCCAGCACCGGCCCGAAGATCTCGTCGGTGTACACGGACATGTCCGGGGTGACCTGGTCGAACAGTGTCGGGCCCAGCCAGAACCCGCCGTCCTCACCGTCGACCTCGATACCGCGGCCGTCGACGACGAGCCGGGCGCCCGCTTCGACACCGGCCTCCACATAGGACTCGACGCGTTCGTGGTGGGCGGCGGTGACGAGCGGCCCCATCTCGGAGGTGGGCCGCATACCGTCGCCGACGCGGAGCCGCTTGATCCGCTCGGCGATCTTCTCGACCAGTTCGTCGCCGACCGGGTCGACCGCGACCACGACCGACACCGCCATGCACCGCTCCCCCGCCGAGCCGAAGCCCGCGGACACGGCCGCGTCGGCGGCGAGGTCGAGGTCGGCGTCCGGGAGGACGACCATGTGGTTCTTCGCGCCGCCGAGCGCCTGCACGCGTTTCCCGTGCCGGGTCCCGGTTTCGTAGACGTACTTCGCGATCGGCGTCGACCCGACGAACGAGATCGCCTTGACGTCGCGGTGTTCCAGCAGCCCGTCGACGGCCACCTTGTCGCCGTGCAGGACGTTGAGGACGCCGTCGGGCAGGCCGGCCTCGGCGAACAGCTCCGCGATGAACACGGCCGCGGACGGATCCTTCTCGCTCGGTTTGAGCACGACGGTGTTGCCGCAGGCGAGCGCGTTCGGCACGAACCACAGCGGGACCATCGCCGGGAAGTTGAACGGCGAGATCACGCCGACCACGCCGAGCGGCTGCGAGATCGAGTACACGTCGACGCCGGTGGAGGCGTTCTCGCTGAACCCGCCCTTGAGCATCTGCGCCGCGCCGCAGGCGTACTCGACGTTCTCGATCGCGCGCGCGACTTCACCCGCGGCGTCGGACTCGACCTTGCCGTGTTCGCTGGTGACGATCTTCGCGAGTTCGTGCCGCCGCGCCGAAAGCAGCTCACGGAAGGCGAACAGCACCCGTGTCCGCCCGCCAGCGACGTCCCGCGCCAGCCCGGCAGCGCCCGGGAGGCGGCCGCGACGGCGGCGTCGACGTCGTCCTGCGCCGCGAAGGCGACCTTCGCCCGCACCTGGCCGGTGGCCGGATCGAACACGTCACCGGATCGTTCGCTCACGCCTTCGCACGGTTTGCCGTCAATCCAGTGGTTGATGCGGTCGGTCACGGTTCCGCCTTCCTGGTCCTGATGCCTGCTCCCGGTCGAGTCTGAGTGCGCGCGCCACACCGACGCCATCGTCAACGTGTACGGACTCCCGGTCCCGCCCGTACAGTCTGTCTCCAGCGTTGTCGAACCGGGTGGGAGGCCGATGTACCCGACCGTCGCCGAGGTGCTCGCGCTGCCGGTGCTGCGTCAGGGCAGGCCCCATGTGGTGGCGGGGGCGGCGGGGCTGGACGCGCCGGTCCGCTGGGCGCACGTGGCCGAGGTCGCGGACATCGCCCCGTTGCTGCGGGGCGGGGAACTCGTGCTCACCACCGGGGTCGCGCTGCCCGACGACGGTGCCGCGCTGGCCCGGTACGTCGGCGACCTGGCGGGGATCGGTGTCGCCGGGATCGTCGTCGAACTGGTCCGGCATTGGAGCGAGAAGCTGCCGCCCGCGCTGGTCGACGCCGCGGACCGCCACGGTGTCCCGCTGATCACCCTTTCGCGCGAGACGCGCTTCGTGTCGGTCACCGAGGCGGTGAACGGGCTGATCGTCGACGCCCAGGTCGACGAACTGCGCGCGGCCGAGCGGGTCCACGAGACGTTCACCGCGCTGACGGTCGCCGGCGCCGAGCCGGGCGACATCCTGCGGGAGGTCGCGAGGCTCACCGAACATCCCGTCGTGCTGGAGACGCTGTCGCACGAGGTCCTCGCCTACGACACGGCGGGGACCGATCCCGGCGAGCTGCTGCCCGGCTGGCCGTCCCGGTCGCGGCCGGTGCAGGTCGGCGAGCGGACCGGCTACCACCAGGGCGCGGGCTGGCTGATCACCGTGGTCGGCGCGCGCGGGCACGACTGGGGACGGCTGGTCGTCGTCTGCGGGGACCCGCCGCCGCACCGGCACGTCGTGGTCGCCGAACGGGCCGCGTCCGCGCTCGCGGTCCACCGGCTGGTCGCCAAGGACACCGACAGCCTCGAACGCCAGGCGCACCGCGCGATCCTGACCGAACTGCTGGCGAACCCGGTGCCGCCCGCGGAACTGACCGCGCGGGCCTCCGCGCTGGGTGTCCCGCTGACCGGACGGCTGCTGGTCGGGGTCGCCGTGCGGCCCCGGATCACCGTGACCGCCAAGACGGCGCAGTCCACTCCGGTGCTACTGCGGGAACTCGCGGAGGCGACCGTGCTCGCCGCGCGGCACGCCAAGGTGTCCGCGCTGGTGGCCACCGACGACACCCAGGTGCGCGCGCTGATCGCGCTTTCACCGGAGGCCGGGGTCGACGCGGTACTGAAGCGGCTGGCCACCGACGTCCACGAGGCCCGCGCCGGCGCGCCCGCCGTGGTCGCGGTCGGGACCACCGGCAGCGGACCGGCGGAAGCACGGCGGACGCTCGTCGAAGCCGCGCAGGTCGCCGCCGCGGCGCTCGCCGAGAACGTCGAACGGGTGGTCCACCGGCTCGACGACGTCCGGTTGCGCGGACTGCTGCATCTGCTGGCGGGCGACGAGCGGATCACCGCGTTCGCCGCGCGGGAGCTCGGCCCGCTGCTGAGCCGGGACGCCGCGCAGGGCAGCAGACTCGTCCAGGCGTTGAGGCATTACTGCGAGCACGGCGGCAACAAGTCGGCGGCGGCCGCCGCCGCGCACACCTCCCGCACCGCCTACTACCAGCAGCTGGCCCGGATCGAGCAGGTCCTGGGCGTGCGGCTCGAAGATCCGGAGTCGATGCTCTCGCTTTATGTCGCTTTGCTCGCCCACGACATTCGAAAAGCGGACGACCACACGTCCGGGTGAGCAAATCTCACCCGAGCGTGGAACACAGTGATCGGGCCACGTCAGCCGATAGGGTTGATATGGCTTTCTTCGAACCGATCGGCGCCTGCGTACTCGCGTTGGCCTGTATGGCCCCGGCGCAACCCGCCGAATCCACGTTTCAGCTGACCAGCCACGACACCAGGGGCCGGATCGGCACCGTCTCGCTCACCTGCGGGCCCACCGGGGGTTCCCACCCCACCCGCGGGAACGCCTGCGGCAAACTGTCCGAAGTGGACGGAAAGTTCGACAAGCTCCGCCCCGAACCGCGGGCCTGCACCCTGGAGTACTCGCCGGTGGACGTCTCGGCGGTGGGCAAGTGGCGCGGCGAACCGGTCACCTTCCGCACCTCGTACGCCAACCGTTGCGTCGCCGACGCCGAGTCGGCCGGCGTCTTCACCTTCTGACCGAGGCACTTCCGTCGAGGTGACCGCCGGACCTCCCCCTCGGTGGCCCGGCGGCGCCGTTCACCGCCGCCTTGATCGCCCTCACCCCCAAGAGGGCGATCAAGGCCGTGGGTCACGGCTCAAGGACGGGTCAGGTACCGGCAGCCGATCCCGTCCTTCGCGGTAACGGGGGTCTGACGCGCGAGGGACCGGCTCAGGTTCCATTCGCGCCAATCATCTTCCGGGATTCCTCGCACGACCGGCCCGAGCACACAGGACCGCAGCGGCTCGGGCAGCCGGTCCGCCGACGGCACCACGTCGGCGGAAAACCGTGACAGGTAAGTGGTGTCGAGCGTCTTGCCGTGTGCGAGCCGATCGATGTTGCGGTCGGCGATGAACCGTTCCGGATCGAGCACGGCCAGCCCGAGCAGCGCCGCGACGGCGGCCCCGATGGCCGCGCGCGGCAGCCAGGACGGCCGCAGCGGGATCAGGGACGCGAGCACCAGCAGGAAGATCAGGCCGATCCAGAGTTCGCAGACCTCGACGAGCAGCCGCAGCACGGTGAACCCGTACGCCTGCTGGTATGTCCACATGCGACTCAACGCCGACGCGACCAGCACCAGGCTGAGCACGCTCAACGCGCCGAGCAGCCCGCGCTGCCAGGCACGATCGGCCACCGAGGTCTTCGGCGCCCAGCGCAACGCGGCGGCGACCAGCAGCAGGGTCAGCACGGTGATGGCGGAGAGCTGCCAGAACCCGCTCCTGGCGTACTCGGCGGCCGTCAGCCCGCTCGTGGCCAGGACGTATTCGGTGCCACCGAACAACACGACCAGGCGGACCACGACGAAACTCGTGAACAGCAGCACCAGCACGCCCAGCGGCAACGTCCATTCGAGCCGGTGCGCGAGCCGTTTGCGCGGCGCGTCGTCGGCTGCGGGCAGCGGGGGCGCCGCCAGCAGGTAACACGCCCCGGCGACGGCGAACGCGGCCACCACGAACAGGAAACCCCAGCGCACGAAGGTCCCCGGGTTCAGCTCGGGGATCACCGCGTCGACGACGTTCGCGAACGCGGCGTCCGCGCCCCGCAACAGCGGCACGAACACCAGCAACAGCACGGCGCTCGCCAGCACCGGCACGAGGAACCTGGGCCTCGTGCGGCCTTCCTGTTTCTTGCCGAGCTTCGTAAGCCCGCGCCCGATCCACGGGATCGAAAGCAGCGCTTCGATGGGGACCGCGAAGACGTCGTAAATGATCGTGTTCACGGTGCGTTTCCCGACCACCGCGAGGGATCCCGCGACAAGGGCCGCCAGGACGCACAACACGTTCAGCCATACCGACGCGCGGAACATGCCGACGGCGAGCAGCCCGAGGGCCGCCGCCGCCCACAGCGCGTTGACCAGCCGGAAGTGCGGTTCGGCGTCGCCTCGGGCGCGCTTGTCGGCGAAGTAGACAGCCACGGCGAAGGCGAGCCCGGCCACGAACCAGCCCGCTCCGGGGTCGTCCGGCATGACGAACGCGGTGACCAGCCCGGCCGCGACCGCCGCGGGCAGCACGGAGGCGGGCAGCGGGACGATCGCCGACTTCGGCGGCACCCGTGGCCGCATCAGGATCGGCACCTGTGGGGCGGGTGGCATGGGCGGCAGGGTGGTCGTCGCCGAGGGCGGCGACGCGTGCGCCTGCTTCTCTTCGCTCATCTAAACCTCCAGTTTGCGAAAGCACATATCGTCGGGTGTGGGGACGGCTGAAAGCGTCCTTCACCTCATCTCACGCGGTGAAGGACGCTTTCGCCCCGTCACATGCGGGGAAAGTCCCCTTCAGCCCCCGCTAGGGAACGGGGATCACGACGCGGATGACACAGCCCGGCCGGCCCTCGGGGGTGACGACGGCGATGCTGCCGTCGTGCAGGTCGACCACCCACCGCGCGATCGCGAGGCCGAGGCCGGTGCCCCCGCCGCCCGCCCGCTCACCCCGGGTGAACCGCTCGAACACGCTGTCCCGCTCCCCCGGCGGGATCCCGGGGCCTTCGTCTTCGACCTCGATGACGACGTCGGCCTCGCGGGCCTCCGCCCGCACCCGGACCTGTCCCCCGGCGGGTCCGTGCCGGACGGCGTTGTCGAGCAGGTTGACCACGACCTGGTAGAGCCGGCCGCGGTCGGCGACGGCGGTCGCGCCGGGTGGCTGGACGTCGACGGAGAAGCACACTCCGCGACCCGTGGCCCCGGCTTCGGCGGCGACCTCCTCCAGCAGCAGTTCGAGATCGAACTCCTCCAACTGCAGCGGGAAAGCACCCGCGTCGATCCGCGAGAGATCGAGGAGTTCCGAAACCAGCCTGCCGAGCCGTTCGGTCTGCTGCAGCGCGGTCTTCAACGTCGCCGGGTCGGGTTCGGCGACGCCGTCGACCAGGTTCTCCAGCACCCCGTTCAGCGCGGTGATCGGCGTGCGGAGCTCGTGGGAGACGTTCGCGATCAGCTCGCGGCGGCGCTGATCCGAGGCGTCGAGGTCGGCGGCCATCTGGTTGAAGGCGTGCGACAGCTCCCCGACCTCGTCGCGGGCGGTCGCCCGGACCCGGCGGGTGTAGTCGCCCTTGGCCATCGCCCGGGCCGCGGCGGTCATCTCCCGCAGCGGCCTGGTCATCCCGTGCGCCAGGATCTGCGACGTGACCACGGCCAGCACCATGGCGGCGATCGTGGTGCGCGGCGGCAGCCAGCCGATCTGCCAGTTGAAGAAGGCGAACGCGATCCCGCCCGACGACACCAGCAGGATCGCGAGCTTGAGCTTGATGGAGCGGACCGGGTCGAGCGGTCTCGGGAGCGCGTCGACGACGCGGCCGAGCAGCGGGCGGAGCTTCACGATCCCACCTCCAGGGCGTAGCCGACGCCGTGCACGGTGCGGATGAGGTCCGCGCCCAGTTTGCGGCGCAGCGCCTTGATGTGGCTGTCGACGGCGCGGGTACCCGAACCGGTGCCCGCGACGTCCCAGTCCCAGACCTCGCTGAGCAGCCGTTCCCTCGGCTGCACCGCCCTCGGGCGTTTCGCGAAGTGGACGAGGAGGTCGAATTCGATCGGCGTCAGCTGGGCCTGGGTGCCCGCCCGCGTGACCCGCCGCTGGTCGACGTCGATTTCGAGGTCGCCGAGCACGATCTTCGTGCCCGCGTCCTCGCCCTCGGCGCGCGCGGACCGTTCGACCCGGCGCAGCAGCGCGTGCACCCGCGCCGAGAGCACCCGCATCGAGAACGGTTTGGTGAGGTAGTCGTCGGCGCCGACACCGAGGCCGATCAGCATGTCCGTCTCGTCCGACCGGGCGGTCAGCATGAGCACCGGGACCGGGCGGCGGGCCTGGATCCGGCGGCAGACCTCCAGCCCGTCGAATCCCGGCAGCATCACGTCGAGCACCACCAGGTCCGGCTCCCGTTCGGCGTCCGCCTCGACGCCGGAAGGCCCGTCGTGCGCCAGATCGACCGAGAATCCTTCGGCCCGCAAACGCGCGGCGATGCTCTCCGCGATGGTCACGTCGTCCTCGACGACCAGCACCCGGCGTCCTCCCAGTTCCATGGGGATGACTGTAGGCATCGGCCGTGGAGACCATCCGGGTGAGCTGTGGAGATCCTGTGGAGATGTTTCGGCCGGTTTGCCGGATCACTACGTCCGTATGTGTGACGCAGGTCATGCACTCGGACCCGTCGAGCGCAATCGACAGTCTGCGCTCCGACGCCATCAACAGTGAACAGTCTGCCAGTCCCACCCGCGCGGCGCGGGCGAGCACGATTCCGCAATGGAGCCGACGGCACGCGGTACGCAGCACGTGCATCCTGATGGCCGGGTGGAACTCGGCGAGGTCGAGTCCTTGAAGGACAGCCGCTTCTACAACGAAGAACTCGCCCCGGTCCCGGTCGAAAAGCGGACCTGGACCACGTACACCTACTTCGCGCTGTGGATGGGCATGGCGCACAACATCCCGTCCTACGCTCTCGCGGCCTCGCTGATCGCACTCGGCATGGACTGGGTCCAGGCACTGCTCACGATCACCATCGGCAACCTGATCGTGCTGATCCCGATGCTGCTCAACAGCCACGCCGGGACCAAGTACGGCATCCCGTTCCCGGTGTTCGCCCGCGCCTTCTTCGGGATGCGCGGCGCGAATCTGGCGGCGTTGCTGCGGGCGTTCATCGCGTGCGGCTGGTTCGGCATCCAGACCTGGGTCGGCGGCGAGGCGATCTACATCATCGTCGGGCGGCTGGCCGGATCCGGCTGGAAGAACTCCACCGTCGTCCTCGGCCAGCACTGGACGCTGTGGCTCTCGTTCGGCCTCTTCTGGCTGTTCCAGATGCTCATCATCTGGCGCGGCATGGAGGCGGTCCGGAAGTTCGAGAACTGGACGGCGCCGCTGGTCTCGGTCGGCTTCCTGATCCTGCTGGGGTACGTGCTGATCAAGGCGGGCGGCCTCGGCCCGATCCTGGCCGAGCCCGGGAAACTCGGCTGGGGCCCGGACTTCTGGAAGGTGTTCGCCCCGGCGCTGATGGCGATGATCGCGTTCTGGTCGACGCTGTCGCTGAACATGCCGGACTTCACCCGGTTCGGCGGCAGCCAGGGCAAGCAGATCCGCGGCCAGATCCTCGGCCTGCCGACCACGATGACGTTCATCGCGATCGTGGCCATCCTGACCACCTCGGGCGGCAGCGTCCTCTACGGCGAGCAGATCTGGGATCCGGCGAAACTGGCCGACCGGTTCGATTCCCCGGTCGTCGTGGTGGTCGCGCTGATCGCGCTGGTGCTGGCGACCGTGTCGGCGAACCTCGCGGCCAACGTGGTCAGCCCGTCCTACGACTTCTCCAACGCCTTCCCGAAGAAGATCACCTTCGCGGTCGGAGGGCTGATCACGGGCATCATCGGGATCGTCATCCAGCCGTGGCGGCTCTACTCCGACCCGAACATCTACATCTTCGCGTGGCTCGGCTTCTACGGCGGCCTGCTCGGCGCCGTCGCCGGGGTGATGGTCGCCGGCTACTGGGTCGTCTACCGCACCAAGCTGCGCCTGCGGGATCTGTACACCGAACGCGGCGTCTACTGGTTCAACGGCGGCTGGAACTGGCGCGCGCTCGTCGCGACGCTGGTCGGCGCGGTGCTCGCGGTCGGCGGCGCGTACGGCGGGCCGTTCCCCGCCGACGGGCTGATCCCGTTCCTGAAACCCCTCTACGACTACAACTGGGTCGTCGGCCTGGCGGGCGCTTTCGTCGTCTACCTGCTGCTGTCCCTGCCCGAACGCAAGCGCACCACCGAAATCGAGGAGGATGCAAGTGAGCGACGTGGTCCGAGCCGGATTGATCCAGCAGCGGTGGACGGGTGACAAGGAGTCCATGATCGCGAACGCGGTCGATGCCATCGGCAAGGCCGCTTCGCAGGGCGCGCAGGTCGTCTGCCTGCAGGAGTTGTTCTACGGCCCGTACTTCTGCCAGGTGCAGGACACCGACTACTACTCCTACACCGAAGGCATCCCCGACGGGCCGACGACGAAGCTCATGCAGGAGGTCGCCGAACGGCACGGTGTCGTGCTGATCGTCCCGATGTACGAGGTCGAGCAGCCTGGCGTGTACTACAACACCGCCGCGGTGATCGACGCGGACGGCACGTACCTCGGCAAGCACCGCAAGAACCACATCCCGCAGGTGAAGGGCTTCTGGGAGAAGTTCTACTTCCGGCCCGGGAACATGGGCTACCCGGTGTTCGACACCGCCGTCGGCCGCATCGGCGTCTACATCTGTTACGAGCGGCATTTCCCGGAGGGCTGGCGCGCGCTGGGCCTGGCCGGGGCGAAGATCGTGTTCAACCCGTCAGCGACCAGCCGTGGCCTTTCGGAGTACCTGTGGCGGCTGGAGCAGCCCGCCGCCGCCGTCGCGAACGAGTACTACGTCGGCACGATCAACCGGGTCGGCGTGGAACCCTTGGGCGACAACGACTTCTACGGCCAGTCGTATTTCGCCGACCCGCGCGGCCAGCTCGTCGGCGAAGCCGCGTCCGACACCGAGGAGGAGATCGTCGTCCGCGATCTCGACATGGGCAAGCTCGCCGAAGTGCGGGATCTGTGGGCCTTCTACCGCGACCGGCGGCCCGACAGCTACGGACCCCTCGCGGAGGCGTGATGACCACCCTCATCAGCGGCGGGCAGGTGCTGTCCACGATGGGCGCTTCGGCGGCGGACGTCCTCGTCGACGGCGAGACGATCTCGGCCGTCGGCGCCCCGGGCACGCTCGGGCCCGCCGACTCGGTGATCGACGCCACCGGGAAGTACGTGCTGCCCGGCGGGATCGACGCGCACACCCATATGGAGATGCCGTTCGGCGGGACGCATTCCGTCGACACCTTCGGCACCGGGACGACGGCCGCGGCGTGGGGCGGGACGACCACGATCATCGATTTCGCCGTCCAGGCCAAGGGCACGTCCTTGTTGTCCACTATGGACAAATGGCACGAGAAGGCCGACGGCCACTGCGCCATCGACTACGGCTTCCACATGATCGTCTCCGACGTCAACGACTCGTCGTTGAAGGAGATGCAGGCCTGTGTCGACGGCGGAGTCGGCAGCTTCAAGATGTTCATGGCCTATCCGGGGGTCTTCTACTCCACGGACGGCGAGATCCTGCTGGCCATGCAGAAGGCGCGCGAGATCGGCGCGACGATCATGATGCACGCGGAGAACGGCATCGCGATCGACCAGCTGGCGGCGCAGGCGTTCGCCGCCGGGAAGGTCGACCCGGTGCAGCACGGGCTCACCCGCCCGCCGGAGCTGGAGGGCGAGGCGACCTCGCGCGCGATCCAGCTGGCCAAGGTGACCGGGGCGCCGCTGTACATCGTGCACCTGTCGGCGTCGCAGGCGCTGGCGGCGGTCGCGGAAGCACGTGACGACGGGCAGAACGTCTTCGCGGAGACGTGTCCTCAGTATCTCTATCTGTCCATCGAGGACTTGGCGAAACCCGATTTCGAGGGCTCGAAGTACGTCGCCTCTCCCCCGCTGCGCGAAAAGTCGCATCAGGCGGATCTGTGGCGAGGTCTGCGCACCAACGATCTCTCGGTGGTGTCGACGGACCACTGCCCGTTCTGTTTCAAGGACCAGAAGGAACTCGGCCGCGGCGACTTCCGCGCGATCCCCAACGGGATCCCCGGCGTCGAGCACCGGATGGACCTGCTGCACCAAGGTGTCGTGGCGGGCGAGCTGACGCTCGGGCGCTGGGTCGAGACCTGCTCGACCACCCCGGCGCGGATGTTCGGGCTGTACCCGCGCAAGGGGTCATCGCGGCGGGTTCGGACGCGGACATCGTCGTCTACGACCCGGCGGCGAAGCAGACCCTTTCGGTCGAGACGCACCACATGAACGTGGACTACTCGGCTTACGAGGGGATGGAGATCACCGGCAAGGTCGAGACCGTGCTCTCGCGCGGGCGCGTGGTGGTGTCGCCGTCCGGTTTCTCGGGCAGTACGACGCACGGGAAATTCCTCTCGCGCGACCTGAACCAGTACCTGAATTGAGGTGGCCGTGGACTTCGGGATAGTTCTCCAGACCGATCCGCCCGCGCGCGACCTCGTGCGGCTGATGAAGGCCGCCGAGGACCAGGGGTTCCGTTACGGCTGGACCTTCGACTCGTGCGTGCTGTGGCAGGAACCGTTCGTCATCTACTCGCAGATCCTCGCGGCGACGTCGTCGATGATCGTGGGCCCGATGGTGACCAGCCCGGCCACGCGGGACTGGTCGGTGATGGCGTCGACCTTCGCCACACTTAACGACATGTACGGCAACCGGACGGTCTGCGGCATCGGCCGCGGCGATTCGGCGCACCGGGTGGTCGGCATGCCACCGTCCACTTTGGCCACCGTGCGCGAGTGCATGCACGTGGTCAAGGAACTGGCCGAAGGACGCGAAGTCCTGTTGCGGGACAAGCCGGTGCAGATCCCCTGGATCCGCAACGGCAGGCTCGAGATGTGGATGGCGGGATACGGGCCGAAGGCGCTGAAGACCGTCGGCGAACACGCCGACGGCTTCATCCTCCAGTGCGCCGATCCCGCGATCGCCCGGTGGACCATCGGTTCCGTCCGCGAGGCCGCTCGCGCGGCGGGCCGGGATCCGGCCGGGATCACGATCTGCCTCGCGGCCCCGGCCTACGTCGGCGACGACCTGGCGCATCAGCGGGAGCAGCTGCGTTGGTTCGGCGGGATGGTCGGCAACCATGTCGCGGATCTCGTGGCACGGTACGGCGATTCCGGGCCGGTGCCGCACGAGCTGACCGACTACATCCGGGAGCGGCAGGGTTACGACTACTCGCACCACGGGCGGGCGGGGAATCCGTCGACCGACTTCGTCCCGGACGAGATCGTGGACCGGTTCTGCCTGCTCGGGCCGTCGTCGGCGCACGTCGACCGGCTGGAGGAGCTGGCTTCGCTCGGTGTCGACCAGTTCTCGCTGTACCTGATGCACGACCAGCGCGAGGAAACCCTGAAGCGGTACGGCTCCGAAGTCATCAACCGCTGACAAGCTCGTGAGTGGCAAGGACGGTTAGAACCGTCCTTGCCACTCACGAGACGTCACCCGAACCAGGCGGCGAGGGCTTCACGCAGGCCCTCGGCGTCGTCTCCGGCCCAGGCGACGTAGCCGTCCGGGCGGATCAGGAGGACGTCGGCGGGCCGGTCCTCGGCCTTCGCGGTGTGGACGTCCACGTGCCCTCGCGCGAGTTCGCGGAGTTCCGGTCGCCCGGCGAGGTCGAGCAGGACCGGCCGCGCCGCCCGCAGCAGCCCGGCGACGCTGGTCGGACCGTCGTCGGTCTCCAGGGCGAGCTCCGGGACGAACGTGCCGGCGAGCGCGTGCGCGGAACCGGGCATCGGGTAGCGCGTGTCGGTCCCGGCGACATGGGAGGCCAGGCGTCGCGCGGCCTGCTCGTCGTCCAGCAGTTCCTGGAAGACCGCGCGCAGCGCTTCGGCGGCTTCGTCGTGCCCTCGCCGCAACGCGACCTGCGCCCGGGACTGCAGGAGCGCACGCGCACCGGCGGCGTGCCGTTCCGCGTGATAGGTGTCCAGCAGCCCTTCCGGCGCCCGGCCCTGGATCTCGGCGGCCAGCTTCCAGGCGAGGTTGACCGAGTCGGACATGCCGACGTTGATCGCCGTGCCGGTGGAGGGCAGCAGGTGGGCCGCGTCGCCCGCCAGCAGGATCCGGCCTTCGCGGTAGCGCTCGGCCTGGCGGGCGGAGAACTGGTAGCGCGAGAGCCGGACCGGTTCGCCCAGCGGGACGTCCCCGCCGAGCACGCGGCGGATGCTGTCCCCGAGTTCGGCCAGGGTCATCGGCACGTCGTCGTCGACCTCGCCGGGATCGTCCTCCGTGGTCTGGATGAACAGGATCCCCGGTGTCAGCGAACCGAGCGCGAACACGCCCGCGTCGGTGCGCGTGAAGCCCGCCTTGATCCGGCCCAGCTCCGGCGTTTCGATGTCGCCGTCGTCGTGCACGGTCAGCCCCTCGGGGATCTTGACCTGCCCGATCCGGTTGACCTCGGGATAGGTGGTGCCGGGGAACCCGATCCCCGCCATCGACCGGACGGGACTGCGCCCGCCGTCGCAGCCCACCAGATACGGGGCGGTGACCTCGTACGCCCCGTCCGGGCCGCGTACCTCGGCGGTCACCGATTCGTCGTCCTGGCGCAGCCCGACGACCTCGTGCCCGCGCCGCACTTCCGTGCCGAGTTCCGTGGCGTGCTCCTCCAGCAGCCGCTCCAGCGACTGCTGCCGGACCGAAAGCGCCTTCAGCGGCGGCTCGTCGAACCTGGTGAGGTCGACGTGGACCCCACCGAAGGGGAAGCGGTGCGGCGGCACGGGGTCGGTGAAGAGTCCCCGCACCTTCTCCAGCAGGCCGCGATGATGCAGCAGGTCCAGGATCTGCCCGCTGAGGCCGTGGGCCTTCGGAGTCTTCCCCTGTTCCGGCCGCCGTTCCAGGACCAGCGGGCGCGCACCGGCCAGCCGCAGTTCGGCGGCCAGCATCAGACCGGTCGGGCCGGCACCCACGATGATCACGTCGACGTCCGTCAAATCTTCACTCCTGTTCGGCCTGTTCTGGCTACGGCCGAGGATTCTGCGGTATCACCGGGGTCTTGCCGCAAGCCCCCCGGTGCGCTATATGTTGAACATGGAGGGGCGTACCCCACCATTTTTCCGGGTACGAGCACCAGGGATCGCGCGCCCGCGAGGCGAGACGCTGGCCCGGTGACCAGAATCCGCATCGCCACTGTGCTCACTCTCACCGCGCTCGCCGCCGTCACGCTCACGCCCGCGGTTTCGGCCGCGCCGAAAGGTCTCGCCTGGGGTCCCTGCCCGTCCGGCTCGCCACCGGGCTACGACTGCGCCGAGATCGAGGTCCCGTTGTCCTATCAGGACCCCGGCGGACCTCGGATCACCATCGCGCTCGGCCGTCTTCCCGCGACGGACCAGAAGCACAAACGCGGCACCCTCTTCACCAATCCCGGCGGCCCCGGGAATCCCGGCCGGTTCACCAAATTCCAGACCCCGTCCCTGCACCGGCAGTTCGACATCGTCGGCTTCGACCCGCGCGGTGTCGGCGCCAGCACCCCGGTCCGCTGCTTCGCGTCCGACGCCGAGACCGAGCCGCTCAAACGGGTTCTGGGGAACTTCCCGATCACCGCGGAGCAGGAGACCCGGCATTTCGCCGACGTCCGTGAAGTCGCCGCCTCCTGCGGCCGCAACGCCGGGCCGCTACTGGGACACCTGTCCACCGCGAACGTCGCCAGGGATCTCGACAGGCTGCGCGAAGCCGTCGGCGAGCCCCGCCTGCGCTACTACGGGCTTTCCTACGGCACCTATCTCGGTGAGGTGTACGCCAACCTGTTCCCGCATCGCGTCGGCGCCTTGGCGCTGGACGCCGTCAACGATCCGATCGCCTGGTCCACCGGGCACCGGCCGGAGGACGCGAACGTCCCGTTCAGCACCCGGCTCGGCGGCTTCCGGGACGCGGACCGCGCGCTCCAGGCGTTCCTCGACGCGTGCGCGGCCGACACCCGGTGCGCGTTCCGCGAACCCGGGACCGATCTACGGGCCAAGTACGACGCGCTCCTCGACCGGCTCGAAGCCACGCCGGGTCCGGTCACCTATCAGGAGGTCATCCGGCGCACCCACAGCGCGCTCACCGACGAGGCCCGCTCCCCCGCGCTGGCGGAATTCCTCCAGTCCGCGACGAAACCCGCCGCGGCCGTCGCGACCCCTTTCGATTCCGCGATGGGTGGCGGCGGGACGATCTGCGCGGACACCACGAACCCGCGTGACCCGGCCGCCTGGCCTCGCGCGGCCAAGGCGAGTGACCGGGAAAGCCGCGGTTTCGGTTCGTACGACGCGTATCTCTCCCTGCCGTGCGCCTTCTGGCCCGCCGCCGATCCGGCGCGGTACACGGGACCGTGGAACCGGCCGACCGCGCCGATCCTGTTGCTGGCCAACGGCAAGGGCGACCCGGAAACCCCGTACGCCGGGGCGAAGCGCACCGAACGCATCCTCGGCAACGCCCGGCTCCTGACGCTGGACGCCTGGGGGCACGGCGCCGCGAACCGCAGCGCGTGTGTCGACGCGGCTCTCGACGCCTATCTGGCCCATGGCCGTCTTCCGGAGCGCGGCACCGTCTGTGCCCCGGATCACGCGCCTTTCGACGCCAGGTAGACCAGGGTCGTGTCCTCGCCGGCGAGCCCGGACGACGCGCCGAGCCGTCCCAGAAATTGCTGCCCAGACACGCACTGGTTCGAGATAGGCCCGAGGCCAGGGCCAGCCCGGCCCCGGCCACGTGGCTCCCCTCAGTCGAGCAAGGCTTGGTACACCAGGTTCCTCAGTTCGACGCGGATCGGGTAAGTGGAAGAGGGCAGCAACTGGGTGAAGAACAGGACCGTGATGTCCTCGTCCGGATCGACCCAGAACGCGGTGCTCGCCGCGCCGCCCCAGGCGAACTCCCCGGCGCTGGCCAGCGTCTTGGCCTTCACCGGATCGTCGAGCACGGAGAAGCCCAGCCCGAAGCCGAAACCGTGGTACGGCGCCTCGGAGAACCCGGTGCGTCCGCAGGTCTCCAGGTCCACCCCGCCGGGCAGATGGTTGGTCGCCATGAGCCGCAGCGTGCGCGGGCCGAGCAGGCGGACACCGTCGAGTTCGCCGCCGCGCACCAGCATCTGGGCGAAACGGTGGAAGTCGCCAGCCGTGGAGACCAGCCCACCGCCTCCCGAGAAACACGTGGGCGCGACTCGGCCGAGCGCGCCCATCTCGTCGTGCCGGAAGGGCTCCTTGGTGACCGGATGCGGCACGTAGAGCGCGGCCAGCCGGTCGAGATCGCCGGCGGCGGCCTGGAACCCCGTCTCGTGCATGCCGAGCGGTGTGAAGATCCGCTCGGCGAAGAAGACGTCGAGCGGCTGACCGGAGACGACTTCGATGAGCCTGCCGAGGATGTCCGTCGCGACCGAGTAGTTCCATTCCGAACCCGGCTCGAACAGCAGCGGCAACCGCGCGATCGCCTCGGAGACTCCGGCCAGGTCGAGCCCCGGCGCGGTGCCGAAGTCGAAGCCGGCTTCGCGGTAGACCGCGTCGACGGGATGCGTGCGGTGGAACCCGTAGGTGAGCCCCGAGGTGTGGGTGAGCAGATGCCAGAGCCGGATCGGTTCGGTGGCGGGCACGGTCGCCTGTTTCACCGACGATCCACCGGCGAAGACCCGCGGCTCCGAGAACTCCGGGAGCCAGCGGGCGATCGGATCCTTGAGATCGATGAGCCCCTCTTCGACGAGCATCATCGCGGCGACCGACGTGACCGGCTTGGTCATCGAGTAGACACGCCAGATGGTGTCGGTCTCGACCGGCAGCCCGGCCTCGATGTCCCGCTGCCCGTTCGCCGCGAGATGCGCGACCTTCCCGTTCCTGGTCACCACGGCCAGGTACCCGGGGAGCCGGTTCCGCTCCAGGTAGCCGTCGAAATGCTTGTCGATCCGTCGCAGCCGCTCCGCGTCGAAACCCACCTCGGCCGGGTCGACGTCCACCTTCAGCTCGATCATGCGACCGAGGCTACGCGTTCCGCTCGGCCTGTTTCTCCAGCCGCCACGCCTCGTCGGTCTTCCCGATCCGCCAGTAGCCGGAGATCGACAGCAGGTCGCGCCGCATCCCCCGGTCGTCCAGCAGATGACGCCGCAGGTCCCGGACGAATCCGGCCTCGCCGTGGACGAACGCCTGCACCACCCCTTCACGCCACTCGAGCTCGCGGACGGCGGCGGCGAGATCGTCGCCCCGGCTCCGGTGCAGCCAGGTGATCCGCGCGTCGCCCTTGGTGGTCAGCGACTGCTCTTCGGCGGCGTCCTCCACGAGGATGAACGCGTGCACGGGCACACCCGCCGGCATCGCTTCGAGGGAAGCGGCGATCGCCGGCAGGGCGCTCTCGTCACCGGCGAGCAGATGCCAGTCCGCCTCCTCGCCCGGCGCGTACGCCCCGCCGGGCCCGGAGATCAGCAGCTCGTCGCCGGGTTTCGCGGCGGCGGCCCACGGCCCGGCGACACCGTCGTCACCGTGGTGGACGAAGTCGAGCACCAGTTCGCCGAGATTCGCGTCGAACGCGCGGACGGTGTACGAACGCATCCGCGGCCACTGCTCGCGCGGCAACTCCTCGCGGACACGCGCCAGGTCGAACGGCTCGGGATAGGTGACGCCGGGCACCCGGAAGTGCACCTTGACGTAGGCGTCGGTGAAGTCGTTGGGCCGGAACGAGGCGATCTCTTCGCCCCCGGCGACGATCCGGACCATATGCGGGGTGATCCGCTCGGTGCGCAGCACACGCAACCGGATCGACGACACCGCCCTCCGCGCCTCGGCCATGCACACTCCCTTTCCTGGTTAGGTGAACCTAACCGAGCGTACGCCTCTCCCCGTCGGGGCGGGCCAGGTCTCCCAGCATCCGATCGAAGCCCTCCCCGACCCGCTCGGCGAAGCCGACGAAGAACCGGTTCGCCAACGGGACCGCCCATCGGCTCCAGGTGGCGACGTTGTACACCCGGTGGGTCACCCGCGCCCCCAGCGGATCCTCCTCGACGGTGTACTCGCCGCGGTACCACCAGCCACCCTGCTGAGCGAGGAAACGGCGATCGGCGTCCATTTCGAAGCCGGGGTTGTACGGCCGGGCTCGCAGCGTCGCCGCGAGCCGGGCGAAGACCTCGGCGGTCGGCGCGCGGACCACGCCGGAGACCTCGACGAGGAGCTTCACGAAGCCCTCGCGGCCGGATCGCTCACCCGGGTGTTCTGGAAGGACGCGACACGCCAGCCTCCGGGCTCCTCGACGAGGACGTAGGTCAGCGTCGATTCCCGGCCCGGCTCGGGTTCGCCACCCGAGAGCGACGACCCGCCGCCGGACACGACGATCGCGACGTCCGGCCGGACGAACCGGACCTTGGGCTCACCGCCGCCCGCGACCAGTTTCGACCCCTTGAGCGGCCCCTCGAACAGGGCACGGTGCGCGCTTTCGATGACCGCGCGGCCGGGCATGTTCATCCCGAAGAAGGTCACGTAGTCGGCGTCTTCGGTGAAGTGCGAGGCGTACGCGGCCGCGTCGCCGTCGTTCCATGCGTCGGCGAGCTCGCCCAGCACGGCCAGCACCGCGTTCTGTCGTTCGGTCATGACTTCCTCCAGCTAGACGAACACTGTTCGTTTGACGAACACCGTTCTACAGTCGAACGGTGTTCGCGTCAAGTAGAGTTCGCGGCGAACCCCGGATCAGGAGGCGAACGAAGTGAGCAGGCCCCGGCGTCGCGCCGAGAAACCCGTGCTGTCCCAGGAGCTCGTGGTGAAGACGGCACTGGACCTCCTCGCCAGGGAAGGGCTGGAGGCGGTGAGCATGCGATGTGTGGCCAAGGCGCTGGAGACCGGCCCGGCGTCGCTCTACGCCCATGTCGCGAACAAGGAAGAGCTCCACGAGCTGATGGTCGACCACGTCCTCGCCTTCGGCCCGTTCCCCGAGCCGGATCCGGATCGCTGGGTCGAGCAGGCGAAGGAGCTGCTGCGCGACAACGTGCGCGCGCTGACGTCGGTCCCCGGGATCGCCAAGATCGCGTGGGCCATCCCCGTCCCGGTCGGCGCGAACGCCCTGCAGCAGGCCGAAGCGATGCTCGCGGTCCTGCGCGCGGGCGGCCTCGACCTCAAGCGGGCTCTGTTCGCCGCCGACGCTTTATGGCTCTATGCCAAGGCTTTCGCCTACGAGGGCGCCGGCTGGCAACACGGCGACATCGACCTCGCCGAGCAGGAACAGCGCGGCAGGCGGATGGTCGAGTACATGACGTCGTTCCCGCCCGGCGCCTTCCCGAACCTGCTGGGCGCGGGCGAGTACTTCACCGCGGAGACCGCGCAGGAGCGGTTCGAGTTCGCCATCGACCTCTTCCTGCGCGGCCTCGTGAGCGGCAAGGACGGTTAGAACCGTCCTTGCCACTCACGAGGGCTCAGAGCAGCGCGACCGCCGCCGCGTACTGCGGCACGAGATGCGCCCCCAGCGAGGCCTTCATCTCCGACATCTTCTTCCCGAACACCACCTGCGGCCGCCCGGTCTCGATCGCCCAGCGCACCACTTCGCCGTAGAAGTGGAAGTACAGATTGGGGCGTCCGCCGAGCTCCGGTGGCAACGCCGCCCAGTGCCGCGCGACCGGCAGGGCCGGGTGGTCGAGCAGGGTCGCGACGGCGATCGCCCGTCCGGTGGCGGTCTCGCGGTACTCGATGACGTGCACATCCGGCTGGCGCAGCAGCGCGCCGACGTAACCCACGAACGCCGGCAGCGGCACGATCGGCACATCGTGGTGTTTGGTTTCGTTGTGCCGCAACAGTTCCGCGATCTCGACCGGATCGGCCTCGGCCCCCGGCCGCACCCGCACCCCGAGCGACGGATCGGCCTCGAAGGTGCGGAAGATCTTGCGCAGGTTCTGTTTGCGCTTCCTGGCCAGCGAATGCATCCAGTCGTCCCGGCCGGAGAACGGCGAGACGTCGAGGACGGCCACGTCCTCCGTCCGGCGCACCATCTTCGGCCCGCCGCGGACACTGTCCACTCCGGACTCGCCGACCTGGCGCACCAGCAGTGCGCGCAGACCGAACCCGAGTTCCGCGCGCATGGCGGGGACGAAGGTGTCCAGCAGCCTGCCGACGCCGCCGTCGTCGTCCTCGCCGTCGAACCACCAGCCCGGCATGGCCCCCGCGCCCGGGGACCGGACGTCGAGCCCGCCGAGCCGTCCCCGGCCCGCCGTGCGGGCGAACCGGTGCCGCCGGGTGAGCCCGGTGACCCACGCGGAGCTGACCACGCCACGCGGTTCGCCGCCTTCGAGCAGGACCGTGACCGGTTGCTCGGTGCGCGCCGACCACGCCTGGGTGGTGAGCACCTCCCAGCTCCAGTCCGCCCGCAGTCCCGCCTTGGCCCGCAACGGTTTCCAATACGCGGGCTCCGGGTCGCGGCGGGGGTCCAGCACCTCGATCACCATCGCGTCACCGGCCTCGGCACGATGACCCCGAGCAGCGGCACCGGCTGGAACCCCAGCGTCGCCTTGAGGTCGGTCAGCCCCCGGCCCATCGAGAGGGACTTCCGGTTGCCCTCGATCATGTAACGCACGTTGCGGACGACCGCTTCGAAGTAGAGGTGCTTCGGCCGTCCTTCCTCCGGGGCGAGCGCGGCCCAATGCTGGTGCAGCGGCGCGACCGGGTGGTCGAGCACGTTGGTGAACGCGAGCAGCCTGCCCTCGCCGTCGTGGTAGGTCGAGGTGATCACGTCCGGCCTGCGCACGAGTTCGCCGAGGTATTCGGCGGTGACGGGACCGCGCCGGTCGAATTTCACCGGCCCCATCCGCTCGCGGTGCTCCCGCAGCAGCGTGGCCAGTTCCAGCGCGTCGAGGTCGGTGCGGGCGGCTTCGGTGCGGACGACCACGTCCGGGTCGGCGGCGATCTTCTTCGACTGGCCGCGCAGGCTCAGCCGCCTGCTCCGGCGCAGGGACGCCAGCCATCCCTCGACGTCGACGAAACGGTTCTCCAGCACCGACGTCGGCATCGTGTCGCGAACGGGCCTGCCCCGTCCGGTCAGCATGTCGAGCGACTCCGGCGGGACGGTGCGGTAGACGACGCCGAGACAGCCCGGCCCGGTGAAACGGCCGACGGCCCGCTCGAACCGGCGCATGATCTCCCGCCGGTCGGCGGCGTCGACGCCGTCGGCGAACAGCCACGGCGGGTATCCGGAAAGCCACGCGTGCTGCACCTCGACCCAGCGCGGACCCAGCCGGGCCAGTCCGCGCACGGCACCGGGACCTTCCGGGGAGATCGGGGCGCACAGCATCGCCAATACCGCGGCGACGATCTCGCCGCCGTCGCTGATCACGGTGAGCACGGTGGGGCTGCGCGAAAAGCGGGACTCCACCCGCAGCAACCCGTAGTCCCAGGGGACCGGGGCCTGCTGCGCGCCGAGGAATCCGGCCCAGCCCTCGGGTTCCGGATCGGTCCGCGGGTCGAGCACCCGCACTTCCCAGGTCATCGGCCCAGCACCGGTCTCGGTACCGCGACCGACACCAGGGACCTGGTGCCGAAGCCGAGCGGGGTCTTGTTCTCCAGCATCGCCCGGCCGGCGGTCAGCTCGGGGCGCCGACGCGTGATCATGTGCTCCACTCCCCTGGCGTAGAAGTCGACATAGAGCCCTTTCCGTCCACCGGCCGCGCTCGGCAGCGCGGCCCACTGGTGCAGCGCGCAGCCGTCGTCGGCGTCGAAGATCGTGCCGAATCCCAGCAGCCGCCCGGATCCGTCGCGGTAGGTACGGGTGAGGACGTCCGGGCGGCTGATCAACGCGTCCAGATAGGACGGCGCGATCGGGCTCCGGGTGTCCATGTGCAGCCCGCCGAACCGCGACCGTTGCCCGCCGGCCCAGGCCCGGTCGTCCTGCCTGCCCCGATGGGCATTGAGCAGCACGGCGAGTTCGTGGCAGTCCAGGTCCCGGCGGGCGGTGGCCGCCTCGGTGCGCAGGTCCCCGTCTTCCCGCAGTTCGTGCAGCGTCTTCCGGGTCTCGTCGCCGAGCACCCGTTCCCAATCGTCCACAGTGGAGTATTCGTTGGCCAGCACGGCGGCCGGATCGATCTCCCGGGACATCCGGCCGCGGCCGTCCAGCGCCGGGAGGAGCTCCGGGTTCATCGCGCGGTAGATCAAGCCCAGCAATCCGGGGCCGAGGTGGGCGCACAGGGCCCGTTCGAACCGGCGGACCACCTCCCGCCGTTCGGCCTCGTCCAGCCGTTCGTCGAGTACGCCGGCCGGGTAGCCGCTGAGCTGCCAGAGGTAGGCCTCGGCCCAGCGCGGGCGGAACCGTCCACCGAGGACGGACAACGGCGCGAAGTCCCCCGCCCGCCAGCTCCGGCACACCATCACGGTGAACGCGCCGACGATCGTCCCGTTCCGGCGGAGCACCGCGAGTACCGCGGGATTCTTCGCCATCCAGGCTTCCCGGCGCAGGACGTCGTACTCCCAGACCGGCCACAACCTCGCCCGCCGCAGGAACCCGCTCCAGCCCTCGGGTTCGGCGGCCGTCCTCGGATCGAGCACCTCGGCCTCGAACACGGTGCTTCTCTCCGCCACCTTCATCGTCACCATCCCAGTACCGGTCTCGGCACGGCCGCGGAGTACACCGGGCGCGCCCGGAAACCCAGCGTGGCCTTGAGTTCGGGCAGCCCGCGCCCGGCGGTGAGCTCCTTGACCCCGCGCCGCGTGACGTAGCGCATGGCGTGGATGTAGGAGTCGAACAGCAGTCCCCGCCGCCCGCCTTCGTCCACCGGCAAGGTGCCCCAATGCTGTTTCACCGGGCTGTCCGGATGATCGAGCAAGGTGTTCACCGCGAGCAGCCTGCCGTCCGCGCCGGTGTAGGTCAGCGTGTGCACATCGGGCCGGCGGAGGAACCGGCGCAGGAACGCGGCGGAGGGCGGCGTCCTGGTGTCGAGCGCGAGCTTGCCGTGCCGGTCGCGATGTCGCTGGAGGAGGGCCGCGACCTCGGCGCTGTCGAGGTCTTCCCGGCCGGCACCACCGGCGACCACGACACCGGGATCGTCGGCGAGCCTGCGCCGTTGCCGTCGCAGCCCACCCCGCCGCGACTTGGGCAGCGAAGCGATCCATTCGTCTTCCGAGGCGAAGCGGTTTTCCAGCACCGCCACCGAATCGACGGCCTTCACCAGCCGGCCGCGGCCCTGGAGGTCACGGGCGATGTCGTGCCCCAACGCCCGGTACAGCACTCCGAGCAGCGCGGGACCGAGCTTCCGGCGCAAGGACCGTTCGAATTCCCGGATCAGCGGACGCCGGTCGGTGTCGGTGATCCCCGGCGCGAACGCGAGCCCCGGGTAGCCGCTCAGCCAGGGCTGGCACACCTCGGCCCAGAACGGGCGCAGCAACCGATGCCCCGGCGTCGGCGCGAAGCGGGATCGCAGCCGGGGACGGCACACCAGCACCGAAAACGCCGCGACGATCCGGGCACCGTCCGTGACGGTGGCGAGCACCGGCGGATTCCGCGCGGTCCAGGCGTCGAGCCCCAGCACGTCGTAGTCCCACACCGGATGCAGGCGGGCGGCACGGAAGAAGTCCGGCCAGCCCGCGGGAACGGGATCGGTGCGAGGGTCGTGGAAAGCCGTCTTCACGTGAGCACGACCGGCGTCCCGTGTCGCGGGCACGGCGCGATCTCACCACGGACGCCACCGGCGGGCAGCACGTCCACGAACCGCGGGGAATCCTGTCGCAGCAGCGTGAACGCGAGACCGCCCGTCGTCGGGCGCGCGTAGACACGCGGCCAGTCGAGGTGCCAGCGACCGCACGCTTCGATCGCGCCCAGGTAGCCCAGCGCGGGATCGTGGAGCACCCCGTACGGGCCGGAGTCCATTGTGTCCAGTTCCCGTCGCGGTACGGATTCGACCCGGTACGCACGGTCTTCGGGCAAGGCCGCGGCGAAGACGGCCAGCTGCTTGTCTTCGCCGACCGCGAGCACGCGACGGCCGCGGCGAAGCGCGGAGGACAGTTCCGCCAGCACGCTCGGCGCCGGGACGTCGGGATCCACCACACAGCAACGAACCCCGCGCGGCAGATCCGACGGCGGACGCACCCCGTCCCCGCCGAGCACCACGACCAGTGCGTCCCCGCTCACCGAACGTGCCTTACGCAGCACGGGCCCCAGGCCCCGGCTCGGCTCGATCCGTTGCGCGCCACCGGCGAGCGGTACCAGGTCGACGATCTTGTGCACCGCCTCGGCCAGTGGCGCCGCGCCGGAATCCGTCCCGGTGCGACCGGGCACCAGCACGGGATCCGTTCTGCCGTCCAGAGCCCAGCGTTCCCGGTAGAACGGCACAGTCGCGAAGGCCGACCGCACGGACCGCCGATAGGCAGCCCGCCAGGCAGCACTCACCCCCACAGTCCACATGGCGCGCAAGCCTGCGTCATCGTCGCCGGTTTGGGAATACCCCGCGCCGGGTTCATCCGGTTTTCGGCCGACTTCCCACCTTTTCGACTGAGCTGAAAGGACGAACTTGCGGAATCCGCTGGCGGGAACAAAGCGAGTCTGCCTATAACACGGGAACTTTCGAGCCGGCACGACCTGCCGGACGCCTGGGGCAAGGGGACTCATGAACCGTGAAAACACAACGCGTGACGCTACGAACACAATAGCGCACTCACCGCAGGGATTCGATAGATGAGCTGGTCGATCCCCGGCCCGGCGGAAAGCGGACTCACCGTAGTCGTCCCGTGCTTCAACGAAGTCGACAACGTCGAGCCCTCATACCAGGAGATCGTCGCCGAGTTGGGAAATCTCCCACTCGAACTGCTCTACGTGGACGACGGGAGCACCGACGGGACACTGGACGTCATCCGGGCGCTCGCCCACACCGACCCCCGGGTGCGGTACCTGTCCTTCACCCGGAACTTCGGGTTCGAAGCGGCCTTTTCCGCGGGCTATCGGTACGCGGGGAAACCCTGGCTCCTGCACATGGACGCCGATCAGCAGTTCCCGGCCGCCGAAGCGGGGAAACTGATCACCGCGGCCGAGGCGGGCAACGACGCCGTTTTCGGAGTTCGCACCAATAGGAAAGACCCCTTACTAAGACGGTGGGGTACCGCCGCCTTCCATTTCCTCGGCCGCCGTGTCCTGCGTATCGAGATCCCGCCAGGCGCGACGGCGTTCCGCCTGGTCCGCACGGAGCTTGCGCGCAAGATCGTCGATCTCCGGCTGGGCACCCCGTACTTCCTCGCCACCGTGCCGAAGCTGACCAGCCGCTACACCACCGTCCAGGTGGCACACCGGGCCCGCGAACGCGGCGAGTCCAAAGTCGGTTTCGGGTTTCTTTCCTCGCACGCCATCGAGTTGTTCGTCGGCTTCACCCGGCGGCTGACGACGGTGGCCTCGGCCACGGCGGTGCTGACCGCCGGGATCTCGGTGCTCGCCGGGATCGCGGCCGCCACCGGGCTGCTCGGGCTGACCGCCGCGTCGGCGCTGACCTTCGTCATGTTCTCCGTGCTGCTGACCGTGCTCGCGTTGTCCGTCCGCTACCTGGTCGTGGTCGGCGCGGGGCAGGCGCGGCCACGGCAGTTCTACATCAGGGAAGCCAACTTCCCGGTCGACGAGGACGACCGGCTCTACACCTCGGCCACGGCCGGGATCCATCCTGGGGAAAGGCAAGCGGCAGTGAAGAACACCGAAGACACGGCGGCGGTACGGAGCCTGGTGATCCTGGGCGGCGCCGACGGCTCGGTCAGCACGTATCACCGGGCGCGGGAACTGGGGTTCCGCACCATCTGCGTGGACGTCCGCGCGAGCGCGCCGGCGGTGGCACTGGCCGACGAGTTCGTCCAGGTCAGCGTCCGCGCGCCGGAACAGATCGCGGCGGCGCTCGAGGGCCGGGACGACATCGCCGGCGTGCTCTGCCCGGCCAGCGACGTCGGGCTGCCCGCGCTCGCCTGGCTCACCCGGCACTGGAACCTGCCCGACCCGTTGCCCGAAGCCGCGGTCGCCGCTTCCGTCGACAAGTCCGTCTTCCGTGAACTCTGCGACAGGCTGCGTCTGCCGACGTACCGCAGCGTCGGCGGGAAGCCCGGCCCGGATCTCGCGCTCGCCGCGCAGCAGTTGCGGTTCCCGACACTGGTGAAACCGGTCGACTCCTCCGGGAGCCGCGGTGTCGTCTCGTGCGCCAGCCCCGGCGGCCTCACCACCGCGTTCTCCGACTCCCTCGCGTTCTCGCCGTCCGGCAAGCTGGTCGTCGAGGAACACCTCGACGGCTCGCACTACACGATCGAAGCCCTCGCCGTCGACGGCCGGATCGTGTTCCACGCGGTCACCCGGCGCACGCTGACGCCGCCGCCGTTCTTCGTGACGGCGTCGCATCTGCTGCCCGCCGGGCTGCCGCCGGTGGTCGACCGCGCGCTGCCGGTGATGCTGGGCGCGTTGTGCGCCGAGCTCGGGTACCGCACCGGGCCGCTCACCCTCGACGCGGTTTTGGGCCGTGACGGGAAGTTCTACCTGATCGAGATGGGCGCCCGGATGGGCGGGAACGGCCTGGCCGAAGCGATCGAGCACAGCACGGGCGTCGACCTGATCGCCGCGGGGATCGCCGCCGCGACCGGTGGCGAGGTCGTGCTCTCCCCGCGCGACCCACGACCGACGCTCATCCACATCCTCGCCTCCGACCGCGCCGGCCGGATCGTGCGCATCGAAGGCACGGACGAGGTCCGCGCCATGCCCGCGGTGCACAACCTGGAACTGTTCGCGGAGGAGGACTCCTACGTCAAACCGTACGAGCAGGCCGGCTACAAGATGGGTTACGCCGTGCTTTCGGCGCCGACCGTGCCCGAGGTGCTCGCCGCGGAGGACGAATTGCGCGGCACGCTGAAGTTCCTGCTCGACGAGCAGGGTGCGGCGGTACCGCTCCCTTGACCGGCACTTCGCTCACCGGCGCCGGCACCGCGTCGATCGCGGCGCCGAAGCCGTCGATGGTGCTCCGGCTGCTCGCCGGACGCGGCGTGTTCCGGCTGGCGATCCAGGCGATGGGCCTGGTGCTGGTCACCGCGTGGGGCGCGCACGACTACGGCCGGTTCGCCACCGCGCTCGGGCTGATGACATGGCTCAACTTCGTGCCGTCGGCGGCGGAGAAGTCGGCGCTGAAGTGCTTGCCGCGCCTGCGGATGACCCGGGACGCGGTCGCGGCCCTCGCCGTTCGCGTCGCCGTCGTCCCGGTGCTGGTGGTGCTGGCGGCGATGGCGGTGGCGCTGATCGCCGCGCCGGACTCGGACGCCGCGCTGTACCTCACGGCCGCGGGCTGGTCGATCTCCGGTGGCCTGCTGATGACGGTCTCCGGCCTGCACCGGTTCACCGGTAAGTCCACTTTGGACGCTCTCGCGTTCACCGCGGGCGCGGTGGTGGTCGGCGCGGTGACGGTGGGCACCTGGTTCATCGGCTGGTCGCCGTTGACACACCTCGGCCTGTTGCTCGGCGGGATCCTGCTCATCCTCGGCTTCTCCGCGGCGCTGCTGCCGAGAAAGTGGCTTCGGGTGCACAAGATCGACGGGCACCGGCTCCTGCCCGCGTTCGGCCGGACCACGGTGCTGCTCGGGATGACCGAGGTGCTGGACGTGCTCGCGACGTCGACGGTGTTCGGCGTGCTGGCGCTGGCCGGGCGGACCGTCGACAGTGGACCGTTCTACGTCGCCTTGCTGGCCAGTAGCGCGTTCTGTTCGCTGCTGTTCTATCAGCTCCGCGTGCACCAGCCGTCGATCTCGGCGCGGCTGCGCGGCGGCGGGGCGGCGGCGGGCCGGGCCCGTGCGGTCGAACTGCTGAAACTGGTCGAACGGGGCGCGCTCGCGTTCCTCGTCCTGGTGGGGATCGCGCTCGCCATCCCGGCGGCCCGCGCGGTGCTGACCGCCGAAGACACCGTCGGCGCGTACGTGGTCCTCGGCGTCTTCGTCCTGGTCGAAACGGTGCTGTTCGCCGTCCGGCTCTACGCGGGCTTCCTGATCGAAAACACCAACAGCAAGGTCCTCACGCTCACGGCGTCGGCCTCGATCGCCGGGCTGGTCGCCACCCCGCTGGCCGCCGCCGCGCTCGTCCCGGCGATGGGACCGGTCGGCGGATTCGCCGCCCTCGTCTTCGCCATCGGCACCCGGGCGATCGTCCTCCGGCGGCTGCTGCGCCGCCACCACCCCGAACTCTGAACGTCGCACTGGAGAAGGAAATGTACGTACTGGGAATCAGCAGGGTCCACGACTCGGCCGCCGCGCTCGTGCGCGACGGCGAGATCATCGCTTTCGCCGAAGAAGAACGCTTCACCCGGAAGAAGCACGACGGGGACTTCCCCGCGGAGGCGATCAAGTTCTGCCTGGAGCGCGGCGGGATCACCCTCGCCGACGTCGACCACGTCGCCTACTACTGGCAGCGCTGGCGCGAAGGCATCCACGCGGCGAAGGTGTTCGCGAAGTACTTCCCGGGAACGCTGGAGGTGTTCCGCAACCAGAACGGCGACGAGGGCGGCTCGTCGGCCGGCATGGTGGAGACGTTCAAGACCGGTGGTGGCAAAGGCGTCGACGACTACCATGTCGGCGGCGCGGTGCTCGCGCACATCAAGCGGTCCTTCACGCTCGAACGCGACGTGAAGGAGGCCGTGGGCTGGACCGGCCCGACGAAGTTCAAGACGCATCTGGTCGACCACCACAAGGCGCACGCCGCCAGCGGGTACTTCATCTCGCCGTGGGAAGAGTCGGCGGTGCTCACCTTCGACGGTATCGGCAGCGACGGCACCGCGACCTATCTGGGGCACGGCAAGGGAAACCGGATCATCGACATCCGGCGGATCAAGTTCCCGCACTCGCTCGGCGCGATGTACGCCGGCGTCACCGGCTATCTGGGCTTCTACCCCACCCGTGACGAAGGCAAGATCATGGGGCTGGCGCCGCTCGGCAACGACACCTACGTCGACGCGTTCAAGCAGCTGATCCACCTCGACGACGACGGCGGGTACGAGCTCGAACTGAGCTTCTTCGGCCACCACCGCACCGGCAAGCACGTGATGTCGGAGAAGTTCACCGACCTCTTCGGCCCGGCACGGCCCAAGACCCGGGTCACCGCGGAGAACCCGGTGCCGCAGCACTACTGCGACATCGCCTACGCGCTGCAGGTCACCTTGGAGGAGGCCGGGCTGCACATCGCGCGGTGGCTGCAGCGGGAGACGGGATCGCGGCGGCTGTCCGTCGCGGGCGGTGTCGCGCTGAACAGCGTGATGAACGGCCGGATCCTGCTGGAAACCCCGTTCGAGGACTTCTTCGCCCAGCCCGCGGCGGCCGACGACGGCTGCGCGCTCGGTTCGGCGCTGGAGGTGTCGGTCGGCAAGTACGGCAAGCCCCGTCCTCGCGACGGCTACACCTACACCGGCCCGGACTACACCGAGGCGGAGATGGAGCTGGCGCTGCAGGACGCCGGGGTCCGCTACACCAAGGTCGACGACATCGCCGCGCACACGGCGAAGAAGATCTCCGAGGGCAAGATCATCGGCTGGGTGCAGGGCCGGATGGAATGCGGGCCGCGCGCGCTCGGCAACCGTTCGCTGGTGGCCGACCCGCGCGACCCCGACTCGAAGACGCGGATGAACGAGAAGGTCAAGCACCGCGAGGCCTTCCGGCCGTTCGCGCCGTCGTGCCTGGCGGAACGCGCGGGCGACTGGTTCGTCAGCGACTACCCGTCGCCGGTCATGCTGCTGGTGTTCGACGTCCTGCCGGACAAACGCGACGAGGTGCCGGCCATCACCCACGTCGACGGGACCGCCCGCGTGCAGACGGTGACCGAAGCCGACAACCCGCTGTACTACCGGATGATCAGCGAGTTCGAGAAGCTCACCGGCGTGCCGATGGTGGTCAACACCTCGTTCAACGACAACAACGAACCGATCGTCGCCAGCCCGGCCGACGCGGTGGCCTGCTACCTCAAGACCGACGTCGACGCCCTCGCCCTCGGGCCGTTCTGGGCAGAGAAGGACGACCTGTGACCGCCACACTGCCCGACACGGACGGCTGGATCCCCGCGCTCTACCGGCGGCGCAAATGGCTGTGGCTGGTGGCCGCCGTCCCGGCCGTGGTGACGACGCTGCTGATCATGGTGATCCTGCCGCCGGACCAGACGCTGGACAACGTCGCGGACTGGGCGTTCAAACTGTGCCCGTTCGTCTTCGCGGTCGCCACGGTGGCGCTGTTCCCCCGCACCAAATGGGGTCCGGCGCTGATCGTGCTCGCGGTGTTCGTCTACATGTCCTATTTGGACACCGAGCTGATCATGCGGATCCAGGCGTTCGCCAGGAACGCCGCCACCGACGACGACGCGTTCCAGCCGGTGTACCAGTTCGAGCTGTTCATCGTGACGTTCATCGTCCTGTTCGGACTGATGGCGTACCGGCTGGGCGGCGGCCGGACGGCGAACGTGCTCAAGGCCGGTGTCGCGTCGATCCTCGTGGTGATCTCGGGCGCGAACGACCTGACGTTCTGGGCGCTCAACGACGTCTGGGCGGCCGGGACGAAACCGACCGAGCTCAAATGGGCGTCGCATATGATCGTGTTCCTCGGCGGGCCGCCGAGTGTCCCGGTCGCGGTGCTGTTCATGCTGGTGCACCTGGCGCTGGCGGCGGTCGTGGTGGCACTGCCGGTGGGCCGATGGGTCGACCGGGCGCTGGGGCTCAGGTGAGCCGTCGCACCAGGCCGTCGGCCAGCAACCGGCCCCGGTCGGTCAGCACCGCACGACCCTGACCGTCCAAAGCGGACTGTTCGAGCAACCCTTCGGCGGCGGCGGCACGGGCTTCGGCCCGGCCGTCGTCGTCGAGCGCGTCGAGCGGAAGCCCTTCGGACAGCCGGAGTTCCAGCATCACACGTTCGAGATTCCGGTCTTCGCCGGTCAGCAGTTCGCGGCCCGCGGCGGGCGACTCCCCGGCCGCGAGGGAAGCGGCGTAGCGCGCCGGATGTTTGACGTTCCACCACCGCACGCCGCCGACATGGCTGTGCGCGCCCGGCCCGGCGCCCCACCAGTCGCCGCCGCGCCAGTAGCCGATGTTGTGCCGGCAGCGGGCTTCCTCCGAGGCCGCCCAGTTGGACACCTCGTACCACCGCAGTCCCGCCGAGGCGAGGACGCGGTCGATCATCTCGTAGTCGGCGGCGAGCACGTCGTCGTCCGGCGCGGGCAGTTCGCCGCGGCGGATGCGGCGGGCGAGCGCGGTGCCCTCTTCGACGATCAGCGCGTACGCCGAGACGTGGTCGACACCGGCGGCCAGCACCGCGTCCAGCGAGGCCTGGAGATCTTCGGGCCGCTCCCCCGGCGTGCCGTAGATGACGTCGAGGTTGACGTGGTCGAACCCCGCGGCGCGGGCCTCCCCGGCGGCCGCGACCGGGCGGCCTGCGGTGTGCACACGGTCGAGGATCTTCAGCACGTGCTGTGCGGCCGACTGCATCCCGAGCGAGATCCGGTTGTACCCGGCGTCACGGATGCCCGCAAAGAACTCGGGCGAGGTGGACTCGGGATTGGACTCGGTCGTCACCTCCGCGCCCGGCGCGAGTCCGAAGGTGTCGCGAACGGCGTCGAGGACGCTTCGCAGCCCGTCGGCGCCGAGCAGGGACGGGGTCCCGCCGCCGACGAAGACGGTGTCGACCGCGGGCGGCTCCTTCAGCACGCGCGCGGCCAGGTCGAACTCGCGTTTGAGGCCTTCGAGCCACGACTGCGGCGACGAACCGCTGTCCAGCTCTCCGGCGGTGTAGGTGTTGAAATCGCAGTAGCCGCAGCGGGTCGCGCAGAAGGGGACGTGCACGTAGACGCCGAACGGTCGCGTGCCGAGCCCTTCCAGCGCGCTCTCGGGGAGCGCGGATTCGACGGGCGTGGTGGTTTCGGGCAGCAACGCGGGCACACCCCAGTGTCCCTCACGCGGTGAAGGCCTCCTTCCCGGGGGAAAGAGGCCTTCACCGGACGCGTCATCTGTCGGCGATGCGCACCTTGACCGAGGTCGAGCGGGTGCCGTCGTCGAACCGCACCCAGACGAGGGTCTCCATGTTCAGCGAGTAGTCGTTGACCACGTGGTCGACCGACCAGTCGCCCTGCTCGTCCGCGACGGCGTCGCGGCTCATGGCGACCTCGACCAGCACCATATGCGACAGATGTCCCCGGGCGCCCGGCGAGCAGCCGACCGCCTCGAACCGGTACGAGTCGCCCTTGTGCAGCACCGCCCCTTCCTCGGGCGAGACCAGCCTGCAGCCCTGCTGAGCCCCGGAAGCGGTACCCGGGATCAGCAGGGACGCCAGCACCATCGCGGCGACCACCCATCGGCGCATGCGCAACTCCTCCGTCCTCTGTGGATCGGAGACCGAAGCTAGCGGCGACGGCGGCTCCGCGCGGCCTCACTCACCCGAAGCGGTACTTAGGCCAACCCGTTAGCGGCCAGCCACTCCGCGGACGGCGGGATGGCCTCGATGATGTCGACCAGGAAGCCGTTCAGGTCCTCGATGTAGAAGTGCCGCTGGCCGAATTCCTCGTCCACGAGCTCCGTCACGATCTTGACCCCCTCCCCGCGCAGGCGCTCGTACTCGCCCGCGGCGTCGGCGACCATCAGCCCGACCATCGACCCGGCGGCTTCCTGCGCTCGCCAAGGCTCCGGCGTGGACTTGTGGCCGCGTTTCACGAAGCTCATCTCGTAACCCGGCACTCCGACGTTGAGGCTGGAGAACCAGTCCAGCTCGATCGTGACCTCCAACTGCAGGTGCCGCTTCCACCAGGCGGTGGTCTCGGCGATGTCCTCGACGACCACGCAGGCGCCGAAACCGTTGAGTTGCATCCGGTGTTCCTCCCAGTTCGAACCACTTGATGCGTAGTACTATAGCCATAGTGGTTTGACCGAGGCAAGGAGAATGTCCCGATGCGACAGAACCCGGAGCGCCGGACCGCGCTCACCGACGCCGCCATCACCGTCCTCGCCCGCGAGGGCGCGCGTGGCCTCACCTACCGCGCCGTGGACGTCGAAGCGGACGTGCCGCCGGGTACGACGTCCAACTACTTCCGCAACCGCGACCAGTTGCTCGGCGAGGTCGGCGTCCGTGTGCAGGAGCGGCTGTCGGCGCCGGCCGAGGTGATGGCGAACCCGGGGGCCGAGTCGCCGTCCCACGACCGGGTCGGCGTCCTGCTCGGCGAGCTGATGGGACGGCTGACCGGGCATCGGGAGCCTTATCTGGCCTTGCTCGAACTCCGCCTCGAAGCCACCCGGCGCCCGGATCTCTCGGCCGCGCTGACGAAGACCGTCCGCGAAGGCATCGACATGAGCGTCGACTGGCACATCGCGGCGGGCATGCCGGGCGGGCGCGCCGAAGTGCTGCTGATGTACCTCGCGCTGACCGGGCTCACCGTCGAACGGCTCACCCTGCCGGAGGTGCTCGCGGACGTCACCGACGAGGAGGTCATCCGGATCATCGTGGACCGCGTCCTGCCCTCTTGAGTCGTGCGCGTTCTGCGTCACAATGCCGGGCCGCGAACCCGGACTTGACCCGCGAAGCATGCCCTTGACCAGGGAAAACAGTCTTCTCCGGACACCGTTCCCAGTATTCGGACCGGCCTGGACCACATAGTGGGCGCGTGGCACGCTGAATCAATGACCCGCGCCGGAATCAGCCTCGTGGCACGCCGCCACGTGGACCTCCGTCGTGTGGCGAGCGCGCTCTGTGCGACGAACCGCTGACTCCCCGCCACCACCACGATCAGCCGGAGGATTCCCATGTCGTCGCCCACGCGCGAGACCCCTGCCCGTACGCCCCGGGTCAAACAGAAACGGGGCGAGGGACAGTGGGCACTGGGGTATCGCGAGCCGTTGAACCCCAACGAGCGGTCCAAGAAGGACGACAACCCGCTCAACGTCCGGGCGCGGATCGAGAACATCTACGCCCGCGGCGGCTTCGATTCGATCGACCCGGGCGACCTCCGCGGCCGGTTCCGCTGGTTCGGTCTCTACACCCAGCGCAAGCCGGGGATCGACGGCGGCCGCACCGCGACGCTGGAGCCCGAAGAGCTCGACGACCGCTACTTCATGCTGCGGGTGCGGCTCGACGGCGGCGCGCTGACCACCGAGCAGCTGGCCGTGCTCGCCGAGATCTCGCAGACCCACGCCCGCGACACCGCCGACATCACCGACCGGCAGAACATCCAGTACCACTGGATCCAGATCGAGGACGTCCCGACGATCTGGGCGAAGCTCGAAAAGGCCGGGATGACCACGCTGGAGGCGTGCGGCGACAGCCCGCGCGTCATCCTCGGCTCCCCCGTCGCCGGTATCGCCGCCGACGAGATCATCGACGGCACTCCCGCGATCGACGAGATCAAACGCCGCTACATCGGCGACCCGCGCTACTCGAACCTGCCGCGCAAGTTCAAGACCGCGGTCTCCGGGCAGCAGGACGTGGCACACGAGATCAACGACGTCGCCTTCGTCGGCGTGAACCACCCGGAACACGGCCCCGGATTCGACGTCTGGGTCGGCGGCGGCCTGTCCACCAACCCGATGATCGGGCAGCGCCTCGGCGCCTGGGTCTCGCTCGACGAGGTCCCGGACGTCTGGGAAGGCGTGATCAGTGTCTTCCGCGACTACGGCTACCGGCGGCTCCGTGCCCGCGCCCGGATCAAGTTCCTGGTGAAGGACTGGGGCGCCGCGAAGTTCCGCCAGGTGCTGGAAGACGAGTACCTCAAGCGCAAGCTGACCGACGGCCCGGCTCCCGAGGTGCCCGCCACCCAGATCGACCACGTCGGCGTGCACCCCCAGATCGACGGGAAGTTCTACGTGGGCGCCGCGCCGGTCGCGGGCCGCGTCTCCGGGGCCACCCTGCTGGCGGTCGCCAAGGCCGCCGAGCGGGCCGGGTCGAACCGCGTCCGCCTCACCCCGCACCAGAAGCTCGTGGTCCTCGACGTCCCCGAGGCCGAGGTGAACGGGCTGAAGACCGAACTGGCCGATCTCGGCCTGCAGACCGAGCCCTCGCCGTGGCGGCGCGGGATCATGGCCTGCACCGGCCTGGAGTTCTGCAAACTCGCGATCGTCGAGACGAAGGCCCGCGCGATCGAACTGGTCACCGACCTGGAGAAGCGCCTCGCCGACATCCAGGCCGAGATCGAGAACCCGGTGACCGTGCACCTCAACGGCTGCCCCAACTCCTGCGCCCGCGTGCAGACCGCCGACATCGGGCTCAAGGGCCAGATCGTCACCGACGAGGACGGCAAGCAGGTCGAAGGCTTCCAGGTGCACCTCGGCGGCGGGCTCGGCCTGGACGCCGGATTCGGCCGGAAACTGCGCGGGCACAAGGTGACCGCGGCGGAGCTGACCGCGTACGTCGAGCGGGTCGTGCGGGCGTACATCGCCGGCCGCGAACCCGGCGAGCGGTTCGCCCAATGGGTCCTGCGGGCCGACGAAAGCGTCTTGCAATGACCGAACGCGCGACCCCGTACCACTGCCCTTTCTGTGGCGATGAAGACCTGCGGCCGGAAGAGGGCGGCTCCTGGCTGTGCTCGGGCTGCCGCCGGGTCTTCACCGTGAAGTTCCTCGGACTGTCCTTTCCGGAGGTGTCGCAAGGATGACCGCCACTGCCGACTACAAGACGCTCGCCGAACGGGCCTCGAAGGAGCTCGCGGAGGCGACCGCGACCGAGGCCCTGCGCTGGACCGCGGAGACCTTCGGCGACGACTTCATCGTCGCGTCGAACATGCAGGACGCCGTTCTCATCGATCTGGCCACCCAGGTCAAACCCGACGTCGACGTGCTGTTCCTGCAGACCGGCTACCACTTCCCGGAGACCATCGGCACCCGTGACGCGGTGCAGGCGGTGTACCCCGGCGTGCGGATCGTCAACGCCGAAGCCGAGCAGAGCGTCGCCGAACAGGACGCGGAGTACGGCCCGAAACTGCACGAACGCGACCCGAACCAGTGCTGCCACCTGCGCAAGGTGGTGCCGCTGCGGAACACGCTCGCGAAGTACTCGGCGTGGGTGACCGGCGTCCGCCGCGTCGACGCGCCGACCCGCGCGAACACCCCGATCGTCACCTGGGACGACCGCAACGGCCTGGTGAAGATCAACCCGATCGCGCCGTGGTCCGACGACGAGTTCAGGGACTACATCGACGAGCACGGGATCCTCGAGAACCCGTTGGTGTCCATCGGTTATCTGTCGATCGGCTGCGCGCCGTGCACCGCCAAGGTCGCTCCGGGCCAGGACCCGCGCAGCGGCCGGTGGGCCGGACAGGGCAAGACCGAGTGCGGCCTGCACGGGTGAGAAGGGACGACATGACCACGCTCGAACCGGCCACAGACGCCGCACAGGACAACCTGGCGGCGCTGGAATCCGAGGCCATCCACATCTTCCGCGAGGTGGCGGGTGAGTTCGACCGGCCGGTGATCCTCTTCTCCGGCGGCAAGGACTCGACGCTCCTGCTGCACCTGGCGATCAAGGCCTTCTGGCCTGCCCCGGTGCCGTTCCCGTTGCTGCACGTGGACACCGGGCACAACTTCGACGAGGTCATCGACTTCCGCGACCGCGTGGTCGAGCAGCACGGGCTCCGGCTGGTGGTGGCGAAGGTCCAGGACTGGATCGACGACGGCAGGCTCGAAGAGCGCGCCGACGGGATGCGCAACCCGCTGCAGACCACGCCGCTGCTCGACACGATCGCCGAGAACAAGTTCGACGCGGTCTTCGGCGGCGGGCGCCGCGACGAGGAACGCGCCCGCGCCAAGGAGCGGATCTTCAGCCTGCGCAACGCTTTCGGCCAGTGGGAGCCGCGACGGCAGCGCCCGGAACTGTGGAACCTCTACAACGGCCGGCACCGTCCTGGCGAGCAGGTCCGCGTCTTCCCGCTGTCCAACTGGACCGAGGCGGACGTCTGGAACTACATCGCGCGGGAGAAGGTCGAGCTGCCGTCGATCTACTACGCGCACCGGCGCGAGGTCTACCAGCGCGACGGCATGTGGCTGGCCGAAGGCCCGTGGGGCGGGCCGCGGCCGGACGAGGTCGTCCGGGAACTGACCGTGCGCTACCGGACCGTCGGTGACGGTTCGTGCACGGGCGCCATCGAATCGACCGCCGCCACGGTGGACGAGGTCATCGCCGAGGTCTCGGCCTCCCGGCTCACCGAACGCGGCGCCACCCGCGCCGACGACCGGATGTCGGAGGCGGCGATGGAAGACCGCAAGCGGGAAGGGTACTTCTGATGTCCAGCCTCCTCAGGCTCGCGACCGCGGGCAGTGTGGACGACGGGAAGTCGACCCTGGTCGGGCGGCTCCTGTACGACACCAAATCCGTCCTCGCCGACCAGCTGGACGCGGTCACCCGCGCCAGTGTCGACAAAGGACTGTCCACTCCGGACCTCTCGCTGCTCGTGGACGGCCTGCGCTCGGAACGCGAGCAGGGCATCACGATCGACGTGGCGTACCGGTATTTCGCGACGCCACGGCGCAGTTTCGTGCTCGCGGACACGCCCGGCCACGTGCAGTACACGCGGAACACGGTGACCGGGGCGTCCACCGCGCAGCTGGCCGTGCTGCTGGTCGACGCGCGCAAGGGCGTCATCGAGCAGACCCGCCGCCACGCAGCGGTGCTCGCGCTGCTGGGCGTGCCGAACCTGGTGCTGGCGGTGAACAAGATCGACCTCGTCGGCTACGACGAAGCGACGTTCACCGTGATCGCCGAGGAGTTCGCCGAACACGCCGCGTCGCTGGGCTACGAACGGGGTTCCGTGCTCGCGGTGCCGGTTTCGGCGCTGGTGGGCGACAACGTGGCGGAGAAGTCGGACAAGACCCCGTGGTACTCCGGCCCGACCCTGCTGGAGCACCTGGAAACCGTGCCGGTGGCGCCGGATCCGCACGATTCGGCGTTCCGATTCCCGGTGCAGTACGTGATCCGGCCACGCACGGCCGACCATCCCGACTACCGCGGGTACGCCGGGCAGATCGCGGCGGGCACCGTCCGGCCGGGTGACGAGATCGTCGTGCTCCCGCAAGGAATCCGCAGCCGGGTGGAGGCCATCGACACCGCCGACGGCCCGCTCGCCGAAGCCGGCGCGGGCACCTCGGTGACCCTCTTGCTCGCCGACGACGTCGACATCTCGCGCGGCGACCTGATCGCCGCGGCCGACCGGCAGCCGACGGTGACCGACGAGATCACCGCGACCCTGTGCTGGCTCTCGGCGAAGGCGCTGAAGCCGGGCGCGCGGGTGCTGGTGAAGCATGGGACGCGGACGGTGCAGGCACTGGTCGGCGAGCTCCACGCCCGCTTCGACGAGCAGACACTGTCCAGTGTGGACGATCCGGCCACCTTGGAGCTCAACGACATCGGCCGGGTGACGCTGAGGCTGGCCGAAGAGATCGGCGTGGACGACTACGGAGTCAGCCCCCGGACGGGCGCGTTCCTGGTCATCGACCCGAAGGACGGCGACACGCTCGCCGCCGGACTCGTCGGCGAAAGGTTCGCATGACCCCACCGCTCCTCGCCGTCGCCCACGGCAGCCGCGATCCGCGGTCCGCCGCGACCATCCGCGCCCTGCTCGACGTCTCCCGCGGGCTGGCACCGGGCCTCGACATCCGCGAGTCCTTTCTGGACCTTTCGGAGCCGCTGCTCACCGACGCCCTGCGCGGCCTGTACGCCGAGGGGCACCGCGAGGTCGTCGTGGTGCCCCTGCTGCTCGGCGTCGCCTACCACGCCCGGGTGGACCTGCCCGCGCTCGTCGCCGAGGCGACCGCGGACTGCCCTGGCCTCGACGTGCGGGTTTCCGGCGTGCTGGGCATCGACCCGCTCATCGAGACGGTGGCGCTGGACCGGCTCACCGAGGCGGGCGCCGATCTGGACGACCCGGGGCTGGGTGTCCTGCTGGCCGGAGTCGGTTCGTCGAACGTCGCGGCGAACGACGCGGTCGCCGGGATCACCACCCGCTGGCAGCTGCGTCGCGGATTGCTCGCGACGCCCGCCTTCGCCAGCGCCGCGCAGCCGGACGTGCCGGCCGCCATCGCCCGGTTGCGGCTCAACGGCGCTCAGCGGCTCGCGGTCGCGGGCTGGTTCCTCGCGCCGGGGCTGCTGCCGGACCGGATCGCGCGTCTCGCCCGCGAAGCGGACCCGTCGGTGATCGTCGCCGGGCCGCTGGGGCCGGATCCGCGGATCGCCGGGCTCGTCCTGGACCGCTACGACGTCGCCGCCGCCCGGCTCGCCGCCTGATCGTTGATCGGCCCTGGTCGTTCATAGGCCCTGGTCGTTCATAGGCCCTGGTCGTTCATCGGCACAGTAGAGCGTTTCGTCCCGTTCGGACCCTTGATACCGATCTTCGGTGGGTCTCATTCCCATTTCCGTGACGCCCCGCGTATGGGAACGGAGATTTCTTGACGAGTTACTTAACTTGCCGGTAACTCTCTAAACGCTGCGCAGCTCCCTCTCTCCCCATCGAACCCCCAGGTAGGTGGAACATGAAGGCTGCCATCCGTGCCCTCGTCTGCGCTTCGGCCGTACTCGTCCCGATCGCCGGTCTGGCCGCGCCGGCTTCGGCGGCGACCACCGTCGTCTTCGACTGCGAAGCGAAGCCGCCGCTCGTCGGCAACAAGTACCTCAAGCTGAACCAGGACGCGGACGTCACCGCTCCGGCCACGGTCGCTCCCGGCGCCGCGCTCGACGTCGTCATCGACCCGGCGCCGAACACCGTCCCGGCCGAGGTCAGCGGCTACCAGGTCAAGAACATCAAGGACTTCTCCCTGAAGATCCCGATCCCGGCCAACTCGACCTGGGTGGGCGCCGACCTCGCCGGCGGCTCCGGCATCGGCTCGACCCCGCCGAAGATCACCGTCTCCGGCAGCGTCGCGACGCTGAGCTTCCCCGGTCCGATCGCGGGCGGCTCGACGTTCGAACTGCCGACCGTGACCGCGCACCTCACCGCGGGCTCGTCCGGCACCATCGAGACGAAACTGGGCGGCACCAGCTACAGCGACCCGGGCCTGACGTTCACCGCCGTGGTCAGCGCCGGTTTCGACGTCTCCGCCCCGACGGCGTGCTTCCCGAACCCGAGCCCGACGTTCACCACGACGACGATCGGCTGACCCGTGCCTGCGCCACCGTCGGAGGAGATGGTGGCGCAGGCCACTGCCCGGCCCGACTTCGCCCGTGCGAAGGTGGGGCATGGCTGACGAACTGGTGCACTACGACGTGGTGGGCGGCACCGCCACGATCACCCTGGACTCCCCGCACAACCGCAACGCGCTCTCCGCCCAGCTGCGGCGCGAGCTGAGCGAATCGCTGGACAAGGCACAGGCGGACGACACGGTGCGGGTCATCGTGCTCACCCACACCGGTCCGGTGTTCTGCGCGGGTATGGATCTCAAGGAGGCTCGCGGTGCCGGCGCGGGCGCCCAGGGCGTGAACGAGTTCCCGAAGATCCTCGAGCAGCTGTGGACCAGCCCCAAGCCCGTCGTGGCCAGGCTCGCGGGCCCCGCACGGGCCGGCGGGATCGGCATGGTGGCCGCGACCGACATCGCCGTCGCCGTGCCCGAAGCGACGTTCGCCTTCTCCGAGGTGCGGATCGGGGTCGTACCCGCCGTCATCTCGCTCACCGTGCTGCCGCGGCTCAACGCCCGCGCCGCGCACGAGCTCTTCCTGACCGGTGACACCTTCGACGCGAAGCGCGCCGTCGAGATCGGCCTGCTGAACTCGGCCGTCCCCGCCGACGAACTCGACGCCGAGGTCGCCCGCTACGTCAAGGCGCTCGCGCTCGGTGGCCCGAAGGCGCTCGCGGCGACGAAGGAACTGCTCAGCAAGCCCCGTCCCGCGACCCCCGCCGAAGGCTTCGAGGCCATGAACAAGCTGTCCGCCGGGTTCTTCGCGAGCGAAGAAGGCCAGGAGGGCATCACGGCCTTCGCACAGAAGCGCAAGCCGAACTGGGTCCCGGAGGCCTAATCCGGCAAGACGACGGTGAGGCGCCGGGAGTCCTTCCGGTCACCGGAGGGCCCCAGCGCCCGCTGCGCGTCGGAAAGCACGCTGCGGACGGCCAGGTACGCCTTGGGATCACGCTCGCGCAGTCCCGAGGATCCGGCCCAGATCAGTACGTGCTCGCCGGGCGGGAGCCAGGACAGGTCGGTCAGGCAGTCGTAGAGCGCGTCGAGGTTCTTCCCGAAGTAGTCCGGGAACGACAGCGCCTCGGCGATCACGTCGAGCGTCGAGTCCTTGTCGACCGTCCGCGCGCCGTCGATGAGATGCGGGTACGCGCCACGGGCGAACGCCTTGTCCGCCGCTTCCTTGCCCGCGCTCATCGGCTGGGATCCACTACGACGAAGGACTTGTAGTGGTCCTCGGTGTAGTACAGCTCCTTGCCGGTACCGGTCACCAGCCGCCTCGCCCCGCGATCCGGGCTGCCCGGCGTCTTCACCGTGTACTCCCGGTAGTAGCCGGACCCCTTGGCGGGCAGGACCTTCTCCCGGTTCTGGAAGGTGACGTCGTCGTTGCGCGGATACGGGTACGGGCCGCCCGCCTGGATGAGCTTCCAGGTGTCGGACGCCTGCGCGGGAAGCTTCGTCAGGGGCTTGACCGGGAGACCGGATTCCTCGCCCGCGACCTTGCCCTTCGCCCCGCTCGCCGCGGCGTCGCCCGACGGCGCGGCCGAACTCGCCGGAGCGCTCTTCGTGTCGTCACCGCTGATGCCGTCCTTGACGAACCAGCCTGCGAGCACCAGCACGATCAGGCCGATCAGGGCGGCGGTGATCCGCCTACGGTTGAACATGGTGTGCCAGCTTAGGAGGGCCGGTCGGAGTCGTTCGCATCGCGGGCCGTGCCGAAGCGCCGGGCGACCTTCCCGAAGACCGTGTCGAGCACCCAGGCCGCGACCAGGCACAGCGGCACCACGACCGCCATGACCAGCACGAACTGCACGGGGAACGGGGCCTGCGCGAGCCACAGCTCCACGCCGTCCCACCAGTCCGCAAGCCCATTGAACACAGTGTGAGCCTACGCTCGCAGGCACTGCCGCCGCCGGTCAGGCCCGGTAAGTTGCTGGCATGTTCGCCGTTTACGCTTCCGAACCCAACGCCGAAAAGCCGCTGGACTCGCTCGTGATCGGCGAGCGACCCGAACCCGAGGTACCTGAAGGCTGGGTGCGGGTCGACGTCAAGGCCGCCAGCCTCAACATGCACGACCTGTGGACCTTGCGCGGCGTCGGCATCAAACCCGAGCAGTTCCCGATGATCCTGGGCTGCGACGGCGCGGGCACCCTCGACGACGGCACCGAGGTCGTCGTCCACTCGGTGATCAACGCCCCGGGCTGGCAGGGCGACGACACCCTAGACCCGAAGCGCACGCTGCTCACCGAGAAGCACCAGGGCACCTTCGCCGAGCAGGTCGTGGTTCCGGCGCGCAACGTCGTGCCGAAGCCGTCGAGCCTGACCTTCGCGGAAGCCGCGACCATGGGCACGGCATGGCTGACGGCGTACCGCATGCTGTTCGTGAAGTCCGGGCTGCGACCGGGGCAGACGATGCTCGTGCAGGGCGCCTCCGGCGGCGTCTCGACCGCCCTCGTCCAGCTCGGGCGTGCGGCCGGGTTCCGGGTCTGGGTGACCGGGCGTAGCGAAGAGAAGCGTGCGCTCGCCGAGACCCTGGGCGCACATCAGACCTTTGAGTCCGGCGCGCGGCTGCCGGAGCGGGTCGACGCGGTCTTCGAAACCGTCGGCAAGGCGACCTGGTCCCACTCGGTGAAGTCGTTGAAGCCGGGCGGGATCATCGTCGTCTCGGGTTCGACCAGCGGCCCGGACGCTCACGCGGAGTTGCAGCGCGTGTTCTTCCTGCAACTGCGCATCGCCGGTTCGACCATGGGACCAGGGACGAACTGAACGATCTCCTCGCCTACCTGGAACTCACCGGGGTCCGTCCGCGGATCGGCGCCGAGCTGCCGTTCACCGAAGCCGAAACCGGGTTTAAGAACATGCTCGACGGGGAAACTTCCGGCAAGGTGGTCTTCACGCATTGATCGGAGGGGTGAGTTCGCCCCCTCGCCGTGATCAACGGCGCACACAAGCGCACGTCCGCGCGTTCCACGCAGGTCAAACAGCCATTTCGCGGTCTTGTCAAGTGTCAAGAACGTTATGACTTGGCGAGGTTCTTACGACCAAAGTTCGACCAAAATCCGACCTCTCGCGGTTAGCCTGGAACCATGACCGCATCGCAGCGGCCCGAACCGGCGGACCCGGGGGCCGGCCCACCACCGACACCGACCCGATCCGCGTCTCCTTCCGGCGCTACGCCGGTGTCCGCACCAGAGTGCTCGAAGTCGGGCCGCAGCCGGTGGAATCCACCGACCGGACCCCACGGCGAATGCTCGGCAAACGGGCCACTGGACGCGGACAGGTCAAGCCGACCGCGCCGAGGCTGGTGCTGCTGCATGGCTACTGCGACAGCGCCGACACCTGGCGCCCGGTTCTGGAGCTGCTCGCGGCCGCCGGTGTTCCGGCGGTCGCGGTCGATCTGCCCGGATTCGGTGACGCTCAGCCACTGCGGCCGGGCCCGATGCTGCCGCAGCTGGACGCGTTCACCGCGGCCGTGGTCAAGGAACAGGCCGTACTCGGCACGGTGGTACTCGCCGGCAACTCGCTCGGCGGCACGATGAGCCTGCGTGCCGCCGAGAACCACCGGCTGCCGGTCGCGGGCGTGGTGTCGATCGCCGCGCCCGGGTTCGTGGACAGCTGGCTCATCCGCACCGTGGCCAGGTACCCGCTGCCGCTGCGGATGTACTCGTCCCTGCCGCTGCCGATCCCCGGCTTCCTCGTGCGCGCCGTCGCCGAGCAGGTCGTCCCCCGGCTCCTGTACGCCGACTCCGCCGCCGCGGACGCCGCCCAGGTGCGCCGGTTCACCTCGCTGTTCCCGGACTACCGCTCCACCACGACCAGGCTCGAACAGGCGAGGCAGCTCGTCGAAGAGCTGGCGAACGCGTACCGGCTCGAAGAGATCCGTGTCCCGCTCCTGGTGGTCGTCTGCGGCAAGGACAAGCTGGTCAGCGCCGCCTCCGGACGGCAGCTGCACGCACTGGTCCCGCACAGCAGGCTGATGGTGCGCGAGGACTGGGGACACTGCCCGCAGCTGGACGACCCCGTCGAGATCTCGGAGCTGCTCACCTACTTCTCCGCCGGCGCGTCCAGGCCGTCGAAGATCGCCGCTCGCGTGGCCGCCGAAGTGAGCGAGGACACCGTCGCCGGATAGGTGCGATCGCCCGTCTGCCAGTACGGTGCCCTTCGGACTGTGACCCAGTCCGAAGGGCACAACCTGTTGGGAGACGACGATGTCCGCACCGCGCAGCCTGGGCTCGGGATCCGGGATATTCCGCCGCAAACCGATCGATCAGATCCAAGAACTCAGTGGAGGCGGAGGACTCCAACGCACGCTGGGCCTGCGGCAGCTGACCGCGATCGGCGTCGGCGGCATCATCGGCGCGGGGATCTTCTCCCTGGCGGGCGCGGTCGCGAACAAGACCGCCGGCCCCGCCGTGCTGATCTCGTTCCTCATCGCGGGTATCGCCAGCGCCGCCGCCGCGTTCTCCTACGCCGAGTTCGCCGGGCTGATCCCCCGCGCCGGGTCGGCCTACACCTACGGCTACACCGTGCTCGGCGAGATCGTCGGCTGGTTCATCGGCTGGGACCTGCTGCTGGAGTACACCGCGATCGTGGCGGTGGTCGCGATCGGCATCTCCGGCTACTTCAACGAGCTGCTGGGCTATCTCGACATCGAGCTGCCAACGTGGATGCTGGGCGCTCCGGGCACCGAAGCGGCCGGTGTCGCGCCGGGGTCCTACAAGATCAACCTGTTCGCCGTGCTCCTGTGCCTGCTGATCGCCTTCATCCTCAACCAGGGCATGAAGAACGCCGCCCGGTTCGAAACGCTGCTGGTCTACCTGAAGGTCGGCCTGGTCCTGCTGGTGATCGTCGTCGGTGTCTTCCACATCAACACCGACAACTACTCGAACTTCTTCCCGTTCGGCCTCAGCGGCGCGTTCACCGGAGCGGCGACGGTGTTCTTCGCGGTCTTCGGGTACGACGCCATGTCCACCGCGGCCGAGGAATCGACCGACTCCCAGAAGCACATGCCGAAGGCGATCATCTACTCGCTCGCGATCTCGATGGTGCTCTACGTGCTGGCCTGCCTGGTCCTGACCGGGATGGTCAACTACAAGGACATCGACAGCGAGGCCGCCTTCTCCAGCGCTTTCGCGGGCCTCGGCATGAAGTGGCTCGGCCTGATCATCGCGGTCGGCGCGATCATCGGGATCACCACGGTGCTGTTCACGTTCCTCATGGGCGCGAGCCGCGTCGGCTACTCGATGAGCCGCGACGGCCTGCTGCCCAAGTGGTTCAGCAAGACCCACCCGGTGCGCAAGGTGCCGAGCCGGATGACCTGGGTGCTCGGTATCGCGTCGGCGGTCATCGCCGGGCTGCTGCCCATCGGCGAGGCCGCGGAACTGACGAACATCGGCATCCTGCTCGCGTTCGTCGTGGTCTGCGTCGCGGTGATCGTGCTGCGGTACAAGCAGCCGGATCTGCCCCGGTCCTTCAAGACCCCCGGCATGCCGATCGTGCCGATCATCGGGATCGTCTTCTCGATCTGGCTGATCACGTTCCTGAACCCCGAGACCTGGCTGCGGTTCGCTGCCTGGTTCGGCGTCGGCCTGATCATCTACTTCGCCTACAGCCGCCGTCACTCCGCGATGAACGCGAACAACGGTGACGCGAAGCAGGTCAGCGAAGACGACTCAACCGCGTAGCGGCTTCGCGGGCTTCGGTCTGGAGGCGTTCGACGATCGACGCCGCCGGGCCGGAGCCCGCGAGTTCGTAGGTCTGTCCCGCGTAGAGGGACATGATCTCGGGGTCGCCCGCCTTGCCCGCCGCCGCGCGGATCGGCTTGGTCAGGTTGTTGACCTCCGGATACGCCGACGGAGCGGTGGCCGAGAAGTCCGCGACCGCGCGGTTGACCAGAGACCGGGCCGGACGTCCGCTGAAGGCCCGGGTGAACGCCGTCGGCCTTCCTCCGTCCGCCAGCGCCTGCCGGTGCGCGGGCTGCGTCCCGGCCTCGTCCGCCCGCAGGAACGCGGTGCCGAGCTGCGCCGCGACAGCCCCCGCCGCCAGCACCGCCGCGATGTCGGCGCCGTGCACGAGCCCGCCGGTCGCGACGAGCGGCAAGTCCGTCCGCGCCGAGACCAGCCGGAGCAGGCTCAGGACGCCGTACTGCGCACCTCCGCCTTCGGCTCCGGGCTCGTCGGCGAAAAGCCCTCGATGCGCTCCGGCCTCGAATCCCTGCACCACGAGCGCGTCCGCGCCGACGGCCACGGCCCGATCGGCTTCCGCCGGGCTGGTGACCGTGACGGCCACCTTGCTCCCGCCGGCGTGCAAGCGTTCGACGTCCTCGGCCGAAGGCGTGCCGAAGGTGAAGGAAACGACCGGCACCTTCCGGCCCAAGACGACCTCGAGCTTCGCGGCATAGGCATCGTCGTCCCAGCGCGGTTCCCCGGGCTCGACGCCGAGGCGCTCGGCCTCCGCGCGCCAGCGCTCGATGTGCGCACCGAGATCCGCTTCGGCGGCGGAGCCACCCGATACGAAGAGGTTCACACCGAACGGCTCACCGGTCAGCTCGGCCGTCTTGGCGATCCGGTCCGAGAGGGCGTCGGCGCTCAGATATCCCCGGCCAGGAAGCCGAATCCACCCGCCGCGGTCACCGCGGCGACGAGCTCGGGAGTGGTCGGCCCGCCCGCCATCGGGGCCGCGATCAGGGGGAAACGCAAGTCTTCGAACACGTTCCCGACGATAGTCCCCTCGTGGCGGCACGCATTGTGACGTTCGAGTCACTCCAAGGTTCCCTCGTGGTGGTCTAGACCTTTAACGGCGAAGATGCGACGATCGGACCGTCGTGACGCACGTCACGCCCAGTCCCGTCCCCCTTGGAGGCCCCGGTGAAGACCTTGAGAGCGCGGCTGGGTCGCGCCTTCGTCGGGGTGGCGCTGCTCGCCGGCGCCACCACCGCAGCCGCCCCCGTCGCCGACGCGGCCACCCCGCCACTGCAGGCGATCGTCCCGGTCCCGGTCTCGGTCCAAGCGGTCACCGGCTCCGACCACACCCTGACCGCGAACACCAAGATCTACACCCAGGCCGGGTCGGCGCAGGCCAAGGCCGTCGGCGAGTACCTCGCCGGGATCTTCCGTACGTCCACCGGCTTCCCCCTGCCCGTCGCCGACGCGCCGTCGGGCACGCCGGCCGACGGTATCTCGCTCCTCCTGTCCGGCGCCGACTCCCGCGTCGGCGACCAGGGCTATCAGCTGAACGCGACGTCCGCTTCGGTCATCCTGCGCGCGACGACGGCACAAGGTCTCTTCGGCGGCGTCCAGACGCTGCGCCAGATGCTGCCCGGCAAGATCGAAAGCCCCACGGTGCAGCAAGGCCCTTGGACGATCCCGGGCGCGAACATCCTGGACTACCCGCGCTTCGGCTACCGAGGCGCGATGCTCGACGTCGCCCGGCACTTCCACCCGGTTGCCACGGTCAAGCGGTACATCGACCAGCTGGCCCAGTACAAGATCAACAACCTGCATCTGCATCTCGCCGACGACCAGGGCTGGCGCATCCAGATCGACAGCTGGCCGCGGCTGACCACCTACGGCGGCAGCACCCAGGTCGGTGGCGGCCCCGGCGGCTACTACACCAAGGCGCAGTACACGGAGATCGTGAACTACGCGGCCTCGCGGTTCATCACGGTCATCCCGGAGATCGACATGCCGGGGCACACCAACGCCGCGTTGGCGTCGTACGCCGAGCTGAACTGCAACAACACCGCTCCTCCGCTGCGCACCGACACCGCCGTCGGCTACAGCTCGCTCTGCATCTCGAAGGAGATCACCTACACCTTCGTCAACGACGTCATCCGCGAGGTGGCCGCGCTGACGCCCGGACCGTACTTCCACCTCGGCGGCGACGAAGCCCAGGCCACCAGCGACGCGGACTACCGCACCTTCATGAACCGGGTGCTGCCGATGGTGGCCGCCGCGGGCAAGCAGGTCGTCGGCTGGCACGAGATCGGCAAGGCCACCCTGCCTGCCACGGCGACCCCGCAGTTCTGGGGCACGACGACGTCCAGCACGGAGGTCTCGAACGCCGTCGCCCGCGGCAGCAAGGTGATCCTTTCGCCGGCGAACAAGGCGTACCTGGACATGAAGTACAACTCCAGCACGCCGATCGGGCTCTCGTGGGCGGGCTACATCGAGGTCCAGGACGCCTACAACTGGAACCCGGGCGCCTACCTCTCCGGTGTGCCCGAATCCGCCGTCCGCGGCGTCGAATCCCCGCTGTGGACCGAAACCGTGGTGACCCCGGCGCACATCGACTACCTCGCCTTCCCCCGGCTCCCGGCGCACGCCGAACTCGGCTGGTCGCCGTGGTCGACCCACGATTGGAACACCTTCCGGGTGCGTCTCGGCGCACAAGCGCCACGCTGGCAGGCGCAGGGCCTCGACTACTACAAGTCGAGCCAGGTGCCTTGGGAGACCGGTTCCGGCAACCCGGGCACCTGCACGCTCCCCGCGTGGGATCGCGCGTCGGTCTACACCGGCGGAGCGACCGTCTCCCACAACGGGCACAAGTGGACGGCCCAGTGGTGGACGCAGGGCGAAGAGCCCGGAACGACCGGCCAATGGGGTGTCTGGCGCGACAACGGCACCTGCTGATCAGCCCCCGTAGCCCCGCTCGGCCCCTTCACCGGGCCGAGCGGGCTACGGTGGTCCCATGGCCGCAGACCTCGAACTCGTCCGCACTCTTTCGTTGCGCGAAAACGGACTCGCGACCGTCTCGACGGTCCGCGCGGACGGCACCGTCCACTCCTCGGTGGTCAACGCCGGTGTCTTCGAAGACCCGGTCACCAAGGCGCCGGGAGTCGCTTTCGTGGCGATGGGCGGCGTGAAGAAACTCGACTTGTTCCGCCGGGCGGGCCACGCCACGATCACCTTCCGGCGTGGCTGGGAATGGGCGGCGGTCCAGGGAAGCACCCACCTCATCGGTCCGGACGATCCGGACCCGGACTTCGATCCCGCCGGTCTCCCCCGGCTGCTACGCGAGGTCTTCATCGCGGCGACGGGGACCCACGACGACTGGGACGAGTACGACCGTGTGATGGCCGCCGAACGCCGAGTCGCCGTCTTCGTCACCGCGAACCGGGTCTCCGGGAACCGCTGACACGAAAAGGCCGCCCGGACGGTGATCCGGGCGGCCTTCGCGAGTATCGATTACTTCTTCTTGCTACCGGCGTCCTCAGTGGACAAAGCGGCGACGAAGGCCTCCTGCGGGACCTCGACCCGGCCGACGGTCTTCATCCGCTTCTTGCCTTCCTTCTGCTTTTCCAGCAGCTTGCGCTTACGCGAGATGTCACCGCCGTAACACTTCGCGAGCACGTCCTTACGGATCGCGCGGATGGTCTCGCGGGCGATGATCCGCGACCCGACCGCCGCCTGGATCGGCACCTCGAACTGCTGCCGCGGGATCAGCTCGCGCAGCCGGGTCGCCATCCGGTTTCCGTAACCGTACGCGGCGTCCTTGTGCACGATCGCCGAGAAGGCGTCGACGGTCTCCCCCTGCAGCAGGATGTCGACCTTGACCAGATCGGCGATCTGGTCGCCGCCCTCTTCGTAGTCGAGCGACGCGTAGCCGCGCGTACGCGACTTCAGCGTGTCGAAGAAGTCGAAGATGATCTCCGCGAGCGGGATGTTGTAGCGCAGCTCGACGCGGTCCTCGGAGAGGTAGTCCATCCCCAGCAGCGTGCCGCGCTTGGCCTGGCACAGCTCCATGATCGTGCCGACGAACTCCGACGGCGCCAGGATGCTCACCTTGGAAACCGGCTCGTGGACCTCGGAGATCTTCATCCCGGACGGCCAGTCCGAGGGGTTCGTCACCACGACCTCGCTCTTGTCCTCGAGCACGACGTTGTAGATGACGTTCGGCGCGGTGGAGATCAGGTCGAGGCCGAATTCGCGCTCGAGCCGGTCCCGCGTGATCTCCAGGTGCAGGAGGCCGAGGAAGCCGCAGCGGAACCCGAACCCGAGCGCCACCGAGGTTTCCGGCTCGTAGGCGAGCGCGGCGTCGTTGAGCTGGAGCTTGTCCAATGCCTCACGCAGTTCGGGATAGTCCGAACCGTCCACCGGGTACAGGCCGGAGTAGACCATCGGCTTCGGCTCGCGGTAACCCGCGAGCGGCTCCGACGCGCCCTTGCGCTCGGAGGTGACGGTGTCACCCACCTTCGACTGGCGGACGTCCTTCACCCCGGTGATGAGGTAGCCCACCTCGCCGACCCCGAGTCCCTTGCTGGCCTTGGGCTCCGGCGAGATGATCCCGACTTCGAGGAGTTCGTGGGTGGCACCGGTGGACATCATCTTGATCCGCTCACGCGGCGTGATCTTCCCGTCGACGACCCTGATGTAGGTGACGACGCCCCGGTAGGTGTCGTAGACCGAGTCGAAGATCATCGCGCGCGCGGGCGCGTCCGCGTCGCCGACCGGCGGCGGCACCTGCCGTACGCATTCGTCCAGCAGTTCGGTCACGCCCATGCCGGTCTTCGCCGACACGCGGAGCACGTCGGAGGGCTCGCAGCCGATGATGTGCGCCAGCTCGGCCGCGTACTTGTCCGGGTCGGCCGACGGCAGGTCGATCTTGTTCAGCACCGGGATGATGTGCAGGTTCTTCTCGAGCGCCAGGTAAAGGTTCGCCAGCGTCTGCGCCTCGATCCCCTGCGCGGCGTCGACCAGCAGGATCGCCCCTTCACAGGCCTCCAAGGCCCGGGAGACCTCGTAGGTGAAGTCCACGTGGCCGGGGGTGTCGATCAGGTGCAGGACATGGTCCTGGCCGTCGACCTTCCAGGGCAGGCGCACGTTCTGCGCCTTGATGGTGATCCCGCGTTCCCGTTCGATGTCCATGCGGTCGAGGTACTGAGCGCGCATGGCCCGCTCCTCGACCACGCCGGTGAGCTGCAGCATCCGGTCGGCCAGGGTCGACTTGCCGTGGTCGATGTGCGCGATGATGCAGAAGTTCCGGATGAGCTCCGGGGGCGTGAAGGTCGTGTCGGCGAACGTCGTCAACGGGTTTCCTCGCGAAGGTCGGGGTGTGCCACCTCTATGCTCCCATGCCGCTCCGGGTGCGAGTGGGGGTCATCCCCGATGCGGCCCGTGATGAGCTGTGGTGCCCTCGAAGTATGAGTACTTCACTGTCCCAGATGCTCGACCGGACGTTCGGTCATCCACGGGGGCTGCTCGGCCGGATCGGCGGGCGGGCGATGGCGCACGGCAACGCGGCCACCGAGCTTCGCGTCGTCGAGCTGGCCTCGATCGAGTCCGGCGAGACCGCCCTGGTCGTGGGCCCGGGCCCCGGAGTCGGCCTGCGGGCCACGGCCGAACGCGCGGGCCGGGCGATCGGTGTCGACCCCTCCCAGGAGATGCTTGCCCGCTCTCGCCGCCGCTGCGGCGACAAGGTGGAGTTGCGGCAGGGCACCGCGGACTCCACAGGTGAGCCCGACGACAGCGTCGACGTGGTCCTGAGCGTCAACAACGTGCAGCTGTGGGACGACCGGGCGGCCGGGTTCGCCGAACTGTTCCGGGTGTTGCGCCCCGGCGGCAGGCTGTTGCTTTCGTCGCACGAGAAGTGGCTGCCGGTGTCCCGGCACGAGCTGGCCGACGAGGCCGCCGCCGCCGGCTTCGTGGATCTGCAGACCTGGACCTGGGAACCGCCGGGTTTCGGCACCTCCCTCGCCGCTCAGCTGCGCGCGATCAAACCCTTCGGCTAGCGCGGATCAGTGCGCAACGGGTGCTCACGCGGCACTTCGACCAGCACGATCCTGGTGCCGTCCGGGTCGGCGATCCACGCTTCGTCCAGCCCCCACGGCTCACGCCGCGCGCCGCGAACCGGCTCCAAGCCCTTCCGCGCGAGCTCCTCGAGCACCGCGGGCAGATCCCGGACCTGGAGCCACAAGGCGACGTCAGGCGTCGGGCCGGTCTCTCCGGTACCGACGATCTCGATCGACCCGTTCCCGGCGAAGAACACCGTCCCGCCGGGGAACTCCTTGTCGATGGCCAGGCCCAGGGTGTCCCGATAGAACGCCGTCGACACGTCGAGGTCCTTCGGGTGGATCAGCACCCTGCTGCTCAGCACGTCCATGGCTCAATCCCTACCGGATGGGTTCAGGCCATCGCAATCGCGGCGATACCCGCCAGCACCACCACCGATCCGGCCAGCCGGCGGACGGCGTTCGCCTCGCCCAGGACCAGCCAGGCGGCGATGCCGCCCAAGACGATGCTCAGCTCCCTCGCGGGCGCGACGAGGCTCACCGGGGCGACCTGGAGGGCATAGAGCACCAGCAGGTAGGCGACCGGCGAGAGCACGCCGACGATGACGACCTCACGTTTGTGCTCGCGCCAGAGCCACGAGACCTCCTCGCGGTCCTTCAACGCATACGGCGCCATGAGCAGGCTCTGCACGATCGCGCCGGTTCCGAAGTACACGATCGGCGGGACACCGAGGCCCGTGACCGAATGCGCGTCCCACAGCGTGTAGGCGGCGATCGTGAGGCCGGTCAGCAGGCCGTAGACCAGGCCTTTTCGTCGAGCGACACGATCGGCGGCGCCGACGTGGGCCGGTGCTCGCCCGGTGCCGATCACCAGCACCCCGGCGACCACGAGGAACGCGCCCACCAGGCCGAGGATCCCGGCCGCTCGCCGAGCACCACGACGGCGGCGAGCACCGAGATCAGCGGCCCGGTCCCGCGGGCGACGGGGTAGACGACGGACAGATCTCCGACGGCGTACCCCCGCTGGAGAACGACCCCGTAGGTGACGTGGAACACCGCGGTGACGACTGCGGCGAACAGCCAGGTCCACTGTGGACGTTGTGGTTCCACGGCCAGGGAGACCGCCATGACGGGGACGAGCAGGATCGCGGAAAGGCTGTAGTACGCCCAGACGAACCGGGCTCCGCCACGGCGGATCCGCTTGGCGGCGAGGTTCCAGCCCGCGTGGATGACGGCGGCGATGACGACGAAGGACAGAGCGGTGGCGTTCACAACGGACCTTTCACGTTTTCCGCGCATGCGGAAAACCCGGTCCTCCAGGCTTTTGTCCCGTCAGATGAACGGCGGTGCGTCCGGCTCCGCCGATGGTGCCGCTCGGACCGGTCCCGTCTGCCCTGATTGTGTGTTTTCGCTGAACGGGCAGGCGGCGGAACCCTAGGCACTACGATCTTCACCGTACCGCAAGCACCCCTCCCGAGGCTGCCGCGAGCCGCGCCGGGACGGCTGTTAAGCTTGCCTTTCACCGTCGTGTGGCATTCCGTCATGGAGGAAACCCGCGCCGCTCCCACGAGCACGCAGGGCCGGTCACAGCGCGGCGGTGAAACCACCGAGAGATTCAAGAGGAGCGCCCCCGTGGCCAACATCAAGTCGCAGATCAAGCGCATCACCACCAACGAGAAGGCGCGTCAGCGCAACCAGGCGATCCGGTCCTCGGTGAAGACCGCGATCCGCAAGTTCCGCGAGGCGGCCGACGCCGGCGACAAGGCCAAGGCCCTGGAGCTGCAGAAGGACGCGGCGAAGAAGCTGGACAAGGCCGTGACCAAGGGCGTTCTCCACGCCAACCAGGCCGCCAACAAGAAGTCCGCGCTGGCGAAGCGCGCGAACTCTCTCTGATCGGCTTTCGAAGGGCCCGGCGACGCGAGTCGCCGGGCCCTTCGACGTTTCAGCGGCTTGTGCCGTGAGCGGCGACGACCTCCAGGACGGCACGCTCCAAGGCGTACTCCGGATTGGCCGCGACCCCTTTGACCTCGGCGTTGAGCCGGGCGACCACCCGCATCGCGGTGGCGAGCCCGTCCTGGCCCCAGCCGCGGGCCTGCCCCTGCGCCTTGCGCACCTTCCACGGCGGCATCCCCAGCTCACCCGCCATCTGGTTCGGGTTCCCGCGACCGGCGCCGGACACCCGCGCGATCGTGCGGACGGCGTCGGCGAGCGCGTCCGCGACCAGGACGTGCGGTACGCCCAGCTGCATCGCCCAGCGCAACGACTCCAGCGCCGCCGCCTTGTCACCGGCCACGGCCTTCTCGGCGACGGCGAAACCGTTCACATCCGCGCGGCCACGGTGGTAGCGCCGGACCGCCTGCTCGTCGACCGTTCCGCCGGCGTCCGCGACCAGCTGGGTCGCCGCCGACGACAGCTCCCGCAGATCCGACCCGACGGCGTCGATCAACGCGAGCACGGCCGCACCGTCGATCTTCCCGCCGACGCGGCGGACCTCGTTGCGGACAAAGGATTCCCGCTCGGCGGCCTTGGTCAGCTTCGGGCACTCGACGACCTCCGCGCCTGCCTTTTTCAAGGCGGCGGGGAGCCCTTTCGCGGCCTTGCTCCGGCCACCTCCGCTGTGCACGACGACGAGCACGATGCCGTCGGCGGGCGCCTTGACGTAGGCCATCACCCCGTCGGCGAGCTCCTGCGAGATGTCGTGCGCGGACTCGAGGACGATCACCCTGCCCTCGGCGAACAGCGAAGGGCTGACCATTTCCGCGAGCGCCGGGACTGTGAGGTCCGACACCCGGATCCGGGTGAGATCCGCCGTCGGATCGGCCGCTTTGGCCGCGTCCGAAGCGCTGCGGACCGCACGTTCGATCAGCAGCTCTTCCTCACCGAGAACCAGGACCAGCGGCGATGGGGCGGAAGCTTGCGTCGTCACGGTGACGATCCTGCCACTCCTCCTCTCGTGTGCTTTGTCCGGTGATGTGTTCCGGGCACGGTGGCCCCACCTGAGGCTCATGTCGTACGGTGTTGGCGAGGCGACGCGATGACACGCGTGCCGACAATCGAATACCGCTCATCCAGAGGGGCAGAGGGAACGGCCCGATGAAGCCCCGGCAACCGGCGTCAGCCTGTCATCCCGCGATCGCGGGGTAGCTGACGAACACGGTGCCAATTCCGGCCCGCCACGGCGGGGCAGATGAGGAAAGGAACCTCGCGATGACCGCAACCCTCGGCACGACCTCCACCACCAAGACCCCGGATCTCGGACCGGCCGTCGAACTGGTGTCGAAGGAAGAGGGACACCGGCAGCCGCTCGCCCCCGAATTCGTTTCCGCCGAGGACTTCTCGCCGCTCGAGGTCGCCTACGACTTCGGCCGTGTGCGCCGCGAGGACATCGAAGCCGGACCGAAGAACATCTGGCGCTACAAGAAGCTCCTTCCCGTTCCGTCGAACGTCGAAGAGATCCCCAACACCGAACCCGGCGCCACCCGCCTCATCCAGGCCGACAGGCTCGCGAAAGCCTTGGGCGTCAAGAAGGTCTGGGTCAAGGACGACACCGGGAACCCCACCCACTCGTTCAAGGACCGCGTGGTCGCCGTCGCACTGGCCGCCGCACGCGAGTTCGGGTTCGACGTGCTGGCCTGTCCGTCGACCGGCAACCTGGCCAACGCCGTCGCCGCCGCGGCGGCCCGCGCCGGCTGGCGGTCGGTCGTGCTGATCCCGAAGACCCTCGAGCGGGCCAAGATCCTCACCACCGCCGTGTACGACGGAGACCTGATCGCGGTCGACGGCAACTACGACGACGTGAACCGGCTCGCCACCCAGCTCGCCGCTGAGCAGGAAAGCTGGGCGTTCGTCAACGTGAACGTCCGGCCCTACTACTCGGAAGGCTCCAAGACGCTGGCCTTCGAGGTCGCCGAACAGCTCGGCTGGCGGCTTCCCTCCCAGATCGTGGTGCCGATCGCCTCCGGTTCCCAGCTCACCAAGGTGGACAAGGGTTTCCGTGAGTTCGGCCAGCTCGGGCTCGTCGACGAGACGCCGTACAAGGTGTTCGGCGCGCAGGCCACCGGCTGCTCCCCCGTCTCGGCGGCCTTCCGCGCCGGGCACGACGTCGTCCAGCCGGTCAAGCCGGACACGATCGCCCGGTCGCTGGCGATCGGCAACCCGGCCGACGGCCCCTACGTCCTCGACGTGGTCAACCGCACCGGCGGTGCGATCGAAGACGTCACCGACGAAGAGGTCGTCGAGGGCATCAGGCTGCTCGCCCGCACCGAGGGCATCTTCACCGAGACCGCGGGCGGGGTCACCGTCGCGACGGCCAAGAAGCTCATCGAGACCGGCAAGCTCAACCCGGACGAAGAGATCGTCCTGCTGATCACCGGGGACGGCCTCAAGACCCTTGACGCCGTCGAAGACAAGATCGGCCCGAAGGCCACCGTCAGCGCCTCGGCCGACGCGGTCCGCGAGGCTCTGGGGATCTGAGGGGCTCGGGGCATCCGAGTTCCCCGCCGGCCCGCCTCAGGAACGAGGCGGGCCGCGGGGCTCACCCCGGCGTACCAGGGCGAGGCCTCGCGCGTCGGCGACCACCGCGGTGTCGCCGTCCGTGTCCGTCCTGGCGACCGACGCACCGACGGCCACCAGGCTGTCCAAAGTGGACTTGTTCGGATGACCGTAGGTGTTTCCGGCGCCGACGCTCACCAATGCGGCACGTGGCGCGACGGCGTTGAGGAAATCCGGTGCCGTGTAACGACTTCCGTGGTGCGGGACCTTGAGGATCTCGGCGCGCAGATCGGCGCCCTCGGCCATCAGGTCCGCCTGCGCGGCGAGCTCGATGTCGCCTGTCAGGAGTAACCGGCCCGCCGGGGTTCCCGCGCGCAGGACGACGGAACCGTTGTTGATCACCGTGCCGTCCTGTTCCCGAATCGAGCGCCGGCTGACATAGCGCGGTCCCAGTACGTCTAGTGACAACGCCTGCCACTCCAGCCGCTGTCCGATCTCCAGCTCCAGCAAGGGAATCCCGCGGCGTGCCGTCTCGTCCGCGACCTGCTGCCACGCCCAGGCGGGAGCCCGGCCCGGGCCGACGGCGACCGCTCCGACCGACCGGCCGTCGAAGACGGATCCGAGACCGCCGATGTGGTCGGCGTGCAGATGACTCAGCACGATCAGCGGCACGCGGTCCACGCCGAGCCTGCTCAGGCATTCGTCCACCGGCCCCGGTTCCGGCCCGGTGTCGACCAGGATCGCCCTCCCCTGCTCGCCCGTGGCGAGGACGACGGCATCGCCTTGTCCGACGTCACAGGCAACGGCGTGCCAGGCCGACGGCGGCCATGCCGGTGCCAGCACCCGCACCGGTACGAAGACGACCAGCCCGGTGGCCAACGCGATGGCCAGCAGGATCCTGCCGTGCCGCAACCGGATGACGACGAGCAATACGGCGAGCAGCCCGGCCGCCAGAAGCCCGCCCCACCAGCCGTCCGGCCAGTCCACGACCGCTCCCGGCGCCCGGGCGCCGTGGCGGGCCACGGTGATGAGCCAGCTCGCCTCGGGTTCGGTCAGGCGGATCAGCAGTCTGCCCGCCGACGGCCACCACGGTCCGACGGCGGTGGCGAGCACGCCGAACACGGTGGCCGGCGCGACCACCGGCGCGGCGAGCACGTTGGTCAGCACCGAGACGAGGCTGACCGATCCCGCCATGCCCGCGATGACCGGCGCCGTCATCACGAACGCGGCCAGCGGGATGGCCAGCCCCTCGGCGTAGCCGGCCGGAACACCGCGTCCGACCAGCCACTCCGCCCACCTCGGCGCCAGCAGTACGAGCCCGGCGGTGGCGAGCACCGACAGCGCGAACCCGAAGTCGGCGGCCATCGCGGGATCGGCCACCACCAGCCCGGCCACCGCGAACGCCAGCGCGGGCAGCGCCGAACCCCGGCGCCCCAGTGCCAGCGCCAGCAGCCCGACCGCTCCCATCACCCCGGCGCGGAGCACGCTGGGCGCGGGCCCGGCGAGGACCACGAACCCGGCCAGCCCCACGGCGGCCGCGGCGGCGGAAGTCCGCGGCCCGACCCGGAGCACTCGCAGCAGGAGAAGGATCGAGCCGCAGACGATCGCCACGTTCCCACCGCTCACGGCCATCAGGTGGGACATGCCGGAGTCCGTGAACTCGTGTTCCACCCTCGGGGAGAGGGTGCTCGTGTCCCCCACGACCAGTCCGGGCACGAGACCGGCCTCTTCCTCCGGGAGGACGGCGCACAGACCCCGGAGCCCGGTGCGCAGCAATTCCGCGGCTCGCTGCCACCAGGGCGCCGGTCCGGCGGCCGACGGCGGGCCTCGCACCGAGAGGACCGCGACCGTCAGTTCGGCCCCCTTCGCCGGTGCGAGCCGCCCGGAGGCGGTGACCTGCTGCCCGGGCAGCAGGTCCGTCCACCCCTCGGCGGGAGCGAGCAGGAGGATCCGGCCGGCCGAATCCACCACCCGCTCACCCGTCACCGCGGTGTCCACCGTCGCGGCGACGACCACCAGGCGGGTGCCTGCCCGGCGATCGGCGTATCCGGCACCGCGGACCGGACGTGGCCGCTCGGTGACCACCACCCTCGTGGTGACGTCACTCCCCCGTGCGGCGGCGGCACGGAGGTCGTCGTGCTCGGCGGCCCGGATCCGCAGCGCCACCGGACCGGCGGTGAGCACGCCGAGGACGGCCAGGACACCCAGGCCAGCCACCCACCGGGACGCCGTCCGGCGGGCGCGGACACCGGCGGCGATCGCGAGCACCACGGCGGCCGCACCGCAGAGCATCGTGATCCACCAGCCGACCAACAACCCGGAAAGAGTGCCGAGCCAGGCCGTCACCGCGGCCGGTATCAGCCGCAGGTCCTGCCCTCGCCACGACGCGGTGTCCACTTCGGACGGATCGGCGGACGGGTTCATCCGACGGACACCAATTCCCGGAGTTTTCGATACTTAGATTCGCCGATCCCTTCTACGTCACGGAGTTGCTCGACGCTGGTGAACCCGCCATGCCCGGACCGCCAGTCGACGATGCGTTTCGCCATCACTTCGCCGACCCCGGGCAGGGTGTCGAGTTGCTCGGCCGTGGCCGAATTCAGGTCGAGCTTCCCCGGCGGTGCCGCCGTTCCCGCCGCGGCGGGAGCGGGGACGCCGACGGCCACCTGCTCGCCGTCGGTGAGCCGCCGGGCCAGATTCACTCCGGTCAGATCCGTTCCGGGCTGTGCCCCACCGGCCGCCGTGAGGGCATCGGCGACCCGTGCGCCCGGAGGGACCGTGACCAGGCCGGGTTTGAGGACCCGGCCGACGACGCTGATCACCAGAGGCGCCTTGCCCGCCGCGGCGGGGACGTCTCCGGCGGCCTTCGCCGACGGCAGGGGCGGCGGGGTCTCCGCCCCCGGCCGGTGTCCGAACAAGGCGATCGCGCCGGTCACGATCACGGCCACCGCGATCAGCACGGCCGCCACGACGAACCACCGCCGGTTCACCGGGATCCCGTCCGCCGTGAACCGGGCGGGCACCCAGCGGCGGACGAGCCTGCCCGCGGGCGGGCCCTGGGTGGGCGGCGACAGCTGCGCTGCCAGCCACGCCAGCCTGGCGTTGACGGAGGGACCCGGCGACCGGGCGGTTTGGTCGAACACGTGAACGACGCTACGGAGCGTGGGCGGCGGGCGGCAGTGGTGATTGCCGAGGCTGTGGACAAGTGGGGTGTTGTGGACAACTCGACCGCGACCGGCACCGGATCACCGTTTCCGTCGGGGCCGTATGGGACGCTGGCGGGTTTCCCTAACCCGCTCGCTGGACGACGACACCGAGCACGCCGGGCCCGGTGTGGGCCCCGATGACAGCGCCGATCTCCGAGACCACGCACCCGTCCGGGCAGTCGATCGATTCCTCGAGCCGGTTGGCCAGTTCGACGGCCCGCTCGGGGGAAGCCAGGTGGTGGACGGCGATGTCGGCGAGCCCGCCTTCGGCCGCTTTCACGGCGAGTTCGACCAGGCGCGCCACCGCGCGATTCATCGTCCGCACCTTTTCCAGAGGCTGGATCCGACCTTCGGACATGTGGAGCACCGGTTTCACCGCGAGCGCCGTACCGAGCAGGGCGGCCGCCGGGCCGATCCGTCCGCCGCGGCGCAGGTATTCGAGGGTCTCGACGGCGAACAGGGTCTCCGAGCGGCTCACCGCGTCGACTGCGGCGGCCTCCACCTCGGCGGGTTCCGCCCCGTCAGCGGCGGCACTCGCCGCGCGCAGGGCGGCGAAGCCGAGTCCCATCGCGGTACTGCGCGAATCGACCACACGCACCTTGTCCGGCCCGACCTCCTGGGCCGCGAGCACCGCCGCCTCCCAGGTCCCCGACAGCTCCCGGGACAGATGGACCGACACGACCGCGTCCGCGCCCTCGGCCAGCGCCGCCCGGAACTCCTTGACGAATTCGGCGGGTGTCGGCCGGGAAGTCGTCACCAGGCTGCGTTTGCCGAGCGCCTCGGCCAAGGCCGCGGGCCCCATCTCGACACCGTCGAGGAACACGACGCCGTCCACGAGGACATGCAACGGGACCACCCGGATCCCGTTCCGTTCGGCGAAGCCTTCCGGCAGGTGGGCGGTGGAATCCGTGACTACGGCGACCGACACGGCAGTCAGCCTACGTTGCCGCGGGACGGAGCACCGGGGCCATCAGGCGGGCCATTTCCGCACCGACGGCGGCATGTCCTTCCCACCCCCAGTGCATCCCGTCCGGATTGCCCCGCCCGCTCAGCACGTGGTCGCCGACGACGGCTTCGAGATCCAGCAGTGGGACGTCCGCGCGACGGCCCCAGTCGGCGAGGGCGGCGGCGGCACCTGCGCGGGCGGTGTGGACGCGGGCGTACGAGTCGGATCGATGCACGGAGGGCAGCATGCCGAAGATCGGCAGCTCCGGTCGCAGCGCCCGTAGGGCACCGACAGCGGTGTCGAGGTACTGGACCGTGAGTCTCGACGGCAAGACCACCGGACGTCCTCGGAGAGCGATCGACAGCCGCGGCTGGGCGGCGAGGTAGGCCTTGCGCGCCACTCGCCGCAGCGGGTCGGGCCGCAGGTACCGCAGGCCGATACGCAGGTAGGTGGGCAGCGGCGAAGGCAGCGTGTCCATGCTCCCGACGGCCAGCACGACGGCGTCGACGTGATGGAGATCGGCCCAGACGCGCGGATCGCCGATCAACGACCACCAGGCGTCGCGGGCGTTCCAGCCGAACCCGGCGACGAGATCCGCTTCGCCACCGAGCGCTTCGGCGGCGATGTTAGGCCACAGACGCGCGTCGTCGGCGGCGTGCGGGCCGTCCGGGCCGTGAAAGCTGAGGGAATCGCCGAACACCAGCAGGCGCGGGGCCATGGATCAGCCGGTGATTCCCGCGTTGTACGCGGCCAAGCGCCAGTTGCCGTCGCGCCTGGTCAGCTCCACCCAGTGACAGTTCGCGATCCCGCCCAGCGACGGCCAGGAGGCGACCGGCAGGCCGAGCAGTTTCGCGGTCAGCGCGATGATCAGACCGCCGTGCGTCGCCAGCAGCACGGCGTCGCCGGCGTCGGCATTGGGCTGGTCGAGGTCCGCGACGACCTCCATCGCCCGTTCGGCGACGTCGACCCGGGACTCGCCGCCGGGCGGTGCCCAGGTCGCGTCGACCCGCCAACGGGCACGTTCGCCGGGATACGCCTCGTCGACCTGCTGGCCGGTGAAGCCCTGCCATTCACCCAGATGGGTTTCCCGGAGGCGCTTGTCGATGCGCAGCGGGACACCGATGGCCTCGGTGAGCACCGTGGCCGTGTCAGTCGCGCGGCGCAGATCCGAGGCGATCACCAGATCCGGTGAGAACCGGGCGAGCGCCGGCACGGCGAACCTGGCCTGGTTCCAGCCGACCTGGGTGAGCGCGGAGTCCAGATGCCCCTGCATCCGGCCCGCCGCGTTGTAATCGGTCTCGCCGTGGCGCCAGAGCACCAGCCGCCGCGGGCTCACGAGGCGCCTTGCGCGTCGGCGGAGTCCTCCTCGGCGGGTGTCTCCAGTCCGGCGACCTCGATCCTCGGGCAGTCCTTCCAGAGCCGCTCGAGACCGTAGAAGGAGCGTTCCTCCTGGTGCTGGACGTGGATGACGACGTCGACGTAGTCCAGAAGGACCCAACGGCCCTCGCGGGCGCCTTCACGGCGGACGGGCTTGTGCCCGCCGAGCCGCAGCTGCTCCTCGACGTTGTCGACGATGGCGCCGACCTGGCGCTCGTTCGGCGCGGACGCGATGACGAAGGCGTCGGTGATGACCAGCTGGTCGGACACGTCCAGCACGACCACGTCGCTCGCCTTCTTGTCCGCCGCCGCATGGGCGGCCGCTACGGCCAGCTCTCGTGCCTCGGACGTGGCTGTCACAGTTCTCCTCAAACAGATGGCTTTACTCGCGGGTGCGCCCGACGAGGGTACCCGGTGGGGAACCCCGGTCTTTGCGATAGAGGTCCTTTTTGGCGATGTAGCGCACCACACCGTCGGGGACGAGGTACCAGACGGGCTCCCCGCCTTCGACGCGCTCGCGGCACGCGGTGGACGAGATCGCCATCGCGGTCACCTCGACCAGGCTCACCTTCCCGCTCGGCAGATGCTGCGAGTTGAGCCGGTAACCCGGCCTGGTGACACCGATGAAATGCGCGAGGTCGAACAGCTCGTCGGCGTTGCGCCAGGTGAGGATCTGTTCCAGCGCGTCCGCGCCGGTGATGAAGAACAGCTGGTCGTCCGGGTACTCCGCGCGCAGGTCGCGCAGGGTGTCGACGGTGTAGGTCTGCCCGACGCGGTCGATGTCGACGCGGCTGACCGAGAAGACAGGGTTGGACGCCGTCGCGATCACCGTCATCAGATAGCGGTCTTCGGCGCGGGTGACCACCCGGTCGGACTTCTGCCACGGCTGACCGGTGGGCACGAAGATGACCTCGTCGAGCGCGAACCGCGACTGGACCTCACTGGCCGCGACGAGGTGCCCGTGGTGAATGGGGTCGAACGTGCCGCCCATGACCCCGATCCTGCGTGGTGACATGGGTCGTGAGCCTATACAGCGCGCGAGGCTTCACGCTCGGGTCGCCGAACCCACCAACCAGGCGTGATCTGGATCACATTACCGTCGGTTCCATGGATGAACGGTCCGTTCACGACATGCCGATCGCGACTTCGTCGGTGGCATGGGGTAGAGGTGGGGACGTGGACACATCGACTCTCCGGGATCGCGCCGAGACCCTCCTCCAGTCGTTGGCGGGCGAGGGCGCCCGGCTGCGTGACGACCAGTGGACGGCCATCGAGGCGCTGGTCGCGCATCGCCGTCGCGCGCTCGTCGTGCAGCGCACCGGCTGGGGGAAGTCCGCCGTGTACTTCCTGGCCACCGCGTTGCTGCGGGAGCGGGGCAACGGCCCGACCGTGATCATCTCGCCGCTGCTCGCGCTGATGCGCAACCAGATCTCCGCGGCGGCGAGGGCGGGCATCCACGCGGCGACGATGAACTCCGCGAACCCGCAGGAGTGGGATCAGGTCCAGGCCGCGATCGCGGCCGGCGAGGTCGACGTCCTCCTGGTCAGTCCGGAACGGCTCAACAACCCCGACTTCCGGGACACCGTCCTGCCGAAGCTGACCGCGAGCGCCGGCCTGCTCGTGGTCGACGAGGCGCACTGCATCTCGGACTGGGGCCACGACTTCCGGCCGGACTACCGGCGGCTGCGGACGCTGCTGAAGGACCTGCCCGACGGTGTCCCGGTGCTCGCCACCACGGCGACCGCGAACGACCGTGTGGCGACCGACGTGGCCGAGCAGCTCGGCATCGGCAACGGGGGCGACACCCTCGTCCTGCGCGGCAGCCTGGACCGCGAAAGTCTCCACCTCTCGGTGGCCAAGCTGCCGACGTCGCAGGCCCGGCTCGCCTGGCTGGCCGAGCATCTGGAGGAACTGCCGGGCTCCGGGATCATCTACACGCTCACCGTCGCCGCCGCCCACGACGTGGCCGGTCTGCTGACCGAACGCGGCTATCCGGTGGCCCCCTACACCGGGAAGACCGACCCCGCGGACCGTCAAGCAGCCGAAGACGATCTGCTGAACAACAACGTCAAGGCCCTGGTGGCCACCTCGGCGCTGGGCATGGGGTTCGACAAGCCGGATCTGGGCTTCGTCGTCCATCTCGGGGCTCCGTCCTCCCCCATCGCGTACTACCAGCAGGTCGGCCGTGCCGGGCGTGGTGTCGATCGCGCCGAGGTGATCCTGTTGCCGGGCCACGAGGACAAGGACATCTGGGCGTACTTCGGCTCGCTCGCGTTCCCGGACGAACTTCGGGTGACCCAGGTGCTCAACGCGCTGGCGTACGCGGACCGTCCACTGTCGACACCCGCGCTCGAACCGTTCGTCGAGCTGTCCCGTTCCCGGCTGGAGATGGTCCTCAAGGTGCTGGACGTCGACGGTGCCGTCCGCCGGGTGAAGGGCGGCTGGGAAGGCACCGGCGAGGAGTGGCGCTACGACAAGGAACGCTACGCGCGGGTGAGCGCGGCACGCACGAACGAACAGAACGCCATGCTGGCCTACCTCGAAACCGGCGGCTGCCGGATGGAGTACCTGCGCAAGCAGCTGGACGATCCCGAGGCGACTCCCTGCGGACGGTGCGACAACTGCACCGGAAAGCATTGGGACACCACGATCTCCGACGACGTCGTCGACGCCACCCGGCAGCGGCTGCGCCGTCCGGGGGTCGAGGTCGCGCCGAGGAAGATGTGGCCGACCGGGATGGCCGGGCTGGAGGTCCCGCTCTCCGGGCGGCTGCCGGCGGGCGAGCAGGCCGAAACCGGCCAGGTGGTCGGACGGGTGACCGACGTCGGCTGGGGCACGCGGCTGCGCGAACTCGTCGGCCCGTCCGCGGCGGACACCGAACTCCCCGATCCGGTCTTCCAAGCCTGCATCGAGGTGCTGAAGGGCTGGCAGTGGGCGGAGCGTCCGGTCGCGGTCGTGGAAGTGCCCTCCGCCACCCGCCCCCAGCTGGTCCACAGTCTGGCGACGAAGCTGGCGTCCATCGGAAGGCTGAGCTATCTGGGCGCCATGACGTCGACGGGGCCGCCCCCGCGTCAGGCGAACAGCGCGCAGCGGCTGGCCGACCTGTGGAATCGCCTGGGCCTTTCCGAAGGCCTCGCCGCCGAAGTCGCCTCGTCCGAGGGGCCGATCCTGCTGGTCGACGACCTGATCGACACCGGATGGACGATGACACTGTCCGCGCGCTTGCTCCGCCAGGCCGGGGCTCGCGCCGTGCTGCCGTTCGCTCTCGCGAGCACTTCGTGAGCGAGCGACCGTAGGCCGGAGAGCGTTACGATCCCGACATTCGACAGGTTCTTTCCCGCGCGGGAACTTTCTGGCAAGGTTCCGTCCACGCGCGAGTACGGAGGTGCCGATGGCGGACGCAACGACGGAGCGGCTGGGGCACCGGCTCCCGGTGAAGAAGTTGTTCGCCGCCAGTGTCGGGAACGCGCTGGAATGGTTCGACTGGACCATCTACGCGACCTTCAGCATCTACTTCGCCAGTGAGTTCTTCCCGAAGGGCAACGAAGCCCTGGCGTTGATCAACACCTTCGCCACGTACGCGCTGGCGTTCTTCTTCCGCCCGCTCGGCGGGATGTTGCTCGGCCGCTTCGCCGACATCAAAGGCCGGAAGCCCGCGATGATCCTGACCATCGTGCTGATGGCGGGCGGGTCGGTGGCCATCGGTCTCCTGCCGACGTTCGACCAGGTCGGCTGGCTGGCTCCGATCCTGTTGCTGCTGGCGAGGGTGGCGCAAGGACTGTCGCTCGGTGGCGAGGTCTCCAACGCCTCGGCGTACCTCGGCGAGATCGCGCCGCCCGCTCGCCGCGGGCGGTACTCCGCCTTCTTCTACATCTCGACCGGTTCCGCGGTCCTGATCGCCTCGATCCTCGGGTTCGTGCTCGCGCGAACGATGTCCAAGGCGGATCTGACGGCGTACGGCTGGCGGATCCCGTTCCTGCTCGGTGGTGTTCTGGGCATCATCGGCCTGTGGCTGCGGCGCAGTCTCGCCGAGACCGAGATCTTCGAAGAGAAGAAGTCGACGGCGCGCCGGGTCGAGCGACCGCTGCGCACCACCCTTCGCGAGCACCCCCGTGCCGTCGTGCAGCTCGTGGGTTTCTCGATGCTGTCGACCCTTTGCTACTACACGTTCTTCAGTGCCCTGACCTCGTTCGCGGTCAAGACCCGCAAGGCGGACGACGTCGACGTGTTCCTCGCGTTGTCGATCGCGACGGCGTTGTTCGTCGCGCTTCAATACCCGATGGGCGCCCTGTCGGATCGCTTCGGCCGCAAGCCGCAGCTGCTCGTCTGGGCGGCGGCGACCGCGATCCTCATCGTCCCGCTGTCCACTTTGGTCCGGCCGGGACTGCCGGGTCTGCTGGTCGTGTTCTGCGTCGGGCTTTGCCTGTACACGGCGATGACGTCGATCGCGCCCGCGATCATGAGCGAGCTGTTCCCCACCGAACTACGCGGCTTGGGCATCGGCGCCTGGTACAACCTGACCGTCGCGTTGTTCGGCGGCACCGCTCCCCTGGTGCTCACGGCGCTGTCCGACGCCGGGCTCTCGACGCTGTTCTTCTGGTACGTGGCCGCCGGAGCGGTGATCGCGTTCTTCGTCATCCGGACCCTGCCGGAGACCAAGGGCAGCGACCTGCGCTGAAACTCCGTCGCCGAAGACGCGGGTAGGTGGCTACCCTCGCGCTCCTACGACGAGCGCGAAGGAGGGACACCGTGTTGTTCGGCGATGTAAGCGAGGAACTGTCGCGACGCGTGGTGAAAGCCCTTCGCGACATCACCGACTTCGAACCTCCGGCCGCCCTGGTGCGGGTCTCCGCGCAGAGCGGCGTCGACTATCAGTGCGACCTCGCGATGAGCTTGGGCAAACGGCTCGGCAAACCGCCGAGGGAGATCGCCGCCGACATCGCGGCGCGGCTCGACGTCACCGATCTCGCCGAGCCACCGGAGGTCGCGGGGCCGGGTTTCCTCAACTTCACGCTGCGCTCGTCCTGGCTCGCGGAGCGGACGACCGCGCTCAACGGCGACCCACGGCTGGGTGTCGCGGCGGCGCCGCGGCCTCGGCGGATCGCCGTCGACTACAGCAGCCCGAACGTGGCGAAGGAAATGCACGTCGGGCACCTGCGGTCGACGGTCATCGGCGACGCGATCGTCCGACTGTCACGGTTCGCCGGGCATGAGGTCATCCCACACAACCATCTCGGCGATTGGGGTACTCCGTTCGGCATGCTGATCGAGCATCTGCTCGACGAACGCCCGTCCGGCCCGTACGCGATCGGGGATCTCAACGGCTTTTACCGGGCCGCCCGGGCGAAGTTCGACACCGACGACGGCTTCGCCACCCGCTCGCGCGAGCGGGTGGTGCTCCTGCAAAGCGGTGAAGAAGCGACCTTGGCGCTGTGGCGGCGTCTGGTCGACGAGTCGACACGGCACTTCACTCAGGTCTACGAACTTCTCGGGATCGGCCTGACCGGTGAAGACGTCTACGGCGAGAGCTTCTACAACCCGGTTCTCGCCGCAGTCGTGGACGACCTGGACACCGCCGGGCTGACCGAGATCAGCGACGGCGCGGTCTGCATCTTTCCCGACGGTTTCCGCAACCGGGAAGGCGATCCGCTGCCGCTCATCGTGCGGAAACGGGACGGCGGTTACGGGTACGCCGCCACCGATCTCGCGACCCTGCGGTACTGGACCGAGCAACGCGAGGTCACCGATCTGCTCTACGTCGTCGGCACGCCGCAAGCGCAGCACTTCGCGATGGTGTTCGCCGTGTGCCGGGCCGCCGGCTGGCTCCGCGAGGAACATCGGGCCGAGCACATCGGGTTCGGCTCGGTGCTCGGCGAGGACGGCCGCGCCATGAAGACCCGGGCGGGTGAGTCGGTCCGGCTGTCCGACCTGCTCGCCGAGGCGATCTCCCACGCCGCCGAAGTCATCGACGACCGGGCCGACCTCTCCCCGAAGTCAGGGAAGAGGTCGCCAAGGCGATCGGGATCGGCGCGATCAAGTACGCCGACCTTGCCGGCGATCGCGAACGTGATTACGTCTTCTCCTGGGACCGGATGCTCGCCAAGAGCGGCAACACGTCGGTCTATCTGCAGTACGCCAACGCGCGGATCCGTTCCGTGCTGGCGAAAGCGGATCAGGACCTCACCGGCGCGCGGGTAGTGCTCGGCCACCCCGCGGAGCGCGCGTTGGCACTCGCGCTGACCCGCTTCCCCGAGGCGATCGGCGCGGCGACCACCGGACATCTCCCCCACAAGCTGTGCACGTATCTGTACGAGACCGCCGTCGTCTTCTCGCGGTTCTACGAACAGTGCCCGGTGCTGGACGCGGAAGGCACCGGCGTCCGCGACTCACGGCTGTTGCTGGCCGAACTCACCTCGAAGACCCTGACGCTGGGCCTGTCGCTGCTGGGCATCTCGGCTCCCGCCCGGCTATGAGTCGCCGTGGTCGCTGAAGACCTTGCGCTTCAGCGGAGGGACCGCCTGGAAGAAGCGGAACATCCCCCGTGCCATCGTGCGGCCCGCCCGGTTCTCCGACACGAACTGGCGGGCACTGCGTTCCGAGTCGCGCACCGCCGCGAAGCCGTAGTCACGCATCCGCTGCTCGTAGTCGGCGATCGCGGAGCGCACCGCACCGGTCTTGCGTGCTTCGACGAGGTTGCGGCACAACAGTTGTGCGTCCCGGAGCGCCGTGTTCGCGCCGATGCCGCGGAACGGGGTCATGCTGTGGATCGCGTCGCCGAGCAACGTGACGTTGCCCGTCGGCCACGGCCGCACAGGCTTCGAGGTGAAGATCGGCAGCCGGGACACCGCCTCCACAGGTGAGCCGGCGACGAGTTCCTTGAACGCGGGATCCCAGCCGTCGATCAGGTCCAGCACCAGGTCCCGCAGCGCAGCACCGTCCAATGAGGACAGATTGGCCGGGTAACGCCGGTCGTCCGCCGCGAACGCCCACATGACGTAGCTCGAGGTGTTGTCGAACAGGATGGGATCGTGGTCCGCGGTCTCGTCGTTGACCGACGGGACACCGGCCAGCTCGTGCGGCGCGGTGAACAGGCCAGCCCCGGTACGCGGCATCACCATGCTCGGGCCGCCGGTGAGCCGGGCGGGCAAACGCTTGCGGGTCTCCTCGGTCAGCGGGTGCTTGCCCGCGATCGCGATGATGCCGGTGTCCACCCGCTCGGCCTCGGGAAGAAACTGTTTGCGCACACGGGAATTGGCCCCGTCGGCGCCGATGACCAAGTCGGCTTCGACGGTGCTGCCGTCGGCGAACTCGCAGACGACCACCTCGCCTTCACGGCGGTAGCCGACGAACTCCTTGCCATGGTGCAGAACTCCTTCGAGCCCGTCGGACAGCACCTGGTGCAGGCTGATCCGGCTGACCGAATGATGGTCCGACGCGGGATCGGGACTCGACGTGAGCTCGGCGTCGATCACCATCAGGTCCCGAAGCTGCTCGGTCACGAAGGTGAACGGGCCGCTCGTGGTGCCCGTGGTGTCCAGGAACCGCTGCCAGAGCTCGGGCGGCAGGCATTCGTTCAGGGCGGCGGAGCCGTGCGGGTTGATGTGCACGCGATAGCCCTGAAGGCGTTCGGTCCGGGTGCGGCTGCGTTCGTGAACGGACACGTCGATTCCCGCCTTGCGCAGCCCCTGCGCCAAGCAGAGACCGCCCGTTCCGCCGCCGATGATCGCGATTCTCGTGGTCATGGGTTTCTCCTCTCTCCGCCGACAACTATCAACCAGACGGATGATAAAGTCAACCGCATGTTTGAGAGAGTCAGCGGCTAAGCTGAACGGCATGCCCGAAGCCGCCCCGCGCAGCCCTCGCCGCGCCCCCGTCGAACGCCAGCGCGATCCCGAGCGCACGAAGGCACAGCTCCTGGAGGCGGCGAAGGCCGAGTTCGGCGCGAAGGGCTACGCCGCGGCACGCGTCAGCGAGATCGCCGCGAAAGCGGGCGTGAACAAGCAGCTGATCTCGTACTACTTCGGCGGCAAGGAAGGGCTCTACAACGCGCTGACCGCGACGATGTACGACGACTACGTCGCGGTCGCCGACCACGGGAAACCGTTCGCGGAGGTCGTCCGGTTCTTCGCCCAGTCCGGCGTCCGGGATCACGACCTCGCCAAGCTGTTCCTCTGGGAGAACCTGACCGACGGCGCCCCCGACGCGATCGGTGTCGAAGGGCAGCGCGGATTCCTTCAGCGGCAGGTGGAGTACGTGCGAGCGCGTCAGGCCGCGGGCGACTTCCCCGCCGACCTCGACCCGGCGTTCCTGCTGGTGATCTTCATGGCCGCGTCCAGTGCCGCGCTGGCGCTGCCTCGCGTCGTCCGGGCGGTCTCGGGCCAGGACCCCCAGTCGGCCGAGTTCGCCGAGGCCTACGGCGAACAGCTGGCTCGTCTGGTCGGCCATCTCGCCGACCCGGGAAAGCGGTAGCAAAGGTCCCCTGCTGTCGCTTGAACCTTTCGGGCCTCCTCCGGACTAGAGAGGGCAGACGAAGAGGGGGTGGCCGATGGGACAAGCGAGAGACACCGACTTCAGCGAGTACTTCGCGGCCCGCGTGCAGCGGTTCCGGCGGCTGGCGTTCGGCATGTGCGGTGACTGGCACGGCGCCGAGGACCTGGTGCAGGCCACGTTCGTCCAGTTGTACCGGCGTTGGCGGCGCGTCCGGCCCGACACCGTCGACGCCTACGCGCGCCGGATCCTGCTCAACCTCTTCCTCAGCGGAAAACGCAAGCACCGCGGGGAACTGGTGACCTCGGCGCCGCCGGACCGGGCCGCACCGGCGACCCACGACAGCCACGACCGGATCGATCTCGAGCGGGTGCTCGGCGACCTGACGCCACGCCAGCGCGCGATGGTCGTCCTTCGCTTCCTCGAAGACCTCTCGGTCGCCGAAGTCGCTTCGCTGCTCGGCGTCGCTGAAGGCACCGTCAAGAGCCAGACCGCCCGCGGGGTCGAAGCACTGCGCGCCGTCCTGGCCTCCCCGACGAGCAAGGAGTAGTCATGGAAGACCAGGACGTCCGCTCCGCGCTGAAGGAGTACGTGACCGAAGCCGAGCCGCCGATCGGGCTCAACGGTGACGTCGTGCTCGCCGCGGGCCGCCGTGCACGACGGCGACGGCTGACGACCGTGATCGCGGTGGTCGCGTTGGCCGCGGCGGGATTCCCCGCGGGAACGGCACTCGTCGCGCTTCCGGACAGGCAAGAGCCGGCCGCGGCCTCACCTTGCGGCGAGAAGCCGCCCGAGGAAACGACCGAAGCGGCGAAGGCCCGGCTTTCCTGTGTGATCGAGACGGCGGTCCGGGCCAGGGTCGCGCTCGGCTCGGACACGCCCTTCGAGCTGAAGGCCGTTCCGATCGGCAAAGGGAGCGGCTACCTCCTCGACCACCCGGTTCGCGACGGTTCGCTCTCCGTGTCCGTGATGCCCAACGACGGGACAATGCTCTCGACCGGGCTGGCCTGCCGAAGGCTGGATCCGGCCCCGGCCACGTGCTCGGCGAGCCTGATCGACGGCGGGACCCTGGTGGAGACGACGACCAAGGAAAAGGACGGCCACCTCGCCTACGGGGCCGCCTATCAAACCGGGGCGGCGATCGTGGAGGTCTCCACGGACGGCGGCGAGAACGCGCAGCCGCCCTTGAGCGAGGCGCAGCTCCGCGAAATCGCCCTGACCCCGGGCCTGGTGCCCTAGCGCCGCAGAGGAACGAGATCGTCCGCGTGGACGACCTCGCGCCGCTGCTCGGCGGGGAGGTCGTGACTGGAGCGGCCGATGAGGTCGGGCAGTTCGCCGGCGTCGAAGGCCACGACGCCGCGCGCCACGGTCCGCTGCCGGAGATCGACCAGGTCGACGACGTCGCCCGCCTGGAAGTCGCCGTCGACGCCGGTGATCCCGGCGGCCAGCAGTGAACGACGGCGGCGGACGACGGCGGCGACCGCGCCGTCGTCGAGGTGCAGTTTCCCGGACGCGCCCGCGGCGTAGCCCAGCCAGAACCGGCGTGCCGACAGCCGGGAGTCCGCGGCGGCGAACGCCGTGCCGACCTCGGCGGTGGTCAGGGCGCGTGCGGCCTCGGAAGCGGCGGCGAGCAGGACCGGGATCCCGGCACCGGCGGCGGTGCGGGCGGCGGCGAGCTTCGACACCATGCCGCCGGTGCCGAGCCCGGAGCTCGACATGCCGACGGTGATTCCGTCCACATCGGACTCCCCGGCGACCTCGGCGATCTTGCGGGTCGCGCCGTCACGGGGGTCCCCGTCGTATAGACCGTCCACATCGGACAGGAGGACGAGCGCGTCGGCGCCGATCAGGTGCGCCACCAGCGCGGCCAGCCGGTCGTTGTCGCCGAAACGGATCTCTTCGGTGGCCACGGTGTCGTTCTCGTTGACCACCGGAACGGCGCCGAGGGCCAGCAGCCGGGTGAACGTGTTCTGCGCGTTGCGATAATGCGAACGGCGCACGACGTCGTCCGAGGTCAGCAGCACTTGGCCCACGGTCAGGGAAAACCGGCCGAACGACTCGGCGTAGGCGTGGGCCAGCGCGAGCTGGCCGACGCTGGCCGCGGCCTGCTGAGTGGCGAGGTCACGGGGACGTTTGCCGAGAGCGAGCGGCGCGAGTCCCGCGCCGATCGCCCCCGAGGACACCAGCACGATCTGCGTGCCGCGGGAGACCCGGCCGGCGATGGCGTCCACCAACGCGTCCAGCCTGGCCACGTCGAGACCGTCGCCGGCGGTGGTCAGTGCGGAGGAACCGACCTTGACGACCACACGCTTCGCGTCGGCGATCGCCACCCGGGTTGAGCTCACTCGTCGTCCATCTCGTCTTCGTCTTCGACGCCGTCCGGACCGTCACGGCGGATCCGGCGGGCTTCCTTGCGCTCGGCGGCACCGACGCGGCTGGTGTTCTCCAGCCGCACGTCCGTGCCCCGGCCCGACAGGTGCACCGCGACCCCGGCCGGGGTCGACGGCTCCCATTCGAACTGGACGTCGCCGATGGTGACGGGGCTGCCGGGTACGGCGCCCTTGCGTGCCAGTACTTCCTCGACACCCAGCCGGTTGAGCCGGTCCGCGAGGTAACCCACGGCCTCGTCGTTGCCGAAGTTGGTCTGCCGGATCCACCGCTCCGGGCGGGAGCCGCGGATGATGAACGCGCCTTCCTCGTCCGGGTCGTGCTCGACGGTGAAGCCCGCGTCGTCGACGGCCATCGGCCGAAGCACGACCTTCGCCGGCTCCGGGGCGGGCTGGTCGGCGCGGTACTTCTCGACGACGGCGGCGAGCGCGTAGGTCAGTTCCTTCAGCCCCTGCCTCGAAGCCGTCGAGATCTCGAACACGCTGAGCCCGCGGGCCTCCAGTTCCGGGCGCACGAACTCGGCGAGTTCGGCGGCGTCCGGGATGTCGATCTTGTTCAGCACCACCACACGCGGCCGGTCGGCGAGGTCACCGCCGAGGCTCGGGGTGTAGCGGGCCAGCTCTTCTTCGAGCGCGTCGATGTCGGACAGCGGGTCTCGACCGGGCTCGAAGGTGGCGCAGTCGACGACGTGCACGAGCACCGCGCAGCGTTCGATGTGGCGCAGGAAGTCGAGGCCGAGGCCCTTGCCCTCGCTCGCGCCGGGGATCAGCCCGGGCACGTCGGCCATGGTGAACACGGTCGATCCGGCGGTGATCACGCCCAGGTTCGGCACCAGGGTGGTGAACGGGTAGTCGGCGATCTTCGGCTTGGCCGCGGACAGCACCGAGATCAGCGACGACTTGCCCGCGGACGGGAAGCCCAGCAGCCCGACATCGGCGACGGAACGCAGCTCCAGAACGAGGTCGCGGGTCTCCCCCGGCTCGCCCAGCAGCGCGAATCCGGGTGCCCGGCGGGCCTTGGAGGCCAGCGCCGCGTTACCGAGGCCGCCACGGCCGCCCTGGGCGGCGACGAAGGTGGTGCCCGGCCCGACCAGGTCGGCCAGGATCTCGCCGTCCTCGGTCATCACGACGGTGCCGGACGGGACGCGCATCTCCAGCGTCTCCCCGGCCGCGCCGGCGCGGTTGCCGCCTTGGCCGAGCTTGCCGTTGCCGGCGCGGGCGTGCGGCCGGAAGTGGAAGTCGAGGAGCGTGTGGACGTTCGGGTCGACGATCAGCAGCACGTCGCCGCCGTTGCCGCCGTTGCCGCCGTCCGGGCCGCCGAGGGGTTTGAACTTCTCGCGGTGCACCGAGGCGCAGCCGTTCCCACCGTCACCGGCGGCCAGATGGATCACCGCTCGGTCCACGAACCGGGACGCCATGACTTGCCTCTATTCACTGTCGAGAAAAAGGGGATACACAAAACAAACGAGGGGTGGGCCCGGATATTCCGGCCCCACCCCTCGTCAGAGGTTCTAACTCGAAGCCGAAACTCAGGCTTCGGTCGGCACGATGTTGACCGTCTTGCGGCCACGCTTCTCGCCGAACTGGACCGCACCGGCGGCCAGCGCGAACAGCGTGTCGTCGCCGCCACGACCGACGTTCACGCCGGGGTGGAACTTGGTGCCACGCTGGCGGATCAGGATCTCGCCCGCGTTGACTTCCTGGCCGCCGTAGCGCTTGACGCCCAGCCGCTGCGCGTTCGAATCGCGACCGTTGCGGGAGCTGGACGCACCCTTCTTGTGAGCCATGGCTCAATCCTCTTTCTGACGAAGATCCGGAGAAAGTCCTACTTGGAGATGCCGGTGACCTCGACGCGGGTCAGCTTCTGCCGGTGACCCTGGCGCTTGTGGTAGCCGGTCTTGTTCTTGAACTTGTGGATCCGGATCTTCGGACCCTTGGTCTGCTCGACGACCTTGCCGGTGACCGAGACCTTCGCCAGCGCGTCGGCGTCCGTGGTGACGTCGCCACCGTCCACGAAAAGGACTGCGGGGAAGGTGTGCTCTGTACCCGGCTCGCCTTCGAGCTTCTCGACCTCGACGACGTCGCCGACGGCCACCTTGTACTGCTTGCCGCCAGTCTTGACGATCGCGTACGCCGACACGGAAGTCTCCTGCTTACTCGACAACGGGTGGGGGCTTGCGTGATCGGCCCACCTGGAAGTTCTCGGTGGTCCGGATGCTGCGCAAGGTGCCCGCTCTAGGTGGCGGGCCGTTCTACAGGTTACGTGGGGCTCCCCGGTGCGATCACACCGGGGTGCCCCTAGGTGTTCACTAGCTCTTTTCCGACGCCTTGACCGGCGGACCGGCCGGCCGTGAGGCCGCCCGTCGCGGACGACGGCGGGTGGTGGAGCGCACTGCCGGGGCCGGGACGTCCACCTCGGGCTCGGTCTCCTCCTGGGCCGCGGGAGCCGCCGGCTCGGAAACCTCTTCCGTCACGACAACCTCAGGAGTCACCGGGATCTCGGGCGCTTCGGGCGCCGGGCCCGATTCCGCGACGACGGCGATCTCTTCCTCGCGCGCGGCCGGGGCCTCGTCGTCCGGAGTCGTCACCGGTTCACCGGCGAGTTCCGTCGCGGGCGCCTCGGCGACCGGCTCCGAGACCGGCTCAGCGGCCGCCTCGGCCGCCTGTTCGACGGTCGCTTCGGCAACGGGCTCCGCGGGCTGCTCGGCCGGCTCAGCGGGCTGCTCGGCCGCCTGCGGGGCGTGCCCGTTCAGCGCGGCACCCTCGACGTTCTCGGTGACCTCGGGCGAGTGCTCGCCCTTGGCCGCCTTCGTGGCGTTGGCCACGGCCTGGACCGCCGAAACCACCGACTCGCGCTGGGCGGGCGGAGGCGTTTCGGCCTTGGCCGCGGCGGGCTCGTTCTGCCCCTGGTCCTCGCCCTTGCCCCGGCCGCGGGACCGGCGGGAGCCCTGCTCCTTGGCGCCGCCACCGCCACCACCGCCGTGGTTGTGGCCGTTGCCGCCGCCACCGGTGCGCTGCGGCTCGGTCGAGACGACCACGCCGCGGCCCTTGCAGTGCTCGCACGGCGTGGAGAACGCCTCGAGCAGCCCGGTGCCGATCTTCTTGCGGGTCATCTGCACCAGGCCGAGCGAGGTGACCTCGGCGACCTGGTGACGCGTGCGGTCGCGGCCGAGGCATTCGGTCAGCCGTCGCAGCACGAGCTCACGGTTGGACTCGAGCACCATGTCGATGAAGTCGATGACGATGATGCCGCCGATGTCCCGGAGCCGGAGCTGGCGGACGATCTCCTCCGCCGACTCCAGGTTGTTCCTGGTCACCGTCTCTTCGAGGTTGCCACCCGATCCGGTGAACTTGCCGGTGTTGACGTCGATGACCGTCATCGCTTCGGTGCGGTCGATGACCAGGTACCCACCCGAGGGCAGCCAGACCTTGCGGTCCAGCGCCTTGGTGATCTGCTCATCGATGCGGTGATCGGCGAAGGCCGAACCGGTTCCCGTGTACCGCTTGACGCGATCCGCCAGGTCCGGCGCCACGTGCTGCACGTAGTTGTAGATGGTGTCCCAGGCCTTGTCGCCCTGGATCTCCAGCTTGGCGAAGTCCTCGGTGAACAGGTCGCGGACGACCTTGACCAGCAGGTCCGGCTCTTCGTAGAGCATGACCGGGGCGCTGTTCTTCTTGCCGCCGTTGCCGGCTTCGGCCTTCTCCTTGATGACGTCCCACTGCGCCTTGAGGCGGCGGACGTCGCGGTCCAGCTCCTCCTCGCTGATGCCCTCGGACGCGGTGCGGATGATCACACCGGCGTCCTCGGGGACGATGCGCTTGAGGATGTCCTTCAGGCGGCGGCGCTCGTTCTCCGGGAGCTTCCGGGAGATCCCGGTGGCGCCGCCCGCGGGCACGTAGACCAGGAAACGGCCCGGCAGTGAGATCTGCGTGGTCAGCCGGGCGCCCTTGTGCCCGACCGGGTCCTTGGTGACCTGGACCAGCACGGAATCGCCGGTGGAGAGCGCCTGCTCGATCTTGCGGGCCTTGCCCTCGAGACCGGCGGCGTCCCAGTCGACCTCGCCGGCGTAGAGCACGGCGTTGCGGCCGCGGCCGATGTCGATGAAGGCGGCCTCCATCGACGGCAGCACGTTCTGCACGCGGCCGAGGTACACGTTGCCGACGATCGAGCCGGTGCCCGACGACGTCACGAAGTGCTCGCACAGGACGCCGTCCTCGAGCACGCCGATCTGCGTGGACTCGCCCTTCTCGGCGACGACCATGGTGCGCTCGACCGACTCGCGGCGGGCGAGGAACTCGGCCTCGGACAGGATCGGCGCACGACGGCGGCCGGCCTCGCGGCCGTCCCGGCGGCGCTGGCGCTTGGCTTCGAGCCGGGTCGAGCCGCGCACGCTGCGCACCTCGTCGCGCGCGGGGCGCTCGGTCTCGGCGGCCTTGGCCTGGCGCACGTGGACGACCGTGTTGGGCGGGTCGTCGCTGGTGGACTCGGCGTTGTCGTCGTCCCCGCCCTTGCGACGGCGGCGGCGACGGCGACGCTTGCTGCCGCCGTCCGAATCGCCGTCGTTGTCCGAATCGGACTCGGTGGACGCTTCTTCGGCGCTCTCGGTGCCGGCCTCTTCGGTGTCGGCGTCCTTCGCGCGCTGCTGACGACCTCGCGGGGCTTCGGCAGGCTGCTCGTCCTCGTTCTCGGACTCGGCCGAGCTCTCGTCGCCGCCCTTGCCCCGGCCGCGACCACGACGTCCGCGACGACGGCGGCGACGGCCGTTGGCGTCGTCACCGTCCTCGTCGGTGCCCTGGCCCTCGGCCTGCTCCGTCTGCGTCTCGTCCTCGTCGGAAGCGGGCTCCTCGGACGGGGCGAAGGCGGGCTCCGGCTTGCGGGCGGGCTTCGCCGCGACCGGCTCCGGCGGCAGGAACACCGGCGAAGGCGCGGCGAACACCGGGACGTGCACGGCGGCCTTCGCGGGCCTGGTCGTCGGCTGCGGCGGCTCCGGGGTCACCGGGGCGGCCAGCGCGGGCGGAACACGCCGCGAAGGGGCCTCCACCTGCGGAGCGGCGGGCTCCGGCTCTGCCTTGACCTCTGCCTTGACCTCGGGCTCAGGCTTGGCTTCGGGTTCGGGAGCCGCGGGGGTCTCGGCGACGGGCTCCTCGGCGGTTTCGGGCTCGTCTCCGCCGGAGAGGGCTTCGGCGAGCTTGAGTGCCACGTCGCGGGTGACGCTGGACTGCGCGCTGCGTACGGTCTCGCCGAGCTCACCGAGCTTGGCCATCAGTTCACGGCTGTTCGATCCGAGCAGCTTCGCCAACGCGTGCACCCGGATCCGGGGCGGCAGTTCGGCCAGCTGACCTGCGATGGGTGTGGCGGTATTCCCGCCGGTGACGGCGGGTGTGTCCGCGTTCGACATATATCTCCTCCGCCCCCGGGCGCGTCGGCTGGCTCACACCGGCTCGACGCGGCCGCGCAGGGGCCCCTTTCTGTTCGTTCCGCCGTGGTGGTCACCAGCAGCGGGAATCCTTGCCCGGCACCGCGACGGCGCCGGGGTTGTCCGGGCGCCGCGTACGGCTGAAGGTCTGCTCGGCGGAGCGCTGGCCACGTTCGCGACATCGGGCCGCCCGCCACGTCGTCGAGCCGCATACAGCGGCGACGCGTGTGGAGGATGTGCAGCACACCACCGGGCCACGAGACCGCGAGCGCCACCTCTCACGTGTGCCCGTCGGCCAGCGGCCACCGCGAGTATCCCACACCCCGGCCCCACTCCGGTGTACTCGGTGCCACAGACCTGGCTCCCGGGCGCGCCGCGGCCACCGGCCGAGCGAACTTCGCGGGAGAGCTTGTCGACCCGGCCGAGGGTGGCTAGCGTGCCGCTCGGGGTACTGAAGCGTAGGCGGCGGTGCCCCCGTTGCCCGATGTTCTCCGGTGGGAGGTCCGGTGTCCCTGCTGGGGCGGTCCCTGCGAGCGGCCGTATGCGCCGTGGTGGTGCTCTGCGGTTCGGTCGCCGCTGTCGCGACGGCCGAGGCCGAGCCCTCGTGTCATCCCCAGGGACGGGCCCTGCGTTACGTCGTCGCCTTCGACAAGGGCACTTCCGAGGCCGAGGCCAGGGCGGCCGTCACCGGTGGCTGCGGCAGCACGACCGTCTACTACCCGCAGATCGCCGTGGCCGTGGCGACCTCGGCCGACCGGGACTTCGCCGAACTGGTCCGGCCCGCCGCCGCGTTCAGCGCGCAGGCCGAACGGCTGGCCGTGCAGCGGGCCAACGGCACGTCACCGGCCAGGTCCGCGCCCGCCCGCGCCGAACTCGAACCCACGGATCCGGCGAAGGTGTCCTCCGCCGACCGCACCGGCGAGCAGTGGGACATGCGCGCGATCGGCGCCGACAAGGCCCACGCGATCGAACCGGGCAGCCCGGACGTCGTCGTCGGCGTCCTCGACTCCGGCATCGACCCCACCCATCCCGACCTGGCGAACGCCCTCGACCCCGGCAAATCCGCGGGCTGCCTGACCGGCGCGCCCGACCGGAACTGGACCGCGACGACGTCGGTGCACGGCACCCACGTCGCGGGGATCATCGCCGCCGCCGACGACGGCAAAGGGGTCACCGGGGTGGCGCCCGGCGTGCGGATCGCCTCGGTGAAGGTGATCGACGACCGTGGGTACGCCGACCCCGAAGCCGCCGTCTGCGGGCTGATGTGGGCCGCCTCACAGGGCATGACGGTGACGAACAGCAGCTACTTCGTCGATCCGTGGTCACTCTCGTGCGCCCACGCCGACGAACAGGGTGTGGTGAACGAGGTCATGGCCCGCGCCGTCGAGTACGCGACCTCGGCGGGCACCCTCAACGTCGCGGCGGCGACCAACGAAGCCGCCGAGCTGGTGCCGTCACCGCGCTCGGGTGCGCGGCGCCAGTCCGAAGGCTGTCAGGCGCTGCCCGCCGGCCTGCGGGACGTCGTCGCGGTGTCGTCTGTGAGCGAGGAGCGGGTCAAGGCCGGCTACAGCTCGTACGGGCTGGGCGTGATCGATGTCACCGCTCCGGGTGGCGAGGCCGGGCAGTGCGTGCTTTCGACCGTTCCCGGCGGGTACGCGCCGCTGTGCGGGACGTCGATGGCGGCGCCGCACGTCGCCGGTGTCGCGGCGTTGCTCGCTTCGAAGCATCCCGGCTACAGCGCCCGTCAGCTGAGGCGGACGCTGGACGCCCAGGCCACCCCGATCGCGTGCCCCGCTGACTACGACCTGACCGGTGACGGCTCGCAGGACGCGTACTGCACCGGCTACGCGGGGTTCAACGGCTTCTACGGGCACGGCATGGTCGACGCGCTGGCCGCGGTGGCGCCCCGGCGGACGGGCTCGAACCCGGCGCGATGACGGTTCAGCGCAGCAGGAGCTTCCCGAACCGCTTCGACGACGCGTAGATCCCGACCGCCGCCAGCGCCACCAGATACGCCACGTTGCCGACCATGCCCCAGGACAGAACGCCCACCGAGAGCCCGCGCATCAGCTCGATGCCGTGGTACAGCGGGAAGATCTGCACGATCCACTGGATCCCGGCCGGGTACACCGAAAGCGGGTAGAAGGTCGTGGAGAACAGGAACAGCGGCATCAGCACGAGGTTGATGTAGTCGAACTGCGACACCGACCGCAGGAAGGTCACCAGCACGATGCCGATGGCCGAGAACGCCATCGCGATCAGCAGCGCCGCCGGGATCATCAGCAGGGCCCACCACGAGCCGGGCAGCCCCATCACGGTCATCACGCCGAGGAAGGTCGCCGAGTAGATCCCGCCGCGCAGCACCGACCAGCCGACCTCGCCGAGCGCGATGTCCAGCGGGCCGATGGGGGTGGCGAGCATGGCGTCGTAGAGCTTGGCGTACTTCAGCTTGAAGAACAGGTTGTACGTCGAGTCGAGGATCGCGCCGTTCATCGCCGACGCCGCGAGCAGGCCGGGCGCGACGAAGGCGACGTAGCTCATCGCCTGGCCGCCGGGCCCGACGACCTCGCCGACGAGCTTGCCGAAGCCGAGCTGGAAGGCCATCAGGTAGAACAGCGGCTCGAAGACGCCGGACACGAACAGCATCCAGGCGTGCGAGTAGGTCAGGAAGGTGCGCTCCAGCACCGCCGTCGACCGGCCGCTGTACAGCGCGGACGGCAGGATGCGCAGCAGCACCCCACGCCGCGGGGCTTCGGTGAGCACCGCCATTTCAGACCACCAGCCGTCGGTAGAAGTACTTGTGCGCCAACGCCCAGCCCGCCCCGGCCAGCACGACCAGGAAGGCGAGGTGGCCCAGCGTGGCGAGCGGACCGACGGTGCCGAGGCTGACCGCCCTGGCGGCCTCGTTGCCGTGCCACAGCGGGGAGATCCAGGCGATCCACATCAGCGGGGCAGGCAGTTCGGAGATGGGGAAGAACGTGCCGGAGAACAACGTCATCGGGATCAGGATGAACCGGAACACCAGGCCGAACCGGGTGCCCTCGTCGTACGTGGTCGCGGCCAGCGCCATCACCGGCGTGCCGCACGCGATGCCGGTCAGCGTGCCGATCAGGATCACGGCGAGCACGCCGAAACTCGTCCAGGAACCGAAGAGCGCCGCGATGACGGCGTAGATCGTGCCCGCCAGCGTCAACCGCAGGCTCACCCACATGATCTGGCTGCCGAGCACCTGCCCGGGCGTGATCGGGGTGGCGGTGACGGCGATGTAGTCCTGCTGCCACTTGAAACCCGACAGCACCGGGTAACTCGACTCCCCCACCGCCAGTTGCGCCGCGCCGGCGACGAGCAGCGCGGGCGCGACGTACTCCAGGTACGAGAACCCACCCGTCGCCGCGCCCGCCTGGACCTGCGAGCCGAAGCCGAGGCCCATCGCGGCCAGGAACAGCACCGGCTGCAGGCCCGTCGAGTACAAAGTAGACACCCAGTACCGGCGGTACCACATCCAATGGCCCTCGACCCGCAGCCAGGCTCCCGCCCAGCGCGAGACCACGCGGCCCGTCGACGCCTTCGTCTGCGCTGTGGTCATCAGTCCACCAGCGTCCGGCCGGTGAGGCGGAGGAAGACGTCCTCCAGCGAACTACGGCGCACCAGGCTCGACAGCGGACGCAGCCCGCGCGCGTGCGCCTGTTCGAGGGTGGCCTCGCCGGTCATCGTGTAGAGCAGCACGCGGTCCGGCAGCACCTCGACGCGTTCGGCGAGGCCTTCGATCCGCTTCGCGGCAGCCTCCTGCTCACCGTTCGGGAAGCGCAGCTCCACGACCTCGCGGGTGGAGTACCGGCTGATCAGGTCCGCGGGCGAGCCCTCGGCGGCGATCCGGCCGTTGTCCATCACGACCAGCCTGTCGCAGAGCTGCTCCGCCTCGTCCATGTAGTGCGTGGTGATGATCAGCGTGGTCCCGCCGGCCTTGAGCCGGAACAGCCTGTCCCACAACAGGTGCCGGGCCTGCGGATCCAGCCCCGTGGTCGGCTCGTCGAGCAGGAGCAGCTCCGGGTCGTTGACCAGGGATCGCGCGATGGTCAGCCGCCGTTTCATCCCGCCGGAGAGCGAATCGACCTCCGCGTTCGCCCGGTCGGTGAGCTGGGCGAACTCCATCAGCTCCTCGGCCTTGCTCCGCACGTGCGAGCGGGAAAGCCCGAAGTAGCGGCCGTAGATCTGCAGGTTCTGCCGGACGGTGAGCTCGGTGTCGAGATTGTCCTGCTGCGGCACCACGCCGAGCCGGGCGCGGATCTTCGGCCCCTCGACGTCCGGATCCATACTGAGGACCCGCAGGTCGCCGTCGGTGCGCGGGGAGACGCTCGCGATCATCCGCATGGTGGAGGACTTGCCCGCGCCGTTGGGCCCGAGGAAGCCGAAGGCCTCGCCCGGGCGGACCTCGACGTCGATCCCGCGTACGGCCTCGAAATCGCCGAAACGCTTGACCAACGCCTTCGCCTGCACCATCGCCGGTTCGTGCTCCGAGTCACCCACGGTAGGCACCCTAGGACCTGCCACCGACAAAATTCGACCCGTTTATCCCGGCCCTTGTCGGCCGTTGCCCGCTCGTCGATACTCACCGACCATGAGTCTCAAGCCGAAAATCGCCCTATTGTCCGTTTTTGTCAGCGCCGGGCTCCTGGTGGCGCCCGCCGCGCAGGCGGCCGAGACCACCGCGGCCACTGTGGACCCACGTCCGTCCACCGCCAAGCTGGCCTTCGAACTGCACAAGCTGGCGGTGCTCAGCCACGGGAAGATCCGCGTGGACGAGATCGGCCGCAGCAACGAGGGCCGTCCGGTGTGGGCGGCCAGGGTCGGCCACGGCAAGACCCGGATCCAGTACGTCACCCAGCAGCACGGCGACGAGCCGCTCGGCACCCCCGCCGCGCTCGGGTTCCTGCGCGAGGTCGGCGTCGGGAACAGCGCGTGGGCGCGGAAGCTGCTCGCGAAGGTGACCGTCGACATCGTCGTGCGCGCGAACCCCGACGGGCACGAGCGCGACTGGCGCTTCAACTACGACCCCGACGCCACTCCCGAATACGGTGAGAAGGGCAAGGGGTACGACATCAACCGCTACCACGACCCGGCGGTCGCGCCGAAGGACAACCCGGCCACCGAGGCGGGCCTGATCCAGCGGCGGAACGCGGCGTTCAAGCCGGACATCATGGTCGACTACCACATGCAGGGCCGTTACCAGGACGCGAACGGCCGGGAGATCACGGCTTCCACGATGTGGCCGACGCATCCGGGCGTGAAACCGTCCGATGTGGACTTCGCGAAGCAGATCGCGGTCGTGGTGCAGCGGTCGATCGACGGTAACGGCGGCTACGTCTCGCAGTATCCGGGCGGTTCGTACCAAGGCATCGCGCGCAACGGGTACGGGCTGCTCGGCAACGGCAGCGTGCTGATCGAGCTGAGCCTCATCCCGGAGCGGGAACAGCAGCAGATCCAGGACGCGCGGGCTTCGATGCTCGCGATCGCGCGCGCCGCGGCCGACGGTTCGGTGCGGACGGTGGATCCGGCCGACGCCGACGCGATCCCGCTGCGGGGTCCGGCGCTGCCGGGGTCGGTCGAAGAGGCGCACGAAGCCGCCTGACGCTCGTGGGCTGAAGGGGCCCTTCACCGCGTGCGACGCGGTGAAGGGCCCCTTCATAGCGTGTAATGCGGTGAAGGACGCTTTCAGCCCACGGTGACCGAGAGGCTCTTCGTCACCCCATTGACGGTGACCGAGAGGTTCGCCGTCCCCGGCCGCAGCGCGGTCAGCACCCCGCTCGCCGGGTCGAACGACGCGACGTCCCACGGCATCGCGGGCAGGAACCCGCCGGCGACATGCGTGCCCCAGCCGCCCTTCCAGTCCGCGCTCACCGGATACGACACCGGCACCTGACGCGCTCCCTGCGTCACCACGGCCCGGATGTCCGCCTTCTCGCCGCGCGCCAGCGACGAGGGCCCGGACAGCGTCAGCGCGTCGACGTTCGGCCGCGTCTCGAACCGCACCGGCTGCGCCTTGTCCCCCGGTTCGAACCGGACCATCGTCCAGCCGACGAACCCGCCGTCACCCGGTGCCGCCGCGGGCGACTTCCCTGAGTTGCCGTTCACCAGGTACGGCACTCCGTCGACGCGCGCGAGGTTGAAAACGCCCGCGTGCGAGGCGATCGCGGCCGCCTGCTTGCCCGACTCGCGTTCGAAGGCGGTCAGCCAGCCGGTCAGCATGGCGGCTTCCTTGCGGTCGGCCAACTGCGAATTCCCGGTGGGACTGGGGTCCTTGACCGGATGGTGCATCGCGACGACCACGCCGCGGATCCGCTTGTCCGCCTTCGCGCCGTCGAGCGCCTCGCGCAGCATCCGGATCTGGTCGAATCCACCCGCGCGCAGCGATCCACGCGAGGAATCCATCAGCACCAGCCGGATCCCGGCCACATCGGCGACACGATGAGTCTCCCCGAACGCCGCCTGGAACTCCGCGAGCCCGTGCCCGCCGTCGGCCTCGTGGTTGCCCGGGACGTAGTACCACGGCGCCTTGCCGACGAGCTCCTCGTCGATGATCGACTTCGCCAGCACGAAATCGGCCGCCGTCCCCCGGTCGACGAAGTCGCCGTTGATCAGCACGAGATCCGGTTTCGCCGCCACCGCCTCGCGCAGCGCGCGCCGGGCCTGGGCGACCAGCGGGCCGTCCGGCTGGTCGGCGGTGAACTGCGCGTCGCTGACCACGGCGATCCGCAGGCCGCCGGTCGCGGCGCCGTCGGTGATCAGCGCCGGGTCACGCGGCGCCGGATCGGCGGGGACGGCGGCCGCCGGCGCGACCTCGAAGGTGAGGTCGTCGAAGACCAGCCGTCCTTCGTACTGCTGCGCGGGAACGTTCTCGACGGCGTAGAACTTCGTCAGCCGCTGCCCGTCGGGAAGCCCGGCCGGGATCGCCGCGCGGACGTAGCGCCAGCCCGTCCAGTCGACGCTCAGCGACAGGTCCACGACGGACGGGACGTTGGCGGCGTCACGGAGTTCCGCCCGCAGCCAAGCCCCCTTCGCGTCGCCGTTGACCCACAGCCCGACGCGCTGGGTGCCGGGCGGCAACGCGAGCGGCGCCGCCGAGTTGACGTAGGCCGCGCGCGTGGCGTTGGTCCCGTTCAGCCGGTAGTCCAGCGCGAGACCGCGACCACCGTCACGGCCGGGTGCCTCGGAGAGCGCGGCGCCGACGACGGCGGGGAAGACGCTGGCGGTCCAGCCCGCCGGGCCGTCCAGCGGCGACGCCACCCGGGATTCCGTGCCGACGGAAGCCGCCAGATGCGTCACCTTCCCGCCCGCGGTCGCGGTGATCGCCGAAGCGCCCGACGCCTTGAGCGCCGTGACCGCGAAGCCGTCGCCGGACGGTTCGATCTTCACCACCGCGGGGTCGTAGTCGAGTTTGACGTCGTCGGGCTCGATCCACGTGCCGTAACCGTCGGCGTCGTAGCCGAAGACCTTGAAGGTGCTCTTCGCGCCTTCGCCGGACAACGCGACCTGTTCGGTGCTCGTGCCCAGCCGGACCGGGGAGCCGAGGACGTTCAGCGTGGTCTTGCCCATGACGCCGCCGCGTTTCGCGTAGACGTCGACGTTCGCGGGCGCGTCGGGCCGGAGCCGGTCGGCGTGCGCGGTGAACAGGCCACCGGTCACGGTGCCGCGGAAGGGGTTGGTGCTGAGCCACTGGACGTTCCCGCCGACGGCTGCGCCGGTCTCGTCGTGGCCTCCGGCGACGAGTTTCCGCGTCAGCCCGGAAAGCACCCGCGTCGCGTCGGTGGTGTCCTGCGCGGGAGCGGGCGCGAATCCGGTCAGCCGCCCGCTTCCCGGCACGGTGGCGACGCCGATCCCGTTGGGCACCAGGCGTTCCCCGCCGTCCGACGGCGAATTGCGCACCAGCGGCGACTTCTCGCCCTCTTCGCGGGCGAGCATCGTCGACGAGCCGCCGCCGTCGAGGTTGAGGGCGTCGTCCGCGCCGAGCGACTTCATGTGCCGGGCGAGTTCGAGTTCGGTCATGCCGCGGCTGTCCGCCTGGCGGCCGTCGACCGTGGCCAGCCACATCTTCGTACCGTCGGCGGAGAACCCGACCGCGGTCCGGGGGTGCATGGCGACGTTGTCGACCGGCTGGACGGCGCCGTCACGCAGCAGGACCTTGTTCCCGCCGACCGAGACGGACAGCTTGCCCGCGTCGCTCTTCGGCGCGTACGCGACGCCCACCTTGTCGCCGGGCTTCACCCCCGACAACGAGTCCACACCGCCGTCACGGGCGAGCAGGAGCGTCGCCCCCGCGGCGATCGGGCCGTCGGCGGGCTGTGGCCGCACCTGCGTGACGACGCCGTCGGAGACCTCGATCTCGACGACGCGCCGGGCTCCCGCGACCGAGGTCCGCCGCGAGGACGCGCCCCACAACGGCGTGTAGACGCCGATCGCGTCACCGCTCAGCACGGGGCTGTTGAAGTTCGACGCGGGCACGACCTTGCCGTCGGGCAAGGTCACCGATGCTTCGAGGAACACCTCCGCCAGCCGTGCCTTGCCTTCTTCGGTGATCGACGCGGTCAGGTTGTGGCCGCGCGCGGGCGCCGTCTGGAGGTTCCCGGCGTCGATGCCGACGCCGATCGGCGCGCCGGAAGCGTTGATGTCGAAGAAGTCACCGTTGACCCCGGCGACCGCGCCTGCCCTGGCGACCTGCTGCGAAAGCGGTGTCCGCGCGGAAACCGTGCCGGGGCTGAGGTAGGCCGGCTTGAGGGTCTTGCTGGTGAGGTCGACGGCGAGGGTGTCGCCGCGGATCCAGCCCGCCGGGTCGTACCGGTCGAACTCGGTGAGACTCAGCCCCGGCGCCACGCGCGAAGTCGCGCTGGTGGTGATGAGACCGTCGTCGGGCGCGGCCACGGCGTACGCGGACGGACCTTCCTTCGCCGACGAGGCCGCTGGGGCGGCTTCGACGGGCGCCGGGCCGAGCGGAGCGGCCAAGGGATCGGCGTACGCCGGTGGGGCGACGAACAATCCGGGCAGCAGGGCAGCGAGCAGCAACAGGCGTGAATTTCTCACGAATTACCCCACGATCGAGTGATAGGCAGCATCGCTCAGCACAGCGGACGCGAGCCGCCAGGAGAAGACCCCGAGGTGAACGTGAACCGAACGGCGTAGGGCGCGAAGGTCAGGGCGTGAGAGGCCCGGCGAGGAAGGTCTTCGCCGCCGCGGCGTCACCGGTGATTTCGATGGCCGCACCGTCGAGCTCGATCCGTTGCCACAGCAGCAAGTCCAGCGCTTCCGCGGTCCCCGAGACGACGGCGCCGGCGGCTTCGGCGGGGTCCGCCTGCCGCGAGCCGGGGACGTCGGTTTCACCCGGCGGTGTGATCAACCAGGCGTGTCCGGTGTCGGATGTCTTCAGCAGCAACGGAACGGTGACCGTCGGCGGGGTGTGCCAGCGCTTCACCTTCGGCAGCATGCCGAGGAGGACCTCGTCCACGCCGTCGGCGGCGAGGTTCGGGTCCAGGGTGTATCCGGCCCCTGCCGCGCGATGCGCGTCGAGCAGGTGCACCGCGGTCTCGTGGACCTGGCGGCGGTACCAGAAGGCTTTGGTCTTGGCGGCGGCGGTGAAGTTCCAGGCGCCGTCCTGGGGAGCTGCCTCGCGGAGCGCCTCGATGAGTTCGTCCGCGCTTTCGCGGTACCAGGGGGCGAGATCCCCGCCCGGTTCGGCGTCGAGGTCCTGCGGAGCGGGCTCGCCGGTGCGCACGATCCCGGCCGCCCAGCGGTGGACGTTGCCGAGGTGGACGACCAGGTCACGCAGGCGCCAGTCGCCGCAGCACGGCACGGACGCGGCGTGGTCCCCGGTGCCCGCCACCCGCGCGAAACCGGTGGTGAGCTCCCGCAAGCGCTCCAGGTACTCGTCCGGCGTCATCGTGGCTCCCCCTGTTCGTGGACGGCGCGGCGGTCCCGCGCCGTCCACGAGTGTGTCAGACCTCGGGGAACCAGAGCTTGAGCTCGCGCTCGGCCGACTCCGGGGAGTCCGAACCGTGCACCAGGTTGTACTGGGTCTCCAGCGCGAAGTCGCCGCGCAGGGTGCCGGGGGTGGCCTTCTCGACCGGGTCGGTGCCGCCGGCGAGCTGGCGGAAGGCGGCGATGGCGCGCGGGCCCTCGACGGCGATCGCGACCAGCGGGCCCGAGGTGATGAACTCGAGGAGGTCGCCGAAGAACGGGCGCTCCTTGTGCTCGGCGTAGTGCTCCTCGGCGACCGAGCGCTCGACGGTGCGCAGTTCGAGGGCGGCGAGCTTCAGGCCCTTGCGCTCGATGCGAGCGATGACCTCGCCGACGAGGCCGCGCGCGACGCCATCGGGCTTGACGAGGACCAGCGTGCGTTCAGTCACGGCGGTATTTCTCCTTGGGTGGGATTCGTGCTATTCGCCCGGAGCCTACTGGGTGCTTCACCGCTCACTTCACGTCGGACCAGGGAATGGCTTCGATGCGCTCGAGGTGCTCCTCGCCCCACTCCCCGAGCGCGGCCATCGCGGTGTTGAGGGAATCCCCGAATCCGGTCAGCGAGTACTCCACCTTCGGCGGAACCTGGTGGTACACCTCGCGATGCAGCAGCCCCGTGGTCTCCATCTCGCGCAGCTGCAGGATCAGCACCCGCTCGCTGATGCCGGGCACCGCACGCCGCAGCTCCCCGAACCGCAGCGGCCCGTCCTGGAGCGCGAACAGGATGAGCCCTTTCCATTTGCCGCCCATGACGGCGATCGCGGCGTCGAGGCCGCAGGTGAACGTGCGGGTCTTGGTCATCGCTCCACTTACCTTTTTGTCGGTACCCGGCAAAATAGTAGGTACTTGATCGAATGTACGCGACCGCCCAGCATGGAGTCATCCCGAAGATTTCCTTGGACTGGAGCGAAAAATGCCGAAGACGCCGGTGACCGTCGTGGGCCTCGGTTCGATGGGTTCGGCCCTGGCGGACGCCTTTCTCGCGGCCGGGCATCCGACCACCGTGTGGAACAGGACGGCCTCGAAGGCCGAGCCGCTGGTCGCGCGTGGAGCGATCCTGGCCGCGACGGCCGGGGACGCGGTGCGGGCGAGCCCGTTGACCATCACCTGCCTGACCACCTACGAAGACACCCGAGCGGCCTTGGCGGCGGCCTCGCTGACCGGACGCGCTCTGGTCACCTTGAACAGCGGCTCACCGGCGGAAGCACGCCGGATGGCAGGCTGGGCGACGGATCGCGGCGCGCGCTACCTCGACGGCGCGATCAAGAACGTGCCGTCGGCCGTGGGCGCGCCGGACACGCTGCTGTATTACGGCGGCGACAAGGCCGTTTTCGACGAATACCGGGAAACGTTGCGGGTGCTGGGCGGCGACACCGTCCATCTCGGCGAGGAGACCGATCTGGCGGCGTTGTACGAAACGGCCGTCGGCGGCACCCTGTTGCCCGCGCTGGTCGGGTTCTTCCAGGGTGCCGCCGCGCTGCGGTCGCGCGGGCTCGAAGCCGGGACGCTCCTGCCCTACGCCACCAAATGGTTCGAGATGATCATCTCGGTGCTTCCGATGTACGCCAAGGAAATCGACAGTGGCGACTACTCGGATCCCGCAGCCTCGGTGAACATCTTCCACGCCGGCGCCGCCGCCGACCTCGGACTGGCCGAGGAAGGCGTCGACGTCGGCTGGCAGCGGCCGATGCACGACCTCGTGCGGCGGGCCGCCGAGGCCGGGCACGGCGACCTCAGCATCGCGGTGCTGACGGAACTGCTCAGCGTTGGGGCCGCAGGGTCTTCGACCACAGCGAAGCGCCCGTAGCGTCCCTCAAGTCGACCGTGAGCGCGCCGCTCCGTCCGTCGATGTTCACCTCTCCGAAGTGCTGGAAGCCGTCGGCGGGCGAGGTGTTCGCGGCGGGCGGGGCGTGCACGAACACCGCTTCCGGACCGAAGGTCGGGTCGAGCTTGTTCGGGCCGAACGCGCCGGCGTTGAGCGGGCCGGACACGAACTCCCAGAACGGGTCGAAATCGGTGAAGGAAGCGCGATCCGGCGAGTAGTGGTGCGCCGCGGTGTAGTGCACGTCGGCGGTCAGCCAGACGACGTTGCGCACCCGGCGCCGCGAGATCTCCCGCAGCACCCAGGCGAGTTCGGTCTCGCGGCCGCCGGGCGCGCCGGGAAGGCCGTTGGCGACGCCCTCGATGGCCTTGCCGTCCGGGACGGTGAGGCCGATCGGGAGGTCGGCCTGGATGATCTTCCAGGTCGCGGTGCTGCGGTCGAGCGCGTCGACGAGCCAACGGGCCTGACGGTCGCCGAGGATCCGGCCCGGCTTGGTCTGGTCCGAGGTGTTGGCGTCCTTGTAGGTCCGCATGTCCAGCACGAAGATCTCCGCGCGGGAACCGTGCCGGAAGTTGCGGTACACACGGCCGTCGACGGCCTGGCGGCGGTCGATCGGGTGCCATTCGTGGAACGCCTGGAACGCTCGCGCGGCTAGCACGTCGACGCGCTTCTCGGTGTATTCGGGGCGGTCGCTGAGGATCTCACCGGGGTACCAGTTGTTCACGACTTCGTGGTCGTCCCACTGGACATAGGCGGGCACGTTCGCGGTGAAGCGCTTGAGGTTCTCGTCGAGGAGGTTGTAGGCGAACTGGCCGCGGTACTCGTCGAGCGTCTCGGCGACCTTCGCCTTCTCCGGGGTGACGATGTTGCGCCACACCCGCCCGCCGGGCAGCGCGACGGTCTCGGTGAGCGGCCCGTCGGCGTAGACCGTGTCTCCACAGTGGAGGAACAGGTCGGGACGGCGGTCGGCCATCGCGCGGTAGATCGTCATGCCACCGCGTTCGGGGTTGATACCCCAGTTCTGCCCGGCGACGTCGCCGGACCACAGCAGCCGGACGTCCGAGCGGCCGACGGGGGCGGTGGCGAAGCGGCCGGTGACGGCTTCGCTGCGGGTGCGTCCGTCGAGGTCCTCCGCGGTCACGCGGTAGTGGACTTCGGTCCCCGGCAGGAGACCGGCGACGCGGACCTTGCCGGTGCCGCCGGTCTCCGGGCTCATCACCGGGCCGCGCACGACGCGCGCGTGCCGGAACGACGGATCCCGGGAGACCTCCACGATCAGCCGCGACGGCCGGTCGGCGCGCGACCAGACGATGCCGGAACCGGTGGTGACGTCGCCGGACTGGACACCGTGGGTGAGCACCGGGTGATCGCGGCGGAGCAGCGGAACCGGGTTCGCGGTCGCGGTTCCGGGGAGGAGCAGGCCGCCCGCGACCGCTCCGGCGCCGGTGAGACCGGCCTTGAGCAGCGTGCGGCGGTTGTGGTGGGTTGCGGTCATGGCGCGGTTCTATCCCGCGGCCACGGCCGGTGGGCCAACGGCGGTTGACCTGGTGATGAACGAACCGACGGTAGCCGCCTCAACCGTTCGGTCGATGTCTCCCCGTGTCCGCGCCGGTACTTTCGATCACGGGGACGATCGATCCGGATGGGGGAACGATGCGAACATTCCAGCGCGGTCTCGTGCTGCTCACCGCGGCCTTGGCGGTGTCGGGCCTGACGACAGGGGTCTCGTCGGCCGATGAGCTGGGCCGGTCGCGAGCGGTGATCAGGTACACCGAGTACGGCATCCCGCATATCGCGGCGAAGGACTTCGATGGGCTCGGCTACGGCTACGGGTTCGCCTCGGCCAAGGACAACATCTGCGAACTCGCGAACACCTACCTGACGGTGTCCGCGCGGCGGTCCGCGTATCTCGGCGCGGGCGGCCAGGGCAACCCGGCGCTGAGCGAAGCGGAGAACAACCTCGACAGCGATCTGCACTTCCAGCGGATCAACGACTCGGGCGTGATCGAGCGGCTGCTCGCCCGGCCCGCGCCACACGGCCCGCGGGCCGAGGTCCGGGAGCTGGCGGCCGGCTACGTCGCGGGATACAACGCGTACCTGAAGCAGACCGGCGTCCAGCGCATCACCGATCCGGTCTGCCGCGGCGCGGACTGGGTCCGGCCGATCACCGAACTGGACTTCTACCGGCACTTCTACGCCATCACCTCGGTAGGCGGGCAAGGCCTGCTCGCGGCCGACCTCGTCCGCACGCAGCCGCCGTCCACAAAGGACACTCCGGCCGCCGGACCGGAGTCGGCACCGAAGATCGCCGACGGGCTCCGGAAGACCATGAAGACCGGTGAGCTCGGCAGCAACGGCATCGCCGTCGGCGGCGACGGGACGAAGTCCGGCGGCGGCCTGCTGCTCGGGAACCCGCACTATCCGTGGCAGGGCGGGCGCCGGTTCTGGCAGTCGCAGCTGACCATCCCCGGCCGGTTCGACGTCGCGGGCGGGAGCCTGCTGGGGCTCCCGATCCCGCAGATCGGCCACAACGCCGACGTCGCGTGGACGCATACGGTGTCGACGGCGATCACGTTCGGTCTCTTCGAAGTACCGCTCGCGCCCGGCGATCCGACGACGTACCTCGTCGACGGGAAGCCGGAGAAGATGACCGCGCACGAGGTGAAGGTCGAGGTCCGGGAGCCGGACGGCGAGCGGCGGCAGGTAGGCCGCACGTTCTACGGGACGCGGTACGGCCAGGTGATCGGTTCGGCGTTCGGCGTGCCCACGCCCTGGACGGCGAAGTCCGCGCACGCGTTGCGGGACGGGAACGCGGGCAACCTGCGCGGCCTCAACACCTGGTTCGAACTGGCCGGAGCACGCGGCACCACGGACGTCGCCAACGCGCTCGCGCGCACCCAAGGCGTCCCGTGGGTCAACACCATCGCCGCCGACCGGGCGGGCAACGCGCTGTACAGCGACATCCAGGTCGTCCCGCACGTCACCGACGAGCGGGCCGCGAACTGCGGGACCCCGCTCGGCCGAGCCCTCTTCCCCGGCACCGGGGTCTCCGTTCTGGACGGTTCGAAGTCGTCGTGCGACTGGGGTTCCGACCCGGGCTCCTTGGAACCGGGCCTGTTCGCGCCGTCCCGGCTGCCGCTGCAGCAGCGCCGCGACTACGAACTCAACGCCAACGACAGCGCCTGGCTTTCCAACGCCCGCGCGCCGATCGCACCGCTCCCCCGCATCGTCGGCTCGACCGGGACACAGCGCTCGGACCGGACCAGGGAAGCGCTGATCGCCACCGAAGAAGGCTTGGCGGGCAAGGGATTCACGCCGTCGTCGATGAAGGACATGCTGTACCGCGACCGAAGCCGCACGGCCGAACTCGCGGCCGCCGACACGGCGAAGATGTGCGCGGCCTTCCCCAGCGGGCAGGCCCCGTCCACCTCGGGGCCGGTGCCCGTCGGCAACGCCTGCGCGGTGCTGGCCTCCTGGGATCGCACGTTCCGGCTCGAAAGCCGCGGCGCGCTGTTCTTCGAGCGGTTCGTGGACCGGATCGGCGGGCTGCGGGGTATCTGGCAGATCCCGTTCGACCCGAACCAGCCGGTCACCACGCCGAACACGCTCGCTACCGGGAACCCCGACGTCCAGAAGGCCTTCGGTGACACGCTCGCGGAATTCCGCGCCAACGGCATCCCGGTCGACGGCAGGCTCGGCGACAACCAGACGGTGACGCGGGCCGGGCACCGGATCCCGATCCACGGCGGGCCGGGCGATCTCGGCGTGCTCAACGTGATCACGGCGCAGTGGGATCCGGCCAAGGGCAACCACGAGGTCGGGCACGGATCCAGCTACGTGCAGGTGGTCGGGTTCAGCGGGAAGGCCGCCTGCCCGGACGTCTCGACGATCATGACCTACTCGCAGTCGACCGACGTCACGTCACCGCATTTCGCCGACCAAACGCGGTTGTACTCGCGGGGCGGCTGGGTGCGGGGGCGCTTCTGCGCCGCGGACATCGCGAGGTCACCGGAGCTGAAGGTGGTGAGGCTGCGGTGACAAAAACCTCGTGAGTGGTAAGGACGGTTAGAACCGTCCTTACCACTCACGAGGCCTACTGGGCCTGCTGCTGGCTCGGCAGTGTTCCGGCCGCCATCCGCCGCGCCACATCGCGGCGCAGCCACAGCAGCCACAGCCAGATCCCGAGGAAGATCACCCCGAGGATCGCCACGGCGGGCAGCGCGACGAAGAAGGCGATCAGCGCGACCTGCAGCACGAGTACCGCGGGCACCGCCCAGGGCTTCTTCAGGAAACCGCACAGCACGATCAGCGCGACCGCGATCACGATCACCGACCAGCCGGTGAGCGAGCCGACGCCGCCGCCGAGCTTCGCCACCACCGGCAGCGCGAGCGCGACGGTGATGCCTTCCATGATCAGGGAACCGGCCATCACCCCGCGGAAGGACTTCATCGGGTCCTTGGCGGGCGGCTTCGGGGTCTCGTCGGTCACGCCGGCTCCTTACCGAACAGGGTCCTGGCCTCGCCCGCGGTGACGACGGAGCCGGTGACCAGTACGCCGCCGCCCGCCAGGGGTTCCTCGGGTCGTCGCTCTGCTCGACGAGGCCGATGGCGGTCTCGATCGCGGCGTCCAGGCTGGGTTCGGCCACGACCCGGTCTTCGCCGAAGATCGAGATGGCGACGTCGTTGAGTTCGTCGAGCGGCATCGCGCGCGGGGACGAGTTCTTGGTGACGACGATCTCGGACACCACCGGTTCGAGGGCGTCCAGGATGCCTCGGGCGTCCTTCTCCGCCATCACACTCACCACCGCGGCGAGGCGGCGGAAGGCGAATTCCTCGGCGACGGTGGTCGCGAGCGCCTTGGCTCCGTGCGGGTTGTGGGCGGCGTCGAGCAGCACCGTCGGCGCGGCGCGGACGCGCTCCAGCCTGCCGGGGGTCTCGACCTCGGCGAAGGCCTCGCGAACGGCCTCGACGACCAGTTGCTTGTCCTTGCCCGCGCCGAAGAACGCTTCGACGGCGGCCAGCGCCAGAGCGGCGTTGGCGGCTTGGTGCGCGCCGTGCAGCGGCAGGAAGATCTCGTCGTACACCCCGCCGAGTCCCTGCAGCTTCAGCATCTGCCCGCCGACGGCGACCTCGCGCTCCAGCACGCCGAACTCGCTGCCCGCGCGGGCGACACTCGCGTCGACCTCGACGGCGCGTTCCAGCAGGATCTTCTGGACCTCGGGCTCCTGCTCGGCGATGACCGCGACGCTGCCGGGTTTGATGATCCCGGCCTTCTCCATCGCGGCTTTGGCCGGAGAGCCGCCGAAGTACTCGACGTGGTCGACGCCGATCGGGGTGATGACGGCGACGTCGCCGTCCACGACGTTGGTGGCGTCCCAGGAGCCGCCGAGCCCGGTTTCGACGACCGCGGCCTCGACGGGCGCGTCGGCGAAGGCCGCGAACGCCATGCCGGTGAGCACCTCGAATTTGCTCATCGGCACCGCGTCGGGCCCGCCCGCGTTGTCCACCATGGTCACGTACGGCGCGACGTCGCGATACAGGTCGACATACGCGGCGGCGGAGATGGGGGCGCCGTCGAGCGCGATCCGCTCGGTGACCAGCTGCAGATGCGGGCTCGTGTACCGGCCGACACGCAGACCCATCCGGGTCAGCAGCGCGTCGATCATCCGGGTGGTCGAGCCCTTGCCGTTGGTCCCGGCGACGTGCAGCACCGGGTAGCCGCGGTGCGGTTCACCCATGAGGTTGACCAGGGCCGCGATCCGGGCGAGGGACGGCTCGATCTTGGTCTCGGGCCAGCGCTGGTTCAGCTCGGCCTCGACGGCGAGCAGTTCGCGGCGCGCCTGCTGCCCGTTCGGGTCGGCCGGGGCGAAGTCGTCGCCCTGGTCGTCCAGTTCGTGCAGCTCCACGTCCTCCGGGGCGACGAGGTCCGGCACGGGGCCGAGCGCGAGGTTGTCCCCCAGCTGCCCGATCCCGCCGATGCCGCCTCGTGAACCGCCGCCCGCCTGGTACGCGGCGTCGGGTGCGTCCAGATCCGGGTCGGTGTCGTCGGACGGATCGTGGGCGCGGGCCCCCAATTCGTCGACACCGGCGAAACTGTCCAGATCTGCCAGGTCCGGGGATTCCCTGAAATCTTCGGAATCCCGGCCGTCACCTCGCGGCACGAACTCTCCTCTTAGCCTTGCTGCCTGTCACGCCGAGTCTACGTGCGGCTTTTCCTGGCACTCTCGACGCATGGGGTTCAACCACAACGACCACTATCACCCGCTGCTGCTCGACCTGCTGCCTCCCGGCCCCGGCGTGGCGCTGGACGTGGGCTGCGGCAGCGGACGGTTCGCGCGGCGGCTCGCGGCGACCGGGATGCACGTCGAGGCGATCGACCGGTCCGGCCCGATGATCGACCTCGCCCGCGCGGCCGGCTCGCCGGGCCCCGGCACGATCTCGTACCGGCAGGCCGACGTGGTCGCCGAGAAGCTGCCGGAGGAGGCGTACGACTTCATCTCCTGCCTGGCGATGCTCCACCACGTGCCGTTCGACACGGTCACCAAGCTGCGTGACGCGCTGGTCCCCGGCGGTGTGCTCGCCGTGCTGGGCCTCGGCAGGCCCAGCACCTTCGCCGACTACGCGCGCGCTCTCGTGGCCTCGCCGGTCAACGCCGTGGCCAGGGTGATCGTGTACGCGGGCGACCGGCTGAACGGCGGCGCCGATCCCTTGCCGTCGGCGCCGATCGTGGAGACCTTCCCGCCGATGAACCGGGTCCGGCGCGACGCGGACCGTCTGCTGCCCGGGAGCAAGGTCCGGAACCTGCTCTTCTTCCGCTACCTCCTCGTCTACCGGCGGCCGGAAGACGATCACCCGATGTGACACCCCAAGCGGGTGAAACCATCGCTCGTCCACCCGATCGGCGGCCCCGTCCCGGCCGGATCCGGTTCATTTTTGAGAGGCCATCCAGTCCGGAGATCGGGGTCCTCATGCGCTACAGACGCGTCCTGTTCGCGGCCGTCTCGACCGTCGTCCTGCTGATCGCCTCCGCCACGGCGGCCACCGCCACCACGCGGTCCTACCGGAATTACGTCGCACTGGGTGATTCCTACACCTCCGGGCCGCTCATCCCGCTCCCCCGCCTCGATCCGCTCTTCTGCGGGAAGTCGACGCAGAACTACCCGTCGATGCTCGCCGCGGCGCTGCGGGTCCGCTCCTTCACCGACATCAGCTGCGGCGGTGCCGACACCACCAACATGACGCAGCGGCAAAGCGTGACCCTCGGCAGCAACCCACCCCAGTTCAGCGCCCTGCGCGCGAACACCGACCTGGTCACGGTCGGTATCGGCGGCAACGACTACGGCGTCTTCGGCACGCTCGTCGGCACCTGCCCCGCGTTGCGTGCGAGCGATCCCACCGGGAACCCCTGCCAGGAGCGGTTCACCGTCGGTGGTGTCGACACCATCAAGGCCAAGATCGCCGACACCGGCAAGAACGTCGAGAAGGTGCTGGCCGGGATCCACGCCCGCTCGCCGCGCGCCGACGTGGTCGTCGTCGGCTACCCGCGGATCGCGCCGGAACGCGGCTACTGCCCGAAGATCCTGCCCTTCGCCGAGGGCGACTACGCCTGGCTCAACGACGTCGAGAAGGCACTGAACTCGGCGATCGAGAAGGCCGTCGCGGCCGACGGCAAGTCGGCCTTCGTGGACACGTTCGGACCGTCCGCGGGGCACGACGCCTGCGCGCCGAACGGGGCCGCGTGGATCAACGGGCAGCACACGAAACTACTCGCCGCGGCGGCTTACCACCCGTACCGCACCGGGATGGCGGGCGTGGCCGCGGTGGTCCTCCGTCACCTCCGCTGAAAGCCTCGTGAGTGGTAAGGACGGTTAGAACCGTCCTTACCACTCACGAGGTCAGGAGGCGGGGAGGGCGGCCAGCCGGGCGTTGATGCGCTCGATATCCGCGACCGCGGTCTCCTTACGGGCCCGGATCTTGCCGATCACCGGCTCCGGCGCCTTGTCGATGAAGGCCTGATTGCCGAGCTTGGCCTCGGCCTGCGCCAGCTCCTTCTCCGCCGCGCCGAGGTCCTTCTGCAGGCGCTTGCGCTCCGCGGCGACGTCGATCGTGCCGGACAGGTCCAGCTCGACGGTCACCACACCGGCCGACAGCCCGACTTCGAGCGACGCGCTCGGCGCGAAGCCCTCTTCGGGCCGGGTGAGCCGGACCAGCGAACGGATCGGCTCGTCGTGCCCGGTGAGCTCGGCGAACCCGTCGCCGGACAGCCGCGCCGCCACCTTCTGGCTGGGCTTGAGGCCCTGGTCCGCGCGGAACCGGCGGACCTCGGTGACCAGCTTCTGCACGTCCGCGATCCGCTTGTCCGCCACGGCGTCGGCGTACGAGGCGTCGGCCACCGGCCACGGGGCGATCACCAGCGACTCGCGGCCGGTCAGCGCCGTCCACAGCTTCTCGGTGATGAACGGGATGAACGGGTGCAGCAGCTTCAGCACGGTGTCGAACACGTGCCCCAGCACCGCGCGCGTCGCCGTCACGCGGGCCTCGTCACCCTGGAAGACCTGGACCTTCGACAGCTCCAGGTACCAGTCGCACAACTCGGTCCAGGTGAACTGGTAGAGCGTGTCGGTGGCCTTCGCGAACTGGTAGTCCGCCAGGTAGCCGGTGACCTCGTCGACGACGTTGCCGAGCCTGCCGAGGATCCAGCGGTCGGCCTCGGTGAGTTCGGCGGCCGGCGGCAGCGGGGCGTTCGCGTCCGCGCCGTTCATCATCGCGAACTTGGTGGCGTTCCAGAGCTTCGTGGTGAAGTTCCGGGAGCCCGCGACCCATTCCTCGCCGATCGGCACGTCGGTCCCCGGGTTGGCGCCCCGAGTGAGCGTGAAGCGCAGCGCGTCGGTGCCGTAGGCGTCCATCCACTCGATGGGGTCGACGCCGTTGCCCGCGGTCTTCGACATCTTCTTGCCGAACTGGTCGCGGACCATGCCGTGCAGCGCGATGGTCTTGAACGGCGCCTCGCCGGTGGCGTAGAGGCCGAACATCATCATCCGCACGACCCAGAAGAACAGGATGTCGTAGCCGGTGACCAGCACCGACGTCGGATAGAACTTGTTCAGGTCCGGGGTCTTCTCCGGCCAGCCGAGGGTGGAGAACGGCCACAGGCCCGACGAGAACCAGGTGTCGAGGACGTCCGGGTCCTGGGTCCAGCCCTCGCCCGAGGGCGGCTCCTCGTCCGGTCCGACGCAGACGACCTCGTCGTTCGGGCCGTACCAGACCGGGATGCGGTGGCCCCACCACAGCTGCCGCGAGATGCACCAGTCGTGCAGGTTGTCGACCCAGTCGAAGTAGCGCTTCTCCATCTCCGCCGGGTGGACGTTCACGCGGCCGTCACGCACCGCGTCGCCGGCGGCCTTCGCGAGCGGGCCGACCTTGACGAACCACTGCAGCGAAAGCCGCGGCTCGATCGGCTCCTTCGACCGCTCGGAGTGCCCGACGCTGTGCAGGTACGGACGCTTCTCGGCGACGATGCGGCCCTGCTCGCGCAGCTTCTCCCGCACCGCGACCCGGGCTTCGAACCGGTCCATGCCGTCGAACTCGGTGCCGGTGCCGTCGATGCGGCCCTGCTCGTCCATGATCGTGATCATCGGCAGGTCGTGGCGCTGGCCGATCTCGAAGTCGTTCGGGTCGTGCGCGGGGTCACCTTGACCGCGCCGGTGCCGAACTCCGGGTCGACGTGCTTGTCCGCGACGATCGGGATCTTGCGCCCGGTCAGCGGCAGCTCGACCTCGGTGCCGATGAGGTGGGTGTAGCGCTCGTCGTCCGGGTGGACCGCGACGGCGGTGTCGCCGAGCATCGTCTCCATCCGGGTGGTGGCCACGACGATCGCGTTCTCGCCGTCGCCGTAGCGCATCGAGACGAGCTCGCCCTCGACCTCTTCGTGCTTCACCTCGGCGTCGGACAGCACCGACCGCAGCTCCGGCGACCAGTTGACCAGGCGCTCGGCGCGGTAGATGAGGCCGTCGTCGAAGAGCTTCTTGAAGATCGTGTTGACGGCCTTGGACAGGCCGTCGTCCATGGTGAACCGCTCACGGGTCCAGTCGACGCCCTCGCCGAGGCGTTTCATCTGGGCGAGGATCTTGCCGCCGTGCTCGTTCTTCCACTGCCAGACGCGTTCCACGAAGGCCTCGCGGCCGAGTTCGCGGCGGCTGGTGCCTTCGGCGCGGAGCTGCTTCTCGACCAGCGCGTGGACCGCGATGCTCGCGTGGTCCATCCCCGGCAGGTACAGCGTCTCTTCGCCGAGCATGCGGTGGTAGCGGGTGATGGCGTCGATCAGGGTGTGCTCGAACGCGTGCCCGATGTGCAGCGAACCGGTCACGTTCGGGGGCGGGATGACTACCGTGAACGGCGGCTTGTCCGACGTGGGGTCGGCCGTGAAGTAGCCGGCGTCTACCCAACGCTGGTAGAGCGAGGCTTCTTCGTCGGCCGGGTTCCAGGTACCCGGAAGGTCGGTCTGCTGCGGCTGGGCGTTCTCGGTCACAGTTGACAAGTCTACGAACCTCCTCCATCGAGTTCCTCACCGGCCGTAACGCCCGCCGTTCCCAGCCGATGAGGGGATGTCGTCACGCACTGGGGAGGGGCGGGTTCTTGGAGGACGCGCGGTTGGAGACGCATCCGGATCTCATGGATCCGGAGTGGCGCAAGCACGCCGAGCGCGAAGCTCGGCGCGGCGCGAAGAAGGACCGCGTCCGGCGGCGGAAGCAGCGGCCGCGCCGCCGGTTCCGGATGACCCGCAAGGTCGTCGTGGTCCTGTTCGTGACCGGGACCGTGGCCCTGCTCGGGGCCGCGGCGGTCGTCGTGCACCAGATGCGGGGAGGTTCCGATCCGGGGCAGCCTCCGAAGGCGGCCCCGGTGGCCATCGGCGTCGACCTCGACCGGCCTTTCGAGCGCACTCCCGCCGCGAACTGGAGTGAAGGCCTCGCCGGGATCACCGTGCCACCGGTACAGGCCATCGGTGACTTCACCGCACAGGAGGTCGACGCCGCGTACCGGAAGGTGACGGAGGCCATCGAGGCCGCGCGGCTCGGCTCCCGTGCGCTGAGCGGCGACGGCTCGGAACTGCTCGCCCTGCTGACCCCCAACGAGCGCGCCCGGCTCGAAGCGACGCTGACGAGCGCGCCGACCGTCGAGAAGGGCGGTTACCTGACCCTCCTCGGATCGAATCGGCTGCTCCCGGCGCGGCCGCGCATGACCGGTTTTCTCACCGCGAAGGCCGGTCGTAAGGGCGAGCTGATCGTCCACGCGAGTTACGTGACCGCGTACGCCTTCGACGTACGCCCGGGTGACGCCCGCTCGCCGGTGGACATCGTCCCGTTCGTCCGCGACGAGGAGGACTACGTGCTCCGCAAGGCACCGTTCGCGAAGGGTGACGCGGGACTCAGCTTGGGCGCAAGCTCGGGCTTCACGTCACGCATGGCCTGCGACGCGATCAAGACCGGCATCCTCGCACCCCAGTACGCTGACAAGGACAGACCTCTCGTCGGCCCACCCGTCGCCGACGAGGTCGCCGCCTACGACCCGACAAAACCCTTGCCGTCGCTGGACACCTGCCGGTAGCAGGCCGAACCCTGGGGAAGAGGACCGAGATGGACGAAGAGGACCGGCGGATCGAGACCCATCCGGATCTGATGAATCCGGATTGGCAGAAACACGCCGAACGCGACGCCTGGCTGGGTGCGAAGAAGGAACTCAAGAAGAAGCGTCGTAAGCAGCAGAAGGCCGCCGCGGCCTCCGGGGCGGCTACTCCGCGCCAGGGACGAGCCGGTGGCCGGGCATCGCGGCGCTCGTCGGCCTGATCGTGCTGGTCCTGGCCGCGGTGACGGTGAACGCGGTGCAGGAACGCGGCGTCAACGAGACGCCCTGGTTCCCGCTCGACGAAGGGCAGATCACCCGGCTCGTCACCGACGCCTGACCCCTCGGTCGCGCGCGAAAGCGGCAAGGCGCACGATGGGGTCATGACCCGCGAAGCACCCGCGAACGACGTTGACGAGACACAGCTCGAGGTCGGGAAACCGAAGAGCTGGGCGGCCGGTATCCCCGGTGTCGCCGTCTCCCTGATGCGCGGCATGGAGCAGATGGGCGCCGCGCGCACCGTGAAGACGCTGCGCCTGCTGAACCAGCGCGACGGTTTCGACTGTCCCGGTTGCGCCTGGCCGGAGCCGCGCGAGGTCGACGGCGAGCACCGCAAACTCGCGGAGTTCTGCGAGAACGGGGCGAAGGCCGTCGCCGAGGAGGCGACGAAGCGCCGGGTCGGCCGCGAGTTCTTCGCCCGGCACTCCATCCACGAGCTGGCGGACAAGACGGACTACTGGCTCGGCCAGCAGGGCCGCATCACCGAGCCGTTCGTGCTGCGCGAAGGGGCTTCGCACTACGAGCCGATCTCCTGGGACGACGCGTTCACGCTGGTCGCGGACGAGCTGCGGGCGCTGAGCGACCCGAACGAGGCGATCTTCTACACCTCCGGCCGCACCAGCAACGAGGCCGCGTTCCTCTACCAGCTGCTCGTGCGCTCCTTCGGCACCAACAACCTGCCGGACTGCTCCAACATGTGCCATGAGTCCTCCGGCGCGGCGCTCGCGGCGACGACCGGGATCGGCAAGGGCTCGGTGTCGCTCGCCGACATCCACAAGGCGGACCTCATCGTGGTGGTCGGCCAGAACCCCGGCACCAACCATCCGCGCATGCTGTCGGCGCTGGAGGAGGCCAAGGGCAACGGCGCGAAGATCATGGCGGTCAACCCGTTGCCCGAAGCCGGCCTGATGCGGTTCAAGAACCCGCAGAACGTCCGCGGCGTGGTCGGCAAGGGCACCCCGCTGGCCGACGAGTTCGCGCAGATCCGGCTCGGCGGCGACCTCGCGTTGTTCCAGGCGATCGGTCACCTCCTGCTGAAATGGGAACAGGAGACCCCCGGCACGATCGTCGACCACGCGTTCATCGAGTCGTCCTCCGAAGGATTCGAGGACTACGCGAAGCATCTGCGCGAGATCGACTGGACCGAGGTCGGCACCGCGACCGGGCTGCCGCGTGAGCAGATCGAGCGGCTGGCGCGGATGATCGCGACGTCGAAGCGGACCATCTACTGCTGGGCGATGGGGCTGACCCAGCACAAGCACGCGGTGCAGACGATCTCCGAGATCGCGAACCTGGCGCTGATGCGCGGCATGATCGGCGAACCGGGCGCGGGGCTGTGCCCGGTGCGCGGGCACTCCAACGTCCAGGGCGACCGGACGATGGGCATCTGGGAGAAGATGCCGGAGTCGTTCATGGACAGTCTGGACGAGGAGTTCGGCATCAAGGTGCCGCGGGACCACGGTCACGACACCGTCGCCGCGATCCGCGCGATGCGGGACGGGCAGGGCAAGGTCTTCTTCGCCGTCGGCGGCAATTTCGCTTCGGCCACACCGGATACGGAGCTGACCGAGAAGGCGCTCAAGTCGTGCTCGCTGACCGCGCACGTGTCGACGAAGCTCAACCGCTCACATGTCGTGCCCGGCAGGACGGCGCTGATCCTGCCCACCCTCGGCCGCACGGAACGCGACGTCCAGGCCGGCGGTGAACAGTTCGTCACCGTCGAGGACTCGATGTCGCAGGTGCACACCTCACGTGGCCGGCTGGCCCCGGCCAGTGAGCATCTCCTCTCCGAGGTCGCGATCATCTGCCATCTCGCGGAGGCCCTGCTCGGAGCCGGGCACGCCGTGCCGTGGCGGGAGTTCCACGCCGACTACGACCTCATCCGCGACCGGATCGCCAAGGTCGTCCCCGGCTGCCACGACTACAACGCCCGGGTGCGCGAGCCCGACGGATTCGTCCTCCCGCACGCGCCGCGCGATTCCCGGCAGTTCAACGGAACCGCGAACGGCAAGGCGAACTTCACCGTCTCCGAGCTCGAATACCCCGAGGTGCCCGAAGGCAGGCTGCTGCTGCAGACGATGCGCAGCCACGACCAGTACAACACCACCATCTACGGCCTTTCCGACCGTTACCGCGGTATCGAGGACGCGCGGCGCGTGGTGCTGGTCAATCCCGACGACGTGGCCGCGCTCGGGCTGTCCGACGGCGCGATGGTCGACCTGGTCTCGGAATGGCGGGACGGCGACCGCCGGGCCCCGCGCTTCCGGGTGGTCTCCTATCCGACGGCGAAGGGCTGCGCGGCGGCGTACTTCCCCGAGGCGAACGCCTTGGTGCCGCTGGACGCGGTGGCGGACAAGTCGAACACCCCGGTGTCGAAGGCGGTCGTGGTGCGGCTGGAGCCGGTGGCCGCACCTTAGGCCGCCCTCTTGGCGGTGCCGCGCGGCACCGAACGGGGTCCACCGTGAAATGGCCCACCCCTTTCGCGGAAAGGCCTTGCCATGTCACGAAGATCGACCTTGCGTTGCTTCGCCGCCCTGGCCTCGCTCTTGCTCGTCGCGGTGCTGCCCGGCGCGGCCACCGCCGCTCCGGGCGCACCGCCGCCGCTGCCCTTCGTCTCCCAGCTCGACCTGTCCTGCTACAAGACCGAAGGCTACAAACCACCATCGGTGGAGCTCACCCTCAAGCACCTCAACCCGGTGCTCGGGAACCTGCCGGTGGAGACGGTCAAGCTGGGCGAACGCCAACAACTTTGCGTGCCGGTCGCGAAGAACGGCGTGATCCCGCCGCCGGGGATCATCGACTTCGTCCGCTGGGTGGATCTGTCGTGCTACCGGATCGAAGGCCGCACGGTGGATTTCCCATTGACGCTGAGCCATCTGAACCCGGTCGTGCAGAAGCTCGGCATCCAGGACTCGCACGTGACCATGTTGTCGCCGGAGCAGTTGTGCGTCCCGGTCGAGAAGAACGGGAAGCTGCCGCCGCCGGAGATCCTGTCGTTCGTGCGGCACATCGACCTCGAGTGCTATGCCCTGCGCGTCCTCGGCATCCCCACCATCCCCTTCCCGCTCACGCTGGGCCATCTCAACCCGGTACTGGCCGACCGGCCGAAGACGGACGTGAAGGTCGGCAACGCGCGGCAGTTGTGCGTCCCGGTGGCGAAACGCGGTGACGAGATCCCGCCGGAGGTGCTCGGCACCGTCCAGTGGCTGGATCTGGCGAAGGCGGACGTCAGCACCGCCCCGAGCGTGGTCGGGCCGGTCACGCTGAAGCTGACCCACCTGAACCCGGTGCTGGCCCACCTTCCCAGCGAGGCCGCCGTGATCACCGAGCCGGTGCAGCTCGGCCTTCCGGTCGCGAAGAACGGGAAGATCCCGCCAAGGGAGTGACCTCGCTCAGTTGATGCACTCCGTGCCGGCGGAGGTGATGGGTTCATCGGTCCTGACCCCGGCCGCCCCGCCGCCCGCGGACACGCCCGGTCCCTTGTAGACCTGTCCGAGCACGACCTGGACATGGCCCGCCGCGACGGAAGCGACCTTCTCGGTCTCCAGGCCGCCGAGCAGCTTCGCGATCTCCGTGGCGGGCCCGGACGCGTCGCTGAACCGGACGACGGAGGTCCGCCGTCCGGACTCGGCCGTCGTCTCGCCCTTGCCGAATCCCTTCTCCGTCAAGAGATCCGAGACGCGAGCGGCCAAGCCGTCCTTGCCGCTCGCGTTGACGACGTCGACCTTGGGACCCGCGGGTGCCTGCGGGGTCGTGGGCTGGACGCCGATCAGGGACGCGGCGAAAGCCCGCACCTGGGCGGGGTCCACCTGCACGGCGGTCGCGGTCGGCTGCTTGGGGTTGTAGCGATAGTCGGGGTTGACCACCGGGATCGTGTCGAAGGCGATGCCGCCGCCGGAGACGCCCCGCATCTGCCGGACGAAGTCGAGCAGATCCCACGAGCCGTCGAGCACGACCGAACGTTTCACCGCGTCGATCAGTTCGGAGAGGCGGGCCGGATTGGCCAGCGTCCCGGCGGAGAGCACCTGCTTCGCCAGCCCGGCGAGGAACACCTGCTGACGGCGGACACGGTCGAGGTCGCTGCGAGGCAGATCCTCGCGCTGGCGTACGAAGGCCAGCGCGTCGGCGCCCTGGATCGTCTGCTTGCCGGCCGGGAAGTCCGCCCCGGACTTGCGGTCCTTGGTCGCCCTGTTCAAGCACACTTCGACCCCGCCGACGGCCTTGCTGATGTCGTAGAAACTCTGCAGGTTGACCTCGGCGAAGTGGTCGATCTTGACGCCGGTGAGATCCTCGACCGCCTTCAAGGTCGCCTTCCGCGCGGCCGTGATCGCCACCTTGTCGATCTCCGCCTTGTCGGTCTTGCCCGCCTCGCGCTGCGCACTCGCCGAAGCGAACTTGGCGTGACCGAAGATGCCGTTGATCTTGGTCTTGTCCTTCGTCCCCGGCTCCGCGACCCAAGAGTCGCGCGGGATGGAGAACGCCTTCACCGCCTTCTGGCCGTTGGGGATGCGGAGCACGATGAGCGTGTCGGTCAGGTCGTCGCCGTTCGCGCCGACGCGCAGCTCACGCAGCATCTCCGGGGACAGCGGGTTGCCATGCTCGTCGGTCCGCGAATCGCGTCCGACCAGCAGGATGTCCAGCGATCCGTCGGCGGGCTGCTCGCCCGGGTCCGGCGCTTCGATCACGTCTTCGCGGGTGACGCCTTCGAGCGACTCCAGCGTCGTGTATCCGTACGCGGTCCCGCCGAACACCGCCACCGCGAGCGCGGCGACCAGGACCTTCCCCAGCTTGTGCACGTTCCATAGACGCGCGGGAGGCCTTCATCGCTGCATAGGTGATCCAGTTCACATCCGCAGATGCGACGCGCCGTTCAGGTCGAGGATCGCCCCGGACGCCCACGCGGCCTCGCCCGAAGCGAGGTAGAGCACCGCCGCCGCGACCTCTTCCGGCGTGCCGACGCGACCGAACGGGCTCTCGCCGCGCGCACCTTCGACCTTCGCCGCGACCCTGTCCGTCGCGGTGAACCCGGGCGCGACCGAGGTCACGGCGATCCCGTGCGGGGCGAGGGCGACGGCGAGCGACTGCCCCAGCGAGTGCAGCGCCGCCTTGCTCGCGCCGTACGCCGGGAACTCGGGCTCGCCCTTGAAGGCTCCCCTCGAGCCGATGTTGACCACGCGGCCGGGCGCGCCGCGCTCGATCATGTGCCGCGCCACGCAGTAGGTCACGTTCGCGGTGCCGAGGACGTTGACGTCGAGCATCCGCCGCCAGACCCGCTGCCAGTCCTCATAGGACACTTCGACGACAGGATGGGCCGAAGCCGGGGACGGCGCGAAGGCGGCGTTGTTCACGAGGACGTCCACCCCGCCCACCAGCGCCTCGGCCTCGTCCGCGACCCGTTGCGCCACTTCGGGCTCCGAAAGATCGCCCTGGATCAGGCCGTGCCCGGAACCGGGCAGCTCGGCGAGGGTCCGCTCGGCTTCCTCCCGTTTCGAGGCGTAGTGGACGGCGACACGGTCGCCCTTTTCCGCGAAGGCGCGGGCGATCGCGCGGCCGATGCCGCGCGACGCCCCGGTGACCAGAACTCCCACGACCCGACCCTACTCAGCCGCCGAAGAGCTGGACCACCTTGCGGAACAGTTCGTAGACCCCGTAGGCGAACGGGAGCGCGACCCACAGCCACGCGAAGACCATCAGCCCGGTGCGGCGGCGTTCGGGAGCCTGTTCGGTCATCGGGCCTCACTCCTCGCGGGCTCGCCGGACGACGCCGGCTCGTGGTACTTCGGGTTGACCGGGCGCACCAGCTCGTTGGCGACGAAACCGACGACCAGCAGGCCGATCATGATGAACAGCGACGTCGAGTACAGATCAGGGCCGACCTTGCCCGCCGCCTTCTGGCTGTCGGCGATGGCGTTGACGATCAGCGGCCCGAGCACGCCCGCCATCGACCACGCGGTCAGCAGCCTGCCGTGGATCGCGCCCACCTGGTAGGTGCCGAAGAGGTCCTTGAGATACGCCGGAACGGTCGCGAAGCCGCCGCCGTAGAAGGAAAGGATCAACATCGCGCACAGCACGAACACGAGCTTCGAGGCGTTGGTGGTCAGCGCGATCACCAGGTACAGCAGGGCGCCGACGCCGAGGTAGAGGCGGTAGATGTTCTTGCGCCCCACCAGGTCCGAAGTGGACGACCAGACGAACCGGCCGAGCATGTTGGTCAGCGAGAGTAAGGCGACGAACCCGCCCGCGGCGGCGGTGCCGACCGGGGTCGAGGTCTCGCGGAAGAAGTCCACGATCATCGGCGACGCCTTCTCCAGGATGCCGATGCCCGCGGTCACGTTGAAGCACAGGACCACCCAGAGGAGCCAGAACTGCGGCGTCCTGATGGCGTTGCGCGCCGACACGTTCGCGGTGGTGATCATCGCGTTGCCGTGGTCGGTCTTCGGTTCCCAGCCCTTCGGCTTCCAGCCGTCGGCGGGGACCCGCACCAGCAGGATGCCGAGGGTCATGAAGACCGCGTAGACCAGGCCGTGCACGAGGAAGGCCGTCGCGACGCCTCCGATCGACCACGACGTGTCCGGGCCCAGCATTTGCGAGGACCACGGGGAGGCGATCAGCGCGCCGCCGCCGAAGCCCATGATCGCGATGCCGGTGGCCATGCCCGGCCGGTCCGGGAACCATTTGATCAGCGTCGACACCGGCGAGATGTAGCCGATCCCGAGCCCGATCCCGCCGATCCCACCCCAGCCGAGGACGACGAGCCAGTACTGCGACGTCGCCACACCGAGCGCGGAGAGCAGGAAGCCTGAGCTGAAACACGCCATCGAGACGAACATCGCCCAGCGCGGACCGTTGCGTTCGACCAGCGTCCCGCCGAAGGCCGCCGACAGCCCGAGCATCACGATGCCCAGCTGGAACGGCAGCGCGCTCTCCGTCCCGGTGAGGCCGAGGGTCTTCTCCAGCGGCTGTTTGAAGACGCTCCACGCGTACGCCTGCCCGATCGAGAGGTGGACGGCCAGCGCGGCGGGCGGCACCAGCCAGCGGCTCCAGCCCGGTGATGCGACGATGCGGGAACGGTCCAGGAAGCCGACAGCCATCCGGCGCCTCCGTACTCTGAGGATGTGCACTGGGAATGTATTACTTAATTCCCGACGTTGCAGTACTCAAGTGTCGAATTACCGGTCAGAAGGGTGGACAAGTGGGCAGGGTGACGGTGCGGCGTCCGGTGCGGAAGATTTCCGCGACCAAGGACGTGCGGCGGCCCGACGCGCTCGCGGCCGAGGAACCGCTGGAGATCCGGGTCGGCGGCAAGGCACTCGCGGTCACCATGCGGACACCCGGCAACGACGTCGAGCTCGCGCACGGGTTCCTGTTGTCCGAAGGCGTGCTCGCCTCGCGCGAGGACGTCGCGGTCGCGCGGTACTGCGACGGCGTCGACGACCAGGGCCGCAACACCTACAACGTCCTGGACATCGCGCTGGCCGAAGGGGTCGCCCCGCCGGAGACCGGCGTCGAGCGGAACTTCTACACCACGTCCTCGTGCGGCGTCTGCGGCAAGGCCGCGCTCGACGCGGTGAAGCTGAAAAGCCGGTTTTCCCCGGAGAAGTCCGAATTCGCGGTGAGCACCGACGTGCTGGCGAAGCTCCCGGACACGCTCCGCGCGCACCAGAAGGTGTTCTCCAGCACCGGCGGGCTGCACGCGGCCGCCCTGTTCGACGGAGACGGGAACCTCGCCGTGGTCCGCGAGGACGTCGGCAGGCACAACGCCGTGGACAAGGTGCTGGGCTGGGCGCTGCAGGAGGGCCGGATCCCCGCGGCGGACACCGGGCTGCTGGTGTCCGGCCGCGCCTCGTTCGAACTGGTGCAGAAGGCCGCCATGGCCGGGATCGGGCTGCTGGCGGCCGTCTCCGCGCCGTCGTCGCTGGCCGCGGAACTGGCCGACGAGAACGGCATGACGCTCATCGGTTTCCTGCGCGGCGACAGCATGAACCTCTACACCGGGGAACAGCGGGTGCTCGGCCTCGGGGGCTGAAGGACGCTTTCCCCGCGTCTCACGAGACGAAAGCGCCCTTCACCGCGTGGCATGCGGGGAAAGTCCCCTTCAGCCCTCCGTGCCCACCCAGTTGCCGTGGAAGCCGTTCGGCACCCGGTCCGGCAGATGCACGGCACCCACGGTCTCCAGCGTCCCCGCGTCCAAAATGGTCAGATCGCTCTTCTGCGTCGCGGGATCGTAGACGAATCCCATCAGCACGCCCTCGTCCTCGCCGGCGTCCGCCGAGGACGGGACGAACACGAACTCCCCCACCTGCGCGCCGTCGCCGAATTCCCGCGACTGGACCGACCGGTTCCACAGATCGTGCTTCAGCAAGGATCCCGACGACGCCGAACCATCCTTTGTGGACACTGAGTAGCCAAAGCGATGCCTTCGCCCGACCAGCCGTTCGTCGACGCGCGGGAACTCCTGCCCCTGGTCGTCGAGACGTTCCTCGATGACCTTGCCGACGCTCAGGTCGATGGTCCAGCGGTCCAGGGTCGGCGGCCCCTCGGCGGGTCCGAGGAGTTCGGTGTCGAACATCTTCGGATGCCGGACGACGTCCAGCACGATGTCGTCGCCGTCGTCGTAGGCGTTCATCGGGTGGAACACGTAGCACGGCTCGATCTCGAACCAGCGGACGTCGCCGTTGCCGCCGTCGCGCGGCATGACACCGATCCGCGCCGGATACTTGGGGTTCCAGCGGTACGGCAGGCCGGCGTTGCCCGAGATCCGCTGACGAAGCCGCGCACTGAGCGGATCCGGCACCTTCACCTTGCCCACCAGCGCGGAAACCACCAGTTGGGCGGGTGTGCGCAGGAACGGCGGGACGGAAGCCGCGACGGCCTGCTCGGTCGCGAACGTGACCGGAAGGTCGTAGAAGACGACGTGCTTCTCGGTCAGGGAGAAGTCGTGCATCATCGGCGAACCGGCGACCTCGACGTCCACCTTGCGCCGCGCGCGGCCCTGCGCGTCGATCACCGAGTACTGCACCTTGTTGCCCCAGCCGAAGAAGTACGACACGGCGTGCAGTTCGCCGGTCTCCGGATCACGCTTCGGATGGGCGGTGTAGCCGCCGGGAAGGGTGCCGTCGAAATCGCAGGCGCCGACGGTGTCGAGTTCGTCGGTCAGTTCGAAGTTCGTGGGACCGCCCTCGATCAGCGCGAGGGTCTTGCCCGCGTGGCCGATGACGTTCGTGTTGGCGCCCATGGCCGCGACCCCGGCGACCGGCCCGCCTTCCCAGCGCTCGCCGAGCTCCCCGGACAGCCGGGGAGTACGCACCCAGCGGTTGCGGTACCACTCGGCGCGGCCGTCCCGCAGCCGGACGCCGTGCACCATGCCGTCGCCCATGAACCAGTGGTACGTCGCGGGGTCCACTTCGGACAGCGGATTCGGCCCGTTCCGCAGATAGCGCCCGTCCAGGTACTCCGGGATGTGCCCGGTGACGCTCAGTTCGGTGATCGTGTGCTCTCGGCTGACCGGGGCGAAGTTGCCCTCGAGGAACTTGTTGCCCATCACAGACCCCTACCCTGGAATAACGATGTTATGCGCTCATTTATAACAGGGTTATGAGATACTGGCAAGCATGGCACCGAAACCCTCCGCCGCCGAGGTCAAGGGCAAGCTGATCGAGGCGGCGATCCGGCTGCTCTCGCACGGCGGCCCGGAGGCGCTGCAGGCCCGCAAGCTGGCGGCCGAGATCGGCGCGTCCACCATGGCCGTGTACACCCACTTCGGCGGTATGGGCGCGCTCGTGGACGAGGTCGCGCGCGAGGGATTCCGGCGGCTGTCGGCGAACCTGGGCCGGGTCGAGGAGACCGAAGACCCTGCGGCAGACATCCTCACCCTGGCACTGGCGTACCGGCGGACCGTCGTGGACGACCCGCAGCTTTACGCGGTGACCTTCGGCCAGAGCCAGCCCAGCGGGCAGAAGGTGACCCTCGGCGACATGACCAACGAGGAGACCCGCCAGAACGCCAGCGAAGAGGGCATCGAGGCCTTCGGCTACCTCGTCCGCGCCGCGAAGCGGGTGATCGACGCGGGCCGGTTCCGCCCCGCCCCGGAATTCGAGGTCGCCGCTCAGCTCTGGAGCGCCGTGCACGGCTACATCACACTGGAGGTCGCCGGCCATTTCGGCGACGGCGAGAATGGTGTGGACCACATCCTGATTCCCCTGGCCACCGCCCTGGGCGTGGGTCTGGGCGACACTTACGAGGCCGCGACACGGTCCGCCCGCCGCTCGATCGAGGCCTGGCGCGCGAAAGAGGGAAACATCGGCACCTGATCCGGCGATACCCCGGTCACAGGTCGGTGAATCGTGCAACCTTCGAGCGGAAGCGCGCGTCTGACCTGGTGGAAGCCAAACGGGGGAACGGGGATCGGTGAACGAGGACGACCAGGGGCATACGACGCTGCCGGGGGTGGACGGCGCCCGCCGGTGGCTGAGCCGTCGTTCCGTGCTGATCGCGGGCGCCTCCGGTCTCGGAGTCGCCGGGCTCGCCGCCGGGACGGCCACCGGAGCCCTGCCGTTCAGCGAAGCGCTCCAGCGGGCGCTCGGCGTCGCGTCGCCGACCCCGGCCACCCAGCTGGGCAGCCCCCGTGTCGAACGCGTCTACTCCGAAGCCCGCGGCCGCGAGGTCGATCTCGTGCTCATGCTGCCGACCAAGGCACCGCCCAAGGGACTGCCCATGTCGCTGATGCTGCACGGCCTCCACGGCACCGCGCGGCACGCGGCCCCGACAGGGCTGTTGAAACAGCTCGGCAGCGACGTCGCCCGCAAGGCGGTGCCCGCGTTCGGGTTCGTCGCCGTCGACGGCGGCGACCACTACTGGCACGAGAACAAACCGGGCGACAACCCGATGGCGATGCTGCTCGAAGAGGTCCCCCGCTGGCTCGCCGCGCGCGGCCTCGGCGGCCGGGACGGGCAGCCGTTCGCCGCCACCGGGCTCTCGATGGGCGGCTTCGGCGCGCTGCTGTACACCCGGCGCCGCCTGGAACGCCGCCGCCCGCCCGCCGCGGTCGCGGCCCTCGCGCCCGCGCTGATCACGTCGTGGGCCGAGATGAGCAAACGGCGCGCCTTCCGCGACGCCGCCGACTGGGGCTCGCTGGACCCGCTGCGCCACATCGGCGTCACCAAAAGCGTGCCGACCGGGATCTGGTGCGGGACCGAAGACCCGTTCATCGGCGGGGTGCGGAAGTTCATCTCCGAGGCGCGGCCCATGGTGGCGCACACCTCGCGCGGCAAGCACGGCGACGCCTTCAACCGCACGGTCGTGCCGAGTTTGATCGCGTTCCTCGGCAAACACGTCCCGAAGAACGCCTGAGGGTTCAGACGCGGAAGTAGATCCTGGTCACGGTCGACCCCGGTCTCAGATACTGCCGGACCAGGTCGGCGACCTGGTTCACCAGCACCAGGCCACGTCCGCCGATCTGCCCCGGCGAGGCGGGACGACGGCCGGCCAGCGGATCGCTCAGGGTGCCCTCGTCGATGACCTCGCAGAGCACGTAGCCCTCTTCGCGCCAGATGCGGACGACACCGTGGCCCGAACCGTGCAGCACGCTGTTGGCGGACAGCTCGGCCACGGCGAGCACGAGATCTTCCACCCGCTCCAAAGCGAGGCCGTACTCCTCGGCCCGGTCCTGCGCGAAACACCGCACCGCGCCGAGCCGGGCGAGGTCGAAGCGGAACGCGTCGGCCGCCCGCGGCTCGGGCAGCGGAAGGTTGTATTTCTCGACGACCGCGTCGGGAGCGTAACCCGCGCTCGGGCGATCACCGCCGGCGCCGGAGAGGGTCGGATGGGTCCGCTCGGCGTCGGCGAGGACGTCGTCGTCGAGCCGGTTGCGGTCGTACGGGCAGAGAATGCTCAGTTCGCGGTCCCCGAAAGCGACGTTGATCAGCGCCTCGTGCTGCGCGCAGGCCGGGTATTCGAGCGCCGACCGGCCCGCCCAGATCGGTTCGCCGATGATCCGCACCGGCCCCGGGCGGTTGTCCGCGAACGCGAGCAGCACACCGGGAAGGATGCGGCCGGGGTTGCGGCCCGCCTCGGTCATGTCGATGAACTCGACCCCGGCGGCGGAATCGCCCAAGGCGGCTTCGATCAGCGCGAGATTCCGGCCCGGGACGGCCACCGCGACGGGCTCGCCGAGCTTCAGGCCCTCCAGGATGTACGGAACCGTACCGTCCAGGTACTCGGCGTCACCGGAGTAGAGCAGGCCCACGTGGGAGAAGAGACCCGCGGTGACTGTCACGGACTCGTCTTACCCCGTGGGGATGATTCTGAAACCCTGCTAACGGAGGGAAATCCGGAAACGGGTGCCGGGCCGATCAGCCGAGCCAGCGTCCCGCCATCGAGATCAGCCAGAATCCGGCGAGCGTCGCACCGGTGAACAGCCCGGTCCAGGCGACGAGCGACTGGTTCGCCTCCGCGCTTCGCGCCGCCTTGAGCCGGATGAGCGCGTACGCCGAGACGGCGAAGAACGGCAGCGGGATCAGCGGCAGTGGCGACAAGCGGACGACACCGGCCACCAGGCAGGTCGCCACCAGCACGCCCAGCGCGATCGTCAGCGCGCGCGGGAGCCACGGATGCCCGCGGTACGCCCCGACGACGATGCGTTCGGTGAGTTCGACGAGTCCCCTGACCTCGCGCGGACTCGCGGCTGCCAGCTCGGGAGCCTCGGTCTCGTCCTTCGTGGGAGTCAGCGGCACCTTCGCATCCTATCCCGGTCCGGTCACCGGCCGGACCGGGCCGGAGAAAACCGATGCCCCGGCCGGAGGGATCCGGCCGGGGCATCGGTGGCGAAAGTGTGCGCTCAGGCGGACTTCTCGCCGCGCTCGCTGCTGCGACGGCGGGACGGCTGACGCGCCACGATCGTCGGGTTCACGTTCTCGCGGACGGTCTGCTCGGTGATGACGACCTTCGCGACGTCGTCGCGGCTGGGGATGTCGTACATGACCGGCTGCAGGACCTCTTCCATGATCGCGCGCAGGCCACGGGCGCCGGTGCCGCGGAGCACGGCCTGGTCGGCGATGGCCTCGAGCGCGGTCTTGGTGAACTCCAGCTCGACGTTGTCCATCTCGAAGAGCTTCTTGTACTGCTTCACCAGCGCGTTGCGCGGCGTGGTCAGGATGCTGACCAGCGAGTCCTTGTCGAGGTGGGTCACCGTCGCCACGACCGGGAGACGCCCGATGAACTCCGGGATCAGCCCGAACTTGATCAGGTCCTCCGGCATGGTGTCGGAGAAGATGTCGCTCTCGTCGATCTCGGCCTTGGTGCGGATCTCCGCGCCGAACCCGAGGCCGCGCTTGCCGACCCGCTCGTTGATGATCTTCTCCAGCCCGGCGAACGCGCCGGCCACGATGAACAGCACGTTCGTCGTGTCGATCTGGATGAACTCCTGGTGCGGGTGCTTGCGGCCGCCCTGCGGCGGCACCGAGGCGGTGGTGCCCTCGAGGATCTTCAGCAGCGCCTGCTGCACGCCCTCGCCGGACACGTCACGGGTGATCGACGGGTTCTCCGACTTGCGGGCGATCTTGTCGACCTCGTCGATGTAGATGATGCCCGTCTCGGCGCGCTTGACGTCGTAATCCGCCGCCTGGATCAGCTTGAGCAGGATGTTCTCGACGTCCTCGCCCACATACCCGGCTTCGGTGAGCGCCGTGGCGTCCGCGATCGCGAACGGGACGTTCAGCATCTTCGCCAGGGTCTGGGCCAGATAGGTCTTGCCGCAGCCCGTCGGCCCCAGCATCAGGATGTTGGACTTCGCCAGCTCGACGGTCTCGTCCTTGGAATCCTTCGGCCCGGCCTTGTCGTCGGACTGCACACGCTTGTAGTGGTTGTACACCGCCACGGCCAGCGATCGCTTCGCGTCGTCCTGGCCGATGATGTACTGCTCGAGGAACTCGTGGATCTCGGCGGGTTTGGGCAGCTCGTCGAGCTTGACCTCGCCGGCCTCGGCCAGTTCCTCTTCGATGATCTCGTTGCAGAGATCGATGCACTCATCGCAGATGTAGACCCCGGGGCCGGCAATGAGCTTCTTCACCTGCTTTTGGCTCTTGCCGCAGAAAGAACATTTCAGCAGGTCGCCGCCGTCACCGATCCGTGCCATGGCCGTTGACCTCGTCCCCTCCGGCGCGATACGCGCCTGACTGTCTTACCGCCCCGGTCACGGATGACCTCTCGGAGCCTCACACACTGCCACTGACGGTACCCGTCCGATGCCGCCGACGGGAGAACCAACGTCACATCTGAGCACGCCAGAAGCTGACCATAGACCAGGGGTCCGGTGCGTGTCGTCACCCGACACGCACCGGTCCCCTCCCACGATCAGCTGCTCGAAGCCTTGCGGTACTCGAGCACCTCGTCGACGATCCCGTACGCCTTGGCCTCGTCGGCCGTCAGGATCTTGTCGCGCTCGATGTCCTTCTTGACCTCGTCGGCGTCCTTCTTCGTGTGCTTCGCCAGGATGACCTCCATCTGGCGCCGCACCCGCTGGATCTCGTTGGCCTGGATCTCCAGGTCCGAGACCTGGCCGTACGTGCCCTCGGTGGCGGGCTGGTGGATCAGCACGCGCGAGTTCGGCAGCGTGAAGCGCTTGCCGGGGGTCCCGGCGGCCAGCAGCACCGCGGCGGCCGAGGCGGCCTGGCCGATGCACATGGTGACGATGTCGGGACGGACGTACTGCATCGTGTCGTAGATCGCCATCAGCGCGGTGAACGAGCCACCGGGCGAGTTGATCAGGATCATGATGTCGCGGTCCGGGTCCTCGTGCTCGAGGTGCAGCAGCTGGACCATCACGTCGTTCGCCGACGCGTCGTCGATCTGCACGCCGAGCATGATCTGACGCTCTTCGTACAGCTTGTTGTACGGGTTCGATTCCTTGATGCCGTAGCTCGTGCGCTCGACGTACGAGGGCAGGACGTACCGCGACTGCGGCAGCTGGAGCCGCGACTGCATCCCGGGCGCCTGCGACCCGTTCGGAAGCTGGAAGTTGCTCATTGAATTCTCCTGTGTGCGAGGCGCGGATCAGCTGTTGGGAAGCGGGTTCTCACGAGTGAGGACCTGGTCCACGAAGCCGTAGTCCTTCGCCTCCTGCGCGGTGAACCAGCGGTCGCGGTCACCGTCCTTGACGATCTGCTCGACCGTCTGGCCGGTCTGCTCGGCGGTGATCCGGGCCAGCTCCTGCTTCCACTTGCCGAACACCTCGGCCTGGATGGCGATGTCGGAGGCCGTGCCGCCGACCCCCGCCGAGGGCTGGTGCATGAGGATGCGCGCGTGCTGCAGCGCGTACCGCTTGCCGGGCGTGCCGGAGGAGAGCAGGAACTGCCCCATCGACGCGGCCAGGCCCATCGCGTAGGTCGCGACGTCCGGGCGGATCAGCTGCATGGTGTCGTAGATCGCGAAACCCGCGGTGACCGAGCCACCGGGCGAGTTGATGTAGAAGCGGATGTCCGACTCGGAGTCGTCTGCGTCGAGCAGCAACAACTGGGCGGTGATCCGGTTGGCGACCTCGTCGTTGACCTCGGAGCCGAGGACGACGATGCGCTCCTGGAGCAGCCGCTCGAAGACCGAGTCGGTGAGGTTGAGCCCTGCGGTACCGGTCCGCGCCTGGGGCGTGTGCTGCGTCACGTCATGCCTGCCTTTTCGCCGACGGCGGCGGGTGGAACGTTCGCCGCCGCGTATGTCCAGATGCTTGAGGATCTTGCAACCGACCCTAACGAACTTGGGCGGTGCAGAATGCCTGACACCGCCCAAGTTCGCTTACAGCTTTACGGTCCGATTCGACCGGACCGGATATTCCCTACTCGGCCGCAGTCTTCGCGGGTTCCTCGGTGACCTGCGTCTCCTCGGCTGCGGGGCCGAAGAGCTCTTCGAGGTCGACCGTGGCGCCGGAGGCGTCGGTCACGGTGGTCTTGCGGACCACCGAGGCCAGCGCCTTGCCGCGGCGGACGTCGGCGTAGATCGCGGTCAGCTGACCGGACTGCTGCGCCCGCTGGACGTACTCGTCCGGGCTGACGCCGAAGCGCTGCGCCTGGTAGATGATCCGCTCGGTGAGCTCGCCGTCGTTGACCGACGTCTGCTCGGCGTCGGCGATGCTGTCCAGCAGCAGCTGCGTGCGGACCGCCTTCTCCGACTCCTCGCGGACCTCGGTGTCGAACTCTTCGATCGTGCGGCCTTCGGCCTCCAGCGCCTTCGCGAACTGCGCCTCGTCGTGGTCGAAGGGGTGGATCGCGTCGTGCTTGCGGTTCTCGATCTCGGCCTCGAGGACCTTCTCCGGGATGGCGACCTCGGTGCGCTCAAGCAGCTCCTCGAGGACCTTGTCACGGGCCTGGACGCCCTGCTGCATCTTCTTGACGCGGCCGAGACGCTCGCGAAGGTCGCCCTTCAGCTCGTCGATCGTGTCGAACTCGCTCGCCATCTGGGCGAACTCGTCGTCCGCCTCGGGCAGCTCGCGCTGCTTGATGGTCTGCACGGTGACGGTGACGTCGGCGTCCTTGCCGGTGTGCTCGCCGGCGACCAGCTTCGTGGTGAAGGTCTTGGTCTCGCCGGCGTTCGCGCCGATGATCGCCTCGTCGATGCCGTCGACGAGCTGGCCGGAGCCGATCTCGTAGGACAGGCCGGTGGTCGAGGCCTCCTCGACCTCCTGGCCGTCGACGGTGGCCGCGAGGTCGATCGAGACGAAGTCGCCGTTCTCGGCCGGGCGGTCGACACCGGTCAGCGTGCCGAAGCGGGCGCGCAGCTCGTCGAGCTGCTCGTCGACCTCGGCGTCGGTCAGTTCGACGTCGTCGACGCTGACCGCGAAGCCCTCGAGGTCGGGCAGCGAGATCTCCGGACGGACGTCGACCTCGGCGGTGAACTCGAGGACCTCACGGTCCTCCAGCTTGGTCACCTCGAACTCGGGCTGGCCCAGCGTGCGGACCTCGCCCGCGCGCACGGCTTCCATGTACTTGGCCGGAATGACCTCGTTGACGACCTCGTCGAGCACCGGGGCGCGCCCGATCCGGCTTTCCAGCACGCGAGCCGGCGCCTTGCCCGGGCGGAAGCCGGGGATGCGCACCTGCTGGGCGATCTTGCGGTAGGCGCGGTCGAAGTTCGGCTTGAGCTCGTCGAACGGCACCTCGACATTGATCTTGACTCGCGTCGGGCTGAGCTGCTCGACGGTGCTCTTCAACGTATTCTCCTCGAGCGGTAAACGGTGTGTTGGGGCATCCGCATGTCGTCGACGGCGGATGTGCCCTGGTCACCTTGCAGACCGGGCCGTCCGAGTCTAGGCCGTGTCCTGTGGGTCTGTTCGACGGGGTTCGTGATCCAGGTGGTTCCTGGCGGTGCGGGCGGATCGGCCTCGTACCGGGTCGTACTCGGCCGCATCCGCCCGTGCCGTCAGGGACCACCTGGGCGCGAAGACCGCGGACAGACCCGCAGGGCGCGGCCTGGGCCGTGTCGCTCACCGGTCCGGTCCCGGGGCCATCAGCCCGCCCTCCGACGCCGCTCACAGGTTTCGACCCACGTCGGACCATCAGGCCCCTGACCACCCGATCGGACCAGTTTTCGGTTCTTCTCTGTTACGAACCGGCCCTTTCCTGGACACGGATGCGTGCCACGCTTCACCATCGGACGCCGTGACGAGGCGTTCAGCGATCGGATGAAGTTTACAAACCAGTACTAATTGTCTACGGTATGCGAGCTTGTCCCGGTAGCCATCGACCGAGGGGAACGATCGATGACCGTCGCCGTAACCCGGTCCGAGGACACGGGGGAATCACCCGAGAGAAGACCGAGACGCGGCGTGCCCAGCCCGCGGATCCCGCTGCCGCTGGTCTCGGTGCCGACGGTGCTGCTGTTCACCGGGGGCGGCATGGTCTGGACGGGCGCCACCTGGCTGGTCGTCAACGAGGCCGCGCCGCTCTGGGTGACCATTCCCCTGCACGCGCTCGTCACCTTCACCATGTTCACCGTGCTGCACGAGTCGACGCATCACGCGGCCGGGCGGCTCACCTGGGTCAACGAACTGCTCGGCAGGCTCGCGATGCCGTTCGTGGCGGCCTACGGCTCCTTCCCGCTGGTGCGCTACATCCATCTGGAGCACCACCGCAACACCAACGAGGACGCCCACACCGACCCCGACGCCTGGACCGCGCACGGCCCCTGCTGGCAGTTGCCGCTGCGCTGGCTGACCATCGACTTCTGGTACGCCCGCTTCTACGTGGCGCGGCAGCGGACGCGGCCGCCGTCGGAGCGGGCCGAGAGCGCGGCCGTCGTCGCGCTGAGCCTCGCCGCGTTCGCCTGGCTGACCGTGAGCGGCCACGGCTGGGAACTGCTGATGATCTACCTGATCCCGCAGCGCGTCGGGCTGGCCGTGCTGGCCTGGTGGTTCGACTGGCTCCCGCATCACGACCTCGGCGCGCAGCGGCAGAACCGGTTCGGCGCGACGCGCGTCCGCGTCGGGCTCGAATGGCTGATGACGCCGATCATGCTGTGCCAGAACTACCACCTGGTGCACCATCTCCACCCCGCGATCCCGTTCTACCGCTACCTGCGCACCTGGCGGGACAACCGCGACGCCTACCTCGCCAGGGACGTCCCGATCGCGACGCCGTGGGGCCGCGAGCTGACGTCGTCGGAGTACCGCGAATGGCGACGGCTCACCGGCTCGTTCGACGAGGAACCGCCCGCACCCCAGCCCTTGCGGCCGAGCCGCTTCCACCCGCTGCGCGTCGCCGAGGTCCGGCCGCTGTGCGAGGGCGCCGTCACCGTGACCTTCGAGGTGCCGGAGCAGCTGCGCGAGACCTTCCTTTTCACCCCCGGTCAGCACCTCGTCATCCGCGCGGAGGTCGACGGGGAAGAGGTGCGGCGCGCCTACTCGATCTGCTCGGCACCGGACTCCGGCGTGCTGCGGATCGCGATCAAACACCAGCTCGGCGGCGCGTTCTCGACGTTCGCCACCACGGAACTCGCGGCGGGTGACGTCCTGGACGTCCTGCCGCCGGACGGCGAGTTCACGCTGACCCCGGAGCGGGGCCGCGCCGGCCGTTACGTCGCGCTCGCCGCGGGCAGCGGGATCACGCCGATCCTGTCGATCCTGACCGCGACCCTGCGGAACGAGCCGAACAGCAAGGCGACCCTGCTCTACATCAACACCTCCGGCGCCAGCACGATGTTCGCCGACGAGCTCGGCGCGCTCGCCGCGCGGCTGGGCGGACGGCTGCACGTCGTGCACTACCGCACCGACGAACGCGACCCGGACCTGCGCACACAACGGCTCGAAAAGCCGTTCGACATCGTCGGCGAGGCGCTGGCCATCTCGCACGAGCGGTATCAGCGCGGGCGTCTCGACGGCACCCGCCTCCGCGCGCTGCTGCAGGCACGGCTGCACCCGGCGAAGGTGGACGACTGGTTCCTGTGCGGCCCGCGCGACCTCGTCGACATGGCCCGCCGGACGCTCGCCGAACGGGACGTCCCGGAAGAGAACGTCCACTTCGAACTGTTCCAGGGCGCGCTTCCGGTCCGCCCCTCGCGGCACCCCGGCTCGACGCTGACGGTCACCGCGGGCGGGAAGACCGTCGAAATCCCCGCGACGGTGGGCGAAACCGTCCTCAGCGCCGCGCTCCGGCACGGCGTCGACGCGCCGTACGCGTGCGTCGGCGGGGCATGCGGCACGTGCCGGGCGACCGTGGTGCACGGCGACGCCCGGATGGACGTGCACTACGCGCTCGGCGACGAAGAGGTCGCGGCCGGGCGGATCCTGACCTGCCGGGCGGTGGCGACCTCTCCCGAACTGGGCGTGGACTACGACCGCTGACCCGGCCGCCCCGGCGGCCGGTTTCGCGTGTCCGGAGGGACGACACGTGTGATCAGAGGGACGACACACGTGTCCAGGCGGACGACTCTCGGCGGACGCGGCCGCATACGCGTGTCGTCCGTCCAGTCACGCGTGTCGTCCGTCTGATCACGCCTGCCGTCCGCCCAGTCACGACGTGGCCGCCCCACGGTTTCGCTGGCAGGGTGAGGCGAGGCAGAGTTGCCGCGGCTGTGCCCGGTTTGTGCCGCCGTCAGCCCCCTCCGTGACCGCGGCACACAGCGGGCTCACAGGTGGGACACAACGCGCGCATACGACGGCGGCGCACGCTCGGGTCATGGCATCCGGCCCGGCCCCGACCACCGGCCCGCGCCGGTGGACCCGGCCCGGGCGGCTTTCCCTGCGCGCCAAGCTGACCGGTTCGATGGTGCTGCTGCTCACGTTCGTCTGCCTGGTGATCGGCGTCGCCAGCGAGATCGCGCTGCGGTCGTTCCTCACCCGCCAGATCGACGACCAGCTCTCGGCGGCGTCGGCCCGCGCCCACGACTTCGCGAACCGGCCGCCGGAGGACGGGCTCGGTCCCAATCCGCTCAACGCGCCGGGCCAGGCGTCCGGGACGCTCAGCGTGCGCGTCTCCGGCGACCGCGTGCTCTACGCGGGAGTCCTTACCGTGCAAGGACTTCCCCAAGGGTTGTCGGCCGAGCAGGAGGCCGGGCTGTTCTCGATCCCGGCGGACCGGCCGCCGATGACGCTGACGATCGGCGGCCTGGGCGACTACCGCGTGCAGGCCGCCTCGATCCCCGGCGGCGTGGTCGTCACCGGGCTTCCGCTCGGCCCGATGCAGGACACGCTGGCCACCGTCGGGTGGATCCTGTTCGGGGTCGCGGCGGCGGGCGTCACCGGCGCCGGGTTCCTCGGCGCGTTCGCCGTCCGCCGTACGCTGCGGCCGCTCGACCGGGTCGCCGCGACCGCGGGCCGGGTGTCGGCGATGCGGCTCGACCGCGGCCAGGTCGCGCTTTCCGTGCGGGTGCCCGCGATCGACACCGATCCGCGGACCGAGGTCGGCCAGGTCGGTTCGGCGCTGAACCTCATGCTCGGGCATATCGCGCGGGCGCTGGAAGCCCGGCAGGCCAGCGAGACCCGCGTCCGCCGGTTCGTCGCCGACGCGAGCCACGAACTCCGCACTCCGCTCGCGGCGATCCGGGGTATGCCGAACTCGCCGGCCGAAGCAGCGCTCTGGCGCCACCGGAGGTCGCGCGTTCGATGTCGCGGATCCAGTCGGAGGCGGCCAGGATGACGACGCTGGTCGAGGACCTTCTCCTGCTGGCGAGACTCGACGCAGGGCGGCCGCTCGAAGCGGGCGAAGTCGACCTCGCCCGGCTGGCCGCGGACGCCGTCGGCGACGCGCATGTCGCGGGCCCGGACCATCGCTGGGAGCTCCGGCTCCCGACGGTGCCCGTCCTCGTCCGCGGCGATGTCCAGCGCCTGCACCAGGTGCTGGCGAACCTGCTGTCCAACGCGCGCACGCACACCCCGCCGGGTACCACGGTGGTCACCGCGCTGGCCCTCGCGCACGGCGGGGCCGCGGTGCTCACCGTCACCGACGACGGTCCCGGGATCGACCCGGAACTCCTGCCGAGCGTGTTCGAGCGCTTCGCCCGCGGCGACTCCTCCCGGTCCCGGACCGCGGGCAGCACCGGGCTCGGGATGGCGATCGCGTCGGCCATCGTCGTCGCCCATCACGGCACGATCGAGGTGCACAGCCGTCCGGGGCACACCGAGTTCGCCGTCCATCTGCCGGTGATCGGATCCTCACAGCGGGTGCACAGCTTCGGCACAACCACCCCCAGGTCGGCCCCCGACGCTGAGGCCATGACCCTCCTCGCCTCCCGCGACGAAGCCGATCGAACCGCTCCCCCCGCCCGAGGCACGCCGGCCGATCCGCGCTGGGTCCGGCCGTCGCTGGCCGCGCTCCTGCTCGCGACCGCCGTCCTGTATCTGTGGAACCTCGGGGAATCCGGCTGGGCCAACGCTTTCTACTCCGCGGCCGCGCAGGCGGGATCGCTGAGCTGGAAGGCGTTGTTCTTCGGGTCCAGCGACGCCGCGAACGCGATCACGGTCGACAAGACACCGGCCGCGTTGTGGGTGATGAGCCTTTCCGCGCGCCTGTTCGGCGTCGACGCCTGGAGTGTCCTGGTGCCGCAGGCGCTGATGGGCGTCGGCTCGGTGGCGCTGCTGTACGCCGCGGTCCGCCGGACGTCCGGTCCGGCCGCGGGGCTGCTGGCGGGCACGGTCCTCGCGCTCACCCCGGCCGCCGCGCTGATGTTCCGCTTCAACAACCCCGACGCGTTGCTCGTCCTGCTCTTGACCGCGGGCGCGTACTGCGTCGTCCGCGCGCTGGAGAAGGCGAGCCCGCGCTGGCTGGCGCTGGCCGGGGTCGCGGTCGGGTTCGGCTTCCTCGCCAAGATGCTGCAAGCGTTCCTGGTACTACCCGCGTTCGGGCTCGCGCACTTGATCGCGGCGCCGACGTCGCTGGGCAAACGTCTGCTGCACCTGTTCGGCGCCTTGGCCGCGACCCTCGTCTCCGCGGGCTGGTATCTCGCCGTCGTCGCGATGTGGCCCGCCGCCGACCGGCCCTACATCGGTGGCTCGCAGGAGAACAGCCTGTGGGAGCTGGCTTTCGGCTACAACGGCTTCGGTCGCATCACCGGCGACGAGGTCGGCAGCGTCGGCGGAAACCCCAACGGCGGCTGGGGCGGCACGGGCTGGGACCGGTTGTTCGGCGACGAGATGGCGGGCGGGATCGCCTGGCTCCTGCCTGCCGCCGTCGTCGCGCTGGCCGCCGGCCTGTGGTTCACGCGCCGTGCCCCGCGCACCGATCGCGGGCGTGCGGCGCTGATCGTCTGGGGCGGCTGGTTCCTGGTGACCGCCGTGGTGTTCAGCTACATGGGCGGCATCATCCACGCGTACTACATGATCGCGCTCGCCCCGGCGGTCGCCGCGCTCGCCGGGATCGCGGGCACGCAGTTGTGGCGCGCACGGGGGAATCCGGCCGCCGCGGGCACCTTGAGCGCCGGGATCGGGCTGACCGCGCTGACGGCGTATCTCCTGTTGTCACGGCAATCCGGCTGGCTTCCCGGGCTGGCGATCGCGATCCTCGTGGCCGGTCTCCTGTGCGCCTTCCTGGTGTTCTTCGCCGCGCGTTTACCTGACGCGGCAAGGCGTCTGGTCGCCGTCGGCGCACTGGCGACGGTTCTGTCAGGCACCGGGGCGTACACGGTCGCGACCGCCGCCACCCCGCATTCCGGCGCTCTTCCCTCCGCCGGGCCGGATACGGGCCGGGGCATGCGGATGGGTGGCGGCGGCCTGCTCGGGACGAGCCTGCCCGGCGACGACCTGGCCGCCCTGATCCGACGGGACAGCGCGAACTACACCTGGGCGGCGGCGACCGTGGGTTCCAACAACGCCGCGGGATATCAGCTGGGCAGCGGCGCGCCGGTGATGGCCGTCGGCGGGTTCAACGGCACGGATCCGGCGCCCACGCTCGAACAGTTCCAGGAATACGTCCGAAGTGGACGGATCCACTACTTCCTCGGCGAAGGCATGATGATGCGCGGGGAGACCGGCAGCGACGCCGCCGAGCGGATCGCCGCCTGGGTCGCGGAAACCTACGAACCGACCACTGTGGACGGAGTCACCGTCTACGACCTGAGCCGGTGAATCCCGTGACAGGACACAGCGACAGCACAGCTCGGGCACAAGGCGACCTCAGCGCGATGGCCGAGATTGACACCATGACAGCCGCGATCCTCTCCGGCGCCGAAACCGGCCGCCGCCCCGCCATCGTCCCGGACGGCTCTCCCGTTCTCGACGTCGTCATCCCGGTCTACAACGAGGAGAACGACCTCGAACCGTGCATCCGGAGGCTGCACGCCCATCTCGCCGAGCAGTTCCCGTACCCGTTCCGGATCACCGTCGCCGACAACGCCAGCACCGACGGCACGCTGCGCGTCGCGGAACGGCTGAGCCGCGAGTTCGACGCCGTCGAAGTCCGGCACCTCGAAGAAAAAGGCCGCGGCCGCGCGTTGCGTGCCGTTTGGTCCACTTCGGACGCTCCAGTGCTCGCCTACATGGACGTCGACCTTTCGACCGATCTGGCCGCGCTCGGGCCGCTCATCGCGCCGCTGCTGTCCGGTCACTCGGATCTCGCCATCGGCAGCAGGCTCGCCCGTGGCGCGCGGGTGGTGCGCGGGCCGAAGCGGGAGTTCATCTCCCGCTGCTACAACCTGATCCTGCGCGGCACGCTGGCGGCGAGGTTCAGCGACGCGCAATGCGGTTTCAAGGCGATCCGCGCCGACGTCGCCGAACGGCTGCTCCCCCATATCCAGGACACCGGCTGGTTCTTCGATACCGAACTGCTCGTGCTGGCACAGAAGACCGGGCTGCGGATCCACGAGGTGCCGGTCGACTGGGTGGACGACCCCGACTCGTCGGTGAACATCATCGCCACCGCGACCGCCGACCTCAAAGGCATCGCCCGGCTGGCCAAGGCCACGATGACCGGCCGCATCCCGATCAGCGGCCTGCGCGAGCAACTCGGCCGCGCGCCGATCCAGGTCCAGGCACCGGGGGTGGCGCCGAGCCTGGTGCGGCAGCTGGTGCGGTTCGCCGCCGTCGGCGTCGCCAGCACGGTCGCGTACCTCGTGCTTTTCCTGCTGCTGCGGACGTTCACCGGCGCGCAGGCGGCGAATCTCGTCGCGCTGCTGGTGACGGCGATCGGCAACACCGCGCTCAACCGGCGCCTGACCTTCGGGATCCGCGGCCGGGAAGGCGCCGGGCTGCACCAGTTCCAGGGGCTCATCGTGTTCGGTCTAGGACTCGCGCTCACCAGTGGCGCCCTGGCGCTGCTGCACACGATGACCGCGCCGGGGCTGGCGCTGGAGATCACCGCGCTCGTGCTCGCGAACCTCGCGGCCACCGTCCTGCGCTTCCTGCTGCTGCGCGGCTGGGTTTTCCGCCGCCGCCCCGCCACCGAGATGGAGAACTGATCCATGACCACCGCACTCGCTTCCCGGGTGGAACCCGGCCACAGCAAGGAAAATGCCACGAAACCACCAGAACGGTGGGTCCGGCCCGCCGTTCTCGGGCTGCTCGCCGCCACCGCGCTGCTGTACTTCTGGAACCTGACCGCCTCCGGGTACGGCAACTCGTTCTACGCGGCGGCCGTGCAGTCGGGCACCCAGGACTGGAAGGCGTGGCTGTTCGGCTCCCTCGACGCCGGAAACGTGCTGACCGTCGACAAACCCCCGGCCGCGCTCTGGGTCACGACGGCGTTCGCCCGGCTCTTCGGCTTCTCCAGCTTCACCGTGCTGGCCCCACAGGCGCTGATGGGGGTGGCTTCGGTCGGTTTGCTGTATCTGACGGTGAAACGGACCTCCGGACCGGTCGCCGGCCTCTTCGCCGGGGCGGCGCTCGCCGTCACCCCGGTCGCCGCGCTCATGTTCAAGTTCAACAATCCGGACGCGCTGCTGACACTGCTGCTGATCGCGGGCGGCTACTGCACGATCCGCGCGATCGAAAACGCGAGCCCGCGCTGGCTTGCGCTGGCCGGGGTCGCCATCGGGTTTGGCTTCCTCACCAAGATGATGCAGGCGTTCCTGGTGCTGCCCGCGTTCGGGCTCGCCTACTTGATCGCGGCTCCGGCCTCGCTGGGCAAACGTCTGCTGCACTTGCTCGGCGCGGTGGCCGCGGTGGTCGTGTCGGCGGGCTGGTTCATCGCGCTGGTCGATCTGTGGCCGACCGATTCGCGGCCGTACATCGGCGGCTCGGACGGCGACAGCCTGCTCGAACTGGCCTTGGGCTACAACGGTCTCGGCCGGATCTTCGGCATGGGCGGCGGCATGGTGGTCGGCGGCCCAGGCGGCACAGTCAGCTCCGGCGGCGGGAACGTCGGCTTCGGCGGCGAGAGCGGCCTGACCCGGATGTTCGGCGCCAGCTTCGGCGGCGAAGTGTCATGGCTGCTGCCCGCCGCGCTGATCGGGCTGGTCGCGGGGCTGTGGTTCACCCGGCGGGCGGCCGGGACCGACCGGACGAGGGCCGCGCTGATCGTGTGGGGCGGCTGGATGCTCGTCACCTCGCTGGTGTTCAGCTTCATGAGCGGGATCGTGCACCCGTACTACGCCGTCGCGCTGGCGCCGTCGATCGCCGCGGTGGTGGCGATCTCCGGGACCTCGCTGTGGCGCGGCCGGGCGCATCTCGCGCCTCGGGTGTTCCTGTCGCTGATGATCGCGGCCAGCGCCGTCTGGGCGTACATCCTCCTCGACCGGAACGCGGACTGGCTGCCCGCGGTGCGCTGGATCATCGTCGGCCTCGGCCTGGTGACCGCCACCGTCGTGCTGGTGGGTGTCCCGCCGATGCGCAGGCTCGTCGCCGTCGTCGCGACGGTCTCCGTGCTGACGATCGGCCTCGGGACCACCGCGTACGGCATCGAGACCGCTTCGCAGGCGCACTCCGGCTCGATCCCGATCTCCGGCCCGTCCACCGGTGCCGAGCGCGGAATGGGCATGGGCATGGAAGAGGGGTCCTCGGCGGAGATCGGGGCCGCGCTCGCGGCGACCACGACGAAATGGGCGGCCGCGACGTCGAGTTCACAGTCGGCGGCGAACCTGGAACTGGCGAGCGGGAAGTCGGTGATCGGCATCGGAGGCTGGAGCGGCAGGGATCCCGCTCCGACGCTGGCGGAATTCCAGCAGTACGTCGCGAACGGCGACATCACCTACTACGTCGAAGGCGGCCGCGGCGGCGGGCCGGGTGGCGGTTCGAACGAGATCTCCGAATGGGTTGCCGAGAATTTCAGCGCCACCACCGTCGGCGAGCAGACGGTGTACAACCTGCTCTCGTAAATCCTTCGACAAACGTCGGGGCGCGCGGGAATCCTGGACGGCGTGAATCGGCCGTACCGCTGGGATCTCGTGCGCCCCGACCAGCTCGGGACGCTACTGGAGCGCGCCGAAGAACCGTCGTTGTGGTTTCTGGACGAACTGATCGAATGCGCCGCGAAGGTGATCGCGCGGGCGGGGGACGCGGACCTCTACTTCGTCGGCCGCTCCGCGGACAGCGTGCACGACCTGCTGAGCGGAACCCCTTGGCGGGAACGGATCCACCAGTTACCGCTGTCGTTCGCTGGGGCATACGCCGGGCTTGCCGAGTCCGATGTGGACACTCTTCGCGGCTATCTCGCCGCGGCGGGGCTGAGCCCGCACGATCTGGCGCGCGGACGGCCGAAGGTGTTCGTCGACCTCGTCTACACAGGACAGACGTTCACCGAACTCTACGGATTCCTGCGGCGCTGGATCGAGGACGAACGCGAGGCCTGGAGCATCATCCGCGGACGGCTTCGGTTCCTCGGGATCACCATCCGCGAGGACACGTCCCCGTCGGCGTTCCGCTGGCAGCAGGAGTTCGCGTGGCCCGCCGAGCTGCCCGCGAACGGTGTCCGGAACATCTCGCTCGACGAGCCGGTGTGGCTCTACTTCGGGAACACCCAGCCCAAGCTGACGGCGTCGTTCCCGCGGCCACGCTGGTCGGACGAGAACGGCCGCGCGCCGGAGCATTCGGACAAGCGGCTGCGAGGGCTCGCCGAGGCGGTCGCGATCGTCGAGGCGGGGCGCTCGAAGGCGGGGCGGGACCTGCTCGTGCGGCATCTGCGGAAGGAACCGGCGATGGCGGAGAGCTGGCTGCGGACGCTGATCACCCGACTGCGCTGACCACCCTGCTCACCGGCCTCGTGAGTGGCAAGGACGGTTAGAACCGTCCTTGCCACTCACGAGACGGGACCGACAGCCGCCTTTCACCTACCCCTCAGCCGCTCCACAGGTTCACGGCGCACTCTGGAAACAGGCATCACCCAGGGGTGAGGAGTAGACGATGAGGGAGCTTCCGCACTGGCACACGGCGAGCGCGCAGGGGCCTCGCGAACACAACGCGGACGCCGTCGCGGCGTACGCGGCGGCGGGCGGCCGCGGGATCGTGTTCGCCCTGGCCGATGGAGTCGGAGATCACCCGAACGCCGCACAAGCGGCGCGGACGGCGGCCTCGGCGGCGGCGCGGACACCGGTCGAGCAGGGGGCCGTCGGAGCCGTTCTCGCTGCTCAGCGGGCCGTGCTCGGCCTCGGCGGAGCCGGTGACTGTGTCCTCGTCGTGGCCGTCCAGACCGGCGAGGGGTATGGCATCGCGTGGGTCGGGGACGCGCGGGCGTACGCTTGGGACGGTTACACCGTGCGGCAGGTGACGAAGGACCATACGCTCGCGCAGTACTTCCGCGACCACGACCAACCCGTGACACCGCGGATGGAACACGTCGTCACCACCAGCGTCCGTACGGCCGGTGCGCACGAGATCGGCACCGCCACCGTCACGACCGGCGGGCTTCTGCTCACCAGCGACGGTGTGCACAAGACGCTCGGCGGTCCGGCCATGCTCGACATCCTCGGGATGCCGGACGGGGCGGCCACGGAGCTGGTGCGGACGGCGATCTCGCTCGGTGGCACCGACAACGCCACCGCGATCGTGGTGGATCCGCCCGGCGCGGAGGTCACCACGGAAAAGTTTCGCGTCGCGGCCTGAACCGGGCGGTCAGGCCGCGACGCGATCCCTCTTCAGCTGACGGTATTCACGCAGCACCAGCACGACGATCACGACGTCGAGGGCGGCGAAGAACGGCAGCGCGAGCGAATGCGTGTGGATCGCGCGGAAGACCTCGTAGACCACGAACGCCGAGAGCACCACGGCGGCGACGGGGTAGGCCCGCATCACCTTCTTCGCGAGCGCCCAGACCAGGCCGAGCTTGATGAGGCCGTGCGCGACGAGGTACACGACGGCGAACGTCCGGCCCTCGGCGAAGTGGCCGGCGGCGAGTTCGAGGTGCCGGGCCAGCGTCCCCTCGGGGTCGCCGAGCAGGTCACGGGTGACCACGGCGTGCGCGAATCCGGAGATGACCGTCGCCGGGACGATCATCAGGACGAGGCCGCCCACCAGCTGCAAAGCGCCGTCGAGCCCCTTCAGGGTGATGGCGATCCGGAACAGCTTCTCGGTGCTCATGTCACCTCACCCTGCCGCACCGGGCCGCCGTGCGCAGCCGCCGTCACCGGAACAGGCGGTCCCGGCAGGTCCGGCACCGTCCGTGCCGCGCGGTCCGGCCGGAGGGGTCCCTGCCATAGAACGGAAAGCACGGCGCCCCGCACACGGCGAGGTAGATCCGTCCGCACCGCAGCGGCCGCTCACCGACGTTGTGGGCGACGACCAGCGCCCGGTGGTGCTCGCCCGCTTCCGGCAGCCAGCCGTCGTCCGGCAGCTTCGCGAGCACGCCCGCGTCGACGTCGTCCGAACGGGCGAGCAGCGCCGTGCCGAGGTCGGTCAGCCGTTCGCCGAGATCACGGAGGACGTCGGCGCGCGGCGCGTCGTCTTCGACCATCCGGGTGACGACGGTGATGTCGGTGCCCAGGGAGCCGTGGAGGTCCCGGAGCCGATCGAGAAGGCGGTGATCCATGCCCTTCCATTAAGGCGTTGCGCCCCGGCAAGGAAAGGCTCACGACGCGTAGGTGACCCGGCCGTTCATGACGGTGGCGGTGACGGGGATGTCGCGCAGCCCGGCCGGGGACAGCCGGGCCGGATCCACCGCGGTGACGACGAGATCCGCGACGTCGCCCACGGCCACTCCGGTCCGGCCGCCGGACGAAGCCGCGAGCGCGGCCTCCAGCGGCATGGCCTGCTCGGGGTGCCACGCCGGGCGGTCGTCGTCGGTGCGGCTGACCGCCGACGCGATCGCGTCCCACGGGTCCAGCGGCGCGACCGGCGCGTCCGAGCCGAACTCCAGGCGTACCCCGGAGCGGTGCAGAGCGCCGTACGGGAACGCCCGGTCGGTCCAGCCGTGCCAGTGCCGGTCTGCGACGTCGCGGTCGTCCGGCTGATGGGCGGGCTGCACGCTCGCCACGACACCCAGTTCGGCGAAGCGGGTGACGTCCTCGGCACGCAGCAGTTGCGCGTGCTCGATGCGCCCCGCGCAGCCGACGTTCGCGAAGGCGTCGAGCGCGATCTTGTTGGCGTGATCGCCGATCGCGTGCACCGCGGGCGAAAGACCGTGTCCGGAAGCCTTGCGCATCAACGGTTCCAGCTCGTCGGGCGGCAGTTCGAGCAGCCCGTGGGAGTCGGTTCCGGCGTAGTGGCCCACGCAGTACGCGGTGCGCGTGTTCAGCGAACCGTCGACGAACAGCTTGAACGGGCCCACCGTGAGCAGGCCGCCGCTGCCCTCCAGCACGTCGCCGGAGCGGTGGCCGCGTTCGATGGCCGTGTCGAGCAGGTACTTCGCGATCACGCAGGAAACCCGGACCGGCAGGGGTTTCCGCGCCAGCCGTCGCCGCCAGTCGGTGACGGTGTCGGCGTATTCGTAGTCGACGATCTTGGTGACACCGCGGGCGGCCGCCGCGTCGAGGGCGTCGGCGACCCAGCCGTCGATGACGTCGTCGGGGGCGACCGGGAGTTCGGCCGTCGCGCTCATGCAGTCGTTCTCCAGCAACACCCCGGTGGGGTGCTCGCGGCCGAGGAGTTTCAGCGCGGCGGGGCTGAGCCACAGCGTGTGGAGGTCGGCGCTGAACAGCGCGACCGGATGCCCGGGCAGCGCCTTCTGCAGCAGATCCTTGTGCGGGGCGTCGGGCCAGAGGCCGTCGCGGAACCCGGCACCGAGGACGAGTTCGCCGGGCGGCGCGGGATGCGCCAGCAGGTGGGCGAGCACGAGCTCGACCGTGTGGGCGGCGGAGGTCGCCTCCCCCAGCGGGATCCGGCGGCGCGCGGCCGACCACTGCGCGGTGTGCACATGCGCGTCGACCAGTCCGGGCAACAGGGTGCCGCCGTGCCCGTCCAGGATCTCCGACGCCTCACCCGCCTGCCCCGGGCCCGCGATGGCCGCGATCCGGCCGTCCTCGATCCGCACGTCCGACAGGGAACCCGCCAGCCCGATCCGGACCCGGCGCAACAGAAGATCGTCCACGCCCTCACCTTGCCAGCCCGCCCACGTTTAGTCCTCTAATTGCCGGCGAAGGTGAGCTTTCCCAGCGCGGCCACCAAAGGCGCGAGTTCGGGGAGCTCCTCGGCGGCGGCGAGGGCCTCGGTGAGGACGGTGTCGTGCGTCGGCCGTGCGGCCGCGAGCAGCTCCTGCCCCGACGGCGTGACCTCCGTGTAGATCCCCCGCCGGTCGTCCGGGCACAGGTACCGCTGCAGCAGCCCCCGGTCCTCCAGCCGTGACACCAGCCGCGTGGTCGCCGACTGGCTGAGCACGACGGCGTTCGACAGCTGGTTCATCCGCAGGTGGAAACCGTCCTGACGGGCGAGCACGTCCAGCACGGTGTACTCGCTCACGGACAACGAGTGCTTCTGCGCCAGCGCGCGCTCGAGCGCGTCCTCGATCCGCGCGTGCAGCGCGGCGAGGGTCCGCCAGCCCTGCGCGCGTGCCTCCACGGCGTCGTCGGCCAGTGACACGGTTCACCTCTTCCCCGGTTGCCCGAGCTTCGTTGCGTCATGCATCATCAAGCGTGTGCAATATACGGCGCGTGCAACTATTTCGGACGCCCGTAGTTGCCAACGCCAGCCAACACCACTCTACGGGAAGAAGTGAGCCTCCAATGCCTGCCGCTCTGCTCGCACTGGCGATCAGTGCCTTCGGTATCGGCACCACCGAGTTCGTGATCATGGGCCTGCTGCCCGAGGTCGCGGGCGACTTCGGCGTCTCGATCCCCTCCGCCGGGCTGCTGATCTCCGGATACGCGCTCGGCGTCGTGGTCGGCGCCCCGCTGCTGACCGCGCTCGCGTCGCGGGTGCCGCGCAAGACGGTCCTGGTCGGCCTGATGGTCCTGTTCATCGCCGGCAACGTCGTGTCCGCGCTGGCCCCGACCTACGGCCTGCTGATGACCGGACGCGTGGTCGCCGCGCTGTCCCACGGCGCGTTCTTCGGCGTCGGCGCGGTCGTCGCCGCCTCGCTGGTCGCGCCGACCAAGCAGGCGGGCGCCATCGCGATGATGTTCACCGGCCTGACCGTCGCCAACGTCCTCGGTGTGCCCGCCGGGACCGCGCTCGGCCAGGCGCTGGGCTGGCGATCGACGTTCTGGGCGGTCAGCGCGCTCGGCGTGATCGGCCTGATCGGGATCCTCGCGCTGGTCCCCGTGCAGGCGACGACGAACAGCGCCGGGCTGCGCAGCGAACTGGCCGTGTTCCGGCGTCCGCAGGTGTGGCTCGCGCTGGCGATGACCGCGCTCGGCTTCGCCGGGGTGTTCGCGTCCTTCACCTACATCGCCCCGATGATGACCGAGGTCGCCGGTTTCTCCCCCGGCGCGGTGACCTGGCTGCTGGTGCTGTTCGGCGGCGGCCTGTTCGTCGGCAACCTGCTCGGCGGCAAGGCGGCCGACCGGTCGCTGATGCCCAGCCTGTACGTCATCCTCGCCGTGCTCGCGGCCGTACTGGTCGTGTTCGTCTTCACCGCGCACGCCCAGCTCCCCGCCGCGATCACCATCGCGGTCTTCGGCGCGGCCGGTTTCGCGACCGTCGCGCCGCTGCAGGCCCGCGTCATGAACAAGGCCGAAGGCGCGCCCGCGCTGGCTTCGGCGGCCAACATCGCCGCGTTCAACCTCGGCAACGCCGGGGGCGCGTGGCTCGGCGGCAAGGCCATCGACGCGGGTCTCGGCTACACCGCGCCCAACTGGATCGGCGCCGCGCTCGCGCTCGCCGGACTGCTGGTCGCGGTCGTCTCGGGCATGCTCGACCACGGGCGGCGAAAGGCTCGTCGCGCCGAACTGGCCCCCGCCGCCTGAACCGGAAACACCCATGAAAGGAACGCAAGTGACCGACATTCCCACCGTCAAGCTCAACAACGGGGTGGAGATGCCGCAGCTCGGGTTCGGCGTCTTCCAGGTGCCGGACGAGGAGACCACCGCCGCGGTCAAGGCCGCGCTGGACGCGGGCTACCGCAGCATCGACACCGCCGCCATCTACGGCAACGAGGCGGGCGTCGGCAAGGCGCTCGCCGAGTCCGGGATCGCCCGCGACGAGCTGTTCATCACCACCAAGCTGTGGAACGCCGAACAGGGCTACGACGCCACCCTGAAGGCGTTCGACGCGAGCCTGGCCAAGCTGGGCCTGGAGCGGCTCGACCTGTATCTCATCCACTGGCCGACGCCTGAACGCGATCTCTACCGCGACACGTGGAAGGCCTTCGAGAAGCTCTACGCCGACGGCCGGGTGCGCGCGATCGGCGTCTCCAACTTCCAGCCGGCGCATCTCGACCGGCTGGCCGACGCCGGTTCCGTGACCCCGGCGGTCAACCAGGTGGAGGTGCACCCGTACCTGCAGCAGGCCGAGGTGCGCGAATACGACGCGAAGCACGGCATCGCGACCGAGGCCTGGAGCCCGCTGGCCAAGGGCGGCGACCTGCTGGACGAGGACGCGGTCAAGGCGCTGGCTTCGAAGCACGGCCGCACGCCGGCGCAGATCGTGCTGCGGTGGCATCTGCAACTGGGCAACGTCGTGATCCCGAAGTCCGTGACCCCGTCGCGGATCAAGGAGAACCTGGACGTCTTCGGGTTCACGCTGTCGGAGGAGGACATCGCCTCGCTGTCCGTGCTGGACCGGGGCGAGCGGACCGGGCCGGATCCCGACACCTTCAACGTCGCCTGACCACTAAGCCTCGTGAGTGGCAAGGACGGTTAGAACCGTCCTTGCCACTCACGAGGCTCTGGGCTTTCCCAGGTAGCGGGCGTAGCGCTTTGTTTTCGCCCGAGCCCGCTGCGTAGCCGGTTACTATTCGGCCGCACAGCAGGCACTTGTGCGAAAAGAGGTAACCGGACGATGCAGGCCCGAGGACGCGCCGTCCTCGCGACACTTCTGCTCGTGGCGTTCCCAGTGGTGGTCGTCGCGGTGGGTGTCGCCAGTGTGCTGGCGGGCCTGCGGATCCAGGGCAAGATCGGCACCTACGTCATGCTCGGCGGGCTCGCGATCATGGTCGCGCTCGCCTTCGGGCTGATGAGCGCGTTGCGGGCGCGGCGTCCCCCGATCGAGGGTCCGCGGCTCGACCGCGAAGCGCATCCCGCGTTGTGGGAGATGATCGACGACCTGGCCGCCCAGGTGAAGACGCGGCCGCCGGACGAGATCGTGCTGATCGGCGAGATCAACGCCGCGGTCAGCGAGGACGCCCGGTTCCTCGGGCTGCGGCCGGGCCGCCGCACGATGCTGATCGGGCTGCCGTTGCTGGCGGCGATGAGCGTGAGTGAGCTGCGGTCGGTCCTCGCGCACGAACTGGGCCACTACAGCGGTGGCCACACGCGCCTGCTCGCGCTGACCTACCGCGGCACCCAGACGCTCGCCTTCACGGTCGACAGGCTGGACGGCGGCCCCGCCAGGGCCTTGCTCTCCGCCTACTCGAAGCTGTACCTGCTCGTCGCGCGGTCGGCGAACCGGCGGCAGGAGCTCCAGGCCGACGAGGCGTCCGTGCTGGCCGCGGGCAGCCGCACGGCGGCCGCGGCCCTGCGGAAGGCCGCGACGCTGAGCCCGCTGTGGAAGGACTACGCCGAGCGCTACCTCTCGCTCGGCGCGGCGGCGCGGCGCACTCCCCCGGTTCTGCTGGGGTTCCGCTCGTACCTCAATCACCCCGTCCAGCGGGACTGGGTGGCCGAGTACGCCGAAGACATCATCGACGGCGAAGAGCTGTCGAAGTACGACAGCCACCCGCCCACGAAGCGACGGATCGCCGCGCTGGCCGGAGTCCCGGACAACCCGGTGAAACCGGACGCGCGACCGGGCTGGTCGCTGCTGGGCGCGCCGAAGATCGACGTGCCGGAGGCGGAGCTGGACGTGCTGATCCGCGACGTCGGGCCGCGCGCGGACTGGGACGAGGTCGTCAAACGCGCGGGCCGCGCGTCGGTGGCGGAAGGCGCGAGGCTGCTGACCGCGGCCGGGATCGAGAGCAGGCTGGCGCCGCGCGGCACGATCGGCGAGGTCGTGCGGGTCCTGCGTGACGGCGACGCCGACGCGCTCGCGAAACCCCTGCGGGCCCCGTCCCGCGAAGAGGGCCTGGAACTGCTGACCGAGTTGTTCGCCGACACCGTCACCGCCGCGATGATCGACAACGGCGTCGCCGCGCACCGCCTGAACTGGGGCGGCGGCTGGGAACTGTGCCTTGGTGACGGCGAACCGTTCGACGTCACCGAGCTGGTCGGCGCGGCGGTGCGCAGCCCGCGCGCGGTGGACGAGCTGGTCCACAACCTGCAACTGCTGAGCGTGCCCGCCGCGTACTTCTGCAAGCAGGAACCCCAGCCGGAGCCGGATCCCGCCGAAGCCCGCATGCTCGGGCTGTTCACCGCGCTCAAGGCCAACCGGAAGCTCTACGACCTGATCGTCTGCGACACCGAGGTGGTGCTGCTGCCGATGGCGCGTTCGGTGCTGATCCGCCGCGGCCTCGCCGGTCTGATCGGGGGACGCGGCGTGTCGGACCGCAAGCGGATCCGGAAGCTGCGTGAACGCGGCCTCGACGATCTGCGTGCCGAACCCGGCGCCCGGCGGATCCCGTTCTCGGACATCGTCGCGGGCGGTTTCCCGCGCCGGAAACTCACCACGTACCTGACGCTGGAACTGTCCGACGGCGAGACGCTGGAACTGGCGATCACCGGCAACACCGAGGATTTCGGCACCGCTCACGACGAACTGACGGCGTTCTTCGACTCGCTGAAGGCCTGAGTCCTCAAGGCTTGAGCCCCACGCCGCCGAGGCTCAGGTGGTTCAGCTCCGTCAGCGGCGCGAGACGCGGGCCCTCCGGCCACCATTCGTGCAGGTGGACCACGCCGGGCTCCAGGATGTCCAGCCCGTCGAACAGCGACTCGATCTCGTCGCGGCCGCGGTGCACCGTGCGGTGCCCGGTGCCTGCCATCAGATCGTCGAGCTTCCGGGCGAGCGCGCCGCGTGCGCCTTCGCCGGGGGTGAAGTCGTGTGTGATCAGCACGTAGGACCCCGGCGCGATCGCGTCGACGTAGGCGCGCACGACGGCCCGCGCCTTGCCGAGGTCATCGATGTGGTGCAGCACCGAGTTCAGGATCACCGCGACCGGGCGGTCGAGTTCGATGTGCTCGGCGACCACCGGATCGGCGAGGGTCTGCCCGGGATCGGTCAGATCCGCGCCGCTCACGTGGACGAGGTGGTCCTCCAGGAGCGCCAGGCCGTGCGCCTGGACCACCGGGTCGTGGTCGACGTAGACGACCAGCGCGTCCGGGTTGTACCGCTGCGCCGCCTGGTGGGTGTTCTCCGAGGTGGGCAGCCCGGAGCCCAGGTCGAGGAACTGGTCGATACCGCGGGCACCGGCGAGGAACCGGACCACCCGGTTCGCCCAGGCGCGGAACTCCTTGGCCATCGCGGCGGCGTCGGGGGCGAGGGCGAGCAGGTCTTCGACGGCCCGCCTGTCGACCTCGTAGTGGTCGTGCCCGCCGAGAAGGACGTCCTTCATCCGGGCGAGGTTGGGCTTGCTGTAGTCGAGGGGGAGCGGGCGCCTCGGCACAGACCGGACCTCGTCCGAAGTCATGGACACGTTCCACCCTTCAGCCGCGCACAGGCCACGCGAACGTGCCCACGGCTCCCTCGACATCGACGGACCGTACACAGATTACGACATGGCGTGCACCCTCGTGAACCTCCCCAAGGGCCTTGGCTACCTGCGACGATCACCCGAAGCCGAGTTCACGCCAGGTGCGTCCGCCGTCGGTGGTGCGATACACGGCGGACCCGCCCTCGGCGTCGGGCAGGCCGTCCACGACCACGCCGACCCGTTCGTCCGGGAAGTCCAGATCGTTGAGGCAGACCCCGCGGCCGCTGAGCACCGTCGTCGTCCAGGTCGTCCCGCCGTCGGCGGTGCTGTGCAGGAATCCGGTGCCGCCGCCTTCCGCCGCGACGGTCGCCGCCGCGGGCGAAGCCGCGCTGAAGCTCTGGTCGATCCCAAGGGTCGGCGCCTGCGCCGTCCCGGTGAAGTGCCCGCCGAGCTTCGGCGCCCGCCACAGCCGCCGGACGGTCGCCCCCGGCTGCGGTGTCCCCGGTCCCCCGCTGCACAGCGCCAGCACCTGTCCCCGCCGGACTCCGCTCAGCGAAGCCGAACTGTCCGCCGGGCAGGGCGGCGGCGCGGTCGCGAAGGTCAGGCCGTCCGTGGACGTCCAGTACTTCTGGACGCGGTAGTCCGCGCCCATGGACACCTGGACCCCGCCGCTCGTGGCGATGTCGCCGTAGGTCGTGGATCCGGTGACGGTGAATCCCGGGACCGGCAGGAGAAGCCGTGTGCCGGCGATCCCGGCGTACAGCGTCGTCGTCGACGGGCTGCCGAAACCGGTGACCATCGCGAACACCCGAGGGCCTGCTTCGGTGATCTTCGAAATGTAGAAGGGTTCCCGGACACCGGCGAGCCTGACCTCGGACCAGCTGCCGCCGCCGTCGCGGCTGGCGAGCAGCCGTGTGCCGTCGGAGAGGAAGACGTCGCGCTCGTCGATCACCGTGAGCTTGACCTGATTGTGGTTGTCCGGCAACGAGATCGGCGGTTCGCCCGCGCGCCGCCACCGCTTCCCGCCATCGGCCGTCGACAGCAGGGACGCGCACCATCCCGGTTTCCCGCACGGCGAGAAGCCGAGGACGAATCCCCGCAGCGGCCCGGTCCAGCTCGTCGACGCGGGAGCGAAACCCTTGGGCACCAGCGGGTCAGCGGCGGCAGGTGTGGTGAAGACGGCCAGGGCGGTCAGTGCGGCGGCGGCGAGCGCGGCCCACCGGTTCGGCTTCATGACCACGAGACGTCCCGTCCGCGCCGGGGTTGCCCGCCGTTCGGGGTGAACCCGCCGACCGTCTCCGGTAGGCTCCCCAACCTTGTTTCGCCCGGGGCCGGACCGGGTATACGGCGTTCGGCCGGTGAGACGGAGGTAACACCGATGGACGACGCGGGTTCGCGTGCTGGCGGTGACGAAGAGGAAGAACCCGATGCCGGGACCACCCAACGCCGGTTCAGCCTGAACGTCCACGACCCGGACCATCTCCCGCGCCGCCTCGCCGGCCGGTACGAGGTCGGGGAACTGCTCGGCCGCGGCGCGACCGCACGCGTCTTCCGCGCCCGTGACCTGCTCGAACAGCGCGAAGTGGCGCTGAAACTGTTCCACGCCGACACGATGATCCGGGACGAGCGCCGCCGTCAGCAGGAGATCCAGACCCTCAGCGCGGTCCGTCACCCCGGGCTCGTCCCGCTGTACGACGCGGGCTCCGACGACGGCTACACCTACCTCACGATGCGCCTGGTCGACGGGCCGAACCTCGCCCAGCGGCTGCGTTCCGGCCCGCTCCCCCAGGACGAGGTCGTCGAGCTGACCGCCAGGCTGGCCGACGCGCTCGCGCACGTCCACGCGCACGGCATCACCCACCGTGACCTGAAACCGGCGAACATCCTGCTCGACGGCGACGGTCCGCTGATCGGCGACTTCGGGGTGGCGCACGCCTTCGACGCGACCAGGGTGACCGAGACCGGCGGTGTCGTCGGCACGGCGGCGTACATGGCGCCCGAACAGGTCCGCGGCGAGAACGTCGGCCCGCCCGCCGATGTCTATTCGCTCGGCCTGGTCCTGCTCGAATGCCTGTCCGGGGAACGGGAGTACACCGGGACGCCGGTCGAGGCCGCGGTCGGACGGCTGCACCGGCCGCCGCGGATCCCCGCCGGGCTGTCGGCGACCATGACGACGCTGTTGCGCGGGATGACGGCGCGGAAACCGTCGCAGCGCCCGACGGCCGCGGCGATCTCGCGGATCCTGCTGGAGGATTCCACCGGCACGAAGGTCGCCCACCTCGCGCCCGCCACCCGCAAACGGGCGGCCGTGGTGGCCGCCATCAGCGCGCCCGCCGCCGCGATCACCGTCGGGGTACTGCTCGCGGTGAACCAGACCCCGGCCGGCCAGCCGGGCGGTCCGGGCGGCCCGTTGCCCCCGGCGGCGACCGGCTCCTCCGCTCCGATGCGCGGCCAGGGGCCGCAGTCCTCGGAAGCGGTCGAGGTGGCCACCCGCGACCCGAAGGCGAGCAACGGCACCGTCGTGGTGACCGAAGCCGTGCCCACCTCCGCGGATCCGTCCGGCGCCACCGAAAGCGTCGACGCCACCTCGACACCGAGGGACACGACCGCCGCCAGCGACCGGCAGAGCACCTCGGGCAAGCCGAGCAAGACCAAACCCAGCCCCCCGACGAAGAGCAGGCCAGGCCCTCCCGGCTGAGCGACCGCCCGGCCGGGTGTCCACAGTGGACGATGATGGGAGACGGTGATGACCTACATCAACGACCCGCGTGAGCCACCGGAAGAGATCGTCGAACAGACGCCCGCCAGGATCCGCGTCGTGCGGATCGTCAACGCCCTCGTCCACGCGGTCTGCTGGATCTTCGCGCTGGTGCTGATCGTGCACATCCTGCTGGTGTTCGGCGAAGCCAATCCGGGGAACGGGTTCGCGCAGCTGATCGACCAATGGTCGCGAGCCGTCTCGCTCGGCCTGCGGAACCTGTTCACCCCGGAAGGGATCAAACCCCGGACGCTGTTCAACGACGGTCTCGCCGCGTTGCTGTGGCTGATCATCGGCGGAGTGGTGACCGATCTGGTCTCGCGGATCGGCCTGCCCGGCCCGAAGCGGGTCTGGTACCGGCGACCGCTCAGTTGAGCGAACCCGGTCTCGCTTCCGGGGCGTCACCGGCCTGGGCCTGCTCGGCCTGGGCGTCGGTGACCTCCGGCGCGGCCTCGGTCTCCGAGGGCTGCTCCGGCTCGTGTTCCGTCTCGAAGTGCTCACGGCACCAACGGCCGTAGCGTCTGGCATGCACGGTCATCGCGGCACCTCCTCCTCTGCCACCACGATCCCTCATCATTGTGACGCGCGCCACTCGTTTATCCGGCGAATCGGGCGACGATCGCGGCGCAGAACGCGGGGAGGTCGCCGGGGTTCCGGCTGGAGATCAGGCCGTCGTCGTCGACCACCTCCTGGTCGACGACGGTGCCGCCGGCGTTGCGGATGTCGGTGCGCACGCTCGGGTACGCCGTGAGCGTGCGGCCGCGGACCACGTCGGCCTCGACCAGCGTCCACGGCCCGTGACAGATCACCCCGACCGGCTTCCCGCTGTTCACGAAGTCGCGCACGAAACGGACCGCGTTCTCGTCCGCGCGCAGATTGTCCGGATTCATCGTGCCGCCCGGCAGCACGAGCGCGTCGAAGTCGTCGACCGTGACGTCCTTGACGACGCGGTCGACGGTGAACCTGTCCGCCTTGTCGATGTCGCCGTTCATGGCCTGGATCTCGCCGGGTTCCAGCGAGACGACCTCGGCCGTCGCCCCCGCGTCCGTGACCGCTTTGCGCGGTTCGACCAGTTCGACCTGTTCCACGCCGTCCGCGGCGAGGATGGCCACGCGGCGTCCGTTCAGCGATGTCGCCATCGGTTCCCTCCTGAAGTCGTGTTCGCCCCCGGCTACCCCGGACCGGCCTCGCCGAACCATGGGTATGAACCGCGATCACCGGGGGTATTCGCCGCGCATGCGATTGCGGCGAGCGGATCTGGGGTCCCCCGGCATCAGGAGACGCCGAAGAGGCCGGGGTTTCGGATACCTGACTCCCGACGGCGAACCGCTGAAGGACGAGGAGACGATCGAGCGGATCGAGGCGCTCGCGATCCCGCCCGCGTGGCGGCGCGTGTGGATCTCCCCGCACGAGAACGCCCACATCCAGGCCGTCGGGGTCGACGACGCCGGGCGGAAGCAGTACCTCTACCACGCGGATTGGCGGCGGGCCCGTGACGAGGAGAAGCACGAGCGGGTCCTCGCGCTGGCGCGGCGGCTCCCCGCGCTCCGCCGGGCCATCCAGGAGGATCTCGCTTCCCGCGGTCTCACCCGCGAACGGGTGCTCGCCGGCGCGCTCCGCATGCTCGACCTCGGGGTGTTCAGGACCGGCGGCGAAAACTACGCCGACGAGAACGGCACGCACGGGGTGGCGACGCTGCTGTGCGAACACGTTTCGATCCGGGCGGGCTGCCTGCTCTGCGACTATCCGGCGAAGGGCGGGATCCGGCGGAAGGTCCGGCTCCGTGACGACGGCCTCGTCCGGCTGATCCGCTCGCTCCGGCGTGCCCGCGGCGAAGAGGTACGCCTGCTCGCCTACCGGAACGGTCGCGAATGGCAGGAGATCCGGGCCGAAGACCTCAACGAGCGGTTCAAGGAACTCGCGGGCGACGATTTCACGGCCAAGGACCTGCGCACCTGGAACGCCACGGTCCTGGCCGCTTCCGCTTTCGCGGAGACCGAAAAGCCTTCCAGCGAAAGAGGATTGAAGCGGGCGGAGAAGGCCGTGATGGCCGAAGTCGCCGAAGGTCTCGGCAACACGCCCGCGGTGGCTCGACGGTCCTATGTGGACCCTCGGGTGATCACCGCCTACCGCCGGGATCGGACGATCGCGCGCGCGACGCGACGGGCGGACAAGGTCTCGGATCCCGACGAGGCCCGCGACATCGTGGAGCGGGCGGTGGTGCGGCTACTGAACGGGTCGTGAGGCCTCGATGGCGAGGACGGCGATGTCGTCGTGCGTCCCGTTGCCGAGCCATTCCCGCACCGCGGTGCGGATCCGGGCGACCACCTGGCGGCCGGACATCCCCTGGCAGCCGGCCAGCAGTTCACGCAGCCGTTCGTCGCCGAACAGGTCCGACGGCCGCTCGTGGTGGCGCGCTTCGGTGATGCCGTCGGTGTAGAGCAGGCAGACGTCGCCCTCGGCCAGCCGGATGGCCGTCTCGGCGAACCGGGCCTGCGGGGAGATCCCGACCAGCGTGCCGGGCAGGGTGATCTCGTCGACCCCGCCCCGGCGGCGCACCACCAGCGGCGCGGGATGCCCGCCCGAGGCCAGCGTGACACCGAGACCGTCTTCACCCGCCAGCACCGAACCGAGCACCAGGGTGGCGAACCGGCCGCTGCCGCCGGTGATGAGCAGCGAGTTGAGCAGGCTCAGCAACGTGGTGTTGTCGTGCTCGACGAGGTCGAGCGCGGCGAGGGTCTGCCGGACCCGGCCGGTGAGCGCGGCCGCCTCGGCGCCCTTCCCGCAGACGTCGCCGAGGACGAACATCGCGCCGCCGCCTTCGCGCGGCAGGACGTCGTAGAAGTCGCCGCCGACGTCGAGCAGGCCGCCCGACGGCTCGTACCAGACGTCGAATTTGACGCCGTGGACGTCCGGCGGCGGTGTCGGGCGCAGCGTGGTCTCCAGACCGCGGGTGGCCTCTTCCTGGCGGGCGTAGCGATGCGCGTTCGCCAGCGCCGTCCCGGCCGCGCGGGCGAACTCGGTCACCGCGCGCGGGTGGTCCTCGCCGAACGCGGGCGCGCCGCGCCTGCCGAGCACCACCGCCCCGGTCACCCCGGCGCCGCCGTCGAACCCCAGTGAGACCACCGTCACGGACGGATGGACGGCGAGCCGTTCCGCGACGATCGCGGGCAGCGTCGCGACCTCTTCCTCCGGGACGGCCTTGGCCTCGGGTTCCTCGGTGGAGGCGAAGGTGCCGGCGAGCACCGGCGCGAGCTGGGCCGGGACCCGGCGGATCCGGCCGTGCCCGTGGTTGGTGCGGTGATCGCAGCTCCACCATTCCCACCGGCCGCGGGTGGTCGGCAGCAGCACGAACACGCAGTCGGCGAGTTCGGCGGCGGCGACCTCGGCGATCACCTTCGCCGTCCCGTGCCGTCCCCGCGCGGAGGCCAGCCGGGGCGCCGAAGCGGCGAGGAAGCCGTCCACGCGCGGGCCGTCGGCCGCGACCGCGGAGGTCACCGTCCACGCGTGCCAGCCGCCGGGCAGGGTCCGGATCCGGGCCGGGAACCGGCGGCCGGTGTGCTCGACATGCCCGACGTCCGGGCCTTCGGCGGTCAGTATCGGGCGGCCGCCGCCGAACAGCTCCCGGGCGGCGGGATTCGACCAGCGCAGCGCGCCGCCGACGTCCTGCACGAGCACCGCGTCACGGACGTCTTCCAGCAGCTCACGCCAGAACCGCCCGGATTCGGGCAGCGCGCCCTCGCTGGTCGCCGTCGACGACTCCGAGGGGAGCGACGTCGAGGCCGGGGCCGGCCGTGACACCATTCCCGGACCTCCTCCTGCCTTGCGGGTAGCGCAGTGTGAGCGGGCGGACTGGCTCGAAGTGTAGGTCGAATCATGGCACGCTGATGCGACGACCATGGCTTGGCATGCGTGGTGGAGAGGGTCGACACAGATGACACAGCACTCCCAAAGGGACCGGATCCCCGTGGAAGGTGGTGGCGGCCAGGTGGACGAAGCGACCCTGGAACGCCTGCTCGCGGCGGCTCGTGACCTCGGGGACGGCAACTTCCGGCGGCGGCTCGTGGCGCACGGTGACGGGCTCGCGGCCCAGCTCGCGGGCGCCTTCAACGACATCGCCGAACGGAACCAGCGACTGGTGACCGAACTCCTGCGCGTCCGCGAGGCGGTCGGCAAGGAAGGCAGGCTGACCGAGCGCGTCGCGGCCGAGATCGGCCCCGGCGGCTGGGCCACCGCGGTCGACGTCGTCAACGGGCTGATCGAGGACGTGAGCAGGCCCACGGCCGAGCTCAACCGCGTCCTCGGGGCGGTCGCCGAGGGCGATCTGTCCGAGCCGATGCCCCTGGAGGTCGGCGGACGGCCGCTGCAGGGTCAGTTCGCCGAGGTCGCGAAGACGGTCAACGGCCTGATCAAGCAGCTTTCACGGTTCGCGACCGAGGTCACCAGAGTGGCCCGCGAGATCGCCACCGAGGGACGGCTCGGCGGCCAGGCCGAGGTCCCGGGCGTGGCGGGCACGTGGCGTGATCTCACCGACAACGTCAACGTGATGGCCAGCAACCTGACCGACCAGGTCCGCAACATCGCCCAGGTCACCACCGCGGTGGCACGGGGCGATCTGACCCAGAAGATCAACGTCGACGCGCGCGGCGAGATCCTGGAGCTCAAGAACACCGTCAACATCATGGTCGACCAGCTCTCGTCGTTCGCCGACGAAGTCACCCGGGTGTCGCGCGAGGTCGGCAGCGAAGGCCGCCTCGGCGGTCAGGCGCAGGTCCCCGGCGCGGCGGGCACGTGGCGCGACCTCACCGACTCGGTGAACCTGATGGCCGACAACCTGACCGACCAGGTCCGCAACATCGCCCAGGTCGCGACGGCGGTGGCGAAGGGCGACCTCTCGCAGAAGATCAACGTCGACGCCAAGGGCGAGATCCTCGAACTCAAGAACACCCTAAACACGATGGTCGACCAGCTCTCGTCGTTCGCCGACGAGGTCACGCGAGTCGCGCGCGAGGTCGGCAGCGAAGGCCGCCTCGGTGGTCAGGCGACCGTGCCGGGTGTGGCGGGAACGTGGCGCGGGCTCACCGATTCGGTGAACCAGATGGCCGACAACCTGACCGACCAGGTCCGCAACATCGCCCAGGTCACCACGGCGGTCGCGAAGGGCGACCTGACGCAGAAGATCACGGTCGACGCGCGCGGCGAGATCCTCGAACTCAAGACGACCGTCAACACGATGGTCGACCAGCTCTCGTCGTTCGCCGACGAGGTCACGCGAGTCGCGCGCGAGGTCGGCACGGAAGGTCAGCTGGGCGGCCAGGCGCAGGTGCCCGGCGTGGCCGGGACCTGGCGCGACCTCACCGGTTCGGTCAACTTCATGGCGAACAACCTCACCGCGCAGGTCCGCAACATCGCCCAGGTGGCGACCGCGGTGGCGAAGGGCGACCTGTCGCAGAAGATCGCCGTCGACGCCAAGGGCGAGATCCTCGAACTGAAGAACACGCTGAACACGATGGTGGATCAGCTTTCGGCGTTCGCGGACGAGGTCACCCGGGTCGCCCGCGAGGTCGGCAGCGACGGACGGCTCGGCGGCCAGGCGCAGGTGCCCGGCGTGGCCGGGACGTGGAAGGACCTCACCGACAACGTCAACTTCATGGCGAACAACCTGACCGACCAGGTCCGGAACATCGCCCAGGTCACCACCGCCGTGGCGAAGGGCGACCTGACGCAGAAGATCATCGTCGACGCGCGCGGCGAGATCCTGGAGCTCAAGAACACCGTCAACATCATGGTCGACCAGCTGTCGGCATTCGCCGACGAAGTCACCCGGGTGTCGCGCGAGGTCGGTACCGAAGGCAAGCTCGGCGGCCAGGCACAGGTGCGCGGCGTGGCCGGGACCTGGAAGGACCTCACCGACAACGTCAACGTCATGGCCACCAACCTCACCGACCAGGTGCGGAGCATCGCGACGGTGACCACCGCGGTGGCGAACGGCGACCTGTCGAAGAAGATCTCTATCGACGCCCAAGGCGAGGTCGCCGTCCTCGCCGAGACGATCAACAGCATGGTCGAGACGCTGCGCGCGTTCGCCGACGAGGTCACCCGCGTGGCGCGCGAGGTCGGCACCGAGGGCATCCTCGGCGGCCAGGCCCGCGTGCCGAACGTGGCGGGCACGTGGAAGGCGTTGACGGACAACGTGAACGTCATGGCCGACAACCTGACCGGCCAGGTCCGCAGTATCGCGACGGTGACCACCGCGGTGGCGCAGGGCGATCTGTCGAAGAAGATCGACATCGACGCGCGCGGCGAGATCCTCGAACTCAAGACGACCATCAACACGATGGTCGACCAGCTCTCGGCCTTCGCCTCCGAAGTCACCCGTGTCGCCCGCGAGGTCGGCACGGACGGCACGCTCGGCGGCCAGGCGGAGGTGCCCGGCGTCGCGGGCACGTGGTCGCGGCTGACCGAAAGCGTGAACCAGCTGGCCGGGAACCTGACCACCCAGGTGCGCGCGATCGCGCAGGTGGCCACCGCGGTGACCGCCGGCGATCTGACCCGGCACATCACCGTCGACGCGTCCGGGGAGGTGGCCGAGCTCAAGGACAACATCAACCAGATGATCGCGAACCTGAAGGAGACCACCCGGGCGAACCGCGAGCAGGACTGGCTCAAGACCAACCTCGCGCGGCTGTCCGCGCTCATGCAGGGTCACCGCGACCTCGCGTCCGTGGCGTCGCTGATCCTCTCCGAGCTGACGCCGCTGGTGTCCGCGCAGCAGGGCGCGTTCTTCCTCGCCCGTGAGGACGAGCAGGAAGAGGTGGTCCTGGAGAGCATCGCCACCTACGGGCTGGCGAAATCCCAGACCGGGCTGCGGTTCTCCCCCGGCGAATCGCTCATCGGGCAGGCCGCCGTCGACCGGCGCACGATACTGGTCCACGAAGCGCCGCCGGAGTACGCGCTCATCTCCTCGGGACTGGGTTCGGCCGCCCCGGTCAACGTGATCGTGCTGCCGGTGCTGTTCCAGGGCGAGGTGCTCGGTGTGCTGGAACTGGCGACCATCAACGCCTTCAGCACCGTCCACATCGACCTGCTGGAACAGCTGAAGGAGACCATCGCGGTCAACGTCAGCACCATCCAGTCGAACTCGCGCACCGAGGCCCTGCTGACCGAATCCCAGCGCCTGGCACAGGAACTGCGCGCCCGGTCGGAGCAGTTGCAGGCACAGCAACGGGAACTGCGCCGGTCCAACACGGATCTCGCGGAGAAGGCGGCGCTGCTGGCACAGCAGAACCGCGACATCGAGGTCAAGAACAGCGAGATCGAGCAAGCGCGGCAGGAGCTCGAAGAGCGTGCCGGGCAGCTGACCATGGCGTCGCAGTACAAGTCGGAGTTCATGGCGAACATGTCGCACGAGCTGCGGACTCCGCTCAACAGCGCGCTGATCCTCGCGAAACTGCTCTCGGAGAACCCGGACGGGAACCTGTCGGAGAAGCAGATCCAGTTCGCGCGGACGATCTACTCGGCGGGCAGCGACCTGCAGCAGCTGATCAACGACATCCTCGACATGGCCAAGGTCGAGGCCGGGCACCTGGATCTGCAGATGTCCGACGTCACGCTGCCCGAACTGGTCGAGTACGTCGAATCGATCTGCCGTCCGCTCACTTCGGACAAGGGCCTCGAGTTCGCCGTCCTCATCGACCCGCCGGTGCCGTCGTCGATCCACACCGACGAACACCGCGTGCAGCAGGTGCTGCGCAACCTGCTGTCCAACGCGGCGAAGTTCACCGACGAGGGCGGCGTGCGCCTGCACATCCGGATGGCCGACCCGGGCGAGGTCGAAGCCGACTCGCTCCGCAACGCCCCCGGCGTCCTCGCGTTCGCCGTCGAGGACACCGGGATCGGCATCGCGCCGGACAAGCTCGCGATCATCTTCGACGCGTTCCGCCAGGCGGACGGCACCACCAGCCGCAAATACGGCGGCACCGGGCTTGGCCTGTCGATCAGCCAGCAGCTGACGGAACTGCTCGGCGGCGAACTCCGCGTCCGCAGCGAACCCGGCAAGGGCAGCACGTTCACGCTGTACCTGCCGGTGAGCGCGGCGAACCTGGTGGTCCCGGCCACCAAGGCGAGCGGTGTCCCGCTGATCATGGCCGTGCCGCAGGTGATCCCCGTGACGCCGTCGCAGCGGTTCCACGGCGAGAAGATCCTGATCGTCGACGACGACCTGCGCAACGTGTTCGCGCTGGCCGCCGTGCTGGAACGCAACGGCCTGGAGGTCATCTACGCCGAGACCGGCGTCGCGGGCATCCGGGCGCTGGAACGGCACGAGGACACCGCGCTCGTCCTGATGGACGTGATGATGCCCGAACTGGACGGCAACGCCACGATCACCGCGATCCGCGCCGAGGCCGCGCACGAAGACCTGCCCGTGATCGCCGTCACCGCGAAGGCGACCGCGGAGGACAAGGCGCGGACGCTCGCTTCGGGGGCCGACGACTACGTCACCAAGCCCGTCGACACCGACAAGCTGCTGGACCTGATCGCCGCCCACCTGGAGGCGGATGCCGCCTCCAGCGGGCTCTCGCAGGCCGTGGCGGGCACCGGTGACGACTCGGAGGCCGGCGCGGAGTGAGCCTTCGGCTCCTCGTGAGTGGCGCTCTCGCGTGACCGGCCGGACCGCACGTGTGATCAGAGGGACGACACGCGTGACCGGCCGGACGGCACGCGCCCGCAGCCGGGTCCGCCACGCGGCGTCCGCCTGGACACGCGTGTCGTCCGTCTGATCACGCGTGTCGTTCGTCTGATCACGTGTGTCGTCCCTCCGGTCACGCCGGATCGCCGCTCGCGAGGCCTGCGCGGGTCCTGCCGCCGGGTGTCCTCGAAACAAAAGAACCCGCAGGCCAGACGCCTGCGGGTTCCGATGTGGAGCTGCGGAGCGGGTGACGGGAATCGAACCCGCGTAGCTAGTTTGGAAGACTAGGGCTCTACCATTGAGCTACACCCGCGCGCCCCCGGAGTACCGGGTGCGAAAACAGCTTAGCGTGACCCGCTAGGCTGTGCGCACACCCCCGGGAGATCGGGGAGTCACGGGATGTGGCGCAGCTTGGTAGCGCATCCGCTTTGGGAGCGGAGGGTCGCAGGTTCAAATCCTGTCATCCCGACTCAAGGTCTTCGACCTGCGAGTTCACCGGACGGTCGCGCCGGTTTAATGGCGATCATGGAGATCCGCCACGCCCGCACCACCGACGCCTCCGCCGTGACAGCGCTCCTCGCCGAGCTCGGCTACCCCGATAACAACGAGACCGGCGTGCGCGCCCGGCTCGAACGCTGGGCCCGTCATCCCGAGGGTGCCGCGTTCGTCGCCGAGGAAAACGGCACGGTGGTCGGTGTCGTCGCGGTGGTAGCGATCCCGCTTCTTGAGCGGCCGGGCTCCGGCGGCCGGATCGTCGCCTTGGTGGTGGACGAGACCCGGCGCGGCTCGGGGATCGGACGCGAGCTGGTCGCCGCAGCCGAGGCGGAGGCGCGGCGGCTGGGCTGCGACACCATGGAGGTCACCAGTTCCCGCCACCGGACCGGAGCGCACGCCTTCTACCGCGCGCGGGGATACGAGGACCGCTGCGAACACAGCGCCAGGTTCATCCGGCGGCTTGCTCCCGGATACTGAGAGCCCTGGGCCCGCCGCCACCCGCTTGCGAACATCGGCACCGTGACCGGCAGGCGGAGCGCCAGTGCCAGCGCGGTGCTCCGCGTGGTGCTGGACGAAGGGGCGATAGCGCGCAGCACCATCGCGCGCCGCACGGGGCTGAGTGCCGCGGCCGTCACGGGACATGTGGCGGAGCTGATGCGCCGCGGCTTCCTCACCGAGCTGCCCGAGGTCGCGGGCGCGGTCGGCAGGCCGTCCGTGCCGGTGGACCTCGACACGGAGCGGTTCGTGGTGTGCGGAGCGCATGTCGCGGCCGACCAGCTCACCGTCGGGCTGCTGGATCTGCGCGGGAAAGTGCTGGCACAGCTGGAAACCCCGCATCACGGCGCCGAACCCGCCGTTCAGGCCGCGCAGATCGCGGAACTGCTCGACGACCTCCTCGTCGGGCACGTGCCGGAGCGGACGCCGCTCGGGCTGGGGGTGGCGACCGGCGGTTGGGTCGACGAGGCCTCGGGAACGGTGGTGGAGCACGGGTTGCTCGGCTGGCGCGGGGTCCCGTTGCGCGATCTGCTGACGGAGGTCACCGGTCTCGACGTCCGCGTCGACGGGCATTCACGGGCGCTCATCCACGCCGAACGCCTGCTGGGGCAGCCGAGATCGCGCCGCAGTGTCGTGCAGTTGTTCACCGGCAACGTGGTCGACGCCGCCTTCGCCACCGGCGACACCGTCCATCATGGACCGAGGTCGGCGGCGGGCGCCGTCGCGCATCTGCGGGTCGACGACAGTGACGAGCCTTGCGGTTGCGGGCGTTCCGGCTGCCTCGAAGCGACGGTGTCCGAACGCACGGTCGCCCGTAAAGCCGTCGAAGCACGCATCATCGAAGAACCGATTTTCGCCGACGCGCTCCATTCGGCGGCATCGGGAAATGAAAGCGCCATCGCCCTTTTCCAGGAACGCGCACGGATCATCGGACAGGCCGCCGCCTTGCTCTTCGACGTCCTGAATCCGGAAATCCTGATCGTGCTCGACCAAAGTGTACGCGATGTCGAAGGTTGCCTTTCCACGATACGGGACGAGGTCGCGCAGCGCTCCTGGATCTGCCAGGACGCGAAGAAAAACGTTGTGGCGTCGAGCTTTCCGGGGACCGAGCTGGCGACAGCCGGCGGGGCGGTCATGCTGAGCGCCCTGTACGAAGATCCGCTTTTCACGAACCTCGCCGACGCCTCCTGAGTTACTTCACTAAATCGCAAAATTGACGCTCTCCGCCGGGCCTGCGAAGAATCTTCTTCAACGACGCGAACCCGAACGAAAGAGCCCACCGTGAAGAAACCAGTGCCCTTGATCGCCGCGCTCATCGCCGGATTGGCGCTGTCGGGCTGCGGCGCCTCCGCGACCCCGGCGGGCGTGGCCGGGCAGCCGGAGAAGCTCGAACTCCGCTACCAGGGGTCGGCGAACAACGTCACCTTCCCCGAACTCGCCGAAGACCTCGGCTACTTCGGCCCGGTCAAACTCAAATGGGTCGGCAACACGATCAGCGGACCGCAGGACATCCAGTCCGCCGCGACCGACCAGACCGACTTCGGTGGCGCCTTCACCGGCGCGGTCGCCAAACTCGTCGACGCCGGCGCCCCGATCAAGGCCGTCGTCAACTACTACGGCTCCGACGAGAAGACCTTTCTGGGCTTCTACGTCAAGGAAGACAGCCCGATCCGGACCGCGCGCGACCTCATCGGCAAGAAGGTCGGCGTCAACACCGTCGGCGCGAACCTGGAGGCCGCCCTCGACACCTGGCTCAAACGCAACGGCCTCTCCGACGCCGAAATCGACCAGGTGCAGCTCGTCGTCCTGCCGCCGATCAACACCGAACAAGCCCTGCGCAACGGCCAGATCGACGTCGCCGCGCTCAACGGTGTCCTCCAGGACCGAGCCCTCGCGGGAGGCGGGGTGCGCCCGATCGTGAAGGACGTCGAAGCGTTCGGCCCGTACAACGGCGGGCCGTACGTGCTGCGGACCGACTTCATCAAGAAGTACCCGGAGACCACGAAGACCTTCGTCACCGGCGTGGCCAAGGCGATCGAATGGGCGCGCACCACGCCGCGCGACGAGGTGATCGCCCGGTTCACCAAGATCATCCAGAACCGCGGCCGCAACGAGAACACCGAAACGCTCAAGTACTGGAAGAGCACCGGCGTCACCAAGGGCGGGCTGATCTCGGATCACGACTACACGCTCTGGACGGGCTGGCTCAAGCAGTCCGGGTTCATCAAGAACGACCAGGTCGACCTGAAGAAGCTCTACACCAACGAATTCAACCCGTACCGCGAAGGCGGTGGCGTATGACCGCCAAGATCAGCCTCCGCTCGGTCACCAAGACCTTCGGCGCGTTGACCGCACTCGACGACGTCTCCCTCGACATCGAAGACGGCACGTTCCTCTCCCTAGTCGGGCCGAGCGGCTCCGGCAAGTCCACCCTGCTCGATCTGCTCGGCGGGCTCGCGAAACCCACTTCCGGCGAGGTCCTGATCGACGGGAAACCCGTCACCGGGCCGGGATTGGATCGCGGGGTCGTGTTCCAGCAGTACGCGCTGTTCCCGTGGCGCACCGCGCGGGCCAACGTCGAGTTCGGCCTCGAAGGCGGCACCCTGACCAAGCGGCAGCGTGCCGAAAGGGCCCGGGAATTCCTCGACCTGGTCGGGCTTTCCGGCTTCGAAGACCATCTCCCCCATCAGCTTTCCGGCGGTATGAAACAACGGGTCGCGATCGCGAGAAGCCTCGCCTACGACCCGGACGTGCTGCTGATGGACGAGCCGTACGCCGCGCTGGACTCCCAGACCCGCGAACTGCTGCAAGAAGAACTGCGGCGGATCTGGCAGCGCACCGGCAAGACCATCGTCTTCATCACCCACAGCATCGAAGAAGCCGTCTACTTGGGACAGAAGGTCGCGGTGCTCACCTCGCGGCCGGGCAGGCTCAAGGACGTCGTCGACATCGATCTCGGCGACCGCTCGAACGACGACCTGCGTTCGGCGCCCGCCTTCGTGGCCCATCGCCATCGGCTGTGGGAACTGCTGCACGACGAGATCCGGAGGGCCGCATGACCGCGACACTCGAAGCACCGAAAGTCCACACTGGACCGAAGGCCGCCGTGAAACCCCGCGGGAAGAGCCCGCTGCGCAAGGCGTTCCGCAGTTCGGCGGCGATCCTGCTGTTCCTCGCCGTCTGGGAGCTCGCTCCCCAATACCTGCTCGACGAAGGCACGAGGACCTTCCTCCCGCCGCTGTCGGAAGACCTCGTCGCGCTCTGGGAGCTGATCCTCAACGGGCAGCTGGCCGACCATCTGCTCGCGAGCCTCGGCCGGTCCGCCGCCGGATTCGTGATCGCGGTGGCCGTCTCGGTGCCGCTCGGCCTCCTGATCGCCTGGTACCGGCCACTCGCGGAATTCCTGAATCCGTTGCTGGAGCTGGCCCGCAACACCGCCGCGCTCGCGCTGCTGCCGGTGTTCACGCTCCTGCTCGGCATCGGCGAGGTGTCCAAGATCGCGCTGATCGTCTACGCCTGCGTCTGGCCGGTGCTGCTCAACACGATCGCCGGAGTGAACACCGTGGATCCCTTGCTGGTCAAGGCCGCGCGCTCGCTCGGGCTGTCGAGCCCGAACCTGTTCCGCAAGGTGATCCTGCCGTCGGCGGTGCCGACCATCTTCACCGGTATCCGGATGGCGGCCGCGTACTCGATCCTCATCCTGATCGCCGCCGAAATGGTCGGCGCCAAGGCCGGGCTCGGCTATCTGATCAACAACTCGCAGGTCAACTTCCAGATCCAGCAGATGTACGCCGCGATCATCACGGTGTCGGTGCTGGGCCTGGCCATCAACGCGGGCTTCGTCGCACTGGAGCGGCGATTCTCCACCTGGCGGGTCAAGGAGAAGTCATGAAACACCTGCACCTCAACGCTTTCGTGATGCCGAACGGCCATCACGAGGCGGCGTGGCGGCATCCGAGCACGGATCCGCACCGCGCCGCGACACTGGAGCACTACGTCGACATCGCCCGTACGGCGGAGCGCGGCAAGCTGGATTCGCTGTTCCTCGCCGACGGCGTCGCCTTGTGGGGCAACGTCCGCTACAACTCCCACACCCTGTTCGAGCCGCTGACGTTGCTTTCCGCGCTGGCCGGGGCGACCGAGCGCATCGGGCTGATCGCCACCGCGTCGACGACCTACAACGAGCCGTACCACCTGGCGCGGAAGTTCGCGTCGCTCGACCATCTCAGCGGCGGGCGCGCGGGGTGGAACATCGTGACGTCGGCGGGCGAGGACGAGGCCCGCAACTTCAATCGCGACGCCCGGCCGGCACACGCGCTGCGCTACGAACGCGCCACCGAATTCCTTGAAGTGGTCAAGAAACTTTGGGACAGCTGGGGCGACGACGCGGCCGTGATCGACAAGGCGAGCGGCGTCTACGCCGACACCGGCCGCATCCAGCCGATCGACCACGAAGGCCCGCATTTCCAGGTCCGCGGCCCGCTGAACATCCCGCGGCCGGTACAGGGTCATCCGTTGCTCGTCCAAGCCGGTTCCTCGGAGACGGGCAAGGAATACGCGGCCCGATTCGCCGAGGCGGTGTTCACCGCGCAGCAGACTTTCGCCGAGGGCAAGGCCTTCTACGACGACGTCAAGGGAAGGCTCGCGAAGTACGGCCGCTCGCCGGAGGAGATCAAGATCCTGCCGGGGATCAGCCCGATCCTGGGCCGCACCGAGGCCGAGGCGAAGGAACGAGAAGCCGAACTCAACGCCCTCATCACGCCCGCGTACGGCGTGCGGCAGCTGTCGACCATGCTCGACCACGACCTGACGCCGTACCCGCTCGACGGTCCGCTCCCCGACGTCGGCACGTTCACCGAAGGCGCGCAGAGCCGATTCGAGCTGGTCACGGGCTTGGCGCGACGGGAGAACCTCACCATCCGTCAGCTGATCGAGCGGCTCGCGGGCGGCCGGGGACACCGCGTCTTCGCCGGCACCGCCACCCAGGTGGCCGACCAGCTGGAGCACTGGTTCACCGAAGGCGCCGCGGACGGCTTCAACGTCATGCCGCCCACGCTTCCGGGCGGCCTGGAGGACTTCGTCGACCTCGTGGTCCCCGAGCTGCAAAGACGCGGCCTGTTCCGCACGGAATACACCGCCACGACCTTGCGCGGCCACTACGGCCTCGCCCGTCCGGTTCATCGCACCCCAGTGAAGGAGCACGCCGCATGACCGCCATCGATACCCACGTCGAGGTCCGCAAGATCAGCGGAAGGATCGGCGCGCAGGTCCTCGGCGTCGACCCCGCCGGGGAACTCGACGCCGCGACCGTCGCGTTCGTGACCGACGCCCTGCACGAGCACAAGGCGCTCGTCTTCTCGGGCGTCGACCTCGACGACGCCGGCCAGCAGCGGTTCGCCGAGCACTTCGGCGAGCTGACCAAGGCGCACCCGACCGTCCCGTCCGTCGACGGCGAGCCCGCGATCCTGCCTGTCGACAGCGAGCAGGGGCGCGCGAACCAGTGGCACACCGACGTCACCTTCGTGCTCAACCCGCCGAAGGCCAGCACGCTGCGCAGCCTGGTCGTCCCTCCGTACGGCGGCGAAACGCTGATCGCCAACTCGGCCGCCGCGTACCGGGACCTGCCGGAGCCGCTGCGGGCGTTCGCCGACACGCTGCGCGCCGAGCACACCAACGACTACGACTACGCGAAGGCGCCCGAGACCCTCGACGAGGCGGAGCAAGAACGCCGGAAGGTGTTCGTGTCGCAGAAGTTCCGCACGGTCCACCCGGTGGTGCGGGTGCATCCGGTGACCGGGGAACGCGGGCTGTACATCGGCGGGTTCGCGCAGCGGATCGTCGGGCTGTCGAAGGGCGAGTCGCGGGACATCCTGCGGCTGCTGCAGTCCTACGTGACCCGGCCGGAGAACGTCGTCCGGGTGAGCTGGGAGCCGAACCAGCTGGTGCTGTTCGACAACCGCATCACCCAGCACTACGCCGTCGACAACTACGACGACCTGCCCCGCCGCCTGAACCGGGTGACCGTGGCGGGCGACGTCCCGGTGGGGATCGACGGGGTGCCGAGCGATTCCCTCGAAGGCGACGCTTCGCACTACTCCCCCGTCGCCTGACGACCCGAATGGGGTAAGACTGGCGTCGTGAAGACCGATCGTCAGGTGGAAGCGCTCCTGAGGGAGCTGGCCCCGCAGGTCATCGGGTTGCTGGTGCGCAAGCACGGGCAGTTCGACGCCTGCGAGGACGCCGTCCAGGAAGCCCTGCTCTCGGCCGCGCAGCAATGGCCGGGGCAGGGCATCCCGGACAGCCCGAAATCCTGGCTCGCGACGGTCGCGTCACGGCGGCTGGTCGACGAGTGGCGCAGCGAAAGCGCACGACGGCGGCGCGAGGAGAACGACGCGCTGATGGACGTGGCCGGTCCGGGGGACGCGTCCGATTCGGACGACACGCTCACCGTGCTCTTCCTGTGCTGCCACCCTTCCCTGTCCGCGCCGTCGCAACTCGCGCTCACGCTGCGCGCCGTCGGCGGCCTGACCACTGGCGAGATCGCGACCGCGTTCCTGGTCCCGGAATCGACGCTGGCCCAGCGGATCAGCCGGGCGAAACAGACCATCAAGAAGGCGGGCGCCGCATTCGTCCTGCCGCCGTCCGCGGAGCTCGGCGAACGGCTCCGCGTCGTCCTCCAGGTGCTGTACCTGATCTTCAACGAGGGCTACACGACCAGCGGCGGCCCCGAACTGCACCGCGCCGACCTGACCGCGGAGGCGATCCGGCTGACCCGGCTGCTCCGGCGGCTCATGCCCGACGAGGACGAGGTCACCGGCCTGCTCGCGCTCATGCTGCTGACCGACGCGCGCCGGGCCGCCCGCGCCGGCGACGACGGCTCGCTCGTGCCGCTCGCCGAGCAGGACCGCACGCGCTGGAACGCGGAAACGATCGCCGAAGGGGTTTCGCTGGTGAGCGAGGCTCTGGAGGCGGGCCCCGTCGGGCCGTATCAGGTGCAGGCCGCGATCGCCGCCGTCCACTCCGAGGCGGCCACCGCGGCCGACACGGACTGGGCCCAGATCCTCGCGCTCTACGACGTTCTCGAAAAGGTCTCGCCCGGCCCCGTCGTCACGCTCAACCGCGCGGTCGCGGTCGCGGAGGTCAACGGGCCGGAAGCGGGCCTCGAACTGCTGGCCACGCTCGACGGCGACAGCCGGATGAGCCAGACGCACCGGCTCGATTCCGTCCGCGGGCATCTGCTGGAACTGGCCGGGGACACCGGCGCCGCGCGCGAGGCCTACCTCCGTGCCGCCGGGAAGACGGCCAGCGAACCCGAGAAGCGCTATCTGGCGCTCCGGGCGGAGCGGCTCGGCTGAGCTTCACATGCGCAGATGCGGCAGCAGGCGGTCGATCACCGCGGAGTAGTCGGACCGGGCTTCGATGGCCCGCGGTATGTCGTCGAACGTCGTCACCGAGCGCGGGCACACCCGGACCCCGGGCAGGACGAAGGTGTCGAGCAGGCGTTTGCTTTCGGCGTCGTAAGCCTTGTAGGTGTACTGGACACCCGTGACCGCGACGGAGAGCGGCGGCTTGCCCTTCCGCTCGTACCCGTCGCAGGTGCCGACGCGCTCGTTGGTCGGTTTCGGGTATTCGCACACCACCACCTGGACCTTCCCCTCCTGGGAAGTGCCCATCGGCAGATGCTGGGCGGCGGTGCCGGTGAAGTCGCTCATGCCCTTGTCGTCGACCACGAAGTAGGCCAGCCGATGCGGGCCGGACGGCGTACGCGGCCCGGTCTGCCCGTCGAGGCCGGACGGGGAACGCACGCGATCCGAGGCCGCGGTCTCCGGGCAGAAGGCCACGGGTGGTTCCGGTGCCGGAGGCGGGGGCGGTGCCTTGGACTCGGCCACGGGGGACGGCTCTTCCCGGGAGGTCACCACGACGGCGGCGACGACCACGCCCGCGGCCACGACGGCCAGTAGCGTGATCACGAGCCGCCGCCGCACGCTCAGGTCTCCTGGCGGGCCGTGGCCATGGCGCGCTCGGTCTCCCAGAAGGCGCGCATCGACACGATCAGCCCGTCCTCGCGTACCCGGTAGACGAACACGCCGTCGGTGTCGACGCGGTAGCCGCCGGGCAGGTACGTCGTGATCGTGCCGACGTTCGCGACCTCGTCCCCGGCCGCGTGGGAATCGCGGATGGTGAACCGGAAGCGCTCGACGTTCGCGATCGTCTTGTCCCAGAAGGCACTGATGCCGTCGTGCCCGTGGTGTCCCTTGCCTTCTTCGTCGAACATCGACTTGCCGATCGGGTCTTCGACGACGGCGTCCCCGGCGAAGAGCGCGAGCCAGGCGGCCTTGTCCCCCGCGGTGACCGCGGTCATCGAACGGAACGCGGCCTGCCGCGCGGGCGGCTGCTCGGTGGCCGGATCCCAGCAGACGTCGACACCCATGGTTCAGTCTCCCATCTTCGCGATGATCTCGTCGCCGAACTTCTTGATGGAATCGAGCTTCGGGCCGACCTCGGCGTCGAAACCGAGGCCGTCGAACACCCACGGCATGGTGATGATGTCGGTGACGCCGATGTCGCCCTGCTCGCGGTAGCCGTCGAGGCCGAACTTGTCGATACAGACGGCCTGATACTCGAAGGGATCGCCGGCGCGGCCCTGTTCGGCCAGCAGCCCGCGCAGCTTGGCGATGGTGTCGCGGAGGTCGTCGAACTTCATCATCGCCGAAGACCAGCCGTCGGCGACGCGCGCGGCCCGCCGCAGCGCGACGTCGGTGTGGCCGCCGATGTAGAACGGCACCCGCGACGGCGGTGTCGGGCTCATGCGGAGCTTGTCGAAGTCGAAGAACTCGCCGTGGAACTCGACCATCCCGCCGTCGAGGATCAGGCGCAGCACCTCGATGGCCTCGTCGACGCGCTTGCCGCGCTTCTCGTACGGCGCGCCGCACCAGCGGAACTCCTCGGGCGACCAGCCGACGCCGAGCCCGAGCCCGAAGCGGCCGCCGGTCAGCGCCGCGACCGAGTTGACCTGGCGGGCGAGCAGGACCGGGTTCCGGGAGCCGAGTTTGAGCACGGAGGTGTAGAACGTGAGCCGTTCGGTGACCGCCCCCATCGAGGCGGCAGCGACCAGCGGATCGGCCCAGGGCGTCTCCTCGGTCCAGAAGCGGCTGCCGTCGGGCGTGTACGGATAGTCGGCCGAGACCGTTTCGGAATAGAACAGGGAATCCGGGAGCGCGATCGACGAGAAACCCGCCTCTTCGGCGGCCCGGGCGAGCTCGCCCAGCTGATCGAGCGGATTCATCGCGATCGACAGGGTGAACTTCATGGAGCCGAACTATAACGTGTTCTAGTTTCACCCGCCAGTGTCCACGGGGAACCCCCGGCGGGTTCCCGGCGTTGATCCGGTCAAAGGCCGAACGATTCCTGGAGTTGAACCCATGGGCACCGCGATCTTCCTGATCGTGCTCCTCGCCGTCGTGGTCGGCGGCGGCATCTACTTCGCGAAATCCCAGGCGGCGGCCAAGAAGCGCCAACTGGACGACGCGAAGGCGGACGCACGGCGCCTCGTCGAACGACTGGGCGGTCAGGTCATGAACCTCACCGGCACGGACACCGCCTCCCAGCAGGCGATGGCGGACGCGTCCGAACGCTTCACCGCCGCGGGCTCCCAGATGGAGCAGGCGCAGACCGTCGAGCAGGCCCGGCTGGTGCGCGAGACCGCCATCGAGGGGCTCTATTACGTCCGCGCGGCGCGGCTCGCGATGGGCATGGACCCCGGTCCGGAACTGCCCGGCAGCGAAGAGCGCGATCGGGCGGGCAAGGTCACCGAGTACCGCTCTGTCGACGTCGAGGGCGAGCACTACGAGGCCTCGCCGGACCCGAGCCAGCGCACGCCGCACTACTACCCCGGTGGCCGCGTCGCGGGCCGTCCGGTGCCGCAGGGCTGGTACAGCGAGCCGTGGTGGAAGCCCGCGCTCGTCGCCGGCGCCTGGGGTCTCGGCTCGATGCTGCTGTTCAGCGCGATGTTCTCCGGTATGGCGGGGATCGCGAGCGCGTCGGCCTGGGAGTCGGGTTACGACGCGGGCCAGGAGGACGCCGGTGCCGGTGATGCCGGCGGCGACGCCGGGGGCGACATGGGCGGGGACGCCGGCGGGTTCGACGGCGGCGGCTTCGATGGTGGCGGCTTCGATGGTGGCGGCTTCGACGGCGGAGGCTTCGACTTCTAGCGCCGGTCTTCAAGAGGGCTGAAAGGGCCCTTCACCGCATGCGATGCGGTGAAGGGCCCTTTCGCTGCGTCTGATGCGGGGAAAGTCCCCTTCGGCCGCCACGAGCCGAGAGGTCTCGCCTCGCGCCGCCGCGTGCTTGAACGGACGACACGCGTGATCAGACGGACGACACGCGTGACCGGAAGGACGGCACGATCGCGACCGGGTCCCGAGGCGTGTCGTCCATCTGGACACACGTGTCGTCCATCCCGTCACATGTGTCGTCCGTCCAAACACACGAATCGCCACTCACGACCACCCTGGCCCCAAGTACGTGAAGGCCCCCTTCGGCCGCAGGGGGTCAGGCGGGCTGGCAGGTCGGGCACCAGAAGAGGTTCCGCGCCGCCAGATCGCTCCGCAGCACCGCCGTCCCGCACACGAGACACGGCATCCCCTCACGGCGGTAGACGTAGACCTCGCCCCCGTGCCGGTCCTGCCGCGGCGCACGGCCGGTGACCTCGGGCAGATGCTCCGGCGCGACCGTGTCGATCCGGCCCACCCGGACACCGTGCCGCATAAGCGTCACGAGATCCGCCCACAGGTCGTCCCACAGCCCGCGATCGAGCGCGCGGCCCGGGACGAGCGGGGCGACACCGTGCCGGAACAGCACCTCGGCGCGATACACGTTGCCGACGCCTGCCAGCACCGACTGGTCCATCAGCAGCGCCGCGATCGACGTCTTCGACCGCGAGATCCGCTCCCACGCCTTGTCCGGCTTCGCGTCGCGGCGCAGCGGATCCGGGCCGAGCCGCGCTTTGATCGCGTCGACCTGGGGCGCGTCCAGGAGCTCGCACCGGGTCGGGCCGCGCAGGTCGGCGGAATGCGTCGGGCCGACCAGCCGCATCCGTACCTGCCCCACCGGCGCCGAAACGGGCAGTGGATCGTCGGAGAACGTGCCGTAGAGGCCGAGGTGGACGTGCACCGTCCCGTGTGGACCGTAGTCGTGGAACAGATGCTTCCCGTACGCCTCGGCCTTCACCAGCACCCGGCCGTCCAAACGGGACGCTTCGGCGGCGAACCGTCCCTGCGGGCTGCTCATCTCGACCGGGTGACCGGCGAAACGGCGTTTGTGCAGACGCGCCAAGCGATGGAGCGTGTGCCCCTCGGGCATGTCAGTGCTCGGGCAGCGGCGGCGGCCAGCCGGTGTTCTCGTAGTCCAGGATCTGCTGGACGCGGCGGCCGTGGCGCTCGTCCGGGCTCGGCGGGGTCGCGAGGAACGCCTCGACGATCTCCGTGGCCTCTTCGGTGGTGTGCATCCGCGCGCCGACGCCGATCAGCTGGGCGTGGTTGTGCTCGCGGGTGAGCTTCGCGGTCTCGACGCTCCACGCGAGGCCGGCGCGAGCGCCCTTCACCTTGTTGGCCGCGATCTGCTCGCCGTTGCCGGAGCCGCCGACGACGATGCCGAGGCTGCCCTCGTCCGCGACGACGCGGCGGGCCGCCTCGATGCAGAACGCCGGGTAGTCGTCGGCCGCGTCGTAGACGAAGGGGCCGACGTCCTCGACGTCGTGGCCCTGCTCCTTGAGGTGGGCCACGAGGTGGTTCTTCAGTTCGAAACCGGCATGGTCAGAGCCAAGGTAAACACGCACAGCGCGGAGTCTGCCATCACGTTCCGGGGCGAGCATGCTGTGGGGGTGGACATCAGACTCGAATGGGGAAGCGAGGGTGTCGCCGCCTTGGGCGCGGACTGCGCCGTGCTGGTCGTCGTCGACGTGCTTTCCTTCTGCACCACAACGGATCTCGTACTGGGCAACGGCGGCAGGGTGCTGCCCGTCCGCTGGCGCGATCACCGCGGCGAGGAGGCCGCGAAAGCGCGAAGTGCCATCCTCGCGGGTGAACGCGAATGGACCCTGCGGCCTTCGTCTGTGACGGAAATCCCTTCCGGCACGCTTCTCGCGCTGCCGTCTCCCAACGGCGCCACGCTCTGCGACGCCGCCGCCACGACCGGTGCCGAGGTACTGGCGGGCTGCCTGCGCAACGCGTCCGCCGTCGCCGCCCGCGCGGCGGAACTCGCGGACGGACGACCGATCGGCGTCATCCCGGCGGGGGAACGCTGGGGCATCGACATCCGCGCCGAAGCCAAGACGTTCGGACCGCTCAGGCCGTGTGTCGAGGACCAGCTCGGGGCGGGGATGATCGTCGCGGGACTGGACGGCTACGGCCGCCTGTCCGCCGAAGCCCGTCTCGCGGCGATGGCGGCAAAAGCGATCGACATCGCCGAAGCGCTGACGGATTGTGCTTCAGGGCGCGAGCTCGCCGCGGCCGGGCACGCGAACGACGTGAAGCTGGCCGCGGAGCTCGACACGAGCGGCACGGTTCCTGTGCTGCGCAACGGAATTCTGGAGGATTCGTGACTTGGCTCGAACTCGCGGACGGGGTGTACGCCCGCCGTTACGAGGAGCTGGACCTGACCGTCGGCCTCGTCGTGGGCGACGAACACTGCCTGGTGATCGACGTGCGCGGCGACGTCGACCAGGGCGCCGAACTGGCCGCGGCGGTACGGGAGATCACGCCGCTGCCGTGGTCGGTCGTCTACACCCACGCGCATTTCGATCACGCCTTCGGCACGACGGCCTTCCTGCCGTGCGACGTCTGGGCGCACGAAGGGTGCCTGGCCGAGCTGACCACCCACGGCGACGGCGCACGGCTCAAGTGGATCCAGCACTATCTCGGCGAAAACCGTCCGGAGATGGCGGAGGCGTTGGAGCGCACCGAGATCACCCTGCCGGACAAACCCATCGTCGACACCGCCGAGATCGACCTCGGCGGCCGCACCGTCGTGCTGCGGTTCCTCGGCCGGGCCCACACGGATCACGACCTGTTCGTGCACGTGCCCGACGCGGGCGTGATCTACGCGGGCGACGCCGTCGAGAACGCCGAAGCCGGCTTCAGCGAGTTCTCCTTCAACGACGGCAGCTTCCTCGCCGCGTGGCCCGCGGTGATGGACGCCATCCTCGCGCTGGAACCGAAGATCATCGTCGCCGGGCACGGGGACCCCGTCGACGTTGCCTTCATCGAGAAGCACCGCGACGGGCTGCGCGAGCTCGTCGCGCTCAAGACCCGGGTCGCGGCGGGAGACCTCACGACGGACGAAGCCGTCGCGAGGTCCCCCTACCCCGGCGATGTCACCAAGGCCGCCCTGGAAACGCCTTAGTCGAAGTTCAGCTCACCGGTCCGGGTGCGCTTCAGCTCGAAGAAGTCCGGGTAGCTCGCCAGCGCGCGGGCGCCGTCGAAGACCTTGACGGCGTCCTCGCCACGCGGGATCGAGCTGAGCACCGGGCCGAAGAAGGCGACGCCGTCGATGTGGATGGTCGGGGTGCCGACGTCCATTCCGACCGGATTCATACCTTCGTAGTGACTCTTCTTGAGCGCTTCGTCGTACTCGGTCGACTCGGCGGCCTCGGCCAGCTCGGCCGGGGCACCGATGGCTTCGAGGGTCTCCTTGATGACCTTCGGGATGTCCTTGTCGCCCTGGTTGTGGTGGCGCGTGCCGAACTCCGTGTAGAAGTCGCGCAGGGCCTCCTCGCCGTTCTTCCGCGCCAGCGCGGTGGCGACGCGGACGGGACCCCAGCCGCGGTCCAGCAGCTCCTTGTACTGCTCAGGCAGGTCCTCGCGGCCGCTGTTGAGCTCGGACAGGCTCATGATCCGGAACCGCAGGTCGAGATCGCGGTGCTTCTCCACTTCGAGGATCCAGCGCGAGCTGATCCAGGCGAAGGGGCAGATCGGGTCGAAGTAGAAGTCGACCTTGGTCTTCTCGGACGGGGCGGTCATCAGGTTCTCCCAGTGCCATCGTCTTGGGGTGGTCCGGTACACACACAGTGCTACACAGCGGCCAACATCGCCGCCGTCGGCGTTGTTCCCGTCGTCAGCACGGGCTCCGACATGATTGGATGCCTGTAGTTGGAAACCAAAACCGATACCGATGACCAGAGGTGCCAGTGCCCGCCCCCAACCTGACCCGAGACCAAGCCAAGCTGCGCGCGGAACTGCTCGACGTCGAGTCCTACGACATCGAGCTGGATCTGACCGACGGCCGTGGCGGTCCCGGTGAGAAGACCTTCACGTCGAAGACGACGATCAAGTTCGCGAGCGCCAGAAGCGGCGAAGCGTCGTGGGTCGACATCGTCGCCGAGGGGATCGGATCGGCCGTCCTCAACGGGACGGACCTCGACGTCAGCGGGTACGTCGAGGACAAGGGCATCGAGCTGCCCGGCCTCGCCGAGTCGAACGAGCTCGTCGTGGACGCGGTCTGCCGGTACATGAACACCGGCGAGGGCCTGCACCGATTCGTCGACCCGGTCGACGACGGCGTGTACCTCTACACGCAGTTCGAGACCGCGGACGCGAAGCGGATGTTCGCCTGCTTCGACCAGCCCGACCTCAAGTCGGTCTACCGGCTCACCGTGATCGCGCCGAAGGACTGGAAGGTCATCTCGAACGCGCTGATCGAATCGACGGAGGAGACCTCGGAGGGGGCCGTCCGCACCGTGTTCAAGGTGTCCGAGCGGATCTCGACCTACCTGGTCGCGCTGATCGCCGGCCCGTACAGCGAGTGGCGCGACGAGTTCACCGACGAGCACCGCACGATCCCGCTGGGCATCTACTGCCGCGCCTCGCTCGCCGAGCACATGGACGCGGAGAAGCTGTTCACCGAGACCAAGCAGGGTTTCGCCTTCTATCACGAGAAGTTCGCGACCCCGTACCCGTTCTCCAAGTACGACCAGCTGTTCGTGCCGGAGTTCAACGCGGGCGCGATGGAGAACGCCGGCGCGGTCACCTTCCTGGAGGACTACGTCTTCCGCAGCCGCGTCACCCGCTACGCCTACGAGCGCCGTGCCGAGACGCTGCTGCACGAGATGGCGCACATGTGGTTCGGCGACCTGGTCACCATGCGCTGGTGGGACGACCTGTGGCTGAACGAGTCGTTCGCGACCTTCGCGAGCGTGCTGGCCCAGGCCGAGGCCACCGAGTACAAGAACGCGTGGACCAGCTTCGCGAACATCGAGAAGTCGTGGGCGTACCGGCAGGACCAGCTGCCCTCGACGCATCCGATCGCGGCGGACATCGTCGACCTGCACGCGGTCGAGGTGAACTTCGACGGCATCACCTACGCCAAGGGCGCGAGCGTGCTGAAGCAGCTCGTCGCCTACGTCGGGCTGGAGCACTTCCTCGAAGGCCTCAAGGTCTACTTCGGCAAGCACGCCTGGGGCAACGCGACCCTGGCGGACCTGCTGGGCGCGCTGGAAGAGGCCTCGGGCCGCGACCTGTCGTGGTGGAGCGCGCAGTGGCTGGAGACCACGGGCCTCAACTCGCTGAGCCCGCGCTACGAGGTCGGCGCCGACGGCACGTACACCTCGTTCGCCGTCACCCAGACCGGTGCCAAGCCGGGCGCCGGTGAGCTGCGGACGCACCGCGTCGCGGTCGGCGTCTACGACGAGGACGAGAACGGCAAGATCGTCCGCAAGCACCGCGTCGAGCTCGACGTGGACGGCGAGCGCACCGAGGTGCCGGGGCTGGTCGGTCTCCCGGCGGGCAAGCTCGTGCTGGTCAACGACGACGACCTGACCTACTGCACGATGCGGCTCGACCCGGCGTCGCTGACCACGCTGATCGACCGCATCGCCGACATCACCGAACCGCTGCCCCGCACGCTGTGCTGGTCGGCGGCGTGGGAGATGACGCGTGAGGCCGAGCTCAAGGCCCGCGACTTCGTCACCCTGGTGCAGCGCGGCGTGCACACCGAGACCGAGGTCGGCGTGGTGCAGCGGCTGCTGCTGCAGGCGCAGACGGCGCTGAACTCGTACGCGAAGCCGGAGTGGGCGGCGGACAAGGGCTGGCCGGAGTTCTCCGCGCGGCTGCTGGAGCTGGCGCAGGGCGCCGAGGCCGGTTCGGACCACCAGCTCGCGTTCGTGAACTCGCTCGCCGGTTGCGTGCTCGACGACAAGACGCTGCAGATCATCGCGGGCTGGCTCGACGGCTCGGCGCCCCTGGAGGGCCTGACCGTCGACACCGACCTGCGCTGGCGGCTGCTGCACGCGCTGGTCGCGCACGGCAAGGCGGAGAACCCGGAGATCGACGCGGAACTCGGCAAGGACGACACCGCGGCCGGGCGGCGACAGGCGGAGCGCTCGCGGGCGCTGCGGCCGACCGCCGAGGCGAAGGCCGACGCGTGGCAGCGGGCGGTGTACGACGACGAGCTGCCCAACGCGGTCAGCGACTCGCTCATCACCGGCTTCTCCCACCCGGGCCAGAAGCACCTGCTGGGCGACTACGTGACGCGCTACTTCGAGGTCATCGACGAGGTTTGGCAGCGGCGCTCCAGCGAGCGGGCGCAGCCGACCGTGGTCGGGCTGTACCCGTCGTGGGCCGTCGAGGCGGCGACCGTCACGGCGTCGGACGAGTGGCTGGCCGGGGAGCACCCGGCGGCGCTGCGCCGTCTCGTGTCGGAAGGCCGGGCCGGGATCGTGCGGGCGCTGGCCGCCCGTGAGTTCGACTCGCAGGCCGGCGACTGACGAGAGCTGAAAGGGCCCTTCACCGCATGTGATGCGGTGAAGGGCCCTTTCGCTGCGTCCTATGCGGGGAAGGTCCCCTTCAGCTCCGTCAGTGCTGCGGAGCGCCCGCCTGGTCGCTCAGCATGCGGAGAGCGTTCACGAGGCCACCGACGAGGTCGCCTTCCTTGAACGAGGCCACCATGCTGGCCACGGCGAGCTTCGCGCCGCGGTCGGGCAGGCGGTGCCGGGCCTGCGTGCCCGTCACGACCTCGATCGCCCGCTGGCCGGGCGACACGGCGACGATGACACCGTCGGCCGGGTTGTCGGTCGAGGTCAGCAGCCCTTCGGCGGTGGCGCGGGTGTCCTCGCCGAGGTCGCCCAGGTATACGCTGAAGTCCAGGCCGGTTTCGCGGCTGGCGAGCGTCAGCGCCTCGTCCAGCCGGGCGAGCTGCTGGGTGGTGAATGGGCTGATCGGACCAGCCGGTTCGTACATCTTGGCGGCGGAAATCCGGCCGCTCGAGGTAACGGCGGCGCCGTAACCGGGCTCTTCGTCAACAGCGGTGGACGAATGGGTCAGTTCACCAGTTGCCACGAGCGCCTCCCGTCACCGAAGCTCCGTCCGCCGCGACGACGGCGGTCGCGCCGCCCTCGTTCGCGTGCGGATGCCTTGCGCCGACCCCGTCGGGGTTGGCGCTCCACCACATGGCCGGGTACTCCCACGGCTGCCCCGGCCGGTACCGGGCGACGCCCGCGCCCTTCGACCGCAGCGTGGCCACCCCGCACAGCGCGTAGATGGCCAAGGGGATCACCGCGAAGACCAGGATCGTCTCGACAAGGTTCACGCGCGTGAGCGTATCCGATGGCGTGCGGCCCCACCCGCTCGCACGGCACCTACCGCTCGTCGTCCGGAGGGGGCCGTCCGCCGCTTGCCGCGAAAGCGCTCCCACGTTGGGGCGAAGCCCTCAAGGCCGAAAGGTTGCAACTCAACGTACGGGCGGCCGCACCCGGCGCTGTCGTCTTGTCGCGGCCTTGAAATCCTCGTAGCTTTTTCACCTGTACGGGCCTTGCGCCCAGCTCCCCCACCCCAGCAGGTAACGCACCGGTCGCAGGAGGATATGTCATGCAGAGCACCCAGACACCCGGCCAGGCGATCATCGACGACATTTCGTCACTCTTCGAAATTGGATTCGTCCCCGGTACGCGTGTGACGGCGGGCACACGGGTTACGCGCGGTACACGTGTCACTCGCGGTACGCGGGTCACCGCCGGCACCCGGGTCACCCGCGGAACCCGCGTCACGCGAGGCACCCGCGTCACCGCCGGAACCCGCGTCACCCGTGGCACGCGAGTCACCCGGGGCACCCGCGTGACGGCGGGCACCCGCGTCACCTGCGGCACGCGCGTCACCCGCGTCACCCGCGGCACCCGTGGCACCCGCGTCACCTGCCAGAGCGACTTCTCCCTCGCCGCCTGAGCCCGGGCACGACCGGTTCACAGGGGACGGCGCACTCGTAGCGAGCTTCACCATCGCGTCATCGGCCCGCCCCGGCCGCCGAAAGGCAGCCGGGGCGCCGACGCTTTTCGGGGCCCGGTCATGACCGGATCAGGCGGCGGTTCCCAGGTACGGCCGCCACAACGGGTCGGCCTCCTTCGAATGCGCGAGCAGCCGCCAGTGCGGCCCGTGCGGGGCCCTCGGCACGACGCGCAGGCGCCAGCCGATCTCGGAAAGCAGCTTGTCCGCCTTCCGGTGGTTGCACTTGGCGCAGCAGGCCACGCAGTTCGTCCAGCTGTGGGGACCTCCGCGACTGCGCGGGACGACGTGGTCGATCGTCTCGGCCCGCCCTCCGCAGTAGGCGCAGCGGTACCGGTCGCGATGCATCAGCCCGGCCCGGGTCAGCGGCACCTGCGCGCGGTAGGGCACGCGCACGTAGGTGCTCAGCCGGATCACCGAAGGCACGGGCAGCGAGACCGTGGCGGCGTGCAGTTCGAGCCCTGCCGGGTCTCCGTGCACCACCTCGGCCTTGCCGCACATCACGAGGACCACCGCGCGCCGCAACGGCAGCGCCGTGAGCGGTTCGAACGTGGCGTTCAACAGCAATACCCGTCTGCGGCCCCAGGACGACGCTGTCGTCGTAGTGGGTACCGCCGAAGTCGACGGATCCCGCCCTCTACGCTGTCCGGGCGGGCGGGCAACACCCCCTGGCCGCGTTCCCGGCCCGCCCGGTGGAGCCCCGTGCGAGGGGGCACCTCCCGGATGGGCGCGCAACACGACCTCCGGCGCCTGTCCGGCCACGGCTTGGCTCGGGACGCCGAGGGGGATGGGTTGTCGGTCTGGCACTCGACCACCTCCACCGGTGCAGGCATAGTCGACCACAGATCAGCCCCAAAGTGCACGTGTGTTACTGGACGTGTCACATGCGCGCGACCCGGCGGCCACATGAAGTTGGGTGTTTCGCATCCGCCGGGGGCGCGCGGCGTGACCGATCCCCGCCGAGTACGAAAGGACATTTCCTCTCCGTGAACCTGCTGCCCACCGAACCCCCGGCCTGCACCCGCGAAGCCGGCAGCCTGTGCTACCAGGTGTTCCAGGTCACAAAGAACGAATGGCTCTCCGCGTCGGCCGGCTGGCTGCTGACGAAGCCGCTGAGGATCCTGATGATCGTCGCCGTGGCGTTCCTGCTGCGGTATCTGGTGCGACGCCTGATCAACCGCGTGACGCGGATGCCGAACGGCGGTTCCTCGAAGCTGCCCGCCCTGTTGAGACCGCTGCGGGAGAAGGCGCCCGAGGTGCTCGGGTCGGCGGTGATGGAACGGCGCCGTCAGCGTGCCGCCACCATCGGCTCGGTGCTCAAGTCGATGGCGACGTTCCTGATCTACGGCCTCGCGTTCATCCTGGTGCTCGGCGAACTGGGCATCGACCTGGCGCCGATCATCGCGTCCGCCGGCATCGTCGGCGTGGCGCTCGGGTTCGGCGCGCAGAACCTGGTCAAGGACTTCCTGTCCGGCATGTTCATGATGATCGAGGACCAGTACGGCGTCGGTGACGTCGTCGACGTCGGCGAGGCGTCCGGCACCGTCGAGGCCGTCGGCCTCCGGATCACCACCTTGCGTGACATCAACGGCACCGTCTGGTACGTCCGCAACGGCGAGGTGCTGCGGGTCGGCAACTCGAGCCAGGGCTTCGCGGTGGCCGTCGTCGACGTCCCGCTCAGCTACTCGGCCGACGTCGAGAAGGCCACCGAGCTGATGGCGGAGAAGGCCAAGACCCTCCTGGAGAGCGAAGGGCTCGCACCGAACGTGCTGGAGCCGCCGGAGATGCTCGGCGTGGAGACCGTCACCCCCGAGAGCATCAAGCTCCGCCTGACGGTGAAGGTCCGGCCGGGCAAGCAGTGGGCCGTGCAGCGCGCGCTGCGTGCGCATCTGCTCGCCGCGCTCGACGAAGCCGGCTTCGAGCCGCCACTGGGGCGCTTTATGTCGTCCGGCCCCGCGGCCCAGTAGGACAAGGGCAGAATGGAGCTGTGTCCGTGACCGAACCTGACCCCACCACCCTGTACGAAGCGATCGGCGGTGAACCGGTCTTCACCCGGATCGTCGCTCGGTTCTACGCCGAAGTGGCGGTCGACGAAGTGCTTCGCCCGCTGTACCCCGAGGAGGACCTCGGCCCGGCCGAGGAGCGTTTCCGGCTGTTCCTCATGCAGTACTGGGGCGGCCCGCACACCTACTCGGACCAGCGCGGTCACCCGCGGCTGCGGATGCGGCACGCGCCGTTCAAGATCGGCCCGATCGAACGCGACGCCTGGCTGCGCTGCATCAAGATCGCGGTCGACGAGGAGAACATCGAGGAGCCCTACCGCTCGCAGCTGTGGGCGTACCTCGAGATGGCCGCCAACAGCATGATGAACAGCTTCGTGTGATGGAACGCGACGTGGACTGGTGGGCCCAGGCGGTCTTCTACCAGGTCTACGTACGCTCGTTCGCCGATTCGGACGGGGACGGCGTCGGTGACCTCGAAGGCATCCGCGGCAAGCTCGGGTATCTGGAGCTGCTCGGGGTCGACGCGCTGTGGCTGACGCCGTTCTACCGCTCCCCCATGGCCGACCACGGCTACGACATCGCCGACCCGCGCGACGTCGACCCGATGTTCGGCACCCTCGGCGATTTCGACGTCCTGCTGACCGAGGCGCACAAACGCGGCATCAAGGTCACCGTCGACGTCGTCCCCAACCACACCAGCAACACCCACGCCTGGTTCAAATCGGCGATGGCGGCGCCGCCGGGGAGCCCGGAGCGGGATCGCTACATCTTCCGTGACGGGCTCGGCCCGCGCGGCGACCAGCCGCCGAACAACTGGGTCAGCTCGTTCGGCGGCCCGGCGTGGACGCGGGTGCCGGACGGCCAGTGGTATCTGCACCTGTTCTCGCCGCAGCAGCCGGATCTGAACTGGGCCAACCACGAGGTCGCCGCCGACCTGGAGCGGACCCTGCGGTTCTGGCTGGACCACGGCGTGGACGGCTTCCGTATCGATGTCGCGCACGGGATGGCGAAACCGCCGGGCCTGCCGGACATGGACCCGCGGGTGAACGCGATCGGGCCGAGCGAGTTCTACGATCCGCGGTTCGACAACGACCGCGTCCACGAGATCCACCAGATGATCCGCAAGGTGCTCGACGAGTACCCGGGCACCATGGCCGTCGGTGAGATCTGGGTGACCGACGAGAAGCGCCTCGCGCGCTACCTGCGGCCCGACGAGCTGCACCTGGCGTTCAACTTCCGGCTCGTGCTCACACATTTCGACGCGGACGCGCTGCGGACGGCCATCGAGCGGTCCTTGGCGGTGCCGAAGGCCGCCGGCGCCCCCGCCACCTGGACGTTGAGCAATCACGACGTCTGGCGGCAGGTCAGCCGGTACGGCGGCGGCGAACGCGGCGTCCGGCGCGCCAGGGCGATGGCGCTCGTCGAGCTCGCGCTGCCCGGCGCGGTCTATCTGTACAACGGCGAGGAACTGGGGCTCGGCAACGTCGACATCCCGCCCGACGCGGTCGCGGACCCGCGCGCCAAGATCTCCGGTGCCGAGTTCGGCCGGGACGCGTCACGGGTGCCGCTGCCGTGGGAAGGCGACCTGCCGCCGTTCGGTTTCTCGCGCAATCCGCGCACCTGGCTGCCGATGCCGGCTTCGTGGGCTTCGGTGACCGTGGAAGCGCAGCTGGAGGATCCGGCGTCGACGCTCTCGCTGTACCGGCGGGCGATCGAGATCCGTAAGTCGCACAAGGCTTTCCGCGGTGACGACCTCGAATGGTACGGCGCGCCCGCGGGGTGTTTCGCGTTCCGGAGGCGCGGTGGCGGGCTGGTGTGCGCGCTGAACACGTCGGCGAGCCCGATCGCGCTGCCGCCGGGCGAAGTGCTGCTGTCGAGCGTGCCGTTGGTGAACGGGAAACTGCCACCGGACGCGGCCGCCTGGCTCGTCTGAGCCAGGCGGCCGCGCCGGGATCAGTTGTTGAAGCCCGGGTGCAGCTTGTACTGCGTCTGGGCGTTGAACTGGTTCTGCCGGACGAGCTTCGCCGGGAAGGTCCGCCAGTCGTTGAGGTCCAGGACGTCCAGGCCCTTCACGATGTCGGACGAGTAGATGTGGCCGTTGTACCAGTACGCGGACCACGTGCCACCGCCGACGAGCTTCTCGTTCGAGAGCGGGCCCCGCTCCCAGAACGCGATCTCCTTCGGGTTCTTCGCGTCGGTGAAGTCCCACACCGAGACGCCGCCCTGGTACCAGGACTGGACCATGATGTCCTTGCCCGGCACCGGAATCAGCGAACCGTTGTGCGCCACGCAGTTCTCGGTCTCGGACTGGAGACGCGGGATCTTGTAGTAGCTGACGAACTCCAGCTTGCGGTCGTCGCCGCGGCCGGTGATCTGGTAGATGCCGTTGGCGCCGCGGGTGGAGCCGAACTTCTCCAGGCAGGTGGCCATCCCGCCGCCGCCGAGCTCGTCGGTGAAGACGATCTTGGTGGCGTCGTTGTTGAAGGTGGCGCTGTGCCAGAACGCGAAGTTCACGTTGTCCTGCACGCGGTTGAGGACTCGCGGCTTGAGCCGGTCGGAGATGTCGAGCAGGACGCCGTCACCCATGCAGGCACCGGCCATCAGGTCCTTCTCCGGCAGCGCCGTCAGGTCGTGGCAGCCGGTGGTCGCCGACCGGCGGGTGCCGTCGGGGTTCGTGCCACCGGGGTTGCCGCCGCCGTCGGCCGCCGGGAACAGCACCGGGGTCGCGACGAGCGAGGCCTTCGCCGGGTCCTTCACGGGGACCTTGATGATCGACAGCTTGTCGTGCGGCGGCTGGCAGTCGGGCAGGTTCGCGGCCGGCGCGTACGACGAGACGTAGATGTAGACGTCCTTGCCGCGCTTGTCCGGCACCAGGGTGTTGGTGTGCGAACCGCAGTCGGTCTCGATCGCCGCGACGTACTTCGGCGCCGCGAGGTTCGAGATGTCGAAGATCTTGATGCCCTCCCACGACGTCTTGTCCGAGGCGGGCTTCGAGACGCTGTTGCACGAGTTGTCGCTGCGCGACGCGTCGGTCGACAGGAAGAGCAGGTCGCCGGAGATCGACACGTCGTTCTGCCCGCCGGGGCACAGGACCTGGCTGACGATCTTCGGGCGGTACGGGTTGCGGACGTCGAAGACGTTGAACCCGTCGTAGGTGCCGACGATCGCGTGGCCCTTGGTGAACGCGATGTCGGTGCCGGTCGAGTCCTTGGTGAACGGTCCCTGCTGCGGGACGTTCGCGATCGACCGGAGGTTCGGGCTGTGGACGATCTCGTCCACACCCGGGATCGCGGTCGCCGACGGTTCGGCGACGACGGCCGGCGCGGCGAGCGCGCTGGAGGCCCCGAGGGCGGCGACCGCGGCCGCCGACACGAAGACCCTGGTCAAGCGACGTTTCAGCCCAGGCTGCAGCACGATATGGCTCTCCTTCCACCCAGCTTTACGCGCACCTTATTCCTTATTTAGGCTCAGCAGATACCGACCAACGGAGGAACTCCCGGGATGCGAAAAAGTTTGACATCGGCGCTGGTCGCCGCCGCTTTCCTCGTCTCGGGCTGCACCGGTGACGCGGAGCCCGCCGCACCGGCCCAGAGCGCGCCGGTGATCGCCCCTGGCAAACCCGGCGAGCAGGCGGGCACCGCCGCCCCGGGCCCGGTGAACCGCGATCAGCCCAACGAGGCCGACGTCGAGTACATGACGATGATGATCCCCCACCACCAGCAGGCGAAGGTGATGACCGACCTGGTGCCGGGCAAGACGGCCAACGAGCAGATCCGGGCGATCGCGGGGCGGATCTCGGTCGCGCAGGACGGCGAGATCACGATGATGAAGACCTGGCTGGCCGACCGCGGCAAGCCGGTGCCGGGCGAAGGACACGCGGGTCACGGGGGCGGGCATGATCACGCGCTCATGCCGGGGATGGCGACCGAGGCTCAGCTGGCGGATCTGCGCGCGGCGAACGGGGCGGCGTTCGAAAAGCTGTTCCTCGACCTGATGATCGCGCACCACCAGGGCGCGCTGACCATGGCCGAAGCCCAGCTCGGCAAGGGGGTGGAGGTCAAGGCGCAGGAGATGGCGCAGGAGGTCATCACCGGACAGACCGCCGAGATCGAGCGCATGAAGACGATGCGCGGAAAGCTCTAGGCCTCGCCGGAGCCCATATCGCCGAACCCGGAGTCGCCCGAGTCGTCGAGGGTGCCGGAGACGATCCAGGTCGCCAGCGCGGCGGCCTGGACGTAGGGCGCAGCCTTCGCCGCGGCCCGTCCGGCGCTCTTGGCGCGCCCCCATTTCTCCGGGCGTTCGGCGCGTTCGGGCGCCTCCTCACCCGGCGGCCGCTCGGTCCGCCACGGAGTCTCCTCCGGCCGGACCCCGGCGAGGAAGTCCGCGGTCGGGTCGTCCCCGTCCTTGTCGTTCATGGGGACAGCCTGACACCGCGGGCGGCCGGAAGCCACCCGCGGCGTCATGCGGTAAGAAACCCGTCAGAACAGCAGCGGCAGGAGCGCGTGGCGGCGTTTGAGCACGGCGCCGTAGCGCGCGTCGATGCGCATCCACGAATCCGTCGCGGTGACACGGACGACGTCGCCGTCGATCGACGAGTCCACGAAACCCATCCCGGACAGCGCGAACAGGCACCGCATCTGGACCTTGATCTCCAGCTCGTTGCCCGAAACGGTGAGCACCGCCTGGTCCATCAGCGACGCCGGCGGCGTGCCGTGCGGGCCCACGTTGTCACGGGCGAGGGTGACCCCGCGATCGGCCAGCTCCGAGATCACCGTCGCCGGCAGTTCGTCCACCAGCTGCCAGCGGCCGGGCGCGGGCAGCTCGGAATGCCACATCAGGTCGCGGGCGGGGCCCGGATCCATCCGCTCGCCACCGGCGACGGTCAGCGCGGCGAGCAGCTCGTTCCCGGACACGGTGATGTCCGACGGCGTGATGTCACCGGCGACGGCCCTGGTGGCGAGGACCTCGAACGGCGTCGCGCACCACGCCTCGACGACACCGTCACCACGCTGCCGCAACCGCACCAGCGTGTTCTGGTCGAGCCGGACCGCCCTGGCCACGAACGCGCCGAGCGTTTCGCGGTCGCCCGCGTCCGGGATGACGAGCTCAGGCATCCGCGAACCCCTTCTCCAGGAAGGCACGTTCGTCCTCGGTCAGCCGCCGGGGCCGCTCGGACGCGGTGTCGAACGGCGCGAGCACCGTCTCCGCGGTGACCGCGACCTTGTCGGCCTCGGCCGGCCCGGCGTGCACCCGGTAGCCGAGGGTGAAGCTGGCGTGCTTCAAGTCCTTCAACGAGATCTCCACCCGGATGTCCTGATCGGACACCACGATCGGCGAACGGTAATGGACGGCCAGCTTCACCACCACGATGCCCTTGGGCAGCTCGGTGAGCCCGGCGCGGACGGCGTCCCCGAACAGCAGCGGGATCCGTGCCTCTTCGAGCAGGGTCACCAGATTCGCGTGGTTGACGTGCCCGTAGACGTCCATATCCGACCAGCGCGGCCGGATCAGGGAAATGTAGCTCACTACCGCACCGTGCTCCGGATCTGCCTCGCCGCCACCGACAGCGTCGCCAGGTCGAGCTTGCCGAACTGGCTGATCTCGTCCAGTGCGACACGGGCCCGCTGCAACCGCGAGGCGTTCGTCTTCTCCCAGTGGGCGATCTTCTCGTCCGGGTCAGTGCCCGAATCGCTGTGCCGCAAGGCGTCCAGCGTGATCGTCCGCAAGGAACCGTAGACGTCGTCCCGCAGCGCCAGCCGCGCGAGCGCGTGCCAGCGGTTGCCGCGTTCGAGACCGCTGATCGACGTCAGCATCTTGTCGATGCCGAGGTGGTCGGAAAGCGCGTAGTACAGGCCCGCCGTCTCCGTCGGGGTGTGCACCGCGTCGATCCCCGCCTGCTGCTCGGCCAGCTCCGCGACGTCGGTGACGTCGAGCAGGCCGTAGGTGTGCAGCAGCAGCGCCACCCGTCCGGCGAGTTCCGCCGGGACGCCCTTCTCGATCAGCCGCTCGGTGTTCGCGTCCACCGAAGCGCACTCGACACCGCGAAGCAGCTCGTGCGCCCTCGGGGCCAGCTCGCCGACGACCCGGCCGAACCGGTTGATCTCGGCGAGCGGGGCCAGCGGCTGCGGCCGGTTGGTGAGGAACCAGCGGGCGGCCCGGTCGAGCAGCCTCCGGGTCTCCAGCATCATCTCGTCGGCGACCTCGGTCGGCACGACGTTGTCCAGCGCGTCGATCTGGGCCCACAGCGACGGCAGGTCGTACACGTGGGTGACCACGGCGTACGCGCGGACGGCGTCGGTCGCGGTCGCGTTCATCTCCTCCATCAGGCGGAAGACGTACGAGATCCCGGCGCCGTCGACGACCTCGTTGGCCACCATCGTCGTGATGATCTCGCGCTTCAGCGGGTGCTGGAAGATCGCGTCGCCGAAGCGTTCCCGAAGCGGCTTCGGGAAGTACTCGGGCAGGCGGCGCGAGAACACCTCGGAGTCCGGGAGTTCGCTGGCCAGCAGCTCGTCCTTCAGGTCGAGCTTGACGTGCGCGAGCAGCGTCGCCAGCTCCGGCGAGGTGAGGCCCTCGCCCGCCTTCTCCAGCGCGCGGAACTCCGCCGAGCTCGGCAGCGCTTCGAGCTTGCGGTCGAAGGCGCCCTTCGCGACCAGCGCCGCGACGAGCCGCTGGTGCACCGAGACCATCGGGCCGGCGTGTGCCCGGCTGACGCCGAGCACCGCGTTCTGGCGGTAGTTGTCGGCCAGTACCAGCTCGCCGACCTCGTCGGTCATCTGCTCGAGGAGTTCGTTGCGCTGCTCGGCGTCCAGCGACCCGGTCGAGACCAGGTGATCCAGGAGGATCTTGATGTTGACCTCGTGGTCGGAGCAGTCCACACCGGCGGAGTTGTCGAGCGCGTCGGTGTTGATCTTGCCGCCCGCACGGGCGAACTCGATCCGGCCGAGCTGGGTCAGGCCCAGGTTCCCGCCCTCGCCGACGACCTTGACGCGAAGCTGGTTGCCGTTGACCCGCAAGGCGTCGTTGGCCTTGTCGCCCGCGTCGGCGTGGGACTCGCTCTCGGCCTTGACGTAGGTGCCGATGCCGCCGTTCCACAGCAGCTCGACCGGCGCCAGCAGGATCGCCTGCATCAGGTCGTTCGGCGCCAGTTTCGTGACGTCCTCGCCGAGACCGAGCGCCTCGCGGACCTGCGGGCTGACCGGGATCGTCTTCGCCGAACGCGAGTAGATCCCGCCGCCCTCGCTGATCAGCGAGCGGTCGTAGTCCTCCCACGACGAGCGCGGCAGATCGAACAGCCTGCGCCGCTCGGCGAACGACGTCGCCGAATCCGGGTTCGGGTCGAGGAAGATGTGCATGTGGTTGAACGCGGCCACGAGCCGGATGTGCTGCGAAAGCAGCATCCCGTTGCCGAAGACGTCACCCATCATGTCGCCGATGCCGACGACGGTGAAGTCCTCGGTCTGGGTGTCCTTGCCCAGCTCGCGGAAGTTGCGTTTGACGCTCTCCCAAGCACCCTTCGCGGTGATGCCCATGGCCTTGTGGTCGTAGCCCACCGAGCCGCCGGACGCGAAGGCGTCGCCGAGCCAGAAACCGTAGTTCGCCGAGACCTCGTTCGCGATGTCGGAGAACTTCGCGGTGCCCTTGTCCGCGGCGACCACGAGGTAGCTGTCGTCGCCGTCGTGGCGGACCACACGCGGCGCCGGGACGGTCTTGCCCTCGACGCGGTTGTCGGTCACGTCCAGCAGGCCGGAGATGAACATCCGGTAGCAGGCGATGCCCTCGTTCAGCTGGGCGTCGCGGTCCAGGCCGGGGTCACCCGTGGCCGTCGGCGGGCGCTTCACGACGAAGCCACCCTTCGCGCCGACAGGCACGATGACCGCGTTCTTGACCGCCTGCGCCTTGACCAGGCCGAGGATCTCCGTGCGGAAGTCCTCCCGGCGGTCGGACCACCGCAGCCCACCGCGCGCGACGTCGCCGAAGCGCAGGTGCACCCCCTCGATCCGGGGCGAGTACACGAAGATCTCGTACTTCGGCCGCGGCTCGGGCAGCTCGGGCACCGCGCTCGGGTCGAGTTTGAGCGCCAGGTACTGACGTGAGTTCCCGTCCCCGTCGGTCACGTGGTAGTTCGTCCGCAGCGTGGCGAGGATGACCGACATCAGCCGTCGCAGGATCCGGTCCTCGTCGAGGCTCGTCACCTCGTCGACCAGCTTGCCGATCTCCGTGGTGAGCTGATCGGCCTGCGACGCGCGGGCCTCGTCGCCGAGCGAAAGGTCGAAGCGGGTCTCGAACAGCCGCACCAGCGCGGTGGCGATGTCGGTGTGCGCGAGGACGGTGTTCTCGATGTACTCCTGCGAGAACGGGATCTTCGTCTGGCGCAGGTACCGCGAATAGGCCCGCAGGATGGCCGCCTGGCGCCAGGTGAGCCCGGCGCGCAGGACGAGACCGTTGAAGCCGTCGACCTCGCAGTCGCCGCGCCAGGCGGCGTGGAAGGCATCCTGGAAGCGGGTGCGGAGATCGCTGTCCGCGTGGTCGAGGACCTGCGGGTCGATCCGCAGGCCGAAGTCGTAGATCCAGGAGCGGCCGCCGTCCTCGCGGCGCAGTTCGTACGGGCGCTCGTCGACGACCTCGACACCCATCCGCTGCAGGACCGGGAGCACCTGGGAAAGGGTGACGCCCTCGCCGCGCAGGTACAGCTTGAAGCGCCGCTCCCCTGCCTCGGCGTCGGCGGGCAGGTAGAACGACATCGACAGGTCGCCCTCGTCGGTCAGCGACTCCAGGGCGCGGAGGTCCGCCAGCGCTTCGAGCGCGGTGAAGTCCTCCTTGTAGCCCTCGGGGAACACCGCGGCGAACCGCTGCCCCTGTTCGCCCGCGGACTCCTCGACCAGCAGGCCGATCGCGACGCCGCTGTCCCCGGCGCGCTCGCGGCGTTCGGCGAGGATCGCCTCGACCATCCGGTCGTCCCAGCTGCGCACGGCCTCGTTGAGCCGTTCCTGGATGCGCAGGGTGTCCGGTTCGGAGCGCTGCGACGGGTCGGTGTGCACGATGAAGTGCACCTGCGCGAGCACGGTCTCGCCGATACGCGCGCTGTACTCCAGTTGCGTGCCTTCGAGTTCTTCGAGCAGGACCTCCTGCATCGCGAGCCGCGAACGGGTCGTGTAGCGGTCACGCGGGAGGTACACGAGGCACGAGTAGAAACGGCCGTACGGGTCGCGGCGCAGGAACAGGCGCAGCCGTCTGCGATCCGAAAGCGTGATCGCGCCCGTCGTCGTCGAGTAGAGCGAGTCGGTGTCGGCCGAGAACAGGTCCGCGCGCGGCCAGTTCTGCAGCACTTCGAGCATCCGCTGGCCGGAGAAGGACTCCATCGGGAAGCCCGCGCGGTGGATGACCTCGCGGACCCGGTTGCAGACCACCGGGATGTCGAGCACGTTCTCGTGCAGCGCGGTGGTGGTGAACATGCCGAGGAACCGGTGCTCGCCGGTGACGTTCCCCTTGTCGTCGAACGTTTTCACGCCGACGTAGTACGGATACACCGGGCGGTGCACGGTGGACGGCGCGCTCGCCTGGGTCAGCACCAGCAGCGTCGGCGCCAGCGCGGAGGCCGCCGTGTCCGGGCCCGCGGTGAGACTGCGCGCGGCCAGGCTGTCCTGACGCAGCACGCCAAGCCCGGTGGCGAGCACCGCGCGCAGGGCGGGCTCGTCGTTGTCGGGGTGCGGGTTGTCGATCAGCTCGTACCGGCGGTAGCCGAGGAAGGTGAAGTGGCCGTCGGCGAGCCAGCGCAGCAGCCGGGCGCCTTCCGCGACCTCGTGCGCGGGCAGCCTCGGCGGGTTGCCGTCCAGCTCGTCGGCGAGACGGCGCGCCGTCTCCGTCATCTTGTCGGTGTCCTCGACGACCTCGCGGACGTCACCCAGCACCGAAGACAGCCGGTTGTCCAGCTCGCGGGCCCGGTTCGGATCCGTGACCAGGTCGATCTCGATGTACATCCACGACTCGGCCGCCGAGTTCGCCGGCGGCTCCGCCGGGTCGGCGTCCGGGTGGACCTCCAGCAGCTCACCGGTCAGATCCCGGCTCACCACGACGATCGGGTGCACGATGCGCTGCACCTGCACCCCGTCCCGCGCGAACTCCGCCGCGACGGAATCCACCAGATACGGCATGTCGTCCGTGACGACCTGCACGACGGTCGCCTCACGCGTCCAGCCGTCTTCGGGCCCCGTCGGGTTCAGCAGCCGCACCGCGGGACGGCCGGGCATGCGGTCCTTCGCGAGCTGAAGATGCGAACGGACGGCGCCGACGAGGTCGACCGGGTCGTCACCGAGAATCTCTTCGGCCGGGATGTGCCGGTAGTACAGGCGGATCAAGTCGCCGATCTCCGGGGCGTACGCCGCGGCGGCGTCGATCAGGTCGTCCCGGATCTGCTCCGGGTTCGCCGACCGGCGCCGGGCGCCATCCTCGGTGCCGACATCTTTTCCGGGCGGGGACGAGACTCCCGTCGAGCTCATTTGAGGCAACTCTCCACTGTAGCGAGATTGACACCGCGACCGGCACGACTCTGTACCGGCCCAGACCCAACCTACAGCTCCGGACAGTCGGCTCCACAAGGCCGGGTCATTCCCGCCCGTCGAAGATTTCCCTGCTCAGATACCGGAATCGCCGTGATCGGTTCAGCTACTCGCCGGTCACATCGGCGGTCTGTCCGGACCCTCCCGCGCCTCGCCGCACCGGGGTGACCAGCACCCATTCCCTCACGCCGCCCCGGCGGGTGGCCACGGCCGGCGAACTGAATCGTTCAAGCCGACCACCTCTCCCACCGAGGTGAAGCAAGGGACCTTTGCTATCGCGGGGTCAGTCGCTTCCGTTGGCGCGGTGCCGGTCGTGGCCGTTGACCGGACGCTTTCCCGCGTCCTGGGAACCGAGCTGTTTCACGAGCGCGGCTGCGCTCGCGGTGCCCGCCTGATGCTCGGCGAGCGCGCGGGCGAGCAGATCGGCGAGACCGGCGTCCGGCGGCGGTTCCTCCTCCGCGATCGCGCGGGCGTAGCTCTCCGGGAACGGCGTGATCGGCCGCCAGGAACCGGTGTCGGTCAGCGGGTCCAACGCGGGCGGCATCCGCAACCGCGGCAGCCAAGGATCCGCGACTTCTTCCTTCGGGCGGGGTGAGTCACCCCGCTCTGCGGAGGCGCCGGATCTTCCCGCGGCGGCGGAGCGAGCGGCACCGCGGGCTCGCTGTACTCGACGGGCGGCTGTTCCCGGCGGGTGTCGGCGCGTTCTTCGACGACGGATTCGGGGTGCACGGGGTCCACGGCGCCGTCCGCACGGCGACGGCCACCGCCGTGTCCGCCCGCGCTCGAGATCCCGAGCCGGTCCAGCACCGATTTCGCCGCCACGGAACCATGTTCGGCGTCGTGCCTGGTCTTGCGCGAGACGGGCGCCGAGGACCGGCGCGCACGCTCTTCGGCCGCCCACTCGTCGCTCTCCCACAACGGGGCGGCGGTGCCGGGCGGACGCGGCGGCGCTGCCTCCGCCGCCATCCGCGGCCGGGGCTCGGCCGCGGGCTCGGGAGCGAGCAGCAGTTCCGGGACGACGGGCTCCGAGGCCGCCACGGGCACCGGTTCCCCGGTCCGGACGGGCGCTTCGGCATCAGACTGCCACCGCGCGGCCGGAGCCGGGGTTTCGGCTCGGGCGGCCACCGGTTCGGCGGCGATCTCCCGCGCCGCGGGCTCCTCTTGACGACGGCGGCGCCCAGGCTCCGGTTCGGGGCGCGACACCGGCGCGGGTTCCGGTTTCGGCGGCGGCATCAGTTTCGGCGCGGCGGGTTCGGCCTTGGGCTCGAACCTGATCGACGGCTTGGTCTTCTTCGGCACCCGACGACGCCAGTCGCTGTCGGACGCCGCCGCTTCCCGTGCGGGCTCCGGGCGGGACGGCGGCTTCAACACCGGCGCCTCGCTCTTCTCCGCGACCGCCGCCGCGGGACGCTCCACCGGACGCGGAGACTCGGCTGGACGCGAAGGCTCGGCGGGATACGAAGGCTCGGCAGGGTACGAAGACTCGGCGGTCCGCGAAGACAGGGCGGGACGCGCGGGCTCGACCGGCGCTTGCCGCGCAGGCGCGGATTCCGGCTGCCTGCTCTGCCGCACGGGCTGCGGCTCACGACGAGCCGGCGGCTCGGCCGCGGCCCGCTTCGGCGGCGCCACATCGATCTTCGGCATCACCGCGGTCACCTCGACCGGTTCCGGCGCCGAAACCGGGGCGGGCGACGGCGTGGGCACCGCGGAGGACGACCGCGCGGCGACGGCCCGCAAGACGTCGTCGAGGTCGACGGCGGCGTTCTCGGCGGAGCCGAACTCGCCGACCAGGACGTTGCACGCCTGCCTGCGCGCGCGGGCGTGCAGATGCTCGGCGGCCCGTGAACGGTGCAGGCAGCCGATGGCCTCTTCGGCCCGGCCGAGCCGTTCCTCGATCTGCGCGAGCTCCAGCCACAGCCGTGCCGTGACGGCGTGCAGGTTGCGGTCGCCGGTCCCGGCGACCGCCTCACGGACGAGCATGCCCGCGGCCTCGCCGGAGCCGGCAGGCAGCAGGACACGGGTGGCCACCGCCAGCCGCAGCCATGCGGCCGGGGCGATCCCCGCGGCCCGGACGGGGGCGTCGAGGATCGGCTGCGCGACCTCCAGCGCCATCTCCGTGTCGCCCCGGTCCAGCAAGGTGCAGACGAGTTGCAGGATCAGCCTGATCCGGACGAGACCGCCGTCGTCGTCCGGGTTTCCGAGCTTTTCGAGCATGCCCAGCCCGGTCCGCGCGGCATCGGCCGCCGCCGTCAGGTCACCATGGCGACGACGGTGCGCCGACACCCCGACCCGCAGCATCGCGCGGATCAGCAGCTGCGAGTCCGCCGTCATCGAGCCGTCGCCGAGCACGAGCTTGTCCGCCTCGGCGAGCACGCGGTCCAGTTCCGCCTTCCGGCCGAACTGCGCCAGGCAGCCGACGAGGTGACACAACGCCTCGGCGCGGTGCGACGGCGAAACCGCCGGATCCGCCAGCAACGGACGCAACGCGGCCAGCCCCGTCAGCGGGATGCCGACGCTGCGCGCGCAGACCGCCAGGTCGATCCTCAGCCGGGCGGCGATGTCGCCGTAGCCCGCGTGTTCCGCGGCGCGCAAGGCGGCCACGCCCCGGCCGACCGTCCGGGGACGGCCACCGAGCCGCACCCGGGCGCTCACCACCAGGCTCTCCGCCCGGATCCACTGCTCGTCGGCCCCGGCGGCCTCGGCGAGCGCGGCCGCGCGCTCCCCGAGGACCAAGGCGAGCTCGGGCGCCCTGAGGTGCAGGGCGTCCGCGCGTTCGATCAACCTGCCGACAGCGGACAGGGTTCCCCCGGTGGCAGCCGTCCGCCCACCCACCATGGTGGTGGGCGAGCCCGGCCGTTGGCGCTTGCTGGCTTCCACGGGGAACCCCCGGCCCTCAGTCGCGGGTCAGCTTGCGATGGGTGACGCGGTGCGGACGAGCCGCCTCGGCACCGAGACGCTCGACCTTGTTCTTCTCGTAGCCCTCGAAGTTACCTTCGAACCAGAACCATTGCGAGGGGTTCTCGTCCGTGCCTTCCCAGGCGAGGATGTGCGTCGCGACCCGGTCGAGGAACCACCGGTCGTGAGAGATGACCACGGCGCAGCCGGGGAACTGCTCGAGAGCGTTCTCCAGCGAGCCCAGGGTCTCGACGTCCAGGTCGTTCGTCGGCTCGTCGAGCAGGATCAGGTTCCCGCCCTGTTTGAGGGTCAGCGCCAGGTTCAGCCGGTTGCGCTCACCACCGGAGAGCACGCCCGCCGGCTTCTGCTGGTCCGGGCCCTTGAAACCGAACGCGCTGACGTAGGCACGCGAGGGCATTTCGGTCTGCCCGACGTGGATGTAGTCCAGCTTGTCCGAAACCACCTCCCATACCGTCTTCTTCGGGTCGATCCCGCCGCGGTTCTGGTCCACATAGGACAGTTTGACCGTCTCGCCGATCTTGACCCGGCCGTCGTCCGGCTCCTCGAGCCCGACGATCGTCTTGAACAGGGTCGTCTTGCCGACACCGTTCGGCCCGATCACGCCGACGATGCCGTTGCGCGGCAGGTCGAACGACAGCCCGTCGATCAGCACGCGGTCGTCGAAACCCTTGCGCAGCTTTTCGACCTCGACGACCACGCTGCCCAGCCGGGGCCCCGGCGGGATCTGGATCTCTTCGAAGTCGAGCTTGCGGTGCTTGTCCGCCTCCGCGGCCATCTCCTCGTAGCGGTCGAGCCGGGACCGCGACTTGGTCTGACGCGCCTTGGCGTTGGACCGGACCCATTCGAGCTCGGACTTCAGCCGCTTCGCGAGCTTGGCGTCCTTCTTGCCCTGGACCTCGAGGCGCTCGCGCTTCTTCTCCAGGTACGTCGAGTAGTTGCCCTCGTAGCCGACGACCCGGCCGCGGTCGAGCTCCATGATCCACTGCGCGACGTTGTCCAGGAAGTACCGGTCGTGGGTGACGGCGAGGACGGCGCCGGCGTAGTTCGCCAGGAACTGTTCCAGCCACAGCACGCTTTCGGCGTCCAGATGGTTGGTGGGCTCGTCGAGGAGCAGCAGGTCGGGCGCGGACAGGAGCAGCTTGCACAGCGCGACCCGGCGGCGCTCACCACCGGAGAGGTGGGTGACCGGCTCGTCCGGCGGCGGGCAGCGCAGGGCGTCCATCGCCTGCTCGACCGTGGAGTCGATCTCCCAGGCGTCGGCGTGGTCGAGCTCCTCCTGGAGCCTGCCCATCTCCTCCATCAGCTCGTCGCTGTAGTCGGTCGCCATGAGCTCGGCGACCTCGTTGAAGCGGTTGAGCTTGACCTTGATGTCGCCAAGGCCCTCTTCGACGTTCTCGCGGACGGTCTTTTCCTCGTTGAGCTCCGGCTCCTGCATGAGGATGCCGACGCTGGCGCCAGGCTGGAGGAAGGCTTCGCCGTTGCTGGCCTGCTCGATCCCCGCCATGATCTTCAGAACGGTGGACTTACCCGCGCCGTTCGGCCCCACCACGCCGATCTTGGCGCCGGGGTAGAACGCGGTGCTGACGTCGTCGAGGATGACCTTGTCCCCGACGGTCTTGCGCACCTTCTTCATGGTGTAGATGAACTCGGCCATACAAGCGATCGTAGAGCGAGCCGATCGCGGCCTTGACGGCGGTCACCACCGAGCTACCGACAGTCAGCCCGATATCACTGAGCGGGCATCGGCATCTCACGCCACGGGCGCGTCCTCCAACGCGATGACCATGGGATTCCCCGCGGGCGGCGGCACCGACGGGATCGCCCTGGGCCGATCCCGTCCCATCCGGTGGATCTCGGCCGAGCACCGGGCGAGGTTGGGGCCGATGGAGAAGGCCTCAAGCTCAGGTAGACCCAGAGGCGCCGGGATCTCCTCCGCCGTCTCGGCGCCGCGCAGCCGCCCGGCCACGATCACCGGATCGCCTTTGCTGAGGCAGGAGAACGCCGCCATCGCCAGCTTGCGCCAGCAGGTGACCTTGACCGCGAGCTGCCTCCCCTCGCCCCACTCCCCTCTTTCCTTGTCGTACCGGCGTTCGACACTCCGCAAGCCGAACGACACGACGTCGTGCCCGTGCACCCGCTCCGGATGGTGGACCGGCTCGCTGGTCAGGTTGCCGATCATGGTCACCCACGTTTCGCCCATCGCCATCACACTCGCCCTTCTCCTCGATCCGGGACCTTCCCGGTGTTTTCCCTTGATCACAGACTGCCCCGGATCAAGGGCGGAAAAGGACGCGAACCGGATCTGTGGACAACTCCGGGCGTTGTGGGCTTCCTGTGGACAACTCGGGGCGGAAAGCTCCGGGCAGCGGACGAGTGTGGTAGCGGGGACTCAGGTCATCGAGGGCGAGTCGGCCAGTGGCCGCCAGAGCGCTAGGAGCCCTGCCCCGGCCCCCGCCCCTGATCGGCGAGTTTCTTCAGCATCGCGTTGTAGGCGTTCAGATCCGCGTCGCCCGAGGCCTCCTCGCGGCGATCCCGGCGCCGCGCCTCCCGCTCGTCCTGACGCGCCCACTGCACCAGCAGCGCGACGAGCACCAACAGCACCGGCAGCTCACCGGACGCCCACGCGATCCCACCGCCGAGCCGCTGATCGGTCAGCAGGTCGGTGACCCACGGCAGTTTCAGCCCGCGGTAGAAGTCCTGGCCGAGCACGGTCTGCATGCTCATCAGCGCGATCCCGAAGAACGCGTGGAACGGCATGGCGGCGAACATCATCCCCAGCCGTCCCAGCGGCGGGAGCCGTCGTGGCGCCGGGTCGACACCGATCACCGGCCAGTAGAAGACGTAGCCCGCGAGCAGGAAGTGCGCGTTCATCGCCAGATGCGCCCAGTGGTAGTTCAGCGCGGAATCGAACAGGCCCGAGAAGTACAGGCCGTAGAAGGAACCGACGAACAGCAGCAGCGCGACGATGGGATGCGTCAGGAACCGCGAAAGCGGCGAGTGCACGAACGCGAGCAGCCATTCGCGCGGCCCGGGCGGGGCGTCCTTGCCCGCCGCCGGCAACGCGCGCAGCGCGAGCGTCACGGGTCCGCCGAGCACGAACAGCACCGGCGTCACCATGGACAGGAGCATGTGGTTGCCCATGTGCACGCTGAACATCGCGGGGGCGTACCGCCCGATACCGGACGACGTCGCGATCAGCAGCACGAAACAGCCCGCGAGCCAGGCGACCGTCCGCCCGGTGGCCCAGGTGTCGCCGCGGCGCCGCAGCCGCCGGACCCCGGCGAGGTACAGCCCGGCGAGAACGATCGCGAGGGTGCCGTAGACCAGGTCGAACCGCCAGTCCGTGAGCAGCCGGAGGACGGTCGGCGGACCGTAGAGGTCGTAGCCGATCAGCAGTTCCGTGGTCGAGGGCTGGGTGAGCGATTCCTGCGGCGGAGGGGTCTTCGCGAGCCCGGTGGCGATGCCGATCGTGATGAACATGATCAGCACTTCGACCGCGGCGAGCCGCAGCAGCTGACCGCCGCCGGCGCCGTTCACCAGCCCGGCGACGCCCTTCTGCCGTTGCTGGTGCCCGAAGACACCGAGCAGCAGCAGCGCGACGATCTTCGCGACCACCAGCAGGCCGTAGTCCGTGGTGAGCAGGTCGGCGATCCTGATCCGCACCAGGGCGTTGACGACGCCGGAGACCGCCATCACGATCCAGCAGACCAGCGCCAGCTTGGAGAAGCGGGTCGCGGCGAGCTTGAGGTTCTCGCCGCGGCGCCAGCCGAGCGCGAGCAGCGCCACGAGCCCGCCGACCCACAGCGCCGCGGCGACCAGGTGATACAGCAGGCTGTTGGTCGCCATGTCGTGCGAGCCGCCGCTCGCGGAATGCCCGGTGACCGCGACCGGCACGAGACCGCCGACGGACAGGAAGAACACGACCGTCGTCCAGCCCCAGGTCAGCGCGAGACGGCAGCCGAGCGCGACCAGCAGCGCGATCAACGCGGTGAACAGCCAGGCCTTGGGCTGCTCGATGGCGTCCACGAGGTCGATCAGCACCTGCGGCGAGAGCACCTCGGTGAAGGGACGCCCCGCACCGTCGGCCGCCGAGAAGAAGATCGACGCGGCGGCCGCGAAGAACCAGACCCACGCGGCGACGCCGGCGACGCGGATGGCCGCGTAACCGTCGGCCGCGAGCGTGCCGGACTTCTGCGGCGGGACGAGGAACGCGGCGAGCAGCAGCGAACCCACGCACAGCACCGAAGCCGCTTCGGCCAGCACGCGGACGACGGTGATGCCGTAGCGCGTCACCAGCCCGGGGTCCGGGAGTCCGGCGATGACGTAACCGGCGCCACCGGTCAGCGCGACCAGGCCGACGGCCACCACCGCGGCCAGGAGCGCCCCGATCGACACCAGCGGCAGGACACCGGCCTTCCGCGCGGACGGGGCCGGTTTCGTCTCGGGGTCTGAAGGCACGTCACGAGGGTATGCCGGACGCGCAACCGGCAAGATGGCGGCGTGCGGATCATCCTGCTGAGGCATGCCGAGTCGCTCGGCAACGTCGACGAGCTCGCCTACACCCGGATCCCCGACCACGCGCTGCCGCTCACCGAAGCCGGCCGCGAGCAGGCCAGGCTGGCGGGCCCGGAGATCGAGGAACTCCTCGACGGGCAGCGGCCGGCGGTCTACGTCAGCCCGTATCTGCGGACGCGGGAAACGTTGCGGCTGATGGACATCCGTGCCTCCTGCGAGCGGATCGTGCCGGAGCCGAGGCTGCGGGAACAGGATTGGGGCAACCTCCAGGATCCGCAGGAGCAGGAGGTCCAGAAACAACGCCGCCACGAGTTCGGGCACTTCTTCTACCGGCTCCCGTTCGGCGAGTCCGGCGCGGACGTGGACGACCGGGTCGCGGCGTTCCTCAGCGAACTGGCGGCCTGCGGCGAAGATCACCCCGAAACCGTGCTGGTCGTCTCGCACGGGCTGACCATCCGGTTGCTGTGCCGACGGCTGTTCGGCTGGAGCATCGAGCTGTTCGAGTCCCTGTCCAACCCGACGACCTGCGAATACCGGGTCGTCGAGCGGGTGGGCGACAAATGGACGCTGGACCGCCCGTTCCGCCAGTGGCGGGACTCACCCGACGGGGAGACGCAGGACTGAAGGAGCGAGGAGCACCACTCTCGTTCCCAGCCCCGGGCTGGATTCGATCCGCGCGAAACCACCGATCTCCGCCATCCGCGCGATGATCGAGTTCTCGAGGCCGAAGCCACGCCGCCGGTCACCGACGTCGAATCCGGCGCCGTGATCGCGCACCGTCAAGGAAACCCCGCCGCCGATCTCCTCGACGCTGACCACGGCCCGTCTGGTCCCGGAGTGCTTCAACGTGTTCCGCAAGGCCTCCCTGGCCGAATCGTGCAGTGCCACGGCCGCTTCTTCCGCGAGCTCCGGAGCGCAGTCGTCCTGGACGACGACCTCGGCTCGCAAGCCCTCCGCGGCCATTTCGGCGGCGAGCAGCCGCAGCCGCTGGTGCAGTCCGATCGCTTCGGTGGATTCGTGTTCGAGGCTGATCCGGATGCGCATCGCCTGGGCGCGCGCGGTCCGGCGGACCCGGTCGAGGCTGGCCGCCGGGTCGAGTTCGTCGGCGGGCGCGGGGATCGCGAACGACTCCATCACCTGCAGGACGGTGTCGTGGACGTCGCGGCGATGCCGTTCGCGCTCCGCCGCCCGGCCCTGCTGCTCCCCGAATCCGAGCGCGAACCGCATCGAAGCGCCGACCACGCCGACGATCGCGAGCGACGCCACCAGCGCGGTCGCGAGGGTGACCAGGAGACCGAGCGAGGAGCCGAGAGGCAGCGCGGTGTGCAGCAGCACCGCGCCGCCGATGACCAACGCCCCCGCCGGCGCGCCGCGCAACAGGGCGCAGATCATCACCGTGCCCATCAGATGGGTCCAGGTGATCGACGTGATCGCGCCGTCCTGCGCGAACGGCACGGCCGCCACGACGAACAGCGTGGCGAACCCGGCGTCCAACACGGGAACCAGCCGCGTCCCGGCCGGAGGGCGGCGGAAGATCCAGGCGGCTTCGCCGACATTCGGCACGAGGTGCAGCAGCACGAAGATCCACAGCGCGGGACCACCGGCGTCCGCCGTCCACAGCGCCTGCGCCAGCATCACCAGCCGGAACGCCACCGGGACCAGGATGAGCCAGGGCAACGTGGTCCGCACCAGCCGCACCGGAATCCCGGCGCCCCCACCGAGCATCAGCACTCTCACGCTGCCCCTCCCCGGATCAGCCTTCCTGAAACGGCGACCTGGTCGCATTCATTTCAGTTTACCGAGCCGTCAGCTTGCCCGGGCTCCGGCGAGGATGTCAACGGCCGACGGGTTCGGCGGCCTCCTCCCGTTTCCGCGCCCGCGCCGCGGCCACCGCGGACGGCACGATCAGCGCGGCGGTCAGGCCGACGAACAGGAACGACACCGAAAGCGACGTCACCTGCGCGATCCCGCCGATCAGCGGCGGCCCGGCGAGGAAGCCGGTGTAGGCGATCGCCGTGACGAAGGCCAGCTCGCGTTCGCCTCCGGTGCCGTCGGCGCGCTTCCCCGACGCCCCCGCGAGGCTCAACGCGATCGGGAAGGCGGCGGCCAGCCCGGCACCCGCCAGCGCGAAGCCGACGAAGCCGAACACCGGGAGGCTCGCGACCGCGGCGAGCACCAGACCGGCCGCGGCGATCCCGGCGCCGACCGCCAGCGCGCGCGTCGCGCCGAAACGGTTCTGCAGCCAGGCACCCGCGAGCCTGGCGAGCGCCATGGCCAGGGCGAACCCGGAGTAGGCGAAGGCCGCGGCACCGTCGCCGACCCCGTGCACGGACGTCATCAGCAACGCGGACCAGTCCGAACTCGCGCCTTCCGCGATCGCCGAGAACAGCGCGATGGCGGCGAGGAGCCAGAGCACGGGACGTTTGATCGGCGGCACTCGCGGTTTCTCGACGGGTTCGGTGTGCACCGGCCGCGCGCCGGGCACGGCCGTGATGACGAAGGCCAGCACGACCAGCGCGGCCAGCGCGGCGACCGTGAGATGCCGTCCCGGCGACCACTGGTGCGACGCGGCGAATCCGGCGGCGACGGATCCCGCCAGCGCGCCGAAGCTGAATCCGGCGTGCAGGGTCGGCATGATGGCTCGCCCGGACCGGCGCTCCACCTCGACTCCCGCGACGTTCATCGCCACGTCGAGCGCGCCGACGCTCGCGCCGAGGACGAACAGCGCCCCGGCGAGCAGGACGACCGACGTCGAGAAGCCGATCATCGGCAGCGCGGCACACGCGATGATCGTGCTGCCCGCGACCACCGCGCGGGCGCCGTGACGTTCGATCAGCCGCCCCGAAACCGACGCCGCGATCAGCATGCCGACACTGGCGCCCAGCAGGGCCAGCCCGAAAACGCCCGGTGAGGCACTCACCCTCTCCGACAACGCCGGAGTCCGCGGCGCCCAGGAGCCGAGCGCGGCCCCGTTGAGCGCGAACACGACGAAAACGGCCGTACGGTCACGCATAGACCCCAGTCTCCTTTCGATTCCTCTTCCCCCAGAATGACTTAAGCGCTTCAGAAAGTCCACCGGCGCGGCCCGGGACTAGACTGCGCCGGTGACCAGCACGCGACGGCGAAGGCCGACGTTGGACGATGTCGCCGACGCCGTCGGGGTGTCGCGGGCGACCGTGTCCAACGCCTACAACCGGCCCGATCAGCTGTCCGCCCAGCTGCGGGAAGAGGTGCTTCGCGCGGCCAAGAAGATCGGGTACGCGGGGCCGAACCCGACCGCGCGCAGTCTCGCCACCAGCCGCACCGGCGCGATCGCCGTCCTGCTCGACACGAACCTTTCGACGGCGTTCTCGGATCCCGCGCTGTCGGTCACCCTCGACGCGCTCTCGACCGTCGTCGACCCCGAGGGCCACGCCCTCCTGCTGCTCCCCGGCGACGGTGAGAGCGGCGGCCCGCGCGCGGAGCGGATCCTGACCGCGCAGGCCGACATCGCGGTGGCGTATTCGCTGGCAGACGGCGCGCCGGCGCTGAACGCGGTCCGGGACCGGGGGATGCCGCTGGTGGTGATCGACCAGCCACATATCCGCGGATCGGCCAGGATCGGGGTCGAAGACCGGGCGGGAGCGGCCGCCGCGGCCCGGCATCTGGTGGACCTGGGGCACCGGCGGATCGGGATCTTCTCGGCGCAGTGCCTCTCGGCGCCCCGAGGCGGGGAATTGAGCGTGGCCGAGGCCGGGAACAGCCGGTTCCACGACAACCGCGAACGGATGGCCGGCTATCTGGAGACGCTGGCCGGGGCGGGGATCCCGGCGGCGGACGTGCCGATCTGGGAGGCGTCCGGGCTCTCGGTCGAAGGAGCCCTGCCGAGCGCTTTCGGCCTGCTCGACCGGCACCCGCGGCCGACGGCGCTGCTGTGCATGTCGGATCTGCTGGCGCTGGCGGCGATCTCGGCGGCCAGGCAGCTCGGCCTGTCGGTCCCGGGTGATCTTTCGGTCGTGGGCTTCGACGACATCCCGGCCGCTCGATGGTCCGAACCACCGCTGACGACCGTCCGGCAGGATCTCGCCGCCAAGGGACGGGCGGCCGGCGAACTGGTGCTCGGCCTGCTGCGCGGGGAGAAGGCCCCCGCCCCCGCCGAGATACCCGCCGAGCTGGTCGTGCGGGACTCCACCGCGCCCGCGTAGCAGCCGATTTCGGCAAGCGCAAGGCGGCCCCGGTGATATGTGGACAACTCGCCCCGATCGAGCGGCGCACAACTACTTATCCACAGAAGTAGAAATGCGGGCAGACAAAGCCTTCCCCGCGCGCCATCGTGGAATCACACATTCACCGACGGCGATCAAGCCGCCGATTCACGGGGGAGAACCCAGCCATGCAACGACGTTTGACGAACCTGCGCGCCCGCCTCCCGCACGTGCTCCTGCTCGCCCTGGCGGGCCTGCTGACCAGCGCCGGAGTCGCCGGCGCCGCCACCGCGCCGCCCGAGCCCGGCTGCCAGAAGGGCGAGTTCTGCGTATGGGGCGCGGAATCGTACGGCGGTGCGGTGCACAAATTCGACCTCCGCACCTCCAATCCCGAGGAATGCATTCCCCTGCCCAAGGACTTCGACGGGCATTCGTTCGTCAACCGGCTGAGCCGTGACGTGACGATCTATCAAAGCGAGGAATGCACGACGGAGGGAGATTTCATCACCTATCCGGGTGGCGGCACCTACGTACCCCAGGGTCCGTTCGTGATCCGCGCCCTCAAGATCTGGGACTGACCACCCCGGCGGTTCGTGCCGGTCGCTCGCGGAAGAGTCGACTCGCGACCTGCGCGAACCCAGGGGCCGCTCCCCCGAAGCGGCCCCGGCCCGTGAGCGCGTCACCCCGCGTCGTGACGCGCTCACGGGTGTTCCAAAAAACGGTGGGCTCGACCTGAAACGATCTGGCGGTGTCGAACGATCGACAGGTTGGCGACGGCTAAGCTGCCGATGCTGGGCGACACCCAACGTCGCCGACGTCGGCCCTCGTAGCTCAGCTGGATAGAGCAAGAGCCTTCTAATCTCTAGGTCGCAGGTTCAAGTCCTGCCGGGGGCACGTCGCAGAGGAGAACGGGACGGGAGGGGCCGCACAGGCCCCTCCGCCCGCGATGTCACTTCTCAGACCGCGCCACCGGGCAGCCTTCCCGGATCGTTCACCGAAGCGCCTGGAGCGCTCCTCCGCCGCTGTGATCCTGCATACAGCCGTCTCGAAGAGCCTGCGAGCGAGCTCATCCCGGATCACCGATGCCGTCGGGGAGTTTCTCAAGCAAGGTCGATCAGGTTGCTCGTTAACTCCGGCCACTCGGCCTTTCATCACCGATCGCTGCTGGCAGGAAAGGAGATTCTGTTTCGTCCCAACGATCAGGCACGACGATGTGCTTCAGTTCCGCAGCTCGGGCGGCACGTACTCGAAGGTCGGGCCCGCGGTCGTCTTCCCGTCGCCGGTCGGCATCTTCATCAGCGCCAGCGCCTGCTTGCGCAGCCCGAACATCACGCCGACGGCGTCCTGCATCTGTCCCGGGCTGCCGTTGAAGGCCTGTTCGAGCAGGTAGAGCAGCAGACTGTAGGTCTGGTTGAACTCCTCTTGGGCGACCCGGATCGGGCTGCCCTCCGGATGGTCGGCGGTCCGCGGGTTGTGCCGCATCGGCAGGACACCGTCGAGATCCACGGCGATCTCCTCGCCGGTCGGCCCGGATCCCGGTGTGTCGCCGGTCCGGTAGCGGCGGCCGAGCCGGAGTTCCTGGAACCGGTAGTAGTGCGCGACCTCTTCCCGCTCGGGATGGAAGACGTCCCGATCGCCGTCCCACACGTCCGTACGCGCGGCACCCTCGCCCTGCTCGATGATCTCCGCCAGCGCGGCCGACGCGGATTTCAGGTCGTGGACCGGAAGCACCTCGCCCCTCCGCCCCTGAGGTGGAACTCGCCGATCTGCCGGGCCGGGTCGCCGCTGAACACCTGCTCCTCGCCCAGTTCGTCGCACAGGGTGCGCAAGCCGGCTTCGATGGCGGCGTAGAACTGCCCGATCGTCCGGTACTCGTCGGTTTGCGGTGGCGCGTCCGCCGCCGCGGGCTGCTCGATGCGCAGGAACAGTTCGAGCGCTTCGGGGCCGAACGGGGCCAGGTGGATGTGCACGGACCGGTCGCCGTGGGGCAACGGATGCGGGTACGGCGGCAGCAGCTCCGGTGTGTCGAGTTTGGGAGAGCCGCCGACGGCGTTGAGCAGGTTCGCGGCCAGCGCCAGATGGATCATCTCCTCGGCGAGGACCGTGCCGACGATCTGGGCGGCTTCGGGATTGCGGGCGGAGTCCAGTGAATACAGCGCGCACAGGTAAGGCGGAATCGTGGCGTGCTCGAGTTCGATCGCCCACTGCAGGTGGCGACGAAGATCGTCGATCGTGTCGATGGCGTGGGCGCCACTGGTGTCCATGCGATACCTCGGTTCGTCAGGTCGATGTCTTCACTCAGGACAGGCCGCCGTCGCGGCTTGTGACATCCGGGCTGTCACAACCGCCGTCGCCACCCGGTCTTTCCACCCGAGCGGCGTCCGGCCGAGTCACGAGAGAAGAGCGGGAGCACCGGGTTTCAGACGGCCTTGAGAGGTATGCGTCAAGCAGAGCGTGGCTGGTCCCACCCGCCGCCGGACCTTCTGTCACAAACCGGGGACCTGTGCGGTCTTTGCTGAGGAACGACGTTCCCGGAGCGGCCGGGACGCGGGACGGAAAAGGTGCACCATGAAGATCGTCGTGATCGGCGGCAGTGGGTTGATCGGTTCGAAGCTCGTCCGGAAACTGGCCGAACACGGCCACGAAGCGGTCCCAGCGTCCCCCGACTCGGGCGTGAACACGTTGACCGGCGAAGGGCTGGCCGAGGTGCTGGAGGGCGCTCAGGTCCTGGTCGACGTGTCGAACTCGCCCTCGTTCGCCGACGACGCCGTGCTGGACTTCTTCCGCACCTCCACCGGAAACCTCCTCGCCGCCGGGGAGAAGGCCGGGGTCGGGCACCACGTGGCGTTGTCGGTCGCCGGCACCGAGCGCCTCTCCGAAAGCGGCTACTTCCGCGCGAAGATCGCCCAGGAAAAGCTCATCAAGGACTCCGGACGGCCGTACTCGATCGTGCACGCCACGCAATTCTTCGAGTTCGTGGGGAGCATCGCCCAGGCGGCGACCGTGGGGAACACCGTGCGCCTGTCGGACGCCCGCATCCAGCCCATGGCGGCCGAAGACGTGGCCGCCGCGGTCGGCCGGGTCGCCGTCGGCACACCGCTGAACGGCACCGTCGGGGTGGCCGGTCCCGAGCAGTTCGGGCTCGACGAGCTGATCCGCACCGGGCTGACCTTCCGCGGAGACCCCCGCGAGGTCGTGACCGACCCCGAAGCGCGCTATTTCGGCGCCCTGCTGGACAAGGACATGCTCCTGCCCGGTCCGGACGCGCGGCTGTCCACCACCCGGTTCGCCGACTGGCTTCCGCTCAACCCGCCGCCGGCGAAGTGACCATGACCGAGCACCAGCTCGCGACGTCCGTCCTCGTCATCGGAACCGGCGGGGGCGGACTGCGCGCCGCGATCGAACTGGCCGAGCGTGGCGTCGCCGTCGTGGCGGTCGGCAAGCGGGCGAAATCGGACGCGCACACCACGCTCGCCGCCGGCGGGATCAACGCGGCGCTGGCGACGATGGACCCGGAAGACTCGTGGCAGCAGCACGCGGCCGACACCATCAAGGAAAGCTACCTGCTGGCCGATCCCGAGACCGTGCGGACCGTGACCGAGAACGCCGCCCGCGGCATCGAAGACCTCGAACGCTATGGCATGCCCTTCGCGCGCGAGGCCGACGGGAAGATCTCACAGCGGTTCTTCGGCGCGCACAGCTACCGCCGGACCGCGTTCGCCGGCGACTACACCGGGTTGGAGATCCAGCGGACGCTGGTCAACCGGGCGGCACAGCTCGGTGTCCCGGTCCTGGACACCGTCTATGTCACCCGGATCCTGGTCCGGGACAACGTCGTCTTCGGCGCGTACGGATTCGACGTCACCGACGGGAAGCGCTACGTGATCCACGCCGACGCGGTGATCCTCGCCGCGGGCGGGCACACGCGCATCTGGCGCCGCACCTCGTCCCGCCGGGACGAGAACACCGGCGACTCCTTCCGGCTCGCCGTGCTCGCCGGCGGCCGGATCCGGGACGCCGAGCTCGTCCAGTTCCACCCTTCGGGTCTCATCGCACCGGAGAACGCGGCGGGCACGCTCGTCTCGGAGGCGGCGCGGGGCGAGGGCGGGGTGTTGCGCAACTCGCTCGGCGAGCGGTTCATGGCCCGCTACGACCCCGAACGGATGGAACTGTCCACACGCGACAGAGTGGCGCTGGCGGCGTACACCGAGATCAAGGAGGGACGAGGGACACCGGGCGGCGGTGTGTGGCTCGATGTCTCGCAGCTGCCGAGGGAGACGATCATGCGGCGGCTTCCCCGGGTCTACCAGACCTTGCTGGAGCTGCAGATGCTGGACATCACCCGGGAGCCGATCGAGATCGCGCCCACGGCGCACTACTCGATGGGCGGGGTCTGGGTGCGGCCGGAGGACCACGGCACCGGCGTCGAGGGCCTGTACGCGCTCGGCGAGGCGGCGAGCGGCCTGCACGGCGCGAACCGGCTCGGCGGGAACTCCCTGATCGAGCTGCTGGTCTACGGCAGGATCGTCGGTGCGGCCGCGGCGCGCTACTCACGTGATCTGGGAGCGCAACAGCGGTCGTCGGCGGCGACGGAGGAAGCCCGGAGCGAGGTCGACGAGCTGTTGGCGGCCGACGGCCCGGAGAACGTGCGCGCCTCGCAGCGGACATTGCGGAACACCATGACCGAACACGCCGGTGTGGTCCGCGACGCGACCGGCTTGAGCACCGGCCTGTCAGAGCTCGACGAGCTGGAGGAGCGGATGCGGGACGTGGGCGTGCATCCGGACACGGCCGGGTTCCAGGATCTCGCGCACGCCTTCGACCTCAAGGCCGCGGCGCTGGCTGCGCGAGCCACTCTCGAGTCGGCGTTCGAGCGCCGTGAGACGCGTGGCTGCCACAACCGCGCGGACTATCCGGAACTCGACGAATCGCTGCGCGTGAACCTCGTCTGGTCCGGGCCGGGGCGGGTCGAACGCGAAGCACTTCCCCCGATCCCGCGGGAAATCACCTCGCTCATGCGCGAAGTGTCCACCGCGGGCAAACTCGTCGAGTGAGGTCCCAGGGTCCCGGCAGCACCGCCGGGCCCCTCGGGGCCCGGTCTCGTAGAGTGACGGGGGCGAGCGGCGCTCACGAGACGACGGTAGGACGTGGGGATGGCGGATTCCGGGGTGTGTGCCGAACTCGGCGGCGTGGATGATCTCGAGGAGGCCACGGCCGTCTTCACCCGGGTGCGGCCGCGCCTGTTCGGGATCGCGTATCGCATGCTCAGCAGCGTCACCGAGGCCGAGGACCTGGTGCAGGAGGTCTGGCTGCGCTGGCAGACCTACGATTGGTCCAAGGTGACCAAGCCGGAGGCGTTCCTCGCCACGACCACCACCCGGCTGGCCATCAACGTCCTCCAGTCCGCGCGGAAACGGCGTGAAACCTACGTCGGTCCGTGGCTGCCCGAACCGGTCGACACCGGCGCGGACCCGTATCTGGGCGCCGAGCGCGGTGAGGCACTGGAGTTCGCGGCCCTGCTGCTGATGGAGAAGCTCACTCCCAATGAACGCGCGGCCTATGTGCTGCGGGAAGCGTTCGACTACTCCTACGCGCAGATCGCCGACATCCTGTCCTCGACCGAACCCGCGGTGCGCCAGCTGGTCAGCCGCGCGCGCAAACACATCGTGGGCGAACGGCGCGCACCGGCGACCGCGGCCGAGCAGCGCGAGCTGCTGACCGCGTTCCTCGCCGCCGCCCGCTCCGGCGACTTGACCGCGCTGGAACGGCTCTTCACGCCGGACGTGACCAGCCTGTCCGACGGCAACGGCCGGAAGGGCATCGCCCGGACACCGGTCGTGGGCACGGCACGGGTCACGAAGTTCCTGCAGGCGATCTCCAGCTGGTTCTGGGACGGCGTCGAAGTGCGGTGGGCGATCACGAACGGCCGGACTTCCGCGGCGCTCCTCGTGGACGGCGTCATGTACGGCCTGCTCACCGTCAGCGCCACCACCGAAGGCATCGATCAGGTGCTGTGGCTGGTCAACCCCGAGAAGAACAAAGCGGTGTCCGTCGAGGGCTGAGTCGCCGGCGTCACAGACCGGTGGGCTACCCGGTCATAGCGGACGACCACGCAAGAAACGGGGGCACCGTGTGCACGCATTCCGTGGTCCGCTCGATCGGCATGACCGGGTCGTCCGCGCGTTCGCCGAAGCCTGCCGCCGAGGAGAGGCCGCCGCGCTCTCGGCCATCCTGGCCGCCGACGCGGTCGCCACGTACGACGGCGGAGGACTGGCGCCCGGCCCCCGCGAGCCCGCGCACGGTGCCGCGGATGTCGCCCGGCTGGTCATGACGTCGCTGTGCGCGCGAGCCGATGCCGAGCTGACCGTCGAATCCGTCAACGGCCGCGCCGGGCTCGCCCTGCGCCGTGCCTCCCGTGCCGTCGCGGTCGTCGCCGCCGAAACGGCCGGGTCGAAGATCACCACGCTCTGGATCGTGGTCAACCCGGCCAAGCTGACCGGCTGGCACCGCGCATGACCGGGCCCGCACGGCGGCCGCCGTGCGGGCCCGGTCGGTGGTCTTCACTTCTTCGTCCTCGTCCATCCCTTCGCCCGGAGTTCTTCCTCGGCCACGAGGTCGACCATCGGCTTGCCCGGTTCGCAGAGCATGGTGACGGTGAACCGCACCGGGACGTCGTCGCGGTTGTTGCCGTCCTGGTAGTGGATGACGTCGCCGCCCGGCTCCCAGAACGCCTCGCCGGCGCGGACGACGCGCGGCGGCGCACCTTCGAGTTCGAACACCATCTCGCCCTCCAGCACGTAGCCGAAGGCCGGTCCGGGATGGCGGTGCGGCGGGGTGCCGGGGTCGCCCGGCGGGTACTCGATGACGATGGTCATCGCATGCGCCCCCTCCGGGATGAAGGGTGGTTGCGCCTCTTGCAGCACGGTCAATGACATGGAAGGCCTCCTCGGCGAACGGGTGCACCCGCTATGACCGGACAGCCGCGCGATCTGTGACTCCCCGGACCGCGCGCGCCGCCCACGCCGAAACCCTGACGCGCGCCTGACTCAGTCGCCGAGTTCCCGCAGGGCGGCGAGCACTTCTTCCGGTACGTCGAGGCCGGCTTCCACTTCCGACACCTTCGCGGCCACGCGGCGATACGTCGCGCGGCCACGGGTGCTGAGGTGGACGAGCACGCGTCGTCTGTCCGCGGCGTCGACCTCGCGGTAGGCCTGCGCGGTGGTCACCAGTTTGTCCACCACCCTGGTCAACGTCGGGGCGGTGGCGAGCGTCCGGTCGGCGAGGTCTGCCATGGCGAGACCTCCCTTGCCGCTCAGCGCGTCCAGCACCAGCCACTGGTCCAAGGTGAGGCCTTCCTTGGCGAGCACCTGCTCGACCCTGGCGGCGACGGCCCGGGCGGCGCGGGTGAGCGAGCCGGTGAGCGACGTTCCGGCGGTCGTGACGCCGCGTGTCCCCATATCCCGTCCCCTTGCCAAAACCGGACACCCTCGCAATACTTCCAGGTGAAAGCACTTTGACCTTACCGGGCCACCGCACGGAGCGCCATGCCCCTACGCCTCGCCACCCGGCCCCGCGACGACACCTGGCGTGTGGCCATGGTGGTCCCGTTGCAAGGGCCCGCCGGGCTGTTCGGCCCGTCGTGCGAGGCGATCACGGAGCTGGCCGTCCACGAGCTCAACGAATCCGGCGGCATCCTCGGCAGGCAGGTCGAGGCCGAGGTGGTCGACGGCGGCGGCACGCCCGCGCAGGTGGCGGGCGACTTGCGGCGGCTGGTCGGCACAGGGCGGGTCGACGCGGTGAGCGGCTGGCACATCTCGTCGGTCCGGCACGCGCTCGCACCGGTCGTGGCCGACAGGATCCCGTACGTGTACACGTCGCTCTACGAAGGCGGCGAGCGCCGCGCGGGCATCTTCTGCACGGGCGAAACGCCGCGCTGCCAGATCGAACCGGCGCTGCGCTGGCTGCGCGACCACCTCGGCACCCGTCGCTGGTTCGTCGTCGGCGACGACTACGTCTGGCCGCACCGGTCGACCCGCGCGATCCGCCACTACGCCAAGGATCTCGATCTGCGCATCACCGGCGAGGCGTTCGTCGGGCTCGGGGCGGGCGATATGTCCACAGTGGTCCGCAAGATCGAACAGTCCACAAGCGACGGTGTGCTCATGTTGCTGGTCGGGCAGGACGCGGTGCGCTTCAACCGCGCCTTCGCCGCGCACGGGCTCAGCGATCGGCTGATCCGGTTCAGCCCGCTGATGGAGGAGAACATGCTCCTGGCGAGCGGCGCGAACGCCACCGGCAACCTCTACGTCTCCGCCGCCTACTTCCGTTCCATGGTCACCGCCGACGCGATGGACCTGCTCGGCCGCTACGTCGGCCGCAACGGCCCCGGCGCCCCGGCACTGAACAACGCCGCCGAATCCTGTTACGAGGGGTTGCACACGCTGGCGGAACTCGTCCGACGCGCGGGCACGTCGGAGCTTCCCGCGCTCAACGCGGCGATCGACGGCGTCGCCTATCACGGGCCGCGCGGCACGATCGAGTTCCGCGGGCAGCAGGCCGATCAGCACGTCCATCTCGCGGTCGCCGACGGCTACGACTTCGAAGTCCTCACCCGGCTCTGAAAGCCACCCCTTGACTCGCTCCGGCACACCACATACTTTCATTTGAAATTATTCCATGTGACGCACGTCCTGCGGAGGTGAGCATGGGCAACGTGGGCCTGCTCTACGTCGGCGCCGCCTTGATGATCAACGGCCTGATGTTGCTGGGCCGGATACCTCCGCGTTCGGCGGCGGTGCTGAACCTGTTCGTCGGCGCGCTCCAGTGCGTCACCCCGACCGTGCTGATCGTCCAGGCGGACGGGAATCCGGACACGATCCTCGCCGCGTCCGGCCTGTACCTGTTCGGTTTCACCTATCTGTACGTCGGTATCGCGAACCTCGCCGGCCTGGAGCCCGAAGGCATCGGCTGGTTCTCGCTCTTCGTGGCGGGCGCCGCCGTGGCGTACGCGGGAATCGCCTTCTGGCACGACGACGATCCGGTGTTCGGCGTCATCTGGCTGTCCTGGGCGCTGTTGTGGACCTTGTTCTTCCTGGTTCTCGGCCTTGACAAGGAACAGCTGACGCGGTTCACCGGCTGGACCTCCCTGCTGCTCAGCCAGCCGACCTGCACGGTGCCCGCCTTCCTCGGCCTCACCGGCGTTTACCCGTCCTGAAAAACCGTTCGGAGAAAAGGAGTCTTCATGCGACACGGTGACATTTCCGCCAGCCCGGACACGGTCGGTGTCGCGGTGGTCAACTACAAGATGCCGCGCCTGCACACCAAGGCCGAAGTCCTCGACAACGCCCGCAAGATCGCCGAAATGGTGGTGGGCATGAAATCCGGGCTTCCCGGCATGGATCTCGTGGTGTTCCCCGAGTACTCGACCCAGGGCATCATGTACGACCCGAAGGAGATGTACGAGACCGCGGCGACGATTCCCGGCGAGGAGACCGAGATCTTCGCGGCCGCGTGCCGGGAAGCCCAGACCTGGGGCGTCTTCTCGATCACCGGCGAGCGGCACGAGGACCACCCGGCCAAACCGCCGTACAACACGCTCGTGCTCATCAACGACCGCGGCGAGATCGTCCAGAAATACCGGAAGATCCTGCCCTGGTGCCCGATCGAGGGCTGGTATCCCGGCGAGGACACCTACGTCAGCGACGGCCCCAAGGGCATGAAGATCTCGCTGATCATCTGCGACGACGGGAACTACCCGGAGATCTGGCGCGACTGCGCGATGAAGGGCGCCGAACTCATCGTGCGCTGCCAGGGCTACATGTATCCGGCCAAGGAACAGCAGATCCTCATGGCCAAGGCGATGGCGTGGGCCAACAACTGTTACGTGGCGGTGGCGAACGCCGCCGGTTTCGACGGCGTGTACTCGTACTTCGGCCATTCCGCGATCATCGGCTTCGACGGGCGCACACTCGGCGAGACCGGCGAAGAGGAATACGGGATCCAGTACGCGCAGCTTTCGGTTTCGGCGATCCGTGACGCGCGGACCTACGACCAGTCGCAGAACCACATCTTCAAGCTGCTGCACCGGGGTTACACCGGCGTGCAGGACGCGGACGAGGGCGACAAGGGCGTGGCGGACTGCCCGTTCGACTTCTACAAGCTCTGGGTCACCGACGCCAAGAAGGCGCAGGAGAAGGTGGAGTCGATCACCCGCGACACCATCACTCCTCGGCATCCCTGACGAGGACAGTGCGCCCTAGACTCGGCGCCATGGACCGGATCGACAGCGGCAGCCGGACGATCGCCGCCCCGCCCGAGACCGTCTACCAGGCACTCCTCGACCGGGAGTCCCTGGAAACCTGGCTGCCGCCCGAAGGTATGCGGGGCCGGATCGAGCACTGGGATCCGCGGCCCGGCGGCGGTTTCCGGATGACCCTCACCTACCTCGACGCGTCCGCCGCGCCCGGCAAATCGTCGGACGCGACGGACGTCGTCGAAGTCGGGTTCGCCGAGCTGGTGCCCGCCGAACGCGTCGTGCAGCGGGCCGTCTTCGAATCCGAAGACCCCGCGTTCGCGGGCACCATGACGATGACCTGGAGCCTGACCGCCGCGGGTGACGGCACCGAAGTGACCGTCACCGCGACGGGCGTGCCCTCCGGCATCGGCCAGGCGGATCACGAGGCCGGGATCGCCTCCTCACTGGCCAACCTGGCTTCCTTCGCCGAGACGCGCTGACGGCCGGACGCGATGACGATCGCGGCGAGCACGGCCATCACCAGTGGCACCACCAGCGCCGCCCGGTACCCGCCGAGCGCTGCCTCGGGCGAACCACCCGCGCCGAGCGCGGCGACGTTGACGGCGGTCACCGCGGACAGCCCGAGCGCCGCGCCGAACTGGAACGCCGTGTACAGCAGACCGCCCGCGAGCCCCTGTTCGTCCTCGGCGATCCCCTCGGTGGCGACGATCGTCAGCGGACCGTAGGCGATCGCGAAGCCGAGCCCCAGGATGATCATCGACGGGAACATCGCCGCGTACGTCCAGTCCAGGCCCAGCGGCAGGAAGAGCGCGTAGGACACGGCCGCGAGCACGAAACCGCCGAAGATCAGCCGGGTGTTGCCGAACCTCGCCACCAGCCGCGGGGTCAGCGTCGGCGCGAGGATCGCGTCGATCCCGACCGCCAGCAGCGCCAGGCTCGTCTCCAGCGTCGACCAGCCCCGCAGTTCCTGCAGGTACAGCGTGACCAGGAACTGGAACCCGAAGAACGAGCCCGCGAACAGCAATGCGCTGGCGTTCGCCCGCACCAGCGGCCCCGACTTCAGGATGCCCAGGCGCACCAGCGGCGCGGGCGAGCGGCGTTCGACGGACACGAAGGCCACCAGCGCGGCCACTCCCCCGGCGAACGACGCGACGGTCCAGCCCCAGCCCTGTCCGGGGTGTTCCAGCCGGACCACCGCGTAGGCGATCAACAGCATCGCCACCGTGACGGTGACCGCGCCGGCGAAGTCCAGGCGACGCGGGCCGGGTTCCTCGCGAGCGGGTTCCTTGATGAGCCAGAGCGCGGCGAGCAGGATGACCGCGGACAGGATCACCGGCGTGAAGAACACCCAGCGCCAGTCGATCCTGGCCAGCAGGCCGCCGATGACGAGGCCGAGCGAGAAGCCGCCCGCCCCGGTGCCGGCGTAGAACAACAGGGCCTTGTTGCGCTTCGGGCCCTCTTCGAAGCTCGTGGTGATGATGGACAGGCCCGCCGGGGTCATGAAGGCCGCGGCGACGCCGGTGACGAACCGGGCGAGCAGCAGCATCCAGCCTTCGGTGGCGAATCCGCCCAGCCCGGAGAAGACGAGGAACACCACCAGCCAGCCGACGAACATGCGGCGGCGGCCGTACAGGTCGGCGGCGCGCCCGCCCAGCAGCATGAACCCGCCGTAGCCGAGCACGTAGGCGCTCACCACGCCGCTCAGCGTCGCGGTCGACAGGCCGAGCTCGGCCCGGATGGACGGCAGCGCCACGTTCAGCATCGCGACGTCGATGCCCTCCAGGAAGATGGCGCCGCACAGCACCAGGAGCACGCCCCAGGCCCGCCCTCCCATCCGGTCGGTGCGCGCAAGCGTTTGCGAGTCGTTCAAGATCGGATCTCCCTCAGTGAACGGGAACCGACGGTTACTCATCAGCCGGTCGGTTCCCTCTTGTAACCAAGGGGATCTTCCGTCACCGTCGATGACCATGGAAGAAGGCACTTTGAACTCACCCAGTCGTTGCGAACTCACCGAGGAGGACTACGAGGCCTTCCAGTGGGACACGCGCGAAGACTGCGAGGTCCGCCAGATCCTGGACCGGGTGGCGGACAAATGGTCGCTCCTGGTGATCGCGCTGCTCGACCGCAACACCCTGCGGTTCACCGAGCTCAAGTACAAGATCGACGGCATCAGCCAGCGCATGCTCACCACCACGCTGCGGCATCTGGAACGCGACGGGCTGGTGAGCCGCACCGTCTATCCGGTGGTGCCGCCCCGCGTCGAGTACGCGCTGACACCGCTGGGGATGACGTTGCACAAGACGATCCAGTCGCTGGTCACCTGGACCGAGGACCACCAGGGCGAGATCGCCCTCGCGCGCGCCCAGTACGACAAACGCGTCACCGCCTAGGGAGCCGCATGGCCAGACTGTCCGGAGGGGATCCGTCACTGCTGCGGCGGCTCAACGCCATCGCCGTCCTGCGAGCGCTGTACGCGGCCGAGGAACTCACCCTCGCGGAACTGGTCAAGGCGAGCGAGGTCTCCCGTCCGACGGTCGAGGAGATCGCCGCCGACCTCGGTGAACAGGGGCTGGTCGAGGAGGTCCCGCTTCCTCCCGGCGCGCCGCGGCCGGTGGGGCGGCCCGCCAAGCGATACCGCTTCCGCCACGAGTCCGGGCACGTCGCCGGCCTCGAGATCGGCCCGCATCAGGCGTTGTGCCTGGTCGCCGACCTGCGGGGCGAGGTCGTCGGGCGGGCGGGGGCCGGGCTCACCCCGGAAACGGCCGCCGCGGACCGGCTCGGTACGGCGCACCGGGTGCTCGCCACCGCCGTCGAAGGCCGCGCCAACGTGCGGGTGCTCGGCATCGGCACGACCGGCGTGGTGTCCGGCGGCAAGGTCGTCCACAACTACCGCCTGCCCGGCTGGACCGGCGTCGACCTGCCCGCGGAGTTCGGCGGCGGCTGTCCGGTGCTGGCCGGGAACGACACCGAACTCGCGACGCTGGCCGAACATTGGCGCGGCGCCGCGCACGGCTTCGACGACGTCGTCTACGTGCGGGCCGGACCCGCCGTCTCGCTGGGCCTGCTGCTCGGCGGGAAGCTGCACGCGGGCCACCACGGCGCGGCAGGCCAGCTCGGCGCCCTGCGCCAGGCGAGCGAGTTCGCCGAACTGGTCGCCGCCACCATCCTCGCCCTCGACCCGCAACTGGTGGTGATCAGCGGCTCCGAAAAACCGCTGGCCACGACGCTGCGCGCCGAACTGGCCCGGCTGTGCCTGTTCCCGGTGCGCGTCGAAACGTCGGCGCTCGGCGAAGACGCGGTCGCGCTCGGCGCGGTCCGGCTGGCGCTGAGCCGGGTGGAGCGCGAACTGTTCAGCGTGGCGGACGTCGCCGGAGCAGGCTGATCACCACGATCAGCACGGCCACCGCGCCACTGGTGAACAGCTGCGTCCGCGCGTCGGCGTCCGTCCACATGAGAACGAGCACACCCGCCATCGCGAGCAGCGCGACCCAGCTGAGCCACGGGAAACCCCACATCCGCACCGGCAGATCGGCGGCCGTGCCGTCGCGTTCCGCCGCCTTCCGCAGCCGCAGCTGGGAGACGGCGACGAAGATCCAGACCAGCAGGATATTCGCCCCGATGGCGTTGAGCAGGAACGGCAGCACGTGTTCCGGGGCGAGGAAGTTCAGCAACACGGCCACGAAACCGAAGGCCACCGACGCGAGCACCGCCGTCCGCGGGACACCGGCACCGGACAGTTTCAGCATCGCGCGCGGCGCTTCACCGCGTCCGGCCAAGGAGAACACCATGCGCGAGGCGCCGTAGAGGTTCGCGTTGAGCGCCGAGAGCAGCGAGGTCAGCACGACGAAGCTCATCAGCAGCGCCGCCGACGGAACCCCGATCTTCTCCAGGATGACGACGAAGGGGCTGGTGTTGGCCGAAGCCGATTCCCACGGCAGCAACAGCACCATCAGCGCCACGGAACCGACGTAGAACAGCAGCAGCCGCACGATGACCGTGCGCGTGGTACGGCGGATCGACCCCGCCGGGTCGTCGGACTCCGCGGCCGCGATGGTCACCAATTCCATGCCACCGAAGGAGAACGCGACCGCGAGCAGACCGGTCAGCACGCCTTGGAGGCCGTTGGGCAGGAAACCGCCGTGCCCGGTGAGGTTGTCCAGGCCGACCGCCGTCGTGCCCGGCAGGATCCCGAACACCGCCAGGGTGCCGAGGACGAGGAAGGCGACCACGGCGGTCACCTTGATCGCGCCGAACCAGAACTCGAATTCCCCGAACGAGCGCACGGCGAACAGGTTCACCGCGGTCAGCACCGCCATGAACAGCAGCACCCAGGTCCACTGTGGAACCTGGGGCAGCAGCCCGTTCGCGATCCCCGCGGCCGCGGTGGCCTCGGCGGCGACCACGACCACCAGCAGCGACCAGTACAGCCAGCCGACGGTGAACCCGGCCCAGCGGCCGAGCGCCTTCTCCGCGTACACCGAGAACGAGCCGCTGCTCGGCTCGGCGGCCGCCATCTCGCCCAGCATGCGCATCACGAGCACCATGAGCAGGCCCGCGACCACATAGGACAGCAGGATGCCGGGGCCGGCGGTCTTGATCCCCGCGCCGGTGCCCACGAACAGCCCGGCGCCGATCGCCCCGCTGATGGCCAGCATGGTGACGTGCCGCCGCCGGAACCCGGTGCCGAGCGATTTCGTCTCGATCGCGGTCACGGGTTCGGCGGGACCTGGTGCGGGCATGGTGGATCCATTCGTCTGCGGTACGCGGGAGCTCAACCGCGGGACAACTCTTCCAGCCGTTCGTGCAGCCGGTCGACGTGGTCCTCGCTTTCGGGCTTCATCAGCACGCTACGCAGGATCCTCGTGCCGTCCGCATCCGCGTCGACCCCGGTGTGACGCAGACCGAACTGCGGCTCGCCGACCCGCAGCGTGCTGAGGAACACCGGCTCCCTCGCCGCGGCCATGCCGGTGCGCAGGATCCGCTCGCTCGCCTGGTCGATCCTCGACAGCGAAAGCGGCTCCGTGCGGGGGAAGTAGGTGACGATGTCGAGTTCCGGCGGCTGGTACAGGTCGAACCGCTCGGAGTCCTCCAGCAGCTTCGCCCACCGCAACGCCGCGCGGCGCCCGGCCGCGAGCACCCGGCCCAGTCCGTCGGGGGTGGGCGGCAGGACCCGGAAGGTGAGCCACAGCGCGGCGGCGGCCGCGCCCGCCCTGGAGCATTCGAGGCTGATCTCGCCGAGATGCAGGTCGTCCGAGGTGAAGTAGGTGTACGGCGAATCGTGCAGGAAGAACCGGCCTGCCCCGGGGTCCTTGAACAGCACCGCGCCGCAGCCGTAGGGCTGGAGGCCATGCTTGTGCGGGTCGATGACGATCGAGTCGGCCTCGGCGATGGCCAGCCACGGGGCTTCGGGCAGCCCCTCCGGACCGTCCAAACCGGACAGAAGCCGGAAGAATCCCCCGTACGCGGCATCGACGTGCACCCGGACGCCGTAGCGTTCGCGCAGCGCCATCGCCTCGTGGACCGGCTCGACCGTGCCGAGCGCGGTCGTCCCGGCGGTGAGGACGACGGTGCCGATCTTCCCGGTGCGCAGCAGCTCTTCGAGCGCGTCGAGGTCCATCGCGCCGCGCGCGTCGACGGGGACCGTGTGCCCCTCGACGCCGAGGACGCCGCACATCCTGCCGTGCGTGTAGTGCGCCTCGGCGCTGTACGCGATCCCCTTGCCCGGATGCGTTTCCCGCGCGACGAACAGCGCTTCGAGGTTCGCCACCGTGCCGCTGGTGGTCAGATGCCCCAGATGCTCCGGGTAGCCGAACATCGTCGCCAGCGCCTGGACGACCTCGCGTTCCATCTCGGCCGTCGCGGGACCACCGTCGAGCGCGTGGTTGTTGGGGTTGACCAGCATCGCGGTCAGGTAGCCGACCACTGCGGCCGGATGCGGCGGTTTGAGCATCTGGCCGGCGTAGGACGGGTGGAAGAACGGGTAGTTGTCCTTCAGCCGCTCGGTGAGCTCCTCGAACGCCGTCTCGAACCGCCCGTCGGAGATCTCCACCGACGGATGCGGCCGGACGGGGGTGAACGTCTCCGCCCACGCCTCGTTCGACGTCAACGCCTGCCCGAGCCAATACCGGAAGTCCATCAAGGGCGCCCTTCGCTTCGTTCGGCTCCAAAAAACGTAGGAGTCGCCGGAGGTCTCGCGCAACCGCCTTCGGTAGGGGTCAGCTCCCCCGGGTCCGCCGTTCTTCGCCCTTCTCCTCCAGTTGCCGGACGATCTCCCGCAGCGAAGCGGCCAGCTCGGTGCACTCCTCGGGACTCAGCCGTTCGGTGACGAACGCCTCCTCCTGGTTGAACTCCGGGAAGAGCTCCCGCATCAGCCGCTCCCCTTCCGGGGTCAGCGCGAGCAGCACGAGCCGTCCGTCGACGGGGTGTTTGCGCCGGGTGACGAGGCCGTGCGCCTCCAGCGTCTTCATGACCCCGGTCAGCGTCCCCTTGGTGATCCCGGACTCCGCGGCGACGTGCCTGGTCTCCTTCTCGCCGAAGATCCACACCACCCAGAGCACCACGAACGCGGTCCAGGTGAGGCCCGCGGTGCGCAGGACCGAGTTCTCGAAGTGCAACCGGACGGCGGTCGCGGCGCGGTGAAGATTGGCCACCGCCTCCATCCGCTCCCACAGCAGCGGGATACCGCCCAGTTTGGCCCGGACGGCGTTCTCGGTCTCGGCCAGCGTGTGATACCCGGTCAACAGCCACATCCTCACCGGCCCCGGAGGCACCAGCCCGATGGGCACGCACCCCCGCGCACCCGCTCCGCAGATCGTATGCGGAACGGGCGTGAGTCCACAGTGGTCTTTCCGGGTACCTCTCCGCTAAGCGGCGGGCGCCAAGGGCTCCAGCAGATCCTGTCCGGTTTCGGACAATTCCGCGGGTACCCGGCTGCCGGGAACGCCACCGGCGGGCGGCCGGATCAGCCCGGCGTGGGCGAGGCGGTGGGCTGTGCTCTGGTCACTGCACGGCAGGCCGTCGACGTAGAGATCGGGCTCCAGGCTGACGGTGATTTCGGCCCTGCCCTGTGCCACGGCTCGCAGCATGGCCAGGGCCCGCGCTGACCAGTCTTCGGTGTTTTCGGTCATTCGGGGTCACTCCTCCGACCAGAGGTTTTCCCGCCGGCCGCGGTTCAAACATGACCCCGGTCACCGTTGGGGAACGGCCGCGCGATGCTCGGCGATGTCCCCGAACAGGTCGCCCATCTCCTCGACGCGTTCGAGCACCTGATCAGCGGTGAACAGCAGGTCGGCGGCCTTGCGGCAGGCTTCGACCTCCTCCCAGGTCACCGGGGTGGAGACGGTCGGGACGGCACGGCCGCGCAGCGAGTACGGCGCGATGGTGGTCTTGGCGGTGTTGTTCTGGCTCCAGTCGATGAACACCCGGCCGGGGCGGATGGCCTTCGTCATCTTGGCGACGATGGTTTCCGGTGACCGGCGCGCGAGCTCCTCCGCGACGGCTTTGGCGTACACGGAGGTGCGTTCGTCGGAGCGCGTGCGCACCGGGCAGTACAACTGCATTCCCTTGTTGCCGCTGGTCTTCGCGTACACCGTGAGACCGTCTCCGATGAGCAGGTCGCTGAGCGTCTCGGCCACGCGGCAGCAGTCGACGACGTCCGCGGGCGGCCCGGGGTCGAGGTCGAACACCAGCAGATCGGGTGATTTCCGCGCACCACGCGGGCCGACCGTCCACTGTGGAACGTGCAGCTCCAGCGCGGCGAGGTTGGCCGCCCACATCAGGGTCGGGAGGTCGCCGACCACCGGGTAGTCGAGCGTCTCCTCGCCGCCCCGGCGGCCGCGGTTGGTGAGCCGCGCGGTGCGCACCCAGCCGGGCGCGTGCCGGGAAACGTTCTTCTCGTAGAACGGTTCGCCGTCGACACCGTCGGGGAAGCGGCGGAACGTGGCGGCGCGGTCGCGCAGATGCGGGAGCATGGCCGGGGCTATCCGGCGGTAGTAGTCGAGGACCTCGCGTTTGGTGAAACCGTGCGCGGGGTAGAGCACCTTGTCCAGATTGGACAGCCCCAGCCGCCGACCTTCGACCTCGACCGTTATCCGCTCCTCAGGCACCCTTCGACGATAGATCACGGGCGGGGTTTCCGGGGTACCGTGAGGCATGAGCACCGTGCCGGACGCGATCGCCCCGATGCTGGCGACCGACGGCGACCTGCCCACCGGCGGGTGGGGGTACGAATACAAATGGGACGGCTACCGCTGCTGCCTGCGGGTCGCGCGCGACGGCGAGACCCGTCTGACCAGCCGCCGCGGGCTCGACATCACGACGACGTACCCGGATGTCACCGGCGAAGCGCTCGACGGCCGCGAAGCCGTCCTCGACGGCGAGATCGTCGTGCTCGACGAGCACGGGCGGCCCAGCTTCCCGCTGCTGCAGACACGGCATCTGCGCACACCGGACGCGTCGCTGCTGGAACGCAGCCCGGTGCACTTCTTCGCCTTCGACGTGCTGTTTCTCGACGGCGACGTACTGCTCGACGAGCCGTACGAGGCCAGGCGCGAGGTGCTGACGTCCTTGGGCGCCGGCGGCCGCATCGCCGTCCCACCGGGGTACACCGACGAAGACATCTCGCCCGAGCAGCTGCTCGACGTCGTCCGGCAGCACGGGCTCGAAGGCTTGATCGCGAAGAAGCTCGACAGCCGCTACTACCCCGGCAAGCGGACACGGCAGTGGGTCAAACGGGCGCTGTGGCACACCCAAGAGGTCGTGGTCGGCGGCTGGCGTCCCGGCGACGGACGGCGCTCGGGAACGCTCGGCGCGCTGCTGCTCGGCGCCCATGACGAAGCCGGGGACCTGCGGTACATCGGCGACGTCGGCACCGGGTTCACCGACAAGGTCCTCGAAGACCTGCATGCCCGGCTCACCCCGCTGGAACGGAAGCAGCCGCCCTTCGCTTCGGAGGTCCCGCGCGATCGGGCGCGGCGGGTGCACTGGGTGGAGCCGGAACTCGTCGGGGAGGTCGTGCACCGGAACTGGACGCCGGACGGCCGTCTGCGCCATACGACCTGGCGGGGTTTGCGGGCGGACAAGACGCCGGAGGACGTCAAGCTGCCCTAGTGCCGCCGGCACGGCAGCTGATCCAAGATGAGCAGGGCCGCGCGCTCGGCCTGGCGACGGCGGCGTTCGTCGGCGACGTCTTGCACGCTGAACGCCCAATGCGCCTCGAACAGGCACACCAGCGCGTACACCGTGTCCGCGACGTCCTCGGAGGACGCGTCGGGACTGTGCGCGGCCAGCAGCGCTTCGAGCTCGGGCAGCCACAGCTCGGTCCACAGGCCGCGCAAACGGCGGCGCACGTCCTCGTCGCGGGCGCTCAAGGCCACGAGTTCCGTCCACACGACCAGGTCCTCGCGGGAGCGGTACGCCCCCGGGGCGAAGAGGGACACGACCCGCTCACGGAGCGACAGGCCGGGATCGCGACGGAAGATCTCCGTTCCCATGGCGCCGACGGCATGCTCGATGAACGCGCCGAGCAGCTCGTCACGGGAACCGAAGTAGTGCAGGACCAGCGTGCGCTGCATGCCCGCCACCTCCGCGACCTTCGCGAAGGTCACCCCGGCCAGCCCGTCGCGCACGACCACTTCGGCCGTCGCGCGCAGGATCTCCGGGATCCGCTCGCCGGCCTTGCTGGGCCGCCCGACTTGATTTACTGTCATGACAGTAAATATATCAAAGGGGGTCTGCCATGCGCGTTCTCGCGCTCGGAGGAGGCGGCGAGATGGGGGCCGCCGCGGCGGCGGTCCTCGCCGCGGACGACTCGGTGACCGAGGTGGTCATCGCCGATCGCGACCTGTCCCGCGCCACCACGGTGGCGAGCGGGCTGGGGGCCAAGGTGTCGGCACGCCAGGTCGACGCGACGGATCACCCCGGGCTGGTCGCCGCGATGAAGCCGCACGACCTGGTCGTCAACACGGTGGGCCCGTTCTTCCGGTTCGGCGTCCCGATCCTGACCGCCGCGATCGAGGCAGGCCGTGACTACGTGGACATCTGCGACGATCCGGCACCGACCTTGCGCATGCTCGAACTCGACGAGCGGGCCGAGGCCGCCGGGATATGCGCCCTGATCGGCACCGGCGCCAGCCCCGGCGTCGCGAGCATGCTCGCGGTGCGCGCCGCACGGGAACTCGACACCGTCGAAACCCTTCTCACCGGCTGGAACATCGCCGCGGCCCAGCCGGAGACCCCGCGTTCCGGAACGGGCCCCAGTGCGGCGATCGTGCACATGATGGAGCAGATCAGCGGCACCATCCCCGTCCTGCGCGAGGGCAGGCTGGTGCACCGTCCTGCGCTGGAGAAGCTCGACTGGCGGCATCCCGGCCTCGGGCCGCTGAGCGGGCGGACCGTCGGGCATCCGGAGGCCGTGACCCTGCATCGCGCCTTTCCCACGCTGCGCTCCAGCACCAATGTCTGTGTCGGGGACAAGGCGGCGCTCAGGATGCTGGCGGGGCTGCGGCGGCTCATCGACGCCGGAGTGTTGAGCCCCGGACGAGCGGCGCGGCTGGTGGAACGGGCGGAGAAGCTGCTGACCTCCGAGACGAGCGACATCTTCAAACGAGGCACCCCACCTCCCCTCTTCGCCGTGGCCACCGGCGTTCGCGAGGGGCGTCCCGCCGTCGCGGCCACGATCCTGGCCAACACACCCGGATTCACCATGGCCGCCGCCACCGGCGTGCCGCTCGCCGTGTCGGCGCTGCTCGTCCCCGCCGCCCGGCGGCCCGGCGTGCACACCCAGGAAACGCTCATCGACGCGGACGACTTCTTCGCCGCGCTCGCGCCGCACTGCATCGGCGATCCGTCACCCGAGCACATGACCGCCACCACGACGAGCTGGGCGTCCGAAGAGGAGAACAAGCGAGCGCTCGACGCGTCACTGCTGACCGCCCTGATGCGCTGAACCCCTTCGGCTCACAGCGGCCGGATGGCGCCCGCCTGCTCGAATCTGTCACGGCGATCGAGGATCGCCTTGGTGACGGCCTCCGGGGTCAGCGCGCCCGGGCCGTACTCGTGCGCGAGATCGATCCCCAGCTGCACGGACGCCTGATCGGCGGGATCGGTGGGATGGCCGTCCTTCCAATCGGCGGCGTTGGCTCCGGCGTGCAGGGTCCATTCGTCGATTCCGCCCAGGGTGCCGACGTACCCGTAATGGATGTTGGACCAGACGTCGTACCGGATCTGCTCCCGCAGGCCCGGCATGGGGGTGAACGTGTTGTCCCCCGTGGTCATGTCCAGGATCCTGCCCTTGTGGTCCCACTGGGCGCCGGTGTTCACGAGGTCGTACCACTCCTTGAGCGCCTCGACCTTGTCGCCGATCGAGGTGAACGGATTCACCTTGTCCTTCAAGAGATCCCGGATGTTCCGGAGATCCGGCGACAGCCCGTTGCGCACCATCTCGTCGGTGATGAACGCGAGAATGGCGTCGTATTCGGCGACCGGGTTCTCCGAGGCGGTTTGCGTGGTGACACCCGAGTCGAGGCCGTTGACCGACGCGACCCCCGCGGTGAGCAGGTCCCTGACCGCGTTGGCCACGATCAGGACGAAATCGCGTCGCTCCCCTTCGTCCCGCATGGCCGAGTAGGGCTGCTCGCGGTCGTCGACGGTCGCCCGGATCGACTGCTTCACCTGCTCGACTATCGACGCGAAGCGGTTGACGTGGTCGAAAAGCTGCTGACAGGAGACCCTGACGTTCGTGGTCGCCCGGATGGTTCCCTCGACCCGCTGCGCGAACATCTCACCGGCCCTGTCCCGCCAGGCGTCTCGGAGATCGTCCGGTTCGACCCGGACCGGCGTGAAGGCCAGTGAGGCGTCACGCCAGGCGACGGCGAGCGCCCGGACCTTGTCCTCGTCGGTGTCGGGCCAGGCCATCGCGGGCTCCCGGCTGCCCCGGACCGCTTCGATCTCGGCTCTGACCGCCGCCCACAACCCGTGGGCGTTGTCCGGCTGTGGCACGGCCATCCGGTGCTACCTCCCGAACCCGGAGGCCGCGTCCTGATCCGCCTTGGCGTACGTCGCCGCGGAAATTGTGGCGCCGTGGCCGTCGGCCTGCCACAACGCCGGGAGCGGATCGGCGTGGCTCAGCACCGAGACCTCCGCCGGCCGGTATTCGCCGAGGAAGGCCGTGCCGAGCGGATCGACGCCGATCCCGGCCCGCTCGGTTTCGACGGTCCGCCGGAACCGGCCCCACTCGCGTTCCATGTCGTCGCCGATCGCGACGAGCTGTGCCCCGATCCGGTTCACCGTGGCGATATCCATGTCGACGGACATCGGGCCTCCCTTCCCGTCACACCATTGTCCGGCCGCTTCACGAGGCGGGATCGCCGTGACCTGTACCGGCCACGCCGTGTCCCCGGCGTGTCAGCGCCGTGGCGGTCCGATGTCAGGCGGGTCGGCGATCGTTGCTTTCACCAACGAGAGACACCAGCACCGAAGGAGCTCACAATGTCCGTCTTCCCCACCCCGCAGCCGATCGCCGCCACGCTGACCGTCGCCGGCGCCCGGGTCCGCCTCACCGCGAGCGAACGCACCGACACGGTGGTCCTGGTCGAGCCGATCGACGCCACGAGCAAGTCGGACGTGAAGGTCGCCGAGAACACCAAGGTCGGCTTCGACGGCGGAAAGCTGTCGATCGAGACGAAGAAGGCGGGCGGCAAGAACGGCTCGGTCGCGATCACGATCGAGATGCCCGCCGGCTCCCAGCTGGCCCTGAACACGGCCTGGTCGGACGTCGACGCCGACGGCCGGTTCGGCGACTGCGCGCTGGAGATGTCGTCGGGACAGGTGCGGATCGACCGCGCCGCCACGGTGCGGGGCAACCTCGCGGCCGGCGAGATCGCGATCGGCCACGTCGCCGGGACCGTGGACGTCGACGGCGGCTCGGCCGGAGTCCGGATCGGCGAGGTCGAAGGCACCGTCAAGTACTCGGGCGCGACCGGGAAGGTCTGGATCGGGCACGCCCGGTCCGACGTCGCGCTTTCCGGCTCCAGCGGCAGCTTCGACATCGACCGCGCCGACGGCGACATCGTCGCGACGGCGGCCAACTGCCCGATCCGCGTCGGACGGCTGTCGCACGGCGAGGCCGAACTGACGAACGCGTCCGGCGGTATCGAGGTCGGCGTCGACGGGGACACCGCGTCGGTGGATGCCAAGAGCACCAAGGGATCCGTGCGCAACTCCCTCACCGCCGACAGCGAGGCCGCGGTCAAGGTCTACGCCCGTACGCGCCTGGACGACATCGTCATTCACCGCGCCGCGTGAGCCGGTGGTTCGGGTTGGGGTGGTCGCGATTGGTCGACTGAGTGCGACCACCCCATCGGCCCGGGCCGGCGACTTCGAGGGATTCCCGTTGATGTGCGCGGCGTCGCCACCGGATGTGTCGAGGCCTACCTAGGTCCATGTCTCCACAGACCATTCGATGCCGGTTTTATCGGGCGTGGTTCCGCCGAGCGCGTGGCACTCTTGCTCGCGGACAAGATGCATACCCTGCCCGACGCGTTCAAGAACAGCGTCACCTGGGGCCAGGGCAAAGAAATGAGCCATCATCCGACCTTTACCATGGCCACAGGAATGCCGGTATATTTCTGTGATCCTCGCTCTCCCTGGCAGCACTGAAAATATCAATGGTCTTCTTCGTCAGTACCTCCCCTAGGAACCGACCTGTCGACCTTCAGCCAGGACGACCTGAACGAGTTGAACGAGTTGAACGAGTTGAACGGTCGACCACGGCAGACACTCGGCTGACGCAATCCCCGAGAGGCCTTTCAGGAAGTCTTGCCAGGATAGGCGTGATGCATTGACCGCCTGCATCCGCCTCGGGCGCGATATAGTCTGAATATGCTATAGCACAGGTGTTCGATCCGGCGTAGCGTTGATCTTGTGTCCAGCGACGATGCCTCTCCGAAGACGTCCACCGAGTGGTGGCGCGTCGACACGGCGACGCTGCACGCCCGTAAACAGGAACTCGAAATCCTGAAACGCCAACTGGATGCCGAGCAGAACGCGATCCTCGCGGAAATCAACTCCCGCGGGGTGCGCGGCTGTAGTGGTCATTCGACATTAGCGGGGTTGATTGCCGAGGATTTCCTGGTGTCGGACAAGGAAGCCAGCGCCCGCGCCGACCGGATCCTCGGCCTGCACCCTGGCCCGTCGATCGGCGGAGACCCCGAACCACCCCTGGCGCCACTCACAGCCGAGGCCGCTGCGGAGGGCGCGATCGGCGGCGGCCAGATCGACGCCATCATCAAAACCCTCGCCCGCATCCCCTCCACCGTCCCCGAGAAGGATGTGCGGGCCGGAGAGAAGATCCTGGTCGAACTGGCCAGGCGTGCTGGACCACGCCAGATCGCCCGCGCCGGACGCCGCCTGCTCGACGAACTCGACCCCGACGGCAAAGAACCCCGCAACGACAACCCCAAAGACACCCGCCCCGAGCTGCGGTTCGTGAAGCACCGCGACGGCACCCTCGGCCTCAAAGCCAGACTCGACCTGGAAACCTACGCCCGCCTCAAATCCGACCTCGACCCCATGGCCAAACCCCACAAAGCCATCGACGGCATCCGGGACTCCCGTAGCCAGGACGAACGCTACGGGGATGCCTTCACCGACTACGTCCGCCTGAAAACCACCAGCCGCAACCTTCCCGGCCAAGCCGGGGAAGCCACCCACATCCTCATCACCATGTCCTACGACGACCTGATGAACGATCTCGGCGAAGCCCACCTCGACCTCGTCGGCCCGATCAGCGCCACCGACGCCCGCATCCTCGCCTGCGACGCCCGCGTCCGCCCCGGCGTCCTCGGCACCGCAGGCGAACCCCTCGACATCGGCCGCTCCAAACGCACCGTCTCCCTCGCCCAGAAATACGCCCTCACCCTCCGCGACGGAGGCTGCGCCTTCCCAGGCTGCGACATGCCCGTCCCCCGCTGCACCGCCCACCACATCGTCTTCTGGCGACACCACGGCGAAACCAAAATCGACAACCTCGTCCTCCTCTGCACCAAACACCACCGACTCATCCACCGCAGCGAATGGAAAGTCCAAATCGCCCAAGACGGACTCCCCGAATTCACCCCACCCACCTACCTCGACCCGACCAGGACACCGAGGCGCAACACCATGCACCTCAGGACATAAGCCGACCCCGATCGAACTCACAACCGGCCGCGACCGAACCTGCCCACGGATGGAAAGCCCAGGCCATCCAAGACAGACTCCCCGAATACGACCCTGCCCACCGGAACCCCGAGACACAAACACCATCCCCGGGACATAGGCCGATCCCGCCTAAGCTCGGAAGAGCCGACAAAACAAGGAGTCGCTTCATGAAGCTCGATTGGCCCGGCTGCCTCAACGGCCGCGACGTAGGCGGGCTGCCGGCGGCAGACGGCCGTCGGACGCGTTTCGGCGCGCTTCTCCGGTCCGACAGCCACAATCGGTTGACCGCCGAGGGAATAGCCGCGGTCCGCGCCGCGGGGATCGGTCGCATATTCGACCTCCGGTGGGCGTGGGAAACCGCGCAGGAGCCCAGCCCGTTCGCGGACGATGCCGTCTACCGCAACGCACCCTTGATCGCCGAACTGGCCGAGCAGGGCACCACCATGCCGGACGCGTACCGCACCATGCTCGACGACAACCGACGTCAGATCACCGGCGTCTTCGTTCAGTTGAGTGAAGCTCCGCCCGGCCCGCTCGCGGTGCACTGCAGTGCCGGGCGGGACCGGACGGGCGTGCTCACGCTGAGAGCCGCGGACTACGCGCTCACGGAAGGATGCGGCGGCGACACGATCCTCCGCACCCTGGCCCATCTGGATGCCCGCCACGGCGGCGCGTTCACTTACCTGACGAAAGGAGGAGCGAGCACGGCTCAGCTGCGGCAGGTCAGGGATCGCTTGATTTCCTAGGACACAGCCGACGCGAACCGGTCCAGCGCCGCGAGTTTCCAGGCCCGCTTCACGTCGCTCGAATGATGGCCCGAATCGTCGTCGATCAACAACTCCGCGCCCGGCCAGGCGCGGGCGAGTTCCCAGGCCGTGTTCACCGGGCAGCTCAGGTCGCGGCGCCCGTGGATCAGCACGCCGGGAATGTCCCGCAACAGGACGGCGTCGCGGATCAGCGCGCCGGGTTCCAGCCAGCCGGCGTGGGAGTAGTAATGCGTGACGATACGCGCGAACGCGAGTTCCCATTCGCCGATCGGACCATTGTGGACGGTGGCGCCGGGTTCCAGTGACAGCACGGTGTCCTCCCAGAGGCACCAGGAACGGGCGGCCTCGATCCGCACACGCGGGTCGGGGTCCTCCAGGAGCCGCGCGTAGGCGGCGACCAGATCTCCGGAAAGGTCGCCGCGGAAACGGGCCCATTCCTCGGGGAAGAACCGGCCGGCGCCGTGATACAGCCAGTCGATCTCGGACGGCCTCGTCGTGCTGATGGAGCTGAGGACGATCTCGGTGACCCGCTCCGGGAATCGTTCGGCGTAGGCGAGCGCGAGTGTCGCGCCCCACGAGCCACCGGTGACGAGCCAGCGTTCGATCCCCAGGTGTTCCCGCAGGCGTTCCATGTCGGCGACGAGGTGATCCGTCGTGTTGTGCCGCATGTCTGTCGCCGGGTCGCTCGCGTGCGGGGTGCTGCGGCCGCAGCCGCGTTGATCGAACAGGACCGCGCGATAGCGGGCCGGGTCGAACATCCGCCGCATCCCCGGCGTGCAGCCCTGTCCGGGGCCGCCGTGCAGCATGACCGCCGGCTTCCCGGCGGGGTTCCCGCAGGTCTCCCAGTAGAGGACGTTGCCGTCACCTACATCGAGCAGTCCCTTGTCGTACGGCTCGACGGCTGGATAGAGATCGATCATGAACCGAGACTAGACCGTCCGTGAGGCCGCGAAACACTTTCGCCGCAACGAAGTTCAGCACACCGGCCCTTTCCTCGCCGCGTCCGAAGGGGCAGATTCAAGAGACTCACCGGCGAAAACCCACGAACGGGGAACCATGGCGGTCGACGGCATGAACCACACCCTCGGGGTGGAGGAAGAGTTCGTCCTGCTCGACCCGGTGGACGGCTCGGTCGCGTTGCGCGCGCCCGAACTTCTCGAAAACCTCGGCCCCGGGCCGGACGTCACCGGTGAGCTGATGCGGTTCCAGATCGAGACCGCGACCGGCGTCTGCCGCGGCCTGGACGAGGTGCGCTCGGAACTGACACGGCTGCGGCAGATCGTCGCGGCGGCGGCGGAAGCCGGCGGCTGCCTGATGGTGGCGTCGGGGGTCCCGCCGGGCGGGCTGCGGGGAGACACGCTCACGCCCGAGCCCCGGTACCGGCGGATGGCGCAGGCGTTCCCGGAGCTGATCGGCGAGGCCGGGACCTGCGCCTGTCATGTGCACGTCGGCCTGCCGTCACGGGATCTCGGCGCTCGGGTCCTCGCCGGGCTGCGGCCGTGGCTCGCCCCGTTGCTGGCGCTCAGCGTCAACTCCCCGGTGGAGAACGGCGCCGATTCCGGCTGGTCGAGCAGGCGTTTCCCGATCTGGGACCGCTGGCCGACGGCGAGACCACCCGACGAATGGTCCGGCGCGGCCGCGTACGACCGGAGCGTCGGGGAGGCCCTGCGCCGCGGCGCCGCCCTCGACGCGGCGGGCGTGTACTTCTACGCGCGTCTTTCCCCGCGGCATCCCACGGTCGAGGTGCGGATCGCCGACGTCTGCCTGGCCGTCGACGACGCCGTGCTCCTCGCGGCGCTGGTGCGCGGGCTGGTCGCGACCTGCGCCGCGACGGCGAGACCGCCACGGGCCCGCGGTGCCCGGATCGACGCCGCCTTGACGGCCGCCGCGCGCCGCGGTCTCGACGGGCCGGGTATCGACGTCTTCACCGGCCGGGAGGCCGATCAGCGCGAACTGCTCGGCGAACTCGTCGAGTTCGTCCGGCCGGCGCTCACGGCCGCGGGCGACGCGGAAGACGTCGAGCGGGGGTTGGACTCACTGTTCGACCACGGGACCGGTGCGGCCCGGCAACGCCGGCTGCTCGCGGAAGCGGCTTCTCCCGGCGAGTTCGCCGCGGATCTCGCCCACGCGACGATGAACGTCCCGGCCCGGTAGGCGGGCCGGCGTCACAGCCAGCCGGACTCGCGCGCGATCCGCACCGCGTCGACCCGGTTGCGGGCGCTGAGCTTCGAAACGATCGTCGTCAGGTAGTTCCGCACGGTGCCGGCGGACAGGAACAGTTCGGCGGCGATCTCGGTCGGGTCGGAACCGACCGACGCCAGCCGGAGCACTTCGATCTCGCGGGCGGTGAGCGGGCATTCCTCGCTGTCCCAGGCGGCGAGCGCCAGGTCGCCGTCGACGACGCGCCGTCCGGCGGCGACGCCGCGGACCGCGTTGGCGAGCCTGTCGGCGGGCGCGTCCTTGCGCAGGAAACCGTTGACCTTCGCCGCCAGCGCACGCCGCAGGGTCCCGGGGCTGCCGAGCGAGGTGAGGATCAGTGTGCGGACACCGGGCAGTTGCTCGTGCAGTTCGGCGGCCGCGGTGAGCCCGTCCTTGCCGGGCAGGTCGATGTCGATCAGCGCGATGTCGGGGCGCGCGGACTGGGCGAGCGGGAGGATCTCGTCGCCGCTGGCGCATTCGGCGACTACTTCGATGTCGGGTTCCAAACCGAGCAGCGCGACCAGGGCCCCCCGGACAATGTGCATGTCCTCGGCCACCAGGACCTTGATCATCGACCCCATCTGCCTTTCGCCTGCGTCTCGCCCCACGAGCCGACGATACTATCCTCACACACTCGTTCCGCGAAATGGAAACCGGCCCTTGACCGCCGCGGGGGACGCGGTCAAGGGCCGGTTCTGTGTTGCCGCGGGAATACGTTCTTCGGACCGCGCCAACACGGCCGGGGGGGTTCCGGCGTGAATGCGCTACCAGGAATTCTGCGGCCACCGGCCACCAGGATCCAGTGCGCGCACCACCGGTGGACCATGGTTTTCGCATGCTCGCCCACCCCGTGAAATTTTCACGCCGTCGCACACAGGAATCCATATCCGGCGGTGAATCAAGCACTTCAGGAGAAGCGGCGGCGAACACTACTGTCGGAAACCGCAAAGCATGCCAGAATTCCTCGAGCGAAAGGACGGCACAATGGATGAGACTGTCCGGCGAGCCGTGGAGCGAGCCATTGGGGCCATGAACGAGAAACTGGGCGAAGAGCTCACTATCGACGACATCGCCCGCGCCGCGACCTTCAGCAAATTCCATTTCACCAGGGTGTTCCAGCAGGCCACCGGGGTCTCGCCCGGCCGGTTCCTGTCCGCGCTGCGGCTCGACGAGGCCAAGCGCCTGCTGCTGACCACCTCGATCACGGTCGCCGACATCAGCCACCGCGTGGGCTACAACAGCGTCGGCACCTTCAGCACGCGGTTCAGCAGCCGCGTCGGCCTGTCCCCTTCCGCGTACCGGCGGCAGGGCGGCTTCCAGCGCCGTCTGGCCGGCGAGCCCCGTCCCGGCCCGAAGCGGGCGATCGTCCGCGGTTTCGTGTCGGCGCCGCCGGAGATCTCGCCCGGCCTCGTCTTCGTCGGTCTCTTCCCGACGCGGATCCCCGAGGGCGCGCCCGTGCGGTACACGGTCATCGACGCCCCCGGCCCCTATCAGCTGACCGAGGTCCCGGAAGGCGACTGGCATCTGGTCGCGCACTGCGTGACCGGCCCGCTCACGCGCCGCGGTACCGGCTACACCGGGCACCACGGCCCGATCACCGTCGAGCCGGGCGTCACCGCGCGGCTCGCGGACCTGCGGATGCGCCCCAAACGCCTGTTCGACCCGCCGGTCCTGCTCGCGCTGCCCGACCTGCGGCACCGGCCGGAGCCGGTCAAGCGCGCGGCCTGACCCTCATCCGGCTGCCAGGAAAGGGTCGTTCAGGACGGTAAACGTCTTGAACGACCCTTTCCCGACGTCCACGGGGCCTCAGGCGGACAGCCGGCCCGCCGAAGGGGCCAGCCCGTCCCGGATGTTCTGCCGCCACAGCTCGTACGCGGGCGTCCCGTCCGCGGCGTCTTCGGTGACCTCGGTCGAGTCGGCCAGCTCGACGGCCTCCTCGATGCTCAGCCCGGCGAGCGCGCGGGCGGCGCGGCGCGTGTGCGGCGGGACGAACGACGAGAACGTCCTCGCCTTCACCGCGAAGACGACGCCGAGCCCGAGCTCGTCCTGGTGCTCCCCCGCCGCCTCGCGGAGCCTCACCAACCCTGGCCGGTCGCAGCCGCCCGCGAAGGTCGAGGCCAGCCCCACCCCGCTCCACAGGTCCGGGCGGCGTCCGGCCGGGAAGCGGTTCACCGCCGCGGCGACCTTCACCGGGTCTCCGCCGTTGATGAACCACAGCGCGCGCCCGATGCCCTGATCGCAGGCGCGCGGGAAGTACGCGGGGGCACCCGCCCACGGGTACGGCTTGGGGACGAACTGCTCGTCGACCCACTTGCGCGTGTCGAAGTAGGCGCGGTCGAAGGCGTAGCCGTCGACGGCCAGCCAGCTCATCGTCGGATGGAACGGCACGCCGTCCAGCTCCGGCAGCACCTTCTTCCACAGCGGCCGGGGCAGCCGGGCCATCGCGAAGCCGATGCCGATGTAGGTCAGGAACACGTGCGGGAGACCGGGACCGCGCATCAGTTCGGCCGTCCGGTCCTTCCGGCCGCCGGGCATGACGTCGAGGATGGTGAACGCCATCGCCGCGCCCTCGTAGGCGAACCCGCGCATCTCCGGCTCGACCATGTCCAGGCGCCGTTCGGCCTCCCACAGCTCCGGGGCGGCGATCCCCCACTCGAAGCCGCACACCACCGACTGCGGGATCGACTCCAGCCGGGCGGTCGACGGCGTCCGCGGCACTCCGAAGCCGCGCCCCTCGAAGCCGACCGAAGCCAGCGAAGGCGCGAACATGACCTTGCGCAGGGCACCCAGCAATGAGCTCATCATACGTCCTTTGTGGATAGTGGCGGCTTCGCGCGAACCGGCTCGTGCCGAGGAGACCATGCCGCGATCGACGTCCGATCGAGGCCGGCGCCGGTACCGCCGAACAGTCCATCGCCGCCTTCGAAAAGGAGAGAGTTCACCCGTTCGCCGAACCGATTCACCGGAATGGAACGTACTCATCGGGGAATGAAAACCACTCGAGGTAGCAATTTTACCTTCTTCTGACCTGACAGCGAGTAATCGATCGCTCGCAGTTTCAGCACCCTCGAAGCCGTACCATCGTCGCAGCTCATCGGCACATTGATCATGCCGGGCAGGCCGCCGGGAAAAGCGCAACCTTGTATCGTGCGATTCCGATTCACTCTTCCGGGTTTGCTATGTACACTGAGAGTTAGCGCGTTTCTGGGGAAGAGGAGGTCGGAGTGATCCGAGTCCTATTGGCCGAGGATATGCACATGGTCCGTGGCGCCTTGGTCGCTCTGCTGAACCTCGAACAGGACATCGAGGTCGTCGCCGAGGTCTGTTCGGGCGACAAGATCCTTCCGATGGCCGCGGAGTATCTCCCGGACGTCGCGATCATCGACATCGATCTGCCAGCCAAGGACGGGCTCGCGGCCGCTTCCGAGCTCTGCCAGCAACTTCCGAGCGTCCGCACGCTGATCCTCACCTCGCTCGGCCGTCCGGGCACCGTGCGCCGCGCGCTCGACGCGAAGGTCAACGGCTTCCTGCTCAAGGACGCGCCTGCCGACAAACTCGCCAACGCCGTCCGTTCGGTCGCCATCGGCCGCCGGGTCATCGACAGTGAACTGGCGTTGTCCGCCTGGGAAACGGAAGACTGCCCGCTGACCCCGCGGGAAGCCGAGATCCTCCGCCTCGCGGCGAACGGGCGCACGGTCGCCGACATCGCGGCGGAGCTGTTCCTGTCGCCGGGGACCGTGCGGAACTATCTCGCCACCGTGGTCACGAAACTCAACGCCCGCAACAGGGTGGACGCCATTCGCATCGCCACCGATTCCGACTGGCTCTGACCCGTTCCGCGTCTTCTCTTTTGCCACAACCGGTTCATCGCGCCAGGTCGTGACGATCGCATACGGCGCAACGAAGAAATCATGGTCCGCCGGGTGTTTCCGGCACTGTTCCGAAGGTTCCGCCTCTGTCACCGTCATCGAGGGGGAGTCCGCCGGAGGGGCAGGGATGCACGCGATGACCATCGAACCGGGTGACACGGCCAGGCTGCTGGGGCCACTCGAGCTGCACATCGGCGGTGCCGATCGCGCGCCGAGCACGCCGAAACTTCTGCAACTGCTGGCGATGCTGCTCATCCGTCCCGGCAAGACGGTCCACGTCGACTCCCTCGTCCACGAGCTGTGGAACGACGCGCCCCCGCGCAGTGTCCGCCGGACCCTGCACACCTACGTCCACCACCTCCGCCGTCACCTCGACCCCGGCGGCACCGGCGGCATCCTGGTGACCAGCTCCCCCGGTTACCGGCTGGAGATCGACGCCGGCGTGGTGGACGTGTCGGAGTTCCAGCGGCTCCACCGGCTCGGCCGCGACCTGCTGGCCGAGGGCGACAACGCGGCGGCCGCGCACGCGTTCCGTACCGCGCTGGACCTGTGGTCCGGTCCCCCGCTGGCGAACATCCACTGTGGACCGACCTTGGCCGCGTACACCGTCTATCTCCTGGAGCATCGGCGCAACGCCCGCGACCTGTGGATCGAGGCCGAGATCCGGGCGGGCAGGCACCGGGAGATGCTCGGCGTGCTGCGGTCGCTGACCACCGCCGACCCGTTCGACGAAACCCTGCACGCCCACCTGATCCGCGCGCTGGGGCTCAGCGGGCGGCGCAGCGACGCGCTGGCGTCCTACGAGTGGCTGCGATCCAGGCTCGAGGACGAACTGGGGGTGACACCCTGCGCCGAACTGCGAGAGCTGCACCGCGAACTGCTCTCCGAAGGACATCCGGTCCGCTGACCGAGCACCACCCGCCACCACCAGATCAAGGAAACTGAGGAGTCAAGCATGACCGCTCGCACCTATGGCCAGTTCTGCGGCCTCGCCCGCGCGCTCGAGATCATCGGGGAACGCTGGTCCCTGCTCGTGATCCGCGACCTCGTGCTCGGGCCGAAGCGCTTCGACGAGCTCCAGCACGGCCTGCCGAAGATCCCGACGAGCATCCTGTCGACCAGGCTCAACGAACTCGAACGGCACGGGGTCGTCCAGCGCCGGGTGCTCTCGCAGCTCGACGCCGGGGTGGTCTACGAGCTGACCGAGTACGGCAACGACCTCGACCAGATCCTGCTGCAGCTGGGCCTGTGGGGCGCCCGTTCGCTCACCGACCCGGCCGCCGACGACCTGTTCACCCTCGACGCGGCCATCCTGTCGCTGTACACGACGTTCCAGCCCGACGCGGCCCGCGGCATCGACTGCGCGTTCGAACTGCACTACGGCGATCAGATGATCGTGCACGCGGTGGTCGAGGACGGCGCCATGACGGCCGGGGAGGGCCCGCACCCGAACCCCGACCTCGTCATCGAGCCGCGCGGCCCGGTCGTGCTGAAGCTGCTGAACGGCGAGATGGACGCCGCGAGCGCGCTCACCTGCGGCGCGGTGGCCATCAAGGGCGAACCGGCGATGCTGGAGCTGTTCACCAGGCTGTTCCACATCCCCTCGGCGCCGTCGAAGGCCGAAGGGCTCGTCACGCACTGAACCGCCGGCGCGCGGGGCCGGAGAGGCCGGCCCCGCGCGTCACTCGAAGCGCGCGGTGTCGCCGGCGCCCCGGCGCACGATCTCCGGCTCGCCCGACGAGAAATCGATGACCGTGGTGGGCTCGACCCCGCAGTCGCCGGAGTCGATCACCGCGTCCACCACGTGCTCCAGATGTTCCTTGATGTCCCAGCCCTGGGTCATCGGCTCCTCCTGGTCGGGCAGCAGCAGCGTGCTCGACAGCAGCGGCTCGCCGAGTTCGCCGAGCAGGGCCTGGGTGACCACGTGGTCCGGGATGCGCACGCCGACGGTCTTCTTCTTGGCGTGCAGCAGACGGCGCGGAACCTCCTTGGTGGCCGGGAGGATGAACGTGTAACTGCCCGGTGTGGACGCCTTGACCGCGCGGAAGACCGCGTTGTCCACGTGCACGAACTGGCCCAGCTGGGCGAAGTCCTGGCACACCAGGGTGAAATGGTGGCGGTCGTCGAGCTTGCGGATGCTCCGGATGCGGTCGATGCCCTGTTTGTTCCCCAGCTGGCAGCCGAGGGCGAAACAGGAGTCCGTCGGGTACGCGATGAGCCCGTCTTCGCGCAGGATGTCGACGACCTGTCCGATCGCGCGTCGTTGCGGATTCTCCGGATGTACGTCGAAATACCTGGCCATGCGCAGAGCTTAGGGCCACCGGCGCCCCGCCGCCGCGAGCGCCCGTCCCGCGTGGCGCACCCCGGGTGGCGTACAAAGTGGAACCCACGTCTTCCATCGTGGCGTGTTCCGCGACCGCCCGCGTGGTCCGAACGCCCCACACCCGTGCGGGTGACCGTCGGGATTTCCCTGTCCCGGTGCGGGAAAACGTCTCCTTGATCATCCTCCCCGCCGTCACGGAAGCGGGAACCGGGGTAACGAAGATGGGTTAGGATCCGAATCACACGGCGATGGAGGTCGTGCGACGGCCTCGGCCGTCGCAAGGGGGCAGCACGACAAGGATCACGACGTCTTCTGTTACCACTGGGGTGCCTGTGCCGGATCAGCTCGCGGTGACCGCCGAACCGCTGGGTACCGCCGGAGTCGACCGGCGTCCGCGGCGGGCGCTGTTCCTCGCCGCGCTGATCATCACCGTCGTCTTCGTCAACTCCTGCCTCTTCGGTCTCCTCGCGGTCTTGTTCCGGCCCGGGGTGGACTTCTGGCAGGGCCTGCTGGCCGTGCTGTACGTCGGGCCCGTGCTGGCGATCCAGCTGCTGTACTTCAGCAGGCCGGCGGTCCGGCTCGACACCAGGCTCGCGAAGGTGATGCTGGCGGTGCAGGCGTGTCTCGCGTTCCTGTCGACCCTGCACTTCGACGCGGCGCTGAGCTCGCTGACCACCCTCGCGGCCGGCAGCGCGCTGCTGCTGTTCCGGCCGCGGACGGGCTGGACGGTGTTCACCGTGTTCATGGCGGGCACGATCTGGATCCTCTGGACCTACGACGAGACCTGGCTCGGCGCGGTGTTCGACAGTGTCACCGCGGTCCTCTACGCCCTGGTCGTGTACCTGCTGACCTGGCTCGCGCGGCTGGTGACCGAACTGCACCAGGCCAGGACCGAGCTGGCCAGGCGCGCCGTGGCAGAACAGCGGCTGGCCTTCGCGAGGGATCTGCACGACCTGCTCGGCCTCAGCCTGTCCGCGATCGCCCTCAAGGGCGAGCTGGTGCACCGGCTGCTGCGGAAGTCACTGACCAGGGCGCGTGAGGAGCTCGCCGAGATCACCGGGATCGCCCAGCGGACGCTGTCCGACGTGCGGTCGGTGGCCAGGGGCTACCGGGAGCTGTCGCTCGACAAGGAGTCGCGGACCGCGGTGTCGCTGCTCTCGGCGTCGAACGTCGCGGTGCGGGTCGACCTCGAGCAGGTCGAACTCCCGGTGAAGCTGCGCACCCTGCTGGCGAAGGTGCTGCGAGAAGGGGTCACGAACGTGCTCCGCTACACCGGCGTCGAGCACTGCGAGATCACCGTGCGCGAGAACGGCGGCCGGGTCGCGCTGGAGATCGTGCACGACGGGACGGCGCACGACGACGTCCCCGAGGAGACGGCCGAGAGCCTGCGCGAGGTGACCGAGGAGGTCGCCGGGCACGGCGGGAAGCTGAGCGCGGGCCCCGACCCGGCGGGCCGGTGGCGGCTGCACGCCGAACTCCCGGTGCCCGAACAGGCCGAGCCCACCGAGACGGCGCTGGCCGAGGCGTCGGGGCACTGGTCCCGGATCGACGCCAGGAACGTCCAGTGGACGATGACGGTGGTCTTCATCGTCTTCAGCCTCTCCGCGATGGCCAGGGCGTTCATGCTGACCGACGACGGCTGGTCCCTCGCGCTCATCGCCGGCTATCTCACCGCGCTGACCACGCTGCAGCTGTCCTACTTCGCCCGCCCGAACGTCCGGCTGCGCTCGCGGCAGAGCTACGCGCTGCTGTTCGTGCAGGCCTGTCTCATCTTCCTGCCGCTGATCCCGCTCGGGAGCGCGTGGGTGAGCCTGCCGAGCCTGTTCGCCGGCACCGCCCTGCTGGTGCTGCCGCCGCTGGCCGGATGGACGGCGTTCGCCGTGACCGCCGCCGGTGTGGTGGCGATCCGGATCGCCTACGGCACCGACTTCCTCGGCGGCTTCTACACCTTCGCGTCCATCCTGAACACCGGGCTGATGGTGTTCGGGCTCATCTGGCTGATCCGGCTGGTGACCGAACTGGGCGAGACCAGGAAACGCCTCGCCGAGGTCGCGGTCGCGGAGGAGCGGCTGCGGTTCGCCCGCGACCTGCACGATCTGCTGGGGATGAGCCTCTCGGCGATCGCCCTGAAGAGCGAGCTGACCAGCCGGATCATGGACATCGACACCGATCGCGCCTCCGACGAGCTGCTGGAGATCCTCGGGCTGACGCGGCAGGCGCTGAGCGACGTCCGGTCGGTGGCGAGCGGCTACCGCGAACTCTCGCTGGATCAGGAGTCCCGGTCGGCGCAGGCGGTCCTGGTGGCCGCCGACGTCCAGGTGCGGCTGGAGATCGAGCACGACGACCTGCCGACGACGGTGCGGACCGTGCTGGCCGTGGTGCTGCGCGAAGGCGTGACGAACGTGTTGCGGCACAGCAAGGTCGAACGCTGCGAGATCGCCGTGCGGCGGACCGGCGACGGCGTCGCGCTCGACATCGTCAACGACGGCGTGGTGAACGGGCGGCCGCCGAAGCCGGAGCAGCCGGTGCGGGTGGAGGCCCCGGGCAGCGGCATCACGAATATGTCCGACCGGGTCGCCGGGCTCGGCGGGGAGCTGACCGCCGGGGTCGAGCCCGACGGGCGGTTCCGGCTGCGTGCCGTGGTGCCCGTCTAGGCCGTGTCCTGTAAGTCTGTTCGATGGGCTTCGTGATCCAGGTGGTTCCTGGCGGTGCGGGCGGATCGGCCTCGTACCGGGTCGTACTCGGCCGCATCCGCCCGTGCCGTCAGGGACCACTTGGGCGCGAAGACCGCGAACAAGACTTGCAGGACACGGCCTAGATCCAGCCCGACTCCTTGGCGATCCGGATCGCGTCGACGCGGTTGCGTGCGTTGAGTTTCGACACGATCGTGGTCAGGTAGTTGCGCACGGTTCCGGTGGAGAGAAAGGCCTTCGCCGCGACCTCCAGGGTGTCGCGGCCTTCGGCGGTCAGCCGCAGGACGTCGATCTCCCGCGGGGTCAGCGGGCATTCCACGGTGTCCCAGGCGGCGAGGGCCAGATCGCCGTCGACCATCCGCCGTCCGGCCGCCACCCCGCGCACGGCGTTGGCGAGCTTCTCCGCGGGGGCGTCCTTCAGCAGGAAGCCGCTCACTTTGGCCGCCAGTGCCCGGCGGAGCGTGCCGGGCCTGCCGAGGCTGGTCAGGATGAGGGTCCTGACCTCCGGGAGCTGCTCGTGGAGTTCGGTGGCCGCGGTGAGCCCGTCCTTGCCGGGGAGGTCGATGTCGATGATCGCCACCTGGGTGCGGGAAACCCGTGCGGCGGGGAGGATCTCGTCACCCGACGCCACTTCGGACACCACTTCGATATCCGGTTCCAGCCGCAGCAGCGCCACGAGCGCCCCCCGGACTATGTGCATGTCTTCGGCCACGAGAACCCTGATCACCACGGCGCCGTCCCCTCACGCACACCCCCAAGGCCCCAACATAAACACGCCCGCTCGGAACGCGTTCCACCGTTCGGGTGGTGAGTCGGCCGCGTCCTTCGTGCGGGCGGCGGGGCGAATGGGTCACGTGGCAACGGATTCCGCGATCGGTCGGCTACTTTCCGTCGAGCACGCGTACGAAACCGGCCGCCACTCGCGTTCGGGGCGCGAGTGACGGCCGGCGGGGTGCGTTCAGCTCGCTTCGGCCAGCGGCGGGGCGGTGCAACAGGCGCCGGTGAAACAGCTGAAGGCCTCGCCGCGGTGCTGATTGGTCCAGTGGTCGAACCGGTCGATCACGAGCTCGACCTGGTCCCCGGCGAACCCGGTGTCGATCCCCCGGACGGCGAAGAGCGAGCGGACGTTGTCGGTCGCGGTGTTCATCATCGATGGCTCCCAGGCTGTTCGGTGGTGTTCCTTCGATGAGGAAATCGTGCTGCTCAGGGCGGGTACGCGGCCAGTGCCATGCATCATCGCGGGGATGTGCTTTTCACCTACGCCGGAAGGTGCCTTTCGCCTGCTCCGTTTCCGCGATCTTGAGCACCGGACGGAGTAACGGGCGCCGTTTTCGGCGACGGAAAGTGGCGAGGCGATCTCAGCGCGGAATGGTGACCGCTCGTGGTCACCACCCGGTTACCCGCACTCGAATGGCCCAGTCAGCGGGCAGGTTCTTCGAGTAACGCGGCCAGGCCGGCGTAGCCGCCTTCCTTCAGCCGCACGCCCGAGATCTTCGCGTAGGCGGCGTCGGCGCGGATCCCGAGCCCTTCGACCATCCGGTTCATGAAGTTGAACAGGGCGCACACGAGGACGGCGTCGTGCAGCGCGCTCTCGTCCCAGCCCGCCGCGAACACCGCCTCGGCGTCCGCGTCGGTCATCCGTGCCGGAGTGCGCGTCAGCTTGCCCACGTAGGCCAGCACGGGCTTCATCCGGTCGTCCACGGGCGAGGAGCCGAGATCGGCCAATGCGGCGGCCAGAAGCCCTTCAGGCACACCGAAAGCCTCCGCGGTGACGGTGTGGACCCCATGGCAGTACCGGCACTCGTTGAGGCCGGAAACGTAGGCCGCGATCAGCTCCCGCTCGCCCGCGCCGAACGCCGACGGCGCCCGCATGAGGAGTTCGTGGAGTTCCAGCAGTTTCGCCGCGGGCGCGGGGAACTTCCGGAAGACCTGCAGCAGTGTGGCGTCAGTCGGCAAAGACCCGAGATAGGACATCCTGTGTACCGCTCCCCTTTTCCGGCGCCCGTCCGTGCGCGGCGAACTCGTCGATCTCGTCGCGACGCAGCCAGCAGGCCGCGAGGCACGCCACCGATGCCGGGCCGAGCCCGGTCACCGTGGCGGTGACCCGCGCGGTGGCGTGTTCCCATTCTCGGCGCAGGGAACCCGCCGCCGTCATCTCCGGACCTGCTTCGATCAGCGGCCGGACCGCGCGCCAGCGGAGGATCCCGGCCTCGACGAGCGCGTCGAGGCCGAGGTCGAGCGCCTCGTGCCGGGCCTGGTCCACGGCGAGGGCCACCAGCGCGGGCTCGTCGGCGAGCCGGGCCAGCCCGGCCCCGGCGAGCAGGCGTTCGGCGTCCAGGCCCAGCAGGATCACCCCCGACTCGGTCGAGGGCGCGTCGTCGATCGACGGCAGGGTGAAACGGGAGTCGTAGGGCTCAGACACGGGCGACGTCCTTCGTGACCGTCCGCAGCGGGGTGTCCCGGCGCAGGTTCCCGGCGACGGCCGCCGCGACCCGCGCGGTGGCGACACGATGGCCGTCGATGTTGCGGGCGGCCGGGCCCAGCGCCATCCCCGCGGCCGCGCCGACGGCGAAGACCCGGGGCGCGCCCTCGTAGGCGAAGGTGCGTTCGTCCAGCCGCGGCCAGCCGCCGGTATCGAGAACGGCTTCGCCGGGCATCAGGCCGTCACCGATCGACGGCGTGGTGCCGAGCGCCAGGACGGCGTGGTCCGCGGAGATCCGCGAACCGTCTTCGAGGTGGAGCCCGACCCCCGGCGTCACCTTGGTGATCGCCTTGCCGCGATGCACGATCAGCCGTCCTTCGGCCTCGGCCGCCTCGAGCATCGGCCGGAACTCGAACATGATCGACGCGCGCCGGAACCGGCCCATCAGTTCGAGCCGCTCGGACCAGCTCACCCCGTCGAAGCGGGCACGGCCTTCCGGACGGAAGAACGACGAGTTGACGTCGGCGCACTGGTAGCGTTCGCCCGCTTCGCGGACCACCCAGTGCACCTCGCGCCCTTGGGCGAGCCCGTTGGAGATCAGGTGCGCGGCGGTGAGGCCGGCGCCGACGACGGCGAGGCGTTTCCCGGCGGTGGGAACGGGTTCGTCCCAGTAGCTCACGCCGCGCGGCGGATGGCCGCCACCCCACCAGGTGTCCGGCGCGGACCGGCGCTCCTCGCCGAGGCAGAGCACGACATGGCGCGCGGTGACGGAGAACCGGTCGGCGCGCACGGTGACCGCGTCGGAGGTCGGCAGCACCTCGCGCACCGAACCGCGCCAGGTCCGTTCGGTGACGTGGTGGCTCGCGGCCAGATGACGGCAATAGGCCTCGAAGACGTCGACGGGAACCACGGAGCGATGCCCGGCCTGCGCCATCCGGATCTCCCGGCGCTCCACCGGGGTCAGCAGCGCCCAGTGCAGCCGCGCGAAGTCCAGCAGTTCGCAGTCGCGGTAGCCCTCGACACCGGGGTGGTGTTCGTACGGCGACCGCAGCACGCGCTGGCCGAGCAGATCGACGCGGTCGAAGAACCGGCCGCAGGGACGGCCGTCGCGGTCGACGACGACGAGGTCGCGGACGCCGTGGTGCCACAACGCGGAAGCGACGGCGAGCCCGGCCGGGCCCGCCCCGACGATGACCACGTCGGCGGCGGGCGGCGGTTCGGAGGTGCGCGCCGCAAGGGCGCCGGGGAGAACGGGCCACTCCCGTCCGCGCGGCGATTCGAGCAGATGGGGTTCCGGGACGAAGGTGATCACCGGCGTGCTCAGCCGATCACGGTCACCGGGACGATCAGCTCGATCACGGGGCGCTGCTTCATCCCGTTGCCGATCAGTTCGTCCAGTGTCTGCTGCGACTGCTCGGCGGTGTCGGTGGCGATCGGGCTGTAGCGGGAATAGGAGTAGGTCGGCTTCCGCCCGCCGGCGTCCAGCGAGTACACCTTCAGCACGGCCTCGCCGGGCCGGACCTCACCGTCGTAGAAGGTGAGACGGCGCTGATCCGGCGTCATGAAGGATTTCGAGAACTGGCGGGAAAGCACGAGGGTGTCGGCGTCGTTGACGAACGTCGAGTCCTCGTCGGTGACGACCTGCATCGCGACCCAGGTCTTGTCGGTCAGATTGGTCTCGGATTTGATCACCTGCCACCGGCCGGGTTCGGGGAGATTGACGCTGACCGAGATGTCGTGCTCGGTGGTGTCGATCGCCCCGGAGATCATCAGCACCCTCCGGCGGACGTCGGCGACCCCGGCCATCTGAATGTCACGCGCGCGTACCCGTGTGGAAACATCCAATCCCGGGAATTCAGGAGATGACATCTTTCATGCCTCCAGATCTCGACAACCGCAATTCCAGACCGGCAGAATTTCCCCATCCGCAAACACTCGCAGAATTTCACGCCGAACTGGACGATGTCAAGGTGAGGAACACATGATCCACTGGTACGAAAGGCTGCCGGTACCGATGCGCGGACTGGGCCGTTCAGCGGTACCGGCTCAGGAACCGTCGACGTCGTCCGCCCAAGCCGCGGCGGGTGTACCGTGCTCCAGCGCGCCGATGTAGACGATCTCGAACGAGGAATCGGTCCGCTTGAGCCCGATCCGGATGACCAGATCGTGTTTCACCAGAATGATGAACTGATGCGGATCACGGCCATCTCCGAAAATGTCGTAGATGAGAAAAGCGGATCCGTCGGCTACCGCGAACAGCGCTTCGTAGATAACATTGCGGTCGGCCTGCGGAGCATTGATCGCCCATTCTTCCAGCACCTGCAAACCCGACGTGAGCTGGAGGCGCATAGCCATCCGGAGGCCTCCTCGTGGTCTGGCCGGTTCGCGGGCGATCTTCATTTTCGCGCGCGTTGTACCCGGCGGTCTTCTTCGTCCGTGCTGTCCGTGCCGGTCGCGCTAGTTGTAGCCGAGGACGATGTGCTCGGCCGGGAAATCGTTTTCGGCGGCCAGCCTCGGCTCCGGGACGAACGCCGTCGCGTCGGCCTCGGCGGCCCCGCTCGGGTCGAGATCATCGGTCACGACCCAAATTCGCACCTGCGCCGTCATGATGTTCCTCCCGGCCTCGGATGAAAGACTCACTTGACAACCAAGGATGGCCCCGTCCGATCGGGAGCCGGTCGTGACGTGCTCGAGGACGCCGGCGCGCCCCGATGAGCAAAGGAAAAGTCGCCGGTGGCGGGGTGCCGGTAGTGCCCTTGTGGTACCCCGAAACCCAAGGAGCGCGCCATGACCGAACGTCTCGACCCGTATGAGATCTACGCCGAAGACGAGCTCGACGTCGACCTGCTGGGCCTGTCGTGGCCCGACCCCGCGGTCCCCGAGCAGCGGGACCGGCAATGAGCGCGGCGGAACGCCAGCGGACCTGCGCGGCCTGCGGGGGCCCGTTCGAGCCTGGGGAGCGAACGGAGCTGGAGACCGTGGTCGACGGAGGGATCCTCTACGTCGCCGTGCACACCTGCCACAGTACGTATCCACCTCGGCGGGAGACCGAGGCCGCGCGACGGCTCGCGTGAGGACACGTCGCGAAAGCCACTTTCGAGACATCAGACGTCGCGAAAGTGGCTTTCGCGACATCAGGCAACGCTGTCGGCTTCTTCGGGCGGTGGGGGGTCTCGGCGGTGCCTGTGTTCCCTGTCCGTGAAGGCCTCCTTGAGGGACCCAGAGTCCCTCAAGGAGGCCTTCACGGACTTCGGACCATTACGCGCGACGGGCTCAGCGCAGCACCGAGGTGCGCCAGGTCGGCGCGACGAGCGGCGACCAGGCCGGCCGGGCAGGCGGCGCGGGCGGGGGCGCGGCCGAAGCCAGCGCGGTGAAGACGGCGACGAGCGCCGCCAGATCGGCGTCTTCCGGGTCCCCCCGCAGGACCCGGAAGACCGGCGCACTGTCCATTCCGGACGGTGACATGGTTCCCCCGTTCAGATCGGGTGGTTGCCGTGCTTGCGCTGAGGCGCAGCCTTTCGCTTGTCCTGCAGCATGTCCAGCGCTCTGGCGACGGCGGACCGGGTGTCCGCCGGGTCGATGATGTCGTCGACCAGGCCGCGTTCGGCCGAATACTGCGGGTTCATGAACTCCTCGGTGTACTCGGCGACCAGGTGGGCGCGCAACGCGTCCGGATCGGGCGCGACGGCGAGATCCTTGCGGAACAACACGTTCACCGCGCCCTCGGCGCCCATCACGGCGATCTGGTTGGTCGGCCACGCCAGCGAGAGATCGGTCCCGATGGACCGCGAGTCCATCACGATGTACGCGCCGCCGTACGCCTTGCGCAGGATCACCTGCACACGCGGCACGGTCGCCTCGCAGTACGCGTGCAGCAGTTGCGCCCCGTGCCGGATGATCCCGGAATGCTCCTGTTCGACGCCCGGCAGGAAGCCCGGAACGTCCACAAGGGTCACCAGCGGGATGCTGAACGCGTCGCAGAACCGCACGAAGCGCGCCGCCTTCTGCGAAGCCGGGCCGTCGAGCACGCCGGCGAACACCACCGGCTGGTTGCCGACCAGGCCGACCACGCGCCCGTCGACCCGCGCGAGCGCGCACAGCACGTTCTGCGCCCATCGCTCGTGCAGCTCGAAGAATTCGCCGTCGTCGGCCAGTTCCGAGAACACGTCACGCATGTCGTAGGGCTTGTTCGGCTCCACCGGGACGAGTTCGGCGAACCGCGGCCGCCGGTCCTTGCCCGCGTCCTGCGACGGCTCGCGGGGCGCGGGCTCCAGGTAGTTCGACGGGAGCAGCGACACCAGGTACCGGACGTCGGCGAGGCAGGTCTCCTCGTCGTCGTGCACCACGGTCGCCACGCCGGACGACGCGCCGTGCACGTCCGCGCCGCCCAGTTCGTCGTGGCTGACCCGTTCCCCGGTCACGGTCTCGACGACGTCCGGCCCGGTCAGGTACATGCGGGCGGTGTCGCGCACCATGAAGACGAAATCCGCGAGCGCGGGCGAATACGCCGCCCCGCCCGCGCACGGGCCCAGCACCACGCTGATCTGCGGGATGACACCGGACGCCTCGACCTGGCGGCGGAAGATGCCGCCGTAGCCGTTGAGCGCCATGACCCCTTCCTGGATCCGCGCTCCCCCGCTGTCGTTGAGCCCGATCAGCGGCGAGCCGGTGGCGATCGCCAGATCCATCACCTTCTGGATCTTCGCCGCGTGCGCCTCGCCGAGCGAACCGCCGAAGACGGTGAAGTCCTGCGCGTAGACGAACACGCGCCGTCCGTCGATGGTGCCCGAGCCGGCGATCACGCCGTCGGTGTACGGCCGGTTCTCCGCCAGCCCGAGCCCGCTCGCCTGATGCCGCCGGTACAGCTCGACCTCGGTGAAGGAATCGGGGTCCAGCAACAGATCCAGCCGTTCGCGCGCGGTGTGCTTGCCGAGCGAGTGCTGCCGGCGGACGCCGTCGAGCCGTCCGTCGACGATATGTTCGCGCAGTTCGTCGCGCTGGGTGCGCAGCAACGGCATCGTCGGTTCCGGTGGATGCACCGGTTCGGTACCGCGGGCGAGCGGGATCACCTGCCCGTCGGTCGGCCTCGGGATCCGGGAGCGCCGCAGCCGGTCTTCCGGCAGCGGCACCACCTCGGAGTCCTCCGTGCGCTGAGCGCCCGGATCGCCCTGCAGGGTCACGCCGCCTCCCTCATGCGGGCCTCGCGCTCGAGCTCGTCGAGTTCGATCTCGCGCACGATGTCGCGCCAGCACACCCCCCGTCCGAGCCGGGGCATCGTGGTCACCACCGGCGGCCGTTCGGTGGTGGGCGCCGGGGCGGGCGTGGCGGATTCGTCGATGGTCATGGCATTCCCTCTCCCTGTCAGGCCGATGCCCGTATGCGGCCGTCGATCTGGTGATAGCCGCCGCTGTAGAACACGAGCGAGTCCTGCGCGGTGCCGCGGCTGGAGGCGACCACCTTGCCGAGGAAGATCGAGTGGTCACCGCCTTCGTAGACCTCCGCCAGCTCGCATTCCAGCCACGCCAGCGCGCCGTCGAGCAGCGGGGCGCCGGTCTGCGGCCCGGCCGTCCAGTCCACCGAGTCGAACTGCGCGAGCCCGGCCGGGCGGCGCCAGTCCGCGAAGTACTTCGCCAGTTCCTTCTGGTCCGAGGCCAGCACCGTGACCGCGTACGAGCCCGCCGTCACGATCGCCTCGTGCATCCGGGCCGCGCGGGAAACGCAGCACAGCACCATCGGCGGCTCCAGCGACACGGAGGTGACGGCGTTGGCGGTCATCCCGTGCGCCCGTTCGCCCCCGGCGGTCAGCACGGTGACCCCGGTGGCGAACTGGCCCATCACCTCCCGCAGGCCGGCCTGCGCGGACAACCGGCGCCGGGCGGCGGGTGTCGGCAGTCTTTTCAGCACCGGCCGCGAAGGTTCCTCCAGCGTGCCCACGTCATTCCCCCTTGCCGTCGACCGCGTACGGGGCCAGCGCCTCACGCAACTGCTCGGGCACCCGGCTGGGCACCGTGGCCGTGTTCGGGCCGCGCATGCACGCGATCCGCTGCCGTCCGCGGGCCACCAGCCGCTCGCCTTCCGCGGTGAGGTGGACGTAGTCGAAGGTGAACTGGATCTGGGTCTGGGTCAGCTCTTCCAGCCGCAGCCGGATGGACAGCTCGTCGAACGCGGTGATCTCGGCGTAGAACTCGCAGTCCACCTTGAGCGTGAACAGCTTGAGGTCGTGGCGGACCTCTTCGAGCACCGCGGGCGCCTTCTCCTTCAGGAACATCTCGCGGCACCGGCCCTGCCAGCGCACGTAGTTCACGTAGTAGACGTTGCCCACCAGGTTGGTCTCTTCGAATCCGACCGTGTGGAGGATCTCGTAGTAGTCGGCCATGTCAGCTTTCCTCTCCCTGGAGCACGGCGAAGACGACGGGATCGGTCCGGTCGTTGACGGTGGTCACCCAGGTGGCGATGCGAGCGGCGCCGTGGGAGAGCACCGCCCAGCCGTCCGGGTCGACCCGGTGCACGGTCAGCGCCTGCGACATGTCCCCGGTCTTGCGCACGCATTCCAGCGCGCTCCAGACCCTGGTGTGCGCCACCGAAAGCGGCTCACGGGCGTCCGCGGCCAGCAGTTCGCCCACCGCGAGCAGATCCTCGCCGAGCAGGCCCGCCCAGTCCTCCGGCGTCCGTTCGATCGCCGTTTCGACGTCGCACGCGATCCGGCCGCTGCCCGCGATGGCCAGGGTGAGCTCGGCGCTGTGCGACGCGCTCACCTCGACCCCGTCGGCCTCCGGTTTCCCGTCGGGGCGGTAGCGGATCTCGAGCGGCGCGTCGACGGCGCGGCTGGCGGCCAGTGCCGTCTGCGCCCGCCGTTCCGGCGTGGACTCCACGGAAACGCCGACCGGATCCGGTTCGACGACGATCGCGCGGGACGAGCCGAGCAGCCGTTCGACGGAACGCTCCAAATAGGACCCGAGCATCGACGGGACCCAAGGCCCTTCGCCGTCGCGTTTGCGCACCGCGCGCAGCTTCAGCCCTTCCCACCGCTCGACCAGCTTCCCGTCGGGGTTGCGGACGTCGAGGTCGTAGACGTAGCTGTCGCCGTCCTGCGAACGCTCGCGGGCGTCGAGGAGCACGTACTCCGGGTGCTGCTCGCCGGGTTCGGCAAGGTACAGCCGCTCGATCCCCTGCGGCAGCAGGGTCGCGTCCGGCACACAGCACTGGATGGCGTGCATCATCGCGTCGCGGGTGCCCGGGTCGGCCAGGAGCTGTTCCTGCGGCAGGAACGGCGCGAACCAGTCGACCTCGGCGCCGGTCGCGATCTCCGCGACCGCGTGCCGCGCGCTGGCCCGCCGGTATCCGGTGACCCGCTGGAATCGCTTGCCCTGGAACAGGACCGTGCCGTAGAGCTCGGTCGTCGGGTCGACCGGGACCGGCGGCAGCGCGACGTCGCGGGCGACGGTGTCGCCGAGCGGATCCGGCCGCGAGAAGCTCAGCCGGGCCCGGAAGTGGTCGGCACTGAAACCGGTCTCCCCGCTGCGCAGCACCACGTCCACCGTTTCGGCGTCCCTGGCCAGCGCGGCGAGCCGGATCGTGGTCGACCCGCCCGGCGAGACGATGATCGGGCGCAGGAACTCGACGTCGGAGAACACCGGCGCCGGCAGCGTTTCCGCGGCCAGCGCGGCCTTGGCGACCTGGGTCATCGCCTCCATGCCGATCACCGCCGGGAACAGCAGCTGACCGTCGAGCAGGTGGTCGGCCAGATACGGGTCGCTGCCCGCGGACAGGTCGGCCTCGGTGATCAGCTCGACCCCCGGATAGTGCACGACGGCGCGGTCGACGAAGCGGGTCAGCGGCAGTTCGCGCTTCTCCACCGGCAGGGTGGCCAGCCCGGCGGTCCGGCCGCAGACGACCAGCACCGACGGGGCGGCCGGGTCGCCGACGACCTGGCGGAGGATCTCGATGCCCTCCTCGGTCGGGATGGGGGTGATGCCGTCGCGCATCAGAGCGCTGACCACACCGAGCTTCTCGCCCATCCCCGTCCCGGACCAGACCGACCATTCGAGCGCGATCGCCTTGGCCCGCGGGTGTTCCTGGCCGAACCGCACGGTCAGTTCGGTCATCCAGTCGTTGGCCGTGGCGTAGTGAGCCTCACCGCGCAGGCCCGCCCGGCCGATGATGCTGCCGAAGGTCACCAGCAGCTTGATCTTGTCCTTGTCGACGGCGTCGAGGACGGCGTGGAGACCGCCGATCTTCGGCGCCAGCGTCTTGCGGAAGCTCTCCTCGGTCAGGGAGAACAGCGCGGCGGGCTCGTTGCGGCCCGCGCCGTGCAGCACCGCGGTGACCGGGCCGAACGCCTCCTGGACCCGGCCGATCGCGTCGGCGACCTGCCTTCCGTCGGTGACGTCAGCGCGCTCGTAGCGGTAGTTGATGCCAGCCGCCGCCATGCGGCCGAGGTTCTCCGAAAGTTCGGCGTCGTCGGCCGGGTCGCTGCGGCCGAGCAGCGCCAGTTTCGCGCCGGAATCCTTGGCCAGCGCCAACGCGCTCTCGGCGGTGATGCCCTTCCCTCCGCCCGTGACGAGCAGGACGTCGCCGGTGTCCAGCGGGGTGCCTTCGGCCTCGGCCGGGGTCAGCGCGGCGAGCTTCGGCACCGTGCGGACACCCGCGGTGTCATAACGGACTTCGCTGAAGTCGGTGGTCGCCGCCACTTCGGTGACCACAGTGGACACCGCGGCGTCGAGCGCCTCGGGATCGACCGGCGCGAGGTCGGCGAGGTCGACGATCGTGGTGCGGGCCGACGGGTCCTCCAGCCGGAGCGTCTTCGCCAGGCCGGAGGCGCCGAGGCCGTGCTGCACCACGACGAACCGCGTGCCGTTGGGGCGGCCAGCACCGCGCGGCCCGCGTCCAGGAACAGGCCGACGTCGCCGGAACCGCTGTCCGCGTTCAGGCACAGGAGGACACCGTCGCCGAGACCGGCCGTGGCCAGCGCCGCGCGCAGCGGCTCCGCCAGCGGATGGCCGGCCGGGGCGAACGCCGTCCACTCGGCGGTGGAGATACCGGTCGCGAGGTCGGGCGACGGCTTCGGCGCGACGACGTACTCGACCGCGAACGGACGGACCCACGGCCCGACCCCGGCGACCTCGGCCTGGTTGCTGTCCGCGGGTTTGGCGGTCTGCGCGAGTTCGTCGATCATCTCGGCGAGTTCGCCGAGACACACGGTCGCGAAGTTCGGCATGCCCTCCAGCGCCGGTCGGCCGAGCGCCCTGGTCACGTCGTTGACCAGCTGGCCGACGGTGATCGACGAAAGGTGCAGATCGTCGAGGGGATGCGTGTCGGCGGTGACCGCTTCGAGCGGCAGCTCGACCCGTTCGGACGCGAGCTTGCGCAGCAGGTCGAGGGTGCTGCTGCCGCCGCTTTCCGAAGCCGTTCCGGCGGCCGCCTCGGCAGGCTCGGCGACCCGGTCGCGGGCCAGGACGGCGCCGATGGACGGCGCGGCCTCGCACGGGCTGGCGAGGAACGAGAATTCGCCGTCCGCGGGCAGCGGCCGCACGACGCGGCCGTCGAACAACGCGGACGTCTCCAGGTCGGCGCCGAACGCGAACGCGGCTCCGGCGGCCTTCAGCACCGGGGCGAGCGTCAGGCTGTCGGTGTCGATCGAAAGCACCGGGGTGCCGGGCGCGATCGTCCCGAACAGGCCGGTGAGCACGCGGCCGGGGCCGACCTCGATCACCAGATCGCTGCGCTCGGCGACCTTCGCGGCCGCCTCACGGAAGCGGACCGGCAGGACCACCTGGTCACGCAGCAGATCGCGCAGGTCCTCGGCGGCGTGCAGGACGTCACCGGTCACCGTGGAGACGACCGGCCGGTCGAGCCGGGCGAAGTCGAACGCGGCGAGTTCCTCGGTCATCGCCTCGGCGGCCGGGACGACCGCGGGCGAGTGGAAGGCGTGCGAGACGTTGATGCGGGCGGCGGTGACCCCTTCCGTGCGGGCACGGGCGACCACGCGGTCGATCGCCTCCGCCGGTCCGGAAAGGACGGTCTGCTCGGGCGCGTTGTAGCCCGCGATGACGACCTCTTCGCCATCGGCGAGCCCCTCGGCGACGCTCGGCGTGGCCGAGATCGCCGCCATGGCACCGTTCCCGTCGCTGGCGGTCGCCATCACCCTGCCGCGGATCTTGGCCAGTTTGAGGACTTCGCGTTCGGTGAGCGCGCCACCCCAGTGCAGGGCGGTGAGCTCTCCGAGGCTGTGCCCCGCGACGGTGCCCGCCTCGATGCCGAGGCTCTTCAGCACGCGGAGCCCGGCGAGCGAACCGGTGACGATACGCGGCTGCGCGACGTCGGTGGCGACCTGGTCGGCGCCGGTGGACAGGTTCGCGGCGCGGTAGATGTCGTCCGCGTGCGCGAAGCGTTTGCGCACCGCGCCGACCCTGCCCTGCCCGGAACCCTGGCCGGGGAACAGGAAGCCGATCTTCGGGGTATGGGCGTGCGAGCCGGCGAAGATGCCTTCCTTGGCGGAGAAGACTTCCGGCTCCCCTTCACCGAGCAGGTCGAGCAGTTTGGCCAGTTTGCGCTCGGCGTCGTCCGGGCCGGCCGCGACGATCGCCGCGCGGACCGGTTTCCCCGACAGTTCACGGGAAATCGTGCCCGCGAGGTCCGCGAGTTCGGCGAACGAGAGCTTCGGCACGACCTCCAGCAGACCGGTCACCCGGCCGCGCAGCGACGCGGCGTCGTCGGCGTCGAGGAGCAGCAGTTCGCTGTCCTGCCGTCCGGCGACCAGCGATCTGGTCCGCTCGTCGAGTTCCTTGCGCCGGGCCGCGCCCGGCGCTTCGGTGACGGTGACGTGCGAGTTGATACCGCCGAAACCCATCGCGGAGACACCGGCGCGGACCGGCTGGTCCGAAGGCCACAACCCGGCCTCGGCGGGCACGTACATCCGCGCGGAGTCGCCGACCAGCGACTCGTGCGGTTCGAAGTGGCCGGTAGCGGGCGGGATGACCTGGTGGTAGACCGCCAAGGTCGCCTTGATCAGCCCGGCGACCCCGGCCGCGGCCTTGGTGTGGCCGATATTGCCCTTGATCGTGCTCAGCGCGGCCCGTTCGGCGAGCGGATCGGCGTCCCGGCGGGCGGTGGAGAGCGCCTCGATCTCGGTGGCGTCGCCCAGCGCGGTGCCGGTGCCGTGGCCCTCGAAGTAGGAAACCGTCTCGACGCCGTAACCCGCCTTGTCGTACGCCCGCTTGAGCGCGAGGCGGTGGCCCGACGCCTCGGGACGGGTGATGCCGCCCTTGCCGTCGGACGAGACACCCCAGCCGCCGATGGTGGCGTAGATCCGCTTGCCCTGCGCGATCGCGTCCTCCTCGCGCATCAGCACGAGCATTCCGGAGCCCTCGCCGGGCCAGAACCCGTTGGAATCGGCGTCGTAGACCTTCATCTCGCGTTTGGCGAGCGCGCCGGTCTTGGCGAAACCGATCACCTCGAACGGGTCGATCGACAAGTCGACACCGCCCGCGATCGCGACGTCGAGGTCGCCCTCCGAAAGCGCGTTCGCCGCCGTGACCACGGAAAGCAGCGACGACGAGCAGGCACCGTCCACAGTGAACCCGCCGCCGCCGAAGTCGAAGAAGTTGCAGACCCGGCCGGCGATCGTGTTCGCCAGCCCGCCCGCGAGCGTGTCCTCGTCGATCTCCGGGAAGGGGGCCTTGTACTGCGCTTCGAGATCGTGGAGGAACTCGGCGGTGTCGCCGTCGGCCCAGCCGCGCTCGGCCAGTGCCGCCGCGACCGTGCGGCGCACGTACGGCCAGCGCAGCCGCATGATGTTGGCCCGCGAGAACTCGCCGGTGAGGCTGTTGCCGATGACCACGCCGGTGGCGGAGCGCGGCAGCCCCTCGCCCTCGGGGAAGCCCGCGTCCGCCAGCGCCTGCGCCGCGACGTCGAGGGCCAGCCAATGCGTGGTGTCGGTCGAGCGGAACGTGCTGCCCGCGACCTTGTACTTGATCCGGTCGAATTCCCAGTCGCGGAGGACCGCGGCCTTCTGGGCGTAGAAACGGTCCGGTGCCTTGGGGTCGGGCGAGTAGTAGTCCTCGCGGTTCATCCGCTCGTCGGGCAGCCTCCGGAACGCCCGGCGGCCGGCGAGGACGTTCTCCCACAGCTCTTCCGGGGAACCGGCGTCCGGGTATCGGAGACCGATACCGACAATCGAAATCCGCTCAACGCTCATGCCACCGCACTCCCCTAGCTCTCAACCACTCAAGTCACGGAATCCGGTCCCGGCGCCGGCTCTGTCCCCAGATACGCGGCCGCCGTCCGTTCGCGCAGTCCGGTCAAGCATGAACCGGGGGCGGACGCGGAGTCTTCTCTCAAGTTGTTGACCGGGATCGGTCATCTGGCCGAGTGATCCAGGCCGATCGGCCAGTGCCGGGCACTGTCCACTGTGGCTAGCGTGGGCGGATGAGCACCCGCAAGACCACGATCGCACTGGCCGCCGTCGCGCTCGTCCTCTCCACCGCGGCCCCGGCGACGGCGGCGTCCTCCGCGCTCGCCTGGGCCCAGTGCGCGGACCACGAAACCGCCCAGTGCGCGACCCTGACCCTGCCCATCGACCGCGCCGATCCGGGCAAGGGCTCCTTCGGGATGGCGGTCGCGCGGATTCCCGCGACCGATCCGGGGCGCCGGATCGGTGCGCTGGTCGTGAATCCGGGCGGGCCGGGAGCGTCCGGCGTCGACTTCGCGTTCAAGAGCGAAGCGTTGTTCCCGGAGGAGATCCGCGCGCGCTTCGACATCGTCGGATTCGATCCTCGGGGTATCGGGGCCAGTCAGCCCATCCAGTGCGCGAGCGGGCTCGTGCGAGGACTCGCCGCCGCGACACCTCGCGATCAGGCAGGGTTCGACAGGCTCGTGGCGGGCAACCGGGCACTTCGCGACGACTGCCGCGCCCGCAGCGGCCCGCTGTTCGACCACGTCGACACCGGGGCGGTGGCCGACGATCTGGACGATCTCCGCATCGCCCTCGACGAACCGATGATCAGCTATTTCGGTGTCTCGTACGGCTCCCTCATCGGGCAGCAGTACGCGCGGCAGCACGGCGACCGTCTGCGTGCCGCGGTCCTGGACGGCAACATGGATCACAGTCTCGGTTTGACAGACTTCGCCGCCACGGCGGCCGGGGCCGCGGAGGACGCGCTCGCCGAGTTCGCCTCCTGGTGCTCGGTTTCGACGGAGTGCGCGCTGCACGGCGTGGACGTGCTCGCCCGCTGGCGGGAACTGCTCGCCGCGGCCGACGAAGGCAAGCTGTACGAGGGTGAACCCACCAACCCGAGCTCCCCTTGGTACGTCCTCCAGACCGCGTACGGAAATCTCAGCCGGGCCGACGTGGTGGGCCTCGGCCGGTTCCTGGCCAGTCTCCACATCGGGACTCCCAAGGCACAGCCGGATTCCCCGGCCGCCACGGTCTCCGATGAAACCGTCTCGAATGGACGGCTGCCCGTGTTGTGCCAGGACTGGGACATGCGCGTCGCCGACCAGGGACAGCTCGACCGGCTCGTCGCCGCGGAACGGGCGGCGGCGCCGAACATGCGCTACTCCACCGAATTGCGCGAAGCCTGGCTCGGCTGCGTCGGCTGGCCGTCCGAGGTCAACAACCCGCCGGCGCCCGCCCGCGTCGACCCGCGCACGCCGACCATCCTCCTGACGAACCCGAAGCACGATCCGGCGACCGGCCACGCGTGGGCGGCGAACGTGCACCGTCAGCTGCCCACCAAGACCACGCTGCTCACCTACGACGGGATCGGGCACACCGCCTACCCGTGGAGCGGGTGCGTCCGGGGCCTGGCGAACACCTACCTGCTCGACGGGTCGCTTCCCGCGCCGGACACCGTCTGCCCGGCCGGCTGAGCGCGGCGGGATATCGCGAAAGCCACTTTCGGGACACCAGATGTCTCGAAAGTGGCTTTCGCGACACCGGTGCTGGATGGTCGGCATGATCATCGCGCCGCCCAATCCTCTTGAGGGAAAGCAAAGGCGGCTGGGTTGCGCCGGCCGGCCTAGTCGGCCGTGCTCTCCGCCTTGCCCTCAACAGCCCGCACGCTCGAGAGCGAAACGGCGCGGGCCGCGGCCGTGAAACTCGCCCACCCCACCAACTCGACCAGTTCCCGATCACCCAGCCCCGCGGCCGCCACCAAAGCGTCGTCCACCTGATAGGGCGCCTTCGCGACCACCAAGGCCAACCGGACCGCGGGATCGTCGAAGGCGTCCACCCAAGACCGGCTCAACCCCGGCGGCGAACAGTCCCAAGTGGACAGTTCTCGATCCACGACCTCCCGAACCACCGAAGGCACCGCCAGTGCGTCGAACACCGACGACACACGAGAGAACGCGTCCTCGACCACCGGATTACCCGCGGCCCAGGCGAAATCCCGGGAGCCCACCGGCAGCAGGTCCAACGACTCTCCCGGCGAAGCCCCCGTCACCGGCCGCAGGAACCGCCCCAAGACGGCCTTCGCCTTCGCACGCGCCGAATCCGGCACGGACGACGGAAGCGGCGAAGGTCCGAGGAACACGCTCACCACCCGGTTCAGATAATGGAACGTGAACGCGACCGCGGTCAGCTCCGACCGGGCACCAGGTGACAAAGGCCCGGCGAGAGGATCCGCGACGGGACGGCCCTCGGCGATCGCCGCTGCCTCCGAAGAGCGCCCGAGCGACTCCAGCGCCATCCCGTGGACTTCGACGCAGTACGGGCACGAGTTCCCTCGCGACACCAGCGTCGCGACGATCTCCCGGTCCGCCCGGCTCGTCTCCCCCGCCGCCACCAGCGACTCCCGCAGCATCACCCAGCTCGCCGCGAGTACCGCCGGCGACGGCGAATGCAGCGCGACCGGCGGGGCCAGCATCCCGAAGTCGCGTTCCAGCCGTCTGTAGACGTCGCGCACGAGCCCGGTCGCCCGGCCGAAGGGAACCGGCCGGACGTACCGGACTTCGCGTATCGCGCGCCGCAGCGCGAGCCTCACCAGCGCGGGTGCCATGCTCAGCTCCCGGCCACCAGCGACAGCTTGCCGACCGCTCGCCGTCCGGTGATGGAACCGTCCGGAGCGGGGGCGCCGTAGGTGACGTCGACACCGCGTGCCTGCAACGCCCGCACGATCCCCGGCACCGAACGCTCGGCCAGCGCCGCGATCGTCATCGCCGGGTTCACCGTCAGCGCGCCCGGCACGGAAGCGCTGTCGGTCACGAAGATCCCCGGATGGTCGCGGAGTTCGTGGTTCGGGTGCAGTGCCGAGGTCGCCGGGTCGTCACCGATCCGGCACGACGCCAGCGGGTGCACGGTGTACGCGCCGACGACGTCGTTGGTCCACGGCGCCACCTTCGCCAGGCCGTCCTTCTCGAGGATCTCCTTGCACTCGGCGTCGGCCAGCGCCCAGCCGTGGCGGGTGTTCGGCGTCGGGTCGTACTTCAGCGGGCCGCGGCCGAGCATCTGCTGCGAGATGCGGTAGGCGTTGCCGGTGGGCGGCGGCGCGCCGAAGACGCCTTCGTTGTCGTCCTCGGTCATCAGGAAGATGGTCAGCCAGGAGGCCCACTTCTTGAGGATCTCCTTCTTCTGCACCCCGAACCAGCGTGGTTCGTCGCCGTCCGGCACCTGCGCGAGGATCGTGCCGAGCCCGGGCGGGAAGTACAGCTGTTCCAGCGAATACCGCTCGTACTCCGGCAGTGAACCGTCGAGCTTGTCCCAGTTCGCCACGGTCGGGCCCTTGCCGATGTGGTTGGCCTCGTAGACCTTCCCGTCCTCACGGGACAGCCCGAGCACCTCGCGGACGCGTTCCTCGTTGATGATGGCGGTGTTGAGCCGCTCCCCGTTCCCCGAGAAGTACCGGCCGACGGCGTGCGGCATGGTGCCCAATGCCGCCTCCGAACGCTGCAGGATCACCGGAGTCGCGCCGGCGCCCGCGGCGATGATGACGACCTTCGCGTCGATCGTCCCGCTGCCGGACTGGAGCCGGTAGTCCTCGTCGTCGACGATGGTGAAGTGCACGCGGTAGTCGCCGTCGTCGATCCGCTCGATCCGCTGGACCTCGTGCAGCGGCCGGATCTTCGCGCCGTGCGCGAGCGCCGCGGGCAGGTAGTTGGTCAGCAGCGAGCGTTTCGCGTCGAACCGGCACCCCGCCATCATGAAGTTGCAGTTCACGCAGCGGTCGTTGTCCACCGCCACCGGCGCCGGGTTGGCGGTACGGCCGGAGTGGTTGCAGAATGCGGCCCACAGCCCGCCCGCGTACGAGACGTCGTTCCAGTCCTGTGTGGACACCGGAAGCGACTCTGAGACCCGGTCGTACCAAGGCTCCAGGGTGTCACGCGTCAGCGCCGAAGGCCACATGCGGCGGCCGATGCTGCCGTGGCGTTCGAACACGAACTTCGGCGCGCGGGGCATCGCGGCGAAGTACACCACGCTGCCGCCGCCGACACAGTTCCCGCCGAGCACGCTCATCCCGTCGCCGACGACGAAGTCGAAAGCCCGGGTGTAGGACGAGCCGAGCAGGTAATCGTGCTCGAACTCCTTCGTCTCCAGCCACGGCCCGCGTTCCAGCACGGTGACCTTCGCCCCGCCCGCGGCCAAGTGGTAGGCGGGGATGGAGCCACCGAACCCGCTGCCGACGATGACGACGTCGGTCTTGTCGTAGGCGGTCATGCGGGGCTCCCGGAAGGCGTGGTGTCGGGGTGGACTCGGGCCAGCTCGCGCCGGTAGGAGAACTTCGGGAACCGCCACAGACCGTCTTCGTCCGGCGCGGTGTATCCCATCGCCAGCAGGCCGGGGTGGCCTTCGGCGATCGCTTCGGCGGTGTGCTTGTGCGCCGCGCTGTCGAAGGACATGTTGCAGAACAAGGCGAGGCTGACCCAGCCGTCCTTCTCCGGATGTCCCGGCGCGGTCAGCGACCGCACGAGCGCCGTCCTGTCCGGAAAGGACAGTGCGACGAACGGCGGCAGCGACTCGTCCAGCGTGACGTCGTGCTCCTTGGCGTAGACCTTCGCGTGCTCGTTGAGGGACTGCGCCAGATAAGGCAGGCCGACGGTCACCCCGGTCGCCTCGGTGTGCAGCAGTTCGAGCGCGCCGGCCACGACCGCGCCCGGTCCCGGCGAAGCGCCGGCGATGGCGTGATCATCGGGGAAGCGCTTCTCCCCCGGCACGATGGTGTCCGCGTAGGCCTCCAAAGTGGACACCTCGACCTGTTCGTCCGAATCCACGGAACCTACCTCCTGTTCCTGGTGTGCACGGTCATCGGCAGCCCGCCGCGCACCCGGAGCGACAGCATCGCCTCGGGAACCACGTCGTAGCCCGGGAGCTTCCTGAGTTCGAGGTCGCGCAGGACCATCGTCAGCACGAAAACGGCCTCCATCACGCCGAGGCTGTTGCCGATGCAGAACCGGGGCCCTGCGCCGAACGGGATGTAGGCGTAGCGCGGGCGCCCGCTCGGCCGGTCCGGGTCGAACCGGTCCGGATCGAACTTCTCCGGCTCCGGCCAGAAATCCGGATGCCGGTGCAGGGTGAAGGGCACGACGACGACGTCGGAGCCTGCGGGGATGTGATAGCCGCCGATCTCGTCGTCGGCCTGCGCCACCCGCGGCAGCAGCCACACCGGCGGGTACAGGCGCATGACCTCTTCGACGACCCTCGCCGTGTACGGCAACCGGTGCAGATCCTCGTGCGTCGGCAGCTGGTCGCCCAGCACCGAATCGGCCTCGGCACGCAGTTTCGCCGCGATCTCCGGGTGTTCGTCGAGCAGATGGAACGCCCAGCCCAGCGTGCTCGCCGTCGTCTCGTGCCCGGCCAGCAGCAGCGTGATCAGCTCGTCCCGCATCTGCTCGCGGGTCCCGCCGGTCGCGATGAGCCGCGAAAGCACGTCCTCGCCGTTCTCCACCGGGTTGGCCAGCCGCTGCTCGACGAGTTCGTCGGCGATGCGGCGCAGGTCGTCCCGCGATTCCCGGAAGCGCAGCTGTTTCTTCAGTGGAGCCCATTGCGGGACCATGCTCAGCGTCACCGCTTCGAACATCGCCTGGTCCTGCACGGCCTCGAACGAATGGCCCAGCGAGGTGAACCCGCCGAGATCCGCGTCGAGCAGCGTCTTGCCGAGCACGCCGAGGGTCAGCCCGGTCATCTCGTGCAGGATCTCGACCGGTCCTTCGGTGTCCCGCAGGCGTTTCACGAGTCCTTCGACCTCGTTCGCGACGACCGAGGCCTGCCGCGCGATCCGCTTGGGCTGGAACACCGGCTGGATGGTCCGGCGCTGCTTCTTCCAGACGTCGCCGTCGCTGGTGAGCAGCCCGTCGCCGAGCGCCCGCCTGGCCTCCTGGAGGCCGATTCCCTTGTGGTAGTTGGCCGCGTTGTCCGCGAGCACGTGTTTCGCCAGCTCGGGGTGGTTCACCAGGTACATCGTCTTGGGACCGATCGCGATCCGGACGACGTCCCCGTGTGCCTCCGCCGAGTCCGACATGAGCGCCAGCCGGTCGGTGAAGAGCTTCTTCAGCAGACCGAACGTCGCCCGGCGCGGCGGGCCGGGCGGCGCGAGACGCGCCGCCCGGCTGCTTTCCGCACCGGGGGTCATGCCGCCACGGCCCCGGTTTCCGTCTCCGGCTTCCCGGCCGGTTTGGGCAGGGACGTGACCTCGGCGGACTTCGCCTGCTCGGCCTCCCACTTCTCGGTGGCCTTCTTGGAGAAGTGCAGGCCCCACAGGAACATCCCGCGGATGAGGCAGACCAGCGCGGTGGCGAGGAACAGGCCGTAGGCCACGTGCACGACCATGAAGAACCCGTACGCCAGCGCCACCCCCGAACCGAACAGGATCTGCGACGCGGGCTTGGACGGGGTCGTCCCCGGGTCCGTGACCATGTAGTTCGTGTAGAGCACGAACGCCACCCCGGTCATCATCCCCAGCGCGCCGGGGATCGCGGTGTCGAACATCCACCCGCGGATGATCGCCTGGAGGGCGAAGGTGATCAGCCAGGCGCCGATCAGCCACATCCGCTGGGTCAGCATCGCGTTGAGCACGGTGCCGGAGACGATGATGATGCCGACGATCAGCCAGCCGACCCACGAGTCGACCTGCTCGGTGAAGTGGTACGGCGGCGCGATGCTCGCCCAGGGGAACACCAGCAGGATGATCGTGATGCCGAAGTTCGACGGGTTCATGTAGTGGCGGAGCCTGCCGCGCACCGGGGCCTGCAGGACCCACTTGGCGCCGACGGCGACCACCACGCCGAACATCATGACCAGCACCTGGTCGTTGACGTAGGTGAGCATGTTCAGCGCGAGACCGGTGATATGCGCCGGGAAGAGGAACTCCACCAGTCCCTTGAAACCGTTGCCCCGGAAGCGGACGTCACGCCCCTGGGCGCGGGCCCCGATGATCTCCAGCAGGACTTCCGTGGCGTACGCCGTGGCCAGCGCGATGAACGGATAGGTGTAGGGCTGCTCGAAACCGAGCACGGTGTAACCGATGATGTTGAAGATCGTGATCGAGATCGCGAACCGGCGCAGCGCCGTGATCGTCTTGTTGCTCTTCGGTGCCGTGAGTGTCTGCTCAGCCATGACGGTCATTTCTCCTTAGCCTGAGCGCCGAGCTGGAACGTGTGGTCGCCCGGGGTCAGCTGGACTTCCTGCGTGCGGATCTGCCCGGTCAGGTCGCGCCACTGCAGGTGGACCTTCACCGGCCCGGTGACCTTGCCCAGCCCGATCTGGATCTCGTGGCTGCGCTTGCCGGAGTGGCCGCTGCCGCCGTCGACGCGGTCCATGTACTTCTTGCCGTCGGGGGTGACGACGGTGACCTGCGCGCCGATCGCCGCGGTACCCGCCGCCTTCAGCGGGCCGTCCGCCGAAGCCTTGTCGTGCACCAGCTTCAGGTTCAGGTAGGACCCGGTGCCGGGGCTGACGTTGCGGTAGAAGATCGGCTGCTCCCACTGGCGGGCCACGGCGAAATCGAGCTTGCCGTCGCCGTCGGCGTCACCGGTGGCGATACCGCGGGTGGGCACCGGGACCGCGAGACCGAGGCGCGGGGCCAGGTCGGTGTAGCGGCCGTCGGAGCTCTTGGCCCAGAAGTGCAGCGTGTGGTCGCCGCCGACGTCGTCACCCGCGACCATGTTCGGCCAGAAGTACGGGTGCTTCAGCAGTTCGTCGTTCGACGTCGCCAGCTCCTGCAGCTGCGGCCAGCGGTTGACGTCGCCCTTGACGAAACCGGTCGCCTGGGTGATCACCGATTCGCCGCTGTTGTCGTAGTCGGCGATCTTGACGTCCCAGCCCCAGCCGGACCAGGCGGTGCCCGCCTGCGCGCTGCGGTCCACCCACGGCGCCTCGCCGCCCTGCAGACGGCCACGCAGATCCGCGGTGTCCTTGGCGGTGTTCATGAACTGGAAGTGGCTTTCCTCGATACCCCAGGACGTCGTGATGTTGCTGACGTACAGGTCGTAGAGACCGTCGTGGTCGAGGTCGGCGAAGTCGACGCCCATGCCCTTGAAGGAGTCGTTGCCGATCACCTTGGACTTCGGCTCGTTGGGCCCGCGAATGCCCTTCACCTCGGCGAATTCGACGTGACCGGGGCGGGACTTGTTGTACAGCAGCCGGTCGTGACCGAAGTCGTTGCCGATGTAGAGCTCCGGCAGGTTGTCCCCGTCGACGTCGGTGGCGCTGGCCGCCAGCGACCAGCCGCCCTGGGAGTCGGCCGGGATGGCCTTGTCGTCGAGGGCGAAGGTCGCGCTCGGCTTCGCGCCCTGGGTGGCGCCGGTGAACCGCAGGATGTACTTGCCGCCGGCGTTGTCGGCGTGCGACATCGACTTGTTCATCTCGACCCCGCCGGAGACGCGGTCGTCCAGCACCGCGCTGTCGGGGAAGTAGTTGCCGATGAAGATGTCCTGGTGGCCGTCGCCGTCGAAGTCACCGACCGAGGCGGCGTTGGTGTTCCACAGTGGACCCGAGTACTCGCCGTTCTTGGAGTTGTTGCCCGGCACCAGTTCCACCGGCTCGTAGGCCTTCGGCTCCAGCTTCGTGGCGCCCGGCTTCGAGAGGAACAGGATCGGGGTGCGGCCCCAGTAGTAGGCCAGCAGGTCGACCCGGCCGTCCTCGTTGTAGTCGGCGGGGACGCAGCCCATGGGTGCGATGTACTTGCCCATCGGCAGCGGTGCCGCGTCGAGCGCGAACGGCGCGTAGCGGTCGCCGCCCTTGCCCGGCGTCGGGGTGATGACGACCTGGTCGCTGCGCGGGTCCACGAAGCACAGGTCGTTCGCGAGCTTGTCGCCGTCGAGGTCGTTGACCGCGATCGCGGCGCCGACCGAGGAGATCCAGGCCCGGATGTGCTCGTAGTCCTTGTTCACCGTCCGGATCGACTGGCTCTTCGCCGCCTCCGGCAAGGCGATCGTCAGCGGCTCGAAGGCGTACTTCGAAGCCATGGTGTCGGCTTCGGCGGTCGAGACCGTGGGCAGCTGCGCCACCACGAACAGTCCCGCCATCAGCACCAGCGCCACGATGCCCGCAAGCTGCTTGCGGAGCCAGCCCAAGGTCGCGGTCATTTCCCTGCACCTCCAGAAGTGAGTACCTCGGTGGCGATGCGCTGTCGCCAGGTTTCGAATGCCGGGAGTTCGCCGTCGACCACGGTCGCCGGGCGCACCTCCTGGGTGATGGCCGCGGCCCGCTCGGCCGGCAGCCCGCAGATCGCCCGCGTGGCGACCTCGGTCTCGGGGATCAGCAGACCGGCGCGAACCCGGGCTTCGGCGGCGAAAGCACTGCCCTGGGCGAGGTTCCCGCGGTGCTCACCGGCGAACTCGGCCAGCTTCAGCAGTTCGTCGCCGGTGACGCCGCACGCGTAGGTCGAGGCGAGCCCGATGCCGGCGTAGAGGTCACCGTGCCGGTGCTCGGGGAATCGCGCGACCGTGTCGGCGACCAGGTCGACGTCGGTACCGCAGATGAACCACAGCGCCCGCCCGATGCCCTGGTCGATCGCCCGCAGCGAGTAGCCGTCGTTTCCGGGCGGCCAGGAGAAGTCCGGGTCCTGGAACTGCCCGTCGACGTACTTCGCGGTCTTGAAGTAGGCCTGGTGGAAGCCGTAGCCGTCGAGCACCAGCCAGCGCAGCAACGGGTCGAAGTCCTCGGCGGACGGCCAGCGGAAGCGCGGGAGACGGGCCATCGCCCAGCCGACGCCGACGTAGATGATGTAGTCGTGCTTCTCGCCGGGGCCGTCGAGGAAGCCCTCGATGTGACGGCGGCCGCCGCCCGGCAGCCCGTCCAGCATCCCGTACCCCATTCCCGCGCCCTCGTAGGCGAAGCCGCGGTATTTCACCGGAATCTGTTCGAGCCATTCTTCCGCCTGACCGACGGACCGTGCTTCGACCGCGTGCGCGTAGCCGAGCAGGAATTTCTCACCGACGGTCTCCAGCAATTCTTGAGCGGCCGGGCTCTTCTTGTGGAAACCGCGCTTGTCCAGTGACGTCTCGGAGACGTCCGGCGTGATCATGCGACGTCTGATCGTGCGCCAACCATTGCCCAACGCACTCTCCCCCTAACGGGTGGATTCGAATTCCGGATTGCTTAAAGGCTCACATGCGTGCCGATAACCCAGCTACTCCACGGTTGCGCCCGCGGTTCTCCCGGTTTGCGAGACCGGGAGACCGCGGGAATAGCTTCGCCTCAGGCCACCGCGCGGAGGTACTCCGGAGCGGGCATGGTCATCCGGTTCCCGGCGGAGCTCGGGCCGCCGGCGAGGGTGATCGCCATCGGCGCGTCGGTGGGCCGCGGGGCGCGCATCGGCATCCGCAGGTGGACCCTGCCGTAACGGGTGATGTCGACGCGGCCGGGCAACGTGCCCACGGAGAACGACGAGGCCGCGGTCCCGGCGGCGTGCTCGGCCACCCCGATGACGGTCCACCGCCCCTCGGGGACGTTCTGGATCTCGATGTCCGCGGACAGGACGTTCGCCCTGCCACCGAACGCGACGGGACCGCACTGCGGGATCGACTCGGCGAACAGTCCGATGAGGACACTCGCCGGGCCCGCCCCGCGCGGCGTCTCGACGCGCACGCTGATCGTGCCGGTGCCGCTGCGCATCGTGGCGCTGCCCATTCCGGCGCTGTGCAACGCTTCCAGGGTCGGGAGGCGCTGGAAATGCGGGGCCAGCGCCACGAGCAGTTCGCCGACCTCGGGATCGCGGTACTGGGTCGGGGTCATCCCGACCGCACGGGTGAAACGGCTGGTGAACGTGCCGACGCTGCTGTAGCCGACGCTGCACACGATGTCCGACACCGTCAGCGATGTCGTCAGCAGCAGTCGTTTCGCTTCGAAGAGCCGGATCGCGGTGAGGTACCGGCCGGGGGTGACGCCGGTGGCCTTGGTGAAGATCCGCGAGAAGTGGAACGGGCTGACGAAGACTTCCGATGCCAGGTCGCCCAAGGTGATCGGGTCGAAGTACCTCGCGTGCATCGATGAGATGGCCTGCAGCACCGCAGGTTGCAAGGGGGACGCCGGCTCGGGGGGCCGACCGGGTTCGGTGACGCCTTTCTCGTTCGCCGCCGTGGCGACTGTTCGTAGCTGCATCAGACCAACCTCGGATTCGCTGTCGCTTTTCCTCTGTACGCCAGCAAACGCGGTGCCGATTTCGGTGTACTCGACGAGCGATCGAGATAGGGCCGTCCGGGCGAAAAGCTCGTGAGTGGTAAGGACGGTTAGAACCGTCCTTACCACTCACGAGGCCGTCAAGCGGGAAGGTCGAGGACGCACTCTCCGACGCTGACCTCGGCGGGCCAGTCGAGCTTCAGGGCGCGGTCGACGCGGTCTCCGGCGTCCACCGGGACGGCGTGCGCGGCCAGCCCCATGGCGCGGGCGACGAGGTACAGCGTCTGTTGCAGCGCGCCGACGTGCGCCAGGGTCGTGGCGTACGCGCCACCCCCGAGGACGGACGCCATCCGCGGCATCCGCGCGGTGACGGTGATCAGCGCGGAAGGCCGCTGATGGTTGCCGCCGCCGATCATCGCCATGTCGAGCATCGCGTCGAGATCGGCTTCGTCGGCGTTGACGAGGCTGAGCCGGTGCTCCAGCGGGTCGTAGTGGTAGATCCCGCGGTCCAGCCCCGAGCAACGGTTGACCGACACGTACAGCTCGAGTTCGTACAGGCACGCGACGCTGAAATACGGCCGCTGCGAAGCGCTGTGCGCGGGCCCGTTCGGCAGATGCGCCGGCCCGATCGACCGGATCCGCGCGCCGCGGAACAGGAACTCGCCGATCTGCTCGGCGGTCAGCACGCCCTCGGTGAATTCGGGGCAGGTGTGGTCGTTCTCCAGCAACGTCGTCAGCGTCGGATCGGTCACCGCGCGGTCGGCCAGATCGGGCCGGTACAGCGGATGCACCGGCCCGTCGCCGGTGGCGGCCTTGACCACCGGCGGTTTCCCGAGGCCGGGCAGGTCCGCCGGGCCGCCGGGCCGCCAGGTGCGGCTGGTGGTGTGGAACGAGAGTTCGTCCGGGGACCACAGGCCCAGTTCGGGATCGTCGTCCTCGGCGAACCGGCCGTGTTCCCCGGCGACCTGGACGACGCCCGCGGCGACCAGATAGGACACGATCGCGCCGACCACGGCGGCGTCGATCCCGGTCGTGGACACGATGTCCCCGACCGATTTCGCCGTCGCCAAGGTCGCCGCGACGTGCACCGCCCACGGCTGTGACAGCACGACGCGGTACCGCGCGGACGGCGACTCCAGCCCCATCCCGTCGGCGTCGGAACGCAGGGAACTGAAGCGGGACAACCGGATCGGACGTGTGGGTGGGATCTCCACCGGCGCGAACACCGGCGCGAGCGCGACCGGGATCACCGACAGCAGCGGTCCCCTGCCGTCGGCGAGCCCCAGCGAGCGCACCACGGAGCCGCCGAGTTCCTTGAGCGCCTGACGCAACGCGTCGGCGCCTTCGGCCGTCCAGCTCAGCTCGCCTTCGAGATCGGGCTCCCGCTCGAAGGGTTCCCACGAAGACGTCACGTTCGCCAGCGAGACCGGCCCCAACGCCATCCGCCGCAACGATTCCAGCACCAGCGGTTCCGCGCGGTCGAACTCGTACTCGCCCCACCGGGTGACGACCACCAGCGAGCCGTCCTCACCGATCTCGACAAGGCTGTCGTCGGTGAGCGACCACAAGGGGATCGTTTCGGCCACTCCGCCGGGGGGATCTGTCGTCAACGGTTGCTCCAGCTTGATCTACAAGAACATGGGGAAAGGGTTCAGCCGGTCGTAGGGGGTCGGCTCGGCGAGCCTGCCCAGCCGCACCGGCACGTCGAAAAGGCGTCCGGGGGCGAAGCGGCTCCAGAACGGGCGCAGCCCCGGAACGACCACCCGCACCACTGGGAGGTCGATGTCCGGCCTGGTCTGGTCCAGCACGAGCGTCTCCATTCCCAGCGCGGAAAGCTTGCGTACCAAGCACTCCACGTCGTCACGGACATCGGGCCGCCGGACGAACTTGAAATCCGCGGCGCGTTTCGCCGACCGGCCAGGGGCCGGCAGCAGATACGGCTGGTTCCCGACGGTCGCGTACTTCAGCCACGCCGACGCGTCGGGATCGTCGAGTTCGACGTCGTTCGCGAGCACCGCCGGGATCATCTGGTTGAGCTCGCTGACCGCCCTCCGCAACGCCGTCCTGGGATCCAGGTGGGCGCCGAAGCCCATCATGACGTTCTCGCGCGGCCCGGCGATACTCCTGGACAGCGCGACCATCACCGGCACACCGAGATCCGCGGTCAGGTCGAGCACCCACAGCTCCCGGCCCGCCCGCGCGTACTGGCCGACCATCTCCTCGGCCCAGGGATCGTCGAACGACGCGATGTCGACGCCGGGCACGGGAAGCCGGTTGTACCACCACATCGCGACGGCGTCGCGTTCGACGAGTTCGAGCAGGCCCTGCAGGATCGCGTCCTCGACGCTGCTTCCGGCCGCGCAGCCGTTGGAGTCCGCGCGCATACCGGTGAGCCCGCACTCCGGCGGCACCCCGTAGTAGAGGTACGCCGTCGGCATCAGCTTCCGCCGCTGCTGCGAAAGCGACCACAGCGGCGTCCAGTCGACCGCGGCCTCGGTGTCGAACCGGTCGGGGACGTGCTGGAAGTTCGCGTGCCTGGCGTTCCATTCGGCCCGCGTTTCGTACTGGCGCTCGTCGAAGAGCATGCACGAGTTCGGGTGGACGGCGTCTTCGCCGAGCGCGCGGAAGGTGTCGCGGATCCGCAGTTCGTCGCCCTGGTAGTTCGCCGAGAACCGTTCGATCGCCTCGCACAGCGCGCCGACCTCGGCGTCGATCGGGCTCGCGCCCTTGCCGCCGTTGTCCCCGCGCAGCCCGGCCTGCAGCCCCGCTTCGCCCCGCACGCGGCGCGCGACGTTCAGCCCGGAGCGGTACGCGTTCACGAACGCGGGCGCTCGCGGGTCGCGGGCGATCTCCTTGACGATGCCGGTGACCGGGCTGACCAGATGGCCGTAGCGGTCGAGCACCTCGACCGGGGTGAGCGTCCGGTGCCCGCCGCCGCCCGACGTCGCCTTCTTGGCCTCCCGCAGCACGACCGGCTCGGCCGTCCGCGCGGCGACGATGCCTTCGTCCCCGCATTCGGGGCATTGCGGGCGGCGCCGCAGTTCGTGCAGCCGCCCCTGCAGGTCGAGGGTGTCGAGGATCCACACGGCCTGCTGCCCCGGATAGCGGTGTCCCGCCAGCCATTTGGACGCTTCGAGGGAGATCAGCTGCGACGCGGCCGCGGTCAGCGGCGGTACCGCGGGCATCGGGAACGACGCGGGACCGTCGTGCCCCAGTACCTCCTGCACACAGGCCTCGGCGTGCCGGTGCCCCCACAACCGGTTCGTCAGGCAGTGCCAGCAGCCGGACCGGCCGGGCTGCATGATCGGGCCGATCCACACCTGCGAACCCGAAGGCCGGGCCAGCAGCCAGGGCCGCCCGGTGCGCCGGTGCGCCGCGTCGATCTCGGCGAGCCTCGGGTCGAGGTAGTCGTCGCACAGCACGATGGCCAGCTCGGAAGCCGTCTCGACCACTTCGATACCGCTCGCGGCCAGCGCGCTCGCCACCTGCGAGGTGTCGACGCCGCGGCCGATCGCGGTCAGGCTCGCCGTCGCCGGCTTCTGGCGGCAGGCCACCGCGGACGCGTCGAGCCCGCACGCGTCCCAGTACGCGAGCGCGCGCTCGTCCCCGCTGAACTCGTCCGGGACGTGGACGGTGACCAGACCGGCCTCCACCAGCCGGGCGACCACGCCGGTGACCTGTTCGGCGTTCATCCCCTCCGGGCAGGCGGACAGGAGCCCGTCGAGGTCACGGGTGCCGTCGAGCAGGGCCGCCACCGACGCGACCTGCGCGCCGCGGATCGCGATGACCCCCTGTTCGGAGAACAGGTAGGCGCCGTTGCCCTCACTGATCTCCGCCCGCAGATGCCGTTTGAATCCCAGTCCGCCGATCGAGGTGGGCGTGGACGATGCCTCGCGCATGATGACCCCCAGTAGGTCGGTTCGATTCTCGAATCCTGCTGCGTGAGGCCGGGCACCGGCCAGTGTGCGATTCACGCGTCGGATGTGAAAAACCCATGTTCTTCCGGGAGACACGCATGCGGGGCCTGGTGGACGGCTCACTGGCCCGGCGACCGGCCGCTCTGTCACTGTCGAAGCACTGGGAAACAGGTCACGACGCGTATCGAGCTGGAGGGCGCTTGCGATGTACACCGGATCACGAGTAGCGGACAAGCACCACGGCTCGGCACCCAACCCGATTCCGGCCCCGTCCGCAAGCCCCGTCCGTTTCAGTCTCCTTGGCCCGCTCGAACTCGTGCGGGACGGAGTCGACTACGCGCCGACGACACCGAAGCTGCTGCAGGTGCTCGCCATGCTGGTCATGAGCCCGGGCAAGATCGTGCACATCGACACGATCGTGCAGGAACTGTGGGCCAACGACCCGCCGCGCAGCGTCCGCACCACCATGCACACCTACGTCTACCAGCTGCGCAAGTGCATCGACGAGAACGAGCTTGCCCCGTACGGCGAGACCATGCTGGCGACCAAACCGCCGGGGTACGTGTTCCGGATCGCCCCGGAGCAGGTGGACGTCTTCGAGTTCCAGGAGCTGCAGCACAAGGGCCGCGAGCTGCACCTGCGCGGCGAGCACGCCGAAGCGGCGAAGGCCTTCCGGTCCGCGCTCGACCTGTGGTCCGGGCCGCCGCTCGCGAATGTCCACTGTGGACCGGTGCTGTCGGCGTACGCGGTCGACCTCGTCGAGCAGCGACGCAGCACCCTGCACCTGCGGATCGAGGCGGATATCGCGGCCGGGATGCGGCACGAGCTGATCGGCGAACTGCGTTCCCTCGTCACCGCGAACCCGCTCGACGAAGCCCTGCACGGGCAGCTGATCCGCGTGCTCGGCCGCAGCGGACGGCGCTCCGACGCGCTCGCCACGTACCGTCAGGTGCGGACGAGGCTCAACAACGAACTGGGCGTGGAACCCTGTGACGAGCTGCAGGTCCTGCACCACGACCTGCTTTCCGAAGGGGAACCCGCGTGAACCCCGCTCCCGCCACGGAAACGAAAGTGAGGATCGACGGATGAGCAGTCGTACCTATGGACAGTTCTGCGGGCTGGCCCGCGCGCTGGAGATCATCGGCGAACGCTGGTCGCTGCTGATCGTCCGTGACCTCGTCCTCGGCCCGAAGCGGTTCACCGAACTGCAGGCGGGTCTGCCCAAGATCCCGGCGAGCACGCTGTCCGCGCGGCTCAACGAACTCGAACAGTCCGGCGTGCTCCGCCGCCGCCTGCTCCCCCAACTCGACGCCGCGGTGGTCTACGAGCTCACCGAATACGGCAGCGAACTCGACCAGATCGTGCTGGACCTCGGGCTCTGGGGCGCGCGATCGCTCGGGCGGCCGGGAGCCGAGGACGTCTTCACCCTGGACTCGGCGATCCTCTCGCTGTACACGACCTTCCGGAGTGAAAAGGCCAAGGGCGTCCAGGTCACCTACGAGCTGCGCTACCCGGGCGAGATGGTCCTCCACGCGATCGTCGAGGACGGCGCGCTCAAGGTCGCGGAGGGCGCGCACCCCGGCGCGGACGCGGTCATCGAACCGCTGGGCCCGTTCATCAAGGACCTGCTGAGCGGGGATCTCACCGCCGCCGACGCGACGCGAACCGGAAAGATCCGCATCGAAGGTGCCTTCGAATATCTGGAGCTGTTCACGGAATTGTTCCACATTCCCGCCGCTCCGAAAATGCCCGACGGAATCGTCGTCCGCTGATCCATCCGGCGTAACACCGCTGGTCGGATCAGCAATCCGGAGTAACGGAAATCGCCGGAACGCGGGCTATCGTCGACATCCGTCACCGGTCGGTCTTTCGCCCTAGGAGCTCTTTCATGGCCGCACTCGATTCGCCTCGTCCGGGTCTGCTCGCCTCGCTCAACGGGAAATACCACCGCGTGGCGCTCCTCACCTTCGCGGTGGTCGTCGTGGCCCACTGGGCGGAACACCTCGTGCAGGCGTTCCAGATCTACGCCCTCGGCTGGAAGACCGCGGACGCCCGCGGTGTGCTCGGCATCCCGTTTCCCAAGCTGATCAGCTCCGAGTGGCTGCACTACGGCTACGCGATCGTCATGCTGATCTTCCTGTTCGTCCTGCGCAAGGGTTTCGCCGGCCGCTCGCGGCAGTGGTGGAATCTGGCGCTCGGCCTGCAGTTCTGGCACCACATCGAGCATCTGCTCCTGCTGATCCAGGCGCAGACCGGCTGGCGGCTCGGCGGCGGCACCGCGCCGAGCAGCATCATCCAGCTGTTCATCCCGCGCGTGGAGCTGCACCTGTTCTACAACACGATCGTCACCATCCCGATGATCATCGCGATGCTCGTGCACCGGAAGGCCTCCGCCGCGGAGCGGGAGCTGACCGGCTGCACGTGCTCGCCCGTCAGCCGGCGTGAGCTGGCGACCGCGGCATCGTGACCGGGAGACTCTTCGCGCTCCTGGCCCTCGTGGCGGCGTGGTTCGGGGTCGCGGTGCTCACCGCGGCCCCGGCTTCGGCCCACGTCGAGCTCCTCTCCTCGAACCCCGCCGACGGCGCCCGGCTCACCTCGACACCGGCGCTGGTCTCGATCACTTTGTCGGAGAACATCGGCATCCAGCCGAATTCGATCAAGGTCGTCGACCACCAGGGCACCGACGTGGTGTCCGGCCCGGTGTTCCAGCCCGGCCAAGTCGCCGAAGAGGTCGCCGTCAAGCTGGAGCCCGACCTGCCCGACGGCAGCTATCTCGTCGAATACGCCTTCGTCTCGGCCGACTCGCATCCGGTGCGCGGCACGATCGCCTTCGTGATCGGCACCGGCCCCTGATCACCTCGGCGGGCGCGGTGTCCGCCTCCACCGGGACCGACCCGGTGACCGACGCGCTGTTCACCACCTTCCGCTGGGGGTCCTTCGGCGGTGTCGCGCTGCTCGGCGGGATGGTGTTCCTGCTGGTCTGCCGTCCGGGCGGCCGGACCGATCCGGCGGCGCGGAGGCTGATCACCGCGGGCCTGTGGGTCTCGGGCGTCACTGCCGTGGCCGGGTTCCTGCTGCAGGGCCCGTACGTCGCGGGCCGCGGTATCGATGGGCTCTTCGACCCGGCACTGATCGAGGCGACCCTGCGGGTGGCGTACGGGAAACTCCTGCTCCTGCGCCTGGCCGCGATCGTCGCGCTCGCCGTGATCGTGCGGCGGCTGCTGGCCGGCGGCCTGCCGGACCGGCTGCGGTCGCGCTACGAGAACCTCGGCATCGCGGCCGGGTTCATCGTGATGCTGAGCTTCTCCGCGACCGGGCACGCGGTGGCCGACCGGATCATGTTCCTCTCGGTCAGCGCGGATCTCGCGCACTTCGGCGCGATGGCCGTCTGGGTGGGCGGGCTGATCCAGCTGGCCGTGCTCCTGCGCGGCCGGTACCCGTCGTCGGAGGCCGAGCCGGCGCTGGCGCGGTTCCATCCGATCGCCACCCGGTCCATCGTGATCATGGTGGTCAGCGGCGCCTACCTGGGCTTCCGGCTCGTCCCCTCGGTGGAGGCGCTCTGGACGTCGGCCTACGGCATCGTCTTCGTGCTGAAGCTGACCGGGTTCGCCGCGTTGCTGCTGGTGGCGAACGTGAGCCGCAACGCGGTGCGCCGCGGGTTCTCCGGCCGCGGCGGCACCGCGGTGGTGACCGCCGACCTGCGGAAACTGCGGGTCGGCGTCGGGGTCGAGGTGCTGATCGTGGCCGTGGTGCTCGCGCTGGCCGCGGCGCTGTCCTCGATGTCCCCGACCGGCTGATCACCGCTCGATCTCCTCCTCCGGCGGGGCGAACGGCCCCCAGGTGAAGGCCCGGAGCCACGGCTCGGGATCGCCCAGCCAGTCCATGGCGGCGATCTGGGCCGGGCTCCGGCGCCCGGCGAGCGTCCGGTACAGGTCCACGGGCGCGCCCGTGAGCACCGCGGCGACCGGTTCGGTGCCGGCGATCCAGGTCGCGCCCTCGGTCTCGATCCGCATCCCCGGCAGTCCGTGCCTGCCCAGCGAGGCGCCGAGCCCGCTGACGAGCACTTCGAATCCCCGCAGCCAGCCCGCGTGCGCTTCGGGCGGTGGTGCGCCGAGCGCGTACCGGAGATCGAGCTCGTGGGTGAAAGCGTCCATCACCATGATGTCGCCGCGGCTCTTCCCCTCGCCGTCGGCGGCGAGGAGGCTGTCCGCCTCGGGGCCGCGTTCGAGCCAGAGTTTCAGCAATTCGGCGGCCGACGCGGACTCCGGGATCGGGCAGGCCTCACCACCGAACCGGGTGATCACCCGATCGCAGATCTCGGTCAGATGCGCGATCAGGTCCCGCACGGTCCACTGTGGACAGGCCGGGACGGCGCGCTCGCCCGCACCCGCGTGATCGGCGACCAAGATCGCGATGTTCTCCCTGACCTGCCGATATCCTTCGGCCGCCGTCGCCGTATTCCAGCCAGGGACCTGAATTCGGCTGCTCGTCACGCGGCCACCTCCCGTGGGGTATGCGATGGTCGTCCATTCTTCCATCACCGGGAAGCGTCACCCTTCTTCCCGCTTGCGGCGGACCGTTCACCGCAAAGACCACCCACCCGTGGCGCGTGTCGCCGCGGCTTCAGGCACACTGGTCGTTGAAAGCCCCGTGTGGCAAAGAAAAGCGCCCAACGGTGACACATCGACCACTGTGGAGGTGACCAATGGAGATGCCCGGCTTCGATCTGGCGTGGCGTGGTTTCAATCGCGCGCAGGTCCGGGAATTCGTCCGCGAGGTGGAAGCCGAACTGCGACGAGTGGAAGCCGAACGCGACGAAGCGATCCGCCGCGGGGAAGCGCTCGCCGACAAGCTCACCGCCACACAAGAGGAAAATCGCGAACTGAAGGCCAGCGTCGACCGGATCAGCCGCGTGCCGATCGCGCCGGACGCGTTGCAGGAACGCTCGCGCCGGATGCTCGAACTCACCCGCGAGGAAGCCGACGACATCACCGCCCGAGCCGCCGAAGAGGCCGCCAAGGCCGAAGCGGAACGGAAGCGGATCGCCGAAGACTTCGAGCGCGCCATGACGCTGCGCCGCGCGGAGGCGATGCGCGCACTCGCCGCGCGGGACGAAGCCGCGCAGGCGAAGGCGCGGAAACTGCTCGACGACGCCGCCGAAGAGGGCGAGCGCCTGGTCGCCGAAGCGCGGCAGAAGGCCGATGTGGCCCTCCGCCTGCGCGACGACGTGCTGAAACAGCTGGTCGGCTGCCGCGAACTGCTCGCCGAAGCCGGTGTCGTGCTGGCCGTGCCGGACTCACCGAAACCGGAAGTGCCCGTTCAGCGCCGGAGCAGGCCCGAAGCCCGCACCGGCACCGAAGCGGCCGCCACCTAGCTAAGCGTTGTCGCCGGACGAGAAGACCACCGGCCGGATCTCCATCGCGTTGATATGCGCGTCCGGGATCTGGCCCGCGATCTCGATCGCCCGCTCCTTGCTGTCGCATTCGACCAGGTAGAAGCCGGCCAGGTACTCCTTCGACTCCGCGAACGGGCCGTCGGTGACCACCGGGACGCCGTCACGCACCCGGACCACCGTGCTGTCCTTCGGCTCCGCCAGCGCCTGCGTCCCGAGCAGTTCGCCGCTCTCGGTGAGCTTCTTCATGAAAGGGTCGATGCGGGCGACCACCTCGTTGCGCTCCTCTTCGGGGAGGGCGTCCCAGGCGGTGGGGTTCATCGTGATCATGATCATGTACTTCATCGGTGTTCCTCCTGGTCGTGCGGCCGGTGCCCGGCCACTCACGCAGGAGTCGGAGCGGCCGGATCGTTCTCGACATCCTGACACCCGCTTTTTTCCGCCCTCCGGGCGCATACGTGGGGAGGGTATAGTGGGATGACGACGGGGAACGACGAGAGAACGGGTGCGGGAATGACGGGCTACGGCACCGAGCGGGAGGCCTACCTCAAGCGCCTGCGCCGGATCGAGGGGCAGATCCGCGGTTTGCAGCGGATGGTGGAAGAGGACAAGTACTGCATCGACATCCTGACCCAGGTGTCGGCGGCCACGAAGGCGCTGCAGTCGTTCTCCCTCGAACTGCTGGACGAGCACCTCGCCACCTGCGTGGTCCACGCCGCCGCCGCGGGCGGGGAAGAGGCCGACCTCAAGGTCCGTGAGGCGTCCGACGCCATCGCCAGGCTGGTCAGGTCCTGAAGCGTCGCAGCCGCAGGCTGTTGGTGACGACGAACACCGAGGAGAACGCCATCGCGGCCCCGGCGATCATGGGGTTGAGCAGGCCGAGCGCGGCCAGCGGCAGGGCGGCGTTGTAGGCGAACGCCCAGAACAGGTTGCCCTTGATCGTGCCGAGCGTGCGGCGCGCGAGCCGGATGGCGTCCACGGCGGCGCGCAGGTCTCCGCGCACCAGGGTGAGGTCGCCCGCTTCGATCGCGGCGTCGGTCCCGGTCCCCATCGAGAGGCCGAGGTCGGCCCGCGCGAGCGCGGCCGCGTCGTTGACGCCGTCGCCGACCATGGCGACCACCCGGCCTTCGGCTTGCAGCCGCTTGACGACGTCGACCTTGTCGGCGGGCAGCACCTCCGCGACGACCTCGTCGATCCCCACCTCGGCGGCGACGGCCTTCGCGGAACCGGCGTTGTCGCCGGTCAGCAGGACGGGCCGGAGCCCTAGCGCCTTCAACCCGGCCACGGCCTCGGCCGAAGTCGGCTTGACCGTGTCGGCGACGACGACCACACCCCGTGCCTCGCCGTCCCAGGCGACGACGACCGCGGTCGCGCCACGGTCTTCGGCGGCCTTCACGACCTGGGTGAACTCGTCGCCGACGGCGATACCGTGCTGGTTGAGGAGCGCCTGCCGCCCGGCCAGGACGGTCTTGCCTTCGACCTCGCCGACGACGCCCAGCCCCTCGGCGTTGCGGAACCCCTGGACCGGCGGCAACTCGCCCAGCCGCTCCTCGCCCGCCGTGACGATCGCGCGGGCGATCGGATGCTCGGAAGCGTGCTCGACCGCCGCGGCGAGCCGCAGCACCTCGGTCTCATCGGCGCCGAACAAGTCGGTGAGGCTCATCTTCCCGGCGGTCACCGTGCCGGTCTTGTCCAGCACGACGGTGTCGACCGCGCGAGTGGACTCGAGCACCTCAGGCCCCTTGATGAGGATGCCCAGCTGCGCGCCGCGGCCGGTGCCGACCAGCAGCGCCGTCGGCGTGGCCAGCCCGAGCGCACACGGGCAGGCGATGATCAAGACCGCGACAGCGGCGGTGAAGGCGGCGTCGGCCCCGCTGCCGGCGCCGAGCCAGAAGCCGAGCGTGCCGACCGCGAGGGCGATCACCACCGGGACGAACACGGCCGACACCCGGTCCGCGAGCCGCTGGACCCGGGCCTTGCCGTTCTGCGCGTCTTCGACCAGCCGCGCCATCTGCGCGAGCCGCGTGTCGGCGCCGATCCGGGTGGCGCGGACGACGAGCCTGCCACCCGCGTTGACCGTCCCGCCGACGACCGAGTCCCCGGCCACCACCTCGACCGGGACGGCTTCACCCGTCAGCATGCTCAGGTCGACGGCCGAACCACCGTCGGTCACCACCCCGTCGGTGGCGATCTTCTCCCCCGGCCGCACGACGAACTCGTCGCCCGTCTTTAACTCGCCGATCGGGACGCGGCTCTCGGCGCCGTCCTTCAGAAGCGCGACGTCCTTGGCCCCGAGTTCGAGCAGCGCCCGCAACGCGGCGCCGGAGCGGCGCTTGGACCGGGCCTCGAAGTAGCGGCCCGCGAGGAGGAAGGTGGTCACCCCGGCGGCGACCTCGAGGTAGACGTTGCCCGCGCCGTGCCCGCGCTCCATGATCAGCTCGAAGCCGTGCCGCATGCCGGGTGTCCCGGCGGTGCCGAACAGCAGCGCGTACAGCGACCAGAGCGTGGCGGCGGCGACGCCGAGCGAGATCAGGGTGTCCATGGTGGCGGCGCCATGGCGCAGGTTCGTCCAGGCCGGGCGGTGGAACGGCCACGCGCCCCAGGTGACCACCGGTGCGGCCAAGGCCAGCGAGACCCACTGCCAGTAGGTGAATTGCCAGGTCGGGACCATCGCCAGCACGATCACCGGCACGGCGAGCACGGCGGAAACCACGAGACGGGTTCTCAGGGAGCCGGTCTCGTCTTCGTCTTCGTCCGGCCGGGGTGGCTGGGCCGTGTAGCCGGCGGACTCGACGACGCCGACGAGGTCTTCGACCGAGAGCGCGCCGGGGAAGTCGACCTGCGCCTTCTCGGTGGCGTAATTGACCGTGGCGGAGACGCCGTCGACCTTGTTCAGCTTGCGTTCGACCCGCGCGGCACAGGACGCGCAGGTCATCCCGCCGATGGCGAGTTCGACCCGCTGCGATGTCACGGCGTGCCTCCCGGGTGGTGCCCGTGGTGCTCGCCGGCCGGCGGTGGCGCGGGCGGCGCCTCGTCCAGTGGCCCGACGGCGGAACCTATCGCCCAGGCGACGGCGAACACCGCGACCAGAGCCGCGGCGAACGCCGACACCTTGACGGCGGTGCTCACGAGACGAGCTGGTAACCGGCCTCGGTGACGGCCGCGTCGACGGCTTGGACGTCCAGCGGCGACTCGCTGGTGACGGTGACCTTGCCGCTGGCGACGTCCACGTTCACGGCGCTGACGCCCGCGATCCCGCTGACCTCTTCGGTGACGGAGGAGGCGCAGTGTCCGCAGGACATGCCCTTGACGGTGTAGGTGGTTTCGGCCATCGGTACGAACTCCTCTACAGGACAGGTGGAGCGATCACTTCCTTTATACCCCGTGGGGGTAGGGGTGTGCACAGAGGGTGCGGGGACACTGCGGAAATGAGGAAGATCTCCGCCATCGGCATCGGCGCCGGCGACCCGGACCACCTGACCGTCCAGGCGATCCGGCGGCTCAACGAGACCGATGTGTTCTTCGTGCTCGACAAGGGCTCGGAAAAGCAGGACCTGGTGGCCCTGCGCCAGGAGATCCTCGACCGCTTCGTCGAGCAGCCCGGCTACCGCGTCGTCCGGGCACCCGACCCCGAACGCGACCGTACCCCCGATGACTACCGGAAGGCCGTCGCCGACTGGCACCGCCTCCGCACCGACGTCTACGAGAACATGATCGCTTCACTGGGGCCCGACGAGCGGGGCGCGTTCCTCGTCTGGGGCGACCCCGCGCTCTACGACTCGACTCTGACCTTGCTGGACGCGGTGCTCGACCGCGGGAACGTCGAGTTCGAGTACGACGTCATCCCCGGGGTCAGCAGCGTGGCCGCGCTGACGTCCCGGCACCGGACCACGATGAACCAGATCGGCCGTCCGGTGCTGGTCACCACCGGCCGCCGCCTCGAGGCCGGCTGGCCCGCGGACGTCGACGACGTGTTCGTCATGCTGGACGCCGGGTGCACGTTCTCGCGGTTCGCCGACACGGGCCTGGAGATCTACTGGGGTGCGTACCTCGGGACCCCCGACGAGCTCCTGCTCTCCGGTCCCCTCACCGCCGCCCTCGCCGAGGAGATCCGCTCCGTCCGCGCCTCCGCCCGCTCCCGAAAGGGCTGGATCATGGACATCTACCACCTGCGCCGGCCCGCCCCTCCCGCATTTAGTCCTCTAAATGCTCGGGCCGCGCCCCTCCCTCGCGTGCCCGCCCCAGTCACTCGCGTGATCGAGGCCGCAACTCACGTGATTGAGGGTGTGACTCGCGTGCTTGGAGGCGTATCTCGCGTGATCGGACGGGCGACTCGCGTGATCAGGTGGACGTCACGTGTGTTTGGCAGGACGTCACGACCGGAGCACCGTGTCGTCCGTCCAATCACGGGTGTCGTCCCTGTAATCACGCGAGTGACGGGTTCAAGCACGCGTGTGACGTGCCCAGGCACGTGTGTGGCGGGTTTCGGGTATGAAAAAAGGTCTGGGACCTGGGAGAACTCTCGGTTCTCGACCAGGTCCCAGACCTTCTTTTCAAGGTTAGTCCGGCGGTGTCCTACTCTCCCACAACCCTTCGGTTGCAGTACCATCGGCGCTGTCAGGCTTAGCTTCCGGGTTCGGAATGGGACCGGGCGTTTCCCTGACGCTATAACCACCGAAACACTATGAAACAACACTCCCCACCGATCTTGCTGGTGGTTGTGTGGTGTTTCAGAGCTGCAGAGTGGATGCGTAACATCTTTGTGGGCAAGTCCTCGGCCTATTAGTACCAGTCAACTCGACAACACATTACTGTGCTTCCATTTCTGGCCTATCAACCCAATGGTCTGTTGGGGGCCTTAACCCACAAAGGGGTGGGATACCTCATCTTGGAACAGGCTTCCCGCTTAGATGCCTTCAGCGGTTATCCCTTCCGAACGTGGCCAACCAGCCATGCCACTGGCGTGACAACTGGCATACCAGAGGTTCGTCCGTCCCGGTCCTCTCGTACTAGGGACAGCCTTCCTCAAGTATCCTACGCGCGCGGCGGATAGGGACCGAACTGTCTCACGACGTTCTAAACCCAGCTCGCGTGCCGCTTTAATGGGCGAACAGCCCAACCCTTGGGACCTACTCCGGCCCCAGGATGCGACGAGCCGACATCGAGGTGCCAAACCATGCCGTCGATATGGACTCTTGGGCAAGATCAGCCTGTTATCCCCGGGGTACCTTTTATCCGTTGAGCGACACCCCTTCCACCAGGTGGTGCCGGATCACTAGTCCCGACTTTCGTCCCTGCTCGACATGTCTGTCTCACAGTCAAGCTCCCTTGTGCACTTGCACTCAACACCTGATTGCCAACCAGGCTGAGGGAACCTTTGGGCGCCTCCGTTACTCTTTAGGAGGCAACCGCCCCAGTTAAACTACCCATCAGGCACTGTCCCTGAACCAGATCATGGTCCGAGGTTCAGATTCCCAATCCGACCAGAGTGGTATTTCAACAACGACTCCACCAACACTAGCGTGCCAGCTTCACAGTCTCCCACCTATCCTACACAAGCCGAACCGAAAACCAATACCAAACTATAGTAAAGGTCCCGGGGTCTTTCCGTCCTGCCGCGCGTAACGAGCATCTTTACTCGTAGTGCAATTTCGCCGGGCCTGTGGTTGAGACAGCCGGAAAGTCGTTACGCCATTCGTGCAGGTCGGAACTTACCCGACAAGGAATTTCGCTACCTTAGGATGGTTATAGTTACCACCGCCGTTTACTGGCGCTTAAATTCTCAGCTTCACCCCGAAGGGTTAACCGGTCCTCTTAACGTTCCAGCACCGGGCAGGCGTCAGTCCATATACATCGTCTTGCGACTTCGCATGGACCTGTGTTTTTAGTAAACAGTCGCTTTCCGCTGGTCTCTGCGGCCACCCACCCCTAGTCCGCAAGGGACTTCAGAGTGTTTGGCCCCCTTCTCCCGAAGTTACGGGGGCATTTTGCCGAGTTCCTTAACCACAGTTCACCCGATCGCCTTAGTATTCTCTACCTGACCACCTGTGTTGGTTTGGGGTACGGGCCGTGCACGCACTCGCTAGAGGCTTTTCTCGGCAGCATAGGATCACTCTACTTCACCTCAATCGGCTACGCATCACGTCTCAACCTATATGAATGGCGGATTTGCCTACCATTCGGTCTACACGCTTACACCAGTACTACCACTCACTGGCGGAGCTACCTTCCTGCGTCACCCCATCACTCGACTACTACGGAATCAGATCCCACGCTCCACACAGAAACCTCCATCCGAAGACTTCGGTAACTGGCTTTGGGTGGTTAGTATCAACCGCCTCATCCTGGGCGCACGTGCTCGGGTACGGGAATATCAACCCGTTATCCATCGACTACGCCTGTCGGCCTCGCCTTAGGTCCCGACTTACCCTGGCGGATTAGCCTGGCCCAGGAACCCTTGGTCATCCGGCGGCAGAGTTTCTCACTCTGCATTCGCTACTCATGCCTGCATTCTCACTCCCACACCCTCCACGACTGGCTTCCGCCGCCGCTTCCCTGGATGCAGGACGCTCCCCTACCCATCAACACGACTAGACGTCCCCTCAAGGAGAACGCCGATCTATATGTGTCAATGACACAGCTTCGGCGGTGTGCTTAAGCCCGCTACATTGTCGGCGCAGGACCACTTGACCAGTGAGCTATTACGCACTCTTTCAAGGGTGGCTGCTTCTAAGCCAACCTCCTGGTTGTCTGGGCAATCCCACATCCTTTCCCACTGAGCACACACTTAGGGGCCTTAGCTGGTGTTCTGGGCTGTTTCCCTCTCGACGACGAAGCTTATCCCCCGCCGTCTCACTGCCACACTCTCACACCACGGTATTCGGAGTTTGGTTGATTTCGGTAACCCGGTAAGGCCCCTAGACCATCCAGTAGCTCTACCCCCGTGGAGAAACATGTGACGCTGCACCTAAATGCATTTCGGGGAGAACCAGCTATCACGGAGTTTGATTGGCCTTTCACCCCTACCCACAGCTCATCCCCTCAGTTTTCAACCTAAGTGGGTTCGGCCCTCCACGTCGTCTTACCGACGCTTCAGCCTGGCCATGGGTAGATCACTCCGCTTCGGGTCTAGACCACGCGACTCAATCGCCCTATTCAGACTCGCTTTCGCTACGGCTACCCCACACGGGTTAACCTCGCCACGCAGCACTAACTCGCAGGCTCATTCTTCAAAAGGCACGCCATCACCTCAACATCACAAGGATGTGCTCGGGCTCTGACGGCTTGTAGGCACACGGTTTCAGGTACTCTTTCACTCCCCTCCCGGGGTACTTTTCATCTTTCCCTCACGGTACTAGTCCGCTATCGGTCTTCAGGAAGTATTTAGGCTTACCGGGTGGTCCCGGCAGATTCACAGCAAATTCCACGAGCTCGCTGCTACTCGGGAACACCACCAAGGTCTCAGAAACTGGTTTTCGCGTACGGGACTCTCACCCACTCCGGTCGCCCATCCCAAGGCGTTCCACTAACCAGCACATCAACCCGAAGAAATGTCAGTCTCTTCAAGGCGGGTCCCACAACACCACACACACAACGCCTGACAGCTTGACATGTGCATGGTTTAGCCTCTTCCGCTTTCGCTCGCCACTACTCACGGAATCACGGTTGTTTTCTCTTCCTACGGGTACTGAGATGTTTCACTTCCCCGCGTTCCCTCCACACACCCTATATATTCAGATGCGGGTAACACCACATAACTGGTGCTGGGTTTCCCCATTCGGAAATCCTCGGATCACAGCTCGGTTGACAGCTCCCCGAGGCATATCGCAGCCTCCCACGTCCTTCATCGGCTCCTGAAGCCAAGACATCCACCATGTGCCCTTAACAACTTGACCACAAAGATGCTCGCATCCACTCTACAGTTCTCAAACACCACACCAGAAACAAACAACCTGGAGCTCGTGTAAGCCCCTTGGCGTGTTGCCTCAGGACCCAACAGCATGCCAGCGAACAATCCCTCCGACTTCCCAGGAGCACCCGTTCCACGCTTCCCGAAGGAAGCAGTACTAGAGCGTCCCGGCAAAAACCGGCGACACCATAACCAGTAGTTCCACAATTCCTTGAGCAAGCCCGGCAACACCACATTCGGATGTTGAGCCGTGCCCACTCCACCAACCGTTGGTCCGGGTATCCCGGCGGGGTGGATGTGTTGCTCCTTAGAAAGGAGGTGATCCAGCCGCACCTTCCGGTACGGCTACCTTGTTACGACTTCGTCCCAATCGCCAGTCCCACCTTCGACCACTCCCCCCCTTACGGGTTGGGCCATGGGCTTCGGGTGTTACCGACTTTCATGACGTGACGGGCGGTGTGTACAAGGCCCGGGAACGTATTCACCGCAGCGTTGCTGATCTGCGATTACTAGCGACTCCGACTTCACGCAGTCGAGTTGCAGACTGCGATCCGAACTGAGACCGGCTTTAAGGGATTCGCTCCACCTCGCGGTATCGCAGCCCTCTGTACCAGCCATTGTAGCATGTGTGAAGCCCTGGACATAAGGGGCATGATGACTTGACGTCATCCCCACCTTCCTCCGAGTTGACCCCGGCAGTCTCCCACGAGTCCCCGCCATAACGCGCTGGCAACGTAGGATAAGGGTTGCGCTCGTTGCGGGACTTAACCCAACATCTCACGACACGAGCTGACGACAGCCATGCACCACCTGTACACCAACCACAAGGGAAGCCCTATCTCTAGGGATGTCTGGCGCATGTCAAGCCCAGGTAAGGTTCTTCGCGTTGCATCGAATTAATCCACATGCTCCGCCGCTTGTGCGGGCCCCCGTCAATTCCTTTGAGTTTTAGCCTTGCGGCCGTACTCCCCAGGCGGGGCGCTTAATGCGTTAGCTACGGCACGGACAACGTGGATGTCGCCCACACCTAGCGCCCAACGTTTACAGCGTGGACTACCAGGGTATCTAATCCTGTTCGCTCCCCACGCTTTCGCTCCTCAGCGTCAGTATCGGCCCAGAGACCCGCCTTCGCCACCGGTGTTCCTCCTGATATCTGCGCATTTCACCGCTACACCAGGAATTCCAGTCTCCCCTACCGAACTCAAGTCTGCCCGTATCGCCCGCACGCTCCACGTTAAGCGTGGAGTTTTCACGAACGACGCGACAAACCGCCTACGAGCTCTTTACGCCCAATAATTCCGGACAACGCTCGCACCCTACGTATTACCGCGGCTGCTGGCACGTAGTTAGCCGGTGCTTCTTATCCAGGTACCGTCACTTGCGCTTCGTCCCTGGCGAAAGAGGTTTACAACCCGAAGGCCGTCATCCCTCACGCGGCGTCGCTGCATCAGGCTTGCGCCCATTGTGCAATATTCCCCACTGCTGCCTCCCGTAGGAGTCTGGGCCGTGTCTCAGTCCCAGTGTGGCCGGTCACCCTCTCAGGCCGGCTACCCGTCGTCGCCTTGGTAGGCCATTACCCCACCAACAAGCTGATAGGCCGCGGGCTCATCCCGTACCGCCGGAGCTTTCCACTTCCACGGATGCCCGCAGAAGTCATATCCGGTATTAGACCCAGTTTCCCAGGCTTATCCCAAAGTACAGGGCAGATTGCCCACGTGTTACTCACCCGTTCGCCACTAATCCACCCCGAAAGGCTTCATCGTTCGACTTGCATGTGTTAAGCACGCCGCCAGCGTTCGTCCTGAGCCAGGATCAAACTCTCCAACAATGTCAAATTTGATCGAGGCAAATAATACTTGCTCTCAAAGGAACCTCACACGAGGTTCAAATACATAAGCTCTACTGGCTTAGTTCACTAGCACACTGTTGAGTTCTCAAGCAACACACCCCGAATCGCACCACCATCACAGCGGCCTTATCCGAAGCAGTCATTCCTAGCAGTTTTTGGTGAGACACCCACTCAATCGCACTGAGCGAGAGCTTGGTTCGTGTCCCGGTCGGCCGCCCGGTTTCCCTGGCGACGAAGAGAACTTTACATGGCCGGAAACCCCCGAAAACAGGGGGGTACCTTAACGACATTCGCGCAGGTCAGAGGCGATAAACGAGCCCGATGCCGGCGATCACGCGGTGATCGCCCCGGGGGACCTCGGGTGAACTCCCGGGCAAGAATATTGCTCCGAGTACATTGCACCTTATTGATCCAGCGGATTGCTCCGATTAGCGTCGGGCTCATGAGCACTGCGGAACTCGACGGCATCTCCGTCGCTTACGACGACCTCGGCACCGGGTTGCCCGTCGTCCTCGTCCACGGCCACCCCTTCAACCGTTCGATGTGGCGTCCCCAGGCCGAGCGCTTCAGCCGGGAGGGCTACCGGGTCATCACCGCGGACCTCCGCGGGTACGGCGAGACGACCAAGCCGGCAATTGACCAGAAGACGGGTCTCGATGTCTTCGCAGCCGACATCGTCCGGCTCGCCGATCACCTCGGTCTAGGGCGCTTCGTCCTCGGTGGTCTCTCCATGGGCGGGCAGATCGTCATGGAGTTCCACCGCACCTATCCCGAGCGCGTCTCCGGGCTCCTGCTCGCCGACACCTCTCCCCAGGAGGAGACCGAGGAGGGCAAGCGCGTCCGCAACGAGATGGCGGACCGCGTCCTCGCGGAGGGAATGAACCCGTACGCGGAGGAAGTGCTGACGAAGATGGTCTCCCCGGAGAACGTCCGCACGATGCCGGACGTGGCGGCGCACGTCCTCGGCATGATGCGCACGACGCCCAAGGAAGGAGCGGCGGCCGCGCTCAGGGGACGGGCCGAGCGGCCGGACTATCGGGAGAGCCTCGCCCGCGTGGAGGTACCGGCGCTGGTCGTCGTCGGGGACGAGGACGAGTTCACCCCGGTCGCGGACGCCGAGCTCATGCACGACCTCATCCCAGGCTCCACCCTGGCGGTGATCGAAGGCGCCGCCCACATGCCTAACCTGGAGCGCGAGGCCGAGTTCAACGACGTGTTCGCACGGTTCTTGAAAGAGATTGATTGATGCCCCAGAAGACCGTATTCGTGACCGGTGCCAGCGCCGGGTTCGGCGTCGAGATCGTCCGCCGGTTCGCCGCCGACGGCGCCAAGGTCGTCGCGGCCGCGCGCAGCAAGGACCGGCTCGACAAGCTGGTCGGCGAGCTGGGCGAGAACGTCCTCCCCTTCGAGCTCGACGTCCGGGACGCCGACGCGGTGGCCGCGCTCCCCGGCGCGCTGCCCGCCGAATTCGCCGAGGTCGACCTGCTGGTGAACAACGCCGGCCTCGCGAAGGGCCTTGAGCCAGCGCACCGGGCGAAGCTCGACGACTGGGACCAGATGATCGACACGAACATCAAGGGGCTCGCGCACCTGACCCGCGCGTTGCTGCCCGGCATGGTCGAGCGCGGCCGCGGGCACGTGATCAACATCGGCTCGGTCGCGGGCAGCTACCCCTACCCCGGCGGCAACGCCTACGGGGCGACCAAGGCGTTCGTACACCAGTTCAGCTTGAATCTGCGCGCGGACCTGCAGGGCACCGGCGTCCGGGTGACCAACGTCGAGCCGGGCCTCGTCGGCGGCACCGAGTTCTCCGTCGTCCGGTTCGAGGGCGACCAGAGCAAGGCGGACAACGTCTACAAGGGCACGACGCCGCTGACGGCCGCCGACGTGGCCGAGTCCGTCTTCTGGGCGGCTTCGCAGCCGGAACACGTGAACATCAACGTCATCGAGCTGATGCCGGTGGTGCAGAGCTTCTCGGCTCTCCATATCCACCGAGAGAGCTGAGACCGAAGAGGTCGAAGAGCGCCTGCTGTTCCGGGTTCCGCTCGGTCAGCAGGCGCCGCGTCCGCGGGCGGCCGCCGGTGGACGGATACCGCAGCACCGTCTCCCCTATCCCCGCGAGGCTGTCCATCAGTTCGCGGACCGACAGGTTCATCCCGGCGCGGTCGGCCTCGCGCCGCATGAGGTGGGTGACCGTGGACGCGAGCACCGTGACCAGGGTGTGCACCGCGATCCGGTGCGGCGTCCAGTCCCAGCGCGGGGTCGGACCGGCGACGGCGGGGCCGGTCAGCCAGCGGAACGTCGAGTCGAGGTGGGTCCGGGCGCGGTACGCGGTGACGACCTCGGACACCGGCCAGTCGTGATCGGTGACCAGCACCTGCTTGCCGAAGAACTCGTCGTGCAACCGCGACACCGCGGCGTCGTCGACCTTCCAGGTCAGCCGGATCTCCCCCGGTTTCGTCCCGGTCAGTGCGGGTGAGAGCACCCGTTCGACGCGGCGGCCGCGGGTGATCCGCGCGATTTCGGCGTTCACCTGGCCGCGGTCGCCCCGGTACGTGCCCGAGGCCAGCGCGGCGTCGAGGCCGGCGAGTTCGCGGGTCGCGGTGCCCAGCTCCTCACCGAACGCGCGGGCCTGCGCGTTGTGCAGGGTCTCCGAATGGGTCAGGATCACGCGCCGCCGCACGCCGGCGACCACGGCCCTGGTGTCGAGGGCGGTCAGCCCGGCGAAACGCTCCGGGTCGACGGGTTTGCGCGCGGACGGCGGTTTCGCCAGCAGTTCCGGGTGCTCCGAGAGCGGGAGCGCGCCGACGAAATGCCGTCCGAGATCCAGTTGGGCCGCCTGGCCCGCGGTGAAGACCAGCGTGACCGGATACCGCGAGCGGAGTTCCTCGGCGAGTGCGGCGAACGGCGGCGCCCCTTCCCGCGGGTACACGTGCGACGCCAGCGGGATCGCGCCGTCCTTGGTCACCACCAGGCCGAGGCCGGCGAGTTCGCAGCGGCACGGGTCGGCGGTGGTGAAGGTGGCGAACTGCGGAACGTCGACGGCGAGCGCGGCGTCGCCCGTCCCCAGCCAGGAGAGCACCGCGTCGGCGACGGCCGTCTCGATCCGCGCGATCCGTTCGGGGGTGAGGCGTTGCAGCGCACGCCGGTGATTCGGAAGGTCGGCTTGGACGAATTCCCGGGCGACGGAGTCTCGCCACCAGTCGGCTAACTGCGTTTCCGGCGCTGTCGCCCGATGCAGGACGGCGAGCGCGAGATGCGAGCCCAGGGTGGTCGCCGCGCGCTGGGCTCCGACGGCTTCGTCGACCCGGCGCACGAAGTCGAGCCGCCGCAGCGTGGCCCACACTGCCGCGACGTCGCCGAAGGTCCGGTGACGCGCTTCGCCGGGGGCGGAGACGTCACCCTCCATCGCGCGCCCGATCTCCTCGGCCGTCCCGAGGTAACGCTGCGAAACCACCCTCGGCTCGCCGTCGACCCGCGCGGAGGTGACGAGGTAGTAGTACGTCCGCCCGCCGACCTTCTTGCCGATCACCGAAGCCACACTTTAGGTAATACACTCGCACCCGCCGATCGGCAACCAAGATCACGCTCTGACCAGCGGAAACGGTGACCTTACCCACGTGGGTGACGCGGTGGCGGGTTGCACACTGGCAGGTGGAGCGAGTCCGGCCATAGCGTGCGGGAATGGCATCCCCTGCTGACGCGAACGCCCCCACCACCTCGGCGATGCGCCGGGCGCTCGCCAGGGCGCGCGACGGGAAGACCCTCGACATCACCGAGGCTTCGATCCTGCTCCAGGCGCGTGGCGACGACCTCAAGACGCTGTCCGAGCACGCCTCCCGGGTCCGCGACGCCGGGCTCGTCGCGGCGGGCCGTCCCGGTGTGGTCACCTACAGCCGTTCGGTGTTCATCCCGCTGACCCGGCTGTGCCGGGACCGCTGCGGTTACTGCACCTTCGCGACCGTCCCCGGCCGCGTCGAATCGCCGTTCCTCTCCCCCGACGAGGTGCTCGACATCGCCCGCAAGGGTGCCGAGATGGGGGTCAAGGAAGCGCTGTTCACCCTCGGCGACCGCCCGGAAGACCGCTGGAAGGCGGCGAAGGACTGGCTCGACGCGCACGGTTACGACGACACGCTGTCCTACGTCCGGGCGATGGCGATCCGGGTCCTCGAAGAGACCGGCGTCCTCCCTCACCTCAACCCCGGCGTGCTGACCTGGCAGGACTTCCAGCGGCTCAAGCCGGTCTCGGCGTCGATGGGCATGATGCTGGAGACCACGGCGAAGCGGCTGTACACCGAGAAGGGCGGCCCGCACTACGGCTCGCCGGACAAGGATCCCGACGTCCGGCTGCGGGTGCTGGAGGACGCCGGCCGCAGTTCGGTGCCGTTCACCACCGGCATCCTGATCGGCATCGGCGAGAACTTCGAGGAACGCGCCGACTCCCTGTTCGCCATCCGCAAGGTCGCGAAGACCTACGGCGGCATCCAGGAGGTCATCGTCCAGAACTTCCGCGCGAAGCCGGACACCAAGATGCGCGCGACCCCGGACGCCGATCTCGAAGAGCTCGCCGCGACCATCGCCGTCGCGCGGCTCGTGCTCGGGCCGCGGATGCGGATCCAGGCGCCGCCGAACCTGATCGGCCAGCAGTACGAACTGATGCTGAACGCGGGGATCGACGACTGGGGCGGTGTCTCGCCGCTGACCCCCGACCACGTCAACCCCGAACGCGCGTGGCCGCAGATCGACGAGCTCAAACGCCGCACCGAAGCGCTCGGGTTCACCGTGCGCGAGCGGCTGCCGATCTACCCGGAGTACGTCAAGGCCGGCGAGCCGTGGCTGGACCCGCGGATGAACGCGCATCTCGCCCCGCTGACCGACACCGAGACCGGGCTCGCGATCGAAGAGGCCATCCCGGTGGGCATCCCGTGGCAGGAGCCGGACGGCGGCTGGAAGGAGGCCGGGCGGACCGATCTCCACGTCGAGGTCGACACGGTCGGGCGCACGGAGGACCGCCGCAGCGACTTCGACTCGGTGTACGGCGACTGGGCCGAGATCAAGGGCAACATCAAGACCGCGCCGCAGCGGTTCGACCTCGACGTCCGGGATGCCTTGCGCAGCGCGGAAAAGAACCCCGCCGGGCTTTCGGACGACGAGGCGCTGGCATTGCTGCACGCCGACGGACCGGAGCTCGACGCGTTCACCAAGATCGCCGACGACCTGCGTCGCGAGGTGAACGGCGACGACGTCACCTTCGTCGTCACGCGGAACATCAACTTCACCAACGTCTGTTACACCGGCTGCCGGTTCTGCGCCTTCGCCCAGCGGCGCACCGACGCCGACGCGTACACGCTCTCGCTGGAGCAGGTCGGCGACCGGGTCGACGAGGCGTGGGCCGCGGGCGCGACCGAGATCTGCATGCAGGGCGGCATCCACCCGGATCTGCCGGGCACCGCGTACTTCGACCTCGCGGCGGAGGTGAAACGCCGTCAGCCGGACATCCACCTGCACTCGTACTCGCCGATGGAGGTCGTCAACGGCGCTTCGCGGACGAACCTCTCGATCGAGGACTGGCTGGCGCGCGCGAAGGAAGCCGGCGTCGACTCGCTGCCGGGCACGGCGGCGGAGATCCTGGACGACGACGTGCGCTGGGTGCTGACGAAGGGCAAGCTGCCGACGTCCGAATGGATCAACGTCGTCACCACCGCGCACAAACTCGGCATCACGACGACGTCGACGATGATGTACGGCCACGTCGACACCCCGGCGCACTGGGTCGGGCATCTGAAACTGCTGGCGAAACTGCAGCGGGAAGGCCTGGAGCGCAACGGGCGGCGCGGGTTCAGCGAATTCGTGCTGCTGCCGTTCATCCACCAGAGCTCCCCGATCTACCTCGCCGGGCTCGCCAGGGCGGGGACGACGCTGCGCGAGAACCGCGCGGTGCACGCGCTGGCCCGGCTGCTTCTGCACGGGATGATCGACAACATCCAGAGCTCGTGGGTGAAACTCGGCGAGGAGGGCAGCCGCGCGGTGCTCCAGGGCGGGGTCAACGACATCGGCGGGACGCTGATGGAGGAGACGATCAGCCGGATGGCGGGCGCGGCCAACGGGTCGTACAAGACGATCAGCGACATGCGCGCGATGGTCGAACCGCTGGGCCGCCCGCTGCGGCAGCGGACCACGGAGTACGGCACGCCGACGGCCGAGCGGATCGCCGCCGCCCAGGCGTCCGACGGCGTCGCGACCGCGGTGCGGCGGCCGCTGCTGCCGCTTGTCACCAGCTGACGAAAAGTCGCCGACGGCCCCCTTATCCTCCATCCATGCCCCCGCCACCACCCTCAACGGACGCGCTGGCGCGCGCGGATTAATTTGTGACGCGGACAAGGGGGCCGTCACGTTGCGTGTGGCACCGCTCACAAGGCGCGGGGGTCGCGGGCGTTTTCTGTGCTAAACCCGAGACTCACTTCCGGGCAGCCGAGAGGACGTCGATGACCGCGAGCGCAGTCCAAGTGGCCGATACCGCCCGCTATCCGTTGTCCGAACCGGGAAGCCCCGCGTGGCGCGAAATCGTTTCCCGGACCCGCGCCGAACTGCGGGAAACGGGCTGCAGTGTGCTGGCCGACTTCATCCGTCCGGAGTTGCGCGACGCCCTTCGCCACGAAGGCGCGAAGATCGCTCCGGAGGCGTACGCGAAGGTCGAACGCGTCAACGCCTACAACATCGCCATCGACACTCCGCTGCCCGAGGACCATCCCGGCCGCACGATCATGGAACGCGGCAACGCTTTCGTGGCGCGAGACCGGATCCCGGCGACCGCGGTGATCCAGCAGCTGTACACGAGCCCGGAGTTCCAGCGGTTCGTGGCCGACTGCTTCGAACTCCCCGAGCTGCACGAACTCGCCGATCCGCTGTCCGGCCTGGTGCTCAACGTGATCGAGCCGGGCCGCTCGCATCCGTGGCATTTCGACACCAACGAGTACACGGTCAGCATGCTCACGCAGGAAGCGGCCGAAGGCGGTGTCTTCGAATACTGCCCGAACATCCGCTCCGAAACGGCGGAGAACTTCGGCGACGTCCGCGCCGTCCTGGCGGGCGAAGGTGATCACCTGATCAGGCGGCTCACTCTCCGTCCTGGCGATCTTCAGCTGTTTCGCGGACGCTTCGCGCTGCACCGGGTGAGTAGTGTTCAAGGGGCAGTCGCCCGCCATTCCGCGATCTTCGCGTACAGCGAGCGTCCTGGGGTCATCGGCAGTCCGGAACGGACGAGACAGCTGTTCGGCCGGGTCCTGCCGGAACACGTCGCTTCGGCGGCGGTCCGGGGCGATCAGCTGCTCGACTAAGTCAGGAGCTTGGCCGTGCCTTTGGATTCGACCGGCAAGATCAATTTCGATCACATCTACACCGAGCCCGATCCTCGCGCGTTCTTCGGCACCTTGCGCAGACTGGACTACGACATCCCGCAGCAGGCGAAGGCCTACTTCGCGAAACTGATCGACGAGTACCGCGCGGAGGCCGACGTCAAGGTCCCGACGGTGCTCGACCTCGGCTGTTCCTACGGTGTCAACGCGGCGCTGCACAGATTCGACACCACGATGGAGCGCCTGTACGACCATTACGCGTCCGCCGGTTCGCTGAGCCGGGACGAACTGATCGCGCGGGATCGCCGGATGGACGCCGTCGGCGACGGAGTCCGCTTCATCGGCCTCGACGCCTCCGCGCCCGCTCTGGACTACGCGCTGGCAGCGGGCTTCATCGACGAAGCGATCCACGCCGATCTTGAGAACGAAGACCCGACAGAGGAACAGCGCGCGTTGCTGGCCGATGTCGACATCGTCATCTCGACCGGCTGCGTCGGCTACGTCACCGAGAAGACCCTCGTGCGGATCGCGCGGGAAAACCGGCCTTGGATGGCGCATTTCGTCCTCCGGATGTTCTCCTACGGCCCGGTCGCCGACAGCCTCGGCGACCTGGAGTACGAGACGACCGGGGTCGAGGGCGTCTTCCGGCAGCGGAAATTCGCCTCGGCCGAGGAACAGACGCAGATCCTGGACAATCTGTCCGTCGCGGGTGTCGACCCGCGTGGGCTGGAGGACGGCGGCCGCCTGTACGCGCGGCTGTTCGTCTCCCGCCCGAACGGCGCGGCGGGCGGGCTCGCCTCCGCGCTGAACGCCCTTCCCCTTCGAGATCAAGGATGATCGTGAGCAGTCCGGAACCGTCCACCCACACGTTCGGCAACGAGGACAGCCTGCCGCGGGTCCCCGTCCCCCGCCTGGAGGACACCTGCCGCCGGTTCCTCGAGTGGTGCTCGCCGCTGCTCACCACCGGCGAACTCGCGGAGACCGAAGGCGCCGTCGCCGAGTTCCTCGCCGAAGGAAGCCCGGCGCACGAACTGCAGAGCGCGCTCGAGGCCTACGACAAGCGCGAAGACGTCCGGAGCTGGCTCGACACCTTCTGGCCGTACCGCTACCTCGGCCGTCGCGACCGGATCGCCCTCAACGCGAACTTCTTCTTCCTGTTCACCGAATCCCCGCTGGGGCAGCTGGAGCGCGCGGCCGAACTGGCGGCTTCGGCGGTGGACTACAAGCTGAAGCTCGACGAGGAACTGGTGCCGCCGATCCTGCTGCGCGGGCAGCCGCAGTCGATGGTGCAGCACAAGTTCCTGTTCTCGGCGACGCGGATCCCCGGCGCCGTGCAGGACACCGCGCGCACGCCGTACCGCGAGGACTGGCCGGGGCCGTCGAGGGCGCGGCATATCGTGGTCTTCCACCGCGACACCCCGTTCCGGATGGACGTCATCGCGCCCGACGGCCGCCCGTACTCCCCCGAACAGCTGGTCGCGGGGCTGCAGGCGATCGTGAAGTCGGGGAACTTCGTCGAAGACCCGCAGACCGCCGCCGGGCATTTCACCACCAAGGCCAGGGCCGAATGGGCGGCGACGCGGGAAGCGTTGCTGGCGGCGGGGAACGCGGCCGCGCTCGACGACATCGAGACGGCGTTGTTCTGCCTGTGCCTGGAGGACTTCACGCCGTCGGGCACGCAGGAGGCGTGCGACCACCTGCTGCACGGCGACAGCGGGAACCGCTGGTTCGACAAGGCCGTGTCGCTGATCGTGTTCGAGGACGGCACGGCGGGGATCAACGTCGAGCACTGCGAACTGGACGGGACCACGATCCTCGGGTTCACCGACGCGCTGCTCAGCGGGACACGGCTGGAGCGGCCGCCTGCCGACGGTGTGCCGTCGTCCGAGGTCATCGAGTTCGTCCTGGGTGACGCGCTGCGCGAGGACGCGCGAGCCGCCGCCGCGTCCTTCGCCGAGTACGCCGACGCGACCGCTACGAAGACGGTGTCCTTTACCGACTTCGGCGCGAAGCGGGCGAAGGAGCTGGGGATGTCCCCGGATGCCTTCGCGCAGATGGCGTACCAGCTCGCGCACAAACGGGCGAAGGGGATCACGGGCGCGACGTACGAGTCGATCGCGACGCGGCAGTACCAGAACGGGCGCACCGAAGCGATGCGTGTGGTGACTCCCGAGGTGCTGTGGTTCGTCCAAGTGATGAACGACCCGCAAGCCGACCGGCAGACGCGCCAGGCGGCTTTCCGCGCGGCGGCCGCGAAGCACGTCACGCGGGCGAAGGAGTGCCAGGCGGGTGACGCGCCGGAGCAGCACCTGTGGGAGCTGCAGCTGATCCAGAAGCGGCGCGGCGTCGAGGACTCTCCCTCGCTGTACTCGTCACCCGGCTGGCTGAAGATGCGCAACGACTACCTGAGCACCAGCTCGGCGCCGTCGGTGAACATCCGGTACTTCGGTTTCGGGTCGACCAGCCCGCAGTGCATCGGCGTCGCGTACGTGCTGCTGCCCGAGTCGCTGAATCTGTACCTGTGCACGCCGAAGCACGTGGCGCACGAGATGGAGCTGTTCGCGACGGAACTGACCGCGGCCGTGGCGGAACTGCAGGAGTTGCTGGCCTCTTGAGCGGGGCCTGAGTTGGGCCGAAGGCGTCCTTCGCCGCGTCGGATGCGGTGAAGGACGCCTTCGGCCCGAACAGGCCTCCGCTCACATGGTCGTCGAGGTGAGGAAGGCCTGTTCGGACCCGTCGGCGACGAACGCGGTCCGCGCCTTGGTGGTCGTGGGCAGCGCGCAGGAAAGCCACTTCACCCCGGTCGGGAAGAGCCCCTTCAAGGGCTCGGGCACCATCGGGGAACCCGCTTGGCACTGGTAGCCGTCCAGCACTTTCGCGACGGCCTCGCGACGCAGCTTCACCACCGCGGACAACCGGAGATCGGACGGCCCCGGCGCCGCGTCCCGCCCCTGGCCGGCGCCCATCCTCTCCTCGACCCAGGACGCCTGGACGATCTCGCCGACCTCCGGGAAGTCCTCGGCGACCGGCGCCGGATCGGTGTGGACGGCCACTTCCTTCGGCGGGACCGGGTCACAGGCCGCGATCAGGACGATCGCGGCCGTGATCCCCAGCATCTTCCCCATGGTGCGCATGGGGAAGATCCTGCCTCAGGCGGTGAGCTTCAGGATGTCGATTCCGCGAGTGTTGTCGGCGACATAGACGTAACCCTTGTGCCAGTACGGCGCCCACGCGCTGGCGTCCGCCGGGCGGAAGTAGGCGATCTGCTTCGGGTCGGTCGGGTCGCTGACGTCGAGGAACCGCGTGCCCTGCGCGTAGAAGGACTGCACGAGGACCTTGCCGCGGATGTCGAAGTAGTGCGCGGAGCAGTCACCCGACGCCGGGTCGCTGCCTTCCTGGCCGGCGACGCTCCAGGTGCCGACGGACTTCAGGCGGAACGGCTTCTCCGGCGTCGAGCGCCAGCCTTCGCCGTTGTAGGAGTTCTGCAGCGACGAGATCGTCAGCACGCCGTCGCCGGCGCAGCCGTCGAGGAAGCTCTCTTCGGTGGCGTAGATCAGGTCGCGGCCGTGCCAGCGGTTCGAGTCGGCGCCGTCGGCCGAGCGGTGTCCCGCCGGGTGGAAGCTGTTGTGCATGAACTTCGACGGCGCCGCCGTCTCCTCGATCCCGCCGCCCGCGTACGGCACGGGGTCGAACGCCGTCGCGCGGCGCACCTTGCCCTGCACGGGATCGCGGTGGTAGCCGTTGGTCCAGTAGCCGCGGACGCCGCCTCGCCCGGACACCCACGCCACGCCCTCGTCGTCGACCTGGACGTCGTGCACGTAGTCGGTCTTGCCGTCGTTGCGCGCGAGCTCGATCGGGTTCGGGAACGTCTTGGGGTTGCGCGGGTCGCGGATGTCGGTCACCCAGATCGGGCGGCCGCCCCAGTCCGCGGGCTGGTTCGCGGCCTTGGCGGGGCCGCCGGTCCAGAGGTACCGGCAGTCGTCGACACAGCTGGTCGTGTGGCCGGCGGGCACCTTGGTGTAGCTCAGGACGGCCGGTTTGTCCGGGTTCTTCAGATCGATGATGTAGATGCCGGACTCACCGGTCTGCGTGGTGCCGCCGTAGGCCCGCGGGTCCCGCGCGAGGAAGACGAGCTTGCGCTTGACGTCGACCTCGGTGTCTTCGGTCTCCCACAGGCCGGGGAGGCTGACCTCGCCGATCAGCTTCGGGGCGGTGGGGTTCTTCGTCAGGTCGTAGACCTTCAGGCCGAACTCGCCGGAAACCGCCATGACGTCACGCTTGCCGTACTGCAGGAACCCCATGGCGATGGCGCCTTGCGCGTCGGGCACGTTGCCGACGGCCTTGACGTTCTTCACCGCGCCGGGGGCACCCGCGGCCCGGACCTTCTCGGCGGCCGGTTTGTCCTCTTCGCCGCACGCCGCGGCGGGCAAGCCGGTGGCGATCAAGGTCGCGGTGACCGTGGTGAGCGCCAAACACGAACGGAGCAACCAGTTTCCTCGCACAGAAACCTCCCAGGCTGGTCCCTGCACCTTATGATCGCCACTTTGCCCGCACAACCGCCAATAGTCGCCGCGGGACTGCTATGACATGACCATGCGCTCGCGTCTTCTGGCCCCGCTCCTCGCCGCCGCCCTGGTCGCGGCGGGCTGCACCGAATCCGGCGAACCGCCCGCACCGGACGTTCTTCGCGTGGGCCTGGCCGCCCCGGCGACCCTGCTGCCCGCCGACGTCCGCGACCAGTCCGGGCGGATGCTCGCGGGCGCGCTGTGGACACCGCTGGCCGACTACGACCCGGCGACGGGGAAGACGGCGCCGCGGGCGGCCGAATCGTTCTCCAGCTCCGATCGGGTCACGTGGACGGTCAAGCTCAAGGACGGCGGGAAGTTCCACGACGGCACCCCCGTGACCGCGCAGTCCTATGTGGACACCTGGAAGGCGATCGGGGCGGAGCGGTGGCAGGCGTCCCGGGTGGTCAAGGATCTCTTGCGGGCCAAGGAGATCACCGCGCCGGACCCGCTGACCATCCGGCTCGTGCTCGACCGGCCGTCCGGGCAGGTCCCGGCGCTGCTCTCCTCGCCCGCGCTGGTCCCGATGCCCGCTTCCGCGCTGGCTTCGCGTGACTGGGCGGGCTTCGCGCAGCGTCCGGTCGGCAACGGACCGTTCCGGCTGGACGGCGCGTGGCAGCCGTCGGGCGGCAAACTCGTCCGGGTCGCCGACGCGCCGGGCAAGGCGCGGGTGATCGAGCTGAAGACCGGCGACGCGGCGGCACAGTACGACGAGGTCAAGGCCGGGAAACTCGACCTTTCCACCTTCGTCCCCGGTGATCGCCACGAGGCCATGCACGCGGATTTCGCGCAGCGGCACGTGATGTGGGCCCTGCCCACCGTCGCCTACCTCGGATTCCCCTTGACCGCACCGCATTTCTCCGACGCGACCGTCCGGCACGGCTTCGCGCTCGGCATCGACCGCGCGGTTTTGGAGGCGGGCGCGCTGGGCAAGCAGGTGGATCCGGCGAAGTCGCTGCTGCCGCCCGCCGTCGCCCCGGGTGAGCGCAGCAGCACCTGCCGCCCCTGCACGTTCGACGCCGGTGCCGGGAAATCCCTGCTGACCCAGGCGGAGTTCCCGGCCACCCCCGTCCACTTCGGACAGTCCCAGGCCAGCTGGCTGCGACCGCTCGCGGAGCAGGTCGGCGCGGCCGTCGGTGTCCCGCTCGCCCCGGAGCCCGGGCAAGGACCGTTCGCGATCGACGTGGCGCTGACGACGCCGAGCCCCCAAGAAGTGCTGGCCGAGATTGTGAAGGCGACCGGCTACGCCAGCGACGGTTTCGCCGACCTGCTGAAATCGGCCGAGGAGACCGAGTCCGCCGAAAGCGGCGAGATCTACCGGCTGGTGGAGAACCAGTTGCTGCGCGATCTCCCGGTCGTGCCGCTGTGGTCCGGCCACGGGCACGCGGTCTGGGCGGACCGCGCCGGTGACGTCAAGGCGACGGCGTTCGGCGGCGTGGACCTCTCAGGGGTTTCCGTGCGGTGACCCGAGCGTGCACTTCCCCGCGACGACGTCGATGAACGCCGAGGTCAGCGGGTCGGGCGTGCTACGGCAGTAGGCGGCGAGCGTGCGCCGGATCGCCGGTTCGGGCCGCAGGACGCGGCCGTGGAAACCTTCGGGCAGCACGTTGGCCGGGACCAGCGCGGGACCGAGGCCCGCGGCCGCGAGCATCGGGGCGGCCGCGCTCTGTTCGGTCCGGACCGCGGCCCTCGGCTGGAATCCCGCTGCGGCGCAGGCCTGGTCGACGAGGTCGGCCAGGCCGTTGCCCGGCGCGTAGTGCACCCACGCGCAGTCGGCGAGGGTCGCCAGGTCGACGACGCCGGTGCCGTCGTCCTCGCGCGGCCCGTCGATCGGCAGGACGACGACGAACTCCTCGACCCCGAGTTCGCGCACCGGCCCGTCCCAGCCCGGCGGGACCGGGCCGACCGCGACGTCGGCCTCCCCCGCCGCCATCGCCTCCCGGAGTTCGTCCGCGTGCCGGAACTCCACCAGCCGGATGTCGACGTCGGGCCGCTCCCGGCGCCACACCCGCAACGCCGCGGGAAGGACCCCGAGGCCGACCGAGTAGACCGTGGCGATCTGCAGCTCCCCGGCCTCCAGGCCGGACGCCTGCCGGGCCGCGCACCGCGCGCGTTCGGCGTCGGCGAGGGTGGCGCGGGCGTGCGGCAGCATGGCGCGGCCCATCGGGGTGAGCCGGACGCTGCGGGGCAACCGTTCGAGCAGCGGGCCGCCGACGCCTTTCTCCAGCGCGCGCACCTGATGCGACAACGCGGGCTGTGTCACGTGCAGCAGCTCGGCGGCCCGGGTGAAGGAGCCGGTGTCGACGACGGTCACTAGGTATTCGAGCTGCCGCAAACTGGCCATGAAGAGAGTTTATCGGAGCGGTGAGATCTATGCCTTGGACTTATCGCCCGGGACGGTCCAGGCTCGATGACATGAACGAAGAACGCAAGGTCGCCCTGGTCGCCGGGGCCAACGGGGTCATCGGCAAGAACCTGATCGCACACCTCGAGTCCCTGCCGGGCTGGCGCGTCATCGGCCTGTCGCGGCGCGGCGGCCCCGGCCAGATCGCGGTCGACCTGCTCGACGCGGACGACACCCGCGCGAAACTCGGCGGACTGGACGACGTCACGCACGTGTTCTACGCGGCCTATGTCGACAAGCCGACCTGGGCCGAACTGGTCCCGCCGAACCTGGCGATGCTGACCAACCTCGTCGACGCGATCGAACCCGCCGCCCCCGGACTCCGCCACGTCAGCCTCATGCAGGGTTACAAGGTCTACGGCGCCCACCTCGGCCCGTTCAAGACCCCGGCGCGCGAGGACGACGCCGGGCACATGCCGCCCGAGTTCAACGTGGACCAACAGCAGTTCCTCGAACGTCGTCAGACCGGGAAATCCTGGACGTGGTCGGCGATCCGGCCGTCGGTGGTCGGCGGCACCGCGCTGGGCAACCCGATGAACCTGGCGCTGGCCATCGCGGTCTACGCGTCGATCTCGAAGGAACTCGGCCTGCCGCTGCGGTTCCCCGGCAAACCCGGCGCGTACGACAGTCTCCTGGAGATGACCGACGCCGGGCTGCTGGCGAAGGCCACCGTGTGGGCCACCGGCTCGGAGAACGAGGCGTACAACATCGCGAACGGGGATCTGTTCCGGTGGAACGACCTCTGGCCGCGGATCGCGCGCTACTTCGACCTGGAGGTGGCGCCGCCGCTGCCGATGTCGCTGGACGTCGTCATGGCGGACAAGGAAGAACTCTGGACCTCCATCGCCGCGAAGTACGGCCTCGAAGTGCCGTACAGCGCCGTTTCGTCGTCGTGGGCGTTCGCGGACTTCGTGTTCGGCTGGGACTACGACATGTTCGCGGACGGCTCGAAGGCGCGGCGGGCCGGTTTCCACGAGTACGCCGAGACGCCGGAGATGTTCTTCCGGCTGTTCGACGAGTTCCGGAAGGCGAAGGTGATCCCGTGAGGCCCTCGTGAGTGGCAAGGACGGTTCTAACCGTCCTTGCCACTCACGAGGCCGGTCGCTAACCGCGTCCGATGTACGGCATCGCGGTCGCCGTGACGGTCAGGAAGCCGACATTCGCGTCCAGCGGCAGCCCGGCCATGTACAGCACGGCGTCCGCGACGTGCCGGGCGTCGAAGGTCGGCTCGGCCTTGACGCTGCCGTCGGCCTGCGGGATCCCGTCGGCCATCCGTAGGGTCATCTCGGTGGCGGCGTTGCCGATGTCGATCTGTCCACAGGCGACGTTCCAAGCGCGGCCGTCGAGGGAGATCGACTTCGTCAGCCCGGTGACCGCGTGTTTCGTCGCGGTGTAGGCGACGGACGCGGGTCGCGGGGCGTGCGCGGAGATCGAACCGTTGTTGATGATCCGGCCGCCGCGCGGATCCTGCGCCTTCATCAGCCGCACGGCCTGCTGCGCGCACAGGAACATCCCGGTCAGGTTGGTGTCGACGGTGCGTTTCCAGTCCGCGAAGGACAGTTCGTCGACGGTCCCGCCCACCGAGACACCCGCGTTGTTCACCAGGAGATCCAGCCGCCCCCACCGGTCGCGGACCGTCTCGAACAGGGCGGCGACGGAATCGGGGTCGGCGACGTCGGTGGGCACGGGAAGCGCGTCCTTGGTGCCGCCCGCGGTCTCGGCCAGCGCGTCCACGCGGCGGCCGGCGAGGGCGACCCGGTAACCGGCGCCGAGCAACGCGCGGGAGATCTCCCTGCCGAGCCCCGAACCCGCCCCGGTGACCACCGCGATCTTGCCGTTGCCCATCGATCCTCCTCGCAGACCGTGCCGGACCGGACCGGCTCGGTGATTGTTTTCCGATTACCCGCGTCCGTTCAGGCTAGCGCGCCGCCGCCGGGGGAAAACGTTCACCCGGCGGCCGTCGCGCCTTAAGCAAAACCGGTAACCCCTTCACCTCATCGCGGCGATTCACCGGATGTGACCAGGGGGAATTCACGTCGTTCACTTCGTCGTACGGACGGTGAACGGTGAAGAAGAATCCACGATTTCAGCTCGTCCAGACCGGCGAGCAGACACTTCGATGGCGTTTGCTCGGCGGCAACAACGTGTCGCTGGGTTCGGCGCCGGACGACTATCCACGGGCCGAGGAATGCCTTGTCGCGATCGCTTGGCTCAGCACGCACATCTCCGAACTGACCAGCGATTTCAGTCATCTCAGCGGCGGTCGCTGGCGCTGGCGCCTGCACACCGGCGACCGGCTCGTCGCGATCGCCAGCCATGCCTACGGACGGCGTATCGAGGCACAGCGCGGCCTCGACCGATTCCGCTCGGCCACCACCGAAGCGTCCATCGGCGAAGGAATCGAGACGATAGCCGATTGGCGCCGGAAATACCGACGCGATTACGGCGGATATTCACCGAATCGTTCTCCGTGACGGCCGATCACGGAAAGTGCGTTCCCCGGAGATTAACCACCATGACGTCGGGCGGGAACGCGAAGCACCGCCGCCGGACAGTGTTACGGAGCGAGGATTGGGCCAAGTCACGGAATCCCGCGACTACTTGGGGACTAGAGAAAGAGTGCAAACAAGATGCGTGCTCGTACCACTCGGTTTCTCGGCGCCACCGCGATCGCCGCGTGTGCCTGCCTCACCCTGACCGGCACCGCCTCGGCGGTCGCCCCGGCCAACGGCCTCGAAGACGTCCTGGCCGCGGCGGGCTCGGACACCACCGTCGACATCACCGGCGCGATCCTGGCCAACGCCAACAGCGCGGCCTGGAACACCGACCCCGACAACCACGTCAACATCCCGCCGCTGCTCGCCGCGGGCGCGACGTTCACCGTCCCCGGTGACCTGTACGCCGACGAGGTCGTCTACAACACCACGACCAACCTCCCGCCGAACGGCTCGTCGCAGGGCAAGGCCGCGCTCAAGGCCTCCGGCGACGCGGCCGACGGCAAGATCGACATCGCGCGGTCGTCCTCGCCCCGCGGCTCGTCCGACCCGGCGTCGTTCGAGTACTACGCCTTCGCCACCGACGGTGTCACCTGGTCCTCCTCGGCGACCGGCTCGGGCGCGGGCCTGTCCCTCTCGCTGGCGCAGCTGCGCGGCATCTACGACGGCTCCATCACCAACTGGAACCAGGTCGGTGGCGCCAACGCCGCCATCGTCGTCTACCTGCCCCAGACCGGCTCCGGCACGCTGAGCTTCTTCACCACCACCGTCCTCGGCTTCGACCCCACCACCAAGCCGGTCACCATCAAGCGGTTCCAGGAGCACGACGGCAACTCCATCCCGGCCGCCGACCGCGCCAACGCGATCGCCCCGTTCTCCATCGCGCAGTGGATCGCCCAGGGCAACGCGGTGACCGCGGACAAGCGCGCGGGCTTCACCGTGAACCCGCTGACCGGCGCCGGCTTCGACGGCTCCCCGGTCGCCGGTTCGGCCGGCAACTACACCCCGGCCTTCACCACCGCGTTCCTCGGCTCGCGCAGCGTCTACCACGTGCTCGACACCCGCACGCCGAGCTACGACCAGGCCCAGCGCGCGGTCGGTTTCGCCGCCGGTGACACCGCCGCGACCGCCAGCCCGCTGTGCGGTGGCCAGCTCGCCACCACCATCAAGCGGTACGGCTTCCTGACCGTCTCCGGCCCGAACGGCCTGTCCTGCGTCAAGTCCTGACCCGGAATAGCAAGAAACGGCCCGGCGCGCTCGCGCGCCGGGCCGTTTTCCTGGTCCTGGAAGGTGTTACTTCGGGGCGACGCCCAGCGCGGCGAGCGCCGGGCCGGTCATGATCACGCCCGCCCCGGTGACCGGGTCGAAGCCCGGGGCGCCGAGGTCGATCGCGGTCGACACGAGCGCGTTCCGGATCTCCGCCGGGGTCGCGGCCGGCTTGCCCTGCTTCAGCAGCGCGGCGATGGCGGCGGCGCTCGGCGCGGCGGCCGAAGTCCCGAAGAACGGCTGGAAACCGCTCACCGAGGTCGCGACGCCGTCGGCCGCGGTGATGTCCGGCTTGTTGCGGGTCGCACCACCGGTCGAGGACACGTTGCCGGGGGTGATCACCGAACCGTCCGGGTTGTAGAACTGGTGACGGCGACCGTCCGAGGTGAACCGTTCCCACTTGCTGGCGGAGGTGAACAGACCCGGGTACGGGCCGGCCGGGTTCGCCGGGTCACCGGCTTCGAGCGCACGGCCGAAGGCGACGGCGGCGGGAGCGGCCGCGACGCTGAAGGCGTTGACGGCCGCCGAGTGGCCGGAGGTGACACCGTTGGTGCTGAAGGCTTTCAGGTCACCCGAGGCGACGAAGCGGCCGCGGATCACGTTGAGCGCGATGAACCGGTCGGAACCGCTGTACTTGACCACGGCGACCTTGAAGCCCGAGCCGCTGGCCGGGACCTGGGCGATCTCGTACGGGTTCTGGGTGCCGTTCTGCGCGCCCTCGCTGGAGGCGACGACCGCACCGGAGGAGTTCAGGACGAACAGGTCGTAGTCGCTGGTGGCCTTGCCCCACGGGTCGGACCAGAACAGGGTGACGTAGCGGCCGACCGAGTTCGGCGAAAGCGCGTTGTACAGCTGGGTCGTGGTGCCCGGGTCGAAGTCGTGCGGCGTCCCGGTGATCCCGGAGATCTTGCTGCCGGAGCCGCGGAAGTCGCCCTCGTAGTAGCCGCTGGTGCCGTCGGTCAGGTTGCCCGAGTTCCCCGCGGAGGAGAAGTAGAGCGCGCCGGCCGCGGTCACGTCGTTGACGGCCTGCGCGACCGGGCCGTCCTGGAACGGCGACTCGTCGAAGTAGGACACGTCGTCGACGATGATCGTGCACTTGCCGGTGGTACGCAGGGCACGGATGTTGTCGGCGAAGCTCTGCTCGCTGGTGAACGCGGTCGCGAAACCGAGCGCGGCGCCGGGCGCCATGTCGTGGATGATCTCCAGCATCGCGGTGCCCTCGTCACCGCTGCCCGCCTGGCCGGGGAGGACGTCGACGGCAGGGAGCTCACCGGCGGTCTGGGACGCCTTCAGCGACTTGATGCCGTCGGAAAGCACGCAGACCTTCTGGCCGGCGCCGGTGACGCCGTACTTGGTGCGGGCGGTGTCGTTGCCGTGCGCCTTGTCGCCCTCGGCGACCTGCAGCGCGGCGGCGGTCTGCTTGACCGCGGCCTGCCGCCGGTCCTGCGGCGCGGATTCGTTCCAGGTCATGGCCTGGGAAGCGGCCTTGACCTCGGCGACGTCCCCGCGTCCGGCGATCGCGTCGACGGCGTTCAGGGGGAGGTCGGCCCGGATCGCGCCGGCGGGAGAGGCGTAGCGGACGGTGCCGCCCGCCGCCTTGACGGCGTCCACCAGGGACTGTCCGGCGCCCTTGATGTCCACCGCGACCGTGCCGGCGTCGCTGACGCCCAGCCCGGTCCGGTATTCGGGCAGCTTGCCCGCCAGGCCCTTGTCGGCGCGCAGGCGCTTCTCGACGACGAGCTGGCTGGACTGCTTGCGTTCAGCCGGGGTGAGGCTCTTCTTGATGCTCTGCAGGGCGCTGATCCCGGCCTGGGTGCGCACCTCTTCCGACGGCTGGGCACTGGAAACCGCCGTCGACAGCAGCAAAGCGCCGACCGCGACCGGAACCGAGCATGTGACCACCCGGCTGAATCTGCTCATCGAAATCTCCCTGTTCCCACACACGACACAGCCCGTAACAGGAATCCCTTCGGCTGCCCGAATGAATTACCCCTGACCGGGTGTAATGGGGAGAATCTAAAGAGCGATCAGTGAGGAGTCCACCGACCAAAGTCTGGATCGGGGGATGATCCACATCGTGGGAATGATTTCGGTCCGAAAAGACCGAAATCGGGATCACGCCCAGGCGGGGAACAGCCGCCACAACGCCAGCGCCGCGAGTGCGGCGAGGGTGAGCAGCACCGGTCCGGTGATGACATAGGTCGAAACCGGACGCCACCGGCGATAAAGGAATGTCGCCCCGGCCGCCGCCACCACGAATCCGCCGAAGGCCAGCACCAGTCCGGCCCACGCGCCGCCGTCACCGGTCCGGCCGTCCTGCGCGTCCGCCTTGCCGTTCTGCGGACTGGGCCGGAACGGCCTGCCCTCCAGCACCGCGGTCACCACGGTCGCTTCCTCCGACGCCAGCGGCCACCAGGAAGCCGAGGTCACCAACGTCAGCCGATCGTTCTGCGTCTTGCCGTAGTCGGCCCCTTCGTCGAGCGGGCGGGTGACCTTCTCGGTCACGCGGTAGACGGACTTGCCCTGGGTGGTCGCGACGACGATTTCGTCACCGGGTTCCAGCGCCCCGAGCGAACCGAACGGACCGCCGTAACCGGCGTTGCGCGCCACGATCGCGGCGTTGCCCGGCTGCCCCGGACCGGCGGTCCCCGGCACGTGGCCCGGCCCGGACGCGGTCTCCCCGCTCGACGCGCCTTCGACGACGACCTGCTGCAGCTTCAACGCGGGAATCTCCAGCACGGCGACCGGTTTGCCGAATTCGACCGGTTCGGTGGGCGGAGCGGCGCCGAAAAGGCTTTGGCTGGCCCCCAGCGCCAGGCCGATCTCGCCGCGGATCTCGCCCAGCGCCTTCCTCTGGTCGCTCGCCTGAAGCATCGGCCCCAGCGCGTAGACGACCAGGGCCAGCGCCACCAGGGTGGTGACCAGCCAGGCGGCGAGAACGGTGCCGATCCATCCCGGGCCGAAACTCAGGAAGCGGGTTTCCGGTTCCTGATGGTTCTCTTCGACGATGGTGCTCACGCCGCGCCTCCGGCCGATTTACGCCGCAGGAGACCGAAGACCATCGCGAACGCCGCGCCGATCCCGGCCAGCGCCGCCAGCAGCCACCTCGGCACCGGGCGCCCGGCGGCGACGTACGCCGTCGCGGACGGGAGCGTCGCCAGGATCACCAAGGCCACCAGGGGAACGAGCGCGCCCAGCACCCCGGCCCCCGGGAACTTCGGGATGTCGATCGACTCGGCGAGGTTCTTGGCCGCCAGCACGCTTTCCGGCGTCGGGGCGGCCGCGGGGCGGGCCCGGTGGCGGCCGACGGCGACGCCCCGGCAGGCGAACCCGTTCCCCCGCTGGGGCCGGTCAACGAGGAGTTGGCGGCCGTCGTGGCACCGGTCCCCCCGCGGGTGGCGGATTCTTCGCTTCTTCCCGTTCCTTACAGGATTCCTGGACCGTCCCGGTGCCGATCTTGGCCACTCGCGCGGGAACGGTGGCCGCCAGACCGGGGCTCAACGGGGCCATCCCCGGCGGGAGCAGCGACTGGCCGTAGCCGCTCGCCAGCTCGGCGACCGCCTTCAGCTGCGCCTGCTTCTCGGTCATCGGCTTGCAGGTCGCGTCGATCAACGGATTGACCGGCGCCGCCAGGTACTCCACGAAGGTCAGCGGATACGCGCCGTCCTTGGTCGCGGTGCCCGGCTGCACGGTCCCGTCCGCGCCGGCCTGCATCGAATCGGCCGCCAGCTGCAGGCTTTCCTTGGTCGGCGCGACGAAGTTCCCCTTGCCGTCCGGAAGCGCGACCGGCGCCCAGCCATAGGCCCTCGCCGTCGCGAGATCGGTGATCACCCAGCTCATACAGCCGCCGGTGCAGACGAATCCCGTTCCCACGACACCGTTCTGCACCGTCTTGCGCACGGCGAGCTGACCGGTTTTCGCGTCGACGTTGTGCAGCGAACGGGCACCCGGATCGAGCGCGTTGAGATCGGAGATCACCCCCGGCGATTTCCCGTCCAGCTCACCGAAGTATTCGGTCCCCTTGTTCGGGAACACCCAGGCCGACGGCGCTGCCCCGGCGAGCACCTTGCTCAACGCGAGCGGCACCGTGCCCGGTCCGGATTCCCCGGTCACCCCGAAGAAGTCCAGGCTCTCGGCGCCGGCCCTGGCGCTGGCCGCGTTCGCCTCGTTCTCCCGCGTGACGGAGGCGAGCGCCGGATTGCGGCCGACCAGCGGGGTCCCGTTCCGGAAAATGCCGCCCCGGCCGTCCAGATCGGGTTGCTGTCCCCCTTGGTGATCATGTTCGCCACCTCGTCGTGGGTGAACCGCAGGGTGCCGGTGAACTTCGCGTTGAGCGAGCTCCCGTTGTCGTCGCTGTCGGTCGGCGACCAGCCGACCGCGGCCACGACCGCCGCGTTGATCCCGACCGGGATGTACTGCCGGTCCCGGACGGTCTGGGTGGCGAGCGCGTTCCCGCTGCCGGTGATCACCAGATCCGAGTCGCCCTTGTCGAACGCGGTCAGGCCGGCGTCTTCCGTCTCGCTCACGATGTTCGCCGGCTGCTCGGCCTGGGTGGGCGCGCAGAGCGCCTGGTTCCACGCGACCGCGGTGCGGCCCAGCCGCTCCGGCATGCTGGCGCTGAGCGTGTGCTGACCGGCGCCCTTGCACCCCTTGACGCCGAGCTCCTGCTGCGTCGGGGTGAAGGCGATCGAGCTGTCGATCCAGGTCACGAACGCGCCGGCCGCGTTCTTCGCGGTGATCGTGACCGCGACCGAACAGGGATTGTTCTCGTCGCACCGGAACGAGTACTTGTTGCGGGTCTTCGCACCGGTCACCGGATCGACGACGTCGGGATTGGCCGCCCAGGACACCGTGGGCGGCTTGTCCGCCTGGCCTTCGGCGTTCTTGTTGAAGGTGGTGTACAGCGGATCCCAGATGATCGGTTTCGGGGTGGAGGAGCCGAGCGGGATCTGGGTGTCGATGACGATGTCGCCGGTCCTGCTGCTGCGGCGGCCGGTGGCGCTGTCCATATGCGCCGCGTTCGCGATGAACTCGTCCTTCAACCCTCCGCAGTAGGCATTGACCCGCGCGCTGACGGAAGTCTCCCGGTTCCACGGCGGTTTCCCGGCGACCTTGATCAAATTGTCCGGCAGGACCTTGGGGCAGACCTTCAGGGACGCCTGGGCACCGCTCGCCAATCCCGACACCGTGATCCGCACCGGTTCGCCGTTCCGGGCCGACGACAGATCGGCCGGCTCGGTTTTGAGGGTGTACGGCGGATTCGCCGGCGCTTGCGCCTGCGCCGCGGGGACGGACACTCCCGTGACCATCAGCACCCCGCAGATCAGCAGGATCCCGACTTGTCTTGCGCGGACGAAGAACACGGACGACTCCCCAAGGTGCGCGGGCATACGGCGGAGAGCGGGACTCGATCACGAGCCGCGCCCGGAACCAACGTCCCCGAGCCGCCCGTGCGGGGTCAACCGCCCCCGGACCCGCCCCGGCACAGATTCACACGCGCCCCGTCGGGCGTTCTCCGCTTGGACACCTTTCGCGGTTTCGGGCACCACATACTGGCCGCATCGAGGGGCGAAGTGGTGTGCCCTGAAGTCGTTTACTTACCGATACGAAGGAAGGCCGCTCGTGACCGTCGCGCCACCCCGGCCCGACCCGTCCCCACCGGGAACCCCGGTGCGACGGGCGATCACCGAAGTCCTTTCCCGGGCCGACCGGGCGTTCCGCCGGGTCACCACCGGCGCCGGGCTGACCATGCTGGGCATCCTTCTGGTCATCGGTTTCTTCCTGGTCTACCGGTCCGGGCCTGCTTTCGACAACAGCGGCTTCGGGTTCTTCACCACCATCCGGTTCGACCCCGCCTCCGGAGTACTCGGCGTGCTGGGCCTGCTCTACGGGACGATCGTGGTCGCGCTCATCGCGGTCCTGGTCGCCGTGCCGCTGAGCATCCTCGCGGCGCTGTTCATCACCGAGTACTCCAGCGGCCGGATCCGCGGCTTCCTCACCGGCCTCGTCGACCTGCTCGCCGCCATTCCCAGCCTGTTGTACGGCCTGTGGGGATTCAGCTTCCTCGGCCCGCAGATCGTCCCGGTTTCGACGTGGCTGACCGAGAACCTCGGCTGGTTCCCGCTGTTCGCGTCCAAAGAGAACACGCTGTACATCCAGTCCATGTTCATCGCCGGGCTGGTCGTCTCCCTGATGGTCCTGCCGATCACGACCTCGGTGATCCGTGAGGTGTTCGCGCAGACCCCGCCCGGGGAAAAGGAAGCGGCGCTCGCGCTGGGCAGTACGCGGTGGGGGATGGTCAAAACGGTCGTGCTGCCCTTCGGCCGCGGCGGCATCATCGGCGGTTCGATGCTCGGGCTCGGCCGCGCGCTCGGCGAGACGATCGCGGTTTCCCTGCTGCTGCCCCAGGTTCCGGAGATCACGAAGTACATCCTCCAGTTCGGCGGCGCGACGATCTCCGGGTTCATCGCCAACAACTCCGGCGCGTCTGGGCTCTTCCTGTCCGGACTGATGGCAGCGGGCCTGGTGCTGTTCGTCTTCACCCTGGCCACGAACTTCACCGCGTCGGTGATCATCTCCAAGAGCCGGTCCGGCGCGGGAGTGGATGCCTGATGACCACGACAGTCACTCCCCCGGTCTCGTCCGGCCCGCGCAAACTCGTCAAACGTCGCCCGTCGGAGACCACCCGGCAGGACCGGCTGGCCGCGCTCGGCTGCGCGGTGTCGGCCACGCTGCTCACCTGGTTCGTCATGCATCTCCTGCTGGATTCCCCCGGTTGGCTGGCGGATCTGATCGTCGCCTACCTGCTGTACCTGGCGATGCTCTACCTGGTCACCCGCGACCGCTTGGGCAGGCTCGCCGCGTCGGACCGGCTCGTCTCGACGGTCGTGGTCTCCGGGGCGCTCACCCTCCTCGTCCCGTTGCTGCTCCTGCTGACCTACATCGTCATCCAGGGCGCCCCGTACCTGCGCCTTGGCTTCTTCTCTCACGACATGTCCGCGGTCGCGCCGACCGATCCGGTCACCGCGACCGGCGGTCTGCACGCGGTGGTCGGCACCCTTCAGCAGACCGCGCTGACCCTGGTGTTCGTCGTTCCGCTGGGCGTGCTCACCGCGATCTTCCTGAACGAGACCCGGTCCCGGTTCCGCCGTCCGGTGCGCATCATGGTCGACGCGATGAGCGGTCTCCCGTCGATCGTGGCAGGCCTGTTCATCTACGCGGCGCTGATCATCCCCGGTATCCAGGCGGGCGTGGGACTGTTCAGCTACAACGGTTTGATGGCCACGCTGGCACTGACGATGGTCATGCTGCCGACGGTGACGCGGACCGTGGACGTGGTGCTCCGGCTGGTCCCGGACGGCCTTCGCGAGGCGTCGCTGGCCCTCGGCGCGAGCCGGGCGAGGACGGTGTGGTCGGTGGTGCTGCCCACCGCACGCACCGGCGTCACCACCGCCGTGATCCTCGGCATCGCCAGGGTGGCGGGCGAAACGGCACCGCTGCTGTTCACCTCGTTCGGCTCGCTCGCGATGAACGCCAACCCGTTCTCCGCGCCGCAGGAGAGCATCCCGCTGTTCATCTTCCGCTTCATCAAGCAGCCGCTGGAGAACGTCCAGCAGCGCGGTTACGTCGGCGCGCTCGTGCTGATCCTGCTCATCTTCGGCCTGTTCGCGATCGCCAGGATCGTCGGGCGCGACCGGTCGAAGCGCAAGGCGAAAAGAACGAAGGAGAACCGGTGACCGACACCACCGAATTGTCCACTGTGGACGGCAGGCCTCAGGTCACCTTGACCGGCGGCCCGCCGCCCGGCGCGGCGGAACTCGAGTCGCGCGAGATCGGTGCCTGGTTCGGCGACCGGCTGGTCCTCGAAGGCGTGTCTTTGCGGATGCCCGCCAAAGAGGTGACCGCGCTGATCGGTCCGTCGGGCTGTGGCAAGTCGACCTTCCTGCGCATCCTCAACCGGATGCACGAGCTCGTCCCGTCGGCGTCGCTGACCGGCGAGGTCCTGTTGGACGGCCAAGACATCTACGCCGACGGAACCCGGCCACAGCAGGTCCGGCTGCGCATCGGCATGGTGTTCCAGAAGCCGAACCCGTTCCCGGCGATGTCCATCCGGGACAACGTGCTCGCCGGGCTGAAACTCGCCGGCGTCAAATGCGACGACAAGAACGCGCTCGTGGAACAGAGTCTCGAACGCGCCGGGCTGTGGCGTGAGGTCCGCGACCGGCTGAGCTCGCCCGGTGGCGCCCTCTCCGGTGGGCAGCAGCAGCGGCTCTGCATCGCCCGTTCGCTCGCGGTGCAGCCGAACGTGCTCCTGATGGACGAGCCCTGCTCCGCCCTCGACCCGACGTCCACCCGGCGGATCGAGCAGACGATCGCCGAGATCGGGCACGAGGTGACCGTCGTGATCGTCACGCACAACATGCAGCAGGCCCAACGGGTTTCGGATCACTGCGCGTTCTTCCTCGCCGCCGAGAACGAACCCGGCCGGGTGATCGAGCACGGCCCGACGGACACGATCTTCAACGCGCCGTCGGACGAACGCACCTACGACTACGTGAACGGGCGATTCGGATGACGACTTTGCGCAGGGTGGGCGCTTTGGGCGGGATCTCGGCGCTGCTGCTCTCGATCTCCGTGGCGGGCGCGCCCGACGCAGCGGCGCTCAGCAGGGTCACGGGCTCGGGGTCCAGTTATGTCGGTGTGGCGATGACCGACTGGCAGAACGGCGCGACGTCGCGGGGGATCCCGGTCAACTACTCGGCCACCAACTCACCCGCCGGGGTCAACCAGTACGGCGACCGGACGGTCGACTTCGGCGGGACCGAAGCCGAGGTCTCCTCGCTGCTCGCGGCGGGCGGTGGCGGCGTGACCGCGCAGACCCGCGGCTACCAGTACGTCCCGGACGTCGCCGGCGCGGTCGCCGTCATGTACAACGTCACCGACCAGGCCGGGAAGCGGGTCGACTACCTGCATCTCACCCGCGAGGTGATCGGCCGGATCTTCAGCCGGGACATCACCCGCTGGAGTGATCCGGCGATCACCGCGACCAACGGCGGGAAGTCGCTGCCGGACCAGCCCATCACCCTCGTCGGGCGGACCGGGCAATCCGGGACGACGGCACTGTTCTACGACTTCATCGCGCACGCGGCCCCCGACGCCTACCAGCGTTTCGTCTCCCGCAACGTCGGCAACGGGATGGGCAGCCTGCCCGCCGGGGTGCGCCCGATCCAGCTCCCCGAACGGGGGCCGGACGCCGACTGGTATCGGCTGCTCGCGGACTCGGACCAGATCGCGCAGGCCATCGGCAAAGCGACCATCCCGTTCTCCGTCGCCTACGACGAATTCGCCTACGCGCAGCGCCACAACGTGCCGACGGCCTGGGTGCAGAACGGTGCGGGCCAGTACACGCAGCCTTATGCGGAGAACATCGCCTCCGCGCTGAAGTTCGCGGAACTCCGCCCGGACCTGAGCCAGAAACTCGACAAGGTCTACTCGAACGCGGATCCGAAGACGTACCCGATTTCGGCGTACTCCTACATCATGATGCCGTGTACCAGCGGCCGGGACACCTGCCGCGGCGGCTATGGCGACCAGGGCAAGACCGACACCATGACCGCGTTCCTCGAACACGTCGCGTGCGACGGCCAGATCAACATGGCCCGCATCGGCTACTCGCCGCTGCCGCCGAACCTGTCGCAAGAGATCATGAACTCCAACGCGCGGCTCACCGGCCAGCCGCCGAAGCAGCTGAACGCGGGCAACTGCGCCAACCCGACCTTCCACGGCAGTCTCGGCGCCGGTGCCACCAGCCCGCCCGACCCGCTGGTGACCGCCGGGATCATCGCCCCGAACGGCAAACCGGCGGCCGGGACGGGTGCGGGCGGGCCGAGTAAGCCTGCCGGACCCGGCACCGGCCCGGCCTCCGACGACAAGACCACGACCGCGACGGCGAACCCCGACGAGGAGTCGGCGGGCGGCGGCTCGAAGAACTGGCGGGAAGCCGCCCCGGCGTCCTACGACGAGGGCGGGTTCGGCGGCATCGGCGGCTGGGCGGCGCTGGTGCTCTTCGTGGCGATCGTGACGCCTTTGGTGGTGCGCGGGGTGGTGAGGAAACTGCGGAGATCGTGACGATGCCGGGACCTGGTCGGTCGAGGCCGGTCCCGGGCAGGCCGAGGGGCCCGTCGCCTGGCTGGCTGGCGGGCTCCTCGGGGTCAGACGTGGTGCAGGGTGTTGCGGCGAGGTATTCGGAGCGGATCCCGGTACTGGGGTGGGATGAACTCCGGTAACCCATCGGCCGCCATCCGTACTTCCCAATCACCGTGATGAATCAACCGATGATGGAAACCGCACAGCAGCACCAAGTTCCGGAGATCCGTCGGCCCGCCGTCTGCCCAGTGCTCAATGTGGTGGGCGTGGCAGTTCTTGGGTTTCCGATGACAGCCGGGGAAGGCGCAGCCACCGTCACGGATGTTCAACGCGCGTCTCTGGCCGGGTGTGACGAACCGTCGTAGCCGTCCCATATCCAGCGGCTCACCCGAGGCACTCATCACCACCGGCAACATCAGACAGTCACAGGCCGCGAGCCGCGCTTCCCGCGCGGTCATCGTCCCCACGAAATCCAGGCACGCGGTCCCGAGACCGGACTTCAGTTCCTCAAGCCCGATGGTGACGTTCACCAAGGTGCGGTAGCCGCTGGTCCCGGGCTGGTCCGGGCAGGCGATCGCCAGATCCAGCAGATCAACCCAGGCGTCTCCCATGCGCTCGCACTTCATCCGCAAATCCGCCTGCCCGAACTCATCCACCGGCCGCGGCTGGGCATGCGCCTCCAACGCGGCGGCGGTACGAGCCCCGGTCTCGTCATCGAGGAGGCCGGTGAGTTTCCAGAACCCGTCTTTCCGGCGTTCCAAGGTGATTTCCCGGCGCGGTTCTTTGGGCTCGGGGTCTTTGGGTTCCTTGCCGTCGGGATCCAACCAGCCCAACAGGTTCGCTTCGGCCTTGGTGAGCTGTGCGGGTCCGGCATTCGGAGCGAGATCGGCGAGGATCTTCTCCGCCTTCGCCCGATCCTCCGCAGAGGTATCCGCCGGGAGCCGTTTCAAAATCTCCAGAATCTGATCGATCCGCTCAACCCCGACCAACCCCTCCGCGGCCACCGCAGCGGTCGCGGGAGCAACGGGCGGAACCTCCGTGCCGTCCAAGGCTCGGGTGGGGTTCAACGCGACGGCCCGCTTCACCACCGCCCCCGCCTCACCACGCGACAATCCCGCCATATCCGCGAGCCAGCCGGCTGTACTGCCATGGCCGTACAAGTCTTTGACGCCCCGAGACTCGATCTCCGCCAAGAACTGCCCCAGCGCGGCAGTCGCCACCCGGATCACCTGCAAGGACTGCTGCACACCATGCGCAAGCTCCAGCTTGCCAGCGCGCCACAACTCCTGCGGCAGTTCGGGGAGGAAGGTCTCGGACACGACCCCATCATACCCGAAGAATTCGAACACGTGTTCGTAATTTTAAGCAACAATCAAAGAGCGCATTTACCACTGAAGGGTGATATCGACAGGACGCGTCGTAACACCGTGCGCGGATCGAGCGAGTAAGTCCGGCAAGTACCACCACAAGCGGGAGAGCGCCATGTACATCCCACCCGAACCGGCCACACGTCCGGGCAAACCTCGACGATGGCCTTGGATACTCGCCGCCGCAATCGTCGTCGCAGCGCTCTCGGCGACCCTGACACTCGTACTGCTCGGCAACGAAGGCGACGGGAAGGCGGGCGCGCCGAAGTCGGTCGCGTCACCTTGCCGGGACCAGGCACTCAAGCCGCCTTGCCAAGGCGTCAACGGCTGGGTCTTGGCCGACGGCTCCTACGAGAGCACCACACGCGCGACCCCACCCGCATACGTAGCACCGACGAAGACCAGTGCTCCGCCGCTCACTCCGGCGGATTTCACCCTCGACCTGAAAACCTATTCCAAACAATGCTTCGGCTCCGCCGGCTGCAACGTGGTCGTCGAACCCGCCTTGACCTACAAAGGCTCCGCGGAAACCATGTTGAGCCATGGAATGTGCTCGATGACCTACGACATCACGGGCGATGAATCGGGCACGGTCACCGATACACTCAGTTTCGTCGGAACGAGCGTGACCGCGCACCGATCGGTACTTTCGACGCCGTCCTCGAAGACCAAGGTATCCGTCAAGATCGTCAGCGTTTCCTGTACCTGACCGGGGCGCGCCCACGCCCCCGGCCAGCCCCTACGGGAAGGTCAGCACGATCTTCCCCCGCCCGTGCCCGGTCTCGATCTCCCGGTGCGCCGCCGCGGCCTCGCTGAACGGATACGTCCGCCGGACAAGGAAGCGCAGCTCCCCCTTGACGTACAACGACGCCAGCATCCCCAGCCGTTCGGCCGACCGCGTGCCGGTGACCAGCCGCGCCCCGGCCTCCGGCGCGCGGCCGTGCTCGACCAGGGTGAGCACGCGGTCCGGATTCCCGACCAGTTCCAGGGAAAGATCGAAGGCCTCCCCGCCCGCCCCGTCCAGCGCCGCGTCGATTCCGGACGGGGCGAGGGCCCGCACCCGGCCGGCGAGGCCGTCCCCGTAGACCACCGGTTCGGCGCCGAGCGAGCGGACGTACTCCTGGTTCGCCGCGCTCGCCGTCCCGATCACCGTCGCCCCGCGCAGCACGGCGAGCTGGACGGCGGCCGTGCCCACCGCGCCCGCCGCCCCGTGGATCAGCAGTGTCTCGCCACGGGCGACCCGAAGGGCGTCCAGTGCCAGGTACGCCGTCTGCGTCCCCGCCGTGAACCCGCCCGCGACCTCCCACGGCATCTCCGCCGGCTTCGGCGTGACGTTCTCCGCGGGCACCACGATGTACTCGGCATACGCCTGTACGGCGGTGAACCCGAGCACCTCGGCCCCCGCGACGAGGCCGGTAACCCCGGAACCGACCTCGTCGACGACCCCGGCGAACTCGTTCCCCGGGACACGCGGCCAACGCAGCTCCAGCCCCGCGGGTTCCCAGCCCGCCCGCACGGCCGCGTCGTACGGCTGCACCCCCGCCGCCTTCACCCGCACCCGGACCTCCCCCGCACCGGCGTGCGGCTCCTCCAGCTCCAGCACCCGGAGCACCTCCGGGCCACCGGCTTCCGTGAACGCGGCCGCTTTCATGTCGTTCCTCCAGTTCGTTCCCCAGCTGTCGGGACCAGCCTGATACCTCCAGATAACTGGAGGTCAAGAACTGTCGGTGTGACGTTCTAAGCTGCGCACGTGACGAGCTACCGCATCTCCAGGGCAAGCGCTTCCGACGCCGGCAGGCTGACGGCGCTGATGCACGAATCGGCCGCCTACCAAGGGGAATACGCCTCGATCCTCGAGGGCTACCAGGTCACCGAGGACTATCTCGCCACTCATCCCGCGTTCGTCGCGCACGCGCAGCGGGAAGTGGTCGGCTTCTACAGCCTGATCGAGTACCCGGCCGAGCTCGACCTGCTGTTCGTCGCCGATTCGACCCAGGGCACGGGGATCGGCGCCTGGCTGGTCGAGCATATGCTCGGGCAGGCCGCGAGCCTCGGCATGACCGAGGTCCGCGTCGTCTCCCATCCGCCCGCCGCCGGGTTCTACGAGCGGATGGGTGCCCGCCGCGCCGGCGTCGTACCGCCCAGCCCGCCGAAGATCACCTGGGAGCGCCCGGAACTGGTCTTCGACGTCAAGCACCCACCGCGCGACTGAACCGCCCGATCAGTTTGCGCAGGTGGCCGGCGAATTCCGGGGAGTCGACGACCTCGAAATCGGTGTCGAGCAGGCCCAGGTAGAGCGCCAGATACTCCAGCGTGTCCGCGCCGGCTTTGAGCAGGCAGGTCCGCTCGTCGACGGCTTCGACGACGACGGCGGGCGGCACCTTCGCCGCCGCTTCGGCGGCCGGGGCGTGCAGCCGGATCGTCGCGTGGTGCCGCCAAAGCGCCGCGCCGACACCGCGCTGGAGGTAGGCGACCACGCCGCCTTCGGGTGGTTCGCGTTCCTCGAAACGGCGCCCGTTCGGCGTACGCGGCCGCACCCGATCCGCGCGGAACGTGCGCCAGTCCCGCTTGTCGACGTCCCAGCCGACGAGGTACCACCGGCGGCTCATATGCACGACGCGATGCGGCTCGACCTGCCTGCGCGTCTCGGATCCGTTGTGTCCCACGTAATCGAAGCGCAAGGTCTCGCGGTCACGGCAGGCGGCGGCGATGGCGGCGAGCACCTCGGCGTCGACCGTCGGGCCGCCGCCCTGCACCGCGAGGGTCGCGGAATTCAGCGCCGCGACCCGGTGCCGCAGCCGCGACGGCAGCACCTGCTCCAGTTTCGCCAGCGCGCGAACCGACGTCTCCTCGATCCCCGCGATCGTCCCGCCCGCGGCCGTGCGCAGGCCCATCGCCACCGCGACGGCCTCTTCGTCGTCGAGGAGCAGCGGCGGCATGGCCGCGCCCGCGCCCAGGCTGTAGCCACCGGAGACGCCGGGCGTCGCGTCCACCGGGTAGCCCAGCCCGCGAAGCCGCTCGACGTCGTTCCGGATCGTCCTGGTCGTGACGTCGAGCCGCTCCGCCAGTTCCGGCCCCGTCCAGTTGCGCCTGGCCTGCAGCAGCGACAGGAGCCGCAGCAGTCTCGCCGAAGTTTCCGCCATGAATCCCAACCTTGCCGGAGATCGCGGAACGAACCTTTCCGCAATCGTTCCTAATCTAGCCCCATGACTGAGATCAAGCCCTTCCGCATCGCCATCGACCAGGCCGAACTCGACGACCTCAAGGACCGCCTCGGCCGCACCCGCTGGCCGCGCGAGGTCACCGGCGACTGGAGCCGAGGCGTCCCGGTCGCCTACCTCAAGGGACTGGCCGAGTACTGGGCCGACGGCTTCGATTGGCGTGCCCAGGAGGCGGAACTGAACGAGTTCCCGCAGTTCACCACCGAGATCGACGGCCAGACCATCCACTTCCTGCACATCCGGTCGGCCACCCCGGACGCGCTGCCGGTGATCCTCACGCACGGCTGGCCGAGCTCGCCGTTCGAATTCCGGCGGGTCGTCGAGGAGCTGAGCGGCGAGTTCCACCTGGTCATCCCGTCCCTGCCCGGTTACGGGTTCTCGAACCCGGTGAGCGGCCCCGGCTGGGGCAACCTGTTCCGCGTCGCCCAGGCGTGGATCACGCTGATGGACCGTCTCGGCTACGAGCGCTTCGGCGTCCACGGCACCGACGCCGGCGCCGGGGTCGCGGGGATCCTTTCGATGATCGCCGCGCACCGCGTGGCCGGCGTCCATCTCACCGGCACCAGCGCGGGCATGCCGTTCGGCCCCGCCCTCGACCTGGACGGCCTCGACGACAAGGACCGCGAACGCGGCGAACGCTTCAACCGGTTCCAGTCCGACGGCCTCGGTTACCTGCACCTGCAGGCCACCCGGCCGCAGACGCTGGCCTATTCGCTGAACGACTCCCCCACCGGCCAGCTCGCCTGGATCGTCGAGAAGTTCGCCGAGTGGACCGATCCGGCCAAGGAACTGCCGGACGACGCCGTCGACCGCGACCATCTGCTGACCGCGGTCAGCCTGTACTGGTTCACCGGCGCGGGCGCCTCCTCCGCGCACGCCGTGTACGAAGGCATGGAGGTCTACCGGCAGATGTCCCAGGGCGGCTGGGACGACGGCGGCGAGGCCCCCGCCGGCCCGCCGCGCGGGATCGCCGTCTTCGCCGGGGACACCACGATCCGGAGCCTTCAGGACGGTCCGGTGGCACACTGGTCCGAGTACGACACCGGCGGCCACTTCCCGGCGATGGAGGTGCCCGGTCTGTTCGCCGAAGACCTCCGTTCCTTCCTGCGAAAGTGCGTCTGACGAATGGATCAGCTCAGCCCACGGGCCCTCAACCGCGCGACCCTGGCCAGGCAGCTCCTGCTGGATCGTGCCGATCTTCCTGCCATCACCGCGATCGAGCGGCTGGCAGGCCTCCAGGCACAGGCTCCCGACTCGTCGTATGTCGGGCTGTGGTCACGGCTCCGCGACTTCCAGGTGGACGAGCTGGCGAAGCCGCTGGCCGCCCGCGAAGTCGTCCGGATGACCTTGATGCGCGGCACGGTGCACCTGGTGACGGCCGCCGACGGTCTCGCCCTGTGGCCCACCCTGAAACCGGTGGTCGAGCGCGGTTTCCTCGGCCACTACTCGCGAGAGGTCGCCGGGCTCGACCTCGCCGCGATCGCCGAAGCGGGGCGGGCCCTGCTCTCCGAACGGCCATGCACGCGAGCCGAGATCCGCACCGCGCTCGCGCCCCGCTGGCCCGACGCGGACCCGCCGACGCTCGGCTACGCGGTCAACAGCCTGCTCCCCCTCGCGCACGTGACCCCGCGTGGCCTGTGGGGCCGGACCGGCCCGGCCGCGTTCGCCCTGCTCGAAGACTGGATCGGCGAACCGATCACGGCCGGGATCTCCCTCGAAGACCTGGTGCTGCGCTACCTGGCGGCGTTCGGCCCGGCGACCGTCCGCGACGCGCAGCTCTGGTCGGGGCTCACCCGGTTGAAGGAGGTTTTCGAGCGGCTCCGGCCCCAGCTGCGCACCTTCACCGACGGCGGGGGAAAGGAACTGTTCGACCTCCCCGACGCACCACGCCCCGACCCCGAGACCCCTGCGCCACCCCGGTTCCTTCCCGAGTACGACAACGTCCTGCTCTCCCACGCCGACCGCGTGCGGGTGATCCCCGACGGCCGCCGCGTGCCGCTGCCACCGGGTAACGGCGGCCGAAGGGGCACGCTGCTCGTCGATGGTGAATTCCTGGCCATTTGGGCGATCAAAGGGGCGACGCTGACGATCGAATCGCGGGAACCGTTGCGAGATCAGGATTCGATCGCCGAAGAGGGCGCGCGGCTGCTGGAATTCGTAGTGCCGGACTCCGCGCACGACATACGTTTCGGCATCGGCGGGTAACGGTCCGGCCTTTTGCCGTAACGACGAGCACCGTTCGGGCGAAGCATGGGCGCAAAGAGCCTGAAGGGAGCGGGCCATGAGCAAGAACTACGGCTTCATGACGGTGCTGGCGGGCCTCAGCGCGCTCGCGGTGATCGCGGTCGCTGCGGTTTGGCGGTATCCGAACACGTCGGACGTCACGGCGGTGATCACCGCGGCGGGAACGGTGATCGGCACCGTGGTGGGCGCCTTCTTCGGCGTGAACGCGGCCTCGGCGGGACGTGTGAAGGCCGAAGAAAGCCGGGATCAGGCGACGGCGGCACTGGTCAAGGTGGCCACCCAGGCGGACGAGGGCAGCGACGTCGCGAAAACGGCCATGGAGGGCGTGCGCTGACCGTCCTTCAGGGACTCAGTCGAGCGCTTCGAGAAGGGCGAGGTCCGGCGGGACGAGCGTCGTGGACAGCACGAGCTCACGCAACAGGTTGTCGTTCAACGCGTTGCCGACCGGCTCGCCGACCTCTTCCCGCCGCAGCCCGAAAACGCCGCCGGCGGACAACCGCGCCCGGACGTCGATGACGACGTGCTCGACCCGGCGGGCGGTCCACGTCTCGCCGGGCCTGAGTTCGGCGAGCACCTCGGCCGTCTGCTGGCGGGACAACGGCTGCGGATTGAGGTCGTGCAACAGATAGCGCTGCCCGAACACGACCAAGACCAGGCGTTCCTCCGCGCTGAGGCGCCAGCGGCGGGGCGGCACGGTGACGTCGTCGTGCCGGGTGACGGGATGCCCGCCCTCGGGACCCGCGACATACAACTCGAGCAGGTGCTCCCGCCTGCCCGAACCGCGGACGAACAGCGGCGTGTACCCATCCGAGAGGGGAATCGGCTCCTCGCCACGGGAAAGCCAGCGGGAATTCGGCAACCGGATGGGCAACTGGCCGGTGTTGCTGACCCACCATTGCCCGTCGGTGAAGTTCAGCAGCCCGTGCTTGCGGCTGACCTGCAGGTCGTTCTCCCCCACACAGACGTCGACCTGCGGCCGATTACGCCCGAACGAGATCTCGCCACCCTCACCGGGATCGACGGAGACGCCGCCCGCGAGCGTGAGCGCGAACACCGCGCCGGGCGCCGACCGGGGCACGCCGAGCGCCAGGCTCTCGTGCGTCGTCGTCAGCCGCTTCATCGTCCCTCCTCCTGGTCCCCGGCATTATGCGAGATCCCGTCGGGGACGGGTCCCGATGTCGCGTTCGTCCGTATGTTGGAGTACATGATTGACTTCTCCAAGGACACCGTCTTCAAGCTCACGCCGTGCAAGCCGAAGGACATCGCGCCGACGGTGCAGCCGATCATCATCCCCGGCGAGGAGATCATCTCGTCGTTCAAGGCGGTGCGCGACTTCGTGGTGTTCACGAACAAGCGGCTGATCGCGGTGAACGTCCAGGGCATGACCGGCAAGAAGAAGGACTTCACCTCGTTGCCCTATAACCGGATCCAGGCCTTCTCGATCGAAACCGCGGGCACCTTCGACCTCGACGCGGAACTGGACCTGTGGTTCAGCGGACTGGGGAACGTACGGCTTGAGTTCCGGGGTTCGGACATCCGGGCCATCGGGCAACTGATCGCCACGCACACGCTTTAGCCAGCCTGCTGCACTGGATCTTGGCGACGATGTAGAAATTGGGACGTTGAGTGTCCAGATTCCTACATCGGCGCCCGCTCTGCCGCTGAGCGTGGAGGATTTGGGACGTTGAACGTCCCAAATCCTCCACGCTCACGCTTACATGTTGATCATGTGGCCCGCGAGCCCGTGCACGGCTTCCTTCACCGCTTCCCCCAAAGTCGGGTGAGCGTGCACGTTCCGCGAGATTTCGTGCACCGTGAGGTCCCACTGCTGCGCCAAAGTCAGCTCCGGCAGCAGTTCGGTGACCTCCGGGCCGATCAGGTGCGCGCCCAAAAGCTCGCCGTGCGTCGCGTCGCTGAGGATCTTCACGAAACCGACGGCCTCGCCGAGGCCGTGCGCCTTTCCGTTGGCGGTGAAGGGGAACTTCGCCACCTGGACGTCGAAGCCCTTTTCGCGGGCCTGTTCTTCGGTCCAGCCGAAGCTGGCGATCTGCGGCTGGCAGTAGGTCGCGCGCGGGATCATGACGAAGTCGAGTTCCATGGTCTCGGCGCCCGCGATGGTTTCGGCGGCGACGACGCCCATGGATTCGGAAGCGTGGGCGAGCATCAGTTTCGCGGTGACGTCGCCGATCGCGAAGATGTGCGGGACGTTGGTGCGGCCCCGCGCGTCGACGGCGATGGCGCCGCGGTCGGTCAGCTCGACACCGGTCTTGTCCAGGCCGTAGCCCTCGACCCGCGGCTGGAAACCGATGGCCTGCAACACCTTGTCCGCTTCCAGCACCCGGGATTCGCCGTTCTTCGACACGGTCACGCGCACGCTGGAGCCGGTGTCGTCGATGGACTCGACCTTGGTGGAGGTCAGCACCTCGATGCCGAGCTTCCGGTAGCGGCGCGCGAGCTCCGCGGAGACCTCGGCGTCTTCGAGCGGGACCATCCGGTCGAGGTATTCGACGATGGTCACCTTCACGCCGTAGTTGTGCAGCACGTAGGCGAATTCGACGCCGATCGCGCCCGCGCCGGCGATGACGATGCTCTCCGGCAGCTCGTTTTCCATGATCTGCTGTTCGTAGGTGACCACGCGGTCGCTGCGCGTGGTGCCCGGCAGCAGGCGCGCGGTCGCGCCGGTGGCGATCACGCAGTGGTCGAAGGTGATCCGCTCGCCGTTGACCTCGATGGTGTTCGCGTCGAGGAAGGTGCCGTGCCCGTCGTATTCGGTGATCTTGTTCTTCTTCATCAGGAAGTGCACGCCCTTGACGCGCCCGTCCGCGACCTTGCGGCTGCGGTCGAAGGCGGCCTGGTAGTCGAAGCTGACCTTCCCTTCGACCTGGATCCCGAACGACTTCGCCTCTTTGGTCACGATGTGCGCGAGTTCGGCGTTGCGCAGCAGTGCCTTCGACGGGATGCAGCCGACGTTGAGGCAGACACCGCCCCAGTATTTCTCCTCCACGACCGCCGCGGTCAGCCCCAGTTGCGACGCCCGGATCGCCGCCACGTAACCGCCGACTCCGGCCCCCAGGACAACGACGTCATAGTGTGCACTCATACCCCGAAACCTACCCCTCACCGGGACGGTCCGAAGGGTGAGACTGCCTACTCGGGACGGGAGCCGCGGATCTCGATCAGCAGCTCGGTCACCGCGGTCATGATGCGCTTCGTGGCCTCCTCCAGCACCTCGCGAGACGGCGACGGCGTCATGAGGTCCGAGAGGTCCACCGGCGGGCCGGCGATCAGGTTCACCGTCTTGCGCGGGAAGGCACGCGGCAGCACGGCGTCCGACGGCAGCAGGTGGTGCGTGCCCCAGTTCGCCAGCGGGATCACCGGGACACCGGTCTCCAGCGCGATCCGCGCGATCCCGGTCTTGCCGCGCATGGGCCACCCGTCCGGGTGATCCGTGAAGGTGGCTTCCGGGAAGATCACGACGCATTCACCCTCACGGACGGCGCTGACGGCGTCGCGGTACGCGTCCGACGCCGTGGCCGCCCCGCGGTAGACCGGGATGTGCCTGCCGGAGCGCATCACCGAGCCGATGACGGGCGCATCCCACAGGCTCGCCTTCGCCAGGTAACGCGGCACGCGCCCATGGGCAAGGCAGTACGCCGTCACCGTCGTCGGATCGGCGAACGACAGGTGGTTCGACGCGACCAGGAAGCCGCCGGACGAGGGCAGGTGCTCCCCGCCGCGCACCCGGAACCGGGTGAACAGCACCAGGAACGGCCACACGACGTTGATCGCGAAGGCGAACCAGGCGCCCCGGCCGGCGCGGGCGAAGCGCCGGCCGAAGGCGATCATCTGGCGGAACGTCAGCAAGTCCCCCGAAGCGGGGCTCAGCGCGGTCCAGCGTTCACGGGGTCTCAGCACCATGGACGTAATTCGTAGCCGAACCCGCTCCGGTTCGGCTACGACCACGCGCGAACGCGGCGCGGATCACACGCGTTCGAGCACCACCACGGGGATCTCGCGGTCGGTCTTCTTCGCGTACTCGTTGTAGTCCGGCCACACCGCGGCGAGCTTCTCCCACAGCTTCGCGCGCTCCTCGCCTTCGAGGGTCCGGGCGCGCGCGGTGAACTTGTCCGCCTTCACCTGGGCCTTGACCTCGGGGTTGGCCTGCAGGTTCTTGTACCAGCCCGGGTCCTCCGGCGCGCCGCCCTTCGAGGCCACGATCACCGGGTTGTTCTGCTCGTCGAACTGGTAGATCAGCGCGAACTTGCGGTCCTCGCCGGTCTTGCGGCCCTTGGTGGTGAGGATGAGGCAAGGCGCGCCCTTCTCCCAGTCGTGGCCCACCTCGCCGTCGGTCTCTTCGTAGCGACGGACGTGCTCGTCACCGAAAAGCATGTCTGTGTTCCTCTCGTCCTGGCGTGTACCGGCGCCCACCCAGTCTGACGCGAACCGGTCGGTCGCGCTGATCAACTCGTGCAGGGTGCCGGGTTCGTCGAACGCGTGACCCGAGTCGCCGACCATCACCAGTTCGGCGGAGGGCAGCACCTGGCTGAGCTCCCACGCGGTGATGGCCGGGGTGACCACGTCGTAGCGTCCCTGGACGAGAACACACGGGATGTCGCGGATCTTCCCGGCGTCGCGCAGCAGCTGATCTTCGGCCAGCCAGCCGCCGTGCCGGAAGTAGTGGTTCTCGATCCTCGCGATCGCGAGGGCGAACGCGGGATCGCTGAACGCGTCGATCACTTCGGCCCGCGGACGCAGCTTGACCGTCTCCCCCTCCCACCGGCTCCACGCGATCGCGGCGGGGCCGTGCACGCTGGGATCCGGATGGCTCAGCAGTTCGTGATAGACCTCGATCAGGTTCTCCTGGCGGCGCGAGAACGGCACCGGGGCCAGGAACCGCGACCACGCTTCGGGGAAGAGGAAGGCCGCTCCCCCGCCGTAGAGCCATTGCAGTTCCTTCACCCGCAAGGTGGCCACGCCGCGGAGGACGAGTTCGGTGACCCGGTCCGGATGCGTTTCCGCGTAGGTCAGCCCGAGCACACTCCCCCACGAGCCGCCGAAGACCATCCAGTGTTCGATGTCCAGATGCTCGCGCAAGCGCTCGATGTCGGCGACGAGGTGCCACGTCGTGTTGACGGAAAGATCCGCCTCCGGGGTGGCGCAGTTCGGCGTGCTGCGCCCGCAGCCGCGCTGATCGAAAAGGACGATCCGGTATCGCTCCGGATCGAACAGTCTGCGATGTCTCGGACTCGACCCGCCCCCGGGGCCGCCGTGCAGGAAAATCACCGGCTTGCCCTCGGGATCGCCGCATTCCTCCCAATAGATCTCGTTGCCGTCACCGACGGGCAACATCCCTTGGACGTAAGGTTCGATTTCCGGATAAAGGCCGAGCATGTCCGCCACTATGCCCCAAACGCCAGCTTGGAGGATCGATGAAGGCCCGCCCCCACGTGACGCTGGAAGATGTGGCGCGCACCGCGGACGTGTCGCTCGCGACCGCGTCCCGCGTTCTCAACGGCACCGCCACCGTCCGGGGGGATCTCCGCGAACGAGTGATCGCCGCGGCGGCCGAGCTCTCGTATACCCCCAATGCTCACGCTCAGGCATTGGCCGGTGGCTCACAGCCGACCGTCGGAGTGATCTGCCACGACGTCGGCGACCCGTATTTCGCCGCGATCGCCGGCGGGATCATGCGCGCGGCGAGTGAAAACGATCTTCTGGTGATGCTCGCGAGCACGTTCCGCGATCCGGCCAAGGAGGTCGCCTACGTTTCGACGCTGCGCGCCCAGCGCGCCTCGGCCATTCTGCTGATCGGTTCCGCGTTCGAGGACAAGGCGTGGGAAAAGGCGATGGCCGCCGAACTCGAGCCGTACCGCCGCGGCGGCGGGCATGTCGCCGCGGTCAGCAGGCACCGGGGGCTCAAAGTGGACACCGTCCAGCCCGACAACCGGGGTGGCGGCGCCGCGCTGGCGAAGGCCCTGCTGGACTTGGGGCACCGGCGTTTCGCCGTGCTCGCCGGGCCGAAGAGCCTGACCACCGTCGTCGACCGCCTCGACGGGTTCGCCGCGGAACTGCTGGAGCACGGCGTCGAACTGGCCGAGGACGACGTCTCCGAGGCGGCGTTCACCCGCGACGGCGGCTACGAGGCGATGGAGAAGGTCCTCGCGCGGCCGCGGAAGCAGTGGCCGACGTGTGTGTTCGCGGTGACCGACGTGATGGCGATCGGCGCGATGTCCGCGCTCCGTGACGCGGGTGTCTCCGTGCCCGGCGAGATGTCGATCGCCGGTTTCGACGACATCCCGGTAGTGCGCGATCTCACGCCCGCCCTGACCACGGTCGCGCTGCCGCTGGAGAAGCTGGGCGAACGGGCCATGGACCTGGCACTCAAGGCCTCACCCGGCACCCGGCCGCGTGTGGTGCGGATGTCCGGCGAGGTCGTCCTGCGCCGCAGCACCGCCGCCCCCGCTCGCTGAAACCCTTGTGTGCGGCCCGCCGGGTGACTTAACGTGGTCCGAGAAAGCGCTTTCTCGCACCCGTGCCACGGAGACCCGATGACCTTGATCGACCTTCCCACCGTCGACGGCGGACTGGTGGAGTGGACGCCGCGAGGGGCGGCGACGCCCGCGAAACCGGCCTCGCCGCCGACCTCCCGGATCGCCTACGCGGCCGCGCACGTGGTCGCCGACCCGCTCGCCGCCGCGGACCCCGAAGAGGGCGCCGTGCTGGACTGGGACACCACACTCGCCTTCCGTGAGCACCTGTGGTCCTGCGGCCTCGGCGTCGCCGAAGCCATGGACACCGCGCAGCGCGGGATGGGCCTGGACTGGGCCACCACCAAGGACCTGATCCGCCGCACCGGGGCGCTCGCCGCCGGGCGGCCGTGGGTGGCGGGCGTCGGCACCGATCAGCTCCCCGCCGGCGCGGCCACCGCCGAGTCCATTGTGGACGCTTGGCGCGAACAGCTGGAGCTGGTCGGCGAGGCGGGCGCGATCCCGGTCGTGATGGCCAGCCGCGCGCTCGCCGCGTCGGCCTCCGGGCCCGAGGATTACCATGCCGCGTACGGAAAACTGCTCTCGGTCGCGGACCGTCCGGTCCTGCTGCACTGGCTGGGCGAGCAGTTCGACCCGGCGCTGGCCGGCTACTGGGGCCACGGTGACGTCCGCAAGGCGGCCGAGGAACTGGGCAGGCTCTGCGCCGAGCACGCGGGCGTGATCGCCGGGGTCAAGGTTTCCGTGCTCGACGCGTCGATCGAGACCGAATTCCGCCGGGCACTGCCCGAAGGCGTCAGGTGCTACACCGGCGACGACTTCAACTATCCGGAGCTCATCGCCGGGGACGACCAGGGCCACAGCGAAGCCCTGCTGGGCATTTTCGACGCCGTCGCGCAGGTCGCCGGTGCCGCGCTCGCCCGGCTCGACGAAGGCGACAAGGCCGGTTTCCACGGCTTGCTCGACCCGACGGTCGCGCTGAGCCGGGCCATCTTCCGGGCACCGACCAGGAACTACAAAACCGGCGTCGTCTTCCTCGCCTACCTCAACGGGCATCAGGACCATTTCCGCATGGTCGCCGGCCGCGAGTCGGCCAGGTCCATCACACATCTGGCCGAACTGCTGCGCCTGGCCGACGCCGCGGGCGCGCTCGCCGACCCGGATCTCGCCGTCGCGCGGATGCGGCCGCTGCTGGCCGCGGCGGGGGTGGCCTGATGGACCGGTTGAGCCTGAACCAGATCACCACAAAGGCGTGGTCGCTGCCGGAGGCCGTCGCGGGCTGCGCCGAGGCGGGCGTCCGCTGGATCGGCCTGTGGCGGGACAAGGTCGCCGAGACCGGCGTCGAGGAGACCGCGCGGCTGCTCAAGGAGTACGACGTCGGTGTGTCGTCGTTGTGCCGTGGCGGTTTCTTCACCGGGGTCACCCCGGAAGGATCCCCTGTGGACGGTGTCGCGCAGACCAGGGAGGCGATCGACGAAGCCGCTGCGCTCGGTGCGGACGTCCTCGTACTGGTCGTCGGCGGGGTGAACGGCGACCTCGCCTCGTCGCGGCAGCGCGTCGCGGACGCGGTCGGCGAGCTGGCGCCGTACGCCGGTGAGCGCGGGGTCCGGCTCGGCCTGGAACCGTTGCACCCCATGCAGTGCGCCGAACGCTCGGTCCTGTCCACTGTGGACCAGGCGCTGGCGATCGCGCGGGAGCATCCGGCGGACCAGGTCGGCGTGATCGTCGACGAGTTCCACGTGTGGTGGGACCCGCGGATCGAGGAGTCGATCGCCGCGGCGGCGGGCCGCATCGCCGGATTCCACGTCTGCGACCAGAAAGTGCCCCTGACCGACACCTTGCTGGGCCGCGCGCTGCCCGGCGACGGCCCGATCGACCACCGGCACCTGAAGGCGTGCGTCGAGGCCGCCGGCTACACCGGCCCGATCGAGGTCGAGGTGTTCGACGCCGACCTCTGGCGCGCCCCCGGCGGCGAGGTGCTCGCGGAAACCATCCAGGCCTACCGCGACCACGTTTCCTGACGAAAGTAAGGGTCGCCCGCTGCCCTAGGTCCGCTGTCCGGGCGGCCGTGGTTCCCTACCGTTCGCGGCATGAAACCACGGCTGCTCTGGTGGCTGGGCACAGCGTTGCTGTTGCTCGCCGTCCACACCGACTGGAACGTGCCGCTCGCGGCCTGGGTGTTCCCGGTCTTCCTCCTCCGCTACGCCCGCCTGGTACCCACGCGCCGCGCGATCCTGTTCGTGGGCCTGTCCCTGCTGATCGGGCAGCTGTTCTGGCTCGGTGTCACGAGTCTGCTCTTCGTGCTGTCCGCTCTGCTCGCCTTCACCTTGCTCGCGGTTCTGCAGACGACGGCCTTCCTGGCCGATCGCCTGTTCGCCGACCGCGCCGGTCCGGTGAGGACACTGGTGTTCCCGGTGACGCTCGTCGCCGGTGAATACCTCTTCACGGTGATCACCGGGTTCGGCGACTTCGGCGCGCTCGGCAGCACCCAGTCCACGAACCTGCCGCTGCTCCAGACGGCGTCCGTGACCGGCGTGTACGGCCTCACGTTCGTCCTGGCGTGGTTCGCCTCGGTGGCGAACACCGTTTGGGCGGAAGGGTGGCGGCCGGTCAAGCGCACGGTCGTCGTCCACCTTTGCCTGCTCGGCGTGGTGTTCGCGGCGGGAGGCGCGCGGTTGCTGTTCGACGCCCCCACGACGAAGACGGTGCGGGTCGCGGGGATCAGCCCGTCGGCCGAGGCGGACCGGTCGAGCTCCGAGGCGCTGGAGCGGATCGGCGTGAAGTATTGGCGTGCCGGGGAAGTCGCCTCCGCCGACCCGGTCGCGGTCGGCGCGGCGTTCGCGCCGGTCACCGACGATCTCGTGACGAGGACCCGGCAGCAGGCGTCCGCTGGGGCGAAGATCGTGCTCTGGCCGGAAACACACGCGAGTGTGCTGGAACGCGACCAGGCGGCACTGCTCGCCCGCGTCGGCACCGAAGCGAAGCAGGCGGGGATCCACGTCGGTCTCGCGTACGCGCTCTACACCGCACAGGCTCCGTACATCCGCAACGTGGCCGTGCTCGTCGGGCCGTCCGGCGAGGTGCTGTGGACCTACGACAAGACGCATCCGACCCCGATGGAGCCGATGACACCCGGCCCGGGCGTCGTCCCGACCGCGGATTCGCCGTACGGCCGGATCGCGTCGGTCATCTGCTACGACGCGGATTTCCCCGGCCTGATGCGCCAAGCCGCGGACAAGGGGACCTCGCTGATGCTCGTGCCTGCCAACGACTGGCCGGGATTCGGCTCGTTGCACGCGGAAAAGGCCGTCTTCCGCGCGGTGGAGAACGGATACTCGCTCTTCCGGCACTCCACCCACGGGAATTCCACAGCTGTGGACGGTCAAGGCCGGGTGCTCGGGCACGCCGGCTACTACCGCACCGATCAGCAGACGCTCGTCGCCGATCTGCCGGTGCAGCCGAGAACACAGACCGTGTACGGCCGTGTCGGTGACGTGTTCGCCTGGCTGTGCCTCGCCGCGGCCGCGCTCTGTCCTTTATGGACATACCGAAGGAAACGTTAGCGCCCCGTTACGTCAGGCGTGGTGTTCCTAACGTCTCAGCCGAAAAGAACAGTGTTCAACGGTTAAGCTGCCCCGCATGCCGAAACTGCTGGTGGTGGAAGACGACGACGCGATCGGCGGCGTCCTCGAATCGACCCTCCGTCTGCACGGCTACGAGGTTTCCTGGCAGCGCGACGGCCGCACCGCGCTCGCGGCCGCGGCGGACGGCGACATCGACTTCGTCCTGCTCGACCTCGGGCTGCCGGATCTGGACGGGGTCGAGGTCTGCCGTCGGCTGCGGGCGGAGCTGCCCGGCGCCGTCCTGGTCATCCTCACCGCGCGGCAGGAGGAGATGGACGTCGTCGTGGGCCTGGAGGCCGGCGCCGACGACTACCTCACCAAACCCATCCGGCTCGGCGAACTGCTCGCCAGGGTGCGGGCGCATCTGCGGCGCGGGACCGCTCCGCCGGAGAGCAGGCCCGCGATCGCCATCGGCTACCTGCGGGTGGACACCGCCGGCCGCCGGGTCAGCGTCGGCGGACGGGAGATCGCGTTGCGGGCCAAGGAGTTCGACCTGCTCGCCCGGCTGGCCGAGCAGCCGGGCGTCGCGGTCAGCCGCGACACCCTGATGTCCGAGGTGTGGGACGCGCACTGGTACGGCTCCACGAAGACGCTCGACGTCCACATCGCGGCGCTGCGCCGGAAGCTGACCGAATCGGCGCCCACGCCCGAGCAGGCACCCAGGATCTCGACCCTGCGGGGCCACGGCTACCGCCTCGAACAACCCTTCGAGAGTCAGTAGTCGCGCGATACGCGTGACTGGATGAACGACACTCGTGATCAGACGGACGACACGCGTGACTGAAGGGACGACACGCGAGCGGCCGGTTCCCCGTCCGTCCAGTCACGCGTGTCGTCCTGCTGGACACGCGTGTCGTCCATCTGATCACGCGGATCACCGTCGCTAGTAGTCGCGCAGGTCGGACACCTCGTCGCGGGCGGCGAGCTGCGCGATCCGCGCCGACGCCGCCACGCACGACACGATCACCACCACCGCCAGCAGCCCGAAGTAGCCGTGCGGCGAAGGCACCCTTTCCACCTTCGAGACGAAGACGAACAGCACGCCCAGCAGATGCCCGGCGATCAGGCCGCCGCCGCCGACCACCAGCGCGTCGCCCGCGATGAACGCCGCCACCTGCCGCCGTTTCCCGCCGAGCGTGCTCACGATCAGCAGATCGCGGCGACGTTCGTTGAGCGCCGCCCCGAACGACGGCCCGGCCGCGGCGGCCGCGAGGATCAGCGAGGCGATCAGGTCCACCTCGGCCTCGCCGCAGCCGTCCCTGGTGAGGGCGGTCGCCATGGCGAACGCCACCGCCAGCGCGACCAGCACCACCGACCGCGCCAGTAGCGCGCTCCGCCACGAAATGGACAGCGCGATCACGCCCGCCAGCCCCGAAACGAGCGGCCGGAGTATCCCGCCGATCGCCCGCTTCCCCTTCCGCAGCCCCAGCTCCACCAGCCGCCACAGCAGCATCGTGCCGCCCGCCCAGCCGAACAGCGGCCAGACGAAGGCGAGCGCGAGCAGGATGACGTCGAGGCCGTAGGGCGACCACCAGGGCGGCCCGCCGTCGGCCGGGACGAAATACCACTCACGCAGCACCGGGGGCAGGATGGCGAGTGCCGCGACGAGCAGCCCCGCGAGCAGCAAGAGAACGATTTCCCGGACGATCGCCAAACCCGTGCCGGTCGAGTAACCACAGACCAGGGACAGGGTCACCCCGGCCACGCCGCCGGCCAGCCCGGCCGCCGCGGCCTCGGCGGCGGCCAGGCCGAACACCTGCCCGCCGGTGGCGCCGCGGGCACGCAGCAGGTCCTGATCCGCCCGCAGCACCCTCGCCGAGGGGGTGGCCAGCAGCACCACGAGCACCATCGCGGGGATCCAGCGCGGTGCCGGGGCCCAGGTCCAGTCGTGCACCGCGAGCAGCGTGGTGACGATCGCGACCCCGGCCGCGGGCACGCCGAGCCTGGCGGGGCGCACCCGCGCGATCCCGCCGACCCACAAGGTCATCGCCGCGATCACGGGTCCAGCACCAGCTTCCCGTCGACCATGGCCCAATGTTCGCCGAAGAGTCCGGCGGGGGCAGGCTCGGCCGTGGCCACCAGCAGCCCGGCGGCCAGCTGGTCCGCGGCGCGTACCAGCCTGCCGAGGAGCCGCTCGCCCTCGCGCCGGTCGAGCCAGCCCGCCGGGTCGTCGGCGAGGATCAGTTTCGGCGCGGGCGCGAGCGCCCTGGCCAGGACGGCGAGCCGGATCTGCTCGCCGGTCAGGTCGCGGGGCGCCTTCTTGGCGAAGCCGTCGAGGCCGACGAGCTCCAGAGCGCCGTCGACGGCGTCACGGACCGCCGTGCCGGTCCGCCCGGCGAGCACGAGCGGCAGCGCGACGTTGAGCCGGACGTCGAGGTCGCGCAGCAGCCCGCCGTCCTGCAGCACCAGGCCGATCAGGTCGGGCCCCGGCGGCGACGGCTCGAAGGCGGGCCAGTCGACGGTGCCCGCGGTCGGCTTCTTCATCCCGGCGAGCAGATGCAGCAGCGTGGTCTTCCCGGCGCCCGCCCTGCCGGTCACCACCGCGCGGGTCTCCGCGGCGATCACGCAGGTGACGCCGTGCACGGCGACCACGGCGGTCAGCCCGGAACCGTAGGTGTGCGCCAGCTCGTCGGCGCGGACGAGTGGCGCCGTCACGCCACTCTCACGATCCGCTGCGCGGCCGCCGCGATCTCGGGGTCGCGGGTCGCCACGACGACGGCCGTCCCGCGGGCCGCGACGGCGCACAGCAGATCCATGAGTTCGAGCGCGGCGAGCCCGTCGAGTTCACCGGTCGGTTCGTCGGCCAGTACCACCTCGGGCGCCCCGGCCAGTGCGACGGCGACGCCGGCCCGCGCGCTCTCCAGCGCCGACAGCGTGTCCGGGTAGTCGCCTCCCCGCCCGGCCAAGCCGACCAGTTCGAGCAGGTCGTCGGCCGTGCGGAGGGCACGGCGACCGGCGAGCCTGCCCGCCAAGACGACGTTCCGCCCGACGGTGAGGTGATCGAAGAGGTTCCCGCGCCGGAGCAGCACGCCGACCCCGGGAACGCCGATGGAGGCCTCGCCACCTCCGGCGGGCAGCACGGCCACACACTCGCCCGGGACGGCGAACCGGACGAGGGGGACGGATCCGGGCCCCGGGCCTGCCATGACGGCGGCACGTCGGCGCATGGCCCCAAGGTAGAGCGAAGGGGGTCAACATCGCCTTGATCTCAGGTCAACGGACGGCAAAATATCGCGTCGGGCGGGTGATCCTCGCGCTCTTCGGCCACACTCTGAGCGTGCGCCGCCGGATCGTCACCCTCACCGTGCTGGCCGCGGTGCTGGCGATCACCCTGTTCGGGGCGCCGCTGGCCGTCGCGGTCGCCCGGTTCCACGAGGGCAACTCGACCCACGACCTCGAACGGGTCGCCGACACCGTCGTCCTCGGCGTGGCCGGCGACCTGGCCAACGGCCGGATCCCGGAGGTGAGACCGGTCAAGGCGGAGGAAGGCCGGATCCGCGGGATCAGGGTCGCGGTCTACACCCCGACCGGCAGACTCCTGGCGGGCAACGGCCCGGCCAGCGAAGACCGGTTCGTCCGCGAAGCGCACTACACCGACATGGCGACCGGAACCCGCGAGGACGAGGTCGTCCTGGCCGTTCCGGTGCTCAGCGGACCGTCGCTGGTCGGGGTGGTCCGCGCCGCCCATCCCCGGGCGGAACTGGATGCCAAGATCCGCCTGACCTGGCTGAAGATGATCGCGCTCGGCGGGATCGCGATCGGCGCGAGCTGGTTGATCGGGCGCCGGATCGCCACCCGGCTGGCGCGGCCGCTGGAGGATCTGGCCGCCACCGCCGAGCGGCTCGGCGAGGGCGACTTCACCGTCCGCGCCGCCCGGACCGGGGTCCGCGAGATCGATCAGGTCGCCGAAGCCCTCGACGTGACGTCCGAGCGGATCGGCGAGACGCTGGACCGCGAGCGGACCTTCTCCGCCGACGCCTCCCACCAGCTGCGGACGCCCTTGACCGGGCTGCGCCTGCAACTGGAGGCGGCGCTGGAAAGCCCTGACCGCGACCCCTACGCGACGATCCGCGACGGCATCGCCTCGGCCGACCGGCTCGAACGCACCATCGACGATCTGCTGACCCTTGCCAAGCAGACGAGGGCGCCGCGCGCCCGGCTCGACCTGGGCAAACTCTTCGAGGAGATCCGCCAGACCTGGCACGGCCTGCTCGCCGGACGCGGCCGCGCGCTGCGGATCAGCGGCCGTGACGCGCTGCCGGCTCGGGCGGCGGACGCGGCCGTACGGCAGGTGCTCGCCGTGCTGCTGGACAACGCGGCGACCCACGGACGCGGCACGGTGTCCGTGCTGGCGCGCGACGCCGGGGACGCGCTGGCCATCGACGTGAGCGACGAGGGCGCCATCGCGGACGGGCACGATCCGTTCGTGACCGGGGAGCGGTCCGAGGACCACGAAGGCAACGGGATCGGGCTGCGGCTGGCGCGGAGCCTGGCCGAGGCGGAAGGCGGACGGCTGCGGCTGACCAGCCCGGCGCCGACGACGTTCACGCTGCTCCTGCCCGCCGAACGCCCCTCGCCGAAAGAAGAAGGCCCGGGCCTGGCGAGCTAGGGGGGTTACTCGCCAGGCCGGGCCGGTAGGAGACAAACGCGCCCCGACAGCGCGCACGGCATGCCACCTGACTGAAGACGGTAAAGACCAGCGGGCCAACAGACGGTACACGCCGGATTAACTGACACTTTGCTTTTGCGTGTCACAGTGATTCGGCCATCGTCCGGCCGGGCTGAATCGATCGTGGGAAGATTGACCGCATGACCACCGAGCCGGCGCCGAGATGGCGGAGACTGGAACCGGACGAACGCAAGGAGCAGATCTTCGCCTGCGCGGCCCGCCTTTTCGCCGACCGCCCGTACTCGGAAGTGTCCACTTCGGACATCGCGGCGGAGGCCGGGGTCGCCAGGGGGCTGATCAACCATTACTTCGGCACCAAACGCGAGCTCTATCTGGAGATCATCCGGCGGGCGCTGACCGTGCCGCGGCTCGCCGTCGAAATCCTGCCGGAGGGGCCGCTCGAACTGCGTGCCGACGTCGCCATCGACTGGTTCCTCGACATGGTCACCAGCCAGGAGAAGATGTGGCTGGCCGCGATCGCGCCGGAGGGTATCGGCCGCGACCTCGAGGTCGAGCGGATCCTGGAAGAAGCCGATCGCGAATCGGCGGACCGGGTGCTCGAAGCCGTCGGCCTCTCCCGCGAAAGCGAGCACGGGCCGGAGCTGAACGCGCTGGTCCGCGCGTTCGGCGGGATGGTCAAGGCGGCGGGCCGCGAATGGCTCGTGCGCGGTTCGCTCGATCGCGCGCAGGTGCACACCTTGCTCAGCAAATCGCTGGTCACCCTGGTCGGCGACGTCTTCCCCGAGATTCAGCGAGGCTGAACGGGGAGAAGCCCCCGGCACCTCGAGGGGGAGGTTGGTGCCAGGGGCTTCGGGACCGGTGACGAGCACCGGTATTCCTCCACACTACGCCGATTCGCTGTCACGGCTCTGTCAAACGTCCGATTGCGTTCAGCTGGGTGAGCCGGAGTTCGAGTCCGTCCAGGCAGCGCTGCACGGCGTAATGGTAAAGCCGCTCGTAGTAACCGGCCGCGAGGTCGGGGTCCGCGACCAGCTCGGAGATCGACTCGCCCAGCGCCGCCATCCCGGGCAGGTCCTCGCGCGTGCGGTACGCCGCGTAGCCCTCGCATCGGTCGAGCTGGAGCGCCATCGCGCTCTCGCGGTCGTCCTCCATCGCGACGAACTGGCAGGCGGTGGCGAGCAGCAGGTTGTAGGCGAACGGCGCCTCGCCGCCGAAACCCGCCGCGAGCAGGCGGCCGATCCCGGTGTTCATGGTCGGCACGGCGGCGGCGACCGACGGACCGAACAGGGCCAGGCGTCGCGCCGAACCGGGATAGCGGCGCAGCACGGTCCGCACGGTCGGCAGGAATTCGTCGAACCAGTCCCGCCACGACAAGGTCTCGTCGGGCAGCGTCAGTTCGCCGACCACCCGGTCCAGCACCGCGACGACGACCGTGTCCCGGTCGCCGACGTGGTGGTAGACCACCGCGGGATAGGCGTCGACAGCGGCCGCGAGCTGCCGCAGCGTCCAGTTCTCCAGGCCCGACTCGGCCGACAGCTCCAGCGCGGCGTCGACGATCCGGTCCCTGGTGACGGCCGGCCGTCCGGAAGCCGCGCGGGACCTCGGCCGGGAACCCGCGTCTTCGGAGAAAGTCGGCATGCGGGCTACCGTATCCGCATTCGGCTGGTCGGACGGCGGGGGCTTCCGGCAGGATCAGGCCATGCCCCGCGCGCGTGTGAACGGTCTCGAACTCGAGTACGACACCTTCGGCTCCCCCGCGGATCCGCCACTGGTCCTGGTGATGGGACTCGGCGCCCAGATGGTGACGTGGGAGGCCGGCTTCTGCGAACTGCTCGCCGAGGGCGGGTTCCACGTCGTCCGCTTCGACAACCGCGACATCGGTCTCTCGTCCTATCTGGACGATCTGCCCGCGCCCGATCTGGCCGCGCTCGCCGCGGGCGACCTCGCCTCCGCACCGTATCTGCTGTCCGATCTCGCCGCCGACATCACCGGGCTGTTCGACGCGCTCGGATTCGAGCGCGCACACGTCGTCGGCGCGTCGATGGGCGGGATGATCGTGCAGCAGCTCGCGATCGACTCGCCCGAGCGGCTGCTCAGCCTCACGTCGATCATGTCGACCACCGGGGATCCCTCGGTCGGGCATCCGGAGCCCGCCGCGCTCGCCGGACTGACGCGGCCGCCCGCCGCCACCCGGGAGCAGGCGATCGAAGACGGGATCGCGTGGTTCAGGCTCGTGGGTTCGCCCGGTCACCCGTCCGACGAAGAGTTCCTGCGTATGAAGGCCACTCGCAATTACGACCGCGCGAATCACCCCGAGGGCGCGCTGCGGCAGGCCGCCGCCGTCGTCGCTTCGGGTGACCGCACGGCGAAGCTGCGCGACGTCCACGTCCCCACGCTCGTCATCCACGGCGAAAGCGATCCGCTGATCAACGTCAGCGGCGGGAAAGCGACCGCGGAAGCGATCCCGGACGCGGAACTGCTGCTGTTCCCCGGAATGGGGCACGAACTGCCGCGGCAGTTGTGGCCCGCGATCGCCGACGCGATCATCGCGCACGCCCGAAAAGCCTGAGCGGGTCAGGATTCCGTCAAGGTTCCCGGTGGAGGCGTAGGGAACGCGTTCACGCGCGCGGCACGGCCCGTGACGCGGAGTTGACTGGGCGGATGAGGAAACCCGAGTGCTTCGGCTTCCCGTTCGGTTGTGTCGCCGTCGTCGCCGCCGCGTCGGTGGCCGGCCTGCTCGGCTCGGCGCGACATCACGTCTTTTCCTTACTGGCCTTGGGTTTCGTAGTACTCGTCACCGGCGTCGTGACGAGCTTGACCGCGACCGCCGGGACGGCGCTGATCGCCTGGGGTGTCCATTCGGGATTCACCGCCGGGACACTGGGCGCGCTCCAGTTCACCACCGAAACGGGCGTCGCCGCCCTCGTGTTCACCGCCGCGACCGCGTTCGGCGCGCTCGCACGGCGGTTCGTCCGCGACGCCGGGTCCGAGTCGCCCCACCCCCTGGAAGGGGCGACTCGGACACGGCTTTCCGGCCCGGACACACCTGCCCACACCCCTCCGGTGGGCGAATGCGACGGGGATCATCGATCACGGGAAGGTTCCAGCTGGTCCGCCCGGACCCAGGTCGCGTGAAAACCGAGCGGGACACGCTGGGGCAACAGGACCCTGGCCACGGGTCCGGCAGCGAGATCGGCGGCGTCGAAGACGTCCAGCTCCGAGCGCCCCTCACGCTCGTCCTGGACGAAGGTCACCAGATAGCCGTCGGCGGAACCGGCGGCCGCGCCGTCGCGGGGTGCGAACGGCGCCTCACTGCCCCACCGGCCCGGACCGAAACGGTGTTCGGTCTTGACGCCGGCACGATTGTCGTAGCACACCAGGCCGTCGAACTTGAGCGTCGACTCCGGCGAGATGTGCACCGCGTAGGAGAAGCGATTCCGGCCGCCGACCACCCTCGAATCGACGGACGGAAATTCGGTGTTGTCGTCGTCGAGCTGGTTCTCCAGGCACTGGCCGGTCCGGAGGTTGAACCGGTACCGGTGCAGTGAGGCGTCCAGCCGCAGATACGACAGCATCTTGGCGAGCGGGGTGCGCGCGTCTGCCCGCGGTTGCGGGCGCTGGACGCGGCAGACGTCGAGGACGATTTCCTCGCCCTGCTCCCAGGAATTGACGACGTGGTAGATGTAGCACGGGCTGGCTTCGAACCAGCGGATCTGGCTACCGTTACCGTAGCGAGGCAGCACCCCGAAACGGCTCGGCAGCGACCGGTCGAACGACAACCTGTGACGGCCGTTCCGGGCCGCCTCCCTGTCTTGGACCAGCGGTAAGTCCATCAAGACGGCGTGGTTCTCGGTGATCGCCATGTCGTGCGGCAGGCGCGGGCCGGGGAGTTCGATGTCGGTCGTGCTCGCGACCCTGCCGTCCGCGCTGATCACGCCGTAGCGCAGGTACGGCGGCCGCGGCCCGTAGTCGAACCAGAACATCTCGCCGGTGCGCTCGTCGACCTTCGGATGGGCCATCATGTCGCCGACCAGTGTGCCGAGGAAGTCTTCGGCGCCCAGCGTCTCCAGCGAAAGCGGGTCGACCGCGTACGGCGTGCCGCACAGGTACCAGGTGGAGAGCACCTTGCCGCGATGGAAGATCAGGTCGGTATTGGCGCTGTCCTTGATGTTCAGGCCGTGCGTGTTGCCGGACGGGTTGCCCTTGGGCGACTCCATGACGCCCTTCCACAGCGCCTTGCCCGCTTCGGATTCGGCCTCGAAGGCCTTGGTGCGGATCCAGCGGTTGCGGTAACGGGCCTTGCCGTTCTCCAGGTGGACGGCGTGGATCATGCCGTCGCCGTCGAACCAGTGGTAGCGGCCCTCCGGCTCGAACCGGGGGTTCGGCCCGTTGCGCAGGTACACGCCGTTGAGGTCTGCGGGGATCTTGCCGACGACTTCGAGATCGCTCGCGTCGATCTCTTCGCCGACCGGGGCGTACACGCCCATCAGGTACGGGTTGACCTCGGGTTCGCCGGTGGCGGCCGCCACCAGGACCGGTTGCTCGGAGGTGCTCGTCATCGGTACTCCCCGGCTGGTTCGTGTTGACCGATGGCTGAGACACTACGATTGCTGTAGTCAGGTGTCAATAGGCTTCTACTGCTGTAGTCAGTAGTACGCTGACAGCGACACCACCCGCGGAAGGAACCACGTGACAGAGGCGACGGCGCACCGCGTCCGGCCGGCGGGCGATCCGCTGCGCCGGGCGCTCGAACTGCTCGGCGATCAGTGGACCTTGCTGATCCTGCAGAGCCTTTTCCTGCGCTTCCGCCGTTACGAGGAGCTCCGGCTGCGGCTCGGCATCTCCCCCACCGCGTTGTCCGGGCGGCTGCGCGACATGGTCGACGCGGGCGTGCTCGTCCGCACGCCGTACCGGGACGCGCGCCGCACCCGGCACGAGTACCGGCTCACCGGACGAGGCCTCGATCTGTGGCCGCTGCTGATCTCGATCTGGGCGTGGGAACGGGAATGGGTCGAGGGACGGCGTGCCGTACTGCCGACGCTGATCCATCTCGACTGCGAACTGGCCACCTCGGCGCCGCTCGGCTGCGCCTCCTGTGAACGCCGGGTCGACGCCCGCGACGTCCGCGCGCGGCGGCTCGACGACACCGGCGTCGTCGAAGCGACGGCCTCGAAACGCTTCCGCCGCAAGGACGCCGAGTCGCTGGCGGGCGATCCGCTGATGTTCTTCCCGGACACCATGGAACTCCTCGGCGACCGGTGGTCGACCGGGGTCGTGGTGAGCGCCCTGCTCGGGGCACGGCATTTCTCGGAGTTCGAACGCGAACTGGGCATCGGGCCGAGCGTGCTTTCGGGGCGGCTGACGAGACTCGTGGACGCCGGCGTGCTGCGGACCGGGATCGCGAAGACCCGCACCGACGCGCACGACTACCGGCTGACGGCGAAAGGGCTCGCGTTCTTCCCCGCGCTGGCCTTCATCGCCGAATGGTCGCGGGGCTTCGAAGTCCCCGGACAGGAGCCGGACATCACGCTGGAGCACGTGGACTGCGGCCACCGGCTGAAGCCGATCCTGCTGTGCGATCACTGCTGGCGCCCGCTGCTGCGGGACCGGGTCCGGTTCGGCGGCACGGTCCAGCTGCCCGCCCCGCCCAGGTGACGTAAATCGACTCGCCAAGCCGGTCGGTTCCTGACAGGCTGGCGTGGTCACACGTCGTCACCTCGGAGGTAAGAATGACTGAACCCGCACCGTCCCCGGCGGATGGCGAAGAGGACGACACGAAGCGCAAGTTCCGCGAGGCCCTGGAGCGCAAGCAGGCTCAGGCCCGCTCCGGCTCGTCGCACGAGAACGGCGGCGGGAAGAACCTGCACGCGCACGGTCCGGCCGCGAACAAGCGCACCTTCCGTCGCAAGAGCGGCTGAGTCCCCGGCACTGCCCGCTTGTCCGTCCCTCTGGACGAACATGACGCGAAAGCCACTTTCGAGACATCTGGTGTCCCGAAAGTGGCTTTCGCGTCATGTGGGGGCCCGCCGTGCCGAGGGGCGCCCCGGTTACACCGTCAGGATCGACCGCAGCCCGCCGACCTCGGCCATCCGCCGCTCGGCCAGCCGGTCCGCCGCCGTCGCCGGCGGGACCCCGTCGGCCTTCGCCAGCGCGAACACCGCCTTCGTGGTGTCGAAGATGGCCGTCGTCTTGCGCTTGGCGCGCGCGAAGTCGAAGCCGTGCCGCTCGTCGTCGACCTGGATCACGCCACCGGCGTTGACCAGGTAGTCCGGCGCGAAGAGGATGCCGCGGTCGTCGAGCTGCTTGCCGACGCCCGGGTGCGCGAGCTGGTTGTTGGCCGCGCCGCAGACGATCTTGGACCGGAGCTCGCCGACGGTCGCGTCGGTGAGCACCCCGCCCAGCGCGCACGGCGCGAAGACGTCGAGTTCGGTGCGGATCAGCGCGTCGATGTCGTCGACGACCTCGACGCCGGGGTATGCCGCGCGGGTGCGCTCGATCGCCGCGGGCGAGACGTCGGTGATGACCACCTGCGCGCCCGCCTCGATCAGATGTCCGACCAGGATGTGCCCGACCTTGCCGACCCCGGCGACGCCGACCTTGCGGCCCGCGAGTTCCGGGACTCCCCAGACGGCGTCCGCGGAGGCGCGCATGCCCTGGTAGGTGCCGAAAGCGGTGAGCACCGAGGAGTCGCCGGCGCCGCCGTTCTCCGGCGAGCGGCCCGTGACGAACTCCGATTCGCGGGCGACGATGTCCATGTCCTGCACGTAGGTGCCCACGTCGCAGGCGGTGATGTAGCGGCCGCCCAGCGTCTGGACGAACCGGCCGAAGGCGCGAAGCAGCGCTTCGGTCTTGTGCTTCCGGGGGTCGCCGATGATGACGGCCTTGCCGCCGCCGAGGTCGAGCCCGGCGAGCGCGTTCTTGTACGCCATCCCCTTCGACAGCGCGAGGACGTCCGCGAGGGCGGCGTCTTCGGATTCGTAGGGGTAGAACCGGGTCCCGCCCAGTGACGGCCCGAGCGCCGTCGAGTAGATCCCGATGATGGCCTTCAGGCCGGTGGCCTGGTCTTGACAGAAGACGACCTGTTCATGGCCGGTACCTTGGCCGAACACTTCGGTCACTGTGGTGACTCCTTGTCCTGGAGTGCACGCTGCTTGTGGCTCACGTGCGAAGTTCCTGCAACAAGGCACAGTCCCCGACGAAGGTCGTCCGGCGGCGACGGTGCCACATCGCAAACCTAGATCGCCCCGGTCCGTTCGCCAAGCCGGGGGCGAGCAGTCTCAGCCGGTGACGACCTCTCGAAGGACGCGGAGCGCGGAATCGAGCTGACGGTCGGACAGATACGGCGCCGGCCCGAACCTCAGGTACGCGCCGCGGCTGTCGGTCCGGACGCCGCGTTCGGCGAGGGCGGCCTGCAGCGCGCCGGCGTCGGCGCACTTCAGCGACAGGAAACCGCCGACACGGTCCAGCGGCGTCTCCCGGTCACGGGTGACGACGTCCTCGGGCAGCCCGAGCTGGTCGAAGCCCTCGGCGAGGAAACCCACCTGGTGCCGCGACACCTCCCGCAGGAACTCGGGCGTGAGCCCGTGCTCGGCGAAGAACCGGAAGACGCGAGCGCCCCGGTAGTGGCTCGTCGGGTCGTAGGTCGCTCCGGCGAACCTGTCCGATCCGGCGGCGTAGGCGGTCTGGCCGGGACGGCGCTCGTCCGCGAGCGCGCCGAACTCGGCGTACCAGCCGGTGACGACCGGCCGCAGTTCCTGCGCGTGCGCGGGCATCCGCAGGAAGCAGTTGCCCTCGCCGAGCTGGAGGTACTTGTACCCGCCGCCGAGCACCCAGGCGTTGGTGAGCCCGAGGTCGTGCAGCGAGAACGGGACGACGCCGAGCGCGTGGTAGGCGTCGACGACGAGGTTCACCGACTTCGAAAGGCAGACGTCGGCGAGGTGCGCGAGGCCCGGCACGAGCCGGGAGGTCTCGAACAGCACGGCCGAGACGAGCACGGCGCCGGTGTCTTCGGTGACCTCGGCCGCGACGCGTTCGGCCAGCGTGGCGACCGGCGCCGCGGGGACGCGGACCACCTCGACGCCTTCCTCCGCCAGCCTGCCCAGCTGACGGCGCAGGGTGTGGAACTCGCCGTCGGTGGTGACCAGGCGCGGACGGCGAGGCAGGTCCATCGCCGAAAGGAACCGGATCACCAGATCGTGGGTGCTGGCGCCGAGCGCGATGGCGCCGTGCGGGTCGCCGAGCAGGGCCCGGAACCCGGCCCGCATCTCGTCGGCCTTCGCGAAGGCACGGTCCCACTTCGTGTCGACCTCTTCGGCCGCATCGGCGAAGGCTTCGAGAAGGCCTTCCCGCGCGACGTCCGGCCAGGCCTGATGCGAGTGGCCGGTCAGCAGGATCCGGTCCGCCACACCGAACGCCTTGTAGTGCTCCGCGAGCGCGTTGGGATCGCGGCGGAGTTCGTCGAGGTTCGTCAAAGCCTGCTCCGCACGGCCCAGAGATCCGGGAACATCGGGGAGAAAAGCGTCGTACGCAGATAGTGCGCGCCCGACGAACCCCCCGTCCCGGTCTTGTCTCCGATGGTGCGCTCGACCATCTTCACGTGCCGATACCGCCACTCCTGCATCCCTTCGTCCAGATCGACCAGGTGCTCCGCCACGACGGACGGCCCGGTGTCGTCGCGGTAGACCCGCAACAGAACCTCTTGGAGCGCCGGAGAGGGTTCGAGTGGCTTGGTGACATCGCGCCCGGTCGGGACGTCGTACTCCTTCACCGCGAGGTAGGTGACGAAGGAGTCGAAGAGCGACGGCCGTGACATCGCGTCCGCGATTTGGGCACGTTGTTCACCGCCTTCGGGGTAATGCGCGAACACCCGCTCGTCCCGGCGGCCGAGGACGGCCTCCAGGACACGGAACTGAGCAGACTGGAACCCGCTCGACGCGTCGAGTCGCGCACGGAAACTGGTGAACTGGCTCGGAGTCATCGTCTCGAGCACATCGATCTGCGCGACCACCACCTTGAAGATAGTCAGGATTCGCCGCAAAGTGCGGATGGCGTGAGCGGTGTTACCCGCCTCGAGTTGCTCCTGCAGGTAAAGCGCCTCGTGAAGAACTTGTTTGAACCAAAGTTCATACACTTGGTGGATCACGATGAAGAGCAATTCGTCGTGCTCGTCGGACCGCGGATGCTGTGCGTCCAGCAATTCGTCCAGTGAAAGGTAGGATGTGTAACTCAATGCGGCCTGAGTGTCGTTCATTTTTCTGTCACTCCATCGATATCGCGCCGACCGTGATCGCGCTGCCAGGGCGCACCCTTCCCGATCAGCGCACGTTGCCCGCGACGGCGCCCTGCCATCGCGATCACGAGGCCTGCCGGCCGAAAACGGCGCGACCCCGAAAAGATCAAGAGCCCCTCCCGGTCGCCAGTCATTTTTCTGTCACCTCGTCGAAATGGCGTTGCGCCGCCGTGGCCAGCGCCTGATAGAGATCGTGGAACAACTCGACCGCGGCCGCCCGGCTCGGCGGAGCGGGCACCAGCCCGACCGGGAGCTCCGGATCGAGGGACGGGAAGGCGCGGAACGTGTGCGTCAGCCAGGTTCGGACCCGGAACGCCTCGGCGTCGGGCAGGTCGGCTGAATAGCCCCCGAAATCCCGGACGAACGCGTCGTAACGCGCGGCGAGACCGTCGAGGTTCCAGGCCCGCGCGGCGAAGCGCCGGACGTCGAGGCCGGCCGAGGGTTTTCCGAGCATCAGCCCGGCGTGTTCGGCGACGTCCAGGTCGGCCAGCAGGGCGAGCACCTCGGCCTCGCGGTCGTGCGGGGCGATCCAGGTGCCGTCCTGGACCGGGCCGAACCCGAGGAAGCGCAGCCGCCGCACCAACCGCTCCCTGGCCTGGCGGCGGCTCTCCGGGATGCTCTGCCACAGCACGGTCCACTCCCCCACCTCGCGTTCACGCCTGCCGAGGGAGAAGATCCGGCGGTCGCCGTCCTCCAGCAGCGCGATCGTGCGGCGGGTCAGCGAGTAGTGGACGAGCCTGCCCGCCTTGTGCCTCGCGAGCAGGTCGCGGCGGGCGAGCCTGGCCAGCGCGATCCGCGCGGCGCCGTCGGAGAAGCCGAGCCCGGCGAGCACGCCGACCAGGCCGCCGGACCAGACACGGCGGGTCTCGCGCGGCGACACGTAGGTGCCGAGCAGGGTCATCACCAGCTCCTGGGGACCTGGGTCGCCGTGGGGCGTGGCCGATTCGGGCATGCGCGCAACTCTATACACCTCAGGCCGCTGCGGTGTAGCTTGATTCGAGTGACGTACTTCGCGGAGTTGAGCTCGCGTCAGGTGGCCGCGCTCGCGTCCGACGCGCGCGTTCCCGTGCTGCTGCTCCCGGTGGGCGCCGTCGAGCCGCACGGACCGCACGCGCCGCTGGGCACCGATCCCCTGATCTCCCGGGGATGTGCGAGCGGGCCGCCGCGCGGCTGGCAGGCGATCCCGGCCTGCGCGTGCTGATCCTGCCCGAGGTGCCGTACGGGGTGACGCGGTTCGCCGCCGGGTTCGCGGGCGGCGTCTCGATCGGCGAGGAGACCCTGTACGCGCTGCTGACCGAGATCTGCGGCGCGCTCACCGAGCAGGGGCTCACCAGGATCCTGCTGGTCAACAACCATTTCGAACCGGCGCATCTCGCCGTGCTGCGGCGGGTTGCGGAGACGGCGGGCGTCGGTTTCGTCGACCTCGTCCGCCGCCGGTACGCCGCGCGCCTCACCGACGAGTTCCGCTCGGGCGAATGCCATGCCGGGCAGTACGAGACGTCGCTGGTGCTCGCCGACCGGCCGGATCTCGTCGACGCCGCCGTCCAGCGCGCGCTGCCCGCGGTCCACGTCGACCTGGCGCGCGGCGGGGTCACGGACTTCGCCTCGGCCGGGATGACCGAGGCCTACTGCGGAACCCCCGCCCAGGCGACCGCCGAGGAAGGCGAGAAGACCTTCTCGGTACTCACCGACATCCTGATCGAAGCGATCCGGGAGCTCGTATGACCTTCAATCTGGCGACCCATTTCGTGGACCGCCTCCCCGGCGAGCGGACGGCGTTGCTGTGCGGCGACGAGGAAGTCACGTACGCGGAGCTCGCGGCGCTGGTGAACCGGGCCGGGAACGTGCTGCGCGAGCTCGGTGTCCGAAGTGGACAGCGGGTCCTGCTGGCGCTGAACGACGGCGTCGAGTTCGTGGCCGTGTGGTACGCGGCGCAGAAGATCGGCGCGGTCACCGCCGAGGTCTATTCCTTCCTGCAGCCCAAGGATTACGCGTACTACCTCGGCTACACCGAGGCCGCGGTCGTCATCGCGGACGCCTCGACGTTGCCGGCGCTGCGCGAAGCCGGCGCGCGGAACCTGCTGGTCGTCGGCGATGTGGAGTTGCTCCCCGGCGAGCATTCGTTCTCCACGCTGATCGCCTCGGCATCGGCCGAGCTGGAGGCCGCGCCGACCACGCTGGACGACGTCGCGATCTGGAAGTTCACCACCGGCAGCACCGGTGCGCCCAAGGCGTGCGTGCACCCGGCGCGCAGTGCGCTGGAAAGCTTCGACCGGTACGCGCTCGGCGTGCTGGGACTCCGCGAGGACGACCGCGTGCTCGCCGTGCCGAAGCTGTTCTTCGGCTACGCACGGGATCTGACCGCGCTGTTCCCGTTCGGCGTGGGGGCCTCCGGGATCGTGTTCCCCCAGCGCAGCACCGCCGACCTCCTGTTCTCGCTGATCGAGCGCTACCGGCCGACGATCCTGGTCAACGTGCCGACCATGATGAGCGCGATGATCGCCCATCCAGCCGCGTCTACTGTGGACATGAGTTCGCTTCGGCTCGCGACGTCGGCGGGCGAGGCGTTGCCGTCGGAGCTGCATCGCAAGTGGGACAACCTGTTCGGGGTTCCGGTGATCGACGGGATCGGCTCGTCGGAGGCGTACCACATCTATCTGTCCAATGTGCCCGGAGCGCAGCGGGTCGGCAGCCTCGGCCGCGAGGTCCCCGGCTACATCGCTCGCGTGCTGGACGAAAGCGGCGATCCCTTGCCGGACGGGGAGATCGGCACCCTGGAGGTGACCGGGCCGACCATCGCCCGCGAGTACCACGGCGACACGGAGAAGACCGCGCGGACGTTCCACGGCGACACCCTGCGCACCGGCGATCTGTTCAGCCGCGACGCCGACGGGTACTTCCACCACCACGGCCGCGCCGACGACCTGCTGAAGGTGTCCGGTGTCTTCGTCGCGCCGAGCGAGATCGAAGACTGTCTCATCGGTCATCCCGCCGTCGTCGACTGCGCAGTGCTGGGCGTGACCGTCGACGGCCTGGTCGTCCCGCGGGCGTGCGTCGTCCTGGCCGAGGGCGCTTCCGTCACGCCCGAGGAACTCAAGGATCACGCGCGGGCCCAGCTGGCGAAGCACAAATACCCGCGCGAGGTGGTGTTCGTGACCGAACTCCCCCGCACCGCCAACGGAAAACTCGATCGGCGCGCGTTGCGCCGGGTGGAGGCAGAGTGAGCAGGATCGTCGTCGTCACCGGCGGGACCCGCGGGATCGGCGCGGCCATCGCCGCCCGCTTCCAGGCCGCCGGCGACAAGGTGCACGCCCCCGGCCGGGCCGACTGCGACGTCACCGACGAAGACGCCGTCGCCCGGTACTTCGACGGCCTCGGGCCGGTGGACGTGCTGGTGAACAACGCCGGGATCTCGGCGAGCGCCCCGCTGGCGAAGACCTCGCTGGAGCAGTGGCGCACGCAGATCGAGGTCAACGCGACCGGCGCTTTCCTCTGCACCCGGGCGGTCCTGCCCGGCATGCGTTCGCGCGACACCGGGCGGATCGTCACCGTCGCCTCGACGGCGTCGCATATCGGCTACCGCTACACGGCCGGGTACACCGCGTCGAAGCACGCCGCCGTCGGCCTGATGCGGGCGACCGCCGCGGAACTGGCGGGCACCGGCGTCACCGCGAACGCCGTCTGCCCGGCCTTCGTCCGCACGGACATGACGGCCGCGTCGGTGGCCCGCATCCAGGAACGGACCGGCCGCGGCGAAGCCGACGCGGAAGCCGCCCTCGCCGCCGCGTCGCCGCTCGGCCGCCTGCTCGAACCCGACGAGGTCGCCCACGCGGTGACCTTCTTCGCGGCGCCCGAAGCCGCCGCGATCAACGGACAGACACTCGTCCTCGATGGAGGTGGGATCCAGTCATGAGCCCGTTCCGCGCCACGCCGCCGATCACGACGGACTGGGAGCACTTCGACTTCACCGTGGACGACGGCGTCGCCACGGTCACCTTGAACCGCCCCGACAAACTGAACGCGCTCACCTTCGACAGCTACGCCGACCTGCGCGATCTGCTTGCCGAGCTGCCGCACCGCGGCGACGTCAGGGTGCTGATCATCACCGGCGAGGGACGCGGTTTCTGCTCCGGCGGCGACGTCGAAGAGATCATCGGCGAACTGCAGAAAATGGAGTCCGCGGAACTGCTGGAGTTCACGCGCATGACCGGCGCGGTGGTGAAGGCGCTGCGGGAATGCCCCATCCCGGTGATCGCCGCGGTGAACGGTGTCGCCGCGGGCGCGGGCTCGGTGATCGCGCTGGCGAGTGACTTCCGGCTTTTGGCGTCGTCGGCGAAGTTCGCCTTCCTGTTCACGAAGGTCGGCCTGGCAGGCGCGGACATGGGCTCGGCGTACCTGCTGCCGCGGCTGGTCGGACTCGGCCGCGCGACGGAACTGCTGATGCTGGGCGACAAGATCGACGCCGCCCGGGCCGAGGCCATCGGGCTGGCTTCTCAGGTCGTCCCCGACTCCGACCTGGCTTCTGCCGCCTCTGCTTTGGCGCGGCGTTTGGCCGACGGGCCGGCTTTGGCGTACAGCACGACGAAGGTGCTGCTGACGCGTGAACTCGACATGGATTTGGGGAGTTCCATCGAGCTGGAGGCGATCACGCAGGCCCTGCTGATGACGGCGAAGGACCATGGGGAGTTCTATGCGGCCTGGACGGCCGGGCGTTCGCCTCAGTGGACCGGCCGGTGAGCCTCACGTCTCGTGAGTGGTAAGGACGGTTAGAACCGTCCTTACCACTCACGAGACGTGACCGGCCGCACCGAGCAACCGCTCGGCCAGCACCCGGCACCGCTCCCCCAATTCCGCCGGCTCGATCACCTTGAAAGCATGACCCAGCACCACCACGTGCATCAGCAGGAAATCGAGGTCCCCCGCCCCGCTCAACACCTCGCACCGCGAACGCCCGAGATCCCGCACTACCGCCGCCGACGCCGGGATCTGCGAACGCACCACCGGAGCGGGCGCGTGCACGAGGAAACGCGCCTGGTGCCGGTAGACCCGGCTGGCGATGTTCTCCTGCACATACGCCGCCGCGTCGGGCGCCGGGCGCGGGCGGAAACGCCACGAACGCGCGGAAACCTCGGTCATCTTGTCGACGCGGAAGGTGCGCCAGTCGTCGCGGTCGAGGTCGTAGGCGAGCAGGTACCAGCGCCGTCCCGAGGCCACCAAGCGGTACGGCTCGACCCGCCGCGGCGCGGAACCCGAAGACGGATACTCGAAGCCCACCTCGACCTCGTCGCGGCACGCACGGGCGAGGGTCATGAGCACGTCGGGGTCGATCGGCGCGCGGCTTCCGTCGAAGGCGACCACCGAGCCGGACAGCGCGCTCACCTCGTGCCGCAGCCTGGTCGGCAGCACCCGGTCGAGTTTCGTCAGCGCCCGCAGCGCGGCTTCCCCGTTGCCCGCGCCGGCGAGCAGCGACACCGCGGTGGCGATCGCCTCCTCGTCGTCCAGCAGCAACGGCGGCATGTCGTGGCCTGGCCCCAGCTGGTAGCCGCCGCCGACGCCGTTGCTGGCCTGCACCGGATACCCGAGCGCGCGCAGGCGCTCGACGTCGCGCCGGATCGTGCGAGGGGTGACGCCGAGCCGTTCGCCGAGCTCCGGGCCGGTCCACACCGCGCGCTGCTGCAACAGCCCGAGCAGCGTGAGCACCCGCTCGGTGGTCCCGCGCTCGTCCTCCATGTCACCCACTCTGCCAGAGATAGCGGACCGATCCTGTCCGCTAGGCATGTCAGAGTGATCCCATGAACCGCAAGAGCCGCGAATTCCAGGTCAGCTTCGACGCCCTCGACCCGAAGGCCCTGTCCACCTTCTGGCGTGACGCCCTGGGCTACGTCCACCCCGGCCCTCCTGGGGTCGAGGTGCCCGAGGGCACCGACCCGCTGGACGCGTGGGACGAGTTCCTCGAACGGGTCGGCGTGCCCGTGGATCAGCGCAACACCCGCTCGGCCCTCGAAGACCCGGACGGCGAAGGGCCCAGGATCTTCTTCCAGCAGGTCCCGGAGGACAAGATCGCGAAGAACCGCGTACACCTCGACATCCGCGCCGCTCCCGGCCTGCAGGGCGACGAGCGCATGGCGGCGCTCGAAGCCGAATGCGACCGTCTCGTCGCCCTCGGGGCGAAGCGGGTTCAGCGCTTCGAGCCCGAGCAGCCGTTGAGCCTCGGCTTCATCGTGATGAACGACCCGGAGGGCAACGAATTCTGCCTAGACTGAGGTGACGGCGATCGCGTTGTCCTCCAGGGAGCCGAAGTAGAGCTTCCCGGCCCGCTCGCGAACGCCGACGAGCACATGGAACCCGTCGATCGCCCCGCGTAGTTCGTGGACCTGCTTCCCGTCCGGAGCCACCGCGCGCACCCCGCATTCCCGCGCGGGAGCGGGCTGCAGCGCGGTCGGCAACGCCCGGACACCGGCCCGCAGCGGCGCGGGGAGCTTCTGCACCAAGGAAAGCGCGGGCACCTTCGGGCTCGCCACGGTGATCCAGATCAGCCCGTCGCTGCCGGTCGAGATGTTGTCGGGATAGCCCCACAGATCGTCGACGAGGTAGTCCCGCGTGCCCGCCTTGTCGCCCGTGAGCCACACGCGCGCGACCCGGCAGGCACCGGTCTCGGCGACGGCCACAAAGGACTCGTCGGGCGGGAGCGCGACGCCGTTGGCGAACTGGAAACCGTCCGCGAGCTGCTCGATCTTCCCGTCCGGCGTCCGCCGCAGCAGCCGTCCGCCGCCGGTCTGCTCGATCAGGTCGTCCCGCCATTTCTCGATGCCGAAGCGGCGCGACGAGTCGGTGAAGTACACCGTGCCGTCGGAGGCGACGGCGGCGTTGTTGCAGAACACGAAGTCGAGGCCCACCGCCGAAGTCGCCAAGGTGGTCACGGGGCCGCCCGCGAGCGGCATGGTGAGCAGACCGGCCTTGGCGTCGCAGATCAGGAGGTCTTCGCCGTAGAACTCCAGTCCCAGGGGGCGGCCGCCGGTGTCGCCGAGGACGTCGATCCGCTTGCCGTCCGGCGTGACGCGCAGGATCCGCCCGTCGTCGACGCCGGTGTAGATCCGCCCCTGGTCGTCGACCACGACGTCCTCGGGACCGTGCCCGTTGACCGGGATGACCGTGACCTCGCCGAACGCCATCGCGTGTCTCCTAGTGTCGCGCACCGGAATGCGGTGCATGAGTCGGTGGATTCAGGTTTCCGCTGGCGGTGTTGCCGGTTCGTCCTCGTACCGGGTTGTACTCGGGCGGACCGGCAACGCCGCCAGCGGGAAGCTGGGCCGCCGAATCATGTGCCGCATTCCGGTGCGGGACACTAGCGATAAGTGAGTAGTTCCGCGGCTTCCGCCTCGAAATGCGGATGTTCGTTGAACGACAACAAGGTCACCCCGCCGCGGCCGGACACCAGTTTGGTGATGCCCGCGTTCACGGTGACCCGGTTCAATTTCAGCAGCCCCGCCTCCGGCGTGCCCATGAGCGCGCCGCAGACCGTCGCGATCACGCCACCGGAGCTGAAGACGACGGCGTGTTCGCCCTTGGCCAGCGACGCCACGACATCGGCCAGCGCGCCCTTGACCCGGTCCAGGAACTGCGGCCAGGTCTCGGCGCACGGACCCGAAGCACCCGCCGTGACCCAAGCGTTGAGCGCACCGTCCAGCGCGGCCTGATACGCCCGCGAATCGGTCTGCTGGACACCGGCGGCGTGATGCTTCGCGATGTCGACGTGGTCGTACTCGTTCCAGCGCTCGTCCTCGACGACGGCTATCCCGGAGCCGAGCACCTTCAACGCCGTCGCGGCCGTGTCCCGTTGGCGGGCAAGGGAACCCGCCCGCGCCTGGGTGAACTCGACGCCCCGCCGGAGCAGTTCCTCACCGACCACAGTGGACTGTTCGAAGCCGCGCGGCGAGAGCTGGTCGTAGTTCTCCGCGCCGAACGACGCCTGCCCGTGCCGGACCAGGTAGATCGCGCCCATCACGCGTGCCCTTTCGCGATGATCCGGCGGCAGCGGCCGTCGAGGTACCCGACGAACTGCCAGAGGTCCTTCAGCGCCGGATTGGCCGTCTGCCCCGCGTGGTAGCGGTAGTAGATCTGCTGGATCACCACCGCGAGCCGGAACAGGCCGTACACCTCGTAGAACGTCCAGTCCCCGATTTCGAGACCGGACCGCTCCGCGTACCGCCGCACGAATTCCTCGCGCGTGTACATCCCCGGCAGGTGCGTCGGCTGACGGCGGCTGAGCTTCATGACGTCGTCATCGTCGTCCTGCACCCAGTACGCCAGGGTGCTGCCCAGTTCCATCAGCGGATCGCCGAGGGTGGCCATCTCCCAGTCGAGGACTCCGACGATCCGCAGCTCGTCGTCGAGCACCAGGTTGTCGAGCCGGTAGTCGTTGTGGATCAGGCAGATCTTGACCTCGGACGGCTGATTGTCCTTCAGCCACGCCATCACCTCGGCGCAGTCCGGGACGTTCTCCGTACGCGCCTTGAGGAATCGCTCCGACCAGCCGCGCACCTGGCGTTCGACGTAGCCGGCGCCCTTGCCGAGATCGGCCAGCCCGGCGGCCTCGACGTCGACGGCGTGCAGCTCGACCAGCCGGTCGACGACCTTGCCGCACAGTTCGCGCGCGCCCGCCGGCGACAGGTCGAAACCGGCGGGCAGATCTCCGCGCAGGATCAGGCCTTCGAGCCGCTCCATCACGTAGAAGTCGCCGCCGAGCACGCCTTCGTCGTCGCAGAAGGCGAGAACCTCGGGTACGTAAGGGAAGACCGGCCGTAACCCTTGCTGCACCCGGAACTCGCGGCGCATGTCGTGCGCGGACGCGGCCTTGTGCCCCAGCGGCGGGCGCCGCAGGATCAGCTCGCGATCCGGATAGGTCAGCAGATACGTGAGATTCGAGGCGCCGCCGGGGAACTGGCGGACCCCGGGCGGCGCGTCGCCGAGCCCGGGCACCCGTGCGGCCAGCCAGGCGTGCACCGCGGCGGGGTCGAACGAGTCCTCACCGCGTACCTCGACGGTCTTGTCCGCGGCGACCGTCATCCGAACTTCTTCAGCAACGGCGCCGGGACGAACGGGAAGAGCTTCGAAAGCACGCTCCACGGCCACGTCGGCACGAACGCCTTCGCCGTCTCGGATTCGATCGCCTTCACCAGCGCCTGCGCGCCGGGCTCCGCCCTGACCGCGCCCGGGAGCTTCGAGATGTCTTCGTTCATCTCCGATTCGATGAACCCGGGGTGCAGCGTGGTGACCTTGATCGGGGTCTTCAGCAGCTCGATCCGGGTGCCCTCGGCGAACGACGAGATACCCGCCTTCGAGGCGGCGTACGCGGTGGCGTTGCCGGGCACACCGCGAAGCGCGAGGAACGAGGACACGACCACGAGGTGGCCGTCCTTCTGCTTGCGGAAGATGCCGACGGCGGCCTCGATCTGGGCGGCCGCGGCGAGGAAGTTCGTCTGGAGGGTCTCGCGGTTGGCGTCGAAGCGGCCGGTGCCGATCTTCTGGCCTTTGCCGAGCCCCGCGTTCACGATCACACGATCGAGGGAGCCCAGCTCCTCGCGGAACTCCTCGAAGACGGCGAAGACCTGGTCGTGGTCGTTCACGTCGAGCTTCCGGGTGACCACGGTGATGCCGGGGTACGCCTTCTTGAGCTCCGCGGCGAGGGCTTCGAGCCGGTCGACACGGCGGGCGGCCAACGCCAGGTTGCGGCCTCTCGCGGCGTACTGCCTGGCCATTCCTTCGCCGAGTCCGGAGCTCGCCCCGGTGATCAGGATGTTCTTCCGCAGGACCATGGGCAGGAGCTTACCCGTTGGTAACAAGTCTGGGATCCCCTTGGACACGGCGCTGCCCCCGGCGCCTGGAGTTCGCCGGGGGCAGCTTGTCCGCAAGGGTCTTACTTGACCTGGAGCAGCTTGTTCGCCGTTCCACCGGTCGGGTTGCTGATCTTGCCGTCCGCGGCGGCACCGACCAGGCCTTCGGCGACCTGGGCCGGGGTGGCGTCAGGGTGCGCCGAGAGGTACAGCGCGGCGGCACCGGCGACGTGCGGCGCGGCCATCGAGGTACCGCTGATGGTGTTGGTGGCGTCGTCACCGGTCGCCCACGACGAGGTGATGTCGACACCCGGCGCGTACAGGTCGACCACCGAACCGTAGTTCGAGAAGCTGGCCTGCTTGTCGGTCTTGTCGCTGGCGGCCACCGTGATGGCCTCCTTCACCCGGGCGGGCGAAGTGGTGCCGGCGTCGGAGGACTCGTTGCCCGCCGCGAGCGCGAAGGTCACGCCCTTGTCGATGGCGCCCTTGACCGCCGCGTCCAGCGCGTCGTCCGCGCCGCCGCCCAGGCTCATGTTGGCGACCGACGGGCCCTTGGCGTTTGCCGCGACCCAGTCGACACCGGCGACGACACCCTCGGTGGTGCCGCTGCCGTTGGCGTCCAGCACGCGGACGCCGACGATCTTGACGCCCTTGGCCAGGCCGTGGTCCGTGCCGCCGATGGTGCCGGCGACGTGCGTGCCGTGGCCGTGCTCGTCGTTGGGGGTGTCGTCGTTGTCGACGAAGTCCTTGCCGCCGGCCGCGCGGTCACCGAAGTCCTTGTGCGAGCCGCGGACACCGGTGTCGATGACGTAGGCGGTGACGTTGTCGGCCTTCGTCGGGTAGGTGTACTTGTTGTCGAGCGGAAGGTCCGCCTGGTCGACCCGGTCCAGGCCCCACGACGGCGGGTTGTCCTGGGTCTCGCTGATCTTGAACGTCTTGTTCTGGACGACGTACGCGACCTGCGGGTCGGCGGCGAGACGCTTCGCGGCGGCCTCGTCGGCCTTGATCGAGAAGCCGTTCAGCGCCGAGCCGAAGGTGCGGGACAGCGTGGTGCCGTACTGACCGGTGAGGCCCTGCGCCTTGGCGGCCACGTTCGCGGTGATCTCGCTCGCCGCGGCGACGCCCTGGCCGACCGCGGTGGGCTTGAGGACGACGATGTAGCTGCCGCCGACCGCGTTGGCCGCACCGGCGCCGCGGATCTCGCCCTGCTGCTCGGCGTTGGCCGCACCCGCGCCGAACGTGGCGACCGCCGCGGTCACACCGGCGAGGGCGACTCCCGCCACGAGGCCGCTACGGGTCTTTCGGGACTTCAGGTTCTTCCGGGACTTGCTCACTGGTTCCCTTCCTGCCGCGCCGTGCGGATCACCCGGGAGGATGATCGTTGTTAAGGGCCATGCAAGCCGGTGCGCAGGTGGCCGGGCAATGATTCACAGTTACCAGTACTAGGCCATCCGGAGTAACGACGCTCGTCCGGAAAGTCGTTTTCGCCTGGCAGAAGGCGCCCCTGAAGCGTTACCTCAGACTGTTAAAGTTATTCGTGTTGTTATCAACCGGGCGGTGTCAGGGAACGGCAGACGGGGGCGGTCGGGCAGCATATGGTGGCGGGGAGCGCGGCGGACCGAGTGACCACGGACGATGAGGATCAACCGCGTACCGCGTTCGCCACCGCGTTGCGATCGGCCATCGCCACGAGCGGCCTGAGTCTCGACCGTATCCAAGCCCGGCTGCTCGCGCGCGGCGCGTCGGTGAGCGTGACCGCGCTGAGTTACTGGCAATCGGGCAAACGTCAGCCGGAACGGCAGAGTTCGCTGTCCGCGGTCCGCGTGCTCGAAGAGGTGCTGGCGATCCCCGCCGGTTCCCTGCTCGGCCTGCTGCCGCCGCCACGGCCGCGCGGGGCGTCGTCACGCCGCAGCCGGGCCACCACCGAGCAGCCGCTGACCTTCCCGCTCGAAGCGCTCCAGGCGCTGCTGGAGAAGGTCGGCGCGCCCAACGCGCTCGAACAACACCATCAGCTGAAACTCGTCGGCCTGCACGACCTGTGCGAGATCGCCGAGGACGGCGGGCAACGCGCGGTGACCGCGCGGGCGGTGTTCCAGGCCGGCGCGGACGGACAGGACCGCTGGCTGCTGGTCTACGCCCAGGGCGACCCGGAGGCCGGGCCGCCGGTGCTGAACACACTGCGCAACTGCCACGTCGGCCGCGCCGAGGTCGACGACGAACACGGGCTCACGGTGGCCGAACTGCTCTTCGACCGGCCCATCGACCGCGGCGAGACCCACCTGATCGAGTACTCGCTGACCAACCCCGGGCCGCCGTATCCGGAATGCCGGAACACGCATTACCGCGAGTTCCGGCGTCCCGTGCGCGAGTACCTGCTGGAGGTCCGGTTCGACCCGGAGTCCAGCCCGGCGAAGTGCTGGCAATATTCGCGCCAAGGCACCTCGCCGATGGACCGCAAGGAACTCAAACCGGACCAGGGCAACGGCGTCCACGCCGTCGCGCTCGACTTCGGCCCCGGCGTGTTCGGCATCGACTGGGAGTACTAGTGCAACTTGTTGCGCAGCACCTTCCCGGTCGCGTTGCGCGGTAGCTCGTCGAGGAACTCCACATCGCGCGGCACCTTGTACCGGGCGAGGTTCGCCTTGACGTACTCGCGTACGCCGTCGACGTCCAGCTCCGATTTCTCGGCCCGCACCACGAACGCCTTCAGCCGCTGCCCGAACTCGGGATCCTCGACCCCGACGACCGCGGCCTCGATCACGTCCTCGCGTTCGACCAGGAGGTTCTCCACCTCGATCGGGAAGACGTTCTCGCCGCCCGAGACGATCATCTCGTCGTCGCGGCCGTCGATGAACAGCAGACCGTCTTCGTCGAAATGGCCGACGTCGCCGCTGGAGAGGAGACCGTCGATGATCTCCTTGTTCCGCCCGTCGGTGTAGCCCTGGAAGCTCAGCCCGCTGCCGACGAACACCCGGCCGGTGACATGCGGCTCGGTGATCTTGCCGCCCTTTTCGTCGTACAGCGCCACCTTGCAGCCCACCGGCGCGCGGCCGACGGTGCCCGGCGCCTTGCGCCAGTCCTCGGGCGTCGCGACCGTCGCGACCGCGACCTCGGTGGAGCCGTAGAGGTTGTGCACGACGTCGCCGAACGCGGCGGTCGCCCGGTTCCCCAGATCCGGTGACAGCGCGGAGCCGGCGACGAAGATGATCCGCAGGGACGAGGTGTCGTACTTGGCGCGGATCTCCTCGGGCAGGTCGACGATGCGCTGCAGCATCGTCGGCACGAGGACCAGCGTGGTGCAGCGGTTCTCCGCGACCCCGCGCAACGTCTCCTCCGGCACGAACTTGCGCCGCATGACGACCTTCGAGCCGAGCGCGAAGGACAGGATGAACTGCGACAACCCGGTGCCGTGGAACAGCGGCGCGCCCATGTAGGTCGCCTCGCCGGTGCGCAGCGGGATGCGGTCGAGGAACTGCGCCGAGGCGAGCGCGGAGGTGTGCGGCCGTGGCGCGCCCTTTGGCGTCCCGGTGGTGCCGCTGGTCAGCAGGATGAACCCGCCGGGTTTGGCCGGCGCGGGCCACGGTCGGTCGTCGGTGCTGGCGACCAGTTCGGCGACGACCGGGATATCGGCCGGGCGAGCCGTGTCCGAATCGACCCACGCGAGATAGTGCTCGACGTCGCCTTCGACGGCGTCCAGCAGGTCGGTGAACTCCTGGTCGTACACGAGCGCCGTGACGCCTTCACGCTTCGCGACGTCCGCGAGCTGGGGTTTGGCGAACCCGGTGTTCATCAGCAGCAGTTTGGCGCCGAGTTTGCCCGAGGCGAGCATCGTCAGCACGAGACCACGGTGGTCGCGGCAGAGCGCGGCGATCACCGAACCCGGGCCGAGGCCGCGTTCGGACCATGCCCTGGCCAGCGCGTTCGACTGGGTGTCGAGCTGTTTGAAGGTCAGCGGCCCCAGCTCGTCGATGATGCCGGTCGCGGTCGGGTCCCGGCGGGCGGCGATCATGTTCGCGCCGGCGAACGGGCCCCACTTCCGCACCATGACCAGCGAACGCAGGCCCTCGTCCACCCGCGGGATGGGGAGCAGGCCCGCTTGGCGCATCACGTCGATGCTGCGCACGGTCTCGGTCACCTTGCCCGCCACCAGGGTGGCGAGGCCGGTGGGGTTTCTCATCCGGGCACCTCCGTTGCTGCTGCGGCGAGACACCATGCCCCCGGCGGTTCGCGTACCGGCGGTATGGGGTTGCTACTCGACAGTAGCCGACCGATAGCGCAGGCGCACTAGCCGTCTGGTGACAGAAATGTCGGGGGGAACCACCACAATGTGAGTGTGCAGGCGATCGCAGGTCAAGAGGAAGATGGCGACTTCGCGATCGCTCTTTCCGGGCAGCCGCCGCTGCGGGGCCTGAAGCTCCCGGAGTTCGTCGGCGAAGTGCGGCGTTTGGAGGCGGAGCACTCACCCCGTTGGGTGTTCCCGTCGGTCGAAGGGACGTATCCGGCGCTGATCAAGGCGGGCGTCCGGGTGCGGCGCTGCCACGATCTGACGCTGATCGAGGGCTTGCTCCTCGCCCACGAAGGCCGCCCACAGGAGTCGCGAAGCCTGCGCGCGGCGTTGGCCAGGGCGAACGGCCAGGAGGCACCCGCCGACGAGCCGCCGCTCTGGGCCGAGGACGACCAGCCGACGCTGTTCGAGACGCGCGGCCCTCGGCTGCCCGCCGGCGTCACGGTGATCGACGCGGCGCGCCGGGTGCTGGCCGAGCAGGAGAAACGAGTCGCGCCGACCGATCATCCGGAACGGCTGCGGCTGCTCTTCGCGGCGGAGTCGGCGAGCGCGCTGGCGGCGGCCGAGATGTCGGCCGACGGTTTGCCCTGGCGGGCGGACCTGCACTCGGCGTTGCTCGCCGAACAGCTCGGTCCCCGTGTCCCGGCAGGGCAGCGGCCGAAACGCCTGGTCGAGCTGGCGGCGAAGATCAGCGACGCGTTCGGCGGGCGCCCGGTCAATCCGGACGCCCCGGCCAGCGTCGTGCGGGCGCTCGGGCGGGAGGGCATCGAGGTCTCGTCGGCCAGGAAGTACCTGCTGCGCGACATCGACCATCCCGCCGTCCCGCCGCTGCTGGAGTACAAGGAGCTCGCGCGGCTGCATTCGGCCAACGGCTGGACCTGGCTCGACGAGTGGGTGCGCGACGGCCGGTTCCGCCCGCATTACGTCGTCGGCGGGGTCGTCTCGGGCCGGTGGGCGAGCCGGGGCGGGGGCGCGCTGCAGATCCCGAAGGTCCTGCGGACCTGCGTCCGGGCCGATCCGGGCTGGAAGCTGGTCGTCGCCGACGCCGCGCAGCTGGAGCCGCGAGTGCTGACTGCGTTGTCCGGAGACCGCAAGCTGGCCGACGTCGCCGCGGCCACGGATCTGTACGCGAGCCTCGCCGAGGCGATGTTCTCCGGCGTGCGCCGCGTGCCGGTGCCCGCGTGGGACGACAGGGACGATCGGGACCGCGCGAAGATCGCGATGCTGTCGGCGATGTACGGCGGCACGTCCGGCGAGGCCGGGCCGCTGCTGGCGTTGCTGCGCACCAGGTTCCCGGACGCGGTGTCCTATGTGGAGCGTGCCGCGCAGGCCGGGGAACGCGGCGAGCGCGTCCGCTCCCGGCTGGGCCGGACGTCGCCCGCGCCGTCGGAGGCGTGGCGCGCGCTGACCGGCGGGGTCGCGGCGGACGAGGCCGGCGAGCTGAAGGCGCGGCAGGCGTCCCGCAACTGGGGCCGGTTCACCCGCAACTTCGTCGTGCAGGCGAGTGCGGCGGATATGACCGCGGTCCTGCTGGCGACCCTGCGGAGCAGGCTCCCCTCCCCCGCGCACCTGGTGTTCTTCCAGCACGACGAGGTCCTGGTGCACACCCCGGCCGAGTTCGCCGACGAGGTCTCGCAGTCCATTGTGGACAGCATGTCCGAAGCGGCGCGGCTGCTGTTCGGGGCCGCTTGCCCGGTCCGGTTCCCGTTGCACATCGCCGCCGTGGACACCTACGCCGACGCGAAATGAGTCCCGCCCCCAGTCACGCGTGTCGTCCATCTGATCACGCGAGTTCGCCCTCCAATCACGTGAGTTACGCCTTCAAGCACGTGAGTTCCGTCTTCGAGCACGCGAGTTCCGCGTTCCATCCCGCGGCTCGCGCGTGCTCAGGCGGCGAACTCGCGTGACCGGACGGACGACACACGTGATCAGATGGACGACACACGTGATTGGGGGCGTAACTCGCGTGCTTGGGGACGTAACTCGCGTGTTTGGGGGCGTAACTCGCGGGATCAGGTGGCGGCGTCGTCCAGGGCCTTGATGACTCGCTTGAGGGAGACGGGGTGGGCGGTACCGAGGGTCTGGGCGAAGAAGCTCACTCGCAGCTCCTCGATCATCCACCGGATCTCCCGCAGCGCGGGGACGAAGTCCCCGGCGGAAGCGCGTCCAGTGCGGCCTGGTACTCGTTGCGGAGCCAGGCGATGTCGCCGGTGCGCTGGATGTCCCGGGTCGGCTCGGTCGGGAGCTTCTCCAGCCGCCGTTCGATGCCCCGCAGGTACCGGACGACGTGCTTCAGCCGGTCCTGCCCGGTCTCGGTGACGAAACCCTTGTGCACCAGCCCGTCCAGCTGCGCGCGGATGTCGGCGAGCGAATCCTTCGGGCCGCGCGTGTCGGCCAGCCGGGTTTCGACGTCGTTGGCCGCGCGCAGGATCTTCTCGACGTTGGTCAGCACGTCGAGCACCCCCGCGTTCAGGCCCGCGCGCACCTTTTCCAGCAGGACGGCGAAACCGGCCTCGTCCCAGCGCGGTCCGCCGTTGTCGGCCACGAGCTTGTCGACCGCGCAATCCACACAGTCTTCGAGCAGCGCCGCCACCGAGCCGTGCGGATTCCGGTTCAGCACGAGTTTCGACGAGTTGCCGAGGCTGCGGGTGATGAACTTCATCGGCGACGGGATGTTCAGCCGCAGCATCCGCCGCGTGCCCGCCCACATCGACTGCTCCTGCTGGCCCGGCGTGTCCAGCAGCCGCACCGCCACGGAACCGCCTTCGTCGACCAGCGCCGGATACGCCTTGACGTCGTGCCCGCGCTGCTTGCTGGCGAACACCTTCGGCAGTTCGCCGAACGCGGGCGTCGTCAGGCCCTCGCGCTCGATGCTGTCGGCGGCCTTGGAGATCGTCGCGCGCACCTGGCCGCTCAGGTCCCGTTTGAGCGCCTCGATGTCCTTGCCTTCGGACACCTTCTTGCCGCGGACGTCGACGACGCGGAAGGTCATCTTCAGATGTTCGGGGACCGCCGGCAGCTGCCAGGCGTCGTCGGGGATCACCACCCCGCGCAACGCTTCCAGCTCGTCGGCGACGGCGTGCAGCAGCGGCCCGTCGGCCGGGCCGACCCGCGACAACACCAGCTTCGCGTGGTCGGGCGCCGGCACGAAGTTCCGCCGAAGAGCCTTCGGCAGCGACTTGATCAGCTGCGTCACCAGTTCTTCGCGCAGGCCGGGGACCTGCCAGTCGAAGCCGTCCGGGGTCACCTGGTTCAGCACGGGCAGCGGGATGTGCACGGTGACACCGTCCGCGTCGGCGCCCGGCTCGAACTGGTACGTGAGCTTGAAGGTCTGCGTGCCCTGCGTCCAGAAGTCGGGGTAGTCGGCCTCGCGCACGCCGCCCGCGGTCTCGTTGATGAGCATCGTCTTCTCGAAGCTCAGCAGGTCGGGCTGGGTGTGCCGCGCCTTCTTCCACCAGCTGTCGAAATGCCGCGCGGAGACGACATCGGCCGGGACACGCTGGTCGTAGAACTCGAACAGCGTCTCGTCGTCGACCAGGATGTCGCGACGGCGGGCCCGGTTCTCCAGGTCTTCGACCTCGTCGAGCAGCGCGCGGTTCTCGCGGAAGAAGTGGTGCCTGGTCTCCCAGTCGCCCTCGACCAGCGCGTGCCGGATGAACAGCTCGCGACTGACCTCCGGATCGATGCGGCCGTAGTTGACGCGGCGGTCGGCGACGAGCGGGACGCCGTACAGCGTCACCTTCTCCTTCGCCATCACCGCGCCCTGCTTGCGTTCCCAGTGTGGCTCGGAATAGTTCCGCTTCACCACGTGCCCGGCGAGCGGCTCGACCCATTCCGGCTCGATCCGCGCGTTGACCCGCCCCCACAGGCGCGAGGTCTCGACGAGTTCGGCCGACATGACGAATCGCGGCTGCTTCTTGAACAACGCCGAACCCGGGAACACCGAGAACCGTGCCCCGCGCGCGCCGAGATAGTCGCCCTTGGCCGGATCCTTGAGGCCCACGTGCGACAACAGCCCGGCGATCAGCGACGTGTGCACCCGTTGCGGATCGGCCGGGCCGTCCGTGTTGAGGGTGATGCCGAGCGGTTTGGCCAGCTGGCGCAGCTGGCTGAAGATGTCCTGCCATTCGCGGATGCGCAGGTAGTTCAGGTATTCGTTGCGGCACATCCGGCGGAACTGGTTGCTGGACAACGCCTTCTGCTGCTCGGTGACGTACTCCCACAGGTTCAGGTACGCCAGGAAGTCCGACGTCTTGTCCGCGAACCGCGCGTGCTGCTCGTCCGCCGCCTGCTGCTTCTCCGCCGGCCGCTCGCGCGGGTCCTGAATGGACAGTGCGGCGGCGATGATCATCACTTCGCGGACGCAGCCGTTGCGGGAGGCCTCCAGCACCATCCGCGCCATCCGCGGGTCGACCGGGAGCTGCGCGAGTTTGCGGCCGGTCTCGGTGAGCTTCTTGCCGTCCGACATCTCGAACGCGCCGAGTTCCTGCAGCAGCTGGACACCGTCGGTGACCTGACGGCGATCCGGCGGCTCGACGAAGGGGAACGCCGCGATGTCGCCGAGGCCGAGCGAGGTCATCTGCAGGATGACCGACGCGAGGTTGGTCCGCAGGATCTCCGGATCGGTGAACTCGGGGCGGGCGTCGAAGTCGTCCTCGGAGTACAGCCGGATGCAGATACCGTCCGACGTCCGGCCGCAGCGGCCCTTGCGCTGGTTCGCTGACGCCTGCGAGACCGGCTCGATCGGCAGCCGCTGCACCTTGGTGCGGTGGCTGTACCGCGAGATCCGCGCGGTGCCGGGGTCGACGACGTACTTGATGCCGGGCACGGTCAGCGACGTCTCGGCGACGTTGGTGGCGAGCACCACGCGGCGCCCGGTGTGGCGCTGGAACACCCGATGCTGGTCCGACGACGAGAGCCGGGCGTACAGCGGCAGGATTTCGGTGTTCCTCAGGTCCTGTTTGGACAGTGCGTCGGCGGCGTCGCGGATCTCCCGCTCACCGGAGAGGAACACCAGGATGTCGCCGGGGCCCTCGTGCTGCAGTTCGTCGACGGCGTCGCAGATGGCCTGCGTCTGGTCCCGATCCTGATCGGCGTCCGGATCGTCCGGGTCGATGATCGGCCGGTAGCGGACCTCGACCGGATACGTCCGGCCCGAGACCTCCACGATCGGCGCGTCGTCGAAATGCTTGGAGAACCGCTCCGGGTCGATCGTCGCCGACGTGATGATCACCTTGAGATCGGGGCGGCGCGGCAGGAGCTGCTTGACGTAACCGAGGATGAAGTCGATGTTGAGGCTGCGCTCGTGTGCCTCGTCGATGATCAGCGTGTCGTACTGGCGCAGCATCCGGTCGGTCTGGATCTCGGCGAGCAGGATGCCGTCGGTCATCAGCTTGACCAGCGTGTCCTGCCCGGAGTGGTCGGTGAACCGGACCTTGTAGCCGACGGCCTCGCCGAGCTCGGTGTTCAGCTCGGAGGCGATGCGATCGGCGACCGTGCGCGCGGCCAGCCGCCGCGGCTGTGTGTGCCCGATCTGGCCCCGGATGCCCCGGCCGAGTTCGAGGCAGATCTTGGGCAGCTGCGTCGTCTTCCCCGACCCGGTCTCCCCGGCGACGATCACGACCTGGTGGTCGCGGATGGCCTCGGCGATCTCGTCCTTGCGCTGGCTGACGGGCAGCTCTTCGGGGAACGAGATCTTCGGGACGCCGTCGCGCCTGCGGGTGACCCGTAGCTCGGCGGCCTCGATGTCGGCCTCGATCTGGGCGGCGATCGACTCGGCGTTACGCGCTTTGCGGGCACCGTCGAGCCGGCGCCGGAGGCGGTGCTCGTCGCGCGACATCAATTCGGGCAGGCGAGCGCGCAGGGCGCCGAGCGGGGAAGGTTGAGAAGCCATGACCGGCACCAGGATAGCCGTGCGTGACGATCCGGGCCTCCGAATATGCCGGAGGCGACACCGCGCTGGTCAGGAGCGGGTGAGCGACCCGGGCGTGAGATCGGCGAGGGTGCGGTGCCCGGACAGGCCCATGGTCAGGTCGAGGTCGGCGAGCAGGCTCCGCAGCACGTGCCGCACGCCCTCCTCTCCCGCGTGCGCCAGCCCGTACACCCAGGGCCGCCCCACCAGCACGGCCTTGGCCCGAGCGCGAGCGCCTTGGCGATGTCGGCGCCGGTGCGGATCCCGGAGTCGAACAGGATCTCGAGCCGGTCGCCGACCGCGGCCACGATCTCCGGGAGCGCGTCGAGCGACGCGACCGCGCCGTCGACCTGGCGGCCGCCGTGGTTGGACACGACGATCCCGTCCATCCCGGCCTCGACGGCACGGCGCGCGTCGTCGGGGTGCTGGATGCCCTTGAGCACGATCGGCCCGTCCCAGTGCTCGCGCAGGAACGGCAGCCGGTCCCAGGTGCTGTCGGTGCCGGTGATCATCGAGATCCAGCGCAGGATCGCCGTCGGCGCGTCCTCTTCGGGCGTCTTCTCCAGGAGACCGCGGAACACCGGGTCGCTCAGCGGGACACCGAGCCCGACGCCCTTGATGAACGGCAGGTACGCGTGGTCGAGGTCGTTCGGGCGCCACGCGAGGGTCCAGGTGTCGAGCGTGACGACGAGCGTCGTGAAGCCCGCCGCCTTCGCCCGCGCCAGGATGCTCGCGCAGACGTCGTTGTCGGTCGGCCAGTACAGCTGGAACCAGCGCGGCCCCTCGCCACTGGCCTCGGCGACGTCTTCGATGCTCGTGGACGACGCCGTCGACATGACGTAGGGCAGGCCGACCGACGCCGCGGCACGCGCGGCCGCCGGTTCGGCGCCCTCGTGCACGATCGACTGGACGCCGACCGGCGCCAGCAGCACCGGCGCCGGAACGGGCGTGCCCAGGACGGTCGTGGACAGGTCGCGCTCGGTGGCGCCGGTGAGCATCCGGGGCACCAGGCGCCAGCGGTCGAACGCCTCGCGGTTCGCCCGGGCGGTGGCGCCGGACCCGGCCGAGCCGGCGACGTACCAGAACGGTCCGGGCTCCAGGATCTCCCGCGCCGACTCCTCCAGCTTCGTGGCGTCGGTGGAGCACGGCGGGAAGACACCGCCGAGTCCTTGCAGGTAGATCTCGTTCTGGTAGCCGCCGAACCGCTCCGTCACCCGGGCCTCCTAGTCACGTCGCCCTGGCCGGCTCGTCGCGGCGGGTCGAAGTCCCCCGGACAATACTCGCCGGTAGCAACCAGGTGAGTTTCTCGGAACGGATGACCGCGACTGGACCGATCACGGCCAGCAGGAGAACGTAGCCCGCGACGAACGGCGCGACCCGCGAGTCGAGCCCGGCCGCGGTCGCCATCGCCGCGAGCACCAGCGAGAACTCGCCCCTGGTGAGCACGGTCAGCCCGATGTTCACCCCGGCCTGGCGATCGAAGCCGTTCACCCGCGCGGCCAGCGCGCCCGCGCCCAGGTTCAGCACGATCGTCAGCGCCACCGCGATCAGCACCGGCACGACCACCGAACCGACCGCGTTCGGGTCGATGCTGAGCCCGAAGATGAAGAAGAACAGCGCGCCGAACGCGTCCCGCAGCGGAAGCACCAGCTTGTGGATACGCGGCGCGACCTTCGAGCCGCCGAGCATCATGCCGACCATGAACGCGCCGATGGCGTCGGACACCCCGACCTCCTCGGCGACGGCGGCACCCATGACCGCGACACCGACGAAGCAGACGGTCAGCAGTTCGTCGTCCGCCGAGCCGAACAGCTTCGACACGACCCGGCCACCCCAGCGGGCGAGCGCGGCCATGACGATCAGGAACGCGAAGGCCTTGCCGAAGTCGGCGAGCGCCGAGCCGAAGCTCCCGGCGCCGGACAGCACCGGCTGCAGCAACGCCAGGTACAGCGCGAGGAAGATGTCCTCGATCACGATGATGCCCATGATCAGCCGGGATTCGGGGTTGTCCATCCGGCGGGATTCGAGCAGGAGTTTGGTGACGATCGCCGACGACGAGATCCCGATGGCACCGGCGATGACCAGCGCTTCCCTGGTCCCCCAGCCCAGCAGGAAGCCGAAGGCGAGCCCGCCGCCGATGTTCAGGATCAGGTAGATCAGGCCGGACCAGACGAGTTTGCGCCCGCCCTTGGCCAGATCGTCGAGGGAGAACTCGAGACCGAGGTAGAACAGGAGGAAGACGAGGCCGAGCCCGGCGAGCACACCGAGTTCGGCCGGATCGTCCACAAGGGACAGTCCGGGGGTGTTGGGGCCGAAGACGAAACCGGCCAGCATGAACAGGGGGATGGTGGGCAGCCCGATCCGGGCGCCGGCTCTGGCGATGACACCGGCGGCGAGGAACGCCCCGCCGACGGCCAGCAAAGCATGACCGGAACTCATGGAGACCTCCGATGGATGGCTGATGCGGGAAGAAGACGCCGATCAGCGCGGAGGTGCCCGCGCGGGCGCCTGGGGCACCGCACGGGTGATGACGACGGGTTCGCCCTGCTCAGGGACGTGACCCGCGTCGGGGAGGTCGACGGTCTCCGCTTCGGCGGGAGCGTCGGCGAGGGGAACGGCCTGTCCGCCGTGGAAGGCGGGCAGCGGATGGGTCGCGAAGACGGCGACGGGATCTTCCTTCGCGGCCCGGCCGTGCCCATGGGGACGGTCGGCGTGACGAAGGCGAAGACGAGCAAGATCAGCAGGAAGAAGACGGAACGGTGCCGTGTCGCGGGGGCACGGTTCGTCGTCATCTGCCCACCACTTTACCAGTCCTTTATAGAGTCACGGCTCGCGCCGCCGAAGTGGCATCCGGATCACACTGTCCTCTTCGGACGGACGGTGATCATCGCCCCGCCCGCAGCTTGACCGGTTCGTCGTCCTCTTCGAGCGGCCCGCCGATGGCGGCATACGTCTCCGGATCCTTCGTCCGCAACACTTCCGCGCGCAGAAAACCCGCAAGGGCGGCGACGAGCACGAGACCGGGCAGCCCCCAGCGCAACAGGAACGTCCCGGCCGGGCCGAGCAGCAGATCGAAGTTGAGCAGGATCAGCGCGAGCACGGCCGACAGCGCGAGAATCGCCAGCGAGGGCGCGATCCAGCGGCGCCAGGCGTTTTCGGCTTGGCGGCGCCGTTTGAAGAAGCCGATCACCGAAAGCGAGACCGCGATCATGATCACCACGACGCCGGTGGACGCAGTCGTGCCGAGCCAGGTGAACAGTTCGGTCACCGGGTCGCGGCCCGCGATCGCGAACAGCGACACGACCACCAGCGCGAGCGCGGTCTGCGTGAGCGAACCGGCCACCGGCGCGCCGGTGCGTTTGCTGGTCTTGGCCAGCGAGCGCGGCAGCAGCCCTTCCCTGCCGAGGGCGAAGAAATACCGCGCGACGGCGTTGTGGAAGCTCAGCAGCGCCGCGCATTGGCCGGTCACGAACAGCGTGTACGCCACATCGGAGAACGTGTCGCCGAGATGTTCGCCCGCCAGGTTGAACAGCAGATCCGGCCCCTGGGCGGCCGCGGTCGTCACGATGACGTCCGGCCCGGCGCCCACGGCCAGCGCGAGCGACGAGACGACGTAGAGCACCGCGGTGAGCACGATCGCGGCGAACGTCGCCCGGCCGACCGTGCGGCTGGGTTCCCTGGTCTCCTCGCCGTAGGTCGCCGCGCCCTCGAAACCGATGAACGCGGCCGCGGAGAACGCGAACACCGCGCCCACACCCGTGGTGAACAGGCTCGACGGCTCCAGCGGGGCCCAGGAAACGCTGCCGCCGGCCGGATTCGAGAACAACGCGATGTCGACGACCGCGACCACGGCCACTTCGAGGCACAGCGCCACCCCGAGCACCTTGGCGTTGAGATCCACCCGCAGGACGCCGAGCGCGCCGACGAGAAGCACCATCACCAGCGCGCACAACCACCACGGCGGCGGGGAACCGGTGAGCGTGCCCAGCCAGGTCGACACCGACCAGCCGAACAGGCCGTAGATGCTGATCTGGATGGCGTTGTAGGAGACCAGCGTGACGAACGCGATCCCGGCGCCGGTGGATTTGCCGACCCCGTTGGCGACGTACGGGTAGAAGGCGCCCGCGTTGGTGATGTAACGGCTCATCGCCGCGTACCCGACGGCGAACAGCCCCAGGATCGGGGCGAGCAGGAGGAACGACAGCGGCACCCCGATACTGCCGGTGACCGCGTAGTTCGTCGGGACCCCGCCCGCGATGGCGAAGAGCGGGCCTGCCGCGGCCACCACGAAGAACACGATCTGGGCGGCCCCGAGCCGCCGATGACCGAGGCCGCGCCGCGGTCTTTGCGTACCCATGAACCCGTTCCCCCGGACGCCGGTTCGGCGATAGACGGTCTTGATCTTGCGAAGCCATCCCACCCTAGGGCCGGGCACCCCGGGCAGGTACGTCCGTTCAGGCTAAAAACGGACCTCGGGTCGCAGTGGTCCGCGCGCTACCGCTACTTTGGCCGTCCCGCACTACAACGCCGGAGGGCGTGCCATTCATGCGTCGGCTGACCTTGGTCGATTCCCTGTTCTTTCTCGCCCACGACGAGTTCACCGGAAAACCCGCGCTGCGCCGCACGGGACTCGGCATCGGAATGGCCGGTTCCGCCCTCTGCGATCTCCTCCTCGCCGAGCGGATCACCGTGGAACGCAAGCGAATCCGCCCGCTGTCACGACGCGGCCTCGCCCATCCCCCGCTCGACGCGGTGTTCTCGGAAATCCTCCGCGAACGCGAACGGCACACCGTCCGGGAATGGGTCACCCATCTGCGGCACGACCTCAGGGAAACGGTCGCGGACAATCTGCTCGCCGCCGGGGTGATCGACCGCGAGACCGACCGGATGCTCATGCGGAAGAATCACCGGTACCCGCCACGGGATCTGCTGATGTCGACGGCCGCGCGCAGCAAGGTGCGGGCGGCCGTCCTCGGCACCGAACAGCCGGATCCGCATTCGGTCTGCCTGGCCCTGCTGGCCTGGACCATCGGGCTCGACGACTTCTGCGAACCGGAACTCGACCGGGCGGGCCTGCGCGCCTGGGCCGAGTCCACCCATCGGGAACTTCCGAAGGCGCTCGCCGAGCTGATCTCGGGGGTCGACGCGGTATGCGCCGCCGTCGTCTACACCGGCGACAGGCGGTAACCTCGCCGGTTTCCCCTCCCTCGCAAGGAAAACCGAGCAGTCCGCCCGGTGCCTCCTGCCGGCGACCGCGATGGGGCGTTTCGCGACTCCGCCCCACCGCGCGACCGAGGACTAGCCCGCCGGCACCGAGGACAGGTGCGCCCACGGGTTCGCGGCCTTGAGCCCGGTGAAGGTGAAACTCTGATTCGTGTTCTTGGGGCAGGCCTTGCGGCTGGTGTCCCAGCGCTTCTCGCTCGGCCAGTAGATCTTGAGCACGATGCAGCGGTTGTCGGCCGCGCTGTCGTAGACCTTGCCCTTGATCGTGACGGTGTTACCACTGCAGGACGCCCAGAACTCGGTCCACCCGCCAGAGACGACCTCGTTGAACTGGAACTGCCTGCACTTCACTTCCCAGCTGTTGGTCGTCGCCGCCTGGGCGGGTGCGGCCGCGAACAACGTCCCGAACGCCATCGCCGCACCCACGGCGGCGATGCCGAGCTTCCTGATGTTCATTCTTCATCCCCTCAGTAGTGGATCTGACCCGGCGAACCGTGTCAGGCGCCCCCGGCCGCCCGGCGCCGTTTTAGTTCTGGCTGAAACATCGCCAAGACGGACGTTTCGTGCGTTAATTCCTGCGGGGACCTGGGGAGGGGGAGCTGTGCTGCGCGTGCATTTTTCCGGGGAGGACCTTGGCCGCGTCAGGGTCGCGACGAGGCCGGATCCGCTGTGGGAGACGACGCTGAGCCTGCACCGGCTGCAGCGGGGGGACGGTGGCCTGGCGGTGCGGAAGTGGCGCGGCACCGTCCGTAGCCGCCTCCCGAAGGCGGCCGGGCCGCTGCTGACGCTTGTCCCGCCCAGCGGGTACTTCCCGGACTTCCTCACCCCGTCCGGCGAAGACCTCGAAGAGCAGCTGGACCTGTTGTGCGGCACCAAACGCTGCGAGCTGCGCCGGGATCTGGCGATACTGGCGCGCTCCCGGCGGCCGACGCCGTGGGCACGGGATCTGGGTGACGCCAACCCGGCGGCGCTCGGGGCGCTGACCCGCGCGATCCGGTCCTACCACCATGCGGCGATCGAGCCCGTCTGGAACGACATCCTCGCGTGCTTCGACCGTCAGCGCGCGAGACAAGCGCGGATTCTGCTCGCGGACGGTGTCGAAGGACTGCTGCGCGGGCTTTCCCCGGCGATGCGGTGGAAAGCACCGGTGCTCGAAGCCGACTACCCGGTGCACCAGGACCTCCACCTCGACGGGCGGGGGCTGTTGCTCGTCCCGTCGTACTTCTGCTGGCGGACCGGGGTGACGCTGGTCGAGAACGACCAGGTGCCGGTGCTCGTCCACCCCATCGAAGGGCACGTTCCCGCGACCGTGCACCCCGACCACGCAACCGCCTTGTCCGTGCTGCTGGGACACACCCGTGCCGCCGTACTGGAGACGATCGAAGGCGGCGGCCGGACCAGCGATGTCGCTCGCCGCGCGGGGATCTCCATCTCGTCGGCGAGCCAGCACGCCACGGTGCTGCGTGAAGCGGGTCTCGTGCTCAGCACGCGTGAGGGCAACACCGTGCGACATCACCTCACGCAACTGGGGTCGGCCCTGCTGCGCAAGAATCTTTAACCGGATCTCCCCCTTGCCGGAAACTGTCACCCGTGGTTATCGTATGCGCACGCCGCAGCACCACCCTGACAGAAAATGACAATTTCCTGTGGAAAGGGACACCTTTCATGAGTGACACCCTGCGGCCCGCGATGCGTCGTGCTCTCGGCGCGGTCTCCGTTCTCGCCCTCGCCGTTTCCGGCCCCGTCGCGATCTCCTCGCTCGCGTCCGCGGCGCCCGTCCCGGCGTCGGCGTCGATCTTCGCTTCCGGTGGCGATCTCGCCTCGCCGGAGAAGAAGGAGATCGCGATGCAGATCGTCTCCAGTGCGGAAAACTCTTCCCTGGACTGGAAAGCGCAGTACTCCTACATCGAGGACATCGGCGACGGGCGCGGGTACACCGCCGGCATCATCGGGTTCTGCTCCGGTACCGGGGACATGCTGGAGCTCGTCGAGCGCTATACGAACTCGGTCCCGGACAACCCGCTCGCGGAATACCTCCCGGCGCTGCGCAAGGTCGACGGCACCGATTCGCACGAAGGGCTCGGCAGCGGTTTCGAAAACGCGTGGCGGGAGGCCGCCGGTCGCGAGGACTTCCAGGCCGCGCAGAACAGCGAACGCGATCGCGTCTATTTCGACCCGTCGGTGAATCAGGCGAAATCGGACGGTTTGGGCGCACTGGGACAATTCATCTACTACGACGCCATCGTGATGCACGGCCCGGGCACCAGCCAGGACAGCTTCGGCGGGATCCGCTCGGCCGCGCTCCAGCAGGCGAAGCCGCCCGCGCAGGGTGGCGACGAGACGGCGTACCTCAAGGCGTTCCTCGACGCGCGGCGCGTGGTCATGAAGCAGGAAGAGGCGCACGCGGACACCTCGCGGATCGACACCGCCCAGCTGGTGTGGCTCAACGACGGCAATCTCGACCTGCACACCCCGCTGAAGTGGGCGGTCTACGGGGACCCGTACGAGATCGGCTAGCGCACCACACGCTTCCGGCCTCGTGAGTGGCAAGGACGGTTCTAACCGTCTGTCTGAGTTCAGGACATGTCGGACAGTTGATGTTTCAGGACCTCACGGACACTGACCGGCCTGTCGGTGTGGTGACCAGGGCTTTCGTGGTGATCATGCGACGATGGGCAGTACAGGGTTTTCGATGGATCCTGAGTTCGTCGCCGCGGTCGCTCGGGCGGCCGCGGGCGAGAAGGTCAACGTGGCGCAGTTCTGCCGCGAGCACGGGGTGTCCCGGGACACGTTCTATCGGTATGTGACCCGGGTCCGGAACGAGGCGGCGAACGGGTTCATCCGCCGCAGCACCGCCCCGCACCACCGTCCCACCGCGTTCGGGGCGGAGGTGGTCGAGGCGGTGCTGCGGGCCCGCAAGGAACTCGCGGACGAGGGCTGGGACAACGGGCCGATCTCGATCCGCTGGCGGCTGGAGAAGGCCGGGTTCATACCGTTGCCGTCGAAGTCGGCGATCTACCGGATCCTGCGCGAGCACGGCCAGATCGAACCGGAGCCCCGCAAGAGACCCCGCACGAGACGCCGGTTCGAGTACTCCGACCCGAACGGGTGCTGGCAGATCGACGGCATGGAGTACTACCTGGCCGACGGCCAGAAGGTCTGCATCATCCAGATCCTCGACGACCACTCCCGCCTCGACGTCGGCTCCTACGCCGCGAGCAGTGAGAACGGCACCGACACCTGGGCCGCGCTGCAACAGGCCTTCGCCGGCCACGGTCTACCGGTCAAAGTGTTGTCCGACAACGGATTGGCTTTCTCCGGAAAACACCGTGGGCAGATGGTCGAACTCGAACGCCACCTCGCCGAACACGGCGTCACCGCCATCGCCTCCAGGCCCTATCGCCCGCAAACCTGCGGCAAGAACGAACGCGTCCACCGAACCCTGCGGAAATGGCTCGCCGCCCGCCCACCGGCCGAGAACCTTGCCGTCCTGCAACAGCTTCTCGAGGACTACCGCCACATCTACAACAACCACCGGCGCCACCAAAGCCTCGACGGCCACACCCCACGGCAACGCTACGACGCCAGCCCCAAAGCCACCCCCGCCACCGGCCGCGAAGCCCCCAGCGGCCGCACTCAACGCACCGTCTCAGCCACCGGCGTCATCGCCTTCTCTGGCTGCTCCATCGTCCTGGGCCGAAACTGGACCGGACACACAGCCACCGTGTTCTGGCAAGGCGACCGCGTCACCATCATGATCGGCGACACCATCGCCCGCCAGCTCACCCTCAACCGAGCAGTACGCTACCAACCACTCAACAACAAACTGTCCGACAAGTCCTGAAACACATCTGTCCGTGAGGTCCTGAAACAGCACAGACGGTTCTAACCGTCCTCACCACTCACGAGGCCAGCAGCTCCTTGGCGGTCCGCGTGTTGATCACCCGGTCCGGCCCGATCCCCAGCTCGTTGGCCCGCGCGCAGCCGAAGACCAGCCAGTCCAGCTGGCCGGGGGCGTGCGCGTCGCTGTCGATCGCGAAGTCGCAGCCCAGGTCCACGGCCAGGTTCAGCAGCCGCGTCGGCGGATCCCGGCGCTCGGGGCGCGAGTTGATCTCGACGGCGACGCCGTTGTCGCGGCACGCGGTGAACACCGCCTCCGCGTCGAACTCCGACTCGGGCCGCTTCCCTCGGCCGCCCATCACCAGCCGCCCGGTGCAATGTCCGAGCACGCGGACCAGCGGATGCTGCACGGCGGCGATCATCCGCGGCGTCATCTCCTTCGCGGGCATCCGCAGTTTCGAGTGGACGCTCGCGACGACGAAGTCCAGCCGCTCCAGCAGCTCTTCCTCTTGGTCGAGCGTGCCGTCCAGGTGGATGTCGACCTCGATACCGTGCAGGATCCGGAACGGCGCCATGGTCTCGTTCAGTTCCGCGACGACGTCCATCTGACGGCGCAGCCGCTCGGGTGAGAGTCCGTTCGCGACGGTCAGCCGCGGCGAGTGGTCGGTCAGCACCATCCATTCGTGGCCGAGCGCACGGGCGGCCTCGGCCATCTCCTCGATCGGGCTCCCGCCGTCGGACCAGTCCGAATGGGTGTGGCAGTCGCCGCGCAGGGCCGCCCGCATCGCGCCGCCGTCGGGCAGCTTCGGCTCACCGATCTTCTCGAAGTACGCGGGGCGACGGCCGGCGAGGACGTCTTCGACGACGGCCGCGGTCGCCTTGCCGATATTCGGCAACGCGGTCAAGGTGCCCGCCGCGGCGCGTTTGCGCAGGTCGTCCGGCTCGACCTTGGCGATCACCGAGGCCGCCTGCCGGAACGCCCGCACCCGGTAGGTCGGCTCGCCCGCGCGCTCCAGCCGGAACGCGATCTCCCTCAACGCCTGCGCCGGTTCCATGCCTACCTGTCTACCCCGTCAGCGGCGAAGAGGCAGCTCATGCAGCGTGACGTCGCGCAACTCGCCGTCGCGGATCTCGGCGGTCTGATAGGTGCAGAACGGCTGCCGCCGCCGGTCGGTCGGCGAGCCGGGGTTCAGCAGCCGCAGCCCGTTCGGCGTGACGGTGTCCCAGGGGATGTGGCTGTGCCCGAACACGAGGACGTCGAGGTCCGGGAACTGTTCGTCGCAGCGCCGCTCGCGTCCTTGTTTGCCGCCGGTTTCGTGGATGACCGCCAGGCGGACGCCGTCGAGGTCCGCCCGCGCGATCTCGGGGAGCCGCGCCCGCAGGTCCGCGTCGTCGTTGTTGCCGTAGACCCCGATGAGCCGCCCGCTCCGAGCCTCGAGTTCGTCCAGCAGGGCCACCTCGACCCAGTCGCCGGCGTGGACGACGACGTCCGCCTCGCCGACCTCGCGCCAGACCTGATCCGGCAGCGCCTTCGCGCGCAGCGGCAGATGGGTGTCGGCGATCAGCAGAAGCCGCATCAAGCGTCTCCGATGGTCTCGAGCGTCCGCTCCAGGAAGTCACCGATGTGGGCGCGCAGCAACCCGGCCGCACCGTCGGCGTCGCCCTTCTTCGCCGCCGCCAGCACCGCCTTGTGCTCGGTCCATTCCTTGCGCCAGCTGGGATTCGCCTCCCAGCCGACCACGCTGATCAGCGCGGCGCGGTCCCTCAGGTCGTCCAGTATCGACACCATCAGCGGATTGCCGCAGCCGCTGTACAGCGCGCGGTGGAACCGGCGGTTGAGCAGGCTGAGCGCGGCGTGATCCTTGTCCGAGAGCGCCGCCGACGCCTCTTTCAACGCTTCCGCGGCGTCTTCGAGCAGGTCCGGGGAGCGGCGTTCGACCGAGCGGCGCACGGCCTCGGGCTCCAGCACCATGCGGACGTCGTACACGGACTTCGCCAGTTCCGCGTCCACCACGCACACCGAAGCACCCTTGTACGGGCTGAACGTGACGAGTCCCGTGTTCGACAGCACCTTGAGCGCCTCGCGGACCGGCGTCTTCGAGACGCCGAGCCTGGCCGCGAGCTCGGCTTCGACCAGCGGCTGGCCGGGCTTCAACTCCCGGGTGAGGATGCCGCGGCGGATCTCGTCGAGCACCACTTCGGTCCGGGAAGCGGGCAGGCTGAAGGTCGAAGACATGGGCCGATCATATATGAGATGCCATACTCGCCCCATGAGGAACCCTGAGGAACTCCGGAGCCATCGCTGGTTCGGCGGCGACGAACTGCGCGGCTTCAGCCATCGGGCCAGGAGCAGGCAACTCGGCTACAACCCGGAGGAACACCTCGGGAAACCCGTCATCGCGATCCTCAACACCTGGAGCGACATCAACCCCTGCCACATGCATCTGCGCGAGCGGGCCCAACAGGTCAAACGCGGGGTGTGGCAGGCGGGCGGATTCCCGCTGGAGTTCCCGGTCGCCACTCTGTCGGAGACGTTCCAGAAGCCGACGCCGATGCTCTACCGCAACCTGCTTTCCCTGGAGACCGAAGAGATCCTGCGGTCCTATCCGATCGACGGCACGGTGCTCATGGGCGGCTGCGACAAGACGACACCGGCGTTGCTGATGGGCGCGGCGAGCGCGGGGCTGCCCGCCATCTTCGTCCCCGCGGGGCCGATGCTGCGCGGGCATTGGCGGAACGAGGTGCTCGGCAGCGGCACCGACATGTGGAAGTACTGGGACGACAAGCGGGCCGGGCTGATCGGCGACGAGGAACTGTCCGAATTGGAGCGTGGGCTGGCCCGCTCCCCCGGAACCTGTATGACGATGGGCACCGCGTCCACGATGATGTCGGTCGCCGAAGTGCTTGGGCTGACCTTGCCCGGCGCCGCGTCGATCCCCGCCGTCGACTCGGCGCACCACCGGATGGCCTCGGCGAGCGGCGCCCGTGCCGTCGAGATGGTGTGGGAAGACCTCACGATCACGAAGATCCTCGACGAGCGCGCGTACGCCGACGCGATCACCACCGTGCTGGCGCTGGGCGGCTCCACCAACGCCGTCATCCACCTGATCGCGATGGCCGGGCGCGGACGGATCCCGTTGTCCGTCGGCGATTTCGACGCGATCGCCCGCCGGGTTCCCGTACTGGCGAACATCAGGCCGGGCGGCGACTGGCTGATGGAGGACTTCTACTACGCCGGCGGGCTCCCCGGCCTGCTCTCCCGGCTGACCGACCTGCTGCATACCGATCGCGTCACGGTCACCGGCCGGACCCTCGGTGAGAACCTGGCTTCGGCGCGGGTGCACGACGACGACGTCATCCGCACGCGTGACGACCCGGTCGCCGCGGAAGGCGGAGTCGCGGTGCTGCGCGGCAATCTCGCGCCGTCCGGCGCGGTGATCAAGCACCTCGCCGCCGAGCCCCGGCTCCTCGTCCACACTGGACCCGCGGTGGTCTTCGACGACTACCGGGACTTGAAGAAGCGCATCAACGACCCCGCGCTCGGCATCACCGAGGACTCCGTGCTGGTACTGCGGGGATCCGGCCCGCTCGGCGGCCCCGGCATGCCCGAATACGGGATGCTGCCGCTGCCGGATCACCTGCTGGCCAAGGGGGTCCGCGACATGGTCCGCGTTTCCGACGCCCGGATGAGCGGCACCAGCTACGGGGCCTGCGTGCTGCACGTCGCGCCGGAGTCCCATGTGGGCGGTCCGCTGGCGCTGGTCCGCGATGGCGACCCGATCACCTTGGACGTCCCTTCGCGACGGCTGAGCCTCGACGTCGATGATGCGGAATTGCAACGCCGCCGGGCGGCCTGGAACCCGCCCGCGCCGCGGTACGAACGTGGTTACGGCGCGTTGTACTCCGAACACATCACGCAAGCCGATGAAGGCTGTGACTTCGATTTTCTCGCGCGGGTGGGCGAAAACCCGGAACCTGACGCCCAGTGACCACCCGACGGAGTGACCCGCTCACCCAACCGGGCGAGTTGCAGGCCCACAAAACGCGCCCCGTATCTTGAAGCCACGTCCGGAACGTGTGGAAGGCCCGGATGTTCGATCACGAAGCCCGGCTGTCGCCGGACCGTGGAGGGTGGAGAGTTGCCGCAGGAACCGCGCTGGCCCGAGTCCCACGCTGAGCAGACGGACATTCTCCCGGTCGTCACGCCCGGGTTCGCGGAGTCTGCCACGCCGCAGGAGCCCGCGCCACCGAAGCGCCGTCGCAGCTACCGCAAGGCCGCCTTCATCGGCGGCGGCGTGTTCGGCCTCCTGGTCGTCGCGTACGCCCTCGACGTGCTGGTCTCCCAGGGCAGCGTCCCCCGCGGCGTCACCGTCGCCGGGGTCGACGTCGGCGGGATGGACCGCATCGCGGCCGAGAAGGAGCTCCGGGGCGGCATCGAACCGCGGCTGACCCGGCCGGTGAAGATCGTCGCGGGCGACGCCGAGGAGTCGCTGGCGCCGAACAACGCGGGCCTGCGCCTCGACTGGCCCGCCACCCTGGACCAGGCCGGCGACCAGCCGCTGAACCCGTTCACGCGGATCGCGTCGTTCTTCTCGACCACCGAGGTCGGCGTCGTCACCCAGACCGACGACGCCAAGCTCACCGGCGCGCTGGAGAACCTGCGCGACAAGGTCGACCGCGACCCCGTCGAAGGCACCGTGCGCTTCGAAGAGGCCAAGCCGATCGCCGTCGAGCCGAAGACCGGGCAGAAGCTCGACCTCGAAGCCGCCAAGAAGACCATCCTGGAGCGCTGGGCCAGTGGCGAGCCGCTGAACCTCGCGGTCACCCAGACCCCGGTCAAGGTCTCGCCGGAGGCCGTCCACGCCGCCCTCGAGCAGATCGCGAAGCCCGCCGTGGGGGCGCCGATGGTCATCAAGGGCGAGGGCAAGGACGCCGTCGTCAAACCCGAGCAGATCGCGGGCGCGCTGACCTTCGAGCCCGTCGACGGCGGCGTGCTGAACCCGAAGGTGGACAACAACAAGATCATCGAGGCCGCGGGCCCGCAGCTGAAGTCCACCGAGAAGGAGGGCAAGGACGCGCAGATCGTCTTCGAAGGCGGCAAGCCGACCGTCCAGCCTTCCGAGGACGCCAACGTCGTCGACTGGGAGCCGAGCCTCAAGCCGGTGCTCGACGTGCTCAAACGCGCAGCGCCGCGCGAGCTGCCGGTGACCTACAAGAAGACCCCGGCCAAGGTGACCACCGAGCAGGCGAACCAGCTCGGCATCAAGGAGGTCGTCAGCGAGTTCAAGACCGGCGGGTTCGCCCCGGACTCGGGGACGAACATCCGCGTCGTCGCGCAGAAGGTGAACGGCGCCATCGTGAAGCCGAACGAGACGTTCAGCCTCAACGGGTTCACCGGGCCGCGGGGTGCCGCACAGGGTTACGTCGAAGCCGGTGTCATCAAGGACGGCGCACCCGGCCGCGAGGTCGGCGGCGGGATCTCGCAGTTCGCGACCACGCTGTACAACGCCTCGTACTTCGCCGGTATGAAGGACACCGAGCACAAGGAACACAGCTACTACATCAGCCGCTACCCGGCCGCGCGCGAGGCGACCGTGTTCCAGAACCACAACGGCGGCAGCGTGATCGACCTGAAGTTCACCAACGACGGGGACACCGGTGTCGCGATCCAGACCATCTGGACGCCGTCGGACATCACGATCCGGCTGTGGGGCACCAAGAAGTACACCGTCGAGTCGATCCCGGGCGGCCGCACCAACCCGTCCGAGCCGCCGACGAAGCCCGGCCCCGCCGAGAACTGCAAGCCCAGCAACGGCGCGCCCGGTTTCACCACGTCGGACACCCGGGTCATCAAGGACGCCGCGACCGGCCGCGAGATCCGGCGCCACACCCGGAACGTGCACTACAACCCGCAGCCGAAGATCACCTGCGGCACGGAGTAGCCCGGGGGCTGAAGGGGACTTTCCCCGCATCTCACGCGACGAAGGGCGCTTTCCCCGCATCACATGCGGGGAAAGCGCCCTTCAGCCTCTAGACGGTTCACCACCCGCGCCCGGAGCGGTACGCTCAGTGACTCACTCGATCGGGCGGGGGTGGTCACCTCGTGGAATCCCAGGCGACCTTCCGGCAGATCCTCGCGGTCGGTGAACTGCGGGCGATCTGGTTCGCGGAACTCCAGTCCATCCTCGGTGACCAGGTGGCCAGGGTCGCCCTGTCGGTGCTGGTGTTCCAGCGCACCGGTTCGGCGACGTGGCCCGCGCTGACGTACGCGCTCACCTACCTCCCCGATCTGGTCGGCGGACCGTTGCTCGGCGGTCTGGCCGACCGGTACCCGCGCCGCGCGGTGATGGTCTGCTCCGACGTCGTCCGCGCGCTCCTGGTCGCAGTGCTCGCCGTCCCCGGCATCCCGTTGCCCGTGCTCGCCGCCGTGCTGGTGGTGGTGCAGCTGGCCAACGCGCCGTTCACCGCCGCGCAGGCCGCGGTCCTCCCGTCGGTGCTCAGCGGGGACTCCTACGTGCTCGGCCAGTCCCTGCTGAAGATCACCAACCAGATCGGCCAGCTCGCCGGGTTCGCGCTGGGCGGCGCGGTGATCGCCGCGATCGGGCCGGGCCGCGGGCTGACGCTGGACGCGGTGACGTTCGCCGTCTCGGCGATCGTCCTGCGGCTGGGTGTCCGCGCGAGGCCCGCGACGGGGGCGGAAGGCCCCGCGAAGTCGACCCTGCGGCGGCTTTCGGCCGGCGCCAGGACGATCTGGCGTGACCGCCGATTGCGCGCGCTGGTCGGCCTGGCCTGGCTGGCGGGTTTCGTGATCGTGCCGGAAGGGCTCGCCGTGCCGTACGCCGCGGAGATCGGCGGCGGGCCGGTGACCGCGGGGCTGCTGCTCGCGGCGCATCCCGCGGGGATCGTGCTCGGGGCGTTCGCGCTGGGCCGCCTGGTGCGGCCCGAGGTCCGGTTGCGCCTGGTCGGCGCGCTGGCGCTCGGCGCGATCGTGCCGCTCGCGGCGTTCTGGTTCCGGCCATCGCTCCCCTACGCCGCCGGACTGCTCGTGCTGTCCGGGATGTGCGCGGCCTACCAGGTCACCGCGAGCACCACGTTCATGCGGTTGGTACCCGACACCGAACGAGGCCAGGCCTTCGGCCTCGCCGGGTCGGGACTCATCGCCGTGCAGGGAATCGGGCTGATCGCCGGCGGCCTGCTCGTCGGCGTGCTCGGTTCACCGGCGACGACGGTCTCGGTCATCGCACTCGCCGGTCTCGTAGTGGCTGTTCCGGCCACCCGGGCTTGGCGCCACGTGGCCCCACCGCACCCCCTTTAGACCGGAACCCGGTACTCACCAGTTCTGCCCGCGCATAGGGCTCACCCCCTCCGCATTCCCGCTCCCGGTCACGCGTGGTGCACCCACGCCTACCCATACAGCGTAGTGACACCTAGTATCCAACCGATTACGTTCGTCTCCGTGGCGCTAACGAATTGGGCGCTGTGGCGGCTACCCAACCGTGGTTTGATCGGCTTCGTCCTCCTGGTGGACGTCGCGGCGATCGCCGGATCCGCCTGGTCTTTTGTCCGGGTGCCGTTCACCGAGGGCGACGCCCTCCCCTTCGCGATCCTGATCCTCAGCGCCGTGCTGTACACGGAATTGTCGCGTCCGGTGGAGCGAGTCCGCGAACGGTTCGCCGGGACGCCGCACATCTCGCTCGACAGCGTGTGGACCTTCGCCGCCGTGCTGCTGGTGCATCCGGCGCTCGCCGCGCTGGTCATCGCCGTGTCGTTCTTCTACCGCTGGTTCCGCGGGCAGCCGAACCCGTTGTTCCGGCGGATGTTCTCCACCTCGGCGACCGTGCTCTCGGGGTTCGCGGCGGCCGCCTACCTTTCCCGCTACGCGGTCCCGTTCGACGTGCTCCCCCGCGACGCCTCGTCGTTCGGTGCGGTGGTCGCGGCGGGCGGGGTGTTCCTGCTGGTCAACACCGCGCTGATGACCGTCGCGGTGTACTACGGCACCCCGCACGAACGCCTGCGCGACGCGCTGGCGAAGCCGTTCGAGTACGCGCTCGAAGCGGCGACGATCGCGCTCGGCGTCATCGTCGCGTGGGCGCTGCGGGACTGGCCGGTGGTGCTGCTGCTGGTCGTCGGGATCACGCTGGTGCTGCATCGCGGTGTCCTGCTGCGGCAACTGAAACGGCAGGCGCGCAGCGACGCCAAGACCGGGCTGCTCAACGCCAAGGCGTGGCGTGAGGCCGCGGCCGACGAACTCGACCGCGCGCGGCGCGCGGGGCGGCACACGAGCCTGCTGATGGTCGACGTCGACCGGTTCAAACTGATCAACGACCGGCACGGGCATCTGGTCGGCGACCGGTATCTGGCGGCGATCGCGGAAACGCTGCGCACCGAGGTGCGGGGCACGGATCTGGTCGGGCGTTTCGGCGGCGAGGAGTTCGTCGTCCTGCTGCCCGGCACACCCGCCGTGCACGCCCACGCGATCGCGGAACGGATCCGGTCGAGTGTGGCTTCGCGCGCCGGCGACCTGCCCGAACACGTCACCGTGTCGATCGGCCTCGCCGACCGGCCGGGCGTCGCCGATCTGGACACGGTGCTCGCCGTCGCGGACCGGGCGCTGTACGAGGCCAAGAACACCGGGCGGAACCGGACTTCGGGCTACCAGGTCACCGGCTGACCCCCGCGTTTCGTCCTCTGAATGCGGTCCTTGCGCGTGCAACTACCGCGTTCAGAGGACGAAACGCGCTCAGGGGAGGCCGGCGAGGGACTTCTCCAGGACTTCGTCCGGCAGCGCGTGGTCGGAGATGTCGCCCGCCAAGTACGCCCCGTACGCCGGGAGATCGAGGTGCGCGTGCCCGCACAGCGCGGTCAGGATCACCTTCTCCTCCCCGGTTTCCTTGCACCGCAACGCTTCCTGGATGCACGCCGCGAGCGCGTGGGTCGGCTCGGGCGCGGGGATGATGCCCTCCGTCCTGGCGAACCGCACGCCCGCGGCGAAGCAGTCCTCCTGCCCGATGGCGACCGCGTCGATCAGCCCGAGTTCGTAGATATGCGAGATCAGCGGTGACATCCCGTGATAGCGCAGGCCACCGGCGTGGATGGGGTCGGGGATGAAGTCGTGACCGAGCGTATGCATCTTCAGCAGCGGTGTCAGCCCCGCGGTGTCCCCGAAGTCGTACGCGTACTTCCCTCGGGTGAGCGTTGGGCAGGCGGCCGGTTCGACCGCGCGGATCACCGGATCCATCCGCCCGGCGAGCTTCTCGCGCAGGAACGGGAAGGCGAGCCCGCCGAAGTTCGACCCGCCGCCGGTGCAGCCGACGAGGACGTCGGGCGTGTCCCCGGCCAGCTCGAACTGCTTGAGCGCCTCTTCGCCGATGATCGTCTGGTGCAGCAGCACATGGTTGAGCACGCTGCCGAGCGCGTAGCGCGTGTTCTCCGCCTGCGCCGCCTGCTCGACCGCCTCGCTGATCGCGATACCGAGGCTGCCGGTCGATCCCGGGTCGGCGGCCAGGATCGCGCGGCCGGATTCGGTCAGCTCGGACGGGCTCGGGTGCACCGTCGCGCCGAAGGTCTCCATCATCAGCTTGCGATACGGCTTCTGGTCGTAGGAAGCGCGGACCTGCCACACCTCGCACTCGAGCCCGAAGACGGCGGAAGCGAACGCGAGCGCGCTCCCCCACTGCCCGGCGCCGGTCTCGGTGGTCAGCCTGGTGACGCCCTCGGCCGCGTTGTAGAACGCCTGCGGCACGGCGGTGTTGGGCTTGTGCGAGCCGACCGGGCTGACGCCCTCGTACTTGTAGTAGATGCGGGCGGGGGTGCCGAGCGCCTTCTCCAGCCGCCTCGCCCGGAACAGCGGCGACGGACGCCACAGCCGGTAGACGTCCAGTACCTCTTCCGGGATGTCGATGTACCGCTCGGTGCTGACCTCTTGGGCGATGAGCGCCTGCGGGAACAGCGGCGCGAGGTCGTCCGGGCCGACCGGTTCACGGGTGCCGGGATGCAACGGCGGTGGCGGCGGCTCCGGGAGATCCGGGACGACGTTGTACCACCTGGTCGGCATATCGGCTTCGTCGAGGATGTATTTGGTCCGCTCCGCCATTGAGCCTCCTCCGTCCGTCCCTTCAACCTAAAGGGACGGACGGCGTGACACCAGAGGTCGCTACTACGGTGTGCACATGGGGAATTTCGTACTGCTCGACGCACCGTCCAATCTCGGACTGCGCCCGCCGGCCGAAGGGGCGGTCCCCGGCTGCCACAAGGCACCGGGCGCGCTGCGTGACCACGGCCTGCTCACCCGTTTGGGGGCAACCGACGGCGGCGTCGTCACCCCGCCGCGGTACCTGCCCGACTGGTCACCCGGGAGCGGCGTGCGGAACGCGGCCGGGATCGCGGCCTACACCGCGGCCCTCGCCGGACGCCTCGCGAAGATCCGCGCGGACGGCGGCTTCCCGGTGGTGCTCGGCGGCGACTGCTCGATCGCGCTCGCCGCGATGCTGACGCTGCGTCGCGAAGGCCGCTACGGCATCGTCTACTTCGACGGGCACGACGACTTCCGCCATCTCGGCAATTCCGAGCACGTCGCCAACGTGGGCGGCGAGGCCCTCGCCGTCGTCACCGGCCGGGGCCAACCGGAACTGGCCGATGTGGACGGTCTGAATCCCTATGTCCGCGACGAAGACGTCCTCGTGCTCGGCGTTCGCGCGGAGGAATCCGCCGAGGCGCGGGAAGCCGGGCTTCGGATCGTGACCAGCCAGGAGATCATGGCGTCCGGCACCGACGGCGCGCTCGCCGCCGCCCGGGAGATTTTCGCGCCACTGGACGGTTTCTGGATCCACATCGACATCGACACGCTCGATCCGGAGTTCGTGTCCGCTGTGGACAGTCCCGATCCCGGCGGGCTCAGCCCGGACAAGCTCGTCGAACTGCTCCGCGGCCTGCTCGCGATCCCCGGTGCCGCCGGGCTGGAGCTGACCATCTTCGATCCCGACCTCGACCCCGACGGCACGCAGGCCGCCCTCGTGACGGACTGCCTCGTGCGCGCACTGGAAGGAACCCGATGACCGAGGTGACCGTCGCCGACGGCTCGTTCGACGCCCCGCTCTGGCTGCCCGAATCCGGCTCCGGCCCGGGCCTGGTGCTGATCCAGGAGATCTTCGGCCTCGACGACTACCTCAAGTCGGTCGCCGCCGACCTGGCCGCCCTCGGCTACGTCGTCGCGGTGCCCGAACTGTTCTGGCGGATCTCCCCGGGCTGGTCGGCCACGCACGACGAGGCAGGCGTCTCGGCGTCGATGGCCGTCGCCGGCCAACTGGACCCGGCGAGCGCCGTCACCGACGTGCTCGCCACTCTGGCGACGCTGCGGGCGCTGCCCGAAACCGACGGCCGCGCGGGCGTCTTCGGCTTCTGCCTCGGCGGCTCGATGGCCTACGCGGCCGCCGCCGAAGGCGACCCGGACGTCGCGGTCTCGTACTACGGCTCGCGCGTTCCCGAGCAGCTTCCGTTGCTGGACGAGATCACCTGCCCGATCCAGTTCCAGTTCGGCGGCGCGGATCCCTACATCCCCGTCGAGGGGGTGCGCCGCCTGGCCGACGCGGTCGCCGCTCACGACGGGGCGGAGATCCACATCCACGAGGGCGCGGGGCACGCGTTCCACAACCACGTGGCGCCGATGTTCCATCAGCCGGAGCCCGCCGCGGCGGCCTGGGCGCTGACGCTGGAGTTCCTGGGGCGGACCTTCCCGGCTTGAGGTGGCCGGACACCGGAATATGTCGGTGCCTCCCGGTAGTTTCCCCACCATGGCCACATTGGTGAGTTTTCACGCCCACCCCGACGACGAGTGCATCGTCGCGGGTGGCGTCATGCGCAAGGCCTTCGAGGAAGGTCACCGTGTCGTGCTCGTCGTCGCGACCAGGGGGGAGGTCGGCGAGGTGCCGGACGGTTTCCTCGACGACGGAGAGGAGTTGTGGCAGCGCCGCGTGCAGGAGACGCACGCATCCGCCGAGGTCCTGGGGGCCAAACGCGTGGAGTTCCTGGGGTACACCGATTCCGGCATGATGGGCGAGCCGCGCAACGAAGTGCCCGGCACGTTCTGGCAGGCCGACGTCGAGGAGGCCGCGCAGCGGCTGGCCGCGATCCTGCGCGAGGAGGAGGCCGACGTCCTGACCGTCTACGACGACAACGGCGGCTACGGGCATCCGGACCACATCCAGGTGCATCGCGTCGGGATGCGCGCGGCCGAGCTGGCGGGCACGCCGCGGGTCTACGAGGCGACCAGCAACAGCGACGAGATGCGCCGCGGCATGGAGGAGGCGGTGCGGACCGGGCAGATGAAGGCCGAGGACCTTCCCGATTTCGAGGACGGGTCCGAATTCGGCAAGCCGGAGGCGATCCTGACGGCGAGGGTCGACGTCACCGCGTACCTGCCGGCCAAGCGGGCCGCGATGCGCGCGCACGCCAGTCAGATCAGCGAGGATTCGTTCTTCCTCGCGATGCCCGACGAGGCCTTCGCGCAGGCGTTCGGCGTCGAGTGGTTCATCCGTGCCGGGCAGGGTCCGGGCATCACGGAGACCGACCTCATGGCGGGTCTCTGAGTTCCTCGTGAGTGGCTAGGACGGCTCTAACCGTCCTAGCCACTCACGAGGCGCAAGGCGGCAGCGGGGTCAGGCCGTGGCGGCGGTGACGTCGAGTTCGACGAGCTGCCCGGGGTAGCCGAGCTGCGCGACGCCGAGCAGGGTGCTCGCGGTGGTGAAGGCCTCCCCGATCGCCGACTCGACGAACCGGTCCCACACCGCCGAAAGCACGTCCGCGTCCGGCGTCACCACGTAGATCACCGTGCGCACCACGTCCGCCGGGGTCGCCTTGGCGAAGGCGAGCGCGGCGGCGGTGTTCGCGACCACCTGGTCGACCTGGGCGAGCACATCGCCTTCGACGACCTTGCCGTCTTCGGTGAGCGGGCACTGGCCGGCGAGGTGGACGTCCCTCCGGCCTTCGACGATGGTCACGTGGTGGTAGGTCGGTGTGGGGTGCAGACCGGGCGGATGGTGGCGTTCAATGGTCACGAACCGCATCCTCACCGAGGCGGTCGCGACGGGACAACCGGATTTCACGGGGGAGCCATGCGCAGGACGATCGACTGGACCGGGGACGCGGTCACGATCATCGACCAGACCCTCCTTCCCGCCGAGTATCGCGTGCTCGAACTGCGCACGGTCGGCGAACTCGTCGCCGCCATCCAGCGGCTCGCGGTGCGCGGGGCACCGGCGCTCGGCGCGGCGGGGGCGCTCGGCGTCGTGCTCGCCACCCGCGCGCAAGGCGACGTCGAGGCCGAGGCGCGCCGCGTCGCCCAGGCCCGGCCGACCGCGGTCAACCTGAGCTGGGGCGTCTCCCGCGCCCTCGCGAAGCTGCCGGAGGGGCCGGAAGCCGTCCTCGCCGAAGCCCTCGCGATCCTCGACGAGGACGAACGGATCAACCACGAAGCCTCCCGGCTGGCGGCGGACGTGGTGATCGAACACTGCGGGCGGCGGCCGTTGCGGCTGCTGAGCCACTGCAACGCCGGTCACCTCGCGACAGTCGCCTGGGGCAGCGCGCTCGGCGTCGTCTGGCATCTGCAGGCCCGCGGCCTGGTCGAGTCCGTGCTCGTCGACGAGACCCGGCCCCTGCTGCAGGGCGCCCGCCTGACCGCCTGGGAACTGGCCGAAGCCGGTGTCCCGTACCGGATCCAGCCCGACGGAGCGGCCGCCGCGGCGATGAGCCGCGGCCTGGTCGACTGCGTGCTCGTCGGCGCCGACCGGATCGCCGCCAACGGCGACGTCGCCAACAAGATCGGCACCTACGGCCTGGCGATCGCGGCGAAGCACCACGGAATTCCCTTCGTGGTCGTCGCCCCTTCGTCCACTGTGGACACCGCGATGTCGGACGGCGCCGGGATCGTGATCGAGGAACGCGATCCCGGCGAGGTCCTGGCCTTCGGCGGTACGAAGGTCGCGCCCGAAGGCGCGGAGGTGTTCAACCCGGCCTTCGACGTGACGCCGCACGAGCTGATCACCGCGGTGGTGACCGAACAAGGAATCCTGAAGGCCTAGAAGGATTCCAGGCAGGAGGGCTCACGGTCGCCGGCGAACGCCGCCGTCGCCCGCGAAACCGCGCCGGCGGTCCGCTCCTTGATCCGGCCCGCCGCGGACAGGGTGCTCGGCCTGGTGCCGCCGAGGAAGATCGCGCCGAGGTCGGTGACGTCCAGTTCGAGATCCGGCGCGTCCTCCACCCGCGTCACCTCCGCGTGGCCGTCCGCGCCGGCGACGAGCCGCCAGTTCCCGGTGTTCCACGGGCAGAAGGCGTCGCGGACGCCGAACACCAGGTCCACCGGGGCGTTGTAGTGCCGAGTGACCAGGGCCCGATCGACGTCGACGAGCCGCAGCCACAGGGAGTCGCCACCGGACCGGGTCATGGCGCGCGGGTTGGCGAGCAGATGGACGAGCGGTTCGTCGAGGGCGGCCAGCACCTCCACCGTGACGACGAGGTCGTAGTCGAGCAGGAAGCGGTACAGCGTCGCGTACGCCTCCGGCGTGGTCGCGACCAGCTCCTGCACGCTCAGGATCCCTCGCGGGCCTTCCTCGTTCCAGTCGTTCTTCACCCGGTAGATCACGTAGCCGTCGGGCAGGACGGCGAACCGCAGCGCGGTCGCGCCGTTCCTCCGCCGCTCCGGGTCGTCGAGGTTGAACTCCCACGTCGCCCCGGGCCGGTCCAGCGCGCCGACCCGTTGGGGCGCTTCCTTTTCGTAGATCGCCTTGATCAGCGGGATCGCCTGCTCGCGGCCGACTTCGCGTACTCGCTCGGCTTCGAGTTCGACACCGGGCCGGAACGCGGACTTCGCGCGGATCTTCGCGCGGTAGAACTGCGCCGCGAGCCCGTAGCCGAAGCGGGGGTAGATCACGGCTTCCGACGCCCACAACGCGGCGATCGGTTCGGCGCCGTCGTCGTGCAGGCCGTGCAGCTGCGCCCGCATGACCCGGGTGAGCGCGCCCCGCCGCCGATGCCCCGGGGCGACGCCGACCGACGTGATCCCCGCGAACGGTGTCGGCCCCGCACCGGGAACGGTGATCTTCCTGGTGAGGATCTCCCCCATCCCGATCAGCTCGTCGCCGTCGAAGACGCCGTGTGAACGCTCGGGTTCGAACACCAGCCCTTCGCGGTATTGGAACCCTTCCGAGGGATCGGCGAGGAAGGCACGCGCCAGCATGTCCGAAAGTGCGGGCAGGTCGTCGGTGGTCAGGGTGCGGAGGGTCAAGCCGTCGTCGCTCACCCTGTTCGTCCTACGCCCCTTCACCGGCGACCGCCACGCATTAAAGAGCGGTCATCAGGGCCGCGGCCCGATCACCTCACCCTTTTCGGTCACCTCGATGGCCATCGCCGGGCAGGAATCCGCCGCGTCGAGCACCGTCTCGTCCGGATCCACCTCCCCTTTGACCACCGTCGCCACGGCGCCTTCGAGTTCGAAGACCTCCGGCATCAGCGCCGCGCACATCCCCGAGCCGATGCACGTGTTGCCATCGACGTCGACTTTCCAGCTCATGCTCACCATCCGATCGGCATGGAGCGGGGGCCCCGCACCAGCATCTGGGTCTTCCACACGATATCGCCGTCGAGGTGCAGTCCGGGGAGATCACGCAGCAGCGCCTTCAGCGCCTCCTGCAGTTCGAGCCTGGCCAGCGGGGCGCCGAGGCAGTGGTGCACGCCGTGCCCGAAACCGAGGTGGGGATTGGCCTCCCGGCCGAATTCGAGGGTTTCCGCCGAGGTGAACTGGAGCCCGTCCCGGTTGGCGGCGCCGATCGCGACCATCACCGGCTCGCCCTCCTTCACCAGCACGTCACCCACTTGGATGTCTTCGGTGGCGTAGCGGGCGAACCCGGCTCCCGCACCCAGGGGGACGAACCGCAGCAGTTCCTCCACCGCGGCCGGGATCAGATCCAGGTCCGCGCGAAGGCGGGCGAGCTGCTCCGGCTGTTCGAGCAGGGCGTAGACGAAGTTGGGGATCTGGCTGGCGGTGGTCTCGTGCCCGGCGATCAGGATGCCGATGCACATGTCGACCAGTTCCAGCTCGCTCAGCCGGTCGCGGACGTCGCGCGCCTCGATCAGCGCGGTCATCAGGTCGTCCTGCGGCTCGGCGCGGTGCTGCTCGACGAGCACGTGCATGTACGCCCGCAGCTCGTCCTGGTTGGCCATCATCTCTTCGGTGGTCAGCGGGCTGGTCGACAACGCGGCGTCGCTCCACACACGGAACTTCGGCCGGTCCTCGACCGGGACGCCGAGCAGTTCGCAGATCACCGCGACCGGGATCGGCAGCGCGTAGTCCTCGACCAGGTCCGCGGGCTGTCCCTTGGCCTTCATTTCCTCGATCAGGCCCGCCGCCAGCTCGGCGACGCGCGGTCGCAGCAGTTCGACGCGGCGCATGGTGAACGCCTTCGCGACCAGCGTGCGCAATCGGGTGTGATCCGGCGGGTCCATGCTCAGGATCCCACCGGGACGCCTGCCCGGTGCCATCCGCGGCTCGTCCTTCTCCGCCGCCATCGCACGGGAGAACCGCCGGTCGCCCAGGACGAAGCGCGCGTCGGCGTAGCGGGTGGCGAGCCACGCGGGCTCACCGTGCGGGAGCCGGACGCGGAGCATGCCCTTGGTGGCGCGGGCCGCGGCGTACGCCTCGTTGAGTTCGAGGCCGGCGTCCTCGTTGAAGGGATAGGCGACGAATTCGGTGTCTGTGGTGGTCATTTGTCCGGAAACCCCCCGGCTCGGCGGTTTGTAAGCAACTGCTTACAACGCTAACCATGATCACGGTGAGCGTCAATGCGCCTACCGTGCGACGCCCGGCTAGCCTTTGCCGATGACGGAAGAACCGCAGGTGCGCAAGCGCGACGCGGCCGCGACCAGGGCGGCCCTGCTCGACGCGGCGGCGGCTCTCTTCGCCGAACGCGGTTTCGACCGGACGACCGTGCGCGACATCGCGAAACTCGCCGGGGCCAACCAGGCCCTGCTGTTCCGCTACTTCGGATCGAAGGACGCGCTGTTCGAGGAGGTCCTGGCGCGCGGCGGACGCGAGCAGATCGCCACCACCCCACCGGACGAACTGCTCGGAACGGCGTTGCGCAGCATGCTGGAGTCCGAGCCCGGCCGCGACCGCACCCTCGACGCGTACCTGCGCTCGACGGGGCACGACAGCGCCGCGGCCGCGGTCCGGCGGCAGCTCGGCGAGGAGTACGCCAAGGTGCTCGCCACGCTGACCGACGCCGAAGACGCGGAGCTGCGGGCCGACCTGATCCTCGCCTGGCTGCTCGGGATCGGCCTGGTCCGCGACATCACCGGCAAGGAACCGCTGGCCAGCGCGGATCCCGACGACGTCTGCCGCCTGGTGCTCGGCGCGGCGCGGACCCTGCTGGAGCGCAGCGGGTAATTGCGTCGCCCTCCACGGCACGCTGTTCTACGGTCGTGCCGTGACCTCGTTCCCGCCCGCCGGCACCGAAGCCGAATTCGCCGCGCTGACCAGGCAAGACCTGCTCCCGGCCGTGATGTCGCTCGGCTTCGGCGAAGCCGTCCCGTTCACCGAGGGCTCCTTGCCGGTCTACGCCGTCGGCGACGATCTGGTGCTCAAGCTGTTCCCTCCGGTGCATCTCGACGAACTCCCCACCGAGCGGACGATGCTCGAGGTCCTGCACGGGAAACTGCCGATCCCGACCCCCGCCGTGCGCGACGTCGGCGAGCGGGACGGCTGGGGTTACGTGCTCATGGAACGCCTGCGCGGCGAAACGCTGAAGGACGCCTGGCCGAAACTGTCCACAGAGGACAAAGCCCGGCTCGCGCCCGAACTCGGCGAGGCGCTGGCCGCCCTGCATTCGCTGCACGACCCCCGGCTCGACGTCCTGGACCCGCCGGATTGGGCCGCGTTCGTCGCCGAGCAGCGCGCGAACGTCGTCGAGCATCACCGGCGGACCGGGCTCGGCGAAAGCTGGCTCGCCCAGATCCCGGCGTTCCTCGATTCCGTCGAGCTGGGCAGCCCGCCGGTCGTCCCGCTGCACACCGAATTCATGCGTGACCACCTCATGGTCGCCTTCGACGGCGGACGTCCGCGGCTGACCGGGCTCTTCGATTTCGAACCCGCCATGCGGGGCGCGGCCGAGTACGACTTCGTCGCCGTCGGCCTGTTCGTTTCCGGCGGGGACAAGGACTTCCTGCGACGGCTGCTGGCCGGATACGGCGTCGAGCCGGACGACGGATTCTCCCGGCGTTGCCTGGCGTACGCGCTTTTGCACGTGTACAGCAACTTCACCTGGTACCTCGGGGTCCTCCCCGCGCCGGAGGAACCGACGCTGGAGAGCCTCAGCCGCGCTTGGTGGTAGCCCAGGTCACCGGCACCGCCTCCGGGCCGCGGATCGAAAGCGGCGGACGCCAGGCGATGGCGGAGGCGGGAACCGCGAGATCCAGTCCCGGGAGCCCGTCGAGCAGGGTCCGGAACGCGATCTCCCCTTCGAGCCGGGCCAAGGCCGCGCCGAGGCAGAAATGAAGACCGTGCCCGAAGCCGAGTTGCGGCGCGTTCCGGCGCCGGATGTCGAACCGTGACGCGCCGGGGAAGGCGGCTTCGTCGCGATTCGCCGCGCCGGTGTGCGCCAGCACCGCCTCACCGCGCCGGACCCGGCCGGCGCTCAGCTCGACGTCGTCCAGCGCGACCCGGAGCAGCGACGCGTCGGCCGGTCCGTCGAACCGCATGATCTCCTCGACGGCCCCCTCGGTCAGGCTCGGATCCGAGCGTAGCGCGGCGAGCTGATCCGGATGTCCCGCCAGCAGCACGATCCCGGTCGCGATCAGGCTGACCGTGGTCTCGTGCCCGGCGAGCAGCAGCTGGGTGGCCAGATCGATCAGCTCGGCCTCGGTGAGCCGGTCGCCGTCCTCGTCGCGAGCGTGCACGAGGACGCTCAGCAGGTCCTCCCCCGGCGTCTCCCGCTTGACGGCGACGAGCTCCGCCATGTCGTCCGCCCCGTCACGCCGGGCCTGCGCCACTTCCGCCGGGCTGTACGCCATCGGCGTGACGATCACGCGCGACCACTGGCGGAACCGTTCCCTGCCTTCGAAAGGGACGCCGAGGATCTCGCACATGACCGCGGTGGGCAGCGGGAAGGCGAACATCTCCACGAGATCCACCGGCGGACCGTGTCCGGCCATCGCCCGCAGCAGCGTGTCGGCGATCTCCTGGATCCGCGGCCGGAGCCCGGCGATCCGGCGGACGGTGAAGGCCTGCGCCGTCAGCTTCCGCAGGCGCGTGTGATCCGGCGGGTCCATGTTCAGGATGCTGTGCTCGCCGGTGGAGAAGTCGCCCGGTTCGATGAGGCACGGCGCGCCCGGGGCGAGCAGGTTCCGGGAGAACCGCGTGTCCGAGAAGATCAGGCGGACGTCTTCGTACCGCGTCACCAGCCAGCCTTCGCAGCCGCTGGGGAAGACGACCCGGGACATCGGCGGATATTCGGCGTAGATCGCGCCCATCGGGGTCGCGGGGTCGTCCTTCGCCGCGGGATAGGTGGCTGTCATGGAGCATGATGATGAGCGGCGCGGCGGGCCACCGGAAGGCCCTTCTCACCGGGTGATAATCCCGCGCAGGAACTCCAGATAGCCCGGTCGTTCCGTGGCGGACAGCAGGGTCCCGCCGCTCGCCCGCTGCGCCTGGATCAACCCGATGAAGGCCGTGTAGGCCAGCAGACCCCGATGCCGGGCTTCGGTTTCCGGGCGGCCCATCTCCCGGAAGCACCGGACGATGAAGTCGACCCGCCGCGCGGTGACGTCCGCGAGCAGCGGGCCGATCACCGGGTCGCCGGCATGGGCGAGCAGGGCCAGCTCGGCCCGTTCGTCGTCCTTGCCGCCGAAGACGAGTTCGAAGAGCTCGCGCAGCCTTCGTTCCGGATCCGAGATCCCGTCCAGCAGGGTGATCAGCGCCTCGGTGTCGTGTTCGACCCACCGGCGCACGGCGGCCTCGACCAGCGCGTCCCGGTTCGCGAAATGCCAGTAGAAACTGCCTTTCGTCGTCCCGAGTTTCGCGGCGAGGGGCTCGACGGCGATCGCGCCGACGCCACCTTCGCACAGCGCTTCGAGCGCCGCGTCGGCCCAATCTTCCCGTGCGAGCTTCCGTTTCACCCGGCGTACGCTACCGTATGGAAAACCATACGGCACCGTACGGGAGGCGGACATGCCCTTCGGATCCCCCGCGAACTGGGGCGCGACCACGGAAGAACGCCGCCGCGCACAGCCGGCGGACACCCTGCTCGACGGCCCGGTCGCACGCTTCGACCGCGCGGTCACCGTGCGGGCGCCGGCCGCGCTCGCGTACCGCTGGCTCTGTCAGATCTCGGTCGCGCCCTACAGCTACGACCTGCTCGACAACTGGGGACGCCGCAGCCCGCGCACGCTCACCCCCGGCGCCGACGAACTCGCTCCCGGCGACAAGCTGATCGTGTTCGAACTGACCGAGGTCGAACGGGGGCACCAGCTCACCGGCCGCACCTTCGCCGAGTCCGAGAAGGTGTTCGGTCCGGTGGCCGCCACGTACTCGGTCGAGCCGATCGACGAGCGGTCGTGTCGCATGCTGTGCCGCGTCGTCGTGACCTCCGCGGGGTTCGGCGGACGCCTCAAGGAGTTCCTGCTCGGCTGGGGCGACCTGGTCATGATGCGGAAACAGCTGCTGACGTTGAAGAAGTACGCCGAACGGGACGCGCTGCTCGGTCACGTCTCGTGAGTGGCGAGGACGGTTCTAACCGTCCTCGCCACTCACGAGCGGCTAGGGCAGCGCGCGCCTCAACAGTTCCGCCAGGTGCACGGCCCGCCGCCCGTCGAGCTGCTCGATCTGCGTCCGGCAGCTGAAGCCGTCCGCGACCACCTCGGTGCCCTCGGCGGCGGCGCGGATCGCGGGCAGCATGCGGTCTTCGGCGCAGGCGACGGAAACGTCGTAGTGCCCGCGTTCGAAGCCGAAGTTGCCCGCCAGTCCACAGCACCCCGAGTCCATTGTGGAATTGTGGATACCCGCGGCGCGCATGGCGGCCTCGTCGGCGTCGAAGCCGAGCACGGCGTGCTGGTGGCAATGCACCTGGCTGAGCGTCTCGACGTCCAGCGAACGGAATTCGAGCGGCGAATCCTCGACGAGTTCGGCGAACGTCCTGGTGCGTTCGGCGAGCAGTTCCGCGACCGGGTCGCCGGGCAGGAGCGCCGGGAGGTCGCCGCGGAAGAGGGCGGTGCAGCTCGGCTCCAGCCCGGCGACCAGATACCCCGAGCGCAGATACGGTTCGAGCACGGAAAGCGTGCGGCGCAACACCTTCTTCGCCATGTCGAGCTGTCCGGTCGAAACCCAGGTGAGCCCGCAGCAGACACCGCGATCGGGCAGGACGACGTCGTAGCCCGCGGCGGTAAGCACCTCGGCGGCGGCGTCGAGGACGTCGGGCGTGAGGTAGTTGTTGAAGGAGTCGGGCCACAGCACCACGGGCCGGGAGCCGGTCGCCCAGCGCTTGAGGTCGGCGCGGCTTCGGGTGAACGGCGCCTTCGCGAAGGTCGGCAGCTCCCGTTCCGGCGCGATCCCGCCGAACTTCTTCAGCAGTCCGGAGAACCGGCGCGACATCGTGTTCGCCAGCCGGGGCGCGAGCGACGCCGCGCGCAGCCACACCGGCAGCCAGCCCATCGAATAATGCGACGCCGGGCGGATCCGCCCCTTGTGGTGCTGGTGCAGGAATTCCGCCTTGTACGTCGCCATGTCGACGTCGACCGGGCAATCGGACAGACAGCCCTTGCACGACAGGCACAGATCCAGTGCCTCGGCGACCTCCTCCGAACGCCAGCCGTCGGTGATCAGTTCGCCGTTCACCATTTCGGCGAGCAGATGCGCGCGCCCCCGCGTCGAATGCTTCTCCTCGCGTGTGGCGCGGTAGCTCGGGCACATCACGCCCGCTCCGGTGGTGTTGCGGCATTTCCCGACGCCGACACAACGCCGCATCGCCTGCCCGAAGCTCCCCTGGTCCTCCGGGTACGCGAGCGCGGTGACGTCTTCGAGCTCCAGTGGCGCGCGACGGACGCGGAGATCGGCGTCGACCGGCCTGGGGTTCACCAGGATGCCGGGGTTCATCATGCCCGCCGGATCGAAGATCCCCTTGAACCGCGCGAAAAGCGCGAGGATCTCGGGACTGTACATCCGGGACAGCAGTTCCGAACGCGCCTGGCCGTCACCGTGCTCCCCGGACAGCGAGCCGCCGTGCGCGGCGACCAGGTCCGCCGCCTCTTCCAGGAACGACCGGAATCCGGCGATCCCTCGCGGCGACAGCAGATCGAAGTCCAGCCGCAGATGCAGGCAGCCTTCGCCGTAGTGGCCGTAGACGACGCTCTTGCGCCCGTGCCGGCGCATGAGCTGCTTGAACTCCCGCAAGTAGGCACCCAGACGCTCGGGCGGCACGGCGGCGTCCTCCCAGCCCGGCCAGGCCTCCTCGCCCCCGGCCAGCCGGGTCGCGAGACCGGCGCCCTCCTCCCGGATCCGCCACAGCCGCTTCTGCGCCGCCGCGTCGTCCAGCAGCGCGGATCCGGTCAACGCGCCGCGCAGTCCGGCGATCAGCCCGCGTGCCTTGTCCGGATCCGCCATCTCGACGAACAACCAGGCGCCACCGGGCGGCAGGCCGTCGGCGCGACCGGGCTCCAGCAGGGCGACGAGATCCGCGTCGACGCCCTCGACGGTCAGCGGCGACCACGGCAGGATCGCCGGAACCGCGTCGGCCGCGGCGATGTCGGACTCGAAGCCGAGCACCGCGAGCACCTTGCGTTGCGGCACCTCGGCGAGCGAGACCGTCGCCTCCAGCACGGTGACGCAGGTGCCCTCGCTGCCGACCAGTGCCTTGGCGACGTCGAAACCGTTCTCCGGCAACAGGTGTTCCAGCCCGTACCCGGAGACCCGCCTGCTGAAGGAGGACAGTTCGGTGCGCAGCAACGCCAGGTTGTCCCGGACCAGTGCGCGCAGCTCGGAGAAGACCCGGCCTTCGGTGCCGGGCTTGGCCGCCCTGGCGTCCACTTCGGACGGTGAGGCCGGCCCGACGGTCAGCCGGGTGCCGTCGTAGAGCAGCACGTCCAGCTCCCGGACGACGTCGACCGTGCGGCCCCAGGCCACCGAATGCGAACCGCAGGCGTTGTTGCCGATCATCCCGCCGATCGTGCAGCGCGAATGCGTCGACGGGTCGGGGCCGAACCGGAGCCCGTGCGGCGCGGCGAGCCGCTGGAGGTCGTCGAGGACGGTTCCCGGGGCGACCCTCGCCGTGCGCGCCGCCGGATCGAGGTCGAGGACCCCGCCGAGGTGACGCGAGGTGTCGAGCACGACGCCCGGCCCACACGAGTTGCCCGCGACGCTGGTGCCGCCGCCACGGGCGATCACCGGCAGCCCGGCCCGGCGGCAGGCGGCGACGGCCTCGATCACCTCGTCGACGCTCCGCGGCAGCGCCACCCCCTTCGGCACGTGCCGGTAATTGGAGGCGTCGGTCGTGTACAGCGCCAGCGTCGCGGCGTCGGCCAGGATCTCCACGGGGTCCATTCAAGACAACCGCGGCCGGAAACGCATCGGTGAACCTCTCCGGACGGGTGTGTCGGAAACCACGTCCGATATGCGATCGTGAGCGCGTGACGGCGAGACGGCACGCCGCTGAAGACCTCGCCGCCGAGCACAGCGCGGTGCTCGGCGGGCTTCTTCGCGAGCGCGAGGAGCTGCTCGCGACCCTCGACCGGGTCGCGGCCCTCAACGGCACCGCGCGGCTGATCCGCGAGTCGATCGGCACGCATTCCGGCTTCGTGGCCGAGCTGGCCGGGCCCGAGCAGGCGGTGATCCGCTGGATGTCGGGCACCCGGACGGACGCCCTGCAGGATCTCGCCGTGCCGATCGGCCAGGGCATCGGCGGTCGGGTGCTCGCGCTGGGCAAGCCGGTGCGGGTGAACGACTACGTCAACTCGCCGAGTATCACCCACCAGTTCGACGCGCAGGTCCGCGGCGAGGGCCTCGCCGCGATGATCGCCGTCCCGATCTTCAGCGGGACCGAGACGGTCGCCATCGCGTACGCCGCCATGCGCGAGCGGCGCGACTTCGGCGACGACGCGGTCCAGTCCCTCGAAGAGATCGCCACCGAGGCCGGCCGGGCGCTGAAACTGGCGTCGGTCGCCGAAGCCGACCGCGAGACCGCGCTGTCCGCCGAACGGCTCCGCATGCAGAGCGCGCTGCACGATTCGGTCGGCGCGCTCCTATTCTCCATCGGCGTGCAGGTCCGGAACCTGCACGAGGACATCAGCGACAACCCGGCACTCGAATCGCGGCTGCGGCGGCTGGAGGGCGACGTGTCGGCCGCGTCGAGGGCGCTGCGCGAGTCGCTGCTGGCGTTGTCCGAGTCGAGCCCGGAACGCGCGCTGCCGGTGGAGCTGGCCGAGCACTGCCGTTCGTTCCAGGCGCGCTGCGGCGTCCCGGCGCGGTTCGTGCAGCTCGCGCCCGTCCCCCGGCTGGACGCCGAACGCACCGGCCTGCTGGTCGCGGCCGTCCGGGAGGGCCTGCTCAACGTGGAGAAACACGCCGAAGCGCTGTCCGTCGTGGTCAGTCTGCTGCCCAGTGAAGACGGCGTGCAGGTGGTCGTCGCCGACGACGGGACCGGTCATCGCGGCGACGACGCCGAGGAGCCCGAACCCGGCACCGGCATGGGGCTGCGCGCGCTGGCCGAACGCGCCGCACGGCTCGGCGGCCGGGTCAGCCTGGTCCGCGACGAGGACGACGGATGCACGCTGCGCGCCTGGGTGCCGGAACCGTGCCGTCGCCGGTGACGGTCCTCGTCGTGGACGACCATCCGGTGGTCCGCGACGGGGTGAGCCTGCTGCTGCGTTACGACCCGGCGATGACCGTGGTCGGCTCGGCCGAGACCGGCCGGTCCGCGATCCGGCGGGCCGGTGAGCTGAAGCCGGTGCTGATCCTGCTGGACCTGCGGTTGCCGGACATGCTCGCGCCCGAGGTCATCGCCGAGCTCCGCCGCGTGCACCCGGCCGGGCGGATCGTGGTGTTCACCGCGCACGGCGACCATCAGGGCGTGCGGGCCGCGCTGGACTCCGGGGCGCACGGCTGTCTGCTCAAGGACGTCGCCGGGACGGATCTGGTGGCGGCGTTGCGGCAGGTGCTCAAGGGTGAGCGCGTCGTCGATCCGCGGATCTTCCCCGACGACGGCCAGCGGTCCGTCGCGCTGGCCCGCAGCGGACTGACGCGGCGCGAGTACGAGGTTCTACGACTCGCCGCACAGGGGCAGACGAATCCGGAGATCGCGGAATCGACCGGGCTGGCGCGGAACACCGTCAAGACCTACCTTCAGTCCGCGCTGCACAAACTCGGCGCCCGGAACCGCGTCGAGGCCATCGGCAAGGCCTCCGAAGCCGGCCTCCTCTGAGCGGGGGCTGAAGGGCCCTTTCCCCGCATGCGACGTGGCGAAAGCTCCCTTCACCGCGTGAGATGCGGCGATGGGCCCCTTCAGCCCCCGTGTCCGTTTTGTAGCCGGGTGGGTCTCCAAGTGGGGGTAACGCGGCGGAGGGTGCCCACGCAGGATGACCGCCACCGATCGTGACTCGCGTCACACGAACGGAGGAGGCGGCTTGCTGAGTGTTCGTGATCTCCAGGTGCGGTACGGCCGATCGGTGGCCGCACTGCACGGGGTCGACCTCGACGTTTCACCTGACGGGGTGCTGGCCGTCCTCGGCAGCAACGGGGCCGGGAAATCGACCCTGCTGCGTACGGTTTCCGGCACGCTGCGTATGCACCGCGGCTCGGTTTCCGCCGGCGAGGTGCGCTACGACGGCAAACCACTGACCAAATTGGACCCCGCCCGCATCGTCGGTCTCGGCGTGGTCGGCGTCCCCGAAGGCCGCCAGGTCTTCGCGCGGATGACGGTCGAGGAGAACCTGCGCGCGGGCGGGATCGGCGCCCGCTCCCCCGAACAGCGCGCCGCCGCCCGCAAACGCGTCGACGAGCTCTTCCCTGTCCTGTCCGAACGGGCCAAACAGCGCGCGGGCCTGCTCTCCGGCGGCGAGCAGCAGATGCTCGCCATCGGGCGCGCGCTGATGTCCGGCCCGCGGCTCCTGCTGCTCGACGAACCTTCGCTCGGCCTCGCGCCGAAGATCGTCGAGCGGATCGGCGACATCATCCGCGAGATCCACGAGCAGGGCACCGCCGTGGTGCTGGTCGAGCAGAACGCCGTGATGGCGTTGCGCGTCGCCGATCACGCGATCGTCCTGGAGGTCGGCAGGGTCGCGCTGGCCGGGACGACGGCCGAGCTCGCGGCGAGCGAAGAAGTCCAGCGCCTCTACCTCGGCGGCCACGCCGAATCGCAGGCCACCGCCGAGGCCGAAGCCGCCGACGCCCGCAAGCACCTCGCGGGCCGGAGCCTGTCGAGGTGGGCCGGATGACCCCACCCGAGCTGAATGTCGAGAACGTGACCTTGCGCTTCGGCGGGATCCGGGCGCTGGACGACGTCTCGTTCACCGTCGCTTCCGGTTCGCTGCACGCGCTCATCGGCCCGAACGGCGCCGGGAAGTCCAGCTGCTTCAACGTGATCAGCGGCCTCTACCGGGCGAACAGCGGCCGGGTCCGGCTCGGCGACACCGTCCTTTCCGGACTCCCGCCGCATCGGCTGGCGCGGCTCGGGGTCGGCCGGTCGTTCCAGAACGCCGCCCTCTCCCCGGCTCGACGGTGCTCGACAACGTCATGCTCGGCCGCCACGCGCTGACCAAGGGCGGTTTCCTCGCCTGCGGGCTCCGTCTGCCGTGGACGGTCCGGGCCGAACGCCGCCATTCCGCGCGGGTGCGGGAGATCTGCGACTTCCTCGGCATCGGCGCGCTGGTGGACCTCCCGGTCGGCGCGCTGCCCTACGGCGCGGTGAAACGCGTCGACCTCGCCCGCGCGCTCGCCGTCGAACCGGTCCTGCTGCTGCTCGACGAACCCGCGGCAGGCATGAACGCGACCGAGACCGCCGAGCTGGCCGGCACGATCCGCGAAGTCCGTGACGAGCTCGGCATCTCGATCCTGCTGGTGGAACACGACATGGGGCTGGTGATGGGCATCGCGGACCGCGTCACCGTCCTGGACTTCGGCAAGCGCATCGCCGACGGCACCCCGGCCGAGGTCCAGTCGGATCCGGACGTGATCAAGGCATATCTCGGCACGGAGGCCACGGCGTGAACACATTCCTGCAACTCGTGGTGAACGGACTCGGCAAGGGCGCGGTGTTCGCGTTGCTGGCGCTGGGTTTCGTGATCATCTTCAAGGCCACCGAAGTGGTCAACTTCGCGCACGGCTCGCTCGTGCTCTTCGGCGGCTACCTGGTCGTCGTGACCCGCGACGCGCTCGGCTGGGCGGGTGCCTCGCTGGTCGGCATCGTCTCGGCGGGCCTGCTCGCCCTCCTGCTGGAACGGTTCCTGCTGTCCCGCTCGCGGCACGCGGACGCGAACAGCCTGGCGTTGCTGACCATCGGCGTCGACGTGATCGTCACCGAGGAGATCGTGCGGCGGCTCGGCGTCACGCTGCCGTTCCTCGGCGACGCCTGGGACGCGCAGCCCTTCCAGCTCGGCGGGATCACGCTGTTCCGCACCCATCTGGTCGCGCTGGTCGTCGCCGCCGTGCTGATCACCGCGTTCACGCTGGCGTTCAAGTACTCGAACTGGGGCGTCGCGATGCGCGCCCAGGCCGAGAACCGCGAAGCCGCCGCGCTGATGGGCATCCGCAGTTCCCGGGTGACGGCGACCGCCTGGGTGGTCGCGGGTGTGCTCGCCGGGGTCGCGGTGCTCTTCATCGCCACGCAGGACTTCTCCGGCGCGGGGCTGTCCCGCGGCACGCACTCCATCGCGCTCGCGGCGTTCCCCGCGGCCATCCTCGGCGGGCTGGACTCGACGGCGGGCGCGGTGGTGGGCGGCCTGGTCGTCGGGCTGGTCGAGGCGCTTTCCGCGCAGTACGTGTCGTTCGACTTCTCCAAGAGCGCGGTCTTCCTGGTGATGCTCGTGGTCCTGGTGGTGCGGCCGTCGGGGTTGTTCGGGACGAGGGAGAGCACCCGTGTCTGACACCGCCGTGAAAACCCCCGCCGCCGCCCCGACGGCCCCGCCCCGAAACGCGATCGGGGCCGCCTCCTCAAGGCGCTGGCCTGGGCCGCGCTGCTGGTCGTCCTGCTCGCGATCCCGCTCTACCTCGACGCCGCCTGGCTGAAGGCCGGGCAGTACATGATGATCGGCGGCGTCGGCGCGATCGGGCTGACCCTGCTGGTCGGGCAGGCCGGGCAGTTGTCGCTGGCGCACGCGTTCTTCCTGCTCGCGGGCGCGACCGGGTACACCGTCCTTTCCGGACCGGCCGACGACGAGCGTGTGTTCGGGCTCGGGCTCGATCCCGGTCTGTCACTGGTCGGCGCGGTGGTCATCGCCGCGCTGCTGGGGCTGGCGTTCGCGCCGGTCTCCGGACGGCTGCGCGGGATCTACCTCGGGGTCGCGTCGCTTTCGCTGGTGTTCCTCGGGCTCTACTTCGGACAGTCGGCCGAGACGCTGACCGGCGGGACGTCGACCGGGCGCACCCCGGAACCGTTCTCGCTGTTCGGCTTCCCGTTCACCAACGGCGGCCCGGAGATCGAGCTGATGGGCGTGCCGATCCGGCAGGCGGAACGGCTCTGGTACCTGTTCCTGCTCCTGACCGTGCTCGCGTTCGTGGTCGCCAAGGCGGCGGTGCGCAGCCGGGTCGGCCGGTCGTGGCGCGCGGTGCGGGACAACGAGGCCGCCGCGTCCGTGATGGGCGTCAGCGTCACGCGGGCCAAGGCGGGCGCTTTCGCGGTCTCCTCGGCGTACGCGGGGCTCGCGGGCGCGATGACCGTGCTGTGGTTCGACATCCTCAAACCCGACGAGAGCGAATTCGGCACGTACGGCATCAACATCTCCATCGCCTTCCTGGCCATGGTGATCATCGGGGGACTCGGCTCGGTGCCCGGCGCGCTGGTGGGCGCGCTGATCGTCAACGGGCTGCCGCAGGTGCTTTCGCTGTACTCCGCCGATCTCGGCTGGTTCTCCGGAACCGGGGACGGCGCCTTGACCCCGATCCTGGTCAGTTCGTTCGTCTACGGCGCCGCGATCATCCTCGTGGTGCTCTTCGAACCGGGCGGACTCGCCGCGATCGGTCGACGGATCACACCCGCCAGGAAACCTCATCTCCCGGAGGAGCAAGACAAATGAAGCGCATCTATCCGGCCGTCGCGCTGGCGGCGGTCCTCGCCCTTTCGGCGTGCAGCACGAAGGCGGGCGACTCGGGGTCCTCGGGGGCGGACGGTTCGGGCGTCAAAACCGACAAGGGGGCCACGGCCTCCGAGATCACCCTCGGCGTGATGACCGACAAGACCGGGGTGTTCAAGAACCTCGGGCTCGGCATCACGCAGGGGAACGAGTTGTGGGCCAAGGACTTCAACGCCGCGGGCGGGGTGTGCGGCCGTCAGGTCAAACTCGAGACCGTCGACCACGGCTACAAGGCGGACACGGCGAAGACGCTGTATCCGCAGATCGAGCCGAAGGTCCTCGGCTTCGTGCAGCTGCTCGGCTCCCCGGTGGTGGCCGCGCTGAAACAGAACATCGCCTCGGACAAGACCGTCGCGGCGCCCGCGTCGTGGTCTTCGGAACTGCTCGACAACCAGTACGTGATGATCGTCGGGACGACGTACGACCTGGAGATCATCGACGGGCTGTCGTACTTCCAGGAAAAGGGCCTGGTGAAGGACGGCGACACGATCGGGCACGTCTACATCGACGGCGAGTACGGCAAGAACGGCCTGCGCGGCTCGCAGTACTACGCGAAGAAGCACAACCTGACGGTGAAGGAGGTCAAGATCACCTCCACCGACAACGACCTCACCAATATCGTCACCGGGCTCAAGGGTGACGGCGTCAAGGCCATCGTCCTGACCACTTCCCCGGCGCAGACCGGTTCCGCGCTCGCGGCGAACAAGGCGCTCGGGCTCGACGTGCCCGTGCTCGGCAACAACCCGGTGTTCGACCCCGTGCTGCTGAAGAGCCCGGCGGCGAACGCGCTCGACAAACTGACGATCGTCGCCAGCAGTGTCCCGTTCTCCGCCGACATCCCCAAGGCCAAGGAAGTCGCCACGAAGTACAAGGCGGCGTACAAGGAGACCCCGAACGGCGGGATCCCCTACGGCTACGCGGTCGGCGAGGTGTGGGGCGCGGTGCTCAAGAAGGCCTGCGAGAACAAGGACCTCACCCGCGACGGCATCGCGGCGGCGCTGAAGCAGACGACGTCGGCGAGCACGGGTGACCTCGTGGCGGCGCTGGACTTCTCGAAGCCGGGCACCCCGGCGACACGTCAGGTGTACGCGGCGACTCCGGACGCGTCGGCCGAGGGCGGGGTCCGCTACGTCAAGCCGCTGTTCGAGGCTCCCGAGGCGAAGGAGTACGTAGCTCCGCACCAGAAGTGAGTCTTGCTTCGGCGAGTGCGTCCGCTTCGGCCAACGGCGTGGTGCCGTTGGCCGAAGCGGCGTCGAGGATCTCTCGCGTGGTCTTCTCCAGTGCCTCGACGCGGGTGAGCGCCTCGGCGTGCGTGAGGTTCTCCTTCTCGCGGCCGAGGGTGTAGACGACTCCCCCGGCGCTCGCGACGAAGTCCGGGATCCACAGGACTCCCCGGGCGGCGAGATCGTCGGCCACGGTGTCGTCGGTGAGCTGGTTGTTGGCCGGGCCGACGACGAGCGGCGCGGCGACCTCGGTCCCTGGTCCGAAGACCCCGCCCACGGCCGCGGGGATCAGGACGTCGGCCTCGGTACCGAGCACCTTCTCCGGCTGGACCACGGACAGGCCTTGTCGCCGGGCGGCGGCGAGGCGTCGTTCGTCCACATCGGACACGACGACTTCAGCGCCTTGTGCGGCCAGCGCGCCGGCCACGTGGGCGCCGACCGAGCCGTAGCCGCTGATGACCACCTTGCGGCCCTCCATCCCGTCGTCGCCGAAGACGGCCCGCGCGCCCGCTCGCAGGGCGGCGAGCACGCCGACGGCGGTCGGCCCGCTCGACGAACCGGTGCCGCCGTGCTCCTCGGGCAGGCAGAACACGTGCGGGGTCCGCTCGCGCAGCACGAGCATGTCCGCCGGACCGGTTCCGACGTCGGGACCGGCGAGATACGCACCGTCGAGTGACGCGATGAGGTCGGCGTGGTCGAGCAGGATCTCGCGCCTCAGCTCGGCGGACGGCACGCCGTCTAGCGCGACGACGCTCTTGCCGCCACCGAAGTCCAAGCCCGCGACCGCGCATTTGCGGGTCATCGCCGCGGACAGCCGCAGGACGTCGTCGATCGCGTCGTGGACGCGCGGATAGACCTTGAACCGGCAGCCGCCGACGGCCGGGCCGAGCGTGCTCGAATGCACGGCCACCATCGTCGTCACCCCGGACCGGCGGCCCCGCCGGACGACCAGCTCCTGTACGGACATCTGGCTTCCCTTCCACGCGTTTAGTCGACTGATGGCGCCGAAGTTAGGCTGATTCCCAGATCGATCGAGTGTTTGCCGAACGATATTCGGCAGACCGGACGAAGGGACGGGCGTGGACGAACTTGATTCGGCGATCATCCGGGAACTCCAGGCGGATGCGCGGCAGTCGAACCGCGACATCGCCCGCAAGGTCGGCGTCGCGCCGTCGACCTGCCTGGAACGGACCCGGCTGCTGCGGGAGCGCGGCGTCATCCGCGGGTATCACGCCGACATCGACCTGCGCAGCCTCAACCGCGGCGTGCAGGCGATGGTCTCGGCGCAGGTGCGGCCGCTGAGCCGGGAGGTGATCGATTCGTTCCAGCGTTCGGTCGCGGAACTGCCGGAGGTCCTTTCGGTCTTCGTCACCGCCGGCAGCGACGATTTCCTGATCCACGTCGCCGCGCAGGACGTCGATCAGCTCCACGCATTCCTGGTGGATCGATTGGCGAAACGGAAAGAGATCATCGGCTTCCGCAGTTCGATCATTTTCCGGCACCTTCGCAAGACCGAGCTGGAACCCCTTCCGAACCGAATACCGGGTGACACCCCCTAGGTCCTTACCCCGGAATACCCGACACACCACCCCTAAGTACGCCCGAAATCCAAGACTTCGCATCGGAGGAGACGGAAACTGTCGGGGGTATGGGTTTCACTGTGTACAGCGGAAACGGAAAGGAGGCGCGCCATGGACGTTCGGACAGGCCTGAACCATCGTGAGCGGGCCACCCTGAGAGCCGTGGCCGAGGGCCACGCCGAGATCAGCTGCAGCTGCGAGCCGGACCTGTTCGTCGACGGTCTCGCCTGCTGCGACCAGCACACCGCGCATCGCCTCGCCCACCTCGGCCTGGTGATGCCCGCACGGGGCGGCCGATGGGGCGAGCGTGTTCCCGCCCTGCTCACCGAGGCCGGAGCGGTGGCGCTGGAAGGCGCGTTCCCGCCGCTGGCCGCGGCCTAAAACCGTTTGCGGGGGCGCGCGGGGAGCGCCACGATCGCGTGATGCGTGTCTTTCTGGAGACCGAACGGCTCGTGCTGCGGCAGTTCACCGGCGCCGACGCCGACGATCTGTTCGCGCTCTACGACGATCCCGAAGTGATGCGGTACCTCAATGGGGGCGAACCCGCCGACCGGGCGGAGATCGAAAATCTGGACCTTCCCGCCTTTCTCGGTTACTACGAGCGTTTCCCCGGTTACGGGTTCTGGGCGGCGATCGAGAAATCGAGCGGGGATTTCCTGGGGTGGTTCCATTTCCGCCCGCTGCGCGGGCACCACACGGACGATCCCGAGCTGGGTTACCGGCTGAACCGGTCGTCCTGGGGCAAGGGCTACGCGACCGAAGGGTCGCTCGCGCTGCTGGAGAAGGGGTTCACCGAATTCGGGGCCCAGCGGATCTGGGCGGCGACCATGGCGGTGAACCTGGGGTCCCGCCGGGTCATGGAGAAGATCGGGATGCGCCACGTCCGGACCTATCACGAACAGTTCGACAACCCGATCCCCGGCACGGAGGAGGGCGAGGTCGAGTACGCCATCACCCTGGAGGAGTGGCGGTCCCGCGCCGGGCTCGTGAGTGGCAAGGACGGTTAGAACCGTCTGTGCTGTTTCAGGACCTCACGGACAGATGTGTTTCAGGACTTGTCGGACAGTTTGTTGTTGAGTGGTTGGTAGCGTACTGCTCGGTTGAGGGTGAGCTGGCGGGCGATGGTGTCGCCGATCATGATGGTGACGCGGTCGCCTTGCCAGAACACGGTGGCTGTGTGTCCGGTCCAGTTTCGGCCCAGGACGATGGAGCAGCCAGAGAAGGCGATGACGCCGGTGGCTGAGACGGTGCGTTGAGTGCGGCCGCTGGGGGCTTCGCGGCCGGTGGCGGGGGTGGCTTTGGGGCTGGCGTCGTAGCGTTGCCGTGGGGTGTGGCCGTCGAGGCTTTGGTGGCGCCGGTGGTTGTTGTAGATGTGGCGGTAGTCCTCGAGAAGCTGTTGCAGGACGGCAAGGTTCTCGGCCGGTGGGCGGGCGGCGAGCCATTTCCGCAGGGTTCGGTGGACGCGTTCGTTCTTGCCGCAGGTTTGCGGGCGATAGGGCCTGGAGGCGATGGCGGTGACGCCGTGTTCGGCGAGGTGGCGTTCGAGTTCGACCATCTGCCCACGGTGTTTTCCGGAGAAAGCCAATCCGTTGTCGGACAACACTTTGACCGGTAGACCGTGGCCGGCGAAGGCCTGTTGCAGCGCGGCCCAGGTGTCGGTGCCGTTCTCACTGCTCGCGGCGTAGGAGCCGACGTCGAGGCGGGAGTGGTCGTCGAGGATCTGGATGATGCAGACCTTCTGGCCGTCGGCCAGGTAGTACTCCATGCCGTCGATCTGCCAGCACCCGTTCGGGTCGGAGTACTCGAACCGGCGTCTCGTGCGGGGTCTCTTGCGGGGCTCCGGTTCGATCTGGCCGTGCTCGCGCAGGATCCGGTAGATCGCCGACTTCGACGGCAACGGTATGAACCCGGCCTTCTCCAGCCGCCAGCGGATCGAGATCGGCCCGTTGTCCCAGCCCTCGTCCGCGAGTTCCTTGCGGGCCCGCAGCACCGCCTCGACCACCTCCGCCCCGAACGCGGTGGGACGGTGGTGCGGGGCGGTGCTGCGGCGGATGAACCCGTTCGCCGCCTCGTTCCGGACCCGGGTCACATACCGATAGAACGTGTCCCGGGACACCCCGTGCTCGCGGCAGAACTGCGCCACGTTGACCTTCTCGCCCGCGGCCGCCCGAGCGACCGCGGCGACGAACTCAGGATCCATCGAAAACCCTGTACTGCCCATCGTCGCATGATCACCACGAAAGCCCTGGTCACCACACCGACAGGCCGGTCAGTGTCCGTGAGGTCCTGAAACATCAACTGTCCGACATGTCCTGAACTCAGACAGACGGTTAGAACCGTCCTTGCCACTCACGAGGTGGGGAGCCAGGTCTCGCCGATCTCCTCGGCCAGGGCCTCCCCGCCGGTGAGGTCGGCGAGCCAGGCGTGGAACGCGCCCCCCTGGTCCGGCGCGAGCCCGACGTCGAAGTGCGCGACGTCCTCGAAGCGCGTCGCGTGCAGCAGGTACGGCGACGAGCGGATGACGTTCTCCAGGCGGCCTGCCCGGTCGTAGTCGACGACGACCTCCACCAGCCGCAGCCGCCGGTACTCCCGCACGCCGACGACGTCGACGGCCTCCGAAACGGCCTGCCCGTACGCCCGGATCAGCCCGCCGGCGCCGAGCAGCACCCCGCCGAAGTAGCGGGTCACCACCGCGACGGTGTCGGTCAGCTCGCGGCGGCGGAGCACCTCGAGCATGGGAGTGCCCGCCGTGCCCGCGGGCTCGCCGTCGTCACTCGAACGCTGGGTGCGCCCGTCGGCGCCCAACACGAACGCGTGACAGTGGTGCCGGGCCGCCGGATCGGCCTTCTTCCTGGCGGCGATCACCTCACGGGCGGCGTCCTCCGAGGTGACCGGCGCGAGCGCGCAGAGGAAGCGCGACCGCCGGATTTCGATCTCGTGGACCCCGGTACCCGCCACGGTGAGATAACGATCCGCCATCGGCCAAGCCTCTCAAACCAGGCAGGCGACTCTGCCGTTCGGGCGATTCGGCGGTCACCCGGGGTCATCGCAACCTCGGCGAAACCCACTCGACCGCGCGACCCAGGTCACACTTTCAGACTAGCCGAGCAGTGATAAACGCAGGTCAGAGCGCTAATGCTCCACTCAGTGGACATGTCGTTCCAGCCAGTGGGCAGATGATGTTTGAAGTCAACGCCCGCGTGGCATTTCCCACCCCGACCAAGCGACGTATGTCGATAACAGCGATTTCACACTATCGTCATAAGACCGGCGAACCCGGGAGTAACACGTGTACCCGCCAGCCACCCACCACAGCGGCCAGGCGGCACCCACGTGCACAGCAGTACCGATATGCGCATCGGCCGCCCAGTGCAGTGCGGCTCTACGAGGCCTGCCCCCGTTTCCGCGGGCGGGATCGTTCCCTCTCGACTGACCATCGCGGTCCCGGACCACTCCGTTAACTGGTTCACGTCCGAACCACCCGAACGGAGTGTTACCGGTCGCGCCGACGCCTTGGGAGGCGGCCAGCCGTGACCCACCATGCCAGCTACAAGGGCAGCAAGGCCCCCGAAGGCCTGTACGACCCGGAGTTCGAACACGACGCCTGCGGTGTCGCGTTCGTCGCCGATCTCTCCGGTAAACGCGATCACGGCATCGTCGCCAAAGCGCTGATCGCGCTGCGGAACCTGGAACATCGCGGGGCCCGCGGCGCCGACCCGGAGACCGGCGACGGCGCCGGGATCCTCATCCAGGTCCCCGACGAGTTCTATCGCGAGGTCGTCGGCTTCGACCTTCCCGCGCCGGGCGCCTACGCCGTCGGCACGGCTTTCCTTCCGCAGGACGAAAAGGCCCGCGGCCGGGCGATGACGACCATCCAGCGCGTCGCCGCCGAAGAGGGCATGCGCGTGCTCGGCTGGCGTGACCTCCCGGTCCACACCGAACACGTCGGCACCGGCGCGGCCGAGACCATGCCGTATTTCAGCCAGTTGTTCCTGGCCGGAAACGACGCACTGGAGGGCCTGGCGCTGGAACGCGCCGCCTTCGTGGTGCGCAAACGCGCCGAGCACGAGCTGGTCGAGGACGACGTCTATTTCCCGAGCCTGTCCTCGCGCACGATCGTCTACAAAGGAATGCTCACCGAGCCGCAGGTCGAGAAGTTCTTCGCCGACCTCACCGACGAGCGCGTCACCAGCGCCATCGGCCTGGTGCACTCCCGCTTCTCCACCAACACCTTCCCGTCGTGGCCGCTGGCGCACCCGTACCGGTACGTCGCCCACAACGGCGAGATCAACACGTTGCGCGGCAACCGGAACTGGATGGACGCGCGTGAGGCGCTCCTCGAATCCGACCTGATCCCCGGCGACCTCAAGCGGATCTACCCGATCATCACCCGCGGCGCGAGCGACTCGGCGTCCTTCGACGAGGTGCTGGAGCTGCTCCACCTCGGCGGCCGCTCGCTGCCCCACGCGGTGCTGATGATGATCCCGGAGGCCTGGGAGAACCATCAGGAGATGGACCCCGCGCGCCGCGCGTTCTACGAGTTCCACTCGACGCTGATGGAGCCGTGGGACGGCCCCGCGCTGGTCTCCTTCACCGACGGCACCCAGATCGGCGCGGTCCTCGACCGCAACGGCCTGCGCCCCGCCCGGTACTGGGTCACCGAAGACGGCCTCGTCGTCCTCGCCAGCGAGGTCGGCGTGCTGGAGCTGGAGCAGTCCACGATCGTCCGCAAAGGACGGTTGGAGCCGGGCCGCATGTTCCTCGTCGACACGGCCGCCGGCCGGATCGTCGAGGACGAGGAGATCAAGAACGAGCTCGCCACCGAGCACCCGTACGACGAATGGGTCGAGGACGGCCTGCTCCCGCTCGACGGGCTTCCCGAGCGTGAGCGCGAGATCCCGCCGCACGCCGCGCTCGTGCGGCGTCAGCAAGCCTTCGGCTACACGGAGGAAGAGCTCGACGTCCTGCTCGAACCGATGGCCCGCACCGGCGCGGAGCCGATCGGCTCGATGGGCAACGACTCCCCCATCGCCTCGCTCTCCAGCCGCCCGCGGCTGCTCTTCGACTACTTCATCCAGCTCTTCGCCCAGGTGACCAACCCGCCGCTGGACGCGATCCGCGAGGAACTGGTCACCTCGCTGGGCACCCAGCTGGGCGCGGAACCGAACCTGCTGCAGGCCGACGCGAAGTCGTGCCGCCGGATCGTGCTGCCGTTCCCGGTACTGGACAACGACGAGTTCGCGAAGCTGGTGCACGTCAACGACGACGGCGACCTGCCGGAGTTCCAGGCGGTCACCGTGCAGGGCACCTACGACGTCCACGGCGGCGGCGAGGCGCTCGTGCGCCGGCTCGACGAGATCCGCGCCGAGGTGTCCGCGGCCATCGCCGAGGGCGCGCGGCTGATCGTGCTGTCCGACCGCGGGATCGACGAAGACCACGCGGGCATCCCGTCGCTGCTGCTCACCGGCGCGGTACATCACCACCTGGTGCGCGAAAAGACCCGTACGCAGGTCGGCCTCATCGTCGAGGCGGGCGACGCGCGCGAGGTGCACCACATCGCGCTGCTGATCGGCTACGGCGTCGCGGCGGTGAACCCGTACCTGGCGATGGCGACCGTCGAGGAGATGGCCGATCAGGGCCTGATCGCCGGTGCCACCGCCAAGCAGGCGACCGCGAACCTGATCAAGGCGCTGGGCAAGGGCGTCCGCAAGACGATGTCGAAGATGGGAGTGTCCACAGTGGCCTCCTACACCGGCGCGCAGATCTTCGAAGCGGTCGGGCTCGGCGACGAGGTCATCCAGAACTGCTTCACCGGCACCACTTCCCGGCTCGGCGGCGTCGGCTTCGACACGCTCGCGCTGGAGGTCGCCGAGCGGCACCGCCGCGCGTTCCCGCGCGACGGGTTCCGCGCGAACCACCGCGAGCTGGAGACCGGCTCGGACTACCAGTGGCGCCGCGAGGGCGAACCGCATCTGTTCAACCCGCAGACGGTGTTCAAGCTGCAGCACTCCACCCGTGCCGGGAAGTACGAGGTCTTCAAGGAGTACACGAAGGCCGTCGACGACCAGGCGCAGAAGCTGTACACGCTGCGCGGGCTGTTCGACTTCAAGATCGGGCAGCGGCCCGCCGTGCCGATCGAGGAGGTCGAACCGGTCTCCGAGATCGTCAAGCGGTTCGCCACCGGCGCCATCTCCTACGGGTCGATCTCGGCGGAGATGCACGAAACCCTGGCCATCGCGATGAACCGCCTCGGCGGCAAGTCGAACACCGGTGAGGGCGGCGAGGATCCGGAACGGCTCTACGACCCCGAGCGCCGCAGCGCGGTCAAGCAGGTCGCGAGCGGCCGGTTCGGTGTCACCAGCGAATACCTGGTCAACGCCGACGACATCCAGATCAAGATGGCGCAGGGCGCGAAGCCCGGCGAGGGCGGCCAGCTGCCCGGCGCGAAGGTGTACCCGTGGATCGCGAAGACGCGGCACTCCACGGCGGGTGTCGGGCTGATCTCCCCGCCGCCGCACCACGACATCTACTCGATCGAGGACCTCGCGCAGCTGATCCACGACCTCAAGAACGCCAACCCGGCCGCGCGCATCCACGTGAAGCTCGTGTCCGAGGTCGGCGTCGGCACGGTCGCGGCCGGTGTTTCCAAGGCGCACGCGGACGTCGTGCTCATCTCCGGGCACGACGGCGGCACGGGTGCTTCGCCGCTGTCGTCGATCAAGCACGCGGGCGGCCCGTGGGAACTCGGGCTCGCCGAGACGCAGCAGACGTTGCTGGCCAACCGGTTGCGCGACCGGATCGTCGTGCAGACCGACGGTCAGCTCAAGACCGGCCGTGACGTCGTCATCGCCGCGCTGCTCGGGGCCGAGGAGTTCGGCTTCGCGACCGCGCCGCTGGTGGTCTCCGGCTGCATCATGATGCGGGTCTGTCACCTCGACACCTGCCCCGTGGGCGTCGCGACGCAGAACCCCAAGCTGCGCGAGAAGTTCAGCGGCAAGGCCGAGTACGTGGTGAACTTCTTCGAGTTCATCGCCCAGGAGGTCCGGGAGTACCTGGCGGAGCTGGGTTTCCGGTCCATCGCCGAGGCCGTCGGCCACGCGGAGATGCTCGACAAGCGCAAGGCGATCGACCACTGGAAGGCCGCCGGTCTCGACCTGACGCCGATCTTCCACGTGCCCGACATGGCTCCGGCCGGACTGCGTCACCAGCAGACCGTGCAGGACCACGGGCTGGAGAAGGCGCTCGACAACACGCTGATCCAGCTGGCCGAGGGCGCGCTGTCGTCCGGCGACAAGGTGCGGCTGGAACTGCCGGTCCGCAACGTGAACCGGACCGTGGGCACCATGCTCGGCCACGAGCTCACCAAGCGGTGGGGCGGCGAAGGCTTGCCGGACAACACGATCGACGTCACCTTCACCGGTACCGCCGGTCAGTCGTTCGGGGCGTTCGTGCCCAAGGGCATCACGCTGCGGCTCTACGGCGACGGCAACGACTACGTCGGCAAGGGCCTGTCCGGCGGGCGGCTCATCGTGCGGCCGCCGAAGGTGGCGCGGTACAACGCCGAAGAGCACATCATCGCGGGCAACGTGATCGGCTACGGCGCGACCAGCGGCGAGATCTTCATCCGCGGCAAGGTCGGCGAGCGGTTCTGCGTGCGCAACTCGGGCGCGCTGGCCGTCGTCGAAGGCGTCGGCGACCACGGCTGCGAATACATGACCGGTGGCCGGGTCGTGGTGCTCGGCGGCGTGGGCCGCAACTTCGCGGCCGGCATGTCGGGCGGCGTCGCCTACGTGCTGGACCTGCCCGCGCACCGGATCAACCCGGAGATGGTCGACATCGACCCGCTGGATTCGTCCGATGTGGACTTCCTGCGCGAGGCGCTCGAAAAGCATTACGACGAAACGGAGTCCGCCGTCGCGCGTGCGCTGCTCGCCGACTGGGACGCCGCCGTCGACCGGTTCGGCAAGGTCATGCCGAAGGACTACAAGCGCGTGCTCGCGGCGCAGGCCAAGGCCGAGCGCGACGGGCGTGACGTGAACGAGGCGATCATGGAGGCCGCACATGGCTGACCCCAAGGGCTTTCTGACCACCACTCGCGAGACGCCCAAGAGCCGTCCCGTCGACCTGCGCCTGATGGATTGGCGCGAGGTGTACGAGGACTTCGCGACGTCGAAGCTGCAGAAGCAGGCCGGGCGCTGCATGGACTGCGGTATCCCGTTCTGTCACCAGGGCTGCCCGCTCGGGAACCTCATCCCCGAGTGGAACACGCTGACCTGGCGCGACGATTGGCGCGACGCGGCCGAGCGGCTGCACGCGACCAACAATTTCCCGGAGTTCACCGGGACCCTCTGCCCGGCGCCGTGCGAGACGGCGTGTGTGCTCGGGATCAACGACGATCCCGTCACCATCAAGCGGGTCGAGATCTCGATCATCGACCGGGCCTTCGAAGAGGGCTGGGTCACGCCGCAGAAGCCGGTGGCGCTCACCGGCAAGAAGGTGGCGGTGGTCGGATCCGGCCCGTCGGGACTCGCCGCGGCGCAGCAGCTCACGCGCGCGGGCCACAGTGTCGTGGTCTTCGAGCGGGCCGACAAGATCGGCGGGCTGCTGCGCTACGGCATCCCCGAATTCAAGATGGAGAAGCACCGGCTCGACCGCCGTCTCGACCAGATGCGCGCCGAAGGCACGGAATTCCGGACCTCGGTGAACGTCGGCGTCGACCTCACCGTCGAGGAACTGAAGTCGTCCTACGACGCCGTGGTCCTCGCGGGCGGCGCGACCGCGTGGCGGGATCTGCCGATCCCCGGCCGCGAGCACGCCGGAATCCACCAGGCGATGGAGTTCCTTCCGCACGCCAACCGCGTCGCCGCCGGCGAGCTGGACGTGTCGCCGATCAGCGCCGAGGGCCTCGACGTCGTGGTCATCGGCGGCGGTGACACCGGCGCGGACTGCGTCGGGACCTCGCACCGCCAGGGCGCGAAATCGGTGACGCAGCTGGAGATCATGCCGAAGCCGCCGCTTTCGCGGTCGGACGCGCACCCGTGGCCGACGTACCCGATGATCTACCGCGTCTCGTCCGCGCACGAGGAGGGCGGCGAGCGGCTGTACTCGGTCAACACCCAGAAGTTCGCCGCCGACGCCGACGGCCGGGTGCGCGCGCTGAAGCTGGTCGAGGTGCGTAACGAGGGCGGCAAGTTCGTCCCCGTGGAAGGCACGGAACGCGAACTGCCCGCGCAGCTGGTGCTGCTCGCGATGGGCTTCGTCGGCCCGGAGCGGGAGGGCCTGCTGGAGTCGCTCGACGTCGAGCTGGACCAGCGCGGCAACGTCGCCCGCGACAAGGCGTTCAAGACCAGCGTCGACAACGTGTTCGTGGCGGGTGACATGGGCCGGGGCCAGTCGCTCATCGTGTGGGCGATCGCCGAGGGCCGCTCGGCCGCGGCCGGGGTGGACGCGTTCCTCACCGGACGGGACGTGCTGCCCGCCCCGATCGCTCCGACCGATCGGCCGCTCACCTAGACGTCTTGAAGAATTCCGGCGGCGTACCAAGGCCGGGGTGAAGGGGACTTTACCCGCATCTGATGCGGGTAAAGTCCCCTTCGCTTCGGGTGTGGCAGTCTTCCTGAAACGGCACTTCTGCGATACGCGTCGGCCTTCGCGTCACTCCCCGGCAGCGCCGGCGTCTCTCGCGATCAGGCGCCTTCCTACGTCGTCAGCGCGTGCAACCACCGCAAGCAGAGGACTGAACGCGGGGCGTGATCGGCGCATTGGTTCTTTTGAGTGAAAGAACCGCCGAAAGAGTGTACTTGCGGGTGATGACAGCAAGGTTTCGGTATCGGTTGTATCAAGGGTGTAAGTCCCGTCGGCGGCGGGGACCGGCAAGACCTGCCGGGGCCGCCGGACGGGTTCCCAAGGAGGGGGTTCCTTGATATGTCCGTCGATCTGACCGTGCCCTTGGAATGGAAGACCGCCACCGGCGATGCCGCGAAGATGCTCGAAGAACTACAGCCGAACATCCTGAAAGCGCACGCCCGTGACCATTTTTCCGCGCTTTTCCTGCGTTTTTCGGAGACCACGAGCGCGATGAGGTTCCTCGCGTCGCTCGTCCCGCTGATGAAGTCCGCGAAGACCCACCTGACCGAGGTCGAGCGCTTCAAGACCGAAGGCGTGAAGGGGACGCCCTACGTCGGCACCGGCCTCACCTCGGCGGGCTACCGGTTCCTGAAAATCGAGGCACCGCAAGATGATTCCTTCCGGCTGGGCATGCGCGCGCAGGAGACCCGCGAGAAGCTGAACGACCCGCCCCGCTCCACGTTCGACAGCGGATACCACGACGAGATCCACGCCGTCGTCATCATCGGCGACGGCGCCGACGCCCCGATGGCCGCACGCCGGAACGCGGTTCTCGCACTGATTCCGCCGACCGTTTCCGTCGTCGCCGAGGAAACCGGATTCGGCCGGGTGAACGCCGACGGAGAGGGTATCGAGCATTTCGGCTACGTCGACGGCCGGAGCCAGCCGCTCTTCCTGGTCGAGGACATCCACGCGGAAAAGACGGGAACGGACGGGATCAGCGTCTGGGATCCGGCCGCCCCGCTGAACCAGGTGCTCGTTCCGGATCACGCGGCACCCGATCCCGGAGTCCACTTCGGCAGCTACTTCGTTTTCCGCAAATTGGAGCAGAACGTACGGCGATTCAAGCAGTCGGAAGCGGCGCTGGCCGATCAATTGGGGCTCGTCGGCGAAGACCGGGAACGGGCGGGCGCGATGATCGTCGGCCGGTTCGAGGACGGCACCCCGTTGACCGCGCAACGCGAGGAGGGCGCGGAAAGCCCGGTACCGAACAACTTCGATTACGGAAACGACATCGCCGGCGCCAAATGTCCCTTCCAGGCGCATATCCGGAAAACGAATCCGCGCGGCAGCGGCGGCGCGGAACCACCGCCGCAGGAACGGCTGCACCTGATGGCGCGACGAGGCGTGCCGTACGGCGAACGGGCCGACGACCCGAACGCCGACCTGCCACCGTCCGCCCGGCCCAGCGGCGGGGTCGGCCTGCTGTTCATGGCGTTCAATTCGGCGCTGGGCAACCAGTTCGAGTTCACGCAGGCGACCTGGTCGAACAATCCGGGCTTCCCGATCCCGGCCGACGGGGTCAAACCGCCGGGCCTCGATCCGGTCATCGGCCAGGGCCCGCGTCCGGAATCGGTCTACACCACGGAATGGGCCGGTACGCGGACGGTGACCGCGGATCCGATCCCGCAGGCGGTGACACTGAAGGGTGGTGACTACTTCTTCATGCCGTCACTCGCGTTCCTGCGCGGGCTCGGCGGGAAGAACTGATCTGGCGGGCGCCGGTCATACTGGGGGTGGCCGGCGCCCGCTTTCTCCCTTCTTTACGGCCGAATCGCGACGCGTAGTACTTTGTCCGATGCGGTAAGCGACATCGCGCTTCGGGGAGGGAGCTGGTGATGAATCGGCATGAACGGCTGACGGCTTTATTGGACATGGTGGGAGAGCGGGAAAAAGTCGACGTCGAGGTTTCGGCGGGCGAACTCGGTGTCTCCCCCGCGACGATCCGCCGGGATCTCGATCACCTGGCGGGCCGCAATCTCGTGGTCCGCACCCGCGGCGGCGCCGTCGCGAGCAACGTCGCCTACGACCTTCCGTTACGGCACAAGGCCGCGCGCAACGCACCGGAACAGCAACGGATCTCCGCCGCCGCGGCGAGGATGGTCGACCCGGGCATGGTGGTCGGGCTCAACGGCGGCACGACGAGCACCGAGGTGGGCCGCGCGCTCGCGACCCGGCCGGATATGGGCGAGCCGACCGGCGGGCCGTCACTCACCGTGGTGACGAACGCGCTCAACATCGCCCACGAACTCGCCGTGCGGCCCAATATCAAGATCGTGGTGACCGGCGGGGTCGCGCGGCAGCAGTCGTTCGACCTGTCCGGGCCGCTGTCGCAGCTGTTCCTCGACCAGATCTCGCTGGATCTGGTGTTCCTCGGCGTGGACGCCTTCGACCCGGTGCACGGCGCGCAGGCGCACCACGAGGGCGACGCGAGCACGAACCGGCTGATGGCGGCCCGCGCCCGGCAGGTCGTCGTCCTCGCCGACAGCGGGAAACTCGGCGGTCACGCGTTCGCGAAGATCTGCGCGACCGCCGACGTCGACGTGCTCGTCACCGACGGCCGCGCCGATCCCGAGCGGGTGCACGCCTTCGAGGAGGAAGGCGTGCGGGTGGTCAAGGCTTGAGCCGGTCCAGCGCCAGCAAGGCCGCACCGAGCCTGCCCGCCTCGTCGCCGAGCCGAGCGATCCGCAGTTCGGGCATCCGCTGGAACTGCAGGTTCGCCGCCAGCCAGGCCCGCACCGGTTCGAGGACGTAGTCGCCCGCGGTGAACAGGCCGCCGCCGAGGACGACGACTTCGGGCGCGAGCAGGGTGACCAGGGTCTTGATGCCGTGGCCGAGCCCCTCCAGCGCGTCGTTGACCACGGAGATCGCGGCCTCGTCACCGTGGCGGGCGGCGTCGACCACCTGCTCGGCGCCTTCGGCCGGCCTGCCGGTGTGCTCGCTGTAGCGGCGGGCGATGGCCGACGCGGAGGAGATCGCCTCCAGGCAGCCGGTCGCCCCGCAGCCGCACGGCAGCCGGTGGCCGACGTCGATGTGCCCGATCTCGCCGCCTTGCCCGCCCGCGGCGTACAGCTTCCCGTCGAGCTGGAGCGCGGCGGCGATCCCGGTGCCGACCGGGATGAAGGCGGCGTCGGTGCAGCCCTTGCCCGCGCCGACGCGGAACTCCGCGAGCCCGCCGGCACGGACGTCGTGCCCGAACGCGAACGGCAGCCCGAGCCTGCTGTCGAGCATCTCGCCGAACGGCACGTCGCGGAAGTCGAGGTTCGCCGAGAACCGGGCCACCCGCTCGACGTCGTCGACGATGCCGGGGATGACCACGCCGACGGCGTCCGGCGTACCGGTCCCCGCCTGCTTGCCCAGGGTCTCCACGATCCGGGCGACCTGATCCGCGAGGGCCTCGCCGTCCGCTCCGCGCGCCGTCGGCTCGCGCAAGCTGGCCAGGTCCTTCAGATCCGCGTCGTACAGGGCCGCCTTGATGGACGTTCCGCCGACATCGAGTGCCGCCACCGCAGGTGTCATAGCTGGATTTTGACATGCGCCCCGTTGGGGAGCAGGTGTGTCTTCGCTGATGAACAGCCGCTTCGCCGTCTCGCGGTTCGTCGAACCTTGGGCGATCAGCTCCAAGACCTCCGGTTCCCGCTGCGAGAGCGGTCCCGAGGCAGGCTGCCGCGTCCACCGCGGTGTGGTCGCCGTAGCGCTTGACCAGGCCGTTCGCCTCGATGATTGCCATACGAAGACCATCCCGCGCGGTGGGGGTCCGCCGAATCAACCGCGTGGCCATGATCGCGGCTGACTTCGGGGGAGCCGCCATCAACCGATCGGCGGATGCCCGCTGCCCGGTAACGGGCCTGCGCCGATCGGGTTCCGTCACATTGACCGGACGCTTCACCGCGACCTACGCTCGACCGGCCAGACGACGGCACCCGGAACGCGGTGAGAATCCGCGCGGTCGCGCCACTGTGACTCCGAGCCATCGGGGAAGCCAGACCCGGAGCCGTCGTGACACCCCTGAAGAGGCCGCGCTAGCCCGAGGAGGTCCCACCGCCATGTCCGAAGCGGTAGCCGCAGTACCCGTCCCCGTCCGGATCCCCGTCCGCGAGATCCTGCCCTGGGCGGTGCTCGTCATCCTCCTTTCGTTGATCACGCTGTATTTCGTCAGCGCCGAGCAGGGCGCGGTGTCGGTGTTCGCGAATTCGTACGTCCACGAGTTCGTCCACGACGGCCGGCACCTGCTGGCCTTCCCCTGCCACTAGGGCGGCACGCGCCCCATGATGAGGACCTTGCTGGTCCGCGGCATGCTCGCGGGCCTGGTCGCCGGTGTCCTGGCGACCCTTTTCGCCTATTTCTTCGGTGAGCCTTCGGTCGACACCGCCATCGGTCTCGAAGGCACCGCCGCGCATTCGCACAGCGCGCCCGGTGCCCACGAGCACGCTCCCGCGGAGGCCGAGGAAGAAGAGCTCGTCACCCGTGGCGTGCAGAGCACCGTCGGCCTGTTGACGGGTGTCGGCCTGTACGGCGTGGCCGTCGGCGGGCTGTTCTCGCTCGCGTTCGCCTTCACCTACGGCCGCCTCGGCACGCTGCGGCCCCGGGTGACCGCGGCGCTGCTCGCGGGTGGCTCGTTCGTGGTCGTGTTCCTGGTGCCGTTCCTGAAGTACCCGGGGAATCCGCCCGCGGTCGGCCAGGCGGGCACGATCGGGAGCCGGACTTCGCTGTACTTCGGTTTCGTCGCGCTTTCGCTGCTGGTCGGCATCCTCGCCGCGGCGTTCGGGCGGAAGCTGGCCGACCGGCTCGGCGCCTGGCGCGGCGGTCTGATCGCCGCCGGCGGGTACGTCGTGCTGATCGCGGTGGCGGCGGCGCTGCTGCCGTCGATCGACGAGGTTCCCGACGGGTTCCCCGGTTCCACGCTGTGGACCTTCCGGCTCGCGTCGGTCGGCACGCAGGTGGTGCTCTGGACGGCGCTCGGCCTGACCTTCGGCGCGTTGGCCGAGAAGGCGTTGAAGCACAAGGCGGTCGTTCAGGCCGCCTAGCGTTTCGTCCTCTGAATGCGGTAGTTGCACGCGCAAGGACCGCGTTCAGAGGACGAAACGCGTCAGGGGACGCCGGGCGGCACGAACGGCAGAGAGCCGTCGGGACCGTTCTCGATGAGACGCAGGAGCCGGGCGGTGTCGACGTGCTCTTCGACGGCGTCGGCGAGCCTGTCGAGCATGGCCTCCCGCAGCGCGCCGAACCCTGGCGCCCCGGCGGCCGGTGACCAGTCCGCCACCTCGCCGAGCCAGGCGCGCCGGAAGCCGTCGTTCTCGAAGGCCCCGTGCCACATCGTGCCCCACACCGCGCCCCGCCGATATCCGTCCAAAAAGGACTCGGCGGGGCCGGTGGCGGTCACGGTGCCGTGGTGGATCTCGTACGCCTCCACGGCCTGTCCGCGCCACGAACCCGTCGGCCGGGCCAGCACCTTGTCGGCACTGAACGAGACGCGGGTCGGCAGCAGCCCGAGACCGGGCACCGTTCCGGCGCCGGATTCGACGTCGTCCTCGATCTCGGCGGCCAGCATCTGATAGCCGCCGCAGATCCCCAGCACCGGACGTCCCGCCTCGGCCCGCGCGCGCACGGCGTCCGCCAGGCCACGCGCCCGCAGCCACGCCAGATCGTCCACGGTCGCGCGGGAACCGGGCAGGATCACCACATCGGCGGAACGGACCGTGTCTGGATCGGCGGTCAGCGCGACCGAGACCCCGGGTTCGGCGGCGAGCGCGTCGACGTCGGTCGCGTTGGAGGCGCGCGGGAAACGCACGACGGCGATCCGCAAGGACCCTCCGGAAGCGCCCCAGCCCGCGGCGGCCAGCGCGTCCTCCGAGTCGATCCACACCTGGTCGAGCCAGGGCAGCACACCGAAGACCTCGCGACCGGTGAGCTTCTCCAGCGTCTCCAGCCCCGGCCGCAGCAGGCCCACGTCACCGCGGAACTTGTTGACCAGCCAACCCGAGACCAGCGCCTGGTCTTCGCCGGACAGCAGGGCGAGGGTGCCGAACATCGCGGCCATGACGCCGCCGCGGTCGATGTCGCCGACGACGACCACGGGCAAGCCGAAGCGCCGAGCCAGCCCCATGTTGACGTAGTCGCCTCCGCGCAGGTTGATCTCGGCCGGGCTGCCCGCGCCTTCGCACAGCACGACGTCGAAACGCTTTCGCAGCGAAGAGAACGTGTCGAAGGCGATCTCCGCGAGCCCGGCCCGTCCCGTCGCGTACTCCCCCGCTTCCAGCGTGCCGAACGGTTTCCCGAGCGCGACGACATGGCTGCGCCGATCGCTCCCCGGTTTCAGCAGCACCGGGTTCATCGCGGCTTCGGGTTCGACGCGGGCCGCCCGCGCCTGAAGCCATTGCGCGCGGCCGATCTCGGCGCCGTCCGCGCACACCATCGAGTTGTTCGACATGTTCTGGGACTTGAACGGCGCGACCCGCACGCCCCGGCGCGCGAGCCAGCGGCACAACGCGGCGGTGACCAGGCTCTTGCCCGCGTCCGACGTCGTCCCCGCGACGAGCAGGCCGCTCACCGCGCGACCGCCACCGCGACGGCGAGCGCGGCGAGCCCGACCGCCCTCGACAGCCGGACCGCGCGGCGCACGTCCACCGGTTCCGGCTCGCGGCCGTCGCCGAGGACGCCGCGGCGTTCGGTGCGGCCGCCGTAGCTGTTCGTCCCGCCCAGCCTGATTCCGAGCGCGCCCGCGAAGGCGGCCTCGACCTGACCCGCGTTGGGACTCGGATGGTGCTTCCCGTCGCGGCGCCAGATCCGGAACGCGGGTTTGGCGAAGCCGCCCGCCAGCGGCGCCGACGCCACGGTGAGCGCCGCGCCGACCCGGGACGGCACCAGATTCGCCAGGTCGTCCGTCCGCGCCGACGCCCAGCCGAAGTTGGCGTACTTCGGCGATCGGTAGCCGACCATCGCGTCGAGCGTGTTGAGCGCGCGGTAACCCAGCAGCCCGGGTATCCCGGCGACCGCGCCCCACAGCAGCGGCGCGACGACCGCGTCGGAGGTGTTCTCGGCGATGGACTCGGTGGTCGCGCGGGCGAGCTGTTCGGTGTCGAGGCCGGTGGCGTCGCGGGCGCACAGATGCGAAAGCCGCTTCCGGGCGCCGGGCAGGTCGCCGTCGTCGAGCAGATGGGCCATGCGCGTGCCCTCGGCCGCGAGCCCCTTGCCGCCCAGGACCACCCAGGTGGACGCCGCGGTGAGCGCGAACCGCGCGAACGGGCGCTTCCTGGTGATGAACTGGGCCGCGACCCCCAATCCGGTGACGGTGCCCGCGCAGACCGCGGTGTACGCGGCGCCCCGCACCTTCGAATCGGCGTAAATCCGCTGTTCGAGGGCTTGCGCGGCGCGGCCGAAGCCCGCGACAGGATGCCTCTTCCGTGGATCTCCGAACACGGCGTCGGCGACGTAACCGGTCACGAGCCCGGCTGCGGTGGCGGCTTGTCGGAGTGGCACGTGGCGAACGGTAGCGCGTGCACGAGAATGCGGGGTATGACCAAGCTGACGCATCGCCTCGCGAGGGTTCTGGAGACCCTCGCGCGGGCACTTCGCCGCTATTCGCGCGACGACGGCAAGGTGCTGATACTGGGCGGCGTCCGCTCTGGGAAGTCACACCACGCCGAGCGGCTCGCGTCCCGTCACCCGCACCTGACCTACGTCGCGCCCGGGCTGCCGCCGAGCGCCGAAGATCCCGAATGGGCCGCCAGGGTGGCCGCGCACCGCGCGCGGCGGCCGGGCCACTGGAAGACGGTCGAGACCACCGACCTGGCCACGGTGCTGCGCACGGCGACGCATCCGCTGCTCATCGACTGCCTCGGCACGTGGATCAGCCGGGTGCTCGACGAGGTCGGCGCCTGGGAGCAGCGCACCGGCTGGGAGCGGCGGCTCGACGACCGGCTGGAGGATTTCCTGGCGGCGTGGGCGCAGGCCGACGTGCCGGTGATCGCGGTCAGCAACGAGGTCGGCAGCGGTGTGGTGCCCGCGACGGTGTCCGGACGCGTGTTCCGTGATGTGCTGGGCGCGCTGAACAACCGGGTGTCCGCGGTGTCCGACCGGACCGTGCTGGTCGTCGCCGGACGGATGCTCGACCTGCCTTAGGGAGCCTGCCCATGCCTTTCGCCATCCCCGCCCCGGACGCCGCCGCCGAAGCCGCCGCACGCGCCAGACTGGACGGACTGGTCAAGCCGCTCGGTTCCCTCGGACGGCTCGAAGATCTGGCCGCCTGGCTGAGCGCGGCGCACGGAGCCGTCCCGCCGCGGCCGCTCGACGACGTCCGGGTGGTCGTCTTCGCCGGGGACCACGGGGTCTCCGGGATGTCGGCGTATCCGCGCGAGGTCACCGCGGCGATGGTCCGGGTGTTCCTCGCCGGGAAGAGCGGCGTCAGCGTGCTGGCCGGGCTGGCCGGGGCGAAGGTGCGGGTGCTGGACATCGCCGTGGACTGGGACGGAGCGGACGTGCCCGCCGAGGTCACCGCGCACAAGGTCCGGCGGGGGTCCGGCGCGATCGACGTCGAGGACGCGCTGTCCGAGGGCGAGGCGCGGACGGCGTTCGAGCACGGGCTGGCGATCGCGGACGAGGAGATCGACGGCGGCGCGGATCTGCTCATCCCGGGTGACATGGGGATCGGCAACACGACGGTCTGCGCGGCCGTGGTCGCCTCGCTGCTCGGCCTTTTCCCGGAAGACGTCGTCGGTACGGGCACCGGGATCGACGAGGAGCGGCGGGAACGGAAGCTCGCGGTCGTCGAAGCCGCGTTGATCAGGTCCGGTGCGGTGAAGGACCCCTTCACGTTGCTGACCGCGCTCGGCAGCGCTTGTCTCGCCGCGACGGCGGGCTTTCTCGTGCAGGCGGCGGTTCGCGGGGTTCCGGTGCTGCTCGACGGCGTGTTCTCCGGGGCCGCGGCGGTGGTCGCCCGCGAGATCGCGCCGGGCGCCGAGCGGTGGTGGCTGGCCGGGCACCGGTCGACCGAGCCGTCGCAGGCGTACGCGTTGAAGGCGCTCGACCTGGAGCCGATCCTCGACCTCGGGCTGCGGCTCGGCGAAGGCAGTGGCGCCGTGCAGGCGGTGCCGACGCTGAGGGCGGCACGGGCGATCCTCGCGGACATGGGCCTGCTGGCGGATCTGGCTTGATCGCCGACGCGCTGAAGATGGCCGTCGGCACCCTGACCACCGTCCGGGTGCCGGCACCGGGAGTGATCGACCGGCGGGTGGCGGGCGGCGCGATGGTGCTCGGCCCGCCGGCCGCCGTGCCGCTCGCGGCCGTCGCCGCGGTGATCGTCTTCGTGGGCGAGCTGATCGGCCTGCCCGCGTTCGCGTCGGCGGCGCTCGCGTTGGGCGCGGTGGCGCTCGGCAGCCGCGGGCTGCATCTGGACGGGCTCGCCGACACCGCCGACGGGCTCGGCGCGTCGTACGACCGGGCTCGGGCGCTGGAGGTCATGCGGCGCGGCGATTCCGGGCCGACCGGGATCGCGACCCTGGTGCTGGTGCTGCTCGTCCAGGCCGGCGCGCTGGCCGGGGCGATCTCGGCCGGGCACGGGATCGCGGCGGCCGCCGTCGCGGTCGTCGCCGGACGCGGGGTGCTCTCGCTGTGCTGTGCGCGCGGTGTCCCGTCGGCCCGGCCGGAAGGGCTGGGCGCGACCGTCGCCGGTTCGGTGCCGGTGTGGGCGGCGGCCGCGGTTTTCGCCGTACTGGCGGGCGCGGCGGCGCTGGTGTTGCCGTGGTGGCAAGGGCCGGTCGCGGTGGCGCTGGGCTATCTGGCCGCGTCGGCGCTGCTGGCGCGGTGCGTTCAGCGGCTGGGCGGGATCACCGGGGACGTGCTCGGGGGCTGCGTGGAGGTCGCCGTCGCGGGGATCTTGCTGGCTTTGTCGTTCTGAGGAACCGCGAGTTTCTCGTCGATCTCCGGCAGCCAGAAGCACAGTTCGAAGGTCTTCATCCCGGCCCAGAGGCCGAGCTTCCGGCCCTGTGAGACCAAAGTGAGCGACGAGAACAGCAGCAGCACCGCGACGACGGCGGCGACGAACGGGTGCTTGCCCGCGAAGATGTCCACGATCGCGGCGATGGCGCCGAACAGCAGTGGCGGCGCGCAGTTGCGCACCATGAGCCCGGACGCGCGCAGCCGCGTGACATCGGCCGCGACCTCCTTGTCGTGCAGTTGCAGCGCGCACAGCAGGAGATGCGGGTTCTCCTTCAGGAACGGGCGGTCCTTCGCGGCGGGCATCCGGCGGACGAAATCCTGGGCCGCGTCCCGGTTCCGCCTGCGCGGCACGATCCGCTCCAGCGCCTCCCCGAGCGGATAGGCCAGATAACCCAGCAGGAAGCTCAGCACCACGATCACGACGACCAGCACCACCGTCGGCACACCGCCGACGCTCGCCGCCGTCAGGATGTGGAGCTTCGCCCCGAGGTAGCCGAAGAACGCGACGTACAGCGCGCCGGGGATGGTGTAGGCGAAGAGATCGAAGACGCCGATCACGAAGTTCACTCGCCCATCCAACCATCCGGAGCGGGCCGGGCCGGACACTTTGTGTCGCGAAAGCCGCTTCGGGGACGTCTTGTGTCCCGAAAGTGGCTTTCGCGACCTGAGCCGAAGCTCCGGGCTACTCCTGGAACGAGTACTTCGAGGAGCAGCCGATCTCCTGGTTGTTGTTCCAGCCGCACGCCCGCCAGTAGACCTTCTCGTTGTTCGGGACGTTCCCGATGTCGATCTTCTTGGTCTCGCCGCCGTAGGCGTGGGCCGTGTAGGTCTTGCCCTTCCAGTAGACGCGCAGTTCGATCGACAGCCCGTCGCCCCAGTTGTCCTGGACGTAGAAGTTGTCGATGTCGTCGCCGTGGTCGCTGTCGCGGTAGTCGTTCCATTCGACCCAGCCGTACGTGGCCACCGGACTCGAGATCTTCGTCCGGTATCCGTCGGGTGTGTCCCCGGCGCGTTCGTCCGCGACGGCGGTGCCCGGAACGGCGAGCCCCACCGCGGCGATGACGCCCGCTCCGGTGACGACGCGTTTCATCATCTTCCCCATGGCACGCATAAGTTTCCCCTCCTGCTTCGAATCGGGATGCAGTGCCTGGGACTATTCGCCCTCGCGGTCCTCCGGGCCACGCCTTTGCGCTGGAGCGAAAACAGCCAGCGCGGCCAGGAACCGATCCACCGTCTCCCGGTCCCGCACCGCGATCCGCAGGTACCGGGCGTCCAGACCCGGGAAGGTGTCCCCTCGCCGGACGGCGAAACCGTTCTCCCGCAACCGTTCCCGGACGCCGTCGGCACCCGGGAGCCGTACGAGCACGAAAGGCCCCCGAGGCTCCCCGAGCACCTCGACACCCAGCGCGGTCAGGCCGGAAACCAGGTACTCCCGGTCCGCTTCCGCCGCCACGGCCAGCTTCTCGGCTTCCTCCAGCGCCGCCGGGCGGCAACACGCCTCCACGGCGACGGCGGCCAGTGACGACACCGACCACGGGGGCTGCACCGCGCGCAGACTGTCCACAACGGACTCGTCCGCCAGCACGTATCCCGCGCGCAGCCCGGCGATCCCCCACGTCTTCGTCAGGCTGCGGAGAACGGCGAAACCCGGTCGCCCCGCGAGGCTTTCGGTCTCGCCGGGGACGGCGTCGAGGAAGGCCTCGTCGACGACGACCAGCCGATCCGGGCGGCCCAGCGCGAGCAGGTCCGCGGCCGGATGCAGCACGGAGGTCGGATTCGTGGGGTTCCCGACGAAGACCAGATCGGCTTCTTCCGGCACGTCGCGCAGCCGGAAGCCGTCGTCCGGCGACAACACCACCCGGTGCACGGCGTGGCCTGCCGCGCGCAGGGCGGCTTCGGGTTCGGTGAACTGCGGGTGCACGACCACCGCATACGACGGGCGCAACGCCGTGGCCAGCAACGTGAAGGCCTCGGCGGCGCCGGAGGTCACCAAGACCCGGGACTCGGGCAGTGAGTGCCGGGCGGCGACCGCGGCCGTGGCGGCGGTGACGTCCGGGTAGGCGGCGAGGTCGTCGAGGGCCGCCGCCAGTTCGGCGCGCAGCCACGCGGGCGGCGCAGGCAGGCGGACGTTGACCGCCAGATCGACGAGACCTTCGCCGACCTCGCGATCGCCGTGGTGCCAGAGATCGTAGTCAGCCATGGGCGTGCACCGCGGCGGCGAACCGCTCGGCGAGTTCGGGATAGCCCGCCCAGTGGACGTGCAGATACGACGCGTGCAGTGACGCCGAAGCGAACCCGTCGGGAGTGCGGTCCCAGCCCCAGGCCGGGGTCGGGCCGCTGCCGGGTTCGACGATCGTACGGTGGAATTCGTGCCCGGTGACCCGTTGCCCGGCGACCGCGAGCACACTGTCGGCGGGCGAGAAAGCCTTGCGGTACCCGAGTTTTCCGCGTTTCGTCATGGTGGCCGACGCGTCGAGGACGCCGGTCATCGGCAGCCCGTCGATGTCCTGGCACAGGTACAGCAGCCCCGCGCATTCGGCCACGACGGGCATTCCGTCGCCGACGGCCCGCGCGATCGCCGTCCGCAGCGGGAGATTCGCCGACAGCTCCTCGGCGTGCACCTCGGGGAACCCGCCGCCGAAGTACAGCCCGGCGCAGCCTTCGGGAAGTTCCTTGTCCTGCAACGGATCCACGTCGACGACGTCGACACCGGCGGCGGCGAGCAGTTCGACGGCCTCGGTGTAGCGGAAGGTGAACGCCGGACCGGCCGCGGCGGCGACGACCGACCGCCGCCCCTCATACGAGAACGGAGGCCGCCAGGGCTCCCCCGAAAGCCGCGAAGCCGACCGCGCGACCTGCACGATCGCGCCGAGGTCCACCCCTTCGCTGATCCACGCGGCCAACTCAGGCAGCAGGCGTTCGGACTCGCTCGCCCGTTCCGCCGCCGGGACCAGGCCGAGGTGACGGCTGGGCGCGTGGATCTCTTCGTTGCGGTACAACGTGCCCAGCAGCGGGACGCCGGTCGCTTCCAGCGCGGTGACGATCTCGTCCGCGTGCCGTTGCGAGCCCAGCTTGTTGAGGATGACCCCGGCGAGCCGCACGCGGGTGTCGTACTGCGCGAACCCGAGCACGGTCGCGGCGACACTGCGCGACGCGGCCGACGCGTCCACGACGAGCACCACCGGCGCGTCCAGCAATCGGGCGACGTGCGCGGTCGACGCGTAGCCCTCGGTGCCGAGCGCCCCGTCGAACAGGCCCATCACGCCTTCGATCACCGCGATGTCGGCACCGGCGGAACCGTGCCGCAGCAACGGGATCAGCCGGTCCTCGCCCTGGAGGAACGGGTCGAGGTTGCGCGGGGGACGCCCGGTGGCGAGCGCGTGGTAGCTCGGGTCGATGAAGTCGGGACCGACCTTGTGCCCGGAGACCTTCAGCCCCCGCGCGCGCAACGCCGCCATCAGGCCCGCGGCGATCGTGGTCTTGCCGTGCCCGGAGCCGGGCGCGGCGATGACCACGCGGTTCACCATTCGATCCCTCGCTGGCCCTTTTGCCCGGCGTCCATCGGATGCTTCACCTTCGTCATCTCGGTGACCAGGTCCGCCGCCTCGATCAGCTCCGGCGGCGCGTACCGGCCGGTGATCACCACGTGCTGATGGCCGGGGCGTTCACTCAGGGTCGAGACGACGTCGTCGACTTCGAGCCAGCCCCATTTGAGCAGGTAGCTGAACTCGTCGAGGACGTAGAAGTCGTGGGTTTCGGCGGCGAGACGGCGTTTGATCTCGGCCCAGCCCTCACGGGCGTTGGCGGCGTGATCCTCTTCGGAACCGGATTTGCGCGCCCAGCTCCAGCCTTCGCCCATCTTGTGCCACTCGACGGCGCCGCCCTGGCCGGTGTCCTCGTGCAGCTTGCCCAGCGCGCGGAACGCGGCTTCCTCGCCGACGCGCCACTTCGCCGATTTGACGAACTGGAACACGCCGATCGACCAGCCCTGGTTCCACGCGCGCAGCGCCATCCCGAACGCGGCCGTGGACTTGCCCTTCATCTCGCCGGTGTGCACGGCGAGCAGCGGGCGGTTGCGCCGCTGGCGGGTGGTGAGGCCGTCGTTCGGCACGGTTTCCGGTTTGCCCTGTGGCATTACGCCGCCTTTCCGGAGATATGCGCGCGGACGGCGCCCGCGAGGGTGTCGGCGGCGACCTCGGCGACCGGAACGTGTTCCGCGCCAAGGTGTTCCGCCAGTTCGGCGGCGAGCCCGAGCCGCATCTTCCCGCTCTCGCAGTCCATCACGATCGAGGTGACGTTCCCGGCCAGCAGCCCGGCCGCCTGCCGTGCGCGCTGGACGGCGTCGGCACCGCTGGTCGCGCGACCGTCGGTGACGACGACGAGCAGCGGGCGCCGCAACGGATCACGGACCGCTTCGATCCGCAGCACCCTTGCCGCTTCGAGGAGTCCTTCGGCCAGCGGCGTGCGGCCGCCGGTCGCGAGACCGTCCAAACGGGACGCCGCGGCGTCGACGCTGATCGTCGGCGGGAGCGCGAGTTCGGCGCCCGAGGCGCGGAAGGTCACCAGGCCCACCTTGTCCCGGCGCTGGTACGCGTCGAGCAGCAGCGACAGCACGGCGGTCTTGACCTCGCGCATCCGCTGGCGCGCGCCCATCGAGCCGGACGCGTCGACGCAGAACAGCACCAGGTTGCCCTCGCGCCCTTCCCGCCGCGCGAACCGGAGATCCTGGGGCCGCACCACGAGCCCGGCGCCGCTGCGGCCGCGCGAACGCTGATGCGGCGCGGCCGCCCGCACGGTCGCGAGCAGATGCGGATGCCCGTCCTTGGTCCCGGCGGGCTGGACGCCGATGGTCCGGCCGTTGTCGGTGATCGCCCGCGACCGCCGTCCGGCCGCGCCCTCGCCGGTGCCCTTCACCTCGAAACGCCTGGCGCGGAAGGCTTCCCCTGCGCCGACCGGCTTCTGGTCGCCGCCGCTCTTGCCGCCGCCCGACGGCTCCTGCGCGCCGTCCTCCGACGGCGGCGGGCCTGAGGTTTCGCCGCCCTCCGGCGGAGTCCCCGAGCCGGGGCCGTCGTCGTCGGGACCGGGGCCTTCGGGTTCGGCGTCCTGCAACGCCTGTTCCAGCTGCTCCTCGGAGATCCCGGGCGCGTCGAAGGGATTGCGGCGACGGCGGTGCGGCAGCGCGAGCCGGGCCGCGACCCGGACGTCGTCGGTGGTCACCTCGGTGCGCCCGGCCCAGGCGGCGTGCGCGACCGCGGTCCGCGCGGTCACGATGTCCGCGCGCATCCCGTCGACCTCGAAGGACGCGCAGACCTCGGCGATCTGCCGCAGCGCGTCGTCCGGCAGTTTCACCGACGGCAGAAGTCGTTGTGCCGCCTCGATGTCCGCGGCGAGTGCGGCGTCGGCCGCGGCGTACTGGCCGGCGAATCCGTCCGGATCCGCCTCGTAGGCGAGCCGCCGCCGGACGACCTCGACCCGCAGTTCGGGATCCCGGCTGGACGCGACCTCGACGGTGAGCCCGAAGCGATCCAGCAGCTGCGGCCGCAGCTCGCCTTCCTCGGGGTTCATCGTGCCGATCAGGACGAACCGGGCCGCGTGCGACACCGAAACACCCTCGCGCTCGACGGTCGCGCGGCCCATGGCGGCGGCGTCGAGCAGCGTGTCGACCAGGTGGTCGTGCAGGAGGTTGACCTCGTCCACGTACAGCAGCCCGCGATGCGCGGCCGCGAGCAGACCGGGCTGGAAATCGGTGACGCCGTCCGCGAGCGCGCGTTCCAGGTTCAGCGAGCCGATCACGCGGTCTTCGGCCGCGCCGACCGGCAGCTCCACCAGACGCGCGGGACGGCGGTGCGCGGGCGGGCCTTCGGCGTGCGGCCCGTCGGGGCAGGCCGGATCGGGCTCGACGGGGTCGCAGGAGAACCGGCACGCGTCCACGACGTCGACGCCGGGCAGCAGACCGGCCAGCGCGCGCACCATCGTCGACTTCGCCGTGCCCTTCTCCCCGCGCACCAGCACCCCGCCGACGGCGGGCGAGATGGAGGAAAGCACCAGCGCCAGGCGCAGATCCGGCATCCCCACAACGGCGGTGAACGGGTACGGCTTCACAGCACTCCCTCATCCTCGGCGACCTCCGGCCGATCATCGCATAGGAAAAGCGTCGTCTAGCGTGACCGAGGTGCGCGAAAAATCACCCCTGACCGTGGTCGGCATCGGGGCCGACGGCTGGCCCGGCCTGTCCTCGCAGGCCAGGGAGGCGTTGCTCGGCGCGGACGTGGTCGTGGGCTCGCCACGTCAGCTCGCGTACCTGCCTGCCGGGATGAAATCCGAGCCCTGGCCGAGCCCGCTGCTGCCCGCGCTGGACGGCTTCCTCGCCGAACGGGAGGGCCGCGTCTGCGTGCTGGCCAGCGGCGATCCCCTGCTGTCCGGCATCGGCACGACCCTGATCCAGCGCGGCTACGACGTCGAGGTCCTGCCCGCCCTCTCCTCGGTGACGCTCGCCCGCGCGCGGCTCGGCTGGCCGGCGGAGGAGACCGAGGTGGTCACCGTCGTCGGCCGCGCGATCGGCAGGGTGAGCCGCGTACTGGCGCCCGGAAGGAAGATCCTCGTCCTCGGCGCGAACGCCGAAGACCTGCTCGACCTGCTCAAAACCCGCGGTTACGGCAAAAGCCGCGTCACCGCGCTGTCCGACCTCGGCGGCCCCGACGAGCGAGTGGGCCCCGGCTCGCTGACCGTGTTCGCCATCGAGGCCGACGGGCCCGCGCTGCCGCTGACCGGGCTGCCGGACGACGCCTTCGAGCACGACGGCCAGCTCACCAAACGCGACCTCCGCGCGTCCGCGCTGGCCAGGCTCGCGCCGTCGCCCGGCGAACTGCTGTGGGACGTCGGCGCGGGCGCGGGCAGCGTCGGGATCGAGTGGTCCCGCGCGCATCCGCTGAACCGGGCGATCGCGATCGAGCGGTCGCCGGAGCGGGCCGCCCGGATCACCCGGAACGCGCACGCGCTCGGCGTCCCGGAACTCGATGTGGTGATCGGTCCCGCGCCGGAAGCACTCGAAGGGCTGGCCACCCCACAAGCGATCTTCCTCGGCGGCGGGCTGACCGTGCCGGGTGTCCTGGACGCCTGCCTGGCGACCGGTGCGCGGATCGTCGCGCACGGCGTGACCCTCGAATCCGAACAGGCACTGGCCCGCGCGTACGGCGAACACGGCGGGGAGCTGATCCGCGTCGCCGTCGAACAGGCGGCGCCGCTCGGCGGATTCACCGGCTGGACCCCGGCGCGGGCCGTGACACAGTGGAGCAAACCTTGACAGTGCACTTCATCGGCGCCGGTCCCGGCGCGGCCGACCTCATCACCGTACGAGGCCGGGACCTGCTCGGCCGCTGCCAAACCTGCCTGTACCCCGGCAGCATGACGCCGACAGCGCTTTTGGAGTACTGCCCTCCGGAGGCGGTGCTCGTCGACACCGCGAACCTCGACCTGCCCGCGATCGTCGAGCGCATGGTCGAAGCCGACGGGAAGGGCCACGAGATCGCGCGGCTGTGCTCGGGCGATCCGTCGATCTACAGCGCGGTCGCCGAGCAGATGCGCCGCCTTGACGCGGCAGCCGTTCCGTACGACGTCACGCCGGGCGTGCCCGCGTTCGCCGCCGCTGCCGCGCTGCTCAACCGCGAACTGACCGTGCCCGAAGTCGGCCAAAGCCTGGTCATCACCCGCGCTCAAGCCCGGTCCACGGCCATGCCGCCGGGGGAAACGCTGGCGAACTTCGCGCGCACCGGCACCACGCTCGCGCTGCATCTCGCGATCAACCGCATCGAGCAAGTGGTCGACGAATTGCGGCCGTTCTATCGCGAAGACTGCCCGGCGGCGGTGGTGGCGCTGGCCAGTCAGCCCGGTGAGCAGGTGCTGCGCGGCACGCTCGGCACCATCGCCGCTCAGTCCCGCGAGGCTGGGATCAGCCGCGCGGCGATGATCTTCGTCGGGGAAGTCCTTGCCGCGGAAGGGTTTCCCGACAGCTTCCTGTATTCGGCCACCCGTGATCGCGCGAGCCAACCGGAGTCGCTGTGAAAAACCTACGCTGGGGCCTGCTGGCCGCCGGGACCATCGCCGCCGAGTTCGCCGCGGGCGTCGAGGAGAGCAAACACGGCGTGCTCGAAGCCGTCGCCGCACGCTCCGGTGACCGGGCGGCCGAGTTCGCGAGCCGCTTCGAGATCCCGAAATGCTACGGCGCCTACGAGGATCTGCTCGCCGATCCGGACGTCGACGCGATCTACATCTCGACGCCGCATCCGCTGCACGGCGAATGGGCGATCCGCGCGGCCGAAGCGGGCAAGCACATCCTGTGCGAGAAACCGTTGACGATGTCCGCCGCCGAAGCCGAGAAGGTCATCGACGCCGCCCGCGCGAACGACGTCTTCCTCATGGAGGCGTTCATGTACCGGCTGCATCCGCAGATCCGGCGGCTGGCCGAGCTGATCTCGTGCGGCGCCATCGGCGAGGTCCGCGCGGTGGACGTCGCCTTCAGCTACAACTTCGCCGTCCCCCGGCTCACCGATCCCGCGCTGGGCGGCGGCGGGATCTTCGACGTCGGCTGCTACTGCACGTCGCTCGCGCGGCTGGTCTCGCAGGCGGCGACCGGGCAGGACGTCGTCGAGCCCGAAGAGGTGCTCGGGATGGCGAGGCTCGACGAGAACGGCGTCGACGAGGTCGCGTTCGGGCTGCTGCGGCTCCCCGGCGGGATCCTCGCGCAGCTGGCCTGCGGTTTCCAGCTGACGCAGGACGACCACATCCGCGTGTACGGCTCGGAAGGGCAGCTGTACGTGCCGAAACCGGCGTGGATCCACGAAATGCGCAAGCCCAAGACGTCGCAAATCGTGCTCACACCGGAAGGCGGCGAGCCCGAGGTGATCGAAGTCGAAGCGACACAAGGCCTTTTCGCCCGCGAAGCCGACCACGTCGCCGCGCATCTCGACGACCGGCAGGCACCCGAGCTCACCTGGGCGGAAACCCTCGCGAACCTGCGCACGCTGGAACGGTGGCGCGAGGCCGTGACTCGATGACCCTGCTGATCCTGGGCGGCACCGGCGAAGCACGCGAGCTCGCGAAGGAACTGGTGGCGCGCGGTGAGCACGTCGTGTCGTCGCTCGCGGGACGCGTCGCGCGGCCGAAGCTGCCCGAGGGCGAAGTCCGCGTCGGCGGCTTCGGTGGCCCGGAAGGGCTCGCGCGCTGGCTCACCGAGAACGACGTCGACGCGGTGATCGACGCCACGCATCCCTTCGCCGAACGCATCGGTGCCAACGCGGCCATCGCGGCTCGGGAAACGGGAACGCCGCTGCTCAGGCTCGCCAGGCCTGGCTGGACCGCACAGCCCGGCGACATCTGGCACTGGGCCGACGACCTCGGCCACGCCGCGCGGCTCCTTCCGGCGCTCGGCGAACGCGTGTTCCTCACCAGCGGACGGCAAGGGCTCGCCGCCTTCGCCGGGCTGGATCTCTGGTTCCTGATCCGGTGCGTCGACCCGCCCGAGGCGCCGCTCCCCCGCCGTCACGAGATCCTCCTGGACCGGGGGCCGTACACGGCGGAGAAGGAACGCGCGCTCATGGAGCGGCACGGCGTCGAGGTCCTCGTCACCAAGGACAGCGGTGGCGCGATGACCGCGGCGAAGCTCACCGCGGCGCGCGGGCTCGGCCTCCCGGTGGTCGTCGTCCGGCGGCCGGCGCGGCCGGAAACGGCCAGCGTAACGACAGTTCAGGACGCCATAACCTGGTTGAGCGGCACGGCGAAGGGCAGCCCTGCGTAAGCCGTTCGGACCAGACCCGTTAGCGTTGCGCCGATGCGTTTGATCGCTGTCACGCTGGGGTTGCTGTCCGCCTTGTGCGCATTGGCTTTCCCCTTCCTGCCGGTGGTGCAGGACACAGCGGAGGTCGTCTGGCCAACGGGCGGCGACACCCGCTCCGTCAACGCGCCCTTGACCGGGTACTGGGCGCAGGACCTGCGCGTCGACCTGCCGTGCACGACCGTCCGCTCGCTGGACGCGCGTTCGCAGGGCCAGGCGCTGCTGTTCTCCACCGTGCCCGACGGCCGCACCGACCCGCGCGCGGGCAAGGGCGTCGGCCTGCAGCTGCGCATCGACAACGGCGTGCTGCTGGCCTCCAGCCAGGGGCAGCAGATCGTGCAGCAGCCGCTGCCGGAAAAGAACTGCGACGTCAAGCTCCGCGCGGACGCGAACCAGATGACGCTGACCGTCGCCGAGACCGTGGTATTCCACGCCGAGGGCGACGTCCGGCCGCGGCTGGTCGGAATCTACTCGTCGATCAACGCGGGCAAGGACCCGATCGCCGGCCTGCACGTCTCGGTCGTCCCGGACACCCGCTACCAGACCTCGCCGACGGTGTGGAAGTGGATCATCGGCGTCATCGCGGCGCTGTCGTTCATCGGCTGCCTGATCGCGGTGTGGCGGATGGACTCCGGGTTCGCCCGCCGCGCGCCACGCTGGGCGCCGGTCGGCTGGTGGCGGCTGACCGCCCGCGACGCGACGGTGATCGTCGCGCTCGGCGCGTGGGTGTTCATCGGCCCGGTCACCTCGGACGACGGCTACATCCTCACGATGTCGAGAGTGGCCGAAGAGACCGGCTACCTCACGAACTACCACCGCTGGTTCGGCGTCGCCGAAGCGCCGTTCGGCTGGTTCTACCACGTGTATCAGCTGATGGCGCACGTCAGCACAGTGCCGCCGTGGATCCGGCTCCCGTCGTTCGTGCTCGGCGTGCTGAGCTGGCTGCTGATCAGCCGCGAAGTCATGCCGCGCCTGGGCACCCAGGTCCGCACGAGCCGCGCCGCCGGCTGGGCCGCCGCCGCGGTGTTCCTGGTCTGGTGGATGCCGTTCAACAACGGGGTCCGGCCGGAACCGGTCGCCGCGCTGGGCTCGCTGCTGGCGATCTGCGCCGTCGAGCGCGCGCTGGTGACCCGCCGCCTGCTGCCGTTGTGCCTCGGGCTGACCGCGGCCGGGTTCACCCTGGCCGCGACGCCGACCGGGCTGATCGCGGTCGCGCCGTTCCTGGTCGCCGCGCGCCCGCTGTACAAACTGGTGCGGCAGCGCGCCGAGAACGGCTGGCTGCCGGTGCTCGCGCCGGTGCTGGCCGCCGGGCTCTTGGTGCTGGTCGTGGTGTTCGCCGACCAGACCTTCGCCACCGTGCAGGAGGCGACCCGGATCCGCACCCTGGTCGGCCCGAACCTGTCGTGGTTCCAGGAGCTCGCGCGCTACCAGCTGCTGTTCGAAAGCCTGCCGGACGGCTCCGTGCCACGCCGGTTCCCCGTCCTGCTGGTGCTGCTGTGCACCGGGACCTGCCTGGTGGTGCTGCTGCGCCGCGGCCGGATCCCCGGCGCCGCGCTCGGCCCCAGCCGCCGCCTGATCGGCACGGTCGCGCTGTTCTTCCTGCTGCTGGCGCTGACCCCGACCAAGTGGACGCACCACTTCGGCGCGTTCGCCGCGGTCGGCGCGGCGATGGCGGCGTTGACCGCGCTGGCGACCAGTTCGACGGTGCTGCGGTCACGGCGTAACCGGGCGGCGTTCCTCGCCGGGCTGCTCGTGGTCGGCGCGCTGGCCGCGACCGGGCCCAACTCGTACTGGTTCGTCTCGAAACTCGGCGTGCAGTGGACGGCGGTGGCGCCGTCGATCGGCGGGATCCCGCTGTCGACGATCCTGCTGATCGCGGCCGCGATCTCCGGGGTGTACGCGTTCGTCGAGAACGTCCGCGCGCACCGGCCCGGCCTGCAGGCGGGGCCGCAGGAAGGGCGGAGCCGGTCGCTGCGGCTCGGTTCGCTCTCGCTGGTGGTCGTCTGCGGCCTGATGGCCACGGGCGAGTTCGTCAGCATGGCCTGGGCGATCCACAACCAGTCCGGGTCCTACAGCCTCGGCGCCGCGAACTTCGGGCATCTGTTCGGCAAGAGCTGCAACCTCTCCGACCACGTGATGGTGGAACGGGACGCCGCGACCAGCATCCTGCGGGCCCAGCCCGAACAGCGGACGGTCCCGGTGAAGAAGGAGGAGCCGCCCGCCGGGCAGACCCCACCGCCGCTGCCCGATCCCGAACAGGACAACGGCCGCGTGCAGACCGGGTTCCACACCCGCGCGATCGACGACAAGGACCCGCTCGCGGAACCGCCCCACGGCTTCAAACCCGACGAAGTCCCGATGTGGAGCAGCTTCCTCGACCCCGAAACGCGAGCAGGGCGGCTGCGCAGCGACTGGTACGCCCTCTCCGAAAAGCCCGCCGACGGCCAGATCGTGGTCGCCACCGCGGGCGCGGCCCGGCGGCCGACGTCGGTCAGCCTCGACTACGGCGTGAACACCAGCGAGGGCGTGAAGGTCGTCCGCAGCCAGTTCGTGCTGCCGCCCGGCGCCGGGACCAACGGCTGGAACGACACCCGGATCAACCTGCGCGACCTCCCCGCCGAGACGACGTCCGTGCGGATCAACATCGTCGACAACGACCTCACCGAGGACGGCTGGATCGCCGCTTCCGCGCCCCGCGTGCCGACGTTCACCACGCTGACCGAGAAGATCGCGGGCAAGCCGGTGTACGTCGACTGGCCCGCGTCGTTCGTCTACCCGTGCGTGCAGCCGGTGACCTCGCACGACGGCATCTCGAAGATGCCCGAGTACCGGATCACCGCCGGCGCCGTCGCCGACGAGGCGAACTGGGCGTCCAGCACCAACGGCGGCCCGATCGGCTGGCTCGAAGAGGTCGCGGCCGAACCCGAGGTGCCCAGCTACCTGATCGGCCAGCCGAGCCAGTCCTGGGGCCAGCTGCTGCAGGTCGAACCGTTCACCGAGGGGATCGCGCCGACGATCGTCCACGGCGAGAAGGTCGTCCCCGGCTGGTGGTCGCCCGGTCCCGGCCCGCGGCAGCCGAACGGCAAGGACCCGACCCGCTGAGTGGGCTGAAAGCGTCCTTCACCGCATCAGACGCGGTGAAGGACGCTTTCGTCGCGTCTCATGCGGGGAAAGCGTCCTTCAGCGCCTCCGGAAGCGGGCCCTCGTGCAGGACGCCGAGACGCTGCGTAGCGCGCGTGAGCGCGACGTAGAGCTCAGCGGCACCGCGCGGGCCATCGGCCAGGATACGTTCGGGGTCCACGACGAGGACGGCGTCGTACTCGAGCCCCTTCGTCTCCGACGCGGGCACGGTGCCCGGCACCCCGGGCGGTCCGATCACGACACTGGTGCCTTCGCGCCCGGCCTCGTCCTTGACGAACTCCTCGATGGCACCGGCCAGCGAATCCGCGTCGACCTTCCGCGCCCACGGCCGGACCCCGTTGGACCGCACCGATTCCGGCGCCCGCACCTCGGGCGCGAACTCGGCGAGCACCGACGCCGCGACGGCCATGATCTCCGCCGGGGTGCGGTAGTTCACCGTCAGCGAGCGGTAGACCCAGCGGCCCGGCACGTACGGCTTCAGCATCGCGTCCCACGAGCGCGCCCCGGCCTCGGACCGGCGCTGCGCCAGATCGCCGACGACGGTGAACGACCGGTTGGGGCAGCGCCGCATCAGCACCCGCCAGTCCATTTCGGACAGTTCCTGCGCCTCGTCGACCACGACGTGCCGGTACGTCCAGTCCCGGTCCGCCGAGGCACGCTCGACGAGGCTGCGCGTGTCGGCCTCGACGAACCGGTCGGCGAGCTCGTCGGCGAAGAGCAGGTTCTCCGCCGACAGCATGATGTCCTCGTCCATCTCCTCGCGGTCGAGTTTCATCGTGTCGAACACGCCTTCGGCGTACTCGGCCTCGGCCTTCTTCTCCCGCGCGAGCGCCATCTCGGCGGCCTTGTCCTCCGCCTTGTCACGGCCGAGCAGGTCGACGAGTTCGTCGAGCAACGGCATGTCCGACACCGTCCAGGCCTCGCCGTCGGCGCGCAGGAGCGCCTGGTCGGCCCCCGCGGCGCGAAGCCGCTCCGGGGACGAGAGCAGCGACCCCAGCAGGCTCTCGGGCGTCAGGATCGGCCAGAGTTCGTCGAGCGCGGCGGTGAACGTCTCGCTCTCCGCCAGTTCCTTCAGCAGGTCCTTCCGCAGCCGCTCCCATTCGTCACGGTCGTCCCGGCTGAGCCAGCCGCGCCCGATCCGCGCGATCGCCCGCTCGGTCAGCACGTAGGTGACGATGTCGGTGAACGTCCCGCGCGCCTCGTTGTGCGGCAGGCCGCTCTTGCGCGCCTCGTCCCTGGCCCATTCCGCGGTGTCGGCGTCGATCCGCACGGTGACGTCGGCCAGGTCGATCAGCACCGGCTCCCCGGGCAGCCGCTGCCGGTCGGCGACGGCGGCCTTGAGGACGTCCAGCATCTTCAGCGAACCCTTGAGCCGCGTGGCCTCCGGCCCGTCCTCGGCGGTGACGTGCTTGCCGGGCACGAAATCGCCGGTGGTCATGAACACCACGTCGGTCTCGCCCAGTGACGGCAGGACGCGGCCGATGTGGTGCAGGAACGCCGGATTCGGCCCGACCACGAGCACCCCGTGCCGCTCCATCCGCTCGCGCTGCGTGTAGAGCAGATACGCGACGCGGTGCAGCGCGACGACGGTCTTCCCGGTCCCCGGCCCGCCCTCGATCACCAGCACCCCGGGATGCTCGTGCCGGATGATCTCGTCCTGTTCGGACTGGATCGTCGCGACGATGTCGCGCATCCCCTCGCCACGCGGCGCGTTGACGGCCGCGAGCAGCGCCGCGTCCCCCTCCGCGTCGCCGCCGGGGCGGCCGAACACCTCGTCGGTGAACCCGAGCAGCTCACGGCCGTGCGTGTGGAACTGACGGCGACGGCGCATCTTCTCCGGCGTCGCCGCGGTCGCGGTGTAGAACGGGCGCGCCACCGGCGCCCGCCAGTCGAGCAGCACCGGTTCGTAGTCGTTCTCCTCGTCGAAGAGACCGATGCGGCCGATGTGGGCGGTCTCCCCCGCGAGACTGTCCAGCCTGCCGAAGCACAGCCCGTTGTCGACGACGTCCAGCCGCCGCGACTCCCTGGCCAGCGCGCGCACCTCGACATCACGCTCCATGGCCGTCCCGCCGGTCCCGCCCAGCGCGGCCTGGTACTCCCCCTTCACACGCGCGCGTTCGGCGTCCAGGCGCGTGTAGAGCCCGGCGACGTACTCGCGTTCGGACCGGAGCTCTTCTTCATGACCCTGAGTTGACACAGACTCCCATTTCGCCAGGTTTCGGCTACGGCGAGTGAGTCTGAGGCATCACCGGGGTCTTGTGGCAAGTCCCCCCATGCGCTATATGTTTATTACGGAGGGAGTTACTCCGTCTCTTTCTTCGGCCCCGTCGGGCCAGCTGTCCACGCCGGGCCGGTGTCATCCGCACGGTGGCGCGTAGCCGAGCCCCGGGAAGTACCTCTCCCACTCTTCCCTGGTGATCCTCGGCGTCGCCAGCCTGCAGATCTCCTCGCCCACGCGCGCGGGGTCCGTCTGCCACAGCTGGACGCCGCTGCTCCCGATCGCCAGCGTATGCCCGTCGTCCCGGTACGCCAGCGAGTTGACCGTCGCGGCGAAGCCGGTGAGCCGCGCCGTCTCCACCGGTTTCCGCGGATCGGCCAGATCCCAGACGCGCACCGTCCGGAACGCCGAAGCCGCCAGTTCCCGGCCGCCGGGGCCGAACGCGAGCGGCCCGACCCCCTCGGAGTGCCCGCCCAGTTTGACCGGCCGCGCGACGTGCGCGCGATCGGTGATGTCCCAGAGATAGACGTTCCGGTCGGTGCTGCCCGCGGCGACCGTGCGACCGTCCGGGCTGAGCGCCATCTTGAACACGTCGCCGCCGTCGGGCCGCAGGGTCGACACCAGGCTCGGCCGCCACGGGTCGGCGACGTCCCACAGGGTCACCGCGGACGAGTCCGGCCCCTGGCTCGCCACGAGCGTCCGCCCGTCGGGGGTGAACGCGAGCGACCACACCGTGCCGTCGCCGACCGGCAGATCCCGCGGCGCGGCGAACCGCGCGGGATCGCTGACGTCCCAGAGCTGGATCGGTCCGTCGTCGCGGCCGGAGGCGAAGGTCTTCCCGTCCGGGCTGAAGGCGAGCGAGTAGGTCGGCGGGACCTCGGTCGACGCCAGCGGTTTCGGCGCCGTCGGATCGCTGATGTCCCAGCGCTGGAGCACGAACTTCCCGCCGACACCGGCACCGGCGTGCGCCGCCAGCGCGAGGCTCCGCCGGTCCGGGCTCACCGCGACCGCGGTGACGGTCGCTGGGCCGGGAAGCTTCGAAAGCTGCCTAGGGGCGCGAAGATCGTCCATCGCCCAGAGCCGCACGTCGTCCCCTGTGGTGACGAGGATCCGCCCCTGTTCGAGGAACGTGCCGACGTTCCAGCCCGCGCTCGACGCCAGCGCGAGTTCGCCGACGTCCTGCAGCCGGACGGTGCGGTCGGCGCTGGTGGACACGATGGTCTTGCCGTCCGGCGAGAACGCGGTCCACCAGATGGAGTTGGTGTGCCCGGAAAGCGGCGGCAGTTCCTTCGCCGGCCCGGTCACGTCCCAAAGGCGCACGGACTGGTCGTCCCCCGCGGTCACCACCAGCCTGCCGCTCGGGCTGAACCCGGCCGCCCACACCACGGCCGGGGTGGTCAACGTCGACAACGGCCGCGGCGCCGCCGGATCGGCGACGTCCCACAGCTTCGCGGTGCGATCCCAGCTGGTGGTGAGCAGCCGCGTGCCGTCCGGGCTCCACGACGGGGTGAGCTGAAGGTCCTTGTGTCCGGAAAGGACGGAGCGCCGCCGCGGCGCGGACGGTGTGGTGACGTCCCAGAGCTCCGCGGTCCAGTTCGTGTTCGTGACCGCGAGCAGCCTGCCGTCGGGGCTGAAGGCGGCGCGCGCGAGCTGCGCGGCCGGGGTCCCGCCGAGCACCAGGAGCGGTTTCGGCGCGCCGAGGTCGGTGACGTCGGTGAGCCGCACGGTGCGGTCGTCCGATCCGGTGACGAGCGTGCGGCCGTCGGGGCCGAAGTCGGCGGAGATCACGACCTCCCGATGCCCGGTGACGTCCGCTTTCCGCACCGGACGCCGCGGATCGGTCAGCTCCCAGAGCCGGACGCGATGGTCGCGGGTGACCGTCGCCAGCGCGCGCCCGTCGCGGCTGAACGCGAGCGGCCCGCGGACCTCCTCCGAACCGGGCAGCGTCGACAGGAGCTCCGGATGCCGCGAATCGGCGATGGACCACACCTGCGTCGCCCGATAGGCGTCGGAGGTGATCATGAGCTGCCCGCTCAGCGCGACGGTGACGTCGCCGGGATCGAAGACCATCCGGGTGGCGAACGGCGCCGCCATGGACGTGAGCAGGCCGTCGTGGGTCTCCTGGATCGGCGCGAGCCGGTACGCGGCGAGGCTGAGCTGCGTCGACAGCGCCGGATTCGACTCCCGCAACGTCTTCGCGTCGACGACGGCTTTCCGCGCGAGCGCCTCGTTCCGCTGGTCGGTCGCGGTGTTCCCGGCGTCGACGGCGTACACGACGGCCACCACCGCCAGGATCAGGAGCACGTGAAGGAGCGCGACGAGTCTTCGCAGCCTCCGCGTCCGTTTGCGGCCGACAGCGGTCTCCTCGGCTTCGGCGTCGAGCCCGGCCTGAAGGAACCTCCGCTCGCGCGCGCTCAGCGCGTCCGGCTCACGCTCGGCCCACTCGGCTGCGAGCCCCAGCCGCGTGCCGCGATAGAGACTGCCTTTGTCGTGATCCAGCGACTCCCACAGCTCGGTCGCCTCGGCCAGCTGCCGGTGCAGGCGGTGCCCTTCGCGATCCTCCGCGAGCCAGTCGCGCAGCCGCGGCCAGCTGCGGATCAACGCCTCATGGGCGATCTCGACGCCTTCGCGGTCGAGGACGAGCAGGCGCGCGTCGGCGAGACGTTCGAGGACCTCCGTCGTCGCCGGATCGTCGTCGAGTTCACGCCGGTTGAGACGGCGCTTCGTGTCTTCGGTGCCTTCGCCGAGCGCGGTCAGGCGCAGGAAGATCTGCCGTACGACGCGCTGTCCGTCCGGCTCCAGATCCGTGTAGACCGCCTCCGCGGTCCGCGCGATCGCGTTGAGGATCCCGCCCGCCGCCTCGTACGCCGCGCTGGTCAGCGTGATCCCTTGCCGCCGCCGCCAGGTCTCCAGCAACGCGTGCGACACCAGCGGCAGCATCGCCGGCTGGCCGGTGGCGTCGGCGACGAGCGTCGTGACCAGCGCCGCCTCGACCCGGCAGCCCGCGCGGACGGCGGGTTCGACGATCGCGGTCCGGAGTTCGTCGGCGGTCATCGGGCCCACCATCACCTGCGCGTCGGTGAGCGCCTCGACCAGACCGGCGTGACGGCAGAGGTGACCGTAGAAGTCCGCGCGGACACCGAGGACGACCCGCGTGCCGTGCTCGTCGCGGGAGAACGCGAGCAGCGCGTCGATGAACTTCTCGCGTTCGAGCTGGTCCCGGCAGAGCGTGTAGACCTCCTCGAACTGGTCGACGATCAGCAGCCGTCCCTCGGCGTCGAGGTCCTCGTCGAGTGGATGCGCCCCCGGCGTGCGAAGGACGACAGGGCGTTCGCTCGCCGCCGCCAGCCCGGCCCGCAGGACGGACGACTTCCCCGAACCCGAAGCGCCGAAGACGCCGACGAGCCGTCGTTCCGCGAGTTTGCCGGTCAGCTCGGCGACCAGCCGCTCGCGGCCGAAGAAGCGGTCGGCGTCGGCCGTCTGGAACGCGGCCAGCCCGAGGTACGGGAGTTCGGTTTCGTCGCGTTCGCCGGAGGCCGCGGCGAGCCCGGCGGCGACCGTGCGCCAGCGCTCCTCCCAAGCCTGGACGTCGCCGCCGCACGCGGTGACGTACGCGGTCGTGACCGCGAGCCCCGGGAGTTTCCGTCCGCCCGCGGCTTCGGAAAGCGCGGCGGCCGAATAGCCCGCGCGGGTCGAAAGCTCGCGGTACGTCGGCCCGCCCGCCTTCTCACGAAGCAGGCGAAGATCGGCCGCGAAGCTCACGACGACGTCGTCGCCCGGCCCCAGCGGGCGCTCGCGTCTCGGCACCAGGCCCCCCTGATCCATCGAAGCGTTATCGAATGGACATTGTTCACCGAAAACGGCCGGACACTGTACAAAAGTTCTGCGCTACAACCGATGGCGTGCCGATTCGAACCCATGCGGTGACCGTGGTCTTCGCGGGCGTCCCCGAACCGCCCGCGTCTTCGGAGCTGGAGGTGGTCGCCCATACCCCCGACGAACGGGAAGCGGTCTGGCACGCCACCGTACTGCGCCCGGCCGTCCTTGTTCTGTCCGTCCACCCGCCCGCGCTCGACGGGCTGGCCATCACGCGCGAGGTGTCGTCCCGCTTACCGGACACCGCAGTGCTGGTGCTGACCCCGCCCGGCGACGGCGAACTCGTGGTCGCCGCGATGCTCGCGGGCGCGCGCGGCGTCCTGTCCCGGAGCGCGGGCCACGACGATCTGGTCCGCTTCATCCGCGGCGTGGCGGCGGGCGCCGTCTTGTTCGGCGAGCGCGCCGCGGACCGGCTTTACGGCCTGCTCGCCGCTTCGCAGCCGATGCGGGCGTTCCCGCGGCTGACCCCGCGCGAGCACGAGGTGCTCGACCTCCTGGCCGGCGGCCTGACGATCCCGGCCGTCGCGCGGCGGCTGGGGCTCGCGCCCAAGACCGTGCGCAACGTCGTCACGTCGATCCACGCCAAGGCCGGGATCGACGACCGTGAGGTACTGCTCGCCCAGGCCCGGAACGCCGGGCTGGGCCCGCGTCACTCGTAAGTGCGAGGTGTCCAGACGACGCCGTTCTCGGCGCGGGTCTTCGACGAGCCGATGATCAGCAGGCAGCGCATGTCCACACTGGCCGGATCGAGGGTGCCGAGGGTGACCACGCGGACGTCCTCTTCGGGGCCGCCGACATCTCGGGCGACGACCACCGGCGTTTCCGGCGCGCGGTGCCGGAGCAGGACGTCGCGGGCCTGCGCGAGCTGTGTGGTCCGCGTGCGGGACGCCGGGTTGTACAGCGCGAGCACGAGATCCGCCGCGCCCGCCGCGTCGAGCCGTCGTTCGATGATCTCCCAGGGCTTGAGCCGGTCGGACAGCGAAAGCACGCAGTAGTCGTGTCCCAGCGGCGCGCCGACCCGGGACGCGGCCGCCTGCGCGGCGGTCACGCCCGGCACGATCCGCACCCGTGCACCCGCGCCGTGTCCGGCCGCGACCTGCTCCAGCACCGCCGACGCCATCGCGAACACGCCGGGATCACCCGAAGAGACCACCGCGACCTTGGCTCCGTTCGCGGCCAGCTCCAGCGCTTCGACGGCACGTTCGGCCTCGACGCGGTTGCCCGACGCGTGCCGCTGCTGGCCCGCGCGCTGCGGCACTCGCGCGACGTACGGGCCGTAGCCGACGATGTGCTCCGCCGCCGCCAGCTCCGCGGTCGCTTCCGGGGTCAGCCAGTCCGGACCCGCCGGGCCCAGGCCGACGACCACGACCTCCCCGCCGGTATGCGTTTCCCGTTCCTGGGTGACTTCGGGTTCGTCGGCGAGCCGGGACGCGTAGGCCGGGCTGGGCAGCAGCGCCAGCGAGAAGTACGGCACCGACTCCGGATCGACGTCGGCGAACGGCTCGACGCGCTGGGCCTGCCAGGTCGCGCGTTCGACGTAGAAGGCGTCGTCCAGTTTCCCGGCTTCGGCCAGCGCCTCGCGGACGTTGCCGAAGGTGCGGCCGAGTTTGAGGACCGCCGCGGCCTGAGTGTCGGCCAGACGGCGAGCGAGTTCCGGCGCGGGCAGCGTGCCGGGCAGGATGGTGAGGACCTCGTCGCGCTGCACCAGCGGGCGGCCGAGCACCGACGCCGCCGCGCTGACCGACGTCACACCCGGTACCACGGTCGCCTCGTAGCGGTCGGCGAGCCGTTCGTGCATGTACATGTAGGAGCCGTAGAAGAACGGGTCGCCTTCGCAGAGCACGACCACGTCGCGTCCGGCGTCGAGGTGTTCGGCGAGCCGTTTCGCGCTCAGCTCGTAGAAGTCGGCGATGGCGCCTTCGTAGCCGCCGGGGTGGTCGGTGGTCTCCGTGGTGACCGGGTAGACCAGCTTCTCCTCGATCTGCCCGTCCCGCAGGTACGGCTCGGCGACCGAACGCGCGATGCTCCGCCCGTGCCGCGCGCTGTGGTAGGCGATGACGTCGGCCTCGCCGATCAGGCGCGCGGCCTTGACCGTCATCAGTTCCGGGTCACCCGGTCCGAGCCCGACACCCCAGAGTTTCCCGAGCCCGCTCATTCGACCTCACTCGCCATCGCGTTGATCGCGGCGACGGCCATCGCGCTGCCGCCGCGCCGTCCGTGCACCACCAGGTACGGGGCGGGCGCCCGCTTCGCGAGCTCCACTTTGGACTCGGCGGCGCCGATGAAGCCCACCGGGACACCGATGACCGCCGCCGGCGCGCCGACGCCCTCTTCGAGCAGTTCCAGCAGGCGGAACAGCGCGGTGGGCGCGTTGCCGATCGCCACCACGGAGCCGGGCAGCTTGTCGCGCCACAGCTCCAGCGCGGCCGCGGACCGGGTGGTGCCCATCCGCTCGGCCAGACCGGGCACCTTCGGGTCGGACAGCGTGCACAGCACCTCGTTGGCGGCAGGCAAACGTTTGCGGGTCACCCCGGAGGCGATCATGTTCGCGTCGCACAGGATCGGCGCGCCCGCTTCGAGCGCGGCCCGGCCGGATTCCACCACGTCCAGGCTGTAGCGGAGATCGTCGACCAGGTCGACCATCCCGCAGGCGTGGATCATCCGCACGGCCAGCACCGCGACGTCGTCGGGGAGGATCGCGAGATCCGCCTCCTCACGGATGGTGGCGAACGAATGCCGGTAGATCTCGGCCCCGTCCCGGATGTAGTCGATCACTGCTGTCCCTTCACTGCCAACGTTCTCGCCAGCTTGCCGACCGGGACGAACGCCCCGTCGACCAGATAACCGTCTTCCGTCGCGAGCACGTCGACGTGCTCACGCGCGGGCTTTCCGCATCGCCGTTCACAACCGGCGAAATGGGCTCGCGGGGTCCGCCCGACCCGCGCCGCGTCGGCCCGCACGTCGGCGAGCGACTTCGCGCAGCCAGGCTGCCCGATGCAGGCGCTGATCCCGAGCGACGGCGCGCCCGGATCGGTGATCAGCCCCGTGTCCGCCGCCAAGCGGCCGAGGACCAGGATCGATCGCCACGGGGTGACCACGGCGTTCCCGGCCTTCGCGATCTCGCGCGCCTGAGCCGAGGTGAGCCTGCCGAAGACCGGGGCGACGCCGACCGCGTCGCCGACCGGCCCGATCGGAAGGCCCGGGTTCGCCTCGAACTCCCGCGGCTCCGTCGTTTCGCCCGGGATGCCCCTGAACAGCGGCTCGGTGTCGGCGAGTTCGCTGATCCGCCAGGCCGTTCCCCGCGTGCGAAGGAACGCGTGCGCGACCGAGAGCAGCGTCTCGACGGCGTGCTCGGCGGTGACGCGCAGGCCGGTGTCCTCGCCGGCGAGCAGCACGGCACCGTCGCGCCAGCAGACGTCGGCGCCCTCACCGGCGACGTCACCCTGGCCGCCGTCGAAAGCGAACAGGAAGCGCCCCGGGAGTTCGGCCAGTTCCGGGGCCGCGCACAGGGCCTTGTCGAGGGCCGAGGCCAGCGTTTGCGCGGTGCCGCTCAGCGGCGAAGCGAGGATGTTGCGGACGCGTTCGTGTGACGGCGAGGGCAGGAGCCCGGCCGCGGCGAGCCTGCCCGCGAGACCCGGCCGGGTGACGCCGCGCAGCTGCACGTTGCCGCGGGAGGTCAGGTGGAGGGCGCCGTCCCCGAGCTCGTCGGCGGCGTCGGCGAGTGCCCTGAGCTGGTCCGCGGTGATGGCGCCGCCGGGCAGCCGGATCCGGGCGAGCGGACCGTCGGCCGCGTCGTGCGTGGCGAAAACACCAGGGCACGCGTCGGCTCGGACACGTGCGCTCGTGGACATGCGCTCACTGTAGATGGCCCCTTCGAGCAAGAGTATGTCTCAGATCATATGTAGCAGATGTGCTACATTCGATCGCAGCACTGAGATGGGGGTGACCTATGAGAGATCCACACGACGTGATGATCTCCGTCAAAGATCTCCGGATGCGGTACGGCACGAACGACGTCCTCCACGGCGTCGATTTCACCGCGCATCGCGGCGAGGTGATCTGCCTGCTCGGCCCGAACGGGGCCGGCAAGACCACGACGATCGAGATCCTCGAAGGCTTCCGGATGCGGTCGGAGGGCGAGGTCAGCGTGCTCGGCGTCGACCCGGCGCACGCCGACGAGAACTGGAGGGCGCGGCTGGGGGTCGTCCTCCAGGCGTGGCGCGACCACGCGAAATGGCGTGTGCGCGAACTGCTGGAGCACCTGGGCGGCTACTACGCGCCGTACTCCACGGACCGCATCAAGCGGCCGTGGGATCCGGACGAGCTGGTCGCCGCGGTCGGCCTGACCAAGCACGCGGACAAGAAGGTCCGGATGCTCTCGGGTGGGCAGCGGCGACGGCTCGACGTCGCGATCGGCATCGTCGGCCGTCCGGAACTGCTGTTCCTCGACGAGCCGACCGCCGGGCTGGACCCGGAGGCGCGGCGCGAGTTCCACGAACTCGTGCACCGGCTCACCGATGACGACGACACGACGATCCTGCTGACCACGCACGACCTCGACGAGGCCGAGAAGCTGGCCGACCGGATCCTGATCCTGAACCACGGCCGCATCGTGGCCGACGGTTCGGCCGACGCGCTGAGCAGGCAGATCGCCGGCGAGGCCGAGGTGCGCTGGACGCTGGACGGCCAGCGGTTCGTGCACTCCACGACCGAATCGACGAAATACGTGCACGAACTGTTCAAACAGCACGGGGACGCCATCGGCGATCTGGAGGTCCGGCGGGCGTCGCTCGAAGACACGTACATGACCCTGGTCCGCAAGGCCGAATCCCTCGAGGCGGTGGGCGCGCGATGAACGCGATATCGCACAGTGTCCGGCTGGGCGTCCAGCGCGGCTTTCTGGAGTCGCGCCAGACCCTGACCAACCGCGAAGACCTGTTCAACACCTTCCTCTTCCCGGCGATCTTCGTCGTCGTCATGTTCTTCATGCGCGACTCGAAGCTGCCGGGGACCGAGTTCTCGCTCGGCGCCGCCACCGTGCCGAGCGTGCTGGGCGCGTCGATCGTGTTCAGCGGCATGCTCGGGATGGCGGGCGTCCTCGCCGTCGAACGCGAGGACGGCACACTCCTGCGCGCCAAGGCGACGCCGAACGGCATGCTCGGTTACCTCGTCGGCAAGGTCATCACGATCTCGGTCGGCACCGTGATCGGGATGCTGCTGGTGCTGATCCCCAGCCTGTTCCTGTTCGACGGCATCGCACCCGGCGGGCTGACCTCGTGGCTGGGCCTGCTGTGGGTGCTGGTGCTCGGCCTGCTCGCCACCATGCCCATCGGCGCGATCTTCGGCTCGCTGACCGCGAACGCGCGCAGCATCGGGCTGATCATGCTGCCGACACTGGGCATCGGCGCGATCTCGGGGATCTTCTACCCGATCACCGCGCTGCCGGAATGGTTGCAGTACCTCGGGCAGGTGTTCCCGATGTACTGGCTCGGCCTCGGCATGCGGTCGGCGCTGCTGCCGGACTCGACGGTGGTCATCGAGATCGGCCAGTCCTGGCGGCCTTGGGAGACCCTCGGCGTGCTGTCGGTGTGGGCCGTGATCGGATTGACGCTGGCCCCGGTCGTCCTGCGGCGCATGGCGCGGCGCGAGTCCGGGTCCTCGGTGGCGGCACGACGGGAAAAGGCGATGCAGCGAATTGGCTAGCTCATGAGCGAGGTCGTTTACAACCGGATCGCGATGTTGCGGGCGGAACGGGGCATTTCCCGCCGCGAACTCGCCGATGCGCTGGGCGTGCACTACCAGACCATCGGCTACCTGGAACGCGGCGAGTACAGCCCGAGCCTCTATCTCGCCCTGCGGATCGCGGGATTCTTCGAGGTGGCGGTGGAGATCATCTTCTCCACCGCGCCTTTCCCGCGGATCGGGGACTCCTCGTCGGAGCGGTCGGCGTGAGCCTGCTGGAGCGGGCGCACGCGCACGCGGTCCGGCTGGGGCACGACCGCATCGGGGGCGAAGAGCTTCTGCTCGCGGTTCTCGACGACGGCGTCGGGTACGCGCTCCCCGGCGCTTGGGGAATCTCGCGCGATGTCCTTGTGTGGCAACTGGAGAAGGCGGCTTCGTCGCCTGCCGCCGGGACCGTCGACGGCTATCCGGTCACGGCCGAAGTCCTTGGCGTGCCCCGATCCTCCGGCCTGGTGGAACTCGTCGTCGGCCTGCTGGCGGCCGGGGCGGAGCGGCTCGCGTCCTGGGCGAACACGGGGTGACCGAGGAACGGGTGCGGGAGGCTTATGCGCGGATCTGGGCTCCCTTTCTGGATGAGAACGCCGTCTGGGGAGGTTCCGGGCCCGGTGATCCGGTGCGCGGTCCCGCCGACCCGCCTGCCGAGATCGACGTGCTGACGTCCCAGATCGCCGAATTTCGGCGACGCAAGGAAGCGGCCGTCGACGCGCAGGAGTACACCCGGGCGGCCCTCATCCGCGACGAGGAGAAAGAGGTCGTCCGGCGGCGGTCCGAGCTCATCCGGGAATGGGCGGCGACCGTCGATCCAGTGGATCTGGCGGAGGCGGTCGTTTCACTGCGGGCAGAGGTTGCCGCCCTTCGCCGCATTTAGCCGGCTAATTGCGGCAACCCCCCTTCGCGTTTAGCCGACTAACTGCGGCACGCGTTTAGTCGACTAAATACGGGGGTTGCCCAAGGTGATTCGACGTTGACGACCGTTTCACTCTTCAGTGTTGTTCGCGCGTTTCGCTGGTCGCTTAAAATTACGAACACATGTTCGATTTCTTCGGGTATGATGGAGGCGTGTCCGAGACCTTCCTCCCCGAACTGCCGCAGGAACTGTGGCGTGCCGGCAAGCTGGAGCTTGCCCATGGCGTGCAACAGTCCTTGCAGGTGATCCGGATGGCGACCGCCGCGCTGGGGCAGTTCTTGGCGGAGATCGAATCTCGGGGCGTCAAAGATTTGTATGGCCATGGCAGCACGGCCAGCTGGCTCGCGGAAATGGCAGGATTGTCCCGCGGTGAGGCCGGGGCGATCGTGAAACGGGCCATCGCCCTGAACCCCACACGGGCTCTGGACGGCACCGAAGTCCCCGCCGCTGCTCCCGCCACCGCCGCGGTCGCCGCCGAAGGACTGATCGGGAACGAACGGATCGACCAGATCCTGGAGATCCTGAAACGACTCCCCGCCGAAACCTCTGCCGAGGATCGAGCGAAGGCGGAGAAGATCCTCGCCGACCTCGCCCCGAACGCCGGACCCGCACAGCTCACCAAAGCCGAAGCAAACCTGCTGGGCTGGCTCGACCCCGACGGCAAGGAACCCAAAGACCCCGAACCCAAGGAACCACGCCGCGAAATCACCCTGGAACGCCGCAAAGACGGCTTCTGGAAACTCACCGGCCTCCTCGACGACGAAACCGGCGCCCGCACCGCCGCCGCCCTGGAAGCCCATGCCCAGCCACGGCCAGTCGACGAATTCGGCCAAGCCGACCTGCGGATGAAATGCGAACGCCTGGGAGACGCCTGGGCCGACCTCCTCGACCTGGCCATCGCCTGCCCGGACCAGCCCGGCACCAGCGGCTACCGCACCCTCGTGCACGTCACCATCGGACTCGACGAACTCAAATCCGGCCTCGGCACCGCCTGCCTCGACTTCGTCGGCACCATGACCGCACGCGAAGCCCGGCTCGCCGCCTGCGACTGCCTCATGCTCCCAGTCGTCATGAGCACCTCAGGCGAACCCCTCGACATGGGACGCCTCCGACGATTCGTCACACCCGGCCAACGTCGAGCACTCAACATCCGTGACGGTGGCTGTGCCTTTCCGGGCTGTCATCGGAAACCCAAGAACTGCCACGCCCACCACATTCACCACTGGGCAGACGGCGGACCCACAGATCTCCGAAACCTCGTCCTGCTCTGCAGCTTCCACCACCGGCTAATCCACCACGGCGACTGGGAAGTACACATGGCCGCCGACGGACTACCGGAATTCATCCCACCCCAATACCGAGACCCGCTCCGACAGCCCCGCCGCAACACCCTGCACCACCGCTGACCCCGAGGAGCCCGCCAGCCACCCAGGCGACGGGCCCCTCGGCATGCCCGCAGTCGGTGACCGTGTGGAACCTCCGAGCCCCACACCTTGATCAACCGAAGATCCGCGACATTCCGCAATCCTCCGTCGATCAAGACCAACACGCCCAACGACCGAGCACAGCCCCGAACCAACGAGTCGACAGGCCCGAGCCGCCTCACACCCCATGACCGGACCGATCACGCACGACCGTGTGGATTCCAGGTCATCCAACGCCCCGAGATCCACACAGCCCGCCGCCAACGGCCCGGTCACGACCGAAAACCGGCGCCCAACCCGAGAACCCACGGAGCCCGCCCGACACCCACACGACCGACCGACCGAGCACAGCCCAACATGAAGACCTCCTCATCCGTCCTTAACGGACGATTCAGGAGCGCGTCACAAGCTCATCACCGTGACCGCCTACACCTACACGACCAGCCCGCCACGAAAGCCCGCCAACCCCGAGAAACCCAAGAGCCGCAAGGCGATCCCAGCCGCCGTGGCAGCAGCCGCGGCGCTGAGCACCGCGCTCCTGCCCGGCGGGCCGGGCTGGCAGGGCGCGGTGGTGCTGGCCGTCTTCACCGCCGCCGTGGGCGCTTGGGTCCTGACCCCGCTGGACGACACGTGGATCGCGCTGGTGGCGGTGGCCGTCCTGGCCGTGGCCGGGGTGCTGGCGCCGGCCGATCTGTTCGCCACCCTCGGCGCGGATCTGGTGTGGCTCCTGATCGCGGCGTTCGTGCTGGCGGCCGGGCTGACCGGTTCGGGGCTGGTCGACCGGTTCGTGGCCGTGGTTCCCGCGCGGGCGCGATCGGTGCGGGGGCTGGCGCATCTGTCGACGGTCGCGTTGGTGGTCTCGTCGCTGGTGGTCCCTTCGACGTCGGGGCGGGCGGCGCTGGCCGTGCCGGTGTTCACCGCCTTGGCGAGTGCGCTCCCGCGGATGGCCAAGGCGCTCTCGGTGCTGTTCCCGACGGTGGTGCTGCTGTCGGCGGTCTCGACGCTCATCGGCGCCGGCGCGCATCTGGTGGCCGACCAGCTCCTGCGTGAAGCGACCGGCGACGGTATCGGCTTTCTGCGCTGGCTGGTGCTGGGGCTGCCGCTGGCGGTGGTCTCGTCCCATCTCGCGGCCGAGATTGTCCTGCGGCTTTTCACCACCAGGGAAGACCGCCGTGAGCGGTTCGACCTGCGCGAACGGTTTCCGCCGCGGGGCCCGTGGACGCAGACGGAGCGGTTCGCGGCGGTCACGATCGGAGCCGTGCTGGTGCTGTGGTGCACCGAGCCGTGGCACGGACTGCCGCCCGCGCTGGTCGGGCTCGTCGGCGCCTTGGCGATGTGCGTGCCGCCGCATCGGGTCACCACGGGTACGGCGCTGAAGACCGTGCCGTGGTCCTTGCTGCTGTTCACCGCCGCGACGGCCGCGCTGGGCGGCGCGCTGGTGGGGTCGGGCGCCGCGGCGTGGGTGGCGGATGTGGCCTTGAGTCCCGTCCGGGGCGCACCGGCGTGGGTGGTGCTGCTCGTCGTGATCGTGGTGAGCACGGCCGCACATCTGGCGGTGCAGTCCCGGTCGGCGCGGTCTTCGGTGCTGGTGCCGGTGGTGATCCCGCTCGCGGCGGCCACCGGGCTGTCCCCGGCCGCGGCGGTGTTCGCCTCCACCGCGGCGGCCGGGTTCTGCCACACCCTCACGGCGTCCGCCAAACCCGTCGCCCTGTTCTCCGGCATCGACGGCGTGCCGACCTATTCGTCCCGCGACCTGCTGCGGCTTTCGAGCGTGCTCGCGCCGCTGCACGTGGTCGTCGTCACCGTCTTCGCCTTGCTCGTCTGGCCGTGCCTCGGCCTCGTGCCGTGAACCATCAGGAGGAAGTCATGCGGATCGTTGTCGCCCCCAGTGGGTTCAAGGAAAGTCTCGGCGCCGAAGCCGCCGCCGACGCCATCGCCGAGGGCGTGCTTCGGGTCGTCCCGTTCGCGGAGATCGACCGCGTCCCGCTGGTGGACGGCGGGGAGGGCTCGGCCGCGGCGCTGGCCGGGAGCACCGGCGGGAGGATCGTGGACACCGTCGTCACCGGGCCGGTCGGGCTGCCGGTGCGCTCCCATTTCGCGATTCTCGGCGACGGGTCGACGGCGGTGGTCGAGATGGCGGCGGCCGCGGGTCTTCGCCTGGTTCCCGCCGATCGCCGCGATCCCGGGCGCACCACGAGCCGGGGCGTCGGCGAGCTGATGATCGCCGCGCTCGACTCGGGTTGTTCGTCGCTGCTCGTCGGCTGCGGCGACTCCGGCGTGTCCGACGGCGGGGCCGGGGCGCTCCAGGCCCTGGGCGCCCGGGTGCTCGACCGCGCCGGTCAGGAGGTGGGCCCCGGCGGGGCGGAGCTGGCGCGTGCCCGGCATATCGACGTGTCCGGGCTCGATCCGAGACTCGCGGACACCGAACTCCGGCTGGCGGTCAACCCGCACAACGTGCTGTGCGGCCCCCGCGGCGTGGCCAGGGTGTTCGGCCCGCAGAAGGGGGCCACTCCCGAGCAGGTGGAGCGGCTGGCGGCGGCGCTGGACAACTGGGCCGACGTCCTGCGCCGCGATCTGGGCGCCGACGTCGCGCTCGTGCCCGGCTCCGGCGCGTCCGGCGGTCTCGGCGCCGGGCTGTGTGCGGCGCTGGGAGCCAGGCTGCTGCCGCGGTTCGAGGTACTGCTGGACCACGTGGACCTCGACGCGAGGCTGGCGGCTGCCGATCTCGTGGTCACCGCCGAGGGCACCATCGACGCCCAGACCCCGCACGGGAAGGTGCCTGCCGAGGTCGCGCGCCGGGCCAAGGCGCACGGCAAGCCGGTGGTCGCGCTCGCCGGGCGGATCGGCATGGACGCCGACACCACTTACGCGGTCGGCATCGACGCCTTCCAGGCCATCCAGCCCGGCCCGGTGGATCTGGACGAGGCGATCCTGCGTGGCGCCGAATTCCTGACCGACGCCGCCGAGCGGATGCTGCGGATAGTGCTGGTCGGCACCCGCCTCTCCACGCCCGTTATGTGAAGATTCCTTCATCTTGTCCTCATCTTCGCCACATCGACGACCAGGAGGGTGGAGCCATGGCCCGCTCGCGAATCGCCCTGCTCGCCGCCGCCGTGGCGCTCCCGCTCGGCGCGGCGGCGGTCACCTGGGCATGGCCGGAACCGCCCGCGCCGCGGGCTCCGGTCGAAGTGAAACTGCGGGAACACCCCGCGCCTCCCCCACCGGCGAGCAGTTCCACGCCGGTGGTCGTGCCCCCACCGCCGGTGGTCCCGCCGGGAGACGACCAGGACGACGACGGTGCCGACGACGACTGAATCCAGGAAGCGAGCGGTCCCCGCGCGGATCCGGATCATGGGCTGGCTGCTGCTGCTCGTCGCCGTGGTGACGGTGTCGACCACGCTGGTCACCTACAACCTGCTGCTGCGCGAGGTCGACAGCGACGTCAACGCCGCGCTCGAACAGGAGGCCGCCGAACTGGGCCAGGTGCTGGAAGAAGGCGTGGACCGCGCCACCGGGCAGCCGTTCCCGGACGTGCGGTCCGCGCTGTCGGCGCATCTGCGGCGCCAGTACGTCGACGACGACGAGGTGGTGCTGGCCTGGACGCCGTCGTCCGGGCCGATCCTGCAGGACCGCGAGGAACCGTTCCGGCTGGGCGAGAGCCCGGCGGTGCTGGACCCGATCCTCGCCGACCCGGCGCGCAGCGGCACCGCGCGGACCCCCGCCGGGGAGATGCGCTGGATCCGCGTCGACGCGTCCGGCACCCGCGAGGGCGACCGGGGCTCCTTCGTCGTCGGCTATTTCGTGGACCGCGACCGCGCGGAGATCGCCGCCACCGTGCGGACCCTGCTGTTCGTCGGGTTGCTCGGGCTGGTCCTGGCCGGGGCTGCGGCGTGGCTGGTCGCCGGGCAGATCCTCGCCCCGGTGCGGCTGGTGCGCCGCGCCGCCGCCGAGATCACCGAACACGACCTGACCCGCCGCATCCCGGTGGACGGCCGCGACGACGTCGCCGCGCTCGCCGAACAGTTCAACGCCATGCTCGACCGGCTCGATCTCGCGTTCGCCACCCAGCGGCGGTTCCTCGACGACGCCGGCCACGAGCTGCGGACGCCCATCACGATCGTGCTCGGCCATCTCGAACTGCTCGACGACGACCCGGTCGCCCGGGCCGAGGCGATCCGGCTGTGCGTCGACGAACTGGACCGGATGAACCGCATCGTCGGCGATCTCCTGCTGCTGGCCAAGGCCGAGCAGCCCGACTTCGTCACCCTCGCGCCCACCGACGTCACCGAGCTGACCAGCGACCTTTACGCCAAGGTCCGCACCATCGGCGATCGTCGCTGGCGGCTGGAGGCACTCGGCGAAGGCCAGGTGCCGCTCGACGAGCAGCGCACGACCCAGGCGGTGGTGCAGCTGGCCCAGAACGCCGTCCAGCACACCGAAGACGGCGACGAGATCCTGATCGGCTCGGCCGTGTCCGAGGACACCGTGTCGTTCTGGGTGGCCGACCACGGTCCCGGGGTGCCGCAGGAGGACGCCGAGAAGATCTTCCAGCGGTTCAACCGGGGGCCGTCGGGCGGCCATCGGAGCGGGGCCGGGCTCGGGCTGGCGATCGTGCGCGCCATCGCCGAGGCCCAGCACGGGCTGGTGCGCCTGGAGTCGGCGCCGGGCCGCGGTGCCCGCTTCACCATCGAAATCCCTGTTCACGCCGTCGAAGGAGGCACGCCGTGGCCCGTATCCTGATCGCCGAGGACGAGGAGCGCATCGCCTCGTTCGTCCGCAAGGGGCTCATCGCCAACGGCTTCACCACCACCGTCGTCGCGGACGGTGAGCAGGCCCTCCAGTACGCCCTCGGCGACGGCTACGACCTGCTGGTGCTCGACCTCGGCCTGCCGTCGCGCGACGGCCTGTCCGTGCTGCGGACGCTGCGCGAACACCACAACACCACCCCGGTGGTGATCCTCACCGCGCACGACTCGCCGCAGACCACCCTGGCCGGGCTGGAGGGCGGCGCCGACGACTACATGGCCAAACCGTTCCGCTTCGACGAGCTGCTGGCCAGGATCCGGCTCCGGCTGCGCCGCACCGAACTCGTCGCCGAGACCACCGTGCTGCACGCGGGCCCGCTGTCGCTGGATCTGCGGACGCGCCGCGCGGACGTCGACGGCGCCGGCGTCGACCTGACCTCGCGCGAGTTCGCCCTCCTGGAGCTGTTCATCCGCCACCAGGGCCAGGTGCTGACCCGCGAGCAGATCCTCTCCCACGTGTGGGGGTACGACTTCGATCCCGGCTCCAACATCGTCGACGTCTACGTCCGCACCCTGCGCCGCAAGATCGGGGCGGGCCACATCCGCACCGCGCGCGGCATGGGGTACGCGTTCGACCCCGGTCGCACATCACCTTGACTCGCGCCGGGGCGCACCGGAGAGTGAACTCCGACCCATGCGACGGCAGAGGGAGGAACCCGGTGAGAGTCCGGGGCGGTCCCGCCACTGTCACCCTCCCGGCACGGGAGGGGAGCCAGGAACTCCGGCCGTCGCGACCACCCGACCCGGGGCGCGGACACCCCGAGTGAGGACTGCCGTGATCCTGCTTCTGTCCACTTCGGACACCGACCTGCTCAGCGCCCGCTCCAGCGAGGCCGAGTACCGGCTGGCCAACCCGGCCCGCCTGGACCTCGCGGAGCTGCCCGCCCTGCTCGACGGCGCCAAGATCGTCGTCGTCCGGATCCTCGGCTCGGAACGCAGCTGGCAGGAGGGGCTCGACACGGTCCGCGCGAGCGGCGCGCACGTGGTGGTCCTCGGCGGCGAGCAGACGCCGGACGCGCAGCTCATGAAGCTGTCCACCGTCCCGGCGGGCACGGCGGCGGAGGCGCACGCGTACCTCGCGCAGGGCGGCCCGGCCAACCTCACCCAGCTGCACCGCTTCCTGAGCGACACGCTCCTTCTGACGGGTGACGGTTTCGAGCCGCCCGCTGTGCAGCCGCTGTGGGGTGTCCTGGAGCGCGAGCCGAAGAGCACCGAGGGCCCGGTCGTCGCGATCCTCTACTACCGCGCGCATCACCTGTCCGGGAACACCGAGTTCGTCCACGCCCTCTCCGACGCCGTCGAGGACGCCGGGGGCCGCGCGCTCCCGATCCACTGCGCCTCCCTGCGCACCCGCGAGCCGGAGATGATGGCCGAGCTGGCCAAGGCCGACGCGCTCCTGGTCACCGTGCTGGCGGCCGGCGGCACCCGGCCGTCGGAGGTCGGCGCGGGCGGGGACGACGAGGCGTGGGACGTCGCCGAGATGGCCGCGCTCGACATCCCGATCCTGCAGGCACTGTGCCTCACCAGCGACCGCGAGACCTGGTCGGCCAACGACGACGGTCTGTCCCCGCTCGACGCGGGCAACCAGATGGCCGTCCCCGAATTCGACGGCCGCCTCATCACTGTCCCGTTCTCGTTCAAGGAGATCGACGACGACGGCCTCCCCAAGTACGTGCCGGACGCCGAGCGCGCGTCCCGCGTCGCGAAGATCGCGCTGGCCCACGCCCGGTTGCGCCACACTCCCCCGCCGGAGCGCCGTATCGCGCTGATGCTGTCCGCGTACCCGACGAAGCACTCCCGCGTCGGCAACGCCGTCGGCCTCGACACGCCCGCGTCCGCGATCGAACTGTTGCGCCGCATGCGTGACCAGGGCTACGACCTCGGCGAAGACCCCTTCCCCGGCGTCGTGCCGACCGGCACCGATCAGCCGGACGGCGACGCCCTGATCCACGCGCTCATCGCCGCGGGCGGTCAGGATCCGGAGTGGCTCACCGAGGAACAGCTGTCCGGCAACCCGATCCGCGTTCCCGCCGGCAAGTACCGCGAGTGGTTCGCCCAGCTTCCGGCGGAACTGCGCGAGGGCATGGAGGAGCACTGGGGGCCCGCTCCCGGCGAGCTCTATGTGGACAACGGGGACATCGTGCTGGCCTCGCTGCAGTCCGGCAACGTCGCCCTGATGATCCAGCCGCCACGCGGCTTCGGCGAGAACCCGGTGGCGATCTACCACAACCCGGACCTCCCGCCGAGCCACCACTACCTGGCCGCGTACCGCTGGCTGGAGGAGGAATTCGGCGCGCACGCCGTCGTCCACCTCGGCAAACACGGTTCGCTGGAATGGCTTCCCGGCAAGACCGCCGGTCTCTCCGACTCCTGCGCGCCGGACGCCGTGCTGGGCAATCTGCCGCTGATCTACCCGTTCCTGATCAACGACCCGGGTGAGGGCGCGCAGGCGAAACGGCGCGCGCACGCCACGATCGTCGACCACCTGATCCCGCCGATGGCCCGCGCCGAAAGCTACGGCGACATGGCCCGCCTGGAGCAGCTCCTCGACGAGCACGCCAACATCGCCGCGATGGACCCGGCGAAGCTGCCCGCGGTCCGCGCGCAGATCTGGACGCTGATCCAGGCCGCGAAACTGGACCACGACCTCGGTGTCGAGGAACGCCCGCACGACGCGGAGTTCGACGACTTCCTGCTGCACATCGACGGCTGGCTGTGCGAGGTCAAGGACGCCCAGATCCGCGACGGCCTGCACATCCTCGGCGCCGCGCCGGTGGGCGAGGCGCGGATCAACCTCGTGCTCGCCATGCTGCGCGCCCAGCAGATGTGGGGCGGCAAGCAGGGCGCGGTCCCCGGTCTGCGGTCCGCGTTGGGACTCAAGGAGAACAGCGACACCCCACTGTCCGAAGTGGACGCCATCGAGCAGACGGCCCGCTCGCTCGTCGAGGCGATGGAGGCCAGGGGCTGGTCCCCATCAGCGGTCGCCGAGGTCGTCGCCGACGTGCCGGAACACCAGGAGGTCGCTCGCGTGCTGACCTTCGCCGCCACCGAGATCGTGCCGCGGCTGGCGGGCACCGGCGCCGAGATCGACGCCGTGCTCCACGCGCTCGACGGCGGCTACATCCCGGCCGGGCCCAGCGGTTCTCCCCTGCGCGGCCTGATCAACGTGCTGCCGACCGGCCGCAACTTCTACACCGTCGACCCGAAGGCCATCCCGAGCCGCCTCGCCTGGGAGACCGGGCAGGCGCTCGCGGACTCGCTTCTCCGCCGCTACAAAGAGGACACGGGTGACTGGCCGCGTTCGGTCGGCCTCTCGGTCTGGGGCACGTCGGCGATGCGCACGTCGGGCGACGACGCGGCGGAAGTCCTCGCCCTGCTGGGAGTCCAGCCCGTCTGGGACGAGGCTTCGCGGCGGGTCACCGGCATCGAGGCGATCCCGCTCGCCGAGCTCGGCCGTCCGCGGATCGACGTCACCGTGCGGATCAGCGGGTTCTTCCGCGACGCCTTCCCGCACGTGATCACCCTGCTGGACGACGCCGTGCGCCTGGTGGCGAACCTCGACGAGCCGGACGAGCAGAACTTCGTGCGTGCCCACGCCCGCGCGGATCTCGCCGCGCACGGTGACGAACGCCGGGCCACCACGAGGATCTTCGGTTCCAAGCCGGGCGCGTACGGCGCGGGCCTGCTTCCGCTGATGGATTCCGGGAACTGGCGCGACGACAAGGATCTCGCCGAGGTCTACGCGGTCTGGGGCGGTTTCGCCTACGGCCGCGACCTCGACGGCAGGCCGGCGCGCGAGGACATGGAGAACTCGTACAAGCGGATCGTGGTCGCGGCCAAGAACACCGACACCCGCGAACACGACATCGCCGACTCCGACGACTATTTCCAGTACCACGGCGGGATGATCGCGACGGTCCGCGCGCTGACCGGCACCGCGCCCGCGTCCTACGTCGGCGACAGCACCACCCCGGACGCCGTCCGCACCCGCACCCTCGGCGAGGAGACCGCGCGCGTCTTCCGCGCCCGCGTGGTCAACCCGCGCTGGCTGGCGGCGATGCGCAAGCACGGCTACAAGGGCGCTTTCGAGCTGGCGGCGACCGTCGACTACCTGTTCGGTTTCGACGCCACCGCGGGCGTGGTCGGCGACTGGATGTACGAGAAGCTCACCGAGTCCTACGTGCTCGACGAGGTCAACCAGGAGTTCCTGCGCCAGGCCAACCCGTGGGCGTTGCGCGGCATCATCGAGCGGCTGAACGAGGCCGCCGATCGGGGGCTGTGGGCGGAACCGGACGCCGATCTTTTGGCTCAGCTGCGCGAGGTCTACTTGTCGCTGGAGGGGGATCTCGAATCCTGACATCACCCGCTGGAGCAGCCCCGTGGCACTCCCGGCGGTACCACTGTCATATGCGCAGAACTTAGCGTGACAAGGGCGGTGGGATGGAAACGATCGGGAGGACAGCGATGATCAAGCGTCTGTTGAAGGTCGTGCTTCGCCACGGTTGCTGCTCGGCGTGCACCGGTCTGGGCTGCGGCTGCTGCGACGCCTGCAAGTAGTTCAGAGGTGGACACCCGGGATATGGGTGTTCGCGCGGCGGACGTCGGCGGCGAGGGCGGGTACCTCGATCACCCGGCGTCCGGCCGCCTCCAGTGTCTCGGCGCCGACGCAGTCGACGAACACCGACGGCTCGCGCCAGGCGAAGACGACGCGCGGGATGCCGGCGTCGAGGATGAGCTGGGTGCAGCTTCGCGGATGTGACGTCCGCGAGCTGCACGGCTCCAGTGACGTGTACATCGTCGCCTCCGCCAGCCTCGGATCCCCGGGTTCGAGCTTGGCGAGGGCGGCTTCTTCGGCATGGTTGGCGGGATCGCCGTCGCCCGAGAAACCGGTGGAGAGCACTTCTCCGTCGGCGGCGGCGATGACCGCTCCGACACGGAAGGTGCGCGGCGGGCAGTTCTCGGCGAGCGCGATGGCCTCGCGCAGGTGCTGAATGTCCACATCGGACGGTTCGGGCGTCGCGTGGTACTCCAGGACGGCGATGTCGCCCAGTCTCGTGCTTTCCACCAGAGTCAGCCCGCGCGGGAACGCGCCTGGCCCGACGAAGCGCGGTGCGCGCTCATCGCCGACGAAGAACGGCGCGACGGCCAGATGCAGTTCGTCGACCAGGCCCTCGGTGAGGAACTGGGTGTGGATCGCGCCGCCGCCTTCGACCATGAGGCGCCGCACCCCGCGCGCGTAGAGATCCGCCAGCATTTCGCTTAGGCCGACCAGTTCGACGACGGTTGCCTTCACGCCCGTGACGACGCCGGGCGGCGCGTAGACGAGCTTCTCCGTGTCGCCGACAGTGAAGAACTGCGCCGCCGGATCGAGTGACCCGCTCCGCGTGAGGGTGACCTTGACCGGCTGTTCCGGACGGCCCGCCGCGACCCGTTCCGCGACGAGCTCCGCCGAGCGGACCAGCAAGCGAGGGTCGTCCGCGCGGATCGTGTTCGCGCCGACGAGGATCGCGTCCGACGCGGCGCGCAGCCCGTCCACCCTCGCCCAGTCCTCCTCGTTGGACAGCACCAGCCGGGTGTCGCTCGCGTCGTCGAGGTAGCCGTCGAGCGAGACCGCGGCGGACAGCAGGACATGAGGGCGTTCGATCACGCCCGCCAGTATGCCCCCGCCGGTCGCGGGTCGCCGAGGCTGCACGGTGGGGCTTGCGGCAGGTCCTCAGTTGCCGGAAATCGGCAAGGGCTGGGCGGGGATCCCGGGCGTCCCGGTGTCGCGTCGGAGTCGGTGTGCCGGATTTCGGCGACGGTTGGCTACGGGGTCCGGGGAGCGGGCCGATGTCAGGTGATCGGGGGCGGCACCCGTGCTGTTGCCGGAATTCGGCGACAGCCGACCCGCCGGTCTCGGGGAACGACCCGAAGCCGCGAGACCAAGGCCGACACCTGGGATGTCGCCGGAATCCGGCGACGGTTGCCCAAGGGGCCGGGAACGACCCGCAGCTGCGCGGCCGAGATCGACACCGGTGTTGTTGCCGGAATCCGGCGACAGCCGACCCGCCGGTCTCGGGGAACGACCCGAAGCCACGAGACCAAGGCCGACACCTGGGATGTCGCCGGAATCCGGCGACGGTTGCCCAAGGGGCCGGGAACGACCCGCAGCTGCGCGGCCGAGATCGACACCCGTGCTTGTTGCCGGAATCCGGCGACAGCCGCCCCGCCGGTCTCGGGGAACGACCCGAAGCCACGAGATCAAGACCCACACCTGGGATGTCGCGGGATTTCGGCGACGGTTGGCCACGGGGTCCGGGGAGCGGGCCGATGTCAGGTGATCGGGGGCGACACCGGTGCTGTTGCCGAAATCCGGCGACAGCCGCCCCGCCGGCCCCGGGGAACGACCCGAAGCCGCGAGACCAAGACCGACAGCTGGGCTGTCGCCGAAATCCGGCAACCACCACCCACCGCTCCCGCGAACCCACCCGAAGCCACGCGACCAAGACCCACACCCGTGCCATCGCCGAAATCCGGCAACCACCACCCACGGAGCACCACCGACAGCGCAACAACGGTCGGCACACCGGCGACCATTACCGAAATCCGGCAATGCAAAGGCAGCGTTCAAGAAAACCAGTCTGCGCACTGCCAGGCGCCAAGCGCACGGCCGAACATCGACGACCAGCTTCGCGCAGCCGTCCCCCTCGGCCTCCTCACGGTGCCGCGGCGGATCATCACCGCCCCGCTGTCAGGCCGGGACCAGCACCGTCGGACGCCGGTCCTACCGAGTTCGACCTGGCTCGCGAAAACCTGACGCTTCGTCGCCGGTCCCCGCGAAAACCGATCGCCACCCGGCAACCCGCGGGCTACCCTGTCGCGGTGATCTTCTGAGACGAACCTGCGCCCTCATCCACCTCCTTCGCAGGGAGTCTCATGTCTTCTTCCTTGACGCTTTCCGACGTCACCTTCACCTGGCCGGACGGTGTTCCGGTGTTCGAGCGCCTCTCGCTCACGATCGGCGCCGGTCGCACCGGCCTGGTCGGCACCAACGGATCCGGTAAGTCCACGCTGCTCAAGCTGCTCGCCGACGAGCTGCGGCCCACGACGGGTTCCATCACCGCACCGGGTGAGCTCGGTTACCTGCCACAGAACCTCGTCCTCGACACCGGCCGCCGGGTCGACGACGTCCTCGGCGTCACCGCGATCCGCGCGGCGATCAGGGCCGTCGAGGACGGTTCCGCCACCGAAGAGCACTTCGCCACCATCGGCGACAACTGGGACGTCGAGGAGCGCATCCGCGCGATCCTCGACCGGCTCGGCCTGGGCGCCGTCCGCCTGGACCGGCGGGCGGGCGAACTGTCCGGCGGCGAACTCACGCTGCTCGGGCTGGCCGCCCTGCTCCTGCGCCGCCCCGCCGCGTTGCTGCTCGACGAGCCGACGAACAATCTCGACCTGCGGGCCCGGGAGCTCGTGCACCGCGAGGTGGCGGGCTGGGGCGGGATCCTCGTGGTGGTCTCGCACGATCGGGAACTGCTCGGGCTGGTCGACCGGATCGCCGAGGTCCGCGACCGCGAGGTCACGCTGTACGGCGGAAACCTCGCGGACTACGAACACGCCGTCGAGGTCGCGCAGGAGGCCGCGCGGCGGCATGTGCGCGCGGCGGAGTCGGACGTCAAACGGCAGAAGCGGGAGCTGGTCGAGGCCGGGATCAAACTCGCCCGGCGGGCCCGCTACGGCCAGAAGATGTGGGACACCAAACGCGAGCCCAAGGGACGCATGCGCAAACGTCAGGAGGACGCGCAGATCGCCGCGGGCAAGTACCGGAACCTGCACACCGACCGGCTGGAAAACGCCGTCGAGGCACTGAAGGCCGCCGAGGAGCTGGTGCGGGAGGACGCCGAGATCCGCGTCGAGCTCCCGGAAACGACGGTCCCCCGTGGGACGGACGTACTCCGGATCGACGCCGTGCCCCGGTTCGGCCCGGCGGTGGACCTGCACGTCATGGGCCCCGAGCGGATCGCGCTCGTCGGCCCGAACGGTTCGGGGAAGACCACCCTGCTGCGGACGATCACCGGCGAGCTGCCGCCGAAGTCGGGCGAGGTGGGGCTGTTCGTCCCCGCGAGGCTGCTCCCCCAGCGGATCGACGTGCTCGACGACACTTTGTCCATTGTGGACAACGTGCGGCACGTCGCGCCGTCGCTCACGGACAACGAGATCCGCGCGAGGCTGGCCCGGTTCCTGTTCCGGGGCAAGACCGCCGACCGCGAGGTGGCGTCGCTGTCCGGCGGGGAACGGTTCCGGGCGGCGCTGGCGACGTTGCTGCTGACCGAGCCCACGCCGCGACTGCTGCTGCTCGACGAGCCGACGAACAACCTCGACCTGGCGAGTGTCCGCCGGCTCACCGAGGCGCTGCTGGCCTACCGGGGCACGCTGATCGTGGCGAGCCACGACCGCCCGTTCCTCGCCGACATCGGCATCACCCGGCGGCTGGAGCTGTAGGGCCTCGTGAGTGGTAAGGACGGTTAGAACCGTCCTTACCACTCACGAGGCGTCAGGCGTCGAAGTCCACGGTGACGGCGTCGGAGACGGGCACCGACTGGCAGGTCAGGACGAAACCGGCGTCGACCTCGGCCTTCTCCAGCGCGAAGTTGCGCCGCATGTCCACCTTGCCGTCGCAGATCTTCGCCCGGCAGGTGCCGCATACGCCGCCCTTGCAGGCGAACGGCAGATCCGGGCGGAACTTCTGCGCGCCGTCGAGCACCGAGGTGCCGCGCGGCAGCGTCATCGTCGTCGACCGGCCGTCGAGCACCAGCGTGACCTCGCTGGACGCCCCCACGACGGCCGGATCGACGTGGTGCACCGGCTCCGGCGGAGTGTCCACATAGAACAGTTCCTGGTGGATCCGCTCCTCGGCGACGTCCAGGGACCGCAGGAGTTCCTGCGCGCCGGTCACCATCTCGAACGGCCCGCACAGCCACCAGTGCGCGACGTCCTCGACCGGGATCAGCACGGAGCACAGCCGCCGCAGCTTCTCCACGTCGAGCCGCCCGGTGAACAGTTCGGCCTCGCGCGGCTCACGGGAGAGCACGTGGACGAGTTCGAGCCTCGCGGGGTAACGGTCCTTCAGATCCGCGAGGTCGTCGGCGAACATGACGGTGTCCGTGCGGCGGTTGCCGTAGAGCACGGTCACCGTCGCGTCGGAGTCGCCGAGCAGCGAAGACGCGATCGACAACACCGGCGTGATCCCGGATCCGGCCGCGATCAGCACGTGATGCCCGGCGGCTGCCAGATCGGGGCTGAAGTTGCCGGTGGGCGGCGCGACCTCGATCTCGTCGCCGGGTTTCACCTCGCGTACGAGCCACGACGAGAACAGCCCGCCCGGCACCTCGCGGACGCCGACCCGCGGCGCCGCCCCGGCGGGTGCGCAGATCGAGTACGACCGGCGCTCGTCGCGGCCGTCGATCTCGCGGCGCAACGTCAGCGACTGGCCCGGTTTGAAGCGGAAGGTGTCCGCGAGGTCTTCGGGCACGTCGAAGGTCACCGCGACGGCGTCGTCGCACAGACGCTGGACGTCGGACACCGTGAGGGTGTGGAAGCCCGTGCGGCGCAGGGTGGCGGTCACGCTAGATCTCCTTGACGTGTTCGAACGGTTCGAGGCAGAACCGGCAGCGGCGCAGGGCCTTGCACGCCGTCGCGCTGAACCTGGACTGCTCCTCGGTGTCCGCGGAACCGCAGTTCGGGCAGCGGACCGACGACACCGGCGGGCTCAGCGTGAGCGGGATCGGCCCGGTCCGCCGCGGCGCGGCCCCCGGTGGCGCGATCCCGGCCTCGGCCAGTTTCCGTTTGCCGTCCTCGGTGATCCAGTCGGTGGACCAGGCGGGCTGCAGCACCGTGCGGACCTCGACCTCGCCGTAGCCCGCGCCGGTCAGCGCGTGCACGAGGTCGTCGCGCATGGTGTCCATCGCCGGGCAGCCGGTGTAGGTCGGGGTGATCGCGACGACCACCCGTCCGTCGGATTCGGACACTTCACGCAGCACGCCGAGGTCCGCGAGCGTCAGCATCGGGAGCTCCGGATCGGTGACCGTGGCGGCCACGGCGTACGCGGTCACCATGTCGCGTCCGGATGTTCCCTGGCGACACTCTGCAGGGTCGCCAGCAGGTAGCCCATCCGCTCGGTGTGCACGCCGTCGCGGCCCATCCGGCCGGAAACCCCGGCGATGGCACCGATTTCGGGACGCTTCAGCGTCGCGACGGCCAGCACCTGGTCGAGGATCGCGTCGAACTCCGGCCGCAACGACGGCGACTCGACGAACTCGACCTCGTGCGCCGCGAAAAGCTCGTCGACGTACGGCCAGACCGCGTCGAGGCCTTCCTGCATGCGCGAGTGGGACAGCTCGGTGCCGTCGCCGAGGCGCACGGCCCATTGGGCGGCGTAGTCGCGGTGGTACGCGACTTCCTTGACGCCCTTGTCCGCGATGGCCGCCAGCACCGGATCGACACTGGTCTGCAAACGCTGGAGCAGCGCGAGCCGCCAGATCGAGAACACCAGCAGCCGCGCGATCAGATGCCCGAAGTGCCCGCCTTCGAGCTCCGCGAGCCGGACGTTGCGGTACTCCTGTTCGCTGCGGAAGAAGGCGTACGAATCCTCCGAACGGTCGCTGCCGTCGGCCTTGCCCGCGCGGGCCAGCAGCAGCCGGGCCTGCCCGAGTAGATCGAGCGCGATATTGGCGATCGCGACCTCGTCTTCGAGCTCAGGCGCGTTCGTGCACCATTCCTGCAGCCGGTGCGAGAAGATCAGCGCGTCGTCGCCGAGCATCAGGCAGTAGGCCGCCAGCCGCGCACCGTCCACACCGGACGGGACCGTGGTGTCCACACCGGACAGCGGATCCTCGAACCCGGTGCCGAAGGCCCAGCGGGAGTCGTTCTCCTCGGTGATCGCCTCGTAGGCGTTGTCGAAGCTCATGTCAGATGTGGGGAACGTTGTCGGGGATGTCGTAGAACGTCGGGTGCCGGTACACCTTGTCGCCGCTGGGCGCGAAGAACGGGTCCTTCTCGTCCGGTGAGGACGCCGTGATGTCCGAGGCCTTCACGACCCAGATCGACACGCCCTCGTTGCGGCGGGTGTACAGATCCCGCGCGTGGTGCAGCGCCATGTCGTCGTCCGCCGCGTGCAGCGAACCCACGTGCACGTGGTTCAGCCCGCGCTTGCCCCGGACGAACACCTCGTACAACGGCCAGTCGTGTTTCATCACGAACCCTTCTTCGCTGCGTGCGCCGAGGCGGCTTCCCGCACCCACGCGCCGTCTTCCTGTGCCCGCCGCCGGTGCGCGATGCGCTCGGCGTTGCAGGGGCCGTTGCCCTTCAACACGTTCTTGAACTCGTCCCAGTCGACGGCGCCGAAGTCGTAGTGCCCGCGTTCGGCGTTCCACTTCAGGTCCGGATCCGGGAAGGTGACGCCCAGCGCCTCGGCCTGCGGGATGGACATGTCGACAAAGCGCTGGCGCAGTTCGTCGTTGGTGTGCCGCTTGACCTTCCACGCCATCGACTGCGCGGTGTTCGGCGAATCCGCGTCCGGCGGGCCGAACATCATCAGCGACGGCCACCACCAGCGATTCACCGCCTCCTGCACCATCTCGCGCTGCTTCTCGGTGCCGCGCATCATGGTCATCAGCAGCTCGTAGCCCTGCCGCTGATGGAAGGACTCCTCCTTGCAGATACGGATCATGGCGCGCGCGTACGGCCCGTACGAACTGCGGCACAACGGGACCTGGTTGCAGATCGCCGCGCCGTCCACCAGCCAGCCGATCACGCCGACGTCGGCGAAGGTCAGCGTCGGGTAGTTGAAGATCGACGAGTACTTCTGCTTGCCGTTGATCAGCTTGTCCGTCAGATCCGCGCGGTCGGCGCCGAGCGTGGCGGCCGCGGAGTACAGGTACAATCCGTGCCCGGCCTCGTCCTGCACCTTGGCGAGCAAGATCGCCTTACGCCGCAAGGAAGGCGCGCGGGTGATCCAGTTTCCTTCCGGCTGCATGCCGATGATCTCCGAATGCGCGTGCTGCGCGATCTGGCGGATCATCGTCTTGCGGTAGCCCTCGGGCACCCAGTCACGTGGCTCGATGCGCTGGTCGCGCTCGATGGTGGCCTCGAAATGCCGTTCGAGGTCTTCCTCGGGCAATGTCGCGGTCATGACTGCTCCTTCGCCACCAGGGTCAGCACGTCGTACTTGGCGACCGAGTCGCCGTCGGCGTTGGTGACGTCGGCGTCCCAGCGGACCTCGCCGTACTCCTGGTCGATACGCGGGGTGATCTGCTTGGCGGTCAAGGTCACGGTCAGCGAGTCGCCCACCTTGACCGGGGTGAGGAACCGCAGGTTCTCCAGGCCGTAGTTGGCCAGCACTGGGCCGGGCTCCGGCGAGACGAACAAGCCCGCCGCGAAAGACACCACGAGGTACCCGTGCGCCACGATCCCGCCGAACAGCGGGTTCGCGGCCGCGGCCTCGGGATCAGTGTGGGCGTAGAAGGTGTCACCGGTGAACTCGGCGAAGTGGTCCACGTCCTCCTGGGTGACGGTGCGCGGACCGGCGACCACGGAGTCGCCGATCTTCAGCTCCGCCAACGACTTCCGGAACGGGTGGACGTCGCCTTCGGTCCTCGGCGCGCCGGCGACCCAGCGCCCGGTGACCGTGCTCAGCACCGCGGGCGAACCTTGGACCGCCGTGCGCTGCATGTGGTGCAGCACGCCGCGGACGCCGCCCATCTCCTCGCCGCCGCCGGCGCGGCCGGGGCCACCGTGCACCAGCTGCGGCATCGGGGAACCGTGACCGGTGGACTCCTTGGCGTCGTCGGCGTCGAGCACCAGCAGGCGGCCGTGGTACGGCGCGACGCCGAGGACGACCTCGCGTACGAACTCCTGGTCCGCCGAGACGACGGAACCCACCAGGCTGCCGCCGCCACGCGCGGCGAGCTCGATGACCTGTTCGGTGGAGGTGTACGGCAGCAGCGTCGACACCGGGCCGAACGCCTCGACCTCGTGCGGCTCGGAGCGCTCCGGGTCGGCCTTCAGCAGCACCGGCGAGATGAACGCGCCCCGCTCGGCGTCCGCGCCGACGACCTCGACCTGCTCCGGGTCGCCGAAGACGACCGTGCCGACGTCCAGCAGCGCCTTGAGCGACCGCCGGACCTCTTCACGCTGCTCCAGGCTGGCCAGGGCGCCCATGCGGACACCTTCGGCGGTGGGGTTGCCGACGGTGGTCTTCGCCAGCCGCGCGCTCGCGGCCTCGGCGACGTCGTCCACCAGGTCGGCGGGTACGAAGGCGCGGCGGATGGCGGTGCACTTCTGGCCGGCCTTGACCGTCATCTCGGTGGTCAGCTGCTTGACGAAGAGATCGAACTCGGTGGTGCCGGGTTTGGCGTCCGGGCCGAGGATCGACAGGTTCAGCGAGTCGGCCTCGGCGTTGAACCGGACGGAGTTGCGCACGATCGCGGGGTGCGCGCGCAGCTTCTGCGCCGTCGACGCCGAACCGGTGAAGGAGACGAGGTCCTGCGCCGTCACGTGGTCGAGCAGGTCGCCGACGCTGCCCGCGACGAACTGGAGCGTGCCCTCGGGCAGGATGCCGGACTCGATGATGATCTCGACCAGCCGCGCGGTGAGGTACGCGGTCTGGCTGGCGGGCTTGATCAGGCTCGGCACCCCGGCGAGGAACGCGGGCGCGAACTTCTCCAGCGGACCCCAGACGGGGAAGTTGAACGCGTTGATCTGGACGGCGACCCCGCGCAGCGGGACGGCGATGTGCTGGGCGACGAAGGTGCCGCCCTTGCTCAGCGGCTCGACGTTGCCGTCGACGTAGACGGTGTCGTTCGGCAGTTCGCGCTTGCCCTTGCTGGAGTAGGCGAACAGGACGCCGATGCCGCCGTCGATGTCGACCATCGAGTCGCCCTTGGTCGCGCCGGTGCGCGCCGAGAGCGCGTACAGCTCCTCGCGGTGTTCGCGCAGGTGGGAGGCCAGCGCCTTCAGCAGCGCGGCACGCTGGTGGAAGGTCAGCTCGCGCAGCGCCGGTCCGCCGACGCGACGGCCGTAGTCGAGCGCGGCGGCGAAGTCGATGCCGTCGGACGAGACCCGGGCGACCTCCTCGCCGGTCGAGGCGTCGTGCAGCGGTACTCCGTCACTTTCCGCCGTGTGCCATCCGCCGGAGACGTAGCTGCGCAGCAATGCCATGGGGCGACCCTTCATGGTGGATTAACAGACCGTCCGTTCAGTAATTCACTGTAGCTCGTGACCCGGGTCTTGCAAACCCCCCGATGGCGGTGGACCCTTGACATCTGCCCGAAAGCGCGCCTTTACTTGCGACACCCTTTAACAACCGTCCATTCGGTCAGTAACAAGGTGGTCTGGCTTGACTAACGCCGCGCACACGATGTTCGCCGACGACCAGGCGTCGAAGGCGCTGGGCATCGAGCTGATCGAGGCCGCCGAAGGCCACGCCGTCGCCACCATGCGGATCACCGAGACGATGGTGAACGGCCACGACATCGCCCACGGCGGCTACGTCTTCCTGCTGGCCGACACGACCTTCGCCTGCGCCTGCAACAGCCACGGCCCGGTGACCGTCGCGTCCGGCGCGGAGATCTCCTTCGTCGCCGCCGGCAAACTCGGCGACCACCTCATCGCCACCGCCACCGAGCGGACCCGCTACGGCCGCAACGGCATCTACGACGTCACCGTGCACCGGGAGACCCCCGACGGGCCGGAGGTCGTCGCCGAATTCCGCGGCCGCAGCCGCACCATCCAGAAAGCATCACGATGAACGCCTTCAGCGACGACGCCGAGAACCTGACCATCGACGAGCTGCAGGCGCTGCAACTGAAGCGCCTCCAGTGGACGCTGCGGCACGCGTACGACAACGTGCCGTTCTACACCCGGAAGTTCGACGAAGCCGGCGTTCACCCGGACGACTGCAAGGTGCTGGAAGATCTGGCGAAGTTCCCCTTCACCACCAAACAGGACCTGCGCGACAACTACCCGTTCGGCATGTTCGCCGTACCGGAGTCGCAGGTCAGCCGCATCCACGCGTCCAGCGGGACCACCGGGAAACCGACCGTCGTCGGCTACACGTCCGAGGACATCGACACCTGGGCGACGGTGATGGCGCGCTCGATCCGCGCCGCGGGCGGGCGGCCGGGCGACAAGGTCCACGTCGCCTACGGATACGGCCTGTTCACCGGCGGGCTCGGCGCGCACTACGGCGCCGAAAAGCTCGGCTGCACGGTGATCCCGGCGTCCGGCGGCATGACCGCGCGCCAGGTGCAGATCATCACCGACTTCAAACCCGAGATCATCATGGTCACCCCCTCGTACATGCTGACGCTGCTCGACGAGTTCGAACGGCAGGGCATCGACCCGCAGACGAGTTCGCTCAAGGTCGGCATCTTCGGCGCCGAGCCGTGGACCGAGCAGATGCGCGCGGAGATCGAGGAACGCGTCGGCATCGACGCCGTCGACATCTACGGCCTGTCCGAGGTGATGGGCCCCGGCGTCGCGCAGGAATGCGTCGAGACCAAGGACGGGCTGCACATCTGGGAGGACCACTTCTTCCCCGAGGTGATCGACCCGTTCACCGAGAAACCCACCGACGCCGAGGGTGAGCTGCTGTTCACCTCGCTCACCAAACAGGCGCTGCCGATCATCCGGTACCGCACGCGCGACCTCACCCGGCTGCTGCCGGGCACCGCGCGGCCGGCGTACCGGCGGATGGAGAAGGTGACCGGACGCAGCGATGACATGATCATCCTGCGTGGCGTCAACGTCTTCCCCACGCAGATCGAGGAAGTCGTGCTGGTGACCCCCGCGCTCACGCCGCATTTCCAGCTGATCCGGTCCACGAAGGGCCGGATGGACCACCTGACCGTCCGTGTCGAAGCGCGTCCGGACGCGACCGCCGAGCAGCGCGCCGAGGCCGCCGCCCGGCTGATCGCCGGGGTGAAGGACGGGGTCGGCGTGAGCGTCGGCGTCGAGGTCGTCGACCCGGACACGCTGGAACGCTCGCTGGGCAAGATGCGCCGCGTCCTCGACGAACGGGAGCGCGCTTGAGCACCCCCGCCCGCCGGGGGCGCCCCGGTTACGACCTCGAGTCGCTGCTTCAGGTCGCGGTCAAACTGTTCAACGAGCGTGGCTACGACGGCACCAGCATGGAGGACCTTTCCCGCAAGCTCGGCATCACGAAATCCGCGATCTACCACCACGTGCCGAGCAAGGAGGAGCTGCTGCGCCTCGCCGTCGACCGCGCGCTGAACGGCCTGTTCGCCGTCGCCGCCGAGACGGAGTCCTTCGAGGGCAAGGCGATCGAAAAGCTGGAGCATCTGGTGCGGGGCAGTGTCCTGGTACTGGTCGACCAGCTGCCGTTCGTCACCCTGCTGCTGCGGGTGCGCGGCAACACCAAGATCGAGCGGGCGGCGCTCGCGCGGCGGCGCGAATTCGACCGGCTGGTGACGGAACTGGTGAAACAGGCCGAAACCGAGGGCGACGTGCGGCCCGACATCGATCCCGCCGTCACCGCGCGGCTGCTGTACGGCATGGTGAACTCGCTGATCGAGTGGTACCGGCCGCGCCGGGGTTCGGCCGGGACGGAGCTGGCGGACGCGGTGTGCAAGATCGCCTTCGACGGCCTGCGGACCCAGTGATGCTGAAGGACGCTTTCACCGCATGTGATGCAGTGAAAGCGCCCTTCACCGCGTCACATGCGGTGAAAGCGTCCTTCAGCCCTTCGGGGGCCGCCGCGCCTGCCAGACCAGCGCGTCGCGCAGCTGCTGGATGAGCTGTTCGTCGTCGGCCTCCGACGGATCCACCCCGAGCGGGATCCAGCGTTCGCAGACCTCGGCTCCGTTCTCGAAACTCGTGATCACGATCCCGGCGTAGGAAACGCATTCGTCCTGGACACGGACGTCACGATGCTGCAGCCGCACACTGACCCACCGCCCGGTGCGGCGAACCGGATCGCGCTCAGCACTGGCCATTCGTCCCTACCCATGACGTCCGGTCCCCCCGCCCGAACGTCGCCATGCGGGCCCCAGGGGTTACCGGCGGGTTGTTCCGAATGGATAACGGCAGGCGGTCACGTGAAACGGTTACGCTCGGCCCATGAGCACCGATCCGGAGGAGTTCGCTCTCTGACGTCCGCACCTGGACGACAAGCGCGGTAACCTCCGAAATCGTGGAACTCCTCCCCTTCGGCGACTACGTGGCTTCTCTCAACAGGAAACGCACCGCGGCCGGCGTACTTCTCCGCGACGACCGGTCGCGGGTACTGCTGGTGGAGACCACATACAAACCCGAGTGGGAGATCCCCGGTGGCGCGGTCGAGGCGGAGGAAACGCCATGGGCGACCGCGATACGCGAACTCCAGGAAGAGCTGGGCATCACCCGCCCCCTCGGCGCGTTGCTGGTGATCGACCACATCCCTACGCAGGGGGTCATGCCGGAGGGCTTGGCGTTCATCTTCGACGGCGGCTTGATCACTGAAGAAGAAGTACGCGCGATCAAGTCGACAGACGCCGAAGTCCGGTCGGTCGGGCTGTACTCGCCAGCCGAGGCGGAACACCGGGTGAAAGCGACTCTCCATCGGCGGATCAACGCGGCGTTGCACGCGGTGAACAGCGGAGAGACGGTGTTCTGCGAGACTGGTATCCCGTCCAAGCTTCCCTTTGAAACGGTTACGCTCGGCCCATGAGCACCGATCCGGAGGCCCGGCGGCGCCGCCTCGAACCGGCCGCCCGGCGCGCCGAGATCCTGACCGCGGCCCGGCGGCTCTTCGGCGAGGGCACGTACGCCTCGGTTTCGACCTCGGACATCGCGAAGGCCGCCGGGGTGGCCCGGCCGCTGATCAACCACTACTTCGGCGGCAAACGGGAGCTGTACCTGGAAGTCGTCCGGCAGATGATGATCGTCCCGGCGCCGGTCATCGAGAACCTGCCGGAAACGACCGCCGAAGAGCGGCTCGCGATCAGCGTCCGGCATTGGATCGAGGTCGTCGAGCGCAACGAGCAGGCGTGGCTGACGGCGATCGGCCCGGAGGCGGTGGGCCGCGACCCGGAGATCGAGCGGATCATGCTGGAGGCCGATGAGATCGCCGCCGATCGCGTGCTCGCGGCCGCGTTGATGAGCGACGTCACCGAGGGTCGCGAAGAACTCCGCGCGATGATCCGTTCGTACGGCGGGATGCTGCGCGCGGCCTCCCGCGAATGGCTGATCCGCGGCACGCTCGGCCGGGAGGAGCTGCGGGTGTTCCTCACCGAGTCGATCCTGCACCTGCTGCGGGTCACCTACCCGGCCGTGCTCGCAACGCGTTCCGCCGGGCATAGGCCGCCGGAGTCATCCCCTTCCAGCGTTTGAAGGCGTAGATGAAGCTCGACGCTTCGGCGTAGCCCAGCCGCAGCGCGACGTCCTCCACGGTGAGCGCGCCGGTGTCGAGCATCTCCTCCGCCAGCGCCTGGCGGACCTCGTCGAGCAGGGCCCGGTAGCCGGTCCCGGCCTCGAACAGCCGTCGCCGCAGGGTCCGCGGGCTGAGGGCGAGCTGCCGCGCGACCTCTTCCATCCCCGCGTCGACCCCGCCGAGCCGCACCAGTCTTTCCCGGACCTGCTGGGCGATCCCGGACCGTTCCCGTTTCCGCGACACCAGCAGCTCGCATTGCGCGGCACAGACCGCGACGGTCTGATCGTTGGCCTGCGGCAGGGGTTTGTCGAGGAAGAGCGGATCCAGGGTGGCGAGCTGCGACGGAGCGGAGAACGACGGCACCAGCCCGAAGGTCCGCACATATTCGTCCACTGTGGAGGGTTTGTCGTGCCGGAAGGCCAAGGAGCGCAAGGAGATGTCCGGCAGGATGTCGCGCATGACGGTGTGGATGGCGCCGAGGTCGCGCAGCAGCAGGAAGCGGGCGACGTCGCCGGGCACGCGGCTGTCGTCCATGGCGAGCGCGAGCCGTCCGGCCTCGACGGTCACGTGCGGGATGCAGAACGTGAAGCTCAGGTCCAGGTAGCGCAGGGCGAAACGCATCGCGTCCCCCAGCGTCGGGCTGCTGATGCACGCGAAGCCGAAGATGCCGAACGCGCTGACGCGGTATCGCCTGCTCAGCCGCAGCGCGACGGCGTCCTCGCCGCCAAGCCCGCGGACCAGCGCCCGGACGACCGCGAGTTCCTGACGCGCGTCGACCTGGCCGTCCACGGGGGCGTGTTCGTAGGACTCCAGCCCCTCGACACCGTTCTCGGCGGCGAAGCGGGCCATGAGCACGATGCTCGCCGTGCCGCGCGGGTAGTCCCAGTCCCGGATCACCGGCGGCGGTAGTTCCATGGCCGGGATTATGGATCCCCGGGCGACGATCGGCCCATTGAGGACCGTAACTGTCCTTGATCCCCTTTAGGGTGAGCGGTATGTCCGACACGTTGAGCAGGCGCGCGCTGAACCGCGCCATGCTGGACCGGCAGTTGCTGCTCCGGCGTTCGAAGATGACCGCGCTCGAAGCGGTCGATCATCTGGCCGGCTTGCAGGCGCAGGCGCCGAACCCGCCGTACTTCGCGCTGTGGACCCGGCTGCACGGCTTCCGCCAGGAAGACCTGGCGAGCCTCCTGCTGGACAAGAGCGTCGTGCGCATCGCGCTCATGCGCGGCACGGTGCATCTGGTCACGCCATCGGACGCGCTCGCGTGGCGCCCCATCGTGCAGCCGCTCTACGACCGCTCGGTGCTCGGCAACACCCAGCACGGCCCCGATATCAAGGGCCTCGACCACCAGGAGATCGCCCGCACCGCCCGCAAGCTGCTGGGCGAGCGGCCGCTTTCGTCGGCGAGCCTCGGCGCGGAACTGGCGAAGCACTGGGAAGGCGTGGCGCCGTCGTCGCTGGTGCACGTCGCGCGGGCGTTGCTGCCGCTGGTGCAGATCCCGCCGCGCGGCGTCTGGGGCAAGTCCGGACAGCCGACGTATCAGACCACCGGCGACTGGCTGGGCGCCGAACCGGACACCGCTCCCTCGGCGGAGGCGATGTTTCGGCGCTATCTGGCCGCGTTCGGGCCCGCCAGTGTGCAGGACGCGCAGGCGTGGGCCGGGATCACGAAACTCGGCGACGTCGCCGAGCGGCTGCGGCCGGAGCTGCGGACGTTCCGTGACGAGAACGGCCGCGAACTCTTCGACCTGCCCGAAGCCCCTCGTCCCGATCCGGACACTCCCGCGCCCGCGCGGCTGCTGGGCCCGTTCGACCAGACCGTGCTGTCCTACGCCGACCGCACGCGGGTGATCAGCGACGAGTACCGCAAGGTCGTCATCACCCAGAACGGCCTGGTCAAGGGCACCATCCTGGTCGGCGGCCTGGTGAAGGGCTTCTGGGAGATCAAGACCGTGAAGAAGGCGGCTTCGGTGGTGATCACGCCGTTCGAGCGCGTCCCGAAACGCGATCTGGACACGCTGGAGAGTTCCGCGCACCGGCTGCTGGCCTGGGCGCATCCCCAGGCCGAAAGCCATTCGGTGGAGATCGTGGCCGAAAATCTCGATTGAGTGGCCGCTCGTGCACTTCCACCGAGGGTGACCGCTGGGTAACTTCGATCGGCATGGGCGATACCAGCGTGCTGATCGTAGGGACGGGCTTCGGCGGGGTCGGAACGGCGATCGAGCTCAAACGCGCCGGGTTCGACGACTTCACCATCCTGGAGAGCGCGGACGAACCCGGCGGCGTCTGGCGTGAGAACACGTACCCCGGCGCGGGCTGCGACATCCCGTCGCCGCTGTACTCGTTCTCCTACGAGCCCAATCCCGACTGGCCGAAGCGGTTCTCGCTGCAACCGGATATCCACGAGTACCTCAAACGGGTGGTGCGTCGCTACGGGCTCGAACCGCATATCCGGTTCGGCGTCCGCGTCACCTCTGCGTCCTTCGACGAGGAACGCGGGCTCTGGCGGGTGGAGACCGCGGGCGGCGAGACGTACGAAGCGAACGTCTTCGTCCCCGCCGTCGGCCAGCTTTCCCGGCCGGTCCAGCCGGACATCCCCGGCCAGGAGACCTTCGAGGGCGCCAGTTTCCACTCCGCGCGCTGGGATCACGACGTCGACCTGCGCGGCAAGAAGGTCGCGGTGATCGGCACCGGTGCGAGCGCGATCCAGTTCGTACCCGAACTCCAGCGCCAGGCGGGCGAGCTGACGGTGTTCCAGCGCACCGCGCCGTACATCATGGCGAAACGGGACACCCGCTACCGGCGCTGGCAGCAGCGGCTGTTCCGGCATCTCCCCGCCACCCAGCTGCTCGGCAGGCTCCGGATCTTCCTGCTCGCCGAGTACGCGACCTACGCGATGACGAAACATCCGGTGCTGGCCAAGGTCTTCGAACTGCGGACGGCCCAGCTGCGCCGCCGCCACATCAAGGACCCGGCGCTGCGCGCGAAGCTCACCCCGGACTACCCGCTGGGCTGCAAACGGATCCTGTTCACCAACGACTACCTGCCCGCGCTGGCTCAGCACAACGTCGCCGTGGAGACGCGGCGTATCAGCGCGATCACGCCGTCCGGAGTACGCACCGAGGACGGTGTCGAGCACGAGGCCGACGTCATCGTCTACGGGACCGGTTTCGCGGCGACCGACTTCCTCGGCGAGCTGAAGGTGGAGGGTCTCGGCGGAAAGGCTTTGTCGGACGCGTGGAAGGGCGGCGCGCGGGCGTACCTCGGCATGACCGTGCCGGGTTTCCCGAACCTGTTCTGCGTCTACGGCCCCAACACCAACCTCGGCGCCGGCTCCATCATCTACATGATCGAACGGCAGGCCCGCTACATCCGCCAGGCCGTCGAGCATCTCGCCAAACCCGGAGTGTCCTATATGGACGTGGTCCCGGAGGTCGAGCAACGGTACGACGAGGAGATCCAGCGTCGGCTGGGCAAGAGCGTCTGGACAGCCTGCGCCAGCTGGTACCGCCAGGAGAACGGCCGCGTGAGCACGAACTGGCCCGGTCTGGTCACCGAATACGACCGCCGGACGAAGACGCTCGACCTCGGCGACTACCGGACGGCGGGACCGCGATGAACTACGACGTGCTGGTGATCGGCTCCGGTTTCGGGGGCAGCGTGACGGCGTTGCGGCTCACCGAGAAGGGCTATCGCGTCGGCGTGCTGGAGACCGGGCGCCGGTTCGCCGACGACGAGTTCGCGAAGACCTCGTGGCGGCTGCGGAAATACCTGTGGGCACCGAAACTGGGCTGTTACGGCATCCAGCGGCTGACCCTGCTGAAGAACACGTTCGTGCTGAGCGGCGCGGGCGTCGGAGGCGGGTCGCTCGTCTACGCGAACACGCTCTACGAACCGCCGGACACCTTCTACCGGGATCCGCAGTGGGCGCACATCACCGACTGGAAGGCCGAACTCGCCCCGCATTACGACCAGGCGAAGCGGATGCTGGGCGTGGTGGAGAACCCGCTGGTCACCCCGGCCGACCGCGTGCTGCGCGAAGTCGCCGAGGACATGGGCATCGCGGACACCTACCGGCCGACCCCGGTCGGCGTCCACTTCGGCGCGCGCGACGTCGACCCGTTCTTCGGCGGCGAAGGCCCGCTGCGGAAGCCGTGCACGCACTGCGGCGAGTGCATGACCGGCTGCCGGGTCGGCGCGAAGAACACGACCGTCAAGAACTACCTGTATCTGGCGGAGAAGGCGGGTGCGGAGGTCCATCCGCTGACCACCGCGGTGTCGGTCCGGCCGATCGATGGCGGTTACGCCGTCGACACCGTCCGAACAGGACGGTGGATGCGCAAGCGCAAGCAGACCTTCACCGCCTCCGAGGTGGTATTCGCCGCCGCTTCGCTAGGCACACAACGGCTTCTGCATTCGTTGAAGGACTCGGGAACGCTGCCGAACCTGTCTCCGCGTCTCGGCCTGCTCGCCAGGACGAACTCCGAGGCCGTGCTCGCCGCGCGCTCGCTGCGGAAGGACACGGACTTCACCCGCGGCGTCGCGATCACGTCGTCGATCCATCCCGACGCCGTCACGCACGTCGAACCGGTGCGCTACGGCAAGGGCAGCAACGCCATGGGGCTGCTCGCGACGGTGCTCGTCGACGCCGAGCCGGGCAAACGGCGGTGGGCGCTGGGCGTCCGCGAGCTGTGGCGGCACCGGCGGAACCTGGTGCGGCTGCACAATCCGCGGCGCTGGTCCGAACGGATGGTCGGGCTGCTGGTGATGCAGACGCTGAACAATTCCGTGACCACCTACACGAAACGCGGGCTCTTCGGCCGCAGGATGACCACGAAACAGGGCATCGGCGACCCGAATCCCGAGTGGATCCCGGCCGGACACGAGGTCACCCGGCGGGTGGCGGACAAGATCGGTGGGCTGGCGCAGGGCGCGTGGACGGATCTGGCGAACATCCCGGTCACCGGGCATTTCATCGGTGGCTGCGCGATCGGTGACAGCGCCGAGACCGGCGTCGTCGACCCGTACCAGCGGGTGCACGGGTATCCCGGGCTGCATGTCGCCGACGGCTCGGCGATCTCGGCGAATCTCGGCGTGAACCCGTCGCTGACCATCACCGCGCAGGCGGAACGCGCGATGTCGTTGTGGCCCAACAAGGGCGAGGAGGATCCAAGACCGCCGCTCGGCTCGGGTTACCGGCGCCTGTCCCCCGTCGCACCGCTGAAGCCTGTCGTCCCACCGGAGGCCCCTACGGCGTTGCGGTTGCCGCTCACTCCGCTCTGACATGGAAAGGGCGGGGCACCGTCGCCCGCGCGACGACGGTGCCCCGCCCCGGTCTAGCGGATCATCACGGGAGGCCGGCCAGGCCCGCGCTCACCGTGTTCGACCACGCGTAGCCCTGCGAGGCGTCCCAGTTGATCGACCAGGTCATCGCGCCCCGGATCGCCGGGTACGTCGTCGAGGGCTTGAACGAGCCGCAGTTCGTGCCCTTCGCCAGGCAGTTCAGCGCGTTGACCGTGTTGCCGGGCGCCTGGTAGCCGCCACCGGCAGCCGAGCCCGACGCGGGCAGGCCGAGACCGACCTGGTCGGCCCGCAGGCCGCTCTGCAGCTGGATGCAGGCCAGCGCGGTGAGGAAGTCGACCGTGCCCTGCGAGTAGACCTTCTGGTCGCAGCCGAGCATCGTGCCGCTGTTGTAGTACTGCATGTTGACGATGGTCAGGATGTCCTTGACGTTCAGCGCCAGCTTGAAGTACTCCGCCGACGGGCTCTGCATGTCGATCGTCTGCGGCGCCATGGTGATGATCGAGCCGCCCGCCGCGTGGATGCTGCGCAGCGCCTGCGCCATGTAGGTCGCGTTGACGCCGTTCTCCAGGTCGATGTCGACGCCGTCGAAACCGTAGGTCGCGATGAGCGACTTCATGCTGTTGGAGAAGTTCGTCGCCGCGGCCGAGGAATCGACGCGGATCGTGCCCTTCTCACCGCCGACGGACAGGATGACCTTCTGCCCGCGCGCCTGCGCCGTCTTGATGTCGGCCTTGAACTGCGCGTCGGTGTAGCCGCCGAGCTGGCTCGACAGACCGGAGTCGAGGGTGAAGCTGACCGCGCCCGGCGTGGCCGTCGCGTCGGCGAAGGACACCGCGATGATGTTGTACTTCGTCGGGACGTCGGCGAGCTTGAGCGCCTTCGCGCCGTTGTAGAAGTTCTGCCAGTAGCCGGTGATCACGTGCTTCGGCAGGTTCCCGGTGGGCGGGGTGCTGGTCGTGGTGGTCGGCGGGTTCGACGTGGTGGTCGTCGGGCTCGTGGACGTCGTCGGCGTGGTCGGCGTCGTGGTGGGTGAGCCGCCCGGGCCGTCGAGGTTCACGTCGTCGGCGAAGTACGCCGGCTGGCCGTACCAGCCGTGCAGGTAGATCTCGACGCTGCTGGTGGACGCGCCGGTGGTGAAGCTCAGCGAGAGCTGCGACCAGCTGCCGCCGCCCGGGGTCCAGGTGTTCTTGTCACCCGTCCCGGTGCCGGTGACACCGAGGTAGGTGTAGCTGCCCTGCACCCACGCCGAAAGCGTGTACGCGGTGTTGGCCTTGACCGGCACGCTCTGCGAGCAGCGGGCGTTGTCCTGTCCGGCCGGGGTGGCGCTGAGCGCGCGGCTGCCCGAGTGGACCGGCGTGGTGACCACGGAGGACGCGCCGGAGCAGGTCCAGCCGCTCGTGGTCCCGAGTTCGAAGCCCGGATTGGTCAGGATGTTGGCGGCCGAGGCGTTGCCCGAGACCGCGAAAGTCACCCCCAGGCACACGGCCAGTGACGACAGCAGGGCGAGGAACGCGTGTTTCGGCTTCACTTTCACACTGGCCTCCACGAACGGGTGCGGTCGGGGCCACATCAAAATGGTACAGACCAATACAACTGTCAAGGGTTCGGTTAGGGGAGGCCATACGAAAGTCGGCTCGGCGCGAGCGGCAGAATGCAGGGTCCGAGAGCACCCGAGGGCGGATTTCAGGAGCGTGGGAGTGAGCGTGCAGGGCCTGCAGACAGTCGAGCAGAAGATCGCCGAAGAACTCGGCGTGCGCGAAGGGCAGGTCAAGGCGGCCGTCGACCTGCTGGACGGCGGATCGACCGTGCCGTTCATCGCCCGGTACCGCAAAGAGGTCACCGGGATGCTGGACGACACCCAGCTCCGCACCCTCGAAGAACGCCTCCGCTACCTGCGGGAACTCGGCGAGCGCAAGGTCGCGGTGCTGGAGTCGATCCGCAGCCAGGGCAAGCTGGACGAGGCGCTCGAAGCGTCGATCATGGCGGCGGACACCAAGTCCCGCCTCGAAGACATCTACCTGCCGTACAAGCCCAAGCGGCGGACGAAGGCGATGATCGCCCGCGAGGCCGGCCTGGAGCCGCTCGCCGACGGGCTGCTGAGCGACCCGAACACCGACCCGCAGGCCGCCGCCGCGGTGTTCGTCGACGCCGACAAGGGCGTCGCGGACGCGCAGGCCGCGCTGGACGGCGCCCGCGCGATCCTCGTCGAGCGCTTCGCCGAAGACGCCGACCTGATCGGCGAGCTGCGCGAGAAGATGTGGGCGGAAGGCCGCCTCGCTTCGAAGGTCCGTGACGGCAAGGCCGAAGAGGGCGCGAAGTTCTCCGACTACTTCGAGTTCTCCGAGCCCTACACCAAGCTCCCCTCACACCGGATCCTCGCGATGTTCCGCGGTGAGAAGGAGGAGATCCTCGACCTGTCGATGGAGTCGGAAGAGCCTTCGGAGGAGCCGAAGACCGGGCCGACCGAGTACGAGAACCGCATCGCCCACAAGTTCGGCATCGCCAACGAAGGCCGACCGGCCGACAAGTGGCTCGGCGACACCGTCCGCTGGGCGTGGCGTACGAAGATCCTGCTGCACCTGGGGATCGACCTGCGGATGCGGCTGCGCCAGTCGGCCGAGGACGACGCCGTTCGCGTGTTCGCCGCGAACCTGCGCGACCTGCTGCTCGCCGCACCGGCGGGCACCCGCGCCACGATGGGCCTCGACCCGGGCTTCCGCACCGGCGTCAAGGTCGCCGTCGTCGACGCGACCGGCAAGGTCGTCGGCACACACGTGATCTACCCGCACCAGCCCGCGAACAAATGGGACCAGTCCATCGCCGAACTGGCCGCGCTGTGCGCCCGGCACAAGGTGGACCTGATCTCGATCGGCAACGGCACCGCGTCCCGCGAGACCGACAAGCTCGCCGGCGAACTGATCAAGAAGCACCCGGAACTGAAGCTGACGAAGGCCGTCGTCTCGGAGGCGGGCGCGTCGGTCTACTCCGCGTCGGCGTTCGCTTCGCAGGAACTGCCGGGCATGGACGTCTCGCTACGCGGCGCGGTCTCCATCGCGCGCCGGCTGCAGGACCCGCTGGCGGAACTGGTGAAGATCGACCCGAAGTCGATCGGCGTCGGGCAGTACCAGCACGACCTGTCGGAGATCTCGCTGTCGCGTTCACTCGACGCGGTGGTCGAAGACTGCGTGAACGCCGTCGGCGTGGACGTCAACACGGCCTCGGCGCCGCTGCTGACCCGCGTCTCGGGCATCACGACGACGCTGGCGGAGAACATCGTCGCGCACCGCGACGAGAACGGGCCGTTCAAGACCCGCAGCGGGCTCAAGGAGGTCGCGCGGCTCGGCCCGAAGGCCTTCGAGCAGTGCGCGGGCTTCCTCCGCATCCCGGACGGCGACGACCCGCTCGACTCGTCCTCGGTGCACCCCGAGGCCTATCCGGTGGTGCGGCGCATCCTTTCGTCGACCGGCACGGACATCCGTTCGCTGATCGGCAACACGCGGACACTGCAGGCGCTGAAGCCGTCGGAATTCGTCGACGACACCTTCGGGCTCCCCACGGTGACCGACATCCTCGCCGAACTCGACAAACCGGGCCGCGACCCGCGACCCGCGTTCAAGACCGCGACCTTCGCCGACGGCGTCGAGAAGATCGGCGACCTCAAGCCGGGGATGCGGCTGGAAGGTGTCGTGACGAACGTGGCCGCGTTCGGCGCGTTCATCGACGTCGGCGTGCACCAGGACGGGCTCGCGCACGTGTCGGCGCTGTCGAAGAACTTCGTCAAGGACCCGCGTGAGGTCGTGAAACCGGGCGACATCGTCAAGGTGAAGGTGCTGGAGGTCGACGTGCCGCGCAAGCGGATCTCGCTGACCCTGCGCCTCGACGACGAGCCCGGCAAGCCCGCTCGCGAAAACGGCGGTGGCGGCCGGGACCGCGGCCAGGGCGGCCAGCGTCAGGGCGGCGGCAACCGAGGCGGCCAGGGCGGCCGTGGCGGCGGCCGGGACCGCGGCGGGAACTCCGGTGGCGGCGGCGCCATGGCGGACGCGCTCCGGAAGGCCGGCTTCGGCAAGTAGAGCTGCTGAAGGGCGCTTTCCCCGCATGCGATGCGGGGAAAGCGCCCTTCACCGCGTCGGATGCGGGGAAAGCGTCCTTCAGCTCACGGGTTCATCGCGTAGGCGCCGGAGAGATCGCGGACCAGGGACCACACGTGGTCGAAACGGTCCGCGTCGACCACCGGCTTCCGGATCGAAGCGAGCGCCAGCGCCTGCTGCGCCTCGGTCGAGGACGACTTCCCGTGCAGGTCGATCGCCGCGACGCTGAAGTCCTGCACCAGCACGGCGAAGATCTGGTCGACGACCTCGGTCTCGATCCCGGTGATCTCCGCCTGCTCCAGCACCAGCTGCCCGTACACGACCAGCGTGAACAGCTCGGTCAGCGCGAGGCCGAAGTCGAGGTCCTGCTGCTGCGCCTCGTCCGGGGCCGCGTCGGTGAACAGCTTCACCAGAGCCTCGGCCTGTTCGGTGAACCGGGCGACGTTCGGGATCGCGGACGCCTTGGCGTAGGCCTCGCGCCAGTCGTGGAACCGCACCTTGGACAGCCCGCGCGCGGGGCCCTGGCGGAAGAGGAACTCGTCGTCCGCCGCGTCGGAGCGGGTCGGCACCGGCTCGTACGCCTGCGGCGCGAACAGGTACGCGGGAACGAACTTCGCGATCAGCGCGAGGTTCACCGCCACCGTGCCTTCGAGCTTCGGCAGGCCGTCGATGTCGTTCTTCGACATCGCGAGATAGGTGTCGGCCTCGAAACCCTTGGCCGCCACCACGTCCGCGACCAGGCCGATGACCTTCTGCGCCTCGGTGGTCACCTTCATCTTGGTGATCGGGTTGAACAGCAGGTACCGGCGGTCGTCCGCGTTCGCGCTGCGGAAGTAGTCCACCGCGCGGTCGGAGAACAGCTTCATCGCGACGAGCCGCGCGTACGCCTCCACGAATTCCCGGCGCACGTGCGGGAAGTCGGTGACCTTCTTGCCGTAGAGCACCCGGTTGTGCGCGTGCGTGATCGCCTCGTACAGCGAGTGCGTCGACATCCCGATGCCGCCGAAGCACAGGTTGAACTTGCCGATGTTGACCGTGTTCAGCGCCGCGGAGAACGCTTCGGCGCCGACGTGCAGAATGTCCTCTTCGGACACCGGGTAGTCGTTCAGCTCGAACTCGGCGACGTACATCTGCGACGGCACGACGTTCTTCACCACGCGGTAGTTCGGGTGTTCCGAGTCCGCGTAGAAGAACACGTACTGGTCCGGGCCCTCGACACCGTCGATACGGCCGAACACCGACACGGTCCGCGCACAGTTTCCGTTGCCGATGTAGTACTTCGACCCGTTCGCGCGGTAGCCGCCCTTGCCGTCCGGGGTGAGCACGAGATCCGACGAGTAGATGTCGGCACCATGGTCCTTTTCGGACAGTCCGAACGCGGCGACGCCACCGGCCGCGAGCGAGTCCGCCGCGCGTTTGCGGGCGGCCTCGTTCGCGCTCTGCCACACCGGGCCCAGGCCGAGGATGGTGACCTGCCACGGGTACCAGTAGTTCAAGCCGTAGAAACCGAGGATTTCCGACAGGGCCGCGACCCGCGCGGTGTCCCAGCGCTTGTCGGGATTCCCCTCGGCGTTGGCGCCGGGAGTGAGGAACGTCGAGAACAGGCCTTCCTTGCCCGCGAACTCGATGAAGTCCGCGTAGAAGGTCCGGTCGTGGTAGTCCTCGACGAGCTTGCGTTTGCCACGCTGTTCGAACCACTCGATGGTGGCACGCAACAGGCGACGCGTCTCCGGGTCGAACTGCTGGGGGTCGTACCCACCCGGGTTCAGCAACAACGCGGTCGCCTTTTCGCTCATGGTCACTCCTGGTCAGCCGAAGTTACTACCCGGTAACCGTAGCGCCTCGCTTCGCCGTCCGGCCACCGAACTCGACCGAAGTCACCCGTCCACGCTCGTCGCGCAGGAACCGCGCGGTGGGCTTGCGGGTGTCCGCGGCCGGGGCGATCGCGTCTCCGCCGACGAACACGGCCTCGAACGGCGGAGGCGACGGGAAGTCCTCGATCTCGGCGACCAGCTGGGCCCAGAGGGCGCCGTCCCGGTCGCTGACCACGAACGCCAGGTCACCGGTCTGGTAGCGGCCCAGGTACTCGGCGAGGTCCGGCTGGGCCACAGGCGGAGGGCTCACGAGCGGAGGCAGCCCGACCACGTGCTCCAGGCACCAGTCGACGATCTTGGCGCCCAGCGCGGACCCGCCCGCGCTGTTGGTCAGCACCGTGACGGCGAAATCGTGCTCCGGCAAGGTCACGAAATCCGACAGCTGCAGATTGCTCACGTTGCCGCCGTGCCGGACCAGCCGGGCCTCGCCGTGGGTGGTGTGCAGCCAGCTCAGCCCGACCTCCTCGAACCGCAGCGCGGCCTTGCGCTGCGGCGCGCGCATGAGGTCGCGGGTGGCCTCGCTGAGCGGCGGTTTCCCCTCGGCCTCGCCGGTGAGAAAGAACCGCGCCCACTTCAGCTGGTCGCCCGCCGTCGACCACAGGCCGCCGCTCGCGCTGTCGGCCCGGGTCAGGCCGACGGTGTGCTCGACCGCCGGCCCGCCGTCACGCAGCACGTGACCGACGGCGTGACGGCGCGTGAGCACCTCCCACGGCAGGTAATACGACTCGGTCATGCCCAGCGGTTCGAGCAGCCGGGCACGCACGACGTCCTCGAAGGCCTCGCCGGTCGCCACCTCGACGACCCGCCCGGCCAGCTGGAACCCGGCGTTGCAGTAGGAGAACACCTCACCGGGCGCGAAGTTCTGCGGGAGGTCGCCGAACCGCGCGATCGCGAGGGCCAGCGCGTCGTCACCCCACCCGGTGGTGAAGTCCACGTCGCCGAGGAACCCGGCCGAATGCGTGAGCAGATGGCGCAGGGTCACCGTCTTCCGCGCCACCGGATCCGCCAGCGGGAGATCGGGAAGGTGCTCGACGACCGGCCGGTCCAGGTCCAGCGTCCCGTCTTCGACCAGCGCCATGACGGCGGCCGCGGCGAACGTCTTGCTGGTGGAGCCGATCATGAACAACGTGCCGGGATCGACCGGGAGCCCGGTGTCCACACTGGACACTCCGGTGGCGAACACCGACTCCTCGCCCCGGTACGTCACCCCCACCACGGCCCCGGGGACGCTCGCGCGACGCGCCTCCTCGTCGAGCACCCCTTGCAGTTCCTGAACGTTCGACACCCGTGTCCCCTTTCGTACCGGTCAGGCCAGCGTTCCACCGCGAGGCCGGGTCCGGCTCGTACGAACCGACGAACATCACCGGGCCGGTGCGGGCGATATCACGTAGCCCGGGAGATCACGACCCAGTACACTGGACGACGCGGTCCGCTCAGTTCTGCCTCGGGCCGCGTTTCGTTGTCGAAGACCACGCGCCGCGGCCCCCCGAGGTCTGCGCCGGGCAGGACAACCGTTTCTACTCTTACGGAGATACCAGGGCGCCCGTGCGCCCACACGCTTATGAGCACACCTACTTTCACCGAACTCGGCCTGCCCAAGACCCTCGTCGACGCACTCGCCGAACAGGGCGTCACCAGCCCGTTCCCGATCCAGGCCGCCACGCTGCCGCATTCGCTGGCCGGCCGGGACGTCCTCGGCCGCGGCCGCACCGGCTCCGGCAAGACGTACGGCTTCGTGCTGCCCGTCCTCGCCCGGCTCGCCGAGGGCCCGACGCGGCGCCGCCCCGGCCGCCCGCGCGCGCTGGTCCTGGCGCCGACGCGCGAGCTGGCGACCCAGATCGAGGCGTCGTTCCTGCCGCTGGCCAAACCGCTCGGCCTCAAGGTCACCACGATCTTCGGCGGGGTCAGCCCGAACCCGCAGATCACCCGCCTGCGTGACGGCGTGGACATCGTCGTCGCCTGCCCCGGTCGCCTCGCCGACCACATGCGCTCGGGCGAGGCGAAACTCGACCACGTCGAGATCACCGTGCTGGACGAGGCCGACCACATGGCCGACCTCGGCTTCCTGCCCGACGTGCGGCGCATCATGGCCGAGACCCCGGAGCGCGGGCAGCGGCTGCTGTTCTCCGCGACCCTCGACGCGGGCGTCGACGTGCTGGTCAAGCGGTTCATGCACGACCCGGTGACGCACAGCGTCGACTCGGCGCAGTCGCCGGTCTCGACCATGAAGCACCACGTGCTGCATCTGGAGGAGACCCACCGGCTGCCGGTGCTGATCGACCTCACCGCCGCCCCGGGCCGCACCCTGGTGTTCACCCGGACGAAGCACCGCGCCAAGCAGCTGACGCGCAAGCTCATGGCCTCCGGTGTGCCGGCGGTCGAACTGCACGGCAACCTCGGTCAGACGGCGCGGACCCGCAACCTGGAGGCGTTCGCGTCCGGCGCGGCGAAGACGCTAGTCGCGACCGACATCGCCGCGCGCGGTATCCACGTCGACGACGTCACGCTCGTCATCCACGCCGACCCGCCGGTCGAACACAAGGCGTACCTGCACCGGTCCGGCCGGACGGCGCGGGCCGGGGCGTCCGGCACCGTCGTCACGCTGATGACCGACGCGCAGGTCGGCGACGTCCGCGACCTCACCCGCAAGGCCGGTATCAAGCCGACCACGACGCAGCTCGGCCCCGGCCACCCGCTGCTGTCGGAGCTGGCGCCCGGTGAGCGTTCGTTCACCGCGTCGCCGCGGCGGCCGATCGTGGACACGCGGCCGAAGAAGGTCACCGCTTCCGGTGAGGCCATCCCGGCCAGGGGCGAGGACGAGGACCGTCCGGCCCGCGGCGGGCGCGGTGCCCGTGGTGGTCGTGGCCGTGGTCCCTCGGCCGGTGGCCGTGGTCCCTCGGCCGGTGGCCGTGGTGCTTCCGGCGGACGTCGCGGTGGCTCCTCGGACGGCCGTTCGCGTCAGCCCCGTACCGAAGGCGACCGTCGCGGCGCTTCCGCGGGCCAGGGCCGTCGCGCGGCCGAGCCCACCGGACGTCGCGAAGGCGCGCCCAAGGGCGGCCAAGGCCGCCGCGCCGCCGCCGAGTCACAGCCGCGCCGCGGCTCCGGCGCGTCGAAGTCGCAATCCTCGCGGAACCAGTCCGGCGGTGCTCCGGCCCGCCGTGGCGGTGCCGCCGCGTTCTCCTCGGGAACCCGCGCCGGCTCGCGCCGCTCGCGCTAGCTCTCCCGGCCCCTTCACGCGAGTCCCGGCGGACGACACACACGTGTCGTCCGCCGGATCACGCGTGTCGTCCATCCGATCACACGTGCCGTCCGCCGGATCACGCGTGCTTGAAGCCGTAACTCGCGTGCCTGAAGGCGTAACTCGCGTGCTTGAAGGCGTAACTCGCGTGCTTGGAGCCGGATCACGGAGTTACGTCTCCAAGCACGCGAGTCACATCCCTGAGCACGCGAGTTACGGCTCTGCTCACGCGTGGCGGGCGGCGGCGCGGGCTTCGGCGGCCGCGCGACGCTCTTCGAAGCGCGAAGCCTGGGTGTCGAGGGCCTTCAGGAACTGGTCGAGCTCGTCCCGCGCCTTCTCCCCCACCTCGCCGAGCCCTTCGAGCTCGAAGATCTTCCACTGCCGCAGCAACGGCCAGATCACCTCGTCGTGGTGGATCCGCAGGTCGTAGATGCCCGCCTTCGCGATCAGCGCGGCCTTTCGCACGAAGCTCGGGATCACCGCGCCCGGCATCTGGAACTGGACGACCTCGTCGGTGATGGCGCGCATCATCGCGTCGGGTGAAAGCTCCAGCGACGCCTGCACCAGGTTCCGGTAGAAGAGCATGTGCAGGTTCTCGTCCATCGCGACCCGCGCGAGCAGCTTCTCGCACAACGGATCCTGCGTGTACTTCCCGGTGTTGCGGTGCGAGATCCGCGTCGCCAGCTCCTGGAACGACACGTACGCGAAGACGTTCAGCAGCGCCTTGTCGCCACTGTCGTACCCCGCCTCCATGGTCTGCATCCGCATACGCTCCAGCTCGACCGGATCGACCGCGCGCGTCACCAGCAGATAGTCGCGGATGCAGATGCCGTGGCGGCCCTCCTCGGCGGTCCAGCGGTGCACCCACGTGCCCCACGCGCCGTCGCGGCCGAAGGCGCGCTCGATCTCGCGGTGATAGCTCGGCAGGTTGTCCTCGGTGAGGAGGTTGACCTCCAGGGACGTCCGCGCGATCGGCGACACCCGCGACTGCCCGGGATCCCACGCCTCGCCGCCGAGGTCGGCGAAGTTCCGGCCCTCGTCCCACGGCACGTACTCGTGCGGCATCCATTCCTTGGCGACCGAGAGATGCCGGTTGAGGTTCTCCTCGACCGTCCCTTCGAGCTCGAGCATCAGCCGGGTGGTTTCGGGGACCGCCATGCGTTTCGTCCTTCCAGGGTACGGAAAACGCTACCTACGACACCGTAACTTACGGTGTCGTAGGTTTGCCACCCGCGGAAGGTGAACGCTCAGGAGCCGGGGACGGCCGCCACCTTCGGCACCAGCTGCTCGATCGCGTACGGGATGCTCAGCACGGTGTTGAACGAGATCGCGGCGCCCACCGGCGGATTCTCGTAGGTGATGAACAGATCCCGCTTCTCCGCCGACACCTTCAGCTTCCGGTACACCGGATCGGCCCGCACCCGGGCCTCGGCGCCGACGTCGGAGTTCAGCCACACCAGGCGGTCCGCGTCGAACAGGTCGAACCGCTCCGACGTGACCTCCACGACGTTGTTCTCCGGTTTGCTCAGCGCCTTGACCGGCTCGAAGGGCCGGAAGCCCAGCTCGGTCATGAAGATCATCTTCGGGTCGGTCGTGGTGAACGCGGAGAACTTGCCCGCCTCGAAGGTGTCGGCGACGACCATCGTCAGCTTCGCGAATTCGGGGTGTTCCGCCCGCGCCCGCGCGAAGCGGCTGTCGATTCCGGCGATCAGCTCGTCCGCTTTCCGCGGCAGCCCCAGCGCGCGGCCGACCATCCGGGTCGTCTCCTGCCACGGCGCCGCGTAGTCCGCGTACTTCGGCGGCTGCGCGACGACCGGAGCGAGCTGCGTGAGCTTGTCGTACTGCTCCTTCTTCATCCCGCTGTACTGGGCGAGGATCAGATCCGGCTTCAGCGCGGCGATCTTCTCGAAGTTGTAGTCGTCGCGCTCGCCGACGATCTCCGGCGCCTTGTCGCCCCAGCGCGCCTGGGTCCACGGCCACTTCCCGTAGGGCCGCTCCTTGAACCAGTCGACGGCGCCGACCGGCCGGATCCCGAGCGCCAGCACGGCGTCATGGTCGGACAGGCCGAGCGTGACGATCCGCGACGGCTGCTTCTCGACCGTCGTCGACCCGTACTTGTGCTCGACGGTCACCGGGAAGGTGCCGCGGGCCTCCGGCGGCACCAGGGTTTCGTCGGCCGAGTGCGAAGAACCGCAACCCGCCACCAGCAACGACATCATCAGCGCGGTCAGGAACGCCTTGACCCGCACCCCAGGAACAGACATGCGGGTAAGGCTAGCCTGTCCAAAGTCCTAAAGGGACGCGGTGAGACCACGGGCACGCAGGACCGAACGTTCCAGCGGACGGAACACCAGCAGTTCGATGCCGACGCCGACCAGCAGGATCAGGAAGATCGCCGAGATCACGCCTTCCATGCTGTTGAACGACGAGCCCTCGTTGAGGTACGCGCCGAGCCCCTTGCCCAGCGCCGGGGACAGCGCGATCAGCTCGGCGGCCATCAGCGAACGCCACGAGAACGCCCAGCCCTGCTTGAGCCCGGCCAGGAAACCCGGCAACGCGGCGGGCAGCAGGATGTGCCGGGCCGACGAGAGCCGGTTCGCGCCCATCACCTGGCCGACACGCGGCAGGATCGGCGGGATCTGGTCGATGCCCGAGACGAGACCGTTCGCGATGGAAGGCACCGAACCCAGCAACACCACGAAGTAGATCGAGGCGTCGTTCAGCCCGAACCACAGGATCGCCGCCGGCACCCACGCCACCGACGGAAGGCTTTGCAGCCCGGTCAGGAACGGCCCGACCGCGGCGCGCACGATGCGGACCTTCGCCACCAGCAGGCCGAGCGGGGTTCCGATGACCACGCCGATCAGGAAGCCCAGCGCGGCCCGGTGCACCGACGTCCAGACGAATTCGAAGATCTCGCCGTCGACGGTGATGCCGACGAGTTCGTCCCACACCGTGAGCGGCGCGGGCAGCATCGACTCCGGCCAGAACGCGGCGGCCCACAGCGCCTGCCACAGCGCGACCAGCAGCGCCAGGAAGACCACCGGCGGCACGAAGCCGCGCAGGAACCGCTTCCCCCGGCTTTCCCGGCGTTCCCCGGTCGGGGTGTCGAGTGAGTCGAGCCCCGCGCCGACGGCCTCGTCGGCGTCTTCCGCCGCGGTTTCGGGGCGGTCAAGCCGCGGCATGGGTACTGATCACCTCCCGGAGGTGACCGGTGATCTCCAAGGTGAGCTCTTCGGCGTCGGAGGTCTGGACGTCGCGCCATTCCCGCACGACGCGGCCCGGCCGCGACGAAAGCAGCACGACCCGCTGGCCCAGCCGGACGGCCTCGCGGACGTCGTGGGTCACGAACAGCACGGAGGTGCCGGTGCTGCGGTAGACGCGCAGCAGCTCACCCTGCAGGACGTCGCGGGTGATGGCGTCGAGTGCGGCGAACGGCTCGTCCATCAGCAGCAGCGCCTGCTCCGTGTCACCGCCGACGCGCAGGGTCGCGGCCAGCGCCCTGGCGAGCGCGACGCGCTGCCGCATCCCGCCGGACAGCTCGTGCGGCCGCTTGTCGCCCGCGCCGCCGAGACGGACGAGTTCGAGCAGTTCGGCCGCCTTCTCGCGGCGCTCGGCCCGGCCGAAACCGGCGAGCCGCAGCGGCAGTTCCACGTTGCGGGCCGCGGTCAGCCACGGCATCAGCGCGGCCTCCTGGAACATGACCGCGGGCCGGGAGGTCTCGAGCGTGATCGAGCCCGCCGTCGGCCGGTCGAGCCCGGCGACCAGGTTCAGCAGCGTGCTCTTGCCACAACCGGAGGCGCCGAGAAGGCAGACGAACTCGCCGGGCGCGACCGTCAGGTCCACCCCGTCGAGGGCCACGACGGCGCGGCCGGTCGGCCCGAACGCCTTCCGCACCCCGTCGAGCCGCACGGCGACATCGGTGGACAGGCCGGGCTCCAAGGTGGTCGTCATTCGCTGATCCCCTCCGGTCACTTCGTCAGCCCGGGCGCGTTCACGCCGGGCTTGCCCTGCTCGGAGAGCACGGCGTTGAGCGGGCCGAAATCGGCGAACCCCTTGAGGTCCACCGCGGACTTCACCACGCCCGCGGTCACCGAGTCCTGCGCGAGCTGGGTGAAGGTCGACGCCACCGGATCGATGCCGAGTTCGATGCCGGAGAACGCGCGGTCGAGAACGGCCTCGCTCAGTGTGCTGCCCGCGAGCGCCTTGAGTTCTCCGTTGACCACCTTCTTCGCCTCGGCGGGGTTGGTCTTCGCCCACTCGATCGCGGCGAGTTCACCCTTGAGGATGGCGGTGACGGTCTCCGGGTGCTGCTGCAGGAACTCGCTGCGGACGATCACGACCGTGGTCGGGAACTTGCCCTCCGGCCACAGGTTCTTCTCGTCCAGCAGGACCTTCGCGCCCGCGTCCAGCACGAGCCGCGAGGACCACGGCTCGGGCAGCCAGCCGCCGTCGAGTTCGCCCTTCTTGAAGGCGTCGAACGTCTTCGGGTTGTCGAGGTTCGTGACCTTGACGTCCGCCAGCTTCTTCTCGGCGACGAACTTCTTGAGCGCGACGTCCTGGGTGTTCGCCAGCGACGGGGTCGCGATGTTCTTGCCGCTGAGCTGCTCGGGCGTGGTGATCTCGGGCTTCACCACCAGCTGCGCGCCGCCGGTGACGGCGCCGGAGACGAGCTGGATGGCGCCCTTGGACTTGGTGAAGGCGTTGATCGCGGGCCCTGAGCCGATGAAGGCGATGTCGAGCGAATTGCCGAGCAGCGCGTTGACCTCTTCGGGACCGGCGTTGAACGTCTGCGTGGTGAGCTTCGTCGAGCCGAGTTCCTTGGCGAAGAAGCCGTTCTTGGCGCCGATCAGCGCGGGCGCGTGCGTCACGTTGGGGAAGTACCCGACGCGCACCTCGGCCGCGGCGCCCTGGCTCTTCTGTTCCACCTCGGTGCCCCGATCGGCACGCGAACACCCCGCGATCCCGCCGGCCAAGGTCAAGGCGGCGAAGGCCGCGGCCAGCAAGCGGGCTCTGTGGTGGGTGCGCACGGGAGGTCGCCTTTCGGAGGGTACGACTCGGCTCGGGTGATGGCGCGAGAGTCGCATGTCCACCCACATGCCTGCATCGCCATCCGAATGACGGGAAAGATGCTGAGAAAGCTTGACACCTGACGGAACAGCTGTTCCACATACCAGGACCGGTGTAACGGTTCGGGCCGAACGGACGAATCACGCTTAGTGGTGACGCACCCTCGGACCGTCGCGATGGCGGGCGTGCTGGCCGCCGGGATCGGCATGGGCGTCGTCGCGACGACCCTCAAGATCGCCGACGGCGGGCACACCGTGCTCGACACCACCCTGTCGTCCGCGACGGGGTTCCTCTTCCTCCTCGCCGGCGCCGTCGCGCACGTCCGCCGCGCCTCGAACCCCATCGGCCTGCTCATCGCCCTGGTCGGGCTCGCGTTGTTCACCGAGGATCTCCAATTCGCCGACGAGCCGCTCACCCACACCGCCGGCTTGGCGCTGGCGGCCGCGTCCAGCCCGGTGATCGCGCATCTCGTGCTCGCCTTCCCCCGCGGAAGGCTCCGATCGCGCGGGGAGCGGGTGCTCGCGATCTCCGCGTACGCCGTGGTCTTCGGGTCGGCCGTCCTCGGCCTGCTGGTCAACGACGATCCGCGGAACCTCGCCGCGGTCGCCGCCTCACCGGAGGCCGAGCACCTGGTCAAACGGCTGCTGGAGCTCGTCGGCGCGCTGATCGGCGGCGGGATCGTGGTGGTGCTGCTCTACCGCTGGCTCACCGGGCGGCTCCCGCAGCGGCGGCTGCTCTCCCCCGTCCTCGCGATCGCCGTGGTCGGCGCGGTGAGCACCACGATCGGCAGCGCGCTCGGCTCCGGGCATCCGTTGTCCGAACCGCTGCTGGACGTCTACCGGATCTCGTTCTGCCTGTGGCCGCTGACCTTCCTGATCGGGGTGCTGCGGGCGCGGGTCGGCAACGCGGAGATGATCCGGCTCCTGCTGGAACGCGACGGCTCCGGGCTGGCGGCGCTCGTGCAGGACGACGAGGTGTGGAAGGACAGCCGGTCGATCGACGCGCTCAACGCCGCGGCCGGGCTGGTACTGGACAACCAGCGGCTGGCCGCGGAACTGGAGGAGCGGCTCGTCGAGGTCCAGGCCTCCCGCGCCCGTATCGTCGCCGCCGCCGACGACGAGCGGCGGCGGGTCGAGCGGGACTTGCACGATGGCGCGCAGCAACGCCTGGTCAGTGTCGTACTGCTGCTGCGGATGGCGGAACGGCGGCTCGGGGACGACCTCACCCCCGCCGTCTCGACCCTGCTGAGGAGCACGATCGACGAACTGCAGGCCACCGTCACCGAACTGCGCGAACTCGCGCGCGGGCTGCGGCCGCCGATCCTCACCGAGGCCGGGCTGATCCCCGCCGTCCGGTCGCTGCTGGACCGGGTCCCGATCGCCGTCGAGCTCGCGGGGGCGGACGTGCCGCGGCTCAGCGGCGCGGTCGAGGCGACGGCGTACTTCGTCGTCTCCGAAGCGGTCACCAACGCCTTGAAACACGCGCGGGCCGAGCAGGTCCGGGTGTGCATCCGCGTCGAAGAGGACGGCCTGCGGGTGGACGTCCACGACGACGGCACCGGCACGGCCGACATCGGCGGCGGTTCCGGGCTGCACGGCCTTCGCGACCGGGTCCGCGCGCTCGGCGGCGAGCTGACCGTCGCGAGCGAACCCGGCTCGGGCACCACGGTTTCGGCCGTCATCCCGCTGGACGGCTAGGCACCTGCCCGGTGTCCGCGGCGCACGAACAGCGCCGCTAGGCCAGCCCGCGGATCGCGCGCGCGGGCGGCCGTACCCCCTGGATCGACGCGACCATCTCCAGCACCTGCCGGGTGCGCCGCACTTCGTGTACCCGGAACACCTTCGCGCCTTCGGCCACCGCCCAGGCGGTCGCGGCGAGGGTGCCGTCGACCCGCTCCGCGAGCTCCACGCCGAGCGTCTCCCCGACGAAGTCCTTATTGGACAGTGCCATCAGCACCGGCCAGCCGGTGTCCGCCAGCTCCCGCGCGTGCCGCAGGAGCGCCAGGCTGTGCCACGTGTTCTTGCCGAAGTCGTGCGTCGGGTCGATCAGCACTCCTTCACGCGGGACGCCGAGCGCCACGACGGCTTCGGCGTGGGCCGTCGTCTCCGCGACGACGTCCGCGACGATGTCCGGGTAGCGCACCCGGAACGGGCGCGTGCGCGGGACGGCGTTCCCGGTGTGCGAGCAGACGTAGCCGGTGCCGAACTCGGCGGCGACCTCGGCCAGTTTCGGATCGGCTCCCGCCCAGGTGTCGTTGATCAGGTCCGCGCCTGCCTCCGCGGCGCGCCTGCCCACCTCGTGGCGCCAGGTGTCGACGCTGATCACCAGGTCGGGGTGCAGTTCGCGGATCCGCTCGACGAACGGGACCACCCGTCGGATCTCTTCCTCGACGTCGACGTCCGCGCCGGGGCCCGCCTTGACCCCGCCGATGTCCACGATGTCGGCACCCTCCTCGACCGCCCTGGCGACGGCGGCGAGCGCGTCCGGATCCGAGAAGGTCGCGCCCTTGTCGTAGAACGAATCGGGGGTCCGGTTGACGATCGCCATGACCAGGGCGCGGTCCCGGGCGACGTGGCGCCCGCGGAAGGTCAGCTCGTTCACGCACCGATCCTAGGCGAGCGGGCGCCCAAGGAAGGGGAATGCCGCCCAGCGGGACCGTCCCGGCGACCGGGAGCGCCCATTCGAGTGGCGTATCTGATATATGACGTAAGAGATCGGATCTCTCTTGACTCGCCGCCGAACACGCGGGTAGACGTTGTTCAGCCGGGATGGCGACGGACGGCGGATCGGCATCCCGGCCACTCATTCCCCCGGTTTCCCCGGCGCAGGAAGGACCTCGAATGGCACCGGATCCTCTTCGCGCGGCACGGCTTTCCCGGCGCACCGTACTGGCGGGAACCGCGGGCGCCCTCGGCGCGCTCACCCTGCCCGGCGTGGCGGCCGCGGCCCCGGTGGACTGGTCCAGGGCGGTCGTCGACTCGACGATGAAGCGCCACACCCCGGCCACTCTCGGCGGCTGGGGCTACACCCGCGGCCTCTACCTCTACGGCCAGTACCTCGTGTACCGGCGCACCGGCGAGAAGTCCTACCTCGACTACATCCTCGCCTGGTACGACCGCTTCGTCACCGACAGCGGGATTTCCAACGGGTTCACCAACCTGGACGCCATGCGCTCCGGGCAGATGTTCCCCTTGCTGTACACCGAAACCGGGCAGGCGAAGTACAAGACCGCGGCGGAGCAGCTGCGCGGCCGCTTCCCGTCCTATCCCCGGACGTCCGACGGCGGGATGTTCCACGCCACGAGCCGGGTCGGGCAGCTGTGGGCGGACGGCGTGTACATGGCGCAGCCGTTCCTCGCCCTGTACGGCAAGACCTTCGGCGACGCCGGCTACTGCTACGACGAAGCCGCGAAGAACGTCAGCGTCTACTTCGACCACCTCAAGGAACCCGCCAAGGGGCTGCTCTACCACGCCTACGACGAAGACGGCTCGGAACCGTGGGCTTCGGGCACCGGACGGCATTCGAAGTACCACTGGGGCCGGGCCATCGGCTGGCTGGGGATGACGGCGATCGACCTCCTCGAAATCCTCCCCGCGACCATCCGCGACGACGTCGTCTCGTGGACGTCGTCAAATTCCTCGCGGCCGGCTACACGCGCTGGCAGGACCGCGCTTCGGGCCGCTGGTTCCAGGTCGTCGACCGGGGTGGCGACAAGGACAACTGGCTGGAGACGTCGGCTTCGGCGATGTACACCTTCCTGCTCTCCCGCGCGGTGCAGCGTGGCTACGTCGGCCCGGAGTACGGGCCGGTGGCCGCGAAGGGCTACCGCGGCGTCCTTTCCCAGGTTTCGACCGGTTCCGACGGATTGACCGATATCGCGAACATTTCCGAAGGCACCAACGTCGGCGACACGGCGTATTACTACGCGCGAAAACGCAACACCAACGATTTCCACGGTCTCGGCGCGTTCCTCATCATGAATGAGCAACTCGCCCGCTGAGGTCGCCGCACCGGCCGAAGGGCGCCTTCCCCGCTTCCGACCTGGGGAAAGCGCCTTTCGGTCGTTTTCGTGGGCGGGTGCCGGGTATTGACCGGAGGCGCTAACATCGCGTGCTGCGACGCCCACTCCCAGGAGGGACGACCGGATGCGCGAGACGCCGCCCCCGGCTTCTTATACCCGGCTCGAACTCGGTGACACCAGCACGATCCCGGTCGGTGTGACGGTTTCCCCGCACATCTCACTGGTTTCGATGCTCGTCGAGGTCGTCGGCGGGTACGACCGCGGCCTGCCCGCCGCCTGGCGCCGTCAGGTGGGCTCGGCGATCCCCGAGCAGGGGTACCGCGCGGCGGGCGCGCTCGCCCGCCGCGGCACCTCCGTGCAGCCGGACTTCATCGTCCCGATCAGCCCCGGCGAGGACTCTTCCGCCGCCGCGCAGGCGGAGATGCTGCGCGAACTGCCGGAAGCCGACGTACTGAAAGGCCTGGAAGAGGTCTTCGGCGACCGGTTGCCCGCACAGTGGCGGCAGGCCGCCGACCATCCGAGACGCTGGGTCGCCTCGCTCGCGGACGCCTTCACCGCGACCAGGCTGGCGACCGAGAATCTCTGGACCAAGGCCCGTCCCCTGCTCGACCGCGAGATCGAACGGATCGGCGTCGCCTCCGTCCGCGGCGGGACGGACGCGGTGCTCGGCCTGCTGCGGCCCCATTTCCGGTTCAGCAACGGGTGTCTCCTGCTGCCCGACGCCGAACCGGCGAAGTACACCACCCGCGGCCGCAAGCTGATCCTCGTCCCGATGCTCGCGGGCAGCCGCTCGGTGGTGTCCAACTTCGACGAAGAGGACGCCATCTGGATCGGCTACCCGCTGCCGGGGCTCGACGGTCTGCTCGACGGCGGCAAGACCGAACCGGCCCCCGGCGTCGACGGGCTCGACCTGGTGGTCGGCGCCCACCGCGCGAAACTGTTGCGGCATCTGGGAAAACCCGCCCGGATGGGCGAGATCGCGAATCTGCTGTCCTGCGCCGCGAGCACCGCGACCTACCACTGCGAACAGCTCGTTTCGGCGGGTTTGATCCAGCGGCACCGCGAGGGCCAGATCGTCCTCGTGGTCCGGACTCCTCGCGGTGACGCGCTGGTGGACCTGCTGTCCTGACTCGTGAGTGGCAAGGACGGTTAGAACCGTCCTCAACACTCACGAGGCCCTAGACCCGCTGCAACCCCGGCTTCCCCGCTTCGACGACGTAGGAACGGTCCGCGGCTAGGATCACCTTCGAGTAGTCGTACTCGGTGGTGTCCGAAACCGTCATGAAGTCCGCCCGCATCTGCGTTTGCGACGCCGTCACCCGGACATAGCCGCGCTTTCCCCGGCAGTACTTGATATGCGGGTTGTTCGAAAGCCACGTCGACGACGGATCGGTCGCGGTGTCGCTGTTGCTGGTGACGGAGGTCGTCACGAGTTCCGAACCGAACACCGGGTCGCTGTGGTTGAAGTAGTCGCGGCGCAGATCGGCCGCCCAGTGCCGGTGGACGTCGCCGGTCAGCACGATCGGGTTCGGCACCTTGCGGTCCACGATGCCCTTCGCGATCCGGTCGCGCGAGGCCTCGTAGCCCTGCCAGGAATCCGGGCTCTCGCACGTCGCCTTGTTGCCGTCGCCGTCACGGGTGGCGAAGAAGACCTGCTGGCCGAGGAAGTCCCACTTCGCCGGGTGCGTCTCCAGTGCCTTCAGCAGCCACGCTTCCTGTGTGGTGCCCAGGATGCTGCGAGACGTCGACCGCATGTCGGTGCACGACGGTCCCGTCGTTCCGGACGGGTCGGGCACCTGCGCGTTGCGGTACTGGCGGGTGTCGAGCATGTGGAACCGGGCGAGGTTCCCCCACGTGAACTGGCGGTAGAGCCGGATCGACGAGCCGCTCGGCTTGGCCGTGGAGCGGATCGGCATGTTCTCGTAGAACGCCTGGAAGCCGGCGGCCTTGCGGTCGGCCGTGGCCGGGCTGGTGGTGCCGTTCCAGTTGTTCATCACCTCGTGGTCGTCGAAGACCACGACCCACGGCGCCATCGCGTGCGCGTTCTGGAGGTCGGCGTCGGTCTTGTGCTGGGCGTGCCGGGCGCGGTATTGGGCGAGCGTCGTCACGTCTTCGGTGAAGGCGAGCCGGCGCGGGTTGCGTTCGGCGGCGGCGCGCCCGGACTTCTTCTCGTACATGTAGTCGCCGAGGAACAGCACCAGTTCCGGGTTGTCGGCGAGCATGCCCTTGTACGAGTGGTACCAGCCTTCCTCCCAGTGCTGGCAGGACGAGAAGCAGTACTTCAGCTGATTCACCGCGGCACCGGCGGCCGGGGCGGTCCTCGTCCGGCCGACGGGCGAAATGTAGCCACTGGTCTTGAACCGGTAGAAGTATTCACGTCCCGGCTCCAGTCCGACCGGTTCGATGTGCACGCTGTGCCCGGAGGCGCGGGCCGCGGTCGCGGTGCCCCGCTGCACGATCGAGGCGAACGCCTGGTCGTTCGCGAGTTCCCAGTCCACTGTGTACGAAGCGTCCGGCATTCCGCCGAAACCGTCGGGGTTCAGCGGGGCGGGAGCGAGCCTGGTCCACAGCACGACGCTGTCCGGCAGCGGGTCACCGGAGGCGACACCGAGCTGGAACGGATCGTGGATGGCGGGCGCCGCCGCCAGTGTTCTCGCGTTCGCCCACGAAGGCACCGTCGACGACAACGCCGCCGCCGAAACCGCCGCGGCACCGCCGAGGAGTACCGCACGCCGATTCACCTGGCCCATGAAAATTCAACCTTTCGAAGTGGGGAAAGAACGGGGAGGGATTTCACGCGGCGTAATCGGTGATGCCGCCACTGCAGGCTTCGAGCGTCGGATTGGCGGCGGCGTCGGCGACACAGACCTTGTAGTAGACCCACGATCCCTTCGCGACCGGCACGGCCTTGTCGACGTGGGTGCCGTTGCCGCCGGAGGCCCAGACGTAGAACGGGCCGGCGCCGCCCTTCAGCCAGTAGGCGACGACGGCGGACTTGCCGTCGGCGTTCCGGTCGTAGACGAGGAAATGCGCATCCGACGAACGGAACTGCCCCTCACCCGCGCAGACCCCGGTGGAGCATTCGGCGCTGCCGGAACCGACTCCGCAGTCGGGCGCGATCCGCTGATCCGAGCCCGTGTAGACGTAGCTGTCCGAGATGTAACCGCCGAGCGCGGGAACGTAGTCCCACAACGTCGTCGTGCCCAGCGGGCCGGTGACCGAGGTCCCGATCGTCTGGCAGTCGATGGTCACCGTGGCGCCGTTGGCCACCGTGCGCACCGCGGTCGCGGAGGTGCTCGGGGCGCGGCGGACGTTCAGCGGATCACCCGCCGTCTTCACGGTCCCGGTGGCCGCGGCCACCGCGGGAGTGGCTCCGGCGAGGCCCATGGCACCCGCCGTCACCAGCACGAGAAAGAAACCGGCGAGCCGCCGGACACTTGAACGCTTCATGACCGCAGCGTCGACCGGCGTCGTACACATCACGTACAAACGCCGACGGCTGTCTGCACATGCATGCGAATGGATCTAGCCAACCATGGCGGGACGGCAATATTATCGGCGGATATGGGGCTCCTGCCGTATTGGCGGTTTAGGTGCCTATTCTCGGGTTTCGCGTTCTCGGTCCGCTCGAAGTGGCGGTGGACGGGCAGGTGGTGCCGCTCGGCGGCCCCAAACCACGTCTGCTGCTGGCCGCTCTCCTGCTCCAGCCCAACGTCGTCGTCTCCACCGAACTGCTGATCGAGGTCCTGTGGCCTTCCTCGGCTCCCCGTTCGGCGGCCGCGAACATCCGCACCTACGTCCATTCACTCCGCAAACGCCTCGCCGACCACGACCCCGCGCTCGGGGAACGCATCGGGAGCCGGGCGTCCGGATACATCCTCAAGGCCACGCCCGAGGAGATCGACCACATCCGCTTCGGCGAATTGGCCGCCCGCGCGCAGGACGCGCTCGGCCACGGTGAAGCCGAATCCGCTCTCGACCTGCTGGATCAGGCCGAAGCCCTGTGGCGCGGAGAAGTACTCGAAGGCCTCCCCCACGACCACGGCTGGGGCGCGACGGTGGCGCGGCTGTCGGAATTGCGGCTGGCGGTGCAGGAACAGCGGCTGCGGGCGAGGATCGAACTCGGCCGGACCGCCGAGGCCGTCGCCGAACTGCGGGGACTGGTCACCGAGCATCCCCTGCGCGAGGAGCTCTGGCAGCAGCTGATCGTCGCGCTGCGGGCCGACGGCCGCACGGCCGACGCGATCGAGGCCTACGAAACGGCGGAGAAGGTGCTGGCCGAGGAGCTCGGCACCGAACCGGGCCCGCGGCTGAGGGAGCTGCGGGCCTCGCTGGTCCTCACGCCGTCCGCGACCCAGGACGCGGTGTCCGCCGCCCTCACCCGGCCGATGGCGCCGGTCTGCCAGCTCCCGCTGGACCTGCCGGACTTCACCGGCCGCGACGACGTCGTCGGCGAACTCGTCGGCCTCTTCCGCGAGCGCCGCGCACAGGGAACGCCGTCGATCGCGGTGCTTTCGGGGGCGCCGGGGATCGGCAAATCCTCCGTCGCGATCCGGGTGGCGCACGCGGTCCGGGACGATTTCCCGGACGGTCAGCTGCACGTGGACCTGGCCGGGACGTCGTCCTCGCCCCGGCCACCGATGACCGTGCTCGCCGAGCTGCTCCGCGCGTTGGGCGTCCCCGACGCGGGGCTGCCGCGTGATCTTCCCGAACGCGCGGCACTGCTGCGGTCCCGGCTGTCGACCATGCGGATGTGCGTGGTCCTCGACGACGCGGGCAGTGCGGCGCAGGTCCGGCCGCTGCTGCCCGGCGCGGGTTCGTGCGCGGTGCTGATCACCAGCCGGATCCGGATGCCGGATCTGGCCGGGGTCACCCCGGTCGACATCGAGCTCCTCCCCGAAGCCGAGGCCGCGAAGCTGCTCGAAGGCATCGTCGGTGCCGAGCGGGTCGCCGCGGAGCCTGAGTGCGCGACCGCGATCCTGCGCCACTGCGGGTATCTGCCGCTGGCGATCCGGGTCGCCGGGGCGAAGCTGACGCACCGGCCGGGCTGGACGTTGCGCCTGCTGGCGGACCGGCTGCGGGACGAGAGACGAAGATTGGACGAACTCCGCGTCGGCGACCTCGCCGTACGGGCGAGTGTCACCCTCAGCTACGACCTGCTGCCCATGTCGGCGGCGACCGCGTTCCGCGGCCTCGGCGGGCTCGGCTCGGTGCAGTTCCCCGGCTGGGTGGTGGCGGCCCTGCTCGGCCGCGAGCACGGGGACGACGTCCTCGACGTGCTGGTGGACGCCCATCTGGTCGAGCTGAGCGGCTCCGACTCCACCGGCGAGCCTCGCTACCGCCTGCACGACCTGTTGCGGTGCTACGCCCTCGAACTGCGCGCGCAGGACGTCCCGGCGAAGGCGCACGCCGCCACGAAACGGGTGTTGGAGGGCTATCTCGCGCTCGCGGTCGAGGCCGCGGACCGGCTGCCGATCCATTTCTTCGGCCTCTACCGGGACGACACCGCGGTCCAGCCGGCGGTCCCCCGGGGTACCGAGCATCTGCTCGACGATCCGGCCGCGTGGTTCGCCGCCGAACGGCACACCTGTGTCGCCGCCGTCTCGCTGGCCGCGGATCTCGGCTTCGACGCGCTGGCCTGGCGGCTCGCCGCCGCGCTGGCGCCATACTTCGACCAGCGTGGTCACCAGGACGACTGGCTGCACACGCACGCCGTCGCGCTGGCCGCCGCCCGCCGGTCCGGCGAGGTCCGCGGCGAGGCGATCATCCAGCGCAACCTCGGGCAGATCCAGCTGTACCAGGACAGTTACGCCGAAGCCCTGATCGCGTTCGAGCAGTCGCAGCTGCTGTTCGACAAGGTCGGCGACGCGCAGGGCGCGGCGATCGCGCTGGCCGGGCTCGGCACCGTGCTGCGGATCAAGGGCGAAGACACCGTCGCGCTGGAGCATTGTCACGCGGCGTTCGACCAGTTCTCCGCGGCGGGCGACCCGCACGGCGAGGCCGTCGCGCGGATCGCGATCGGCGCGGTGTGGCTGGCGCGGCGCCGGTTCACCGAAGCGGAACGCTGGTTCACCGAAGCGCTCGACCAGTCCGCCCGGATCGGGGACCGGCATCGGGAGGCGCACGCGTTGAAGCGGCTCGCGATGCTTCGCCAGCATCAGGGCGATCTCGCGGGCGCGCGGGAATGGGTCGACCGCGCCATCGCCCTCTTCAACGAACTCGGCGACGACCACTGCGTCGGCTACGCGAACCAGAATCTCGGCGAGCTGTACCTGCACAGCGGCGATCTGGCGCACGCGCAGCTGCTGCTGGTCAATTCGCTGAGCGTGCACCGGCGCAACGGGGACCGCCGGTCCGAGGCCGAGGTGTCGCAGTTGCTCGGGAACTGCACGAGGCGCTGAGCCAGCCCGAGCGGTCGCGGACCTATTCGGAACGCGCGCTGGCGTTGTGGCGGGAACTCTCCGCACGCCCACAGGAATCCGCTCTCGCTTCGCGCCTTCAGGAGTCGGCCGAAGCATCCTACAACGACTCCGCGAGCGCCTGACCTTTTCGCCATCCGGCACCTGATCGCGATGTTCACGCACCGCGATCAGGTGCCGACTTGCTTTTGTATCGATCGTGTACAGGCCCCGGCGAAGCTCCCTTCGTAGCAACCGAGAGTGCTCGAAGGGAGACCGGAATGGTCCGGACCGTTAAGGCCCGCCGGGTGATGGCGGCCGTCCTGGCCGTGGGGGCGGTCACCGCCTTGGCCGCCAGCCCCGCGAACGCGGCGCCCGAAGGAAGCTGGCGCGCCGACCTGTCCACTGTGGACGGCGACGACGTCAACGTCCGCAGCGACGGTGGCGTGCTGAGCCTGGAAAACGCCGCCTGGCACAGAAAACCCGACTCCATCGGCAGCCAGGGCTACCTGCTGCTGGCCGAGCAGAAGCTCGGGAAGCCGGTCAACCGCGTCACCGCCCAGGTGACCGCCGACGCGCCGAAGGGCACCGAGGTCGAGGTCGACGTCCGCGGCAGGCTCAACGCCAACGACTGGACCGAGTGGACGCCCGCCAATGGCGACGCCGCCCAGCTGTCCGCTTCGGTCTCCACGGTCCAGGTCCGCATCGGACTGCGCACGGTGACCGACGGCGTGACCGCGAAGGTCAGCGACGTCACCCTCCAGGGTGATCTCAGCCCGCAGGTGAACGCGATCGGCGCGCTCGCGGCCCCGCTGACGTACAAGGTCTACGGCACCCGCGAGGGCCTCGTCGGCGGCACCACCGCCAACGGGCACGTGATCAAGTCCCGCGACCACTTCGTCGCCCTCCCCTCGGGCCGCGGCCTGGCGCCCAAGAACACCGGCAACTACACCGTCCGCATCTGCCGCACCGACAACAGCCGCTGCGAATACGCGCCGGTGTGGGACGTCGGCCCGTGGAACACCAAGGACGACTACTGGAACCCGTCGGCCACCCGCCAGATGTGGAAGAACCTGCCGCAGGGGAAGCCCGAGGCGCAGGCCGCGTACCAGGACGGCTACAACGGCGGCAAGGACGAGTTCGGCCGCCGGGTGGCCAACCCGGCGGGGATCGACCTCGCGGACGGCACCTTCTGGGACGGCCTGAAGATGACGGACAACGGCTGGGTCAACGTCTCCTACCTGTGGACCGGCTCCGGCCCGACCGGCGTCGTCAGCACGGCGGGCGACCCGATGAACGTCCGCGCGTCGGCGAGCACCTCGGCGGCGATCAAGGGCCTCGCGGCGAACTACGCGAAGGTCAACATCGAATGCTACGTCGAGGGTGAGACCGTCACCGGCAAGTTCGGCACCAGCAACGTCTGGGACCGGATCGGCCCGGGGCACTACATCTCCGACACCTACCTGCAGACCGGATCGGACCTGCCGGTGGCGCCCAAGTGCTCGTGACGCACTCCTGAACCGAAGGCCCGGCGTACCCCATAACGCCGGGCCTTCGCCCTTTCGTCCGCCCTTTTTCCCGCTCGTGCGGACCTGGGGCCGGGGCGTCCGCCATCGAGACTTGCGGTAGCCACGACCTGAGGGGGTCCGCATGAATCCGCCGGAAACGACCACGCTGCGCGAAAAACTGTCCGGCACGGTGGTCACCGCCGCCGATCCGGGCTACGACGCCGCCCGCGCCGTGTGGAACGGCGACATCGACCGGCGCCCGGCGGTGGTCGCCGAATGCGCCACGCGCGAGGACGTCGTCACCGCGTTGGCCTTCGGCCGCGAAAAGGGCCTCGAGATCACCGTGCGCGGCGGAGGGCACAGTTTCAGCGGTTCCGCCGTGGTCGACGACGGGCTGGTGATCGACCTCGGCGGACTGCGCGGGATCACCGTCGATCCCGGCGCCCGCACCGCGCTGGTCGGCGGCGGCGCGGTCTGGGCCGACGTCGACGAAGCGACGCAGCGGTACGGGCTCGCGACGGTCGGCGGCACGGTGAGCGACACCGGCGTCGGCGGTCTCACGCTCGGGGTGGCTTCGGCTGGCTGACCGCGAAACACGGGCTCACGATCGACAATCTGCTTTCGGCGGAGGTCGTGACGGCCGACGGCCGGATCCTGCGGGCCTCCGCGGCGGAGCATCCGGATCTGTTCTGGGCGTTGCGCGGCGGTGGCGGGAACTTCGGCGTGGTCACGGAATTCGAGTTCCGGCTGCACCGGGTCGGCCTCACCGAGGTCGGGTTGTTCTTCTGGACACTGGCCGACGCGCCCGAGGCGATGCGCTTCGCGAAGGAGGTGATCGCGACGCTTCCGCCGGGCACCGGTTCCATGCTCGTCGGGATCACCGCGCCGCCCGCGCCGTTCGTCCCGCCGGAGCACCACTTCGCGCCAGGGCTCGCGCTGGTCGTCGCCGGCTTCGACGGCCCCGAACGGCACGCCCGGCTGGCCGAGCGGATCCGGGGCGGGCTGCCCGCGGCGTTCGAGCTGGTCACGCCGATGCCGTACGCGGATCTGCAGAAACTGCTCGACCCGACCGCGCCGCGGGGCATCCTCGCCTACGAGAAGTCGCTCTACGTCTCCTCACTGTCCGAAAAGGTCATCGACGTGATCGCCGCGCGCCTGCCGGACAAGGCGTCGCCGGGCACCGTGATGCCGATCGTGCCGCTGCAGGACGCCTTCTCGACGGTTCCCGACGACGCGACCGCGTTCGGCGGGCCGCGGACGCCCGGTTTCGTCATCGGCATCGCGGCGACCGCCCCGACGCCGGAACTCCTCGCCGCTGACCGTCTCTGGGCGCGGGCGCTGTGGGAAGAACTCCTGCCGCATTCCAACAACCACGGCGGCTATCTGAACTTCATGAACGAATTCGACGAAGACCGTGTCCGCACGGCTTTCGGGACGGCGAAGTACGCGCGGCTGGCCGCCATCAAGGCGGTGTACGACCCGGACAACGTGTTCCGGTACAACGCGAACATCCGTCCCGCTGAGTGAGCCCTCTATTCACAACCATGAATGGCCTTCACAAGCCCGTAATCGTCGTGCGAAACTCCCGTGACGCATTCCCACTGACGAATGGCGGGCATTGTGAGCGTTTCCCGGCGAACCCTGTTGACCACCGCTGCCGGTGCCGCCGTCGCGGCGACGACGATCACCCCGGCCGCCAGTGCGGCCGAGGAAGCCACTGACAGCCTAAGGACTTTCCGCCGAACGGCCGACTACGCGGTGACCAAACTGCGGGCCGTCGCCCCCGGCGTCACGGCCTTTCCGGAGATCACCCGATTCGAGAAATGGACCTATTCGCAGAACGGCGGCTGGATCGGCGGATTCTGGCCGGGCACTTTATGGCTCGCCTCGATCTACAGCGGCGATCCCCAATTCCGCACGCTCGCCATGGCGTCGGCGGAAAAACTCGCCCCGCGCCAGTACGAGACACGGGACCACGACCTCGGATTCCTCTTCTACCCGTCCTGGGTGACCGGCTGGCGGCTCACCGGCGACGAGAAGTGGCGCACCGGCGCGCTCAACGCCGCCGCGTCGCTCATCCAGCGCTACAACGAAAAGGGGAAGTTCATCCGGGCGTGGGGCGCGCTCGGCACGCCGGGCAACGCGGGCCGGGTCATCGTCGACACGATGATGAACCTGGACCTGCTGACCTTCGCGAGCGAGCAGACCGGAGACCGGAAGTACCTCGACATCGCCGTCTCCCACGCGAAGACCACCGAGCGGGTCTTCGTACGCCCGGACGGTTCGACGCCGCACGTCTTCGATTTCGACCCGGACACCGGCGCCGAGATCGGGCCGAACACCGTGCAGGGTTACAGCCCGACGTCGTGCTGGTCCCGCGGCCAGGCCTGGGGGATCTACGGGTTCACCACGATGTACCGGCGCTCCGGGGACCCGCTGTTCCTGCGGACCGCGCAACGCCTGGCCGACTTCGCGCTGCGCGCCCTGACCCGGACAACGTGCCCGTGTGGGATTACCTCGCCCCGCAGGCGCCGCACGACATCAAGGACTCCTCCGCCGGCGCCGTGATGGCGTGCGGGCTGCTCGACCTGGCGAAGGTCGCGAACCGGCCCCAGTACCGCGAGGCGGCGATCCGGATCCTCACCGCGTTGTGCGACACCTGCCTGACCACGAAGTCCACCCGCGCCGAGGCGATCGTGGCGCGGGGAACGCGCAACCGCCGGGCCGAGGACGGCGTCGAGGTTTCGTTGCCGTACGGCGACTACTACCTGCTGGAGGGCATTCTGCGGGTGCTGATGCCGAAGGAGATCGACAAGGCCATCGACCTGTCGAGCGTCTGAGCCCGGATTTCGCGTGACCGCAGGGACGACACGCGTGATGGAACGGACGCCACGCGTGATCCGACAGACGACACGCGTGGCGTCCGTTCCGTCACGTGTGTCGTCCGTCCAGTCACGCGAAACCGCCGCTCACGACCAGCCGGACCCACCGCGGCCCCGTGGTGCGAAACCGGGCTCAGTGCGCGGCGTGGTGCGCGTGGACCTTCGCGTGCCCCAGGCCGCGCCCGATCATCCGCTTGTTCACCGGCACCGTCAGCACGAACGCGACGGCCAGCGAGAACGCCAGCGCACCCCAGAACAGCAGGCTCCCGAGCCCGGCGTCCATCGCGCCCGGCACCACCAGCATGACCGCGTTGTCGACGATCTCCATGACCGCGATCGACACGGTGTCCGCGGCCAGCGCCACCTTGAGCGCGGCGCCGAACGGCAGCCCCGACTTGAGGACGCCACGCATGGTCAGCGCGTAGCCGAAGACGAAGGCGAGCGCCACCGCGAGGACGATCGTCGCCAGGTTGCCGAGGCCGAGCGCCGTACCGATGACCATGCCGAGGACCTCACCGATCGCACAGCCGGTGAGGCAGTGCAGGGTCGCCGACGCCGCCATCGACCAGCTCGCTCCATGCCGTGTGTCGTCCATACGCGCGACCATACCCCCTACCCGTATAAGACGCGCGCTGAACTCGCGCCGCCCGATCGCTCACCGTCACCCCCGTAGGCCGACTGGGTAATCGGCCCAGGTCGATGAACTCACTTCCGTAACCCTTTGCGCTCATCCGGTTGACCGGGGTAACCGGGGGCCCTAGTTTCGCCGGAGGTCTCCACCGCGCGTAGACCGATCGGCTGGTTCAGATGGTTCCGTGACTATGGGGTGGAGATGCGAGGGCCGACGAAGACGCTCGTCGTTGCCACTGTGCTGGCTTTGGGCATGGTGTTCGGGCTGGCCGGCTGCGGCGGCGAAGAACCGGCGGGAATGGCGGCCAAGCCGATCCGGATCGTGTTCGTGCCGAAGGTCGCCGGCATCCCGTACTTCGAGGCGATGAACACCGGCGGGCAGGCCGCGGCCAAGCAGCTCGGTGTCGAATGGTCCTCGACCGGTCCGGTCACGGTGGACCCCGCGGCGCAGGTCTCGATCGTGCGCGGGCTCGTCGACCAGCAGGTGGACGTCATCGCGATAGCGCCGAACGACCCCAGGGCGATCGCGCCCGCGATCACCGACGCGCGAGCCAAGGGCGTGCACGTGATCACTTCGGACACCGACGCGCCCGGCACCGATCGCGAGCTCTTCGTCAATCAGGCGACCCCGGAGGGCATCGGCAAGGCGCTCACCGACGCGCTGATGAAGAAGATGGGGAACGCGGGCAAGTACGCGATCGTCTCCTGCGGCGAGACCGCCGAGAACCTCAACGCGTGGATCGCCGTCCAGCGTGCCTATACCGCTACGGCGTACCCCCATGCCCAGCTCGTCGAGACGGTCTACGCCGGCGAGGACAAGGACAACGCCACCGCGCTGGCCAAACAGCTGATGACCAAGTACCCGGACCTCACCGGCCTGGTCGGCGAATGCACGACGTCCGCGCCGGGCGTCGCCGAAGCGGTCCGCTCGCAGCAGAAGATCGGCCGCGTCTTCACCGTCGGCGTCGGGACACCGCAGGCGATCAAGCCGTACCTGCTGGACGGCTCCGCGTCGCTCTCGGTGCTGTGGAACGTCGAATCGCTCGGCTACCTCACCGCCTGGGCGGGCAAGCAGATCGCCGAGGGCAAGCAGCTCGGCCCGTCCAACAAGGTCAATCTCGAACTCCCCGCGATCAAGTACGAGGAAGACACGAAGACCCTCCTGCTGGGCGACCCGCTCCTGATCACGCGCGAGAACGTGGACCAGTTCAAGTACTGACTCACCGGCCCCGCCGGACGGCACCGGCCGCCGCGCCACCACCGATGATCAGGACCAGCGCGGTCAACCCCCAGCGCCGCTTCTCCTTCGTGCGGGCATGCGTATCGGTCTCCTCCGCCTCCTTCCGTTCCCGGGGCGCCGCCGAACGCGACGGCTTCCGCGCGGAGACGGGCGGCTGCGGCGCCACCTGAGGAGCGGAAGTGGGCGCCGGGCTCGACGACGACGGCGAGGAAGTCGGAGTCGGGCTGGGGGAAGACGACGGACTCGGCGACGGCGGCGTAGAGGTGGGAGAAACCGTCGGTGTCGGTGTCGGCTTGGGTGGTTCAGGCTTGGGTGGTTCGGGCTTCGGAGGTTCGGGCTTCGGCGGCTCCGGCGCGGTGAGGCAGCCCGCGGCGTCCGAACCCGCCAGCGGCGGTCCCGAAAGCACCACGGTCACCTGCCCGCTCCGGTCCAGGCGATAGAGCACGCTGCGCCCGCCGATCCGGTTCGCCGTGGCGTACAGGGCGCCGTCGCGGCCGAGCACGACCGAGCCGTAGACGTCGGCGGGCGGGAAACGCGCGTCTTCGGCTTCACGGACCTTGCCGGACTCCGGGTCGATGGTGATCACGGCGCCTTTTCCGCGCCAGGTGGTGGAAACGCCGTACAGCAATCCGTTGTGGTACGCGAAATCGTTGACGTCGTGGGCGAGCGTGATCGGCCTCAGGAACACCGTGCTGATCACCCGCAGATACCGCTCCCCCGGCGACAAGTCCACTGTGTACAGTGTGCCGTTCCTAAGCAGGTACCAGGAATCCCCGCCGATCGCGCCGGCGGTCACCCCGGCGACGGGGCTCCACACCGGCAGCCGGTTCCCCGCGCGGGTGATCGGGCCGAGGTCCCGGGTCTTCCCGTCGCGGTCGATCGTCACCGCGTGCGCGCCCCGGCCGAGTCCTTCGGCGACACCGAAGACCAGGTCCCGTTTCGCGGAGTAGCCGAGCGCGTTGAGCCGGTAGCCCGGCTCGGTCACCCGCGACGTCGCCCCCGAACCGGCGTCGAGCCAGCGCAGCTTCGAATTCCCGTACGACCCGGTCTCGGCCCGCACCACCAGACAGGACTCGGCGGCTCGCGCGGCCATCGGCGCCAGGAACGACGACGCCCCCACCAACCCGGCGACGCCCACCGTCGCCGCCGCCCGGGTCACCCGGTCCACAGTGCTCACCGGCTCAAGAGATCCTCGCCAGCGCGGCGGTGAACGCGTCCGGCGGGATCCGCACCCCACCGCCGAACGGGTTCTGCAGCTGGTAGATCGCGAACAGCAGCAACGTGACCGTGCCGGCCAGGGTGGACACGATCACCAGATGCGCGGCCAGCCTGGTACCGCCGAACAGGTTGGGCAGCAGCGCCGAGACGAGGCTGCCGAGAATGAGCGCGAACCACACGACGCCACCGACCCGGCCGCCCACGACCGCGTTGAGGCGGTCCTGGCGGGCCTCGTACACCTGCCAAAGCTGCGTATTCGCCTCGGTCTTGCGCTCACGGAGCCAGTCGTCGTCCGACGGCGCCTTGTCCACCGCCTTGCGCAACCGGTCGAGCTGCGTCCAGCCGAGGTCCGGGAGGGTCGTCTGGCCCCCGGCCATCAGCGGCCACTCCTTCCGCTCGACCGTGGTGATGTACTCCGCGCTCAGCTTCCGCACCTCGTCCTTGACCTCGGTCCCCAGCGAATCGGCGGCCCAGACGGCGGCGACCAGGCTGTCCGCCTCGTGGTACGAGCCTTCGCGTGCCGCGCTCGCGGAGTCGAAGAGGGAGATCAGGATGAACGCGACCAGGACGGCGTGCAGGCCGCCGACGATGGTGAACACCTGGCCGGCGGCGTCGTTGTTGTCGGGCCGTCCTTCGTCCCAGCCGAACTTGCGGACGAGGTAGCCGACGAGCCCCGCGAGGGCCGCCGCGCCGACGACCCAGGCGATGCCGGTCAGGTAAATACCCATTCGAGTCCTTCCAGGCGGAGACTGCTGAAACTAGTTCACGCTTCGCCGAGCGGAAAAGACCGGTTGAATCAATTCATACCAGCGGCGGACGAGCATAAGTCGATCATCACCGGCTCGGCCCAATTTCCCACGACTCGAAACCATTTCCGATACGCGCCGGAAAGGCCCGTCACCGGTCGGAGAGCGCCGCTTCACGACCGAGTGATCGGCCACCACGAGACGTCACCGACCTCGCCACAGACCGGCATTTCGCGCAGCGTCGGCACCCGATCGGCCGCCGGTGAACGCGCATCCGGCCCAATCCGGCAAACAGGTGAACCTCTCCGTAGACCCGATCGAGCTGTTTGACCGGGCATTACCCCTTGCTATGTTGACTTTGCGCCCGCCCCACTCGAATGGGTATCCGCGAATTGCGAAAAACTGCAGTTCACCGGGTCGACTGAAAGGGAGTCCGTTGACGACCATCGAGACCCATACCGGCGCCCGTCCCGCCGGCGAAGTACTGACCTGGAGCCGGAATCTTCTCGACCCGGCGCTGCGTGAAGCCGTCGACGGATTGCCCGAGTCGATGCGGCTCATCGCCGGTTATCACTTCGGCTGGTGGGACGAACACGGCCGTCCGTCCACTTCGGACAGCGGGAAGGCGCTGCGGCCCGCGCTGGCGCTGCTGTCGGCGCGGGCGGTCGGCGGGGACGCCGAGCTCGCCGTCCCGGTGGGCGTCGCGGTGGAGCTGGTGCACAACTTCTCCCTGCTGCACGACGACGTGATGGACTCCGACACCACGCGGCGGCACCGCCCGACGGCCTGGACCGTCTTCGGCACCGGCGCGGCGATCCTCGCCGGGGACGCCTTGCTGTGCCGGGCCTTCGAGGTGCTGGCCCCGTTCGGGCAGACCGCGCTGCGGGTGCTCAGCACCGCCGTGATCGACCTGCTCGAAGGACAGAGCGCGGATCTGAAATTCGAGGAACTCGGTGACGTCGACACCGCCGAATGCGTCCGCATGGCCGAGGGGAAGACCGGCGCGTTACTCGGTGCGTCGTGCACGCTCGGCGCGCTCGCCGGGGAAGGGAGGCAGGATCAGGTCGACCGGCTGACCGAGTACGGGAGGGCACTCGGGTTGGCGTTCCAGCACATCGACGATCTCCTCGGGATCTGGGGCGATCCGGCGGTGACCGGGAAACCGGTCCACTCCGATCTCTCCAACCGGAAGAAGTCCCTGCCGGTGGTGGCCGCGCTCCACTCGGGGACGGACGCCGGGCGAGAACTGGATGCCTTGTACCGCAAGGAAAACCTCGACGCCGCGGAATTGCCCCACGCGGCGGAACTGGTGGAACGCGCGGGCGGCCGGACGTGGAGCCAGGAGCAGGCCGACGCGCTCCTGACCGGCGCGCTGCACCATCTCGCCGTCTCGAACCCGGTGCCCCGCCCAGGCGCCGAGCTCGCGGCCCTCGCGAAACTGGTGGTGCGGCGACGATATTGAAGGCGGGCGCGGTAAGGCAGGGGTGGGCGGGAAGAGCCCACCCCTGTCCTCTCAGATCGGCGAGATCAGCGGCCGGGGCGGGTCAAGCCCTTCTCACCGGCGCCACGGCTGAGCACGACCTCGTCGGTGGCCTTGAGCGCTTCCGCGCCGGCGTTCCCCGCCTGCCCCGCGGTCAGGTCGAGCAGCCGGATCGGCGGACCGAGCTGGACCAGCGTCGGCACGTATTCGGCCTTGTCGACCTTCCAGCGTTCACCGTCCCGCACGAACCGGAACCGCGCGGCGGCGCCCTGTTCGGTCGAGCCCTTCGGCTCCGAATGCCGGGCGACGCTGTTGCCCAGGCCGTAGGCGACCCATTTGCCGTTGATCTGCTCGAAGGGCTGCACGACGTGCGCGTGGTGGCCGATGATCAGGTCGATCGAGTCGTCGCCGAGGAGTTTCTTCGCCAGCGTGCGCTGTTCGGCGGTCGGGTCGTGCTGGTATTCGGTGCCCCAGTGCAGGCTCGCGAGGACGACCTGCGCGCCCGCCTTGCGCGCGGCCTTGGCCTCGGCGATCACGTCTTCGGCGTCGATCTGGTTGACCAGCCAGGGTTTGCCCGCGGGCACCTTGATCCCGTTGAACCCGTAGGAGAAGGAGAGCTGGGCGACCTTGACGCCGTTCACGTCGACGATCAGCGGCTTCTTCGCCTCTTCCGCCGAACGCGCCGAACCGGTGTGCTTGATCCCCGCTTCGTCGAGCTTGTCGAGGGTGCGGGTCGCGCCGTCCACCCCCTGGTCGATCGTGTGGTTCGACGCCGTCGAGCAGTTGTCGTATCCGGTGTCCTTGAGCGCGTCGACGATCTCGGGCGGCGCGCTGAACGACGGGTAGCCGCTGTACGGCCCGCCCTTCGGGGCGAGCGGGGTCTCGAGGTGGCAGATGCCGAGGTCGGCCCCGGAGATCAGCGGTTTGATCCCGGCCAGCAGCGGCCGGTAGTCGATCTTGCCGTTTCCGTCCTCCTTCGCCTGCTCGGTCAGCGCGGGGTGGATCAGCACGTCGCCGGTGGCGACCACGGTGAACGACCCGTCCGGCGCCCGGCTCGCCGGTGGCGCTTCGGACGCGGCGGGCGGCGACTGTTGCTCAGGGGTGCCGCTGCACGCGGCGAGCACGACGGCGGCGCCGAGGAGGGCGGTGGTCTGGCGGACGCGGGAGCTGAACATCGATTCCCTCGATCGGGTGAAGGTCCCTCCATCCTGCCTTACGCGCTGTAGGCGCGATACTCAACCGAAGTCAACAAGATCGATCGGACAAACTTCGGACAAGTTCCACAGGATCACTCGCGTTCCTGACCGGCGATTAGTGCGACCAGAGCCGATGATCGTGACCGGATCGCGCCTTGACGTCGCGAAGAAGTGTGTTTAGTAATACAAGTCACACTCTTCCGCTGCGCACTGGGAGCATCGATGTCCACAGCTTCGCACAGGTCCCTACCCTGGCGCATTGTTGGTTCTTGTTTGATTGCCGGTGTCGTAGTGGCCGGCTGCTCGCCCGGAAAGGAGGCCGCCGCTCCTCAGCAGCAGGCGCCCGCGAGCGGCAAGATCACCCTGTTCTACCTGCAGAAACAGGGCGACCAGCAGTACTTCGTCGAGCAGGCGCAGGGAGCACAGGAGAAGGCGAAGGAACTCGGCGTCGAACTCAAGGTCGTCAACCTCGGGCAGGACGCCAACAAGGCGATCACCGAACTCGACGCCGCGGTCGCCCAGGGCGCCAACGGCATCGCGATCGTCGTCCCGGACCAGGCCATCGGCCCGCAGGTGCTCGACAAGGCGAAGAGCGCGGGCATCCCGATCATCGCCTCCGACGACGTGATCAAGGACGGCGCCGGGACGAAGTCGCCGTTCGTGGGCTTCAACGGCTCCCAGATGGGCGATTCGGTCGGCAAGGAGGCCGCGAAGCTGTTCAAGGCGGCGGGCTGGACCGCCGCGGACACCAAGATCATCAGCGCCTACAAGCAGGATCTGACGGTCTGCTCGGACCGGGTCACCGCCGCGAAGGCCGCCTTCGACAAGGAGGCAGGCGCGCAGGTGCCGGTGATCGAGGTCGGCACCGACAACACCCCGGTCGACGCGCAGAACCGCACCGGCGCGGTGATCGGCTCGAATCCGGGCGTCAAGCACTGGGTGGTGTGGGGCTGCAACGACGAGAACGAGACCGGCGCCGTCACCGCGCTCGCGAACTCCGGCGTGCCCGCGGCCGACATCATCGGCGTCGGCCTCGGCGCGTATCTGACCTGCAAGGACTGGGCCGCGGGCAAGGACACCGGCAACAAGTCGGCGCTGTTCATCTCCGGCGCCGAGGTCGGCCGCACGGCGATCCAGCTGCTCGTGGACAAGGTGAAGAACGCCAAGGAGCTGCCCCGGAGACGATCGCGAAGACCCAGATCGTCACCAAGGACAACTACAAGCAGGCCGGCGTCAACTGCATCTGACCCCGCGTGGAGGCGGTTCCATGGCCCTATCCGAACCCGCGGCGGTGCTGACCGCCGAAGGGATCAGCAAACGGTTCTCCGGGGTGACCGCGCTCGACGGCGTCACCCTGGACTTCCGGCCCGGCGAGATCCTCGCGCTGATGGGCGAGAACGGAGCCGGCAAGTCCACCCTGCTCCGGGTGCTCTCCGGCGACCACGGTCCCGACGACGGGCACCTGCTGATCGACGGCGCTCCCGTGACGTTCGACAGCCCGCGGGCCGCGATGGCCGCCGGGATCCGGGTGATCTATCAGGAGCCGGAGATCATCCCGCACGTTTCGGTGGCGGAGAACGTCTTCGTCGGCGAGCTGCCCGCGCGGGGACGGCTGGTCAACCGCCGGACCCTGCATCGGATGACACAGGAAGCGTTGCGGGAGTATGGATTCGAGGGCGTGCTGCGGCCGGAGACGCTCGGGAGCAGGCTCTCGCCCGCGCAACGGCAGCTGGTCGAGATCCTGCGGGTGCTCACCGCCGCGTCGCCGCCGAAGGTGATCGCGTTCGACGAGCCGACGTCGTCGCTGTCCGAGCACGAGGTCGACGCGTTGTTCGCGCTGATCCGGCGGCTGCGCGGCAGCGGGGTGGCGGTCGTCTACGTCTCCCACCGGATGAAGGAGATCTTCCAGCTCGCCGACCGGGTCGCCGTGCTGCGCGACGGCAGCCTGATCGGCGTCGAGGACGCCGCCTCCACCGACGAGAACCGCTTGGTGCGCATGATGATCGGCCGCGATCTGTCCACTTTGGAGCGACGGGCCACACAGGAGACCGGCCGGGTGGTGCTACGGCTCGACCGGGTCAGCACCGACGACGTCACCGACATCTCGCTCCAGGTCCGTGCCGGCGAGGTCGTCTGTCTCGCCGGGCTGGTCGGCGCCGGGCGTTCGGAACTCGCGCACGCGATCGTCGGCGATCTGCCGGTGCGCTCGGGAACCGTCGAACTCGACGGGAAGCCGTTGCGTGCCCGCACTCCCGGCGACGCGGTGAAGGCGGGGATCGGGTTCGCGCCGGAGGAACGCAAGACCGACGCGTTGCTGATGCAGCGATCCGTGCGGGACAACGTCTCCATCGCCGTCCTGGACCGGCTGCGCCGGTTCCGGGTGGTGCGGCGGGCCAAGGAACGCGAACTCGTCGCCGAATACGTACGCGAACTGCGCGTGCGGACGCCGTCGATGGAGCAGGAGGTCCGCAAGCTCTCCGGCGGCAACCAGCAGAAGACGGTGCTCGCGCGCTGGCTCGCGCGGCGCCCGAAGCTGCTGATCCTCGACGAGCCCACCCGCGGTGTCGACGTCGGCGCGAAGGCCGAGATCTACCGGATCATCGACGGTCTCGCCGCCGAAGGCATCGCGCTGCTGGTGATCTCGTCGGATCTGCCCGAGGTGCTGAGCCTCGCCGACCGGATCGTCGTGCTGCGCGCAGGCCGGGTCGCCGGCGCGCTCGACCGCGACGACGCGACCGAAGAAGCCGTGCTGACCCTGGCCATCCCCGAAACCGAAGACACCGAGGAGATCGCCTCGTGACCACCATCGCCCACCCGGTGTCCCCGTTCCGCCGGACGGTGACCGCGATCGGCGTGCAGAACTCGAGCCTGCTGCTCACCCTGATCGCGCTGGTGATCCTGATGAGCTCGCTCAACGAGAACTTCTTCCGCACCAACAACCTGCTGCTGATCGGCAGCGCGATCACCATCATGGGCCTGCTGTCGCTGGTGCAGACACTGGTGATCATCCTCGGGGCGCTGGACATCTCGGTCGGCTCGATGGCCGGGCTCGCGTCGGTGGTGTCGGCGATGGTGTTCACCTCTACCGGGAGTTCCGCGGTCGGCACCCTCGCGGCGATCGGTGTCGGCGTGGTGTGCGGCCTGATCAACGGCATGATCATCATCTTCGGCCGGGTGAACCCGGTGGTCGCGACGCTGGCGATGCTGGCGACGTACAAAGGCGTCGCGCAGGTGATCTCGGACGGCAAGGCGCAGGGCTACACCGGCGCGGACGACCTGTTCATCTTCCTCGCCAAGGGCTCGATCGCGGGGCTGCCGACCCTGGTGTGGGTGTTCCTGCTCGTCGCGGCGGTGCTGCATTTCCTGTTGCGCTACACCGACATCGGCCGCAACATCTACGCCATCGGCGGCAACGACACCGCCGCGCGCCTGGCCGGGATCAACATCAACCGTTACATCATCGGCGTCTACGCGCTGGTCGGCGTCGTCGCGGCGATCGCGGGGCTGCTGATCACCGCGCGCACCGGCTCCGGGCAGCCCACGTCCGGCTCCGAGGGGCTCGAACTGCTCGCCGTCACCGGCGCCGCGCTCGGCGGCACGATGCTCAAGGGCGGCAAGGGATCCATCGTCAGCACCGTGCTGGCGGTGATCATCCTGGGCGTGCTCAACAACGGGATGTCCGGGCTCGGCGTCAACCCCTTCTGGCAGAACATGGCCACCGGGACGCTGCTCGTCGTCGCCGTCGTGCTCCAGCAGGTCCGCGGCGGGGAGCGCCGGGTCGGCCTGCCCGGATGACCCGGCATGCCCGGATCGTCGACGAGCTGGGCAGGCTGATCGTTTCCGGTGCCTTCGGGGCGGGGCGGCCGATCGTCCCCGAAGACATCGGCCGCCGGTTCTCCGCGTCACGCACCGTGGTGCGGGAAGCGTTGCGGGTGCTGGAAGCCAAGGGCATGGTCGTGGCGCGGCCGCGGGTCGGCACCTGGACGCGGCCGCCGGAGCACTGGGACGCGATCGATCCGGACGTCATCGCCTGGCGGGCCGGCGGCCCCGAACGCGTCCGGCAGCTGGCGGACCTGCGCGAACTGCGGCGGGCGATCGAACCGCAGGCCGCGGGAATGGCGGCGTGGCATCGCCGCCCGGACGAACTCGCGGTCCTCGTCGCGGCGCACGGGTTGCTGGAGGACGCCGCCGACGTCCGGGCTTTCCGTGAGGCCGACCGCGCCTTCCACACGGCCCTGCTCCGCGCGTCCGGCAATCCCTTGATCGCGCGCTTGCACGTGCCGGTCGTCGCGGCGCTGGACGAGGTTCCCGGCGACGGCGTGCGGTCCGCGCATTCGCTGGTCCTGGCGGCGGTGCTCGGGAAGGACGCCGACGAGGCGGAATCGGCGACGCGGCGCTTGCTGGACATCGTGGCGCCCGATCGCCGAGTATCGCTGCCATGACCGCGTACTCCAGGCTGGGCCTGATCGGTTTCGTCGTCGTGACGTTCTGGGTGACCGCCGCCTGCGGTTCGTCGCCCGACAGAACGACGGCGGACGGCACGGCCGGGGCGATCGCGAACGCGATGACCGACGGCGACAACCCCGCCCTGCTGGCGTTGACCTGCCCGCGCACCCCGGACAAACCGGCCGCTCCCGATGAGCTGGTCTCCGGCGAAACACCGGTCACCGTCGGCACTGTGGACCAGAAAGGGCAGGCCGCCATGGCCGTCCTGAACGACCAGCGGAACGAGAAACGCTCGTACGGCGCGTTTCTGGTGCAAGGCGACGACGGGAACTGGTGCATCTTCGGTTTCCGCAACTGCCCGCGCGAGGTCAAGGTGACGAGCGTGAACTTCGTGACGGTCTGCCGCACCTGATCTCGCGTGCGCAACGGCGTAACTCGCGTGCTTAGAGACGTAACTCGCGTGCTTGAAGGCCGCACATGTGAGTTACGCCTTCAAGCACGCGAGTTACGTCTTCAAGCGCCCGAGTTACGCTTTCAAGCCAGGCAGTCGCCGGGTTCTCCCCGGCGCAGCGCCGGATCCTCCTGCGGGAACGTTCGCGCCACGCCCGGCCCGCTGGATCGCGTCTCGAAGCGGACGGTCACCCGGCCGTGTCCGGCGCCCTGTACCCAGCCGGTGCCGAACTCGTCGTGCACGACGTCGTCCCCTGGCCGCCAGCTCGACGAGACCACGGGCGCCGGCGCGGGTGCCCGCTCGATCACCGGCACGTCCGAAACCGGAACGGAAAGCGTGAACAGCGGATCCTGATGCGGCACCGAAAGCCCGGACAACGCGACACCGGCCAGCCGCACGCCGCCGAATTCCGCCGGGTCGATCAGCAGCCGTTCCGCCATCGCGGCGAGCTGGTCGAATTCGTCGGTGGGCGAAGCCATCGTCTCCGAACGGGTCACCGTGCTGAAATCGGTGTGCCGCAGCTTCACCACCACCGTCCGCGCGACCCGGCCGGCGTTGACGAGCCGCCGGTGCGCGTGCACGGCGAGGTCGCGGACCTCGCGCCGCAGGCTCGGCAGGTCGATCAGATCCCGGTCGAACGTCGTCTCCGCGCTGACCTGCTTGAGCTCCGCGCGGTCGGATACCGGCCGGTCGTCGACGCCGGTCGCCAGCCGACGCAGGTCCCGCCCGACCACACTGCCCAAAGTGGACACCGCGTCGGCGTCGGAGAGCGCGGTCAGCTGCCCGAGTGTCCGGACGCCGATCGCCCGCAGTTTCCCCTCCGCCACCGGGCCGATCCCCCACAGCACCCTGGTCGGCAGCGGAGCGAGGAAGTCGCGTTCGGTGCCCTGGTCGACGACGAGCAGCCCGTCCGGTTTCGCCAGATCCGAAGCGACCTTCGCGACCTGTTTCCCCGACGCCGCCCCGATCGACGCGACCAGGCCGACGTCGGAGCGGATGTGCTCCCGCAGGCGGGCACCGAATTCCCGCACCTCGTCCGACGACGCCCCGGCCAGTGACGGCGGCTCCGCGAAGGCCTCGTCGAGGGAGATCCGTTCCAGCACGGGCGCGTAGGTGGCGACGAGGTCGAACACCCGGGTGCTCAGCAGTTCGTACAGTTTGAACCGCGGCGGGAGGATGACCCCGTTGGGCGGCAGCAACCGACGGGCCTGCGACATCGGCATCGCCGATTTGATCCCGTGTTCCCGCGCCTGGTAACTCGCCCCGGCGACCACGCCGCGCGGGCCCGCGCCACCGACCAGTACCGGACGCTGCGCCAGTGTCGGCCGGGTCAGCTGTTCACAGGAGGCGTAGAACGCGTCCATGTCGAGGTGGATGACCCACCGGTCATGCCCGCCCATCGCCCGGCACCTCGAGAAGACGGTGCAGGGCCTTCGTGTACTCCTCGAACGCGGCGCGGCCACGCGTGGTCAGCTCGACCAGCGTCACCGGCGTGCGATGTTCGAAGGCCTTGGTGATCCCGACGTAGCCGGCGTCCTCGAGTTTGCGCAGATGCGTCGACAGGTTGCCCGGCGTCATGTCCAGCAGTTGCTGCAACCGCGGGAAGGTGATGCTGTCCCCCGGTCCCAGGCTCGACAGGGCCACGGTGACCCGCAGCCGCGCCTGCGCGTGGATCACCGGATCGAGCTGGGGCAGCCCGTCCTCGCTCATCGCGCCCGCACCAGGAAGACCAGGGACGCCACCAGGAAGCCACCGCCGCCCGCGACGCTCAGCACGAGGAAGTTGTACGGTCCCCCGGCCAGCACGCTCGCCGCGCCGCACGCGATGATCCACACGCCGAGGCCGTACTGCAGCTTGCTCTGCCACAGCATTCCGCCGGCGAGGTACATCAGGCCGGTCAGCATGAGCGCGGTCCCGGACCACAGCAACGGGATCAGCTCGGCGTCGAGGCCGAGCCGGATCAGCGCGGTGTTCACCACCGTCAGCCCGCCGAACGCGATCATCCAGCTCCACCCGTACATCGCCCCGACGAGCCGGGACGGTCCTCGTACGCCACGGCTCGAGCGGATGCCGTAGATCGCGGAGTACGTCATGGCCCCGGCGAAGCCGACGACGGTGAGCACGGCGGCGGCCCACAGCGGCATCAGGGCGGTCGGCGGGGCGGAGACGTAGATCAGCCCGAAACCGAACAGCCACACCAGACCCCAGACGCCGAGCAGCACGGCCGGATTCGGCCCGATCTCGCGCCGGGTCCGCTCCGACTGCGTGGCGATGAGCGCGAGCGACTCCTCGGGCGTCATCGGCCGCTCGTCGCCGTCCCGTTCATCCTCCACCACCGGGGAAAACTAACACGGGTTCACAGTCTCGCCGTGTCGAGCCGGAACCTCGCCATCACCACGAGCGCGGGCACCACCAGCCACGCCGCGAGCACTCCGACGGCGGTCACCAGGCCCGTACCGCCGAGCACCGGCGCGCGGCCGATCTCGCCGAGCCAGTACGTCGGCATGAGGTGCCCGGCGGTGTTCATCCAGCCGGGCAGGACCTGCAGCGGGATCCACAGCCCGCCGAACATGCCCAGCGGCAGCATCAGCGCGCCGGTCACCGCTTGGACGGTGTCTCCCTTGCCGAACAGGCCGATCATCAGGCCCAGCACGGCGAAGGGCAGCGTCCCGAGCCACAGCGTGCCGAAGATCGTGAGCCACTGGCCGGTTTCGAGCCGGATGCCGCGGATCATCCCGGCCGCGAAGATCACCAGCAGGACGGGCAGGGCGACGAACAATCCGGCCGACACCTTGACCATCAGGTAGCCGGGCGCCCGCATCGGCGTCAGCCGCAGGGTGCGCTGCCAGCCGTCGGTGCGCTCGGTGGCGACGCGGGTGCCGGTGAACAGTGCGGCGGTCATGGCGCCGTACGCGGCCATGTTCACCATGGTCACCGTCGCGGTCGAGATACCCGGAGCGATCTCGCGGGCGCCGAAGATGCCGCCGAACAACAGGAACATCGCCAACGGCATGCCGATGGTGAACAACGCGAACTGCGGGCTGCGGACGATGCGCTTGATCTCCAGCGCCAGATAGTTCAGGTTCATCTCAAGGCTCCCTCAGCCGCATCGGCGGTGAGCGCGATGAAGGCTTCTTCCAGTCCCACAGCGGTGATTTCGATGTTCGCGGCGAGCGGGAACTCGCGCAGCAGGCCGCGGATGGCGGCGTCGGAGTCGGCACAGCTCAGTTCCGCGTGCCCGGCACGCAGCACGGCGCGCGAGACCCCGGGCAGCGCGGCGAGCGCGGCTTCGGTGGCTTCCGGGACGACGGCCCGCAGTACCCGTCCGGCGACCGCGGCCCGCACCTCGCCGACGGGACCGTCCGCGACGACACGGCCGTGCCGCATGAGCACGACGCGGTCCGCGTAATCCTCGGCCTCGGCGAGGTAATGCGTCGCGAAGAGGACCGTGCGGCCCGTCTCGGTGTACTCGCGCATGGACGCCCAGAACCGGCGCCGCCCGTCGACGTCCATGGCCGCGGTGGGTTCGTCGAGCACCAGCAGGTCCGGATCGCCGACCAGCGCGAGCGCGAACCGGACCCGCTGCTGCTCGCCGCCGGAGAGCTTGCCGCAGCGGCGGTTCGCGTACTCGGTGACGCCTGCCCGCGCGAGCACCTCGCGGACCGGCAGCGGATTCCGGTGCAACGAGGCGAACAGCCCGACGAGCTCGGCGACCGTGGCGTCCCTCAGCAGCGTCCCGTTCTGCGCCATCGCGCCGACCATCCCCCGATCCATCGCCTCGGCCGCGCCGAGCCCGGCGACCCGGACCTGCCCGGCGTCCGGCCTGCTGAGGCCCAGCAGCATGTCGATGGTGGTCGATTTGCCCGCGCCGTTCGGCCCGAGCAGCGCCACCACCTCCCCTGGCGCGACCCGCACACTGACGTCTTCGACGGCCAGGACGTCACCGAAGCGCTTGACCAGCCCTTCGAGGCTGAACGCGTCCGCCATGACTCTCCCCCTTCGAGCACTCTGAACTACAAAGCTCACTCGCACTTTGTAACACAAAGTCCCCTGTCGTGGAAACCCCAGAAGTCCGTGAAGGCCTCCTTGAGGGACTCTGGGTCCCTCAAGGAGGCCTTCACGGACTTGGGTTAGGCGGGCACCCGGGAGAGTGCCGCGTCGGGGGCCGAAGCGGGTGCCGGAGGCGGCACCGGGAGCGGCAGCGGCGCGCATTCGACGTCGGCCGTACGCCCCGGCTTGCGGTCGGGCAGTGCCCCGGTCGCCAGGTAGTCGGCGATCCGGTTGTCGACGCAGGCGTTTCCGCGCGGGGTGATGGCGTGGCTCGTGCCGCCCGGCTCACCGATCAGGCGAGCGCCGGGGAACCGGCTACGAACTTCGAGGCTGCCCTCGTACGGCGTCGCCGCGTCGAGCGTCTCGCCGATCATCAGCACACTCGGCACCTTCGAGCCGTCGACCTTCACCGGCTTGGCGGGCTTCGCCGGCCAGTACAGGCAGGGCGCGTTGAACCAGGCGTTCTGCCACGTGAAGTACGGCGCCTTCTCATAGGTGCGCCAGTTGTCGCGCTTCCACTGCTGCCAGCTCGGCGGCCACTTCACGTCGGTGCACTGGACGGCGAGGTAGACGGCGTACCCGTTGTCGTCACCGCGGCCGCCGAAGGCCTCGAACAGCCCCTTCATCGTCTGCCAGTCGCCCTTGTTGACGAACTTCGCGAGCGCGTCGCCGAGCAGCGTCCAGCGCAGCTGGTAGTACGACGCCTGCTGGAAGACGTCGAGGAGCTCGTCCGGCCCGATGAAACCGCCCGCCGGGACGGCGGCCACCTTCTTCAGCTGCTCGTCGAACACCTGCTTCACCGCGGCCTGCGTCTTGCCGAGGTGGTAGACGCCGTCGTGCTGGGCGACCCAGCCGAACCAGATGTTCAGGTTGACGTCGAAGGCCACGTCCTGATTGAGGTTCGCCTGGTACCAGACGTTGCGGGGGTCCACAGTGGAATCGAGGACCATCCGCCGGACGTGCTGCGGGAACAGCGTCCCGTAGACCTGGCCGAGATAGGTGCCGTAGGAGTACCCGTAGAAGTTCAGCTTCTCGACGCGAAGCGCCTTGCGGATACTTTCCATGTCCTTGACCGTGTCGGTCGTCTTGATGTTCTCCAGCAGCGCGCGGCTGTTCTTCTCCGCGCACGCGTCGGCGTAGGACTTCGAGCGCTGCAGCCAGGTCTTCTCCAGCTGCCGCGTCGTCGGCACGTAGTTCGGCCGGTTGTAGTCCATGTAGTCCGGGATGCACGAAAGCGCGGGCTTGCTGGAGCCGACGCCGCGCGGGTCGAAGCCGACCCAGTCGTAGGCGTCGCCAGCGTGGTTCGGCACGCGAGTGCCGCGGGTGGCCAGCAGCAGCCCGGAACCACCGGGGCCGCCGGGGTTGGTGAGCATGACGCCCTGATACTGCGCCTCGGGCGTCTTGTGCTTGACGCGGCTGAGCGCGAGCTGGATCTTCTCGCCGCGCGGCCGCGAATAGTCCAGCGGAACGGACAGGTAACCGCATTCGGCGCCGGCGTTGATCAACGTCGGGTCGGTGCACGCTCCCCAGGTGATCGTCTCGACGGGCTGTGCCGCCTCCGCCGCGCCCGCGGGCGCGGTCACCGCGACCGAGGCGAGCGTGGCCGCGGTCAGCGCGGTGATGAGAACACGTCTCAAGGTTTCTCCCTTTCCCTCCAAAGGTGAAAGCCCCGAAACCCTATCCACGTCCATGACCTGCGGAAGCCTTCCGGCGAAGGTCCCTACCAACGGCGGGTCCCGATCGCGGCAAACCGGGCAACCGGTTAATCGGTTGGGAGGCCGCGCTGGACTCGCTACGCTGTCGATCATGATCTGCCGCATCCGCATGCGCACCGCCTGAGACGGCGTGACCGCAGGGCCGCCCGCGATCGAGTGGCCCCTCTTCTGCGCGCCGTCTGACGTCCCTTCACGGATCCGGACAGGACATCATGCAGAACCAGCACATCGCCATGATCGGCTCCACCGCGCCGAGTCATATCTATCCCTCGCTGGCGATCATCCGTGAGCTGGTCGCTCGCGGGCACCGGGTCAGCTACGCCGTGGGCGAGCCGCTCACCGGGTTGATCGAACCGACCGGGGCCGAGGTCGTCCCGCACCCTTCGATCCTCCCGCTCGGCGATCAGTCGGCGTGGCCGGAGGATCCGGCGTCGCAGATGCGGGTCTTCCTCGACGAAGGCATCCAGGCGATGCCGGTGCTCACCGATTTCTACGACGAGAACCGCCCGGACCTGCTGCTGTACGACATCGGCGGGCTCCCGGCGCCGCTGCTGGCCAGGCGTTACGGCGTTCCGGCGGTGCAGCTTTCCCCGACGTACGTCGCCTGGGAAGGCTACGAAGAGGACATGGGCGAGATGCTGACCGCGATCCGGACCTCACCGTCCGGAAAGGACTATTCCGCCACTTTCACCCGCTGGCTGAACGAGAACGGTATCGAGGCCGACGCCTGGGACTGGATCTCCCATCCGCCGCAGGTGCTCGCGCTGCTGCCGAGGGCGATGCAGCCGAACGTCGAACGGGTGCCCTCGTCGGTCCGGTTCGTCGGCCCGGCGCTGGACCCGGAACGTCTCGCCGACCGGAGCTGGACCCCGCCGTCGAACGGCAGGAAGGTCCTGCTGATGTCGCTCGGCACGGCGTTCACCGACCAGCTCGACCTGTTCCGCGCCTGCGTGGACGGGTTCCGCGATTCGGTATGGCACGTCGTCATCTCGATCGGCCAGACCGATCCGGCCGAGCTCGGGCCGCTGCCGGACCACATCGAGGTCCATCGGTTCGTGCCGCAGCTCGCGGTGCTGGAGGCCGCGTCGGCGTTCATCACGCACGCCGGCATGGGCGGCAGCACGGAATCGCTGTGGTACGGCGTGCCGACCGTCGCGATCCCGCTGGCCACCGACGGCTTCGGCAACGCGGCGAAACTGGCCGAACTCGGCGTCGGTGAGCAGCTTGCGGCCGACGAGGTGACGGCCTCGACGCTGCGTGCCGCTGTCGAGCGAGTGGCCGGTTCGCCCTCGGTGGCCGCGCGGCTCGCCGAGGTGCGGGCCGAGACTCGCGGGAACGGCGGCATCGACAAGGCGGCGGATGCCGTGGAGTCCTTCCTCGCCTAACCCCTCGTGAGTGGTAAGGACGGTTAGAACCGTCCTTACCACTCACGAGACGAATCAGCCCCGGATCTCGTTCAGGTAGTTGTAGATCGTGTACCGCGTGACGTCGAGCTCCCCGGCGAGGTGGTCCACCGAGTCCTTGATGAGGAAGAACCCCGCCTCGTCCAGTTCCCGGACCACGGCCGCCTTGTGCCGTTTCTTCATCAGGTCCACCGGGATCCCGGCCTTCGCCACCGCGCGCCCGACCAGGAACCGCTGCAGGCTGTCGACGTCCGGCGGGAACGTCTCGGGTTCGTGCCCGTTGGCCTTCGGCGCGCCGTCGGACAGCCGGTTGACACACAGGCAGCCGATCGCGACCCCGTCGGCGTCCCGCAGGAACAGCGTCGACGACCGGATCGCGCGCCCGTCGGGACCGTGGGTCTCGTAGTTCGTCAGATCCTGCGTGGTGCCGCGGCGGACCAGGCCCAGCAGCAGATCCGTCATCGGCCCGCCGACCGTCCGGCCGGTGAGGTCCCCCGCGATGGCGACGATCGAGTCCGGCAGCCTGCTCAGGTCGTGCAGCAGGACCTCGTTGCCCGGCCCCAGCATCGCCGCGAGCGCGTGCACCGCCGGGACGAGCGCGGTGAGCAGATCGCCCGAGGCCGCGGATGCGACGACCGGCGTTTCGAAGACACGAGCCGGTTTCTTCAGCCGCTCCAACGCCGAACGCACCTGTTCCGCCGCGCTCGCCGGGGTGGACGCGTGCGGCGACAGCCGGACGTGTTCCGGCCGCACGGTCGCCGCGATCCCGGCGTTCGCCAGCGCGGAACCCACCTGTTCGGCCGCGTGCCCCGGCAGCGTGAAGGCGAGGATCCCGGCCCGCCGCTCGACGGCCGAAACCACTTCCCCGCCGGCGGATTTCACGACCTCTTCGAGCTCGCCGACCCGTTCGGCGATCCGCCCGGCGATGGCGCCGACGCCCGCTTCCTCGACCAGTTCCAGCGCGGCCGCGAACGCGCCCGAGGTGATCGGGCTCAGGTTCGAGATCGACCACGCGGCCGCGGTGTCGTCCGCCGGATGGATCTCGTCGTCGAACAGGCCGGGGTCGCGGGCACCGGTCCAGCCGGAGAGGATCGGCTCCATCCGCTCCAGCGCGCGATCGGACAGCACGGCGAAACCGGTTCCCCAGCCCGCCCGCAGCCACTTCTGCCCGCCGACGACGAGCACGTCCGCGACCTCCCACGGCGCCTCGGTCACGCCGAAGCCCTGGATCCCGTCGACCACGAGAAGCCGGTCCCCCACCACCTCGCGGATGGCCGCCAGGTCGGCGCGGTACCCGGTGCGGAAGTCGACCGCGCTCACGCTCACCAGCGACGTCTCCGGGGTCAGCGCCGCCTTGACCGCGTCCGCGGTGACGTTGCCCAGCGGCAGCCGTCGCACGGTCAGCCGTCCCGCCTGTTCCGCGCGGGCCCACGGATAGGTGTTGGCCGGGAACTCCGCCGCCGACACCAGTGCCTCGCCACCCGGCGCGTTGAACGCGGCCTGGAACAAGCCGAGACTGGTGTGCGGCAACAGCACCGTGTGGTCGGTGTCGCTGCCGGAAAGCCGCGCGGCGGCGGCCTTGGCCCTGGTCTCCTGCCGCATCAGGTCGTCCACAGTGGACGGACCGGCCTTCGTCGAGGCGTCGAGCAGGCTCGCCGTCGTGTCGAGCACGGCGTGCGACGGCGGGCCGAACCGGGCGAAGTCGAGGTACCCGGCCGGTTCGCCGAACTGCAGCAGGTACCGCGGCGAGATCCGCGTCATGCGAGGACCCTGGCCAGGAACTGCTTGGTCCGCTCGTGCTTCGGGGAGCTCAGGAGCTCCCCCGGCGGGCCGGTCTCGACGACCGTGCCGTCGGCCATGAACACCACCTCGTCCGCGGCCTCGGCCGCGAACCCCATTTCGTGCGTCACCACGACCATCGTCATCCCCTCCGCGGCCAAACTACCCATCACCGCCAGCACCTCGCCCACGAGTTCCGGATCCAGCGCCGACGTCGGCTCGTCGAACAGCATCAGCTTCGGTTTCATCGCGAGCGACCGCGCGATCGCGACCCGCTGCTGCTGCCCGCCCGAAAGTTGCGCCGGGTACGCGTCGGCGCGGTGCGCGAGACCGACCCTGTCGAGCAGGTCGAGCGCCTGCTCCCGGGCCTCCTCCAGGGGGACGCCGAGCACCCGCACCGGCCCCTCGACGACGTTCTGCAGCGCCGTCCGGTGGCCGAACAGGTTGAACCGCTGGAACACCATGCCGATGTCGCGCCGCTGCCGGGCGACCTCGCGTTCCTTCAGCTCGTACAGTTTGCCGTCGCGCAGCCGGAACCCGATCGGTTCGCCGTCGACCCAGACCTGCCCGGCGTCGATCGTCTCCAGATGGTTGACACAGCGCAGGAAGGTGCTCTTCCCCGCGCCGGACGGGCCGAGCAGGCAGACCACCTGTCCTTTGTGGACTTCGAGGTCGATCCCGCCCAGCACCTCGGTGTGGCCGTAGCTCTTGCGGACGCCGACGGCCTTGAGCAGTGGCTCAGACACGTTCACTCCTCACCAATGGCGCGGTGCGCAGGGCCTTGGCGGCGCGGGAGAACGCGCTCCGCGACCGGTCTTCGGAGTCGAAGGCGCGCTCCAGGTAGTGCTGTCCCACCCCGGCAACGGTCACCACGACCATGTACCAGACGGCGGCGGCCAGCAGGGTCTCCATCACCAGCAGGTTGTTGGACGAGATGTTGTTGGCGGCGTGGATCAGTTCGGTCACGCCGATCACCGACGCCATCGACGTCCCCTTGAGCATGTTGATGAAATCGTTGCCGGTCGGCGGGATGATCACCCGCATCGCCTGCGGCAGCACCACGCGGCGCAGGGTCGCGCCCGGCGACATCCCGATCGACTTCGCCGCCTCGGTCTGTCCACTGTCGACACTGTTCAGCCCGGCACGGACGATCTCCGCCATATACGCGCTTTCGTTGAGCGCCAAGCCGAGCAGCGCGGCGGTGAACGCGGTGATCAGCACGTTGGTCTGCTCGTGCAGCAGGTAGCCGCCGAACGGCAACGGGATCGAGATGAACTCGAAGACCAGCGCCAGGTTGTACCAGATCAGGATCTGCAGCAGCACCGGAAGCCCGCGGAACAGCCAGATGTAGCCCGCCGCGAACCAGCGCGCCACCGGATTCGCCGAGCGGCGCATCAATGCGATCACGATCCCGATGACGATCGCCGCCCCCTGCGCGATCACCGCGAGCAGCACGGTGTTGAGCAGGCCGACCGCCATCACGCGGTACCACAGGAACTCGGGGACCGAATCCCACTGGATCTGCGCGTTGCCGAGCGCGATCCCGAGCAGGATCAGCAGCACCAGGATGATCGCGGCGCTGATCCACCGGCCCCAGTGTTTGCGCCGGACGATCGGCAGCGGCTCTGCCACTGACCGATCAGCTTCCGCCATTGAGCTTCGCCTCCTTGAGCGCGCCCTGCTCGACGCCCCAGGCCTGGAGGATCTTGCCGTAGCCGCCGTCGGCGATCAGGGACTGCAGCGCCTTCTGGATCGACTCGGCGAGCGGCTTGTTCTCCTTGTTGACGCCGATCCCGTACGGTCCGCCGTTGATGGGCTCGCCGGGGACGACCTCGAAGAACTTGCCCTCGCCCGCGGTCCGGGAGATGTAGACCGCGCTGGGCAGGTCGTTGAGGATGGCGGCGACCCGGCCGGTGCGGAGCTGGTTTTGGTTCTGGGTGTCGGAATCGGTCGCGGTGACGGTCAGCGCGGGCTTGCCCGCCTGCGCGCACTTGCCGTTCTGCTCTTCGGCGAACTTCTGGTGGCTGGTTCCCTGCACCACCGCGACGTTCTTGCCGCACAACGTGTCCGGCCCGGAGATCTGGTCGGGGTTGCCCTTGCGGACCATGATCGTGATGCCGGACGAGAAGTAGTCGACGAAATCGATCTGCGCTTGCCGGGTCTTCGTGTCGTTCATCGCGGCCATCGTGAGGTCGACCCGGCCGGACTGGAGGCTCGTGATCAGCGAACCGAACGCCATGTCCTGGTGGTGCACGGTGACGCCCAGCTTCTTGCCGATGGCCTTGGCGAGGTCGACCTCGTAGCCGATCGGGGTCTTGCCGTCGGCGGCGTAGAAGTTGTTCGGCGCGGACTGGAGATTCGAGGCCAGGTGCAGCATCCCGGCCTGCGTGTACTTCGCGGGCAGGGTGCCGGCGACGGCGGCGTCCTTCTGGACGGACTCGATCAGCGCGGTCGTGTCCGGGATCGCGGCGGGCGCGCCCGGCGCCGCGGGCTCCTGGCCGCCGGCTCCGTCGGGCCCGCCTCCGCAGGCCGCGGTGACGAGCGCGGCAAGGCCGGTGAGCACGGCCAAGCGCCAGGTTCGGTTCAGGGTGAGCGGCGTCGACGGCATGACGGACCTCCACGGTGCCTCGGGTGGTCGCCGACGCTACAACTGCGTGTTGAAGAGGTCAACAGGCGGTTGAATTCTTGTCTTGCTGATGTCACGAAAGGGTCGTTCAGGACATTTTGTGTCCTGAACGACCCTTTCCTGGCAGTTCAGTGCGCGGTCACCGCCGCCGGATCAGACCGCGATGTAGTTCCCCGACAGGATGATCAGGACCTGCACGGTGATGCCGGTGCCGTAGTAGTCGTCAGCCTGCGGCGACCAGGACGTGACGCGGGTCCACAGCTTGTCCAGCCAGGCCTGGCTGCCCGGGTCGTTCATCGCCGCGATGGCGAACGACGCGGTGAAGCAGGGGTGCTCGCCGGACTCGCCCGAGATCTTGGCGCCCGACAGCGTGTAGCCCTGGTTGATCTTGGCGGGGTCGCCGCCGGTGGCCTGCTGGATCCAGGTGTTCATCTTCCGCACCTGCCCCTGCGCCGGGCTGCCCGACACGGTGATGCCGTCGACGCCGAGACGCCACGGGTCGCGGCAGGCGTTCCAGCTGAAGTGCTGCGGGTGGTCCTCCATGTAGTCCGCCGGAGCGGGCTTCGGCGTGGAGTTGGTGTTGACGACGAAGTCCGGGATCAGGCCGGTCTTCGGCGCGTACTGCTGCTGCAGCTGCGTGACCGCCTTCTCCTGCCGGGTCCGGACCTGACCCCAGAACGAGTCCCCAGTGGCCTTCTCGAACGCGCGAAGATGCCCCGGCATCCAGTCCGAGGAGCGCGAACCGTTGATGTACTTGCCGCTGTCGGCCCAGTCCGCCAGCCGCATGAACTTGGTGTCGGGGTTGACCTCGCTGCGCTTGATCGCCTTGATGATCCGCAGCGCCTCGGCCTTGTAGTTGACCGAACCCCCGCTGCCCCAGACCTTGTCGGCGAGGAGCAGGCCGTAGGCGATCTCGAGGTCGCCGTCGGTCGCCGAGTCACTGCCGTTGACGCTCTTGCAGTTCGGATCCTGTTCGGCGGCGTGCAGGTCCTTGTCGATCACGGACGGGTGCGCCTTCACGAACTTGAGGATGCCGTCGAAGACCGTGCGCGCCTGCGGGTCCTTGGCGCCCATCATGGCCGCGATGGTCATGCCGTAGCCCTGGCCCTCGGCCACGAAGGCGTGGTCGGCGTCCGGCGCCTTGACCGCGTAGGTGCCCGCGCCACACTTGGTGGTCAGGAAGTTCTTCTTCCAGAAGTCGTAGTACTTGGCCAGCGCCGCGTCCTGCGCCGACTGGCTCGCCGACGGGCGCAGAACGCCCGGCAGGTAAGGGGTCCCCTGAGTGGTCACCGCGATGGCGGGGGCGGTCGTGGCGACCAGCCCGGCGGTCAGCGCGGCCGCGGCCAGCACTGTCCGAACGGTCTTTCTCATGGCTCCTCCGGGAAACGTCGTTGGTGGCGGCGGCGCGTTCCGAGAGTGACATCCGGATCAGGCAAAAACAAGAGAGTTAAGAAAGTTTCCTTACTATTACCTCAAATGACGCCTGTGTGACCGGTGCCCTAGCGTTGACACCATGAAGATCGACCTGAGCGAACGCGGCGAAGCCTTCCGGGAATTCTGGACCGAACGGCAGCTCGCCACCCTGACCACCGTCCGCCCGGACGGAACCCCGCATGTCGTCGCGGTCGGGGTCACGGTGGACTTCGAGGCCGGGATCGCCCGGGTGATCACGTTCCGCTCGTCCAAGAAGGCCCGCCTGGTCAAGGAAGCGGGCGAAAACGGCATTCCGGTCGCCGCTTGTCAGCTCGACGGGCCTCGCTGGTCCACTTTGGAGGGACGCGCGGTATTGCGCGAAGACCCGGAGTCCGTGCGCGACGCCGAGAATCGCTACGCCGCGCGCTACCGGCAGCCCAAGCCGAACCCGGAACGCGTGGTCATCGAGATCACCGTGACCCGGGTGCTCGGCAACGCCTGAAGGACGCTTTCCCCGCATCTCACGCGGTGAAGGACGCTTTCGCCGCGTCGCATGCGGTGAAAGCGTCCTTCAGCTCCCGCTCTGGCCGGCGAGCACCAGCCGCGTGTATTCGTCCAGGATCTCGCCGAGGTCGGTGAACTCGCCCGCCGAGGCCACCTGCTGGTAGCCGACCAGCAGCGCCAGCCCGAGCGAGGTCACGACCTCGGCGCGACGCCGGTCGGGGATCAGCTCGGCCACCACGCGCCCGACCGTCTTGACCCGGGCGTCGTCGACGCGTTTCTGCGCCACGCGAACGGTTTCGTCGTTCGCCGCCCAGGCGCGGATGGCCGCTTCCGCACGATGGCGGAGTCCGCGCGTCAGGCTCATCAGCGCGGCGAAGTCCGCCTCGGGGCCGCCGGAACCGAAGTCCAGTTCGCGCAGGATCCGCACCTGCCGCTGCGCCCAGAAGTCGAGCAGGGCGCCGACGAACCCGGGCCAGCCGCCGAAATGGTGGTAGAACGATCCGCTGGTGACGCCGAGGCGTCTGCCGAGCGCACCGACGTTGAGCCCGGCGAACCCGGACTCGGCGAGGATCTCCAACGCCGCGTCGAAGTACTGCTCGCGGCTGACCGTGGCCGGCATCAGACGGCGCGCTCCCGCCCCTCCCAGTACGGGCGCCGCAGGGTGCGTTTGAGGATCTTGCCGGTCGCGTTGCGCGGCAACGCCTCCACGATCTCGACCGTCCGCGGGCATTTGTAGTGCGCCAGGCGTTCCCGGCAGTACTCGACGAGTTCTTCGCCGTCGACCCGCTCCCCCTGCGCCGGGGCGACCACCGCCTTGACCTGCTCGCCCCAGCGATCGTCGGGGATCCCGATCACGGCGACCTCGCCGACCGCGGGATGTTCGGCGATGACCCGCTCCACCTCGGGCGAATAGACGTTCTCGCCACCGGTGATGATCATGTCCTTCACCCGGTCTTCGATGAAGACGAACCCGCCGTCGTCGACCCTGCCGACGTCACCGCTGCGGACCCAGCCGTCGACGATCGTCTCGGCGGTCGCCTCGGGTTTGCCCAGATAGCCCGCCATCGCCTGATCGGTCCGGAACCACAGCTCGCCAGGGACGCCCGGTTCGACGTCTTCGAGAGTCGCCGGATCGACGACGCGCATCCCCACCGCGGGCAGCACCGTGCCCGCCGACGCCAGCCGCTCCGGCCGGGCGGGGTCGCGATGCGCGTCCGGACCGAGCGTCGTCACCACCCCGGACAGCTCGGTCATACCGTAGACCTGCACGAACCGGGTGTCCGGCCAGGCCGCGAGCGCCTTGCGCAGCAAGGGAAGCGGCATCGGAGAAGCTCCGTAGCCCAGGTACTTCAACCGCGCGAACGCGGCGACGGCCCGCTCCCCCGCCTGCATGATGCCGGCGACCACGGCGGGCACCAGGAAAGCGTGCGTGACCCCTTCGGCGAGCGCGCCCAGCAGCGACTTGCCGTCGGGCTCGCGCGTCATCGTCGTCGGTTGCCCATAGTGGAAACCGATGATCGCGTAACAACTCCCGCCGACATGGAACAGCGGCATCGCCACCAGGTTGCGGTCGCCGTCGCCCATCGGGAACGCGGCCCCCGCGTTGCGGCTGTGCGCCAGCAGGTTCCGGTGCGTCAGGACGGCGCCCTTGGGGAATCCGGTGGTGCCGCTGGTGTAGATGATCAGCGCGCCGTCGTGTTCGTCGACCTCGGATGCCATCCCGGCGGGCGTCGCGTCGGCCAGGAAGTCCTCGTACTGATCGTCTTCTCCGCCGACGACGATCACGCGCTCGACCGACGGCAGCCGATCGCGCAGCGCCTCGACGGCGGGCAGCAGTTCCGGACCGGCGAAGACGACCCGCGCGCCGCTGTCACCGAGGACGTACGCCAGCTCCTCCGGGGCGAGACGCCAGTTGACGACCGCGTTCGCCGCCCCGAGCGACGACGCGCCGAAGGTCACTTCCAGGCAGGCGGGCGTGTTCTTGTCGACGAAGGCGACCCTGTCACCTCTGCCGATTCCGGCGGCGGCGAGCGCGCCGGTGACGCGCCTCGCCCGCTCGTCGAGCTCGGCCCAGGTGAGCCGCCGCCCTGAGAACGAGAGGGCCTCCCGCTCGGGAATCGTCTTCGCCCAATGCGCGAAAAGTTCACCGAGAAGCCGCACATCCGGACGCGCGTCGTCGGGCATGCCGGACCCCTTTCAGCTGGTCAGAGCCGCCATAGAGTGCTCTATGGTGACTCGGCGACCGGCAGGCGTCAAGCCACGAACAGGCTGAGCAGTCCCTCGACCGAGCGCACGATCACCCGGGCGGCGGCGCGTTCGGCGTGCGCGGCGTCGGCTCGTTCCGCCTCGTGCCGCCAGCGGACGAGCGCGTTTTCGGCCGCCGCGTGGATCTCGGCCGGATCCGCGTCGGGTTCGAGACCGAGCCGTTCGGTGGGCGCGAGTCCCTGCGCGCCGAGCAGCCGGACGGCTTCCTCCGCGCTCTCCCCGGACAACGCCGTGCGGCCACCGCGGATGCCCGCGATGAGCCGCAGTTCCCGGAAGTCGTGCGCGGCCGCGGCGAAGCGTTCCACGCGGGCGGCCAGCCGATCACCATGCGGGAGAGGTTCCGCGGCGAGAAGGCCTTCCAAGCGCACCACCGCCGTGCGCGCCTTCAGTGCCTCGGCTCGCGCGACGAAACACCCCGCGAGCGTGTCCCTCAGGTCGCCGAGACCGCTGCGGTGCACGAGTTCCGCCGAGAGTTTCAGCCTGTTCTCGCAACCGGTGCGGATCAAGGTGATCGCCAGCCGGACCCCGTAGAGCCCGAACCGCGACACCAGGTGTTTCCGCGATTCCGGCGAGACCCCCACCGGGAACGGATCGTCCACAAAGGAATCCACGGACAGGAGATACCGCTCCAGTTCCGGCCGGGAGACCGACGCCAGCGCGCGCAGCACCTCGAATTCGTCGTCCCGCAACGCTCGTCCCGCGTAGCCCAGCTGTCCGGCGACCGCGATGACTCCCTGGAATCCCGCGCAATCCGGGTTCTCGCGCCAAGCGCGGCGGGCCAGCTGTTTCGCGGTGAGCAAGGCGTCGATCCGGCCCGCGCCGACCTCGTCCGCCCTGCCGAGCACGAGCACCGAGTTCACCGCCGTCTGCCGCGCGAACGCCGAACCGCCCACCGGCCGGGTGCCGGCGAGTTCGTCGGGTTCGAGATGGCGCACCAACCGCACCGTCGCGTCGACGTGTTCGGCGAAAGCCGGGGTGTCGAACAGATCGATCTCGCGCAAGGCCCGCGTCGGCCATTCCGCCAGCGCGGAGACCAAAGTGGACTTCCCGGTTCCCGGCGTGCCGATGAAGCCGACGCGCAGTGGTTCGTCCAGCCGCTCCAGGCATTCCCGCAGCATCGCCACCGCGTGCGGGCGGTCCCGGTAATGCGCGGCGGCCTCGTTCAGCAGTTCCCGGACATCGAGAGTGGTCACGCCGACAGCTCCCGGCGCGGCGCGGCGCCGGTGCCGAGTGCCCCCGCCTTCCGGTGCAGGGCGGCCAGCCGGTCGATCTCCTTCTTGACCCGCTGGGTACGCCGGTCCCGTTCGGCGGAGCCGGCGATGATCAGTTCCCGTTGCCGCGTCAGCTCTTCCGAGAGCTGGTCGGACAGCGCGGCGAAATGGTCGCGCAGACGCCGCTGCACCTGACGGACCTCGTCCTTGATCTCCTTGCTGAACCGGATGAACACGTCGTCGACGTGGCGCTGCGCCGCGGCCTTCGCCAGCGCTTGGCGGCGCTGCAACCGCATCCCGCCTTCGTCGCGGACGCTCTTGGTGGCGAACGCGACACCGGCGCCGAGCGACACCGGGTTGATCAACGGCAGCCCGGCGAGACTGGTGACCAGGCCGAACATCAGCACGCCGCCATAGGAACCGCGCAAGCCGGTGAAGAGTTTCTGGCCGATCTTGAACCGCTCGATCTTGGGGGCGCCGACCTCGGGGATCGAGTCCACCCCGGACCCGGTCAGCGGCAGTTCCGGCGCGTGGCCGTAATGCGGCCCGAAGGTCGAAGCGACGGCTTGCGCGATCCACTCCGACCGGTCGGACACCCAGTTGTAGTTCGTCTCGACGGCCTCGGCGAGATTCTCCTCCAGCCAGGTCTGGAAATCCGGCCAGATCTGTACCGGGTCGCCCTCGTCGAAGGTGCGGTCGACATGCCGCACGATCACCCGGGTCCGCTCACGCAGGTCGTATTCGGCGTCGGAGATCAGATCGGTGATCTCGTCGGACAACATGTTCTGCCAGCGGACGTTCTGCCGCCGCAGTTCCTCGGTGCGCCGTTGTGCCTGGTGCAGCAGGGTGACCTGGTCGATGCCGTTGTCCTGCGAGACGGCGTTCAGCCTGGTCTGCAGCGTCTCGACCAGTTCGACCGCCGCCGCGCGCACACTCACCGCGGCGGCGAGCGCGCGGGTGCGTTCGATCGGGCGCGCGGCCTGTTCTCCCACCCAGTTCAGGAGTTCCGGGAAGCCGGACCGTCCGTTGAGGGCGGCGTCACCGGACTTCGCGGCGGCTTGACGGACCGTCGCGGACACGGGGAAGACGTCGGCGACGACACCGGTCTCCGACAGCGCGGCCCGATTGCGGGCGGCTAGTTCCCGCCAGTCCGGGCTCGCGTCGATCTTGGTCAGTGCCAGCACCAGCGCCGGGCACCAGGTGCGGATATGCCTCGCCAGCGCGAGTTCGGCGGGCTGGAGTTCCTGTGTCGCGTCGGAGACGAGGATCACCGCGTGCGCGTCGGCGAGGACGTCGAGGGTGGCCGCCGTACGCGGGACCGGGGATCCCCGATCGCCGGGGTGTCGACGAGCACCAGCCCCGTGCCGAGGAGTTCGCGTGGCAGGCCGACTTCGACCCGGCGCAGCGAACCGGGCGGCCGGACCTCGAGTTCCTTGGCGAGATCGCCGACCGGCACGTTCTCCCTGGCGCGCCCGACCAGGACGGCGGCGGGGTCGGCGGCGTACCCGATCTCCGTGGGAACGGCGGGCGTACTCGCGTCCCCGACCGCGCAGACCGGCGCGTTCAGCAGCGCGTTGAGCAGGTAACCCTTGCCCTGTTTGGGAAAACCGACCACCGCGATCCGGGTGCCCGGCGCCCGCTGGTCCCGTCTGCGCCGGAGCCGTTCGGCCAGGTCGGCGCGACCGTGGGCGGCACAGGCGTCCAAGGTCTCGTTGAGCACGTCGAGCCAGGCGGGGCTGTCACGGGGATGCAGTGTTCCCTTAACCAAGCGCGGAATCAATGTGGCATGGGCCAACATGCCGTGCGGGCCCCGCGACCTGCTGCGGTCGCGGGGCCCTGACACAGAGCTGAAAAATGTTCAGATCAGCCGATGTGGATGTCGTTGTTCGACGCGATGTCGCCGGTGCCGATGTTGACGTCGTTGAGGTTGCCGATGGTGTGGCCGATGTTGTTGCCGACCTCGGAAACCGTGTCGTGGACGTCGGAGACGCCCGCGTGGTTCGCGACGTTGGCGACCTCGTTGGCCACGTTGCCGGTCACGTCGCCGTTGTTGTGGGCGATGTTGTTGGCGATGTCACCGTTGCCGTAGTTGTTCGCGATGTCGTGCACCTTGGTGGTGACATCGGCGACGTCGACGTGACCGATGGTGCTGGTCAGGTCGCCGACCTCGGAGAGGAAGTTCGGGGCGTCGCCCGCGACACCGTCGGCGCGCGGCAGGTCGCTGGTCAGGTCGCCGACGGCCGGGACCGAGTCGACGGCGGGCAGGGCGGCGGCGTCGACGGCCGGGACGCCGTGGGCCACGTCGGTCGCGGTGTCGAGGGCACCGGTGGCGAGGTCGCCGGCCTGGCCGACGGAAGCGGCGTCGAGACCACGCGAAAGGTCGTCGGTCAGCCCGAAGCTGCCGACGGTGTTCTGCGCGAGGGCGGTCACGCCGGCGGCGGCGTTCGACACGTCGGTCACGTCGGAGACGGCCGGCACGGCGGACAGGCCGGGGACGTCGACCGGCAGGTCGCCGACGGCGGGCACGGCCGGGACGGCGGGCAGGTCACCCAGCTCCGGCAGACCCGGGACGGCCGGGACACCCGGGAGACCGGCCTCGGGCAGGCCCGGCAGGGCGCCGGCACCGGGGACGGCGACCGGCAGGCCGGCGGTCAGCGCGGTGAGCTGGTCGATCGCGCCCTGGACACCGTCGGCGCACTCGCCGTCGGTGCCGTTGACGGCGTTCGTGACGCCGCCGAAGCCCGCCAGGTTGTCGGCGGTGGCCGCGGTGGCACCGGTGAGGTCGGTGGCGGTGCCGACCGGGACGAAGTCGAGCACCAGCGGGACGACCTCGTGCACGTCGGCGGCGTTGATGTCGCCGAGGCCGGCGTCGGCCAGCACCTGCTGCGGGTTGTTGGCGAACGCCGCGCGGGCCGCGGTGTCGTTCAGCAGGTTCAGCGTGAAGTCGTGCAGGGTCTGGACGGAACCCATGAAAGGACTCTCCTGAGGGTCTAGGTCGGTGGGGCGCGCCCGGCGGCCGGAGGGCACGGCTGAGCGCAGGTCACCGAAGTTAGTGAGCCGGTGCCCATGGGCACATCGGGGATCACTCCTGGTCGTCGCTCACTCAGCCAATAGGGGATCGGTATGACATCGTTAGGGCGTTAGGGGCTTAACCGAGACGCACTCGGTTGGGTTTAATGCCAACCCTCACCCGGATGGGTCAAGCCGTTCAGGTGAGTGGCCCTATTTGGTCCTTAGGGGCTGGTCAAGCGAAGGAGGATGCTCGTTGCCCTACGTCCTCGGCATCGATATCGCCTCGACCCGCACCACCGCCGCCACCTGCGTGAACTCCGGCGACGGCTGGAGCGTGCCCGAGCCGTCGTGGCTCGGCGCGCGTGGCCCGGCGGCGGCGTCGGCGGTGTTCCTCGACGACGACGGCTACCTGCTCACCGGGGACGCCGCGGTCGAGGCAGGCCGGTCCGCGCCCGCCCGCCTGCTCACCGGGTTCCACGAACGGGTCGGCGACGACGTCCCCGTGATCGTCGGCGGCGAGCGGTTCCCGGCCGAATCCCTCAGCGCGGTCCTCGTCGACGCGGCGGTGGATCAAGCGGCCGAACGCTTCGGGGAGAAACCGCACCACATCGTGCTCACGCATCCCGTCGGCTGGGGTTCGTTCCGCCGGGACCTGCTGCGCCGGGCACTGGCCGAAGCCGGATTCCCCCGTGCCGCGCTGGTGGCGGCGCCCGTCGCGGCGCTGCACGCGTACCTCGCCCCGCACGGCGACGTCACCGCCGGTGTCTGCGAATTCGGCCCGGACGGCGCGGTCGTCACGATCGCCGCCGCCACCGTCAACGGCTGGCAACCGATCAAAACGCTGGAGGGTGTCGACCCCACCGAGGCCGTCGGCAAGGTCTTCGAACTCGCGCACGGCGCCGGGGTGCCGCCGCAGGCGCTGGCGGGCATCGTGCTCTGCGGCGAGGCACCGCCGGTTCCCGGCCGGACACCGTGCCCCGTCTTCGTGTCGAGCGACCCGGTGCTGACGGTGGCGACCGGTGCGGCCAACATCGCCGCGCGACGTGACCTTCCTCAACCCGGCGGGGCGGGATCGCGCGCCGTCGCGACCGTCGAAACCACCCTGCTTCCCCGGGTCGACACGCCCGAAGAGCTCACCGAGCGGCCCGAACGGCCGCCGGTGGACATCACCCCCTTCCCCTTGCCAGAACGCACCGGGGCGGCGAAACTGCTCAGCCGGCGCAAGCCCCTCGTCGCCGGTGCCGCGGTCGTGGTGCTCGCCGCGACCACCCTGCTGCTCACCCTGACCACTCGAGAAGCCACCGCCGACAAGGGTCCCGAAGCCCCTCCCACCACTTCGAGTTCGTGCGCACCGCCCACCCCCGGCGCCACGCCGTCCACTCCCGAAGGTCGCTGTTGAACGCACTGCTCGACAAGCCCGGCATCATCCATCCGGGTGCCCGGCGCCTGCTCGACGAGGTGACCACCGCTCCGGAAGCCCCGGTGCGGGTCGCCGTCGTCGCCCCCGGCGGGCACGGCAAGACGCATCTGCTCGGCCTGCTCGGACGTCGCTACGCGGACGCCGGGATCGAGGCCCTGCTGATCGACGACGCCGACCAGCTCGACGACGACGAGATCGCGAAGATCAAAGCGCGAGCGGAGGAAACGACGGCGCCCGTCGTCCTCGCCTTCCGGACCGCAGCACGGACGAAAGCGCTGCGCGCGCTCGCCGATTCCTTCGGCAGGTCGGTGCCCTTGGGGGCTTTCGGCGTCGACGACGTCCGGCGGCTCGTCGAGTACGCCGGCGGCGACGCGGCCACCGCGGCGGAGGTCCACGCCAGAACCGGTGGTGTGCCGGGACTCGTGGTGCGCGCGGTCACCGGACGGCTCGCGGACTTCCGCGGCGAACTGGAACAGCTGGACGACGACGTGCACCGCTACCTGATCGCGGCGGAAGCGGGCGCCGGCCGGAATCTCGATCTTCTGGCCGCGCTCCTGAACCGGGATCGCGAAGGTCTGCCCGAGATCTTCGACAGCGCCAGGGCGACCGGTCTCCTCGGCGAGGACGACGTCCTGCTGCCGATCGCGGCCGAAGCCATCCGGGCCTGGGGTTCGCCGGGGCGACGGCTGACGGTGCTGCAGCGGCTGGTGGAACTCCAGCTCCGGGACGGGCTTCCGGTGCTGGACCTCGCCCGGTCGTTGCTGGGAACGGGAAGTTCGGGCGCGAGCGCGGCGGCGGCCTTCGAAGCGGCCGCACGCGAGGCGATGCCCGACGACACGAAACTCGCGGCGCGGTTCTACGAGGCCGCGTCCGAGGCCGGTGGGCGCGGCGCGGCGCTCACCGTCGGCTGGGCGCACGCCTCGGCGCTGGCCGGGGACCTCGACACCGCATTGCGGCTCGGTGACGGCATGCTCGGCAGCACGTCGGACACGGACGCCAGGGCCGCGGGCGCCGAAGTGGCCGCTACCGTGCTGGCGCATCGCGGCGAACTGGCGCACAGTGCCGAGCTGTACCAATGGTCCGGGCGGGCGGCGTCGAAGGCGTTCGCCGCGATCGCGTTGCTGGGCACCGGAAAACTCGAGGCCGCCCGGGGTGTGCTGGAAACCCCCGAGGTCCCGACCCTGTTCGCCGGAGCCGCCTCGCGGATGGCACGGGCGATCACCGACTCCGTGTCGGGTTGCGGCGCCGAGACCCTGTCCGCACTGCTGGGCGCGGCTTCGATGCTGGAATCGGCGGGCGCTCCGGCTCCGCTCCCGGACAGCCCGGCGGCCCTGGCGGCGTTGGTGGGCCTGCATTCCGGCGAACTCGCACTGGCCGAGTCGGTGTTGAGCCGCGCGGAGAACGGCCGGATCGGTGGCGACCTGCTCGCGAAGCGGCACCGGCTGCTGCTCGGCTGGGTCGCGATGACCGCGGGCGACCTCAAAACGGCCGCCGAGGCCCTGATGCCGCCGGACGGCCTCGAAGCGCGCGACGAACTCTTCGCCGCCACCCTGCAGCTGGGCCTGGCACGGCGCGCGAGCGATCTTCCCGGCCTGCAACGCTCCTGGGACCGGGCGTATCAGGCTTCGATGCGCCAGCAGCCGGACCTGTATTCGCTGCTACCACTGGGAGAACTCGCGATCGCGGCCGCACGGGGCGGTGCGAGCGCCAAACTGGCCGGACAGCTGGAGCGGGCACACGCCGTGCTCGACGCGCTCGGCAATCCTCCACTGTGGACAGCCACCCTGCGCTGGCACGAACTGCACGCCGCCATCACCGTCGAGGACCACGCGTCGGCCGGGGAACATCTGGCCGCGTTGACCGATTTCGCTTCCTGCGGCCGCTATCCCGCGGCCCTCGCCGCCGCCGCGACCGGCTGGCTCGCGGTCTTGACCGGAAACTTCGATCCGGAATCGATCACCGCGTCCGCGTCGGAACTGCACGAACTCGGGCTGTGCTGGGACGCTTCCCGGCTGGCCGGGCAGGCGGCGATCCGGACCTCCGACCGGAAGGCGATGGTCCAGCTGCTCGAAGCGGCCCGGCAGTTCCAAGGCCGGGCGCCGGAGCCCGTCGCGGCCACCGGGTTGAACGCCTTGAGCGAACGGGAACTGGAAGTCGCCCGCCTCGTCGTCGGCGGGCTGACGTACAAGCAGGCCGGGAGCGAACTGTTCATCTCGGGGAAGACCGTGGAACACCATATGGCGCGGATCCGGGGGAAACTCGGGGCCGGGGACCGGCGGGAGCTGCTGGCGATGCTGCGCGAACTGCTCGCGGCGGGCGAAGGTTGAGTTTCGTCGGCCGCCGGGCCCGGCGCGGCAGCCCGCGTGGAGGAGCCGCTATTCGCCGGTCTCCACGGGATAGACGAGGTGCGTGACCTTCTTGCCCTGGATGACCTGGGGATCGCCGAACTCCAGGGGAGCGGCGCCGAGCGTGTCCACGAAACGGACTCCGTCTCCGAGCATGTACGGCACAAGGTCGACGCGGATCTCGTCGAGCAACCGTTCTTCCAGCGCTTCGCGGGCCACGACGCCCGGGCCCACGCCGACGTTCTTGTCCCCGCGACCGCCTTGGCCCGGTCGATGGCGGCCTTGACTCCGCCCTCGGTCACGAAGACGAACTCGGCGCTTTCGGGAGCCCAGCCTTCAGGCACCGAATGAGTGACCACGAAGACCTGCACGCGCATGGGGTGCTGTCCGCCCCATCCGTCCATGCCGTCGAACTGGTTTCGCCCGACCACCAGCGCCCCATAGCCCTCGATCATGTCGCGGACATAGTCGGCGGACGCCTCGGCCACTTGGTACGACCGGCCCGGCGACGCGGTGGGCACCTCGACATCACCGGCCCGGCACCACGCGAACAGGTACTCGAACCCGCCGTTCTCCGGACCGGCGATGAAACCGTCCAGCGACACCGATGCCTGAGTCACCACCTTCGGCATGAGAAATCCCTTCTGACGCACTGAATCGAGACTTCTCGACCGCTCGACACTGGCACCGTGACCGGTCGTTGTCCACTTCTCCCGTGCTCTACGACACGACTGTCGGAGGCGGGCTGTTCAACGACGCGGCCACGCGACGTCGTCGATGGCGAGCCAAGGCGCGACGGCCACGATCGACGGCGTGAGCCCGGTGAACGCCTTGACCTCACGGTGGAGGTGCGACTGGTCGACGTAGCCGCTCTCGGCGGCGACACCGGCGGCCGCATGACCGTTCGCGAGGAGGTGGGCGGCGTGGTCGAACCGCACCAGCCGGATGGCGCGTTTGGGGCTGATTCCGAGCTGGGACCGGAAGCGGGACCACAGGCGCTTGCGGTCCCAGCCGACCTCGCCTGCCAGGCTGTCGACCTGTACCCGCCCTCGGCTGGTGAGCGTCCGCCGCCAGGTGTGGGCGACCTCCGGTTCGACCGGCGGGCGGGCGCGCAGCCGCCGGCCGAGGACCTCGGCCGCGATGGTGAACCGTTCGTCCCACGACGCGGCGGCGCGCAACCTGTCCTCGAACCGTCCGGCGTCGCGTCCCCAGACGTCCGCCAAGGGCGCCATCGTCCCGCCGAGATCGGGTGCCGCGTCGAACACCGCGGCCGCCACGTCCGGCTCCAGCCGGATCTGAAGACATTCGCCCACACGGCCACCTGCCCGCAGATCGCCGGGCGCGAGCCCGATGACAACGCTGCCCCGCTCGTGCCGGCCGCGGCTGTCGCAGACGATGCCTTCTCCCTCGCTCAGGTCGATGAGCAGGGTGACGGAGGGGTGCGCGACCATGGCGATGTCCACGGGGACCGGGACACGCTGGCGGAACCCGGCCATGCTGACGCCCGGCAGCCGATCCGACCGGCGCGGGACCGCGATGTCCATCTTCGTCCAGTCCGGTGGTGCCCCGGTCGACAACATACGACCAGTCTAGGCATCGGCGGCCAGAGGCGGGGTGCCGCCGATCCGCTGCCGCGAAGTCCAGTCCAGCAGCAGTTCGCCGGTCGTCTCGGGTGCTTCGAACATGGGGAGGTGCCCGACGCCGGACAGCAGCTCGATCCGCGCGTTGGGGACCGCCTCGTACCGGTGCACCGACGACGGGTCCCAGCGGGGATCGGCAGCGCCGAAGATCGCCAGTACCGGGACGGTGAGGGCGGCGAGACGATCGGCCACGCCGCGCTCGGCGAGGTAGGCGACATTGCTGCGCGAAAGCGACCTGAACGCGTGGTACGAGGTGCGCTTGAAATCGGCGACCGTTTCGTCGGGCAGGTCTACTGGGCGAGCGGTCGTTGCCAAAATTCCCTTCCGGATCATGGCGTCCGAACGCCTCGGCCAGATCAGCCGGCCGAACGGCGGCCCCAGCAGGAGCCGAAGGATCAACGGCTGGGGAAGCAGCGCGTCGAGATGCGGGCCGCAGCTGATCAGCGCGACCGACCGCACCAGGTCGGGGCGCTGTTCGGCAAGGGCGGTGGTGACATAGCCACCACTGGAGTGCCCGACGACGGCGACGTCACGCAGGCCGAGGTCGTCGAGAACCGCGGCCACCCGGCTCGCCTGCCCGGGCACCTCGTACGACGGCGGGGGCGGTGACTGGCCGCAGCCCGGGAGGTCGACCCGGATGACGTGGTGGTGACGGGCAAGTGCCGGGACCACCGGGCTCCACGAGGCACCCGAGGCGCCAGATCCGTGAATGAGCACCAGCGGCGGCGCCTCCCGCGGGCCGTCGTGCACCACGTGCATCCCGTGCGAATGCTCAACACCGTTCTCGCTCATACGAGGATGGTGCACGGCCGTCGACCACCGGTCTTGGACAAATGTCGTCGCACGACCGGGCTCGTCCTCGACCCTGTGCGGCATGAGCGGACAGCCCGAATCGGCGGCGAGTCGTCTGCCGTCGCCTCGCTACCCGCCAACGGGCTGGACGATGTCCGGGCCGCCGGTGTGCGGCATAGGGACGTAGCCTCGCGCCGGCTCCGGCAGCGCCGCCGGCGACCTGTGGCCGCTTGCCACCATTCGGCATGCCAAGCCCTCTTGTTCCGCGACAGTCCCGATCTGGTCGAGCTCCGCCTCGGCCAGTGTGTCGACAGGTCGGCCTCGGAAGTCTCGTGGTCGCCCCGTAGCCGTACTCGGCGGCGATCGCCTGCCCGCGCCACCGACACTTCTCGGTCTTCCAGCGGTCTGGGGTAATCGCCGCTCACCCTCCCATTCGATCAACCGCACCGGTGACCGCGCCCGAGCATGAACAATCGGTCGTCACTGGCCCGTTCACGCTCCGCGCAAATTCGATTACGATCTCGATGGCACTCGAACGCCCGTTCGACTATGATCATCCGCATGACCACTACTCTCGCTTATAACCCGAAAGCCGCTCGCTTTCTTGACACCGCGTTCGACGAAGAGCTTTCACTTCGGCGAACGCAGGGACGTCAGGTACGAGCGTTAGCCGACTTCGCCGCTCACGGTGGATCACGAAGATCCGTGACCGAGGAGGTCGCCTTGCGCTTCTCGGTCACCCACAATCACGCGTACCTGCTCGTCGAGACCTCGTGCGCGCTGGTCTCCCGCCTGCCGAACACACTGGCGGCGCTGGATCGTGGCGATATCGACCTGTACAAGGCTTCCAAGGTCATGCAGCTGACCAGGGAAGTGTCGGACGAAGTCGCGGCACAGGTCGACGCCTGGCTGATCGATCGTCTCGCCAATCGTGATCCCGGCGCGATCCGGGGCTCGGTGAGACACGCCGTGCAGAAATTCGATCCCGACGGCTATCGCGAACGAGCGGCCAAGAAACGCGCGTTGCGGCATATCTCGTTGACACATGAAGACGAGACCATGTCCACGCTTTCCGGCCATCTTCCCACGGAAGTCGCCAGTTCCATCTACGCCTCGATGAGCCGGACCGCGAAAGCCCGGCGGAACAAGGACAAATCCCGGACGCTCGACCAACATCGCGCCGACATCTTCGCCGAACGCCTCTTGGCCGAGGACGGGCACGGCAGGCCGCGTGCCCATATCCACGTCTATGTCGATTTCTTGACACTCGTCGGCGCGCGCGATGATCCCGCGACACTCGCCGGGTACGGGCCCATCCCCGACTGGCTGGTCCGCGAAATCGCCTCCGCCCCCGAGTCGACCTGGTCTCGCCTGATCACCGACCCCGCCACGGGTCAACTGCTCGAAGCGGGCGGCGACAAGTACCGATCACCGGCGTCCTTGGCCCGCTTGATCAAGGCGAGGGATCGCGAGTGCACACAACCGGGCTGTCATCTGCCGGCCGAGGCCTCCGAGATCGACCATATCGTCGCGCGGGCCCGCGGTGGAAAGACCAATCATCACAACTGTCACATCCACTGCAAGAACCACAACCTGCTCAAAGAGGAGCCCGGCTGGTCGGCCGTGCCCACCGGCGACGGCGGCATGATCATCACCACGCCGAGCGGCCATACCTACGAGACAACGCCAGAGTCGTTCCACGAACCACGCACAGGGCCTGAGGATGACGAAGCAGAGACCTGAGCTCGGAAACGGCTGGCCTCAAAGGCTCCCAAACGTCCATCCGAGGCCTTCGCGGCCCGCCAGGTCCGACGCCCGATGGCAGCGAACGTCAGGCCCGTGTCCCCAACGCCTTCAAGGCCGCCCTGACCACGCGGCGCGAAGGATCCTCGACCATCGACCTCACCGAATCGACCGGGACGGCATCAAGAATCCGAAGTGCCCCAACGGCTTGCGCTCGAACCCTGGCCGCGGGGTGCCTCAGCAACGGGTACAGCAGTTGCCCGTCCTCTTCCCGCCCCGACTCGGCGAGCCCCGCGATGGCGCCGAGAGAAGGGTTCGCACCGGAAACAGCCGACCGGTACCAGTCGACAGCGTCGACACCTTTACGCCGGGCGGCATCCCGTGCGAGCGCACGGATCAGCGTGGAACTGTCGTCCAGCAGGCCGGCGATTTCCTCCCAGTGGCCGAGGCGCGCGAGTCCGGTCAGCGCGCTGATCCGCACTTCGCCATAGCGGCAGGCGGCCAGCTTGCGCAGGACGTCCACCCGACCGGTCCACACGGCTTCGCGGGCGACGGCCTCACCGGCTCGGGCGCGGACGCCCTTGTCGGAGTTCGTCAGGGCAAGCCGAACCAGTTCGTCGATTTTGAGATCGCCACGCCGAGTCCTGACCTCGAGCACGAACCTCGGCACCGCGGAGTTCGCCGAGCACATCAGCTGTTCGAGCACCGCCACGGGGGCGTCGTAAGCGGCCGCGTACAGCTGCTGCACGCCGAAGCCCCCGCGACGACGGCGTCGCAGGTGAAGCATCGTTTCGGCGGCGGGCCGCAAATAGGTCGACGGATCATCGTGCAGCAGCCGGACGACACCCAGGCGGGCGACGTCACGGACCGGCGACGCCCAGTCCGTCATGCGCACCAGGAGGAACGGAAGCATCTCCGGGCGCGGATTCGCCAGCATCCTCGTGACCGCCAGCTCCCGGACCCGGCCGTTGCCGTGCGAAGCGGCGATCGCCGTCGTCAACGGCCCGGCCTCACCTGTCATGAGCCGGTGACCGGCGTCGACCAAGGCCCGCTGATACCGGCAGTACACGTCGAGCGTCACGACGAGTGCCGGTGTCTCGGTGATCGTCGCGAAGGCGGCCGTGATTTCGGAGGCGTCGCCGGACTTGTCGACGCGCACGAGCGCATCGACGAGCACGCCGACATCGTGTCCCCGGCTCTCCAGAGTTTCCTGGAGCGCCTCGGCCACAGACTTCCTTCTCTCGAAGATCACCTGGTGATCCTCCCCCATCGCCCGCCCACCGCGCTCATCCTTTTCGCGGGTAGACGCCCGAACGCAGGGCGCGTAGGAACGGAGAATGGCTGAGGAAAGGTCCAGACGAGTTTTCCTGTCCACGTCGGCCGCGCTCTCGGCGGCCGCCCTGTCATCGACGGCTCTCTCACCGGCCGCGGCCGCCGAGGTCCCGGCAGGCGCCGAGAAACCCGGCGAACGCCTCACCCCGCAACGACCCGACGCGGAACTCCGGGCGATCCTCCGGGAGATAGACGAACACCGCATCGAGGCCACCGTACGCAGACTCGCGGCCTTCGGAACCCGGCACACGTTGTCGTCGCAAACCGATCCCGTCCGGGGAATCGGCGCCGCCCGCGACTGGATCCTCGCGGAGATGACGAAATCCGCGGAAAGGTCCGGCGGCCGGATGACGGTCCAGCTGCAGTCGTATCTGCAGCAGCCCGCTCCGCCCCGGATCCCGGTCGCGACCACGATCACCAACGTCGTCGCCACCTTGCGCGGCTCCACGACCCCGGAGCGGGTCTATGTCGTGTCAGGCCACTACGACTCTCGGTGTTCGGATCCACTCGACGCGACGAAGGACGCGCCGGGCGCCGACGACGACGCCTCCGGAGTGGCCGTCGCGATGGAGCTTGCCCGGGTGCTCGCCACTCGCCGTCCGGCCGCGACCATCGTGTTCGCCGCGGTCGCCGGTGAGGAGCAAGGCCTGTTCGGCGCGCGGCACATGGCCACACTGTTCAAGACGGCGGGCACGAACGTGCAGGCGATGTTCACCAACGACATCGTCGGTTCGAGCCGGGCGGACGACGGGACGCGGGACCCGCGCACGATCCGGTTGTTCGCCGAGGGCGTGCCGACGTCGGAAACGCCGGCGCAGGCCGACATCCGGCGCGCGGTCGGCGGGGAGAACGATTCGCCCTCCCGTCAGCTGGCGCGGTTCGTGCGCTCGGTCGCGGAGAACGACGCGACCGGCATGACCGTGCGGGTCATCTACCGGCGTGACCGTTACCTCCGGGGCGGCGACCACATCCCGTTCCTGGAGCAGGGATATCCGGCCGCACGGTTCACCGAACCGCACGAGGACTACGCCCATCAGCACCAGGACGTCCGGGTGGAGAACGGCAAGCGGTTCGGCGATCTGCCCGAGTTCTGCGACTTCCCGTTCATCGCCAGGGTCGCGAGGGTGAACGCCGCGACGATGTGGTCGCTGGCGACCGCACCCGGCACCCCCGAAGACGTCCGGATCAGGACGAACCGGCTGACCAACGAGACGGATCTGGTGTGGCGGCGCGGAACAGACCCGGACCTCGCCGGCTACGAGGTCGTCTGGCGGGAGACGACGGCGGCCGATTGGGCGCATGCCGTCAGGGTCGGCGACACGACCGAGGCTAAGGTGGATCTGTCGAAGGACAATGTGTTCTTCGGTGTCCGCGCGGTCGGGAAGAACGGTCACCGCGGTCCGGTCGCGTTTCCGACGCCCTTGAGTTGACGACACCGAGCTGATGCCACGATGACGGTCACCCCCGGCGACCTCGACGCCGCGATCACGAGTGTGGTCGGCGAACTGCGCCAGGCGTCGGGCCGTGACTGGTCGGCGGCACCGGGCACCGGCGAGCTGACCGCCTGGCGCACGGCCGAGCATCTCGGCGACTGCCTCATCTCCTATGCGGGCCTGCTGATCGCACGGCCGTCGACACCGCGTTTCGTCTGCTTCGAATCCGTCGCCGACCAGGCCGCGTCTCCGTCGGAGATGCTGGAGTTCGTCACGGTCGCCAGCGGCATCCTGGGCGCCACGCTCCGCACGGTGGCCCCGGATGTCCGCGCGTATCACCCGAGCGGCCGCGCCGACCTCGAAGGTTTCGCCGGGATGGGCTGTGTCGAAGTCCTGGTCCACGGCGAGGACATGGCCAGGGGACTCCGAGTCACTCTCGATCCGCCGCGCGACGTCTGTTCGCGGGTGCTCGCGCGAATGTTCCCGGAGGTGGACGTCGCCGGTATCGATCCCTGGACGGCGTTGCTGTGGGCGACGGACCGGGCGGAGCTACCGGGACGGCCGTCGCGCGCCGGGTGGCAATGGCGCGGCGCACCTCTGGACGACTGACCGTGCCCCGCCTGGCCGCACCTCACCGGGGCCGAGTCGTACAGCGGGACGTTCAGCGGGCCTTGAAGGCCACCACAGCGGCCTGAGCCCCGTTCCGCCACGCCACGGCAGGCTCGTCGACCGGCCCGCCCTTCAAGGCTCGCAGGTGCCACTCGGCGGGAGGATGCCATTCCGCCGAAGGCGAATCGCCGAACAGCCGGGCCCGTTCCACCACCGCCGGGCCCAGCACCGGATCAGCCCTTGCCCGATCCCACCAGGCGCCCCAGGAGCCGTCGTCGCTCGCGGACGCCACGGCTTCCCCGTCTGGCATGTCGTCCACATTGGCAACGAATCCGCCTGCCCGCACCAGTCCGGCGAGTTCGGCGTACAACGCGGTCAACCGGTCCGGTGGCAGGTAGTGCAATGCCATGATCGCCAGAACGGCGTCATACCCGCTGTACGGCAGCGAGGCGGTCCAGCCCGGATCCCGCAGATCGGCCCGGACCACCTCCACCGAGGACGGCAGCGACGCACCGGCGATCGCCAGCATCACCGGGTCGAGATCGACCAGGGTGACCTCCGCCCCGGGTATCCGCGCGAGCAGGCGAGAACAGAGAGTGCCCGTGCCGCCACCCACGTCCAGCACCCGCGGCGACGGTGCGTCGCGTCGCGTCGCGATCAGGTCGATCATCCGCTCGATCGCCTGCTCACGTCCTGGCTGATATTTCGCCATGAGGCGATCCCAGCTGTCACTCCAGTCCCCAGTGGTCATATCGACAATGATAATCGATATCGTTCAGTGGGCGCTGTGTCACGGACCGTCTCCAGGCAGTGAGCGAGGTACGGCCGATCGGCGCAATTTGACGACTGAAGCGTTTGCCACCACGGAGGCCGGGAACTTTTCCGGTATGTCCAGATGGCGAACCACCAGTAGGAGCGACACCGCCGTGCGCGTCATCACCGGCATCGGCGCGCTGTTCGCTTTCATCGAGCTGCTGTACATGGTGATGGTGCTCGCGGGAGCCAACGCGGGCAACGGTTTCTACATCTTCATCCAGGCGCTGGCCAGGCCGCTGGCATTGTTCTGGCCGGGTCTCTTCCCGGTGAGTGACCCGAATCTCGCGGTCATCCTCGATTACGGCCTGGCCGCGGCGTTCTGGGTGGTCCTGGCGGGTGTGATCGCCCGTTTCGCGGCCCGCTGACCCCCTGCGGCGGCGATCGGCGTCCCGTTCGGCGACACTGGACGGATGAGCGACGGCAGATGGTTCGACCTGAACCCGCTTCCCGAGCTGTTCGGCCTGGCCGCCGCCGGGCGGGCGCTGTTGCCGAACGTGCCCGTGACCCCGGCCGCGATCCTGAAGACCGTGACCGAGCAGCTGGTCGGGCGGAGGCTGACGGCCAAGGTGGACGGGCACGACGTCGGTCTCACCCTGACGGGGCTCGACTACCAGGCCGACAGTCTCAGCCTGGCCGCCACCGGCCGGGTCGGCGATGTCCGGATCGTCGTCGAGGACGTCGACTGGCCGGAAACCCCGCTGGAACGCATCACCGTGCTGGCGTCGAACGTCCGCCTCCGCTCGCTCCCGTCCCCCGCCGCCATCCCCGAACAGGTGAAGATGGCGATCCGCGTATCCCCGGAAGTCCTCCAGGCCCGCGTGGCCGAGGTCCGGCCGGGCATCATCGTGACCCCCGGCGAGGACGGACATTTCCACATCCGCTGGGAAAAGCGGCCACGCTGGGGGCATCTCGCCCTGGAGTCCACTGTGGAGCACGACGCCGTCGTCCTCCGGCCGATGTCCGTCCACATCGGACGACGCCGATTCGGTCCGCCGTCCCGGCTCAAACCGATCGTGCTGCCGCTGCCCGAGCTCCCGCAAGGGATCCGGCTCACGGCGGTCGAAGCGCACGACGGTCACCTGGTCCTGCACGCGCTGGCCGAGGAGTGGCCGGAGAAGCTGTCCACCGTCCCGCTCGGCGACCTGCTGGGCTGGGTGACGACGGCGGTGACCACGTTGACCCTGCCGAGGCTAGTCGGACGGTGACCGGCGATGGCCCTCGCCGCGGCGACGAGGGCCATCATCGGGTCAGCTGTGCAACGCGCCCTGCGCGACGCGCACCGCGGGCGCGGCAGGCTTCGCGACAGCCGCGGCGGTTTCCGCCTCGGTCACGGCGGCCGACCGCACGAGACCGGCCGACTTACCGCACACCTTCTTCTTCTCTTCCGTGGTCATCTTCTTGCCGACGGTCCTGGTCTGGCCGACGACGCCGGGCGCCGGGCCCTCACCGCTGAAGTTCCAGACGTACCACTGGTGGTGGCCCCATCGGCGCTTGTCGTACCACATGTCGTACGAGCCGTAGCCCACCCGCATCACCGGAGAGCGGTCCAGGCCCGCCCAATAGCCCGGATTCACCTCGATCCGGGTCTCGACGCTCTCGCTGGTTTCCCAGCCCCACTCCTGGCCCCACGTGCGCTTGTAGGCGACCGTCCACTGGACGAGGAACTCGAAGCCCGCGCTCACGCTGAGCTCGTTCGACACCGTGTTCTTCCCGCTGCGGGTGTCGCGTTTCCCGATCACCTGGGTGATCTTGTTGGCACTGCAGTTGAAGACCGTGTCCACCCGGCCCCAGTCACCGTAGAAATCCTGGCCGCGCTGGTCGACGTGGGCGTTGCAGGTCTTGGTGGCGCGGCCGCAGTCCTTGAGCAGTTCGGCACGGGACGGCCCGCGCGAGTACACGACGGAGCTGCCGAGGTCGTTCATGTTCGACCCGTAGTTGCCACTGTCGTTGGCGTACCACTCCTGGCTGGCGCCCTGGTATTCGGCGTGCTCGTACATCGTGATGTAGCAGTTGTTGAAGGTTTTGAACGAGGAGATCCGGTCGTTCCAGGCACCGAGGAAGCCGACGGTCTGGTTGGTCCCCTCGACGCACGGCGATCCGGTGACCGCGACACTCGCGCCGCCGAAGTTCGCGTGTTCGTAGAGCACGCTGATCACCGTCGCGGACGCGCCGACCTCGCCTGCCGACGCCGCCGCGAGTGACTTCTCGGCACTGTCGAAACACCGGAACGCTCCGGTGGCCGTGTCGGCGACACAGTGTTCGTCGCGCTGTCCGGCGTTCGCCGGGACACCGCCGGCGAGACACATCACCACAGCGGCCAGGAAGGCCGCCCCGAGTCTGTACTTGTGCACGTCTGAACTCCCTGAGGAAGACGGAAAACCGACCACGACCGGATCGGCGTCACGAGTCCACCATCGGGAAACCGGCTTGCCCATGCAGAACGACCGGCAGACTGTTGTTCGCTTACCACTGACCGGGACGGCTAAACCGATTCGCCGCGCTCGCGCAGATATCGCGTGTGGTCGGCCTGCTGATGGACGTCGCCGGCGTAGAAGCGTTCCGCTATGCGGTGCGCTTCGGTCTCCAGCAGCTCCAGTTGCGCGAGGAGTTCGTCAGCCGGCCGTTTGGCGGCGAACCACCACGGCAGATTCAGGTAGGTCTCCACCGAAAGCGGCAGATCCGTGCGCGCCAACCGGGTGACGGCGTGCTGGACGTCCGGATTCGCCGCCCATCGCTCCGGCCGTGAAAGCAGGTCGTCGAGCACCTCGGCGATCCGCCGCACACCGTCCACAGAGGACCCGGGCATCCGTTGCGCCCGCTCGGTCACCTTGCCCACCAACGATTCGAGGTCCGCACGGAGCTGCCCGGCCTCGGCGACGGCGTCCGCCGAGACCAGCCGGACCCGCTCGGGCGGCGCGAGCAGGGCGAACACCGCGTACAGCCCCGCGACGACCAGCGGCCACAGTCCGCCGACGACGCCGGTCAGGTAGAGAGCCAGCCCGATCAGCCCGCCGACGCAGCCGGCGAGGTTCTTCGTGGAGCCGAGGTACCCGATCACTGGTACCCGCGGATTTCCTGGAACACCTTGGGGAGCACGTCGCCGCGTGCGTCGAACACGTTGCCACCGGTGCGTTTCGCGACCTCGCCGAGTTCGGCGGAGTCGCCTTCGCCGAAGATCACGGTGAACACCGGGATCTGCCGCATCGCTTCCGGCAACGACGGGAACCTCAGCTGGAAGTCCGAGAACTTGGAGCCGTTCGCGTTCTGCCCGTCGGTCATCAGCACGATGGAATTGAAGCGGTCGGGGTCGCGCGCGACCAAGGGGCCCATGATGTCGTACGCGCGCTGAAGGCTGTCGTAGATCGCCGTGCCGCCGTTCGCGTCGAGGCCCTCGGCGAAACGCTTGATCTTGTCCAAAGCGGGTTGTGGATCGCCTTCCGGGACGGTGAACGTCTCCGGACTGCCGGGCACGGTGTCGAACGGCAGCATCGTGACCTCTTCGCGGCTGCGGAACCGGCGGTACCGCCCGGTCAGCGAACCGTCGGCGCCGGTCAGCCCGATCAGCGCGGCGCGCAGCGACTCGATCCGGTCGCCCGACATGGAACCGGAGGTGTCGAGTACGTACAGCGTCCGCGACGGCCGCCGGATCTTGTCGAAGTAGGCGCCCAGCAACGCGTCGACCGCCTGCTGCGTAGCGGGGAACGGAAGCTCCACAAGGTCCTTCTGAGCGAACTGCTGCCCCAGCGGGACCCCGGGCACGACCGGGCGGCGTTGCGTGGTCTCCATGATCTTGCGCTGGGTGTCCGGCGTCCGCAGCCGCTCGGCGAGCTTGCGGTGCGCGTCCCGCGCGTCGGAGTTCGCGCTCTGCACCAACGTCAGCGGGTAGTCCGCGGTGACGACACCGTCGGAGGGATACACCAGCGTCAGCGGTTCGGGGAGTTTCCCGCTCGCGTTCATCGACAGCAGGACGGACTCGTAGTTGATCAGCCCGTCGACCTTCTTGCCGGGGTCCTGCCCGCTCGCCCGTCGCTGGTAGGCCTCGGAAAGCCAGCCGGACGAGCCCGCCGACATCGCCTGCGCGCTGAAGAACTCGGTCAGTTTCGGCGTGACGGAAGCGATCTGCTGCGCGTCGATCGCGTTGCCCGCCCCCGCGAGCGCCGACGCCACCCCGACGAGCGCCGAGAAACCGGAGTTCGACGCGGACGGGTCGGTCATGCCGTAGGTGAAGGCCTTCTTCCCGGCCTGCTCGGCGATCTCGCCCCAGCCCACCGGCCGCCCCGTCCAGCCGAGCCGTTGCGCGGCCGACGCGGACAGCCCGAGCACCACCGGCGAGCTCATGATCTTCACTTGCTCGCCCAGCCGTTTCGCGGCCTCCGGAACCGCCGCCGGATAGCGGTTCGACGAGAACCAGACGGCGTCGTATTGGCCGTCCACCTTGCCGTTCGCCAGCGACTCGGTGCCTTCCAGTGTCCCGGTGAACTGGAACTTGACCTTGACCCCACTGGCCGCCGCCTCCTGTTCCAGCAGCGGTTGCAGATCGGCCAGTTCGCTGCCCGCGAGTACCCGCAAGGTGCCCGCTTCGGCCTCCCCCAGGCCCGTCCCGCCTTCGCTCGAATCGCAGGAAACCAGTGACAGCGCGCAGATCGCCGCCACCGTGAGCATAGCCCAGCGTTTCACGATGCCCCCTCGGCCGCCGCCGTCTCGTGAGACCGGCGCAGATGGTCTTCGGCCCGCCGGATCTCCCCGGACAGCGCCTCCACGGTCGCCGCCATCGTCGAGACGGCCCCCGCCTTGAATTCGTCGATCGCGTCGATGCTCCGGTAGATCCGCTCGAACGACTCGCGGATCGTCGCCACCGCCACCGCCGGATCGCTGCCGGCGCGCTGGATCTCGGCGCTGCGCAGTTCCAGCATCTCCGCGTTGGCCCTGATCAGCCCGTCGGTCGTGGCCCGCACGGCCTGGACCTCGTCGAGGACGTCACGCTGCCCGGCGAGCGCCCCGCTCACCACGAGCGCGACCCGCAGCGCCGCGACCGTCGTCGACACCGCCCGTTCGATCCCGCGGATCAGCTCGTCGTTGTTGCGCCGCACCAGGTCCAGCGCCAGGTAGCCCTGCGCGCTGACGGCGAGCTGGGTCAGCAGGTCCTGATGCCGCTGCCGGATCGGATGCAGCGCGTCGGCCCGCAAGGCCTTGGCTCGCATGGGGTCGGTGAAGTCGAAGATGCCGGCCTGGCGGTCGACGGCCGTGTCGACGGCTTCGGCGAACGCGGCCGCTTCCGACAGCTTGCCGAGCGTCGCCCACAGCCGTTCTCGTTCACCCTTGAGCGCGGCGTTGTCCCGTCGCAGGACGTCTTGCCGCGCACGCAGGTCCAGGACGAGCGCGTTCACCGGCTCGTTGGCCGCGCGATAGCGGTCCAGCGCCTTCTTCGCGCTGCCCGCGACCGGGATCAGGCCCATCAGCTTGCGGCCGGTGATCGGCAGCTTCGCCGGGTCGATCTCCGCCACGGCCCGCCGGAGCCCGGCCAGGCTCACCGTCGCCTGGTGTTGCGGTGACCCGATTTCCGCGAGTGCCCGCGTCGACCGGTCCAGCAGCGCCCCGGCGACGGTCGCCGCCGCGCGCATGTCGGACTCGCCGACCGCGAGCAGTTCGTCCAGGACTCGCGTGAAGTCCGGCGACCGTACGTCGAGCGCTTCGAGCCGCCGGGCGAAATCTTCCGCGCGCTTCGTGACTTCAGCGTGCACCTCGGGCGCGAGGGTGACCAGGCCGGCCGCCCGCTCGGCCGGGATCGCCTCCACCGGTTCGGGTGGAGTGAGCGTGAAATCGTCCATCAGTACTGCTTCTTCACCGCGTCGAGCAACCGCTCCAGCGTTTCGTACGACGGCGGCTCGACGGCATCGACCAGATCCGCGGGCACCGGCGCCTTGGCCGCGGCGACGACGTCGGCGAACAGGCGCGGGTCCCCGGTGCGGAAACCGAAGGTGGCGGCGAGTTTCCCCAGTTCCGGGTCGGTCGCGAGCAGCCTGCCCACCTGGTCGCCGTTCGGTTTCAGCGGTACGAGCGTGTGCTTGGAGTACACCGTCGGCGCGGTGTAGAGCAGGCGCATGTCCGGCCGGATCGAACCGTCGGCGCGCACCAGCCTGTCGACGAACTGCGACTCGTAGATCAGCGCCATCGGCGTCTTGCCCATCCCCGCGGCGAGATAGTCCTCGAACGGGCCCTCGGTGCTGTTCTGCGTGTAACCCTGGTCGATGAACAGCTTCGACACCGCGGGCAGCACCTTCGCCTCGGCCTCCGGCGTGCTGACCACGTTGTTCCCGTTGGCGACGAAGGAAACGATCGACAGGTACATCGCCGCCGAGTTCGATTCGCGCGGGTCCGTGGTCGTGACCAGCACGTTCTTGCGAGCGGGGAACGCGGTGTTGCCGGGAAGCTGGTCCCAGCGCGTGCCCTTCTGCGCGAGTTCGAGGTACTTCGCGATGTCGAGCACCTGGTACTCGCCGGCTCCCTTGCGCACGATCCCGTTGGCGCTCAAGAGGTTCACGATCGGCTCGAAGGTCGCGACCGCCATCGGCGACTGGAACGGCGTGTGCACGCCGGTCACCTGATGGTCGCGCTGGATCCGCTGCGCGGCGGGCGACGAGGACGGGAACGCGAACTCGTACTTCCCGAGGTCCATGCTCGCGATCTGCCGCGAGCCGGCGGTGTCGACCTCGACCTTCAGCCCGTGCTTGGCGAACGCGTCCGCCACCCGCTTGTCGGAGAAGAAGGCGAGCTTCTCCGAACCGATGACCCCGCGCACCGTGGTCAGATCCGTGCCCTGCGCGGTGTTCTCGTCATCGCCCCGGCCCCAGACGATCACCACGGCCACGGCCAGCAGCAGCACCACGGCCAGGCCGATCGACAGACGGCGTTTCACCGGCCCACCCCCTCGTTCACGGGCTCGATCTTTCAGCCCGTTCGACTCTTTTGACGCGCGGGCGGACCATTTCGAAGTGAACGATCGATGAACGGAAGCCGTCGGTAGTTTCTGACGAAACGCTGGGAGATAAGGGAAATCAGATCACGGACTGCTCCGAGACCGGCAGGCATACGGTGAACCGCGTGTCACCCGGCGCCGAATCGACCCGGAGATCGCCCTGATGCCGTTCGACGACGATGCGCCAGGAGATGTCCAGGCCGAGCCCCGTCCCCTGCCCGACCGGTTTCGTGGTGAAGAACGGCTCGAAGATCCGCTGCCGTACCTCCGCGGGGATGCCGGGCCCGGTGTCGCCGATCTCGACGTGCACGTGATCGTCCACCCTGGACGTCCGCAGGGTCAGCGTGCCCTCGCCGCCCATGGCGCCGAGCGCGTTGTCGATGACGTTCGTCCACACCTGGTTCAGCTCGCCCGCGTACGCCGGGATCCTCGGGATCGTGTGGTCGTACTCCTTCACCACGCGGATCCCCGGCGCGATCTTGCCCGCGAGCATCACGAGGGTCGAGTCGAGGCCTTCGTGGACGTCGATCCACTGGTGCGGGGCGCGATCCATCTGGGAGTACTGCTTGGCCTTGCCGACCAGCACCGAGATCCGGGTGGTCGAATCCTCGATCTCGCCCATCAGCATCTCGGTCTCGAGCGCGTACGCGAGCCAGCGCACGGCGCCGTCGAGGAAGGTCTCGCCGACCGAGTCGAGCAGGCGATCCAGATCGGGCACGGTCAGGCCCGCGCGGACGTAGATGTCGGCGAGATCCCAGCCCTGGTCGATGCCGTGGTCGTCGAACCAGTCGCCGATCTCGTCCTCGCGGTCGGCCTGCTGCATCGCGGTCAGCTTCGGCGCCGACGCGACCTGTTTGACCAGCTGCTCCTGGATGTCGAGCAACTGCTCCAGCAGCGTCGGGTCGACGTTCTTCTTCGCCAGCATCGCGAGTTTGTGCCGCATCCCGGCGACCCGCTCCCGCAGCGACGCCGTCGCGCGGACGGCGGCGGCCGCCGGATTGTTGAGTTCGTGGGTCAACCCGGCGGACAGTTCGCCGAGCGCCAGCAGCCGCCGCCGCGAACCGATGACGGTGTCGCTGTTGCGCCAGCCGAGGTACATGCCCTCCAGCAGATGCGTCGCCATCGGGAACCAGCGGCGGAACTCGGTCGCGAACTCGGCCGCGGGCAGGGTCAGGAAGGTGAGGTCGCTGACCGCGTGCACCGAAGCGCCGTACGTGTGCTCGGTCTCCTGGTGCACGAAGAACTGCGTCGCACCGCAGTACGCGCCGCGCTGGTCGGACCGGATCGTCTCGACCTCGGTGCCCCCGACGAGCCGCGTCATCCGCAGCGCGCCCGACAGCAGGAGATAGAAGCAGGTGGCCGGTTCACCCTCGCGCATGACCGTGGTGCCGCCGGTGTACTGCTCCAGCACGGCGTGTTCGTCGATCCAGTCGAGCTGCTCCTCGCTGAGGTGCTCGAAGAGGAAGAGCCCGCGCAGTTCTTCCCTGGGCAGAACGCTCATTGCTCCTCCAAGTACCGGTGGACCAGGGTGACCGCCATGGCGCCTTCGCCGACGGCCGACGCGACGCGCTTCACCGACGCGGCCCGGACGTCGCCAGCCACGAAGACGCCCGGGATGGACGACTCCAGGTAGTGCGGGTCGCGGTCCAGCGGCCAGCCCGGCGGCGGGCCGCCATCGGTGAGCAGATCGGGCCCGGTGCGCACGAAACCGTGGTCGTCCCGCTGGATCTCCGTGCCGAGCCAGTCGGTGCGCGGCGCCGCGCCGATGAAGATGAACAGATGCCCGGTGGGCACGGTCTCGGTCGCGCCGCCGTTCTCGCACAGGGTCAGCCGTTCGAGGTGATCGTCGCCGTGCGCCTCGACCACGGTGGTCCGGGTGCGGACGTGGATGTTCTCGATCCCGGCGATCTGCTCGATCAGGTAATGCGACATCGACGCTTCGAGTGACTGGCCGCGGACGAGGATGGTGACGTCGGCGGCGTGTTTGGAGAAGAACACGGCCGCCTGCCCCGCCGAGTTCGCGCCGCCGACGATGTAGACGTGCTCGCCCTTGCACTCGGGCGCCTCGGTCGCGGCCGAGCCGTAGTACACGCCGCGGCCGGCGAGCTCGGCGACGCCGGGAGCCTCCAGCGCCCGGTAGGTGACGCCGCTGGCCAGCACCACGGAATGCGCGGAGATCTCGGTGCCGTCGCCGAACATGACCACGCGCGCGGAGCCGCGGGCCTCCAGGCCCACGACGTCGCGGGCGGTGAGCACTTCGGCGCCGAACTTGAGCGCCTGCCGCCGCGCGCGGTCGGTGAGCTGCGCGCCGGAAACGCCGTCCGGGAAGCCGAGGTAGTTCTCGATGCGGGAGCTGGTGCCCGCCTGCCCGCCGGTCGCCTTGCGCTCGACGATGACGGTGCGCAGCCCCTCCGACGCGCCGTACACGGCCGCCCCGAGCCCGGCGGGCCCGCCGCCGATCACGATCAGGTCGTAGAACTCCTGGGTGGGCCGGGTGGAGAGGCCGACGGCGTCGGCGAGTTCGGGCCCGGACGGCTGGCGCAGCACCGTGCCGTCCGGGGTGACCAGCACCGGGATGTCGTGCGGCGCCGCGTCCGCCGCCTCGAGGATCCGGCGGCCCTCGTCGTCGTCGACGGAGTACCAGCGGTACGGCACCGCGTTGCGCGCCAGGAAGTCGCGCAGGTGGAACGACGGCGAGGAGTACCGGTGACCGATGAGCTTGATCTCGTCGACCGGCCGCTCCCCCACCGCGCGCCACGTCTCCACCAGCGCGTCGACGACCGGATAGAGCTTCTCCTCCGGCGGGTCCCACGGCTTGAGGAGGTAGTGGTCGACGTCGACGACGTTGATCGCCTGGATCGCGGCGTCGGTGTCGGCGTAGGCGGTCAGCAGCGCGCGGCGCGCGTTCGGGAACAGGTCCATCGCCTTCTCGAGGAAGACGATGCCGTCCATCTGCGGCATCCGGTAGTCGGCGAGGATCGCGGCCACGGCGTCGCCGCGCAGCTTGATCTCGCGCAACGCGTCGAGGGCGTCGGCACCGGAATCGGCCCGGATGATCCGGTAGTCCTTTCCGTACCTTCGGCGCAGGTCACGGGCGACCGAGCGGGATACGGCGGGATCGTCGTCGACGGTCAACAGGATCGGCTGGCTCACCGGATCAGCCTATTACGTTGGGGGCGTGCTGACCGAAGCCGAAGAAGTGATCCACGCCCGTACCGCCGTCGCCTGCGAGGCGGCCACCGCGGCGGGGCTTCCCGGCCGGTTCGAGGCCTGGCGTGAAGACGGCCTGCTGGCGGTCCTTGTCACGGCGCCGGACCTGCGGTTCCTGCGCACGATCTCCGGGATCACCGAGGAGAACCTGCCGCGTGCGGTGCATCTGGCCGGGGCGTCGTGCTGGGACGGCGACCCGCCGACGCTGGTGCTGCCGCCGGGCCTGCTCCCCCGCGACACCGGTCTCGTGCCCGCCGGTGTCCGTCCGATCGCGACGCTTCCGCTCACCGAGCTCGCGGCGTCGGACGCGGGCGTCGACACCTCACCCGACCTGGACGTCTTCCTCCGCGTCCTGCTCGACGGATACGAAAGCGGAGCCGCCGTGACGGCGTTCATGGCCGCCGAGCACGCCGATCCGCGGATCCGGCGGTCGATGCTGGTCGAAGCCGGTGTGCCGATCTCCGCCGCGGCCCTGAGTTCGCACGGGCCCGGCGTCCTCCTCGGCGGCTCGGCCACCCCACGGGCGCACCGCGGCAAGGGAGCGCAGGCCCGGCTGCTCCTCCACGGCCTGGCCGAGGCCGCCCGTGAAGGGCACCGGTTCGCCGTCGCGACCGCGGTGGAAGGCTCGCCGAGCCTGTCGAATCTGCGCCGCGCCGGAGCCCGGGTTCACGCGCGGCAAGCCTTCAGGCTCGGGTGAGTTTCCGCAGCCGGAAGGCCAGGACGAGCAGCATCACGCCGTACAGGAGGGCGTAGATCCCGACCAGGAGGGCGATCCCGTACGCGCCGGCGATCGGGTTGAACACGATCACGATGCCCGCGATCAGGGAGAGCGCGCCCGCCGCGATGAGGAAGGCCTCGCCCTCGATCTGCTTGCGCAGCCGGATCGCCGCGACGATCTCGACGATGCCCGTGAAGATCGCCCAGAAGCCGACCAGGAGGGCCAGCACCAGCACCGTGATCCCCGGCCAGATCAGGACGAGGACACCGGCGATGATCCCGAACGCGCCGAGGACACCGTAGGCGGCGCGATGGGCGGCGTCACCCGGCCGGAAGGCCTGCATGATGCCGCCGATTCCGTCGAAGATGGCGTAGATGCCGTAGAGGATCGCGAGAGCCAGCACGGTCGTTCCCGGCCAGATCAGCGCGAGGATGCCGAACAGGATGGCGAAAACCCCGCGTACGGCGGCGAGCGGCCAGGCCAGGCGGGGTTCGACGACGGTGAGACCGACGAGAGGCATGCGCCGAGTATCGGAGCGTCCACGCGGGAGCGCGCGGCACGCCACCCGTTGGGGTGAGGCCGGTGCGCGCCGCGACCGCCATCACGGCGCGCACCGGGGTCATCAGGGATAGGCGACGAGGTTGGCCACGTTCGATCCCGAGTTGGCCGGCCCGCCGCGGTCGTTGATCACCCGGGCGATGGTCCCGTTCCCGCCGAGGGAGACGGCGACCATGCTGCGGAACCGGACGTTCGGGTTGTTCGGCACCTCGATCGCACGATCCGCCACCACACTCGGATTCACGTTGAAGTAGCAATAACTGCCGAGCCCATAGGCCTCGTGGTTCGTCACCGAGTTCGCCACCTTGTAGGCCGCGTAACCCCGCGTCGATCCGTTCATCCAAGCGGCCTGATTCGGTGGGTCGTAAGGCATTTCGTTCTGGTAGAAGTACGTCCGGCCGCGTTCGCCGTTCCAGATCGTCTGGTACTTCTGGTAATGCTCGACGAAAAGGCCGTACATCGTGACGTCGTCGCCGTTGACGATCAGGCCCGTGTCGGCGGTGTTGGTGGTCCACCCGACCCCGCTGCCGTGGTCGGCGCGCCAGATCCACAGGTGGTCGCCGATGACGTCGTCGCTGTTGACCACCAGGCTGTTCGTGGCCTTGCCGACGCCCGCCCCGCCGACGCGGAAGAACACGTCGTGCAGTGAAGTCGGGTTGGCCGCGTGGTCCTGCGCGGAGTTCGCCGGGCCGACCTCCATGAGTGTGTTCGAGTTCGTGGTGCCCGCGTCGATCAGCACGCCGGCGACTTTGACGCCGTCGACGTCCGCCACCGTCATCGCGGTGATGCCGTTGTCGGGGATCAGCGTCGCCAGGCCGAGGCCGAGCACGACGGTGTCCGGCCGGGTGACGCGCAGCGTCTCGTCGAGGTGGTAGACGCCCGGCGTGATCAGGAGATCCTTGCCCTCGGCGAGGGCGGCGTTGATCTGCGACGCCGTGGTGCCGGGCTTCGCGATGAAGAACCGGCTGATCGGCAGCGAAGCCCCTGGCTGACCGGCACCCCACGTGATCCCGGAGGCGTTGGTGCGCTTGGCAGGCACGAAGACCTGGTAGGCACCCGCGGCGTCGACGTAGAGGAACGGCTTCTCCCGCACGACCGGTGTCGTGTTCACGGTGGTGTACGGCGGATTGGGGAAGCTGGTCGGCGGTGCGCCGCCGACTCCGGCGAACACCATGTTCCAGTTGGAGCCGCTCCAGCTCCCGAACTGCGAGTTGCGCGAAATCCACTGCTGCTGCGAGCCGGACCGCACCTGACCGTCGACCTTCACGTCGGACATCCACCCGCCGCTGGACCAGCCGCCGTCGTCGAGCTGAAGATTGCCGCGGACGTGCATGCGGCGGTACGGCGCGGCCTGCGAAACGGCCCAGCGATCGGTGCCGCCCGCTGGATTGACGGACAGGTTTTCCGCGCCACGCCAGAAGTTCTGCGTCGCGTTGCCCTGGAACCAGTCGGCCTCCGCGTGCACCGCGCCGTTGATCGTCACGTTGTCGGGAGACAGGCCGAGCCCCAGCACCTGCGTGTAGAACCCGACGTTCACGTCGACGTTGTACGAGCCCGGCTTGAACAGCAGCGCCTTCCGGTTCGTGCCGAACTGGCTGGTCTCTTGCTGCGAGAACACACTGTTCACCTGGGACTGGATCGCCGACTGCGACATCCCCGGGTCGAAGACGAGCACGTTCGGCCCGAGATCGGGGTTCGCGGTGCCGGAGACCGGGGTGAGCCGGAAGGACTGGGCGCCAGTGCCGTTGCAGGAGTACTGCTGGAGCTGGGTGCTGTCCTGGGTCGAAAGACCGGGGATGTCCAGGCACTTCCCACTGTTGCGGCTCACGAAGTGATAGGCCCCGCCCGGCTCCTCGACCGGCAGCCACTGCTGGTTGTTCCCGCCGCCGTAGGCCCACAGGTGGATCAGCCCACCGTCGGCCGTCGACACTTCGGCGACGTCCCACACCTGCGCCGGGGCGTTGCGCGTGTTGACCCGGTAGTAGCCGCCCGAGGTGGGCTGGAACTGCCATTGCTGGGAAAAGGTCTGGTTGCAGGCGTACTGCTGGACGACCGTCCCGTTCGCCGTCCCGGCGGCGCGCGCGTCCACGCATTTCCCGCCGGAGGTCGACACGGTGTACCAGGTGTCGGGGACGATGGCCGCCTGCGCCGCCGGAGCCGCCACCAACAGCGCTCCGACCAGGGAAAACAGGGCTATCAGGGCTGCTCTGGCCCTCATCAGGATCTCCTCCGCGTCATTCGGGCAGGGCGAGCTGAGGCGGAGCCCAGTGGAGACGCGGCGTAGCGGGCGGGGACCTCGGCGTCACGATGGTCGAAAACGTAACCGCGGTCACACGCGGAGTCAATACACAGCTAAAAATAAGTCGCAAAGATGCAGGTCACCGGCGTTTGCCTGCCCAACGGCCGCATAGAGTGACCCCGCGTGAACCGCCTTCGCGGGCGGTGTAATGTATGGACACACGAGATGCGGAGAACAAATCCGCTCCGGGGCTATGGCGCAGCTGGTAGCGCACCTCACTGGCAGTGAGGGGGTCAGGGGTTCGAGTCCCCTTAGCTCCACAATACGAAACACCGCCCACCTGGCAGCTTGCCGAGGTAGGGCGGTTTTTTCGTTGCCCTAACTTCGAGAATCGGCGCGGCGAACTTCAGTTACTGTTCAGTAGGAGGAGCAAATCTCGAGCACGAGTCCCCAACCCCGCCAACTGGGTCACATAGTCTGCTCCAGCGATGTAACCCGACCCGGTCGTTCTCCTCAGTAAACCGCATCATGCGGCCCCACCTACGCCGATCCGCTCGCCAAGCTCGGACAGGCTGACCACTATCCGCGTGGCGATATCCGTGGAGTGACACAAGTCGGGAATCACGAAGTCTCGTCAGACCTGCTCGCTTCGCCCGCAGTGGCACCTTTGTGACGTGGTCGGCCTGATGGAAACGCTGATGCGTGACCCGACCGCCGGAGCAGAGAGTCTCGCCGACGCCGTGCGATTATGCGCCAACACTTGCCCGACCACACACTCGAGCGGCTTCTCCGGCTGTTCTCAGGCCGATTGCTCGGCAACGAGCGGATTCTCATCACAGAAGTTCTCCGTGTCGCGCACAGGGCAGACCCGCGGTGCCCTTATGGCGAGCGGCACTGGTCGATGCGTCGACAGCGATTGCCGACCGTATAGAGGCGGCTGACCACTTGCGCAACTTTTCCTCTGCCGACGACACGACAGTAGCTCTCGTCGAGGCAAGACGGCGCGAAGCAACCGAGATCGAAACGAACACGATTCAAAAGCTGATCGGCTGGGTCAAAGCGGGCACTGGCCTGATTACTCTGCAGCCCCTCACAGGTGGCCTTCGCGACGGCCGGGAGACTTGACGAAGCACAACCGATGTACGAGTCCTCCGGCGCTGTCCTTTGACCAGCCCATTGCAACTGAGCACACATCCCGGCGGATGCCGTCCAACGGCGAATCCCAGGCGGAGCACGCTGCCGAGAGCTGATGTCGCAACTGAACCTTTCGGTGGCGATGGCGGTCGTCGTAGGTTCTGACCGCCATCGCGACGTCGGAATTCTGGCGCGGTGGCTGTAGCTAGCCTGAGCGGATACCGGACGCCGATTCTCCGCTGGCCGGGCTAGTGGCCAGCGGCCCAATGAGGTGGTCGGCGGCCAGACCGCCCCACAGCCGGCGGACTGCCGCGTCACCCGGAAGCTGGGTCTGCAGTCCTTGAACAAGAGTGGACGCCTCGCGCCTGCTCTCTTCGCCGATCAAACCTCGTTCTCTGAGCAGGGAGGCGCAGGCAACGATCCGCGGTGCTAGATCAGGGCTGTTGTCAAGTACTAAGCACAGACCGGCGAGAACATCCGGTGGTGTATCGATCCTGGAGGTCGCGGCGACACACAATTCCAGTTGGGACATCGCCCACTCGTCATCCATGCCGTGAGCCAGCCCGCGTGGAGCCAACCATGAGCCGAACGCGGCAAGCACGATGGCACGCTCGTTTGAGGAGGCCACCCACTCATGTATCCACACCCACAGTCGGCGGAAACCATCCTGCAGGTGGTGGCCAGATCGCAACGAAGCAATGAGGTCGACGCCGCCGAGATGCCTAAGCCCAACGAGCAGCGCAGCGGGCGGAGCCGTGTCGAACAGGAAATGAGTGGCCGGGCCGGGCCTGTGACCGTCGGTCAGTTCGCGGATGATGACGCCGCCGATCAACCGGGCCAGATCCCGCCAGTCCCAGCGTGTGTCACGTCTGTCCTCGGTCAGGGCGCGCCGGTACAGAGGCTTGTATGCGACAACGAAGTCTGGCCGGATATGAGCGGAACCTGCCAGCAGGCCAGTGAAAAGGGCTTTCAAGTCGTATCCAGGCTGGTCGTGTTCGTGGTCGGCATCGATCACACGGTCGACGAGTTGTTGCGCGGCTGCTGGTCGGACGGCATGAATGACTGGCAGGGAAAGCCCCTGGAGGGCAAACGCATGTGCCCGATGTCGGCCACGGACGCGTATCGGCCGCGCCACCATGTTGATCAGCCGGTCCAAGCCTCGCCGAGAAACTGCGACCGTGTCGTGCGCGTGGACCACTGTAAGCGCGAGCAACACGGCCTGCCCAGCCGGCGTATGAGAGGCCTCATCGACTAGCTCATGTCCAAGCCAGTCAACGTCAAGGCTCTCGCGGTCCTCCGGCCAGTCGAAACGTCGCGAGACGAGGGCCCGAACGAGGCACCTCACCTGGGCTCGGTTGGGCAGGTGGTCGTTTGACAGCAGCTCACGCAGCGCACGGAACCACGCCTTCCCTGGTTGCACAGTGGGCTGCAGCGGGTGACCACTGTCGCGCCACGTCCGCATCATCTGGCGACTGCACAATGCGCTGACGCCCTCATCCCAGTCTTGGGCGAGCGCTTTGTCGGGCGACCGCACGAGTTCCTCGGCGCGCCGGACCGACAGTCGCATCGCTTCGGGCAGCTCGGGTGGCCGTGGCGCGAGGGGGAACTGGTGAAGCGCTGGTTGGTGCGCTGCCAGCAACTCATGTGGGCTGATATCCGCGAGGTATGCCGCGACGAGCGGGGTGTCGGGCATTGTGGCCGACGCAGGTTCGACCACAAGGGAAGTATCGTCAATACTGGCCGACAGGGCCGCTGTCGCGTCATCCTTACCGGCTTTGTCAAGCTTCTCGCGAACGAGGCGCCGCTCTTCGGCTGCGAGTCGCGGCCACTGATTGCCCAGGAGTTTACAGTATTCCACCCGGACGGTCGCAGATCGGATGAAGTCGCGATTGCGCAGAGCGGCGAGAACGTCACTGCGCGGAGCGTCTGGCAAGGCAAGGAGCATCAGGCGCACGCGCGTTTGCAGGCCCAATTCTGGATAGTCAGAAGTTAGTTCTTCGACGATCTCGGGCCAGGCACACGGCTCGCTCTCGACAATATCGGTCCCGAGGTCGACCAGAGCAGCGAGTACGTCGGCGACAACGGCTGACTCGGTGGTCGGCCGCGCTCCTTCCCACGGGTCTCGCGCAAGCAGATGTGATCCATCGGTGATTGGAGCAGACCCATCGAGTTCGCGGGTGTACCAGTCGAAGAACAGTTTCAACGCGGGATGTTCGCCAGCTGGGTCATCCAGCGGGTATTCGTGGTGGTCGACGGCGAGATCGTCAGCGAGTTTGCGGGATATCTGACCGACGCTGGCGGCAAGGATGGAAAACAGCGGTTTACGAGCGGAAGGAGGCGTGTAAAGCCGCAGGTGTCTGATCGCCGGATACAAGGATTCGTCATCGAGGATTCGAGGACGAATGAAGTCATCTGCCGGATCGAAATGGAGGGCCAGCAGGCGACTGAGCCGACCGTACGCGATCTCATTCTGCGCCTGCTCCCCGTCGGGTGTCGCGGCTGTCCGCAGCACCAGTTGGCCATACCAGGCCGGATAGCGGACGAGCCCGTGGCCGTCGAGCCGAGCGATGATGCGATGCATACCCTGGCCCAGCCAGGTTTCAGCAGCATCGCAGACCCGAGCTGCGTTGGCCTGATCGAGGCTGCATGCCGCTCGAACCACATCTTCGTGCACGCGGACATTCGTCGTGGCGTTACCGATACCGATCAGCAGACGAGCAAACCCCTGAGCATCTTTGATGCAGTGGGCAATCCTGGCCAGGTAGCGCGACGGCGGCCACGGCGTTTGATCAAAAAGGTCTGTCGGATCCGGTGGACCCTTGAACAGGTCCTGGCCGGCCAGGAGTGACCACCACGCAGGGTCTACCAGCTCATTGAAGAATAGTGCCATACAGACCACGTTCCTCGGAATGAGGCTGGCGAGTTGGCTCGCCGCATCCGTCGCCGGAGGAGAGGTACGCAGCTCGTAAATCTTGTCGAGGACTAGATGAAAGTTCTGTTCGTAGCATGCCAACAGCGCGATGGTCACCTGACATACATTATTTGCTTTCTCCACCAAGTCCGGCGTCATGCTTCGCGGGACGCCAAGACCGTGGCGATGCGCATACTTGTGCAGATTAAGGTTCGACCACATCGGCTGAATGACTGACGGCAGATCAAGGTAGCGCGCCAGAAGTCGTTGCTTGCCCTTGTCATTCAGTTGTTTCAGTTCGGATTGCGCGTCAGCCGCGGACTTTTCTTCCGATGCGGCAAGCAGACGGGCGATGGGCAACGTGATCTCAACCATCGCACTCAGCATTTCACGTGCGTTGTGAAAAGCGTCGCCGACCGGGGTTAGCCGCCGATCATGCTCTGCGATCGCTTGCAGCATCGCGACGTAGTGACGAGCTGCCGCCGGCGCGACCTGCTCCAGTCGCCGGCGCACCTGCTCCTGATCTTCACTGAGCACGTTCGTCACGTCGAACTCTTGCCGTTTCGGCGGCCATGCCGGCGGTGCGGCGGTCCCGATGCTGAGTACGCTCGCGAATAAGGCACCCGCGGTCGAGGTACTGGTGAGGAAACCCCCGAGATGGGAGCGCTCGACTTCATCCTCCCGCCACGGCTCACCGAGCGCAGGGGAGGTGGGCTGACATGGCCAGTCCTGCGTCCGCATGGCTACCCCTCTGCCAGATCCTAGCGCGCCTCTCACGCACGACTTGGAGATGCTACTGCTGCGCGTTGGCAATTGACGAGCCGATCAGCCGCTCTGGCCTCAGATTGATGATCGCCCGCCACAACGAAGAGCGCAGTCGCTCAATCGCCTGCGACCTGTAGACGCTACAACGCGCTGAGATATCGATGAGAAAACCGGTAAAGTGGGGCACGTCGGCGAATCCTCTTCGCACTATCGGACTGCCTGGCGCTGCAGTTGCCGGTCGCTTGGTCAGCCAACGCCGTCACCGGGGCCAACTGAGAGCGCGTCGGTGTCATACTTGACATCAGGCGCCCCGCCACCGACGCGATAACATTTCGCCCTGTCCGAACCACACCGAAGCCCGGCACACTCACACAATCAAGCCCCGCACACTCACGCAGCCAGAGCTTTGCGGCAGAGTCGCCCATGGCCGAACCGGTGCAACCGTCCGCCACCCGCACACATCGGCATGAGCGGACATCGATGCCAGACCGCTAGTCGAGCCACGGATCCCAAGTCCAACCCGGCGACGATGACTGGCACTGATGATCCGCAGACGGCATATGCTCGCGAGCATCGAACTAGACGAATACTTTCCTCGACACTTATACAGGCCTCTCGGACCACGAACCTGGAATCGTGTAAACGAATTCTTTTCCGCCCCTGTTGGCCGGAATGCTCTTTTCACGCTTGAGCGTGCCGCTCGACACAAGGCGTTTCAAACGATTATTGACATTCTGCAGTGTGACCCCAAGACGTTCAGACAGCTCCCCTGCGCGAAAACTTCGCAAAGCAAAAGCTTGGCGATACGTCTCGTCAAGATGCTCTGGCGCACCTATCAAACGAATTTCACCACCATCCACAGTGGCCGCCATCAACTCGCGTCGATCAAGGCAGACCTGCATCGTCTCGAGAGTCTCCTCGTTGAGCCCCTGCAACAGCACGGCCGATACCGCGACATCACCGGCCGCGACCGCGGCGTAAAACTTGCCGAGGAACTCGTCGGCGAAGCTGATGGTCATGGCATCGACGCCACCGAAGTCGATGACGACCTCGATGGCATCCGATCCAGCGGACGACTCGCACTCCAATGACTCCCGCGCCGCCTTGGCGGTACTCCGGGTGGCGAGGAAGGATCCATGCTTGCCCACCCGGTAAAGATGTTGCGAACCCATCACAAAGCCTCCCGGTTTCAATGAAACCATTGAAACACAAGCCGCGAGAACTAGTAAGGATGTACCCGCAAAGAAGCCCAGGTTCCCGCCACGTCGACATCGGCAGACACGCACGTCGGACGCCTCGAATCGCCACGGCCGACAACGCTGGCGAGACCTTTACCACTGCGGAGCTGAAGGCGAGCAAGACCGCCCTTCGGCACCGCCCGCCACAGGTCGTTCAGACCATGGCCTCGCTCCTCCCGAGTGCCAGTCACCCCCGGCTCGAGCGCCGTCTCGAGAGCAGCTACGTCGTCGACCAGGATGTCGTCGGCCACGTTGTGGCCGAGGTGCGCACGCACCCCGATTCCGGTATCGCAGACCGCGAACTCGATACCAGGCAGACCACTCGTCGCCCCGGTATAGACCTGCGCCGCAACGAAAGCGCCGACACCGCTCCACCCGTGACTGATCGCGTTGTCGATCAGCTCACCGACCCCCGCGAAGTATCTCCGGCCGAGATCGCCGTAGTGCCTCGTGAGCATCCGCCCCATTCGCTCACCCAGCCGATCGGCTCCGCCAGGAGTCAAATGCGTTACTTCGAGCAGACGATCCGGCAGGTCCATTCGCGGCCCGCCCGGGAGTTCGCCGACTACGTCCGTACCCGGGGGCAGGCTGCTGATGACATCCAGGCGCTCGAGGTATGACGCGACATTGTGATCACGCGGCGTAATCAGCCGCACCTTCTCCCCCCGCGATCCTGCTGCCCGAGCGAGCGACACGATCGCCGCGAGGTCCAGCGGCGACGCGAACGTGAGCCGCCGACTATCCAAGACCAATGAGCCGTTCTCCGGCTCGACTGGACAGAGACGGCGCAGCAGCGGCCGCCGGCCGACGAGCTCGATGCGCACGGCGCCGATTCTTCCAGATCCGACACGCCGCGTGAGGGGTGCCGCGCCGGTTCTCGGTTTCATCTGTTTCAATGAACCCGGTGCACATGATCGACGGGCCGCGTGCCCAACGAAGGAGGTACTCGGGCATGGCCGGGGAGAGGAACGTCGACCACCAGGTCCTGGCGGCATTCGCCGTCACACGGGTCAACATTTCGAGCGACGACGCCGCGCAGCGCCGAGCGCAGGTGAATCACCTGCGGTTCCGGCTCGAGACCCACATCGCCGCGGCCCCGGACTACGACCTGGTCAAGCTGCGCGCGTCGGGCAGCACCGCCAAGGGCACCGCCATCAGACGCCGGCGCGGCGAGGGGTCCGACGCCGACGTCGCCGCCTACCTGCGGACATCCGACACCGACATCGACGAGTCCAAGGTCCTGGACTGGCTCCTCGCCCGATGCATCGAGGTCTACGGCAAGACGAAGGTGGCCGACGACTTCGCGATCTCACGGCACGCCGTCGGCATCACGCTGCACGGTTCCAAGCTCAAGATCGATGTGGCGCCAGTGCTGTACCTCGGCGACGAGCAGGACAAGGGCCATCTCATCACGCGCCAAGGCGAGCGAGTGCTGACCTCGGTTACACAGCACCTTCAGTTCATCCGGTCCCGTAAGGGGACTGCCGGTCGTGGTTACGCCGAGCTGATCCGGCTACTCAAGGCGTGGATTCAGGAGGCTAAGCGCCTTGACCCGAACCTTCGCTGCAAGAGCTTTCTCCTCGAACTCATCGTCGCGCACCTGTGGGACGTCGGCTGGCACGGAGAACCCCTGCAGGTCGACGACTACCCGGCGGCGTTCGATCAGGTGCTCGCCTACATCGTGGCCACCGGACTGCAGAAGCCGGTCGTGTTCACCGACTACTACACCGCGGACGCGATCTCGGCCTCGTCCGAGGCCATCCAGGTCTGGGATCCGGTCAATCCGGGCAACAACGTCGCGTCGAGCTACACCGACATCAACCGCCGCCACCTCGTCGACCTCGCGGGCGAGGCGCTCGACGCGGTCTCCTGGGCCGCTACCTCCCCCACGCGCGGCGCGGCCAACGACGCCTGGCGCACCCTCTTCGGTCCTTCGTTCCCTGGAGCTTGACCATGAGCACCTCCTTGACCTTCACCTCCTCGTTCACGATCACCAACGCCCGGTACATCGGTGCAAAGATCGGTGCCGACCTGCGGCAGCTGCGCTCGTTGTACGGCAAGCCAGCCGACGTCGACAAGATCAACAAGTTCGCCGAAGAAGCCTCCTTGCTCCTGAAAGCCGGGTACCTCGGCATCGCGGACTACGGATTCCGGGACCAAGGCACCAACAATTGGAAGTTACGTCTCCGCTACCGAGCGACGGCTGGCCGACAACTGCTCGATGATCCACCTGGCCGGCTTCCGCGATCCGCGGATGTCGCGAAGCTGCCGTTCCACTCGTACATGTCGTACAGCGACACCTTCAACGCCCTGTCCATCGCCGACCAGGCAGCCTTCAAGGCCGGCCTGCCGGTCCAGCGGACCGCGGGAACCGAACCCGGCGTCGGACTCGGCAACTCCACGCCCGGCCACGGCTACAGCAGTAACGGCATCGGTGTGACCCGCGACATCTTCGTCACGCTCGCGACCTGACCCTCTCGGAGAACCACATTGAGCACGCAAGACGACCTCTTCCTGCCGGTGATCGAACTCCCCGATCCCCAGCATCAGGCTCGGTACGAGCACCTCATCGGCCTGGACGACACCAAGATCAGGTTGCGCAAGGAAGCCGCGCTCCTCGCCCAGCCTGATCAACTGCGGATTTGGGCCGACGAACACCACTCCGGGGCCGATGTAGCGGCCCTTCGCCTGCTCGCCGACCGAGCGCCGCTGTTCGTCTTCGCCGGCGACGTCGGCTCGGGCAAGTCGGCTTTGGCCGAGTCCTTCGGCAGCGACTTGGCCGAACACCTTGACCTTCCGGTCTTCCTGTACCGCCTGAAGCTCACGGCACGGGGCCGCGGTCTGGTCGGCGAGATGACGACGCTGATCGGGGAAGCGTTCAACTACGTGCGTCGACAGGCGGAGGCTTCGATCAGCTCATCCGGCGTCACCGCCGTGTCGGTCTTCGTCGTCGACGAGGCCGACGCGCTGGTGCAGTCACGGGAGGCGCAGCAGATGCACCATGAGGATCGCGCCGGGGTCGACGCCTTCCTCGCGGGCGTGGACGGCATCGCGGGGATCGGGCTGCCGATCATCGTGGTGCTCTGCACGAACCGCCCCGGCGCTATCGACCCGGCAGTGCTGCGCCGGGCGGCCGCGACCTTCCGATTCGGCAGACCCGATGACCAGCAGCGCCACGCGATCCTCACCGCCGCCCTCGATGGGCTCGGCATCCGGTCGGAGACGATCTCCAAGCTGGTCGAACTCACCGGTCAGTCCGGCGGACGGCCTGGGTTCACCGGCTCCGATCTCACCCAGCGGCTCGTTCCCGCTGCGGTCCTCGGCGCCTTTCCCGACCGCCCTGTCGCCGACGAGGACCTGCTCACGCTCGCCGCCGACCTCACCCCTAGCCCGGTCTTCACCGAGGAGACCTGACACCGCCCGCACGGGGCCCTCGCCCAAACCGCGGAAGGAGAAGAACCGATGGCGACCCTAGCCACACAGTTCAAAGCGGCGCTAAGCCGGATCGAGCCAAAAGTCGACGCAGAGAACGCCGCCGAGGCTCACAAGCTGGTGACCGCGGCCTTGAAGGCCGATGACAAGCTGAAGAAACTGGGAATTTCCACCTTCATCATCGGTTCCTACGGCCGAGACGTGTCGATCAAACGGGTCAAGGACGTCGACGTGTTCATGCGCCTGGAGAAAGCGACCGACTCATTACGGCCAAGCGAAATCCTCGATCACGTGAACGATGTTCTCGAGGATGTCTTTCCCGGTCAGGTGACACGCCAGCACCGCTCGGTCATGATCGAGTTTCCGGACTTCGACCTGTCGGTCGACGTCGTCATCGCCCGTCCGTGCGTCGACCACCCCACGGAGCACTGGCAGATCCCAGAGAAGATCGAAGAAGACGGGCGCGCCAGCTGGATCGAGACCAACCCGATCAAGATGAGCGAGCTCACGAACAAGGCGAACGACGACTTTCTCCTCTCCACAGATGGCGTGTACGTGCCTTTGGTCAAGCTGATCCGGCAGATTCGGCGCACCTGGGTCGACGAACAGCCGGGCGGATACTACTTCGAAGTCCTCGCCTACCACGCCTTCCAGGATCTCGAGCCGGACAAGAACACCGTCGCCGAGTACCTCTGCGTCATCCTGCGGGAAATCGCAGACCGGCTGCCGGACTACGTCACCGACGGCCCTGACGACCCGACGCTCGACGAGCACACCATCACGACCAAGGCGACGAAGGAACAGATCGAGGCCGCCGCTGAACGGATCGCCGAGGCCGCCCAGCTCGCGGAAGATGCGCTCGAGGATAAGGACATCTGCGCGAGTGCCTTGAAATGGCAAGAGCTGCTCGGCAAGACACAGCAGACCAAGGAACCCGAGTTCGTCTTCGCTCTTCCCGAGGCGTGCAACGCGGACGGTACAGAGAAGCCGAGGGGCGCTCTGGTCAAAGGTGCCCCGGCGGTGCCGGCAGGCCGCGACCGGTACGCATGAGCATGTTCTCTACTGACATCGACCGGTGGAGAGAAGACTTTCCCGCGCTCGGCTTCACCGATGACGGCGAACGGCTTCACGGCCCTGTGCTGTGGGCTGAGCCGGCCATGCCCGACCAGCCGCCGACGGTGTTCACGGCGCGAGTGGAGATCGTGCCGGGGGCGGCTTTTCCCTTCGCACCACCGATGGTGCGACTCTTGGACTCCGGCGGGCCGCTCGAGATCACCTTCCACATCAACGCGGACAACACACTGTGTCTCTGGGAGGACGACTGGTCAGTCGACGACGCGCCATGGTTGGACCCCCGGAAACTCCTGGACCGGATCGCCGACTGGCTGCAGAAGACCGCAGCCGGTTGGCCCGGCGACGACTCATGTGACCTGGAACGGTACCTGGACCAGGAAGACGATGGTCCCCGGATGGTGCTCTACAACGCGACGAGGCTGGTCCCGGATCAAGCCGCGCAGACTGAAGGAGGCCCTGAGATCATCTGTATAACCGACAGGGCCCGGCGAACCGGCAACATTGTCAACGGACGACGACGCAACCGTAAAGACCGCAGGCTCGCGTGGGTAGCCGATATCGGATCCGCCGTTCGGCCGATACGAAGCTGGGACGACCTCGCCGCATCGTTAGGCACCCACGCCGCGGATGTCAACCGTCTGATCAAGATGCGCGTGATCACCGTCATCCTACTCCGCTATACCCGAGGCGGAGCGGACGCCGCACTCGCGTTGCGGGTACACCCCGGCGATACCGGTATTCGGATCGCCGCTTGCGAAAGCGCGGATACAAGCACACCGACGCGTGCTATGCGCGCCGGTTCGGCGCGTACTGCGCTCGCTAACGTCCCCATCGCGATCGTCGGTTGCGGGGCGATCGGCTCGTTCACCGCCGAACTGCTGTTCCGGTCCGGGGCCCGCGTCCTGACTCTGATCGACGCCGAACGTCTGAAGCCGGGCAACGTCGTCCGGCACTTCGCCGACCTCCAGCACGTCGGGTGGCCAAAGCCGCACGCGGTCCGCGACCGCCTTTCCGCGATCGACCCTGACGTCACCGCCGTGACGGTCTCACACAATCGGCTGACCGTGCTGGAGGAGGCAACCGCTCTGGTGCTCCGGCACCGGATCGTCGTGGACGCAACCGGCAGTGGCCGAGCAAGCAGCTTGCTCGCGACCGCGGTCACGAGTCTCGACGCCGGATCGGACGGCACCGTTGTATCCGTGTGCGTCCAACGTGACGGTGACGTCCTGCGTGTCGACCGGATGCCCCTGCGTCCTGGAGAGAACCACATGTCGCCTCTTCCCACGGTCGAACACACCAGCCAGCTGCGTGAACGAGGCTGCGGTGCCCCGGTCTCGCCCACTCCCCCGGGAGCCGTCGTGGCGGCCGCCGAGCTGGCTCTCCGCGTCGTGATCGACGAAGTCACCGCCGAGCGCAAACTCCCCGCGACTGTCGCAGAAGTGCGCAAGCCCCAAGATCAACCACCCTTCGACGTCGTCGGCTGGATCACCTCCGACCACCCAGAACGAGCCGCGTCGTGAACGACTTGGACCAAGCACTACAGGTGGCCGCCGAGGTGACGTCGACGATCGCCGCAGCCGCCGCGGCCGCTCACCCTCGCGAGACCGGCGGTGTGTTGCTCGGATGGTGGCTAGACGAGCGAATCATGGTTCACCACGCCGTCGAGGTACCAGACCCGGATGCCACTCAGGGGTCCTGGGTCCGGGACTACGACACGGCGCAGGTCGCGCTCCAAGAGGCTCTCGGCGACCAGGGACATCCGTGGCTCGGATACGTCGGGGACTGGCACAGCCATCCCGCGAACTTCGGGACCAGCAGTCAGGACCTCACATCGATCCAGCGTGCGGCCAACCAGTACGACCATCCCTTAGTGCTCCTCGTCCACCGGACTGACGGCGTCGTCGAGGCCGTCATCACAGCATCCGCGAATCACCCGCTCATCCGCGGGCTGATCCCCGATTCACCCGAGAGGGGAACGACATGACCGCTTCTCGGCCGGCGGCCGGCGCACCGTCCAATTCGGGGGTTCGCCGGGGTGGCGACGGCTTCCAGGACCTCTTCGTCTGGGGCGCGGCGATGCGCGTGATCGGGCCGGATAGCCGATTCAACCAGGTGGAAGTCGAGATCACCGGAGCAGGCAATGTCGACGATGTCGTCCTGCGGAGCCGGACGGCCGGCGGCGATTCATACGGACAAGTCAAGTGGGCCACCAACCCAGCAGATCTCGTCGACGACGACTACCTCACGACTCCGCCACGGGGCGGCAAGAGCAAGTCCCTGCTGCAGAAGCTGTACAACAGCCATGTCACGCTCGGCCAGCATGGCGACGGGCATACGATGCAGCTGATCACGAACCGTGCCCTCGACGGCAGCCACCCTCTTCTGGGGCATGTCGATGGCCGCACCGACCTCCTTCTCCCCTACGCGTCCCAAGCGGCCGAGACATCCAAGGCGGGCAAGGCGGTCGACCATTGGGCAGAGCACGTCGGCTCAACTCGCGAAGAACTCCTCGACATGCTCGGGCACCTGCAATTCATTACCGGCCGCACGATCAGTGCAGAACGAGAACACGTGCGGACCTTGATGCTCGCCGCCGGACTGGACGGCAGCGATTCAGCACTCCAGCACGGCCTGACCACCGTTACCGGCTGGGTCGTCGGGGGCACCCGGGTGATCAGCGAACAGGACATTCACCAAGCTGTTGCCGGCCTGCGAAGAGAGGCACCGTCCGCACTGCTAGTCGTCCAAGCCATCGACATCGACCCACACGCCGACGAGGCGACCGTTGCCCTGAACTGGGTCGACATGTACGACGGAACCGAGCCTCGGGCACGTGTGATCCCGCGCGACACGGACAGCTGGAATGCCATGGATCGGGAACTGGCCGCAGCCGCAGCCACCCTCGAAAATGAGGGCTGGACATCCACAGTCGTCCGCGGCTCCATGCGGCAAGCGACGTTCTTCCGCGTGGGCACCGCCCTGCCCCAAGTGCGCCAGCACACGCTCCGCTATCTACAACGCGGCGAGATCTGGTCGACCGGCGCCGCCAAAGTCACGTTGGGCCAGCCCACCTTGAGGCGAACGCCGATCAAGCTCGGACAGGAGCTCGCGGTCGCTGTCGGCACCACCATTGACCCGACAGACGAAGTGGTCAACTGGCTACAGACGAACCGAGTCCCGATCGACCACCTGCTGACGGTCACACCAGCGGCAGGCCCCGACGACGCTTCCATCGAAAGCGCTAGGCACGCCGTGACGTACGCAGAAAAGGTACGCAACCTGGTTCGTGCAGAACTCGGTGATCAGCCGTTCGCCGAGGCAGTACACCTGTACCTGGCGGGCCCCGGAGGACTCGCACTCCTGCTCGGTCATCGCTGGAACCGAACCCGCACCACCGTGGTCTACGAACACCTCGGAGCCGGGCTCGGCTATACCCCGGCGTTCACTATTCCGGGCTGAGCACTCTGCCGAGGTCACCGCAGGACGTCACTTCAGCCGACCGGACAACGAGCGGCTCCGACTCATCCTCGAAGTTTCCTTGACCACCCTGTTCGCGAAGAACGCCGCGTAGCAATGCTCGTCCCGTTACCAACCCCCGATCTGTCCCAGCCTGCACAGAAGGTTACAGATGACTCAGATTGACGACCTGGACCCGATCTTCCTCAGCTACCGGCACTCAGACGGAGATGCTTTGGCAGAACGGGCCGCGTGGGTGCTTCGTACCCACGGCGTCCCCGTGTGGCATGACCAGACTCATTTATCACCGGGACGCTTTCAGCGGCGGTTGCAAGAAGCTCTCGATTCGGGACTGTCCGGAGCCGTACTTCTCGTCACCGAAGACATGGCACTTTCGAGTTTCGTTCGAGAGTTGGAACTACCGAACCTCCTTCGTTTGGAAGCGGACTCCGCGTTCACCTTCGCCATCGGGAACACCATCACCGACTCCGACGGCCGGCTGGACTACGGCGCCCCGGATCGCCTGCTCCCCCAGGAAATAGCGACGCTGAGCGACTTCGATCAGTTCGCGGTGTACGACCACGCAGGGCTCGCTCGCTTGGCCAGCGAGATGGCGGTCCGCCGTGTCCGCCGCGCCGCCGTCGATGATCGGCTACATCTGGACATCCAAACCCGGGTCCCTGCGCTGGGTACTCGGAAGGCACCGCTCGCGGTCCGGACGCGCCCGCCCATGCACGGTACCAGCGTGCCGCCTGTCGAGGCTTGGGAAGACTTCGCGCCGTTCCTCTGTGAGCTGCCCCGCATCGTCCAGTCGGCCGACGTTCAGCATCTTCACATCACCGGCGGCGCACACTTGAGCATGGCCTTCGCGCTCGGGGCCGCATTACCGACCACGACTGGGCTGACCGTCACGATCGCCGATCAAGACGGGACCGAGTGGACGGGAGCTGAAACCCAGACTGTTTCGCTCGTACAGAGCGCGATTCCCCTCGACGGTCGTCCCGATGGTCCCGTCGCCGTGTACCTCGATCTCGTACCCACATCTCCCAACAAAGGCTTCCGCCACTACGCCAAGAGCCACGACTACGCCCACGCAGTCGAGATCGCAGTGGCGAAACGCGAACCCATCCCCGCCGAGGCAGCCCCCGCACTCGTCACCGAGCTACGCCGGCGCATCGGCGAAATCGCAGGAAGCCGGCATGTACACCTGTTCATGCGCGTCCCTTTCCCTCTGGCCGTGATGCTCGGCCGCACCTGCAACACGCTGCGAGTCACCCTCTACGAATGGGAAAAGGAAGCCGAACCGCCAACGTACCTCGAGATGGCCACCGTGTCCGCAGGCCGCATTGGTGGGCCCGTCGTGTCATGGACCGACCGATCCCCCGCGCAGGCCACGGTAGGGAGCCCGTAACAGACCGAACGAAGCGACTGCGCCGAATCGAAGATGCTGATCACACCGAGCCGTCACCTTCACGAGCAGAACGATGCCGGCCACGAAGATCAGGACCACAGCGGTGATGGCCACATGCCGGAAGCCTCGCTTCGGTTGCGGCGTCATCAGTTCTCCGGGTCATTGGATTGATTCGCACGCAGTCGACGGGACCTGCCGGCGAGCCACAGCAGTGCACCGACCAGGACGAGTGCCGCCCCGCCGAAGAGCAGGAGAGGAAGTCCCCCGAGACCGGTGAAGGCGAGGCCCCTGCCTCCGCTGTTGGACGAGGTCGTGGTCGGCGGCGCGGATGAGGCGCCGAACGGAACCGTTCCCGAAGTAGTCGTAGCAGTGGTCGGAGTCGGGGCCGGGGCATCGATGGTCGGGGTCTGCAGAGTGTTCGCAGCCCGGACGTCGATGTGCTGGGTGACTTCGGCGGTGCGTCCTTCGGCATCGGTGACGACGAACCGCGCATCGACCGGGCCGGCGTTCGAATAGGTGTGACGAACCGCGCCGTCCTGGTTCGTTTCGTCGACCTTGCCGTCGTTGTCGAAGTCGAATCCGTACGTCGGGGTGGCGCCGGTATGCTGGAGGAGAGTCCGGACAGGACCGTCGGTGCGCCCGCCAGCACGGTGTCGGCGAGAGTCAAGCGGGCGACAGGCGCGGTTGCGGCGTCCTCGACGGTGCGAACGATCTTGCCGGTGACATCGTCTGAGGCGTCGATGGCTGCGGTGCTGCTGCCCGTGGCGTCCGAGATGGTCGTCAGCTGGCCGGTGAGTTCGGTGCTGGCGGATAGTCCGTAGACCTTGACGGGAGCGATCGCGGTCCCGGCAGCCGTGGTCACTCCTGCTCACCTGCCCAACGATAAGCCTCTCGCTATGCAGCTCAGGTCAGCTTCAAGAGTTCCAAACTTATCGTGGCGCCCCTCCGATCGGACGAAAGCCTGGTATGGGTGTAACGCCGAACCTGTTCTCGACGAGTCAGGAACCGATGAACGCACAGGAGTTCGGCGACGGCTTGGTTCCGCTCCAGACCATCGACGGCGTCTCCTACGCCGTAGCGCTGACCACCCACCCGTGGGACCTTCCGGCCGACGCGCTGGCGATCTCCGTGGGCGCCAGCTACGGCGGCGTCGGAGAGGCGATGCAGGAGGAGTTCCCCCGTGCCGCGTGGCGCCGGGTCGATCTGGGCTCGATCACCGCTGCCGAGCCCGCCGTGCTGGACCTGAGCGCGCACACCGGCGGTCGGCGACTGCGCCTCGCCGTCCTCGCCACGCCTCACGACAGGAGCAACGGCGACTACCCGACCGCTGACGCGATCACGACCGCGACGACCACGGCCATCACCACGGCCGCGAGCGCCGGAGCGTCCGCTGTCGCCCTCCCGCTGTTCGCCACCGGACGTCTCGGGCTGGACGCCTCCATCGCCGCCCGAGCGGTCATCCACGGCGCGCTGGCCGCGAAGTCAGACGTTCGCGAAGTCATCCTGTTCTCCGATTACTCCGTCAACGTCGACGCGATCCGCAAACAGTGGGCCGCCTACGTCCCTGGCTCCGCGGCCTTTCCCGAACCTGAGAGCACTGCGTCCGAGCCATCCCCTGTCCCCGGGTGCCGGTGTTCTCCGACGACGAGCTCGCTGGTGGTGTCGCCCGCGACCTGGTCGACCCGAACGAGAGCATCCCGCTGGCCGATGACCACCTCGGCGTAACCCCGTACGTCGCCATGCTGGCCCTGGTCATCGCCGCCAAGGACACGCCGCTGCCGTTGTCGATCGGCATCTTCGGCGAGTGGGGCTCCGGCAAGAGCTTTTTCATGGGCATGTTGCGCGGCCAGGTCAAAGCTTTGGAGGGCAAACCTGGAAACTGCGCGAAGATCGCCCAGGTCGGCTTCAACGCCTGGCATTACGCCGATGCGAACCTTTGGGCCAGCCTCGGCGACGAGATCTTCCGCCAGCTCGCCGAACCCGCCCGGCGCCCCGGCGAGCCGGACGCCGAGCACCAGGCCCGGCTACGGGAGGGTGCCTGGCTGCGCGAGCAGCTTGCCGCTGAGCTGGAGCAGCGCAAGGTGCTGACCGCGGTGACCGAGCGCGCCCAGGCCGAGGCCACCGCACTGAAACACCGGATCGGCGAAGCCGAGCACGACCGCAAGGTGCGAGCCGGCGACCTGCTACGCGCGCTGCGGAAGTCACGCGCCTTCCATGAGGAGTACGACGGGCTGTGGCGAGAGCTCGGTGTTCGGGACCTGGCCGATCAGAGTCGGCTGCTGGCCGACGAGATGCGCGGCGCGCACCGCGAAACCGAGGCGCTGGGCCGGATCGCGCGTTATCGGCGAGGCAAGGCCGCCCTGGTCACCGCCGCCATCGTGCTGCTGGCCGGCGTGGCACTCACGGCCCTCGTGCCAGACGTGAAGGCGTGGCTGGCCGGCGTCGGCGCAGTGTTCGCCGGTCTGGCCGCGACCGGGCTAACGCTGGTGGGTGCCGCTCGCGCTGGGCTGCGCCGGCTGCGGGTGCTCGCCGAGGACCTGCGCGAGGGGTTGGACGAAGGCGCGCAGCAGGAGCTGCTCGCGCTGCACAAGGCCGACGCTGACCAGCAGATCGCCGAACAACAGCTCGCCGAGGTCATCACCAGGATTGGGGAACTGGGCCGGCAGCTCACTGAGCTGACCCCGGGCCGGCAGCTCTACGCCTTTCTCGCCGAACGGTCGCACGGCGAGGACTACCGGGGCAACCTCGGCCTGATCTCCACCATCCGCAAGGACTTCGAGAAACTCGTCGCGCTGATGAGGACGCCAGTGGCCGACGGCGAGGAGAGCACTCCTCCGCTGGACCGGATCGTGCTGTACATCGACGACCTCGACCGGTGCAGCCCGCAACAGGTCGTCGACGTCCTCCAAGCGGTGCACCTGCTGCTCGCGTTCGACTTGTTCGTGGTGGTCGTCGGGGTCGACCCGCGGTGGTTGTTGCGGTCACTGAGCACGCACTACGACCGGTTGATCGAAGCCGACACCGTCGTGCGCGCGGACGGCTGGCATGTGACGCCCGAGGATTACCTGGAGAAGATTCTCAACATTCCGTTGGTACTACCGCGGATGCCACCGGGCAGCCTGCAGCGACTGCTGTGGTCGATGGCAGACGTCCCGGCTGCCACCGATACCAGTGAGCGACGGCCGACGACGGAGGTGCACGACGAGAAGACCGACGTCGTGACCCCATCCAGCGTTGCGGCGCAGGAGATCCCGGTCGAGCCAGGCTCGCAGATGGCCGTGCACCTGGATCCAGATCGGCCGGAGGAGATCCCGCGGCCGCTGACCGATCCGGAGATCGCCCTGCTGTCGAAGCTGGACCCGCTGGTCGACACCCCCAGGGACGCGAAGCGCTTGCTCAACCTCTACCGCATGCTCCGGGCGACCCGTGATCTCTCCGACGCCTCGACATTCCTCGAAGGCGAGTATGAGGCCGTGGTCGTGCTGCTGGGGACATGCACCGGGCACAGCCGCCTGCTCGGCCGCTTCGCCGACGCGCTGCTACGGGCGGCGCCGGAGACGCCCTGGGCCGACTTCGTCGAGCGGCTGCGTCCGATGGAGCGGGACGATTGCTGGGTGAGCGAGGCTGTGGGCCGGGTTCCCGTGGACGAGGCGGAGCAGTGGGAGCACCTCCACTCCAGCCTGGCCGAACTCACCACTGCGATGACGCTGCCCGACGTCCGTGTCTTCCAGTCGTGGGCGCCGCGGGTCCGCCGGTTCTCCTACGTACTCTCACCCGACGCCCGCTGAGGCTCAATTTCGTCGCAGCAAAGCTCGCTCGACGGCTTACCGGTCTGCGTCAACCGCCGCCGTGTAAGCCGCAGCTCCAGTTCGTCCACCGGCACCAACGGGCCGACAGGGCGGGCGAACTCCGCGACCGCCTCCGCGGTTCCTTCCCTGGAACCGTTCCACGATCACACACCGGTGCTCGAGGCTGCGGAGCAGGCGTCGTTCGGCTTCGGGTGCGACGTGGCTGGCGAAGATCGGCAGTCGGCGCGCTGGCACAGACATCGCCACGCTGATCCTGGAACTGGTCGGACGATGACGGACTACCACTACTCGTCGCGACCATCGCTACTCCAGGGTTAGCTGGGTGTCCTGGTTGAGACGCAACGAGCGCATCTCCTCAGCCAGATCGACGCGATTGATGATTCTGCGAGCACCGGTCGCGATCAACTTTGCGTTGCCTTGAGGAGTTCCCTCGGCGAAATCCATCACCAGCAATCGGCGTCCCGACTGCACGGCGACCTCGCCAGCTCGCAGCGTCCCGCCGGTTTCTCCGGCTTCCACCACGACGACAGCCTGGCTGAGCCCGATCACCACCTGGTTGCGCGTCATAGCGGCACCAGCTGTCCAATGTTGGCTGGGTGGGAATTGCGAGATCACCAGCAAGTGATCGAGCGCAGAAGACGGTAGCTCTCGGTACGCCGGTCGGAGCCTGAAGTTGAGGATCCCTTCCGCGAGCACGGCAATCGTGCTACCACCAGCCTCCAGACAGGCCAGGTGGCTTTCGGTGTCTATTCCCCTGGCGTAGCCAGAAACGACCGTGACGCCAAGCCGAGCCGCATCTTGACCACAAGCGCGAGCGGCACGAAGACCAGCGGAAGTAGCGTTTCGTGAGCCACACACGCCGACGGTCGGATTCTCTAGCATCTCGATGGGACCGCGATAGAACAGCGCGATGGGCGCGCCGGTGAACCGGCGCAAGCGGTCCGGGTAACGTTGATCGTCACAGAGCAGCGCCCGAATACCGCTCGATGTCAAAGTCTCGACTGTTGCGTCGGCTTCGATTCGTTGTTCATACGGTAGCTGCGCGATCAATGTGCGCAGCTGCTCCCGTCCGGATCGAAGCAATTGCTTGGCGCCTCGCCGCGGGCCACCTGCCGCTCGGGGGCCGAGCAGGGCTAGCAGCAGTTCTTCCTGGGCAACCTCGGCGCCGGATGAGTTCACCGATGGATTCTACCGAACTGTCACCGCGGTTCGTTCGACCCTGCCATGATGACCTTGCGATCGGCACTGTCACGGGAAGGAGCCTGTTGTTTGCCTGCCTCATCACACTCGGCTCGGTTTGTATCCGACTGGCGCGGCAATCGCTTGGCCGACTGGCACATGGACCAGAGCAGAGGGACCTTGTCCCTGCGTGGATCCGAGGAAATATGCGAGCAAGTCGTCGCTTGCTGGCCGCGCGCAAAACGGCACAACCTGCTGGAACGGCAGTCGTATTGGACCCATCGGATCCACATGGACTTCCCGGAGCCACCCGAATTACAGGATTTGTTACGCCTGCAGAGTGAGGTTCTCACCCTGCACGTCGCTAGTACCGTCGTTGTCAACACCGCCATCGCCCTGGACTTCTACAACAAACCCGATGCGGACGAGCTAAAATACACTGACACCGGTCAGCTTCTGCATTCGCTCAAGTATGGGCGGCACACGCCAGATGAGACGACACGGCTCGGCCGGAAGCTGTGTGCCGCGTTGTGCGACGTGGTCGACCGGCATCCATTGTTTCGAGATGCCACCCGTCTGCTTCCAGTTCCCGGCAGCACCCGGCGGCTCAGTGACCGAATCGGCTCGACCCTGCACCGTGACCTCGGCATTCCGCTCACGCATGTAACCCGGCGCAGCGTGGCGACCCGCCCAGCCAAGGACATGACATCGCGAGAACGTGCCGAGCGCATTAACGACTTCAGCATCGACGAAGGCCTGGCCGGCGAACGAGTGCTGATCGTGGACGACCTCTACCGCACCGGCCGAACCTTGGCCGAGGTCGCGCGCGTGGCGCACTCGGCGGGCGCGGATACGGTATACGGACTAGTGGCGGCCCGAACACTGGGCAGCAGGGACAAGCCACCGACCTTGTATCGCTGGCAGCCACGCTGAACAGCGGCACCACCGCGACGGCGATACCTGGACGACCGGAACTCCGAGAGTAGCGACGCATGGTCTACATCATCACCTTGGACGCGCGACAAGTAGAACAGTACGAACCTGAGTGGAAGATCACTGCTCGCTTCACGAAAGCGGTAGCCGCGCAGACGATGGCCGATCACTCCGGACCACAGCTGGCCATCATTCTCGCTCGTAGCCAGAACTCCCGACGTCACGACACTGGCGCGAAACCGGTTGAACAGCAACGGCATCTAGTGTGGATGGGCGTGGTTCACCGGGTCAACACAGTCGGACAAGCGGACAAGACCATCACTATCGACCCGCTGCGCCAATGCGATCGAGTCGTGCCACTCGATGGTGGAGATGGCCTTCTACGCTACGTTCGGCGGCCGCACCTGGACACGTTCGAACCAAACCAGCTGGAATCAGTGACCCATTGCGGCCCAAAGGCCTGGCAAGAGTTCGAACGTGTGCTGAGATCGCATCATCCGTCGCTCAGTCCGTTGCTCGACTGGCTGACAGCTCAGGTCAACGCGCCTGTATTGAGCGGTGATTCCCCGGCCGACCTCGCATGGTTGGAAGAGCACGATTCGGTCGGTACGGCCGTACGCATAGGCGGGTTCTCGCCGACGGCATTCGCCGGTTGGCAGCGCCCCCATTCGCCAGATGCCCCCTACCTCGCTGGGCTGATCCCGGAACCTGTCGAACACAGTCTCATCGACCATGACCTCCACGCTCCGGAAATCTTCGGAGAGCTGCGGGACAATCCCAACCTTCGCTCTGACATCCACGTCCTGGTGGCCCCAGATGGACGAAGACTCGAAATAGCGAATGTCAACGCCACCCCCGTCGAAGGCCGCCTCGGCACTGATCTCATCTACTATCACGAGTACACTGGCAGCTTTATCCTGGTTCAGTACAAACGTATCAGTCTCACCGCCAAATCCATTACCGTCGACGACCGCTTACGCCACCAGCTGGACAGACTGGAAGCCGTGGCAAGCCTGAGCCAGGTTCCGACGCGGCCACGCGACTGGCGCATGGGCGCCGACGCGTGCTTCCTGAAGCTGGCCAAGTGGCCAGCAAAGGGGCAGTTGTCTCAGGTGCTTGCCAACGGCATGTACCTCCCGTTGTCCTACGTTCGCCTGCTATTGGAGGATGACTGCACTCTCGGTCCTCGTGGCGGTCGCGTCCTGGGCTATGACACCGTCGAGCGCCATGTAACCGGGGCTCAGTTCGTCCAGCTCATCCAACATGGGCTGGCTGGAACCGTCGGTACGACCGTTGAGCAGCTGAAGCGATTCAGCATCCAGCGAGCCGAACAGGACCGGACCGGTGTCGTCCTAGCCGCTGAGCGTAGTTCGGAAACTGTGAGACAGCGGCAGCAGCGCGTCAATAGCCGCAGTCCGAAGAAACGAGCGCGAACACGTTCTCGCTGACGATCACCCTCGTTCGCGCCCCTCGACCGCTGAAACAGCGCCGATCGTCGCGCGACCTACCACCACTCCACTGAACACCGCAGGGGCGCAATACAACACTCATACCAATTTCCCTGGAGCAGATCTGGAGCACGACGTCGGTTACAACAGCACCCAACGACGTCGAACCGCACCGATCAGACCACAACCACTCCAGCCGACCAGCAGGTTCTCGATAACCGCAGGTCAGCGCGCCGTGCGCACCTGGCGGTGAGGGGGTCAGGGGTTCGAGTCCCCTTAGCTCCACAATACGAAACACCGCCCACCTGGCAGCTTGCCGAGGTAGGGCGGTTTTTCGTTTACACCTCACTTTGGGAATCGCCGTCACGAATTTCAGTCGGCGTCACCGTTCTGCCCGGACATCGGCGAAGCCCGTCGTGGCGAGTCGGACCGGCAGGCGATCAGGACCGAGGCGGGCGCCGATGGCCAGGATTCGAGGCGCCTCCTCTTGACCTCGTCGGCATGACGAGACGTTGGCAGGATGCGGACAGCAGCGCCGGAACCCGCATGCCGGAGGGCTAGCCTGCGCTCGTGGAGCGACAGGGGCAGCAGCAGTGGTTTCCGGATTTCCCGTCCCAGCCCGGTTACCCGGCGCCTTCGCCGAAACGGCGTCGCACGGGGATGATCGCCGGGATCACCGTCGGCGTGCTGGTGGTGATCGCCGGTCTGGTGGCCGGGCTGCTGGTGTTCCTGAACGGCAAGGACGACAGCGCTGCCTCATTTTGGCCTATCAGCGAGAGCAGCGCCTCCCGAACCCCGCCGGCGCCCGGCTGGAGGACGATGGAGCTCGGGCTGGGCGTGGTCGTCGAGGTGCCACCCACCTGGCAGCCGGTCGATGGAACCTTCATCCCGGACGTTCGAACCCGAGGCGCGCGGTACAAACCGGGCTACTGCGCAGCGAATCCGAAAGCCATCCTCGGCCAGCTGTACCTCGACCGGGCGCGTACCACCGATCCGATGGCGGCCGCAGCGGACGCGCTGATGTATCGGGGAACGCGGGCTTTCCGCGGCGGCGGTCAGGTGTATTCCGGCCCTGTCGGACGCCGCCCGGACGGCGGTGCGCAGGTGCAGGGCACGGTCACCCCGCACGCCAGGGACGACTGCGATCCGCCGTCGACCACCTACCGGGTGGTCGCCTTGCCCACCGCGCAGGGGACGCTGCTGGTCGTGGTGTGGGGTGACCTGCAGATGCCGGACTCACCTGCCGAAGAGGACCTCACCAGGATCGCGGACAGCGCGCGCCTCGGGTGACCGGGCTCCGGCTTTCCCTTGAAAAGAACGACTCGAAACGCTCACGCACATCCCGACGACCGTCCACAAGGGACACAAGGCGCGCTTTCGCGGCATGACAGGGCGTTTGGCGAGGAGTGGCCGCGCTCGGTGAAGGCGCCCTCTCGGCACGCAAACTCCCGGTGAGCGGCATGCGAGCGCGAAGCTCGATACCACCGGCATACTCTGATCGTGACCGATTTTCCGGCGGACGTGGAGACGCACTACCGGCGTCTGGCAGCACAACGGCAGTGGCCACCGGAGACCGAATCCGCGTTCCGGGCAAGCGTCGCGTGGTATCGGGAGCTGGACGAGGTCTCCGAACTTCGCCAGTACTACGAATACGTGGATCATGAAGGCCTGGTCGACGCAGGAGCCCGCTGGCTGTGGGAAGCGATCGTGGTCGACCACGAGACAGTGGCCGTCAAGCAGATCGAGCAGGATTCGTCCGGGGCCGTTCGCCGCTACTGGTGGCGGAATATCGAGGATGACGCCGGCGGACTCACCGATCAGGCACTCGACCTCACCGACCCCGGCCTCACGCCTGTTTCCCGGTCTACGTTCTCTGCGCTTTGGGACAGCAGCACCGACAAGTGAAGCTCCCGATCCAGCACGTGGAGCGCGGAAGGGATACGCCCGGCCAATTCGGGCAGGGTGTTGGTCCACTCGGCGTCGATCCTGGCGCCGGCGGGGTTGGCCACCTTGTTCACCGCCCCGTCCATGGTGACGAAGACCGAAGTGCGGTCCGCGGCGCCGCGGTCGGGGTCGGCAGCACGCGGGGCTGGTGTCACAGGTTGTCGCCCCGGAAGCGCATCCAGCGCTGCGAGGATTCCTGACGTGACCTCCGGCTCAGCCGAGCACCGTGCCCGAGTTCGCGGTGTTTCGGTTGCGCTTACGGGAGAACGCACCCAGGTCGATCTCCAGGCCGGTGCGCGGGGCCCGGAACCGGACGGGCGACGCGTCGTGGTCGGCGCCGTTCTCCACCTGGTCGATCAGCTCCGTCATCAGCTGCCCCACGACCGGCGCGTTCTTGAACTGGTTGCCGCTCGTTCCGATCGCGAGGTAGAAGCCCTCGAGTTCGGTGCGGTCGTAGATCGGCGTCCAATCGTCGGCGACGTCGTAGACGCCGACCACGCCGCGCGCCCGGTTGGGCACCGCCAGGCCGGGCAGTCGCCGCGCGGCCCGTGTCACCTGAGCCTCGAAGACCGCGGCCGTCGGGTGGATGTCGACGGCGTCCGGGTCGTCGGTCCACTGCAGCGGATCACACTCCGGTTCCGTTCCGCCGACGAGCAGGCCTTCTCCTCCTTCGCCGCGGAAATAGGTGCCCAGATCCATGTCCGCCACCACGGGCCCGCCGTAGCCCTCCGGGACCGGCACGTGCGCTACTTCCTGCCTCATCGGTCGCACCCCGACCGTGAAATCGGCACCCACGCCGGCCAGCCGATTCACCGCGCCCGACCACGGACCGGCCGCGTTGACCACGACGGCACAGGGAATCCGGGTGCCGTCCGACAGCCGCACCGACGTCACGCGCCCGCCTGCCTTCTCCACCGCCGTCACCGTGCTGCGGAAGCGGAACTCCGCCCCGCACGCCGAGGCCGCGGAGGCGAGGTTCACGGCGGCGAGGCCCGGGTCCGAGACGTAACCGGCGTCCGGGGTGTACACGCCACCGAGCGAGTGTTTCGCGTCCTCCCAGAATTCCTCGTCGTCGAGCCGCTTCGGCGGCCAATAGCGGCCGGCGTCGATACCTGGAACGCGCTCGGCCAACGTCGCGCTGTCCCATTCCTCGTAGGGAACACCGATCGCGTCGAACAACGGAAGCCACGACGTACGCGGGGCCGCCTCGACGTCCAGCATGACCAGCCCACTCTTGCGGAACGTCGCCAGGTCGCCGACATCGTGCCCGAGGTGGCCTGCCCAGTCGAGCCAGCCGAAATGCGCCTCCCATGCCGTCGCCACCCCGGCGGTGGTGGAGAAATTGAACCGGACGATCGCACTCGATGCCGACGTCGACCCCTGTCCGGCTCCCGGGGCACGGTCGAGCACGATCACCTGGTGCCCCGACCGGGCAAGCTCAAGGGCGATCGACGAACCGATCACCCCCGCCCCGATCACGACCACATCGGCGCTCGGGCGCTTACCGGGCACGGCAGGTCCTGAGATAGCTGAGGAACGAAGCCTGCAGCCCGGTCACGTGCGTTTCGCGCAGGACAGCGCTGGTGACGGCTCCGCCGAGTGAGCCGAGGCGGTGCAGGACGGTGGCCGTGTTCTTCGTGAGGTTCTGGTAGATGGGCAGGTCTCCGAGCAGCTCTTGCTCGTTGAGGGTCACGTGGAGCTTGGCAGCAGACTGGGTGTCGCCCAGCGCTTGGAGCTGGGCGAAGATCCGACTGTCTTCGCTGGCGACGCCGGGGCTGCCCGCTCCGATGCTTTCGAAGAGGGTGTTGCCGGTGAGCCAGGTGTAGAGGCTGAAAAGGCCGCCGTAGGAGTAGCCGAAAAGGCCGTGACCGCTCGTGGCCGTGTCGTAGTCGCGTTCGATCCGCGGGTGCAGATCCTCGGTGAGGAAGCTCAGGAACGCGTCGGCGTGGGTGTCGCGTAGTTCGGCGAGGTAGGCGTCGGATTCCTCGCGGGTCCTCGCGCCCGCCTGAACTCCCATCTCCACGGCATCGAGGAGTTCCTTGGCGATGGGTTCACCGGGGGGCACGAGGTCTCGGTTGCGCAGCCGATCCCAGTGCTGTGCTTCTTCGCCCGCGTAGCCGACGCTGACCTGGATGTAGGGCTGGATCCGCTGCATGGGGTCCGCCTGGGTGATGATGAGCGGAGCCGTCTGGCCCACGGCCCAGTTGCCGTCGAGCACATACACGGCAGGCGTTCGCGTCGTGGCGGGGTCGTAGCCCGGTGGAGTGGTGACCCAGACTCCGTAGTCGTGCCCTCCGCTGGAGCGCATCTCGAAATAGTCGGTGTCGGCGAGGCAGCCTTGCCACATGGTGCTCATCGGAGGTCCTTCACAACTCGGCCGGCCTTGAGAACGAGGACGGCATTGGCGGGATCAGCGAACAGCTCCGGGTCTTCGACCGGGTTGCCGTTCCACAGCACGAGGTCGGCCTGTGCGCCGGGGCGATGACCCCGGCTTGGCCGGACAGGCCGAGAATCTCGGCGTTGGTCTTGGTCGCCGCCACGAGGGCTTCCATCGGCGTCTCGAGTTCCGCGCGCAACCTGAGTTCTTCGCCTCGACGGTGCTGAGCCGGGCCGATGAGGTCGGAGCCCAGCCCGATCCGTACTCCGGCCTCCTTGGCGGCGGCGAGCGCCTCGGTCATCCGCTCGCGAACACCCAGTACACGATCGCGGGTCGATTCGCCGAGGCCGGCTCCGGCGGTGTCGTGCAGGAGTTGCTCGACGACGGCGAACGTGGGCACGAGGGCGACGTCGCGAGCGGCCATCAGGGTGGCCGTGGACTCGTCGATGTCGGTGCCGTGTTCGACACAGCGCGCCCCGGCCTCGACCGCGTTCCGGATGCCGTCGTTGTTGTGGGCGTGAACCGTCACGTAGGTGCCCCGTGCCGCGGCTTCCTGGACGGCGACGGCGATCTCCTCGACGGTGAACTGGGTGTCGGTCAGCCGGTCGTGAGCGCCGACCACTCCGCCGGTCACGCAGAGCTTCAGGAAGGAGGCTCCACGGCGAAAGGCTTCGCGCACGTTGGCTCGCAGCTCATCCGCGTTGCCCGACATCATCGACAGGGCGCACAGCCCCGGAAGGTGATGGCTGCTCCACAGCTCGGTCGGTTCCCACTCGGCCCCGTAGTAGCCGTGCCCGCCGATCTGGCACTGAACCGGTCCGCACGACAGCACACGCGGCCCCCGGACCTTGCCCTTCGCGATCGTGGTGACGAGACCGCCGTCGATCCCGCCGGTGTCCCGGACGGTGGTGAAGCCGGCATCGAGTGTCGCGCCTGCCGTGGCGAAGATGTCCGCCGCGATCTCCGCGGCACTGATCTGAAACGAGAACTGGGGCTGGATCGGACTCGACAAGCCCAGGTGAACGTGGGCGTCGATGAGGCCGGGCGTCATCGTGAGTCCCTCGGCATCGAGGCGCTCGCCGGCCTCGCTGGAGGCACCAAGGCGAGTGATACACCCGTCTTCGATGCCGACGTCAGCGTCGATCGGGTCGCGACCCGATCCGTCGACGACCGTCGCGCCGACCACCTGACACCGTCCCACGAGTCCGCCCTCCGCCGTTGCCGTCCGTCTTTTCCAATGGATAAACTACGGAGGTGAGCCTGTCAAACTCGGAACGCAAAGGCGACGCACGCGAGCGCCTCCTGGCCCGGCTTCTCGACGCCTTCGACGAGGACCTTCCCGCGCCGGAGGTGTCTCTCCGGGAAATCGCCGCCCGGGCCGGCACCAGCCACGCCCTCCTGCGATACCACTTCGGGTCACTTCCGGGCGTTTTGGCGGCCATGCTCAAGGCGCACCGATCCCGGGACAACAAGGCGCTTTTCGAGGCCACCCGGCAGGGCACCTTCGACGAACTGGTCATGGCGATCTGGCAGGCCTACACCCGACCGGAACAGCTGTCGCGTGTCCGCGGCTTCTTTCACGTCGTAGGACTGGCCGCCTACAGCCCGCAGGACTTCCGTGAGTTCATCGACTCGCTCGACGACCTGGCCGAGATCCTGGCCTCGCTCGCGGAACGCGAAGGGCTCGACGCCAAGGAAGCGCTGAACCTGGCCTTCGTCACCATCGCCGCGATTCGTGGCCTGCTCCTCCAGGAGATCCTGACTCCTGGAGTCGCCTCGGAGGACGCGGTCGCCTTGATCCTGCGCATGAGCAAGGACCGCACACAGCCAGGGTCTTGAGCAGGCAGTCGATCCCGGCGTCACCCGGCCAGGTTCAGCCGCCTCCCGGCTCGTCCAGCGGACCGCTCGCCGCGGTGAGGTGCAGAAGCATGTGCAGCTCCAGCGCCCGCTGCGGGGAACGCCAGCCCTCGCCGAGCAGGCTGTCGACCGCGGCCAGCCGCTGGTAGAGCGTGTTGACGTGGATCGCCAGCGCGGTGGCCGCCGGGCGGGGGCGGCAGCCATGGTCTAGGAACACACGCAAGGTCTCCGTCAGCGGCACACCACGGTGTCGTTCCTCGGCGAGCACCGGGCCCAGCAGGTGCTCGAACGCTTCCGCCAGATCGCGGCGACCGGCATGGTCGAGCAGGATCCGGTACAGCCCGAGTTGCCCGGCGGTCGCGGCTTCTCCTGTGCGCCCCAAGACTTCCAGGGCACGCAGCGTCTGCCGGGCCTCGTGGAAGCACCGCCGCAGCTCCGCCTGCCCGCGCGCGGGGCCGGCGATGCCCGCGGTCGGCGCGTCGTGCGGCCAGTCCCGGCGGATGCCGTCGGGTCCGGCCGTGGTCACGACAAGCAGCCGACCGCCGTGCTCGGCCGTGAGCGCGCCGGGCAAGTGCGGGAGCCGCGCCCGTCCGGAAGCCACCACGAGCACCGAGTACCGCGCCGACGGGTCCAGCCCGGCTTGCCGCACGGTTGGTCGCTCCGAGGTCGTGGTGAGCAGCTCGACCAGCAGCGCCGCGCGGGTGCTCCGCGACGCTTCGGCCGCTGCCTGCTCGGCGAGAAGCGCGAGTGCGAGTGCCGGGGCGGCACGGTCGAGGAGCAGCCGGTCATCGCGGACGGCCTCACCGTCGATCACCAGCGCGCCGAAGCGTCTCTCGCCGGCCACGACGGGCTGGGCCACGGCCGCACTGTCCGCGGTCCCGTCGTCCGGCGGTTCCGCCACGAAGCGGACCTGCCCGCGCGCCATCGAGCCGATCTCGGCCAGCAATCCCTCGACGCCGCCGCCGGTGAGCACCACGCGTGTCAGCCGCTGGTCCCAGCGCAGTGTTTGCTCCAGTTCGCCGGTGCGGCGTGCGAGCTGGTCGTTAGCGGCGTTGAGGCTGCTGATGGCGTCGGCGTTCTCGATGGCGATCGCCGCGTGCGCGGCCAGCGCGGACGCCAAGGTCACCTCGTGTTCGGTGAAGTCCCGTTTCTGGCGCTTGCCGACGAACAAGGCGCCGAGCACGCGGCCGCGCAAGCGCAACGGGACTCCGAGCAACCCGCGCATGCTTTCGGCGCGCGCTGCCGTGTCGGCGGTGTCGTCATGGCGGAAACGCCGCTCCGCCCGGTAGTCGGCCGTCCAGCGCGGCGCGGCGTGCTCGATCACCTCGCCGGCCAGCCCCACCGACAACGGGATCGCCACCCCGACCAGCTCTGGTGTGAGCGCACCGCTGGTGACCTTGAGCCGCAAATACCCGTCCTCGACGAGACCGAGGTAGGCCAGGTCCGCGCCGAGCAGCCGTCGTGCCTGGTCGACGATCTCCGGCAGTAGATCGTCGGGCGCGTGAAGGGTGGCCAGCCGGATCGCGATGTCGTTGAGCGCGGCCGACTCGGCCGCCCGCTGTGCCTGCTGCCGCAGCACCATCGCCAGCCGCAGCGCCTGGGCGGTCTCCCGATCGGCCGCCGCGGCGCCTCGCGACCGCGCCAGCTCGCCGCCGTGGCGCTGGAGTTCGTCCGGGGCGGCGTCGAGCAGCAGCAAGTCAAGCCATGACTTTCGCACCAGTGGACACTCCATCCATTCCCGACCGCCGACAGTAGCCGGTTCACACATTGAGTGGCGGGCGTGGACGCCGATAACGTCGCCGTCATGCGCGACGAAGCGTGGCGGCGTGAGCTGATCGAAAGCCTGGACCGGGGCCTGCCTGCCGGCCGGGTGATCACCGAACCCGATGTGATGTCCGGCTACGTCCACGACGAGGCCGAATGGGCACCGCACGGCACACCGGCGGCGGTGGTGCGGCCGCGTACGGCCGAGGAGGTGCGGCACGTCGTCCAGGTCTGCCTGCGGCTCGGCGCCCCGGTCGTCCCGCGGGGAGCAGGCACCGGACTGTCCGGCGGCGCGAACGCGGTCGAGCACAGCGTGGTCGTCTCGACCGAGGCGATGACCACGATCAAGGAGATCAACCGGCGGGAACGGCTGGCCGTCGTCGAGCCCGGCGTGGTCAACGACCACCTGCGCGCGGCCTGCGCCGAGCACGCGCTGTGGTATCCACCGGACCCCGCGAGCGTGCCGTGGTCGACCATCGGCGGCAACGTCGCCACCAACGCGGGCGGACTGTGCTGCGTCAAGTACGGCGTCACCCGCGACTACGTCCTTGGCCTGGAGTTCGTGACCGGGACCGGCGAGCTCGTCCGGGTAGGCCGGCGCACCGCCAAAGGCGTCGCCGGCTACGACCTCGCCGGGCTCATGGTCGGCTCCGAAGGCACGCTCGGCGTCATCACCGAGATCACCGTCCGGCTGCGCCCGGCCCGCCAACCCGAACACACCGTCGTGGGCTACTTCTCCTCGGTCGTCGCCGCCGGCTATGCCGTCGCGGCCGTCGCCGAAGCCGGGCTGGAGCCCTCCGCGCTGGAACTGATCGACCGGCACTGCCTGGCCGCCGTCGACGAGTGGAAGCGCATGGGCCTCTCGACCGAGGCCGACGCGGTGTTGCTGGGCCGCACCGACAGCGCCGGCCCGGCGGGCGAACGAGAAGCCGACGCGATGCTGGCCTGTTTCGAGAAGGCGGGTGCGACGTTCGCGGTGCGCTCGACCGACCAGCAGGAGGCCGACGCGTTGTTCGACGCGCGGCGCCTGGCCTACCCCGCGCTCGAACGGCTCGGGCCGGTGCTGACCGAAGACGTCTGCGTGCCCAAGGGCGCTGTCCCCGACATGCTCGCCCGGATCGAGGAAATCGCCGTCCGGCACGACACGCTGATCGCCAACATCGCGCATGCCGGCGACGGCAACCTCCACCCGCTACTGATCACCCGGCCCAGCGACGACGCCGCGAAGAAGCGGGCGCAGGCGGCGTTCGACGACATCATCGCGGCGGCGCTGGCGTTGGGCGGCACGGTGACCGGCGAGCACGGAGTCGGCCTGCTCAAACGGGAAGGGCTGGCCACCGAAGCCGGGCCTGCCGTGCTGGCGCTCGGCCGGGCGGTCAAGGCCGCGCTGGATCCGCACGGGATCTTCAACCCCGGCAAGGTGGTGGGCACCGAGCACGATGGGGCGTGACAACCGAGCCGATCGTCCACATCGGACAGTGTTCGGCCTGGCAAGGGATTCTCACGCTTGCCGGAAGGCGATCGCGGTGCCGAACGCGGCGGTGGCCGGCACGAAGACCTCTCCGGAAGACGCGCGCACCACTGGGATCTCGTTGTTCCGCAACAGGTTCTCCGCCGCGGCCAGATCGTGGACGGCGACCGTGCACGAAACCAGCGCGGGAAGCGCGGGCGTCTGCTCGCCGGGAAGCAGCGCGGCGAGACCGGAGGCGGGCACAAGGGTCAGCGTCGCCCCATCGAGATCGAAGACTCGGGCAGGCCCGTGCGCTCGGGGTGTCCGCCCCAGGTAACGCTCGTATCGTGCCCGCGCGGCGTCCAGATCGGCGTCGGCGGTGCAGAGAACGGCGTCGACGAGGCCGACCGCACCGTTGGGATGGCCTGCCGCCCGGGTGGCCTGGATCCGCGGGTCCAGGTCCGCGACGACGCCGATCCTGCCTTCCGCCGCCAGACCCGGCCGCGCTCCGTCGATCTCCAGATAGCGGACGGTCTCGACCTCGCCACCCGTCGGACGCCGCACCGTGTTCACCCCGCCGTGCCCTACACCTGCGGCGGTCAACCTCGTCGCGGTGGCGTCGACGTCGGACGAGGAGAACATCAGGATGTGCAAGCCCTCGAACCGTTCCAGGCATTCCGCCAGGTTGGCGCGGGTGGTGTCGATCCGCTCCACCAGCGTCGGCAGCACGTCCGGCGGGGCTTGCAGCGGGACTAGCCGGGCATCGGATGGGACGCGGCCGCCGGCGGTGACGACGGTGGCCAGTTCGAGGAAGTCGCCCGGGAAGTCGGCGTGGGTGTTGGCGGCGCCGAACGGCTCGGGCTCGCCCCCTTCCCGCGGCGGCATCGCGGGATAGCTGGGCGCGGGCGTGACGAAACCCAGACGCCGATAGAGGTCGAGCGCCGCGGGCAGGTCACGGACGACGTGGCCGACGTGGTGCAGGCGGGTGATCTCGGTGGCCATGGCGGCCACTGTAGAAGTAGCTCGACCAAGTGGTCAATCTATCTTGGCCGGGCGTACTGTCCCGTGGATGAGCGCGGATCACATCGACGGCCGACGCGCCCGCTATCAGCATCGACGGCCCGAACTGCTCGAGGCCGTGACCGGCTACGTCCTGTCGCACGGGCTGGCCGGCCTGGCGATGCGGCCGCTGGCCGTGGCGGTCGGGGTCAGCCACGGGACGTTGCTGCACCACTTCGGCTCGAAGGAGAATCTGGTCACCGAGGTCATCGACGTCTTGCGTCGACGGCTGGGTGACGCGGCGGGCCTGTCCGGCTCGCCTGCCCGCCTGACGAGCCTCGTTTCCTGGTGGCGGGACTCGACGACAACGGAACGTCTGCCTATCTACCGGCTGCTGTTCGAGGTGTTCGCTCAGGCCGCGCGGGACCCCGAGCGCTACGAGCGCTTCCTGCAGCAGGTCGTGCGGGATTCGTTGACGCTGATGGAAAGCCTGGTCATCGCGGACGGGTGTCCCCGAGACCAAGCGCCTCTGATGGCGACGATGATCGTGGCCCAGGCACGCGGCCTGCAGCTCGACCTGCTCGCCACCGGCGACCGGGAACGCGTCGACCGCACCTTCGCGTTGTTCGTCGACCTGATCGACCACCTCATGCGAAGCCGGCCCCACGAGCACGCGTCTTCCACGACGGCGCCCGCCCGCTGACGGGCTTGGTTGCGGCGGTGACGGGCCTGGAACATCCTTGTCGCGGGGAGGTGTCATGGCAGTCGCCGCACTCGGCGTGAGCACCGTCGTGTCCGTCGCCGCCGCGATCTGGTTCTTCGTCCGCGGCCGCCTGATCGTGGAATTCCCGCGGAGGCCGTGTATCAGTTGCTACGAACCGTTTCCGCGGTCCGAAAGCCCTTCTCGGACGATACGGCCGAGCGGCTGCGGGACTTGCTGGATTGTGTCGCCGTCGGCCTCACCGACGCTCAAGGCGGCCTGGTGAGCTGGGCGGGCGCGGCCGGCCATCATGACGTCGATCTCGCCGCCCCCATCAGGTCCGTCCTCAGCGACCGGCGAACGGCCGTCGTCACGCACGACGACCTTTCGGGATCCTCCTGCCGGTCGTGCGGAATGGGCGTCACGATGCTCGTCCCGCTGATCGTCGACGGCGAGCCCGACTGGGTCCTGATCGTGGCCGCCGAGAGCCGCGGACGGGTACCTCAAGGTCAAGTTCGGCCCGTTCTCGTTCGAGTACGGCGCCCATCCGAACGAAGCCGAGCCTGCCGTGGAGGGAGATTCGGGTCATGGCCCCGATCTCCACCCACGAGCGTGACGCTACTTGACCGTGACCGTGGCACTCGACCAGGACGTGCCGTCCGGGCTGGACGTGGTGACCGTGCGGGACTGGCCGGGCTTCAGGCCCTTGCTGTCCACCGAAACGTGCCCGCTACCGGTTCGCTTGCCAGGCACCGGCTTCGCCTGCTTCTCCTTGCGCTCCTTGGCTTTCCCGGACGAGTTCTGGTGCTTGCCGGACTTGAGCTTCTTCAGCTCGCTCTTGGCCTTGTCGAGCTCGCCCTTGGCCTTTTCGACCTTGTCCCCCGCCTCGTCGATGAGCTTCTTGGCCTTGTCCAAGGAACCGTTCACCTTCGAGACCGACTCGATGATCTTCTTCGAGCCGTCCCTCACGACGGGAGCGGGTTTCTCGACGACGACCACCCGGGGCGGGAGCTGCACGAGCCGTAGCTCACGGCTGTCCTTGGCGACCGGAGCCTTGACCACGAGAGTCCGTGTCTTCTGGCGTTGCACCTTCTTCACCGTCGTCGCGGCGGGCTTGAGCTTGGCCACCTTCTTGACCGTGACCGGTTTCGCGGCCGGAGCCGCGGGGATCGCGGCGTGCGGCGCGGCCTGCTGGACGAGCGGGTTGACCGGGGCGGCCGGCTGCTGCGGGGCGGCGGCCGGTTTCGGGGTGGTGGCCGCGGCGGGGGCGGCGGACGCGGTCGCTTCGTCCGTGCCGTCGAAGGCACCGAAGGTCCACGCGCCGACGGCGGCGGTCGTCAGGCCCGCGACGCCGAGCACGCCTACACGCTTGATGTTCATGGGATACCTCGATTTCCTGTTGCCTGCCGTGACGTTCACAGCGGGGTTTCGTCTTCGTGACGGCGTTCGTAGAACTCTTCGGCCAGGGAGCGGCCCATCAGGCCGCCGAAGATCCCGGCGGCCACGCCGACGGCGATGCCGACGGGGGTGGCGACGACCAGTCCGGTGGTCACCCCGAACACCAGTGACGCGGTCCCGCCGCCGAAGCCGGTGACCACGCTCTTGCTGATCGGCTTTTCGTCGTGCTCGAGGTAGTAGTCGTACTCGACTTGCCCGTCGTCTTCGGTGTCCGGAATGGACGGTCGCTGGTTCAGCCAAGCCTCTCGCGGGATCACCAGATACTGTGTTCGCGGGACGCGGGGGACGGAAAACTTCCGGAAGGCCGCCCACAGGGACAGTGCCGGTCGCTCGGCGAGGTTCGCGGTCATGGCGTTCAGTCCCGGTCGCCGCTCATGATCTTGACCGGCTTGTCGTGCTCCTTCGGTTTCTTGGCGCTCTCCCGGAGCTTCTTCAGATCGTCCTTGGCCTTTTTCAGGTCGTCCTTGGCCTTGTCCAGCACCTTGGTCGCACGCTCCACCGCTTCGTTCGCGGTGTCGACGGCTTTCGCCTTGTCCCGCACCTGTTCGCGGATCGTGCGCGGAGCCGTCTCGGCGGCCGCGGCGCGGACGACGAACTTCTTCTCCGGGAGAACGCTCGACAGTTTCGGCGCGGCCGTCTTCACCACACGCGGTTTGACGACCGCCGCCTTCTTCACCACCGGAACCTGGCGGGCCACCTTCTTGACCGGCTGCACGGTCTTCACCGTGCGCCGCACCGGGGCGGCCTGTTCGACGACAGGGGCCACGGTCACCTTGGCCGGCACGACAGGGGCCGTCACCGGCGGGGGTGGGGTCGCCTTTCGCGGCGCGGCCGGCTCGGCTCGCGGCCCGGGTTTGGGCTGGGGCACCGCCTGTTTCGACGGGGCCGGAACCTGGACCTGCTGCGGTTTGGCCGCCTGCGCGGCGTCCGGTACCGGTTTCTCGTCGGGCCGGTCGTCCACCATCGCGTTCGCGGTGGAGGCGCCGATGGCCGCGGTGGCGAGACCGGCGACGCCGTAGACGGCCGCCCGCCGGAGATTGTTCTTCCGCTTCATGATCCCACCTCGCTGATCCGTGGCGTCGCTGCTGAGAAGCAGCTTGGCGCGCGACGGTTCAGTCCCGGTACATCGGCGGTTCATCAGCACTCCCGTGATCGCGTTTCCCGCATTACTCTGCGGTCATGCGACCGGAGGACGGGGAAGCGCTCGGCAGCGGGTCGGCCGGTGTCGTCTTCGCCGTGCCGGCGGACGAGGGCGACGTCGCGGTCAAGGTGTTCCCCGGCAGGCTGTATCAGCGCACCCGCCTCCGGCTGGAACGCGAACTGGAGCGGCTTTCCGCGCTGACCGGTCAGATCCTGGTGCCCGAAGCCATCGAGGAGCTGCCGGACGGCCGGTGCGCGCTCCGCGGCGAACTCTGCACCCGGTCCTTGCTCGATCTGGTCGAGAGCACCGGCCCGCTGCCGGTCTCGGACACTCTCGTCCTCGGCTCCGCGATCGCGTCGACGCTCGCGGGGGCGCACGAAGCGGGGATCGTCCACGGCAGGCTCACCCCCGCCAACGTGCTGTTCCGCGCGTCGGGCGAGCCCGTGGTCAACGACTTCGAACGCACCCTGCGGCCGGTGTTCGTCCGCGATCCGGACCACGGGAGCGACTTCCTCGCCCCGGAAGGCGCCCACGGCGAAGGCGCGGACCTCTACGGGCTCGGCGCCGTGCTCCATTTCGCGCTGACCGGTCTGCCGCCCGGGCCGGACCGGCCGGAACTGCACCGGGTGGACGCGCCGATCGACCTCCTCGCCCTCATCGAGAACCTCCTCGCCGAAGACCCCGGTTCCCGTCCGGCCGACGCGGCCGTGGTCGAGGAGATCCTCGCCGCACTGCTTCCCGAACAGTCCACTTTGGACGACGAGCTGCCCGTCGTGGTCTCCGGGGACTCCAGGGATTCCCGCTGGTGACCATCGGCCCGGAACCGGCATCGGCTCCCGCACCCCGCAAGAGGTCCGCCTGGCCGGTGTTCACCATCGGTGCGGCGACCGTGCTCGCGGCCGTTGCCTGGTTACTCGTCCCTGGTTCGCCCGAACCGGCGCCGCGGGCTCAAGCACAGCCGAGTCCGGCGAAGACGAGCACCAGTCCGAAACCCGTACCGCGGGTGGAACTGGACGCACCGATCGACCACGGGTCGATGGTCGAGCTGACCTGGCGGGCACCGGAGGGGTTCGACTCGGCCGTCGTCGTCGCGGACGGCACCGGTGCGGCCAAGACCACGATCGTCCGGCGGCAGCGGACGATGAAGGTCCCCGTCGACCCTGGCCGGAAGTACTGCTTCCTGATCCAGATCACCGACGGCGGCGGGGTGCAGGAGAGCGCGCCGCGTCCCATCCGGGGCGCGATCTGCCGGAATTGAGCCGGAGCCCTGTTGTACCGTGGACGGGTCCGCGGTGGAGAGGGGATCCGGCCGTCCTATGAGCACCATCGTGCCCGGCCCCGGCGATACGGTGCTCAAGGTGTACCCGGGATCGCTGGACCGGGAGACCCGGACGGCGCTGGACCGGGAATGGGCCGCGCTCTCCGGTATCGCGTCGATCCTCCCGGTGGAGGAGATCGGCAAGCTCGCCGACGGCCGGACGGCGCTGCGAATGCCGCGCTGTGACCGGTCCCTCGCCACCTTGACGGAACCTCTGCCGGTCCAGGACGCGCTGCTGATCGGTGAAACGGTCGCGCGGGCACTCGCGGCCGCGCACCGGTCGGGCGTGGTGCACGGTTCGGTTTCGCCAGGAAACGTCCTGATCCGGCGCACCGGCGAGCCCGTCGTCGCCGACTTCGGCGTGGCGCTGCGGCGACGGTTTCCCCGTGACCCGCTCCACGGTCTCGAGTTCGCCGCACCGGAGACCGTGCGCGACCAGACCATGGACGAGCGGACCGATCGCTACGGCCTCGGCGCCGTCCTGTACCTCGCGCTGACCGGCGAGCCTCCACACAGGACGGTCGTCGGCGAACACCCCGGGACCCGGATCCACCGCGTGCTCACCGAGCCCGTCGCACCCATCACCCGGCCGGAGGTCCCGGACGAACTGGTGGCGCTCGTCGGCGAACTGCTCGCCAAGGACCCGGACAGCCGGCCGGAAGACCCGGAAACCCGGTTGAAGCACCTGCACCGGAAGCTCACGGCGGCCCACGCCGGCATCCCGCTCGACCTGCCCGCGGAACCGATCCTCGTGCTGGAGCCGTCCCGCCCGGAACGGCCACCGACGGAAACCGCGGCATCGAAGCGGAAGTACGTCATCGCGGCCGCGGTCCTCGCCGGGATCTGCGGCGCTGTCGCCGTACCGTGGCTTCTGTCCGGCCGCGGGGAGCCCCCTTCGGTGGCGCCGACGACGGCCGCTCCCCCATCGAGCGGGGTCGAGATCGACCTGGCCCCGCCCGTCGACCACGAAACGTACGTCGAGCTGTCGTGGACGTCGAGCGCCGAACTGGACTTCGCGATCATCCTCGCCGAGGAAGGCAGGGCGGAGCCTCAGGTGATCCTGACGCAGCGGACCAAAAAGCGGCGGGTCGAGGTCCGGCCGGGCCTGCGGTACTGCTTCCAGATCCAGGGCAGCAGCCCGCAGGGCACCTACGAGAGCGAATTCCGGCCGCTCCGCGGCGCCGTCTGCAAGACCTGAGCCGCAACATGCCTCCCTCCGGTGGTTTCGCGTGATCAGACGGACGGCACACGTGATCAGATGGACGACTCGCGTGCCGTCCGCCTGATCACGCGTGCCGTCCGAGTCAGGCGGCGCGCGGCGGGAACAGGACGCGGACGTTGACCGCCGCGCGCAGCCTCGCCGCCCAAGACCGCCGCCGGAGTCCTTTTCGGACGGTCCGCACCGCGGCCCACGCCTCGTGGGCGACGTCCGGAGCCGTCCCGGACCACAGCGCGGCGTCGACGGATCTCGCCAGCGAGTGCAGTCCCTCCACTGTGGACTGATCGCCGAAGACCCCAGCCGTGGCGGCCAGATCCCGCACGGTCATCCCGGCGGTCACCCGGAGACCGTGCGCCCGCAGGCGGTCCCTGGCCTCGGCCCAGGCACCGATCACCGCCGCCCGGCCCTCCTTGCGACGGCGCCGCCAGGCGCGGAACGCGGTCACCACGGGAACGCCCGTGCCCCAGAGCACCAGCAGGATCCCGAGCCCGATGCCGGCGATGATCGCCGGTGCCCGCCAGTCCCCCGCACCCGGGGCGGTGTCCTCTTCGGACTCTCCGGGCGGCAGCGGCGGGTTCTCCAGTTTCTGCACCGGTGGCAGCTGGGTCCGCACCTCCGCCACCGCGGCGGCGATCCCTTTCGCGGCCCCGGATCCACTCTGCTCGGCGGTGCCGGACGGGTCGAGCGGAACCCAGCCCACCTTGGCCACGGCGACCTCCGGCCACGCGATGACGTCGGCGTTGCGGACGACGTGCGCGCCGTCGGCTTCGGCCCGGTCCGGCGCGCGATAGCCGACGACGAGCCGGGCCGGGATTCCCTTCAGGCGGGCCAACACCACGTACGCGGCGGCGAACTGCTCGCTCGTACCCCGTTTGTCACCGTCGATCAGGAACCGGCGCAGCTGCGGCCAGCCGTGTCCGGTCGGCAGGTCGTCGCCCGTGGCGAGCCGGTAGTTTCCGGCGAGGTACCGCTCCAGCGCGACGGCGGTCTGGAACGACGGCCGCAGATCGGGCGGCAGCGCCCGGTCGGCGAGTTCGCCGATCTCCGGGGGAACCGTGCCGAGACCGCCGAGACCACCCGGGAGCGCGGGATCCGTTCCGGCGCCCATCAGGTCTTCCGGGCCGACCTGGGGCTCCCACCAGCCGAGGGTGTAGCGGGATCGCGGCGGCGTCTCCGTGGCGACAAGGGTTCCGCGTGTCTCGTCGACGAGCGCGTCGACACCGGTGACCGACGCGGGCGACGTCTGGCCGGGGAGCCACGGTCCGGACGGAGCCGTCATCTCGATCGTGGCCTGGCGCCTGGCGGCCGGGACCTCCTCGCCCGTCCGGGGCGGGATTTCCGCGCCCAGACGGCGGAAACCGCCACCGGGCAGCCAGTTCGAGCCGTCGAACTCGTCCAGCACGGCCAGTGGCCAGCGCCGGGACGCCGGGGTGTCCCCGGTGTAGCGGAACACCTGCGGTGACGGATTCTTGGTCCGGTACGCGATCTCGGACAGCGGGCTCGCGACGGACTCTTCGGCGAGCGGGACGGATTCGTCGTCCTTCAAGGAGTACGCGGGTCGCGCGAGCGGATCGGCCACGGCCAGCGCGAGCGCGCCGACGACGCCGAGCACCACGGCGGGCGCGACCAGTTTCAGCAGCCGGGGCAACGCGGTCCCCCCGCCGCTGACCAGCAAGAGTCCGGCGATGACCGCGTAACCGAGGCCCGTGGCCACCGCTGCGGCACCGGTCACCGCGACGTAAGCCTGGCTCAGCACCAGGACGAGCAGGCCCGGCACGAGGGCGATCAGTGGCCGCCGCAGCCGGTGCAGCAGTTCGATGCCCAGTACGGCGGCGATCAGCACGGCCAGCGGCACGAACGAGATCAGTTCCGGCTCCGGCCGGGCAGGCCAGGTCGTCCGCAGGGTCAGCTGCCAGCCGTCGACGGCTCCGGCGGCGAGCACCGTGAGCGTCTCCCCCGTCGGGATCCCCGCCACCGTCGTTTCCGGCAGCGCCGTCTCGATCACCGCGAGCAGGCCCGCCGTCAGGGCGATCACCGGCCGCCACGGCACGGCTTTCGGGAACCGCCTGCCGAGTTCGGTGACGCCGTACGTCACCAGGACCACCGCGCCGACCGGCAGGAGCAGCGCGGCCAAGCCGAAGACCGGCGCGAAGAGCAGTCCTCCGATCGCCGCCGCGGCGAGCACGGCGACGTCCGCGATCCGCGGGGTCACGACACCAGCTCGTTCCACCGGTTCACCGCCTCGGCCGCGTCCGCCGCACTGACCCTCCGCGCGCGGGGACACCCTCGACGCCGTGCACGCCGAGCCCGTCCATCCCGAGCCCGTGCGTGCCCACCCCGAGCACGTACACCGACGAGAAATGCGGCCGCACGACCGCGAGGCCGCGCAGGTCCGGCCCGGCCCTGCCGGTCACGACGACCAGGCAGCCACCACGGACACCCTTGCGGGACAACGAAACCGGGATCATCGGCCGATCGGCGGCCGGGTCCTGGCCGACCTCGCACAGCACGTCGAGCAGCCGCCTCGCCGCCTGCGCGCCGCCGTAGGTCGTCAGATCCTCGCCGGTCGAGGTGAGCAGGCGGCAGCGATGCCCGGCCATCGCCGCCGCGTTCACCAGTGACGCCGCCAGCTCGGCGGCCTCCTCGAATTCGTTCTCCGACAACACCTTCGCCCGGGTGTCGAGCAGCAGCGTGAACCGCGGATGGTCGGGATCGACGTAGTCCCTGACCATCAACTGCCCCGTCCTGGCCGTGGCCTTCCAGTGCAGGTGACGGACCTCGTCCCCGACGACGTACTCGCGCACGTCCCGCAGGTCCGCCGAACCGTGCAGCGAATCGTCGGTCGTCGGCCCGTCGTGGTGGTGGCGGGGATGCCCGGTCGCGAGCGCGCGCACGGGATGCAGTTTCGGGTAGACCCACAGCGTCGCGGTGTCACCGGCCGGAAGCGGCCGGCGGACCAGGCCGAGCGGATCGGCACGTTCCAGGATCAACGGCCCGACCGTGAACCGCCCGCGCCGCCTCGTCGGCAGTTCGTAGTGGTACGTCGCCTCACCGCCCGGTGGCAGCGGGCGGACCGTGACGGCCAGTTCGGCGCCGTGTTCCCCGTGCTCCCGCGCCGTGAACCCGGCCTGCCGCCGTGTTCCCGGGTTCCCGACCAGCAGCCGGGCCATCGCCGGATGTCCGCGTTCGACGCGGTCCGGGAAAACGTCGCGCCGCACCGCGACCCGTGGGCGCCGGATCGCCAGCGCCACCCCGGCGAGCAACGCGCCCACCGCGGTTCCCGCGAGCACACGCAGCAGGGGGTATCCGGCCACTTCGCCCGCGCCGTACAGCAGCACGGCGGCGACCAGCAGTCCGGTACCGCGTCCGGTGAGCCGCATCCTCATCCGCCCGCTTCGGCTCAGACCGCGTTGATCGCGGGCGCGGGCGTCGCCGCCAGCGCCTCGTCGACGACGTCGGCCGCGGACCGCTGGTTGAGCTCCGCGTCGGCGGTGAGCACCAGACGATGGGCCAGCACCGGTTTCGCGATGGCCTTGATGTCGTCCGGGGTCACGTAATTACGGCCGTCGGTGGCCGCGATCCCTTGCGCCGCACGGACCAGGGCGATGCTCCCGCGCGGGCTCGCGCCGTAGCGGACCGCCGCGTGTTCCCGGGTCGCCGCGGCGAGCCGCACCGCGTACGAACAGATCGCGGGATCCAGGTAGGCGTCCCGCACCTGGTCGATGGCACGGCGCAGGGTCTCCAGATCCACGACCGGGCTCAGCTCGTCCGGGCTGACCCGCGCGCAGTCGCTCATGAGCACCCGGACCTCGGAGTCGTGATCGGGGTAGCCGACGGAGATCCGCATCATGAACCGGTCGAGCTGCGCTTCGGGCAGGCGATAGGTGCCCTCCATCTCGATCGGGTTCTGCGTGGCGACCACGAGGAACGGATGCGGCACCTCGTGCGGCACCGAATCCACCGTCGCGCGCCGCTCCGACATCACCTCGAGCAACGCGGACTGGGTCTTGGGCGTACCGCGGTTGATCTCGTCCGCGAGGACGATGTTGGCGAAGATCCCGCCGGGGTGGAACTCGAACTTCTCGTTGTTCTGGTGGTAGACCATCACCCCGGTCACGTCACCGGGCAGCAGGTCCGGGGTGAACTGGATCCGGTTCCAGCTCCCGCCGATACTGCGGGCGAGACACCGGGCCAGCGTCGTCTTCCCCAGGCCCGGGACGTCTTCGATCAGCAGATGGCCTTCGGACAGCAAAGCCGCGATCGCGAGCCGGACGACGTCCGGTTTGCCGCGCAGCACGCGCTGCACGTTCTCGGCGACCGCCTGGTAGACCCCGGTCGCGGCCGGCTGGTTCATCGTGCCCCCTGTTTCGTGCCCGTCATTTCCAGGTGATCGTCTTCGATATCTCGCTGTAGACCTTCGGTTGCAGCGTGACGGTGACCTCGTCCCCCTTGGCACCGGGATAGCGGAGGAGATCCGTGCCGGTGTTGTGCTGGCCGGTGAGCTTGATCGTGAGCTCCTTGCGAAAGCCGCCGGGCCCGGTGACGACGACGGGGAGCGTGGCGTTCCAGTTCGCGCTCTCGGTGATCGTCCTGGCCACCAGCCGCACCATCCCGTTCCGCTGCGTCACCTCGATGTCCGGCCGCCCCTTCGGCGTCGTCGGATCGTCCCCCGCCGGGCCGTTGCCCGCGGCGCTCGTCGCCTCGACGTAGAACCGGAGTTCAGTGCCCACCAACAGGAAATCGGCCACGTACTGCCGTGCCGACGCCGGGACGGTCGCCTCGCCGCAATCCGGCGGATCATGCGGCTGGTTGATGCCTTCGCTGTCCGGGCACCAGTAGATCCGGTAGCCGGTGATCGGCGAGCCGTTCGCCGTCGCGGGCGTCCAGGTGATGAGCGCGCCGCCGTTGCCCTGCGGTTGCGCGGCGACGTTCCCGGGGGCGCTCGGCGGCTTCGGCACCGCCGGGGTCACCGGAGCGGAACTGGCACCGGGCCCCGTTCCCGCGCGGTTGATCGCGGCGACGGTGAAGACATACGAGGCACCGTTGGCCAGCCCGGTGATCGAGGCCGTCCGCGCGCCGCCGCCGACCGTCCTCTCGCCGCCGGACCAGGTCACCCGGTAGCCGGTCACGGCGGCGCCGTTCGCGGCCGCGGCGTTCCACCGCACGGTCGCGGAGGCGTTGCCCGGCGTGGCCGTCACCGACCGCGGCGCGCCCGGCGGGCTCGCCGCGACGGGCGGTGGCTTCGTCGTCTGCGGCGCGACGGGCCGGTCCGGCTTCCCGGACGGCGCGGGCGGCGGCTGGGGCGGTGTGACGGGTCCCCGCGTGTCCGGAGGGTTCTGGGGCGGCGGAGCCACCGGTTTCGGGTCCTTGGCGGGATCGGGAGCGCCGGTCACCGGGACCTCGTTCACCGCGCCGTCGTGCTCCACCACCAGCACATGGGCACCGTCCACCCCGTCGACGTAGACCTTGGAGTCCTGGCCGCGCACCGGGGGCCTGCCGCCCTCGCCGGGGATCGGTTTCCTGTCCCGCTCCCGGCCGTCGCGGTCGAAGGTGCGCAGTGTCTTGCTGGTGCGGTCGACCACCGCGACGGCGGTCCGCGAGGCGGCGACGCCCGCGTAATCACCCGGCGGAAGGCCGACGGTCACCGGGGCGGTCTTGGCCTGCGGCCCGGCGTCCACCAGATGCAGCCGCGCGCCCTGCGGGTCGAGGATCGCCACCTTGCCCTCGACGTCGTTCGACGCCGCGACCGCGGTCTCCGGGACCTCGACGCCGAGCTTCACCAGATCGCCGAGGCCGGTGACGGCGACCGTCCGCGCGGTGTCGTCGGTGGTGTCCACGAACATCGCGGCGTCGCCGACGACGGTGAGGGAACCCTTGTGCCCCTGGGGAATCACGAACGGGCAGGACAGCCGCTCCGAACCGGGAGCCAGTTCGCACAACAGCCCGGTGTCGAGCCGGTGCAGCCAAAGCCGCCCGTCCGGGGTCGCGACCGGAGTCCCCAGCGGCCCTCCGGCCTTGACGGTGACCGCGCGGTCGCCGAAGCGGCTCACAGTCCCGGCCTCGCGGTAGACGGCGTACGGCCCGCCCCGGACTTCGAGGGTCACCGGACGTTCGGCGGCAGGCGCGGGGTGGCTGCCTTCGACCGACAGCGTCGATTTGCCGAACTCGATGTTCTTCGAAGGGCCGACGACGTATCCCTGCGTCGGACCCTGCACGACCTGGCTGTCCTTGTCGGCGCCGGGGACGCTCACTTCGGCGTCCGCCCGCTTGCCCGACCCGTCGATGTGGAACGCCTTGCCGAGCGCCGAGTTGTAGATCCAGTGGCCGGTCTGGACCAGATCCAGGCCGGGCAGCGGTTTCGCGGCACCCCCCACGGCGATGCCGACCACCGCGACACAGCCCGCGACGATCAACGCGATCGGAGCCCTTGCCCGCCAGCGCGCCCCGGCGGTCCCCTTACCTGCACGGATCACATCCGGCAGCGTAACGCGTTCGTTCGGCGTCATGGCGTGCTCACCGGTCCCCCATGGGCAGGGCGAGCTCGAAGATCGCCCCGCCCTCGTCGCGGTTGTAGATACGCAGCGTGCCGCCATGGATGTCGGCGACCCACTTGACGACGGCGAGGCCGATCCCGGTCGATCCGCCGCCGCTGACGAAGCGTTCGAACAGTTCCGCCGCCCCGTCCGGATCGACGCCGGGACCGCGGTCGGCGATGATCACCCTGCCGTCGAGCACGGTGACCTGGATGTCGGCCTCTTCGCCGGGCGCGCGGCCGTGGTTCAGCGCGTTCCCGATCAGGTTCGCGATCGCGCGCCGCAGCAATGTCGCGTCGCCCTCGACGCGGGTCGGCACGGACGTGACCGAGATCCGGGCGCCGCCGGCGGGCATGTCCTCGACGAGGATCTCGACCAGTTGATCGAGCATCAACGGCTCCATGGCCGGCTTCTCGACCCCGGCGGTGACCCGGGCACGGCTCGGCCAGAGGTCGATGATGTCGCCCATCATCGAGGCGAGCCGGATGGTCCTCGGCAACATCTCGGCCTGCGCCGCCGGGTTCCGCGACGCCGTCTCGGCCAGCGCACGCAAACCGGCCACCGGCGTCTTCAGATCGTGCACGACTCCGTCGAGGAGCTGGGAAACCCCGTCCAGCAACGACTTCTGCTGTTCCAACGCCGCGGTCGCCGGGCGCATGGCGCGGCCCGCGATGAAATACCCGGCGGCGCCGAGCCCGAGCACCAGGAGCACGCAGCCGCCGATCACCAGCAGCGTCCACTCGTCGTGCCGCTCGCCGACGGCCTCGGCGTCGGCCACCACGACGACGGCGCCGACGATCTGCTGCGAGGTGTCCTTGATCGGATCGGCGGCGACGTAGACGGACCGCCCGGCGGCCGTCCTCTCGTAGCCGGTCTTCGAGCGGTTCGTGCCGGTGGCCTCGGCCGCGAGCCGGTTCAGCAGCCCGTCGTCGACGGGGACGCACTCGCGTTCACCCCGGTAGGGCTCGAAGTGCGGCGCGGTACCGGGCAGGACGGCGAACTGCGGGCACTGCTGGTTCACGGTGTCGGTGCCGATGTAGGCGGTGACGATCGCCCCGCCGTCCGCCGCGATGAGCCTGGCCAGCGTCGCGGAGACCTGGCGGACGTCGCTGTCGAGCCGCTGCCTGCCCTGATCGGCGTCCGCCTCGATCAGCAGCCACGCCAGCACCACCAGGCCGAGCGCGTTCATCGCGGTGAACAACAGCGTCAGCAGACCGCGGAGCCGCCGCAGCCGCCCGGTCGAGGTCTCGGTGTCGGTGTCCGTCACGAGAGCCGGAACCCGACTCCGCGGACCGTCTCCACCGGATCGGGCTCGCCCAGTTTGCGGCGCAGCCGTTTGACGACGGCGTCGACGACGTTGGCCACGGGTTCGTTTTCGAGATCCCAGCAGTGCTCGACGAGATCCGCCCGGGACACCGTCATCCCGGGGCGGGTCGCGAGGTATTCGAGGATCGCGAACTCGCGGTTGCTCAGGGAGAGCAGCACACCGCCCCGGCGGACCTCGCAGCGCGCGAAATCGACTTCGAGGTCGGCGTGGCGCAACACCGGCGGCCTGGCACCCCGGCGACGGCACAGGTTCGTCACGCGCGCCAGCAGCTCCGCCATCACGAAGGGTTTGACCAGGTAGTCGTCCCCGCCGTGTTCGAATCCCTCGATCCGGGCGCTGCTCGAATCCAGCGCGGTCAGGAACAGCACCGGCACGGCCCAGCCCCGCCGCCTGCGCTCGTCGACGAAGCCGATGGCGTCGCCGTCGGGCAGCATCCGGTCGAAGACCGCGCAGTCGTGCACCCCACCGGTCGCTTCGAGTGCTTCGGCCGCGGCCGCCAGCGAACCGGCGGCGTCCACGGTGAACGAGGCGGCGCGCAACTCGGCGGACACGGCCATCCGGATGTCTTCGTCGTCCTCGACGACCAGCACCCTCGCGTTCATCGGCATCGGATCCTCGCACCAAAGAGGGAGGTCATGGGGTCACCGTGGGAGATTAGCGTCCTGGGCACAGCGGAACGGGCGATCACCCGGATACGGCCGTCCGGCGGCTCGGCTACCTTGGCCGGGTGCGGATCCTGGTCATCGAAGACGACGAAGCCCTCCGGTCGTCCGTGCACTCGTCCCTGCGTTCCGCCGGGTTCGCCGTGGACGCCGTCGGCGATCTCCGCCCCGCGGACGAAGCCCTGTTCGTCAACGCCTACGACTGTGTGGTGTTCGACCGGATGCTCCCCAGCGGGGACGCGCTGGACTACGTCGAACGGAAACGCGGCACCGGCTGGACCACCCCGGTGCTGTTCCTGACCGCGCTGGGCGATCCCGATCAACGCGTCGCCGGCTTGCGGCGCGGCGGCGACGACTACCTCGAAAAGCCCTTCGCCATCGCGGAAATGGTGGCGCGAGTGCGCAGCCTCTGCCGCCGAGGCCGGGTCCCGCTGCCGTCGGTGCTGCGGGCCGCGGACCTCGAACTGGACACCGGCAGGCACGAGGTCCGGCGCGGCGGCGTCCTGCTGAGCCTGACCCGCACGGAATTCGCCGTGCTGCGATGCCTGCTGGAGAACGCCGGCAGGCCGGTTTCCCGTGATCAGCTCATCAGGGCGGGCTGGGACGAGGTGGCCGATCCGACGTCCAACGTTCTCGACGTCCTGCTGACGAATCTCCGGCGGAAGCTGCTGAAACCGCCGCTGATCACCACGGTGCCGAGAGCCGGCTACCGCATCGGCTGACCTCGCCGTCCGGACGTCATCGCCGCGCAACTCGCCACCTGTCTCCCGCGTCTGGGGCCGATACCACCCGCCACCGGCGGTGAACCGTGCCGATGATGGCGGACACCGGTTCATCGCCGGTTCATTCGAAGCACCTCACCGTCCGGTGCGGTCAGGCGGCCGCACGAAACCCGGTTTCGCGGCCCAGCAACACGGTCCGGTGGGCATCGGTGAGGGCGGCTCCCGGTTCGACGCCGAGTTCCCGCACGATGATCGCGCGGGCCCGGCGGAACGTGGCGAGCGCTTCGCTGCGCTGACCGGTTTCGTTCAGCACCAGGACCAGCCGTGCCCAAGCGTGCTCCCGCAAGGGATCTTCGGCGATCAAACCGTGCAGGAGGGAGATCGCGTCGAGGTGCCTGCCGAGCGCGTGGCTTGCTTCGGCCAGGTCTTCGCGTATCTGTACGTGAAGGCGTTCCAGCCGGGCGACTTCGGCGAGGGCGTCCAGGGATCGCAGGCCCTCGAACGGCGTGCCGCGCCACAGATCCAGCGCGTCGGTGAGCAGCTTGGCCGCCCGCTCGTAGTCGCCGTCGCCGAGGGCGTCGCGGCCCTCCGCGGAGTTGCGGCCGACATGGTGGATGTCGGTCTCGTTGTGGTCGACGACGATCCGATACGCGCCGGGCCTGCTCTCTATGCGGGCGCGGTCCGCCGCGGGCGCCAGTGCGCGGCGCAGTCCGCAGATGTAGGACTTCAGGTTGCCCCTGGCCGACGCCGGAGCGGTCCGGCCATACCAGGCCGCGTCGATCAGCCGGTCCACGTCGACCCACTTGCCGCGTTCGAGCACCAGCGCGGTCAGCACGGTGGCCGGCTTGCCCGGCTTGATCGCGAGTCGTGGGTGGCCGGGTGCGTTGACCTCGATCGGTCCGAGGAGCTGGAAGAGCATCGGATGTCCCCCCGTGGCGTGCTTGTACGGTCTGGGGACAGCGTGCCCGACACGGTATTAGGATTTCGTGACAGTCGCCGGGGGCCTTCGAGCGAGGGCGCTCACCGGGTCGAGGTGGAAGAAGCCCCAGCGCGCGGTGAACCCCTCCTGCAAGGCCTGCCGGAAACTCCGGTGAAGCGTCGGCAGGCTCTTTCCAGGTTTCCGCATGGCCTTCCCGCGGAGCCACCGAGAGTTTCTCGTCCGGCAAGCCGGTCTTCTTTTTAGATCGACCGGATGCCGGATCACGATCGTTCGGGTGACAGCTTCCCGCGTCACTTGCGATCCGCGCCGGCCGCACCTTGTATGGGCGCGGATCAACCGGGCTTATCTCCTCGGGCCCCGTCGTATCGTTCGAGAACAGGACCCATGACGTGGATTTCGCAAGCCCGCGCTCGGGTGGTGAGACTTGATGGAGGCACTACCGAGCAGGACCCACCCTCGCGTTTCCGTCTCCTTGCTCTTGACCTCCAGCGGGGAATATGAGGCCGCATTGCTGAATTCGCTGTGCCGGATGACTTCGGTGAAGAACCACTCGGATCCGATGATGGCCAGGATCGCGGAGCTGTCGGCGAGCGCCACCTTGAGCGATGGTGCGTCGAGAAGCCTGAACGCGTGAATTATCGAGTAGCCCGTGACTCCGTATTCGTCGTAGTTGATCTCTCCGGCGTGCAAGGCGAGCCGAAGGCGCATTTGCTCTTCGCACGGATGAGCCGAATTGTGCCTGGCCAGCTCCAGCGCGAGGGCGGAGGGCAGGCGGTCGACGAACAGGGCCTTCGGGGTCTCGGCGCGGGCGAGGATCAAGATCCCGTCACCGCGGTCTTCGCGATGACAGGAGAGCCATGGGATTCCGACACCTTCGAAGGCCGCCTGCATCGCCCGGTAGAGCCCGCGGCGTATGCGCACCCGGTTCGTGTCGCTGCGGTGGTGTTGCCCGAATCCTTCGATGTCGACCGCGACGATCGTGCAGTGGGTCGCGGCCCGTCCGACCGCCTCGCGGGCCGCGGGGTCGCCGATGTCGAGACTCAGCGTCGCCGGCGACCGCGGGGCGTCCTCCGGCATGGCGGCTTCGGCTTCCGGGGGCGACCCGGACGACAGCGCAGAGGAATGGGCACCGAACCCGTAGTGACTTGGAGTTGACATCTGCTTCCTCCCCGTTGGCGTGCAGCATCGTGGCGGCACCGCCAGGAAGCCAGGCGTCGAGAGGGGCGCCTTTCGCGACCGCGACATGCGACTTGACTGACGGCTTGCCAGGTCGCTTCGAACGATAAGGTGGGGTTACACTGCCTGGCTACACTGCCCGGAGTATCGTGTGGTTACCGTAACCATGCACGTGAATCGTCCCCTGCGTGGTGGCGACCGACCCGAAGGGGGAAGAAGTGCCGGCACCGCCGTCTCCGGTGGTCGCAGCATGGGAGCTCGCTCTTCGGCTCCGCGAGCGCCGCGACCAGCTGAACGTCGACGTCAAGACCATCACCGACGCGCTGGGCTTCTCGCGCAACTACTGGTCCGCCGTCGAAAACGAACGCAAGATCCTCTCCGAAGAGAACCTGATCAGACTGCTGACGCTTCTCGAGTTCGACGACGGCGAACGGCAGGAGCTGCTCGATCTGCGCCAAGTGGCCAAGGAACGCGGCTGGTGGACCAAGTACTCCAGCTTCCTCGGCAGCGAGATTCAACGCATGTTCGGCCTCGAGCTCGGCGCCCACGGCGTCCGCGAGTACGAGAGCCTGATCATTCCCGGACTGCTGCAGACCGCGGACTACGCGAGGGCGATCATGACCCCGGCGGTCGTCGTTCGCCAGGTGGAGGTCGACCAACGGGTCGAGGTCCGCCTGCACAGGCAGCAGCGGCTCGTGAGCGAGAATCCACTTCACGTCACGGCGATCATCAGCGAAGCCGCCCTTCGGCAGCAGATCGGCGGTCCGGCCACCTTGCGAGGCCAGCTCGACCACCTGGCGGACATGATCGAAGGACATCCCGAAAGGATCAGGGTTCGCATCATCCCCTTCACCGCGAGAGCATGCGGACTCTTCGGCGCGTCCACCGTGCACATGATCGATTTCGAGAACCCGAGATTGCCCACCGTCGCTTGGCAAGAGACGGTCACCACCTACGACATCATCGACGATCCGACGCAAGTCCGCGATTTGACACTGACCTACAGTGACACATTCGGGCAAGCTTTAGACGAGCGGCAATCATTAGAGATGATCCGCCATTACGCCAGGGACCTAGATTGAACGGCGCCACATTCTCCTCGACAACGAAGTCATCGGGAGACTGGTTCAAAAGCAGCTATTCGAACGCGACCGGCAGCTGCGTGGAAGTAAAGCTTTCGAGTCATTCTGTATCGCTGCGCGACAGCAAAGATCGCTCGGCGAACCCGCCGGCGATCACCTTCAGCCCGGCGAGCTGGAACGCCTTCTTGAACTCGCTCAAATGAACTTCACGGCACAACCGCTGCCGATTCGCGGCAGCCGGGACGCTCTGCGCGACATGGCGAGATGATTCAAGCCGCCGTCAGCGCGTTGAACGACTGAGGCCGACGTGGACGCGGGCGGGCAGGTGGACGCGGGCGGACGGGCAGGCGGGCGCGTGCGGACGGACGGGCAGGTGGGCTGAAGGGGCCCTTCGTCGCGTCCGACGCGGTGAAGGACGCTTTCGCCCCCCCCGGCAGCCGTGGCGTCTCTTGCGGGTCAGTCTCCGCGCTACGCGTTCTCTTCAGCCGATGCCGGGTACTGACGTCGCGAAAGCCACTTTCGGGACATCTGGTGTCCCGAGAGTGGCTTTCGCGACATGCCTCCTCTGCCTTACCCGCTCGGGATGTCCGAGGCTGCCCGCGTGACGCTCGCGCGTGAACGGGTCACGGCAGTTTCGGAGCGGGGACGACGGTGGTGATCACCTTGTGCACCAGCCATTCCAGCGGGCCGCGCCGGATCCAGCGCCGCCAGAGCACCGACGCCACGAGCGTCATCACCACTATCGCGCGGAAGTACATGAACGAGTAGGTCTGCGGCTGGCCGATCGCCGACTTGTAGATGAAATGCCCCGCGTACCACGTCATCGTCATGCCACCGGGCGCGCCCGTACCCCTGGCAGCGGGCTCGGCTTGGCGATCGCCAGGGAGAACGCCCGCGCGCACGGCGGCGACCTCGGCGCGGACAACATGCCGGGCGGCGGCGCCCGCTTCGTCCTCGAACTGCCCCGGAATCCGGAGGACAGGTGAAACTCCTTCGAGCATTGGCCGTCTGCTTGCTGCTCGCGGGCTGCGGCGTGCGCCCGGACGGGCCGCTGTACTTCGTCGACGCGCAGCAGCGATTGCGGCCCGACGAACGCAAGAGCGGCAGACTGGGTTCGATCGCCGACGCGCTCGCGCTGCTGTTCAGCGGAGCCGCTCCCGGCCAGGGCCTGCACACCGAGATCGCGCCGTCCGCGCTCCCCCGGGTCACCGTGACGACCGAACTCGAACTCGTCCAGCTCACGCTTCCGTTGGCCCGCCGAGAGGTCTCGCCGCTCGGGATCGACCAGATCGTCTGCACCGCGCTCGGCGTCCATGTGCAGGGCGGCGGTGCGCGCACGGCCAAGGTACGGCTCGGGTTCACCATCGGGGACCACCGGCCGCGGCGGTCGGACACGAGTTGAACACCTCGACGCAGCAAGGTTAGCCTAACCTGGTAGACACTGTCTAACACAGGTGGCTAGTGTCGCCATGACGCGCTTCGCGAGCGAGGGGAACATTCATGTCGAGAACGACCAGCGACGAGGAAACGCCGAGTGCGATCCGGCCGTGGCCCGCGTTGTGGACCCTGGTCCTCGGTTTCTTCATGGTCTTGATGGTCACCACCATCGTCCAGGTCGCGACCCCGAACATCATGGCGAGCCTGAACGCCGACCTGAACGCGGTGATCTGGGTGACCAGCGCCTATCTCATCGCGTTCGCGGTCCCGCTGCTGGTCACCGGACGGCTGGGCGACCGGTTCGGACCGAAGAACGTCTACCTCGCGGGGTTGATCGTCTTCACCGCCGCGTCCGCCTGGTGCGGGGCCTCCTCGACGATCGAGACGCTGATCGTCGCGCGGGTGTTCCAAGGGATCGGCGGCGCGCTCATCACCCCGCAGACGATGGCGGTGATCACCCACGTCTTCCCGCCACAGCGCCGCGGCGCGGCCATGGGCATCTGGGGCGCGGCCGGCGGCGTCGCCAGCCTGGTCGGCCCGATCCTCGGCGGACTGATCGTCGACACACTGGGCTGGCAGTGGACCTTTTTCATCAACGTCCCGCTCGGGGCGATCGCCCTTCTCCTGACCCTTCGCCTGGTGCCGAAACTGCCCACGCACCGGCACCGGTTCGACGTCCTCGGCGTCCTGCTCAGCGCCACCGGCGTACTGCTGCTCGTCTTCGGTATCCAGCAGGGCGAGCGGTATCGGTGGGGCACGATCACCGGCCCGATCACCGTATGGACCCTGATCATCGCCGGCGCGCTCCTCATCGGGATCTTCATCGCCTGGCAGGCGGTCAACAAATCCGAGCCGCTCGTGCCGCTCGCGTTGTTCCGTGACCGCAACTTCTCACTGGCGAACCTCGTCATCGCGGCGATGGGCCTGGCGGTGACGGCACTCTCCCTGCCGCTGGTCTACTACTTCCAGCTCGCCCGCGGGCTGACGCCCACCCAATCGGCCTTGATGCTCGCGCCCATGGGTGTCCTGCTGGGCGTACTCGCTCCCCTGATCGGCAAGATCGGCCATCGCGTCGCTCCACGCCTGCTCGTGCCCGTCAGCTTCGCCGCCTTGGCCGCGTCCCTGCTGTGGTACGTCGGCATCCTGTCCGCCGACGTCGGTCTGGGCTGGCTGCTGCTCCCGAGCGCGTTGCTCGGCGCCGCGAACGCGGGGATCTGGGGGCCGGTGACGACAGCCGCGACCCGGAATCTCCCGCCACACCGGGCCGGGGCGGGGGCGGGCGTCTACAACACCACTCGTCAGCTCGGTGCCGTGCTCGGGAGCGCTTGCATCGCGACGGTCATGGAGAACCGGCTCAGCGCGAACCTGCCCATGTCCGCCGGAGCCTCGAACCTCAAGGTGCTTCCGGAGCCCCTGCACGCGGGGTTCACCACGGCGATGGCGCAGTCACTCCTGCTCCCCGCGATCGCCTCGGTGCTGGCGGGCGTGCTGGCTTGTTTCTTCCTGACTCCGAAGCATTCCCAAAGCACGACGGACGCCGTCAGCACGAAGGTCAGCGCGCGCCGATGAGTTCCCTCAAGTGGGCCTCGGCGCCGGCGATGCACCGTTCGATCGTCAGGGTGTAGAAGTCCTCCTCCTGACGTTCGATCGCCGCCCGGTCGCTTTGCCGTTCGCTCGCGATCAGCGCGGCAGTGGCGAGGCCGGGCCGGTCGCGATCGTCGCGATAGGAAGCGAGGAACTGATTGTTCCTGGCACGGGCGTCCGGGAAATCGTCGCGTTCGTCTTCGACCGACACCAGCATGAAAGCCGTGTTCGCCAGGTACCGATAGGTGTCCAGGGCGTGATGCGCGAAGCCCGCGCGCAGCAGCGCCCCGACCCCGGCGTCCAAACTCGACGCCACGGTCGAGACCACCGGCCCGAGCACGACGATGCGCCGGGCGGTGCCGCGATGACGACGGAGGATCGGCCTGGCGTCGTGCAGACTGCGCCGGAACCAGTCCTGCCACGGTGTTTCCGTCGACGGCACCGGGATTTGGGCGACGACGTGTTCGAGCACTCCGTGCATGACGGCTTCACGATCGCCGACGTGGTAGTCGATCACGCGCGGCCAGACCTCGAGCGCCGCGGCGAGCTGCCGGATCGTCCAGCCGTCAAGACCATGTGCACGCGTGAGCTTCACGGCCGCTTCGATGATGTGTTCCGGCTTGATCGGAGGCAGCTGCGCGGCCTGACGGGACACCTTTCGCGTAGCTCGCGTGCTCATCCATCCATCGTAAACCAGCTATTTCCCGATCTCGGTCTTGACGCCCGCCGTGATTATTAGGGTACACTTACTTATTAGACGTGGTCTAATATCTATTAGACGCAGTCTAACAACTGGGGGCTCCGTGAACGCAGGCCGCAAGTATTGGCTGCTGGGCGGGCTGTACATCAGCCAGTACCTGGGGGTCGCTTTCTTCAACGTCGCCCTCACAGCGATCCTTCGCGACCGCGGAGTGGGCCTCGCGAAGATCGCGACGGTGCAGTCGATCGGCCTGGTGTGGATCCTGAAGTTCCTGTGGGCGCCCGCGATCGACCACTTCGGCGGACGGCGGCACGGCCACTACCGCTCCTGGCTGCTGGTGCTGCAACCGTTGATGACCGTCGCGCTGCTGGTCGCGTTGCCGCTCGACGCAGTGAACGATCTGGGCATCCTCATGCTGGTCGTCGCGGCGGTCGGCCTGCTTTCGGCGACACAGGACATCGCCACCGACGCCTTGGCCGTGAAGGTGCTCTCGCCGGGCGAACGCGGAGTCGGCAACGGCGTTCAGATCGCGGGCGGCTACCTCGGCAACATCATCGGCGGCGGACTGGTCCTGATCGTCTACGACCACTTCGGCTGGCAGTGGGCGATCTGCACCCTCGCCGCGGCGACGGCCACCCCGTTCTCGCAGATCCTCCGATTCCGGGAGCCCCCGGCGGCGCATGCCCCCGTGGAACGCGCGGTGCGCTTCGCCGCGATCGTGAGCTTGTTCAGGCAACCGGGAATGGCGGTCTGGGGATTCGTCGTGCTTCCGTTGGCCTGGGCCGGAATCGGCGGCGTCTACGCCTTGATGGCCCCGATGCTGGTGGACGCCGGATGGGGGCTGAGCGACGTCGCCGTCGCGGTCAGCGTCGTCGGTGGCGCGTCCGGGATCGCCGGGGCGTTCCTCGCCGGCGGGACCATCAGGAGGTTCGGCCGCAGGCGCACCTTGCTGACGCTGCTGATCGTGCAGATCCCGGTCATCCTGACGTTGTTGCCGGTGGCACTGGGGGTCTCGCTCGCCTGGGTCGCGGTGATCACGATCGTGCTGCTGCAGCTCATCTACGCGGCGACGCTGACCCTCATCTACGCGGTCGCGATGGACTACAGCCGGCATTGGTCGCCAGGTACCGACTTCACGGTGATGTCCTGCTTCGCGTCCCTGATCGGCCTGCTCGCCGGCGCGGGTTTCCTGGCCGCGGCGGGATCGTTCGGCTACCCGCTGATGATCGGTGCCGGTGCCGTGCTGGCCGCGACGGGGGCGGGCGCTGTCGCACTGTGGTTCACCGAACGCACCCCCCACACACGAATCGGCACGACGGAACCCGCCTTGGCGACGAAGGAGATCCGATGACATCGACGAACACGGAAACGAGGCCGTTCTTCGGTCTGTCCATGGGGAGGGAATCGAGTGAGCACGGCGACGGCTGCGGCTGAAGTACCCGGGGATTCCCCGGCCGCCGGCACCGGTCCGGATCCGGGCCGGTCACTGCTGGGGCTTCTGGCGCCGGTGAAACGGCGGCTCCTCACCGCGGTGGCGGTCGGCGGTCTGGCCGCCGCCTGCGGGGTGGCCGGATTCGTCCTGATCGCGCTGGCCCTGCGCGAACTGCTGGCGACGGATCCCTTGCCTGCCAAGGTGTTCGGCCTGATCGGCGCCGCGCTGGCCGCGATCCTCGGCAGGCTCGCGTTCCGGTCGCTGGCCGTGCGCGTAGCGCATGAAGCGTCCTTCGACCTGGAAGTCCACCTGCGGACCGCGCTGACCGGACATCTCGGCAAGGTGCCCCTCGGCGAGGTCTCCCGGCTCGGATCCGGCGCGATAAAGAAGGTCGTCCAGGACGACGTACGCGCGCTGCACGTCGCGGTCGCCGACATCACCCCGCAGCTCGGGTTCTGCCTGGTGCAGCCGATAGCGGCACTGGGCGCGCTGGCGTTCGTCGACTGGCGGCTGCTGCTCGCGGTGCTGGCAATCGGGCCGGTCGTGTGGATCGGGATGCGGCTGGCCGGCCGGGACCAGGCCGAGCTGCGGCGCGAGTTCTACCGGGCCAACGAGGAGATCAACAAGGCCGTCGTCGAATTCGTCCAGGGCATGCCGGTGGTGCGGGCGTTCGACGACGGCTCCACGTCGTTCCGGCGGTTCGCCGACCGGGTCGACGAATTCACCGCGACGATCGGCGCGTGGCAGGCCTCCGGCAAGTCCGCCGCCGTGCTCACCCGGGTCGCGATGACGCCGGTGCCCACGCTGGTGCTGATCCTGCTCGTCGGCGTCCCGCTCACCCTCGCGGACGCGATGGACCCACCGACCCTGCTGGTGGGCCTGCTGATCGGCACACTGCCGATCGAGTCGGTCACCCCGATCATGTACCTGGCCCACTTCGTCAACGAGTCCAAAGCCGGTGCGGCCCGGATCGAGGAACTGCTCGCGATACCGCCGATGCCCGAACCCGAGCATCCGCTGCCCCCACGGGACGGCTCGGTCTCGCTCCGCGGCGTCACGTTCTGGTACGGCGACGACAGAGGCAGGCCCGCACTGGACGATGTGGACATCCACATACCGGCGGGAACGGTGTGCGCGCTGGTCGGTCCGTCCGGCTCCGGCAAGTCCACCATCGCCCGGCTGATCCCCCGGTTCTTCGACGTCCAGCGTGGATCGGTGGAGGTCGGCGGCGTGGACGTACGCCGGATCGGCACCGGATCCTTGCTCCGCCACGTCGCTTTGGTCTTCCAGGAACCCTTCCTGCTCGACGACACCATCGCGGCGAACATCCGGCTCGCCCGGCCGGACGCCGCCGACGAGGACGTCGTCAGGGCGGCGCGAGCGGCGCAGGCCCACGACTTCATCGTCGGCGAATTGCCGGAGGGATACGAGACGAAGGTCGGCGAGCGCGGCACGTTGCTGTCCGGTGGGCAGCGGCAGCGGATCACCATCGCCCGCGCGATGCTCTCCGACGCGCCGGTGGTGGTGCTGGACGAAGCCACCGCGTACGCGGACCCGGAGAACGAAGCGGCGATCCAGGCCGGGATCGCCCGGCTGACCCGCGACCGCACGGTGATCGTGATCGCGCACCGGCTTTCCAGCGTCACCGACGCCGACCAGATCGTCGTGATCCACCGTGGCCGGGTGGTCGAGCGCGGCACCCACGCCGAGCTCGTCGGCCGGGACGGCACCTACCACCACCTGTGGAACCACCACGAGCGGGCCCGCCGATGGGGCTGAGCAGCCGATGAAACGTATCTGGCAGTTGATGATGCTGGCCGCGGGCCGGTACCGGGCGCAGTACGTCTCGTCCGTCCGTATCTCCCTTCTCGCCTCACTGGTCCAGGCCGGCGCGTACGCGAGCCTGATCCCGTTGCTCGCGGCTCTCGCGGCACAACCGGTCCGGCACGGGGAAGCCTGGCTCTGGCTCGGGGTCTTCGTCGTCTGCTACCTGATCGAGGCCGTCCTGCGGTCCCGCGAACTCGGTTTCCAGCACGGGCAGTGGGCCGAGGTCCTCGCCGACGTGCGGCTACGGCTCGGGCGGAAGCTGCGGACGATGCGCCAGCGCGATCTGGAGGAACGCGCCTCCGGAGACCTGACCAGCCTGGTCGGCGGGACCGTCGTCAACGCGACGAGCGGGATCTCCACCGCCGGGCTCCTCTTCCTCCAGTTCGTCACCGTCCCGGTGGTCCTGCTGGTGGTCATCCTGCTGGTGGACTGGCGGCTGGGCGTCGTACTGGCGATTTCGACGCCGTTCGCGATCGGATTCGTACGCCGGATCCAGAGTCGCGGCGGAACGGGCATGCGCCGGTTGGAGGCCGCCGACGCCGACGCGTCCGCCAGAGTGGTCGAGTACGTGCAGGGCTTGCCCGTCCTGAAGGCGGCCGGACAGGTCGGGGCCGCCTCCGATCGGTTGCGCCGCGCGCTCACCACCCAGGGCACGGTGATGAGCCAGGCACAGAAGGGACTGATGTGGCCCGGGCTTCTCGCCTCCAGCGCCGTCCAGATCGGCATCGTGGCGATGGTGGCGCTCGGCGCCGGACTGGCCCTGGACGCGGACCTGTCCGTCCCGGTGTTGCTCGCCGTCGTCGCGGGCGCGGTCCGGTTCGCCGAACCGCTGGCGACGGCATCACAGATGACGGTGGTCTTCGAGATGACGGACGCCGCGCTGGCACGAGTCGGCGAAGTACTCGAAGCCGAGCCGCTGCCGGTGGCCGAACCCGCCGCGAAGATCTCCGCGTTCGACATCTCCTTCGACGACGTGAGCTTCGGATACGGCACCAAGCCCGTGGTGCGCGAGCTGACCTTCTCGGTGCCGGAGCGGAGTCTCACCGCCTTGGTGGGGCCGTCCGGGTCCGGGAAGACCACCATCACCCGGCTGCTGACCCGCTACGCCGATCCGGACGGCGGCCGTATCCGGATCGGTGGCAGCGACCTGCGGCAGGTCGAGCCCGCCGAGATCTTCCGGCATGTCTCGGTGGTCTTCCAGGATGTCTACCTGTTCGACGACACCATCCGTGAGAACATCGCGATGGCCCGGCCGAACGCCACCGACGCCGAGATCGAAGCGGCGGCGAGGGCGGCCAACGTGGTCGATTTCATCGACCGCCTGCCACGCGGTTACGACACGCGGGTCGGTGAGATCGGCGGTGCCCTCTCGGGCGGCGAACGTCAGCGGATCTCCATCGCCAGAGCCATTCTGAAAGACGCGCCCATCGTCCTGCTGGACGAACCGACCGCCGCGCTGGACACCGAAAGCGAGGTCGCCGTCCAAGAGGCGATCGACGCCTTGGTCACGGACAAGACCGTCATCGTCATCGCCCACCGGCTGACCACCGTCGTGGGAGCCGACCAGATCCTCGTTCTCGACGAAGGCCGGATCACCGAACGAGGTACGCACACGGAACTGCTCACCGCGGGCGGCCGGTACGCCGGTATGTGGAACGCCCAGACCGACGCACGCCATTGGCGTTTGGCGCCGCACTCCTGACCCTTGCGATTTCCTGAAATCCAAGTCACCGAGGAGAAAACTGTGAATCCCATCCCCACGGACGACGACAAGACCTTCGTCTTCGACCTGCTCTACGGCTTCTACCGCTCTCAGGCCCTCCAGACCTTCGCGACGCTCGGCGTGGCCGACGAACTCGCCGCGCGTCCGCGCACCGCCCACGACCTGGCCGCCGACCTGGACTGCGACGGCCCGACGCTGTACCGATTCCTCCGGCTGTGCACCGCGCTGCGGCTGGTCGACTCGATCGGCGACGGCACCTTCGCCCTGACCGGGGCGGGCGCACTGCTGCGGTCCGGTACCGACCCGACCATGCGCACTGTGGTCCGGTTCTGGGCAGGCGACGAGCAGTGGCGCGCCTGGGGTGCGCTCGAAGACGCGATCCGCAGCGGCGAACCGACGCTGGAGGACGCACTGGGAGCACCGATCTTCCCGTGGCTGGCCGAGCATCCCGAGCGTGGACGGGTGTTCAGCGAGGCGATGGCCGAGCGGGCCCGGATGGACCATCCCGGCATAGTGGAAGCCTGCGATCTGTCGGGTATGCGCACGATCGTCGACCTCGGCGGCGGCAACGGGACGTTGCTGACCGCTTTCCTGAAGGCGAACCCGGGGCTCAGCGGCGAATTGGTGGACACCCCGGCGAACGTCGCGCTGGCGGAGACCGTGCTGTCGGAAGCGGGTCTCTCCGATCGGGCTCGCCTGATCGCGGGTGACTTCTTCGATTCGGTGCCGCGAGACAGGGACGCGTACGTACTGAAGAGCGTCATCCACGATTGGAACGACGAGCAATCCGAACGGGCGCTCAAGGTGTGCCGGGACGCGATGCGGGCGGATTCGGTGCTGTACATCGTCGATCCGGTGATCCCGGACGAACCGGAAGGCTGGATCGCCTCGCCACGAGCCGTGCTGAGCGACCTGAACATGCTGGTCGTCACCGGCGGGACCGAGCGCACCGCCGGGGAGTTCGAAGCACTGCTGCGCGCATCCGGGTTCACTCTGGACAGCATCCGCGAATGCCCTCGCGCACCCGGATTCAGCGTCGTCACCGCATGTCCCGCTGGTTGATTCGAGGAACCACTTTGCTCTGACCGCGATTCTGTGGGGGAGAAAATGACGGATCTCATCGCGAGCACTTTTTCTTCGTTTTCCGAGGAAGGTCACGCGGATCTCTGGCCGACGGCGGCACGCACCGACGAGCTGACCGCCATCGGCACCGCGTTGAAGAACAACCGGAGCATCGTGCTGGTCGGCGCGCCCGGTGTCGGCAAGAGCAGGCTGCTGCGAGCGGCACTGGCGGGTCAGGTCGCCGGCGGCACCGTGGCGGTGGCGACCGCCGCGATGGTGCCCGACGGCGTTCCCGGGACGTCGTTGAACGCGTGGCTGGATTCCCACGACGCCGACCGGGTCGTGGTGGGCGTCGACGACGCCCACCTGCTGACCGGCGCGCTGGCCGAGCGAGTCCATTACCTGGCCGCGTATTGCGGGGTGGCGGTGATCGCCACCGTGCTGGCCGATTCGACGGCACCGGCCGGGATCAGCTCACTGTGGAAGGACCGGGTCGCCGACCGGATCGAGGTGACCCGGTTCTCCGAAGCTGGCGTCGGCGAGGTGCTCCGGACCCGCCTCGGCAGGCACGTCGACCCCGGCACGGTTTCCCGGCTCCACTATCTCACCGGCGGAAACGCCCGGTTGCTGAGCGAGGTGGTCGACCACGACCTGGAACAGGGCGGGCTGAGCATCGCCGACGACGGCGCCTGGCGCTGGTCCGGTCTGGTCGGCGACAACGACCGGCTGGTGGACCTGGTCTGGCTGCAGCTGGGTCCCCTCGATCCCGTCGAGACGGAATTGGTGAACATGCTGGCGCTGGCGGGTTCGCTCGAGGCGGACCTGCCGATCGTCGCCGACTTGTCCGCGGCGGCGGAATCCCTCAACCATCGGGGAATCGTCGTGACGGAGATGATCGGCGACGTGCTGCACCTGAGGCTGGCGTACCGGGTTTACGACACGGTGCTGGCCGGAGCGATGCCCGAGCTGACCGCTCGGCGGCTCCGGTTACGGCTGGCCGAGGCGATCGAAGACTGGCACGGGCACCGCCATCGTGACGGCCGCGCCGAACTACTGCGGATCAGGGTCACCGGTGACCTCGCGTCGGACCGGATCCTGGCGGCGGCGCGGCTCAGCGGCGCACGCTCGGATGTCCTTTCGTCAGAACGCTTCGCGCGGTTGGCCCTGCAGAGATCCGCGGACGGCACGGCCATGGTCGAAGCGACGCTGCTGCTGAGCCGGGCGCTGGGCGAGCAGGGCAGGTTCGCCGAGGTGGAAAGGATGCTGTCGGCGGTCTGGGCCATCCCGGTGACACCCGAGCTGCGGGCCGAGCTGATCACCGAGCGGACGACCAATCTGGCCACCCGGCTGGACCGCGTCGAGGACGCGAGATCCTTCGTGGACGACGAGCTGACCGAACGCCCCGCGGCTTCGGGCGCCCGGCTCCACGTCCTGCGGGCATGGATCGGCATCCTCGCCGACGAACTGCCCGCGGTGGCCGCGGAGGGTTCGGCGTTGCTGGCCCGCGAGTCGCCGGGGTCCGCGCTCACTCAAGCGCTCGCCCCGGCCGTCGCCTACGCGTGCGACTTCACCGGCGACACCCGCAAGGCGGTGGCCCTGCTGGATTCCTGTCGTCCGGCAGTGGAGAACTGGGCGGAACCACACCGGTACGCGTTCGACGTCGCGTACACCCAGGTGACCCAGCTGTCCGGCGGCGGGGAGGGCGCGGAGAGCCTCGGCCGGCTCCGTGCCCGGCCGTCGAACGACGAGGTCGGCCGGATCGCCGTCTGGGGAATCGTCCTGCGCGGCCATGTCCACCGCCTCCGCGGCCGGATGTCGGAGGCGATCGCCGAATTCCACACCGCCCGCACCTTCGCCCGGACGAGAGACTGGTACTCCGGCCGATCCTGGGTGCTGGCCCAGCTGGCCGGAACACTGGCCGAAAGCGGACAGCTGCCCGAAGCGTCGGCCACGATCGCCGAAGCACGCTCGCTGTACGAGCGGCACCCGTTGTCCGGCATCGAGCGTGACGGGGTGGATCTGGAAAGCGTGGTGGTACTGGCGCACAGCGGGAAGCAGGCACAGGCGATCATCACCGCCCGGGAAGTGGCGAAACGCAGCCAAGACGCCGGACGGCTGGCACAAGCCATCCTCGCGGTGCACCTGATCGCCAGGCTCGGCGAGGCGGAGTCCGTCGTGGACCAGGCGATTTCACTCGACGCCGCGGTGACGACGCCGTTTTCCCACGCCCGGGCCGAACACGTACGGGCACTCGCCTCCCGTAGCGAGGACGGGCTCGTTCGAGTGGCGGAAGAATTTCTGGAACTGGGCCTGCTTCCGCTCGCCGCGGAGGCTTTCGCGCAGGCGAGCTCCCTGTGCCGCGACACCGGTCATGCTCGCAAGGCACGGGCGGCCGGTGCGCGGTTCCGGGAGATACTGGCCTCATATGGCGGCACGGTGCCACCGTGGAGCGGCTGCAACCGGTTCCGCGGCGGCGATCCGACGTTGACCTACCGCGAGCGCGAAGTCGCCCAACTGGTGGCGGCGGGACTGACCAACCGGGACGTGGCGAGCCGGTTGGTGGTTTCGGTGCGTACCGTGGAGAACCATCTGCAGCGCGCCTATCACAAGCTGGGCATCGCGACCAGATCCGAACTGGCCCGCTCGATGGAACTCCCGCTTTCCAGCCCGGCCAGCTGAAATGCGAGATCGAGCGCTTGGTCGCGGCTCAGCCGAGGGTCGCAGACGGACTGGTAGCGGGACGGGACCTCGGCCGGAGAGACACCCGCGCCCACGCATTCGGTCACGTCGTCGCCGGTCAGCTCGACGTGGATTCCCCCGGGATGGGTCCCGAAAGCCCGGTGCACTTCGAAGAATCCCTTCACCTCCCGCACGATGTCGCCGAGCCTGCGGATCTTGTGCCCGGAGGGAGCGCGGAGGGTGTTGCCATGCATGGGATCGCAGACCCAGCCGACGGTTCTCCCGTCGGCACGGACGGATTCCACCAGCGCGGGAAGGACATCCCTGATCCGGTCCGCGCCCATTCTGGTGATCAGGGTGAGGCGGCCCGGGATGCCGTCCGGATCGAGCCGGTCGATCAAGGCCGACAGCTCGTCCGGGGTCATCCCCGGGCCGACCTTCACCGCGATCGGGTTGGCGAGCGTGCGAAAGAACTCCACGTGCGCGCCGTCCACGGCGCGGGTACGCTCGCCGATCCAAAGCAGGTGGCCGGACGTCGCGTACGAACGGCCGCTCACCGCGTCGACCCGCGTCAGCGCGGACTCGTAGTCCAGCAGCAGTCCCTCGTGCGAAACGAAAACCGGCCCGGGCTCCACGTCCGGCAGGTCGAGTGTCGCGGACAGGAAAGCGATGGCACGCCCGATGGCGTCGGACACCGGCCGGTGGTGCGCTCGTGTCGAAACGAACCGTTCGTTGGCGGCCTGGAGCTGACGGAGGCTGGTGTAGCGGCCGCTGTTGAGCTCCCGGACGACGTTCAAGCCGGTCGCGCTCGCGTGATAGGCCTGGAGCATCCGATGCGGATCCGGCGTCCGCGCGGCCGCGTCGAATTCCGAACCGTTGACGGCGTCGCCGCGATACACCGGAAGTTCCAGTCCGCCACGGGTCTCGGTCGGCGCGGACCGGGGTTTCGCGTACTGCCCGGCCATCCTGGCCAGCAGGACGACCGGCGAGGACAACGCGTAACCGAGCACCACGGCCATCTGCCGCATCGTCGCGACGGTGTTCTGCGCGGAATTGGCGGAGGTGGCGTAGAAGGACTCGGCGCAGTCGCCTGCCTGCAGCAGGAAGGCGTCGCCGTTCGCCACGGCGGCCAGCCGCCGGGTGAGCCGATCGCATTCGGCGGGGAACACCAGGGGCAGGGCCAGTTGCAACCGGGCCGTCACGGCCGCCAGTTCACCGCGATCCGGCCAGGCGGGCTGCTGCGCCGCGGGCAGCGTTCGCCACAGCTGCGGATCGGTGAGGTCGAAGGCGAAACTCATGACACCGTGTCCAGCTCGCGCAGGGCGACGGCGACCATCCGCTCGACGATGCCCTGCCCGTCGCGGGTCATCACCGAGGCCGGATGGAACTGCACCGAGGCGAACCCGTTACCGCGCAGGGCATGGACCTCACCTGTCCCGGCGTCATGACAGATCTCCACCTGCCTGCCACGGGCCGTCATCGGTTCGCCGCGCGTGTGCGCGGTGAAGGTGTTGTAGAAGAACACCGACTCGTCCCGGCCGAACAGGTCGATCCGGCGCCGGACGCCCTGGTTCGGATCGGGCCGTCGGATCAAGGGCAGCCCCAGCGCCGAACTGAGCACCTGGTGGCTCAGGCAGATGGACAGGAAGGGCTGGTCACCGGCCAGCAGGTCCTCGGTGACCCGGCGAAGGTGGACGATCTTCGGATCGGCCGTCGCACGGGGGTCACCGGGGCCGGGCCCGACCACCACCAGGTCGTAGCCGGACAGATCGTACGGCTGGTCGAACCGGCGGACCGTGACCTCGAATCCCAGCGCCCGCAGCAGTTGCCCGCCCATCGCGGTGAAGGCGTCCTCCGCGTCGATGATCAGCAGCCGGTGGCCCTCGTACGCGGCGGTTTCGTCCCGGTCGCCCAGCCAGAAGCCGGAAAGCGGATCGTTCCGCGACGCGAGTGCGCGCTTCACCTCGGGACTCGATGCAGGTCCGGGCTCGGGTATCGGTCGCGGCCGGCGCTCGCCGCTACGGAGGGCGGCCAGCAGCGCGTCCACCTTCGCCGCGGTCTCCGCGGTCTCCGCCCCGGGATCGGAATCCCGGACCAGGGTGGAACCGACCCCGATGCTCAGCCTGCCGTCCCGGTCGATGTCCGCGGTCCGGATGAGGATGGCGGAATCCATCCGTCTGTGGCCGTCGAGGTCGGTGCCCACCAGCACGGCCGCGCCGGCGTAGTAACCGCGCCCTGCCGGCTCGAACCGGGTGATCACCCGGCAGGCGCTCTCCAACGGGCTTCCGGTCACCGTCGGCGCGAACAGCGTGCCGGCGAGGACGTCGCGGAAGTCGTGGCTCGTGTTCCCGGCGATGAAGTACTCGGTGTGGGCGAGCCTGGCCATTTCCTTGAGCCGGGGACCGTGCACCCGGATATCCGTGCAGATCCGGCTCATCATCTTCAATTCCTCGTCGACCACCATGTACAGCTCGTTGGTCTCCTTGCCGTCGGCGAGGAAGTCCAGCACCCCGTCGAGGGTCGGCCCGCCGGGCGGGTACCGGTACGTTCCGCTGATCGGGTTCATCACCGCGGTTCCGCCGTCGAGGCTGACATGCCGCTCCGGGCTGGCCCCGACGAAGGTGCGATCGCCGGTGTGGATCAGGAAGGTCCAGTACGCGCCGGATTCGACGGCGAGCAGCCGCCCGTAGAAGGCGAGAGCGGTATACGGTGACCAATCCGGGATTTCGGTGTGGAAGGCCCGTTTGATCACGAAGTTCGATCCGGTGCCCTGGCCGATCTCGTGCGCCACCACTCGCCGCACGATGTCCTCGTAGGTGTCGTCGTCCGGGTCGAATCTGCCGCCGTCGACGGCGATCGGAGTCCGGCCCGCCGCCCGCACGACCTCGCCTGCCGGGATCTCCGACTGCTCGGTGACGCTGATCGCCAGTATCGGCGTGCCGTCGTCGTGATGGTCGTAGCCCCGCTCCCCGATCAGCCGGAAAGGCAGGATCGCCAGCAGCGAATGGGTGTCCGGGCCGCGCTCGGCCAAGGGCAGGTCGGCGGTGCCGCCCGGTTCCGTGATCGTTCCGGTGAGCAATTCGAGCCTGCCTCGTAGCCCCGTCTCCGGTCGGTGCAGCAACGCGAACGGACGCCCGGTCCGCAGGAGTTCGTCCAGCGTGGCCGTCATCGCGCTGCTGCCGTGGCCGCCGCGAGGGTGCTGAGGATCGTCCTGGTCGACTCGACCACCGCGCACCGCTTCGCCGCGTAGTCCAGCGTCATCCGGTGGTGTTCCAGGGAGAAGTCGGCGATGGCGTCGCCGGCCAGAAAGGTCTGGACGTCGTTCGCGAAAGCGTCGTTGGCCGTCATGAGGATGCCGACGTGGCCGTACACGCCGCAGACGAGGAGTTGGTCTCGGCCGCTGCGTTCCAGCGTCCGCAACAGGTCGGTGCGGACGAAGGCGCTCGCCTTCCATTTGGTGAAGACGGTGTCGCCCTGGCCGGGGGCGAGCCGGCCGGGAACGCGCCGGTCCTCCGGGGAGGACCGCATGCCGGGTCCCCAGAAATCGGCGAGCAGGCCGCGCTGCCGCGGTGTCATGGAGCCGGGTTGCAAGGTGTAGTAGGCCGGCACACCCGTTCGGGCGCACCGATTCCTCAGCGCCTCGACGTTCCGGAGCAGGTCCGTCAGCAGTGGTTCGCCGAACGGCCGGAGGAAGTAGTGCTGCAGGTCATGGATGAGGAGAGCGGCGCGGCTCGGATCGAGGGTCCACCGCGCGGTGTTCTCGGGCAACTCGTGCTCCGCGGGCATCGGATACGACGCCGTCGGCAAACGAGAGACGGCCACGGCTGAATTTCCCCTTCTCTCGGTGTCTGTTGTCGGTTCGGGACCGGGCCGGTCCCGGCCGCCGGTCTGGCTGGTGTGCGGAGTGGCCGGCATGTTTCCTCACACGCCGAGCGTGGCACCGCCGTCGACGGTGAGCGTCTGCATGGTGATGTGTCCCGCGCCGTCCGAGAGCAGGAAGAGCACGGCCTCCGAGACATCGCCCGGGCTGGCGATCTTGCCGAGCGGGATGCCGACCCGGAACGACTCCGGCGCGCCCACGACGGAGGTCCGCTCGGCGACGGTCTCCGCCTCGGGCACGCCTTCGTACAACTCCGTCAGCATCCGCGTTCCCGTCGAGCCCGGCGCGACGGTGTTGCAGCGGATGCCGTACCCGGCCAGTTCCAAGCCGAGGCAGGCCGTGAAAGCCGTCGCCGCGGCCTTGGAAGCCGCGTAGGCGGACATACCGAACCTCGCCGTGCTCGCGGCATTCGACGCCACCGTGACCACCGCGCCACGGCGGCGCGGGATCATCCGCCGGGTGACCGCGCGGCTGACGTGGAAAACGCCACCGGCGTTCACCCCGAGCGTGGTGGTCCAATCGTTGTCGCTCAGCTCGTCGACGGTGCCCACCCGCAGGACGCCCGCGGCGTTGACGAGGTACTCGATCGGCCCGAGGTCCGCCTCGACCTTCTCCACCGCCGCCTCGACTTCCCCGGCGGAGGTCACGTCCACCGGAATCGGCAGCGCCGGGAGACCGGTGGCGCCGAGTTCGTCGGCGAGCTCACGCAACGGGGTGACCTGACGATCCAGCAGGGCGACCGGGATGTCGCGGGCGGCGATACCACGCGCGATCTGGGCGCCGATCCCACCCGCGGCCCCGGTGATCAGCGCGACCTTCCTGTTTTCGATGCCGTTCATCGAGCGACCCCCGTCAGTATCCGGTCCACTTTGCTTCGCGGGACACGCAGGCAACGCGTGCTGAACGAAGAAAGCGCTTCGAGATAGGACTTTTCCAATTCCGCCTCGTCCACCCGGACGCCGCGGCCTCCTTCGACGAGCAGCTGCCCGCCGACCACCACAGTGTCCACATCGGACGAACAGCCGAGCGCGAGAAACGCCTCCAACGGCCGTGTGTTCAGCAGGTAGCGCCAGTCGTCGGTGCGGACGAGCACCAGGTCGGCCCGCTTGCCGGGAGCCAGGCTGCCGATGTCCTCCCAGCCAAGGCCCGCCGCCCCGATCCTCGTCGCCATCGCCAGTGCGTCGGACGGCAGAACCTCGGTCTGGTCCCCGTACATTTCGTTGAAGGACTGCCAGACCGCGCGCATCGCCTCGACCATTCCCGGCCCGGCCAAGGCCATTCCGTCGGTGGACAAGGAAACCCCGAGGCCGGCCCGGCGCAGCTCCGGGACGACGCGCGTTTCGGTGATCGTCGTTTCCCCGGTCATGCCGTACTTCGCCGGCGAGAAGCTGATGTGCGCGCCTGCCTCGATCAGCAGCGAGCGTTCTTCGTCGTCCACGAAAGCGGTGTGCACCGCCGTGAGCCGTTCGGTGACCAGGCCGAGATCGGCGAGCCGTCGCACCCCCGTGTCCCCGTAGTAGGCGCGGAGCAGCTCGGGTTCGTTGCGTAGCGCGCCGACGTGGGTGGCGAACGGCAGTTCGTGGTCGTCGACCAGCCGCGCGATACCCGCGCCGAGTTCGTCCGTCATGTTCGTGACGTACACGACGCTGGGACGGCACCGGATCAACCCGCTGTCGTCGCCCGCGCATTCCCGTATCAGCGCCTCCACCCCGGCCAGCACGGCGTCGGTGTCCTTGGTCCGGCGGAACCCGGTCTCGCCGGGAGCGCAGATCGCGTCGCACGCCCAAGTACCGACGACACAACGGATCCCGAGCGAGCGCGCGGCGGCGACCAGCGAAGTCGGCCGGTTGAGCGAGCCCACGTCCCCGAGAGTGGTCACACCACTACGTAACTGCGTCCACATCGAGTAACGGGCGATCGCCTCCGCTTCGTCCGGGCGCATACCGTCGATCAGCCGATCGAACGAGTCGAAAGCGCGCGAAATCCGATGCATCGACCCGCCGCCGCCCATGAAGTCGACGACGTCCTCACGGTCCGAGGGCGGGCGTGTCGCTCCCCCCATCATCATCCGCATCCCGAACATCTCGTGCCAATGCCCGTTGACCAGCCCCGGCAGCACCATGTGGCCGGACGCGTCGACGGTCCGCAGCTGTTCGCGAACGCCCGGATTCAGCCCGGCGACCGCCCGGCCGACCTCCTCGACCGTTCCGATCGCCGTGATCCGGCCGTCCACGGCCAGCACCGCGCCGTTCGGGATGACCCTGTCCTCCTCGTCCGCCGGATAGACGCACCCGTTCGTGACCAGGAGCGAGTTCACCGCTCCGCCCTCGTCTCGATCTCCTCGAAATGGGCGGCCCACGCCCCGAGCGTCGGCGCGGCGACCAGCGTCTCGAAGGACACCGCCAGTCCGTCTCGCCGCCATCTCGTGACCAGCCGCATGATCTCCAGTGAGCTGATCCCGAGCTGGACCAGGTTGGCGTCGGGCGTGATCGCCTCGGCGGGTACGGCCGAGTGCTCCGCGATCGCGGCACGAAGTTCCTCGTCGGTCATGTTCCCTCCATCGCCATGGCGATCAGCGCCTTCTTGTCGACCTTCCCCAACGGCGTCAGCGGGAATCCGGCCGCGAATTCGATTCGTTCCGGGATCTTGTATTCGGCGACGCCGAGGTCGCGCACGGCGCTCCTCAGCTCGTCCGCCGACACGGACGGATCACCCGGTGCGCCCGCCGCCACGACGTAGGCGCAAACGCGTTCGGAAAGGAATTCGTCCGGGATTCCGACCACCGCCGCCGCGGCGACCGCGGGATGGGCGAGCAGGTAGTCCTCGACCTCGGTCGCGGAGATCTTGTCGCCACCCCTGATGATCATTTCCTTGATCCTGCCCTCGATCACCAGGTCACCGTCCTCGGTGATCCGGGCGCGGTCCCCGGTCCGATAGAAGCCGTCCGGGGTGAAGGCCTTCGCGTTGTGCTCGGGGGCCCGGTAATAGCCACGCAAGGTGTACGGGCCGCGGGCCAGCAACTCGCCGACCTCACCCTCCGCGCACGGCTCCCCAGCCGGCCCGACGACACGCATTTCGTCGTACGGGGAGATCGGTCTTCCCTGGGTGGTCAGCACGCTTTCCGCCGGGTCATCGGACCGGGTGAAGGTCAGCAGTCCCTCGGCCATGCCGAAGACCTGCTGCAACTGGCAGCCCAGCGTGGGCCCGATCCGCTCGGTGAACTCCCGTGTCATGCGGGCTCCGCCGACCTGCAGGAGCCGCAGGCTCGACAGATCCCGCTCGGTCCATTCGGCCAGTTCGAGCCAGATCCGCGTGATCGACGGCACCTGCGCGGTGAAGGTCACCTTTTCGCGTTCGATCAGCTCGAAGCAGCCTTCCGGGTCGGGGTTGTCCGCGAGGACGACCGTGCCGCCCGTGTGGAAGGTGCCCAGTACGCCAGGGCATCCCCAGGCGAAGTTGAACTCGATCGGCAGCGCCGCCAGATAGACGTCGTCGCCGGTCAGACGGCCGACCTCGGCGGCCTGTCTCGACTGGTACAGGTAGTCGTCGTGGGTACGCGGGATCAGCTTGGGCAGCGCCGTCGTGCCACCGGAAAGCAGGAAGAAGGCGACGTCGGCCGGATCCTGTTCCCGAAGGCCGATCGGCGTGCTTTCCAGCTCGGCCAGGGGGATGCAGTCCGCCGGGACGTTTCCCGAAAGCACGAACAGCTTTTCCAGCGCGGGGAGTTCGTCACGGAGTTCGCGTGCCTGCTCGACGTGGTCGAAGCCGCGGTGAACACCGGGCAGGACGTACGCCGACGCTTCGGTGATCTCACCCAGGTGCCTGATCTCGGTGGCGCGGTGGGCCGGCAGCGAGAACACCGGTATCGCGCCCAGCCGGGACAACGCGAAGGTGATCGCGGCGAACTCCGGCACATTGGGCAACTGGACGACGACGCGCTGCCCGGGTTCGATGCCGTGCCCGGCGAAACCGGCGGCGAGCCGGTCCGCCCAGCGGTCCAGTTCGGCATACGTGATCCGTCGCGGTCCGTGTACGAGCGCCGTCCGGCGGCCGAACTCGGCGGCCAGCCGTCGCAGCATCGCGCCGAGGGTTTCTCCGCGCCAGACCCCGGCTCTGCGGTACGTACGCGCGGTGTCCCCGGGCCAGGGCGTGCATCCGGACAACATCACCGGCCGTCCTCGGCGGCCTGGAGGATTTCCACCACCGCGGCACCCGCCGCCATTCCGGTGCTGGCGCCGATGAGCAGGACCCGATCACCCGGCACGACCTGGCCGGTCGTCCAGAGATGTTCCAAACCGAGGAACAGATCGGCGGCACCGGTATGGCCGATCGTCCGGGTGTAGTCCCAGACACCGCGGTCGTCGCCGACGCCGAGCGGATCGAGGAACATCGCGTCCAGCGCGCTCCGCCCGAAGCCGACGTGGCAGACCCGGGTGACCTGGTCGAGGGTCAGTCCCGCCTCCTTGAGCGTCCGCTCGGTGATCTCCGCGACCCGATCGCCGAAGTGGCGGATCGGCGACGACTGACCGGCCGCCCACTGTTCGCGGACCTTCTGTTCCCGCTCGGTGAAATTCAGGCTCCGGCCGACGGTCACCCCTGGCGGGAACAGCCTTTCGCCCGCCCGGTGCAGTATTTCCATCTGCGGGTCCGACAACGAGCCGATCGCCAGCAGCTTCGCGAAACCCGGCCGCCGGGACACCACCACCGCCGAACCCGCGTCGGCCAGCAGGAAGAGTGTCGAACCGCGCCAGCGGTCCACGAGCGGGGTCGAGTAGTTGTCGCCGGTGGTGATCAACGCCGCGTCGTGGGTGGGATCGGCGATCAGCCGGTTCGCGGCCGCCTCGACACCGGCGATCATGCCGAGGCAACCCAGCTTGATCTCCATCGCGGGGATCGGCCGGTCGAGGGTGTTCAGCAGGATGTAGTGGGCCGCCGACCAGCCGTCCGGGCCCTGGTGGTGGGTGTAGCAGTGCAGCAGCACACCGAAATCGTCCGGGCCGATCCCGGACCGGCGGACCGCCGCGCGAGCGGCGTCGATGGCCATGTCCGGCCCGGGTTTCGCCGGGCTTACCGCCACGGAGAGCATGCCGGACGACCTGCGCTCCGCTCGTCCGTACCAACCTTCCCCGACGGCGTGCTCGGTGGATACGAGGTCGGGAAGATCGCTGCCGATTCCAGCGAGATAGAGGGTTTCGGTACGCATCAGCGACGAGTCCTCTCTGTCGTTTCGTCGCCACGGGTGGCTCCCGTCAGCTCATCACCTCGGCAGGCCGGCTTTCATGAGTGATCTCTACTCAATCGAAGCCGCCACCCCCGGGAGCGAGCCGCGCCGGTTGACCCGTTCGCCCCAGCGACACGGGACCATTCGGACCTTTCGGTCAATGGAGTAGTGACTACTCAAGCGTCGCCCTCCTTCGCATGTTTGCTTAATCAGCGTGATTTCCCTGGAGGTGCGATGTCATCGCGTCCTGAGCTGAGCGGTTTTTCCCCGGAAAACGACCATGACGGTGTTCACGGACCGGTGGACTCGATTCGAAACGGAATTCCCGGCGACAAGGTCGCGATCGTGGGCATCGGCTGCCGGTTCGCCGGCGGTATCGACTCACCCGGCCGTTTCTGGGAATTCCTGATGGCGGGCGAAAGCGCGGTCGGGCCGGTCCCGCCGGACCGGTGGGCCGCCTATGCCCGGCGGTCGAGGGAACACGCGGCGGTACTGTCGCGTGCCACGGCGAACGGCGCCTTCATGGCCGACATCAGCGGATTCGACAACGGCTTCTTCGGTATTTCGGCGACCGAGGCGCGTCAACTGGATCCGCAGCAACGCGTCGCGCTCGAAGTGGCGTGGGAGGCGTTGGAAGACGCCGGGATCCCGCCGCACACGCTGGCGGGCACCGACGCCGCGGTCTTCATGGGCGTCGGCTCGGACGACTACGGACGGCGGCTGCTGGAGGATCTGCCCGGAATCGAGGCGTGGACCGGTATCGGCGCCTCGCTCTGCGCCGTCGCCAACCGGATCTCGTACACCCTCGATCTGCGGGGGCCCAGCCTCGCCGTCGACACGGCGTGTTCCTCGTCGCTGGTCGCACTGCACCAGGCGGTCTCCTGCCTGCTGGCCGGTGAAGCGCCGGTGGCGCTGGCGGGCGGGGTCATGCTGATGGCAGGCCCCGGCCTGACCATGGTCCTGGACGCGGCCGGCGCCATTTCCCCCGATGGGACTTCGAAGGCCTTCGATGACGCCGCCGACGGCTACGGCCGTGGCGAAGGTTGCGGAATGGTCGTCCTCAAAAGGCTTTCCGACGCCGTGCACGATGGTGACCGGATCATCGCGGTCATTCGTGGGAGCGCGGTGCACCAGGACGGCCGCACGGACGGGATCATGGCGCCGAGCCGCGCGGCCCAGGAACACCTGCTGCGCCGGGCGTACGCGTCGGCGGGCGTCGACCCCCGCGACGTCGACTACGTCGAAGCCCACGGGACGGGGACGAGGGTGGGCGACCCGGTCGAGGCAGGCGCGTTGGCGTCGGTCGTCGGCGACCGGGACTCCCCTTGTCTCGTCGGGTCGGTGAAAACCAACATCGGGCACACCGAAGCCGCGGCCGGGGTGGCCGGAGTGATCAAAACCGCGCTGGCGATCCGGCATGGGATGATCCCGCCGACGCGCACGACCTCCGTACCGCGTGCGGAGATCTCGTGGGACGGGCTTCGGCTCGTCACCGAGCCCGTGGCCTGGCCGGAAACCGGCAGGCCCCGGTTGGCCGGGGTGGCCAGCTACGGCTATGGCGGGACGATCGCGCACGTCGTGCTCGAGCAGGGGCCGCCCAGCGTCGCTTCGGGTCGGCCCACGGTGGACGGCGGACCGGAATCGCGACTCTTCCCGGTATCCGCCGCGAGCCCCGCGGGGCTCGCGGCACAGGCCGCCCGGCTGGCGGACGCGATCGACGGTGGTCCGGTCGAACTGGCCGATGTCGGGCACACGCTGGCCCATCGGCGCACCCATCTGCCGGTGCGGGCGGTGGTGGCCGCGGGCAGCGGACAGGAGCTGTCGGACGGGTTGCGGAACATCGCCGTCGGTGGCGAGGCGGCCCGGCCCGTCGACCCGGTGTGGGTCTTTTCCGGCCACGGCGCGCAATGGTCCGGCATGGGCCGGGACCTGTTGATCGAGGAACCGGTCTTCGCCGAAGTGATCGACCGGCTCGGCCCGATCTACCTCGCCGAGCTCGGCTACACCCCGCGTGACGTGCTCTCCAGCGGCGAACTCGGTTCTGTCGAACGGATCCAGTCGACCATCTTCGCCATGCAGGTCGGCCTTGCCGCCGTGTGGCGGCGCTACGGCGTCCGTCCCGGCGCGATCATCGGTCATTCCGTCGGCGAGATCGCGGCCGCGGTGGTGGCCGGTGTGCTCACCGAGGCCGAAGGCGCCCGGCTCGTCTGCCGCCGATCGGCCCTGCTGACCAGGGTCGCCGGCCGAGGCGCGATGGTGCTGGTGGATCTTTCCTTCGCTGAGGTGGAGGCCGAGCTGGCGGGCCGGACGGACATCACCGCGGCGATCTCCGCCGCGCCGTCGTCCACTGTGGTCTCCGGGGACACACCGGCGATCGAGAAGGCGGCCGCCCGCTGGGAAGAGCTCGGCCGATCGGTGCGCCGGATCGACTCCGACGTCGCCTTCCACAGCGAGCAGATGGACGCCCTGTGCGCCGATCTGATCACGGCGGCGGCCGGCCTCGCGCCGGTCGCCGCCTCGGTGCCGCTTTACGTCACCGCTCTCGGCGACCCTCGATGCGCACCGCGGCAGGATGCCGCGTACTGGGCGGCGAACCTGCGTAATCCCGTTCGTTTCGCGGAAGCCGTCCGGGCCGCGGCCGAAGACGGTCACCGGGTCTTCCTGGAGATCTCGTCACATCCGGTCGTGAGCCATTCGATCACCGAGACCCTGCTGGCGGAGAACCTGCCCGGCGGGCAGGCGATCCCCACCCTGCGGCGGGGGAAACCCGAGCGCGACACCCTGCTCACCGGTGTCGCACGATTGCATTGCCTCGGTGTCCCGGTGGACTGGCGGGTCTTGCAGCCCGCCGGGAAACCGGTCCGGTTGCCGAACACGGTTTGGCAGCACACCAGGCATTGGGTCGACGGCGGGCCCGGCGAAACGCCGCCACCCGGCGACACCTTGCTCGGGCACGGCGTGACGGTGTCCGGGTCCGGCCTTCGAGTGTGGTCGACCACGCTGGACCTCAGGACCCGCCCGTACCCGCGGCGGCATCCGGTGCTGGACACCGAAATCGTTCCTGCCGCCGTTCTGCTGAGCACGCTCTTCGAAGCCGGGGCGTGTCACCTGGCCGAAATCCGCCTGCGGCAACCTGTCGTCGTCCCGCCGGCCGGGGAGCCCGCTCGGGAGGTACAGGTCGTACGCGACCAGACCCGGCTGCGGATCGTGTCCCGCGCGCTCGGTGGCGGTGAAGGAGATTGGACCACGCACACGCTCGCTTCGGCCGTTTCCGGAGACCTCCTCCCCGTCCTCCGGGCGAGGAACCCGGCTCACTGGAGCCGCTCGATCCTTCGTTCGTCGTCGATCGGCTGGCCGAACTCGGCGTGGCCGACATGGGTTATCCGTGGCGGATCGATTCCTTGGCGCGGTCGGCCGTCGAGCTCGTGGCCGAAGTGTCCGCGGATCTGGATCGCAGCTGGGCGGCGATGCTCGACGCCGCGTTGTCGACCGCTTCGGTGATCTTCCCCGGCGAACCGGTCCTGCGGATGCCCGCGGCCGTCGACCGCGCGGGGATCCGTGGTGAACCACCGGTCGCCGCCGTGGTCAGGGTCCGGATCGACCCATCCAGACCGGCCACGGTGGACGTCGTGGTTCAGGGCGCCGGCGCCGAAGCCCGCCTGGACGGGCTCCGCTACGGCGAGTTCGACAGCGATCTCTTCACGGTCGGCCGGCACTCCGTCGGTGGTTGGACGTACGAGATCGTCCGGCGCCCGGTGGAGACGGCCGACCTCACCGGGCAGGCCGGGCAGTCCGTCGCCGTCGTCGGTGACCGGAGCCTGGCGCGTCTCATCACGTCGGCGATGCCCGGTACCCACGTGATGGTGAGCGAGGACGACCGGTTGCCGAGTGTGGATCACCTCGTCTACGCCCCCGTTCCCGGCCGACCGGCGGCGTCCCGCCTGCTTTCCCTCCTGCGGGCGGTTCCGGGCGGTACGACGCTGTGGTGCGTCACCCGTGGCCTGTCCGCATTGGAAACCGCGTCACTGAGGGGAATCAGCCGCGTGGCGGCGAGCGAACAGCCCGAATCATGGGGTGGTCTCGTCGATCTCGTCGACGACGACGCGGCATCGCTGGCCCGGTGGCTGGGCTCGGGCTCGCGGGAGCCGGTCGTCTCGGTCGAAGACGGTGTGGTGTCGGCACAACGGCTGGTCCCGCTCGCCACCGAACCCGGTGTCTTCCGGTGCCGTCCGGACGGCACGTACCTGATCACCGGCGGCCTCGGCGCCCTCGGTCTCCAGGTGGCCGAGCATCTCGCCCAACGTGGAGCACGCCGGATCATCCTGCTGGGCCGCAAGGATCTCGGGCCGCGTGAGCGATGGGACGGCGACGAGCGGGCGGAAGCAGTGCGGGCGTTGGAGGCCGCTGGTGTCACGGTCGTCGTGGTCGCGGCCGACATCGCGGACGCGACGGCGGTCACCGCCGCGTTGGACGGCCTGGACCTGCCGCCGATCCGGGGTGTCGTGCACGCCGCCGGCACGGTCGACAGCACGCTGCTGCACGACCTGGACGACGAGACTCTGCGGGCGGTGATGCGGCCCAAGCTCTCGGGCGCGCTCGTACTCGACGAGCTGTTCCCGCCGGGAAGCCTGGACTTCCTGGTGTTCTTCTCGTCGATCGGCCAGTGGCTGGGACTTCCCGGCCAAGGCGCGTACGCCGCCGCGAACGCCGCACTCGACGCGCTGGCGCATCGCCGCCGCGACGCGGGTGGCACCGAGACGGTCAGCATCGCTTGGACGAGCTGGCGCGGTCTCGGCATGTCGACTTCGGCGGCGGCGACCGATCTCGAACTCGCCGCTCGCGGCACCGGTGACATCGACGCCTCGCGCGCGTTCAGGCTCCTCGACCAGATCCTCGCCGCACCGGATTCGGTTCCGCCGGTCGTCGGAGTGGTACGGATTCTGCACGGGCACCAGGGGCACCGGCCCGCCGTCCTCGCCGACCTGCCCCAGGACGAACCCGGTGACATCGAAGAGAAGCCGGAGTGGGATTCGCTCTCCGGGCCGGAGTTGACCGGCTTCCTCCAGAGCGCGGTACAGGATCGGGTGGCCGCGGTACTGGGCGGCGCGCCCGGCGGGGTCGCGCTCACCCGCCCGTTGGCCGAAGCCGGCGTCGATTCGTTGCTCGCCACCGTTCTCCGGCTGGAGCTGGAGAAGGTCGTCCGGGTGGCGCTGCCCGCCACCCTGTTGTGGAACCACCCGACGATCGCCGACATCACGCGGTACCTCGCCGGCCTCGTGTCCTCGGGACTTGGACGGCAGGGATGAGCGCGGACTGGGTGCCCTGGCCCGAGGAGTTCGCGGCACGGTACCGGGCGGCGGGCTACTGGACCGGTGAGACCTTCGGCGAGCTGCTGAGCGCCCGGGCGGCCGCGTTCGCGGACCGGATCGCGATCGTCGACGGCGATCGCCGGTGGACGTACGCGGACCTGGACAGGCACGCGCATGCCGCCGCGCAAGGGTTTCTCGCGCGCGGTGTCGCGCCGGGCGACCGCGTGATCGTTCAGCTGCCGAACATCGCGGAATACTTCTCCGTCCTTTTCGGACTGTTCCGGATCGGTGCGCTGCCGGTGTCCGCGTTGCCGTCCCATCGGTTCAGCGAGATCTCGGCGTTCTGCCGGATCACGGGCGCCACCGCGTATGTCATGAAACCGGAACACGGCGGTTTCGACTACCGGATCCTTGCCGACGACGTCCGGGCGGCCAGCCCGACCTTGCGGCACGTCATCCCGCTGGGCGAGGTCGAACAGCCGGGCGAGACTCCTCTGCCGCACGTCCGGGCGGAGGGCCTCGCGCTCATCCAGATGACCGGCGGGAGCACCGACGTGCCCAAGCTGATTCCCCGAACCCACGACGACTTCCTCTACAGTGTCCGGGCGAGTGCGGAGATCTGCGGGCTGACCACGGAGTCGGTGTATCTCGCGGTATTGCCGATAGCGCACAACTTTCCCCTTTCCTCCCCCGGCGCGCTGGGGGCCTTGCACGCGGGCGGTCGGGTCGTGCTGGCCCCAGCCCCGAGCACCGAGATGGCTTTTCCCTTGATTTCGCGGGAAAGGGTCACGATCACCGGTGTGGTGCCACCGGTGGCGCTGCAGTGGATGGATTCCCCCGCCCGGCACCGGCACGATCTGTCCTCTTTGGAGGTTCTGCAGGTCGGTGGGGCGAAGTTCATGTCCGAAGCCGCGCGCCGGGTGCGGCCGGAGCTGGGCTGCCGGCTGCAGCAGGTCTTCGGTATGTCGGAAGGACTGGTCAACTACACCCGCCTGGACGACGACGACCACACGGTGCTCACCACCCAGGGGCGGCCGATCTCCCCGGACGACGAGATCCGCGTCGTGGATCCCGACGGCCGTCCCGTCGCACCTGGGGAGCCGGGTGAGTTGCTGGTCCGCGGCCCGTACACGATTCGCGGCTACTACCGCGCCGAGGAACACAATGCCGTGGCGTTCACCGAGGACGGCTTTTACCGCACCGGCGATCTGGTGCGGCGATCTCCGTCAGGGCACCTGGTCGTGGCGGGCCGGATCAAGGAGCAGATCAACCGTGGCGGGGAGAAGATCGCCGCCGAGGAGGTCGAGAACCATCTGCTGGCCCATCCCGCCGTCCGCGACGTGGCCGTGGTCGCCGCCCGCGACGAGTACCTGGGGGAACGGTCGTGCGCGTTCGTGATCGCGTCCGGCACCCCGGTGACCGAGCAGGATCTGCGCGCGTTCCTGCGTTCCCGCGGCCTGGCCGCCTACAAGATTCCCGACCGCGTCGAAATGCTCGACGCGTTTCCCCGCACCAGTGCCGGAAAGGTGAGCCGTCGCGACCTGCGCGCGCTCGCGGACACGTTGCGGCGCTGACCGAGGCGGACATGACAAGAAGGGACACCCGACAGGTGGGACTGCCACATATCGCTCCCTACGAGATTTCACATCTCCGTCCGGCGCCGGACGGCGATCGCGTGAGCTGGCGCGCCGATCCGGCACGAAGTGTTCTGCTGATCCTCGACATGCAACGGTATTTCACCGACGCCTTCACGTCGGCGGCGTCCTTGCTGACCGAAGTCACCGACAACATCGACGCGCTCCGCCGTCAGGCCCACGAATCGGGGATACCCGTCGTGTACACCGCACATCCCGGCGATCAGCGGCCCGCGGAACGAGGACTGCTCGCCGACTTCTGGGGACCGGGCCTTCGCGACAGTCCCGAGGACACCGCGATCATCTCCGCCCTCGCGCCGCGTCCGGAGGACATCGTTCTCCCCAAGCACCGCTACAGCGCCTTCCACCACACGGAACTCGCGAATCTGCTGGACGAAGCGGGCCGCGACCAGATCATCGTCACCGGCCTGCACGCCCACTTGGGCTGCCTGATGACGGTCCAGGACGCCTTCAGCCGGGACATCCAGGCGTTCCTCGCGGGCGACGCCGTGGCGGATTTCTCCTCGGGTCACCACGTGATGGCCGTGGAATACGTGGCGGCCCGCTGCGGGGCCGTCGTCACCACCGCCGAACTCGCCAAGGACCTCACCGGCGGTCCGGCCGGCCTCGACGCGTTCCGCGCGCGGATCGCCGAGATCGCGGCCGTCCCCGTCGCCGAACTCCGCGACGACACCAGGATCGACGACCTGGGGCTGGATTCGATCAGGGTCATGACCTTGGTCGACCGCTGGAACGACGAGGGAATCGAGATCACCTTCGCGGATCTGGCCGAGGCACCCACCCTCGCCGACTGGTGGCCGCTCCTCGTCACCGGCACGAAGGGATCGGTCCGATGACGACGGACACCCGCGCCCCCGAGACCTTCGCGCTCACTCCCATGCAGCACGCGTACTGGATCGGGCGCAGGGACGACCAGCCGCTGGGCGGGGTGGCGTGTCACGCCTACTACGAGTTCGACGGCACCGGCCTGGACATCGCCCGGCTCGACGACACTTTCCGCACGCTCGTCGCCCGGCACGAAATGCTCCGGGTCGAAATCACGGAGGACGGCAGGCAGCGTATTCGGCCGTCGTCATCCTGGCCGGGTGTCACAGTGCACGATCTGCGGGACGCTTCGCCCGGCGCCATCGACCGCCGGCTCGAAGCCCTGCGTTCCGCGCTCTCCCACCGCCGGCTCGACGTGGCGCGAGGCGAGGTCTTCGGTTGTGAAGTCGCGCTGCTGCCGGATGGCGCTCATCGGATGTTCTTCGACATCGACGTCATGGTGGCCGACCTGCACAGCGTCCGCACGCTGATGACGGAACTGGCGACCGTCTACACCGACCCCGCCGCGCCGCTGCCGGAACTGAACGCGAGCTTCCCCGCTTATCTGGAGGACCGGAACCGGGCGCTCCCCCGCCGTCGCGAAGCCGCTGTCCGGTACTGGAAAGACCGGCTGGACACGCTCCCGCCGGGACCGTCGCTACCGCTCGTGGTCGACCCGGACGCCGTGCGGCGGCCCCAGTTCCGGCATGACGCCTACGAGCTGTCCGAGGCCCAGACGGACACCTTCCGCGCCCGGTGCCGTCAGGCCGGTCTCACCCCGTCGGTCGTACTGGCGACGGCGTACGCGCTCGTGCTGGGGCGGTGGAGCGAGCGGAAACACTTTTCTCTCAGCCTGCCCACTTTCGCCAGGGTCGGTGACGCGGAGCGGATGATCGGCGAGTTCGGCGCGCTGACCCTGCTGGAGGTCGACACCAGCGAGCCGTCGACCTTCCTCGAGTCGGCGAAGCGGATCCGCCGCCGGCTCAATCAGGATCTCTCGCACACCGCGTACACCGGCATCGAAGTGCTCCGCGACCTCGCCCGGACGCGCCCGGGTGAGCGCGTGGGCGCGCCCGTCGTGTTCGGGGCGAACATGACCGAGGAACTCGTGCCGCCGCTGTTCGCCGAACGGTTCGGCGCTCCGGGCTGGGCGGTGTCGCAAACCCCGCAGGTCTGGCTCGACTACCAGGCCTTCCAGCTCGACGGCCGGTTCGTGCTGGCGTGGGACTCGGTCGGCGCGCTGTTCCCCGACGGGCTCATCGACGACATGTTCGCCGCGCACACCGAGCTGCTCCAGTGGCTGACCGGCCCCGGTACCGACTGGGACACCACGCCACCGGTCTCGATTCCACCGCGGCAACGCTCGACCCGGGAGCGGGTCAACGCCACCGGCCCCGGTCTTCCGCCCCGGCTGCTGCACGAGCCGTTCTTCTCACGCGCCGAGGCGGACCCTTCGCGGATCGCCCTGCGATGGGGTGACGACAGCAGCATGACCTACGGCGAGCTGGCCGGACGTGCCCACGCGGTCGCCGCGTCGATCATCGAGGCGGGGACCACCACTCCCGGCGAGCTCGTCGGGATCGTCATGGAGCGCGGCTGGGCGCAGATCGCCGCCGTGTACGGAGTCCTGCTCGCCGGACGTGCCTACGTACCGATAGACACCCATCAACCGGCGGCCCGGCGGGAAACCATTCTCGCCAACGCCGGCGTACGGATCGTGCTCACCGACCCGGCCTCGGCCGGTCTTCTGGACTCTCCGCCGGGTGTCCGGGTGCTCGAAGTCGGCGAGACGATCACGAGCGGCATCCGGTCTCCGCTGGCACCGGCCGCGGATCCCGCGAGCACGGCCTACGTCATCTACACCTCCGGATCGACCGGGCAACCGAAGGGTGTGGTGGTCAGCCACCGGGCGGCGGCCAACACGGTGGACGACATCACGCGGCGGTTCGCGGTCGGCGAGGACGACCGCGGTCTCGCACTGGCCAACCTGGGTTTCGACCTGTCGGTCTACGACATCTTCGGTCTGCTCGGTGCCGGCGGCTGCCTGGTGCTGACCGGCGCCGGACGGCAGGCCGACCCCGCTTCCTGGGCGGAGCTGTGTTCCCGCCATGGCGTGACGTTCTGGAACTCCGTTCCCGCCCAGCTCCAGATGCTCGACAACTTCCTCGCCGCGGACCCGGTGCACCAGCCCACCTCGTTGCGGATCGCGCTGCTGTCCGGCGACTGGATCCCGGTGTCGCTGCCGGACTCCTTCAAGTCCAAAGTAGACGGTGTGCGGCTGGTCAGTCTCGGCGGCGCGACCGAAGCGGGCATCTGGTCCATCTACCACGAGATCGACGAGACACCCGACGGCCGGCCCAGCATTCCCTACGGAAAGCCGCTGTCCGGGCAGACCTTCCACGTCTTGGACGGGCTGATGGCCGACCAGCCCGACTTCGTACCGGGAGAGCTGTACATCGGCGGGGTGAGCCTCGCCGACGGATACCTCGCCGACGAGGAGAAGACCGCGGCGCATTTCGTCCGGCACCCTCGCACCGGACGCCGCCTCTACCGCACCGGTGACTACGGGCGCTACCACCCGGACGGCACGATCGAGTTCCTCGGACGGCGCGACTCGCAGGTCAAGATCCGCGGGCACCGAGTCGAGCTGAGCGAGATCGAGACGGCCCTGCACCGGCACCCGGACGTCGCGCAGGCGGCTGTCCTGGCGACGGGTTCCGGGCCGGGGCATCGCACGCTGGTGGCGTTCGCCGAGCCGAAACGCAAGAGCCCGGAGGCCCCCGACACCGAGCCCGCCCGTGTCATCTCCGCGGTGAGCGACACCGCCGTGGCGCGGCCGGTCGCGCCGGACCTCGCCGCGTTCCGGGGTTTCCAGGAGCGACTCGACCGGGTCAGCCTGCTGTCGATGGCATCCGCCCTGCGCGAGACCGGCCTGTTCGCCGGCCCAGGACAGAAGCATTCGCTGTCCGAGGTCCTGACCACCGCTCGGGTGGCGCCCCGGTTCCACCGCCTGGCGCGCCGCTGGCTCCACGCGCTCTGCGACCAGGGACATCTGCACCGCGACGGCGATGCGTACCACGGTCTGGTCCCGGTCACCGGCACGGAACTGGCGGACGCCTGGGACCGGCTGGAGAAGACGCGGGACGATCGGTACTTCCCCCGGGTGCGGCTGGATTACCTGCGCGGCTGCGCGGCGCATCTTCCCGCGTTGCTCCGTGGCGAGACCGAACCGATCGGACTGTTCTTCCCCGAGGGGAGCACCGACGTCGCCTACGCCACCTTCGCCGGGAATCCGCCGTCGGACCACGTCAACGCGGTCGCCGCCGGGTTCACCCGCTGGCTCGTGGCGGGGAGCCAGACGCGGTCCCCGGCGCGGGTCATCGAACTCGGCGCGGGCGTGGGCGCCACCACCAAGATGCTCGCGCCGCGACTGTCCGAGTCCGACGCCGAATACCTGTTCACCGATGTCTCGCACTTCTTCCTCGCCGAGGCGGAAAGGAAGTTCGGCGACCTGCCCGGGATGTCCTTCGGGCTGTTCGACATCAACTCGACGCCGCGGGAGCAATCGTTCCCCGGCAACGATTTCGATGTCGTCCTCGCGGCGAACGTGTTGCACAACGCGGACGACCTCGGCCGGACCCTCGACGGCATCAGCGAACTGCTGGCTCCGGGCGGCTGGCTGGTCTTCCTCGACGGGACGGAGGCGGGCGAGTTCCCCGCGATGATGATCTCCATGGAGTTCCTCGTGACCGGGCAGCCCGGCGACGACTTCGCCGACTTCAGATCCGGCCACGACCAGCTGTTCCCCACGGTGGACCAGTGGTGCTCGGCGCTGCGCGAGGCCGGCGCGGCCGAAGTCCTGGTGGCACCGTCGGACGACGACCCGTTCGCGGAGTTCGGGCAACGGGTGTTCGCCGCGCGATTCAAGACCGATCGGCATCGCCTCGACACCGGCGACCTGCGCGGCCATCTCGCGGAGCGGGTTCCGGCCCATATGATTCCCGCCGAGATCGAGATCGTCGACGAGTTGCCGACGACGGGCAATGGCAAGGTCGACCGGCGCCGGCTCGCAACCTGGGCCGAAGGCGGCGGACTTCCTCGGCAGGAGCGAATCCGCCCGCCCGGCGACGATCTCGAGGGTGAGCTCGTCGAGATCTGGTCCGAGACCCTCGGCGGTCGCCCGGTCGGGACCGACCAGGACTTCTTCGCGCTGGGAGGAGACTCACTGCTGGTGGCCAAGCTGGTCGCCACGATCCGCGACCGGGTCGCTCCGGCCGGGACACTGTCCTTCGAAGACATCCTGGCCACCGTGCTCGCGACACCGACGGTCGTCGCGATGGCGGAGTTCCTCAGGAAGACGACGTGAGCACCCGTCTGCTGGCGCGTCTGTCCACGCCGCCGCGGCCGACCCTCCACCTCGTGTGCTTCCCTGCCGCGGGCAGTACTTCGGCCTTCTTCGGGCCTTGGGTCGCTCACCTGCCGCCCACCTGCGCGATGTTCGTCGCGGCGAACCCCGGCACCCTCCCGGGCAACAGCTACGACGGAGACCTGATGGGGCTGGCCGGCGCGGTGGCCGACGCCGTGGCGTCGCTGCCGAACCGGCCGGTGGTGTTGTTCGGCCACAGCATGGGCGCGACCGTCGCCTTCGAGGTGGCGAGGCGTATCGAGAAACGAGGAAAGCCCAGCGTTTCAGCGGTCTACGCGTCAGGGTCACGTCCGCCTTCCCTACGCGGCGAAGGCGGCGTGCACCGGTTCACCGACGCCGAGATGTGGACGGAACTGAGCCGCCTCAACGGGATCGCCACCGAGGAGCGGGAGGACGGCGTGGTGCGGGAGCGTGCCGAGTCGATCCGGGCCGACTTCCGGACCATCGAGACCTACCGGGCCGAACACGAGTCGGCGATCCAGGCACCGATAACCGCGCTCATCGGGAACTCCGACTCCGAGGTGACCGCGCCGGAGGCCGAACGGTGGCGCGAGCACACCAGGAGCACCTTCGCGCTGCGCGTCTTCAACGGTGGCCATTTCTACCTGCGCGGCAAGGAATCGGCTCTCCTCGACCTGATGCTCTCCGCGAGCGGCGACGGGTTCATGCCGTGACACCACGGCCCGGCATGGGTGAACGGCGCGTTCACGGTGGTGAACGCGCCGTTCACGGCGAACCGGGTGTGGCGCCTCAGCTGAGGTAGAAGCCGCCGTCGTTGCGGAGGACCGTCGCCACGATCGGGAACCGGCGGCTGCCGTTCCACCAGTGGTAGACCGCGTGGTACTGGCCGTTGGCCGCCTGGAAGAAGTCCATCCCGCCCGGGCCGGGGTGGTTGCCGGGCAGGCCGCGGTAGGGGTTGAGGCCGCCGGTGCCGGTGTACCCGAAGTACGGCCGCTCCGCCCCGTTCTGCCGCGGGGTGCAGCGCGTCGACGGGATCGGGCCGGTGCCGCACCTGGCGATGCCGGTCGCGTACCGGGCGCTGTCCCAGTTGTTACCCGAGTAGGCCAGGTACCAGTAGCCGTCGGCGGACTTGAACATCGACGGGTTCTCGATCACGTGCGTGCCACCGCTCATCCGGATGGTCTCCCAGCCGATGTCGGTGCTCTTCAACGCGTCCCGGCGGGTGTCCCAGTCCGCCATGCCGTTGGACTGGGTGCGCACGATCGAGATGCCGGTCTCGGGGTACGAGGTGATCGCGTCGTCCCGGTAGGCGACGTACATGGAGCTGCCCGAGACGAACGGGTTCGCGTCGATGGCCCAGCGGCCGTTGCCCGGGCACGCCCATTCGACGGGGTTGGTGAACGGGCCTCGCGCACTGCCCGAGACGGCGCGGCCGAGGCATTTCTGGCCGCTTCCCCGCTTGGACGCGGTGTAGTACATGAAGTAGGTGTCGCCGAAGCGGACGACGCCGGGTGCCCAGACGTTGCCCTCCGCCCAGCTACCCGGCCCGTTGGGCAGCGCGTCGGCCGAGGCGCAGGTGCCCACCCCGACGGTGTCGCCGGAGCCGTGCACGAGCACCGGCACGAACAGTTTGCCGGTCGCGCCGCACCGGGCGCCGACACCGTCGCCGACCGTGGTGCCGTACGTGACGTATCTGCCGTCCTTCGCCAGGACGGTGTCCGGGTCGGCGAGCGGGAACGTCGACTCGGCGGCCGCGGCCGAGACGTCGTCGGCCGCGGCCGTCGTTCCGGCCGCCACGACGGCGGTCGTGGCGGTCGTCGCGAGCACGCCGGCCACGAGTAATCTGGTCATCCACTTGCGCATGCTGAATCCCTTACTGGGCAAGGAGAGTAGGGTCGTTCACGAGGAGCACCCGGCCACCCACGGTCGACTCCCCCGGTTAGTTGTGGACGGACAAGCACGCCAGTCGGAAAACTAGGTGACCCCGGTCGCCGAGGCGACCGAAAGCGCGGAAACTGCCGGTCGATACGCCCGTACGGCCCATCCGGCGGCGCCGTTCGATCTACCGCGGCCGAACGGCCTGATCCCGGACCCGCCGCCCTCTAGGGTGACCGCATGTCGCTGGTGGGAAGGGACGTCGAGCTGGCGCGGGTTCGCCGCCTGCTGACGGACGCGCGAGACGCGCGAAGCGGTGTGCTGGCGTTGCGAGGCGCGGCGGGCATCGGGAAATCGGTCCTTGTCGACCACGCGGTGTCGATCGCCGAGGCCGAGGGCATGCGGGTGGTCCGCGGGGCGGGGGTCGAGTCCGATTCCGAGCTGGCGTACGGCGGCCTGCACCAGCTCCTGTTCCCGTATCTGGCCCGGTTGGACGCCCTGCCCGCTCCCCAGGCCATGGCGCTGCGGTGCGCTTTCGGCCTGGCCGAAGGAGACGAGGCCAACCGGTTCCTGATCTCCGCCGGCACCCTGTCATTGCTCTCCGATCTGGCCGAGGACGCCCCGCTGCTGTGCGTGGTCGACGACCTGCAATGGCTCGACCAGGGTTCGGTGGAAGCACTGTTGTTCGCGGCCCGCCGCTTCGTGGCCGACCCGATCGCGATGCTGTTCGCGGTGCGCGAGATGTCGGCACCGTTCGAGATCGCCGGCGTCGAGGTCGTGGAGCTGTCCGGCCTCGCGGCGCCCGATGCCGCCCGGCTGCTGGACGACCACGCGCCGGACCTCGTCGAACCGGTGCGGGACCGGGTACTCGCGGAATCCGGCGGCAATCCGCTGGCGATCATCGAGCTCGGGTCGTCGCGGCTCGCGGCCCGCGACGCCGACGAGCCCGACCCGGCCGAGCAGGTCGGCCCGCTGCCGGTGGCGCGCCGTGTGCAGGAGGCGTTCCGCCGCCAGATCGTCGAGCTTCCCGAACCCACGCAACGCGCGCTTCTGGCGGCGGCGGCCGACACGGCGGCGCCGCTCGCGACGATCCTGCACGTGATCGAAGCCCTCGGTGGCGCCCCCGGCGACCTCGCGCCCGCCGAACGCGACCGGCTCCTCCGGATCGACAGCCGGATCACGTTCCGCCATCCGCTGGTCCGGGCGGCCGCCTACCAGGACGCGCCGCTGCACCGGCGGATCGAGGTGCATCGCGCGTACGCCGACGCGCCCGACGCCGACGTGGACCGGCGGGCGTGGCACCTCGCCGCCGCCACCACCGCCCCTGACGAGACCGTGGCCGCCGAGCTCGAACGCGCGGCGGAGCGGGCCTGGCATCGCGGCGGCGCGATGGCGGTGTCCGCCGCCTACGACCGCGCCGGACGGCTCAGCGCCGACCGCGAACTGAAGGCCCGGCGTATCGCGCTGGCCAGCCAGGCCGCGTTCGACGCCGGCAAAGCCGACCGCGCCGCCCGGCTGGCGGCCGAAGCGCTCTCGCTCACCACCGAGCCCGGCATCCGGGCCGACGCCATCTACACGCGTGGCGCCGTGGAGTACGAACGCACGTCCCCGCGAGCCGACGCGGAGCTGGCGATCGGGGCCGCGGAGCTGGTGCGCGACACCGATCCGGAGCGCGCCGCGCTCAACTTCTTCGAGGCCGTGCACGCCGCCCGGCACGGAGCGGCGCACGACCTGCTGCGGCAAGTGGCCGGCCTGATGCGCGGGTTCACCCCGCCGGAGCACTGGGCACCGGTCGTCACCGCCCTTTTCGGCTGGGCTGAGCTCTTCGACGGACGCCCGGAGGCGGCCGTCGGCCCGATGCGCGAGCTCTACACCACCGCGAGCGGCGGTGGGAACGACCTGATGCATCGCGTCACGGCCGGGTTCGGCGGGCTCATGATCGCGGACGACGACGACGTCGTCGCCGGGACGGAGGACATGCTGGCCCAGGTGCGGGCCACCGGGGCGCTCGGCTGGGTCCCGTACACGCTGAACGTGCTCGCCGTGGCGCGGCTGTTCCGCGGCGAGTTCGCGGACGCTCGCGCGTGTGTCGCGGAAGGCGCGTCCGTGGCCGCCGAACTCGGGAACACGACCGAGCGCCTGGCGCACCGGTCGGTGGAGGTGTGGCTGCACGCCGTCTCGGGTGACGAGAAGAGCTGCCGGCTTCTCGCCGCGGAGGTGCTCCCGCCGGCCAGGGCCCGGCACCGGGTCAACGCCGAGATCGCGGACTGGGGTCTCGGCATGCTCGACCTTTCCGCCCGGCGGTTCGGGGAAGCGCTCGACCGGCTCGAAAAGGTGTGCCGGGGACCCGCGAGCCGCGACCTCCTGGTCCGGGCGGTACCGGATCTGGTGGAGGCCGCCGTACGCGGCGGCGAGCCGGATCGCGCCCACGGACCACTGGCGGCGTTCCGGCATTGGGCCGAGCACGTCGACCGCCCGGTCGCCACCGGGCTCCTCCTGCGCTGCCGGGCTTTGCTGGCCGATGACGCCGACGCGCTGTACATCGAGGCGCTGCGGATCCAGGAGCGGCACGGCGGTCCTTACGAGCGTGCCCGTACCCAGCTGGTCTACGGCGAGTGGCTGCGCCGCCAGCGCCGCCGCACCGAGGCCCGCGCCCATCTCGCGGCGGCGGTGTCCGCGTTCGAGGGGCTCGGCGCGGAGCTCTGGGCCGAGCGTGCGCGCGGCGAGCTGGCCGCTTTCGGCGAGCGGGGCGACGAACCCCGGCGCAGTGGCCCGCTCACCCTGTTGACCCCGCAGGAGCTGCAGGTCGTCCGGCTGGCCGCCACCGGTCAGACGAACAAGGAGATCGCCGCGCAGCTGTTCCTCAGCCCGCGGACCGTCGGCCACCACCTGTACAAGGCGTATCCGAAACTCGGCGTGACCGGTCGCGCCGGGCTGGCCGTCCTCGTCCGGTCGCCGGATACCGGTCACGATGACTGATTCGCCGGCCGGGGTCTCCCGCATAGCTTTTCGGTACAGCACCGACAACGAGGAGCCGACCATGACGAAGTACTTCCTGAGCCTCCCGCACGACTCCGCCGAGGAGCCGACGATGGAGAACATGGACCCCGCCGAACTGCAGGAGATCATGGCCGCGGTCGGCGCGTTCAACACCGCCTTGGAAGAGGCGGACGCGTTCGTGACCGCCGGCGGCCTGCAGCCGCCGTCGACCGCGACCACGGTGGACTACTCCGGTGACACCCCCGTGCTCACCCCTGGCCCCTTCGCCGAGGCCAAGGAGTACCTGGGCGGCTTCTGGATCATCGAGGCCGAAAACGACGACGTCGCGATCGAATGGACCAAGCAGGCCTCGCGCGCGTTGCGGAGCAGGGTCGAGGTCCGCGCCCTCCAGGAGGAACCCGGCGCCTGAGGGGTCAGGGGCCGCACACGGCTCCCCGGATCGGCTTGGGCGGGCTCGTGTGGACGACCCGGCCGTCGGTCGCCTGCACCTCGAAGCAGTAGCGGCGCACGGGATCGACCGGAATGGTGATCGCGTGCGCCCGCCCGGCCAGCACGGTCCGGTTGGGTTCGTTCTCGGGGGCGACGATCACCGCGTAGTCGACGACGTCCGAACCGCTCGTCCAAGCCAGCATGACCTGGTTCCCCCGGTCGGCCGGTTCGGCGAGCTCCAGTTCGAGGTCCGCCACCGGCTCCGGCTCCGGTGTGGCGGCGGGTGGCGTGGTGACGACGTCCGGCCGCCGGTCACCGAGCAGTACCGCGGCCACCGCACCGAGGACGGCCACTGTCGCCGCCGCGCCGAACACGACGCCACGGCCCACCCGGGCCCGGCGAAGCGGCTCCGGCGGGGCGGCCTCTTCGCGTGCGCTCGACGGCGGCGGGACGGCCGGTTCGGCGGGACGGGGGTACATCTCGGCGAGCCGGTCGGCGACCCACGCGGCGTCCGGCGGGCGGTGCGCCGGATCCGGGGCGAGCAGCCTGCTCACCATCGCCGACAGGATGACCGGCACCCCGGGCCGGTCGATCGGCGGCACCGGGGTGCGCAGCAGCCTCAGCAGCCGCTCGCCCATCGGTTCCCCGAGCCTGCCGGGCTGCGGGTGATCGCCGGTCAGCGCCAGGTACAGCACCACTCCCAGGCCGTACAGATCGGTCCGCTCGTCGAACGTCTCGGTGCGCAGGGTCTCCGGCGCCAGGTATTCGAGCGACCGCGTCGGATCCCGCGGGAACGCCTGCCGCAGGGCGACCCCGAAATCGGCGAGCACGGGTTGGCCGTTCGCGCGGAACAGCACGTTCGCGGGTGGACACCGCCGTGCACGACACCGGCGGCGTGCGCGGCGGCGAGACAGGTCGCGACGGTGTGGCCGAGTACGACGGCGTCGTCCGTGGAAAGGCTGCCCACCTGGCCCAGCAGCGCGGCGAGGGACCGCGTGCACCGTTCCATCCGGAGCGCGTGCCGCCCGTCGGGCAGCTGGTCGACGCCGTCGACCGGCAACGCGGAAGCCACCGCCCGCAACCGCTCGCGATCGCGGTCCACCGCCGCCAAGGTCGCTCGGTCGAGCCGAGCCGGGAAGACCTTCATCGCGACCGGGACGCCCGCGTAGGTCGCGGGATAGACGGTCGCGACCGGCCCGATGCCGAGGGGGACGCCAAAGCTGTTCCCGGTCATTCGGTCACGAGTCCCGGTTCCCGCAGGCTGCCCAGATCGAACGCGGCCCGGAGCCGGGTCCGGAACGAGGCCTCCGTGAATCCCTTCCGGATCGCCCGGACCGCCGACCACGCCTGCGCGGCCGTCCGGTCGTCGGCGCCGTACGGGGACCACAGCGTGAGGTCCACCAGACGAGCGAGCCACTCCAGGCCTTCCGCGACGGAGCTGTCCACTGTGGACGGCAGACGGCCGGCGAGTTCGCGTGCCGTGGCACCGCGCGACACGACGATGTCGTGCGCGCGCAGGACGTCCCGTGCCTCCAGCCAGGCCGCGACGACCGCCGCCGGACCGGTGCGGCGGCGCCGTCGCGCGGTCCGGACGGCTCGACGGCCCGGTATCGCCACGACGACGAGGACGAACGCCGAGACGACACCGATGCCGAGCCAGCCGAGCAAAGTGCCGGCCCACGGCGTATCGGGCTCGGACGGCCCGGTGACGGGATCCCTGTCCGCGGGCACTTCCGGATCCCGCAGGTGCTGCGACGGCGGGAGGGCGTCGCGCGCCTGGGCGGTGACCCGCGCCAGCGCACCGGCCGCCGCGGCGGTGCCGCGGGACGCGCCGCCGGTGGGATCGAGCGGAACCCAGCCGACCCCCGCGACGGCCACCTCCGGCCAGGCGAAGGAGTCTCCATTGTGGACTGTCACCGGGCCGGGACCGCCAGGCGGGGCGCGGAACCCCACCGCGACACGGGCGGGGATACCGGTCAGCCTCGCCAGCGCAACATAGGCCGTGGCGAACTGCTCGCTGGTCCCCGCGCGGGTGGTGAACAGGAAACCGCTCAGCTGCGCCCAGCCGCTCCCGGTCGGCAGAACCGGGCCGGTCGCCTGCCGGTAGTGCTCGGCGAGATACCGCTCCAGCACCAGCGCGGCCCGGAACGACGGACGCAGCCCACCGGTGGCGGTCCGCGCCAGTTCGGCGACGCCGGGCGGCACCTGCCCGACCCCGCCCGACACCGCCGACGCGTCGATTCCCGCGTCCAGCAACGCCTCCGGCGCCACCGCCGGTTCGCGCCAGCCGAGCTCGTACTCCACCGGTCCCCGCCGTCCCGGCAGCAGGAGGGTGCCGGTCGCGGGGTCGACCAGTGGGTCGGCCCCGGCGACCGTGGCCAGGAGGGGCTGGCTGGGCAGCCAGGGGCCGCCACCGTCCGGGACCGTGATCCGCGCGTGCCGGGTGGCCGTCCCGAGCGTCGCGCCGAGCCGCAGATAGTCACCGTTCGCCCGCCAGCTGACCCCGTCGAACTCGGTGAGGACGGCGATCCGCCAGCGGTCGGCCCCGGCCGTCCCGGTGTAGCGGAACACCGCTTCGCCCGGGCGGGTCAGCCGGTCGGCGACCTCGTCGAGCGGGTTGTCCACCCGCAGCGGCGGCACCGGGGCGGCGGCGTGTTCGAGCGCCAGCGACGGCCGGACCCCCTGATCGAGGGCGGTGACCCCGGCCGAGACCGCCACCGCGAGCACCACGGCGGGCAGCAGGAGGACGAGCCTGCTCTCCCGCCGCCGGGTCACGGCGAGCAGCGTGCCGGCGACGACCACGTAGGCCAGCCCGGCGGCGGTGGCTACCGGTCCGGACAGCGCCACATAGGCCTGGCTCAGCCCGGCGACGGCCAGCCCTGGCAGCAGCGCCACCGCGGGCAGGCGCGAAAGTTCGACGGCGAGCACCGCGGCGAACAGCACCGCGAGCGGGACGAACAGGAACAGCTCCGCGTCCGCCCGCGCGGGCCAGGTCGACTGGAGCGTCAGCTGCCAGGACCGGGTGACACCGTCGAGCAGCCCCCGCAGCATCGCCGAGTCCGGGAGACCCGGCCCGAATTCCAGCTCTCCCAGCGCGAGCAGGCCCAGGACGAGCATCAGGACCGGCCGCCACGGACGCAGCGCGGCCACCCGCAGGCAGACCTCGACGACGGCGAAGCAGACCAGAAGGACCGTGACGAGCGGGAGCAGCAGCGAGCCCATGCCGAACACCGGCGCGAAGAGCAGGCCGGGAAGTCCCGTGGCGAGCAGCAGCAGGGCGGCCACCAGCCGTTGTGTCCATTGTGGATTCATAAGCCGAGCGCGTTCCATCGTCGGGCCGCGTCGGCGGCGTCGGAGACCGAAAGCACCACCGCACCGGGGATACCTTCGAACGTCTCGGCGTCGCCGAGCACGAAGACGATCAACGGCGAGTACCGGTCACGCAAAGCCGCCACCGCGGCCCGATCGGCCGGAGTGCCGCCGGCGGTCACCACGGCCAGCCCGCCGACCCCGGCGCGGCTCAGCACCTCCGGGACCAATGCCGGGCCGGACGACGGTTCGAGCACGCACAAGGCGTCCAGCAGCGGCCGCACCGCCCGTGGCCCTCCCCCGGTGTCCACGTCCAGACCGCCGGAGGAGACCAGCCGCGTCGGCCGGTCCGCGCGCGCCGCCGAACCGGCCAGCGACGCGGCCGCGTCGACCGCGTCTTCCAGCCGGGGGCCGCGCAACCGGGAGTCCAGCAGCACGGTGAACCTGGGCTGGTGGGGATCGACGTAGTCGCGCACCATCAGGCTGCCGGTCCTCGCCGTCGCCTTCCAGTGCAGATGCCTGATTTCGTCGCCGTGCACGTATTCCCGGACTTCACGCAGGTCTTCGGAACCGCGCAGCCGGTCGTCGGCGACCGCCCCCTCGTGGTGGTGCCGCGGCCGCCCGCCGCCCGGCGGGGACATCACGTGCGTCCGCGGATGGACCCACAACGTCGCGGTCTCGCCCGTGGTCAGCCGCCGGTACCCGAGCCCGAACGGGTCCGCCCGTTCGAGGACGAGCGGGCCGACCTGGTGCCGTCCACGCCGCTCGGTGGGCAATTCGTAGTTGTGCGCGGTTTCCGCGTTGGGGCCCAGCGCGCGGATGGCGACCGTCCGCGTCGCGGCGCCGACCCGGTCGCCCGCGGTGAAGGCGCCGTGCCGCCGCCTGGCCGGGTTGCGCACCCGAAGCGTGGCGGCCGCGGGCCTGCCGCGCTCCACCCGGTCCGGGTAGACCTGGCGGGACACCACGACGCGGGGACGCCGTCCGGTCGCGACGATCGCCGCGATCAGCGCGCCCGCCCCGGCGCCCGCGATCGCGAGGAAGAACGGATAGCCGGCCCAGTGGCCGAGGACGAACAGCCCCACGGTCGCGGCGAGCACGACGGCACCGCGTCTGGTCAGCCGGATCATCAGGCCCGCGGCCCCACGCTCACCGGGGCGGGCGTCGCGTCGAGTACCTCGTCCACCACATCGCCGGGGTCACGGCCGTTCAGCTCGGCGTCGGCGGTGAGGATCAGCCGGTGCGCGAGCACGGCCTGCGCGATCTCCTTGACGTCGTCCACGGTGACGAACGTCCGGCCGTCGGTCGCGGCATAGGCCTGCCCGGCGCGGATCAGCGCGATACTGCCCCGCGGGCTCGCCCCGTACCGCAGGGCGACGTGCTCACGTGTCGCGGCCGCGAGCCTGGCGGCGTACTCGCAGAGCGCGGGTTCGACGTGGACCGCCCGGACCTGCCCGATCGCCCGGCGCACCGTCTCGATGTCCACCACCGGGGCCAGTTCGTCCGGGCCGACGCCCGCGCAGTCGCCCATGATCACCTTGACCTCCGAGGCGAGGTCCGGGTAGCCGACCTCCAGCCGCATCAGGAACCGGTCCAGCTGCGCTTCGGGCAGCCGGTAGGTCCCGGCCATCTCGATCGGGTTCTGGGTCGCGACGACCAGGAACGGCCGTGGCACCTCGTGCCGGACGGCGTCGACGGTGACGGTCCGCTCGGCCATCACCTCGAGCAGGGCCGACTGCGTTTTCGGGGTGCCGCGGTTGATCTCGTCCGCGACCACGATGTTCGCGAACACCCCGCCGGGATGGAACTCGAAGCGTTCTTCCCGCTGGTGGTAGACGGGGACGCCGGTGATGTCGCCGGGCAGCAGGTCGGGGGTGAACTGGATGCGGTTCCACGATCCGCCGACGCTCCTGGCCAGGCAGCGGGCCAGTGTCGTCTTGCCGACACCGGGAACGTCCTCCACGAGCAGGTGCCCTTCGGCGAACAACGCGGTGACCGCGTGCCGGACGAGCTTTTCCTTGCCGCGCAACACACTGCGGACGTTCTCCGCGATGAGCTTGTAGACCGCGCCGGGCGGGCGAAGGGGAGTCATCGAGCTAGGTCCACCTGATCCTGTTGGAGGTGATCCGGCCGTCCGGGGTCTGGACACTGACCCAGACGGTCTGGCCGGGCACGTCGTAGTTGAGTTCGTTGTAGGTCGCCGAACCGTCGGCGCCGGTCGTGGTCGATTCGGTCCGCACGTTGGTGTTGCTCGACGAGCTGAGCCGGATCGCGTACCGCGTGTTCGGCGCGAAACCCTTCATCGTCACGTTGACCTCGGCACAGTCCGGCTCGTGGCAGTTCTCGCTGGAGGTGTCCCGGCCGCGGCTGATGGTGATCGTCGGCGCGGGGACGGTGATCGTCCGGCTGGCCGTCTGCCCCTCGCGCGTCTGCCCGTCGGGCGTCCTGGTCACCGCGCGAACGGTGAAGGTGTAGGAATTCCCGGCGGTCAGCCCGGGATAGCTCGCGGAAGTGCCCGTGACCGTCTGCTGCGCGAAACCGGTTCCGGTGACGACATAGTGCGCCAGTTCCCCGCCACCGAGATCCGGCCGTGTCCAGGAGAGCGCCGCGGTGCCGTCGCGGTTGCTCACGGTCAACGCCGGTGCGGCCGCGGCCGCCGCCGGAGTCGCCGACGCCGAAGCGCCCGGTCCGGTGCCCGCCTTGTTGATCGCGACGACGGTGAACGTGTAGCGCGTCCCGTTCGCCAGCCCGGTGATCCTGACGCGGCGGGTGCCGCCGTCCACCGTCCGGGAACCACCCGCCCAGCTGATCCGGTACGACGTCACTTCGGCCCGGTTGGCGGGAGCGGCCGACCACGCGACCGTGACCGCGCCCGCCTCACCGGTCGCCGATACCCCGGGCGGCGCGCCCGGTGGGCTGGCCGGGACGGCGGGCGGGGTGACCGGAGGCGGCGGCGGGTTCGGCTTCGAGGGCCCGGGCCGGTCGGTGCCGGTGTCCTGGCCGGGACGCCCGTCCTCGCCACGCCGCTCGGCGGGCGGGGCCACGGGCCCCTGTCCCGGCGCGGGCTGTGCCGGGACCGGTTGGTCCTTCTTCTCCGCGGGCGGGACCACGGGAACGTCGGTGACCTTGCCGTCCTTGGCAACGACGAGGACGTGGGCGCCCTGGCCGCCGTCGACGTAGATATGCGAATCCTCGCCGCGGACGACCCGGGCCGTGCCGCCGTCGGGCGGGAGCGGCTTGTCGTCCGTCTGCCTGCCGTCGGCGTCGTAGGTGAACAACCGGCCCGAGGTGCGGTTGACCACGACGACCACCGAGCCCGCCGCGACCGGCGCGTCGTACTGACCGGGCGGGAGGGGCACCGTGATCGGCCGCCGCGGCGCGGGAGCGGGATCGACCAGATGCAGCAGGCTCCGCGCGGGGTCGAGCACGGCCACGCGACCGGCCACGTCGTTGGCCGCCGTCCGGAGGTCGGCGCCCGCGCCGAGGCCCATAGGCACCGGCACGCCGAGACCGGCCGATTCGACGGCGCGCACGACGCCGTCGGAGGTGTCGACGAAATGCAGCTCGTCCCCCACCAGCGTCAGCGCGCCGAAATGCCCTGCGGGCAGCGCGACCGGGCAGGACGACACGGTGTCTGCGCCGCGGTCCAGCCGGCAGAGCAGGCCGGACGCGATACGCGGCAGCCACAGCGTCCCGTCCGCGGTGGCGACCGGGTCGCCGACCGGCCCCCGGCGGAGATCGGCGCGGGCGGATCGCCGAGCCGGATGATCCGGCCCGCCTGCCGGTACACCAGGTACGGGCCGCCCGCGGTCTCCACGGCGACCGGGACCTCGCCCGAGGGCGGCACCCCCGGCGGCCCGGCGGTCAGGTCCGATTTGCCGAACGGGGTGATCCGGGTGCCGCCGACAACGTAGCCGCTGGTGTCCCCCTGCACGACCTGGCTTCCCGGATCACCCGGCACCGCGACCTGCGCGTCGATCCCCGCCGTGCCGCCGTCGATGTGGAAAGCCGCCTGCAGCAGGGAGTTGTAGACCCAGTGGCCGCCGGGGATCTCTTGTATCCCCGGCGGCGGTTTCGCCGCGCCGGTGACCGCGGTCGTCAAGACCGCCACCGAAACCACGACGATCGTCACGACCGGCAGCCGGGCCCGCCAAGCCGTGCTCCCCCGAGTGCCCTTTTTCACGGCACGGACCGTAGCCGAGTGATTCGGGAGGGTTCCCGAGATGAAACCCCATCGCCTACTGGGACGGGGACCGGCCACGCTACGCTCGGTGCCCGTACGGGTACTTCTCCGGCTGACGACCACGGATGGTCCGACATGACGTTCTCGCGCCGAGACCGTGAACCGGCGGGCCGCCGCATCGCGGATCGCTACCGGCTGGCCGAGCGCGTCGGCGCCGGCGGTGAAGGCGTGGTCTGGCGGGCGATCGACGAGCGGACCGGGCGCACGGTCGCGGCCAAACAAGCGAAGATGAGCGCCACCGGAGCCGGCCGCAAGCTGCGCCGCGAGGCACGCTTGGCCGCTTCGGTCGACCATCCGCACGTGGTCACCTGCCACGAAGTCGTCAGCGATGACGACGAACTGTGGCTGATCCAGGAGTACGTCCCTTCGCGGACCCTCGCCGCCGTCCTGAGCGAACGCGCACTGCCCGAAGCGAAGGTCGCGGAAATCGGGGTCCAGCTGGCGTCGGCGCTCGCCGCCGTCCACGAGCGGAAGATCCTCCATCGCGACCTCAAACCGGGCAACGTCCTGATCGGCGAGGACGGGCGGGTGAAACTGACCGATTTCGGCATCTCCCGGTCCGTCGCGGCGGACGAGACCTTGACCGACGCGGCGCTGTACGCGGGCACTCCCGGCTATCTCGCTCCCGAGGTCGCGCGGGGTGACCCGCCCACCGAAGCCTCGGACGTGTTCTCCCTCGGCGCGACGCTCTACGCCGCTCTCGAGGGTTCGCCGATGTTCGCCGGGGAGACCCCGCTCGCGCGGGTCCGTCGTGCCGCGGACGGCGACATCCCGCTGCCCCGTGCCGCGGACGCACTGGCGGAGCCGCTCGCGCGGATGCTGGACCCGGACCCGGCACTCCGCCCGTCGGCCGCCGAAGCGGGCGCGGCCCTGGCGGTGGCCTCGGGCGGCACGGCCGAGGCGTCCCCCGCGAGACGCCGTGTGGTCCATCGGTTCCGGCGCCCGATCGGCGCGGCGGCGGGTATCGCGGCCATCGCGGTCGGCACGCTCTCGGCGAGCACGCCAACGGCTCCGGCGACGCCCGCGCCCTTCGACGCCCGCGCCCTGGATCCCTGCCGCTTGACCGACACGGCCGCGCTCCGCTCGTACGGACGCACCGAGCTCGAACCCGATTACGGCAACTTCAACCGGTGCGACGTGCTCCTCCACCGCGGCGACGGGAATTTCACCGACGTCAAGGTGGAGCTGAAGAACCACCCCGGGAGCCCGCCGGACGGCGAGCTGAAACGCGTCGGGGCCTTCGACGTCGTCGGCGGCCATCTCCAGGACGACAAATGCGCCCGGCTGATCCTCGTTCCCGAGGGATACCTCGTGTCGGTCACCGCGAGCGACGATCCCGGCGCCCCGGTGGACCTGTGCGCGGTCGCCGACATCGCCACCGATTCGGCGACGAAGGCGTTGTCCCGCGACGGAACCCCGCTCCGGAAGGGGAAATTCCCCGCACGCTCGCTCGCCGAAGTGGACGCGTGCGCCCTGCTCGATCCCAAGGCACCCGAGGTGCCCGGCCCGCCGCAGCCGTTCTTCGGCCGGTGGAGCTGCAACTTCGAGGGTCCCGCGGGCCGGGTACGGGTGATCTTCGACCGGGGACATCCCCTCGACGACGAGGACGGCGCGCACAGCACCGTGGCGGGCCGGGAGATCCGGACGGCCGCCGACGACTACGGGCCGGGAACGTGCCGCTCGACGATCGCCTATCGCCCGTACACCGACATCGACAACATCCCGATGCTGGAATCCGTCCTGATCGTGGTGAACGGCGACCCGCCATCGGAACGGCTCTGCGGCCCGGCCAAGACCTTGGCGGGCGAAGTGGCGAGGAGGTTGCCATGACCACGTTCGACCGCTGCCATCCCAGCCTCGCCCACGGTGTCCCGCCCGCCGAGCCGGGGACGATCTTCGCCTCGACCGTGTCCGGCCGGTCGTCGATGCCCCCGAAAGACGGACGGCAGCTCCTGTTCGGCCGCAACCGGGACGACGTGCACGTCCCCCTCGGCGAGGACGACCGGCAGATCAGCCGCCATCAGGGCACACTCGTCCACGAAGGCGGCGCCTGGTGCGTGCGCAACGAAGGCAAGCTTCCGCTCCGGCTCCCCGGTTCCCGGCTCGTCTTCGGCGGCGACGAACCGGCACCGCTTTCCGACGGCTACACCGCGCTTTTCATCCGCGGCTCCAGCGGACGTGAACACCTGCTGGAGATCTTCGTCGCGGGAACCGATTCTCCCGCCCCGGTGTCCCTCGGCACGGAGGTCACGGAGCCGCCGCGCGTCTGGCGGCTGAACACGGCCGAGCGCACCGTCCTGGTCGCGCTGGCGCAACGATTCCTCCGCCGGGAGGCCTACCCGCAACCCCTGAGCTGGCGCCGGGTCGCCGACCAACTGGCCAAAGTGGACCCGGACGAGAACTGGGCGCCCAAAAAGGCCGAGCACATCGTGACCGGGGTCCGCCAGCGGCTCATCGATGCCGGAGTGCCCGGCCTCACCAAAGAGGAGGTCGGCGAGCCCGTGGGCAACGCGCTGAACGTCCACCTGATCGGCGAGCTGCTACAGTCCGCGACCCTGGTGCCGCCGGATCTCGCCTTGCTGGAACCGCGCGATCGGCGGCCGTGACGGCGATTTCGTCCGTCCATTTCGGACTGTCGAGCGCTAACGGCGGCGCAGTGGAGGTCTCCTTCCCCGCCGCTGGGCAACTACTCGCGCTCCCCGCCTCCGCTGACGTTGACCCCTCGCTTCGAACCCGGAACGCCGTGTGGAGGGCGGACCTGGACCGGTCTCGCCCTCCACACGGGGATACAGCCGGTCATCGCCGGACCGCCGGTTCACCTCCGCTGACGTCACTGGGGGTGCGCAGTGCCGCCATGGCCAGGAAGCCGCCCGCGACGGCGATCCCGGCGGCGCCGAGGAACGCGGCCGAGTAGCCGCCGGTCAGCGCGACCGGGTCACCGACCCGGCCCGCACCGGCCGACACGGCGACCGCGGTCATCGCGGCCAGGCCGAGGGCCGACCCGATCTGGTACGAGGTGTTCACGATCCCCGACGCGAGTCCGCCTTCCTCCGGTTTCGCGCTGGAGATCGCCGTTCCCAGCGACGGGATGAACGCCAGCGCCTGGCCAAGGGCCGCGACCAGCGACGCGGGCAGGACGTCGACGACGAAGTTCCCCGTCGGGCTGACGAACGACAGCCACACCAGGCCCGCGGCGAGCGCCCACAGTCCGCCGATGATCATCTTCTTCGGCCCGAACCGGCCGATCAACCGGGGCGCGACCGCGACCATGAGCACCACGATCAGCACCGTCATCGGCAGCAGCGCCGCACCGCTGGCGAACGCCCCGTAGCCCAGCACCTGCTGCAGGTACAGGTTGAGGAAGTACCACATCGGGATCCACGCCGCGCCGAGCAGGAACTGCGCCAGGTTCGCGCCGCCGAGGTTCGGCGTCCGGAAGATCCCCAGCCGCACCAAGGGAACCTCGCGCTTCCGCTGGATGGCCACGAACACCGCGAGCAGGGCGATGCCGCCGATCAGCGCACCCCAGGTGCCTGCCGAGTCCCAGCCCGCTTCCGGCGCCCGCACGACACCGAACACCGTCAGGCCGAGGCCCGCGGTCGCCGCGACCGCACCGGCCAGATCGACCGAGCCACGCCGGGCCGGGGCGGACGGCATCAGCTTGCCGGTCGCCACGATCGCGATCAGCGAGATCGGGACGTAGAGCCAGAAGATCCACGGCCACGACAGCCATTCGGTGATCACGCCGCCGAGGAACACCCCGGCCGTGCCACCGGCGGGAGCGGCCGCGCCGTACAGCGCGAGCGCCTTGGTCAGCTCACGGGGCCGTGAGCCGAACAGCATCATCAGCAGGGTCAGCGCGGACGGCGCGATCAACGCCGCGCCCGCACCCTGCAAGACCCGGCCGAGCAGTTCGACCCATGCGGTGCCCGCGACCGCGGCGACCACGGAACCGCCGAGGGTGACGACCCAGCCGGCGGTGAACATCCTCCGCGCGCCGAACAGGTCCGAGAGGCGTCCGCCGAGCAGGAGCAGCCCGGCCAGCGCGATGACGTAGGCGTTGAACACCCACGACAGGTCACCCGGGGAGAACCCGAGGTCCTGCTGCATCGCCGGTAGGGCGACGCCGATGATCGAAGTGTCCATGATGACCATGAACTGGGCCAACGCGATGAGTCCCAGCGCCCACCACCGTCGTGGGTCCGGGGTTGTCTCCGCCATGACGACCGTCCTTTCAGGATTCCATTACCCATAGGGGGTATTGCGGAGTTGAAGTTAGGCCCATCGGCACCGTCGCACAAGTACCCCTATGGGGTATTAGTGTAGTGATCGCCACAGTCGCCACCTCGACGGCAAATCCGTTGCCCGGCAAAGATTCGTCGCGCAGAACACCGAGGAGTCACCAGCACTGGACAGGTACCCCATACAGGTATAAGGTTCCTGCGACCGACAGGACGAGGAGGAGCCATGCAGCGTCTTCAGTCGCTTGATCCGGCCGACGCGCCGGCGAAGTCCGCCGAGCTGCTCGGCGACATCGTCCAACGGCGCGGCTCGGCAGGCCCGATGGTCTCCGCGATGGCCAACTCCCCCGCGCTCCTTCAGGGCTACCTCGACTTCTCGCGGGCCATGAAGCGGGTCAAGCTCCCCCGGGCACTCAGCGAAAAGATCTCACTCGCCCTGCAGGAGTGGATCGGTTGCGCGCTGTGCCTGCAGGCGCACACACAGGCCGCACGGGCCGCCGGGCTCAGCGACAACGACATCGCGCTGGCCCGGCAGGGCACCTCCACCGATCGGCGCGAGGCCGCGCTGATCGCGTATGCCGTGCGGGTCCTCGCCGAACCGGCCTCGATCGGCGACGAGGACGTCGCCGAATTGCGGCGACACGGCTGGAGCGACCAGCTCATCGCCGACACGGTGGGGCTGGTGTCGCTCAACCTGCTCACCGGTTCGTTCAATCTCGTCGCAGGACTCGAACCCGCACCTGCCGAGCAGTCCACAAAGGAGAAACACGACCATGTCGGTTGAGCACGACCACTCGCACCACGAACACCAGCACCACGGCGGCCACGAACAGCACCGACCGGGCAAGGTCTCCTGGGGTATGGCGGCGTCCGCCACCCTGCACTGCCTCACCGGCTGCGCCATCGGCGAAGTGCTCGGCATGGTGATCGGCACCGCGCTGGGCTGGGGCAACCTCGCCACCATCGTGCTCGCCGTCGCGCTGGCGTTCGTCTTCGGCTACGCGCTGACGATGCGCGGCGTCCTGCGCGCGGGTGTCGGCTTCAAGCAGGCCCTCAAGGTCGCCCTCGCCGCCGACACCGTCTCGATCATCGTCATGGAGATCATTGACAACGGGGTGATGCTCGTCGTCCCGGGCGCGATGGAGGCAGGCCTCGGCAGCTTCCTGTTCTGGGGCGCGCTCGCCTTCGCGCTCTTCGTCGCTTTCCTGCTCACCACGCCGGTCAACAAGTGGCTCATCGGCCGCGGCGCCGGACACGCGGTCGTGCACGCCTACCACCACTGAAAGATCCGCGACGAACAAGGGCCGCCCCTGGTGCTTCCGCACCAGGGGCGGCTCTTCTCGTTCGTCCACACAAGGGAACTGGCGCGGTACGGGCAAAGACGTGACTCGCGTGACTGGAGGCCGTACTCGCGTGTTCCGCCGCTGATCACGCGAGTTCCGTTCGAGTCGAGGTGTCTTGGTACCTGCTGGACGCGACATGGTCGCAGGTCCGTGAGGGCCTCCTTGCCTACCCTCAAGGTAGGGAAGGAGGCCCTCACGGACAACGCGATAGCCAACCGCGACCCTGACAACACCCCCTGTCCCAGCGGCGACGCGTGAAGGACCCCTTCCCTCGGCTCAGCCGAGGAAACTCGACCTTCCCAAGTCCGTGAAGGCTCCCTTCACTGCGTCTAACGCGGTGAAGGGAGCCTTCACGTACTTCCGGGGAAGGCGGCTGGCGTGGTGGGCACGTCTCGTGAGCGGCGTTTCGGGCTAGAGCCAAGGGTGGCTTAGGTACCTACCGCCGGTGCGCCGGCGGCGGGTTCGCGTGACTGACCGGACGACACACGTGGCTGGACGGACGACACACGTGGCTGGACGGACGACACACGTGATCAGACGGACGACTCGCGGCGGAACCCGGCCGCGGTCGTGTCGTCCGCCGGATCACGCGTGTCCTCCGGTCGGTCACGTGACATCGCCGGTCGAGTCTCGTGAGTGGTAAGGACGGCGAGAGCCCGAAACGCCACTCACGACCCACCCGACCTGCGCCCGGGACCGCCCGCCATGTCGCGAAAGCCACTTTCGGGACATCAGACGTCGCGAAAGTGGCTTTCGCGACGCGCGCGCCGCGGCCACCGGGATGCATCGCGGGCCCCCGCCGCGCGCGTCCGGGGCAGGCACGAGCGAAAAGGCACTCGCGCGGCACCGGAAGTGCCGCGCGAGCGCCTCGTTCGAGCGATGATCAGCTCGCCGTGCCGCGGAATCCCTTGAGCCGCAGGCTGTTCGTGACCACGAAGACCGAGCTGAACGCCATCGCGGCGCCGGCGATCATCGGGTTGAGCAGCCCCGCCGCGGCCAGTGGCAGCGCCGCGACGTTGTAGGCGAAGGCCCAGAACAGGTTGCCCTTGATGGTGCGCAGCGTCCGCCGCGAGAGCCGGATCGCGTCCACCGCCGCCCGCAGATCACCGCGGACGAGGGTGAGATCCGACGCCTCGATGGCGACGTCCGTGCCGGTGCCCATGGCCAGGCCGAGGTCGGCCTGTGCCAGCGCGGCCGCGTCGTTGACGCCGTCGCCCACCATGGCGACCACCTTGCCCTCGCCCTGCAGCCGCTTGACCACGTCGACCTTGTCCTTGGGCAGGACCTCGGCGATCACCTCGGTGATCCCGACCTCCGCGGCCACCGCGCGGGCCACGGCCTCGTTGTCCCCGGTGAGCAGGACCGGGGTCAGGCCGAGCGCCCGCAGCCGCGTGATGGCTTCGGCGGACGTCGGCTTCACCGTGTCGGCGACGACGAGTACGGCACGGGCCTTCCCGTCCCAGCCGACCACGATCGCCGTCCGGCCGTCCTTCTCTTCGGACGCCTTGGCCTCGGCGAGGTTCGCCGTCAGGTGGTGCGCCCACTCCTCCAGCAGCGCGCTACGCCCGGCCAGCACCGCCTTGCCGTCGACGATCCCTTGCACGCCAAGGCCTTCGACGTTGGTGAACTCCTCGACGGCGGGCAGCTCGCCCACCCGCTCCCGTGCCGCGCGGGCGATGGCCTGCGCGATCGGGTGCTCCGACGCGTTCTCCAGCGCACCGGCCAAGCGCAGCGTCGTCTCCTCGTCGGCGCCTTCGGCGACGTGGACCGCCACCAGCGACATCTGCCCGGTGGTCACGGTGCCGGTCTTGTCGAGGACCACCGTGTCGACCGACCGGGTGGACTCCAGCACTTCCGGCCCCTTGATCAGGATCCCGAGCTGCGCGCCCCGTCCGGTACCCACGAGCAGCGCGGTCGGCGTCGCCAGCCCCAGTGCGCACGGGCAGGCGATGATCAGCACGGCCACCGCGGCGGTGAACGCCGCCGCCACCGAACCACCGGCCCCGAGCCAGAACATCAGCGTGCCGACGGCGAGCGCGATCACGATCGGCACGAACACACCCGAAACCCGGTCGGCCAGCCGCTGGACCTGCGCCTTGCCGGTCTGCGCGTCCTCCACCAGCTTCGCCATCTGCGCGAGCTGCGTGTCCGCGCCGACCCGCGTCGCACGGACGACGAGCCGTCCGCCCGCGTTGACCGTCGCGCCGACCACGGAGTCGCCGGGGCCGACCTCGACGGGGACGCTCTCGCCGGTCAGCATGCTGGCGTCGACGGCGGAACTGCCTTCGGTGATCACGCCGTCGGTGGCGATCTTCTCCCCCGGCCGGACCACGAACCGGTCCCCGACGATGAGCCGGTCGACCGGGATCCGCTCTTCCTTGCCGTCACGGAGTACGGCGACGTCCTTCGCGCCCAGCTCCAGCAACGCCCGCAGCGCGGCACCCGCCCGGCGCTTGGACCGCGCCTCGAAGTACCGCCCAGCGAGGATGAACGTCGTCACCCCGGCGGCGACCTCGAGGTAGATGTTGCCGTCCCCGGCCATCCGCTCCACGGTCAGCTCGAAGGCGTGCGTCATGCCCGGCGTTCCCGCGCTGCCGAACAGCAGCGCGTACAGCGACCACAGGAACGCGGCGAGCGTGCCCATCGAGATCAGGGTGTCCATGGTGGCCGCGCCGTGGCGCAGATTCGCCCACGCCGCCTTGTGGAACGGCCACGCCGCCCACACCAGCACCGGCGCGGCCAGCGTCAGCGAGATCCACTGCCAGTAGGTGAACTGGAACGCCGGCACCATCGCCAGCAGGATCACCGGCACCGACAGCACCGTGGAACCGATCAGCCGCTGCCGCAACGGCGCGATCGGATCGGCCTCCTCGGCGGGCCCGTCCGGCCGCTCCTGCTTCGGCGGAGCGGGCAGGGCGGCCGCGTAACCGGCCGCCTCCACCTGCTCGATCAGCCGCTGGGGTTCGATGTCCCCGCTGTAGGTGACCTTCGCCTTCTCCGTGGCGTAATTGACCGTGGCGGTGACGCCGTCCAGCTTGTTCAGCTTCTTCTCGATGCGCATCGCGCACGACGCGCAGGTCATCCCGGTGATCGCGAGTTCGACCTCGGCCGTGGTGGCCTGGTCCAGATCGGAAGTCATCGTGGTCGCTCCTTTCGTGCTCGCGGTCAGCCGTGTCCGCCGTGGCCGTCGTCGGCCGCCGGGGGTGGGGTGGGGTCCTGGGACGCCGAAGGGGCCGGGGCGGGGGTGCCCGCGGTGGCGACGGTGAACTCGGCGGTGCGGACCTTGCCCTGGTGCTGGAAGTCGAGGAACAGCCGGTACGTCCCCGCCGAGGGGACTTCGGCGAAGAAGGTCACCGCCGGACCGGGCTTCGTGCGACCGTCCCCGGGCTCGCCGTCCGGGTGGACGTGCAGGTACGCGAGGTCGCCGCCGCGCAGCGCCACCAGATGCCCGTAGGCGCCCAGGTACGGCTGCAGATCGGTCACGTCGCGGCCGTCCTTGGTCACCGTCAAGGTCACCTGCGACGACTTGCCCGGCGTCAGCTCACCGTCCAGGCGGACTTGGTAGCCGTCGACGTTCGCGACGCGCGAAGGCCGGTGCTCGACGGGTTTGAAATCCCCCGCCGCGGCGACGTCGACACCGAGTGTCGAGGCCGAGCCGCCCGTCGGCTTGAAGTCCGCGAAGACGCGGTAGCTGCCCGCTTCGGGCAGGGCCAGCGGGACACTCCACACGCCGTCGGGCGCGAGTTCGGGGTGCACGTGCTGGAAACCGGCCGTGTCTCGCCGGACGACGATCAGGTGCATCCGCTTCTCGTGTTCGACGTCGTACGCGGTGACCGGCGCGCCGTCCGGGCCGAGGATCTTGAAGGAGAAGGGCTGGTTCGTCCCCGGCGTGAGCGTCGTGGTGGTGGGCGTGAGGGTGTAGCCGCCCCTGGACGACGCGAGCCCGCCGGGCTCGTCGGTCGGCGCCGCCTCCGCGACGGTGCCGCTGTGAGCGTCCCCATGCCCGGCGTCCTCGCCGCCGGGAAGGCCGGCGGCGCCGGCGAAAGGACCGACAGCGGTGCCTGCGGCCCAGGCGCCACCGGCGACCAGGGCAAGCGCCACACCGTAGGCGGAGAGCTTCGCAACTGTGTTCATCGTGAAGTCCTTAGTGCGGGCCATGACCCGCGATCGGGGACCGCGGCTCAGGCGGTCAGCTCGTATCCGGCTTCTTCGACGGCGGCGCGCACCTCGGCGACCGCGGGTTCCCGGGATCCGGTCACGGTCACCGCTCCGGTGGGCAGATCCACGCGGACGCCGGTGACGCCGTCGATCTTGCCGACCTCTTCGGTGACGGAGCGGACGCAGTGGTCGCAGGTCATGCCGGTGACGGTGTAGGTGGTCTCGCTCATCGTGGTTCTCCTTGCGGGATATCAGGAACGGACGAGGCGGGCGATGACGTCGCTCGCCTCCTTGATCTTTTCGTCGGCTTCGTCGCCGCCCTTGGCGATGGCGTCGGACACGCAGTGCCGGAGGTGTTCGTCCATCAACCCCAGCGACACCGACTGCAACGCCTTGGTGGCCGCGGACACCTGCGTGAGGATGTCGATGCAGTACTTGTCCTCTTCGACCATTCGCTGCAGGCCGCGGATCTGTCCTTCGATCCGCCGCAGCCGGGTCAGGTATTCGTCCTTGCCTTGCGTGTATCCGTGCATCTCGACCTCCACCGAGGACTCTACATACCCTAGGGGGGTAGGGCAACCGGCATACCCCAGTGGCGTATGTCACCGCCCGCCTTCGACGCGCCACCCCGGACGGGGCATGATGGGGACGTCCGCGAATCCCGACTCGAGGAGCGAGCGTGGCCGATCACGGCGACGACAAGGAGCGCCAGCTCAAACGCCTACGACGCGTCGAGGGGCAGATCCGTGGCCTGCAGAAGATGGTCGAAGAGGACAAGTACTGCATCGACGTCCTCACCCAGGTCTCGGCGGCGACCCGGGCCCTGCAATCGTTCTCCCTCGAACTCCTCGAGCGGCACATGGCGGGCTGCGTCGTCGAAGCCGCCGCGAAAGGCGGCCCCGAGGCGGACAGGAAGATCCGGGAAGCCTCCGAAGCGATCGCGCGCCTGGTGCGTTCCTGAACCTCCTGACACACGAAGCGGGCGGATGACCTTCAGTCACCCGCCCGCTTCTCATTCTTCCCTGGTCGCCGTGAACCCGGTCCGGACATGGGCGCCGTCGCAGAACGGCTTTTTCGCCGACTTCCCGCACCGGCACAGCACTTGCGTGCGCCCGATCGGCTCGTACTCTTCGCCGTCGTGGCCGACGAGCCAGACCGGCCCTTTCACCTGATACGGCCCGTTGTCCACGACCTTGATGACGACGGCCGGTTCAATTCCGTTGTCCTCGGCCATCACCTTCAGCCGACCACCTCGTAGCCGGCCTCCTCGACCGCGGATCGCACCAGCCGCGCGTCGACCGGCCCCTCGCTCACGACGGTCACTTCGCCGGTCGCGATATCCGCGTCGACGTCGCTGACCCCGGCGACGCCGTTCACCGCCGCCGTCACCTTGTTCAGGCAACCCGAGCACGTCATGCCCTTCACCGTGTACACGGTGGTGTCCATCGGCTTTCACCCTTCGGTTCGATATTACATTACCCCCGTAGGGTATAGCACAGGATGCGGGCGCACCAAAGTCCGTGAAGGCCTCCTTGAGGGACTCTGGATCCCTCAAGGAGGCCTTCACGGACAGCTGATACGGGGTAGGGGTTTAGCGGCTCACAGGTCGGACTTCAGGACCTCGTCGGCGTCCTTGACGAGCACCATCACGTCCTGATGGCGATCCCACGCGGCCTCGTCGTATCCGGCGAGGCGCAGGCCGGGCGTCTCCAGCGCGCGCTGCACCGCCCAGCCGGGCGAGCTGAGCGAGATGCCGTAGCCGTCGTTGCCCGCGTAGTCGTTGTAGCCGAAACCGCACGCCTTGTACGCGGCGAGCATGCGGTCGGTCGCACGGGTGTCCAGCCCGTAGTCCTTGCCCGCCTCGGCGCGTATCGCCATCCGGCGGCCGTGCGTGGTGACCACGGCGACGCCACCGGGAGCCAGCGCGCGCGAGAAGTAGCGCAGCAGCGGACCCCAGTTCGGGGCATCGAGATGGGTCAGCACCGAACCGCACCACAGCAGGTCCACCCCGGTCACCTGCTCGATGTCGTCGACGTCCGGGGCACCGGGCACCGCCCGAGCGCCGAACGCCTCGGCGCAACCGGCCAGCGCCGCCGGGTCCATGTCGCACGCGATCAGCTCCGCCGCCGGGAAAGCGGCCCGCAGCGAACGCATCACCCGGCCGTAACCACACCCGAAGTCCAAGACCCGCTTCGGTTCCGGACGCCCCGTGACCCGCAACGCGGCGAGCACCGCGCGCAACGCGTCCCTGGACACGCTCAGGTAGTGCGCGGTGTTGTTGCCCGCGAACATGCTGTCGCCCTCGGCGATCGTCGTGCTGACTCTCGCCATGATGCCCGCGACGGTCTCGTCCAGCGTCTCGCTCATTCGTCCCCCTGGGTGGTCGTCCCGCACGGCAACCGTAGCGGTCCCCGAACAGGGTTCGAATGACCCCTGCGCACGGTGCCGGGCGCGATCTACCGTCGGGCAAAGCGATACCCGGATCCGAAGGGAACACCATGGCCCGTTTTTCGCGCCTTCTCACGCCGGTCGCGGCGACCGCGCTGATTCTTTTGTCGCAGGTGTTCGCCACGAACGCCAGTGCCGCGGCGTCCGGTGCCGGCAGTATCGACGTCGGACCGGTCAGCATGGCCACCTCGATGGAATGCTGGGGAGAACGCAAGTCCGTGGGTGACGCGTGGGTCACTCTCGACGGAGACCGCGTCACGGTACGAGACCACTGCGCCGACGGGAATCCGGTCATGGCCCGCGTGCAGATGACGGTCGACGGAACCGCACGGTATTGGATGTGTTACAACAATTCGGGCGGTGGTACCACGAAGGTGTGCGACCACGATTGGCCTGAAGGATTCGTCGGATTCAAAACGGTGATCTTCTTTGCCTGGGACGGTATCCGCGAATACAAAATGGGGACCTTGCGGCACTGGCGGGACGGATAGTCCTCTCGCCCCGACTTCCCGCACGCACCGGCTCGGTCGAGCCGGTGCGTGCCCGTACGCCACACTGGTGGCGGTGAGCGGGCGCTGGGGAGGATGCGGTGGAGTTTCGGGTACTGGGTCCGCTGCGGGTCCGGCGCGACGGGCGGGACGAGGCGCCCGCGGGACGGTTGCAGGGCATCCTGCTCGGTGTGCTGCTCGCGCGAGCGAACCAGCCGGTGCCGGTGGACGTGCTGACCGGCGCGTTGTGGGGTGACCACCGAGACCCGCGGCACGGCCAGCGGCTGCAGCTCCACGTTCACCGGCTCCGGAGTGTGCTCGCCGAGCCGGATCGGCTGTCGTTCGGTGAAGCGGGCTACCGGCTGCGGGTGCTGCCGGGAGAGCTGGACTCGGAGCGGTTCGCGTCGCTGTTCGACGAAGCGCGAGAAGTCGCCAGTGAGAACCCACAGCGTGCGGTCGACGTCCTGCGCGGTGCGTTGGGCCTGTGGCACGGCGACCCGTTCCGTGACGTGGACGTCCCGCTGCTCGCGGACTGGGCGCAGCGGCTCACCGAGCTCAGGTCGGTCGCGCTGGAGACGCTCTACGAGGCCGAACTCGCCTGCGGGCTGAACGCGGCGATCATCGGCGAACTGACGGATCTGGTGCGCCGGTACCCGGTTCGCGAGCGGCTGCACGGCCTGCTCATGACCGCCCTGTACCGCGCCGGGCAGCAGGCCGAAGCGTTGCGGGCGTATCGCACGGCACGGGACACGCTCGTCGAAGAACTCGGCGTGGACCCCGGCCCCGAGTTGCGTGAGCTGCATCAGCGCATGCTCGCGGGAGAGTCACTGGCGCCGGACGAGAAGACCCCGCCCACGAGTGTGCCCGCCCAGCTGCCGGTGGACGTGCGCGGATTCGTGGGCAGGGACACCGAGCTCGCGGAACTCGACGGCCTCCTCGCCACCGGGGAGGCCGCGGTGGTCTCGGCCGTCGCCGGAACCGCCGGAGTGGGCAAGACGGCGCTGGCCGTGCGCTGGGCACACCGGGTGCGGGACCGGTTCCCCGACGGCCAGCTGTACGTCGATCTGCGTGGCTACGGCCCCGACCAGCCGGTCTCGCCGGAAGACGCGCTGGCGGGCTTCCTGCGCGCGCTGGACTTGGACGGCGCGGCGATCCCGCAGGACCTCGCCGAGCGCGCCGCGCGGTTTCGCACCCTCGTCGCCCGTCGCCGGATGCTGATCGTGCTGGACAACGCCCGCACGGTCGAGCAGGTGCGTCCCCTGCTGCCCGGGAGCTCTTCGTGTTTCGTGGTGGCGACCAGCCGGGACGCGCTGGCCGGTCTCGTCGCCCGCGAGGGCGCCCACCGGCTCGATCTCGATCGGCTGCCGGACGAGGACGCCCGCGTTCTGCTCCGCGAACTGCTCGCCGACCGGGTGGACGCCGAGCCAGAGGCGGCCGCCGCCTTGGTGGAACGGTGCGCCCGGCTGCCCTTGGCGTTACGGATCGCCGCCGAGCTGATCCGGTCGCGGCCCGCTCGCGGCCTCGGCGAATTCGTCGACGAGCTTTCCCGCCAGCAGGACGCTCTCGATCTGCTGGACGTCGACGGTGATCCGCAGACCGCCGTGCGCGCCGTGTTCTCGTGGTCGTACCGGAAGCTGGACGCGGTGGCGGCCCGGCTGTTCCGCCTCCTCGGCCTGCATCCCGGGCACGACACGGACGACCACGCGGCGGCGGCGCTGGCCGGCACCGGGCCGCGGGAGACGCGCCGCGCGCTGGACGTGCTGCGCAGGGCCCATCTCGTCGATCAGTCTTCCGACGGCCGCTACCGTTCCCACGATCTGCTGCGGGCGTACGCCGCCGAACTCGCCGAAACCACCGACAGCGCCGACGAACGCGAGGCCGCGCTGAGCAGGCTGCTCGACCACTACCTGTCCACGGCTTCGGCCGCGATGGACGTCATCGCGCGAGACGACTACGCCCCGAGGCCGAAGGCGCCGGTCTCCCACGGGGAAGCACCGCTGTTCTCGACCTACGACCACGCGTGGCGCTGGCTCGACGCCGAGCGGGCCAACCTGCTGGAGGTCTGCGGGCACGGCGGGCCGGCGTCCGTGATCCACCTGTCGGAGACCGTGTGGCGTTACCTCGACACCGGCGGGTACTACGACGACGCGGTCGTCCTGCACACTCGCACGGTCGACGCCGCTCGTGCCCTGAAAGACGAACGCGCGGAAGCGAGGGCGCGACGCATTCTCGGTGCCACGATGTCACGCAGGGGCCAGGACCGCGAAGCGATCGACCATCTCGAATGGGCGATGGCCGCGTTCCACCGCACCGGGGATCGGGGGTTCCAGGCGGCGACGCTGAGCTTTCTCGGCTGTGTGTACGGGAAGAAGGGCGAGCTGGAAGTGGCCCGGCACCGGTTCGAGCAGGCACTCGCGCTGACCGATCCGGACGAAAGCTGGTATCTGCACTGCGCGGTCAGGATCAACCATTCCCAGAACCTGCTGAGCCTCGGCCTTCCCGAAGAGGCCAGGCGGCATCTCGACGTGGCTTTCGCCCTGTGCCAGGAAAATCACGACGAACACATCGAATGCAACGCGGTCAACCTCCTGGCCAAGATGTACCTCCACATCGGACAGGACGACGCAGCCTTCGACCACGCCCAGCGCGGCATGGCTCTCGCCAGGGCATCGGGTTTCCGCACCCAGGAAGCGGATTGCCTGAGGGTTATGGGGGTGGTGTACCGGCGACGGGGCGACGGCGAGCGGGCCTTGCGCCACCACGAGGAAGCGGCGGCACTCGCCCGTGCCATCGGTGACACGGAAGTGATCTGCGAGACGCTCAACGCGTTGGGCACCACCCACGCCTCAGCGGGACGCCACACCGAGGCCCTCCGCTGGTACGGCGACGCGCTGGCCGTCGCCACCGAGGCAGGCCACCGCGAGCAGGTGGCGCACGCCCACGCCGGAATCGGTGACCTCCACGCCGAACGAGGCGAGCACGACGAGGCACGCCGGCACTGGCTCCAGGTACTCGACTTCTACCGCGACCTCGACGTCCCCCAGGCCGCCGAAATCAGGGCGAAGCTCGAAAACCTGGGCGGCTCATGAATCCCGCGAGCCGAGCAGGGCCCGCGCGCGCAACGCGGCCTGGGTCCGGCTGGTGACGCCGAGTTTGGCCAGCACATTGCCGACGTGCACCTTGACCGTGCGTTCGGCCAGCCCGAGCCGTCCCGCGATGTCGCGGTTGGACAGTCCGGAACCGAGCAGTGACAGCACTTCGCGCTCGCGCGGGGTCAGGCCCGGGTCACCGGTACCGCACAGCGTGGCCGCCGCGGACGGGCTGATCACGGTCATCCCGTCGTGCGCGCCGCGGACGGCGGCGGCCAGCTCGGCCCCCGTGGCGTCCTTCAGCACGAAGCCGGCGGCACCGGCGGCCAGCGCCTGCCGGATCTCGTGCCGCCTCCCGATGGTGGTCAGCATCAGCACGGGCGGCGGGGCGGGCATCCGCTCGCGCAGGCGGCGCAGGGTCTCCAGGCCGTCCATGTCCGGCAGGTAGAGGTCGAGCAGGACCACGTCGACCGGTTCCCGCGCGGTGCGGAGGAAGTCGAGCAGCTCCGGCCCGCCGGCGCAGTGCGCGGCGACGGTCAAACCCGGCTGCGCGGCCAGCACCATCGCCAGCCCTTCGCGGACCAGGGCGTGGTCGTCGACCACGACGACACGAACCATGGGATCACCTCGATGGCGCACACTCTACTGTCGGGACGTGCTCAATCATCTCCGCGCGCGTTCGGACCTCGGGATGATCCTGCTGGTCGCACTGCTGTTCTGGGCGAGCGGGCTTGGCACGGGGAGCTGGCAGGCGGTGGCCGTCGCCGCCGCGCAGCTGCTGCCGCTGGCCGCGCGGCGGCGGGCACCCGGCGTCGTGCTCACGGTCGTCGCCGCGGCGACCGTGGCGCAGCTGCTGCTGGGGCCCGCTCGCAACGTGGCCTACGTACCGGTCCTGCTCGCGCTCTACACCGTGGCCGCCCTGCCGAACCGTGCCGGGCACCGGGTGGTCGCCCTCGGCGCGGCGGCCGCCGTGGCGCTGGTGATGGGCGAGTTCAAGGGCCTGGTGGACGGCACTTCGCTGGCGCTGGTGGCCTTCGGCGTGGCGTGGACGATGGGCATGGAACGGCGACGGCACGTGGCCGACCGCGCCCGGCTCGTCGAGCAGCAAGCCCGCCACAACGCGGAAACCGCGGCCGCGGAACGCCGGGAGCGCACGGCCCGGCGGCTGCACGACACGCTCGCCCACACCACGACGGTGATGCTCGTGCAGGCCGAGGCGTTGCGCGCGACCGCCGATCTCGGCGAACCGGCCCGCGAACGCGTGGACACGATCCTCACCGCCGGCCGGGACGCGCTCACCGAGGTCCGGCGGACGCTCCGCGACCTCGCCGAGGACGAGCATCCGCCGCCCGCGCCCACCGACCTGCCCGAGCTCCTCGCCCGGCTGCGCGCCGCCGGGCTCGTGCTGGACGAACCCACCGGCGTACCGGACGGGGTGGCCGGGGCGCTGGCCGAGCGGGTGATCGCCGAGGCGGCCACGAACGCGTTGCGGCACGCCGGCCCCGGCACCCGGGTGCGGATCACCGTGCGGAACCACGACGACGACGTGCGGGTCGAGGTCCGCAGCGAACTGCCCGCCACCACGAGACCGGGTGGCGGCAGCGGCTTCGGGCTGGCCAGTGTGGCCGGTGAACTGGCCGAACACGGCGGGCGGCTGGAATTCGGCCCGCGCGGGCGGCACTGGGTGGTCCGTGCGGTCATCCCGGCTGCCGGGCCAGCAGCCCGGACACCGTGACGAACCGATAACCGAGCCCACGCAACCGTTCGACCAGCGGGACCACCGCTCGCCTGGTCGTGGTCCGGCTCTGGTACATCCCGTGCAACAGGACGATCGAGCCGGGCCGCACGTGCTCGGCGGTGTACTCGGCGATGCCGGAGGCGCTGGCGGCCACCTCGGGGTAGGAGTCCGGTTCGACGTCCCACATGATCGTCCGCCGCCGATGCTCGGCGAGATAGCGCGGCAGGGCCAGCAGTTTCTTGCCGTTGGGCGGGCGGAAGGTGATCTCGCCGCGGTAGCCGGTCCGGCGGATCAGCGCGTCGGTCCGCTCGATCTCGGTGGCCACCGTTTCGGCGGACACGAAGACCATCCGCTCGTGGGAGTAGGAGTGGTTGCCGAGCTCGTGACCGGCGGCGGCGATCCGCGCGCCGAGATCCGGGTGCCGTTCCAGCTCCCGCCCGGTCAGGTAGAAGGTGGCGGGCACCCCGGCCGCGCGCAGGCCGTCGAGGAGTTCCGCGGTACCCGCCGGGTCGGGCCCGTCGTCGAAGGTGAGGGCCACGACCTTGTCCGGCACGTCGACCCGATGGGTCAGGCCGCCGTAGAACTGGAAGGTCCGGGCGTTGACCAGCCGATCGAGGCCGAAGGCCGAGGCCGCCAGCACGACGGCGGCGATCAGGCCGAGCACCACGACCTTGCGGGCACGCGGTGAAGCGGGGAGGACGCGCATACGGGCACCCTGACCGATCGCCCGCCGAGGCGGAAGCGGCGGAGGTCCTAGTACCTTCGCTCCCGGTCAGCCCTTGGGCACCGCCTTGCCGACGACGACGGCGGCCAGCTCGGTCAGCCTGCTCTTGACCTGGACGCCCTCGGTCTTGTTGAGGTAGTCGAGGTGGTAGACGACGTTGCGGTAGCGCACCGCGACCTTCGCCTGGTTGCCGGTCTTCCCCGTGGCGACCAGCAGGGCTTCTTCGGCGCCCTGCACACCCACCTCGCCTCCGTTCGGCACTCGGCGTTTCAGATGCTCCTTCGCGGCGTCCACTCCCGACTTTTCGCGGGTGGCGCGGAAGACGTAGCTGGTGACGATCACGAACGCCGCACCGACCTTGTCCTTGAGGTAGTGGTCGTTGTTGTTCCAGCTGCACTGGCCCTGCTCGGACGTATCCGTCGAGGTGTTGCCCGACAACGGTTTGAAGTCCATCCGGCCGGGGATGTACGGCGCCACCTCCGCCTCGGTGAGGACCGCGCATCCGCCCGGCGCCTTCTCCAGGTCCTGGGAGGCGTCCACCCGCGGAGACGCCTTGCCGGAATCGCTCAATCCGAAGTACAGCAAGACCCCGCCGCCACCGACGACGACCACCAGCACGATGACCAGCACCGCGATCAGCGGACCGGTCTTCCGCTTGCGCGGCAAGGGTTGCGGCGGTCCCCACGCGGCCTGCTGGTGGTGGTACTGCTGCGGGTACGGCTGATGCCCAGGCGGGCCGGGCTGAGTCATCGAACTCCTCGAGTCTGTCTGAAAAGGACGGTCGCCGGATCGGCTACCGGTGCCGGCGAGGGCCGGGATCGTCGTCCCAGTCCGGCTCGAAGTCGAACTCCCGGGGCCGTCGTGAACTCGGTGGCGCGAAGGCGGCACGGCGGTCCTCCGCCCTGCGCCGGATCGCGGCGACGCGCTTGTGCCAGCGTTGCGTCAGTGCGGCGGACTTCTCCGCGCCCGCTTTCTCCGCCGCGTAACACCGCTCGGCCCTGGCCGCGATCCGGTGCCGGTTGCCCTCGATCCGGTCCGCGATCCGCGCGCGCATCCGCTCGACGCGCTCCTCCTCGATCATCGCGGCATCACCTCCCGCCGCCCGCCGGAACCGGCCCGCGCGCCCTGTTCGAGCATCTCCCGCATCACGCCGAGGATCTCCTCGAACCCTTCGTCGGTGGCGTCGCAGACGTCCCAGAACGCCTCGACCTTCGTCGCCACCACCGGCACCAGGTTGCCGTCGCACCACTCGGCCGCCGACTGCCGGACTTCGGCCTTGACGTCGTCGCTGATGTTCAGGCACTCCTGGTCGGCCGGTATGCCGAACTGCGAGGCCACGTAAAGGATGTCCTCGTCGCTCGCCCCGCCCTTGGCGACCGTGACCAGCCGGTCGACGATATCCGGCCCGATCCCGTTGACATCCGACGAGAACAGGCCGTTCACGGTCTGCGCCTTGGCCACGCACATCTGCTCCAGCGCGCCGCGGACCTCGATCAGCACCTTGCCGGCGTCGGCCAGCTCCTTCATCAGGGCCCTGGCCTGGCCCACCGCGTCGTCGTAGCGCGACGACGCGGTGTCCGCGGCCTCCCCCTCCCACTCGGCGAACAGGTCGCCCTGGGCCGTGATGAGCTCGTCGACGTGGCGCTGGAGACGGCCGACCGCCTGTGCGTACCGGTCGGCCTGGAGACCGAGGCTCTTGAACACCACCTCACGCTGCTCGTTGTACCGGGCCTTGAAGATCCACTTGTCGGCGAACGGGTTCCCGGTCAAGGACGTGCCGCCGTCGCCCGAACCACGGGCGCCCGCCCGGGATCCACCACCGCTTCGGTATCGGCAGTACTTCCCCCAGAACAGTTTGAAGAAGTCCAGCCCGATCTCGCCGGAGTCGAAGATCTCCGCCGAACTCGCGGCGCCGGTACTGCCGGTGGCCTTCAAGTTGTCCGCGTAGGACTGGAGCTGCTGGGCGTTCTCCCGTTGTTCGTCCAGATCGTCCGCGTACCGGCGCTCGTTCTCCGCCTGGTCGATCGCGGCCTGCATATCCGCACTGGGGTTGCCGGACCCGGGCAGCCCGCCGGGGTTCTCGCCGGTCGCGATGGTCGCGGCGTCGTTGACCGCCTGGCTCACCGCGCCGTTGTTGATGGCGTTCGCGGCGTAGTTGTCCACGTACTCCTGGGCGTCGTACTCCTCGATGTACTCCTTCACCTCGTCCGGCACGGCGTCCGGGTCGTACCCGGTCCGTTCCTGGGTGATGACGTCACCCCAGATGTACCCCGTCGCGTAGTCGTAGCTCCACGCGGCGATGAGCTCCCGTTTCGTCTCGTCGGAGACTTCGGGGTCGTCGAGGATCGCCCTGATCTCCTCGTCGGTCGGGCTGACCTGACCGTTCTCCCCCGCCGGCCGGTACCTCGCCTTGGCTTCGTCCCACCAGGCCATCAGTCGCCCACCTCGCGCAGGGCGTCGAGCCGCGACGCGAAGTCCGACTCGGTGTCCCCGTAGACACCGGCGGCCTCCCGCAGCAGTCGGGAGATCTCGTCGATGTCACCGACCAGCTTGACGGCGAGACTCGCCAGCTCCCCGTTCGCGGCGAGGTATGCGGCGCCGTGGCCCTGATAGCGGTCGCCGCCGAAGTCCAGCTGGGCCACGTCGGTGTGCGCCACCTGCTCGCTCACCGACCGCAGCCCGGTGCCGATGGTCCCGAGCTCGTCACTCACCTCCAGCAACTTCGCTGGATCGACTTCGTACCCCACGCGATCCCCCTCTCGTCCCTGCCCCACGAAAGAGGTTAGGAACGCGGCTTTCACGCGGCTTTCATCCGCGTGAAAGCGCCAGGGTCGTCAGCGTCTGCGGGTGGGAGGAGTGTGACGCGGGGCCGTCGGGCGCTTCGCGGTCGTCGTGGAACGGCGGGTCGTGGTCCGCGTCGTCTCCGGCGTGACCCGGGTCGTGGTGGTGGTCGCCGGGGTTTCCGGCGACGTCGTCGACGTCCTCGTCCCCCGAGGCCGGTCGTCGGAACCGTCGCCGGCGTCGTCAGCGTCGTCGGCGGGGGCACCACCTGGCCGCTCCCCGACCCGCCCCCGCCGCACGCGCCGAGCAGCGCGACCGCGCCCATGACCAGGCCACACCACCACACCCGCATGGCGCGGACCCTAACAGCAGGCGACCCGCGGATCCGGCGAACGACCAATCCCGGCCCTGGGCTGACCGCCAGGATCTCGGCAAAGTTCCTGACGACTGAATGTCCAATTGATGTACATATGTACGGTTCTGCGCAGGGGTCGTGAGTGGCAAAGGGCGTCAGGGCGGATCTGTATTTATTCACCTACTCCTGAGCAGGGCGAATGTCGAGAGTCGTACGAGTCTCGGGGGTGATGGTCGTGCCAGGTGCCGACGATGTAGGAATCGGGACGTTGAGCGTCCCGATTCCTACATCGTCGAGGGGGCGCTCGGGCCTAGGAGCTTGATCAACGGAAGATCGGGGACGTTGACTGTCCCGAATCCTCCGTTGATCAAGGTCATGCCGAGTGGGGAAGATTCCGGACACTGAACGTCCCCAATCCTCCCCACTCGCCGATATCGGCTCCGCGACGGCAGCATGACGGCGTCAAGCCGAGTGGGTAAGCAAATACAGGTTCACCAGAACGACCCAAAACACTCACGACCCGCTCTTGGTTGAGCCCGCTCACCACGATCCGGCTCTGTGGCGCGGACCAGTGGCTATGCGACTTTGCCGAGGCACGGCGCTGACCCAATGAAGGCGGCCTTCACTCCCCTGGGCTAGACCGCGGCTCGCAGGCGATACAGCTCGGCCAGGGTGGCGCCCTCGGCATCGATCTCCGCGCCCAGCCATCTGGCCGCCTCGTCCCGCGGCAGCGGGCCGACCTCGATCTCCGCGAGGCACCGGCCCGGCCGGACCACGGCCGGATGCAGCCGGGCGACGTTCTCGTTGGTGGTCAGGCACACCAGGATGTCCAGGCCCTGGCCGAGCAGGCCGTCGGTCAGATTGAGCAGCCGGGACAGGGCCTGGCCGGAGTCGCGTTTGGCGTCCGCGCCGACGAGTTCGTCGCAGTCTTCGAGGATCAGCAGCCGCCATTTCCGCTTGTCCGCCCGCTCCTCGCCGAGCACCACCGAGGTCAGATAGCCCGGATCGGCGAACAGGACCTCGGGGTCGAGGACGTTGTCGACCTGGCACCAGTCCCGCCATTCGTGCGCGAGCGCGCGCACGGCGGTCGTCTTGCCGGTGCCCGCGGGGCCGTGGAGGAGGATCAGCCTGCCGGTGACGTCCTGCGGGCTTGTCGCCATGAGCGAGTCGAGCGCGGTCACCGCCGACCGCGGATAGTTGCCGCGGATCGCCTGCCACCGCGGCAAGTCCATCGTCCTCGGCGCACGTATCCCGGCGCCGCCGCACCCCTGCACGTGCCAGAATCCGACCGGTACGGCCGATTCCCCCGGCACCCCCGCCCGCGCGGTTCCGGTCGCGGCCGCGAGCACCTCGTCCGCCAGGTCGCCGGAAGTGGCGCACACGCACACGGTCGCGGCGCCGGCGCGGCGGCGCATCGCGACGAGTGTCCACCCGGGACCGTGCGCGAGATGGGAGCGCCGCCCGTCCAGTTCGTACGTCAGATCCGCGGTGACTCCCGGGGGCAGCAGCGTCGCGTCCGGTGAGACCTCGGTGATTTCGGCGGCCCGTGAATGCGGTTTCGCCCCGGTGATGAACTGTTCCATGGCCAGCGCGTTCAGCACGCCTTCCATCGGTACGTTGCCACCGAAGAACATCGCACGATCAAGAGACTGGGGTAACTCCGTTGTCCTCGCTGTCACCACATCAAGATCCATCCCGCGCGGTCGGCGCACATCAGGGACCGTCCCCCAGATCACCCCTGACAGGGATCTTCGCCGGACCGCCTGTCCGCCGCGGGCGCCGGGATGATTGTCTCTGGTCTGACACTGGACCGTTCGTGGAAGGAGGAGCGCGGTGAACGGTGACGGCTTCATCGAGGTGATCGCGCGCGAGGTGGAGGCCGACCCCGGCAATCTGGCGCTGCGCGAAGACTTCATCACGCTGCTGCTGGAGCAGGACCCGGACCGCGCCGCCACCGAACTGACGGTGTTCGAGGCCCACGGCGGTGATCCGGCGCGGATCCGCTTGCTGCGCGCCCGGCTGATGGCGGCGCGGTTGCGGACCTCGACCCCACCGCCCGCCGAGATCGTGGCGGCCCCGTCCGATGAGGACCACCACGACAAGAGCGCCACCGCTTCGGCGTCGCTGTGGGACACCGAGCGCCCGGCCGTGACGCTGGCCGACGTCGCGGGGCTCGCCGAGGTCAAGCAGCACCTGAACACCGCGTTCCTGGCCCCGCTGCGCAATCCGGAGCTGGCGGCGGCGTTCGGGCAGAAACCGGGCGGATCGCTGCTGATGTACGGCCCGCCCGGATGCGGCAAGACGTTCATCGCCAGGGCGATCGCCGGCGATCTCGGCGCTTCCTTCATCCACGTGACCCTCGCGGACCTGCTCAGCAAGTGGATCGGTGAAAGCGAGAAGGCGATCCAGAGCGTGTTCCGCCACGCACGCGCGGCGGCACCGTGCGTGATCTTCTTCGACGAGTTCGACGCGCTCGGCGGACGGCGCACCTCGGGCGGCGGCGGGTCGCAAGCGATGCGGATGCTCGTCACCCAGCTGCTGGAGGAGCTCGACGGCGTGGCCGGCGCGAACGAGGGGGTCTACTTCCTGGCCGCGACGAACCGGCCGTGGGACATCGACGCCGCGCTGCGCCGTCCGGGACGGATCGACAAGACGGTGCTGGTGCTGCCACCGGACGCGGTCGCCAGGGCGGCGATCGTCCAAGGCGCGCTGGACGGCAAGCCCGCCGACGAGGTCGATGTCGTCGCCGTCGCGGCGGCGACCGAAGGGTTCTCCGGCGCCGATCTCAGCCACCTGACCACCACCGTGCTGCAGCAGGCGATGGTCGAATCGATGAGCAAGGGCGAGCTGGTGCCGGTCACCACCGGCGCGCTGCTGGCCGCCGTCGGCGGTATCACGCCGTCCACGACATCCTGGTTCGACCAAGTGGCGCCGGTCCTGGAATACGGCGTCGATGACGGCACCTTCGACCAGCTCCGGGCGTACCGGGTCAAGCGAGGCATGCGATGAGCGACACCGTCGAGCGGGATCTCGACCTGGCCTGGGAACTCCTCGATGCGCAGCCGACGCATCCCCGGGTCGCCGAGCTGGCGGCTCGGGTGCTCGCGGCCCAGCCGGAGCGGAGCAGCGCGTCGATGGTGCTCGCCTATCACCGTGAGTCCCTCGGCGACACGGACGAGGCGCGGCGCCTCTATCTCCGGGTAGCCGGTCGCCGCGACAGCCAGTTCATCTGGGCGGCCCGGGCGCTCCGGCATCTGGAATCGGCGGACCACAACCATGACGAGGCGTTGCGCTGGGCACGCACCGTGCTGGGCCAGAACCACGATGACTGGGACGACTGGATGAAGCTGGGCTCCGTCCAGGCACTCTCCGGGGCGCACGAGGAAGGATGGCGGCAGCTCGACGAAGCGGTGGCACTGTGCGCGCGGACGGCACCGGACGCCCTTCCCAAGGCGCTGGCGAAACGCGCGGAGTACCTGCTGGAAAGCCTCGCACCACCCGAACGGTTCGCTCCCGCCGCCGAGGAGGCCATCCGGGTCAACGCGGCGGACTCCTGGGTCGCCATGCTGCTGGGCTACGCCTACCTGGCGCAGTACCGGTTCGACGACGCCGAACAGCTCGGTCTCCGGCTGCTGCGTGAGGACCCGACCGACGACCTGCTGCAGAGCCTGGTGGAAACCGCTCGGACGATGCTGCGGATCGTCGAAAAGGCGCGCGGCGACGACATCAGCCTGGCGGACATTCAAGGCACTGGCGTGCTCGAGATGGCGTGGCAGCAGATCCGTGACCAGAAGCTCGGCGTCGACCTGGCCTCCGCGCTGGCGGCGCTGGACGCGGTGATGCCCGACGAGCTGCGCGCCACCCTGCGGCCGGGGGCCACGTCCGGCGATCTGGCCGCGGGCGACGACAAGGTCGGCTCCATGGTCGCGAGGGATCTGCTCACCTGGCACGACGGCCAGCCGCCCGGCTCCGGCGCCGCCTGGGGCTGGACCGAGTCGTTCCGCCTGCTGTCGGCGGCCGAGATCCTCGCCATGGACGCCGAGATCGAAGCCGACCGGGCTGCGCACCCCGGCTGGCCCGAGAACGAACTCTGGGAACAGGTGATGACCGACGACGCCGGGACCTACCTGGTCGCCGTCGCGTTCGGGGCGCTGGTGAAACGCCGGCCAGGACAGCCCGACGAGCCCGTCGCCGGCTCGATGGCCGACTGGATCTGGGACCGGGTGGCGGCCTTCGGCGGCCGGGACCCGCGACCGGCACCCCTGAAGGCCGAGGAGCCCGCGGCCGATCCGCTTCCCGCCCCCGGGACGCCGCTGACCGGTGTCATCGTGACGATGTCCGCCGCGCTGGGCGCGCCCGAGGATTCCGCGGCGTTCGCGGAACTGCGCGAACTCTTCCCGGGCTCGACCGTCCGGCGGAGTGAGCTGGTCCCCGACGAACCGAGCGTCGACGGCGTCTACATCGAGGCACTGGACGGCCTGGTGACGAGGGTCGGTGTCGATGTCGCGGTCTGCCCGCACGCGGACCGGCTGATCTCCGGGCTCGACCTCGGCGGGCATCGCGGGTCCGTCGATGCCTACGTGCGGGCGCACGGTGCCGTTCCGCAGAACAGCTGGGTGAACCGCGCCAACGGCGAAGCCACGGTCGTCTACGACTTCGCCGGGCATCGGCTCGGCTTGCGATGGGCGGACGGGAGTATCGCCCGGATCTTCGTGACCGAGGCCTGAGCGTTGACCGGCGCCGCGCGTGCCGAACTAGGTTAGATTCCCTGGATGGACAGATCCTGGGGGATTCTCGCCGCTACCGCACTGGTGCTCGCGGTCTCGGCCTGCGGCGGAGCGGGTGAAAGTCCCGCCCCGCCGCAGCCGCCGCCGTCGTCCTCGTCGAGCAAGCCGCCACCGAGCAAACCGGCCACCAGCAGCACGCCACCCACCTTCACCCCCTCGGTCTCCCCCGCGAAGGTGACCGCCGCCTGCCCGTTCCTCGGGGCGGACGAGCTCGCGGAGATCACCGGCGGCGCGAAGGCCGTCGCTCAGGAACAGCCACCGGGAAAAGCCGAAACCGCACCCGAGTACACCTGCGCCTACCTGCCCATCGGCCAATCACCCGACCTGGCGCCGAAGCTCTACTACTTCGCGTTCGCCAAAGCCGATCCCCGCAAACCGGTGACCACCATGGCCACGAACTGCCCCGGCCCGAGCACACCGGTTCCCGGCGCCGGAGACGCCGCGATGCACTGCGATCTGGACGACTACTGGACCACGCTCGCCGTCGCCAAACGCGTCCACGGCGAGACACGGATGCTGAATCTCCACGTCCCCCATTACCGGGACTACCTCCTCGCCAAGATGGCGAAACTGCTGGGCGATCGGCTGTAGCCGGTTCCGGTGAGCCCTCGAACGCGGTGCACCTTCCATGATCACGGCCAGGCAGAATGGCCGTCGATCCAGGAAGTGTCAGCCGTCAGGGGAGGAACGGGGACCATGAACGGACGCTATCCACCGCCGCAGGGTGGCTACGGGCCGCCGAATCACCATCCACATCAGGCGTTCGTGCCGCCACCCGGCCCGGGTTTCCCGATACCTGTTCCGCCGAAGAAACGGCGCCGTGGCCTGAAAATCACGCTCGCGCTCGTCTTGGTCGGGGTGCTCGGCTTCGTCGGCACGGCGGTCGTTCGCGGGTGGATGTCGCCGCCCGCGCGAGAAGGGGATTCGGGGGATATCGGCTCGGGCTCGGTGACCGACCCCATCAGGTACGCGGTCAACGTTCCCGCCCGTGAGGCCAGGCAGTACCCGGAGGATCTGCCCGGCGTGGCGCCCGATACGGAATTGTCCGATCAGCAGCTCGGTGCGGTGGATCCCCGGACGCTGCTGTGGGTCACGCTGAAACGGCAGGCGCGGCAACCGGTCACCGACTCGGTCAACCGCTGGTATCAATCGATCGACGAGTACGAGAAGTCCTATCCGGCGGCACACTCCGTGATCCGCTCGGCCATCGACTGGCGCACCAGGGAGTTCACCCGGGACGACGCCAAGATCGACGCGGACGACAAGGTCGACACCTACTTGATCTTCCGGTGCGTCGGTTCGCCCTCCGGACCCGCACGCGAAGGCACGTACCACCAAGCCCGGTCCGGAGACCGCGAGGCCACGTGGAAGGTGGTGGAGAACCCTCCGGCGAGCAACTGCCCGGACCGGATGAAACCCGGCAAACTGGTCGCCAACAACCGTGTCACCGACGGCCTGGCGCCCTACGGGCTCTCACCGCAGGAGACCGACAAGTTCCTTTCCTACCTCGACCAGGTGCCGGACCTCATCCAGGTCGCCCGCCCCGAAGCCGTCACCGGTAAGGACGGCAGGAAATACGTCCAGCTCGACGTGACCCTGGTGCCCCAGCCCGACGGTATGGACGACAGGAAGGGCACCGCCTTCCTCAACGCCGCGTTCGCCCAAACGGGAAAGAGCCCGTTCGATCATCCCTACAGCATCAACATCGGCGTCTACCAAGGCTTCAAGAAAAGGTATTTCCTCGACCCGGTCACCTTGCTTCCGGCCTACGGGGTGAGCCTTTCCACGCCTCGGCTGGACCTCGGCGGAGCACCGGTCACGACCGGACCGCAGCCCGAGATCGCCTACAGCCTCGACCAGTACACCTGGCCCGAGACGATCGATCCCGACGCCAAACGCACCGAGGGCGGCCCGCCCGTCGTGCCGCACCACGAGTGGCCTTTCGACCGGATCACCCTGCACTGATCCTGTCGTGTCCGCGGCGGCCCGCGGACACGACAGGGGTGGTCAGCCGCGGGCGACCTCGCTGGCCGTCGTGAACTCGTATCCCTGCGCCCGCAACCCGAGCACCACCGTGTTCAGGTGCTCCAGCGGCAGGAACGGGTGGAAGAAGAAACTGGCCACGTTGTCGCGGACCACTTTGGACTTCGCGCCGTCGGCGAGCAGGTCGGCGGGCAGCCGGGCCGGATGCTGGTTGAACGGCTCCGGCGCGACGTGGTCCAGGTTCTCGGGGATGACCACCGCGCCATAGACATCCCTTACCGGATAAGGGAAGTACTGGCCGTATTTGTTCTGATAGGACACCGTGGAGGTGGAGCCACAGGCACCGCGCGGGCAGTATCCCGCGAAATAGCTGCCCTGGTCGTAGCGCGCCGCGAAGTGGGAACTGACCTCCTTGTAGTCCACCGCAGAACCACCGTAATGCGGGAACTCGAACACTTCCGGCTCGGGCAGCCCGACCCGGCGGAACTCGCCGAGCCCGGTGGCGATCCGCCCGCGGAACCATTCCGCGGAATCGCCGGGGACCGGGCCGGTCTCCACGACGTGGTTGTTCTTGTCGACGATCGCCGTGTAGAACTCGTAATCCGCGGAGCTGGCCCCGCCGTAGGGGTTCGCCATCTCCTCGAACTGGTGGCTGTAGCCGTGCATGATCATCGTCCCGCCGCGGCGGATCGCGTGGTGCAGCGCGTCGACCAGGGCCGGGCTGTCCACGAGCCGCGCGAACGTCGGCCTGCCGCCGTTGGCCACCCCGTGCGGATCCGCGTAGTACGGATAGACCGCGAGCGAGAACGGGATCCCTTGCCCGCCGAGGAGATCGGCGATCCGGCGGATCTGGCCCGGGTCGGTACGCGGGCCGATGTCCTCGATCCGCACGAGCGCGCGGTGCCGTTCCGCGGTCTTCGGCGCGAGCGTGCCGAGCAGGATGTCGGCGGCGGCCAGGTACCGGTCTCCCTCGTCGACGTAGGAGAACGGTGCCTCCGCGAGGTAGGTGAAGTTCCCCGAGCGCACCGCCCAAGGCGTGTGCTCACCGCCGGTGCCGCTGTCCGCGAGCACTTCGTTGACCGCCGGGTTTTCCCGCCGTACCAACGGAACCGAGCCGATCTCGGGATTGCGTCCGAGCGGCACGTTCTTGTAGCGGACCTCGGTGGGCGAGGTCGGCGTCCGCCCCGACGGCGCCCAGCCCCAGCGCGCGGTGACACCCAGGTCGTGCTCCACCAGACGGTCGACGTTCTCCCCCAGCCAGACGACCGGCACCTTCGCGGCCAGCACGTCCGCGAGCAGTGCGGCGGGCAGCACGGCGTCGGTGATCGAACCGACGTAGACCAGCGCCTGGTATCCGCCGATCTCGCCCGCCCGGTAGTCGGCCGCGGCACGCATCGTCCAGCCGCCCGCCCGCGAGACCAGGTTCGCGGTCTGCATCGCGAACGCTTCGGCCAGCCCGGCTTCGTCCGCGTCGGCGGGCGGGTTCGGCGCGTCCCGCTCACCCGCGTCGTAGACCACCAGCGTCCGGTGGGCGCGGTTCCCACCGGGGCCGGGGCTGCCGACTTCGCTGCCCATCGCCAGCCGGTCGCCGAGCGAAACCGGGGCCGCCGCGGGCGAAGCGAGGATCGCGCTCGCCGGGCGCGTGTACACCACCAGCAACACCAGGCCGGTCGCGACGACGACGGCCAGCGCCGCGAACCGCAGCCCGGCCGGCGTGCGGCGGCGCCGGTCTTCCTTCCGCTTCCGGGTCATACCAGCACACCCCCGGACACCGCGGCGAACTCGTCCACCGGCTCGGTGCTCAGCCCGAGCAGCCTGGCGAGCGCGCGCTCGGTACGCGACGCGGCCCTTCCGTCGCCGAAGGGATTGCCCTCGCCCATCATGGCCGCCCTCGCCCGCGGGTCGGCGAGGAGTTCCGACGCCGTCCTCACGATCAGCTCGCGATCCGTGCCGACCAGCCGCGCACACCCCGCGTGGACCGCCTCCATCCGTTCGGTGACCTCGCGCAGCACCAGCACGGGCACGCCGAACGTGGGCGCCTCCTCCTGGATCCCGCCGGAATCGGACAGCACCAGGGTGGCCGCCGCGAGCACCCCGGCCAGTTCCTCGTAACGCAGCGGCTCGGTGACCACCACCCGAGGCAGGCCGCCCAGCTCCTCGTCGACCAGCTCGCGTACGGCCGGGTTCGGATGCGCGGGCAGGACCACGGACACGTCGGGATGGCGGGCGACCAGTTCGGTGACCGCGCGCAGCACCTGGCGCAGGGGTTCGCCCCAGGACTCGCGGCGGTGCGCGGTGACCAGTACCAGCCGTGCGCCGCGGGCGGCCGCCTCCACCGCGGCGGCGACCCGCTCGTCCTGGAAGTCCACCGCGCCGTGGTCGGCGATCGTGCGGATCGCGTCCACGGAAGTGTTGCCGGTGACCAAGATCTGCTCGGCGGGGACCTGCTCACGAAGCAGGTTTCCCGCCGCGTCCGAAGTCGGCGGCAGATGCAACGAGGCGGCCTGGGTGACCAGCCGCCGGTTCAGCTCTTCCGGGAAGGGCGCGGCCAGATCGAACGAGCGCAGGCCCGCCTCCAGGTGCACCACCGGGATCCGCCGCCAGAACGCGGCGAGCGTACCCGCCAGTGTGGTCGTGGTGTCGCCCTGGACCACCACCGCCGCGGGCGGTTCACGCTCGGCCAGCGCGTCCAGACCGGTCAGCATCTGGCCGAGCAGTTCGGGCTGGCCGCCGTCGCGCCGGCGCAGCGGCAACGTGGCGTCCGCGCGGAGGCCGAAGGTCTCCAGCGCCTGGCCGACCATCGTCGGATGCTGCCCGGTGGCGACCAGGTACGGCTCCATCCGCCCGGCGGCGGCGATCGCTCCGGCGACCGGCGCCAGTTTGATCGCCTCCGGCCGGGTACCCATCACGAGCCACACCCGCGGCCGCGTCACTTCGGTTTCCGGTTGATTCCAAACCATGACTCCCCCAAGGTTCGAATATTCTTTTCGCGATTCCGCGCATTCCCTTGATCATTTGCGCGGGGCGCTGTGACCGATGCGACGCAGAGTGGTTCTGCCCGGTTCCCGCCGAATTTCCTCACCCGATCGAGGGAACCGCGGCACGGCTCTTCACGTCGTAGTCGACGATGCGGGATCGGCCGGGGGGCCCGACGCATCGCGCACAATCCTTTACACACAAGGGGTTTGAGCACGCTTCTTTGGGGGAGAAATGTCTGTGATCCGAATCGGACCGGCCGTCGGCGCCACCGCGACCCTGGGGGTCACCGCAGGAGCCGGCGCCTGGCCGCTCTTGTCACTCGCCGCGTTCATCCTGTTGCTTTTCGCGATTCGTTCGATTCTCGTGCGCATCGCGTCCGCGCCGGAAAGGGGGAATTAGCGAAATGGAAACCAGCCTGTCCGTCATCGCCACCATCATGGTCGGCGTGCTGATCTGGTGGCCGTTGCAGAACCTCGTCCTCGCGGTGTTCGCCTGGCGGTCCCCGCAACGGCCGCGCAGTGTGCGCCGGACGCCGGATCCGGTGCCGTTCTGGATCGTCATCCCGGCGCTGAACGAGGAACGCGTCATCGCGAACACGGTGCGCAATGCGCTGGCCACCGGAACCCGGTACACACCGGTCCGCGTCGTGGTCGTGGACGACGCTTCCGACGACGCGACACCACACATCCTCGCCGGTATCAGGGATCCGCGGCTGCACGTGCTGCGCCGCGAACTGCCCATGGCCCGGCAGGGCAAGGGCGAAGGCCTCAACACGGCGTACCGCTACATCCTCGACATCGCCCGCCGGGAAGGCTCGGTCGAGCAGACGATCGTCGGGATCGTGGACGGCGACGGCCGCTGCAGTGAGGGAATGCTCGACGAGATCGCCGAACTCATGGCGGAGAAGAACGTGGGCGCCGTGCAGTGCCGGGTGCGCATCCACAACCGGCACAAGACGTTGGCCCTGCTTCAGGATCTGGAATTCGGCGCCATCGCGGACTCCGCGCAGTCGCTGCGCGATCTGGTCGGCAGTGTCGGGTTGGGCGGCAACGGCCAGTTCACCCGGCTGTCCGTCCTCGCCCGGTTCCACCCCGGCCCGTGGTCGGCCTGTCTCGTCGAAGACCTGGAACTCGGTCTGCGCCTGCATCTGGCCGGGATCCGGGTGCGCTACACGAAATCCGCGTGGGTCACCCAGCAGGGACTCACCGACGTGAAACGGTTGCTGCGTCAGCGAACCCGGTGGGCGCAGGGCAATCTGCAATGCTTCCGGCATCTGCGCAGGCTGACCACGTCGCGGTTCGTCAGCGGCCTCGGCCTCACCGACTTCCTGATCTACTTGCTCTCACCCTGGCTGACCGTGCCCATGTCGCTGCTGCTGGTCGACCTGGTCGCGGCGTCCGCGGTGGCGCTGGCCACGGGGAGCACGCTCGGCGGGCTGGTGGCCACAGTGGACACTCTGCCGACGTCGGCCGCGATGCTGGTCGGGCTCGCCATGCTGCCGAGTCTGCTCTGGGGCTTGGTCTACTGGGTCCGGCTCCGCGACGAGAACATCCTGCGCTGCCTGTTCGCCGGGGTGCTCTACCCGTGGTTCCTGGCGCTGGGCATCATCGCGACGTGGCGCGCGCTGTTCCGGCTGCTGTCCGGCCGCAACGGCTGGGCCAAGACCGAACGGCTGGCCGAAGACGGCCAGGCCGCGCCACCGCCGCTGCCGCCGATGCCGGTCCCGATGGCGGCGCCCGCCCCGGTCTCGCAGCCCGTGCGGCTCCCGGTGCCGCGGCCCACCGCCCCGCCGGTGACCGTCGATCCCAGTGTCACCCAGCCGATTCCCGCGGCCGCGCTGGCCGCCGCCGAGCCGACCCGGCCGGTCCCGCATCCGCTGGCCGAAACCGAACCGACCCAACGACTGGAGCGGGTGTGATGGCAGGCCAGCACCGGCGCCGCCCGAAACGGAACAAGCTCGTTCTCGTCCTGGCGGCCGCCGGGCTGGCCCTCGCCGCGGCCTCCATCGACCGCGACGGCAGCGGGAAGGAGTCGTCCACCGGGTGGTACGTGACCGTGTACTACACCGCTGTCGAGTCGCATCACCACGACGACCCGGTACCGGTGTCCGGCTGCCTGGTGCTCGACTGCGAACGCGGCGACGACCCGCTGGGCAGCTATCCCCAGGATTTCGTGCAGGCCGTCGAGGACGAAGGCACCGGCCGGATCGTCAGCGGCCGCCACGCCGGCCGCTATCTGAACTGGTCGCACGACACCGGTTTCTGGCTGGACGACGCACCCCGCGACAGCCACGGCCGCCCGCTGGAACCCTTCGTCTCCGCCGCCGCGGATCCGGCCGTCCTGGCCGCCGGCCGCGAACTGCGGATCACCGGTTGCGGCACCGCGGAGGACGGCACGGCGATCGACCCGGCCGTCTGCGACCGGCTGCGTTCCGCGTCCTGGCGGATCATGGACGAATTCACCCCCGGGCTCGGCGGAGACCGGCACATCGACGTCTACCTCGGCGAGGAAACGGGACCCGACTTCACTTCCGACCCGCTGTACTCGTCGCTGCACAACGCCACGCTGGAGCTCAAAAGGCCTTGACCTCCGCCAGCGCACGCTCGCGTACCTCCCGCACGACACGCGAGCGGGTGAACGCGGCCGACACCGCGCCCAGCCAGGCGCTTTCGTCCCGCACGCTGGGATGCGGCCCCGCCGGGTGGTTCGGCCAGCTCCGGCCCGCCTCCCGCATCACCAGCGCCGCCGCGAGTTCGGCGGCGGCGCGCGTGGGTGCGTCGACCGGGGTGCGCAGCCAGTCCCCGAGCTGGGGCGGGACGTGTGCCCGCACCGCGAGCAGGCCGTCACGGATCTCGATCATCCTGCGGTACAAGGTGAATTCGAGGTCGTGCCGTACGGGCAGCGCGATCTGCGGATGGGCGGCGACGAGTTCCTTCCACAACGGGGTCACCGCCCGGATCCTCCGCCACGCGCGCGCCAGCCGGAGCGCGCCGTCCCAGGTGGTGAACAGTCCGCCGAGGACCCACAGCACCATCGCGCAGAGCCCGACCAGGCGTGCGCGGGGCATGAAGTCGAGGTCCGCGAGGTCGGTGATCTCCAGCCACAGCGAGGGAAGCCCGGAGAACAGCGCCCAGCCGACGGTGACGGCGGCGGCGCAGACCAGGATCCGCAGCCCGGTCCGGAACGCCCCGCGTGGACGGCCCGCGGCGCTGCGGACGAGCGTGCGGATGAACATCACCAGGCACGTGACCGCGTACGTCGTGATGATCAGCTGATAGGCCACGATGCTCCAGCGCCACTGGAACCCCGGCGTGCCCACCTCGAGCCGATGCGGCGCGAAGTCCAGGTAGCACAGCACCATCAGGGCCCAGCACACCACGATCGGCCAGAACGGCGCCGGCTTCTCCGGGGACCGGGTGCTGCGGACCAGCTGCACCAGCGCGCGCATCGCGAGCAGCTGCAGCCCGTTGGTGACCAGCCGCGGGAGCAGTGCGTCGCCGAGCAGCCGGACCGTGTCGTCGGCCGAGACGGCGAGCCCCGCCGCCATGCTGAGGAAGAACGTGGCCAGATGCCTCGGCCCGGTGCGGACCGTCATCAGCCGGGTGAGGCCGATCAGTGCCAGCAGCCCGGCGGACAGGTAACTGATCATGACCCGAGGGCTTGGCGCAGCCGATCGGTTCCGGGCCCGGAGCGCACGGCGCGGCGCATGAGCAGCGAAGCGACGAGTTCGGCCTCCTTCTCCTGTTCCTGCGCGTACGTCGTGCGGCCGAGGACCCGGCGGACCAGGTCGGCCGAAAGGCTGGGCGCGACCATCGCGGCGATCGCCTCCGGCCGCACCTCGCCTTCGACGTGCCCGCACAGCAGGTGACCGAGTTCGTGCAGGAGGATATGCCGCTGGTGCAACGGGGACGTGTCCCGCGTGTAGAACACGTAGTCCGCCCGATCGGTCGCCGCGAGCACCCCGCACGGCGCCCCCGGCCGTGCCGCGAGCGGCACCAGTTCGATCGGCCGCCCCCGCATCGCCGCGACCTCGCGGAACAACGTGGTGACGTCGAACGGCTCCGGCAGCCGCACGGCGCCCGCGATGCGCTCACATCTGCGCCAGAGCGCGCTCTTCCTGCCCAGCATGGCTACTCCCCCTGGTCACGCTGGGACTCGCGCCGCTTGATCGCCTCGACGATGTCGGTCACGGTGCCGAGCCCCTCCTCGGACAGCGTCACCGCACGCAACGCCAGGTTGCGCACCGCGCTGTTGCGCAACGCTCCCAGCAATTCGACCTCCTCGGCAAGGGCACTCCCCTGTTCGTCGTCGAAGAAGTACGCGGGCGGCACCTGGAAGAACGCCGCGAGCGCTTCGAGATGCCGTTTGGTCGGGTTGTCCCGGCGGCCGGTCCGCAGCTGCCAGAGGTAGGCGGCGGAGAACGACTCGCCGGTGCTCTCCCGGCAGGCCCGCGCCACCTCCTCGTGGCTGTGCTGCCCGCCGTCCGCCCGCCGGACCACCTGGAAGAGGCGGTCGATCCGGTCGGTGAGCGTGGTCGCCCGTGGTTCGGTCATCTTCACCTCCGTTAGCTGAAATGAATGCCTCGTGGAATCTCATTCATCTGGGTTGACAGCCGGACAGCCGTCGCCCTACGGTTCCCACGTTAGCTGAGATGAATGACTGAGGGGAGTCAGTCGATTCTGGCTGACGACCAGAAGGGGGAGTTCCCATGAAGAAGTTGCTGGCCGCGGCGGTACTGGCAGCCGCCGCGGTGACCGTGTCTGCACAGCCGGCGCTCGCCGTGGAGATCGGACAGTTCCACGCCACCGGCATCGGCATGTATCCGACGGACGCCGTCGGCTCGGGGGAAAAGGTCGCCCGGCTGTACGCCCGCAACACGGGCTGGCTGGACTCGCAGTGTTACGTCCACAGCTACGACGTCCGGTCGCACTTCAGCTACTACAGCGCCACCGTCTGGCTCTACTGCCAGCGCTGAAAGGGGAGAACATGAACAGGACGATCGCCCGCGCCACGGGGGCCGCCGTGGTCCTCGCGGGACTCATGACACTCGCGCCGTCGGTGGCGAGCGCCGAAGAGACCCGGGCGTTCCTCGGGACCACCGTGGAGAAGACGTCGGCCTCGGCCAAGCGGACGGCGTTGCAGCAGGCCTACGACCACGCTTCCGCTTACGGCTACACGCCGGATCAGTGCGTGATCATCCACCTGTACTCGGTGAAGATCAGCTTCGTGATGTACCGGGGTGAAGCCGGGATCCACTGCACGAAGTAGGGCGGCGGTCCGTGAAGGCCTCCTTGAGGGACCCAGAGTCCCTCAAGGAGGCCTTCACGGACTTCAGGCTAGGTTGACCGGGTGAGTCTCCTCGACGACGTGGCCGAACGCGACGGCTGGCGATGCTGGGTGTGCGACGAACCGGTCGACCCGGACATGTCGGTGAACGACCCGCGGGGGCCGAGCGTCGACAGCCGGACCGCGGACCGGAAGGCCAAGATCCCCGAGCGGCTCGCGCACCGCGGGTGCAACACCCGCAAGGGCGCGGTCAAGGTGGTCATCGCCTGGCCGGACCGCCTGCACGTGGTCGAACCCGCGCCGCTGATCACCGTCGCCGGACGACTGGAGCGCAAGGGAGGCCGCGAAATGGTCGCCCGGTGCCCGACGAAGCAGGACGCACAGGAGGCCGCCGACTGGCTGGTGGACCGCTTTTCCCGGCTGGTGCCGGGAGTGCCGGTGACCGCCGCCGTCGAGCCGGGTGGCGGCCAGTTCCTCGTCATCCTGGCCGCCGTCCGCCGCTGACGCGATCGAAACCGCTGAAATAACCCCATTCCCGCCTTCGCGCAAGCCCTGAACACACCATTGTCCGAGCCGTGGCCTGCCTGTTCACTCAGGGACGCCCGGCCGACGGCAGGGCGTTGATCGCACGGAAGCGAGGGACACCATGAGCGGAAAAACGTTACGGCGCAAGCTGATCACGATGGCGGCCGCCGTACTGACGGCGGCGGGCCTCTCCATCACCGGTGCCGGCACGGCCTCGGCCGCCGACTACTACTACGAACTGCCGTACCCCGCGGGCGAGGCCTACACCGTCTCCCAAGGACCGAAGGGGACCTTCTCCCACACCGGCCCCTACAACGAGTACGCGTGGGATTTCGCGCTCCCGGCCAACTACGAGGTGTCCGCCGCACAGGGCGGCCAGATCCTCGTCTCGGGCTGGTCGCCGTACGCGTCGAACGGCATCGAGGTGATCATCCGGCACTCCAACGGCACCTGCACGCAATACATCCACCTGAACAGGGCCATCTACAACGCGGGCACCTGGGTCCCGCAGGGCCGGATCGTCGGCTGGTCGGGCAAGACCGGGGCGGCCACCGACTATCACCTGCACTACCAGGTGATCAACTGCTCCACCCGCGTGAGCCTCCGTTCCACCCTCCAGGGCTGGACCCCGCCGACCGGTTCTCGCCCGGTCAGCGTCAACACCAGGGCCTGAGCCCGCGTAATCCGGCAGGGCACCCGTGGCGCCGCGGGTGTTCCCCCTGTCAGCCCGCCGATTTCGTGATGGTGACGCGCGCCGAGCCGGTCTGTTCGTCCTGCACCAGGATCTTCACCCCGTTGCCCTCATAGCGGGCGATGGCGAGGTTCGCGTTGTGGGTATCGGCGTAACCGAGCCCTGGCAACGTCTCCGCGTAGAAACCCTTCGCGCTCTCGGTGTCCACGCCGTCGATCCGGAACGACACGACCGTGTCGCTCGCGCGCGGGGCGGGCGCCGTACCGCCCGGCGGCAGCGGGAACTCCGTCAACGGCCAGCCCGCGGGCATCGGGTACGCCGCGCCCGTGGCCGGCGCTTGGCTCGATACCGGAGCGGGCGGCTGCGGATCACCGCCACACCCCGCGATGGCCAAGCACGCGAACAGCACGGCCCCCGCCGTCCTCGAAATCCCACGCATTTTCGTCATGGCGGAAAACTACCTCTCACGGTCACCGGGCAAGCGATCCGACACCGTCGGCACAGAACTTGAGACCAAGGCGACAACTTCACCCGAAAGTGGGTACGGCCCCGCATTTCATCGGTATTTCATCCGCACTCATTAGCGTTCGGCGCGGCAATACGACAGTGGGGAGAAACCGATGAAAAGAACCGGAGCGCGTTTGCTCGCGACCGCCGTCCTGTCCGTCGTCACCCTGGCCGGCGCGATCGCCGGAGCGGGAGCGGCACAGGCGGCACCCGCCCGCCCGGACGGCCCGTGCGGACCCGTCATGTTCGTCGTCCCGGGATATCAGGACGGCGGCGCACAGAAACTTCTGGACCGGAACCTCGCGCCGGGCGGCGCCGACCCGGTGCGCATCCCGTATCCGAACAGCGCGGGCGACGTCAATCTGTACGCCGACGTCGATGCCGGCGTCGCCAACCTGCGCACCGCGCTCTACAACCTCTACGTCACCTACGGCTGCGACCTCGAAACGAAGGTGTACATCGTCGGGTTCAGCCTCGGCGCACTCGTCGCGGGCACGGTGCTGGAGACCGAGCCGCCCGGGCGGAACATCCAGGGCGTGCTGTTCGCCGACGGGCGGCGGCAGCCCGTCGAGTCGAACTGGCCGGGTGACCCCGGCGGGCTGATCGGGCATCTGCCCGTTCCCGGCCCCGGTGGCGCCGGTTTCCGGCCGGTGGATTCCTTCCGGTACCCGACGTTGAGCCTGTGCAACGGCCCCAACGCCGCGGGCGGCGCGGATCTGATCTGCTTCGGCGGCACCAATCTGGACAGCTACTTCAGCTCGCACCCGTACTACAGCTTCGAAGTGGGCACCGAGCTGAACATCCACGGCGAAGGCCCGTACCCGAACAACCTGCGCAACCGCGTCATCCCGTAACCCGCTCCGCGCCCCTCCCCGGCGAGCCAAGCCGGGGAGGGTTGCGTGGCCCGCCGCGGTCGTGCCCGTGCGGACACGGCGATTCGGACCTTCGGGCACCTCTGCGCCGCGACCGCATTTCGGAGCAACCCCATTCCGCTTTCGGCGTCTTCCGGGACAAAGCTTCGAACAAGGGACGCGAGAGGGGCGCTGAAATGAATTTCACCGCGAAGAAGACCATCAAGACCGCCATTGTGGGCGGCGCACTGGCCGCCACCGCACTGCTTTCCGCGTGCGGCGGGAACAATGTCGCGGGAAATGGTTCCCCGGTGAAGAACGCCGCCGTCGAACAGGCGCAGACGGGCGGCGGCCAGGGGGCGGCCGCCGGAGAGGCTTCCGGCGGCGACGTCGACTGCAGTAAGCACGGCGGCCAGGTCGGCGCCCCCGGGCGGCCGAAGATGGACCTGATCGCGGTGGCCGCCACGGACGGCACCACGCCGGGCTGCACCGAGGCGTACAACGTGATCACCGAGTACTACGAGAAACTGCCGCAGGCCGAAGGTCCCGGCGAGCGGGTGCTCGACGTCCAGGGCAGGTGGACCTGCGCCCGGCTGACGGAATCCGGCTACGAAGTGACCTGCGGCGTGCCGAACAGCTCCCTGCAGCTGGAGACCAGGCCCGCGAGTTCGGGGAAGGCGCCCGTCGAGCAGAACCGCGAGTTCCCGAACTCCACCCAGCGGGTGCAGTTCACCGGGTACGACGCCGACCTGCGGATGGCCCGCTTCCAGCTGATCACCGGCCAGGCAGGCCCGGCCGACGGCAAGACCTACCGCCTTCCGCTGCGGAAGGGCGGTGAGGTGTTCAGCGCGGCCACCCTGTGCCCCGGTGAGTCGGTCACCATCGACGACGAGGGCTACGGCAGCCTGCCGTGCGGCCAGGACCAGCTGATCCAGCAGCTGCGGGACGGCAACCCCGTGCTCGCGCTGATCACCGTGGACGGCGCCGACCGGATCACCACGGTCAAGGAGATCTACCGCCCCTGACCAGCGGGAAAGCGGGCGGCCGGAGCACCCGGCCGCCCGCTTTTTCAGATGTTCGGAACATCTGATGCTAACATCTCGAAGTATGCGGGTCCTCTTCTCCAGTCTTGCGTCGGTCGGCCACACCTATCCGCTGATCCCGCTCGCGATCGCCGCCAGGGACGCCGGGCACGAGGTGTGGTTCGCCGCCGGCGAGAACGTCCATCCGCCGCTGCTCCGGCACGGTCTCCGGCCGTTTCGGCCGGCGGACGCGTTCTACGAGATCTACGCCGAAGACCTCGAACCGGAACTGGCGCGGCTACGACCCGGCCTCGTCGTACACGAATGGGGACAACCGGGGGTGGCCGTCGCCACGGAACGCGCCGGGATCCCGGGACTCTGGCACGGTTTCGGCCGCATGTTCCCCGACGGGATCGGGCTTCGGGCGCCGACGCGACCGGACCGGCCGCATCTCGACATCTGCCCGCCGTCCTTGCAGGACAAGCACTTCCTCGCGACGGCCGAACGCGTCGAACTGCGCCCGGTGCCCTTTTCCGAACCAGCGGCGCGGCTCGAAAAGACCGCGAGACCGTTGATCTACCTGACCCTCGGCACCGCGTTCGGCACACCGGAAGTCCTCGCCACGGCCATCCGGGGGTTGGCCCCGCTCGGCGCGCACGTGGTCGTCGCCTCGGGGCGGATCCGCCCGGAGGAACTCGGCGCCGTCCCGGACAACGTCACGGTGCGGGCCTGGATAGCGCAAACGGATCTGATGCCATACGTCGACGCGGTGGTGCACCATGGCGGCAGCGGCACGACGCTCGGCGCGCTCGCCGCCGGTGTCCCGCAGCTGCTCCTGCCCCAGGGAGCCGACCACTTCGCCAACGCCGAAGCGCTGTGCACCGCGGGGGCCGCGCTGAGCCTTCAGCCCGGTGAGCTGAGCGCCGAAGCCGTCACCGAGCACACGCGGACCCTGCTGGCCCGGGCCGCGCATCGCGACGCGGCCAGGGCGATCGCCGAGGAGATCTCGCGGATGCCCTCACCCGACGAGGTCGCCCGCACCCTGCCGGAATGGGCTCGGGCCTCGTGAGTGGCAAGGACGGTTCTAACCGTCCTTGCCACTCACGAGGCCCGAAGCCGATCAGAACCCGAACAGCGCCTGCGGGATCTCGTAGTCGTCCGGCCAGGTCAGCCACGCGACGTCGGTCGGGCCGATGGCGCAGTTCGCCACCCGCCAGGACCGCGGGTCGTCGTCGACGCTCGTTTCGCTCTTCTTCTTGAGCAGGGCGACGTAGACGTCGGACATGACGCCGTCGGCCCGGCGGTTCTCGTAGATGGTGCCGGCGTAGTACGGACGGCCTGCTTCGGCGGGACGCATCGTGCCCTGCAGGAACACCCAGGGACCGAGCCGGTCGAGCTGTTCCACGGCCACCCGGACCTGATCGCCGAACTCCTCGTCGAGCCGGGCGGTGGCGGCCTGGAGCACCGCTTCCCGGACCGGGTCGCCGGGGGTCAGCGCCACCGGAAAGGGTCGTGCGGACGGGCTGTACATCAAGCTACCTCCCACTGGCGGGCGGCGACGCGAGCGATCGCGTCCGCCGGCCCGGTGCTGCTACGGCGTTCTGTCGGATCAGGTCGGCGGGGTGAGGATCTTCACGAGGCCGCCACCGCCGCCCATGCTGATCTTCTGCGAACCGTCCGGGTTGACGTTGTTCGAGCCGATGAACTGCCCATCGCCCGCGTACAACACGACGTGCCCGCCGTTGTTCGAGATCACCACGTCGCCGGGTTTCGCTTCGGAGAGCGGCACCGACCGCCAGCCGTCCGCTTCGAGGTTGGCCGTCAGGCCCGCGACCGAGGCACTGGCCTGCCCCTTGTCGATCAGGCCCGCCGCCTCGAGACAGCCGGAAACGAAGTTCGCGCAGTTGACGTTGTTGGGCACCCACGACTGCATGGCGGGCAGCTCACCGCTGCCCTTGAGGTCGCCGGCGTTGCGGCCAAGGAACTGCTCCGCGATCTTCGCCGGGTTGTCGCCGCGGGCGTCGATCGGCTTGGCGGGCCTGCCGTCGCCCGGCACCCCGGCCGGACCACCGCCGCCACCGCCGCCGCCTCCCCCACCGCCGCCGTCTCCCCCGCCGTAGCTCGGGGTGCTGCCGATGTTGGAGTTGACCGGCTTGGCGTCGACGCTCGACGCCGTGGTCTGGCCGTCGTCGGCGGGGATCAGTTCGAGGAAACCGCCTTCGATCTCCAGGCCGAGCGGCTTGAGGAGATCGTCGATCTGCTTCTCGGCGTCGTCCAGCGCCTTCTCGATCTCGTCCTTCTTGCCGTTCGAGTCTTTCTCGTTGAGCGTCCGGAGCCGCTCGATGTCCGACGCGGCCGCGGCGATCTCGTTGTCGTCTTCGGAGCTGTTCTTCCGGCGGCGGGCCGCGTCGATCAGCTTCCGGTTGTCCGCGTCCTTGTCGTTGGCTTCCTGGGCGAGCTGTGCGACCTTCTTCTTGACCTCGTCCATGATCTCGGACACCCGCTGGAGGATGTTCTTGGCCGCTTCGGCCTTGTCGCTGACCTTGTAGCTGGCCTTGCCGAGCTTTTCGAGGTGGTCGGCGACGGCGTCGGCGTCCTTGCCCTCCCAGTGGCGCAGGACGTCGTCACGGAAGGCCTTGAGGTCGTCTCCGAGGTCGTTGGCCCGGGTGGCGGCTCCGCCGACCTTCCTGGCCTGGTCGTTGACCGCGCCCGAGTTGAGCTTCTGCGTCTGCTGGGCGTGCTTGTCGATGGCGTCCAGCGACTTCGGGCGGTCGTGCGACGGGTCGTCGAGCGTGCTCGGATTCCGCTCCGCGGTGGTCATCGGTAAATCCCCCTGGTTCCCGTCTTCAGTCCGATCAGTCCCGCTCGCGAGCGTTGCCGCGGAGGGTGTCGACACCCGCGGCCTCGTCGTTGCGCATCCGCTGCGCGGCGTTGGCCAGCGCGTTCGACGCGGCGTCGACGAGCTTCGCGGCGGCCGCCAGTTCGGCGTTCACCCCGCGGTGGAAACCCTTGATGGTGGTCCCCGTGCCGGCCGCGTTCTTCAGGTCGCCGAACGCGGCTCCGGGGTCGCCGTCACCCAGGTCCTTGCCCGTGCCGTTGTAGCCGTCCTTGAGCCCGCCGACCTTCTTGGCCAGCGCGGCGATCTGCTCTGGGTCGAATCGGCGAGTCATGAATGATCCTTCCAGTCCCGGCGCCTGCGCCCGTGCTTTGCCTGACCCACATTGCCTACCGCGCACCCTATGAGTTCCCACCCACGTGTGCGCACCGTTTCCCGAAACGCGATGACGCCGTTCGTGTACACCGACGCATCCGGCCGCGCGTCGGTTCCCGGAAGATTCGACCGGCATCCTCGGCGGGGAGATCTTACCCTCTCGGCACCCGCCGCCAGCAGCGGAAGCTCACCCGGTCGGGAGGCGGGCGAGAGCCCGGAAAACGCCTTTCCCGGGCTCGGGCCCTTTGCCAGGATGGGCCGCGATGACCATCGACCGGCGCGCTCGCGCCTTGAACTCCCTGTCCGGTTTGGCCCTCGGCGACGCGCTGGGTTCCCAGTTCTTCGTCCCTGACAATCGCGACCACTGGGCACGGCGGCAACCGCCGCCCGGACCGTGGCACTGGACCGACGACGCCGAGATGGCGTGTTCCGTTTTCGCCGTCCTGGACCGGGCCGGCCACGTCGACCAAGACCTGCTCGCCGCGAGCTTCGCGGCGCGTCACGACTTCGACCGCGGCTACGGCCCGTCCATGAACCGCCTGCTGCGGCTCGTCCGCGAGGGCGGCTCGTGGCGTGAGCTGGTCGCGGACCTGTTCGACGGGCAGGGGTCCTGGGGCAACGGCGCGGCGATGCGCGTCGCGCCACTCGGCGCCTGGTTCGGCGGCGATCCCGGCGAGGCCGCGCGCCAGGCCGCGCTTTCGGCCGAGGTGACCCACACCCATCCGGACGGGGTGGCCGGCGCGATCGCGGTCGCGGTCGCCGCTTCGCTGGCCGCCACCCCGGACCCGCCCTCACCGAGGGACTTCCTCACCCAGGTGCTGCGGCGGGTGCCGCCGGGCCGCGTGCACGACGGTGTCCGTGCCGCCGTCGGCCTGGCTGACGAGCCCTCGGCCACGACCGCCGCCCACGAGCTGGGCAACGGCAGCCACACCGGCGCCCACGACACGGTGCCGTTCACCCTGTGGGCCGCGGCCAGGAACCTCGACGACTACGAGAAGGCCTTCTGGACCACGGCGGGTGCGGGTGGCGACGTCGACACCACCTGCGCCATCGTCGGCGGCATCGTCGCGACCAGGGTCGGTGCCGACGGCCTGCCGCCGTCCTGGCTGGACGCCCGCGAACCGCTCCCGGAGTGGGCGATCTAGACCAAACCCAGCTCGCGTGCCCGGACACCGGCCTGGAAGCGGGACTCGGCGCCGAGGGCGGCCATCAGCTCGGCCACCCGGCGCCGGTAGGTCCGCACGCCGAGGCCGAGGGTCCTGGCCGCGGCCTCGTCCTTGACGCCGCTGCCGAGCAGGTCCAGCACCGCGGGCGCGAGCCGCCGGATCTCGGACACCCGCGCGTCGAAGACGGCGAGCTCGGTCGCCGATCGCCAGGCCGCCTCGAACAGCGACATCACGCCCTGCACGGTTTCGGGCTGGGTGATGACGCTGTAGCCGCGCTGCCCGGCGATCAGGTCACCGGCGAGGATGACGAGCCTGCCGTCCAGCACGATCGTCTCGTTGACGTCCTCGGTGGAAATGCGGACCTGGGCTCCGTGCCGGTCGCGGACCCTCGCGAGCTCCTGCGCGGTTCCCGGGTCGAGCAGCAGCCCGGCCCGGTAGATCTTGCGGATCCGGACCTGGCCCGCCCGGCGCTCGGCGAGCTCACCCGCTCCGTGGGCGGCGACCCAGGTCGCGAGGTCGTTGGCGGCGCACGCCATGTCGGTCACGGTCGAGAACAGGTGCCCGACCCGGCGGAACAGCTCCTCCTCGCCGCGCACGACCGTGACCGCATCACTCGTCCGCATGACACCGATACTGCCTCAACCGCGCGACCAGGTGGCAGGTTGTTGCCATTTTCTGACCACGGACGGCCTCGTCACGACGCTGGTGGTCATGACGAACCTTCACGACACCTGGCGGCTCGGCGACCTCACCGTCCACCGGATCGGCCTCGGCGCGATGCGGTTGACCGGGATGCCGTGGGACGAGAGGCCCAAGAGCCGCGAAAGCGCGATCGCCGTCCTGCGCCGCGCGATCGAACTCGGCGTCGACCACATCGACACCGCTTCGTTCTACTTCACCCCCACGCGCTCGGCGAACGAGCTGATCGCCACCGCGCTCCAGCCCTACCCCGAAGGCCTCGTGATCACCACGAAGGTCGGCGCGGGCCGCGACCGCGACGGCGAGTTCTCCTTCGCGCGCCCGGATCAGCTGCGCGGCCAGGTCGAGGAGAACATCCGGCAACTCGGCCTCGACCACCTCGACGTCGTCAATCTGCGCTGGGGCGCCGCGATGGGCAAGGAGCCCGGCTCGGTGGCGGAACATTTCGGCGCGCTGGCGGAGCTGCGCGAGGCCGGCTTGATCCGCCATCTGGGTATCTCCAACGTCGTGGCGGACCAGCTGACCGAGGCACTGTCGATCGCTCCGGTGGTCTGCGTGCAGAACCGCTACGGCCTGGCCGACCGGGAGGACGACGCCCTGGTCGACCTGTGCGGCGAGCACGGCATCGCGTTCGTGCCGTTCTTCGCCGTCACCACTTCGCTCCCCGGCGCCCCCACACCCGACGCCGTTCCGGGGCAGGCCGAGGTCGCGAAGGTCGCCGCGGCGCACGACGCGTCCCCGGCGCAGATCCGGCTCGCCTGGACCCTGCACCGCGGCGCGCACGTGCTCGCCATCCCCGGGACCGGCGATCCCGGGCATCTGGAGGAGAACGTCGCGGCGGGCGGCCTGCGGCTGAGCGAGGAGGAGCTGGGGCTCCTGGACGGCGTGGGCCGAGGGTGAGTGGTCCGGTCCCCGCGGTCGTGAGTGGTGTCCAGAGGGACGCCTCGCCGTGTCGTCCAACCAATCACGCGAGTCGTCCATCGGCACACATGTGTCGTCCAACCAGTCACGCGAACGGCCGATCCCGCACGAGGGGTCTCGTGAGTGGCGTTCCGGGATAAAGCCGCCCGTGTCCTATGTACCCACCGATCCGAAGTCCGTGAAGGCCTCCTTGAGGGACCCAGAGTCCCTCAAGGAGGCCTTCACGGACTGAGCCACAGGGCGCGGCGTGCGCGAAGGCGTAACTCGCGTGATCAAGCACGTGACTCGCGTGATCGGAGGCCGCACTCGGGGTGTTCCGCCGCGGATCACGCGAGTTCCGGCTTCGATCACGTGAGTGCGGCCCCGCCGCACCGAAGCCTCACCAGCGGACTCGGCGATCCACGGCGACCCAGTTCGTTTCCCAGGTCGTCCCGCCGTCGGCGGAGAACGCCTGCTCGAAACGCGCTTCGTCCTGGCCTTGCCGGAAGACGAGGAAACGCACCTTGATCGGGCGGTCGCCGAGCCGGTCGTCACCGTGGAACTCGCCGACCCCGTCGCGGAACCCGCCATGAACCGACGGGGTGAGCAGACCGTCGCGCAGGTTGACGAAGGTCAGGCTCCACCGTTGCGCCTGCGGTTCGTACAGCCGCAGGTTGAGCGCGTCGATCCGCCCGTCCGGACCGGAGACCTCGAATTCGAGGGCGTTCGCCCGCCGGTCCATGAGCGGGCGCACGGTGCTGGTGCCCGCGAACTGGAGCCACCGGTCCGCGGAGTCCGAAAGCGGCTCGGCGAGCACCCGCACCGTGGACCGCCAGGTGCCGATCTCCCAGTCGAAGGCGCGCTGGGGATCGGTGCCCGAGGTCGACGCGTCGCCCGACGCCGCCGTCGCGACCAGCATCAGGGCCGAAAGGCCCACTGTCAGGATTCGTTGGTATGGCACGGTCATGGTCCGACTATCCGAGCGGAGGACGACCATGGACAAGAAGGCACCTCTGGGTAACCTTCCCCGTCCCAACCCGCTGCCCGGCTGCCCGATGGCCGCGGCGTTCGCCGCGATCGGCGGGAAATGGAAACTGACGCTGCTGTACTGGCTCGCCCACGGCGAGTCCCATTTCGCCGGCCTCCGCCGCCGGGGCGCCCCCATCACGCCCAAGGTGCTGGCCGAACAGCTCCGTGAACTCGAAGCCGACGGACTCGTCGAACGCGTCGTGACCGGGCCGGTCCCGGCACGCGTCATCTACCGGCTCACTCCGTACGGGGCCACGGTCCTGCCGGTGGTCGAGGGAGTCCGGGTGTGGGGCGAGGCGCATCTCGAACGCACCCGCGGCGATGCCGCGCCGAACGCGGCGATGGGCTGTGCCGACGCGATCGGATAGCGCACTCGCGTGATCAGACGGCGCACTCGCGTGATTGAACGGCGATCTCGCGTGCTTGAAGGCGTAACTCGCGTGATCAGACGGCGCGCACTCCGGAGCGGCGGGCGGCGGTGGCCGTGGCGAGGGTCTGGAGGACCTCCTGGGTGGCGGCGATGTCGATGCAGGCGTCCGTGATGGACTGGCCGTAGGTGAGCGGCCGGTCCGGGTGGAGGTCCTGGCGACCGGCCTGGAGGTTGGATTCGAGCATGACGCCGACGATGCCGCGCTGGCCGTTCTTGATCTGTTCGGCGATCTGGCCGGCGACGACGGCCTGCCGGAGGTGGTCCTTGCGGCTGTTGTCGTGGCTCGCGTCGATCACGACGCGGCGGGGCAGGCCCGCGTTCTGCAGCGTGGTGAGCGCCGCGCGGACGGACGCCGGGTTGTGGTTCGGCGCGCTGTTCCCGCCGCGCAGCACGAGATGGCAGTCCGGGTTTCCGACGGTGTGCAGGATCGCGGGCAGGCCGCTGGGGTCGACGCCGGGGACGACGTGACGGGCTTCGGCGGCACGGATCGCGTCGACCGCGACGCCGACGTCGCCGTCGCGGCGGTTCTTGAAACCGACCGGCATCGACAGGCCGCTGGCCAGCATGCGGTGGTTCTGGCTTTCCACGGTGCGCGCGCCGATCGCACCCCACGAGACGGTGTCGGCGAGGTACGCCGGGATGGTGGTGTCCAGCCATTCGCAAGCCGCGGGCAGACCGCCCTCGGCGAGTTCGAGGAGCAGGTCCCTGGCGATGCGCAGCCCGCGGTTGACGTCACCGGTGCCGTCGAGGTGCGGATCGTTGATGAGCCCCTTCCAGCCGCCGACCGTGCGGGGCTTTTCGAAGTACACGCGCATGACGATCAGGAGATCGTCGACGAAGCGGCCGGCGAGGGCGGCGAGCCGGTCGGCGTATTCGAGTGCCGCGGCGGGGTCGTGGATGGAACAGGGCCCGGCGATCACGAGCAGCCGGTCGTCCGTGCCGTCGAGGACGCGGAGGACGTTTTCCCTGCCGTGGCGCACCGTGTCGGCCGCGGTCGCGCCGAGCGGCAGTTCGTGGTGCAGCAGGGCGGGCGTGACCAGCGGGACCATCCGGTCGATGCGCTGGTTGTCGAGTTCGACCGTGGCGATGGTTGTCATCACAGATATCCAGGGTTTCTGCCGGCACCGGGTGCGGGAAAGCCGGGGTTTCCCGGCCCGGACGGCGGTCTCGGGTGAACTAGGAAGCAAGCCCGGCATTTACTCGAGCGAGAATTCTCCTACCCCGAATCTTCCACCGTCCGGCACGCGGAACAATGGTCCAACCCGGATTCAGCGCCCCGTCCAGATCGGATCCCGTTTCTCGGCGAACGCACGGGCGCCTTCGCTCGCGTCCGCGCTCGCCCGCCGCCGTTCTTCCCACGGATACGAGGTTTTGAACGCCTCTTCGAGCGGAAGGTCGAGCGATCGCAACGCGGCCTCTTTGATCGCCCGCACCGAAAGCGGGGCGGCACGCACCAGATCGTCCGTCCATTCGGCGACGCACCGGTCCAATTCGGCGAACGGGACGACGTCGTTGACCAGGCCGTGGCGCAACGCCGTCGCCGCGTCCATTCTGCGCCCGGTCAGCAAATGACCCATCGCCACTTTCTGCGGAAGCTGACGCGGCAACCGGAAGACACCGCCCGCGCCGGCGATCAGCCCGAGGCGGACCTCCGGCAGGCCGAAGACCGCTTCTTCGGAAGCGACGACGATGTCGCACGCGAGCACGAGTTCGAAGCCGCCGCCCAGCGCGTAGCCGTGCACGCGCGCGACCACCGGTTTGGACAGCGTGAACCGGTCGGTCAGCCGGGGATGACCCGGCTGGCCGCTGCTGCCGAACGTCGACGCCTCGACGCCCTCGTCGGTCAGCCGCGCGCGTTCCTTGAGGTCCTGACCGACGGAGAACGCGCGCTCTCCCGCGCCGGTCAGAACCACCGCCCTGACGTCGTCGTCGGCTTCGACGTCGTCCCAGATCCCGGCGAGTTCCGTGTGCATCCGCCGGTCCATCGCGTTCAGCACTTCGGGCCGGTCCATCGTCACGTAGGCGACGTGGTCCTTCTTCTCGTACCGGACACCGTTCATCGTGACCCCACCGCGAAGCCGTCCACCTTGCCGATCACGTCCGCGCCGTAGATGCGCAAAGCCTGCTGCAGCGCGAATTCGGCGATATACCGGCGGAATTCCTCCGGTGGTTCCTCGGAAAGGTTCAGCATGCGCCGGTTGGCCGCGACGGCTTCCCCGCCGAGCCGGGCCAGCGCACCCTCGATGGCCGCGTCCATCTCGTCCGGCCGCACGACCTCGTCGACGATCGCCCGGGCGTCCGGCTCGTCCGCCCGGAGCTTGCGGCCGCCGAGGATCACCTGCCGGGCCACGCGCGGCCCGGCGATCCGGGAAAGCCGGAAGTTGGCCACCCCGGGGATGATCCCTTCCTTGGCCGCGGGCAGGCTGAGATACGCGTCGGACGCCGCCAGCACGTGGTCGAAGACCAGCAGCAGCTGCGTCCCACCGCCGATGGCGAACGAATCGACGGCCGCCGTCCACGGTTTGCCGGTGAACCGGGAATGCCAGGAATCGTCCGTCAGCAGGCCGCGGAAGATCTTCTGGAGGTACCCCGTTTCCCGCCGCAGCAGGAAATCCACCAGCGGGATGTCGCCGGCGCTGAGCTTCTTGAGATTGATCCCCGCGCAGAACACCCGGCGCCCCCGATAGCGGGGATGGCTCATCACCCCGCCCCGCAGGAGCCCCACCCGCACGGACGGGTCGAGCAGCACCAGATCGACCGCGGTCTCCATGTCGTCGACCTGCTGGGCGTCCTCGGCGTTCAGGCAGTCGTCCCGGCACAGGGTCAGGTGCGCGACGCCGTCCCGGCGCTCCAGCCGGACGGCTTCCATCCGCACGAGGCCGGTTTCGAGGAACTCCGGCAGCAACCGCTTCGCCCTCGCGGTGGGCCGGAGCATGGCGTCGAGCAGATGCGGTCCGGCCTTCGGTGCGCGCAGGATCCCGCGCAGGAAGATGCCCTGGTCGATCTCGCGCCCGACCTTGTCCGCCTGCGGCCGCGAACGCTCGGCCGCCATCTGTTCCTCCGACGGCACCAGACCGGGAAAGGCGAGCGCGGCGGCGCGGACGAGTTCGTCGAGACGCAGGTACCGCGTCCGGCCATCGGTGAGTTCGGCGTAGATCTCTTCCGCGTGCGCCTCGACGAAGTCCGCGCGCGCCTTCCGGACGTCGTCGTCGACCCGGTGGGCCTCCCCCGCCAGGGCCCGGAGGTCGAGCCCTGGCGCGCTGTCGGTCGTCACGGCTTGGCTTCCCGGCGCAGGGCCCGGTCCGCCGCGGCCAGGTGGGAACCGAGCGCCTCCTCGAAGGTGGTCGAGCCCGCTTCGAAGATCAGCTGCCGCCGGATCGCCGTCTCGGCGCCGTCCGTCACCCCGGCCAGCTCGGCCAGCGTCTTCGCCGGGTCGGCGGACACCTCGTCGATCAGGTCGAGGGCGAGCGCCCGGTCCGTGTCGAGCGGGGTCCCGAGCAGCACGGCCCGCCGGATACCCGCCGCGCCCGCCTGGTGGGTGAGCCGGTACACGGTCATCCCCGGCCAGGTGCCACCACCCGCCGACGCCAAGCGCAGCGTGGTCCCCGGTTCGGCGATCCGGATGTCGGCGGCGAGGAGCAGATCGAAGGCCATCCCGGCGCATTCACCCGACGCCACGGCGGCCGTGAGCCTGCCGAGCCGCTCGAACCGCCGCACGACGCGCTCCCATTTGGACACCAGGCCCACCGCCAGCCCCTTCGCCCAGCCGTCGGGCGGGGCTCCCGTGAGGTGGAGGGTGACCGGTCCCGGCCCGCGGTGGTCTTCGGCACGATCGCAGAGCGCGTCGATCTCCTCGACGGCCGCGATGGACAGGGGCGGGATCCGTCGAAACGCAGCACCAGGTCACCTTCGATTTCGTCACGCGTCACCATTGGACAAGCGCCATTTCGATCGTGGAGCCAGGCCCCATGGTCATGAGCACGCCGTACTCCCCCGGGCGGGCGACGTCTTCGTCGGCGAGCCGCTCGTAGGAGAAGAGGAAGGAGCCACTGGAAAGGTTCCCGTAGTCGCGGAGCACACCGGTGGTGTGGCGCACGTCGTACCGGCTCAGGCCGAGGTTGACGACGACGGCGTCGATCACCTTCTTCCCGCCGGAATGCACCAGCCAGTGGCCGATGTCGCTGCGGCGCAGGCCCGTCCCGGACAGGAGCCGGTCGATGACGATCTCGGCGTGCGCGCCGACCACGTAGGGGATCTGCGGGTCGAGGAAGAAACTGAACCGGTCCTGGTCACGGTCCCAGTCGTAGCGCATCGCGTCGGCCGCGTCGGTGATGATGTAGCTGGCGAATTTCAGGACGCGCGGGCCCGCCACGCGTCCGTCACCGGAAACCACCGCGAGCGCCGCGGATCCGTCGCCGAAAAGACTGTTGACCACCGCGGTCCGCATCGTGCCGTCCAGCGCGTAGGCGGCGGAACACGCCTCGCTGCACAGGACGACGCCGAGTTCGCCGGGATGCGCCGCGGACCAGCCCGCGACCACGTTGAGCGCGTTGAGACCGGCGTTGCAGCCCATGCCGACGATGTCCGAACGGCTGCAATGCGGATCGATGCCCATTTCCCGGATGACGAGCGCGCTCAGGCCGGGCGTCAGGAACCCGGTCGAGGTGACACAGCACAGGTGACGCAGATCCGAAAGCGTCGCCCCCGCCGACTTCAGGCAGGCTTCCAAGGCCCGGCAGCCCATGTCGACGGCGATCTTCTTGTGCTTGTCGAGGAGGTCGCCCTGCGGCTCGGCCGCGCGGGTGCCACCGGGACCCTCCGGCGGCAGGGTGAGGAAACGCCGGTCGATGGCGCTGTTCAGGAAGACCGAGCGGATCTTCGGATCCTCGATGTCGAGGATTTCGAGCAGCTCGGACTGCGAGTAGGACGACTCGGAGACCGCGGTGCCTACGCCGGCGAACCGGGTGATCTCGGTCAATCCATTGTGGACGGAAAGGTCCGCGGTGGTTTCGGCCAGGGCAGTCATCGATACATCCATCCCCAAGTACGCAACTTGCTTCGCAGGAGCTGCTTGAACCGCGCAGCGGACATCGCTTTCACCTTTCTCGGATCTCGTGTCGTGGTCCGCGAAGGACTCCTTGCGGGACCAGAGGTTCCGCAAGGAGTCCTTCACGGACGGGGAATTCAGGCCGAAAGCGGCACTCCGGTCAGCCGCCGCTCGATCTCGCGGCTGGTGGCGTAGTCCGGCAGCAGGCCCTGCCGCCGCGCCTCCGCGAGGGTGATGGCCACCTGGTCCCGGTCGGACAGGATCGGGTCGCCTGCGGTGCCGATCGGCAGGCCCAACGCGGGGTCCAGTGCCGAAAGGGCGAGTTCGTTCTCCGGCACGTAACCCCCGGAGAGCATGTAGGACATGACGGTGTCGTCCTCCAGCGCGACGAAGGCGTGGCCGACCCCGACGGGGAAGTACATCGTCCGATGGGTCTCCTGGTCCATCAGGACCGAGTCCCACTTCCCGAACGTGGGCGAGCCGACGCGGATGTCGACCACGATGTCCAAGGCCTTGCCGCGGGCACAGTAGACGTACTTCGCGATCCCCGGCGGGGTCACGGTGTAGTGGACACCGCGCACCACGCCGCGTTTGGACACGCTGTGGTTCGTCTGCGCCACGGGGAAAAGCCGGCCGCCGTGGGCCTCGGTGAACGCTTCCTCCTGGAACGGCGAGAGGAACACTCCCCTGTCGTCCGGGAAGACGCGAGGAGTGAATTCGAGCGCGCCCTCGACGGCGAGTTTACGTGCTTGCACAGCTGCTCCTGCGGTAGGCGTGATCAGAGGTTGGACAGCACTTCGCGGACCGCGTGGATGACCTTGTCCTGCAGATCCGGGGACAGCGCCGGGTACATCGGCAGGGAGAAGATCTCGCCCGCCAGCTTCTCGGTGACCGGCAGCGACCCGGTCTCGTAGCCGAGGTGGGCGAACCCGGTCATGGTGTGCACGGGCCACGGGTAGCTGATGTTCAGGTGGATGTCGTACGCCTTGAGCCGCTCGAGGATTTCGTCGCGCCGAGGGTGGCGCACCACGTACACGTAGTACACGTGCTCGTTGCCGTCGACGGTCCGCGGAAGCTTCAGCTCCGTGTCGCCGAGGCCTTCGACGTACCGTTCGGCGACGGCACGGCGGCCTGCCGTGTACGCGTCGAGCCTGGTGAGCTTCCGCCGCAGGATCTCGGCCTGGACCTCGTCTAGGCGGCTGTTGTGGGCGGGCGTCTCGATCGTGTAGTAGCGCTCTTCCATCCCGTAGTACCGCAGCCGCCGCAGCCGCCGCTCCACGTCTTCGCGGGAGGTGATGGTCGCGCCGCCGTCGCCGTACGCGCCGAGCACCTTGGTGGGATAGAAGGAGAACGCGGCCGCGTCGCCGGTCGACCCGGCGATCGTGCCGTTCTGCCGGGCGCCGTGCGCCTGCGCACAATCCTCCAAAATGGACAGTCCGTGCTTCGCGGCGAGCTCCTTCAGCGGCGCCATGTCCACGCACTGCCCGTACAGGTGCACGGGCAGGAGGCATTTGGTGCGTTCGGTGATCGCGGCGGCGACCTGGCTCGTGTCCATCAGGAAATCGTCCTCGCGGACGTCGACGAAGACCGGCGTGGCACCGGTTCCGTCGATGGCGACCACGGTCGGAGCGGCGGTGTTCGACACCGTGATCACCTCGTCGCCCGGACCGACACCGAGCGCCTGGAGACCGAGCTTGATCGCGTTCGTCCCGTTGTCGACCCCGACGCAATGCTCGACCCCGTGGTACGCGGCGAATTCCGCCTCGAAGCCCCGGAGGCTCGCGCCCAGCACGAGCTGTCCCGAATTGAAGACCGTCTCGACCGCGTCGAGCAGGTCGAGCCGCTCCTTCCCGTATTCGGCCAGGTAGTCCCAAACGCGCGTGGTCATGTGCGTGCCTTTCCGTGAACTGGGGTGGTCAATGCGGCGACGGTGCGGCGCACGCCTTCGGACAGCGAGATCTCCGGACGCCAGCCGGTGATCGCCCGGAAGGCGGCGGAATCGATGGTGATACTGCGAAGGTCCGTCTCGGGCGCGTGGGACGGCGGTTCCACACAGGAAACCTCCACCGGATCCGTCCCGGTGTGCTCGGACATCTCCTTCGCCACGAGCCGGAACACCTCCCCCAGCCGATCACCCCGGCCGGCCCCGATGAGCCAATGCCCGCCCACCAGGGAATCCGGATGGTCCAGTGCCGCGGTGAACGCCTTGGCGACGTCCTCGACGTGGATCAGGTCGCGTCGCACGGTTCCGTCGCCCCAGACGGTGAGCGGCAGGCCTTCGAGCGCTCGCCGCGCCATGGCGGACACGACACCGCGGTCGGGGTTCGCCCCGTCGGTCGCGGTCTCCCCGAAGATCGTCGGCAGCCGCAGGCTGATCCCGCGCACCCGGCCGTCGGCGGTGGCCTTCTTGAGGAACTGTTCCGCCTCCAGCTTCTGCACGTCGTACGGGGTCGCCGGATGGTCGGGTTCGCTCCCGTCGAGCGGCTCCCGCGGTGGCACGCCGACCTGTGTGGTGGTGCCGGCGAACACCACCAGCGGGGGCGGCCCGTCACCGTTCCCGACGACGTCGACGAGGTCCCGCAGCACACCCACGTTCACGCGTTCGGCGCCCTCGGTCTCGGCCGCCCGCCAGCCACCGTCCCCCAGGAGCAGATAGACGATCGCGTCCGAACCCGCGACCGCGCCGGCGAGCGCGGCACGGTCGGTGAGGTCGGCGGCGACGACGGTGGTTTCCGCCAGGCCGGGGGCGGGGACGAAGTGCTTGCGCGACACCGCGCGCAGCCGGATCGGCCGGCGGGACAGTTCACGGGTGACGGCCGAGCCGATGAAGCCCGAGGCGCCGAGGACGGTGATCTGCTTCATGTCAGGCGCCTCCGCGCGGCTGTGCGGTCAAAGCGTTGATACAGGCCAGAAGTGTGCGGGCCTCCACGTTGACGTAGTGCCCGTGCCGGGTGAGCGCGGTGAGCTGTGCCGGGGTGACCCAGGCGTAGCCGGGCGGCGGATCGACCGTCTCGCCCGCCTCGACCACGAGATAACGGGCCCTGACGTTCAGGAAACGGCCGCCCTCTTCGGAATGTACGGCTTCGTAGAGGATCCGTGACCGCGGGACGGTCATGACCTCGTCGAGGAAAGGCGGGCGGTTCTCCGCGGGCAGATGCGCGTAGTTGTCCGGTGTGCACTGGAGGGTCGGCGCCAGCTCGACGGTGTCCACGAAACCGCCGTCGACCCGGGCGTGCACCAGGACGTGCCGCACGCCGTCGATCTCACGGACGAGAAAGGCGACGACGCCAAGGCCGACGGACTCCAGCAACGGCTGGGTCCAGCTGATCTTCTCCCGGTTTCCACCCTTCACCGCGACCGCGAGAACCTTGAAGTACAGGCCTTCCTCGTGCTCGATCGCGTCGGCGCCCTGTTTCCAGCCGCGGACGTCCTTGAGCGGGATACGGGCGGGCCGCACATCGTGGCGCGACCGTTCGTTCGTGAACCACGACAGGAGCTGGATGTCGGAGAGCACCGCGCCGGGCGCCGGGTCGTGGTAGGGAAGACACGACAACACGCTTCGCGAGTTCATGTTGATCGTCTCGTCCTCGTACATCAGTTCCGCGATCTGGCCGAGGGTGAGCCAGCAGAAATCGTCCTCCTTCGGCACGTCGTCGACGGTCTCCACGATCATGTTGCGGTTGCTCTTCCGGAAGAACCACGACCCCTGCTCCGCCTGGAGGACGTCGACGATCACCCGGTCGGGGTCGGGCGGCGCGAAGTACTCGATCAGCTTGACGTTCGAGCCGCCGTGCGCCTTGGTGTAATTGCTGCGGGTCGCCTGCACGGTCGGCGAAAGCTGCACCAGATTGGGATTCCCCGGCTCCATCTTCGCCTGCATCAGGAAATGCAGGACACCGTCGAACTCCTTGGCGAGGATGCCGAGAATGCCCACTTCGGGCTGTTTGATGACCGGCTGCTGCCATTCGCGGTAAGGACCGTCGCCGTGCGGGCCGTCGTGCTCGACCACGTGCAGGCCTTCGATGGCGAAGAACCGCCCGCTGCTGTGCACGAGATTGCCCGTGCCGCCCTGGAATCCCCATTGGTCGAGCTCCGCGAACGGGATGTGCCCGACGTGGAACACGTTCGCCTCACGACGTTCGTCGATCCACGCGCGGACGTCTTCGGTCCGCATATGCGCTCCGTCGGTGGTGGCCGCCGACAAGGCGATGCGATCCGCGTGGTCGCGGTCGTCCCGCGGGCGCACCGCGGGCGGTGGTACCAGGCAACGCAGCATCAAAGGACTTCTCGTCATCCCGCTGCTCCATGTCGTCGATCGGGTAGTTGCCGGAACTGAGGAGAAAACCCCGCGCGCATCGTCGATACATCGACCCCCATGCCCCGCCAAAAGGTAGCTTCGGCGGCTCTCGGCGGTCCAGATCGTCCAATTCGGCGGGCGGGTTCGGCGGCCTGGAAGGGTGGCACGAGCCCGAATATTTGCCAGTTCCGAGTGGCCAGTCAGGGACCTTTGCGCATTTTTGCGCGGAGGTCGCGAGTGGCGTTCGGGTTGTCGAGCAGAAAGTGAAAGGTGTCTTGGCGGGCGGGGTGCCCTGAAGGCCACCTTGGGGACGTTGGATGTCTCAGAGGTGGCCTTCAGGACATCGCTTCTGTCCAGGACCGGGACATTTCCCCGATAGCGCGCCACCTTTGCCCTACGTCTCAATACCCCGAAACGCCACCCGCGCCACCCGCTTGACCAGGGCCGAAGGCTCCCTTCATCGCATCAGACGCGGCGAAGGGAGCCTTCAGCCCACCGCGACCCGCCCACGAACCCGGCACGTTCGACTTTCCCAAGACCTTCCGGCTCTCGCGCGGGTCCGATGCCTGCCCTAACCGCAGGCCCCTACAGGAACTGTTCCTTCTGGACCGCCGCCGAATGCGTGCTCCAAGCCCGCTGTTCGGTCTCCCGCACCTGTTCCTCGGCGGTCTGCTCCAATCGTTTCACCGCGAACCGCAGGATCGGCGGGGCCATCAGCGGCGTGACGATGGCGACGAGGATGACGATCGTGTAGATCTCCACGCCGAGGATGCCCAGCCGCAGGCCGACGGTGGCGACCATGATCCCGATGACCCCGCGGGCGTTCAGCCCGGCGCCGAGCGCCAGCCCTTCCCATTTGTTCAGGCCGCTGATCCGTGCTCCGGCGTACACGCCGGTGAACTTGCCGACGATGGCCAGCGCGAGCACCGCGAGCCCGGTGAGCAGCACCTCCGGACGGATGAGCGCGGTGAGATCCATCCGCAGGCCGGCCGTGGCGAAGAAGAGCGGCGCGAACACCGAAAGGACGACGGTGCGCAGGGGTGCCAGCACGGCCGGGTCCACCTTTCCCGCCGTACCGATCAGGATGCCGCAGACGAACGCGCCGAAGAGGGCTTCGAGGCCGAGCGCGTGCGTGCCGGCCGAAGCGAGGAGCAACAGGGCGACGACGACTCCGACGGTGGCCCAAGGGCCGTCGGACTTGCCCGCCAGGCGCAGCGTGCCCCTGACCAGCGGCCTGCCGAGAGTGAGCGCGAAGACGACGATGGCGATCAGGCAGGCGAGGGAAACGAGCACGGTGCCCGCCGTCACCGCCTGCACGGCCATCGCGCTGACCACGGACAGCAGCAACCAGCCGAACACGTCGTCGATCATTCCCGCGGCGAGGGTGAGCTGCCCGACGTTGCGGTGCAACAGGTTCATGTCGATGAGGGTTTTGGCGATGACCGGGATGGCGCTGACGCACATCGCCACGCCGAGGAACAGCGCGAAGACGGTGACGTCGGTGCCGTCGGGGATCAGCACCCTCGGCAGGACGAAACCCGCGCCGATACCGAGGCCCAGCGGGATGATCAAGCCACCGAAGCCGACTCCGGCGGCGGCACCGAACCGCCGCCGGACCATCCGCATGTCCATCTGCATACCGGTCAGGCCGACCAGCAGCAGGACCCCGATCTGGCCGACGGAGTCGAGAAGGTGGTACTGCTCGGCGACCGCCGGGAAGAGCCGGCTGTGCAGCCCCGGTACGGCCCACGCCAGCAAGGAAGGACCGAGCAGCACCCCGACGAACAACTCGCCGACGACCGCGGGCATCCCGAACCGGGCCGCCAGGCGTCCGAAGACGACGGCGAGCAGGAGCAACAGACCCGCCTGCAGCAGGAAGATCAGGAGACTGTGCGCGGCGATCGGGGCGATCGGCGCGGGAAGCGAGAGAAGCACTTTCCTCCTTCGGGAAACGCGGCACACGTGACCGGCCACGGTCGCCGTGGGCGCGGGTTCCGGGACCGGTCACGCGGAACTGTCAGGCGTGGCGGGAAACCCTCGTGCCCAGTCGCCGGGCCGCGCTCACCGAGTCGCAGCCCGCCAGGCCCATCGCGTTCCGGAGCTCGACGGCGAGCAGGTCGAGCACCTGCCGGGCGCCGTCCTGGCCGTCCGCGGCCAGCCCCCAGATGAAGGGCCGCCCGATCAGCACCCCCGACGCGCCGAGCGCGAGCGCCTTGAGCACGTCGCCGCCGGTCCGGATCCCGCCGTCCAGCAACACTTCGCAACCACCGGAGACCGCGTCCGCGATCTCCCCCAGCATTTCGATCCCCGGTACGGCGCCGTCCAACTGACGGCCTCCGTGGTTGGACACCACGATCCCGGTGGCACCGGCGTCGACGGCACGCACCGCGTCCTCGACCGCGAGGATCCCTTTGAGCACCACCGGAAGGTTCGTGTGCGCGCGGACAGCCTCGACGGATTCCCAAGTGGCCGGGGCGAATTCGCGCGCGGTGTGGTCGGCGACGGCGGAAAGTCCTTCGGTACGGCGATGCGCGGCCGCACCGGCGTCGAAGTTGGCCGCCGTCACCGATTCCGGCAACGCGAAGCCGTTCCGCATGTCCCTCAGCCGCCGTCCCATCCACGGCACGTCGACGGTGAACACGATCGCCTCGCAGCCGGCGTCCTCCGCGCGGCGCACGAGCTCCAGTGACCGCTTTTCGTCGCGCAGCCAGTACAGCTGGAACCACGGCCGTCCGCCGACGGCCGCGATCTCCTCCAGCGGGACACTGCTCAGGGTGCAGATGGTGTACGGCACCCCGGCGTCGCACGCCGCGCGTGCCGCCGCGAGCTCGCCTTCGGGATGGAACAGCCGCTGGTACGCGACCGGCGCGACCGCCACGGGAAGCGCGGCGCGCCGGCCGAGAACCTCGGCCTCGATGGTGCCGCCCGCCAGGTCGCGCAGCATCCGGGGGATCACGAAGATCCGCTCCAGCGCGGTGCGATTGGCCTCTAGCGACGCTTCGGACCCGCTGCCCCCGGCGAGGAAATCCCAGATCTCACCGGGGAGGGCCGCCTGCGCGGCACGTTCGAGGTCGTCCAGGCAGAGAGGCGTCATCGCCGGGCGGGGCCGAGCTTGCTCTGCCCGGTGCGCTCCAGCTCCACGGCTTCGTACAGGGCCTTGATGTTGGAGCTGCCGAACGTCCCCGCGCCCTGCCGCTCGATGATCTCGAAGAAGATCGTCTTACGCGGATGCGTGGAGGCGGTGAAGATCTGGAACAGCTGGCCGCCGTGGTCCTCGTCGGCGAGCAGCTTCGTCTCGCGCAGGTCGTCCAGCGAGTGCGTCTCCAGCTCGATCCGCTCCCCGAGCAGGTCGTAGTAGGTGTCCGGGGTCTTCAGGAATTCCACGCCGCGCGCGGAAAGCTCCTTGACCGCGCGGACCGCGTCCGGGCTGGTGAAGGCGATGTGCTGGACGCCGGACCCGTGGTGCTCCTTGATGAAGTCGTCGATCTGGCCGGGGTCGGCGGTCTTGTCGGGCTCGATCAGGGTGAGGGTGACCGCTCCCGACGTGCTCTGCACGACGGTCGAGTTCATCGCCTGCGCACCGACCACGATGTGCTCTTCGAAGATCTGCTTGAAGCCGAGCGCACGCTCGTAGAACGCCACCGTGGGGCCGAGGTCACCGGCGTTCAGGCAGACCGCGAAGTGGTCGATCACGCCGAGATCCACGCCGCCCTTGCCGCGCGGGGCCTCCTCGGCGGCGTCGCTCTGGATCAGGGTGTGCACGACATCGCCGAAACCGCCGACGGTGGCCGTGACGACCGAGTCCGCGCGCTTCTCCGGCTCGCGGACCGCTGTCGCGCCCGCCTTCACCGCGGCCTCGAAGGCGGCGGCCACGTCGGGCGTGCGCAGCGCGATGTCGGCCACCCCGTCACCGTGGGTCTGCAGATAGGTCGCCCCGGGGTGCCGGTCCGACAGCGGCTCGGTCAGCACCAGCGCGATCGCGCCGTGCCGCAACGTCACGCCGCGGTGGTCGGCCGACCGGTCGGTGGCGGTGACGGAGAAGTCGTACTTGTCCATCCAGCCGGACGCGGCCACCTCGAGGTTGGCCACATACATTTCCACATAGTCGATCTCGAAATTCTGCGTGCTTTCGTGAGAAGACAAGACATTCCTCCGTGGAATAGATGTAATCCTCGATCACAGGATCGCGCGAAGTCATTTGCGCATCAATGCTGTCCGCTTGACACTTCAGTCCATATAGGACGGACGAGTCAGCGGCTCGTGAACCGCACCGGGAGTTCCCGGTATCCCTGCACCACGACCGCCCGCAACCAGGACGGCTCCTTCACCAGCTCCACTCGCGACACCCGCTCGGCCACCTCCCGCAGCACCACCGCCAGCTCGATCCGCGCGAGCGCGGATCCGAGGCAGTGATGCATGCCGTGTCCGAAAGCGATGTGCCGGTTGGGTTTCCGCCCCGGCAGGAACCTGTCCGGGTCGTCGAACACGGCGGGATCCCGGTTCGCAGCCGGAAGCCACGCGACCACCGGCGTACCTGCCTCGAGATCGCGGCCGTTGATCGTGACGTCGCCGGTCGTCACCCGCAGCACGTGCATCGCGGGCGAAGTCCAGCGCAGCACCTCGTCCACCACGGTGTCGACGTCCGCGCCGCCGTCCCGTACCTGGGCCAGAAGCCCCGGCACGGTGGCGAAAGCGTGTATCGCGCCGGTGATCGCGTGCCGGGTGGTCTCGTTGCCGCCGATCAACACGTTGTCGCAGTTGAGCAGGACGTCGTCGATCGAGAGCTCGTCGTCGGAAAGCAGGGTGCTGACGAGATCTTCGCCGGGGCTCGCGCGGCGCGCGGTGATCAGCTCGTCGAAGTAGACGAGGATTTCGGTATGCGCCTGACGCGGCGTCATCCCGTCGAACAGTTCGTCCTCGCCGCCGAACGCGTGGTTCGTCAGGTCGATGAGCATGTCCTGGTCTTCGGACGGCACACCGAGGATTTCGCAGACGACGGCGGCGGGGATCCGCGGGCCGATCGCCGCGGCCACGTCGCACACCTCGGCGTCGAGCACCCGGTCGAGAACGCCGCTCACCTCGGCCCGCACCCGTTCCGACAGTTTCCGCGCCGCCGCCCTCGAAAGCAGCGGCCCCACCAGTTTGCGCAGTTTCCGGTGCTGGTCCTGTTCGGAGACCACCATCATCTGGCCACCCGAGTTGTCGGGATGATCGCGGTCGAAGCCGATCATCATCCCGTACTCGGAGGTGAACGGCGCCGACGGCGCGAGGACCGCCGCGCACGCCTGATGCGAGAACACGGACCAGAAGCCGCCGGGCGAACTGCCCGGCCCGCTCCACACCATCGCGTCTTCCGCGGCGTACTCCCGCCACCGGTCGTGCCGGGCCAACGTCGTGTACAGGTCGGGATCGCCGAGGTCGACGGCTGTCGTCGTCTGCATGAATGGTCTCCAGGTCAGGTGTGTGCGCCGTCGAGCACCTCGGCGAGCTGAGCCACTGTCGGCGCGTCGAAGAACGCCTGCACTCTCAGCCGGATCTTCAAGCGTTCGCGGACCCGGCTCACGAGCCGGGTGGCGAGCAGTGAGTGGCCGCCGATCTCGAAGAAGCTGTCCTCCACCCCGACCGTGCTGACACCGAGCACTTCGGCGAACAGCTCGGCGAGGATGATCTCGGTGGGGGTGCGCGGTTCCCGTCCGGCCGCGCGCCCGGCGTGCTCCTCTTCCGGAGTGGGCAGGGCGACCCGGTCGATCTTGCCGTTGGGCGAGACCGGGAGGCTCGGCAGACCGACGACCACGTCGGGCACCAGATATCCGGGCAGCTGTTCACGAAGCGGCGTGAGGAGTTTCTCGGTGGGCACCCGCTCGCCACCGGCGCCGACCACGTAGGCGACGAGCCTGTTCTCGTGCTCGGTCACCACCGCCTGGGCCACGCCGTCCACCGCCAGCAGGGCGGCTTCGACCTCGCCCGGCTCGATCCGATGACCGCGGACCTTCAGCTGGTCGTCGACCCGGCCGACGAAGACGTACTGACCGTCCGGACGCGTCCGCACCCGGTCACCCGTGCGGTACATGCGCCCGCCCGGGCCACCGAAGGGATCCGGCAGGAACCGTTCCGCGGTCGCGCCCGCCCTGCGGAGGTAACCGCGGGCGAGACCGGGCCCCACCGCGTACAGCTCGCCCACGTCGCCGTCCTCGACGGGGCGCAGCCTGTCGTCCAGGACATAGGTACGGACACCGGTGATCGGCCTGCCGATCGGCGGCGTCTCCTCACCGGACAACGGTTCGCTCGCGGTGACCGCCACCGTGGTCTCGGTCGGGCCGTAGGCGTTGATCATCACGCGGTCCACGGCCCAGCGTTTCGCGACCGGGGCCGGGCACGCCTCGCCGGCGACCAGGAGAGTCAGTCCCGCGGGCAGACCGCCCGCCTCCTCCAGCGGCGCGAGCGCCGACGGCGGCAACGTGACATGGGTGATGCGCTGCTCGCGCACCAGCCGGGAAAGCGGCTCGCCGGGCACCAGATCCGGCGCGGAAGCCAGGACGAGACAGCCACCCGCCTGCCAGATCGGCCAGAATTCGGCGACCGCCGCGTCGAAACTGGGCGAGGCGAAGGCCAGCAACCTGCTGTCCGGCCCCAGTTCCTGGCGGCGCACGTAGTCGTCGGCCAGGTTCGGGATCCCGCGGTGCGTGACCAGCACGCCCTTCGGCCGCCCCGTCGAGCCCGAGGTGTAGATGACGTACGCGGGGTGGTCGGCACGCAACGGGACGATCCGGTCCTCGTCGCCGAGGTTCGGCTCCTCCCGGCCAGGCTCCCGCGCCACGCTCAGGATGACGGGGGCGCCGGTCACGTCCTGCCCCGGCAGGCACAGCAGGCAGTGCGCCGCCGCGTCGTCCAGCATCTGCCGCTTGCGTTCCTCCGGATAGTCCGGGTCGACCGGCACATACGCGGCGCCCGCCTTGTGCACGGCCAAAATCGCGATGACGAACTCGATCGACCTCGGCATCGCCAGCGCGACGAGCCGCTCCGGGCCGACGCCGTGCGAGACGAGCCGCCGGGCGAGCCGGTTCGCCTCCCCGTTCAGCTCGGCGTAGGTGAGGGTGGTGCTGTCCATCGCCACCGCCGGCCGATCCGGCAGCACGGCTGCGGTCGCCTCGAACAGGGCGGGGGTCGTGGCCGCCGAAAGGACGGTCATGCGGTCTCTCCCAGTGTCTCGCGCGATTCGGTGCGGAGGAACCGGAGCAGCTCGCGGTTCACCGCTTCCGGGTTCTCCAGGTAGCCGAAATGCCCGCACTCGGGAATCGTGCGGTGGGTCGCGCCGGGGATCGCGGAAGCCAGCTCCAGCCCGGCCGACGGCGGCGCCACGAGGTCGTGCTCGAACGAGACGACGTGACAGGGCACCTTGATCTCCTGGTAGGCGCCGAGGCGATCCGGCAACGCGCTCAGCAGCAACTGCGAGCGGACCCCCGGGCCCCAGGAACCCGCGGCCGCGAACAGGTCGAGCCAGTCGCCGGTGAGATCGTCGTCGGCGAGCGTCGCGGGCCCCAGGTTGTGCATGGCGCGGACGGCGGCGAGAAAACCCGGTGGCAGCTCGATGCCCTGCTCGATCAGCTTCGCTTCGCCTTCGGCGAGTTCGCGCTGGACGAGACTGCTCTTGCCGCAGGCCGCCATCAGCACGACCGATTCCAGCAGTTCCGGATGGGCGAGCGCGACCTCTTGCGCGATGTAGGAACCCATCGACGTGCCGACGACCCGGCACGGCATCGCGTCCAGATAATCGATCAGGGCCGCCACATCCGCGACGAGGTCTTCGATGGTGAATCCGTCCGTGCCCTCGTCGCTCGGCGGGATCCCGCGATTGTCCATGGTGATCACCCGGAAACCGGCGGCGCGGAGCGCGGGTACCTGATGCAGGTCCCACACCGAACTCGGCGCACCGGTGCCGGTCAGCAGAAGGACCGGCGGACCGTCGCCACAATCGTTGTAGGACAACCGGATCCCGTTCTCGGTTGTCATCAGCATGATGCTCCTTGAGAGAAAAGGGCTGCCGCGCCGAGACGTGGCGCGGATCCGACCGTACCTTCGGTGATCCGGTGTCCGAGAGTATTCGGCGATGGACAGCAAGAGCAATTCCCGGAAAAGGGGCGTCCACGGCCCCGTTCTTGACACTCCGACGGCCTATGGAAATCCTAGTATTCATGGATTCAAACGGTCTGTCCACTCACTTGAACGTGGAAACGCTGCACGGATCGCTCACCGATCCGGCCATCTCGTCGATGAACCTGCTCAACGAACTGATCGACGAATACCCTGCGGCCATTTCCATGGCGGCAGGCCGTCCGTATGAAGAGTTCTTCGACATACGGCTCATTCACACCTACCTCGACGCCTATTGCGACCATCTCCGGCGCGACCGGAAAATGGACGAGGCCGTGGTGACCCGCACGCTCTTCCAGTACGGCACCACCAAAGGCGTCATCGCCGATCTCATCGCCAAGAACCTCGCCGAAGACGAGAACATCGACGCCGCCCCGGAATCCGTCGTCGTCACGGTGGGCGCGCAGGAGGCGATGTTCCTGGTCCTCCGCACGCTGCGGGCGGGCGAGCGCGACGTGCTGCTCGCCCCCGCCCCCACCTACGTCGGCCTGACCGGGGCGGCGCTGCTCACCGACACCCCCGTGTGGCCGGTGCGGTCGAACGAGAACGGCATCGACCCGGACGACCTCGTCCTCCAGCTGAAGCGCGCCGACGAGCAGGGCAAACGGGTCCGCGCCTGCTACGTGACCCCCAACTTCGCCAATCCCACCGGCACCAGCATGGACCTGGCTTCGCGCCACCGTCTCCTCGATGTCGCCGAATCGAACGGGATCCTCCTCCTGGAGGACAACGCGTACGGCCTGTTCGGCTCCGAGCGGCTGCCCACGCTGAAATCCCTCGACCGGTCGGGATCCGTGGTCTATCTCGGCTCCTTCGCCAAGACCGGCATGCCCGGCGCCCGGGTCGGTTTCGCGGTGGCGGACCAGCGGATGGCCGACGGCGGCCTGTTCGCCGACCAGCTCTCGAAGCTCAAGGGCATGCTCACGGTGAACACCTCCCCCATCGCACAGGCCGTGATCGCCGGCAAGCTCCTGCTCAACGACTTCAGCCTCACCAAGGCCAACGCGCGGGAAATCGCCATCTACCAACGGAATCTGCGGCTGACGCTCGGCGAACTGGAGCGCAGGCTCGGCTCGTGCGAAGGCGTCAGCTGGAACACGCCGACGGGCGGATTCTTCGTCACCGTCACGGTGCCGTTCACCGCCGACGACGAACTGCTCGAAACCGCCGCCCGCGAACACGGCGTGCTGTTCACCCCGATGCATCACTTCTACGGCGGCAAGGGCGGTTTCCAGCAGCTCCGGCTGTCGATCAGCCTGCTCACGCCGGAACTGATCGAAGAGGGCGTCGCACGGCTCGCGGCGTTGATCGAGCCGCGGCTTCCCTGAGTCCGCACCGACTCGCTGTTGCCGAGTACGTGAAGGCCCCCTTCATTGCGTCTAGCGCGGTGAAGGGGGCCTTTTACGCGCCGCCGCCGTGACCGCGAGCAGGGCTGGGCTGCGCCCAATGTGGCATTGGGGCCGCTGAGCGTCTCCGATGTCACATCGGGGGCACCGAATGAGCCACCGGCGCACGATTTTCGCCTGCTCGTCTCGAGAAGGCGACCCGCACTCGACCTGAGCCGAAGGCTCCCTTCGTCGCATCAGACGCGGCGAAGGGAGCCTTCAGCCCACGCCGGCCCACCCACGAACACGCCAATCCGCGCGCCCGTGCAAGTCCGTGAAGGCCTCCTTGAGGGACTCTGGGTCCCTCAAGGAGGCCTTCACGGAACATTCCCGCGGATCGTGAAGCTCGGGTCACCTCATGCCGAGCCTGAAGCCGGCCCCGCGTTGGCGTCGAAGGAGTCGCCCGCGTAATCGGAGTCCAGCACGGAGACGGAATACGCGGCGGGCGCGGCGAGCATGGCCACGACCCCGATGACCAAAGCGGCCTTCACGAGGGTGGTGGAGCCACCCTTGGTCACTCGCGTCAGGACCAGCATCACGAGGGCGAGCACACCCAGCGCGAGCGTTCCCCATTTCGCCCACGGCAGGAAGGCGGGATACGCGGACCAGAGCCAGGCACCCCAGGCCAGTTCGGCCGCGAGCGCGAGGGGCAGGAGCCACGCCTGCCTTCCGCCGTCCTGGAACGCCCGCCAGAACATCACGATGCCGAAGGCGGAGAGCGCGGCGATCGCGGGTGCGAGAGTGGCCACGTAGGCGGTGTGCGCGACTTCGCTCGCGCTGAAGACCACGGTGAAGGTCGCCAGCCAAACCCCCCACGTCACCAGGCCGCCGCGCACCGGATCGGTGCGTTCGGCCCGGCGCCGCCACCAGAGCCCGCAGGCCAGTGCCAGCAACGCGAGCGGGAACAGCCAGCCGATCGCGACCCCGAGGTGACCGTCGAACAGCTTGTACCAGCTGAACACCGGGTCCTTCCGGCTCGAGACCTTCGACGGGTCCTCCGGGGGCGGCGGCTCCCCGCCCGGGCCCACGATCACGTCGCCGTTGGGCAGCACCATCACGTCACCGGGCTTCAACTGGCTCGGATCCCGGTTCGCCGGACCCGCCTGCCCCGGACCCGCCTGCCCAGGGCCACCCTCCTGACCCGGACCGGCCTGTCCCGGACCACCTTCCTGCCCAGGGCCACCTTCCTGACCCGGACCACCCTCCGGCCCAGGACCGGCCTGCCCCGGACCACCCTCCTGGCCCGGGCCCGCTTGCCCGGCTTCGCCCTGCGAGCCACGCAGTTTCGACCGGTCCAGCGGATTGTCCGGCGGACCGAGCACCGGCGGCCCGGACATCCGGCCGGTGGGCGGCAGCGCACCCGGGATGTCGATGCCCACGCGTCCGAGACCGTTGTAGCCGAACACCATGGCGGCGGCGCTGTTGTTCGTCGTGCCGCTGACGTAAGGCCGGGCACTGGCCGGGGTGAAGGTGTAGAGCGCGATCCACGACAGCGAAACCGCGAGCGTCACCACCCCGGCGATCCCCACGTGCTTGACCCGGCGGCGCAGTTCGGTCGGCGCGGTCAGCAGGTAGCCGATCGCCAGCGCGGGCAGGATCATCCAGGCGGTGATCATCTTGGCCTGGAACCCCAGGCCGACCCAGACACCGGCCAGGAGCAGCGACCGGAGCCGTGCTTCCAGGACGGCCCGCTGGAACGCGTCGGCCGCGAACACCAGGCACATGGTCAGGAGACCGTCCGCCATGCTGTGCCCGAACATGGACGCGGCGACGGGGGTGAAGGTGAGGACGGCCGCGGCGAGCAGGCCGGGGACGACGCCCGCCCATCGCCGCACGACCCGGTACATCACCAGGACCGAGAGCACCCCGCCGATCACTTGCGGAAGGGCCAGCGACCAAGCGTGATAACCGAAGATCTTCGCGAAGACGGCCTGCACCGCGAACGATCCGCCGAGCTTGTCGAGCGTGGCCGTCGCCTCCGGGTCCACGGCGGCGTAGAAGAACGCCTTCCAGCTCTCGGACATGCTCCGGACCGCGTCCGAATACAGCGGCGCGTAGTCGACCCGCGGCAGATTCCAGGCATAGAGCACCGCCGCGACGAACGCGATGCCCAGCAGGGCTGGCCGGGCCCATGGCGGCTGTCCTGGCGGGGAACGCCAGACCATCCAGCGGGGTGATCCGGTGTCGGGCACCGGATCGGGACTCGGCGACGGCTGAACGGTGAGCGTTTCGGACATTCGGTTACCTCCCGGCACGATACGGCGCCCCTGCCGTACCGACTGATCGAGTTCTTCGTGTGATGCGGTCTCAGCTGTCGTCGCTGGAGACGACAGGCCAGGTCGTTTCGCGATAGGCGCCGTCCGGTGAAGTCTTGCGGGCGTGTCCGTCCAACTGCTCGAACAGATCCTTCTGCGGCCCGTTGAGCATCAGCATCTGTGAGGAATAGAGCTTCAGCGCCTCGAATTTCCGTGTCCGCGCCTCGGATTCGACCGGGGCGGCCTCGGGCGCGCCGAGCCGGAACCCCGGCGGCAGCTCGGCCGAGCCCATGCCGAAGACCGCGTGGGGCAGGTCTTCCCACAGCCGGACCGGAACGTCCTTCTCCGCCGCGACGAGCAGCGCGGCGTCCCGCGTGATCTCGTTGTCGACGTGATGGCTGATGGCCGCGCAGGTGACGATCAGCGTCGGGTCGAATTCTTCGACGAGCGCTTCGATGTCGTCCTTGACCGCGGCGAACAGATCCGCGTCGCTTCGCGAAGTCTGCCTGCTGATCGCCAGCTTCTTGCGGCCCTCCACGTTGTCGGCCAGCCAGCGGCCGTCCGGGAGTTTGCGGTAGATGGCGTCGAGGAACCGGCCGTGCCGGTAGCCGACCCCCAGATGTGCCAGCGCGGCGATGTCCTCGTTCCGCCGGTGCAGCGGCGCGTCCTGCTCCGGCGAAAGCCCCCAGATCGAGTGCATCCGCTCCGCCGCGGGCGAATAAGGAGGGGGCGCCGTGCCGGCGAACACCGTGTTGACGATCACTTCCGCACCGTCCCGCGCCGCCTGCGCGAGGCCGGCGCCGAAGGACAGGACCGCGTCGTCCAGATGAGGGGAGAGCGCCAAGAGCCGGAGGTCTTGAGACATAGCGTCACTTTCGCGTCAGCGTGCCACGAGGACAACAGGTGAAGGCTGGACGGATCGCCGGGTCAAACGGAAACCGCGGGCTTCTTCCGCCTGACCGCGTCCAGCAGGCGCTCCGCGGTGGTGGCGGCCCCGTCCTCGCGGATCATGCCCGCCACTTCGGTGGCCCTGGCCTGGGTCTCCGGGCTCAGGACCGCGGTGAGCGACGCCGGCAGGGAATCGAAGCCCGGGCGGGATCGTGGTGTGCCGCACCGATCCCCAGTTCGGCCACCCGGTCCGCGTAATAGGGCTGATCCGTATGCCGGGCGACGATGATCTGCGGGGTGCCGGCCAGCGCGGCCACGTGCGCCGTACCCGCGCTGCCACCGTGGATGACGGCGGCCACCCGGCCGAACAGGACCTGGAGGTTCACCTCGTCGACGGCGAGACAGTCGGGGCCTTCGTCGGGCAGGGCGAGTTCGGCCCAGCCGCGGGAAAGGATCACCCGGCGGCCCTTGGCCCGGATCGCCTTGATGGCCGACGCCGCCAGCTCCCCGGTGCCGAGCGCGGTCGAACTGCCGAAACCCACGTACACGGGCGGTGTCCCGGCGTCCAGGAACGCCTCGACCTCCGCGGACAGCGGCCGTTCGTCGGGCAGGATCCACGAACCGGTCTGGACGGCGTCCAGGCCCGGCTGCAGCGGGGCCAGCACCGGATCCGTCGCCAGCCACGGCTGGTCGGTGTAGCCGTAGTCGAACAGATTCTTCAGCGGGGCCAGGCCGACCGATGCCCGCCTGCGGTTGAGCGGACCGGCGAACCGCTCGTAGAACCGCTCGTGGCGCTGTTCCCACAGCACCCGGTTGTCGGTCACGCCCGGGGTGGTCCGTTCGTCCAGCGGCGGCGCGAAATGCGAGGACGGCAGATAAACGGGGCTGTAGGCGGCGTAGTGGTACGGGATGCCCAGCTTCTCGGCCACCGACCGCACGGAGACCGCGGCGGCCATCTCCCCGGTGACCATCACCACGTCGGAGCCCTCCGCCGCGGCCGGGACGTTGTCGAACTGCATGTCGATCGCTTCGGCCGCGAACCGCCGCTCATCCTCGGGCGACGGTGGCGGCATCCCCTCCTGCAGTATCACCCGCTGTTTCGCACCGACCGGCACGTGGGTGACACCGACCTCCTCCAGCCGATCCGCGGCGGGCGGCGGAGCGCACATCCGCACCTCCGCGCCGAGGTCCCGCAACCGAACCGCCAGTGCCACCAGTGGTTCGACGTCGCCTCGTGACCCGCACGTCGACAACAACACACGCATTTCGCACCTCTGTTCCGATGGGTTCCCTTGAGTGGGCGGGATCGCGGTGGGCCGAAGGCGCCTTTCGCCGCGTCCGATGCGACGAACGGAGCTTTCGGCCCTGGCCGGACCGGTGTGGGTCAGCGACCTTGCCGCTTGTACAGCGCCTGCCAGAGGTAGCTCCACGGCCGGGCCCACTCGTCGGCGACGCATTTCCAGCCGGGCCCCGGTACATAGGCCTCGACGTAGTTCCGTGCCTGCGCTTCGACGGCGCGGTTGTCGTGGATGTCGATGATGTTCGTCAGCAGCCCGGTGCTCAGGGCACGGGCGACGGCCTCCTCGCCTCGCGCGTGCGAGTCGAGGCTCTTGTCCATGTACTTCCCCACCGGGTTGTTCACGTAGAAGTGACGGCACTGCTGGTCGATGAGGGCGAGGTAGGACCGCACGGTCTCGGCGCTCATCTCGGCCATCGAGTCGATGTTGATGCAGAGGTCGAAGGTCCGGTCCGCCAGTGTGCTTTCGATCTTGTCCACCGGCACGAATTCGACCTTGGCGAACTGCTCGTCGGTCAAGACCGCGGCGAGGTACTTCCGCGACAGTTCGAGGGTGCTCGGCAGGTCGACGACGCAGTATCCGGAGAGCTCGTGATTGGAGATGATCGCGTGGGCGGTCCGCCCGTATCCGGCGCCGATCTCCAGTACCTCGGCCTGGTCCAGGTCGACCTGCTTCGCGATGAACTCCAGTTCCAGCGCGGCCCGCAGATAGTCCAGGTCCACCTGCTCGCCGTGGTAGGTCACCGAGATCGGATCGCCCACTTCGCGGTGGCGGATCCGGGCCAGCCCCGCCCAGGCGTCCTCGCTCAGGCTGCCCGCCAGGCCATAGATCAGCGTCTTCAGGAACCGCACGCCGTTCGTCTGCACGTTGACCAGCGCGAGCCGGTAGTTGACCTCGCTGTTCTTGAATCCGGCCAGGTCGGCGATCATCTCCTGGTTGAGGTGTGCTTCACCGATCTGCTGCCACATGCTGCTGGCTTCGTACGTTCGGGTGGCGGTGTCCGGTTGGTCGATCATGGCCGGTCTCAAACCTTCCTCAAGGGACGAAAGGGAAGCGGGAATCGGGGGCAGTGGTTCACGCGGGAACGGACGTCTTCTCGCGGTTGACCGCGTCGAGCACCAGTTCCGCGGCCACGGTCGCCCCGTCGGTGCGGATGGTGGCCGCCACGGCCTCCGCCCTGGCGCGGGTTTCCGGTGCCAGCGCGGTGGCGAGTGCGGCGGACAGCGAGTCATAGGTCGGCGTCCGGCCTTCGTGTGCCACCCCGATACCCAGCTCGGCGACCCGGCCGGCGTAGTAGGGCTGGTCCGCGATCTGGGGGACCAGGATCTGGGGGGCACCCGCACGGGCGGCCACGGTCGTCGTGCCCACACCGCCGTGATGGACGACGGCGGCCACCCGGCCGAACAACAGCTGCTGGTTGACCTCGCCGATGGCCAGGCAATCCTCCTGGTCGTCGATCAACGCCAGATCGGCCCAGCCACGGGAAAGAACCACCCGGCGGCCCTGGGCACGGATCGCCTCGATGGCGACTTTCGCGGCGTCGGCGGGCGCGTGCAGGCTGCCGAAGCCCACGTACACCGGAGGTGACCCGGCGGCGAGGAACGCCTCCAATTCCGCGGAAAGCGGCCGTTCGTCGGGCAGCGTCCACGCACCGGTCTGCACCGCGCCGAGGTCCGTCGGCTGCAGCGGAGCCAGGACCGGATCCGCCGCCACCCACGGCTGTTCGGTGTAGCAGTAGGTGAAGACGTCCTCCACGGGCGGCAAACCGATCTCGGCCCGCTTGCCGTTGAGCGCTTCCCCGTATCGCTTCAGTGCGCTCAGATTGTTCCGCTCCCACAACTCCCGGATCCCGGTGCCTTCCGGGGCGGGCGGCTCGCCGATGGGCGGCGGCGGCGCGTAGTACGGCGACGGGACGTAGATCGGGCAGTAGAAGGCGTAGAAGTAGGGAATGCCCAGCTTCTCGGCCACCGACCGGACACCGACGGCCGCGGGCAGCAGGCCGGTCGTCACCACCGCGTCACACCCCTCGGCGGCCGCCGGGACTTCGTCGAACTGCACGGTGATCGACTCGGTCATGAACCGGGCCATCTCCTCGCGCGAGGGCGGGCTCTTCCGGTCCGCCTTCGGCCGCGCCGGGCGGCCGACCGGCAAGAACGGCAGCGCGAACTCGGCCACCCGGTCCGCGGAGTCCGGGGGCGCGCACAGCCGCACCTCCGCGCCGAGCTCCCTCAGCCGGACCGCCAGCGCCATCAGAGGCTCGACGTCGCCGCGGCTGCCGGACGTCGACAACAAGACACGCATTATCTGCTTCCCCGTTCGGTAGGTTGTCGCACGTCACGCGGGAACGGCGGGTTTTTCCCTGCCTGCCGCGTCGAACAGCTCTTCCGCGGCCACCGTGGTCCCGTCGGTGCGGATCGTGCCCGCCACGGCCGCCGCCCGCGCGCGGGCTTCCGGCGCCAGCGTCGTGGCGAGCGCGGCCGACATGTCTTCGAAAGCCGGGATCGGGCCCTCGAGTGCCACACCGACACCCAGTTCGGCCACCCGGTCGGCGAAGTACACCTGCTCCACGACGTTGTCGATCACGTTGCGCACCACGATCTGGGGGACACCCGCCTGCGTGGCCACATACGTCGTGCCCGTGCTGTCGTGGTGGATGGCGACGGCCACCCTGGCGAAGAGCGCCTGGAGATTCACCTCGCCGACGACGAAGCAGTCGGCGTCGTCCTCCGGCAGGACCAGGTCGGCCCAGCCACGGGAGGCGACCACCCGGCGGCCCTGCGCCCGGATCGCTTCGATGGCCACCTCCACCGCGCCTGCGGTCGCCGCCCCGGACGAACTCCCGAAGCCCACGTACACCGGCGGCAGGCCGTCGGCCAGAAAGGCCTCCAGCCCCTCGGGAAGCGGCCGTTCGTCGGGCAGGATCCACGCACCGGTCTGCCTGGGGTACGCGCCGCCGGGCGGTGGGGCCAGGATCGGATCCGTCGCCAGCCACGGCCGATCGGTGTAGCCGTAGTCGAAGAGATTCCCGACCGGGGGCAGGCCGATGCCGGCCCGCCGGTCGTTGACCAGACCACCGAAATGCTTGTCCGCGCCCTGGTTGTACATCTCCCGCTCCGCCCGGTCGTGCCACGACGGCAGATGGTCCGGAGACCAGACGGCGTAGTGATAGGGGATGCCCCGTTTCTCGGCCACCGAGCGCACGGCGACGGCGGCGGGCAGCAGGCCCGACGCCACCACCGCGTCACATCCCTCGGCGGCCGCCGACACCTTGTCGAACCACTCGCCGATCACCTGGGCGACGACCTCGGGCGCGCCGGGCGGCGGTTCTCCCGGTTCGCGTGCCCCCGCCCGCACCGGACGGCCGACCGGCGTCATCGGCACCCCGACCTCGGCGCACCGCTCGGCGTAGTCCGGCGGCAGGCACATCAGCACCTCCGCGCCGAGTTCTCGCAGCCGGACTCCCAGCGCCACCAACGGTTCGGTGTCGCCGCGAGATCCGCATCCGGAAATCAACACGCGCATTTCGCTTCCCCTGTTCGCCTTCGATCCCTGCCCACGGCGCTCCCTCGCAGACCGCGGAGGTCTCACACAGGGTGGTGCGGCAGCCACTTCATCCCGTCGGGCGACGTGACCAGCCCGCCGGGGAAGAGCGGCACCTCGGGCTCGGCGTCCTCGCCGAGCAGCGCCTTCATCTGCACCTGGCCCGCTTCCTGCATCGCCTGCTTGACCACCTGCGACTTGAACATCGGCACCATGTTGTCCCCGTCGCCACCGGCCATCTCGTCGACGGCGGCGGCGAATTCCGCGCTGTGCTCGGCGATCCGGTTCGCGGCGGTCAGCGCCGTCTCACCGGAGGACACGCCGCCGATCAGCTCGACGAAGGACTCGATCTCGGTGTGCTGGTTGTTCGTGACCTTCTTGGCCTGCCAGAAATACGATTCCTCGTTCACGTTCATTTGGTAGAAGGACACGAGGAACTCGTAGAACACCCCGTATTCGCGGCGATACCGCGCCTCGAACTCGTTCAGCACGGTCTTCTCGTCCAGCTCGCCCGCGAGGACGCTGTTGATCGACCGGGCCGCGAGCAGCGCGCTGTAGGTCGCCAGGTGCACGCCCGAGGAGAACACCGGGTCCACGAAACAGGCGGCGTCGCCGATCAGGATCATGCCGGGGCGCCAGAAAGTCGTCTGCTGGTACGAATAGTCCTTGCGGACACGGAGTTCCCCGTACTTGCCGGTGGTGACCCTGGTCGCGTTCGCGAGGTACTCCGAGATCATCGGGCATTCGGCGATCAACGCGTTGAGCGCCGCTTCCCGGTCGCCCTGGATCTTGTCCGCGTCCTCCCGGCGTACCACGGCGCCGACGCTGGTCAGCGTGTCGCTCAGCGGGATGTACCAGAACCAGCCGCTGTCGAAGGCGACGCTCAGGATGTTGCCCGAGACCGGCGCCGGCAGCCGCTTGCCGCCTTCGAAGTACCCGAACAGCGCCAGGCTGCGGAAGAACTCCGAATAGTTCCGCGTGCCGCCGACATGGGAGTACAGGCGGCTCTTGTTCCCCGACGCGTCGACCACGAACCGCGCCGACACCTCACGCTCTTCGCCATCGGGGTCGGTGTACCGCAGGCCGGTGACGCGCTCGCCCTCTTCCACCACATCGTTGACCGCGCACCCCTCGCGCACGACAACGCCCTTGCTCTTGGCGTTGTTCAACAGGATCTGGTCGAACTTCGCCCGCTCGACCTGATAGGCGTGCGACGTCGAACCCGCCATCTTGGAGGAGATCCCGAAGTGGAACGTCCACGGCTCCGGGCGGGCGCCCCAGCGGAAGGTGCCGCCCCGTTTCAGCGGGAAGCCGGCGTTGGCCAGTTCGTCCGAGACCCCGAGCATCCGGCACACCCCGTGCACCGTGGCGGGCAACAGCGACTCACCGATCTGATACCGCGGGAACACCTCTTTTTCGAGCAGCAGCACCCGATGTCCCTGCATGGCGACGAGGGTGGCCAGTGTCGAACCACCCGGTCCGCCGCCTGCCACGACCACATCGAAATCTTCCACCGACATATCCCACCATTCCTCGATCGAGTGTCAATCCGTTGTGGCTGCCGAACATTCTTCCGCCGTCACTACCAGGTGACCGGTACCTGATCAGGGCAGTCGACGAACGCCTTGCGAAACTTGATTTCCTCGCCCGCCACGGCCAGCCGCAAGCCGGGAAACCGGTGCCACAGGGTCTGATAAGCCATCCGAAGCATCGACCTGGCCACCGCCGCGCCGATACAATAATGGATTCCGTGCCCGAATCCGACGTCCGGAACCGAACCGCGGTTCGCGTCGAACACATGGGGATTCGGCGTCAGCGCCTCGTCCCGGTTCGCCATGAGAACGGAACAGAGGACGTAGTCCCCGGCCTTGATCGTCTGGCCGTCGACGACCACGTCCTTGAGCGCGAGGCGGGGATTCGGCTGCTGAACGGGCGAAAGATAGCGCACCAATTCCGCGACCACGCGATCCGCCTTCTCGGGGCCCGCCGAAAGCAGCGGTATCTGCCCGGGATTGTCCAGCAGCGCGACCACCCCGAAACCGATCATCCCGGCCACGGTTTCGACGCCGCCGAGGATCAACGCCGTGCACAGGCCCTTCAGTTCCTCGTCCGTGACGTTGTCGCCGTGTTCCCGTACGAGCATGCCGAGGAATCCCTCGTCGGGTTCCTTCCGCTGCCTGGCGATGAAATCGTCCAGGTACCGGTTGAACGCCGCGCTGTCGGCCGCCCTCGCCTTGAGCCCCCGGCCGAGGTCGACGTTCCGCCTGATCCGCCGGACGAACTCACGCCGGTCGTCGCGCGGGATGCCGAGCAGTTCGCACAGGACACCCGCGCCGACCGGGTCGGCGAACAATCCCTGGAGGTCCGCGGGCGGTCCCTCGGCCTCCACCATGTCGAGCCGCTCGTCGATGAGACGCTGGATCGCGGGCTCCATACGGCGGATCCGCCGGAGGGTGAACTCCGGCGTCAGCATCCGCCGCAGCCGGGTGTGTTCGGGCGGATCATAGGTCGAGATCTGCCCGACGAATTGGGCTTCGACATGCGCCCCCGATTCCCCATGGGTGAACCGCGGCCGGGTCGAGAAATTCTCGTGATCGCCCAGGATCCGGCGGACGACGTCATAACCACACGCTTGCCAGACATAGTCCCTGCCCAGCTGCGCGGACGCTTCCCCGACGATGCGGATCAACGGGCCGTGTGCCCGGAGTTCGAAATTGTCCTCATGCGGATCGCATTTCGTCCGCAGTTGGAAGTTCGGCGGCTCCCGCAGGAGCGGCGCGGCCTGATCGGTACCGTTTCCCATGTCGAGTGGAAGCTCCTTAAGTGACCGGGAGTGCGTTTCGGTCTCGCCGATCCGCCATCGGCCCCAGTTTCATCGGTCGCCGGGCGGAGGTCCAGCGGCTCGGGTGGACGACCCGGCCGCCCGGAGACGGCTCACCACTCGACCATCAGGCTGGTCAATCCGTATGCCGGGGTGGTCAGCCGGAAATTGTTCTCCTGGCCGGGATCCGCGAGCCCCAACGTGGGAAAACGCTGCCACAGCATGGTGTAGAACGTGCGCAGTTCGAGCCGGGCGAGCGCGGCTCCGAGACAATGGTGGACACCGTGGCCGAACGCGACATGGGAAACGGAATCGCGGGTGACGTCGAGCCGTTCCGGATCCGGCACCAACGCGGGATCACGGTTCGCCGCCGGCAGGGAACAGATGACGCTCTCCCCCTTTTTCACCACCTGATCCCCGATGGTGACGTCCTCCTTGGCGATCCGCGGTGTCGGGGCATACGGCACCGTCAGATACCGGATCAGCTCGTCCACCGCACGCTGCGCCGACTGCTCGTCGCCCCGGAACGCCTCGATCTGGTCAGGATGCTTCAGCAGCGCCAGCACACCCAGCCCGATCATCCCGGAGATGTTGTCGTCGCCCGCCAGCATCACCTGGACGCAGAAGCCTCTCAGCTCCTCGTCCGTGGCCTCGTCGCCGTATTCGGCGACCACGGCGCCGATCAACCCCTCGCCCGGTTCCTTCCGTTCCCTGGCGATCATGGCCAGCAGATAGCGGGAGAACGCCTCGCCGGCGGCCGCGCGTCTCTTCTGGCTCCGCGCGGGGTCGAGATGCGCGTGACACAGCTGCATGAACATCGCGCGGTCGTCGCGCGGCACCCCGATCAGCTCGCACAGCACCGCGCCGGGGACCTCGTTGGCGACGAGCTCGATCAGATCGGCGGGCGACCCCGCCGCTTCCATGGCATCGAGGCGCTCGGAAACGATCTGTTCGATGTAGGGCCGCAGACGCTGCATCTTGCGCAGGGTGAAGCCGGGCGTCAGCTTCTGGCGCAGCCGCGTGTGCTCCGGCGGGTCGTAGTCCATCAGGTTGCCGACCAGTTCACGCGGCCGGAAGATCCCTTCCCCGCCGATCTCGTCCCGCCGGTCCCAGCGCCGCCGCGTGCTGAACCTGGTGTGATCGCCCATCACCTGCCGGACGACGGCGTGGGTCGTGGCCATCCAGGTCGTCACGGCGTCCGCTCCGGAACCGACGGTGACCTCCGTCAGCGCCCCGGCGGCGAGCAGTTCGGCGGCCGGGTCGAGCCCCTCCCGCCGGATGTGGACCGGGCGCGAGTCGTCACCACTCAAGGGAAAGCTCCTCTGCTGCAAGACATTGGACATATGTGCACAGTTCCCGCCTGGTGTCCTTTGTGGATGGTCGAGGTGACGCCCGGATGAAGGGAACCTTCCCCGCGTCCGATGCGGCGAAAGCGTCCTTCACCCCTCCCCGGGCCCCGCAAGAGAGCGACCGCCCCGATGTCACCAGTCGAGCAACAGGGCTTCCACGTCGAACGGCGGCGGACCCAGCTTGATCTCCCGCTCCGGTTCGGCCAGCTTCAAGTCCGGGAAGCGGTGTGTCAGCGCCGGAATCGCCACCTGGAACACCATTTCGGCCAGTGGCCTGCCGAGGCAGTGGTGGATGCCGTGGCCGAACGCGACGTGGACGGGCTTTTCCCGGCCGATGTCGAAGCGGTCCTCCGGCGCGGGGAAGTCGCGGCGGTTCGCGGCCAGGAAGGAAGGAGTGACGGCGTCGCCCGCCTTGACGGGGCAGCCGCCGATGGTCACGTCCTCCAGCGCGACGCGCGGAGTGGTCTTCTCGTCGCTGGTGAGATAGCGGACCACCTCGTCCAGCCAATCCGGCACGGTTTCCGGCTTTTCCCGCAGCAGGGCGAATTGTTCGGGGTGCTCGGCCATCAGCCACGCGCCCGCCGCGAGGAAACGGGCGACCTGGTCGCCACCCGCCCCCATCACGAACGACGCCACGCCGATGAGTTCCGCGTCGGTGATGTCGTCGCCGTGTTCGCGCACCACCACCCCGAACAGGTCGTCGCCGGGGTCGCGGCGGGTACGGCTCACGACCTGGTTCATGTACGTCCAGAACTTGTTCCCCGCCGCCACCCGCCGCTTGCCCGACCGCTCGGCCCGGCTGGCGTGCAGGGCACGCGAGAGCTCCACCTGGTCGTCGCGGGGGATGCCGAGGAAGTCGCACGTCACCGTCGTCGCGATGGGCCAGCCGAACCGCGGCACGAAGTCGGCCGGGCCGCCGGTGGCCTCGATGGCGTCCAGGGTGGCGTCGACGATCTTCTCCACCTGCGGCCGGAAACCCTGGATCCGCCGGATGGCGAACGGGGACGTCACCATCCGGCGCAGGCGCGTGTGCTCCGGCGGGTCGTACTGGGTGAGGAAACCGGGGAAGGTGAAACCCGCCGCGGTGCCGCCGTAAAGCAGTTTGGCGGTGAATTTGTCCGAGCCGAGGACCTGCCGGATCTCGTCGTATCCGGTGGCGAGCCAGGCGGTCCGCCCGTCGGGTGCGTCCTCCACCCCCAGGACGGCCATGGGGCCCTGTGCCATCAAGGCGGTCAGCTCCGGCACCGGGTCGAAGCGATCACGCCGGTGGATCGCCAGCCCCAGGTCGACGTTGATCTCCTCGAAATCGCCACGGACGACGTTGTTCTCCTCGATCACTGCGCAGATCCTTTCGCCTCGTCCGGCCGCCGTCCGGGCCGGCCGGACGAGCGTCGAGCCCGTCCAACCGGCCGTCTTGAGCGGCTGGACACCTTTTCAGGCGCCGATTTCCTGGATGAGGCTCTTCGGCCGGAGGTCCGTCCAGTTCTCCTCGACGTAGGCGAGGCACTCCTGACGGCTCGCCTCGCCGTGCACACGGGTCCACCCGGCGGGCACCTCCGCGAAGGTCGGCCAGAGCGAGTGCTGGCCCTCGTCGTTGACCAGCACGAAAAAGGAACCGTCTTCGTTGTCGAACGGATTGGTCATCGTTGTGTCCTTTCACGTTCCGGCCGGGACCGGAGTTTCTCGGCGACGATGGGTCCAATCTGGGCCAACGCCGCGGGTTGCACCATGTCGTAGTGGTTGGACGGGATCTCATGAGGCTCGATGGCCCCGCTCGTGAACTCCTTCCAGCTGGATTTCGCCACGGGGACGGGTAAATGGCCGGGCCGGTCCACGGTCGCGATGAAGAGCAGGATGTCGCTCGCGGAAGGCGAGGTGGTGTGCCGTGGCCCGACCTCCCAGAGGTTGCGCATGACCGCCTCGAGCCGCGCCCGGGCACCCGCCCCCTTGACCAGCTGGCCCGCGAGGTCCAGGTCCTGCTGATTCCGTTTTTCGAGCGCCTCTTCGTCGCGCGCGGCCTGCTGGCTCGGCGTGCCGGCCGCGTTCCGTCCCATGTAGACGGGATAGGCGTCGAGGAGGGCGAGCAGGCCGACCTCCTCCCCCGCCGCTTCGAGCAGGGTCGCGATCGCCTGCGCGATCCGCCCGCCGAGCGACCAGCCGAGGAGGTGGTACGGCCCGGACGGCTGCACGGCGCGGATCTGCCGGAGATAGTCGGCCGCCATCTCGTCGACGCTGCCCGGCAGGGGTTCGGTGCGCGCCAGCCCTCGCGCCTGCACACCGTAGACCGGCTGATCCGACGGCAGATGGCGCAGCAGTGGTTCGTAGTTCCAGCTCAACCCGCCGCTCGCGTGGACGCAGAACAGGGGCGGCCGGGAACCCGCGACCCGCAGCGGCAACAGGATCTCGAAGTCACCGGTCTTCACGGCGGCGTTCGATCGCCGCCGCTCGCCCACGACGACCAGCGTCTTGGCCGGTGTCTTGCGGGCGAGCAGTCCCGTGGGCAGCATCCGGTGCCCGGGTTGCCCGAACGGGCAGGGCACGGTGGGCAGCTCCGTTCCCGCGTCCACCACCTGCCCCATGACGTAGAGATCGCCGACGACACCGGGAGCCACCGGGTTCAGCCGTTCGTCGAGCAGGAGCGCGCCGAGCGGGGTTTCCCCGGCCAGCTCGGCGACGACCGGCGGCACCTCGCCGGACCACCGCGCCGGGGCGATGACCGGACGTCCGCGCTCGAAGTCGTCGAGGAAGAGATCCAGCTCGCTGATCCGCCGCTCGGGGTTCTCCGCCACCTGTTCCAGGACGCGGACCAGCCGCCTGGCCACGGATTCGGCCGTGGTCTCGTCGAACAGGTCGGCGGCGTACCGCAGAGTGCCCTCGATACCGCCGGGATTGTCGTCGTCGTCGAAACGTTCGGTGAGCTCGAACGCGAGATCCAGCTCCATCGCCTCGGTCCCGCCGGGTTCGACGCCGGTGCGCAGGGCGGGCAGTTCCGCCGCGTCCCACGCCCCGAGGTCTTCCTCGGCCACCCGCAGGCCGACCTGGAACACGGGGTGCCGGGAAAGCGAGGCAGGCAGGTCGAGCAGCTCGACGATCCGCGCGAAGGGCAGGTCGGGGTGCTGTGCCGCGGCCTGGATCGCTTCCTGGACCCGGGAAACGACTTCGAGGAAGGCCGGGTCGCCCGAGAGGTCGGTGCGCAGGGCGCACGGCTGCTCGAACGGGCCGATCATCGGCTCCAGATCGATCAGATCCTCGTCCCTGGGCCGCGGCGTGCCGATCACCAGGTCCTCGCCCGCGCCGAAACCGGTCAGCAGCATGGCGAGCGCCGCTTGCACCGACTCGGGCGTTTCCGCGCCGAGCCGCTCCACCGCCGCGGTCAGCCGGGCATGCGTGCCCGCGTCGAGCCGCACCTCGACCGACCCGGTCCGCCTCGACGGTACGGCCGGCCGCGGCCGGTCGAACGGGAGCACCGTCTCCCCGTCGATACCCGCCAGGTTGTCCCGCCAGAAGACGACCTGCTCGTGGGTGAGGCTGCCGGGTTCGTCCTCGTCGGCGAGCAGCCGCTGCTCCCAGATCGCGTAGTCGGCGAACTGCAAGGCCAGCGGGGCCCGCTCGGGGACCCGGTTCTCCCGGCGCGCGCCGTACGCGGCCGCCAGGTCACGGAAGAACACGTCGATCGAGTCGCCGTCGGCGAGGATGCGGTGCACCCGCAGGTGCAGTACGTGCTCCTTCTCCGAGAGCTCGAAGAGGTCGCACCGCCACGGCACTTCGCGGGTGAGGTCGAAGACCTGTTCGCCCCGCTCGGCGAGCAGACCGGGAAGGGTCTCCTCGGTGGCGGGCACCGGCGTCAGCTCGACCTCCAGCGTGTCCTGGATGTGCTGGTGGACGCTCTGCGCGTCCCCGGGGAAGGTCGTACGGAGGATCTCGTGCCTCGCCGCGACGTCACCGAGCGCCGCCGCCAGCGCGGGCACGTCCAGCCGGCCGCGCAGGCGCAGCGCGACCGCGATGTGCAGCCCCGCGGTCTCTTCCCCGGGACGCGCCAGCAGCCAGGCCCGCAACTGCGGGGCGGTGAGGGGCACCCGGTCCGGGCGTTTCGCGGCTTCCAGCGCGGGACGCGCCTTCGCCGCGAGCGCCCTCGCGACCCCGGCGGGGGTCGGCGAGGAGAACAGCTGCCTGATGGGCAGATCCGCGCCGAGCTCCTCACGGATCCGCGCGATCAGCCGCATGGCCAGCGCCGAACTCCCGCCGAGATCGTGGAAAGCGTCGTCGACTCCCACGCCGTCGACACCGAGGATCTCGGAGAACAGCGCGCACAGAACCTTTTCGGCCTCGCTCTCGGGCGCCTTCTCCGACGTGCGGCCCGCGAGATCCGGGGCGGGCAGCACCCGGCGGTCCACCTTGCCGTTGGCGGTGACGGGCAGACCCGGCAGGGCGATGACCGCCATCGGGACCATGTACGCGGGCAGAGCCAGCGCCATCCGCCGCCGGATCTCCTCCGCGACGGCGTCGCCGCCGTCGGAGACGAAGTAGCCGACGAGCCGCTTTTCCCCCGGCTGGTCCTCCCTCGCCACGACGACCGCTTCGACCACGCCCGGCTGGGCCGCCAGCACGGCCTCGACCTCGCCCAGCTCCACGCGATAGCCGCGGATCTTCACCTGCTCGTCGGTGCGGCCGAGGAACACCACCTCACCGTCGCGGGTCCAGCGGGCCAGGTCGCCGGTGCGGTACATCCGTTCACCGGGCAGGAACGGGCACGCCACGAACCGCTCGGCCGTCAGGCCCGGTTTGGCGAGGTACCCGCGAGCCAGGCCAGTGCCCGCGATGTACAGCTCGCCCGCGACTCCCGGGGCGACCGGACGCAGGAAGGCGTCGAGGACGTAGATCCGGCGGTTCGCCATGGGATGGCCGATCGGCAGCTCCCCGTCCACCACGTCACCGGGTTCGATGGGCAGCCACGTGGCGCACAGGGTGGTCTCGGTCGGCCCGTAGGTGTTCCGCACCCGCAGGCCGGGCTGGGCCCGCCGCAGGTTCTCCACCGACTGCGCGGGGACGACGTCGCCGCCGGTGCCGATCTCGACCAGTCCCTCGAAGCATTCCGGGGACGTTTCCGCGAGGGCGCGGAAAGTGCCTGCCGTGAGGTGGACGTAGTTCGCTCCGCGCTCGACGGCCTGCCGTACTCCGGCCGCGTCGAGGACACCCGGTTCGGTGAGCAGCACCCGGCCGCCCGTCGAAAGCGGAACCCACATCGCGTAGAGCGACGGGTCGAAGACGTGTGTCGCGTGCATCAGCACGCCGTCGCCGGGCCCGATCCGCCAGCCCGCGTCACCCGCCAGGCCCGCGACCGCCCCGTGCGGGATGCCCACGCCCTTCGGCGTCCCGGTGGAGCCCGACGTGTACATCACGTAGGCCAGGTCGTCCGCGCTCGGCCGGAAATCCGTTGGCTCGGAAGGGAAAGCACTGACGGCTTCCCGCGTCTCGGGCGCGTCGAGGACGATCGCGCCCGACGGTACGACACCCCTGGTGGCTTCCGTGCACAACACGGTCGAAAGCTCCGAATCGGCGAGGATGAACGCGATCCGCTCCGCCGGGTAGTCGACGTCCACCGGGACGTAGGCGGCGCCCGCCTTCCAGATCGCCAGGAACGCGATCAGCAGCTCCGGCGACCGCTCCATCGCCACCCCGACCCGGTCTCCCCGGCCGACCCCGCGATCGACGAGGTGACCGGCCAGCCGGTTCGACGCCTGGTCGAGCGCGGCGTAGGTCAGATCCGTACCCGCCGCGTCGGTGATCGCCACCGCGTCCGGGGCCACGACCACCCGCCGCCCGAACAGTTCGAGCACGGACTCCCCCGGCACCGGTCCCCCGGTCGCGTTGAACTCGTCGACCACCAGTGCGTGTTCGGCCTCGCTCAGCAGGGTCAGCCCGCCGACGAGGACCTCCGGCTCGGCGACGAGCCGCTCCAGCACCCTGGCCAGCGCCCCGGCGACAGACTCCGCGGCCCGCTCGTCGAACAGGCCATGGTCGTAGTCGAGGATGAGCGGCATCCGCTCACCGGGTCCGGTGATCAGGGTGAACGGGTAATGCGACGAGTTGCGTCCTCGTTTCACCGGGCGCAGGACCAGACCGGTGTCCTCCTCCTCGCCGAGCCCGGCCCGCGGGAAGTTCTCGTAGATGACGAGCGTGTCGAAGACCGCCCCGGGTCCCGCGAGGGCGAGTACGTCCTGCAGGCCGAGATGCTGGTGGGCCATCAGCGCCGACTGGCGGCTCTGCAGTTCGGTGAACAGGTCGACGGCCCGTCGCGCGCCGTCGAGCCGGACCCGCACCGGCAGGGTGTTGAGCAGCTGGCCGACCATCGCCTCGACGCCGGCCAGATCGGCGGGCCGTCCCGACGCGGTCGCGCCGAACACCACGTCGGTACGCCCGGAAAGCTGCGACAGCACGACCGCCCAGGCGCCCTGTACGACGGTGTTCAGGGTGAGACCGTTGCTCCGCGCCAGCTTGGCGAGGCCGTCCGTCACCGCCGCGGACAGTTCGACCACCGCCGTGCGGATGTCCGGCACCCTGGCCGGATCGGCGGGGGCGACCGTGGTCGGGACGTCCAGTCCGGCGAGTTCGTCGCGCCAGGCGGTGCGGGCCGCTTCCTTGTCCTGCCGTCCCAGCCAGGCGAGATAGTCGCGGTAGGACACGGTGGGCGGCAGCCCGGACGCGTCCCCGCCCGCGGCGTAGATCTCGGCGAGTTCGTGATGGATGATCGGCATCGACCAGCCGTCGGTCAGGACGTGGTGCAGGGTGTGCACCAGCCGGTGGCGCTCCGGGCCGAGCCGCACCAGGTGGAGCTTCATCAGCGGGGCGACCTCGATACTCAGCCGCTCGGCCACCTCTTCCGCGGCCAGCCGGTCCACCTCGCCGTCGGCGACGTCTTCCGGCAGCCCGGACAGATCCGTTTCGCGCCAAGGGATTTCGGCGTCCCGCGCGATGACCTGCACCATCTGCGCGCCGCTGACGAACCGGAAGCAGGCGCGCAGCGCGGCGTGCCGGTCCACGAGTGCCTGCCAGGACGCCCGGAGCAGCCCCGCGTCCAGCGGACCGTCGATGCCGTAGACGGTCTGCACCGTGTAGGTGTCGGGCCCGTCCTTGTCGAGTGCGGTGTGGTAGAGCATCCCTTCTTGCAGCGGCGAGAGAGGCCAGACGTCCTCGACGCTGGAGCGGGGCTTCGCGCGAGTGTCGTCAACGGTCACGATCTGCTCCTTATAGCGGTTGATTCGCGGAGTAAGGCAAAGGTGGCGTGCTGCGAAAGCCGGTTCACGACGTCGGAGGTCGGGGAACGGGCGTGTGTCGCGAACGCCGACCGGGCCACGAGCGGACCGCTCACCTCACCGGACACGTTTTGCCTTACCTCTCAATGCTCGCGGGCCAATCCGGCCTCGAGTTGGTCCAACTGGTCGGGGGAAAGGTCGACGAGCATGCCCGCGTCGGGTTCCGGCGCGGCGGTGCTCCCGCCTTCGGCCGGAAGTTCCGTCACGAGCTCCGCCAGCCGTTCCGGTGTCTTTTCCTCGAAGACCTGCCAGGGCGTCAGTTCCAGCCCCTTCCGGCGCGCGCGGGCCGACAGCTGCATCGAGGTGATCGAGTCGCCGCCGAGTTCGAAGAAGCTGTCGTCGGCGCCGACGCGTTCGAGGCCGAGTACCTCCGCGAACAGTTCGCACAGCCGCTTTTCCGTGTCCGTGCGCGGATCCCGCCCGGAGGTCATCCCGGCGAAGTCGGGCGCCTGCAGCGCCCGGTGGTCGAGCTTCCCGTTGGGCGTGAGCGGCATCTTGTCCAGTGCCACGAACGCCGACGGCAGCATGTATTCCGGCAGCCGTTCGGCGGCCAGCTCGCGCAGCGCGGACAGCAGCGGATCGGCGGGGGTGTCCGCCGACGGCACGATGTAGGCCACCAGCTGCTTGTCGCCCGGCCCGTCCCGGTGGACGGCGATCGCCACCTGGGAGACGCCCGGATGCTCCGACAGCACGCTCTCGATCTCGGCGGGCTCGACCCGGTATCCGCGCACCTTGACCTGCGCGTCGGCGCGGCCGACGAACATCAGCTGGCCGTCGGCCGTCCAGCGGAACCGGTCACCGGTGCGGTACATCCGCTCGCCGGGGGCGAACGGGCTGGCGACGAACCGTTCCGCCGTCAGCCCCGGGCGACCGAGGTAGCCGCGGGCGAGGCCGACCCCCGTGATGTAGAGCTCGCCCGCCACGCCCGGCGCCGCCGGCTGCAGGAAGGAGTCGAGGACGTAATGCCCCACGTTCCGGATCGGGCCGCCGAGCGGGACCACGTCGTATCCCGGTGACAACGGGAGACTCATCGTCGAACAGATCGTCGTCTCGGTCGGCCCGTACGCGTTGATCATCCGGCGGCCGGGTGACCAGCGGTCCGCCAGCGCGGGCGTGCACACCTCGCCGCCGGTCAGCACGCTGCGCAGGCTGTCCGGCAGATCCTCCTCCGCGGCCAGCACGCTCGGCGACACGGTGAGGTGGGTGATTCCCCAGCGCCGCAACGCGTCGCCGAGGGTCACCCGGGGCGGCATGCTCTCCGCGTCGGGCAGCACCAGCGTGCCACCGGCCAGCAAAGCCATGTACAGCTCGGAAACGATGGCGTCGAAACCGATGGCGGACAGCTGCAGGACCCGCGAGGAGGCCGTGACGTCGAGGCGCTCGATATGCGCGGCGGCGAGGTTGCCGAGTCCGGCGTGGGTGACCATGACGCCCTTCGGCACCCCGGTCGACCCCGACGTGTAGATGACGTACGCCGCGTCGGTCGGCGCCACGTGCGGCAGCACCACACCGGGATCGGAAGCGGGCAGCTCGTCCAGCACCAGCACCGAACCCGCGAATCCCCCGGGTACGACCGAGCGGGTGGCGTCGGTGCACACCAGCACTTCCGGTGCCGAGCTCGCCAGCATCAGCTCGATCCGCTCGCGCGGGTAGTCGGGGTCCACCGGCACGAACGACCCGCCGGCGAACGACACCGCCATCAGCGTCACCGCCAGCTCGGCCGAGCGGCCGACCACCACGCCCACCCTGGTCTCCCGCCGCACGCCCAGCCCCACGAGCAGCCGTGCCAGCGATTCCACCTCGTCGAGCAGCTCACCGAAGGTCAGGCTGCGCCGGGCGTCCTCGACCGCGACCGCGTCCCGCGACCGCGCCACCTGCCTGCGGAACAGGCCGGGCAGTGCCTCGGCCTCGAACGGGACGGAGGTCCGGTTCCACTCGTCCACCACCAGACGGCGCTGCTCCGGGGCGATCAGGGCGACCCGCCCCACGGGCAGCCGCGGTTCGGCCACGACCTGTTCCACTGCCTGGAGGATCGACGCGACGACCTCTTCGGCCTGTGCCCGGTCGTACGCGTCCGGACGGTAGATGCATTCACCGCGAATGCCACCGGCCGCGGACACCCGCATGGACAACGGGTAGTGCCCGGTGTCGTTCGGGATCGCCGCGGGACGCATGACGAGCGCGTCGGGGTCGTCGGACGGGCTCAGCGGGGACGGCGGGTTCTCGAAGACGACGATCGTGTCGAACGCCGCGCCCTGCCCGACCAGCTGGTTGATCTCGGCCAGCCCGATGTGCTGGTGCGCCATCATCCCGACCTGACGTTCCTGCAGGTCCGCCAGCATGTCGACGAACGGCTCCGCGCCGGTCAGGCGGGCCCGCACCGGCAGCATGTTCATGAACAGGCCGACGGCGGACTCGACACCGGGGATCTCGGGCGGGCGCCCGGCCACCGTGGCACCGAAGACCACGTCGTCGCGGCCGGTCAGCCGGGCGAGGAGCAGCGACCAGACCCCTTGGAAGAGGGTGTTCACCGTGACGCCGTGCCCTCGGGTGAACTCGATCAGCCGCCTGCTCGCGTCCTCGTCGAGTTCGAACGTGACGCGGTCGGGTTCGATGGGCGCGATGATCGAATCCGGCGGCACCACGTGGGTCGCCTCGTCGAGTCCGGCGAGTTCGGCCTTCCACGCCGCCCTGGCGGCCTCCTTGTCCTGGCGGGCGAGCCAGACCAGGTAGTCACGGTAGGACGTCGGGACGGGCAGAGCCCGGCCGTCGCCGCCGGCCTCGTAGGCCGCCACCACGTCGATGATGAGGAGCGGAAGCGACCAGCCGTCGGCGGCGATGTGGTGCGACGCCAGCGCCAGCCGGTGCCGTCCTTCCCCGAGGCGCACCAGGTGCAGCCGCAGCGGCGGCGCCTGGGTCAGGTCGAACCGTTCGGCGTGCAGTGCCGCGGCGAGGCGGTCGAACTCCGCGAGCGCCTCGTCTTCGGGCAGCCGGGAAAGATCGGTCTCCAGCCACGGCACCGCCACCTCGCGGGCGACGGCCTGCACGGATTCACCGGACTCCAGCTGGTGGAAACTCGCCCGCAGGGCGGGATGCCGGTCGAGCAGGGCCTGCCACGAAGCCCGGAAGCGGGGGACGTCGAGCGGACCGTCGAGGGCCAGGGTCCTCAGGCTCGCGTAGACGTCCGGGCCGCGCTCGTCGGCGGCATGGAACAGCAAACCCTCCTGCAGCGGCGAAAGCGGCCAGATGTCCTGCAAGCCCGCGACGGCGCCCTCGACCTCTTCCACTTCCCGCTGGGTCAGCGCGGTGAGCGGGAAGTCCGACGGCGTGTACCCGCCGGAGCGGTCGTCGCCGACGTGGACGGCGAGGCCGGTCAGCATGTCCAGCCACACCTTCGCGAGCGACTCCGCGCCGGTCTCGTCGAGCAGCCGCCCGGCCCAGGTGACGGTCAGGCTGAATTCGGGTCCGTCGGCGGAGTCCAGCACGACCGCGTCGATCTCCACGACGTGGCGCAGCGGCGCGTCCTGTTCCGCCGTGCCGCCGATGGTCCCCGCGATCTCCCACGGCCGGACCACGCCGTCGCCCTTGGCGGAGAAGCGGCCGAGGTAGTTGAACCCGATCTCCGGCTCCGGCAGCCCGGCCAGTACCCGGCCCGTGTCGGCGTCGAGATACCGCAGCATGCCGTAGCCGAGCCCGCCGTCGGGCAGGCCGCGCACGTTCTCCTTGACCTGCTTCAGCAGCGTGCCCGCCGACAGGCCACCGGCGAGCGCGTCGGCGGTGTCCACACCGGACACGTCGAGCCGGAGCGGATGCACGTCGGTGAACCAGCCGACCGTCCGCGACAGGTCGAGGTCGTCCAGTGGCTGGCGGCCGTGCCCTTCGACGTCCACCACGACGGCGGTACCGCCGCGCCAGTGGGCCACCGCGCCGGCCAAGGTGGCCAGCAGCACGTCGTGGACACCGCAGTGGAAGGCCGAGGTGACCTTCTCCACGAGCACGCTCGCGTGGTCCCGTGACAGGGTCCAAGACCTGCGCCCCGCGGTCGACACGGTGTCCCGCGCCCGGTCGAGTTCACCGACCCGCGCCCGCGCTCCGCCGAGGATCTCCGTCCACGTCCCGAGTTCGGCGGTGCGGCTCGCCGCCTGTTCGGTCAGCGTCCGCGCCCAGCGCCGGAACGAGACGTTCGGCGGGTCGAGCGACGGTTCGCCGCCCGCGGCCACGGCTTCACAGGCCTGCCGCAGATCCGGCAGGAGGACACGCCACGACACCACGTCGACCGCGATGTGGTGGGCCACCACGACGAGCCGTCCCAGCCGTCCGCGTCCCGCGTCCACCCACACCACCCGGATCATCACGCCACCGGCGGGATCCAGCCGTCCGGCCGCCTCGTGGGCGGCGCGGTCCGCGATCTCGTCGAGGTCGCCGTCGCCCGCCTCGATCCGCTCGATCAGGCTCGCCGCGTCGACCGTTCCCCGTTCGGCCACGACCAGCCGCGGCTCTTCCCCGGCGGTCTCCACGACCCGGCCGCGCACCAGGTCGTGGGCGTCGATCACGGCACCCAGCCCGGTGCCCAGTACCTCGGCGGACAGGTCTCCGGGCGCGCCGACGGTGACCCACTGCGCGAGGGCTCCCCTGGTCATCGCGTGGTGATCGCGTTCGATCAGCGCCCGCATCACCGGCGTCCAGGCGACCTCGCCGACACCGTCGTCGGCACCGGCCGGTGCCTGCCCGCCGCGTTCGGCGACCGCCGCGATGGCCGCGGGGGTCTTCTGCTCGAAGACCTGCTTCGCACCGAAGACCAGATCCTCACGGCGCGCACGGGCGGCGAGCCGCATGGAGAGGATCGAATCCCCGCCCAGCTCGAAGAAACCGTCGTCGGCGCCGACCCGGTCCAGTCCGAGGACCTCGGCGAACAGGCCGCACAGCACGCGTTCGGTCTCGGTGCGCGGTTCGCGACCGGCGGGCTTCCCGGTGAAGCCGGGAGCGGGCAGGGCCGCACGGTCGATCTTTCCGTTGAGCGTCAACGGGAAGGAGTCCAGTACCAGCACCGCGGCCGGCACCATGAACTCCGGCAGCCGGTCCGCGAGCCGCCCGCGGACCGCGGCGCTTTCCAGGCCCTGCCCCGATTCCGCGGTCACGTAGGCGATCAGCCGCTTCTCGCCGGAACGTTCTTCCCGCGCCACCACGACCGCCTGCGCGACACCGGGGACCTCCGTCAGCGCGGCCTCGATCTCCCCCGGCTCGACGCGGTAGCCACGGATCTTCACCTGGGCGTCGGCGCGCCCGGCGAACAGCAGCTCGCCGTCGTCCGTCCAGCGCGCCAGGTCGCCGGTGCGGTACATCCGTTCACCGGAAGAGAACGGGTCGGCGACGAACCGTTGCGCCGTCGGACCGGAAGCACCCGCGTATCCGTGCGCCAGACCGGCGCCGGCGAGGTACAGCTCGCCGGTCACGCCCGGCGCCACCGGTTGGAGGAACGCGTCGAGGACGTAGGCCCGCCTGCCGTCCAGCGGCCCGCCGATCGGCAGGACGTCCCCCGTCGCGGCCCCCGGCTCGAGCACGAGCCACGTGGCGCACAAGGTGATCTCGGTGGGGCCGTACAGCTGACGGAACCGCACGTCCGGGCACGCCCGCCGCATCCGCGCGACGGAGGCCAGCGGCACCGCGTCACCGCCGGTCAGGATCTCCCGCAGGCCGGTGAAGGCCTCAGGCGACTCCTCGGCCACGACACGGAAGGTCCCGGCCGTCAGGTGGACGGTGGTCACGCCGCTCTCGATCGCTTCCCGCAAACGCTGCGCGTCGACCGCACCCGGCTCCGCGACCACCACCGTGGCGCCGCTGACCAGCGGCACCCAGATCTCGACCAGCGAGGCGTCGAACGCGTGCGACGCGTGCAGCAGCACCCGATCACCGGGGCCCTGGGACCAGCCGGGATCGCAGGCCAGTGCCGCCACGCTTCCGTGCGGCACCGCGACCCCCTTGGGCACCCCGGTCGAGCCCGACGTGTACATCAGGTAGGCCACGTCGTGCGCTCCGACCGTGAGCGACGGCGCCTCGTGCCGCGCCTCGGCGGCTTCCGGCGCGTCCATGACCAGCGGCTCGACCCGGTCCGGCACCGAGTTCCGGGTCTCGCCGACACAGATCGCCGTCGACGCTCCGGCGTCGGACAGCATCCGTTCGATCCGGTCCGCCGGATAGTCCGTGTTCACCGGTACCTGCGCCGCTCCCGCCTTCCAGACCGCGAGGAGGGCGACGAGCAGGTCCGCGCCGCGGTCCAGGACGACGCCGACGCGGTCACCGCGCCGTACACCGGTCGCGGCCAGCCGGCCGGCCAGGCGGTCCGATTCGCGGTCCAGTTCGGCGTAGGACAGGGTGCGTCCCCCGTCGACGACCGCGGTCGCGTCCGGCGACGCGTCCACCCTGCTCCGGAACGCTTCGACCACGGACGACCCGCCGTGCGCTTCCCCGGTGGAGTTCCAGCGCTCCACCACCGTCGCGCGGGTCGCTTCGCTCGTCACGGCCAGACGCCCGACGGGAAGCGACGCCTCCACCGGTATCCGCTCGACGATCCGCGCGACCTGCCGCGCGACCTCGGCGGCGGTCTCCCGGCCGATCCGGTCCGGCCGGTAGGACACGTTGACCCGCAAGCGATCCCCGAATCCGGCGTTCATGGTCAGCGGGTAGCTGGTGCCGGTCCGGGTGGTGACCGCGCTGATCTCGATCCCGCCGTCGTCGCCGAGCCCCTTGGCGGTATGCGGGTAGTTCTCGATCATCACGATGGTGTCGAAGACCGCGCCCGCCCCCGCCGCCTTCTGGATCTCCGGCAGTCCCGGGTACTGGTGCTCGGACAGCGTGAGCTGGCGCGCCTGAAGGTCTTGGAGCGTCTCCAGGACCGACCGGCCGCCGTCGAACCGCACCCGGGCCGGGACGGTGTTGATGAACATCCCGACCACGCGCTCGACATCCGCCACTTCCGCCGGGCGCCCGGACACCACGTTCCCGAACACCACGTCGGTCCGGCCTGCCAGCCGCGCCAGCACCAAGGCCCACGCGGCCTGCAGGATCGTGCTCACCGTCAAACCGTGGCCGCGAGCGAAATCGGCGACTGCCCGCGTCGCCTCCTCGGACAGCGATTCGGCGTGGTTGTCCGGCAGCACCATCGTCTTGCCCGCGTCGGCGTCCACCACGGTCGGTTCGTCCGCCCCGGCGAGCTCGGACCGCCAGACCGCCCGCGTCGCCTCTTCGTCCTGCCGCCGCAGCCAGGCCAGGTAGTCCTGATAGGACGGTGCCGGGGGAAGATCCTGTCCGCCCGCGTAGGCGGCCGAAACCTCGCCCAGGACGAGCGGTGTCGACCAGCCGTCCAGGATCACGTGATGCGAGGTCACCACGAGGCGATGCCGGTCGGCGCCGAGCCGGATCAGCAGGAGCCGCAGCAGCGGCGCCCGGGTCACGTCGAAGCGTTCCGCCTGGTCCTCCGCGAGCAGGCGCTCGACCTCGGCGGCCGCGTCCGCCTCACCGAGAGAGGACAGATCGGCTTCACGCCAAGGGATCTCCGCCTCGCCGACGATGATCTGCACGGTTTCGCCGGAGCCCAGCTGCCGGAAGCCCGCCCGCAGCGACTCGTGCCGGGAGAGCACCCGGTTCCAGGCGGCGCGCAGGCATGCCCCGTCGAGTGGCCCGTCGAGATCGAGGATCCGCTGGCTCTGATAGACGTCGACGCCGTCCTCGTCGAAGGCGCGTTCGAAGAGCATGCCTTCCTGGAGCGGCGACACCGGCCAGACGTCGGTGAGTCCCGGCGCCGCGGCCTCCAGTTCCGTGACGTCGCGGCGCGTGAGGGCGACGAGGGCGAAGTCGGACGGTGTGTGCCCACCGGCGCCGGGGGCGTCGGCATGCGCCGCGAGACCGGTCAGCATCCCGCTCCAGGCCCGGCCGACGCGTTCCACCGTGGCGGGGTCGAGATCCCGGCCTTCCACGACGAGCCTCAGCCGCGGGCCGTCCGGCGTGTCCTGGACGTCCGCGCCCGCCTCCAGCACGTGGCCGCTTTCCGGACCACCGCCGAGCGAAACGTCGGTCAGCCGCCACGCGCCGTCCTCCTCGGCGGCATGCCCGGACCGGCCGAGATAGTTGAAGCCGATCTGCGCGGACGGCAGCGCGGCCAGCGCGCCCCGGGTGCCGGGGTTGAGATGACGCAACAGTCCATAGCCGAGCCCGTCGCCGGGAACGGCGCCCGCTTGTTCCTTGACCGTCTTCAGCAGCTCGCCCGCCGCCGCTTCCCCGGCCGCCGCGGCGGGGAGGTCGACGCCGGAAACGTCGAGCCGGACCGGGTGGACGCTGGTGAACCAGCCGACGGTGCGCACCAGGTCCTCACCGTCGGCGGCGTCGCGGCCGTGCCCTTCGAGGTCCACCAGCACCCCGGCGCCGTCGGAGACCGCGCCGTCGGAGACCGCGCCGGCGAGCCCGGCCAGCAGGACCTCCCGCACACCACAGTGGAAAGCCCCGGCAGCCGGGCGATCAGGGCGCGCGCCACGGATCCGGACAGGGTCGCCGACCACGAGTGCGACCGCCCGGCGCGCGGTTCCAGCACCGGTTCCGCGCCCTCCAGCACGGCGACCCAGCGGTCGAGTTCGGCCACCGTCTCCTCGCTGGAGGCCTGCTCGATCAGCCGTCCCGCCCACTGCCGGTACGAAGTCGTCGCCGGTTCGAGCGCGGGGATCCACCGGCCACGACCTGGTCGTAGGCCGCCCGCAGATCCGGCAGCAGGATCCCCACGAGACCGCGTCGACCGCCAGGTGATGCGCCACGAAGGCGAGCCGTCCCGGCTCGGTGTTCCCGGCGTCGACCCAGACGAGCTTCGCCACGGTTCCCGCCGACGGGTCCAGCGTGCCCGCCGCCGTCCTGGCCTCGCGTTCGGTGAGTTCGCCGATGTCCCCGGCGCCGGCCGCCACCCGCGTCACGAGGCCGGCCGCGTCGACCGCGCCCGGCGGGGCCACCATCAGCCGTCCGCCGGACTCGGCCCGGAGCCGCAGGAGATCGTGCGTGTCCAGCACGGCCTGCAGGGCCTTCGTCAGCGCGTCCGGGTCGAAGCCCGCCGGGGTGACGACGACGCGCGCCTGGGCGAAGCCGGGGCGCAAGGCGTCGTCCCCGAGGGCACGCATCACCGGCGTCCACGGGATCTCCCCGACACCGTTGTCCACAGTGGACGCAGGGCCGGGACGTCGTTCGCCAGTACCGCCAGCCTGCCGGGGGTCTGGTGCTCGAACACCAGCCGCGGCGTCAGGGAGATGCCCTCGCGCCGCGCCCTGGCGGCCACCTGCATCGACGAGATCGAGTCGCCACCCAAGTCGAAGAAACTGTCCTCCACGCCGACCCGCTCCAGGCCGAGGACGTCGGCGAACACTCCACAAAGGATCCGCTCGGCCTCGGTCGACGGCGCGCGGTCCGCCGATTTCGCGGAGAAGTCCGGTTCGGGCAACGCCTGCCGGTCCACCTTGCCGTTGACCGTCAACGGCAACTCGTCCAGCGGCAGCAGCGCCGCCGGGATCATGAACTCGGGCAGCGTCCCGGCGAGCAGTGCGCGCAGCCGGACCGGGTCGGCGTCCTGCCCGGCCTCGGCGACCACGTAGCCGATCAGCTGCTCGTGCCGGGCCAGCACCACCGCCTGGGCGACACCGGGCAAGGCGGCGAGGGCGGCCTCGACCTCACCGGGCTCCACCCGGTACCCGCGGATCTTCACCTGGTCGTCGGCGCGCCCGGCGAAGACGAGCGTGCCCTCCGCCGTCCAGGACGCCAGGTCCCCGGTCCGGTACATCCGCGCGCCCCGGACAAACGGATCGGCGACGAACCGCTCGGCCGTCAACGCGGACCGGTTCGCATAACCTTGCGCCACACCGGCTCCGGCGACGTACAGCTCACCGGGCAGCCCCGGCGGCACGGGCCGCAGGAACGCGTCGAGGACGTAGGCGCGCCGTCCCGAGAGCGGACGGCCGATCGGCAGCACCGATCCCGACGGCGCACCGGGTTCCAGTACCCACCACGTCGCGCACAGCGTGCTTTCGGTCGGGCCGTAGAGATGCCGCACCCGGACCTGGGGGCACACCTTCCGCACCCGCTCCACCGCGGACAGCGGCACGGCGTCCCCGCCGGTCAGCACCTCGCGCAGACCGGCGACGGCCTCCGGCGACTCCTCGGCCAGCACCCGGAAGGATCCCGCGGTGAGGTGGGCGGCCGTGACCCCCGCGGCCACGTAGCCCGCGAGCGCCTCGCCGTCCACCGCCCCCGGCCCGGCGAGCATCAGCCGGGCACCCGTGAGCAGCGGCACCCACATCTCGAACAAGGAGATGTCGAACGCGTGCGAGGCGTGCATCAGCACGGTGTCCCCGGGGCCGACGCGCCAGCCCGGTTCCCCCACCAGCGCGGCGACATCGCCGTGCGACACCGCGACCCCCTTGGGCGTCCCGGTCGAACCCGACGTGTACATCACGTACGCGACGTCGTCCGCGCTCACGTCCGTCGAAAGACGAGGCGCTCCGGCCACCGCCTCCCGCGTCGCCGGATCGTCGAGGACGATCGGATCGAGCCCTCCGTCCAGCACCGCGCTCCGGTACGTTTCCGCGCACACCACCGCCGCCGGATCCGCGTCGGCGAGCATGAACTTCACCCGGTCCACCGGATAGGCGGGATCCACCGGGACGTACGCCGCGCCCGCCTTCCACACCGCGAGCAACGTCGCGATCAGGTCGCGCGAACGTTCCATCACCACGGCCACGCGATCGCCGCGCCGGACGCCGTTGGCGTTCAGGTGGCCGGCGATCCGTTCCGCGCGCTCGGCCAATTCTCCGTACGACAGCGCGGATCCGCCCTCGACGACGGCGATCTCGTCGCGGCGGCTCCCGGCCTGGCGGTCGAACAGCCGCGGGGGCAGCGTGCCCGGCGCCGGAGCGGAAGCGGCACCCCAGTCGTTCACCAGCAGGTCGCGTTCGGCCGCGGTCGTCACCTCGACGTCGGCGACCGTGAGCCCCGGCTCGTCCGTCAGACGGCGCAGAACCGCGCCGAAGCGCTCGAGGATGGAGAGCGCGGTGTCCCGATCGAACAGATCGGGCAGGTAGTCGAGTTTGAGCAGCAACGACTCGCCGGGCACGGCGACCAGTGTCAGCGGGTAGTGCGCGGCGATCCGGCCCTGCTCGATCCCGGTGATCACGTCGTCCCGGTCACCGGATTCGTGGTGGAACTTCTCGAAGACGATCAACGTGTCGAAGACGGCTCCGGGCCCGGCCTCGTGCTGGATGTCCGCCAGCCCCACGTACTGGTCGGGGATGAGGGCCGACTGCCGTTTCTGCAGATCCGCCAGCAGTTCCGGGACCGGGACGGCGCCGCGCAACCGCACGCGCACCGGAACCGTGTTGAGGAACAGCCCCACCATTCCTTCCACGCCGGGCAGATCCGGCGGGCGCGCCGAGACCGTCGCCCCGAACACCACGTCGGTCCGTCCGGCGAGCCGCGCCAGCAGCAGCGCCCAAGCCCCCTGCACGACCGTGTTCATCGTCAGCCCCTGCCCGCGGGCCAGCTCGCCCAGCGAGCGCAGGAGGGCCGACGGCAACCGGATCTCGACGCTCTCCGGCACGGACGGTGGCCGGCCCGGATCGGCGGGCGCCACCAGCGTCGGCTCCTCGGCCCCGCGCAGCTCCGCTGCCCACGCCGACAACGACTTCGCCTTGTCCTGCCGGTTCAGCCACGCGAGGTAGTCCCCGTAGGAGGTCACTTCCGGCAACGCGGACCGGTCACCGTCCGCGGCGTACAGCTTCGACACCTCGTCGAGGGCGATCGGCAGCGACCAGCCGTCGAGGATCGTGTGGTGACAGGTCACCAGGAGGCGACGCTTTCCCTGCCCCAGCCGGAGGAAAGTCAGGCGCAGCAACGGTGCCCGGGTGAGGTCGAAGCGCTCGGTCCGGTCCTCTTCGGAGAGTTCTCGCACCGCCGCTTCGGGATCTTCGGCCTGGGAGAGATCGGCTTCCCGCCACGGCAGCTCCACCTGCCGGGCGATGATCTGCACCGTCTCGCCCGATTTGCGCTGCCGGAAGCAGGCCCGGAGCGGGGCGTGCCTGGCCAGTACGGCCGCCCACGCGGCGCGCAGCCGTTCCGCGTCCACCCGCCCGTCGAGGTCCAGGATCCAGTGTCCTATGTAGACGTCCGGACCTTCGCCGTCGTAGACCGCGTGGAAGAGCAACCCGGCCTGCAGCGGTGACAGGGGCCAGATTTCCTCGATCCGCGACTGAGCCATCAATTTCTCCCTCGATCAGCGAAGGGCATGGAGTTCGTCGCCGAACTCAGCCTCGAATTCCTCGATCTCGTCTCGTCCGGGGCCGAGGACGGCAGCGACAGGACGGTGTTCTCCCCCTGTGCGAGGATCATCCGCCTGCCCGGCCGGACCGGACAACATGTCCAAGGTTTCTTTTGCGGGACGGGAAAAGCAAGGTGGCAATGCTCGTTCTATTTTCAAGGGCAAGGCAAAGATGACGTGTCGCGAAAGCCACTTTCGCGACGTCCGATGTCCCGAAAGTGGCTTTCGCGACACGTAGGCGGCTGAGACACGGCACCGCGCCACAGCCAAGACGCGAAGGGACCCATCGCCGCATCAGACGCGGCGAAAGCCCCCTTCGGCCGGGCCGCGCGGCGCACCACCGTCACCCGGCGTCGAACTCGGCTTCGAATTCGTCCATCTCGTCGCGTCCGATGTCGAGCAGGGCGACGTCGGCCGCCGCTTCCACCTCGGCGGCCGCCGTTCCGCGTCCGATATACGCCGCGATTCCCGAAGGCGTCCGGTACTCGAACACCTCTCGCGCGCCGAAGGCCATTCCGTCGCGATGCGCGCGGGCCGCCAATTGCATCGACAGGAGCGAATCCCCGCCCAATTCGAAAAAGCTGTCGTCCGCGCCGATCCGCTCCAACCCGAGCACTTCGGCGAAGAGCGCGCACAAGGCCCGTTCCCGTTCCGTCGACGGCTCCCGGCCGGCCGAGAGCCCGCGGAAATCGGGATCCGGCAACACCGCCCGGTCGACCTTCCCGTTCGCCGTCACCGGCAAGGCGTCGAGCACCACGACCGCCGCCGGCACCAGATGGTCCGGCAGGATCGCGGCGACCCGCTCGCGCAGCGATCCCGGATCCACCGTCCCGGCGGACACGACGTAGCCGATCAACCGGCCGTCCCTGGCCACCACCACCGCCTGGTCGACACCCGCCTGCGCCGCCAGCGCCGCCTCGACCTCGCCCGGTTCCACCCGGAAGCCGCGGATCTTGACCTGGTCGTCGGCCCGTCCGGCGAACACCAGTTCACCCTCGTCCGTCCAGTACGCCACGTCCCCGGTCCGGTACATCCGCCTGCCGCCGTCGAACGGATCGGCGACGAATCGCTCCGACGTCAACGCCGTGCGGCCGAGATAGCCCTGTGCCACCGCGTCTCCGCCGATGTACAGATCGCCCGCGACACCCGGCGGCACCGGGCGCAGGAAGACGTCCAGCACGTACAGCCGCCTGCCCGGCAGCGGCCCGCCGATCGGCAACGCCGGCGCGAGCCCATCGCCCGGCTCGATCGCCTTCGACGACACGCACACCGCGGCTTCGGTGGGGCCGTAGGCGTGCCAGACCCGCAACCGCGGACAGGCCCGCCGGACCCGGTCCACCATCTCGGGCGGCACCACGTCGCCGCTCAGCAGCAGTTCGCGCAGTCCCGAGAAGACCTCCGGCGATTCCTGTGCCAGCGCCCGGAACTGCCCCGCCATCATGACGACCGCGGTGACGCCCTTCGCCACCGAGGCGGCGAGCCGCGCGGCGTCGACCATGCCCGGTTCGGCGAGCAGCACGCCCGCCCCGGAGCCGAGCGACACCCACAGGTCGAACACCGACGCGTCGAACGTGTGCGGAGCGTGCATCAGGACCGTGTCGCCGGGCCCGACGTCCCATCCCGGATCCCCGACCAGGATCGCCGCGGCCCGGTGCTGGACCACCACTCCCTTCGGCGTCCCGGTCGATCCGGACGTGTAGATCACGTAGGCCGGGTCGTTCGCTCCGGCGGAGAACGGCGGGACCTCGCCCTCGACGGTTTCGTCGACGACCAGCCGCGGATATCCCGCGGGCACCAGATCCGCGGTCCCCGCCCCGCACGCCACCGCCGCGACCGCGGAGTCGGCCAGCATGAACGCCACCCGGTCCGGCGGGTAGTCCGGCGAGACCGGCACGAACGCGGCTCCCGCCTTCCACACCCCGAGCCAGGCGGCGACCAGTTCCGCGGACCGCTCCAGCACGACCCCGACCCGGTCGCCCCGGCGCACCCCGCGCTCCGTCAGCGCGCCCGCCACCCGGCCCGCCCATTCGTCGAGCTCCGCGAAGGTCCAGACCCGGTCCCCGTCGATCACCGCCGTCGCACCGGGCGCCTCGCGCACCCACGCTCCGAACATCTCCGGCACCGAGGCCGACGGCACCCCGTCACCGGTGTCGTTCCACCGTTCGACGACCAGTTCCCGTTCGGCGTCACCCACCACGTCGAGGCGGCCGACCGGCGCCGCCGGATCCGCGATCACGCGCTCCAGCACCCGGACGAGGCCGCGGTGTGCCTCTTCCGCCAGTGACGCGGCGACCAGCTCCGGCTGGTACTGCAGATCGGTCGTGAGGCTTTCGCCGGGCATGACCACCAGGGTCATCGCGTACGGCGCCGCCTGGTGGTATTCCCGCAAGGTCAGGCTGAGCCCGCTCGGGGAGACCGAACCCGCCGCGGGATCGGCGTAGTTCTCGAAGCCCACGACCGTGTCGAATCCGGCTCCGCCGAGCTTCTGGATCTCCGGCAGGCCGAGATGGTGATGCGGTACCAGCGCGGACTGCCGGTCCTGCAAATCCTTCAGCAGGCCGATGATCGGCCGGTCGCCGTCCAGCCGCACGCGCACCGGCACCGTGCCGATGAACAGTCCCACGGTCTGTTCCACGCCGGGCAGCTCCGCCGGACGGCCCGAGACCACCGCGCCGAACACCACGTCGCGACGACGCGCCAGCCGGGCGAGCAGCACCGCCCACGCGCCTTGCACGAGCGTGTTCAGGGTCAGCCCGTGACCGCGGGCGAACTCGGCCAGCGCGGCGGTGAAGCCCGGTGAGTGGCGGATCAGTTCGCGGGCGGGCGGGCCGGGGTCCGCCCCCTGCCGTTCGGGGAGCCCGAGCGCCGATCCCTCGGCACCGGCCAGTTCCGCGCGCCACGCCGCCCGTGCCGCCTGCTTGTCCTGATCGGCGAGCCAGGCGAGATAGGTCCCGTAGGAGCCCGCGGGCCGCAGCCTGGCGCCGCCGCGGCCGGCCGCGTAGATGTCGAGAAGGTCCGCCTCGATGATCGCCCGCGACCACCCGTCCATCACCAGGTGATGGCTCGTCGTCACCAGGCAGTGCCGCTCCGGGCCGAGCCGGATCAGCGTCAGCCGCAGCAGAGGCGGTTTCGCCAGGTCGAATTTCCTGGCGCGTTCCCGCGCCGCGATCGCGCTCACCTCGGCCAGCGCGTCCGCTTCGGCCAGCCGCGACAGGTCGTGTTCCGCCCACGGCGGCGTCGCGGCCCGGAAGATGAGCTGGACGGGCTCGCCGGACTTCCGCCGGTGGAAACCGGCGCGAAGCGCCGCATGCCGGTCGAGAACGGCCTCCCACGATTCCCGGAAGCGCCGGACGTCCAGCGGTCCGTCGAGAAACTGCGTCTGCTGGGTCATCTGGATGTCGGGAGCGTCCTCGGCCAGCAGGGAGGCGTGATAGAGCATCCCCTCCTGCATCGGGGACAGTGGCCAGATCTCCGCCAGCGGCGATCCGGAAGGCGTTGCCGACGTGCTCACGATGCCCGCCCCTCGCTGAGTTCCGCCGCGATCGCTTCGAAGCCCTCGATCTCGTCCTGGTCGAGCTGGAGCAGGCCGAAATCGGAGGCGGTGTGCCCACCGGCGGCAGGATCTTCCGCCTGTCGCGCCAACCCGGACAGCGTGTCCAGCAGCGCGCGGACCAGTCGTTCGATCCCGGCGTCGTCGAACGCCTCGCCCGGCCACTCCACCATGAGCGTCAGTTCCGGCCCGGCAGGCAGATCCTGGACTATCGCGTTGACGTCGAGACCGTGCGGCAGCCGCGTGCCCGGATCCATCGAGCCGCCGATCTCCCCTGCCAGTTGCCACGCCTGGACTTCGTTCGCGTCACCGGCGACGAACCGGCCGAGGTAGTTGAACCCGATCCTGGCCGACGGCAGCGCCGCGAGCACCGGTCCGGTCTCGCCGTTGAGGTAGCGCAGCAATCCGTGGCCGAGCCCGTCGCCGGGTACCGCGCGCGACTGTTCCTTGACCGCTTTCAGCAACGAACCCGCCGCCGCACCGCCGGCGAGCACGTCGTCCAGATCGACCCCGGCCACGTCCAGCCGGACCGGATGGGTACTGGTGAACCAGCCCACCGTCCGGGACAGATCCATCCCCTCGACGGGATGGCGGCCATGGCTTTCCACGTCCACCAGCACCGTGTCGCCGCCCTGCCAGCGGGCGACCGCGCCCGCCAGCCCGGCCAGGAGCACCTCGTGCACGCCGCAGTGGAACACCGCCGGTGCCCGGCTCACCAGCACCGACGTCTCGGCGGGCGGCACCGTCCACGACCGCGAACGCACCGCCCCGGACGGGACGGGTTCCTGCGCCGCCGCCTGGCCGAGAATCGCCTGCCAGGCGGGCAGTTCCGCGACCCGTTCGGCGGAAACGGCCCATTCCTCCAGCAGCGCCGCCCACCGGCGGAACGACACGCCCACCGGTTCCAGCGAGGGTCGCCGCCCCGCGGCCACCGCCTCGCAGGCCGCTCGCAGATCTGCCGTCAAAACGCGCCAGGAGACCCCGTCGACGACGAGGTGATGCGCCGCCACGACCAGCCTGCCCACGCGATCCGGCCCGGCGTCCAGCCACACCGCCTGGACCATCACACCCGCGGCCGGGTCCAGCCGTCCGACGGCTTCCCGCGCCGCGGACTCGGCGGCTTCGGCCAAGGACCCGGCCCCCGCCCGCACCCGGGTGATCATTCCCGCCGCGGTCACCGACCCGCGCTCGCCGACCACCAGCCGCGTGCCACCGCCGTCGACCCGCGCGCGCAACATGTCGTGCGTGTCCAGCACGGCCGCGAATCCGGCGGCCAGTGTCTCCTCCGTCAGGTCCGCGGGCGCGCCCGTGACGACCCACTGCGCGAACCCCGCCCCCGCGACGCCTTCGCCGAACATCCGCATCACCGGGGTCAGCGCGACTTCGCCGACACCGTCCGCGAGCGCGGCCGGATCCGGTCGTGGCACGGCGGTTTCCGCCACCAGCCGCGCGAGCCGCTCGGGCGTCCGGTGATCGAAGATCTGCCGCGGCGTCAGCGAAAGGCCGTCACGCCGCGCGCGGGAAGCGACCTGCATCGACGAGATCGAATCCCCGCCCAGTTCGAAGAAACCGTCCTCGACCCCGACCCTGGCCAGCCCGAGCACCTCGGCGAACACCTCGCACAGGATCCGCTCGACCTCGTTCACGGGCTCCCGCCCGGCGGTCTTCGACGAGAAATCCGGTTCCGGCAAGGCCCTCCGGTCGATCTTCCCGTGCGGCGTCAGAGGCAGGGCGTCCAGCGCCACCACCGCCGCAGGCACCATGTACGCCGGCATCCGGGCCGCGAGTTCCTTCCGCAGCGCCTCCGGATCGAGGTCGCCCGGTGCCACATACGCCACCAGGCGGCCGTCGCGGACGGTCACCGTGGCCTGGGCGACCTCCGGACGGCCCGACAAGGCGAACTCGATCTCCCGGGGTTCGACCCGGAAACCGCGGATCTTGACCTGGTCGTCGGCCCGGCCGGCGGACACCAGTTCGCCGTCCTCGGTCCAGTACGCCAGGTCACCGGTTCGGTACATCCGCTCGCCGGGGACGAAGGGATCGGCGACGAACCGCTCCGAAGTCAGCGCCGGGCGCCCCAGATAGCCGCGGGCCACCCCGACTCCCGCCAGGTACAGCTCGCCCGTGACGCCGTGCGGCAACGGACGCAGGAAGGAGTCGAGCAGGTAGCCGCGCACCCCGGCGATCGGCTTCCCGAACGGGATCACGTCCCCTTCCGGCGACAGGGGCATGCTCACCGTCGCGCAGATCGTGGTCTCGGTCGGCCCGTAGGCGTTGATCATCCGCCGTCCGGGCGACAGGCGGTCCACCAGGCCCGGCGGGCACAGTTCGCCCGCCGCGGTCACGGTCTCCAGCCGGTCCGGCAGGACGTCCACAGTGGACAGAACGGACGGCGGCGCCTTCACGTGCGTGATGTCCCAGCGTTCGAGCGCGTCGATCAGCGAAGCGTGCGGCGGCAGATCCTCGTCCGGGGGCATCACCAGCGTCGCCCCCGACAGGAGGGCCATCATCACCTCGGACACGATGGTGTCGAAGCCGAGCGCCGCGAACTGCAGGACCCGGGACGACGGCGACACGGCGAGCCGTTCGATATGCGCCATCGCCAGATTGCCCAGGCCCGAATAGGTGACGACGACCCCCTTCGGCGTGCCCGTCGACCCCGACGTGTAGATCACGTACGCCGCGTCACGCGGATCCAGGCGCGGCAGGGCCTCGTCCGGGGCCGCGGCCAGCTCGGTCTCGTCGAGCACGACCAGCCGGTCGGCGAACTCGGGTGGCACCGCTTCGCGCGTCTTCCCCTGGCACACCACCAGCATCGGATCCGCGCTCCCGAAGATGAACCGGACGCGATCGGCCGGGTAGGCCGGGTCCACCGGGACGAACACCCCGCCTGCCAGCGACACCCCCAGCATCCCGACCAGCCACCACGAGGACCGGCCGACGACCAGCCCGACGCGCTGCTCCCGCCCGACCCCGCGGGCACGCAGGACCGCGGCGAACCTCGACGCCCGATCCCACAGTTCCGCGTAGGACAGCTCGCCTGCACCGTCGGCGACGGCCACCGCGTCCGGGCGTTCCTCCGCCATCCGGCCGATCAGCTCGGGCAGCGGCTCGCCGCCGGTCACCGCGGGTTCCCAGCGAAGCACCGGGTTCCCGAGGACGTCCGCCCGGCCGAGCAGCTCGGACGGCTCGTCGACCATCGCCCGCAGCGCGCCGGCGAACCAGTCCAGCACCGACTCGGCGATGGCCCGATCGACCTGTTCCGGCCAGTAGGCGAGCTGGATCTTGAAGCCCTCACCGGGGATGACCCCGATGGTCAGCGGGTAGTGGGTCCCTTCGATCGTGCCCAGATACGTGAACTGGTCGGAGAAATCCCTCGGGTAGTTCTCGAACACCAGCAGGGTGTCGAAGGACGCGCCGGGGCCGGCCGCCTTCTGGATCTCCGGCAGCCCCAGATGCTGATGCGGCATCAAGGCCACCTGCCGGTCCTGCAGGGCGGTGAGCATTTCGACGACCGTCCGCCCACCGTCCAGCGGTACCCGGATCGGCACCGTGTTCATCATGAGCCCCGGCATCGACTCCACCCCGGGCAGTTCCGCCGGCCGGGTGGCGACCGTCGTGCCGAACACCACGTCGGTCCGCCGCACCAGCCGGGCCAGCACCATCGCCCAGGCGCCCTGCACCACGGTGTTCAGCGTCAGCCCATGGTCACGGGAGAACTCGATCAGCATGGTGTGGAGTTCCGGCGGGAGGTGGATGACGCGGTAGTCGTATTCCGTGCCGGAGTCCGTCTTGGCGACCAGCGCGGGCCCGTCGATGCCGTCCAGTTCGGCTCGCCACGCCGCCCGGGCCGCGTCCTTGTCCTGCCGGTCGAGCCAGCTCAGGTAGTCCCGGTAGGAGGCGACATCCGCCCGCTCCGGGAGCCGTCCGCCCGCCGTGTAGGCCTCGGACACCTCGTTGAGCACGACCGCCACCGACCAGCCGTCGGTCAGGATGTGATGGCTGACCACCACCAGCCGGTACCGGTCCTCGGCCAGCCGGGCCAGCACCAGCCGGAACAACGGCGCCTTGGCGAGATCGAACCGCTTCTCGTGTTCCTGCCGCGCCAAGGCTTCGACGGCCGCGTCGGCATCGCTCGCCCCGGTCAGATCGACTTCCCGCCACGGCAGGGTGACGTGCTTGGCGACGGCCTGCACGGTCTTTCCCGACGCGAGCCGGTGGAAGCTCAGCCGAAGCGCGGGCTGCCGCGCGAACACCGCTTCCCACGCGGCCCGCAACCGGGCCACGTCCCACTGCCCGTTCAGCTCCAGGATCCACTGGCCCTGATAGATGTCGGGCCCCTGCCCGCTGCCGGGTCCCTGGTCGTCGAGGGTCGACTGGAAGAGCAGCCCCGCCTGCAGTGGCGCCAGCGGCCAGATCTCCTCGGCTTCCGGCGCGACGAGCGCCAGCTCCGCCTCGTCCTCCGCGCCGAGCACGATCAGCGGGCGGGCGGCGGGCCGCTCGACCGGTACGGCACGGGCCGCGGCGGCCGCCAGCCGTGCCGGGGTCTCGTGCTCGAAGATCTCCGCGAGCGTCAACGACAGCCCGGCCTTGGCCGCCCGCGCCGCGAGGCGCATCGCGACGATCGAATCGCCGCCCAGTTCGAGGAAACCGTCGTCGACACCCGCCCGGTCGAGGCCGAGCACGTCCGCGAAGAGTCCACAAAGGACTTCCTCCGCCTCGGTGGCCGGTTCCCTGGTGGCGGATCCGGCCGTGAAATCGGGCGACGGCAGCGCCGCGCGGTCGACCTTGCCGTTGCCGGTCAGCGGCAGCGCGTCGAGGGCCAGTACGGCGGCCGGGACCAGGTACTCCGGCAGCACCGCCCCGAGCCGCTCGCGAACGAGAGCGGGGTCCGCGTCCGCCACCACATAGCCGATCAGCTGCCCGTCGATCGCGACCACGACGGCCTCGTGGACGTCCGGCTGAGCGGTCAACGCCGCCTCGATCTCACCGGGCTCGACGCGGAATCCGCGGATCTTGACCTGGTCGTCCGCCCGCCCCGCGAACAGCAGTTCGCCGTCGGCGGTCCACTGGGCGAGGTCCCCGGTCCGGTACATCCGCCGCCCGGACCCGGCCGGATCCGCCACGAACCGCTCCGCCGTCGGACCGGCCCGGTCCAGGTAACCGTCGGCCAGCCCGGAACCGGCGAGGTACAGGTCGCCGATCACCCCCGGCGCCACGGGACGCAACGCCGCGTCGAGCACGTGGACCCGGCGGCCGGTGAGGCCACGGCCGATCGGCAGGACCGCGCCCAGCGGATCACCCGGCGCGAGCAGATGCCAGGTCGCGCAGAGCGTCGTCTCCGTCGGTCCGTACAGATGCCGGATCCGGGTCCGCGGGCTCACCGCCCGCACCCGCTCCACCGCGTGCACGGGTACCAGGTCGCCACCGGTCAGCACCTCGGCGAGGCCCGCGAACGACTCCGGCGCCTCCTCCGCCACCGCGCGGAAACTGCCCGCGGTCAAGTGGGCCCGCGTGACCCCGGCGGCGACCGCCTCCCGCAGGCGCCGGGCGTCCACCACCCCCGGCTCGGCGATCACCACCCGGGCACCGGACACCAGCGGCACCCAGATCTCGTACAGGGACGCGTCGAAGGAATGCGGCGCGTGCATGAGGATCGCGTCCCCGGGCGTCACCGCCCAGCCGGGATCGCCGACCAGCTCCGCGACGCCGCCGTGCGGGATGGTCACGCCCTTCGGTGTGCCCGTCGAACCGGACGTGTACATGACGTAGGCCGCGTCCTTCGGCCCCACCGGGACCGCCGGGGCCTCGCTCGCGCCGCCGTCCGCGACGGCGTCCGCCTCGATCGGCTCGATCCCCGCCGGCACGCCGCCGCGTGTCGCGGCCGAGCACACCATCAACGACACACCCGAATCCGCCACCATGAACGCCACCCGCGGCGCGGGATAGGCGGCGTCGACCGGGACGTACGCCGCCCCCGTCTTCCAGACGGCGAGCAGCGCCACCAGCAGATCCGCCGAACGGTCCAGCATGACCGCGACCCGTCCGCCGCGGCGGGCGCCGCGGGCGGTCAGCCGCCCGGCCAGCCGGTCCGAGAGTTCGTCGAGCCGCCGATAGGTCAGCACCCGATCACCGTCGACCACGGCCACCGCGTCCGGTGCCCGGTCCACCCTGCGGGCGAACAGATCCGGCACCGTCGGGGCGGTCTGCGCTGCGGGAGTCATCGTTCTCCTTCAAGAACCACCTGGTGCGCCGTCCCGTTGCCGTTGCGCCGGGCACCGTTGCTTTCCGGTTTGGCGAACTGTGTGTGATAGAGGTCCGCGTAAAGGCCGCCCTCGGCCAGCAATTCCTCGTGCGTCCCGCGTTCGGCGACCCCGCCGCCGTCGATCACGAGGATCTGGTCCGCGTCGCGGATCGTGGACAACCGGTGGGCGATCACCAACGAGGTCCGGCTGCGCAGGGCGGTCTTGAGCGCCGCCTGCACGGCCGCCTCCGACTCGGAGTCCAGATGCGCGGTGGCTTCGTCGAGCACGACGACCGTCGGCGCCTTCAGCAGCAACCGGGCGATGGCCAGTCGTTGCTTCTCCCCACCGGACATGCGGTAGCCGCGATCACCCGAGACGGTGTCCAACCCCTGGGGAAGCGATGCGATGAGATCCCAGATCTGGGCTCCCTTGCAGGCCTCGACGAGCTCCTCCTCGGTGGCCGTCGGGCGGGCGTAGAGCAGGTTCTCCCGGATCGTGTCGTGGAAGAGGTACGAGTCCTGGCTGACCACGCCGACCGTTTCGCGCAGCGAATCGAAGGTGAGGTCCCGCAGGTCCTGCCCACCGGCGTGGATACTCCCGGCGGTCGGGTCGTACAACCGGGACACCAGGTGCGTGATGGTGCTCTTCCCCGCGCCGGACGGACCGACGAGCGCGGTGAGGGTTCCGGCGGGCACGTGGAAGCTCACGTCGCGCAGGACGTCCGGCGGCACCTCCCCGCGTTCCCGGTCGGCGCGCAGATGTTCCAGCGAGGCCAGCGAAACCTCGTCCGCGGTGGGGTACCGGAACGCCACGTTCCGGAACTCGATGTCCGGCGCCACGCCCTTCTCGAGCGCGACCGCGTCGTCACGTTCCTCGATCAGCGGCTTCAGATCGAGCAGCTCGAAGATCCGGGAGAAGCTCACCACGACGGTCTGCGCGGTCTCCTGCATCCCCGACAGCTGGGTGATCGGCCCGAACAGCCGTGAGAGCAGGGTCGCGATGGCGACCAGCGTCCCGAGCTGGAACGCCCCGGCGAGCACGAGCTCGCCACCGATCCCGTAGACGAGCGCCGTGGCGAGCGAGGCCACCAGCGCCATCATCACGAACGCCATCCGGCCGTAGACCGAAAGGCTCACGCCGATCCGGCGGATCCGCCCGGCTCGCTCCCGGTACTCGGCCATCTCGTCGTCCGGACGGCCGAAAAGCTTGGAGAGCATCGCACCCTGGACGTTGAACCGCTCGTGGAGCAGCCCGCCGAGGCCGTCGTTGGCCTCCATCAGCCGTCCGGCACGCCGCTGGATCGCGCGTCCCACGCGGATCCAGGGAAAGAGGAAGAGCGGCACCAGCACCAGCACGACGACGGCGACGAGCCACGACAGGTAGACCAGCTCGGCCAGCACGACGAAGACCGTGAGCGCGCTGGTCGCCGCGATCAGCAGGCCGCCGAAATGCTGCTGCGCCATGATCAGGTCGGTGTGCAACCGGCCGACCAGCACCCCGGTCTGCGTCCGGGTGAAGAACGCGATCGGCAGCCGCCGGACGTGGTCGAGCGCCTGCACCCGGAGGTCGTAGCTGACCCCCTCCCCGATCCGGCCGGAGATCCAGGCCGACACCAGCGCCAGGGCCGCGCCCGCCACCGCGAGCCCGGCGGCCAGGCAGGACATCAGGATCACCGTCCCCGGGTCGTTCCCGACGATGCCGTCGTCGACGAGTTCCCTCAGCAGCAAGGGGGTCGCGACGACGACGAGCGACTCCAGTGCCGCGACGAGGACGAAAAACGCCACCATGCCGATATGCGGACGGAAGTAGGAGAGCACCCGGCGCACCGTCCCGGGATTGACCTTGGTCTCCCAGGGATCGGGATCGTCATCGCTCTTCCGCACCCCCCGTAGTTCAGCACTGCGTCCATTCGGGCACCCCTCTCACACAACAGGTCGGCGATCTCAATCGTGCTGAATCGTGTCGATGTCCACGAGTGGGGCGAAGCGAACACTTGGCGGCGGACCCCGCTTCGCACTGTCCACAAGCGACGGTCATACCGTCGCCGGGGGTCAGCGGGACACGCGGGGAACGTGCCAGCCGTGGAATCGGAGCGCTTCGGCGAGCCTGCCGGTGTCGTCCGGGCGGACGGAGACCTCGGCGACCCCGACCGGCAGCCCCGTCGAATGCTCCAGCCGGACGTCCTCGATGTTGACCTCCGCCAGCTCAGCCGCGTTGAACAACCGGGCCAGTTCGCCCGGCCTGTCCCGCAGCACCACCTGGACCACCGCGAAATCGCGGACCGGCGAGCCGTGTTTCCCGGGGATCCGGGCGTGCCCTTCCACCCCGCGGCGCAGGAGATCGGTGACGCCGTCGAGGTCTCCGGACCGCAGCGCGGAGGCCGTCGCGGCGAGATCCGCCGCGATCCGTTCGAGTACCGAGGCCACCGGAACCGCGTTCCCGGAAAGGATCCGCCGCCACAGCCCGGGGTCCCCGGCGGCGATCCGGGTGACGTCGCGCAGGCCCTGTCCGGCGAGGCTCAGCGCGACGTCGTCGCCACCCGCCAGTGCCGCCGCGACCGCCGACGCCGCCACGTGCGGAGCGTGCGACACCAGCGCCACCGCCGCGTCGTGGTCGCCCGCGGGCACGGTGACGACCTCCGCTCCGCACAGCGACACCAGCTCACGGACCAGCCCCAGTGCGCCCGCGTCCGTTTCCGCACGAGGGCAAAGCGCCCACGGGCGGCCGAGGAACAGATCGGCACGAGCCGCCGCCGGCCCGGACCGTTCGCGGCCGGCGAGCGGATGCCCTGGTACGTAAGAGGCCGGATCACAGCCGAGCCGGTCCGCGTCGGCGATCGGCCCGGCCTTGACACTGGCCACGTCGGTGTAAGCCCTCGCGGCGCCTTCCTTCTGGAGCCAGGCCAGCCGATCACCCACGAGGTGCGGCGGCACGGCGAGCACCGCCAGATCCACTTTCCCGCCGGTCCATTCCCGGCCGGCGCCGAGTTCCTCCGCCAGCCGGAGAGCATCCGCGTCGACGTCGGACAGGTGGATCGCCGTGCCCTTCTCACGAAGGGCCAGCGCGACCGAGGTGCCGATCAGTCCCGTACCGACGACAAGTGCGTTCCGAACGGTCACCCTGCCTCCTTTGCAGCGGCGCACCGTGAAGGCCTCCTCGATGGACTCGGAATCCTCGAGGAGACCTTCACGGCCTCATCTCGCGGCGAGGTCGGTCGCCTGGTTCTCCAACCGGCCCGCGAACTCCGACCAGACCCGGGCGTGGTCTTTCGCGAAGCCGGCTATCACGCCGTACAGATGGGGCGGGACGCCGTGCAGGATCCTTTCCCATTCCTGGCCGTCGATCGAGTGCATGGACAGCATCCTCAGCAGGAGCCTGCCCACCTCGCTCAGCCGCAGCGCGGGATCGGCCTTGAGGCGCTCCAGCACGGCGAGCCGTTCCCGGTCCACGGTGCTGTCGAACTCGGGTTCCGGCCACCGCAAAGGATGCGGCTTGGCCCGCAGCTTCCTGCTCCCGTCCGGGGTCGGGCTCTCACCGCGCTCCAGCCGGGCCCGCACGTCCCGGACGGTCTCCGGGGAGATACCGACCTTCTTGGCGACCTGCCGAAGCGAAAGCCCCGGATCGTTGCGAATGAGCTCGGCGGCGAGTTTCCGCCGCTCCGAACCGTCGACGGGACGGATCCGCCCGTCACGCCCGATCCTCGCCTCGCCTCCGCTTTCGCCGCCGCGTCGCCGCAGATCGGCCACGGTTCCCGCGGAGATACCGGTCGCCGACGCCACCCGCCGGTCGGACCACTGCGGATGTGTCCCGATGATCTGGACGGCCGCCCGTTTGCGATCCGCGAGGGAAAGCGGCAGACCGTGCCGGATATTCGCTTCCACGGCGAGGACGAAGGCGTCGGATTCGGCGCCGTCGATGAATCTCGCCCGGATTTTCGTATCGCCTCTGACTCGTGCCGCCGTCAGCCGGTGCAGGCCATCGACCACCTGCATCGTCGGACGGTGAACGAGAATTGGCGGAAGCTCCCACTCCGCGGACAGCAGTGTCTCGACGTGTTCCGGATCCTCGCCAGAGGTTCGTGGCGAACATGCGGTGGACAGCCGGGACAACTCGATATCGACGACAGGGAGAGCGGAGAGGTCAACTCTCGTCGGATCCAACCTGGCCCCCATTGAATCTTTTGTTTGCTCGACGTTTGCGATATGGCAAGGAACCCACCGTCCAACTGCTCGGCTTCGGTGGTTGGACACCATGAACCCGTCCGACGCCGTCTTCGGCAGCAGGGCGGGGTGTCCTCGACGGTGAGGATCCCTCGAGCACCACCGGACAGATCCGCGTCCTCGCGGTCCGTCCCCACGGTCTCCCAGATGACCGGTGGCGCGTTTTCCGACGAACTACCGAAGCTGAAAGGGCAGCCTCCCATCGCCCCGACGACGATCAGGCGAGACGTTCACTCGACGACCCGGCCCGGCAAGACGGGCATGAGCGCAGCCCGACCAAGCCGATACTCGCCGTGGAGCGAGGCCGGACGTGTTCGTTCCTTGTTCTCCATACCGGCTCGGCTGGTCACCGGATGGAAGCTATGAATGCCTCTTGGTCGCGAGTCACCGTCGCACCCCCCATCAGTCCCCAGTAGGCGCGAACCATGTCAACCCCAGTGGGTCCGCACCATCGCAGCATGGCATGAATAATCCATGTCGGCAATTGACAAACAGTGTGATTTCCGTAGACAAGACGGTTCCCAAGATCAATATCCGAATCCCCGCATCCGGCATTGACACGGATGTCGAACATAAGTATCGCGACCGTACGCGCGTTTGTCCCGGCGGACGCCGTTAGGCTGTTCGCATCTCTTGCTAGGCCATTCATACGACCCTATTCTCCTCCCGAGATGATCTCGGCAGGACAGGGTTTTGTCCCACTCCCCGGCATCTGTTCACACGAACGGCCGAACGTTTCCGCCGGCGCCGGGTCGCCGGGCGCTGAAGCAAAGTACGGCCTGCCATCGTCGGCACGGCAAGGGAACGGCGTCCGCGCCGGGCGAAAGGGCGCGACGAAGACTCACCCACGTGAGCGAACCATCGAGCGTCCAGGTGAACCCGGCACCCCTGCCGTTCAGCCAAATGACGAAAGACGTGCTCGTCCGTGCCGCGCGAAGTACACCGAACGGCCATTCACGGCCCAGAAAGGGGAAACCCGCCCGGGGACACCGGAATTCCCGGAATGGCGACGGAGGGCCCATTTTCCGCGCCAGAGCACCTGTGTTCGCCCGGTCATCCGACGTTTATCGGCCGGTGTCCGGCAAAGCAGGCGGCGCCGCGTCCAGCAGCGCACTTGGACAGTCGTTCACGGGGTGGGACGGCGGCCGACGGGCATGAAAATGCCGCGGGCGCCTTCACGGCACCCGCGGCATCGTCGTGCTTCCCGGACGGCTCTCCTACTCGATGGGGAAATCGAAATAGGTGTCCGGGTAAGGCTCGTCCTTCAGGCTGTAGTGCCACCACTCGCACTCGTACGAGCTGAAGCCCGAGCCCTCCATGATCGCGCAGAGGTGCGCGCGGTTCTTCGCGGCCTCTTCCGGCACGCCCTCCGCTCCGTGATGCGAGACGACGTCCATCAGGTCGTGGTCGCCGCCCATGTCGGCGAGCTCGCCGGTGTCCAGGCGGAAGAGCGTCAGGTCCACCGTGCTGCCCCGGCTGTGCCCGGACTTGGTGGCCACATAGCCCTGTTCGAACATCTGAGGCCGCTCGATGTTCGGGTAGTGCCTGGCCTTCTTCCGGCCGTCTTCGGGCTCTTCCGCCCAGCGCATGAAGCGGTCCACGGCGCGCTGCGGGCGGTACCCGTCCCAGAGGAGCAGACCGAAACCGAGCTCCGCGGCCTTGTCCCGCGCCTTCTCCAGCGCCGCGCAGAACGCAGGCGTGCCGACGACGCGGTTCACCAGGTAGCCGTCCACCGGCTTGCCGGTGAAGTTGTCCCACGTGGCGTACTTGGCGTCCCAGCGGATCCCGGGGACGACCTCGTCTACGAAGACGAAATCATCCTTCATTCGTCACGGCCCGCCAGCGTCAGGTTCACCAGCCGGTCGATCACGTCGCCGAGCGAGAGGCCGGCGGCGTTCATCATCCGCGGGTAGCGGCTGTACGAGGTCAGGCCGGGCAGGGTGTTGACCTCGTTGAGCACGACGCTGCCGTCCTCCTTGAGGAACAGGTCCACGCGGGCGAGCCCGCGGCAGCCCAGTGCGCGGTAGATGACCTTGGCCGTCTGCTGGACGAGGTCACGCGAGGCGTCCGGGATGTCGGCGGGGACGATGAAGCTCGAGTTCTCGGAGCCGGTCTCGGGGCTCTCCTCCTGGTGGATCTTGAAGAAGCCGTGGGTCAGCGCGACCCGGTCGACCTCGCCCGCGAACAGGTCCTCGTCGTTGCCGAGGATCGAGCAGCCGATCTCGCTGCCGATGACGGCCTCTTCGATCAGGATCTTCGCGTCGTACTGGCGCGCCTCCGCGAGCGCGGCGGGCAGCTCTTCCTTCGCGGAGACCTTGCTGACGCCGAACGACGAGCCGGAGCGGGCGGGCTTGACGAAGACCGGGTAGTTCAGCTCGTCCGGGTCGACGTCGTTGTCCGGGGTGACGATGTGGAAGTTCGGCGTCGCGATCCCCGCGCCGCGGACGACGGAATAGGTGAGCGACTTGTCGATGCACATGACCGAGCTCGGCAGGTCGCAGCCGACGTAGGGGACGCCGGAGATCTCCAGCAGGCCCTGCATCGCGCCGTCTTCACCGAACTTGCCGTGCAGCACCGGCAGCACCACGTCGAGGGCGATCGTCTCGTACTTGCCCTCGTCGAGGACGAGCAGACCGTGCACCCCGCGGTCCGGCGACAGGACGGCCGGGCGGACGTTCCCGTTCTCCCAATCCTCGGCGGGACCGTCGCAGAGCATCCAGGACCCGGCCTGGGTGATCCCGATGTAGTACGGCTCGTACTTCTCGAGGTCGAGGTTCTTCTGGACCTCGCGCGCAGATTTGATGGAGATAGGATGTTCTTCGGAAAGCCCGCCGAACAGAATTCCGATTTTCAGCCTACCCATACTACTTCCCGCTTTCGAATTGGAGACAATTGATGATGGAGTTTTCAACAGTGTCACTCAGTGCATGGTCCGTGTAATAGGCGGTATGCGGGCTGATGAGCACGTTCGGCAGCTTTTCCAGCCGCAGCAACGTTTCGCTCTCGAGCGGCTTGTTCCGGCAGTCGGCGTAGAAGATACCTTCCTCTCCTTCGACGACGTCCAATGCCGCTCCGCCCAGTTTGCCGTCTTCCAGCGCCGAAATGAGGGCTTCGGTTTCGATGAGCGGGCCACGTCCGGTGTTGATGATGTACGCGCCGTCCTTCATCTGCTCGATGTTCTTGCGGTCGAGAAGATGATAGGTATCCGTATTGAGCGGGACATGGAGCGTCACGATGTCGCTCTGCTGGAGCAATTCGTCGAGCGGAACATAGTCGGCCGAGGCGCTCAGCAGCGTGTCGTAGGCCAGCACCCGGCAGCCGAAACCACGCAGCCGGTCCAGCACCGCGACCCCGATCCGCCCTGTTCCGACCACTCCGACGGTCAGATCGCGCAGCTCTTTCCCGCGCACCTCGTTCAGCCGGTAGTCGTGGACCTCGGTGCGGCGGATGATGGACTTGGCGTCGCGCACCGCCATCAGCATCAGCATCAGCGTGAAGTCGGCGACGCTGTCGGGCGAGTAGGCGACATTGCCCACGGTGATACCGACGCTCGCCGCGTAGTCCACATCGATGTGGTTGAAGCCGATGCTCCGGGTGGAGATGTATTCGACGCCCGCTTTTCCGAGCGCGCGAAGAATGGAATTCGTGACCTTGGTCTTGTGGCCGATACTGATGCAGCGGTTTCCGGAGACCAGCCCGATATTGGCCTCGGATACCGGCTCGTCCACAATGGTCGGCATGATGCCGAAACGAGGTGCCATCTCCCGGAACAAGGCGGCCTCGTCCGATCCGCAACCATAAATCGTGATTCCCCTCGCCAAGACGGCCGAGGAGGAGGCGGACGCCGGCGATCCGGTGCGGAGGGCAGCTGATCGCGCTGGTTCGCTGTTGGTCATGCCCGACATTGTAGGCAGCGCGTTGTTGCCGCTTCTTATGGGGTTTTCGATGCCCCGACAATAAGTTACCAACTGGTAGCGCCGAGTGCATGTCGTCGACGCTCACCTGCGCCGCACGGCTCTACCGTAGATCTTGCCCGCCTCCCCCTGGCGTCGAAACCGCACCGTGACCGATGCCACAAAGCCATCCGGACACGAGGTCCGCGAGGTGTTCCGGAGCGTCCCTGGCCACGAGATGACCCGCCGACGGCACCCGGACGACGGCGACCCGGCGGCCGGCCGCGCGCAGCCGGTCCACATCGGCGTCGCGGAGTGGCGAGCCCTGGCCGGCGTGCACCACCAGGATGGGCAGGTCCACGGCCCCGGCCGTGGCGAGCAGGGCGGGACCCGAGCCGAGGACGTCGTCCACCAGGCGGGGGTAGCGGCCGCCGAGCCCGTGGAAGTCGAGCCACGAGCGCGCCCGGCCCGGCTCGAGGTCGGGGACGACGTCGACGAGCACCAGCCCGGACGCGAGCGCCGCGACGGCCGGATCCGCGAGCGCCGCGACCGCGGCCAGACCACCGACCGAGGCGCCGACGAGGACGGCGGGCGCGGGCTGGCTCGCGATCATCCCGGCCACGTCGCCGGCCAGCGCCCGGAGCGTGGTCGCCCGGCCGGAGCTGCCCCCGTGTCCGCGCAGGTCGAAGGCCACCGATCGGAAGCCGTGCCGGGCCAGCATCGCCGCGACCGGCGCCCACACCTCGCGACGTTCCCCGCCCGCGTGGAGCAGCAGGACCGTCGGGCCGGCGCCGGTCACCGTGCCCCGCAGGGTGACTTCGCCCAGGTCGAGACTGATTTCGGTGCTCACGGCATCCCCCTTACCTTGGAGTGTCAAGGTAGCGCGAATACCTTGGCCCATCAAGGTACGATCCGGTCGTGACGACCTCCCGCGCACGAAGGGCCCCCGAAGAGGCCAGGCGGCTGATCCTCGACGCCGCGGCCGCCCTGCTCGGCGAGTCCGGCGTCGCCGCCGTCCAGATGCGCGCCGTGGCCGCGCGGGTCGGCATGACCGACGCCGGCGTCGCCCATCACTTCGGCAACCGCGACAAGCTGCTCGCCGAACTCCTCCGGCACGGTGGCCGCCGTCTCCGAGGCGCGCTCGAAGGCCTTCTCACCAGCTGGCTGGACCGGGACGCCGACCTGCTCGGGCTCGTCGAAGCCCTCCACGCGCTGTACCGGGACGGTTACGGCGAGCTCGCGGTGGCGCTGCACGCGGCGGGCTGGAGAGACCCGGGCAGCGGCATGCTCGACCCGGTCGTCGAGGCCCTCCACCGGCTCCGGCCACCCGGCGGTTCCCTCGACGACACGCGGCTCGCCGTCGCGGCCCTGCATCAGGCGATGGCCACGGAGACCCTGTACGGGAGCGATTTCCGGCGCAGCGCCGGGCTCACCGGGGCCGCGGCGGAGGAATCGTCCGCGCAGGTGCGCTGGTGGGCCCGCCAGCTCCACCTCGCGCTCGACGTCTCGTGAGTGGCAAGGACGGTTCTAACCGTCCTTGCCACTCACGAGAACGAAACGTCAGCGAATACCCTGCGTGATGCGTTCGCCGAGGCCTTCGACGTCGCCGAGCGCTGCTCGCAGCTCGGCGGCGTACTCTTCGGCCCCGGCCCGCAGGCCCCGCTCGACGACGTCCACGGCGTCGAACGTCTCGACGTCCCCACCGCTCAGCGCGGCGACGGATTCCTTGACGAGGGCGCCGAGCAGCAGTTCTTCGGGAACCCCCGGCACCCCTTCCAGCGGCCAGACGAGATCGTCGAGCACGCTTTGCCCGCCGACTTCGCGGACCAGGCCCGCCGCGGTGATCCCCGGCACCCGGAAACCCTCCGGCAGCACCGCGCGAACGCTCAGGTTGTGCGAAAGCCAGTACAGCAGCTGCGCGTTCACTTCCAGCTTGACCGGCTTCGGCGTCAGCCACAGCGTGAGGTTCACGTAGTACTCGGTAAGGCGATCGAGCACCTCGCCGCCCTTTTCGAAACCCCACAGATTGATGTCGAAATAGTGGTGCCAAGTGGCATCGGCGACGATTCGCCCGACCCCGGCGGCCGCGCCGTCGTACACACAGGACACGCCGTAGACCTGACCGTTGCGCTTGTCGGTGCCCTGCGCGACGATTTCGGGCTTCGGCTGCCCCGATCGGCCGGACGGCCAGACATCCGCCGGGAATTGCGCCGGAATGACCAGCTGCCCCTCGTGCATATGGTCCGGGAAAACGGTGATCGGTCCCCGCCTGCCCTGGAACAACGCGTGCGGCCTGCCGAACCGCTTCCGCAGGATCAGCTCCTGCGGGTACGGGTCGAGGTCGTTCGGGATCGGATTGTCGATGTCACTGCCCCACGGATCCGGCTGGTGGGTGTTGTGGCTGAACTCGATACTCGCGTCCGGCCGGTCGTTCCACACCCGTAGCTCACCCGCGCGCGGGACCCGGTGTCCCAGCGCCCGGCCCAGGTTCAGGTAATCGGGCAGCGACGGATCCGCTCCCGGCGGACGCGGATTCGAGTGGTCGCCGCAGATGAGCACGCCACCACCGGCGTCCATCCACGTCCGCAGCGCGGCGACCTCCGCGTCCACGAGCTCGTTTTCCGGCTCTCCCGGCATATTGGACTGCAGGATGCCGAAGAACCACACCTGCTCGTATCGGCCGAGCACTTCGGACGTGAGTTTGTTGGCGGCGTGCCCGCCTTCGTGCCGGTTGATCAAATCGATCTCGAACTCGGCGAAGAAAGGCTGGTTCCCCAAGAGCAGATCGCGGACGATTCCCAAAGAGAAGCCGCCGTTCCCCGAGAAACCGACGACATCGGTGTAGAACAGAATTCTGATCTTCGGCTTGGCGAGCGGGCTGACTTGATCAGCGACGAGACGCGCGTCGAACATCGGTGATTCCCCCTTGCTTGAAGCGCCATGCCGTCCTCCCCGGCGGCGCCCTCCCTTCCACGTATACCGGAACTTCCGATGATCGTGCAGGCGCGAAGCAGACTGAGGAATTCGCGGTGATCAAGAACGGAATCGAACGGAATCCTTTTCCGGAGTCGTGACGGACACCCTCGAAACCACCCCGGAGTGCTTGCGCGAAGATGCGGGGATGGGTTACCGGACCTGGATGCGGTACTTCACACCGTCCGCCGTGCACCGACGGCTGGGCTTGGTGTGCCTTGGGGTCGGGCTGCAGCACGGAGTCCTGCCCGCCGTGGGGCCACGAGTACTCGACCATTACGTGGCCGTGGTGGTGTCCAAGGGGCGCGGCTGGTTCGCGGTGACGGGCGGGGAACGGCAGGAGGTCGTCGCGCCCGCGTTGCTGTGGCTCGTCCCCGGGGTCGGGCACCATTACGCGCCCGATCCCGCGCACGGCTGGGAAGAATGTTTCGTCGACTTCGACGGCAGCGCCGTGGACGCCTATGTCGAACTCGGCTATGTCACGCCCGGGACGCCGGTGGTGCCGCTGGGCGACGTCGAAGCCGTGCGCGACATCGTGAGCCGGATCGTGCGCTGCGCGCGCGGCGGCAGCCCGCTGGCCCAGGTCGACGCTTCGGCGGCCGTGCATCACCTGCTGGTGGCGTTGCGGCGGGCCGCCGACAACACTCCCGACGACGGATCCCTGCTGGAGGCGCTTGCGCAGGACGCCCTGCTGCCGATCAGCGTCGCGGAGATCGCGGCCCGCCGCGGCATGACGCTGCCCGAACTGCGCGCCGCCGTGCGCCGGAGCACCGAGACCGGGCTCAAGGACCACCTGCTGACCCTCCGCCTCAACCGCGCCAAGGAACTGCTCGCCACCACACGGATGCCGGTGCAGGAAGTGGCACAGGCGATCGGCTACGAGGACGCCGCCTACTTCAGCAGGCTCTTCACCCGCCGCGCCGGCGTCTCCCCCGCGCGTTTCCGCGAGTCGCGTGTCCAGGCCGTCCCCGGCGGCTGGAGTTCGCGCGTTCCCCCGGCCGACGACCCGCCGCTGGTGCCCGACTGACCGCCTTGGACTTCCGCACCGCACCGCTTGGACTTTCCGCGCAATAAGTGCACGACGAACGTTTGAAGTTGACTGAAAGCGTTGACTTGCGCGCAATAACGTTCATAACATCGGCGACCGCCCCGCCAACTGTGGTGCGGGTCACCCTTGGGAGAGAGTCATGCGGACCCTGCCTCTTCTCGGCGCCGCGGCCTTGGCCGTGGCGGCGACCACGGTGGTACCGGTGTCGTCCGACGCCGCGCCGCCGGACGCGACGTACACCATCACGGTCGATGCCAAGAAGTCGTTCAGCCCGACCACCGACACCCCGGCGAGTACCTATGTCGACAAGGACGGCACGTTCTACTTCCAGCAGGCCGCCGCGCTCTACGGCGCGGACCAGCCGCGGGAGTGGGACTTCTACAGCGGACGCGATTTCGACAGCTTCACCAAGAACCCGATCAGCTCGGCGGTGAACCCGGCGAATCCCGCCGACCGCAACGACGACACCACCTGGCGCTGCAACAACAGCCCCACCGGCAAGGAATCCACCGATCCGCCCGCCGGTTCGGGCTATTCGCAGCGCAATTTCTGCGACCTCGTCGGCACCTGGGTCGATCCGGACACCGGCGATTGGTACGGCCTGATCCACAACGAGTTCACCCCCGAGCCGTTCGGCGCGTACTCGTTCTCCCATTACGACGCGATCGACATGGCCGTCTCGAAGGACCAGGGCCGGACCTGGACCATCAAGGATCACGCGATCACCTCGCCGTACAGCACGAAACGCGGTGACACGGCGGCCTTCCCGCATCAGACGTTCGACTACGGCGACGGCGACCCGCGCCTGTTCGTCGACACCGCCTCCGGCTACTTCTACGTCTACTACGGCTCGCGCATCGTGCCGAAGGCCGGCGCCGGTGGCCCGATGACCGGGCTGGCGCACGTCGCCCGTTCGCCGATCTCGGCCAAGATGGCGTCCGGCTCGTGGCAGAAATGGTTCGACGGCGGCTGGAGCCAGCCCGGCGTCGGCGGCCGCGAGAGCAACATGGTCCCCGTGTCCGCCGCGGGCGACACCGGCTACACCCCCGTCGCGGACGACTACGACCCGGCCAACACCGGCAACGTCACCCAGCAGATCGCCGCGGGACAGCTGCCGAAGAAGTCGGATCTGTTCATCATGAACATCGCCTACAACGCGCATCTCGGGCTCTACATCGGCGCGCCGGAGGCCGTGGACAGCGTCGTCCCCCAGCGTTATTACGTGACCGACGATCTGACCACGCAGAAATGGCGTCTCATCGGCGACACCGGGAGCTACACCAACCAGTCGTGGTACCGCTGGTTCGTCGACGCGGCGAACAAGACCAACTCGACCATCATCGGCAAGCAGTTCCGGTCGTACTGCGCGGTGGCCTGCTCGAACAACGCGGGCGGCGAGTACACCACGCAGACCATCACGTCTTCCGCGCCCGCACCGTCCCCTGTGGACACTTCCCGCAAGTACCGGATCGGCCTCGGCGACGGCCGGGTTCTCGCGCAGGGCACCGGAACCGCGACGACGTCGGTCGCGGGCACGACCGGCTCGGACCGCGAAGCGTGGCAATTCTCCTCCGACGGTGACGGCTCGTATCGCGTCGCCAACGCCGCGACCGGCCAGTTCCTCGGCGTCGACGCCGTGCAGGCGGGCCGGGCTTGGGGCGCGAAGCCGACCGTGACCTCGGCTTCGACGGTCGGGCAGCAGTGGTTCGTCATCCCGTCCACTGTGGACAAGGGGACCTTCCGGCTGGTGAACCGGTACAGCGGCCTCGTACTCGGCCTGTCCGGCAAGACCTCGCGCCTGGCGGAGACCACGCCGCTCCGCTCGTGGACCGACACCACCGGGAACACTGTCGGCGGCGGCCGGACGGCGGCCGAGCAGACGCTGAAGTTCACCGACGCCGGCGCGGGCACTCTCGACGGCGTCCACACCCTGGCGGCGTCCGGCAAGAACCTCGACGACCCGGATTCGTCCACGACCGCCGGAACTCCCCTGGTCACCTGGACACCGAACCAGGGAGCCAACCAGAAGTGGCTGTTCACCAGGCAGTCCGACGGTTCCTACACGCTGACCAACACGCATTCGAAGCTGTGCGCCGACGTCGAGGGCGGAGCCACCACCGCGGGTGCGCGGGTCATCCAGTGGACCTGCACCGGTGGGGCCAACCAGCGCTGGAAGGCGACGAAACAGCCCGATGGCACCTACAAGATCGCCAGTGTCCGCTCGGGCCTGCTCCTGACCACAGCGTCCACTTCGGACGGTGCGGCCGTGACACAACGGGCCGACACGGGCTCCGCGCTGCAAGCGTGGGCCATCGGCTGAACCGGCGTGGCCCGCTCCCGGCGGGGCGGGCCACGCGGGTTGCGTTCGTGTGGCACATCACACTCTCACTGCACGTCCCTGATCCGCGACCGTCTCCCTTCATGAGAGCACTTTCGGTGAAAAGTTCACCGAAAGTGGGAGGGAGAGCACCATGAAGCACACCGGCATCGTCCGTACCACCACCATCACCGGCGTCGTCGCGGCGCTGAGCCTGGCCGCCGTCGTCCCGGCACTGGCGAGCGCGCCTACCGGCGACCCGGTCACCACCGTGGCCGACCTCGACGGCGACGGCGAGATCGAGACCGTCAGCGCCCAGCTCACCGGCGCCGGGGACCAGGTCGTCTCGGCCACCGTGCACGGCACCTTCACCTCGATCCACCTCGGCGCCGACACCTCCGTCCCGCTCGAGGCCCCGCGCGTCGCCGACCTCAACGGCGATGGCCGCGCCGAACTGATCGTCACCCAGTCCGTCGGCGCGAACACCACGTTCTTCACCGCGCTGCACTACGACGGCCACAACCTCGCCCAGGTCGTCGGCAACGACGGCAAGCCGCTGTCGGTCGCCGAAGGCGGTGGCGTGGCCGCCCACCTGGGTTACCAGTGCACCCCGTTCGAAGGCGGCCGCGCCTTCGAAACCGTCGCGGCCGAAGCCGACGACGTCGGCGCCGACCCGCTCACCTACTCGGGGACGCGCACCGTCTACACCCTTCGTGACGGCGCGCTGACCACCCTGAAGACCATCCCGATCACGAGCCGTCCGGTGACCGACCCGGTGCTGAGCACCGACACCACCAGCTGCGACCAGGCCGGGAGCTGACGCCCTTCCGCTCCGCGTCCCTGAACGCGTAACTCGCGTGCTCGGGAGCGTAACTCGCGTGATTGGAGGCGTAACTCACGAGTTACGCCTTCAATCACGCGAGTTACGGGTAAGGCGACGCCCCCTAGCGCGTGAAGGCCCCCTTCCCCGGTTGAGCCGGGGGAAGGGGGCCTTCACGCGCGATACGACTAAGGCGCGTAGGTCAGGCAGTTGGCGGCATGGTCACCCTCGCCCGGTCCCACACGGACACTCGACGCGGTGCATTCCAACGCGGAATTGTGGCGGCAGTCGGCCCGGGAGCAGGCTCCCACCTGCGCGGTCACCCGGTCGAGCCCGCCCTTGGTATTGAGCGGGACGAACGTTCCGCAATCGGCCGAACCATTGCCGCCGCCCACCGTGATGGCGAAAGCGTGACAGCCGTCGTGGTTGTACGAACATCCGCTGACCGTGCATTCGTGGACGGCGGGCATTTCGGTGGTGGTCATAACGACTCCTGTACTTCGTGGTGGTGGTGTCGTTCGGTATCGACCAGGGTTGCACCGGCCCGTTCCGGCGGCAATTCGGGAAATTTCATTCACGTCCGGCGAGCAGCCGGTCCAGCCAGGAATCCCGGGCGGCGAGACACGATCGGGCGACGGCCGTTTCCGGCGCGAGGTCGTAGAAGCCGTGGAACGCGCCGCCCCAGACGTGCAATTCCGCCTCTCCCCCGGCGGCCCAGATCGCACTCGCGTACGCCACGGCTTCGTCGCGGAACACCTCGGCGGCGGCGACGTCGATGAACGTCGGCGGCAATCCGCCGAGATCCGTCGCGCGGGCCGGGGCGGCATACGGCGACACATCGGGACCGCCTCGCCGGTCGCCGAGGACCATCGTCCACGCCGTCAGGTTGCTGGTCCGATCCCAGACGCCGACGCCGTCGTACCGGCGCGCGGACACGGTGTCGTTCCGGTCGTCGATCATCGGGCACTGGAGCAGCTGGCCGCACAGCGACGGCCCGCCGCGGTCGCGCGCCAGCAGCGTGACGCCGGCGGCGAGGCCACCCCCGCCGCTCCCGCCGAAGACGACCAGCTTGCCCGGGTCGAAGCCCAGCTCGTCCGCGTGCGCGGCCATCCATTCCAACCCGGCGTAGCAGTCCTCCACCGGCACCGGATGCGGATGTTCGGGCGCGCGGCGGAATTCGACGGTGACCGCGACGGCGTCGTATTTCATCGCCCATTCGACGAGCGGACCCACCGACGCGAACCGGTCGCCCATCACCATTCCGCCGCCGTGCACGTGATAGATCCCCGGCCCGCCGCCGCGATGATCCCGGCGCGCGATGACCGAAACGACGATTTCCGCGCCGCCGTATCCGGGGATCGGGTGATCGGTCCAGGTGACCGGGCGGTCGCCGATCTGCTCTTCGATCGTCGGGAACGGCAACGCCCGGTAGCGCTCCAGTTGATCCGCCGCCATGCCGACCGGCACCTTTCCCTCCAGCGCGGGCAGGACGGCGGCGAGTTCGGGATCGTATGCGGGTTCCACCATCCGCGCGAGCCTAGCCAGCGGGCGCCGACGATCCGTATACGCCGGGTCAGAGATCCAAGTCGAGCCGGGAAGACGCACGCGAGACACAGCAGTACATCCGCCCGGCCGGCGCGCCGATGTCGTCACGATGCTCCGGTTCGCCACCGACGACGCCGATCTCGCAACTGCCGCAAACGCCTTCACGGCAGCCGGACGGGATCCGGAACCCCGCGTGGTTCAAGGCGTTCAGCAGGGACTCCTCCGCGGCGACCGGCACCGTCCGGCCGGAGCGGACACAGTGCGCCTCGAACGGCACATCGGGCGCGAATTCCTTGGCCACCGGCCGGAAACGTTCGAGGTGCAGGCGGTGTGCGGGGAACGCCGCCTCGGCCGCGTCGAGCATCGACGCGGGGCCGCAGCAGTAGACCAGCGTTTCCGGGCCGAGTTCGGCCGCCAGCGCGGCGAAGTCGGGCCTGCCGTCCGCGTGAAGCCGCACCCTGTCGCCGTACTCCGCCTTGAGCTCGGCGGCGAACGGCATGGTCGCTTCGGACCTGCCCACATAGACCAACCTGGCCGAGGGGCCCGCCGCCGCGAGCATCGGCAGAATGGGCGTGATGCCGATCCCGCCCGCGATGAACAGGTACTCCGGGCGGACAGCAACGGGAAGTTGTTGCGCGGCAACGAGATATCGAGGGGCCGGCCCGCGCGCAGGAACAGGTGGACGTACTCCGATCCGCCCCGGCTCAGCCGGTCCCACCGGACGGCGACCCGGTAGCTGTCGCGATCGGCCGGATCCCCGCACAGGGAATACTGCCGGGTCAGCCAGTTCGGCAGGGACAGATCGACATGCGCGCCCGGCTCCCAGGGCGCCAGAGGCCCTTCGGCGCCGCGCAGCACGAGCGAGACGACACCTTCGGCGACCGGCTCCACGCGGTCGAGAACGGTCTTCTGCGTCAACGGGATCACCTCAGTACAACTGCCGGTAGCCGGTTTCGAGCATGTTCTCCACCACCGCGGGGTCGACGTCGAGCCCCATCTGTTCGGCGGCGATCTCGCCGACGGACGGCAATTCGTCCGCCAAGGCCTGGCTGGCGGGATCCCAGAGCCGGGACCGGATCAGCGCGCGTCCGCAGTGGAAGAAGGTCTCCACCACGTCGACGATGATCGCCAAGACCGCGGGTTTGCCTTCGGTGCGCATCCTGGCGAGCACGTCCGGCTCGTCGGTGGGATAGGCGCGACCGTTGACCCGGAACACCTCCCGGACGCCGGGCACCACGAACATCAGGCCGATCCCGTCGTTCTCCGCGAGGTTGCGGAAGGAGTCGGCGAGTTTGTTGCCCGGCCGGTCGGGGATCGCCAGGGTGCGCTCGTCGAGCACCTTCACGAAGCCGGGGTAGTCGCCGCGCGGCGAGCAGTCGGGCAGGCCCGTCGCGTCCGACGTCGCCATCGCCAGGAACGGGGCATGGGCGATGAACAGGTGGCCGAGCCGGTCGATCCGGTCGTGGACCTTGGCCTTGATCATGGCCTCCGGCTCCCCCAGCCGGGCACGGACCTCCTCGGGCGAAAGCCGGCGCGGACGCGTCTCTGTGCTGGTCATGGCACAATTATGAGCAATCATTCAGCCAGCTCGCTACTCGCTTTCGCGCCACTTCACCGGGAGTGTCATGACGTCGGAGCAACGACGGATCCAGCCACGTAAACAGCCGCGCCAGGTCCGTGCCGAGCTCACCAGGCAGCGCATCCTCACCGCCGCTGCTCACATTTTCGCCGAGTACGGGTACGCCGCGGGGACCACGAACCGGATCGCCGAACGGGCCCGGATCTCGATCGGCTCGCTGTATCAGTACTACCCGAACAAGGACGCGATCCTGGCCGAGTTGCTCACCCGCCATCTCGACGGTGACCGCGCCGCCGCGACGCTGCACCGGTACAAGGATTCGACGGAGCCGCTCGAAACCGTCATCCGGGAGTTCGTGCACACGGTGATCGAAAACCATCTCGACGATCCGCGGCTGCTGCAGATCATGATCGAGCGGGCGCCCCGCTCCGGTGAACTGCTGGACCGGGTCACCCGGCTGGAATGGGCGATGATCGGCGATCTGCGGGAGCTGCTCCACGGCCATCCCGAAGTCCGAGTAAAGGACAAGGACACCGCGGCCCGGCTCGTCGCGTCGACCGTGGAGCTGACCGTGCACCAGCTCATCGCCGCGCCCGGCTCCATCGACGTCACGCGGCTCGAGAACGAGCTCGTCGCGATGATCACCGGCTACCTGATTTCCGGGGGTTGACCAGGCGATGACCGGGTATTCACCGGTGTGAGCCGACTCGGGGACAGCCTGCGCGGCCTCACCGCCCGATGGCGGCGGCGAGGCGGCGCACTCGCGCTGATCTGGACACTGATCACCTTCGGCCTGGCCACGATGCTGTGGGTGTCCGGCTTCCGCGCGTGGCCGGTGTACCTGATCACGGTGCCGGGCGCCGTCGTTTCCGTCCTGCTGTGGATCGGTGTCGCGCGCACCCGCCGCCGCAGGGTCGCCGGGAAACAGCCGAGCGGTTGAGCTACTTCAACGCGCGCGTGGCCAGCTGGTCGAATTCGCGATCCGGCAGGGTCCTGTTGAGCTCCAGCAGCTGCTCGGCGAGATGGCCGACGGCGTACCGCGTGTCCGGCTTCTCGGCCTCGATGGCGCGGCAAATGGCGTCCACGACCACCGACGGGTCGGAGCCGTCGCTGAGCCCGGTTTCCCCGTGCCGCGCCATGGCCTCCGCCATCTCCCGGTACGCCCCGTGGCCGGAGTTCTCCCTTAGCTGCGCGGAAGTCCGGTCCTCGAACTCGGTCTTGATGATGCCCGGCTGGATGATGACGACGTCGATGCCGAAGGGCTCGACCTCCATCCGGAGCGTGTCGGAGAAGGCTTCGAGCGCGTGCTTCGACGCGTAGTACCAAGCGCCGAACGGCAAGGCGATCTCGCCGCCGATCGACGAGACGTTGACGATCGTGCCGGATCGCTGAGCCCGCATGGCCGGCAGGACGAGCTGAACGAGCCTGGCGGGCGCGAGGAGATTGACTTCGAGCTGATCGCGCGCGCTGTCGAGCGGCACGTCCTCGACGGCGCCGTGCAGCACGGTGCCCGCGTTGTTGACCAGGACGTCGATCCGTTGCCGCTCTTCGAGAACGGTGCCGACCGCCTGTCGGAGATCGTCCTCGCTCCGGGCGTCCATCTTCAGCACCTGGCCGCCCGCCTCGCGGAGGTCGTCCATCTTCTCCACGCGCCTCGCGGCTCCGTAGACGATGTGCCCGGCGCGCAGGAGTTCCAGCGCGGTGGCGTGGCCGATCCCCGACGAAGCACCGGTGACCAGGCAGACCTTGGCCGTCATCGCGGGTGCACCTCCTGATCTTTTCGGTTACGACGAAACCGTAGGCCCGTTTTTTCCCTTCCTGCAACACAGAACCTAGAATCGATGCAATGACCATGCCGCTGAACGCACCGGAGGACGCGTGCCGGGTAACCGCCTGACCCGCGACGAGCGCGGGCAGATCGCGTCGGGGCTGGCGGAGGGGCTCTCCTACGCCGAAATCGCCCGTCGGATGGACCGCCCCAAATCGACCGTGATCCGGGAAGTGGCGCGCAACGGCGGCGCCCACGGCTACCGGCCGGATCAGGCGCAGCAGGCGACGCGATGGCGGGCGCGCCGCCGCAAACCCGGCCCGCCGACCAGCGCCCCGCGACCCCCGGGAACGCTGCGCGACTTCGAAACCGAATTCGCCGAGACGATGGCCGCGACCGGTGTCCCGGCGATGATGGCCAGGGTCCTGGCCTGTCTGTTCACCGCGGACACCGGCGGCGGCACCGCCGCCGAACTGGTCGCCAGGCTGGAGGTCAGCCCCGCGTCGGTGTCCAAGGCCGTCGGCTGGCTCGAACAACGCGGCCTGATCACTCGCGAGCGTGACGGCCGACGGCAGCGCTACGTCATCGACGAAGACTTCGGCTACCGCGCCTGGCAGACGAGTCTCGAAGCGATGACCCAATGGGCGGAAGTCACCCGGCGAGGTGCCGCCCTGCTCGACGGCCCGGCCGGTGCGCGACTGGACGCGACCAGCCGGTTCTTCCGGCATCTGCGCGAGGACATGAGCGAGGCGGCCGAACACTGGCGGCGGACGAGCCCGCGCTGACGGGGCGGGCGACCGAAAGCCGCCCGCCCCGTCCGGAACGCCGTGGCGTCACCCACGCTTGAATTCCTCCCAGGTCACCTTCTTCACCTTGGGGCCGTCGTCCTTGGCGTGGCTCGCCAGCCCGTTGAGCCCCTTGAAGTAGTCACCGGCCTGGGCCTGCGCCTGCGGCGACATGTCGGTGTCGCTGATCGCGATGCCGTGGATGTGCTCCACCCAGTCGCCCTGGCTCGGCGTGCGGTGCCACGCGGCGAACCCGACCTCGCGCAGCGCCTTCACCGCGGCGGTCTTGTTCGAAAGGTTGTTCACCGAGATGTCGACGGCGCCGCCGCCGTCGTGCGTCCCGCCCGAAGCGCCCACACCGCCGGCGTTGTACGAGCCCTGCGTGATGGTGAACTTCACCCCGGCCTTCTTCTCCGCGGCCGCGATCATGTCGGCGGTGCGCTTGTTGACCGTCTTGCCGTCCAGGCTGGTCTTCGAGCCGACGCTGATCGGCGCGGTCACGGTGTAGCGGCCCTTGCCCAGTTCGGTCAGCGAGCCCTTGCCGGGCAGGCCGCTCGCGGCGAGGCCGCTGTGCCCGAGCGACTTCTGGTACTTCTGGTACGCCTTCACCGTCGATGTGCCGAAGTGCCCGTCGACCTGCTTCTTGTCGAGCAGGTTCTTCGCGGCCAGCGCCTGCTCGACCACCTTGACGCTCTCCCCGGAGCCCGGTGTGATCGACTGGTCGGCCTTGTACGGATCCCACATGGCCGCCTTGACCACGGCCTCCATGTTGACCGAGGGTGCGGCCACCGCGGGCTGTGCCGCCGTCATCCCCAGCGTGGCCCCGGACAGAGCGGCGAACATCGCGGCGGTTGCCACCTTGCGCATGACTGCTCCTTCACTCGATGGCTGCTCCCCGTGAGCAGCTCGTGACCGACACTGGCCCGGACGCGGTGTCAGCGGGAACCGCCTGTACGGAACGTCTGACGTCAAAACCCGCAGGTTGACAGCGTTTGACAACGCCGTGACCGGCTCGATCCCGCTGGTCAGCGCGGCGATCCGGACACTCTTCGCGATATAGTCACCAAGCCGCGAAGAGTGACGAAAAGCGTTGTCACGTTGGACACGATCGCGAGGGGGAGCGTGCCGGAACCGCGAACAGGAGAACGGGCGCCGGAGCTCGAAGCGTTCATGGACGAGCTGCGGAAGCTCCGGACGCGAGCCGGGGAGCCGTCCTTCCGGAAGATGGCCGCGAGGTCCGGCGCGGTGTCCCACGCGACCCTGCACCTCACCGTCACCGGCAAGCGGTTGCAGCCGTGGGAGACGGTCCGGGAGTTCGTCCGCGCCTGCGACGGTGACGAAGCGGAATGGCACGCCCGCTGGCAGGGTGTCCAGCTCGTGCTCTCCGCCGACCGCGAACCGGAGCCCGCGCCGCGGTCGCGGTCCAAGCTCCTCCTGGTGACGCTCGCCCTCGTCGCCGTCGCCGCGATCGCCGCCGTCGTGGTCGTCCTGCTGCCGGACGCGCAGGACCCGTCCGCGCCGCCCCTTCCCGGTGACGCGAGCAAATTCGTCGCCGACGTCACCATCCCCGACGACACCGTGGTCAAACCGGGCAGCCAGTTCGTGAAGGTGTGGGAGCTCAAGAACACCGGCACCGTCGAATGGCGGAACCGGTATCTGCGCCGCACCGACCTCCCGGTCGCGCCCGGCGCCTGCCGCACCCCGGACCGGATCCCGGTCAACGACACCGCCCCGCAGGGGAACGTGCAGGTGACGGTCACCGTGAGCGCCCCGCCGACCGCGCCCGTCGACTGCAAGGTCTTCTGGAAGATGGTCGACGAGGAGAACCGGGAACTGTTCCCGGCCAGCAGGCCGATCTACTTCTCGGTGCGCGTGCGCGCCTGAGCCGGTGAAAACACCTCGTTCGGCCGGAAAAGTGCGCTGCCAGCGCTTTCCGGGCTCCCTACGCTGAATTCCGCGCACGAGAACCACAAACGGCCTCGGGAGGCTCCAGTGAGAGCAACGAGAATCGTGTTCTGCGCCCTGTTCGCCCTCGGCGCCGCCTGCCTTTCCCCGGCGACGGCGACGGCGCGAAACGCGTTCACCCTGTCCAGCAGCGCTTTCGCCGACGGCGGTCTCATGCCCAAGGTGCACGAGTGCACCAGCGGCGGCGGGAACGATCCGGCCAAGAAGAACGAGTCGCCGCCACTGGCCTGGTCGGGCGCTCCCACCGCGGCGAAGAGCTACGCGATCGTCATGCGCGACCTCGACAACGCCAACCTCATCCACTGGGTCATCTACGACATCCCGGCGTCCACGGCCTCGCTCCCCCAGAACGTCCAGCACGTCTACCGGCCCCCGGTGCCGGCCGGCTCCAGGCAGGTCTACTACCGCGGCAGCGCCAGCCTCTACGGCTACCAGGGCCCGTGCTCGCCCTCGACCGTGAACACCTACGAGTTCGTCGTGCACGCCCTCGACCGGGCCTCGCTCACCGGCCTGAACTCGGGTTCGTCGACCCAAGCCGCCGCCAGGGCGATCACCGCGGCCTCGATCGGTTCGGCGAGGATCACCGGCGAGTCGTAAGTCCCCTGGTCACCCGTGGCAAAATCGGCCCAATGCGGATCGGGATGCTGGGGCCCTTCGAGGTGCACACGGACGACGGCGGGCTCGCCGACGTGCCGGGCGCGCGGCTGCGCGGGCTGTTGATCGCCCTCGCGCTCGAGCCGGGCCGTGTGGTCCCGAAAGCGACACTCGTCGACTGGATCTGGGGCGAGCAGCCCCCGGCCGACGCGACGAACGCCTTGCAGCGCTTGGTTTCCCGGCTGCGGAAGGTGCTTCCGGACGGCGTCGTCGAGGGACAGACCGACGGCTACCGGCTGAAGGTGGCGCCCGAGGACGTCGACGCCGTGCGCTTCGAGCGGCTCATCGAGCAGGCCCGCGGCGACGAGGAACCGAGGCGGCTGCGCGAGGCGCTCGGGCTGTGGCGCGGGGCGGCCATGCAGGACGTCGGCCTGCAGGACAGCGGTGCGTTCGATGCCGCGATCACCCGGCTCGAAGGGCTTCGCCTGACGGCGCTGGAGGACCGGTTCGACGCGGAACTCGACCTCGGGCACGGCGCGAACCTGGTCACCGAGCTGACCGACCTGGTGGCCGCGCATCCGCTGCGCGAGCGGCTCGTCGCGGCGTTGCTGCGGGCCCTCGCGGCGACCGGCCGCGACACCGAAGCGCTGCTCGTCTACCAGCGCACGAGGGAGGCACTGGCCGACGCGCTCGGCGTCGACCCGTCGCCGGAGCTGTCCGCGGTGCACGTCCAGCTGCTGCGGGGCGAGCTGGGAAGGCGCGAGGAGAACCGCAAGACCAACGTGCGCGCCGAGCTGACCAGCTTCGTCGGCAAGGACGACGACGTCGCCAAGGTCCGCGAGCTCGTCGCCGAACACCGGCTCACCACTCTGATCGGGCCCGGCGGTTCGGGGAAGACCAGGCTGGCCACGGAAACCGCGCGTACCGTGCTCGGCGACCTCCCGGACGGCGCTTGGCTGGTGGAGCTCGCGGCCATCGGCCCCGATGATGACGTCGCCCAGGCGACCCTCGCCGCGCTCGGCCTGCGCGATGCGCTGCTCGGCGATTCTTCGAACGCCGAACCCGCCGAGCGGGTCGTCGCCGCGATCCGCGACCGGGAAGTCCTGCTGATCCTGGACAACTGCGAGCACGTGATCGAGGCGGCCGCGGCCTTCGCCCACCGGGTGCTCGGGGAATGCCGCCGTCTCCGGATCCTGGCGACGAGCCGGGAGCCGCTCGGCATCACCGGCGAGACGTTGTGGCATGTCGTGCCGCTGGCCGTCCCGGACCGGCACGCCGCCCCCGGCGAGATCGAAGCCTCCCCCGCCGTCCGGTTGCTGCGGGACCGGGCGAGCGCGGTGCGCAAGGATTTCGTGGCCGACAAGACCACTCTCGCCACGATGGCGCGCGTGTGCCGGATCCTGGACGGGATGCCGCTGGCGATCGAACTGGCCGCGGCCCGGCTGCGCACGATGTCCGTCGAGCAGCTCGCGAACCGGCTCGACGACCGGTTCCGGTTGCTCACCGGCGGCAGCCGGACCGCGCTGCCCCGGCACCGGACGTTGCGCGCCATGGTCGACTGGAGCTGGGAGCTGCTGTCCGACGCCGAACGGACCGTCCTGTGCCGTCTCTCGGTGTTCTCGGGCGGGGCGAGCCTGGAAGCCGCCGAGCGCGTCTGCGTCAGCGAGGCCGTCGAGGAGTACGAGGTCCTCGAACTGCTCACCGCGCTGACCGAGAAGTCGCTGCTGGTCTCCGCCGGAGACGAAGCGCCGCGCTACCGGATGCTCGGCACGATCAAGGAGTACGCCGCGCAACGGCTCGCCGAGGCGGACGGGACACTGCTGGCGCGCCACGCGCATCTCGCGTATTTCACCGATCTCGCCGAGGCCGCGGAGCCGATGCTCCGCCGCGCCGAACAGCTGGAATGGCTCGCCAAGCTCAACGCCGAGCACGACAACATCACCGCCGCGATGCGTGGTGCCCTCGCGGCGGGCGAGGCACCGGAAGCGATGCGGCTCGCGGCGGCCTGTGGCTGGTACTGGTGGCTCAGCGGGCACCGCACGGAAGGCATGGAACTCGTCAGCGCGGCCGTCACGACGCCGGGCGAGGTGCCGGAAGAGATCGCGGCCGTCGTGTACGGGCTCGTCTCGCTCTTCGTGAGCTCCGGTTTCGCCGACGAACAGACCGCGGCCAAGTGGATCCACGAGTCGTACCGGCTGGGGACGCGGACCGAGAAGAAGCATCCGCTGCTGGGCCTCGTCGTCCCGCTGGAACGCATGCTGGCCGGGGACGAGGCGCTGTCCGCGTGGGAGCCGGTGCTCGCGGACGAAAACCCGTGGGTCCGCGCGCTCGGCAGGCTGCACCTCGGCAAGATGCGGGTCACGCTCGGGCATCCCGGCCGGGAGGCGGACGAATACCTCGAAAGGGCGCTCGGTGAGTTCCGGGCCATCGGGGAACGGTTCGGGATCTCGTTCGCCCTGACCGAACTGGCGGACCGGCTCGCCACGCGGGGCGAGTTCGCCACCGCGTGCGAGTACTACGAACAGGCGGTCACCGTGGTGACCGAGGTCGGTTCCGTCGAGGACCTGATCCGGCTGCGGTCGCGGCAGGCACAGCTGTTCTGGCTGATGGGCGACGAGGAGGCCAGCGCGTCGGCGGCCGCCGACGCGGAGCGGCGCGCCGAGCGAGTCACCTGGCCGGGCGCGCTGGGCATGTTCGCCCTTTCGCAGGCGGAACTCCTCCACTGGCGTGGCGAAACCGAGGAAGCGGCGAAGCAACTCGACTTCGCGACGACCGTGATGGGCGACGAAGCGGGATTGGGACACGTCCGCGCCATCACCCATGACCTTCGCGGCTACTTCACCGACGATCTCAACCGATCCCGTGAACACCGCGAAGCGGCCTATCAGGCGGCGCATGAGGTGCGGTATCAGCCCTTGATCGCCCACGTGCTCGTCGGCATCGCGGATCTGGCCCTGCGCAAGGACGATGCCGAGCAGGCCGCGCGTCTGGTCGGGGCGGCCGACGAACTACGCGGGCTGCCGGATCGGTCCCGGCCGGACGTGACCCGGATCGAGGAGACAGCGCTGCGCCGCCTCGGCGAAGCGAAGTTCGCGGAGGCGGCGCGAGAAGGAGCTGCGGCGGACTGGAAACAGCTGGCCGAGGTCACGCTCGCTTCTTGAACGTCGAGGACGCCCACAGGTATCCGGCGAGCGCGATCCCGGCGCACCAGCCGAGGGCCGGGAGCACGTCGCCCGCGGCGGCCGCCCCGTTGAGAAGTCCGCGCAGCGTCTCGATGATCGGCGTGAAGGGCTGGTACTGGGCGAACTCCCGGAGCCCCGGCCCCATCTTCTCGGCGGGCACGATCGCGCTGCTGAAGAACGGCAGCATGATCAGCGGCACCGAGGCCATCCCCGCGGTTTCCGGGGATTTCGCCGCCAGTCCCAGCGCGACCGTCAGCCAGGCCGCCGCGAAACCGAGCAGGACGACGATGCCCACCACGCCGAGCCAGTCGAGGAAACCGGCCGCCGGGGAGAAGCCCAGCAGGAAGGCCACCCCGGTGAGCGCCGCGATGGCGACCAGGTTGGTCAGGACGCTGGCGATGACGTGCCCGGTCAGCACCGCGCCGCGGGAGACGTCCATGACCTTGAACCGGTTGATGATGCCCTTGGTCATGTCGGAGTTCACCGCTGTCGCGGTGGCCCCGAGGCCGTAGCAGACGGCCAGCAGCATCAAACCCGGTGTCGCGTAGTCGATGTAGTCGACGCCGACGCTGAACGCGTCCCCGAAGACGTAGACGAACATCAGCATCATCACCACCGGCATCAGGATCGCGTTGAACACCGAGGTCGGATTGCGGACGAGATGCTTGAAGTTACGGCGCAACATCACCGTCGAGGGGGAGTTCATCGGGTTGCCTCCGTGTCGTGGCCGGTCAGGGCGAGGAAAACGTCATCGAGATCAGGGGTGTGGACGGAGAACTCTTCGGCGGCGATCGAGTACTCGTCGAGCCGGTCGAGCAGCGAGCGCAGGGATTTCGTCCCGGCGTCGCTGGGGATCCGCAGGTCGAGCTCCTCGTCGTCGCGGGTGGCTCCGGGGAAGATCCGCGCCGCCGCGTCGAGTTCGGCGACGGTGGTGAAGTGGAGCCGGACGTGCGTGCCGGGCATCCGGCGTTTGAGCTCGGCGGGCGTGCCCTGTGCGACCAGGCGGCCCTGGTCGAGGACCGCGATCCGGTCGGCGAGCTGGTCGGCTTCTTCGAGGTACTGGGTGGTGAGGAAGACGGTCACGCCGCCGGCCACCAGTTCGCGGATGATCGACCACATCGTGCGGCGGCTGCGCGGGTCCAGGCCCGTGGTGGGCTCGTCGAGGAAGATGATCCGCGGATCGCCGACGAGCGTCATCGCCAGATCCAGCTTCCGGCGCATACCGCCGGAGTAGGTCGACGCCGGTTTGCGCGCCGATTCCACCAGGTCGAAGCGTTCCAGCAGCTCGGACACGACGCCCTTGCCCGCTTTCCCGCGGCTCAGATCCACCATCAGCTGGAGGTTCTCCTGGCCGGTCAGCAGTTCGTCCACCGCCGCGAACTGGCCGGTGACGCCGATCGCCGCACGCACCGCCTTGGGCTCGGTCACCAGGTCGTGGCCCGCGACCTTCGCGGTCCCGCCGTCGGCCTTCATCAGGGTGGTCAGCAGGTTCACCGTCGTGGTCTTCCCCGCCCCGTTCGGGCCGAGCAGGGAGAAGATGGTGCCCGCCCGGACTTCGAGGTCTATACCGTCGAGCACGACTTTGTCGCCGAAGGTCTTGCGCAGTCCGGAGACCGCGATCGCTGTGTCGTTCATGGGCACCACTCTGGAAGGCCGCGCTGACACGGCCCCGCCACGCCGCTGACACGGGTGGTGTCAGCGCCGTGTCAGCCGGGTGTCAGGCCTCGCGGGGAGAGTGGCCGGCACAACCACCACGAAAGGCGACGCGATGACTCAGACGGTTCCCGTCCCGCAGGGCCTCCCGATGGAGCGCGACGCGGGGCCCTTCGACCCGCCCCGCGAGATCACCCGGCTGCGCGAGGCCCGCCCGGTGAGTCCCATGATCTTCCCCGACGGTCACGAGGGCTGGCTCGTCACCGGTTACGACGAGGCGCGGCAGATGATGGCCGACACCCGGTTCAGCTCGCGCCAGGACATCGGCATCCTGCACGTGCCGTACGAGACGCCGGGGATGCCTGCCCCCACCGAGCCGTCCCCGCCGATGCCGGGCATGTTCGTCGCCATGGACCCGCCGGACCACGGCAGGCTGCGGAAGCGGCTCACCGGCGCCTTCACCGTGAAGCGGATGAAGCAGCTCGAAGAGCACATCGTCGAGATCACCGAGCGGCGACTGGACGCGATGGCGAACCTGACTCCGCCGATCGACCTGGTCAAGGAGTTCGCGCTGCCGGTGCCGTCGCTGGTGATCTGCGAGCTGCTCGGCGTGCCCTACGAGGACCGTGAGAACTTCCAGGCCAACTCCGCGCAGCTCATGGTCAGGGACCAGACGCTGGAGGAGAAGATGGCCGCGTTCATCGGGATGAACACGTTCCTCACCGAACTGGTCACCCGCAAACGCGAGACGCCCGGCGACGACATCCTGTCCGACCTCGGCCGCCACGAAGACCTCACCATCGAGGAGCTGGCGGGCGCCGCGTTCCTGCTGCTGTTCGCCGGCCACGAAACCACCGCGAACATGCTGGCGCTGGGCACCTTCGCGCTTCTGGAACACCCCGAGCAGCTGGCCGAACTGCGCGCCGACGCGGCACTGCTGCCCAGCGCCGTCGAAGAGCTGCTTCGCTACCTGTCCGTCGCCGACATCTTCTACCGCTACGCCACGGAAGATCTGGAGCTCGGCGGCGAAACGATCCCCGCGGGGTCGACCGTCGTCATCTCGCTGCTGGCCGCGAACCGTGATCCGCGGCGGTTCGAGAACCCCGACGCCCTGGATCTGCACCGCAACGCCCGCGGCCTGTTGTCCTTCGGGCACGGCATCCACCAGTGCCTCGGCCAGCAACTGGCGCGGATCGAGATGCGCGCGGGTTTCGAGGGATTGCTGCGCCGATTCCCGGATCTCGCGCTCGCCGTGCCCGCCGGCGAGGTCAAGCTCAAGACCGACATGAACATCTACGGCGTCCACGAGCTTCCGGTCACCTGGACGAAATAGTCCTCGTGAGTGGCAAGGACGGTTAGAACCGTCCTTGCCACTCACGAGCCGATGCGCGATCCGGCGGCGGAAAGTGCACGATCGGGCAACAACGCCGTCACCGCGGGGAGCGGCTCGGCGATACCTTCGGGTGATGACCGAGATCCGCGGCGGGCTTCTGCGCCCGTTGGTGACCTTGTTACGCGAACAGCCGTCCGCTCGGCCGGCGTTCACCGACGAGCACCGGACCCTGACCTTCGGGGAACTGCTGGAGTCGAGCGGCCGCTTGGCGGCGGGGCTCGGGATCGCCCGCGGCGAACGGGTGGTGCTGCACGTCGGCGGCCGCGTCGAATTCGCCGAGTACAGCCTGGCCGTCCTGCGGGCGGGCGGGGTCGGGGTTCCGGTGAGCACACGCTCGACGGCGGCCGAGCTCGCCCGCGTCGTGGAGGATTCCGGCTCAGGCCTGCTGATCACGGAAGCCAGGCACGCACCGCTGGTACGTGAGCTCCGGACGCGAGTGGTGTTCGTCGAGGACGAGCCGTCGCCCCCGCGGGGCGAGCCGCGCGACGATCTCGGTCTCGACGAACCCGCGTGGCTGCTCTACACCTCCGGCACGACGGGCCGCCCGAAAGGCGTGCTGACGACGCAGCGCGCGATCCTCTGGTCGGCGGCGGCCTGCTACGGCCCGATGTACGGGATCTCCGCCGACGACACGGTTCTGTGGCCGCTTCCGTTGCATCACGCGTACGCGTTGTCGCTGGCCTTCGCCGGGACGATCGCGTTGGGCACGCACACGAGGATCGTCGATCGCGATCTGCGCGGAGCGCTCACGGCGTACCCCGGCGGCGTCCTCGCCGGTGTCCCGGCGACCTTTCTGAACCTGCGCCAGGAGGTTCGCGGCGTTCTCCCCGCGCCACGGCTGTGCCTGTCCGGGGGCTCGCCGTGCACCGCGCCGACCCGCGCCGCGGTACGGGAACTGTTCGGTATCGAGGTCCTCGACGGCTACGGCAGTACGGAAACCGGCGGCAAGATCGCCGTCCAGCTCCCCGGCGAGGAGCACCTGACACCCGTGCCGGGAATGGAGATCCGCGTCGCCGGCGGGCAGATCGAGGTACGCGGTCCCGGCGTCGCCCCGAGCGCCGCGGGGCCGGACGGCTGGTACCGGACCGGTGACGTCGGCGGTCTCGCCGAGGGACGGCTCATCCTCGAAGGCCGCGCCGACGACGTCATCGTGTGCGGCGGCCAGAACGTGCACCCGACGGAGATCGAGGCGGTCATCGCGGAAGTCCCCGGCGTCGAAGACGTTCTGGTGACGGGAAGACCCGACGAAGTCCTCGGCGCGGTCCCGGTGGCGTTCCTCGTCTCCGACGAGCCGGATCTCGACGAGGTGCGCCGCCTGTGCCGCCGCCGGCTCTCGCCGTTCAAGGTTCCGGTCGCCTTCCACCTCGTCGGGCGCCTTCCCCGGACGCCGTCGGGGAAAGCGCTGCGGAAGGAACTGCGCGTACCGCCGCCCGAGGTGGAAACGCTGGTGCGCGAGGCGATCGCCGAGCTGTGCGACGTCGATGAGCGGTGGCGCGGGCGCCCCTTCGCCGAACTGGGCCTGACGTCGGTGGGCGGTGTGCACTTGCGGCACCGGCTGGCCGAGGCGACCGGATTGGGCCTCCCCCAAGCACTCGTCTACGACTTCCCCACCCCGGCCGCGGTCATCGGCGAGCTTGAACGGCTACTGTCCGGGGAAAGCAGACCCGTCGCGACGAGGGCCGTTCCGGTTCGCGGCGGCGAACCGATCGCCATCGTCGCGACCGCGTGCCGGTTCCCCGGCGGAGTGACGTCGCCCGAGGAGCTGTGGAATCTGGTGGCCGGCGGCGTCGACGCGACCGGCGATTTCCCTGCCGACCGGGGCTGGGAGCACTCCGTCCGGTACGACCCGGACCCCGGCCGGATCGGCGGATCCACCACCCGCCGCGGCGGATTCGTCTACGACGCCATGGATTTCGACCCGGCCCTGTTCGGGATGTCGCCGCGCGAGGCCCTCTCGACCGATCCTCAGCAGCGGCTGCTGCTGGAGACGTCGTGGGAGCTGTTCGAACGCGCCGGTCTCGACACCGCCACACTGCGCGGAAGCGACACCGGGGTCTTCGCCGGGGTGATGCACGAGGACTACGCCAGCCGGTTCGAAGGCCACCGGATGGAAGGGCGGCTGGGCATCGGGTCCTCGCACGCGCTCGCGTCCGGCCGGATCTCCTACACCTTCGGGCTGACCGGCCCGGCGGTCACGGTCGACACCGCCTGCTCCTCGTCCCTGGTGGCGCTGCACTGGGCCGTGCGCGCGCTGCGTGCCGGGGAGTGTTCGCTCGCCGTGGCCGGTGGCGCCACGGTGATGTCCTCCCCGCGCACCTTCCTCGAATTCAGCCGCCAGCGCGGCCTTTCCCCGGACGGCCGATGCCGTTCCTACGCGGCGGGCGCCGACGGCACGGCCTGGGCCGAGGGGGCGGGCGTGGTCCTCCTGGAGCGGCTGTCGGACGCCCGCCGGAACGGGCATCCGGTGCTGGCACTGCTCAGCGGTTCGGCCGTCAACTCCGACGGGGCGTCGAACGGGCTGACGGCGCCGAGCGGGCGGGCCCAGCGCGCGGTGATCGCGTCCGCGCTGGCCGACGCCGGTCTGTCCGCGGCCGACGTCGACGCGGTCGAAGGGCACGGAACGGCCACCCCGATCGGCGATCCGATCGAGGCTGAGGCGCTCATCGCCGCCTACGGGCACGAGCGTGACCGGCCGCTGTGGCTCGGCTCCGTGAAGGCCAACATCGGGCACACGCAGGCCGCGGCGGGTGTCGCCGGGGTGATCAAGATGGTGGAAGCCTTGCGGCACGGGCATTTGCCGCCGTCGCTGTACGCCGGCGATCCGAGCCCTCGCGTCGCTTGGTCCGCGGGCGACGTGCGCCTGCTCGCCGAAGGCCGCGAGTGGCGGGCCGGTCCGAAACCCCGGCGCGCCGGGGTGTCCGCGTTCGGGATCGGCGGCACCAACGCGCACGTTCTCGTCTCGGAAGCACCGCCGCCGCCCGAGGACGGAGGTCCGGCGTCTCTCGGCGCGCCGTGGCTGTTGAGCGCCGCCGGGGAGGGCGCAGTGCGAGCCGCCGCCTCCCGGTTGCTGGCGACCGTGGGCGGCCGGGACGAGGACGACGTCGCCTTCACCCTCGCCACCCGTTCCGCGCTGGAGCATCGCGCGCTGGTCCCGTCCGGCGATCTCACCGCGCTGCGCGCACTCGCCACGGGCGAACGCCGCGGCTGGACCGTGCGCGGACCGGCGGCCGCGGCGTTCCTGTTCAGCGGGCAAGGCGCGCAGCGCGCGGGAATGGGCAAGGAACTGTCGGAGCGGTTCCCAGTGTTCCGCACGGCGTTCGACGCGGCGTGCGAGGCGCTCGGCGGCCGGGTCCGTGAAGTCGCGTTCGAGGGCGGGGAGCTGCTCGACCGGACGGATCACGCGCAATCCGCTTTGTTCGCCTACGAAGTCGGCCTGTACCGGCTGCTGGAATCCTGGGGTATCCGGCCCGGTTCCGTCGCCGGGCACTCGATCGGCGAGATCGCCGCGGCGCACGTCGCCGGGGCCCTCTCCCTTGAGGACGCCGGTGTCCTGGTGGCCGCGCGCGGGCGTCTGATGGCCGCTTTGCCGCCGGGCGGTGTCATGGTCGCGGTCCGGGCGGCCGAGGCCGAGGTCGCCCCGCTGGTCGGGGAATTCGCCGACCAGGTGGCGATCGCCGCGATCAACGGCCCTCGATCCCTCGTGCTGTCCGGAGCCGGGAGCGTGACCGAAGCGATCGCGGCCCAGTGGCCGGGTTCCACGCGGCTGCGCGTCAGCCACGCGTTCCATTCGCCGCTGATCGATCCGATGCTCGCCGAGTTCCGCGAGGTCGCCGCCGGGCTGACCTACCGCGCGCCGGAGATCACCCTGATCTCCGGCCTGACCGGCCGCGCGATCACCAGCGTCGACGCGGAGTACTGGGTGCGGCACGCCAGGGACACGGTCCGGTTCGCCGACGCGCTGGACACCGTCGTCGCGGCGGAAACCGCCATCTGCCTGGAGATCGGCCCGTCCGCCGTGCTGAGCAGGGCCGCGGGAGCCATCCTGCCCACAGTGTCCACTATGGACACGAGCCGAAGTGTCCTCGAAGCGGTCGGCGAGCTGCACACCACGGGCGTGCCCGTGTCGTGGCGATCGGTTTTCGGCGGCAGCGGCGCCCGCCGCGTCACACTGCCGACGTATCCCTTCCAGCGCGAGCGTTTCTGGCTCGACCCGCAACCGCGGCGGAGCCACACGGGCCACGCGATGCTCGGCCCGGCGCTCGTCGCCCCCGACTCGCCCAGAGTCGTGCACGGCGGCTCGGCGGGAGTCCGCACGCACGGCTGGCTCGCCGACCACGTCGTCGGCGGCGCGACCTTGTTCCCCGCCAGTGCTTTCGTCGAGCTCGCCGTGCACGCGGGCGGACCGGACGTGGCCGAGCTGACGATCGAGGCGCCGCTGCGGCTCGACCGGTCCGAGGACGTCGCGCTCCAAGTGGTGGTGGACGGGCCCCGGATCGACATCTACGCCAAGGATTCCGACACCTGGACTCGGCACGCCACCGGCCGTCTGGGGACCACGGAGGTCTTCGCACAGCCGTGGAAGGGCGAGTGGCCACCTCCCGCCACCGAACCGGTCGACCTGGACCGGGCCTACGCGGCCCTCGACTACGGTCCCGCCTTCCGCGCGGTGACGGGACTGTGGGCGGACGGCGACGAACTGTTCGCCGACATCGCGCTCCCCGAAGAGGTCGACGGCCGCTTCGCTCTGCATCCCGTGCTGCTCGACGCGGCGGTGCACACCCTCGCGCTGGCCGGAGCGCCCGGCGAAGAAGCGCGCGTGCCGTTCTTCTGGAGCGGCGTCCACGTGTTCGGCCCCGTCGCGCGCCGGGCGCGAGTCCACTGTGTACGGTCCGGCCCCGGCGAAGTCCGCGTCGAACTCTTCGATCCGGCCGGAACGCCCGTCGCGGTCGTGGAATCCCTGCTCACCCGGCCGCTGCCCGCCGGGAGCACGATGCTCTACGCGCCGCGATGGATCCCCGTCCCGGCCGCGAGCGCCGACGACGTCCGGATCATCGAGGCCGAAGACGTCCGGGGCGTGCTCACCGCGCTGCAGGACACCCTCCCGCGCGGGGAACGCACCGTCGTCGTCACCCGCGACGCGGGCGATCCGGCGTCGGCCGCCGTCTTCGGCCTCGGGGCCGCCGCGTCGAGCGAGTACCGCGGCCTGGTCACCGTGGTCGACTCCGCGCTCCCGGTGGAGAAGGTGCGCGAACTCGTCGGCGGCAACCCCGAACCCCAGCTGTCGATCCGGGACGGCGTACCGCACGCGTTGCGGCTCGCCCGGACCGCGCCCGCGTCCGGCCGCCCGCTCGATCCGGACGGGACGGTGCTGATCACCGGCGGCACCGGCGCGCTCGGCGGCGCGCTGGCCCGGCATCTCGTGTCCGCGCACGGGATCCGGCATCTGCTGCTGGTCAGCCGCCGCGGCTCGGCCGCGCCCGGTGCGGACGAGCTTCGCGGGCTGCCCGCCGACGTGCGGATCGTCGACGGCGACATCGCGGATCCCGTCTTCGTCCGGCGGCTGGTCGACTCCTGCGATCCGCCGCTGACCGCCGTGGTGCACGCGGCCGCCGTCGTCGCCGACGCCGCCTTCACCGCGCAGACGACCGCCGGGATCGACGCCGTCTTCCGCCCGAAGGCCGGCGCCGCGACGATCCTGCACGAGGCCACCCGTCATCTCCCGCTGTCGGCTTTCGTGCTCTTTTCCTCGCTGGCCGGCATTTTCGGCAACGCGGGGCAGGCGAACTACGCCGCGGCGAACCGCTTCCTCGACGCGTTGGCCGTGCGGCGGCGGGCCGAGGGGCTTCCGGCGACGTCGATCGCGTGGGGCCTCTGGGATCTGGAAATCGGTCTCGGCTCGCAGATCCCAGCCGCGGCGCGGCATCGCATCCAGTCCTCCGGGGTGGCCGCGCTGACCCTGGAGGAGGGAATGGCCCTGTTCGACGCCGCGCTGGGGCACGCCGAACCGGTGCTGATCGCCGCCCGGCTCGACCCCACCGCCGCCGGGCTGCCCCCGATCGCCGACGGGCTCGGCCGTCCCGCGGCGAGACCCGCGCCGCCGTCACCCGACCGGCGCTGGCCGGATCGGCCCTCGGAGCCGGAACTGCGCGATCTGCTGCGGGTGGAACTCGCCGAGGTGCTCGGCCACCACGATCCGGGCACGATCCCCGTGGACAAGCCGTTCACCGAGCTCGGGCTCGATTCCCTGGCCGTCATCGACCTGCGTACGCGGCTCCGGGAGCTGACCGGCGTCGAACTCCCCGCCCGCGTCCTCTTCGACCATCCGACCGTCACCGAACTCACCGGGCACCTGCGCGAAGGGTCTGGCTGAGGGTCAGCGCGGTGAGCGCGACGGCGAATCCGGTGAGCTGCCAGCCGGTGAGGGTCTGGCCCAGCACCAGGAAGCCCGCGGCGGTGGCGACCAACGGGTTGGTCAGCGTCAGCAGCGAGACCGACGCCGGGGCGAGCCGGTCGATGCCGCGGAACCACAGCGGGTAGGCCACCGCGGTGGTGACGATGCCGATGTAGCCGTAGCCGATCAGGTTCGCCGTCGTCAGCGAGCTCGGCAGGCCTTCGAACAGGAGCGTCGCCGGCGCGAGGACGACACCGCCCAGGGTCAGCTGCCAGCCGGTCATCGCCAGCGGATGTCCGGGGCGGCCCCATTTCTTGGTCAGGATCAGGGAAACGGCCATGAGCCCGACGGCGACGAGCATGGCGGCCAGACCGAGCGGATCGAGCCGGGCCTCCGACGAAAGGGTCAGCAGCGCGACCCCGCCGGCGCCGGCGATCGCGGCGAGCAGGATCGGCACCGGGGTCCGGACGCGGAGCATCGGGAGCGCGAGCAGCGCCACCAGCAGGGGCTGGAGGGCGCCGAGGGTCGCGGCGACACCGCCGGGGAGGCGGTACGCGGCGAAGAAGATCAACGGCAGGAAGGCGCCGAAGTTGAGCATTCCGAGCACCGTCGTCTTCCACCACCACGACCCGTGCGGGAGCCGCCTGGTCAGTGCCAGCAGGAGCAGGCCTGCCGGGAGCGCCCGCAGCGTGGCGGCCAGGAAGGGCCGGTCCGGGGGCAACAGGGTCGCGGTGACGACGTACACGGTGCCCCAGCTGGCCGGGGCCAGCGCGGCGAGCGCGGCGTCACGGAGCGTCGGTTTCGCGGCCGCCGGTTCCGCCGGGACGACGGGCCGCTCGGCGATGATCGCCATGATGTCTCCTCACTGATAATCTCAACGTTGAGATAACACCAGCGACTTCTGTCAATGTCAAGTCTCTTAATGTTGAGACGATTGGAGGGCGTCATGGCCGACGCGGTGGACGCGGTGATCGCGCTTTGGCGACACGAGCGGCCGGACCTCGAAGACAAGCTCTGGCCCGCCGAGGTGATCGGGCGCGTTCAGCGGCTTTCCCGGATCCTCGACCGGAAGCTCAAGGAGTTCAACGCCAAGCACGACCTGGAATCGTGGGAGTTCGACGTGCTCACCACGCTCCGCCGGTCCGGGGAGGCCGACGGCCTGACGCCCGGCGCGCTGCTCAAGGCCGCGATGGTCACGTCCGGGGCGATCACGAACCGCATCGACCGCATGGAGACCAAGGGCCTGGTCGAGCGGGTGCGCGACAGCGACGACCGCCGCTCGGTCAAGATCCGGTTGACCGGCAAGGGACGCCAGGTCGTGGACGAGGTCTTCGTCCTCCACCTGGAGAACGAAGCCGACCTCCTGCCCGACCTGGAACCGGCCCAGTGGGCCGAACTGATCGGCGGCCTGCGGCTGCTGCTCGAACACTTCGGCGACACGTCACTGGAGTGACTCCAGCGCGGCGGCCGCGGCGTCCAGCGCGGCACCGGGATCGACGCCGAGCTCCCTGGCGGCACGCGCGTATTCGTCCGCCGCCGCCCGCAGGAGTGCCGCCTTGCCCGGCCGGTCGGCAATGTCGGCGACGACCGTGCCCTTGGCGCGAGCGGTGTACACCCAGCCGTTCTCTTCCAGCTCCCGGTAGACCCGAGCCACCGTGCCCGAAGCCAGCGCCAGATCCCTGGCGAGCTGCCGGATGGACGGCAACCGGGTGCCCGGCGCCAGCGCGCCGGTGGTGATCAACCGGATCAGCTGATCCCGCACCTGCCGCCACGGCGCGATCCCGAGATCCGTGTCGACGACGACTTTCAACGGCATCAGGCGGCTTCGACGCGCGAGCGGTGGGCGAGGTGGTACCAGCCGGCGAGCCCGGCGACGACCACCAGCCACGAGCCCGGGTTCGTGACCTCCGGGATCGCCAGCGTCACGGTGGCGGCGAGCCCCAGCCCCGCGGCGACCCGCGCGCTGCGGACGCGCAACGCGCCGTCGGCCGCACTGTCCCCTGTGGACGGTCGGCGCACGGCGAGCAGGATGACCAGCCAGGTGACCGCCGAAACGGCCGCGGCCACCCCCAGCAAGGCCCACCAGCGATGGACCACGAGCCAGCCCACCGCGGCCGCGACGATCACCGCGTAGAGGATCAGGCCCCAGTCCGGTACGAGCCCGCGCACCGCCCGCCGCTCCAGCCCGGCCTCGCGGCGAGCGCCTTTCGGCGGCCGCTGGGCCAGCACCTCGGCGATCAGCGCGCCGATGAGCAGGGTGGCCAGGAAGAGCGAGACGCCATCGTTGCCGATCCCGGCGAGATCGGCCAGCAGCGGCAACCCGAGGAACAACCACGGATACCAGAACCGGCGGCGGCGCAGGTAGCGCACGGCCTCGGCGACGTCGGACGGCGAAGGATCTTCGACACCCCAGCGTCGCAGCACCTTCTTGCCCTGCTTTTCGCCCGGCCACAGCAGAACCAGGATCGCCAGACCGAACAGGCCCATGATCAGGGCCACGGCCACGACGTTGTCGAACGGCACGATCGGCCTCCTCGGTCTTGTATCAAGCCTATGATACAAGACGGTCGCAACCCCGCCAGGTTCAGGCGGGATCGGACAGGATCCCGTTCACGTAAGTGCCCGTTCGGGTCACGTCCAGCCGAGCGGGGTGACTTCCGCCGCCGACGTCCACGGGCCGCGACCGCCCGCCTCGGTGAGGGCGCGGAACCGCACATAACGCGCCCGGGCAGGCCAGAACCGCAGCGTCTTCCGGGAGGCATCGTCCGCGAAAGCACCCGCGGCGACGGGACTCCCCCAGGCCGTCCCGTCCGTGCTCAGGTGGACTTCGTAGCCACCGACGCGCCCGTGGTCGGAACCGTCCTGGCGTGGCAGGTAGGCCAAGCCCGTGACGGTTCGGGCGGCCCCCAGATCGAGCTGCAGTTCGTGCGGCAGCAAGTCTTCCCCGCCGGACCACTTGGTGTGCCAATGGGTGGCGGGATTCCCGTCGACGGCGTTCGCGGCGGCGCCGTTCTCCCCCACCGTCTCCTGGCTGTCGGCCGAGCGGACGGTGGCGGCGAGCGGCCCGGAGCCCATGACCGGGTCGCTGATGGTCTCGGCGCCCGTCTCGACATGACCCGCGAAGCGGCGCAGGAAGCCGTCCGGCCCTGCAACGCTCAGGTCGTACCAGCCGCCCATGCCACCTTCGGTGCTGAACCAGTCTTCGACCGTCGCGCCCTGGGCGACCGTGTACGTCCAAGGCCCGCCACCCCGGTTGCCGGTCCGCACGGTCAGCTCGCAAACGGCACCGGCGTTGGTCATCTTCAGGTACACGACACCGGAACCCGGCCGCAGCACGACTTCCGGATTCGGCTTGCCGCCGGTGGTCGCGGTGATCCGGTTGCCGGCGAACCGGCGCACGAAACCGTTGGGGCCGTGCGCGGTGAGGTCGTACGCGCCGTCCGGGGACCCTGCCTGCCAGTAGTCGGAAAGCGTCGCGTTCCCGCCGAGGGTGTAGCGCCACGGCCCGTCAGTCCGATACGCGTTGGCGTAGACGTAGAAGTGCGCGCCCGCCGTTCCGGTATTGGCGAAGTCGATCCAGAACCGTTCGGCGGTCACCCGCCCTGAAGCCGTCAGCTGATAGGGCAAGGGGCGCGCGGTCCGCACGCCGGCCTCCGAAACGGGAAGCTTCTGCACGGACGGCGGCTGCGGCTGGGTGTTCCACGGACCGCTCGTCGGCACCGGTTTGGTCAGCACCGGATAGGTCGCGCTCGGCGACGTGGTGTCCAGCGCCGAAGTCAGGTCACCGCAGACGGTGCGCCGCCACGGCGAGATGTTCGGCTCGGCGACGCCACTCCACTGTTCGAGGAAGCGCAGCACGGAAGTGTGGTCGAAGACCTCCGAACACACCTTCCCGCCCCGGCTCCACGGCGAGACCACGAACATGGGCACCCGAATGCCCAGCCCGATCGGCTCACCGGAGACGAATTCGTCGGTCGTGGCGACGGAACTCTTGCCCTCGTTGTCGGAAGCAGGCGGCGCGGGCGGCGGCATGTGGTCGAAGAAGCCGCCGTCCTCGTCGTAGGTCAGCAGGAACAACGTCTTGTTCCACACCTCGGGTTTCGACGCGATCGTGTCGAGGATCGACTTCACCAGATCGGCCCCGGTGTTCGGGCCCCACGCGGGATGTTCGGTCTGGGATTCGGGCGCGACGATCCACGACACCGATGGCAGCCTGCCCGCGTCGACATCTCCCTTGAAGGCGCTCAGCAAGTGCTTCGGCGCGACCCGGGCCAGCCCTCGGTCGTACAACGCGCGTTCGGACGCGGTCAGGGTAGCCACGCCGGCCGCCAGTCCGTCGAGCAGCCGGGTGCGCTCGGCGGCCGAAGCGGAATCCAAGGCGTAGTAGAAGTACTCCAGCTTCGGGAAGGCTTTGCCCGCGGAGTCCTTCACCTTCGACAGCGCCTTGGTACCGACGGCGAGGAAGCTGCTGAAATAGTCCAGCGAATTGTCGCCGTAATTGTCCCATTCCTGATAGACGCGCCAGCTGCGGCCCGCGGCCTGAAGGCGCTCGGCGTAGGTCTTCCACGTGTAGCCGGTGTGCCCGGGGTTCTGCCACGCGTCGTTGCCGATCGCCCGGGTCGTGCCGTCCGGCTCGTAGCCCAGTTTGCCGGTGAACAGGTACAGCCGATTCGGGTTGGTGGGCCCCATTTCCGAGCAGTGGTAGGCATCGCAGACGGTGAACGCGTCGGCCAGTTCGTGGTAGAACCGCAGCGCCGAGCGGGTGTGATAGGTCAGCGACCGGACGCCCTTGGCCGCGCGCCACGCGTCGTGACGCCCCTTGTTCCACGCCCGGTGCCCGCCGGACCAGCTGTGGTCGACGTCGGCCATGAACTGATCGTCGATCGCGTACGGGAGCAGAGTGCCCGCTCCGTCGGGTTGCTGGAAGACCGACGCCCCCGACGGGAGCTTGATCGCGGCCGGATCGTTGAACCCCCGCACGCCGCGCAACGTTCCGAGGTAATGGTCGAACGACCGGTTCTCCTGCATGAACACCACGACGTGCTCGATGACGTCGAGTCCACCCGTCGGCGCTTCGGCGGCGAGCGCCTGCCGGACGCTCGCCGGGAGCAAGGTGAAGGCGGAAGCCGCACCAGCGGCCTTCAGCAGGGTACGACGGCGCACGGAGCCCTCCAGGAATTGCGTTGAACCCGTTCGATCCATGTTCGAAACTGCACCTTTGGCGCGACTATCGAGCAGATAGAAACATAGGTGCCGGATCGGTTCAAGGGTTCCGCCCAGGAGCCGCATGATCGGAGCAAGATGACGCGACTTTCGGATGGTCGCGACCTCGTGAGTGGCGAGGACGGTTAGAACCGTCCTCGCCACTCACGAGGCGGAAACCCTGGTGGGGGCCACCCCCTTGAGCGTCCCCCACCAGGTTCACCCGGCCGGGCAACCCGGCCGGACGTCATCTCCGCTCGTCGTCCGGCCGCCCGGACAAGGCCGCCAAGGAGAGCACCACGACGACCGGCCAGATCACGGCCACCAGCGCGGCGCCGCCGAAGGTGATCGCCGTGACCGAGACCGCCGTCGCGATCAGCCCACCGACGGGTGACACGTAACAAAGGCCCAACGGGCCCAAGAAGAGTGCCCACAGCAGAGCGGCCTTCGCCGATTTGGCCGGCGGACGGGGAACCGGATACCGCCCAGGGCCGACGACCTCGTGATCGTCGCCCTGATACCACCCGCCGGACATCAGCGGCGGATGCGGCGCGAAGAACGCCGGTCTTCGGCCGAACGCCTTGGGCGTCCGCGGATTCTGCTCGACCGGCGAGTGGCGGTGATCCTTCGGCCGTCCCATGACACTTTCCGCACTGCGCATGACACCCTCCCCCGTCGCCGGCCCGAGGCCTGGTGAAGTCACCCCGTGCCTGGCACAATTACCGGTCGCGGTTCGAAACTTCCGGGTCGTTCTGCCCACTGACCATGCTGACGAGTCGGGGGAGTGGCTGATGCGTCAAATGGAACACAGCACCGATCCGGTTCCCCGGGAACCGGAGGGCCAGGATGACCGGTTCCCCCGCGGCTGAAAACGGGAATCTGGGGACCTGGCGGCGGCTGACACCGGCGGAACAAGCCGCCCTCCGGCGCGCGGGCCACCTGAAAGTGTGGCGCCCCGGCCAGATCCTCGCCCTCCAGGGCAGCCCGCCCACCAGTATGTTCGTCGTCCTGCACGGCTGGGTGAAGATCAGCGCCACCAACTATCGCGGCGAAGACGCCCCGCTCGCCGCCCGTGGTCCCGCGGAAATCGTGGGCGAACTGGCCCCCATCAGCGGACTCCCCCGTTCCGCCACGATGTCGGCGATCGACGAGGTGCACACCCTCGTCGTGCCGAGGGAGAAATTCCTCGGTGTATTACGCGACCAGCCGCGTATCGCCGAAGAGATCTTCCGTACCGCGGCGATCCGGCTGCAGCAATCCGACCGGCTGCGCCTCGAATCCGGCGGGCCGGATTTCCCGCAACGCCTCGCCGCCGTCCTCCTGGAACTGGCGCTGCAGCACGCCGTCGATTGGACGGCCGGGAAACAGATCGACCTCCGCTTCAACCAAGGCGAACTGGCGGGCTTCGCACGCGTCTCGCGCAGCACCCTGATCCGGGGCCTCGACGAACTCCGCAGGCTGGGCGTGGTGCGCACCGCACGCCAGCGCGTCACCATCACGAGCCCTCGCGCATTACGGGAATTGGCGGCCGGACGCCCACCACCGGCCGCCGAGGCCTGATCCGGCGCGAAATCTCGGCTATCCTTGTCGAGGTTCAACTCTCGCAACCTTTTCACGGGGTGGAGGGAATCGGCACGATGAGTTCTTTCTCGGCAGACACGGAACCGGACATCGAATCGGCGTTGATGGATCTCGACGCGGTCTCCTTCACCGCGTTACGAGAGCTGGACAGTGAGGCCTTCCGCCATTCGGCGCGCCAGGTCGTCGAACGCACCACCCTCGTCCGCGCACGCTACAGAAGCGCAGGCAGCGCGGGTGGCGAACGGATCGACTGATGCCGGCATCAGCCGGGTCTCGCCCTGCGTTCCATCGGTTGTCGTGGCGAGACTTCGACGCGCTCGCGCGTCTTGACGGCGACGAGGACATGGCCCGACGGTTGCGACGGGCCGAACGAAGCCGTCGCAAACTGTTGATCCACGCATTGCTGACGGAAGCCGCGAAGGCACCGAGCCATTCAGGTCCCTTGCCGTCACTCGACTCCGCTTGGGAACTCCTCGCGCGTGCCGAGGCACGCGCACCCCGCTCGGTGAACAGGGTGCTCACCAATCCGTATACCGGGAGCTGGGCAGGCTACACGACTCGCCTGCTCCGGAACGGGATCGACGGCGTCGGTCCTTTGTGGATGCATCTGGGGCACGCGCACGCGATCGCGGCGGCCGCGGCGATCCGGGCGGAGCTGGACTTCGAGACCGTCATCCCGGCGTGGCACGGCAACGCGATACTCCCTTCACTCGGGATGGCCCGTTTTCCGGACACCGAAACGTTTTCCTCGGTCGTTGTACGGGGTGTCAACGGCCGGTACTCGGTATCGAACGCCGGCGCGACGGTCCTCGTGCCGGAAGCACCCGGCTCCGACGCCCAGGGCTGGTGGGGAATCCGCCGGGTGCGGAGTCAGGTCGGCGCGCACCGGTTCTCGTTGTGGCTGGACGACCTCGATCCCTATCGCGGACTCTACGAACCGATCCCGCCGGAACGGCTGCCGGGCAAGGATCTGGCGGATTGGCAACGGCTGATCGACGAGGCCTGTCATCTGGTCGCGACCCATCTGCCCGGTCTGGCCCACATCATGCCGGTGGGCTTGGCGTCCCTGGTCCCGAAACCCCAGGTGCTCTTCCGCAATCCGAGCGCGTCGACCGGGGAGGCGTTCGGCAGCGCGGTCGTCGGACTGCCCACCGACGGGGCCTCCCTCGCCGAAACCCTGATCCACGAATTCCAGCACATCGTTCTCGGTGGGCTGCTTCACCTCGTCGAGCTGTACGAGCCGGACCCACGGGAACGGATCTACGTGGCCTGGCGGGATGATCCACGCCCACTGAGCGGCGCTCTGCAAGGGGTCTACGCCTTCTTCGGCGTCACCGCCTTCTGGCGCGCACTGGCCAGGGCCGGGACGAGTCCCCGGCGCTCCGGCTTCGAGTTCGCCTACTGGCGTGAGCAGACCTGGCACACCCTGCATACGCTGCGCGTGGACTCGACCCTGACCGCCGCCGGCCGGCGCTTTCTCGACGACATCGCCGAACGCCTCGGGCCGTGGCAGAGCGAGCCCGTGTCGGCGGAGGCGAGCGAATTGGCCGCGGCCGCCCGCCGCGATCACCGCGCGGGGTGGCGCGCCCGGCATCTGCGCCCGGACCCGGCCGTCGTCGCCGAACTGGCGGCGGCCTGGCTCAGCGGAAGACCGAGGCCTCCCGCGAACCTCGACGCGACCAGCCTCCCTCCGACACCGGTACCGGACGGAGGCTGGTCCCCAGCCAGAACGGACCTCATCCGGCTCACCCTCGGCGGCACGACGCGCTCACCGGATGGACGACCGCCGACGGTACCCGGCGCCACCGCGGCTGATTTCGCTTACACCGCGGGTGATCACCTCGAAGCCGTCGAGGGCTACCGGCAGGAGCTCGCCGCGGATCCGGACCGGCCGAACTCCTTGATCGGGCTGGGCCTCGCTCTCTCCGCGCGAGGCCCGCACCCTGCCGCCCGCGCCCTGCTGCGCTGTCCCGAGCTGGTCCGCGCGGTCCATCGGCCCTTGCGATCCGGCACGCGGCCGCCGACCGTCGAGGAGATCGCCTCCTGGATCGGGCAACTCGTACCGGGCTGACTCACATCAGGACCTGGTCGATGTCGCAGTTGGCACGGATACCGCGACCGGCCGCCTGCGTTCCGGGGTGGGCTTCGCCCAGGATCCGGCGGTACCGCGCCAGGATCGGGTCGCGGAACGGCGCGGCCTCCTCCGTCCGGCCGAGCGCGGCCAGATCCAGTCCGAGGTTGAACGACGCCGCCAGGACCGTGGGGTGGTCCTCGCCGAGTACCTGCGTGCCACGCTCGATCGCGTCTCGCCCCAGCTCGACCGTCCGGTCGAGCTCGCCCACCGCCGCCAGGTCACTCGCCAGGTTGATCGCGGCGATGATGGCGTAAGGATGGTCCGGGCCGATAGTGGCACGGAACTGCTCGAGGGCACGTTCGTCGAGGACGCGCGCGGCCGCCGGGTCGCCCATCAGCCGGAGGGTCACCGCCAGGTTCACGTTGGCCACGAGGGTATGCGGGTGATGTTCGCCGAGACCACGCCGGTACCGCTCGAACGTCTCTTCGCCGAGCTTCCTAGCCGCGGCCAGATCACCCGAGTGGCGAAGGTCGATCGAATGAGCCAGCGCGGAGGCCATCGTCGTGCCGTGGTCATCGCCATAAGCGAGCCGGAACCGTTTGAGGACCTCCGTGGACAGGCCGAGCGCCCCCGGGTGGTCACCGTCCTTCCTCCTGGCCATCGCGAGCAGGAGCGAGTTACCCGCCGAGTCCAGCTGGTCCGGACCGAAACGGGCGATGAAGCTCTCCGTGAGCCGCTCTTGCTGGATCCGGGCCTGGCCGTACTCACCCGCCTCGCGCAAGTCCACGTTCCTCGAGCTGTTGACGCTGAAGGTGCGGACATGATCGCGGCCGAGGACCTCGATCCGCCGCCGGAGAGTGTCCTGATCCAGCTCCAGCGCCTCCCGGTAGGCGCCGGCCAACCGGAGGCTGATCCCGTGCTGGAACGCGGCGTAGAGCGTCTCCGGGTCGTCGTCGCCGAACATCCGCTTGGCCTTGTGGAAGATCTCTTCGCTCAGCTTGGTCGCTCCCGCGAAATCACCCTGGGCCCGGAGATCGATCGTGATGTTCCGCTGAAGCGCGAAGGTCTCCTCGTTCTCCTCGCTGGACATCTGCATGCGCAGTGCGAGAGTGCGCTGGTTGAGCTCCGCGGCTTCGTCGTACCGGCCGACCGCCCACAGGTAGAGCCCGAGCCGCGACGAGACTTCGAGTGTCTGCGGATGGGTGGGGCCGAGGGTCTCGGTGAAGCGCTTGCGCGCTTCGAGGCCGAGCCGCGCCGCTTCTTCGTGATCGCCGTACTCGAACAGGTAGCGCATCAGGTTGATGTAGAGCTGACGCGGCCAGTCGTTGTCGCAGTCCAGGACGTTCGCCGCGTAGGCGTGCGGCAGCAGTTCGCGGTAGCGCGACCAGTGCCTGCTGGACTCGGGGTCGTTGGGGTCGAGCGCGGCGAGCAGCTGGTGGGCGCCGTGCTGCATCCGCGCGTGCACCTGCCGGGCCATCACCCGGTTGCGCAGCACCAGCTGCACCAGCCGGTGCAACTGGAGGGTGTTGTTCCCGTGGTCGATCTTGGCCAGGCCATAACGGTTGATGTCACGGATGGCGCGGGCCAGCTTGATCGGATCACGCAGCGCCGCGTCGAGTTCCGGCGAGATCGACACCCGGTTGACCCCGGTCAGCAGGTCACGCGAGATCGGTTCCGGCGAGAAGAAGGCACAGATGTGCAGGATCTGATGAGCGGCCGGGTTGCGGGTCTTCAGTTCCTCGAACGAAACGTTCCACGCGGCGGCGACGGAAACCTCGTTGTCGGGCGCCGAAGCGGTGTCGAGGATTTCCTCGACGGACTCGTCGAACAGGCGCAGATACTCCTGTACCGGCATCCCGGTCACCGCGCGCCAGGCAGCGGCCTGTTCCACGGCCAGTGGCAGATCGCCGAGCTTTTCGGCGAGTTCGTCGGCGTCGGCCGGGTCGATCTCCGGGCCGCGGCGGCCGAGCAGCTCGACGCTTTCCTCCCTCTTGAACACCGCGAGTTCCAGCGGGCGTGCGATACCAGCCCAGTCGGAGTTCCGCGAGGTGATCAGGATTTCGCCGGGACCGTTGCGCGGGAAGAACGGGAGCACCGTGTCCGGACTCTCCGCGGCGTCGAAGACCAGGAGCCAGCGGCGGAACGGCCGCCCGGTCCGGAGCGCCTCGATGACCGCGGGGACCGCGACATTGGTCTCCGACGCGCCTTGCAGGCCGAGGACACCGGCGAGTTCGGTGAGACCGGCGCGGATCTGGGTGGTGTGCGCGGCGTCGATCCACCAGACGAGGTCGTAATCCTGGAGATGCCGGTAGATGTACTCGGCGGCCATCTGGGTCTTGCCGATACCACCGAGACCGTGCAGCGCCGAAGGAAGCACGGCGGTGGTACCACTGCTCAATCTCTTCGTGAGCTGATCGAGCAATTCGTCGCGGCCGGTGAAGTTGGGGTTCCGCGGGGGGACGTTCCCGAAGACCAGTGGCGGGTCGTCCGGCTGCCGGGCGGGGAAGTCCCGGGATGGTTCCGACGCCGAAGGGTGCACGATCCGGGTCGTCGGCTCGTTCGCCTCGGGCTCATTGAGATAAGACGAGCGTCCCTGTGTCGCAGGTGTCGAGGCAGGTGGACGTTCGGCCGTCTCAGGCATCATTGAGCTCTCAGTCTTCGTTTCAGATAGGTGTGCTTGGAGGACTTGGCTTGCCGCCGCGTTCCGCAACCTGTCGGCCCGGGACAGGTACGGCCCGGAAAGGGCGCGCATGAGCGCGGTTTCCAGCTCCACATCGGCCGGGGACTCGCGGGTGAGGTCTGGGTCCGGTGTGTTGTTCGGGTCGGCGATGGCGTCTCGGAGGTGGCCGATCAACCGGATCCGGTCACCGAAATGGGTGGCGGCCACTCGGACGACATTGGCCGTTTCCGACCGCCGCGCGCCGCTGAGCAGCAATTCCCGGACTGCCTCGGGAAAAGCGAAGACCCCGTCTGTGTCCCAAGTGGACTTGCCCTCCCTGAGTGCGGGAGCGTACATCATCCCCGAAAGCAAAAGTTCGAGGAGGTGTTCCGGCCCCGCTTCCGGCACGAATCGTTGTCCCACCAGTTTCGCCACGTCGAGACGGACCGGTACCGCCGCGAGTAACTGCGCCAAGCGTAGCGCTGGCGGTGACGCAACACTTCGGAATCGCTGCACTCGTTCGGCGGGTGACAAAGTTACCGACGGGTCATCGAAATCGGACTGGGAAATCCGTTCCGTGGCGAGTACGACGGTTCCTTCCACGGCCTCGTCGTTTTCGCCGGTCATCAATCCGGCCCACCAGCCCAGCGACCTCGGCCGCAGTTCGAGGACCGGCACCGGGACGAGATGGGCGGGCACTTCCGAGCCGGGTTCGAGCCAGGCGTCGGCGAGATCGCATTTCCAGCGGCCGTTGGGCGCCACCGGGTTCGGCACGCTCAACCGGGCCTGGTGCGGGCTCATGCCACATCGGCCCCACAGCCATCGCGGGAGCAGATGCACGATGCTCACCGGCATCTTCCTGCCCCACCGCGCCAGCATCGGGTACAGCGCGTCCTTCTTCTGCCACGCGTCACCCACACCGTCGGTGAGCAGCAAGACCACGCGCCGTCCCGACGAATCCACGATCTCGTCCGGGTCTCGGGCGGGCGCGCCGGGCGTGCCACCGCGAAGAACGAGATCCTCTTCGGTGTCCTTCCCGGTTTCCAACAGGCGGACCTGAATGGTGCGGAAAGCACCCACCTGCCGCAGTAGTTCGACGAACGCCGACACCCTGGGGCGCCACAAGGCCATCGACGGACCGTTGTCGAGGACGAGCGTCAGGTCCAGCCAGCGCTCTTTTCTCGATCGGGTGACCGGCCACCACCGTCCGGTCTCCGCGACCCGGACGGCGGTCGCCACTTCGTCCAGGACCACATTGTTGTGTCGCCGCGAGGCCGTCTCCCGTTTCAGTGTTCTCAGCGCACGGAAGTACTCCAGCGATTCGAGGAGTACCGCTCCCCCGGGCCCGTCGCCGTCCACCGCGGGTTCCGGCAGCTCACCGGGTACGGCCTCGATCGCGACGACCTCGCCGTCGTCTTCCGCGTCCGGTGGGCCGTCGACGAGCCGGGACGGCCCCGGCTCGGGAAGTTCCGGGATCTCTCCGCGATCGGCCGGCGCGTTACGGATCCTCACGTCAGCAGGCGAATGCTCCATTTCGTCGGCCGGTGCCGGCTCTCCATCGGCCCGCCGTGGCGAGATGGCCGCGGCCAGCCACACGATGTCCGCGACGTCGGTCCAGTTCAGGTCCTCGAATCCGAACCGTTCGCCCCGGTGCGGAAAACCGGTGCCCCGCCGGTCCGCCACCGGGGCGGAACGCGAGTCGGACACACCGCCCGGCCCTGCCATGTCACCGCACCGTCAGTCGTTGCCACAGAGCATCCACCAGCCGCGGCCATGCCTCCTGATCCGGCTGATACGCGCCCGACGTCGCGAGATAGACGGCGTCGAGCAGCCGGTCGGTGGGGAGCCCGCCTTCCGCCTTGCTCCGTTCGGCGAATTCCCGGATGAGCCTGTCCCGGTGTTCACCGTTCTCGCCGACCAGATGACCGGCCACGATCGCGGCGAGCTGTTCCTCGTCCGGATTCTCGATCCGCAGCTGCAGGCAGCGCCGCAGGAACGCGGGCGGGAACTCCCGCTCCCCGTTGCTGGTCATGACGACGATCGGGAAGGCGTGGCAGGCGATCCGGCCGTCGCGGACCACGGCGGTGCGCTGCGGATCGGCGGTGTGCACGGTGACTTCGGGATGCCGGTTGCGCACGCGGGTCAATTCCTCGATGGAGAATTCGCCGTCCTCGAAGATCGACAACAGATCGTTGGGCAGATCCGCCTCGGATTTGTCGAGTTCGTCGATCAGCAGGACCCGCGGCAGCCTGCTGGGCAGGAAGGCGGTGCCCAGCGGACCGAGCCGGACGAAATCGCCGATCGGGGGTTCTTCGGCCTCGCCACCGCGCTGGGCCTGGCTGGTCGCCGCCGCCTGGACCCGGCCGATCGCGTCGTAGCCGTACAGCCCGGAACTCAGCGCGGTATGGCTGGTGATCGCCCAGCGCAGCACCCTGCCCAGCCCCAGTTCCCTGGCGATCCGGTACGCGAGGCTCGACTTCCCCGTTCCCGGGTTCCCGGTGACCAGCAACGGACGCCGCAGGTACAGGGCGGCGTTGATCATGTTCAGTTCTCCGGCGTCCGCGTCGTGCTCCGAAAGCGTGAACGCGGTACCGAGACGGCGTTCCGCCTCGCCGTCGTCCGGCGGCGGTACGTCGTTCTCCGGTGGCGGGTCACCCCGATAAGAACGCCACGGCGGTGGCGCGGGCAGCAACTGCGCGAGGTCGATGTCGTGAATGGGAATTCCGGTGCCCCGGTAGATCCACCAATCGGGTGCGTCGAGCCGAGGAGTCCGGCCGTCCACGGCCGCGTCCTGATCGTTCCCGCTCATCCGCGGCATCCCCTTACAGTCGAGTCGGGATCAACGGCTGGTCCAGAACGATCACACGTTTGGGGTCGTCCCACATTACCACCAGATCGTGAGCCAGAGAATTCTTGAACGGTACCGCCATACCGGAATTCGCCAGTTTGCGGCGATCCGGAAGTTCCTTGAAACCGCTCTCCGCGGCCAATACCCAGTCGAGCAACTCGCGCAGGGTCTCCGGTTCGGCGTCCGGATGCCACAGCACGACCGGGAGGCCATTGCGGAGCGCGGTCGTCAATTCGTCCGGCGCACCACCCGGTTTCGTTTGGGGCGGCGGAGGTTTCGCCAACACCAGACCGACCCAGTGCTCGTCGCTCAAGATGGCGTCGATCGGGTGATCCTCGACCTCCGGGCATCCGGAATAGTGCAGCCGGTCGGCGGCGGGGTCCTTCACCATCGAATCCCAGCGAACGTGCCATGCGCGATGCCAATGCCTCGCCCGCATCCTCTCCAATGACCGTATTCCGAGACGGTACCCGTAGCGCAACGGCTGGGGCTGACCGGTCTCATGCTCCTTCGCCCACCGCTGCACCGGCAAATTGATCAGTGTCCTCGGCAGGAGGAATTCCACCGACGCGGACATGCTCTGGCCGGACCAGACCCCCTCGGTCTCCAGGATGACGTCATCGACCCTGAGCTCGACCTCGTCGATTCCGATTTCCCGCACGTCGCCGAGCGGCGGCGGCCAGATCTCCGGATCGTCCTGTCGCCAGAATGCGAGCGTGCACCGCGTCGGATCAGCGGGAACCGGTTCGAGCATGATCATCAAATGCAGATGGGGACGATCCGGGAGCGGCGTCCTGGTCAGCCGCTGATGCCCGAACGCCGGAGCGAGCCGCAGCGACCGGGCCTGGTTCGCCAGCCAGCCCTCGATCATGGCGTCCGGTTTGCCGCCCGCGTTTTCGGCCAGCAGCCCGAGAAAGGCCAACGCGGGCGGGATCCCGTCCGGTCCCGCGTTGAAGTCGGTGAGCAGCTGGAAGACCTCCCACGCGTCGGTGACGCCGTCCAGCCGGGGCGGCGGGACCGCGGGACCGAGCGCGCGGCTCACCATGACCGCCGGATTCGGGACGTTCATTCCGGTCAGGTGACGGCGCAGGCCCACCAGATCCTTGCGGGGGATCAACTCCAGGACGGGCCCTTCCGGATCGACCGGCAAGAGATCTTCGGCGCGCGCCACCACCGATTCCGGGATGACCTCCCCGTGCAGCCGTAAATAAGCCGTTCCGGTGAAAGTCTTCACTGAAACAGGTAGCGGACGGTACAGCTCGGGCAACAGGCCTGGGTCCTTCTCGATGACGTCCGCGAAGAAACGCTCCGAAGAGATGAAGGCGATCATCCGATCGGATTCGGCGAAGGCCTCCTTCACCGGTTGCGCGTCGAGAATGCGGAAAGCGATATCGACCGCGTCCCCGACCCAGCCGTTGTCGTCGCCGATCACCTCTCCGGAGTTGAGGCTCACCCGCAGCCGCATCTGCGCCTGCGGTGTCCGCGTGTGGTTGTACCGGCGGAGTGCGACCGCGAGACGTTCCGGCAGCAGGTCGGCGACCAGGCTTTTGGTCGTTCCCGGCGGAAGCAGGATCAAGGCGCCGTCGCCGCGGTCCTCATGCGCGCACGAATCGAAATCGACGCCGCTTTCGGCGAACGCGATCTTCAAGACCTCGTACATACCCTGGTGGACGGCGAGCCGGTCCAGACGATTGCGGTCCGGCGCGGTGAACCCCACGACGTCCACCACGACGATCGTGCGGTCGAGAGCCCGCGTCGGTCGCGCCACTGGCCCCCTCCCAAGGTCCACGGCGCCGGCCCTCCGGCGCCGACCGCCACATTATCGCGTCGATCGGCCCGGAGTTGAGTGTCAATTGACAAATAGGTGGCGGCGGATCGGTGCTACCACTCACTCGCCGAGCAGGCGCCAAGCGGTGAGGGCGAGCCTCACCCGCGTCAGGCCGAGCGGGTCGGTCAGGTCGATGTCCAGGGCCTTGCCGATCTGCGTCAGCCGTCGCGCCACGCTGCTGTGGTGCAGGTGCAGGGAATCGGCGGCCTGGCGCACGGAACCCGTGGCGCAGTACGCGTCCAGCGTCCGCAGATCCTCCGGATCCGCGGCCAGCTTCGTGATCGCGACGACGTCGGCGTTGGCCCGCGTGTCCTCTTCCGGGATCCGCGCGAGCAGCGCCAGCGCGCCCAGGTCGCGATAGTGGATCACCGGACGGCGCGCGGTCGTGAACCGCAGCGCGGTCGTCGCGTCCTGCCAGGACCGATGCGGGCATTCGGCGTCGCCGATCCCCGCCCGGACGTCTTCGGGGAACCGGGCCGGATCCACCGCGGCGGCCAGGATGATGCCGACGTCGCCGAGTGACGCGGCCTTGACCGGGCGCCCGTGGCAGATCCGGGCCCCGATCTTCTCGAGCGGGAGTCCGGACCGGACCGCGATCACGCGGATCGGCGCGTCGCCGGGGAAACCCAGCAGCCGCAAGGCCCGGTTCCTGGCGGCGTCGTCACTGGCGGAGCTGATCACGAGTTCCACCAGCGCCGGATCGGCCATCGTGGTGCGGGCCGGGCCGTATCGCTCGACGACCGTCGCCACGGCGATCGCGAGGCGGTCCAGCACCGCTTCGTCGAGGGCACCGGGCTCTCCCACGCGTTCCAGCCAAACCGTGCCGATCTCTTCGTCGTCGAGGGTGACCGCCGTCGTGGTGGACACGGGCTCGGACGCCGGAGCGGCTTCGCGTCCGTCGGGTGCCATGCGGATGGTCCGGCCCGTGCTGTGGAGCCGGATGCCCGCCGCGCATTCCGACAGGCCCGCGGTGGCGCGTGCGAGCGCGGGGAGGTCGACCCGGCGCCGCATCAAGGTGTCGTAGAACATCACGACCCGGATCACGCCCTCGACGTCGGGATCCAGATGCGACAACCGCGCGGCCAATGCCTCCATGCCCGCGAGCCTACGCGGCGATCGTCGCGCGAAGGGGCGATCACACGCGACGGATGGCGGCCGCTCTCCGGACCGGAAGCCGGAAGGATCGTGGTCATGGATCCCGAACTCGAAGCCTTCATCGCCCTCTTCCCCGCGGCGAACCTCGACGACCCGATCGCGGACCGCGAGAAGCTCGCGAAGCTGGCCACGTCGGTGCCGCCGCCCGACACCTCGGCCATGGAGGTCGAAGACCGGACGGTGCCCGGCGACCCCGGCGTCCCGATCCGGATCTACCGGCCGCGCGAGGCACAGGGCGCCGTCATCTGGCTGCACGGCGGCGGCTGGGTCATGGGCAACCTGGAGACCGAGCACCCTTGGGCGGCGCGGCTCGCCGAAGCCTCCGACGCGGTGGTCATCTCGGTCGAATACCGGCTGGCACCGGAGAACCCGTTCCCGGCCGCGTTCGACGACGTCTACGCCGTGCTGAACTGGACGGCGGACCACGCGGCCGAGCTCGGCGTCTCGCCCGACCGGATCGCGGTCGGCGGGCACAGCGCGGGCGGTGGCCTCGCGGCGGCGACGGCCTTGCGGGTCCGCGACGAAGGCGGCCCGCGGATCTGCTTCCAGCTGCTCAACCAGCCGGGGCTCGACGACCGGCAGGAGTCGTGGTCGGCGCGCAACTTCACCGACACGCCGTGGATGAACCGCGCCAAGATCACCGCCGCGTGGGGGCACTACCTGAACGGAAAGCCCGCGCCTTCGCCCTATGCCGCTCCTTCGCGGGCCACTGATCTCTCCGGCCTTCCGCCCGCGTACGTGGCCGCCGCCGAGTTCTGCCCCAACCGCGACGAGAACATCGAGTACGCGCTCCGACTGCTTCAGGCGGGGGTTTCGGTCGAGCTGCACCAGTGGCCGGGCACCTTCCACGGGTCGCAGGCGATCCTGTCCGCCGAGGTGTCCCGCCGTCAGATCGACGAACTGGGCGGCGTCCTGCGCCGCGCGCTGGCCGCGTCATGACGGCACCCACGACGGCCCGGCTGCTGCGCCCGTTCGCCGGGAGTTTCGCCGCCGTCGTCGTCCTGCAGATCGTCGGCGCCGTCGCGGGGCTGGCACCGCTGCTCGCGGTCGTCGAACTGGGCAGGGCGCTGCTGGCTCCCGGCCCGGTCGACGAAAGCCGGGTGTGGACCGCGGTGATCGTGGGCGCGGCCGGCTTGTTCGTCCGGCTGGTGCTCACGGCCGCGTCGTCCGGGATCGGGCATCTGCTCGACGGCCGGGTCCAGCTCACCTTCCGCCGTCTGCTCGCCGAACGCCTTGGCCGCGTGCCGATCGGCTGGTTCTCCGGGCGTCGCACCGGCGAGCTGGCCAAGGTCGTCGGCGAGGACGTCGGCGCCGTGCACCCGTTCATCGCCCACACGCCCGGCGAACTCGTCTCCGCCTTCGTCGTCCCGCTGGTGTCGCTGGGCTACCTGCTCACCATCGACTGGCGGCTCACCCTGATCACGCTGATCCCGGTCGTGCTGGCGGTGGCGGTGGTGCCGTTGATGATGACGCCCTCCCGGCTGCGCGAGCAGGAGGAGTTCGACCGGGGCATGGCCGGGATCTCGGATTCGGCCGTCGAATTCGTCCAGGGCATCGCCGTGGTCAAGGCGTTCGGCGGAGCGGGCCGCGCCCATCGCCGGTTCCGCACCGCCGCGGACGATTTCGTCGCCATCTTCACCCGGTGGGTGCGAGGGATGGCCGGGCCGGCGGCGGGGATGCAGCTCGCGCTGTCGCCGCCGTTCGTGCTGCTGGTGGTCCTGATCGGTGGCACGCTCCTGATCACCGGCGGCGGCCTCGCCCCGGTCGATCTCCTGCCGTTCCTGGTGCTGGGGCTGGGTTTGACCGCACCCGTGGCCGCGCTCGGCCACGGCTTCGACGAACTTCAGGCCGCCCGGCGCGCGACCGGGCGGATCCGCGACGTGCTCGGTGTGCCGTCACTGCCGGAACCGGCGAAACCCCTTGTGCCGCAGGGACATCGCGTGGAGCTGCGAGACGTCCGGTTCGGCTACGAGGCCGATCGCGAGGTCCTGCGCGGTATCGACCTGGTGCTCGAACCGGGCACCGTCACCGCCCTCGTCGGCCCGTCCGGCGGCGGGAAGTCCACTTTGGTCACTTTGCTGCCGCGGTTCTTCGACCCCGCGGAAGGAAGGATTCTGCTGGGCGGCGTCGATCTGCGCGAAATCGGCAGCCAGGAGCTGTATCGCCAGGTCTCCTTCGTGTTCCAGGACGTCCGCCTGCTGCGCGCGTCGGTCGCGGACAACATCGCGCTCGCCGTGCCGCACGCCGGCCTCGACGACGTCGTACGCGCCGCCCGGCTGGCGAACATCCACGACCGGATCCTCGAACTGCCGCGCGGCTACGAAACGGTGCTGCACGAGGAAACCGGCTTGTCGGGCGGGGAAGCCCAGCGGATCTCGCTGGCCCGTGCGCTGCTCGCGGACACACCTGTCCTGGTGCTCGACGAGGCCACCGCGTTCGCCGACCCGCAGACCGAACTCGCCGTGCGCCGGGCACTGGCGACGGCACGGGCCGACCGGACGATCCTGGTCATCGCGCACCGCCTGGAAACGGTCGTCGACGCCGACACCATCGTCTTGCTGGAGAACGGCACCATCGCCGAACGCGGCAAGCCAGCGGATCTGCTGACCCGGAACGGGAAATTCGCCGCCTTCTGGCGTTCCCAGCACGCCGCCGAACCACAGGGGGAAACCCGATGATCAGGATGTTGCTGAGCGTGCTCGGCCCCGAGCACGCCCCACCGGTGCGACGGACCGTGGCGCTGATGACGGTCACCGGGATCGTCGAAGGGTTGTCCTACGCGTTGCTGGTCCCCTTGCTGCGGGCACTGCTCGGGAGCACTCCCGGCGACGCCGTCCCGTGGCTGATCGCGTTCGGCGCGGCCTTCTCGGTGTTCGCGATCCTGCGCTACCGCGCCGATCTGTCCGGCTTCCGCGCCGGGACGACGTTGCTGCGCGGGATGTACCACCGGCTCGGCGACCACCTCGCCCGGCTGCCGATGGGCTGGTACGGCGGGAACCGCGTCGGCGAGGTGTCGGCGCTGGCCGGACCCGGTGTACTGCAGGCGATAGGGGTGATCGCGCATCTGCTGGCCCCGTTCGTGGCCGCTTGCGTCACCCCGCTGACGATCGTGTTCGTGATCCTCGCCTTCGACTGGCGGCTGGGGCTGGCCGCGGTGCTCGCCGTCCCGGTCGTGGTGGCGATCCAGGTGTGGACGGGCCGTTCGACGGCCGCCGCCGACGAGGAGGCCACCGCACGCGGCACCGAGGCGACCGGCCGGGTCATCGAGTATCTGCAGGCCCAGCCGGTGCTGCGGGCCGGAGGGCGGGCCGCGGAACGATTCCGGCTGCTCGACGACTCGCTGCGGGACCTCCAGCGGGCGAACCGCCGGTCCACCCTGTCGGCGCTGCCCGGTGTCGTGGGGCTGACGTTCACGGTGCAGGCGATGTTCACGGTCCTGCTGACACTGGGCGCCTTCCTCGCGCTCGGCGGGGAGATCGGGGCGGCCGAGGTCGTGGCGATTCTCGTCCTGGCCGCGCGCTGCGCCGATCCACTGCTCTCGCTGACGGACATCGGCGGCAAACTCCGCGGTGCGCGGTCGGTGCTGGTGCGGCTCGACGCCCTGCTGCGCACCGAGCCGCTGCCGGAACCGCCGGAGCCGGTCCGGCCGGAGCGGCACGATCTGGAGTTCGAGTCGGCCGCCTTCACCCGCGGCGGCCGCGCGGTGCTCGACGGTCTTTCGCTGACCGTCCACGAAGGACGGAAGCTCGCCATCGTCGGTCCTTCGGGCGCCGGGAAGAGCACGGTGTTGCAGCTGCTCGCCCGGTTCCACGACGTGGACTCGGGCGCGGTGCGCATCGGCGGGGTGGACGTCCGCGCGATGAGCACCGACGACCTGATGTCCCGGATCGCGATCGTGTTCCAGGACGTCTACCTGTTCGACGGCACGATCGAGGAGAACATCCGGCTGGGCCGTCCGGACGCCGACGACGCCGAAGTGCGGGCCGCCGCCACGGCCGCCCGCCTCGACGAGGTGATCGAACGGCTGCCCGGCGGCTGGTCCGCGAACGTCGGCGAAGGCGGCGCGCTGCTGTCCGGCGGGGAACGCCAGCGGGTGTCGATCGCGCGCGCACTGCTGAAGGACGCGCCCATCGTGCTGCTCGACGAAGTGACCTCCGCGCTGGACCCGGTCAACGAAGCGGCCGTCCACGAGGGGATCGAGCGGCTCATGGCGGGCCGCACCGTGGTGATGGTGGCGCACCGGCTGCGCACCGTCGAGCGCGCGGACCACGTGGTCTTCCTGGACGGCGGCCGGATCGCGGAAGAAGGCAGCCACGGCGAACTGGCCCGGCTCGGCGGCCGGTACGCCGGATTTCTCGAGCCGCAAATCGCTTGACGCCGCCGGGGAACGGCAATGCACTGTGCGCATGAAGATCCGTGCCACGACCGCAGACGACCGCGCCCTCTTCGTCGACACCATGTTCACCGCGTTCGCCCGGTTCCCGGACACCGCGGGCGAGACCTGGTCCGCGCTCGAAATGGACCGGGGCCTGCTCGCGGTGACCGGGGACGGGCGGCCCGTCGGCACGGCCGCCGCGTACTCCTTCGAGCTCACCCTGCCCGGTGAGGTCGTCGTCCCGGCCGCCGGAGTGACCGCGGTCGGCGTCCTTCCCTCGCATCGCCGTCAAGGCGTGCTCAGCGCGATGATGCGGCACCAGCTCGCCGATTTCCGGGCCAGGGGCGAGTTCCTCTCCGTCCTGCTGGCGTCCGAGGCGCTGATCTATCGCCGGTTCGGCTACGGACCGGCGACCTACACCCGGCGCCTCACGGTGCAACGCCACCGGGCCGCTTTCGCCCTCCCCCGGACGGCCGAGGTGGCCACCGGCTCGATCGAACTGCTGCGCCGGGCCGAATGCGGCGAAATCCTGGAAGCCGTCTACGACCGGTATCGCCGCGCCCGGCCCGGCGCGCTGTCGCGCCCGCACGGCTGGTGGGAGGCGGGGGCCGGGCAACCGCCGATCTCCCACGCCCAGCGTCACGTCGCCGTGCATCGTGACGCCGACGGCGTCCCGGACGGATACGCCTCCTACTCACTCACCGAGCCCAGCACCCTGACCGTCGACGAGACCATCGCCACCGACGACGCGGTGTCCACGGCTCTCGCCAGGTTCCTGCTCGGACACGACCTCGTCACCGAAGTCGTGTTCAAACACCGCCCGCTCGACGATCCGCTGCGCTGGCAGCTCGAAGACTTCCGCGCCGGCGAACTCGGCGGCGAAACGGACTGGCTGTGGGTGCGGCTGCTCGACGTCCCTCGCGCGCTGACCGCCCGAGGCTGGGCGGCCGACGGTGAGCTCGTCCTCGACGTCGGCGACCCGGCGCTCGGCGAGCACGGCCGCTACCTGCTCACCGTCCGGGACGGCGAGGCGACCTGCGTCCCGACGGAGCGGGAACCCGGCCTTTCCCTCGACGTGAGCGACCTCGGCTCGATCTATCTCGGCGGCACCGCCCCGAGCACGCTCGTGCGGGCAGGCCATATCCGCGCCCACCACTCGGAGGCCGCCGCGCTGGCCGACGCTCTATTCCGCACCGAGCGTCCTCCGCACTGCCTGCACTGGTTCTGATCACGTCGAGGCGTGGCGCGCGGCGGCATAGGTGAGCAGCAGGGCACCCGAAGCGAACCGGCGGTCATCGACGAGCGTGAACGCCGTCTTCGCATACTCGCCATCGAAGAGCCGCGTCCCGCCGCCGAGGAGCACCGGGTTCACCACGAGCCGCACTTCGTCGAGCAACCCGAGCCGGGCCGCGGAAGTCGCGGCCTCTCCCCCGGCGAAGAGGGCGATGTCGCCTTCGAGATCGGCGAGCTCGGAGGCGTCTTCGACCAGATGCGAGTTGTGCCAGGTGGTGGCGCGGAGCGTGCGCGAGAGGACGTACTTCGGCAGCTCGTGCATCCGCCGCCGCTGCGTGGCCGAGACCTCGTCGCCGGCTGTCGGCCAGTAGCAGGCGAGTGCCTCATAGGCCTTGCGGCCGAAGACCATCCCGTCGATCGAGTCCAGCAGTTCGTCGATATGTCCTTGGAACTCGTCGTCGGCGAACTGCCAGTCGATGTCGCCCGCGGCATCGGCGATGTAGCCGTCCAGCGAAACGTTGGTGTGCAGGAAGAGACGCCCCATATGAACTCCTCGACTTCTTGAACACTCGAACAAGAAGTCAACGTACACTTCTTGAACGCACTGTCAAGAAGTCGTACGATGCGACCATGTCACGCACAGGCAGGCCGCGGTCCTTCGACGAGGACCAAGTGATCGGAGGAGCGCTCGACGTCTTCTGGCGGCGGGGCTACGCGGCCACCTCTATGCGGGATCTGAAGGACGAACTCGGGATCCTGCCGGGAAGCCTGTACGCCGCATACGGCGACAAGCACGCACTTTTCCTGCGAGCGCTGGAACTCTACGCGAGCGGAGCCCGAAGCCAGGGGGCCGCGCTCGCCGAAGGCCCCGTTCTCGCGCATCTACGCGAACTTCTGCTCAGTGTCCTGGATGCGGCGCGGGAGCACCCGGGACGCGGCTGCCTGCTGGGCAACACCGCCACCGAATTGCTGCCCGCCGACGAAGCGGCCGAGAAAGTGGTCCACAGTGGATTCGAGGCCCTCGAAACCGGTATCGCGCAAGGACTCGAAGCCGCCCAGCGCTCCGGAGAGGTCCGGGCCGGCATCGACTGCGCGGCGCAAGCGCGGCTCCTGCTCGTCGTCATGCAGGGCCTGCACGTGGTGGCCAGGGCGGAGGCGGATCCGCGCCGCCTCACCGACGCGGTCGACGCCGCTTTGGCGCCCTTGACCGCGAAGTGACTCCCGGGCACACCGGAGCCGGTGTGCCCGGAAGCCGGATCACTCCTCGAAGCCCTCGTCGCCACCGTCGAAGACGTCTTCCACGACCTCGCCGAGGATCATGCCGCCGACCACACCGGCCGCGGCACCGGCGACCACGCCGCCCATCCCCGGGCCACGCCTGCCGTGGTGACCATGGTGACCGTGGTGGTCGTACTCGTGGCCGTAGTGCTCCTGGTGCCCGCCGAACATGGCGTGCCCGCCGCCGGATTCGGCGACCTTGGCCAGCCAGCCGTCGATGGCCGCCGCCCAGTCGGTGCGCAGCGCCTCCTCGTGCGAAACGTGGAAGCGGCCGAACGAGTCACCGCCGGTGCGGAACATGCCGCCGCGCCTGTCCGCCTCCAGCACCACCACGAGGTCGTCCGGGCTCGCGACGAAGGTCAGCTCCACCTGGCTGACCCGGCCGGCGTAGCGCGACGGCGGGAAGAACTCGATCTCCTGGAAGAAACCGAGCTCCTGCCGGACACCGTGCAACCGCCCGGCCTCGACATCGGCGCTGCGGAAGGAGAAACCCAGCTCGCCGAACGCCTCCAGCACCCGGTCCTGTGATTCCAGCGGCCCCACGAGCACCGGGTCGAGGTCGCCCTTGTCCGGCGCGCCGGCGATGACGAGCTCGGTGCGCACACCGACGACCATGCCCGGCAGCTCACGTCCGCCCACCGCGCTGATCGGCGTCTCCCACGGCAGGGCGATCCGGAACGGCACGGAGGTCAGCTGCCCCGCCGTCACCTGCACCTTGCGGCCCGCGCTGACCCGCAGGAACTCCGCCGTCCCGGCACGCTCGTGGTCGCCGCGCTCGACCTCGACCCTGGTGACCAGCGAAAGCAGGATCTCCTCGATCTGGGCGTCGCTCGAACCGCCCTGGATGCGGACCTGGCCGGTGATCACCTCGCCGGGAACGGCGTGCGGCGAGTCGAGCACGGTGTCGACGGACGGGCCGCCGACCCCGAAGGCGCTGAGCATCCGTTTGAACATCAGGGATTTTCCTCCGCTGGGTACTGGAACAGGGGGTACCGGAACACTTCGACTACTACCGAGATCCGCCGCGGCACGCCAGGCAAACCGGGTTAAAAACCCCTAAACGGGCTCGACGTCACTACCTTCTCAGATCGGCCTGACGGACGTCGTGCAGGTGGATGACGACGTCGTAGGAACGCCCGAGCGAGATGTCCGCCGGGTCGACGGGGAACAGCGTGCCGATGGTGCGGGTGGGCCGGGCGGTGTCCAGCCAGGCGCGGGCGGCGGGCGGCGCGGTGCGGAGGTCCAGGTAGAAATCGTCGAACCGGACCCGGTCGAGGGTGTCCTCGTTCGTCCCGGACGGCGCGGCCGGGACGGAGAACGGCTTCCACTCGCCGCCGACCGCCGTGTCCTTGGACAGGAAGGAACCCCGGTCGAAGCTGAACCCGATCGGCAGGTAGCCGCGGCCCAGCGTCTCGCGCAGGAACGCGCCTTGGGTCTTCGGGTACACCGCCGGCATGTCGGGGATGTACGCGACGTGGGCGTTGTGCGCGGAGAGCAGGATCTTGTGCCCGGTCCGCCGCTGCCACCAGGCGACGTTCTCCGCCATCGCCCGGTCGCGCAGGATCTGGGCCGCGGCCAGCCCCTTCGGATCCGCGAGGTCGACGGCGAGGAAGCGGGCGGTCTGCGCGACGAACCGGGCGTGCTGCTCGGCCCAGCCGTCGGCGTCCGCGCCGGTCAGGCCCTTGACCAGCTCGAAGGCCTCCTCCGCCTGCGTGGCGAGCCGTCGTCGCTCGTCGAGGGGTTTGCGCAAGTAGGCGAAGGCGTCGTCGATCGGGCGCAGCCCCGTGTACAGCTCGTTGAGCCGGGGCAGCGACTCCGGGTGATGCCTGCCCATGTGGTCGGTGATCCGCGCGAAGAACGCGTCGTTCACCGAAGGCGCGCCGAGGTCGTCACCGACGAAATGCACCGTGCGATCCGGATGCGCGCGGTTGTGATCGCGCATCCATCGGATCAGGCTGACGAACTCCTCGCGATCCCACGGGGACCCGGCCAGCGTGCGCTTCGCGATTTCGCGGGCGTCGCCGCGCCCGGTCTGGACGTACTCGTCGATCTCCAGTCCGGCGGACCAGCTGAGCTCCAGCGCGAAGGCCCGGAACCCCTTTTCCTCCACGAGGTAGCGGAACACCCGCTCCTTCATCGTGAAGAACTCGTGGGAGCCATGTGTCGCCTCGCCGAGGCCGACCACCTTCGCACCGCCGATCATCCCGCCCAGCGCCCGTAGATCGGCGTTGTTCCGGCCGGGTTCGGTCGAGCGGAGCGGATGCGCCGCCCGGTCCAGCGACCGCACCGGATCCCGCCAGGCCGTGGCCGTCTCCGCCGCGAGCGCCGGACTCGCCAGAGGAGCGAGCACCGCCCCCGTCACCACCACCGCGGCGGCCACCACTCCGCGTCTCGCCCACCGTTTCCGGCCGTCCGTCATACCGCTCACCCCTTCGTTCCGCTGTCGAAATCGATCATCGTCGACGGAACGGTGGCGGCGCATTGAAGCAAAGCTCCTACTTGGGGTGGGGTTTTCCTCACCTCAAGCAGGAGCGGGTGGACCCCGCCGCCGGGGTGTGGGACCCGGCGGCGGGAGTCCACCCGCGTTTATCTCCCTCCGCAGCGGCTGTCCGTCACTCCGCGCGCCACAACGCGGGTGTGGACGGCGGCTCCCAGCCGGGCTGGGCGGTGTGCGCCTGCAAGCACACGTAACCGCGACCGCTGTAGGTGACCCGGGCGCCCGCGGAATAGCCGGTTCCCGCCGCCCAGGTCGTCCCGCCGGGCGGGTTGGAGGTCGAAGTCGACGTCGTCGGCGTCGTACTGGTCGGCCGCGAGGTCGAAGTCGGCGTCTGCGGCACGTTCAACACGAAGTCGAACGCGGCCTCCTTGGCCGTTCCCACGTCCCGCACGGTCATCAGCAGCCGCGGGTCGAAGATCGTGTCGGTGTTGTTGCGCGGCTCGTTGGGGAAGTAGAGCTGCGTGGTCAGCACCGGCCTGCCGGGGGCCTGGACCTTGACGTGGATGTGCCGCGTACGACCGGGGTACAGGCCGGGCACGATCGTGCTCAGCGAGAACGCGCCCTGGTCGTTCGTGAACTGGTGGCCGCGGAAGGTGTACCCCACGTTGTCGTAGGCGCCGTTGACGTCCGCCTGCCAGAAGTCCAGCAGGGCCCGCGCGATCGGCAGACAGCCCAGCCCGAACACGTAGCCGGACACGGTGAGCCTCGTTCCCGGCGTCCCCGGCGTGACGAGCGAGGTGCGCTGCGGCGAATTCGGCTTGAAGTAAGGACCTTCGGTCTGCGGAATGGTCGGGTCGTCCCCGTCGTCGCAGTACGGGGTCAGCTCGGGCGCCTGGCCGCTCGCGACGGTGGTGCGCGCGAGGGCGGGGCCGCCGATCAACGCGACCGGAGCCGCCACACCCGCGGCGAGCGCGGCCTTCAGCACGGTCTTCCGGCTGAGCTTGTTCTCTTCGTCCATACCTGCTCCTCGTGGGGGCTTCGGGAATCACCCTCGACGGTATGGAGAAGATCAGCTGTGGACGATGGACTGGGTTGGTCAGTCGTGGTGAATCTCCGGGGGCGCGTCACCGGTCCGGCGATAATCACCGGGGCTCAACCCCGTTTCCCGCCGGAAGAACCGGCAGAAATAGGCGGGATCCGCGAAACCGACCCGGCTGGCGACCTGCCGAACGGTGAGATCCGTGCCGCGCAGGAACCGTTTCGCCTCCCTTGTCCTCGCCTCGCGCATCAGTTGTGCCGCCGTCCGGCCGGTCGCCGTTTTCACCGCGTCGGTGAGATATCCCGGCGTGACCCCGATCCGTTCCGCGAGCGCGCCGACCGACCAGAGCCCGAGATCGGGCCGCCCCAGCAAGCGCGCGAATTCCGTGCCCACCGCCTGCGCCCTGGCCGGCGGACGCGGATCCGCGAGCCCGGGAAGCCGTCCCGCCCGCACGATCAGCACGTGCGTCAGCGCCCGCAGAACCGAATCGGTCCCCTGCCCGCCGCAACGGAATTCCTCGTCGAGTTCGGCGACGAGCCGCGCGGTCTCCTCGGCCGCGCGCTCGTCGAGCCGCCACGGCTGCTGGCTGAGCCTGCGCAGGGTTTCGCGATCCGACGGATGTTCGAGCAGGAAATCGTCGGTGAACAACACGACGAATCCGGTGAGATCCCGGGCATCCCAATGATGCACCTGCCCCGGCGTTATGACCGCGAGTTGCGGAGGCCCCAATTCCCAGCGCGTGAAATCGATGACGTGGTCACCGGTGCCGCCGGTGACATGGACGATTTCATAGAAGGTGTGCCGATGCGGGAACGCCGCCCTTGACATCGGCCCGATCGAGTCGAAGGTGCCGACCGTGAACGGCAGGGCGTCCGGCGCGCGGACCTCCAGCCGATGCAGTGGCAATTCCCCCGCCTTCGGTTTCAGGCAAGGCGTCCTCGGCAACACCGTCGTTCCGCGCATTGGACCGGTCCCTTTCACCACACTGGGGAATGAAAAGTCTAGACCAATATGAGGGCGGTGACTGCCGACGGAAGTCGCTTCCCGCCCGCCGGGTACAGTCGCGATCATCGACGCACGTCCGAAGGGTCACCACGCGATGTCTCCCACCAAGTCGCGCGGTCGGGCCGGATGGTCGCTCGGCGCGTCCGCCGCCTTGGCGCTGGCGTGCGCCGTGGCCATGATGACGGCGGGCACTTCCCACAGCGACCTCGAGATCTACCGTTTCGGCGTCGACACCTTGTGGAGCGGCGGCGATCTCTACGGCGCCTTGCCGCTTTCGGACGCCGGCATCCCCCTGCTGTTCATCTATCCGCCGTTCGCCGCGTTGGTGCTCACCCCGCTGGCGATGGTGCCGTGGACGGGCGCGGTGCTCTTGCTGTTCGCGCTCAGCCTGGCCGCGCTGGGCATCACCTTCTACGCGATCGCCCGCACGCTGTGGCCGTCCGGGGACCGCCGGAAGGCGCTGTTCGTCGCGTCGCTGGCGATCACCCCGGCGCTCTTCCTCGAACCGGTCCGCCAGACGCTCGGCTTCGGCCAGATCAACCTGCTGCTGATGGGCCTCGTCGCGGCAGACTGCCTGCTGGCGCGCGGCCGTTACCGGGGTATCGGAGTCGGCCTCGCCGCGGCCATCAAGCTGACGCCGATGGCGTTCCTGCTGTTCTTCCTGGTGCGCAAGGATTTCCGCGGCGCGCTGACCGCGGTGGGCACGTTCGTGGCCGCCTCGGCCGTCGCGTTCGCGGTCGCGCCGGAGGCCTCCGCGCGCTACTGGTTCGGCGGGCTCGCCGGCGCGTCCGGGATCAGCGGGACTTCGTTCCACACCAACCAGACCCTGCAGGCCGTGCTGGCCAGGTTCGGCGTCGAGTCCGCCGCGAAGCCGCTCTGGATGGCCCTCACCGGCGTGCTGCTGGTGCTGGTGACGGTGACCATGTACCGCTCGGCACCGGTGCGGGCACTCCTGCTGAACGCGACGTTCGCCCTGCTCATCTCGCCGACTTCGTGGTCGCATCACTGGGTGTGGATCGCCCCGGCGCTGTTCACCACCGCCGCCTGCGCGGTACTGCATCGCCAGGACCGCCGCAGGGCCGCGGCCTGGATCGCGGTCACCGGCGTCGTCGCCACGATCTTCGTCGCGGCACCGTTCCGGTACTTCCCCGCCTTCGACCGGCCGGGCCAGACCTGGACGACCACCCAGCAGTGGCTGGGCAACTGCTACGTCCTCGCCGGCCTGGTCTTCCTCGCCGTCGCGGGCGCGCTCTCCCTGCGGAAACGCGGTTAGCCCGCTGAACGCGTCTTGACACCGCGCTCCACCATGTCTCTATAGTACTAGGTAACTAGATAAATGGAGTTACCATGATCGAGTTCCACCTCGAGGACCACTCCGGCCTCTCGCCGTACCTGCAGCTCGTCCGCCAGGTGCGGCAGGCACTGCGGCTGGGCCTGCTCGACGAGGGCGACCAGCTGCCGACGGTCAAGGAAGTGGTGGCCCGGCTGGCGATCAACCCCAACACCGTGCTCAAGGCGTATCGCGAGCTCGAACACGAAGGCCTCGTCGCCGCGAGGCCGGGCGTCGGCACCTTCGTGACGGCGACGCTCACCGACGGATCCCTCGCCGCGCACGGTCCCCTGCGAATGGAGCTCCAGCGCTGGCTGGGCAAAGCCCGCAAGGCCGGGCTCGACGACGAGAGCATCGAGGCGCTGTTCATGACGACCTTTCGGACCGTCGCCGGAGAGGAAATAGCATGACCGCCGTCCTGCGCACCGAGGGCCTCGGCAAGAGATACGGCAAGACCTGGGCGCTTTCCGAGTGCACGCTCGACATTCCGTCCGGGCACGTGGTCGGGCTGGTCGGCCCCAACGGAGCGGGCAAGACCACGCTGCTGAACATGGCCGCCGGCCAGCTGCCGCCGACCACCGGCCGGATCACCGTGCTGGGCGAACGTCCCGGCGCCGGCCCGGCCCAGCTCGCCAAGGTCGGCTTCGTCGCACAGGACACCCCGACCTACGCCGGCCTTTCCGTCGAAGACCATCTGCGGCTCGGCGCGCGGCTCAACCCCGGCTGGGACGACGCGCTGGCCAGGGACCGCGTCGCCCGCCTCGGCCTCGATCCCGCACGCAAGGCCGGAAAACTCTCCGGCGGCCAGCGCGCCCAGCTGGCCCTCACCCTCGGCGTCGCGAAACGGCCGGAGCTGCTGCTCCTCGACGAACCCGTCGCCGCGCTCGATCCCTTGGCACGCCGCGAATTCCTGCAGGGGCTGCTCGAAGCCACCGTCGAGCAGGAGCTGAACGTGGTGCTGTCATCCCATCTGGTCTCGGACCTGGAACGCGCCTGCGACTTCCTGATCGTGCTCATCGATTCCCGTGTGCAGGTGTCCGGCGAGGTCGAGACCCTGCTCGCCACCCACCACCGCCTGACCGGCCCGCGCCGCGACGCCGCCCGGCTCCCGTCGAGCCAGCACGTCGTCTCGGAAAGCCATACGGACGTCCAAAGCACCTTCGTCGTCCGCACCGCGGAGCCGATCCACGATCCGGTCTGGACGGTGAGCAAGCTGAGCCTCGAAGACCTCGTACTGGCCTATCTGACCAAAACCACCGCGCACCACCGGCGGATCCTGGAGGTCCGGAGATGATCTGGCTGACCTGGCGTCAATTCCGGCTTCCCGCCGCGTCCGTGTTCGGGGCGCTGGCAGTGCTCGCGCTCGTCCTGGCCGTCACCGGGCCCGCCATTTCCGGCGAGTACGCCGCCGGGATCGCGACCTGCGCGGGCGACACCGCCGCCTGCGACGACTTCGCCCAGCGATTCCTCAACGACCACCAGAACACCTTCCTGGCCGTGACCGCGCTCGTGCTCCTGCTGCCCGCGCTCATCGGCCTCTTCTGGGGCGCTCCGCTGTTCACCCGCGAACTCGAGGCCGGGACGCATCGCCTGATCTGGAACCAGAGCGTCACCAGGACGCGGTGGCTGGCGGTGAAACTCGGGATCACCGGCGTGGCCGCGATGCTCGCCGGTGGCGTCGGCAGCCTGGCGGTGACCTGGTGGGCGAGCACCTTCGAACAGGCCGCGGTGAAGGACTTCCCGCGGCTTTCGGCGATGGTGTTCGACGCACGCGGCGTCGTCCCCATCGCGTACTCGGCGTTCGCCTTCGCGCTCGGCGTCACCATCGGCATGCTGGTGCGGCGCAGCCTGCCCGCGATGGCTGTCACGCTGGCCGCGTTCGCGGTGATCCAGGTCGCGGTGCCGATCGTCGTCCGGCCCCATCTGCTGCCCTCCATCGACGCGACCGTCGAGCTCTCTCCGTCCACTGTGGATGGAATCGGCCGGAACCCGAACACCGGGGTGCTGCATTTCGAGGCCAAGGCACCGGATCCCGGCGGCTGGCTGCTGGCGGGCGAAACCGTCGACCCGTCCGGAAAACCCGTCGAGAACGTCACCATGCCGACGTCCGGCGGCCCGTGTTCGCCGTCTTCGCCGCCCGGCGGCCGGGCCACCGCGGCCGACCCGATGGACCTGTGCCTGGCCGAAATCAACCGGCTCGGCTATCGGCAACATGTGATCTACCACCCGCCGACCCGATTCTGGCCGTTCCAATGGATCGAGAGCGCGCTCTATCTGGCGCTCGCCCTCGGTCTCGCGGGATTCTGCTTCTGGTGGATCCGCCGCCGTCTCGCCTGAAAGGACCTCGATGCTCGACCTGACCGGCACCACCACCCTCGTGACCGGGGCCAGCGGCGGGATCGGCCGCGGTATCGCGCTGCGCTTCGCCGAGGCGGGCAGTGCCGTCGCCGTGCACTATCACCGTGACGAAGCCTCGGCGCGCGCCGTCGTCGCACGGATCCACGACGCGGGCGGCACCGCCGAGACGTTCGCCGCCGACCTCACCGACGACGGCGAATGCCGACGCCTCGTGGCCGCCGCCGCGGCCTGGACCGGGAGGCTGGACACCCTGGTCAACAACGCCGGCGTGCAGCCGGTCGAACCTCTGCCGGAAATGTCGGCGGAGAGCTGGCGCGCCATCCTCGACGCGAACCTCACCAGCGCGTTCTCGTGCACCCAGGCCGCGGCCGAAGTGATGAACGGTGGCAGCGTCATCCACATCGCCTCGATCGAAGCGGCCCAGCCCGCGCCGGGGCACGCGCACTACAGCAGCGCGAAAGCCGCCCTGGTCATGCACGCCCGCGCCGCCGCGCTCGAATACGGGGCGCGGGGACTACGCGTCAACGCCGTCTCCCCCGGCCTGATCGACCGGCCCGGCCTCGGCGACGCCTGGCCGGAGGGCGTCCGCCGCTGGCGGCAGGCCGCGCCGCTGGGCAGGCTCGGCACCCCCGGCGACGTCGCGAACGCGTGCCTTTTCCTCGCCTCGCCGCTCGCGTCGTGGATCACCGGGCACAACCTCACCGTGGACGGAGGCGTCACCGCGCATCCCACCTGGTGATCTCGGCGTATGTGTCATCTGACGTGGAACCCCGGCATTCTTCGCGCCTAGCGTTTCGCACATGACGCGGACGACGAAGATCCTGCTGGCCGTGACACTGGTGTTCACCGGCCTCAGCACCGGCACCGCGAGCGCGGACGCCGGCTGCACGTGGACACCGGGCACCCTGCCGCTGCCCGCCGGGAGCACCACGGGTCAGGTCAGCGGCGCCGCGAACGGCGGCTGGTTCGTCGGCAGCGGCTCGACCACCGACGGCGTCCGATGGCACCACGGGACCGCCGAAATCCTGGGCCAGGCGTTCGGCCGTCAGACCATACTGAGGGACATCAACGACTCGGGCGTGTCGGTCGGCACCACGATCGTCGACTCGTTCGAAAACGGCGCCGTCGTCCACCGGAACGGGCGGTATGAACAGCTGCCGGTGCCGCAGGGCTATCGGGCCGGACGGGCCAAGGCGATCAACGACGCCGGCGACATCGTCGGCATGGCTTCGAGATTCGCGGACACCTTCGACCTGATGCTGTGGCCCGCTTCCACGCCCGGTGTGGTGCGGGTGATCAATCCCGACCCGGCCGTCTACTCGTATGTCAGCCCGGTCGACATCGACGAGCAGGGCCGGATCCTCATCCGCGCCGAAGGGCAGCGGCTCGCCTACTTCGTCCGCGAAGCCGGCGGTTCGCTGACCGAACTGTCGCTGAAGACCGACCGCGTGGACGCCTTTCGCGGCGGACGGATATCCGGTGAGATCTACGAGAACGGCAAGTTCGTGACGGTCGAATGGGATACCGCCGGGCGGATCGTGCGGCGGCTGGACGTCCGGGCCCGGGAGTCCGTGGTCGATTCGGGCACACTGACCTCGGGCACCTACCGGACCGCCGACAAGCGGTACGCGGTCGGCGTCTGGGAGAACGGCGCACTCACGCACACGCTGCTCACCGACACTGACGGAGCCTTCGGGAGGCCAGTGCTCACCGATGATGGCGTGGTCACGGTTTCGTACTACTACACCGGTGTCATCGCGACGTTCACCCGAAGCTGCTCGTGAAGCGTCAGGTATTCGGTTCTGACGGAGTCACCCGGCCCCCGTTTCATTGATGAATAGTGCGATATAGTCTGAATATGCTATAGCACAGGTGTTCGACTCGGCGTAGCGTTGATCTTGTGTCCAGCGACGATGCCTCTCCGAAGACGTCCACCGAGTGGTGGCGCGTCGATACGGCGACGCTGCATGCCCGTAAACAGGAACTCGAAGTGGTGAAGCGGCGGTTGGATGCGGAGCAGAACGCGATCCTCGCGGAAATCAACTCCCGTGGGGTGCGGGGTTGTAGTGGTCATTCGACGTTGGCGGGGTTGATTGTCGAGGATTTCCTGGTGTCGGACAAGGAAGCCAACGCCCGCGCCGACCGCGTCCTCGCCCTGCACCCTGGCCCGTCGATCGGCGGCGACCCCGAACCGCCGCTGGCGCCGTTGACGGCTGAGGCTGCTGCGGAGGGCGCGATCGGCGGCGGCCAGATCGACGCCATCATCAAAACCCTCGCCCGCATCCCCTCCACCGTCCCCGAAGCGGACGTCCGGGCCGGAGAGAAGATCCTGGTCGAACTGGCCCGGCACGCTGGGCCACGGCAGATCGCCCGCGCCGGACGCCGCCTGCTGGATGAACTCGACCCCGACGGGAAGGAGCCTCGCAACGAGGATCCGAAAGAGACCCGGCCGGAGTTGCGGTTCGTGAAGCACCGCGACGGCACCCTCGGCCTCAAAGCACGCCTGGACCTGGAAACCTACGCCCGCCTCAAATCCGACCTCGACCCGATGGCCAAACCCCACAAAGCCATCGACGGCGTGCGGGATCCCCGTAGCCAGGACGAACGTTACGGGGATGCCTTCACCGACTACGTCCGCCTGAAAACCACCAGCCGTAACCTTCCCGGCCAAGCCGGGGAAGCGACACACATCCTCGTCACCATGTCCTACGAGGATTTGATGAACGATCTCGGCGAAGCCCACCTCGACCTCGTCGGGCCGATCAGCGCCACCGACGCCCGCATCCTCGCCTGCGACGCCCGTGTCAGACCTGGCGTTCTCGGTACCGCGGGCGAACCGCTGGACATCGGCCGCTCCAAACGCACCGTGTCCCTCGCCCAGAAATACGCGCTCACCCTCCGCGATGGCGGTTGCGCCTTCCCAGGCTGTGACATGCCGGTGCCGCGGTGCACCGCTCATCACATTGTTTTCTGGCGGCACCACGGCGAAACGAAAATCGACAACCTCGTCCTCCTCTGCACCAAACACCACCGGCTCATCCACCGCAGCGAATGGAAAGTCCAGATCGCCCAAGACGGCCTCCCCGAATTCACCCCGCCCGCTTACCTCGACCCGACCGGGACCCCGAGGCGCAACACGATGCACCTGAGGACATAGACCGACCCGATCGGACTCGGAACCCCGGCCGCGACCGACCCTCCCCACGGATGGAAAGCCCAGGCCATCCAAGACAGACTCCCCAAATACGACCCTGCCCACCCGACCGGAACACCGGGCCATACCGACCCGCTCCGCTGAAACCGAAATCACGAAAAGCGATCACCCTGCCCGCGCATCGCCCAAGACGGCTTCCACGAATTGCCCGCTAGACCTCCGAGGCCCAGTGAAGCTTCCGGAACCGAGTCACCCGGCGGCTTCGGCGCTCCAGAGAGCGTGTCGAAAGGTCACCGGCTCCGGATCTCGGCCCCATGCTTCAGGTTCGTCACCAGTGCCGTCGACTTGCCCGTGACGGCGGCCGCGAGCGGTCGTTCGAGTCCCGGGAGCCGGGCCACGTGAAGAAAACCCCGGCGCGCCAGGAGCAGGAATCGGTTGGCGGGCAGGAACCATCGCGCACCCCGGCGGGCGACCTGCTGCTTCTCGGTCACCACCGGGCGGACCAGGCTCTCGTACTCCACGAGCGCGGTCTCGATCGAGGCCGCCCGGGTGAGCTGCTCGGCGAGCACGAACGCGCCCGCGATACCCAGTGAAGCGCCCTGACCGGCGAGAAGGGAGACGGCATAACAAGAATCGCCGACGAGCACGACCCGTCCGCGGCTCCAGGAAGACATCTCGATCTGCGCGACCTGGTCGTAGTACACCTCGCCGGGAGTCGGGCACAGGTCGAGCGCCTTCGGCACCGCCCAGCCGAGCGAACCGTAGGTCGCGCGCAGCGCCGCTCGCGCGTCGGCAGGCAGGGCCGGATCCGTCGTGCGGTGCACGGCGAACGCCGCGAGCTTGCCGTCGCGGAGACCGTAGAAACCCATCTGCATCCCGACGGTGTCGGTGAGGCAGAACCGCTCCCCCACCTGTGCCCGGATCTCCTCGTCCTCGAAAACGAAGGCCGCCGTATGAAACCCGAGATGACGCAAGAACCGGCTCTCTTCGCCGAAGACCAGCCGCCGCACGGTCGAATGGATCCCGTCGGCCCCGACCAGGAGATCGGCTTCGAGCGCCTCGCCGTCCGCCAGGGTGACCCGCACCCGGTCGCCGAGATCCTCGACGCCGTCGACCCCGGCACCGAACCTGACGTCCACTGTGGACGGAAGTCCGGTACGCAGCACGCGTTCCAGATCGGGCCGCATGATGCTGCAGAGCCGTCCTCGCACCGACTTGGCGAACTGGACGTAGTCGATCGCCGCCCGGCGGCGCCCGCGTTCGTCCAGCAAGCTCGCCTCGTCCACCTGATACGCCGCTTCTTCGACCTGGGGCAGCAAGCCCATTTCCTCGACGGCGTCGAAGCCGGGGCCGAAGAAGTCGATCATGTAGCCCTGCTCCCGCGGCCCCGCGGCGCGTTCCAGCACCACGACCTCGACGTCCAGCGCCGCGAGCCGGTGCGCCAGCGCCAGACCGGTGATCCCGGCACCGCAGATCGCCACCTTCATGGGGTCCCTCCCTTTCGTTCAGCCGACCAGCCTGCGCAGGACGGCCGGGGAGACGATCCGGCCGGACTCCGGTCCGAGCGCCCGATGCAGCAGAAGCCCGTCCACGGCGGCGAGAAGCGCAGCGGCGGTGTCCTCGGCGTCGGCCACTCCCCGCTGCGCCAGCCACCCGCCGAACCTGGCACGCAGGTCGGCGAGCAGCTCACGAATGCCTTCGCGCAAGGTGTCGTCGCGGGTCGCGGCGAGGTAGGCCTCGGCGAACAGCAGCGACATCGGGTCGGTGCCGGAGTATTCGCCGATCGACGCCAGCAACGCGTCCACCGCGTCGGCCGGCGTCTCGACGGCCTCCAGTGCCGGCTCGAAAGCGAGCGCGACTTCGCGCATCGCGCCGAGTACGGCCTCGATCATCAAGGCCTGCAGCGACGGGAAGTGGTAGTGCACGACGCTCGGCGTGACACCGGCGCGCTCGGCCAGGATCCGGGTGCTGACCGCGGACCAGCCGAGTTCGGGCACGAGCGCGACAGCCGCTTCGAGCAACCGTTGCCGAACGAGCCTGCCACGCGCCGCGGCCGGGGATCCTGCCACCGTCATCTCCTAGGGCGTTCGTCCTGTACGACTGCCCTGATCGTATGCCCGGATCCGGCCGCGGCGCAAACTCACGCCGTCTGCAGCCGCGCCACCACGCGTTCCGCGGTGGCGACACTGGACTGCGGGTTCTGGCCGGTGACCAGGTTTCCGTCGACGACGACCTCGCTCGACCAGGCGGCCGCCGGAGTGACGATCGCGCCCTGTTCCCGAAGCCGCGCCTCGACGAAGAAGGGGGTCTTCTCGCCCAGACCGCCCTGCCGTTCCTCCTCGTCGCTGAACGACGTCATCGAGCGGCCGGCGAAGGTGAACGAGCCGTCCTCGCGGCGCGCGCTGAGCAAGGCGGCGAGTCCGTGGCAGAGCGCGGCGATGGTCTTGCCCTGCGCGTCGGCGTCGTTCAGCAAGACGCCGAGGTCGGCGTCGTCCACCAGGTCGGTCATCGGGCCGTGTCCGCCGGGCAGGTAGAAGGCGTCGTAGGTGTCGGCCGAGACTTCGGAGAGCTTGAGCGGCGCCGAAAGATCGAGCCCCTTGAGGTACTCGGCGAATTTCGCGCCCGCGGCCGGGTCGACGCCGCCGCGTTCGTCGAGGCTGATCGGATCGACGGTCGGCCGGAGCCCGGACGGCGTCGCGATCTCCACCTGGTGGCCCGCCGCGGCGAGCACCCGGTGCGACTCGGCGACCTCTTCGGCCCAGAACCCGGTCGGGTGGTCGACGCCGTCCGTGAGCCGCACGTGGTCCGCGGCCGAGACGATCATGAGGATCCGCGCCATGACTGTTCCTTTCGTTGTCCGGGGGCGTTGTGCCCACTGCCCGCTTCAACCGGGTCGTTGCCGCGAGTACTCCGCGACGGCGGCTACGATCCATAAGATTTCTTATGGAAGGTGACTTGCATGCCCAATTTGGACCGGCTGGCGACCTTCCTGTCGATCTACCGGCTCGGCTCGCTCTCCGCGGCCGCCGCGGAGCTCGGCCTGACCCAGCCCGCCGTCACCGGGCAGTTGCTGAAGCTCGAGGAGGAACTCGGCGAGCAGCTCTTCGTCCGGTCACGGCTCGGTGCGGCGCCGACCGCCCGCGCGGCCGAACTCGCCGCCAGGATCGGCACCCGGATCGACGAACTGCGGGGCGCTCTGGCGACGGGCGACGACGACGTCCAGTACCGCGAACAGGTGGCGCTGGGCGGCGCGAGCGACGGCATGGCGACGCGGTTCCTGCCCGCGCTCGCCCCGCTGACCGAACGCGGCCTGCGGCTCGACGTCACCCTCGGGCTCGCCGACGAACTCCTGTCCACCCTCGAAGCCGCGCGCCTCGACCTCGTCATCTCGTCGGTCCGGCCGCGGCGACGCGGCATCACCTCGATTCCGCTGATCGACGAGGAATTCGTGCTCGTCGCCGCCCCCGCGCTCGCCCGGAGCGTCGATCCCGCGCTGCTCGCCGCCGACCCGGTGCCGGCGCTGGCCCATCTGCCGCTGATCGCCTACGCCGCCGATCTGCCGATCATCCGCCGCTACTGGCGCAGCGAGTTCGGGCGGCGGCCGCCGAACCGTGTCGCGATGGTCGTGCCCGATCTCCGCGCGATCCTCGCCGTCGTCGTCGCGGGCGCCGGGGCGAGCGTGCTGCCGCGCTACATCGCCGCGGCCGCGCTCGAAGCGGGCTCGGTCTCGATAGCGCACACCCCGGAAGTGCCGCCGCTGAACACCATCCATCTCGCGCACCGGTCCGGCCCGGTGCGGCCGGTCGTGACCCTCATCCGCGACAGGCTGCTGGACCGCGCCCGCGCCTGGGGCTCACTCTAGAACCGCCCGGGGCGCGGCAAAAATGACCTCTTTCCCCGTCGAAACCCCCGCGAGGCTTGCCCTTTTCCGAATCCGATCCTGGAGGGCACATGGTCTCGAAACCCCGCCTCGCGCTCGGAATGCTCGTCTTGGCCGCCTTGGCGGGCGGATTGCTCGCGTTGCTCATCTCGCTCGACGTCGGCGCGTTCTGGGCCAAGACGCTGCCGCTCGTCTTCCTGGCGGGTGGCGCCGCGTTCGCGCAATCCCTCGGCCTGTTCAACAAAGCACCGAAGGACTAGGGGCGGGCGTCAAACGCGCTGCGGCGCGAAGGTTCGCCGGTAGTCCTGCGGGGAAACGCCGACGACCTTGTGGAAATGGTGCCGCAGCAAGGCTCCTGAGCCGAAGCCGCAGCGGCGCGCGACCTCGTCGATGCTCATCCCCGTCCCCTCCAACAGCGACCTCGCGTGCAGAACCCGTTGTGTCGAAAGCCATCGGTGCGGTGTGGTGCCCGTCTCCGCGACGAACTTGCGGGCGAAGGTGCGCTCGGACATCCGGGCCCGGCGGGCCAGATCGGCGACGGCGTGTTCGTGGTCGATGGTGTCGAGCATCCAGGTGAGCACCGGCTGGAGGCTGTCCCCGGTGCACTCCGGGATCGGCACCTCGACGAACTGACGCTGCCCGCCTTCCCGTTGCGGCGGCACCACCATGCGCCGGGCGATCACGGTGGCCGCGGCGGAGCCGAGTTCCCGCCGGACCAGATGCAGGCACGCGTCGATACCGGCGGCCGTTCCGGCGCTGGTGATGATGTCGCCGTCGTCGACGAAGAGGACGTCCGGATCCAGCTGCGCCTGGGGAAAACGCTTCCGGAACTTCGCGCTGTGCCGCCAGTGGTTGGTGCACCGCCGCCCGTCGAGCAGACCCGCGGCACCCAGCACGAACGCGCCGGTGCAGACCGAAAGCAGCGTGGCTCCCCGCGCCGAGGCCGTCCGGAGCGCTTCGAGCACCGCGGGCGGGTATTCGTCGCGCACGTCGCAGGCGGGGACGACGACGAGGTCCGCGTCCTCGGTCGCTTCGAGACCGTGCTCCGGCGTGACCTTGACGCCGTGACCGAGGCTGAGCGGCTCTCCGGCACGCTCCCCGCACACGCGGAAGTCGAGCAGTGGCACTCCGTCATCGGTGCGGTCGTAGCCGAACACCTCACAGACGACACCGAACTCGAAGGCGGCGAAATCGTCCAGCAGCACCACGGCGACGCTCTTCAGCATGCCCGGAGCATAGCTGGCAGGATTTTGACGCACAACGACAGAACTGCCACTTTTGGCAGGATGTCGAGTGGCGCAAACTTACTGCCATGACCGCAATCATCGTCACCCTCGCCCTGATCGCCCTCGTCACCTACCTGCTGGAGCGCAACCACGCGCGGCAGGCCCGCCCGGACGCCGCCGGCGGAGACTCGCTCGGCCGGCCCTTCTGGAGAGGGGGCGCCACGGTCTAAAATCCCTCCGAACCTGGGGGGTTTGATGGCCGGCAGACGGCGTTTCGTTCGTCCTGTCCTGTGGAGCGCGGCCGTACTGCTCGGCGGCGGAGCATTCTTCGCCGCCGTCCTGGCGGCCGACATTCCGTACGCGGACACCGCTCCGGCGCCGACGAGTTCCGTACCGAAGAGCCCCACCTCGGTCGAAGCGGCGCTCCCCGACGCGACCTTGACCGTCGCGACCACGGGCGTCCGCGCGGGGCCGGACGACCGCACCCTCCTGCTCCAGGTGGCGATCCCGAAATGCGGCCGCGACCCGCGGATCGAAGGCCTGACCGAAGAGAACGACATCATCTATGCGTACGTCGTCATCACCCCCGGTGCCGCCGACTGCCGGGAAACGGTGCCTTCGGAGATCAAGCTCACCACCGCGGCCCCGATCGCGAACCGGACGCTGATGCTGGACTGGAGCGCGGGCCCCTGGAACAAACTGCCGGATGGGACCTGGGGTCACTGCGGCGCGCTGGGCTGCCACCCGCCCGCCGATCACTGCGCCGACGTCTGGGTCGAGCAGACCCGCGGCGAGGCCATCGACATCGACACGCGCGCCTGCGACCAGCGGTGGCTCGTCGTCGACCGCACGAACTTCCCCCAAAGCCCGTCTCTGCGCGTGCTCTACCGCTGGGCGACCGAGGGATGGCAGTCGGTGACGAGCGTCAAATCCAAGGGATGCGAGGAAATCCTCGCCAAGGAACCCCAGTTCAGCAGGGTTCTCTGCGAGAAACTCGGCCCGATCTCCTGACCGCCGGTGTCACGAGCGACACGTTCCCCGCCGAGATCGACGACGATGATCGCATCCGCCGAGGTCAGGCCCACAATCAGCGGTTTAAACCTCTTCGCCCGCATTTTCTGCCGGTTACCAGTTTTCTGGTTAGGGTGCAGTGGTGCAAACGGGTTAACTCGGGCGGAAGGAGATCGCGCCGTAGTCGGCGCGTGTCTGAACATGAGTTCGCAGGACGGTAAACAAGCGGAAGAAGAGGTCGTCGCGGAGACCGCGTCGGACCTCGCCCACGCGCCGGACACGACAGGTCCGGGGCACCCGCCCGATGAGCACGTCCCGCTCGACCTCGCCGCCGAACGCCCCGCCGAGACCGACCGGACCGTTTTCGGTGTGGCGGCGGTGCTCGCGCTCGCGATCATCGTCTGGGGTGTCCTCTCCCCGGAGAGTCTCGCGAGTGTCGCGTCGACCCTCCTCAACGACGCCGTGATCCCGTACGGCGGCTGGGCGTTCGTGTTGACCGCGAGCGGTTTCGTGCTCTTCGCGGTCTGTCTGGCCATAAGCCGCTACGGCCGGATCCCGCTGGGCGGCGACAAGGAACTCCCCGAATTCCGGACGTCGTCGTGGATCGCGATGATGTTCAGCGCCGGTATGGGTATCGGCCTGATGTTCTTCGGTGTGTACGAACCGGTTTCCCACCTCGCGAGCCCGCCCCCGGGCACCGCGGCACCGAACTCCGACGAAGCCGTCCACACCGCGATGGCGACGACGTTGTTCCACTGGACCGTGCACCCGTGGGCGATCTACGCCGTCGTCGGCCTGGCGATCGCGTACAGCACCTTCCGCAAGGGCCGCAGCCAGCTGATCAGTTCGGTGTTCGCGCCGCTGATCGGCAAGCGGCGCACCGAAGGGCCGCTGGGCAAGGCGATCGACATCATGGCGATCTTCGCGACCCTGTTCGGTTCGGCCGCTTCGCTCGGCCTCGGCGCGCTCCAGGTCGGTGGCGGGATGGGCGCCGTCGGCTGGATCGACGATCCCGGCAAGGGACTGCTGGTCGCGATCATCGCGATCCTCACCATCGCGTTCATCGCGTCGGCGGTGTCCGGGGTGGCCAAGGGAATCCAGTGGCTGTCCAACATCAACATGGTGCTCGCCGCGGTACTCGCGGTGTTCGTGCTGGTGGTCGGGCCGACCGTGCTCATCCTCAACATCGTGCCCGGCGCGATCGGCGACTACTTCCGCGAGCTGGCGGAGATGTCCGGCCGTACCGGGATGACCGGTGGCGAAGAGATGCAGACGTGGCTCGGCGGCTGGACGGTCTTCTACTGGGCGTGGTGGATCTCGTGGACGCCCTTCGTCGGCATGTTCATCGCGCGGATCTCGCGCGGCCGCACCATCCGGCAATTCATCTTCGGTGTCATCGCGATCCCGAGCGTCGTGAGCCTGATCTGGTTCGCGATCTTCGGCGGCGCGGCGATCAGCAGGCAGCGGGCCGGGACGGACATCGCGGGCGCGGGCAGTGCCCAATCGGCGACGTTCGAACTGCTCGAGACCCTGCCGTGGTTCGTCCCGATCGCGATCCTGGTGATGATCCTGGTGTCCATCTTCTTCGTCTCCGGCGCGGACGCGGCGTCGGTGGTGATGGGCACCTTGTCCCAGCGCGGAAGTGTGCATCCGAAGAAGGGTGTCGTCATCTTCTGGGGCGTGCTGATGGGCGCCGTCGCGGCGGTGATGCTGCTCGTCGGCGGGAACAAGGCGCTGACCGGGTTGCAGAACCTCACCATCCTGATCGCGGTGCCGTTCGTGTTCGTGATGGTCGGGTTGTGCGTGTCGGTCTGGAAGGACCTGCGCAACGACCCGCTGATGAAACAGGAAGACGCGATGATGTTGTCGCTGAAGGAACTGCACGAGGAACGCACCAACGGTGGCCACGGCCGCCGTCGCATCCTCGGCCGGTCGAAACAGCGCACCTGAGTCGATGAGTACGTGAAGGCCCCCTTCGGTGAAGGGGGCCTTCACGTATTTCAGGCACGTCCGATCGCGACGAAAGCGCACAACGCGAGATACCCCAGGTCCAGCAACGCGATCAGGGATTCGCGGCGGCGCAGCCGCACGACCACCGCCCCCGCCATGACCAGTGCCAGTCCGAGGGCCGCCAGCGGCACCAGCGCCGGGGCGATGCCGAGCAGTGCGGGAAGGACCAGGCCGGCCGCGCCGAGGATCTCGACCACCCCGATGAACTTCACCGTGCCGGGGCCGAAATCCAGCACCCAGCCCGCGGCCGACCCGACCCCGGCGATCGTTTCCCTTCGCAGGAACAGTTTCCCGACGCCGGACACGAGGTACATCACGGCCAGCAGACCGGCGACGATCCACAGCGCGGTCTCCATCAGTGCGCCGCGAACTGGCCGGGTGTGTAGTCACCGGCCGGCTGCCGGGTGATGACGTTCAGCCGGTTGAAGGCGTTGATGAGCGCGATCTGGGCCACCAGCGCGACGAGCTGGTCGTCGTCGTAGTGCTTGGCGGCGGCCTCCCACGCCTCGTCGGTGACACCGCTGCCGTCGGCGAGACGGCAGCCCTGCTCGGTGAGTTCCAGCGCGGCGCGTTCGGCCTCGGTGAAGACCGTCGCCTCGCGCCAGCACGCGACCAGGTTCAGCCGGGTCGTGGTCTCCCCCGCGTGCGCCGCGTCCTTGGTGTGCATGTCGAGGCAGCCCGAGCAGCCGTTGATCTGGCTGGCCCGGATGTTCACCAGTTCCCTTGTCGCCAAAGGAAGTTCGCTGCCGTCGAGGACCTTCGCGGCCGAGACGAAGTGCTTCACCAGCTTCGGCGCGAGAGCGGTCTTGAGGAATTCGAGCCTTGCCTGCATGGGATTTCTCCTTCTCGTCGGTGTTCACTTACTTCGACGAGGAGGACTCCCGAGAGGTAACACCCATGGCCGCGAGGCGACGCGGGTCACTGACGGAGTCGATCGCGACGATGCGGCCGTCGACGATGGTGCAGCTCATCACGCCGCCCAGCCTGCCGCGCTTGTCCCAGGTCACGACGCCGGGTTTGCCGCCGATCAGCGCGGGACGCATGATCCCCACGGCACGGGCACCGCGCTGGGCCCGGGTGGCGACCTCGGCCGCGCCCAGCCGCACGACCTCGCCGTGACGGGTCTGCGAGCGCCAGGTCACGTCGGGGTCGAGCACCTCCAGCAGCCCTTCGAAGTCCCCTTCGCGGGCGGCCGCGAGGAACGCGTCGACGACGGCGCGTTGCCGCGGCTCGTCGGCCGGACGCTGTCCCCGCACCTTCCGGCGGGCCCGGCTGGCGAGCATCTTGGCCGCGTCCGCGGACTTTCCGAGGATCTCGCCGATCTCGGCGAACGAGACCGCGAACAGGTCGTGCAGCACGAACGCCAGCCGCTCGGCCGGGCCGAGGGTGTCGAGCACCACGACCAGCGCCACCCCGACCGATTCGGCGAGCAGCGCGTCTTCCTCCGGCGAGTCTTCGAGCACCAGCAGCTCGGGCGGCTCGTCGTAGGAATCCTCGGGGCGGGTCTTGCGGGAGCGCAGGACGTCGATGCAGACACGGCCGACGACGGTGGTCAGCCAGCCGGACAGGTTGTCGATCGTGCCGGCGTCCTGGCGGGCGAGCCGCAGCCAGGCCTCCTGGACCGCGTCCTCGGCGTCCGTGCGGGAGCCGAGCATGCGCTGGGCCACGGCCACCAGACGGCCGCGCTGCCCCTCGAACGCGCTGGCCAGCGCCTCACCGGTCATGTCGATACCTTTCTCGCGCCGAACCCGTCATGGACATGACGAACGCGACGCGAGAAAGGTAACAAGAGCTCGTGAGTGGCAAGGACGGTTAGAACCGTCCTTGCCACTCACGAGGCCCTAGACGTCCCGGATCGGCGTCTTCACGGTCTTCTTCATGCCGGGGTTCTTCGTCTCCGGCTTCTTCTTTCCGGGCCCCGGCTCGGGTTCGGCGGTCGTGCCGCCGATACCGGAGTCGATCGCCGCCGTGACGATCAGGTTCCGCTCGTCGGACGAGATGACCCCGCCGTCGAGGAGTTCCTGCGTCACGGCCCGCACGTAGGTCACGAACTGGTCGTTCGACGAGTAGTCCGACTCGTCGTCGATCACGTCGTTGATCGTGCAGCCGTTCCCGGTGTCGCGGTTCTCGACCTGGCTGTCCGCCGTGCCGAGGATCACGGTGTCCCGGACGTCGGAGTCCGGGCAGGCGTCCGGACCCGGCGGCGCGGCGACGATGGTGAACGCGCCGCCCTGTTCCGCCGAGACGTTGCCCGCCTTGTCCGACGCGCGGTAGGTCAGCGTGTGCGTGCCGAGCGCGGTCACCTTCACCGGCGCGGTGTAGACCGTCCAGGCCCCACCGTCCAATTTGTACTCGATCTTGTCCACACCGGACCCGGTGTCCGTCGCGGTCAGGTTGATGGTCGCGTCCTCGATGTACGACCAGCTTCCGTCCAGATCGCCGCTCACCACCACGGAGACGACCGGCGCGGTGCTGTCGTCGCCTTCGACGATGGTGAACGTCGCCGTGCCTTCCGCCGAGACGTTGCCCGCCTTGTCGGTGGCGCGGTACTTCACGGTGTGCGCGCCGACGACGGTCAGCGCGAGCGGCGCCGAGTACGTGAGCCACGGGCCGCCGTCGAGGTTGTACTCGACCTTGCCGACACCCGAGCCGGTGTCGGTGGCCGTGAGGGTCACGGTCGCCTTGCCGACGTAGTTGCCCGCGGTGTCCTTGGTGCCGGTCACTTCGGACGTCACCGTCGGCGCGGTGGTGTCACTGCTGACGACGGTGAAATGCGCCATGCCCTCCGGCGAGGCGTTGCCCGCCTTGTCCGAAGCGCGGTACGAGACCATGTGCATCCCGGGCGCGGTGACCGCGACCGGAGCGGTGTACGCGGTCCAAGCGCCTTCGTCCACTTTGTACTCGACCTTGTCGACGCCGGAACCCGCGTCGGTGGCGGTGAGCTTCACGGTGGCGGTGTCGAGGTAGTTGCCCGCACCGTCCTTGGTCCCCGTCACCTCGGCCGTCACCGTCGGCGGTGTCGTGTCGCCGGGCTGCCCGGTGACGACAGTGAACGACGACATCCCTTCCGGCGAAACGTTGCCCGCCTTGTCGGAAGCGCGATAGTGGACCATGTGCGCGCCGGCCGTGGAGACGACCACGGGTGCGGTGTACGCGGTCCACGCGCCGCCGTCGAGCTGGTACTCGACCTTGTCCACTCCGGACTGACTGTCCGAAGCGGACAGATTCACCGTCGCGGAACCGACGTAGTTCCCGGCGGTGTCCTTGGTGCCGGTCACGTTCGCGGTCACGGTCGGCGGGGTGGTGTCGGCGCCGCCGCCGTCGGTGACGACGAACTCGCCCATCATCTTGGTGTGGCCCTGGATCGTGCAGTAGTACCGGTACTTGCCAGGGGTCAGCGTGACCGTGGCCTCGTGCACGCCGTTCTTGTCGTCGTAGGGGTTGGCGAGGATGTTGAGGGTGACGTCGTGGTTGTAGCCCGGGGTCTCGGTGTCGAACGTCAGCGTGTGCGACATCGTCGAGCCGAGCTCTTCGGTGTTCTTGAAGACGATCGTGGTCTCACCGGCCACCGCGGTGGACGGCGCGCTGAGGTAGTGGTCGGTGCTGTCGCCCGCGGTCCATTCCAGGGTCTGGACGGGTGCGGCGGAGGCGGGGGCGGACGAGCCGGGTAACACCAGGCCCGCCAGTGCGAGCGTCGCGGCCACCAAAGCCACGACGAGGGTTCTTGGGGACATCGCAGGGAAACCTTCCGTACAAGGGAGACCGGCCGGGCACACGGGACCCGCGCGCCCGGCCGGTTTTCGCGCTACAGCTGCCGCACCCGGATGTTGCGGAACTCCATCAGGTCGTTGTCACCGTGGTTCTGCAGACCGATGAACCCGCTGACGAACTGCCGGAAGTCGGTGGACGGATCGCCCGCCCGCGACGATTGGATCCCCGGCGCGTTCTCGAACTCGTTGATCACCACGCCGTTGCGGATGATCGTGTACTTCTGCCCGACGACCTTGATCTCGTACTCGTTCCAGGTCCCCTTCGGCTTCACGCCCGCCTGGTCCAGCGGCCGCGGGTCGAAGTTGTAGATCGACCCGGTCTTCTGCGGCTCACCGGTGGCCCCGTCGTACAGCTGGACCTCGTGTCCACAGTAGATCGCGACCCAGGCCTGTGACGTCCTCGCCGAACCGACCGTGCCGCAGCTACCCGGCGGACGCTGCTCCAGCGGAGTGCGCGGGTCCGGGAACCGGACGAACACACCGCTGTTGGCGCTGCCGGTCGGCGCGATGTCCTTGAACTGCAGCTTCACCGAGAAGTTGCCGAACTGCCGTGCCGAGTACCACAGCATGCCGAGCCCGCCCGACGGTCGCAGTGACCCGTCCGGCTGGATGGTGAACTGCCCGGACGGCGCCTGCGACCAGTTGCGGAACGATTCGGCCGTGCCGTCGTAGATCGCGTCGTAGCCGGTGACGCCCTTGTTGCCGATGGGCGACGCGGCGGCCGCGGCGTTGATCTTGTCCGACTCGGCCGCGTTCAGCACACCGAGGTCACCGAGCCGGTCCACGGCCTGGGTGACGTGGTTGACGAAACCGGCGTGGGAGGTCCACGTGCTCTCGTCGTCGATCATGTCGTCGACCGTGCAGCCGCCACCGGCGTTCCGGTTGGTCACCCCGGTGTCGGTGTCGCCGATGGTCACCGTGGCACTGGAATCCGCCACGAGACAGCCGACGCTCACCGAGTTCCGCGTGGTCACCGTCTCGCCGTCCGCGTAGGTCACGGTCAGCTTGGCGGTGTAGAGACCCGTGCGCGGGTAGGTGTGCCGCGGGTCGGGCTGCGTCGAGATCGTGCCGTCGCCGAACTCCCACTTGTAGGAGACGCCGCCGGACTTCGACCCGGTGAAGGCCGCGGTGAGCGGCTTGTTCTGCACCATGGTCGACGCCGCCGCCGCGGACGGCGTGGCCTCGCCACCGGTGTAGCTGATCTTCAGCAGCTTCTGGTTGTTGGTCAGGGTGAAGAAGCCGCCGCCGTAGTCGAGCACGTACAGCGCGCCGTCCGGCCCGAACTTGGCGTCCATCCACTGGTTCAGCTTGGTGTCGCCACCGCCGGTCGGGATGATCTGCCGCACCGTCTCGGCGAACACCGGCGGATCCTGCTTCGCGACACCGTTCGGGTCGAGGGTGACCGCGATCCGGTTCTGCCCGTTGCTCTGGTCACCGATGAACCACTTGTCGTTCCAGTACGACGGCCACGCGACGCCGCTGTTGGTGTTGACCAGTTCGCGGTGGTACGTCGGCCCGGTCATGACCGCCTGGCCGCCACCCTTGAGGTAGGGCTGCGTGTAGGTGGCCTCGGCCGCGTTGTACGTCGGGACGGAGCTGTTGGGGCGGTTGGGGAACACCGGCCCGCCGCCGTCCGGCGAGTACCAGATCATGTTCTTCTTGATCGGCGGCAGGTTCACCAGGCCGGTGTTGCGCGGCGAGGTGTTGACCGGGTTGTCGCAGTCGTACCAGCCGGTGAGCACCGCGGCGTCGGTGCTGCTGCGGTCGCGGTACGGCTGCTTGTTGCCCATGCAGTACGGCCAGCCGTGGTTGCCCGCCTCGGTGATGACCGTGGCGGTCTCGTACTTGGCCGGGCCGAGCTCCGGGCTCGGCGAGCTCGCGTCCGGGCCGACCCACGCGGCGGTCAGCCAGTTGGTCTTCTTGTCGACTTGCAGACGCGAGATGTTCCGCACGCCCATCACGTAGATCTCGGGCCTGGTCTTGTTCCCGGGGTCGTTGGCCTCGGGGAACAGGTTGCCCGCCGGGTTGGTGTAGGTACCGTCCGGCTCCGGGTGGATCCGCAGGATCTTGCCGTTGAGGTCGTTGGTGTTACCGGCGGTGCGGCGCGCGTCCTGGAACGAGACGCCCTTGTAGTCCTGGGTCCAGTTGTTGCCGGAGTACCCGTTGGAGCCCTGCGACGAGTTGCTGTCGCCGGAACCGATGTAGAGGTTCCCGTCCTTGTCGAAGTCCATGCCGCCGCCCGCGTGGCAGCAGCTGTGGACCTGGACGTCCCACGACAGCAGATCCTTGCGGGTCGCCTGGTCCAGCGTCTGGTTCTTCAGGTCGTAGGTGAACCGCGAGACCGTGCGCTTGCCGATCCGCTTGTCGATGTCGACCGACGCGTGCGGCATCCAGTAGGCGTACATGAAGCCGTTCTCGCTGAACTTCGGGTCCAGCACGAGACCGAGGAGGCCTTCCTCGTTCTTGACCAGTTCGTCGCCGCTGCCGCGGTTGCCCATCACCTTGAGCGTGGTGAGCAGCTTCGGCTTCTTGGTGACCGGATCCCACTGGTGGATCGTGCCGCAGCCGGCGCCGATCTCGGGGTTGGTCCAGTCGTTCGGCGCGGGCACGACGTTGCCGGCGCAGGCCGCGCGGCCGATGTAGAACACCCGGCCGTTCGGCGCGATGGTGAGCCCGTGCGGCTCGCCCATCTGGTCCAGCTGGCCGGGCTGGTTGATCCCGGTCAGGCGCTCGACCTTGTAGTTGGCCGCGATCCCCGCCTTGCAGTCACCGCGCACCATGCCGGTGGTCCACTTCAGCGCGCCAAGGATGTGGCTTCGGAACTGGGCTTCGCCGTAGCTCGCCTCGGTCCGGCCCATGCCGGTGTAGAAGGAGCGGCCGCCGTCGTAGTCACGGCACCACGAGATCGGGTGGAAGGCGCCGTTCGCGCCGACACCCGGCTTGTAGGTCGATTCCTCGACCTGCGCGACCGTGTGCACGGTGCCGACCGGGTTGACCTCCCAGTTGAGCCACCGGTCGGTGCGCACCCACTTCTGCGGCAGGCCCGCGGTGGCCGGGTTCGCCTTGTCGAGGACGTCGACCGTGGCCTCGGCCGGCGGGGCCTCCGGCGGCGGCGGGGTGGTCGAGTTGTCCTTGTACAGCTTCCAATCCGCCAGCTGGATGAGCGGGTCACCGGCGTTGGCGGTGATGTTCAGCCGGTAGTTCGCGTACGCCGTGGTGTTGGTGAAGGTGAACTTGCGGCTCACGAACCGGTCGGCGAACGTCTCGTTGGTGCGGGTGTCGAGATCGGTCCACGTGGTCCCGTCGTTGGAGCCCTGCAGGGTCCAGCTCTTGGGGTCACGTCCGGGGAAGTCGTTCGCCGAGACGAGGTCGTAGCTGCTGACCGCGACCGGGGCGGCCATCTTGTAGGCGACCCAGCCGGTCGGCTGGAAGGCCAGCCACTTGGTGTTCTCGTTGTTGTCGGCGAGCTTTTCCTTGGACTCGTTGGGCGCGTTCTCCGCGCTCGCGGTGACCGAGGCGACCGCCTCCGGCGTGGGACGCGCCCCCACCGGACGGGCGCCGATCAGGCCGGAGAACCACTGCGAACCGTCCTGGGCCCGCGCGGCGTCGGACAGGCCGAGGAACCCGCCGCCCGCCTTCATGTAGTTCTGCAGCGAGGTTTCCTGGTCGCGGTTGAGCGTGATGCCCTGCGCGGAAAGGAAGACGACGCCGCGGTACTTCGCGAGGTTCGCCTGCGTGAACACCGCGGGGTCCGAAGAGGACGAAACGGAGATCCCGTTGGCCTGGCCCAGGCTCGCGATCGCGTCCGTGGCGCGCAGGACGGGGTCCTTCTGGTCCGCGGCGGTGCCGTGGAAGACCAGGACGTTCACCGGGACGTTCGTCGCGGCTTCGGCGGTCACCGGTGCGATGGCCAGCGGAAGCCCGGAAGTGACGACGGCGCCGACCGCGAGCGCGGCCAGTGACCGTCTGCGGAGCCGACGTTGCGAAAATACTCGTCTCAAGTTCTCGCTCCTTTCAAGACTGGTGATGGTGGGCCGAAGCCCCGGTGGCGTCCGGAGTGGACGTGGTGGTGTGCTGATGTCCCTTGAAGCGGTCGATCGCCTCCTGGGCGCCCGCGGGCATCCCGCCGTCGGCGTTGCGGACCAGGAACACGCCGGACATGCCGTCGTCCGAGTGCTGCTGGACGTGGCAGTGGTACATCCACGCGCCCGGCCCGACGCCGTCACCGGCGATCACCTGGAACCCGAAGGAGTTGCCGGGGTCCAGGGTCTTGTTGTCGAGGATCGGGGCGTTGTCGGTCGCGCTGGTGAGCATGCCGGTGCGGGTGTCCGCCCAGCGGTGCGCGTGCAGGTGGAAGGTGTGCATCAGGTTGCCGTGCCCGATGCAGATGAACTCGACGCGTTCGCCGAGGTTCGCCTCGAAGATCGGCGTGTTCGGGGCCACCTGGTGGTTGATCCACATTTCGGTGAACACCACGGTGAACTGCTTGCTGGGCAGCAGATCCCCGCGCCTGCGCACGATCAGGCCGCCGTAGAGCCCCTTCATCAGGCCCGCGGTGCCGTGGTCGCCGCCGAACGCGTGGTCGTGGTAGTGCCAGTACCCCGCGCTGCCGGGCATCCAGAAACCGTTGGCCGCCTGGTAGGCCGTCCGGGTCTTCCAGGTGTAGGTCTTGGTCTCGTAGGGCTTGTTGAAGGAATCGTTGAACGGCGAGCCGTCGGATTTGGTGTCGTAGTTGACGCCGTGCGGGTGGATCGAGAGCCGCTGGTCGGTGTTGTTGACCAGCTCGATCACCAGCGTGTCACCCTCGTAGCACTCCAGGAGCGGCCCGGGGATCGTCGGTTTGCCGGGCTCGAGCCCGTAACCGACCCGGGTCGTGCCGGGAACGTAGTCGGCGTAGACGGTGATGTTGCGGGTCATCCCCGCGGCGGCGGCCGGCGCGGAGCCGGCGCTCGCCGAGACCACGACCGGGGCGATCACCCCGGCCGCGGTGCCCGCGAGCATCGATCTGCGGGACAGCCCGCGTTTCTTGTTGTCCATTGTGGATTCCCCAGCTAGAAGCGGACGTTACGGAGATAGGTGAATCCGGTCTGGGCGGTGCTCAGGGGATCCGTGGGGTTGTCGTGCTCGACGATGTATTCGGCGAGGTGGGGACGGGTGTGGGAGAAGATGCGGGGGAAGTCGATGACGCCCTTGCCGGGGTCGACCATCTTCCCGTCCGCCGTCCGGTCCTTGACGTGGTACTGCACCACGCGCGGACAGTGCTGCCGGTACAGGGAAACCGGGTCCATCCCGCCTTCCACCGCCCAGAACAGGTCGATCTCCAGGTGCACGTAACGCGGGTTCGTGTTCCTGGTGAGCACGTCGTACGGGCGCACGCCGCCGATCGGCGCGAACTCGTGCGCGTGGTTGTGGTAGCCGAGCGGAATCCCGGCCTGGCGGAACTTCCGGGCCGCCGCGTCCATCCGGCCGGCGAACTGCTTCCAGCCGTCGATGGTGTCGAAGTTCGCCCACGGCACGTTGGCGCGGGTGTTCCCGAGGACCTTCGCGTCGGCGATGGTCTTGTCGAGGTCGCCGTCGATGCCGACGTGGGTGGACGTCGCCTTGATGTGGTTCTTGTCCAGCAGACCGCGGAACTCCTCGGCCGTGCGGCCGTAGGTGCCCGCCAGTTCGACCTTCCGGTAGCCGATGTCCGCCAGCGCGGACAGGGTTCCCGGCAGATCGGCCTGCAGCGCGGTGCGCAGGGAGTAGAGCTGGATGCTGATCTTCTCCACCGGGACCCGGCCCCGACCGTGATGGCCCTGTCCCTCGGTCTCCGCCTCGGTGGCCGCACCGGCGGCGTTGGCGAGGCCCGGCAGGGCTACCGCCGCACCGACCGCGACCGCCGCCGTCGCCGCGCCACGGAGGAGTGTCCGTCGAGAGTGGAACCGCTCAGCTTCTTCACCGCACATGAAACCGCCCTCACTTCTGGTTGCTGAAAGCCGCGTCGAAGGCCGCCGACGGCTTGTCGAACAGGAGCCCCCGCAGATAGGTCACGGCCTCCGCCGCGCCCCGGAGCCGGTCCATGCCGGCGTCCTCCCACTCCACCGAGATCGGACCGGCGTAGCCGATCGAATTCAGTGCGCGGAAACAGTCCTCCCAGGGCACGTCGCCGTGCCCGGTCGAAACGAAGTCCCAGCCGCGTCGGGGATCTCCCCAGGGGAGATGCGAGCCGAGCCGTCCGTTCCGTCCGTCGAACCGTTTCCTGGTGTCCTTGCAGTCCACGTGGTAGATCCGGTCGGCGAAGTCGAGGATGAAGCCGACCGGGTCGAGGTCCTGCCAGATGAAATGCGAAGGATCCCAATTCAGCCCGAATGCCGGACGGTCGCCGACAGCTTCGAGCGCACGTTTCGTGGTCCAGTAGTCGTAAGCGATCTCCGACGGGTGGACCTCGTGGGCGAACCGCACGCCCACCTCGTCGAAGACGTCGAGGATCGGGTTCCACCGGTCGGCGAAGTCCTGATAGCCGTCGTCGATGACCGCCTGCGACACGGGCGGGAACATCGCGACGTACTTCCAGGTCTTCGAACCGGTGAAGCCGATCACCGTGTCCACACCGAGTTTCGCCGCCGCGCGGGCGGTGTCGGCCATCTCCTTCGCCGCCCGCTGCCGGACGCCTTCGGGCTCACCGTCCCCCACACCCGGGCGGGGATGATGGCCTGGTGGCGTTCGTCGATCGGGTCGTCGCAGATGGCCTGCCCGACGAGATGGTTGGAGATCGCCCACACCTTGAGGCCGTGCTCGGCGAGCAGCTTGAGCCGCCCGGGCACATAGTCCTCTTCGGACAGTGCGCGATCGACCTCGAAGTGGTCTCCGGAGCACGCGATTTCGAGGCCGTCGTAGCCCCATTCACTGGCCAGCCTGCACACCTCGGTGAACGGGAGATCCGCCCACTGGCCGGTGAAGAGGGTGATCGGACGGCTCATCAGTTCTCCTCGAAGGTGATCGCGTCGACGTCGAACAAGCCGCCGGAACCGCCCTTGAACACGAGGAACAACGGGCCGGTGCCGCCGGGGTCGGTGATGGCGGAGGCCGGGATGTCGGCGTAGGTGTCCCAGCCGCCGGTGTTGGCGACGGTGACCGTCTGGACCAGCGGCCCGTCCACCGCGCCCGAGCGCACCTCGATCGTGCCGCCCGCGCCGCCGGACGAGACCCGGTAGCCGATGCCGCCGACGCCGACGAGGTTCACCGGGTCGAATTTGATCCAGTCACCGGATTCGATGTGGCCGACGCGTTTTCCCCCGCTCGCGCCGGCGTGCGCGACGACCTCGATGCCGCTGGACTGGGTGTAGAACTCGGCCTGCTTCAGTTTGGGCTGCAGGATGGATTCCGCCTCGCCGGTGAGCGCGGGCACGCCGTTTCCGCCGTTGTCGGTGTAGCTGGCGTTGATGACACCGAAGACGTTGGCGTCCGCGCCGTGTCCTTCGTCGGCGGGCGTGGCGATGGTGCCCTCACAGCCGGTCGCGCGGCTCAGCGGATGTCCGTGGCCCTCGTGGCCGAGGATGTATTCGACGGTCACCTTCGAGCAGTCGATCGGGTTGTCCTCGGCGTCGGTCACCTCGACCTTGAACGGGACCATGTCGCCGAAGCTGAACACGCTGCCGTTGACCGGCGTCTTCAGCGTCACCACCGGCGCGGTGTTGCCGACGGTGACCACCACGCTCGCCGAACCGGTCAGCCCGGTCGAGTCGGTGACCGAGAGCTTCGCCGTGTACTGGCCGTTCGCGGCGTAGGTGTGGGAAACCGGCGTGGCTTCGGTGGAATCGGTCGTGCCGTTCCCGTCGAAGTCCCAGGCGTAGGTGAGCGCGCCGCCGTCGGGGTCGTTCGTCCCGGCCGGGTCGAACTTGACGGTCAGCGGCGCCTGGCCGGACGTCTTGTCCGCGGCCACCTGGGCGACCGGCGTCCGGCGGCCCTTGGTGTAGTCGATGCGGTAGACGGCGGATTCCTTGGAGCCGCCGAAGTAGCCGGTGCCGTAGTCGAGGACGTAGAGCGCGCCGTCCGGGCCGAACTCGAGGTTCATCGGGCGGACGAGGTCCATCGAGTCGAAGAACGGCTTGATGGCGCCGCGTTCACCGTTCGGGCCGACGGTGATCTCCTTGATCCAGCCGCGTTCCCATTCGTAGGCGAAGGTCTTGCCGTCGAAGTACTCCGGGAACTTGGTCTGCGACGGGTTCTTCGCGTCGAACTGGTAGACCGGGCCGCCCATCGGCGATTCGGGACCGGTGCCGAACTCGGGCAGCGAACCGCCGTCGTAGGGGATCCACGCCTTCTCGACCGGCGGCAGATCGGTCAGCCCGGTGTTGCGCGGGCTGGTGTTCTTCGGCTTGGCGCAGTCGAAGGCGGCGCCGGACTGCTTGGTGGCGAAGTCGTAGTCGATGAACGGCTGGTTGTCCCCGACGCAGTACGGCCAGCCGAAGTTGCCGGGCTTCTTGATCAGGTTGAACTCGACCGTTCCGCCGGGGCCGCGTTTCGGGTCGGCCGCGCCTGCGTCGGGACCGTAGTCGGCCAGGTGGATCCAGCCGGTCTTGCGGTCGACGGCGAACCGGAACGGGTTGCGGAAGCCCATCGCGTAGATCTCGGGCTTGGTCTTGGCCGTGCCCCGCGGGAACAGGTTGCCCTGGGGGATCGTGTACTTGCCGCCCGCGCCGACCTTGATCCGCAGCACCTTGCCGCGCAGATCGTTGGTGTTGGCCGAGGTGCGCTGCGCGTCGTAGACCGGGTTGCGGTCGGCGCGCTCGTCGATCGGGGTGAAGCCGTCGGAGGCGAACGGGTTGGAATCGTCCCCTGTGGACAGATAGAGGTTGCCCTTGGCGTCGAAGTCGATCTCGCCGCCGGCGTGGCAGCAGATCCCGCGTTCGGCCGGGACCTGGAGGATCTTCTGCTCGCTCGCGAGGTCGAGTTTGTTGTCGGTGCCCAGTTTGAACCGCGAAAGCTGGTTGTAGCCCTTGAACGGCGCGAAGTCCGCGGGGGTGCCGTTCTCCGGCGCGTCACCGGCCGGGGTGTTCAGCTTGGGCGCGTAGTACAGGTAGACCCAGCGGTTCTTGGCGAAGTCCGGGTCGATGGCGACACCCTGGAGGCCGTCCTCGTCGTGGTTGTAGACGGGGATCTGCCCGGCCAGCGACGTCGTCGCCGACGAACTGGTGTACCAGACGCGGCCGTCGCGCGAGGTGTGCAGGACGTCGCGGTTGGGCAGCACGGAAAGCGCGATCGGCTCGCCGGTCTTCTCCTCGCCCTTGGCCAGGGTGATCTGGTCGAAGTCCGCGTCGACCGGGTCTTCCTGTGTCTTGGCGCAGCCCGCCTCGCTCAGCTTGGTGGCGTACTTGATGCCGCCCGCCAGATGCTTGAGGAAGGCCGGTTCGGCGTAGGAGGCCTTGGTGTGCCCGCCGCCGGTGTACCAGGAGCGGCCGCCGGAATTCTCGTGGCACCAGGCGATCGGGTGGTCGCCCATCGCGCCGTCGCCGGGCTGGTAGCTCTTCTCGTCGAGGCTCGCGAGCACATGGACGTTGCTGCGCGGGTTCTCGCGGTAGTTGTACCACTCGTCGGTGCGCGGCCAGGTCTCCGGAAGATCCACAGTGGACACGTGCTCGTGGTCTTCGACCCTGACGTTCGCCTGCTGGATCTGCGGGTGGGACTTGAAGTACGCCCCGACCAGCTCCCCGTACCAGGGCCAGTCGTATTCGGTGTCGGAGGCGGCGTGCACGCCGACGTACCCGCCGCCTCCCTTCACGTACCGCTCGAACGCAGCCTGCTGCTCCGCGTTCAGCACGTCACCGGTGGTGGAAAGCCAGACCACCGCGTTGAACCGCTTGAGGTTCGCGTCGGTGAAGGCCGCCGCGTCCTCGGTGGCCTCCACCGCGAAATGGTTCTGCGCCCCCAAATCCTTGATCGCCTTGATGCCGTCGGGGATCGAATCGTGCCGGAAGCCCGCGGTCTTGGAGAACACGAGCACCGTGGCCGCTTCGTGCGCCGATGCGGTCTGCATCGGTAGCGCGACGCCTGTCAGAGCCGTGACCATGGATGTGACGAGCACACCCAATCGTCGTTTCAAAGACATAGCAGTAGCGATCCTTTCGATGAGCGGCGGCGATCAAGGAAGGAGTTGCGGGTGGAGCGTCCTTTCGGGTGAGGTGGGGACGGATGGTGCGGGCGGGGAGGGGGGCGCGGTGGTCGTGAGTGGTAAGTGCCGTTAGAACGTCACTTACCACTCACGACCCCCTGTACCCGACGCCCTACTTCAGCCCTTGCAGCGACAACAGCAGCGGATGGACGTCGGTCGCCCCCACCCGGCCGGACGGCTCGAAGGCCGGGTCCGAACAGAGCAGCACCGGACCGTCCTCGCCTGCATCCGGGAGCCGTCCGTGTGAGCCGCGCACCCAGCGCGGATCGGTCGGGACGACGTCCATCGCGTACCGGAGCCCGGCGAACTTCTTCGCCAGGTTGAGCCTGGCCCGCGCCTTGGCGAATTTGTCTTCCGGGTCGAAGAACAGCTCGGCGGGGTCGTAACCGGGTTTGCGGTGGATCTCGACGCCGCGCGCGAAGTCGGGCTTCCGCGCGTCGTCGAGCCAGTAGTAGTAGGTGAACCACGAGTCCGGCTCGGCGACCGCGACGAGTTCACCCGCGCGTTCGTGGTCGATCCCGTACCGAGCCTGCGCCTCGCGGTCGAGCACCTCGTCGACGCCGGTGAGCTCGCCGACGATCGCGCGCACCCGCTCCAGATCAGCGGAGTCGCGGACGTAGACGTGCGCGACCTGGTGGTCGGCGACGGCGAACGCGCGCGACGCCCACGGGTCGAGGTACTCCATCCCCGCCTGGGTGTAGACCTCCAGCAGGCCCTCGCGCCGCAGTGCCCGGTTGATGTCGACCGGCCGGTGCACGTTGGTGATCCCGTACTCGCTGAGCGCGACCACGGTCGCCCCGGCGTTGCGGGCGTCGTCGAGCAGCGGCGCGAGCGCGTTGTCCAGTTCCCGTGCGGCCTGCCGGGCCTGCGGCGCGTCGGGGCCGAAGCGCTGCAGGTCGTAGTCGAGATGCGGGACGTAGGTCAGCAGCAGATCCGGCCGCTTCTCGCGCAGGATCTGCCGCGACGCGCCGATCACCCACTTGCTCGATTTGATCGACGCCGTCGGGCCCCAGTACTGGAAGAGCGGGAACTCCCCCAGCGCGCCGGTCAGCTGGTCGTGCAGTTCGGGCGGGCGCACGTAGGCGTCCGGTGACTTGCGGCCGTCGGCGTGGTAGATCGGCCGCGGGGTCACCGTGACGTCGGTGCTCATCCCCATCGCGTACCACCAGCACACGTTCGCCGACGTGTAGCCGGGGTGCGCGGCCCGCGCGGTCTCCCACAGCTTCTCGCCGCCGACGAGCCGGTTGTGCTGGCGCCACAGGAAGATCTCGCCGAGCTCGCGGAAGTACCAGCCGTTGCCGACGATCCCGTGCTGCGCGGGCATGAGCCCGGTGAGGAACGTCGACTGCGCGCTGCAGGTGACGGCGGGCAGCACCGTGCCCAGTTCGGCCTGCCAGCCGTCGCGGGCGACGGCGGACAGTTTCGGCATGTCCCGCAACGCCTTCGGGGTCAGCCCGACGACGTCGATGACGACCAGCGGATTCATGCGGACGCCCCTTCCTTGACGAGGTTCGCCTGTGCCCATTCGAGTTCCGCGGCGATCCCGCCGACGAGGTCGCCCGCGTCCGGGAGCACGCTCCAGGTGTAGGTCTCGACTTCGATATGCGGTTCGCCGGGCAGCCCGGCGGCGACGGTGCGCAGGACGTCGGTCGTGGTGGACAACGGCGCGGCCGGGGCCTGGTGAAGCGGCATGTGGAAATGCACCCGCCACGGCCCTTCCCCCGGCAGGTCGGTCCACGCCTCGGGCAGGTCGTCGGCCTTGCGCACGAAACCGCCCGAAAACTCGCGGACCTGGTGCAGGTACCGCGGTTCGGCGAACGCCGCCAACGCCTCACGGGCTTCGGCGGGGTTTTCGACGTGCAGTGCGGCGGAAGCCTGCACCTTCACGATGTCCACATCGGACTCCGCGATCGCCTTGAGCGTCTCCGCCGGGTCGGCGAACGACACCGCGAGATGACAGGTGTCCAGGCACAGCCCGACGTGCTCCGGGTCGACGCGGCCGGACAACCAGCCCAGCGCGTCGGCCACGGTGTCGAGCACGCAGCCGGGTTCGGGTTCGACGGCCAGTTTGATCGGCCGGTCACCGATCGCGCGGACGACCTCGGCGAAAGCCTCGGTGGCGCGGCGGTCGTCCGATTCGGTCCACGGTTCACGCCAAGCCAACGGCAGCGTCGATATGCTGCCGTAAGAAGCATCATCGGCGAGGAGGTCGGACAGCACGTTCACGCAGTCGATCGTGTACGCGACCCGGTCCGGGTGTGTCCACTCAGGACGGTAGACCGCGTGCTTGACGACGTCGTCGTGGAAGCCGCCGTACGGGAAGGCGTTGAGCGTGTACACCGACAGCCCGCGGGCGTCGAGTTCGGCACGGAAACGCTTGCGCGCCTCGGTGTCTTCGGCGAGCCCGCGCGCGACCGGCGCGGAAAGCCACAGTCCGACACCGAGCCGATCGGCGCCCAGCCGTTCACGCACCGGGAGCGCGTACCGCTCCAGCTGCGCGACGATGCCGTCGACGTCTTCGGCGGGATGGACGTTCGTACAGTAGGAGATCATTTGCGGGCACCTCGCAGGACCGAGTTGCCCTCGAACGTCACGGCCTCGCCGGTGAACCCGGGCAGCGGGTCGAGCGTGAGCCTGCCGCTGAGGCCGTAGAAGTCGACCGGGTTCTGCCACAGCACCTTGTCGACGTCGGCCTCGGTGAACCCGCCGTCGAGCATCGCCTGCCCGGTCTTGGCGGTCTTCAGCGGATCGGACCGGCCCCAGTCGGCGGCCGAGTTGACGATCATCTGGTCCAGCCCGTACTGGCGCAGGATCTCGACCATCCGGTGTTCGTCCATTTTGGTGTCCGGGTAGATGGAGAAACCCATCCAGGCACCGGAATCCTTGACCAGTTTGACGGTGACCTCGTTGAGGTGGTCGACGACCACGCGCTCCGGCGCGACGCCGGCCTCGCGCACGACGTCGAGGGTGCGTTTGGTGCCTTCCAGCTTGTCGCGGTGCGGGGTGTGCACCAGGACGGGGAGGTCGTGCTCCAGCGCCATCGCCAGCTGCTGGGAGAAGACCTCGTCCTCTTCCTTGGTCATCGAGTCGTAGCCGACCTCGCCGACCGCGACCACGCCGTCCTTCGCCAGGTACCTCGGGAGCACGTCGAGCACCTCGCGGCAGCGGGGATCGTTGGCCTCCTTGGGGTTCAGCGCGATCGTGCAGTGGTGCCGGATGCCGAACTGCGCGGCGCGGAACCGTTCCCAGCCGATGAGCGCGTCGAAGTAGTCGGTGTACGAGCCGACGCTGGTGCGCGGCTGCCCCAGCCAAAACGCGGGCTCGACCAGCGCGCGGACACCGGCCGCGTACATGGCTTCGTAGTCGTCGGTGGTCCGGGAGGACATGTGGATGTGGGGATCGAAGATACGCACTGGCTCAGTTCTCCTTGAGCAATGAGAGGGCGTCGGCGGGAACGTCACGTCCGGCCGCCCTGCGTTCGTCGGCGAAATCGGCGAGCATCCGCTTCAGCTCGTCGTCCGCGCGGGAAGTGAGGTCCGCGACGGCGGCCAGCGGCACACCGACGAAGACGCATTTGAGGACGCCGTGGCGCCACGTGTGGTCGTCCAGGAACCGGGCGAACGCCCCCATGGCGGCGGCGACCAGCCTGATGTCGTTGGCGCGCAAGGCGTCTTCGACCAGCTTGATCCCGGCGTCGGTGACTTCGGCACCCGGCGACTCCAGCGTGGAGAGCGCCCGCAGGACCCCGCGCCGCTCGGCGTCGTCGCCGTAGCGGTAGAGATCGCGCAGTTCCGCGGCCAGCGCCGCGTCGTCGAGGACTTCGGCCAGCACCGACACGAGCCGGACCCGCGCCCGGTCGTCGACGGTGCCGTGGACCAGCCCCTGCGGATCGGTGTCCGGGCGCAGCGCCGCACGACCGACCTCGCGGCCGACGGCCGGGAAGATCGCGCCGATCACCGACGGCTTCTCCCGGATCCGGCGTTCCGCCTTGGCCTGCCACGTCTGCGGCATCGCCGCGGTGAGCGCCTCGAAGGCCCGGCGCGCGGTGTCCGGCGCGGCGTGGCTGTGCCGGGGCAGTTCGACCGCGGCCAGCCCGGTGTAACCGATCTCCGCCAGCGCGGCCAGCGTCCCCGGCAGATCCAGATGCCCGTCGCCGAACTCCAGATGCTCGTGGACCCTCGGCAGCATGTCGTCCAGCTGCACGTTCCACAGCAGCGGACCGGCGAGGCGGACGCATTCGGCCGCGTTCACCGGCTCGACCGCGACGCAGTGCCCGACGTCGAGCGTGACCCCGAACAGGTCCGGTTCGCCGAGTTCCTTGCGCAGGTCCAGGACCTGGCCGAGATGCTGCACGAGGTGGCCGGGCTCGGGTTCCATCGCCAGCCGCACGTTCAGCCGCGCGGCGTGCTCCAGGACCGCCGCGACCCCTTCCCGCAACCGGGACCAGGCGAGGTCGTTGTCCACAGTGGACACACCCGACCAGAACGAAACACAGTCCGCACCGAGGTCCCCGGCGATCCGCAAGGCCCGCGCCAGGAAGTCGATCCGCAACGCGGGATCGTCCGAAAGCAGCGTCGGCGAATGCTTACGCCACGGGTCGAGCAGGTACCGCGCGCCGGTCTCGATGACGACGCGGTTCAGGCCGAGCGCCGAGAGCCGCGAGGCCACGTGGTCGACCTGGCGCGCCAGGTCGTCGGCGAACGGGTCGAGGTGGTCGTGGTCCAGCGTCAGCGCCACCCCGGTGTACCCGAGGTCGGCGATCACCGCGAGCGCGTCGTCGAGGCGGTGGTTGGAGAAGCCGTTGGTGCCGTATCCCAAAGAAAACGTCATGTGGGGCTCACCTTCCTCGACAGCTTGCGGGCGATCGGCAGCGCGGCCGCGACCAGCGCGGCCCCCAGTACCGAGCCCTTGGCCGTGACCGCCGCCTGCAGCGGGACCATGCCGTGGATGCCGTTCTTCGTCGCCGACCGCACGGACTTCGCCGACGGGTCGCGGACGGCGTCCGCCTGCGCCCGGCCGACCAGGCCCGCGTAGCCCGAACCGGCCGCCATCGAGGCCGCGCGATGCCAGCCGCCCCGTGCCGGTCCGGTCAATGCCAACGTTGTCGCCGCGCAGCTGGTGGCCAGCGCCGCCCGGGCGGTCGCCGGGTTCGCCCCGTGGACCTCCCCTGTCGACAGCGCGGTGACACCGAGCGTGTGGACACCCACCGCAGCCGCGGCAGTGGCCGCCTTCTTCGGGGAGTCACCGGCGCCCAGCAGGACGTCGAGCGTGCGGCACGCCGCCATCGCCACCGGTCCGGCCGGAGTCGGCTTGAGCACGGTGTCGTAGGCCCACACCGACGCCGCGAGCGGAACCGCGACGCGCATCGCCCGGCGGCCGCCACCGAGCGCCGCCAGGCCGAGTCCGGCGGCGGTCAGCGCGGCCCCGGTGGTGAGCGCCGCGCCGGCACTCACCCGCCCGGACGGGATCGGGCGCTCGGGCCGCTCCACGGCGTCGAGCTTCCGGTCCGCCCAGTCGTTGAGGGCCATCCCGGCCCAGTAGAAGGCGACCGAGGACAGCGGCAGCAGCAGCCGTCGGCCGGTCATCTTGAGCCCCGCCGCGGCGGATCCGGCGACCGTGTCGCCGAGTACCGTCAGCGCCGCGGGCGCCCGGACGAGTTCCACATAAGCCTTCACAGGGCGGCCGCCCAGGTGACCAGGCGGGCGGTCTGCTCGGCGAAGCGGTGTTCGTCGCTGCCCAGCGGATCCTTGAAGAAGAAGCCGAGTTCGGTCAGCGCGCCGCTCTGGCCACCGGCGTGCGCCGCGGTGACGAAGCGGGCCAGATCCAGGATCAGCGGCGCCGCGAGCGCGGAGTCGTAGCCGGTCCAGGTGAACTGCAGGCTCATGCGCGCGCCGAGGAAACCCTCGAACGACACGTGGTCCCACGCGGTCTTGATCTCGCCGAGATCGGGCACGTTGTCGATGTGCAGCGGCGCGGTGACGTCCTCGCCGAGCAGCGCCGCGAGCCCGCGCGCCTTGGATTCCAGCTTGCTGTTCGCGGTCACCGGGTCGGCGAGGGTCTCGCCGTCGCCGCCGCCCAGCAGGTTGGTGCCCGCCCAGGAACGGACCTTCAGCGCCCGCGCGCTGAACATCGGCGCGAGCACGGTGCGCAGCAGCGTCTCGCCGGTCTTGCCGTCGCAGCCCGCGTACGGCAGGCCTTCCCGCTCGGCGAGTTTCCGCAGCGCGGGCAGGGTGATCCCGGCGGACGGCGTGAACTCGACATACGGGCTTCCCGCCTTCAGCGCCGCGTAGGCCGACAGGGAGCTCGACGGGAGCACTGCCCGCGTCGGATCGGCCAAAGCCGCTTCGAGTGCGTCCAGATCGTCGTGTTCGGGCAGGTGGGGGCACGGGGCCTCGGTGGAGGACACGTTGACCACCACGACCCGCGCGAGGTCGTGCCGGTCGGCGAAAGCTCGGATGTCCGCCGTGAGCCTTGCGGCCGCGTCCGCCTGGGCACCGGTATGCGTCGCCGGGTGGTAGCCGTCGCGGATCTCGGCGTCCACCTCGGCCAGCCCGGACCGCACCGCGGAGAACACCGATAGCCCGAAGACACCGGCGTGCGCCAACTGCTCGGCACGCTTCTCGAGCGGGGTGTGCACGATGTCGTGGCCGCCGAGGACCAGATCGTCCCAGCCCGGCAACGGAACCCCGGCGAACGCGGGCAGCTCGGTGACGCAGCCGCCACCGCCGGCCACCCCCGCGCGGAGCGCGAGGAGCCCGACCGCCGCGGTAGTGGCGACAGACCCCCTCGCCCCGATCAACCAGATGCCCGTACGCTCGTGAGCAGGCATTTCTCCACCTTTCCAGAACCCGAGAACTCCAACCTCCGATGGTCGGATGTTTCGGATCGAACCAAGTCGCAGTGATAGCCGTCATGCGACTTTCGGCTGGATCTCTCCCTCAGTTACTCCCCTTCACGGTGACAACGGGCACAGTGGTCCATCGCGCCTCGTCGGACGCGCTGCGCTCGACCGCGTCCAAGACCTGCTGAACCCTCAACCCGTCCTCGAAGGACGGTTCGGGATCCTTGCCTTCGCCGATCGCGGTGAGCAGATCGGCGACCTCGTTGGTGAAGGTGTGCTCGTAGCCGAGCAGGTGGCCCGGCGGCCACCACACCCCGACGTACGGGTGCTCGGGTTCGGTGACCAGGATCCGGCGGAACCCGGCCTCGGTGGCGGGCTGGCCACCGTCGAAGAAGGACAGTTCGTTCATCGACTCGAAGTCGAACGCGAGGCTCGCCTTCGACCCGTTGATCTCCAGCCGCATCGCGTTCTTGCGGCCCAGCGCGAACCGGGTCGCCTCGAAACTCGCCACCGCCCCGCCGCTGAACCGGCCCAGGAACAACGCGGTGTCGTCGACCGTCACCTGCCCGGTGCCGCCGCCACCGTCCGGCCGCTCCTTGACGAACGTGTTGGTCAGCGCGGAAACCCCGGTGATCGTGTCGCCCGTGACGAACTGGGCGGCGTCGACGATGTGCGCGCCGAGGTCGCCCAGCGCGCCCGAGCCCGCCTTGTCCTTGTGCAGCCGCCAGGTCATCGGCGCCTGGGCATCGGACAGCCAGTCCTGCAGGTAGACCGACCGCACGTGGCGGATCTCGCCGAGCGCCCCGCTCGCGACCAGTTTCCTGGCGTGCGCGAGCGCGGGCACCCGGCGGTAGTTGAACGCCACCATGGACCGGACGCCGTTGGCCCGTGCCTTCGCCGCCGCCTCGGCCATCGCTTCGGCCTCGGCGAGGGTGTTGGCCAGCGGTTTCTCGCACAGCACGTGCTTGCCCGCTTCGAGCGCGGCGATCGCGATCTCGGCGTGGCTGTCGCCCGGCGTGCAGATGTCGACCAGGTCGACGTCGTCGCGGGCGATCAGCGCGCGCCAGTCCGTCTCGACGTCTTCCCAGCCGAACCGTTCCGCCGCGGCCTTCGCCCGCACCTCGTCGCGGCCGCCGAGCACGGCGAGTCTCGGGATCAGTGGCGGCGTGAAGAACCGGTGCACGCTGCGCCACGCGTGCGAATGCACCGCACCCATGAACGCGTGGCCCACCATGCCGATCCCGATCGTTTCCTTTGCCGTGCTCATGCCCCTCCTATGTCTCCGCTTGCGTCTGTCGGGTACGCGGGTTTACGAGTCGAAGCCGACGTCCATGTACTTGTCGACGTTCTCCTTGGTGACCACCGCGGAGTACGTGGTGATCTCGGCGGGGATCTCGTGCTCGGCGAAGTCACCGGCGCCCTTGCCCTGGCCGAGCAGGCGCGCGAGCGAGATCGCCGAGGACGCCATCGACGGGCTGTAGAGCACGGTCGCCTTCAGCGGTTCGGCGTCGGACTTGATCAGGTTCATCGCGTTCTTCGATCCCGCGCCGCCGACCATCAGGAAGTTCTTGCGGTTGGCGTTGTGATCGCCGCGATGACGCCGACCCCCTGGTCGTCGTCGTGGTTCCACAGAGCGTCCAATTTGGACGCCGACTGCAGGAGGTTCGACGTCTGCTGCTCGCCCGACTCCGGGGTGAACTGCGCCGAGACACGCGGGCCGACCGTGAAACCCTGACGGGTCAAGGCATCCTTGAAGCCCTTGCTGCGTTCCTGGGTCAGCGGCAGCGAGTCGATCCCCGCGACCTCGCCGATCACCGGGCTGGCGATGTTCTTCGCCTTCATCTGCTGGGCGATGTAGTTCCCGGCGTTGACACCCATGCGGTAGTTGTCGCCGCCGATCCAGGTGCGGTACGCGAGCGGGGTGTCGAAGACGCGGTCCAGGTTGATCACCTGGATTCCGGCGTCCATCGCCTGCTGGCCGACCGCGGTCAGCGCCTTGCCGTCGAACGGCAGGATCACCAGGACGTTGACCTTGGCGTTGATCAAGGTCTCCACCTGGGAGATCTGCTGGTTGACGTCGTTGGTGCCCTCGGTCGCGTTGAGCGTGACCTCACTGAACTTCTGCGCCTGCGCGCGGGCGTTCTTGGTGATGGCCGCCATCCAGCCGTGGTCCGCGGCCGGCGCTGAAAACCCAATTGTCACTGGACTTCCGGGCTGCGAGTTCGCCCCGGCGTTGGCCACGTTGGCCGCGTTGTTCTGCGCCGGTGCCTCGTTCGAGGTGCACGCGGTCAGCAGCGCACCCGCTCCGACGGCCGCGCCTCCCAGCAGGAAGCGACGACGATGCAGGGATTGTTCGGTCATGACGACTCTCCATCCACGGTGATCAAGTACTCGTCTTGGATTTCTTGACGGAGCGGAACTGCAGTAGCGCGGCCAGGACGATGATCACGCCCTTGGCGATGTTCTGGATGTCGGTGTCCAGGTTGTTGAGCGTGAAGATGTTGGACAGCACGGTGAAGATCAGCACGCCGATCAGGGTGCCGATGAGCGAGCCGCGGCCACCGGTGAGCAGGGTGCCGCCGATGACGACCGCCGCGATGGCGTCGAGTTCGTAGAGCATGCCGTTGGTCGAGGCGCCCGCGGTGGTGCGGGCGACGACCATCAGCGCGGCGATACCGCAGCACAGCCCGGCGACGCCGTAGACGAGCGCGGTGTGCCGTTTGACGTTGATGCCCGCCAGCCGCGAAGCCTCGGCGTTGCCGCCGACGGCGAAGGTGCGGCGGCCGAACGTGGTGCGGTTCAGCACCACCCAGCCGACGGCGAACACCAGCGCGAACATCCAGATCAGCACCGGGATGCCGAGCAGGTCACCGCGGAAGAAGTCCAGGAAACCCGCTTCCGACACCACCTGCGTGCGGCGGCCGCTGATGCGTTCCGCGAGACCGCGGGCCGAGACGTACATCGCCAAGGTCGCGATGAACGGCACGATCTTCCCGTAGGAGACCAGGATCCCGTTGATCAGCCCGCAGCCGAGGCCGACCAGGAGTCCACAAAGGATCATCACGAACGGGCCGTAGGACTGGGTGGCCAAGGTGGTCAGCCAGACACTGGACAGCGCCACGATCGACCCGACCGAGAGGTCGATGCCGCCGGCGATGATCACGAAGGTCATCCCGACGCTGACCACCCCGATGGCCGCGGCGAGCCGCAGGATCGTGGAGATGTTGCCGTCGGTGAAGAACTGGTCCGGCCGGGTCACGCTCCCGACGATGCACAGGATCACCAGCACCCCGGCAAGGCCGAGCAGCCGGGTGTCGAGCGAGAAGTTTCGCTTTTGCTTGGGTGGCAAGGGTTCCACGGCGCTCTCCGCACGCACCGATTCGGCTTGGTCGGTCACGCCGCACTCCCTTCGAGAATCACGTCGAGCACTTCCGCCTCTGTCAGCTCCGCGGACGGCTTTTCAGCCAGGACACGTCCTTCACGCAGCACCAGCACCCGGTCGGACAGGCCGAGTACCTCGGGATCTCGCTGCTGACGAGCACGATCGCGACCCCGGTCGCGGCCAGCTCCTCGATCAGCCGGTACAGCTCCGCCCGCGCGCCGACGTCGACCCCGCGGGTCGGCTCGTCCAGCAGCAGGACCCGGCAGCCGCGGACCAGCCAGCGCGCCAGCACCGCCTTCTGCTGGTTGCCGCCGGACAGCGTGCGGATGATCCGGTTCGGGTCGGCGGGCCGGAGATCGAGGCGCCGCAGGCTTTCCCCGGCGTCGTCGAGTTCCCTGCCCCGCTCGGTGAACCCGAACGTCGCGTATTTGCTCAGGCTCGCCAGGGTCACGTTGTGCACGACGGGCAGGTCCAGCAGCAGCCCCTGGCTCTTGCGTTCCTCCGGCGCCAGGCCGATCCCGGCCTTGACCGCCGCGGACACACTGCCCGGCCGGACCGGTTCGCCGTCCACCGACACCGAACCCGTGTCCTGTTTGCGTGCGCCGAAGATCGTCTCCAGCAGCTCGCTGCGGCCCGAGCCGACGAGGCCCGCGATCCCGACGACCTCCCCGGCGTGCACGGTGAAGTTCACGTTCTCGAACTCGCCGACGGTGGTCAGGTTCTCCACCTTGAGGACCTCGTTGTCCGGGTCGACGTGTTCCTGATGACGCGGGCCGAAGACGGTTTCGACCTTGCGGCCCGCCATCAGCGCGACGAGGTCGGAGGTCGGCGTCTCCTTGGCGTCGAGTCCGGTGGAGACGGTCTTGCCGTCCTTCAGCACGGTGACGCGGTGGCCGATCCGGCGCAGTTCTTCGAGCCGGTGGGAGATGTAGACGATCGCGACACCTTCGGCGGTCAGCTCGCCGACGATGCGGAACAGGTTGTCGACCTCTTCGCCCGCCAGCGCCGCTGTCGGCTCGTCCATCACCAGCAGCTTCGCGTCGTAGGCGAGCGCCCGCGCCATCGAGACCAGCTGCTGACCGGCGGCGGACAGCTTGCCGACCTCGGTCGACGGAGCGATCTCGGGATGCCCGAGCCGCGCCATCAGCTTGGCGGCCTTGTTCCGGGACTCGCTGATCCGCGTGAACCCGAACGTCGCGCGCTCGCGGCCGAGGAAGATGTTGTCCGCCACGGAAAGCCCGGGCACCAGGTCGAGTTCCTGGTACATGGTCGCGATGCCGATCTTCAGCGCGGCGACCGGCGAGGGCAGCGTGACCGGCTCGCCCTGCCAGAAGATCTCGCCGCCGTCGGGCCGGTGCGCTCCGGCGAGCGTCTTGATCAGCGTGGACTTGCCCGCGCCGTTCTGGCCGAGCAGGCAGTGCACCTCGCCGGGTTCGACGTCGAAGTCGACCCCGTCCAGCGCACGCACCCCGGGGAACGTCTTCACGATCCCCGGACGGATAGAAGGGTCATGCCGGAGCCTCCTCGGCCGTGGTGGGAACTAGCGTCGGATCGGCGAAAAGCCGTTCGGTGGCGAGATGCGCGGCGCCGCGCAGCGGGGCGGTGGTGCCCAGCGGCGACGGCTCGACGCGGCAGGCGGGCTCGTGCCCGAGCGGACGCGCGGACAGTTCGCGGCGCACCGGCTCGACCAGCCATTCGCCCAGTTCGGCGAAGTAGCCGCCGAGGACGACGAGGTCCGGGTCGAGCACGTCGACCACGGTGGACACCGCGATGCCGAGCGCGACCCCGAGTTCCGAGACCGCCGCGACCGCGCGCTGGTCACCGCGCTGCACGCGGTGCTTGAGCAGCCCGACCCGGCCGTCGACGCCGAGCGCGGGATCGTGCAGCGGGTCACCGGGCGAGGCGGCGCCGCGCAGGACGGCGTTGAGCCCGGCCTTGGTCTCCAGGCAGCCGACCCGGCCGCAGGGGCACTGCTCGCCGGACGGGTCGACGGTGATGTGCCCGACCTCGCCCGCGAAACCCCTGGCACCACGCAGGATCGCGCCGCCGGAGACGAGTCCGCCGCCGACGCCCGTCCCGCCGCTGAGGTAGAAGAGCTCCCGCACGCCTTTTCCGACTCCGGCGACGGCCTCGCCGACCGCGCCGAGGTTGGCCTCGTTGTCGACCGCGATGGCCTCGACCGGCAGGCCGAGCCGGGCGGCGAGGAGGTCGGCGATCTCGGCGTCGCGCCAGCGCAGGGTCGGCGCGAACCGGAGGACCGCGGCGGCCGAATCGACCAGGCCGGGCACGGAGACCGTGACCCCGACGGGCTGGTCTTCGAGCAGCACCTGCCGCGAGAGGAAGGCGAGTTCGTCCATGCTCCGGTGCAGTCCGAGCGCGGCGACGTCGGCGGTCTCGGTGCGTTCGGCGACCACGCGGCCGTCGAGGTTCGTGACGACGGCGGCGAAGCGGTCGGCCTCGACGCTGAGCGCGAGCCCGCACGCGCTGGCGCCGTTCAGCTCGACCAGCTGGCTGGGCCTGCCGTTGCCGCCGCCCTGGAGTCCGGCGGAGCGGACGAGACCGCGTTCGGACAGCTCGGTGATCAACCCGGAGACGGCCGCCTTGGTGAGCCCGCAGCGCGCCGCGAGCTGGGTGCGCGAGAGCGGCCCCGCGCGCAACGCCCGCAGGAGCGCGGCGAGGTTCGCGGTGCGAGGGCTGACCGGGTCGAGCCCGGGTTCAGTCGCGGCCACACTGCCTCATCAGACGAGTCCCCACTTACGATTCGGCCGTAACAAACTTTGTTACTTAGCCAGCGAAAGTAGGATGGCGCCCGTCACCCGTCAAGGTGACAACAGGACAGAAATGTCGACTAAAGCCCGCCGTCACCCGATTAGCCGTCTCAAACGGCACAGACTTTCGTACGTTTCGAGCGAAAGTCTGTACGAACTTGACGTTACTAATCGGAATCAGGTGAGTGCCCAACGTGCCGCTGGGTGCGCCCAAGGACGGGCTGAAGGACGCTTTCACCGCATGCGATGCGACGAAAGCGTCCTTCGCCGCGTGGCATGCGGTGAAGGACGCTTTCAGCCCATGGACCCGGGGTCAGCTGCTCAGCGTGAAGGCCCGGTCCGTGGCCGACCAAGCGGCCCCGATGACCCCGGCGGTGTCCCCCAGCTCGGACAGCACGATCGGCAGGTTCCCGGTCGCGAGCGGCAGCGACCGCCGGTAGACCGAGCTGCGGATCTCCGCGAGCAGCTGATGCCCCAGCTGCGCCACGCCACCGCCGATCACGACCATGCCCGGGTTCACGAAACTCACCAGCGACGCGACCACCTGCCCGAGCCGCCGCCCGCCGTCGCGGATCAGGTTGACCGCGCCGAAGTCGCCCGACGCCGCCGCCCGGCCGACGTCCTGCGCGGTGATCGCGCCGCGCGCCGCGACGACGTCGGCGAGGTACGTCGACCGGCCGCTGCGCGCGAGCGTCAGCCCGTCACGGGCCAGCGCGGCGCCGCCGAAGTACGCCTCGAGGCAGCCCGTCTCACCGCAGGCGCAGGTCGGCCCGTAGTCGTCGAGGCGGATGTGCCCGATGTCGCCCGCGGTGCCGGCGACGCCGCGGTACACCTTGCCGCCCAGCACGATCCCGCAGCCGATACCGGTACCGATCTTGACGAACACCAGGTCGTCGATGGAGCGCGCGACCCCTGCGTGCCGTTCCCCGAGCGCCATCGAGTTCACGTCGTTGTCGACCGTGACCGGGCAGCGCAGCAGACCGCCGAGATGGTCGCGCACGGAGAACCGGTCCCAGCCGGGCATTATCGGCGGCGCGACCGCCATACCTTCGGCGAAACTCACCGGGCCCGGGAGGCCGATCCCGGCGGCGATCAGCTTGCCCGGCGCCTCTTCGCGGATCTTCTCCGCCAGCGCGACGACACGTTTGAGCACGGCGTGCGGCCCCTGCCGGACGTCGCAGTCCTCGACGGTGTGCACCAGCACCTCGCACGAAGCGTCGGTGAGGGCGACCCCGACCGACGTCGCGCCGACGTCGACCGACAGGACCCGCAGGTCTCCCGCCAGCCGCACCAGGGTGGACCGCCTGCCGCCGCGGCTCGCCGACGGACCCGCGGTCTCGACGAGGCCGACCTCGGCCAGCCGCGCGACCTCGGCCCCCACCCGAGCACGCGGCAGCTCCAGCCGTTCCCCCAGTTCGACCCGGGACATCGGGCCCTCATCCCGCAACAGGGTGAGCAACTGGGTCTGGTGCCGGGTTTCGACCATCGGATGCTCCGAGGTGGATGCCGTGCTCATTCACCTGAGCCTACGGCGTTGTCCACCCGCTGTCCCGAACGCCACTGGAAACCTTCACGACTCCCGGACGGGAACAAACCCACCGGCACCCGTCAGTCCTTTGTGGACATCTCGGCGCGGACCAGGAGCCACGACGGGATCAGCACGATGGCCGTGATCCCGGCGATCCACCACTGCGCGCCCGCGACGGCCGCGGCGGACCCGGGAGCGGCGGCGAGCCGCGCGGCGACGACCACGGTCAGCGTCGACGTCCCGAAGGACCCACCGATCCGTTGCAGCATGGCGAAGAGCGGCATCGCGTGGGAAATTCGCTCTTGGGGCACCGACACCAGGCCGGTGGCGAGCGCCGGGGTCGTGGTCAGCCCGATACCGCAGCCGCGGACCACCTGGACGGCCGAGAGCCACCAGTAGTCGTCGGATCCGGTGAGCAGCGCGAGCGGCACCGTCCCGATGACCGTGACGATCAGCCCGGCGAAGATCACTCGCGCGCCGCCGATCCGGTCGGTCAGCCTGCCCGCGAGCGGAAGCGCCAGCACCGTGCCGAGTGCCAGCGGCGCGGTCAGGAATCCGGTCACGACGAGGCTTTCGTGCCGGACGTCGAGATAGTACAGCGGCAGGACGATCATCGAGCCGAACAGCGCGATCCCCATCCCGAAGATGACGGCGGCGGCCGAGGAGAACGTCCGGTCGCGGAACAGCCGCAGGTCGAGCAGTGGCGCGGGCGACCTCAGCGCGGTGACCACGAAGACGGCGAGCAGGATCGCACCGGCGACCGCCGCGATCGGCGCGGCTTCGGCGAAGCCGTAGACGAGCAACGGCACCCCGGTCGCGGTGAGCACCAAGCCACGCCGATCCAGCGGACGGGTGTCGACGGGCCCTTCCCTCGGCAACCGTTTCCGGCCCAGCAGCAGGCAGAGCAGGGCGAGCGGCACGTTCACCAGGAACAGCCACGGCACGCCGAACCGGTCGGCGAGCACGCTGCCGGCCAGGGTGCCGAGCACGGGAGCGAGGTAGATCGGGATGCTCAGCACGGCCATCATCCGGCCGAGCCGCTTCGGCCCCACCATCGTCGCGAACAGGATCTGTCCCGCCGGGACCAGCAGTCCGCCCGCGGCGCCCTGCAGGACACGGAAGGCGATCAGCGCTTCGACCGAGGGCGCCGCCGCACAGAGCGTCGAGAAGACCGCGAACAGACCGACGCACACCAGCCACAGCCGCGTCGTCCCGAAGCGACGGCTCGCCCAGCCGCTCACCGGCACCATCGCGGCGAGCGCGAGCAGGTAGCCGGTGGCGATCCACTGGGCGGTACCGAGCGGTGCACGGAATCCGGCAGCGATCGTGCCGAGCGCGACGGTGACGACGGTCGACGTGAACATCGACAGGAATCCGCCGAGGGTCAGGATCGCGGCCGTCCCCCACAACGCCGGGGTCAGACGCTCCTCATCGGGACTTCCGATCATCCTACCTGCCGATCTTATCGCTGTTAAGATCTTAACGGTGATAAGAACCGGCCGAGTTGTCAACTCCGATACGGACGGGCGAAGGTGTGCGCATGGTCGTGAGACGGGATGGCTACGTCCGAGCCGCGCTGGAACTCCTCGACGAGGTCGGGCTGGACGGATTGAGCCTGCGCAAGCTCGGGGAGAAGCTCGGCGTGCGCGGCCCCGCGCTCTACACGCATTTCGAGAGCAAGCAGGCGCTGCTCGACCAGATGGCCGAAACCATGCTGGACGACCGGCTCGCCCCGCTCGACGATCCGGCGGCGATGGACGACTGGGCCGGGTGGCTGGCCCGGCGCGCCCGCACCATCCGCGCCACGCTGCTGTCCTACCGGGACGGTGCCCGCCTGCACGCCGGCTCCCGCCCCACCGGCCGGTCGGCGATGACACCGCTGATCAAACCGTTGCTGCGGGCGGGTTTCACCGAAGAGGACGCGACGCACGCCATCCTCGCGATCAGCCGGTACACCCTCGGCTGCGCGATCGACGAACAGCAGCACGTCGAGGGCGGCCACGACGAGGATCCGGCCGCCTCGTTCGAATACGGCCTCGCACGTCTGATCGCCGGGCTCCGCGCCGACGTCGAGCTCGCGAATCCGGACGTCGCCTAGGCGCATTCAGAGGACGAAACGCGTCACGACCAGAGGTAGCGGCGTTCCGGTCGCCCGGTCCCGCCGTACTTGAGCGTCACCTCGGCCTTCCCCGTCGCCACGAAATGCTCCAGGTACCGGCGCGCGCTCACCCGCGCGACGCCGGTCGCCTCGGCGCATTCGCTCGCCGACATCCCACCGGCCGCGCCCCGCAGCGCGGTCTCCACCAGCCGCGCGGTCTCGGCGGTGAGTCCCTTGGGCAGCACGGGTTTCGCGCTCGGCCGCGCGCCGAAGACCTGGTCGACGTCGGCCTGCCCGGCCTCGGCGAGCCGGTCCAGGCGCCGGTGCAACGACGCGAAATGGGTGAGCTGATCGCGCAGCGACGCGTACTCGAACGGCTTGATCAGATAGTGCAGCACCCCGCCCCGCATCGCCTGCCGCACGGTTTCCACGTCGGTCGCGGCGGTGATCAGGATGACGTCGACGTCTTCGGTCGCGCGCAGTTCGCGCAGCACCGAAAGCCCGTCGAGATCGGGAAGATAGACGTCCAGCAGCACCAGATCCGGTTTCAGCTCCCGCGCCAGGCGGAGCGCGTCGGCGCCGGTGTGCGCGACCCCGACCACCGCGAAACCCTCCGTCCGTGTGACGTATCCACTGTGGACCTTCGCGACCATGAAATCGTCGTCGACGACGAGCACCTTGATCATCGCGGCAACCTCGCCGTGAACACCGCGCCGCCGGAGTTGTGCACCTCGACCGAGCCTCCTCGCCGCACGCACGCCTGCCTGATCAGCGCGAGCCCGAGGCCGCGCTGGCCGTGCGCGGCGGCCTTCGTGGTGAAGCCGTGCTCGAACACTTCCTCCGCGATCTCCGGGGCGACCCCCGGCCCGGAGTCACGGACCTCCACCCGCACTTCGTCCTCCTCCTGCCAGACCCCGACCTCGATCCAGCCCCGCTCACCACCCAGCGCGTCCAAGGCGTTGTCGACGAGATTTCCCAGCACTGTCACCAAATCCGTGGAAAGGGCGTCCTCGACGCGGTCCAGTTCGCTGTCCGGGGCCATCCGCAGCCCGACCCCGCGTTCCGCCGCGAGCGACGCCTTCGCGATCAGCAGCGCCGCCACCGCCGGGTCGCCGACGCGTGAGCCGACCTCCGCACGCCACTCCCCCTGCGCCGAGCTGATCCGGCTGACGTAGCCGCGGACCTCTTCGTATTCCCCGAGTTCCAGCAGCCCGGAGATGGTGTGCAGCCGGTTGCTGAATTCGTGCGCCTGCGCTCGCAACGTGTCGGTGGCGTGCCGGCTGGCGTCGAGTTCGTCCCGCAGGGTCATCAGATCGGTGCGGTCCCGCAGGGTGACCACGGCTCCCCGCACGTCGATCGGCATCCGGTTCAGCGTGAGCACCTTCCCTTGCCGCAGCACGATCTGGTCGGCGCCGGTCGCGCGGCCGGTGAGCAGGTCGCGGATGCGTTCGTTGAGGTCGAGGTCCTCGACCGACCGGCCGACGGCGTCGTCCGGCAGCGCCAGCAGTGCGCGCGCCTGATCGTTCACCAGGGTGATCCGGTGCTGCGGGTCCAGGCCGACGACGCCCTCCTTGATGCCGTGCAGGAGCGCCTCCCGGTTCTCGACCAGCGCGGTGATCTCGTGCGGTTCCAGGCCGAGCGTCTGGTTCTTCACCCGCCGTGCCAGCAGCAGCGAACCGCTCACCCCGATCACCAGCGCGACCCCCAGCACGCGCAGGGCGTTGTCCGGCGAGTCGAGGAAACCGGCGAAGAATCCGGGCGACTTCGAGCCCGCCGCGACCATGCGGACCACCTTGCCGCCCTTCTCGTCCAGCACCGGGACGTGCGCCACGATCGAACCGTCGAGTTCGCCGACCCACGACCGTCCGGAAAGGACGGTGCTGTCGCCGAGGTCGAGCAGCGTGCGCACCTGCCCCGGATCAGGTGACGCGAGCACATAACGGTCCGCTCCCGCGATCACGACGAAATCGACCCCGGAGAGGCTTCGCGCGGTCTCCGCGGGCGCGTTCAACTCCCACGGGCCGTTTTCGAGATCGCCCACGATGCCCTGCGCGGCGACACTCTCCGCGACCGAGAGCGCCCGGCGTCCTTCGGTGGTGCGGAAGTTGTTCCCCGCCTGGGTGACGGCCAGGACGCCCACCGCGCACAGTAGGCAGGTGACGACTACCAGTTGCCATACGAGGAGCTGGCGGGCCAGTGAACCCCGAGCACCCATCGCCACCTCCGCGTGACCACAAAGAACAAAAGAACCCTTAGGCGTCTAAGCGAGACATCTCTGTTTACACGAGTGCAACATGTCCAACCACGCGGCAGAGAGGCGGGGATCACAGTGAAGCCCAGTAGCTGGTTGGCCATCGCGGCGGCGCTCGTCGCCGTTTTGCTGGTGCCACCGTTGCTCACCCCGGGCAGCGAGGCCGACGAGGGCTCGCAGATCCGGTCGTTGCGGGTACTCGTGCCCAACGCGCCCGGCGGCGGTTACGACATCACGGCGCGGACCGCGACCAAGGCCATGGAGGACGCCGACCTGCTCGGTAACGCGGAGGTGTTCAACCTCCCCGGCGCCGGCGGCACGGTCGGCCTCGGCCGCACGGTGGCCGAACGCGGCAACGGCAAACTCGTCATGTCGATGGGGCTCGGCGTCGTCGGCAGCGTGTTCACGAACAAGTCGCCGTCTTCGCTGCTCGACACCACACCGGTGGCGAAGCTGATCGAAGAGTCGGACATCGTCGTGGTCGGCAAGGATTCGCCGTACCAGAACATCGGGCAGCTGCTCGAAGCCTGGAAGCGGGACCCGGGCGCGGTCCAGGTCGGCGGCGGTTCGTCCCCCGGCGGGCCGGACCACCTGGCGCCGATGCTGATGGCGAAGGCGATCGGGCTCGCGCCCAAATCGGTCAACTACGTCCAGTACGACGGCGGCGGCGAGCTGCTCGCGTCGGTGCTCGGCGGCAAGGTCGCGTTCGGCGTCTCCGGTGTCGGCGAATACCGCGACCAGATCGCGGCGGGCACGCTCCGGGTCCTGGCGGTGACGAGCGAGAAGCGGCTCCCCGGGATCGACGCGCCGACGCTGACCGAGTCCGGTGTGGACGTGAAGTTCACGAACTGGCGCGGCATCGTCGCGCCGCCGGGCATCACCGAGTCGGACCGCGCGAAGCTGGTGAGCCTGTTCGAGCGGTTACAGAAGACGCCGCAGTGGCAGGAAGCCTTGCAGCGCAACGGATGGACCGGCGCGTTCGCGCCCGGTGAGCAGTTCGGTTCGTTTCTCAAAGAGGAGAACACTCGAGTGGCAACGGTGCTGAAAGAGCTGGGTCTGGCATGACCACGTGGCTGAAAGGACGCTCCGAACTCGGAGTGAGCGTGGTGCTCGTGGTGCTCGGCGTGCTGGTGCTGACCGACGCGCTGAGCATTCCCACCGACTTCGCCCAGCGCGGTCCCGTGGGGCCGAAGGCGGTACCGGTCCTGGTCGGCTCGCTGCTGCTGATCGTCGCGGTGCTGCTGGCGCGCGACGTCCTGCGCGGCGGCAAGGGCGAGGCCGAGGGCGGCGAGGACATCGACCTCACCGCGCCCGCCGACCTGCGCACGGTCCTGTTGCTGTGCGGTGCCTTCCTCGCCAACGCGGCGCTGATCGGCCTCGTCGGGTTCCCGATCTCGGGCGCGATCCTGTTCTGGGGCGCGGCGTTCGCCCTCGGCAGCCGCAACCTGGTGCGTGACCCGCTGATCGCGGCGGGTATGTCGGTCGTGACCTTCCTGATCTTCAACAACCTGCTCGGTGTCCCGCTGCCCGGTGGCCCGTTGATGGAGGTGTTCTGATGCTGCAGCAACTCATCGACGGGTTCGGCACCGCGCTGACCCCGACGCACCTCGCGCTCGCCGCGCTCGGTGTGCTGCTGGGCACCGCGATCGGTGTGCTGCCGGGGATCGGCCCCGCCATGGCCGTGGCCCTGCTGCTGCCGGTGACCTACGGTATGGAGCCGACGGCGGCGTTCATCATGTTCGCCGGCATCTACTACGGCGGCATGTTCGGCGGCTCGACGACGTCGATCCTGCTGAACACGCCGGGTGAGAGCTTCTCGGTGGTCGCCGCGATCGACGGAAACCCCATGGCGCGCAAGGGCCGGGGCGCGCAAGCGCTGGCCGCGGCCGCGATCGGGCACTTCGTCGGCGGCATCCTCGGCACGATGGCGCTGGTGCTGCTGGCGCCGATCATCGCGAAGTACGCGGTGGACATCGGCGCGCCCGACCTGTTCGCGATCATGGTGCTGGCGTTCATCGGGGTGACCTCGGTGCTCGGCAACTCGCGGATCCGCGGTGTCGCTTCGCTGCTGATCGGCCTCACCATCGGGCTCGTCGGCCTGGACGAGATGACCGGCCAGTCGCGCCTGACCTTCGGTTCGCTGCATCTGGCGGACGGCATCGACGTGGTGATCGTGGCGGTCGCGCTGTTCGCCGTCGGGGAATCGCTGTGGGTCGCCGCGCATCTGCGGCGCAACACCTTCAAACCGATCCCGGTCGGCAGGCCGTGGCTCTCGCGCGCCGATCTGAAGCGGACCTGGAAGCCGTGGCTGCGCGGTCCGGTGATCGGGTTCCCGTTCGGGGCCATCCCGGCCGGTGGCGCGGAGATCCCGACTTTCCTTTCGTACCTGACCGAAAAGCGGCTGTCGAAGCACAAGGACGAGTTCGGCAAGGGCGCCATCGAAGGGGTCGCGGGTCCGGAGGCGGCCGCGTCGTCCTCGGCGGCGGGCACGCTGGTCTCGATGCTGACGCTGGGCCTGCCGACCACCGCGGTCGCGGCCGTGATGCTGGCGGCGTTCCAGCAGTACGGCATCCAGCCGGGCCCGCTGCTGTTCGAACGCGAGTCGAAGCTGGTGTGGGGCCTGATCGCCTCGCTGTTCGTCGGCCTGACGCTGCTGCTGGTGCTGAACCTGCCGCTGGCGCCGCTGTGGGCGAAGCTGCTGCGCATCCCGCGGCCGTACCTCTACGCGGGCATCCTGTTCTTCGCCAGTGTCGGCGCGTACGCGGTCAACGCGGACATCTTCGACCTGCTGGTGATGTTCGTGATCGGCCTGATCGGGTTCGCGATGCGCCGCTACGGATTGCCGGTGCTGCCGGCGATCATCGGCGTGATCCTCGGCCCGGCCGCCGAACAGCAGATGCGGCGCGCGCTGCAGCTCAGTGACGGCGAGCTGACCGGGCTGGTCAACACCCCGTTCGCGATCGTGGTCTACGTGATCATCCTGGTGATCCTGTTCTTCCCGTTGATCAAGCGTTTCCTGCCCGCCCGGCCCACCGCACCCGAGCCGGAGCCCAAGGACAAGGTCGACGCCTGACCGGCGGGAACCCGGCCCGGCCTCGACTGCCCCGAGGCCGGGCCTTCTCCCTCTCCGGAAGGAGGGATCATGTCCGCGCGAGTGATCTTTCCGGCGCCTCACGGCGACAGGATCGGTCTCATGCAGATCCTTCACCGGCCCCCGGCCGTCAGCGACACCGAGCGGCCTGTCCCCCGCTGGGCGACGCGCCTGGCTTACGCGCTCCCCTGGCTCCTGCTGCCGTCGTGCCTGTGGCGGCTGCCCTTCGCCGTCCATTTCGAAATGGGCCAGGTCCACGATCGCGCGATGCCGGACTACTGGCTGAGCGTCCCGTACGTCCTCACGCTCAGCGTGCTGTCCGAAGTGATCGCGCTTCTGGCCATCGGGCTGGTCCGAGGCTGGGGCGAAGTGGTGCCCCGATGGATTCCCTTCCTCGGCGGCAAACCCGTCCGGCCTCTCGCGGCCGCCGTCCCCGCTGTCGTCGGGGGCTTGATCCTCACCGCGCTCTTCACCTCGATCCCCCTCGGTGACGGCCGGCGGCTCACCGTGTTCGGTATCGCCGAAAACGCCGCTTACGTCAGCGAGGGCTGGGAAACGCTGGCCACGATCTGCATCGCCCCGCTCACCTTGTGGGGGCCGATCACCATCGTTCTGGGACTCGCCTATCACCACCGCCGCAAGGTAACGAAAGCATAACGGCGAGGTCGCGTTTTGAACCGGCTGTCTCTCGGGGCCGTTTCAGCCAACGCGGAGTCAGTGACGCCGGCGTTGCCGGCGCCGCATCCCCCGGGCTCCGCGCAACGACACCGAACGAGGTGAACAAGTTCATGCCCCGTAACCAAAGAACCGCCGGCCGCCATCGCATGGCGCGCCGTACCAAGGTCGCCACGGGCGCCACCGCCCTCGCCCTCGCCGTCGGCGGGATCGTCGTGGTCAACACGACCGGAACCCCCGACGCCGCCAGGGCCGACGGAGCGGACAAAGCGTTCTTCATCGACATCACGAAGGTCCCCCGCGGCAACAACGTCAACCTCGACCTCGCGAAACGAGGCGCACGAGGGACGTTCACCGTGGACTGCGGCCGCAACGAGAACGGCCACTTCAACGGCGACAACTTCATCGCGCAGCCCGGCGTCCGCAATGGAGCCGAACATCTGCACGACTACGTCGGGAACCTGTCGACCAACGCGGATTCGAACAACAAGAGCCTGTTGCGCGCGGGCACCACCTGCAAGAACGGGGACAAGTCGGCCTACTTCTGGCCGGTCATCCGGATCAACACCGAGGAAGAGGAAGAGAACCAGGCGGCGAACGAAGAGAAACTCGCCGCCGATCGCGTCGAAGCGGCCAAGGACGAGGCGGGCGCCCAGGTCGACTGCCCCGACGTCGCCAGCGAACTGGAAGAGGTCCCCGACCAGGCCATGCCCGCGGTCGACGAGAACCTCGACGAACTCGACCGGGAGTCCGAGAACGCGAACAACCAGCTGGCGCAAGGAAAACAAGCCGGGCAGGTGCTCGACGAGCTGAAAAACAAGCGGAAGCCGTCGATCAAGCAGATCGGCGACACCATGCGGCAGGCGGGCAAACCGGTCGCGAAGAACGAAGACCAGCTCGCCGCCTGCGCGGTGAAGCAGAACGGCAAGGGCGGTCTCGACAACGGCGGCGACAACAGCAACGTCAACGCCGCGGGCGACGCCGAGAAGAAGAAGTCCGACGGCAAGGCCGCCGACCTGCCCGGCGTCAACGACAACAACGAGATCGGCAACAACGAGGGCGAGATCCAGCGCGCCGAGAAGGTCGACCTGACCTTCACCAGCGGCGGTGCCCGCCGGGTCGTCGCGATGCCGAAGTTCCTGCGCGTGCTCTACGGCGACGCCAAGCAGAGCACCAACGGCCCGGCCAACGCCCGGCCGAGCTGGACCTGCACCGGCTTCGAGGACCGGCTCACCGAGCTGTACCCGATCTGCCCGCGGGGCAGCAAGGTCACCCGGATCCACTCGTTCCCGAACTGCTGGGACGGGAAGAACACCGACAGCGCCAACCACCGCACGCATATCGTGTTCTCCGACCGCAACGGGAAATGCCCGCGTGGCTTCAAGAACGTGCCGCAGCTGCGGATCACGCTGGTGTACAACATCCCGCCGGAAGTGCAGGCCGCCGGACAGTACGCGGTGGACGCTTTCGCGCAGGAGAAGCACAACCCGCGCTCCGACCACGACGACTTCGCGAACGTCATGTCGCAGCGGCTGATGAACCAGCTGGTGAAGTGCATCAACAGCGGTAAGAGGTGCAAGCAGTAGCAAGCGAGCGGAGGCCGCCGCGGACAGGCGTGTGGTCCCGTCTCGTGAGTGGCGAGGACGGTTCTAACCGTCCTCGCCACTCACGAGGTCTCTGCGAGAGGGCGCGGCGGGGATGACCCGCGCCCCCATCCCCCGCGCCGGGGGTCCGGTTCCCGGCCCGGCGTAGGGGTACCGGGCCGGGAACCGGCGAGCGATACGGTTTTCCCTCCCCGGAAACCGGACCGCCCGGTCTGGGTCAGGCCGTTGTGGACAACCGGCTCACCCGGTCGAACACGAGCGGCACCGCGACGGCCGGGTTCAGTTCGGCGAGGACCGCTTCCGCGTCCAAACCGGGCAAGTGGATCCACGCGCTGTCGGCGAAATCCGGGGTCGTGACGCTGATCCGGGCGCAGCGGGCGGGCGGGACCAGCGCGACCCCGAACGGCTCGACCACGTTGCGCCACACGGATTGCGAAACGATCATCCCGGCGCCGAACTTGTCGCCCGTCGGATCCGAACGGCACCAGTAGCCCACGGCGTCGTTGAAGGTGGAGGCGCACAGCAGCCGGGTCAGCGTGATGTACGTGCGGTGGTAGCGGTGGTTGTCCGCCATCGGTCCCATGTGGACCGCCACCCGGGCCCGCATCGGGACCCTGGCGTAGCGGTTGCGGGTCCGGAGCAGATGGTCCAGGTGGAACGCGACCTCGCAGAGCTGCCCGACGGCGTGGTCCGGATACGCGACCATCAGCCCGTCCCCGGTCTCCCGGAAGTGACGCGCTTCCCCCGGGGCGAGCCCGACCGCGTTGAACGAGCGGGAAACCAGCGTTTCCATCTCGGTCTTCATCGGGTCCAGCAGGTCGTCGCTGGCCTTGGACGAACCGACGATGTCGACGGAAAGCACGGCGTGGGTGTGCGCGTTGTAATGGCCTGAGGTCAGCACCTGCATCTCTGCGACCCCTCCCCTGATCGGTGAAAACTGGCGGCAGGAAGCAGTGTTCCCACTCCTCACCGGAAGTTCTGTTCGGAACCGAACAAAACATGACCTCGCGATGGTCAACGCCAGTGAGCTAAGTCACACCTTTTTCCGTGATCACCCGCAATGCCTCGCGGTCGATGACGGTGATCGCACGGCGCGAACTGGCCACAACTCCCGCCTTCCGGAGCTTGTCCAACGCCTGCGCGACCATGGTCCGGCCCATCGGGATGAACTGCGCGAGTTCGTCCTGGCTCAACGGGATCCCGATCCGCCAGCCGGCGGGTGTCCGGATGCCACAGACGTCGACGAGGTAGTCCAGCCGGGTCGCGACCCGCGCCACCGCCTGCGGTTTCCACGATTGGGTCCGCTGCCGCTGGGCGAGCACGAACCGGCGGGCGACGCTGACGAGCACCTCGCGCATCGCCGCCGGATGATCCAGCAGGAACCGGTTGAACTCGCTCGCCGCGATCCGCCGGACGTGCACCTCCTCGATGGCGACCACGTCGGCCATCCGGATCCCGCCCGCGATCACCGCGATCTCGCCGTGCAGATCGCCGGGCACCCCGACGTCGAGGATGACCGTCGCACCCATCCGGTCGGCACTGGTCACCTTCACGTAGCCGTGCCGCAGCAGCATGACGAAGTCTCCGGGCTCGCCGGCCCGCATCAGCGCCTGTCTGCCCTCGTAGGTCTGCGGGGTTCCCATCTCCAGCAACCGGGCGCGGACGGGTTCGTCCAGTCGCTCCAGGAACGGACGTTCTCTCTCTTCGGCGGCCTCCTGGCCCAAACCCACGAAACACCCTCCCAGGCAGTCGTGAACACCTATCGCGGAGAGTAACCGAGCCGGCCACCCGATCCGGCGGCGGAACCGTCGTGGGTGGTGAAGATGCCGAGCCGGACCAGTTCCGATCTGATCCACTCGGCCAGCCGGTGCAACGGCCCGTCCTCGGCCTCGACGAAATAGCTGTCCACGATCTGGTGTCGCCTATCGGCGTGCTTCGCCGCGTAAAGCAGCGCTGACCGTACCTCCGAAACCTTCAGCGGAGCGACCTTGATCCCTGGAGCGGGCCGCACGGTGCTTTTGGCGGCCATCACCGCCAGCACGGCCTCCTCCAGGCTGAACCGGTGCTCCACCGGCACGACCACATGTTCCACGCCCTCGACAACCCGGCGCCCGATCAACGGCATGCTGTCAGATCAGCATGACGCACGGCCGTAGTCTGTTCGGCACCGAACACTCAACCCGGTTCGACCGCCCGGAGGGCGTCTTCGAGCCTTTCCTGGTACAGCCTCATCCGCTGGACGAGCACCACCCCGGCAGGGGTCCCGTCCCGCACGTGTCGCCCCAGCCTGTCGGTGATCTGCTTCATCTCGTCCCGCAGTTCGTCGACTTCCGGAGTGTTCCGGTTCTTGTGTTCTTCGAGTCGCGCCGCCACCCGCCGGAAGGCTCCGGAAAGCTCCGTCTCGCCTGGCCGCAGCGTTTCGATGGCCGTCAGCGCCCGGCCGAGCAGGCTGAAGTGGTCGAAGTGGGCGGGCTGCGGCGCACGCTTCTCCCGCACCGGCCTCGGCCGCCTCCGGTTCAGCACGAAGAACGCGGTTTCGGCCGGGAACAGCACGGCCACCACGGCGACCGCACCGAACAGCCAGGCCTGCGGATGCGGATAGGTCACGGCGCGGCCGATCATCCCGGCGATCAGGCCGAGCACCACCGCGACGACGTGGAACGGCCGGTTGTCGTGGTCGGCCATGTCAGAAGTTGCTGAAGACGTTGACGAACATCTTGTCGATGCCGTACGGGTCGACGGCCTGATAGCTGCGGGCCTTGGACTTCTGCGCGATCTCGTCGAGGACGCCGCTGTCGGCCTGCGCGCCGTAGGCCATGGTGAAGATCCGGACGGAGTTGTCCAGCCGTTCGGCGTCGACGTTCTGCAGCACCTGCTCCCTCGTCCCGGCTTCGGTGTTCTGGCCGTCGGTCAGGAAGACGACGGCGTTGATGAGATTCGGATCGAACTCGCGCCGCATCTTGCCGTTGGCCGCCATCACCGTCTGGTACAGCGCCGTATCCCCTTTCGGGGTCAGGTTCTCGACCAGCTGGAGCATCGGGCTGCGGACGTTCTTGACCTTGCCGATCGGCATCTTTTCCTCATACCCGTCCGAGAACGTCCACAGCCCGACCTCGTCTTCGGGATGCAGGTACTCGAGCTGTTTCCGGATCGCGGGTTTCAGCAGGGCGATCCGGCTCTCGGAGTACGGCTTGTCCTTGCGGTTCTTGTCGAACGGCTCGTTCATCGACCCGGACAGGTCCAGTACCAGCAGGATCCGGCCGCGCCGCTGCGTGTACTCCCAGCCGTCCAGCATCTTCTGGATCTGCTCGCCGGTGGGGACGCCGATCTTCGGCGGCTCCTGGGTCCCCTGGGCGCCCACGATCCTGGCCAGTTCCGGGCTCGGTTTGCCGTCGGGGTCGCGGAACCCGAGATCGCGGAACCGGTTCTGCTGGCCGTCCTCCCGCAGGAAGTCGTAGAAGTCCTTGGCCGCGGCCTGCTGCTCCGGCGACGCGCTCGCGGTGATCAGGAAGGGGTGGTCGATCAGCATCGTCCCCTCCTTGGGATGCACGGCGACCAGCGGACGCATCGGTGCGACGGGATTCGCGTTCAGCTGCGCCGGATCCCCGGTCGGCACGCCGCGGTTGTAGAGGTAGACCATCTGCTCCTGCATCGCCATCGCGCTGATGTACGGCGTGGGCTTCTTGCGGTCCTCTTCGTACAGCGTCTTCAGGAACGCCACCGAATCGTCGCTGTAGTAGGCGACCGACGCCTCGATCCCGCGGACGAACTGCACGGTCTCGGCGGTACCGATCTTGCCGTAGTCGCCACCGGTCGCGGCGAAGTAGGTCGCGATGGTCGCCGCGAGCCCGGACGTCGACCGCCGCGGATTGTCCTTGCCGAGCGTGAAGTTGCCCCACTTCGCGTACTCCGCGCCCTTCGAGGCCCAGCCACCGTCCCGGTTCACCTCCAGGACGTCACTCCAGCCGAGGGTCTTTTCCGGCCAGCCCATCGCCTTGGCCATCGGTTCCGGCATCGCGATCACCATCGGGCTGGTCGCGAGCGACGTCTTCGGCCCGGATTTGATCCTCTCGCCCTTCCCGCGCTGCCGCAGCAGATCGAGCCAGAGCGACGAGCTCGGCAGCCAGACCTGGGGCTCGGGCTGGTGCTGGTCGATGTCGTTCCAGCCGTCGGCGATGAGGTCGAGCGTGGCACCCGAGGTCTTCTTGTGCGCCTCGACCTTCGCGCACTTGCCGCCGTCGAACGTCCGCCCGGTGTCGTTGTACCGCCCGGCCAGCTCGGCGATCAGATCGCCCTTCTCCGTGGAGGAACTGGTGACCAGCCGGACGCAATCGGTCCTGGCCGCGTTCGACGGCGCGGCCACCGTGGTCGCGAGCAGAACGATCACGAGCGTCCCGACGAGCGCGCCGAAGACGAGCGAAAGCCAGCCTGATCTCCGCATGCGCCGCCCCCTAGCCGTCGTAGGCGGGCAAGTGTAGCTACAACGTGGATCCCGGTTCCGACTCCTCGGTCACCAGATCGTAGGTTTCGAAACTGAAGCGCGCGAGAGTGCCCACCCAATTCCGGTAAACCTGTAGATCATCGAAGGATTCGACGTCTAGCCGCCATTCAGGTGGAAAGGCGTCACGCGACGATTCCCCGGCGGAAAGCGCGATGAACGTCGCACGTGCGGCGTCCGGATCGGCGACCAGCAGAGCCAGCAGGACGAGCACCGCGCGATAGGGGCCGCCGACGAACGCCTCCAGTTCGACGTCCGGGATTCCGATGCGGACGAGCCGGTAGAGGTTGACCAGTTTCCGGATCTCGCGCGGCGTGTTCAGCCTTTTCCGCAGCACGTGGACGAAATCGCGTTCGACCTCGGTGAGCCGCAACCGATCCGGCCGCATGTTGTAGAACGTCGGCGGGGGCGTGTCCTGGACCACGACCTCCTCCTGTTCACCGCGTTCGGGGAGCTCTCGTCTTCCGGCCATTCTTCGTGCGCGGGTGTGGCCGGTTCCCGTTCTTCGATCGGCATCAGGGCGTCGATCAGTTCGTCCGCCGCGTTTCCCATGGGGCGCAGGGCGAACACGATCTGGAAGATCTTGTCGAGGTACTCCGTCGGGCTCGTCTCCCCCGCGCCGAACAGCTCTTCGTGGTGCTGGTCGAGACATCGCCGCAACCACCGCGGGTCGACGGCCACCACCACGACGAACGCGGGCAGGGCCAGCAGCAGATGGACCGCGGCCAGCACTTCGATCACCTTCGACGGCGGGCAGCGGTCGAGGTCGTCGATGTAGAGCACGATCCGCTCCAGCGGCGGCTTGCCCTTGCCGCCGGTCAGCAGCCATTGCTCCCGCGCGTCGGCCAGATCCGCGCTCAGGTCCGCGAGATCCTCGCGGACCCGGGCGAAAACCCCTTGGTAGTCCCCGTATCTACCGGCCTTCGCCTCCTCGATCAGATCGCCGAGCCTGCCGGCCGCGTCCAGCCGCCGGAGCCGTTCCTCGGTCTCCCGCACCTCGGTCTCGAACCGCTCCTCGCGTTTGTCGACGTCGTGCCGCAGTTTGTCCAATATGGACTTGACCGGCGCGAGCGCGGCCCTGGCGGTGGTGAGCGCCGGGGTCAGCACGGCACCGAGCGCGACGACGGCGCCCGCGGCGGCGAGAATCGCGTTGTGCCACAAGGCCCATCCGGTGATCGCCGCGGCGATGCCGAGCACTCCCGCCACCGCGTAGCCGGCGACCGCGAGCCGTCGACGCCGCCGTTCGGCGCGGTCCACCCCGGACACCAAGAGCCGCCAACGCCACGTGAGCGGAGAGTCCGCCTTGACGGCTTTCAGCCCGGCGAGCCGGGCCCGCAACTCTTCGCGTTCGGCGTGGACCTCACCGGCGTCCGCGTGCGCCTCGGGCGCCCCGAGGTTGCGGAACAGATGGTCCACCAGGCCGACCCACAGATGGTCGTCGTGGTACTGCCAGGCGTTGAACCGGATCTGCCGGATCTCACCGGCGAACACGCTGTTGGCGGCGTCGCCGCGGGACCGGTGGGCCAGTTCGGCCACCCGGTCCGTCACCTGCCGGACGAAGCTCGACTTGCCGGAACCCCAGGGCCCCAGCAGTGCGACGCACAGGGGCGGGCTGGTCTCGCGGTCGGCGATGACCGCGGCGAGGGTGCGCACGTCGTCGTGGAAGCCGATCAGGTCGACCGGGCTTTCGACGTCGGGCGTGATCCGCGGCCGCGCCCTGCCCGGTTTGGGCTCGACGAAACCGGTGCCGTCGATCTGGTTGCCGAAGCGGTCCCACACCCGGATCGTGCGGTCGTCCCCGACCGTGACGATCTTCTCGTTGCCCGCGGTGCAGGCGATCGCCCAGACGTTCCCTTGATGTCCCTCGAGGAGCGTGTACTCCCGCGGATCGTCGATCTCACGGACGCGGACCTCGCCGTCGGAACCACCCGAGAGCACCAGTTTGCCGTCCGCGCCGAAGGCCAGCGCCCGCACCACCCCGGCGTGCGCGGGGAAGACGAGGGCGGGTTCGCCGTTGCGTCCCCACAACCGGACCGTCTCGCCGTCGGCGGACAGCACCCGCTCGCCGTCGGGCGAGATCGCGATCACGTGGATCGCGCTCACCCCACCGAACCGGTAGTGGGAAACGACTTCCCTGTTCCACACCCGCACGCCGCCGGCGTCGTCCCCGGCGACGACGAACCCGCCGTCCGGGGTCATCGCGACCGATTCGACCTCCGTGCCGCCGGTGCGCAGACCGCGCACCGTCCCGCCGTCCAGCCGCCGAACCTCGATGGCGCTCCCCGCGCCCGACACGACGACATCCTTCGCCACCGCGACCGCCACGGCCCGCTTCGTGGTCTGGACCTCCGGGGGATGCGCCTCGGCGCCGGTGATGCGCCAGCGCCGCACCGTCGCCCCATCGCAACCGACCACGTACTGACCCGAGATACCCACCGCCAGCACCGGCCGTTCATGGCCGCTCAGCGTGAATCGCTGCTTCCCCGTCTCCAGGTCCCAGACGCGGACCGTCCGGTCCGCACCCCGGTGACCAGCAGGTTCCCCTTCACCGCGACCGCGAGGATCGGTTCTTCGTGTCCGGTGAAACGTGCCGTCGTCATAACGGCACAGTCTTCCGGTCGCGTCAAGATCATGGTTAACGACAGACGACTATCGGCGGGTACCCCGGGCCCCGCGAAGGGTTCAGTGTCGAAACCGCTCCGAAATTCCAGCACGCCTTAACGCGAGGAGTTCAACGTGCTTCGACGTACCTTCGCCGCGGTGCTCACCGGCGCCGCGCTCTCCGTCTCGGTGCTCTCGGCACCCTCCGCCGGCGCCGCCGAGATCATGGCGACCACCCTGACCTACGACGACAGCCAGGCCGCGGAGTTCAAGGACGCGGTGGCCGCCGGCGTCAACGTCTGGAACACCAACGTCACCAACGTCCGCATCGTGAAGGCGACGCCGGGCCAGCGGGTCAACATCCGGGTCATCGCCGACAACGGCTGGCCGCGCGCCACGCTCGGGCCGGTCCGTCCCGGCGGCACGGTCACCGTGTGGATGGGCAGGCAGGCCGTCCAGCAGGGCTATCACACGCCCCGGATCGCTTCCCACGAACTCGGGCACAGCCTCGGCCTGCCCGACGTGAAGCCCGGCCCGTGCTCGTCGCTGATGTCCGGCTCGACCGGCGGGGTCAGCTGCACCAACGTGAACCCCAACGCCCAGGAAAAGGCCAGGGTCCAGCAGCTCTACGCCGGCACCGCCGTGCAGAGCGCCGACGCGGGCAAGGTCCTCGCGGAAATCGGCTGATCCCCGCGCCAGGGGGTGCCCGCCCGGCACCCCCTGGCCCGGTCCCCCTACGCGTTCGCCGTGATCGCCGCCGCCGGGCACAACTGCACGGCGTCGCCGATCTCGGCCGGTTCCGGATCCAGCAACCGGACCCGGCCGTCCTCCTCGTCCTGTTCGAACACCTCGGGCGCGGTCAGTACGCACATTCCGGCGCCCACACAGCGTTCCCGGTCCACTTCGAGCCTCATCGCGATCAGCCCCAGGCCACCGGGAGCGCGTACACCCCGTAGATGTCGGAGTCCGTCCGCATCGGGATGTCGTCGGCCGGAACGGCCAGGCGCAGCTTCGGGAACCTGGCGAGCAGCCCGGTGAAGGCGACCTTCATCTGCACGCGCGCGAGCTGCTGGCCGAGACACTGGTGCACGCCGTGCCCGAAGGAGCCGTGCCCGGCGGTGTTCCGGCGGACGTCGAGCCGGTCCGGCTCCGGGAACTTCAGCGGATCACGGTTGGCGGCCTGGGCCGACAGCGCGACCGCTTCCCCGGCCTTGACGAGCTGCCCGCCGATCTCGACGTCTTCCAGCGCAGTGCGCGCACCGGTGTGCGTGATGGTCAGATAGCGCAACAGCTCCTCGATCGCGCCTTCGATGAGTTCCGGATCCTCGCGCACGGCCGCGAGCTGGTCCGGGTTCTGCAACAGGGCGAAAGTACCCAGCGCGAGCATGTTGGCCGTGGTGTCCAGCCCCGCGCCCAGCAGGAGGAACGCGATGCTGGTCAGTTCCTCGTCGGTGAGTTCGGTGGTCGTCAGTTCGCCGAGGATGTCGTCGGTCGGCTCGGCCCGTTTCGCCAGGATCAGTTTGTAGAGGTACTCCCCCAGCGTGTTGATGGCGGCTCCCTGCTCCTCCGCCGAGGCGTCCGGCCGGTTCAGCGGCATGACGTTGCGGCGGAAGAACTCGTGATCTTCGTAGGGGACGCCGAGCAGCTCGCAGATCATCAGCGCCGGAATGGGCTGCGCGAAGGCCGTCACCAGATCGGCCGTCGTCCCCTGCCGTTCCATCGCGTCGAGGTGCTCGGTGGTCACCTGCTCGACCCGCTCGGAGAGCAGCCGCATCCGGCGGACGGTGAACTTGCCGGTGAGCAGCTTGCGGTAACGGCCGTGCTCGGGGTCGTCCATCTTGATGAACATGCCCGGTGCCGCGGGCGGCATCTCCATCATCGCGGCCGCGCCCGGCAGCGGTGAGTGCATCAGCTCCTGCCGGGCGCTGAATCGCGGATCCGCGAGCACGGCCCGGACGATCGCGTGCCCCGTCGCGAGCCAGCCTTCATGCCCATTGGGAAATGTCAGGCGGACGAGCGGATGCTCGTCGCGCAGCGTGCCGAGCTCGGCGGGCGGGTCGAACGGGCACCCCTTCGGCCGGTCGAGGGGCAGCTCCGTGAGATGTGGGACCGAGGTGGTCATTTCTGTTCCTCCCAGTTTTCAGCGATACCCGAAGGCTACGTTGCATTTACATTTCCCTCAAAGCTAAGGACTGGCCTTTCAGTCGTTCTTGCTGGTAGATTTCCGGAAATCGTTGCAACGATCTTGCCGGTGAATGCAACGACTTGTTGCAATGATCTGCGCGTGAACGCACAGGAGGTGCCCATGCCGGGCGGCAGGCTGACCCACGAGGACCGTCGGCTGATCGCGACCTGGCTCAAGGACGGCCTCGGTTACGCCGAGATCGCGCGGCGGCTCGGGCGGCCGACGTCGACGATCAGCCGCGAGGTGGCGCGCAACAGCGGCCAGTCCGGCTACCGCGCCGAAGAAGCCAACCGCGTGACCGGAGAACGCGCCCGACGCCGCAAACACCGGCCGCGCGCCGTCCCCGTCGTCGAAAACGGCTACGGCCGCGACCCCGAAGCCGTACGCGCCTTCGAAACCGAGTTCGCCGAAATGATCGTCGCGACCGGTCTGCCCCGGATGACGGCCCGGCTGCTCGCTTGTTTGTCGGTCAGCGACGACGGGGTGCTCAGCGCCGCCGACCTCGCCCAGCGGCTCCAGGTCAGCCCCGCCTCGATCTCGAACGCCGTCGCCTACCTGGAAGCACAGGCGATGCTCAGGCGGGAACGGGACGGGCGGCGGGAGCGCTACGTCATCGACGAGGAGATGCCGCAACGGGTATGGGCCGAAAGCGTGCGGTCGAACCAGGAATGGGTCCGGATCTCGCGCCGTGGCGCCGAAGTCCTCGGCACCTCGACACCCGCGGGTGCCCGCATGGACGACCTCTCGAGGTTTCACGCGCGTATCAACGAGATCATGCTCGACGACCGGGTCGCGGTGTTCGCCGGCGACGCCTTGACCGCCCTCACCGCGCTCCTGCATTCCGGGCGCGCGCTGTCCGTTCCGGCTCTCGCGGCCGCGCTGGAATGGCCCGCCGACCGGGTCGCGACCGCTTTACGGGTGGCGGAGGAGCATCCGCATATCGCGGGGCCGGTGCGGGTGGTTTGTTGCGCTGGGGAGTATCGGGCGGTTCCTTTGGTGGAACGGCTTACGGCTGGGCAGTTGGCGGCTTTGGGGTCTTGAGCTGGGTCGGATGGTCGCGGCCTGTCGCCGTTTTCCGGCAACGGTGCTCAGAACGGTGGCGGTTCGTCGGCGAGCGCGGTCCTCTGGCGGGGCACGTGAAGTGGCGGAGGTGAGCTGTCGCAGCTCTGCCCGGTCGGGGTGGTGATGGTGAGGGTGCCGTCGGTGGCGAGACGGTAGGTCCAGCCGGGTTCGTCTTTGAGGCGGTGGTCTCGACGGCAGAGGTCGACGAGTTCGTCGGCGTTGGTGTGTCCGCCGTGTTGCCAGGGCACCGAATGATCGATATCGCAGGCTTGCGCGGGACGGTGGCAGCCGGGTCTTCGGCATTCGCGGTCCCGGACGCGGACGAACTCGTCCACTCCGGCGGTGGGCCGGTATCGATCCCGCCCGAGGTCGAGGACCTGGCCGGAGAGCGAGTCGGTGATGATGCGGCGCAGCACGGTGTTCGGACCGGAGGCGATGTGCCGGGCCAGCGCCGCCGGAATGGTGCCGTGTCCGGCCAGTTCGGCGGGGTCGTCGTTGAGACCCAGGTACGTGAACAGATCCATGTACAGGAACACTTCGGTGCGTTCACCGGTGCCGCCTTGGCCCCGAGCAGGAGGTCGAGCGCGACGTCGGCGCGCAGCTGCTCCAGCGTGCGGGTCTCCTCGCCGGTCTTGAGCGCCCGTGCTTCCCGGTCGATGCGCCGGTACGCGGCGGTGACTTTCTCGACCGGCCCGTCTTCGACCTCGATCGACGCCACTCCCGGTTCGCCTTGCCGCAGGGTCAAGCGACGGCCTTCGCGATGCTGTTCCGCCCGCGCTTCGGCGCCCTCGCGGTCGACGGTGGTCGCCGCTTTCCGGATCTGATCAGGGTTCTTGCCCGCTAGCCGCTCCTCCAAGAGCGCATCGACGGTACGAGCGTCCTCGTCCGACAGCCACGCGGTGGCCGCGGCGACCTTCATCGCGCCGAAACCGCTCACTTCTCCTTGGTCCATCAGGGACAGGGTGCGGGGCAGGCGGGTGGTCAACGCGTCGGCCGCGGCGACCATCGCACCGGCATGATTGTCCACAAGGGACAGAGCGATGGCGACTTCCTGCGTGACGCTCCGCGCCCCGTCGCGATGCCGGTTCAGCTGCGCCAGCGCCCGGAAGCGGACCGCTTCCAGCCGCGCGATCCCCGCCGTCGCAGCTTGCGCGACAGCGACGGAATCCTTGTCGTCCAACGAAGATACCGAAGCGTTCACCACTTCCAGCATCTCGGGATCGGTGAGTGTTTCCAGTAGCGCCACAGGCGCGGAATGTGTGTCCACCCCACGACCATACGACCGGCCACCGACAGTTTCGGGCCTCACGGCCGGGGGAGGAGTTGCCGATTTTCGGCAATGGTGAATCGTCAATGAGAGGGCAGCATCGTCGACTTCCGGCGACGAGGACTGCGTGCCGCAGTGTGGTGTGGCGTCGCCGAATTCCGGCAACAAAGCCAGGCCACCGACCAAACCTCGTCACCCAAACAGCCACCAGGCCCCGCCGAAAGGCTTTCCCGGCAGACGAACCCGCCCACCGGGAAAGCCCTACATCACGTCCCGCACGACCATCCGTTCCGAAGCCCGCTCGATAGCGGCCTCCACCGCACCCACCCGGTCCGCCAGCAAGCCCACGGCGCCGACAGCTCGGCTCATCGGGTCCTCATCGTCGCCGCCCAGTGCTTGCGCCCGCAGGTACGCCGCCTTCACGTCCGCCCACCGTTGCGCCTCCGAGGCGCTCAGCCGTCCGCGTAGTTCGGCCAGTTTGAGCAGGTTGGCTTCGGCGCCTGAGGTCAGGGTCTGCGCTTCGCCGGCGTAGTGGTCGTCGATCAGCGCTTCCAGCTCGGCGTCGTTCATCGCGGGTACGATCCGGCCGGCGAGCTTGTTCATGTTGCGGTACGAGCCTTGCAGCTGGAACGGCGGCTCGACCCGGGAAGCGTCCGCCTGCGCCGCGGAAGCGATGTACGCCTGGTTGTTCGTCAGGACGATCCGCTGCACCTTGATCAGTTTCCGCAGCACGGCGAGGATCTGCTCCAGTTCGGTCGCCGAGTACGCGTGTTTCAGCTGATCCGCCCGCGCCGAACCGTCGCCGCGGGCCAGCCGCACCAGAACGTCCACATCGGACCGTTCCCGGGAAACCAGCGGAGCGAGCACGGTGTTGGCGGTGAGCGAGTTTTCGATGTAGCTCAGCGCGAACAGCTCTTCCTTGCCCGACAGCACATCGCCGAGGTTCCACACATCCGCGCGGTTGGCGAGCATGTCCGGGATCCGGAACCGCTTGCCCTGCTCGGTGTACGGGTTTCCGGCCATGCAGACGGCGAACCGCTTGCCCCGCAGGTCATACGTCCGCGTCCGGCCTTCCCACACGCCTTCCATCCGCCGCTGCGCGTCGCACAGCGAGATGAACTTCTGCAGCAATTCCGGTGAGGTGTGCTGGATGTCGTCCAGGTACAACAGCACGTTGTTGCCCTGCTCCAGCGCGAACGAGATCTTCTCGACCTCTTGCCGCGCCGTCGCGTTGGGCGCGTCCGCCGGATCAACCGACGTGACCTCGTGCCCGAGCGCCGGCCCGTTCACCTTCACGAACACCAGCCCGAGACGGCTCGCGACGTACTCCATGAGCGTCGTCTTGCCGTAGCCGGGCGGCGAGATGAGCAGCAGCAGCCCGGATTGGTCGGTGCGCCGCGCGTCGCCCGTCGCGCCGAGCTGTTTCGCGAGGTTGTCGCCGATCAGCGGCAGATAGACCTCGTCGAGCAGCCTGTTGCGCACGAAGGCGCTCATCACCTTCGGCTTGTACTCGGCCAGCCGCAGCCGGTCCCGTTCGGCCGCCACCAGGTCGTTGCGCAACCGTTGGTACGCCCGGAAACCGGGGACGCGGTCGCGCCGGAACCGCCCTGTTCTGGCGATCGTCTCGTCGAGCCGCAGGGTCAGCGACCGGTTGACGATCCGAGGATGCGAGCCGAGCAGACCGTCCACAGTGGCCGAAAGCTCCGCCGAGGAGTCGTATCGGGGCAGGTCGGCCAGTTCGATCGCGACGGCCTCCGCCAGCTCGTCGTCCGGCAGCCCAGCGGAGTCCACAAAGGACCGAAGCCAGGCTTCCGCGAGCTGGTGACGATCCGCGAGGTCTTCGAGCGCGCGCAGATCATCGGCGAAGCTCCGGCGGTCCAGCCGGAACTTGTCGAGCAGCGACCGCGCGCCACCGCTGGTGACGAACCCAGGCGACGCGTCGGCCAGCTCCTCGAACAGATACTTGCCGGCGAGTTCGAGATCCAGCGTCAGCCCGGACGACGTCGCGAAGGCGGCCATCGCCTCGGTGAGTTCCCGCGCCAGCGCGTCGATCGCCGTCGTGTGCCCGAACGCCTCCCGCACCCGCGCGAGCGACGTGGCACGCGTGGTCCAGGCGGACTTCGCCGTTTCTTCGGCACCGAATGCCCAGAACAGCTGGGCGGCAGCCCTAGAGGAGGGCGGATACCGCAGCAGCCCGGCGGCGGAACGCAAGCGCAGCAACGCCGACAGGATCGCGGCGGCGTCGTGGTCGTGCACGCCGCGCGCGTAGCCCTCGTCGTAACGCTCCCCCGCGACGCGACGGACGACCTCGAGCAGCTCGCCGTCCGGCAGATCCGGCTGTTCGGCCAGGATCGACGTCGCCAGATACTCGGCGCGGTAGACCTCGGCCGACTCCGAGACCAGTAGCTGGTCCCAATACGGCCGCGTCTCCTCGAACGCGGGATCCCGCACCGGCGAGCGATAGTCGGTGCCGGTGATGGCGAACTTCATCCCGCCTTCGTGCGGCACCAGCGTGAGGTCGATGTCCTGCGTGTTGACCGCGAAGGTGTTGCGGCCCAGGCGGATCGTCTCGCCGCCCTCGCCGTAGAGGTCCAGTCTGTCGCGCAGGGCGCGCCCGGCTTCCTGGCGCGCGGCCTTGACCCTGCCTTCCAGTTCTTCGGCGCGCACCTGGTCGCCGAGTTCGCGCAGTTCCGCGACGACGCTGCGCAGCTTCGCGACCATCGGGTCGGAGGCGAAGTAGGTGTTGATCTCGTCGACCGAGCCGAGCGTGCCGACCCGCCTGGTCACGCTCGTGAGGATCCGCTCGGCCGAATCGACCAGCCGATCCGCGCGCCGCGCCCGTTCGTCGAGCAGCGCCTGCTTGCGCGAGGAGAACGCTTCGTAGACATCGGTGCGCTTCTCGCCGAGCGACGCCAGGAAGTCGTCGAACTCCCCGAACCGCGATTCGAGGTTTTCCAGCTGCAGCAGCAATCTGCCGAGCTGTTCGTCGCAGCGGTCCGGCGTGTCCGCGACCGCGAGCCCGCCGGTGATCGCCTGCGCGAGCAGCGCGAACTCGGCGGCGAACTCGGCCCGGCCCTCGGTCTCCAGCAGCTCCTTGCGCCGGGCTTCGAGGGTGGCCCGAGCCCGGTTGACCGCGCCGATGACCTCGCCGACACGTTCGAGGATCTTCGTCCGCACCACGGCGTCCGCGATCTCCAGCCCGCCGACGACGTCGGTGAGGACTTCGAGCCCGCCGGACTGCTCGTCCAGCTGTTCGGCGACCGGGACCGCTTCCGCGACGGTGGAGATCGTGCCCGCGGCTTCGATGAGGCCGTCGACCTCGGCGTGATAGCTCGTGAACGCGTCTTCGCCCTGCAGGAACCGGACGGCGCGCTGCGCGGCCTCGCCGAATTCCGTGTCGAGATCGGCGATCAGCTGGTCGACCCGGCCGGTGTCGACATACCGCAGCTCCCGCACGGTGACGAGATGTCCGCGTGCGCGGTGCATATCGGCGAGCCGGCGCACCCACGCGTCGGCCGCGTTCAGCGCCTCGCCACGCACCCTGCGCACGAGCGACGCGGTCTCGGCGGCCGCCTCTTCGACGGCTTCGGCCGCCTGCGCGGTGAGCGACGTGACCGTCTCGAATTCGTCGAGCACCTGCTCCGCGGTCACCCGGACGTCCGACAGCGGCGACCGAAGATCGCCGAGTTCCGCCTCGCCGAGCCAGTGGTAGTGGTCGAACACCCGCGCGCACGCGGCGATCAGGGCCTCGAACACCGCCGCCGACGGCGCCATCTCCTCGACCATCCGGCCGATCGAGAGGCAGTCGGAGATCCCGCGGACCAGATCGGCGTTGCCGACCCGCTCCAGTGGACCCGTCCCGGCCGGCTGCGACGCGGCGTACGTATCCGATTGGAACGGCGTCCGCCACACCTGCATCGGGTGCACGCGGCTCGGCTCGTCGGACAACGCGCGGAACAGCACCATCGTGCCGTCGTCGAACAGCGAGTACCCGTGGCACGGGATCGGGTTCGAGACCTCTTTGCGGATCACGTTGTACGGCAGGAGCAGCGAGCGTCCGTCGGCCCGCGCGTGGAAGACGTAGAGCACGTCCTCCCCGTTGGGCGAGCGGATCACGCGCTCGAATTCGAGACCGTCCACAGTGGTGTCGAACGTCTTGCTGACACCCGTGTCGAGGTAGTAGCCGCCGGGGAAGATGATCCCGTGGTCTTCGGGCAGCCGCTGGCACGCCTGCCCGATCCCGTCGAGGCGCACCACGTTCCGGGTGCGGGTGTTGAACACGAGGTACCGGTACTCGGTCTCCTTGTACGGCAGGATCCGCAGCAGGATCAGCGGGCCGATCCTGGCATAGGAGACCTCGGCGTCGGCGAGGCTCTGCAAGGGCTCGTCGACCGGTTCGGCGTAGACGCCTTCCCCGGTCTCGGTGTTGTTCTCGACCTTGATCGTCAGGTTGCCCCCGACGGTCTCGACGAACACCTCGTCCTCGATCGAGATATGCGGATGCCGCCCGAGTACGTGCTGCTCGCGGCCGGTCTCGATCCACTCGAAGTCGTGCGACGGCGGGAAGACGTGGTCGCGTTCGCCCCGGCTGTCCACATAGGACACCTTGCCGTCGGCGGCGATACCCCAGCGCAGCACGCGGATGTCCTCGGTCCGCGGGCCGATCTGGAACACCGCGAGCAGTTTGCCCTCGACCCGCCGCAGCTGCAGCAGCTTCGCCTGCCGGTAGTACCGGTACAGCTCGGCGAAATCGCGGACGAACTGCTCGTCTCGCAGCAGCTCCGGCAGCTCCTCCGCGGGAACGTCGTCGAACCGGAAGGCTTCTTCGTCATGGCTGAAGCCGTGCAGGGAGAAGACGTCGTCGACCGTCGTCTCCGGCTTGAGGCCGATGAAGACGTTGTAGCCGAACAACATCCGCCCGCCGACGGACACGACGTCCCGCGGCACGCAGTTGTTCGCGGTGCGGATCCGCTCCGTGCCGATCAGCGCGAGCTGCGCGCTGCCGAAGACCCCCAGCCGCGCGGTGTTGAGCTCGTCCGCGCGTTTCGCCAGTTCGGCGGCCTGCGCGGCGAGCCGGGCGCGGAGCACCTCGTAGGTGCCCGCGTCCAGCTGCTCCGTTCCCGCCGCCGGTTCCGTCGTCGTCACTGCTTCGCGGGGGCGAGGGCGGCGACGGACTTGTCAGCGAGGCCGAGCCGCTGCGCCATGGCCAGCAGCTCCTGCACCTTGCCGCTGTCCGGGCCGCCCGCCTGCAGCTGCTTGGCCAGGAAGGCCGACAGCGTCAGGTTCTTCACGTCCTCCGTGCTCACGGAACCGACCAGTTTCGTCAGGTCGTCGGTGAAACTGCCCGAACCGTCGAGCCACGACTTCCCGAGGGTCTGGACGACGTCCGAGTGCTCGACGAAGCCGTCCACGCTCTTGCCGAGGCCGATCGAGCCGATGACCTTCTCGAAGAACATCGTCTCGCCGCCGACGATGTCGATGTCGGCCTTCTCCAGCCCGATGCCCAGCACCGTGGCCTGCGCCTCGGCGACCTCGCGCTGCACGTTGAGCGCGGCGAGCCGGATCTCCTTCTCGGCCTCCAGGCGCAGGCGGTACTCCTCGTGCTGGCGGCTGGCGCTGTCGAGCGCGGCCATCGCGGCGGCCTTCTCGGTGAGACCTTCGGCCTCGCCCTTGAGCTTGTCGCGCATCGCGTCGGCGAGGACGATCGCCTTCTCGCGTTCGACGATGGCCTCGGCGCGGCCGACCTTCTCCAGCGCGTCGGCGTCGCGTTCCTTGACCTGCGCCGCGGCCAGCCCGGCGGCGGCCTCCTCGGCCTGGATACCTTCGGCCAGGCGGATCTTCGCCCTGGTCTCCAGCTCGGCGGCCTGCTGACGCGCCTCGGCCAGCGTCAGCTCCTCGCGGGCCTTGTGCTTGGCGGCCGCCTCGGCGGCTTCCGCGGCCTTGATGTCCTTGACGAGGTTCTCCTGCGCCTCGCCCTCGGCCCGGATGATGGTGGCCTCGCGCTGGCGCTGCGCCTCTTCGACGACGCGGAGCTTCTTGATGTTCTCTTCCTGCTCCGCCACGGTCTTCTCGACCGCGATCCGCTCGCGGATGACCTCGGCGATCGACCGCTTCTCGGTCTCGACCTCCTTGTCCTTGGCGATGCGGGACAGCTCGGTCTCGCGTTCGCGGCCGATGACCTCGAGCAGCCGGTCCTTCTCGATGCGCTCGGTCTCGATGGCGATCACGCGTTCGCGGTTCTTGCCCGCGACCTCGATCTCACGCTGCTGGTTCTGGTGCTGGATGCCCAGCTGCTCGTCCGTGCGCAGTCCGGCGGCCTGCGACTTGAGCCGCTCCTCCGCCTGCACCTTGGCGATCTCGGCCTCTTCGCGCGCCCGCATGGTCTCGACCTCGCGGCGCTGCTTGATCTCGGCGTCGGCCTGCCGCCGCTCCAGTTCGAGGATCGCCTCCTTGGCGTCCACGTTCTGGCGGGTGATCTCTTTTTCCTCACTGCGGCGGAACTCGTTGGTGCGCACGTGCTCGATCGCGGTCAGCTCGGTGATCTTGCGGATACCCTGCGCGTCGAGGATGTTCGCGGAGTCGAGCTGCGCCATCGGCGTCTGCTCGAGGTAGTCGATGGCCGCGTCCTCCAGGCTGTACCCGTTGAGGTCGGTGCCGATGACGCGGATGATCTGATCGCGGAATTCGTGGCGTTTGGTGTAGAGATCCACGAAGTCCAGCTGCTTGCCGACGGTTTTCAACGCCTCGGAGAACTTGGCGTTGAACAGCTCCTGCAGGGTCGCCTCGTCGCTGGCGCGTTCGGTGCCGATGGCCTGCGCGACCTTGATCACGTCCTCGACGGTCTTGTTGACCCGCACGAAGAACGAGATCCGGATGTCGGCGCGGATGTTGTCCCGGCAGATCAGGCCCTCGCGGCCGGTCCGGGTGATCTCCATGGCCTTGACCGAGGTGTCCATGATCTCGGCCTTGTGCAGCACGGGCAGGACGATCGCGCCGGTGAACGTCACGTCGACGCGGCGGACCTTCGAGATGATCAGTGCCTTACCCTGCGGCACCTTCTTGAACAACCTGGTGATCGTGAAGAGCAAGACCAGGAGGATGACAACTATCACGGCGATCAGAACGCCGGCCCCCACGCTGATGGCACCCATAGTGTTCCTTTTCTGCTTCAGATGTCCAAAGACTCGACCCAGAAGAACTCGCGTTCGGAGTCGTAGTCATAGAGAACTACGCGGCTGCCCGCCGTCAGGTTGCCTTGACCCGCCTGCCGAACGTCCACAATGGCCGTCGACCCGTCGGCGGCGGCGACTTCGGCCTGTCCGAAGTCGTGCGTGACCGACGAGGTGCGGATGACCGCTGCCCTTCCGACGAAATCCTTCCGGCTCGGTTCCCTCGCGGGACCGAACACCCGGCGTAGTGGCACCACGATCACCCTCGTCCCGAGTGTGCCGAGGACGAGCGCGACGGCGAGCACGCCGACCCCGAACCCGATCCTCGATGGTGTCGAAAGCTCAAGGTCATCGAGTAGAACCGTCCCTGCCAGGCTGGCGAACCAGGTGAATGCGATCAGCAAAGAGAGCGAAATGGACAGTGGGACGCCGCCGAACCCCGCGAGGAGCCCGTCGCCGCCGTCGAAGTCGTCGACCTCGACGGCACCGAGCAATGCCAGCAGCCAGTAGCCGATCACCACGATCAGCAGGAAGCTGAAGAGCACGGCCGGAAACCCCAGAGCCGCGGTGACGAACCCGCCCATCGCCGTCGTTCCCTCCCCATTACCCCGGGTCAGGACTATAACCAGCGCGTGAGGGCCGGCGGGCCGTTTTCGGCTACGACTGGGTCACGGTGTGCGGAAGCGTGCGGGGTCACCCGCCGCATTCACCCCTCTGAATGCGGCGTGGCCGGGACCCGAAGGCGGAACTCGCGTGATCGAAGGCGTAACTCGGTATGCGGCCTCCGATCACGCGAGTTACGGCTCCGATCACGCGAGTTACGCCTCCAAGCACGCGAGTTCGCCCGAACCGCCCGCCGATTCGTCCTCTGGGCGCGAGGCGGAGACGGAACAGAGGCGGCCGGGTGCGGAGCGTTACGCCGACCGGCCGCCCGGAAGCCATCCGGTTGGCCCTGTCGCGCCCTCGGAGCGAGCCCTACTCTCCAGTATTGAGAGTGACACAGGACACACCACGGTCTTGGGAGGCTCCATGGGGTGGCACGTTCGCGAAACGATCGACGAGGATCGGCGCGAACGGCGGATCCGCCATGTCACCCGATGTCTGAGCTGCACGCTCACCTGCGTCCATTGTGGACTTCCCGCGAGATTCTCCGTGCCCGCCGGGCATCCCGGCCTCGGCGTCGTCGAACACCTCCCCGGCGTGACCTCTCCCGGTCTCCCCGATCTCGCGCTGCTGCACCGATTCTGCCGCGACAATCTCGCCGCGGAGCCGGGGATCGCGCTCAGGCGCGCCTATCTCGGCCTGGCGACCGAACTCTTCGAAACGGGACGGCGGATCCGCCGCCACCGCAGGCTCGGCGTGCATCCGCCACGGCCGGGACATCTCGAGGCCTACCGAAAACGGTGGCGAGTGGCCAAAATGCGGTACGCCTGCAAGGCGTGCCGGTACTACACCGGCTCTCACTGAGCCGATTCTCCCCGGAGGACTCGTGCTCGTTCGTCTCATCCTCGGTCTGCTCATCACCGTCGCCGGCCTCGCCTTCGCCGCCCGCCGCGCCGCCTGGCTCTACAGACTGATCCGCTCCGGCCAGCCGGACGAGAAACGCTCCGACGTCATGGCCGTCCGCGCGAAAACGCATCTGGCCGAGGTCTTCGGGCAGCGCAAACTGCTCAAATGGTCCGTCCCCGGGCTCGCGCATCTGTTCACGTTCTGGGGTTTCGTGATCCTCGGCTCGGTCTACGTCGAGGCGTACGGCGCCCTCTTCGACCACGACTTCCACATCCCGCTCATCGGGCACTGGGCGGTACTGGGGTTCCTGCAGGACTTCATCGCGGTCGCGGTGCTCGTCTCGCTCGCGGTCTTCGCGGTCATCCGGATCCGCCAGGCACCCGAACGGAAAGAGCGCGCGTCGCGGTTCTTCGGGTCGCACACCGGCGGCGCCTGGCTGATCCTTTTCATGATCTTCAACGTGATCTGGACGATGTTCCTCTTCCGCGGCGCGTCGGCGGCGGTCGGCGTCTTCCCGTACGAGTCGGGCGCGTGGGTGTCCCTCGGCGTGGGCGAACTCCTGGAGCCGCTGGGCGCGTCAGTCACCGAGCCGCTGGAGACCGTCGGGCTGCTGCTGCACATCGGCGTGATGCTGGCGTTCCTGTCGATCGTGCTCTACTCCAAGCACCTGCACATCTTCCTGGCGCCGGTCAACGTCACCGCGAAACGGCTCCCGGACGCGCTCGGCCCGCTGCTGCCGATGGAATCCGGCGGCAAGCCGATCGACTTCGAGGATCCGGGCGAGGACGACACGTTCGGCCGCGGCAAGATCGAGGACTTCACGTGGAAGGGCATGCTCGACTTCGCCACCTGCACCGAATGCGGGCGCTGCCAGTCGCAGTGCCCGGCGTGGAACACCGGGAAACCGTTGTCCCCCAAGCTGTTGATCATGGATCTGCGCGACCATCTCTTCGAGAAGGCGCCGTACATCCTGGACGGCAAGGAGGCGCCCGAAGAGCGTCCGCTCGTCGGCACCAAGGAGGACTTCGGCGTCATCGACCCGGACGTCCTCTGGTCTTGCACCACCTGCGGCGCGTGCGTCGAACAGTGCCCGGTCGACATCGAGCACGTGGACCACGTCGTGGACATGCGCCGCTACCAGGTGATGATCGAGTCGGCGTTCCCGAGCGAGCTCGGGGTGCTGTTCAAGAACCTCGAAACCAAGGGGAATCCTTGGGGCCAGAACAACTCCGACCGCCTCGCCTGGACGAAGGACCTCGGCTTCGAGGTGCCGGTCTTCGACGGTGAACTCGCCGACGACGTCGAGTACGTCTACTGGGTCGGGTGCGCGGGCGCGTTCGACGACAACGCCCGCAAGACCGTCCGCGCCACGGCGGAGCTCCTGCATCTCGCCGGCGTGAAGTACACGATCCTCGGCACCGACGAGTCGTGCACCGGCGACCCGGCGCGCCGCTCCGGCAACGAGTTCCTCTTCCAGATGCTCGCGCAGCAGACCGTCGAGACGCTGAACGCGGTGTTCGAGGGCCGTGAACCGGGGACGCGCAAGATCGTCACCACCTGCCCGCACTGCCTGAACACCCTCGGCCGCGAGTACCCGCAACTGGACGGGAACTACGAGGTCCTGCACCACACGCAACTGCTGAACCGGCTCGTCCGCGCGGGCAAGCTGACGCCGGTCAAACCGGTCGACGCCGGCCCGGTGACCTACCACGACCCGTGTTACCTCGGCCGCCACAACAAGGTCTACGAGCCGCCGCGCGAACTCGTCGGCGCGACCGGCGCGACGCTCAGCGAGATGCCGCGGCACGCGGACCGTTCACTGTGCTGCGGCGCCGGCGGAGCGCGGATGTGGATGGAGGAGCAGATCGGCAAGCGCATCAACCTCGAACGCGTCGACGAAGCGCTCGGCACGGACGCCGAAACCATCGTCACCGGCTGCCCGTTCTGCCGCGTGATGCTGAACGACGGTCTCGTTCAGCGGCAGAGCGAACAGCGTGGCGAGAACGTCACCGTGCGCGACGTCTCCCAGCTCCTGCTGGAAACAGTGAAGGAGCGCGACCGGACCGCGACGGAGATTTAAGGCACACGAGAGTTGGAAGTTCGGCACACCGAACTCTAGACTCAGGGGATGGCGAATCTGCGCAAGACCGTGTGTGCGCTGGCGGCGTCCGCACTCGTCCTTTCCGCGTGCGGCGGGCCCGCCGGCGGCACGGACGACAAGCGGCCCGTGGTCCTGACGACGTTCACGGTCCTGGCGGACATCGCCTCGAACGTCGCGGGCGACAAGCTGAAGGTCGAGTCGATCACCAAGCCCGGCGCGGAGATCCACGGCTACGAGCCCACGCCGGACGACATCAAGAAGGCCGCGAAGGCGGACTTGATCCTCGACAACGGGCTGAACCTGGAGGCGTGGTTCGCCCGGTTCGTCAAGGAAAGCGACGCGCCGCACAAGGTGGTCAGCGAAGGCGTCCAGCCCATCGCCATCGGTGAAGACGCCTATCAGGGCAAGCCGAACCCGCACGCGTGGATGTCCCCGAAGAATGTGGGGATCTACGTGGACAACATGGTGAAGGCGTTCAGCGAGCTCTCCTCCGGCGACGCCGCCGTGTTCAAGGCCAACGGCGACGCGTACAAGGCGAAGCTGCAGCAGGTGCAGGACGAGATGACGAACGCGCTGAGCACCCTGCCGAAGAACGAGCGTGCCTTGGTCACCTGCGAAGGCGCCTTCTCCTACCTCGCGCGCGACACCGGCCTCACCGAGCGGTACATCTGGGCGGTCAACGCCGAACAGCAGGCGACCCCGCAGCAGATCACCCGCGCCATCGGATTCGTCAAGGAGAACAAGGTCCCCGCGGTGTTCTGCGAGTCGACCGTCTCCGACGCCCCGATGCAGCAGGTCGTCTCGGCGACCGGGGCCGCGTTCGGCGGCGTGCTCTTCGTCGATTCCCTGTCCGGGCCCGAAGGTCCGGTGCCGACGTACCTCGACCTCATCCGCCACGACTCGAAGACGATCGTCGCCGCGCTCACCGGGGCGAAGCCGTGACGGCGGCGATCCGCGTCGAAGGCGTCACCGTCCACTACGGCGACGTCCTCGCGCTCGACGGTGTCGACGTCACGCTCGCGCACGGTCACGTCTGTGGACTGGTCGGGATGAACGGCTCCGGCAAGTCGACGCTGTTCAAGACGATCATGGGCATGGTCCGGCCGGACACCGGCACGGTGTCGATCGACGGCGGCTCCCCCGCCCGCGCCCGCAAGACCGGCGTGATCGGTTATGTGCCGCAGAGCGAGGACGTCGACTGGTCGTTCCCGCTGTCCGTGCGGGACGTCGTGATGACCGGCCGCTACGGGCGGCTCGGCTTCACCCGCCGCCCGCGCCGCGCCGACCACGAAGCCGTCGACCACGCGCTGGAGCGGGTCGAGCTGACCGAACTCGCCGGACGGCAGATCGGCCAGCTGTCCGGCGGGCAGCGCAAACGCGCGTTCGTCGCGCGCGGGATCGCCCAGGGCGCCCGTGTGCTGCTGCTGGACGAGCCGTTCGCCGGAGTGGACAAGCGCTCCGAGGCCACGATCACCCGGCTGCTCAAGGAACTCGCGGCCGACGGCGCCGCGGTGCTGATCTCCACACACGACCTGCACGCGCTGCCCGGCCTGGCCGACGAGGCGATCCTGCTGATGCGCAAGGTGCTCGCGCACGGCTCCCCCGGCGAGGTGCTCCGGCCCGAGAATCTCGCGCTGGCCTTCGGACTCGACGTCCTGCAACGGGAAGAAGAACCCGCGTGAGCCTCTACGACCTGTTCCTGGAACCGCTGAGCTACGACTTCATGGTGCGGGCGCTGGCGTCCACGGTCGTCGCTTCCGCGGTCTGCGCGGTGCTCTCCTGCTGGCTGGTGCTGATCGGCTGGTCGCTGATGGGCGACGCGGTCTCGCACGCCGTGCTGCCCGGTGTCGTGCTCGCGTACGTCCTCGGCGCGCCCTTCGCGCTGGGCGCCGTGGTCTTCGGCTTCCTCGCCGTGGCGCTGATCGGCGTCGTCCGGGACACCAGCCGGGTCAAGGAGGACGCCGCGATCGGCATCGTGTTCACCACGTTGTTCGCGCTCGGGCTGGTGCTGATCTCGGTGACACCGAGCCAGACCGACCTGAACCACATCATCTTCGGCAACCTCCTCGGCGTCGACACCTCGGATCTGATCCAGATCGGCGTCCTCGGCGCGATCACGCTCACCGTGCTGGTGCTCAAACGCCGCGATTTCACCTTGTACGCCTTCGATCCCACGCACGCGCACGCGATCGGGCTCAACCCGCGGGTGCTCGGCGCCGCGCTGCTCGGCCTGCTCGCGCTGACCGCGGTGGTGGCGCTGCAGGTGGTCGGCGTGATCCTGGTGGTGGCGATGCTGATCATCCCCGGCGCGACGGCGTACCTGCTGACCGACCGGTTCGGCCGCATGCTGGTGATCGCGCCGTCGTTCTCGGTGCTCGCGGCGGTGGCCGGGCTGTACCTGAGCTACCACCTCGACACCGCGTCCGGCGGGATGATCGTGCTGGTGCAGGGCGCCGGGTTCACCCTGGTGTACCTGTTCGGGCCGCGCCACGGGATCGTCGGGAAGCGCCTGGCCAAGCGGCGGCGAGAGCTCGCGAGGGGCTGAAGGACGCTTTCCCCGCATGCGATGCGACGAAAGCGTCCTTCACCGCGTGAGACGCGGTGAAAGCGTCCTTCAGCTCCCGTAACCGGACAATCACCCCGCGCTCTGTGTCTCTCGTGACATGGGTCTGAGCCGCACCTTAGGTTAGGCTCCCCTCATGTCTACGGAAGACGCGCTGCTCACCGGCCATGACCTGGTGCTCGCGCACCAAGAGCGGGCCGTGGTGGACGGGGTGTCCCTGTCCTTGCGCGCCGGAACGGTGACCGCGCTGGTCGGGCCGAACGGTTCCGGCAAGTCGACGCTCCTGCGTTCGCTGGCGCGGCTCCACAAGCCCCGGGAGGGCGGCGTCCGGCTCGGTGAACGCCCCGTCTGGGGCGGCAACGCGTTGTCCGGCAAGGAATTCGCCCGCCAGGTCACGCTGCTGACCCAGCACCGGCCCACACCGAGCGGGGTCTCCGTGCGCGACGTCGTCTCCTACGGCCGGTATCCGTACCGCTCCGGCTGGCGCGGGGTCGACATCGACGGCGCCGCCGCGATCCGCCGCGCGATGGAGCTCACCGGCGTGACGGCGATGGCCGAACGCGGTGTCGACGAGCTCTCCGGCGGCGAGCTCCAGCGTGTCTGGCTCGCTTCGTGTCTCGCGCAGCAGACCTCGGTGCTGCTGCTCGACGAGCCCACCAACCATCTCGACCTGCGCTACCAGGTCGAGATCCTCGACGTCGTCCGCGATCTGGCCAACGAAGGCGTCGCGGTCGGCGTGGTGCTGCACGACCTCGACCACGCGGCGATCATCGCCGACGAGGTCGTGCTGCTGAGCGAGGGAACCATCGTGGCCACGGGTGACATCGGGCAGGTGCTCACCTCCGAACACCTTTCCCAGGCCTACGGCGTCACCGTCCACGTCGCGAACGACCCGGTGACGGGCGCGATCCACTGCAGGCCACTCGGGCGTCATTCGCCCAGGCCCGCCTGAGAAATCCAGGAAGAACCATGCGTTTGCTGACCCCTGCCGCCCTCGTCGCGGCGACGGCCCTGCTGTTGTCCGCCTGCGGTACCACGGAGAACACCGCGGCCGCGCCGAGCGAATCCGCCGCCGCGAGCGGGCCGGTCACGGTGACCGACGCGCGCGGCAAGGCCGTCACCCTCAAAGCCCCGGCGAAGCGTGTCGTCGCGCTGGAGTGGGGCGAGGCCGAGATGGTCGCTTCGCTCGGCGTCATGCCGGTCGGCGCCGCGGACGTCGCGGGCTACAACGTCTGGGACAAGGCGGCCCCGCTGACCGCCGAGGTCAAGGACGTCGGCAAGCGCAACGAGCCCAGCGTCGACGCGATCGTCGGGCTGAACCCCGACGTCGTCATCATCGCCGACGAGCGCGACTCGACCCTGGTCCCGCAGATCGAGAAGTACGTGCCGGTCGTGGTGACCAAGTCCAGCGACGCGAGCCGGAACTTCGACCGCCTGCGCGAAGACTTCAAGCTGGTCGCCAAAACCGTCGGCAAGGAGTCCGAAGCGGACAAGGTACTGTCCGAAATGGACGCCAAACTCGCCGAGGGCAAGAAGGCCGTCGAGGCCAAGGGCGCCGCGGGCACCCCGTTCCTGATGGCCGACGGCTACCTCGAAGGCAGCACCGTCAGTATCCGGCCGTTCGGCAAGGGTTCGCTGGTCTCCGACACCGCCGAGGCCGTCGGCCTGAAGAACGCCTGGACCGGCAAGGTCGACCCGCAGTGGGGTCTCGGCCAGACCGACGTCGAGGGCCTGACCGCGATCACCGACCCGAAGACCGTGCTGTTCTACAGCGCGTCCGAGGAGGACGTCTTCACCACCGGGCTCGCGCAGAACGCCGTCTACCAGCGGCTGCCGTTCGTGGTGTCGAAGAAGATCCACAAGCTCGACGCGGGCACGTGGACCTTCGGCGGACCGAAGTCGATCATCATGACCGCCGACCAGATCGTGAAGGCCGTCACCGCCTGATGACGACGAAGGTCCGAGGTACTTCTCCCCGCCGAGGACTCGTCGAAACGGTCCGGTCGCCGCAGACGATCCGCACCGCGGTGGTGTCGGCGGGACTGGTGGTGCTCATCGCCGTCCTCGCCGGCATCCACCTGACGCAGGGCACTTCGACGTCCGGCCCGCTGGACGTGGTGAAGGCGCTCTTCGGCCAGGGCGACGCGCAAACCCTCGCGGTGCTGGAGGGTGCGCGCGTCCCCCGGCTGCTCGCCGCGTTGCTGCTCGGGGTCGCGCTCGGCGTCGCGGGCGCGGGAATGCAGTCCGTGGCACGGAATCCGCTCGCCTCACCCGACACCCTCGCGGTCAACGCGGGCGCGCATTTCGCCGTGGTCGCCATCTCCGCGTTCGGTCTCTCGCTCCCGCTCGTGCCGGTGGGCGGGGCGGCGTTCGCGGGCGGGCTCGCCGCGGCCGTCGTCGTGCTCGGTCTCGCGGGCGGAGGCGCCGCGAGCCCGCGGCTGGTGCTCGTCGGCTCGGCGATGCTGCTGGCGCTGCAGTCGGTGACCGTCCTGCTGTTGCTCCTTTTCGAGGAGGAGACGTCCGGGCTGTTCGCCTGGGGCAGCGGTTCGCTGACGGTGGCCGACCTGCGCGCGACCGGCCAGATGACGCCGATCGTGGTGCTCGCCGTGGTGGCGCTCATCGCGATGGGCGGCAAACTCGACATCCTCGCCCTCGGCGACGACAACGCGACCGTGCTCGGCCTGCGCGTCCGCCGGACACGGGTCACCGCGATCGTGCTGACCGTCGCGCTGACCGCGGCGGCGGTGACCGTCGCCGGACCGGTCGGGTTCGTCGGGCTGAGCGCCCCGGTGATCACACGCCTGCTGCTGCCGATCGCCAAACATCGCGCCCTGCTGCCGGTTTCCGGGCTGATCGGTGTCGTCACGGTACTCGGCGCCGACGTCGTCCTGCGGGCGATCATGGGTTCGGCCGACGCCGTGCGGGTGCCGACCGGTGTGGTGACCACGATCGTCGGCGCCGTCGTGATGGTGTGGCTGGCACGGCGCGGCAGGGGAAGCGGCTCGCGTCGTCCCGCTCCCGCCGGGCGGGTCGGGGTCGCCGGATCGACCCGGCGGCTCGTGGTCATTTCCGTCGTACTGGTGGCGCTGCTCGCCGTCGTCCCGGTGGTGGGCCTGATGCTGGGCGACCGCATGGTGCTGCTCGGCGACCTCGCGAACTGGGTCACCGGCGATACCGGGACCGCGCTCACCTTCGTGCTGGACCAACGGCTTCCGCGGGTGCTGGCCGCAGTGCTCGCCGGTGCCGCGCTGGCCGTGTCCGGCTGCGGGATCCAGTCGGTCAGCCGCAACCCGCTCGCCGAACCCGGGCTGCTCGGCATCACCGCGGGCGCCGGGCTCGGCGCGATCACGCTGATCACCATCGTCCCCGCGGTCGGCGCCTGGTCGATCGCCGGTGCCGCCGGTGCCGGTGCGACCGTGGTGTTCCTGCTGGTCTACGGGCTGGCGTGGCGGTCGGGGCTGGATTCGGACCGGCTGGTGATCATCGGTATCGCGGTCTGGTCGGCCGGGATGGCGCTGATCACGCTGCTGATCGTGGTCTCCGACCCGTGGAACTCGGCCAAGGCGCTGACCTGGCTTTCCGGGTCGACCTACGGCCGCACGCTGGAACAGGTCGTGCCGGTGGCGCTCGCGCTCCTCGCGCTGACGCCGTTGCTGTGGTTCAAACACCGCGAACTCGACCTGCACGCCCTCGACGAGGACACCCCGCGCGTGCTCGGGATGCGCATCGAACGGTCGCGGCTGGTGGTGCTGGCGGCATCCGGGATCCTGGCGGCCACCGCGGTGTCCGCCATCGGCGTGGTCGTCTTCGTCGGTCTGGTCGCTCCGCATCTGGCTCGTTCGCTGGTCGGTGGACGGCACGGCCGGGTCGTCCCGGTGGCCGCGGCGCTCGGTGCGCTGCTGGTGAGCGTCGCGGACACCCTGGGGCGGACGGTCATCGCGCCCGCCCAGATCCCGGCGGGTCTGGTCATCGCGATGGTCGGGACGCCGTACTTCGTGCTGGTGCTCTGGAAGACCCGGCCGTAGCGAGCCGTCAGGATGCCGGGCCCACCTCCCACTCCGGGTGGCCCGGCATCCGCGGCAGGGTTCCGGAGGCGTACAGCCAGCTCCGCAGGAACGGGCCGAGGTCCTGGCCCGCCACCCTGGACGCGGTCGCGATGAACTGCCCGGTACCGGCGACCTTGTCGTGGTTCTCGGCGACCCAGGCCCGCTCGATCCGCTGGAAGGTCTCGGGGCCCACCTGTTGCCGCAGCGCGTACAGCGTCAGTGCTCCGCCTTGATAGGCCCCGGATGCGAACGGCCGGTTGTCGTCGAACCCGAAACTCGCCGGATCCGGAGCGGCGATCGGACCGTTCTCGGTGAGCCAGGAACGATGGGAGCGATACGAGCTCCGCGCCGAGGCGTCCAGCGCGTTCCCATGATGCGCTTCGCCCCACAGCCATTCGTAGAAGACCGCGTGCCCCTCGCTCAACCACAGATCGCCCCACCGCGCCGGGGACACGGAATTCCCGAACCATTCGTGGGCGAGTTCGTGCGCGATGACGGCGTCCGCGCCGCTCTGGTCGAAGTTCTCGGGCGTGAGCTGATCCGAGTTCAGCCAGGTGAGCCCTTGAGTCTCCGTGGCCCCGCCGGTCGGGGTCGCGTAGGCACCCGCGACCCGGCCCGGGAACGGGCCGAGCCGCTGCCCGAGGAACTCGATGGCCGTCCGATACGTCTCGTCGAGCCGGGGCAGGATCGCCGCGGACTTGTCCGTGGGCAGCGCGTACCGCAGGTCGATTCCGCCCGGCCCCCGCCGATGGGTGACGGTGAGCGGGCCGACGCCGACCTGAAGCAGCTGGGTGGAGATCGGCCGCGGTTCGTCGAAGACGCGGGTGGTGCGGCCGCCGGCCGTGGTGGTGGCGGCCAAGCGTCCATTCGCGACGGACATCGCCGCGCCGGACGTGGTGACCTCGGTGGTGGTGGGCGCCTTCGCCGACGGATGATCGCTCACCGCCAGCACGCGCCGCGCGCCGGTGGGCTGGGTGTGGAGCTGGACGTAGTCACCGGCCCGCCACAGACCGTTGACGAGGTCCTCGGGTTTTTCGGGTGGGTTCGCCAAAAGGTCGGGGCGGTGTTGAACACCGTGACGGCGACGGTGAACCGCGTTCCGTCCCGCACCGGCCGGGCCGGGGTGATGACCAGCTCCCCGTCCGGAGTGGTCCGCCAGGCCGCCGGTTTCCCTTCCACCGCGACGGAACGGACCTGAGGGCCGAGCAGGTCCAGGTCGAAGCGCGACAACGACTGCGTGGCGCGCAGGCTGAGCCGCGACGTCGCCGTGTACGACGAGAGGTCCGGCGCGAAGTCGAAGGACAGCCGCTGCCGCTCGACCCGATAGCCGCCGTTGCCCGCGGTCGGCCAGAACGGATCGCCGATACCCGGCGCCCCTGGGGACGGCGCGGGTGCGGCGACGGCCGGTGGCCCGGCGAGCAGCAGCGTCACCGCGAGGCCGGCGACGGCGTAGGTCCGTGCTTTGTGGTGCATACCGCCAGCCTGGCCCGATCCGCGCCGAAATGGATCAACCGTTCGGCCGATACGGGGTCAACCGCATGGCCCGAGAAGTCCCTCAAGGAGGCCTTCACGGACAGGCGACGATCTCAACTCCTTTCGCGATGAGATGGGATGGCGTGGTTCCGGACTGGCTGGCAGTCCAACCATCTACAAAGGACGCTTCACGACGAGTGAACGCCCGTTCATGTCCCCAAAGAGGATTAGAACGATCATTCCGGGCATCGAGCCGGTATTGGTGTCCCTTGTGGACGCTTCAGGGTCATGATCAGCCCCACGGCTCGCATCACGACACGTTTGCCTCACCGCTCGTGTCCAAGTACATGAAGGGGCCCTTCACCGCATGCGATGCGGTGAAGGGCCCCTTCGCGGCGTCTGATGCAGGGAAAGTCCCCTTCAGCCCACGGAGCTAGAGGGCCTTCTGGAGGTGCGTCGCCAGCAGCTTGGTGAAGCGCGCGGGGTCGGCCAGTTCGCCGCCTTCGGCGAGCAAAGCCATGCCGTACAACAGTTCCGCGGTCTCCGCGAGCCCGTCGTTCTCCCCCTTCGAGGCGAAGGCGTCCCGCAGCCCGGACACCAGCGGGTGCCCCGGGTTCAGCTCCAGGATCCGCTTGATCTGCGGCAGTTCCTGGCCCATCGCGCGGTACATCTTCTCCAGCGTCGGGGTGACGTCGTTCGTGTCGCCGACGATGCAGGCGGGCGACGTCGTCAGCCGCGACGAAAGCCGGACCTCCTTGACCTGCTCCCCGAGCGTCGTCGTCAGCCAGGTCAGCAGCCCGGAGAACTCTTCCTTCTGCTCGTCGGTGGTGTCGGAGTCGAGTTCGACCTCGCCCTTCGCGACCGACTGGAACTGCTTCTCCTCGTAGCCGGCGACGGCGTCGACCCACATCTCGTCGATCGGGTCGGTGAGCACGAGCACCTCGTACCCCTTGGCCTGGAAGGCTTCCAGATGCGGGGAGTTCTCGATGCTCTGCCGCGATTCACCGGTCAGGTAGTAGATGTGCTCCTGGCCGTCCTTCATCCGCTCGATGTACTCACGCAGCGACGTGAGCTTCTCCGGGTCGTTCGTCGAGGCGAATGAGCAGATGTCGAGGATCGCGGTGCGGTTCTCGTGGTCGTCCAGCAGGCCTTCCTTGACGGCGCGGCCGAACTCCTTCCAGAACGTGTCGTACTTGTAGCGGTTCTCGTCGGCCATCAGGGTCTTGACCGTCGACAGCACCTTCTTGACCAGCCGGCGGCGGATCAGCTGGATCTGCCGGTCCTGCTGCAGGATCTCGCGCGAGACGTTGAGCGAGAGGTCCTGCGCGTCGACGACGCCCTTCACGAAGCGCAGGTACTCCGGCATCAGCGCTTCGCAGTCGTCCATGATGAAGACGCGCTTCACGTACAGCTGGACACCGCGTTTGCGCTCCCGCATGAACAGGTCGAGCGGCGCGTGCCCCGGCAGGAACAGCAGCGCCTGGTACTCGAAGGTGCCCTCGGCCTGGAGCCGGATCGTCTCCAGCGGGTCGTTCCAGTCGTGCGCGACGTGCTTGTAGAACTCGTTGTACTCGTCTTCGGTGACGTCGGACGACGGGCGGGCCCACAGCGCCTTCATCGAGTTGACCGTGACGACCTCTTCGCCTTCGGTCATCCGGATGGGCCAGGTGATGAAGTCCGAGTACTTCTTGACGATCTGCTTGATCTTCGTGGCCGAGGTGTAGTCGAAGAGCTGGTCTTCGGCGTCCTCGGGCTTGAGGTGCAGGACGACCGACGTGCCCTGCGGCAGGTCCGGGACCGTCTCGATGGTGTACGTGCCTTCGCCCTCGGACTCCCAGCGGACGCCCTCGTCCGATCCGGCGCGGCGGGTCAGCAGCGTGACCTTGTCGGCCACCATGAAGCTGGCGTAGAAGCCGATGCCGAATTGGCCGATCAGATCCTGCGAAGCCGCGGAATCCTTGGTCTCCTTCAGTTTCTTCAGGAATTCGGCGGTGCCGGATTTCGCGATCGTGCCGATCAGCGCCACGACGTCGTCCCGGCTCATCCCGATTCCGTTGTCCCGCACGGTGAGGGTGCGGTTTTCGGGGTCGGTCGCGATCTCGATGTGGAGATCGTCGGTGTCCGCCTGGAGTTCCTTGTCACGGAAGGCCTCAAGGCGGAGTTTGTCCAGTGCGTCGGAGGCGTTGGACACCAGTTCCCGCAGGAAGGTGTCCTTGTTCGAGTAGATCGAGTGGATCATCAGCTGAAGCAGCTGACGTGCCTCCGACTGGAACTCGAGTGTTTCGGCAGAGGTTGTCACGGGCCGATATTACCCAGCGCGCGACAGGCTCAGGCCAGCCTCCGCCTGGCCACTTCGACCAGCCCGTCCCCGGTGGCCTGTTCGATCGTGGTGACGCAGGCCCGGCCCTCGGTCTCGACCGTGGCGATGACGTTGCCGAAATGCGGACCGGACACCTTGGACCAGGTCAGCGGGTCGGGTGCGACACCGCCCCGGCGCGCCCAGCGGCGCGCGATCGACGCCACCGGGGACGACCAGGTGGCGGCGAAGGCCAGCCGGAGCGAGCGCGGCATGGCGTTGTGGACCGGGGAACAGGTGAGCTGGAAGACGGTCGAGATCACCGGCTCGGGATAGCGCGCCTCGGCGATGTAGGCGTGGTGGACGTCGCCCGAGAGCACCGCGATGGTGGCGGGCGGATCGTCCCGGCGTCCTTCACGCGCGATCATCGCCGCGAGCCGGTCGAACGACGCGCGGAAGGACGCCCAGTGTTCGAGGTCCGCGGCCTGGCGGATCTTCTCCGCGAGCCGTCCGCGCCACCCGGGACGGTCGCAGGCACGCTCGTTCAGCGACTGCAGGTGGGAGACGACCGGAGGCAGCAGCCACGGGAGCGACGAGCCGATCAGCAGGTGGTCACAGGGCGACGCGGCGTTGTTTTCGATCCAGTCGAATTCGTCGTCGTCGACCATGGCCCTGGCGCCTCCCGCCAGGATCCGGCCTGCCCGGCTGTCGATGACCAGCAGCCGCACTCCGCCGAAGTCGCGGCGATAACTCCAACGCGCGCCTTTGGTGCCGTCGCGTTCACTGTCGGCTTCGTCGGCGAACGCGACGAGCGAGCCTGCGTTGTCCTCGCCGGAGACGATGGCCCGCTGGAAGGCCGGGTCCTCGGCGAGTTCGGCCGGGCCGAGGTTCCCGAGATGCTGGTAGACCCAGTACGACATGATCGCCCCGCGCAGCCGCTCCTTCCACCACGGCCGCGCGCGCATCCGCTCTCGCCACGAGTGGGAGGTGTTCCAGTCGTCACGGACGTCGTGGTCGTCGAAGATCATCGACGTCGGCACGGTGGACAGCAGCCACCGGATCGAAGGCTCACCCCAGGCTTCGAGGTAGAGGTGGGTGTACTCCTCGAAATCCTTCACCTCCGTTCCCGGCGGCTCGGAGATGTCGCGGCGCTGTTTCAGCCATTCCTGCGTCTCTTCGGTGGTCTCGTCCGCGTAGACCTGGTCGCCCAGCATCAGCAGCCCCTGCGGCCACTCGGTTTCGTCGCCCGCCGCCATCCGGCGGGCGTAGGCGACCAGGGCGTCCGGGCCGAGGGAGGCGGCGTCGTGCGGTTTGCGGCACGAGCCGAACACGAGCCGGACCCGTGACTCGTTCCCGGGCAGGGTCCGGATCCGGCTCGGCGGGAACCCGGAATCGGCGAGAGGCCACACCTTCTCGCCGTCCACGCGCACTTCGTATTCGACACACGAGCCGGGTTCGAGACCGGTCAGCACGAGCAGGGCGTAGTGGTGGCCCTTGATCTCGAACGTCCTCGCGGTCGTGCCGAGGACTTCGACCTCACTCGCGGCGGTGGTCTCGACCCACACCGTCGCCGACGTCTCGTCGACATGCCGCAGCAGCGGCCCCAGGCGCAGACTCATGCCCGGAACGGTGCCACAGGGAAGCCAAGATCGTGCGCTGAGCGGACCCCCTCAGCCGAGCCGCGAGAAGATCTCGCGGATCTCGGCCAGGGACTTCTCCCGTTCGGCGTCGTCCTCGTACCAGCCTTCGGCGGCCCTGTCCTCGACGATCAGCTCGGGGGTGAACTCCTCACCGAACCGGTAGTCGCCGAGGCAGTAGGTGAAACCCGACTCGCTCAGCGGGTCCAGGCCCTCCCGGTGGCAGTGGTCGAGGAAGCCTTCGGCCTGCGCCCACTTCGTGCCGTCGAACCAGAACACGCCGCCGGCGTAGAGGATCGTCGCCCCTGTCTCCCCATCGACGATGTTCAGGGATTCGTAGTTCTCCGGCCGGTTCCGCACCAGCGCGACGAGATCTTCGGGGACACCGCCGTAGAGCGACTCCTGCACCGCGTAGGTGCCTTCGGCGTACAGGTTCAGCGCCGATTCGTGGTCGAAGGTCAGCAGCAGCGCGTGTCCGCCCGGGGTGAAGTACCAGACGGCCGACTGGCCGCCACCGTCGTTCCAGGCGTAGCGCACCGCGCCGTCGACCGCGATCGGCTCGATCTCGGTGACCGCGTCGATCACCGCGGCACGCCGCCGCACCTCGTCGAGGGATGTCGCACCGAGGGCCGCCCAGATCTCTTCGCTCACCCGCGCAGACTACCGGTGCGCACGTGGCCGATCCGGATCCGCTGCGGGTGGTCGCCGACCGGGACGGACTTCACCTTCGCGCCGGTCGCGAAGTCGATCGCGGTCACCTGGTCCGATCCGCTTTCCGAGATGACGCAGTGCTTTCCGTCGCCGCTCACGGTCGCCCAGTACGGCTTCGCGGCGGTCACGAGCTGCCCTTCCCGCAGGCTCGCGCGGTCCACGATGGTCGCGTAGTCGTCCATCGTCCCGGCGACGCAGAGCTTGTCACCCGCGGGGCTCATCGAAAGCCCGTGGTGGCGCGAGTCGTTGACCCAGGTCGTGCGGTCTTCGCTGGTGTTCGGGTTCTTCGGCAGCGTCTTCGACCGCGTGATCCGGTCGGTGGCGACGTCGTATTCGAGGAGACCGTTGAAGAAGGACACCTGGAAGTACAGCTTCGACTCGTCCGGGGTGAAGGCCACCGGCCGGACGGCGTCGGAGAGGTCCTTGCGCCCGAAAGCGTCCAAGCGCTCACGCATGTCGATCACCTTGACCTGCTGGAAGGTCTTCGCGTCGACCACGGTGAGTTTCCGGTCGCCCTTGGTGAAGTCCTGCCACGGCGCGTCGAGCGCGGTGTTCACTTCGCCGATCGAGCTGTTCCAGAGGTACCGGCCGCCGTCGGTGTAGGTGTTCTCGTGCGGTTTGTCGCCGGTCTTGAACGAGCCGAGCTGCCGTCCGGTCTCGATGTCGAGCACGTGGACGGTGTTCGACGTCGAGGCCGACACCGCGATGCTGCGTCCGTCCGGCGACACCGCCATGTGGTCGGAGCGGAAACCCGACACCGGGAACCGCCAGTTGACGCCGCCGGTGGCGAGGTCGATCGACACGACGTCGGCGAAACTCGGGCGGGACGCGACCACCGCGCGGCCGTCCGGGGTGGTGTAGAGGTCGTCGACGAGCTGGTCGTGTCCCTCGCCGACGCCGTTGCGGATGCCGAGGAAGAACGCGAGCTTGATCGGGTTCAGGTAGATCTCGGTGAGCCGCTCGTCCTTGTCCGGCACCATGTTCACGCGCGCGATCTTGGCGTAGTCGCCGGAGGGCGCGATGACGTCCGCGGTCCCTTCCCAGTTGTTGCCCACGAACAGCACCTGCCGCAGGCCGTCTTGCGCCGCGGCGGCGGGCGCCGAGCCCAGTGCCGCGGCGACGCAGGTCACGAGGACGGTGTTCAGCAGCCGGCGTTTCCGCATCACGCGCACCTTTCGGCGAGGGCCTGTTACCTTTCGGTAGCTCACAGGAAACCAACCGGCCGGACACCCTCGGTAGGGGACGGTCGCCAAGGACCGCCGGTTTCGTTGTGCACCGGGCACAATCCGCGCGGGAAGGCGGTGGCGATGGCGCACCGGTCGCTCCACGACGTGCTGGCCGCGATGGCCGCCGACGCCGACGTCGTCGACGAAGTGGTCCGGGCCGCCCGCACGGAGTCACCGGAGGTGGCGACCCTGCCGGTAAGCGAGAACCGGCGGCACGTCGCGATCGTGCTCGCCGCCGGGCTCGCCTCCTTCGACCGGCCAGGTGGGGCCGGGGAGCAGGACTACGCCGCGGCCGCCGTGCTCGGCGCGGACAGGGCCGCGCAGGGTGTCCCGCTCGCCGCGCTGCTGCGCGGGGTGCAGGCGGGCCGCAGCCGCGCGGTGGAGATCGCCGTCGAACGCGGCAAGGCGGCCGGGGTGTCGGACGACGTCATGCTGGCGGCGCTGGTCGACTTCGACCGGAACACGCGCGCGCTCGAACGGCAGGTCATCGCCGGCTATCACGAGGCCGAACTCGAACTCACCCGGACGGTGCACGACAGCCGCGCCCGGGTGCTGCGGCGGCTGCTGGGCGGCGACACGGCGGCGCCCTCGGCCGAGGAGGTCGCGAACGCCGGGCTGAACCCGGGCGGGCGTTACCACTGCCTGCTTTCCGACGTCGGCGATCCGTACCAGGCGCGCGTCGTCGAGCGGCGGCTCGGCGCGACGGGCGGCGTCTTCGGTCTGGTCGACGGGCGGCTGACCGGGCTGGCGCCCCGGCTTCCCGCCCCGTCGGCGCTCGGGGACGACGTCCTCATGGTGGTCTCCCCCGCCGTCCCGCTCGCGGAGGTCCGCGGGATGCACGCGCTGTGCGTGATGGCGCTGCCGACGGCCGCGCGGTCCCGCGGTCTGCACGCGGTGGCCGATCTGGCCGTCGAGACCGCGCTCGCCGCCCAGCCGGGGCTCGCCGCGCTGCTCGGTGACACCCTGCTGAGCGCGCTGACACCGGGCGACGACTTCCACGAGCAACTCGTCTCGACGGCGCTGGCCTACCTCGATCACGGGCGGCGGCTCGACCAGACGGCCGCGGCGCTGCACGTCCACGCGAACACCGTGCGGTACCGGCTCGCCCGGCTCGGCGAGATCACCGGGGCGTCGCTCGACCCGCCGGAAGACGACGGCGGCACGCATGTGCGGCACACCGTCGGCTGGTGGTGGGCGCTGCGCACCTGGCGATCGGGCTGAACCTCCGGGCCCCGCCGTCCGTGTAACCCGGTGAAGGCTGTCCACCCGGAAGGAACCCGCCTTGTCGGTTTTCACGCGCCCCGCCCTCGTGGGCCTGCCCGGCGACCGGACGGCCGCCCGCGACATCGCGTCCAGCGCGGTGACCACCCTGTCCGCCGTTCTCGTGCTGTTCGCGCTGCTCGCGCCGAACGACCTCGACGCGCTGACCCCCGCGGCGTTCGTGCGCTTGCCGGTGGAGGCGCTGCTCGGAGTGGCGGTGGTGCTCATGCTGCGCGACGGCGCCCGGCGGATCGTCGCGGTGTCGGCCGGCGCGCTCCTCGGGCTGCTGACCGTGTTCAAGGCCATCGACATCGGATTCGGGCTCGCGCTCGACCGGCGGTTCAACCCGGTTTTCGACTGGGGCGTGCTCGGCAACGGCGTCGACCTGCTCGGCACGTCGATCGGCCGGGCGGGCGCGATCGCGTCGTTCGCCGGGCTGACGCTGCTCGCGGTGGTGGTGATCGTGCTGATGGCGCTGGCCGTGCAGCGGTTGAGCCGGGTCGTGGCCGGGCGGCGCACGGCGTCGACCAGGGTGACGGCCGTGCTCAGCGTGGTCTGGATGGTGTGCGCGGTCTCCGGCGCGCAGCTCGCTCCGGGACAGCCCCTCGCTTCGCGCAGCGCGGTGGCCTTCGCCTACGACGACCTCCGCCAGGTTCGGGCCGGTATCCGGGACAGGCAGGCCTTCGCCGAGGAAGTCGCCGTCGACGCCTTCCGTGACACGCCGTCTTCCGGACTGCTGAACGCGTTGCGCGGCAAGGACGTGCTGTTCACCTTCATCGAGAGCTACGGCCGGGTGGCCGTCCAGGACTCGGACATCGCGCCCAAGGTCGACGCGGTCCTCGACGCCGGGACCGCGCGGCTGAAGAACTCCGGATACGGCTCGCGCAGCGCGTTCCTGACGTCGCCGACGACGAGCGCGGGCAGCTGGCTGGCGCATTCCACGTTCCAATCCGGGGTGTGGGTCGACAGCCAGCACCGCTACGACGACTTCGTGAAGACCGACCGATTCACCCTCGGCGGCGCGTTCAAACGCGCGGGCTGGCAGACCGTCGGTGTCGTCCCGGCGCACACCGAGGACTGGCCGGAGGGCAAGGTCTACGGCTACGACCGCTACTACGACTCTCGAAACATCGGGTACCGCGGCCCGCCGTTCTCCTACGCCACGATGCCGGACCAGTTCACGCTTTCGGCTTTCCAGCGCGCCGAACGCGATCGGAACCGCCCGCCGCTCATGGCGGAGATCGACCTCGTCACCAGTCACTGGCCGTGGACACCGCTCCCCCGCACGGTCGACTGGGCCGCCGTCGGCGACGGATCCATCTACAACCCCATGCCCTCGCAAGGGAAAACGCCCGAAGAGGTCTTCACCGACCCCGCCAAGGTGCGCGGCGCGTACGGCGACTCGATCGCGTATTCGCTGAACTCGCTCGTCTCGTACGTGGAGACGTACGGCGACGACGACCTCGTCCTCGTGTTCCTGGGCGACCACCAGCCGAACCCGATCGTCGCCGGCGCGGGCGCGGATCACGACGTCCCGATCACCGTGGTCACGCGGGACAAGGCGGTGCTCGACAAGGTCGCGGCCTGGAACTGGCAGGACGGCCTGAACCCGGACCGGAACGCGCCGGTATGGCGAATGGACACGTTCCGGGACCGGTTCCTGACCGCCTTCGCCCGCTAGCCGGTCGCGTCGCGATATCGATCGGCCAGCTCGCGCAAGTAGTCGACCAATTGCGGGGGTTCGGTCACCCGGAAGGGGAGATTGAGCAGTCCCAAGTGGACGGCCATCGTCTCGATGCTGTCCGCGCCGGTGTGCAGCACGCAGGTGTTCGCGTCGACGGCCTCCACCGTCCCGACGGCGGGGTTGATCCGCGCGGTCACCTCTTCGGCGGACGCGTGCACGGTGACGTCGGCCCGGTATCGCCACGCGGCGGACGACACCCCGCGCCGCACGCGGTCCGTGACGTCTTCGGGCAGCTCGCGCGCGGTGAACCGCGGACCGGTCGGGATCCGCGGGGTCAGCCTGTCGACCCGGAAGGTGCGCCAGTCGCCGCGGTCGAGGTCCCAGGCGACCAGATACCAGCGGCGTCCCCAGTTCACCAGGCGATAAGGCTCCGTCTTGCGGACGGTTTCCGAACCGTCGTGGGCCCGGTAGCCGAAGCGCAGCACCTCGCGATCCCGGCAGCAGGCCGTCAGCACGGTGAGCGTCTCGGCGGCGACGCGCGGGCCGGGCTCGTCCCTCGGCACCGGGATCGTGTACGCCTGCAAGGCGTTCACGCGGCGGCGCAACCGGGATGGCAGCACCTGCTCCAGTTTGGCGAGCGCGCGCAAGGACGTCTCCTCGACGCCCGCGATGGTGCCGCCCGCCGCGGTGCGGAGGCCGATCGCGACCGCGACGGCCTCCTCGTCGTCCAGCAGCAGCGGCGGCAGGTCGGCGCCCGCGCCGAGCCGGTAGCCGCCGACGGAACCGCGGGTCGCGTTCACCGGGTACCCGAGCGCGCGGAGGCGCTCGACGTCGTTGCGGATCGTGCGGGCGCTGACCTCCAGGCGTTCCGCCAGTTCGGTGCCGGTCCAGTCGCGGGGCGTCTGCAGCAGGGAGAGCAGACGGAGCAGTCTTGCCGAGGTTTCCAACATTTCTTTAGGCTGCTCCTCCATTAGGAACGGGATGTTCCTAATGGCACTCTACCTTGGTCTTATGAACGCAAACACCGAGATCAAGCCCTTCCGCGTCGAGGTCCCGCAGGCCGAGCTGGACGACCTCGCCGACCGCCTGGCCCGCGTCCGCTGGGCGAACGAACTTCCCGCCGACCAGGTGACCGACGGGGTGCAGCGCGGACCGGTCACGCCGGGCTGGGAGTACGGCGTGCCGCTGGAGTACGTGCGACGGCTGGTCTCGTACTGGCGCGAGGGCTACGACTGGCGCAAGTGGGAGGCGAAGCTCAACGAGTACCCGCAGTTCACCACGGAGATCGACGGGCAGAACATCCACTTCCTGCACGTTCGCTCGCCTGAGCCGGACGCGAAACCGCTGATCCTCACCCACGGCTGGCCGAACTCGGTCTTCGAATACCTCGACCTGATCGACCAGCTGACCGACCCGGTTGCTCACGGGGGCGAGGCGGCGGACGCGTTCCACGTGGTCATCCCGTCGCTGCCCGGGTTCGGCTTCTCCGGCCCGACGCGGGAGAAGGGCTGGAACCGGTACCGCACGGCCCGGGCTTGGGCCGAGCTGATGCGCCGCCTCGGCTACGAGCGCTACGGCACGCACGGGAACGACGCCGGCTCGTTCGTCGCCCCCGAGGTCGGCCGCGTCGACGCCGACCACGTGCTCGGCGTGCACGTCACGCAGCTGTTCTCGTTCCCCAGCGGCGACCCGGCGGAGTTCGAGGGCATGACCGAGAAGGAACTGGAGTACCTGCAGTTCCTCCAGGCCTTCAACGACGACATGTCCGGCTACGCGAAGCTCCAGGAGAGCGCGCCGCAGAACCTCGCGCACGCGCTGGCCGACTCGCCGACCGGGCAACTGGCGTGGAGCGCCCAGCTGCTGTCGGCGACGAGCGACGACCACGTGCTCACCAACGCCACGCTGTACTGGCTGACCAACACCGCGGCTTCGGCGGCGCGGTTCTACTACGAGGACAAGCACACGGAGCACCCCGCCGAGCCGACGACCGCGCCGACCGGGCTGGCGAGTTTCGCCTACGACTTCCGGCCGCTGCGGCGCTTCGCCGAGCGGGACCACGCGAACATCGTTTCGTGGCAGGAATTCGACCGCGGCAGCCACTGGGCGACGCAGGACGCCCCGGACCTGCTCGTCGGCGACATCCGCACCTTCTTCCGCAAGCTTTCCTGAACGCTGCGGCGGGGTGCTGGGGCGCGTCTCGTGAGTGGCAAGGACGGTTAGAACCGTCCTTGCCACTCACGAGGCCCCAGCGCCGTCCAGCACTGCCATGGCCTCCGCGCCCAGCTCCAGCGTGAAGGCCGGCCGGATCGCCTCGTAGTGTTCCCAGGTCCGCGGCCCGATCAGCGGCAGCACGCGCGGCGACGTCTGGCGCAGCAGCCACGCGAGGGCGACCTGGTTCCCGGTCGCCCCCACCTCCCGCGCCACGGCCTCGACGGCGGCCATCCGCGCCTCACCGTCCGCACCGGCGTAGGTCTGCCAGACGGGATGCGCCAGCCGTCGCGCGGAGTCGTCGTAGATCCCGCGCAGGAGCGACGAGTACGCGGCGAGCGCGATGTCTTCGTTGTCCCGCAAGAAGTCGAGCATGTCCCCGGTGGCCAGCGACGCCGAATCGGCCACCGGCCGCAGGTACGAGTGCTGCACCTGGACGGCCACCGGCGCAGCCCAGCCGTGCCGCTCCGCGAGCGCGCGGATCCGTTCCAGACGCCAGGCGCGGACATTGCTCCAGCCGCTCTGCCGCACCTTCCCCGCGCGGACGATCTCGTCGAGCGCGGCGAGCGTCTCCTCCAGCGGGGTCGCCCGGTCGTCGACGTGGATGTAGTACAGATCGATGTGGTCGGTGCCGAGCCGCCGCAGGCTTTCGTCGACACCGCGCCGGATCACGTCACCGCCCGCGCCCTCGAAATGCCGTCCGATGTAGTCCCAGTCCGCGGTGCCGTCGTCGTGGTACCCCTTGCGCGCGCTGTCGGCGTCGGCGACCGCGGCCGACCCCTTCGTCGCGAGGAAGACCTTGTCCCGCCTGCCTTTCAGCAGTTTCCCGAGCAGTTCCTCGCTCTCCCCGCCCGCCGCGCCGGGCACCCACCACGAGTAGCAGTTCGCGGTGTCGAGGAAGTCGCCGCCGTCGTCGAGGTACGCGTCCAGGATCCGCGCCGAGGTCCGCTCGTCGGTGGCGGTGCCCATCGTCATGCACCCGAGCGAGACCTGGCTGACCTTCCGGCCGGTCCGGCCGAGTTCCACCTTTTCCATGGTCTGGACCTTATGCGTGGATCGGTCCGGTACTACAGTCCGCTCACATGACTGAATCCCAGACCAATCTGGCTTGGGACGTGCTTCTCGACCTCTCCGGGCCGGGCCCCAGGCACGAGCGGCTCGCCAGGGCGCTGCGCACCGTGATCCGCGAAGGCACGCTCGGCTCCGGCGCCGCGCTGCCGCCCAGCCGCACCCTCGCCGCGGATCTGGGTTGCTCCCGCTGGGTGATCACGCAGGCGTACGAGCAACTGATCGCGGAGGGCTACCTCGCCGCGCGCACCGGATCGGGCACCGTCGTGCGCTGGTCGGCGTCGGGCGCCGAACCCGCGAAACCCGCCGCGCGCAAGGTGTCGCCGCCCGAGATCGACCTCGCGCCGGGTCTGCCCGATCTGCGGCACTTCCCTCGGACGCGCTGGGCGGAAGCGCTCCGCGAAGTACTCGTGAACGCGCCCCACGGCGAGTTCGGCTACCCCGTCCCGGGCGGGCATCCGCGTCTCCGCGCCGTGCTCGCCGACCACCTCCGCCGCTGCCGGGGTGCGGTCGTCGACGACGTGCGGATCGCGTCCGGCGTCACCGACGCGTTCGGCCGCCTGTGCCGGGCGATGCTCGCGGCCGGGATCACCCGCGTCGCGGCCGAAGACCCCGGCTGGCACATCCTGCGCCGCGTCGCGACACGCGCCGGACTCGACGTCGTCAGCGTCCCGGTCGACGAAGACGGGCTCCGCGTCGAAGAGATCCCTCCCGGCGTCCGCGCCGTCCTCGTCACCCCGGCGCACCAGTTCCCCACCGGCACCGTCCTCTCCCCCGCCCGCCGCGCCGGTCTGCTGGCCTGGGCACGCGAGGCCGACGGCCTGATCATCGAGGACGATTACGACGCCGAGTTCCGCTACGACCGGCGTCCGGTCGGGACGGTGCAGGGGATGGATCCGGCGAGGGTCGCACTGCTCGGGTCGGTCAGCAAGACGCTCAGTCCCGCGCTCGGCCTCGGCTGGTACGCCGTCCCTCCACAGTGGACAGACAGGGTCGAGTCCTCGCCCACTCCGCCGGCGCTGGACCAGTTGGCGTTCGCGGCCTTCCTCGAACGCGGCTCGTACGACCGGCATCTGCGCGCGGCCCGGCGCCGCTACCGCGCCAGGCGCGACGCCCTGGTCGCCGCGCTCGGCCCGCTGCCCCTGTCCGGCGTCGCCGCCGGTCTGCACCTCGTGCTGGGGCTGCCCGGCGGATCCGCCGCCGCGGTAGTGGAACGGGCGGCGGCCAAGGGACTGCGCGTGGCCGACCTCGACGACTACCGCGTGACACCCGGCGAACCCGGGCTGGTCCTCGGCTACGGCAACCTCGCGGACGGTTCCGTCGGCACCGCCGCCCGCCTGCTGCGGGAGGCCATCGCGCGGTGAGGGCTCACTCGGCCATGCGGTGCAGCAGGAAGATCCCGTTCAGCAGCGGCCGGTCGAGCCGCTGCGCGTCGGTCGCCACGTACTCGTCGAGGATGTCGAGGATGCGGTTGTCGAGTTCGGTGGCCTCTTCCGGCGAGAGGTGCAGCGCGAATCGCTCGACCACCCGCACCGAAGCGGGCCCGGCCTCGCGGAGTTCGTCCTGGAAGGCTTCGATCGGCCCGAACCGGGTGTCTTCGTCCTCGCCGTTCAACGGCCCGTCCAGCCACCAGGTCTTGCCGGAACTGCGATAGGGCTTTTCGAGCGCGCCGCTCGTCCCGGTGCGCACCGGGGCCTGCTCCAGCAGACCGGCCTCGACGAGCTGCCGCACGTGATAGAGCACCGTGCCGGGGTCCTTGCCGAGCCGGTCGGCGAGCTCCTTGTTGGTCAGCTCCCGCTCGCCGCAGAGCCGGAGGACGCGCAGCCGCAAGGGATGTCCGAGCGCCTTGGCCTCACGCGCGGTCGCTTCGCGCCGCCTGTCCGCGACCCTCGCGGCGACCTGATCGTCCATGACCGCAGCGTAGCCGACCGATGGAGAAGAGAGACATCGATGGAGTTTTCTCAATCGATGTGCGATCCTCGATCGGTGACCTCGCTGGGGACCGCCTACCGGCGGCTGTGGAGTTCGTCGGCGCTGTCGAATCTGGCCGACGGGATCGTCAAGGTCGCGCTCGGGCTGGTGGCCGTCCAGTTCACCCGGTCGCCGTCGCTCGTCGCGGGCCTGGCGGCCGTGTCGTCCTTGCCGTGGCTGGTGTTCGCCCTGCACGCCGGGGTGCTCGCCGACCGTGTCGACCGCCGCCGCACGATGCTCGCCGCCAATCTGGTCCGCGCCACCCTCCTCGCCGCGCTCGCGGCGGCGATCGCGCTGGGGCTCGGGTCGATCTGGCTGCTCTACGTCGTCGCGCTGGGGCTCGGCGTCGCCGAAACGGTCCACGACACGGCCGCGCAGGCGATCCTCCCGCAGATCGTCGGCCGCGACCGGCTGACGAGGGCCAACAGCCGTCTCTACGCCGCCGAACTCACCGCCAACGAATTCGCCGGCCCGCCGCTGGGCGGTTTCCTCGTCGCGGCGGGCGCTTCCGTCGCGTTCGTGGCACCTTCGGCGCTCTGGCTCGTCGCGCTCGTCGCGCTCTTCTTCGTCCCCGGTTCGTTCCGCGCCGAGCGGCCGCGGGACACGAGCGTGCGCGAAGATCTGGTCGAAGGCCTGCGTTTCCTTTGGGAGAACCGGCTTCTCCGGATCCTGGCGATCATGGTCGGCGGGTTCAACCTCGCCACGAGCGCCGTGATCACGCTTTTCGTGCTGTACGCGGTGGGCCCGTCGTCGGCGATGGGCCTGTCCGAGCAGGCCTACGGATTCCTGCTCGCCGTCATCGCCCTCGGCAGTCTCGCGGGATCGTTCGCGGCCGAGCGGATCGAACTCGCGCTCGGCCGCTCCCGCGCGTTGGCGCTCAGCCTGCTCACCGGCGCCGCGCTCGCCGGAATCCCCGCGGTGACCGCGAATCCGTACGTGATCGGCGCGGTGTTCTTCCTCGGCGGCGCCGGGGTCGTGGTGTGGAACGTGATCGTCGTTTCGCTGCGGCAGCGGATCATCCCGGACCACCTGCTGGGGCGGGCCACCAGCGGCCACCGGCTCGTCGCATGGGGCACGAAACCGCTGGGCGCCGCGGCGGCCGGGCTGCTCGCGGAGGTCTTCGGGCTGCGGCCGGTGTTCGCGGGCGCGGCGGTGGTGATCCTGGCGCTGGTGCTGCTCACTCCTCGTGAGTGGCAAGAACGGTTCTAACCGTCCTTGCCACTCACGAGGCGGTCAGCCGGGAAGTACCGACCGAACGGCCTCCGGGGTCCGCCCCACCACGGTCGTGCCGTCGTCGGCGGTGATGATCGGCCGCTGGATCAGCTTCGGATGCGTGGCCAGCGCCTCGATCCACCGGTCGCGGTCGGCGGGGGTGCGCCCCCATGTCTTGAGTTCGAGTTCCTTCGCGATCGGCTCGGCGGTGCGGGTGATGTCCCACGGCTCGAGCCCAAGCCGCTTCAGGACGGCCTTCAGTTCCTTCGCCGTCGGCGGCTCTTCGAGGTATTTCCGCACGGTGTACTCGGCCCCCGCCTCGTCCAGCATCGACACCGCGGACCGGCATTTGGCACACGCCGGGTTCACCCAGATCTCCATCCGGGGCCACTCCCTTCGAAAAGTGCTCACTCGATGAGCACTTTGCTTCCGATGATGGTCACAGACTCCTACGACGAAAGGAACCCTGCCATGGACGAGCCCACCGTCAGCGCCGCGTCCCCCGCCGAGTGGCGGGCCTGGCTCGCCGAGCACGCCGCGACCGAGCAGGAGGTCTGGCTCGTCATCCGGCACAAGGACAGCGGCGTCCCCAGCGTCCGGATCGAAGAGGCGATGGAGCAGGCCCTGTGCTTCGGCTGGATCGATGGGCTGCACCGGAAGAACGACGCCACCAGTTCGCGGTTGCGGTTCACCCCGCGCAACCCCCGGAGCACGTGGAGCCGGGTCAACCGCGAGCGGGCCGCCCGCCTCGTCGCCGAAGGACAGATGACCGGACGCGGTCAGGCGATGATCGACCTTGCCAAGGAAAAGGGCCGCTGGCAGGTCGTGCCGGACGGCGACGGCGTCCCGGAAGACCTGCGTGCCCGGCTCGACGCCGACGAGGCCGCCCGCACCCATTTCGAGAAGTTCCCGCCGTCGTCGAAGCGGCTGATCCTGGAATGGATCCTGACGGCGAAGAAGCCGGAAACCCGGGAACGGCGGATCGCCAGGACCGTCGAGCTCGCGGCCGTGAACGTCCGCGCGAATCACCCGGTCCGGTGACTCAGTTCGGTTCACACCGGGCCACGAGGAGCGCGATGTCGTCCTGCGCCGGCGTGTTGCCGACGAGCGCGGCCATCACCCGCGCGCACACCGCTCCCGGCTGGCCCGCGAAGACCACGTCGGCGAGCCGCTGCAGGCCGACGTCGATCAGCTGATCCCGGCGCTCGACGAGACCGTCGGTGTAGAAGGCGAGCACGGCGCCGGGCGGCAACTCGACGGTGGTTCTTCGGCGCCCCGGCCCGGTGACCCCGATGGGCGGATCGACCGGCGCGTCGACGAACACCGACGGGCCGCCGGGCGGCGCGAGCACCGGCGGCAGATGCCCGGCCAGCGAGATCGCCATGCTGTCGCGCGAAGCCGTCACCAGCCCGTACACGACGGTCGCCAGCGAACCCGGCTCGAAATGCTGCACCTTCCGGTCCAGTTTGGACAGTACTTCCGCCGGGTCGTCCGATTCGAGCGCGTAGGCGCGAAGCGCGCTGCGCAGTCGCCCCATGATCACGGCGGCGTTGAGGCCGTGGCCGGCGACGTCTCCCATCACGATGCCGAGCCGGTCGCCCGGCAGCGAGAACAGGTCGTACCAGTCGCCGCCGACCCCGGGTTCGGTACCCGGGACGTACCGCGCGGAGAACTGGATTCCCGGCACGGCGGGCAACCGCGCGGGCACCAGGCTCCGTTGCAGCGCGGCCGCCGCCGCGCGATCGGTCGACGAGAGTTCGATCTGCACCGCCAGCGCTATGCGCGCGGCGACGAGCCGCAGCAACTCGATGTCGGTCTCGGAGAACTCCCTCGGCGTCAGCGACCCGACGTGCAGGACGCCGATCAGTTCGTCACCCGCGAGCATCGGCACACCGAGCAGCGTGCGCAGCCCCCGTTCCCACAGGAGCGCGTTCACCACCGTGGTCTCGTCGACGTGGTCGATGATCACCGGACGGCGCTGCGCGGCCACCCGGCCCGCGAAGCCGGCGCCGACGGGCACCCGGACGTCCTGGTAGACCTCTTCCTCGATCCCGGAAGCGGCGATCGCCTGCAGGTGCTGCGCCGACGGGTCGTACCGCAGCACCGTGGCGGTGTCGACGCCGAGAACCTCGCGCACACGCGCCAGGATCGTCGTCATCACCTTGTCCTGGCCGAGGTGACCCAGCGCCGTGTCTGTGATGGCTTCGAGCACCTGGAGCCGCTCGTCGGCTGTCGGGGTCTCGGGCATTCGCAGAGCCTAGCCAGTCCGGCCGGCGGTCACCGCCCAGCCCGCCGCGAGTCCGTCGAGGTCGTCCGCCAGTACGGCACTCGGCGGAATGGCGTCCCGCGGCACGCGGCAGGCGAGCGCCGTACCGAGCCCGGCCATCCGGATGACAGTGTCGATCAGCGCCTCCGGCTCCTCCGGCCAGTCGAACCCGGGCTGGGCGATCAGCAGGCTCACGCAGCCGTGCATCGCCGACCAGAGACCCATCGCGAGGACCTCCGGTTCGCCGCGCAGGATCCCGGCCCGCACGCAGGCGGCGGTCGCGTCGGCGAGATACCGGAAACAGGCGACCGCGCCGGGCGACGAACCGCCGGAGGGACGCATCAGCAGTACCCGGTATTGCACCGGATGGTCGAGGGCGAACCGGGCGTACACCCGCGCGCAGCGGCTGAGGGCGCGCATCGGATCGGCGACCTCGACGGCGTGCTCGCGCATCCGGCGCGCGAGTTCGTCCCACACCCGCAGGCATACCGCCTCCAGCAAGGCGTCCCGGCTGGGGAAGTGCGCATAGACCGACGGCGTGGAGACACCGGTGCGCCGCGCGACGGCCCGCAGCGTCAGCGCCTCGTCGCTTCCCGCCTCGCCGAGCAGGGCGTCGGCGGCCGACAAGATCTCGCCGCGCAGCTTGTCCCCTTCGCCCGGCCGCGCCTTCGTCCGCTTCGCGCCCATGCCGTGATGCTGCCAGCATTGACTTGACACCGTCAACTTGACGGTGTCAGCTTGAGGCATGGCGCATTTCCGGACCGCGACCGCCCTCCGCCGCCGAGGCGGCGACCCGGTCTTCGACACCGAACTCGATCCACAGTGGACGATCGGGACGAAGCTACACGGCGGCTATCTCCTCGCCGTGCTCGCCAAAGCGGCCGCCGAGGTCTCCTCGCATCCGCATCTGACCGCGATCAGCGGCTCGTTCTCGGTGGCCCCCGAGCCCGGCCCCGCCGTCGTGGAGGTCGAGGTGCTGCGCGAGGGCCGCGGCCTCACCCAGCTGCGCGCCCGGCTGAGCCAGCAGGGCGCGCCCTGCACCGAAGCGCTGATCACCCAAGGCGTCCTGACCGAGGGCGACGCGTGGTGGTCCGGAGTGGATCCGGTGGAGATCCCGCCGGAGCAGGACTGCCTGCCCGTGCCCGCCGACGGCGGTGGCGGATTCCGCATCGGACTGATGGACGTCGTCGAGCAGCGGCTCGACCCGGCCGCGGCGGGTTTCGCGGTGGGACAGCCGTCCCGGAAGGGCGTGATCTCGTCCTGGCTGCGGCTCGCCGACGGCAGTGACTGGGACCCGGTGAGCCTGCTCGTCGCGCTCGACCCGGTACCGCCGATCTCCTACGACCTCGGCATCGCGGGCTGGGCGCCGACCGTCCAGTTCACCGCGTACCTGCGCGGGCTCCCGGCGCCGGGTCCGGTGCGGGTGCGGATGCGCGCGGGCGAGCTCGGCGGCGACCGGATGGACGAGGTCGCGGAGCTTTGGGACGAAAAGAACCGGTTGATCGGGCAAGCGACCCAGATCGCCGCCGTCCGGCTCCCCTGAACCACCCGAAAGCGGGTTCATGACGCGGCGCCGGGAGCTAAGATCCGGCTTCGACGTCATTGTTCTGGGGGCAGGACCATGGAAGTGGAACCACGTCGCGCGGGCGAGAACGACTCCGATCCCGGCGGAGCCGAGATCACCCGGCTGTGCCGGACCTTGGTGCCGTTGGCCGCCGCCGGCAAGTACGCCGAGGCCGCGTCGACCTATCGCTGGGTGACCAGGGCCTCGTCCGGCGATCCGCTCCGGTACGGCGATCACGCGTTGCGGCTGGAATTCTGCGCCCTCACCGGCAACGAGCACACCGGTCTCGATCTTCTGTCGCTTTTGGACGGTGTCGGCGACCATTCGGACGCCGTCGGCAGGCTCGAGTTCTTCGCCTCGGCGGCGCTGCTCACCCGCCGGTTGACGGAAACCGGATACGGCGACATCCCGTTCGTCCTCAACGGCCCGTACGACGGCGTTCCCCTGAGCAGGCTGCACGAGCGGATGCGGGCGGCGGCGTTCGTCGAAGCCGAGGAACTCGACGGACGCGAGCACACCGGCTACTTCACCGGCTACGCCGAACGGAAGATGGCCGCGAAACCGGTCGCGGAATTCGTCCCGCTCCTGCCGTCGGCGCTCCCCCGGGTCCCGATCCTGCCGCCGCCGGGACTGTCCGCCGAGGAGCTCGTCATCCGGGCGGAGATCCACAATCACCGGTGCGAACCGGAGGAGGCGCGAGCCTGTCTCGACGCGATCGAAAGCGTCCCGGACGAAATCGGGCCGCGGCTGAGCGAATTGCGCGCGATCTTCTTCCAGGGCGAGGACACCGAGGAGCGGCTGCGCCACGCGGCCGCCGGATTCCGGCGCCAGGGCGACGAAATCCGCTTTCTGCTCAACCAGTGCTGGCTCGGCCTGTGGCTCGTCTTCGACGATCAGGCCGAGACCGGGGTCGCGCTGACGACGGTGGCCGCGGCCCGCTTGCGCGCCGGGACGGACGAACGCGCCGCCTGCTGGGGCGAATACTGGCTGGCGCACGTGCTTTCCGGGCAGGGCCGCACTTCCGAGGCGTACGAGGCCTTGCGACGGGGCGCCGAGCGGGCTCGCGCGGCGGGGGATCCTTTGCTCCACGGGACTCTGCTGTGTCTCGAAGCGTCGTTGCGGAACGGCGACGGAGAGGATCCCGCGACCACACTGGAGCTCGCGCGGGCGGCGACGGACGCCTTCATCGTCGGCAACGTCGGCGAAAAGGCGGTCGAGGCCGTCGAACAGGTCCGGATCGCTTACGAACGAACGGGATCGCTCGACGAACTGGACGTCTTCGTGGAACACCTGCTGGCGACGCTGCCCGTCGGCGGTCCGGAACGGTTGCGCGGACATCTCCGCCACCTCCGGGCGCTGTCGCTGATCGGCACCGGCAGGTTCGCCGAAGCCGTCGACGACGCCTACGCGTCTCTCGGTGTCTCCGCGTCGAAAGGCAAGGACACCGCGGAACATTGGTACGTCCTCGTCACCGCGCTGCACGGCGCCGGCCGCTACGACGAAGTGCTCGACGTCGCACCCCGCGCCATCTCCCTGCTCGCCGCTTCACCGGACTGGGGCCACCGCTGCCGGTGGATGTACGCCGACAGCTACCGCGCGCTCGGCGAATCTTCGCGCGCCTTCAACGAATACGCCGTCCTCGCCGAAATCCTCCAGGATTCGGGCGACACCGGGCACTCCTACATCTCGGTGAGCATGGCCGCCGCCGAACAGCTCGATCTGCTCGGCTACGGCGCGAACGCCGCCGACTTCTACGCGCGGGCCGCCGACGCGGCCTCGGCGATCGGCGGCGGGTACGTGGCCGCCACTTGCCGTAACGCCGCGACACTTTCCCGGCTGCGGTCCGGCGACCTCGACGCGGCACTGAGCGCGCTCGACGCCGCGGAAACCGCTGTGCACGCCGTGGAAACCGAAACCGCGCCCGCCAGGGAACATCTCATCGCGCAGCTCGACCACGTCGCCGCCCACGTGCTCAGCGCCGCCGGCCGCGTCCGCGAGGCCGCCCGCCGCGCGCTCAGCGCCGCCGAAACATTCCACCGGATAGGCGAAGCCGAGTCCGCCCGTGACGTCGACCTGTTGCTCGAACAGATACTCCTGGGTGAACAGACGTGACGTGTGTCCTGTTCTGTCAGTGACATGCCCACCTTCCGGTGCTTATGATTCCTGGCGGTCTAGACCTCTTGACGCATCCGGATGCCTCATCCCTGCGAGGTAAAGGCGGTTCGGCATGACCGGAAGAATCTTCAGACTCGTGGCCGGCGCGGTGCTGGCGCTCGGCGTCCTGTCCCTGCCCGCTCCCGTGGCGGCCGCGGCCGAAGCCTCGGTGGTCTGCGACGGTGACGGCGTCAGCGGAAAACGCGTTCAAGCGCTTTATGTCCGCGGGAACACGCAAGCGGACCGGTACGGGCAATTCGTCGGCCAGTTCCAGACCTTCGCGAGCCAGATCGACGACCTCTTCGTCGAAGCCGCGGTCCGGCTCGGCGGCGGTGTCCGGCACGTCAGGTACGTGCACGACGCGAGCTGCCGGGCGGCGGTCGCGAACGTCGTCATCGCCCAGTCCGCGATGGCCAACGTGGACACGATCACCAACGCCATCAAGGCACAGGGCCACAATCGCGCCGACCGCAAGTACATCGTCTGGTACGACGCGGGCGGCTGCGGGCTCGCGTTCGGCAACGGCGGCAACGACAGCCCCGGCGCGAGCAACCCGTACAACGGCGGCCCGCACTACGCCACGGTCGGCACGGGATGCTGGAGCTGGCAGGCCACCGGGCACGAACTGCTGCACAATCTCGGCGCCGTCCAGGGCAGCGCGCCGAACGCGACACCGTACGGCCATTGCTGGGACGACGAAGACATCATGTGCTACGACGATGGCGGTCTCCCGCCGGGCGGCCTGAAGAAGGTGTGCCCCGGCGCGCCGGAGAACCAGATCGACTGCCTCGGCGACGACTACTTCCACACCAATCCCGCGCCCGGGAGCTATCTCGCCACCCACTGGAACGTCGCGAACAGCGAGTACCTGATCCGGAGCGGCACCCCGTATCCCGCCGGGCGGATCACCGGCGTGACCGGGAAATGCGTCGACGTGGACCACTCGCAGATCACGAACGGCACGGCGGTGCGGCTGTGGAACTGCAACGGCACCCCCGCGCAGACGTGGGCCGTGCAGAACGGGACGCTGCGCGCGCTCGGGAAATGCCTGGACGTCGCCAACAGCGGCACGGCCGACGGGACGCGGGTGCAGCTGTGGGACTGCAACGCGACCGGCGCGCAGACCTGGCGGCGGCAGGGCACGACACTGGTCAACCCGCAGTCCGGCAAATGCCTCGACGTCGAGGCAGGCGCCACCGGCGAGGGCACCCGGCTGGTGATCCGGACCTGCGACGGGGCGGCCGGCCAGTCCTGGCAGATCCCCGCTTGAGCCGCGTTTAGTCCTCTGAACGCGGTTCGCGATGCCGGCGGGCGTGTCGCGAAAGCCACTTTCGGGACGTCAGACGTCTCGAAAGTGGCTTTCGCGACATGGGCCGGGCTCCCCGCCGTCGTCTTGCCAGCACCGCTCACCAGGAGAAAGATCCCCGGCATGTCCGGAGGAGCCAGCGGTACCCGAAGCCTGCCCATCGGCTCGATCGCGCTGTGGATCGTGCGCGTCGCGCTCGCCGCCGAGTTCCTCTACAGCGGCTACCTGCTGTTCTCGGGTGGCCACACCGAACAGGTCTTCGCCGAGATCGGGCTCGGGCAGTGGCTCCGGTACGTCACCGGCGTCCTCGAGGTCGCCGGCGCGATCGGCCTGCTGATCCCCCGCTTCGGCGGGCCGTCGGCGCTGCTGCTGGCGGGCGTCATGGTGGGCGCGAGCGTCACGGAGCTGTTCATCCTCGCGGACGGCGGCCCGGTCCTCCCGCTGATCCTGCTGATCGTCTGCGCGACGCTGGCCTGGTTCCTCCAGGATCAGACGCGCGCGCTGCTCGGGATCAAAGCTCCCAGAGACGACGAGGACGACCGCTAGGCGAACGCGCGCCACCCTTACACCGAACGGCGCAAACCTCGCCCGCCGAATGCACCGTTCATCGGGACGGACAAAGAAAAACCGCATGTCAGCCTGCCTCGCGAGGCCTTGACGAGCACGCCGAAATTCGATCATCAGCGTGATCGATCGCTCACTCAAGGTGAAAGATTGCGGCTCGTTTACAACGAACCGGCCACCCGCTTGACAGTCGGAGTGGTACGTACCACTCTGCCCACATTGGTCTACACCATTTTGTGGGAGCTCGGCATGGTGGCCGGGCATCGAAAGGACGGCACGAGTGAAGCGCTGGCTCAAGATGGCTGCGGGCGCCGCCGCCATCACCCTCGCGACGGCGGGCTGCGCCGGTTCCGGCAGTGGCGACAGCACGAATTCGAGCGCTGCGGCCTCGAACGGCTCGCTCACGGTCTGGCTCATGACGGGCACCGCCCCGGAAGCACTGACGAACTCGCTCCACAAGGAATTCGAAGACGCGCACCCCGGCGTCAAGGTCAAGTACGAGATCCAGCAGTGGAACGGCATCCAGCAGAAGCTGACCACCGCGCTGGCCAGTGACAACCCGCCGGACGTGATCGAGCTGGGCAACACCCAGACCCCCGCGTTCGCGAACCAGGGCGTGCTCGCCGACCTCACCTCCAGCGTGAACGACTTCAACGGCGCGCAGTGGCTGCAGGGCCTCAAGGCTTCGGGCGAGTTCGACGGCAAGACCTACGGCGTCCCGTTCTACGCGGCCAACCGTGAGGTCATCTACCGCAAGGACATGTTCGAGCAGGCGGGCATCACCGCGACGCCGAAGACGCGCGCGGAGTGGCTCGACGCGATCACCAAGCTCAAGGCCAAGTTCGGCAGCGACCCCGAGTTCCAGGCCCTCTACCACCCCGGCCAGAACTGGTACGAGCTGCTGTCCTACATCTGGGACGAGGGCGGCGACATCGCGCAGGCCAACGGGAAGTCCTTCAAGTCGACCCTGGACTCCCCGCAGGCCAAGGCCGGGCTCGACTTCTACAAGCAGCTCACCGAGGCTTCGGGCACCAAGGCCCCGAAGGACGCCGACGAGGCCACCCCGCAGCAGGCCGGTATCTACGGCGCGGGCAAGGTCGCGATGATGATCGGTGTCCCGGGCGAGGTGGACACCGCGGCGAAGACCGACCCGAAGATCAAGGAGAAGTCGGGCGCCTTCCCGATCCCCGGCAAGACCGCCGACAAGTCGGCCCCGGTCTTCCTGGGCGGCTCGAACCTGGTCATCCCGGCCAACAGCAAGAACGCGGCCGCGGCCAAGGACTACGTCAAGCTGTTCTCCACCCCGAAGTACCAGACCGAGCTGGCCAAGGCCGGTTACGTCCCCGGTACCTCGACCGACGTGTCCGCGCTCGACGCGAACCCGCTCACCAAGGTCATGGCCGAGGCTTCCAAGAACGGCCGTGCCGTGCCGACCAGCCCCAAGTGGGGTGACGTCGAGTCCGGTCAGAACCCGATCAAGGACATGCTGACCGCCTACCTGACCGGAACGAAGACGCTCGACCAGGCGACCGCCGACGCCAACGCAGCGCTCGACAAGCTCATCGGCGGATGACCACGACGAAAGATGTGACGATGCCGGCGGGGGCCACCCCGCCGGCATCGCCGCGCAGCAAACCGCCGAAATCCAACCGGCGCCTCCGCCTCGGCGAGCGGACCGCGCCGTACCTGCTGATCCTTCCCGCGCTGGTCGCGATCCTGGTCCTGCTGGGCTGGCCGACGCTGCAGCTGATCGGGATCAGTCTCCGCAAACTCGACCTCCGTGAGCTGGTCTCCGGGGAGATGGTCTGGGTAGGACTCGAGAACTTCTCCGAGATCCTGTCCGACTCGGAATTCTGGGAGATCACCGTCCGCACGCTGGTGTTCACCGCGTCGGTCGTGCTCCTCACCCTGCTGCTCGCGCTGCTCATGGCGGTGCTGATGCGGCATCTCAACCCGGTGGTCCGGGTGATCGTGCAGGTCGCGCTGATCCTCGCGTGGGCGACGCCGGTGGTCGCGACGACCACGGTGTTCCAGTGGATCTTCGACCAGCAGTACGGCATCTTGAACAAGACGCTCGCGAAACTCGGTTTCGAGAGTTTCATCGGGCATTCGTGGTTCTCCACCGGCCCGAGCACGCTGACGGTCATCGGGATCCTGGTCGTCTGGCAGGCGGTGCCGTTCGTGGCGTTCACGCTCTACGCCGGGCTTCTCGGTGTCCCGAAGGAGCAATACGAGGCCGCGGGCATCGACGGCGCGAACGCCTGGCAGGCGTTCTGGGCGGTCAGCTGGCCGGCGATCCGGCCGATCCTGACCATGGTCACGTTCCTGTCGGTGCTGTGGGACTTCAAGCTGTTCGCCCAGGTGTGGGCGATCCGTCAAGGCGGACCGGACGGCGCCAGCACGACGCTGCCGGTCTACATGTACCTCAAGGGCCTCGCGGGCAACCACTTCGGCCTGGCGGCCACCGCCGCCCTGCTGATGATGCTCGTGCTGATCCTGCTCACCGCCCGGTACGTCCATCTGCTGGTGCGCACGAAGGAGGCCGACCTGTCATGAGGAAGTCCCTGTCCCAGCGGATCGGCCTCGGCACGCTCGGCGTGGTGGTGGCGCTGCTGTTCGTCTTCCCGACGTACTGGATGTTCACCTCTTCGCTGAAGACACCGGGCCAGGTCCTGTCCCCGGACTACGACCTCGTCCCGCTGTCGGTGACGTTCGAAAACTTCGTCTCGGCGCTGACGAAACCCGGCTTCACCACGTACCTCGCCAACAGCCTGATCGTCACGCTCGGCGCGGTGCTGTGCTCGCTCGTCGCGGGTGTGCTGGCCGCGGTTCCCTTGTCCCGCATGCGTTTCCGCGGGCGCAAGGGGTTCCTGCTGCTGGTGCTCGTCGCCCAGCTGGCGCCGTTCGAAGCGCTGCTGATCCCGATGTACCTGCTGATGCGCGACGCCGGGCTGCTCAACCAGCTGCCTTCGCTGCTGCTGGTGTACTTCGCGGCGACGCTGCCCTTCACGTGCTGGATGCTTTACGGCTTCGTCAACGGCATCCCGTACGACCTCGAAGAGGCCGCGATGATCGACGGCTGCAGCCGGGCGGGCGCCTTCCGCCGGGTGACGCTGCCGCTGCTCGCGCCCGGGCTGGTGACCACCTCGGTGTTCAGCTTCATCACCGCGTGGAACGAGTTCCTGTTCGCGTTCGTGTTCATGCGCGACCAGAACAAGCAGACGCTGCCGGTGTGGCTGTCGTCGTTCCGGACGGCGTTCTCCGTGGACTGGGGCGGCATCATGGCGGCGTCGGTCATCTACGCCGTGCCCGCGCTGGTGTTCTTCATCATCGTCCAGCGCAAGCTCGTGTCCAACCTGACCGCAGGCGCAGTGAAGGGATAATCGTTGTCTTCACCGGAAAAGCTCGCCGCATCCGTGCTCGTATCGGGCTTCGACGGCACCACCGCGCCGGAGTGGCTGCGCCGCAAGGTGGCGGACGGTCTCGGCGGCGCGATCCTGTTCGGCCGCAACGTGGTCGACGACGAGCAGGTGGCCGCGCTGAGCGCGCAGCTACGGGCGGAACGGCCCGACGTGCTCGTCGGCATCGACGAGGAGGGCGGTGACGTCACCCGGCTCGACGTCGCCACCGGCTCGTTCGTGCCGGGGCCGCTCGCACTCGGCGCCGCGGACGACGTCGAGCTGACGGCCTCGGTCGCGGCGGCGCTCGGCGAACGGCTGGCCGCGTGCGGGGTGACGATCAACTTCGCCCCGTGCGCGGATCTCACGCTGGCGGCCGAGGATCCCTCGATCGGGGTCCGGGCGTTCGGTTCGGATCCGGAAAAGGCGTCGCCGCATGTCGCGGCGTACATCACCGGCCTGCAGAAGTACGGCGTGGCCGCGTCCGCCAAGCATTTCCCCGGGCACGGGGCGGCGACCGACGATTCGCACCACGCGCTGCCGGTGCTGCCCAGGACCGAGGCGGAATTGCGCGAGCTCGAACTCGTGCCGTTCAAGGCGGCCATCGCGGCCGGGGTGCGCGCGGTGATGACCGGGCACCTCGTCGTCCCCGCGTGGGGTGAGCTGCCCGCGACGCTGAACCCGAAGGCGCTCACCGACGTCCTGCGCGGCGAGCTCGGCTTCACCGGCGCGGTCGTCACCGACGCGCTGGACATGGGCGCCGTCGCCGGAGAGCTCGGCAAGACCGAGGGCGTCGGACGGGCGTCGGTGCGGGCGCTGATCGCCGGCGCCGACGCGCTGTGCCTCGGCGGAGTGTCGTTCGAAGAGGACGAGCTGAACCGGATCGCGGCGGTCATCGCGGCCGCGGTCGAATCCGGTGAGCTGCCGCTGGAACGGCTGGCAGAGGCGTCGGAACGGGTCGCCGCGCTCGGCACTCCCCCGGTTTCGACGCCGATCTCCCGGGTGGATCACCGGCTCGGCCTGGAGGCGGCACGCAAGGCGTTGCGGATCCAGGGTTCGCCGAAGCTGGACGGCCCGCCGCTGGTGATCGACATCGAGACCGAGCCGATCATCGCGGCCGGACCGATGCCGTGGGGGCTCGGCTCGCATCTGACCGAGCTCGTGCCCGGCACCCGGGCGCTCAAGGTCGGCGCGGACGAGATCGCGACCGCGATCGAGGCCGTCCACGGTGCCCGTGACCTCGTGGTGGTGACGCGCGAGGCACACCGGCACCCGGAGGTCCGCGAGTTCCTCAGCTGGCTGCGAGAGTCCTCTGTGGACTACATCCGGGTCGAAACCGGTGTTCCCGGCCCGGAGACCGACGGGCCGCGGATCGACACGTTCAGCGGGTCCTACGTCAGCCTCCGCGCCGCCGCGGAGTACCTGGCCTGACCCCTTTCGCGTTTCGTCCTCTGAATGCGGTACTTGCGTATGCATGGACCGCGTTCAGAGGACGAATCGCGTTATTCGGTTGCGGCGCCGGAGCGGGGGTGCTGTAGTCGGGAAGATCGGTTCCCGGCCTAGGAGATGATCGTCTTGCGAGTGACCACGTCCTTCCCTCAGGTACTTTCCGCCTACCTCAAGGACGAGACCACTCGTGAAAACCCTCAATCTGGGGATTCTGGCGCATGTTGACGCCGGGAAGACGAGCCTGACCGAGCGTCTGTTGCACACCGCCGGGATCATCGGCGAACTGGGCAGCGTCGACGACGGCAGCACGCAGACCGACACCCTGGCGCTCGAACGCGCCCGCGGCATCACCATCAAGGCGGCCGTGGTGTCGTTCGCCCTCGGCGACGTCACCGTCAACCTGATCGACACCCCCGGCCACCCCGACTTCATCGCCGAGGTCGAACGCGCGCTCGGCGTGCTCGACGGCGCCGTCCTGGTGCTGTCCGCAGTCGAAGGCGTCCAAGCCCAGACCCGGGTCCTGATGCGGACCTTGCGGCGGCTGGGCGTCCCGGTGCTGCTGTTCGTGAACAAACTGGACCGCCGAGGCGCCGACCCGGAGCGCGTTTTCCGGGAGATCGCCGAGAAACTCACGCCGACGGCCGTCACGATGGACCCCGATCGGGTGATCGATCTGCTGGCGACACTCGACGAGGACTTCCTGACCGAGTACCTCACCGCCCCGGACACGTTCACGCCGTCACGGCTCCGCGCCGAACTCTCCGCGAAAGTCGCCGAAGGTCGCGCTCATCCGGTCTATTTCGGATCCGCGATCACCGGCGCCGGGATCGACGCGCTCCGCGACGGCATCGAGAACCTGTTGCCCGCCAAGGAAGCCGACGTCCACGCGCCGCTGTCCGGCACGGTGTTCAAGGTCGAGCGCGCGCCGGGCGGCGAGAAGATCGCCTACGTGCGGCTGTTCACCGGCAGCGTCGCCGTGCGCGACAAGGTCCCGCTCGGCGACGGCGAAGGCAAGGTCACCGCGATCAGCGTTTTCGACCACGGCTCGGCCGTGCCGTCGGGATCGGCCGAGGCCGGGCGGATCGCGAAACTTTCGGGGCTCGACGTCCGGATCGGGGACGTGCTCGGGGCCCGGACGCGAGCGCGGGAGGCCCTGTTCTCGCCGCCGACGCTGGAAACCGTCGTCTCGCCGGTGCGCCCCACCGATCGCGGTGCGCTGCACCAGGCGCTCACCCGGTTGACCGAACAGGATCCGCTGATCGGCCTGCGGCACGACGAGGTCCGCCAGGAGACTTCCGTTTCGCTGTACGGAGAAGTGCAGAAGGAGGTCGTACAGGCGACGCTCGCGGACGAATACGGCATCGACGTCACCTTCAGCGAGACGACCACGATCTGCGTCGAGCGCGTCTCCGGCACCGGGTCGGCCGTCGAGCTCATCGGCACGGCGTCGAATCCCTTTCTGGCCACGGTCGGGCTACGTGTCGAGCCCGGAAGCGGGATCTCGTTCCGCTTGGAGGTCGAACTCGGCTCGATGCCGTATTCCTTCGTCAAAGCCGTGGAGGACACGGTGAAGGAGACGCTGCGCGAAGGCATCCACGGCTGGGAGGTGGGCGACTGCGCGGTGACGATGACGCATTCCGGCTACTACGCCAGGCAAAGCCACGCCCACGGCACGTTCGACAAAAGCATGTCCAGCACCGCGGGCGATTTCCGTGATCTGACGCCGTTGGTACTGATGGCGGCGCTGCGCGAGGCCGGGACGACCGTCCACGAACCGCTGCACCGGTTCACCCTCCAAACCCCGGCCGACACGCTCGGCGCGGTGACCGCGCTGCTGGCGCGGGCTCGCGCCGTCCCGCGGACGACCATCACGAAGGGCGGCACGGCCGAACTCGAAGGCGAGATCCCGGCGGCGGAAACCCATACGGTGCACCAGCTCCTGCCCTCGGCGACTCGAGGGGAAGGCGCGATGGAGACGGCGTTCCACGGCTACCGGCCCGTCCGGGGAGCGGCGCCGTCGCGAGCGAGGACCGATCACAACCCGTTGGAACGCAAGGAATATCTGTTACGCGTGCTGCGGCGCGTCTGAAGAACGGAGAACGTCATGGTTTCACGGCTCGGGGTCAGGATCCCGCGCGAGCTGCCCGCCGCCCGCCTGACCGGCCTCGCCCGGCGCGCGGAACAGGAGGGCCTGGACGAGGTCTGGATCGTCGAGGACTGCTTCTACGCGGGCGGGATCGCGACGGCGTCGGCGGTGCTGGCGGCGACCGAGAAGATCACCCTCGGCATCGGCATCATGCCCGCCGTGGCGAGGAACCCGGCCATCGCCGCGATGGAGATCGCGGCGCTGGCGGAGCTGTACCCCGGACGGCTGATCGCCGGATTCGGGCACGGGGTGCCGAGCTGGATGCGGCAGATCGACGCGTGGCCGAAGTCGGCGCTCGCCGCGTTCGAAGAGACGCTGACGGTCATCCGCCGTCTCCTGGCGGGTGAACGCGTTTCGTTCGAGGGCAAGCACGTGCGGCTCGACGAGGTCGAGCTGGAGTTCCCGCCCGCGCTGCCGCCGAAGCTCGTCGCCGGTGTCCGCGGCCCGAAATCGCTCGCGGCGGCGGGCCGGGTCGCCGACGGGACGCTCCTGGCCGAACCGGCGACCCCGGAGTACGTCCGCGCGACACGGGACCTCATCGGCGTCGAAGACCATTCGATCGCCACCTACAACTGGCTGGCCCTCGACGCCGATCCCGAGCGGGCCCGCGAGCGCGCCCGGTCCGACGTCGCGTCCGCGATCGGGCCGAACTCCGGTCCGGCGCTGGAGCCGCTGGACTTCGGCGCGGAACTGCTGGCCGAGGTCGAGGCCGCGACCGACCGCGAAGACCTGGCCCGGCGGTTGCGGCCCGAGTGGATCGACAGGCTGAGCGTCAGCGGCCCGCTCGACCGGTGCGTCGAGCAGATCCGCGCCCTGTACGCGGCCGGGACCGAGTCGGTCATCCTGCTCCCCCTGCTCGGCGAGCCGGAGGAGGAGTCCTTCGCCGCGGCGGGCCGGATCGCCGCGGCCCTGCGCGGCTGACCCTCCTCCGCATTTCGTCCTCTGAATGCGGTCAAGGGGCGGCGGCGCCTGGGGCGAAGGGGACTTTCCGCACATCTGATGCGGCGAAAGTCCCCTTCACAACACCCAAGCGACCGTGGGCCTCGTCGTGAAGGCCGCCTTTGGGACGTTAGATGTCTCAAGGGTGGCCTTCAGGACATCGCTGGTCCCTGCCCCAAGCACCGCATTTAGAGGACTGAACGCGGTCCTTGCACACGCAACGACCGCGTTTAGTCCTCTGAATGCGGCGGGGTGTCGAGCGCCCTGATCACGGCGACCATGTCCTCCTCGCCGAGACCGAGCCGCGCGGTCTCGGCGTAGAGGGCGCGGGACGCCGAGATCAGCGGCAGCTCCAGGCCCGCCTCCCCGGCCGCCGCCGCGATCAGCTCGACATTGGCCAGCACGTTCGCGATCGAGGCCTGCGGCGCGAAATCCTCTTCGACCAGCTTGGGCGCCTTGACCCGCAGGATCGGGCTGGCGAGCTGTCCGGCGCCGAGGACGTCGGCGAGCAGGCCGAGATCCAGCCCGTGCGCCCGGGCGAAGTGCACCGTCTCGGCAAGGGAAGTCACGACCGCGGTCAGGTGCACGTTGACCGCCAGCTTCATCAGGAGCCCGTTCGGGACCGGCCCGCAGTACACCGTTTCCCGGCACATCGGCCCGAACAGCTCCCGGACCTCCTCGACCACGCCGGGGTCGCCCGCGAGCATCGCGACCAGCTCCCCCGCCTCCGCCGGGACGCGCGAACCCGAAACCGGGGCCTCCACGTACTTCGCCCCGGCCGCGAGGAGTTCTGCCTCGAGTTCGCGGGAATGGCCCGGCGCGGTCGTTCCCATGTGGACGATCGTGCGGCCCGCCACCCGGGCGGCGAATTCGGGCCCGCCGCGGCCGAGCACGGCGTCGACCGCGGCCGCGTCCTTGAGCATCAGGATCACGACATCGCACCGCGCGAAAAAGTCGGCGACATCGGTCACCCGGTCGCCCTTGCCCGGAGTGCGGTTCCACCGGAGCACCGGGATCCCGGCCCGCACCAGGTTCCGTGCCATCGGCTCGCCCATGCTGCCCAGCCCGGCGAAACCGACTCGTTCGAGGTCCATGGGCTTCACTCTGCGGCACCGGCGGGCGGCGCCGGGCCCGGTGCGACGATTGCGGCGGAAATCGCGAGGAATGCCCCGCCATCCGAGGAGTGATCACCATGGCCTGGCCGGAGAAGGACACCCGTCGAGTCTCGCTGCGCAACGGCCAGTCGTTCCTCTGGCACCTCGACGCCGACTGGGAACGGACGACGCGCGCGATCCGCGTCAAGGAAGACGGCACCGACGGGCAGATCCTCGTCCTCGACCCGTACCACCACGCCTTCCTGCCGACACAGACGCAGGTCCGCCGCGCCATCCACGACGCCTTCCGCGCCGGCTGGCGGCCGGACACGCGACTCCCGCCGCTCGAGATGGTCTTCGACGGCGAACGCTTCGTTCCCGGGGCACGATCGTGAAGGACCGGACGTTCCGCATCGTGACCGGCGAACCGCCAGTCGGCGGCGTGTCGCGAAAGCCACTTTCGGGACATCACACGTCGCGAAAGTGGCTTTCGCGACACACCACCTTTGCCGCACCCCTCAATAACCCGAAACGCCACTCCCGATCGCGCGGACTGAGCCCACGAGCCGATCAGAACGGGTGCTCCATCCACACGTTCGCCTCCACGTACACCCCGCAGTCCCGCTCGACGTTCGCGTGCACCGGCGCGATCCCGCCGGGGATCACGTTGTCGCCGTCGACGAGGTCGACGCCGCTCCATTCCTTCCAGTCCGCGATCGAGCCCGAAATGGTCACCGCGAACGGGCACACCTTGATCATCCGCGCGCCGAGCCGTTCGTGGGTGCGCAGCCAGCGGTCGGCGAGCAGCCCGTCCTCGCGCCGCCGGACGGCGTAGTCCTCCATGAGGACGCCGGGTTCGTCCTCCTTGCCGATCGGGCGCACGGAGACGATCAGCCGCTTCAGCCCCGTCTCGGCGGCGCGCGCCTTCAGCGCCTTGAGCATCGGCGTGGACAGGCCGGTTCCGCGCATTCGCGGCGCCACGACGACTTCGAGGGCGCAGAGGGTGTCGGGCGCGCGGCCGTCCATGAGGTCTTGCGCGGCCCACTGGATCGCCTCGTCCCACCCGTGCGACGGCAGCTCGTGGCGGTCTTCGGCCGGATAGGTCAGCGGGACCGACAGGGCCCGCGCGATCGGCGCGCCGTCGTCGTCCAGCGCGATCAGGAAATACCGCGACCAGTGCCGCAGGAACCGGTCCGGGGTGATCATCTTGCCGCTGGCCCCGGCGTAGATGAATTCACCGCCGACGTCACCGAGATTCAGCGCGGCATCGAGGAGATCGGGGCGGGACGCAAGATCGACGATTCGCATGCCGCCCAGTCAATCGAGGCGGCGGTCTCCCCGATAGCTGCTTCCGGGCGATGATCACGCGGGCTGCCGAGGCGCGGCCTGCAACCGGGAAAGGACATCGGTGAGCCTGCCCGCGGCGACGTCCCATTCCTCCAGGACGCTGCTCCGCGCGAGCGCCGACGTCCGCAGGGAATGGCGGAGTTCGGCGTCGAGCGACCAGCGCAGCAACGCCGCCGCGAGCGCCGAAGGGTTGTTCGGCGGCACCAGCATGCCGGGGACTCCGCCACCGGGAGCGGTGCCGAGCGCGTCGTGCGCGCCGGCGGTTTCGGTGGCCACCACGGGGATCCCGCGCGCCAGCGCCTCGGCGACGACCAGTCCGGAGGTGCCGCCGCGGGCGGGCAGGACGAGCAGATCCGCGCCGTCGTAGACCAGGTCGAGGTCTTCCGGCGGCTGGATGAGGCTGATCCGGGAGCCGAGCCCGAGCCGCTCGACCGTCCAGCGCAGTTCGTCGACGTACGCGGGATCGTGGTGTGTCGCACCGGCGAACACGCATTTGAACGCCAGCTCGTCGACCAGGGAGAGCGCCCGGATCAGCACGTCCTGGCCGTGGCGCGCGGTCATCGGCGCCAGACACAGCAGCCGCGAGACGCCGTCGGCCCCGGCGGCGAGCGGCGCCGCGTCCGTACCGGGTGTCGCGACGTAGACGCGGGTCGGGTCGAGATCGTGCCGGTCGATCAGCTGCCGCGCGAGCCACGGCCCGGTGGCGACGATCATCCCGGTCAGCCGCAGGGTCTCCCGTTCGCAGGCGTCGAGTTCGGCGGCCTGCGCCGGATCGAGCGCGGGATCGTCGGCGAGCGGCCGGTGGACCAGGACCGCCAGCCGGAGCCGCCGCGCGTGCGGGACGACGATCTCCGGGACCCCGCAGGCGACCGTGCCGTCGATCAGGACGACGGTGTCGTCGGGCAACGCGGCGAGCGAACGGGCGAGTCTCGACCGCGACAGCGGCCCCGGCATCGGCCATTCCCCGGCGATCGGCAGTTCCAGCAAGGGCAGACCGGTGGCCGGGAGGTTCTGGCACATCCGGCGGTCGTATTCACCGCTGACGTCCTCGGTTTCGCCCGGCAGGACGAAGACGACCGGTTCGGTCACGCGGACATTCGAGGTGAACACGGTTACCTCCAGATGCGGGCGCCTTATCAGGAGACACGGATGCGGCGCCCGTCCGGTTCATTTCCCGGGCGACAAAGTTCAGTCCGCCACCCGCGCGACCGCCGCGACGAGCTCGTCACGCAGTCCGGCCCCGACCGCGATGGTGGCCGCCGAACGCACCGTGTGGTCGCCGCCGTCGGTGTCGACCACCACTCCCCCGGCCTCGCGCACCAGCAGGACACCCGCCATCGTGTCCCACGGTTTGTTGGCGAGGATGACGCTCGCGTCGAGTTTGCCGTCCGCGACCCACGCCAGGTCGATCGCCGCGGAGCCGAGGAAGCGGACCCGCTGCACACGGCCGCCGAGTTCGGCCAGCAACGCCATCCGGACGCGGTTCTTGACCTCCGCGCCCTCGCCGACCGCGAAGTCGCCGATACTCACGATCGCGTCGGACAGCTCCGTCGCTTTCGATGCCGCGAGACGCTCTTCGCCCGCGTACGCGCCCTGACCCTCCACAGCGGTGTAGGTGACGTCGAGGAACGGCAGGGAGATCGCCGCGACCGTGCTCTTCAGACCGTCGACGAGCCCGAGCGAAACACCGCACAGCGGAATCCCACGCGCGAAGTTCGCCGTGCCGTCGACGGGGTCGAGCGCCCACCACAGGTTCTCGTTCCCCTCGTGCCCGCGCTCCTCGCCGAGGATGCCGATCTCCGGCGTCTCGCGCGCCAGGAACTCGCGGACGGCGTCCTCGACGGCGAGGTCGACGTCGGTCACCATATCGCGATCACCTTTGGCGGCAACGGAAAACGACGTCATCGAGCGGATGATCCCGGTGGCCTTGGCGACGGCCTCGCGGGCCACGGACAACAATGCGGCGTGGTCGGTCATATGGGTACCGTAGCCCGGGTGAACCTGTTCCCGACGGCCACGACGGCCGACGAAAGCGCCCGCGGCGCCGAGGTCGCGGTGCTGCCCGTCGGCAGTTTCGAACAGCACGGCGCGCATCTCCCGCTCGCCACCGACGCGGTGATCGCGACGACGATCGCCGACGCCCTCGCCGCGGCGTATCCGGTGCTGCGGCTCCCGCCGATCACGATCGGCTGTTCCCACGAGCACGCGGATTGGGCGGGCACGGTCAGCATCTCCGCCGCGACGCTGTACGCCGTGGTGAACGACGTCGCCGCCTCGCTGCGCCGGTCCGGTGTCCCGAAACTGGTGCTGGTGAACGCGCACGGCGGCAACTACGTCCTGGCCAACGTGGTCCAGGAGTCGACGTCGCCGATGGCGCTCTTCCCCGGCGTCGAAGGCTGGCAGGCGGCGCACGACGCGGCCGGGCTGGAGACGTCGCTGGACAGCGACATGCACGCCGGCGAGCTGGAGACCTCCCTCTTGCTGCACGCGCATCCTTCGCTGGTCCGGCCCGGTTTCACCGAGGCGGACCACCTCGCCGACGACAGGCGGCATCTGCTGACGGTGGGCCTGCGCCCGTATTCGGAATCCGGTGTGGTCGGGCGGCCTTCGCTGGCGACGGCGGAGAAGGGACGGCTGGTGCTGGAGTCACTGGTGGAGAGCTTCGGGGACACCCTGGCCGCGCTGGGCTGAAGGGGACTTTCCCCGCATGCCATGCGACGAAAGCGCCCTTCACCGCGTGAGACGCGGGGAAAGTCCCCTTCAGCTCCCCGCCGCGCCCACCGACTCGATCGCGTCCAGATGCGGCAGGAAGTGGTGCATCCGCTCCTGTTTGGTCCGCAGGTACCGCAGGTTCTCGTCGTTCGGCGTGACCAGCAGCGGCACCCGCTCGCTGATCCGCACCCCGTGCCGTTCCAGCTGGTCGACCTTCGCCGGGTTGTTGGACAGCAGCCGCACCGACCGCACGCCGAGATCGTTCAGGATCTCCGCCGCGGCGCGGTAGTCGCGGGCGTCCACCGGCAGCCCGAGCGCGATGTTCGCCTCGACGGTGTCGAGCCCTTCGTCCTGCAGCCGCATCGCTTTCAGCTTCGCGAGCAGGCCGATTCCGCGCCCTTCGTGCCCCTGGGCGTAGACGAGGACTCCGGCGCCCTCGTCGACGATCGCCCGCAGCGCGGCGGCCAGCTGGTCGCCGCACTCGCAGTGCATCGAGCTGAACACGTCGCCGGTGAGACATTCCGAATGGACCCGCGCCAGCGTGCCGGAGGTCGCGACGTCGCCGTGCACCAGCGCCATCTGTTCGGTGCCGTCGGCGTCCAGGTACCCATACGCGCGGAAAACGCCGTACCGGGTGGGCAGTCTGGTCTCCACGACCCTCTCGACGGTCATCGGGCTTCTCCTGTCTGTTCGGTGACTCTGGACAGAACGCGCGAGCAGGATGCCCGCGCCGGGAAGGCTGGAGACGAGCGCGAGCACGCCGTAGACGACGGCCACGGTGACCCCCTGCGCCGAACCGAGGCCCGCGGCGCCGAAGAGGAGCGCGCAGACGCCTTCGCGCGGGCCCCATCCGCCGATGTTCAGCGGCAGCCCCATCGCGAGTAGGGCGAGGATCATCAGCGGCAGCAGCTCGCCGACCGGCGCGGTGACTCCCGCCGCGCGCGCGGCGACGACGAACAGGGCGAGATGCCCGGCCAGGGTGGCGACCGAAAGCAGGCCGACCCCGGGCCAGGTCTCCTTGGTCAGCAGCCCGAGCCGGACGTCGGCGAGGGATACGGCGAACCCGCGGCGCCATTTCGATCCACTGTGGATCCACCGTTTCCCGGCCGTCATCCCGGTGACGACGGCCGCGAACGCGAGTACGACCACGGCGATCCCGGCGGCCGTCACCACGCGATCGATCGGCGGCGGCACCACGGAAGGCACGGTGAGCACGACGACGACCGAAGCGCCGATCACCACGATCTGCCCGGCCGTGCGCTCCAGCACCACCGCGCGGACGCCGCGCGGGACGTCACCGGCTTCGCGCCCGTGCTGCACGGCGCGGTTGACGTCGCCCAGGACGCCCGCAGGCAGGACACCGTTGAGGAACAACGCGCGGTAGTACTCGCCGACGGCGCTCGGCAGCGACAACCGAAGGCTGAGCCGCCGCGCGACCAGACGCCAGCGCCAGGCGCTGAAAACCGTGGTGGCGAAACCGATCCCGAGCGCGGCGGCGATCCCGCCCGCGTCGACCTCGCGCACTCCGTCGAGGAACGCGCCGGTGCCCAGCTGCCAGACGAGCGCGCCGAGGATGGCGAGCGCGCCGAGGGTCCGAAGCCAGGGCCAGAGCCGTTTCACGCGGGCACCACCAGGAGATCTTCGTGCTGGATCACCGCGTTCAGCTCGCCGGCCGCGCACTGCGCGAGCCGCCACCGCAGATAGGCGTCCCCGTCCGCCGCGAGTTCCGGCCGCTGTTCGCAGGCGGCGCCGACCCAGCCGGTGAGCCATTCCGCGGTCAGCGCGACCTGATCCGCCCCGAGCCGCCACGGGCTCGGCGCGCGCCGCACGGTGGCGCCGAGGCGTTCGAAGACCCCGAAGGCGACGTCCACCGCGTCCGGTCCGAGCAGCCACCGGCCGTCGGTCACCCGGCGCTGGTGCGCGTTGAAGGCGTCGGAGATCTCGATGTCGAACTTGTCCTTGGGCGAAAGCACCACCCGGCCCGAAACGCTGAGAGTGAACAGGACCGCGCAGCGCGCCTCGGCGCACGCCTCCGCCAGCCGGGACATCTCCTCGGCGGTGAGCAGGTCGAGCAGCGCCGACGCCGCCACGAGCGAAGTCCCGGCGAGGTCCTCCGCGCGTAATTCGGTGATGTCACGCTGCTCGGTGACGACGGTGACCTCGCTTCCGTCCAAAGCGTGATCCGGGCGGCTGGTGCGCGCCAGGGCGTGGGTGAGCAGGTCCGGGTCGCGGTCGTGCAGGATCCAGTGCTGGCGTCCGGGCAGCCGCCTGGCCAGCCAGCGGCCGAGCGAACCGGTGCCGCAGCCGAGATCCCGGACGACTATCTCCTCCCGTCCGCGCAGGAACGCACGCACCGGCTCGATCAGCTCGGTCGCGCGAGCGGCGGCGTCGGCGTCTTCACGCAGCTGAAGCCAGCTGGGGGCGTACTTGGTCATGCCGCCGTCCGTTCACTCAGCAGTACCGCGGCGACACCGCGGGCCGTCTCGTCCCAGCCGGTCAGTGTCTCTCGGCGAAGGCGCGCTGAGGCGCGAAGGCGATCACGCAGGTCAGGTTCGGTCAGCCAGCGGCGGAGGGCCGCGGCCAGCGCGTTGACGTCCTCACCGGGGACGAGCATCCCGGGCACACTGCCGTCGGGCGCCAGGCCGAGCGTGTCCGGCAGGGCGTCGACGGCGGTCGTGAGCACGGGGATGCCGTGTGCGAGCGCCTCGGTGACGACCATGCCGTAGGTCTCCGCGCGCGAAGGCAGCACGAGAAGGTCTGCCGCCGCGTACGTAGCTTCGAGCGCTTCGCCGGACCGGGGCCGGCCAGGCTGAACCGGTCGCCGAGGGTGTGTCGCCGCAGGCGTTCGACGTAGCGGGTCTCGCGGCGTATGGCGCCAACGCACTCACAGGTCCACGGAAGGTCCTTCAGCGACTTCAACGCGTCCGCGAGCAGGCCCTGTCCCTTGCGCGGCGTCACGTTGGCGACGCAGACCAGCTGCGTCCCGCCCAGGCTCCCGGAAGCGACTTCGGCCTTGTCGACCCCGGGCGGCACCACGTGCACGCGGTGTGGCGCGAGGTCGTGGTGCTCGATGAGCCGTCGCGCCGCCCAGTCGCTGGTCGCGACCACGGCGTCGACCGCGCCGAGCGTCTCCCGCTCCAGCCGGTCCAGTTCGGCGGCCAGCGAGGGCGAAAGCCCGGTTTCGTCGGCCAGCGGCAGATGCACCAGCACCGCGACCGACAGCCTCCGCGCGGCGGGCGCGATCACCTCGGGCACCCCGCAGGCGACCAGCCCGTCGAGCAGGACCGCCGCGCCGTCGGGCAGCTCGGCCAGCTTGCGTGCCAGCACCTTGCGCGCTTCGGTGTCGGGCCGCGGCCAGTTCCCGCGCACGGGGATCTCGTGGACCTCCACCGACTCGCCCGCGAGGCCGTCGCACAAGCGCCGGTCGTAGACGTTGCCGCCGCTGGGCGCGCTCACGTCGTCGATGTCGTTCGGCAGGACGACGTGAAGGCGGCTCACAGCGCACGCTCGTAACTCGCCCAGGCGACGTGGGATTCGTGCAGCGAGACGGTGAGCCCTTCGAGGCCGCGCGCGCCCTCACCGAGCGCTCCCGAGTGGACGCGGTCGGCGAGCCGGTCCGCGACGACCTTCGCGAGGAACTCGGTCGAGGTGTTGACCCCGGCGAACTCGGGCACGTCGTCGAGGTTGCGGTAGTTCAGGTCGGCGAGCACCGCTTTGAGCTCTTCGGTCGCCTTGCCGATGTCGACGACGATGTTGTCGGCGTCCAGTTCGGACCGGCGGAACGTCGCGTCCACCAGGAAGGTCGCGCCATGCAGCCGCTGTGCGGGGCCGAAGACCTCGCCGCGGAAGCTGTGGGCCACCATGACGTGGTCGCGGACGGTGATACTGAACAACGGACCTCCCGGATCGAGCCCTAACGCGGTTCCTCCATCTGATAGGTCACACGGAGGCAGAGCGTTCCTGGTTCATTCGCGGCCAGACGCGGCAGGACGTCCGGTAGTTCACGGAACTGACATTCCCCGCTGACCAGCACTTCGAACCCCGGATCGGCGAGGAGACGCAAAGCGAGCGCCAAGCGGTCGGCGTAGGACCGGTTCAGCCGGCGGGACGGCGAGACCATGCCGACCTGGCTGCTGCGGATCGCCAGCCGTCGCGAGTGGAAGTTCTCGCCGAGCGGAACGCCGACCCTCCGGTCGCCGTACCAGCTCAGCTCGATGACCTCGCCTTCCGGCGCGAGCAGCTCCAGCGACCGGGCGAGCCCCGCTTCGCTCGCGCTGGCGTGCACGACGAGGTCGCAGTCGCCCAGCGCATCCTCCGGTGTCGAGAAGTCGACACCGAGCGCTTCGGCGATCTTCGCGCGCTCCGGGTCGACGTCGATCAGCTGCACCCTGGCACCCGGGAAGCCGGCCAGCAGTTTCGCGACGCTGCTTCCGACCATCCCGGCGCCGACCACGGCGATCCGGTCGCCGAGTTTCGGCGACGCGTCCCAGACGGCGTTGACCGCGGTCTCGATCGTCCCCGCGAGGATCGCGCGCTCCGGCGGGACCTCGCTCGGTACCGGCGTGACGGCGGACGCCGGGACGACATAGCGCGTCTGATGTGGATAGAGGCAGAAGACGACCTGCCCGGCGAGGTCCGCCGGACCGCGTTCGACCACGCCGACATTGAGGTACCCGTACTTCACGGGACCGGGGAAGTCGCCTTCCTGGAACGGCGCGCGCATGGCCGCACGTTGACTCGACGGGACCTCGCCGCGGAAGACGAGCGTCTCGGTGCCGCGGCTCACGCCCGTGTACAGGGTGCGGACCAGCACTTCGTCGTCGCCGACCGGAGGGAGCGTGACCGGCCTGAGCTCACCGTCGCCGGAACCACTGAACCAGAAGGCGCGTTCCATCGTGTCCTCTCATGTCGGACCCTGGAAGCGGGGTCACCGCCACCATAACGAGGAGGCCTCGTGATCAACCCCGGAGTTTTCCTGGGGGTCCTCGTCCAGCTGGCGCTGCTGGGGACGCTGGACGCCGTCACCGGACTGGGCCCGCTGGGCTGGCTCGCCGGAGCGGCCTACGGCCTCGCCGTGGGCGGATTCCTGACCTACGGGCTGAACCGGAGCACCGCGCGCTCCCTCGGCCCCGCCGACGCCGTGACGCTCGCCCGCTCCGGGCTGGTCGGCTGCGTGACCGCGCTCGTCGTCGACACGGCGGGCCGGGAGATCGTCGCGATGGTCGTCCTCGCGTCGGTCGCGCTCGTCCTGGACGCCGTCGACGGCCAGGTCGCCCGCCGCACCGGGACGGCGTCGCCGCTCGGCGCGCGGTTCGACATGGAGGTCGACGCGTATCTGATCCTGATCCTGAGTGTGGTCGTCGCGCAGTCGCTGGGCCCGTGGGTGCTCACGATCGGCGCGATGCGCTACGTCTTCGTCGCCGCGAGCAGGCTCTGGCCGTGGCTGAACACGCCGCTTCCGCCGAGCCTGGCGCGCAAGACGGTCGCGGCGATCCAGGGGATCGTGCTGGTCGTGGTGGCCTCGACGGTCTTGCCGCTCTGGGCCGGGTTCGTGCTCACGCTGGGCGCGCTGGCGCTGCTGACCTGGTCGTTCGGGCGCGACACGTGGTGGCTGCTGGAGCAGCACGCCTTCACCGCCGCTCCCGCCTGATCACGCGTACTGCGCTTCGCCGTTCCCGATCGACCAGTCGACCGGATTGTTCTCGGTGATCGTGACGAGCACGTTCCGCGGCTCGGTGCCCGCGTACTCCTCGGCGAGCTCCGCGATCCGCCGGTACAGGGCCTTCTTCTGCTCGTCGGTACGCCCCTGCCGCATGGTGATCGCGACGTACACGACCCCTTCGTCGCGGTGGATCCCCAGGTAGTCGTCGTATTTCAGGGTGCTCCGGCCGTTGAGGACCTGGAAGCGGTCGTCGGCCGGGATGCCGAGCGTCTCGACCATCGCGTCGTGGACGGCGTTGCCGAGGGCTTCGAGCTTGTCGGTTCCGATGGCGTCGATACGGACGAAGGGCATGTCAGGTCTCCTTGGTGGCGAGCAGGCCGAGAGCGCCGTCGACGGCTTTCGCGAACACGTCCGGCGAGTCCGCGGCGCGAGCGAGGATGTAGCCGCCCTGCAACACCGCGACCAGCGCGGTCGCCGTGGCGAGCGGGTCGAGCGACTGGTCGAATTCGCCGGCCGCGCGACCCTCGTCGAGCAGCTCGGCGAGACGGCCGGTGAGCCAGCCGAAGAATTCCTCGACCGGCTTTCGCAGCTCCGCGTCGGCCATCACGTCGGGATCCTGGGCGAGCCTGCCGACCGGGCACCCCTTGAGCACGGCGCGTTCGCGGCGCAGGTAGACCGTGACGCGCTCGACGACCGAGCCGGGACCGGAGAACTCGGCCTCCGCCCTGGCGCGCAGATCGTCGGCGCTGCGGGCGATCGCGGCGAGCGCGAGTTCGGACTTGCCCTGGAAGTGGTGGTACATGCTGCCCTGCCCGGCGCCGGAGCGCTCCTGGATCGCCTTCGGGCTGGTGCCGACGTAACCGCGCTCCCACAGGAGCTCGCGGGTGCTCTCGATGAGCCTTTCCCTCTTGTCCACGTCCCGACCGTACATACTAGTAGGTACAGTGACAACCCAGCGGACCGGGGAGCAAGGGACCTTTGCTACCACTTTCGCGCTCCCCCGCAGGTCAGCGCCCACATTTCCGCACTTGGCCGACTAACCGCGCCCCATGATCGGCCGTCGGTCCGTGAGGGACTCCTTCCCTACCCTCAAAGTAGGGAAGGAGTCCCTCACGGACCGCCAGATCGCCACACGCGCCCCAGTGACCTCACGCGTCACAGCCAGCGCGAGTGAAGGCCCCTTCACGCCTGCCCAAGTACGTGAAGCCCCAAAGCCTCACTCAAGAACGCGAGTCCTGCCCGAACCGCGCCCACTCCCGGTCCCAAGCCGCCCACCGCGCCCGGTTCAGCAGGTGCCGGGCGAGCAGATACCCCGCCGCCAGCAGCGTCACCGCGCTCAGCCACACGCCGACGCCGACACCGATCCCTGCACTGGCCGCGTCCAGCGGCGTCACCGGCGGCTCGACGACGGCACCGGACTCGTCGAGCCACACGGTCACCGCGTCCCCCGCCGAAGCGCCGAGGTCCGAAGCGACAGCCGCCTCCTGAAACCGACCGTCCGGCAACGCCCACCGCGCGGCCACCGAAGCCGTCTCCAGGGAAGGCGTCCCATCCACGCCGATACGAGCCGGCGGAGCGTCTTCGAGCAGGAACGCGGTCGTCGAGTGACGCGAAGCCGCCTCAAGTGCCGAGCGCTCCATCATGGACGCGTAGGTCTCCGAGCCTGCCGCCGCGGCCAGCGGCACACCGAGCAGCGCGATCAGGACACCCAGGACGAGGATCGCCGCCTCGACCCGGTCCGAGCCGCGAGCGAGCGGATTCCGGCCGAGGCGCCACAAGTACACAAGCGACACGACGGACCTCCTTCACCGCTAAGCGTGCGCCGGGAAGAGCCGTCGCGACAGGAGGCTTTGGTCCCGCATCCAGGACCACGTGCGCGGCGGGCATCCGGTTCACCGCACAACGTGTTCGTACGCGGACTTGAGGTCTTCGACCCGGCCCGGCGGAGCCACCAGCGGCCCCTTCGCCCAATCGCAGCCGAGTTCGTGCAGCACTTCCAGCTGCCGCGCGGTCTCGACCCCTTCCGCGACGACCATCAGGTCGACGGCGTGCGCCATCGCCATGATCCCGGCGACGATCGGTTCGGCGTCGCTCGATCGCCCGAGATCGGCCACGAACGACCGGTCGATCTCGATCACGCTCAAGTCGAGCCTGCACAGCTGCGCGAGCGAGGAGTACCCGGCGCCGAACCGTTCCGCGGTCACGCGCACCCCGGTCTTCCGCAGCGCGTCGACGGCGTCGGCCGCGTCCTTCAGCGCCGTCTCGTCGACGTCGAGGCTCAGATCCTGCGGCAGGAGGCCCGCGCCCTCCAACGTTGTCTGAACCACTTGCAGCAACGTGGGATCGCCCAGTTGGCGGACCGAAAGGCTCACATTCACATTACAGTGCACACCATGATCGGCACGCCATCGAGAGATCTCGCAGGCGGCCTTGGCGAGCACCTCCGCCCCGATGACCGTCAAAAGATCGCCGTCGTCGGCGAGTTCGGCCAATTCCGCCGGATCGATCGGCCCGCGGACGGGATGGTCCCAACAGGACTTCGCCTTCACCGCGACCATGTCACCGGTCCGCAAATCGACGACGGGCTGATAAACGGTCTCCACCAGCCCTTGCGCGACGGCGTTCCGCAGATCCTGTTCGAGCGCGAAACGGTCCCGCACTCGTTTCCGCATGATCGGCGCATAGAACGCATAACGGCCGGGGCCGAACGTTTTCGCCTGATACATCGCCAAATCGGCGTCTTCCAGCAATTCGTCGGCGGTGCGCGTATCGCCCGGTTCGGCGATCACTATTCCAATGCTCGTATTGATATGCAGTTCTCGGCCGTGCACGGTGAGCGATTCGGCGAGCCGCCGCTGGAGATGGTCGGCCAGCGCCCGCACCTCGGCGGCTTCGGTATAACCGGTGGTGATGACCAGGAACTCGTCCCCGCCGAGCCGTCCGACCAGGTCCGAAGGCCCGGCGGCGGCCCGCAGCCGATCGCCGATGATGCGCAGCACCTGGTCGCCGACGGTATGGCCGAGCGAATCGTTGATGATCTTGAACTTGTCGAGGTCGATGAACATCACGGTCGTCGTCCGCGCCGGATCGGCGATCGTCCGGCGCAGGTGGTTCAGCGCGAGCGTGCGGTTCGCGAGCCTGGTCAGCGGGTCGTGCGTGGCCTCGTAGGCCAGCCGCTCGCTGATCGCCCGCCGTTCGGTGATGTCGGCGAAGGACGTCAGCACCGAGGGCACGCTCTGGCCGGGCGCCATCAGCGGACCGGAGGTCAGCGAAAGCCACCGGTGCGCGCCGTCGCGCCGCCGCACCTGCACCACCCGCCCGGTCTCGACCTTCCCGGACCGCCGCACCCGCGCGGACGGCAGATCGTCGACCGGCACCGGAGCGCCGTGCTCGTCGTGCAGCCGCAGTGTCCGGCTCTCCAGGCCGACCAGGGATCCCGGCGGCACCCCGGCGATCCGGTGCGCCGCGGAGTTCGCCAGCTCGATCCGTCCGCCGGGGCCCACCAGCAGCACTCCTTCGTCGAGCGTCTCGACGACGGTGGCGAATTCGGCCTCCGCCCGGCGCTGCGCGGTCTCGTCGGCGCACAGCAGCACGTAACCGTCGAACATCTCGGCCGCGGAGACCCGCACCGCCAGCGCCGTGCCGTCGGCGCTGTAATGCGTCGCCTGCACGACACCGCCGGCGGCGACGACCTGCCGCGGGCTCATCGGCGCGCCGACGACCTCGGCCACCGGGACCCCGATGACCTGGTCGAGGTCGTGCCCGTAGACGGCCTCGGCCGCCGGGTTCCAGCTCGTCACCAGCCCGTCGGGCGAGGTCGCGATGATCGCGTCGCTCGCGTGGCCGACCAGCGCCGCCTGGAACCGCAGGCCGGCCTCGGCCGCCTTCTGCGTGGTCAGGTCGCGCATGATCACCTGGTACGCGGGTTTGCCCTCCCAGGTGGTGAGCACGGCCTGGGATTCGACGGCGACCCTGCGGCCCTGGAGGGTCCGCAGGGTCATCTCGGTCGGTTCGCTGAACGAGCCGGGCGAGGCCAGCGAGCCGATCCGCGCCAGCAGCGCGTCCTGCGAGCCCTCGTCGACCAGATCCGTGATGTGCATCCCGATGATCTCGGTCGACACCTTCGCCCCGACGAACCGCATGGTGGCCGAGTTCACGAACACGACTTTGCCCCGCTGATGGACACAGATCCCGTAAGGGCTCGCCTCCACCATCGTGAGATATTGCGTTCCCAATGTGCCGCTGTCGGAATTTTGCTCCAAAAGGCGGTACCCCTGGCCGAGAAAGGCGAGCGCGGGTTCGCCGCGCCGATCCCTCTCGGTGGACAACTCGGTCAGCAGACGGACGAGCGACGCGTGCCGGTCGGTTTTTCCCACCGTGCGGGTCGCGGTGCCGTTCGCTGGCGAGGAATCCTGATCCGAGGGCCGGTGGGTGTCGGGAGTCCCACCGTCGAGATCGTCAGGATCCATCTGATCCAAACCCCCTACTCGACTGATGTAGCTTCCGATTAGATCACTAAATCGACGTAGCCGTCCTCCCCGGACAGCTGATCGGTGCGGCTATTCCACCCCAGCGTTGACTGAATGTAGTTGAAGGGAAACACGTGCGGAGCAAAACAGACATCTGCGGCATCGGCGCCGTAACCGCCTACGGCTGGGGGCGCGAAGCATTGTGGGAGGGCCTGGCGAGCGGCGTCCCCTGCGCCCAGTTCACCGATGGCTTCGGGGAGACCCCGGATCTGCCCGGCTGGGTCGCGCATGTCCCCGAGGGCGGCAAGGCGAGGGACGGCAGCCTGCACGCCCGCGCCCTGCTGGCCGCGGCCAGGGAGGCGATCGAGGACGCCGGCTCGCGAGGCTGGACACCGGGACGCCGGGTCGGGGTCATCTCCGGCGGGGTCCGCGAGGATCTGCGCACCTGGGACCGGCTCACCGAACTCGGCGAACAGCTCATGTACCGGCGCGAGTTCATCGGCATGATGCCCTCGACCCCGATCGCCACGCTGATGTCGGAGTTCGGCTTCCACGGCCCCTCGATGGCCACGTCCGCCATGTGCGCGACCGGCAGCGCCGCCGTGCTCACCGCGAAGATGTGGCTGGACGCGGACATGGCCGACGACGTCGTCGTGGTCACCACCGATCTGTCCGCGACCAGGCCGATGGTGCGCAACTTCGTGCACTGCGGGGTGGCGATCACCGACGTGCCCCCGCTCGAAGCCTGCCGTCCTTTCCAAGAGGGCACAAAGGGTTTCACCTTCTCCGAGGCCGCGGTCGCGGTGGTGCTGACCCAGCGGAAGACCGACTCGTACGCGACGCTGCGAGGCGGCGCGATGACCCATGAAGCGCACAACGCGATGGCGCTCGACCCCGATTCGACGAACGCGATCGAGGCGGTGACCAGCGCGTTGGACAACGCGTCCGCCGCACCGTCGGACGTCCACTACCTGAACGCGCACGGCACGGGCACGAAACTCTGCCACCGCACGGAATCCCAGATCCTCGAAGCGGTCTTCCCGCGCGAGACCGAGATCTACTCGATCAAACCGCTGACCGGGCACAGCCAGTCGGGCAGCGCGCTGACCGAGATCGCGGCGATCTGCCTCGCGGCCGAGCGGGATCTGGTGCCGGCGCCGAAACCGGTGGCGGACGGGCATCCGCAGCTGATGGACGGACCCTCCCGGCCGGAAGGCGGGCTCACCGTCAAGACGTCGATCGGGATGGGCGGTTACGTCGCGGCTGTCGTACTGGAAACCGTCTAGCGACCATTTCGATAACACACGGTCCCACCGTCGTCACGAACTGTCATTATCTAGCGACAAGCACTGCGCACGGAGGCGACCATGAGCCCGCGAACGGCATCCGACAACCTCGTCCACAACTACCTGTTCTTGCGGCGCGCCATAGGTTTCCTCGGGATCGGGCTGCCCTTCGTGCTGGTCTTCGGGAAGATGGTCGTCGACGGCGGTGGCCTGCTCAATTCGATCAGCGGCTACTACTACTCGGGAATGCGTGACGTCTGGGTCGGCGTCATGTGCGCCATCGGCGTCTTCCTGTTGTCCTATCGGGGTTACGGCCGGGTCGACGACATCGCCGGGAACATCGCGGCGGTGGCCGCCGTCGGGGTGGCGCTCTTCCCCACGACACCGGCGAACGGCGACCGCACGGACGAGATCGTCGGCCTGCTGCACCTCGGTTTCGCCGCGGTCTTCTTCCTCACCTTGGCGTTCTTCTGCATCGTGCTGTTCACCAAGTCGGACAAGGAGATCCCCGGCGCCCGCAAACCCGAACGGAACCGGCTGTACGTCGCGTCGGGTGTGATCATGCTGGTGTGCCTGGCGCTGATCGTGCTGTGCGGGCTGGTGTTCGACGACCTGACGAAGGACCTCTACCCGGCGCTGTGGCTGGAGTCGGTGGCGATCCTGGCGTTCGGTGTCGCGTGGCTCACCAAGGGCGGGACGCTCCTTCCGGACAAGACCGCGCTGCCGGGGACGCGGGTGACGGCCTGACCTGTGCCGATCAAGGTAAAGGAACCTTTGTCCTCGGCCGGGTCGTTGAGGCCTTATGACCGATCGCATCGCACTCCGGCTCGGCCGTCGCGACCTGCTGGTGGTGGCGGGGATTCCCGGGGCGGGCAAGACCACCCTCCTGTCCCGGGCGGCGACCGGCGCGCTACCGGTGCTCGATTCCGACCAGGTCCGCGCGCGGCTGCGCGAACGGCTGCCGCCCGCGCTGCCGTACCGGATCTACCGGCCGCTGGTCCACCTGTGGCATCGCGCGCGGGTCGTCCGCTCCGCGCTGGCGGACGGCGGCCCGCTCGTCGTGCACGAACCGTCGACCAGGGCCACCACCCGCGGTCTGCTGGCCCTGCTCGGCCTGCTGAGCCGCCGCCCGGTGCGGTTGCTGTGGCTCGACGTGGCGCCGGAGGACGCCCGCGCGGGCCAAGTCGCGCGCGGGCGGGTCATCCGGCGGCACTCGTTCGCCCGCCATGTCAAAAGGGCCGAGAAGGTCCGCCGCGCCCTGCGCGAAGGCTGGGTCCCGGCGGGCTGGCACAGCGCGCGGATGGTGACCCGCGAGGTCACCGGGGCGCTGCGCTTCGTCACCGAGGAGGAGCCGGGAAGACACCGCTCAGGCGACGTCCGGCTCCTCCGCGTCGAGCGGCCCGCGGCACACACGGTCCGCGCGGGCTAGCGGTTCCGGCTCGGGTTCATCGGCGGGCGCGGGACGGTTCGGGTGCGGGTTCAACGGCGTCCAGCGAATACGTACCGGCATCGTCGTTCGTCCTTTCCCTCTTCACCGGAATACGGACGCGACGAGCGTCCGGTTCAGATGCCGACGTAGTTTTCGGCGAAGAAGTCTTGATGCGCGCGGGAAACCCGCAGGCTCTCCAGCCGTGCGTCCCGCAGCGCCCGCTGGAAGACGGCCTCGTCGCCGTATCCGGCGGGGCCGTGCAGGAGATTGATCATCCAGAGCGAGAACTCCTGCGCACGCCAGATCCGCGGCAGGCAGTCGGCGGAGTAGCGATCGAGCGCCGTCGTATCGCTCTCGGTGTGGGCTTTGATCAACGCGTGCGCGAGGATCTCGGCCTCCATCAGCGCGAGATTCGCGCCCTTCGCGGCGGCGGGGCTGATGAGGCTCGCCGCGTCGCCCGCGAGGAACAGGTTGCCCCGCTGGATCGTGTCCATCACGCGCGAGGCCATGTCCACGATCCGGCGCTCGATGATGGCGCCGCGTTTGAGCTCGCCATAGCGGTCCGAGCGCATCCGCACGTGCAGCTCGTCCCAGATCCGGTCGTCTCCCCAGTCCTCCGGATCCTCGCCGCGCGGGACTTCGAGGTAATAGCGCGTCACCGTCGGCGTCCTCGCCATATGCCCGGCGAAGCCCCGTTCGTGGATCGCGTAGCCGATCGCGGACATGCTCGGCGGCGCCTCGGCGAGGATCGCGAGCCACGAGATGTCGTGGTCCCGGCGGAAGACGCGCGCGGGGACGGATCTCAGCGATACCCCGCGCCTGCCGTCGCAGCCGGCGATGTACTTGGCACGCAACAGAAGATCATCGGCGATGACCGTCGCGTCCATCCCCGACACCGACGACACCTCGGTGCCGAACCTGATCTCGCCGCCGCGGGCGAGGAATTCCGCGATCAGGTCGGTGACCAGGAACTGTTGCGGGTAAACGGTGTGCACCTCGCCGTTCCCGAGTTCGCTGTACTTGAGCTCGAATTCGGCTTGATCATTGCGAAAGGCGCAAGTGTCGTGCCTCGCGCCCTTCTCGATCAGCCCGGCGGCGAGCCCGTTCTCGGTGAGCACACGGACACTGTTCGCGGCGAGAAAACCCGCCCGCGCCCGGTTTTCGACATGCGCACGGCTTTGCCGTTCGAGGATCAGGCAGTCGATTCCGGCGGCCCGCAACAGGTTCCCCAGCACGAGCCCGGCCGGACCGGCCCCCACGATCAGCACGTCGGCATCGATCTTTCCCACGAAAGCCCCCAGTACCTTCGCCCGCCCCCAGGCGGTCCAAGGTACACAAAAAGCCGTGACGCCGTGGGTGTTCAGTCCTTCTTGTCGCGGGCCCTCGCCCGGCGCTTCCCTTCGTGCATCGCCACGACCCGCGCGATCGGGATCGTGTGGCCCTGTTCGACGAGGTCGGCGGGCAGCGTCTGCGGCTGGGGCATCGACTCGGCCCACGGATCCTTGCCGCCCAGGAGGCCGGGCGCCGTGTGCACGGTGAAATCGGCGGGAACCACGTTTTCGAGCTCGTCCCAGGACACCGGGAACGACACCGTCAGCCCCGGCCGCAGCCGTGGGCTGTACGCCGCCGCGACCGTGTTCCCGCCCGCCCGCGTCGGATCGAGGTACACCTTGCCCTCGCGGTCTTCCACGATGTACGCGGTCGTCGCGATCGACGGATCGAGCCGCTCGGCGCGGGCGGCGAGCGCGCGGGTCGCGGCCGCGACGTCTTCGAAGCCTTGCCCGGGTACCAGCGGGACGAAGATGTGCACTCCCTTGGAACCGCTGGTCTTCACGGTTCCGACGAGACCGGACTCGGCCAGCGCCTGGCGCACCAGCACCGCGGCCTTCACGACATGTGCGAAATCGTCGCCGGCGGGCGGATCCAGATCCAGCACGAGATGGGTCGGCCCCGCGTCGGCGTCCGCGGTCATCAGCGTCGGGTGGTATTCGACGGCGCGCTGGTTCGCGAACCACAGCAGCGTGCGGCGGTCGTCGCAGAGCGCGTACGACACTTGCCGCTTCGACGTCTCCGCCCATATCCCGTACCGCTTCACCCAGTCGGGCGTGTACTTGGGCAGGTTCTTCTGCATGAACGGGTCCTGGCCGCGCAGGATGCGGATCACCGAAAGCGGCCTGTTCGCCAGCGCCGGGACGAGGCGGTCCGCGACGGCGTCCAGATAATCCACGAGGTCGCGTTTCGTCGCGCCCTCGAACAAGGGCTGGTCGAGATTGGTCAGCTTGACGCCGTCCCGTTCGCACATGGGACGAGCCTGACACAAAAGCCTCGTGAGTGGTAATGACGGTTAGAACCGTCATTACCACTCACGAGCCCCACTCCTAGCTGATGTTGGCGTCGATGCAGGCGTAGAACGCGTTCGCCGTGTCGTACACGTTCCAGCGGGCGAGGATCTTGTGCCGTCCGCTCTGCTGCAGGTTCACGCTGTGGGTGACCGTGGCGCCCGGCTGCGCGCCGCCGTCGTTGAAGCTGGCGACCTTGGCACCGTCGACGAAGTACTCCCAAGTGCTGGTGCGGTGGCGAGCCGTCAGCGTCCACCGGAACGTGGTGGTACGGCCGAGGGAATGCACCTTCCAGCCCTTGCTGTCGTCGTTGAGGTCCGCGAAACGGCCGACGCCGCCGTTGCAGCTCATGAGACCCTTGGGGCCCTCGACACTTTGCGGCTCCCATTTGATGGAGCCACAGGAAACGGTGTTCTGTGCGCATTGCGCCTGCCTGCTCGCAGGCGAGGAAACGTAGCCGTGCGCGCTGGCGGTGCCCGCCGGGATCGCGACCAGGGCCGCCGGCACCATCGCCGCACCGGCCGCCAGGGTCAGAAGCCGTCGTTTGAAGCTCATGCCTTCCCCTTTCCCATCTCTACACCCACCGCGGACTCGAGATTGCTGGGTCACAGCGAGCGAAATACCAATGAAGGTCGGGACACATCCGCCGAAGCGCCGAGCAGGCGAATGTGGTCTAGACCATAATTGGTTCAGACGACTCGGTCAAGAGTAACCAACCGGGCACTTGGAGTCGTGAAGATCGAACAGGGGTTGTCAAGCCGGACGATCAGCCCGCACCCAAACAGACGAACGGTCGCCGGAACGGATCAACGGCGATGGTGTCCGCCAAGGCGGTGGCCGGTCCGGCCCCTCCCGCGAGACCGCGGTGGTAATCGTCCATCGCGGCCGCCGCGGCCTCGTCACCGACTCGGCTCAACGGCGCGATCACCGTCCGCGAACCGCTCGCGAGCAACGCGCTGGCGAAACCGAGGACCTCGTCGCCGGGCCGGATCCGGTTCAGCGCCAGTTCGCACGCCGCGAAGACGACCTGCGACGGCGGCTGCGCCAGCCCGGCCATCTCGTGGGCGAAGAGCGCGCCGTCGGCCAATTCCAGCCGGGAGAACAAGGCGTTCTCGGGCTCGTGCGCGCCGTGCGCGGCGATATGCGCGAGCTTCGCCCCGTCCAGCGCGCGCAGAACGGAGGACACGGTCGCGTCGGCACCGGCCAGCGTCCGCGCGGTCCGGTAATGCATCGCGAGCTTGTCCAGCTCACCTCGCGTCCCGACGAGGCCGGGGCCGCGGACGAGAACGACCTTCCGCGCGCGTGACACGGCCGACCGCGCCGCCCCCAGCCATGCCGTCGCCGACGGGGCGACGACGATCGGCCGCGACCGCAGGGCGGGCAGCACTCCCCACGGGACGGCGAACAACGGGCCGGTCGGCACGACGATCAGGCCGCGCTCCCCGAGCAGTGCTTCGAGCGGCCGGATCAGCTGGGTGTCCAGCCGTTCGGCCTGTTTCCGCGCCGAACCGAGCACCGACTGGACCAGGGGCGCCGGCAGCCGATCCGGTGCGAGGGCGTCGAGATCGATGTTCAGCATCCGCGCGGACTCCGCCGCCCGCTCGGCCGAACCGAGCCGCACCAGCTCGCACCGCCCGTCGACGACGACCATCGCCACCAGGTCGTCCCCCGACGACGCGAAACTCACCAGCGCGCGCTCGCCCAGCTCCTCCGCGACCTCCGCGAGCCGCGCGACCGGCCGGGGCCTGCCCCAGCGACCCGTGTGCCAGCCGAGCCGATGCGCCTCACGCAACCGCTCGGCGTGCTTCGTCCGCAAGGCCGCCGTCGGATGCCCCTCGTGCTGCGCCTGGTGGATCGCCTGATCGAGCCCCCGGACCTCGCCGACCCGCTCGGCGAGGTCCGGATCGGACGCGACAACTGGTTCGTACCGGTAACTTTGCGCCCGGGTCCGCTCCGTCCAGCCGAACAGCCGGGCCGCGTCGGCGCGTTCCAGCACGATCTTGACGGCCAGATCCGCCAGCTCCCGGCCGTGCAGCGCCGTACCGGACACCAGCTCGATGCCGCCCATCCGGTCGCGGACGCGGTCGAGTTCGGTGAGCCCGGCCCGGATCTCCGCCAGCGCCTTGGTCTTGTCCCCCTCGGCCACCGCGAGTTCCGCGCGGCAAAGCCTGCGCAGCATCCGGTAATCGACGGAAGTCAACCGCCCCGGCTGCGGAATCCGCGCGAGCAGCTCGGCGGCGCGTTTACGCTTTCCCTTTCGCAGCTCGACCCGGACGGCCAGCATCCGCGCCAGCGCGGCCTGGTCGGCGAGCCTCGGCATCGGCATCCCGTTCGCCGCACGCAGCGCGCGCGACGTCAGGGTGGGCGGGATTTCGTTGGTGCGCAAGGCTTCCTGCACGTCGGCGCGGAGGCCGACGATGGTCGCGTTGGCGACGCAGGTCTGGCAGCCCCAGCGGAGCGTGCGGCGCCGGGCCGAAGCGGCGTAGGTCCGCGCGAGTTCCAGATCATCGGTCATCAGCGCCGCGGACGCGCGGAACAACTCCACCCCGCCCAGGTCCCTGGTGATACTCCGCTGTTCCAGCATCACCGGCAGGATCTCGTCGAGATGAGCTCCCGCCTCTTCGGCGAGGCCGGCGGTCAACAGCGCTTCGGCCCGCTCCCACCTCAGCAGCGGCGGGATGTCCAGATCGAGCGAGCGATAGATCCGCTCGCTCTCCTCGTAGAGCCGCAGCGCGGCGGGCACGTTCCCGACGCGGAGTTCGAGCGTGCCCAGTGGGCGGCGGACGTCCGCGGCCTGTGCCCGCAGGCCGTTTCGTTCCGCGAGTTCCACGGCGCTGACGAGGTCTCGCCTCGCCCGCCGTACGTCGCCGAGCCTGGTGTACGCGAGCCCTCGGGTGGTCAGCGTGCCCAAATAAGGGTCGAGCGACGTCGAGGGATCCTTCTCCATGCCGAGCGCGGCCTCTTTGTGCTCCAGGGACGAGTCGAAATACGCCGTGCTTTCCTCGTTCCGGCCCACCGCCATGAGCAGGAGTCCGTAATTGTGGTCGAGCTGCCCGCGTAATTCCGCGTAGAGACGGGGGTCGTCCACCGCTTTCAGCAACAGTCGCACGTCGTCCAGACCGGCGAGACCGGATGCGACGCCACCGCTGGTCTCCGACCCTACGGTCGCGATACTGGAAGCCAGCCGGATCCGGGCGGCGAGCCAGTCGTGCCTCATCTGTTCGGCGACCGGATGGATGGAATCGAGCAACGCCATGCCCCGGCGAAGCAGAAGGATTCCTTCGCGTTGACGGGCCGAACACGCGGCATCGATACCGGCGCGCTGGAGTTCGCGCGCCTTGCGAATGACCTCGATTTGATCGAGCAGTGTTACCGCCACTGATCTATGACAGCACACTCCGTAGCCGAGAGTCGCCCGCCACCGGTTCAAAACCGGGTGACGGGCGCACATCTTCAGCCAGGAGCATTGCTCAAGGAGTCGGCGGCGGCGTCTGAGCGCATCCGCCCGGGCAATCGCGGACCCGTTCGTTCTGGTGCTCACAATCGGGGCCGTGCTGGTGTTCTCCCTGGTCGGGCTTGGGCTGAGCCGGGTCGACCGGCTCCTCCTCGCCGATGGGGTCCTTGACATCCGTAGGCGTCGACATTTGACGATCTCCTCCCCTGATGATCTTTTTTGTCTTACCAGGCAGCCCCATTACGGCGGCCCCCCTCTGTTCGCAGGCCCTCTTCCTGCGAACGGGGCAATAGTGCCACAACGGAGCAATGATCGGGAGCTTTTACCTACACTGAGTCATCGGCGGCACCCATAAGAGGGACTCCTGGTTAGCGAGCCTCACGATCTCGGCCCAATGGGCTCCGCGGCGCCCACGAAGCGACCCGGGAAAGATCATTTCACTGCGCCATCCGGCCTAAGATCCAAAACTTCTTGCGACACAAGGGTTTCCGGCCCGGAAAGCGGGGAACTCACCGCCTGTCGGGGGATGACCGGCGAATATCCGGAGGAGATAACGATGCCAACGTGGTTGGTCATCATCATCGTCATCGCCGCGATCCTGGTGGCGGGAGCGGCCGTTTGGTTCGTCATCGAAGGACGGCGCAGGCGGCGATTGCGGGAGACGTTCGGACCCGAATACGACCGGGCCGTCAAGGAACACGAAAGCCCGCGGGAAGCCGAACGTGAGCTTTCGTCGCGAGTGAAACGGCATTCGGATCTCGACATCCGGCCGTTGCCGGCGACCACAAAGGACCGGTACGCGCAGGAATGGGCGCTGATCCAGGAACAGTTCGTCGACCGGCCGTCCGGCGCCGTCGTCGAGGCGGACCGGGTGCTGGTCTCACTGATGGCCGAGCGCGGCTACCCGACCGAGGGGTACGACCAGCAGCTCGCGGATCTGTCCGTCCGGCACGCGAACGCGTTGCGGCATTACCGCGCCGGACATGACACCTTGGTGCGTCACCAGGAATCCGAAATGTCCACAGAGGACATGCGAGAAGCGATGAAGCACTACCGCGAAGTGTTCGAAGATCTGTTGACCGACGCCGGCGAAGGAGCGGAGAGCCATGGAAAGCAGGCCACTGGAGACCGAGGGAACGGAACGGCTCGACGAGGATCGGACCACTGACGCCTTGGGTACCGAGGACCTGGTGGCCACCGATTCCCAGCACGCCGGCGAAGACGACGCGCAGACGTTGTTCGAGAACGTCGACGTCGAGCGGTTCCGCGAGAGCTGGCAAGGCATCCAGACGGCCTTTGTGGACGATCCGCGGCGAGCGGTCAAGGAGGCCGACGAACTCGTCGCGATGGTGATCCAGAACCTGGCCACGACCTTCGCGGACCACAAGAAGGAACTGGAATCCGCGTGGAGCCAGGGCGAACCGGCGACCGAAGACCTCCGGATCGCGCTTCGCCGCTACCGGTCGTTCTTCAACCAACTGCTGAGCGCCTGACCAAAAGCCTCGTGAGTGGCGAGGACGGTTAGAACCGTCCTCGCCACTCACGAGGCTTTCAGGCACCGGTGGTCGAGCCGGGCCGCACGATCATCAGCACCGTCACCACGGCCCACAGCAGATTGAACATCCCGGTGTACATCGCCACCCGGCCCGCCGTGACCGGCGCCGACGGCGGCTCCGCGTCCAGCGCGGCGAGGATCGCGTTCTGCCCGGGCAGCACCAGCAACGCCAGCACACCGGCGGCGGCCGCGGTGAGCACGATCGACACGATCACCCACGCGTCGCCGAAGACCCGCATGCTGCCCGCCGTCGCCAGCCCGAAGAACGGCACCGCGATACCGAAGATCGCGTAGACACGGCAGATCCGGTTGAGCGCGCGCAGGACGGACAACCCGGAACCCGGTTCGGCGAAGGCCTTTCGCGCCGCCGCGGGGAACATGCTCGCCGCGACGGTGACCGGGCCGACCGCGATGACGGCGGCGAGCACGTGGAGGATCAAGAGGATTTTCGACACGCCGCCGAGCCTATGATCGTCACCTCGGTGTCCGGTACCGGTGTTTTCGACAGATGTCGCAGGATTCCGGCCATCCGGCTACGTCCGGCGACGTACGCGGAGTGCCGCCCGTGAACGGATGTGGCGAAGGCCTCCCCCGCGACACCATTCGTCACCATGAACCTTCCCGTGGACACAGACGAACTCACGAAACGGTACGGCGAGCAACTCGCCGTCGACCGGATGAAACTGACCGTGCTGCCCGGCGAGATCTACGGTTTCCTCGGCCCGAACGGCGCGGGCAAGACGACGACGTTGCGAATGCTGCTGGGCCTCGTCCGGCCGACTTCCGGCAGCGTCCGGCTGTTCGGCAGGCCGCCCGGCGACCGCGGTGACCTCGATGGGGTCGGCGCCCTGATCGAATCGCCGGGGTTCTACCCGTACCTGTCCGGTGCGGACAACCTCAAGGTGCTGGCCCGCTACAGCGGAACGGATCCGCTCCGCGTCGGCGAGGTGCTCGCGATGGTCGACCTCGCCGATCGCGGCAAGGACCGGTACTCCACCTACTCCCTCGGCATGAAGCAGCGGCTCGGTGTCGCGGCGGCATTGCTGAAGGACCCGCGGCTGCTGATCCTCGACGAGCCCACCAACGGGCTCGACCCGGCAGGCATGGCCGACATGCGGGTGCTGATCCGGCGGCTCGGCGCGGAGGGCTGCACCGTGCTGCTGTCGAGCCATCTGCTCGGCGAGGTCCAGCAGGTCTGCGACCGCGTCGGCGTCGTCTCACGCGGGCGGCTGGTCGCGGAGAACACGGTGGCCGAACTCCGCGGCGGCACGGTGCTGCACATCGAGTCCGACGAGATCGTGCGCACCGCCGGCCTGGTGCGGCGCTGGATCGGCGCGGAGAACGTGCGCGAGAGCGGGACCGGTCTCGATCTGACCGTCGACCCGGAACGCGCGGCGTGGCTGAACCGCGAACTCGTCACGGAAGGGATCGCGGTGCGTGAACTGCACGTCCGCGAACGGGATCTGGAACAGGTCTTCTTCGAGCTCACCGGAGAGGTGGCAGGTCATGTGGGGTAGCTGCACCGCCGAGCTGGCGAAACTCGTCCGGCGTCCGGCGAACTGGTTCATGCTGGGGATCGCCGTCGCGCTCGGCCTGACCTTCACCTATCTGCTGCCGCTCGCGGGCGCGGCGGGCTCGTCGAGCGGAGCTCCCGGTACGGATCGCGGACTGGCCTCGACCCTGCCGTCCAACCTGGTCGGCAACGCGATCGGCGGGCTGCCGGTGTTCCTCGGGGCCATCCTGCTCGTGCTCGGGGTACTGGCCGTCGGCACCGAATACGGCTGGAGCACGTGGAAGACCGTGCTGACGCAAGGACCTTCACGGCTGACCGTCTACAGTGGAAAGTTGTTCGCGCTGGCCGTCGCGTCGCTGACCGTCGTGCTGACGAGTTTCGCGACCGGCGCGATCACGAGCGCGCTCATCGCCTCTTCGGAAGGCGAGCCGATGAACTGGCCGTCGTTCGGCTCACTGCTGACCGGGGTCGGCGCGGGCTGGCTGATCGCGATGACGTGGGCGGCACTCGGCGCGGCGCTCGCCATCGCGATGCGCGGGGTGGCGCTGCCGATCGGGCTCGGCCTGGTGTGGCTGCTGGTGGTGCAGAACCTGCTGTTCGGGGTCGCGGCCCCGCTGGTGGACTGGGTCGGCACGCTCCAGCTGGCGCTGCCGGGAGCCAACGCCGGTTCATTGGCGGCGTCGCTCGGCGCTTCGGGCGCGACGCCGGGTGTCGGGGAACTCGTGAGTGCCTCGCAGGCGACGCTGGTGGTGGCGGGCTACCTGGTGGTCTTCGCCGGTCTCGGCGGCTGGCTGCTGCGGCGCCGGGATGTCCTCTGAAAGTCCGTGAGGGCCTCCTTCCCTACCCTGAAGGTAGTGAAGGAGGCCCTCACGGACGGCTAGGCGAGGGCGTCCAGGTCAGCCAGCACGTCCGCGGGCAGTTCGAGGTCCGCGGCGGCGACGTTCTCACGCAGGTGCGCCGGCGAGGACGTGCCCGGGATCAGCAGGATGTTCGGCGACCGCTGGAGCAGCCACGCGAGCGCGACCTGCATCGGCGTCGCGCCGACCCGACGGGCGCAGTCGTCGAGCACGCCGGATTGCAGCGGCGTGAACCCGCCGAGCGGGAAGTACGGCACGAACGGGATGTTGATGGCCGCGAGGGCGTCGAGGAGCCCGTCGTTGGCGCGGTTCGCGACGTTGTACTCGTTCTGCACGCAGACGACCGGCGCGATGGCGCGCGCTTCCTTGACCTGCTCCGCCGACACGTGGCTCAGGCCGAGGTGCCGGATCAGGCCCTGCTGCTGAAGCTCGGCGAGCACCTCGAACGGCTCCGTGATCGAGACCGGGATCGGGAAGACGCCGTGCTCCCCCGCGAGCCGCAGGTTGACCACGTCGAGGACGTCGAGGCCGAGGTTGCGCAGGTTGTCGTGGACCGCGGAGGTCAGCTCCTCCTTCGAGAGCGCCGACGGCCAGCCCTTGTCCGCGGACCGCTTCGCGCCGACCTTCGTGACGATGTGCAGCTCGTCCGGGTACGGATGCAGGGCCTCGCGGATCAGCTCGTTGGTCGTGTGCGGGCCGTAGAAGTCGCTCGTGTCGATGTGGGTGACGCCGAGCTCGACCGCCTCGCGGAGGACGGCGATCGCGGCGTCGCGGTCGCCCGGCGGCCCCCAGATGCCGGGGCCGGACAGCCGCATGGCGCCGTAGCCCATCCGGCTCACGGTGAGGTCGCCGAGGGAGAGGGTGCCGCCTGGGCTCATGGTCGCTCCTTGTGCAAGTGGGTTCCGCTCACCTTATGCAGGGTCGGCCGCCCCGGCGCGTGCGGGAAGGGAGCAAGGGACCTTTGCTACCACTCGGGGCGCTGACCTGCACGAACAGCCAGGCCGACCAGCTGGTTCGCCAGCCCTTCGGTCAGCCCGTCGACGAACATCGCGGGGCCGGAGGGCGCCCCGCGTTCGGCCAGGACCGTCGCCACGGCCTCGCCTGGATTCGCGTACGGCCACAGCCCCGCGACGAGGATGAAGACGGCCTTCGCGAAGTACACGGCCGCTTCGGCGTCCAGCGGGACCTGGGTCCGGACGACCTCGGCGAGCCGTTCGGTCCGTTCGCCGGCCCGCGTCTTGAACGTCCGGGCGGTCTCCACGGAGATGTTGCGTTCCAGTACCGCGGCCATCGTGCTGATCAGCTCGCACAGCAGGCGCTGCCGCGAGAGCGACGTCGCGATGACGGTCGCGACTCGCTCGTAGCCGGGGCCGTCGAGGGCGCTCAGCTCGCCTTCGAGTTCGTCGAGCCACGAGACCCAGACCGAGTCCAGGACCTCCAGGAAGATCGCCTCCCGGCTGTCGAAATACCGCAGCACGTTCGACTTCGCCAGGCCCACCCGATCGCTCAGTTCACGCAGGCTGATCCGGGAGACGGGCCGCTCGGCCAGGAGTTCGCGCGCCACGCCGAGGATCGCCGCGCGCCGGGCCTCGACCTGTTCCGGCCGCCGTGCGCGCTGGAAGTCGAGGACCACGCGGCGCACGGTACCAGACCACCCGGCTGTTATTCGGCCTTCGCGGCCCTCCGCGCCTGAACCCGTTTGTAGCTCCAGATCAGCAACGCGAACAGGATGAGGCCGGAAAGGATCAGGCTCGACCCGGTGCTCCAGCCGCCGAGCGGCAGGCCGGGCACGACTCCCCACACGACCCCCGCGGCCAGCAACCCGAGCCCCGCCAGCACCGAACCCGCGATCCGCAACGGAGACGAAACGCTGTCCTCGGCCGCCTTCATCGCCCTGTCGCGGATCGGATCGACGTACTTCTCCACGGCGGGGAACTCCGAGGCCAGCACGAGCAGGCCCGCGAGCACCAGCAGCAACCCGGGCCCCGGCAGCACGAGCAGCGCGATACCGACCGCCAGCAGGATGATGCCCGCGATCAGGATCAGGGCCTGTTTCACGGGTTTTCCGATGCCCACCGTCGTCTCCTCGCCGTCGCCGCTTTCCGTCGATTGTGCCGGGCGAGACGGAAAAGCGCTGGTCCTGGCATGGTCTGTTTCGGACGAGACCGTTCGTCGGGGTGATGAACAGTCCAGCCCAAGGAGGATTTGATGCGCTACATGTTGCTGATCTGCGGGACACCGTTCCCCGGTGCGGACGACTGCGAAGACCCGCTGGACGAGCGGACACAGGAATGGGTCGACGAGATGACCGCTCGCGGAGTGCGGTTGTCCGGCAGCAGGCTCCGGTCGGCGGCCACCGCGACCACCGTGCGCCACCGCGACGGCGAACTGCTCGTCTCGGACGGGCCGTTCGCGGAGACGAAGGAACAGATCCTCGGCTACGACCTGATCGAGTGCGCCGATCTCGACGAGGCGATCGAGGTCGTGTCGAAGCATCCGGTCGCGAAGTTCGCGACCATCGAGATCCGACCGATCTGGCCGACCCCCTGAACGCGCCTCGTGAGTGGCGAGGACGGTTCTAACCATCCTCGCCACTCACGAGATCACCCACCGGCCAGCAGCTGCTCGAACGGCACGAACCCGCTCTCCGGAGCCGCCTCGGCACCCTCCGCCGACAGCCGGGATGCGAGCTCTCGCCCGGCCCGCGACGCCCGCTTGTCGAGATCACCCGGAGACGCCCAGTCCGACGAAGCCGCGTACACCGCCGTCGAGACAGGCTCGGCGCGAAGGTAGGCGAAGAGCGGACGCAGCGCGAAGTCGAGCACCAGCGAATGCCGTTCGGTCCCGCCGGTGGCGCCGATCAGCACCGGCTTCCCGTCGAGCGCCTTCTGGTCCAGCACGTCGAAGAACGACTTGAACAGTCCGCTGTACGACGCGGTGAACACCGGCGTCACGGCGATCAGGCCGTCCGCGGCGGTCACCGTGTCGATGGCCGCGCGCAGGGCCGGGGACGGAAACCCGGTCAGCATGTTCTTCGTGACATCGACGGCCAGATCGCGGAGTTCGATCACCTCGATCTTCACGTCCGGCAGCGCGACGGAAACCGCCGCGGCCAGTTTGTCGGCGAGCAGCCGCGTCGAGGACGGCCGGCTCAGCCCCGCGGTCACCACTGCGATCGTCGTCATGCCAAGACCTCCAACCGAGAAGCGTGAGTGGGCGCCTCGGGCACATGCGCCGGGCGAAGCGAGTCGAGTTCCTTGCGCAGCACCGGGATCACGTGCTCGCCCAGCAGGTCGAGCTGTTCCAGCACGGTCTTCAGCGGCAGTCCGGCGTGGTCCATCAGGAACAGCTGGCGCTGGTAGTCGCCGAAGTGCTCACGGAAGGTCAGCGTCTTGTCGATCACCTCTTGCGGGCTGCCGACGGTCAGCGGCGTCTGCTCGGTGAACTCCTCCAGCGACGGCCCGTGCCCGTACACCGGCGCGTTGTCGAAGTACGGCCGGAACTCCCGCACCGCGTCCTGCGACTTGGGCCGCAGGAACACCTGACCGCCCAGTCCGACGATGGCCTGGTCCGCCTTGCCGTGCCCGTAGTGCTCGTACCGCTCGCGATACAGGTTGATCAGCGCCTGGAAATGCTCCTTCGGCCAGAAGATGTGGTTCGCGAAGAACCCGTCGCCGTAGTAGGCGGCCTGTTCCGCGATCTCCGGGCTGCGGATCGAACCGTGCCACACGAACGGCGGGACACCGTCGAGCGGCCGCGGCGTCGAGGTGAACTCCTGCAGCGGCGTCCGGAACTTGCCGGACCAGCTGACCACGTCCTCGCGCCACAACCGGTGCAGCAGGTGGTAGTTCTCGATGGCCAGCGGAATGCCCTGGCGGATGTCCTGCCCGAACCACGGGTACACCGGACCGGTGTTGCCGCGCCCCATCATCAGGTCGACGCGGCCGTCGGCGAGATGCTGCAGCATCGCGAAGTCCTCGGCGATCTTCACCGGGTCGTTCGTGGTGATCAGCGTGGTCGAGGTGGAAAGAATGATCTTCGACGTCTGCGCGGCGACGTAGCCGAGCATCGTCGTCGGCGAAGACGGCACGAAGGGCGGGTTGTGGTGCTCGCCGGTCGCGAAGACGTCGAGGCCGACTTCTTCGGCCTTGAGCGCGATGCGCACCATCGCCTTGATCCGCTCGTACTCGCTGGGCGCCTCCCCGGTGGTCGGGTCGGTCGTCACATCGCCCACCGTGAAGATTCCGAACTGCATGACCTGCTCCCTGGGCCGGGGTTACGTTGCTTGAGCGTTCAACCTCACGCGCGCAAGAAGTATTCCAGACCATCGGCGCGAGCTGAAAGGGTGACTTGATCGGCCCCGGAAGTGACCGCACCCACACTCGAATCCATGTGGCTCACCTCCCTGCTTGTGACAACGTTGACATTCACCCTCACGCCGGCCACCACCACTCCCGAACCCGCTGTCGCGGCGACGATCTGCGCCAAATACTGCGACAGCCGCGACCCCGCACTGGCCGTCGGAGAAAGAAGACCCGGCACCGCGTCCGTCTGGGGCCGCGCCATCACGCTGCATCTCAGCGACGGCGACAACATGGGCTGGGGCAGCATCGGCAACGGCGACCCCGGCGACGAGGTCTGGCTCGACCGCTCCTTCGACGGCGGCCGCACGTGGGCGGGCGACAGCCGGATCGGCGACACGAAGATCCCGTCCGGTCACCGCGGCTGGCGCACGCTGATGTTCAACGTCGACGACCCCGCCACCCACCGTTTCGGCGCCCTGCGCGCCTGCGGAAAGGCGGGCAACCGGCCGGAAATCGCCTGTACGCCGTGGTTCCGCACCACGGTCGCCGCCAACTCCCGCGCCGAGGCCGCGGCCACCGCGCTGATGCAGTTCTACGACAACGGCACCGGACTCTGGCAGACCACGGGCTGGTGGAACTCCGCGAACGCGCTGACCGCGATCCTCGACTACAGCACGCGAACCGGTTCGCAGAACTACCGCTACGCCATCGGCAACACCTTCGACCGCAACCGCGGGAACAACTTCACCAACGAATACATCGACGACACCGGCTGGTGGGCGCTCGCCTGGATCCGCGCCTACGACTTGACCAAGGACCGCCGCTACCTCGACACCGCCGTCATCGCGGCGGACTACATGTACTCCTACCGCGACGGGACCTGCGGCGGCGGGCTCTGGTGGTCGACGGCGAAGACGTACAAGAACGCCGTCACCAACGAGCTGTACGTCAAGGTGGCCGCGTCACTGCACAACCGCCTTCCCGGCGACACACGCCAGCTCGCGCGGGCACGCGAGGTCTGGGACTGGTTCCGCGCGAGCGGCATGATCAACGGCAGCGCCCTGGTCAACGACGGCCTGAACGCCTCCTGCGCCAACAACGGCCAGCCCGTCTGGAGTTACAACCAGGGAATCGTCCTCGGCGCACTGGTCGAACTGCATCGCGCGACCGGTGACGCCGCCCTGCTCACCACGGCCAGGCGGCTCGCGGACGCCTCCACCACGACGTCGCTCCTGCACTCGAACGGGATCCTGCGCGACCCCTGCGAGTCCGGCGACTGCGGCGCCGACGGACCGTCGTTCAAGGGCGCGTACGCGAGAGGTCTCGGCGAGCTGGACCGGGCGCTGGCGGGCAGGCCGTACCGCGCTTACCTGACGCGCCAAGCGAACTCGACGATCGCGGCCAACCGCACGTCGCTCGACCAGCACGGCCTGCGCTGGGCGGGGTCGGTCGACAAGATCGACGCCGCCCGTCAGCACAGCGCGCTGGAGGTCCTCACGGCAGCCCTCTGATCCGCCTGTCGGCGAACCCGCGACCGCGATCGACGTCGGCAGGGCGGGTTCGCGTTCGGTCGATTCCGAGATCCATCTTCAGCTCCGCCAACCGGCCCCGTCCACCGGATCCGGGACGTGCAGCCAGGCGCGGACCTCGGTCTCCTTCTCGTGCACGAGCACCTGCCGGTAGCTCATCGTGTCGAGACCGGGGCCGCCCTGGTCCTGGACGTCCTCGTGGAACCGGTCCGACACGAGCACCACCACGGGCGACTCGTCCGGCGCTTCGGCGAGCGCGTCCCGCAGCACCCGCGAGTCCAGCAGCCGGGCGAGCAGCACCTTCGGCCGCCCCGTCACGCCGTACTCGTCGAGCGCGATCTCGCCGGCGTGGATCGCCACGCGCACCCGGATCCGCAGGCCGGTCTCGGTGACGACGTTGTACCTGGCCAGTTCCGCGGTCAGCCGGGAGAGCAGCGGGTACACCAGGCGGAACTTCGGGAAATGCGGCGGGACCACGACGATCATGCCGTCGCCGGTGTCCCGCTTCAGGCAGGCGTCCCAGGCGATCCCGCTGGTCTCGAAGGCTTCGGCGAGCAGGCCGAAGAGCATCCGCCGGACCTGCACGAAGATCTCGCTGCTGCGTCCGACCTGGCCGAAACCGGCGATGTCGATCGAGAACAGCCCGCAGTGCATGCCGGACTCGACCCACGCCACCGGCGGCGGATAGAGGATCTTCTTCCGCAACAGCGCGAGGTGGACACAGGACACGGTGATCAACAGGATCGTGCCGAAGAACCACGAGAGGGCCAAGCCCGTCCCGACCGAACCGTCCGTTTCCTCGAGGGAGAGCAGGTAGAGCAGCCCATAGGAGACCGCACCGTAGAGGAAGACGTACAGCACCACGAACGTGCGGCGCAGCCGGATCGCCGCGTGCACGAACGGTAGCGGCGCGAGCAGTCCGAGCGACCCGACGACCACCACGAAATACCAGAGACTCACGACGCGCCGCGCGGTCGAGACACGTGTGGGACCGGTTCCGACGGCCACCTTGTTCCCCCCGTCACCCTGTGACACCGGAAACGATAACGCCTCATCCGAGCACTGAGGAAGCCGCTTTCCCCAGCCGTGACCCGGCCATCGGGACGGCGTGATGCGCCACACCGGGGGCTCGGGAGGCCGAAGCTGTCGTAGGGGGCGGATATCCTCCAGTACGGTGTCGCGTTGAACACCACCTCCACGAGCTAGTTCGCGAGCCACGACTCCAGGAGAAGTACCCAGTGACTGCTGAGACCCTGTACGGGGCCGACGACCTGACGCATCTCGAGGGTCTGGAAGCGGTCCGCAAGCGCCCCGGTATGTACATCGGCTCCACCGACAGCCGCGGTATCAACCACCTGTTCTCCGAGGTCGTGGACAACTCGACCGACGAGGGTGTGGCGGGTCACGCCACGAAGATCGTGGTCACCCTGCACGCCGACGGCAGCGTCCAGGTCGACGACGACGGCCGCGGCATCCCCACCGGTACGCACGCCAAATCCGGTTTGTCCGGTGTCGAGCTCGTGCTGACCAGGCTGCACGCGGGCGGCAAGTTCGGCGGCTCGGGCTACAAGACCTCCGGTGGCCTGCACGGTGTGGGCGCCTCGGCGGTGAACGCGCTGTCGCACCGCTTCGACGTCACGGTGAAGCAGAGCGGCAAGGTCCACCAGATGTCGTTCGCGCACGGCGTCCCCGGCGTGTTCGACGGGCCCGGCCCGAAGGCCAAGTTCACCCGCAAGTCCGGGCTGAACATCACCGGCAAGATGAAGCGCGGCGAGCGCTCCGGCACGTCGATCCGGTACTGGTACGACGCGCGCTACTTCGAAAGCGGCGCCGCGCTCGACGTCGAAGGTGTCCGCGCGAAGATGCGCAACACCGCGTTCCTGGTCCCCGGCGTCACGTACGTCCTGCGCACCGCGGTCGACGACTCGATCAGCGAAGAGACCTTCCACTTCCCCAACGGCCTCGCCGACATGGTCGACTTCCTCGCCCCGGACAGCGAAAAACCCGTCTGCGGCACGCTGATCATCAACGGCGAGGGCACGTACAAGGAGAACGCGGCCGACGCCAGCGGTGTCATGCAGTCCAATGTGGTGCGTCACGCGGAGGTCGAGGTCGCGCTGCGCTGGGGCACCGGCTACGAGCGCACGGTGGAGTGCTTCACCAACACCATCCGCAACGTGCACGGCGGCACGCATCGCCGCGGTTTCGACCGCGCGGTGCTGAAAGCCTTGCAGGACGCCATTTCCAAGACCCGTGGGCTGCTCAAGCCCAAGGAGGACATGCCGACCGTCGAGGACGTGCTCGAAGGGATGACGGCGGTCGTCCACGTCCGGCTGCCGGAGCCCCAGTTCACCTCGCAGACCAAGGACGAGCTGTCCACCGCGGGCATCACCCGCGTCATCCAGGGCGTCGTGGACAAGCACATCCGCGCCTGGACCGAAGAGCGCAAGACCAAGTCCGAGGCGAAGATCGTGCTGCAGAAGGTGGTCGACGCGGCACGCGTCCGGCTCACCCAGAAGCAGCAGAAGGACGCGGCCCGGCGCAAGACCGCGCTCGAAGGCGCGGCCATGCCGCCGAAGCTGGTCGATTGCCGCACCACCGGCGTCTCCCGCAGCGAGCTGTTCCTCGTCGAGGGTGACAGCGCGCTCGGTTCGGCGCGGATGGCGCGCGTCTCGGAGTACCAGGCGCTGCTTCCCTTGCGCGGCAAGATCCTCAACGTCCAGAAGGCGTCGCTCGGCGACACCTTGAAGAACGCCGAGATCGCCTCCATCGTGCAGGTGCTCGGCGCGGGCAGCGGGCGCACGTTCGACCTGTCGACCATGCGCTACGGCCGGGTGATCCTGATGGCCGACGCGGATGTCGACGGTTCGCATATCCGCACGCTGCTGATCACCCTGTTCGCCAAGTACATGCGGCCGGTCATCGAGGACGGCAGGCTCTACGCCGCGATGCCGCCGCTGCACAAACTGGTCACCAAGGGCCGCAACCCGGAGTCCCACTTCACCTTCACCCAGAAGGAGATGGAGACCAAGTTCGCGGAGCTGGAGCGGGCGGGCAAGCAGATCGTCACCCCGGTTCAGCGGTTCAAGGGTCTCGGCGAGATGGACGCCGAGGAACTCTGGGACACCACGATGAACCCGGCCACCCGCGCGGTCCGCCGGATCACCATCGACGACGCCGAAGCCGCGGAGAACGCGCTCGAACTGTTGATGGGCGAGAAGGTCGAACCGCGCCGCAACTGGCTGGTCGCCTCCTCCGACCGGGTCGACCGCGAAGCCATCGACGCCTGATTTCGTTGCTATTCAAGGAGCTTTGAGCAATGGCACGCCGCAAGGGCACCACCACCAAGGTCGACCCGTCAGCGTTCGACCGCCCCGGCGCGAACGTCTTCGACAACTCGCTGAAGACGGAGATCGAGGATTCGTACCTGGAGTACGCGTACTCGGTCATCCACTCGCGGGCGCTCCCGGACGCGCGGGACGGGCTGAAGCCGGTGCACCGCCGGATCATGTACTCGATGAACGAGAACGGTTACCGGCCGACACACGCGTACGTGAAGTCGGCCCGCGTGATCGGCGACGTGATGGGCCGGTACCACCCGCACGGCGACACCGCGATCTACGACGCCATGGTCCGGCTCGCACAGGACTTCTCGCTCAACGTGCCGCTGGTCGACGGGCACGGCAACTTCGGCTCCCCCGACGACGGCCCCGCCGCCTCGCGGTACACCGAGGCGCGGCTCTCCCCGGAAGCGATGCTGCTGGTCGGTGAGCTCGGCGAGGACACCGTCGACTTCCGGCCGAACTACGACGGTTCGCTCGAAGAGCCGTCCGTGCTGCCCGCGGCCTTCCCGAACCTGCTGGTCAACGGCACCTCCGGGATCGCGGTCGGGATGGCGACCAACATGATCCCGCACAACCTGTCCGAGATCATCGGCGCGGCGCGGTGGCTGATCAACCACCCGAACGCCACCCTCGACAAGCTGATGGAGTACGTCCCGGGCCCCGACCTGCCGACCGGTGGTTCGCTGCTGGGGCTGGACGAGGTCCGCCGCGCGTACGAGACCGGCCGCGGTGTGGTGCGGATGCGCGCCAGCGCCGAGACCGGTCCGCTGGAGGGCAGCCGCGGCCGTCAGGCCATCACCATCACCGAGCTGCCGTACGGCGTCGGCCCGGAGAAGGTGATCGAGAAGATCACCGACGAGGTCAACAAGTCCAAGCGGCTCACCGGCATCGCCGACGTCAAGGACCTCACCGACCGCGAGAACGGCACGCGGCTGGTCATCGAATGCAAGGTCGGCGTGAACCCGCAGGCGCTGCTGGCGGATCTGTACCGGCTCACGCCGCTGGAGCAGTCGTTCGGCATCAACAACCTGGTGCTCGTGGACGGGCAGCCGCAGACGCTGGGGCTCAAGGCGCTGCTGGAGGTCTTCCTCAGCCACCGCTACGAGGTCGTCACCCGCCGCACGCGCTACCGGCGCCGCAAACGCGAAGAGCGTCTGCACCTGGTCGACGGTCTGCTGATCGCCCTGCTCAACATCGACAAGGTGATCAAGGTGATCCGCGAGAGCGACAACGCCGCGGCCGCGAAGGACGGCCTGATGAAGCGGTTCAAGCTCTCGGAGATCCAGGCGACCTACATCCTGGACACGCCGCTGCGTCGGCTCACGAAGTACGACCGCATCGAACTCGAAGCCGAGCAGGACAAGCTGCGCGAGGAGATCGCCGAGCTGTCGAAGATCCTCGACGACGAGTCGGTGCTGAAGAAGGTCGTCTCGGCCGAGCTGGCCAAGGTCGCCAAGGACCACCCGACCGAGCGGCGCACCGCGCTGATCGACGGTGACCTCAAGGAGGTCCTCGCCGCGTCGAAGCCGTCGGGTCCGCTGGAGGTCGCCGACGATCCGTGCCAGGTGATCCTGTCGGCCACCGGCCTGGTCGCGCGGACGGCGGCGGAATCGGAGGAGGCGTCGGAGGTGCGGCGCCGCAACGGCCGTGTCAAACACGACTCGGTGGCCGCGGTGGTCCATTCGACCGCGCGCGGTCAGGTGCTGCTGGTGACCAACCGCGGCCGCGCGTTCAAGACCGACGTGCTGCCGCTGCCGGTGCTGCCCGAGCAGGCCGGCACGGTGTCGCTGCGCGGCGGGATGGCCGCGAAGGAACTGGTGCCGCTGGAGAAGGGCGAGCGCGTCATCGGCCTGGCCCCGCTCGGCGAACAGGCCGCCGGCTCGCCTGGTCTCGCGCTCGGCACGAAACACGGCGTGGTGAAGGTGTGCGCGCCGGAGTGGCCGGTCCGCTCCGACGAGTTCGACGTGATCAGCCTGAAGGACGGCGATGAGGTCGTCGGCGCCACCTGGCTCACCGACGGCAACGAGACTCTGGCGTTCCTGTCGTCCGAAGCGTCACTGCTGCGCTACGCCGCTTCGCTGGTGCGGCCGCAAGGACTCAAGGGCGGCGGCATGGCCGGGATCGTCGTGCGCGGCGACGCGGAAGTGGTCTTCTTCGGCGCGATCCGCACCGACGACGCCGAACACGGCGAGCCGATGGTCGTCACCGCGACCGGCGCGAGCGTGAAGGTGACCCCGTTCAGCGAGTACCCGGCCAAGGGCCGCGCGACCGGTGGCGTCCGGGCGCAGCGATTCCTCAAGGGCGAAACGAGGCTGATCGTCGGCTGGATCGGCCCGCGCCCGGCCGGTGCCGCCCGCAACGGCGACCCGGTGGAGCTCCCCGAAGTCGACATCCGCCGCGACGGCTCCGGCCACGCCCACCCCGGCCCGGAGGTCGTCGGTCACCTGATCGAACGGGACTAACCCCCGCACACGCGTACCCGAAGCCGTAACTCGCGTGCTTGAGCACGAAACTCGCGTGCTTCGGGCCGTAACTCACCTGCGGCCAACCCCGCCGCGAGTTACGGCCCCAAGCACGCGTGTTACGCCTTCCAGCACGCGAGTTCCGCCCCCGAGCACGCGAGTTACGCCCTCCGTCACTCGTGATCGCCCTCCGATCACGCGTGTCGTCCGTTCGATCACGCGTGTCGTCCATCTGGTCACGTGTGCCGTCCGGCGATCGGCCACCCCACGCGTGGTAGCAAAGGTCCCTTGCTCCCCCGGCCACCGCGTTCAGAGGACTAATCGCGAGGGCCCAGGAGACCCTTCGCGATGTGCGTCACCTGGATCTCGTTGCTTCCCGCGTAGATCATCAGCGACTTCGCGTCCCGCGCCAGCTGCTCCACCCGGTACTCCGCCATGTACCCGTTCCCGCCGAACAGCTGCACGGCCTCCATCGCGACCTCGGTGGCCGCCTCCGACGAGTACAGCTTCATCGCCGAAGCCTCGGCCAATGTCGGCATCTTGCCCGCGCGCAGGGTCTCGATCAGCTGGAAGACCATGTTCCGCACGTTGATCCGCGCGATCTCCATCTTCGCCAGCTTGAGCTGGATCAGCTGGAACCGCCCGATCTCCTGGCCCCACAGCTTCCGGTTCTTCGCGTAGTCCACGCAAAGCCGATGACACTCGTTGATGATCCCGAGCGCCAGCGCCGCGACGCCGATCCGCTCGACGGCGAACCCGGACTTCACCTCGGCCTTGCTGTCACCGTCGCGGCCGGTCTCGGATTCGCCGAGCAGCCTGTCCCGCCCGAGCCGGACGTCGCTGAAGAACAGCTCGCCGGTCGGCGACGACATCATGCCCATCTTCTTGAACGGCTTGCCCTGCGTGAGCCCGGGCATGCCCTTGTCCAGCACGAACGTCAGCACCTTGCGGTCCCGCACTTCCGAGCCGTCGTCGAGCTTCGCGTACACGATGATCGTGTCGGCATAAGGCCCGTTGGTGATGAACGTCTTCTGTCCATTGAGGACGTACTCGTCACCCTCGCGCCGCACCGACGTCTTCATCCCGCCGAAAGCGTCCGAGCCGGAATCGGGTTCGGTGATCGCCCACGCCCCGACCTTCTCGAACGTCGCCAGCCCTGGCAGCCAACGCTCCTTCTGCGCTTGCGTGCCCTTGGTCAGGATCGTCTGCGCGGTCAGCCCGATACTCACGCCGAGCGACGCGACGATGCCGAGGCTGACCCCGGCCAGTTCGCTCACCGCGATGAGCGCCATCGCCTCCTGCCCGCCGAACGCCAAGCCACCGCCACCGGACCCGCGCTCGCCGGACAGCAGTTTCGACACCGATTCCCGCGCGAGCGCGTCGATGCCGAAGGACGCGAACATCTTCCGGATGATGTCGTACGGCGGCAGCGTCCCGCTTTCCAGCGCGTCGAGATGCGGCCGGATCTCCTTGTCGATGAAGTCCCGGATCGCGTCCCTGATCAGCAGTTCGGTCTCGGACCACTCGATCACGGGAGCCTCGCGGCGATGTCGTCGATCTCCCAGGCGGCCTCGGTTTCGATCACCTTGACGTCGTGCCAGCCCGCGAGTTCGGAGATCGCGCCGCCCTGCACCGCGAACACCTTGCCGGTGAGCGGGCATTTCTCGGTCGCGAGGTAGGCGACCAGCGGCGAGATGTTCGCCGGGGAGAACGCGTCGAACTCCCCTTCTTCGACCTCCTGCGCGAAGATCGCGCCCATGCCCGGCGTCGCCAGGGTGAGCCGCGTGCGCGCGATCGGCGCGATCGCGTTGACCCGCACGCCGTAGCGCTCCAGTTCCTCGGCAGCGACCAGTGTCAGCGCGGCGATGCCGGCTTTCGCCGCGCCGTAGTTCGCCTGTCCCGCGTTCGGCAACGTGGTCCCGGACGCCGAGGCGGTGTTGATCACCGAACCCGCCACCGGCTCCCCGGCCTTGCTCGCGCTCTTCCAGTACGCGGCCGCGTGCCGCAGCACCGCCGCGTGCCCCTTCAGATGCACTGCGATCACGGAATCCCATTGGGACTCTTCCAGTCCCGCGATGAACGCGTCGCGCAGAATGCCCGCGTTGTTCACGACGACGTCGAGCCTGCCGAATTCACCCACCGCCTGCGCGATCAGGTCCTCCGCGCCCGCCCAGTCGGCGACATTGGCCGTGTTCGCCACGGCCTTCCCGCCCGCCGCGCGGATCTCGTCGACGACCTCCTGCGCGGGCCCGGCGTCGCTGCCGCTGCCGTCGTTCGACCCGCCGAGGTCGTTGACCACGACGCTCGCGCCCTCCCGCGCGAACAGCAGCGCGTGCTCGCGGCCGATCCCGCGTCCGGCCCCGGTGATGACGGCGACCCGCCCGTCGAGTGCTCCCATGGCTTTGCTCCTACTCCGCGAATTCCGCGAGACCGTCTTTGATCACGACGGTTTCGCCGACGGTGGTTTCGAACGCGTAGCTCCCGGCACCCGCGCTCCAGATGGACGTCGTCAGGTCCTGGCCGGGCAGCACTGGTTTGGCGAACCGGACGGCGAACCGTTTCAGTCTGTCCACATCGGACCCGGCGACCTCGGTCAGCAGCGCCCACGAGGTGAACGCCATGGTGCACAGGCCATGCGCGATAATCCCCGGCAGTCCCGATTCCTTCGCGACCTCTTCGTCGAGATGGATCGGCATGGGGTCGCCGGCGGCGGGCGCGTACCGATACGTCTGGTCGTCGTCGACGTGCTGGTTCACCTTCGCCACCGGCGCCCGCGAACGGAGGTCTTCGTCGAACTTGTGCTCCGGCCCGAGTTCGCCGCGTGTCTCCCCGGTGTCGAACCCGCGCACGAACAGCGTCACGTACTGCTCGTTGACCAGATCGCCGTCGTCGGTCCGGCATTCGAGGTGGATGGTGCCGCGGGTGCCGTTCGGCAAGCCCTCGTAGCCGGTCATCCGCGCTCGTGACACGAGCTTGTCGCCGGGACGGATCGGCCGGTGGAACCGGAATTCCTGCTCCCCGTGCACGATCCGGCCGAACAAGCCGACCGGGACGACCTCGAGCGCGGGTTCCATCAGCGACTCGAACACCGGCACGATCGCGAACACGGGGCTCGCGACGTCACCGGCGAGATGCGCCGGGATCGGGTCGTTGGTGGCCTTCGCGTACTCGATCAGCCGCTCGCGCGTGACCTCGAACCGCGACTCGCCGGTCCACTTGCCGAGCCCGCCGGGGTCGAATCGCTCGGTCACGAGACCAGCGCCTTGAAGTTCTCGAGGGAGGCGTCGAGGTTCTTCTTGCCGTCCTTCTCGACGGCCTTGCCGAGCGCACCGACGATCATCTGGCCGGCGAACTCCGCGTCGATGCTGGCGAGCGAACCGTCTCCGGACGCCTCCACGGACAACTCGAACTTGACCTTCACCCCGGCCATCCCGGTGCCGGAGATCGCCAGCTTCGACGGCGCCTCGAACTCGTCGACGGTCCAGGTGATCGTGTTCGGCATCCCGAGCATCGTGACGACCTCCGAAGCCTGTGCGCCTTTGGAGAATTCGGCCGGGACGTCGCCCTTCCACTTGGTGTGGATTGTCAGCCACTTCTCGAAGTTGTTGGGGTTGGAGAACTCCGCCCACACCTTGTCGGGGGCCGCGGGGAGTTCGACGGAGGCACTGATCTTGCCCATGGTTCTTCCTTTCGGGATCAGCGCTCGGCGCGCTGGTAGGCGGTGACGACGGCGGCGCCGCCGAGTCCGATGTTGTGCTGCAGCGCGGCCTGGAGGCCGTCGACCTGGCGTTTGTCCGCGGTCCCGCGCAGTTGCCAGGTGAGTTCGGCGCATTGCGCGAGGCCGGTGGCGCCGAGCGGGTGTCCCTTGGAGATCAGCCCGCCGGACGGGTTGACGACCCACTTCCCGCCGTAGGTGGTGTCACCGGAGTCGACGAGCTTCCCGGCCTCCCCTTCGGCGCAGAGCCCGAGCGCTTCGTAGAGCAGGAGTTCGTTGGCGGAGAAGCAATCGTGCAGCTCGATGACCTGGAAGTCCTCCGCACCGAGCCCGGCCTGGTCGTACACCTGGCGCGCGGCCTGGACGTTCATGTCGTAGCCGATGATGTTCTTCGCGGTGCCGTCGAAGGTGCTGGCGAAGTCGGTGGTCATCGCCTGCCCGACGATCTCCACGGCCTGCCCGGCCAGCCCATGCGAGTCCACAAAGGACTCACTGGCGAGGATCGCCGCGCCGGAACCGTCCGAGGTCGGCGAGCACTGGAGCTTCGTGAGCGGGTCGTAGATCATCCGCGAGTCCAGGATGTCCTGCAGTGAATAGCTTTCCTGGAACTGCGCGTACGGATTGTTCACCGAATGCCGGTGGTTCTTCTCGCCGATCTTGGCGAAGTGCTCGGCGGTGGTGCCGTAGGTCTTCATGTGTTCGCGGCCCGCCGCGCCGAACATCCACGGCGCGGGCGGGAAGAGCACCTCGGAGATCTCCGCGAGCGCCTGGATGTGCCTGCCCATCGGCTGCTCGCGGTCGTCGTAGGTCGAGCCGAGCGATCCGGGCTGCATCTTCTCGAAGCCGAGCGCGAGCGCGCAGTCCGCGCGGCCGCCCCGGATCGCCTCCGCGGCCAGGTACAGCGCGGTCGACCCGGTCGAGCAGTTGTTGTTGACGTTGACGACCGGGATCCCGGTCATGCCGAGTTCGTAGACCGCGCGCTGCCCCGAGGTCGACTCGCCGTAGACGTAGCCGACGTAGGCCTGCCGCACCTCGTCGAAGGAGATCCCGGCGTCTTCGAGCGCCTTGGTCCCGGATTCCTTCGCCATCTGCGGGTAGTCCCAGCCCTCGCGGCGTCCGGGTTTCTCGAACTTCGTCATGCCCACGCCGACGACGTACACCTTGTTGGCCACCACGACGCTCCTTGTCGTTGCTGTTGGAACTGAAGATACAGACAGGTCTGTATTTATCAACCCTTACATACAGGTCTGAACGGATGTTACTTACGGCACGGTGCGTGTCAGGTGACGCAGACGGGAGGGCCGCACCCCCGTTAAACAGGGAGAACACGACTCACAGGGGGTAACGATGAAACGGACGAGCATGGTCCTGGCGGCCACCGTCGCCGCCGGGCTGCTGTCGACGGGCACCGCCTCGGCAGCCGGTTGGACGATGAGCTACCTACGGCCGCCGGGCGGCGACGCCATCCGGGTGGTGGCCACCGACGGGGCCGGAAGCTACGCGGGGCACTCCGACCGGGGGCTGCTCACCTGGTCGGGCTGGATGGTGCGGAACCACGGCTTCCCGGCGGGCCACGACACGGTCGAAGCCGTGGACGAGAACACCTCGAAGGCGATTCTCACGAACGGGTACGCGATCTCGACGAGGACCAAAAGCTCGTTCGTCTTCCAGAACGGCGGATTCCAGCTGCTGGAGAAGGTCCCGGGGTACGCCCAGACGGTCGTCACGGGGATGAACAACCGCGGCGACATCGTCGGCCACGTGTTCAACGATCCGCGCTATGGCTCGTGGGCGGCGTTCTGGCCGGCCGGCGACCGCGCGCACCCGGTGTTGCTGGACACCCCGCCGTTGCTCAGCCCGGTGGACATCGACCACGACGGCACGATCCTGATGCAGGAGCAGGGCGGCGGTGCCTGGCTCTGGAAGGACGGCACGACACGGCAACTCGTCCCTCCCGAGGGCGTCCGCGAAGCACGCGCCATCGCGATCCGGGACGGCAAGGTGCTGGCGGACACCCAAGGCGGCCAACGGCTTTGGACGGCCTACGACACTTCCATCCCGGTGCCGGAATCCATGACGGTGACCGCGCTCAACGGGTCAGGACTCCTCACGGGCTGCCTGCGGACCATGGGTACCGCCACGATTCCCGCGGCGTGGTCGCCGGGAGGTCCGGTGGAGACGCTTCCCGCGCCGTCCAGCGGTTGCGGCGCGATCGTGAGCGACAACGGGGAAATCATGGGGACCCTGCAGGACGACGACTACTTCGACAAGCTCGTGGTGTGGCGCCGTGGCTAAAGTCGGGGCATGGATCCCGAAGAGCTTCGGCAGCGGTTCTCTCTGCTGACCACCGCACATCTGACCGACGGTTGTGTGCGCGCCGGCGTTCAGGTCCGGTGCGCGCCCACCGGCACGCACTCGGTCGTGCCCGGCGGCCGCGTGGCCGGGCGGGTCACCCCCGCCCGGCACGTCGGCAGTGTCGACGTCTTCCTGGAGGCGTACGAAATCGCGAACCCCGGCGACGTCCTCGTCGTCGACAACGGCGGCAGGCTCGACGAGAGCTGCGTCGGGGACCTCGCGGTCCTCGAAGCGCAGGCGGCCGGGCTGAGCGGCGTGGTCATCTGGGGGCTGCATCGCGACACCGCCGACATCAGGAAGATCGGGCTGCCGGTGTTCAGCCTCGGCTCGATCCCGACCGGCCCGCTCTCGGTCTCCGCCCGCCCGGACGGCGCGCTCGAATCGGCCGTCGTCGGCGAGTGGACGGTGACCCGGGAGGACCTCGTGTTCGGTGACGACGACGGCGTCCTGTTCGTCCCGGCCGGCCGGGCGGACGAGGTCCTGGACCGCGCCGAAGGCATCCGCGACACCGAGCGACGGCAAGCCGACCGGATCCGCGCCGGAGAGTCCCTTCGCGAGCAAGTGCGCTTCGCCGACTTCCTCGCGGAGCGGGCGAAGTCGCCTTCGCTGACGTTTCGGCAGCACCTGCGGGCGGTCGGGGGCGCCATCGAGGAGTAGCAAGGGACCTTTGCTACCACCGGAGGGCCTGACCAGGGAAAACAGGCCTCGGTCAGGCCTCCGGGACCCCCGGCTACGAGGTCTTCGAGCCGCCGAGCCACAGCAGACCGTCGATGACGAAGCGGTTCTGCACCTCACTGGCGAAGGTCGACGAAAGCGGCTGGTTCGTCTCGTAGTTCATCTTGTTGTGGCCGAAGTTGGCGTAGAGCATCTTGTACTTGGCGTTGGTCCAGAGGATCGGGTAGTACCCGCTGTACCAGGACTGGTTCGGGTCGGTCCCGAGTGGGAAGCTCACCGGGTCCACCGACGCGAGGATCCGGATGTCCGGGTTCTTGCGCAGGTCGCTGTTCCAGGCGTACCACTCGCTCACCGACGAGGTGAACGTCGCGGGCAGCCGCGTGGTCGAGGGATGCGGCCGGTTCTCCACCTTCAGCGTCGCCGTCGTCGGGCCCCAGGTGTTGGACTTGAACGCACCCGTGCCGAGGAACCTGTTGTGGTACCAGTCCCAACTGGACGGATTGGTATTGAAGGCGGCCACGTGGAAGCCGAAGAACGCGCCGCCGGCGTTCATGTAGCGCTCGAAGCCCGAACGCTGTGCCGAGGTCTGCGGCAGGTCGTCCAGGAACAGCACGACCTGGTACTGCGAGGGCTGCAGCGAGGTCAGCCGGTTCCAGTCGTTGGTAGCGGTGTAGCCGAAGTTGTTCTGTGAAGCGGTTTTCGGGAACCACTGGTTGGCTTCCTTGACGAAGCTGATGTGCGCCGGGTCGTAGGTGCCGTTGTAGAACGCGAGCACCTTGAACGCGGGCGCCGCCTGTGCCGTCACCGGCGCCAACGCCAGTGCGAGACACGAAACGAACAGCAGAGCGAGCCGGACCGCGAATTTCCTCATACCTCACCACCCATGCCGAGAGTGCGTAAGTTCATAGCTTGAATTAACACATGACGCAGCATCGGTGGTCTAGACCTGCGAGAAATCCGGTTCCCGGTGACCGGAATCGGCCCGGATCGATAACCTGGAGATTATGGAACTGCGGGATATCGAGATCTTCCTGGCGCTGGCCGACGAACTGCATTTCGGCCGCACCGCGGACCGCCTGCACGTCTCGCAGGCGAGGGTGAGCCAGACGATCAAGCAGGTGGAGCGCCGGATCGGCGTCCCACTGTTCGCCCGCACCAGCCGCCGGGTCCGGCTCACGCCGATCGGCGAGCGGCTGCGGGACGACCTCGGCCCCGCCTACCGCGCGCTGCACGAAGGCATCGACCGCGCGATCGCGGCCGGCCGCGGGATCGGCGGCGTGCTGCGGCTGGGCTTCGAAGCGCCCGGCGTCGCCGACCTGACCGAAGACCTGCTGGACCGTTTCCGGCAGCGCTACCCGGACACCGAACTGCTCATCCGCGAGGCCGAATTCGCCGACCCGTTCGCGATGCTGCGATCGGGTGAGATCGACGTCCTGGTGACGCTCCTTCCGGCCGACGAACCCGATCTCACGACCGGACCGGTCGTGTACACCGAACCGATGGTGCTCGCGGTGTCGTCGAAACACCCTTTCGCGCGAAGGAAGTCAGTCACCCTCGACGACCTCGCCCGCGACACCGTCCTTCGCGCGGCGCATCCGCCGGAGCCGTACTGGATCGAAGAACCGCGGCAGTGGCTGACGCCGGCCGGGCATCCCGTGAGCCGGGGCACCCCTTTCGCGACCTTTCAGGAGCTGCTCGCCGCGATCGCCACCGGCGCCGGCATCTGCCCGCTCGCCGCGCACGCGCGGGAGTACTTCAGCCACCCGCGAATCCGCTTCGTGCCCTTCGCCGGCTCACCCGACGTCGAGTGGGGCCTCGTCTGGCCGCACTCCGCCGAGACAGCCCGCGTACAGGCCTTCGCCGCCGTCGCCTCCGCTTCGCGCCCCTGACCTGCGGAAAGAGAGCAAGGGACCTTTGCTACCACGTCCCCGGCGAACAGGGGCGTAGTGGTGCTGACTGACTGTGTGGATTTTGGTGCGTTGGATGACCAGAAATCCACACGGTCACCACGGCGCGGAGAGCAAGGGACCTTTGCTACCACCCGGCGCCCGAACCGACCCCGAACAGCATGAAGGCCCCTTCCCTCGACTGAGCCGAGGGAAGGGGGCCTTCACGGGAAAACTAGCTGACGACCTTCTGCACCCAGTCCTGCTCCAGCTTCACGACCTGCCCGTTCGAGGTGACGGTCGGCGTGCCGAAACCGGGGCCGTTGCCGAAGTCCTGCTGCAGCGACGGGTCCGTCGAGATCTTCTTGTACGCGTCCTGGATCTCCTGCTCGTACGCGCCGCTGTTGACCTTGAGCGCGAAGGCCGGGTCGGTGATGCCGACGTCCTGGCCGAGCTTGATCAGCTGCGCCTTGTCGAACCCGCGCCCGCCTTCCTCCGGCTGGTCCTTGAACAGCGCGTCGTGGAAGGCGAGGAACTTGCCCGCGTCGGCCGCGGCGAGGGAGGCGTTCGCGGAGTCCAGCGAGTAGCCCGGCGGGTCGGAGCGCTGGTTGAGCATCGGCAGCATGTGGTACCGGACCTGCAGGGTCCCGTTGTTCACCTGCTCCTCGATCTGGCCCTTGAACGACTCTTCGAACTGCTTGCAGACCGGGCAGAGGAAGTCGGCGTAGATGTCGATGGTCTTCTTCGCCTCGGGCTTGCCGACGACCACGGCGGCCCCTTCGCGCTTCTCGACGACACCGGGCGCCGAAGCGGTCTGCTGCGCCCCGATCACCTTGCCCTCGGTGCTGTCCTTGCTGGACGTCGTCCAGACGACACCACCGATCACCAGCGCGGCGAGGACGACCACCGCGACGGTGATCGCGACGACCTTCTTCTTGTCGCCGCCGGCGACGCCCCTGGCCTGTGCCACCGAACGCGCCGCCGTCTGCTGCTGCTTGCGTTTCCGAGCGTTGCGCTCAGCTCCACCCACGATTATTCGTTCCCTTCAGCGATACCCACATAGTCGTCGTCGGCGGGGGCCCCGGAGTTCCCGAGCCAGCCGTCCACCGACAGCCAGGTCCGCGGCCGCACGATCAGCCACACACCCAAGAGCGCGAATCCGAGATCCCTGGCGATCTCCTGCGGATACTGCGTCTGATCCGCGGCGATCTGACCGCCACCGCCGAAGCAGCCGCAGTCGATGCTCAGCCCGCGCGCCCAGGATTGGGCGATGGCGGCGATGAGCACCGCGAGCAGCAGCACCGACAGCACCGACACCCACCGGGTGACGAACCCGGCGAGCAGGAACAGGCCGAGCGCCAGTTCGACGAGCGGCATCCCGATCGCGACCGGGCGGACGAGCCCGTCCGGCAGGACATCGAAGGCCTGGACCGCGATGTAGGTCTGCCCCGGATCGCTGATCTTCAGCGCTCCGGAAATCAACCAGACGGCGGCCAGTCCGAGCCGGGCGAGTGTGCCCACGGCGTCGAGTACGACTTGGGGCGGTCTACGCACGGGCCTAGGCTAACCGCCGACCCTGAGAACAACGTGAGGCGGCGGACGGAGGCACCCGATGAGGGGACGCGCCCTGCTGGTGGCCTGCTTGATGCTGGTCACAGCGGCGGCCTGCGGCGAAGACGCCGGTCCGTCGGATTCCGTCGTCGCGCGCGCCGTCGCGTCCAACAAGCTCACCATCGGCATCCGCTTCGACCAGCCGGGACTTTCCCGGAGGACGATGGACGGCCGGTACGTCGGCTTCGACGTCGACGTGGCGAAGTACGTCGCGAGCGAACTGGGGGTCGACGAGGATCACATCACCTGGCACGACAGCAGGCCGTCGTCCCGCGAGACGGACATCACCTCGGGCATCACGGATCTGATGGTGGCGACCTACTCCATCACCGAAAAGCGCAAACAGGTCGTCGGCTTCGCCGGGCCGTACTTCGACACCGGCCAGGATCTCCTCGTCCGGCTCCGGTCGACCGACATCACCGGTCCCGAGAACCTCAACGGCCGCAAGCTGTGCGCCGTGGGCGGCACCACCTCCGCCGAGCAGGTGCGCGACAAGTTCGCCCAGGCCGTGCAGCTCGTCGAGTACCCGCGCTATCAGGACTGCGTCACCGCCCTGCTCGCCGGGCAGGTGGACGCGGTGACCACCGACGACGTCATCCTCGCCGGATACGTGGCGCAGAACCCGGAGCTGCTGAGGGTCGTCGGCAAACCGTTCTCGAAGGAGAAGTACGGCATCGGCCTGCGCAAGGAAGACACCGAGGGCCGGGCGGCGGTGGCCAAGGCGATCCAGAAGATGATCTCGTCCGGGGAGTGGCTCGAATCGCTGAACCGCAACATCGGCCCGTCCGGCTACCGGATCCCGCCTCCTCCTCAGGTCACCGAGAAGTGACCCTTCCCGATCTGCCGGTTCGCGCCGTCCTGCCCGAACTCGAAGCCGCGCTGGACGCCCATGGCACCGCGGTCCTCGTCGCGCCCCCGGGAACCGGCAAGACCACCCTGGTGCCGCTCGCGCTGGACAACGGCGAAGGCCGGGTGATCGTCGCCGAACCGAGGCGGCTCGCCGCCCGGGCCGCGGCGGCGAGGATGGCCTCCCTGCTCGGCGAACGGGTCGGCGAGACGGTCGGCTATTCGGTCCGCGGAGATCGGAAGGTGTCCTCTTCGACGCGGATCGAAGTGGTCACGTCGGGTTTGCTGGTCCGGCGGGTGCAGGCCGATCCCGAACTCGCCGGGGTGTCGACCGTCCTGCTCGACGAATGCCACGAACGCCATCTCGACGCGGATCTCTTGCTCGCGCTCCTGCTGGACGTACGCGGCGGCCTGCGGGAAGACCTGCGCCTGCTCGCGACGTCCGCCACGGTGGCTTCCGGACGGCTGGCGGCCCTGCTCGGCGACGCGCCGGTGATCACCGCGCACGCGAGGACCTATCCGGTCGACGTCTCGTACTCCCCGCCCGCGCGCGGCGAACGGACAGAGGCGACCGTCGCCAGGGTGATCCGCAAAGCACTGTCCGAAGGGGACGGTGATGTGCTCGCCTTCCTGCCCGGCGCCGGTGAGATCGCCAGGGTGAGCGGGCTTCTCAACGGCCTCGACGCCGACGTGCTGCCCTTGCACGGACGGCTTTCGGCGGCGAGCCAGGACGACGCGCTGCGCCCGCGCGACCGTCGCAGGGTGGTGCTCTCGACCTCGGTGGCCGAGTCGAGCCTGACCGTGCCGGGCGTGCGCGCGGTGGTGGACTGCGGGCTTTCGCGTGTTCCCCGCGTCGATCACCGGCGCGGCCTCCCCGGGCTGGCGACAGTCCGCGTTTCGGCCGCGGTCGCCGAACAGCGCGCCGGCCGCGCCGGACGTGAGGCGCCGGGGCGCGCGTACCGGTGCTGGGCCGCGCACGAGCAGGGGTCGCTGCCCGCCTATCCCGAACCCGAGATCCGGACGGCGGAACTGGCGCGGTTCGCCCTCGAACTCGCCTGCTGGTCCACTCCGGACGGTTCCGGCCTCGCCTGGTGGGACCCGCCCGGCGAAGGCGCGCTGGCCGCCGGACGCGCGTTGCTGACCACACTCGGAGCGACCGATGAGGACGGCACGGTCACCGAACGCGGGCGGAAGATGGCCACGCTGGGTCTGCATCCGCGGCTGGCGAGGGCGTTGCTGGACGGCGCGGCGCGGACCAACGCGCGTTCGGCCGCCGAAGTCGTCGCGCTGCTGGACAGCGGCGGCACGCTGACCGACCTCGAAGCCGAGCTGCGCCGAGTACGCGGTGACGAGCGCTGGAAGCGCGACGTTCGGCGGCTTTCCCAGCTCGTGCCTGACGGCGGCAACGCGTCCGATCCTGCGTTGGTGGTGGCACTCGCGCATCCCGAGCGGCTCGCGCGGCGGCGTGCCACGGGGACGCCGGTGTATCTGATGGCCGGCGGCACGGCGGCCGAACTCCCGCGAGGCAGCGGGCTGGCCGACGTCGAATGGCTGGCCGTGGCCGAAGCCACCCGCGATCCCGGCCGCGCACAGGGCATCATCCGGCTGGCGGCGCCCGCCGACGAGGAACTCGCCGTGCGCGCGGCCCCGAATCTGATGTCCTCAGTGGACGAAGTGCATTGGTCTTCGGGCGACGTCGTCGCGCGATCGGTGCGGCGGCTCGGGGCGATCGTGCTTTCGGAGAAGCCGTTGCGTTCGCCCGCGCCGGACGCGATCCGCGCCGCGCTGCTGGACGGTTTGCGCTCCGAAGGGCTCAGCCTGCTGCGCTGGCCGGAGGAGGGAAAGCGACTGCGCGAACGACTGTCCTTCCTGCACCGGGTGCTGGGCCCACCTTGGCCCGCGGTCTCCGACCCGGAACTCCTGTCCACTTTGGACAGCTGGCTCGATCTCGGCTCGGCACGCCGCCGATCGGATCTGGCATCGCTGGACGCAGGCGCCGCGCTGCGCGGATTGCTGCCCTGGCCCGAAGCGTCCCGTTTGGACGAGCTGGCGCCGGATCGGCTGGAGGTGCCGTCGGGCTCCCGGATCCGGGTCGACTATTCGGGCGAACAGCCGGTGCTGGCCGTGAAACTGCAGGAGACCTTCGGCTGGCTCGCGACGCCGGAGCTGGCGGGCATCCCCGTGGTGCTGCACCTGCTCTCCCCCGCCGGACGGCCCGCCGCCGTCACCGCCGACCTGGAATCGTTCTGGCGCAACGGTTACGCCGCCGTACGCGCCGACCTTCGCGGACGCTACCCGAAACACCCGTGGCCGGAGGACCCACTGACCGCCGCGCCCACCCGGCGCACTTCACGGCGCGCGTCCTCGTGAGTGGCAAGGACGGTTAGAACCGTCCTTGCCACTCACGAGGTCAGTCCATCAGCTGATGCTGGGGCCGGGTCGGCAGCTGTGCCGCCAGTTCCTCGTCGTCCTCGCGCTCGTTCAGCCCCAGCTGCACGGCGCTGCGGATCTGCTCGCGGTTCTCCCGCACCACATGCGCGAAGAATTCGTCGATCCGCGGATCGGTCAGCACTTCGAGGATCACGCGCATCGCGGTGTCGATCACCGAACGCACCACTTCGTCGTGGAACGGCAGCTTCGAAAGCCGTCCGGCCTGCGGATCGTTCTTGAGTTTCTCGGCGATGATCCCCCGCAGCAGCGTCTGGTTCTCGCCGAGTGAGCGCGCGAGGTTCTGCGGATAGTTCCCGGTTTCCAGCACCTTCACGACCTCGTCGAGCACCGCGATCGTGATCGGCTTCTTGATCGCGAGCACGATCGGCCGCGAAAGGCGTTCGACCAGCCGCTGAGTGAACCGCTCCCCGAACGCGCGGTCCGCCGTACGCGCAAGCCGGACCAGGACCACGATGATCCGCAACAGCCGGAAGCCGCGCAGTGCCGGATGCGCGATGGGGATCATGCCGAGGATTTCGTACCAGTTGCGCAACGGGAATCGCTTCTCCCAGCCGTTGCGCCGCCACCGCCAGAGGAATTCCAGCGCGAAGATCCCGCACACCGTCGTGTCGATGACGAAGACGCGGTGCGCCGTCTCCTCCGAATGCGGGAAGAACGTCACGTAGGCGAGCAGCCCGACGGAGAACACGGCGAGGACGAGCATCACCAGGTCGAGCGGATTCACGCGCCGTTGTTCGCGGGTGGTCATGGCGCCGATTGTGCCTTTCCGCGGCGACTCGTGCCGAGCGGCACCTGCCGAAAGTAAGGGGTGGCCGATGACTTCGGGGCAATGTCCGCGGGTGTCCCCGCATCGGAGGATTCAGGGACACGAAGGAGGACGCGGATGATCACGCTTCGAGGACTCACGAAGCGCTATGGCGAGAAGACGGTGGTCGACGGGCTGACCTTCGCCGTCGAGCCGGGCAAGGTGACCGGCTTCCTCGGTCCCAACGGCGCGGGCAAGTCGACGACCATGCGGATGACGCTCGGCCTCGACGCGCCGAGCACCGGCGAGGTCCGCATCGACGGCAAGCGGTACGAGGACCTGCGATTCCCGCTGCGCGAAGTCGGCGCGCTGCTGGAAGCCAAAGCGCTGCATCCCGGGCGGAGCGCGGGCAAGCACCTGCTGGCGATGGCGCGCAGCAACGGGATCCCGGCGAGCCGGGTGGACGAGGTGCTCGCGACGGTGGGCCTCACCGACGTCGCGGGCAAACGCGCCGGGACGTTCTCCCTCGGCATGGGGCAGCGGCTCGGCATCGCCGGCGCCCTGCTGGGCGACCCGGGGGTGCTGATGTTCGACGAGCCGGTGAACGGCCTCGACCCCGACGGCGTCCGCTGGGTGCGGCACCTGATGCGTTCGCTCGCGGAGGAGGGCCGCACGGTGTTCGTGTCCAGCCACCTGATGAGCGAGATGCAGCTGACCGCGGACCGGCTGGTCGTCATCGGCAAGGGAAAGCTCCTCGCCGACGCGCCGGTCGACGAGTTCATCGCGGGCAACTCGCGGACGTCGGTCGTGGTGCGGGTGCCCGCTCCCGCCGATCTGAGTGTCCTCGACCAGCGCCTTCGCGCACTCGGCGCGGCCACGGAAACCGATCAGGGCGAACTGCTCGTGCACGACCTGCCCATTCATCTCGTCGGCGACGCGGTGCACGAACTGGGAATTCGCGTGCACGGGCTGACCGAGCGGACCGCCTCGCTCGAACAGGCGTACATGGAACTGACCGCGTCGTCGGTCGAATACGGAACGGGAGTCGCGGCATGAAGTCACTCATGGTCCTGGTGGCGGTGATCGCCGGCCTGCTGGGGGTGCCGGCGGCCGCGTCGGCGGCACCGGCACCGGCACCGGCGCTGTCGCTGCCCGCGCCGGAGGGCCCGTTCCCGATCGGGCTGCGCACGCTGCATCTCACCGATCAGCGGAGAGCCGATCCTTGGGTGCCCGAAAAGCGCCGCGAGCTGATGGTCAACGTCTGGTACCCGGCCGTGCCGATCGGGCGCGCGCCGCGGTACATGACCGAGGCCGAGTCGGCGGCCGCGGTCGCCGGGCGGAAGCTCGACCTGCCGCCGGACGCCCTGAGCAAGGTGCGGGTCCACTCGCGGGAGAACGCGCCTTCCCTGCCGGGGCGGCGTCCGCTGGTGGTGCTTTCGCCGGGCGCGGGCAACAACCGCGTCACGCTGACCTCGGTGGCCGAACACCTTGCCGCACAAGGCTTCGTGGTCGCCGGAGTGGACCACGCCTACGAAGCCTGGGCGACGGAGTTCCCCGACGGGCTGCGCCAGTGTGTCGCTTGTGGACTTCCTGGCGAGCCGTGGCCCGCCGCGATCGCGAACCGCGCCGTGGACACGACTTTCGTCGTCGACATGCTGCTGAAGGACCGGCGCTGGTCGATCGACGCGACGAAGATCGGGATGGCCGGGCACTCCGCCGGAGGTTCGGCGACCGCCGCCGCGATGGTCGCCGACCGGCGGATCAAGGCGGGCGTGAACGTCGACGGGCCGTTCTTCGGCAGCGTCTCGCTCGACCGGCCGTTCCTGCTGCTGACCAGCCCGACCGGCGAGAAGTACTACCGGACCTCCTGGGACGAGACCTGGCCGCGGCTCACCGGACCGAAAAAGCAGGACCTGGTCGAGAACAGCGGCCATTCGTCGGTGACCGACGCGGCGATCCTGATCGACCAGCTGGGGCTGCGGCCGCAGCTCCCGCCGGCCGAGGTCGAGAACCAGTACGGGTCGATCGACTCGCGGAAGGCGCTGAAGTTCTTCCGGGACGAGCTGACCGGTTTCTTCAAGCAGTGGAGCACGCGATGAACACGATCTCTTCGGAATGGACCAAGTTCTGGTCGGTCCGGTCGACCTGGTGGTGCCTGATCGGCGGCGTCTTCCTGATGCTCACCTACTCGGCGGCTCTCGGTTTCGCGCTGCAGGACGGCAGCGAGCGCCCGATGGCGCCGCACTCCGTGGTGACCGGGGCGGCGTTCTATCTCACGCAGTTCGCCGTGGTCGCGCTGGCGACACTGTTCATCACGAGCGAATACGCCAGCGGCAGCATCCGCTCGACCCTGCAGTGGGTCCCGGTGCGGAACCGGGGCCTCGCGGCGAAGTCGGCCGTCCTGCTGCCGGTGCTGTTCGGCTACGGCGTGCTGAACACGCTCGCCGGTGTGGCGGTCTCGGCGCCGCTGATCCCCGCGCCCGGCTCCTCGGTGGGCGAGGTCCTCGCGACCGCGGCGGGGATGGGCGGCTACTTCGCGCTGCTGGGCCTGCTCTGCCTCGGGCTGGGGACGGCGCTGCGCTCGACGGCGGGGACGATCGTGACGGTGTTCGTGTTGCTGGTGATGATCCCGATGTTCGCCGGTTCACTCGGCTGGGAAGACCTCGTGAACTACTTCCCCGGCTTCGCGGGCGTCAACGCGATGGTCGCTCCTGGGCAGCCGAACCCGATCTTCGGCGGCGTCGCGCCCTACGCGCCTTGGGTCGGCGTCGCGCTCTGCGCGGCTTGGGCGGCGGCTGGGCTGGCCACCGGTTCCACGGTTCTGCGGCGGCGGGACGCCTGACGGGGAGCAAGGGACCTTTTCTACCACCCGGGCGCCCGCGCATGTCGCGAAAGCCACTTTCAGGACATCTGATGTCCCGAAAGTGGCTTTCGCGACATCTTCCGTTCCAGACCGACGAGCCGATGTCTCAAGGTCGCCGCAGCCCTCCCGGCCAAGTGGTAGCAAAGGTCCCTTGCTCTCTTTCCGCAGGTGACCGTGTGGTTTTCGGGTCACCCAACGCACCAAGATCCACACGGTCACCACGCGGGGTAGGGGGTGTGTGGATATAGGGACACTCAACGTCCCTATATCCACACACCCCCGGCAGCGGAACGTGGCAGCAAAGGTCCCTTGCTACCCCGCCACCCCGAGCCCCGCCAACACCTCCCGCGCCCCCCGCGTCAGCTCCTCCAGCCCAGGCGGCCGCAGCGAACCGGTCCCGGCGAGCGCGTCGAAGACCGTCCCCTCCAGCCACGCGACGAGCACCCGCGCGTGCCGCTCCGGCTCCGCCGAGCCGCACGCCGTGAGCACCTCCGCGCACCGCCGCCGGATCACCAGCCCGCCCCGGTCGTAGGCCTCCCGCAGCTCCGGCCGCCGCGTCGCCTCCAGCGCGAACTCGTACCGCGCGAGCATCCGCGTCCGCCCGTTCGTGATCGCCGCGTGAGCAAACCCCGCGACGTACTCGGCCAGCCGCCCTGGCGGCGGGTCGAGGGTGACGTCGTCGAGCTCGACCATCCGCGAGATCGCCAGTTCCAGCAGCGCCGCCCGCGTCCGCGCGTAATACGAGGTCGAACCCGCTGGCAGCCCGGCGAACCGGTCGACCGCGCGATGCGTCAGCCCCCGCATCCCTTCGGCCGCGATCACCTCGATGGCCGCGTCCCCGATCGTCGCCTTTCGCACTCTACAAGTGTAGTAGTACTCTACAGATGTAGAGGAGGTCGACATGCGCGAAGCGATCGTGATCGGCGGGGGAATCGGCGGACTGAGCGCCGCCATCGGGCTGCACGGCATCGGCTGGGAGGTCACCGTCCTCGAACAGGCGCCGGAGCTCACCGCCGTCGGCGCGGGCATCTCCCTGTGGCCGAACGCCCTGCGCTCACTCGAGGCGCTGGGCGTCCACCCCGAAACCCTCAGGGAGCAATCCTCCGGCGGTCTCCACGACCGCCACGGCCGCCGCATCACCCGATGGGATGCCGAGGCGTTCCGCCGTCATCACGGCCGCCCGCTCGCCGCCATCCACCGCGCGGATCTCATCGGCGCGCTCCGCGACGCTCTTCCCGAGGGTTGCGTCCGCACCGGCGTCGAGGTCACCTGCCTCGAAGACCTCGACGCCGACGTCATCGTCGCCGCGGACGGAATCCACAGCATGGCCCGCAAGCAGCTGTGGCCGCGACACCCCGAACCGGTCTACAGCGGCAGCACGGCCTTCCGCGCGGTGACTACCCTCCCGCACCCGACGGAGCTCAGCACCAGCTGGGACGACGGCGCCGAGATCGGCGTCATCCCGTTGCACGACGACAGCGTCTACTGGTGGGCGAGCTACGTCGCCGAAGCGGGCATCCGTCACGAAGACCCGAAGTCGTATCTGCGAGACCGTTTCGGCGGCTGGCACGACCCCATTCCCGAACTCATCGAAGCGACCGCGCCCGAGACCCTGCTCCACCACGATCTCCACCTGCTCGGCACGCCTCTGCCCTCATACGTGAAGGGCCGCGTCGCGCTGCTCGGCGACGCGGCCCACGCGATGCCGCCGTTCCTCGGCCAGGGCGGCTGCCAAGCGATCGAAGACGCGGTCGTCCTCGCCGCCGCGCTCAGCACCATCGAAGACGTCGACGCGGCACTGAAGAGTTACGACGAGCAGCGCCGTTCGCGCAGCCAGGGCGTCGTGAAAGCCTCGGTCCAGGCGGGAAAAGCCGGGCCGCAGCTGCGCAATCCGCTCGCCGTGGCCATGCGCAACGGCGTGTTCCGGCTGCTCCCCGGCGCGCTCACCGCCCGCATCGGCGCCGGCGTCAGCGGCTGGACTCCTCCCGTCCCCCGCCGACCAGCCCCGCCTCGTACGCGGTGATCGCGGCCTGCACCCGGTTCCGCGCGCCGAGCCGGTTGAGGATGGTGCTCACGTAGGCCTTCACCGTGCCCTCGACGACGAACAGTTTCGCGGCGATGTCCGCATTGGACAGTCCGGAACCCAGCAGTGCCAGCACTTCCTGCTCACGCGGGGTCAGTTTCCCGATCAGCGCCTTCGCCTCTTCGGCGCGGGACACCTGGTTTCCGGAGAAGCGGGCGATGACCCGCTGCGCGACCTTCGGCGAAAGGAAAGCCGCCCCGCCCGCGACCGCGTGGATGCCGCCGAGCAGTTCGCGGGGATCGCCGGATTTCAGCAGGAAACCGCTCGCGCCCAGGCCGAGCGCGCGTTCGATGTAGGCGTCCTCGCCGAACGTCGTCAGCATGATCACGCCGACGTCGGGCAGCAGCCGCCGGATCTCCTCGGCCGCCTTGAGCCCGTCCATGACCGGCATCCGGATGTCGAGGAGCACGACGTCCGGCCTGGTCGCGCGGGTCTGCTCGACGGCGGCGCGCCCGTCCTCGGCCTCCGCGACCACCTCGATCCCGGCGTCCGCGGCCAGGATCGCCGACACGCCGGCGCGGATCATCGCCTCGTCATCGGCCAGCACCACCCGGATCATCCGGGTCCCCCCTTTGCTCGTCTTCACTGATCACGTCCTTCGCCACGAGTCTCCCCTCGGCGAAGCACAGCCTGTAGGCCTCGTAGTTCAAGTTGAACACGCTGCGCTCGGTGCCGTAGTACTCGCAGGTCGCCCCCGCGGGCACCGGCGGCTCCACCGCACGCGGCCGGGCGACCCGCTGAGCGCCGGGCAGGAGCGAAGCGATCTCCGCGCGGGTCTGGCCGACCTGGATGCGGTCGTAGTCCCCACCGGGGAGTTCGGAGCCGTACCACTTGACGAGGAACACGGCCCCGCTGATCCCGACCACCACGCCGAACAGCCCGATCGGCACGACGATCGCCTGGATCAGGCTGCGCCGGACGTCCCGGCGGGCCCGTTCCAGTTCCCTGGCCGACGTCGACTGCCCGACTTCGGCGTCCATCGCCGCCTGGCTCTCGGGCGATTCCTCCGACGGCGCCGCGTCGTGCGGCAAGGCCGCGCTGACCTCGAAACCGCCGTCACGGGGGCCCGCCCGCAGAGTCCCGCCGACCAGCCGGACCCGTTCGCGCAGGCCGATCAGCCCGCGTTTGCCCGACGTCCTGCCCGGGAGCGGCCCCGCGGGCGGCGCGGCGTTGGTGACCACGACGTCCGTCCGCCCTTCGGACCGCACGACCCGGACCGTGACCGCGGCACCCGGCGCGTGTTTCACCACGTTCGTGACCGATTCCTGGACCACGCGGTACGCGGCGCGGTCGACCATCGGCGGTTCACCGTCGACCGGTTCGTCCACAGAGGACTCGATCAGCACGCCCGAAGCCCTGGTCCGGTCGAGCAGTTCGTCGATGCTCTCGTGCACCGGCTCGGTCGGCGCGTCGTCCTCGCGCAGGACGCCGATGATCTCGCGCAGCCGTTCGGTCGCCGTCGCGGCGCTCTGCCGCAGCTCGCCCGCGGCCTGCCGCTGCGGTTCGTCGAGTCCGCCGGCGACCTCCAGCGCCGCGGCGCGCACCGCGATCAGGCTCAGCTCGTGGCCCAGCGAATCGTGCATGTCGCTGGCGATCCGGGTGCGCTCGCGCAGCCGCGCGCGGTCGGCGACGAGCCGCTGACGGCTCTCCATCTCCTCGGCGCGCCGCCAGCCGTCGCGCGCCATGTCCTCGCGCTGCCGGACGTACCTGCCCAGCAGCCAGGGCGTCACCCCAGCGAAGACGAGGACGCCGAGCAACGCACCCCAGGACGCGAAGCCGTCCTTGCTCCACAGCAGCGCGACGGGGACCGCCAGCACCGAAACGACGGCGAAAAGGCGCAGCATCGGTTTCGCGACCGGCTGCCGGTAGCCGGCGAGGTAGCCCACCGCGACGAGGACGAAGCCCTCCCAAATCGGCACCCGGCCGCCGAAGCTGCCCATCACGACGAACGCGGCGACCATCGCGATGGCGAGCGAGACCAGCGGATACCGGCGCGACACCGCGATCGCGGCCGTGGTCGTGGTGAGCCCGAAGAGCAGTTCCCAGTGCCTCGTGCTGGATCCGGCGTCGATGACCACCCAGCCGCAGAGCCCGAGCCACAGCGCGACGTCCATCCACAGCCGCCGCCCGCGCCGCACGGGCTCCTCTCCGTCCATCACAGACCTGGACGCTACAAGCCGTGACGAGCGGTCCGCCATGGACGAAAGTAAAGGTCCCCTGCTTCCCCGGCGCGATGAGGCATGATGATCGACCATGGCCGAGCGCACACTCACCGGTCAGCTAGGCGGTCCTGTCCCGGCAGGCATCGAAGCGCTGGCCGACCACGAGAAACAGGACCTTTCCAACGCGCTTCGCGACGCGCGCCACCGCCAGGCCAAGGCGCTGGCCGAAGCGGGCGAAGAGGGCCTGAAGTACGTGCCCGCGCTGCTGCGCGGCGCCGTTCGCAAGGTGGTGGGCCTGTGACCACCGAGAACTTCGCGGCGCAGGCGGAGATCCTCAAACTCGCCCGCGTCCTCGGCACCACCCCGGAGCGGCTCTCGTACCTGGAGAGCGTGGACGCGGCCGAGCTCCAGGCGTTCCGCGAGCAGGTCACGGACACCCTGTTCGACGCCAACCTCGCCGCCCTGGAGCGGATGGCGATGGCGAGCAAGCTCGTCCCGAGCCCGATCCTCGCGAAGATCGCCGAGAAGGTCTTCGGCCCGCTCTTGTGCGCGCGGATCGCCGGGCTGGTGGACGTCTCCCGGGGCGTCGACGTCGCGAAGCGGCTGAAGCCGCCGTTCCTGGCCGACGTCGCGGCCGAACTGGACCCGCGCCGGGCGAGCGCGATCATCGCGCGGATCCCGCTCGAAACCGTCGTCGAGGTGGCGCGCGAGCTGGTGCGCCGAGAGGACTGGATCACCGTCGGCCGGTTCGTCGGTCACCTGCCCGATCCGACGGTGCGCCGGGCGCTGGCCGTCATCGGCGACGAGGCTCTGATCCGGATCGCGTTCGTCCTCGACGACAAGAGCCGGATCGATCACGTCCTCGGGCTGCTCTCCGAGACCCGGTTCCGCGGCCTCCTGGGGGTCGCGGCGGCCGACGAGGAGCTGTGGGCGCCGGTGCTCGATCTGCTCACCCACCTGAGCGAGAAACGGGTCGAGCAGTGGTCTCATCTGCTCGGCGAACTCCCACCCGCCCTGCGGATCCGGGTCGAAGACACCCTCCGCTAGCGCACCTGTCAGTACGCTCCACGCCGGGGTGATGCGACGTGAACAACGTTTCGGTGATCTCCGCGGTGGTCTCGGTGACCGGCGCGGTGCTGACGGCGGTGCTCGGCGGGGTGTTCGAGGCACGCAGGCGGCGGACCGACCGCGAGCAGCTCCGCCGGGACCTGGTCAGCCGGTACCGGGATCCGCTGCTGCAGTCGGCGGCGTCGCTGGCCGCGCGGCTGCGGAACGCGATTCGCCTGCTGTCCGGCGAAGAGGTCCATCAGGCGGCGCCGGGTACCGAGCGGCAAGACGAATACAACCGCTACGACAGCCTTTACCGGCTTTCCGCCTACCTCGGCTGGGTACAGATCCTCCAGCAGGAGGCCCACTTCCTGGACATGGGCAGCCGCGGCCGGAACCGGCGGCTGATGCGCCGTCTCGGCGAAGTCAAAGGGGCGCTGTCCGGGCACGACGAGCCGAGTGACGCCCGCGTGTTCCTGCTCCTCGGCGGCGAACAACAGGCCATCGGCGAATTGATGATCGATCCGGACAGCCCGGATCGTCCCCGGTGCCTCGGCTATGTCCAGTTCCGGCGCAAATACCGGGACGACGCCGAATTCGCCGAATGGTTCGCCCCGTTGCTCGAAGAGACCGCCAAGATCCTGAAGTCACCCGAGGAAGGCGCCGCGCGGCTCACCACCGTCTACAACGCCCTGATCGATCTGATCACCTACCTCGATCCCAAGAAGGTCTGGATCCTCGGGCCGAACCGCAAGTTCGAACACGCGCTCACAACCGGTTCCCCCGGCGCCACACCGACGAAGTGAGCGGCACCCCCGGCCGATACGCGAGGTGCGTCGTCGAAGGCGCTTCCAGCACGTGAAGATCGGCGCGTGCCCCCGGCCGCACGAAGCCCACGTCGTCACGCCGCAGAGCGCGCGCACCACCCGCCGTCGCCGCCCACACCGCCTCGTCGATCGTCATCCGCATCTGCAGCACCGCGGTCGTCACGCAGAACGCCATCGACGTCGTGTACGAGCTGCCCGGGTTCGCGTTGCTGGCCAGCGCGACGGTCGCCCCCGCGTCGAGAAGCCGCCGCGCCGGCGCCAACGGCTGCCGTGTCGACAGATCGCACGCCGGAAGTAGGGTCGCGACAGTGTCCGAAGCGGCGAGAGCCTCGACATCCGCATCGCTCAGGTACGTGCAGTGGTCGACGCTCGCCGCCCCCAGCTCGACGGCGAGCCGCACGCCCGGCCCCTCCCCAGTTGATTCCCGTGCACCCGCAGCCCGAGCCCGCGCTCCCGCGCCGCCTTCAGCACCCGCCCGGACTGCGCCTCGTCGAACGCGCCGGTCTCGCAGAACACGTCGGCCCACCGCACGAGCGGCGCCACGGCGTCGAGCATGTCGCCGCACACAAGGTCCACATAGGACTCCGCGTCCGCGCCCGGCGGCACCAGATGCGCGCCGAGGAACGTGACCTCGTCGGCCACCTCGGCGGCGATTCGCGCCGAACGTGCCTCGTCTTCGACGTTGAGCCCGTACCCGGTCTTCGTCTCCAGGCAGGTCGTGCCCTGCCTCGCCGCTTCGTCGACGTGACGCCGCAGGTTCGCCGCCAGCTGCTCGTCGGAAGCCGACCGAGTCGCGTCGACGGTGACTGCGATCCCTCCGGCGCTGTACGCCTTCCCGGCCATCCGCGCCTCGAACTCGGCGGTCCGGTCCCCGGCGAACACGAGGTGCGTGTGGCTGTCCACCCAGCCGGGCAGCACCGCACGCCCCTCGACGTCGACCCGCTCGTCCGCGTCGGGCGCGTCCGCGGCTGCGCCGACCCAGGCGATCGTCTCGCCATCGACGACGACGGCCGCGTCGCGGAGCTTGCCCAGTTCGGCGTCGTTCGTGGTGAGCTCGCCGATTCCCGTGATCAGGACTGCCACAATGCCTCGATCTCCTTGGCCAGGACCGTTTCCGGCCGGTCGATCAGCTGATGCACGCCGTCGCGGACGATCTCACGCCCGGCGACGACGACGTCCCGGACGTCCGCACCGGACGCGGCGAAGACCACCCCGGACGGTTCGATCCCCGCGGTCCGCACCGAACCGAGGCCGACCGTGACCAGGTCCGCGCCCGCGCCCGGGGCCAGCCGTCCAACCTCGTCCCAGCCGACCGCGCCGTGATCCGTCGCCGCGGCGAGGAGTTCCTCCGCGGTGAACCTGCCGCGCTTCTCACTGGCGAGCCGCTCGTTCAGTTCCAGCGCCCTGGTCTCCTCGAACGCGTCGACGACCGCGTTGCTGTCGCTGCCGAGCGACAGCCGCACCCCCTCGTCCAGCAGCGTCCGCGCGGGGCCGATGCCGTCGCCGAGATCGCGTTCGGTCGTCGGGCAGAAGCAGGCGCGGCTCCGCGCCGCACCCAGCCGCTGAATGTCCTCTGCGGTCAGATGCGTCGCATGCACCGCGGTGAGCCGTTCGCCGAGCACGCCGTGGTCGTGGAGCAACCCCGTCGGGGTCCGGCCATAAGCCGCCAGGCATTGCTCGTTCTCGGCCCGTTGCTCCGAAAGGTGGATGTGCAGCGGCCCGGACCCACCGGCCACTTCGGACAGTTGGTCTTCGGGAACTGCGCGCACCGAATGGATCGCCCCGCCCACCCGGAACGTCTCGTCCTCTCGCAATTCGCCGACTCGTCGCGCCCACTTCGTGGCCGACCCATCGGAGAACCGCCGCTGTACCTCGTCAGGCTCCACCCCGATCCCGCCCGCGAGATAGCACGTGTCGAGCAAGGTCAGCCGGATCCCGGCGTCCCTGGCCGCTTGCCGCAGCGCCTCGCCCATCGCGTTCGGCTCGGCGTAAGGCTTTCCGCCCGGGGCGTGGTGCAGGTAGTGGAACTCGCCGACACTCGTGTACCCGGCCAGCACCATCTCGGCGTAGACCCCGCGTGCCAGGCGGTAGTACGAATCCGGATCGAGCCGTGACGCGAGCGAGTACATCCGCTCGCGCCACGTCCAGAAGGTCCCGCGATCGTGGTGCGTCCGGCCGCGCAGCGCACGATGGAACGCGTGCGAGTGCCCGTTCGCGAAGCCCGGCAAGGTCAGTCCACTCAGGACAGTTCCTTCGCGAGGCGCGTTCGCCGTCACGGAAGCGATCTCGCCGCCGTCGACCTCGATCCGGACGGCATCGGCGATCCCGTCCGGCAGCCAGGCACGTTCACACCAATATGTCGTCATGTCGACAGTTTCTCCAGGACGTCCGCGAGCGCGCGCGCACCGTGGTCGACGTCCTCCGCTTCGGAGAACTCCTCCGGGGAATGACTGATCCCGGTGGGATTGCGCACGTAGAGCATGCCGGACGGGACGAACCCGGCGAGGATCGCCGCGTCGTGCCCGGCGCCGGTCGGCAGTTCCGGCGGCCCGCCCAGCCAGGTGCCCAGGTCGCGGCGCAGCGCGTCGTCGAAGACCACGTCGTCGGAGTACGACTCCCTGGTGACCTCGACGCGGCACCCTTCCTGTCCGGCCGCCTCTTCGGCCAGTTTCGCGATCTCCGCGACCAGTTCGGGCGTGTCCGTACCCGGCACCCGAGCGTCCAGCCAAAGGTCCACAGTGGACGCGATGACGTTCGTCCCGCCCGGTGTCGGCACGAGCCTGCCGACAGTGGCCCTCGCGTCGCTGGTCGCCTTCGCCAGTTTCCGCACGGCGAGAACGGTCTCCGCCGCCGGGATCATCGGGTCACGACGATCTCCGATCAGCGTCGCACCCGCGTGATTTCCCTGGCCCTGGAAGGAGAAACGCCACCGGCCGTGCGCGATCACCGTATTGCCGACGGCGACCGGCGAGCCGAGGTCGATCAGCCCGCGCCCCTGCTCGACGTGCAGCTCCAGGAACCGCCCGATCAGCCCCAGCCGCTCGGAATCGCGGCCGACCTGATCGGGATCGAGGCCGGATTTCGCCGCCGCTTCGGCGAACGTGACGCCGTCCGGGTCACGCAGGCCGCGTGCCTTGTCCGCGTCGATGGTCCCGGTCAGCAGCCGCGAGCCGAGGCACGGTACGCCGAACCGGCCGCCTTCCTCTTCCGCGAAGACCACGACGGCGAACGGCTTGGCCGGACGGAATCCCTTGGCCTGCAAGATCTCCACCGCGTCGAGCGCGCTGGCGACCCCCAGCGGGCCGTCGAACGCGCCACCGCCGGGCACCGAGTCGAGGTGGCTCCCGGTGACGACCGCGTCCGGGCCGGGTGTACCCCACCAGGCCCAGATGTTGCCGTTGCGGTCGGTCTCGACGCCCAGTCCCAGCCGTCCGGCGCGCTCGACGAACCACGCGCGGAGTTCGGTTTCGGCCGCGTCGAAGGCGTGGCGGGAGTAGCCGCCGCGCTTCGGGTCACGGCCGACGTCCGAGATCTCCGCCAGCAGCGAGGACGCGGTCACTCGGCGTCCCGCATCGGCACGCGCACGCCGCGCTCGTCGGCGACTTCGGCGGCGCGGTCGTAGCCCGCGTCGACATGCCGGATGACACCCATGCCCGGGTCGTTGGTGAGCACACGCTCGAGTTTCTGCGCCGCCAGCAGGGTTCCGTCGGCCACGCTGACCTGGCCCGCGTGGATGGAGCGGCCCATGCCGACGCCGCCGCCGTGGTGGATCGACACCCAGCTGGCGCCCGACGAGGTGTTGACCAGCGCGTTCAGCAGCGGCCAGTCGGCGATCGCGTCGGAGCCGTCGGCCATGCCCTCGGTCTCGCGGTACGGCGAGGCGACGCTGCCCGAGTCGAGGTGGTCGCGGCCGATGACGACCGGCGCCTTCAGCTCACCGCTGGCGACCATCTCGTTGAACCGCAGGCCCGCGAGATGACGCTCGCCGTAGCCGAGCCAGCAGATCCGCGAAGGAAGCCCCTGGAAGGCGACGCGTTCCCCGGCGAGCCGGATCCAGCGCGCGAGGGATTCGTTCTCCGGGAACAGTTCCAGCATCGCGCGGTCGGTCGCCGCGATGTCCTCGGGGTCGCCGGACAGCGCCGCCCAGCGGAACGGGCCGTTGCCCTCGCAGAACAGCGGGCGGATGTAGGCGGGCACGAATCCCGGGAAGTCGAACGCGCGCTCGCAGCCGCCGAGTTTCGCCTCGCCGCGCAGGGAGTTGCCGTAGTCGAAGACCTCGGCGCCCTTGTCGAGGAAGCCGAGCATCGCCTCGACGTGCTCCGCCATCGACTCGCGGGCGCGTTCGGTGAACTCGTCGGGCTTCTTGTCCGCGTAGTCCTGCCACTCGTCGACGCCGATTCCCTTGGGCAGGTAGGAAAGCGGGTCGTGCGCGGAGGTCTGGTCGGTGACGATGTCGACCTCGACACCGCGGCGCAGCAGTTCGGGCAGCACCTCGGCGGCGTTGCCGACCACCCCGACGGACAGCGCGCGCTTCTCCTTCTTCGCGGCCTCCACCCGGCGGATCGCGTCGTCGAGGTCGTCGGCGACCTCGTCGAGGTAGCGCGTCTCGACGCGGCGGTGGGCGCGCTGCGGGTCGCATTCGATGACGAGCGCGACACCGTCGTTCATCGTGACCGCGAGCGGCTGCGCGCCGCCCATGCCGCCGAGGCCGGCGGTGACGGTGAGCGTGCCCTTGAGGCTGCCGCCGAACCGCTTCTTCGCGACGGCGGCGAAGGTCTCGTACGTGCCCTGCAGGATCCCCTGCGTGCCGATGTAGATCCAGGACCCTGCGGTCATCTGGCCGTACATGGTCAGGCCCTGCGCCTCCAGGCGGCGGAATTCGGGCCACGTCGCCCAGTCGCCGACGAGGTTGGAGTTCGCGATGAGCACACGCGGCGCCCATTCGTGCGTGCGGAACACGCCGACCGGCTTGCCGGACTGGACGAGCAGCGTCTCGTCGGCGTCCAATGTGGTCAGTTCGCGGGTGATCGCGTCGAAGCTGGCCCAGTTGCGGGCGGCCTTGCCGGTTCCGCCGTAGACGACCAGGTCTTCGGGGCGCTCGGCGACCTCGGGGTCGAGGTTGTTGTGGAACATCCGCAGCGCGGCTTCGGTCTGCCAGTTCTTCGCGGTGAGCGTGGTGCCTCGGGCGGCACGGACCGTGCGGGTCATGGGCTCAGACCTCCAGTTGGGCCGCGGCGAGGACGGCACCCGACGCGACGAGTTCTTCGGCGGCGGCGATCTCCGGCGCCAGATGACGGTCGGGGCCGGGGCCCTCGACCTTGGTGCGGACGAGATCCCGGACCCGGCCGGTGACCGGCGACGGGACCAGGGGCGCGCGCATGTCGAGGGCACGCGCGGCGGTGAGCAGTTCGATGGCGAGGACGGTGTTGAGGCCCTCGACGGCCTTGCGCAGCTTGCGCGCTGCGGACCAGCCCATGGAGACGTGGTCCTCCTGCATGGCGCTGCTCGGGATCGAGTCGACCGACGCCGGCACCGCGAGGCGCTTGAGCTCGCTGACCACGGCCGCCTGCGTGTACTGGGCGATCATGTGGCCGGAATCGACGCCGGGGTCGAAAGCGAGGAACGGCGGGAGGCCGTGCGAACGAGCCTTGTCGAGCATGCGGTCCGTGCGGCGCTCGGCGATGCTCGCGACGTCGGCGAGCGGGATGGCGAGGAAGTCGAGCACGTACGCGACCGGGGCACCGTGGAAGTTGCCGTTGGACTCGACGCGGCCGTCGGACAACACGACCGGGTTGTCGACCGCGGACTGGAGCTCACGCCCGGCGACGAGTTCGGCGTGCGTGAGGCTGTCCCGGGCGCCGCCGTGCACCTGGGGCGCGCAGCGGAGGGAGTACGCGTCCTGGACGCGGTTGCAGTCGGGGCCGCGGTGGCTCTCGACGATCTTCGAGTCCTGGAGCGCCGTCCACATGCGGAGCGCACTCGTCGCTTGCCCGGGGTGCGGACGCAGCGCCTGAAGATCGGCGGCGAAGGCGCGATCGGTGCCGAGGAGCGCTTCGACGCTCATCGCCGCGGTGATGTCGGCGGTGTCGAGCAGCTTGCGCAGGTCGGCGGCGGCCAGCAGGAGCATGCCGAGCATGCCGTCGGTCCCGTTCGTGAGGGCGAGGCCCTCCTTCTCCGCGAGAACGACCGGCTCGATCCCCGCGTGCTTCAGCGCTACGCCCGCCTGGACGACTTCGCCGTTGTACTCGACTTCGCCCTCTCCCATCAGCGCGAGCGCGACAGCGGCGAGGGGCGCGAGGTCACCGGAGCAGCCGAGGGAGCCGTACTCGTGGACGAGCGGCGTGATCCCGGCGTTGAGCAGGGCCGCAAGCGCTTGCGCGGTCTGCGGCCGGATGCCGGTGTACCCGCTGGCGAGGGTGCGGAGGCGCAGCAGCATCAGCGCGCGGACGACCTCGGTCTCCACGACCGGGCCCGCGCCGGCCGCGTGCGACCGGATGAGCGACCGCTGGAGCGCGGTGCGGCTTTCGAGCGGGATATGCCTGGTGGCGAGCGCCCCGAAGCCCGTCGAAACGCCGTACGTCGGCGTCTCGGCGTGCGCGAGGTCGTCGATGTGCTGACGCGTCGCGGCGAGGTTCTTCTCGGCCGCTTCGCTGACCGCGACGGGCGAGTGGTCACGGGCGACCGCGACGACCTGTTCGGGCCGAAGCGGTTCGGACCCCAGAAGTACGGTTTCCGGCATAGCCCCATTGGACAACGCCATGCCCGCTGGTGGGCGGCGCCAACCGGTGGTTGTGTCTGGTATCCAAGACATGCCCGGGTGGGAGCAAGGGACCTTTGCTACCACGTGGGGTGTGTGGATATAGGGACGTTGAGTGTCCCTATATCCACACACCCCTTACCCCGCGTAGCGACCGTGTGGATTTTGGTGCGTTGAGTGACCCGAAATCCACACAGTCACCGCTCCCACCTGCGAAAAGAGAGCAAGGGACCTTTGCTACCACTCTCTTGATGTCGAGAGAAGTGGTAGCAAAGGTCCCTTGCTCCCCCGCCGAGCCAAACAGGAGACCGCACATGGGCGAGAGCAGCGAAGTCCCGGCTCTGCGACGCGGCCTCGGCATCCTCCGCGCCCTCGCCGCGAGGCCCGGCCCGGTGTCCGCGGCCGCGATCGCGCGCGAACTCGGCCTCCCGCGTTCGACGACGTATCACCTGCTCGCCGAGCTGGAGGCCGCCGGTTTCGTGACACACCTACCGGCCGAGCGCCGCTACGGCCTCGGCATCGCCGCGTTCGAGCTCGGCTCGGCCTACCTGCGGCACGACCCGCTGGAACGCCTCGCGCTCCCGCTGCTGCGCAAACTCGCCGACCGCGTCGGCCACACCGCGCATCTGGGCGTACTGCACGGCAACGAGTCGCTCTACCTGGTCAAAGAGCGCCCCACGCGCCCGGAGACCCTGGTGACCGAGGTCGGCGTCCGGCTACCGGGCCAGCTCACGGCATCGGGCAGGGCGATCCTGCGGCATCTGCCCTCGCCACACGTGCGCGCGCTCTTCCCGGCTGCCTCGGCGTTCGTCCTGCGCACCGGTCGCGGCCCGCGCACCCTCGCCGAACTCCGCCGCACGCTGAACGCGGAGGGCAGGCTCGGCTGGGCGGTCGAAGACGGTCACGTCACCGAAGGATTCGCCTCGGTGGCCTGCCCGGTCTTCGACCACGGCGGCCGTCCGATGGCCGCGATCAGCGTGACTCTCCGCCACCTCTGCCCGGGGCGGAAGGGTGCGAGGAAACGTGGCCCGATCTCGCCGAGGAGGTCCGTCTGACCGCGGCCGAATTGACCACCCGGATCGGGGGTCAGGTGCGCTGAGCGTGCTTCTTCTGGACTCCCTCGAGTCCGAGCATGGCCAGTAGTTCCGCACAGTCGAGGGCGTCCGAAGCGTGCCCGGCGACGGTTCGTGCTGCTCTGCCGTTCTGCAGGGTGAGGCGGACTTCTTCCTCCGCTCGCACACCGGCCATCCGGCTCTGGTCTTCAGCGGGGTCGGGACGACTGGAATGCCTGGCCCAGGTCATCTGCCACCTTCTTCCGGCCCTCCGGCGACACGGGGTCGTTTCGAAAGAGGGCCATGGTCGGACACACAGCATGACACTTCACCGGAACAAGATCGCCATTGCGGGTGAATCGAGATGAAATCGACCCTGCCGCAGCTACTCTCCGTGCTTCAGAAATCCTTCCAAAAGCTCGTTGAACGCCGCCCCGGTATCCGGCACCAAATGCCCCATCCCCCGCACGATTTCGCGGCGCGCACCGGTCCCGTCCGCGATCGCGTCGGCGATGATCTCGTACTCCGGCCGATGACCGCCGGTGACGACGAGCATCGGGAAGCCCGCTCCGGCCAGCGCGTCGAGCGGTAGGTCCGCGTCACCCGGCGGCCGCATCCCGACGAGCGCGCGAGCCCCGCGCCGCAGCGTCTCCGGCACCGGATCCGGGATGGGCAGCGGCACACCCGCGAGCGGGAAGAACACCTTGAACACCTCGCGAGGATCTTCGAGCGGCCCGTCGAGGAATCGCCGCAGCTCGGCGTCCCACGCGTCGACGACCTCGTCGCCGCGGACGATCCCGGCCGCGGGCGGTTCGACCACGGTGAGCGTCCGGACCATCTCCGGCCGCCGCACGGCGGCCAGCATCGCGACGATCGCACCGTAGGACAGCCCGACCAGATGCGCGGGCTCGTCGAGCAGCTGCTCCGCGATCAATCCGGCGTCGGCCTCGAAATCCTGCACGCCGTCCGGCGACTTCCCGTGCCCGGGACGATCCGGCGCGAGCAACGTCCACCGCTCGGTCAACGGGCGCTGGGCCCGCCACGCCTCGCGGCCGCCGAGCAGCACGCCGTGCACGAGAACGACCCGCGGTCCGGAACCCCACTGATGCACATGAAGGCGCATGGCTTCGAGGCTACGAGATTCTCACGAATCGTGCCTGCCCGATCGGGCGCAAACCCGCAAAGGCTCACACAGCAAGGATCGCGCGCATCACTTCGCCCGGTCGTTCGATCAGGGGGATGTGCCACCCACCTGATCGATCGTCCATCTTGACTCGAATCAGTGCGGGAAATGCCCTATTCCACTCTGCTATCGACTCTTCGACTCGAACCAGCGGATCTTCCTCCGGGTTGTTGGAGTGGATGTAGGTCATCCGGTCCACAACTCCAACAAGCTCCAGTGGACGCAGAGCGGGAAACGAGTCTATGAAGTTCGCCTGGGTTGCCAAAGCCGGAATTCCCGCCCATGCAGAACGGCGTCGACCTTCTTCGATGAGACTCTTATCAGCATCAGGTTCAGCGACGACACCGAGGTCGTTGAAGCGGCTCAGAAATGCCCAAATCGCCCCCGATATCGGCCCACCTCGATACCAGGAGGCGAACCAAAAAAGAACGGGCGACCTTTTGATGTTGCGAACATTACCTGGTGCAGTATCGAGAATCAGGGAGACTTTTCCAAAGCGCATACCTGATTGCTCGTATCGTTTAAGGAACTCCCTGGCACACATTCCCCCCAGGGACGCACCGTACAGCCGGATTCTTTCAGGCTTGAGTTTTTCCAGTTCGACCATAATCTGCGCATAGAAGTCATCCATGTCCAATCCGCGATCCGCGTATTGGGCCACCAGCATCGTGGTATCCAGACCAAGGTGGCGAGAAAACGCCGCAGAAAGAACATCGCCCGGCATAATGTAGCCCGGGAACACCACAAGCGCTTGCCTTGCAGGCCGCACAGCAGCTTGCGTAGTGCTTATTTTCTGCTTATTTCCCACATCCACCAGCGTACCAGCCAGTGAATCCAAGCCACTGACCATCAGTAAGCACACTAAGACTACGGCAATCACCTTGACGACGCGCCTGATCACCCGCCCGATAGAGCGCCATGCCCTTACTCTCAACGGAGCCTCGGACACAGTTCATCCCTGACATCCTGCGCATCCCTTAGTTTCCACAGCCCAACAATCCATGAGGCCGCTGCGACGGCAAAAGACAAAGAGTAGAGCGACAAGACCACAATACGCCAGCCATTGCCACCGTGCGGCCACCACCTGACGACATCATACGCCGTATAACCAACGACCAGGAAGCCGACTCCGGCGTAGCAAAATACCGTCGCCGCCTTATGCGCCCAGTGCGACTTCATGATATCCATCACTTGATCGCCGGCTTCGGATCCGATTCTCCGTCGTACCGCCCCCGACGAGGAAGTCGAGCTCTTCGAAAGAGCCTGTCTTCCAGGATAAGAACAGAGAGACCATGATTCATAGCATTTAGCGTAATCAGGGAATGAAATACCACGATGACCCATAGTGGCGCTGGTAACAGGACGACCACAGGCCACGGAATCGAATCCGACCCATACTTCTCAGCCAGCGATATCGCTCCGACAACATAGGCCGCGGCAATACCCATCATCGCCATGGAAACATTAAATATAGCGGATGCGTCCGCCTTTTCACTCTGATAGAGAGCATTCAGGGCACCCGGCGCGTCGTCGCTATCTTTGTTCTCCAAAGCCAGCGAATAAGACTGTCGCGGACTTCGCGTAGCGGCATAAGTAACGAGCATCGCCCCAATTCCAGCAGCGGCCCACCACGCAGCGGAACGTCTTGCGAATCCACCTCGAAACAAGGTTGGTCCGTCCATGCCATTCCCCTCCGTCGCAGTCGACAAGCCCATTTCCAATGCGCACTCACTGGTCGCGACAAGAACCTCGACTGTTACACGACACAGCCGCCGGAATTTTGATCACTCAAGGGCTCTCGACATGGCCATCGTTTCACGAGCTACCTCCGCGATCACGAAGAAAGTCCAGGCTCGATGCTGCGGGAACGATCCTGGCCTATTGGCCTTGCTAAGCCCTACAGCAGCGACCTATGCCAAAGACGCCTCCCTGATGCCCTCGGCGAGCGCACCGACGAGGACCGGCCCACGCGTGAGGCGAAGGTCGCTGCCCAACCGGCCCAGCACGTCGTCGTCGCCGACGATGCCGAGCAGTACCGCGACACCGTCGGAATCCAACAGTTCCGGCATGTGTGATCCCAGCAGCCAGGCCCCGCGAGCGCAGGGTCGAAGCCGTGCCGTTCGAGCACCTCGAGTTCCTTGTCGTAGAGCCGATCCCAATAGGGTCCCGATGAGTACCAGCCGATCATCGTCCCGGGGTCGATGGCGTCGTGCGTGGTCGTGGCGCGCCGATCCCACCAGGTCAAGAGCTTGAGCAGAGCCAACGCCGGTACTGCGGGAACCTTGATGACGAGCCCGCCGGGCAGGATCACCGACTGGTCCGGTCGTCATCCTCGATACCGCCGTAAGCAGCACGTCGACCTCGATGCCCTCCACGAGAAACGAGTACGCGCTCCGGCCATGTCTTTCCAGCCGGCTCACGAATTCTTCGAAATCGTCCGGCCGCCGACCAACCCGATCGACAATCGTGCGCGCGGTCGCCCCGACCACGAGGTACTCGACTCCCACGGCACTGGCGACGGCATCGACCCGGGTCAGCACTCTCGCGGCGAGCCGGAGATCAGGTTCGGTCGATGCGCTTAAGTCGATCATCGTCGCTCCGGATCCGGTCGCCGTGCTCACGCTGGCGCGGATCGCCCGAGGCCAGCAGGTCAGCGTAGATCAGCGGCGAAGGCACGATCCACGACTCCGGTCCGGGCGCCTGCCAGAACCGGTTCCGGATGTGCACGTTGCCGCCGTTTTCCGCTCGTGCCAACCGATACCGGCCGATCAGCCGCACCGGCAGCCCGGTGGCATAGAGGGTGAGCGAGGCCGGCCGGAGATGCGGATCGATGAGGCTTGCGCCCGCTTCCCCGCCCACCTGGACCCCCGAGGAAAGCAGGTCGGTCTCCGCGTCACGCCACCACGAAAGATCGGCCGCCGCGAACTCGCCGAGAGCCAACGAGGTGTCGAGGGTGATCGAGTAGGCCTCCGACCACCGGTCGAGCAACTCGGCTCCGCGGGCCAGCCGTCGCTCGCTCCCTCGGTCGTACAGATAGCCGGCACGGGTGAGCTCGTCGATGACCGTCTTGACCGTCCCGAGCGACACACCGCTCATCTCGGCCAGCCGACGGTACGGGAAGGCGGCCGCCTCCGGCCAGCTGAGCAGGACGAACAGGACCTGGAGGCCTGCGCGGCCGAAAGCTCCCGCACCTCGCGACGAGGCTCGGCCAGCCGGAACGGTGGGCTTGCGACGGCCGCGGACGTCGATCAAGACGTCGTCCCACGCGAGGTGGACGTTGCCCGCGGCGTCCACGTAGTCGATGCCCCGGGCGCGGAGCCGCTCGGCGACCGGTTCGCTGAGGTACGTGGTGAACAGCAGCGATGGAGGGGACGGCGGGAAATGGATCGCCGTGGCCAGTTCCGCGGTGATCCGCCGCCTGACCTCGACACCGTATGTCCGGGCGGCGCCGGATCGCGTTGTGAGCTTCACCAGTGCGTCGGCGAGCACTTCGACACGGAGGCCCAGCTCCTGGAGCCGGGAGCGCGCCTCGGCCGACCACTCCGCGTTCAGCGAGCCATCATGTTCATTCAAATTGAACATACGCATATTCTGAACACGCCCAGGGCTTCGGCGCAACCCGCACCGCCGCCGGAAACGACGAATGGCGAGCGCTCGTCATGAGCACTCGCCATTCGGGCGGTGGAGGTGCCGGGAATTGAACCCGGGTCCTCTGGCGCATCATCAGGGCTTCTCCGTGCGCAGTCCGCTATGTCTCTACTTGGCCCCTTCAGTCACGCGAACAAGCTGAAGTGACGAGCCCAGCCACTGTTTGTTTCCCAATCACACCCCGTAGCCGAGTGTGACGGTAAGCCTCCTAGCTGATGCCGGTGACCGGGTCGGAGGCGACCCCGGACCGACAGAGTTGCTCTACTGCTTAGGCAGCAAGAGCGAACTCGCGCTGGCTCTTAGGCTCGGCGCTTATTGGTTTGCGATGACGCTTACGGTGGTCTCTCGCCTGCACCGGCACGCTTCTCCTGATTCAACGACCAAAGTCGAAACCGTTCACCCCCTTGGTGGGACACAACCTGTACATCATAACGCGGTCGGCAACCGGGTTAATCCCGCAGGTGGGGCTAGCCCTACCTGGGAGATGCCCGCGAGCACCATGTCAGCGGACGCCCCCGGACGCGATGCTTGACTCCTCGAACAGGAGAGGAGCACGACCATGAGTTCGCTGGCGGCCGAGCGGGAGCTGAGCAGGTCCGATCCGTCGTTCGGCGGCTCGCTCGTCTACCTGCTGATGAACCTGCCGATGGGTGTCCTGGCGTTCGCGCTTCTGGTGTCCTTCATCTCGGCGGGCATGGGCACGGCGGTCGTCTGGATCGGGTTGCCGCTCCTCGCGCTGGTGATCCTGACGGTCCGCGGCGCGGCCCGGATGGAACGCGCCAGGGTGTACGCGCTGCTCGATCGCTACATCGACCTGCCGTATCTCCCGCTTCCCGTCGCCGGCCAGTCCGTGCGCTGGAAGGCGCGCCTGAAGGACGGCTCGACCTGGCGCGACCTCGGCTACTTCTTCCTGCTCTTCCCGCTCGGGATCATCGAGTTCGTCCTGGTCACGGCCTTCTGGTCGACCAGCCTCGGTCTCGCGGGCCTGCCGATCTACTACCGCTTCCTGCCCGGCGGCGAGTACCGCTTCCCGACCTGGGAGCACGCGTGGTTCACCGTCGATTCGACGGTCTCGGCGCTGCCTTGGGCGGCGCTCGGGGTGCTCTGCATCGCTCTCTCGGTAGCGTTGACGAAGGCGCTGGCCGGGATGCATGCCCGGCTGGCGGCGGCGTTGCTCGGGCCGACTCACGCCCAGCGCCGCCGTCTGGAAAATTCTTGGGGCGAGGTTCACGGATGACGATCGACCAGCAGGTACAGCAGGTGGGGATCCCGCGGCCTCGGCCGATGCGGTCGATCGCCTACATGTTCGTCAGCTTCTTCTTCCGGCTGCTCCAGTTCATCCTCATCGTCGTCGGGCTGGCGGTCGGCATCGCGACCGCGGTGGTGTGGATCGGCTTCCCGATCCTGATGGCCACGACCAGCTTCATCCGCTGGTCCGCCGACCGGGAGCGGGGCTGGGCGCGGACGATGCTCGAAACCCCGCTGGAGCCGGTCGAGCGCCTTCCCCTCGAAGGGCTTTCGCTGGTCAAGCGCTGGCTGACCCGCCTGACCGACGCGACGACGTGGCGTGACCTCGCCTACCTGATGGCAGCGTTCCCGCTGGCCTGCCTGGAGCTGCCGATCGCGATCGCGTCGGTCGTGTTGCTGCCGATGGCGATCTGGGTGACCCCGTGGGTCGGGTGGCTGCACGGCAACCTGGCGTACTCGCTGCTCGGCCCGAACCGCGCCGCGAAGCTGGAGCAGAAGGCCGAGCGCCTGCAGGCGTCGCGGGCTCGCGGTGTCGACGCCGCCGAGGCCGAACGCCGCCGCATCGAGCGCGACCTGCACGACGGCGCCCAGCAGCGGCTGGTCGCCGTCGCGATGAGCCTCGGCCGCGCGAAGTCGAAGTTCGACCAGGATCCGAACGCCGTGCGCGAACTGATCGACGAAGCACACCTCGACGCCAAGCTCGCGGTGTCGGAGCTGCGCGATCTCGCCCGCGGGATCTATCCGGCCGTGCTCGGCGACCGCGGTCTCGACGCGGCCTTGTCCGCGCAGGCCGCGAAATCGCCGATCCACGTCGACGTCGAGGTGGACGTCGAGCCGCGGCCGCCCGCCGCGGTCGAGACGACGGCGTACTTCATCGTCGGCGAGACGCTGACGAACATCGCGAAGCACTCGGGCGCGACCGAAGCGGGCGTGAAGGTGTGGCGCACCGAGTCGATGGTCATCGTCGAGATCACCGACAACGGGCACGGTGGCGCCGAAGTCCGGCCAGGTGGCGGCCTCGCCGGGCTCGCCGACCGCGCGGCCACGATCGACGGCGTGATCACCGTCGTCAGCCCGCCCGGCGGCCCGACGGTGATTCGCGCGGACCTGCCGTGCCAATGGTGACCCGCTCGTGAGTGAATAGGCTCTGCCATTCACTCACGACGCTGGGGGCAGCATGCGGGTTGTCATCGCCGAAGACGCGGTTCTGTTGCGCGCGGGGGTGATCCGACTGCTCGCCGACGAGAACATCGAGACGGTCGCCGCCGTGGACAACGGCGACGACCTGCTGGGCGCGGTCAAGGAGCACCGGCCGGACCTCGCGATCGTCGACGTGCGCATGCCGCCCACCTTCACCGACGAGGGCCTGCGCGCGGCGCTGGGCGCCCGTGAGGCCGTCCCGGGCCTCCCGGTTCTCGTGCTTTCCCAGTACGTCGAAGAGAGCTACGCCGTCGAGCTGCTGTCCGGCGGCGCGGGCGGAGTCGGTTACCTGCTCAAGGAACGCGTCGCCGACGTCGGGGATTTCCTCGACGCGGTCAAGCGGGTCGCCGGCGGCGGCACGGCCATCGATCCGGACGTCATCGCACAGCTGATGGCCCGCGGCCGCAAGAACCCGCTCGACGCGCTCACCGCCCGCGAGTCCGAGGTGCTGGGCCTGATGGCGCAGGGCCTGTCGAACACCGCGATCGCGAACTCGCTCGTCGTCTCGCACGGCGCGGTCGAGAAGCACATCGGCAACATCTTCGCGAAGCTCGGCCTCGAAGCCAGTTCGGTGGAACACCGCCGGGTCCGCGCGGTCCTCACTTACTTAGGACGCTGAAGTAGCTCTTGGTGGCGAAGCCGTCACTCACCTAACATGGGCAGACTGTTGGTGGGGAACGAGCCGAGCCGAGGAGGACCCATGACCGACCGGACCTCCCGCAGCGTCCGCTTCTTCGGCGGGCCCCTCGACGGCCGCGTCCAGGACCTCGGTGACACGGAGCCGATCGTCGGCACCGTCCTCAAACACGTCCATCTGCACGACGGCCCCAAGATCGAAACCCGGTACGAGCTCGGCCGCGCCGAGGACGACCGCTGGGAATTCCGGCTGTGCCCCGCCCCGCTCCCGGAACCCGAGACCGACGGCGTGGGGTAGGGAAAACTCCACCTTCGGAGGGCGAAAACAGGAAGATCGATACGGCGGCCCGCACCGCTGTTTTCGCGGCCCCGAAGCACCAGGCTCTTTTCCATGCACACAAGCGGGAAACAGGGCCGGGACAGGTTCCTGGACATCGTCCGAGCGGTCGCGATCCTCGCGGTCGTCGTCCAGCACTGGGGAATGCCGGTGCTCTCGTACGCCGACGGCCATCTCTCGACCGGGAACGCCCTCGCGACGCCCGGCTGGTGGGTCATCACCTGGCTCAGCCAGGTCATGCCTCTCGTCTTCTTCGCGGGCGGCGCGGCGAACCTGATTTCGCTGAGCCGCGCGGAAAGCTCACGTTCCTGGCTCGCGGCCCGCCTCAAGCGGCTGATGATCCCGGTGCTGCCGCTGGTGGCCGTGTGGCTGTTCGTCCCGGACATCCTGCGCGGGATGGGCATTCCGGAGCAGCCGCTGCAGGTCGGTGGCGCGATCGCCGCCCAGTTGCTGTGGTTCCTGGCCGTGTACGTGCTCACCGTGCTGCTCACCCCGATGCTGGCCGCGGCACACCGCCGCTGGGGCCTGAAGGTCCCGCTCGTGATGCTCGCCGCCGCCGTGCTCGTCGACGTCGCCCGCTTCAACGACCTCGGCCTGATCGGTTTCGCGAACGCCGTCTTCGTCTGGATGGCCGTGCACCAGCTCGGTTTCCACTACGCACAAGGACGTCTCGGTTCGCTGAGCCGCAACGCCGCGCTGGGCATGGCGGGCGCCGGTTTCGGCATCACCGCGCTGATGGTCGCCTTCGGCCCGTACCCGGCCAGCATGATCGGCATGCCGGGCGCCCCGGTGTCGAACATGAGCCCGCCGACCGTGCTGCTGGCCTTCCTCGCGATCGGCCAGATCGGCCTCCTGCTGGCCTTCAAACCGCAACTGAACGCCTTGGCCACACGCCCGAGCTTCGACGCCGCCCTGAAGTGGATCGGCCCGCGGTTCATGAGCGTCTACCTGTGGCACATGCCGGCGCTGATCGTCGTCTCCGGTGTCGCCGTCTACGGCCTCGGTTACGAAACCCCCGAGCCGGGTTCCGTGCTGTGGCTGACGATGCTCCCCGCGTGGCTCGGCGCCTGCGGGCTCGTGCTCCTCGGTCTGCTGCGGATGTTCGCCCGCTTCGAAGCGCAGGGTTCCGGCCCCGCGTCGACCGCCCACACGCCTCAGCTCGTGGTGGCCGGGCTGGCGATCGCGGGCGGCTTGCTCGGCCTCGCCGCGCATGGTTTCGCCCCGCTGAGCGACGGTCTCGCGCAGGGCCCGGCGCCGTGGGTGGCACTGGCGACGGGCGGTTTCCTGCTGGCGGGCAAGCAGATCCAGGTCTCGGAGCTGGGGACGCGGCTGCTCGGCCGCGCCGTCTCGGTCACCGAGGTGGCACAGCTCAAACGCTGAGCAGTTTCGCGGGGGTGTCGTGCAGCACCGCCCGCAGGAACGGCTCACCCAGGCGATCGTCGGCTGCCCAGCCGGCGATCGCCTGCAGCTGTGTGGCGTACGAGTACGGGATGTTGGGGAAGTCGGTGCCGAGCACGACGCGGTCGGGGAACTCGGCGAGCAGGTCCTGCCAGTCCGGCGGGAGCGGGTTGCCGTGCGAGGTGAACTCCACCCCGACCATCGTGGTGTCGAGGTACACGCGCGGATACTTCCCGGCCAGCTCGAAGGCGAAGTCGATCTCCGGCATCCCGGCGTGCGCGAGCACCAGCGTCAGACGCGGATGGCGCACCAGGATCTCTTCGAACAGCCGTAGCCCGGTGTAGGCACCCTTCAACGGTCCGTGTCCACAGTGGACGACCACCGGGACACCCGCGTCCGCCAGCGCACCCCAGACGCCGTCGAGCAGCTCGTCACGCGGGTCGTAGGCGCCGACCTGGACGTGCGCCTTGAAACAGCGGGCGCCCGCACGCAGCGCACCGTCCACAACGGACAGCGCGCCGGGCTCCGGGTAGAAGGTGCCGGTCGGCACCGCCTCCGGGACACGCTCCGCGAACTCCAGCGCCCACGAGGTCAGCCATTCGGCCATGCCCGGCTTGTGCGGATAGACCAGCGGCGCGAACCTGCGCACGCCGAGCGAGCGCAGGGTTTCGACGCGCTCTTCTTCCGGCGTGCGGTAATGCACCGGCCAGGCCATGCCGTAGTGCTCCTCGGCCTGGTCGAAATAGGCCCACACCTTGTCCATGACCCGCTTCGGCAGGAAGTGCAGGTGAAGGTCCACGAGCCCGTCGATGCCGAGCGCCGAGATCCAGCCGGGGATGTCGGCGTCCGAAGCCGGTCCGTGGATCAATCGTTGTACCGGCCCTTGAGCGCCCGGCCCATGGCCCGGCTGATGGTGCGCTGCGCGTCCCGCTTGGCGATGTCCTGCCGCTTGTCGTAGGACTTCTTGCCCTTCGCCAGCGCGATCTCGACCTTGACCTTGCCGTCCTTGAAGTACATCGACAGCGGGACCAGCGAAAGACCGCTCTCCTTGGTCTTGCCGATGAGCTTCTCGATCTCCTGGCGGTGCAGCAGCAGCTTCCGGGTGCGCCGCGGCGTGTGGTTCGTCCAGGTGCCCTGCACGTACTCCGGGATGTGCACGTTGCGGAGCCAGACCTCGCCGTCGTCCACCGTGGCGAACGCGTCGGCCAGCGATGCCCGTCCTTCACGCAGGCTCTTCACCTCGGTACCGACGAGCACCAGACCGGCTTCGTAGGTATCGAGGATGGAGTAATCGTGGCGAGCCTTGCGGTTCGACACGATCACCTTTTGTCCACGTTCCTTGGGCATGACGCGACTCTACGTGAGTTTCCGTGTTCGGGCAGGTGGTTATCGGGGCGGCTAGTGGCGCACGTACAGACGCAGCGTCACGTAGCCGGTGATCGCCGAAATGACGATCGAAACGGCGAGCAGGATCGGCGCCACCGGGAACAGCAATTCGAGCATGCCGACCGCGGGGAACACGTCACCCGTGAGCACCAAGTCGAGCAACAACACCTTGGTGAGGATGAGGAAGACGATCCCGATGATCGCACCGACCAGGCCGGCGACCACCGCCTCCAGGAGGAACGGCAGCTGCGTGTACCACCGCGTCGCGCCGACCAGCCGCATGATGCCGACCTCGGTGCGCCGGGTGAACGCCGACACCTGGATCGTGTTGGCGATCAGCAGCAGCGCGGCGATGGCCATGATCAGCGCGGCCCCGAAGGCCAGGTTCCGCACACCGTTGAGCGCGTTGAACACGCGGTCCAGCGCCTTCTGCTGGTCGTCGACCTTGGAGACGCCGGGCTTGCCGGTGTACTCCTGGATGATCGCCTGGCTGCGCTCGGGGTTCTTCAGCTTGACGTGCAGCGACGCGGGCAGCGCCTCCGGCCCGGTCAGCGCGAGCAGCTCCGGCTGGCTCTCGAACATCTTCTTGAACCGCTCGTAGGACTGCTCACGGTTCTCGAAGACGACCGACTCGACACCCTCGTTGCCCTGCAGCTGCTGGCGCAGCGTCTGGCAGGCGGACTGCGAGCAGTTCGGGTCACCCGCGCTGATGTCGTTGACCAGATAGACCGAAACCTCGACGTCGGCGAGGAAGTTGGCCTTCATCTTGTCGATCGTGCCGACGGCCAGCAGGCCGAAGCCGAGCATGGCGAGGGAGACCGCGGTGGTGAGGATCATCGCGATGGTCATCGTGACGTTCCGGCGCAAGCCGGTGACTACCTCGCTGAAGACGAAACTGGCGCGCATCGGGGTTGATGTCCCTTGGAAGTCGTGGGTTACGGAGGAGGGCGGGGCCGGTCAGCGGCCGATGCCGTAGACGCCTCGGGCGTCGTCACGGATGACCTTGCCGAGCTGGAGCTCGACGACCCTTCGCCGCATCGAGTCCACGATCGAATGGTCGTGGGTGGCCATCAGCACCGTCGTGCCGGTGCGGTTGATCCGCTCCAGCAGCAACATGATGTCCTGGCTGGTGTCGGGGTCCAGGTTCCCGGTCGGCTCGTCGGCGAGCAGCACGAGCGGGCGGTTCACGAACGCGCGGGCGATGGCGACGCGCTGCTGCTCACCACCGGAGAGTTCGTTGGGGAGACGGTCGGCCTTGCCGTCGAGGCCCACGAGTTCGAGCACCTCGGGCACGACCTTGCGGATCGTGGGGCGCGGCTTGCCGATGACTTCGAGCGCGAAGGCGACGTTCTCGGCGACGGTCTTGTTCGACAGCAGACGGAAGTCCTGGAACACGCAGCCGATGGTCTGCCGCAGCCGCGGCACCCGGCGACGGGCGAGCTTGGCGACGTCGAAGTTGGAGACCATGACGCGACCCTTGCTCGGCACCTCTTCGCGCAGCAGGAGACGCAGGAAGGTCGACTTCCCGGATCCCGAGGGACCGATCAGGAAGACGAACTCGCCTTTGTCGATCTCGACCGACACCCGCTCAAGCGCGGGACGGGTCGAGGTCTTGTAGACCTTGGAAACCTCTTCGAGCCGGATCACGGTTCGGCATACTACCCATGCCCGTCGTTAAGCCCGGGTAGCCCGGTACCGGCGGCCAAGCGAGCAAGGGACCTTTGCTGTCACTCTCTTTCGGAAAGTGGTAGCAAAGGTCCCTTGCTCTCTCACGCAGGGTTGTTACGCGGCTCCGGACTGCTTGCGCCAGCGGATGCCGGCCTCCAGGAAGCCGTCGATCTCACCGTCGAGCACGGACGACGGGTTGCCGACCTCGAACTCGGTCCGCAGGTCCTTGACCATCTGGTACGGGTGCAGCACGTAGGAGCGCATCTGGTTGCCCCAGCTGGAGCCGCCGTCCTTGAGCGCGTCCATCTCGGCGCGCTCCTCCTCCTTCTTCCGCTGCAGCAGCCGCGCCTGGAGGACCTTCATCGCGGCCGCCTTGTTCTGCAGCTGCGACTTCTCGTTCTGGCACGACACGACCACGCCGGTCGGGATATGCGTGATCCGCACCGCCGAGTCCGTCGTGTTCACGCTCTGCCCACCGGGCCCGGACGAGCGGTACACGTCGACGCGGATGTCCTTCTCGGGGATGTCGACGTGGTCGACCTCCTCGACCTCGGGCATCACCTCGACGTGCGCGAAGGAGGTCTGGCGACGGCTCTGGTTGTCGAACGGCGAGATGCGCACCAGCCGGTGCGTGCCCTGCTCGACCGAGAGCGTGCCGTAGACGTACGGGGCGCTCACCTTGAAGGTGGCGGACTTGATGCCCGCTTCTTCGGCGTAGGAGATGTCGTAGACGTCCGTCGGGTAGTTGTGGCGCTCCGCCCACCGCAGGTACATCCGGAGCAGCATCTCGGCCCAGTCGGCGGCGTCCACGCCGCCCGCTTCGGACCGGATGGTGACCACGGCGTTCCGCGGGTCGTATTCACCCGACAGCAGGGTGCGGACCTCGAGCCCGTCGATGTCCTTGGTGAGCGCCGTGAGCTCGGACTCGGACTCGGCCACGCTGGCGGAGTCGCCCTCGGCCTCGGCCAGTTCATAGAGGACGCCCAGGTCGTCGAGCCGCTGCCGCAGCTCGGAAATGCGTCGCAGCTCACTCTGCCGGTGGGACAACTGGCTGGTGACCTTCTGCGCCGCTTCGGGGTCGTCCCAGAGGTTCGGGCTGGATGCCTGTTCCTCCAGCTCGGCCACCTGGGCACGCAGCGCATCCAGGTCCATCACCGACTCGATCTGCGTCAGCTTGCCGGCCAGGTCCTTCAGTGCCGCATCGAACTCATCACTCACGTCGGCCAAGGTTACGGCAAAACCCACGACCGGTTGCGGGGAACCGGTCGTGGGCACCTGTCCGGGTCAGGACTGAGGGATGGAATCCAGCAGTTTCAGTGCGGCTTTGGCCTGCGCCTGAGCGAACTCGGCGACCGCCTTGGCGTACGGGCCGTCGGCGGCCTTGGTGGCGGCCTTGGCCTCGTCGAGCTGCTGCGTGTAGCTCGCGCGGGCCGATTCGAGCAGGGTCGAGCGCTGCTTCACCGTCAACGAACCGGCGTGCACGAGACGGAGGATCAGCGGGCTGCGGAGGTGGTCAGGACCGGCTTCGGAGGACAGCCACGTCTTGAACGCCTTCTTGCCCGCCGCGGTGATGAGGTACTGCTGGCTCGACCGCGGCCCCTGCTTGCCGAGGCGGACGAGGCCCTCCTTCGACAAGGCGGGGAGCTCCCGGTACACCTGGCTGCGAGTCACGCTGAAGAAGGCGCCGAAACGCTCACCCGCCCCCGCGACCAGTTGTCCGCCCGTGGCGGGACCGTCGTGGAGAAGACCGAGCAGTGCGGCGGCTGTTGCATTCAATTCGGACACGTCCTCTACGGTCCCACTTTTCGGAACCTGTGTCCACTGTGGTCAACACATCTGTCCATTGTGGCTAGTGATATGCGCTCATTCGGCCCAACGCACTACGCCTGTCCACAATGGACCGAGCACGCTACGCAACCGGCCTTCGCCACGGACAGCGGTACGCGTCCCCCGCCCCGACCAACAACAGGGAGTGATCGCCCCGGAGGGCGCACGGGCCACGAAACCGGAAAACGAAGAAGCGCGGATCTGCGATTTCCGCAGATCCGCGCTTCGTTTTCACAGTAGCGGGGACAGGATTTGAACCTGCGACCTCTGGGTTATGAGCCCAGCGAGCTACCGAGCTGCTCCACCCCGCGTCGTTGTGTTAATAGATTACACGGGGCCCAGACCGGGTTTCACGGGGGTGCCCTTAACTTCACAAAGGGCCTTTGACCTGCCTTTATGGCGCGACTTTGTCATCCAGCCAAGCGAAGACGCCGTTGAGCACCATGGTCAGCCCGTCGCCGAACCTGCCTTCGACGTCCTCGTCGAAGACCCACGGCGAGGGCGTCGCGTCGTAACGCGGATCCCGTTCGCCCGGAACCGGATAAACGGCCTGCTCTTCGATGGTGAAACCGATGACGAAGCTGTAGACGGTGAACAACGCCCGTCCGGCCAGGTGCGGTTCGAGCCCCGCGTCGACCCTGGCCTGCAGCGGATTGTCACCGAGCAGGCTGTCGTCGGTCAGGAAAGTCCCCGCGAAGACCTTCGCCCCGTCACGGTAAGCGAGCATCATCCGGCGCAAACTCCGCGCCGCCACCTCGAAGGACTCCCGTTCCCCCATACCTTCCGGCACCCGGCCCGGCATCGCGTCCGCGTACATCCGCGTCGCCATCTCGTCGAGCAGCTCCTGCTTGTTCTTCACATGCCAGTACAGCGCGGGCGCCTTGACGTCGAGTTCCTGGGCGATCAGGCGGAGCGTCAGCCCGTTGAGCCCGACGTCGTTGAGCAGCCGAAGCCCGGCGCGGACGATGTCCTGCCTGGTCAGACCCACTTTCATCCCTCTTTCCCGCAGAAGCGCCTTGACAATTTAACAATGTTAAGGGCACTCTGGGCGGCGGTCAATTTAACGTTGTTAAGGAGTGGTATGAACAACCTGGGGACGGATGTGGTCGTGGCGGGCGCGGGGCCGACGGGGCTGATGCTGGCCCACGAACTCGCGCTCGCCGGTGTCGATGTCGTGGTCCTGGAACGGCTTCACGAGCGCACAGGGCTGTCGAAGGCGCTGAACCTGCAGCCACGCACGGCGGAAGTCCTGGAGCTGCGCGGACTTCTGGGCGGAACCGCGGAACGTTCGTTCGCGACGGTGCGCGACGGACACTTCGCGATGATCCCGGTCAGCTACGACGGCTGGGACACTCGTTTCCCTTTCCAGCTGGGGATTCCGCAGGCACAGGTGGAGGAGTACCTGGAAGAACGGCTTGCCACACAGGGAACAAAGGTCATCCGGGGCGCCGAAGTAATCGATTTCGTACAGGACAAGGACTCCGTCTCTGTCCGGTACCGAACAGATGTTGGCGAGAACCGGCTGCGCGCGAAGTTCCTCGTCGGCTGCGACGGCTCTCGAAGTGTTGTTCGCAAAGGACTCGGCGTGGACTTTCCCGGAGTGGACGGTGAGGGTTTCGGCATGGTCGCGGACGTCCTGTTCGACAAAATCCCTGACGGCGCGCAAAAACAGTGGCGAACGATGCGGAACACCGGTGAGCCGGCCGGTGCGACCACGTTCAAGGGTTTGATTCCGTTGGGAGAACCGGGCCTCTACCGCTTCGTTTACGGCGACAGGGCCTCGCGGCCTGCGGACCTCCGGGCCGCCGTCTCCCACGACGAAGTCCGGCGGGCACTGCTGGACTCGTACGGCGCGACGGCGACGGAAATCCGGTGGGCGTCACAGTTCTCCGATGCGGCGCGGCAGGCGGAGCGCTATCGCGCCGGGCGGGTGCTGCTGGCGGGCGATGCCGCGCACATCCATTTCCCGGCAGGCGGCCAGGGGCTGAACCTGGGCGTGCAGGACGCGATGAATCTGGGCTGGAAGCTCGCCGCGACAGTGCGCGGCTGGGCGGGTGACGACCTGCTCGACACCTACGAGGCCGAGCGGCACCCCGTCGGCGCTCAAGTGCTGCACAACGTCGCCGCTCAGCTGGGGCTGACCCCGCGGTCCCACCAGTCTCGCGCGCTTCGCGCCGTTTTCGCCGATCTGGCCGAGCTGCCCGAGGTGAACAAGCACCTATAGGGCATGGTCTCCGGGCTCGGGATCCGCTACCCGACCTACGGGACTTCGCATCCCGCGCTCGGCTCGCGGCTGACCGACGAGGACGTCGCGACCGAAGACGGCCCGCTGCGCCCCAGCACGCTCTTCCGCGACGGGGGCTTCGTGCTCCTGACGACCACTCCGGCCCACGTCGAGGCCGCCCGGGCCCACGCCCGCTCGCCACGCCTGACCACCCAGCTGGTCACGTCCCTGCCGTGGCCCGCCACCGAAGCCGTCCTGTACCGGCCCGACGGCTATGCCTGCTGGACCGCCCCCACGTGGTAGCAAAGGTCCCCCGCTCCCCCGGCACCCAGGGCACCTAAGCGACCGACTCACCTCGGGGGTCCAGGGGGCGGAGCCCCTCCTGGCGGGGGTCCGGGGTTTGACCCCCGGAACAAATGCGAAGGAGGCCCGTGTCTGCGCTTTCCGCAGACACGGGCCTCCAACCTCTGTAGCGGGGACAGGATTTGAACCTGCGACCTCTGGGTTATGAGCCCAGCGAGCTACCGAGCTGCTCCACCCCGCGTCGTGACACCTACCTTACGCCTGCGTTTCGAGCAGGCGCAAAGCAGGTGCCCTTTAGGTAAGCGACGTCACCCTCCAGGCTGGCCGGAGGCCGGCGGCGCACCGGACGCCGGCGGGTTCGCTGGTGGGTTGGCCGGCGGGTTGGCCTTCGCCGCCTCGTAGGCCTTCGAAGCGGCTTCGAGGCGGCCAGGGCGGCACCCTGGTCGGCGTAGTTGCCGGACTGCTGGGCGGCGCGGAACTTGACCCAGGCGTCGTGCATGTCGCCTGCGGCCTTGTCGAGCGCCGGGTTACCGCTGGCAGGCGGCTGCGGCGTCGTGGTGCCCGGGGCGGCGGGGTCGTCCCCGGCGTGCCGCCGGTCTGCGGCGGGGTGACCCCGGAACCCGTGCCGGGTCCGAAGACCTGATCCAGGGCCTCGTTGAGCGTCGGCGCGAAACCGATCTTGGTGCCGTAAGAGACCAGGACCCGGGCCAGCTGCGGATAGCTCAGCTGGTTCCGCTGCCGGATGTAGACCGGTTCCACGTAGAGGAAGCCGTTGGCGACCGGCAGGGTGATCAGGTTTCCGTACGTGACCGTGACGTTCGGGTTGTTGAACAGGGTCCGGTCCTGCGCGACCCGTGGGTCACTTTGGAATCTGTTCTGGACCTGGACGGGACCGTCCACCTGGGTGGAGCCGCTGGCGCCTGTCGGCAGTCTCAGGACACGCATCTTCCCGTAGTCCTCGGGATCCGAGGACACCGACATCCAGGCCGCCAGGTATTGCCGTTGGAGACCGGTCAGTGAACTGGTGAGCTGGAACCGCGACTTGGTGTCTCCCGGCGCGGTGGCCAGGACGTAGTAGCCGGGCTGGTTCGCGACACCGGAGGCGGACGCGTTCACGCCGCCTTCCTGCGTCGGGTCCTGCGGAACGCTCCAGAAGGCCTGCTGCGCGTAGAACTCCGCCGGGTTGTTCACGTGGTACTTCGACAGGAGTTCCCGCTGCACCTTGAAGAGATCTTCGGGGTAGCGGAAGTGCGACCGCAGGTCCGGCGAGATCTCACTGCTCGGCTTGACCAGTCCCGGGAAGACGTTCTTCCAGGCATTGAGCACCGGCTCGTTGTCCTCGACCCCGTACAGGGTCACGGTGCCGTCGAACGCGTCGACGGTGGCCTTGACCGAGTTGCGGATGTAGTTGAGCGAGGAGTTCGCCTGGCGGGTGGTGCCGCTGAGCGAGTCGTTGGTCGCCTGGCCGAGCTGGGTCTGCTGGGCGTACGGGAAGTTGTTCATCGTGGTGTAGCCGTCGACGATCCAGATGATCTTGCCGTTGACGACCGCCGGATACGGGTCACCGTCGAGGGTCAGCCACGGGGCGACCTTGGCGACGCGATCCCGCGGTTCGCGGTTGAACATGATCTTGGATCCGTCGCCGATGGCGTCGGAGAAGAGGATGTTCCGCTCGCCGTACTCGGCGGCGAAGACGAGCCGGTTGAACCAGTTGTCGATCGGCACGCCGCCGGAGCCCTTGTAGATGTAGCCGCGGTCGACGGCGGTGTCGTACTCGCCGGGCGCCTGCCCGGCCTTGCCGCCGACGATCGCGTACGCGGCGTCGGTCGCCAGCTCGCCGTAGTAGATGCGGGGTTCGTCCACCTTGATACCCGGCTTGCTCGGGTCGGTCGAGCCGGCGCCGGCCGGGTTCTGGGTGTCGCTGGTGGTGGCGATCGGGTAACCGCCGTCGGAGTTGGCGTCCTTCAGAGCACGGTCGATCGTGTTGGCCGGAGCGGCGACGAAGCCGTTTCCGTGCGTGTACACGAGGTGCTTGTTGATCCAGTTCGTCTGGTTGCCGGTGAGACCTTCGGTCTTGATCTCCTTGGCCGCGACGATGTAGTCCTGCGTGACCCCGTTCAGGGTGTAGCGGTCGATGTCCAGCTTCGACGGGAAGCCGTAGAAGTTCTCACGGCCGACGCGCTGGGTGAAGGTGTCGCTGAGGATGTTCGGGTCGAGGAGCCGGATGTTCGGGACCGTCCCCTTGTCCGCCTTGATCTCCGCGGAGGTCGCCTCGGACTTCCCGGTGTAGTCCTTGTACTCGACGTTGGTCAGGCCGAACGCCTGACGGGTCGCGTCCATGTTGCGCTGGATGGACGCGGATTCCTTCTCGTTCGCGTTGGGACGCACCGAGAACTGGTCGAGCACGGCGGGCCACGCGACGCCGACGAGCACGTTCGACAGGATCAGCAGCACCAGCGCGATCGCGGGCAGCTGCAGGTTGCGCAGGAACGCGCCGGCGAAGAACGCGACGGCACAGATCACCGAGATGCACAGAAGGATCAGCTTCGCGGGCAGGACCGCGTTCAGGTCGGTGTAGGTCGCACCGATGAAGAGCGGCGCCCCCTGTCGGAGAGCAGCAGGTTGTAGCGATCGAAGAAGTACTCGACCGCCTTCAGCAGCACGAAGATGCCGATGGTGATGGCGAGCTGGGCACGGGTCGGGCCGGCGAGCTGGCCGCCCTTACCCGCGAGCCGGATGCCGCCGAAGATGTAGTGCGCGATCAGCGCGCCGAAGAACGCGATGACGACGGAGATGAACAGCCAGCCCAGGAGCCAGTTGTAGAACGGCAGGTCGAAGGCGTAGAAGCCGACGTCGTTGCCGAACTCGGGATCGGTCTGCCCGAATCGCGTGCCGTTCAGGAACAGCTGCACGACCTGCCAGTCGCTCTGCGCGGACGCGCCGGCGATGAGCCCGGTGAGCACCGGGATGCCGATGCCGAAAAGGCGGATCCGGCCGACGATCGCCGACCGATAGCGCGCGAGCGGATCGTCGTTGCCGGAGATCGGCACGAAGACGGGCCTCGACCGGTACGCGATCATCAAACTGATCGCGAGCGATCCACCCACCAGGAGCCCGACGGCGAAGAACAAGACGACACGGGTGATCAACACCGTGCTGAAGACCGTCCGGGCGCCGACCTCGCCGAACCACAACCAGTCGACATAGGTGTCCAGCAGTCTCGCGCCCAGCAGCAGGGCCAGGATGACTACGGCGGCGATGATGAGCAGGATCCGGCTGCGCCGGGACAGCTTCGGCAGGCTCACGGGGGGCCGAGTGGCCACTGCACACGCTCCTGGTTTGGTGAACTTTTCGCAGGGGCGCGCGTACCGCGTGCGGCCCCTGATGCTCTAACTCTACGGATGCCGTCGGAAGTTCCCGGAACCCGCCCAAACCGGACTCGGGACGCCGCTCTCCCGGCCGCCTGGAACGATGTGCCAATGGCACCGAGTGAGCAGCAGGGCGTGGCCGGCCTGGCCCGCGAAGTCGAGGAGTTCGTCGCCTCCGGAGGATGGGACCAGCCGCCGCAGCTGTTCGCGCTGGTCCCGACCGCAGCGCTGCTGGACGAGCAGCCCGAACTGGCCGGACAGCTCGATCCGTCGGCCCCGCTGACGCCGGTCGCGCAGGAGTCGCTGCCGGAGGGTGACCTGGGAGAAGCGCTGGCGCAGATCGCCTGGCCCGATCTGGTCCTGGGCTGCGCGCTCGCGCAGGAGATCATCGTGCTGCCGCCGGACGCCGAAGCCGAGCTTCCCGTCGTGCCCGAGACCGATGCCGAACGCCTGCGCCAAGCGGCGGCCGACCACCCGCGCCGGACCGAAGCCCGGCTCGTCGCGGCCGTCCTGCGGGATGGCGCCGGAGCATGCGTCATGCGGCTTCGCGGCGCCGGGAAGGCTGAAGAACCCGGCGACGTCCCTGTCGACGAGATCATCGAGAACCCGGAGCTGGCCCCCAACCTGCTGGAAGCCCTGAAGGCGACCCTGCTCCCCTGACCAGCGAAAAGAGAGCAAGGGACCTTTGCTACTACCCGGCCCAAGACGCACCGCCGGGCGATAGCAAAGGTCCCTTGCTCTCGTCAGTCAGATCCGCGGGGTGGTAGCAAAGGTCCCTTGCTCCCCCGGCGGTCAGCAGGAGGCGGTGGGCCGTCCCGCCTTGAGGTTCTCGAGCTGCGCGATCGCCTCGTCCAGCGTGGAAACCTTGATCAGGTTCAGGCCTTCGGGCGCGGCGGTCTTCGCCTCGGCGCAGTTGTGCGCGGGCACCAGGAAGTCGGTGGCGCCTGCCTCGCGGGCGCCGACCACCTTGAACGAGATGCCGCCGATCGCTCCGACGACGCCCTTCTCCGAGATCTCGCCCGTTCCGGCGATGTGCCTGCCACCGGCGAGGTCGCCGGGCTCCATCTTGTCGACGATCGCGAGCGCGAACATCAGTCCCGCCGACGGACCGCCGACGTCCTGCAGCGAGATCTTCACGTCGAAGGGAACGTCGGCGCGGTCCACCGCGGTCAGGCCCATGAAGCCTTCCGGCCCGTCGGGCCGCTGCGCGAGCGTGAGCGGCACGGTGCGTTCGGCCTGCCCGTCGGACTTGAAGGTGATCTGGACGGTCTGCCCGGGCTTCGTCCCGTTCAGGGCGGCCCGCACGTCGGTCGCTTCCTTGACCGTCGACCCGTTGACCACCAGAAGCCGGTCCCCCGGGGCGAGCACCTTGTCCGCGGGGCTGCCGGAGACGATCGTTTTCGCGAGCACCTTCACCGGGAACTTGCGGCGCAGCGCGGCGACCTGAGCTGCGGTCTGCGAGTCCTGCAGCTGCTGGATGTTCTCCTGGCGGACCTGCTCGTTGGTCTCACCCGGCTTGAAATACTCCTCGCGCGGCGCCAGGGCGTACCGGCCGCTCGCCCAGAGTCCGAGCGCGTTGAACAGTGTGATGCCGCCATCGCGCAGGGAGACCGTCGTCATCCGCAGCTCGCCGGAGGTCTGGAAGATCTCGTGCCCGTTGACCTGGATCACGGACTGCCCGGCGGCGTCCTTGCCGAGGGTGTCGTAGGTCGGGCCGGGGCTGATCGCCACATACGGCACCGGGATGAAGAACCCGACCAGGGCGAAGACGACGAACAACCCGCCGCTGACCAGCAGCGTCCAGCCGCGCCGGGTCAGCCGCCGTTCGGAGCGGTCCTGGTCACCCGCCGAACCCGAACGGCTCCGCGCTCCTGTGGTCTCCTCCGAGGGCTCTGTCACGCGTGACAGCGTACGGTGACTGTGTTCGCTTCTCGGTGAAGGCCACGCTCATCACTCCACTTGACGAGCTGTGAATCCCGGGACCCGCGTACGGTGGTGCCATGAGCAAACCCCCGTTCGGCTTCGGACCGCCCGATCCCGACAAACGAGGCGAGAACGAGCCGTCGGACTCCGGCGGCCAGCCCTCCGGCGCCGAGGCCTTCAATCAGCTCGGTCAGATGCTCAGCCAGCTGGGCCAGATGCTCAGCCAGGCCGGCAGCTCGACCGGGCCGGTCAACTACGACCTGGCGAAACAGATCGCGTTGCAGAATCTCAGCGGCAGCGAGAGCGGAGACGTCAAGCTCGGCTTTTCGTCATCCAGCGGCGGCGACTCGAGCACGGCCGTCCGTGACGCCGCCCACCTGGCCGAGCTGTGGCTCGACGCCGCGACGATCCTGCCCGCCGGAGCCACCTCGACCGTCGCATGGTCCGCGCGCACCTGGGTCGAGAAGACCCTGCCGACCTGGCAGCGCCTCTGCGACCCCGTCGCCCAGCAGGTTTCGGGCGCGTGGGTCCAGGCCCTGCCCGAGGAGGCCAAGCAGGCCGCCGGTCCACTGCTCTCGATGATGGGGCAGATGGGCGGGATGGCCTTCGGCTCCCAGCTCGGCAACGCCTTGGCTCAGTTGGCTTCCGAAGTGCTCACCTCCACCGAGGTCGGCCTTCCGCTGGGCCCCGCGGCCACCTCCGCGCTGCTGCCGGCGAACATCGAGAAGTTCACCGAGGGCCTGGAGCTGCCGACCAGCGAGGTGCTGGTCTTCATCGCCGCACGAGAGGCCGCCCACCAGCGGCTGTTCGCCCACGTGCCTTGGCTGCGGCAGCGACTGCTGGCCACGGTCGAGGAGTTCGCGAACGGCATCTCCGTCGACACTTCGGCGCTGGAACAGCTCGCGGGCCGGATCGACCCGTCGAACCCGGCCAGCATCGAAGAGGCCATGTCCTCCGGCCTGCTCGAACCGCAGACCTCGCCCGAGCAGAAGGCGGCGCTGAACCGTCTGGAGACCCTGCTCGCGCTGGTCGAAGGCTGGGTCGACGTCGTGGTCGCCGAGGCCATCGGCGACCGGCTTCCGGGCGCGGACGCGCTCCGGGAGACGCTGCGCCGCCGCCGGGCCACCGGTGGCCCGGCCGAGCAGACCTTCGCCACCCTGGTCGGGCTTGAGCTCCGGCCGAGGCGGATGCGGGCGGCCTCCTCGTTGTGGAAGCTCGTCGGCGACCAGCACGGCATCGAGAAGCGGGACGGCCTCTGGTCCCACCCCGACCTGATGCCGACCGCCGAGGACCTCGACGAACCGCTCGACTTCTCCGAGCGCCTCGGCGATGGCGAGTCGACGCTCGAAGGCATCGACCCGATCGCCGAGATCGAACGCACCGAGCGCGAGAAGAACAAGCCCAAGGGCGACGAAGACGAGAGCTGAGGCACGTCAGTCCTCCGCCGCGATGCCCCAACCGGCGGCGGAGGACAAACCCTCCAGGTAGCCGATGGCGCGCTCGGTCTTGGGATAACGGCGAACGAGCTCCCAGAACGCCGCGTTGTGCCCTGGTTCCTTCAAATGCGCGAGTTCGTGCACGAGGACGTAGTCCAGCACCCATCCCGGCACCCGGCGCAGACGATCACTGACCCTGATCGTCGCGTCGACCGGCGTGCAGGACGCCCACCTCGTCCTCATCGGCGGTACCCAGCGAACGCTCGCGGGTATCGCCTTTCCGTCCAGATACTTCGCCGAGAGCACGGCGCAGCGCGCCAGCAGCGCCTCGTCGGAGGCCTTCGGCGGCGCGGCCTGCCGCGGGCCCTTGCGCAGCAGCTTGCGCTGCATCTCGGCAACCCAGTGCTTCTCCTCGGCCCGGGTCATCCGGGCAGGGATCAGCACGACGAGGGTGTCCTCGTCCCAGTACGCGGTGACGGTCCGGTGACGGCGTTGGCTACGCCGTACCTCGACCTTGTGTTCGGGAGTGTCCGACGGATTCGTCGTGTCCCGACCCCTCAATGAGGGCGTCCGTGCTTCGACCACTCGACCACGGTAAGGCCAGTCACCGACAACTCCGAGCGCCGAAAGGTCACAGCCTCCAGTTGTCCACAACGCGGCCAACCTGTGGATAACTCGCGTTCTTTCGGCCGATGGGGCGGTGGATGAGTGCGATCCTGCGATCATGAACCTGCGCGAACCGGATCTGCGATCGATCATCCTGCCCGCCTTCCCGGCCCTGCTTCCCGGCCTGGCCGTGCTGGAACGGGGAAACGGTGAGATCCAGATCGGCCTCGATCCCGCCCACGCCGTGGTCGTCACCGGAGTCGCCACCGAGGTGGCCACGGCACTCCGCGAACTGGACGGAAACCGGGCCGCGGACGACATCGTGCTCGCGCAGAGCGAACACGACGAACAGCTGCGGGACCTGATGACGGACCTGACGGCCAGAGGGCTCGTGACCGACGCGGGGCAATCCGACGGGCATCCGAGACCGAGAGCGGAAACAGGGCTCTGGTCGCTTCGCGCCCGCCACCATCAGGCCGCCATGACGGCGCGCCGCAAGCGCACCGCGGTGGCGATCCACGGCGACGGCAGGCTGGCCGCGGCCATCGCCGTCCTGCTCGCCAAAGGCGGCGTCGGTCATATCGACGTCCGGGCATCGGGCCTGGTCGGCGAAGGCGACCTGGGCTCGGGCTACACCGAAGCCGAAATCGGCATGCCACGCCGCGACGCGCTGGCCCAGGTGGTGCGCCGCGCCGCGGCGGACATCGCGACCACCAGGCTCTACTCGGACCGGCGCCCGGAACTCGTCCTGCTCACCGACGCCGTCGTACCGGCTCCCGAAGTGGTCGAGGAGCTCGTCCGTGACGGCGTCAACCACCTGCCGGTACGCGTCCGGGACGGGGTCGGCATCGTCGGGCCGCTGGTGGTGCCCGGCCGGAGCAGTTGCCTGCGCTGCGCCGACCTGCACCGGGCAGGCCGGGACGACTCCTGGCCGAGGGTGGCGAGCCAGCTCGCGGGACACGTGCAACAGCCGGACCTCGGCGCCGTCCAGGCGTGCGCCGCATTGGCCACCGCACAGGCGCTCCGGCTTCTCTCCCCAGGCGACCAGGCTCCGCCCGCCTGGAACGCAACGCTGGAGATCGACTTCTTCGACGGCACGATCCGGCACCGCGACTGGCCGCCGCACACCGGATGCGGATGCGGCGCCCGGTGATACGGCGAGCGACGTAGCCCACACACACTCCCTCAACAGGCTGCGCGGGCGGAGTGAATCAAGGCAGAATCGCGAAGGTGACCGACTCCCGCAACGCCGAGGACCGTGACGCCGCCATCCCCCGCAACGGGGCCGCGCGAACGGCGAAGCTGGCCAGCATCCCCCTCGGCATAGCGGGACGGGCGGTCGGCGGCTGGGGCAGGCGGCTGACCGGGCAAAGCGCCGAAGAGGTCAACGCGACACTGTCCGCGAAGGCGGCGGAGCAGCTTTTCGAGGTCCTCGGCACGCTCAAGGGCGGCGCCATGAAGTTCGGCCAGGCGCTGAGCGTCTTCGAGGCCGCGGTGCCGGACGAGATGGCGAAGCCCTATCGCGAGGCCCTGACGAAGCTTCAGGCGGCCGCGCCACCCATGCCCACCCGGCAGACCCATCGGGTCCTCGCCGAGCAGCTGGGGCGCACCTGGCAGCAGCGGTTCGCGGCCTTCGACGACGAGCCCGCCGCGTCCGCGAGCATCGGCCAGGTCCACCGCGCGACCTGGCACGACGGGCGCGAGGTCGCCGTCAAGGTCCAATACCCCGGAGCCGACGACGCCTTGCGGAGCGACCTCCGGCAGCTCCAGCGTTTCAGCAGGTTGTTCCAGGCTTTCGTGCCGGGAACCGAGGTGAAGCCGCTCCTGGCGGAACTCGCCGAGCGGATGAACGAAGAGCTCGATTACCAGGCAGAAGCCCAGAACCAGCGTGATTTCGTGAAGGCGTTCGAAGGCGTCCCCGGGTTCCTGATCCCCCGCGTGGTCGCCAGCGCGCCGAAGGTCGTCGTCACGGAGTGGGCCACCGGCACCCCGCTCTCGAAGATCATCGCCGGCGGTGACAAGGAGACACGGGACCGCGCCGGCCGTCTGCTCACCGAGTTCCATTACTCGTCGCCGGAACGCGCCCGGCTCCTGCATTCGGATCCGCATCCCGGCAACTTCATGCTGACCGCCGACGGCAGGCTGTGCGTCATCGACTTCGGCGGGGTGTCCCGGCTGCCCGAGGGGATCCCGCAGCACCTCGGTGAAATGACCAGGCTGGCGCTCGACGGCGAGTCCGCGAAGCTCATGCGGCTGCTTCGTGAGTCCGGTTTCATCCGGGCCGACGCGGATCTGCGGGCCGACGACGTACTCGCGTACCTGGCACCGTTCACCGAGCCGCTGGCGGGCGACACGTTCCATTTCACCCGCCGCTGGATGCAACGACAGGCGGGCCGGGTCGGCGATACCCGCGGCCGGGACTTCCGGATCGGCCGTTCCCTCAACCTGCCGCCCGAGTACCTCATGATCCACCGGGTGACCGCCGGATCCACCGGCATCCTCTGCCAGCTGGACGCGGAGATCCCCGCCCGCGCGATCGTCGAACGGTGGCAGCCGGGCTTCGCGGCCTGAGAAGTTATCCACAGGGAACGGTGCGACTGAGCCAAAAACGGGGTCGAGCGGGCAAGTTGTCCACATGTTCGCGGAAGCGGTTCCACCCGGTCGGCCCAGCGGTCATCCTCGATTCATGACCACTACACGAAGCGCCCGACTCATGGCGCTCAGTAACACCAGCGAATCCGGGATCATCACCAGCCGCGAGCTGCGGAAGGCGGGCGTCACCGCGCGCTACGCCGCGAAGCTCTGTGGTCCGGGCGGTCCCTGGCGAAGGCTGATGCCGGGCGTGATCCTGTTGCGCGACACCGCGCCCACCCGGCTTCAGCTGTTGCAGGCCGCTGTCGCACGGTTCGGGCCGGACGTGGTGGTGACGGGTGCCGACGCGCTACGCGCCCGAGGCGTCGACTGTTCGGTGACGCGGGAGGTCCATCTCCTCGTCCCCGATTACCGGCGCGTTCCGGCGGAGCCCGGCATGCTGCCGCGAAGAACCACACGGATGCCGCCGCCGACCGTGATCGACGGTGTTCCGTTCGCCCCACCGGCCAGGGCCGCGCTCGATCTGGCCCGGCTGGAGCTCGACCCTTCGCGAATAGACGCGCTGATCGCGCTACCGCTGTATTGGGGTCTGTGCACACTCGAGGAGCTGAGCGTGGAGCTCGATTCCGGCAACCGCCGGGGCTCAGCAGCGGTCCGAGCGGCCTTGCGGCGCGTCGATCCCGAGGAGACATACGCGCATGGGCTGGCGAAGAAGGTCCTCGATGGCTGTCCGCTGCCCTCACCGTCGTGGAACACGACGCTCTGTGACCGACGAGGGCGGCCCATCGGCACCGCCGATGCCTGGTGGGACGACATCGGCATGGCATGGCAGTTCCGTGCCCCGAAGCAGGGCGCCGCGAATTTCCATCCGCTGGCGTTGACCGCGACCGGGACCGTGCTGGTGCGCTGCACCATCGACCAGATGCGGAAGGTTCCGATGGAAGTCGCTGCAGAGCTGGTCAGGGCGTTCGCCGAAGCGGCGCGGACACCGCGGCCGAAGGTCCGCACGATCGGGCGGATCGATGCCGCCTGAGCGGTTCACCAGTACTCGTCCGGCAGCTTTCCCTCGATGTCGCGGGTATGGCGCCGAGCGCAGGCGGGGCACATCCAGCGCACGACGTTCTTCTCACGGGTGGAAACCCAGGCGAGCGTCTGCGCCGGCTCCTCGTCGACGCCACGGATCCGGCCGCACAGCGAGCAACCGACCGGGTCGGTCATGGCCGGCGTCCGCAATGAATCGTCTTCGCTCCTTGCAGGAACAGGTCCTGGCGCGCGCCGAGGAAAGCAGGGTTCGCCGGATCCACCAGCGCGGCCACAGTCTCGTGGTCCTCATCGGTGAGGCGGTCGCCTGCCACTTCGTTCAACCAGGTCACCCGCTCGACGATGAACTCCTGCAGCAGTTCGGGCCCGGGCGCCGGATGGTGGATGAGCACGCCGAAGGAATCGACGTCGGCGAGGCCGGCTCGCCGCAACGCGATATTCCAGCCGTAGGGCATGGAAACGGAGCCGGGGATTCCTGCCCGCATCTCGGCGAACCACTCGCCGCGCGCGGCGAGCAGCCTCGCCTCGAGCCCGGGCCTGCCGATGCCGAGATCCCAAGGAAGACAGGTGAAGTCCAGACCGCCCTCGGAGATGGCGACCAGCCCTCCGGGGCGGGCGAACCGGGCGAGAGTGTCGATGGCCGCCTGCTGATCAGGCAGGTGATGAACCACGCGGGAAGCCCAGACCAGATCGGCGGGCGGAAGCTTGGCGGCCAACCCGTCATCGGCCACGTCCGCGTGGATCGTCTCGACGGTGGCCCTGTCATCCGCGGCCGCCCGGACGACGCGGTGCGCCTCGGCAAGCAGCTGCTCCGTCGCGTCGACCAGCACGACCTTGGCTCCGGCGGAAGCGAGCTCCTCGGCGAAGAGCACGCTCATCCCACCGGCGCCGCAGCCGACGTCGAGGATGGTCGGGCCATCCGGCATACCCTTCAGCAGCCGTCGAGCCGCCTCGCGCATCGGCTCGGCGTCGAGTGCCTCAGCCATGCGAAGCGACCGAAGCCGATCAGCCCAGTCGATGTCGTCGTGCGTGTGTACGGCCATTCCCCCAGTGAACACCAAGCCGAGCCGCGCCACGCCCCAAAAGGGAGCGGGGGACCTTTGCTACCACCATGCGGTAGCAAAGGTCCCCCGCTCCCCCGAGTGGTCAAGCCTGATGGCGCTCGGCTCGCCGGGCCGCCCAGCGGGCGACCTTGGTCCACCTGCGTGCGGCGCGTGGGCCGCTTCGAGCCCGCTGCGCGCGGACTCCCTCCTCGAGGTCTCGTATTCGGGCCCTGGACAGTTCTTCATAAAGCAACATTTCGCTGGTCTCCTCGACCTTGATCTCGTTCAATTCGGTCGGCGCGTGAGTTCCCGTCAGCGCCTCGTAATCCCTGGTGGTGATGAGTTCGACGGTCATGCCGCTGCGCTCCGCTCGACCTTGCGCGCAACGGGGCGAGCCTCGGCGGCGGGCTCGACGACCGGGTTCTTCCGGGGACGGCCACGGGGCCGCTTCCGCGCGACGACAACGCCACGCTCGAAGATTTCGCCACCCCAGACACCCCACGGCTCACGCCGCGAAAGGGCGCCCGCGAGGCAAGCGGAACGGACCGGGCAGTCCGCGCAGAAGGCCTTCGCCCGCTCGAGCTCTGCCGGCGACTCGGCGAACCAGAGGTCCGCGTCGCCCGAACGGCAGGGAAGCATCGACTCAGGCGAGTCGATGGCGTCGAGCAGGTCGACGACTCCGGCGTCGGCGAAAGGCAGAGCCTCCCCCGGCGCGAAAGCTATGGCCGATGACATAAGTGCACTCCTCTGTCCCGTAACGGATTTCGTACTCACGGTGGAACTGGACAACGCTGAACCCCAATTAGGTTGTGCAGCCAACTTGTTTGTGCAGCAAAAACACGAAGGCCGCGGATCCGGTAACCCGGTTCCGCGGCCTTCGTGAGCCTCTGGTCCTGACTAGGTCAGGAACTTCGCTCCCGTATGGACAACGGAACACGGAACTGCTTGATGACCGGCAGATCGACGCCACCGTTCTCGTACGCTCCACCGAAGGCGGCAGCGTGCGAGAAGGTTTCGTCAGCGGCGATCCGGCCAAGGTCGAAACGCTGGGTGCCGCGGGCGGCGAGGATGCTCACGGGCACAAAGGTGCCCTGGCGCTGAGCCTGCGGGACTTCCGCGACGCAGGACAGACGGGTGCCAGGGTTCGTGAGCATCATGTTGATCGTCATTTCACCGGCACCACCTTTCTCTGTCGCGCGCGAGCCGCCCTGCGGTCTACGCTGTGTTGTAGATGTTCTTCCCCAGTCCGGGCTCTTCCCGCCCGGTACCTGCAGGTTATTGCCCCCGGCCGCACCGGGGCAACTTATTTTCCAGAAAATCCGTCGAAGTTGCGAAGATCGGCTCTGAGCAGCGGGTTCGCCGCGTGGATCATGCCTGGAACGCGGTCAAGACTCCACCGAGGCTCGAACGACGTCGAGAACCTCCGCTCCGAAGCGTTCGAGCTTCGTCGCGCCGATCCCGGAGATGGCGCACAACGCCGTGTCGTCGGTCGGCCGCTGCTCGGCGATGGCGACCAGCGTCGCGTCCGTGAAAACGACGAACGCCGGCACCTTGAGCTCGCGCGAGCGTTCCCCACGCCAGGACTTCAGCTTCTCGAGCAGCTGCTCATCCACGTTGGACGGGCAACGGGAGCAGCGGCCCAGCTTGATGTCGAGCGTCTCCGGCAACGGCCCGCCGCACACCCGGCACCGGGCCTTGTTGCCGGACTGCTTCGGCTGCTGAGAGCGGGCGACCCTCGCCGCAGGATGGTCTTCGGGGATGAGGCCGTAGAGGAAGCGGCTGCGGCGTCGATTGCGACGGTTTCCCGACGTCCTGGCCAAGGCCCACGAGAGCGAGAGGTGCTCTCGCGCCCGAGTGACGCCGACGTAGAAGAGACGGCGCTCTTCTTCGATGGCCGCGTCATCGCCGTCGGCATGGAGGATCGGCATGGTCCCCTCGGCGAGCCCCACGAGGAACACAGCGTCCCATTCGAGCCCCTTCGCCGCGTGAAGCGAGGCCAGGGTGATGCCCTCCACCGTCGGCGGGTGCTGCGCAGTCGCCCGCTGCTCGAGCTCCGCAACGAAACGCGGCAGATCCGCGTCGTCGACGGTGGAAGCCAGCTCCTCCGCCAACTCGACGATCGAGAGAAGCGCATCCCAACGCTCTTTCGCCGCGCCGCCGGCGGGCGGCTGGTCTGTGAGCCCTACCTTCGCGAGTACGGAGCGGACCCTGGTCACCAGCTCGCCGGTGTCTGCGTCGGTCGACGCCATCCGCAACGCGGACATGGCCTGCCGGACCTCCGCCCTGGCGAAGAACCGCTCACCGCCGCGGACCAGGTACGGGATGCCCAACTCGGCCAGAGCCTGCTCGTACGCCTCCGACTGGGCGTTGACGCGGTAGAGCACCGCGATCTCGCTGGCCGCCACTCCACCGTCGAGCAGGTCGCGGATCCTGCGGGCGACGGCCGCGGCCTCGGCGGTCTCGTCGTCGTATTCGGCGAACCGCGGGCTCGGCCCGGAAGGACGTTGGCCGATCAGTTTCAACCTCGAGCCCGCAGGACGGCCGCGCGCGGCGCCGATCACTTGGTTGGCGAGGGCCACGACCTCTGGAGTCGACCGGTAGTCCCGCTCGAGCCTCACGACCGTCGCCTCGGGAAACCTCCGTGTGAACTCCAGCAGCGGCCGGGGAGAAGCACCACCGAACGAATAGATGGTCTGGTTGGCGTCGCCGACGACGGTCAGGTCGTCGCGTCCGCCGAGCCAGGCGTCGAGCAACCGCTGCTGCAGCGGGGTGACGTCCTGATACTCGTCGACGACGAAGCAGCGGTAGCGCTCGCGGAACTCCTGGGCCACCACCGTGTGCTCTTCGAGGACCGCCGTGGTGTGCAGGAGCAGGTCGTCGAAGTCGAGCACCTGCGCGGCGTTCTTGACCTTCTCGTAGTTGCGGTAGACCTCCGCGACCTGCGACGCGGGAGCCGGTGTGTCCCGCTGCATACGCGCGGCGACCGCCGGATAGTCGTCCGGTGACACCAAAGAGGCCTTGCTCCACTCGATCTCGCTGGCGAGGTCGCGCAAGAGCTCCGTCTCGGTGCCGAGGCCGGCCTTGTTGGCGGCTTGGCTGATGTAGCGGAACTTGTTTTCGAGGAGCTCCCACGGCCGGTCCCCGACCACCTGTGGCCAGAAGTAGCGAAGCTGGCGGCGGGCGGCGGCGTGGAAGGTGAGCGCCTGGGCGGCGTCGACACCCAGCCCCCGGAGACGCGTGCGCATCTCCCCCGCGGCGCGAGTCGTGAAAGTGACCGCGAGAACCTGACCAGCGGCGACGTGCCCGGAACGGACCAGGTGGGCGATGCGGTGGGTGATCGTCCGCGTCTTGCCGGTCCCCGCGCCCGCGAGGACGCAGACCGGCCCCCTCGGCGCACAGGCGGCGGCGCGCTGCTCGGGATCGAGCCCATCGAGCAGGCCTGGACGACTCTTCGGGGACGATGCGCTAACCACGCCCCGATCCTCGCAGAGGGCCCGACGGGATCGGCGCAGGGCACGCGGCCGTATCCTGGTCACATGGCGGGAAAGCAGGACAAGGAAGCAGCGAAGCTGGCCAAGAAGGAGAAGCGCGCCGCGAGCAAGGCTCGCCGCGGGCAGATCTTCGAGGCCTTCAAGATGCAGCGCAAGGAAGACAAGGCGCTCATCCCGTGGATGGTCGGATCGCTCCTGGTCATCACCGGTGTCGTGTTCGGCATCGGGTTCATCTTCGACGTCCACTGGGTCGTGCTGCCGCTGGGCATTCTGCTCGGCGCGCTCGCCGCTGTGATCATCTTCGGCAGGCGGGTACAGAAGACCGTGTACTCGAAGGCCGACGGGCAGCCTGGCGCCGCGGCCTGGGCACTCGAGAACATGCGAGGCCGCTGGAAGGTGACGCCGACCGTGGCGGCCACGACCCAGCTCGACGCCGTGCACCGGGTGCTCGGCGGCCCGGGTGTCGTGCTCGTCGCCGAAGGGGCGCCGCACCGCGTGAAGTCCCTGCTCGCGCAGGAGAAGAAGCGTGTGTCCCGCTTGATCGGTGAAACTCCGATCTACAACGTCATCATCGGAAACGAAGAGCAGCAGGTGCCGCTGAAGAAGCTTCAGGGCTACCTGATGAAGCTTCCCCGCAACCTCAAGCCTGCCCAGGTCGACGCGCTGGAAGCGAAGCTGGCCGCCCTCGGCAGCCGCGGTGCCGCCATGCCCAAGGGGCCGATGCCCGCCGGCGCGAAGATGCGCAACGTCCAGCGCACCATCCGCCGACGCTGACCAAACGAGAATCAGGGGTCCTTTGCTACCGCTAGGTGGTAGCAAAGGACCCTTAATTCATCTTCGGGCGAAAAACTGTCGGTGGGTGGTCGCATGATCACTGTGTGGACAGAACTTCGAGCGCCAGGCAGAAGGTGCTGGCAGCGATGTTCCCGGACGGCGTGGCCGCCCGGGCGAAACTTGTCGCCCTGGGGTACTCACACTCCTCGATCTCTCGGTATTGCCGAGAAGGCGGGCCGTGGAGACGTCCTATACCCGGCGTGATCCTCCTGACCAACACCACACCGACCAAGCGTCAGCTCTTGAAGGTCGCACTGACTCACGCGGGCCCCGAGGCGATGCTCACCGGCGTACAGGCCGCCAGGTTGTACGGAGTGCGAAGACTCCCGCCGGAAAGACGCGCGCACACCTTGATTCCCCACCGGAGCAAAGTGGCCACCTGGGGATTCGCCGTCGTAGAACGAACGATCCATCTACCGGAACCAGTGGAAATCGACGGGCTACCCGTCGCACCACTCGCCCGGGCCCTGATCGACGCGGCGCGACGTATGGACGAACTCAAGTCGGTGCGGGCGATGATCCACGACGCGGTCCATCGCGGGCTTTGCACGCCGGAGGAACTTCGAGTCGAGCTTGCCCAGGCCAGCACGATCGGCTCGGCACTCCCTCGAATCGTCGTCAACGCCCTCCAAGACGGGGTCGACTCCGCCGTCGAGCAGTGGCTGGAGTCCGTACTCGAGCGCAGCGGCTTGCCCAGGCCCACGCGGAGGGTAGAGCTGCGGACTTCGGATGGAGCGGTGGTCGGCGTCGCCGACGCCTGGTGGTCGCAGGTCGGCGTCGCATTGCAGGTCCGCTACGACCAGGTCGCTCTCGAACCGGACAGGTCGCCCAAGGTGACGGCGCTGGTCGCACCAGGCCTCATCGTCGTCCAGGTAGGCCCGGCACAGCTGCGTGACGAACCACTGGTGGTGATCCAGGATCTGCGAGCGGCGCACCGCCGCGCTCGGCAACGCCCGCCTCCGGACATCGGGAGCGTTCCTGCAACACCGGCTGCCTGACCACGCCCGGTCCGGCAGCGACATCTCCGGCGAGAGCAAAGGTCCCTTGCTCCCCACCAAGGTCATCGCATGCGGATCACGACGGTCCCGGTCAGCCGGTCGAGCCAGCTTCGGCCATCGATGTTGCGGATCGCGGCCGGAATGATCACGAAGGTCAGCGCCGTCCGCACGACCGCACGCCACACCCCGACCATTTGCGCGCCGTCAAGCCTGGCGACGCGGATTCCGACCACTGCCATACCGGGTGTGAAGCCGAAGAAGGCGGCGGGAATGACCGTGATCGCCGCCCAGACGCCGACCGACCAGAGGTTGAAGGTCTGCATGACAGCCGGGTCCTGAAGGCTGGGTGTCACGAAGAGGGTCGTGACCAGCGAGGCGAGAACCAAATCGATGATCAGCCCGAGGAGGCGCGCGCCGCCGCCCGCTACCGAGCCGACACCCGATTGGGGCAAGCCGAGTCGCTCGCCACGCCACCGCTGCGTACCCTCGCCACCGGCAGTCGTCTCGTCACCGGCTCCGGGCAGCCATTCTCCGGTCCATCTCGCCACCCATCCAGGGTATGCCGGTGGCGCGGGCCACATTCGCCCTGGTCGACTACCCGATATCGCCGCCCCGTTAACACCGGCGAAACATACGGGTGACGGTCGGGCAACACCGCGCTCTTAGCGTGAGCCGAAGAGAGTACTGCCGCCGGCAACGAACGAGAAGGAGTCACCGAGGGTGCCCACTACTCCAGACGACATTCAGCGCCTTATCGCCGACGAGAACGTAGAGGTCGTCGACGTCAGGTTCTGCGACCTGCCCGGCGTTATGCAGCACTTCACCGTTCCGGCGAAGGCGTTCAACGAAGAAGCCTACGAAGAAGGCCTGGCCTTCGACGGCTCCTCGGTGCGTGGTTTCCAGTCGATCCACGAATCCGACATGCTGCTCCTCCCGGACCCCGAAACTGCGCGTATCGACCCGTTCCGCAAGGCGAAGACGCTCTCGCTGAACTTCTTCGTGCACGACCCGTTCACCCGTGAGGCGTACAGCCGCGACCCGCGCAACATCGCGCGTAAGGCTGAGCAGTACATCTCCGAGTACGGCGTCGCCGACAACGTGTTCTTCGGCCCGGAGGCCGAGTTCTACATCTTCGACTCGATCCGGTTCGACTCGGCCGAGCACGCCTCGTTCCACGAGATCGACTCCGTCGAGGGTTGGTGGAACACCGGTGCCGACGTGCCCGGCGGCAACCAGGGTTACAAGACGAAATTCAAGGGCGGCTACTTCCCGGTCCCGCCGGTCGACCACTTCGCCGACCTGCGCGACGAGATCGTCCGCAACCTGCAGGGCTCCGGCTTTGAGATCGAGCGCGCGCACCACGAGGTGGGCACCGCCGGCCAGACCGAGATCAACTACAAGTTCAACACGCTGCTGCACGCTGCGGATGACCTGCAGCTGTTCAAGTACATCGTGAAGAACACCGTGTTCGCCGCCGGCAAGACCGCGACCTTCATGCCGAAGCCGCTCGCCGGCGACAACGGCTCGGGCATGCACTGCCACCAGTCGCTGTGGAAGGACGGCACGCCGCTGTTCCACGACGAGTCGGGATACGCGGGTCTGTCCGACACCGCCCGCCACTACATCGGCGGCCTGCTCAAGCACGCGCCGAGCCTGCTGGCCTTCACCAACCCGACCGTCAACTCGTACCACCGGCTCGTGCCGGGCTTCGAGGCCCCGGTCAGCCTGGTGTACTCGCAGCGGAACCGGTCGGCTTGTGTCCGTATCCCGATCACGGGCAACAACCCGAAGGCCAAGCGCGCCGAGTTCCGGTGCCCGGACTCGTCCGGTAACCCGTACCTCGCGTTCTCGGCGATGATGATGGCCGGTCTCGACGGCATCAAGAACAAGATCGAGCCGCCGGAGCCCATCGACAAGGACCTCTACGAGCTTCCGCCCGAGGAGGCCCAGAACGTCAAGCTCGTTCCTGGCGACCTCGGCGCGGTCCTCGACACGCTGGAAGCGGACCACGACTACCTGCTCGAGGGTGGCGTGTTCACTCCCGACGTGATCGACACGTGGATCTCCTACAAGCGTGAGAACGAGATCGACCCGCTGCGGCTGCGCCCGCACCCGTACGAGTTCTCGCTGTACTACGACGTGTGATCGTGCGGTAAGCAACACCAAGAGCACGCCGGTGGTGAGGTGCGGAAGCGCCCTCACCACCGGCGTTTCTTATTGGGTCGTTCGAGGTACGGGCTACTCCGAAGTGGAAAGAACCTTCAGATCGACGCCTGCTCGCTCGATGCGGCCACGCGGGTCGTCCACCAGTTTTCGGCGCTCGAGATCCATCAGCCCCAGCGTGCACGTGATCTCCGCGGAGAGCGTGCCGTCGACCTTGTAGATGTTCGAGTCCATGTGGAAGGTCTTGCCGGTGCCGAACTTGGCGTCGCAGGTCACGTCGACGACATCGCCTGCACGAAGCTCGCGCCGGAACACGATATGGGACTCGAGCAGCACGAACGCAAGGTTCGCGTCGCGCATGCCGGAGTTGAGGCCGCCGGCGAGCTCCATCAGCTCAAGTCTGGAGACCTCGCCGTATGAGTGGTAGACGGCGTGGTTGAGATGGCCAAGGGTGTCCAGCTCGTAATGACGCACCTTGATCCGGGTGCGAAATGGCTCGCGCACAGTCACCGGTCCACTGTAAGCGCCACTCACCCTCCGCGACGCCGAGTGTGAGCAAGGGACCTTTGCTACCACGTCTGCTGTTCCAGGCGGGCGGCAGCAAAGGTCCCTTGCTCACTTACCGCAGGTCAGAGCGGTCAGCCCTGGTAAAAGAGGGTCTCCACAACCGCGTGAGCACGTCTCGTCGTCCGCCGGTAGGCGTCGAGGAACTCGCCTGGGTCGTCATCGGCGGAGTATCCGAGTACTCGCGCGACCGCGGCCAGATCTCGACCAGAGCTGGGGATCTCGTCGACGGCCTTACCTCGGACCAGCATTCCGGCATTGCGAACGCGCGTCGCCAGCAGCCAGGCCTCGGTCAGGGATTCGATCTCTGCGGGCTCGGCCAGCCCCGCCTCTGCCGCGGCTTTCAACGCGTCGATCGTCGAGGTGGTCCGAAGCCCCTCGACTTCATGTCCGTGGCGCAGCTGCATGAGCTGCACAGTCCATTCCACATCGGCGAGCCCTCCACGACCGAGTTTCGTGTGCCGTGTCGGGTCGGCGCCCTTGGGCATCCGCTCCGTCTCCACGCGGGCCTTGATCCGCCTGATCTCCCGCACCCGAACCGCGTCGAGACCGGCTTGCGGGTATCGAATGGGGTCGATCATCTCGATGAACCGAGCGCCAAGGTCCTCATCGCCGGCGATGAACCGGGCCCGGAGCAGCGCTTGCGATTCCCAGACCTCCGCCCAACGACCGTAGTAGCTGCGGTAGGACTCGAGGGTTCGCACCAACGGGCCGCTCCGCCCCTCCGGGCGGAGATCGGCGTCGACGACCAGCGCAGGGTCTGGGCTGGGGGCCCCGAGGATCTTGCGCACCGTCTCGGCGACCGAGGAAGCGAACTTCGCGGCCTCGGAGTCCGACACACCTTCTGCTGGCTCGCACACGAAAAGGACGTCCGCGTCGGATCCGTAGCCGAGTTCGGCCCCGCCCAGGCGTCCCATTCCGATGACAGCGATCTTCGCGGGAGTCTCGCCGAGCTCAGCCTGACGCTGGCGGAACGCGGCGGCCAAGGCACCCTGGAGCACGGCGACCCACACACTCGACAACGCCGCGCAGATAGCTGGAACGTCCAGCAACCCCAGCAGATCCGCCGACGCGATCCGCAGCATCTCGTGACGGCGGAGTGATCTCGCGGCCGCGACCGCGGCGTTCAGACCCGGCTGCCTCCGCACTGCGGCTCGCAGCGAGGTGGCCACCTCCGCCGGAGTGCGACCGGCCAGTCGCGCCGGATCACCGAGCAGCTGCAGGACTTCGGGCGCTCTCGCCAGCAGGTCGGGCACCAGTCGCGAGGTGCCCAGCAGAAATGCGAGCCGCTCGACGACCGCGCCCTCGTCCCGAAGCACCCTGAGGTACCAAGGCGTTTCCTCAAGCGCTTCGGAGACCTTCCGATAAGACAGCAGCCCGCGGTCAGGGTCCGGCGTGTCGGCGAGAAGGTCCAGCAAGACCGGTAGCAGAGCCTGCTGGATGGCCGCCCGACGCGACATTCCCGCGGTCAAAGCCTTGATGTGCTGCAAAGCACCGTCCGGAGCGGCATAGCCGAGCGCGGCGAGACGACTCTCTGCCTGTTTCGTGGTCAGCCGGAGCGCTTCGGTCGGCACGTTCGCGACAGACTGCAGCAGAGGCCGGTAGAAGAGCTTTTCGTGAAGCCGTCGGATGCTTTGCAGGTGGCGGCGGAACTCCGCCAGCAAGACGTCCCCTTCACTTTTGCCCCGAGCCGGCCGCACCCCGCTCGCTCTCGCGATCGTTCGCAGCTCGCTGACGTCCGAGGCAGCGGGAAACAGATGTGTACGCCGGAGCCTGCGAAGTTGAAGCCGGTGCTCGATGGTCCGGAGAAATTCGTATGACGATGCGAGTTCCGCGGCGTCTTTCCGGCCGACGTAGCCGCCGTCACCCAGGGCGGCGAGTGCGTCCATCGTGGAGGGAGAACGCAGCTCCGTGTCGATCCGGCCGTGGACCAATTGCAGCAACTGCACCGCGAACTCGACATCGCGGAGGCCTCCGCGCCCCAGCTTCAGCTCCCGTTCGGCGTGCGCGGAAGGCACATGACCTTCGACGCGGCGCCGCATCTTCTGGACCTCGGGAACGAAATTCTCCCGATCGGCCGCTGCCCACACCTTCGGTGCGACCATCTCCGCGTACTGACGCCCGAGCTCGGCGTCGCCTGCCACCGGCCGTGCTTTGAGCAAGGCCTGGAACTCCCAGGTCTTGGCCCACTTTTGGTAGTAGGCGGCATGCCCATCGAGGGTCCGGACCAGGGCACCCGCCTTCCCCTCCGGACGCAACGCCGCATCGACTTCGAAACAGGCCTTGCCGACAACACGCATCATCGTGCTGGCCAGCCGCGTGGAGATGGACAGATCTCCGTCGCCGACGAAGATGACGTCCACGTCGCTCACATAGTTCAGCTCTCGACCACCGCATTTGCCCATCGCGATCACGGCCAGCCGGCCTTCGACACCGGCACCCACCTCAGCCTCCGCGACCAGCAGCCCCACTGTCAGTGCGGCCTCGGCCAGCGTGGTGAGCTGGGCTCCGATCTCGGCATAGGGGGGCTGGCGAAGGCCAGGTTCGACAAGATGCCCGAGGTCAGCCGCGGCGATGCCGAGGAGCAGCTCGCGGTAGCCGACGCGAAGAGCCTGCTCAGACTCAAGCCCAGTGAGCACTTCTCCTTCCGGCCGCAAGTGGTCGAGGAGACTGCCCACGTATTGATCCGGCGCGGTGCTCTTCTGTCCTTCGAGGGTCTTCCAGCAGCCGGTGTTCGAGGCCAAGAAGTCCGCGAGCGCGCTCGAGGTGCCCAAGACACCGAGCATCCGGCCGCGGAAGGTGCGATTGGTACGGAGCGCCTGGTCGAGTCCGATCCAGGCTGCCGGATCGGCTTCCCTGATCCGGTCCAGGCCGCTCAAGGCGAGATCAGGATCCGCCGCCCGGGAAAGTGCGGACAACACGTCGGCGGCGGAGGCGTCCGGGCCGGATTCGGTCCACCAACCGGCAGCACGCAGCTGCCCGTCGGCACGGGGATCGGTGAAGCCGTATCTCGCCACGGAAGCGGTCGGCCTGGCGCGCTCAACCATCGGCTTCCACCGTAGTCGTCCTCCCGCCCGTGGCCAGGTGGACGCGCAAGGGAGCAAGGGACCTTTGCTACCACCTCGGCTCGGGCGGTAGCAAAGGTCCCTTGCTCCCGCTAGGCGGCGATCCTGCCGACTTCCTGTTCTGGAACGGGCGGGGCGGGGCTGGTGAAGCTGCCGGCGTTGACGGGGCTCCGTCGGGACAGGAGGTAGATCCCGATGCCGATCGCGAGGCCCGCGACGCCAACAGCGATCGTCCCCACTGTGCCGGTCGAGGTCACGAGACCGGCACCGGCACCGACGATGGCGGCTGCCGGAAGTGTGAACAGCCAGGCGATCACCATGCGGCCGGCCGTACGCCAGCGAACCGGTGACTCATTCCTGCCCACGCCGGAGCCGACGATGCCTCCGGAACAGACATGGGTCGTCGAAAGCGGGAAGCCGAAGTTCGTCGAGGCGAGGATGACGGCCGCCGAACTGGTCTGCGCGGCGAAGCCCTGTGGGCCATCGATATCGGTCAGGCCTTTACCCAGCGTGTAGGTGATCCGCCAGCCACCCAGGTACGTCCCGAGTGCCAGCGCCAGCGCCGCGCTGACGATCACCCAGAGCGGCGGCCCGGCCCCGGCAGGGAGGGCTCCAGCGGTGATCATCGTCAGTGTGATGACGCCCATGGTCTTCTGCGCGTCGTTCGTGCCATGGGCGAGCGAGACCAGCGAAGCCGAGATGATCTGGCCGACTCTGAAGCCCGCGGTGCGACCGCGGCGGACGAAGATGCGGTAGACGAAGTACGTCACGGCCATCGCGACGAGACCGGCCAAGACCGGCGACAGCGCCGCGGGAACCAGCACCTTCTCGACGATCTTTCCGAAATGGACGGAGTCCGTCCCGGCAGACACCCAGGTGGCACCGATCAGCCCTCCGAACAGCGCATGAGACGAGCTGGACGGCAGGCCGATGAACCAGGTGATCAGGTTCCACACGATCGCCCCGACCAAGCCCCCGAAGACGATCGCCGGTCCGATCTTGGTGTCGTCGACCAGTCCATTCGAGATGGTCTTGGCCACCTCGACCGACAGGAACGCTCCGACGAGGTTCAGGACCGCGGAGATCGTCACGGCGACCTTGGGACGCAACGCCCCCGTGGCGATCGACGTCGCCATCGAGTTGGCCGTGTCATGGAACCCGTTTGTGAAATCGAAAATTAGGGCCGTGACGACGACAAGCACGACCAACAGTGAGGGCTCCACCCCGACCTCCGAACCCTTCGAAACTCCCCTCGCAAGGTACCTGACGCAAAGACCCGAGTGTTAACAACCCATACGGATTTGAGACATAAGTCGTTAAGCCATCGGCAATGTACGTTGACGGTCCGCAGCCGGGGCGAGGTCACCGGACACCAGTCGGACGAAGCGATGGGCGAACGGACGCCAGGTTTCGGTGATATCGGCATGCACCTTGGCGAGGTTTTCCGGGGTAAGTACGTCCGGCCGGGTGAGTTCCGCCATTTCCGGCGCCTGCCGAGCCCAATCGAGGACCACATCCGGCGTCGTCTCGATATGGAACTGGACACCGTAGGCACAACGGTCGAATCGGAAGGCCTGGTAGGCATACCGCGGGGAGGAGGCGAGAAGCTCCGCGCCTGCTGGCAGCCGGGTGATCGCGTCGTTGTGGAACTGCAGGACGTCCTGCATGAGCGGCAGGTCCGCGAACAGCGGATCGGTCCACGCAGCGTCCTTCTTGGACACAAGCCCCGGGCCGACCTCGGGCCCTTGATCGCCGGTGCTGACGCTTCCGCCCAGCGCCACCGCCAGCAGCTGACTGCCGAGACAGATCGCAAGGGTCGGGATCCGCGCGCCTACGGCCTTCGACAGAAGCTTCCGCACGTCCGCGAGCCACGGATGAGCCTCGTCGTCGTTGGCGCCCATCCCGCCGCCAAGGCATACGACGCCGGCGTATCCGCCTAGATCGGCGGGGAGATCCTGTTCGGGCAGCAACCGGATGTCGAGCTCGGCGCCTGCCTCGGTGAGCCAGTCGCCGAGAGGGCCGATCGGGTCTGATTCATCTGGCTGGATGACGAGCAACTTGGGAGCGGTCACGTCCCCAGCCTACGACCGCACCGAGAGCAAGGGACCTTTGCTACCGCCCCCGTGGTAGCAAAGGTCCCTTGCTCCTCAAGCGTCAGCAGGCACAGCGCGGGGTGGATGCGGAAGTGCGCGCGGGCACCAGCGCGTCTCGCTCAACGGGATAGCCGGCCGCTTGCCAGGCCGCGATGCCACCGGACAAGCGTTTGACCTTGAAGCCGAGCTCCGCGAGTTTCAAAGCGCCCTTGGTCGCGGCGTTGCAGTGGATGCTCTCGCAGTAGCAGATGTAAACGAGTTCACGGTCCAGCCCACTGACCGACTCTGCTGTCAGCTCCCGGTAGGGGAGATTGATCGCGCCGGGGATGCGGGCGGAGGCGAAGGCCTCGGGAGCTCTGGTCTCGACGACCACGTACCCCTGCTGGAAGTCAGCGGCGAGATCTCGGACCAGGTCGTCCGGGTCGACCTCGAGGGCGAGTTCGGCACGCAGGTGCGCGGCCGCGGTCGCGCTGTCCAGAGCCGGGAAAGTCAGTACGCGGGGTTCGGTCGTCATGACTCAATCCTCGTGGCCAGTGATCATCCGCAACATCGGAGAATCCAGGTCTTGGCGCCGGCTAGCCTGGAGATTCCTGGCGGGCATGACGATCGACCTGGAGTTCTGTGAACCTCGATGATCTTGACTGGCAGCTACTCGAGCTGCTCCAGTCCGACGGCCGGTTGACCTACTCGGAGCTCGGCCGGCGGGTGTCGCTGTCCGCGCCCGCGGTAACCGAGCGGGTTCGCCGGCTCGAGGAGAAAGGGATCATCACCGGGTACTCGGCAAGTGTCGATCTGACGAAGCTCGGGCTTCCGATAGAAGCGATTGTCCGGGCGAAGGTGCGCAGCCTGGACACGACGCGCTTCCGCGAAACCATCCTCGCGCTCCCCCAGGTGCTCGACGCTGACCACGTCACGGGCGACGAGTGCTGGTTGGTGCGAGTTGCCTGCCGGAACACTGCGGAACTGGAGGAACTCGTAGAGCGGATGCAGCGCTACGGCGAGACGACCACTTCGCTGGTCTTCTCGTCACCTGTCCGCCGGCGCTCGATCGGCCGAGAAAGCTGCTGAACGACCCCGCGGGGAGCAAGGGACCTTTGCTACCACTCGACGAAGGACGGGTATGAAAAAAGGTCTGGGACCTGGGAGAACTCTCGGTTCTCGACCAGGTCCCAGACCTTCTTTTCAATGTTAGTCCGGCGGTGTCCTACTCTCCCACAACCCTTCGGTTGCAGTACCATCGGCGCTGTCAGGCTTAGCTTCCGGGTTCGGAATGGGACCGGGCGTTTCCCTGACGCTATAACCACCGAAACACTATGAAACAACACTCCCACCGATCTTGCTGGTGGTTGTGTGGTGTTTCAGAGCTGTAGAGTGGATGCGTAACATCTTTGTGGGCAAGTCCTCGGCCTATTAGTACCAGTCAACTCGACAACACATTACTGTGCTTCCATTTCTGGCCTATCAACCCAATGGTCTGTTGGGGGCCTTAACCCACATGGGGTGGGATACCTCATCTTGGAACAGGCTTCCCGCTTAGATGCCTTCAGCGGTTATCCCTTCCGAACGTGGCCAACCAGCCATGCCACTGGCGTGACAACTGGCATACCAGAGGTTCGTCCGTCCCGGTCCTCTCGTACTAGGGACAGCCTTCCTCAAGTATCCTACGCGCGCGGCGGATAGGGACCGAACTGTCTCACGACGTTCTAAACCCAGCTCGCGTGCCGCTTTAATGGGCGAACAGCCCAACCCTTGGGACCTACTCCGGCCCCAGGATGCGACGAGCCGACATCGAGGTGCCAAACCATGCCGTCGATATGGACTCTTGGGCAAGATCAGCCTGTTATCCCCGGGGTACCTTTTATCCGTTGAGCGACACCCCTTCCACCAGGTGGTGCCGGATCACTAGTCCCGACTTTCGTCCCTGCTCGACATGTCTGTCTCACAGTCAAGCTCCCTTGTGCACTTGCACTCAACACCTGATTGCCAACCAGGCTGAGGGAACCTTTGGGCGCCTCCGTTACTCTTTAGGAGGCAACCGCCCCAGTTAAACTACCCATCAGGCACTGTCCCTGAACCAGATCATGGTCCGAGGTTCAGATTCCCAATCCGACCAGAGTGGTATTTCAACAACGACTCCACCAACACTAGCGTGCCAGCTTCACAGTCTCCCACCTATCCTACACAAGCCGAACCGAAAACCAATACCAAACTATAGTAAAGGTCCCGGGGTCTTTCCGTCCTGCCGCGCGTAACGAGCATCTTTACTCGTAGTGCAATTTCGCCGGGCCTGTGGTTGAGACAGCCGGAAAGTCGTTACGCCATTCGTGCAGGTCGGAACTTACCCGACAAGGAATTTCGCTACCTTAGGATGGTTATAGTTACCACCGCCGTTTACTGGCGCTTAAATTCTCAGCTTCACCCCGAAGGGTTAACCGGTCCTCTTAACGTTCCAGCACCGGGCAGGCGTCAGTCCATATACATCGTCTTGCGACTTCGCATGGACCTGTGTTTTTAGTAAACAGTCGCTTTCCGCTGGTCTCTGCGGCCACCCACCCCTAGTCCGCAAGGGACTTCAGAGTGTTTGGCCCCCCTTCTCCCGAAGTTACGGGGGCATTTTGCCGAGTTCCTTAACCACAGTTCACCCGATCGCCTTAGTATTCTCTACCTGACCACCTGTGTTGGTTTGGGGTACGGGCCGTGCACGCACTCGCTAGAGGCTTTTCTCGGCAGCATAGGATCACTCTACTTCACCTCAATCGGCTACGCATCACGTCTCAACCTATATGAATGGCGGATTTGCCTACCATTCGGTCTACACGCTTACACCAGTACTACCACTCACTGGCGGAGCTACCTTCCTGCGTCACCCCATCACTCGACTACTACGGAATCAGATCCCACGCTCCACACAGAAACCTCCATCCGAAGACTTCGGTAACTGGCTTTGGGTGGTTAGTATCAACCGCCTCATCCTGGGCGCACGTGCTCGGGTACGGGAATATCAACCCGTTATCCATCGACTACGCCTGTCGGCCTCGCCTTAGGTCCCGACTTACCCTGGGCGGATTAGCCTGGCCCAGGAACCCTTGGTCATCCGGCGGCAGAGTTTCTCACTCTGCATTCGCTACTCATGCCTGCATTCTCACTCCCACACCCTCCACGACTGGCTTCCGCCGCCGCTTCCCTGGATGCAGGACGCTCCCCTACCCATCAACACGACTAGACGTCCCCTCAAGGAGAACGCCGATCTATATGTGTCAATGACACAGCTTCGGCGGTGTGCTTAAGCCCCGCTACATTGTCGGCGCAGGACCACTTGACCAGTGAGCTATTACGCACTCTTTCAAGGGTGGCTGCTTCTAAGCCAACCTCCTGGTTGTCTGGGCAATCCCACATCCTTTCCCACTGAGCACACACTTAGGGGCCTTAGCTGGTGTTCTGGGCTGTTTCCCTCTCGACGACGAAGCTTATCCCCCGCCGTCTCACTGCCACACTCTCACACCACGGTATTCGGAGTTTGGTTGATTTCGGTAACCCGGTAAGGCCCCTAGACCATCCAGTAGCTCTACCCCCGTGGAGAAACATGTGACGCTGCACCTAAATGCATTTCGGGGAGAACCAGCTATCACGGAGTTTGATTGGCCTTTCACCCCTACCCACAGCTCATCCCCTCAGTTTTCAACCTAAGTGGGTTCGGCCCTCCACGTCGTCTTACCGACGCTTCAGCCTGGCCATGGGTAGATCACTCCGCTTCGGGTCTAGACCACGCGACTCAATCGCCCTATTCAGACTCGCTTTCGCTACGGCTACCCCACACGGGTTAACCTCGCCACGCAGCACTAACTCGCAGGCTCATTCTTCAAAAGGCACGCCATCACCTCAACATCACAAGGATGTGCTCGGGCTCTGACGGCTTGTAGGCACACGGTTTCAGGTACTCTTTCACTCCCCTCCCGGGGTACTTTTCATCTTTCCCTCACGGTACTAGTCCGCTATCGGTCTTCAGGAAGTATTTAGGCTTACCGGGTGGTCCCGGCAGATTCACAGCAAATTCCACGAGCTCGCTGCTACTCGGGAACACCACCAAGGTCTCAGAAACTGGTTTTCGCGTACGGGACTCTCACCCACTCCGGTCGCCCATCCCAAGGCGTTCCACTAACCAGCACATCAACCCGAAGAAATGTCAGTCTCTTCAAGGCGGGTCCCACAACACCACACACACAACGCCTGACAGCTTGACATGTGCATGGTTTAGCCTCTTCCGCTTTCGCTCGCCACTACTCACGGAATCACGGTTGTTTTCTCTTCCTACGGGTACTGAGATGTTTCACTTCCCCGCGTTCCCTCCACACACCCTATATATTCAGATGCGGGTAACACCACATAACTGGTGCTGGGTTTCCCCATTCGGAAATCCTCGGATCACAGCTCGGTTGACAGCTCCCCGAGGCATATCGCAGCCTCCCACGTCCTTCATCGGCTCCTGAAGCCAAGACATCCACCATGTGCCCTTAACAACTTGACCACAAAGATGCTCGCATCCACTCTACAGTTCTCAAACACCACACCAGAAACAAACAACCTGGAGCTCGTGTAAGCCCCTTGGCGTGTTGCCTCAGGACCCAACAGCATGCCAGCGAACAATCCCTCCGACTTCCCAGGAGCACCCGTTCCACGCTTCCCGAAGGAAGCAGTACTAGAGCGTCCCGGCAAAAACCGGCGACACCATAACCAGTAGTTCCACAATTCCTTGAGCAAGCCCGGCAACACCACATTCGGATGTTGAGCCGTGCCCACTCCACCAACCGTTGGTCCGGGTATCCCGGCGGGGTGGATGTGTTGCTCCTTAGAAAGGAGGTGATCCAGCCGCACCTTCCGGTACGGCTACCTTGTTACGACTTCGTCCCAATCGCCAGTCCCACCTTCGACCACTCCCCCCCTTACGGGTTGGGCCATGGGCTTCGGGTGTTACCGACTTTCATGACGTGACGGGCGGTGTGTACAAGGCCCGGGAACGTATTCACCGCAGCGTTGCTGATCTGCGATTACTAGCGACTCCGACTTCACGCAGTCGAGTTGCAGACTGCGATCCGAACTGAGACCGGCTTTAAGGGATTCGCTCCACCTCGCGGTATCGCAGCCCTCTGTACCAGCCATTGTAGCATGTGTGAAGCCCTGGACATAAGGGGCATGATGACTTGACGTCATCCCCACCTTCCTCCGAGTTGACCCCGGCAGTCTCCCACGAGTCCCCGCCATAACGCGCTGGCAACGTAGGATAAGGGTTGCGCTCGTTGCGGGACTTAACCCAACATCTCACGACACGAGCTGACGACAGCCATGCACCACCTGTACACCAACCACAAGGGAAGCCCTATCTCTAGGGATGTCTGGCGCATGTCAAGCCCAGGTAAGGTTCTTCGCGTTGCATCGAATTAATCCACATGCTCCGCCGCTTGTGCGGGCCCCCGTCAATTCCTTTGAGTTTTAGCCTTGCGGCCGTACTCCCCAGGCGGGGCGCTTAATGCGTTAGCTACGGCACGGACAACGTGGATGTCGCCCACACCTAGCGCCCAACGTTTACAGCGTGGACTACCAGGGTATCTAATCCTGTTCGCTCCCCACGCTTTCGCTCCTCAGCGTCAGTATCGGCCCAGAGACCCGCCTTCGCCACCGGTGTTCCTCCTGATATCTGCGCATTTCACCGCTACACCAGGAATTCCAGTCTCCCCTACCGAACTCAAGTCTGCCCGTATCGCCCGCACGCTCCACGTTAAGCGTGGAGTTTTCACGAACGACGCGACAAACCGCCTACGAGCTCTTTACGCCCAATAATTCCGGACAACGCTCGCACCCTACGTATTACCGCGGCTGCTGGCACGTAGTTAGCCGGTGCTTCTTATCCAGGTACCGTCACTTGCGCTTCGTCCCTGGCGAAAGAGGTTTACAACCCGAAGGCCGTCATCCCTCACGCGGCGTCGCTGCATCAGGCTTGCGCCCATTGTGCAATATTCCCCACTGCTGCCTCCCGTAGGAGTCTGGGCCGTGTCTCAGTCCCAGTGTGGCCGGTCACCCTCTCAGGCCGGCTACCCGTCGTCGCCTTGGTAGGCCATTACCCCACCAACAAGCTGATAGGCCGCGGGCTCATCCCGTACCGCCGGAGCTTTCCACTTCCACGGATGCCCGCAGAAGTCATATCCGGTATTAGACCCAGTTTCCCAGGCTTATCCCAAAGTACAGGGCAGATTGCCCACGTGTTACTCACCCGTTCGCCACTAATCCACCCCGAAAGGCTTCATCGTTCGACTTGCATGTGTTAAGCACGCCGCCAGCGTTCGTCCTGAGCCAGGATCAAACTCTCCAACAATGTCAAATTTGATCGAGGCAAAATACTTGCTCTCAAAGGAACCTCAAACGAGGTTCAAATACATAAGCTCTACTGGCTTAGTTCACTAGCACACTGTTGAGTTCTCAAGCAACACGCTTTGTTTCAAAGCGATATTCACAAGCTTTTTGGTCGAGCATGCCGAATCCTACGTTGTTAGTCGTAGGGGGTCGGCGGCCGCTCGTGGGCCGACGCTGAACGTTACCTGGTCCGGTTCGCGGTGTCAACCCGCTCGGCCCTGGCGCCTGGCCTCGGGGCTTTCGGCCCCGGTGGCCCGGTGTTCCTGGCGACGAAGAGAAGATTACATGCCCCGGAACCCCCCCGAAAACAGGGGGGTCACTTAACGACATCGCCGCAGGTCAGCCGGTACAAACCCCCGTCATCCGACGGTCTTCAGGTAGCGAGGCGGTTCGCGGGCGGGGACGACGCGTTCGAAGTCGGCCGCGTAGGCCAGCACTCGGGCGTCCGTCCACTGCCCCGCCATGAACGAAACCCCGACCGGGAGCTCGCCGACGAAACCGGCGGGCACGGTCACCGCGGGATAGCCCGAGACCGCGGCCGGCGTCGACGACGGGATCACGTCGTTGTCACCGGTCTTGCAGTCGGTCTTCCAGGCGGGCGGGTTCGTCGGCGCGGCGATGGCGTCGAGGCGGTGCTTCGCGAGGGTCTCGTCGATCGAGCGTTTCGCCAGGTCGGTGAGTTCGCGGCGGTTGGCCTGGTAGGTGGGGTCGGACGGGCTGGGCGCGACGAGCGCCTGTTCGAAGAGTTCCTGTCCGGCGAAACAGGTCTGCTCCAGCGGGTCGGACCGGTTGTAGGCGATCAACGCGGCAAGGTCGCGCGGGCCTTCGGGGCGCGTGGCGAGGTAGCGATCGATGTCGCGGTGGAACTCGGTGAGCAGGGCAGGGAACTCCAGCTCGCCGAGCCTCGCCTGGTACGGCGGAGTCACCTCGACGACCTCGGCTCCTGCCTTGACCAGCGAGTTCTTGGTCTTCGTCAGCACGGCGTCGACGTCCGGGCCGAGGACCGGCAGGCGCCAGAGCCCGATCCGGGCACCCTTCAGAACGCCGGGCCGGAGGTGCGCGGCGTAGTCGGTCGGCTGATTCGGCGGGTACGTGCCGGTGGCGGGGTCGCTCGGATCCCGGCCTTGGAGCGCCGACAGGGTCAGCGCGACGTCGACGACGTGCCTGGCCATCGGGCCGGCGGTGTCCTGTTCGGCCGAGATCGGCACCACGCCGGTGCGGCTGACCAGGCCGAGGCTCGGTTTGTGACCCACCGTCGCGGTCATCCCCGCCGGGCAGACGATCGAGCCGTCGGTCTCACTGCCGATCGCCACCTGGGCGAGTGACGCGGCGACCCCCGCGGCGGATCCGGCGGACGACCCGCACGGGTTGCGATCGAGCACGTACGGGTTGTTCGTCTGCCCACCGACACCGGACCACCCGGAAGTGGGTTTGGCGGCGCGGAAGTTCGCCCATTCGGACAGGTTCGCCTTGCCGAGGACGACCGCGCCCGCGTCGCGCAGGCGGCGGATCAGAGTCGCGTCCTTGGCGGGCTTGCTACGCAGTGCGCGCGACCCCGCCGTCGTCTGCTGGGAGCGGGTGTCGACGTTGTCCTTCACCAGGATCGGGATGCCGTCCAGCGGTCCGCGCGTCTTGCCGGCACGGCGCCGGACGTCGCTCTCCGCGGCTTGCGCGAGCGCGGCCGGGTTGACCGCGATGACCGCGTTCACCTTCCGGTCGACCTTGTGGATGCGGTCGAGATAAGCCGAGGTCAGGCCGACCGCGGTCAGCCGTCCGGAGGACATCCGGGCCTGGAGCGCGGGGATGTCGGCGGCGTCGAGATCGAGTGGCTTTCCCGCGGCGGAGGCCGCTGGTGCGGCACTCGCCGCGATGGTCGCGGCGACCAGCGCCGTCAGAACTCCGAACACCGGCCGCCGCACCATCAGGTCTCCTTCGTCTAGAGAACCGGAAGCAGGGTCCGCAGCTCGTACGGGGTCACCGCGCTGCGGTAGTTATCCCATTCAACACGTTTGTTGCGAAGGAAGAAGTCGTAAACGTGCTCTCCGAGCGCTTCAGGCAGAAGTTCCGATTTTTCCATCTCCGCCAGCGCCTCCCCGAGGTTCTGCGGGAGCTGGGCGTACCCGGCCGCGCGGCGCTCGGCGTCCGAGAGCTGCCAGATGTTGTCCTCGGCGGGGGCGGGAGCTCGTAGCCCTTCTCGATGCCCTTGAGCCCGGCGGCCAGGATGACCGAGTACGCCAGATAGGGGTTGCACGCGGAGTCGAGCGTGCGGATCTCCACACGGCGTGACGACGCCTTGCCCGGCGAGTACATCGGCACCCGGACCAAGGCGGAGCGGTTGGCGCGACCCCACGAAACGGTCGTCGGGGCCTCGCTGCCACTGATCAGCCGCTTGTAGGAGTTCACCCACTGGTTGGTGACGGCCGAGATCTCCTTCGCGTGGTGCAGCAGGCCGGCCACGAAGGCCTTGCCCGTCGCGGACAACTCGTACGGGTCTTCCGCGTCGTAGAAGGCGTTGCGATCGCCCTCGAACAGGCTCACGTGGGTGTGCATGCCGGAACCCGGCTGATCGGTGAACGGTTTCGGCATGAAGGTCGCGCGGACGCCCTGGGTGAGCGCGACCTCCTTGACCACGTAACGGAAGGTCATCACGTTGTCGGCCATGGTCAGCGCGTCGGCGTACCGGAGATCGATCTCCTGCTGACCGGGCGCGCCCTCGTGGTGGCTGAACTCGACCGAGATCCCCATCGCCTCGAGCGTCTCGATGGCGTGGCGGCGGAAGTGCGTCGCGGTCGCGTGGCTGGCCTGGTCGAAGTAGCCACCGTTGTCCGCGGGCTCGGGCTCACTGCCGTCGTCCGGCAGGTTGGAGAGCAGGAAGAACTCGATTTCGGGGTGGACGTAGCAGGTGAAACCCGCTTCGCCCGCCTTCGAGAGCTGCCTGCGCAGGACGTGCCGGGGGTCCGCCCAGGACGGGGAACCGTCCGGCATCGCGATGTCGCAGAACATGCGCGCCGAGTACGGGCCGCCGTCCGGGGTCTCCCAGGGGAGGACCTGGAACGTGGCCGGGTCGGGCTTCGCGACCATGTCCGACTCGTAGACGCGCGCGAATCCTTCGATGGCCGATCCGTCGAAGCCGATCCCCTCGCTGAAGGCGCCCTCGAGCTCGGCGGGCGCCACCGCGACGGACTTGAGAAACCCCAGCACATCCGTGAACCAGAGCCTGACGAAACGGATGTCGCGCTCTTCCAAGGTACGGAGCACGAACTCCTGCTGGCGATCCATGGCCGCACCCTAACGAGAACGTGTTAACGACATGTTTCGCGACGCGCCGATCGACCGGAAGTGGTGGATCACCCCACGAGGACCGGTTCGGGTTTGGCCGCCTTGGTGATCGACAGCGAAGCGACCGAAGCGAGCACGGCGAGGCTCGCGGCGATGTACCAAGCGAGCGCGTAACTGCCCGCCGCGTCGCGGATCGCGCCCGCGCCGAAGGCCGCGAGACCGGCTCCGAGCTGGTGGCTGGCGAAGACCCAGCCGAAGACGATCGGCCCGGCGGCGCCGTATTGCCGGACACAGAGCGCGACCGTAGGCGGGACCGTCGCCACCCAATCGAGGCCGTAGAAGACGATGAACGCCCACATGCTCGGTTCCACCGTTCCGCTCAACAGTTGCGGGAGCAGAGCGAGCGAAACGCCACGAAGGGCGTAGTAGACGCCGAGCAGGATTCGCGGATCGACGCGGTCGGTGAGCCAGCCCGAGGCGATCGTGCCGGCGACGTCGAAGATTCCGACGAGGGCGAGCAGGCCGGCGGCGGTCGTCTGTGGCATGCCGTGGTCGTGCGCCGCGGGCACGAAGTGAGTGCTGACCAGGCCGTTCGTCGTGGCGCCGCAGATCGCGAAGCCGACCGCAAGCAGCCAGAACGTCCTCGTGCGTGCTGCCGAACCGAGGACCGACAGCGCGCGGCGGGCGGAACCACCCGTGCGGGCGACGGGAGCGACTTCGGCCGGCTCCGCGCCGTACGCGGTCGTTCCGACGTCGGACGGGTGATCGCGGACCACCAGGAGAACGACGGGGACGACGGCCAGCGCGGCGATGGCGATGACGAGCGACGCCGTCCGCCAGCCCTCGTCGACGGCGAGGTTCGCCACGATCGGCAGGAAGATCAGCTGGCCGGTGGCGCCCGCCGCGGTGAGGACGCCGGTGACGACGCCGCGGCTGCGGACGAACCAGCGGGCGGCGACCGTGGCGGCGAAACTCATCGCCATCGAGCCGGTGCCGACGCCGACCAGCACGCCCCAGCAGAGGATGAGCTGCCAGCTCGCGTTCATGAAGACCGTGCCGCCCGCGCCGATCGCGACGACGAACAACGCGGTCGAGGCGACGCGTCGCATGCCGAAGCGCTCCATGAGCGCTGCCGCGAAGGGCGAGAAGAGTCCGTAGAGGACGAGGTTCACGGAGACGGCCGACGCGATCGTCGCGCGCGACCAGCCGAACTCGTTGTGAAGCGGGTCGATGAGGACGCCGGGGGCCGCGCGGAAGCCGGCGGCGGCGAGCAGGGCGATGAACGCGGCGGCGGCGACGAACCACGCGCGGTGGAGACGGGTCTCGGTTTGCACGGATACAGCGTCGTGGGCGGCGGCGCCAGGCGAAAGCGGCCGGAAGGACACTGTGCGCAAGATTCGGGCCATGGCCATAGGCTCTGACCATGCGCTGCCGTCACCTCGTGCCGGCGCTGCTGCTCACGCTCGGGCTCATCGGCGGCTGCGCGGGGTCTTCCCCGCTGCCGCCTGCCCAGGACTACGTGAGCGCGGCGGCCGACTCCCTCGTCTCGTTGCGCAGCGTGCGGTTCACGCTCGGGGTGAACGGTGTCGTCACCGGGTTGCCGGTGCGCGGGCTCGACGGCGAAGTCAGCCTCGACGGTGGCGCGGTCGGTAAGGCCGACCTGCAGGACGACGCCGGACGGAGGAAGGTCGAGTACCGGCTGTCGGGCTCGGAGGTCACGCTCAGTGGGCCTGCTGGGGAGCAGGTGCTGCCGGCTTCGGCGCCGTACACGCCCGAAGCGATGCTCGGGCCCGACGGTGGGCTTCGGCGGCTGCTGACCGGGGCGACCGATTTGCGGGGCGAGCGGTGGGAGCGGGTGCAGGACACCGAGTCGTTCCGGATCGCCGCGAAGGTGCCGGCCGCGGTGATCGGCGGGATCGTGCCGGAGATCAAGTCGGACGTGTTCGTGAAGCTGTGGATTTCGCGGGACGAGCCGCGGCGGCTGGTGCGGGTGTGGCTGCAGGTGCCGCCGACGAGGCCGGAGGAGTTCGCGGTGATGCTGGAGCTGGCGTTGACCAGGCATAACGCGGTGGTCGTCGGGGCCGGGCGGTAGCAAAGGTCCCCCGCTCCCTTTTGGACGGGAAAATGCCTGGTCAGCGGGCTGGTGGTAGCAAAGGTCCCTTGCTCCCCCGCTAGGTGCAGCGGGTGTCGGGGGCGGGCAGTTCGCCATCGATCAGGTAGGCGAGGCCTGCGCTGTCGACGCACTCGTTGCCGTCGAGGAAGACGGTGTGCTGCGCGCCCTCGAACGTGAGCAAAGCTCCCTTGAGATCCCGCGCCAGGTTCACGCCGGACGCGTACGGGGTCGCCGGGTCGTCGGTGGTCGAGATGATCAACGGCTGCGGCAGGCCGTCGACGTCCGGCTTGTGGACCTCCGACGTGGCGGGCACCGGCCACACCGAGCAGATGTCCAGCTCGCTCATGTCCGGGGTGCCGCCGGTCAGGAACGGCGCGCCCTGGAGCATCCGCCGGTGAGCGTCGTCGATGACACCCCTGTCGGCGATCCGCGTGCTGTCGACGCACCGGACGGCGAAGTACACGTCGAGGATGCCGGTATACCGGCCGTCCGACTCGCGGCCGTAGTAGTTGTCGGCGAGCGCGACCAGGGTCTTGCCGCTCCCCCGCTTGAGCTCGGCGAACCCGTCGTTGAGGAATTTCCACGCGTCCTGTGAGTACAGCGCGGCGCTGGTCCCGGTGATGGCGTCCTCGAACGAGAGCCGGCGGTTCCCTGCGGGCACCGGGGCGGTGATCAGCGGCTGGACCAGGTCCTGGAACGCCTTCGTCACCGCGCGCGCGTCCCGTCCGAGCGCGCAGTCCGCGCGCGCCGCGCACCACTTGCCGAATTTGGCGAACGTGTTCTGGAAGCCCGCCATCTGCGTGACCAGCGATTCGGCGGTGTCGAGTTCGGGGTCGACCGCGCCGTCGAGAAGCAGCGCCCGCACCTTGTCCGGGTAGGCCTCGGCATAGGCGGTCCCGATCTGCGTCCCGTACGAAAAGCCCAGGTAGGTGAGCTTCTCGTCGCCGAGGGCTGAGCGCAAGACGTCGAGATCGCGGACGACGTCCCTGGTCCCGATGTTGGCGAGCAGCTCTGTGCCGTGCTTCGTGCGCTCGGCGCACTTCGCGGCGTACGCCTTGGCGTCGGCGAGCTGCTTCGCGATCCCGGCGGGCGTCGAGTCGCTTTCCGAATCTTCCGCGCGGTCGGCGTCGCGTTCGGCATCGGTGAGGCAGACGAGCTTCGGCTCGCTGGTCCCGACCCCACGCGGATCGAATCCGACGATGTCGAAGCGCTCGGCCAGCGCCGCCGCGGGCCGGGACTTCGCGATCCGCGCGGCGGCCGAGACACCCGAGCCACCGGGGCCACCCGGGTTGAGCACGAGGGAGCCGATCCGCCTGCCGGTGTTCTTCGCCTTGTGCCGGAGGACGCCGATCGAGATCGTCTCGCCGTCCGGCTTCAGGTAATCGAGCGGCACGGTGAGCTTCGCGCACTCGAACGCCTTGTCCTTGAAGGACGGGCACGCGTCCCACGCCAGCTTCTGCTCAGTGAACTTCTCGAGCGCCTTCGGGTCCGGGGTAGGTGATGCCGTGGTGGTCGGCGACGCCAGCGGCGCGGGCTGTGGCTGCTGCGTCGTGCAGGAGGCGACCAGCACGGCGACAACGAGCACGGCCGGGACACGGCAAAGCCTCATCTCGCGATCTTCGCAGCGTCCCGGCCGCTCGTGGCCCTTCGCGCCGAACTCGTTACTTGGCGGCGCAGCGCGTCCCCTCGTCCGGCAGGGCGCCGTTCACCAGGTAGTCGATGCCGATCTGGTCGACGCACGACACGCCCTGGAGGAAGACCGTGTGCTGGTTGCCCTCGAACGTGAGCAAAGCTCCCTTGATCGCTTTCGCGAGGTTGACGCCCGCCTGATACGGGGTCGCCGGGTCGTTCGTCGTCGAAATGACCAGCGTCTTCGGCAGGCCCTCGACGTTCGGCAGGTGCGGTTCCGAGGTGTTCGGCACCGGCCAGAACGCGCAGGAATCGCGCGCGGCTCCGTCCGGCTTGCCGTCGTCGAGGAACGGCGCCGCCTGCGCGTACCGCTTCTGCGCGTCGAGGATCTTCGCCGGATCGGTGACCCGAGGATCGTCGACGCAGCGGATCGCGACGAAGGCGTCCTGCGTCGTCCCGTAGCGGCCGTCGGCGCCGCGCTCGTTGTAGAGGTCGGCCAGTTTTTCCAGGCCGTCGCCGCGCTGGCGTTTCAGGTCGTTGAGCGCGGTGTTCAGCGGTTCCCAGAGATCTTCCTGGTAGAGGGCCTGTATCACGCCGGTCGTCGCGTCCTCGTACGACAATTTCCGGCCGTCGCCGACCGGCACCGGGAAGTCGATCAGGGGCCGCACCAGATCTTGGAACGCCTTCGTCACTCCGGCGGCGTCTCGCCCCAGGGCGCAATCCTCGCGCGCGGCGCACCAGTTCGAGAACTCGCCGAACGCCTTACCGAAGCCCTGCCCCTGCGCGACCAGCGACTCCACCGCGTCCTGCTCCGGGTCGACGGCCCCGTCGAGCACCAGCGCGCGGACGTTCGTCGGGAAGGCCTCGGCGTAGGCGGACCCGATCCGCGTCCCGTAGGAGTAGCCGAGGTAGTTCAGCTTCGGCTCGCCGAGGACCGAACGCAGGATGTCCATGTCCTTGACGACGTCACGCGTGCCCAGGTTCGCGAGCATCGCGGCGCCGTGTTCGGTCCGCTCGGCACATTTCGCCGCGAAGTCCCGGGACTCGGCCTCCTGCTTTTTCACTCCCTCGGGTGAGCCGTCGGTCTCGCCGTCGTCCGCGCGGTCCGCGTCGCGTTCGGCATCGGTCAGGCAACGGACCTGCGGCTGGCTCGCGCCGATGCCGCGCGGGTCGAAACCGACCATGTCGAAGCGTTTGCCCAGCTCGTTCGTCGCCGTCCGGGAGGCGAGACCGGCCGCGGCCTGCATCCCGGAGGCGCCGGGCCCGCCGGGGTTGACCACGAGCGCCCCAATCCTTTCGTCGGTATCCAGCGCCTTCCGGCGCAGCAGGCCGAGCGTGATCGAGTCGCCTTCGGGCTTCGCGTAGTCGAGCGGGACGGTGAGCCGGGCGCACTGTGCGTCCTTCACTCGAAACGCCGCTTTCGCGTCATCGGATGTCGCGTAGGGTGCACAGTCGGCCCAGGTCAGGCTCTGTCCGTAGAACTTCTCGAGTCCGGCGGGCACCGGTCCGGTCGGAGCGTGCGACTCGGTGGCCGGAGGCGGCGGCTGGGTTCTACCCTCTCCCGACGAGCACGCGGCGACGGTGACGGCGAGCAGGCCGGACAGCGTGATCGCGGCGAATCGACGGGCACGGGACCTGGCGCTGACATGAGTGGACACGGTTGGATCGTGCCATCGGCCGTGGAACTCGGCCGCACCACCACTGCGTTGGGCATACGGGTGCGGACGGCAGAAGAACAGACGGGAGCACAGGGGTGGCAGCACTGATCAGCCGGGTGAGCAAGAAGCTGCGCCGGATCATCCAGCGGCCGGGCAGCGTCGAGCTGACCCGCTACGAAGCGCTGCTGCCGGCCATCGAGAAGCTCGAGCCCGAGTTGGAGAAGCTCTCCGACGAGGAGCTGACAGAGCGGGCCGGCAAGCTTCGGGACGCCGCTTCCTTCGGCAACGACCAGCTGATCGAGGTCTGCGCGCTCGGTCGCGAGGCCGCGCGGCGGGCCCTCGGCGAGCGCGCCTTCGATGTCCAGCTGCTGGGCACGATGGGCCTGCTCAGCGGGCATATCGTGCAGATGGAGACCGGTGAGGGCAAGACGCTGGCGGGTGCGCTGGCCGGCGCCGGGTACGCCCTGCGCGGGAAGCACGTCCACGTCGTCACGGTGAACGACTACCTCGCCCGTCGTGACGCGGAGTGGATGGGCCCGATCTACGACCTGCTCGGCGTCTCCGTCGGCTGGGTCGAGCCCGCGCACTCCCGCGACGAGCGCCGCGAGGCGTACGCGAAGGAGGTCACGTACGGCGCCGTCAGCGAAATCGGCTTCGACGTGCTCCGCGACCGCCTGGTGACCCGCGAAGGGGACCTCGTCCAGCGCGAGCCCGAGGTGGCGATCGTCGACGAGGCGGACTCCGTGCTGGTCGACGAGGCCCGCGTACCGCTGGTGATGGCCGGATCGATCGACCACACCGACGCCGACGAAGAGGTCGCGAACATCGTCCGGCGGCTGCGGCTCGGGCTGCACTACGAGACCGACGCCGACGGCCGCAACGCCTGGCTCACCAAGGCCGGCGCTTCGGTGGTCGAGAAGGCCCTCGGCGACGACATCAACCTCTACGACGAGACGGGCTCGGACAGGCTGCCCGCGGTGAACGTGGCGCTGCACGCGCACGCGCTGCTCACCCGCGACGTCGACTACCTCGTGCGCGACGGCAAGGTGCAGCTGATCAACGCCGCGCGCGGCCGCGTCGCCGAGCTTCAGCGCTGGCCGGACGGCCTCCAAGCCGCGGTCGAAGCGAAGGAGCAGGTCAAGGCGACCGACCGGGGCGAGATCCTCGACTCGATCACCGTGCAGGCGCTGCTCGCGCGCTACCCCGAGGTCGCGGGCATGACCGGTACCGCGGTCGCGGTCGCCGAGCAGCTGCGCGAGTTCTACAAGCTCGAGGTCGCGGTCATCCCGCCGAACACGCCGAACATCCGTGAAGACCAGGAGGACCGGATCTTCGGATCGCCGTCGCAGAAGCTGCGCGCGATCGAGGAGGAGATCCGGCGGGTGCACGAGACCGGGCGGCCGATCCTCGTCGGCACCCAGGACGTCGCCGAGTCCGAAGAGCTGGCCGAGAAGCTGGCGAAGGTCGACCTCGAATGCGTCGTGCTCAACGCGCGCAACGACGCCGAGGAAGCCGCGATCATCGCCGACGCCGGCAAGAAGGGCGCGGTCACCGTCTCGACCCAGATGGCGGGCCGAGGCACCGACATCAGGCTGGGCGGCAAGGACGGCGACGGCCGCGACGAGGTCGTCGAGCTGGGCGGCCTGCACGTGATCGGCACCGCCCGGTACCCGTCGAGCAGGCTGGACGGCCAGCTGCGCGGCCGGTCCGGGCGGCAGGGGGACCCGGGCAGCGCGGTGTTCTTCGCCAGCCTGAACGACGAACTCGTGCTGTCGAACGCGCCGGACATCCCCGAGGGCATCAGCTCGGACGTGGGCAGCGGCGAGATCGTCGACCCGGCGGCGCTGCGGCAGATCAACCACGCGCAGCGTGTCGCCGAAGGTGTCGACCTGGAGATCCACCGGAACACCTGGCGCTACACGCGGCTGATCGAGCGGCAGCGCGGCGAGCTGCTCGAACACCGGGACAAGGTGCTGCGGACCGCGCACGCGGCGGAGGTGCTGGAGAAGGCGCATCCGGAGAAGTTCAAGGAGCTTTCGGAGGCTGTCGACGACGAGGCCCGGGTCGAACAGCTGAGCCGTGAGGTGCTGCTGTTCCACATCGACCAGCTGTGGTCGGACCACCTGGCGTTCCTGACCGACGTGCGGGAGAGCATCCACCTGCGGGCGCTGGCGCGGGAGACGCCGATCGACGAGTTCCACCGCGCGGCGATCCCCGAGTTCCACAAGATCATCCCGGAGGCGGCCGAGCGGGCGGCGAAGACGCTCGAGGAGGCCGAGATCACCGAGAACGGGATCGACCTCGGTGACGCGGGTGTGCGGCGGGCGAACACGACGTGGACGTACCTGGTGCACGACAACCCGTTCGACTCCGACTTCGAGCAGACCATCAAAAAGGTGCGGAGCATGATCAAGCGCAAGTAGCGCGCGGGGAGCGGGGGACCTTTGCTACCACTCTCTTTCGGAGAGCGATAGCAAAGGTCCCCCGCTCTCTTTTCGCGGCGGCCGGACCCGGGTGGGCGATTCGGCACATCCGGTCGTCCCCGCGGACGCCGGTGGGTGAGAATGTCGGCATGCCGCAACTGCGCATCGCACTGGCCCAGGTCAACACCACCGTCGGGGATCTCGAAGGCAACGCCGAGCTCACCGTCGAGTGGACTCGCAAGGCCGCCGAAGCAGGCGCCCACATCGTCGTCTTCCCGGAGATGTCCCTCACCGGTTACCCCGTCGAGGACCTCTCCCTCCGCCCGACCTTCGCCTCCGCCTCGAAGCAGATGGTCGAAGCGCTCGCCCGGCGGCTCGACGAAGCCGGCTGTGGCGAGGTGCTCACCTACATCGGGTACCTCGACCTGGACGAGACCGGCCCGCGCGACGCGGCGGCCGCGCTGTACCGCGGTGAAGTGGTCGCCCGCCAGTTCAAGCACCACCTGCCCAACTACGGCGTCTTCGACGAGCACCGCTGGTTCAAGCCGGGCCACGACCTCGAAGTCGTCCGTTTCCACGGCGTCGACGTCGGCATGGTGATCTGCGAGGACGTCTGGCAGGACGGCGGCCCGATCTCCGCGCTGGGCAAGGCCGGGGTGGACCTCGTGGTCGCGCCCAACGCTTCGCCCTACGAGCGCGCGAAGGACGACATCCGCCTGCCGCTGATCGCCCGCCGCGCGGCCGAGGCCGGGGCGCCGCTGGTGTACACGAACCAGATCGGCGGTCAGGACGACCTCGTCTTCGACGGCGACTCGATCGTGGTCGGCGCGGACGGCCGGTTGCTGGCGCGCGCGCCGCAGTTCGTCGAGCACCTGCTCGTCGTCGACACGGACCTCGTGGCCGGCGGGCACACCGCCGAAGGCGAGTTCGAAGGGCTGCGGGTCAAGCGCCGTGTACTCAGCGAGGAGCCGGTCCCGGCGTACACCCCGCGCACCGAGTCCGCGATCAGCGAGCCGTTGTCGGACGAAGCCGAGGTGTGGCACGCGCTCGTCGTCGGCCTGCGCGACTACGTGCACAAGAACGGCTTCTCGTCGGTGACGTTCGGGTTCTCGGGCGGCATCGACTCGGCGGTCGTGGCGGCGCTGGCCGCCGACGCGCTGGGCGGCGACAACGTCTACGGCGTTTCGATGCCTTCGGAGTACTCCTCGGAGCACTCGAAGGGCGACGCCGAAGACCTCGCCCGCCGGATCGGCGCGCACTATCGCGTCGAACCGATCGCGGACATGGTCAAGGTCTACGTCGAGCAGCTTCAGCTGACCGGGCTCGCCGAGGAGAACATCCAGGCTCGTGTCCGCGGCATGCTGCTGATGGCGCTGTCCAACCAGGAAGGTCACCTGGTGCTCGCCACCGGCAACAAGACCGAACTCGCCGTCGGGTATTCGACGATCTACGGCGACGCCGTCGGGGCCTTCGCGCCGATCAAGGACCTGTTCAAGACCCACGTCTGGCATCTGGCCAAGTGGCGCAACGCCGAAGCCGAGAAGAACGGCGAAACCCCGCCGATCCCGGAGAACTCGATCACCAAGCCGCCGTCGGCGGAGTTGCGGCCGGGTCAGCTGGACAGCGACTCGCTGCCCGACTACCTGATGCTCGACGACATCCTCGACGACTACATCGAGGGCGACCGCGGCTACGTCGACCTGGTCGACGCGGGCTTCGAGCCGGAAACCATCGACCGTGTGGTGCGGATGGTCGACAAGGCCGAGTACAAGCGCCGCCAGTATCCGCCGGGCACCAAGATCACGTTCAAGGCGTTCGGGCGGGACCGGCGGCTGCCGATGACCAACGGCTGGCGGGAGGGCACCGTCGTCGCCCGCTCAGCTCAGCGCGACCTGCTTCCCGGCTGAGTTCGTCAGCACGGCCACCAGGCCCGGTTTCGCGTCGCGCCGGACGAGCATGTCCATCCCGAGCGCACGGACCGCGGCTTCGACCGCGGCCGGCTCGGGGTGGACACCGGTGACCATGAGCAGCGGGATCGACGGAAGCCCCCGTGTCGTCGGATGCGGGGTGCTCCCCCAGTCGATGAGGAACGGCGCGAGCCCGTCGAGGCCGCCCGCGGCGGTGAGGCGCCAGGTCAGCAGTTCGCCGTCGTCGGTGGTCCGTGACATCTCGGACGCCTCGCCCGGGTCGTAACCACGTTCACGTGCTTCGGCGATCGCTTCGTCGATGCCGTCCACGCGGGCGGCCCAGGTGATCAGGGCGGGAGCGGTCAGCTCGTCGACACCGAACGGACGCGGCCCGATGTGCTCGGGCTGATCCGGGTCGGGGCCGACCACCTCCAGGTAGGCACCGGCGCCCAGATCGGCCAGGTAGTTGGCCGTACCGAAACCGACATGCCTTCCGCCGCGTACCGGTGTGACACCGGTCAGCTCGGCGACGCGCGCGACGGCCTCTTCGAGGTCCGGCCCGGCGTAGACGAGGTGATCAAGCACGAGGTCGCTCATGTCCATACTCCTACCGCAGTGACGGCTCCGGCGGCACCGCGGCCCGGCGACGAATCCGAAACTGTCGGACCGCTCTCGTACCCTGGGTACATGACGGCACCGGGCTATTCCGTGTTCGGCACCGCGATCGGCGACTGCGGCATCGCGTGGAGCGAACGCGGGGTCGTCGCGGTCCAGCTCCCCGAGGGCAGTGAAGAGAAGACGAGGGCGCGACTGACCGCGCGCCTTCCCCAAGCGACCGAATCCACCCCGCCGGAGGAGATCCAGCGCGCGATCGACGGGATCGTCTCGTTGATGGACGGCAAGCGCACGGACCTCACCGGCGTCGAGCTCGACTACGAAGGAGTACCGGACTTCCACCACCGCGTATACGAATTCATCCGCACGATCCCCGCGGGCAAGACGCTGACCTACGGCGACATCGCGAACATCCTTGGCATGCCCGGCGGCGCACAGGCCGTGGGGCAGGCGATGGGCCGGAATCCGATCCCGATCATCGTGCCGTGCCATCGAGTCCTCGCCGCGGGCGGCAAGGACGGCGGCTTCTCCGCGCGCGGAGGGGTCGCCACCAAGCGCCGGATGCTGGTCATCGAAGGCGCTTTGGCGGACGAACCGACCTTGTTCTAGTCACTGCGGGGTTCTAGTCGCTCTGACCCGGCGACCAGGGCTTGAGCCATGGCGTCTCCGGCCAGCCTTCCGCGGCAGCCATCAACGGGATCGCCGTCGCGCCGTCGATGTGCTCGCGGATGATGTCGGCGTGCCCGGCGTGCCGCGCGGTCTCCTCGATGAGGTGGAGAAGCACCCAACGGACCGACCACGCGTCGACGTCCTTCGGGTACCAGGGCACGCCTTTCGGCACCGGGACCGGCTGGCCGAGGTCGGCGATGCCCGCGATGACGTCCGAGGTGCGCCGGGCGACCTCGTCGTAACGCGCGAAGACGTCGTCGAGCGTCTCGCCGTCAGCCATCACGTAGCCGGCTTCGTACTCCTTCATCGCTTCGTCCATCGGCTTCGAGGGCTTCTGGAGAAGGATGTCGATCCAGCCATCTTCCGTGAGCGCGGTGTGTTTGATCAGGCCGCCGACGCTCAGGGAGCTTCTGGTCGGGACGGCTCTGGCCTGTTCTTCGGTGAGGCCGTGCGCGGCGATGCGCAGGACCTGGCGCTGCTGCTCGAGGTAGGCGAGGAGTCCTTCGCGCTCGTCGGCGACCGGGGGAACGTTTCCAGCCATGGTGGCTCCTTCCATCGGGAAGGGGATCATGGCATCCGGCACCGGCTTCCTGGGGCGATTCGGCCCGGAAGGGAGCAAGGGACCTTTGCTACCACCTACCCCTGCGGGCGCACGAACGGGAACAGCACCGTCTGCCGGATCGACGCCCCGGTCAGCATCATCAGCAGCCGGTCGACGCCGATGCCGAGCCCGCCGGTCGGCGGCATGCCGTGTTCGAGCGCGAGCAGGAAGTCCTCGTCCAGCTCCATCGCCTCGACGTCCCCGCTCGCCGCGCGCAGCGACTGGGCCTCCAGCCGCCGCCGCTGTTCGAGCGGGTCGGTCAGCTCCGTGTAGGCCGTGCCGACCTCGGAACCGAACGCGATCAGATCCCAGCGCTCCGCCAGCCGAGGGTCGACGCGATGTTGCCGGGTCAGCGGCGAGACGTCGGTCGGGTAGTCGGTGTAGAAGGTCGGCAGCACGGTCGCGCCTTCGACCAGGTGCTCGTGCGCCTTCAGCACGAGATCGCCGTGCCCGGCCTCCTCGTTCACCGGCACCCCGGCCGCCCGGCACAGCCGCTGGAGTTCGGCGACGGAGGTGCTCGCGTCGATCTTCTCCCCAAGCGCCGCCGAGACGGCTTCGTGGACCGGGATCACCGGCCAGTCACCGGAGATGTCGTACTCGACGACCTTCCCGTCCGGCCCCGGACGGCGAACCACCTGCGCGCCGTACGCGGCCTCCGCGGCGCACTGCACCAATTCGCGCGTCAAGGTCCGCATGGTGTTGTAGTCGGCATACGCCTGGTACGCCTCCAGCATGGTGAATTCGGGATTGTGCGTCGCGTCGACGCCTTCGTTGCGGAAGTTCCGGTTCAGCTCGAAAACGCGCTCGACTCCCGCCACACAAAGCCGCTTCAGGTAGAGCTCGGGCGCGATCCGCAGATACATCCGCATGTCGTAGGCGTTGATGTGCGTGATGAATGGCCGCGCGTTGGCGCCGCCGTGCACAGTCTGCAGCATCGGCGTCTCGACCTCGAGGTAGTCGCCCTGGTGCAGCCGCTCCCGCACCGCGCGCACGACGGTCGAGCGCATCCGCAGCATCGCCGTCGAATCCGGGTTCACCGCGAGGTCCAGGTACCGCTGCCGCACCCGCGTCTCCGGATCCGTGAGGCCCTTTCGCTTGTCCGGCAACGGATGCAGGCTCTTCGCCGTCACAGTCCATTCGTCGACGAGCACGGAAAGCTCACCTCGCCGCGACGTCACGACCTGCCCGCTCACGCCGACGTGGTCACCGAGGTCGATGCCGCGGCGCCAGCCGCCGAGGTCGAGCACGGAGGCGTCGAGCATCAGCTGGATCTCGCCGCTGAAATCCTTGACGCGCGCGAAACAGAGCCCGCCGAGGTTGCGCATCGCGAGCACCCGGCCCGCGACCCGGACCCGATGATCGGTGTGGGTGTCCGGGCCCAGGTCGCCGAACTTCGAGACGACGTCGCCGAGCAGATCTTCCCGGGCGAAGCCGACCGGATAAGGGTCGATCCCGGCTTCCCGCAACCGATCCAGCTTCGCCATCCGTACCCGGACCTGGTCGGGGCGCCGTACCTGCTTCGGCGCGGGCGTGGCCGCGTTCGCTTCGATGCGGTGGACCTCGGCGACGAACTCGTCGGTGACCGTCTCCAGTTTCAGCGCCCGGCCCGACCGTCCTGTCGGGACGAATCCTTCGAGCGCGCCGGCGACGATGCCGACCCGTGGCAGCCGCCGAGCCGAGGAATAGCACAGGAAACGGGGTTCCCAGTCGGGCCCGTACTTGGCGTTGGACCGGTAGAGCGATTCGAGCTGGAAGAACCGCGACGCCATGCTGAGCACGCCGCGCCAGGCGCGCAGCACCGGGCCCGCGCCGATCCGCTCCCCCTCGGAGAAGACCGCGCGGAACATCGCGAAGTTCAGCGAGATCCGTTGTGCGCCAAGGTGTGAACTCGCAGCCACGACCTCGGCGACCATGTACTCGTTGAGCCCGTTCTCGGCGTCGCGGTCGCGCCGCATCAGGTCGAGCGACAGGCCACGACGCCCCCACGGCACGAACGACAGCATGCCGCGCAGCTCGCCCTTGGCGTCGTACGCCTCCACCATGACGCTGCGGCCGTCGCTCGGGTCCCCGAGCCTGCCGAGCGCCATCGAGAACCCGCGCTCGGTCTCCGCGCCGCGCCATTGCTGTGCGTGCAGCAACAGCCTGGCCATCTCTTCGGCCGGGATTTCGCTGTGCCGACGGACTTTCGTGGTGTATCCGGCCCGTTCGATCCGTTTGACCGCTTGCCGGACCGAGCGGCGTTCCGGCCCGGCGAGGCTGAAGTCGCGGACGTCGAGGACGGCTTCGTCACCGATTTCCAGCGCACGCAGACCCGCGTCGGCGTAGACCTTCGCGCCGCGTTCGCTCGCGCCGAGCACGCCGGGCGTCCAGCCGTAGGTGCGTGCCTCGTTCAGCCAGGCGCGGACCGCGTCGGGCCAGGCGTCGGGATCGCCGATGGGATCCGCGCTCGCGACGCTGGTGCCCGCGAGCACGCGGTAGGCCACGGCGGCGCGGCCGTTCGGCGAGAAGGCGACGCTCTTCTCGCGCCTGGTGGCGAAATAGCCGAGAGAGTCGTCTTCGCCGTGTTCGGCAAGAAGGCGGCGTACGCGCAGTTCTTCCTCGTCTGTCCTCAAGCGACGGCTGCGCACGCCGCGGAAGAGCGTGTACAACGCCGCAGTCGCGACGGCCGTCGCGCTGAGGTCGAGCACTAGGTCGAGCCAGGCGGGTCCTTCGCCGATACCGACCCGGCGCAGCTGGATGTTCTCCCCGGTCGTGTGGTTGACGACCCAGGCGAACCGCGCCCAGGTGTCGGCAAGACGGCCGGGGAAGGCTTCGCTCAAGCCCCAGCCGACCAGAATGACCGCGGCGAGACCGCCGAACAGCACCGTGAAGCCATCACGCCAGGCGCCGGGCGCGAGCCGGGCGGGGAACGCGGGACGCAGGATCCAGAGGAACGCGATCATCCCGATCGAGATCAGGTCGGCGATGGCCAGCACCCACACCTGGTGCGGAATGTGCCGGACCTGCCACGGACCCAGTTTCAGCAGTTCGGGTGACCACAGCAGGGCGGCCTGGAAGGCCAGTGTCACCGCCAGGCCGCCGACCTGGAACAGCAGAAGCGTGTAGAGGGCCGCGCGTTTGCGGCGGCGGAGCGCGGCGCCGAGAACGACGAGCAGCAGGACGATCACGAGGCTCGCGTTCGTCGGGATGCTCAAGGCCGAGAAGGCGATGTCACCCGTCCTGAGCACCGGCCCCTTCACGCCGCCGGCGAGCAGGAGGATCACCGAGAACACGGCCGCGAGCTGCACGAGGGTGGCGACGATTCCGCCCGCCCTCGCCTTCCACGGCGCGACTCGGCTCACTGGGTTTGCCATTCTGGTCCTTCGCGGTGCACACAGGAGATCGACAGCTGTACTTACTTGACGTCACACAACCCTGTGTGGTTGTCAACGATCATCATCCTCTGGTCTGAATTTCCTCATCCGCGGGCGTGACGCCGCGGTGTGAAGCTGGTCGCAGGGTCTTGGGAGCGGTATCCGGGCATGTCACGCTTTGTCCTGTTCAGCTCCACGACCCGGGGACCTCTTCGAGGCCTCGAGGGAAGGACGGTCGACAAGGATGTCTGCCACCGAAAAGGATTCCGGCGAGCTCACCGCTCCGTACGGGACCGGCGCGGCGCCCCAGGCCACATCTGGGAAGAAGGTCCGCGTACATCACCTTCGCGACATGAAAGAGCGCGGCGAAGCCTGGCCGATGCTCACCGCCTACGACATGTACACGGCCGCGTTGTTCGACGAAGTAGGCATTCCCGTGCTGCTCGTCGGGGATTCCGCGGCGAACAACGTCTTCGGCTACGACACTTCACTTCCGGTGACCGTGGACGAGCTGCTTCCGTTGGTCCGCGCGGTCACCCGATCGGTGAAGCGGGCGCTGGTCGTGGCCGATCTGCCGTTCGGTTCGTATCAGCTTTCGCCGCAGCAGGCGCTGGAGACCTCGGTGCGGTTCATGAAGGAAGGCCGCGCGCACGCGGTGAAACTCGAAGGCGGACGGAAATTCGCTCCGCACGTCGAGGCGCTGACGTCGGCCGGTGTCCCCGTGATGGGACATATCGGATTCACGCCGCAGAGTGAACACAATCTGGGCGGCTACCGCGTCCAGGGGCGCGGCGAAGCGGCCGAAGCGCTGCTCGCCGACGCGCTCGCCCTGGAGGAGGCCGGCGCCTTCGCGGTCGTCATGGAGATGGTGCCCGCCGAAGCGGCGAAGCGGATCACGCACGAACTGAAGATCCCGACCGTCGGCATCGGCGCCGGGCCGGACTGCGACGCGCAGGTGCTCGTCTGGCAGGACATGGCCGGGCTTCGGCGCGGCAGGACCCCTCGCTTCGTGAAGAAGTACGCCGACCTCGCGGGCGTGCTGGCCGGGGCCGCGACCGCGTTCGCGGAGGACGTCCGGCGAGGCGAATTCCCGGCTCCGGAGCACTCCTTCCACGACTGACACACCCCTGACCTGCTAAAAGAGAGCAAGGGACCTTTGCTACCACTCCCGCCGAGGAGCCTGGTAGCAAAGGTCCCTTGCTCCCTCGCGCTGTGGCGACCGTGTGGGTTTCGAGTCAACCAACGCACCGAAATCCACACGGTCGGCACGCGGGTCAACGCCTCTCTTCCCCTCCCGCCGCCTGTGGTAGCAAAGGTCCCTTGCTCTCCTTTCAGGCGGTCCTTGCGGGGCGACCCTCCTTTAGTTGTTCACGTATATGAACTTCAATCATGTCCTTGACTCTCATTCGTAAAGAGGCTTAACGTCTAGCCCGTCGCCGCCACGACCAGTTTCGATCCCTCGACGAGGAGGACCACGGATGCGTGTTCGTGAGCGGGTTCTGGCCGTTGCGGCCGGTGCGGCCCTGCTGTCGACGCTGGCGGCGTACCCGGCGCAGGCCGCGACTGTCCGCGTAGGGACTTCGGAGCAGCTCACGGCGGCGCTCGCTTCGGTCACGCCGGGCACCGTCATCGAACTCGCGGCCGACACGACTTTCACGGGCAACTTCAAGGCGGCGAAGAGCGGTACGTCCAGCGGCCGCATCACGCTGAAGGGGCCGCGAAGCGCGGTCATCAAAGCCTCGGCCGGGCGCACGCTCGAACTGACCGGCAGCTACTGGAACCTGACCGGCTTCACCCTCACCGGTGGCCAGAAGGGCCTGATGGCGACCGGCGTCAAGAACACCGTCGTCGACGGCATCAAGGTCGCCGGTGTCGGCCACGAAGGCATCCATTTCCAGTACACGAGCACCGACAACGTCGTGAAGAACTCCGAGGTGACCGACACAGGCCGCGAGTACGCGGGCTACGGCGAAGGCATCTACTTCGGGTCCGCGAAGGGCAACTGGCCCGGCGGCACCCCTGACCGCAGCGACCGCAACAAGGCGCTGAACAACAAGATCGGCCCGAACGTGCGAGCCGAGTCGATCGACATCAAGGAAGGCACCACCGGCGGCGAACTGCGCGGCAACGTCTTCGACGGGACCGGGCAGAGCGGCGAGCACTTCGCCGACAGCTGGGTGGACATGAAGGGCAACAACTACGTGGTCGCGGACAACCGGGGCAGCAAGGTCTTCGTGCACGACGCGACCTACGGCGGCTTCGAGGTCCATGTCCAGCTCGACGGCTGGGGCCGCGGCAACACCTTCTCCGGCAACACCGCGGACGTGCAGTCCAGCTACGCGTACGGCTTCTATCTCGTGAAGGCCGCGACGGGCAACAAGGTCTGCGCAAGTAACAAGGTGACCGGTGCCGGGAAGGGATTCGCGAACGTGGCCGCCGCGGCGGGCTGCTGACGCGACCGAAGACCGGGGGCCCGCTCAGCCCGGCGGCGGGGGCGGGCCCCCACCCTTCGGACACTCGCCGATTCGGGCAGAGTGTTCTTATGGATGACCTGTACCCGCCGATCCACGTGCGCGCCGAGGGCATGCTCGACGTCGGCGACGGGCACCGGATCTACTGCCAGGAAGCCGGGAACCCGGACGGCAAACCCGTGGTCGTGCTGCACGGAGGCCCTGGTAGCGGCATCTCCTCCATGGCCCGGCGGCACTTCGACCCCGAGGCCTACCGGATCATCCTGTTCGACCAGCGGGGCGCCGGCCGCAGCACACCGCATATCGGCACGCCGGACGTCGACCTGTCGGCCAACACCCTCTGGCACCTCGTCGCGGACATGGAAAAGCTGCGCGAACGGCTGAATCTCGACCAGTGGCAACTCTTCGGCGGCTCGTGGGGCGCGACCCTCGCCCTGGCCTACGCCGAAACCCACCCGAGCCGCGTCAGCGAGATCATCCTGCGCGGCGTCTTCACCGTCCGGCGCGGCGAACTCGACTGGATCTACAACGGCGGCGCCGCGAACCTCTTCCCCCGAGAGTGGGAAGACTTCCTCGCGCCGATACCGGAAGACCGCCGCGACGACCCGCTGTCGGCCTACCGTGAGCTCGTCTATCACCCCGATCGAGCGATCCGGGAACGTGCGGCCATCGCCTGGAGCACATGGGAAGGCGCGATCGTCTGCCTGCGCCCGGACCCGGCCTTCCACAACCAGTACGCGTCACCGGATTTCGCGGTCACCTTCGCACGGCTGGCGCTGCACTACTTTTGCCATGGAGCGTGGCTTGAGGAAGGGCAGTTGATCCGGGAAGCCGGGAAGCTGTCGGGGATTCCCGGTGTGATCGTGCAGGGGCGGTACGACGCGGTGTGCCCGCCGACGACGGCCTACGAGCTGCACCGAGCTTGGCCGGACTCGAAGCTGGAACTCGTCGAAGCGGCCGGACACGCGGTGACGGATCCGGGGATGCTGGCGGCGCTGCGGGAGGCTACGGATTCTTTCCGCATGTCTTAAGACGGCTCCTTTTCACCTCACGCCATCGCGGCGCAATGCAGCGAGCGCCAAGGCAGAGCGACACGCGCCGAGCCGCAATCGACCGGCCGAAGACATACGACCAGCAGGAACAGCCGTCAGCTTTGACCAGACCTGAGGCAGCCGGCCACTTCGACCGGTCGACCACTGAACTTGACTCGATTGATGACACCGCGGAAGCCAGTCTAATTCAGCACTTCATCAAGTTCAGAGCAATCTAGATCATTTGCACCAGCTACACGCGCGGGATCATGAGTACGTTCCGATGAGTTGCACCAGAAAGCCACTCTGCTGATTCATGAAACTCAATCAGCTGACGAAACCTGCGACGGATACCCGGATCGGCGACTCCAAGCACTTCGCTGAAGCTGTTCAGCGCCACGACACCGGCGTGCACCAAAATCAGCAGAATATTGCCGCTGTTATCTTTCGGGATAACAAGCAGGTCCGATACCGCTTGCACCACCCCGGCCCCTATATCCTCACCAGGAAAACGCAGCAGAGCCGCATGCGCCGATTGATAGGCGCCATAGTCTCCCTTGGCCTTCAGGGAAGGAACAATCGCCGCAACACCAGCTGATCCCTCATCGCCGGTAACCGAATCGGCCAGCTCGACGTACCGATTCCAACGGCACTCGGCCTCACTCTGGAAGGTAACCCCGTCATCGTCTTGAACGAGGTCACCACACTCTATAATCTCAAATTTCCAGTCCGGCGACATCTGGCCATGACCCCCTCAAGGACGAAGACTCCACCACTTCGCCACAAACGCTCCGCAAACACTATCCGGGCAATCATCTCGGTAGGATGCAAGGATGAACCAGAACTTTGCCGTAATCTTACATGGCCTGATGGACGCCCGTGAAATGTCGCCCCGAGCCATGAGCCGAGCATCAGCTCGTGCCGAATCGACCATTCTACAGCTGCTAAGTGGACACATTTCACCGTCAACTGAAATATTGAGAGACATCGCTCCAGTATTGCAAATTCCCGAAGCAGATTTGCTCATAATTGCAGGCCTCACGGCAAGGAGGCCAGCAAGTCACGCCAAGCCCTATAGAAATTCAGCTCAAATCGGAGAGCTGGTTTCGATCGCAAGCTCGCTTGCAGATGAACAAGTCCGACGACTTCTTGACTTCGCCCGAAACCTGGAAGCGGAGGCCTGAAGTAAGTGACTCGCACGTCCATTAATGTTCATAGCGCCTCGCGTGACAGCATTCGTTCGATAAGTCAAATACCCGTACCCGGACACCTCCCGACGTACATCGGAGTATTCACGCCACTCGGGCCGCCAGTTGTGCGTAAGCACCCTTTAGTCTCCCTGCGGAACCCTTCATCACGCTGAGCCAACCGAAACCATCGAGATCGAGATGGGTCAGCGGCGAGCCAAACGAAGTCGAAGCCGGAGCTGGTGCAGGCACCTAAGCACGCAGTGACAGGGCCCGGCGTGCTGCCGGTGCTTCGGACCGCGACCGGCTCCCTCCCATGGCCCTGACGTTGGCATGCGAATGGCCGATGACAAGCCGGGTTCAGACCAATAGCGTTCCCCTTGATCATCGTCCTTGGGGGGATCCGGGTGTCTTGATCGTCGCGTAGCACAACGTCGTGGCCGCGACGTACCTTCGCTTCGGCCTGCGCGCGATCTGACGCCGACGGGAGCCCTCTTCGTCCGAAGAAGGCAGGTCCTATGCGTAATCGAAGATCCATCGCCGCCGCGGCGGCCGTCTTGACCGCTCTCGGCGTCACGGTCGTCATGGCGCCGGTCGCCTCAGCGGCACCAGCATTACCGGACGGGTTCGTGGTGATCGACCTGCCGTCCGGGCAGCAACCGGGTGACCTCAACGACGCGGCCTACCTCCCCGACGGCAGCGTAGTGACCACTGGCAAGAGCGGCTCCGTACGTTGGACATCAGCTGGCGGGCAGTCGAACGAAGTCGCTTCGATTCCCGTCTACACCGGGGGTTCACTCGGACTGACGAGCATCGCGGTAGCCCCGGACTACGCCACGAGCCGGACGCTCTACACCGCACGAGCAGTGACCATCGGCACCGGTGACCGCGTACTTCGTGTCAGTAAATGGCACGCACAAGGGACCGATTCACCCACCGCACTCATCGACGAGTCTGTGGTCCTCGAGTTCCCAGCGAACTCCGACAACAGGGGAATCCAAGACCTCGCGGTGGACCCGACGGGCAAGGCCATCTGGATCGCGGTCGGCGACAACGCCACCGACGACACCGTCGACACGTTCGCTTTGCGTGCGCTGGATCCGAATCAGCCGACCGGGAAGATCCTGCGCGTGGACCCGAGTGGATTCGGCGTCGCGGACAATCCCTTCTACGACCCCACGGAGCGCGCCTCCTGGCGAAGCCGAAATTACCTCAGCGGCCTGCGGGATCCCCGGGTCGCGCTCGACCCGCGTGGCGGTGTGCTGGTCACGGACACCGGCCGGACCGCGCCTCACGAGGTGAACATCGCGTTCCCCGGGCAGAGCGCGAAATGGCCCTGCTGGGAAGGGAACTCCAGAACACTTGGCTATCAGGACCTTCCCGAGTGCGCCCGCGTGACGAACACCGCGCCGACGTTCGAGATCGGGCCGAGCGCCGGCGGCACGGTCAGTGGCGCCATTCGCTACAGCGGGGAGTCGTACCCTGAGGCGTACCGCGAAAGCCACTTCGTGGCCGACAAAGGCGCGGGAACCCTGTCGACACTCAGGTTCAACAGTTCGGCGCAGACCGTGAACCCGCCCGCCGTCTTCGCCTCCGCGCTCGGGAGTCCCGTCTCGATCACGACGGCTCCCAACGGGGACATCGTGGTGGCCGACGCGGGAAGCTCGGCACTGCGGCGGCTGAGTTACCGTCCAGGCAACAAGGCCCCGGTGGCGGATTTCACCGCCACTATCGATCCCGCCACGCGCACGGTTTCGTTCGACGCGAGTCTCTCCACGGATCCGGACTTCGACCATCTCACCTATCAGTGGGACTTCGGTGACGGCGGAACCGGCGAAGGGCGCACCGCGCAGCACGTCTACGACTCCGAGGAGGTGAAGACCGCCACCCTGAGAGTGAAGGACATTCACGGCGTCGTGGCCACTTCGACCCAGACGATCACCCCTGGTATGGCCGGTCCGACGGTCACTCTGCTCCCGCCGATCCAGGGCACGGTGTACTCGTCGAGGGACACGGTCACGATCTCAGCGGAATCGGACGACCCCATCGACGGTCCGATCACCGTCAGTTGGAAGGCGGAGCAACGACGTTGCCCCGCGGACAGCAGTTGCACCATCACTTTGGTCCGTACCGGCACCGGATCGCCGTTCAAGGTCGACTTCCCGGAGGAGACCGACAGCAGCCTCGTGCTCACCGGGACCGTGACGAACGGCCGAAACGTCGTGGCCAAGGCAAGCTATGTGGCCCAGCCGCGCCTCGCCCGGCTCACGGTCGTCGGCTCACATCCGGCACAGCTCACCGTCGAACCGGGCCGCAGCGCCAACCGCATGGTGACGGCCGGCTCCCCGCTGCGGATTTCGGCACCCCACACCGCACTCGACGGGGCGGGATTCCGTCGGTGGGCGGACAGCTTCAGCACCAATACCCATAGAGAGATCCGGATGCCCGCCGGGGACCTCACCCTCCGCGCGGACTACCTGTCTCCCATCGAAAAGCGCTATTCGGAGGAATCCGCCCTGCGCACGACGCTGGGCGCCCCCGTAGGACACGAGGTCATCGAGAGTCCCGGACGCTGGCAGGCCTACGCCAACGGTCGGGTCTACTGGACCTGGCAAACCGGGGCGAAAGCCGTCTACGGCCGGATCCACGACAAGTACATCGCCTTGGGCGCGCATGTCTTTCTCGGCGCTCCGAGCGTGGACGAGTTCCCGGGCAAAGCAGGGAACGGACGCTTCAGCCACTTCACAGGCGGGCCGACGACCGGTGAGGGGACGATCTACTGGACACCCGATTCCGGCGCGGCCGTGATCTACGGCCCGGTCCGCGACAAGTGGATCGAGACCGGATCGGAAGCCGGCATTCTCGGCCACCCGACCACCGACCAGGCGACGACCCCGGACGGTGTCGGCCGCTACAGCCACTTCGTCAATTCGTCGATCTACTGGACGGCGGAGACCGGGGCGCACTTCGTGATGGGCGCGATCCGGGAGAAGTGGAAGGCCCTCGGATGGGAAAGGTACTTCGGCTACCCGACCACCGACGAGACCGGAACCCCGGACGGTGTGGGCAGGTACAACCACTTCAGCCAGGTCGGGTCGATCTATTGGACGCCGTCCACAGGCGCTTATGAGGTCCATGGCTGGATCCGTGAACGCTGGGCAGCCGTCGGCTGGGAAAACGGGCTCGGCTACCCGACCACCGACGAGACCTGGACGCCGAACGGCACTGGTAAGTACAACCACTTCCGCAAGGGGAACGAGGAACACTCGATCTACTGGCGATTCGGCACCAACAGCGCATTCGACGTCCGAGGCGCGATTCGCAACCGCTGGCGGCAGCTTGGCTGGGAGACCTCGTATCTCGGTTTCCCGACCAGTGGTGAGTATGACATTCCCGGTGGCAAGCGCAGTGACTTCCAGAACGGCTACATCGTCTTCACGGCCGCGACCGGCGCGGTGCTGGACCGTCGTTACTGAGTGAGAACGCCGGTGCGGCCCCGCGAGGAGTCGCACCGGCGTTGCCCTACAGCCGTCCGCCCGACGTCGTGTCGCCGGAAAGGCGTTGCGCCAGATAGACCGGCACCGTCGAGGCCAGGATCAGCACCGCGGCCACGACGTTGACGATCGGGGCCTGGTTCGGCCGGAACAGGTTGTTCAGGATCCAGATCGGCAGGGTCTCCAGGCCGGTCCCGAGGGTGAACGTCGTGACGATGATTTCGTCGAACGACAGCGCGAAGGCGAGCAGGCCGCCGGCCAGCAGGGCCGAACGCAGCATCGGGAAGGTCACCAGCCGGAACGTCGTGAGCCCGTCGGCGCCGAGGTCCATCGACGCCTCTTCGAGGTTGCCGCCCATGCGCCGCAGGCGGGCGACGACGTTGTTGAACACCACCACGATGCAGAACGTCGCGTGCGCGACGATCGCGGTGAACAGGCCGAGATCGATGCCGAGGATCGTGCGGAAGGCGTTGTTCAGCGCGATACCGGTGACGATACCGGGCAGCGCGATCGGCAGGATGATCAGCAGCGACACCTGGTTGCGGCCGAAGAAACGGTACTTCTGGAGTGCGAACGCCGCCATCGTGCCGAGCACCAAGGCGATCGCGGTGGCCGCGAGTCCTGCTTGGACACTCGTCCACAGCGCGTTCAACGCGCCTTCGTTCTCCGCGGCCCGGCCCCACCATTCGAGGGTGAAGCTCGACGGCGGCCAGCCGAAGGTGGTGTCCGCGTTGAAGGAATTGAGCAGGACCACCAGCAGCGGGAAGTAGATGACGCCGAGGCCGAGCACGAGCGCCGCGAGCAAAAGGTATTTGGTCGTCCGGGAAAGCCGCATCGCGCGCTCCTACAGGTTGTCCAGCGCGCCCGTGCGGCGCACGGCGGCGAGGTAGGCGAGCATGATCACCACGGGCACGGTCGCGACGGTCGCCGCGAACGGGAGGTTGTTGGCCGCGCCGATGTTGTCGTAGACGACGTTGCCGAGCATCTGCGACGTGCCGCCGACGATCTTCACCGCGATGTAGTCGCCCAGCGACAACGAGAACGTGAAGATCGAGCCGGCGACGACGGCCGGGAAGGTCACCGGCAGCACCACCGAGCGGAACGTCCGGAACGGCCGGGCGCCGAGGTCGCCCGAGGCGTCCACCAGGGAGTTCGGCAACCGTTCCAGGCCCGCGTAGATCGGCAGGATCATGTACGGCAGCCACAGGTACGACAACGTGATCACGGTCGCGAGCACGCCGTAGCCGGGAGTATCCAGGCCGAACGGGTTCAGCAGCCAGTGCAGGACTCCGTTGCCGGACAACATGGTCCGCCACGCGTAGGCCTTCACCAGGTAGCTCGCCCACAGCGGCGTCATGACGGCGATGACCAGGAGGCGCCGCGCCCTCGGTGAGGCGAATTTGGCCATGTAGAACGCCATCGGGAAGGCGATGATCGCGGTGACCACCGTGACCAGCGCGGCGATCCCGACCGTCCGGAAGGTGATCGTGCGGTACACCGCATCGCTGAAGAGGGTGACGAAGTTATTCAGCGACCACTCGGTCACGACCTGGCCGGTGAAGACGTCGGTGCTCCAGAACGCGGTCACGAACAGCGCGGCCAGCGCGCCGAGGTAGGCGAGGCCGAGCCACAGCATCGGTGCGGAGAGCAGGAGTCCCAGTCGCAGCCTGGGTTTGCGGTACAGGAAGGCGGAGGTTTTCCGCCTCGGCGAATCGAGGGTGGTCGTCATCGTCTCCACCAGGTGAGGGATGGGACCGGGAGCGGCCGGAGTGGGGGCCCACCGGCCGCTCCCGGAGTCGGGAGGTCAGCCCTTGATCTCGGTCCAGGCGCGGGTCCACTCGCCGTAGTCCTTGCACTTGACGTCGGTGCGGCCGTCGAGACACTGCGCGATCGGCGTCGTCCAGTACTGGATCTTCGAGGCGTACGCGGCGTCACCGGCGTGGAAGGTCTCGCAGTGCGCCTTGTTCTTGGTTTCGGCGCACGCCTTGGGGTTCGAGGGCGATTCACCGAAGTACTCGGCCACCTGCGCGTTGGCCTTCGGGCTGACGATGTGGTTCAGCCACTTGTAGGAGCACGTCTTGTGCGGGGACTTCGCGCCCACCATCCAGGTGTCCGACCAGCCGGTCGCGCCTTCGGACGGCAGCACGGATTCGACCGGCGCGCCCTCGCTCTTGGTCAGGTTCACCGTCACCTGCCATGCGGTGCCGACGACGGCGTCGCCGCTCTTGAGCGCCTGGCTCTCCTTCAGGTAGTCCGACCAGTACTCCGCCACCATCGGCCGCTGCTGCTTGAGCAGATCGACCGCGGCCTGGAACTGCTTGTCGTCCAAGGCGTACGGGTTCTTGATGCCGAGTTCGGGTTTGTGCGTCTGCAGGTACAGCGCGGCGTCGGCGATGTAGATCGGCGAGTCGTAGGCGGTGATCTTGCCCTTGTACGGGCTGTTCGCGTCGAACATGACCGACCACGACGTCGGCGCCGGGTTCACCTTGTCGGTGCGCCAGGTGAGGAGGTTCGCGCCCCAGCCGTGCGGCACGCCGTAAGAGACGTTGTTGACGCTGTTCCACGGGCGGTTCTTGAGGAAGTCGAAGACGTCGGCGTAGTTCGGGACGAGCGCCGTGTTCACCGGTTCGACGTCGCCGGACGCGATGAGCCGCAGCGATGCGTCACCGGAGGCGGAGATGACGTCGTACTGTCCGGTCTTCATCAGGCTCACGGCCTCGTCGGAGGTGCCGAACGCCTTGACGTTGACCTTGCAGCCGGTCTCCTTCTCGAACCCGGTGACCCAGTCGACGGCCGGGTCGTTGGAGCCGTTCTCCGCATAACCGGGCCAGGCCAGCACGTTGACCTGGCCTTCCGGCTGGCCGAGCTGCGCGAGAGCGTCGAGCTTCGGCGGGGTGAAGCCCTGTCCGCCGGGCGCGGCGGCCGTCGAACTGGATCCGGACGTTCCGCAGGCGGCCACGAGCAGGCCGGCGCCGAGCAGGCCGGCGAGCGCGAGTTTCCTGTTCTTCATTGAACAACCTTTCGGTACAGGGGGAGAACTAACCGGCTTCGGGGACGCGGAAGCTGTGTTCGTGCCGCCAGCTCAGGCGGACACGGCCGCCTTCGAAGTCCGCGGGTTCGGCGGTGTTCTGCCGGACCACGGAGAGCTGGCCACCGGCGTCGAGGGTGACCTCGTAGCGCACGGTCGCGCCGGCGTAGACGGTTTCGGTGACGGTGCCGGTGGCGCTGGTCTCGCCGACCTCGGCGGATTTCGAGAGATCGGCGTCGATGCGGATCTTCTCGGGGCGGATGCTGAACACGCCGGGTTTGCCGATGATGTTCTCGGCGCCGCCGCCGCTGAGCAGGTTCGAGGTGCCGACGAAGCCGGCGACGAACGCCGACGCCGGCCGCTCGTAGACCTCGACGGGTGAGCCGACCTGTTCGATGCGGCCGGCGTTGAACACCGCGATGCGGTCGCTCATCGTCAACGCCTCGTCCTGGTCGTGGGTGACGAAGATGAAGGTGATGCCGACCTCGCGCTGGATCTGCTTCAGCTCGCTCTGCATGGTGTGGCGCAGTTTCAGGTCGAGCGCGCCGAGCGGTTCGTCGAGCAGGAGCACCTTGGGCCGGTTGACCAGTGCCCTGGCGAGGGCGACCCGCTGCCGCTGGCCGCCGGAGAGCTGGTCGGGTTTGCGCTCGCCGAACTCGCCGAGCCGGACGGTGTCGAGGGCTTCCTTCGCGCGTTGACGGCGCTCCGCGCGAGGGACGCGTTTCACCCGGAGGCCGTACTCGACGTTCTGCTGCACGGTCATGTGCGGGAAGAGCGCGTAGTCCTGGAAGACGGTGTTGACGTCGCGGTCGAAGGGGGCGAGGCGGCTGACGTCGCGGCCGTGCAGTTCGATCGTGCCCGCCGTCGGGAGTTCGAAGCCGGCGATCATGCGGAGCACGGTCGTCTTGCCGGAGCCGGACGGGCCGAGCATCGAGAAGAACTCGCCGGGCGGAATGTCGAGGTCGACGCCGTCGACCGCGTGCACCTGGCCGAACTCCTTGCGCAGCCCGCGCAGCCGGATGGCCGGAATCCCGCCTCCACCTGCGGAAGTGGTAGCAAAGGTCCCTTGCTCCCCCGCGGCGGCGGTGGGTGCTTGATGAGGCATGGCGTGCCTTTCGGTGGTCGTCACAGCGCGCTCATCACGTGCTTGACGCGGGTGTAGTCCTCGAGGCCGTACAGCGAGAGGTCCTTGCCGTAGCCGGACTTCTTGAAGCCGCCGTGCGGCATCTCGGCGACCAGCGGGATATGCGTGTTGATCCACACGCAGCCGAAGTCGAGCTTCCCCGCCAGCCGCATCGCCCGCTGGTGGTCCGTGGTCCACACCGACGACGCGAGCGCGTACTCGACGCCGTTGGCCGCGGCGAGCGCTTCGGCTTCGGTCTCGAAGCGCTGCACGGTGATGACCGGGCCGAAGACCTCCGTCTGGCTGATCTCGTCGTCTTGCCGGACGCCGGAGATCACCGTCGGTTCGTAGAAGTAGCCCTCGTCCCCCTGCCGCTTACCTCCACAGTGGACTGTCGCGTGCGCGGGCAGGCGGTCGACGAAACCGGCGACCCGGTCGAGCTGGGCGGCGTTGTTGAGGGGGCCGTAGGTGACCGACGTGTCGTCGGGCTTGCCGGTGATGGTCGCCCGCGCCTGCCGGGTGAGAGCGGCGACGAAGGTGTCGTGGACCTCGTCGGCGACCAGGACCCGCGTCGCCGCCGTACAGTCCTGGCCCGCGTTGAAGTACCCGGCGGCCGCGATACCTTCAGCGGCCGCTTCGATGTCCGTGTCGGCGAAGACGAGTACGGGCGCTTTACCGCCGAGCTCCAGGTGTACGCGCTTCACGTCCTTCGCGGCCGAAGCGGCGACTTCGATCCCGGCCCGCACGGAGCCGGTGATGGACACCATCGCCGGGATCTCGTGCTCGACGAGCGCCCGCCCGGTGTCGCGGTCGCCGCAGATCACGTTGAGCACGCCGGGTGGCAGGAATCCGGCGCAGATCTCGGCGAGGAGCAGGGTGGACGCGGGCGTCGTGTCGGCCGGTTTGAGCACCACGGTATTCCCCGCGGCGAGCGCGGGCGCGATCTTCCAGACCGCCATGAGGAGCGGATAGTTCCACGGCGTAACCTGCGCGCACACGCCGATCGGTTCTCGGCGGACGAAAGAGGTATGTCCTTCCATGTACTCGCCCGCCGACCGTCCTTCGAGGACACGCGCGGCCCCCGCGAAGAACCGCAACTGGTCGACGATCATCGGCAGTTCTTCGGCCGCGGTGAGCGCGACCGGCTTGCCGGTGTTCGCCGATTCGGCGAGCACGAGTTCGTCCGCGCGCGCTTCGACGGCGTCCGCGATCTTGAGCAGCGCGAGCTGGCGCTGCGCGGGCGTGGTCTCGCGCCAGGTTTCGAAGGCGGCGGCAGCGACCTTGAGCGCGCGATCGACGTCTTCGGGGCCGGCGACGGCGGCGGTGCGATACGGGCGGCCGGTGACGGGATCGACGATGTCGGCGACCTTGCCCGACGCGGATCCGGTGTACTCACCGCCGATGAAGTGCTTCAACTGCTGCACGAGACCTCCAGGGGCCTGGTGGCGTGAGGTGGTAGCAAAGGTCCCTTGCTCCCTTGTGGGGCGGCGAGGTCGCTAAAACATATAAGTCCAGATGTTAAATGACAAGACGATGGGGCAAGATTGCTTCCATCGGGTAGCGGTACGGGTGAAGGGCCACCATGCGTAAGGGGATGTCGCACAGCGCGCGGTCAGCGATGTTCGCTCCGCTCGACCAGATCGGCCGGGCGGAAGCGGTCACGTCGCGGCTGGTCGACGCCATCACGCTCGGACTGCTGGCCGATTCGGAACAGCTGCCGAGCGAAGCCGAGCTGGCCGCCCAGTTCGGCGTCTCCACCGTGACGGTCCGCGAAGCGCTCGTGGCCTTGCGACAGCAGGGCCTTGTCGAGACGCGACGCGGCCGAGGCGGCGGAAGCTTCGTGAAGACGCCTGCCAACCCTTCGGCCGCTTCGTGGCGAGAGCGCCTTCGCACGGTCTCGCTGTCCGAGCTCCGCGACGTCGGCGATCACTACCTCGCCATCGCGGGCGCCGCGGCCAAACTCGCCGCCGAGCGGAGTTCACCCGAGGACATCGAGCGGCTCGAACTGGCGACCGAGGACATCCGCACCGCCACCGGCGCGGAAGCGTCGCGCGCCGAACGCCAGTTCCATCTCGAAGTCGCCGCGGCCGCTCAATCGCCGCGGCTGACCAGAGAAGAAGTGCAGCTGCAGAGCGAACGCGGGGGATTGCTGTGGCTGCCGCTCGAGCCACACGGCACCCGCGAGAACGCCTACGCCGAACACCGCGCGATCGCCGCCGCCATCGCGCAGGGAGACGGCGAGCTGGCCAGAAAGCTCACCGAGGAGCACATCCTCGAAGCGATAGACCGGCTGGCGGACGTGCATTTAGACCTTCTGGCCCCTTAAGCTGCGACATCCGCGCATCCGAGGTGAGCATCGTGAACGACACACCGTCCGCCGGTTCCGAGGTCGTCGAACAGGTATCCACCCTGGTCGAGGACGTCTTCGGCCGGCTGAAGCCGCTGCTGGCCGGCGCCGAGGGGCTCCTGGCCGCCTCCACCGATGCCACCGCCGACGACCTGCCCCGCCTCCGGCCGCAGGTCTTCGAGGTCCTCGGCGGCCTGGTCGTCGGCGCCGGGTTCATCAGCGCGCCGAACGCGCTGGCCGATCAGGAATTCGGCTTCGAATGGTGGACCGAGACCGGGGACGCCGAGCCGGTGCAGCTGGTCATCAGCCTCGATCCGGACAGCGAGAACTTCCTGGACTACACCCGGCAATCGTGGTTCACCGTCCCGCGTGACACGGGCCGCCGCCATATCAACGGCCCGTACGTCGACTACCTCTGCACCGACGAATACACGCTGACCTTCACCGTGCCCGTCCAGCGCGAAGGCGCTTTCGCGGGAGTCGTCGGCGCGGACATCTACGTGCGCGAGGTCGAGCGCCTGCTGGCACCGAAACTGCGCGCCCTCGGCGGCCGCGCGGCGCTGGTCAACGCCCAGGGCCGGGTGATCGTGTCGAACAACGCACGGCAGGCGACGGGCTCGCTCGTCCGCGAGGTCGACGTCCCGGCGTGGTGGTCCGCCGGTGCGGAGCCGGTCACGACGGAGGCCGGCACTCAGTTGCGGCGCTGCGGGGACTCGCCGATCGCGTTGGTCAGGTCCGAGCGCTGAAGGACGCCATACCCGCGTCAGATGCGGGGAAAGCGCCCTTCACCGCGTCGTACGCGGGGAAAGCGTCCTTCAGCCCCCGCTGACCTGCAGCGCCAGCCAGAATTCGGCGCGCACGCCAGGGGAATCGAGATCACGGCCGGTCAGTTCGGCGACCTTGCGCATGCGGTTGCGCAGGGTGTGGCGGTGGACGCCGAGCCGCGCGGACGCCAGATCCCAATGACCGTGATGTTCGAGCCAGCAGGTCAGCGAGGCGACCAGTTCACCTCTGCCGGTTTCGTCGTGGTGCCGCAATGGTGCCAGCAGATTGTCCGCGAACGCTTGCGCCGCTTGGGAATCGACCATTTCCAGGAAGCCGCGCCCGGCGTGTTCGGCGAACCGGACCAATGGGGAACGCTCGGCCTTCGCCGCTTCCGCCGCCTGCCGCGCCTGCCGCAGCCCCACCGGGAAGTCGACAGTGGACACTGGTTCGGACAGCCCGGCGTGCAAGCCGCCGATCCGGGACGCGTGGCGGGCGACCGTCTCCACATCGCCGAAAGCGAGCACGAACGCCCCGGACTCGCCGAAGAACGCCTTCTCCCCCGGCACTTCGGCGTCGAGCGCGTCGGCGAGCGACCGGCGCGCGCTCGCCGGACCGGCGACGGCCAGCACGGACCACGGCGCCTCCGGGACACCGCCCCAGAGCGACTTCATCGTCCGCGTGGCGAGCTCGGCGTGACCGGCGGCGAGCAGGTCGCACAGCCCCGACCTCAGCCGCCGCAGGGCGCCGCTGTGTTCACGGTTCTGTTCCAGGGCAAGGGAAAGCAAGGACACCGCGGTATTGACGATATGCTGCCCTGCCGCGTCGAGCGGCTCACGCGTGCCGACGGCGAGCACACCCCGGGCACGCGTGTCGAGCGTCTGCAGGACGACCTCGTACTCCCCCGCCACCGTCACCAGCGTGCCCGCGCGCAGCCGCGCGAAATCGTCCCGGAGCTCGTCGGCGAAGGGTCTCGCCGAGGGCGAAGCCTCAGCGACCGCACCGGACGAGTCGAGCAGAAGCACCCAGCCGTCGACCAGCTTCGCCAGTTTCCGCACCACCCCACCGGGGCCACCTTTGCCGACCGCGGTCCTGGTCAGCTCCTGCTGCCCCTTGCCGGTGCGTACGAGCGAGGCGTACTCGTCGGCCGCGACCGCACGGGAGACCGCGCGGGTGATCGCGATGAACGGCGTCTTCCTCGGCACTTCCAGCACCGGGAGGCCGACCTCTTCGGCGGTGTCCACAAGCGACTGAGGAATGCTCTCGTGGCTGAGGCCGACTCCGAAACCGAGCCCCGCCACGCCCGCGTCGACCAGCCGCCGGATGTACCCGGGTGACGTGGTCTCATCGAGCGCGAGGCCGGTGGTCAGCAGCAGTTCGCCCCCTTCGAGGAAGGCCTGCGGATCGGTCAGTTCGGTGGGATGGACCCAGCCGATCGCGCGGTCGAGCGCCGCCTCGGCCGCGCGCACCCGCAGGCCGAGCGGGTGTTCCGCCGCGAGGGCGGCCAGCGTCAGTGCCATGTTGTCCAACTCTACGCCTCGATATCGACAAGATGTCGAGCTGACGCCGCCCGGTGCGGCTCCCATCCTGGAGGGCGACCACCGTCCCTCGCGTCCGCAGGAGTCTGGCCGTGACCGCCACCACCGAAACGCAGCGCAGGCTGCGCACCGAGATCCCCGGCCCCGCCTCGCGCGCCCTGCAGCAACGGCGCGCGGCCGTCGTCGCCGCCGGCGTGAGCTCGGTGCTGCCCGTCTACGTCACCTCGGCCGAAGGCGGCCTGCTCACCGACGCCGACGGCAACGTCCTGATCGACTTCGGCTCCGGCATCGCGGTGACCAACGTCGGCCATACCGCCCCCGCGGTGGTGGAGCGGGTCCGCGAGCAGGCCGGCCGGTTCACGCACACGTGTTTCATGGTCACGCCGTACGAGGGCTACGTCGAGGTGTGCGAAGCACTCGACAAGCTGACGCCGGGCACGCACGAGAAGCGTTCGGTGCTGTTCAACTCCGGCGCCGAAGCCGTCGAGAACGCGGTGAAGATCGCCCGCGCCGCGACCGGACGCCAGGCCGTCGTCGTGTTCGACCACGCCTACCACGGCCGCACCAACCTGACGATGGCGCTGACCGCGAAATCCATCCCCTACAAGCACGGTTTCGGCCCGTTCGCGCCCGAGGTCTACCGGGTGCCGGGGTCGTACCCGTACCGCGACGGCCTGTCCGGCCCCGAAGCCGCCCGGATCGCCATCGACCGGATCGAGAAGCAGATCGGCGGCGACCAGGTCGCGGCCGTCGTCCTGGAGCCGGTGCAGGGTGAAGGCGGCTTCATCGAGCCCGCCCCCGGTTTCCTGTCCGCGCTTTCGAAGTGGTGCACCGAGAACGGCGTCGTCTTCGTCGCCGACGAGGTGCAGACCGGTTTCTGCCGCACCGGGGAGTGGTTCGCGTCCACGCACGAAGACGTCGTGCCCGATCTGATCGCCACCGCGAAGGGCATCGCGGGCGGGCTGCCGCTCGCCGCCGTCACCGGCCGCGCGGAGCTGCTCGACGCCGTCCCGCCGGGCGGTCTCGGCGGCACCTACGGCGGTAACCCGATCGCGTGCGCCGCGGCGCTCGGCTCGATCGAGATCATGCGTCAGGAGAACCTCGCGGCGTCGGCGAAGCGCATCGAAAACACGGTCCTGCCGCGGCTGCGCGCACTGGCCGAGGAGACCGGCGTGATCGGTGACGTCCGCGGCCGCGGCGCGATGCTGGCCGCCGAATTCGTGAAGCCGGGCACCACCGAACCCGACGCCGACCTGACCAAGCGGGTCGCGCAGGCCTGCCACCAGGCGGGCGTCGTCGTCCTCACCTGCGGCACCTACGGCAACGTCGTCCGTCTGCTGCCGCCGCTGTCCCTGTCCGCCGAACTGCTCGAAGAGGGCCTGTCGGTCCTGGAGCACGCTGTCCGCACGGAGGCTTCCAAGTGACCACATTCCCTTACTGGGTGGCCGGAAAGCCGGTCACCAGCGACGAGACCGTCGTCGTCCGCCACTCCTTCGACGGAAGCGAGGCCGGCTCGCACCACGTTCCGTCCACTTCGGACATCGAAGCCGCGGTCCAAGCCGCGCACGACGTCCAGGACGAATTCGCGACGCTGCCCGCACACGTCCGGGCGGGCGCGTTGGACCACGTGTCCCGAGTTTTGGGTGAGCGGTCCGAAGAGCTGGCGCAGCTGATCACCGCGGAGTCCGGCAAGCCGCTGAAGTGGGCGCGCGGCGAGGTCGGGCGCGCGGCGTCGACGTTCCGCTGGGCCGCCGAGGAGGCCCGCCGGTTCTCCGGTGACCTGCAGCGCCTCGACACCGACCCGGGCGGCACCGGACGGCTCGCGCTCGTGCGCCGTGTGCCGAAGGGCCCCGTGCTCGGCATCACGCCGTTCAACTTCCCGCTGAACCTGGTGGCGCACAAGGTCGCGCCGGCGATCGCGGTCGGCGCGCCGATCGTGCTCAAGCCCGCGCCCGCGACACCGCTGACCGCGCTGCTGCTCGGCGAAATCCTCGCCGAGACCCAGCTTCCCGCCGGCAGCTGGTCGATCCTCCCGGTGAGCAACGAGGAGTCGGCGAAGCTGGTGGCCGACCCGCGGCTGCCGGTCGTGTCGTTCACCGGCTCCGTGCCGGTGGGCTGGGGAATCCGGGACAGCGTGCCGCGCAAGCATGTCGCGCTGGAACTCGGCGGCAACGCGGCGGTGCTCGTCTGTCCTGATTGGACGGATCTGGACTTCGCGGCGCAGCGGATCGCGACGTTCGCGATGTACCAGGCCGGGCAGTCGTGCATCTCGGTGCAGCGGGTGTACGCGCACGCCGACGTCTACGACGAGCTTCAGGCGAAGGTGCTGGAGCAGGTGCGCGCGCTCGGGACCGGCAACCCGCGCACGGACGGCGTGGACGTCGGGCCGCTGATCAACACCGACGCCGCTTCCCGGGTGGAATCGTGGATCACGGCGGCGGTCGACGCCGGCGGCGAACTGCTGACCGGCGGAAAGCGTGACGGCGCCACCGTCGAGCCGACCGTGCTCGCGAACGTGCCGGAGGACGCGTCGGTGATGGCCGACGAGGTCTTCGGGCCGGTGGTGTCGATCACCCGGGTGGACTCGGTGGAAGACGGCGTGCGCCGGATCAACGACTCGCGCTTCGGCCTGCAGGCGGGCGTGTTCACGCGCGACCTGCCGACGGCGTTCGACGTGTCCGCGAAGCTTCGTGTCGGCGGGGTGCTCGTCGGCGACGTGCCGAGCTTCCGGGCCGACCAGATGCCCTACGGCGGCGTGAAGGACTCCGGCGTCGGCCGCGAAGGCCCGGCTTCGGCGATGGCCGACTTCACCGAAGAGCGCGTCACCGTCCTGACCGGCCTGACCCTCTGACCAGCCCGCGTTTAGTCCTCTGGATGCGCTGGTTCGCGACGCGAACTACCGCATTCAGAGGACTAAACGCGTGAGGTGGGCGTGCGCTTCGACGAGCGAAGGGCCGTACCAGGTCAGATAGCGCCCGGAGACCAGGACGTGCTTCGCGCCGGGGAACGCTTCGGGGCCGTCATCCGCTGTGAACTCGTACGGCTCGTCGGGCAACACGAGCAGGTTCGCGTCTCCGGCGGCGAAGCGCGCTTGGAGCTCGTCGAGCTTCGGGCGCGGGTAACGCTCTTCGTCGTCCGCGTAGACGTTGCCGATCCCGACGCGATGCAGGACGTCGCCGCCGAAGGTGTCCCGGCCGAGCACGATCCACGGCTTCCGCCAGACCGGCACGACCGCGCGGAAGCGCTCCGGCAGCGTCTCCCGCCAGATCTCCTCCGCCTCGACCAGCCACTCCGGCTCGGCGAGATCGTAGGCCTGCGTCAGGATCCGCCGGATCGAGGCGAGCGCGCTGGGCACGGTCGCCGACGCCTCCATCACCCAGACCGGGATCCCGTTGGCGCGTAAGCGTTCCACGTCCTCCGGCCGGTTCTCCTCGGAGTTGGCCAGCACCAGGTCCGGTTCGAGTTCGAGCACCTTGTCCACGTTCGGGTACTTCGAGCCGCCCACCCTCGGGACGTCCAGCTCCACCGGATGGGTGCAGTAGTCCGTGGCGCCCGCGAGCCGTCCCGGCGCGCTCACCTCGACGGCCTCGGTCAGCGACGGCACGAGCGACACCACCCGCGACGCCGGTTCGCGCAGCGGGACCACTTCGCCGAGGTCGTCGATCATGCCCGCTCGAACGACAGTTTCCGCTTGTCGACGTCCACCGCGGTGAGCCGGACGCGGATCCGCTCGCCTTCCGGCGGCTTCTCGCCCGCGCATTTGCCCATCACCGGCGGATTCTCGATCAGGATCTCCGATTTGGCGTCGTCGGCCCGCAGCACGATCGCGTCGAACTCCTCGCCGATGTGCTCGGCCATGACCCAGGCCTCGACCTGGTCGATGCAGGCGCGTTCGACCTTCGCGGCCAGCGTGTCGGACGCGGTCATCTGCTCCGGCACCTCCGCGAGCGCCGCGCGGACCCACTCGGGCACTTCGCGGCCCGCGCTCACGGCGAGACAGATCTCGGTGGCGAACCGGTCGACCAGCCGCCGGATCGGCGCGGTGACGTGGGCATACGCGCCGCCGATCCCGGCGTGCGTGGTCAACGCGGGCAGTTCGCCGTCGAACGCGGTGTACCCGGCGCCGCGCAAGAGCCTGGTGGTGTCGGCGAAAAGCGCCATGGACGCGGGCTGGCCGGGGTCGAGCGCGGCCAGGAACTCCGACACGCTCTTGCCCTCGGGCCAGTCGATGTTCAGCGCCTGCGCGGACCGGCGCAGCCATTCGACCGCTTCGGCGTCGGGCTGGGGCAGCGTGCGCAGAACCCCGATCCCCGCACCGATCATGATCTTGGCCGCGGCCATGCCGGTGAGCAGCGAGATCTCGGCGTTCCAGGCGTCGACGTCGTTGCGCGGCCGCTGGATCAGCGCCCAGCCGCCGTCGGGGTCGCCGCTGATCTCCTGCTCTGGCAGCTGCAGTTCGACCGCGCCGCGCCGGATCGCGAGTTCGCGGCGTAGACGGCCCAGCTCCGGCAGCGCGGCGACCGAGGGATGCGGATCGCCCGCGTCGATCGAGGCCTGGACGGTCTCGTAGTCGAACTGTTCGGTGGACCGGACCAGTGCCCGGCGGACCTTGGTCGCCGTCGGCTCGCCGTTCGCGTCGACGTCGATGGTCCACAGCACGGCGGGCCGGGTCTCCCCCGGCAGCAGACTCGCCGCGCCCTCGGACAGCACCGGCGGGTGCAGCGGGACGTTCCCGTCGGGCAGGTAGAGCGTCTGCCCGCGGCGGCGTGCCTCCTTGTCGAGCGCGCCACCCGGCGGGATGAACGCGGCCAGATCGGCGATCGCGTAGTGGACCCGGAAGCCGCCGCCGTCGACGCGTTCGATCAGCACCGCCTGGTCGAGGTCCTTGGCGCCGGGCGGATCGATGGTGACGAAGGGCAGACCGGTGGCGTCCTCGCGTTCCCCTGCCGACTCGAGCGGGTCGACGACCGCCGCCTCCGCCTCGGCGAGCACGTCGGGCCCGAACGACTCCGGCAGCGCGAACTCGGCGCGCAGGTGACCGAAGTCCCCTCCGGCCGCGTGTGTCCTGATCACGAGTGGAGGCACCACCCAACCCTATCCCGATCCGGCGCCGTTGATCGCCCGTTCGGGTGCGGGCCGGTCGGGTGTACGTTACGGATCGAAATGAAAACCGATACCCTTTTCAAAACGACAGGAAGGGCCGTGGCGTGAAGATCGCGTTCGTCGGGAAGGGCGGCAGCGGCAAGACCACGCTGGCGTCGCTGTTCACCGCGTACCTGGCAGGCGACGGGAAACCGGTGCTGGCGATCGACGCGGACATCAACCAGCATCTCGCCGTCGCGCTCGGCGCGAGCGAGGAAGAGGCCATCGCGTGGCCGACGCTGGGCGACAACATGGGCCTGATCAAGGAGTACCTGCGCGGCGACAACCCGCGGATCGCCGACGCGGCCTCGATGATCAAGACGACGCCGCCGGGGCGCGGGTCACGGCTGGTCCGGCCGTTCGAGGACAACCCGATCTTCGAGGCGTGCTTCCGCGAGTTCGGCGGCGTCCGGCTCGGCGTCACCGGGCAGTTCGACGAGGACGACCTCGGCGTCGCGTGCTACCACTCGAAGGTCGGCGCGGCGGAACTGCTGCTGAACCACATGATCGACGACGCGGGTGAATACGTGGTCATGGACATGACCGCGGGCGCCGACGCGTTCGCGTCCGGCCTGTTCACGCGGTTCGACGTGACGTTCCTGGTGTGCGAGCCGACGGTGCGCAGCGTCGGCGTGTACCGGCAGTACGCCGACTACGCGCGGGACTTCGGGGTGCGGCTGGTCGTCGTGGGCAACAAGGTGACCGAGGACGAGGACATCGAGTTCCTGCGCGAAGAGGTCGGCGACGCCCTGCTGGGCTGGATGGAGAACTCGCGGCACGTCCGCGCCGCCGAACGCGGCCGCGCGCGCCCGATCGGCGAACTCGAGGCGCACAACCTCGCGACGCTGGGCTCGATGCTCGCGACCGTCGACGGCGAGCGACGCGACTGGGCGCGTTACCAGCGGCAGGGCGTCGAGTTCCACCTTCGCAACGCGCGGGCTTGGGGCAGCGGGCGGGCAGGCGAGGACCTCACCGCGCAGGTGGACCCGGAGTTCGTGCTGGGGCCGGCGCTGGCTGGACAGGACGCCTGATCTCCTCGTGAGTGGTGAGGACGGTTCTAACCGTCCTCACCACTCACGAGACGCGCCCCACCACGCCGCCGCCGGCGGGTCAGTCGCCGTTCCACTTGGCGTCTTCGGCGTCGGCCTGCCTCGTGCGTTCCTTGGCGATTTCCAGGGCGCGCCTGGCCGTCGCCTCGTCCGGGTACGGGCCGAGGAGATCGATGCTCCGGCCTCGTTCCAGATGCTCGACCTGGTTCGTCTTGGTGTTGAAGTACCAGCCCTGATCCGGGTTCGGGTCGCTCGACATACGTCAAGCCTGACATCACCGGGACGTCCTGTCATCACTTGCGATAGCGGTAGGGGATCTCCGTGGGATCACCGGTCGGGCCGAACTCGCCGCCCTCTGGCTGGTCCACCTTCGAGCTTTCGGGCACGTTCTCGGCGAGCTCGTCGAACCAGCCCCGGTGCATCGGAACACCACGCGGCGGGGTCGCCGGTTCCGGCGCGACGGGGACCCCCTGCGGAGGCGACACCGGCTGCGGCACGGGCGGCATCGCGGCCGACGGCGGAGCCGTGACAGGCGGCTCCGGCTCGGCCTGGCTCGCCGCGGCGGGCTGCACCTCTGGAGTGGCCGGAGGGGCGCTGACCGGCGGCGGCTGCATCCGGGAGGGCTGGGGCAGCGGAGGCGGTGCCTGGGACAGCGGCGGCTGGGCCGCAGGCGCCTGGGGCGCCTGTTGAGAAGCAGGCGTAGGAGTCAGAGGCGCGGCAGCCTGCGGGGCAGGCGCCTGAGGCCCAGGAGTCTGAGAAGCGGGCGCCTGAGGTGCGGGCGCCTGCGGAGCCCCGTGATTGCCCGGCAACGGCGGAGCGGGCGGCCCGGAAGGCGGCGTGACCGTCCGCCACACCGGCGCGGGTCCGATGTTCATCGGCGCCGGAGCACGCGGCGGCTGCCCGGTCGCGGGCGGCGCGGCCTGCGAAGGCGGGGGAGGCGCCTGACGCTGCGAAGGCTTCGGGATCGGGTCCAGGCATGAGACGAGCACGGTGGTGTTCGCCGGGTCCTCGACCTTCCGCCCGCTTCGCTCGCGGTAGATCATCTCGCCTTCGGTGTCCATCTCGACCAGGTAGCCGGCCTCGGCCAGCTGCTCTTCGTCGAGATCGACGAGTTTTTCGTAGCGCGACGGGACGACCCGGTAGATCGGCCAGGCGAGCCGGCCGTTCTCCTGGTGGAACTGGGCCAGCAGGGCGGCCATCTGCTGCTGCCAGGGCAGCGACATCCCCTCGGCCAGCGAACGCGGCAGCACGACGTAGCCCGGGTCGACGCCCGGCCAGCCCTGGTTCAGCTGGTCGGCCAGCGGCGTGCTCGACGCCGGCCGCGCCGCCTGCCGTGCGGGCTGGGCGGTGCCGAAGAGATCGCGGGGATCGACCTCCGGGCCGCCTCCCGCCGCGGGCTTGCCTCGCCTTCCGAATTTCCGTGCCACGTTCTTCATCCTCTGCCAGTGTGCGGCCGCTCGCCGGTGGACAGGCCGCCACTTCGGGTGAATCCGATGGTCCCGCGATCGCGATACCACGCTTTCACCATGCTAAACGCCAGGACGGACCGCCTGCGCCACCACTTCGGCCTCGTCGAAGGAGAAGTCGCGGATGTGCACCGGCACCCCGGTCTGCTGCGCTTCGACGATCTTGCCGTCACCCAGGTACATCATCACGTGGTGGATGGTCGCCGGATTCGACGGCACGGTGGCGAGGAACAGCAGGTCACCCGGCTGCGCCTGCCGGACCGGCAGCATCGCGCCCGCCTTGTACTGGTCGCGGGAGACCCGCGGCAGGATGATCCCGGCCGACTCGTAGGCCCGCAGCATCAGCCCGGAACAGTCGTAGCTGTTCGGTCCGGTCGCGCCCCAGATGTACGGCTTGCCCTGCTCGGCGAGGGCGAACTTGATGGCCTGCGCGGCCGCCTGGCTCGGCGGCACGACACTGCCGACGCTCGTACCGCAGCCGACGACGTCGACGATCTGGCCCTCGTTCTGCACGAGGAGCGCCGCCATCGGCTCCCAGTTGTGGTACCGGTCGGGGAAGCCGGACCGCTCGACGCGCTGGGCGGCGTCGCCGGGCCGCATGTTCTCCCAGTCCGGCACCGCGAGCAGCACGTCGAAGAACTTGTTGACCTGGTACGGCGGGTCGGTGACCTGCGCGACGGTGCCCCAGCCCATCGACGGGCGCATCTGGAAGATGCCGAGCGAGTCGCGGTCGCCGTAGGTCAGGTTCCGCAGTTTGGACTCGGTCATCCCGGCCTGGATCGCCACCTGCCACGCGCGCGGGGACAGCGTGCGCTGCTTGCCGATCGAGATGATCAGCGCGACGATCCCCTTCTGTTCCTCGTCCAGCTTGTTGATGTCCGAAGAACCGCGATCGGTCTGCCCCGGCAGGGTCGGCCCGATCGACGCGTCGCAGGAGGTCTTGACGACCCCGCCCGACTGCGCCTCCACATGATCGGTCACCACCTTGGTGACCGTGCTCGTGGTGACCACCGCGGCGAAGACCGCGGCGATCAGCACGCCGACGATGATCCCGATCTTCATCGGGTCAGCCCGCTTGCGTGTACTTGGTGACCCGCCATCCCGGGTTCGTCTTGACGACGGTGACCCGGACCTTGGGCCCGTCCGTCGGGACGTCGACCTCCATCGACCCGGCCAGCGAGGACGCGACCTGCGGTTCCCCGGTCACCCTGGTCGCGGTGATGTTCGCCGGATCCACCGACGTCATTTCCCCGGCCAGGTACTCCTCGGTGGTGTACGGCTTCAAGCCGTTCAGCCACTGCTCGGTCGTCGTGCCGTCGGGATGATTCGCCCATGCCGTCACCCACTCCTTGGCGACCCGGACCCCGTCCTGGTCGGGTGGCGCGGAAGACGGCGGCGGCTGGGTGGTGAGCCTCGGTGGCAAGGTCGACGTCACGGTCACCGGCGCCGCGACGCCGGTTCGCGAGGTGGACGTCGCCGAGGCACCCGGGCCGTTGGCCGTCTGTCCCGGTTTTCCGATGGCCTTGGGCAGCAGGATGCCCAAGGCGGTGAGCACGACCGCGAGGATCACCAGCGTGCCGACGAGGTGGCGGGGCGAGCGAAGCGGCCAGCCCCACAGTCTGCGGTAGACCGCGGTACGCCCGCGGTTGGTCCGGATCGGCATGGGTCACCGGCCCACTGCGTGGTCTGTGTCCCGGACTTCCTCACGGACCTCCAGCCCGCGCGACGGCCGGTACAGCACGAAGACCGGCTTGCCCGCGACGACTTCGGGGTCGACCCGGCGCGGGCGCGGGGTCGACGGCCCCGCCTGCGCCGGCACGGCACCCGAATAGTCCGGCGTGGTGTAACCGCCCCCCGCGGAGTTCATCCGCGACGGCACCACGACGGGCTCCGGTTCGTCGCTCCAACGGCGGTCGGCGACCGGCGAGGTGTCGACCCGGCGGCTCGGGACCTGGATCGGGCTCCGCCCGCCCGAGGTGAACATCGAGTCGCCGGGGTTGCCCGCGGACGGGTTGTACTGGCCGAACACGGGAACACCTCCACCGCCACCGGCGGGCAGCGCGGGCAGCCCGCCACCACCGCCGACGGCGCCCGGCCACGGCGCTCCCGACCACGCCGCCGCGGGGCGGATGGCGCCGGAGCTGTTGTCGAGCCGCTGCGAGCTGGCGAAGATCGTCGCCTCGGGCCGGAACCGCCCGCCGCCGACCGTCGCGCCCACGGGACCGCGAAGGTCCCCGTCGACGACGTCGTCGGTGTCGCGGACGTTCTGCCAGAAGGCGTCCTGCGGGGTCTGTTCGTTGTTCTTCTTGCGGAAGCGGGAGAAAAGCCCGCCGCGCGGCGAGGGCATCGCGCCGCCGACCATGCCGACGGACATCTCGACCATCTGCCACAACCGGCGTACGGGACGGCCGACCATGAACAGAAGCACGGTGATGATCGCGGCCAGCACCATCTTCGTCAGCAGGGACAACGAGTTCCCGGCGGTGAAGATCGCTTCCAGGAGCAGCGTGTGCACGCCTGCCAGCACCGAGAGCACCATCAGGTTGAAGGCGACCGCGCCGACCACCTTGAGGATGCGCTGCATGATCTGCGGCTGCAGCAGCGCGATCAGGCCGATCAGCGGGGCCGTCAGGACGAAGATCCTGATCAGCACCTGCGCGAGCAGCACCGTCGCCTTGGCCAGCAGCTGGAACAGCGAATAGAAGATCCCCTGGCCCAGTGAGAGGAACCCGGCGCCGACGCGGCTGCCGTCCTCACCGGTGAAATACCCGGTCGCGGGGCCGAGTTTGGTGGAGATGTCCTTGAACGCCGCCTTCTTGGAGTCCACCAACGCGGCATCGGCGTCCCCGCCCTGCTGGATCTGAATCCTGGTGAAGGCCCGCGCGTCAAGGAGGGCGGGACCGTACTGGATCGCCTGCGGTGCGTCCGGGCTGCCGAACTCCCCGCGAAGCCAGTTGTCGTAGACGACCCGGCAATGCAGTTCGGTCGGGACCCGGTCCCACGGCTGGCGCGCCGCGACGGCCTCCGGAGTCGCCTGGCACGGCTGCGCGGCGGGTGGCAGTGGCTCGGATGACGGTGGGGTCTTGGGCTCGTCGATGAACCCGGCCTGGATGTTGGTCGTGGTCTGCACGATCGCGTTGTCGATCGGATCGAGGAACCGCAGCAGCGCCAACGACGACGCGGCCAGCCAGACCGCGGCCAGCCCGAGCAGCGCCCGTTTGCTGACCGCCGCGAGATCGCCGCGCCAGATGTTGCGGAACAACATGATCGACATGATCAGCGCGGCCAGGCCGAACAACTGCGCGTAGATGTTGTTGTAGACCTTCTCGGCCCCGGCCTTGACGGCGTTGTACAGCGGGCTGAGCAGGCTGCCCTGCATCACCGAATAGTGCAGCGAGTTCGTGGCACCGACGATGTTCTTGCCGATGTTGAACAGCTGGTTGCCCGCCCAGGTGTCGATCGTCGAGTTGGGCGAGGTGATCCCGGCGAGCGGGCCGCAATCGGTTTCGAAGGTGTCCCAGACGTGTCCGGCGTACCCGTAGACGTTGTACGGGCTGCCGCCTTCGCCTCGGGCGATCGTGGGCGGGTCGAGCGCGCCGACCATACCCGCGCCGGGCCGTTCCGGGTTCGGCGCCTCACCACAGGCCGCGGCCGACGCCGCCGGGGCGGTCGCCACGGCCTGCAGGCCCAGGATCAGCACGACGACGAACATCGTCGCCCGGCGGCTCGGTCTGGTCTTGCCGGGCCGCGGCCCCTCTTTCAGACGGCGGCGCAGCGCGTGCCAGCCGGCGGCGAACGCGAGCACGGACGCCAGTGTCAGCACCGTGTTCATGCGGCATCCCTGCCGGTGCCACCCTTGCCGGCGCGCGCGTGCTCGCCTTGACCCCCGTTACCGTTATGTCCATTTTGGACGGCGCCCTGGACTTCGCCGGTCTCCGCGGCGAGCGGATCCGGCGCGCCCAGCATCTGCTCGTCGGTGAGGCCGACTTCGAGTTCGGCCGCGAGCTCGAGGTCCTCTTCGAGTTCGAAGTCGTCCTCGGGCGGTGTCGGAACGTACTGCTTCTCCTCCGGGACCGCGATCTCGTTGCCCGGCTTCGACGGTTTGGCGTCGGCAGAACCCGGCGTGGTGTCCATGACCCGGCGCAGATGGTCCAGGTGCGGGCCGGAGAAGTCGACGCGGATCCGCTCCACCCCGCCGGCGCCGTCACCGAAGATGAACTGCCGCGGCTCGACGTCGCGCTGGATGTCGCGCTGCGAACCGGGACGACGGCCCAGCGCCGCGACGACCTGTTCGTAGCCGACGCCGACCGGGACCTTCAGCAGGCGCAGCGCGTCGGCCTGGGCGTCGTCGTCGTCGAGACGGCCGACGAACACCGAGTCCAGCAGCGCCACGAAACCCTGGATCTTCAGGAAGTCCGCCGGGATCTGCGAGGACAGCAGCACCCGGACGTTCCACTTCCGCGAGTCACGGGCGAAGCGGTTCATCAGCACGCGACCGGTCGGGACCTCGGAGAGGAAGAACGCCTCGTCGATCCAGACGCCCTTGCGCAGTTCCTTCGGCTTCTCGTACACCGACCGCTGCGTCAGCCAGGCGGCGAGGTTCAGCATCTCGACGCCGAGCGATTCCGCGTCCGTCCAGTACTCGCGCGGGACGCCGTCCTTGGGCAGCGTCAGCCCCGCCATGGTCAGCACGGTCATCCGGTCGTCGCGAGTCTCGGAATACGGGTCCGCGTCGGTTTCCGGGATGAGCAGCGCCATCCGCTCGCGCATCTCGTCGAGGAAGTCCGCGACGACGACGGCGTGCTCGTGGTGCTCGCTGGAGTCCCGGCGCAACGCGTCGATGACCTGGCCCGGGTCCGCGTCGAACCGGCCGCCGACCGCGCGGACGGCGCGCAGCAGCACGATCCGGGTCTGCGCCATCCGCGAGACCTCGTATGGCAGGACACCGGTGAGGACGTCGAGCACGAGACGGCGCCGGGTCGCGCCCGCGAGGGCCTTCTCCCGCCGCCACGACCGCTCGGGATCGTCCTCGTCCATGAAATGCTCGATCTGCGGCTCGGCGACCACCCGGTACGGGTTGAGGATGCCGGGCTGGGCGTTGAGCAGGTTGATCGGCCGCGCGTACGGGCGCAGCTCGGGCAGGTCGCACAGCCGCGACAGCGGGCCCGAGGGGTCGAGGATCGTCCAGTGCGCGCCCGCGCGGAGCGTCTTGTAGACGATGCCGCCGCCGAGGAACGACTTGCCGCCACCGAGGCCGGCGACCATCGCCGTCAGGCCGGAACCGTCGCGGATCTCCTGCGCCATCCACGGATCCCACGCCACCGGGCGCCGGGTCGCGGTCACCGTCTCGCCGAGCAGGATGCCGCGGCGGTCGCCCACCTCGGCCGTCGCCGTCGGCACCGCCGAGGACGCCCACACGACCGAGCCGCGGCGCATGTACGCCGCCGAGGCCAGTGGCTCACCGGGGATGAACTCCCTGGCCAGCGCGTACTGGGCCTCGGGATGTTCGACGGCGATCTTCGGCTTGTAGAGGTCGAGAAGCTGCTGGGCCAGCCGCAGCGCGTCGCGCTCCGTCGGCCCGGACACCGCCAGCCGCCACCACGAACGCACACGGGTGGCCAGCGCGGTGAAGCCCGACGTCATCTCGTCGTCGATCTCCAGCACCCGGCCCGCCTGGCGCGCCAGCGACTGCGGCGGCTCCAGTTCGTGCTCGTCGGTGTAGTGCTTGACCTGCGAACGCACCTTGTTCATCTGGCGCTGCAGCTCACCGGCGACCTCTTCGGGGCGCCGGACGTAGATCCGCGCGGACACCTCGACCGCGGCGGGCAGCCGGTCCGCGTGCTGGATCCACGGGTCGTCGACCTCGGGGATCTGCAGGCCGTGCATCTGGCCGACGGTGAGGACCGCGAGATGCCGCGAGACCCCGGCGTTCGACCCGGTGCGGCCGCGGACGGTGACCGTCGGCGCGTACGGCTCGGCGTGGAAATCCGCCGCGTCGGTGAAGCTGGCGAGATCCTCGGGCTCCCAGGCGGCGCCCGGGACCGCGGGCATGTTGCGCGGCGCGGGCAGGCCCAGCGAGCACGAGCGGTGCATCAGCCAGGACATCTCCTCGGCGTGCACCGGACGGCCTTCGAGCCCGGCGGAGCCGATCACCTGGTCGAGGTGTTCGACCTCGGAGTCGAGCGCGGCCAGCTCGGCGTCGACGGCCTCCGGGAAAACCTTGCGCAATACCGGGGCGGCGCTCTCGACCGCGCGGTCGATCATCCGCCTGGTCTGCACCTGGACGCCGAGATAGACCTCTTTTTCGGCCATCGAGCGGCCCATCAGCTGCTGCTGCTCGCCGATGAGGTAGTCGTCGAAGGACAGCGCGCCCTGGACGTCCTGGGGCCGGCCGACGGCGTTGTGCACGTGGGCCTCGGCCCACATGCGGATCGGGTACGGCCGGTTGGTCACGCGCAGGTGCAGCCAGCGGCCCTGGAGCTCCGCGTACTGCCCGGCGATGGCCGCGATCAGGTCGCGGCGCTGCGAGTCCGACCGGAACGACCAGCGCTGCGGCGCGAGCCGGTACCAGGCGTACACCTCATAACCGGTGCGTAACAGGTGCCCGTCGATGCTTCGCGCCGCTATCGACGGGGTATACGAGGGTATGGCCGCCTCGCCGGGCAACCGCCTCCCCTTGCCGGCCTTCTTGGGCTGCGCGGAGCGGACCTGCTGGGGCGGGTTCCAGGCCCCTTGCTGCAGGTCTCGATCACGTTTTCCTCGGCTTCCGCCGCGACCGAACAACGACTACCTCCCGGCCCGAGCCGCGGGGCGGCTCCGACGCGCTCGTGGTGTTCCCTGAGCTCCGGCGCCGCCGCCGTAGCCGTGGTGCTGGTACTGCCGTCTCCTGCGGTGCTTCGGTAGCGGGCGGTTCGCCCGTACCCGGACGCGGGATGCGCTGGCGGCGCCACCCGTGCCCGTGGTCCGTTCTCTTGGTGTGTTGAGCTCTTTCGCCGCCATCGCGGCCACGGCGCCCAGCGGGCGCTCGTGGCTGATCTTGGCCGTGATCAATCTGGTGATCACAATTGTGGCGACGAAGGCCCAGGCGGTCGAGAAGAACCCGAAGCTCCAGCCCGCCCACCGTTCGACGGTGAGCACGAGCAGGAAGACCGGGATACCGACGAGCCACGCGACGTAGCGGGCTCTCCAGGGAAAAGTCGCTTTCGGCGGGCCGAGCCATACGGCATCGACCCGGTAAACCTCGTCATCGGTGCGGATACGCAACGCGAGCCCTCAGCCTGTGAAGAGGCCGGCGATCCACTGGCCCACGTTGACTCCGGCGCCGCTCACCGCGAGGCCGATGATCGCCAGCGCGATCACGACACCGGCGAGTCGGCGCATGACACCCGCGTTGTCCCCTTTGCCACCGCCCAGCCACAACAGGAGGAGCGCGACGGCCAGCAGCACCAGGGGGATGATGTTGTCGATCAGCCAGGTACGGACGTTGCCGGTGCCGAGCTCGCCGGCGGCCAGCGTGTCGAGGGTGGTCAAGGTCATCATCGCATTACTCCCGGTGCGCGGAGAGGGGGTTCGCGCGGTTCTGGCTCGGTGGTGCTTCGAACATCATGGCGTCACGAGGCGTAGTGGTCAAAGCGCGCTCTGTAGATATCGTTTTGTCTACTGATCACAGAGCGAGGCACAGCACCACGACCATCCTCGGTCTCCATCATCGTTGCAAGGGTCGTCAGGATTAACCCCGGCCACCCGTATTTCGCAGTGTGCGAACGGCCTCACTCGCTTGCGAGGCATCTTGCTCACTGTGAGTACGGGTCGGCCGAGGAGAATCCGGCCTCGACCAGTGTGACATGACTCGTTCGGTGGCTTCTCGCGAGTCCGCTGGGTGAGCACGCATTCGACAAAAAACGTGAACGCCGATCAAGCGAAAGTCACGCTTCCGTTACCCAAAGCGAAATCGGGGGCGGCATTTTCACTACATAGCGTGATTATCGGCCCGTCGAGAACACATTCGCGGGAAAAGCGCCCGCTTCGACGGCCTGGCGGCTCAACGGCCCGCACAGCTCGTGAAGCCGCTTGGTCTTCTCCTCGCCGAGATGCTCCCAAGGTCCCGCCGACGCCGCGTTCGTGGCGACTTCGAGCCGCTCGCGAAGATCGTTCCCCGCTTCGGTCAGGCCGCCCTGGTCGTCGAGGATGCCCTGCTCGCGCAGCTTGGCGGCCGCGCCGTCCCACTCCTCGTCGCTCCAGCCGCGGGAGGCCTTGGCCGCTTCGGGCAGGAAACCCTTGCCGGTGGCGGTGTGGGTGACCAGGGCGGCGAGCCCGTCGACACCGTTGGCGACCAGCGCGGCGATGTGGCCGTCTCCGCGGTGCTCGCGCAACAGGGTGATGGCGTGCCAGAGGACGAGGTGCGGCTCGTTCGGCCAGTCGAGGCCGGCGTGCCCGGCGTAGAGGGGGCGGCCATCCACCTGGCACCCGCCGGTCGCCTCGCGGGCGAGTTCGGCCGCCTCGGCGACCTGCTCGGAGCCGAGGGTCTCCTTGCCGAGCAGCCGGGTCAGCGCCGCGTCGACGGCTTCGAACCGGGCGTCGATGATCTTTTCGGGCGTGGCCAGCGTCCACGCGCGCGGGATGTGGCGGGCGACCAGCTCGGGATTGAAGTTGTAGAACGTCGCCGCGACCACGCCGGGACCGACCGCGCCCATCGGCGCCGCGCGGCCCGCGAAGTAGGTCATGCGCCCCGGGCGGAGACCCACGCCGGTGAGCGCGGCTTCCGTCTCGGGGGCGAAGTAGGTAAGGGAATGCAGTACATCGAACGTTCCGCGGAAACGTCCCGTGACCCGACTCGCTTCACCCATGGGGCACCCTACCGGCAGGTAGGTATCGGGCGCAGGTTTCGGCGCCGGATGGAGCAAGGGACCTTTGCTACCACTTCGGGGAGGGTGCGTGGAGATAGGGACGTTGAGTGTCCCTATCTCCACACACCCCCTACCCGCGTGGCGACCGTGTGGATTCTGTTGCGTTGGGTGACCCGAAATCCACACAGTCGCCGAGTAAGGGAGCAAGGGACCTTTGCTACCACCGGGGCCGCTGACCTGCGGAAAGAGAGCAGGGGACCTTTGCTACCACCCGGGCTGAGGTGTGTGGAAATAGAGACGTTGAGTGTCCCTATCTCCACACACCCCCTACCCGCGTGGCGACCGTGTGGATTCTGTTGCGTTGGGTGACCCGAAAACCACACAGTCACGACCCAAGGGGAGCAAGGGACCTTTGCTACCACCCCGGGAGACGACACGGGAACCGAACCAGCTCGGCTACGTCATACTCCTGACGACGGATCACCACTGCGCACGGGAGCGACGATGTCCGCCCAGATGGAACAACTGATCGCCCAATTCGAGAATTTCCAGGCCAAGGTGCGCCAGGCCGAGGCTCGGTTCGCCGAGGTCGGCGACATGCAGGAGCGGATCGCGCAGGTCGAGAACTCCGTGACCTCCCCCTCCGGAGAGGTCACGGTGGTCGCCGGGGCGGGCGGAACCGTCACCGACCTCCGGCTCAGCGCGGGCGCCATGCGCCTCGAAGCGGGTCACCTGTCCTCGATCATCATGAGCACCCTGCGCAAGGCCGTCGCCGGCGCAGCCCAGCAGCAGGCCGGGATCGTGGACGACACGTTCGGTGAGGCGTTCGGCGTCAACACGTCGGAACAGGTGCGCGAAGCACAGGCCGAGGCGTTCGGAACCGTCGAGGAAGAACCCGCGTCTCAGCAGCAGCAACCGCAGCAGCCATCCCGCCCGGCGCGCCGCCCCGCCCCGCGGGACGACGACGACTACTTCGACGACGGCTCCTTCCTGCGCCGCAGCTGACCGAACCGACCGAGGGACTCCCACGATGTCAAAGGGAATCGAGACGAATATCGCGGCGATCGCCGCGTACGCCCAGCAGCTCCCCTATTACGAGCAGGAAGCGGAGAAGTTCGGCGCCAAGATCGACGCCGCCGACGTGACCGACGAGGCGTGGGGCATCGTCGGGATCTGGGCCAAACAGGGCTACACCGATCGCCTCGGCGAACTCCGTTCGCTGATGAACGACATGAAGGACGGCGTGGACGGGTTCATCTCCAAGCTGAACAAGGCCTCCGAGATGTACCGGGGCATCGAGGAAGCCGGAAAGGTCGAGTTCGGCAAGCACGCGGCGACCATCGACGAAACGCTCGGAAAGTAGGGGTCATGACCGAGGAGAAGTCGAGCATCGCCGACGGCCTCAACGTCCAGGCGTACGACGAGAGCATGAGCGCGAATCTCGATCGCGCGATGGGGCACGTGCCGGTGGCCGGCACGATCTACAAGTCGGGCAAGTCGATCGCCTCGCACGCCCAGCAGGCCGCCGAGGCGGACAACCCGGCCGAGCTGGCGTCCGCGGGTGCCGCGCTGGTCGGCGACGGGGCCGCGTTCGTCGGCGCCGCCGCGGCCGACATGGTCACCTTCGCCATGGACCCGATCGGCTGGCTGGTCAGCCACGGGCTGAACATGCTGCTGGAGCTGGTCCAGCCACTGCAGGACGCGTTGCACCAGGTCACCGGCGACGGCCCGGCCATCGGGCACGCGTCGGAGAACTTCGTGACCCTCGCGAACGGCTTCGTCGCCCTCGCCGACGACTTCGAGAAGACCGGCGACGCGGCGCTCGCCGAGTGGGTGGACGACGCCGGCAAGGCGGCGAAGGAAGCGCTGGGCGACTTCTCCGCGGGGATCCGCGGCGTCGGCTCGGCCGCCGGATCGGTGGCCGAAGTGCTGCAGATGTGGTCGATGGTCATGGTGGTCATCGAAGAGCTGATCAAGGGGATCATCACCGAGCTGATCTCCTGGCTGATCACCATCTGGCTGCCCGCGCTGGCGGCTTCGGTGATCAGCTTCGGCAGTTCGGTCGCCGCCGCGATGACCGCGTCCATCGCCAAGGCCGCCAGCGTGCTGCAGAAGGTGACCAAGTATCTCGGCAAGTTCGGCAAGCTGCTCGACACCTTCATCGAGTACCTCGCGAAGTACGCGACCAAGGTCGTGGACATGACGAGGAAGTTCCGGATCGGCACCTACGCCGGTGAGTCGAAGTTCTCGCTGAACGTCCTGGAGAACACCGCCGGGGTCGCGCTCACGCCAAGCAACCGGGTGCTCACCACGATGTTCGGCACCTCGGTCGGCGCGCGTCCGCTGGTCTCCGGCGCGGCCGTCAAGGGCGGCATCGGAGCCGGGAAGGGCGCGTACACCGAGGGCAAGGAAGCCGTGACGCCGGAGGGGGAGAACGAGCCGTGGTTCAACAAGAGCGAGATCGGCGGGGACAAGAGTCCGGAGGAGACGCGGGGGAACCTCGACATCTGAGCGACTCCCGGCAGCGGGCCGCGGACAAGATCTTCGCGCACCAGGAGCGCATGGAGGACAAGGCGGAGAAGGCCCTGGTCCGTCCTGGCTTCCGTGAACGGGTCGAGGAACTGATGGCGAGCCAGTGGCGCGAGCCGGTCCTCGTGCTGCGGCTGGGTGACACCGACCTGGGTTTCGACGTGCCCGGCAGGCGCCTGGACGGCACGGTCAAGGGGAAACGGCTCGTCCGCCGGTTCTTCTGGAACGTCTTCCGCGGTATCGGCGGCGCGTTCGTCTACGTCTTCGCGCTGCTGAACGGGGCGGGCAGCGGCGGCGGCAAGGGCGGTCACCCGTTCCAGCGGGAGATCCGCGTGAAGGGCCCGGCGAACGCGATGGTGCTGGAGCCGGTCGACCGGCTGCGCAAGGCGAGCGGGCCGTGGCTGGTGTGCTCGCCGTCCGCGATCGCGCTGGTCGACACCGGTTCGACCTACCGGGACCTTGCCGACGCACCGCCGCCGGAGATCCTCTGGCAGGCCAGGAAGCCGCAAGCGCCCGCGATCGACTTCCGCAAACGGGTCATCACCTGGCCGGACGGTTCGAGTTTCGCGTTCACCCTGCACGGCCGCACCGAAGAGCGGCATCTGCGGGAGCGTTTCGAGTTCCCGGACACCATCCACTGGACCGGACGGCCTGACGCGTCGAAGTAGCCCGCTCGGTGGTCCAGGGCTGAAGGACGCTTTCCCCGCATGCGATGCGGGGAAAGCGTCCTTCGCCGGTTTTGCCGAGTGACCCATCCGGGCTCCGAGGCAACAGCGACCCGCCGAAGTAGCTCGCTCAGTCTCCCCAATGCGACATTGGGGACCCCCGCAACCAGCGCCCTCAAGAAGTAGTACGGACGAGCCGGCGTGTAAGCCGGATCCTGTCCTCGCCCCGCCTTGCGGCTGGGCGAGTGGCGGCCATCCATCTAGGCCCGCCGTCGCCGGCGGGCTCGAGCGGCCTACCCGCAGGCTCGGGCGGGCAGCCCTCGATCGCCTGCGCAGGAGCCTCGCGGCTCCCTCTTGGCCTTGCTCCGGGTGGGGTTTACCTAGCCGTCCTGGTCACCCAGGACGCTGGTGGTCTCTTACACCACCGTTTCACCCTTACCTCCGCCCGCGAAGCGAGCGAAGGCGGTCTGTTTTCTGTGGCACTGTCCCGCGGGTCGCCCCGGGTTGCCGTTAACAACCACCCTGCCCTGTGGAGTCCGGACTTTCCTCGAACCGGTCTCCCGGCTCGCGGCCGCCCCGCCGACTCGTCCGTTGGCGAATCCTACTGCACGGGTGCGGGCAGGCAGTTCAGGTTGCGCCGCCCGTCGGGTTGGACCACGAACCACACGTGGTCGGTGCCCTGTCCGGTCCATTCGCCGGGCCGCGAGTTGGCGAACTTGTAGAGCGGCCAGCCCGCCAGAGTCACCTGCTTGGCGCCTTCCGGACGTTTGATGGTGTCGACCAACGCGGGATCGATGCCGGTCACCGACGGCGTGCCGGTGGTCGTGACCGGAGTCCACACCGCGGCGCAGTCGCCGAGGCATGCCGAACGGGCCTTGTGCGGGTTGTCGCGTTCGTAGCGGAAGAGCACGGCGCCGGTCTCGTCGAGGACGGCTTGCCCCATCCGGGTCATGTAGACGGCGGTGAGCCGCGTGCCGGGCGGAGCGTCCGCCGGGGCAGTGGCACGCGAAGTGACGGGTTGCGACACCCGCGGGCTGGGGAGCGATTCCGTCACCGGTGCCTGAGCCGTCAGCGAAACGGGGTCAGCCGCCTGCCACCACATCGCGGCGCCCACGACGAGCGCCGCGATGACGGCGAGCATGGTCAATCGCGATCGGCGCATCGGGCGTCTCCGTTTCTCCCGGGTGGCTGACGGGGTTCTGTTCCGCGATCTCGTTGGTCCAGTGGAGGACGGCGGACGGGCTGTCGAGGCCGACGACACCGACGAGCCGTCCCTTGCGGACGAAGCCGGTGACGGGCCGTTCACCACCGACGGGTGAGGCGAGCGCGACGGTGTCGGTGCCGAGCTTCGGGATGCCGCCCGCCTGGATGCGCATGCCGTGCTGTTCGGACCAGAACCGCGGCACCGGCGCGAAGGGCCGCGCGGCCTGCGGGCCGGCGAGGAGGCTCTCCGCGGCCGCCCGGCCCATCTCGACGGCGTTGAGCCAGTGCTCGACCCGCCGCGGCGTCTCGTCGAAACGCAGGTTCGGCCACTGCGCGACGTCCCCGGCCGCGACGATGTTGGCCATCCCGAGCACGTGACAGGTCGGCGAGCAGACGACGCCGTCGTCGAGCGGCAGTTTCGCGCCGCGCAGCCACGAGATCGACGGCACCGTGCCGACGGCCACCACGACGCACGAGACGTCCAGGATCCAGCCGTCGGAGGACCGCAGCCGCAACCCGTTCGGCGTGGTCTGCCAGCTGTCGATGGACGCGCCCAGCGCCAGCCGCACCCCGCGCGAGCGGTGCAGCGCCGAGAGCTTCTGCCCGATGTGCTTGCCGACGACCTCGCCGAGCAGATTCGCCGACCGGCCGATGATGGTGACCTCCCGGCCGATCTCGCGCAGGCTGGCGGCGACCTCGCAGCCGATGAACCCGCTGCCCAGCACCGCGACCGGGCCGTGGTCGGCGGCCAGGTTGTCGCGCAGTTCCGCGGCGTCGGCCAGGGTCCGGACGACGACCACCCGCGGATGTCCGTGCGGCACACCGGAAAGCCTCCGGGGCTCGACGCCGCTGGCGATGACGAGCCCGTCGTAGGGCAGCTCTTCCGCCCCGGGCAGGTGGACGACCTGGCGGCCCGGCTGCAGATGGGTGGCCGGGGTGTTGAAGCGCCATTCGGCGTCGATCTCGTCGGGCCGGGCGAGCATCATCTCGGCCGGGCCGGTGGCACCGGTCAGCAGCTGCTTGGACAACGCCGGCCGGTGATACGGCAGCTCCGGCTCGTTGCCGACGATCACCAGTTCGCCGTCGAACCGCAGTTCCCGCAACCGTTCCGCGCAGCGCAGCCCGGCCAGCCCGCCGCCGACCACGACGATCCGTTCGCTCATCGTCCCGCCCCTGTAACCGGATCGCCCGCATCGGGCAGGCTCTGGCCGCGGCCTGGACGAGCGGCACCTGTTTGGCGCCGGGTTTCCGGAGGTAGCGCAGCTGGCCGTCGCCCTGCAATTGGAAGACCTGCGGCGCTTCGGCCTGGCAGATGGCGTAGCGGTGGCACTTCTTGTCGTCGACGGAGATCCGGACCGGTTCGGCCCGGCCGGTGTCCCCTTCGAGCAGCCCCAGCCGGACCAGCGCCCGCGGCGGGAGCACCCGCAGCACGGTGAGCACGGCCGCGGGGGTGAGCACGGTGATCCCGCCGAGCCAGACCGTCGCGAGATTCCCGTTCGCGGACGCGCCCAGCCAGGAGTGGATCGCCAGCAGGCCGACCGCGAAGTAGCCGGCTTGATGGAACCGCTGCCCGCGGAGATCGGCCGCGCCCCGGCGCACCGCCGCGGTGACCGAGAGGGCGATGAACAGTTCCAGCCCGACGACGCCCGCGGCGTGCCGGGCGAACCCGCCGCCGGCGAACGGGATCAGCAGCGCGAGGACACCGAACGAGTCGTCATCGAGGAAAAGGTAGGACAGGCCGTGGACGACGCCGGTGGCGAGACTGAACACCGCGAGCACGACGTGACCCCCGCGTAACGCGTCGTGACCGGTGACGCGCCTGATCCAGCCGGTGGCGCTCAGCACGCCCCACACCAGCGTCAGGCACATGGTCACGTAGGCGAACCGGCCCGAGAGGGCGGCGATGTCCCGCACCCCGCTGTCGTGCGGCGACGGGGCCGGGATGACCGCCAGCAGCGTGGCGTTCATCCGCGCCTACCCGATGCCCCGAGTACCCGGACGAGACCGAACGTCGCGCCCCCGGCGATCCCCGCCATGAGCACGCCGAGCGCGACGTCGCCGCCGTCGAGTTCGTCACCGCCGCCGGGAGCGACCATCAGCGAGGTGGTCTCGGCGATGCCGGTGCTTTCGAGCAGGGTCATATGCCGCATGACGGTGTCGACGGCGGTTTGGGCGAACGACCGCATCGCGTCGTCTCGGGTGGCGGCCCGGACGTGGGAGGCGAGACCGAAGACGCTCCCGTGCACGGCGCGGGCGCGATTGACGTAGAGACGGTCGAAGTCGGCACCGGCGGCACCGGCGATCTCGTCGCTCCAGGAACGCTGTTCCACGGTGGGCTCGCCGGGGAGTTCGACGCGGACCTTCGACGCGAGCGCGCGGACCTGGGCGTCGAGCCGGTCGTGGTCGTCGGCGAGTTTCCGGCCGACCTCCCGTACCCGCTGCCCGCTCCCGCGCTGTTCGGCCTGACGACTGATCGGCCCTTCCCACAAACTCACTTGGCGCATCCGGACGAGCAGCTCCCGATCATGGGAGTCGATTTCCGCGAAGGCATGGGCGGGCGTTCCCACCCATATCACCAAGCAGGCGATCACCAGTCCGAACAGTCGATAGATCATTTCACCCGTCCCCGTTCTCAAAGTGCCTCACTGGGAGTACGGCGAACCGGAGCGGCCGGTTCGATCTAGCCAGACCAAGCCAGTGTGATGTGCATCACACGACATATTTAGAACCGTTTATCGCTGCCATACGTACCGGACGACTAAATGTAAACGGACCACTACTGCACATGGCCCACGGCGATAGTCTGCGCTACGGTGTACGAACCCGTGAAATCCTCCACCGCCGGGGAGGTGTCGAAATTTATGGAAGCAGTGGGCAGAGGATGCCGGTTCGATGGCGACCATCCGCAGAGCCAGGTTTCCGACGAGCTTGTTTCGGTGCTGTACAAGGATTTCCGGGACACCCTGTTCGGGCAGGTGATGTACCTGACGGGCCATGATCAACAATGGACGGAGGATGTCGTCCAGGAAACACTGATCCGCGCCTGGCAGCATTCGGACACGTTGAACCGCGAGCCGGGAATGTTGCGCGGCTGGCTGCTCACGGTCGCCAAGCGGATCGTGATCGACGGCTGGCGAAACCGGCGCGCCCGCCCGCAGGAGGTCGAGCTGGACAGTTCCGAAAACGCCGAAATAGCGGACCAGACCGAACAGTCACTGTCCGCACTCGTCATTTCCGAAGCGCTGCGTTATCTGGACAGCAAATATCAGGCTGTCATCTACGAGACGTATCTGACCGGGCATACGGTCCGGGAGGCGGCGGTGATATTGGGGATCCCGGAGGGAACGGTCAAATCACGGCTGTACGCGGCTATGAAGACATTGCGACGGTCGTTAGGAGAGCTGGGTTCGCGATGAGGAAGCGAAAGGTGAAACACACCGATGTGGCGGCGTACGTACTCGGTGTGCTGGACCGGGCAGAGGCGCACGCCTTCGAGAAGCATCTGAAGGGCTGCGCGCGGTGCGGACGGCAGGTCGCGGAATTCGCGTCGGTGGAGGACGCGCTGGCGAGGGCCGATCTGCGCTACCTGTCCCCCGTCGCCACGCGATGTCGTGGCCGGCTGTCGCTGATCACGGCCAACCTCGTCGTGGTCTTCCTGGCGTGTGTCGTCGCGGCCCTGATGTCGTCGCAACGTTCGTCCCGGCGGATCTCGTCGGATGCGGACATCTCGGCTCCTGCTCCCCTCGACGACCAGCGATCACTCCCGTTACCGCTTACGTTCGAGTAGTCTGCCGCAAGCCGACACGAAGGTCTCTACGGTGCATACCGAAGTAAATCCCGAGAGTCCCTTCGGCGGGCCTTCGGTACCGAAGCGTCGCGCCGCCGGGTTACTGGGCCGAGACAGCGAACTCGACACGATCACCGGCCTGTTCCGCGCCGCCCTGCACGGCCGCGCCGTCAGCGCGGTGGTGGTCGGCGAGTTCGGCATGGGCAAATCGGCGGTGCTCACCGCGGCGGGCGAGCTCGCCGGAGCGACCGGGTTCACCGTCGCGATCGCCACCGCGTCCCGGCTGGAAACGCATCTGAGCGGCGGTGTCGGCCGTCAGCTGATCGAGGGGCTGACCCACGCGGCCGCCGACCCCGGATCGCCGCGGCCGCGCACCCCGCACGCGGCCGAGATCCTGCCGGACCACCGTCCCCGGACCGAACAGGAACAGACGGAGGCGCTCGACGCTTTCTGTCACGCGGTCCGCCAAGCCGCCGAACAGGGGCCGGTCTTCCTCGGCATCGACAACATCCATCTCGCCGACCCGTGGTCCATGCGCTGTCTCGCCTACATCCGGCATCGGGTCGAGCAGTTGCCGGTGGTGGTCGTGCTGACGTCGCTGATCGGGCATCTGCAGACCGGCGAGGTCGCCCTGCTGGAGATGTCCGGCTGCACCCCGGCGACGATCCGGCTGCGCGGGCTCGGCACGCGGCACGTCGCCGAGTTCCTCCGCATCTCCCCCGGACGGTTCGCCGAAGAATGCCGCGAGGTCACCGGCGGCAACCCGTTCCTGCTCGGCGCGCTGCGCCGCCGCCTGGTCCCGGGGATGGATCCGGACACCGCGGGGTCGGCGATGATCGGCGAGGTGCTGCGGGTCCGCATGCACGAGTACACCGCCGCGCCGAAGATGCTCGAAGCGGTCGCGATCCTCGGCGAGGACGCGAGTTTCGACCTGCTGGCACAGCTCGCCGGGGTCGACGAGGGCACCGCGATGGAGGCCATCGACACGATGGTGCGCGTGCACCTGCTGTCCAACAGCCACCGGCCGTCGCTGACGTACCGGTTCGTCCGCAACTCGGTGCTCGCCGACATGCCGCTCACCACCAGAGCGGTCACCCAGTCGCGGGCGGCTCGGCTCCTGCACGACGCGGGTGCGGCGCCGGAGCGGGTCGGCGTTCATCTCCTGGAGGCGACCGCGATCAGGATTCCGTGGGCGGTCGACGTCCTGCGGCTGGCCGCGCGGCATTCGGTGGTCGAGGGCGACCCGGAGCTGTCCGTCCAGTTCCTTTCGCGCGCGCTCGAAGAACGGCTCAGCGAACGCAAGCGGATGGCGATCCTGCTCCAGCTCGCGCACGCGGAATTCCACTGCGACCCGGATTCGGCGCCGGCCAGGGTGCGCGAGGCCGTCGACCACATCGACGACCGGGAAACCGCGGCCTTCGTCGCGACGGCCATGATCCTTTCGCTGTGCTGCGGCCCGGACGCGCGGCTGGCGATCAACTCCGCCGGCCAGTTCGCCGCACGGCTCGACGCGGGCGGGCCCGACGCCGTCTGGCCGCTGCTGTGCATGACCTATCTCGCCGAGGCGGGCAGCAGACTCGGGCCACCGCCGGACTTCCGCGACTTCGAACGGCAATGGGCGCCGCTGAACGATCCTGCCGCGCAGCAGAGCCGATCGGGTCTGCTCGCGCTCGACACGGTGCGCGGCGGGACGTCTTCGGCGAACGCCGTCCGCCATTTCGGGGAGGCGTTGTCCGGCGAGCAACCCGAACTGTTCGAGCAGCCGTACTTCTTCACGCTCGCGACGGCCGCGCTCGCCGACGAACCCGCGCTCACGGACAAGCTCTGCCAAGTGCTCGACACCAAACGCCTGCCGTGGGACTTCCACGTGCCGAAAGGCGCGCTGGCCACCCTCGCCCGCGGGATCGCCCTGCAGGCCGGCGGAGACCTGGTGCGCGCGAGTGTCCACTTCGAATCGCTGGTGCGGCAATTCGACGAACGCGGCGTCACGAGCCGTTGCCCGATAGCGGTGCTGTGCGCGGCGAGACTTGTCGAAGTCTCGGTCGACCTCGGCCGCCACGACGTCGCGAAGGCTCTGCTGGAGCGCATCGATTTCGGTGCCACACAAGCACTTTTCACGCACAACTATCTGCTCTACGCCCGCGGCAGGCTTCGTGCGGCCACCGGCGAACCGGAACTCGGGTACGAAGACCTGCGCGGCTGCGGCCGCCGTCTCGAACACCACGGCATGCGCTTCCCCGGCTTCGCCCCTTGGCGGGCGCACGCCGCCCGCACCGCGCTGGCGCTCGGCCGCACCGACGCGGCGGCCAGGCTCGCCGAGGAGGACCTGGAGGCGGCGGAACGCTGGGGAGCGCCGAGGATCCTCGGCGGCGCGCTGACCACGGCCGGCCTCGTCCGCGAAGACGACGAGGGCGAACGCCTGCTCGCCAAGGCCGTCGACGTCCTTGGCGGGTCGACCGCGAAACTCGCGCTGGCCGAAGCGCTGACCGAGCTCGGCGTGCTGCAGGCCCGGCACGGGCAAGCCGAGAAGGCGGTCGGAACGCTGCGAACGGCCGTGCAGTCGAGCAAGCACTGCGGGGCGCGGCCGCTGGAGAGGCGGGCCGCGGAGGCGCTGCGAGACGCGCGGACGAGTCTCACGACGGCGAAGGACAACGAACACGGCCTCACCAAACAGGAATACCGCGTCGCGCTGATGGCGTCGCAGGGTCTCACCAACCGGGAGATCGCCGAAGCACTGCACCTGACCCGCCGCACCGTCGAACTGCATTTGTCCGGGGCCTACCGCAAACTCGGCATCACCGGGCGCACCGAATTGAGTTCCGCGCTCGGACGGTCTCAGCGCGTGGACGCCGATTGACGGTTTCCGGGAGTGGCGGGTTCACTCCGCGGCATGCCGGGAATCGCATCCGAACCACTCAAATTCGCCTATTGGGTCCCCAATGTGAGCGGCGGCCTGGTCACCAGTGACATCGAGCAGCGCACCGACTGGGGATACGAGTACAACCGGGATCTCGCCGTCCTCGCGGAGAACAGCGGGTTCGAATACGCGCTGAGCCAGGTCCGCTACACGGCCAGCTACGGTGCCGCCTACCAGCACGAATCGACCGGATTCAGCCTCGCGCTGCTGCTCGCGACGCAGCGGCTGAAGGTGATCGCGGCCGTCCACCCCGGACTGTGGCATCCCGGGGTGCTCGCGAAGTTCATCGCGAGCGCGGACGTGATCTCCGGCGGGCGCGCGGCGGTCAACGTGGTCAGCGGCTGGTTCAAGGACGAATTCACCGGCCTCGGTGAACCATGGCTGGAACACGACGAACGGTATCGTCGTTCGGAAGAATTCATTCGCGTGCTGAAGGAACTCTGGACGAACGACCACGCCGAATTCACCGGTGATTTCTATCGGATCCACGATTTCGACATCGAACCCAAACCGGTCGGGCGGCCGCATCCGGAGATCTTCCAGGGCGGCAACTCCACCGCCGCGAGGAAGCTCGCGGGCCGGGTCTCCGACTGGTACTTCAGCAACGGCAAGGACTTCGACGGGTTCAGCGAGCAGGTCGAGGATGTCCGCGGCTACGCGGCCGCGAACGACCACACCGTCCGATTCGGGCTCAACGGTTTCGTGATCGCACGGGAGACCGAGAGCGAGGCGAAGGCCGTGCTGCGCGAGATCGTCGAGAAGGCGGACACCGAGGCCGTCGAGGGCTTCCGGAGCGCCGTCAAGCAGGCGGGAAGCTCCACATCGGACAAGAAGGGGATGTGGGCCGACTCGGAGTTCCAGGATCTGGTGCAGTACAACGACGGCTTTCGCACCGGGCTCATCGGCACGCCGGAGCAGATCGCCGACCGCGCCATCGAGTACAAGAAGCGCGGCGCGAACCTGCTGCTGCTCGGTTTCCTGCACTACCTGGAAGACGTCGAGTACTTCGGGAAGCACGTGCTGCCCGTCATCCGGGAGAAGGAGGCGGCGCTGCTACGAGCCTCGTGAGTGGCAAGGACGGTTAGAACCGTCCTTGCCACTCACGAGGCCTACTGAGGCAGGTAGACGGTCTGGCCCGGGTGCATGGTCGGGCCGCAGTCCTTGAGCGGACCGCCGAAGCGCGCCTTCTCGACGTCCGGCATGGTCTTCGCGGCGTAGTCCCGGACGGCCTTCAGCTTCTCCGGGCTGGAGACGGCGTCCTTGCGCACGAAGTCCCCGTTGCGTGGCCCGCTGCCCGGGTACACGAAGATCGGCTCGTAGTCGCGGTCGATCCGCGGGTCGACGGTGATGCCGTTGCCCGCGGCCCACGGGCCCCACGAGTGGATGAAGGTCGGCTTGACCTTCTCGAACACGTAGTCGCGCAGCCCCGGCAGGTCGCCCTTCTTGAGGAAGTCCGCGACGTCCGCCTCGACCAGCCCGGCCATGTCGACCAGGTGCAGGCGGCTGGTCATCGACGAGCCGCCGAGGTCCGGCAGCAGCAGCGACGCCTGCTGGAGGCCGAGGATGTCGGCCATGGTGTTGAAGCCGCGGCCGAAGCGGTCGGCGATGAGGCAGGCGGGCACCGTCGGGACCTCTTGGAACTTCTTCGACGCCGACGCGAACCCCATCCCGGACGGGATCGCGGCCGCGACCAGCACGAGCACCACGACGGTCCGCAGCACCGCACGGGAACGGCGCATCAGTTCGCCGGCGGCCAGCGTTCCCGCCAGCACCGAGAGGATCCAGATCGGGGTCGCGAAGCGGTGCTGGCCCATCCAGTCCGGGACCATCACGCCGTAGGCGACGATGCCCAGCGCCAGCGGCACCAGCAGCGCGATCAGCGCGCGCCGCCATTCCGCCCGGACCAGCGCGTACCCGATGGTCAGCGCCAGCAGGATCGTCCCGGCGACACCGGCGTAGCCGACCAGCTCGAAGGGCTGCTTCAGCGCCGAGAGACCGGGCAGGCCCTGTCCCTTCGCGATGGACGGGTTCGCCAGCAGCCTGCCGAACTCCGCGATCCGCCAGGCGAGATACGCCCCGAACGGGATCGCGAACGCGACCATGGACACCACGACGAGTTTGACGCTCTGCCCCAGCAGCGGCTTCCGCAGCTGGAACAGGACGACGAGCGGGTACGCGCCGCCGTAGATCAGGCCTTCGGGGCGGGTCAGCGCGGCGAACGCGACCAGGATCCCGGACCAGACGGCGACCTTCGCGGTGAGCACGGTGTCCTTGCGGACCGCCACGAACAGCAGCACGGCCAGCCACGCGACGGCCATCCCGAACAGCGAGTTCTCCAGACCGGAGATCGTCCAGATGACGAACGACGGGATCGCGGCCAGCGTCAGCCCGACGACCAGCGTCGCCAGCCAGGCGAAGCGCGCGAAGATCTGCCTCGCCGCGATGTGGCAGGCGGCCAGCGTCCCGGCGGTGAACAGGAGGCCCAGCAGCTTGGGGAACAGCACGTAGTCGGGAAGGCCGAACAGCATGCCGCTGTCGAAGATGCCGACGAGCTTGCCGAGCGCCAGCACCACCAGCCACGTCGAGTTCGACCAGCCCTCGACCGACGGCTGGCCCGGCTGCAGCACCGGGCCGATCCCGTCGGCGAAGCTGCGCGCGTAGGAGAAGGTGATGGCCGCGTCGTCGACGATCCAATGGCCATAGAGGGTGGCGTGCCAGGCCAGCGCCGCCACCCCGGCGAGCACCGCCAGGTACGGCGCGACACGGGCGGCCAGGCCACGACGGGCCGGCGTCTCCGCCGGGTCGGGCACGTCTTGTTCGGAAGCTTCGCTGAGTGCGCTCGCCGTCATGTCCCCGTCTTTGCCTTTTCGCTCACGTGCCGTCGCCGAAACTGTAGCCAATACCCCATCGGCCGCCTGCGACACGTCATATCCAGGCGTGATCCGCGCCACATCTCCCTGACCAGGAGGGCGTCGCTCGAGCTGAGGCCGGTTGGTCGAGTGCCTGGCGGGTGCCGCGGCCCGGCTACGAAGCTCCGAAAGCGCGCTTCAAGAGACATTGATCAGGAGAGATGCGAGATGTCGTTCACCAACCGGACCGAGGCGTTGCCGTCCGGGTAGAACTCGACGATCGACAGCGAGGCCAGATCCAGATGCAGGCGGAACAGCAGTGACGGCCCGGCGTCCAGGCCCATCCGCAGCAGCGCCTTGATCGGCGTGACATGGCTGACCAGCACCAGCGTCCGGCCGCCGTACTTCGCGATCAGCTCGTCGCGGGCCTTGCGGACCCGCCGGTGGACGCCGTCGAAGCTCTCCCCGCCCGGCGCCGCGATCGAGGTGTCGGAAAGCCAGCTGGTCTGGAATTCGGGGTCGCGGTCCATGGCCTCTTTGAAGGTGAGGCCCTCCCAGTCGCCGAAATCGGTCTCGATCAGCCCGGGATGGGTCTCGACCCGGCCGCCGAGCGCGTCCGCGATCGCCTGCGCGGTCTGCTGGGTGCGGATCAGCGGCGAGGCGATGATCGGCGCCACCTCGCCGTCGACGACCAGGCCCTCCATCGCGCCGAGGCGTTTCGCGGCGGCGGCCGCCTGCTGCTTGCCGTGCTCGGTGAGGGGCACGTCGCCGCGGCCGGAATACCGCTTCTCGACCGACATCGCCGTCTGGCCGTGCCGCACGAGGAGCAGTTTGGTCGGTGTCCCGGTCGCGCCGGTCCAGCCGACGGGGCTGACCCTGTCCTGCTTCACGGTCTTCTTCGGCGCTTCCGCCTGCTTCCCGGCGTCCATCGCCTCGTTCGCGAGCCCGTCGGCGTGGGAGTTCTCCGCGCGCGGGATCCACTCGTAGCGCACGCGCGAGAACCGCGCCGCCAGCTCCTTGGCCTCGGCGTTCAGCGGCTGCATCGACGGGTGCTTGACCTTCCAGCGCCCGGACATCTGCTCCACCACGAGCTTCGAGTCCATCCGGACGTCCACTGTGGACGCTCCGAGCTCGGCGGCCGCGGCGAGCCCGGCGATCAGGCCGCCGTATTCGGCGACGTTGTTGGTCGCGATGCCGACGTAGGCCTTGCGCTCGGCGAGCACCTCACCGGTGGCCGCGTCCTTGACGACCGCGCCGTATCCGGCGGGCCCCGGGTTGCCCCGCGAACCGCCGTCGGCCTCGACGAGCACGTGGTCGGTCACAGGCCGGACTCCAGCGTGCGCACCAGGATGGCGCCGCAGTTCTCGCACTGGATGACGTTGTCCTCCGGGGCCGCCTTGATCTCGGCGATCTCGCGGCGGTCGATGTCCAGCTGGCAGGCGCCGCAGCGGCGGGCCCGCAGCAACGCCGCGCCGATGCCCTTGTGGGCCCGGACCCGCTCGTAGAGCTTCAGCAGGTCTTCCGGGAAACGCGGCAGGAGCTTGGCGCGGTCTTCGTCACGGCGTGCCTTCGTGGTGTCGAGATCGGTGAAGTGCTCGTCGCGGCGGCCGATGGCTTCGGCGACCTCGGCCTCGGCCTTCGCGACCTCGGCGCTGGTGCGCTGGGCGTCGAGTTCGAGCGCCTCGCGGCGTTCCATCAGTTCGAGCAGGTCGTCCTCCAGCGCGGACTGACGCCGGCTGAGGCTGTTCAGCTCGTGCTCGATGTCGGTCATCTGCTTCGCCGCGACGGAACCCGATTCGAGGAGCTTGCGGTCGCGGTCTCCGCGAGCGCGCACCGACTCGATCTCCTTCTCCTGGCGGGCGATCTCGCGGTCGAGGTCGGACGCCGCCGTCTGGACCGAGACCAGCGCGTCACGTCGTTCGCGCACCGTCTTCTCGCCCGCGTCGATCTCGGCGATCTCCGGCAGGGTTCGGCGACGGTGGGCGGTACGCGAGAGTTCCGCGTCCACCTTCGCGAGTTCGAGCAGCTGGCGCTGGACGGCGGGGTCGGCCTTCACGGTGCTCCTTGGAGTTCTTAGTGCTCGGTTCGGGTGGCCCGTAGCGTCCACGGGTCGGTGCACCTCGTGGAGACGTGAACGTCGACGTTACCCGCAAACGCGGCACGGACGACGCCCGAGGCTTGCTCGCACCACGGCCACTCGCTCGCCCAGTGCGTGACGCCGACCAGGGCGGGGACTTGGGCGATGTCGGCGAGGTGCTCGCCGGCGGGATGATGCCGGAGATCGGCGGTGACGTACGCGTCGACCCCGGCGGCTGTGGCCCGCTTGAGATAGCTGTCGCCGGAGCCGCCGGAGACGGCGACGCGGCGGATCGGGCGGGCCGGATCGCCCGCGCCGTAGACGCCGGGTTCCGTACGGGGCAGGGCGTTCGCGACGCGTTCGACGAAGGCGGAGAACGGTTCGGGCGCGGGCAGTTCGCCGATGCGGCCGATGCCGGTGACGCCGTCTTCGCGGGGTCGAGCGGGCCGAGAACGGTCAGGCCGATGGCGTCGGCGAGCGCGTCGGAGACACCGGGCGAGGCGGAATCGGCGTTGGTGTGCGCGCAGTAGAGGGCGACGCCGGCGCGGATCAGGCGGTGCACGAGGCGCCCCTTCGTGCTGTCCGCCGGCACGCCGTGGACGCCGCGCAGCAGCAGCGGATGGTGCGCGACGATCAGCTGGGCGCCCCCGGCGATCGCCTCGTCGACGGTCTCGTCGACCGGGTCGACGCAGAACAGGACCTTGTCCACGTGCTCGGCCGGGTCGCCGCAGACGAGTCCGACGGCGTCCCACGATTCGGCGAGCTCGGGCGGATACGCCTGCTCCAGGGCGGCGATGACTTCGGCTAGCGCGGGCACCCGGGGATTTTCGCATGTAGCGTTTCCGGGCATGCGACTTCGGGTGCTCTGTGCCGCTTCGCTCCTTCTCCTGGTGTTACCCGCGCCGGCTTCGGCGTCTCCGGGGCTCTGGGAACTGACCGATCTGGCCGCTCAGCGCGTGCAGATCGCCGACAAGGTCGCGGCCGCGAAGTTCGGCACGCCGTCGCCGATCGACGATCCGGTGCGCGAACAGCAGATCCTCGATTCGGTGGCCGCGAAGGCGCCCGGCCTCGGTCTCGACCCGTCCGCTGTGGTGCGGTTCTTCCGCGACCAGATCGAGGCGAACAAGGTCGTGCAGCGCGGGCTGTACGCGCGGTGGACCGAGCACCCGGGCACGCGGCCGCCCGAACGACCCGATCTGGGGACCGAGGTGCGGCCGGTGATCGACCGGCTCAACACGGGTCTGCTCACCGAACTCGCGGAGACACGGGACGCGCGGGCACGGCGGTCGTGCGATGCGCGGCTCGCGGTCACGGTGCGGCTGGTCGACGCGCGGCGCGGGCTGGACCGGTTGCACTCGGGGGCGCTTTCGGAGGCTGTCGGGTCGGCCTGTTCCCGCTCCTGACCTGCGGAAAGGGAGCAGGGGACCTTTGCTACCACGGGCGCTCGGGGGGTGTGTGGAAATAGGGACGTTGAGTGTCCCTATTTCCACACACCCCCTACCGCGAGTAAGTGACTGTGTGGATTTCGGCGCGTTGGGTGACCTGAAGTCCATCCAGTGCCCGCGGCGGGAGAGCGAGGGACCTTTGCTACCACTTGGGCCGCGGCCTGTGTCGCGAAAGCCACTTTCAGGACATCTGACGTCCCGAAAGTGGCTTTCGCGACATCTCGGCCTAACCTTCCCCGAGCCGCCGACCTGCAAAAAGAGAGCAAGGGACCTTTGCTACCACCCCGGCTCAGTCCAGAGCCTTCGCGTCCTTGCTGATCGCCCACCGGCCGGCCGCGCGCATCACGCGCCCCGTCCACAGCACCGCGCGATAGGCCTTCGTCGCCTGATCGGGGACGTCGGGCCGCACGACCTCGTACGGCGCGACGGACGCGCTCGACCGAAGGTGCAACGGCATCCTGGTCATCGCCTCTTTCGGCGATCTCGCCTGGACGAAGTGATGCTCCGACAGGATCCGCCCGACCTCGTAGGGGTGCGGAAGCTTGACGGTGATGCGGTACCAGCGGAGCCCGGTTGCCGGCGACTCGACGCTGGGTGTTGGTGCGCTCATACGCGACCTTCCTGCGTGTTTCTCTCCAGGAGGTCTACTCCCGCTTCGTCCCGGCTTTCCAGCTTCGCGCGCCCGGTAGCCGTTCGGAGCCGGTGAGCGGTCGATCTCAGGCGGCCTTCACACTGATCAGGTGCTGCACATCGTCTTCGTCTGTTCCGGCAACATCTGCCGCTCCCCCATGGCCGAGCTCGTCTTCCGCGCGAAGGCCGAGGAGGCGGGTCTCGATCATCTCGTGCAGGTGTCCAGCGCGGGCACCGGCGGCTGGCACGTGGGCGAGGCCGCGGACAAGCGGGCCCGCGCGAAGCTGGCCGAACACGGTTACCCGACCGGCCACGTCGCGGCCGAGGTCGATCGCGGACATCTGGCCGCCGATCTGCTGCTCGCGGCGGACGAGGGGCACCTGTCGTTTCTCCGGCGCAAGGTGGCGGATCCGGCGAAGGTCCGCTTGCTGCGCGAATTCGATCCGGCCGCGCCCGAGGGCGCCGAGGTCCCGGACCCGTACTACGGCGAGGACGACGGTTTCGAGGACGTCCTCGGCATGATCGAGCGGGCCGTTCCGGGCCTGCTCGACTGGGTGCGCGCACACGCCTGAGGCCGACCGCTTACCGTGGTGGGGTGCGGTTGAAGTTCCTGCTGAAGCCCGGGTGGCTGGCGTTGACGTTGGTGGTGTTCACCTTCGCCGTCACTTGCTTCACCCTGCTGGCGCCGTGGCAGTTCTCCCGCAACACCGAACGCGAGCACCAGAACGCGGCGCTGCGGGAGTCGTTCTCCGGGCAGCCGCGCTCGCTGGAGGAGCTGCTCCCCAACGGAGCCGTGCCTGATCAGCGCACCGAATGGCACCTGGTCGCGATGAAGGGCACGTACCTGCCCGAGGGTGAGGTCGTGGCCCGGCTGCGCTCCGTACAGGGCGAAGCGGCCTACGAGGTCCTCACGCCGTTCCGGACCGTCGAGGGCACGGTCGTGCTGGTGGACCGCGGGTACGTCCGGCTCGACGACAAATCGCGCGCGCTCCCCTTCGCCCCGCCTCCCGCCGGAACGGTCGACATCGTCACGCGCGCCCGCCACGACGAGAAAGACGGGAAGAACCGCGACGCCTTCGCCGACGAGTCGACCGGCGGGAAACTGCAGAGCTACGTCGTCGATTCCCAGGTCGTCGCGCGGGCCGCGAAGCTGGACATCCGTCCGGGTTACTTCCAGCTCGATGTGAACCAGCCCGGCGTGTTGGGCGCGCTGCCGCTGCCGCAGACCGACGCCGGACCGTTCTTCTCCTACGCCCTGCAGTGGATCGCGTTCGGCGCGATGGCGCTGATGGGGTGGCTGTACTTCACCGTCCGCGAGCTGAAGCCGGGCGGCGCGCTGGCCACGGAACGGCCGCAGCGGCGCAAGAGCGTCGCGCAGATGCTGGCCGAGGACGAACACTCCGAAGTGGCCACCTGATCTGACCCGAAAATGGACCTTTCGCAGGTCCATTCGGCATGATGCCCTTCGACCATGCTGATTCACCCGTGGGACGCCGCCCACGACGACGCCGAATGGCGGGCCTGGCTCTCGACGCACGACTTCGGCCAGCTGATCGCCGGCGGCGTGGGCCGTGACCTGCCGATCGTCAACCCGGTGCACTTCGTCTACGACGGCGACCGGACGCTTCTGCTGCACCTCGCGCGCCCCAACCCCGTCTGGCCGCTGCTGGAGGAGCACCCGCGCGCGCTGCTCGCGGTGATCGACGAGCACACCTACATCCGCTCCGACTGGAACACCCCGGCCGACCCGCCGCACGGCGTGCCCACGTCGTACTACTCGTCCGTCCAACTCGAATGCGACGTCCGGCTGATCGACGACGCCGCGGAGAAGGCCGCGCTCCTGGACCGGCAGCTCGCGCATTTCGAGCCCGGTTCGGGCAGGTCGGGGGTGAGCGCGACCGAGGCGCCGGACAAGCGGCTGCTCCCCGGCATCCGCGGGGTCGAACTGACCGTGACCGGGGTGCGGGCGAAGTTCAAGTTCGGCGGGAACAAGCAGCCGGGCGACCGGTCGCGGATCGCCGCGGAGCTCGCGCGGCGTGACGGGCCGATGGACGCACGGGCGCGGGCCCGGCTGGCGCAGCGGGAGCGGTAGCAAAGGTCCCTTGCTCTCCCGCCGTGGGCACTGTGTGGATTTCGGGTCACCCAACGCACCAAAATCCACACAGTCACCACGCGCAGTAGGGGGTGTGTGGATATAGGGACACTCAACGTCCCTATATCCACACACCCCCGCCCCAAGTGGTAGCAAAGGTCCCTTGCTCCCCCAGAGCCGGGAAACCGCAGGTCAGCGCCGTCGCCGCAGCCCGACGAGAGCCGCCAGCACCACCGAGCTGATCGCGCCCAGCCACCCGACCACCCGCGAGAGCTCCACGGCCCGCGTCACGTGCCCGGCGTCCGGGTTGCGGCCGATGCCGAGCACCGGCAGTTCCTCGACCCCGTGCGGATACACCGTCCGCCCGCCGACGCGGATCTCCAGCGCACCGGCGAAAGCGGCCTCGACGCGGCCGGCGTTCGGGCTCGGATGCGCGGCGGTGTCCCGCCGCCACGCCCGCCACGCGCCGCCCGCCGAGCCGCCGACGACCGGGGCCGCGAGCACGGTCAGCCCGGCCGCGACCCGGGTGGGCACCAGGTGGACGATTTCATCCAGCCGGGCGACGAGCCACCGGTACCGCTCGGGGCGGCCGCGGCCGATGCCGCGCAGCAGGCTGATCGCGCGCGAGCCGAGCAGCCCGGGTACACCGGCCAGCGCCCCCCACACCAGCGGCGCGATGACGACGTCCGCGGTGTTCTCGGCGAGGGTTTCCACCGAAGCGCGCGAGAGGCCGATGACGCCGAGGTCGTCGGCGACCCGGGGGTCCAGCGTGGACAGTGTGCCGCGCGCGGTCTCGAGTTCGCCCTCTTCCAGGTCCCTGGCCAGCGAGGTGCCGTGCGCGGCCAGGCCGGCGGCGCCGAGGACGGCCCAGGTGGTCACCGCGGTCGTGGCCGCCTGCACGACGGGGCTGCGCCGTCCCGCCCGCTCGGCGAGCACCCCCGCCAGCACGGCGGAGCCCGCGAGGCCGCCGGTCCACAGGACACCGGCCACCGGATGTTTCGACCGGACCTTCGCGTCCACCGCCGAAGCCGCCCTGGCGAACGCCGTCACCGGACGCCGCGACCGAGGGTCCCCGATCGCCCCGTCCGCGGCCACCCCCAACACCAAGCCGATCGCGCGCGCCGCGCTCACCGTCGCCCCCTGCATGCAGTATCCCTCGAAGACCTGCAGAGATTACTCGAAGATCATCCGTCCAGAAGGACGGCCATCTCGTCACGCGCCTGGATGACGATGTCCCGCATCGCGCGTTCGGCCCGGTCAGGGTCACCGGCGTCGACGGCCGCCGCGACCTCGACGTGCAGGGCGACGGCCTCGGGCTGCGGCTCCTCCGGCATCAGCCCGTGCCCGGTGCGCCCGGCGAGCACCTCGGCGACGACCGCCGAAAGCTGCGCGAACATCGGATTCCGCGACGAGGACAGCAGCAGGTCGTGGAAGGCGACGTCGTGCCCGAGGAAGGTGGTGAGGTCCCGCCGGTGCGCCGTCTCCTCCAGCCGCTTCGCCAGGGCCCGGAGGCGACCACCCTCTTCCGGCGTCGCCCGCAGCGCGGCGTACCGGGCGGCGCACGGTTCCACGCCGGAACGCAGTTCGGTCAGGGTGCGCAGCGCGGTCTTCCGCTCGGAGCCGTCGAGCTGCCAGCGGAGCAGTCTCGGGTCGTAGTGGTTCCACTCTCTCGGCTCGCGGACGATCACCCCGACCCGGCGTTTGCTGCTGGTCAGGCACATCGTTTCGAGGACTCGCACCACCTCGCGCGCCACCGTGCGGGACGCGCCGAACCGCTCTTGGAGCTCCTCCGAGCGCAGCACGGAGCCCGGCGGGAGCTCCCCGTTCGCGATCGCGGAGCCGAGCGCGTCGAGCACTTCGGCATGCCTGTCGTTGCCCACCAGGCGACTCTAACGTTCTGACTCGATTAAGTAGTACTTGATGTTGCTTAAGTAGTACTTTTGAGCTGTACTCGTCCCGGCTACAACGACGTGGGAGGTACGGATGACCGTCATCGTGGTGATGGGCGTTTCCGGCTCGGGCAAGACGACCGTGGGAACGGCACTCGCCGAACGCCTCGGCATCGACTACGCCGAAGCGGACACGTTCCATCCGAAGGCGAACATCGACAAGATGAGCTCCGGCCACCCGCTGAACGACGAAGACCGGCAACCCTGGCTCGAAGCCATCGCCACCTGGATCTCCGACCATCAGTGCTCCGGCGGCGTCGTGACGTCTTCCGCGCTCAAGTATCGCTACCGCGACATCCTGCGTGGCGGCGGGAAAGTCTGGTTCCTGCACCTCCACGGCGACCGCGACCTGCTCGCCGATCGGATGAAGACCCGCTCCGGCCACTTCATGCCGGTGTCCCTTTTGGACTCCCAGCTCGCCGACCTCGAGCCGCTGCGGCCGGACGAGCACGGCCTCGTCGCCGACATCGCGAAGAAGCCGGAAGAGATCGTCGAAACCGCCCTTTCCGTTTTCAAGGACCGCTGATGACCACCACCCTCGCCGCCGCCTGGACCGGACACGACACCCGCCTCATCGGCGCGACGGTGCTCGCCATCGCCGTGATCGTCGTCCTGATCACCAAGGCGAAGCAGCATCCGTTCCTGGCCCTCATCCTCGGCTCCGGCGTGCTCGGGCTCGTCGGCGGCATGCCCGTGGACAAGCTGATCAAGAGCTTCAGTTCCGGCGTCGGCTCCACCGTCGCCTCGGTCGGCGTGCTGATCGCGCTCGGCGCGATGCTCGGCAAGCTGCTCGCCGACTCCGGCGGCGCGGACCAGATCGTCGACACCATCCTGCGCCGCGCGGGCGACCGCGCCCTGCCGTGGGCGATGGCGCTGGTCGCCGCGCTGATCGGGCTGCCGATGTTCTTCGAAATCGGCCTGGTCATGCTGATCCCGGTGATCCTGCTGGTCGCCAAGCGCACCGGGAAACCGTTGCTGATGCTGGGAATCCCCGCGCTCGCCGGGCTTTCGGCGCTGCACGGCCTCGTCCCGCCGCATCCCGGCCCGCTCGCCGCCGCCGGCGCGCTGAACGCGAACGTCGGCCTCACCCTGGCCTTCGGCCTGCTCGTCGCGATCCCGACGGTGATCATCGCCGGACCGCTGTTCGGCAGGCTGGCCGCGAAGATGGTCCCGGACGCCGTCGCGCCGGAGCGGCTCATCCCGGAATCGTCCTCTTCGGACGGACGGCGGCCGGGCTTCCTCGCGACCCTGTCGACGGTGTTGCTCCCGGTCGTGCTGATGATGGGCAAGGCGCTCGCGGACATCCTGCTGACCAAGGAGAACCACCTCCGCCGCGTACTCGACTTCATCGGCGACCCGCTGGTCGCGCTCCTCGCCGCGGTGCTGCTCGGCATGCTCACCCTGGGCAGGTCCGCGGGTTTCACGCGGGACAAGCTGTCGTCCACGGTGGCCGATTCGCTGCCGCCGATCGCCGGCATCCTGCTCATCGTCGGCGCGGGCGGCGGGTTCAAGCAGACCCTCGTCGACGCCGGGGTCGGCAACGTCATCACCAGCCTGGCCACCGGCGCGAACCTGTCGCCGCTGCTGCTCGGCTGGCTGGTCGCGGTCGCGATCCGGCTCGCCACCGGCTCCGCGACGGTCGCCACCGTGTCCGCCGCGGGCATCGTGGCCCCGCTCGCGGCGACCATGGACCCGTCGCACAGCGCGCTGCTGGTGCTGGCGATCGGCGCCGGCTCGCTGTTCTTCTCCCACGTCAACGACGCCGGGTTCTGGCTGGTCAAGGAGTACTTCGGGCTTTCGGTCGGGCAGACCTTGAAGAGCTGGTCGATCATGGAGACGGTGATCTCGGTGGTCGCGATCGCGCTGATCCTGCCGCTGGGTGCCTTGTTGTAGCTCCGGCTTGACACGTGACCTTTTGGTCACCTATTCTTCTGACGTGCCCGACGACGACCTGGTATTCAAGGCCCTGGCGGATCCGACCCGCCGGTTCCTGCTCGACCAGCTGTTCGCGCGTGACGGCCGCACGCTGACGGAGCTCGAATCCGAAGTGGACATGAGCCGGTTCGGCGTGATGAAGCATTTGAAACTGCTCGAAGAAGCCGGACTTGTCGTCACGCGCAAGGAGGGCCGGGAGAAGAAGCATTTCCTCAACCCGGTACCGATCCGGCAGATCCACGACAGGTGGATCGACAAGTTCACCGAGCGCAACGTGACCGCGTTGCTCGACCTCAAAGCCGAACTCGAAAACGAGGAGCCCTCATGACCGACACCCAGGTCTACCGCGTCTACATCAAGGCCACCCCGGAGAAGATCTGGGACGCGATCACGAAGCCCGAATGGTCGCGGAAGTACGGCTACACCGGCCTGGTCGACTTCGACCTGCGGCCGGGCGGCAAGCACGCCACCCACCCGACACCCGAGTACGTCGAAGCGGGCTTCACCAACGACTTGGTCGACGGCGAGGTCCTGGAGGTGGATCCGCCACGCAAGCTGGTCATCACCTGGAAACTGCGGATGGACCCGGCCTTCGACAAGGAGCCGTACACCAAGCTCACCTACGAGATCGAAGAGACGAAGACCGCGGGCACCCGGCTGACCGTCACCCACGACGTCACCGACGCGCCGACGACGGCCGCCCTGGTCAACGGCTCGCAGGAGGACGTCAACGCCGGGCCGGGCGAGAACGCCGGTGGCGGCTGGGCGTGGATCCTGTCGGACCTCAAGACGCTGCTGGAGACGGACGAGCCGCTCGTCCCCGCCGCTTCCTGAGCCGATGGTCCGTGAAGGCCTCCTTGCGGGACTCTGGGTCCCTCAAGGAGGCCTTCACGGACATTCAGACCCGTTTGGTCGTGGCCTTGAGAGAGGCCTTCGCGGCCGCGGAAGCGCCGATGGTGTCCAGCGCGAACAGCGCCGCACCGACCACGGGCGCCACGTCGACCACCTGGACCGAAGCCTGCGGCGCCACCTTCAGGCACCGCCGTTCGATCTCCGCGATCACCTGCGCGCCGACCCCGGTCAGCACTCCCCCGCCGAGGATGACTTCGGGCGCCTCCTCGGTGAGTTCGAGCCGCCGCAGGATGACCGAGACCAGCAGGGCGACCTCTTCGACGAACCGGTCGACCACGTCCTGCGCCACCTCGTCGCCGTCCGCCGCGACGGCGAACAGCAGCGGGCACAGGCCATGGATCGAATCGGAGTGCAGATCCTGGAAGTGCAGGCGCTGCACCACGTCCAGCACCGAGGACGCCTTGAAGTGCGCGGTGACCGCGGCCTGCAGAGCCGTGCCCGGACCGCGGCCGTCCTCGGCGCGGACGGCCCACCACAGTGCCTCTTCGCCGAGCCGGTAGCCGCCGCCCCAGTCGCCGGAGATCTTGCCCAGCGCGGGAAACCGGTGTTCACGGCCGTCGGCGCTGACGCCGGCGCCGTTGATCCCGGCGCCGCACACCACCGCGACGCCCGTCCCGTCGGAGCTGCCCGCACGCAGCAGCGCGAGCGTGTCGTTGCCGACGATCAGCGTGTCGCTCCAGCCGCGTGCCGCCAGCGCGGCGTGCAGGATCGCTTCCTCCCGCGGGAAATCCAGCCCCGCGAGATAAGCCGACGTATGTGTCGCGAAAGGACGTCCGTCGGGAAGCCCTGCCCCGCGAAGGGCTTCCAGCACCAGCTTTTCCAACGCTTGGACGCTGCCGTCGACCCCGATGTTCTGCGGGGACGCGCCGGGTCCCCGCGACTGCCCGAGCACCCGCCCGTCCCGCGAGACGATCAGGACGTCGGTCTTGCTGTTGCCGCCGTCGATCGCGACGACGACGTCCTGTGAGCCGGCCGTCATGCCCCCGCCCACGGCAGGAACTCACGGTTGATCTTCACCAGCGAGTCGGCGAGCTGATCGGCCTTGGTGTACTGCCCGATCAGCGGATGCGCGAGCAGCGCGTCGGCCACCCGGTCCCGGCCGCCCTTGATCGCCGCCTCCAGCGCGAGATGCTCGTAGGCGGTCACCCCGGCGATGAGCCCGGCGAACCGCTGCTCCACCGGTGGCTGCGGGATCGGACGCGGCCCCTGACCGTCCACAAGGGACGGCACCTCGATGACGGCGTCGTCCGGCAGGAAGTCGAAAGTGCCTTCGTTGCGGACGTTGACGACGTGCTCTTCGGCGGGCCCGCCCGAGGTGAGCGCGTGCACGAGCTGCACCGCGGCCTCGGAATAGTAGGCGCCGCCCCGCTTTTCCAGCTGCTCCGGTTTGGTCACCACCTCCGGGTCGAGGTAGACCTTCAGCAGTTCCTCCTCCACGTCGCTCACGACGTCCGCGCGGGGCCGCTCGGTGCGTTGCTTCGCGACCTGCTCGTCGTGCCCGTAGTAGTACTTCAGGTAGTACGACGGCACGACGTTCATCCGCCGCATCCATTCGACCGGCGCGGTGACGTGCTCGCCGAGGAATTCCGCGTGCTCCGCCAGGAGTTCCGGCAACCGATCCTCGCCGTTGACGAGCACTTTCCGTTCCCAGCTCAGGTGGTTCAGTCCGGTGTGGACGAGTTTGACGTCGTCGATCCCGGCGCCGAGCAGATGCGCGAATGTGCGCTGGAGGTGGATCGCGACGTTGCAGAGGCCGACGGCGCGGTGGCCCTCGTTCAGCAGCGCACGCGTGACGATGCCGACGGGGTTGGTGAAGTTGACGATCCACGTGTCGTCCCCGGCGATCTTGCGGACCCGGTCGGCGATGTCGAGCACCACCGGCACGGTGCGCAGCGCCTTCGCGAGGCCGCCCGCGCCCGTGGTCTCCTGGCCGACACAACCGCAGGCGTGCGGGAACGTCTCGTCCCCCCGGCGCGCGCGCTGCCCGCCGACCCGCAGCTGGATCAGCACCGCCGACGCGCCGTCGACGCCCTCTTCGAGGCTCGACGTGGTGCGGACCCGCGCCGGATGCCCGGCGTGGCTCAGCAAGCGGTTGCTGAAGTCCCCGACCGCCTCCACCCGGTACGCGTCCGGATCGATCAGCACGATCTCGTCGACGTCCAAAGTGGACCGCCGCCCGGCGATCCCGTCGATCAGCTCGGGAGTGTAAGTGGACCCACCACCGACGACTGCCAGTTTCATCCCTTGACCCCTGTGAATGTGATGCCCTTGACGAAGGACTTCTGCGCGAACACGAACAGCACGATCACCGGCAGCATGATCAGCGCGGTGGCCGCCATGGTGAGATTCCATTCCACGTGGTGCATACCGCGGAACGACGCGATCGCCAGCGAAAGCGGCCAGTTGTCGCGGGTCTCACCGGTGTAGAGCAGCGGACCGAAATAGTCGTTCCAGGTGAACAGGAAGCAGAACATCGCGGTGGCCGCGATCCCCGGCTTCGCCATCGGGATCAGCACCTTGACCATCGCCTGGAACTCGTTGCAGCCGTCGATCTTCGCGGCTTCGAGGTAGTCCTTCGGAATGGTGAGGAAGAACTGCCGCAGCAGGAAGATCGAGAACGCGTCGAAGAAGAAGTACGGCACGATCAGCGGAACCAGGGTCCCGGTGAACCCGAGCCGCACCCACAGGTCGTACAACGGCACGACGGTGACCTGCGGGGGCAGCATCATCGCGGCCATGGTGAGCATGAAGAACAAGTTCTGCCCGCGGAACTTCAGCTTCGAAAGCGCGTACGCCGCCGGGATCGCCGAGACGAGCGCCCCGACGGTGGCCAGCGTCGAATAGAGGATGCTGTTGCCGAAATACTGCAACAGCGGCGCCTTTTCGAACACCTCGATGAAGTTCTCGAAGTGCCATTCCTTCGGCCAGAAGTTCGACGAGAGCGCCTGATCGCTGGACATCACCGCGGTGAGGAACACGAACAGGATGGGCAGCATGAAGATCACGCCCATCGCGATGCCCACGCTGTGCGTTGCGATCCAGTACAGCTTCTTGTCCCATTGGCGCCGCACCCGCACCTTCGGCGGTTCGGACGCCGGGGCGGTGTGCCTGGGCTCGGCCAAGGTGGTCATCCGCCCTCCTCCTGATGCTGGGTCTTGCGCAGCTGCCGAACCAGAATCCAGGTGAACCCGGCCGAGACGATGAACAGCAGCACCGCCATCGCCGCCGCGTAACCCATGTTGAAGTACCGGAAACCCTGGACGTACAGCCAAACCGGATAGGTCAGCGTCGAATTCTGTGGTGCGCCGATGAATCTCGTGTTGCCCGCGACGTCCGCCGCGCCCGCGGCCGCCGATCCCGCGACGATCGCCTGCGTGAAGAACTGCAACGCGAAGATCATCGAGTTCACGATGCCGAACAGCAGCACCGGCGAGATCGACGGGAGCGTGACGTGCCAGAACCGGCGGACCGGGCCCGCGCCGTCGAGCTCGGCGGCCTCGTACTGTTCCTGCGGCACGTCGAGCAGCGCCGCCAGGATGATGATCATCAGCTCGCCCGAACCCCACATCACCAGCAGGGTCAGCGCGGGCTTCGACATCGCCGGATCGTTGAACCACAGACCGCCGTCGATGCCGACCATCCGCAGGAACGCGTTGACCGGGCCGTATTCCGGGTTGAACAGGAACACGAACGCCAGGGTCGCCGCGGCGGGCGGGGCCAGCGAGGGCAGGTAGCAGAGCGTCCGCACCAGGCCGACGCCCGACTTCAGCCGTGAGATGATCGACGCCACCCGAGCGAGAACACGACGCGGCAGAACGTCAGCACGATCACCAGCCACAACGTGTTGTACGCGGCGGTGCCGACCAGCTGTTCGCTGGTGAACATGCGGATGTAGTTGTCGAAGCCGATGAACTCGGGCGCGTTGATCAGGTCGTAGCGCGTGAACGAGTAGTACACCGTGGCGATCAGCGGGTACCCGAAGAAGATCAGGAAACCGAGCGTCGCCGGGGCGATGAAGTAGAAGACGGTGCGACGGCGGCGCGCTGCGTTCCCCTTCCGCGTCCGAGTGGACGCGGAAGGGGACGCGACCGCCCTGGAATCCAGGGTCGAAGTCATGCGATCAGCCGCCGGCGCGTTTCTGGGCCAGCTCGTCGTTGATCTGAGCGTCGACCTGCTTGAGCCCCGCGATCATGTCGGGGACGTTGCCCGCCTGCCACTTCTCCGCGAAGTCGTTGACGGCCTTCAGGTGCGCGTCACCGATCGGGGTCGACGGGTTCGGCATCAGCTTCCCGCCGTTGTACAGGTCGAGGAAGGTCTTGAACTCCGGTGTGACCTCGAGCTTCGGGTCGGTCAGCGCGGCCTTGGTGCTCGGCACGTTCTTCAGGCCGTTCGACAGCTCGACCAGCGTCGAGGTGTCGAGGGTGACCTGCTTGATCAGCTCCCAAGCCGCGCCGGGGTTCTTGGCGCCCTTGGGGATCGCGATGATCGTGCCCGTGGTGAACGCGCCGCCGTAGCGGTCCGGCTTGCTGTCCAGCACCGGCGGGGCCGCGGTGCCGAACTTGAGCTCCGGCGCCTGGTCCTTGATGAACGCGGTGCGGTACTCGCCGTCGATCATCATCGCGAGCTTGCCGCGCTGGAAACCGTGGTCCGCCGAGTACTCCTCGCCGAGACCGGCCTTGAACTGCTCGACCTTGGCATGGCCGCCGTAGAAGTCCACGAGCTGCTTCTGGAAGTCGAACATCGCCTTCCACTCGGGGCTGTCGGCGAGGTGCGACTGGCCGTCGGCGCCGAGATAGGTGGCGCCGAAGTTCGGGGCCCAGTACTGCGCCATGTTGGCGTAGAACGGCATCGACGGCAGGAAACCGGCGACCTTGATGGAGCCGTCCGCGTTGAATTCGGTCAGCTTCTTGGTGGCCTCGAACAGTTCCGAGGTGGTCTTCGGCGGCGACGTGATGCCCTTCGCCGCGAACATGTCCTTGTTGTAGTAGAAGCCGTAGACGTCGGCGAGCAGCGGCATGGCACAGCGTTTGCCCTGGTATTCGGTGTAGCTGCGGACGGCGTCCGGGATCTGGTTCAGGTCGATCTTGTCGCGGTCGATGTAGGGCTTGAGGTCCTGGAAGCTGCCCGTCGAGCACCACGCGCCGAGGTTGTCGGTGAAGAACGAGATCGCCACGTCCGGCGGGTTGCCACCGCGGATGGATTGGGTGATCTTGTCGTCGTCCTGCTGGCCTTCGTGCTTGATCTCGATGTTCGGGAACTTCGCCTTGAGCTTGTTGAGCCCGGCGGTGACCACGTTGTACTCACGGTCGGTGAACTTGCTGTAGACGGTCAGCGTGAGCTTCGCGTCCGCGGCGGGGGCGGCCGCCGCGTCGCCCGCCCCACCGTTCGGGCCGCTTGCGGCACCCGAACAGGCGGACACCAACGCGGCGACGGTGACCGCGCCGAGCACTATCGAGCCGCGCCAACGGCGGCCGCTTCTCCGAACCTGGGTCGTGGAACTCATGACCCTCCTCCTAGTTGGTTGGGGCGGGAGACGGTGGTTCTGTTCGTGATTCCGGGACAGCCACGATCGGGTTCGGCTCTCCCGCCCCGGACCGTCTCGGCCCGAGGAGCGAAGGGGTGTTGACGCCGAAGACGTCCCTGCGGACGGTGGCGAGCGCCGATTGGAGCGCGCCCGCGCGGACCGCGTTGCCCTGCACCGAAGCGACCCCGACGGGGGTGCGGGGCAGGACCAGTTCGTGCAGCCTTTTCGCGACCAGCGCGGCGAATTCGTCGCCACCGGCCCGGCTGGTGTCACCGGAAAGAAGCACGAGTTCGGGGTCGACGACCGCGATCAGGCTGGCCGCTCCGCCCGCGACACGGCGGGCGAGGTCGTCGAGATACGCTTCGTTCCCGCTTTCGCGGGCCTTGGCGACCGCGTCCGCGCCGGTCCCGGCCTCGATGCCGTGCGCGGCGGCCAGTTCGACGACCGCAGGCGACGCGACGAGGTCGCCGAAACGATCTCCCCCGCGCGTCGTTTCCTTCCGCGTGGCAACGGAAACCGGATCGGGAACACGCATCCAGTCGATCTCGCCGCCACCGCCGGTCGCGCCGCGCAACAGCCTGCGGCCGACGACCACCGCGCCGCCGACGCCGTCGCTGAGCCAGATCATCACGAAGTCGTCGAGCCCGACGGCCTGGCCGACCGTCATCTCCACGATCGCGACGAGGTTGACGTCGTTCTCGATGGTGACCTCGACGCCGAGCTCCACGCTGAGCCTGCGCGGCACGTCGAAACCGAGCCAGCCGGGGATGTGCGGCGCCGAGGAGAGGAGACCGGTGCGGGGGTCGAACGCGCCCTGCGCACCGATGACGACGTGACGGAGATCGGTGGCGGCGAGCCCGGCGCTGTTCGCGACGTGGGTGAGCGCCGCGCCGAACGTGCCGACGACGTCCGCGCCCTCGTGGACCGGCAGCGGGACCTGGTACTCGGCGAGCACCGCGCCCGTGACGTCGGAAACGACGAAATCGGCTACTTGCGGGGTCAGATCCACGGCCGCGACGTAGGCGACACCGCCGTTGACCTGCCAGAGCTGCGCCCTCGGCCCGCGCCCGCCGCCGCGCACGCCCGCCTTGGTGACGATGTCGTCCTGTTCGAGGCGGGTGAGCAGCTGCGCCGTCGCGGGCTTCGACAGGCCGATCGCGACCTCGAGCTCGGAGCGCGTCAGCGGGCCGTCCCTGAGGAGGACCTCGATGGCCGCGCGATCGTTGATCTCGCGCAGCATTCGCGGACTGCCGGCTCGCACTGGGGCTCACTCCCGACTTCGTTAGGAAACTTTACAGACGGTTTCCGGGGACTGTAGTGAGCCGAGCCACAGTCGTCAACGGGGCCGGGAAACGGGGAGGTAACGCTTGACGTGTTCCGCACAGTGGGTATGCACACCGGCGCGGAGGGTGGCCACAGCGTGACCCGATGGACGACGCGCGTGATCCGACGGACGTCACGTGTGATCCGACGGACGACACGCGTGACTGGCGGGACGGCTCGAACGTCAACCGCGTGTCGTCCGCCCAAGCACGCGTGTCGTCCGCCTAATCACACGTGCCGTCCGTCCAAGCACGCGAAACCGCCATCGGAGTTCTTGACTGGTCATTCTTGAATGACTATTCTCAAACTCATGGCCCGACCACGGCAGTTCGACGAGACGACAGCGATCGAGGCCGCGGCGGCGGTCTTCCGGCAGCGGGGGTACAACGCGACCTCGATCGATCACCTCGTCGAGGCGACGGGTGTCCACCGGGGAAGCCTGTACGGCGCCTTCGGCAGCAAGCACGGCTTGTTCGCCCGGGTGCTGGACCACGTCGCCGACGACCGGGACGACGCCGGGCGGCTCGACATCCTGCTGATCGCCCTGCTCGAACTCGCGCCCGAGGACGAGCGGGTGCGCGCCCGGGCCCGGGCCGTCATGCAGGACCTCGGGACCACCCCGGACCAGCTGGGACGCCGGTTGCTGGCCCGCGCCGGATTGCCGGACATCGACAACGGAGGAACGACATGAGCAACAACCGCGTCACCATCACCGGAGACCGCCTGGTGGTCGAACCGGTGGGGATCGACAAGGTCTGGTCCTTCACCCGGCGGCTCGAAATCCCGCTCGCCCACGTACGCGGCGCGACGCACGATCCGGGAATGCGCGACGAGCCGAAGGGGTGGCGCGGGCCGGGTCTGCGGATCCCCGGGAAACTCAGCGGCACCTTTCACGCCGACGGCGACCGGCAGTTCTGGAACGTCTCCGGGTTCGACCGCACGGTCGTCATCACCCTCGACGAGGCCGAGGACTTCAACCGGCTCGTGCTCACGGTCGACGATCCCGCCGCGACCGTCACCGCCGTCAACAACGCGATCGGCTGACGACCCGCTCGAACGGCCCTTCGGCGACGCGATGGTGGATCAGAAGTTGGGCTGCACGTACAGGTCGTACACCCAAGGGAGCGTGGGCGAGGGACGGCCACCCGTCCGATGATCTTGAAACCGGACGGCAGAAGATTGGCGGCCACTGGGCTCACCGCGTGATCGAACGCCGAACTCGCGTGATCAAAGGCGTAACTCGCGTGCTTGGAGACGGAACTCGCGTGCCTGGAAGGCGAACACCGAGATCGCCCTTCAAGCACGCGAGTTACGCCGCCGCTGCCCCGCCGAGGGCTAGACGCCGGCCCAGGCCGCCAGCATCACGCGCGCGATCGACGAGTTCCCCGGCAGCACCAGCTGCCGCGTCCCGCCGGCGATCGGGGTCGGCACGGCGCCCGCGTTCCGCAGCTGACTGTTCGCGAAGGCGGCCCGCACCTCCTCGCGCGAAACCCAGTACGCCTCTTCGATCTCGCCTTCCGCGGGCACCAGCGGAGCGGAGATGTCGGCCCGCGCGGTGAAGCCGAGCATGATCGACCGCGGGAACGGCCACGGCTGACTGCCGAGATAACGCACGTCGCGCACCTCGACACCGACCTCTTCGCGGATCTCGCGCTCGACACAGCCTTCGAGCGACTCCCCCGCCTCGACGAAACCGGCGAGGATCGAGTACCGGTCCGGCGGCCAGATCGGTTGCCGGGCCAGCAGGACGTGCTCGCCGTTGACGCCGGCGTCGTCGTGCACGAGGCAGATCACGGCCGGGTCGGTGCGCGGGTACTCCTCCCGGCCGCAGCCGGTGCACTTGCTCGCCCAGCCCAGCTGGATCAGTTCGGTCGGGCTGCCGCAGCGCGTGCAGAACTTCGCCTGCCGCCGCCAGGCCTGCAGCGCCTGCGCGGTGGTGAACAGCCCGGCCGACGTGTCGTCGAGCAGGTCGCCGTAGCCGCGCAGGTCGACCCAGATCTCGCCTTCGTGGCGGGCGACCTGTTCGATGACGCCCCAGCTGCCCGCCATTTCGACGGTCTCGGTCTCGCCTGCGGGGCGGCCGGGCAGCGACCAGTAGTCGGTGCCCTGCCACTCCCCCAGGAAGACCGCCTCGACTGGCGGCTCGGTGCCGAAATCCTGCGACTTGCGGGTCGCGAGCGTGCCGGAACCCTCCACCACCGGGGTGCGCGCTTGCTCGTCGAGCAGCACGACGCGCGCGTTCGGCCAGCGCTCGGCCAACCTGTCCGGGTTGGTACGCAAGGATTCCTGACGGTCCGCGGTGGAGCGCGAAAGCGTCGGGAGCGCCCCCAACCCGAACGGTGTCTCCATCAGGAGGGCTCCCCGACGGTCACGTCGCCCAGCGCCGTCAGCTTCGGCGCGAGGACATCGGCGTCGCCGACGACGACCCCGGTGAACCGCTTGGGCGCGAAGAACTCCAGCGCCGCGTTCGCCACGTCTTCGGCGGTGACCGCGGCGAGACGCTCCGGATGCCCGGCCAGCCATTCGACGCCCAGCCCCGTCGCGGCGAGCGCGGACAGCTGCGCGGCCAGGCCGCCTTGCGACGACGCAGCCGTGACCAGCGAACCGATCGCGTACTGGCGCACCGACTCGACCTCTTCGGTGGTCGGCGGCACGAGACCGAGCCTGGCCAGCTCGTACCGCGTCTCCATCAGCGCGGCGGCGGTCGCGTCGGTCGCGGTGTCCGCGTCGACGTTCACCACGGCGGTCTGGTCGGTGAACTCGAATCCGGAGTGCGCGCTGTAGGTGTAACCCTTGTCCTCACGGATGTTCTCGACCAGCCGCGACGAGAAGTACCCGCCGTAGACCAGGTTCGCCAGCTGCAGCGCCGGGTACCGCGGGTCCGTGCGCGACACGGTCTGCGCGGACAGCCGGATCTGCGACTGCACGGCACCGGCCCGCGGCACCAGCAGGACGTTGCCGCCGGCGAGCTCGGGCAGCGCGGGCAGGCGGACGGCGGAGCGGTCCGAAGCCCAGCCGCCGAACGCCTTCTCCAGGTCGCCGATGACGGTCTCGGGGTCGATGTCGCCGACGATCACCAGCACGGATCCCCGCGGCAGCACCGAAGCCCGGTGCAGCGCGCGGACCTGGTCCGGCGTCACGACGGCCACGTCTTCGGCCTGCGGAACCTCGCGCACCGCGGGGTGGTCGCCGTAGCGGTGCTTCTGCAGCGCCTCACGGGCGATCGTCCTCGGCTGCGTGCGGGACACGGCGATCCGCTCGATGAGCCGCTCGCGTTCCCGCTCGACCTCGGCGTCCGCGTACGACGCGCCGGTGAGCGCGTCGGCGAGGACGTCGAGCATCGTCGGCAGGCCGTCGGCCAGCGAGGTGCCGGTGATGACCAGGCGCTCCGGGTCGACGCCGGACGCGAGGTCACCGCCGATCAGGGCCAGATCCGCGTCGATCTCGATGCGGTCGCGGCGGGCGGTGCCGGTCAGCAGGGTCTCGGCCAGCACTTCGGCGGTGGCCGGGTGCAGCTTGTCCTCACCGGAGAACGGGATCCAGACGCGCAGCTCGACCAGCGGCACGGTGGCCTTGCGGACGGCGAGCACGCGCAGCCCATTGCTCAGCGTGGTGTCCACATGGGACAGATCCGCGGCGGCGCGCTGCGTCCCCAGCGACGGGACCGGACGCGGCCCGGCGGCCGTGCGGCCGATCTCCTCGGCGGTGCGGTGCGGTGCGCTCACTGCTCGGAACCTTCCTGATCGGAATCAGCACTACCCGGGCGGATGACGAGGACGGCGCGCGAATCCGGCCGCAGCGCCTTCGCCGCCGCCGAAACGGCTTCCGCGGTGACCGCCGACATCTTCTCGGCGAGCCGGTACACCAGCGACGCGTCGCCGTAGAGCAGCTCGAACGAGCCGAGGGCCAGCGTGCGGGACACCAGCTTGTCGTGCTCGGAGTGCAGGCTCGCGGCCCAGCGCGCGGTGACCTTCTTCAGTTCCTGGTCCTCCGGCGGCGTGGCCGCCAGCTTCTCCAGCTCCTCGTCCAGCGCGGCGAGGACCTGGTCGGTGCTCACCTCGTGCGGGTGGATCGCGGTGATGGTGAACGTGTCCGGGTCACGCGCCTCGAACGGGCCGAACAGCCCGGCGCCCGCGCCGATGTCGACGACCAGCGGCTCGCGGTGCACCAGCCGCTGCTGCAGCCGGGAGCCGTCGCCGTCGGTCAGCACACCGGCGAGTACGAGGTTCGCCAGGTAGCCGTCGAGGTCGTTGATCGGGTCCGGCATGCGGTAGCCGACGCCGACCGCGGGCAGCGGGGCGTGCGGGTCGACATGCTCGCCGCGCAGTTCGCCGTCGGGGCGGGCTCGGCGAACGACGGGCGCTGCGGCGCGGGCCGGTGCGGCACGTCGCCGAAGTGCTTCTCGATCAGCTCGCGGGCCTCCTCGACGGTGAAGTCACCGGCGACGGTCAGCACCGCGTTCGCGGGCGAGTAGTAGGTGTCGAAGAAGGCCGCGCAGTCGTCCAAGGTGGCCTGTTCGAGATCCTCGAAACCGCCGTAACCGTTGTGCGCGTTGGGGAAGGTGGAGTACAGCACCGGCGGGAGCAGGATCCACGGGAACCCGCCGTACGGCCGGTTCAGCACGTTGAGGCGGATCTCCTCCTTGACCACGTCGATCTGGTTGGCCAGGTTCTCCTGCGTCAGCTTCGGCGCCCGCATCCTGTCCGCTTCGAGGAACAGGGCACGCTCGAGAGCCGCGGCGGGGAGGACCTCGAAGTAGTCCGTGTAGTCCGGATGGGTGGAGCCGTTGAAGCTGCCACCACTCGACTGGACGTACCGGAAATGCGCGAGCTTCTCCAGGCTCTCGCTCCCCTGGAACATCAAATGCTCGAAGAGGTGCGCGAAACCGGTGCGCCCTTCGGGCTCGGAACGGAAGCCCACGTCGTAGTGGACGCTGACACCCACCACCGGAGCGGTCGCGTCGGGCGCGAGCACCACGCGCAGACCGTTGTCGAGGGTGAATCGGACAAGCTCGGGATCGGCCATGCGCACCACCCTACGGGCTACTCAGGCCTCCAGGCGACGGCCCTGGCGGGTCGCGGCGAAGGTTCCCACGAGCGCGGCGGTGAAGTCGCTCACCCGCGCGATCGGGACTTCGCCGTCCTCTTCCTTGCCGTACCAGTAGATCTTGGGCGGCCCCTTCAACTCGGCGAATCCGGCGACCCACCGTTCTTGTTCGCCGAGAGCGAGCGCGTACGGCAGCGCCCGGGAAAGGAGCACCTCGCGTTCGAGCTTCGGGACGGCCGTCGCCTTGGTCGCCAGCAGCGCGTCGCGGACGCCGAGCAGCCGCCGGTGCAGCGCGACGCCGGCGCCCGTGCGCACCGGCAGCCACCGGGCGGCGACGGCGAGTACCGCGCCCGCGGCGATGACGATCAGCCCGAGCTGGGCGTAGCCGACGGTCAGGGCCAGCAGGACGGTGAGGAACAGGCCGTAGAGGCAGATCCGCAGGCCGGCACGGGTCAGCCTGCCCGGCAGCCGCGAGTACCAGCGGCGCTCGACGACGCTGTCGTCCAGCGCGTCCCGCACCGAGTCGACGCCGATCCGCGCCGCCTGGATCTCCGACAGGAGCACCGACTCGCTTTCGCCGGGCAGGAGGAGGTCGAACACGGCGCGTTCGTAAGCGGTCAGCTGTTCGTCCGTCGGATTGCGGCGGACGAGCCGCCAGGTGGTCAGCTCGCCGGGCTCCTCGCTCACCCAGAGGTAGTTCCGGACGGCGAGGTCGACGACCGTCGCGGCCAGGTCGACGGCGTCGGCGCGGCCCGAGAGGACGGTCCCGACCTGTCCGGGAAGCACACCGTCGGGTGACGAGAACGCTTTCCCGGTGAGCAGCCGGACCGGAAGCGCCTCGCCAGGGTGCCTGTCCCGCCTTCGCAGCAGGGCCAGCCCGACGGCCGCCGCGACCAGCGCGAGAGCGAAGCCGCCCCACGCCCAGCCGACCGGGGCGGTGAGCACGAACGCCCCCGCGAAGGTCTTCGACGGCTCCAGGCGCGCGTTCGCCGGGACGGTGCCGCCGGGCAGTTCGACCGAGATCTCCATGCGCTGCCCCGGCGCGAGGTTCTGCTGGCTGAACCGGGTCAGCCCGGAATGCGCGATCTGGGCGGTCGCGCAGTGCGCGCGCGAACCCTCGGGCCCGGCGTAACAGGTGACCGCGTTCGGGATGGCCGGTGCGGCGAAGCTCGCGCGCACGAGTTCGAGCCGGGCATCCCAGCCGCCCGCGAGCTGCCAGCTCACCCGCGTCAGGCCGTCGGCCTCGGCGACCGCACCGTCCACTGTGTACCGGACGATCGACGTGCCGCCCTTGAGCTTGACGGTGAGCTCTTCGCCGGTCAGTTCGGCGTTGCCCGCCCCCTCGATGACGACGTCGCGGATGCCGATGATCCGGTCGCGGTCGCGTGGGGCGGCCGTGCGGAGCGGGATCCGGCGGGTCATCGTCGCCTCGCTCGGCACGGACACCGCCTCGACGACCGTGAGCGCGCCGTCGCGTTCCACCTTGAGCGAGATCTCCGCGCTGTTCGGCAATGCGGGCAGCTGCGGTTCGCTCTGCGCTCCCGCCGGTGCCGCGCCCAGCACCAGCAGGAGAAGCACCGGCAACAGCACGCGTTTAGTCCTCTGAATGCGGTACTTGCGTGTGCAACTACCGCATTCAGAGGACGAATCGCGAGTGTTCACGTCAGGCGGGGACCGGTTCCGGGCGGAGTGAGCGCAGATGCCCGGATTCGGCGAGCAGACCGTCCAAAGCGGACAGGAACGACGGCAGATGCGCGGCGAACCGGCGCAGATCCCGGTCGCCCTCGAGCCCGCCGAACCAGTACAGCCCGGCCGAACCGTCCGCCGACGGGTCGAGCCCTTCGAACGTCCTGAGCCAGTGCTCGGTGTCGCCGAGCACGATGGCGTACGGCAGCGACCGGGAGAACACCATTTCGCGGTCCCCCGCCGGGATATCGGCGACCTTGACGGTGTGCAGGTATTCGAGCAGCCCGCGGACCTGGCCGACCAGGCGCCTGCCGCGCGAAGTCCTCGGCGGCACCCACGAGGCGCCCAGCAGTGTCGCGATCCCGGCGAGCGCGACCGCGACGCCGAGCAGCGCATGGCCTGCCGTGAAGGTCAGGGCGACCGTCGCCACGAGTCCGAGCGCGATCAGGCCGACACCCGCCCACGTCAGCTTGTTCTTGCCCTTGTCCGGGCGCCGCGAGAACCAGCCCTTGCGCACGACGTCGGCGTACATCGCCTCGCCCGCGACACGGAGATCGACGGTGCCGCGGCCGCGGAGTTCCGACAGCAGCACGGAATCAGTGCCCTCGGGAAGGAGCGCGGTGTAGATCTCGCGCTCGAAGGCCGCGAGGTGCTGGTCCGGCGCGTTGCGGCGCGCGATCTGCCAGTCGACCGTTCCGGCGCCGCGGACTTCGGCGATCCACAGGTAGTTGCGGACCGCGAGGTCGACCACCGTTCCGCTGACGTCCACGACGTCGACCGTCTCGTCGACGACCGTCCCGACCTGTCCGGGCAGGACACCGTCGGGCGAGGCGAAGGAGACCCTGTCGCCTTCCCGCATGAGGACTTCGACCGGGCCGGCGCCCGCGGTGAGCGCGCCCCGGTCTCGGCGGCGCAGCAGCCAGACGGCGAGCGCGCCGAGCACGAGGAACAGGGCCAGCGCCCCGAATCCGAGGCCGGCGAGGGTGGTGAGGGCGAAGGCGCCGCCGACCGAGGCGATCTGCTCGAACCGCGCGTTCGCGGGCACCGTGCCCGCCGGGAGCTGGACGGCGAGGTCGACCCGTTCGCCCGCCGCGAGTTTGTCCTGCTCGATGCGGACGACGCCGCTGTGATCGGTCTCCGCGAGCGAACACTGCCGGTCCGAACCGAGCGGCCCGGCGAAACAGTCCACTGTGGGCATTTCGCGCGTCGGCGCGCTGAACGAAGCGGACACCCGGGACAGCTCGCCGTCCCAGCCGCTCGCGATCTGCCAGCGCACCTGCTGCGCGCCGTTGACGTCCGCGACCGCACCGTCCACTTTGTACTTGAGGGTGGCCGTGCCGCCGTCGAAGGTGGCGACCAGCTGTTCGCCGTTCGGCTCCGCCTTGCCCGCGCCCTCGACCGAAACGTCACGGATCCCGTAGACACGGTCCTGCTCTTCACCCGCGGGAACCTTGAAGGGGATCCGGCGCACCAGGTGCTGTCCACCCGGGACGGTCACCTGCTCGGTGATCGACACCGAACCGTCGCGTTCCACCTTCACCGCGACGTTCGCGGACGCTCCGCTCGGCGGCTGGAGCAACCCGAGCTGACCGCGCGCGCCGAGCGGCGGCGGCTTCGGCAGCTGTGGCGCGTTGCTCAGCGAAGGGCCCGCTCCGGGCGCCTCCGGAACGTTCGTATCCGACGGCGGGACCATCAAGGCCGAGCTCGCCGCGACGGCCACGACCGCCGTCCCCCATTTCGTCAACACAGCCACACACTCTAGGGCAGCCGATCTATGCTGACCGCCGAAACGCCGAATCCGCCACCTGGGCGAACGGCGTTGCCGAACCGCATGGGGGATCCACTCGATGAACCAGCAGCCGCCCGGCCCGCCTGATCCGCGGCGCCGGCCGACTCCGCCACCGCCGCGGCAGCCACCCCGGCCACCGCAGGGCGGCCGGCCGCTCCCGCCACAGGGCGGGCGTCCGCTCCCGCCTCCGGGAGCGCGTCCGCTTCCGCCGCGCGGGGGGCCGCCGATGCCGCCGCCGAACCGGCCGGGTCCCGTCCCGCCCGGTCGTCCGCCGATTTCCCGGCCGACGCCGGTTCCGCCGCCGTTCCGGCCGGGGCCGCCGAGCGGTGGCATGCCGCTGCCCCCGCCGGGCGCGGCGCCGCTGCCCCCGCCTCAGGTCGGCGCGCCGGTCCCGTTCCGGCCCGGTGCCGTCGGCCCACCGCAGCTTCCGTACGGCCCGCGTTTCGCGCAGCCCGCTTTCGCGCCCTACGGGGGATATCAGGCCAAGAAGTCGAACGGCGGGGTGATCGCGGCGGTCGCGATCGTCGCCGTGATGGCGGTCATGGGCGGGCTGCTCATGGTGATCACCATCGCGAACGGCAAGTCGAAACACGTCGCGGACGTCGGCTACTCCAGCTATTCGGAAACGTCCTCTTCGGACTACACGACGACAAGCGACACAGCGTCGTCGACGACGACGGCCACCAGTTCGCGTGATTCGACCGGCACGCGCGAGACGTCGGCCGGCTCGACCCGGGCGACATCCGCCAGCCGTGCCCCGTCCGGCCCGCAACCGCATCACAAGCTGGCGGACAACCCGCTGTGGCTCGATTCCCAGGTCGGCCTGCCGAACCAGCCGTGCAACCTCTCGCGCTGGGCGAACAACCCGGACGCGGCGGCGGCCTTCTTCGAAAGCGCGCGGCCGTGCCTGGACAGCGTTTGGCAGCAGGTCATGAACTACACGAAGCTGCCGTTCCGGGTCCCGACCGTGAAGTACCCGTCCGGCAAGAACTGGTCGAGCCCGTGCGGTGACGCCAGCGGCGGCTCGGTGGCGGCGTTCTACTGCTCGCAGAACGAGACGCTGTACATGCCGTACGAAGGCCTTCAGGTGCCTCAGTACGGCAATAGGCCCGGGGTCTACCTGGCGGTCTTCGCCCACGAGTACGCGCATCACATCCAGGCGCTTTCGGGGATCTCCGAGGCCTATTGGGACGCGAGGTACGAAGCGGGCACCGACTCGGCGGCGGGCCTGGAGATGTCGCGGCGCAACGAGCTTTCGGCGCAGTGTCTGTCCGGGACGTTCCTGGGTTCGACGGTGGGGCGCGGCGGCTCGGTCGATCAGGCGATGTACCGCGACGCCTGGCAGACGCAGGACCGCGGCGACCACAACGGCGGCCCGCGCGACCACGGCTCCGACGCGCACTCGTCCTCGTGGTGGCAGCACGGCGCGCAGAAGAACCGGATGTTCCAGTGCAACACGTGGGCGGCGAAGTCGGCCGACGTTTCCTGACCGCGCGTGAAGGGGTCAGCCTGGCGGGGCGAAGGGGTTCTCCGGGGCCGGTTCCGAGGGCGGCTGTGGTGAGGCGACCGGCGCGGGGGCGGCCGGTTGCGGATAGGACTGCGGATAGGACTGCATGACCGGCGTCCCGTACTGGACCGCGGGCTGCAGTTTCGCCTGATCCCGCCGCCGCCGCTCGGCCAGCACCGCCGACAGGTACGCCCAGGACGGCACTCCTGGCGGCACCGGCGTCCCGATCGCCGCCGCGACCTGCTGTGCGAGCCCGTACCCGAGCGCTTCCGCCGCTTCGGGCCGAAGCTCGCTCGTGCGGCCCAGGTACTGGCGGACGGCCAGCGCGAGATCGTTCGGCAGCCGGGTCAGGTCCAGCTGCGAAGCCCAGTACGCCAGCTGCGGCGGCATCCCGACATACGGCGTCCGCGCCGCGGGCATGCGTTCTCGGATCACCAGCGTGCCTGCCAGGTAGTCGCCGACGCGGCGGCCGTTGGGCGACAGCAGCGACGTGACCACCGCCACGACGCCGAGCATGCCCAGCCCCCAGAAGTCGATGAAGAATCCGGCGAGCCCGCGGACCAGTGCGTGCCGGAATCGGACCGGGCCGCCGTCGGTGCGGACCACCCGCAGGCCGAGCGCCATCTTCCCGAGCGTGCGGCCGCGGCTCAGTGTCTCGAAGATCACCGGGTAGCCGACCATGATCAGCACGACGGTCACCAGGAACAGGGTCAGCGCCAGCGCCTCGTCGCCGAACACGGCGACCTGGCTCAAGACCAGCATCGCGATGAACAGGACGATCAGCTGGAGGGCGACGTCGACCATCATGGCGAGCCCGCGGCTGGCCAGTTTCGCCGCGCGCACGTCCAGGACGACGGCCTCGCCGGTGACGAGTTCGGACTCTTGTTCCACCTGGCAAGCGTAGTGACGAATAGGCTGGGCGACCAAGGACGATCGCCGGGAGGGCTCCGAGTTGGACGTGGACGTGTTCGTCGCCGCGCACCAGGCCGAATGGAACCGGCTGCGTGACCTCGTCGGCCGCGCCGGGAAACTCAGCGGCCCGGACGCCGACGAGCTGGTGACGTTGTACCAGCGCGTCGCGACGCATCTTTCGATCATCCGCTCCGTCGCGCCCGACCCGGTGCTCGTCGCGCAGCTGTCCGGTCTGGTCGCGAAGGCGCGCTCGGCCGTCACCGGTTCGCACAGCCCCGCCTGGCGCGAGGTCGGCCTCTTCTTCACCCACCGGTTCCCGGCGGCGCTGTACCTGAGCCGTCGCTGGTGGCTGGCGTCGGCGGCGGCGTCGATCGCGGTGATGGCGATCGCGGCGGTGTGGATCGCCGGAGACCCGCAAGTGCTCGCGTCGCTGGCCTCGCCCGAGGAGTTCAAGGAGCTGACCGCGCCGGGCGGGAAATACGAGACGTACTACTCGTCCGACCCCGCGGGTTCCTTCGCCGCGCGCGTCTGGACCAACAACGCGTGGGTGGCCGCGACCTGCCTGTTCCTCGGCGTGGTGCTGGGCGTCCCGGTGATCTACGCGCTCTGGGCGAACTCCCTGAACCTCGCGATCGGCGCGGCGCTGATGTCGTCGGCCGGGCGGCTCGACGTGTTCTTCGGCCTGATCCTGCCCCACGGCCTGCTGGAGCTGACCGCGGTGTTCGTCGCGGCCGGGACCGGGCTGAAGCTCGGCTGGACGGTCATCGACCCGGGACGCCGTTCCCGGACGGCGGCGCTCGGCGAACAAGGGCGCTCGGTCGTGGTGATGGCGCTCGGGCTGACCGTCGTCCTGCTGATCTCGGGCGTGATCGAGGGTTTCGTGACCCCGTCGGGCCTGCCGACCTGGGCGAGGATAGGAATCGGAGTAGTCGCCGAGGTCGCGTTCTTACTCTACGTGTTCGTCGTCGGGCGTCGCGCCGCGAAAGCGGGCGAAGTGGGTGATGTCGACTGGCGATACGCTGGAGATTCTCGACCGGAAGCGGGCTGAGCTGGTTAGCTCCTTTCATGGGGAGAAAACGGTTACGCGTCTTCGCGATCGTCGTCTTGTCCGTGCTCGCCTCGACGCTCCTCGTCGGCGCGTCCCAGGCCCGGACCGTGTCCGCACCGTCGGGCAAGCAGAACTGGGTGGTGAGCGTCGGCGGATTCCGGACCGACGCCGACCGCAACTACGTCCGCCTCGGCTATCTCGTGTTCAACCCGGCCGACAACACCGTCGCGCACAACTTCTGGACCTGGAGCCAGGCGGGCTTCCCCGCGCCGGTCGACAGCGGCGACGTCTACTACTGCGGAGACTGGGCGCCGGGTACCAATCCCCGCAACAACTGCCCGATCAAGACCGCGCCCGGCTTCACCGGCGCTCCGAACGGCCACTTCACCGGCACCTACGCCGAGAATTCCGGGCAGGTGGCGATCAACTGGACCAGCAGCACCGTCGACGGCACCACCACCGCCGTGAACCTCACGGAGACGTGGGCCGTCTCGGAAACGAGGCCCGGTCTCGGGCGCCTTCAGCTGGTGAGCGACAACTACTCGATCACCAGCGGCATCGCCTACGGCAGCAACGCCTCCCTCGCGCAGACCAGCAAGGCCCCGATGAGCTCGGTCCGCGCGACCCAGCGGTCGTACCTGCTCGAAGGGCAGGGCGTGAATCGCCGCGCGATCACGAACTGGACCCGGGGCAGCAGCGGCGCCTTGGGCGTCGGCCCAGGGTGGAACAACTGCGATGACGGCTCCTGTCTCGGATTCGTGCAGTACGACTCCGGATGCGCCCCGACCTCCTGCTGCCCGCCCGGTGAGGGCTACGAGGCCTGCGCGAAGAAGATCATCGACACCGGCGACCGGCGGTTCTACTACCTGAGCGACGCTTTCGGCGGACGGCGCAACAGCTACGAGTTCTGGTGCGAATGCCTGTCCTACAACGGTTGCTACCTCGGCAACAGTCACGTCCGCCCGCTGCTGCAGGTGATCGACGACGCGGGCGCGTTCCAAGGCTGGGTCGGCGCCGAGGTCAGCCCGGACCGGACCGGTACACGGGAGCCTTCGGGCGAGTACTACTCGAGTTTCGCGCTGGTGGCGTAGTTCCGCGTGGGCCGGGTTGGTCGTGAGTGTTGTGGGTCGTCAGAGCCAAGGGTGTTTTTGAGTACCTACGCGGAGCGCGGCTGCGGCTGATCCGACCTGCGTCAGTGGGCTCTAGCGGAGTGGCGTGGGCTGAAGGCTCCCTTCACCGAGTCTGTTGCGACGAAAGGAGCCTTCGCCCCCCGGCCGGCCACGGGGAGCGGCGGTTCGGTCAGCAGGTGCAGCTGCCCTCGAAGGTGATGCTGTTCCCGTCCTCCAGGCTCGCGCTGCCGGTGAACCGGATCTCGAACTCGCCCGGTTCGGTCAGGACGATCTTCGGGCTCGTCGCCGAACCGTCGGCGCCGGTCTTGGCCGTCGCCGTCTCGGCGCCGCCTTCGAAGACCAGCACGTTCTTCGGCCGTGCCGCGCGGACGAAGAAGTTCACCGGCACGTCCGCGGCGGGCTGGCCGTTCTCCCCGATCACGCGTACCACGAGCGGCTGACCGGGCGTCTTCGTGGACAGCCGCTGCCCGTTCCCCGACAGGATCGCGAGCGTCCGCACCCCGGCCGCCCAGGTGTTGGCCAGTCCCGGCAGGGAACAGACCTCCTGGTACAGCCGCGATCCGACGGCCGGCGCCTCCGCGGTCAGGCACCGCGCGGTCGCCACGTTCGCCAACAGCACCAGCCCGGGCAGCCCGGCGTTGCGGCGCCACTGCTGGTGGCGGTCCTTGCCGTCGCACGCCACGAGTTTGACACCGACCCCGTCGACGGGGCTGATCGCCGCCAGGCACTGTCCACTCGCGACATGCTTGTAGGACAGCGCCGCCTTGTCGTACACCCATTGCGCGTTGGCGTCCTTCGCGTCGGCGAGGGCGAGCTTGCCGTCGGCCGCGGCCAGGGAGACCGTCCCGCCCCCGTCGGCGAGGTAGACGGGTGTCCCGGCGGGCTGCGCGGAAGCGGGTGACACGAGCAGCACCGCCGGAAGCACCGCGAAGAACAGCACGAGCTTGCGCAAACCTGGCCCCAATCGTGTCGGTCCGGATCTCCTCCGAGCTAACCGCCCGCGCCCCCGGCCGCCAACCGGCACCACTCCATCGGGTTCAGCCAGGCCGCGACCTACCCCCGGCCGGCACCAGGCCGACGCGATCAAAGCCGTCCGGCCGCCTTCAGCGCGAGATACCGGTCCGCCAGCCGCGGCGGCAGATCCTCGGGCACCGCGTCGACGACCTCGACCCCGTGCCGCGCCAGCCGCGCGGTGACCTGGCGCCGTTCGGCCAGCACCCGCTCGGCCGCCGCCGCGTCGTAGACGGCTTCCGCGTCGCCGCGGCCCGCGGCCATCTCGGCGACCCGGGGGTCGGCCACCGAAGCGATCATCAGCTGGTGCCGCGAGGTCAGCTTCGACAGCACCGGGAACAGGCCTTCTTCCAGCGGTGCCGCGTCCAGCCCGGTCAGCAGGACGACCAGCGCGCGCCGCCGGGTCCGCCGCAGCACCTCCGCGACCATTCCCCGCGCGTCGGTCTCGACCAGCGACGGTTCGAGCGGCGCCATCGCGTTCACCAAGGCGGGCAACAGATCCGTCGAGCCCTGGACCGCCGCGTGGACCTGCCGGTCATAGGCGAGCAGGTCGACGCGGTCGCCCGCCCGCGCGGCGAGCACGGCCAGCAGCAGTGCCGCGTCCATCGCCGCGTCGAGCCGCGGCGCGTCCCCGACGCGGCCCGCCGAAACGCGGCCGGTGTCGAGCACCAGCACCACGTGCCGGTCGCGTTCGGGACGCCAGGTCCGCACCATGACGTCGGACGCGCGCGCCGAAGCCCGCCAGTCGATCGACCGGACGTCGTCGCCGATCACGTACTCGCGCAGCGAGTCGAATTCCGTGCCCTGGCCCCGGATCAGCACCGCGTTGCGGCCGTCGAGCTGCTGCAGCCGCGCCAGCCGCGACGGCAGATGCTTGCGGCTGTGGAACGGCGGCAGCACCCGCACGGTCCACGGCACGTCGTGCGAACCCTGCCGGGCGGCCAGCCCCAGCGGTCCGGTCGACCGGACGGTGACCCGCACCGCCGTCCGGTCGCCGCGACGGGTCGGCAGGAGCCTCGTGGTCACGGCACGGCGTTCACCCGCGGGCAACGTCAGCCGGTGCCGGTCGTCCGCGCCGGCGCTGGGCGGCCAAGCGTCGCGAAGCCACGCGCGCACCGGGCGGCCGCCGGGATTGGCCACGGTCAGCGTGACCTCGCACTCCTCCCCCAGCCGCACGGACGTCGCGCCCGCCCGCGCGAACTGGAGCCGTCGCACACTCCCGGCCAGCAGGAGATCCAGCACCACCAGCACGAGCAGCACCGCCGCGGCCAGCCCGATCCCGGCCCACGAGGGCAGCAGGAAACCGACCACCGGCGCAGCGAGGAGCGCCAGCAGCCCGAGCCGCCCGGTGACGGCCATCAGCGCGGAACGGGCACGGACGCGAGGACGCGGTCCAGCACGCCGTCGGCGGTCGCGCCTTCGAGTTCGGCCTCGGGCCGCAGGTCGAGGCGGTGCCGCAAAGACGGCCGCGCCAAGGCTTTGACGTCGTCCGGGGTGGCATAGTCCCGGCCCGCGAGCCATGCCCACGCCCGGGTCGCCGCGAGCAGCGCCGTCGCGCCACGCGGGGAGACACCGAGCCGCACGGACGGCATCGACCGGGTCGCCCGGCAGACGTCGACGATGTAGGCGAGCACCTCGGGCCGCACGGTGACCCCGGCGACGGCGCGCCGCGCGGCGTCGAGCTGGGCGGCCCCGGCGACCGGCGTGACCCCGGCCGCGCCGAGGTCACGCGGGTCGAAACCCTGCGCGTGCCGGGAAAGGATGCCGAACTCGTCCTCGCGGGACGGCATCGGCATGGTCAGCTTCAGCAGGAAGCGGTCCAGCTGGGCTTCGGGCAGTGGGTACGTGCCTTCGTACTCGACCGGGTTCTGCGTCGCGATGACGATGAACGGGTCGGGCAGCGGCCGCGTCTTGCCGTCACTGGAGACCTGACGCTCTTCCATCGCCTCCAGCAGCGAAGACTGCGTTTTCGGCGGCGTGCGGTTGATCTCGTCGGCCAGCAACAGGTTCGTGAACACCGGGCCCTCGCGGAAGGAGAACTCGCCGCTGTGCGCGTCGTAGACGATCGAACCGGTGATGTCGCCCGGCATGAGGTCCGGGGTGAACTGCACCCGGGTCGTCTCCAGGTCCAACGCGGCCGCCAACGCCCGCACCAGCAGCGTCTTCGCCACCCCGGGAACGCCTTCGAGCAGCACGTGTCCCCGGCACAGCAACGCGATGATGAGCCCGGTGACGGCCGCGTCGTTGCCGACTACCGCCTTCCCGACCTCGGCGCGCAGGGCGATCAGCGCCGCCCGGGCTTCGGCCGCACCGTCCAAATCGGACTGCTCGCTACTCAAGACCGCTCCACCTCTCGTTCCACGACATCGAGCCCGTCCGCGAGCCGCACCAGCGCGGCGTCATCCGCGGGCGGGTCCCCGTACAACAGCGCGCCGACTTCGGCGGGCGCCCGGCCGGTCCGCGCGGCGACAGACTCCACCAATGCGGCCGGTTCGGCGTCGCGGGTGAGCCCCAGCAACGGCCGGAGCCGCGCGCGGGCCGCCTCACGCAAGGTCTCCCCGGCGTGCGCGGCGGCCTTCGCCTTGCGATACAACCGAGCCCGTCCCTCGGTGGCCTCGGCCGCGCGGACCACGACCGGGATCGGCTCGGTCACCACCGGGCCCAATCGCCGCGAACGCCACAGCGCCAGCAGTACCACCGCGACCCCGGCCTGCAACGCCGCGTACGACCAGCCCGCCGGGATCAGTTCGGACAGCGGCTTCTTCTCGGTCTCCAGCGACGGGTCGGCGGGTGTCGGCAGGTACCAGACCAGCCGCTCGTGCTTCCCGAGCATCCGCATCGCCAGCGCCGCGTTGCCCTCGTCGGCCAGCCAGTCGTTGGCCAGCGGCGTGGGGGTACCGAGGACGGTCACCGTCCCTTGTGGACTCGGGACTTCGAGATACGAGCCGCCGTAGCATTCCTGCGCCCTCGGCTGCGTGGCCGAGTACTTCAGGCCGCCCATCGTCGCACTCCCCGCCGCGACGGGATCCGCGGCCTCGCACTCGGGCGCGCGAGGCTCGGTCTCGGCCTGGCCGCTCACCCGCACCCCGGGAAGGACTTCCTCGACCGTGCCGGCACTCGGCTGCACCAGCACGATGTGCTCGGCGCTCTGCCGGATCTCCGTGAAGGCGCTCTTGGGCACGTACTCGGGTTTGGTGATCAAGACCGTCGCGCCCCTCGCGACACCCTTGGCTTCGGCGGCGGTGCGCACGACCGGGATCTTGACGCCTTCCCGTTCCAGCAAGGTCGCCAGCGCGCGGCCGCCCCGGGGCTCGTAGGAACCCGGTTCGAGCTCGCCGGTGGTCCGCTCGCCCTGGAAGAGCACGAGCAGCGTGCCGGTCAGCACGATCAGGAGGACGACCGCGAGCGGAAGCCGCACCCCGCGCCAGATCCGGCGGGCGTCGGGCGAAACCGAGGTCATCCGGCCGCCAAGGCGACGGGCCTGGCACGACGGCAGCGTTCATCCAAATCGGACAGTGAGCGATAGCCGTCCGCCGTGGCGGGGAGACCGCCGTAGTGGACGTCGTCGAACAACCGGGCGCCGGCGCGCAGCGGCACGGCGACGTCGGGCAGCAGCCGCCCGGCTTCGATGGCGGCCTCGTCGGCGGTCCGCCCGGACTTCTCGTCGAGCAGCGCCCGCTCCTCCAAGGACCGCACCACGGCACGGAACCGCTCACGGACGGCGTCGTCGAAGTCACCCCGCGCCGCGGCTTCCTCGGCCGCCTGGCGATGTTCGCCGGAGGCCTTGCGCTGCCCGGCGAACACGGCTCGACCGCTCTTCGCCGCCGTCGCCAAAGGCCCGGACTTCAGCCGGATCACCACGACCAGCACGATCAGCACGACGATCAGCAGCACCACGGCGAAGATCCCCCGGGTACGACGCCGTTGACCGTTTCGAGGAAGCGCAGCAGTTTCTCGACCACCCACTCGAAGGCCTCGGACAGCCAGCTCGGTCTCGCGGCCTGGTAGGCCTGCCCCGAGAGCTCCTCGGCGGCGCGCAGCCGGGCGGTGTCCCGATCGATGTCGACCGGGACCTCGGTGAGGAAGCGCGTCACCATGCCTGCGGCGGGGGCGGCGTCTGGATCCCGGCCGCGCGGGCCAGCTCGATGTCCATCCCCTCGCGGCGCATCCGCTGGTCGATGTAGAGGATCACGGTGACCAGCGCGCTGAACGGGCCGACGATCGTCTGCGCGATCACCGTGCCCACCGACTGCAGGATCAGGTCGCCGGTCGACGGGACGTAGATCTGGTTCAGATCACCGAAAATGGACAGGAAGGCGCTGAAGCTGAACGGGATCGTGATGATCGACGCCAGGAACGACGAGATCACGTACGCCAGCAGCAGGATCCCGAAGACCCGCCAGAACATGCCCGAGACCAGCTTCACCGAGCGGCGGAACGCCTCGAACACGGTGCCGCGTTCGAGGATGAACGCCGGGCTGGCCAGCGCCCAGAACGTGTAGGGGATGATCGCGGGCAGCAGGCAGAAGACCGCCCCGACCAGGATCGCCAGCGTGTAGAGCACGGTCAGCCCGAGCAGCGGCAGCAGCCGGGGCGCCGCCTCCTTCGCGGCCTCTTTGAACGTGACCGGTTTGCCGAGGACGGCCTTGCCCATCAGGACGGTCAGGAATCCGGTCAGGACGGTCGTCCCGAGCAGGGTGGCGACGAGGGTGATGAACGACGTCGCCAGCGTCCCGCCGAGGATGCCGAGCATCTGGTTCATCAGTTCCTGATCGGTGGCCGCCGGGCCGAGATCGCGGATCTGCTCCAGGTCGGCGGTGGTGTCGACCAGCAGCAGCCCGACCAGGTTGATGGCCGCGGTGAGCACGGCGGTGACCGCGGCCGCGCCGAAGACCATCCGCCAGTACTTGCGCATGGCCGTGACCGCGCCGTCGAGGATGTCGGTCAGGTTCAGCGGGCGCAGCGGGATGACGCCGGGCCTGCCGAGGCCGACCTTCCAGTTCGGGTACTGCTGCTGCGGCGGGGGCTGGTACGACGGCAGCGGAGGCGGCGGCGTCGCCCCGGAGGGTGACTGCCACTGCTGCTCCGGCGCCGGCGACGGCGGCACTTCGCCCCGCGGCGGCGTCGGTGTGTCCGCCTGCGACTGTGCCGGTTCCCCCGCCTGCGGCTTCGGCGTCTCGGTGCCTTCCGGCCCGGACGGTCCGCCGGTCTCCGTCATGCGACAGCCCCTTACCCGTTCACGTTGCTTACGAACACTCTTCCAGAGGGTCCGACACCCAGCCAGAGCTGGGGGGACGACACTGATGGGTGACCGCTCGCCTCACGCTCGATACCCTCTGCAGCCGAGCTGTGGGTAGGGACGCCGTTAGCTCGTTATGCTGAACATCGGACCGGGTGCCCCCGGTTCGCCCCTAGAACCACCGGGACCGACTTGATGACGCAACCGCCCCACGGCCAGTGGCCGCCACGCGGCGCCGTCCAGCCACCGCCGGTGCACGGCCAGCCTCCCGCGCAGTGGCACGGCGCGCCGCACCACTTCCCGCCTCCGCCGCCACGCCGGTCCGTGGGCGCGATCATCGGTATCTGCCTCGGCGCGGTCGCCGTCCTGGTCCTCGGCCTGGTCGCGATCGTTTCACTCAATCGTGACGACTCCGATCACGTAGCGAACGCGGGCTACAGCACCCTCCCGAACACGCCTTCGCAGGCGGGACTGCCGCCGAGCGGCTCTTCGTCGCCCTCTTCGTCGACGAACCCGTTCCCGTCGTCACCGACCAAGGCGCCGTCCTCGTCGAGCGGGCCGCAGAAGATCCTCAAGCTCGGTGACCACCCGATCCTCCAGGACCCGAACGCCGGCCTGCGGAACCGGGTCTGCACGCTGCCGCAATGGCAGAGCAGCCAGCAGGCCGCCGAGGCGTTCTTCACCGCGGCGGGCAAATGCCTCGACAACGCTTGGGGCCCGTTCCTCGACGCCTACGACCTGCCGTTCACCCCGCCCGCCCTGCACTTCCCGACCGGGGCCAGCTTCGAAACCGAATGCGGCACCATCCAGGTGGGCATCGCGACGGCGGCGTACTACTGCGAGAACAACCTCTACGTGCCGTTCCGCGGTCTGCAGACCGACCAGTACGGCAACAACCCCGGCGTCTACCTGGCCCTTTTCGCGCACGAGTACGGACACCACGTGCAGGAGGTCGCGGGGCTGATGGACGCGGCCTGGCAGAAGATCTACGACGCGGGACAGAACAGCCCGGCCGGGCTGGAGATGTCGCGGCGCAAGGAACTGCAGGCGCAGTGCTTCTCCGGGATGTTCCTCGGCGCGCACGTGGACCAGGGCGGCACGGTCAGCCGGGACATGTACAACAAGGCCTGGAACGACCAGGAGACCCGCGGCGACAACACCTCGCGCAGCCAGGACCACGGGACGAACGCGCACTACGCGTCGTGGTGGCGGGCGGGTGCGAGCAACAACCGGATCGCCGACTGCAACACCTTCTCGGCTCCTTCGAGCGCCGTTTCCTGACTCTTCGCATGTGAAGGCCCCCTTCCCCTCGGCTGAGCCACGGGGAAGGGGGCCTTCACACGTTTCGGGTGGCGGGTCGCCGCTCGCCGACGGATGCGGTGCCGTCGGCGATTCCGGCTTGCCCTCGATGCGGCTGGTCGTCGGCCTCGTGAGTGGCAAGGACGGTTCTAACCGTCTTTGCCACTCACGAGGGGACCCGTACGTCCCGCGTGACCGGTCCGCTCACGACAGGGTGTGTGGGAATAGAGACGTTGAACGTCCCGATTTCCACACACCCGTGGTAATGCCGGCCACGTCGAGTAGCCAACCGTCAAGAGGGATCAGGCGGTCACCGGCACACGCGGCCCGCGCAACACCAAAAAGACGTACATCCCGCCCGCGAAGCAGCTGAACACCAGCAGCGCCAGCCCGAGCGGCCGCCGCGCGTCGCTCGCTCCGGCCGTCGCGTCGGCCGCGTGCACCGCGATGGCGTCCCCCGAAGCCCCGTCCGGGACGACGACCTCGAGGCGCTCGCCCTTGCCGTGTCCGCAGCCGTTGAGCGAGCCCTCCGTCGGCTTGCCGCCGAATTCGAACTTGACCGTCTCGGTGGCCCGCCGCCCGTACAAGGCGCGGGCCGGACGACCTCGGCCTGCACGGTCGTCCCCTTGGTCTCGTTCGAGATGGCGAACAGCCCTGGCCCGGCGAACCACGCCAGGAAGATCACCAGCAGGCCGACCCCGGCCGCCACGGCCAGGGAGTTCCACCCCGGGGTGAGCCCTCTGGCGGGGTCCGATCGCTTGCGCACGAACGCCATGCTCCCAGAACCTCGCGGCAAAGCACAGGAGCCCGGCGAGGTGGTAGCAAAGGTCCCCCGCTACCGCTCGATGGTCTCCGCGGAGGTCACCTTCCGGATGTACAGCAGCTTGTCCCCCGGCTCGATCGCGTCCGCCTGCGGGGCGTCCACCCGGTACAGCACGCCGTCGCGGACGACGCCCAGCACGATATCCGGCAGATGCCGCGGCGACCCGCCCTCTTCGGACGGTTCCACCGGGCGTTCGGCGATCGCGAGACCGGACTCGGGGTGAGCAGGTCCTCGACCATGTCGACCACCAGCGGCGTCGACGTCGCCATCCCGAGCAGGCGCCCGGCGGTCTCGCTCGACACCACGACCTGGTTCGCGCCCGACTGTTTGAGCAGGTGGACGTTCTCCGCCTCCCGCACCGACGCCACGATATGCGACTTCGGCGCCAGCTCACGGGCGGTCAGGGTGACCAGCACGGCGGTGTCGTCCCGGTTCGGGGCGACGACGACGGCGCGCGCCCGCTGGACTCCGGCGACGCGCAGCACGTCGGCGCGGGTGGCCGAACCGTGCACGGTCACCAGGCCGAGTGACGTGGCCGCTTCGAGGGCCTGCTGGTCGGTGTCGACGACGACGATGTGGTCGGGTTCGACGTTCTCGTCCCCGAGCAGCGCGTTGACCGCCGACCGGCCCTTCGTGCCGAATCCGACGACGACCGTGTGGTCACGCACCTTCGTCCTCCACTTTTGGATCTTGAATGCCTGGCGGGAGCGCTCGGTGAGCACTTCGAGTGTGGTACCGACCAGGACGATGAGGAAGAGCACCCGCAGCGGGGTGATCACCAGGACGTTCACCAGCCGCGCGGACGGCGTCGCGGGCGCGATGTCACCGTAACCCGTGGTCGACAGCGACACCGTCGCGTAATAGAGGCTGTCGAGGAAGGTGAGCCCGTCGCCGTTGGCGTCGCGGTAGCCGTCCCGGTCGAGGTAGACGATCAGCACGGTCGCGAGCAGGGCGAGCACCGCGCCGATGATCCGTTTGAGGATCGACCGCAGCGGGCTGACGGTCAGTTCCGGCATCCGGATCACACCGACGAGCTCGTGGTCCGGGCGGTCGCTCAGCCTGACCGGGAAACGCTTGAGAACCCTCATGCACAGGCTCCGGCCTGGTCCGCGTCACTCACGGTCGGGAGGATAGCCGAAGATCCTTCCGTTCAGCTCGGTATGCGAAGCTCAGGGCATGTCTCCGGATCCCGAACCGTCCCAGCGGCCCGCCTACTTGCTCGCCGGCCTGCTCGGTGCGGCCGGTGTCCTGCACTTCGTCCAGCCGAAACCCTTCGACGCCATCATCCCGAAGCAGCTTCCCGGTTCCCCTCGGGCCTGGACCTACGGCTCCGGGGTGGCCGAGCTGGGTGTCGCCGCCGCGGTCGCGAATCCGAAGACCCGGCGGCTCGGCGGGCTCGCGGCCGCGCTGCTGTTCGTCGCGGTGCTGCCGGGGAACGTGAAGATGGCCGTCGACGCCGACCGCCGGAAGGCCCCGAAGCACTGGCGAGCGGCTTTCTGGGCCCGCGTCCCGCTGCAGATCCCGCTGGTGACCTGGGCCCTGAAGGTCCGCGACCGGGCCTAGTCCCCCCTCGCGTTTCGTCCTCTGGATGCGGTAGTTGCACGCGCAAGGACCGCATTCAGAGGACGAAACGCTAGATCGTCGGGACGCTCCTCAGCAGCTGTCGCAGTCCTTCGGCGTCCAGCAGATCCGCCGGGCGGACGGTCTTGTCGTGTTTCACGTAGTGGAACGCCGCCCGCACCTTTTCCACGGGGATGTTCTTCAAGGCCGCCCACGCCAGCCGGTACGCCGCCAGCTGCACGGCCAGCGACTCGAGCCGGTCGGCCTCCGGGACGGCGCCGGTCTTCCAGTCGACGACGGTCCAGCCGCCGTCCGCGTCGGCGAACACGGCGTCCATGCGCCCGCGCACCGTCACGCCCACGACGTCCGCCGAGAACGGCACCTCGACCGCGTGCGGCACCCGGTGTGCCCACTCGCTCTTCTCGAACGCGGTCTGCAACGCCTCCAGCTCGGTATCGGGCGCCTCGTCGACGTCCGCCGCCCCCGGCAGGTCGTGGATCTCCAGCAGCTGCTCGCCGCCGAACCGCTGCTCCAGCCAGCCGTGGAACGCCGTCCCCCGGCGCGCGTAGGTGTTGGGGCGCACGGGAAGCGGCCGCCGCAGCCGTTTGGCCAGCGCGGCGGGATCGGCCGACAGCTCGACGAGCTGGCTCACCGAGAGATGTGGCGGCAGGACCACCTGCTGCACTCGGTCCCGCGCCCGCGCCCGTTCCTCCAGCAGCACCTTGGTATCGGAGATCCAGCCGTCCGGATCGTCCTCTTCCTCCTGCTCGGCGTGTTCGGCCTCCTCCATCGCCCCGAGCACCAGGTCGACACCGTTCGTGACGCCCTCGCGCCGCGGCCACAGCGGGTCGACCGGCCACCGCGACCGGCGGGAGTCGGCGACGAGCGGGTTCTCGCCGTCGGTTTCCGGCTCGTCGGCCCAGTGCTCGATCCGGCCGACCGAGTTCCCCCGCATCACCTCGCCGATCTCCAGCAAGAACTCCGACGGTCCCTTCGGCCGCGCGCTGCTCTCGTTCCACCAATGGCCGGAGATCAGCATGGTGTGCTCGGAGCGAGTCAGTGCGACATAGCAAAGCCGCCGCTCCTCGTCCGCTTCACGCGCGACGAAGCCTTCTTCGTGCAGTTCCAGCGCTTCCTGGACTTCCTTGCGGTCCGCGCCTTCGGGGATCCGCAGCTCCGGCAGGTCCTCCGAGTCCCCGCGCAGCGCGGCGGGCAGCGAAGTCGACGTCCGCAGCCACGACGACGAGCGCCGCCGCCCGGGGAAGACCTCCTTGACCAGATGCGGAATCGCGACGATGCGCCATTCCAGCCCCTTGGCCGAATGCACGGTCAGCACCTGGACCCGATCCGGGACCACCTCCACCTCGCCGGGGGTAAGCCCGTCTTCCGCGTGCGCGGCCGTGTTCAGATAGTCCACAAAGGACAAAAGGGTGGCCGTCGGCGACGTTTCGGCGAAATCCGTGACGACGTCGGCGAAAGCGTCCAGATGCGCGCGTCCGGCAGGCCCTGGGCGGGCCAGCGACTCGACGTCGAGCAGCATGGTGCGCTCCACGTCGGCGACCAGCTCGGGCAGCGACTGGTCCAGCCGTCGCCGCAAGGCCGAAAGCTCGGCGCCGATCTTCCGGATCCGCCGGTAGCCCTCGGGTGAATACCGTTCCGGTGTGCCGGGATCGTCGATGGCGTCGGCGAGCCCGGCCTGCTCGACCCGCTCGGTCACCAGCACCGGTTCGTCCACATCGGACTTCCCCGACGGCGGCACCGGCGACGAAAGTTCGCCTGCCCGGCGCCACAACGCCGCGAGGTCGGCCGCCGCGATCCGCCAGCGCGCCCCGGTCAGCAAGCGGGCGGCCGCGCTGCCCGCGAGCGGGTCGGCGAGCACCCGCAACGTGCTCACCAGATCCGCGACCTCGGGCTCGTCGAGAAGGCCGCCGAGACCGACCACCTCCACCGGAAGCCCGCGCGCCCGCAGCTCCGCCGCGATCGGGGCCATGTCGGCACGACGGCGCACCAGCACCGCCGCGGTCGGCGGTTTTCCGGTCTCCTCCACGGTTTCGAACCAGCGTTTCGCCAGCGCGTCGGCCACCCACTCGCGTTCGGCGCGGATGTCCGGCAGGAGCGCGGCGGCGATGTCGGCGGCCCCCGCGCCTTCCAGCGCACGCAGCCGCGCGACCCCGAGTCCGCGTTCCCGCAACGGTTCCGAGATCGCGTTCGCGAGTTCGAGCACCTCGGGCGGATTGCGGAAGCTGGTCAGCAGCCCGAAATCCAGCGCCGGGACGAGCCGTTCGCCGTTGTCACGCGGGAAGTCCGTGGTGAACCGGGGCAGGTTCGCCGCGCTCGCGCCGCGCCAGCCGTAGATGGCCTGCGCCGGGTCGCCCACCGCCGTCACCGGCATCGGCGGATGTTCGACACCGCCGAACAGCGACCGCAGCAGGATCCGCTGGGCGTGGCCGGTGTCCTGGTATTCGTCGAGCAGGACGGCGCCGTAGCGCTCGCGTTCCCCCGCGACCACCGCCGGATAGCTGCTGGCGAGCTGCGCGGCGAGCGACATCTGGTCGGCGAAGTCGAGCGCGCCTTCCGCTCGTTTCCGCGTGTGATACGCCTCGACCAGTGGCAGGAGAGCGAGCCGGAACCGTTGCGCCGTCATGACTTCGGCCAGTTTCTGCGGCAACGACGCGCGCTGACCCTTCGCCCGCGGCGCGTTCTCGATGACCTCGCACAGCCAGGACGTGTACTGGGCCAGCCGTTCGGTCTCGACCAGATGCTCGCCGAGCTCCCCGGCCAGCGCGAGCAACTGCGCCGTCACCGTGGAGGGCACCCGATCGGTGTCGAGGTCGCTGTCCCAAGTGGACACGACGCGATGCGAAAACTGCCAGGAGGACGTCTCCGAAAGCAGCCGGACGCCGGGCTGGACGGGAAGCCGCAGGCCGTGTTCGGACAGCAGCCGCCCGGCATAGGCGTGATAGGTGAGCACCGTCGGCTCGCCCGCGGTCACGGTGGTGCGCAGGTCGCCGGTCGGGTCGATCTTGTCGAGCAGCCCCGATCCCACCAGCCGTCGCAGCCGGGTGCGGACGCGTTCGCCGAGCTGGCGGGCGGCCTTGCGGGTGAAGGTCAGGCCGAGGACGCGTTCCGGCGGGACGACACTGTTGGCCACCAGCCAGACGACCCGCGCGGCCATCGTCTCGGTCTTGCCCGCGCCCGCACCCGCGACGACCAGCGACGGCTCGATCGGCGCGGCGATCACCTCGGCCTGCTCGTCGGTGGGGCTGTGCAGGCCGAGCGCGCGGGCGATCTCGCCCGGCTCGACCTGTCGGCGCTGGAGTTCGGAGATCAAGGGCCGGTCACCTGCCTGCCCTCGGGGCGCAGCGGACAGCAACCCCTCGCCGGGCAACGATCACAGTCCGGGTTCTCGGTGACGCCGTACTCCGGGCCCGCGGCGGATCCGGCCGCCGAGCGCACCAGTTCGAGCCATTGCTTGCCGCCGTCCTCGTCCAGCGGCGCCTGCTCGCGCTGGGTGGATCCGGTCTTGTTGTTGGACTTCGCGACGTAGACCAGCCGCGCGCCACCGGGTTTCGAGCCGCCCTCGACCGCGCCGAGCAGCACGGCGAGCTGATACGCGGCCAGCTGCGGATGCTGTTCGGCGTCGGCGGCGGAGATCGGGACCTTGCCGGTCTTGATGTCGATGACGACCGGACGGCCGTCCTTGTCCATCTCCACGCGGTCGACGCGGCCGCGCAGGAGCACGCGGACGTCGTCATCGCCGACCGGCAGCTCGACCTCGATGTCCTGCTCGACGCCGGCTTCGATCAGCTCCTTGCGGCTGGATTCCAGCCAGGTGATGAAATTCCGCAGCATCTGCTCGACCCGCGACCGCTCGCGGCGCGAGAACCACGGTGCCCCGGCGTCGACCCGCACCCAAGCTTCGTCGAGGGCGGCGCGGATCTGCTCGTCGCTGCTTCCACCCGCGACCGCCTGCGCGAGGCCGTGCACCAGTGTCCCGGTGACCGCCGCGAGCTGTGCCGGATCGCTGCCGCCGTGGCGTTCGATCAGCCACCGCAGCGGGCATTTGACCAGAACCTCCACAGTGGACGGTGAGATCCGGATGAGATCGCCCGGCCCGTGCACGGGTTCGCCGGTGGAGGGTTCCAGCAGGCCGTACCAGGTGCCCGGATGCGCGCCCGGCACCCCGGCGGCGGCCAGTTTCGCGAGCTGACGCGCCGCCCGCCGCCGCCTTTCCGGGTCGCTCGACTCGTCGCAGACGACTTCACGGAGTTCGCCGACGAGTTCGGCGAGTACCAGCGAGCGTCCCGCCGGTTTCATCCGCGAGTCCAGGCCGCCGTCGTCGGCGCCGTTCTCCTCCAGATCGTCGATGAACCGTGAGGGCTGCTCGTCCTCCCCCGCGACCGCGCTGACCAGCAACGTCTTCCGCGCCCGGCTTGCGGCGAGGTAGAACAGCCGCCGCTCTTCGGCGAGGATCGGCGCGGTGGCGGACACCTTTTCGTCGTCGACCCCGGACATGAGGTCGACCAGCCGCTCGACGCCGAGCACGGACCCGCGCAAGCGCAGATCCGGCCAGCTGCCCTCCTGGACGCCGGCGATCGAGACGACCGTCCACTCTCGACCGGCGGACGCGTGCGCGGTGAGCAGCGATACACCTTCGCTCTTCATGGCCGCGGGAGCCAGCGAGTCACCCGCGATGTTCTGCGAGGACAGGTAATCCGCGAACGAGGCAACACTCGCCTTCGGCAATCTGTCGACATAGCGACCGGCCGCGTCGAAGAGCGCGACGATCGCGTCCAGATCTCGATCCGCTTGAGAGCCCAGCGATCCGCCACGATCGACCAAGCGCAGCAGACGCTGCTCCAGACCGCTGGCCTGCCACAGATCCCACAGCACCTGTTCGACGCCGTCACCGCGGACCACGGCCTGATGCGCCGCGTGCAGCAGGCCGCCGATCCGGCGCATGGGGAGCGACTCGGCCTCGGCGAGGCCGGTGAGGACATCGTTGGTACGTAAGGCTTCCACCAGCAGTTCGTCGCTGGAGCGTTGTCCGCCGCCCGCGAGCTCCAGCCTGCGCAAACCGCGACGCAGCCGCCGCAGCGCGAGCGGATCCGCGCCGCCCAGCGGCGAGGACAGCAGCATCTCGGCGAGGTCGACGTCGAGCAGCTCCGGGTCCGCGGCGAGCCGCAGCATCGCCAGCAGAGGACGAACCGCGGGCTGCTTCGCGAGCGGCAGTTCCTCGGTGGCCGAACCGATCGGCACCCCCGCCGCCCGCAAAGCACGTTGCAGGACAAGGAAAGTACGAGCGGGCGACCGGACGAGCACCGCCATCTCCGACCACGGCACACCGTCGACGAGATGCGCGCGGCGGAGCTGATCGGCGATCCAGCTCGCCTCGGCGGCCGGGGTCGGCATCAGCCGGACTCGGACGACACCGCCCTCCGCGTCCGGCGCGTCGACGAGTTTGCGCTGCGGCGACGCGCCGGGGAGCACGGAACCGAGTTTCGTGACGGCCGCGCGGATCACCGGGGCGTGCCGATGAGCCGTGGTCAGCAAAACCGTGCGCTCGCCGTCCTCGTCCGCGTCGGCGAACAGGCGGGGGTCCGCGCCACGGAAGGAGAACACGGACTGATCGGGGTCGCCCGCGACGACGAACTCGTCGGCGGCGTGCCCGATGAGGCGGACGAGCTGGGTCTGCAGCGGGTCGAGATGCTGCGCGTCGTCGACGAACAGGTGCCGGACGCGACGCTGCTCGCGTTCGCGCAGCTCGGGATCGTCCTCCAGCGCGAGCAGGGCGGAGGTGACGAGCTCCGCCGCGTCCAGCGCGGGCGCGCTCGCCACGCCGAGCGCGTTGCCGCCCGCGCCCTGCAGCAGCGTGACCTCTTCGTACTGGCTCCAGAAGCGCCCGGCCGCGATCCACTCCTCGCGGCCGCGCCGCCTGCCGAGTTCGACCAGATCCTCCGGGCCGAGCCCGCGTTCGGCGGCGCGGAGCAGGAGATCTCGCAGTTCCTCGGCGAAACCGGGCACGTTCAGCGCGGGGCGCAGCTGTTCCGGCCAGTCGAGCGCGCCCTCCTCGATGTCACCGGCGAGCAGGTCACGGACGACGACGTCTTGCTCGGCCCCGGCCAGCAGGCGAGGTGGCGGGAGGTCGTCGGCCTGCGCCTCCATGCGCAACAGCGCGTACGCGTACGAATGCACCGTGCGCACGAGCGGCTCGCGGATCGTGCGCGGCAGCGGGTCTTCCTCCGGATCGGTGGTGAGCCGGTGGGTGATGTCGGCACGCAGGACCTCGGCCGCTTTACGGGAAGTGGTCAGGATGAGCACACTCTCCGGGTTCGCGCCCTCCGCGATGCGCCGCGACGCCGCCGACGCCAGCAAGGCCGTCTTACCCGTGCCGGGGCCGCCGAGGACCCTGCGGAACCCATCCGGGGCGGCCAGCAGGCGGCGGGCGCCGGAATCCCACTGGAAGGACGGCGTGCCGGTGACCGGCGTGCGGACCAGCCGCGCGTCGGTTCCTGCCGCTGTTCGCCGCCCGTTCACGCCCACGATGGAACCACGCCCCGCCGACACAACCTCGCAGCGGCACGGCAAAGTGGTCCCATGGATGACGAACTGCACGAGCGGGTGCGCGAGGTCATCGCGAGCGTGCCCGCCGGCTCGGTCGCGACTTATGGGGATATAGCGTCGGTTTCGGGCGCGCCGTCGCCGCGGCTGGTCGGCCGGATCCTCGGCGAGGACGGCCACGATCTGCCTTGGCACCGCATTCTGCGGGCCGACGGGACGCCTGCTCCGCATCTGGTCGACGAGCAGCTGCAACGGCTGCGCGCGGAAGGTGTCATGGCCGACGGCCAGCGCGTCGACCTGCGAAAATACCGGTGGCAACGTGATCCCGACGACGACGCTGGTCCCGGCGCTCTCTTTTAGGTTAGCCTCGCCTAATGAGTTACATCGAGGCGAAGGTGACTGGTGTCCGGCGGCTCACCCCGCATATGAGCCGGGTGACCTTCTCGGGGGCGTCGCTGGTGGACCACGCGCCCGACCAGTACCTGAAGGTGTTCTTCCCGCAGCCCGGCCAGGCGGAACCCGTGCTGCCCGCGCCGCTGGCCGGCGACGAAGTGCTGTCCTGGTACCGGACCTACCTCGCGATGCCCGACGACGTCCGCCCGGCGATGCGCACGTACACCGTGCGCGCGCTGCGTCCGTCGGTGCAGGAGGTCGACATCGACTTCGTGCTGCACGGCGACGAAGGCCCCGCCTCCGCGTGGGCTTCGCGCGCTTCGGAGGGCGACAGGGTCGCGTTCCTGGGGCCGCACGGGCTCTACGACGTGCCCCCGGAGACGAACTGGCAGCTGCTGGTCGGAGACGAGACCGCGATCCCCGCGATCGGCGCGATCGTCGAAGCGCTGCCCGCCGGGACGCGAGCGCTGGTCTACATCGAGATCAGTGATCGCGAAGACCGGCAGGTCTTCGACACCCAGGGGACCGTGGAGTTGCACTGGGTGGTCCGGGGCTCCGGCGCCGTCGGCGAAGCCGTACTGGAGGCCGTGCGGAAGGCGGAGCTGCCGGGCGGGACGGCCTACGCGTGGATCTCCGGCGAGGCGAACATGGTGAAGCTGGTGCGGCGGCACCTCGTACGGGAGCGCGGGATCGACAAGCGGGCGATCTGCTTCACGGGGTACTGGCGGCAGGGGGTCAGCGAAGAGGCCGCTGGGCGCGAGGCGATGCGGCAGGCGGAGGCCGGCGAAGCTCCCTCCGAGGAGGACTGAGGGCTTCTCCCGGTTCAGTGCGCCCAATGTGGCATTGGGGTCGTTGAGCGTCCCCAATGCCACATTGGGCGCACTCTCGCCCTGCGGCTTACCCGCGGCATGTCCTGAAGGCCACCTTTGGGACGTTGGACGTCCTGAAGGCCCCCTTTGAGACATCGGCACCCGCACCATCAAGGCGCTGACCTGCAGAAAGAGAGCAAGGGACCTTTGCTACCACTTACGTAGCCATGCTAACCAAACGAGAGCAAAGGTCCCCTGCTCCCCACACGCCGCCGGGAGTCCGTGAGGGCCTCCTTCACTACCTTGAGAGTAGGGAAGGAGGCCCTCACGGACTCTGCCTCCCTCAAGGCGCACCCCAGCCCACCCTCAGTGCGGCACCCAAAGCGTCACCCGCGTCCCCCGCCCCGGATGCGAATCGATCGTCCCCCGCCCGCCGACCTCCGCCAGCCGCGCCATGATCGACTGGCTGATCCCGAAGCCCGGCGGCCGGTCCAGCATGCTGAAGCCGGTCCCCTGATCCCGCGCGATGACCGCGACGCCGCCTTCGCACTCCTCGACGCGAAGCACGACCTGTTTCGTCCCGGCGTGCTTTACGGTGTTTCGGAGCGCTTCGCGGACGGCGTCTCGGATGGCGGTCCGGCGCGCGTGCGAGAGGCGGTAGTCCTCTTCGGTCTCGGCGGCGACGAGCTGGGTGCGGAGGCCGTCGCGCGCCATTTCGGTGGCGACCTCGGCGAGGTCCGCCGCGAGGCCCCGGGCCGAAGGCGCGTCTGGGCCGGTCAGTTCGCGGCGCAGTTCGGCGGCCTGCGCCCGCGCCGTCGCGCGCATCTCCGCGAGCCGTTCCGCGGCGGCGGAATCGTCGTCCGGCGCTTCGAGCCCCATCGCTTCCAACGTCTGCAGCACGGAATCGTGCATCACCCGCTGGGTCCGCAGGCGTTCGGCGCGCTGCCCCCGGCGCATCCCGATGCCCAGCGCGAACCGGGTCCCGACACCGAGCAGGATCAGGATCCCGGCCGTGGTCACCATCGCCACGACGAGCGCGACCATGCACCCCACCGACCGGCTCATCGCGAGCGGATGGTCGAGCGGGAGCCCGCCCGCCCAGGTCAGGAAGGCCCGGAACGGCACGGCCGCGATCACCAGCAGGCAAGCGGCGGGCAGCCCGAACGACAGTGTCCACAACGCCACCGTCCCGACCATCCACGTCCACGCGACATCGACGGCGAACGGCTGGATCTCGGTGGGCGCCGCGACGGCCACGATCGTCGTGAGCACCACACCCACGGCGAGATCCGCGTACATCAGCCGTCCGGACGTCTTCGCCCGGATCCCGCGGCCGCGCACCACCCACCACACCGCGAAGACGTTGAGCAGCGTCCCGAGGATCGCCGTGCTCAGCACCGGCACGATCCCCGCCGACCCGTTCGCGACCAGGAAACCGATGTACACCTTCGGAAACGCGGCCACGCGGTAGAAGATCGGGCCGAGCGCGGAGTAGCGGATCGCGCGCATCAGCAGCGTGTCCGCGGAGTCCTCGCGATAACGCCAGTCCGGCACCGAATCCGGGTCGGGTGCTTCGTCGGCCGGGCTCGCGCTCAGTACCGAAGAGCCCTTCCGCAACATCGCGCGCACGAACGTGACCGATTGAGACTCGGACATCCGCCGCCCTCCCCGCGTCCGATGTGTCGAGCCTGGCAAAGCGGACTTCCCGCGTCAAGACGGCCGAATGCGCAGTTCCGCGACGAGAAGTTTGACCAACGCGCCGAGTCGCTGACGTTCCGGTTGCACGGTCGGCACCCCGGCGGCTTCCAGCGGCGCCGCGGTCACCGGTCCGACGCACGCGCACAGCACCGGACCTCGCAGCGCGGCAAGGAGTTCCTCGCGGCGCGGGCCCGCCAGCGTCAGCAGGTTCGCCGCCGCCGGAGCGGAGGTGAAGGCCAAAGCGTGCACGCGTCCGGCGATCACGCTTTCGACGAGTTCGTGCACAGGGGCGACGTCCGCGGGCGAAAGCCAGCGATACGGCTGCGCCTGGACGACATCCGCGCCCGCGTCCCGCAGCGACGCGGTGAGTTCGGGCAACAAGGTGCCGTGCAGCTGGACGGCGACCCGTTCGCCGCGAACCCCGGCGTCGCGCAATCCTTCGAACAGTTCGGCGTTGCTCTCCTCGGGCGCGGAGAACTCCTCCCGGAGGCCGAAACCACGCACCGCGCCCACCGCCTTCGGCCCGCGCGCGAAGATCCGTGACGCCGCCAGCCGTTCCAGCAACGGCTCGCGCAATCCCCAGCCTTCGGCCGCCGAAAGCCAGCCACGGAATCCGGCGCCGGTGGTGACGGCGGTGAACCCGACCGGCCCGGCGAGTACAGCGTCCGTCGCCGCGCGCAGTTCGGTGTCGTCGGGCAGCGGGACGATCCGGATGGTGGGCGCGTGCAGCACCGTCGCGCCCTGCCGGGTCAGCGCGCCGATGAAGTCGTCGGCCCGCCGCTCCGCGGTGATCCCGATCGTGATGCCGTCCAGGTCAGCCATAAACCGCGCCCATCTTCCCGATCTCCTCCGCCAGCCGCTCGCGCAGCTCCGGCGGTTCGAGTACTTCGAGGTTCCCGCCGAACCTCAGTAGCTCGCCGACGGCCGATTCTCCCGGTTCCACGGGGAGTTCCATCGTCAGCCAGCCGTTTTCGTCCGGCTCCGCGGCTGTTTCCCGCAACGCCCGGGCTCCGACGGCCCCGAGGTAGAACGGCAGCAGTATGCGGGCGAACTCGTTCAGCCGCACCACCGCCGTCCGTGAGTACATCCGCTTTTCGAACTGCTCGGACCATTCCTGCCAGTAGCGCGCGAGGTCGAAGTCCGACGGCCGCTCGAAGGTCTCGCCGAGATCTTCCAGCTCTTCGATACGGGAGATCCGGTATGTCCGGTCAGTCCCGTCGCATCGCGCCGCGAGATACCAGTTGCCCGCCTTGAGGATCAGGCCCAGCGGGTCGAGGACCCGGTCGACCTTCCGCTGCCCCCAGCGTTCGTACCGGACCTTGACGCGCCGCCCGTGCCAGACCGCGTCGGCCAGTTCGGACAGCCGCGGCAGGCTTTCGATCCCGCGATGCCAGCCCGGGACGTCCAGGTGGAACCGTTCGGAGATCTTGCCCGCCCCGGCACGCAGCTCCGACGGCATGGCCGCGTGCAGTTTGAGCTGCGCGGCGGCGAGGACCGCGCCGAGCCCGAGTTCGGTGGCCGCGCCGGGCAGGCCGGCCAGCGAAAGCGATTGCGCCTCCTCCTCGGTCAGCCCGGTCAGCCGCGTGCGATAGCCGTCGACCAGCTGATATCCGCCCGTGCGCCCGCGATCGGCGTACACCGGCACGCCGGCCGCGGACAGCGCCTCGACGTCGCGGTACACCGTCCGGACCGACACCTCCAGCTCGGCCGCCAGCTCCTCGGCCGTCATCCGGCCGCGGTTCTGCAGCAGGAGGAGGACCGACAGGAGCCTGCTCGCGCGCATGAAGCCAGTATCCCCTAAAACCTGACACATCCTGACAGGTATGGCTGACAGGGTGAACCCATGAACACGTTCGCCATGAAGAACTGGGAAGAATCCGTCGTCAGCGGCGCGGAAGGCGCGCCGCGAGTCGCCTACGCGCACGCCACGCTCACCTACAGCGGGCTGATCGAAGGCGAGTCGGTCCTCGACTACCTGCTGTACTACGCGGGTGAGGGCTACGACGGCGGCGGCACGACCTCTCCCGGCCTCGAACGGATCGAAGGCAGCGTGGACGGCCGTAAGGGAAGCTTCGTGATCAAGCACGACACCGGGTTCGACACGCAGGGGATCACGTCGGCGTTCACGGTGGTCGAAGGCTCCGGAACGGGTGAACTCGCCGGGATCACCGGCAGCGGCACCACTACCGGCACCCTCGGCGAGCCGACGATGTCGTACACGCTGGACTACTCGCTCTAAGGAGGACAAGTGCTCGAGGTCGATCGCAAGCAGGTGCTGGCGTACCGGATCGCCGCTCACGGGCTGCACCGTGAGGAGACGGATCCGGCCGCGGCGGCCGTGTTCGACCTCGGGCTGCAGGATTCCGTCCGGGACACCGCCCTGCTGGGCCTCGCCGCCCGGATCGACGGCGACATCACCCCCGGTGTCTGGGACGACGAACGTTTCGTGCTCGCGTGGACGCATCGCGGCGCGCCGCATTTCCACCGCCGCGCGGAGCTGGACGCGATCCGGGCCGCTCTCGTGCCACTCGACGAGAAGGACGCGATGGCCAGGATCCTGTGGCAGCGCAAGCAGGTCGACGACGCGGGCATGTCCGCGACGGACGCGCTGTTCACCGCGGCGAAGGCGATCCGCGAGGTCGTCACCGGTACGCAGACCAAGGGCACGGTGAGCGGCGCGGTCACGAAACGGATCCCCGGCGGCTTGTCGTACGCCTGCCGCGGCTGCGGTGTCGTGCACATCTACGAGCAGCTGATGCGGGTCGCGTCGATCCACGCCGGGGTCCGGCTGGAGGCGGGCGCGACACCGGCGACGCTGGCACCACTGGAAAAGCGGGGCAGGCTCAAGACGTCGCCGGACGCGAAGGCGGCCACCCGCGTGGTCGAGGGATACCTGCGGATCAACGGTCCCGCCGCTCCCGGTGACGCCGCCGCCTACGTCGGGACGACCCGCACCGGGGTCGACGCGATGTGGCCGGACGGACTGGCCGAGGTCCGCGTCGACGGCAAGAAGGCCTTCCTGCCGCAAGACCGGGTGGCGCTGCTGGAGAATCCGCCGGAGCCGGACGTGGTGCGCCTGCTGCCGCCGCTCGACCCGTTCGTCCAGGCACGCGACCGCGCCGTGCTGGTGCCGGAAAAGGCCCGGCAGAAGGAGGTCTGGAAGATCCTCGGCAGTCCCGGCGCGCTGCTGGCCGACGGCGAGATCGCCGGTGTGTGGCGGGCCAAGGCGAGCGGGAAGAAGCGGCTCGACTTCACCGTCACCGCGTTCGACACCCTCCGCCCGGCCGTCCGGAAGGCGGCCGAGGAGGAGGCGGCCCGCGTCGCCGGCGCCCGGGAATTCCCCGACCACCGCGTCACCTGGTCCTGAGGGCGGTCCGATCGGCCCCATTCCGGGTGCCCAAGAGGTAGGCCATCGCGCAACCGCTTGCCGCTGGGGATCACGGCGGCGACCGTCGGGGACATGAGCACACAGACGGAACCCCGGACGATCGCGAGCGGCTGGGCGGCCACCGGCGACCTGCCCTGGGCGCGCCAATGGGACGGCATGAACGAAGGCCCGGTCCTGCTGCGGGACGGACGCGTCCTCGCGGCGGGCGGTGGCAACAACCGCGGCGCGGTGACGTACGCCGACGCCGCGCTCTACGACCCGGCCAGTGGCCAATGGACAGTCACCGGATCGCTCGCGACCAGCAGGCGCCTGCATTCGCTGACCGTCCTGCCGGACGGCAAGGTGCTGGCGGCGGGCGGTTTCCACGGCCATCCGTCGACCTCGCCCAACATCCTCGCCTCCGCGGAGGTCTTCGACCCGGCGACCGGGGCCTGGAGTCCGACCGGCTCGATGCGCACCCCTCGCTGCAACCATCACGCGATCGCGCTGGCGGACGGCCGGGTGCTCGTGATGGGCGGCGGGAGCGAACTGCCGTCGCTCGATTCCCTCGTGATCGCCGCGGCGGAGATCTACGACCCGGCGACGGGGACCTGGACCGAAACCGCGCCGATGATCCACGCCAGGGCGGCGTTCCCCGCGGTACTGCTGCCGGACGGCAAGGTGCTCGTCGCGGCGGGCCTCGTCGAAACCGGCGGCGACCTCGTCGGCCTGAGCTTCTGCGAGCTCTACGACCCGGTCACCGGCACGTGGAGCCCCACCACGCCGATCGGCACCCCGGTCCCGCTCGAACCGGGACGGCCCCGGGTCGGCGCGCAGATGGTCGCGCTCGCCGACGGGACCGTGCTGCTCACCGGCGGCCACACCGGTGGCCCGCAGAACTGGAACTACGCGCCGTTCAGCCTCGGCGAATCCGAACGCTACGACCCGGCCACCGGCAAATTGACCGACACGGCGGCGATGCAGATCCCGCGCGACGAATTCCGGTTGGTGCGCTTGGACTCCGGCAAGGTACTGGCCATCGGCGGCCTCGAATACGGCGGATACGACGCCGGCTACCAGAACTCCGAGATCTTCGACCCCGCGACCGGGCGATGGGGGCCGCTGCTCGGGCTCACCATCGGCAGGGCGAAATTCGGCGCGGTCAAACTCGCCGACGGCCGCGTCCTCATCGCGGGCGGCGCCGCCGTGCTGGCCAACGCCGGCCCGGACGGCAACCACGTCCTCATCACCAAAACCGACCTCTTCACCCCGTGACCCACCCCCCGCATTTCGTCCTCTGAATGCGGTAGTTGCACGCGCAAGGACCGCATTCAGAGGACGAAACGCGGGCGTCAGGGGTCGACGGCCAGGCGGTAGCCGCGTTTCACCACCGTCTGGACCAGTTTCGGCGTACCCAAGGAATTCCGCAGGCGGCCGATGGCGGTTTCGACGGCGTGTTCCTCGCCGCCGTCGGGCAACGCCGAGACCAGCTCACGCCGGGAGAACACCCGCCCCGGCGATTCCGCCAGCGCCCGCAGTACGGCCATCGGCGCGGGCGCGATGTCGCACCACTGCCCGTCGACCAGCGCTGCCTGACCGCGTAGTTCGATACTCCGCCCGCCGGCGGTCAGCCTCGGCGAACGGGATTCGAGCGCGTCGGACACCGTCCGCGCCAGCGCCCCGATCCGCGACCGCGCGGGCTGCACCGTCGGGATGCCCAGCGCGGCCAGCGGCGCCGCGGTGATCGGCCCGACGCAGGCCGCCACGACCCGTTTCTCCAGTGCCCGAACGACTCCCGGCAGCCGCCCGGTCCGCTTCGCCACCGCCAGCATGGACGCGGCCGCGGGCGCGCTGGTGAACGGCAGCGCGTCCACCGAACCGTCGACGACGCCGTCCAGCAGCCGGTCCAGCGGTCCCGGATCGGCAGGCCCGACCCACCGGTACACCGGCACCTCGATCACTTCGGCACCCGCGGAGCGCAGACTGTCCACAAAGTACGGAAGCGGCTCGCCGTGCAGCTGCACCGCGATCCGCTGACCGTCCACACCGGAATCGAGCAGATGTCTCAGCACCTCGGCGTTGCTCTCCGAGGCGGGCGAGTAGTCCTCCGAGAGCCCGGCTGCGCGGATCGCGCCCTTGGCCTTCGGACCGCGCGCGAGCAGCGCCGACTTCCCCAGCCTGCCCAGCAGCTCCTCCCCCAGCCCCCAGCCTTCGGCCGCCTCGACCCAGCCGCGGAAGCCGATCCCGGTCGTCGCGACGACGACGTCGACCCGGTCTTCCAGCAGGCGCATGGTGGCCGACCGCAGCTCCGTGTCGTCGGCGAGCGGCACGATCCGGATCGCCGGGCCGTAGCGCACGGTCGCGCCCTTGCGCACGAACAGCGCGCCGAGCTCGTCAGCCCGCCGCGCCGCCGTGATCCCGATGACGAATCCCGCCAGGGGAAGGACTTCTGTCACGGCGAGAATTCCACCTCCACCACACCCCCGGTCACCCGGACCCGATACGCCGCGACCGACACACCTTCGGCGTCGAGGCATTCACCGGTCCGCAGATCGAAGCGTTCCTTGTACACCGGCGAAGCCACCACCGGGACGCCGCCCGCGTCGCCCACGATGCCTCGCGAAAGCACCGCCGCACCACTGATCGGGTCCACATTGGACAACGCGTGCCACCGGTCGCCGGGGAGCCGGAAGATCGCCACCTGCGTCCCGCCTTCGAGCAGGGCCGCGACACCGGACCATTCGGGGACGGCGCCCGCCGCGCAGACGGCGGTCCAGGTGCGCTCGATCGACGTCGTCACTGTTTCACCTCCGGGATGCCCAGCAGCACGGGCACTTTCTGGTCGCGTTCGGTGCGGAACGAGATCGTCGGATCCGGTGTGCCCGGCGCGTTGACGAACGAGCTGAACTTCGCCAGCTTCTCCGGATCCTCCAGCACGCCGCGCCATTCGTCGGCGTAGTCGCCGACGTGTTTGGCCATCGCCGCGTCGAGATCCTCGCAGATGCCGAGCTTGTCGTCGACGATCACCGCGCGCAGGTGGTCGAGACCGCCTTCCATCTCCTCGACCCACGGCGCGGTGCGCTGCAGGCGGTCGGCCGTGCGGACGTAGAACATCAGGAACCGGTCGATCGTCCGGATCAGCGTCTCGGTGTCCACTTCGGACACCAGCAGATCCGCGTGCCGCGGGGTCGCGCCGCCGTTCCCGCCGACGTAGAGGTTCCAGCCCTTGTCGGTGGCGATGACACCGAAGTCCTTGCTCCGCGCCTCCGCGCATTCCCGCGCACAACCCGAAACGGCCGACTTCAGCTTGTGCGGCGAACGCAGGCCGCGGTAACGCAGCTCCAGCTCGATCGCGAGCCCGACACTGTCCTGCACGCCGTAGCGGCACCACGTCGAACCCACGCAGGATTTGACCGTGCGCAACGACTTCCCGTACGCGTGCCCCGACTCGAACCCGGCGTCGACGAGCCGCCGCCAGATCAGCGGAAGCTGGTCGACGGTGGCGCCGAACAGGTCGATCCGCTGGCCACCGGTGATCTTGGTGTACAGCCCGAAATCCATCGCCACCTGCGCGATCACCATGAGCTTCTCCGGCGTGACCTCGCCGCCGGGGATCCGCGGCACCACCGAATAGGTGCCGTTGCGCTGGAGGTTCGCCAGGAACTTGTCGTTGGTGTCCTGCAGGGTCGCCTGCTCGCCGGCGAGGATATGCCCGTTGCCCAGCGTGGCCAGGATGGACGCGATCGCCGGTTTGCAGATCGCGCAGCCGGTTCCGGTGCCGTAGCGGTCGATCATCTCGCTGAACGTGGTGATCCGCGTGGCCTGGAGGATCTGGAACAGCTCCGCCCGCGACTGGGTGAAGTGCTCGCACAACGCCTTCGACTGCTCGACACCGCACGCCGTCAGCAGCTTGCCCAGCAGCGGGACACACGATCCGCAGGCCGTGCCCGCCCGGGTGCAGCCCTTGATCTTGGCGACCGAATCGCAGCCCTCTTCGGTGATCGCGTGCGTGATCGCGCCCTTGGAAACCGCGTTGCAGGAACAGATCTGCGCGGCGTCCGGCAGCGCGTCGACCCCGACCGCCGCCCCGCCACCGGCCGGGGCGAGGATCGCGCCCGGTTCGGCGGGCAACGGCCTGCCGACCATCGCGCGCAGGGTGTTGAACTCGCTCGCGTCGCCGACCAGCACCCCGCCGAGCAGCGTCTTCGAGTCGTCTGAGACGACCAGCTTCTTGTACGTCCCGGCGACGGCGTCGTTGAACGCGACCTCCAGCGCGCCCTCGGTCGCCGCGTGCGCGTCGCCGAAGCTGGCGACGTCGACGCCCATGAGCTTGAGTTTCGTCGACATGTCCGGCTCGGGGAACGTGCCCTCGCCGCCGGTCAGCCGCGCCGCGACGATCTCGGCCATCGCGTACCCGGGCGCCACGATGCCGTACACCTTGCCGTCCACGGCCGCGCACTCACCGATCGCGTACACGGCGGGGTCGGCCGTCCGGCAGGTGTCGTCGACCAGGATCCCGCCCCGCGCACCGACTTCCAGCCCGGACGAGCGGGCAAGATCGTCACGCGGCCGGATACCGGCGGAGAACACGACCAGGTCGACGTCGAGCTCGGTGCCGTTGCCGAGCTTCGCGATGTAGCGTTCGCCGTCCGGCTCGATGGCGTCGGTCGACGTTCCCGTGTGGACGGTCACGTCGAGGTCGGTGATCAGCCGCCGGAGCAGGCCGCCGCCGCCCTCGTCGACCTGCAGTGGCATCAGGCGCGGCGCCATCTCGACCACGTGCGGCGAAAGCCCCATGTCCCGCAACGCCTTCGCCGCTTCCAGCCCCAGGAGCCCGCCACCGATGACGACCGCCGAACGCCGTCCGCGCCCGGGCCGCTGAGCGGCCTCCCGGATGGCGTCGAGGTCTTCGATCGTCCGGTAGACGAAGCAGCCGGGGAGGTCATGACCCGGCACCGGCGGGACGAACGGCCGCGAACCGGTCGCGAGGACGAGCGTGTCGTACGGCTGCTCGTGCCCCGCTTCGGTGACGACGATCTTGCGCTCGCGATCCACCGAAGCGACCGTGTCGCCGAGCCGAAGCTCGACCAGCGGATCGCCCGCGTAGTCCGCGCCTTCCAGAGCGAGGGAAGCCGGATCCCAGGTGTCCACATAGGACGTCAGAGCGACCCGGTCGTACGCGGGACGCGCCTCCTCGGCGAGCACCACGACCTGCCACTGGCCGGTCTTGTCCTCCGCGCGCACGGCCTCCACGAGCCGGTGCGCGACCATGCCATGTCCGACGACGACGAGTTTCCGCATCAGACCTCCGCTCCGGCGAGCGCCAGACCTCGGGTGCTCGCCACCTCCGACTGCTGTTTGCGCAGGTACACCGCCCACGTGACGGCGAAGCACAGCCCGTAGAAGACGAGGAAGGCGATGAACGCCGGCACCCCACTCTTGGTGTCCGCGAACGATTGGCGGAAGGCCAGGTTGATGAACAACCCGCCGAGCGCGCCGATCGCTCCGGCCAGCCCGATCAGAGCCCCGGAGAGCTTGCGGGCCTTGAGCATCTCCAGCGTCTCGTCGGCGCCCTCGCTGATCGCGACCTTCGCCTTGGCCCGGAAGATCGCCGGGATCATCTTGTACGTCGAGCCGTTGCCGATCCCGGTGAGCACGAACAGCACGATGAACGCGATGGTGAACAGCGCCAGCGAGTTCGACGTCGACGCGAGGATCAGCACCACGGTCGCCGCGGCCATGCCGACGAACGTCACGAAGGTGATCTTGCCGCCGCCGATCCGGTCGGCCAGCCAGCCGCCGGTCGGCCGCGAGAACGAGCCGAGCAGCGGGCCGAGGAAGGTCACCGCGGCCGCCTGCAGCGGGGTCCGGCCGAACTGGTTCTGCAGCACGAGGCCGAAAGCGAAGCTGTACCCGATGAACGAACCGAACGTGCCGACGTACAGGAACGACATCACCCAGGTGTGCGGATCCCTGACGACCTCGCGCATCGCCTTGGTGTCGTTCTTCATCGAAGCGAGGTTGTCCATGTAGAAGTACGCGCAGACCGCCGCGACCACGATCAGCGGGATGTAGATCGCGAGCACCACCCGCGGCGCGGTGGCGCCGACGGTCCCGATGACCAGCAGGCCGATCAGCTGGATCGCCGCCACACCGAGGTTCCCGCCGCCCGCGTTGAGCCCGAGCGCCCAGCCCTTGTGCTTCTCGGGGTAGAACGCGTTGATGTTGGTCATCGACGACGCGAAGTTCCCGCCGCCGACCCCGCCGAGCGCGGCGATCAGCAGGAACGTGCCGAGCGAAGTGCCCGGCTGCATGGCGATCGCCGCCAGGATCGTGGGCGCCAGCAACAGCAGCGCGCTGACGATCGTCCAGTTCCGGCCGCCGAACCGCGCCACCGCGAAGGTGTAGAGCGGCCGCATCAGCGCACCGATCAGCGTCGGCGTCGAGACCAGCAGGAACTTGTCGGCGGCGGAGAAACCGTACTGCGGGCCCATGAACAGGACCATGACCGACCACAGTGTCCAGACGGAGAAGCCGATGTGCTCGGCCAGGATGGAGAACCAGAGGTTCCGCCGGGCGACCTTCTTCCCGGTCTCCTCCCAGAACTGCTCGTTCTCCGGATCCCAGTGCTCGATCCAGCGCTTTCCACGAGCGTGCATGAGGTCCTCCTTGGTGGATGCGTTCGGGTTCACTGGGCGGCCAGCCATTTCGCGACCCCGCCGACGGCGTCCTTGCAGCCGCCGCAGCCGGTCGTCGCGCGGGTCGCCCCGGCGAGGGCGGGGACGTCGGTGGCGCCGCCGCGCCACGCTTCGACGAGCCGTCCCTTGGTCACCGCGTTGCAGCGGCAGATGACCGCCGACGCGGGCAGATCGGCCGGGCTCGCCGCCGATGGCGCCCCGGGCGGCAGGGATCGTCCTAAAAGGACAGCCAGCCGGTCTTCGGGTACCGGCGTACCCCGGTCGTAGAGCTGCGTGATCGTCGCGGCCGCGTCGGGCAGGCCGAGCAGGATCGCGCCGGCCACGCGGTTCTCGCGGATGACGAGCTTGCCGTAGCGGCAGCCCGCCGGGTCGCTGAAGGTGAGCACTTCGGCGGTCGGGTCGTCCGCGCCGGTCATCGTCTCGCCGAGCGCGGTGAGGTCGATGCCGCGCGCCTTGAGCCGGGTCACCGCCTGGGTGCCGCGGTAGCGCGAGGCGGATTTCGCGCCGGTGACCAGATCCGCGACGACGGCGGCCTGTTCCCACGCGGGCTGCACGAGACCGCCGAACGCGCCCGGATGCTTCGCGCAGTCGCCGATCGCGTGGATCCGGCCGTCGCTGGTGCGTAGCAGATCGTCGACGACGATGCCGCCTTCGACGGTCAGCCCGGCGTCCACGGCCAGTTTCGTCTCCGGCCGGACGCCGGTGGAGACGACGATGAGATCGGCGGGCACATGCGTGCCGTCGTCGAGTTTGAGCCCGTCGCCGCTGACGTAACGCGCGGCCCCGACACCGAGCCGGAAGGCGACGCCGAGTTCTTCGAGTTTCCTGGTCAGCACTCGCGCCGATTCCGCGTCCAGCTGACGTTCCATGATGTGCGGCATCGGGTGCACGACGGTGACGAGGTTCCCGCGTCCGGCGAGGCCTCGCGCGGCCTCCAGGCCGAGCAACCCGCCGCCGAGGACGGCCACCGGCGCGCCCAGTTTGGCGGCGTCGAGAATGCGCGCGCAGTCGTCGAGGGTGCGGAACGCGACGACGTCCGGGCCGGGTTCGAGCCCTTCGACCGGCGGCATCCACGGGTTGGCGCCGGTGGCGAGCACGAGCGCGTCGTAGTCCACAGTGGACCCGTCGTCGAGGTGGATCCGCCGCGCGTCCCGGTCGATCGACGTCGCGGAGACACCCCGGCGCAGATCCGCCCGGGTACGGGACGGCCATTCGTCGTCGTGCAGCCGGACGGCCTCGGGCCGCATGGTGCCGGCGACCACCGACGAGAGCAGCACCCGGTTGTAGGCCGTGTGCTCCTCCGCGCCGACGACCGTGAGCCGCACCCGCTCGCCTTCGGGATCGCGGCGCTGGATCTCGTCCGCGAGCCGCGCGCCCGCCATCCCGTATCCGGCGATGACCACCGACCGGGGGCTCACGCGGCGGCCTCGGCCGGGGCGAGCGCGACCGCGCACACCTTGAACTCGGGCATCCGGCTCGTCGGGTCGAGCGCCGGGTTGGTCAGCAGGTTCGCCCGGCCCTCGCCGGGGAAGTGGAACGGCAGGAACACCAGGTCGGGGCGCAGCGACGCCACGCAGCGGACACGGGCGACGGTCTCCCCGCGGCGGGAACGCACGACGGCGAGGTCGCCCTCGGCCAGTCCCGCGCGAGCAGCGGTGTCGGGATGAACTTCCACGAAGGCCTCCGCCACGACGTCGTTGAGTTCCTTGACCAGCCGGGTCTGCGCCCCGGACTGGTAGTGCTGCAGGACCCGGCCGGTGGTGGCCTGCAAGGGGAATTCGGCGTCGGGCACCTCGGCGGGGCCGACGTGGTCCACCGGCACGAACCGCGCGCGGCCGTCCGGGTGGGCGAAGCGGTCGAGGAACATCCGCGGCGTGCCGGGATGCGATTCCGCCGGGACCGGCCAGTAGAGGGCCTCGCCGTCGCGGAGCCGGTCGTAGGTGATGCCCGAGTAGTCGGCGACGCCGCCCTTGGACGCCTGGCGGAGCTCGGTGAAGACGGTCTCGGCGTCCGTCGGGAACCTGCCGTCGGGCTGGCCGAACCGGCGGGCGAGCTCGGAAAGCACGTAGAGATCGGTCTTCGCGCCGGACGGCGGATCGATCGCCTTGCGCCGCAGGAGGATCCGACCTTCGAGGTTGGTCATCGTGCCGTCCTCCTCGGCCCACTGGGTGACCGGCAGGACGACGTCGGCCATCGCCGCCGTCTCCGAGAGGACGAGGTCCGAGACCACCAGGAAGTCCAAAGAGGACACCTTGTCCTGGATGTTCCCGGCGCCGGGCGCGGAAACGACGAGGTTGCTGCCGAACACCATGAGCGCGCTCGGCCCGTCTTCGGTGCCGAGCGCCTCCAGCAGCTCGACGGCCGAACGGCCCGGCCCCGGCAGGGATTCCGGCGCCACACCCCAGACCCCGGCGACGTACTCGCGGGCCGCGGGGTCGTCGATCTTGCGGTAGCCGGGCAGCTGGTCGGCCTTCTGCCCGTGCTCGCGACCGCCTTGGCCGTTGCCCTGCCCGGTCAGGCAGCCGAAGCCCGATCCCTTGCGTCCGGGCAGGCCGAGGGCGAGCGAGAGATTGATCCAGGCGTTGACCATCGCGGTGCCGTTGGCGTGCTGTTCGGTGCCTCGCGCGGTGAGGACGTAGGCGTTGCGGGCCGCGGCGAGCTTGGCGGCGACGCGGCGCTGGTCCGCGGCCGAGACGCCGGTGATCTGCTCGACGCGCTCCGGCCACCAGGCCGCGACCGACCGCCACAGCTCCTCGAAACCGTTCGTGCGCGTGTCCACATAGGACTGGTCGAGCAGGCCGTCGGCGACGACGGCGTGCAGGATGCCTTGCGCGAGCGCGAGGTCGGTGCCCGGCGCGGGTTGCAGATGCAGTCCGGCCAGTTCGGCGGTCGGCGTCCGGCGCGGGTCGACGACGATGAGGTCCGCGCCCCGCAGGTGCTGGGTGAACGGCGGCATCGTCTCGGCCGGGTTCGCGCCGATCAGCAGGACCGCGTCGGCGTCGGCGAGATCCGTGACCGGGAACGGCATGCCGCGGTCGGCGCCGAACGCCTTGATCCCGGCGGCGGCCGCCGACGACATGCAGAACCGGCCGTTGTAGTCGATCTGCGAGGTGCCCAGCGCGATCCGCGCGAATTTCCCCAGCAGATACGCCTTCTCGTTGGTCAGCCCACCGCCGCCGAAGACGGCGACCGCGTCGGCGCCCTTGGCCGCGCGGATCTCGGTGAGCCGCCTGGCGACGAGGTCGAGCGCCTGCGGCCAGCTCGCGGGCCGGAGTTCGCCGTCGACCCTGATCAGCGGTGTCGTCAGGCGGGACGGCGAGGTGAGCAGCTCCCCCGACGTCCAGCCCTTCTGGCAGAGGCCGCCGGCGTTGACCGGGAAGTCGCGCGGGGCGACCCGGGCGCCGTCGAGGCTCATCCCGCACTGCAGGGCGCAGTACGGGCAGTGCGTGTCCACCGCGGTCACGGTGGGGGCGGCGAGCGGCACGGGCACCTCCTCCAGGCGTCGATAGCGCTTGAAGGTAGGTAGGTCGTGTTACCTGAAAACTCCTGAATGTTTCAGGCGTTTGACATTGCCCGCCGACGATGGACGTCACACCGTGAGGTCGGCGAGGCGGCCCGGGACGTCGCGAAAGCCACTTTCGGGACGTCAGATGTCCCGAAAGTGGCTTTCGCGACACCTTTTAGACGCGGCGCGGGCCCAAGGGGCCGAAGGGACCCTTCACCGCGTGAGCATGAATTGCGGGGAAAGGCCCCTTCAGCAGCTATACACTCGATGTATAGATCGTGTGTATAGTCGCCCGCATGTCCATCGGGAACACGCTGCTCGGCCTGCTCGAAGCCGGCCCGAAGCACGGTTACGACCTCAAACAGCTCTACGACAAGCAGTTCCGCCAAGACCGCCCACTGCACTACGGGCAGGTCTACTCGACGCTGAACCGGCTCCTGAAGAACGGCCTCGTCGAGGAGAACGGCGTCGAAGCGGGCGGCGGTCCGGACCGGAAGCGGTACGCGATCACCGACGCCGGCGTCACCAACGTCGAAGAATGGCTGAAAAGCCCGGAAAGCCCCTCGGTCTACCTGCAGAACACGCTCTACACCAAGGTCGTGCTCGCGCTCCTGTCCGGCCGCGGCGCCCAGGATCTGCTCGACGCGCAGCGGAGCTCCCACCTGCGCGCCATGCGCGAGCTCACCGCCCGCAAAACCGACGGCGACCTCGCCGACCAGCTGATCTGCGACCACGCGCTGTTCCACCTGGAAGCGGATCTGCGGTGGCTGGAGCTCACCGCGGCCCGCCTCGACGACCTCGCGCGCCAGCTGGCGCGCTGATCTGGGGACCACACAGTGGAAACACCGTTGTTACACGGGCTCGGCCTGCACAAGGCCTTCGGCCCGAATCGGGCGCTGGCCGGGGCCGGGCTGACGCTCGAACCCGGCGAGATCGTCGCGGTCATGGGGCCGTCCGGGTCCGGGAAGTCGACCCTGCTGCACTGCCTGTCCGGGATCGTCCGGCCCGACGAGGGGCAGGTCCTCTTCCGCGGGCGTGACCTCGCGAGCATGTCCGACGCCGAACGCAGTGCCCTGCGGCGCACCGAATTCGGTTTCGTCTTCCAGTTCGGGCAGCTCGTGCCGGAGCTGACCTGCCTGGAGAACGTCGCGCTGCCGCTGCGGCTGAGCGGGATGAGGCTCCGCCCCGCCGAGCGGATCGCGCGCGGCTGGCTCGACCGGCTGGCGGTCGGCGACACCGACGACAGCACCCCCGGCCAGGTTTCGGGCGGGCAGAGCCAGCGGGTCGCGATGGCCAGGGCGCTGGTCACCGAACCGTCGGTGATCTTCGCCGACGAACCGACCGGCGCGCTGGACACGCTCAGCGGAGAACTGGTCATGCGCCTGCTGTCCGAGGCGGCGAAACAGACCGACGCCGCCGTGGTCCTGGTCACCCACGAACCGCGGGTGGCCGCTTACTCCGATCGGGAGGTCATCGTGCGCGACGGCCGGACACGGGAACCGGTGGTGACCCGATGACCGGACGCGAAGACCTGATGCTCGGGTTCCGGCTGGCCGTCGGGGGCGGCCGGGGCTCGATCGTCAGGCTCGTCCTGAGCACCGCCGGGATCGGCCTGGCGGTGGCGATCCTGCTGATCGGTGCCTCCGCGGGCACCATCAAGGAGAACCGGGACCAGCGGACGTTCGCCGCTTCCGTGCGGGGCGAACCGATCCCGGGTGTCGCGCCACTGGACTACAGGGCGACGACGACCGATTTCCGCGGTCACGCGATCTCGCTCGTCCATCTGCGGGCCACGGGGCCGAATTCCCCGATCCCGCCGGGCGTGGACCGGCTGCCCGCACCGGGCGAGGTCTTCCTTTCGCCGAAACTGGACGAACTCGTCGCTTCCGACACCAGCGGCCTGCTGCGGCCTCGTCTGCCCGGCAAGCCGGTCGGACTCATCGCCGCGGAGACCACGCTCAACCCCGGCGACCTGATCGCCTACGTCGGCACGGACGCGCTGCGGGACGGACACGCGATCTACGGCTTCGGCGCCGAACCCGGGTACCACGACATGATCGAGAACGGGATCCTGATCCTCCTGCTGCTCGGTCTCTTCGTCCTGCTCACGCCGGTGTTCATCTTCGTCGGGACGGTCTCGCGGCTCGGCGGTGCCGCCCGGGACCGGCGGCTCGCCGCGTTGCGACTGGCGGGTTCGTCCCTCGCGCAGCTGCGCCGGATCACCGCCGCGGAATCCCTCGTGGGCGCGCTGGCCGGGCTCGTCGCGGGGACCGCGTTGTTCCTGCTCTTCCGCGGCGCGGTGGCGGACTTCCAGGTGTTCCGGTTCGGGGTGTACCCGAAGGATCTGACGCCGTCGTGGCCGTTGGTGGTGCTGATCGTGCTCGCGGTCCCGGCCCTGACCGTGGCGACGGCTTGGGCGTCCCAGCGGCATACGGTCGTCGAGCCGCTCGGAGTCGTCCGTGAGACCGCGCCGCCGAAGCGCCGGTTGTGGTGGCGGCTGCTGCCGGTCGTCGTCGGGATCCTCTTGATCGCCCCGGATCTCGGCGTCGCGAGCGAACTCGGCCGCTGGGCGCTGATCGGCGGCGCGGTGTTGCTGATGCTCGGGATTCCCGCGCTGCTGCCGTGGCTGCTGGAACGCGTCGTCTCCCGGGTCAAGGGCGGGCCGCCGTCGTTCCAGCTCGCGATCCGCCGTTTGCAGAGCGACAGCGGGACCCCGTCACGGGTGGTCGCGGGCCTCTGCGTGGTGCTCGCCGGGGCGATCGCGCTGCAGAGCCTCCTGGCGGGACAGGCCGTGATGGAGGCCGGTCGCCAGGACGAGACGGCGGGCCGGATCACCGTGTACGCGGACGGTGCCGCGGCCGATCGGGCGATCGCCGCGGTCCGCGCGGTCCCCGGCGCGGCCGACTTCCAGGCCATACGCTCGATGTTCGTCGACTCGATTCGCGGGGACGGCACGCTCGTCCAGTTCGCCGTCGCCGACTGCGCCACGATCGAGGCGGCCACCACCGCGACCGGTTGCCGCGACGGCGACGTGTTCGCCACCCCGTCCTTCGTCCATAAAGGACAGTCGATGAAGATCACCGACGACGGCAAACGAGAGCAGCCATGGACCGTTCCCGCCGAGCCGCGACCGCTCGAAGCGAAACCATCGGGAATGGCCGAGCTACTGGGACCGCACGTGCTCGCGACGCCCGCCGCGATGACGGGTGTCGACCTGGCCGCCGCGTCGGTCACGGTGAGCCTGCGCGGGACGACCGGGAATCCGGATTTCACCGAACTGGTGCGGAACTCGGTGGCGCCGTACAGCGGACAGGTCACCGTGGCGGCCTTCAACGGGGAGCGGGCCTCCACCGAGGCCCGGATGTTCGGCGACGCGCGGGACATCCTGCTCGGCGGTGCGCTGTGCGTTCTGCTGCTGGCCGCGGTGAGCCTGCTGGTGCTCGCCCAGGAACAGGTCCGTGAACGGCGGCGGGCGCTCGGCGCACTGTCCGCCACCGGCGTCCCGGTGCGCGTGATCGTCCGGTCCCTGCTGTGGCAGAACGGGATTCCGCTGCTGCTGGGCATCGTGATCGCGACAGGGACCGGGATCGCCGTCGCCGCGCTGGGCAAGCGGCTGTTCCGGGACGGGCTGTATGTCGACTGGTCCGCGGTCGCGCTGCTCGCCGCGGCGGCCGTCGTGATGGTGCTGCTGGTGACGGCGTCGACGGTGCCGTCCGTTCGCTCGGCGGCGAAGACGGAGAACCTGCGCACCGAGTGACCTACAGCACGGCGCTCACGTCCCGGGCGGCGGCACGGAGTCCGTCGTGCGCCGCCCGGGTCGACCGCGGGTCGAGGGCGTTGGCGGCAAGGCGGAAGAGCACGGCGCGCAGGAGAAGCTGAGGCCATTCGGGCAGATGCGCCCAGCGTTCGAGAAGATCGATGGTGGCGCCGCCCCAGGCCAGCGCGTCGACCGCGACGATCGCGGCGCCCCATTCACCGGGCCGGTAGTACGGCACGAAATCGACGATGCCGGGGGCCGCGTCGCCGTCGAACAGCACGCCGGCGAGAAGCTCCCCGTGGACGACCTGGTCCGGCAGTTTGACCGGTCTTCGGGATCCCGCCAGCACCTCGAACCAGCGGCCGCCCTTGTTCTCGTCGAGGGACATGTCCGCCTCGCCCCAGGCGAGTTTGTCCGCCAGCGCCTCGATATCGGTGCGCCGTCCCAGGAAATCCGGCCGGGGCAGGCCCGCCGTCGCGCGATGCAGTTTGACCGCCGCGTGCACGACCTCGTCGTAGCGATGCTCGGCCGTGCCGGACACGAACCGGTTCGCCGACCAGCCGCCGACCACCCAACGACCGTCACTGGACCGGACGGGCTTCGCGACCCGCAGCCCCGGCTCGTCGACGGCTTCCAGCGCCCTGGCCGTCCACAGGGTCCGCGACTTGTCCACGACCGGCTTGAGCACGAGATCGTTGTAACGCCAGGAATCGGTGCCGGGCATCGGTTCCGCGTCACCGGTACGTCCGCCGAACGCCGAACAGACGTGTTCCGGAGGGCTCTCAAGGGTGGCACGCACGGCTCGGCACGTTACCCCGTCTTCCGCGCCACGAACGAGAAGACGCGCTGGTCTTGAGTAGCGATACTCAAGACACGATCGCTTCTGACCTGCCATTCTTCGACCGTGATCCCCCGAACGGCGCAGCGCCGCCTCACCGACGGGCAACTCACCGCCCTCGCACTCGGTTCACTGTGGCTGCTCGGAACACTGGGCGCGGTCACCGTGGGCCTGTTGCTCCCGCTCGCCGCGTTCCTGCACGTCCCCTGGATCGCGTTGCCGGTTCCGCTCGTGTCGATCGGGGTGGTCTACCTCGTCGGTTTCGCGGCGCCAGAGGCCTTTCCGGCCGTCGCGAAGCCTTGGCCCCGGCTGGCGTGGGCTTTCGTGACCGGGATTTCCGGTGTCTTCGGTGCGATCTTCGTGCTGGAGGTGGCGGAGGCGTTCGATCCCTGGTTCGCGGTGCCGTTCCTCGGGGTGCCGGTGCTGCTCGTCGCGGGCCTGTTCGCGCGGGGACTCGGCGTCCGGGCAGGGGCGGGGTTCCTTCTGGTCGCGCTGGTCGCGGGCGGGATCACCGTCCCCGCGTCGCTGCCTCCGGACACCCCGCGCGGCGCCTCGCCGCGACCGGCGTCCCGCACGAACGCACCCTCGCCGCGGACCTCGGCGCGCATCGGCTCCCGACCAAGACGACCGAAGACTCCGGTTCGCTGATCGTCGAGTACGCGCCTCAACTGTGGATCTCGCCCGTCTGGACCTTCGCGACCGACGTCGTCGAGAGCTGCGAGACAGCGGTGAAGACCGCTTGGCGCCTCGAAAACGCGACGTGCACCCAGGTCGGTGAAGGCGAGTTCGTGCGGCGCGACGCCGAGCGGATCGAGTTCGTCCAGCGACGCGGCGCGCTGTCGGTACACGTCGCGGGCAACCACAACTGGAAACCCGAGGAGCTACGGGAACTGGCGGGGAAGACCCATCCGCTGACCGACGCCGAGATCATCGCCGCCGTGCCGAAGTCGCGCGGCGGGAACCGGACCGATGTCCTGGCGGGGTTCACGGCCTTCGTGCGGGCGATCTTCGTGGGCCGGTCGCTCGGCTACTGACGCCCGAGGAGCAAGGGACCTTTGCTACCAACCCGCTGCCTAGGTACATGAAGGCCCCCTTCACTACCTTCAGGGTAGGCAAGGAGGCCTTCACGGCATTGCCCGAAGTGCCCATCCACAAGGGGCCAAGACCAAAGCGAGCAAGGGACCTTTGCTACCACGGGCACGGCGAGCAGGAGGTGTGTGGAAATAGGGACATCCAGTGTCCCCATTTCCACACACCCCGCACTCCGCGTGACGACACCTACCGACCGTGTGGATCTTGGTGCGTCAGATGACCCGAAACCCACACAGTCACCGCGCCGACCTGCAAAAAGAGAGCAAGGGACCTTTGCTACCACTCGCGCGTGAAGGCCCCCTCCCCTCGACTGAGCCGAGAGAAGGAGGCCTTCACGCGCAAAACCTCAGTAGGTCGGCAGGCTCTGGTCGATCTGCCGCGCCCAGGCCAGCACGCCGCCACCGAGGTGGGTCGCGTCCTTGAACCCGGCCTTGTGCAACGCCGCGAGCGCCTCCGCCGAACGCGCGCCCGACTTGCAGTGCAGCACGATCGGCTTGTCCTGCGGCAGTTCCGAAAGCGCCTCGCCCGAGAGGATCTTGTCCTTCGGGATGAGCGTCGCGCCCTTGATGTTCACGATCTCGTACTCGTGCGGCTCGCGGACGTCGATGAGGGCGAAGTTGTCGCCGTTGTCGAACTTGGCCTTGAGCTCCGCCGGAGTGATCGTGCTTCCCGAAGCGGCCGAAGCGGCTTCGTCGGACACGACACCACAGAACGCTTCGTAGTCGATGAGTTCGGTGATCTTCGGGGTCTCCGGATCCTTGCGGATCTTGACCTCGCGGTACTTCATCTCCAGCGCGTCGTAGCTGACGAGCCTGCCCAGCAGCGGCTCACCGATACCGGTGATCAGCTTGATCGCCTCGTTGACCATGATCGAGCCGATCGACGCGCACAGCACGCCCAGCACGCCGCCCTCGGCGCACGACGGGACCATGCCGGGCGGCGGCGGCTCGGGGTAGAGGTCGCGGTAGTTGAGGCCCTTGCCGTTCGGCGCGTCCTCCCAGAACACGCTCGCCTGGCCCTCGAACCGGTAGATCGAGCCCCACACGTAGGGCTTTCCGGTGAGCACGGCGGCGTCGTTCACCAGGTACCGCGTCGCGAAGTTGTCGGTGCCGTCGAGGATCAGGTCGTACTGCTCGAACAGTTCGAGCGCGTTCGACGATTCGAGCCGGTCGGTGTGCAGGTGCACCTTCACGAACGGATTGATCTCGGCGATCGTCTCCTGCGCCGACGCGGCCTTGAGCTTGCCGATGTCGGACTGTCCGTGGATGACCTGGCGGTGCAGATTCGATTCGTCGACCTCGTCGAAGTCGACGATGCCGAGCGTGCCGACCCCGGCCGCGGCCAGGTACAGCAGCGCGGGGCTGCCGAGGCCACCGGCACCGATGACCAGCACCTTGGCGTTCTTCAGCCGCTTCTGCCCGGTCACCCCGACGTCCGGGATGATCAGGTGACGGCTGTACCGGGCCACCTCTTCCTTGGTGAGCTCGGCGGCCGGCTCTACGAGCGGCGGCAGCGTGCCTGACATCGGGTCCTCCATCTCGCGTGGATCGCGGGTCGCATCCCAGTATCTACAACACGGACAGGCGGAAACGACTTCCCCTGTTTCATATCCTGGGATGTTCCAGCAGGTGAGACGGCTTGGACTAAGGTGCCTGATTCGGCCAGGAGCCCGGCTTGCAGACCTTGCCGTCCGCGGGCACCTTGCCGCGGTCACCGCCGGGGAGATTGTTCAGCTGCGCCACGAAGTCGTTGGAGACGCCGAACGTCTGCTGCATCATCACCGGCGCGATCCCGCCGTTCTCCTTGCAGCCCTGGTGCTTTCCGCCCAGGGCATGCCCGACCTCGTGATTGATGGCGTACTGGCGATACCCGGTCATGTCGCTCTCGAAGGCCATCGCCCCCCGCACCCAGCGGGCGAGGTTGATCACCACGCGCTTGTCGAAGCTCGCGCGGTAGCACGAGGTCTCGTAGGTGATCTGGAACATGCAGACGTCCGCGCGATGCGTCGTGTTCGGTGTGGTGAGACTCACCCGGAAGCTGGGGTTCGGGAAACTCGCGTCGACGCGCTGAAGCGCCTTCTTGCCGTCCCACGTCCAGCTCTTGGGATTGGACAGGGTGGCCTCCACCATCGTGGCGAAGCTGTCGTCACCGCCGTAGCTGGCCTGGTCGATGCCGTCCTCGACCTCGACGGTGTACGTGTACAGCTGCCCCGTCCCGACCTTCTCGCCCTTGCCCGGCACCACGTGATAGGTGCCCTTGCCGGACTCGGTGAAGGGGCCGCCCTTGGGCAGGTCGGCGGTCGGGATCTTGAGGTCGATCGGTTTGGCCGGGTTCTCGGGGAGGACTTCGCCCCCGCCGTCGACGCCCGCGCCCGGCTCGCCGCCGTTGCCCGCGGAACCGTCGGCGGAAGTGAGGCCGGGCCCGTCGGTGGCGATCGGCTCGGCCGGGCCGGTTGCGGTGTTGAACACGACCAGCGCGGTGATCACCACGAGGATCGGCAGCGCGTACACGCGCCAGCCATAGGTCTTGGCGAACTGGCCGATACCGCCCTTGCGTTTGGCAGCCTTGGCCTTGACCTTGCCTGCCTCGTGCGGCTTCCAGGACGCGCTGAGCGGCTGGGCGCTCGTCCGGCGGCCGCCGGGACGGTAACGGTCCTCGTCGAGCCGCTGCGACGGCGGCGGCGTCGGCCGGTACTGGCCCGTGCGCGGCACGTCCGAAGACCGGGGCTGGGCACGCGGCGGACGGCGGGCGGATGCGGAGTACTGAGACCGCCGACCTTCGCCCTGCGCGCCTTGCTTTACCCGATCCACGCGCACCAGGGTGCCATAACCGAACTGTGATGTTGTGAGCGACCGGCGCTTCGCACGGCGTGTCCTACCCACCCGAATGGGCTACCAGGTGTCCGATTCGACCGATTCCCACATCCCCAAAACGGCCTTCGCTACGACATTCGGGCGTTCCATCTGCGCCACGTGGCCGGTTCGGGGCAGAACGAGCAACCGCGCGTGCGGAAGTAGCCGAGCGGTGCGCTCGGCGCGCCGGACGGAGATCACCCGGTCGTGCTGCCCCCACACGACGAGCGTCGGCGCGTCGACGGTCGGCGCGACCGCCCACAGCGACGCGGGACCGCGCGCGGACCACGTCCGGAAGATGCCGAACGTGCTGCGAGCCAGCGCGGGGGCGGCCCAGGCGAACCCGGCGCGGGCGCTGTGCTCCTCTTCGAGCTCGTCCAGCCTGCTCTCGGCGAAGCGGCCTGGGTCGGCGAAGCACAGCTTGATGACCTGCATGGCGCGTTCACGCGGGCCGAGCGCGGCGAGCCGACGGCGCACACTCGGGCCGATCAGCGGCAGGTAGGCGAACGCCATCCTCGGATCGGACAGCCGTTTCATGCTGGGCCGGAGATCCGGCATCGCGGGCGAGATCAGCGTCAGCGTCTTCACCAGTTCCGGACGGCGGGCCGCGACGAGCAGCGCGACGGCACCGCCCATCGAGTTGCCGAACAGGTGCACCGGCCCCGCGTCGAGGCTCTCGATGTGGCTCGCCACGACCTGGGCGTGCGAGTCGAGACTGAAGTCGAAGCCGTCCGGCGGCTCCGAATAGCCGAAACCCGGCAAATCGACCGACGTACCTCCGGCCTGGGGCGCCAAGAGGGCGGCGAGGTCGGTCCAGTTCGTGGACGAACCGCCGAGACCGTGGACGTAGACGGCCGTCTCGGGGCCGCCCGGTGTCCGGCGGATGTGCAATTTCACCCCGCCGACACCTATTGTTTCCCCGGGCCAAGGGGGCGGCGCCGGGTCCAGCGACGGCAATGACCTGCGCGACAGCGGCACATGGGTCAGCGGCGGGCGGCCCCCGGCGGCACGGGAAACTGAAGAAGACACAGCACCAAGGATGCCCGACCCTTGGCGGTCCGGCTGTACCGGCGAGTAATCTCGAGCTCACTTCACGCGGCGGTGACCCCGCCCCGCGGAGCCCGCGGCTACTGGAGGAACGATGACAGAAATGGCGCGACTGCAGGCCCGAGGTGTCCGCCTGCCCCGAACGGAACGCCGCGCCCAGCTGCTGGCCGCCGCGCAGCGGGTGTTCGCCGCGAACGGATACCACGCCGCCGCGATGGACGAGATCGCCGAAGAGGCCGGAGTCAGCAAGCCGGTCCTCTATCAGCACTTCCCCGGCAAGCTCGACCTCTACATCGCGCTGCTGGAGAGCCACGTCGACGAACTGGTGCGGCGGGTCAAGGACGCCCTCGACTCCACGTCGGACAACAAGCAGCGCGTGCCGGCGACCGTCGGCGCGTTCTTCGACTTCGTCAACAACGACGCCGGCGCGTTCCGCATGGTCTTCGAGTCGGACCTGCGCGGCGAGCCCGCCGTCCAAGAGGCGGTGGACCGGGCGACGTCGGCCAGCGTCGACGCGATCACCGAGACCATCACCGCCGACGCCGGCCTCGACGAGGACAAGGCCCGGCTGCTCGCCGTCGGCCTCGTGGGCCTCTCGCAGGTCAGCGCGCGGTTCTGGCTGGCGCACCACAAGTCGATGAGCCGTGAAGAGGCCGTCGCGCTCACCGCCAACCTCGCCTGGCGAGGCATCGGCGGTGGTTTCCCGCTCCAGCACTGACCCGCGTTTCGTCCTCTGAATGCGGTAGTTGCACGCGCAAGGACCGCATTCAGAGGACGAACCGCGTCAAGGCAAGAGCTTCTTGATCCGGTCGGCGGCGGCCTGAGCGTCGGCGACGACCTTCGCGGTGTCGATACCGACGACACGGCCTTCGCGCTTGAGGGCGCGGCCGTCGACGAACACCCACGAGACGTTCGCGGGCTGGGTGTTGAAGACCAGCTGATTCACCCAGTCCACCTTCGGCGCGAAGTTGACCGACTGGGCGTCGACCAGCTGGAGATCCGCCCGCTTACCCGGCGTCAGCGACCCGATCTCCTTGTCCATCCCGAGCGCCTCCGCGCCACCGAGGGTCGCCATGCGCAGGACGTCCGCCGTGGTCGGGTAGACCGCCGGATCGGTCGTGGTCGCCCGCTGGAGACCGACGGCCGCGCGCATCACGTTGAACATGTCGCTCGTGTCGTTGGTGCCGCCGTCGAGACCGAGCCCGACCTTCATGTTCCGCTTCTTCATCTCCGGCAGCCGGATGACGCCCGACGCGAGCCGCATGTTCGACAGCGGGTTGTGCGCCACGCTGACTCCGGCGGCCGCGAGCTCGTCGAGGTCGGCGTCGGTGGTCTGGATGACGTGGTTCGCCACCAGCCCGGGGTGCAACGCGTTCGCGCGCCGGAGCGCGTCCATCTGCCCCGCGGTCAGATCGGCCTTCGATTCGAGCAGGTGCACGTTCAGCGAGACGCCGAGTTCGCGCGCGAGCTTCTCCGAGGCCTCGACGCTCGGGAAGTTCCCCGTGGACGGATGAGTGCCGATCTGCAGGTGTGCCAACGGGTTCGGATCGATGACCTCGCGCTTCACGCGGCGGATCTCGTTCTGCAGCGCGGGATCGGTGGTGCCGTTGTAGGAGTAGAGGAACCTCAGCTTCGACTCGCCGAGCGCGCGGAGACCGCCCTTGGCGAAGTCGGTGTTGAACGCGTGCGACCAGTCGGTGACCGTGGTGATACCGGTCGAGACGACGTCGGCCGCGGCGAGTTTCGTACCCGCGTACGCGTCCGCGTCGGTCACCGGGGCGCGGTACAGCGGGATGACGCATTTGCCGAGCCAGCCGATGAGTTCCTTGTCGGCCGCGCAACCGCGGATGAGCGACTGCCACAGGTGGTTGTGCAGGTCCACGAAGCCCGGCAGCACGATCTTGCCTCGGCCGTCGACGACTTTCGCGGTGCCCGCGTCGAGGTCCTTGCCGACCTGCTTGATCTTGGTGCCTTCGAGCACGACGTCGGCGTCGGCGAGGGCGCCGAGCGGTCCTTCGCCGAGGCTGGGATCCATCGTGAGCACCATCGACGCGTCACGGATGACGACCCGGCCGGCACCGGTGAATTCCGCGTCGCTCCCGGCTTCGGTGGTCTCGCCACCCAGGTTCGTGAGCAGGGCCGCGCCGAGGACCACGGCGATGGTGAGGCTGAAAACGGACAGGATCGATCTGTTTCGTTTCATCGTTCAACTCCCCAGTCGAGAAGATCACGTTAGCTCACCTGACGCGGACGCCCCGCAGAATTACCGCGACGGGATGCTCCAGCTGTCCGAGGTCTTCGCGCGGGTCCTCCGCGTAGACGACGGCGTCCGCGGGCGCGCCCGGAACCAGCCCGGGCAGCCCCAGGTATTCGCGCGCGGCCCACGAGCCCGCGGCGAGTGCGTCGTGCGGCCGCAACCCGGCTTCCGCGAGGGCGCGGATTTCGTCGCCTACCCGGCCATGCGGCCGGGAATCCGTACCGGCGAGGATCTTCACCCCGGCTTCCGCCGCCGCCACGACCAGCGCCGGATGCGCCTCCGCTCCGCCGTCGAACCAACGTTTCTGGGGGCTGTCCTCACGGTTCCGCCCCCGCCCCAGCGCCGCCTGGAACACCGAAAGCGTCGGGGTCAGCGCGGTGCCGCGAGCCGCCATGTCCGGCAGGTGGCCGGGATCGAGCCACATCCCGTGCTCGACGGAATCGACTCCCGCGGCCACCGCCGCTTCTCCGCCGGCGGCGTGCTGCGAGTGCACCGCGAGCCGCCCGCCCACCGCGTGTACCGCCTCGGCGATCGCGGCCATGACGTCGAGCGGTACGGCGTCGTCCCCGACCCGCCAGTCGGCGATGATCTTGGCCCAACCGGTGCGTTTCGCTTGCGCCGCGGCCAATCCGGGCAGCTCCGCGTGGGTGGCGCGGCGGCCCCAGCCGTCGAAGAACTGGCCGTGCTGGGCGATCCACGGCCCGGCGTGCACCGCGCGGGGCAGGCCGGGTTCGGCGCCGAACCACTCGGGCGGCTCACCGGGCAGCCCCGGCGAGCGGATCATCGTGACCCCGGCGTCGACGTGGCGGTGCAGATCGGCGCGCAGGATCTCTTCGTCCATCGGGTCGCCGGGCTCCTCGGCCCCGGGGTGGGTGTGGGCGTCGACGAGGCCCGGCAAGAGCCAGCCTTCGGCGACCAGGTCCGCCCCTGGGACCGGATCGGTGGTCCAGCGGTCGCCGTCGGCGTAGAGATCGACGTACTCGCCGTCGGGAAGCGCACGCCCCCGGATCCTGATGATCACAATGCCCCCTCGCTCACGTTGTCGAGCAATCCAGCGGCAGCGCGGTGAGCCGGGTTTCGGCTATGAATCGAGCGACCGCGTTGCCGATCCGCGAGGAGTCACCATGCCCCATATCGCGCTCGACGAGAACCTTCCCGGCATCACCGGCTTGTTCGCCTATCGGCCGGAGACGGCGGCGCCGCTCGGGCAACTCGCCGAGGTCCTGCTTCGCGGCCCGAACAGCCTCAGCGTGGGAGAACGCGAACTGATCGGCGCGGTCGTCTCACGCGGCAACGACTGCACGTTCTGCTCACGCAGCCATGCCGCCGTCGCCGCCGAAGCGCTCGAAGGAGGCATGCCGGTCGTGGAGGCGGCTTGGAAGGACGTCGACGGCGCGCCTGTGCCGGCGAAGGTGCGGGCGCTCCTGCACGTCGCGCTCGCCGTTCGCGAAAGCGGGAAGTCGGTGGGCGACGAGCTGATCGAGACCGCCCGCGCGGAGGGCGCGACGGACGTGGAAATCCACGACACGGTCCTGATCGCGGCCGCGTTCTGCATGTTCAACCGCTACGTCGACGGGCTGGCCACGCTCGCCGTCGACGACCAGGACGCCTACCGGGAAGCCGGCGTGCGGCTCCTGGAGCACGGCTACACGAACCTCTGACGGGAGCAAGGGACCTTTGCTACCACTTGTCTCAATGTCGAGAGAAGCGGTAGCAAAGGTCCCTTGCTCCCCTTTTCAGACCCTCGCGGCGCGGCGGACGAGTGCCGCGATGCGGTCCGAAACCTCCTGAGCCCGTTCCTGCGGAAGCATGTGCCCCGCCCCGGGTAGCGCACGAATTCGGCTTCCGGCAGTTCGTCGGCGATGACCTTGGCGTGCGGCGGCGGACAGAGCCGGTCCCGCTCCCCCGCCAGCACGATCACCGGTTTGCCCTGAAGCGCGGCCAGCGTGACCCGGCAGTCGTGCCGCGAAATCGCGTCCTGGAATCCCGCGACGCTCGCCGGATGCGCGCACAGCAGCTGTTCGGCGACCGAGTCCACATCGGCCCGCTGAGGCCGCCGACCGAAGACGAGCAGCCGCGCACCGGGCCGCACCACCGACAGCGGCAGCGGCAAGGCGTCCCGGCGGTTCTTCGCGAGCAGCTTCGCGAGCCTCCGTTCGAACCTCGCCGCGCCGCTGCCCGCGATCCCCGGCAGGCCGAGGGTGATCCGGTCCATCTCACCGGACGACGTGGCGACGAACGCGACCCCTGCGACGCGCCGGGCCACGAGATCGGGATGCCTGCGGGACAATTCCATGATCGTCATGCCGCCCATGGAGTGCCCGGCGAGCACGATCGGCCCGTTCGGGACACGATCCTGGATCAGCTCGGCGAGGTCGTCGGCGAGGGTCGCGATCGTGGCCGTCCCCGGTTTCGCCGGCGCGGAACCGCCGTGGCCGCGCAGGTCGTAGCGCAGGGTCCGGACGGAGTCGCCGAGCCGCGACACCACGCCGTCCCAGGTCCGGTGGTCCTGTGTCCAGCCGTGCACGAGCACCAGCGTGAGCTCGGAGTCGGCTGGCCCGCCCGGCTCGACGTGCAGGGCGGTGCCGTCACCGGTCACGAACCGATGCCGCCGCGACGGGTCCCACGAGACGGCGTCGCGCTGCTTGACGCTCCTCATCGCTTCCCCGGCAGCAGGAAGGACTTGCGCCAGAAGTACATGCCCGGCTTGCCGACCAGCCCGGATTCCTGCAGGAACGGCATGATCTTCTCGCCCGCCCACTGGATGCTTTCGCGCCAGTGAGGGTTGTTCAGCGCGGCCTCGACGCCGTCGCGCGGACGGATGCCGACGGCCTTGTAGACGTTCGGGTTGATGAAGGCCCGGGTCACGAAATACGAAATGAGCGCGATGATGAACTGCTGGTAGAGGATTTCCTTCTTCGACAGTTTCGCCATCCCGCGAGTCACCTCTTCGCGGGCGAAGGTGACGTGCCGGGCTTCTTCGAGCACGTGGATCCGGTTGACCATGCGCACCAGCGGCTGGATGTCCGGGTCGTTCATCTGCTCGCGCTGAAGACGGTCGAGGACCTCTTCGGCGACGAGGATCGCGCCGTAGCGCGCGGGACCGTAGCTGATGGTCGGCATCAGCTTCGCCAGCCGCCGCAACCACGGCACCGGCCCGTAGGACGGGCAGCCGATCCGCGAAGCCATCCGCGCGAACATCGTCGAATGACGGCATTCGTCCGCGATCTCGGTTAACGCGTACTGGGCGTGCGAACTGGTCGGGTCCTCTTCGTAGACCTCCTTGAGCAGCATCTGCATCAGGAGGATCTCGAACCACAGCCCCGTCGTGGCGACGCTCGCGACCTCGTGCTTGCCGAGTTCGATGCGCTGCTCTTCGGACAGCGAGTCCCACAACTTCGTGCCGTAGAGCGAAGAACGGTGTGCCGGGATGAAGCGCTTCCCGTCGACGAGCGGGGCGGTCCAGTCGATGTCGACGTCGGGATCGTAGAACTTGTTCGCGGAGGACTTGAGCAGCCGCTCGGCCGTCTTCTCCCGGTCTGTTTCCTTCAGCGCCCGCGTCATTGCCGACACACCCCTATCTGTAACTCGTGGTAACAGTTACCTCCGGTAGCATGACTGGGGTGATCGAACGTGTCAAGCGTTACCGCGACTCTCCAAGTGGCCGTGACTTCGGTCCATCGCACCTGCACGAACCAGCCCCTCAACGACCCCTTCGAGCGCCGCGCGGATATCCGGGCCGACCCGCTGCCAGCCGAACAAGCGGGCGACGCTGCTCATCAGCTCGTCGTCCGAGATGGAATGCACCTCATCGACCAGTCGAGAGACAGCGAGCCGGAGCTCCTCACGCGGCAGATGCTTGACATCTCGCTGAGTCACCGGATCAGCTCCTGGGACCCGAACAGTGTTCATTTCCTTCGAACGCGCACGCAGAAAGCCCAGTCCATCCATCTCGAACCCGTCCCGGACGACCTCGTCTACCGCAAGCCTGAAGGCCTCCTTGATCCTTGGACCCGATCGCTGGCCACCCCACGCTTCCCGAATGGTCCGAAGCACCCGGTCCTGATGCACCGGTCCTTCCGCCTGGACAACCGCCCTGATCAGGTCACGTAGGCGCCCGCGCGCTTCGGGCTGGTGCAGCTGCCAAGGCGAAGTCACCGCACCCAGCTCAACGGCGCGATATGGCACGACCCAGGCCGGCCGGGCATCGAAGTCGACTTCCTCATGCTCGACCTCGGGGACGGCAGGCAAAGCCGCCACCACCGCATCGCCGGACTCTTCGCCGGCGAGAGCCGCCTCAATCGCCCGCCGCAGTCGAGCCTCCTGCCCTTGGCGATCCCGATACCAGGCGGTTCCCCAAATCCGATGGATCCGCCATCCGAGCCCTTCGAGCACGGACTGCCGCAACCGGTCCCGGTCGCGAGTGACCTTGGCCGAGTGATACATGGCCCCGTCACATTCCACACCCAGAACATAAGTACCGTCGGATTCGCCACCGCGGACACCCAGATCGATTCGATAGCCGGCGACACCGACCTGAGGAACCACGTCATATCCCCAGCTTCTGATGGACCTGAGCACTTCTTCCTCAAAGGGGCTCTCGGCATCTCCTCCAGAGTCATCGAGCTCCAACGCCAGCGCGGGCACACCACGTAGCGCGAAGTCGAGATAGCCGCGCAAATGTCGCACACCGTCCGCCGACGAATTGCCGACGAACTGACCAGGCGTAACCGAGCTGATGATTTCTACCCGTCGCTGCGCTCTCGTGATGGCGACGTTCAGCCTCCGCCAGCCATCTTTTTTATTCAGCGGCCCCATATTGAGCGTGAACTTCCCATGCTCGTCCGGACCGTACCCGATGCTGAAGATGATGATGTCCCGCTCATCACCTTGGACGTTTTCCAGACTCTTGACGAAGAACCCGTGGAGTCGATCGTCACCTGGCAGCTGAGCAAGTTCCGGGAATCGCTCCGCTTGCGCCTCCAGTTCGCGCTCGATCGCATCCTGCTGCGCGCCGGAGAAAGTGACCACACCGAGAGTTCGTCCGGGGTGATGACGACGATGATAAAGAACACGTTCTATGACCTTCTGCGCCTCCACAGGGTTGTCCCGCGCACCACCCCGCCGATAGACGCCGTCCACCTTGAACAGTTCTACGCCGACATCCGGGGCCTTCTCCGTTGCACCGGGGAAGGTCAGCAGCTTTCCATCGTAGAACCGATAATTCGAGTAGGTGATCAATGATTCATGCTGACTACGATAGTGCCAGCTCAACGGAAGCGACTTGAGCGCACCGGCGGCCTTGCAGAGATCGAGTAGCGACTCGAACTCGTCGACCTGATCCTCGTCATAGGTGTCGTCTTCGACCATATCTGCGGTAGCGAAGAAGTTCGATGGCGGCAACTGCTTCTGATCACCGGCCACCACCAGTTGCCGACCCCGGTACACACAGTTGATCGCATCCGCCGGCCTCACCTGAGACGCCTCATCGAAGATCACGGCGTCGAACCGCAGCGCGGCTGGGAGGTACTGGGAAACCGCCAACGGGCTCATCATGAAGCACGGCTTCAGCAGCTGTGCCACGTTTCCAGCTTTGCCAAGCAGGTCCCGGATCGGCATATGCCGCCGCTGCTTCTGCGCCTCACGCTGCAGGATCGCGGCGGCCCCGAGATTCGAATTCGGCCTGCGCCCGGAACAGGAATTGATAACCGCAGCGGACGCGTTTGCGATCTGCGCCCGGTCGAGCTCCCCGAACTCCGCGACAAGAGCGTCTCGATCAGCTGCTCGCAGCGCACCCAACCGAACCGCATCCGTCTTCAGTACATCATCGGCCCACGATTCCGACAGCGCTCGCTCAACGATGGATCTGACTTGCCCCGCCTCCACCTGCCGCTCGACACAAAAGGAAACGACCGCCCCCAGCCCAGCTTCTGACAATTTTTCCCTGGCAGTCGCGTAGGCCGCCCATTCGTCGATATCACCGACCGAATCCGCCAACTCGACCAAGAAGTGTCGGACGTACTCGAAGTCATCGTCGTTCAAAGATTCCGTAGCGACGCCTGCCTGGCGTCCGGTGAATCCTCCCGCGATCCTGGCGGCACATTTGGTCCACGCCTCCTGCCGCACACGGATGTCGGCCGACGTGAACGAGGTTCCGAGAACGGCTTCCGCAAGAGCAAGGCGCACCGAGCCACCCAGGTGTGCTCGAACTCTCTCCGCCCAGGCAAGCTCTTCGTTCATCGACTCCCAGTTCGTATCGACACCTCGAAAACCGGTTCCCAACAGCTGTCGATCTTCCTCGAGCCGAGCCTCGATCCGTTCTCGTAACGAGCGGACCTTGACGACCTGCCGTAACGCCCTGACCGCGAAAGGCACCGAAACCGGACGCCCGGCGGCGCCACCTACCCGGTCGACGACCTCGGTCACGATGTCGAGCAGATCAGCGACCTGCTCCACCCACTCGAGCAACCTATCGATCGAGGTTCTCCGCAGCTGTTTGGTCTTGGGCCCGGCTATTACTCTCGCATCGTCCAGCCATGCCCTTGCCGCTTCTTCCAACCGCCGGGCGACGACGGAGAGCTGGGGATCGGGAGCACCTTCTCTGGCCAGCTGACGAACAATCCGCTGCTCACCGATCTTCTCCCCAGCGAGGACGACTGCCTGCCTTGCGACTTCGATCGCGTTGGCGATTCGCGTGAAGTCCGCGTCCACACGCTGGTAGTAGTGACCGCCAAGTGTGTTGGCATGTCTGGCTTCCGCGGTCGAGAGACGTTGCTCGGCCTCTTTCCAACTCACCGCGTCGGCAAGCCGGGACCTGACCTCCTCATCGACCCTGCCGAGCACCGTGCACTCCGCCAACAGCCGCTTGTCCTCGCGATACGCTCGCCGCAGCTTGCCCAGCCCTTTGTGCACTTTGGCGAACCGCGCGTTCAGACCCGCCAGATCCAGCGCAAGGGCTTCATCACGGAAGACATCGCGCAGCTCGTCCCTGCGCCGATGGAACTCACGGTGCAACTCGCCTAGCGTGTCGGCCGCCTGAGTCAGCGCGGCCTGCGCAGCCGGGTTGAGCCAGTCAGCCTCCGGACGGTTCGGCGAATCCGCTAGGGACCCGAGGGCTGCGAGCTCGACCGCACGATCGAGCGACAAACCTTCCTTCGGTAGTCCCAATATCTCTGCCACGTTCCGAGCGTCCGTCCCAAGGGAACCGAGGTCCCCCGAACTGGCACGGAGGAACCGCGCGGCCCCTCGGAGCTGATCGACATCTGCCTGCTCCGCCACGTTCCAGCGCGGTTCTCGCTCACTCAACGCGGTGAGTGCGCCCTCGAGCTCAGCGGAGTGATCCGGGTCGAGCCCGTCCGCCCCTGGACCGACCAGTGCGGTCAGGGTGGCCCTTGCATCCGCGTGTTCGGCGGTCAGCTTCGCCAGCTCATCCATCCGAGCCTTGACCGGCTTGAGATCGCGCCTGCTCAGCCAATCGGCCGGAATAGCGGGACGATCGTCTAGCAGGGTCATGAGCCCGAGCATGCGCTGCCCGTCGCGAGGGCCGGCCGTCCAACCGAGGCCGAGATCCTCGTCGACCGCGCCGACCAAGCCCTCGAGAGCGTCCAATGACTGCCGCGCGTCATCGAGCATGCGGACGACTTCGCTGCGCCGAGACGCGGACATGGTCGTGTCGGCCAAGTCCCGCCAAAGGAAGTCATCACCTCGAACCACCGGCCCCCAGGAACGGCCGAGAGCCGCGGCGGTCTCGACAAGGCGGGTGAACTCAGACGGTGAGAGCGACGCTCCGAAGCCGACGGGGACGGGCGCCTGAGGCAACGAGGACAAACGTGCGATCGCGCCGAGTACCTGGTGCAGTGAGCGGCCAAGGGGTTTCCGGACCTCATTCATCGCCTGGGCGTACGAGGCCAGTTCCCCACGTCGCCGTTGCAGGTCCGCACGATCGGTAGCCGAGAACGACCCACTGGCGGTCGGCCGGAAAGCCAGCGCTCGCCCGAGTTCCGCCGCCACCGCTTTGCGGTTCGCGTCATGACTGTGCAGCTTCAGTGCGAAATCAGCGAGATTCGCTTTCCTCAGCCGGTCGTATACCACGTCCAGCGCCGCGGCTTTCTCGCTGACGAAAAGCACTGTTCTCCCCGAATGGAGCAGCTCTGCGATGATGTTGGTGATCGTCTGACTCTTCCCACTGCCTGGCGGGCCGTCCATGACGAAACTGTGGCCGTCGCGAGCCGCGATCACGCAGCGACGCTGACTCGCATCCGCGTTCATCACACTGACGAGTGTTTCCGGCTCGACGTACTGTTCCAGCTGTTCCTCGGGAATAGAGGGAAAATCGAAATCCCCCGCGCTCGGTGCATCCGGCCCCAAAGCGAGGACCTGAACCATCGGGTTCTCCACCAGCAGGTCCTCGTTCACCTGGAGGTCGCGATACATCGCCTCCTTATGGAAGGTGAAGGTCGTCAGTACCGCACGCTCAGCCACCGACCAGCCGTGACGTTTCCGGACTAGTCGCTCGACACTACGCATGATCCCGGCGATTCCGACCTCCTCGAACTCCTCCACGGTAGGGAGCGAGATCCCGAAGTCGGCTTGGAGTTTGACCGCGAGCGCGGGATTGAGCACCGGATCGTCATCAGTACGACGTAGCCTGAAGGGTTCTCGGAGATTTTCCCGGGATATCGTGACGGGGAGCAGGATGAGCGGACTGACCGCGACGGCGTCATCGTCATCGGACTCGGTCCAGCTCAGCATTCCCAGGCCGAGGTGCAGCACCCACAAGCCTTTGTCGTCGGACTCCTGCTTCGCCTTGCGCTCGAGCAGCTGCAATGCGCGAAGGATCTGCGCCCGCTGTTTACCGGCGATCACCAACTCACCCGGCTTCGGCCGGGGCATCTCCTCTTCCTCGGCGGGCAAGCAGAAACTCCAGTGCCCGGAGCTGCCACGGTTGAGCCTCTCCAACAGTGCTTCAGGTCCGGGGGTAACCACTTCGAGGGAGGCTGTTTTTGTATGTTTGAAGTACAGGAGCCGGTTCGTGCGCGACATGTTGATGAGTTCATCGCGCTGCTTTTCCAACCAGGCGCGCACCCGCTTGTCCATATTCCCCCTCCGGTCCCGTTGTGCCATAGTCGCCCTGACTGGATCATCAGACAACATCTGGAGACGACCTATCCCACGTCGGCACTAATGCCGGAAGCGTTAACCGGGGTCATCAAAACGTTGCCACAACCTGTTACTGCCAGTAACAGTTACTTCTGGTAGCATCGATCTGTGATCGAACGTGTCAAGCGCAACAGCAAGCAGTCGAGCAAGCACCCCACGGCGGGTGAGGCCGACACGGGCGACGCCCGTCGTGACCGCTGGCGCAAGCACCGGATCGCCCGCCGCGCGGAGTTCGTCGAGGCCGCCCTGCGCGCGCTCGACACCCACGGGCCGGATCTCGGCATGGAAGACGTCGCCGCCGAAGCGGGCGTCACGAAGCCAGTGCTGTACAGGCACTTCGACGACAAGGCGGATCTGTACGTCGCGCTCGGGCAGCGCGGTACGGAGATCCTCTTCCAGCGGCTGATCCCGGCCATCAACTCCGAGCTGGCCCCGGTCCCCCGGATCCGGATGGCGCTCGACTCCTTCTTCAGCGTCATCGAGGAGCACCCCAACCTGTACCGCTTGCTCGCGCGCGGCGGCCTGCAGGAGAAGGTGGTCGTCAAATCCGACGTCGTCGCCGAGGACAAGGAACTGATCGCCACCGCGCTGACCGCGCTGCTCGGCGACTACATGCGGATGTTCAACATGGACTCCGGCGCCGCCGAACCGTGGGCGCACGGCATCGTCGGCATGGTGCAGAGCACCGGTGAATGGTGGCTGGACCGGCGTTCGATGGGCCGCGACAGTGTCGTCGAGTACCTGACGCAGATCATCTGGGCCGCGATCGACGGCCTCTCCCGGCAGCAGGGCATCGTCATCGACCCGAACCTGCCGCTCGAAGAGAACAAGGTCGTCCAAATGCGGAAGGAATCGGAGGCACAGTGAGCGAGCACGACGAAGACGGTTACGCCGGCGAAGCGGTCCTCGTGATCGACGGGACCGAGATCGCGACCACGGTCGACCTGCGGGGCTACTTCCAGCCCATCGACGGGTACTACCGCTGGTACGGCCGCGTCGCCGCCAACGAGCAGGTGTCCGCGGCCGCGGGCGGCAAGAAGACCGCCGTCGAGATCCGCGCGGGCGAGTACAGCGCGAAGGGCGAACTCTCCGACCCGGACCCGTGGGACCGCTACCGCATCATGGGCACCAGCACGCCGCCCTTCCACGTGCCGACCAGCCTCGAAGAGCTGAACGAACTCAACGCCTGACCCCAAGCGGCTGAAGGGCGCTTTCCCCGCATCTCATGCGGGGAAAGCGCCCTTCAGCGCGTAAGACGAGGGGAAAGTCCCCTTCAGCCCCGCCGCTGAGCGGGCACCCGGGCACCGGGCACCAGGTACTTCGGCCAGCTCGACAGCTTGTTCATCGCCCATTCCAGCGGCCCGCGCCCGATGAACTTCCGCCACAGCACCGCGGCGGTCAGCGCCACCACCGAGAACTCGACGAAGTGCAGCACGCTGAAGATCGAATCGCCGTCGCTTTCGTCCCACAGCAGCGCGATCGCCACGAAATGCAGCACGTACGCGCTCAGCACCCGCCCGCCCAGATCCGAAAGCGGGCGCAGCGCGCGCTCGAACTTCGGCATCAGCAGCTGGCAGCCACCGATCACCGCCGCCGCGATCCCGATCGAGATCAGCAGGTCGAACGGCGTGTACGAGGTACCCGTCGGCAGCAGTTCCCAGGCCCAGCTGGTGGTCGGCGGGGTGCCGTGGATCCAGGTCTGGTGCAGCCGCAGGAATTCCGGCGGCGTCATGCCCATCTGCGCCGCGGCCGGCTCCAGCGAGCGGTAGATCGCCTGCATGCCACCGAGCGGTCCGGTCGCGAGCCACGACACGAAGTACCCGCCCACGGCGAGGGCCGAACCGCCGAAGAACAGCCGGCGGCACACGCTGCGCGAAGTCAGGTCCATCCGCCCGATCGCCATCCCGGCGAACACGTACGCCATCAGCGTCAACGCGGGGAACGTGCCGGTCAGGACGAGAACGGTCGCGGCCTTCAGCAGCCCGGTCGAGGTGACGTCGTCCGCGGTCAGGTCCGGCGCGAAGAAGAGCAGGTCACGGGGAAGCAGCTGCGCCCTGATCAGATGTGAGAGCAGCGGGCCCGCCACGGCGACGACGACCGCCGCGATCGCGAGCGCCTTCGCGCCCGCTCGCAGCCACGGGATCGCGAAGAGGAAACAAGCCCCGTAATAGGCCAGGATCACCATGTAGCCGGTCTCGAGGCTGGTCAGCCACAGTCCCAGCGCCACCAGAAGCGGGGCACGGGTCGCCAGTTTGAGCGCGACACGGGTCCGGTCGCGGCCCTCTTTGGGGCGGCGTCCGCCGGACATCAGCGCGATCGAGACCCCGGCCAGCACCGCGAACAACGCCGCGGAGTGGCCTTCGAACGGTTTGAACAGCACCCCGACGCCGCCTTTGGCCGGATCGGGGCCGACATGCACCGCGTACATGCCGAGAACGGCCAGGCCGCGGGCGACGTCGATACCGGTCAGCCGCCCAGCGACCCGTTTGCCTTGTTCGGGAACAGTGCGCACGCCGCCGAGCAGCGCGCGGTCCATCACAGTGACGCCGTCCACCTCATTTCTCGGCTAGCCCCCTGCCGTCCCCGCCTTAGCGTGACGATCAAATCTGAGAGCTGGCTGAGACGCGGCGGTGACGCCACTGTGACATCCGACTACAACCCGATCGGGTTAGTCACCAACGGCGAAGCCGACCTTGCGAACATCCGACGGCGCGATCTCGACGTAGGCGATCCGGTCGGTGGGCACGATGTACTTACGGCCCTTTTCGTCGTCGAGGCGGAAGATCCCGTCGCCGGCCCTCAAGGCGTTCGCGACCAGTTCCTCGACCTCGTCGGGCGACTGGCTGCTGGACACCACGAGCTCCCGCGGCGTGTCCTTGATGCCGATCTTGACCTCCACGTGGGACCTCCGCTTGAAAGTTCGAAATTACTGGTGCGCCAAGGCTAGCCGAAGTGACCTCAGCCCAGCCCCAGCACCTGCATGCGCTTGGTGTGCCCCTGCTGCAACCGGCGGAACAGCGCGGCGATTCCCGAAAGGTCGCCCGAACCCTCGACGATCAGCTCGGCAAGCCCGTCCCGCTCGGCGACGACGTACTGGGCCTGCGTCAACGCCTCGCCCAGCAGGCGGCGGCCCCACAGCGCGAGCTTGTCGCGCGCCTTCGGGTCGGCCTCGATACCGGCCGCGACTTCGCGTTCGGCGAACGCCGAATGCCCCGTGTCGGCGAGCACGGTGAGCACCAGATCCTTGGTCTCGGGGTCGAGCCAGCTGGCCATCTCGCGGTAGAGGTCCGCGGCGAGCCCGTCGCCGACGTAGGCCTTCACGAGGGACTCGAGCCAGGAGCGCGGCGCCGTGGAGGCGTGCCAAGCGTCGATGTGCCCGACGAAGGGCCGCATCGCGTCCTCGATCGCGACGCCGTGCGCCCCGAGGTGCTTGGTGAGCAGGTCGTAGTGCCCGATCTCGGCGGCCGCCATCGACGCCAGCGCGGCCCGGCCGGACAGCGTCGGCGCGGTGCGCGCGTCCTCGGCCATGCGATCGAATGCGGACAATTCCCCATAGGCGAGTACGCCGAGCAAATCGACTACGCCTTCACTGATCTGCTTTGCCTCGGTCACGGCGGAAAGGGTATCGCCGAACACACCCGCACGGACCGGAAGAGACCGATCCCACCTTCGTCGGCGCGGCGGGGGCTATCGAAAAACCGCAGATCAGGTAGACTGGCCGCCGGATACGACGGATCTTCCGTCCCGGATCGGGACGCCGCTGCGGCTGAAGGACAGCCGGTGTGGCCCCGGTCAGCGCAAGAATGATGTGCGTGCACGCCATCCTGCGGCATTCCCACGAAGGGCCGCTCCAGCGCCAGTAGCGCGGAGCCCGAGCGAAATTTCGTGGTCGAGTGTCGATCGGTGACCAGGGCAGTGCGCGCTGGTCACGAGAGAGGCGAGCACCCTGACCACGAACGAAATCACAACCGAAGAGAACACCACCACCGGCGTCCCGGAGGCCGTCGCGCTGGAGCACAGCGAGACAGGCCCGGCCGCGCTGGACACCTCACACCCGCTGCAGGCGGGCGCACCGGTGGAACCCGAATCCCCCACCTTCGCCTCCTTCGGCGTCAAGCCGGAGATCGTGAAGGCCCTCGGCGAGGCCGGGATCGAGCGCACCTTCGCCATCCAGGCGCTGACGCTGCCGCTGGCCATGGCCGGCGACGACCTGATCGGCCAGGCCCGCACCGGTATGGGCAAGACGCTGGGCTTCGGCGTCCCGCTGCTGCACCGCGTCGAGGTCCCCGGCGACGGCACCCCGCAGGTGCTGGTCGTCGTCCCGACCCGTGAGCTGTGCATCCAGGTCGCGAACGACCTCAAGGGCGCGGGCAAGCACCTCGGCATCCGCACGCTGGCCATCTACGGCGGCCGCCCGTACGAGCCGCAGATCGAGGCGCTCCGCAAGGGCGTCGACGTCGTCATCGGCACGCCCGGCCGCCTGCTGGACCTGGCCGAGCAGCAGCACCTGGTGCTCGGCAAGATCCGCGGCCTGGTGCTGGACGAGGCCGACGAAATGCTCGACCTGGGCTTCCTGCCCGACATCGAGCGCATCCTGCGGATGGTCCCGGACGCGCGCCAGACGATGCTGTTCTCGGCGACCATGCCGGGGCCGATCATCACGCTGGCCCGCACGTTCCTGAACCAGCCGACGCACATCCGCGCCGAGGAGAACGACGCCGGCGCCATCCACGAGCGCACCACCCAGTTCGTCTACCGGGCGCACTCGATGGACAAGCCCGAACTGATCGCCCGCGCGCTGCAGGCCGAGGGCCGTGGCCTGACGATGATCTTCACCCGCACCAAGCGCACCGCGCAGAAGGTCGCCGACGATCTGGTCGAGCGCGGCTTCGCGGCCGCCGCCGTGCACGGTGACCTGGGCCAGGGCGCCCGTGAGCAGGCGCTGCGCGCGTTCCGCTCCGGCAAGGTCGACGTGCTGGTCGCCACCGATGTCGCCGCCCGCGGTATCGACATCGACGACGTCACGCACGTGATCAACTACCAGACGCCGGAGGACGAGAAGACCTACGTCCACCGCATCGGCCGCACCGGCCGCGCAGGGCGCACCGGCGTCGCGATCACCCTCGTCGACTGGGACGAGGAGCCGCGCTGGAAGCTGATCTCCGACACCCTGGGCCTCGACAAGCCCGAGCCGGTCGAGACGTACTCGTCGTCGAAGCACCTGTTCAGCGACCTCGGCATCCCCGAGGGCACCACCGGGCGCCTGCCGCTGTCGAAGCGGACCCGCGCCGGTCTTTCGGCCGAGGTCGAAGAGGACCTTGGCGGCAAGCGCCGTGGCCGTGGCCAGGGCCCGAAGGAAGAAGAAGCCCCCCGTAAGCGCAACCGCGCGCCGCGCAAGCGGACCCGCGGCGGGGCGAACGCGGCCGCCAAGATCGAGGCCGCCGACGCCGCGGCGAGCGCTTCCGCGGACAGCGCCGAAAGCCAGAGCGAGGCCGCGTCGGAGGGCCGCACGCGGACCCGTCGCCGCAGCCGTGGTGCCGCGAAGCCGAGCCCCGAGGTCAGCGGCCCGGCGGTCGAGAAGGAGGCGGGCGACAGCGCCGAGCGTCCGGCTCGCCGACGCCGCCGTCGCCGTCCGTCGGCGACTTCTGATACACCTGCGTCGGCAGACTGAGCTTTCAGACCGCGGACGTGGGGAGCTAGGGGCACGTGAGCGAACGCTGGGACGCCGCGCCGGACAACGAACCGGCGCGGCCCGTGCCCGCCGATCCCGAGCAGCCCGAAACGGCTGAAAACACGATCGGCACGGAAGACGTGCTGGACGCCGACCCCGCTCAGCCGGTGGCCACCGAGCCGCCGCTGGGCGGGAAACGCGCCAGGCCCTCGCCCTGGAACCGCAAACGGGATCGCGTGATCGCCGCGGCGATCGTGGTGGTCGTCGCGGTCACCGGTGTGATCATCGGCGTGAACAGCGACAACGCGGCGACGGTCGCGCAGGTCGCCACCACCCTGCCGCCCGGGCTCCCGCCGGCGCCGGCGCAGGTCCCCGGCTCGTTGAGCGAGCTGTGGCAGGCGCCGAGCTCGTCGACCCCCGTCCCGATCGGCGAGGCCAACAGCGTCGTCACCGCCGACAAGGGCGAAGTACTCGGCCGGGATCCGTACACCGGCGAAGTCCGCTGGCGCTACTCGCGCGATCTCGAACTGTGCACCGTCGCGCTCGCCGGGATCAAGGTGGACGCGGTGTACCGCAAGGACACCGGCTGCAGCGAGGTCACCCAGCTCGACGCGGGCACCGGGCGCCGCACCGCGCAACGCAACGGCGACGCCGAACTCGGGACGAGGCTGGTCGTCGACGGATCGCACGTCACCACGACCGGCAAGAAACTGCTGAACACCTGGCGCGACGACCTGGTCAAGAGCATGGAATACGGCCAGGTCCCCGCCATCGTGAACCCGAACAAGCAGCCGAGGACGGGCTGCACCTACGGCACGGTGGCCGCCGCGGCGGGCAAGATCGGCGTGATCGAGCGTTGCCCCGGCGACCCGGCCGACCGCTTCACCGTCTACCGCGCGACCAACGACGAGGCCGACGACCCGAAGGTCGACTACAGCACCGTGCTCGCCGGCAAGAACGCGAAGGTCGTCGCGATGTCCGGCGATCTCGCGCTGATCGTGCTGCCCGAACAGAAACTGCTGGTCATCTACGGCGGCGACGGCCTGCAGAAATCGGCGTACCCGCTCGACCTGCCCGAAGCGGAGATCACGCAGGATCCGGTGGGCGGTGTCATGACGACCTCGTGGACCGCGCAGGGCGTCTACTGGTTCACCGGCTCGAAGACCATGGCGTTCTCTCGGGACGACCTCACCCCGCGCTGGACGCTGAACAACTCGACCGGCCCGGGCGTGACCTTCGGGGAACAGCTGGTCGTGCCCATCCAGGGCGGGCTGGCCGTGCTCGACGAGACGACCGGCGCCACCATCCGCACCGTCGGCGTCGACAGGCGCGGCTACGCCGGGCCGGTGCAGCTCTCGTCGGTCGGGCCGGTGCTGCTGGAACAACGCGGCGCCACCCTGGTCGCCCTCAAGTGACCGGCGCGCGGTAGCAAAGGTCCCTTGCTACCGGCTCGCCGTCATCGCGTCGTCGAAGTCCTGCTGGTCCGCAGCCTGCTGACTTCCTTCCAGCACCACTTGCCGCCTTCGTTGGCGAGCGTGCCGGTGGCGGTGCCCGGTCGGCCGGCGATGCTCAGCGTGACGGCCACCGTGTACTTGGTTTCGGAGACCTTCGTGACCGCGCCGAGCGAGGCGTCCGACGCTTCGCTGACTCGCTCGATGACCTGGTCGATGTCCTTTTCCGCGGTGCCGCACTTGAGCGCCGTCAGCGCGCTCTGATCGTGGGCGTTGATGCCGTCGATGATCGCCTGCGCGGTCCCCTCGGGGCCGGACGCCTTTTCGGTGGCCTTGTCGTCGCCGAGGAAGAACCCGGGAGCGACGAACCCGGTGATACCCAACGTGACCACCACGACGGCCGCGGCGGCGATGCCCACGATCAGGCCGGTCTTGGTGTTCTTCGGAGGCGCGGGCGGCCCGCCGAAGCCCTGTCCGTACTGCTGCTGGCCGTAGCCGGGGTATTGCTGCTGCGGGTACGCGCCGCTCTGGTCGTAACCGCCCTGCTGGTATTGCGGCTGGCCCGGGTACTGCTGTTGCCCTGGGTACGGCTGGCCCGGCTGCTGTCCCGGGTACTGCTGCCCGCCTTGGCCGTGGTCGGGCTGTCCTGGCTGGGGTGGGTAGGTCATTTCAACGGTGCCCTTCGTCCTCGCTGCGGGGCAGCGTGTTCATCTACGACCTGCCCAGTGAGCCACAGTTTCGCAGGGGTGGAAGGGGTTTTCGCCCAAACTGGCACTTTCCTGCCGTGTTCAGCTCCACCAGAACAGGCTCAGCGCGGCCGTCACGCTCACCACGACACCGAGACCCGCGAAGCCCGCGACGCGGCCATTACGCGTGTCAGCGACCCGTTGTGCCAGCAAGGCGGCGACCGCCGCGACTGGATGACCGATCAGCATCAGCGCCCCTGGCCCTGGCGCACCGGTGAGCAGGCAGATCCCGGCGATCGCGAGGACGCACACCGCGAGCACGACCATCCCGGCGGCGAGCGATCCGGTCAGCCCTCGCCAGAACCGGCCGCTTCCGGGCGTCTCGGGCTCGTTCGCGGGCGGCGGGATGGTCGCGAGCTCTTCGGTGTCCGGTGACGACACGTCCTCGCCTGTCCAATCGTCGTGTCTCGGGAATCTAGGGCGCCAGCAGCTCCCACGGCTGAGCCGCGGGCCCGGCCTCCTGGCCCGCCGCGCAGCTGGGCCGGAAGTCGCACCATGAGCAGCGGCGGCCCGGGCGCGCCGGGAACAGGACGTCCTCGTCGCCGCCGGCGTCCAGGGTATCCGTTGCCAGCCGCAGATCTCCGGCGGTCTCGTCGGCGCGTTGGAGATGCCGTTCGAGGCTCTGCTCGGTGTGCTCGGCGGCCGCGACGGTCCCGGTGGGGACGTGGTGCAGCTCGACCTGGTAGCACGGCGTCCGCAGTGTCCTGGCGGCCGCGACCGCGTACAGCGCCAAGGCCTGCGACGAGCGCGCCTCGTACTCGTCCGGTTCACGGCGGCCGGTCTTGTAGTCGATGATCACCAATTCCCGGCCGCGCTGGTCGATCCGGTCGGCGCGGCCCTCGATGATGAGGCTGGGCCCGCTGCCCGGCTCGAGCGTGACCGGCGCCGAAACCCAGCGCTCCAGCCCGACCGGATCGACGGTGACGTCGTTGTGCTCGACGTACTCCGCGACCCAGCCCTTGGCCCTGGCGCGGTACCGGGCGGCCTGGTCGGCGTCTTCGAACCCGGCGTCCTTCCAGTGTTCGGCGACGAGCGCCATCGCCCGCTGTGGCACGCGTTTGACCACCGGGAGGTCGAACAACGCCCGCAAAGCGTTGTGCACCACCGCACCCAGCGTGCTGTGCGCCCACGCGCCGGTGCGTGCCGGGGACGGACGGTCCAGATACGACATGCGGTAGCGGCGCGGGCAATCTTCGAACGTCGCGAGGCGCGCGGGCGAGACCTTCGTCAGCTTGCGCGGCGCTTCGACGCCGAAGTCGAAACCAATCTGCTCCATCGGATCACCCCGCCCGCAACGCTACGCACCCCCACCGACACTTTTCGAGGGGATCCCCGCCGAAGGGAGCAAGGGACCTTTGCTACCACCTCGGGCCTCAGGCGAGCGTGGCGGTCCGTGAAGGTCGCCTTGAGGGACCCAGAGTCCGTGAGGGCCTCCTTCCCTACCCTCAAGGTAGTGAAGGAGGCCCTCACGGCACGCCTGCGAAGCCAGAAGACAGCAAGGGACCTTTGCTACCACCTGGCTCCACAAACCGAGGCCATGGGCTGAAAGGGCCCATCACCGCATCCGACGCGGCGAAGGGAGCTTTCGCCGCATGACATGCGGGGAAAGTCCCCTTCAGCCCACCGCAGCCCGGTCACGTGCCCGAGATGAAGCCCTTCACCGAGTTCGCCACCAGCTCGACCGCGATCGCGGCCAGCAGCAGACCGGCGATCTTCGCCAGCAGGGTGATCCCGCTTTCCTTGATCAGCCGGATGACCACACCCGAGTACCGCATGCACAGGTACAGCACGAAGTGCACCGTCACGATCGAAAGCGCGAGAGCCACGTACGCGCCGACGTGCCCATCGGCCTGCCGCACGAAGACGATGGTCGCGGCGATCGCGCCCGGGCCGGCGAGCAGCGGCGTCCCGAGCGGCACGAGGGCGACGTTGACGTCGTCACCGGCCGCCTCGGCCTCGCCGCCGGTCTTGCCGGTCAGCAGCTGCAGCGCGATGAGCAGCAGCAACAGCCCGCCCGCGCCCTGCAACGCCGGGATCCCGATGCCGAGGTACGACAGGATCGCCTGTCCCGCGACGGCGAACAGCGAGATCACCAGCAGGGACACCAGCACCGCCTGCCGCGCGGCCTTGGCGCGGAACGCCACCGACTTGCGGCCGGTCAGGCTCAGGAACACCGGCACCGTGCCGGGCGGGTCCATGATGACGATCAGCGTGATCGTCGCGCTCATGAACAGGCGCGCGTCGAAGAAGTCCGTGATCGTCACCGGGTCACGACCTGATAGCCGGTGGAACGCGCGACGAGTTCTTCGAGCGCGAGCGGATCGGTGGTCTCGTCGCCGAGGTCGATGGTCTTGTTCGTGCCGTGGTAGTCGCTCGACCCGGTGCGCACCAGCCCCAGCTCCCCCGCCAGGCCGTGCAGCCGGACGCGGGTCTCCTCGTCGTGGTTCGGGTGGTCGACCTCGACACCGGTGAGCCCGTGCTCGGCCAGTCCGGCGAGCACGTCCACGGTGATGGTCGCCCCGCGTGTGTAAGCGAAGGGATGCGCGATGACGGTGACCCCGCCCGCCGCCGCGATCATGTCGATCGCGTCCTCCACGAGCGTGTCCTGCCGCGCCACGAAGTAGCCGCTGCCGTTGCCGAGATAGCTCGCGAACGCCTCGTTCACCGACGAGACGACACCGGCACGCACCAAAGCCTGCGCGAGATGCGGCCGTCCGGCGGAACCGTCCTCGGGCAGCAGCGACATGACCTCGTCGGGATCCACGGGGAGACCGTCGGCGGCCATCCGCTCGGCCATCACCCGCAGCCGCCAGCGCCGCTCCGACCGCAGCCGGGTCTGCTCGGCGACGACCGCCGCCGACTCCGGGTCGAAGAGGTACGCGAGCAGGTGGACGCTGATGTGCCGCCCGGTCACCGGGTCGACGGAGATCGTGGACAGCTCGGCGCCGGGCACCAGGGTGAGCCCGGCCGGAAGTGCCTCGGCGGCCGGGGCCCAGCCGGCCGTGGTGTCGTGATCGGTGATCGCGACGACGTCGAGGCCCGCCTTCGCGGCGGCGGCGACCAGCCCGGCAGGGCTGTCGGTGCCGTCGGAGGCGGTGGAGTGGGCGTGCAGGTCGATGCGCATCGCCGCTCAGTATCGACGATGCTCCAGGTCACAGCGACCCCGGGACCTGCGCTAACCGACCTTCTTCTTGCCGCGGGCCGCACGCTGCGCCTTGATCATCGAAAAGCGCTCGGCCTGCTTCTGTTTGTCGCCGAAGACGAGCTCGGAAATCGTGTCGTAGAACTCTTCCGGCTTCGGCAGGTAGTCGATGCGGTTCAGCGCCTGGATCTGACCGGCGGACTCGACCACCATCGTCCCGTACCCCATCATCCGGCCCCACGCCGAACGTTCGTAGGTGAGGTCGGTGACCTTGGTGATCGGCATCATCAGCACCTTGGTGGTGTAGACGCCGGTCGTCATCACGAAGCGTTTGTCCGTGACGACCAATCGCTCGACCCACCACTCCATCACCACGTACGCGAAGCGCAGGATGACGAGCAACGCGGCATACCAGAGAATGTTCTGGATGACCCACGCGGCGGGCGGCAGCAGGTAGGACACGAGGACGCAGATGGCCAGCAAGGCCACCGCCTCGAAGGTGTCCCACAGGAGCACCGCCCAGTGACGGCGGATCCTGATGACCCGCCGCTCGGTGTCGAGGAGATACTCGTCTGGATCGCGTGGGGCGAACATACCGATAGAGTATCCGCTCCCCCGCTAGCTGAAGACGTTGCTGACGAAGGTGATCACCGATTCGGCCGAGTCACGCAGGAAGCCGATGATGTTTCCCACGAGGCCCGCGGCCTGACCTGGCTGCGCGATCACGAAGAACAGCACCAACGCGATTCCTGCGAAAGTGAGGAGCTTTTTCGCGTTCACAGCGATCAATCCTGTCTCTTACGGTGACTGACTGCGGATACTGACCATTCATTTTGTACCGCACCTTCCACCGGCGCGGGAGAGAAGTCCCGCGCTTGGGTCAGCCGGCAAGGGGAAGTGTACCGCACGGCTACTCTCCGTGTACAGGACAGCCATTGTCAGGAAGCCCGCGTCTACCATTCGGGAATGAACACCGTTTCGGACAGCACCGTCCGCTGTGTCGGCGGCATCGTCCACGACGAGCTCGGCCGGATTCTGCTGATCCGGCGCGCGAATGAACCCGGACGTGGACTGTGGTCGGTCCCCGGCGGGCGCGTCGAACCAGGCGAAACGGACGAAGCGGCCGTCATTCGCGAGATGTGCGAAGAGACCGGGCTGGACGTGATACCGGGCACACATGTCGGCAGCGTCCGCCGCGGCTCGTACGACATCCACGACTACGCCTGCAGAGTCACCGGCGGCACTCTCCGTGCCGGGGACGACGCCGACGACGCCCGGTGGATCGACGCCGAAACCTTGATCGAACTCGACAAAGGCGGCCGCTTGGCCGAACTCCTGTTCGTCACTCTCCGCGACTGGGGAGTGCTGCCGACCGGGTAGCCCGCCCGCTCGCGAAAGACACGGGGATAAAGCCGCGCGAGAGGTGAAAATTATCCTCGCCGATGCTTTCCCGTCATCTCCGAAGAGCGGAAACGCTAAACCGGCAGCCAGGTCATCCGCTGTCCGTGCGGAGCCGTTCTGGCCAGCGCCCGCACGTCCGGGACGCCGGAATCCCAGCGGACGAGCCCGAGCACGGCCTGGTCCACCGGTTCGGCCAGGTCGGTCCTGCCGGGCGCCAGCGGCTCCAGCGCGGCGGCGTAGAACTCCTCGCTGACCCACCACAGCGGCCGGTCCGCGGCGAGCTTGCGGAGCGCCTCGAGGAAGTCGGCCCGCCGCTCCCCCAGGTACGCCAGCACGTGGCTGGTCAGCACCACGAGCGGGACGTCGGCGGGCAGCGTGGCGGCCGCCGAGGCGAGATCGTCGACGGCGTCGCCGGCGATCAGCTCCGGCCGCTGCTTGCCCTGTGCCGCCGCGGCCGTGCGCAGGAGCCGGATCCGGTCCGGCTGGTCGGCCCAGACGCAGGCTTCGAGCCAGGCCAGTTCGTCTTCGTCGGCCAGGTCCACCGGGGCGCGGTCGAGGCCGGCGCGGGCGGTGATCGTCAGCTTCTTCGGCACCTTCGGCGTGACGGCGCCGGGCGCGAGGTCCAGGGCGCAGTGCAGGCCGACCGCGGTCTTCGCGGGCCCGGCGGTGAGCTGCTCGCCGCCGTCGCACTGGTAGCGGTAGGCGTACTTGTCCAGGCCGAGGAGCAGCCCCGCGCTGCAGCCGACTTCGAGCAACGCGATCTTGCCGCCGGCCTCCTTCGCCGCTGTCGTCATCGCCGGGTAGAGCAGCGCGGCACGGCGGACCTCGTTGGTCTGTGTGTACCGCGAGGAGATGATCGCGCGCGCCTTGTCCGCCCGTTCCAGCAGGAACGAGCGGAACAAGGGCCACGTCTCCGAGTCCACGCCGTCGAAACCGCCGACGGAGGGGTAGTACCGCGAGAGCGGGTGGATGGGATCGGCCTGGATGAGGCGGTGCGCGGTCGCCAGGAGCAGCGTTCCGCGTGCTTCACCGCCGCGGGCGCCGGTCAGCAGCCCGGCGACGTCGTCGTCCTCGGCCGCCTTCGCCGCCAGGTGCTCGTACAGCGGCGAAACGCCCGCCGCCTCGACCGTCGCGAACTTCCGCAGGCGGCTTTTGATCTCATCCAGCCCGATGGGCATCGACGCGCTCCCTCAATCCGTTCGTGACACCCGTCATTCGTGCGGCACGGGACGGCCGGGCTGTTCACCGCCCCTGGTGTCACCGTAAGACCGCTTCGGCACCATGACCTTGCGACGGAACACACAGACGATCGTGCCGTCCTGCTTGTAGCCACGGGTCTCGACGTAGACGACGCCCCGGTCGTCCTTCGACTTCGACGGCGTCTTGTCCAGCACCTCGGTCTCGCCGTAGATGGTGTCACCGTGGAAGGTCGGCTTCACGTGTTTCAGCGATTCGACCTCGAGGTTGGCGATCGCCTTGCCGGACACGTCCGGCACCGACATCCCCAGCAGCAGCGAGTAGATGTAGTTGCCGACCACGACGTTCTTGCCGAAGTCGGTGGTCTCCTCGGCGTAGTGCGCGTCGAGGTGCAGCGGATGGTGGTTCATGGTGATGAGGCAGAACAGGTGGTCGTCGTACTCGGTGACCGTTTTGCCCGGCCAGTGCTTGTAGACCGCACCGACCTCGAACTCTTCGTAATAGCGACCGAACTGCACCCATTCCTCCTGCACGAGTAACGCGGCGTGAGCCTGGAACGACAGGCCTTCGTGTTGAGGAGTACCCTCGACCATTGGTGTCAGGTCGTCAACGCGACCCGCACCACTGCGTAACCGTCCGCCGAGCCGAAGGAGGTGAGGAACCCGATGTCCAGTGGCGATAGTCCGCTTCCTAGTAGTCGCAGCGTTTCCGCCTTCACATCTCGCCGGATCCCCACCTGGCAGGGCTGACGAAACCGGGAACGCTGGCCTAGCCGAGCGGCCCCCCGACCGCTTGGCCCGTCGTCTTCGCGCACCAACGCACGACGTCTGCCCAGGAGATCCCATGCCTGCCATTCCCTCGCTCGGCGGCCTTCGCGGCCGGAGCAACGGCCGCGCCAAGAGCGTCCCCGAACGCCCGCTGCCCGTCCCCCTTTCGGCGTACGTCGTCGATTGCGCGGTGTACGTGGACGGAAAGCGCCTGCCCGGCCGCTGGACGCACGCCGAGGCCATCAAAGAGGTGCGCAAACGGCACGCCGGGTTCGTCTGGATCGGCCTGCACGAGCCCGACGCGGTCCAGATCCAGGGCATCGCGGACACCTTCGGCCTGCACGAGCTGGCCGTCGAAGACGCGCTCGAAGCACACCAGCGGCCCAAGCTGGAGCGCTACGACGACACGCTGTTCATGGTGCTGAAGACCGTCCGGTACGTCGAGCACGAGTCGCCCGCGACGGCGAACGAGATCGTCGAGACCGGCGAGCTGATGGCCTTCCTCGGCCGCGACTTCGTGATCACCGTGCGGCACGGGAACCACTCGGGGCTCGCCAGGCTGCGCCGCGAGCTCGACCAGGATCCGGAGCGGCTCGACCTCGGGCCGTCCGCGGTGCTGCACGCGATCGCGGACCACGTCGTCGACCACTACCTCGACGTCACCACCGCGATCGAGTCGGACATCGACGAGATGGAGACGCACGTCTTCGCGCCGCGCTCCAAGGTGAGCGCCGAGCAGATCTACTTCATGAAGCGCGAGGTGCTGGAACTGCGCCGCGCGGTCATGCCGCTCGGCACCCCGCTGCAGCGGCTCGCCGAGGGCTACACGCGGCTGATCCCGGACGAGGTCCGTTCCTACTTCCGCGACGTCTCCGACCACTTGACGACCGTTTCGGAGCGCGTCTCGAACTTCGACGAGCTGCTGACCACCTTGGTCGACGCCACACTGGCGAAGATCACGCTCCAGCAGAACACCGACATGCGCAAGATCACCGCGTGGGCGGCGATCATCGCGGTCCCGACGGCGCTCGCCGGCATCTACGGGATGAACTTCGACTACATGCCGGAGCTGCATTGGCGGTTCGGCTACCCCGTGGCGATGACGGTCATCTTCGGCGTCTGCATCCTGCTCTACCGAATATTCAGGAAGAACCGCTGGCTCTGACCTCTTCCCGCTTTCGGTAGTACCTGGAGTTCCCCATGCCAAGGATCCTGACCAACCTCAAGTTCTGGGCGCTGGCCTTCTGCCTCGTCTGGCTGGGCATCGTGATCGCGATCATCGCCAAGGACCCCGCCTTCGCGCACGGCACCAAGTAACGCCTCCGGGCTTACCCTGGAGCGCATGAAAGCGCTGGTGGTCGCGGACGAGGTCGAAGAGCGGCTGTGGACGTCCGCCGTCCGCAACCACCCGGCCGACCTCGTGATCGGCGCAGGCGACCTGCCGTACGACTATCTCGAGTTCCTGGCGAGCGCGCTCGACGTGCCGTGCGTGTTCGTGCCCGGCAACCACGACCCCGACCTGTCCGGCTACACGCGCTACGGCGGACTGTCCATGAAGGACGGTTTCCCCACGGCGTGGCCGGGGCCGGCGGGCGGGGTTAACGCGGACGTCCGGATCGTCGACGTCGGCGGGCTCCGGTTCGCCGGGCTCGGCGGCTCGGTCCGCTACAACGACGGCCCCAACCAGTGGACGCAACGCCAGCAGGCGCGGCGTGCCCGGAGGCTGGTGCGCCGGGCCCGGTTCCGTCGCTGGCGGGACGGGCGGGACGTCGATGTCCTGCTCACGCACGCGCCGCCGCGGCACTGCGGCGACCGCGAGGATCCGCCGCACCGCGGGTTCGACTGTCTGCATCGCACGATCGAGTCGCTGCGGCCGAAGTGGTTGCTGCACGGGCATATCCACCCGCACGGTGAACCCGTGCCGGACCGGGTGGTCGGCGGGACCACGGTACGCAACGTGGTCGGGCACCGGATCATGGAGTTCGTATGAAGGACACCGGATTTCCCCGTGCGGACGCGGAACACGACTTCCTCCGCGCGCGACGACGCCAGGTGTTGTCACGGCTGGCGAACTGGCTGCGCCGCGAGCCGGACGACGTGAACATCATGCTGCCGTTCCACGAGGTGGTCGACGCGCTCGGCTATCTCGGCGAGCGGAAGATCGGGGCACGGGTGATCCGGCTCGACTCGATCGTCGGCAGCGTCGACCGCGGCCGCGACTTCGACCGTCGCTTCCGCCCGACGTCCGGGCGGGTGCGCGAACGCTGGGAACGGCTGGCGCTCGCCACCCGGCGCGGCGAAGCGATCCCGCCGATCGAGGTGTACCGCGTCGGCGAACTGCATTTCATCATCGACGGGCACCATCGCGTCTCCGTGGCGCACGCGATGCGACTGTCCACAATAGAGGCGATGGTCACCGAGGTGCGGACCAAACTGGACCCGAGCGGGATCCGGTACCGCGGCGACCTGATCGTCAAGGACTACCGGCGGCTGTTCCTGGAACGCGTCCCGCTTTCGGGGCACGCGCGGGCTTCGGTGGTGTTCACCGATCCGTGGGACTACGCGCGGCTCGGCGAGCACGTGGAGGCCTGGGGTTTCCGGCTCATGCAGGACGAAGGGACGTACTCGGACCGAGCGACGCTCGCGCAGCGATGGTTCGACGAGGAGTTCGTGCCGGTGGTGGCGATGCTGCGGCAGGCCGACCTGATCGGCGCGCGGACCGACGCCGAGGCGTATCTGTGGGTGGCTTGCGAACGGTACCGGCTGATCCGGACGCACCGATGGGACGACGAGGTCTTCGAAGCGGTGCGGTCGCAGTCGCGGCCCACCTAGGTACAGGAAGGCCCCCTTCCTGTACCTAGACGCAAGGAAGGGGGCCTTCATGTACTTGGCTACATGTGCACGGCGACCGGTGCGGCATCCGAAGAAGCGCCTTCGGGAGCCTTCGCCGGAGCACCGGACCGCAGAAGCAGCCCGCAGATCACCGCACCGATGACGAAGATCCACCCGCCCCACACGAAAGCGGTCGTGTAACTGTGGACGGCGGCTTCGGCCGCGAGTTGCGCCGAAGGCACCTTCCCGGCCGTGAACGACGTCGCCGCGTTACCGGCAAGCGTGCTCAGCAGCGCGGTCCCGATCGAACCGCCGACCTGCTGCGCGGTGTTGACCGCGGCCGACGCGACACCCGCGTCGTGCGTGTCGACGCCGAAGGTCGCGACGCTCATCGCGGGCGCCATGGCGAGGCCGATGCCGACGCCCATGACCATCAGCGGGAACAGCACCCCACCCGCGTAGGTACTGGTGGTGTCGATGGCCGAGAGCCAGAACAGCCCCGCACCCGCGATCAGCATTCCCAGTGACACCAACGGTTTCGCACCGAACTTGGGCAGCAGCACGGCCGTGGCCGAGGTCGCGCTGGCCATCAGGGTGGCCACCATCGGCAGGAACGCGACACCGCTCTGCACGGGCGTGAACTGGAGATTCAGCTGGATGTAGAAGGTGAGGAACAGGAAAATCGAGAACATCCCGATCGCGAGCAGGAACATCGCGAGGTAGGAGCCGCCCCGGTCGCGGTCGAGCAGCACCCGCAGCGGCAGCAGCGGATGCGAGACCCGCTGCTGGATCACCACGAACGCGGCGAGGAGCACCACACCGACGGTGAGGAAACCCCACACCGAGATCGAGGACCATGAGTCACGCTCGGCGTTCGCGAAGCCGTAGACGAGCGCGAAGAGACCGGCCGACGCGGTGATCGTGCCCGGGATGTCGAGCTTCGGGCGCGGGCCGTCGGTCTCGGAGTTCTTCAGCAGCACGGCCGAACCGGCGAACGCGATCACCGCGAAGATGATGTTGACGTACATCGACCAGCGCCAGTCGAGGTACTCGGTCAGCACGCCTCCAAGCAGCAGGCCGATCGCCGCGCCGCCACCACCGATGGCGCCGAACACGCCGAACGCCTTGCCGCGTTCCTTCGGGTCGGTGAAGGTCGTGGTCAGCAGCGAGAGGGCCGCCGGGGCGAGAAGCGCGCCGAAGACACCCTGCGCGGCGCGGGCGACGAGCAGCATTTCGATGCTGGTGGCGGCGCCACCGATCGCGGACACGATGGCGAAGCCGGCCAGCCCCACGAGGAACGCGCGTTTGCGGCCGAAGAGGTCCGCGAGCCGCCCGCCCAGCAGGAGCAGGCTGCCGAACGCGAGCGCGTACGCGGTGACGACCCATTGGCGGGCGTCGTTCGAGAACTGAAGGTCCTGCTGCGCCGACGGGAGCGCGATGTTCACGACGGTGGCGTCGAGCACCACCATCAGCTGGGCGAGCCCGATCATCACCAGGATCAGCCATCTCCTGGCGTGGTGCGGGTTGGTGTGCTGCGCGGCCGCGTCCCCCGGCGGCGTGACGACAGCGGTGGATGAGTCAGACATACGGGCGGTTTCCTCACCGATAGTGACGAAGAAGCTATGTGGAGTAGGTATCTCCCCTTTCCGCGCCCAAGGTACACAAGAAGTGGAGAAGTGTCCTCTACTTCGTTTGTTAAGCTGGACGAATGGCTCGGGACCTCGCTCCCGCCGCACCGGCGCGGCCGCTGCGGCGCGACGCTGAACTCAATCGGCAACGCATCATCGCGGCGGCACGCGATGTCTTCGGCGAGCGCGGGCTCGAAGCGACGCTCGACGACGTCGCGCATCACGCCGGCGTCGGCGTCGGCACCGTCTACCGCCGCTTTCCCAGCAAGGAACACCTGGTCGAGGCGATGTTCGTCGACCAGTTCGAGACGATCCGCGAGTTCGCCGAAGAAGCGCTTCGCGCCGAAGACCCGTGGGAAGGCTTCGCGGACTTCACCTGGCGCGCGGCCGAACTGCACGCCGGTGACCGCGGGTTACGGGAAGTCATGCTGTCGAACGTCTTCGGCCAGGAGCGCGTCGCCGAGGCGAAATCGCGCATGGTGCCGTTGATCACACAGCTCGTCGAACGCGCTCAGGCGGCGGGCGTCCTGCGCGCGGATATCGTGCCCACGGACATGCCGCTGCTGCACCAGATGATCGGCTCCGTCATCGAGTTCACGCACGGTATCCAGCCGGACCTGTGGCGCCGGTGCCTCGCGATGCTGCTGGACGGCCTGCGCGCCGAACCCGGCCGCGCCACCCCGCTGCCGCATCCGCCGCTGGACTTCGAGGCACTGGAAGAAGTCATGTGCTCCTTCCGGCTGCCCAAGCTGCGCTGCTGACCCCGCGTTTCGTCCTCTGAATGGCGGCGCTTCGCGTGCTCGGAGCCGCAACACGCGTGCTTACGGCCGTAACTCGCGTGCTTGAGGACGTAACTCACGTGTCCAGACGGACGCCACGCGCCGAACCCGGCGTCACGCGAGTTACGCCTCCAAGCACGCGAGTTACGTCCCTGAGCACGTGAGTTACGCCTTCGGGTACGCGCCCTGGAGCGGGGCCCATGCGTTTAGTCCTCTGGATGCGGTCCTTGCGCGTGCAACTACCGCATTCAGAGGACGAAATGCGTCAGGGGAGCTTCGGGAACACGGCGGCGGCGACCTCGCGGGCCGCCGCGCAGGTGGCATCCTCCGCCGCCCCGTCGACACCGACGACGGAAAGCGCCGCCTGCTCGACCCGGTCCGGGGTGCCCGGGATCGGCCGGTGCGTGGTCACCTGGCAGAACGCGCCGGAAGTGGCGACCTCGACCTGCCGCCCGCCCAGCGCCTCCGTCGCGCCCGGCGTGGTGTCCGCGCCGACGGACAGCGAGAAGCTGACCTTGCCGCGGATGCAGTTGTGCCCGGACAGCGCCGGGGCCGGTTTGGTCTCCGCTCCGGCGGCGGCGTCGAGTTCGTGCTGGTCGAGCAGCGCGCACGGGGCGACGCGGCCCCACGAGCGCTGGTCCAGGTTCAGCCGCCCGACCTTGCGCGCGGCGATCACCCCGGCCGCGCTGCCCACGGTCGCGTCGGCGGTCCGGCAGCGGTCGGCCTGGTCGGCCGGGGCCTTGTCGTCGGAGGTGACTGTGATGGACAGCCGGATCCCGTCGGCGAAGGTCAGCAGCCGCGTGCAGGCGGTGTCCTCGTTGAACGTCGACTGCTGGACGCTGATGCCTTCCGGCAGCGGCCCGGCGTATTCGTACGGCTGATTGTTCGGATCCTGCCCGGAAGTGATCGGGCCGGTGGTCACGGTGTAGCGATTGGCGCCTTCGACGAATTCAAGGCGGCAGAACTCGAATGAGGTCAGCGGCGGTTTGACCGCGTTTCCGCCGCCGATCACTTTCCGCTGGTCGACGAGGCTGCAGTAATCGAGCGACGAGTATTCGCCGAGCGCCTCGGAAGCGGTCAAGGCCTCGTCGCCCGCCGTGGTCGGCGGAGGCGTCGCCGCCGGTTCCGGCGTGGCACAGGCCGCGGCGAGGAACAGGCCGCAGAGTACTGCGCTCAGTCTCTTCGGGGGCACCGGAGCAGTATCGTCAAAAGATCCGGAAACACCACCCCCTACGGGCGAACAACACAGGGCTCGCCACGTTTTCCCAGGTGGGTGCTTTACCTCGATTTCACGCCCTTAGGGGTGCGTTTCGTTCCGCGGTGGGATGCGGCCGGGCCGCCGCGCGACGAAAATGGGTTTCACACACAGTGATGACAGAGAGGGAAGACCCGTGACGAACCCCGTAGCCGCCCGCCTGACCCGCCCGCGCCAGGGCCGCATGATCGGCGGCGTCTGCGCCGGTCTCGCCAAACGCTTCGGCACCACGCCGGGCAAGGTCCGCCTGCTCGCCGTGCTGTCCTGCCTGCTGCCCGGCCCGCAGTTCATCGTCTATCTCGTGCTGTGGCTCGCCCTGCCCGAGAGCGAGTACTGATCAGGCGTTGGGATCGAAGGGGATGCCCGCCGGTTTGGCCTTCCCCAGGTTGTATTCGAACGAGCCGTCCTTGATCGCCAGGCTCGCGCTGCCGAAGTCGGCGCGGACGAGCGTGTCGCGGATACCGGGCGGGAATCCGTCCCAGCTGACGAGATCCGGGTACTGCCAGGCGTTGTAGTGGTTCTCCGGCGGCTCGGTCGCGCTCGCGATGCGGAAGCAGTGGGTGCTCGCGCCGTCCTTGTGATAGACGATCTTCGGATGGGTCCCCTCCCAGGAGACCTTCGAGCGGTCGTAAGTCGAGTAGTTGCCGTGCGCCGACGTCGAGACGTACCGGGCTTGGCCCTCGTTGACCCAGACGACGACGTGTTCGATGTCGTGCCGGTGCCCGCAGCAGTCGATACCCGGGACGGCTTGGTCCTTCTCGAAGTACAGGTCGTAGAGGTGGGCGCACCAGCCGTTGTTGCACTTCGACCGCGCGTAGGAGTTGGTGTTGTCGAGGTCCGACCGGTCGCGGCATTGACCGTTGAGGGCTCCGGAGTTCTTGAGCCCGGTGGCCACCGCGCCGGTGGGCGAGATCGCGGGGGTCGGGTAGCAGCCGTCGGTGTCGTAGTCGAAGGCGGGCTGCCAGGTGCGGTCGGCCTCGGTCGCGTTCGAGGGCAACGCTTGCGGGGGTTCGGCCCAGGCGACGGCCGGGGCGAGCGTGGTGAGGAGGACCGCTCCGACGAGGCCCTGCAGGAGACGGCGGGTCAGCTTCTTCGGCAAGGCAGTCGCCCTTCTCTCGGTACCGGCAGGATTCCCGATCACCTCAGGTGACGTAAACCGCCGAAGGTGGGGAAGCGCGTGAAGGCCCCTTCCTTCGGCTGAGCCGAGGGAAGGGGGCCTTCACGTCGATGCCTAGTCGGTGTAGGTCAGGTTCTTGCCGCTGGCCCCGTCGAACAACTTGATCTTGTCCGCGTCGAACCACAGCTCGACGTTCTGGTTCTCCGCCGCGGAAGAGGCCGCCGAGAGGCGGGCCACGATCTGCGACTCGGAGCCGGGGACGTCCGAGGAACCGCTGTCGGCGGCGAGATCCGCGAGGTCGGACGACGACGCGGCCTCACCTTCGACCGAGAAGTGCGCGAACTTCTCCGAACCCATCGACTCGAGGACGTCGACGTGGGCGGTGAACGTCGCACCCTGGCGGGCGGCGGCGTCCACCAGCGCGGCGTCCTCGAAATGCTCCGGCCGGATACCGACGATGACCTCGCGAGGCGCGTCGGCGGCTTCGACCAGCTGCCGCACCCGGTCGGTGAGCGGGATGTCGCCCAGCGCGCTGCGGGCCGTCCCGTTCTCCAGCGTGGCAGGCACGAAGTTCATCGACGGGCTGCCGATGAATCCGGCCACGAACAGGTTCGCCGGGTTGTCGTAGAGGAACTGCGGCGACCCGATCTGCTGCACGTAGCCTGCCCGGAGCACGACGACCCGGTCGCCGAGGGTCATCGCCTCGGTCTGGTCGTGCGTGACGTAGAGCGTCGTCGTGCCCAGCTGTTTCTGGATCTTCGACACCGAGGTCCGCATCTGGCCGCGGAGCTTGGCGTCCAAGTTGGACAGTGGCTCGTCCATCAGGAACGCCTTGGGGTTGCGGACGATCGCGCGCCCCATCGCGACGCGCTGCCGCTGACCACCGGAGAGGTTCGCCGGCTTGCGGTCGAGATGCCCGGTCAGATCGAGGATCTGCGCCGCCTCCTCGACCTTGGCCCGCACCGTCCGGTCGTCGACCTTGGCCAGCCGCAACGGGAACGCCATGTTCTCCCGCACGCTCATATGCGGGTACAGCGCGTACGACTGGAACACCATCGCGATGTCCCGGTCCTTCGGCGCCTTCTCGTTGACGCGCTGTCCGTCGATGCGCAGCTCGCCGGAGGAGATGTCCTCCAGGCCCGCGACCATGTTCAGGGTCGTGGACTTCCCGCAGCCGGACGGGCCGACCAGGATGATGAACTCACCGTCGGCGATCGTGATGTCCACTTCGGACACCGCGAGGGCGCCGTCGGGGTACTTCTTGGACACTTTTTCGAGAACGATTTCAGCCATGGGTCAGCCCTTCACCGCACCGGACGTCAGCCCCGCCACGATGCGACGCTGGAAGAACAACACGAACAGGATGATCGGGACGGTGATCACCACGGCGGCCGCGGAGATCGTCCCGGTCGGGTCTTCGAACTGCGAGGACCCGGTGAAGAACGACAACGCCGCCGGGACCGTGCGCGAGGCCTCCGTGGAGGTCAGCGAGATCGCGAACAGGAAGTCGTTCCAGCAGAAGATGAACACCAGGATCGCGGTGGTGAACACCCCCGGCGCCGCCAGGGGCGCGATCACCTTCCGGAACGCCTGCGCCGGTGTCGCGCCGTCCATCTTCGCCGCCTTTTCCAGCTCCCACGGGATTTCCCGGAAGAACGCGGACAGCGTGTAGATCGACAGCGGCAGCGCGAACGTGATGTAGGGCAGGATCAGCCCCGGCCAGGTGTCGAACAACCCCAGCTCACGTTCGATGTTGAACAGCGGCGTCACCAGCGAGACCTGCGGGAACATCGCGATCAGCAGCGACATCCCGACCAGCACCTGCTTGCCGGGGAAGTCCAGCCGCGCGATCGCGTACGCCGCCATAGTGCCGAGGACGACCGCGATCACCGTCGCGATGATCGCGATCCCGATCGAGTTCACCAGCGCCCTGATGAACTCCGTGGTCTCGAAGATGTCCGCGTAGTTCTGCCACGTCCACTCCGACGGGATGAAGTTCCCGTCGTCCAAGGTCTCCTTGGTCTTGAACGACAGCGAGACCACCCAGAGCACCGGGAACAGCGCGAACACCAGGACCAGGATGTCGACGAGGCCCCATTTGAGTTTGCGGCCGGGCGTGACCGCTCCACCGATGGCCATCAGCGCTTACCCCCATTGTCACTGCCGGGTGCGGCCGTGCCGAACACCTTGATGAAGATGAACGCGATGATCGCCACCGTGATGAAGATCAGCACCGCCATCGTCGACCCGATCCCGAGGTTCAACCCCTTGACCAGGTTGTTGTAGGTCTGCATCGACACCGACGACGTGTCCTGCGCGCCGTTGGTGAGCACGAAGATGTTGTCGAAGATGCGGAACGCGTCCAATGTGCGGAACAGCAGCGCCACCAGGATCGCCGGCTTCATCACCGGCAGCATCACCTTCGTGAACCGCTGCCACGCCGTCGCACCGTCCATCGACGCCGCCTTCAGCAGGTCGTCCGGCACCAGGGCCAGCCCCGCCATCAGCAGCAGCGCCATGAACGGCGTCGTCTTCCACACCTCGGCCAGCACGATGATCGCCAGCGAAGGCCAGTATTCGGTCAGCGGCGCGCTGTCCGGGAAGAACAGGTTGGCCAGGTAACCCGTGTCCGGCGTCCAGGCGTAGTACCAGGAGAACGCGGCGACCACGGTCACGATGCCGTACGGGATCAGGGCGACCGTCCGCACGAGGCCCCGGCCGACCAGCGTCCGGTGCATGATCAGCGCCAGGCCCATGCCGAGGACGAACTCGATCACCACCGAAACGATGGTCAGCCCCATCGTCGTCCCGAACGCCGTCCACCAGTAGCCGTTGGACAGCACCGCGATGTAGTTGTCGAGGCCGACGAACTCCTGCTGCGCCGGGAACCTGAGGTCGTAGCGCTGCAGGGAGAGCCAGATCGAGTAGATGATCGGATACCCGGTGACCGCGATCATCACGATCGCCGCCGGGGCGCACAGCCACAGCCCGAGCCTGCGCTCGGCCTTCTTTCCTTCACTGAGAACGGGTTTCGCCTTCTTGCCCGGTTTGCTCGCGGCCGCCGGACCGGCGGTCTCCTGCACGGTCACGGGATCACCCCCTTCGACTGGAGCGCGTCGGCGAGCTGTTCCTTCAGCTTCTCCGCCGTTTTCTGCGGATCGATTTCGGAAGGCGGGGAAAGCACCTTCGACAACACCGTCGAAGCGTTCTGGTACGCCGGGGTCAGCGGGCGGACCGCCGCGTCCTTGAGCGCGTCCAGGATCGTCTCCCGCATCGGGTACTTCGTTTCCATGCTCGGGTTGTCGTCGCTCTGCGGCGCCGTCGCGTCGAGCGGCAGCGTGTCCGTGTAGAGCGATTCGATCGTCGGCGGGACGCCGTCCTTGAGCGCGGAGAACTTCTGGTTCTTCGCGCTGCGCAGGCACAGCGCGACCTCGGTGGCCTCGGCCTTGTGCTTCGAGGTCGAGCTGACCGCCAGGTTGTAGCCACCGATCGTGGTCTTGGCGGGCTTACCCGCTTCGAACTGCGGATAGGTGGTCCACTTGAAATGCTTCAGTTCGTCCTTCTTCTCCTTGGCGTAGGAGGCGTAGACGAACGGCCAGTTCAACTCGAAGGCGGCGTTGCCGCGCTGGAAGGACTGACGGACCTCGTCCTCCTTCGAGTTGGTCAGCGACGGGTCGGTGATCCCGGCCGTGGTGACCTTCTTGAGCATCTCCAGCGCCTTGACCGCGCCCGCGTCCATCACGACCGATTTACCGTCGTCGGAAAGGATCTTGCCGCCCGCGGACTCGACGAGCGTGTTGTAGATGACGACGAGGCCTTCGTACTGCGCGCCGGTGAACACGACGTTCGCCGGTTTGCCCTGCGCCTTGAGCGCCTGCGCCTGCTGGATCATCTCGTCCCAGGTCTTCGGCGGCGCCGGGGTCAGCCTGTCGTCGTACCAGAGCAACTGGACGTTGGTGTTCTTGGTCGCCGCGTAGAGTTTTCCGTTCCACGTGGCGGTTTCGAGCGGTCCTGGCAGGACACCTTCGGTCGCCTCTGCCTTGGCCTCGCCCGTCCATTCGTCGATCCAGCCCGCCTCGGCGAACTCCGAGACCCACGTGACGTCCAGCCCCAGTACGTCGAGCGAATCGTCCCCGGCGGCCAGGCGGCGCACCATCTGTTCCCGCTGGCCGTCGGCCGGTCGCGGGAGCTTGTTGTAGACGACCTCGTACCGCCCGCCCGAGGCCTTGGTGCAATCGTCCACAACGGACTGGAAATTGTCTTCGGGCGCGTAGTAGACGTTGATCTTCAGCCCGGCATCCGAACCGCAGCCCGCCAGCAGGCCGACCGTCAGCGCTGTCGCGCCGAGTAGCGAGCCGGTGCGGCCTGGTGAGCGGCCCCTCCGGCTCGCGCTCATCCTCTTCCCCATGAGGCCTCCTCACCCGCGCACGCCTGGGGAACGGCGGCACTAGGACGCGTTGAAGAAGCCCGCGCGCCAGCACCCCGACGTGCTAGTGCTCGGGCGGACACGCTGGAGTACATGACCGCCCGACTGGTGTTGTGCAACCTATTCCGGGCGATCACCGCCCGCAAGCAGTATCGGTAACGATTCAGCGGACTGCACGACGAACAGGTGAACGAGTACCGCCGAATGTCAGTGGCCCGCCCCGGGTCAGCCGGTCGGGCGGCCGCCCAACGCCAGCTGGGCGAGCAGCTCACGGCCCTGTTCGGCCGAACGCGGCTGGCACAACACGTCGTAGCGGCCGGCGACCAATTGGCTCGCGGAGGAGAAGTCACGGCGGGACATGCTGTAGCTGATCGCCGCGAAGACCGTCCACGCCAGGATGCCGAGCACGAGCCCGCCGATCATGGGCTGCCAGGCGAAACCCTGGTTGTTGAACATACCCAGCAGCAGCCCGATGATCAGGCCGAACCACGCGCCGGACACCGCGCCGGTGCCCAGCACCCGGCCCCAGCTCAGCCTGCCGACGACGCGCTCGACGAGCATCAGGTCGACACCGACGATGGTCACGTCGGAGACCCCGAACTCCTTCTCCGCCAGGAAGCCGACGGCTTGCTGGGCTTCGCCGTACGTCGCGTAGGAACCGATCGGCCAGCCGGTAGGCGGGGTCGGCAGCCTGGGCAGCCCGCCCGCGGCCCGGCCGCTTCCGCCAAAGGGAGCACTCACGTAATCACCTCTCGCCCGTCCTGCTCCATCTTCTCAAGGACGGGCGAAAGGCGCGAATGTGAGCTGAAGGACGCCTTCACCGCATAGTTCCAGGCTGGGCGCGCAGCGTCTCCGTTGAGGGTGGCGGCGGGGCATGGATGGAGCGGCGAAGGACGCTTTCACCGCATGAGACGCGGTGAAAGCGTCCTTCAGCTCCTTCAGGAGCGGGACTTGTATTCGCGGAGCAGGCCGCGGCTGATGATGGTCTTCTGGATCTCGCTGGTGCCTTCGCCGATGAGCAGGAACGGCGCCTCGCGCATGAGGCGCTCGATCTCGTACTCCTTGGAGTAGCCGTAGCCGCCGTGGATGCGGAACGAGTCCTGGGTGACCTCGGCGCAGTACTCGCTCGCGATCAGCTTCGCCATGCCGGCCTCGACGTCGTTGCGGGCGCCGGAGTCCTTGAGGCGGGCGGCGTTGACCATCATCAGGTGCGCGGCCTCGACCTTGGTGGCCATCTCGGCGAGCTTGAACGCGATCGCCTGGTGCTCGGCGATGGCCTTGCCGAAGGTCTTGCGCTGCTGGGCGTACTCCACCGCGAGCTCGAACGCGCGGATCGCGATGCCGCAGGCGCGGGCGGCGACGTTGACGCGGCCGACCTCGACACCGTCCATCATGTACGCGAAGCCCTTGCCGGGCGCTTCGCCGAGGACCTTGTCGGCGCCGATCTTGTAGCCGTCGAACACCGCTTCGGTGGTGTCGACGCCCTTGTAGCCCATCTTGTCAATCTTGCCGGGGATGGTGAGGCCGGGCGCAACCTCGCCGAAGCCCTCGGGCTTCTCGACCAGGAACGTGGTGAGGTTCTGGTGGGCCTTCTCCGCGCCTTCGTCGGTCTTGACGAGCAGCGCGATCAGGTTGGAGCTGCCGCCGTTGGTCAGCCACATCTTCGAACCGTCGATGACGTAACCGTCGTCGGTCTTGCGGGCGCGGGTCTTGATCGCGGCGACGTCGGAGCCGAGATCCGGTTCGGACATCGAGAACGAGCCGCGGACCTCGCCGGTCGCCATGCGCGGCAGGAAGTGCTGCTTCTGCTCCGGCGTCCCGTGCTGCTTGATCATGTGCGCCACGATGAAGTGCGTGTTGATGACACCGGAGACGCTCATCCAGCCGCGTGCGATCTCCTCGACCACGAGCGCGTAGGTCAGCAGCGATTCGCCGAGGCCGCCGTACTCCTCCGGGATGGTGAGCCCGAACAGGCCCATCTCCTTCATCCCCTCGACGATGTCGGCGGGATAGGTGTCGGAGTGCTCCAGCTCCTGCGCGCGCGGGATGACCTCCTTGTCCACGAACTGGCGGACCGTGGCCAGGATTTCGGACTGCACGTCGGTCAAACCGGCGGTCTGGGCGAGGCGAGCCATCGCTGCTCCTAAATTCGCGCGCACCGGGCTCCCGGCGCTGGGTTACCGGTGAGTATGCCGCCTGAGGTGGGACCTCGCTATGAGCGCAGTCACGCGTACGCCATCCGTGACCGTGGCACTACAGTGACAAGCCGATCACAGTCCGAGGGGGACGAAACATGGCTCAGCAGCCCTTTGGTGGATTCCCGCCGCAACAGCAGTACGCCTTTCCGAACCAGGCCCCGGCGCGAAGCAAGGATTCCGGTCTCGCCACGGCCGCCCTGATCTTTTCACTCTTCGGGCTGATCGGGCTGGTGTCCGTGATCCCCGGGATCGTCCTGGGCCACGTCGCCTTCGCGAAGGCGCGGCGCGGCGAAGTGGGCGGCAAGGGTATGGCGCTCGCCGCGTTCGTCGTCGGCTATCTGATGATCGTCCTATACGCCATCGCGATTCCGGTCCTGCTCAACGTCGCCGCGAAACACGGCGCTTTCCGGTAGCGATACGGTCCTCGTCGACGAGGGGACCCCGCATGACGAATCCGCACGACCCGTACGGGCAGCAGCCGTCCGGGCAGTTCGAGCAGCCCTACGGACTCCAGCCGTATCAACCGCCGCCGCAGCAGTACTACGTCCAGCAGACCTATGTGCGGCCACCGGATCAGGGCATGGCGGTGGCGTCACTGGTGTGCTCGCTGATCGGGCTGGTCATGTGCTTCCCGGCGATCCTGGGGATCATCTTCGGGCACATCGCGCTCTCGAAGGCCAAACGCGGTGAAGCCGGCGGCCAGGGCATGGCGCAGGCGGGCATGATCATCGGATACGTCGTCACCGCGCTGTGGCTGATCCCGGTCATCCTGTGGTTCGTTTTCGTGGTGCTCGCGATCGGTGCCGCGGGCGTCTCGTGACCCGTTCGGACGATACGGTGGTGTCCCGCACGAACCAGGGGGCCACCGGATGAGCAGTTCCGACTCGCAGGACACACCGTCGACGTCGTCCTACACCGACTCGAACACCTTCTCGGACCCGACTTCGGCGTCCGAGACCGTGTCGAGCCCGCAGCCCTTTCAGCCGCCGGAGCCCTTCACCCCGCCGCCGCCGTTCGTGCCGCCCGCTCCGTTCGAGGCGCCTTCGGCCTCCGCGCCCGACCCGGAACCGGTTCCCGAGCCGACCCCTGTCCCGGTCGAGACGTATGGGCAGGCCATCGATCCGCTGACCGCCGAGCCGGTTCCGCCGCCCTACGCGACTCCGGAAATTTCGGCTCCTCTTCCGGTGTACACGCCGGTACCGCTCCCGGCCGCGTACCCGGCGCCGCAGCCGTATAACCCGTACGCGATGGCGGCACCGCCGCGATCGCAGGACAACGGGATGGCGATCGCCGGGCTGGTGTGCTCGCTCGTCGGGATCTGCTCGTGCGTGACCGTGATCGTCGGGCTGATCCTCGGGCATATCGGGCTGGCGAAGGCGAACCGCGGCGAGGCGGGCGGACGCGGCATCGCGCTCGCGGCGGTGATCATCGCGTACGTCGTCATCGCGCTGTACGTCGGATTCTTCGGGACTTTGATCATTCTCGGGGTGAACGGCGAGCTCGACTAGCGCTCACGAGACTTGACCCACGTCGCCCGGTTCCCTCGGCGCCGGCGCCACTTGACCGTTGGCCGCCGCGTCCTCCGCGGGTGCCTCCTTCTTCGGCGTGTTCGCGTCGAGGAAGCGCAACAGCTCCACCGGGAACGGCAGGACCAGTGTCGAGTTCTTCTCCGCCGAGACCTGCACGACCGTCTCCAGCAGCCGCAACTGCAGCGCCGCCGGGGTGTCGGCCATCGTCGCGGCGGCCTGTGAGAGCTTGTGCGACGCCTGGAGTTCGCCGTCGGCCGAGATGACCCGCGCCCGCCGTTCGCGTTCGGCTTCGGCCTGGCGCGACATCGAGCGCTTCATCGACTCCGGCAGTGCGACGTCCTTGATCTCGACCCGGTCGATGTGGATGCCCCAGTCCAGCGCCGGGCTGTCGATCATCAGCTCCAGGCCCTCGTTCAGCCGTTCACGGTTGGACAGCAGGTCGTCCAGGTCGCTCTTGCCGATGATGGATCGCAGCGAGGTCTGCGCGACCTGGCCGACGGCCGAGCGGTAATCCTGGACGTTGACCGCGGCCAGTACCGGGTCGATCACCTTGAAGTACACGACCGCGTCCACCCGGACGGTGACGTTGTCGCGGGTGATGCCGTCCTGTGCGGGGATCGGCATCGTGACGATCTGCATGTTGACCTTCTGCAGTCTGTCCGCGATCGGCACCAGCAGCGCGAGCCCCGGCTCCCGGATGGCCGGGCGCACCCGCCCGAACCGGAACACGAGGCCGCGTTCGTACTGTTTCACCACGCGAAGGCTGGCCGCGAGCCAAGCTCCGCCCGCGACGGCGACCGCACTGAGAATCTCCACCACCATGGCTGCTCCCGGGGTTGTTCTCGCTGTTCACGGTACGCCCGGCGAGTCACGGGGGAAACACGGTGGACAAGCCTGCCAAGGTGGGTTCGTGACCGGTTTCAAGATCCCGCCCAAGTTCCTCGACCGCGCCGCCGAACTCGGCCCCGGAGCCGCCGAGTGGCTCGATTCCCTCCCGTTCCTCGCCGAGAAGTACACCGCCAAGTGGCAGCTCGAATACGACGGCGAGGCCATGCACGGTTTCGTCGGTGTCGCGCAGCCCGTGCGCCGCGCGGACGGCTCCCCCGCGATCCTCAAGCTCGGCTGGCCGCACGAGGAGTCGGACGACGAACCGCTCGCACTGTCCACTTGGGCCGGTCGCGGCGCGGTCCTGATGTACGACAACGTGCCGGAGGACGGCGTGCTGCTCCTTGAGCGGCTCGACGCCACCCGGTCGCTGGAAACCGAGCCGATCCAGGAGGCCGTCGAGACCGTCGGCGCGCTGGCGCGGCGGCTGGCCGTTCCCGCTCCCGAGGCGCTGCGGCGATCTCTTCGGGAAGAGGCCGCAGAGCTGGTCACCGAACTCCCGGAGACCTGGAGCGAACTGGGCGAACCGTTCGGCCGCGAGTACATCGACGCGGCGGTGGAGATCTGCGTGAACCTCGGCCCGGAAGCCGGTGAGCTGATGGTGAACGAGGATCTGCATTTCGAGAACGTCCTCGCCGGGGCACGCGACCCGTGGCTGGTGATCGACCCGAAGCCGCTTTCGGGTGATCTGGAGTTCGGCGCGATCTCGATCCTCTGGAACCGGGCGAATGAGTCCACAATGGACGAAAAGATCAAGTGGTTCACCGCGGCCGCCGGGATGGACGCCGAACGCACGCGGGCTTGGACGCTCGTGCGCGCGGTGCAGAACTGGACCTGGCTGTACGAAGACCTCGCCGAGGGCGCCTCGCCCGAGACCATCGCCGAAGACCCGGCCTACGCCGCCGTCCCCGAAATCGCCGCGTGGGCATTGCGGTGATCACACGAATCGTCGCGGGCCCCAGGAGCGGATAACCTTCGGGCATGGCAGCCGTGAACAGGGTATTCGCAGCTCAGCTGGCCGGTTTGCCGGTTTTCGGCCCCGATGGCGAATCGATCGGCAAGGTGCGGGACCTGGTGGCGGGCCTGCGCCTGGACCAGCAGCCGCCGCGGATCCTGGGCATCGTGGTGGAGCTGACGACGAGGCGCCGCGTGTTCGTGCCGATGTTGCGGGTGACCTCGATCGAGCCCAGCGCGATCACGCTCGCCACCGGATCGGTGAACATGCGGCGCTTCCATCAGCGGCCCAACGAGGTGCTGGTGGTCGGGCAGCTCTTCGACGCGCACGCCTCGCTGGCGGGCTCGGACACCAGGATCACCGTCGTCGACGCCGCGATGGAACCGACGCGGACCCGGGACTGGGTGCTCGCGAAACTCGCGATCCGCGAACGGTCGAGCAGGCTCGGCCTCGGCAGACGGCGTTCGGCGATGCAGGTGCTGCCGTGGTCGGAGGTGTCCGGGCTCGGGCTCACCGACCTCACCGGCCAGCCCCAGGGCGCGGCGCAGCTGCTGATGCTGTTCGACACCATGCGCCCGGCCGACGTCGCCGCCACGGTCCGCGACCTGCCGCTCAAACGACGGCACGAGGTCGCCGACGCGATGGACGACGAGCACCTCGCCGACGTCATCGAGGAACTCCCCGAGGACGACCAGAAGGAACTGCTGTCCTACCTCGCCGAGGAGCGGGCCGCCGACATCCTCGAAGCGATGGACCCCGACGACGCCGCCGACCTGCTGGCCGAACTGGCGCCCGCCGAACAGAACCGGTTCCTGGAACTGATGGAACCCGAGGAGTCGGCGCCGGTGAAGCGGCTGCTGGAGTACTCCTCCGACACCGCGGGCGGTCTGATGACGCCCGAGCCGGTGGTCCTGACGCCGGACGCCACGGTCGCCGAGGCACTCGCGCACATCCGCAACGCCGACCTTCCGGTGGCGCTGGCGAGCATGGTGTTCGTCTGCCGGCCGCCGACGGAGACGCCGACCGGGCGCTTCGTCGGCGTCGTCCACTTCCAGCGGCTGCTGCGCGAACCACCGGCGGAGATGGTGGCGAGCGCCGTCGACTCCCAGCTGCCCGCGCTGAAGCCGAACGCCACCTTGTCCGAGGTCACGCGCTACTTCGCCGCCTACAACCTCACCTGCGGGCCGGTGGTGGACGCCGAAGACCACCTGCTCGGGGCGGTCACCGTCGACGACGTGCTCGACCACCTGCTCCCGGAGGACTGGCGCGAGACCGGGCTGCACGACATCACCGGCGAGATCACCGAGGAGGCCGAACGTGCCTGAACTGACGTCCGGGCGGCGGCTGGACCAGCCCCGCGGCCAGAGCCGGTTCAGGCTGAACATCGACCCCGACTCGTTCGGCCGGTTCACCGAACGGATCGCGCGGTTCCTCGGCACCGGCAAGTACCTGTTCTGGCAGACGCTGATCGTCATCGTCTGGATCGTGCTGAACCTGGTCGCGGTCTCGCTGCGGTGGGACCCGTACCCGTTCATCCTGCTGAACCTGGCGTTCTCGACGCAGGCCGCGTACGCCGCGCCGCTGATCCTGCTGGCGCAGAACCGGCAGGACGACCGCGACCGCGTCTCGCTGGAGGAGGACCGGAACCGCGCCGCGCAGACCAAGGCCGACACCGAGTACCTCGCGCGGGAGCTCGCGTCGCTGCGGATCGCGCTCGGCGAGGTCGCCACCCGGGACTTCCTGCGGGGCGAGCTCGACCGGCTCCGTGAGGATCTTGACGCCAGGCCGCGCAAGGCCAAACCCGACCGCACGCCTACCGGTACGTAACATGGACGTGTGACCAGTACGCAGCAACTCCCCAGCGTCGACGATGTCCGCACCGCGCTGAAGGCCGTGTACGACCCGGAGATCAAGAAACCGATCACCGAACTCGGCATGGTCAAGGACGTGGAGGTCGGCTCGGACGGTGTGGTCACCGTCGGGATCTACCTGACGGTCGCCGGCTGCCCGCTGAAGGCGACGCTGACCAACGACACCACCGAAGCCGTCAAGAAGCTCCCCGGCGTCAACGACGTCCGGGTCGAGCTCGACGTGATGAGCGACGAGCAACGCACGGAGCTGCGAAAATCCCTGCGCGGCGACGCCACGGAACCGGTGATCCCGTTCGCGCAGCCGGGCTCGCTGACGCGCGTCTACTGCGTCGCGTCCGGCAAAGGCGGCGTCGGCAAGTCGTCGGTGACGGTGAACCTCGCGGCCGCGATGGCCGAACGCGGGCTTTCCGTCGGCGTGGTGGACGCGGACATCTACGGGCACTCGGTGCCGCGGATGCTCGGCACGCGGGAGAAGCCGACCAAGGTCGACACGATGATCATGCCGCCGCAGGCGCACGGGGTGAAGGTCATCTCGATCGGCATGTTCACGCCGGGCAATACCCCCGTGGTGTGGCGCGGGCCGATGCTGCACCGCGCGCTGCAGCAGTTCCTCGCCGACGTGTTCTGGGGCGACCTCGACATCCTGCTGCTGGACCTGCCGCCGGGCACCGGCGACATCGCGATCTCGGTGGCGCAGCTCATCCCGAACGCGGAGATCCTGGTCGTCACCACCCCGCAGCAGGCGGCCGCCGAGGTGGCCGAGCGCGCGGGCGCGATCGCGCTGCAGACGCGGCAGCGGGTGGCCGGGGTCATCGAGAACATGTCGTGGCTGGAGACGCCCGACGGCCAGAAGATGGAGATCTTCGGCTCCGGCGGCGGGCAGTCGGTCGCCGACTCGCTGTCCAAGTCGGTCGGCTCGACGGTGCCGCTGCTCGGGCAGGTCCCGATGGACCCGCGCGTGGTCTCCAACGGCGACTCGGGCACGCCGATCGTGCTGGCCGAGCCGGACGCGCCGGCGTCGCTCGTGCTCAAGGAGGCGGCGAAGAAGCTGACCGTCCGGGCGCGAGGGCTGGCCGGGATGATGCTGAACGTCACTCCCGCGGGCCGCTGAGCATCTTTACCGCCTCGTGAGTGGTAAGGACGGTTAGAACCGTCCTTACCACTCACGAGGCTTGAGCTGGGTCAGGTGGCGTCCGGGTCGACCGGAGGCCGCTCCCCCGGCTTCAGCGGCTCCGGCTGCGAAGCCGGCGCCGGGTAGCCGTTGGGCTTCGAAGCCCCATTCGCACCGTTGGACCCATTGGTCCCGTTGACGTTGTTGAGCCCCAGCGGATCCGTGTCACCGTCGAACAGGTGCTGGGTGACGACCCGTTTCGGGTCGAAGTTCCGCAGGCCCCGCAGATCCTCCAGCGGCTTGCGCAGCTGATCGAACTCCGGGCCCATCTCCTCGCGCAGCTGCGTCTTGGCCCCGGTCGCGAAGTCGCGGACCTTGCGGACGCTCTTCGCCACCCAGGACGCCGCTTCGGGCAGCCGCTCCGGACCGAGGATGAAAAGACCCGCGACGACGATGATGAGGATTTCTCCCCAGCCGACACTCTCGAACACCCGTGTGAACCTCCGCCTCGGCGTCTTCCCCGTTCAGGGTACCCGTCCGAACTCGCTAGTCCGAGGCCAGTTTCACGTCCACGACAAGTGAAGACCCATCCCGGACAAGGCGGACAGGAACCACTTCGCCGACTTCGCGGGCGCGGACGGCGACGAGCAGCTCCGCCGAGTCGCGCACGAGCCGTCCGCCGACTTCCGTGATGACGTCGCCTTCTTTGATCCCCGCCGAGGCCGCGGGGCCGCCGGGGGCGACGTTGCGGACCTGTGCGCCCATGGTGCTGGAGCCCGCGACGGTCGACGAAGCGTTGATGCCGATGTCGGGGTGGACGACCTTGCCGTCCTTGATCAGTGTTTTCGCGATCTTCACCGCGTAGTCGCTGGGGATGGCGAACCCGATGCCGATGCTGCCGCCTTCGGCGCTCGACGAGCGGATCGCGGAGTTGATCCCGACCAGGGCGCCGGTCGCGTCGACGAGCGCGCCGCCCGAGTTGCCGTGGTTGATCGCGGCGTCGGTCTGGATGGCTTCGTAGATCACCGGCGCGCTGCCGCCGTCGCCGCCCGCGGTGACCGGGCGGTTGAGTGCGCTCACGATGCCGGCGGTGACCGAGTTCTGCAGCGCCAGCGGCGAACCGACGGCGATCACCGAGTCGCCGACGGCCAGCTCGGACGACTTCCCGACCTGCAGCGCGGTGAGATTCTTGACGTCGACCTTGACCACGGCGAGGTCGGTTTTGGCGTCGGCGCCGACGATCTTCGCCTCGACGCGTTTGCCGTCGAAGAACACGGCGGTGACCTTGGTGGCCGAATCGGCGGTCGCGGCCGAGATCACGTGCTCGTTGGTGAGCACGTAGCCCTGGTTGTCGATGACGACACCGGAGCCCTGCTGGCCCGCGTCGGCACCGGGTTTGAACACCTCGAGGGAGACGACGGCGGGCGCCACCCGGTGGGCGATGTCCGCGATCGAGCCCGCCGGACGCTCCTTGGCGGCGTCGGCCTCGGAGATGCTGGCCTGACCGGTCAGTTCGGTGCCGGTGTCGGCGAACCACCAGCCGATCAGCCCGCCGACCGCGCCGATGGCCAGCGCGACGGCGGCGAGCATCGCCAGCGCCTTCGTCTGCACACGCCGCCCGAAGAGGACCTCCGGAAGGCTCAACAGCGCACCTTGCGGGCGCTTCGCGTCCTTCTCTTCGTCCGGCTCCTGCTGCACGGCGGGCCCGGCGAGCACCGCGCCGGAACCAGGGTCACGCCACGGGTCCGACGTCGTGGTCCAGAGCGGACCCTCCGCGCCGTTCGCGGACGGCCCGGAGCCGTTGGTCCCGTGCGGCCGCTCCAGCACGACACCTTCGGCGCCCGGCGGGCGGCGGAAGGCTTCGGCGAGCGATTCGGGCGTCGGCGGTGCCAGATTCAGGCCCGGCGCGGACTGCCCGTTCGAGCCGGGCTGGTACAGCTTGTCGAAGGCGCCGTCGACGCCGTGCGGCCTCCCGAACGTGGCCGCCTGCGCCGGATCGACGGCGGGCCGGGCCAGCGGGCGCGGCGCCAGCCGATCCCCCGCCGGGTTACCAGGCTGCTGCGGATTCGCGTTCGGCTGCTCGGTCATCATTCCCCGGGGCTGAGATCAGGTTGGCCGGACGCGAGAGTACGCCAAGCCTCACCCTGGATTCTGCCGTGACCACGGTGAAGTGCGCGTTGATTCCCCGAACCCGGCAAGAAATGTGACACTTGAGGCAACCATGTCTCACCTGTGGCAGTCTAACGGCCATGTCGGAGAACTGGCCTCGGCCACAACCTCAGCAGCACTGGCCGCAGCAGCAGGGCTGGCCCCAGCAGCCGCCCAAGAAGAAGCGCTTCTCCACCAAGACCCAGATCATCCTGCTCGTGGCCTCGCTCGTCGTGGCCATCGGCGGGTTCGGCGTGATCGTCACGCTGAACAACATCTCGGGGCCGGAGAAGCAGGCCAAAACGCTCACCGAGGGCGATTGCGTGGTGCTGACCGGATCCGGCAAGGAGGCCGACGCCGTCAAGACGGCGTGCGATTCGCCGCAAGCGCCGTACGCGGTGAGCCTCACCGGCGTCGACAAGGGCGAGTGGGACTGCAAGGACGGTTTCTACAAGTACGCCGTCCCGAGACCGCTGCGCGGCAACGGCGTCGCCCTGTGCTTGGCGATCAACGCCCAGGTCGGGCTGTGTTTCGACGACATCCGGACGAAGACACCGCCTCCGCTGAAGGACTGCGGCTCAGCACGGCTGAGGATCAGCGAGGTCTTTCCTCAGATGAGCGTGGTGAACAGTCCGTGCGCCGAGGGCACGGCGGAAGTCGTCTCCTACGCGAGCTACGGGACTTCGAACTTCAAGAGCGCGACGATCTGCTTCGTCACGCCCTGACGAAGCGGCTCAGCGGGCGGGCACCGGCATGGGCACGCTGGACGTGCTCGGGCTCGGCGTGGTGCTGCGCGGCGGTTCCGGCTGGGTGCCGCCGCCCAGCTGCGCGGGCAGCAGACCGGCGTTGACGCCCTGAGGCGGGGTGAAGCCGGTGGCCGGCTGGTCTTCGGTGCCGTCACCCGAGGTCGCGACCAGGGCCAGGGCGCTCAGCACCAGACCCGAAACGACGACTCCGGCGCCTTGCGCGTACTTCCGCCGGGCGAGACCGAACCGCCCGCCGCCGAGGACGTTCGGCGACTGGCCCAGCGGCGCCGATGATCCCAACGGCGCTGTGCCTCCCAAAACCCCTGTACCGCCCAGGACTCCGGTGTCGCGAAGGCCGGCGACCCGGTCGGGCCGCTGGATGGCCACGAGCTGGCCGTCGGCGGTCATCGCCAGGTTGTCCGGCGTGCCGGGAAGTTCGGTGTTCTGCGGGATGGAGCACAGGCTGGCCAGGAAACCCGCCGACATCGACGGGGCTCCAGCCTGCTTCACGGCCGCGACGGCCTGGCGCTGGGCGGTCACTTCGGCGGCGCAGGACTGGCAACGGGCGATATGCGCCGAAGCCCTGTCCTGGGCGCCGAGGGACAGCTCGCCGTCCACGAAGGCGACGATGGCGTCCGGAAGCAGATGCGACTCGGGGAGTCCCCAACCTCGCGGTGCGGTCATACCCCCACCTTCGCAGACTCCTGCGCCGCGGCGCGACGACGCTCCAAAGAAGCGCGGAGCGCCTGGCGGCCGCGGTGGATCCGGCTGCGCACGGTGCCGAGCTTGACACCGAGGGTGGCGCCGATCTCCTCGTACGAGAGACCTTCGACGTCGCACAGCACGACCGCGGCACGGAACTCGGGCGGCAACTCGTCGAGCGCGGCCTGCAGGTCCGGGTCGAGATGCGTGTCCGAGTAGACCTGCTCGGGGCTCGGGTCGTCACCGACGATGCGGTCGGTGTCCTCGGGGAGGCCTTCCATCCGCACGCGCGAACGGCGGCGGGCCATGTCGAGGAAGAGGTTCGTGGTGATGCGGTGCAGCCAGCCTTCGAACGTGCCGGGCTTGTAGGACGCGAGCGAGCGGAAGACCCGGATGAAGGTCTCCTGCGTCAGGTCCTCGGCGTCGTGGGCGTTACCGGTCAGGCGGTATGCCAGCCGGTACACGCGGTCGGCGTGCTCACGCACGACCTCGTCCCACGAGGGCGGCGTCCATGCGGCCTCGTCCACCGTCACCGGCGTGACCTGATCCGCGTGCTGGTCCTGCATCGTTTCCTGCATCGGGGAAGTAGGCACCTCCATCAGCGTCTTCTCCCAACTACTCCACCCAACGCGGGCGATGAGCACGGTGTTCCCGTTGTCGAGGACCAGTCTGTCCGGCCTGCTTATGTTTCTAGTGAGACTGGACTGAGAGGAGGCTGAGAAGTCGTTACCAGGAGTCTTCTGCTCTTTTGGCGATAGGCAGCGCTAACCTCCGCGTGTGAATTCCGGGACGCATGCGGGCTCGCCTGCCGAGGCCGCCGACGCCGATCTCGTCGACGGCTACGTCCCCGACGACGAGGTACTGGCCGCCGCGCGGGCGCGGTCGGCCGATCTGGGGTGCGGTCCGCTGAGCGCGGGCGCGGGTGCGACTCTCCGATTTCTGGCCACGACGCTGCGGGCGAGGGCCGTCGTCGAGGTCGGGACCGGGGCCGGGGTGAGCGGGTTGTGCCTGCTCGGCGGCATGGTCGACGACGGGATCCTCACGTCGATCGACATCGAGCCGGAGTACCACCGGGCGGCCCGGGCGGCGTTCCGCGAGGCCGGCTACCCGCCGGGACGGACCCGGCTGATCATGGGGCGCGCGCTCGACGTCCTCCCCCGGCTCACCCCCGGCGGCTACGACCTGGTGTTCGTCGATTCGGCGCCGGTCGAGTACCCGAGTTGCTACGAGAAGGCGGTCGCGCTGCTGCGGCCCGGCGGGATACTGGCCTTCCACAACGTCTCGGGCACCAGGGTGACCGATCCCTCACGGCGCGATCCGGACACGCTCGCGCTCCGGGAGGTCGCGCGGGCCTTCCGTGAGGACGAGCGGCTGGTCCCGGCGCTGTTGCCGGTGGGCGGCGGGCTGCTGGTCGCCGCGATCGCGTAGCAAGGGACCTTTGCTACCACTCGCTACCGCCGGGGGCTGAAGGACGCTTTCACCGCATCGGACGCGGCGAAGGGCGCTTTCACCACGTGTGACGCGGGGAAAGTCCCCTTCAGCACCGCGACCGCGGCGAGGGCCAGCCAGGCGGCGGTGAGCACGATCAGCCAGGTCCAGCCCGCGTGCCCGTACACGGTCGCGCCGACGGCGCCGCCGACGCTGCTGCCGAGGTAATACGAAAGCGTGTACAGCCCGCCGACCTGGCCGCGGGCGTTCTCAGGCGCCTCCGCCGCGGCCCAGCCGTTGGCGACGGCGTGCGCGGCGAAGAACGCGCCGGTCAGCACCACGAATCCGGCGACGACCATGGGCAGCGAGTCGGACAGGGTCAACGCGGCGCCCGCGATCGTGAGCAGCAGGGCACCGGCGAGCGCGCGGCGACGCCCGAACCGGCCGACGAGCCTGCCCGCCGTCGCCGACGAGACCGAGCCGATCGCGTACGCGAGGAAGACGAGCGAAGCGATCGCGGGCGAGAGGTTCAGCGGCTCGCCGGTCAAGCGGAACCCGGCGGCGTTGTACAGCGCGACGAACGAGCCCATCGCCAGCAGCGCGACCGCGTACTGGACCAGCAGGACCGGCTTCCGAACGGCCGCGCCGAGCCCGGCGAGCACCGCCGCGGCCTGCTCGCGAAACCGCTCTGACCTGCGCCGATCCGGGAAAGTGGTAGCAAAGGTCCCTTGCTCCCCCGGCGGGAGGGCCAGCACCGTGACCACCGTGCAGACCAGCCCGACCCCCGCGACCACGAGCAGCGCGCCCTGATAGCCGAACGGTCCGGCGGTGAACCCGGCCGCGAGCCGCCCGACCATGCCGCCGACGGTGTTCCCGGCGATCATCGCGCCCACCGCCGCCGCCAGCCCGGCCTTGCCGAGCCGCTCCGCGAGGTAGGCCGCGGCCACACCGGGGAACCCCGCGATGGCGACTCCTTGCAGCGCCCGCAGCACGAGCAGCGCCGGATAGCTGGGCGCCAGCGGCAGCAGAAAACCGAACACGACCGACGCGACCACCGAAGCGATGATCACCGGACGCCGTCCCACGACTTCCGAAAGCGCCGCGATCGGCAACACGGCGATCGCGAGCGCGCCGGTCGCGACGCTCACCGCGAGCGAAGCGCCACCGGGATCGAGGTGGTACTGCTCGGCCAGTTGCGGCAGCACCGGCTGCGGCGCGTAGAGCAGCGCGAACGAGGAGATCCCGGCCGCGGCGACGGCGATCGTCACGCGGCGGGTGGTTCCGGGGGCAGGCACGTCCTCGAAGCTAAGCCTGGCTAAACGATACGTCTAATACGCTCATCTGCCACAATCGATACTGTGCTGAATGAAAGGATGACCGCCCAGCTAGCCCCCCAGCTCGCTCTGCTCACCGCACTGCGCCGCACGACGAACGTCACACGCGCGGCGGAATTGCTCGGCGTCCCGCAGCCCACGGTAAGCCGCCGGATCGCGGCGCTCGGCGAGGCCCTCGGCGCACCGCTGACGGTCCCCGACGGCCGCGGCATCCGGCTCACCCGGGCCGCCGAACTGCTCGCCGACGCCGCGGAGCGCGCGCTCGCCGCCGTCGACGCCGGGGTCCGCCAAGCCCGCGAGGAGGTCGACCCCGAATCCGGGCACATCGTCCTCGGTTTCCTGCACCTGCTCGGCCGGTCGCTGGTCCCCACGTTGCTCCGCGGCTATCGAGCGGACCACCCGGGCGTCCGGTTCACGCTGGTCCAGGGCTCACGTCAGGACATGGTCGACAGGCTGACCAGTGGCGAGCTCGACCTCGCGCTGCTCGCGCCCGCCCCTGTCGACGATCCGCTGCTCGACACCGCCGTGCTGTCCGAACAGGAGATCTTCCTCTCCGTGCCGACGTCGCACCGTCTCGCCGACCGGCCCAGCGCCGCCATCGAGGACCTCAAGGACGAGGAATTCGTGCTCCTCGAAACCGGGTACGGCCTCCGCACCATCACCGACGAACTGTGCGCCGCGGCCGGCTTCGAGCCGAAGATCGCCTTCGAAGGGCAGGAGTCCGACACCGTCCGAGGACTCGTCGCGGCCGGGCTCGGTGTCGCGCTGCTCCCCCGTTTCGAACCGGGCAGCCCGGCGGGTGTCGCCGAAGTCCCGCTGGTGCCGCCGGTCGGGCGGACCATCGGGCTGGCTTGGCGCAAGGACGTCGTCCTGCCGCCCGCCGTACTGCGGTTCCGGGAGCGGGTCCGCGCGCAACCCTGGTGACGATCGTCAGGGTCGATCCCTGCCGTTCGTCCACCACGCGCGGGCGCCGTTTTCGCTAACTTCGGGTGAATGTACGACGACATCGTGGAGTTGGCGGGCGAGAGCCCGAGCTGGCTCCAGGCGGCCGGAATCCTGTTCACCGAAGCAGGACTGCTCGCCTTCGCGGCGCTCTTCGCCTGGATGTTGTGGCGGGCGCGCACTTCACCCGCCCGGATCGCCGTGGCGCTGCTGCCGCCCGCCGCGACCGCCATCGCGTACCTGATCAGCGAAGGTCTGAAGAGCGTGATCCAGGAGGACCGGCCGTGCCGGAACCTCGTCACCCTCGTCGACTGCCCGCCGATCGGCGACTGGTCCTTCCCGAGCAACCACTCCACGATCGCGGGGGCGGCCGCCGTCGGGCTGGCACTCGCCTGGCGGCGACTCGCGCCGTGGGTGCTCCCGGGTGCGGTGCTGATGGGCTTCTCGCGGGTCTTCGTCGGCGCGCACTATCCGCACGACGTGCTCGCCGGACTCGTCCTCGGCGCCGTGACGGCGTGGCTCGTCTTCCGGTACCTGACCGGCCCCGCGACCGGGATCGCGCGGCGGCTCACCGCCCACGCCGGGGACGCGCCGACCCAGCCCATGCCCAAGGTCGACCTGCGGGGTGGTAGCAAAGGTCCCTTGCTCCCACCCCGCAGGTAAACCGCAGGTCAGGAGTAGGAGGCGGCCAGTTCGACCAGCGTCCGCGCCGCGAAACCGGTGGCCCCGGGGACGACGTCGGCGTAGGTCTTGTCGGCCCGCGCGGGGCCGGCGATGTCGAGATGCGCCCACGGCACGTCCCCGACGAACTCCCGCAGGAACAGCGCCGCCACGATGCCGCCGGGGCCGCCCGGCGCCTGCCGGACGTCGCCGAGCGAGCCCTGCACGGTCTCGGCGAGGTCCTCCAGCAGCGGCATCCGCCACCACGCCTCGCCGACCCGCTCGCCCGCCTTCGTGACCCGTTCCGCGAGCGCGTCGTCGGTGGCGAAGACGCCGCCGATGCGGACACCGAGCGAGACCTTCATGGCGCCGGTCAGGGTCGCCGCGTCGATCACCGCGTCCGGCTTGTGCTTCTTGATCCCGTAGACGAGCGCGTCGGCCAGGACCATGCGGCCCTCGGCGTCGGTGTTGCCCACCTCGGTGGTCTTGCCGCCGTAGTGCCGGACGATGTCGCCGGGCCGGTACGACGAACCGGACACGTGGTTCTCGGCGGCGGGTACGAGCGCGGTCACCTTGACCGGCAGGCGCAGCGCGGCGATCGCGCGGACCGCGGCGATGATCGCCGCGCCGCCCGCCATGTCGGTGCGCATGAGGTGCATGCCGTCGGCCGGTTTGATCGAAAGACCGCCGGTGTCGAAGGTGATGCCCTTGCCGACCAGCAGCAGATGCGTCTTCGCCCCGCGCGGCCGGTACTCCAGCTCGATCAGCCGCGGCGGCGCGGCCGAACCGCCACCGACGGCGAGGACACCGCCGAAGCCCTGATCGGCCAGCCATTTCTCGTCCCGCGCCGTCACGGTCAGGTTCGGGATGCCGCCGGCGACACGAGCGGCCGTTTCGGCGAGCCACGCGGGGGTCTTGACGTTCGACGGCGTGTTCGCCAGGTCGCGCGCGAACGCGGCGGCCGCGGCGAGTTCGCGGACACGCTCCAAATCGACTTCGTGGCGTGTGATCAAGCGCACGGTCCGCAGGCTCGGCTTCGGCTCTTCGGCCGTCACCGTGAACCGGTAGCCGCCGAGCAGCAGCCCGAACGCGAGCTCCTCGACGTGCTCGGCGCCCGCGTCCTCGGGCAGCTCGACGGCGAAGGCGCGGAACGCCTTCTGGCCCGCCTTGACGTCTTCCTCCAGCGCCGAGGAGACGGCGCGGACCAGCGCGGCACCGGCCTTGCGGTACTGCTTCGGCTCGCCGTCGCCGACACCCGCCAGCCAGCGGACGGCGCCCGTCGGCACGGTCTGCACGTCACCGGCCTTGCCGGTGGGCCGCACGCCGCCGATCTCCGCGAGTCCGGCGTCACCGTCCTCTTCGGACGGCGCCGCGATCAGCGTGGCCAGCGGCGTACCGCGCCTTAGGTCGTCCGAGACCTCGAGTTCGAGCAGCTTCCCCGGAACGGGGGGTAGCGGGTTACGCACAGTGAGCGACCTCCGGGCGCAGATGAACCGCGACCCCGGCCTCCGAGGGGAGACCGGGGTGCGGGTGGTTGAACGTTGGTGCGGTCCGGCTCAGCCGGTGACCTCCTGCAAGGCCGCGCCGAGATCCTTCGCTTCTTCCGCGGAGAGTTCGACGACGAGACGCCCACCACCTTCGAGTGGTACGCGCATCACGAGGCCCCGCCCCTCCTTAGTCACTTCGAGGGGACCATCTCCGGTCCGGGGCTTCATGGCCGCCATAGCGTGCTCCCTCCGTCTCAACCGGCGCGCCCGGGTCGCGCTCGTCAAAGCCAGCCGGGTCTACTGTCCATTGTCCCTCATCAGCGGCCGAGCGCGAACGCGGACCGATCTTTTGCCGCCGTATCGGTGCTGGTATGCGGCTCGCGAGGCTGAAAGACTTCGTCTCAGACCGCAGTTTCGCCGACTAGGAGATCCCGTGACCACATCCGACGTTCTGCTGACCGCCGACGCCGACGGCGTGCGCACCTTCACGCTGAACCGGCCGCAGGCGTACAACTCGCTGACCGTCGAACTCAAGGAACTGCTGCTGGCGGGCCTGACCGAGGCCGCGGCCGACGACAGTGTCCGCGCGGTCGTGCTGACCGGTTCGGGCAAGGCGTTCTGCGCCGGGCAGGACCTGAAGGAGCACGTCGGGCTGCTGCAGGCGGGTGACCCCGCGCCGCTACACACGGTCAAGGAGCACTACAACCCGATCGTCAAGACGATCGTCGGGATGCCGAAGCCGGTCATCGCGGCGGTGAACGGCCCGGCGGCCGGCGCGGGCGCGGCCTTCGCGTACGCGAGCGACCTCCGGATCGCGGCGACGTCGGCGAACTTCCTGATGGCGTTCGCGAACGTCGGCCTCGGCCCGGACTCGGGCGCGTCGTGGACGTTGCAGCGGCTGATCGGCCTCGGCCGCGCGGCCGAGCTGATGCTGATGGCGCGCACGGTCGACTCCGCCGAGGCGCTGACGCTCGGCCTGGTCGGCGAGGTCGTCCCGGACGAGGAACTGGCCGCCCGCGCGCAGAAGGTCGCCGCGAAGCTCGCGGCCGGGCCGACGGTCGCGTACGCGAAGATCAAGAACGTCCTGTCCGTCGCCGCCGAGTCGTCCCTCGAAGAGGCGCTCGACGCCGAGGACGCGGCGCAGACCGCGCTGGGCGCGACGGCCGACCACACCGAGGCCGTCGAGGCGTTCGTGGGCAAGCGGAAGCCGAACTTCCAGGGCAAGTAGCGCCTTGGGCCTCGTGAGTGCCAAGGACGGTTCTAACCGTCCTCGCCACTCACGAGGCCGGGACCGGTACCGGACCGCGACGGCTAGCGTCCGCGCGTGATCCCGCCCCACCTCCGGACAGCAGCCGCCGAGCACGACCTCGGCGACTGCCTCCGCCGCTATCGCCGCCGTCCGGGCATCGTCGGGACCTTCTTCGCCTTCGCGCCGCTAGCGGGAGCGCTGGCGCTCGGCATCCGCGAAGGTGACCTGACCGGAGCACTCGCCCTCACCCTGTTCGTGTGGCCGCCGCTCTTCCTCTGGTGGTGCGTGTCGACAAGGCGACGACTCGAAGGCGGCCTCTACGTCTTCGAACGTGGTTTCGCCGACGTCCACGGGCGAAAGGTCCTGTGCGCGATCACCTGGCCCGAAGTCCGCTCGGTCAGGTACGAGACCCGCTCCCTCTGGGCGGGCCTGATCCCCGTCGCGCGCACCGCGCGGTGCGTGATCGAACTGCGCGACGGCGACAGGATCGAGCTCGACGGCAGCTACCGCGCGCTGCACAGACTGGCCGAAGACCTCCGCTCCTAAGCGGCCCGGAAGCAGTCCTTCACGTGGTCGTCGACCATCCCGGTCGCCTGCATCAGCGCGTAACAGGTCGTCGGCCCGAGGAACACGAAGCCGCGCTTCTTGAGTTCCTTCGCCATCGCCTTCGACTCGTCCGTGATCGCCGGGACGTCTGTCATCCGCCGCGGCCGGGTGTGCGAAGACGGCGCGAACGACCACAGCAGGTCGTCAAGCGAACCGTCCAGCCGCTCGATCGCCCGCGCGTTGTTGATCGCCGCCAGGATCTTCGCCCGGTTCCGCACGATCGACGCGTCCTGCATCAGCCGCTCGACGTCGTCTTCGGTGAAGGCCGCGACCTTCTTCGGCTTGAACCCCTTGAACGCCTTCCGGAACGACTCCCGTTTCCGCAGGATCGTGATCCACGAAAGCCCGGACTGGAACGACTCCAGGCACAGGCGCTCGTACAGCTCTTCGTCGCCGTGGAGCGGGACGCCCCACTCGGTGTCGTGGTACTCGGCGTAGTCCGGGGCCGAGTTGCCCCACGAACACCGCTTGATCCCGTCCGCGCCCAGCAGACCCGCCTCAGCCAACCCGGTACCCCTCCGCGTACTTCACGAATCTCTGCAGGCACAACCGCAGTCCCAGTTCGAAGCCCGGTTTCGCGACCGGCCAGCCGAGCCGTCCGACGACGCCGAACGGCGGCCGCAGATGCTCCGCCCAGACGAACGTCGAGGCGTGCGGCCCCTTCTCGATCACCTGGAAGACCCCGGTGCCCTGCACGATCTTGCCGAGATGCCGCACGACGCAGCGCAGCGGCGGCTCCCAGCCGGTGATCTCCATGGTGTCGGTGAAGCCGATCCCGGCGACACCGGTGAACGCCGACAGCTTCGAACCCACGCTGCGCCCGTTGCCCTCGACGACCTTGACCTCGGTGCCGAGCATCCATTCGCCCTGGCGTTCCCAGTCGGTCAGGGCGAGCCAAGCCGTCCCGGCCGGTACCGCGACGTCGACGGAGACGACGACATCGGTCACCTGGCGCCCTCGCGCTCGGCCTCCAGTTCGGCCACCTTGGCCCGCAGGTCCTCGATCTCGACGCCGAGCCGCCGCATCACCCAGTCCACTTCGGACATCTTGTAGCCGCGCAGCACCATCTGGAAGCGGACGGCGTGGACGTCCTCGGCGGTGATGTCCTCGGCGGGCAGCCTGGTCGGCGAGCCGCCGGGAGACAGCGGGGCCAGCTCCTCGCCCCTGCCGAACACCACGGCGGCCAGCAGAAACACCACGGCGGCCACCAGCAGCATGACTACGAGATAGATCAGGGCGGTCGTCACGCCACGATCGTGGCACACGAACGCCACGATCGTCGCGCCAGCAACGCGAGTCGCACGCTGAGCACCACCCAGAGCACCATGAGGATCCCGCACGGCACCGACAGGAACAGCCTCGACGCGTCGATGAACCCGGTGGCGATCACCAGCAGCGCCACCGAAAGCAGGTTCAGCCCGACGGCCTCGCCGATCAGCACGCCGGCCGTCCTGACCAGCCGGGTGCCGTCCATCCGCCGGGAAAGCCAGCGCATGGAGACCAGCGCGAGCACGCCCAGCATCGGCACGATGAACACCGAGCCGTGGGTGAACTGGGCGACGTACTTGTACCAACCCGGCGTCGGCGTCGTGAGCTGCGACCAGTCGCCGAAGGTCCATTTGCGGGCGAACTCCCAGGCGAGCTGCATCATCGGCACGCCGAGGATCAGTTTCCACAGCGTGCGGGTGCCGCTGTGCATCCCCAGCTCGGCCTGGTAGTCCCGCGCGATCAGATGCACCGGCCCGAAATCGTCGACGGCGCGGCGTTGCGCCTCGTGCTCGCTCCAGCCGCCGTCGCGATACGCGTCCGCGGCGTCGTTGAGCCCGTCCCGCGCTTCACGCAGCAGATCCCGCTTCGCCGACGCCGGGCCGTCCAGCCGGGCACGCAGCTCCCCGAGGTACGCCTCGATCACCGCCATGCTGTGGCTCTCCGGCTCCGCGCGGCGACCGCGAGCCGCATGCTGAACAGGATCCAGGTTCCCGACATGACCGCGCACGGCACGCTGACGAGCATGCGGGCAGGCTCCAGCAGTCCGGTCGCGCCGCCGTAGGTCGCGATCGCGAGCAGGTTCAAACCCACCGCCCCGGCCAGCGACCACGAGACCGTGCGGGCGACGGGCGGGCCGCCCGTGCGCCGCGAGAGCAACCGTGCCGCGAGCAATCCGGCGACCGCGACGGCCGGGGACAACGCCGCGAGCGTGTCGGCCGTGCCGATAGCGCGGTGGTACCAGGACGGCGCGGTGCCGAGCTCCGACCAATCGGCGAAGCCCCGCGCGAGATCCCAGCCGAGGATCAGCAGCGGGACACCGGCGATCAGCTCCCACAGCACACGGATGTCGCGCCGGAGCCCCAGTTCCGCTTGGTACTCACGTGCGATCAGGTCCACCGGGCCGAAGTCGGCGACGGCACGGCGCTCGGCCTCCGCCTCGTCCGCACCACCCTCGCGATACGCCTCGGCCGCGTCGGTCAGCCCGTCTCTGGCTTCGGTGAGCAGATCGGTCTTCGCCGACGACGGCCCGCGCAACCGGGCGTCCAGGTCGCCGATGTAGGCCTCGATCGCGTTCATGCGGCGAGCGCGGGCCGGGGCCGGAAAGCCGGTTGGAGCAGCCAGAAACTGAACGCGACCCAGCCGAGCGCCACCACGTTGCACACCACGCTCACGTTCATCCTGGACGGATCGAGGACCGCGGTGCTCACCGTGAGCAGCAGCAGCGCCAGCAGGTTCGTGCCCGCCGCCGCGCCCACCGTCCACCGCGTCACCTTGCCAAGGCTCACGCTGTCGAGCCTGCGTCCCAGCCTGCGCGCGCCGAAGAGCGAGACCGCTCCGATCACGGCCGGAACGAGGACCAGGACGCCGAACAGCTCGATGACGGCCACGTACCACTCCGGGTTCGCCTTCCCCGAGCGGCTCCAGTCGCCGTAGGTCCAGATCCGCGCCAGCTCCCAGGTCACCTGGATCAGCGGCACGCCGACGATGACCTTCCACAGCGTGCCGATGTCGCCGCGCAACGCCAGCTCGGCCTGATACTCGCGGGCGATCACCGAGGCCGGGCCGAAGTCGGCGACGGCACGGCGCTCGGCCTCCGCCTCGTCGGCACCGCCCTCGCGATACGCCTCGGCCGCGTCGGTCAGCCCGTCCCTCGCCTCGGTGAGCAGATCGGTCTTCGCCGACGACGGCCCGCGCAACCGGGCGTCCAGATCGCCGATATAGGCGTCGATCGTGCTCATGCCGTGCTCCCCCCGAGGACACCACCGATCACGGTGGTGAACTCCTGCCACTCCGCTCGTTCCGCCGCCAAGGCCTTCTGCCCGGAGCGGGTGAGCTTGTACGTACGACGTTTACGGCCGGACACGACGTCCCACTCGCTGGCGAGGAATCCGGCGCGCTCCAACCGGCGAAGCGCCGGATAGACGGTGCCCGTCGGCAGGTCGAGCGCACCGTCGCTGCGGAGCTGGAGCGCCTCGATGATGGCGTACCCGTGCAGCTTCCGGCCGTCGAGGACGGCGAGGAGCAGCGCGTCGAGGTGCCCGCGCAGACTGTCGGCCTTCATAGATAGACAGTCTACACATCGCCGCATACCAGGGTAGCCGGGACTTTCCCGGACCGGCCTCAGGGAATGTCCCCGAGATCACCCCGATTTCATAGATTTAGTGGCTACATGTAGCCAGCCTACGTATACAGTGCCTCGACATGGACGCACTCCCGATCGCGAGACTCCAGTTCGCGACGACGACCTCGTTCCACTTCCTGTTCGTGCTGCTCACACTGGGGCTCGTGACACTCGTCGCGGTGATGCAGACACGCTCCGCGTTCGGCGGCAAGCCGGAGCTCACGCGGATGACTCGCTTCTGGGGCAAGCTTTACGTCATCAATTACGCGCTGGGAATCGTCACCGGAATCGTGATGGAATTCCAGTTCGGACTCACCTGGACCGGCCTGTCCGCGGTCGCGGGCGACGTCTTCGGCGCGCCGCTGGCCATCGAGACGCTGGTGGCGTTCTTCGCCGAATCGACCTTCCTGGGGCTGTGGATCTTCGGCTGGGGGCGGCTGAACAAATGGGTCCACCTGACGCTGATCTGGCTGGTCACGCTGACCGCGTACGCCTCGGCGCTGTTCATCATGGTGGCCAACTCGTTCCTGCAGAACCCGGTCGGCACCCACGCCGAGAACGGCGTGCTGAAGCTCGACGACTTCGGCGCCCTGTTCACCAACCCGGCGCTCACGATGTCCCTGCCGCACGTGCTGAGCGCGGCGCTGATGACCGGCGGCTTCTTCGTGGTCGGCGTCAGCGCGTACCACTTCATCAAGCGCACCAAGGAGATCGAGTTCTTCCGGCGCTCGATGCGGATCGGTGTGCTCGCCTCGCTGGCAGGCAGCACACTGGTGATCGGCTTCGGGTTCGGCCAGTTCGGTCCGCTGGGCGAATACCACGGCGACAAGCTCAGCTCACCGGATCCGCTGGTCGGCGCCTCGCTGGGCTTCATGATCCAGATCGGGTTCATCGCCTTCCTCGCCTCGATCCTCGGCACCTTGCTGCTCTTCCGGAACTGGATCACCAAGGTGCGGCCGCTGCTGTACGTGATGGTGCTGGCCATCCCGCTGCCGTTCGTCGCGGCGATCCTCGGCTGGCTGGTGCGGGAGATCGGCCGTCAGCCGTGGCTGATCCGCGGGCAGCTGACCACCGCCGACGCCGTCGCGGCGATCCCGGCGGGGCAGATCCTGTTCTCCTTCATCGCTTTCACGCTGTTGTTCCTGGTGCTCGCGATCGCCGACTGGGTGCTGATGTCGCGGGTCGCCAAACGCGGCCCGGACGCCGTCGAAGAGACGGCCGCACCCCGTACCGAACTTCCCGTCCTGAGCGGAGTCTGACCGATGGTGATCCTCTGGTGGTGTGTGCTCGGTTTCCTGACGGCCGGCTATTTCGCGCTGGCGGGCTACGACTACGGCGTCGGGATGCTGCTCGGCAGGCTCAGCCGTGACGAGGCCGGGCGAAGGCGCGTGCTCGGTGCTTTCGGCCCGTTCTTCCTGGCCAACGAGGTGTGGCTGGTGGCCGCGGTCGGCGTCCTGTTCGGCGCTTTCCCGCATCTGGAAGGGAAAGTGTTCTCCGGGGCGTACCTTCCGGTCGTCACCCTGCTGCTCGGGCTCGTCACGTTCACCGCGGCGGTGCAGTTGCGCAGCAGGCGGCCGGACGCGGGCCGCGGTGCCTGGACGCTGGCGATCACCGTCGGCGCCTGGGTGACGGCGGTGTCCTGGGGCGTGTTCCTCGGCAATCTCGTGCTCGGGCTCCCGCTCGACGCGGCCGGGAAACCGGCCGGCGGCGTCCTCGCGGTGTTCAGCCCGTACGCGCTGCTCTGGGGTGCCGGGTTCGTCGCGCTGTTCGCCTTGCAGGGAGCGGCTTTCCTGGCCGTCCGGGCGCCGGCGGAGTTCACCGCCCGCGCGAACCGGATCGCCAAGGCGCTGCTCGCGCCGTCGCTCGCGTTCCTGGTCGTGGCGGTCGTCTGGGGCGCCGTCGAGACCACCGCGTCGTGGTCGGTGCTGCCCGCGATCGTGCTGGCGTTCGGCGCGCTGGGCGTCGCGGCCGCGGCCCTGCGCGCGGGGCGGCACAAGGCGGCGCTGGTCGCCACGATGACGCTGTCCGCGTCGCCGGTGCTGGCGGTCGGAACCCTGCGCCTGCCGGACGCGCTGGTGTCCTCTGTGGACGGAGGCTTCTCGCTGAGCCTTGCGGAAGCGGCCACCAGCACCGAGATGCTCGGCCTGCTCACCATCGTCCTGCCGCCCGCGCTGGTGGCGATCGCCGCCGTGCAGTGGGTGACCTGGCGCAGGCACGGCACCCGCGTCGACCAGCGTTCGCTGCTGCACTTCTAGGAGCCCGAGATGCCTCCCCTTCCCGGACTGCGCCGCCATTTCGGCGTACTGGCCGTCCTCGGCACGCTGACCGCCGCGGCGATCCTCGTCCAGGCCGACGGCCTCGCGACGCTGCTCACCGGCGGCGGTGTGACCTGGACGCTCGTGGCCGCCATCGCGGTGCGGGCGTTGCTCGCGGGCGTCCAGGGTTCCGTCGGCGGACGGTTCGCGGCGACGGTCAAATCCGGTCTGCGCAAACGGCTTCTCGGCGCGGAGGCGGAGAATCCCGGCGCGGTCGCCACCCTGGTGACCAAGGGCATCGACGCGAGCGACGCCTACCTGACCGGCTACCTGCCGACGGTGGTGCTCTCGGCGATCATCCCGGTCGCGGTGCTCGTCCGGCTGTTCGCCGCGGATCTGTCGTCGGCGCTGATCATCCTCGCGACGCTGCCGCTGATCCCGGTGTTCGCGATCCTGGTCGGGCAGCACACGAAGGCGAAGACCGCCAAGCAGTGGTCGCTGCTTTCCAAGCTGGGCGGGCATTTCCTCGACGTCGTGCGCGGACTCGGCACGCTCAAGGTGTTCGGCCGCGCGGAGGCGCAGGCGAAGACCGTGCGGGCGATGGCGGACGCGCACACCGACGCGACCATGCGCACACTGCGGGTCGCGTTCCTGTCCGCGCTGGTGCTGGAACTGGTGGCGACGCTCTCGGTGGCGCTCGTGGCGGTGCCGATCGGCTTCCGGCTGCTGGAAGGCGGCATGGTCGTGCACACCGCGGTGCTCGTGCTGCTGCTCGCCCCCGAGGCGTACCTGCCGTTGCGGGCGGCGGGAGCGAAGTTCCACGCCAGCGCGGAAGGCCTCGCCACGCTGCGGGAGGCGCTGGCCGTCCGCACGGAGGACGTCGCCGGGGGTTCGCGGATGGCCCGCCGCGGTGCGCCCCGGATCGTGCTGGACAAGGTGAGCGTCGCGTACGGCGACGAGACCGTGTTGTCCGAAGTGGACATGACGATCGAGGCGGGTGAGCACGTCGCGCTGGTGGGGCCCAGCGGTTCCGGGAAGAGCACGCTGCTGGCGGTCCTGCTGGGTTTCGTCACGCCGACGTCCGGCCGGGTCCTCGTCGACGGCGTCGACCTGCGCGACCTGGATCCGGCCGCGTGGCGGGCCGGGACGGCGTGGGTGCCGCAGCGGCCGACGCTGTTCACCGGGACCGTCGAGGAGAACATCGCCATGGGCCAGGTGCCGGACGTCCAGGCCGCGGCACGCGCGGCGGCGTTCGACGAGGTCGTGCGCGGACTACCCGACGGCTACCGCACCCGGATCGGCGAACTGGGCGCGCCCCTTTCGGCCGGTCAGCGGCAACGGCTCGGCCTCGCCAGGGCGCTGGCCCGTACCGAGGCGGGCCTGGCACTGCTCGACGAGCCGACCGCCAGGCTCGACGCGGGAACCGAAGCCGCCGTGCTCGGCGCGACCCGTGAACTGCTCACCGGCCGGACCGCGGTGCTGGTCGCCCACCGGCCCGCGATGGCCGCGCTGGCCACCCGCGTCCTCGAAGTCCACGATGGCGTCGTACTGGCAGTAGGCGGAGCTGAAGATGCACCTCGGGCGGTGACCGAACGCGTGAACCCGCCACGGCCGAAGGCCCCGCTATCGCGGTGGCAGGACGCCACCTCCGCATCGGCGAGGTGAATGACCGACCAGCGTCCTGCCGACGTCGATCGCGGACGCGGGTTCACCGACGAACACTGAGAGAACGGGAACTGGTGTGAACGTCTGGGGAGTGTCCACAAAGGACGTCGTACGGCTGGTCCGTGCCGGGCTGATCGCGGCCGGGGCCGAGCTGGCGGGGCTGGCGCTGATGGCCACCGCCGCGTGGCTGCTGCTGAAGGCGGCCGAGCAGCCGCCGCTGGCGTCGCTCACCGTGGCGATCGTCGCCGTGCGCACGCTGGCGTTGCTGCGCGGCGGGCTGCGGTACGCGGAACGGCTCGCCGGGCACGAGGTCGTCCTGCGTTATCTCGGCGCCTTGCGGACCCGCGTGTACACGTCGCTGCTGCCGCACCGGGTCTCGCGGCATTCGGGCGGCGATCTCGTCACCCGCCTGGTGTCCGATGTGGACGCGGTGCAGGACGCGATCCTGCGCTGCCTGCTGCCCGCCGGTGTCGCCGCGTTCGTCGGCGCGGTGTCGACGACGGTCGCGCTGATCGTCAGCCCGGCCGCCGGGCTCGTGCTGGCGCTCGGGCTCGCCGTCGCCGGGATCGGCTTGCCGTGGCTGTGCGTGCGGATCACCCGGGCGGCGGCGGAAGCGAGCGCTCCGGCCCGCGCCGACCTCGCCGAACGGTCGGTCGAGCTGATCACCGGGCGACGCGAGCTGATCGCCTACGGCGTCCACGAGTCCACTGTGGACGCCGCGCACACCGCCGTCGACACGCTCGCGTCCCGGGACCGGGCGACGGCGAACCGGACGAGCCTGCTGACCGCGGCCGGGATCCTCGTCCAGCTGCTGACCTGCGTCGCGATCGCGCTGACCGCCGGGGTTTCACCGCCGCTGACCGCGGCACTGGCGCTGGCCGCACTGGCCGTGTTCGAGCTGGTCCTCCCGCTGACCGCGGCCGCCCAGCGCTGGGTCGAGGTCCGCGCGTCGGCCGAGCGGGTGCGCGCGCTGCTGACCGAACCGCCGCCCGCGCGCGGGACCGCGGTGCCCGAACCGGGACATCTGCGGCTCGAAGGCGTCGGCGTCCACTTCACGGGAAGGGCCGCGGCACTGGACGACGTCGACCTCGACCTGCCGCCGGGCAAACGCGTCGGGATCGTGGGGCCGAGCGGGGCCGGGAAGACGACGTTGCTGAACGTCCTGCTGGGTGCCGTGGCGCCGACGTCCGGGCGGGCGCTGCTGAACGGGAAGCCGCTGGAGACCTACGATCCGACGCTGCTGCCCTCGGTGATTTCGGGCGCGCTCGCGGACGCGCACGTCTTCCACACGACGGTCCGGGAGAACCTGCTGCTCGCGAAACCCGGCGCGTCCGACGCCGAACTGCTCGACGCGTGCGCCACGGCCGGTTTCGATCTGCCGCTGGATCGCGAAGTCGGCTCCGACGGCGACACGCTGTCCGGCGGGCAACGCCAGCGGCTCATCCTGGCGAGAGCAGTGCTCTCGGCACCGCCGATCCTCGTACTGGACGAGCCCGTCGAGGGGCTGGATCCGGCGCACGGCGACGCCGTCCTGGCCGATGTGCTCGCCGCCGCGCGCGGCACCGTCGTCCTGGTGACGCATCGCGAGTCGCAGGTCGCCGGGTTCGACGAGGTGCTACGCCTCTAGACCGCGCACTTCCCGCATCGGCGGCCGGTCGCTCACCGACACCTCGGCGACCTCCGGCAGCCATTCGTCACCCACCTGCGCGAACTGGGTGAGCTGGGCCGGGTCGTCGGACTTGACGCCGCAGCGCGCGAGCGCCGTCCCGAGGATCTGGCGCGCCATCACGCCCAGCTGAAGCAGCGAGCGGTTGCGATGCTTGCGTACGCCGAGGTTGACCTGAGCGAGCCCTTCGAGGCCGTAGCGCGCTTCGGCGTCGAGGATGAGCCCGATCTCGACGCCGTACCCGGCCGCGAAGGGCACCGACTCGAGGAACTCGCGCGTCGCGGCGTACTCGCCACCAAGGGGCTGAATGAGCCCCGAGAGTGACGGGCGCAGCGCCGAGAGGACCGGCCGCGCCAGCAGCTCGGTTACCCGGCCGCCGCCGCTGCTCTCCAGCCGCAGGGGCCGCCGGTAGAAGCCCTTGACCAGGTGGACGCCGTCCTCGCAGAGCAGGGGCCCGAGCAGGGTCGGCACGAACGCCGGATCCGGGTCGACGAGGTCGGAGTCGAGGAACACGACGACGTCACCGGTCGTCGCGGCCAGCGACCGCCACAGCACCTCGCCCTTGCCGGGCACCGGCGGCAGCCCGGGGAGCACGTCCTCGCGGTGCACCACCCGCGCGCCGGCGCGGGCGGCGAGCTCGGCGGTGGCGTCGGTGGACCCCGAGTCCATCACGACCAGCTCGTCGACGACCGTGCCCAGCAACGGCCGGACCGTCCCGACGACCTGGGCGACGGTGTCCTCTTCGTCGAGTGCCGGTAGCACGACCGAAACCGTGCGGTCACCCTTCGCAGCGACGATGTCTTCGACCGTCCAGCCGGGGTTCTGCCACGTACGCCGCTCGAACCAACTCATGAGTAGTGATCGTGCCATGCTGGAGTCCGACACCCTGTCGATGGAGGAACCTTGCTACCGCTACTCGTCCGATTCGTGCTCGGACCGCTGGTCAGAGCGCTGTACCGCCCCGAGATCCGCGGCGTGGAGAACATCCCCGCCACCGGTGCGGTGCTGCTGGCACCCAACCACCGGGCGGCGCTGGACACCGGCGTGATCACTTTCACGGCGATGCGGCAGGTCAAGTTCCTCGGCAAGGCGGAGTACTTCACCGGCCGCGGGCTCAAGGGCAAAATGATGGCCGGTTTCCTGGGCGGCCTCGGCTACGTCCCGGTCGAACGCGGCAACGCGCAGGCCGGTCTCGCCGCGCTGGAAGCGGCGCGGAAGGTGCTCGACGCCGGCGGCGCCTTCGCGATCTATCCGGAAGGCACCCGCTCGCTGGACGGGCGGCTGCACCGCGGGCACACCGGTGTCGCGGCGCTCGCGCTGGCGACCGGCGCGAAGGTGGTGCCCGTCGCGCTGACCGGGACCGAAGGCCTGCAGCCCGCCGGGAAACGGATCCCGCGGCGGGCGAAGATCACCGTCACCTACGGCGAGCCGTTGGACTTCTCGCGGTACGAAGGGCAGGACTCGTCGCCCGCGATCCGGCGCTCGGTGACCGACGAGATCATGTACGCGATCCTGGAGCTTTCGGGGCAGGAGTACGTCGACTCGTACCACAAACGGCCTGATCAGAGCGCTGCCTGACGATTTTGCCCGGGGTGGGGTGGCAGCAAAGGTCCCTTGCTCCCCTTCCGCAGGTCGGCGCGGCGACCGTGTGGATTTCGGGTCATCTGACGCACCAAAATCCACACAGTCGGTAGGCGCCGCTACGCGGAGTGGGGGGTGTGTGGATATAGGGACACTCAACGTCCCCATATCCACACACCCCCCGGTGGTAGCAAAGGTCCCTTGCTCCCCCACTGCCCGCGGTCCGGTCCGTGAAGGCCTCCTTACCTACCCTCAAGGTAGTGAAGGAGGCCCTCACGGACTCTGGGTCCCTCAAGGGGCCCTTCACGGACCACCGCAGCGCCAGCCGGCAGACCCAGCGGGCACTCACGACCAACGCAACCGAAAGCCCTACTTAGCCCACTTAGGCCGAGGCGGCGGCACGTAGTCCGCGAAGCCGTCCAGAAGCACCGAAGCGTCCGAGTCGATCGAAAGCATGTCCCGGTACCCCGCCGACAAGAAGCCCTCCGACACCATGTGATCGGCGAACTTCAGCAGCGGCGCGTAGTACCCGCCGACGTCGACCAGCCCGATCGGCTTCTCGTGCAGCCCGAGCGGGCACTCACGACCAACGCAACCGAAAGCCCTACTTAGCCCACTTAGGCCGAGGCGGCGGCACGTAGTCCGCGAAGCCGTCCAGAAGCACCGAAGCGTCCGAGTCGATCGAAAGCATGTCCCGGTACCCCGCCGACAAGAAGCCCTCCGACACCATGTGATCGGCGAACTTCAGCAGCGGCGCGTAGTACCCGCCGACGTCGACCAGCCCGATCGGCTTCTCGTGCAGCCCGAGCTGGGCCCACGTCCAGACCTCGAACAGTTCCTCCAGCGTCCCCGCGCCGCCGGGCAGCGCGAGGAAGCCGTCGGACAGCGCCGCCATCTTCGCCTTCCGCTGGTGCATGTCGGCGACGACGTGCAGTTCGGTCAGGCCGGCGTGCGCGATCTCAACGGAGCCCAGCGCCTCGGGGATCACGCCGATCACCTCGCCGCCCGCGGCCAGCGCCGCGTCCGCGACGACGCCCATGGTCCCGACCGACGCCCCGCCGTAGACCAGCCCGATCCCCCGCGAGGCCAGCAGCGTGCCCAGGGCACGAGCCTCCTCGGCGTATCGCGGGTCGAAGCCCATCGACGAACCGCAGAACACGCAGATCCGGCGCGGCGCTGCCATCAGTGGGTGTCCTCCCATGCCTGGTACGACTCCTGGACGACACGCACGGCGTCGTCGATGTCGTCGGTGACGTGCAGCAGGTCGAGGTCCTTCTCGCCGATCTTGCCCTCGGCGAGCAGCGTCTTGGCGATCCAGTCGTACAGGCCGCCCCAGTAGTCGCTGCCGAACAGCACGACCGGGAACTTCGTGACCTTCTTCGTCTGCACCAGGGTGAGCGCCTCGAACAGCTCGTCGAGCGTGCCGAAGCCGCCGGGCAGGCAGATGAACGCCTGCGAGTACTTGATGAACATGGTCTTGCGGGCGAAGAAGTACCGGAAGTTGACGCCGAGGTCGACCCACGGGTTCAGCCCCTGCTCGAACGGCAGCTCGATGCCGAGGCCGACCGAGAACCCGCCCGCCTCGTTGGCGCCGCGGTTCACCGCTTCCATCGCGCCGGGGCCGCCGCCGGTCATCACCGCGAAGCCCGCGTTCGCGAGCGCGCCGCCGATCTTGCGCCCGAGTTCGTACTCCGGGTGGTCCCGCTTGGTCCGCGCCGAACCGAACACCGTCACCGCGCGCGGCACCTCGGCCAGCGCGCCGAAGCCCTCGACGAACTCCGCCTGGATCCGCAGCACGCGCCACGGGTCGGTGTGCACCCAGTCGCTCGGACCCCGCGAGTCCAGCAGGCGCTGGTCGGTGGTGCTGCCCTGGTCGCGGCGATCCCGCCGCAGCACGACCGGGCCCTTGTGGCGCTCGATCGGACGTTCCGGGTACTGGCCGTCGGGGAACTCGCTTGTCTCACTCACCCCGCCAAGACTACGACGTCGTCACCGTCCGGAGCGGCGGCATCGCCGCGAACAGGAGTTGTCGGGTACGCGAACGCGGGGCCCGCCGGGAAGCGGGCCCCGCGAACACGGGTCAGGAACGTCCGGTCAGCGCGAACGCGAGCATGGCCGTCGAGGTGAAGTCGATGGCGGGCTCGTTGCTCGGCCAGGACGCCAGGTCGTCGGCGTAGCGGGACTCGGGGGTGTCGAAGGCTTCGAAGGGCTTCTTGCACTCCTTCGACCCGGGCGGGAGCTCCATGTGCTCGAAGTTCTCCGCTCCGTTGGGCCCGTTCACGACGGCGCCGTAGAGCAGTTTCTCCTCTCCGGCGAGGTTCGCCGCCTGGTGGTGCGGACACCGCGGGTACGTGGTGCCGACCCCGACGACCAGCGAGATGCCCCAGGCGTTCGCGCCGAGGGTGAAGTTCCGCTGCTGCGCACCGAACGCCGCGTACCGACGGTCACCGGTCAGGTCCGCGTACAGCCGCTCGGTCGCGGCGAATCCGAAGCTCTTGCTTGCCGCGTCGAATTCCTTCACCGAGACGGCGGTCCGGAAAGGACTCTGAGCCGCGCTCGCGACACCTTCGTCGAGCTGACGCCGCAGATCGCCGATCAGCTCCTTCGGGCCCAGCGCCGCGCCCGGGACACCGTGCCGCAGGAGCTTCGCCAGTTCGGCGTGCGCCAGCGCGCTGGTGTCGTACAGGTTGAGCGTGCTCTTCTCTTCGACGTCGATGTAGGCCTTCGCCCAGTGGGCCGCCTGCCGCGTCCACTCGGCCGACCGCGGGTCTCGCAGGGCCTTGGCGGCCAGTGCGAGCTGCGTCGCGCCGAGCTCCATGTCGTCCCGCCACGACGATTCCGGGTAGTACGCGTGCGGGAAGGCGGTGACCAGTTCACCGACGTTCTCGGTCTTGGCCTGCGCGAAAACCGAGGCGGCCTCGGCGAAGTACTTCCTTGCCAGCGAAGGGTTCCGCTTCGCCTCGACCTGCGCGCCGAGCGCGAACGCGGCGGCCACGCGGCCGGCGAGGTTCGGGCTGAGCGCGGAACCGCCGGGGTTCGCCGGGAAGACCGGCCGGTGCTTCACGAAGTACATGGGGTCGCCGGGTTTCACGTCGAGCGGGTCGTCGTCGTGCGGGTTCCGCCAGACGTCGTGGTCGCCGAGGAAGCCGAACTTGTCGCTGCCCGTGCCGATACCGACCTGGGCGTAGAGCGTCTTGCCGTTCTGGTCCCACATCTTGTCGAGCCAGTCGAGGCCGAGCTTGACCTCCTTGGCCAGCGCCGGGTCGTAGCCCTCGCGGAGCACATAACCCATCTCCGCCAGCGAGTACGCCGTGTTCGACGTGAACTTGACGAAGTCGCCCGCGTCGACCCAGCCGCCCTCGACGTCGATCGGCCCGCCCGCCGGCTTCAGCGGTTCGGTGATCTCGTCGCCGAATTCGCCGCCGAACGCGGGCCATTCGTAGATCGTGGCCTGCTTGTCCGCCAAATGCGAGGGCTTGCGGTCGAGACGGCCGGGGATGATGTCGTCGCCGTCGCGCTGCGCCTGGAAGAACTCGTTGGTGGCGCGGACGAGCGGGGTGAAGAGCCGGTGCTTGGTGTCCACCCGGAACGTCGGCGACGTCGCCTTGGTCTCGCCGGTGACCTCGATCCGGTACTTGCCCGGCAGCCAGACCTTCGACAGGTCCAGCTGGTACACCGCCGGGTACTTCGCGTTCCACGCGCCGAGCGACGGCCCGGTCCGTCCACGATGGACGGTCCGGCCGCGTTCGTCGATCACCGAGAACGAACCCGGCGCGCTGGAGAGGAGATAGGCGTGCTTGGTCTCGGTGATGCCGTAGCCGACCTGGTCGACCCGGACCTCACCTTGTACCGCCGCCGCGGCCGAAACCGCCGGAACCGTCAAACCCCCGAGGACCAGTGCCGACACCGCGGCCACCGCCCGGGACCAGGAACTCACCATCATCGGCGCCCCGCTCGTGAATTAGTTAAGAAAGTTTCCTTTTTATGGCGCAAGACGCTAGCGCCCGGAACGCCACCAGTCAATATGTCCGTTTCGGTCGAAAGTCACCGGGTCCAGGCGTTGTCGGCGGGTATCCGCCGGGAAATCGTCTACCGTGGTCGGGGTGCCGTCCAAGCCGAACGGGGCAGAACCACTCGGCGCGCGGATCCGGCGGTTGCGCCGGGCACGCGGGCTGACCCAGCGCGAGCTGGCCGAACCCCGCTACGACCGCGGCTTCCTCGCCAAGGTCGAGTCGGGCGGCCGACTGCCCTCGGACGACGTGCTCTCGCACCTCGCGCGACGGCTCGGCCTCACTCCGGACGAACTCCGCTTCGACCGGCCGCCGGGCGCGGCCGAAGAACTCACCGACGCGCTCGAAACCGCGTACCGCGAGTTGCAGAAGGGCGGCCTCGAAGCCGCCGAGCACGAATTCGCCCGGGTGGAGCGGCGCGCGGCCGAGTACCGGCTGCCGGACGTCCAATGCCACGCACGCTTCTATCTCGGCGAAGTCCAGTGGCAGCGCTACGACATCCCGTTGGCGGACAAGGGTTTCGCGCACGCCATGGAGCTCGTCGACGCCGCTTCGCCCCGGTTGCGCGCGATGATCGTCAACCGGCTGGCCGCCTGCCGCGCGCTGTCGGGCGATCTGGGCGCGTCGGTCGCGCTCGTCGAAACGGCGCTCGCCGAGCTTCGCGCCACCGGCACGGACGATCCGGATGCCGAACTGGCGCTGCTGACCGCGTTGATCCACCCCCTCATCGAAATGGGCGCGCTGCGCCGGGCGCGACGGGCCGCCGAAGAAGGCCGCCGCGTCCTTCCTTCCGCGCACCGCAAGGACATCTCCGCGCGGTACCACCGGCAGGCGGCGCAACTGTGGCAGGAGATCGGCCTGGCCGACCGCGCGGAGAAGGACCTTTCGCGGGCACTGAGGCTCTTTACGTCGATCGGCTACGACCGTGACGCCGCCCGGAGCCGCTGGGCCCGCGGCTTCCTGTGGCGACGGCTGGGGAAACTCGAGGAGGCGCACGCCGAGTTACGGCTCGCCCGCGATCTTCTCGCGAAGGCGGGCTCACAGGAGGGCGTACTCGGCGCGACCATCGAGCTCGCCGACGTCCGCCGCCGCCAAGGGGAGCTCGACGAGGCGGCCGAACTCGCCGAGGGGATCCGGCCGCTTCTGGATCGATCCCCCGATATCGAGGCGAGGGCGGAGGTTCTCCGCTTACTGGGACTCATCGCCCGCGCGCGCGGCGACCTGACCGAGGCGACCGCGCTACTCGAAGAAGCCGCCACGGCACAGGAAAAGGCCGAACTACGCGGCGCACTCGTCGCTACCGCACTGCATTTGGGCGACACACTGCGCGCCCGCGGATTAATCGAAAAAGCGGCGGAGGCCTATCGGCGCGGTGTGCGCGCGGCCGCAATGTCCGATTCCGGGCCGGCGGACTGAAAACCATACGAAAGTCGCCATATATCGCATATGGCGGGAAAAACTCTTACTACACAGGGATTTCAATCCCTGCATGTGGATCTTCACCCGGCCCGCTAGGCCATCCGGCCCATTGACGGCCTTGTGAGCGGCTCCTTTACTCGGACGTGTCCATCGGGATAACTCCAGTTATCCGAATGGGCACGCTCCCCGTCCCCCGCCGTGCACCCGCCCCGGTCGAATTCCCCGCCGCGCCACTGGCCGTACGGGTACACGGTCCTGCCCATGGAAGGTTCACATGACCGTTCAGCGAGGGCTCAGAACAGGGTTGGCGGCCGTCGCCGGCCTTGCCCTGAGCATGACGTTCCCGGTGACCCCGGCGAACGCGACCACCGCCACCATCCAGCCCGCGACCCCCGACGCCGTGGCCGCGAGCGCGGCCGACCGGGCCGCCGCGGCCGGGGTGGACCACTTGCGGAGGGGGGCCGACGAGGACTTCCGCCGCGTCGGGCTGACCCAGGGTGGCGGAGGACTCTTCTACGCCGCTTACGAACGAACCTACCGTGGCCTGCCGGTCGTCGGCGGGGACGCGGTGGTGGTCGCCGACGGCGCCGGGCGCGTCCGCGGCACCAGCGCCGCGGAGACCGCGTCGATCTCGGTCGGGACGAAGGCCAAGATCTCCGCGGCGAAGGCGACCGAGGTCGCGCGCAGCCAACTGTCCAAAGTAGACAGTGTTGTCGCGCCGAAGCTCGTCGTGCTGGCGGGGAACTCCCCCAAGCTCGCCTACGAGGTCGTCGTCGCGGGCACCAAGGCGACGACGCCGAGCAACCTGCACGTGTTCGTGGACGGCGTCACCGGCGCGGTGCTCGAAACCCGTGACGACGTCAAGATGTCCAACTTCCCCGCCGCCGCACCGAAGGCGGCGTCGAACGACGTCAGCACGCTGGGCGCCGGGAACAGCTACTACGTCGGCAACGTCACCATCGACACGACGAACTCCGGCGGCACGTACACGATGCGCGACCCGCAGCGCACCAACATCAGCTGTGCCCGCCAGAACGGCTCGCCCTACAGCGGACCGGACGACAACTGGGGCAACGGTTCCGGCACCGATCTGGAAACCGCCTGCGTCGACGCGCTCTTCGGCGTGCAGACCGAGTGGAAGATGCTGGGCGAATGGCTCGGCCGCAACGGCATCAACGGCAACGGCGGCGGCTTCCCCGCCTACGTCGGGCTCAACCAGGCCAACGCCTACTGGAACGGCTCCTCGACCACTTACGGCCGCTCGCAGGACAGCCAGCGCCAGGCCACCCCGATGGACGTCGTCGCGCACGAGTACGGCCACGCCATCTTCCAGACCACGCCGGGCGGCGCGGGCAGCGGCAACGAGAACGGCGGGCTCAACGAGTCCACCGGTGACATCTTCGGTGCCGTCACCGAGCACTACGCCAACAACGCCAAGGACACCCCGGACTACGACGTCGGCGAGGGCGTGAACCTGGTCGGCCGCGGCCCGATCCGCTACATGAACCAGCCGAGCCGGATCTCCGGCAACCCCGACTGCTACTCGTCGTCCATCCCGAACACCGAGGTGCACGCCGCCGCGGGCCCGCAGAACCACTGGTTCTACCTGCTGGCCGAGGGCACCGCGCCGGTCGGCAAGCCGGCCAGCCCGACCTGCAACAACACCTCGATCACCGGGATCGGCATCCAGAAGGCCGCGAAGATCTTCTACAACGGCCTGCTGAAGAAGACCTCCAGCTGGAACCACCGCGCGGCCCGCAAGGCCACCCTGGAAGCGGCGCTCGCGCTGTACCCGGGCTCCTGCACCGAGTTCAACACCACCAAGGCGGCGTGGAACGCCATCAGCGTGCCCGCGGCGACCGGTGAACCGACCTCGTGCACCCCGCAGGGCAACGACTTCTCGGTCGGCGTCGACCCGGCGGCCGGCACGGTCAAGCCGGGCGAGTCGGCCACCGTCACGGTGAACACCGCGACCACCAACGGTACGGCGCAGACGGTTTCGCTGACCGCGAGCGGCCTTCCCACCGGGGCGACCGCGACGTTCAACCCGGCCTCGGTGCAGTCGGGCGCCTCCTCGACGCTCACCATCGCGACGTCGGCGAGCACCCCTGACGGCACCAGCACCATCACGGTGACCGGCACGGCGGCCAGCGGCACGCACACCGCGCAGTACAAGCTGACCGTCGGCACCGGCGGTGACGTGCGGACGTACAGCAACGACACCGACTACGCGCTGAACGACTACGGCACGGTGAACAGCCCGATCACCTCCACCGCCACCGGTAACGCGGTGTCCCCGGTGAAGGTGACGGTCACCGGTACGCACACCTGCTCCGAGGACCTCCGCATCAGCCTGAAGGCCCCCGACGGCAGCACGTACTCGGTCAAGCCCACCGGCTCCCTGCCCTGCACCGACCTGGGCACGCGGAACTACTCGGTGAACGTGACCAACGAAGTCGCGGCGGGCACCTGGACCCTCGTGGTCTACGACGCCTACTCGCAGGACACCGGCACGCTCGACAGCTGGTCCATCACGGTCTAGCGCCTCCCGCGCGTGAAGGACTCCTTCCCTCGGCTCGGCCGGGGGAAGGAGTCCTTCACACACTCCTCTCGAAAGGAACCCGGCATGAAGTGGGGAAAGCGAATAGGAGCGGCCGTCGTCGGCATGGCCGCCGTACTGGGGGTCGTCACCGCGCCCGCGCAGGCGACCACCACCGCCGCACCGGACATCTCGCTCGCCAACGTCAAGGCGCACCTGAGCGCGCTGCAGACGATCGCCAACCAGAACGGCGGCAACCGCGCCTCCGGCCGGCCGGGCTACCCGGCGTCGGTGTCCTATGTGGCACAGAAACTGCGCGACGCGGGCTACAACGTCACGCTGCAGACCTGCACGAGCTGCGCGGGATCGAACCAGAACGTCATCGCCGAATGGCCGCAGGGTGACGCGAGCCAGGTCATCATGCTCGGCGCGCACCTCGACAGCGTCAGCGCCGGCCCCGGCATCAACGACAACGGCTCGGGTTCGGCCTCGATCCTCGAAGTCGCGCTGACGCTGGCCCGCGAGAACCCGGCGATGGCCAAACGCGTCCGCTTCGGCTGGTGGGCCGACGAGGAGTCCGGCCTGCGCGGTTCCAGGTTCTACGTCAACAGCCTGCCGCAGACCGAGCGCACGAAGATCAAGACATACCTGAACTTCGACATGATCGGCTCCGACAACTGGGGCTACTTCGTCTACGACGACGTCGCTTCGGTCAAGGCGGTGTTCGACGAGTACTTCCGGACGATCGGCATCCAGACCGAGGGCGACACCGAAGGCGACGGCCGTTCGGACCACGCGTCGTTCAAGAGCGCGGGCATCCCGGTCGGTGGCCTCGCGACCGGCGCCGGCTACACGAAGAGTGCCGCACAGCAACAGAAATGGGGCGGCACCGCCGGGCGGCCGTTCGACAGCTGCTACCACCGCGCGTGCGACACGCTGTCGAACATCCCGGACACCCCGCTGGAGAAGAACAGCGACGCGATCGCGTACGCGCTGTGGAAGCTCGCCGTCGGAACGTCGACCGGACCGGACTTCTCGCTCGGGCTCTCGCCGTCGTCCGGCACCGTCCAAGCGGGACAGTCGACGACCGTCACCGTCAACACCGCGACGACTTCCGGTGCGGCACAAGCGGTCTCGCTGAGCGCCAGCGGCCTTCCCGCCGGGGCGACCGCGACGTTCAACCCCGCTTCGGTGCAGTCCGGCGGCTCCTCGACGCTCACCATCGCGACGTCGGCGAGCACTCCCAACGGCACCAGCACGATCACCGTGACCGGCGACGGGACCTCGGTGGACCGCACGGCGCAGTACACGCTCACCGTCGGCGACGTCAGCGTGCGCACGTTCACCAACGGCACCGACTTCGCGCTGAACGACTACGCGACGGTCAACAGCCCGATCACGTCCAGCGCGACGGGTGCGGCGACGTCGCCGGTGAAGGTGTCGATCACCGGGACGCACACCTGCTCCGAGGACCTCCGCATCAGCCTGAAGGCCCCGACGGCAGCACATACTCGGTCAAGCCCACCGGCTCCCTGCCGTGCACCGATCTCGGCACAAGGACCTACTCGGTCCCGGTGACCAACGAAGCCGCTTCCGGCACTTGGACGCTCGTGCTCTACGACGCCTACGCGCAGGACACCGGCACGCTCGACAGCTGGACCATCACCGTCTGACCATCCGAATGGCGAAGGCCATCTCACGAGGACACCCGGCCTCGTGGGATGGCCTTCGTGCGTGACGGGGATTTTCGGACAACTCTTCGATATCTGGTCTAGACCACCCGATCGTCGGTAGCGCCACTCATGCGCGGCGACCTATGTTGAGCCGAACGGCCGCTTCCTGTTCGTTCAAACCGCTTTCGAGATGGGAGCTGGGTATGTTCGGTCGCGTCTCACGGCTGCTCGCAATCACCGGCGCGGCGGTACTCGCCGTCACCACACTCGTCGCCTTGGGCTCGGCGCACGCGTCCCCCGACGCCGAGGTCTGCGCGGTCAAATCGAAGCCCGCGGGCAAAGTCCTGCAGGGCTATTGGGAGAACTGGGACGGCGCGTCGAACGGCGTCCATCCGCCGATGGGCTGGATCCCGATCACCGACGCCCGGATCAAGGCCAATGGGTACAACGTGATCAACGCGGCCTTTCCGGTCATCCTGTCCGACGGAACGGCCAAATGGGAGGACGGGATGGACGCGACTGTGAAGGTCGCGACCCCGTCCGAAATGTGCGCCGCGAAGGACGCGGGCGCGACGATCCTGATGTCCATCGGCGGCGCCACCGCGGGAATCGATCTGAATTCGGCCACCGTGGCGGACAAATTCGTCGCCACCATCGTGCCGATCCTGAAGAAGTACAACTTCGACGGGATCGACATCGACATCGAGACCGGCCTCACCGGCAGCGGGAACATCAGCACGCTTTCCGCGTCGCAGAAGAACCTCATCCGCATCATCGACGGCGTCCTCGCCGCGATGCCGTCGAACTTCGGGCTCACCATGGCGCCGGAGACCGCGTACGTCACCGGCGGCAGCGTCGTCTACGGCTCGATCTGGGGCGCGTATCTGCCGATCATCAAGAAGTACGCGGACAACGGACGGCTGTGGTGGCTGAACATGCAGTACTACAACGGAAGCATGTACGGCTGCTCCGGTGATTCGTACCAGGCCGGGACGGTTCAGGGCTTCGTCGCGCAGACCAACTGCCTCGACAAGGGCCTGGTGATCCAGGGCCAGACGATCCGCGTCCCCTACGACAAGCAGGCCCCCGGCCTGCCGGCGCAGGCGGGCGCGGGCGGCGGCTACATGTCGCCGAGCCTGGTTTCCCAGGCCTACCGCAGCATCCCGTCGCTCAAGGGCCTGATGACCTGGTCGATCAACTGGGACGGTTCGCGGAACTGGACCTTCGGCCAGAACGTGAAATCCCTGCAGGGCCGCTGATCCCCCGTGTCGTCCGTCTGATCACGCGAGTTACGCCCCCAAGCACGCGAGTTCGCCGTCCAATCACGCGAGTTACGAGTTCGGTCACGCGGGCTCGCCGTGCGGAACCGGCGAACTCGCGTGATCAGGGGCGGAACTCGCGTGCTTGAGGGCGTAACTCACGAGTCGCCGCGCGGGATCGGGTCGTCGTACTCCCCCGAAGGCCCGGAGTACTGCTTCCCGTCGGGATAAGGCCACGGGTTCGGGGTGCAGCCGTGCAGGCCCAGCGTCTGCTGCTGCATCACCGGCGCGAGGGCGCCCGGCACCGGGCATCGCTCGTGCCCGCGGCCGAGCCGGTGCCCGACCTCGTGGGTGACCATGTACTGCCGATAGACCGCCAGCGGCGCGCCATAGCCGGGGACGCCGTGCGCCCAGCGGGCGACGTTGAGCACGACGCTGTTCCCGTTGCGGCACGAGGTGTAGCCGTCGGGTCTGCCGCACAGGACGTCGCGCGTCTTCGGCGTCGCCAGATAGATCGTGAAATCGACGGGACCGTCCGGCCCGGCCCGCTGCAGGCGCCATCGCCCGCCACCGGTCCAGCCTCGCGGGTCGGCCAACGTGGACTCGACCGCCTTGACGAAACCGTCCGAGCTCACGCCCACGATGTCGGCTTCGACGGCGAGGCGATACCGCAGCAGTCTCCCGGCGGACCCGGCGACTTGACCCTCGCCGGTCGGGAACACCCACTGGCCGGATCCCGCCTCCGGGAAGGTGATCTCGGCGGACGGTGGCGCCAGCACGGGCTTCGGCGTCGAGGGGACGGTGACCGGCACCGGCGTCACCGGTGCCGTACTCGGAGGGGCGACCGAATGATCTTCGCAACCGGCCAGCGCCAAGGCGCAGACGACGAGGGCCAGTGCCCGGCGCACGGTCATCGGTCCTCCCGGAGGTCATCGGTCACATCCGGGGGTACGAGCAGGGGCCGGGAGAAGTTGTGGGATCGCGCGCGCAACCTTTCGGCGCGCTCGCCCGTATCGTTCTCGGTCATGGGCGACGAGGTCGGCGAACGGCTGCGGCGGCTGCGCGCCGAACGCGGCCTCACCCAGCGCGAACTCGCCGAACCGCACTACACCGCCGCTTATGTCTCTTCCGTCGAGACAGGCGCGCGGACGCCGTCGGGTGACGCGCTGCGCCACTTCGCCACCCGGCTCGGGGTCGACACCGGTGAACTGCTGGGCGTGACCTCGCCGCGCGACGATGTCCGGCTCGACCTGGACATCGCGGCGGCCGCGGTGGATTTCCTGGCGGGGAACGGTTCGGCGCCGAAGATGCGGCGGCTGGCGCGGCGGGCCGAGAAGATCGGCCGCGACCGCCAGGCCGGGCTCGCCTGGCTGTGGCTCGCACGATTCGCGCGGGGCGACAGCCTGGCGCGGCTGGTGGCCGCCGCCGAAACCGCGCTCGCCGCCGACATCCCGTCGTACCGGGGGCTGGCCGCCGCGCTGCGGGCGAACGTCCTGGTCGGCCGAGGCGAGCCGCACCACGCGATGCACCTGCTCCGGACGGCGCTCGACGCGAGCCTCGACCGTCATCCGCATCCGGTGCTCCTGCTGACCCTGCACGCGTACCTCGCCGACGGGCAGCTTCGCCTCGGCGATACCGCCCTGGCCGCGTATCACGCGAGAGAGGCACTGCGGCTGGCTCGCGGCGATGAGGAGATCCTGGCCGAGCTCGCCGAGAACCAGCGGCGGCTGGCCGAGGCGTATCTCGGTGAGGGACGGGTCGCCGACGCCGTCGCCGCCGTATCGTCGCTGCACGACCTGCTCCACGAACGCGCCCTGCGGCCGGTGCTGGCCCGATGCCTGTTCGCGCGAGCGCTGGTCCGGCGTGCCGACGACCTCGAAGGCGCTCTCGCGGACCTTCGCGCGTCACGTGCGGCCGCTCCCGATCACGCCGTCACGCTGGAACTCGCCGACGTCTGCCGGGAATTCGGTCGTCTCGACGACGCCGCCGGTCTACTCTCCGAAGCGGCTGAAGCCATCCCTGCGGACTCGCCGCTCTCCGCGTCCCTCGTGTTCCAGCAGGGGTCGCTGGCGCTGGCTCGCGGAGACCTTGAAGCAGCCGAAGCAGGCTTCGCGCACGCCATCGACGTAGCGGCCCTCCGCGACGCTCGCGGCGTCTTGGCCGCTTCGATCGACAAGGCGGGAGAGCTGCTTCGCGATCAGAGGCGTTATGAAGAGGCCGCGGACGTACTGCGGCGTGGACTGCTCCTTCTCGGAGCCGAGGAGGACGTTTCTCAGTGACCGACGTGGACTTGGAAGACATCAGCGCTCGTTTGGCCGACCGCTTCGGCGCCGAGGCCGAAGGGTGGCTCGCCGGCGTTCCCGCCCTCGCCCGGAGCCTGGCCTCCCGATGGGACTTCGAACTCGGCGAGCTGTTCGACAGCGGAGCCTCGTCCGTCGTCCTGCGCTGCCGGTGGTCCGACGGGACACCGGCGGTGCTCAAGCTCAGCCCGGACGGGCCGCTGCTGACCAAACAGCTCGAAATGCTGCGGGTGTTCGCGCCTTCGGGCCGGGTGCCCGCCGTCCTCGCCGCCGACGCGGACGCCGGCGCGATGGTGCTGGAAGAGATCCAGCCGGGCACCGAAGCCGAGAACCTGCCGCCGTCGACCCTGCCGGGACGCTGGGGAGAGCTGCTCTCCGCCCTGCACGCGGTCGCCCCGCCCGAAGGCTGGCCGTGGAGCCTGCGCGGGCGGTTCGAGGAGTCCTTCGACCGGATCGGCCGCCGCATCACCGAACCGGCCATCGCGGCCCGGATCGGTCCGGACACCTGGCGACGGGCGATCGAGCGCTGCGAGAGGTTGCTGGACACGCAGGACGACGTCGTGCTGCTCCACGGCGATCTGCATCTCGGCAACGTCCTGGACGGCGGCTCGCGCGGCCTGATCGCGATCGACCCGAAGGCATGCGTGGGCGATCCGTGCTTCGACGCCGTGGATTACGTGGTGTGCGGCGCCGGGCAGGAAGGAGTCGAGGCGCGGTGCCAGGTGGTGGCGGCCGCGTGCGGACTCGACGGCGACCGGCTGTACGCCTGGAGCCGCGTGATCGCCCCCATGTTCGCCATCTCGCATCTCGCCTACGGCGGCCCGGAGAAGGCGCTCGACGAGTTTCTCGCCCTGGCTAGCTGAGGAACTCGCGCAGCACCGAAGCGACCTGCCGGATCTCGCCCGCCCGCACGTTCTCCTGGCGGGTGTGCGCCAGCGTCGGGTCGCCGGGCCCGAAGTTCACCGCAGGGATCCCAAGGGCCGCGAAGCGCGCGACGTCGGTCCAGCCCAGCTTCGCGACCGCCTTGCCGCCGGCCGCGGCGACCAGCTCGGCCGCCGCGGGAGCGCTCAGCCCCGGCAACGCTCCTGGCGACAAGTCGACAACCTTCACGTCGTAGCCCTCGAAGAGCTCGCGAAGGTGCGCCTCGGCTTCTTCCGGAGAGCGGTCGGGCGCGAAGCGGTGGTTGATCGTGAGCACGGCCTCGTCCGGCACGACGTTGCCCGCGACACCGCCGCCGATCTTCGTGGCCTGGAGCCCTTCGCGGTAGGTCAGGCCGTCGATGTCGACCACGCGCGGCGTGTACCCGGCCAGCCTGCTCAGCGGTTCGGCGAGACCGTGGATCGCGTTGACGCCCATCCAGCCGCGCGCGGTGTGCGCACGGACGCCCTCGACGCGGATCTCGATCCGCATCGTGCCCTGGCAGCCGCCCTCGATCCCGCCGTTCGACGGCTCACCGAGGATCGCGAGGTCGGCCTGCAGCCACTCGGGCAGCTCACGCTCGATGCGGCCTAGGCCGTTCTTCGTCGCTTCGATCTCTTCGCAGTCGTAGAACACGAAGGTGACGTCGTGCTTCGGCTCCCGGAGGGCGGCGGCGAGGTGCAGGAAGACGGCGTCGCCGCTCTTCATGTCGACGGTGCCCAGTCCGTGCAGGATCTCGTCGTCACCGGTCCCCTCGCGGCGCACGGGCATGTTCTCGTTGACCGGAACGGTGTCGAGATGCCCGGCCAGCAGCACCCGCGACGGGCGGCCGAGGTTCGTGCGGGCGAGGACCGCGTCACCGTTGCGGATCACTTCGAGATGCGGTGCCTGCTCCTGGAGCGCGGCCTGCACGGTGTCCGCGATGACCTTCTCCTCTTCGGAGACGCTGAAGATGTCCACCAGCGCGGCGGTGAGGTCGACGGGATCGGCGTGCAGATCGAGCGAAGGCATGCCCGAACCGTACCGCCGGGGGCACGGGGCTACCGTGAAGGCGTGCGCACCAAAGCGATCCTGCTCGCCCTTCTCCTGGTACTCAGCGGCTGTGGATCGAACGAGGTCCCCGTCACGGTGAAACCCACCCGCGGCGAGGGGCCGGACGTGCTGCCGATCAAGCTCAAGGCGCTGAGCACCGACCAGTGTTATCTGGCGCCGGGGACCGAATCGCCCAAGGGCTGCCAGAAGTACGTGACCGAGCTCTTCAGCGCCGCGGGCACCATCCGCAAGCGCCGCCCGGACCTGTCGTCGCACGCCGACGCGCTGGAGCGCCCGATCGCCGCCTTCCGCACCGCGAACTGCCAGGACCAGGCGGCTCCCGGCGGCCCGTGCGGCCAGGCGCTCGGCGACATGGCGACGGCGCTGACCAGTGTGAAGAGCCTCGTCGGCGGCTAAGGAGGGTCACTGGGTTACCGTTCAGGACGTGAGCGAGCAGACCCCTGACCCCGAAACGACCGGCGCCACCGGCGTCGGACTGGCCACCGTCACGACCGACGGCACGGTGCTGGACACCTGGTTCCCGCTGCCCAAGCTGATCGACGGCGCCGACGACAAGGCCGGCACGGTGCGGCTGACCGCCGAGGAGGCCTCCGAGGCCCTCGGTGAGGCCGCCGCCGCCCAGCTCGGCCCGGACACCGACCGCGGTGTCGAGGTCGTCGCGGTCCGCACGACCATCGCCCGGCTCGCCGACGCCCCCGGTGACACGCACGACGTCTACCTGCGCCTCCACCTGCTGTCGCACCGCCTGGTCCGGCCGCACGGCGCGAGCCTCGACGGCATCTTCGGGCTGCTGGCGAACGTCGTGTGGACCAACCACGGGCCGTGCCCCGTCGAGGGCTTCGAGGCGACCCGGCTGCGGCTGCGGGCGCGCGGCAACGTCACCGTCTACGGCGTGGACAAGTTCCCGCGGATGGTGGACTACGTCGTGCCGACCGGCGTCCGCATCGCCGACGCCGACCGCGCCCGCCTCGGCGCGCACCTGGCCAACGGCACCACCGTCATGCACGAAGGCTTCGTCAACTTCAACGCCGGCACGCTCGGCGCCTCGATGGTCGAAGGCCGGATCTCGGCGGGCGTCGTGGTCGGCGACGGCTCCGACGTCGGCGGTGGCGCGTCGATCATGGGCACGCTGTCCGGCGGCGGCAAGGAGACCATCTCGATCGGCGAGCGCTGCCTGATCGGCGCGAACGGCGGCGTCGGCATCTCGCTCGGCGACGACTCGGTCGTCGAGGCCGGCCTGTACGTCACGGCCGGCACGAAGGTGACCTTCGAGGGCAAGGTCGTGAAGGCGCTGGAGCTGTCCGGCATTTCGGGCGCGGTCTTCCGACGCAACTCCGGGACCGGCGCCGTCGAGGTCGTCGCGCGCACCGGCGTCGGCATCGAGCTGAACGCGGCCCTGCACGCCAACTGACCTGCGAAAAGAGAGCAAGGGACCTTTGCTACCGCGGGGCGTGACCAGCGGGTGTGTGGAAATAGAGACGTTGAGCGTCCCTATTTCCGCACACCCTTCACCCCGCGTAGCGACGCTGACCGACCGTGTGGATTTTGGTGCGTTGGATGACCCGAAAGCCGCACAGTCGCCGTCGGCGGCCGCTTCGCGCGGGAGCAAGGGACCTTTGCTACCACCTGGGTAGCCCGGGATGTCGCGAAAGCCACTTTCGCGACGTCTGATGTCCCGCAAGTGGCTTTCACGACATCCTCGGCCGGTCGCCCGAAGCCCTCAGCGACAGCAAGGGACCTTTGCTACCACTCTCCCCCGGAGGGCGGTAGCAAAGGTCCCTTGCTTCTCTCACGGCGTGGACCACCTTGCCGGTTCACCTAGAATTCATCTTGTGACAGCCGAGACCCTGCCGCGCAAGAACGTCCCTTCGACCACTCCTGCCGCGCTCGGGCTCGGCGACCGTCCCGCCAAAGCGGGGCCGGGCGATCCGGCGGCCACCCATGTCCGGGTCAAACTCGACGTCGAGATCCGCGCCCTCCTCGCACACGAACCCGGCACCAAATCCGGCGCCGACCCCGAAGACCTCCACCAGATGCGGGTCGCGCTGCGCCGCATGCGGAGCGTCCTCAAGCTCTCGGGCCGCCTTGTCGGCCCGGACGCCGAGCCGGTGCGCGCCGAACTCGGCTGGCTCGGCCAGTCTCTCGGCGACGTCCGCGATTACGACGTCCTGATCGGGCATCTCCGCGAGGTCGTCGCCGAATTCGAGGTGCGCGACCAGCCTGCCGCGCGCCGTCTGGTCTCGAAGTTCGTCACCGAACGCGGTGTCGCGAAGCGGCGGCTCACCCGAGCGCTCGCCAGCCCCCGGTACGCCTCGATGCTGCAGGACATCGGCCGCCTCGCCCGCCAACCGGCCGCCGAAGAGGTCTCCACCGAAAGTCCCCAGACCTCGGCCGATCTCGTCGCCGGTCTCGCGAAGCCCCACCGAAAGCTCTCGAAGGCCGTGAAGGCGCTTCCCGCCGATCCCCCGGACGACGACCTTCACGCGCTTCGCATCTACGGCAAGAAGCTCCGCTACGCCGCCGAGATGGCCAAGCCCGCGGCGAAGAAGAAGCAGGCCGAACGGATCCAGCGGCTGATCAAGGCCACGAAGAACTTCCAGACCGTCCTCGGGGATCACCAGGACGCCTGCGTCGCCGCTGACCGGATGCGCGGTGTGGCCGCCTCCGTCGACTCCGAGGCCGCTTTCATCGCGGGCCGGATCGCGGAGAAGGAGCTGCTGCGCCGTGCCGAGGTCCGCGCCGTGTGGCGCGATGTCTGGGCGGAGGTCGACGCGGCCGCTCAGGCGGTGAGCCCGCGGATATAGCCGTCCGGACGGATGGACACCTGCCGCCCGTTCCCGGCTTCGTACGCGGCGAAAGCATGGCCGCCGACATCCTCGAAGTCCACATCGGACAGTGCGCTCCCCGCGGGCAGGATCCGCCGCGCGCCTTCGGGCGCCAGACCGTCGCCGAACACCAGCAGCGTCGCCTGAGGGCCGCGCAGCAGCTCGAACAGCCGGACGGATTTGCCGTTCGCGTCCTTCAGCGGCGCGTCCGGGGCGCGGTCGCCGGGCCGGATCCGGCCGGTCGCCGCGGGCGCGAGCGGGCCGCCGCGGTAGCCGATGTCGAGCTGACGCGTGTTCTCGCCGCGCTCGTGCGCGTCTTCCGCGCCTTCCTTGTACTTCTCGAGGATCTCAGTGCTGATCTTCAGCACCCGCGCGGCGACCCCGCGACGCTCGGGCTCGTAGCTGTCGAGCAGCTCCGCTGAACCGTCCGCCAGTTTCCAGCCCAGGTTGTACGCGTCCTGGACGCCGGTGTTGAGCCCCTGCCCACCGGTCGGCGGGTGGACGTGCGCCGCGTCGCCGGCGAGGAACACCCGACCGTCACGGAACCGCTCGGCGAGCCGGATGTTGGGCCGCCACACCGTCGACCAGGCGAGATCGTGCAGCCGGACCCCTCCGCCCGACAGCTCGTCGAGCCGCGACTGCAACGTGCCGAGCGACGCCTCGACCTCCTCTTCGCCCAGTGACGCGCCGAACTGGAAGTGCGGCACTCCCGGCAGCGGAGTGAGCACGATCCCCGACATCGGATCCTCGGGCTTCGCGAACCAGTGCCCGTACGCGCGATCGAGCCCCTCGGCCTGGACGTCCCCCAGCAGCATGCGGACCGACTCGTCGGTGGTGCCCTCGAACGCGATCCCGAGCGCCTTGCGCACGAAGCTCTTCCCGCCGTCCGCGCCGACGAGGTAGCCGACCCGGACGCGCTCGCCCGGCAGCTCGGCGGTCACCCCGTCGACGTCCTGCTCGAAACCGAGCAGCGGGGTGCCGAGCTCGACCTGGACGCCGAACTCCGCGAGCCGCTCACGAAGGATCCCCTCCGTCCGCGACTGGCCGAGGAAGTGGCCGTTCGGATACGGCACGTCCGGGGTCGGCTCGGCGAGCTCGGCCATCATCCGCTCGCCCACGACCTCGCCGCCCAGATGGATCTTCATCGCCACGGGCGGCTGCCCGGCGGCCAGCACCGCGTCCAGTACGCCGAGGTCCTCGAAGACCTCCAGCGTGCGCGGCTGCAGGCCGTCGCCGCGCGAGCCCTCGAAGAACGTCTCGGCCTTCTCCACGATCCGCACGCCGACGCCGCGGCGCGCGAGGTCGATGGCCAGCGTGAGCCCGGTCGGCCCGGCTCCCGCGATCAGCACCTCGGTCATCTCTCCTCCAGTGAATTCCGATTCAGTGAATCTTGATTCAGTGTGACCGTTGCTAGCCTTCCGTGTCAAGGAGGTGGAGATGAGCCGCAAGGAGAAGGCGGCGGAGACCGAGGCCGCGCTCAAAGAGGCGGCGAAGCGCGTTTTCGCGGCGAAGGGGTACCTGAACACCAAGATCACCGACATCACGGCGGAGGCCGGGCGCGCGGCGGGTTCGTTCTACAACCACTTCGCGAGCAAGGAAGAACTGCTCGAAGCGCTTCTCGAAGATCTCGCGGCGGCGAGCGACGTCGACGCGGCCTCGCCGGAGCACATCCCCGACTTCACCGACCCGCAGGCCGTGCGCTGGCACGTCTGCGCGTACTGGGATTTCCACCGCGACAACGCCGCGACGATGCTCGCGCTACGCCAAGCCGCGATGGTCAGCGACGAGTTCGCCCGCACCTATGCGCGCTTCGGCGCCGCCCAGGCGGCAGATCTCCTGGACCACCTCGGGTACATCACCGCGGCGGGTATGGAACTCCCGGCGTCCGAGCGGGTCACGCTCGCGATGATGGCCGAACTGGTCAACGGTTTCGCGCATACGTGGCTGCTCGACCCGTCGGCGATCTCCGAAGAAGAAGCCGTCGAGGCGCTGACGCGATTCGTCTACCGGGGTTTCACCGGTCGCGACGTTCGCTGAATCAGGAAGCCAGCCGCTCCACGGCCGCGTCGATCCGCTCGTCCGTCGCCGTCAAGGCGATCCGGACGTGCTGCCCGCCGGTCGGCCCGTAGAACGTGCCCGGCGCGGCGAGGATGCCGCGTCCGGCGAGCCAGTCGACCGTGTCGAGCGCTGATTCGCCGCGCGTGGACCAGAGATACAGCCCCGCCTCGGAATGCGAGATCTCGAAACCGCTGTCCAGCAACGCCTTCCGCAGCACCAGCCGGCGGCGCGCGTAGCGTTCCCGTTGCACGGCAAGCGCTTCGTCGTCCTTCAGCGCGGCGACCATGGCCTCCTGCACCGGCCGCGGCACGATCAGCCCGGAGTGCTTGCGGATCTCCAGCAGGCCGGTGACGAGCTTCGGGTCGCCGGTGACGAATCCGGCGCGGTAGCTGGCCAGGTTCGCGGACTTCGACAGCGAGTGGACGGCGAGCAGGCCGTCGAGGGAGCCGCCGTGCACGGACGGGTGCAGGATCGACACGGGCTCGCTTTCCCAGCCCAGCGCCAGATAACACTCGTCGGAGACCACGACGACATCGCGTTCACGCGCCCATTCGACGACCTTGCGCAGGTGGTCGACACCGAGCACCCGCCCGGTCGGATTGGACGGCGAGTTGATCCACACCATCGACGGGCGCTGCGGACCGACCGCGAAGGTGCTGTCCGCGCGCAGCAGGGAGGCACCCGCGAGCAGCACGCCGACCTCGTAAGTCGGGTACGCCACCTCAGGGATGACGATGAGATCGCCGGGGCCGAACCCCAGCTGCCGCGGCAGCGAAGCGACCAGTTCCTTCGAACCGATCGTCGGCAGCACGGCGGCCTCGGGAACCCCCTCGATACCGTGCCGCCGCGAAAGCGCGTCGATCGCGGCGGCCCGGAGCTCGGGAATCCCGTGCGTGGTCGGGTACCCCGGGATCTCCGAGACGGACGCGAGCGCCGCGCGGATGCTCTCGGGGACCGGGTCCACTGGCGTGCCGATCGACAGGTCGACGATGCCGCCGGGATGCGCCTGGGCCTTCGCCTTGGCTTCGGCGAGGGAGTCCCAGGGGAAATCGGGAAGAGCGACCCGGCTCATTCGCCCTGCGGGGGAAGAGCCTTGATGAAGGCGGGGTCGTGGCTGGTCTTGCCGACCTTGGAGGCGCCACCGGGCGAGCCGAGCTCGTCGAAGAAGTCGACGTTGGCCTTGGTGTAGTCGTTCCACTCGTCGGGGACGTCGTCCTCGTAGTAGATCGCCTCGACGGGGCAGACCGGCTCGCAGGCACCGCAGTCGACGCATTCGTCCGGGTGGATGTACAGCATGCGGTCACCCTCGTAGATGCAATCCACGGGGCACTCGTCGATACACGCCTTGTCGAGCACGTCGACGCAGGGCTCGGCGATCACGTAGGTCACTGCGCACTCCTGCTTTATCTCTGCTTCACCAGTCTGCAACGGACATTACGCGCCCACGGGCGCGACCGGCCCGCTTAGGCCACCCTTATCCGTACTCCGGGTATGGGCTTTCAGCGGTCCTTCCGGCGCGGCGGCGGAGTGGCCCTGCTGTCCCCAGTGATGACGAACTGCGGCGGGGCGGGCTTCGCCGCCGCTGGGTCCTTCTCGCCCTTCTCGACGGCCTTTTCCGCGCCCAACGCCCGGTTGAAGCCGTCAGAGATCTCGCGGACCAGGTCTTCGTTGTGCCTGTCGTCCTTGCGCGCGATGCTCATCGGGGTCCCTCCACTGCCTTCCTTGGCACAATCTAACCGTGAACAGTGCGGAAATGCTCGAGCTCACCTGTAGCCAGGCTTGGACTCCCCTGCTGGAGAGCCGGATCGGCGACTGGAGGCTCCGCTGGGCGGACGGGTTCACCGCCCGGGCCAACAGTGCCCTGGCGATCGGTGACCCGGGAAAACCGCTGCCAGACGCCCTGCGGGCGGTCTGTGACTTCGCCCACGATCATGCCATCCCACCCGTCGTTCAGGTGATCCAGAACACGTCCATCGAAGACGAACTCGCCGCCTCCGGCTGGGTCCACTATGTGGAACACCGGCCCGCGCACGAGGTTCGCCTGCTCACCGGGCCGCTCTCGCGCGGGACCTCGGCGGGAGCGGTGATTCTCGACGAGCCGACGTCCGGATGGTGGGAGATGGCCGCGGACAGCGTGGACCCGCCGGAGGCGCCACGGCATGTCCTCGGCACCGGCAAGGTCGGCTTCGGGGTCGTGGAGCTGGAGGGTGTCACGGCAGGCGCGGTGCGCGGAGCGGTCGTCGGCAACTGGCTGCACATCGCCCGTTTGGAGGTACGGCCGGAGTTCCGGCGCCGCGGGCTGGCCCGAGGGCTGATGAACGCCGTGGGCGCCTGGGGCGCCGGTCAGGGCGCGACAGGGATGCTCCTCCAGGTCGCGATGGGGAACTCCGGCGCGCTGAAGCTGTACGAGAGCCTGGGCTGTACGGAGCACCACAGGTACCGCTACTGGGCCCCGGGACCCGGCGCGTGCGAGGATCGCCCGTCGTGAAGGTCGTCATTTTGGTCGGCGGAGTGGGCGGAGCCCGCTTCCTGCTGGGGGTCAAGCAAGCACTGGGTCTGCCCGCGACCGGTTCCGCCCCGGAATCGCCGCACGAGGTGACCGCGCTGGTGAATACCGGGGACGACGTGTGGATGCACGGTCTGCGTATCTGCCCGGACCTGGACACCTGCATGTACACCCTCGGCGGGGGGATCGACACCGAGCGCGGCTGGGGCCACGCCGGCGAGACCTGGACGGTCAAGGAGGAGCTCGCCGCCTATGGAGCCGAGCCGACCTGGTTCGGCTTGGGCGACAAGGACATCGCGACGCATCTGATCCGTTCGCGGATGCTGCGCGCGGGCTATCCGCTGTCCCAGGTCACCGAGGCGCTGTGCGATCGCTGGCAGCCGGGCGTGCGCCTGCTGCCGATGTCGGACGACCGCGTCGAAACGCATGTCGTGATCGACGATCCGGAGGATCCGGACCAGCGCAAGGCGATCCACTTCCAGGAGTGGTGGGTGCGCTACCGCTCCGAGCCGAAGGCGCATTCGATCATCGCCGTCGGCGCCGACGAGGCGAAGCCGGCGCCGGGTGTGCTCGACGCCATCGCGGCCGCCGACATCGTGCTGTTCGCGCCGTCGAATCCGGTGGTCTCGGTGGGCACGACGCTCGGCGTCCCGGGCATCCGCGACGCGCTGCGGAAGACGCGCGCCAAGGTCGTCGGGGTCTCGCCGATCATCGGCGGGAAGGCGTTGCGCGGGATGGCCGACGCGTGCCTGAGCGCGATCGGCGTGGAGACCTCCGCCGAGGCCGTGGGGCGGCATTACGGTTCCCGCAAGGAATCCACCGACGGCGTGCTCGACGGCTGGCTGGTCGCCGAGGGCGAAACCGTCGACGTGCCGGGTGTCGCGGTCCGCGACGTGCCCCTGCTGATGTCCGATGTGGACGCGACCGCGGCGATGGTGCGCGCGGCCTTCGATCTGGCGGGAGTTTCTGGTGCCTGACCACGCTTCGGCGAAGATCGAGATCCTGCCGGTCGAGGGCCTGCCGGAGTTCCGGCCCGGCGACGATCTGACCGGCGCGATCGTCGAGGCGGCCCCGTGGCTGCGCTCGGGTGACGTCCTGGTCGTGACGAGCAAGATCGTCTCCAAGACCGAGGGCATGCTCATCCGCGTCCCGGCCGATCCGGAGGAGCGTGACGCAGCCCGGCGCAAGCTCGTCGAGGAGGAGTCCGTCCGCGTGATCGCGCGGATCAACCGGACGGTGATCACCGAGAACAAGCTCGGCATCGTGCAGGCGGCGTCCGGGGTGGACGCGTCGAACGTGGCCTCCGGTGAGGTCGCGCTGCTGCCGTCGGATCCGGACGCTTCCGCGCTCGCGCTGCGGAACGGGCTGCGCGAACGGCTTGGCGTCGAGGTCGCCGTCGTCGTCACCGACACGATGGGCCGCGCGTGGCGGGTCGGGCAGACCGATGCCGCGATCGGCGCCTCCGGCCTGCGGGTGCTGCACTCGTACGCGGGCGAGGTCGACAGCCAGGGCAACGAACTCGCGGTCACCGAAGTGGCGATCGCCGACGAGCTCGCCGCGGCGGCGGATCTGGTGAAGGGCAAGCTCGGCGGGACACCGGTCGCCGTCGTACGCGGCCTTCAGCTGACCGACGACGGTTCGACCGCCCGCAAGCTGCTGCGGCCGGTCGAGGAGGACCTGTTCCGCCTCGGTACCAACGAATCCATCGCGCAGGGCCGCCGGGAAGCCGTGCTCGCGCGGCGGTCGATCCGGTCGTTCACCGGCGAACCGGTCGATCCCGAGGTGCTGCGCCGCGCGGTCGGGACGGCGCTGACGGCGCCCGCACCGCATCACACGAAGCCGGTCCGATTCGTGTGGCTGCGCGAGGAAGGCTTGCGCCGCAAGCTTCTCGACGCGATGAAGGCGTCGTGGCAGGCCGATCTCGAAGGCGACGGCTTCACCGCCGAGCAGGTCGCGAAACGGCTCAGCCGCGGCGACATCCTGTACAACGCTCCCGAGGTCGTGGTGCCGTTCCTCGTCGCCGAGGGCGCGCACACCTACCGCGACGACCGCCGGAACGCCTGTGAGCACACGATGTTCACCGTCGCCGGCGGAGCGGCCGTGCAAGGCCTGCTGGTCGCGCTCGCCGCCGAAGACCTCGGCTCGTGCTGGATCGGGTCGACGATCTTCGCGTCCGCCATCGTGCGCGACGTCCTCGGCCTTGACGAGCGCTGGGAACCGCTCGGCGCGGTCGCGATCGGACATCCCGCCGCGCTCCCGCCCGCGCGCGGCCCCGTCGAACCCGGTGAAGGACTTCTCGAACTGTGACCCTGCACGACGACGTTGTGTCCACATTGTCCGGTTGGCGACCGGCGGACGCGGCCCAGGAATCCTTGCGCCAGGCCTATCTCGGCTTCCTCGCCGCACGGGACGACGTCTGCCGCCGCGAATGCGCGGCCGGGCACATCACCGCGTCGGCCGTCCTTCTCGACGCCGACGCGGAGAACGTGCTCCTCACCCTGCATCCGCGGGTCGGGCGCTGGTTGCAGCTCGGCGGGCATTGCGAACCCGGCGACGCGACGCTCGCGGACGCCGCTCTTCGTGAGGCACGCGAAGAATCCGGCATCGACGACCTCGTGATCGACCCGGCTCCGGTGCATCTCGACGTTCACCCGATCACGTGCTCGCTCGGTGTGCCGACCCGGCATTTCGACGTGCGGTTCGTGGTGCGCGCACCTCACGGGGCGCAACCGGTCCAAAGCGACGAATCGGACGATCTTCGGTGGTGGCCGGTGGATTCCCTCCCGAAAGGTTCGGAAGATCTCGCCGAACTGATGGAAGCAGCCGTGCCCGCGGCGTCCGGCCGTTAGGGTGTCGGCTGACGTTCTTAAGGGGGAATGATGCTGACGACGCTGACGCCATACCTGGACCGGGTCCGGGTCCACAGCAGCGGTGACGGTGACGGCTTCGGCTGGTTTCTGCTGATCTTGGCGATCATCGTCATCATCATCGTGATCGTGGTGATCATCGTGAAGGTCAATCAGGCGAAGAAGCCGCCGATGACCTTCCCGCAGAACCCGAACTTCGGTGGCGGCGGCCCCGCGCCGGGCTTCCCGCCGCCTCCCCCGCCCGCCGGCGGCCCCGCCCCGCAGGGCAACTGGCAGCAGCCTGGATTCCCGCCGCCTCCTCAGCCCGGCTTCGGCCAGGCTCCCGGATTCCCGCCGCCCCCGGCTCCGGCCCCGGCGGGTTTCGCGCCGCCGCCCGGCGCTCCGGCGCCCAGCCCCTTCGGCGCGCCCGGCATGCCTCAGCCCGGTTTCCCGCCGCCCCCTCAGCAGGCCGGGCCGCCGATGGACGCCAACGCGGACCGCACGCAGGTGGTCTCGCCGCAGCAGCAGGCGGCCGCCGACCGCACGCAGGTGGTCTCCCCCGCGAACGCCGACCGCACGCAGGTCGTTTCGCCCGCGAGTGCGGACCGGACCCAGGTCGTCTCGCCGGCGGGCGGCGACGCCACCCAGGTCGTCCCCGACAGCGACCGGACACAGGTGGTCCCGCCCCGCCAGTAGCCCTTGCCTTTGTATCAGCGATTGTGCCATCATGGCGATACGATCACTGATACAAAGGGGGAGTGGCGTGATGGTGGTGGAACTCAGTGAATCCCAGCGGCTTCAGTTGGCCAGGATGAAGCTGCGGAGCCGGATCAAAACTCAGACCGTCATCGTGGCCGTCGTGTTGTTCGCGGCGACCTGGGGCACCTGGTTCCTGCTGAGTCAGGAGTTCTTCGTCCGGACTTCGGACGGCATGCCGGGGCTTTACTCACGCCGGAAAGCCGACTGGCCGACGATCTCCGCATCGGTGGGCTTGATCGCCCTTCTGGTGAGCTTCGTCGCGCTGGCAGGGCTCGTCTCCTGGACCTTCCTGCGAGTGCGCAAGGCGGAACGGCGGCTGGCACGGTCGCTGCCGCGCCGGATCGCGCACGGAAAGAAGCTGGGCGTCCCTGACGTGGCAGGCCTCGGGTCGTTCGGGCTGTGGCTGCTCAGCACGATCGGCGGGATCGCCATCGGGCTGGGCATCGGCCTGTCCGCCGACGCGGCCGCGACCCGGCTGATCGGCTTCACCTACGCGGCGGGCGTCGTCGTGCTCGGCGGGCTGTCGCTCGTCCTCGTCCGGCAGGTGATCGAGCAGCCCGCCCTGGCCGACGACGAACGTTCCCTGCGCACGGACGACGCTCTTCGCCGGAAGGACGCGCAGCTGGCCCTGGTGCCTGCCGGAATCTACCTCGGGCTCCCCATGACCTCTGCGGTTCCGGAGTTCGCCGGAGGGCTGTGGTGGTTTCTCGTGGGATACGCCGCGATCATCCTCATCGGCGTACTGGCGGCGCGGATCCGCAGGTCGGCGCGGCGCCCGCCGAGCACGGTGCTCTAATCAAGCCCGCCGACAAGAGACCTGGAGCACGAAGTGATCGTCAGCGTCGACACGAACTCACCCGTCCCACCGTACGAACAGGTACGGGCCGCCTTCGCCGCGCAGATCACGGACCGGACACTTCCCGTCGGAACGAAACTCCCGACGGTCCGCAAACTGGCCGAGGATCTGGGCATCGCCCCCAACACCGTCGCCAAGGCGTACCGCGAGCTGGAAGAGGCCGGCCTGATAGAAACCCGCGGCCGGGCGGGCACCTTCGTCGGGGACTCGGGCGACCAGAACCGGAAACTGGCGCAGAACGCGGCCGCCGAGTACGCGGCGATCACCCGCAAGCTGGGGTTGAGCCAGGGTGAGGCGAGCGCCATCGTGAACGCCGCGTTGGCCGCGAATGTCACCGCCTACCGCACGCGGCTGCAGGAACGCCCCGCGCACTGAGCCCGGCCCGATAGCCGCCGCGCCGGTGCCCGCACCGCGGGTTACTCTCTCGGCATGGTCTTCCTCTTGGTGCTGGTGGTCGGCGTCCTGATCCTGGCCGGGGTCGGCGTCGGGATCTACTTCCTGGTGAAGTCGAACAGCAAACCGCAGCCGCCCGCTCTTCCGTACCACCAGTACCCGCAGCAGCAGCCGCAGTACCCGAGCCAGCAGCAGCCCTACCCGCCGCAGGGCTGGGGCAACTGAGTCACATCGCGCGATAGTCGCGGAGTTCGATCTTCGGCCCGAACCTCGGCCGCCGGAATCCCGCCGTCGACAGGTAGCGCACCGCGCGCTGCCGCTGCGGCGAATACGGCGCCAGCACTTCGGACATCCCGACGTCGTCGAGTTTCGTGCCGACGAGCGCGTGCCCGACCATCGACGGGATGTTGTAGTCGCCGAAGCTCACCGCGTCCGGGTCTCCCCAGGCCCGCTGCGCGATCTCCGCCGCGGTCCACACGCCGATACCGGGCACCTTCCGCAGCCAAGCCCGCCCTTCGACACCTTTCAGTTCGACGGCCTTCTCCAGCCGAGGCGCGACGCGGGCCGCCGCGATCAGCGTCGTCCGCCGTTTCAGGTCCACCCCGGCGCGATGCCATTTCCAGTCCACAATGGAGCGGATGGCGACGGGCGTCGGCGGCACGCGCAGCCGGGACGGTCCCGGCCCTGGCGCCGGTTCGCCGAACCAGCGGCACAATTCACCCCACGACCGCAGCGCCTCCGCACTGGTCACCTTCTGTTCCAGCACGGCGAGCACCAGCGCGTCCCACACCCGGCCGGTCGAGCCGAGGCGCAGTCCCGGGTTCCGGCGCCGGGCCGAGGCGACGACGTCGTGGTGCGCGACGAATCCGGAGTCGTCGTCGTGTGCGCCGAGCATCGCCGGGACACCTTCGAGCAGCCTGTCCGCGCCGGGGCCCCAGGCCTCCGCCTCGATCTCACCGTCCGCGCGCCGCAGGAGCGCGAGCGTGCCCGCACCGTCCGCGGTGTTCGCGGCCAGCCAGGTGACCCCGCCCTCGGAGCGGACCACGTTGGGCGAACGCGACCCACGGCTCAGCGGGCCCAGAACGGTGTCCAGGTCCAGCTCGAAGGCAGGACGGAATCGCACACACGGAAACTACCCGGCACTCGGCTAGGGTGAGCGGGCCACCCGAAACCGTAAGCCTATGGAGGACACCGACGATGACCGAGCGACCGGCGAAGGCCTCGATCGTCAGCGGGTACTTCAACCCGCTCCACCAGGGCCACCTCGACCTGTTCGAAGCCGCTCAGGCCCGGTCCGGCTACCTGATCGTCATCGTCAACAACGATCACCAGCAGGTCCTCAAGAAGGGCAGGGTGATCCAGGTCGAGGACGTCCGGGCCCGGATCGTCCGCGCGCTGCGCATCGTCGACGACGTGTACATCGCCGTCGAGCAGGGGCCGGGCATCAACGAGTCGTTCGACCTGATCCGCGCGGCGTACCCGGACACGGAGCTCGAGTTCTGCAACGGCGGGGATCGGCGCAACGTCGACGAGCTCCCGGCCGACGAGGTCGAGGCAGGGGCCCGTAACGACATCTCGATGATCTACGGCATCGGCGGGACGGACAAGGCCGACTCCAGTACCCGGATCCTGTCGGACATGGAAGCCTGACACCGACATTTGTCGGAAGACGTTTGCGGGTCTGCTGACGGCAGCCGCTCCTAGGGCCTACCCTAGACAACACACAGTCGGCCCTGAACCCAGAGGGCCCCAGGTCAGTCGGGAGGCCTAGGGGAATGGACCCCCGTGCTCGGGCGGACGCCTTGCTCGCACGCGCAAGCGCGCGTGGAGCCTTCGTCGTGACACCGGACAACGCGACGTCTCCGATGGACTCCGCGAACACTCAGCAGATCCCCCGGTCGGTGGTCGCCGAGATCGACCGTTCGTCGGACCCGGACACGACCACTCAGCTACCGGCTTCGCTGATCGCGGAGAACGATCACCCGCTCGCGGGACCCGAACCGACGACCCGGCTGGACCTGCCGGCGGTGCGGGGCGAAGGCTCGACCCAGCCGCAGCCGTACCCGCGGCGTCCCGGCGCCCCTCAGCAGACCAGACCGCTGCCGCAGGCGACGACCCCGCTCACCCGGCGGCCGCCCGCCGCGCCGGTGCAGAGCCCGCTGATCGAACAGCCGGAGCCGGAGACCGTCGAGAACGAGGTCGGCGGCTTGGTGCCGACGGTGAAGCAGAACCCTTCAGGGCGTTCGAACCTCTCGCGCCGTCTGGATGGCATCTAGCCCCTTCACGCGCGCTATGAACGGTCCGTTCCTTGCAAATTTTGCAAGTAGCGGACCGTTCATAGCATCCGGATCACCCGATCGATTTCCTTGATCGCCGCTCCCCCGCCGTACGTGGCGTTGGACAGCATCGCGACGTCCAGCCCGTCGGCCGGATAGTGCCGCATGAGCGAGCAGACGCCGACGTTCCCGCCGTCCTTGTAGTAGTGCCGCACCGAACCGTCCGGCGCCAGTACGAACTCGAGACCGAAGCCGTAACGAACACCGCTGCTGTGGAGCACCTGCGGCGTGAGGAACTCCTTCGTGCGCTCAGGGCTCAGGAGCCGTTCTTCGCGGATCGCCCGCAGAAGCCGCACGAGGTCGCCGACGGTGCAGTACGCCCCTCCGTCGGGTGAACCGATCGGCGGATAGCTGAAGATGTTCTGCTTCCAGCCGGTGATCCGCTCGCCGTCGAGGATCGGGTCCCAGCCCTCGGCGACCCTCGGCTGCGGGTCACGCCGGTCGAAGAAGCCCGAATCGGTCATCCCCGCGCGGTCGAGCACGGCCTCCCGGACGTGGTCGCGATACGGCCTTCCGGTGATCTCCTCGATCACCAGCCCCGCGAGGACATACCCCGAATTGCAGTACCGGCAGCCCTCACCCGGCGCGAAATTCGGTGCCCGGTAAGCGAAATTGGGCAGATGGTCACGTGTCTCGACAACCGAGTACACCGGCTTGTCGACCCACAGCGCCTCGTAACTCTCGCCCGCCTCCTCGTCGGCGTCGTCGGCGATCCCGGACGTGTGCGTGAGCAGGTGCCGCGTCGTCGCCCCGGCCGCGATCATCGTGCCGTCGAGGTCGATGATCTCGCCGATCGGGCGGTCGAGGTCCAATCGGCCCTCGTCGGCCAGCCCCAGTGCGGCGATCGCGGTGACGACCTTGGTGATCGACGCGGTGTCGTACCGGACGTCCGGCGCGTTCGGCACCGACCAGCGGCGGCTGGCCAGGCCGTAGCCGCGTTCGAACAGCGTCTCGTCACCCCGCCGGATCAGCACGACCCCGGAGAAGCGGTCCTCCCCGGCGCGTTCCGTCAGCCAGGTGTCCAGTGCGGCGAAGTCCATGCACCGACGGTAACGACGACGAGGAGCCCGGTCGCGTGAATTCCGGTGGCCGGAACGGCTACTTCCGGCGCGTTTCGAGCTTGAGGCGCAGCGCGAGACCGGCCTTCACCGCGAGCATGACCGGCTTCCACAGGAGACCGCGGTGACGGTCCGCGAGGTAGCGGTACGCGCTGTCGTGGTGCGCGCGGAGCATCTTCGCCGACGCCTGCGAAGTCGAGTGCCCGCCGATGTGCATGACACTGGACGAAGGCGCGTACACGTTCAGCCAGCCGGCGCGAGCCAGCCGGTCGCCGAGGTCGACATCCTCGAAGTACATGAAGTAGCGCGTGTCGAACCCGTCGACCGAGTCGAAGGCCTCGCGACGGAACAGCTGACAGGACCCGGAAAGCCAGCCCGCCGTGCGCTCGACCGGCGTGCCGGTCTCCTGCCGGTACTGCCGCGTCCACGGATTGCCCGGCCAGATCTTGCCGAACGCCGCGTGCCCGATCCCGCGGCCGAACGACGGCAGCAGCCGGGCCGACGGGTACACCGTGCCGTCGAGATCGTGGATGAGCGGCCCGAAGGCACCACCGCGTGGCCAGCGCTCGGCCACCTTGAGCAACGCGTCGAGCGAACCGGGCTCCCATTCGAGGTCCGGGTTCACCACGACGACCCAGCCGTAGCTGTCGTCGAGTTCCGCGACACCCCGGTTGGCGGCGGTGCCGTAACCGACGTTCTCGCCGATGCTGAGCAGCTTGACGTTGTCCCGGCGGGCGGCCTTCTCTGGCGCGCCGTCCGTGGAGGCGTTGTCGGCGACGACGACCTGGACGTCCCGGTCCGTCGCCTTCTCAAGGGTGTCGAGGAACTTCTCGAGGGTGTCGCCGGGGAAGTACGTCACGGTCACGACGGCGATCCCGTCGCCGTAGCTGGGGTGCTCAGTCACGCGGCCATTGTCCACCCGTCACCGAACGCGCTCGGCGCCCCACCCACCTCGTGAGTGTTGAGGACGGTTAGAACCGTCCTCAACACTCACGAGGTGGGTCAGCTCGCCCGCCGCTGCGCATGCCGGTACCAAGCCTTCGCGTAAGCCTCACGGTGCCGCTCCGCGGTCGTCGCCCACGAGAACTCCTTCGCCCGCCGAAGCGCCGCTTCGGCCAGCTCAGCCCGGCGAGCCGGGGCGTCGAGCAGCTCCGAGATGGCCGCGGCGACGTCACCGGCGCCGACACCGCAGTAGGCGACCGCGTCCCCGCCGACCTCCGGCAGCGAAAGCCGTCGCGTCGTGAGCACGCTCGCGCCGCACGCCATCGCCTCCAGCACCGGCAGCCCGAATCCCTCGCCGAGGCTCGGATAAGCGACCAGTTCGGAGCCGCCGAGGAAACCGGCGAGCGTGTCGAACGGCAGGTATCCGGCCCGGATCACCCGCAGCCGGTGCGGAACGGCGTCCAGCGCGCGCTCGACCTGCGAATCCCAGCCCGGCTGCCCGGCCAGCACTAGGGCAGGCGGGTTCGGCCTGCCGATCACGGCGTGCGCGAAGCCGCGGATCAGCGCGGGCACGTTCTTGCGCGGTTCCAGCGCGCCGAGGAACGCCACGTACGGCGTCTTACCGAGCCCGACGGCCTTGCGCGCGGCCTCGATCTCGGCGGGTGAGGGCGGATGGAACCGATCCGGTTCGACGCCGTGGTGGATGATCTCCAGCTCAGCCGTGCGCACCTGGCCGACGCGTTCCAGCTCGGCCGCCGTCGCGATGCTCGGTACGACGCACAGCGTCGCGCGGCGAAGCGCCGTCGCGGTCCAGGCGCGGAAGAAGCGCGCCTTCACCGAAGAGTGCAAAACCGCGTCGGTGAAGAAGGTCGCGTCGTGCAGCGTCACCACCGAAGCGGCCGGGCTGGCCAGCGGCATCGTGTAGTGCGGCGAGTGGACGACGTCGGCGGCGAGCCGCCGGACCAGCCGGGGCAGGGTCGCCTGCTCCCAGGTCAGCCTGGCCGTCCTGGTCGATGTCGACGGTGAGGTGGGCACGATCCGCGCGCCGGGCGCGAGCCGGTCGTACAGCACCGCGTCCCGCGGCTGGCAGACGACGGTGATCCGCGCGCCGTCCTCGTCCAGCGCCGCGACCAGCGAATCCACGTAACGTCCGACGCCACCCCGGTCCGCGGGAACGGCGGTCGCGTCGATCAGCACGCGAGGGTCATCGGTCACCCTAGGAGGGTACGGCGGCGCCCTGGGTCCGCGGTGGGGAACCGAGAAACTAATCGCGCAGGTGGAGGCCCCAAACGGCGGAAGCGGCCCGTTGCCACGTGAACTCACTCGAACGGCTGAGACCACTGTCACGCAACGCCGCCGCACGCTCCGGGTGGTCGAGGACGTCCCGAAGGGCATCCGCAAGCGCTTGCGCATCCCCGACAGGGACGGTGACGCCCGCTCCCCCGGCCACCTCGACCAGTGCAGGAGCGTCCGAATGCACCACCGGCACCCCGGCCGCCATCGCCTCGACCAGCGGGAGCCCGAACCCCTCCGCGCGGCTCGGCATCGCCAGCACCGACGCGCCCCGCAAAGTGAACGCCAGCTCTGCGTCGCTCACCTTCCCCAGCACCCGGACGTCGGCGCCGTGCTCGCGCGCCAGCGCCGTCGGGTCGATGCCGCCCCAGCCCGGCTGACCGGCCAGCACCAGCGGCACCCCGATCCGGCCGGCGGCGTCGATCAGCACGTCGATGCCCTTGCGCGGCTCGATCGTTCCGATCGCGAGCACGTACCGCTCCGGCAGCGCGACCTCGGCGAATCCGGCGGGCGGCCGCACCCCGTGCGGGATCACGCGCACCGGCACCGAAACCGGCACCAGCCCGGCGAGCTCGTCCGCGATCGCTCGCGTGGGCACGGTCAGCGCGGTCGCCCGCGACGCGGCCCGCGCGATCATCGCCTTGTGCCACGTGACACCGCGCGGGGTCAGCGTCTCGGGATGCGTCCACGGCACGGTGTCGTGCACCGCGACCGACAGCGTCCGCCCCTTCGGCACCCGGGCGGGCGCGAGCGGTGTCGGCGCGTGGACCGCGTCGCCGCCCGGCCACCACGGCAGGCCCAGCTGCCACGCGGCGATCAGCCCCCGGGGCGGGATCGGCAGCACGCGCGGCCCCGCGACCCCTTCGACGACCGCGGCCTCGATGTCGGCGTGCCGCGCGACCACGCTCGACACCGTCCAGCCCGGCGGCGCCGTCCCGGCGAGGGCGCGCAGCAGCTCGCCGGTGTAGCGGCCGGTCCCGCCGGGGACCGGCGCCAGCAGCTGCTCGGCGAGCACGACCAGTTCGGGCATGGTCTCTATTCTCTCCACCATGACCAGCACCACCGTCGTCGTGGTCACCTGGCGCGGCGCCGCGCACATCACCGCCTGCCTCGACGCCCTCGCCGCGCAGTCCCGTGCGCATCGGACCCTGGTCGTCGACAACGCCTCCGACGACGGAACGGCCGCCCTGCTCGCCGCCCATCCGTCGAAGCCCGAAGTACTCCGGCTGCGGCGCAACACCGGCTACGCGGGCGCCATGGCCGCCGCACTGGACAAAGTGGACACTCCGCTGATGGCCTGGCTGAACGACGACGCCGCTCCGACGCCGGAGTGGCTCGCGACCTGCGAAGACACGCTCGCGAAGGCGCCGCTCGCCGCCGCCGTGAGCGCCCGGCTGACGCTCGCCGACGGGACCGTCCAGTCCACCGGCGTCCGCCTGACGGCCGACGGCCACGGCGCCGACCTGCCGGAACCCGCCGGAGAGATCTTCGGCTTCTGCGGGGGCGCGGCCGTGCTCGACGTCGAGGCGCTCCGTTCCGTCGGCGGCGTCCCGGCCTCCTATTTCTGCTACTACGAGGACACCGACACCGCGTGGCGGCTGCGGCTGGCGGGCTGGGACGTCGTCAGCGCCGAAGCCGACGTCACCCATCAGCATGGCGCCAGCACCCGGCCGGGTTCGGTCCGGTTCCACCTGTGGAATGAACGCAACCGCCTCCTCACCCTCCTGCGGTGCGCACCGCGCGCGGTGGCGATCCGTCAGCTGGTGAAGTTCGCGGTCCTGACCGCGGTACTGCCGCTCCGGGGGAAACCGGCGGCGCCGAACTTCCGTCCGATGCTCCGGTGCCGCGTCCTGGGCGCCGTCGCCGCCCGCCTGCCGCGCACGCTGGTCGAGCGGCGGGCCGTCGGGCGACGGGCGACACTGGGCCGAGGCGCGGTCTGGGACGCATGGGCCGGGCTTTAAGCTTGGTCCAATCGAGTGCAGGGAGTACGGCTTTGGCGCAGGGGGAAACGCAACCGGTCGTCTCGGTGATCGTCGTGAACTACCGGGGGGCCGCCGACACCGTCACCTGCCTGCGCGCACTCGCTGAACACGATTACCCGAACCTCGAGGTCATCTGCGTCGACAACGCCTCCGGTGGCACCGACGTGGCCGAGATCAAGGCAGCCGCGCCGGGCGTCAAGCTCGTAGAGTCCCCGGTGAACTCCGGCTTCGCGGGTGGCTGCAACCTCGGCGCGAAGCACGCCACCGGCACCGTCCTCGCCTTCCTCAACAACGACGCCCGCCCGGCTCCCGGCTGGGTCGGCGCGGCCGTCGCCGAGCTGCGCGCGCAGCCGGCCGTCGCCGCGGTGGCCAGCAAGGTCCTCGACTGGGACGGCACCGGCACCGACTTCGTCGACGCGGGCCTCACCTGGTTCGGCATGGGCTACAAACGCCACGCCGGCCGCCCGCTGGACGACGTCCCCGCCGCCGACCACGAGATCGCCAAGGACGTCCTGTTCGCGACGGGTTCGGCGATGTTCGTCCGCGCCGGGGTGTTCGCCGAGCTCGGCGGGTTCGACGAGCGGTTCTTCATGTTCTACGAGGACGTCGACCTCGGCTGGCGGCTGAACCTGCGCGGCTGGCGAGTGCGCTACGTGCCGGAGTCGCTGACCTATCACAAGCACCACGCCACGATGTCCACAGTGGACGCTCCGGACTCCGGGCGTGAGACGTTCTTGCTCGAACGCAACGCCTTGGCCGCGCTGTACAAGAACCTTTCCGACGAAACTCTCTCGCGTGCGCTGCCCGCCGCGCTGGCGCTGGCCGTCCGCCGGGCGACGGCGCGAGGCGACCTCGACGCCACCCGGTTCGATCTCGCCCAGGGCGCCGGCCCCGCCGAAACCGGGCCGGTCGAGGTGCCGAGGACGACCTTGGCCGGCGTGCTGGCGATCGACCAGTTCGTCGAACTGCTGCCGTCGCTCGCCGAGTCGCGCGCCGCCGAGCAGGCCGCCCGCGTCCGCACCGACGCCGATCTGCTTCCCTTGCTGCGCAAGGCCTTGGAGCCCGCGTATCCGCTGCCGCGCTATCTCGCCGCGCACGATGTCCTGGTCGAGACGTTCGGCATCGACGCGCTCTTCGGGCAGCGCCGCAAGGTACTGGTGATCACCGGCGACGCGATCACCGAGCGGATGGCGGGCCCGGCGATCCGCGCCTGGAACATGGCCGCGACCCTGGCCACCGAGCACGACGTCCACCTGGTGACGATCAACCCCCTCGCCGACCCGCCGCCCGCGGCGTTCCGGGTCAGCGCGGCCACCCGGCGCGATCTGGAGACACCGATCGCCTGGGCCGACATCATCATCCTGCAGGGTCACGTGCTGGAGCTCGCGCCCTCGCTCAAGAAGCAGTACGCGCACAAGATCGTGGTCGCGGACCTGTACGACCCGATGCACCTGGAGCTGCTCGAACAGGGCAAGGGCGTGCCCGACGACAAACGGGCACTGGACCTCATCGGGGTCACCAAGGTCCTCGACGCGCAGCTGGAGCGCGGAGACTTCTTCCTGTGCGCTTCGGAGCGTCAGCGCCACTTCTGGCTGGGCCACCTCGCCGCGATGGGCAGGCTCTCGCCGCGCCTGTACGACGCCGACCCGACCACCCAGTCGCTGCTGTCGATCGTCCCGTTCGGCCTGTCCCCGCAGGCACCCGTGCGCACCGGCCCCGGCCTCCGGTCCACTTTGGACGGCATCGGCGAGACCGATCACGTCGTGCTGTGGGCGGGCGGGGTCTACAGCTGGTTCGACCCGCTGACCCTGGTCCGGGCGATCGAACGGCTGCGGCAGCGCCGCGGCGACGTCCGGCTGGTGTTCCTCGGGATGAAGCATCCCAACCCCGAGGTCACCGAGATGGACATCGGCGCGCGCACGATGCTCCTCTCGGACACGCTCGGGCTCACCGGCAAACACGTGTTCTTCAACCAGCAGTGGGTGCCGTACGAAGAGCGCCAGAACTGGCTGCTCGACGCGAACTGCGGTGTCACCACGCATTACGAACACGTCGAGACGACGTTCGCGTTCCGCACGCGGGTGCTGGACTACCTGTGGGCCGGGCTGCCGATCGTCACCACCGACGGCGACTCGTTCGCCGACCTGGTCCGTGAGGAACGGCTCGGCGTCGTCGTCCCCGCCGAAGACGTGGACGCGCTGGCCGACGCGCTGGAAAAAGCGTTGTACGACGAGGAGTTCGCCGCGGGCTGCGTCGAGCGGATGGCCGCCGTCGCCCAGCGCTACGCCTGGCCTGAAGCGCTGAAGCCGCTGGTGGAGTTCTGCCGGAACCCGCGACCCGCCGCCGACCGGCTGCCCGGCTCGGAAGACCTCGTGGTCACCGCGCCGGTGCGGGGCAAGGAAATGCTGCGCCGCGACGTCGACCTGATCCGCGAGTATCTCGCCGACGGCGGGCCGAAGGAGCTCGCGCGGCGCGTCGGCGGCCGCGTGGTCAAGGTCGCCAAGCAGAGGCTCGGCCGTGGCTGACCGCCCCTTGCGCGTCCTGCTCGACGGGACCCCGCTTCTCGGTGCCAGGACGGGTATCGGCCGGTACACCGTCGCCCTGTCCGAAGAGCTCGCCTCGATGTCCGAAGTGGACACTCGCGCGGTCGCGTTCACGTTGCGCGGCTGGCGGCGCCTGCGGCACGTGCTCCCGCACGGCGTCCGGGCCCGCGGCATGCCCGTGGCGGCGCGGCTGCTGCGGAAGGCGTGGCTGCGTTCGCAGCTGCCGCCGGTGGAACTGTTCGCCGGGCCGACGGACGTCGTGCACGGCACCAACTTCGTGCTGCCCGGCCGGTTCCGCGCGGCGGGCGTGGTGACCATCCACGATCTGGCCTTTTTGGACGCTCCCGAGGAGCTCGCGCCGAGCGATCACGAACTGCCGCGGCTGGTCCGGCGCGGGGCCCGGCTCGCCGACGCGATCTGCACGCCCACCAACGCCGTCGCCGATCAGGTCGCCGAACGGCTCGACGTGGACCGCGGCAAGATCATCGTCACCCCGCTCGGCGTGAACCCGGCGTGGTTCACCGCGCGTCCGCCGGATCCGGAACGCCGCAAGGAACTCGGCCTCCCGGACAGGTACCTGCTCTTCGCGGGCGCCCCCGGGCCGCGGAAGGGACTGCACTGGCTCCAGCAGGCCCACGAGGCCGCGCCGGATCTGCCGGATCTGGTGTTCGTCGGCCCCGGTTCGTTCTCGGTGGGCTCGCGTTCGCGGCACGTCGGCTACCTGTCGGACGTGAACCTCCGGCGTGTCGTCGCCGGGGCCAGCGCGCTGGTGCTGCCGTCGCGCGACGAGGGCTTCGGTCTCCCGGTGCTGGAAGCGCTGGCATCGGACGTTCCCGTGGTGTGCACGGACATCCCGGCGCTGCGCGAGGTCGCGGGGAACTGCGCGAGCCTGGTCCCCTACGAGGACGTCGACGGGCTCGTGGAGGCGCTGCGGATCGCCGTCAGCGACCCGCACGCCGTCGCCACCTCGGCCGCGCGCCGCGCCCACGTCGCGAACTTCACCTGGCGCGCGTGCGCCGAACTCACCGTCGCCGCGTACCGCCAGGCGAGCACTAAGCACTGATCTCCCGCGTTTCGTCCTCTGAATGCTGTAGTTGCACACGCAAGGACCGCATTCAGAGGACGAAACGCGGGCGGGTCAGGAAGCGAAGTAGGCCTTCAGCGCGTCGGACCAGTCTCGAAGCGGTGTGAGACCCGCCTCGCGCCAGGAAGCGTTCGACAGCACCCCGTACGCCGGACGCGCCGCCGGGCGGGGGAATTCCGCCGTCGTACATGGCTTCACCCGAGCCGGATCCGCGCCGAGTTCGGTGAAGATCGCCTTCGCGAACCCGCACCACGTCGTCGACCCGCCACCGGTGCAATGCAGCACCCGCTGCGAAGGCCCATCACCCGCGGCGACCCGGCCTGCCAGCTCCAGCAGCCCGGCGGCGAGGTCGCGCGACCAGGTCGGCGAACCGGTCTGGTCGTCCACTACGGACAGTTCCTCGCGTTCCTTTTCCAGGCGCGCCATGGTCTTCACGAAGTTCGACCCGGTCTTGCCGTACACCCAGGAGGTCCGCACGATCCAGGACCGGGCTCCGGAGCCGAGCAGCGCGTCCTCGCCGGCCGCCTTCGTCCGGCCGTAGGCGTTGAGCGGGCCCAGCAGGTCGCCGGGCTCGTACGGCGAAGTCGCGTCACCGGCGAACACGTAGTCCGTGGACACGTGGATGAGCGGCACCCCGCGCGACGAGCAAGCCGCGGCCAGCACCCGGGGACCGTCCGCGTTCACCGCGAACGCCCGCTCCTCATCGGTTTCCGCCGCGTCCACCGCGGTGTAGGCCGCCGCGTTGATCACCACGGGCGACGTCCCCGCAGCCCGTGCCCGGTCCGCCAGCTCGGTGACGGCGGCGACGACCTGGCCGGTGTCGCGCACGTTCAGCTCCGACGAAGACGGTGCCGCGGCATCCGGGGCCAGCGCCGCGAGATCCCGCCCCAGCTGACCGGATCCGCCCGGTACGAGAATGCTCAGCACCTGTTCACGCCCCCGCACGGTTCTTCAGCGGCTCCCACCACGATCGGTTTCCGCTGTACCAGGCGACCGTGTCGGCCAGACCGTCCTCAAAGGACTGACGCGGGGCGTAGCCGAGCTCCGTGGAGATCTTGGTGATGTCGACCGAGTACCGGCGGTCGTGCCCCTTGCGGTCCTCGACCGGCTCGACGCTCTCCCAGTCCGCCCCGAGGGCAGTCAGCAGCCGCTCGGTCAGCTCGCGGTTGGTCAATTCCGTGCCGCCGCCGATGTTGTAGACCTCGCCCGGCCTGCCGCCGTCGGCGACGAGCTGGATGCCGCGGCAGTGATCGTCCACGTGCAGCCAGTCACGCACGTTGAGCCCGTCGCCGTAGAGCGGGACCTTCTTGCCGTCGAGCAGATTGGTCACGAAGAGCGGGATGACCTTCTCCGGGAATTGGTACGGACCGTAGTTGTTCGAGCACCTCGTGACACAGACGGGCAGCCCGTGCGTGCGGAAGAACGAACGGGCCAACAGATCCGAGGACGCCTTCGACGCCGAGTACGGCGAATTCGGCTCCAGAGCGTGGTCTTCGGCCCAGGAACCCTCGTCGATCGAGCCGTAGACCTCGTCCGTGGACACGTGGACGAACTTCCCGACCTCGGCCTCGAGCGCGGCCTGCAACAGGGTCTGCGTACCGAGCACGTTGGTCAGCACGAAGTCGGCGGCGCCGGCGATCGAACGGTCCACATGGGACTCGGCGGCGAAGTGCACGACCAGGTCGACGCCCCGCATGAGCTCGCTGACCAGGGCGGCGTCACAGATGTCGCCCTTTTCGAACCGGTACCGCGGATTCTTGCGCACCGGCTCCAGGTTCGCCTCGTTGCCCGCGTAGGTCAGCTTGTCGAGCACGATCAGCTCGGCGTCGGCCAAGCTCGGGTACGCGCCCGTCAGCACCTGCCGGACGTAATGCGAACCGATGAATCCGGCACCACCGGTGACCAGCACTCGCATCCCGCGATCCTCCCTCTACGACTTCACCGACCGGCCGAGTGTGTCACGACCGGGGCAACCTTTCACCAGCCTACGGACGTCTAACACGAGGATCAGTAGAGTTACCGGGGTGGCACGCGTGTGCCCTGGGGAGATTCGTGGAGGACCGCACGTGACCGAGTGGCCCGGGCCACCCATTCCGGCGCGCCGTGGCGGCGGCGTCGTGGTGTTCGCCCGCCGCGGTGTGAAGGTCGTGTTCAGCCTGGTCTCGATCACGATCCTGGCGCTGACCTGGTGGGGCTGGCAGTTCATCGGTGACCCGTCGCAGGGCTTCGCGACCACGAACATCTTCGAGGACAACGGCCACCCGCCGGCGAAACCGCTGGACGGCGCGATCGACATCCTGCTCGTCGGCCAGGACAGCCGCACCGACGCGCAGGGCAACCCGCTGCCGCGCGAGGTCCTCGACATGCTGCACGCCGGCGTTTCGGACGGCGAGCGCCAGACCGACACGATGATCCTGGTGCACATCCCCCAGAACGGTAAGAAGGCGGTCGCGATCTCCTTCCCCCGTGACTCGTGGGTCGAGATCACCGGCGGTTTCGGCAAGCACAAGCTCAACAGCGCGTACGTGTACGCCTACAACGACACTTCGAAGACGCTGCAGCAGCAGGGCAACTCCGACCTCAAGGACGTCGACGCCAAGGCCAAGGACGCCGGCCGCAAGAACCTGATCGCGACGCTGGAGAAGTTCATCGGCAAGCCGAAGATGATCGACCGGTACGCCGAGGTGAACCTGTCGAGCTTCTACGAGATCACCAAGGCGATCGGCGGCGTCGAGGTCTGCCTCAACAACGCGGTGAAGGAGAAGAAGTCCGGCGTGGACCTGCCCGCGGGCAAGTCCACCGTCGAGGGCGTGCAGGCGCTCGCGTTCGTCCGTCAGCGCTACGACCTGCAGAACGGCGACCTCGACCGGATCGCGCGGCAGCAGGCCTTCCTGTCGGGGCTGGCGAACAAGGTGCTCTCCTCCGACGTCCTGATGAACCCGGCGAAGATCTCCGACCTGATCGACGCGGTGAAGAAGTCGGTCGTCCTGTCGGCGGGCTGGGATCTGCCCGAGTTCGCCGCCCAGATGCGCGGGCTGACCAGCGGAAACGTCGAGTTCCACACCATTCCGACCCAAGGCGACGCGACCATCGGCGGCGCCGCCGTGCTCCGGGTAGACCCGGCGCAGGTGCAGGCCGAGGTCACCCGTCTGACCGCCGACGGTGAGAAGCCACCGGCCGAGACTCCGGCCACCTTGCCGGGCGCCGAGGCGGTGACCGTCGAACTCTTCGACGGATCCGGCTCGCCCACGGTGGCCACCGAGACCCGGAACCTGTTGCAGGGCAAGGGTTTCAAACTCGCGGCGGACACCAAGCTCAGCACCCGTAACTCGACGGTCGTCCGGTACGCGCCGGGCGACGACGACGCGCTGGCCCTGATCAAGCAGGTCTTCGGCACCGCGGTGCAGGCCGAGGCGGATCGTGACGTCGCCCCCGGCAAGGTGCGGGTGCTGCTCGGCAAGGACTTCAAGGGCGCGACCGCGACCACGGCGCCGTCGAAGACTTCGACACCCTCGAAGCCCGCTCAGCCGCCCTCCAGCGCTCCGGCGGCGCCCAGCACGACGCCGATCGTCGCGGGCAATGTGCCCTGCGTCAATTAATCCCGGGTACTCAGCGTGGCCGACCTCACGGTGGCCTAGCCTTCTCCTACGATCGGACAACGGCAGCGCCAGGGGAGGTGATCAGGGATGAGCGACGAGGACAAGGGCGTCAACGAACGTTCTGAGCAGTTGGACGACGAGGAGCCGAAGTCCGAAGAGGACACCAAATCGGACACCGAGAGTGACGAAAAGCCCCGGTTCGTTCCGACGCCGTACCCGCGGAATCGGCCGCTCCCCCAGCCGTCGGCCCCCGCTGAAGACGAAGCTGTCTCGGGCACGCTCGCCGTTCCCGAGCGCCCGCTGCGCCGTGCCGGCCGGATCACCCGCCGGATCGCGGTCGGCCTCGTGTCGCTGCTCGCCCTCGGCACGACGGGCTACGCGTACGTCACCAAGGACCAGCTGCAGAACAACGTCCCCACGACGAACGCCCTGAGCAAACCCGACGACCCCGCCGCCCCGCCCGCCGACGACGGCGCGAACGACATCCTCCTGGTCGGCAGCGACGCGCGCACCGACGCGCAGGGCAATCCGCTGCCGCTGCGGGTGCTCAAGGAACTGCGCACCGAAGAGAAGCCGGGCGTCAACACCGACACCATCATCATCCTGCGGATCCCGAAGAACGGCGGGAAACCGTCCGGTGTCTCGATCCCGCGTGACACCTGGACCGAGATCCCCGGCCGCGGCCCGAACAAGATCAATTCGGCTTACGGCGTCGCGAAGACCAACTACGCGAACGCGCATCGCGGCGAATCCGACCAGGCGAAACTCGAACGCGATTCCGATCAGGAAGGCCGCAAGGCACTGGTCCAGACCGTTCAGGACCTGACGAAGATCCGCATCGACCACTACGCCGAGGTCAACCTGCTCGGGTTCTATCTGCTGACCGAGGCGCTGGGCGGCGTCAGGGTCTGCCTGAACCACTCGACCGAGGACAAGGACTCCGGCGCGAACTTCCGGCGCGGCGAACAGACCGTGTCGGGCGGCGAGGCGCTTTCGTTCGTGCGGCAGCGCAAGAACCTGCCGCGCGGCGACCTCGACCGCATCGTGCGGCAGCAGACGTTCCTGTCGTCGGCGCTGAACCAGGTGCTCTCGGCGGGGACGCTGACCAGCCCGTCGACGATGGCGGGCCTGATGGACGTCGTGCGCCGGTCGATCGTCCTCGACGAGGGACTGGACCTGCTGGAGTTCGCGCAGCAGGCGAAGGGGATCGCGTCCGGCGACCTGATGTTCACGACCATCCCGGTGGTGAACATCAACGGCCGCAGCGCCGATGGCCAGAGCATCGTCGAGATCGACCCCGCCGCCGTGCGGTCGTTCGTCTCCGGTCTGGTGGGCCGGGGCGGTGGCGGCGGGGCGGCCGGGGCTGCTCCGCTGCTCGCCGCGTCGAGCGTTCCCTGCGTGAACTAGCGTTGGGGGCGTGAGCCTCACCGAACTGCTGCTGCGGCCCGTACTCGGGTCGCCCGCGAAACCGCTGATCACGCACTACGACGACAAGCAGGGCAGCCGGGTCGAACTGTCCGTGGCGACCACGGTGAACTGGGCAGCCAAAACGGCGAACTGGCTGGTCGACGAGTTCGACGTCGAACCGGGCGACGAGGTCGCCGTGGTGCTGCCGTCGCATTGGCAGACCGCCGGTGTGCTGCTGGGCGCGTGGTGGTGCGGCGCCAGGGTGGTGACGGAGACCGCGGGCGCCCGGGTGGCGTTCGTCGCCCCGGGCGGCGCCTCCGACGCCGCCGCGACGGCCGTCGTCTCGCTGCACCCCATGGGTCTCGGGCTGCCCGCCGGCTCCGTACCCGACGGGGCGATGGACTACCTGACCGAAGCCCGCCTTTCGGGTGACCAGTTCAGCCCGCTGTTCCCCATTCCCGGTGACACTCCGGCGCTGGGTTCGTCCACTGTGGAGGAAATACTCGCCGAGGCGCGCTCTCGCGCTTCCGATCTCGGGCTTTCCGCCGACGACCGGATTCTGTCCACTGTGGAATGGGATGGCGCGGAGGGGATCCTCTCGGGATTCCTGACGCCGTTGGCGGCGGGCGCGCATCTGGTCCAGGTCACCGACGCGGATCCGGCCAAACTCGCTTCCCGGCGCGAAGCGGAGCGGACTACCGCGGATCTCCCCTCCTGAAGCGCGATGAGCGGGGCTTCCATCTGCCGATGAAAGCCCCGCTCATCGCAGTGGATCAGGCGTCCTGGAGCTGCTTCGCCTCACGCTTGCGTCCGAAGAGCGCGTGGTCGAGCGACAGTTTGCCGGGGTTGAAACCGAGCGCGAGCCCGGCGACCGCCAGGACCAGGACGAGTTCGTAACCGCCCTGGCCGGTGAGGCCGTTGTCGAGGTGCACCGAGAGCAGAGCGCCGACGGAGACCACGACGAAGCCGAGGCCGACCAGCGGCGTCAGGAAACCGACGATGAACAAGATGGCTCCCACGATCTCCACCGCGATCGCGAAGATCGCCGCGAGCGTCGGGAGCGGGATTCCGGTCTGCTCGAAGAACTTCGCGGTGCCGTCGATCCCGTTTTCCCACTTCTGCAGGCCGTGTGCGAGGAAGACCACACCGACACCGATCCGGCCCAGCATGAGGGCGACATCCTTGAAACGAGCGAACATCGGGTATCAGCTTTCTGGTCGGTGAATATTCAACTTACCCGGATCACGGTAGGGCACCGGGCGCCTCCGACGGCACCTCCGGAGCGTGATCGACAGGTACCCGACAGGAACCGCACACGGTCGGCGGCATGTCTTCAAAGGAATCCCCCGTACGGCAGAATCCCCTCCGTGGCGGACGAACGGCTGATCGGTCTCTGGTCGGACGAGATCGTGTATCCGGGCAGCGTCGAGTCCGTCGACCTGGCGTTCCGCGGTGACGGTTCCGGATGGCTCCAGTGGTCGAGCTGGAGCACCGAATTCGCGGTGTCCCGCTTCACCTGGGCGACTCCGGGCGAACTGGTCTTGAGGTTCTATTGCAACCTCGGGGGTACGTGGTCGATCGAAGACGGTGTCACCCGTCACGAAGTCGAGTCCGAGGAAAAGGAAGAGTCCGTCGTCCGGCTCGGCTACGAAATCGCGCCCGGCGAGGACCCGTTCGGCAATCCGGTGACCCTGCTCTCCCTCGACCGCCCGTTGGACGAGCACCTCGCGGGATCGCGGTTCGCCTGGGTCGAGAATCCGGCGTCGCTCAACGACCCGTCCGCCGATGCTCCGCGGCCAGACCCGTCCAGCCGCCGCTGACGGCCAGCACCTCGAGCACCCGCTCGGCCTGCTCGGCGAACCCGGCCAGATCGGCGTGCAGCAACGCTATCCGCTCGGCGTCGAGCGGGACCTCGTCGTCGGCCCACAGCTCGATGACCGTGCTGACGGTCCACACGAGGAACTGGATGATCCGGATGAACTCCTCGGACGGCTCGTCGACGGCGGCGCGGTATCCCGTCTCGATCTCATCGCAGGCCGCGACCAGCTCCCGCAGCGGCTTGACGACGTCGGCCGCCGTCCCGTCCCACGCGGCCGACGGCCACGTGCGATCCCCGAGTTCGAGCCACAACCGCCAGCCGGCGATCAGCTCGGCCTCGTCGTGCGGTGTCCACGACACCGGAGCGAACCAGAACATCCTTCGAGAGTGACACCGGCGGTCCATGATCGCCGTACTTCCGTGAAGCATCTCACCGAGGGTTAAACCGATCGCCTGCGCATACGGACGCCTCTAACCTCACACCGTGCCCGACACGAACCAGCCCTGGTCGGGCGACGACGAGAAGTTCAACCGCGCGTGCCACGCGCGGTGGCGCGAACGATTCAACCGCCTCGGCGACCGACAGGGTGAGCAATGCGGCGGATGCGTCTTTTGGGTCGCCCTGCACGGCCGGCTCGGCGACGACTACGGCGCCTGCACCAATGCGCGTTCGTTCTTCGACGGAATGGTCCGCTTCGAACACGACGGCTGTACAGCTTTCACGGAACGCGGCGACGGATCATTCGGCTGACGCGCCCCTGGGTACATGAAGGCCCCCTTCCTTGCGTCTAGCGCAGTGAAGGGGGCCTTCATGTACTTACGGCGGAAATCAGCCCTTGAGCAGGGCGCGGGCCATGACCATGCGCTGGATCTGGTTGGTGCCTTCGTAGATCTGCGTGATCTCTCGGCCGGTTTCGGCCGCGCTGGCGATCTTGCCTGAAAATGGCCTCTGAGCTGCTTAAACGTCTCTCGACAGTTCTCGGCGGATCTTGGCCTTACCCGACGTCAGACGGCCTGTAGACGGCCTGGCGAACCCTGCCCACACCTCCCCCTTCATCCCGATACGAAGCCAGCACGCGGCCGGTGGCATCGGGTCAAGGCACGCTTTCCAGCCTTGACGCGGTGTTACCGGCCGTTGTCACGATCAGGCGTCGGGATGGAGGGGATCGACGACTGGGCGTAACAGGTGGCGATACACGGACGACCGGTATGTCACGACGCTCGTTGAGGAGGGCCGACGTTGGCTATGGGGACATGCGCGCTGCCGCTGGGTGGCGCTGCGCAAGGTGACCCGCTGGCGGCCGCGTCGCCCGGCCGGTGGGCGGAGCGGAGCGGCAGCCCGCCGTGTCGGGTACCGGCGCGGCCGCCCAGGCGAGGGACTACCTACGCGCCCGGCGCGCCGCCCAGCGGCGGCGCGCCCTTGATCCCATAGAGCCAAGTTCGGCAGCGCCCTGATGCCATCTGCCTGACCAAACCTTCAGCTGTTGCTCACCTGTGTAACGTGACATTTCGACTTCAGAGCTCGGGAGGGGCAAGCATGGAGGCTAAGCTGACACCAGGCAGGCATTGGCTCCTGGATTGGGTCGATGAATTCGATGTTACAGCTAGCGAACAAATTTACGACAGAATTCGGTTTGCCACGCCGATGGAACGACTTTACGAGCTTTGCGAGAGTCAGCCTAAAACGCTCCCTTCGGTTAGAATTCCGCATCGCGCGCATACGATTGCGACCGGATATGGCTTTGAAATCGGAGGCCGATCCGCGTGCATACACCCCAATTGCCGTCGGGTGTTAATCAACGATAATCTAACTCGATTGCTACAGTTCTTCGATCACGTGGTCATGGAAGGACCTTCGCCTCTAACTTACAGTGACGAAATAGCTGGAATTTCAAGCGATGCCGACTTTGAATACTTTTCTCAAACGCTTGCGCATGATGTCGAAATCCTGCTTGAAATGCGAGTCAATGGCCTAGCCGACTACACATACTTTCTAAATCGTCCGAACATGTACTGCCGTCATCATATGATGATACATGCGGACCAGCTCGGCATTGGCCGAATCGCCGATCCCGACGTTGCAAACCGGACAATTGATCGAATTCTAACCGAAGGCGTAATTAGAGTAAACAAGCTCGAAGACGAGCGCTGGTCAACCTCTGTTCGGCATCCACTTCTTAAGGGACTCCCAGTCAGCGCCACATGGCAACGCAAGGAGAAACCCACGAAGCGTGAGGTTGTTGAAGAAGTGGTCGCAGGCAAAATAGCAGTTATGGTGTCAGATGTTGGCGCCGCCAAAGCGCTTCAAATTCCGCTGGCAGCCACGGCGCAAACAGGATTCTTTGATGGCTACTTTGGTGAAACCTCGGCGCCAACCGTGGATGATGTGGCCTACCATATTTCCATCCCAATCCTCAAAGATATCGGAATAACCGACCTTCTCCAGTTAAAGCGCGAGCTTCCGGAGGAGTTTTCTTCTTTTCGAAATAGCCTGGCCGGAGCGATACGGGAGGCAATAGAGAGAACCGGATCGAAGGCACCCGCAGAAATAGCAACTCAAGTTGAGAAAAACTATTTATCTCCAGCTTTCAGCGACCTCCTTAAGAGTTCCAAGTCTAGCGCGAGGTCGCTGTATCGAAAGATTGGAACAGGGCTTACCTTGGGTGTCACATCCGCAGCATTTGGAGCACTTTTCTCGATGCCACTCGTGGTCGCTGCAGGCGTTGCAGCCGCAGCTACACCCCTTCCGCAGTTATACAAGTTCTTCGATGAGAAACGTGATTTCGAAATGTCAGATATGTACTTCCTTTGGAGGGCTGCTACACGACCAACTGGGACGCACTAACACGCGATACGAGAGATCGGGATGCTCGTTCCATCCGAGCATTTACTGCCTCAAAACGCCTCGCCACAGGCCTTTGCCCACGCATACAGGCAGTTTATGGCTTTGAGCTGGGCACGCGTAGAGACAATGTTGTTCGCCACCCGGACACTGTTAGCCTGGAGGTATGCGTGGTGCGGGTGATCAGCTCAGCATCGGGGAGCGTATTGCCTTCTACCGGCGGCGGCGTGGTCTCTCGCAGGCGGTTCTTGCGGACCTGGTGGGCCGCACTGAGGACTGGCTGAGCAAGATCGAGCGCGGTGAACGCGAGATCCGGCGCCTGGACGTGCTGGCCGACGTCGCGCGGGGCCTGCGGGTGACGCTGGGAGACCTCCTCGGCGAGCCCGTGCTGATGGAGGATGAGGACAAGAACGACGACGTCCCGGCCATCCGCGACGCACTCATGGCCCCTCGGCGCCTGTCCCGCACCCTATTCTCCTCGGCCATGTCGCCGGAGTACATCGACCCCGCTCCCGTGGCTCAGCTGGTGGAAGGTGCCTGGTCCAGCTATCAGAAGGGCGACCTCGGCCGCGTCGTCGCCGCGCTGCCGGGCCTGATCAAGACCAGTCAGGGCATGGAGTACGCCTCGGCCGATGACGCGGCCTACCGGCGGGCCTGTGCAGCGGTGTCTGCCCGCGTTCACCACCTGGCCGCGACGACGCTGAGCAAGATCGGTGAAGCCGACCTCGCGTGGATCGCGGCAGAGCGCGCCATGCAGGCGGCCGACGAGGCGGATGACCCGCTGGTCCTGGCCTCGGCTGCCCGTTCCGGCACTCATGCGCTCCTGGCGGTCGGCCGGTTCGATGACGCGCTTGAGCTGGGTGACGTGGCCGCGAAGTGGCTCGTTCCGAGGATGCGCGATGGTGATCCGGCCGCGCTGAGTCTCTACGGGATGCTCTACCTGCGGACGGCCGTCGCCGCTGCTCGGCAACAGGACCGGTCGACGGCCAACGAGCTGCTGTCTCACGCGGGACGGGCGGCTGATCAGCTCGGCGTGGACGCCAACCACTGGCAGACCGGGTTCGGCCCGGCCAACGTCGAGCTTCACCGGCTGTCGGCTGCCCTGGATCTGGGCGACATTTCGCAGGTGATCGAGTCGGCCCCGAGGATCACCGTCGACCATCTGCCTGTAGAGCGGCAGGTCACGCACCTGATCGACTTCGCGCGGGCGTTGAGCCTGGTCGCGAAGGACGACGAGGCGTTGTCGGCGTTGCTGACGGCGGAGCAGAAGGCTCCGGGGATCGTCCGGCACAGTACGGCGGTGCGGGAGGTCGTGCGGTCGATGTATCGCCGTGCTCCGGCGACGGCTGGTAAGAAGTCCTCGCCGTTGTTGGCGTTGGCTGAGCGCTGCGGCGCAGTGAGGTAGGTCGGGTGGCGTCGCGTGTTCTGGGCCTGGTGGGCTCGGGTGCTGGTGGAGTTGAAGACCTTCTTCCGCGCGTGATCCGGCCTCTCCAAGAGGACGGCTGGACGGTCGCGGTGACCTTGACCCCGACGGCGGGCCGCTGGCTGGACGAGAACGGCGGCCGCGCCGAGATCGAGGAGGCCACCGGATTCCCGGTCCGGGTCGAACCCCGCTCGCCGGCCGAAAGCAGCCCGCATCCGGCCCCGGACTGCTACCTGGTCGCGCCCGCCTCGGCGAACATGGTCGCCAAGCTCGCGATGGGCATCGCCGACAATCAAGCCCTGACGCAGGTCAACGAGGCCATCGGGACGCTCAACCTGCCGGTCGTCGTCTTCCCGCGCGTGAACGCCGCGCACGCTCGTCACCCGTCCTGGGAAACCCACATCGACGCGTTGCGGCGTGCTGGCGTGCGTCTTGTGTACGGGGACGACGTGTGGCCACTGCATGAACCGCGGAGCGCCCCGGGCCGTGAGCTGCCCTGGTCAGCGGTGCTTTCCGCGGTGAACGCGGCCGTTCCTCTCCCCCGCTAGTCCCTACCCGGACAGTTTGTCCGGGGTGAGGCTCCTCACTGGGTGTCTCCTGTGTCCAGCGCGCCCGACCGGGCTCGCCGAGACCGAGACATCGGGAGAGCACACATGGGCATTCACGTGGTGATTCAGCCCCTCGTCGGCTACGGCGCGGCGGTGGTTTCACCCTCTCCTGGCGTTCGTCAGCTCGTCGCCGGAAGCGAAGAGACCTCCTTCATCGTCCAGGTGCCCGCCCGTATCGGCGGCCTGATGGACACCGCACGGTTCGCGCAGAGTCTCGCGGCCGCTGCCAGCGAGTTCAGCGAGTGGTGCGAAACCCAGCACCGCACGCGCTCGCATTCCTCCTCCTTCCATGACCAATGGTCCGACGCTGCCGACGACGCCGTCACGCGCAAGAACGACTGATCACACGCATCTAGGAGCAACAAAATGGCTATTTACAAGGGTTTCCGATTCCCCATCGATTTCGACGAGGCGTTCGGGCAGGGCTTGGTCATGGTCGGCGAGGTGTCGCCGGACAACGAGTACCAATCGCGTGAGGACCGGGCAGCGGGTCGTCCGGCTCGCCAGCGGGTCGACGAGGTGACGGGCAAGCGTCAGTGGAAGGTCACGGTGACCGACCCGGACGAGGTCAAGGCGAAGCGCGCGTCGTTTGAGATCACGTTGCTGGCGGATGTGCAGCCGGTGCCGACGACGTCGGAGGTGCTGCCGGGTATGCGGCCGATCGAGCTGGAGGGCCTGACGGCTGAGCCGAAGGTGACTGGCCAGGGCGAGTTCAAGTACCAGTCCTACATGTTCCGCGCGACCGGCTTCAAGGCTGCGGTGTCGGGTGGGGCGTCGAAGTCGTCGCGGACCTCGGGCGCTGCCGAGTCAACGCCCAAGGCTGCGTGATGCCGGGCGGGGTGCCGGGGAGCCACCGTGTGGTCGTGGTTCCTCCGCACCTGGTCCAGGCGTGGGAGATGGCCTACCGCAACTACAGCGCGCTGACGGCCAGGACGGCATCCGGCGCTGATGCGTTGGCGGCGCATGACCTGGCTGTCGCTTCGGTGGCGGTGGCGGCGTCCTGGCGGGACCTGGCCGCTCATGGCCATTTGCCGTGGTGGGTTCTCGCGGCCGTGACGGCTGCGGCTGAGGGATTCGAGGAGAACGCGCGGTCGTGGGAGATGCGCGCGTACGGCGAGGAAGGGCAGGTCCGTGGCGTTCAACGCGATGTGGAAGCCGGGGCCGCAAGCGGTCGCGGGAATGCAGGGCAATGGTTCGGCGAACCCGGCACTGGTGATCTACCTGGATCCAGACAGCCTGGCGATCCTGCCGCCGTCCGACCCAGCCGTGTGGCCGGAGTTCATCCGGCTCCTTCGCCAAATCCGCGACAGCGCGGACGAACTGGCCGTGTTCCTCGACAAACACAAGGCGGTGCGCGATGACGACACCAGGCCGGAATGAGCCACAGACACTGGCAGACGCGCACATGGTCGCCTCGGCTCATCGTCCGAAGCCGGGGTCGAATCTGACGACCTGGCTGAAATTCCATCAGGCCAACGCGCGCATGTACCGGGCTGTGTCCGATGTGGATCGCGCGCACCACCACGAACTCCGTTACTGGGTGGGCTATGAGGAGCGCAAGGCGGAGGAGGTGGCCGCGAAGATCCAAGAGGGGAAGTCGCAAGCCAGCTGAAAACTGAATGACAGAGCGAAAAACGCACGTGGGGACGTGCGGCGTACAAACACATCCTCAAACGCTTTTCTTGTCCTGTAAGGCGCAGAAGCGGAATCCGGCTACCAACCTTGCCGCTCCTGCGCTGTCCACAACCTCTGGAAGTGAACAATGACAACGCTAAACGATGGCAACAAGCGACCGCTAGACGGGGTCACCCGAACGCGCTGCACAGTCTGTAAGCGGTTCGCCAAGCTGCTCCCCGGCGAGACGGAATGTGCTCCCTGCCAGGGCATGCTGCCGCTGGATCTGACCGGCGGTGGTCGCCGATGAATGGGATCGGTTTACTTCTCGTCGGCGGCGGAGTGCTCGGTGCAGTGGTGTGGCTGCTGCACAAGATCGGCCGCGCGCTCGCCACGATCTTGGAAGTCCTGGCGGCGGCCGCACTGGTGTTCATCGCTCTCTGGTGGCTGCTGAAATCGTTGCTATGGCTGGGAAAGCAAGTCATCACGCGCTGGCGGACCAGCCTCACCGTCGTGGGGATCATGGCGTGGTGGCAGTGTCTCGGGTGGCTGTCGCTGACGGTCGTGACGGGCTCAGTCGTCGTCGTGCTGGTGTCGTGGCGGCTGATCGACGTTGTGTCCTATGACCAGCACTGCGGCCGGTTCCTGCGCTCGTGGTGGATGCGCTGGGTGGTCTACGCGCGCAAGCTCCCGGCCTGGCTGCACGCCTGCGGGCTGAGCATCCGGGACGAGACGCTGCCGGTGGAAGTGACGGTGAACCTGGTCGGCCGTCGACGTTTGCTCTCCCGCAAGGCCGCCTCGGCGTCTCGGGCTGTGCAGGTGCCGAAGGTGCTCAAGGTCCGGTCGGGGCCGTCGTGGGATGAGGTGCGGGTGCAGCTCGTTCCGGGGCAGAAGCCCGAGGACTTCGACGAGGCCGCACGGGCGCTGGCGGTGGCGCGCAAGGTCAAGCGGTGCCAGGTGCGGGAGCTGGAGCCCAACGTGGTCTCCATCGACTTCCAGCGCCGGGACTTGCTCAAATCCGCGGTGACCTCCCTGCCGGTTCCCGACCTGGTCTCGCCCGATGAGCTCGGCGTGGATCTGCGGCATGTGTGGTCCGGGACCACGGAGTACGGCTCGGACTGGCGGATTCCGCTGGTCGGCTCGGGCGCGCACTGCCTGACCGCTGGCGCGACCGGCTCGGGCAAGAACTCGGTGATGTGGTGCCCGCTGGTGTCGGCCGCACCCGCGATCCGGTCTGGTGTGGTCCGGGTGTCCGGGATCGATCCGAAGGGGATGGAACTCGCCTACGGGCGCGGGATCTTCGCCCGGTACGCGGTGACCGGCAAGCAGTCGCTCGAACTCCTCGACGGCCTGCTTGAGGAGATGGAAGCCCGCAAGCACAAGTTCGCCGGACGCGTGCGCATGATCCCGATCAGCGTCGAGCATCCGCTAGAGGTTCTGGAGTTCGACGAGATCGGCGCGCTGACCAAGTACACCGACCGCAAAACCCGTGACGCGATCGTCGAGAAGGTCGCGCTTCTCACGACGCAGGGGCGGGCCTTGGGCATCACGGTGCGCGGCTACGTCCAGGAACCCACGAAAGACACCGTCCCGGTTCGAGAGCTGTTCCCGCGCCGCGTCTGCCTGCGGGTGACCTCCAAGACCCACGTCGGGATGGTCCTCGGCGACGGCGCATACGAACGAGGCGCGTGGGCGAACCGCATCGGTGATTCCGAAGCCGGGGTCGGCTACGTCTGGGGCGAAGGCGTCCGTGAGCCCCTGCGCGTCCGGGCCGGATGGGTCACCGACGAGGAGATCAAGGCCCTGGAGTCCTACGTGACCAACTGTGGCGCTCACGTAGTTGGACTCTCCGAAGGGAGGGAGGCATGAACCGGCTGATGGTCTTCCTCGACGCGATCCGCGATCACCTCGACTCGTTCGCGCTCCCTCCGGCCGCGTCCGTGCGAGTTGGGGTCGGGCCTGATCCGATCACGGTGCAACTCGACTCCGACCGGCTTGAGGACGTTGCCCGTGGCCTGCTCACCTGGGCTGCCTCGCTCGACGACGTGACGGCCTCGCTGTGGCGTCCTGCGGGCGGCGGCTCGGTGCACCTGGAACTCAGCGGCCGGACTCCCTGTGGCATCCCCGTGGTCGTCTACGGCGGCGTCTGGTTCGACGAAGCGACCTTCCCGGACCTTCCGACGGGGATGCGGCAGGACATGCCGGTGTTCGTCCTGCGGCAGTGGAACAGCCCTGGGGAGGTGGCGGCCTGATGAGCGCCCAGGAATCCGCGGTGACCATGCCGGCCAAAAGCCGGGCCGTCCGGATGCGAGAGCCGCTGGCGTCGGACGTGGTGAAAGCGACAGCGGAGAAGCACGGCGTCTGTGTCCGGCCGTTCACGATGGAGGTCGGGGACACCGACACCGGGGAACTCCGGTACGTCCCCGTTCCCTGCGGCTCGACGGTCGAATCGGTGTGCTTGCCGTGTGCTCGCAAGGCGAAGGCGCTGCGACAGGTTCAGTGCCGCGAAGGCTGGCACATCGACACCGAACCGGACTTCACCCCGGAGCCACCCTCCGAGACCCAAACAGAGCTGCTGGCGTTCCGGGCTGACCTCGTCGCCGCTTACCGGCAACAGACCGACCAGGCAGAGGCCGACGAACTACGAGAGGAGATCCAGGGAGTCGACGACGAACTTCGGCAACTCGGGATGCGCGGCCGTCTCCCCTCCATCGACCTGCCCACCAAGAAGGCGGTGAAGCGCTCGACCAAGCGGCGGCAGGACGCGCCGAACCTCCCTCGTCGCAAGGTCGCCAAGACCACCGTGGGCCGCGAGTACGCGGGACGGTTCCGGCCGTCGATGTTCGTCACGCTCGCCTGCGACACCTACGGCCCAGTCCGCTCCGACGGTTCCCCGGTCGATCCGTCGACCTATGACTACCGGCGTGCAGCTCGGGACGCGGTCCACTTCTCGGCGCTGGTGGACAGGTGGTGGCAGAACCTCCGGCGGGTCGTGGGCTGGGACGCGCAGTACTTCGCCACCGTCGAACCCCAACGACGCGCGGCCCCGCACCTGCACGCGGCGATCCGGGGATCGGTCCCGCACGACGTCATCCGGCAAGTCACCGAAGCTACCTATCACCAGGTCTGGTGGCCTGCACACGACGAAGTGGTCTACGTCGACCGGATGCCGCTCTGGGACGGCGACCGCCGAGTGTTCGTCGACCCGGACACCCGCGAACCGCTGACCGACTGGGACGACGCGATAGAGGCCGTGGAAGACCCGGCGCACATGGTCACCTTCGGCCGTCAGGTCCACTCGAAGGGCATCCTCGGCGGCTCCGAAGAAGCCGGACGGCATATCGGCTACCTGACCAAGTACCTCACCAAATCGACTGGTGAGGTCGTCGAAGCCGACACCGCGAGGCAGAGGGATCACCACGACCGGTTGCACGCGGAGCTGTCGGTGACTCCGTGCTCGCCTCGCTGCGCGGTGTGGCTGCTCTACGGCATCAACCCCAAGGGCGGCAACAGAAAGACGACTCCGGGGCACTGCAAAGGAAGGGCTCATCGGCGGACCACACTCGGCCTGTCGGGGCGGCGGGTGCTGGTCTCGCGCAAGTGGTCGGGGAAGACGCTCGTCGACCACAAGGCCGACCGGAAAGCCTTCGTCCTGGAGGCGCTGGCGGCGGTCGGGATCGAGAAACCAGCACCGGACCCGGCGCGGCTGGTCTGGCGCAAGGTCGATTCCGGCGACCCATCCGTGCCACCACGGGACCACCTGGTCATGCACGCCATCTCCGAACGCATCACCTGGAAAGCCGAGTACGACAAAGCACTACTAGCCGCGCAGAGTCCACCGGATCTTTCGGCAACTCCGCTAGCGGCCTGAGGAGGCGAGATGGACAACGTAAGCAGTGTTGACCGGCTTTGGTCGGTAGAGGACGTCTCGGCCTACCTCGGCGTGCCGGTCAAGACGCTCTACCAGTGGAAGTGGCTCGGCGAAGGTCCGCCGGTCCGCAAGATCGGCCGTCACCTCCGGTACGACCCGGCCAAGGTCCGCGCTTGGAGCACAGACGAGGCGGCGGCCTGATGGGACACATTCAAGATCGCTGGTACCGCCCCGCCCGTGACAAGGAGACCGGAAAGGTCATCCTCAACGGGCGGGGCAAGCCCGTGCTCGAAAAGACCGAGCTATACGGCATCGGCATGCGGTACAAGGTCCGCTACCTCGACCCCGACAACGAGGAACGCTCGAAAGCCTTTCCTGACAAGCAAAAGAAGCGCGCTGAAAACTTCCTGATCGGCGTGGAGGCCGACAAGCGCGAAGACAAGTACATCGATCCGCGGGCGTCGTCGAAGATCTTCCGCAAGCAGGGCGAGAACTGGCTCAAGGCCACCTCACCCGATCCGGCCACGCGTGAGATTCTGCGTAGCCGACTGGAAAGTCAGATCTATCCCACCTTCGGACACTTGAAGTTCGGCCAGATCAAGCCGTCCACCATTCGTGACTGGGTGGGCGATATGGACGAACGGGGGCTGTCCTCGAACTACCAGGTAGTCCTGTTCACCATCGTGGCTGGAGTGCTGGACTCAGCGGTCGACGACAGGTTGATTCGAGAGAACCCCTGTCATGCCAAGACGGTTCGACGGCCGGTCGGTGAAAGCCCGCAGGTCGTCGTGTGGCCGGAGGAACGAGTGCACAAGGTGCGGAAAGGGCTCGCCGAGCGGTTCCGAATCGCTGTCCCGCTGGGCTCTGGGCTGGGCCTGCGGCAAGGGGAAATCCTCGGGTACTCCCCGGACGACATCGACCGGGACGCGATGACCGTCCACGTTCAGCGGCAGATCAAGACCGTCAAGGGCGTGATGATGTTCGCCCCGCCGAAGGGTGGCAAGACGCGAACTGTGCCGCTCTCCCCCGCCATGCTCGCCGAGATCGACGACCATCAGGACCGGTTCCCGTCCGTCGCGGTCACGCTGCCCTGGCGGAAGCCGGACGGCGAACCCGTGACAGTCCGGCTCCTGATGACGGGAGAAGACGGGCGGCTCTACACCGGAGACCTGTTCACCAAGGTCGTGTGGCAGGGCGCGTTCAGGGCAGCTGAGATCGACTACCGTGGCCGGGCGGACGGCATGCACGCGCTGCGGCACTTCTTCGCCTCGACGCTGCTGTCCCGCGCCGTGTCGATCAAGGAACTCGCCGAGTACCTCGGCCACTCCGATGCCGGGTTCACCCTGCGGACGTACACGCACCTCGTCCCGTCGAGCCACGAGCGGGCTCGGCAGGCGATCGACGCGGTGTTCGGGCGGCCTGGCTCCCATGACGGCCTGGAGGCGGCCTGATCATGAGCAGCCAGCGCCGCCCGAACTACCGGACCAAGATCAAATCAGCCCTTGAGCAGGGCGCGCGCCATGACCATGCGCTGGATCTGGTTGGTGCCTTCGTAGATCTGGGTGATCTTCGCGTCGCGCATCATGCGCTCCACCGGGAAGTCGCGCGTGTAGCCCGCGCCGCCGAAGAGCTGCACCGCGTCCGTGGTCACCTGCATCGCGATGTCCGACGCGTACGCCTTCGCGGCCGCGGCCATGTAGCCGCCGCGCTTGTCGCCACGCTCGGTCGCCGCGGCGGAGGCGTAGACGAGGTTCCGGGCGGCCTCGATCTTGATGCCCATGTCGGCCAGCATGAACTGGACGCCCTGGAACTCCGAGATCGACTTGCCGAACTGCTTGCGCTCCTTGACGTAGGCGATGGAGGCGTCGAGCGCGCCCTGCGCGATGCCCAGCGCCTGCGCGCCGATGGTCGGGCGGGTGTGGTCGAGGGTGCGCAGCGCGGTCTTCAGGCCGGTGCCGGGCTCGCCGATGATGCGGTCGGCCGGGATGGTGGCGTTCTCGAAGTGGATCTCGCGGGTCGGCGAGCCCTTGATGCCGAGCTTCCGCTCCTTCGAGCCGACGGTGAAGCCGGGGTCGTCCTTGTGCACGACGAACGCGGAGATGCCGTTGGCCTTCTTCTCGGCCTCGGGGTCGGTCACCGCCATCACGGTGTACCAGGACGATTCACCCGCGTTGGTGATCCAGCACTTGGTGCCGTTGAGCACCCAGTGGTCGCCGTCGAGCTTCGCGCGGGTGCGCATCGAGGCGGTGTCCGAGCCGGCTTCGCGCTCCGAAAGCGCGTAGGACGCCGAGGCCTCACCGGAGGCGATCGAAGGCAGCACGAGCTTCTTGAGGTCTTCCGACGCCGAAAGGATGATCGGCACCGTGCCCAGCTTGTTGACCGCCGGGATGAGCGACGCCGACGCGTCGACACGCGCGACCTCTTCGATGACGATGCAGGCGGCGATGGCGTCCGCGCCCTGGCCGTCGTAGGCCTCGTCGATGTGCACGGCGTTGAAACCCGACTTGACCAGCGCGTTGTACGCCTCGATCGGGTAGCGCTCGTTCTCGTCGACCTCGGCCGCGTACGGCTCGATCTCCTTCTCCGCGAGGGCACGCACCGCGGCCCGCAGCTCCTCGTGCTCTTCGGCAAGCTGGTACAGACCCGGGCCGTCAGACACCTTCGTCACCTCTTCTAACCGCGTTTGGGAGTTTGACCGATGTTAGCGCTCGTTCACATGGTGCGACATCGCGAGCGCTTGTGTCTTTGACCGCAAAGTCCGTACGTTCGAGTGATGGAGCTCACCCCGTTCCCCCGGTCGCTCGATTATCCCGAGGTCCCGGTCGGCTCGGTGCTCGCCGGCGCCGCTGCTCGCTGGGGCTCCCGCACGGCCTTCGCCCACGGAGACCAGAGCCTCACCTTCGCCGAGACATACAGCGCGGCCTGCCGGTTCGCCAACGCCCTGCGCGCCGAGGGCATCGGGCGCGGCGACGTCGTCGCGCTCCACCTGCCGAACTGCCTGGCGTACCCGGTCGCGTACTACGGAACGCTGCTCGCCGGGGCGACCTTCAGCCCCGCGAACCCCCTTCTCCCACCCGAGGACCTCGCCGCCCAGCTGGCCGACGCCGGGGCGGTCGCCGCCGTCACCGTCGGCCCGGTCGCGCGCGTGCTCGCTTCGGTGCGTGATCGGACGTCGGTCCGGCTGACCATCGTCGTTCACCCGCCGGAGTCACCTGGGCAGGGCGAGGTCGAGTTCACCGTGTTCCACTCCGGTCACTCCGACGAGCGGCCGGACGTCGAGATCGACATCTACCGCGATCTCGCCCATCTGGCGTACACCGGCGGCACCACCGGACGCTCGAAAGGCGTCCGCCTGCCGCATCGGAACGTCGTGGTCAACAGTCTGCAAAGCTCCTGCTGGCGGCTGGGCGCGGTCCCCGCCGTGGACAGCTCGGGCGAAGTGATCGTCGAGCAACTCGGCGGCCCGGACGAGTGGCCGTCGCGGATCGGCACCGGGATCGCCCTCAATCTGACGCCGTGGTTCCACGCCATGGGCACCATCGCCGCGCTCAACGTCCCGCTGCTCGACGGCGGCACCATCGTCCTGCACGACCGTTTCGACCCGGCCGCGTACGTGGCCGACGCCGAACTGCTGCGGGTCACCACGATCGGCGGCGCGCCCGCGCTGTTCGCCGCGTTGCTCGCCTGCCCCGAGTTTCACACAGCCGACCTGTCTTCGGTACTGACCATCGGCTCCGGCGCGGCGCCGATGAACCACGAGATGATCCGCGCCCTGCAGAAACGCTTCCCCGGCGTGCTCGTCATCGAAGGCTACGGCCTCACCGAGGTCACCATGGGAGCCGTCATCGCGCCGGCCTACCGCTCCGCCGTCCGGAAGGTGGGCTCGGTCGGCCTTCCGCTTCCCGACACCGAGATCAAGATCGTCCCGGCGGAAGGCGGCGAAGATCCTTTGCCCGCGGGGGAAAGCGGCGAGGTCTGCTTGCGCGGCCCGCAGGTGATGATCGGCTATCGCGACCGCCCGGAGGAGACCGCGGCCGCGCTCGTCGACGGCTGGCTGCACACCGGCGACATCGGCATCCTCGACGAGGACGGCTATCTGTCCATTGTGGATCGCAAGAAGGACATGCTGCTGTACAAGGGATACAACGTCTTCCCGCGCGAACTCGAAGAGCTGCTGATCACCTTGCCCGGCGTCGCGGCGGCGGCCGTCGTCGGCAAACCGGACACCGAGGTCGGCGAACTGCCGGTCGCGTTCGTGGTGCGCAGCAACGAGAACGTCACCGCCGAACAACTACTGGAAGCCGTCGGCGCCCGCGTCCTGCCGTACAAACGGCTGCGGGCGATCCACTTCGTCGACCAGATCCCGGTCTCGGCGGCCGGGAAGGTGCTCAAACGGGAGCTGCGGAAGCAACTCGCCGACTGAACGCCCCGCGTTTCGTCCTCTGGATGCGGTGGTTCGATGGCGAACTACCGCATTCAGAGGACGAAATGCAGATTCAGCCTTCGACGTGTTTCCGCAGCGCGGCGTCCTTGTCGAGCACCAACTGCTCGAGATCCGCCTGGAATCGCGCCATTTTCGCCTGAAGCTCCTCATCGGACGCGGCGAGGATGCGCACCGCGAGCAGCCCCGCGTTGCGCGCCCCGCCGACGGAGACCGTCGCGACCGGGACACCGGCGGGCATCTGCACGATCGAGAGCAGGGAGTCCATGCCGTCGAGGTACTTCAGCGGCACCGGTACGCCGATCACCGGCAGCACGGTCGCCGACGCGACCATGCCCGGCAGGTGCGCGGCACCGCCGGCGCCCGCGATGATCACGCGCACACCGCGCGAAGCGGCCGAAGTCGCGTAGTCGAGCATCCGCTGCGGAGTGCGGTGCGCCGAGTAGACGCCGACTTCGTATTCGATGCCGAACTCGGCCAGCGCCTGCCCGGCCGCTTCCATCGTCGGCCAGTCCGAATCGCTGCCCATGATCAGGCCAACCTGCGGCGCCATTTTCCTACTCCTAGTGGATCTCGTAGCCGTCGAGCCAGACGGCGTGGGAAAGCCAGTGCGCGGCGAGCAGCGCGCGGTCGCGCAGCTCCTCCATGCGTTCGCCGACGAGGTTGACGTGGCCGAGCTTGCGGCCGGGACGTTCTCCCTTGCCGTACAAGTGGACGCGGATGTCCGGGTACCGCGCGAACAGGTGGTGCAGCCGCTCGTCCGGGCCCATCTCCGGCGCCTCGGGTGCGCCGAGGACGTTCGCCATCACGCAGGCGGGGCGATCAGGTCGGTCACCCCGAGCGGGTAGTCGAGCACGGCCCGAAGATGCTGCTCGAACTGCGAGGTCTTCGAACCGTCCTGGGTCCAGTGGCCCGAGTTGTGCGGGCGCATGGCGAGTTCGTTGACCAGCAGGCCTTCGTCGGTCTCGAACAGCTCGACGGCGAGCAGGCCGGTCACGTTCAGCGTCGCGGCGATCCGCAGCGCCAGGTCCTGCGCCTCCTGCGTGCGCTCGAGGCTCAGCCCCGGCGCCGGGGCGAGCACCTCGGTGTTGATCCCGCCGGACTGCACGGTCTCCACCACCGGCCACGCCGCGCCCTGACCGAACGGGGACCGGGCCACGAGCGCGGACAGTTCGCGCCGCATGACGACCTTTTCCTCGACCAGCAAGGGGGTTCCGGCGTCGAGCAGTTCGGGGACGGTCTCGCGGGCGTGCTGCGCGGTGTCGAGCATCCAGACGCCGCGGCCGTCGTAGCCGCCCTGCGCCGCCTTGAGCACCACCGGCCACGAGTGCTTGTCGCCGAAGGCGATCACATCGTCCACAGAGGACACTTCGGCGAAGGCGGGGCCCGGGATCTCGAGCCCGGCCATCATCTCGCGCATGACGAGCTTGTTCTGCGCCATCGACAACGCGGCCGGATCGGGCCGGATGGTGACGCCTTCCATCGCGAGCGTCAGCAGGTGCTCGCCGGGAACGTGTTCGTGGTCGAACGTCAGCACGTCGACCCCGGCCGCGAACGAGCGCAGCGCTTCGAGGTCGGTGTGGTGCCCGTGCACGACCTCGCCCGCGACGAGGCCGGCGGATTCGTTCTCCCCGGCGGCCAGCACGCGCAGGGACTGGCCGAGGGAGATCGCCGCCTGGTGGGTCATCCTGGCCAGCTGTCCGCCGCCCACCATGCCCACGATCGGAAGACCGGTTCGTTTGTCCATAACAGCGAGCAGATTACTTGGCCGCCACCGCCGCGACCTGGGCGGACCCGCGTCGCAGCTCCCGTACGGCCAGGCCTGTGATGGCGGTCGCAGCGGCGAGCACGTAGACGTTGCCGACCAGCGACCAGCCCAGCCCCCAGCCGAACTCGGTGTCCCCGCCGTTGGGCACGAACATGATCACGCCGCTCGCGAACAGCACCGCGATCCCCGCGGCCGGAACCCACGATCGGCGGAGGACGAGCAGGACGAGCAGCGGCACCGTCCACACCCAGTGGTGTGACCACGACACCGGCGAGAGCAGCAGCCCGTAGAAGGCGGTCACCAGCAGCGCGCCGACCGGGTCGCCGCGGCGATGCAGGCGAACGACCAGCCAGACGGCGGGGACGGCCACCACGGCGGCGATCGCGATGGCCACCGCCAGTGACCACGACGCGAGTTCCGAAGCGCGGTTCACCAGGCCGTTGAGCGACTGGTTGAAGATCCAGTGCACGGAGCCCACCCGGCTCGGGTCGGTCGCCGATTCGGTCCAGAACCGGACGGCGTCGCCGGGGATCACCGCGAACATCACGGCTTCGAGCGCGACGAACGTGCCGAGCGCCCGCAGCGCGTCCTTCCAGCGGCCGGTGAACAGCAGATGCGGAACGAAGATCAGCGGCGTCAGCTTGATCGCGGCCGAGATCCCGATCAGCACCCCGGCCCAGCGCGAACCGCGCGCCGAAAGCACCAGGACGTCGAGGACGATCAGAGCCATCAGGATGAGGTTGATCTGGCCGAGGAAGATCGTCTTCCAGACCGGCTCCAGCGCCAGCGCGCCCGCAGTGGCCAGCGGCAGCACCCACCATCGGGTGATCGGGGCACCGCAGGCGCGGGCGACCACGGAGATCACGACGCTGAGGCAGACCAGCGAGAGAGCGCCGACGACGCCCCAGGTCAGCCCGGCGGGAACGATCGCGAGCGGCAGGAACAGCGGCGCCGCGGCCGGGGTGTAGGTGAACGGCAGCAGCACCCACGGCGGCAGGGTCGTCAGCGCCTCACGGGTGTAGAGCGGTTCGCCCTTCAGCAGCGTGAGAGCGCCGGCCCGGTAGACGGCGCTGTCCGCGCCGAGGTGCCATTCGCCGAGCCACGCGACGACACCCAGCGCGAGCATCGCCAGCGCGAGCACACCCGCCAGCGTGATCCCGACGAGCCGGGCGTCAGCCGCCGGACGTGACTTCAGCATGCTTTTCGGTGTCCCCCGAGCCCTGCTTCCGGCGCAGGTACCACCAGCGTCCGGCCAGCGCGAGCGCCAGCACCAGCGGCATGAAGATGTACGCGCTGCCGAGGATGTTCTGCCACACCTTCCAGTGCAGCTCGACGTTGCGGCCGTTCGGCAGGATCAGCAGCACACAGCTGATGAAGACGAAGAACACCGCGAAGGTACCGAGCCAGCGTTTCCACGCGGTGGCGGGCGTGGTCTTCGGCAGGCGCGAGACCAGCAGGACGACCAGCGGCGCCACCCAAACCCAGTGGTGGGTCCAGGAGATCGGCGAGATCAGCAGGATCCAGAACGCCGTCACCAGCATCGCCGCGAGCGCCTGGCCCTTGCGGTGGAAGCGCAGCACCAGCCAGATCGCCGGGATCGCGAGCAGCGCGCCGATCCCCATCGCCGCCTTCGACGCCCAAGGCGCGAGCTCGGTGAAGCGGTTCATGAGCGCGTTCAGCGACTGGTTGCCCGCCCAGTGCACCGGGCCGATCCGGCCGGTGTCGGGCAGCGTGTAGGTCCAGTACCGGGCCGCGTCGTGCGGGATGATCAGGAACATCAGGCCCTGCATCACGACGAACGTGACGAGCCCGCGCACGGCGTCCATCCGGCGGCCGGTGATGAACAGATGCCCCAGGAACACGATGGGGGTGAGCTTGACCGCGGCCGCGACACCGACGAGCACGCCGCCCCAGCGGCTGCCCCTGGCCCCGATGACCAGGATGTCGAGCATCACCAGCGCCATCAGGATGATGTTGATCTGGCCGAGGAAGATCGTGCGCCACACCGGCTCGAGGCCGAGGAAGACCAGGAAGAACGCGATAGTCGACCGGGCGGGCGAGGCCCACCAGCGGGGGCCGTCGGTCGAGGGCTTCGGCAGCGCACCGATGGCGATCCGGACGCACAGTGCCAGCGCGAGCAGCGAGACCGCGGTCAGGAGCCCCCAGGCGACCTGCGTCGGGACGATCGCGAGCGGGATGAACAGCAGCGCGGCGGTCGGCGGGTAGGTGAACGGCAACAGCGCCCACCACGGCTCCACCGGAAGGGTGTTCGCGTCGTACAGCGGGTCGCCGTTCAGCAGTGTCTCGGCACCGGCGCGGTACACCGCGCTGTCCACGCCCAGCACCCATTCGTGCTGCCATCCCCAGATGCCGAAACCGATCGCGACCAGCGGGATCACCGACAGGATCAGGATCGACCTCGGCCGGACGGACAAGCGGGCGAGCGACCTCCGCAGCGAGAGACGATGCTGCGGTCGGCTCGCCGAAACGTCGCCGTTGGCGTCGGCGGGAACAGTCCGGGTCACGCAAACAGGAAATCATGAACCGGGTCGTCGCTGGTCGACAGGGTCGGCCGTGACCTGGAGAACCTCTTACGCTAACCCAGCGTCAGGAGCGCGCGAGGCTGCCGAGCAGATCGCACGCCAGGTCGTAGGTCGCCGGGAGCCGGACCGCCGAAATCTGCGGACGGCCGGTGTCACGCAACTGCGCGTCCACCGAAAGCCGCTCGTTGAGCGCCCTTCGCAGCGCGACGCCGGACGAGGCGAGCCTCACGTCCTTCGGCACGAGGGCGCCCGCGACGGACGGCCCGATCGAGGCGACGCTCTCCCCGCCGTCGAACACCTGCTTCAACGCGTCCGCGACCAGGATCATCCCGGTCAGCCGGGGCCAGCCCGCGACCGAGCTGAAGTCCATCGACACCACGAGCAGCGTGTGCGCCTCCGCGACCGGCCGCTCGTCACGGCGGGCCTGGCGGTACAGCTCACTCAACCGGGTTCTCAGATACGCCGCGGTGGGCAGGCCGGTGAGCGGTTCGGTGACCTCGGTGTTCACCAGCTGGTCGGTCGCGACGTCCGCCCAGGCCAGCGCCGTCACCCGCAGGAGCCGGGACGGCGTGGAGTCGACATCCGGAGCGAGGAAGCCGTCGACCGCGTCCGGGTCGGCGAGCACGGCGTGCAACGCCGCGAGGTCCGCGAGCGTCTCGGCCAGTCCCGCGCCCGCGGCGGCCCGTGCCCGGCCCAGCCCCGCGAGGGCGGTCTCAGCCATTTCCGCGGGAGCGACCCGGCCGTTCTTGATCACCGCCGCGCAGACGGCGTCGACCTCGGGCAGGCCCCAGTCGCTGGGGAAACGCCAGCCCGCGGCCAGGCTGGCCGTCCGCCAGCGGGCCCGCAGTGTGCGGAGCGTGCGATCTCGTTCGAACCGGTTCCAGGCGGCTTGCCCGTCGGATCCCCCGGACGGCGCACCGGTGGCCGGTACGTCCACTGCCCACCGCCCCTTTCCGTTCCGATCTTTTCGATCTTGCGATCGCTTCACGGTGGGGACGCCCGTCCACGCCGCGCGTGACGGCGTTTTTCAAGGATCTTTCCGAACTCTTCGGTAACCCGTCCTGGGTGATGGCGTTGCGCCCTCCGGGTCATCGAAGGGACCGCGAGGTGACGTGCGTCGCCCGGTCCGTCACACTGAGCGTGTTCGGGCGTTAGGAAGAGTAGACCCGCCTAACCCGCAGATGAAGGAGCCCCGTGTCCACCGTTCCCGCCGATCTCTCCGGTAAGAGTGACGCCGAGCTGATCGCCGAGGTGCGTGACGGGAAGATCGCGTCTTACGGAACCCTTTACGAGCGCCACGCCGGCGCGGCGCACAATCTCGCCCGCCAGCTCGCCCGCTCGAGTTCCGAAGCCGACGACCTCGTTTCGGAAGCCTTCGCGAAGGTTCTGGACACGCTGCGCGGCGGCAAAGGCCCCGACGCCGCGTTCCGCGCTTACCTGCTGACCGCGCTCCGGCACACCGCCTACGACAAGACGCGCAAGGACAAGCGCGTCGACCTGAACGAGGACATGTCCGACGTCGGCGGTGCCGTCGGCGAAGCGCTGACCGTCCCCTTCTCCGACACCGCCGTCGCCGGGCTCGAGCGCACGCTCGCCGCGAAGGCGTTCGCCCGGCTGCCCGAGCGGTGGCAGGCGGTGCTGTGGCACACCGAGATCGAAGGGCAGACGCCCGCCGAGGTCGCGCCGCTGCTGGGGCTGACCGCGAACGGTGTCTCCGCGCTCGCCTACCGGGCCCGTGAAGGCCTGCGGCAGGCCTATCTGCAGGTCCACCTGGCCGAGAACTCCGCCGAACGCTGCCGCGCGAGCGCGGACAAGCTCGGCGCGTGGACCCGCGACGGGTTGTCCAAACGCGAACGCGCCCAGGTGGAGAACCACCTGGACGAATGCGAGAAATGCCGCGCGCTGGCCGCGGAACTGGCCGACGTCAACACCGGTCTGCGCGGGATCATCGCGCCGATCGTGCTCGGTGGCGCGGCTCTCGGGTACCTGGCGACGACCGGGGCAGGCAAGGCGGGCGCGGTCACCGCGGCCGCGACGGCCGCCGCCGCGGGCTCGACTTCGGGCGGCGCCGCCGGTGCCGCCGCGGCCGGACCGCGCCAATTCGCGGGTGTGGCCGGATCGAGCGCGGCCATCGTCGCCGCCGTCGCGGTGGCGCTCGCCGCCGGTGGCGGCACCCAGGAGATCCCGGCCGCCGCGGCCGTCCCTCCGCCCGCCGTCGCCCCCGCTCCCCCGCCGGCCGCCCCGCCCGCGGCACCGCCGCCCGCCGCCCCGCCGGCGCAGCAGCCCGTGCCGCCCGCTCAGCAGGTGCCACCGCCGGCCCAGGTTCCGGCCCCGGCACCCGCCCCGGTTCCCACGCCCGCCGAGCCGCCCGCGCCTGCGCCGGTGATCCCGGCGCCTCCGGTGATGACGGCGTCGACCCCGCCCGGCGGTGTCCAGCTCAGGCCCGGCGAGCCGGCCGACCTGCCGATCACCGTGCGCAACGACGGCGGTTCGAAGTCCGAGCCCGTGGCGGTCTCGCTGAATCTGCCCAAGGGCGTGCGGGCCATCAACGCCGCCGGCGGCGGTGGCGCGATGGGCGCCAACGGCTTCCGTCAGCAGGCACCCGGTCCGATCACGGTGAACTGCCCCGGCGGCACCGGCACGGTGACCTGCCGGACCGGTACCGGGCTCGAACCGGGACAGTCCGCGGTGCTGAAGTTCCGGCTGCGCGCCGACGGGACGGCCGAGGACGGCAGCGTGGTCACCGGTTCGGTGACGGCGGGTGCGCAGATCAAGGTGTCGATCGAGGTGAAGGTCAAGGTGCCGTCGCCGCAGGACGCCCTCACCCTGCGCGCTGAAAGCGTCTGGCCGTCCTCGTTCCCCTGGTTCCGCAATCCGTGGATGACCATCCAGGTGACGAACACCGGCGAGTCGACGAAGCCGGTGACGATCACACTCGACCACCGCGTGCTCAACTCGTCGAGCTTCTCCGGCGTCCGATGCACTCCGACGGGCGAAGGTTCGTCGTGCACTTCGCGTGGTTCGCTGACCCCGGGGCGTGAGGCGCGCGTATATGTCCAGCTGAAAGGGCGCCCGGCGGCCAACATACCGGTGACGGTGAACGCCACCCTCGGCGCTGCCAAGGCGAAACCGGTCGCGGTCTACTTCGGCTGCTGGCACCACCACTGTGACGACAACGCGCTGCTTCCGTCAACGACGGTGCCTTCGCTGCCTTCGGTCACTTCGAAGCCTTCGGATCCTCCGGACACGACGAAGCCTGGGCGCCCTGGGTGGCCTGTTCCGCCGAAGAAGCCTTCGCCGTCCGCGACGTCGTCCGAGCCTGCGCAGCAAGAGCCCGCCCAGCCGGAGACGACCACGAGCGCGCCGCCGCGGCCCGGCAAGTCCAAGCCGTCCACCCAGCCCAACGGAGTGGTCGACCGCATTTTCCAGTAGCGTCGCCCGCATGCTCGGGAAGCATCGCGAACTGTTGCGGTTCGTTCTGGTCGGGGGCGCGAGTTTCGTCATCACGATGACGATCACCTACGGGCTGAAGTTCACCGTGCTGACCGACAAACCGGTGACCGCGCTGATCATCGGCGTCCTGGTGGCGACCGTCTTCTCGTACGTCGCGAACCGCGAATGGTCCTTTCGCTCCCGCGGCGGCCGTGAGCGCGCGCACGAAGCGGCACTGTTCTTCCTGCTCAGCGCGATCGCGCTCGGCCTCAACGCGCTTCCGCAGCTGGTTTCGCGGTACGTGTTCGAGCTGGAGCAGCCGCATGTCTCGCTGCTGACCCAGGAGGTCGCCGACTTCGTCAGCGGCGTGCTCGTCGGGACCCTGCTCGGCACGGCGTTCCGGTGGTGGTCGTTCAAGAAGTGGGTCTTCCCCGAGGTCGGCGCGCGGCCGCGGGTGCTGCGAGGTGGCGGGCAGGAGATTTCCGACATTCCCGACGAACCGGCCGCCTGACGTCGCGTGGTAGCAAAGGTCCCCTGCTCTCTTTTCGCAGGTCAGCGGGCCGAGTGGCAGCAAAGGTCCCTTGCTCCCCCTGCGCGGCCGGCACAAAGACGGCAGGGCGAGCCGAGCCAGGCCCGAAACGCTCGTCACCGAAACACCCAAAGCGTCATATATCGCGCTGTCCATCCCCTGCCAGCCCGCTCGACGGGCGACGCGAATTAGACTGATCCGGTGACCGTGGTCGAATCCGTCCTCTCCAGGACGCCCGAGCCGCTCCGATCCGTGCTGATCAAGCACCGTGAGCTGTTGAAGTTCGCGATCGTGGGCGGCACGACGTTCCTGGTTGACAACGGCGTCTGGTACCTGCTGAAACTCAGCGTGCTGGAGTCGAAGCCGACCACGGCGAAGGCCATCGCGATCATCGTCGCGACGATCGTGTCCTACATCCTCAACCGCGAATGGTCCTTCCGCACCCGCGGCGGCCGCGAGCGGCATCACGAGGCGGCGCTCTTCTTCGTGATCAGCGGCATCGCCGTGGTGGTCAACCTGATCCCGCTCTACACGTCGCGCTACATCTTCGATCTCGAAGTGCCGCACGTGACGCGGTTCGTCCAGGAGTTCGCGGACTTCACGAGCGGGTCGATCATCGGCATGCTGCTGGCGATGTTCTTCCGCTTCTGGGGGTTCAAGAAGTGGGTCTTCCCGGATGAGCTGGGCAAACGCCGCCGGGACAGCGACGAGCCGGACGACGACGTCGTTCCCCTCCACTGAATAACTTGTCAAAAGACATGTGATTGTCTAGGGTCATCCATGTCAACGTTCCTTCACTGATGACGCCGGCCGGGTTCGCACGGTCGAGCGGGACGAATTCGAGGTGATCGCCAAGCGCGAAGAGGACCGCATCCGGTTCGGATGACGGTTGAGCCTTTTCCCGTCTTGGCGGGGATCCGGGGCACTGCTCCGCGTCCCTCGCGTTCCCTCGTTTCTTCCAGTGAACGGATCTCTTTCTTGAGCACCATTCTCGGCGCGCCTCCGCGCGCCCGAAACATCCTTGCCCTCGTCGGGCTCTTCGCCGCCGTGTTCCTGGCGATGCTCGACGCCCAGGTCGTCGCGACCGCCCTGCCCCGCATGGTCGGCGAGCTCGGCGGCGCCGCGTCGTTCGCCTGGGTCACCACGGCCTATCTGCTGGCGGGCAGCGTCAGCGCGCCCGTCTACGGGAAGCTCGGCGATCTCTTCGGCCGCAAGCGCGTCGTCCTCGTCGCGATCGCGCTGTTCGTCCTCGGCTCGCTCGCCTGCACCCTCGCGCCGACGATGCCGCTGCTGATCGCCGCCCGCGTCCTGCAGGGCATCGGCTCCGGCGGCTTGTTCGTCGCGGTCGCCGCGATCATCGGCGAACTGTTCCCCGGCCGCGAAGGCGCTCGCTACTTCGCCTGGTTCTCGATCTGCTTCGCCGGGTCCTCGCTGGCGGGCCCTGTCGTCGGCGGTGTCCTGACCGACCTGGCGGGCTGGCGGTCGATCTTCGGTCTCAACGTGCCGATCGGCCTGGCCGCGTTCGGCGTCGTCGCCCGGTTCCTGCGGCTCGAACGCCGCCGGACGACCGCACCGTTCGACTTCGCGGGCATCGTCGTCCTGTCCGGCGCGATCGTCGGCCTGACCTTGGCGACTCCCCTGTCGGCCTCGATCGGCGCGGTGCTGCTCGTCGCCTTCCTGTTCATCGAGCGCCGCGCGGCCGAACCGGTCGTCCCGCTCCGGCTGTTCCGCTCCAGGATGTTCGGCCTGAGCGTGCTGGCCGGCGCCGCGGCCGGGTTCGTCTTCCTCGGTTCGGTCAACTACCTGGCGCTCTTCCTGCAGACCGCGGGTGGCGCCGGGCCTTCCGAAGCCGGGCTCCTGCTGCTGCCCATGACGCTCGCGGTCGCCGCGTCGTCGATGGTCGCGGGCCGGGTCATCGCCAAGACCGGCGCCTACCGCTGGGCGCCGATCCTCAGCATGACCCTCGGCCTCGCCGCCGCGCTCGCGCTGTCCACGATGGATGAAACGACGCCGTTGCCGCTCGTCGTCGCCTATCTCGTCGCCTTCGGCGCGGCCGCCGGGCTCACCATGCAGGTGCTGTCCATGGCGGCGCAGCAGAACGTCGCCAGGACCGATCTCGGCGCCGTTTCGGCGACCGTCGGCTTCCTTCGCTCCCTCGGCACCACTGCCGGGCTGACCGTTTTCGGCGCGGTGTTCACGAACGCCTTCACCGACGACAGTCCCGCCGGCTACGCGTCCGCGCTCGACGGCGTGTTCCGGGTGATGGTCCCGGCACTGGTCGTCGGCCTCGTCGCTTCCCTCTTCCTGCCGCGCGTTTCCCTGCGGCGCGACCACTAAGGAGTCTTCCGATGATCCTCGTTCTCGGTTCCACCGGCAAAATCGGCCGCGAACTCGTTCCCGCTCTGCTGGACAAGGGCGTGCACGTCCGTGCCCTGACGCGCGATCCGTCCCGTGCCCGGATCGACCCTCGTGCCGAGGTCGCCGCCGGTGATCTCGACACCTTCGATCCCGCGCTGCTCGACGGCGTCGAGCGGGTGTTCGTCCTGACCTCCGGCCACGGGTCCGACCCGCTCGCCCAGGAACAAGCGGTACTCAAGGCCGCCGCCGGCGTCTCGCACATCGTCAAGCTCTCCACCACCGGAGTCCACTTCGGACAGACAGACCCGATCTCCCTCGTGCACGCCGAGGCCGAGCGGGCCGTGCGCGAAGCCGGGCCGGACTGGACGATCCTGCGCCCCGGCACGTTCATGGACAACCGGTTCGCCTGGCTGCACGCCGTTCGCGGCGATGGCGTCATCCGCGTCCCCGAAGGCGATCCGGCGTCGGCGCTGGTGCACGTCCGCGACATCGCCGAAGTCGCCGCGACCGTGCTGACCGGTGACGGGCACGCGGGCAAGACCTATCCGATCACCGGCGGCGAAGCGCTCACGACGCGGCGGCAGGTCGAGATCCTCGGCGACGCTCTCGGGCGACGATTGACCTACGTCGAAGAGCCCGAAGCCGCTTCGCGCGCCCGGATGCTCGGGTACGGGTGGCCCGCTTCGGCGGTCGACGGGATCTTCGAGCTCAAACGGCAGTCCGCCGGGAAGGAGGAGATCGTGTTCGACACCGTTCGCGAGCTCCTCGGCCGGTCGCCGCTGACATTCGCGGACTGGGCTCGCGAGCACGCCGAAACCTTCGCCTGACCTGCGAAAAGGGAGCAAGGGACCTTTGCTACCACCCGACGATTGAGGCGCTGTCCGTGAAGGCCTCCTTGAGGGACCCAGAGTCCCTCAAGGAGGCCTTCACGGACTTGCAACCCCAGCGTGGGCCGAAAGGGTTAATGGGTTGGGCGAGCCTCCGCCATACGCGATACTCATCAGGCGTTTAATTCTCGCCGGTCCGCTGTCCGGACCTCGCGTTGTCCGTGACCGGCCCTCTCGCTAACGTGCCGCGTCGGGGAGACAGGGGGAACCGTATGAACGAACGTCTTCGCGTGCTCGTGGTCGACGACCATCCACTGTTCCGGTTCGGGGTGTGCACACTGCTCGCCAACGAACCGCTGATCGACGTCGTCGGCGAGGCCGCGAGCGGCGCGCACGCGATCAGCGCGGCGAGCGCGCTCTCGCCCGACGTCGTGGTCATGGACCTGCATTTGCCCGATATCAGCGGTGCCGAAGCGACCCGGCACATCGTCGCCGAACGGCCCGGCGTCGGCGTGCTCATGCTGACGATGGCCGACGAAAGCGAATCCGTTTTCTCCGCGATGCGGGCCGGAGCCCGCGGATATCTGCTGAAAGACGCGGAGCCCGACGAAATCATCCGCGCCGTGCACGCCGTCGCGAGGCGCGAAGCGATCTTCGGACCCGACATCGCGACGCGGGTCCTCGGTTTCTTCAACCACACTCAGCCGGCCACGGACACGGTTTTCCCGGAACTCACCGTCCGCGAACGAGAGGTCCTCTCGCTCATCGCGGGCGGGCACAGCAACACGGTCATCGCCAGCACTCTGTGCCTCAGCCCGAAGACCGTGCGGAACCATATTTCGAACGTCTTCAGCAAGCTTCACGTCGCGGACCGCGCCGAAGCGATCGTCCGCGCCCGAGAGGCGGGGCTGGGTCGCTGAAAAAGCGACCCCGATAAGGGCGGCTTTTCGGGCAATTCCGGGACCGGAGTCCCATGCGCTCGGGACACCTCACCCGGCAGGGTGAGTAGCGCGAGGGGTGGGGCCCTCGCACCGTTCGAGGGGAATGGGAATCACATGTTCGAACCGAACCGGACACCGGTGGTCGTCCGCGCGACCGATCCGATCCTGCACAACGGCGTCTGCATGACGCTCCGCTCCCGTGACGACGTCTGGCTGGTGGACGGGGAGACCGCCGACCCGACCATGGTGGCCCTCCTGGTCACCGATCGCCTCGACGAGGCGATGACGCAACTGCTGTCCGCACTGCACCACCAGGGCTTCACCCGCATCGTGCTCATCGCGGGTGAAGTCGACGACAACGAGATCCTCAGCGCCATCGAACACGGCGTCTGCGCGGTCGCCCGCCGCTCCGAGGCGGGCGCCGACGTCCTGGTCCGGCTGATCAAGGCGGCCGCCGCCGGGGAAGGCGCGCTCCCGCCCGACCTGCTCGGCAGGCTGCTGCACCGGGTCTCGCGGCTGCAGCGTCAGGTGCTGCAGCCACGCGGCCTGCACCTCGGTGGCATGAGCAACCGGGAGACCGAGGTGCTCAAGCTGGTCGCGTCGGGGTTCTCGACGCAGGAGATCGCCGACCAGCTCTGCTACTCGCAGCGCACGGTGAAGAGCATCCTGCACGACGTGACCAACCGGTTCCAGCTCCGGAACCGCTCGCACGCGGTGGCTTACGCGCTGCGTGAGGGATTGATCTGATCCCGTGATCAGCCAGGTCGACGAGGCCCTGTGCCGGCTCATCGCACCCCATCTGCCGGAGGGGACGGTGGTCCGGCTCGATCCGCCGAAACCCACCTGGCAGACCGAGACACGGGTGTCGAGCGTCGATCTGTTCCTCTTCGCCCTGCACGGCGCCGGCCCGGGAACCGGCGCCGTGCGGGCGAGGCGGTGCGAACTGTCCTATTTGGTCACCGCGCGGGCGGACAAGGTCCGCGACGAACACACACTGCTCGACCGGTCGCTGCGGGTCCTGATCGGGACGGAGTTCCTCGTGGTCGACGAGCAGCCGTTGCCGATCACCCTGGAGGAGACCGATCCGACCGGGCTGTGGGTCAGCCTCGGCCTGCCCGCCCGCGCGGCGTTCGTCGTCACCGTCACGGCGGAGTACCGAGACTGAGCACCGAGGCCCGCCGCAGGACCACCCCGCCGATGGACGCCAGCTCCCCGTCGAAGAGTTCGCTCCACTCGGCGGCGCTCCCGGGCGGGCCGCAGTCACCCGCCCGCCTCGCCCACTCCGCGCGGACTTCGAGGCGGTAGCCGAGGATGCCGGTCAGGGTCAGCCCGTTCCGGCTGGCGCCGACCCCGCACATGCCCTGGTAGAGCCTGCCGTCCGGCGGCCGGAATTCGGCGCTCCGCTGGACGAACCGATGGCCCGCCGCTCCGGTGACGGTCGCGACCGGGGTGTCGATCCCGCTGACGAACAGGCCTTTGGAGAGCAGGTCGAGGGCTTCGGCCTCCATCCGCTCCACCACACCGGGAGGACGGCGGCACGCGTACAGCGCGCCGTCGAAGGACAGCCGCACGGTGACCGCCACCTTGCCGATCTCCAGGGTCGCCGCGGCCACCGGACTCACCGGTGGGCGGTACCGGAACGCCGTCGCATGCACCCCCCGACGGTAAGTCGCCGCGCGGCCACGGCATTGCCCGATCGGGACGTCCTTGGGGCGTTTCTTAACGAGGGACCCGCTCGGCGGGCCACCGTACTTCGGCCACGTCCCCCGGCCGAGGCACCTTCAGGAAGAGACTGAACACCGCCGGTTGCTTGCTCGACAGCTCCAGCCTCCCGCCGTCGGCCTCGATGAGCGCACGGGCGAGCGCGAGACCGACACCGGTCGACCCGCCGCCGGAGAATCCGCGTTCGAAGATGTGCGGCGCCAGCTCTTCGGGCACTCCGGACCCGGTGTCGGCGACCTCGACGACGACAGTGCCCTCCGCGTCGCCGCGCCGGGCGGCGAGCGTGACCGTTCCCGCGCCGTGGCGCAGCGCGTTGTCGAGCAGGACACCGACGACCTCGCGCAACCGGCCGGGCGTCGCCCTCGCCCTCAGCCCGTCGGTGACGCGGATGCGCAGATGCCTGCCCTCGGCACGGAGCAGCTGCCGCCATTCTTCGGAAACCTCGGGGAGCACCTCCGCCAGATTCACCGGTTCCGCGCCGACCTCACGCGCCGCCCGCGCGGCGGCCAGCAGTTCGTCGAGCGCTTCGGCGAGCCGGTCCGCCTGTTCCTGCGCGGCCTTCGCCTCGTCGACGACGTCCTGATCGGAGTGGACGGTCAGCGGTTCGAGCCGCAGCTGCAACGCGGTCAACCGGCTCCGCAGCTGATGCGAGACGTCGCCGACGAGCTGGCGTTCCCGCTGGACGAGCTGCGCGAGCGCCGAACCGGACGCGTCGAGCGCTTCGGCGACCATGTCGAGCTCGCCGACGCCGTAGCGCTTCGGATCCGGCCGGAAATCACCGCCGCCGAGTCTGACCGCGCGATCCGCGACGTGTCTCAACGGTTTCGCGAGCCTTCGCGCGGTCACCGTCGCGACCACCGTGCCGGTGCCCACCGACAGCACGACCAGCAGCACCACCAGCAGCGTCACCTGGGTCTGGCGAGTGCGCATCGGCCCGGCGGGCACGGACAGCTCGACCTCGCCGTGCAACGCGATCGGCGCTCGCTCGGACACCACGTCCGAACCGGGGTCGGAGCCGTAGCGTTTCTCGATCTGCCCCTGCGCGCGGACGGTCAGCAGCCCGCCCTGCGGCACGGCGACCCGGACCAGGTCGAGGTTGATCGGCTGGCCGACGGCGATCTCGTTGTCCAGCGTCGCCGCTATCCCGCGGGCCGAGGAAGCGAGGTTCTCGCGGTTGAGGTTCTCGACCAGCTGCCACGCGGTGATCCCCAGCGGGATGCCCAGCACCGCGGCGGTGACCGCGACGGCGAGCAGGATCGCCAGGAGGATGCGGCGGCGCATGCTATTCCGCGTTGAAGCGGAAGCCGACGCCGCGGACGGTGGCTATCCGCCGTTCGCCGTCGCCGTTCCCGCCGGGTTTGCCCGCGCGCCCGGCCGCTTCGTCGGCCGCGATGGCGAGCTTCCGCCGGAGCCACGACATGTGCATGTCGAGTGTCTTCGAGGTCTTCGATTCGAGGTCGTTCCACACCTCGGCGAGGATCTCGTCGCGGCTGACCACCTGGCCGGCACGGCTCATCAGCACCCGGAGCAGCTCGAACTCCTTGTTCGCCAGCTGCACCTCGTGCAGGTCGACGGTGACCATCCGGGCACCGAGGTCCATCCGCACTCCCCCGGCTTCGAGCACGTCGGGCGCCCGGCGGCGGAGCAGCGCCCGGATGCGGGCCAGCAGTTCGGCCAGCCGGAACGGCTTGGCGACGTAGTCGTCGGCGCCGGCGTCGAGCCCGACCACGAAGTCGACCTCGTCCGTGCGCGCGGTGAGCATCAGCACGGGCACCTCGGTACCGCTGGCGCGCAGGCGGCGGCACACTTCGAGGCCGTCCATCCCCGGCAGGCCGAGATCGAGGACCAGCAGATCCACGCGGTCGCTCTCGGTCGCGTCGAGGGCGGCAGGCCCGTCGCCGACGACCCGCACCTCGTACCCCTCCCGCTGGAGTGCGCGGGAAAGCGGATCGGCGATGGCCGGGTCGTCCTCGGCGAGTAGCACCATGCTCACCTGGTCAACTCTACGACTGCCGGGCGTGAAACCATCGTGACCGTGCCCGGCTACGAGAATGATCTTGAACTCGCCACTCGGCTGGCCGACGCCGCCGACGCCATCACGACCGCCCGGTTCCGCGCGCTCGACCTGGCCGTGGAACGCAAACCCGACCGGACGCCGGTCACCGACGCGGACACCGCCGTCGAGGACGCCATCCGCGCGATCCTCGCGACGGACCGGCCGGACGACACGGTGCTCGGCGAGGAACGCGGCGGCACCGCCGCGACCGGGCGCGCCTGGGTGCTCGACCCGATCGACGGGACGAAGAACTTCCTGCGCGGCGTCCCGGTGTGGGCGACGCTGATCGCGCTGGTCGAAGACGGCGAGCCCGTGGTCGGCATGATCAGCGCGCCGCTGCTCGGCCGCCGCTGGTGGGCCGCCGCCGGGGACGGCGCCTGGATGAGCGACTCCGCCGGGGAACGCCGCATCTCGGTGTCGAAGGTCGCGTCGCTCGAAGACGCGTATCTGTCCACAACGGACCTGAACTCGTGGGTGGAGTACCACTCACGCGAGAAGTACCTCGACCTCGTGAACGCGTGCTGGGAAAGCCGGGCTTTCGGCGATTTCTGGCACCACTGCCTGGTCGCCGAGGGCGCGCTCGACGTCACCGCGGAATGCATCGTGAACCCGTGGGACGTCGCCGCGGCCCAGGTGCTGATCACCGAAGCCGGTGGCCGCTTCAGCGACCTGAGCGGCGAAGCGCGCTACGACAACGGCTCGGCGCTTTCGACGAACGGGCTGCTCCACGACGAGGTCTTGGCGATCCTGAAGCGCTGAACGCGCGCGGGTGGCATGTCGCGAAAGCCACTTTCGGGACATCAGACATCGCGAAAGTGGCTTTCGCGACATCCCTGACCAAGGCGGGTCACTGCGCGCCGGGCAGCAGCCCCACCGCGCCGCGCGCGACCTGCGACCAGGCGAGACGTCCGAAAAGGTAGTGGCAGGCGACCTGCTCGCTGGTGAACCGCGCCCAGTCGTATCGGTTGCCCTGCTCCCGCCAGAAGACCTCCCAGGCGGGCTCGGCGCCCTCTTCTTCCGCGCGCATGAGGCACCAGGCGTTGTCCACCTCCGCGCCGACCGAGACCACTTCGGGCGGCACGCCCAGCGCGGCCAGCCACCGCAGGATCGTCCCCGTGTTCACCGAACCTCCCCCGTGACGTCCGCCAGGAAGCCCAGCGTGACAAGTTCATCGGCGCCCAGCACCGTGCGGAAGCGCACCCCGCCGCCCGGCTGGCCGAACCACCCGGCGCTCACCGAGCGCCAGACCGGCAGCGGCCGGACGACGCGGTAACGCCGGTAGGCGCCGGCCTGGTCCGGCGGTAGCGAGCGCATCGGGAACAAGGTCGCGTCCTCGGCGAAGATCCGGCCGTGCTGATCCCCGAAGCGGTCGAGATGAGTGCCGGCCTCGAGCATCGACGGCGTCGCCGGATCGCTTTCGGCAGGCCACAGATAGCCCTTCCCGGTCACGAAGCGCTCTTTCCAGTCCTCTTCGGACATTTCGCCCCACGGATGGTGTCCCCTGGTCAATTCCGGCGGCGGAACCGCGGCCGGAGTCGTCGGCGAACGCCGGAAACCGCTGCTGACATGGGACAACGCGTCGAGGTCGTCGAGCACGTCCGCCTCGGGGTGGTCCTGCGGTCCGGAACCGCCGCCGGGCAGCGGCAGCTGACGCGCGGGTTTGCCCATCGCGACCGGGAGATGCCCGATGGGGAACATGTGCACGAGGAACAGCGCGATCACGCTTTCCCGCTCCGTCCGCAACGCCCCCATCGGCGGCGGGGCGGCGGGCTTCGGCGGGAAGGGCACCCGCAGGGGCGCCACCGCGGGCGGCCACGGCGAAGGCGCGTACGGAGCGCGCGCCCCGTGCGGTGGTGTCGGGGCGTCGTACTCGACGGGCAGCCGGATCGGGCCCGTTCCGGCCTCGCTCGGATCGGTCACCGCACCTCCCCAAGGAATCGGTTCCCACCGGCGAACCGGGGGAGGCAGCGGACAGGACGCGCTACGACCTTAGCGCCGGACGGCGTTCTCGTCGGCGGATACCCGAAAGCGCGGCGAACCTCATCCCGCGAGCGCGTTGACCACCCGGGACGGACTCGGCCTGCCCAGCTTCCCGGCCATCCACTTGCTCGTCGCCACCAGCGCGTCGAGATCGACACCGGTTTCGACGCCGAGACCGTCGAGCATCCACACGAGATCCTCGGTCGCGAGGTTCCCGGTGGCCGATTCGGCGTACGGGCAGCCGCCGAGGCCACCGGCCGAAGAGTCCACAGTGGACACGCCGCAGCGGAGGGCCGCCAACGTGTTCGCGAGCGCCTGGCCGTAGGTGTCGTGGAAATGGACGGCCAGTGCCTCGACGCCGGAGAACTCCCCGATCAGCGTCTCGACCTGCCCCGCGGTGGCGACGCCGATCGTGTCGCCGAGCGAGAGCTGCGAGCATCCGAGGTCCAGGAGCCGCTTACCTACTCCGGCGACCTGCGCGGCCGGGACGGCGCCCTCCCACGGGTCGCCGAAGCACATCGACACGTATCCGCGGACGTCGAGCCCTTCGGCGCGTGCCCGGGTGACGACCGGCTCGAACATCGCGAACTGGTCGTCGACCGTCGAGTTGAGGTTCTTCTTGGCGAAGGTCTCGGTGGCGCTGGCGAAGATCGCGATATGCGAAACCCCGGCCTCCAGCGCCCTGTCCAGCCCGCGCTCGTTCGGCACGAGCACCGGGTACCGGACGCCCTCGCGCTGGTCGAGGCCGGCGAGGAGCTGCTCGGCGTCGGCCAGCTGCGGCACCCATTTCGGGCTCACGAAGCTGGTCGCCTCGAGCGTGGTCAGCCCGGAATCGGCGAGCCTGTCCAGGAATTCGAGTTTGACCTCGACCGGGACGATCGACTTCTCGTTCTGGAGACCGTCACGCGGGCCGACCTCCCAGATCGTCACCCGCTCCGGCAGGGAGTAGACGGACGGGACCTGCTCCGGCAGCCCCAGCTCTCGCGTGCCCATCAGCGCCGCCGGTTTCCGCGCGGCGGGTGCCCCTGCGGCGGCAGTGGCTCGGTCTGCTGCGGTCCCGGCGCGAAGTCGTCGTACGGGTTGTCGTTGACTTCGCGGTAGATGACCGTGTGCACGCGCTCGACCTTGGGGATGTCGTCGAACTTCAGCGGTTCGTCCGACGCGGACTCGATCACCAGCGTGCCGCAGCCGAACACGCGGTCCAGCAGCCCGTGCTCGAACTGGACGCTGTTGATCCGCGACAGCGGGATGTCGATGCCGGTCCGCTTCAGCACACCCTCGCGGGCGATCAACCGGTCCGTGGTGACGATGAAATGCGTCGTGCGCCACCGGACGAACGGCGCCAGGAACAGCCACACGACGAGACCGATCCCGACCGCGGCGATCGCGATCTCGGAGATCAGGTCCCACGGGGCCGTCGCGTCCTTCGCGACGACGGCCAGCCAAATCCCCGCGCCGAGCGTGACGATCAGCGCGAGGAACGGGAAGATCAGCATCTTGAAATGCGGGTGACTGTGCACCACGACGTGCTCGTTCTCGCTGAGCAAATCGTCCGGATAGGCCACGACGGACGCTCCCAAAGTGTGTTCGGCGCTGGTGAGCTCACCGTACCGGCGAACGGTCCCGGCGGAAGAGGAGACGCCGGAAATCGAGACGCACGGATCAGGCCTTGGCGGGCCGTACGTGGACGACGTCTCCGGCGAACACCGTGTACCGCTCACCACCGGGAACGTCGACCTGGAGCTGGCCGGCGGGATCGATGTCGGCGGCGCGGCCGGTGAGCGACGAGCCGTCGGGCAGCTGGACCTCGACGTCCTGGCCCAGCGTGGCGCAGAACCGCCGGTAGTCCCCCAGCAGACCGGCCTCGGCCAGTGACCCGCCCGCGAGCCGCCAGCGGCGTTCGAGCTCGTCGAACGCGGTGAGCAGCCGGACGCCGATCTCGGCGCGATCGGTCTCCGTCGCGCCCTGCTCGGCCAGCGAGGTGGCGGGCAGGCCCCCGGGCCCGGCCGGGACGCTCTCACCGAGCGGCCGCACGTTCAGGCCGATGCCGAGGATCACGGTGGTCTCGTCACCGGCGACGGCCTCCGCCAGGATGCCCGCGCATTTGGCGCGGTCCGGACCGGCGAGGACGTCGTTCGGCCACTTGAGGACGGCGTCGACGCCCAGCCCCTCGGCGATCTCCCGGACCGCGAGGCCCGCGACCACGGAAAGTGAACCCAAATTGGCGAACGGGACGCCTCCGGGGCGCAGCAGCACACTGACGTAGAGGCCCGATCCCTTCGGCGAAGACCAGTGCCGGGCGCGGCGGCCGACCCCGGCCGTCTGCTCTTCGGCGATCAGCACCGTGCGGTCTTCAGCCCCCTTCGCGGCGGCTTCCCGCAGGTCGGCGTTGGTGGACCCGGTGCTCGCCACGACCTGGATCGCGGCGTACCGGCCGGACAGCGCGGCACTCAGACGCCCGGCGTCGAGCGCTCCCGTCTCACTCATTCGTCCAGAATATGAGAGTCCCCCTAACGTGCAAGGCGTTCGCTCGTTACGCAGAGGTGGTCTCCAATAATCTGGACGGCGTGACCGAGCCCGAGCCCGCGCCGAGCGCGTCCGAAACCAGCCGCAAGAAGTCGTGGGCGCACGGCGTGGCGATGCGCGGCCTGGTCGCCCTCCCGCTGGTCGCCGGGCTCGCGACGGCCGGCTGGCTGCTCGCGGGCGGGAACGATCCCGCCCCGGCGGACGGACGTCAGCCCGTACCCCTTCCCGCCGCGAAACAGGACCCGGCCACCGTCGGCGGCGGCGCGGGTCCGTCGGTCCTCGAAGTCAGCGCGCCGGTCAAGGCGCAGGAGACGCCGAAGGGCGCCCGGCCGCTCGAAGAGTGGGCCAACAAGCTGGCCGGGCCGCTCGACATCCCGGCGAAGTCGCTCATGGGCTACGCGAACGGCGAACTGGCGCTGCGCGGCGAGCAGCCGAACTGTCACCTGTCCTGGGTCACCCTGGCCGGGATCGGCGCGGCCAGCTCGAACCACGGACGCGGCGGTGAGAACCCCTCGGCCTGTCGGCGCAGCAGTGGAAGAAGCACGGCGCGTCGATCCCCGGCATCGCGAAACCCGCGCTCACCGATCCCGACTCGGCCTCGGTCGCCGCCGGCCGCGCCCTGTGCGCTTCCGGAGCCGACCTCGGCGGCGGCAACGGCTGGTGGAAGGCCATCGCCGGGTACCAGGGCGGCAAGGGCAACGAGGCCGAGCTGTTCCGCCAGCGTGTCCTGGGCAACGCGCAGCTGTACGCGACCCTGTCCCTCGACCCGGCGCGCTCCGCCAGCCCCGCCGTGAAGGCGACCCGCTTCGCCCTCGGTCAGCTGGGCCTCCCGTACGTGTGGGGCGGCAACGGCCCCGAAGCGGGCGCGGCGGGCTTCGACTGCTCCGGGCTGACCAAGAAGTCCTACGACGAAGCCGGTGTCGCGCTCCCGCGGACCGCCGACAGCCAGTTCCGCGCGCTGCCGCAGGTGTCCGGCGAGCCGAAGCTCGGCGACCTCGTGTTCTACGGGAACCCGTCGACGCGGATCCACCACGTGGGGCTGTACCTCGGGAACGGGCTGATGATCAACGCGCCCACCGAGGGCCAGGCGATCCAGATCCACACGTATCACTCGAAGGGTGACGATTACACGGGTGCCGGGCGGCCCGCGGCCTGAACCGGCCAACCACCGGCGGCCCCGGCCGCCGATGCCTACCGTGTGCTCATGCGTGAGATCGAGTTCCGCAGGTCCTCCACGGAACCGAGGCGACCGGACGAGCGGGAAACGTGGCTTCGAGTCCTGATCGACGGCGTTCCTTTTCTCGACCTGGTGCGCGAGACCGAACTTCCCGGCGCACTCGCGGAACAGAAGGAGCGCGGCGCGGAATTCCCGGACGAACCCGAGGACTCGCTCGCCGGGGATTACGCGAATTCGACGCGCCTTTCCGCCGGGCATCTGCTCGGCGAAGCACCGGATCGCGTTCCGCACGGCGCGGAAGACGACGAGTACCTGTTGCTGGGGTGCTCGTGCGGTATCGAGGATTGCTGGGCGCTGGTGGCGAAGATCGCGGCCGACGAAGACACGGTTACGTGGTCGGGTCTCCGTAACACGTACCGGGACTGGAACTACGACACGCTCGGTGCTCTGACGTTTTCGCGACGGCAGTACGAGGGGTCGCTTCACGCCGTTTTCGGCGCTTGAGTCACGTTCGGCGGAAGCCCACTCACGGCGTGATCCAGACCGTCACCCGGGTAGGCCGATGGCGCCCCGATCCCGGCGACGACTGACGCACGACTCGCCCTTCCGAGCGCCCTGTCAACGGCGTCGTCGCGCCTGACTCGTACAGCACGATCTCGGCTTCCCCAGCGAGCGCGAGAGCCTGGGCGACCGAAAGTCCCACGAACTCCGGGATCGGCCACGGCATGTCGTAGTCCAGGTTCCGTGACACGCCACTCATGAACACCTCCAGCTATCGGGGCCAACGCATCCGATGAACGGCGGGCATCGGCATGTCCCGCGAGAACGGCCAGTCGATTCCCGGCTCCACTCCGGCCAGCAGCCGGGACACGAAGGTTCCGTGGCTGCCCACCAGCACGACGCCGCCGGCGTACTGCTCCGCGAGCCGATCGGCCGCGGCCATCGCCCGTGCGGTCAGCCGCCGCAGGCTCTCGCCGCCCGGACGCGCGAAATCCGGATCGGCCCAGCTTCGCTCGTAGTGGACGGCGAAGTCCGGTGTCGGCTCCAGGCCCGAGTCCCACTCTCGCAGCTCCCAGCGCGTCGTGACTTCGAGGCCCGCCGCCCTGGCCGCGGGCGCGACCGTCGCGACGGCTCGCCGGTACGGGCTCGACACGACCGCCGTCGGGTTCATCGCGGCGAGTTCGCGCGCGAGCAGTTCCGCGGCCGCCACGCCCGCCGCGGTCAGCGGCCGGTCCGGGTCGTCGGGCTTCCCCGGCGACGGCGGAACGGACTCGGCGTGCCGGACGAGGACGATCTCGCAGCTCACGAATGAGCGCCCAGCCACTCGAGAGCAGCCTCTCCATGGCGGAGAACCGAGACGTGCCCGTCTTCGGGAAACACGCGCGACTCGGCCGTGGCGCACTGCCGGGCCAGCCACTCGCCGTGCGCGAGCGGCACGATCCGGTCCTCGCCACCGTGCAGGAGCAGGGCCGGGACCCGGAGGTCGGACGGCTGGAAACCCCACGGCGCCACGTACGCGAGATCGTCGTCGATCAGCGCGCCGGGCCCGCCCTCGACCGCGGGACCGACGACGTCGAGCACCCACTTCCAGTCACCCGACAAGGCCGCGTGGTCCGCCGGGGTGAACATCTCCGCGTCGTATTCGGCCGTCGCCTCGTACCTCTCCTTTTCCTCCCGCCCCGCCACGGCGGCGGCCAGGGATCCGGCTCCCGCCGCGCCCATCCCCGCGAACCAGTCCAGCCCGGCGGCGTCGTACGGGGCCAGGCTCGCCACGCAGACCATCGCCGACACCCGCTCCGGCAGCAGAGCCGCGCAGGCGAACGCGTGCGGCCCGCCACCGGAATGCCCGAAGACCGAGAACCGCTCGATTCCCAGTGCGTCGGCGATCTTCTCGACGTCCGACGCCGCCGACGCGACGTTCCGTCCTGGCCGCGGCGTCGAACCGCCGTAACCGGGCCGGTCGTAGGAGACCCACCTCAGTCCGAGGCGCTCGGCGGCCGGGAACAGCGGCACGGGCGGGGCGCCGATGTTCGGGGTCCCGTGGTGCCAGAAGACCACCGGACCGGCGCCGCCCGTGTCGTACGTGTGCAGTGTGGCCCCGTCCCCCAGGTCCACGTCCGACTCGTTCACCATGGGGCCGAGGGTAGGGCACCCTGGAGCCATGTCCCGCTATCACGAGATCAAGCACCGGGTGGCCACGACGTTCCAGCGCCACGTCGGTAACCCGATCCTCGTCCGGCTGCCGAGCCAGCCGATCCTGGAGACCACCGGCCGCAAGTCCGGGGTGGCCCGGCGGACACCGATCGGGGGCCGCCGGGTGGGCCGCGAGTTCTGGATCGTCTCGGAGTTCGGCGAGAAGTCGCAGTACGTCCGCAACATCCAGGCCGATCCGCGGGTCCGGGTCCGGCTCAAGGGCCGATGGCACACCGGCACGGCGCATCTGCTCCCCGGCGACGACCCCCGCGCGCGGCTCAAGGCCCTGCCCCGGCTCAACAGCGCCGCCGTGCGCGCGATCGGCACGAACCTCCTCACCATCCGGGTCGATCTCGACGAGTGAACGTTTGCCTTGACGCCAAGGGCAAGGTTTACGCTCGGCACCATGCGGATCGGCGAACTCGCCGCGCGTACCGGAACCACCACCCGCGCGCTGCGTTTCTATGAGTCACAAGGGCTTCTCGACGCACGGCGCGCGTCGAACGGGTACCGGGAGTACGACGAGGACGACTTCCGTCTGGTGAACGAGATCCTGACCCTGCAAGCGGTCGGGCTCAGTCTCGAAGACACCAGGCCGTTCGTCGAGTGCCTGCGCGCCGGGCACGAGACCGGCGACTCGTGCGCCGATTCGATCGAGGTCTACCAACGCAAACTCGCCGAGGTGGACGCCTGTCTGGCCAGGCTCAACGACGTGCGGGACAGCCTGCTGACCAAACTCGCCGGCGCGCTGAAAACGCCGCCGGGACCGTGCGTCGTCGTGCCGCGAACCGAGGAGGCCTGAGTGTCCCTTTCCGTCGTCACCGACGAAACCTTCCAAGAACTCGTCCTGGACCAGGACAAGCCCGTCCTGGTGGATTTCTGGGCGCAATGGTGCCCGCCCTGCCACATGATCGCGCCGGTGCTCGAGCAGATCGCCGTCGAACGCGCCGAGTCGCTGCTCATCCGCAAGCTCAACTCCGACGAAAACCCGCTCACGGCCAGGAACTATCAGGTCATGTCCCTGCCGACGCTGATCCTCTTCCGCGACGGAAGTCCCGTGTGGACGACCGTCGGCGCCCGGCCGAAGGCGAAGCTGCTGGCCGACCTGGACGCCGTTCTGCAGCCGTCCCTCTCGTGAGTGGCAAGGACGGTTCTAACCGTCCTTGCCACTCACGAGCCACATCGTGAACCGCGGGGTAATTGTGTTGCGCGGGGTGTCGCGAGTTCGCATCCTTCTCCCATGACTTCGACCCTCGCCTTCCTGCCGCCGTCCACCGTCGTCCGACGGGTGCGGGTGCAGCAGCAGGCCGGGTCCGGGTGGAGGCCGACACCAGTCCGGCCGTGAGCGCCGCGTTCGTCGCGGGCCTGCTCGCCGGGTATGGCATCGCCATCCCGGTGGGCGCGGTCGCGACCTATCTGGTGGTGCTGACGGCCAGGGCGGGGCTCAAGATCGGCGCGTACGCCGCGCTCGGGGTCGCCACGGCCGACGGCCTTTACGCGCTGGTGGCGGTCCTCGGCGGCGGGACGCTGATCCCGCTCATCGAACCGATCGCCGTGCCGCTGCGCTGGATTTCGGTGGTGGTGCTGCTCGGGCTGGCCGTCCACATCGGATTCACCGGGGTCCGGAACTTCCGCGCCTCCGCGAAGGCCGAGGTGACCGAACCGGTCGCGATCGGGCCGGTGAAGGCCTACGTGAGCCTCCTTGGGATCACCCTGCTGAACCCGACGACGGTGGTCTACTTCGCGGCGCTCGTGCTCGGCAGCGAGGACATGGCCGCAGCGAGCGGAGCGGAACACGTGGTGTTCGTGCTCGCGGCGTTCGCGGCTTCGGCCAGCTGGCAGTTGTTCCTCGCGGGCGGGGGCGCCGTCCTCGGCAAGGCGCTGACCGGACGCCGTGGACGGCTGGCGACCGCGCTGGCGTCGAGCGCGCTCATCACCGTGCTCGGCATTCGCCTTGTTTTGTGACGAATCGAGGGCCGTACTTGTCCGCATCGGTTGCGAGGCTGTGCCCATGACCGAAACCCAGCAGCGCCCAGCATCCCTCCACTCCTACCTCGCCTACCGCGATGCCCCGAAGGCCCTTCGCTGGCTTGAACGCGCCTTTGGCTTCGAGACCGTCACGGAATTCGCCGACGACAAGGGATTGATCCTGCATTCGGAACTGCGGCTCGGCGAAGTCCGGATCATCGTGTTCAGCGCGGAAGAGGACTACGACCGCCCGGTCCGCAAGGGGGAAACCGTCGGCCACGGCCTCTACGTCAGCCTTCCGACGCAAGAGGCCGTGGACGCCGTCTTCGCTTCCGCCATCGAAGCCGGCGCGACACAGGTCTGGAAGCCGGAGGACACCGAATGGGGCAATTACCGCTGTCGCGTCGACGATCTCGAAGGCTACGAATGGACTTTCGGCACGTACGTCCCCGGCGAGCCGCAGGGCTAGAGCAACCGCGCGAACCATTCGCGGGTGCGCCGAAGCAGATCCAGCTGGTGTTCCCGTCCGGCGATCCTGTGGCCTTCGCCGGGATAGACGACGAACTCGTGCTCGACGCCGAAGTGGCGTAGCGCGCGATGGAAGAATTCCGCCTGGGACAACGGGACGTTCGTGTCGTCCGCACCGTGCACGATCAGCACGGGGGTCTCGATCTCCGACGCGAAGGAGATCGGGCCGAGCTGATCGTGCCGGTGCGGGCCGGTCCCTTCCCAGCCGGTACTTCCACCGAGCGCCGCTTCGAACGGGCCGAATTCGCCGGTCGCGGCGAGCATCCCCCAGTCGCAGATCCCGGCCCCCATCAACGCCGCTTTGAACCGCCTGGTCCGGCCGACGGCCCAGGCGGCGACGAATCCGCCGTGGCTCCAGCCCGCGATACCGAGCCGCTCCGGGTCGGCGACCCCTTCGGCGACGAGGAGGTCGATCCCGGCTTCGAGATCGCTCCATTCCTCAAGCCCGACCCGTCCCCCGACGGCGGCGGCGAATTCGTGTCCATGTCCTTGTCCCCCACGGGCATTCGGCAGGAAGACCGCGTGCCCCGCCGGCGCGAGCCATTGCGCGGAAGGAAACCAGCCGAGCCGGAAGCCGTCGGCGTACCGATCGTACGGTCCGCCGTGCGGCAAGACGATCAGCGAGAACGGGCCGTCGTCCCGGGTCTTTCCCGGCGGGAGAACGAGCAGCCCGTCCAGAGTCAGCCCATCGGAAGCCTTGTAGGACAAACGTTCCTGTGCGCCCCAGGTGACTCCGGCGAACTCCGGCGCCGTATCGCTCACCTGCGTCGAGGGCTCGCCGATCGGTCCACAGTGGACATCCTTCGGCCGGTGAGCGGTGCTGAGCACGACGGCCACGAGCTCGCCGCTCGAAACGACGGCGTCCGCTTGCCCGCGCCAAAACGCCACTTCGCCCGCGCCGAGCCGATGGAGGGCCGTGTCGAGCCCGTCGGCGACGAGCACCAGCGGAGCGCCGGAATCGACCTGCGCGAGCCTGATCGGGCAGGCCGATTCCGGGGTCAGGGTCCGATGCTCCGCCGTTTCCACGGGGACGTCGAAGACCGCCCAGCCACCGATCATCTCCGGTGTCGCGCGATAGGCGACGTGCCAGCCGTCGCCGTCGCTCCACCAGACGGGGTTCGTGGCCTCGACCGCGGTCCTCCCGAGGTCGCGCCGCTCGCCGGTTTCCAGGTCCAGCGTGGAAAGCCGGGGTTCGAGCCCGCCGGGATCGAGTTCCGGGGTCGGCCAGGTCACCACCGCGAGCGCCCCGTCGTCCTGGCGGCGGGCGACGTCGACCACGTGGTCTTCGAGCAACGTCGTGATCTCACCGGTCCGCGGATCGAAACTCCGCAGCCGCGCCGGGCGGAGACTCTCGCTCCAGACCCAGATTTCCGGGGCAGGCGTTTCGTCCTCGGCGACGAACACGAACCGGTCCCGCATCGGAAGGAACGCGGTGATCTCGCTCCGCCAGGTGAACAGCGGCCCGTCCACCGTGTGGATCAGGCCGTCCCGGAGGAAATAGAGGGAGTTCGACGACCATCTGGGCATGGAGCCCTCGGCCAGCCTCCGGGGTTTCTCGCGGCCGTCGACGGACGCGAACCAGATTTCGGGGACACCCTTCGCGATGGTGTCGACCTGGTAGGCGATCCACCGTCCGTCGGCGGAGAGCGCGGGGTTCGACGGGACACGGCTGTCGACGATCAGCTCAGCGGTCAGCATGTGTTCATACTGCCGACAAAGCCTTCCCCAGTGCGTCGAGCCAGCTTCCGGTGCCCTGCTCGCGCCAGGCCGGTTCTTCGTGTCCGTCGAGGAAGGTGCCCTGCTCGATCAGCGTCAGCCTGGTTCCCTCGGCTTCGGCTTCGAGCAGCACCGTCGTGAGCGACACGGTCGCGAGGACGTCGTCGGTGGACAGGGTCGTGGCGTAGACGATCCGCTCGTCGTCGACGATGTCCTCGTAGCGCGAGTCGGCGATCAGCTTCCGGCCGTCACCGTTCGGACCCGTGGTGACCTCGCGGCCGCCGACGCGGAAGTCCAGGGAATGCTCACCGCCCGGCACGGTGAACCAGCCGGCTTTCGCGGCGGGATCGGCCCAGGCGGCGAAAACGCGTTCCGGCGGCACGGGGTAGACGCGCTCGAGGGTGAACGTGGCGTGTTTGACGGTCATGACCTGTTCCCTTCGTCGGAGTCCAGAAAGCCACCAAGGCGATCGAGCCGGTGTTCCCAGCCGGTGCGCTGCCCGCCGAGCCAGTCCTCGGCCATCCGCAGACCGTCCGGTTCGAGATGACAGGTGCGGACACGCCCCGCCTTCTCCGACCGGACGAGCCCGCTCGCCTCCAGCACCTGGAGGTGCTGCATCACGGCGGGCAGCGACATCGACAGCGGCTGCGCGAGCTCCCCCACCGAGGCGGGCCCCCGGGTGAGGCGCTCGATCATTTCGCGGCGCGTCCCGTCGGAAAGCGCCTTGAACACCTGGTCCATCCGTTGGTTAGGCACATGCTTAACCATGCACCCACTCCGAGCAATAGTCAAGTAAGTACTTAACTTTCCGCGGTCATGCCTTCGACGAGCAACCACTGCGACGCGAGATACGAGGTGAGCACGAAGGTTTCGAGGTTGGCCCGCGTCCGCTCACTGGTGACGAAGTTCCGGCGGATCAGGATCGCCAGATCCGACGCGGAGAACAGCAGCGCGCCGGCGGCGATCCAGGTCCGGCGGTCACCCGACGGGATCACCATCCCGCCCGAGACCTTGGCCTTCGGCGCCAGCACCGGGTCCGCCGCGAGGGTCGACGTCGTGCTCAGCAGGCCGCCGTAGACCGAGAGCACCGAAGAAACCGGAGACGGCTTCGGCAACGCCATCGCGACGGCGGCCGCGGCCCACGCCGCCAGCCGGGGTGGCGCGGTCGTCGCGCGCGGACGAGCTCCCCGGCGCCACAGCAGCGCGGAGTACAGCACCTGCATCACGCCGAACGAGGTCGCCCCCTTGATCAGCTCGCCGTCTTCGTCGGATCGGCCCATGAAATGATCGCCAGCCCCGGCCGCGATCAACGCGGCGACGAGCAGCCCCTTCTCCCCGGGCGCGAGCCCTCGCGCACGCGCGACCCGGGCGGCGAGCACCGGCACCGCCGCGGGTTTGGCCGCCAGCTGCAGCTTCCGATTGCCCGTCCTGGCGGAGTACACCGTGCCGATCGCGGCGGCGCCGAACAACACCCGTTCGGCGAACTTGAGAGCCTTCACCAACCACCTCCGGAACTTATTTCTGGGTAAGTTACCAGGAGGTCAGTCGAATTCAGACGGCTTCGCGGAAGGTGTTCCGGTACGCGCTCGGCGAGACCCCCAGCGCCGCCTGCAGATGCTGGCGCAGCGACGCGGCGGTCCCGAAACCCGCCTCGGCGGCGACCTTGTCCACCGGAAGGTCAGTCTCTTCGAGCAGCTGACGAGCCCTTTCGACCCGCTGCTGGGTCAGCCACTGCAACGCCGAGATCCCGACCTCGTCGCGGAACCGCCGCGTGAACGTCCTCGTGCTCATCGCCTCTTTCGCCGCCAGCTCGCGCAGGGTCAGCGGCCGGTCGAGGTTCTCCAGCGCCCAGGCCCGCGCCGCGGCCGTGGAGGAAGACTGCGGCTCCGGCACCGGCCGCCGGATGAACTGCGCCTGCCCGCCCTCGCGATGCGGCGAGACGACCGTTCCGCGCGCGACCTCGTTCGCGACCGCGGCACCGTGATCGCAGCGGATCATGTGCAGGCAGAGGTCGATCCCGGACGCGACGCCCGCGGCGGTCAGCACGTTCCCGTCGTCGGTGTAGAGCACGTTCGGGTCGAGGGCGACCTTCGGGAACTTCGCCTGGAAGTCCAGCGCCGAACGCCAGTGTGTGGTCGCCTTCCGGCCGTCGAGCAGGCCGGCCGCGGCGAGCACGAAGGCACCCGTGCAGATCGACGCGATCCTGGCGTCCGGGCGGATCAGCTCCAGCGCCCGCGCGAGCGGCTCCGTGAGGTCGTGCCCCGAAGGTTCGTATTCGGTGGACGACGCCGGGATGACGACGGTGTCGGCCTCGGCCAGCACTTCCGGCCCGCGCGCGACCGAAATGGTGACGTCGGCGTCGGTCCGGATCTGGCCGGGTTCCGGCGTGCAGGTGACGACTTCGTAGAGCGGCTCGCCCTCGGCCGACTTGGCCGTGCCGAACAGACGGGTGACGATGCCCAGCTCCATCACCAGCATGCCGTGCCGGACCAGCACGGCGACCCGATGGCGGCCGGGATGCGCGAAGAAGCCCATGGCTCGATTCTTGCACATGTTGTCCATCGGGCCACTCGTCTCGGCGGCCGGACCGCGCGACGGTGGAACCATGAACGTGCTGTGGATCTTCGCCCATCCGGAACCCCGTTCCCTCAGCGGCTCACTGCGCGACGAGGGGTTGCGCACCCTCCGCGCGCAGGGCGCCGACGTCCGGGAATCCGATCTGTACGCGATGAAATGGAAGCCCGTCGTCGACGCCGACGACTTCGGCCGGGCCGCTTCCACCGAGCGGCTCATCGTCGGCTCGACGTCGAAGGACGCGTTCCGGACCGGCGAGCTCGGCGAGGACATCCGCGCCGAGCACGAAAAGCTCGCCTGGGCGGACACCGTGATCATCCAGTTCCCGTTGTGGTGGGCCGGACCGCCCTCGATCCTCAAGGGCTGGTTCGATCGCGTCTTCGTCAAGGGTTTCGCCTACGGCGTCCGGCGCCCCGACGGGCGGACGGCTCGCTACGGCGAAGGAGCACTGGCCGGGAAACGCGCCATGGTCGTGCTGACCGCGGGCGCGCCGGGGGCCACCATCGGACCGCGTGGCGTGAACGGCGAGATCGGCGACCTGCTGTTCCCGCTGCAGCACGGAACGCTGTGGTACGCGGGTATGTCCGTGCTGCCCCCGTTGACGATCTGCGGCGCCGACCGCGTTTCGCCCGAGCAGTACGAAGCCGCCGCGAAGTCGTTGCGCGAACGGCTGCGGACACTGTCCACACAGGACCCGATCCCGTTCCGTCACCAGAACGGCGGCGACTACGACGACGATCTGGTCCTGCGCGAAGACCTGCTGCCGGGGCGGAGCGGGATCGGCGTCCACCTCGACATTTGACCGAGTATCACGACGCGGTTATATTTCCCTCAAGGCACATTAGGAGGTGACCGTGAACGCTCGCGCCCGGTTGGAAACCGTCGGAGAACGTCCGGCGCTGCGGATCGAACGCCGTCTCGCGCATCGGCCGGAACGCGTCTGGCGGGCGATCACCGAACCGTCGGAGCTCGCGAACTGGTTCCCCGCCGCGGTCACCGTCGACCTGCGGCCGGGCGGAGTCATCGAGTTCACCTTCGAAGGCGAAGAGACGCCGACAGCGGGCGAAGTCCTCGAAGCCGATGAACCCCGCGTCTTCGCGTTCAGCTGGAACGACGACGTGCTGCGCTGGGAGATCGTCCCCGACGGCGAGGGCAGCCGTCTGCTGTTCACGCATACCTTCGGCCGGGGTGAACCGGCCATCGCGCGGATCGCCGCCGGTCGCACGGCCGCCGGCTGGGACAGCTGCCTCGTCGCGCTCGTCGCGTCGCTCGACGGCGAGGAGCACGAACCGCCGCGGGACTGGGTCGGCCCGATCGAGGCCTACACCGAGGAATTCGGGCTCGCCGAGGGTGAGGTACTGGAAACCGGCGACGGCAAGGTGATCCGCTTCCGCCGCGATCTGATCTGGAAACCGCTCGACGAGGTCTGGGCACTTCTCACCCCCGAAACGGTCACGGGAACGGTCATCCGCGAAGAACCGCCGCGGCTGCTGGAGATCGGCCTGCCGCGAGGCGGCGTCGTCCGCTGGGAGTTCAGCCACTCCGAACTCGACGGCACCATGGTCGAGCTGACCCAGACCGTCCCCGCCGGACAGGACGACGTCGTGCCCGAAGCGCTGCGAAGCTGGCGAGAGAAGCTGAAGGAGTTCTTCGCGGCGGCTCACCGGAGCTGATCTCCACCCTGGGGATGACCTCCACCGGACGGACGCGGAAGCGTCGTCCGTCCGGATAAGTTCGCCGTATGAAACAGCCGTCGGCGCTCTCCCAGCGGGTGGCGTACACGATCGACGCGCTCCTCGCGCTGGTGCTCGTCGTGGCCGTCGGCGGGAACCTCGCCGCGCGGACCTGGACGTTCCTCGTCGCCATCCCGATGTGGCTCGCCTGGGCGACGGTCGCCGCCAGCGGGGTCGCAATCGCGCTGCGGCGTCACCGCCCCTTGGTCGCCTACGGCCTCGGCCTCGGCAGCCTGGTCCCGGCGCTGCTCGCCGGCAACGGGCTGGGCCCGGCCGCGCTGCTGGCCACCGCGTGCGCCCTGTACACCGTGGCGCTGGAACACCCGCGCGCCCGCTCGCTGATCGCGATGGGCCTCGGCCTGGTCGTCGTCATGATCTTCGAACTGCTGCGGCTCGGGCCGAACACGATCGCCTCGACGGCCTTCGCGGGCGGCGGGGTCGCGGGCTCGTGGGCGCTGGGCTGGATGACGCGGCAACGACGCGCGAACCTGGCCCAGCTCGCCGAAACCCAGGCCGATCAGGCGGTTTCCGACGAGCGGCTGCGCATCGCGCGCGAGATGCACGACGTCGTCGCGCACAGCATGAGCCTGATCGCGGTCAAGGCGGCCGTCGGCAACCATGTCGCGGCGGAACAGCCCGAAGAAGCACGCGAAGCGTTGCGGGTCATCGAACTCACCAGCCGCGAGACCCTCGTCGAACTCCGGCGGATGCTCGGCGTCCTCCGTTCCGGTGACGGGACGCCCGAGGCCGCGCTCGGGCCCGCGCCGAAACTCGCCGACCTGCGGGCCCTCGCCGAACGCGCCGGACAGGCCGGGGTGCGGGTCGAGCTGACCGGCGAGGCCGTGGACGACCTGCCCGAAGGCGTCGCGCTCTCGGTCTACCGCATCACCCAGGAGGCGGTGACCAACGTCGTGAAGCACGCGGGACCGTCCGCGTGCCGGGTCACGATCACCGAAGGCCCCGGAGAGGTCAGCGTCGAAATCGTCGACGACGGGCGCGGCGAAGGCTCGCCGCCCGCGGTGGGCGGGCACGGTTTGATCGGCATGCGCGAACGCGTCGCCGTCTACGGTGGTGACTTCGAGGCGGGCCCGCTGCCCGCCGGGGGATTCCGGGTGTTCGCGCGGCTTCCGTACGCCGCCAAGGAAGTGGGGACACGATGATCCGCGTACTGATCGCCGACGACCAGGCGTTGCTGCGCGGCAGCTTCCGCGTGCTCGTCGACAGCGCGCCGGACCTCGAAGTCGTCGGGGAGGCGAGCGACGGCGCGGAAGCCGCGGAACTCGCCGAGAAGGAGCGCCCCGACGTCGTGCTGATGGACGTCCGCATGCCGGAGCTGGACGGGATCGAAGCCACCCGGCGGATCTGCGCGTCGCCCGCCACCGAAGGCGTCCACGTGCTGATGCTGACGACCTTCGACCTCGACGCCTACGTCTATTCGGCCCTGCGCGCGGGCGCGAGCGGGTTCCTGCTGAAGGACACCCCGCCCGCCGAGCTGCTGACCGCCATCCGCGTCGTCGCGGCGGGCGAAGGACTTCTCGCCCCTTCGATCACGCGAAGGCTCATCGCGGAATTCGCCCGGCTGCCCGAACCCGGGCAGCGCGTCGCGGCCTCGCTGGACAACATCACCACGCGCGAACGCGAGGTGCTGAGCCTGATCGCGCGCGGCCTGTCGAACGACGAGATCGCCGGAACCCTGCACCTCGGGCTGGCGACGGTGAAGACGCATATCGGCCACCTCCTGCACAAACTCGCGGCGCGGGACCGGGCGCAGCTGGTGATCGCGGCGTACGAATCCGGGCTGGTGCGCGCCTCCGTCCAGTGACGTCCACCCGCTCACGTGTGTCGTCCGTCCAGTCACGCGTGTCGTCCGTCGGATCACATGTGCCGTCCAGTCACGCGACACCCCACACCGGCCCTGCCCCCAAGAGGACGGGTCCGCCGGACGACGTTGCCTACGCCACACGCGAAGTGACCGTCGAGTAGCTAGGCTGCGGTTTCATGAGCAGTGCGACGGAGCCGCTCGGGACGCCGCCCGAGGACGAACCGGACATCCACACGACGGCCGGCAAGCTGGCCGACCTGTACCGCCGGTATGACGAGGCGGTGCACGCGGGTTCCGCGAGGGCGGTGGAGAAACAGCACGCCAAGGGCAAGAAGACCGCTCGCGAGCGCATCGACCTGCTGCTGGACGAGGGCTCCTTCGTCGAGCTCGACGAGCTGGCGAAGCACCGCTCGGTCAACTTCGGCCAGGAGAAGAACCGGCCTTACGGCGACGGCGTAGTCACCGGCTACGGCACCGTCGACGGCCGTCCGGTGTGCGTGTTCAGCCAGGACGTCACGGTCTTCGGCGGTTCACTCGGTGAGGTGTACGGCGAGAAGATCGTCAAGGTGATGGACCTGGCGATCAAGACCGGCCGCCCGATCATCGGCATCAACGAGGGCGGCGGCGCGCGCATCCAGGAAGGCGTCGTCTCGCTCGGGCTGTACGGCGAGATCTTCAACCGCAACGTCAAGGCGTCCGGCGTCATCCCGCAGATCTCGCTGATCATGGGCGCCAACGCGGGCGGGCACGTCTACTCCCCCGCGCTGACCGACTTCGTGGTGATGGTCGACAAGACCTCGCATATGTTCATCACCGGCCCCGACGTCGTGAAGACCGTGACCGGCGAAGAGGTCTCCTTCGAGGAGCTCGGCGGCGGGCGCACGCACAACACCCGTTCGGGTGTCGCGCACTACCTCGGTTCCGACGACGAGGACGCCATCGCCTACGTGAAGGAACTGCTCGCGTTCCTCCCGGCGAACAACCTGTCCGAGGCGCCGCTGTTCGAGACCGACTCGGCGCCGGGAGGGTTCTTCGACGACGTCACCGACACCGACCGCGAACTCGACACGCTGATCCCGGACTCGCCGAACCAGCCGTACGACATGCACGAGGTCATCACCCGCGTCGTCGACGACGGTGACTTCCTCGAGGTGCACGAGCTGTTCGCGCCCAACATCCTGGTCGGTTTCGGCCGGGTGGACGGGCGCAGCGTCGGCATCGTGGCGAACCAGCCCACCCAGTTCGCCGGCTGCCTCGACATCGACGCCTCCGAGAAGGCCGCGCGGTTCGTGCGCACCTGCGACGCGTTCAACATCCCGGTGCTGACCTTCGTCGACGTCCCCGGCTTCCTTCCCGGCACCGACCAGGAATGGAACGGCATCATCCGGCGCGGCGCGAAGCTGATCTACGCCTACGCCGAAGCGACCGTCCCGCTCGTCACCGTCATCACCCGCAAGGCGTATGGCGGCGCGTACGACGTCATGGGGTCGAAGCACCTCGGCGCGGACATCAACCTCGCCTGGCCGACGGCGCAGGTCGCGGTCATGGGCGCGCAGGGCGCGGCGAACATCGTGCACCGCAAGACGCTCGCCGCGGCCGCCGCCGACGGCAAGGACGTCGACGCGCTGCGGGCCGAGCTGATCCAGGAGTACGAGGACACCCTCCTGAACCCGTACGCGGCGGCCGAGCGCGGCTACGTCGACTCGGTGATCGTGCCCGCGCACACCCGCGGCCACGTCGCGAAGGCGCTCTCGCTGCTCCAGGGCAAGCGAGAGTCGCTGCCGCCCAAGAAGCACGGGAACATCCCGCTGTGACCGCGCCCGAAACCCCGCTGCTGCGCGTCGTCCGGGGCAACCCGGACGACGCCGAGCTCGCCGCGCTGACCGCCGTCGTCGCGGCGGCGGCCGGTGCGCGGGCGCCGGAACCGGCGCCGAAACGGGATTCGTGGTGGGCGGACAAGGCTTCGCTCGTGCGGGCCCCGCTCGCTCCCGGAGAGGGTGCCTGGCGGGCGTCGGCGCTTCCTCGCTGAGGCGGGCCCGGCGGGCTATCGTGACAGTCCTGCCGACCGCGATCGCCTCAGAAAGCCGTGCGTGACGAACCAGGACCACCTCTCCACCGAGTTGCGCCGTCTGCGCAAAGCCGCCGGGCTGTCCGGTACCGAAGCGGCGAGGCTGACCGGCCTCAGTCAGTCGAAGGTGTCGCGCGTCGAGACCGGCGCCTTCATGCCGACCGAGGACCAGGTCGTCGCGCTGTGCCGCGTCTATCGCGCCCCCGCGAAGGTCCGGCGGGAGCTGGTCGCGATCACCCGGGACCTTCGTGAGGAGGCGTCGTCCGCCCGCGTCGTCTTTCAGCGCGGTGCCTGGCGGATGCAGCAGCGCATCGGCAAGATCGAGACGGCGTCCGCCCGCATCCGGGGGTTCCAGCCGACCATCGTGTTCGGCCTGCTCCAGACCCGCGACTACACCACCGCGCTGTTCGGCGACGCGCTGCCGGAGGACGAACGCGACCAGACGGTCGAGGCCCGGATGGAGCGCCAGCGGATCCTCGACTCGAATCGCGAGTTCCATTTCGTGCTCACCGAAGGCGCCCTGCGCTGGAACATGGGCGGCGCGGCGACCATGCTGGCCCAGCTCGGCCACCTCGTCGAGGTCTCCCGCCGCGATCGGGTGCGGCTGGGCGTGATCCCGTGGACCACCCCGGTCGCGGTCCCCGTCCTCCACGGTTTCGACATCTACGACTCGCGCGCCGTACTCCTCGGGACGCAGACGGCCACCGCCCTCGTCACGGACGAACGCGAAGTCGCCGACTACGAAAAGAACTTCGCCGAGGTCGAGCGCTACGCCACCTACGGCGACATCGCCTGCGGGCATCTGATGCGGATCGCCGCCGACTACCGACAGCTCGCGGCCGGATCATTTCGGTGACCTAAGACCCTTTGCCTTATGCACTCCGAGAGTGCATCGTGTGTAAAGCAGCTGTCGGTGAAGGTCCCTTTCCGTGCGCCGAACGCGATCATCGGAGCCGCTCACCGACCGATCGGCACAGATCACCCGATCTCGCCAACCTTGCTGCCGCGCAACCCGTCTACTTGCCGAAACAGTCACTGGGGAAAGGCACTCCTATGACCACCTGGCACGAGAACATGACCGGCTGGCACAAGTCGACCTACACGCACTGGGAAGAGAACGCCTGCGTCGAGGTCGGCACCGCGCCCGGCCTCGTGGGCATCCGGGACACCAAGCAGTGGGCGCTGCCGGACGAGACCCGCCCGATCCTGGTACTCCCGGCCGAGTCCTTCGCCGCGCTCCTCGAACACCTCGGACGATGAACGACGTCGCCCAGCCGTACATGGTCCACGATCCGCGGGAGATGGCGGGCCAGCTGATCAACGGCAACTGGATCGTCGCGCGGTGGGAGCACCTCGGCGAGGACGAGGACCTCGACCACTGGACCGCCGTCCTGCGGGAGCACTGCGAAGAACTCGACGTCGATCCGTATGTCATCAATATCCCGAGGAAGAGCCTGACCATCGTCTTCAACGGCGCGCTCCCCGCGCCGACGTTCGAGCAGCTGGAGAACTCGATCGCGGCCATCGAGTACCACCGCTTCCTCGAACGCGAGATCGGGCCGAGACCGCTCGACTAGCGGCCGGCCGAAGCAAGCGAAGCCCCCTCTTGAAGATTCAGCCACGCCTGGCATATATTCCACGAGGAATAATCAGCCGGGAATCTTCCGAGGGGGACATCTATGGCCGCGAAGCTCACCCCGCTCGCCATGGCGGTGCTGGAACTCCTGCACGAGCGGCCCATGCATCCGTACGAAATGGCGCAGCTGATGCGCGAGCGGTTCGTCAACACGCGCGTGAAGGTGAAGGCGGGCTCGCTCTACCACACGGTGGATCGCCTGGTGCAGAACGGTTTCGTCGAGATCGTCGAGACACAACGGGACGGGAAGCGCCCCGAACGCACCGTGTACGCGATGACGGACACCGGCCGCGACGAGTTCGTCGACCGGGCGCAGGACATGCTGGCCAACCCCGCCGAGGAGTACCCCGAGTACCTCAGCGCGCTCGCCGTCATCGACGAGCTCGGCCCGGAAATGTCGCTCACCCAGCTCAAGCACCGTGTGCTGCGGCTGCAGGCCGCCATCGCCTCCGACCAGGTCGTCCTGGAGAACCTGGTCAACGAGCACAAGCTCCCGGAGATCTACTGGCTCGACTGGTCCTACGCCACCGCGCGGCGGGCCTTCGAGCTCGAGTGGACCCAGAAACTCGTCGCGGACTTGGAATCCGGCCGCATCCGGTTCCAGGGCCACTGCGCGCCACAGCTGAACCTGGTCACCGAGGACGACAGCGATGAACGCAAGACAAGCTAACCCCTGGGCCGCGCTTTCCGCGCTGTGCCTGGGTTTCTTCATGATCCTGCTGGACACCACGATCGTTTCGACCGCGATCCCCGCGATGCTGCGCGAGCTCGGCGCCGGGCTGAACGCGATCGTCTGGGTGATCAGCGTCTACCTGCTCACCTACGCGGTGCCGATGCTGTTCGCCAGCCGTCTCGGCGATCGCTTCGGCCCGAAACGCGTCTACCTGGCCGGGCTCGTGGTGTTCACCCTGGCCTCGCTGTGGTGCGGCCTGTCCGGTTCGGTCGAAACGCTGATCGCGGCTCGCGCGGTGCAAGGCCTCGGCGCCGCTTTGATGACGCCGCAGACCCTGGCGTTCATCAGCCATCTGTTCCCGCCGTCGAAACGCGGCCCCGCGATGGGGCTCTGGAGCGGTGTCGCCGGGATCGCGGCCATCGTCGGGCCGGTGCTCGGCGGCGTGCTCGTCGACCACCTCGGCTGGGAATGGATCTTCTTCGTCAACCTGCCGGTCGGCGTGGTCGCGATCGCGCTGGCGCTGCTCAAGGTGCCGGACTGGCAGCCGAAGCACTCGCATTCCTTCGACGTCCCGGGGATCCTGCTCTCCGGCGCGGGCCTGTTCTGCGTCGTCTACGGCGTCCAAAATGGACAGCACTACGACTGGGGCCGCGTGTTCGGGCCGATCACCGTGTTCGAGATCATCGGCGCCGGTATCGCGCTGCTGGTCGCTTTCGTGGTGTGGCAACGGTTCAACCGTGAGGAACCGCTGCTGCCGCTGGGCGTCTTCGCGAACCGCAACTTCTCGGCCGGGGCGCTGACCGCGGTCACCGTCGGCTTCGCGATGACCGGCATGTTCCTGCCGCTGGTGATCTACATCCAGGCCGTGCTGGGCGAGTCGCCGACGATGTCCGGCCTGCTGTTCGCGCCGATGTCGTTGCTGGGCGGCCTGATCGGCCCGTTCGTCGGCCGCGCTTCGGACAAGGTCGACGGGAAGATCCTGCTGATCATCGGGCTGACCGCGCTGGGCGCGGGACTGGCGCTGGCGGCGCTGACCGCACGGGCGGGCGCGAACGCCTGGGCGCTCACCCCGGCGCTGCTGGTGGCGGGTTTCGGGATCGGGTTCATCTTCGCGCCGATGGGCAATCTGGCGATGAGTTCCGTCGAACCGCGGCTCGTCGGCACCGCGTCGGGCATCTTCAACACCGCCCGGCAGGTCGGCGGCGTGCTCGGCAGCGCGGCCGTCGGTGTGCTGCTGCAGGCACGGATCAGCGCTTCGATCGCCGACGAGGCCGCGTCGGCCGCGAGCGCACTCCCGGAGCAGTACCGGGCGCCGTTCGCGGAAGGCGTCGCGAAGGCCGCGGAATCGACCGGGGAGTTCGGTTCTTCCGGGACGGCCGCGTTCCCCGGCCTGCCGTCCGGTGTCGCCGAGCAGGCTCAGCGGCTCGCGCTCGAATCCGTCCACAATGGACTCACCGACGCGGCACGGGTGACGCTGCTGCTCCCGGCCGCGGTGCTCGTGCTGGGCGTGCTCGCCGCGCTCACCATGCGGAACACGCGGAACGCGCGGAGCCGGGCGCACCCACCAGTGCCCGAACCCGCCGCCAACGCCGCCTGACCTCACGTCTCGTGAGTGGCAAGGACGGTTCTAACCGTCCTTGCCACTCACGAGGTCCTACCGGCGGTACCGCAGGCCGTAGCCGTACGGGTACAGCGCCTTCTTGCCGTCACCGACGTTCACCGGTTCCTGCGCCGCGCTGACAGGCCAGCTGAACGTCAGCTTCCCGGTCGGGTTGTAGTCGCCGTAAAGGACATCGGCGACACCGGCGCCTTCGCTGCCCGGAAGCCAGGCCGCGAGGAGCCCGTCGAACTGCGGCAGCTGCGCGGCGATGTCGAGCGGGCGGCCGGACACGGTCACCACGACGACCGGGACGCCGGAGGCCTTCAGTTTGGCGATCGTGGCGAGGTCTTCCGCGTCGAGTCCGAAGCCGTTCGGCCGGTCTCCCTGTCCTTCGGCATACGGCGTTTCGCCCACCACTGCGACGGCGACCTGGTAGCTGCCGTCGATTCCGTTACCCGCACGGTCATAGGTCACCGTGGTTCCCTTCCCCGCCCCCGACTTGATGCCGTCGAGGATGGTCGTGCCCGGGATCACCGGGCCGCTCTGTCCCTGCCAGGTGAGAGTCCAGCCGCCCGCCTGGTTGCCGATGTCGTTCGCGTTCTTGCCCGCGACGAAGATCTTGTTGTTCTTCTTCGCCAGCGGAAGCACACCGTCGTTCTTCAGCAGCACCTGGGATTCGCGGACGGCCTGCCGGGCCAGTTCGCGATGTTCCTTGCCGCCGAACGTCTTCTGGAGCGAACGGTCGGTGTACGGACGCTCGAACAAGCCGAGCTCGAACTTCTCCGCCAGGATGCGGCGGTTCGCGTCGTCGATCCGGTCGCGCGAGACACGCCCCGCCTCGACTTCGGCCTTGAGGTACGCGATGAACTGCGGCGCGTCCCACGGGACCATGAACATGTCGATGCCCGCGTTGACCGAGAGCCGCACTTCTTCGGGAGTGAAGCCCTCCTTGCCGTCGATCTGGTTGATCGCGTTGTAATCCGAGATCACCAGCCCCCGGAACCGCAGTTCCTTCTTGAGAACGTCGGTGATCAGGTACTTCTGGGCGTGCATGCGCACTCCCTGGAAGCTGGAGAACGAGATCATCACCGAGCCGACGCCGCGGTCGATCGCCTCGCGGAACGGCGGCAGATGGATCTGGCGCAGTTCGCGTTCGCTGATCTCGGTATCGCCCTGGTCGACACCGTTCGTCGTGCCACCGTCGCCGACGTAGTGTTTCGCCGTCGCGAGCACGGATCCCGGTTTCTCGCCTAGCCTGCGCCCCTGAAGCCCGGTGATGGCCGACGCGTTCGAGATGGCGTCACGCGGGGATTCGCCGAAGGATTCGTAGGTCCGCCCCCAACGGTCGTCACGGGCGACGCACAGACACGGCGAAAAGTCCCACTGCGGACCGGTTCCGGCGACTTCCAGCGCCGTCGCCCGGCCGATCTTTTCGACCAGGCGCGGGTTGTTCGCGGCGCCGAGGCCGATGTTGTGCGGGAAGATCGTGGCGCCGTAGACGTTGTTGTGGCCGTGCACGGCGTCGACGCCGTAGATCGTGGGAATGCCGAGCGGCGTCGAGACCGCCGCCTTCTGATACGAGTCGACCATGTCGGCCCACCCGTTCGGCGTGTTGCTGGCCGGCACCGAACCGCCGCCGGAGAGCAGGGACCCCAGTTTGAGCGCGGCGGCCTGGTCTGGCGTGACCGCGCCGCGTTCGGCCTGCGTCATCTGGCCGATCTTGTCGTCGAGACTCATCCGCTTGAGCAGGTCGTTCACCCGCGCGGACGTCGACGCGTGCGGGTTCTTGTAAAGCGGTCCCGGGGCGGCGGACGCCGCCGGGGCGAGGGCCGAACCGGCCAGGAGCAGTCCTGCGAGCACTGTGGTTTGCGTCGTGCGAAGAGATCTTCTGACGCGGAGGCGGGGCGGCATTGGTTCCTCCGTAGCTCGAACAATCCATATGTTGCGCGCCACAACAAACTAACTCCACGGTCGGGTGTTCCAGGTCACAATCGGGCAACGACGAGCCGTCGAGTACCTTCCTCACGTGCGTTTCGTTCTCGCGTCCCAGTCCCCCGCCCGCCTCGGTGTCCTGCGTTCCGCCGGCTTCGATCCGAGCGTCGTCGTGTCCGGCGTCGACGAGGACGCGGTGGCCGCGTCCCTGACCGACCCGGCCCCGAAGAGCTGGTCCGCGCGCTCGCCGCGACGAAGGCCGAAGCGGTTTTCGAGACCCTCGGCGGCCACACCGACATGGTCATCGTGGGCTGCGATTCGATGCTGTCGATCAACGGCGAAATGGTCGGGAAGCCGATCACACCGGAAGCCGCGCGCGAGCGCTGGGCGTCGATGGCGGGCAAAACCGGTGAACTCCTGACCGGCCACGCGATCATCCGCGTCGAGAACGGCGAGAAGACGAAGGAAGCGTCCGGAACCGAAGGCACCACTGTTCGCTTCGGCACACCGTCGCAAGAAGAGATCGAGGCGTACATCGCCTCCGGAGAGCCGCTTCAGGTGGCCGGCGGCTTCACCCTCGACGGGCTCGGCGGCTGGTTCATCGAGGGAATCGACGGTGACTTCTCGAGCGTCATCGGCATCAGCCTGCCGCTGACCCGGCGTTTGCTGACGGAGGTCGGGGTGAGCGTCATCGATCTGTGGACCCGTCCCGCATCCTGAGACGACTCCCACACGATCGGGTGATCCGGAAGAGTCCTGCCTCGCCGAACGTTCTTCACGTTCGGGTAATCAGGAAACTTTCACGCACCGGAGTCGCCCCGTGTCTTTCATTCGGACCTATACAAGGCCAAGGGTCTTCGCGGCGGCGGTCCTCGGCTCGCTCGTCGTGGGCGCCCTGCTCGGCGTCCTCGCCAGGACGACCGAGGCGAGCTGGCTGACCGACCTGCTCGACCAGATCGGCACGATCTTCACGACGCTGCTGCAGATCGCGGTGATCCCGCTGGTCTTCACGGCGATCGTGGTCGGCATCAACAGCCTGCGCAACCTCGGCGGCGGCAAGAAGGCCGCGCGGCTGGGCGGCAAGACCGTCCTGTGGTTCGCGATCACCTCGTTCATCGCGTCGCTGATCGGCATCGCCGTCGCGAAGCTGTTCAACCCGGGCAGCGGCGGTCTCGGCGAAGGTGTCGCCGCGACCGCGAAGAACGCGGACAAGGCCACCAAGAGCGTCGACAACTGGGGCTCCTGGAGCGCCTTCGTCGAAGGCTTCCTGCCGAAGAACTTCTTCGCCGCCTTCACCGAAGGCTCGACGCTTCAGGTGCTGTTCCTCGCCGTGCTGATCGGCGCGGCGGCCTACAGCCTCGGCGACAAGGCCAAGCCGTTCGTCGACTTCACCACCAGCGTCTTCGAGATCATCCAGCGCTACCTCGGCTGGATCGTCCGGCTCGCCCCCATCGGCATCATCGGCCTGATCGGCGCCGCGGTCGCGAACTACGGTGACGCCCTGTTCCGGCCGCTGTTCACCACCACTCTCGCGGTGTACGTCGGCTGCCTCGTCGTGCTGCTGGTGGTCTACCCGATCCTGCTGCAGTTCGTGGCGAAGGTCAGCCCGCTGAAGTTCTTCTCGAAGGCGGGCACGGCGATCCAGTTCGCGTTCGCTTCGCAGTCTTCGGCCGCGACACTGCCCCTCACCCGGCAGTCCGCCGTGAACCTGGGCGTCCAGCCCGCGTACGCCGCCTTCGCGACTCCGCTGGGCAGCGCCACGAAGATGGACGGCTGCGCCGCGGTGTTCCCCGCGATCGGCGCCATCTTCATCGCGAACCTGTCCGGGGTCTCGCTGAACATCTGGCAGTACGTCGGGATCGTCGTGGTCGCCGTCCTCGGCGCGCTGGCCACCGCGGGCACCACCGGCTGGCTGACCGCACTGACCCTGACCACCGCGTTCATCGGGCTCGACGCGCAGCAGGTGGCGCTCGGGATCGCGCTGATCTACTCGGTGAACCCGATCATGGACATGATGCGGACCGCGACCAACGTCGCGGGCCAGATCGTCGTGCCGGTGGTCGTCGCCCGCGGCGAAGGCCTTCTGGACGACGAAGTGCTCAACTCGCCGACGGACCCTTCGCCGACCGAGAGCGGCACCGCCTCCGCGAAGGAGCCTGCCACGGCTGGGGCGTGAGGTCCTTTGACGGTCCGTGAAGGCCTCCTTGAGGGACCAGAAGTCCGTGAGGGCCCCTTGCCTACCTTGAGGGTAGGGAAGGAGGCCCTCACGGACATCGCCTCTCGCACATCCCAGCCCAGGTGGTAGCAAAGGTCCCTTGCTCTCCGCACTGTGGCGACTGTGTGGATTTCGGGGCATCCAGCGCACCAAAATCCACACAGTCCGTATGCGTCAGTACAGGTGTGGCGAAATAGAGACACTCAACGTCCCTATTTCCACACACCCCAGCCCGAGTGGTAGCAAAGGTCCCTTGCTCCCCCTCAGGGGCAGGCCCGCAGATCCGCCTTCGTCAGCCGCACCTCCGGCCACCCCCGCAGCTCCGAAGGCGCGGTGTACCGGCGCGTGCAGCCCACCGAGCCGCGGGCGACGTCGTAGACCTCCGCGAGCACCGGCGCCGCCTGGCACCGGGCCGACCCGGACTGCGCGCCGGGGCACTCGTGCCGCACGACGATGACGTCCGCGACCCCGTCGGCGGTCACGTCGCCCAGTGCGACCGTCCCGGCGTCGGAGAAATACGGCTTCCCGGTGTCCCGCCAGATCCCGCCGCGCGCGACGAACAGTTCGCCCGCCGTGCCGCCGCCCGTCTCGCCGCGCACCAGGCACACCGGCGTCGCGCCGTCGACACAACGCAGAGAATCGCCCTTCAGGGTGACCCCCATGTCGTTGATCATCAGCGGGTACGCGGTGTCCGCCCCGATCCGGACCACCCCCTGCTTCCCCGCGCCGTCGGCCAGGAGCACCACGGGCAGCCCGCCGACGGTCATCGCGCCGATCTCCCGGCAGGCCGAGTCGCCACAGTTGACACCGGGCGCGCTCGGGGCGCCGTCGGACACCGGAGGCACGCCGGGGTCGCCGGCGGGCGTCGGCGAGGCCGGGCGGAGCAGGATCACGGCCACGATCACGCCCGCCGTCACCACCACCGCCAGCAGCGCGGTGAACAGCACGGATCTCGGCGCCCGCGCTTCCTGTGTCCGCATATCCGAGAGCGTAAGTGATCTAGCGCAGAGTGCACGTCTATGTTGTTCCTGTGACGAACCCCGGACTGCCCAGCGCCCTGTTCCTTCCGACGGCGAAGAAGCCGAAGGACTACACGAGCGCGGAGATCGAACTCCGCGCGACCAAGGACGGCCGGATGGCGTTGATCGCCTTCAGCTCCGTGCAGCGCCTGGTCGAGTGCTGCGGGCCGCACCAGCCGTGGGCACTGGTGAAATCCGAGCACCTCGGCCGGGTCCACCAGGCCCAGCCGTACGACCTCATCGTGCTCGATTCCGATCTTCCGGAAGAACTGCGGCACCGCGAAGCCCTGGTGTAGGGCCTGTTAGAAGAACTACGCCACCGCGAGTCCTTGCTATAAACAGTGTCACCGGGTGGCCTTGCTCTCACTAATCAGAGCGGGAACTTCCGTAAACTGCTGCGGAGCCGCATCGGGGCGGCCCGACGTGCGAACGCAGGAGGTACGGCGTGACCGAGCAGGCCGGCACAGGTGGTCCGGTGACCAAGATCCTGATCGCGAACCGCGGTGAAATCGCGGTCCGGGTGATCAGGGCGGCGAAGGACGCCGGGCTGACCAGCGTCGCCGTCTACGCCGATCCTGACCGCGACGCACCCCACGTGCGCCTCGCGGACGAGGCCTTCGCGCTCGGCGGCACCACCGCGGCCGAGAGCTACCTCGTCTTCGACAAGCTGCTCGACGCCGCCAAGCGGTCGGGCGCGGATTCGGTCCACCCCGGCTACGGGTTCCTCTCCGAGAACGCCGACTTCGCCCAGGCGGTCATCGACGCCGGGCTGACCTGGATCGGGCCGAGCCCGCAGGCCATCCGCGACCTCGGGGACAAGGTCACCGCGCGCCATATCGCGCTGCGTGCCGGCGCCCCGCTCGTGCCCGGCACGAAGGACCCCGTCGCGAACGCAGACGAAATCATCGCCTTCGCCGACGAGCACGGCCTGCCCGTCGCGATCAAGGCGGCGTTCGGCGGTGGCGGCCGCGGTCTGAAGGTCGCCCGCACCCGCGAAGAGATCCCGGAGCTCTTCGAATCGGCGACGCGTGAAGCGATCTCCGCCTTCGGCCGCGGCGAATGCTTCGTCGAGCGCTACCTGGACAAGCCGCGCCACGTCGAGGCCCAGGTCCTCGCCGACCAGCACGGCAACGCCATCGTCGTCGGCACCCGCGACTGCTCGCTGCAGCGCCGCCACCAGAAGCTGGTCGAAGAGGCGCCCGCGCCGTTCCTGACCGACGAGCAGCGCAAGCGCATCCACGAATCCGCGAAGGCGATCTGCAAGGAAGCCGGCTACTACGGCGCCGGGACGGTCGAGTACCTCGTCGCCGTCGACGGCACGATCTCGTTCCTCGAGGTCAACACGCGCCTGCAGGTCGAGCACCCGGTGTCCGAGGAGACCACGGGCCTCGACCTCGTGCGTGAGATGTTCCGCATCGCGCGCGGAGAGAAGCTGCGCATCACCGAGGACCCGGAGCCGCGCGGCCACTCGATCGAGTTCCGGATCAACGGCGAGGACGCCGGCCGCGGCTTCCTGCCCGCTCCCGGCACCGTGACGAAGTTCGTCGCGCCGAACGGCCCCGGTGTCCGCGTCGACTCGGGCGTCGAGTCCGGCAGTGTCATCGGCGGCCAGTTCGACTCGATGCTCGCGAAGCTGATCGTCACCGGCTCGGACCGGCAGAACGCGCTCGAGCGCAGCCGCCGCGCGCTGGCCGAGATGGTCGCCGACGGGATGGCGACGGTGCTGCCGTTCCACCGCGTGATCGTGGACGACCCGGCCTTCATCGGCGACGAGAACGGTTTCAGCGTCCACACCCGCTGGATCGAGACCGAGTTCGAGAACACCATCGAGCCGTTCGTGGCGCCGGAAACCGTCGAGGCCGAGGAAGAGCAGCCTCGGCAGAACGTGGTCGTCGAGGTCGGCGGCCGACGGCTCGAAGTGTCGCTCCCCGGCGGTTTCTCGCTCGACGCCGGTGGCGGCGGGACGGCCGTGAAGGCCAAGCCGCGCAAGCGGGCGGGCGGTACCAAGGCCGCGGTGAGCGGCGACGCGGTCACCGCGCCGATGCAGGGCACCATCGTCAAGGTCGCCGTCGAAGAGGGCCAGCGCGTCGAAGCGGGCGAGCTGGTCGTCGTGCTCGAAGCGATGAAGATGGAGAACCCGGTCACCGCGCACAAAGCGGGCACCGTGACCGGCCTTTCGGTCGAGGTCGGCGCCGCGGTGACGCAGGGAACGCAGCTGTTCGAGCTCAAAGACTGACGAATGTCGTGGTTGACGGGGCCTCGCCCGGCCTATTCTCGAAAGGGTGAGCGAGGTTCCGTCTCCGCGGCTGCGGATCAGTGATCAGGATCGCGAGTCCGCGCTGACCGCGCTCGGCGAGCATATGACCGTGGGCAGGATCGACATCGACGAGTTCGGTGAGCGGTCCGCCCGGATCACCGCCGCCAAAACCCGCGGCGAGCTGGCCGAAATCTTCCTCGACCTGCCCGAGCCGCACCCGCGCTACGACGCGCCCAAGGTAGCCGTGGAGAAACCGGTGTCGCCGTGGGCGGGCATCTCCCCGACGCAACGCGTCATGGGCGCGCTCCTGCCGATCCTCTTCATCGCCACCATCGCGCTGATCATCACCACCGGCATCACCTGGTGGTTCATCCTCGTCCCGATCGGGATCAGCGCCGTCGGCGAGGGCATCTGGGGCAAGGGCTGGGAGAACTCCCACAAGAAGCTCGGGAAGCAGCGTCGACGGGAACTCGACGGCTGATCCGCCCGTAGACTCGGGACGTGAGTGCCGAGAGACCGGACATGCGGCTGAGCGACGCCGAACGCCAAGACGCGCTCGAAGCGCTGGAAGAGCATGTCCGCACCGGCAGACTCGACCTCGACGAGTTCGGTTCGCGGTCGGCGAAGGTCAGCGCCGCGAGGATGGCGAGCGAACTCGAACCGCTGTTCACGGATCTGCCCTCGCCCCGGCCCAGCGCGCTGCTCCCCCTGCCGCCGATGCCCGGCGTCGCGCAGGCGTCCGCGAAGAACGAGGTCCAGCCGTCGAAATGGCTGACGGCCAGTGCCGTGCCGATCGCGGCCGCGGTCGCGATCGTGCTGTTCTTCTTCACCCGTGGGACGTTCCTGGTCTTCCTGCTGCCGCTGGCGGTCGCGCTGATCATGAGCCGCCGCCGCTGAAGGCCCGGTTACCCTCGAAGGGTGGAACCGGTGGAGATCAACGCGGGCGAGTACTACCTGCGGCAGCTGCGGGCGGACAAGGCCCTCGACGACCGTCCGGCGCTGGTCGCGGCGTTCGCGGACCCGACGCACCGCAAGTACGTGCTGAACTACCGATTGCGGGACCTCGACGAGGCGACCGAGTACGTCGCGCTGCGCGCCGCCCAGTGGGCCGGTGACGAGCGCTGTTCCTGGGCGGTGGCCGAGCCGACGACCGGGGATCTGCTGGGCGAGGTCGGCCTGCGGGATCTCGACCTCGACTCCGGGTACGCGGAGGCGTCGGTCTGGGTGCGCGCGGCGTCGCGGGGCAAGGGGGTCGCGAGCACCGCGCTCAACGCGGCCCTGCGCTTCGGTTTCGGCGGGCTCGGCCTGCGCGAGGTCAGCTACCGCTATGAGGAGACGAACGAGGTATCGGCCTCGGTCGCCCGCAAATGCGGGTTCACCCTGGTCGGGCCCGAACTGGAGCCGGCCCCGACCGGGGAACGCCTCATCCGCTGGCGCCGCACCGCCTGACCTGCGTTTAGCGGGCTAAACGCGATCTGCGGCGTCAGAAGGGGTAGGTGGGCGGCGGGTTCCGGACGGTCACCCAGCGGGTCTCGGTGAACGCCTCGATGTTCGCCGCCGCGCCGCCGAAGCGGCTTCCCGTACCCGAAGCGGCGACGCCACCGAAGGGGCTGTTCGCCTCATCGCTGACGGTCTGATCGTTGATGTGCACGATCCCGGTCGGGACCCGATCGGCCAGCTCCAGTCCTTTGAGGACATCGCGCGTGACGATCCCCAGCGAAAGCCCGTACTCGCTCGCCGTCGCGAGGCGGATGGCCTCCTCCGCGTCGGAGAACCGCACGACCGGCGCGACCGGGCCGAAGATCTCCTGCGCGACGGCGGGCGCCGTCGGCGGCACGTCCGCGAGCACCGTCGCGGAGTAGAACAGCCGGTCGTACTCGGCGCCCGCGGCGACCCGCGCCCCCGCCGAGACGCTGGCGGTGACCAGGTCGTGGATCTTGTCCCGTTGCCCGGCGTCGATGATCGGCCCGAGCGCGACCTCGTCCCGCGCCGGATCCCCGACCCGCAACGCCGAAGCCTTCGCCGCCAGCCGCTCGACGAAGTCGTCGTAGAGCCGCTCGTGCACGAGATGCCGCCCGGTGGTCATGCAGATCTGGCCCTGGTGGAAGAACGAGCCGAACGCGGCGACCCCGGCGGCTTCGTCGACGTCCGCGTCGTCGAGCACGATGAGCGCGGAGTTCCCGCCCAGCTCCAGATGTGCCCGCTTCAGGTGCTTCCCGGCGAGTTCGCCGACCTTGCGCCCGGCGCCGGTCGACCCGGTGAACGAGATGACCCGGACCGCCGGATGCGTCACCAGCGTCTCGCCGACGTCGGCGCCGCCCGGCAGCATCTGCAGCACGCCCGGCGGCAGCCCCGCTTCCTCGAAGATCCGCGCGAGGACGACGCCACCGGTGACGGCCGTGCGCGGATCCGGCTTCAGGATGACCGCGTTCCCCAGCGCGAGCGCCGGGGCGACCGACCGGATGCCGAGGATGATCGGCATGTTGAACGGCGAGATCACCGCGACCACACCGGCCGGGACACGGCGCGCCATCGAAAGGCGCGGTTCCTCGCTCGGCAGGAGTTCGCCGTACGGGCGGCCGGGCAGCGCCGCCGCTTCGTAGCATTCCTGCTCCGCGACGTGCAGCGAAAAGCCCGCGACCCCCGGCACGGCGCCGACCTCACGGATGTTCCACCAGCGGATCTCGTCGGCGTACTCCGACCACAGCGTGGCCGCCTTGCGCAGGATCGCGGCCCGTCGGACGTGCGGTGTCGCCGCCCAAGCCCGCTGCGCCTCGGCCGCCGTTTCCGCCGCCTTCGCGGCGTCTTCGGCCGAGGCGATCCCGATGCTTCCCAGCACCTCTCCGGTCGCGGGCTCCGTGACCTTCCGGGTGCCGCCCGTGCCGGGCACCCAGGCACCGCCGGCGAAGATCCGGTCCGTCCACGTCGACGAGTCGAGAAACACCACAAGGCCGCCTTCCGTATCGGGAAGGCCGACGCTATGCCAGATTCACCGGATCAGGCAACGATCTCTGCGCGCTCGGCACACCACGCGGCCGGAACGGTCAACTCACCGGTTCGATGATCCCCGAGCGTGCTTCCGGCGCGGCGGAGCGCAACGCGTCGGCGGCCTCGTCGCTCGGCTGCGACTGGGACTCCCGTTCCGCGTCGACCCGTGCCTTGTACACCTCGACTTCGCGCTTCTCCTCGTCCTTCGACCAGCCGAGCACCTCGCCCACCAGCGTGGCGACCTGCGCGGCGCAGTCGACGCCGCGGTGCGCGTATTCGATCGAGATCCGCGTCCGGCGCGCGAGCACGTCTTCCAGGTGAAGCGCGCCCTCGTGGCTGGCCGCGTAGACGACCTCGACACCGAGGTAGTCCGGAGCGTGCTCCAGCGGCTTCAGCAGTTCCGGCCTTCCTTCGCCGAGCGCGAGGACCTCGTGCACCATCGAGCCGTACCGGTCGAGCAGGTGACGCACGCGGTACGGGTGCAGCCCGTGCTCGCTGGCCAGATGGTCGGCCTGGTTCACCAGCGCGTGGTAGCCGTCGGCGCCGAGCAGCGGCACCTTGTCCGTGATGGACGACTGGGGCCTGCCCGGAAGGTCCACGGCCGCGGCGTCGACGGCGTCGGCCGCCATCACCCGGTACGTCGTGTACTTGCCGCCCGCGATCGCGACCAGCCCCGGCGCGACCCGCGCGACCGCGTGCTCACGCGAAAGCTTCGACGTCTCTTCGCTTTCCCCGGCGAGCAAAGGCCGGAGCCCGGCGTAGACGCCTTCGATGTCGTCGTGCGTGAGCGGTGTCGCGAGCACGGTGTTGACGTGTTCGAGGAGGTAGTCGATGTCGTGCTTGGTCGCGGCGGGATGCGCGAGGTCGAGGTTCCAGTCGGTGTCGGTGGTCCCGACGATCCAGTGGTTGCGCCACGGGATGACGAACAGCACGGACTTCTCGGTGCGCAGGATCATGCCCGATTCCGAGACGATCCGGTCGCGCGGGACGACGATGTGCACGCCCTTGCTCGCCCGCACGCGGAACCGGCCGCGGCCGCCGGAAAGGCGCTGCAGTTCGTCGGTCCACACGCCGGTGCAGTTGACCACCGCGGAGGCGTGGATCTCGGTCTCGCGGCCGTCCTCGACGTCGCGCACACGGACCCCGGAAATACGGTCGGCCTCGCGGAGGAAGCCGACCACCTGGGTGGAGGTGCGCACGACGGCGCCGTAGTGGGCGGCGGTGCGCGCGACGGTCATCGTGTGCCGCGCGTCGTCGGATTGCGCGTCGTAGTAACGGATCCCGCCGATCAACGCGGACCGCTTCAGCGCCGGGACCATCCGCAGCGCGCCCGCGGCTCAGGTGTTTCTGGCCGGGGACCGACCGCGCGCCGCCCATCGTGTCGTACATCAGCAGGCCGGCCGCGGTGTACGGACGCTCCCAGATGCGGTGGGTCAGCGGGTACAGGAAGCTGACCGGCTTCACCAGATGCGGGGCGATCGTCGTCAGCATCAGCTCGCGTTCCCGCAGGGCTTCCCGCACCAGACCGAATTCCAGCTGTTCGAGGTAGCGCAGCCCGCCGTGGAAGAGCTTGCTGGACCGGCTCGACGTGCCCGAGGCGAGGTCGCGCGCTTCGACGAGGGCGACCCGCAGGCCGCGTGTCGCGGCGTCGAGCGCCGTGCCCGCCCCGACCACTCCGCCGCCGATGACGACGAGGTCGAATTTGTCCTCACCCAGCCGCTGCCAAGACTCTTCCCGCTTGAGCGGTCCCAGCCTGGCGGGGCTGTTTTCGGCTTCGCGCTGAGAGCTTGCCACGTGACATTCCTCCTTGTGCCGCTGTGGCTCCAGCATCGCACGATCGGCCGCGACCGGTCCGTTATGCGGGTGACACGTGTGGCGTAACCCTCGTCGATCTTGGAAGGATTGGTTCCCGCGACGCCTGGAAGGAACAAATACGCGACGGTAACGTGCCACGGACGTGGGTCGGCAAGGGCGCCGTAGCACACCGTGTTCGACCCTGCGCGGAATGTCCAAAGTGGAGGTCAAGCGGTGAGTGCAGGAGCCATATTCGTCTGGGAGCTGCTGGGAACGGCGGTCCTGATCCTGTTGGGTAACGGCGTGGTCGCCAACCACGTGTTGCGGAAGAACAACGGCCACAACGGTGGCGTCGTGATGATCACCTTCGGGTGGGCGTTCGCGGTCTTCGCCGGTGCGAGCATCGCCGCGCCGAGCGGCGCGCATCTGAACCCCGCGGTGACGCTGGGCCTCGCCATCGCGGACAAGACCAAGTGGGCGGATGTCCCGATCTACTTCGCCGGGCAGATGGTCGGCGCGATCCTCGGCGCCGTGCTCTGCTGGGCCGCCTACAAGCTGCAGTTCGACGACCACCCGCAACGCGACGAGACGCTCGGCATCTTCTCGACCGCGCCGCAGATCCCGAACAAGGCGTGGAACCTCGTCACCGAGATCATCGGCACCTTCGTGCTGGTCGCGTGGATCCTGCTCAGCCCGGTGTACGCCACGGCCGAGGGCGGCACGCCGAACTTCGGCAACTCCGCGCTCGGCTACGCGGGTGTGGCGTTCGTCGTGCTGGTCATCGGCCAGTCCCTCGGTGGCCCGACCGGTTACGCCATCAACCCGGCCCGGGACCTCGGCCCCCGCATCGCGTACGCGTTCCTGCTGCCCATCAAGAACAAGGCCAACCCGAACTGGGGTTACTCCTGGGTCCCGGTCGCCGGCCCGCTGGTCGGCGGTGCCCTCGCCGCCCTGCTCTTCCTCGCCGTCCACAACCTCACCTGAGACTGGAGTTCTAGATGACTTCATACGTAGCCGCGATCGACCAGGGCACCACGTCGACCCGCTGCATGATCTTCGACCACTCCGGCCGGGTGGTCGCCGTCGACCAGCGGGAACACGAGCAGATCTTCCCGAAGGCGGGCTGGGTCGAGCACAACGCCGAAGAGATCTGGGAGAACACGCGAGCCGTCGCCGCGGGCGCGCTGGCCAAGGGCGACCTGGTCGCGAGCGACATCGTCGCGGTCGGCATCACCAACCAGCGCGAGACCACGCTGGTCTGGGACCGCACCACCGGCAAGCCGGTGTACAACGCGATCGTGTGGCAGGACACCCGCACCGACAAGATCGTCAGCGACCTCGGGGCGCTCGGCGGCGGGCAGGAGCGCTACCGCGCGAAGGTGGGCCTGCCGCTGGCGACCTACTTCTCCGGCCCGAAGATCAAGTGGATCCTCGACAACGTTGACGGCGCCCGCGCGAAGGCCGAAGCCGGGGACCTGATCTTCGGCAACATGGACACCTGGGTGCTGTGGAACATGACCGGCGGGGTCGACGGCGGCGTGCACGTCACCGATCCGACCAACGCGTCGCGGACCATGCTGATGGACCTCGACACGCTGACCTGGGACGCCGAGATCGCCGGGGAGATGACGATCCCGCTGTCGATGCTCCCGGAGATCCGGTCGTCGTCGGAGACCTACGGCAAGGTCCGGGAGAAGGGCGCGCTGGCGGGTGTCCCGATCTCGGGCATCCTGGGCGACCAGCAGGCGGCGACCTTCGGGCAGGCGTGCCTCTCGCCGGGTGAAGCGAAGAACACCTACGGCACCGGCAACTTCATGCTGCTCAACACCGGCACCGAGAAGGTCATGTCGGACAACGGGCTGCTCACCACGGTCTGCTACAAGATCGGCTCGAACGACACGGTGTACGCGCTCGAAGGCTCGATCGCGGTCACCGGTTCGCTCGTGCAGTGGCTGCGGGACAACCTCGGCCTGATCAGCTCCGCGGCCGAGGTCGAGCAGCACGCCCGGACCGTCGAGGACAACGGTGGCGCGTACTTCGTGCCGGCGTTCTCGGGCCTCTTCGCACCGTACTGGCGCTCCGACGCCCGTGGCGCGATCGTCGGCCTCACGCGGTTCGTCAACAAGGGCCACATCTCGCGGGCGGTCCTGGAGGCGACGGCGTTCCAGTCGCGCGAGGTGATCGACGCGATGAACGCCGACTCCGGTGTCCCGCTGAAGTCGCTGAAGGTCGACGGCGGCATGGTCGTCAACGAGCTGCTCATGCAGTTCCAGGCCGACATCCTCGGTGTGCCGGTGATCCGGCCGGTGGTCAACGAGACCACCGCGCTCGGCGCGGCCTACGCGGCCGGGCTCGCGGTGGGCTTCTGGAAGAGCGAGGACGACATCCGCAACAACTGGGCGCAGGACAAGCAGTGGGACCCGTCGATGGACGAGGCCCGCCGCGAGTCGGAGTACCGGAACTGGAAGAAGGCGGTCACGAAGACCTTCGACTGGGTCGACGAAGACTGACCTCCCGTCGGTCCGTGAAGGCCTCCTTGAGAGTCCATCCCTCAAGGAGGCCTTCACGGACTTGGCGCATTCAGAGGACTAAACGCCGCCACCGGTTTGCGGGGCACCGGAAGGCTTGACCTTCACCTGTGGCGTCTTGCCGGGCGTGCCGCACGGCTTCGTCAACGCGGCCGGGGCGACCCGTGCCGAACTCGACGACGGCGCGCTACTGGACGGCGGTTCGCTGCTCGAAGGCGGCTGACTGCTGGACGGGGGTTTGCTGCTCGAAGGCGGCTTGGTGGGCGTGTTCGTCGGCGGCGGGCAGACGATCTCGAACTCGACGGTCGCCGTCCCGCTGGCGGCGGGCAGGTTCGGCCCGCCGTCGCACCGGAAACTCGCCTTGAACTTGCCGGTCCTCCCCACGGCCTTCCCCTGCCCGTTGTATGTCGCGCCGGACTGGGCCGAGAGCGTGACCGGACCGGTCAGTCCCGGCGACGTCACGGGGGTGCGCGTGCCATGGCAACTGGCGGTGAAGTCCAGCGCCTGCCCCGGAGCGACCTTCGCCGGGCTGACCGACAGTTTCGGCGGCGGCGCGGTGGCCGACGCCTGCGGAGCGAGGAGCATTCCCGCCGTCATCGCGAGCAGACCGGCGCCCGCGAGGATTCCCTTCATTCCCATGATCTTTTCTCCCTCGATGCGAGCCCTCGCACTGAGAACACCATCGGGAAAGGGAATCGGTTGCCTTCGGCGACGAACACCGTGCGCCTGCCACTTGCGAATCCGAGCGTCTCCCCGGATGTCAGCGAGCCGTGCCCCCGCCACCGGTCTGCGGCGCCCCCACCGGAATCTTCGAAACCTGCCGGCCCGAAGCCGGTTTCCCCGGCGAAGAAGGCTTCGGCAGCACAGTCGGCTTCGGCGCCGGCGGCTTACTCGACGAGGTCGGCGTCTTGCCCGGCACGACCTGGAGGTTCGCCGTGATCGTCGTGGTCTTGCAGATCGCCGTGATCGTGTAGAAGGCGGGCCGAGCCGCGGCGTCGATATGCGCGACGGCCCCCTGGATCACCGGAACCTCGTTGGTCACGGTGAATTCGCCGATCCGGTCGAGCACCTTCGACTTCACCTCACCCAGTTCGCCGACCGGGCATCCGACCGAGACCAGGATCTCCTCCCCCGCCTCCGACTGCCGGGGCGAGAGCCCGAGGAACGGATACGGATCCGCCTTCGGGCTCGTGGGCGGGGCGTCCTGCGCGTACGCGACGGCCGGGGCGACCAGTGCGACCCCGCACGCCAGCACCAAGGCGGGCCTGATCATGGAACTCACCTCGCGATCAACCGGGCGAAAACGATGATGTTGTCGAGATAGTTGCGCGACGCCTTGTCGAAGACCCCGCCGCAGGTGATGAGCCTCAGTTCCGGTTCGGCGGTGTCGCCGTAGACGGCGTCGGTGGGGAACTTGTCCTTCGCCACCCGCTCGACCTTGGTGACCGCGAACTCGGCCGTCGTGCCGTCCTTGCGGGCGACCGAGACCTTGTCCCCGGGCGCCAGTTCCTTCAGCCGGAAGAAGATGCCCTTCTGCTTGTTCCCGTCCACGTGCCCGAGGATCACCGACGGCCCGACCTCCCCCGGGGTCGGACCGTTCACGTACCAGCCCGCCTGCAACGGCTGCGTCACCGGCGGTACCTCGATGGTGTTGTCCGCGTTGAGCCCGAGCGGGATGAGGCTGGATTTCGCCTCGATCTTCGGCACGTCGATCGACACCGGATCGGCTTTCGGCATCCCGCCGACGGGTTCGGCCTCCGGCTCGTCGCTCGGCGCGACCGGCACCTCTGTCCGCTCCGCGCTCGCCGGAGGCGCGGCCTGGCCGGTCTCCCCCGGACCGGAAAGGACGATCGCCAGCGTCGCCAGCACGGCCAGCAGGACGGCCGCGAGCACCAGCGGCACCTGTCTCGCTTTCATGTCCACCTCCCGAGGCGCGCCGAGCCGGCCCCGGCCCCCAGACCGGGACCGGCTCGTCGTTCACCCCCACGCCTGGCAAACGCCGCACGCGGCCGGTCGGTTGCCCTCCCCGGTCACGAAATGATCGCGATCACCGCGAGAGGAAGAAAATCAGGACGCCAGGCTGCCGTCACCGGCGCGAGCGCCACCGGAAGGCACCGCGCTCACCTGTCGAGGCGGAACGGAAAACGTTGCCGTATAAGACTTTCCGTTGCAGTTGACGGTCAGCGGGTAGCTGCCGGGCGCCGTGCCCGCCTTGAGTTCGACGTCGGCGCTGACATTCGCCGGCACCCCGATGAGCGGGCCGTAGTCGTACTTCCCGACGGTCAGCACCGGCGAAGAGAACGTCGTCGACGTCGGCGCCTTCATGCCGTCTCCGCCGGGGCATCGCGCCAGCGCCACGTTGACGTCGCCGTGCACGTACTTGTTGACGAGCCCGAGTTCGTAGGCCGTGTCGTCGTTGAGCTGCACGGTGACCCCGGGATCCGGCTGGGGCTGCTGCGCGAAACCGGTCGCCGTCCCCGCCAGCACCGCCGCACCGATCGCCACCACTCCGGCGAACACCCTGCGAATCACGAAAAACCCCTAGCTGTCAACGAAACACCGACACGCGCTAGACGCGGGCACCCCCGCGAAGGTTGCTCGGCCGACGAAGATCAGTCCAAGTCGTCGTGCCGCATCAGCTGGCGGCCCGCCTCGGTGATCGACCCCGACAGCGACGGGTACACCGAAAATGTCAGTGCCAGGTGTTCCACTGTGAGCTGGTTCTGGACGGCGAGCGCGATGGGAAGGATGAGTTCGCTCGCCGTCGGCGCCACGACCACCCCACCGACGACCACACCGGTGGCGGGGCGGCAGAACAGCTTCACGAAACCGCGTCGCAGGCCTTCCATCTTCGCGCGGGCGTTCGTCGCGAGCGGGAGCATGATGGTGCGGGCGGGCACCTCACCCGAGTCGATCGCCTGCTGGCTGATGCCGACGGTGGCGATCTCGGGGTGGGTGAACACGTTGGCGGCGACGGTCTTGAGCTTGATCGGCGCGACACCCTCGCCGAGCGCGTGCCACATCGCGATGCGGCCCTGCATGCTGGCCACGGAAGCGAGCATGAGCACCCCGGTGCAGTCGCCGGCGGCGTAGATGCCGGGCGCGCTGGTGCGGGAAACGCGGTCGACGCCGATGAAGCCGCCGGGGCCGGGCTCGATGCCGACCTTCTCCAGGCCGATGTCGGTGGTGTTGGGCACCGAACCGACGGTCATCAGCGCGTGGCTGGCTTCGATCACGCGGCCGTCGGAGAGGTGGATCTCGACGCCCTTCTCGGTGCGCTCGACCTTGTCGGCGCGGGCCTGCTTGACGACCGTGGTGCCGCGCTGGGAGAAGACCTCTTCGAGCACGGCGGCGGCGTCGGCGTCCTCGTGCGGGAGCACGCGGTCGCGGCTGGACACGACGGTGACCTTGACGCCCATCTCGGTGTAGGCCGAGGCGAACTCGGCACCGGTGACACCCGAACCGATGACGGCCAGGTGCTCGGGCAGTTCGCGCAGGTCGTAGAGCTGACGCCAGTCGAGGATGCGTTCGCCGTCCGGCACGGCGCCGGGCAGCACCCGCGGCGTGGCGCCGGTCGAGATGAGGACGACGTCGGCGTCGAGCACCTCGGTCGAGCCGTCGGGGGCGGTGACGGCGACCTTGTGCGTGGCGAGCCCGGCCTCTTCGTCGTCGAAGCGGGCCTGGCCGATGACGACACGGACGCCCTCGCGCTGGACGCGGGCGCGGATGTCGGCGGACTGCGCGAGCGCGAGCCCCTTCACGCGACCGTGGACGGTCGGCAAGTCGACGCTGGTGTCGGCCATGTCGGTGTTGATGCCGAGCTCGCGGAGGTCGTGCATGTTCGCGAGCGCGCCGGAAGAGGCGATGAACGTCTTCGACGGGACGCAGTCGTAGAGCACGCACGCGCCGCCGAGGCCGTCCCGTTCGACGATGGTGACGTCGGCTCCGTGCTGGGCCGCGACCAGTGCCGCTTCGTAACCGGCGGGGCCTCCGCCCATGATCACGATCTTGGTCACTGGTCTCCTCCTCGCAGCGGTGTCTGTGACTGCGTTTACCGTACGCGGGCGACCGTTGGGCGGATTGAGTGGCCGGACACGGCATGTGCGTCCAGCCGGGTGACCGGTAGGTCGCTAGGCTGTGGCCGTGCCGTTGTATGCCGCGTATGGATCCAATATGGAGCCCGCCCAGATGCTGGAGCGCGCTCCGCACTCGCCCATGGCCGGCACCGGCTGGCTGGAGGGCTGGAGGCTGACCTTCGGCGGCGAGGACCTCGGCTGGGAAGGCGCGCTGGCGACCATCGTCGAAGACCCGGGCTCCCGGGTCTTCGTGGTGTTGTACGACGTCACCTCCCTGGACGAGCCCAATCTCGACCGCTGGGAAGGCGGCGAGCTGGGCATCCACTCCAAGATCCGGCTCCGCGTGCAGACCATGGACGGCTCCGTGCTGGCGTGGCTGTACGTCCTGGACGCCTACGAGGGCGGCCTCCCGTCCGCGCGCTACCTCGGCGTGCTGGCCGACGCGGCCGAGGCCGCCGGCGCCCCCGCGGACTACGTCGACGCGCTCCGCACCCGCCCCTGCCAGGGCATCTCCGGCTGATCAGGCGTGTCGTCCGTCCAATCACGCGTGTCGTCCGCCTGATCACACGTGTCGCCCGTCCGATCACGCGACCGCGCGCCTTTCGAACGCCCTGGTCAGCTCGGACAGAACACGACGGGGATCACGCAAGTCCTCCGCCGACGCCCGGATCGTGATCCACCCCCGCCCAGCCATCCGTGCGTCCCGCTCTGAGTCGTAGTCGCGACGCTCCTCGTGGGAAGCGAAGCCGTCGTACTCCAGAGCGACTCGCCGGGTAGGCCACGCCATGTCGAGGACATACAGCGGCCGCCCCTCGATCGTGGTGATCTCGTACTGCGTCTCCGGTATCGGGAACCCCGCCTCGACGACGATCAACCGAAGGATGCTCTCCGGCGGGGAATCCACCTTGCCGGTCGCCAGGTCGAGCAACATGACCGCCCTGTGGATACCTCGTCGGTCGCGTCGGTCCACGATCCTGTCCCGGACGTTCGCACGCAAAGTGCGGACATGGTCCGGCAGGAGCCCGTGCATCGCCTCGTCCAGTGCGGCGAACGCGGTTCGCTTGTCCCCCTCGCAGAGGAAATCGGCCAGCGCCAGATCCAAGGAGAACATGGCGAGCCCGTCGAGTTCGACGACATCCGAGGGCCGGAAGTCGGCCTGATGGACGATCAACCCTGGCTTCGACTTGATCCGCCGCGAGTGGGGCACCGTCAAGTGAATGCTCGTGTCGTCCACAGCCGAAATCCCATGTAGGGCAAGGGCTGTGGCTCCCGACAGCGCCGCAGGCTGCCCCACTACGAGCAAGGCCGCCTGGGCCCGAGTCGCCAGTTTGAGCGAATCCGCAGCATGGACGACTACGCCCCGCCACGGCTGGACGAGGACGCCTGTGGCCAATCCCTCAAGGACCAGCCGACGCCCCAGAACCTTGTCGGCCTCACTACGCGAGACCGCTCCATGCCGTCCTCCCCAATCGATCATGCCCTCGAGGATCGTCGGGTTTCGCGGCCTCGGAAAGGCCGCTCATCCACATCTGTGGATAACTCCACAGCCTGTGGATAACCTGTGCACAGGTGTTCGACACCAGCTGTGGCGAACACCCGTGCGCAGGTGGACGGCACGCGTGATCAGATGGACGACACGCGTGTGTGGGAGGACGTCAGGCCAGGGTGGCCAGGGCGGTGTGGACCAGGGTGCGGACCCCGCACAGGAGCGAACGCTCGTCGAGGGTGAAGGTCGGGCGGTGGATGTCGGCCATCGGGCCTTCACCGGACCAAACGCCGAGGCGCGCGAAGGCGCCCTGGACGTGCTCCAGGTACCACCCGAAGTCCTCGCCGCCGGACGACTGCTCGGTCCCGGCCACGGCGGTCTCGCCCAGTGCGGCCTCGACGCCGGCCCGCATCAGCGCGTGCGACTCCGGATCGGAGACGACCGGCGGCACACCACGGCGGTAGTCGAGGGAGAACCCGACCCCGGTCGGCGCGAGCAGCGACTCCACCGAAGCCGCGACGAGCGGCTCCAGCATCGTCCAGACCTCGTGGTCCGCGGTCCGCAGCGTGCCGCGGAGCACCCCGTCCTGCGGGACGGCGTTGGCGGCCTGCCCCGCGTGCACCGCGCCCCAGACCAGCACGGTCCCGGATCGCGGGTCGACGCGGCGCGAAAGGACCGCGGGCAGCGACGTGATCACGGTGCCGAGCGCGTGCACCAGGTCCGCGGTCAGATGCGGCCGCGAGGTGTGCCCGCCCGGCGAGGTGAGCCGCAGCTCGATGAGGTCGGCGGCGGAGGTCAGCGCGCCGACGCGCAGCCCGACCTTGCCGACCTCGAGCCGCGGGTCGCAGTGCAGCCCGTAGATCCGCTCGACGCCTTCCATCGCGCCGGCGGCGATCATGTCCAGCGCGCCGCCGGGCATGACCTCCTCGGCGGGCTGGAAGATCAGCCGTACGCGGCCCGGCAGCTCCGGCGCGCCCGCCAGCGCCCGGGCGGCGCCCAGGAGGATCGCGGTGTGCGCGTCGTGCCCGCACATATGCGCGGCGCCCTCGGTCTTGGAGGCGTACGGGAGCCCGGTGGCCTCGGTCAGCGGCAGGGCGTCCATGTCGGCGCGCAGCGCGACGCAGCGGTCGCCGCTGCCGATGTCGCAGACCACGCCGGTGCCCGAGGGGAGCACCCATGGCTTGAGCCCCACCGAGCGGAGCAGGGACATGACCATTTCGGTCGTGGCGAACTCGTGGCGGGAGAGCTCCGGGTGCGCGTGGATGCGACGGCGCCACGCGACGACGTCGGTGGCGTTCGCGCGGAGCCAGTCGTCGAGCCAGAAGGGGCCGCGCCCGGCACCCAGATCATGCACAGGTGCCATGCTGACGCCGGCCTCGGAGATCAGCGCGGTGGGCGCCTCTATCGGGGCAACGACGCGACCCTCGGGGTCGCCTGGAATGTCCGGACGTGAATCGAGCACCGTCACGCCGCACCTCCTCCCGCAACACAGTCACCTTCGTCTACCACCGTACGAGTGGTCGCTGAAGGCACGCTGGGTGCCGTTCGATCTGTGATACGCATTTGCGATAGATCGTGCACCATGCAGATGACAAGCCGCTCGTCGAGTGATCGAGCCCGAGACGGCCGGTAGTGGATCTGCGATGAACGGCTGCGAGAGTTCGGCCCGGGCTAAGCGGAGAGTCCTTCTACTTACGGGTAGCGGTTCAGGACTTCTTCTTCTTGGACCGGGAGCGGCGCCCGAGGATCACCAAGCCGAGCAGGATCGCCGCGGCGATACCCGCGATGACCTTCTTCTTGGTCTCCTGGCTGTTGGCCTTGTCGGTCTCGGCGGGGTCGAGCACCGGCCCCGGAGGCGCCTGCTCGAGCACTTCGTGCACCGCCCCTGCCTGCATGATCACCGGCGCGGGCGCCTGGATCTCAACGGCCTGCGCGACGGGCGCGCAGACGACCAGCCCGGCGGCGACCAGCCCGGCCAGCTGCCCGAGACGAGACCTTTTCGGCATGACTCCCTTTCGTCGGCGTAGCGCGGATCCGATTCTGCACTCTGCCGGGTTCCCGCGTCAGCCGCCACGCGGAGGACCGGAGAACGCCTCCAGAATCCGTTGCGCGGCCAGCGTCGGGGTCAGCTCACCGTCCCGGACCGCCCGTTCGACGTCCGGAACGACCGCTCGCACGTCCGGATGCGCGGCGAGCCGTCCGAGCAGCTGTTCGCGGACCATCGCCCAGGTCCACTCCACCTGCTGCCGCCGTCGCCGCCCGTCCAGTTCACCCGAAGCGGTCAGGACGTCACGGTGACGGCCGATTTCGGCCCAGACCTCGTCGAGCCCGACGTCGGTGAGCGCGCTGCAGGTCAGCACCGGGGGCGTCCACTCGGCGTCCCGGCCGTAGATCATCCGCAACGCGCCGGCCAGTTCGCGGGCCGCACGTTTCGCGTCGCGTTCGTGGTCGCCGTCGGCCTTGTTGACCGCGATGACGTCCGCGAGTTCGAGGACACCCTTCTTGATCCCCTGCAGCTGGTCCCCGGTGCGGGCCAGGGTCAGGAACAGGAAGCAGTCGACCATGTTCGCGACGGTCACCTCGGACTGCCCGACGCCGACGGTCTCGACCAGCACGATGTCGTACCCGGCCGCTTCCATCAGCACGATCGTCTCGCGGGTCGCCCGCGCGACGCCGCCGAGCGTGCCCGAAGTCGGCGAAGGGCGGATGAACGCCTTCGGGTCGACAGCGAGCCGCGCCATCCGGGTCTTGTCGCCCAGGATCGAGCCGCCGGTCCGCGTCGACGACGGGTCGACGGCCAGCACGGCGACCTTGTGCCCGGCCTCGGTCAGATCCGTGCCGAGCTGGTCGATGAAGGTCGATTTGCCGACACCGGGAACGCCGGTGATGCCGACGCGCCGCGCGCCGCCCGCGTGCGGGAGCAGCTCGACCAGGAGCTCCTGTGCCTGTGCCCGGTGGTCGTCCCGGTTCGACTCGACGAGCGTGATCGCCCGCGACAGCAGGCCGCGGTCACCCGCGAGGACGCCCTTGGCCAGCGCCCCGACGTCGATCTTGCGCGGCAAGGTTCAGGACTCCTGGGCGGTCAGCTGTCCGATGAGGTCGATCGCGGCCTCGGCGATCACCGTGCCCGGCCCGAAGATCGCCGCCGCGCCCGCCGCGCGCAGCTCCTCGTAGTCCTGCGGCGGGATGACGCCGCCGACCACGACGATGATGTCCTCGCGGCCCTGCTCGGCGAGTTCGGCGCGCAGCGCGGGGACGAGGGAAAGGTGCCCGGCGGCCAGCGACGAAACGCCGATCACGTGCACGTCCGCCTCGATCGCCTGCCGCGCGACCTCGCCGGGGGTGGAGAACAGCGGGCCGACGTCGACGTCGAAACCGATGTCGGCGAAGCCGGTCGCGATCACCTTCTGGCCGCGGTCGTGGCCGTCCTGGCCCATCTTCGCGACCAGGATCCGGGGACGGCGGCCTTCCTCCTCGGCGAACTTCTCGACCAGGTCGCGCGCCTGCTCGACGTTCTCGGTCTTGCCGACCTCCTCGCGGTACACACCGGAGATCGTACGAATCTGGCCGGAGTGGCGCCCCCAGATCTTCTCCAGCGAGTCGGAGATCTCGCCGACCGTGGCCTTCGCCCTCGCGGCGTCGATGGCCAGCGCGAGCAGGTTCCCGTCGGATTCGGCGCCCGCCGTGAGCCGCCGCAGCGCGTCCTGCGTGGCGTCCTCGTCGCGTTCTTCGCGCAGCCGCCGCAGCTTCTCCAGCTGCTGCGCGCGCACGCCCGCGTTGTCGACCTTGAGCACGTCGATCTGCTCGTCGTCGGTCACCTGGTACTTGTTGACGCCGATCACCGGCTGGCGGCCGGAGTCGATCCGCGCCTGGGTCCGCGCCGCGGCCTCTTCGATGCGCAGCTTGGGGATGCCGGCGTCGATCGCCTTGGCCATCCCGCCCGCCTGCTCGACCTCGGTGATGTGCCCCCACGCCTTGCGCGCGAGGTCGTAAGTCAGCTTCTCGACGAACGCGCTGCCGCCCCACGGGTCGATGACGCGGGTGGTGCCCGATTCCTGCTGCAGCAGCAGCTGCGTGTTCCGCGCGATGCGGGCGGAGAAGTCGGTCGGCAGCGCGAGCGCCTCATCGAGGGCGTTGGTGTGCAACGACTGCGTGTGCCCCTGGGTCGCCGCCATCGCCTCGACGCAGGTGCGGACGACGTTGTTGTAGACGTCCTGCGCGGTCAGCGACCAGCCCGACGTCTGCGAATGCGTCCGCAGGCTCAAAGACTTGGAACTCTTGGGTTCGAAGCCCTTCACCAGCTTCGCCCACAGCAGGCGCGCCGCGCGGAGTTTCGCGACCTCCATGAAGAAGTTCATCCCGATCGCCCAGAAGAAGGACAGGCGCGGCGCGAACTTGTCGACGTCCAGCCCGGCCTCGACCCCGGCCCGGATGTACTCGACTCCGTCCGCGAGCGTGTACGCCAGCTCCAGGTCGGCGGTCGCCCCGGCCTCCTGCATGTGGTAGCCGGAGATGGAGATCGAGTTGTACTTCGGCATGTTCCGCGAGGTGAACGAGAAAATGTCCGAGATGACCCGCATCGACGGCTGCGGCGGGTAGATGTAGGTGTTGCGGACCATGAACTCCTTGAGGATGTCGTTCTGGATGGTCCCGGCCAGTTTGTCCGGCGTGACCCCCTGTTCCTCGGCCGCGACGACGTACAGCGCGAGCACCGGCAGGACGGCGCCGTTCATGGTCATCGAAACGCTCATCTTGTCGAGCGGGATGCCGTCGAAGAGCTGGCGCATGTCGTAGATCGAGTCGATCGCGACACCCGCCATGCCGACGTCACCGGCGACACGCGGGTGGTCGGAGTCGTAGCCGCGGTGTGTCGCGAGGTCGAAGGCGACCGAGAGGCCCTTCTGCCCGGCGGCGAGGTTGCGGCGGTAGAAGGCGTTCGATTCCTCGGCGGTGGAGAAGCCCGCGTACTGGCGGATGGTCCACGGCTGGTTGACGTACATCGTCGGGTACGGGCCGCGCAGATACGGCGCAACACCGGGATATGTGCCGAGGAAGTCCACTCCGGACAGATCGTCGGCGGTGTACACCGGCTTGACGCCGATGCCCTCCGGCGTCTCCCACGCGAGCGCGTCGGGGCCCTTGCCGGTGGCGGCCTGCAGTGCCTCGGTCCACTGAGGACGGTCAGCCGGTTCGGGAGAACCGAGGTCGATTCCGGCGAAGTTCGGGATGGTCATCACTGCACTCCGAGCTCGTTCAACGTGCCGGTCAGGATTTCCAGGGCGTCGCAGCCCGTGAAGAGGTAGCCCGTGACGTCCGGGTGGTCGCCGGGTTTCCCGGCGAGCAGCACCGACGTGGCGCCCGCTTCCTTCAACGCCTTCGCGACGCTGTCGGCTTCTTCGGCGTAGGAGGTGTTGCTGCCGCAGAGGCAGGCGATCTTCGTTCCGCTGGCCCGGAATTCCGCGATGACGTCCTCAGGCGCGCCGGGGTTCACGGCCTCGATCCCGCCGGCTTGGAACAGGTTCGCCGCGAAACTCGCCCGCGCGGTGTGCGCCGCGACCGGGCCGAGCGTGGCGAGGAAGACGCGAGGACGGCTGGGATGCGCGTCCGCCCGGTCTCGCAGCGCTTCGAAGGCCTCGGCGTACCGGTGGCGCGGCAGGCCGCCGCCCGGCAGGTCGTCGAGCGGGTCGCGGACGACCGCTTTCTCCGTCAGATTGGGGAATTCGCTGACGCCGGTGATCGGGTCGCGACGGGTCCCGATCCGCTTCGACCGCTTCTCCCAGGTCTCGGCGAGCCGTGCGGCGAGCGCGCCGGAAGCCAGTTCCGCCTCGATCCCGCCCGCCGCCTCGATGGCGGTGAACTCGCGCCACGCGGCCTTGGCCAGGTCTTCGGTGAGGTTCTCGACGTACCAGGAGCCGCCCGCCGGGTCGATGACACCGGCCAGTTTGGACTCTTCCAGCAGGACGGCGTGCGTGTTGCGCGCGATCCGCGCGGAGAACGCGTCCGGCTGGCCGATCGCGGCGTCGAACGGGAGCACGGTGATCGCGTCCGCACCGCCGACCCCGGCGCCGAAACAGGCGAGCGTGGTCCGCAGCATGTTCACCCACGGATCGCGCTGGGTCAGCATCGCGGGTGAGGTGACCGCGTGCTGCCGCATTCCCGCGCCCTTCCCGCCCGAAACCTCGGTGACGCGGGCCCACAGCCGCCGCGCGGCGCGGAATTTGGCGATCGTGAGGAACTGGTCCGCCGTGGCGGCGAGCCGGAATTCGAGCTGACCGGCGGCGGTGTCGACGTCGAGCCCCGCTTCGGTGAGCGCCCGCAGGTAAGCGACGCCCGCGGCGATGACCGCGCCGAGCTCCTGCGCGTCCGAGCCGCCCGCCTCGTGGAACGGGAGGCCGTCGGCGACGATCGTCCGCACCTTCGGGTGACTGGTGGCGACGCGCGCGGCCAGTGCCGCGGCGGGGGCGAGCGGATGCGCCGCACCGGTGCGCGCGGTCAAGCCGATCGGGTCGGCGCCGAGGGTCGCGGTGACCGCGCTCGCCGGGATCTCGCGTTCGGCGAAGAGCGTGAACAACTCGTTCGCGGCGGCTTCATACTCTTCGCCCGCGTCGAGCGTGACGGGGGCGAGGTCGACGTAGACCTCGTTCAGCGCGTCGCCCAGATCGGCCACGGGAACGCCGGTCGCGCCGGCGCGCAGCCAGATCGAGCTGACACCGCCTTCGAGGTCGGCGAGGATCGCGGCGTTCGTGGCCTTGGCGTCGCGGCGCGCGTACCGGGCACGGATGTCCCAGCCGGTCGTCACCGCGCCCTCGGGCCGGGCGCTTCGCACGAACGGCGGAAGTCCGGGGAAACCTGTCCCCTCGACCGTGTCTTCGGCGGTGTAGAGCGGCTGGATCTCCAGGCCGTCATACGTCCGCGTGACCAGCTTGCTTTCGGGCAGGCCGTCGAAGGACTCGTCGATGGCGCCGCTCTTGCGCAGCACGCCGGCGACCAGCTCCCGCCACTGTTCCCGGCTCGCTTCCGGGAACTCCGCCGCGAGCTTCAACTCCTCGGGCGCGTCGGGCTCGCCTGGGGTCGGCACTGACTCCGTCTCGGCCACTTCCGTCATAGCCATCGATGCTAACGGCCGACAAGTGGCGCCACCTGTGACGCTAGTCGCGCCTAGGGGGTGAATAGGGGCCGCGCCGGGGGGTGGAGCGCTGTTCGTGATCGGCGGTTTCGCGTGCCTGGCCGGACGGCACGCGTGATCAGATGGACGGCACGCGTGACGGGATGGACGACACGATCGCGGCCGGGCTTCCGCCCGAGTCGTCCGCCTGATCACGCGTGGCGTCCAGTCAGTCACGTGTGCCGTCCCTCGAGTCACGCGAAACCACCGGCACCAGCCACTCACGAGAGTGCTCCGCGCCGGTGACGCCGGGCGGCCCGTTCACTCCGACAGGGCACGGCGCATGGGTCCGCCACACGGGCATACGACACAATTGGGCGGTGCCGTCCGACACCACCGAGCCCAGCGAGAGTCCCGGCGACGAGAAGCGTGTAGTCGCCGGGCGATATCGGTTGCGCTCGGTCATCGGATCAGGGTCGATGGGCACGGTCTGGTCGGCCTACGACGAGTTCCTGCACCGTCCCGTCGCGGTCAAAGAGGTCCGCCTCCCGCCCGGCGTCCCGGCGTCGCAGGCCGACGAACTGCGCGAACGGACCCTGCGCGAGGCCCGCGCGATCGCCGTTTTGAGCCACCCGAACGTGATCATCCTGCACGACGTCGCACGCGAGAACGACGAACCGTTCGTGGTGATGGAGCTGCTGCCGTCGCGCAGCCTCGCGCATATCCTGCGCGACCACGGGCCGCTGACGGTCGAGCAGGCCGCGGCGGTCGGCATCGCGGTGGCGTCGGCGCTCGAAGCCGCGCACGCCGCCGGGATCACCCACCGTGACGTCAAACCGGGGAACGTCCTCGTCGCGGGCGACGGCCGGATCAAGCTCACGGACTTCGGCATCGCGCGCAACGTCTCCGAAGCCACCATGACCCGCACCGGGATGATGCTGGGCTCTCCCGCCTACATCGCGCCCGAAGTCGCTTCCGGCGGCGCCGTCGTCCCCGCCGCCGATCTGTGGGGTCTCGGCGCGACACTGTTCGCCGCCATCGAGGGCTCGCCGCCGTACGACGCCGACGGCGACCCGCTCGAAACGGTCGGCAAGGTCGTCAACGGGAAGGTGCCGAAGCCCGGCCCCGGTCCGCTGGCCGACGTGATCGGCGCGCTCATGAAGAAGGAGCCGTCGAAGCGGATCACCCTGCGCGAGGTGCGGCGCCGCCTGTACCCGTTGCAGGCCAAGACGCTCATCGACCTCTTCCCGGCCGAGCTGTTCCACACGCCGGACGGCAAGAAGACCACCGCGCATCTGGACGCCACCGACACCCAGGTGATCAAGCCGGTCGCGCCGGAAAAGCCGGGCGAGGGCACGAGTTCCGCACTCGCCGCCGACCCCGGTCCGCTGCCGTTCCTGAACCAGCCCGCGCCGGCGCCGCCCGTCGAGCTCGCGCCGATGCCGACCGTCACGCCACCGCCGCCTCGCCGTCCCGGCCGGTCGACGGCGGCCACGGTGGTGCTCGCGCTCGCGTCGGTCGTCCTCTTCCTGCTGGCCGCGGGCGGCGGGTTCGTGCTGGCCAGGGCCGTCGGCGGACAGGATCTGCGGCCACCGGAGAAGGTGCAGCAAGGCGACACGATCGTCACCCAGCCGCCGCCGAAACTGATCACGCAGCAGGGTGACGCCAGCACGGTGAACGGCCTCAAGGGCGGCCGGTTCAGCCTCGGCGTCCCGGAGGGCTGGCAGAAGTTCGTCGCCCCGCACGTCACCAGGGGTGTGCCGAGCACGGTGGTCCAGTACGTCTCACCCGACGGCCGCCAGGCGATCCGGGTCGAGCGGCTGACCGGTTTCCTGGCCGACAGCCCGCCGTCCGCCTACTTCGGCTGGCTGAAGAGCCAGCATCCGGAGATCGCCCCGATCGGGGCGCCCACCACCGTGCCCGGGCGGGGCGAAGACAGCCAGCGGTACACCTACCGATCGACGGAGCGCGCCTCCGGCAACCGGGATGCGGTGAACGAGAGCATCACGCGGACGACGTACATGGACCTCTTCGGCGGCGGCGCGGATCTGTGGATCCTGTCCGTGACCTCGACCATCGAGCAGGAGAACTCGGCGAAGACCGGGATCTTCGAGCCGGTCGCGCTTTCGTTCATCGTCGACGGCTAGCCGGAGGCCCGCCGGGCGAAGTACGCCTTCGAGGCACGCTGCTGCGCCAGCCTCCGCAACACCGAGAGCAGCCTGTCGCCCAGAACCGTCTCCACGACGGCGATCTCGATCATCTGCTCCAGCGACTCGATCCCGGCGATCCCTTGGAGATCCAGGTCGGCGGTCCGGTCGGCGATCTCGGCGTAGGCGTCGAGCTTCTCGAGATACCAGCCGTGCCCGACCTCGCGGATCGTGCACAGGACGCCGACCAGTGCCTGGATGACCAGGTCGTCTTCGTCCTTGCAGGGCCAGCCGCGGCGGTCGGCGAGGTCACGGACCGTGGCCAGCGCCCATTCGCGGGCTTCGTCGTCGACGACCCGCTTCGAGGTCGTGATGCCCTGCTGGGCGATACCGAGGACGTGGTGGGGGCTGGCCTCCCCGGCGTCGACCGCGGCGAGCACCTCGCCGACCGTCGCGAGCGAAAGGCCGCCGACGTCCATCAGTGCCCTGATCAGCTTGATCCGCTGCACGTGCCCGTCGCCGTACTTCGCCTGGTTGGGGCTGGTGCGCTCGCCCGGCGGGAGCAGTCCTTCCCGCAGGTAGTACTTGATCGTGGCGACCGGGATCCCGGTTTTCTCGCTCAGTTCGGCCATCCGCACGCGTGCGCTCTCCGATCTCGGGGACGGTTCCAGGGTCATCCCTGAAGACTTCTCAGGATGGATAGTTTAGCTTCCCATAACGGAGAGCTTGACTATCCATTCTGGGAGGGACCATGACCATCTTGACCGATCTCCGGGAGAGAACCCGCACCTGGCACCGGGGTTCGTACCGCCTCGCCCAGGCCTTCGCCGTGATCACGGTGCTGTGCGTCCTGGCGATGCTGATCGACCAGCGGACACTGAACGGCGCGCCGCTCTGGGCGAAACCGTTCAAATTCGCCGTCTCCGCCGTGCTGTACTTCTTCACCTGGAGCTGGCTCGTCTCGCTGCTGCCCAAGTTCCGGCGGACCGCGGGCTGGCTGGCGAACGTACTCGTCGTGATCTTCGCGGCCGAGTACGCGCTCGTGATCTTCCAGGCCGCCCGCGTCCGCGCGAGCCACTTCAACAACGCGACGCCGCTCGACAACACGATCTTCCAGGTCATGGGCGGGATGATCGCCGTGCTCTGGGTGGTCAACCTCGTGCTGACGATCGCGGTGATGTTCACCCGGCTCCCCGACCGCGCGACGGCGTGGGCGGCCAGGATCGGCGCGATCCTCGGCATGATCGGGATCTCGCTGGCGACGCTGATGAGCAGCCCCACCCCGGATCAGCAGGTCCTGCTCGACGCGACCGGCCAGTCCGCGATGATCGGCGCGCATACCGTCGGCCTCCCCGACGGCGGCCCCGGCCTGCCGATCCTCGGCTGGAGCACGGTCGGCGGCGACCTGCGGATCCCGCATTTCCTCGGCCTGCACGGGCTCCAGGCGCTCCCGCTGCTCGCGCTCGCCCTCGGCGTCCTGGCCGCGCGCTATCCGCGGCTTCGCGACGACGTCCTCCGGCTGCGGCTCGTGGTGATCGCCGGCGTCGGCTACGCGGGCCTGCTCGCGTTGCTCACCTGGCAGGCGCTGCGCGGCCAGTCGATCGTCGCCCCCGACAGCCAGACCCTCACCGCCTTCGCCCTCCTGATCGCGGGCGTCGCCTTTAGCGGGCTAATCGCGATCGGGCGCCCGGTGAAGGACAGGGAGCCGGAGGTCTCGCTGCGATGAGCGTCGAAACCCTGTTCACCTGGACCTTCCCGCTGGCGACGCCGTTCTGGCTGCTGATGATCTTCCTGCCGGGCTGGTCGTGGACCCGCCGGATCATGTCCTCGCCCTGGACGCCGCTGCTGCCGCTGATCCCGTACTTCGTGCTCGCCATCGCGCATTTCGGCGAGCTCTGGACGGCGGTCAGCAGGCCGGACCTCGGCGTGCTCGGCGCGTTCACCGGCACGCCGTACGGGGCGGCCACGATCTGGGCGCATCTGATCGCCTTCGACCTGTTCATCGCGCGCTGGATGTACCTCGAATCCCGCGAGCACCGGATCCACCCGCTGGTGACCGGCCCGATCCTGGCGCTCACGATCTTCCTGTCCCCGTTCGGGCTGGTGGCGTTCCTGCTCGTGCGAACCGTCCGGATACGCTCGTCGCATGAGTGAGAACGAGGTCGCGGCGGCCGCCGCCATCGCCGAACGCACCGGCGTCGAGAAGCACGACATCGCCGTCGTGCTCGGTTCGGGCTGGCGCCCGGCGGCGGACGTCATCGGGGAGCCCGAGGCGGAGATCCCGCTGGGCGAACTGCCCGGATTCGCCGCGCCGGGCGCGGTCGGGCACGGGGGAACCGTCCGGTCGGTCCGCGTCGGCGAGAAGCGCGCGCTGATCCTGCTGGGCCGCACGCATTTCTACGAGGGCAAGGGCATCGACCCGGTGGTGCACAACGTGCGCACCGCGGCGGCGGCGGGCGCCGGGACGGTGCTGCTGACCAACGCCGCGGGCGGCCTGCGCGAGGGCTTCCGCGTCGGGCAGCCGGTGCTGATCTCCGACCACCTGAACCTCACGGCGCGCTCGCCGATCGTCGGCGCGAACTTCGTCGACCTGACGGATCTCTACTCGAAGCGGCTGCGCGACATCGCGCGCGAAATCGACCCTTCGCTGGAGGAGGGCGTCTACGCGGGGCTCACCGGGCCGCATTTCGAGACGCCCGCGGAGATCCGCATGCTGCGGACGCTCGGCGCCGACCTCGTCGGCATGTCGACGGTGCTGGAGGCCATCGCCGCCCGCGCCGCCGGGGTCGAGGTGTTCGGGCTTTCGCTGGTGACCAACCTGGCGGCCGGGATGACCGGGGAGCCGCTGAACCACGAAGAGGTCCTGGAGGCGGGCCGTCAGTCCGCCACCCGCATGGGCACCCTGCTCAAGGAACTCGTCTCCCGCGCCTGACGCTTTGCACATGAAGGCCCCCTTCCCTCGGCTGAGCCGAGAGAAGGGGGCTTCACGCGCTTCTCAGCCGGCGAATTCGGGAAGCCGCTGAGCGACCTCCGCGGGCGACGGCATCGCGGCGACCTCCTCGGCGAGCCGGCGCGCGGCCCCGTGGACGGTCTCGTCGGCGAGCAGCTTTCGGGCCTGCTCGAAAATGACGTCCTCGACGGCTTCGGCACCGATCAGCTGCACACCGGCTCCGGCCGCGACGACGGCCTCGGCGTTCGTGAACTGATCCGCCCCCTGCGGCAGCACCAGCTGCGGCAGCCCGGCGCCGAAGGCACCCAGCGTCGTCCCGCTGCCGCCGTGGTGGACCACGAGGTCGACGTGCGGCAGGAGCTCGACCTGCGGCACCCACATCTCGACGCGGACGTTGCCCGGCACCTCGCCCAGCCCCGCCGCATCCACCGACGGACCCGCCGCGACGATGACGTCCGCGTCGAGCCGCGACAAACCACGGATGGCCCGTTTCAGCACGCCTTCGTCACCGAACGCGGTCCCGAGCGTGAGATAGACGAGCGGACGGCTCTTGTCCCGGCCTGCCACGCCCGCCGGGAGGTCTCCCGGTTCGGCCCAGCCGACCGGGCGCAGCGGGATCCGGTTCGCTCCGGCCAGGAATTCCGGCGATTGCACCGATTCCGGGCAGATGTCGACGACAGGGTCGCCGAAGGACCGCGAATCCAAATCCGGCAAACCGACCTCCGCGGTGTATTCCGCGAGGCGGCCGTAGATGACATCCATGACGTCACCCGGCGAAAACCGGCCGAAACCGTGCCCGATCGCGGGAATCCCGGCGAGATGGGCGGCGATGGCGCCACCTGCGTTGCCGCTTTCGTAGACGACGAGATCCGGCCGGTGCCGCTCCAGCACCGGTGTGAGATCGGCGACGAACCGGCGGGGCAACACATTTCCGAACACTTCGCCGATGATCGGATTGAACGATTCGGGTGGGGCATCGGAGGCGTTGGGTTTGGGAGCGTCGGGCCCGGCGATCGACTCGAACGCCTCCCGCATCCCGAATCCGGCGCTTTCCACTGCCAGACCGGCCTTTTCGACCACCGTCAGCATGTCGTCGCCGGTGGCGAACACGACCTCGTGCCCGGCGTCGCGGGCGGCGACGGCGAGCGGTAGTAGGGGATAGAGATGACCATGACTCACCAGAGAAGTGAAGATCAATCGCACCCTCTCCAACGTACCCGTAGGCTGACTCGGTGACGACTTCCTTGACCTCGGATCTCCGGGATCGGGCGTTCCGCTGGATCGCCGACGACCCGGACGACGATTCCCGCGTCGAGCTGCAGAACATCCTCGCCCGCGCGATGGGCGGCGAAGCCGGTGCGGCGGACGAACTCGCGGACCGGATGGCCGGGCCGCTCGAATTCGGCACCGCCGGGCTGCGCGGCCCGGTGCGCGCGGGCCCCAATGGGATGAACGTCGCGGTCGTCACCCGGACGACGGCGGGCGTCGCGGCCTGGCTGACCGCACAAGGACATTCGGGTGGCGTCGTGGTGGTCGGCCGCGACGCGCGGCACGGTTCGGAGGCCTTCGCCAAGGCCGCCGCCGAGGTGCTGACAGCCGCCGGGTTCGCGGTGAAGACGCTGCCCGGCCCGCTGCCGACGCCGGTGCTCGCGTTCGCCGTGCTGGAACTCGGCGCGGTGGCGGGCATCCAGATCACCGCGTCGCACAATCCCCCGGCCGACAACGGGTACAAGCTTTACGACGCGACGGGCGGCCAGATCGTCCCGCCTTCGGACGGCCAGATCGAACGGGCCATCGAAGCCGCTCCCCCGGCGATCAGCGTGCCGCGCGAGCCCGGTGCCGAAGTGCTGGGCGACGAACTCCGGGACGCGTACCTCGCCAAGGTTGCGCTACTGCCGCGCGGCCCGGAACGCGGGGTCAAGGTCGCCGCCACCGCGCTGCACGGCGTTGGTGCGGAAACCCTGCGCGCGGCGTTCGAGCGCGCCGGGTTCACCGACCTCCATCTGGTGGCCGAGCAGGCGGCGCCGGATCCGGACTTTCCGACGGTTTCCTTCCCGAACCCGGAGGAACCGGGCGCGACGGATCTCTTGCTGGCACTGGCGTCCGAGGTCGGCGCCGACCTGGCGATCGCGCTCGACCCGGACGCCGATCGCTGCGCGCTGGGCGTGCGCGAGCGGGACGGTTCGTGGCGGATGCTGCGCGGCGACGAAACGGGCATCCTGCTCGGCTGGCATGTTCTGTCCACAGTGGACTCGACCGATCCGCTGGTCGCGACGACCATCGTGTCGTCGTCGATGCTCGGCGAAGTCGCGAAGGAATTCGGGGCGCGCTACGCGGAGACCTTGACCGGGTTCAAGTGGCTGGTCCGCGCCGGCGAAGGGCTCGTGTTCGCTTACGAAGAGGCGCTCGGCCTGTGCGTGAACCCCGGTTTCGTCCGCGACAAGGACGGCATCTCCGCCGCCGTGCTCGCCGCCGGCTTGGCCGCTTCCCTGCGCGCGGCGGGCCGCGGGCCGCTGGACGTCCTCGACGAGCTGGCCGTGAAGCACGGGGTGCACGTGACGGATCAGGTCTCGCTGCGGGTCACCGATCTGTCGGTGCGGGAGCGCCTGATGGCGGGCCTGCGCGCCGCTCCCCCGGCGTCGCTGGGCGGCACCGCCGTCACGATGGAGGACCTCCTGCCCGACGCCGATGTCCTCCGACTGACCGGCGAGGGGCTGCGTGTCGTCATCAGGCCGTCCGGGACCGAGCCGAAACTGAAGGCATACCTGCAGATCAAGGAGCCGGTCACCGACGATCTCGCCGAGGCGCGCGCCGCCGCGGACGCGCGGCTGGCCGCGCTCCGGACCGACATCGAGTCCCGGCTGGTGTGACGTGCCGAAGCTGCTGATCGTCCACCACACGCCGTCGCCCTCGACGCAGGCGATGTTCGAAGCCGTGCTCTCCGGCGCGAATCATCCGGACATCGAGGGCGTCGACGTCGTGCGCCGGGCGGCGCTGGGCGCGACCGTGCCCGACGTCCTGGACGCCGACGGCTACCTGCTCGGCACCCCGGCGAATCTCGGCTACATGTCCGGCGCCTTGAAGCACTTCTTCGACACCGTCTATTACCCGTGCCTGGATTCCACGCGGGGACGGCCGTTCGGGTTCTTCGTGCACGGCAACAACGACACGTCCGGCACCGTGCGCGGGATCGAGGCCATCACGACCGGCCTCGGCTGGGAAAGCGCGGCCTCGCCGGTGCTCGTCACCGGCGAACCGGGCAAAGCGGATCTCGAGGCCTGTTTCGAATTGGGCGGCACTCTGGCCGCCACGCTCATGCCCTGACCGCCCTCGCGTTTCGTCCTCTGAACGCGGTGGTCCACATCACGAACCACCGCGTTCAGAGGACGAAACGCCTGGAGAAAAGTAAGGGGCCTGTCACCGGAAGCCCTGGGGGTCGACCTCCGGCAACAGGCCTAGGCCAAGGGTTCGCCGTGATGGCGATCAACCTTGGCTGCCTCAGCGTACTACATCCGGCACGATCTTGTGCACCCACCGGAAAAAACGGCTCTCACTCCGGCGTCCGTGCACCCCCAGGGCACGGATTCCGGAGTAAGAGACCGGACACGGCACGAAACCGCTTGACAACTGTAAACCACTGCATACATGCGCTGTCAACAGCTGCGGACAGGCTGTATCGCGTTACACTCCAACTACGGAACGGGACTACGGAACGGTTGGGGGTCATGTCGCCGTATCAGACCTTCGCCCAGAAACTGACCGCGCTGATCGATTCGGTGCGCGCGGACGAAGGCGCCCCGCACAGCTATCGCGAGCTCTCCGCGGCGATCGACCGCGCCGGCGGGCCCACCATGTCGCCCGCGTATCTCCAGCAGCTCGCCACGGGCAAACGGGTCAATCCGAAGATCCACTACGTCGAAGCGCTGGCGAAACTGTTCGGGGTGCCGATCACCTATTTCTTCGACGAGCAGGAGCCCCAGCCGGTCGGAGAGGCCACACTCATGGCCATGCGCGCGCAGGAGCTTTCCCCGCAGGGCCGTCGTCAGGTGATGGACCTGCTGGAACTCGTCGAACGCTACGAACGGGCCGAGCGCGAGCAGCCGGAAGAGAACCGATGAAGGAACGGGAGCTCCGTAAACGCTGCCGCAAGATGCTGAACAAGCTCGACATCGAGCCGCCGCTCGACGTCGGCGTGCTCTGCGAGCGGCTCGGCGAACAGCGCGGCAGGCCGATCCGCCTGATGCCGTACCCGCTGGAGGTCCCCGGCCCGTTCGGCTGCTGGATCGCCACCGGTTCGGCGGATTACATCTTCTTCCAGCAGGAGACCACGAAGTCCCATCAGGACCACATCATCCTGCACGAACTCGGGCATATGCTCGCCGATCACCATCCCGGCGGCGACGCCGAACCCGCCGACTTCCTGCGCGGCCCCGCCACCGGGCTCGACGGCGACGCGGTACACCGCGCTTTACGCCGCACCTCCTACGATGAGGCGCACGAATGGGAAGCCGAGACCGTGGCGACCATCATCCTCGAATGGGCGTCGGTCTTGAACTACACGATTCCCCGTCGCGCCGACGACGATGACGTCCGCCGCGTCCAAGGCGCGCTGGGCGACCATCAAGGGTGGCTGTGACCGCACTGTTCTCCCCCATCAACGTCGTGGCGATGGTGTTGTTCGCGACCGCTCTCGCCTGGCGGATCTACCAGACGTACCGCGCGCCCCGCCTGCTGCCGAACTGGGCGATCACGATCACCATCGTCTGCGTCGCCGGCTCCTTCCTCGCCCAGCAGAAGGTCATCGTCGGCTGGCTCGACGGCCTGACCGGCAAGGGCACCGGCCGTCTGGTCAACAACGTCATGCTCGCCATCGGCGTCTGCGCGCTGTTGATCGTGTTCCTCGGCTCCGCGCTGGGCCCGCGCAGGCCGGGGCGGGTCCTCTTCGAGCTGATCCCGTTGTCCGGCGCGATCACGCTGATGCTGGTCGCCATGGCCGTCACGCCGCCGGAGGTGCGGGGGCTGGCGCTGAGCCCGAAGCTCGTGCACGTGCCCGGGGTGGCGCTGTTCTACCTCGGCGCGGGGATCTACCTGATCTACGGCCTCGCCGCCTGCGCCTGGTGGATCTTCCGGTACATCCGCACCGCGGACCGCCATCTGAAGATCGGGCTGAAACTCAGCGCCGCCGGGCTGATCTGCCTGTCCGTGGGCAGCGTCTTCCGCGCGCTCTACATCGTGATCGCGTGGGCGTTCGGGCCGTCGATCCCGCTCCTGCTCACCGTCGCCGTCCCGTTGGTACTCCTCGGGATCGTGCTCTTCCTCGCCGGGATCACCTATCCCGGCGCCCGCGCCCGGTTCGCCGCGCTGCGACGCCGCCGCCAGCACCGGCGGCACCACGAAGAGCTCACCCCGCTGTGGACCGCGCTGGCCGGGATCTACCCGAACATCGTGCTCCGGACCACGCCGCAGGGGACGTGGGAGCGGTGGCGCCCGCGCACGGTCCACCGCCGGTACTACCGCCGGGTGATCGAGATCCGGGACGGGCTCGTACAGCTGAGCCCGTATCTGGAAACCGATCTGACCGCACTCGCCGCGGACGATCCGCAGGCGGCCGCGGAGGCGCTGAAGACGGCGATCGCCCGGCAGAGCGCGGGCGAGGAGACCGACGGACGCGCGAAGCTCGTGCTCCCCGGCGGCGCCTCCGACATCGAATCCGACGTGCGGCCGTTGCTCGCGCTCTCCGCCGCCGTCTCCAGGAGCGACGCATGACGACACAGCTTTTGCTGACCGCGAGCCGGATCCTGCCGCGTCCGAGCACCCCGGTCGAAGACGGTGCCGTACTCGTCGAAGGCGGCCGGATCCTCGCGGCGGGCCCGCGCGCCGAGGTCGTGGCACAGGCGTCGCCGGACGCCGGAAAACTCGACTTCCCCGGCGCGACCCTGTTGCCCGGCCTGTTCAACGCCCATGTGCACCTGGCGTTCGACGCCACCCGCGAGATGCTGCCGAACTTCCTGGCGAGCGACGACGACGCCTTGCGCGCGGGCGCCAAGGACCGCCTGGGGCAACTGCTGCGCAGCGGGGTCACGACGGTGCGGGATCTCGGCGATCGTGGCGCTCTGGGCGCGCGGGTCAGGTCGGAACTCGAAGGCGCCGCCGCGCCGCGCCTGCTGACCGCGGGATCGCCCCTGACCGTCCTCAAAGGACACTGCCATTTCTTCGGCGGCGAGGTCGACGGCGACGACGCGATCCGGGCCCTGATCGACGCCAACGCGGCGGCGGGCGCGGACGTGATCAAGGTGATGGCCAGCGGCGGCCAGATCACCGAGGGCGGCGCGGACATGTGGGAGTCCCAGTTCGACGTCCGGGCGCTGCGCCTGATCGTCGAACACGCGGGGCGCCACGGGCTCCCGGTCGCGGCGCACGCCCACGGCGCCGACGCGATCGAGGCGTCGGTCGAGGCGGGCGTGGCCACGATCGAGCACTGCACCTGGCTGACCGGGCCCCAGCGGCAGGATCGGCGCGAGGGCGTCGCCAAGCGGATGGCCGCCGAGGGCATCGCGGCGTGTTCGACGAGCAGCCGCAACTGGCGGATGCTTGCCGAACGCATGGGCGAGGAGCTCGCGAAGACCGTCTACGGCAGGCTGTCCTGGCTGGAGGAGCTGGGTGTCCCGCTCCTGGCGGGCACGGACGCCGGATTGCCCGGCTCGGTCTTCGACGACCCGGTCGGCGCCCTCGAACTCTACGAATGGCTCGGTTTCGGCAGGCGCCGGATCCTCGAGATCGCGACCGAGGACTCCGCCGCCGGGCTCGGCCTCGGCGACGTCACCGGACGGCTCGCCCCCGGGCTGAGCGCCGACGTCCTGGCGGTCGACGGCGACCCGCTCGCCGATCTTTCCGCCCTCCGGAACCTTCGTCTGGTGCTCTCGCGCGGGCTTGTCGTGAGTGGCGTTTCGGGTTAGAGCCGAGGGTGTCGCGAGTTCCGTGCAGCGTCGCCGGAAGGCAGGGCGTCAAGTTTGGTGACACTGTTTTAAAACAGTGTTATGGTTGCCTCATGGAAGGACCGATCAAACTCTTCACCGTCATCGCCCTCGTCTCGCTGCCGACGGTGATGTACGGCGGCTACGCACTGATGGGCGTCCTGCGCGACAAGAAACTGACCGAGCACCAGCGCGGGATGTTCCGCGCCGGCCACGCGCACGCCGGCGTTCTGCTGGTCCTCGCACTGGTCGCGCTGCAGATCCTCGGGCAGACCGGGCTCCCGGACACCGCTCGGTGGATCGTGTGCTTCCTGCTGCTGTTCGGCGTGCTGGCCCAGTCCGGCGGCTTCTTCCTGCACCTCGCACCGGGCAAGGGCAAGCTCGGCGGGCGGGTCACCGGCACCGGGGCGGTCCTGCTCGGGCGGCGATCCTGACCACCGCGTACGGCGTGGCCTTCCCCTGACAAAACCGCTGGCAACGGCTCGTTAAGCTTGTTGACGTGCCTGAATACCTGCCGACAGCCCCCGCCAAGGGGACCCGCGACTTCCTGCCCGCCGAGATGTCCGTCCGGACGCAGGTGTTCGGCCATCTCTACGACGTGCTCGAACTGCGGGGTTTCCTCCGCTACGACGGGCCGATCCTCGAACCCGCGGAGATCTACGAGCGGAAGTCCGGGCAGGAGATCGCCGACCAGCAGCTGTACACGCTGACCACCAAGGGCGGCGAGCGGCTGGCGCTGCGCCCGGAGATGACGCCGTCGGTCGCCAGGATGATCGCGGGCAACGCCAAGGCGCTGCAGTTCCCGGTGCGCTGGTACAGCCACCCGAACTGCCACCGCTACGAGCGGCCGCAGCGTGGCCGGGTCCGCGAGCACTGGCAGATCAACGCGGACATCTTCGGTTCGGACAGCGCGAACTGCGAGATCGAGATCTTCGAGCTGATCCACGACATGATGAGCGCGCTCGGGGCGACCCCGGACATGTTCCAGGTACGGGCCAACGACCGGAACCTGCTCTCGTCGGCGCTCACCGACATCGTCGGCGTGACCGCGGAGCAGTTGCCGCAGGTGTTCACCCTGGTGGACCGCTGGGAGAAGGCGGACCGCACGAAGCTGAGCGACACCGCGACCGAGATCGGCCTGACCGACAAGCAGTTCGAGAAGCTGACCGAGATCCTGTCCTCGGGCGCGGCTCTGCTCGACGAGCTGCCCGAGCAGGTCAAGGAGAACTCGAACCTGGTCAAGGTACTGAACAGCGGCGCCGCGGGCCTGATCACGTTCGATCCGATGATCGTGCGCGGGCTCGCGTACTACACGTCGACCGTGTTCGAGGTCTTCGACACCTCTCCGGAGAACCGTCGTGCCCTCTTCGGCGGCGGCCGGTACAGCGACCTGGCGTCGTTGTTCACGTCGCAGCAGATCCCCGGGATCGGTTTCGGCATGGGCGACGTCACGCTGATCGACTTCCTCGACACGCACGGCCTCACCCCGAAGCCGCGCAGCGAGGTCGACGTCGTGGTGATCCCGGTGACCGAAGAGCTCACCGACGCCTCGCGTGAGGTCGCCGGACGGCTCCGGAAGGCCGGGTTGCGCACATCCACGCCTGTCGAGCTCCGCAAGCTGGGCAAGGAGCTCACCCGGGCCGACAAGGCCGGGGCGCGCGCCGTGGTGATCGTGGGCCAGGAGGACTGGGACGCCGGGAACGTGACAGTGCGCGGTCTCGCGACCCGCGAACAGCGGACCGTTGCCCTCGACGGTGTGGTCGAGGCGGTCAACTCCTCGCTCTGACAACGAAAAAAGCCGGCACCCTTTCCGAGGGCGCCGGCTTTTTTCATGTTCAGCGGGACAGCAGGCGCATGGCCGCTTCGGGGTAGCGCTCCCCCGCGACCGCGTCGGCGGGGACCGCCTCCTCGATCGCGGCGACGTCCTCGGCGGTCAGCTTCAGTCCGACGGACGCGACGTTCTCTTCGAGGTACTTGCGGCGCTTCGTGCCAGGGATCGGCACCACGTCGTCGCCCTGGGCCTGCACCCAGGCGAGCGCCAGCTGACCGGCGGTGACGCCCTTCCGCTCGGCCAGCGCGCGCAGCGCCTCGACGATCGCCAGGTTCCGCTCCAGGTTGCCTTCGGCGAACCGCGGCTGGGTCGTCTGACGGAAGTCACCGTCCGCGAAGTCCTCTTTGGACTTGAAGCGGCCGGTGAGGAAACCGCGGCCCAGCGGGGAATACGGCACCAGCCCGATGCCGAGCTCCCGGCAGACCGGGACGACCTCGTTCTCGATGTCGCGCGACCACAGCGACCACTCGGTCTGCACGGCCGTCACCGGATGCACGGCGTGCGCCCGGCGGATCGTCTCCGGACCGGCCTCGGACAGCCCGATATGCCGGATCTTCCCCTGCTCGACCAGCGAGGACAGCGCACCCGCGGTCTCCTCGATCGGCACCTCCGGGTCGACGCGGTGCTGGTAGTAGAGGTCGATGTGGTCGACGTCCAGCCTGCGCAGCGACGCCTCGACCTGTTGCCGCACATAGAATTCGTCGCCCCGGATACCACGTTTCGAGGGGTCCGCCTCGTCTCGCACGATGCCGAATTTGGTCGCCAGCACGACCTGGTCGCGCTTGCCGGCCAGCGCCCGCCCGACCAGCTCCTCGTTGCGGCCGAAGCCGTACATGTCGGCCGTGTCGATCAGGGTCACGCCCAGTTCGATCGCGCGGTGGATCGTCGCGATCGATTCGGTGTCGTCACCTTGGCCGTAGAACTCGCTCATGCCCATGCAGCCGAGCCCTTGCGCGCCGACTTCCAGCGTGCCGAGCCTGCGTGTGGGCAGGGTGGAACCCGTCATGATTTCGTCTCGCAATTCTCTCGGGTTACTTGCCGGCCGCGCGGGCGAGACGCTCCGGGTAACGCTCACCGGCGATCGCTTCGAGGGGCGCGGCCTTTTCGATGGCTTCGATGTCCACTTCGGACAGTTCCAGCTCCGCGGCGGCGGTGTTCTCTTCGAGGTACTTGCGGCGCTTCGTGCCCGGGATCGGCACGACGTCGTCGCCCTTCGCCTGCACCCAGGCCAGCGCGAGCTGCCCCGCTGTGACGCCCTTCTGCGCGGCCAGCTCGCGCAGCGCCTCGACGATGGCCATGTTGCGCTCGAAGTTGCCCTCGGCGAACCGGGGCAGGCCGCGGCGCAGGTCGTCCGCCGGAAGGTCCTTCACCGACGTCACACTGCCGGTGAGGAAACCGCGGCCGAGCGGCGAGAACGGCACGATGCCGACGCCGAGCTCGCGGGCGGTCGAGAGGATCTCGCCCTCGATGCCGCGCGTCCACAGCGACCACTCGCTCTGCAGCGCGGTCACGGGGTGCACGGCGTGCGCGCGACGGATGGTCTCGGCACTGGCTTCGGAGATCCCGGCGAAACGGATCTTGCCTTCCTGGACCAGCTCCGCGAGCGCTCCCCAGGTCTCCTCGACGGGAGTGTTCGGGTCGACGCGGTGCTGGTAGTAGAGGTCGATGTGGTCGACGTTCAGGCGGCGAAGGGACTCTTCGCAGCTCTGCTTGACGTACGCCGCGTCGCCGCGAGCGGACATCCCGCCGTCCTCGTCCCAGACGATGCCGAACTTGGTGGCCAGCACGACCTGGTCCCGTTTGCCCGCGATCGCGCGGCCGACCAGCTCCTCGTTCGCTCCCGCGCCGTAGACGTTCGCGGTGTCGAGCATGGTCACGCCCAGTTCGAGGGCGCGGTGGACGGTGGCGATCGATTCCGTGTCGTCGTCGCGGACACCGTAGGCCTGGCTCATCCCCATGCAGCCGAGTCCCTGCGCCCCGACTTCCAGACCGCCGAGCCTCCTGGTGCTGATCACGCTGAAATTCCCTCCACGGTGGCTCCGGTGCCGAGCACCTTGCGCTCCACCTGGTCGTAGTGGTCGATCTTGTAGTCGAGGATGTCGAGGCAGGTCTGCAGCTCGGCGATCCGATCGGCGACCGATTTACGCTGGTCGACGAGGATCGCCTTGCGCCGCCCCGCGCTCGACGCCCCGTGGTGGCGCAGGGAGGCGTACTCCCGCATCCGCTTGATGGGCATGCCGGTCAGGCGCAGCTTCGTCAGGAACCCCAGCCAGCCGAGATCGTCGTCGGTGTAAGCGCGCCGACCCGCGGCGTCCCGCGCCGGGGGCTCGACGAGTTTGATGCGCTCGTAGTACCGGAGAGTGTCGATGGACAGTCCGCTACGTCGCGCGGCTTCCGCTATCGAGTAGCTCATGTGAACGACAGTACGACCTGGAGTGCGCTCCAGGTCAACTCCGAATCCGAGCGATTGATAACAGCGTTGCGTTACTCTGGGATCATGCCCCGTCCCAGGACGCACGACGAGAACCTCCGGCTGAAACTGCTGGACCGCGCCGGTGAGCTCATCTCGGCCGACGGCCCGAAGGCACTCAGTCTCCGCAAACTGGCCGCCGACGTCGGTACGTCCACCACCGCGGTCTATTCGCTCTTCGGCGGGAAAACGGATCTCGTCAGCGCCCTCTTCGCCGAGGGCTTCCGCCGCTTCGGCCGCCGGATGTCGGGGGTCACGCTGAGCGGCGACCCGGTCGAGGACCTGGTGCGGCTGGGCGTCGCGTACCGGGAAAGCGCGCTGGCCGACCCGCACCTCTACGCGATCATGTTCACGAAGTCGGTGCCGGGTTTCGAGCCGGCGGACGAAACGGCGGGCCAGGCGCGCGCCACGATGGCGCCGCTCGAGGAGACGATCCGCAAGGCCGTCGCCGACGGCGCCTTCCTCGACGTGCCGCCCGAGGTCATCGCCGTGAGCTGCTGGGGCATCGTGCACGGCCTCGTGTCGCTGGAGCTGAACGGGAACCTGCCCGACGACTTCACCGTGAGCGCGGCTTACGAGGCCGCGCTGCGGGCGAACGCCTCGGGCTGGCTGCGCCGCGTTTAGCCCGCTAAACGCAGGTCGCGCGCGGGACCGGTCCGTGAAGGCCTCCTTGAGGGACTCTGGGTCTCTCAAGGAGGCCTTCACGGACTCCGCCGCCCTTGGCGAGGCCGGATCGCGTTTAGCCCGCTAAAGGCGATCCGCCTGCGGCGCCGTTCCCAGCCCACTCGCGTGAAGGCCCCCTTCCCTCGCCTCAGCCGAGGGAAGGCCCCCTCACGTGCACTCCACCCCAGAAGGATCGCGTTTAGCGGGCTAAACGCGATCAGTAGAGCGGCAGCGTGCCCTGGTGCAGGATCGCCCCCGCCGCGTCCAGGACGGTGATCCCCACCTTCGCGTTCTCGTAGTCCCGGCTGACCCCGTCGGGCATCCACGCCGCGAAGGTCCCGGCCCCGACCACCGCGTCGACGGTCTTCCCTGTCCCGAAGTCGAGCTTCACCGCGGCCGCGGCGGCCGGCACGACCCCGAGGTAGGCATTCTGCGGCTTCTCGCTCTTCCTGCCGACCGTTTCGGTCCGCAACGTGTACACGGGCCCCGCGGGCTTCGGCTGGTCGTACATGATCCGGTAGTACGCGGTCTTCCCGTCCCCGTACCCGAGCCCTCCTTGGCACAGGGTGACCAAACCCCCCAACCGGGCGACGACGACCCCGACGTCCTCGCCTTCGAGGAACGCGCCGACCTCGTAGGCGTCCCTGTCTGCCAGCGTCTCGGACGCCGACTCCACGCAGACGTTGAAGAACTCACCCGCCGGCGTGGCCCGGTCGGGCACCGGGAACACCGGTTTGTCGAGCTGCGTCACGGCCGGCTCCGGCGCGGGGCGAAGAGGGAACGGCGCGTGGTATCCGATCGGGCGGGATTGCTCCCCTGGCGTCGGCCCGACGGCGTAGGTGGTCCGAGCAGGCTTCATCGGCGCGAGGTGCACGAACAGGTTCCCCGGCCGGAAGACCGGGATGTCCCTCGTGGACAACGACGCGTCGTTCTGGCCCGTCATCTCCACTTTCGGCCATTCGGGATCGGCGATACCCGCGACCGTCCCGGCCGGGGTCATCAGCAGGGCCGCGGTCCGGGTGCCCGGCAGGTAGGGCGGAGCGGCGGCCGGATCGGACACAGTCGTCGTCATCAGCGTGGTCTCGCAGAAGAACGGCTTGTCCCGTGCCACCACCGCGACGACGGTGACCGACGGCGAAACGACGGTGAATCGCGGAGCCCATTCGTTCCGGCCGGGGAAACCCGCCTTCGACTTGACGGCGGCCCAGCACCGGTCCATCGCCGTCACCGCTTTCGGCCAGTCGAGGGAGAAGTCAGGGTTCGCGACGACGGGGCCCTGCCCGTCCGGCTCCCGGACGACCACGGTCGCGACCAGCGCTCCCGCCAGGACCAGGACGACGGCGGCCGCCGCGGCGACGATCGGCCATCGCCGCCGCGCGGGTTTTCCCATTCCCTCCCGCAGGGACATCCGCAGGTTGTCCAGCACTTCCGGAGGAAGCTCACGCCTGCCGGGCAGGCCGAGGTCGTCGGTCATTTCTCCTCCAGGGCGGCCCGCAGCTGCGCGCGGGCCCGCGAGATGTGGGCGCGAACGGTCACCTCCGCGACGCCGAGCAGTTCGGCGGCGTCGGTCTGGGAGAGATCGCCGAGCAGGCAGAGTTCGACGGCTTGACGTTGCGACTTCGGCAGCTTCGCGACCAAGGCGAGCACTTGCCGGAGACGGTCTTCGCCGTCGAGCTGGTCGACGACGGTGTCGGCGTGGTCGGACACCGACCGCGGTTCCGGTAGCCGCCGGACGAGCCGCAGCCGCCGTCCGGCACCGCGGTGTTCGCTGCGCGCGAGGTTGCCCACGACGGTGTACAGCCAGGGCAGCGCGCTGTCGCGGACGAGCATGATGTCCGCCCTGCGCCGCCAGGCGGTGAGAAAGGTCGCCGACGTCACGTCTTCGGCCGACGCCCAGGACCCGGTCAGCCGGTAGGCGTGGTTCCACACCGACTGGACATGTCGTTCGAACAGCTCGGTGAAGGCCCCGTGATCACCGCCCGCGGCCGTCCGCCACAGCTCCGTGTCGCTCCTGTCGGAAGGAGGTTCGCGTGAGTCCACCGGCACCCCCACCGTTCCGGTCACTGTTCTGGTCACATCTGTCAGTGACCGGCAACGGCGGAGTTGTTGCGAATCGCGTTTAGCCCGCTAAACGCGATTCGGGGTCAGACGGCCCCGTACTGCCGGTCCCCCGCGTCCCCGAGACCCGGCACGATGAAACCGGAATCGTTCAGCCGCTCGTCGATGCTCGCGGTCACCACCCGCAGCGGCAGCCCGGTCTTCTTCAGATGCTCGATGCCCTCGGGCGCCGCCAGCGCGCAGATCGCCGTGACGTCGGTGGCGCCCCGGTCGGTGAGCAGCCGGATCGTGTACTCCATCGACCCACCGGTCGCCAGCATCGGATCGAGCACCATCACCGGCCGGTCGGCGAGCGATTCGGGCAGCGATTCGAGGTACGGCGTCGGTTTGAGGGTCTCCTCGTCGCGGGCGAGGCCGACGAAACCCATCTGGGCGTCCGGGATCAGCTTGTGCGCCTGGTCCGCCATCCCGAGCCCGGCCCGCAGCACCGGCACGAGCAGCGGCGGGCTCGCCAGCGCGTAGCCGTCGGTGCGCGCCACCGGCGTATGGATCCGCTCGATCCGCACCGGTATGTCGCGCGTGGCTTCGTAGACCAGCATGACGGTCAGTTCGTGCAGTGCGGCGCGGAAGGCGGCGCTGTCGGTGCGCGCGTCGCGCATGGTGGAAAGCCTGGCCTTGGCCAGCGGGTGATCAACGACGTGCACATCCATGCCGGTCAATTTAGCCCGTCACGCCTGCCGCGCGAACCAGCCGACCCAGCGGCGCTGCCAGGGTGTCTCCACCGAACGCTTGTCGTGGTTGGCCCGCGCCCACGCCACCGCCTCGTCGGCGCTCAGCCCGGAAAGGGTGGCGAGGCAGGACAGCACGGTGCCGGTCCGCCCGACTCCGCCGTAGCAGGCGACCTCGACGCCCTCACCCGCCGCCGCCCGGGCGTGCAGGTCGACGATCCGGCGCCGCGCGTCCGCCCAGTCCGTCGGGAGCAGGAAGTCGGGCCAGCGGATCCAAGCCCGCTCCCAGTCCATTTTGTGATCGTGCTTCCGGCGCAGCTTCGCACCGCCCAGATACAGTCCGAAATCCGGCGAAGGCCCCTCTGGCCAGGAGCGACCCAGGCCCCGTCCGCGCACCTTTACCCCGTCCGGCAACTCGACGGCGCCGGGTAGTGAATTCCCCATCACGGGAGGATGCCACTGTCGACCATAAGATGGACGCTTGCCCCTCTCCTCGGCGCTAGGCTCCTCCAGGTGAGTGAAGAGCCGGCCCTGCCGGGCCCCGAACAGATGCGCATCTCCGACGCCGATCGCGAGCAGGTCGCGCAGGTGCTGCACGCGGCGATGTCCGAAGGGCGCATCACCATCAACGAGCTGGAAGAGCGGCTCACCGTCGTCTACGCGGCCAAGACCGTCGGGGACCTCAAACCGGTCACCGCGGACCTGCCGCAGCATTCGCGGTCGGCGATCGAGCCGGCGACGTCGCGCGCGCTGGGCCTGCCCGACGACCGCATCGGCGGGCATCCGGGCTCCGGCGCCTCGATCGCCGTGATGTCCGGCGCGTCGCGCAAGGGCAGCTGGGTCGTCCCGCCGCAGCACAACAGTTTCGCGTTCTGGGGCGGCGCCGAACTCGATCTGCGGCACGCGCGGTTCGCCGAGAAGCATTCGACGATCACCGCGGTCGCGATCATGGGCGGGATCGACATCATCGTGCCCGACGACATCAACGTGGACGTCACCGGAATCGGCTTCATGGGGGCCTTCGAGCTGGAGGACCGCGCCGGGACGCCCCCGGCGCCCCCGACGGCGCCCACCGTGAAGATCACCGGCCTGGCATTCTGGGGTGGGGTCGTCGTGAAGCGGAAACCACGCAAGAAGGACGTGCCTGGAATCGAAGGCTGACACATCTGCTGGGGGGATTTTCCGATGCGCCGAAGTTTCGTCGCGATCGTTTGTGCCGCAATGCTTTCCGTTACCGCGCTGCCGGCGGTGGCCGCCGAGAAGACCGATCCGCGCCAGGCCGCGATGGACGCGGCGGTCGCCGCGGGCATTCCCGGCATGGTCGCCGTCTCCGACGAGTTCCGCGGCGTCAGCGGTGTCGCGGACATCGAGCGGCCCGGCAAGCCCGACGCGTCGGGCCGCTGGAGGATCGCCAGCGTGTCCAAGGTGTTCGTCGCGACGCTGGTCCTTCAGCTCGTGGCCGAAAAACGCGTCGGGCTGGACGAGCCCGTCCAGCGTTATCTGCCCGGATTGCTGCCGTATCCGGAGCCGATCACCGTCCGCCAGCTGCTGCAGCACACCAGCGGCCTCCCGCGTGATCTGCTCCCCGAGGACACGTGGTCGTCGCCCGCGGAGGTCGACACCGAACGCTTCGAGCATTTCGACAGCGACGACATGATCCGCCTGAGCGTCACGAAGCAGCCGCTGCAGTTCAAGCCGGGGACGGGCTGGGCGTACTCGAACACCGGCTACAACGTCCTGGGCTTGCTGGTCGAGAAGATCACCCGGAAGCCGCTGGAACGCGTGCTCGCCGAGCGGATCACTGGCCCGCTGCACCTGCGCGACACCTCGCTCCCCCGCGACTTCCCGTTCCTGATCCGCCCGGCCGCCCGCGGCTACGAGCAGCTGTACGACGCGCCGCGCGGCCTCACCGACCTCACCACCTACAACTACACGCGCTATTTCGGCGCGGGCGGCATGGTGTCGTCGGGCAAGGACCTCAACCGCTTCTTCGAGGCGCTGCTCGGCGGTCGCCTGCTGCCCGCGGACCTGCTGAAGCAGATGAAGACGACGGTCCCGATGGGCGGCGGCTCGGAGTACGGGCTCGGCCTGATGAAGCTGAACCTCAAGACCGCCGGCGCCTGCGCGGAGGAGCACGTCGTCTGGGGTCACGGCGGTGACCTGCCGGGGTTCGCCACCCTCAGCTTCCATGACGACTCCGGCAAGGACATCTCCACGCTGGCCACCGTCGACCTCACCGCGTCGCCGGACGCCGAGCTCAAGCGCCAGCTGCCCATGGTCAGCGAGTTCTGCACCCCGGTCGTGCCCTCGACCAGGGCGGTCGCCCAGGCCCCGGTGCCCAGCCTGTAGGCCGCTTACACTCACCCGTATGACAGCTACGACCAGCTCGTCAGCGGCGACGGCAACCCCGTCACCGCTGGCGGACGCGACTCGCGACGAGGCGAGCCTGCGCCGGTTCCTGCACGGGCTGCCTGGTGTCGACCAGGTCGGCGTCGAGCAGCGGGCGGCGGGACTCGGCACGCGCAGTATCAAGAAGGCCGCCAAGCTCTGGGCGATCGACACCGCCATTTCGATGGTCGACCTGACGACCCTCGAAGGCGCCGACACCCAGGGCAAGGTCCGCGCGCTCGCGGCCAAGGCCAAGCGGCCGGATCCGGAACGCCCGGACACCCCGCAGGTCGCGGCCGTCTGCGTGTACCCGGACATGGTCGAAACGGCTGTCGAGGCCCTTCGCGGCACCGGGATCCACGTCGCGAGTGTGGCCACCGGCTTCCCCGCCGGCCGCACGAGCCGCGAGATCAAGCTGGCCGACACCAAGATCGCCGTGGACGCTGGCGCCGCCGAGATCGACATGGTGATCGATCGCGGCGCGTTCCTGGAAGGCCGTTACCTGGAGGTCTTCGAGGAGATCCAGGCCATCAAGGCCGCCTGTGGCAGCGCTCACCTCAAGGTCATCCTCGAAACCGGTGAGCTCGCCACCTACGACAACGTCCGCCGCGCGTCCTGGCTCGCGCTGCTGGCGGGCGGCGACTTCATCAAGACCTCCACCGGCAAGGTCTCGCCCGCCGCGACGCTGCCGGTCACCCACGTGATGCTGCAGGCCGTCCGCGACTGGTTCGCCCAGACCGGGGAATTGCGCGGCGTCAAACCGGCCGGTGGCATCCGGACGACCAAGGACGCGATCAAGTACCTGGTCGCGGTGCACGAGGTCGCCGGCGAGCAGTGGCTGAACCCGGATCTCTTCCGGTTCGGGGCGTCCAGCCTGCTCAACGACCTCCTGCTGCAGCGCCGCACCCAGGCCGACGGCCACTACAGCGGTCCCGACTACGTGACGGTGGACTGATCCATGGGCATCTTCGAGTACGCGCCCGCGCCCGAATCGCGCGACCTCGCGAACCTCAAACCGCATTACCGGCCGTTCGTGAACGGCGAATTCGTCGACGGCTCGGGTGAGCCGCTCAAGACGATCAACCCGGCCACCGAAGAGGTGCTCGCCGAGGTCGGCACCGCCTCGGTGTCCGATGTGGACACAGCGGTGAAGGCCGCGCGCAAGGCGTACAACAATGTCTGGTCCAAGATGCCGGGCAGCGAACGCGCCAAGTACCTGTTCCGCATCGCGCGCCTGATCCAGGAACGGTCGCGGGAACTGGCCGTGCTGGAAAGCCTCGACAACGGCAAGCCGATCAAGGAATCGCGCGATTCCGACGTGCCGACGGCCGCCGCGCATTTCTTCTACCACGCCGGTTGGGCCGACAAGCTCGATTACGCGGGCTACGGCCCGAATCCGAAGCCGCTCGGCGTCGCGGGCCAGGTCATCCCGTGGAACTTCCCGCTGCTGATGCTGGCGTGGAAGATCGCGCCCGCGCTGGCCACCGGCAACACCGTGGTGCTCAAGCCCGCGGAGACCACCCCGCTGACCGCGCTCGTGTTCGCGGAGATCTGCCAGCAGGCCGAACTCCCGCCCGGCGTCGTGAACATCCTGCCCGGCGCCGGGGACATCGGCGCCGCGCTGGTGGGCCACGGCGACGTGAACAAGGTCGCCTTCACCGGGTCGACCGAGGTCGGCAAGGCCATCCAGCGCCAGATCGCCGGCACGTCGAAGAAGCTGACGCTGGAGCTCGGCGGCAAGGCGGCGAATGTCGTCTTCGACGACGCTCCGCTGGACCAGGCCGTCGAGGGGATCGTCAACGGGATCTTCTTCAACCAGGGCCACGTGTGCTGCGCGGGGTCGCGGCTGCTGGTGCAGGAGTCCATCGCCGAGGAGCTGCTCGAAAAGCTGCGCTACCGCGTCTCGACGCTGCGGCTGGGCGACCCGCTCGACAAGAACACCGACGTCGGCGCGATCAACTCCGCCGAGCAGCTCGCGAAGATCAAGGGTCTCGTGGAGTCCGGCGACGCCGAGGGCGCGCAGCGCTGGACCAGCCCGTGCCCGGTGCCGGAACGTGGTTTCTTCTTCGCTCCCACGGTGTTCTCCGACGTTCAGCAGTCGATGCGCATCGCCCGCGAGGAGATCTTCGGGCCGGTGCTTTCGGTGCTGACCTTCCGCACGCCGGACGAGGCCGTCACCAAGGCGAACAACACGCCGTACGGACTGTCGGCCGGAATCTGGACCGAGAAGGGCTCGCGCATCCTCTGGATGGCGAACCAGCTCCGGGCCGGCGTCGTCTGGGCCAACACGTTCAACCGCTTCGATCCCGCCGCGCCGTTCGGCGGCTACCAGGAGTCGGGTTTCGGCCGCGAAGGCGGACGCACCGGACTGGAGGCCTACCTCGATGTCTGACCGTATTTCGGTGGCGAAGACCTACAAGCTCTACATCGGCGGCAAGTTCCCGCGTTCGGAGTCGGGCCGGGTGTATCCGGTCACCGACACCAAGGGCAAGTTCCTGGCGAACGCCTCGCACGCGTCGCGCAAGGACGTCCGTGACGCGGTTTCCGCCGCCCGCAAGGCTTTCGGCGGCTGGTCGGCGGCGACCGCATACAACCGCGGCCAGGTGCTGTACCGGGTGGCGGAGATGCTGGAAGGCCGCCGCGAACAGTTCGTCGCGGAGGTTTCGGCGTCCGAAGGCGTCGCGGCGAAGAAGGCTCAGTCCCTTGTGGACGCTTCGATCGACCGTTGGGTCTGGTACGCGGGCTGGACGGACAAGATCGCGACCGTGCTCGGCGCCGCCAACCCGGTCGCGGGCCCGTACTTCTCCTTCACCGTGCCGGAGCCGACCGGTGTCGTGGGTGTGCTCGCACCGCAGCAGTCTTCGCTGCTGGGCCTGGTGAGCGTGCTGGCCCCGGTGCTGGCGACCGGTTCGACCGCGGTGGTCGTCTCCAGCGCGGACCGGCCGCTGCCCGCGATCACGCTTTCGGAGGTCCTGGCGACGTCCGACCTGCCCGGCGGCGTCGCGAACATCCTGACCGGCCGCGCGTCGGAGCTGGGTCCGTGGCTCGCCTCGCACGGCGACGTCAACGCCCTCGACCCGACGGGCGCGGAGCCCTCCGCGCGGGCGGATCTGGCGCGTGAGGCCGCGGGCACCGTGAAGCGGGTCCTGACCGTCCCGGACGCCGAGCCGGACTGGACCGCCGACGCCGATATCGCGCGGTTGCGGCGGTACCTGGAGGCGAAGACGGTCTGGCACCCGCTGGGTGTCTAAGCCGCCCCGGTTTTCGCAGTTGGACACCTGACCGCGCCCGGCCCGAGGGGCTGAAGGGGACTTTCCCCGCGTCTCACGCAGCGAAGGGAGCTTTCCCCGCGTGACATGCGGGGAAAGTCCCCTTCAGCCGCGCTCGAACCTCAGGGGTCGAGATCGGCCCCGGTCAGCGCCCGGCCCGGCAGCGGCTCGTGCGAGCCCATGGCCCGCAAGCCGTCGATCATGATCCCGATGCAGCGCCTCGTCGCCATCCGCGCGACCTCCTCGCCCTTGCCGGGCATCTGCCGCAGCAGTGTCGCGAACAGGATCGCGACGTCACCGGTGGCGACGTCCGTCCGGAGCCTGCCCTCCGCCTGCGCGCCCTGGACGAAAGAGTCCATCACCAGCAGCAACTCGTCACGCAGGGCCTTGATCGCGGGATCACTCTTCAGGATCGCCAGCGCCCGCGGCGACACCATCGCGAGCTGAATGCTCAGCTGCAGTTCCATCGACTGGTGCAGGAGCCGGATCAGGGCGTCCCAGTCCGAGGACTCCTGGTCCTTCGCGGCCTTCGCGTCCCTGAGAACCCGGTCGAAATTGTCGACGGCGACCGCCCGGATCAACGCGTCCCGATCCGGGAAGCGACGGTAAAGGGTGCCGACTCCGACGCCCGCCGAGCGCGCGATCTCCTCCATCGGGACCTCGGCGCCCTGGGCGGCGAAGATGACTCTCGCGGCGGCCAGGATCTGATCCCGGTTCCGGCGCGCGTCGGCGCGCAAGCGGGTCTCGGGGTCGGCTGTCATGGTCCTCGCCTCTCGAAGGTCCTTCAGGGCCGTGATTCTCGCACGTAAGGGCGTGCCCTTCACGCCTCCCGGGAAACCACCCCTTCGCGAGTGGACGACCTGCCTCCACTTGAGTACCTTGGGTTCATAAGCGGAATGAAACCATCCGTATATGTTTTGGGGCCCCCTGTCCGATTCCGCCCGAACCCACCCGACATCTGGGGAAGGACAACCCGATGACTGACGTCGAGGAAACCACCGCGACCTTGCCGCTGGCCCGGAAATGCCCGTTTTCACCACCGCCCGAATACGAGCGGCTTCGCGAGGAAAGTCCGATTTCCCGGGTCAGCCTTCCTTCCGGCCAAACGGCTTGGGCGCTCACCCGGCTCGAAGACATCCGCGAAATGCTGAGCAGCCCGCATTTCAGCTCCGACCGGCAGAGTCCGTCGTTCCCGCTGATGGTCGCGCGGCAGATCCGCCGCGAGGACAAGCCGTTCCGCCCGTCCCTCATCGCGATGGACCCGCCGGAACACAGCCGGGCCAGGCGTGACGTCGTCGGGGAATTCACCGTCAAACGCATGAAGGCGCTTCAGCCGCGTATTCAGCAGATCGTCGACGAGCATATCGACGCCCTGCTCGCGGGCCCCAAACCGGCCGATCTCGTCCAGGCGCTTTCCCTGCCGGTTCCGTCCTTGGTGATCTGCGAACTGCTCGGCGTCCCCTATTCGGACCACGAGTTCTTCCAGTCCTGCAGTTCCAGGATGCTCAGCCGCGAGGTCACCGCCGAAGAGCGGATGACCGCGTTCGAGTCGCTCGAGAACTATCTCGACGAACTCGTCACCAAGAAGGAGGCGAACGCCACCGAGGACGATCTCCTCGGCCGTCAGATCCTGAAGCAGCGGGAAACGGGCGAGGCCGACCACGGCGAACTCGTCGGGCTGGCGTTCCTGCTGCTCATCGCCGGGCACGAGACGACGGCGAACATGATCTCGCTCGGCACGGCGACCCTGCTGGAGAACCCCGATCAGCTGGCGAAGATCAAGGCGGATCCGGGCAAGACCCTCGCCGCGATCGAGGAACTGCTGCGCGTCTTCACGATCGCGGAGACGGCGACCTCACGCTTCGCCACGGCGGACGTCGAGATCGGCGGCACGCTCATCCGCGCGGGTGAAGGCGTCGTCGGCCTGAGCAACGCGGGCAACCACGATCCGGCAGGTTTCGAGAACCCGGACACCTTCGACATCGAACGCGGCGCCCGGCATCACGTCGCCTTCGGATTCGGTGTGCACCAATGCCTCGGCCAGAACTTGGCGAGGTTGGAACTCCAGATCGTGTTCGATACGTTGTTCCGGCGAGTGCCGGGCATCCGGATCGCCGTTCCGGTCGACGAACTGCCGTTCAAGCACGATTCGACGATCTACGGCCTCCACGCCCTCCCGGTCACCTGGTAGGAGGAGCCATGAAGATCATCGCGGACACCGGGAAATGTGTGGGCGCGGGCCAGTGCGTGCTCACCGATCCCGACCTGTTCGACCAGAGCGAGGACGACGGGACGGTCCTTCTGCTGAACGCCGAGCCCGAAGGCGAAGAGGCGGAGGAGAACGCGCGCACCGCCGTGCACATTTGTCCGGGGCAGGCGCTGTCGCTCGCGTAGGGAGTGGGGCTCGTGAGTGGTGAGGACGGTTAGAACCGTCCTTACCACTCACGAGGCTCTACTTGACCGCGCCCATCGACAGGCCCCGCACCAGGTGGTTCTGCGCGATCCAGCCGACGATCATCACCGGCAGCGACGCGAGCAGCGCGGCCGCGGAAAGCTGCGCCCAGTACAAGCCCTCGCTGGTGATGAACCCGACCAGGAACACCGGCACCGTCCCGGCCCGCGCGGCGGTGAGGTTGACCGAATAGAAGAACTCGGTCCACGAGAAGATCACGCAGATCAGCGCGGTCGCGGCCACCCCTGGCGCGACCACCGGCATGATGATCTTCCGGAGCAGGATCGGCAGCGTCGCCCCGTCGATCCGGCCCGCCTCGATCATCTCGTGCGGCACCTCCAGGAAGAACGACCGCATCATCCAGATCGCCAGCGGCAGGTTCATCGAGGTGTACAGGATGATCAGCGCCCACACGTTGTCCAGCAGCTGGGTGTTCTGCGAGATCACGTAGAGCGGGATGATCGCCGCCACGATCGGCAGCATTTTCGTCGACAGGAAGAAGCCGAGCGCGTTGCTCGTCCCCTTCACCGGCGCCAGCGAGAGCGCGTACGCCGCCGGGATTCCCAGCAGCAGCACGAAAAGCGTCGAAACCACGGTCACGAACGCCGAATTCGACAGGTACGGCAGGAATCCGCGTTCGAGTACGCCCGCGAACTGGTCGAGCGTCGGGGTGAAGACCAGCCGGGGCGGATCAGTGTAGGCGTCGGCCTCCTGTTTGAAGGCCGTGAGGATCATCCACAGCAGCGGGAACACGAACAGGATGGCGAGCACCCAGGTCGCGACCGTCAGCGCGCCGGGGCCGAAACGGCTTTTCATTTCGCGCCTCCCTGTACCGAGAACGTGCGGAACATCAGCCGCAGCGCGAAGGTCGCGACGATCATCGTCAGGATCACGACGATCACGCCCATCGCGGACGACTGCCCGATGTCGAAACCTTGGAACGCCCGCTGGTAGATGTAGAACGGCAGGTTCGTGCTGGCCGTCCCCGGGCCGCCTTGGGTCATCAGGAAGATCGCGTCGAAGCTGTTCACGATGTAGATCGCGCCCAGCAGCGTCGCCAGCTGCAGGAACCGGCTCAGATGCGGCAGCGTGATCGCGGTGAACGTCCGCCAGCGGCCGGCGCCGTCGACCGACGCGGCCTCCAGCACGTCCTTCGGCTGGCTCTGCAGCCCGGCCAGGATCAGCAGCATCATGAACGGCGTCCACTGCCAGACGACCTGCGCCATCACGGCGGCCAGCGGGAACTCCGAAAGCCAGTCGACGTCGGTGCCGAACACGAAGTGCAGCAATCCGTACGTCGGGTCGAACATCGTCGTCTTCCACAGCAGCGCGCCCGCCGCGGGCAGGATGAGGAACGGCGTGATCAGCAGGGTCCGGACCACACCGCGCCCGAGGAACTTACGGTCCAGCAGGATCGCGAGCCCCAGGCCGAGCAGCAGCGAGAAGAACACGCAGACGACCGTGAGCACGACGGTGTTCAGCAGCGCGCCGAGGAACGTCGAGTCGGCGAAGACGTCTATGTAGTTCTGCAGCCCGACGAAATGCCGCGAGCCCGGCCGCACCAGGTTCCACGACTGGAACGAGTAGAACACCGTCAGCACGAAGGGCAACTGCGTCACGGCGACGACGAACAACAGCGCGGGCAGCAGCGGCAGCCGTCGTTTGAACGGTGTGTCGGTGCCGCGCTTCGGAGCCGCCTTCTTCGCATGGGCCGGCTCCGGACGGGCAGGAGCGGAGATCGTGGCCATCACTGCACCTCCTGATACGACTTGCCGACGGTCTGCGCGTACTCCTGCGACTGCTTGAGCGCTTCGTCCACGGTGATCTGGCCCGCGATCGCCGCCGAAAGCTGCTGGCTCACCCGCGTGCCGAGATCCTGGAACTCGGGGATGCCGACGAACTGGATCCCGGGATAGGGCACCGGATTCGCCATCGTCTTCCGCTGGTCGGCGTCCGCGATGCCGTCCAGCGTCGGCTGCGCGTAGGCCTTCGCGGCCTCGCGGTACTGCGGGATGTCGTAGGTCGACTTCCGCACGCCCGGCGGGACCCGGTTCCAGTCGCCGAATTCCTTGGCGACCCGCTGCACGTACGCCTTGTCGGTCATCCAGGACATGAACTTGAAGGCGATGTCCTTGTGCTTCGCGACCTTCGGGATCGCCAGCGCCCACGTGTAGAGCCAGCCGCTCGCCTGCGTCTTCTCCACCGGAGCCGGGGCGTAGCCGGACTTCCCGACGACCTTGCTGGCCGACGGATCCTCGTTCGTACCCGCCATGACCGTCGCGTCGTACCACATCGCGGCCTGGCCCTGGGTGTACCGCGTGCCGCATTCGGAGAAGCCCGCGCTCGACGCGCCGACCTCGCCGTGGTTCCGCACGAGGTTCACGTAGAACTCGGCGGCGGCCTTGAACTCGGGGCTGGTCAGCTTCGCGTTCCAGTCCTTGTCGAACCACTGCGCGCCGAAGGTGTTGGCGACCGTGGTGAACGGCGCGAGGCTCTCGCCCCAGCCGGGCTTGCCGCGCAGGCAGATCCCGGCGATGCCCTTGGCCTTGTCGTCGAGTTTCGCGGCGTACTCGGCGATCTGCGTCCAGGTCGGCTTGGCGGGCATGGTGATCCCGGCCTGCTCGAACAGATCCTTCCGATAGGCCAGGAACGACGACTCGCCGTAGAACGGCACCGCGTACAGGGATCCGTTGTGCGACAAGGATTCCTTGATACTCGGGATGAAGTCGTCCGCGTCGTAGCCGGGATTCGCCGCGATATGCGGGTCGAGGTTTTCCAGCCAGCCGTTCGCGGCCCATTGCGGCGCCTCGTAGTTGCTGATCATGACGACGTCGAATTCGCCGCCTTCGGTGGCCGTCGACGCGGTGATCTTCGCGCGCGCCTGGTTTTCGGGCAGCGACACGAATTTGAGGCTGACGCCGGGGTTCGCCTTCTCGAACTCACCGGAAAGCTCGATGGCGTCCTTCATCTGCGGGTTCGCGACGATCGCGACGACGAGCGTCCGGTCACCGGTCCCGAGCGCGCCCGCACCGGCACATCCGGTGAGGGTCAGCAAGAGGACCGAGAGCAGAGCGGCTGCTTTACGCACCTTCGCCTCCCGGTATGACCTGCACCTTCAGGCCGGCGCCGCTGCGCATGAGGGCGAGAGCGTCGGGGTACTGCTCCAGCGGGAGGGTGTCGGTGAGCAGCGCGGCGGTGTCGACGGCGCCGTCGGCGACCAGGTCGAGCGCGGCACCGAAGCTGTTCATGACGGCCATCGAGCCGACGACGGTGATCTCGTCGTTGTAGATCCGGAACGGCGAAAGCGCGACGCGCGCTTCGGCGGGCGCGACGCCGAAGACCAGCAGGCGGCCTCCGCGCTGAAGCGAGTCGAAAGCGGCTTCGATGGCGGGCGCGGCGCCGGTGCAGTCCGCGGCGGCGTCGAACTTCTCGTCGTCGAGGTCCTTCACGTCACCCGCGACCGCGGCCGCGCCGAGGTCCATCGCCCGGCCGAGCCGTGAGGTGTTGCGGTCGACCACCGTGACATGGGCGCCCGCGCGCTGCAGCAACTGCTGCATGATCAGCCCCATCGTGCCCGCGCCGACGACGAGGAACCGCTCCCCCGCCTCGACGCCGATCCGGCGCACGCCGTGGACCGCGCAGGAGACCGGCTCGACGAGGGCACCCTGTTCCCAGGTCATCGTGTCCGGCATGCGGTAGCAGTTCGCGGAGGGAACGGCGACGTACTCGGCGAAGGCGCCGTCGACGGTGTCGCCGGTCGCGTTCCAGTTCTCGCAGAGGTTGCCGCGGCCGGACCGGCAAGGCTTGCAGTAGCCGCAGAACAGCGACGGGTCGACGGCCACCCGGTCGCCGATCTTCCAGCCACCCGGCACGTCCGCGCCGAGTTCGACGATCTCGCCGGCGAATTCGTGGCCGGGGACGATCGGATAGGGCGTCGGCGGGAAGTGCCCGTCGGCGATGTGGAGGTCGGTGCCGCAGATCCCGCAGGCACCCACCTTGACGACGACCTGGCGATCCCCCGGTTTCGGATCGGGTACCTCGCCGACCCTGATCTCCCCGGGCTTGTCCACGATCGCGGCACGCATGCCAGCTCCTCTTCTCTCCGCTCAAATGAGCGGGCTGGGCTTATGCTTCGGACTGCATGTGCAGGCATGGTGAACTTTTCCCTGGAGTTACGTCAACCTTTCGGGCAGATTTCGCGGTATAGTGCTCATATGAGCGGGAAGAAACAGGGTCCCGGCCTGGTGGAGTCGCTACGCCTGGCCGCGGTGGCCCGGCGCTTCTACGAACAGGGCGCCTCGAAACTCGAGATCGCCGAGGAGTTCGGGATCAGCCGGTTCAAGGTCGCGCGCATGCTGGACACGGCCAGGGAAAGCGGCATCGTGCGGGTCGAGTTCCGGCTGCCGGCCCCGGTCGATCTCGCACTGTCCGAGGAGATCCGCTCCGCGTACCGGCTCGACCGGGTCCTCGTGCTCGAACGAGCGCCGGAACCGGAATCCCGCGAAGTCGCCCGGCGCAAGATCGGCACCCTCGCCGCCCGCCTCCTGGCCGAAATCGTCACTCCCGGCGATGTTCTCGGCCTCTCGTGGGCACGTTCGGTGAACGCGATGACCGACGCGATCGAGTCGCTGCCGAACTGCCCGATCGTGCAACTGTGCGGCGTGCAGGCGGGTATGGACATGCGCGACCGGTCGGTGGAGACGGTCAGCCGGGTGGCCTCCGTCTCGGGTGGAGCGTCGTACCCGATCTTCGGCCCGCTCGTCCTCCCCGACCGCCGCACCACCGAGACGCTGCGCCGGCAGCCGGGTATCGCGGAGACCTTCGGGCAGTTCAAGAACCTGACGAAGGCGGTCGTCAGCATCGGCGCGTGGAAGCCCGAGGAGTCGACGGTGTACGACGCGCTCGACGAGGCCGAGCGGAGCGCGATCGCGAAACGCGGCGCCAAGGCCGAGGTTTCGGCGCGCCTGTTCGACGCCGACGGGAACCCGATGTCCACCGGGCTGGCCCACCACGTCCTGGCCATCAGCGCCGAAGAACTCCTGGCGGTCCCCGAGGTGATCGCGCTGGGCTACACGGAACCGAAGGCCGAAGCGATCGACGCCGTCCTGCGCTCCGGAATGGTCTCGACGCTGATCACCGACGCCGCCGCGGCCGTCCCGCTGCTCAAACTGGCCGAGGCCCGCCCGCCCTCCTGACCGCGTGTCGTCCGCCCAATCACGCGAGTTACGCCTCTAATCACGCGAGTTACGTCTCCAATCACGCGAGATCGCGTAAACGGGACGCCTCGTCCTGCGCCGCCATCACCTCGTCGCCATGCCTGAACGCCCATTCCCCGAACGCTTCGATGGGCGCCAGCAGTGTGGCCCCGAGATCCGTCAGCGAGTACTCGACCTTCGCCGTGCGCCCGCAGTCCCGCCGGTGGACGAGACCGTTGAACTCCAGCCGCCGGACCGTCTCCGTGAGCACCTTCGTGCTGATCCCGCCCAGCCGTCGCCGCAGTTCGGCCGGGCGCAGCGGTCCTTCGCGCAGGGCCCACAGCACGACCGGGTTCCACGTGTTCGCCATCAGGTCGAAGGCCAGCCGGGCACGGCAATCGGCGAGGAAGACGTCGTTCATCGGACCTCCGGTAACCATTCGGTACCCGCGCGGCTTTCTACGGTCGGTGCTGTCACTCGATCTTAGGGAGCAGCACATGCGTATCGGTATTTTCGGCGCCGGCGGGATGGCGGAGGCGCTCGGCGGCCGGTGGGCCGGGGCCGGGCACGAGGTGATGGTCGCCGCCCGCGACCGGGCCAAGGCCGCCACGATCTCGCCGCGAGTGGGGACCTGGGCGGAGACCGCCCGCGCCAGTGACGTGATCCTGCTCGCCGTTCCCGCCGCGTCCGTACTGGAAGTCCTCGCCGCGGCAGGGGATCTCACCGGGAAGGTCTTGATCGACTGCACCAACGCGGTCGGGCCCGGCGCCGTGCTCACGGTGCCCGATCAGGCCGCCCGGATCGCCGCCGCCGCGCCCGGCGCGCACGTGGTCAAGGCGTTCAATCTGTGCCACGTGGACGTCTGGCGGATGACCCCGCCGGTGTTCGGCGGCCGTCCGCTCGCGGTGCCGATCTGCGGCGACAAGGTCGGCGAAGTGAGCGAACTGGTCCGTGACCTCGGGTGCGCACCGCTGGTCGCGGGCGGGCTCGACCGGGCGGGGCTCATGGAGGCGACCATGGCGTTCATGGTCGGGCTGTGGTTCGACGGCCACGACGCCCAGGCCTGCTTCCCGCCCCTTCCGGTGTGATTTCAGGGTTGTCCCCGATGCGCCGGGCCGGTTGCCCACGCGACCGTGTCCGGTATGGGGACGAAGGCCTGGCGACAGCTGACCGTGTGGCTGCACGTCGTCACTTCGGTCGGCTGGATGGGACAGGCCCTGGCGCTATTCACCCTCCTGGTGATCGGCCGCACGAGCGAGGACGGCGGGATCCGCGTCGCCGCGACGTCGATGGCGCACGAAATCGACACGTTCCTGCTGGCGCCGCTCGCCAACGCGTCGGCCTTCACCGGCTTCATGCTCGCCGCGGGGACGGCGTGGGGATTCGCCCGGCACTGGTGGGTGCTGGCGAAGTTCGCGATCACGCTCGTCCAGCTCTACGCCGGGATCTTCCTGCTGTCGGGCGCCTTACGGGATTCCGTCGGCAGTGACCCGCCGCCGGTGGCACTGACCGCCGGGACGGCGCTGATGGCGAGCGCTTTGGCGTTCCAGGCCTGGCTTTCGGTGGCGAAACCGTGGGGCAAGGTCCGCTCGGGCGTGAAGCTGCCGACCGCGCCGACGTGGGTGTTCGCCGCCGCGGTCCTCGCGCCGCTCACCGACATCACGGTGGGCCTGCTCCTGGGCTATCCGCTGCCCGCACTGTCCCTGATCGTGCTGATCGTCCAGCTGGTGCGGCGCCGCTTGACGCTCGTGAGTGGCAAGGACGGTTAGAACCGTCCTTGCCACTCACGAGGCGTCAGAGCCGGTCCACCGCCGTGATCCGGATGACCGCCGAACCCGCCTCGTCCGAAGCCGCCAGGTCGACCTCCGCGCTAATGCCCCAGTCGTGATCACCCGCCGGATCGTCGAAGATCTGCCGAACCCGCCAGATCTCCTTCTCCTGCTCGATGATCAGCAGCTTCGGCCCGCGCGCGTCCGGCCCGATGCCGAGCGTTTCGTGCTCGTCGTAGTAGTCCTCGATGGCGTCTTCCCACGCGTCCGCGTCCCAGCCCGACGCCGCGTCCAGCTCGCCGAGCGTGTCGTAGGCACGCCGCGAAGCCAGCTCGACCCGGCGGAACAGCTCGTTCCGCACGAGCACCCGGAACGCCCGCTCGTTGCGCGTGACGGCGGGCGGCTCGGACGGCGGCCGCGTCGAAACCGGGCCTTCCTCTTCGGGATGCCGCAAGGCTTCCCATTCGTCGAGGAGGCTGGAGTCGACCTGGCGCACGAGCTCGCCGAGCCATTCGATGAGGTCCTGCAAGCCCTCGTTCTTGGCCTCGTCGGGCACCGTGTGCCGCAGCGAGTCGTAGGTGTCGGTGAGGTACCGCAGCACCAGCCCTTCCGAGCGGGCGAGCTGGTAGAAACCGATGTACTCCACGAAGTTCATCGCGCGCTCGTACATGTCGCGCACGACGGACTTCGGCTTGAGCTCGTAGTCCTCGACCCACGGATGCCCTTGCCGGTAGCGGGAATACGCCGCCTCCAGCAGTTCCTCCAGCGGCTTCGGGTACGTGACGTTCTCGAGCAGCTCCATCCGCTCGTCGTACTCGATGCCCTCGGCCTTCATCGCCTGCACGGCCTCGCCGCGCGCCTTGAACTGCTGCTGCGACAGCACCGGACGCGGGTTGTCCACAGTGGATTCCATAATGGACACGACGTCGAGCGGATACGACGGCGACTCGACGTCGAGGAGTTCGATCGCCGCCAGCGCGAACGGCGAGAGCGGCTGGTTCAGCGCGAAATCGAACTGCAGGTCCACGGTCAGCCGGACGATGCGGCCCTGCTCGTCGGGTTCGTCGAGCCGTTCCACCACACCGGCCGCGAGCAGCGCGCGATAGATCGCGATCGCGCGCAGGATCAGTTTCCGCTGAGCGGGACGGTCGGAATGGTTGTCCTCCAGCAGATGCCGCATCGAGTCGAACGCGTTGCCCGGCCGGGAGATCACGTTCAGCAGCATCGAGTGGCTGACGTGGAAGCTCGACGTCAGCGGCTCCGGCTCGGCCGCGATCAGCCGGTCGAAGGTGCTCTCCGTCCAGTTGACGAACCCTTCGGGCGCCTTCTTGCGGACGATCTTCTTTTTCTTCTTGGGATCGTCGCCCGCCTTCTCCAGCGCCTTGGCGTTTTCGACGACGTGGTCCGGCGCCTGCACGACGACGTAGCCGTCGGTGTCGTACCCGGCGCGGCCCGCGCGGCCGGCGATCTGGTGGAACTCGCGCGCCTTGAGATGCCGTTGCCGCACACCGTCGTACTTCGTCAACGCTGAAAAGACCACGGTGCGGATCGGTACGTTGATGCCGACGCCGAGCGTGTCGGTCCCGCAGATCACCTTCAGCAGCCCGGCTTGCGCGAGCTGCTCGACGAGGCGCCGGTACTTCGGCAACATGCCGGCGTGGTGCACGCCGATACCGTGCCGGACCAGCCTCGACAGCGTCTTCCCGAACCCGGCCGAGAAGCGGAAGTCGCCGAGCATCTCGGCGATGGCCTCCTTCTCCGCCTTCGAAGTGACGTTGATGCTCATCAGCGTCTGCGCGCGCTCGATCGCCGCGGCCTGCGAGAAGTGCACGACGTAGACCGGCGACTGCCCGCCGTTGAGCAGCTCGGACATCGTCTCGTGCAACGGCGTCAGCGCGTAGCGGAAGGTGAGCGGCACCGGCCGCTCCGCCGAGGTGACCACCGCCGTCGGGCGGCCGGTCCGGCGGGTGAGGTCCTTCTCGAAGAACGAGACGTCGCCCAGCGTGGCCGACATCAGCACGAACTGTGCCTTCGGCAGTTCCAGCAGCGGCACCTGCCAGGCCCAGCCGCGATCCGGCTCCGAATAGAAGTGGAACTCGTCCGCGACGACCTGGCCGACCGGCGCGTCGGCACCGAAGCGCAACGCCATGTTCGCCAGGATTTCCGCCGTGCAGCAGATGATCGGCGCGTCGGCGTTGACCGCCGAGTCGCCGGTCATCATGCCGACGTTCTCGGCGCCGAAGATCTCGATGAGCTGGAAGAACTTCTCCGAGACGAGCGCCTTGATGGGTGCCGTGTAGAAGCTGCGGCGGCCGTGGGCGAGCGCGGTGAAGTGCGCCCCGACGGCGACCAGGCTCTTACCCGAGCCCGTCGGGGTCGACAGGATCAGGTTCGCGCCGGAGACCACTTCGATGATGGCCTCTTCCTGCGCGGGGTACAGCTCCAACCCGCGCTCGGCCGTCCAGGTGGAGAAGGCTTCGAACAGCGAGTCGGGGTCGGGATCCGCAGGCAGGAGGTCTGTAAGTGTCATCAGAGGACCTATCGTGCCATCCGTTGGTCGCTTCTTGCCCAGGGGTGATCGCGCCCATCGGCGGAAACCCGTAGGCTTCGCGGTACCGCGCACCTTCCGGCACCATCGACCGGCCGCGCGCACACAGGCGGTAATCCGAGAGGGCTAAAGGAATGGCACAGGACATCATCCCGATCGAACTCGGCCTGCCACAGGGTGACGTCGTCACCCTCTGGGCGCCGCGCTGGCGGGAAGACGGCGAGGAATGGGAAGCCTTCCTCGGCGACGAGGAGGACCTGTACGCCTTCCCGGACGCCGCGCATCTCGCCGCCTTCGTGCGGACCTCCGAGCAGCACGACCTGCTCGACCACCCCGCGTGGGAGGTCGTCCCGGCGCTGAACGTGCCCGAGCTCATCCCGGACGACGACCACACCTACGACCTGGTGGGCGTCCCCGAGCTGGTCGCCGAGAAGCCGGACCAGTGGACGCTCGGCGAGCTGGCCGAGATCATCGGCATCGTGCGTTCGCTCGCGGACGTGTGCGAGCTGGACGAGGTCCACGAAGTCCTCGACGCGCACGAGAGCTTCTCACTGCTGGACCAGGGCACGCTGCCCTTCTCCGGCCGCGACGGCGAGCGTCTCTGGGCGGACCTGTCGCAGGCGGTCTCCGAGAAGTGGGACACCGTCCTCGACGCGATCGACGGCCTGGTGACCGTCCCCGACGTCGACGAGAAGGTGCTGGAGCAGACGGCGGAGGAGCTCGCGACCTTCCTCGCGGAGTCCGCCGAGGCCGAAGCCGCCGCCGTCGACGCGGACCTGGTGGACGACGCGGACGAGGACGACGACGAAGACGACGAGCCCGTCGGCTTCTGGGGCGAGGTCGGCATCGACCCGATCAAGATCATCACCTCCGGCGCCGAGTACTACACGCTGCGCTGCTACCTCGACGACAAGCCGATCTTCCTCGGCAGCGAGGGCGAGATCGACGTCTTCACCTCCGAGAAGGCCCTCATCCGCGCGATCGCGGACGGCAAGGAGCTGGCGGGCAACGACCTCGCCGAAGTGTCCACTTGGGACGAAGTGACCACGAAGGCCACCGCGGGCGAGCTCGAGATCGAGGTCGACACCGAGAACACCTACGTGCTGAACGGGATCGCCGACGACATCGCCGAAGGCCCGGAGTCGATCGACCCGACCCAGCTGGAGCTGGCCGTCGAGCTGATCACCGACGCCGCGGAATGGGCCGAGGACGACAGCGTCGAAACCGCGCTCGCCGCCAACGAAAGCCTCGGCTGGCTGGTGTCGTTCGTGCTGCGGCCGGACCCCTCGCGGCTCGAGCCGAGCGCTCCGTTCGACGCCGAGCAGTCCGAGTGGCGCAAGCTCGTCGAGACCTTCGAGAACCGGCTCACGGTCCTCTGATCCACCCCGTGAAAGGGCCCCTCAGGTTCGTCCTGAGGGGCTCTTTTCGTGCCGGACGGGCACGACTGCCACGGCGAGCATCGGGAAGACCGCGGCCACGCAGAACGCCAGCGCGTACCGCGAATCACCGATCACAAGGCCCAGCATCGGCGGCGTCAGCGCGGCGGCGATGTTCTGGCCGGTGTTCTGCGTGCCCATCGCCCGCCCGGCCCACGCGAGCCCGGCCATCTCCGCCGACGCGGTGAACCCCAGCCCGTTGTCGGACACGGTGATCACCGCGGCCAGGACGAGCGCCAGCAGCACCAGCCACGGCCACGTCGCGTCCCCGAGCGCGACCAGCAGCATCACCGCGGCACTCGCGATCGCCAGCTGGCGCATCGGCCGCAACCTGCTGCCGACGCGGTCTGACCAGTAGCCCGACACCAGCCTGCCCAGCGCGCCGAGGATCTGCACGGCACCGACGAACCAGCCCGCGGACGCCGCCGTCCAGTCGTGCATGGTCACCAGGTACACGGGGGTGAACGCGGAGACCGTGAACTGCGGGACGACGAGCAGCGCGCTCGCGCCGTGTACCCGCCACAGCGCCGGCCTCCGGTACGGCGACGGTGGCTTCTCCCCCGTTGTCCCGGATTCCGGACGCGGCGGGTCGATCAGGAGCCAGGCGACCAGGAGCGCGACGCCGATCGCGGTCAGCGCGGGCAGCAGGAGCGAGACCTGGAAACCCCAGCGGTCCGCGAGCGGCGGGAGCCCGAAGGCGGCGACGCCCACCCCGAGCGGCTGGGCCATCTGGCGGATGCCCATCGCGAAGCCGCGTTCGGCCGGGCCGAACCAGCCCAGGACGGCCCGGCCGCTCGCGGCGTTCACTGACGCGGTGCTCGCGCCGGCGAGCAAGAACACCCCAAAGAGGATCCCGAGCGAGTGGTCACCGGCGGCCGCGTACACGAGGAGTAACCCCGAGACGCCGAGCCCGATGGCCATTACCAAACGCTCTCCGTAACGGTCGGCGGCCGCACCCCACAGGATCAAGGTGAACAACAGGCCAAGGCTCGGCGCCGCGACCACGGTGCCCGCTTCGGCGAGCGTGAGCCCCTCCGCACGCTGCATCGACGGCACCAGGAACGGGAGCCCGTAGAGGAACGAGCAGCTCGCGGTCTGCGCGGCGAGACCGAGCGCGAGGATGAGCCAGCGCCGTTTGCCGCCGATCCCCACGTCCACGACCTGCGTCATCCTCGCCACCGTTTCACTATTTGGGAAAGTCCTCCTACATAGTGAACAATAGTTGGCTATGCTAACGAACGCAAGGACGCGTACCCGGGCTTGATGACCGTGTTGATGATGTCGAGCCGCTGGTCGAAATCGAGGAAGGCGGATTTCATCGCATTGATCGTGAACCACTCGAGATCGGCCAACCCGAAGCCGAACGCCTCGCTCAGGGCCGCGAATTCGCTGGTCATCGAGCAGCCGCTCATCAGCCGGTTGTCGGTGTTGACGGTGACCCGGAACCGCAGCCTGGCGAGCAGGCCGATGGGATGCTCGCCGATCGAGCGCGCCGCTCCCGTCTGGACATTGGACGTGGGACAGATCTCGAGCGGGATCCGCCGGTCGCGGACGTAGGCGGCCAACCGTCCCAAATGGACCGTGCCGTCGCTGTCGGTCTTGATGTCGTCGACGATGCGCACGCCGTGGCCCAGCCGCTCCGCGCCGCAATGCTGAATCGCCTCCCAAATGGACGCGAGCCCGAACGCCTCCCCGGCATGAATGGTGAAATGCGCATTATTCGTCCGCAGAAACTCGAATGCGTCGAGATTTCTGGTAGGCGGGAATCCGTCTTCCGGCCCGGCGATGTCGAACCCGACCACGCCGGCGTCGCGGTAGCGCACGGCGAGACCGGCGATCTCCAGCGCCCTGGCGTGCTGGCGCATCGCGCAGAGCAACGTCCCGACGCGGATCCGGCCGCCGCCGTCCGCCACTCTCCGTTCACCTTCGGCGAATCCGGCCTGAATCGCCTCGACCACCGCATCGAGTGACAGTCCGCGTTCGACGAAGAGTTCGGGGGCATAACGCACCTCGGCGTAGACGACGCCGTCGGCCGCGAGGTCTTCCACCGCCTCGGCGGCCACCCTGACCAGCGCTTCCTCGGTCTGCATGACACCGCAGGTATGCGCGAACGTCTCAAGGTACGAGACGAGGGAGCCGGAATCGGCGGCGTCGCGGAACCATCGGCCGAGTTCGACAGGATCGGTGGCCGGCAAGGCCTCGTAGCCGGTCTGTTCGGCGAGTTCGGCGACGGTGGCGGGGCGCAATCCGCCGTCCAGGTGGTCGTGGAGGAGAACCTTGGGAGCGCGGGCCAGTACCGCCTCCGGGACGCGTGGTCTGCTGCTTTCAGAGGACATACGTAACGGTAACCAGCCTGTCATTCCCCTACATGGCTGTAAGTCTCATGCTTGACTTAACCCTCGGCTTTGTGGATCACCGGCTGAATCGGCCATCAGGGCAGAGCTCGGCATTGTCCGATACCCGGGGGCCATACGCAGAGCAATTTCGCAATGGATAAGCTTCACGTCACGTCCCTCCCATTTCCCCGCCCACGAAGGACACCGCAGTGACCACTGACAACCACATTGCAGCCCCGTCCTTCGACCGGATGCGCAACATGCTGGTGCGCGCGGCCGAAGTGCGTGAGAGCGAACAGCAGCAGATCTTCGACGCGCTCGACGACATCTACGCACGTCTGGCCCCGGTCGACTCGCTCGGCGCGGTGCGCAAGCGGCTCTCCGAGATGCCCGACCGCACCGAGACCAGCGTGCTCGCCGAGCGGCTCGACGAGACCATGTCGCGGCTCGAAGCGCAGGACACCGCGATCGCCGCGCTGACCCGCGCCGTCGAAAGCATCGTCGACAAGCTGGCCAAGCCGTTCGCTCAGCTCGACGGCCGCCTCGACGGCATGGCCGCGCGTCTGGAAGGCGTCGGGGGCCGGATGGACGGGCTCGAGGACAAGCTCCAGAACATCCACCGCCGTCTCGACGAGCTCGGCGCGCACCTCGACAAGCAGGACGTGAAGACCGACGCGCTGCCGCAGTCGGTGATCGGCCCGGTGCGCGAGCGCGTCGAGCAGGCCGAGTCCACCCTGCGGGACCGCGTCGACACCGTCGACCGCGAGCTGCGCACCCGCGTCGAGAACCTCGACAAGGCCACCAAGGAAAGCCTCACCGCGAACACCGAGGCGCTGAAGACCGCACTGACCGAGACCGGCGAGATGGTCGACGCCTCGGAGCGCCTCGACGGCCTCGGCGACCGCCTTGAGAAGGTCACCTCGCGGCTCGACGACCTGGCCGAGCGGCTCGACAAGGTCGAGGACGGCTTCACCGGGCGCCTCGGCGACCTCGACGGCTCGATCCGCTCCGGCCTGTCGAAGGTCGAGAGCACGCTGCAGAAGCAGCCGGACACCGACTCGGTCGACTCGCTGGTGCGCAAGAGCAACGACGAATCCGTGCGCCGCATCGGCGGCCAGCTGGACGAGGCCATGGCGACCTTCGCGGAGCTGATGCTCGGCGGCGGACCGGCCGTGCAGCAGATCTCCCCGCCGCCGCCCGCCCCGCGTCAGCCGCGCCGCAGCTCGCGCAACGGCCGGGCGCCCAAGGCGGCCGACGCCAAGGCGAAGGCCGACGGCGGCGACGAGACCACGGACTGACGCTTTCTCCCGCGTTTCGTCCTCTGATCGCTGAAGTGCGTACTGCGAACTACCGCAACTAGAGGACGAAACGCGGCAACGCTCTCCTAGCACGTGAAGGCCCCCTTCCCTCGGCTTCGCCTGGGACGGGGCCTTCACGCTTCTCGGGCCTGGCTCCCCGCGCCGACCTGCGTTTAGCGGGCTAAACGCGATCCGGCCACGCCCACGCCGCCGACCTGCGTTTAGCCCCCTAATCGCGATCCGGCCACCCCCACGCCGGCGACCTGCGTTTAGCGGGCTAATCGCGATCCGGTCGGCCAGCACCGGTGTCCCCGATGCGGCATTGGAGACACCTGCTCCTGGCACGCCTCCCTCGTGCCTCGCGTTTAGTCCTCTGGATGCGGTAGTTGTACGCGCAAGTACCGGGCACCTCCCGGACGTCCTGAAGGCCACCTTTGAGACGTTCGACGTCTCAAAGGTGGCCTTCAGGACACGGGGATCGCGAGCAGATCGCGTTTAGCCCGCTAAACGCAGGTCAGGGCCGCACGGTCTCCAGGACGAGCGGAGCGGAGGCCGGAGCCTCCGAGGAGACGGCGTAGGCGTCTTCGAGCGCAGCGAGAGCCGAAGGAACAGCGTCCGGCGTATCGGTGTGCAGCTCCAGCAGCGGCTGCCCGGCCGAAACCTTGTCGCCCGGCTTCGCCAGGCACAGCACACCGGCCGCGGCCTGCACCGGATCCTCCTTGCGCGCCCGCCCGGCCCCGAGCCGCCAAGCGGCGACCCCGACCGAGTAAGCGTCCAGAGACGACAAGACGCCGTCCGAAGGCGCCGGAACCACGTGCACATGCTTAGGCCGCGGCAAAGCGGCCTCCGGATCCCCGCCCTGCGCGGCGATCATCCGGCACCACGTCTCGTAAGCCCGGCCGGAAGCCAGCACCTCGGCCGGGTCCACATCGGACAATCCGGCCAGCGACAGCATCTCCCGCGCCAAAGCCACCGTCAGCTCGACGACGTCGGCCGGGCCACCGCCGCGCAGCACCTCGACCGACTCCGCGACCTCGATCGCGTTCCCGACGGCGTTCCCGAGCGGCACGTTCATGTCCGTGATCAGCGCCGTCGTCGCGACGCCGTGCGCGGTCCCGATCTCCACCAGCGTCCGCGCGAGTTCACGGGCCTGCGGCAGCGTCTTCATGAACGCGCCCGAACCTGTCTTCACGTCGAGAACCAGCCCGGCCGACCCCTCGGCGATCTTCTTGCTCATGATCGAGCTCGCGATCAGCGGGATCGACTCCACCGTCGAAGTCACGTCCCGCAGCGCGTACAGCTTCTTGTCCGCCGGAGCCAGCCCTTCAGTGGCCGCGCAGACCACCGCGCCGACCTCTTCGAGCTGCCGGACGATCTCCGATGTCGACAAAGCGGCACGCCAGCCCGGAATCGACTCCAGTTTGTCCAGCGTCCCGCCGGTGTGCCCGAGCCCGCGCCCGGACAGCTGCGGCACCGCCGCGCCGCAGGCCGCGACGAGCGGCGCCAGCGGGAGCGTGATCTTGTCGCCGACCCCGCCGGTCGAATGCTTGTCGATCGTCGGACGGCTGACCTTCAGATCGAGCCGCTCCCCCGACGAGATCATCGCGCCGGTCCAGCGCGCGATCTCGCCGGAGTCCATGCCCCGCAGGAAGATGGCCATCGCGAGCGCGGCCATCTGTTCCTCGGCGATGTCGCCGCGCGTGTACGCGTCGATGGTCCAGTCGATCTGCTCGTCGGTGAGCCGTCCACCGTCCCGCTTCGCGCGGATGACGTCGACGGCGGCGAACGCGCTCACGGCAGATCGTCCGGGCCGAAGGCGTCCGGCAGCACGGCCGACATCGGCAGGATGCCGCTCGGGGTGTCCACCAGGCAGTCGGAACCGCCGTGCTCGAACAGGATCTGACGGCAGCGCCCGCACGGCATCAGCAGAGCGCCTTCACCGCTGCGGCACGCGACGGCGACGAGCTTGCCGCCGCCGGTCAGCCGCAGCTGCCCCGCCATCGTGCATTCCGCGCACATTCCCAAGCCGTACGAAGCGTTCTCGACGTTGCAGCCGACGACGATCCGGCCGTCGTCCACCACAGCGGCGACACCGACGTGCAAGCCCGAGTACGGCGCGTACGCCGACTTCGCCGCCTCGACGGCTTGAGCCCGCAAGGCTTCCCAGTCGTACTCAGCCATGTCAGTCCTCACCTCGCCGATAGGTGGCGCCGATCGCCTTGGGCGGCCGCAGCCGCTGTGAGGCCACCGCCAGCACGATCAGCGTCACGAAATGCGCGGTGTACGGGATGAGGTCGCTGGGCAGGTCGTCGTTGGTCCAGTAGATCGCGTACAGCGCGGCGGCGCCGACGACACCGAGCGCGGAGGCGATCCACTGACGGCGGAACAGCTGCACCGCCACGATCACGGCCAGCAGGATCACCGCGCCGTACAGCAGCGCGAGCACCGCGGTGCCGCCACCGGCGAGCTGGAGACCGTCCGCGTACCCGAACAGCGCCGCGCCGCCGAGCAGGCCGCCCGGCCGCCAGTTGCCGAAGATCATCGCCGCGAGGCCGATGTACCCGCGGTTGTTGGTCTGGTTCTCCAGGTAGTCCGCACCGCCGGCGAGCAGCACGAGCGACGCGCCACCCATTCCGGCGAGCCCGCCGGAGATGATCATGGCGACGTACTTGTGCAGGTAGACCTTCACACCGAGGGACTCGGCCGCGACCGGGTTCTCACCGCAGGACCGCAGCCGCAGGCCGAACCGCGTGCGCCACAGCACGAAATAGCTGATCGGCACCAGCGCGATCGCGATCATCGTCAGCGGCGCGACCTCGGTGATCAGGCCGTTCAGGATGCCTGCCAGATCCGAGATGAAGACGCGCTGCATCTTTTCCAGATCCGACAACCAGTCCGAGAGGAAGGTCGCCGAATAGGTGTCGAACTTCGGCACCGGCGGCGACTGGCGCGGGTTCCCCGAAAGCGGGGTGAACACCAGGTTCGCCAGGTACTTCGCGACACCGAGGCCGAGCAGGTTGATCGCCACACCGGAGACGATGTGGTTGACGTTGAAGGTCACCGTCGCGACGGCGTGCAGCAGCCCGCCGAGCGCGCCGAACACGACCGCCGCGATCAGCCCGGCCCAGACACCGCCGTGGTACGCACCCCACGCGGCGCCCCAGGTGCCGAGGATCATCATGCCTTCGAGGCCGATGTTGATCACGCCCGCGCGTTCGGCCCAGAGCCCGCCGAGCGCGCACAGCAGGATCGGCAGGGCCAGCCGCAGCGCGGTGTGCGCGGTGTTGGTCGAGGTCAGCGTGTTGACGCCGGTGGCGTACGACGCGATCGCGAGCACACCGACCGCCAGCAGGCCCCAGATGGCGCCTTTGAGCCAGCCCGGGATGCGCCGCTTCGGCGGCTTCACCGGCATGGTGGTGCCGCCGGTGTTGGGCGAAAGAACGTCCGCGGTGGTCACACCGCACCTCCCTCGGACACGCTGGAACCCTTGCGGCCGTTGCCCGCCAGCGCGCGACCCACGCGGCGTTGCTCGGCGGCCAGGTCGGCGCGGCGCACGATCTCGTACGCGATGACGACCGACAGCACGATCACGCCCTGCATGATCGTGGCGATCTCTTTGGACACGTTGATCTGTTCCAGCGAAACGGCGGACCGGTCGAGGAACGCCCAAAGCAGGGCGCCCAGCGCGATCCCGGCCGGGTGGTTACGCCCGAGCAGGGCGACCGCGATACCGGTGAAGCCGTACATCTGGGTCGAGGTGATGCCGTAGCTGAAGTCGCGGCCGAGCAGTTCCGGCATCGCGACCAGGCCGGCGACACCACCGGAAAGCAGCATCGCGATCAACGTCATCTTCTTGGCGTTGACACCACCCGCCGCGGCGGCCGTCGTCGATTCACCGGAGGCCTTGAGCTCGAAGCCGAACCGGGTCCGGTTGAGCATGAACCAGTAGGCCCCGCCGATCAGCGCCGCGATGACCACGAAGCCGAACAGCTCGCCGGAGCCGATCGGGATACCGGGGATCCGGCCGGTTTCGGCGATCTCGCGGGTGGCGATGTTGTTGCCGGTCTGCACGCCGAACTGGTCCGCGTTGACCAGGAACGCCACAATGCCGCCGACGATCGCGTTCAGCATGATCGTCGAGATGACCTCGGAAACGCCGCGGGTCACCTTCAGCACGGCGGGGATGGCCGCGTAGAGCATGCCGCTGGCCACCGCGACGATCAGGATCGCGATCACGTGGATCACCGGCGGCAGCTGCAGCGCCCCGCCGATGATGGCGGTGACGATGGCGGCGAACCGGTACTGGCCCTCGACACCGATGTTGAAGAGGTTCATCTGGAAGCCGATGGCCACCGCGAGCCCGGACAGGTAGTAGACCGTCGCGAGGTTCACCGTGTCGACGGCCGTCGAGCCCTTGAAGAGCTGGCCGATCATCGTGCCGTAGGCCTGGAGCGGATCCGCGCCCGAGATGATCAGCGCGATGGCCGTCAGGATGACCGCGAAAACGATCGCGAGCAGAGGCGGCAGCAGCCTCGTACGCCAGGAACTCACGCTGCACCTTCTTCGTCTTCGGAAGCACCCGTCATCGCGGAGCCCAGTTCCTGCGGGGTCACGGTGGCGGGGTCGGCCTCGCCGACCAGCCGTCCGCGCAGCATGACCTGGATGGTGTCGGAAAGCCCGATCAGCTCGTCGAGGTCGGCCGAAATCAGCAGGACGGCCAGTCCCGCGGCACGCGCCTGGCGGATCTGTTCCCAGATCAGCGCCTGCGCGCCGACGTCGACACCGCGCGTCGGATGCGACGCGATCAGCAGCACCGGCTCGCCGGAAAGCTCGCGCCCGACGATCAGCTTCTGCTGGTTGCCACCCGAAAGCGCGGCGGCCGGGACGTCGATCCCCGGTGTGCGGACGTCGTACTCCTCGACGATGCGGCGGGTGTCCTCCCGCGCGCCGTCGATGTCGAGCAACTGTCCTTTCGCGACCGGCTTGCGGGTCTGGTAGCCGAGGATCCGGTTGACCCACAACGGTTGCGTGAGCAGGAGGCTGTGCCGCGTGCGGTCTTCGGCGATGTAGCCGATCCCGGCCTCGCGGCGGGCGAGCGTCCCCAGTTTGTGCAGTTCGACGACCTTGCCGTCGACCTCGGTCAGTTCGATCCGGCCGCCGCCCTTGCGCATGCCCATGATCGTCTCGACGAGTTCGGTCTGGCCGTTGCCCTCGACGCCGGCGATCCCGAGCACCTCACCCGCGTGCACGGTGAAGGAGATGTGGTCGAGCACGTTCCGCTCGGAACCCTCGACGCTCAGGCACACGTCGTCCAGGCGGAGGACGTCCCGATCGGTGACGGTCGACTCGCGGGTCTCCGGGCTGGGCAGCTCCGTGCCGACCATCATCTCGGCCAGCTGACGTGAGGTGATCGTCTTCGGATCCGCCGTGCCGACGGTGGTGCCGCGGCGGATCACGGTGACCGTGTCGGCGATCGCGCGCACCTCGTCGAGCTTGTGCGAGATGAAGATGAAGGTGAAGCCGTCCTTCTGCATGGCGCGGACGGTCTCGAACAGCGCGTCGACCTCCTGTGGCACGAGCACCGCGGTGGGCTCGTCGAGGATGATGATCCGCGCGCCGCGGTAGAGCACCTTGACGATCTCCACGCGCTGGCGGTCGGCGACGCCGAGCTCTTCCAGCAGCGCGTCCGGGCGGGCGCGCAGGCCGACGCGTTCGGCGAGTTCCGCCAGCTTCGCCCTCGCCGCGCGGCCGATGCCGTGCAGGTTCTCCGCGCCGAGGAAGACGTTCTCCCCGACGGTCAGGTTGTCGGCCAGCATGAAGTGCTGGTGGACCATCCCGATCCCGGTCTTGATGGCGTCCTGCGGGTTGCGCAGTTTCACCGGTTCGCCGTTGATCGCGATGTCGCCCTCGTCCGGCTGTTGCATGCCGTAGAGGATCTTCATCAGGGTCGATTTGCCCGCGCCGTTCTCGCCGCAGACGGCGTGCACCTCGCCCTTGGTGACGGTGAGGTTGACGTCGGAGTTGGCCACGACACCGGGGAATCGCTTCGTGATCCCGGTCAGCTGCACGGCCGGTTCACCCCGGTCGGGGGCGTCGGTGACCTCGGCCTGGGGAGCGCTCATGAAAAAGCCATCCAGTTCTGGGTAAACAGGTTGGGGCTCGGAAGGGGTTACCCTCCCGAGCCCCGTACCTGGTGAAGCTTACTTCTGCGGCTTGTCGGAAACGGTGATCGCCCCGGAGACGATCTGCGCCTTGTAGCCGTCGAGGACGTCCTTGATGTCGTCGACCTTGCCACCGGAGGTGGCGTAGCCGATGCCGTCGACCTTGAGGTCGAACCGCTTCGGCAGGGTCGTCAGGTCGCCCTTCGCCAGCGCGCGCAGGTAGTCGAACACCGCCACGTCGACGCGCTTGAGCATCGAGGTGATGATGACGTCCTTCGACGCCTCGACCGTCTTCTGGTTGTACTGGTCGGAGTCGACACCGATGGCCATGGCGTTGTTCGACTTCGCGGCCTCGAAGACGCCCTTACCGGAGGCGCCGGCGGCGTGGTAGATCACGTCCGCGCCCTTGGCGATCTGCGCGGCGGCCTTCACGTTGCCCTTCGCCGGGTCCTGGAACCCGGAGAAGTCACCGGCCGGGGTGAGGTACTCGTCCTCGATCTTGGCCTTGCTCGAAGCGGCCTTCACGCCCTGAAGGAAGCCGGCCTCGAACTTCTGGATCAGCGGCGTGTTCACGCCACCGACGAAGCCGACGTGGCACTTCTTGGACTTGTAGGCGGCGGCGACACCGGCCAGGAACGAGCCCTGCTCCTCGGCGAACACCAGCGGGGTGACGTTCGGCGCCTTGACGGAGTCGTCGTCGACGATCGCGAACTGGGTGTTCGGGTACTTCGGCGCGATGGCGCCGACGGCCTTGGCGTAGGCGAAGCCGACCGCGATGACCGGGCTGAAGCCCTGCGAAGCGAGCTGGTCGAGACGCTGCGACTTCGCGGCCTCGTCCTCGGTCGCGGCGGCGGTGCTCTCGGTCACCGAGGTGACGCCGAGCTCGGCCTTCGCCTTGTCGGTACCGGCGGCGGCGGAGTCGTTGAACGACGCGTCGCCGCGGCCGCCGACGTCGAAGGCCAGCGCGACCTTGAGCTTGCTGCCGTCGACCTTCTCACCGGCCTGGCTGGAGCTGGTCGAGGCGGCCGCCGCGGCGGGCGGCTTCGGCGCCGTCACGCAGCTGGCGGACTGGTCCCCGGAGCTCGCGTTGTTGTTGTTCCCCCCACCCGAATCCTTCGCGCACCCGGCCAGTACCAGTGCACCGGCCATGGCGGCGGCGGCCAGCGCGGTTCCACGCATGCGACGCAACGTGTGTCTCCCTCCCCGCTGATCCAGCGGATGGTCCGAAGAAAGCGACCCGGCGACGCTGCCGGGTTCGACCGAGAGACGGTACCTAACGGCCGCTTTGCTGCCATAGGAAAGGCACGCTACGTAACACAAACGTTTACTCATGAGTCGTAAGCGCGACGAACGGAGTACGCACGGTGATCGGAATGGAGTAATCGCAGGCAGCGCGCGGCCCCCGGGCCGCGTGACGCGCCGAAGATCGTCACACACCGTTCAGACGCTCCGGCGGGCCGCTCGCGCGTCCACAGTGGACGAACCGGTGAGTTACCGGCCCTCGTCACTCGATCGTGCGAGGGTCCCGATGTCTGGTCCATCACACAGAGGAACCCGGAGGTGAGCCCACCGTGAGGTGCGGGTCTAGCATCCTTTTCATCCACGCTCGATGACCATGATCTCGGCACCGTCGCCGGAGCCGTCCCAGGTGGACGTCCCGGCGGCAGGCGCGGAAACCAGCGGTCAGCGGGCCCAAGCCATGACGTTGGAGGCCGTTCACCGATGTCCACCACGGCTAGCACCGCCACCGAGGCGGCCGCGAGCGATCGGGCGGGTGCCTCACGCCGGCAAGGGACGTTCTACCGGGGAGACCCCGGTATGTGGTCCTGGGTGCTGCACCGCATCACCGGCGTGCTGACATTCTTCTTCCTCTTCGTGCACGTGCTCGACACCGCGCTCGTGCGCGTGTCGCCCGACACGTACAACGAGGTCATCGAGACCTACAAGACCCCGCTGGTCAACCTCCTCGAGGTCGGCCTCGTCGGCGCGGTGCTGTTCCACGCGCTCAACGGCATCCGGGTCATGCTGGTCGACTTCTGGGAGAAGGGACCGAAGTTCCAGAAGCCGATGCTCTGGACCATCCTGGCCATCTGGGTCGTGGTGATGATTCCCGGTGCCTTCTTCATGATGAAGCGCACCGTCGAAGTTATGTTCGGGGGGCACTGACCATGGCATCCGAAGTTCTCGCACTCGACAAGCCGCGCTCGCCGAAGCGCCCCGCTGCCCGCCGCAGCAACTTCGAGCTCTACAGCTGGCTGTTCATGCGCATCTCGGGCCTCGCCCTGATCGTGCTGGTGCTCGGCCACCTGTTCATCATGAACATCCTCGACGGCGGCGTGCACCGCATCAACTGGGGCTTCGTCGCCGGCCGCTGGGCCTCGCCGTTCTGGCAGTTCTGGGACCTGTCGATGCTGTGGCTCGCCGAGATCCACGGCGGCAACGGGCTGCGCACGATCATCGACGACTACGCCCGCAAGGACAGCACCCGGTTCTGGCTGAAGATCGTGCTCTACGTCTCGATGGTGCTGATCCTCGCCGTCGGCACGATGGTGATCTTCACCTTCGATCCCGGTATCTCGGCCAACTGACGCCCCACCACACGTTCAAAGCGGAGTCCTCATGCAGTTCCACAAGTACGACGTGGTGATCGTCGGCGCCGGTGGCGCCGGCATGCGCGCGGCCATCGAATCCGGCCAGCGTGCCCGCACCGCGGTCCTCACCAAGCTCTACCCGACGCGTTCGCACACCGGCGCCGCCCAGGGCGGCATGTGCGCCGCGCTGGCGAACGTCGAAGAGGACAACTGGGAGTGGCACACCTTCGACACGATCAAGGGCGGCGACTACCTGGTCGACCAGGACGCCGCCGAGATCATGGCGAAGGAAGCCATCGACGCGGTCCTCGACCTCGAAAAGATGGGCCTGCCGTTCAACCGGACGCCCGAAGGCAAGATCGACCAGCGCCGCTTCGGCGGGCACACCCGTGACCACGGCAAGGCCGCGGTGCGCCGCGCCTGCTACGCCGCGGACCGCACGGGGCACATGATCCTGCAGACGCTGTATCAAAACTGCGTCAAGCACGGCACCGAGTTCTTCAACGAGTTCTACGTGCTCGACCTGGTGCTGACCCCGGACGAGAACGGCAACCCGGCCGCTTCCGGCGTCGTCGCCTACGAGCTGGCGACCGGCGAGCTGCACGTCTTCCAGGCGAAGTCGATCGTGTTCGCCACCGGCGGCGCGGGCAAGATCTTCAAGACGACGTCGAACGCGCACACCCTCACCGGTGACGGCCTCGGCATCATCTTCCGCAAGGGCCTGCCGCTGGAGGACATGGAGTTCTTCCAGTTCCACCCGACAGGTCTGGCCGGGCTCGGCATCCTCATCTCCGAGGCCGTGCGCGGCGAGGGCGGCATCCTCCGCAACGCCGACGGCGAGCGGTTCATGGAGCGCTACGCCCCCACCATCAAGGACCTCGCGCCGCGTGACATCGTCGCCCGGTCGATGGTGCAGGAAGTGCTGCAGGGCCGCGGTTGCGGGCCGAACAAGGACTACGTCGTCCTCGACGTCACGCACATCCCGGAAGAGACGCTGAACGCGAAACTCCCGGACATCATGGAGTTCTCGCGGACGTACCTGGGCGTCGACCCGGTCACCGAGCCGGTGCCCGTGTTCCCGACCTGCCACTACGTGATGGGCGGAATCCCGACCAACATCCACGGCGAGGCGTTGCGGGACAACGAGAACGTCATCCCCGGCCTGTACGCCGCGGGCGAGGTCGCGTGCGTGTCCGTGCACGGCTCGAACCGGCTCGGCACCAACTCGCTGCTCGACATCAACGTGTTCGGCCGTCGCGCCGGCATCGCGGCCGCCGAGTACGCGCTGGCGCACGAGCACATCGAGCTGCCGGAGAACCCGACCAAGGTCGTCGAGGACCAGCTCGCGCTGCTTCTTTCGGAGCACGGTGACGAGCGCGTCGCCGACATCCGCACCGAGCTGCAGAAGACGATGGACTCGCACGCTTCGGTGTACCGCACGGAGGACACGCTCAAGCAGGCGCTGACCGACGTGCAGGCGCTGAAGGAGCGGTACAGCCGGATCACCGTGTCGGACAAGGGGAAGCGGTACAACACCGACGTCCTCGAAGCCGTCGAGCTGGGCTTCCTGCTCGAACTCGCCGAGGTCCTGGTCGTCGGCGCCCTGGCGCGCAAGGAATCCCGCGGCGGCCACGCGCGCGAGGACTACCCGAACCGCGACGACACGAACTTCATGCGGCACACCATGGCCTACAAGGAGGGCGAAGGGCTCACCGCCGACGTCCGCCTGGACTACAAGCCGGTGACCTTCACCCGCTACGAACCGATGGAGCGGAAGTACTGATGACCACGGCAACCCCCGAGAAGTCGGAGGCCGTGTCCTCCGACCACACGCCGATCACCGTCACGCTGAAGATCCTCCGGTTCAACCCCGAGATCGACAACGAGCCGCACTGGGAGTCCTACGACGTCCCGGCGCAGCGCACCGACCGGCTGCTGAACCTGCTCTTCTACGTGAAGGACTACATCGACGGGACGTTCTCGTTCCGTCGCTCGTGCGCGCACGGCGTCTGCGGTTCCGACGCGATGCAGATCAACGGCATCAACCGGCTGGCGTGCAAGGTCCTGATGAAGGACCTGCTGTCGCAGGACGGCAAGAAGACGACGATCACCATCGCGCCGATCAAGGGCCTGACGACGCTCAAGGACCTTTACGTCGACATGGACCCGTTCTTCGAGGCGTACAAGGCCGTGAAGCCGTACCTGATCGCCTACGGGAACGAGCCCACGCGCGAGCGGATCCAGTCGCAGGCCGACCGCGACCGGTTCGACGACACGACCAAGTGCATCCTGTGCGCCTGCTGCACGTCCTCGTGCCCGGTGTACTGGAACGACGGCTCGTACTTCGGCCCGGCCGCGATCGTCAACGCGCACCGGTTCATCTTCGACTCGCGTGACGAAGGCGCCGAAGAGCGTCTCGACATCCTGAACGACTCCGAGGGTGTCTGGCGGTGCCGGACGACGTTCAACTGCACCGACGCGTGCCCGCGCGGTATCCAGGTGACGAAGGCTATTCAGGAAGTGAAGCGCGCCCTGCTCTTCAAGCGCGTCTGACGCTTCTGGTCCAAGTACATGAAGGCCCCCTTCCTTGCGCTAGACGCAAGGAAGGGGCCTTCATGTACTTGCGGCCGAGTTATCCACAAGCATCCGGTTATCCACAGGTGGCGGGAATGGCGCTGGTGGAGCAGTAGCCACCGCGCTCATGCTGGCTGCATGACCAAGAGGGGGAGATGGGCTCAGCACCCTGAACTGCTGTCTGAACGAAGCCGCAATGGCGTCGTCCGGGCCTCCGATCTGGAAAGTCTGGAAATGAGCAGCAGAACGATCTATACCCGCTGCTTACCCGGCGGGCCTTGGCGGCGGCTGCTTCCGGGCATAGTCCTGCTGCACAACAACGAACCGACATCCGAACAGCTCGTGACCGCAGGCCTCCTGCACGGGGGCGAGGACGCGGTTCTCACCGGCACGGAAGCCTGTCTCCGGCACGGCCTTCGGCAGGCGGCGATGCCGCCGGATACAGGACTGCACCTGCTGATTCCGCACGACCGGAAGATCCGCAGCACCGGCTTCGTGACAATGGAGCGGACGATCCGATTGCCGGCGCCGGTCACCCGGAACGGAGTTCCCCTGGCTCCGCTGATCCGGGCCGCGACGGATACAGTGCGCCGGCTCGGGAACGCCGAGCAGGTGGAGGCGATCCTGATCGAAGCGGTCCAGAAAGGCGGGTGCCACCCGAAAGCGCTGCTCCGCGAGCTCGATCACGGCTCGCTACGAGGAACTGCGGTGCCGAGACGGTTGCTGACAGGTTGGGTGGACCTCCGTTCCATGGCGGAGTCACGGGCCAAAGCGCTGGCACAGCGCCTACCTGTTCCCCCGAGCCATTGGAACACGGCAATCCACGACCGTGAGGGCCGCTATATCGGGCGTCCGGACGCGATGTGGCAGGACGTGGGCCTCGTTTGGGAAATCGATTCGTTCGAGTTTCACTTCCGCAAAGCGGACTACGCGCGAACCGTCGACCGCAACACCCGGTACGCGGCGGCGGGCCTCGTCGTCGTGCAAACCCTGCCTTCCCGGCTGCGAGACGATCCCGACGGCGTCCTCTCCGATCTCAGTGCCGCTCATCGTGTCGCCTCAGCCAGGCCCCGGCCCGATTTCCACCTCTCGCCAGCCGCCTGAAGTACATGAAGGCCCCCTTCCTGTACCTAGGCGCAAGGAAGGGGGCCTTCATGTACTTGGACCTACGACCAGCGAGCTACTCCAGCACCCGGGCCAGAGCGGCAGAGTCGGCGGTACCGGGCAGCTGGTCGAAAGTCTCCGGATCGATGCGCTCGACAGCGCCGGTGCTCACGTCCCGCAGCATGTTGTACAGCCCGGCCATCACCGCGCGCGTGAAGTGTTCCCGGTGCTGCTGCCCGAGCGTCTGCGTCTGCCCGCGCACCTCGAACAGCACCGTCCCCGTCCCGTTCAAGGCGAACGAACACCGTGCCTGCCCCGGCAGATCCCGGTCCGGCGCGTGCGGATACCGCGCCCCGACGAACCCACGCGACGTCATCCCGTTGAACGCGCTGATCGCCAGCTGCCGCGATTCGTCCTTTGTGTACACGTCGCGGTACTTCGCGTACTTCTGACCGGGCTCGAAGAACTTGTCCGGCAGCGGCGGATAGTCGATGCCGACGTCGAGGAGCCGGTTGCTGCCTTCCTGGCGGACGCACGCGCCTTGGTGGTGCAGATCGACGTAGACGTCAGGCACCTTCCCGCGCCGAGCGGTCAGCTCCACGTACACCGAACGCAGCGCCCGCGCCTCGGGCGTGATGAACCAGCCCGGCTGATCCGGCGCACCCGGGACGTCCTCCGCGCGCGGGACGTAGTTCAGGTCAGGGTTGAAGTCGCGGTTGACATCGAATCCCGGCCGCTTCCGGTAGTCGTCGCCCTGGAGGACGTCACTGAGGTAGTTCCAAGTAGGCGGCCGGTCCTTCAGCTGGGGGAACTTCCGTTGCACCTCGGCCCACGACAGGTCGTTGCCGCGCCGGTCGAGTTCGGCGCCGTCCGGATTCAGTTTCGGCACCGCGACGAAGGTGATCGTCTTCCGCAGCCGCTCGGCGTCCCGCGACTCCGAAGTCCCGAGGTAGTCCAGGATCCGGAGCAGGGCGTCGGTGCCGGTCTTCTCGTTCCCGTGGATCTCGCTGGAGACCACGAAGACCTTCGGGCCGGTCCCGACGGTCGCCTGATGGATCACCCGGCCGCGGTTGGACCGTCCGACCTCCTTGACCGCCACTCGCCCCTTGCTCGCGCGCTCGAGCCTGCCGAGTTCCCGCACCATCTCGCGATAGTCGGTGAACTCGTCGATGGGCAGCTCCCGCGGTTCCTCGCTGCAGGGTGCCACCGAAGGAGCCGCCGCCGCGGGCGTGCCGACAAGCGGGAGCATCGCCAGCCCCACCACCACGGGAACCAACCGGCCGAACACCGACATCGTGAACTCCCCACTGTCGAAGGTGCTCATAACGTAGCGAGAAGGGCACCGGTCGCGAATCCGTCGAAAGGTGCTTCGCCGCCAAGAAGACCGTTGGAAACGGTGTGTGACTGGGATAGCCTGGAGAGTCACCAAGCCGGGTGACCGAGGGGCGGCGAGGCGATGGGTGCTGGTTCGGAGCTGCGCAAGATTCTGTCCCAACGACTGCTGCCCTTGATCGCGGAGATCGAAGAACTGGTCTATCGCTACGGGTATATCCGCGTTTTCGGCAGCGCGGTGGCCATGTTGGGAACGGCGGGGCTACTCGGACAAGTGCTCGGCATCGCCTGGCTGCGGACAACGTTCGCGACAGCGGCGGCCTTCCTGTTCGTCATCGCCGCGTTGGTCTCGTTCGCCGGAGGCCAGAAACAGCGGACCAAACTGACCAACGCGGAGAACATCCTGCACGGTTACGCGGACGCCATGCACACGGAATCACCGATCGTCGTCAAGGAGTGGCGACAGGACGTGATCATCGAAGACAACGGGGACGCATACTGCCGGCGCACGTTGATCCTCGACGCCGCGGCCAATGGAAAGCCCCGGTATGTCTCGATCAATCTGGTGTATTACGGAGCCGGCCCGCTCACCGACAGGGCCAGGCGCAGGGTCGTCTGCAAAGCGTTTCACGCGGGAGCCGAAAACTCGGCGGAACGTACGCGCGCCAACGCGACGTCGACCTGGAAGACCGCCCGGAACGGGAAGCCTCGCCTGGATGTCTATGTCCACCTCGGAACTTTTGTCCAGGACGGCGATCTGGTCACCGTCGAGTGGGTCTGGCCGAAATACTCCGCCGACCTCATGAGCGGTGCGGCACCGGAGGCCTTCGACGTGGTCTTCGACAAGGAAGTCAGCAGCTTCACTCATCGAGTCGTGTTCCGGAACATCCGGAATCCGTCACTTTTCACCGTGCGAAACCAAGGCGCACGGAATTTCAAGAAAGAGACTCAGGGCCGGGACGTGATCGTGGAGTTTTCCGCGACCCACCCGGAGATGAATCAACAGATGGGCTTCATCGCGGACTACACCCGCAACGGATGAGCAGAGGCCGGGAAGCATCAGCTTCCCGGCCTCTGCCGAAGACCTCGGGTGGTCAGTTACCGCCCGTTTCGGAACCGCCGCTCATTGTGAATTCCATTCGAGTGTATTCATCTGGGGCGCCCACGATACACCTGAACTCTTGAGCGGCGCTTCTCGTGGTCCATCACTTCTGTGTGAAATTACTTCACCGCGTCCAGGGCGTTGACGCGGCCGTGACCGTAGTACGAGTTGTCCTTCGCCGGGCCTTCGCAGACCGGCGCCGCGGTCCCGCAGGGAACCGCGTCCGCCTGGTGCTCCAGCAGCCACCTCAGCGCCGCGGGCGGAGCGTGGCGGTAGCGGGACGCCAGCAGTGCGGCGACACCGGCGGCGTGCGGAGACGCCATCGAGGTGCCGCACTTGGCACCGTAGCCGCCGTTGAAGATCGTCGACAGCGGGCAACCGACGCCCTGGCCGACGGGCGGCAGCTGGGCGCGGTCGCCGCCGGGGGCGGTGACCGAAACGTCGTCACCGTAGTTGCTGTACGACGACTTCGTGCCCGCGTAGCCGATGGCCGAGACGTTGACGACGCCGTCGATCGCCTTGGGCAGGATGCCGCAGCTCTCGTCGACCGGGTGCGGGCGGTTCGGGTCGGTGGTCTGCTCGTCCGGGTCGAAACCGCTGTTGCCGGCGGCGGCGACGTTCAGCACGCCACGGCCGGTCGAGTAGGTCACCGCGCGGCGGACGGCCTCGTACGCGGCCGCGTCGCCCGGCTCCTTCGAGCAGTAGAACATGCCCGGGTCGATGTAGTAGCTGTTGTTCGTGACCGGGAAGCGGTGCTTCGCCGCCCACATGAACCCGCACACCGCGGCCTCGGGGAGGATCAGGCCGTCGTCGTTCACGACCTTCACCGACGCCAGCTTGACGCCGGGCGCGACACCCGTGAAGCCGCGCGCCGCGTCCTTGCCCGCGATCGTGCCGGCGACGTGCGTGCCGTGGTCGGAGTTCGTGGGCGCCCAGGCGGCGGGGGTGGTGTCGGGCGCGCCGCTGTTGCAGCCGGCGGACACCGACGGGTCGAGGGCCGCCTTCAGCGCCGGGTGGGTGGGCTCGATGCCCGAGTCCAGCACGCCGACGGTCACCGAGCGGCTGCCACCGGAGATCTTGTTCGCCTCGGGAGCCTGGATCGCCCGCATGTCCCACTGCTGGGCCGACAGGTCCTCTTCGACCGCGACGCTGGTGGTCTCTTCGTTCTCCTTGGTGTCGACCACGGCGGAGCGGGTCGAGCGGGTGGTCGACACCGGCGGGAACGCGACGTCACGACCGCCCGAGTAGGCGCGGAAGACACCGATCTTCGCCTGGAAGTCGGCGTTGCGCGAGGTCGCCACCGCGACCCCGATCTCCGGGTAGTACGCGACCTTCTCGCCGCACTTCGCGCGCAGCTCGCTGTCGACCTTGCGTTCCGGGGTACGCGGGTTGTAGAGCACCACGTAGTTGAACGGCGCGCTCGCGGTGTCGCACTGCGGCGCGGGCGCCGCGCTCGCCGACGGGGCCGCGAACACGCTTCCCGCCGCCGCCGCGACGAGCGCGGGGACGAGCAGGCGTCTGATCCGGGACATTCCACCTCCATGATTCGGTGGAGTGAACGTAAGCGAGCCGGAGCCTGCCCAACACCGTCAAAAGGACGACAAAACCCGATCAGGCGTCAGCCTTTTCCTCGTCCCGTGACTTGGCGCCACGAAGCGTGCGCAGACCGATGACGCCGATGATGGTGCCGAGCACGAACGAGACCACCGTCAGCACCGCGTGCACGATGAAGTAGGCGGTGGGCGAGCCGTCCGCGGCCCAGGCGCGGTCACTGTCCCAGAGATTCTTGGCGAACGTGATCCAGATGATCCACGACCACACGCCGAAACCCAGCAGGAACATCGAAGTACCTCGCGAAATGCGCATGCCCCTGAGTATGCAGCGGGCCCGGCGACGCTACATTGCTCGGGTGCACAGCGCTATCTCCCGGTCGCTCCTGGTCCTCGTTTCCGGTGTGCTCGCCCTCGCGGTGACGCCGGTGGCCACAGCCGCCCCGAAGCCACCAGCCCAGGCGCAGCCGTGCGCGAACAAGGTGACGCCTCCCCCGCCCATCGACACCTCCGAGAAGCCTCGCCCCGGTGAGGCCGCGCCGGCGCCGTTGCCGGTCCCGCCGGTTCCGGTGGGCGGCGACCGGATGGCCGAATGCGGGCTCGTGCTCCCGAAGCGCGCGCTGAACCCGCCCGAGGGGAGCACCGCCGCGGCCTGGGTGCTGCAGGACCTCGACAACGGCGACATCATCGCGGCGAAGGACCCGCACGCCCGGCAGCGGCCGGCGTCGCTGATCAAGGTCCTGCTCGGGCTGGTCGTGGTCACCGAACTCCCGCCGAACAAGGTCGTCGTGCCGACCAAGGAGGACGCCGAGCAGGAGTGCACCTGCATGGGCATCGCCGCGGGCGGTCAGTACACAGTGGACCAGCTGCTGCACGGCCTGCTGATGCATTCGGGCAACGACGCGGCGCACGCGCTCTCCACCGTGCTCGGCGGGGTGGACGGGACGCTGGCGAAGATGAACGCGCTGGCCACGCGCATCGGCGCCACGGACACCCGGGCCGCGACCCCGTCCGGGCTCGACGGCCCCGGTATGTCGACCTCGGCCTACGACATGAGCCTGATCTTCCACTACGCGATGAAGAAGCCCGAATTCGCCAAGGTGGTCAAGACCAAGAGCTTCGAAATCCCGCCCACCGCGGGGAAACCGGTCATCACGATCTACAACGACAACAAACTCCTCGGCAGCTACCCCGGGTTCACCGGCGGGAAGACCGGTTTCACCGACGACGCGCGCCACACCTACGCGGGCAGCGCGCTCCAGAACGGTCACCGGGTCGGCGTCGTGATGCTTCGCGCCGAGCAGCGCCCGACGCGGGTCGTCGAGCAGGCGGCGAAGCTCCTCGACTACGGCATCGCGCTGCGCGAGGCCAAGGCCGAATCGGTGGGACGCATCGAATACCGGTCGCCGGAAACCGTGAACGCGGACCCGGCCAACGCCGCGCCGAACGCCGACGGAGCCTCGAACAGCGGCGCCGCCGCCGCGGCCGAAGACCCGTTCGGCGTGACGGGCTGGATCATCACGTTGGTGGTCTTCCTGATCATCGTGGCGTCGTTCGTCATCGGCCACCAGCGCAAGAAGGCCATGGCCGGCGAATAACGTCAGGATTTGCGGCGGCCGAACCAGCCCAGCAGCGCGCCGGTCGCGAAAGCCCCGCCGACGGCGCCGAGGCCCGGTCCCTGCTGAACGGTCACCCTCGGGTGGATCAGCACCGGGGCAGGCGGCTCGACGACCGTCTGCTGGTTCTCCTTCGCCGTCGCCGTCCAGGCGGTGACGAACAGCAAGAAGCGCGAAACGAGGTTCGCGAACACGAGCAGACCGATCACCGGGCCGAACAATGTGAACGCCGGTGATTTCGTGACGCTGCCGAGGTAAAGGGTCGCGGCCTGCTGGAGCACGATGAACCCGACCGCGGCGAAGATCGCGCCCTTGACCGCGCTGCGCAGCGCGACATGTTCTCGGGGCAGCCTCGCGATGACCCACAGGAACACCAGGGTGTTCGCGAGCAGGCCGAGCAGGATCGTCGCGACCTTCAACAGGAACACGGCCCAGCCCTGGTTCTCGAGGCCGACCAGTTCGAGCAGGAACCGCCCGACACCGCTGCCCGCCGCGGTGAGACCGAACGAGACCACCAGCGCGAGACCGAGCCCGACAAGCGACAGCAGGTCCTTGATGGTGGTCGAAACCAGCGGAAGCTTCTGCTTTTCCTGCCCCCACTGGGCGGTCAGCGCGTCACGCAGGTTCGACATCCAGCCGACGCCCGAATACAGGGCGAGCAGCAGACCGAACACCCCGATCCCGCCGCCGGACTTCAGCGCCGCACCGATGATCTCGCCGACGAGACCCCGAAGCCCATCCGGTACGGACTTCGTGATGCCGTCGACGAGTTGGTTCGTCACCGAGGTGTCGCCCCTGAGCACGATCCCGATGATCGCGAAGGCGACCATCAAGATCGGGATCACCGAAAGCACGCTGAAGTAGGTGATGGCCGCGGCGTAGTGGTTGCCGTAGCGCTCAGTGAAGGCGTCGTTCGCCCGGATGAGGTGATCGAGCCAGCCGTACTTCCGCCTCAGACGCGGTAACAGCTTGTCCTCTTCCGGCTTCGCGCCGTCATCTTTCGCCACCTTGAAACGCTAACCACGCGGCCGCGACCGCGCAGCGCGAATCAACCTGCCGGGGGAAGGAACCCGATGTTCTCGTAGACGTTCCGCAAGGTCACCGAAGCGACCTCCCTGGCCCGTTCCGCGCCGAGCGCCAGTGCCTTGTCGAGTTCGGCGACGTCGTCCAGGTAGGAGCGGACGCGCTCCTGCACCGGCGTGACCCACTCGACGAAGGCCTCCCCGACGCCCTTCTTCAGGTCGCCGTAGCCCTTTCCCTCGTAGGAGTTCTCGAGTTCGGAGACCGGCTGGTCGGTCAGGGCGGACAGGATCGTCAGCAGGTTCGAGACGCCCGGCTTGTTCTCGGCGTCGAAGACGATCTCGCGGCCGGTGTCGGTGACCGCCGAGCGCACCTTCTTCGCCGACTTCTTCGGGTCTTCGAGCAGCTCGATGAGGCCGTTGCCGGTCGACGAGGACTTGCTCATCTTCGCGGTCGGGTCCTGCAGGTCGTAGATCTTCGCCGTGTCCTTGACGATATGCGGCTCCGGCACGGTGAACGTCTTGCCGTAGCGGTTGTTGAACCGCTGCGCGAGGTTGCGCGTCAGCTCCAGGTGCTGCCGCTGGTCCTCGCCGACGGGGACCTCGTTCGCCTGGTACAGCAGGATGTCCGCGGCCTGCAGGACCGGGTACGTGAACAGGCCGACACTGGCGCGATCCGTGCCCTGCTTCGCGGCCTTGTCCTTGAACTGCGTCATCCGGCCCGCTTCGCCGAACCCGGTCTGGCATTCCAGCACCCAGCCCAGCTGGGCGTGCTCGGGCACGTGGCTCTGGACGAACAGCGCGCTGCGGGCCGGGTCGACGCCGAGCGCGAGCAACTGCGCGGCCGAGCGGCGCGTGCGATCGCGCAGCACCTTCGGGTCCTGCTCGACGGTGATCGCGTGCAGGTCGACGACCATGTAGAAGGTGTCGTGGGTGTCCTGCAGCCGCACCCATTGCCGCAGCGCACCCAGGTAGTTGCCCAGGTGGAACGAGTCGGCGGTCGGCTGGATCCCGGAGAGCACGCGCGGGCGCTTCTGTTCGTCGGACACGTCCGGATTCTGTCAGGCCACGCCGCGGCGGGTCATCCGAGGTCGGCCCGGCCGAACGGGCTAAACGGTTAAACGCCACATACTTCCGACGGTTCTGGCCACGGTGCCCGATTCCTAGCGTTCATGGCACCGGATCTTCCGGCCACACCGAAGGAGAACCCAGATGAAGGCACGATCCCTGCTGATGGGCTTGGCCATGGCGGCTGCGGCCGTCTTCTCGCTCTCCGGCGTCGCGGCGGCCGCCGAGCCCACCGGAGGCGTCCAGCCGAACATCGTCGGCGGCGGCAACGCGACCCAGGTCTACTCGTTCATGGTGTCCCAGCAGTCGAGCTCCGGTGGCCACCAGTGTGGTGGCTCACTGATCAGCTCGACCTGGGTGGTCACCGCGGCGCACTGTGGCACGCCGTACCAGGTGCGCGTCGGCACCACGAACCGCACCAGCGGCGGTACCGTCGCCCGCGTGGCCCAGCGCATCGCCCACCCGACCGCCGACCTGGCGCTGCTGCGTCTCTCGACGGCGGTGTCGCAGGCGCCGGTCACGATCGCCGACACGTCCGGGGCCGTTGGCACCGCGACGCGGATCATCGGCTGGGGCCAGACCTGCCCCGTCCGCGGTGGTTGTGGCGCCCCGATCAACCTCCAGGAGCTGAACACCTCGATCGTCGCCGACACCCGGTGCAGCGGCATCAGGGCCGCCAGCGAGATCTGCACCAACAACCCCAACGGCAACTCGGGTGCCTGCTACGGCGACTCGGGCGGCCCGCAGGTCAAGCAGGTCAGCGGTGTCTGGCAGCTGGTCGGCGCCACCAGCCGCGCCGGGAACAACAGCAGCACCTGCGCGACCGGGCCGTCGATCTACGTGGACGTCCCCTACTTCCGCAGCTGGATCCGCACCAACTCCGGCGTCTGATCCGGCCCCGCGTCGCCCCACCGTCCCCGGGGGCGACGCGGGCCAAGCCGGTTCAGCAAGGAACCGTGCGGTAGTTCGAAGAGCCGCTCCAGCAGCGCGACCGCCTTCAGGGAGTCGCACCGCTCGGGCGGCTTCTTCCTGTCCGCCAGTAGCTCAAGGTCGCGACACTGATCCGGACGCCCTGCTGGGCGAGCCGGTGCCGGATCCGGTCGAGGCCGAGGCCGCTTTCCGTGATCGCCCGGTCCAGGGCGCGGGGGAAGGGGTCACCGGGCCGGCTGCGACGCCGCGTCACCGTCATGGACCCGAGCGTGGCGATCAGCGCGCGGCTAAACAATCCGGGCCGGACTAGGTGTACCTACCCAAGAAATCCACCGACCTGCGTTTAGCGGGCTAAACGCGATGCGCCGGGCCCAGGGCACCGACCTGCGTTTAGCCCCCTAATCGCGATCCCGGGCGCGCGTCGCCTTTCGCGGGCTAAACGCGATCTGAACCGGGGAAGCGCAGGTCAGGGCCGCTGCTGAGGGGTGAGGGCGTCGTCCGCGAGCACGGCCTCGGCCATCGCGGCGACGTGCGGGGCGGCGGGCTGCGCCGGGGCGGCCGGAGCGGGGGCGACGGCGGCCGCGCGGGCCTTCCGGCGCTGACGGAACACACCGAAGGCCATGCCGACGATGCCGAGCGCGACGGCGATCAGGCCGACCGGGCCCAGCAGGCCGAACGCCATCTCCGAACGTGACGCCGACTCCGCGGCCGACGCCGGCACGGCGCCGGCGACGAGCAGCGCGACCGGGATCGCGATGACCGCCGCGGCCCGGGCCGCGGGCACCGACGATCGCATCAGGAGATGAACTGGGTTCCGCACCGGAGTGCCTCCCGTGACGTGACTTTGCCGAACCGGAACGCTAACCCGAACGAGTGAGCATTTCCAGGTTGCTGGTCAAAAAACTACCGAGCGTGTCAAGACCTGTGGGTTCTGATCAACTCGGGGCCCGAGACTAGCCCCTCACAGGGGGATGTTTCGAGCACCCCTCGCCTCAGAGTTGTCGTGCGGGGGATCGTTTCTGACAAAACCGGACAGCCGTTAGGCCATTCGGTTGTGACACGCGGCCGAACAGGCACGATCCGGCTTTCCCCGGTTGGTTTCTTGTGCGCAATGGTCTATACCTGTTGGCCATACCCCTTAAAAGGTATAGACCAATATCTCCCCTGCATGGTCCCCTCGTACGAAGGAGCCACCGATGTCTCTTCGACGTATTCTCGCGGCGATCGCCGCCACCTTCGCCGCCACGACGGTCGCCGTGGTCGTCCCGACGCAGTCCGCCTCCGCCGCGGACTGCGTGGCGCCGTGGAACGCGAGTTCGGTCTACTGGGGCGGCAACACCGCCTCCTACAACGGGCACAACTGGTCCGCGAAGTGGTGGACGCAGAACGAAGCCCCCGGTACGGCACAGGTCTGGGCCGATCAGGGCGCCTGCGGCGGCGGGACGACCAACCCGCCGAACCCGTCCGGCTTCGTGGTCAGCGAGGCGCAGTTCAACCAGATGTTCCCGAGCCGGAACCCGTTCTACACCTACAACGGCCTGGTCACCGCCCTCAGCGCGTACCCGGCCTTCGCGGGCACGGGCAGCGACACCGTGAAGAAGCAGGAAGCGGCGGCCTTCCTGGCGAACGTCAGCCACGAGACCGGCGGCCTGGTCCACATCGTCGAGCAGAACGAGGCGAACTACCCGCACTACTGCGACACGAGCCAGTCCTACGGCTGCCCCGCCGGCAACGCCGCGTACTACGGCCGCGGCCCGATCCAGCTCAGCTGGAACTTCAACTACAAGGCCGCCGGCGACGCGCTGGGCCTGCCGCTGCTGACCAACCCGTGGCTGGTGCAGAACGACGCGGCGGTCGCCTGGAAGACCGGCATCTGGTACTGGATGACCCAGAACGGTCCCGGCACGATGACCCCGCACAACGCGATGGTCAACAGCCGCGGCTTCGGCGAGACGATCCGCAGCATCAACGGGAGCATCGAGTGCAACGGCGGCAACCCCGCCCAGGTGCAGAGCCGCGTGAACAAGTACCAGCAGTTCACGGGCATCCTTGGCGTCGCCCCCGGCGGCAACCTGTACTGCTGATCCACCCAGGGAACTGAGGGGGCCCTTCGCCGCATGTGACGCGGTGAAGGGCCCCTTCAGTTTTCGTCGAGGGACGCCAGCAGCCGCCGCAGCGAAGCGTCGAGGACGCCGAGGTCCTCGCCCAGCGGCGAGAGCAGCTTCGCGACGTTCGCCGTGTGCTCGGTCATCGCGGCGTCGACGACCTCGAATCCGCGGTCGGTCAGCGTGACGCGGAAGCTGCGCCGGTCTTCGGGATCGAGCGCCCGCTCGACCAGCCCTGCCGACTCGAGTCGGTCGATCCGGCTGGTCATCCCGGCCCTGGACATCATCAGGGTCGCGGACAGTTCGGACGGGATCAGCGTGTACGGCCTCCCTGACCGCCTGAGCGCCGCGAGCACGTCGAACTCCCCTTGCTTCAAGCCGTGTTTCGCGAAGACGGCCTCGACCATCGGCGTGGTCAGCATCGTCACGCGGCCGAGGCGTCCGGCGACCCCGATCGCGGTCAGGTCCAGTTCCGGCCGCTCGCGGTGCCAGGCGTCGACGACGGCGTCGATCGCGTCCGCGCTTCGTTGTTCACTCACGAACGCAGTCTATTCGACAGGAGATAGTTTGACAGCGAACTATCAGCGATGGAACTATCGTGGTCATGACACAGCGCACCGAAACCCGTGAACCCGTCCTCGTCCGTGCCGCCGAAGCCGAGACCGTCGGCGCGGCCCCCACGCTCGTCACACTGCTCGCCGACGTCTCGACCACAGGCGGAGTCATGAGCAGCGCGAGAACACAGCTGGGCGTCGGCGCCGATGGCGCGGCGCCGCACTATCACACCGGCTCGTCCGAGATGTTCTTCATGCTCGGTGGAAAGCTGGAAGTCCTTGTGGGGGAAGAGATCGTGACCGTTTCCGAAGGGGACATGCTCGTCGTGCCGCCGCTGACCACGCACGCGTTCCGGGCGGCCGTGGACTCGCCGGCGGACGTCCTGATCGTGTTCGTCCCCGGCGTGGAACGATTCGGCTACTTCCGCCTACTGGAGAAGGTCGGGCACGGTGCGGCGACCGTCCAGGATCTCTTGGAAAGTCAGGAAAAATTCGACAACCACTTCGTCGAAAGTCCAGTGTGGACGGAGAGCGCGAAGTCCCGTCAGTAACCGCGCGGCGGGTAGCCCGGCGGCGGATATCCCTGGGGCGGGTACTGCTGCGGCGGATACGGCTGCCCGCCGTACTGTGGCTGCGGGTATTGCGGCTGCGGGTATTGCGGCTGCGGGTATTGCGGCGGATAGCCGGGGTGCTGTGGCGGATACGGCTGCTGCGGGTATTGGGGTTGCGGCGGGTACGGGGGCTGCGGCGGTGGCGCGGCGGACTGCCCGCCGCCGAGGTGGAACGGCAGGAGCGACACCAGTTGCGCGAGCCTGCCGAGCGTGGAGAGCACCTCGTCCGGCTTGGTCCGGCCGAAGGTCGGATTCTCGACGTAGACCAGCTCCGCGCCCACCAGCGACCACGTGTGCAGCTTCGACGACCGCATCGTGGCGGCGACCTGCGGCGTCAGCACACCGACCGCGACGTTCGGGTCCGTGTCGATCAGCTTGTACCAGCGGTTGAACTTCCGGTCCGCCGTGGCGGGCTCCGGGTACTGATCGACATCCCAGGCGGACTCGATACTCGACACGATCTGGAAGTTCGGCATCGGCGCGGGCAGGGTGACGACCCAGACCGTGTCGATCGAGATCGTGTCGAGCTCGTTGACCTTCTTGTTGGTCCACCGCGTGTGCACGCTCGTGACCGTCGGGCGGCGGTGGTAGTCGAAGACACTGAAACGAAGCCCGTTGTACACGCCGCTCAGCGCGCCGAACGCCATCCGCTTGTCGCCGCGCTGGTTGAACGGCAGGACCGTCCAGCGCTCCAGCAGGTTCGGCGCGTCCGGGCTGAACTCCCACCCGTACTGGCCGGACATCGCGTAGCGCTCGGCGTTCGTCGCCTCGATACGCCTGGCTTCGTTCGTCTCCATCGCACCCCCGGATCTCGTGCGCGCAGATTATCCGGAGTACGTCGCCGTCACCGGCGCGTGGTCGGACCAGCGCTGGTCGTAGGTCTCGGCGCGCTCGACCACGACGGAGGTGCACCGCTCGGCCAAGCCGGGGGTGGCGATCTGGCAGTCGATACGCCAGCCTGCGTCGTTGTCGAAAGCCTTCCCGCGGTACGACCACCACGTGTACGGGCCGGGGCCTTCCGGATCGAGCTTGCGCTGCACGTCGACGTAGCCGGCCTCGCTGAACACGCGGCCGAGCCACTCCCGCTCTTCCGGCAGGAAGCCCGAGCTCTTCTGGTTCCCCCGCCAGTTCTTCAGGTCGATCCTGTCGTAGGCGATGTTCCAGTCGCCCACAACGACGACTTCACGGCCACCGGCCTCGGCCTTGGCGCGCAGGTCGACGAGATAAGGCAGGAACGCCGCCATGAAGCGCTCCTTCTCGTCCTGGCGCGGTGTCCCGACGTCGCCGCTGGGCAGGTACAGGCTCGCGACCACGACGTTCGGCAGGTGGATCTCGGCGTAGCGGCCGCTGTCCTCGAATTCGGGCTCGCCGAAACCGATGCGGACCTCCTCCGGCTCCGCCCGGCTGAAGAGCATGACGCCGTTGCGCCCCTTCTGCACCGACGGCGCGTGCACCACGTGCCAGCCTTCGGGCGCGGCGGCACCGGCTGGGAGCTCCTTGAGCTCTGCCCGCACCTCCTGGCAGGCGACGACGTCCGCCTTCGTCGAGCCCAGCCACTCGACGAAGCCTTTTTTCGCGGCGGCACGAAGGCCGTTGACATTCACAGTGGAGACGGTCAGCACCCTTCGCACGCTACCCGGAGGGTCCGACAGAAACGGCACTGGGAGACTGCGCGCATGAGCGAGCTGACCGTGCTGGGCAGCTGCGGCGCCTGGCCGGAACCCGGCCGGGCCTGCGCCGGCTTCCTCCTGGTTCACGAGGGTTTCAAGGTGGTGCTCGACCTCGGCTACGGCGCCGCGTCACGGCTGTTCGAGCACTGCCCGGAAGGCCGGGTCGACGCGGTGGTGGTGACGCACGAGCATCCCGACCATTGCGCCGATGTGAGCGCGCTCGGCCGGGCCCGCGCCTACGGGCTGCCGGACGAGCCGCGGATCCCGCTGCACTGCACGCCGGGCACGGTGCGACGGCTCGAAGCGATGGAACCGCGCCCGCATCCGACGACGATCTTCGACGTGTGCGAACTCGGCCCGCCGCGCGAGGTCGGGCCGTTCCGGATGACCACGTTCCTGCTGCCGCACCACGTGCCGAACCACGGGATCCGGCTGGCCGCGCCCGGGCTGACCGTCGCCTACACCGGCGACAGCGGGCCCAGCCCGCTGCTCGCGGAGCTGGCGCGCGACGCCGACCTGCTCATCGCCGACGCCACGCTCCAGGGGCCGTCCCCCGACGAGACGCCACGCCTGGTGTCGACGGCGGGCGAGGCCGGGTACTGGGCCGAGCGCGGAGGCGCCCGGCGGCTGCTGCTCACCCACTTCTGGCCCGGCTCCGACCGCGAGATCTCGGTGGCCGAAGCAAAGCGGGAGTTCAGCGGCGAGGTGCTGGCGGCCGCGGAAGGCACCCACCTGCGTTTAGCGGGCTAAACGCGATCCCGCAGGTCAACGCCCACTTGCGTTTCGCGGGCTAAACGCGAAACCGCAGGTCACGGGCCACATTTCGCGCCTTCGACCGGGGGCGCGAACTCGGCCGAAACCCATTTGCCCTCGGCGATCTTGCGGAAGCCGTTCTCGACCACCGGCTGCGCGTCGATCTTCGCGTCCTTGACGTACTTGCCGACGATCTTCTGCCCACCGGGGGCGTCGCGCGCGTTGAGCACGTCCGCCGTCACCACGACCTGGCAACCGGTCGGGCTCGACGCGCTCGACTCCCTGTCCTGCCCCGAGATGGCGACGACGACGATCAGCGCCAGTCCACCGCCGATGAACAAGACCGGTTTCGAGATGGCCATGATGGTCACTCCTCGAACAAGGGAATCGTTTTCTGTCCGGTCCAGAGTGGCAGAAGCCGGGGCGGTCGCCCAGATCCCGGATTGCCTACCACCCGGAGGCGCCAATCCCGCTACCCACCGTCACAGCGCAAAAGGCCCCCTTCCGCGAGGGAAGGGGGCCTTCAGGCGCTTACGCGGCTCAGCCCTGGGCGATCTTCTTGGCCAGGTTGGCGTCCAGCGTCGCGAGGAACTCCTCGGTGGTCTGGAACGCCTGGTCCTTGCTGATCAGCAGCGCGAGGTCCTTGGTCATCTTGCCGCTCTCGACGGTCTCGATGACGACCTGCTCCAGCTTGTTCGCGAAGCCGATCAGCTCCGGGTTCGAGTCCAGCTTGCCGCGGTGCTCGAGGCCACGGGTCCACGCGAAGATGGACGCGATCGGGTTGGTCGAGGTCGGCTTGCCCTGCTGGTGCTGGCGGTAGTGCCGGGTCACCGTGCCGTGCGCGGCCTCGGCCTCGACGGTCTTGCCGTCCGGGGTGCGCAGCACCGAGGTCATCAGGCCCAGCGAGCCGAAGCCCTGCGCGACCGTGTCGGACTGCACGTCACCGTCGTAGTTCTTGCAGGCCCAGACGTACCCGCCCTCCCACTTCATCGCCGCGGCGACCATGTCGTCGATCAGGCGGTGCTCGTAGGTGATGCCCTTGGCGTCGAAGTCGGCCTTGAACTCGGCCTGGTAGATCTCCTCGAACACGTCCTTGAACATGCCGTCGTAGGCCTTCAGGATGGTGTTCTTGGTCGACATGTAGACCGGGTACTCGCGGTCGAGGCCGTACTGCAGCGAGGCACGCGCGAAGTCCTCGATGGACTTGCGGAAGTTGAACATGCCCATGGCGACGCCGCCGCCCTCGGGGTACTGCGCGACCTGGAACTCCATCGGCTCGGAACCGTCGGCCGGGGTGTAGGTCATGGTCAGCGTGCCCGGGCCGGGGACCTTGAAGTTGGTCGCCTTGTACTGGTCACCGTGCGCGTGACGGCCGATGATGATCGGCTTGGTCCAGCCCGGTACCAGGCGCGGGATGTTCTGGATGACGATCGGCTCGCGGAAGATCACGCCGCCGAGGATGTTGCGGATCGTCCCGTTGGGCGACAGCCACATCTTCTTCAGGCCGAACTCTTCGACGCGCGCCTCGTCCGGGGTGATCGTGGCGCACTTGACGCCGACGCCGTGCTTCTTGATCGCGTTGGCGGAGTCGACGGTGATCTGGTCGTCGGTGCGGTCCCGCTCCTCGATGCCCAGGTCGTAGTACTCCAGGTTCACGTCCAGGTACGGGTGGATCAGCCTGTCCTTGATGAACTGCCAAATGATGCGGGTCATCTCATCACCGTCGAGCTCGACGACGGTGCCCTGGACCTTGATCTTGGCCATGAGCAGCGGTGCTCCTTCCGCGGATCTTCGCGTTCTTCTTCAGTCTCTCCGGTAGCGGTACAAGCGTACTGCTTAACGGTCCTGGATGGTTCCAGTAGTGGTCGGTATCAAGTCTCCACGAGGCGGATGTGTCCGACGTCACCCGCCTCGCACGACGGCCATCCGGCCGTCACGGGAACGGCGGCGACCGCGTCATCATCGAACCGAACCCGACAATCGGCACGTCGGCCACCGGAAAGGCGGGACCTCATGACCACCGACCCCTACGCCGTGCCACCGCACGGGCGGCCGGCGACACCGGAGCCTTACCTCCAGCCTAGGCAAAGCAGCCGGGCGGTGCCCCGGGTGATCAGCGGACTCGGCGGTGTCCTGCTCACGCCGGTCGCGTTGAGCGTGACGGTCTACGGCGGCTCGCGGCTGCAGCGGGGCTTCTCGCAGTCCCTGAGCGTCACCGAAGACCCGCTCGGCCTGATCCTGCTGGTCGTCGGCGGCCTGCTCCTGCTCGGCGTCGCGTTCCTCGGGGCGCTGTCCGGGCTCGGGCCGGTGGTGGGCGGACTGCTGTGGGGTGTGCTGCCGGGCCTCGCGTTCCTCCTGAGTCCCCGCGACGTCATGAGTTTCATCTACGACATCGGGGGCAGCGGGCTCGGCGTCGGCCTGGTGACCTGGCTGGTGATGGGTGCGCTGGTCGGGAGCGGTTTCCTGTTGATCGGGGCGGGTCTGGTCGGCACCCTCTCGCGGCGTCGCTCAAATCGCGTTTAGCGGGCTAAACGCGATCCGCGGAGATCGAAGTGAACCGAAGGGGGCCGAGGGCCGTAGTCCGGTTAAGGGAGGTGACCCGCCCATGTCATCGCACCGGTACGTCGCGGAGTACGACGACGAGGACTACCAGGAGTACGGCGAGTACGAGCAACCCGAAAACCCGCGAGACCCCCGGAGGCCGTACGAGGACGTCGAGTCGTACGAACCGTACGAGCCTTTCGACGACGACCTGGGCGCCGAAGACCCGCGCGCCGGCCGAGGCGTACGTCGCGTCCTCAGCGGCGCGGGCGGCCTGATCCTGACGCCGGTCGCCCTCGGTCTGCTGGCTTGGGGCGGGCTGCGGCAGCAGATGCTCGTCCAGGCGACGCTCAGCACCCAGCGTGACGTCTTCAGCATCGGCCTGCTCGTGGGCGGCGGGATCCTCCTGCTGGCCGTCGGGCTGCTCGGCGCGCTGTCGGCGACCGGCCCGATCCTCGGCGGTCTCGTCTGGGGCGTCGCACCCGGCGTGGCCACCATCGCCGTCCCGGAGTGGGGCTTCCGGCTGGTGAAACTGCTGCCGCAGAACGATGTCACCTACGGCGTCACGAGCTGGCTGTTCATCGGCGGACTGCTCGCGACCGGGTTCCTCCTGATCGGCGCGGGCCTCGCGTCGAGACTCGCCCGGAGGCGCCGCTGAGCAGGCTGGGACCATCGGCGCATGGGTCTGTTCACCGTTCCCGAAGCCCGCGCCGAGCTCGCCCGGCTACGCCCGGTGCTCGATGAGCTCGTCCGTCTCCGCGCCGACGCGGCCGAGCTCGCCGCTTCCCTGCGCCCTGGCGGCCGCGAGACCTCGCTCGGCGGAATGCCGGAGTGGAAGGCCGCGCAGGCCCGGTTGGACGATCTGATGACCACCGTCCAGCGGACGGGCGCGGAGCTGAAGGGGTTCGCCCCGCTCCTGGTCGACTTCCCCGCCGAGCTCGACGGCGTCGACGTCCTGCTGTGCTGGCTCGAAGGCGACCAGGAGCTGAGCTGGTATCACCGCGTCGATCTCGGTTTCGCCGGGCGCCGCCGTCTTCCGGATACGGTCGCGGTCGTGAGCGAGGAAATCGCGGCCGGCCTGTTCGACGGCATCGCCGCGCACTACGACGAAGACACCTTCCATGGCCTCGTGGCCGACGCGCTCGTCGACGGTCTCGGCCGCACGGCACCCGAACGTGTTCTCGACGTCGCGACCGGCACCGGGGCGGCCGCGTTCGCCGCGCTGCGGCTGGAGCCGGGCGAGGTGCTCGCGATCGACATCTCGCCGGGCATGATCGCCCAGGCCGAGGCGAAGGCGGCGACCCACGATCCCGGCAAGCGCATCACCTGGCAGGTCGCCTCCGCGGTCCCGTCTCCGGTGGAGGACGAGGGCGCGGACGCCGTGCTGTGCGCGTCTTCGCTGCATTTCCTCGGCGCGGCCGCCCTGCGCGACTGGCTGCGTGCGCTGCGCCCCGGCGGGCGGGTCGGTTTCAGCCTGCCGCTGGCCTCGGCGTTCCGGCCGTCGGAGGCGTTCGCCGCGATCGTCCCCGCCGACCTGAAGCTGCCGGAAACCGAGGACGACGCGGCGGAACTGGCCGCCGAGGCCGGCTTCACCGAGGTGACCGTGAAACGCCTCGACGTCGAGAGCGGGGATCGGGTCCGGTCGGTGTTCGTGGTGCACGCGACCAGGCCCTGAGCCCTACAGCGGGGCGAAGAACGGCACGCATTTCGGCGCGGGCGCGTTCTCCGGGTCGAGCGCCTTGAGGATCAGAGCGGTCACGTTCGGGTCGATCGCCTGGCTCAGATGCCCGGAGACGTCGGAGCCACACTTGTCCTGCAGCACGATGTCGGTCGCGCCCGGCTCGTCCAGCACCCCGCTGATGTACGGCGTGACCACGAGGTCGTACCGGCTGACGATGCTCGTGTACGTCGGCCCGGGCACCGTCACGCCTCCGCGCGCGAGGTCGTCGAGGAAGTCCGACGGCGCCAGGTATTCGCGGCACGCCCCGCAGACGCCGTCGGCGAGCAGATCGATGCCGGGCAGGGAGAGCACGGCCTTGGCCAGGCCGGAAAAGCCGTTGAGCGACGTGCCCTTGAAGTTCGAGCCGAAGCCGACGAAATGCTTCACCTTCTCCGCGCCTCCCTCGTATTTGAGGTAGTACGCGGGCATCGTCGTTCCCTCGGAATGCCCGACGATGTCGACCTTGTCCGCGCCGGTGCTCGTCCGCACCCGGTCGACGAACGCGCCGAGTTCGACGGCGCTCTTCCGCATGGAGGCGAGCCCGCCGAACAACTGTCCGCCCAGGACGGTGGCGCCATAGGTCAGCGAATAGACGCAGTACCCGGCGTCCTTGAGCTTCGGCGCGTGATGGAACCAGTTGGTCGTCGCGTTGCCGCCGAGGCCGTGCACCAGCACGACCGGTTCGGGATGGCTCTCGCTCGGCTTGCACGACCAGTCGTTCCAACCGCTCGACGGCGCCGCGTTCGCCACCGCCGGGACGGCGATCGTGAACGTCAAGGCGGCGACAAGCGTGGTGAGGATCCGAGCCCGCATCCCTGCCTCCGGTTACTCGTCAGTATGGATGCGAGTCATCATGCGTCACAAACCGACGGCCGGATCCAGGAGAACGACCAGACTTCCCTGCGGCTTCTTGTGACGGATCACAAGGGCAGCAGCACTCGCCTTTCGATCGGGCTGGACATGACGATCGACGTCGTCGTGGCGCCGAGCGCGGACAAGTCCTCCAGCAGTTCTTCCAGGTGACCGGTGTCGCGCACGGCGATCTTGAGGATCCAGCAGTCCTCGCCCACCACATGGTGCAGTTCGAGGATTTCGGGGCGGTCCATGATCTTCCGGGTGCGCGGATGCCGGACGGTGAACCCGCTGTGCGGTGCCATCCGCACGAACGCCCGCAGCCCGAGGCCGACCCCGGACGGCGAAACGAGCGCGGCGTAGCCGGTGATCGTGCCGTCGGCTTCGAGGCGTTTGACGCGTTCACCGACGGCGGCGGGGCTCAGGGAGACACGTCGCCCGAGTTCGCTCAGGGTGATGCGGCCTTCCTCCTGGAGGAGTTCGAGGAGTCGCCGGTCGATCACGTCCAGCGAGCTTTCAGTCGAACCTCGATTTGACCGAGATTCTTTCAGCGATTCCGCCGTTTCACCCATGTTCTCCCCTTCAAACACCTGGATCGCCACCGTAACACTGGTGGACATGAAGAAAGTGCTCGTTCTCGGCGGGAGCCGGTACTTCGGCCGCGGTGTGGTCGAGCGGCTGCGCGATGCCGGGATGGACGTCACCGTCCTCAACCGCGGCTCCACCCCCGCGCCGTCCGGTGTCGCCCACCTGATCGCGGACCGCGACGACGAAGCCGGGCTCAAGGCCGCGCTGGACTCCCGTTCCTTCGACGTCGTGCTCGACCAGGTCTGCTACACACCGGTCCAGGCTGAAATCGCGCGCCGCGTCCTGCGCGCCGACCGGTACGTGATGACGTCCACGATCGAGGTCTACGACCAGGTGCGGACGGAGACGCCGATGACCGAATCGCTGGTCTCCCCGGCGACCGCCAAGCTTCCCGAGGACGACTACGGGGAAGGCAAGCGACAGGCCGAAGCGGTCTTCGCTGCGGGAGACACGCCCTTCGCTTCGGTACGCGTCGCGCATGTCCTCGGCGGCGAAGACTTCACCGGGCGGCTGCGGCATTACGTCGAACGGCTGGACGCCGGCGACGCCGTGGACATCCACGCGGATCCGCGACCCTCGACGTTCATCCACGCGCGTGAGATCGCGGACTTCCTGACCTGGGCCACGCTCGCGGACTTCACCGGTCCGGTCAACGCAGGTTCGCACGGCGAGCTTTCGGCATTCGACCTCGCCGCCGCCATCACCGCCGAGCCCCGATTCCGGGTCGTCGAGCGGGACGCCTCGCCGTTCTCTTTCGATCGCTACGCCGTCTTGGACACCTCTCGCGCGACCGGCCTCGGCTTCTCCTTCTCCACCACCGCCGACTGGCTCGGCGAAGCCGTCGAAGAACTCAGAAAGGCTTGACCCACATGCGTTACCGCACCATCGGAGACGTCGAAGTGAGCGCGATCGGCCTGGGCGCGATGCCGCTGTCGATCGAGGGCCGTCCGGATCGGGATCGCGCGATCGCCACGATCCACGCCGCGCTCGACGCCGGGGTCACGCTGATCGACACGGCCGACTCCTATCACTGGCACGCGGACGAGATCGGCCACAACGAAGAGCTGATCGCCGCCGCGCTGGCCGTCCACAGTGGATCGGACGCGGTGCTCGTCGCGACCAAGGGCGGCCGTGGCCGTCCCGGTGACGGCTCGTGGACCGTCACCGGGACTCCCGCGCACCTTCGCAACGCCTGCGAGGGGTCGCTCAAGCGGCTCGGCGTCGACGCGATCGGGCTCTACCAGCTGCACAAGCCCGACGAGAACGTGCCGTGGGCGGAGTCCGTCGGCGCGATCAAGGAGCTGGCCGACGAAGGCAAGATCCGGCTCGCCGGGATCTCCAACGTGTCGCGGGCACAGATCCTCGAAGCACGGGAGATCCTCGGCGAGACACTGGTTTCGGTGCAGAACGAGCACGCGCCCGCGCAGCTGGCGCACGAACCGGAGCTGGCCCTGTGCACCGAACTCGGGCTCGCGTATCTGCCGTGGGGCCCGCTCCGCGGGATCGGCGCGGAATTCCGTGTCGTGGCGGAGGAGCGCGGCGTCAGTCCGCAGCAGGTGTGCCTGGCCTGGCTGCTCGCGAAATCGCCGTCGATGATCGCGATCCCCGGCTCGACGAGGCCCGCCACGATCCGCGATTCGGCGGCCGCGGCCGATCTCGTGCTCACCGCCGCCGACCTGGCCCGCCTGCCGTGATCAGGCGCTGGCGACCAACGTCACGCCGAGCGCGATCATCGTCGCGGCGACCAGGCCGTCCAGCACCCGCCACGACGACGGTTTGCGGAAGAACCCGCTGAGCAGCCGTGCGCCGAAACCGAGCGCGAGGAACCAGAGCACGCTGGCCGACACGGCCCCCACACCGAACGCCCAGCGGTCGCTGCCGTGCCCGGCCGCGACCGCGCCGAGCAGAAGCAGGGTGTCGAGGTAGACGTGCGGGTTCAGCCAGGTGATCGCCAGCGTGGTCAGCACGATGCGGCGCAGCGATCCGCCGGTTTCCGGACCGCCGGTCTCCAGCGCGGCAGGCTTGAACGCGCGACGGGCCGCGAGAGCGCCGTAGCAAAGCAGGAAGGCACCGCCGATCAAAGCGACGACGGTCAGCGCTTCGGGTGACGTCCCCACCAGCGCGCCGACCCCGCCGACGCCGAGGCTGACCAGGATGGCGTCCGAGAAGATGCAGATCAGCACCACCACGAGGACCGCCTCGCGACGGATGCCCTGGCGCAGCACGAACGCGTTCTGCGCGCCGATCGCGACGATGAGGGCCATGGTGGCGCCGAATCCGGCGGCCGCGCTGAACAGAACGTCTCCCATACGGACCAGGCTAGGAAGCCGATCGTCAACAGTACAGCTAAAGATTCTTACGTAAGATTAGCGTTCGTGATGACAGATCTGCCGCTCGACCTGGTCCGCACGCTGCTGGTGGTCGCCGACGAAGGCACGTTCGACGCGGCGGCGTCGGCGCTGCACGTGACGCCGTCGGCGATCAGCCAGCGCGTCAAGGCGCTCGAACAGCGCACCGGCCTCGTCCTGCTGATCCGCACGAAACCGGTGCGCCTGACCGAATCCGGGCAGGCGGTGGTGCGGTTCGGCCGTCAGCTGGCCCTGCTGGAGGCCGACACCCGGGCCGAACTCGGCCTGACCGCAGGCGACGAACCGGTCCGGCTGCCGATCGCGGTCAACGCGGATTCGCTGGCGACCTGGTTCCTGCCCGCGCTCACGCGGGTGCCGCCCGAGCAGAAGATCTGCTTCGAGCTGCATCGCGAGGATCAGGACCACACCACGACCCTGCTGCGGGAAGGCCTGGTGATGGCCGCCGTGACGTCGTCACCCGATCCGGTCGCGGGGTGCTCGGTGCACCGGCTCGGGCACATGCGGTACCTGGCCGTCGTGAGCCCGGCGCTCGGCACGGACCTCGACCTCGCCGAAGCACCCGTCGTCGTCTTCGACCGCCGTGACGACCTTCAAGACCGCTTCGCTCGCGAGCGCGGCACGACCGCGAGCCCGCTGCGGCACTACGTCCCGTCGTCCGAAGGGTTCTTCGACGCCGTCGCGGCCGGGATGGGGTGGGGCATGGTGCCGCTCGCGCAGATCGGCGACCGGCTGCGCGACGGCACCTTCCTCTGCCTCGACCCGGATCACCCGATCGACGTACCGCTGTTCTGGCAGCAGTGGAAACTCGACTCCCCCGCGCTGGCGGCGGTGTCGGAGGCCGTCACAACGGCCGCCGCGGACCTGCTAGGCGCTGTCCTGTGAGGCTGTTCGATGGGCTTCGTGATCCAGGTGGTTCCTGGCGGTGCGGGCGGATCGGCCTCGTACCGGGTCGTACTCGGCCGCATCCGCCCGTGCCACCAGGGACCACCTGGGCGCGAAGACCGCGAACAGACTCACAGGACAGCGCCTAGGACCCACACGGATGAGGACGCGCGGACCGGCCCGGTCGTGAGATCCTGGGCGCATGACGCGCGCATTGCACCTGGTCGGAGACGAGGAAGCGGACCGGCTGCTCACCGAAGACCCGTTCGCGCTGCTCGTCGGGATGCTCCTCGACCAGCAGTTCCCGATGGAACACGCGTTCCGCGGCCCGCAGAAGATCGCGGACCGGATGGACGGTTTCGACATCAAGAAGATCCACGCGATGGACACCGAGACCTTCGTCGAACTGTGCGTGGTCCCGCCCGCGATCCACCGCTACGGCGGCTCGATGGCCCGCCGGGTGAAGGATCTCGCCCAGCATGTCGTCGAGGTCTACGACGGCGACGCGGCCGGCATCTGGACCGCCGGACGGCCCAAGCCGGACGGTCCCGAAGTCCTCAAACGGCTCAAGGCGCTGCCCGGCTACGGCGACCAGAAGGCCGCGATCTTCCTCGCGTTGCTCGGCAAGCAGCTCGGCGTGCAGCCCAAGGGCTGGCGTGCCGCCGCGGGCGCGTACGGCGACCGTGGTTCACGGCGTTCGATCGCCGACGTCGTCGACGCGAAGACCCTCGGCGAGGTGCGCGCGTTCAAGAAGGCGGCGAAGGCGGCAGCCAAGGCTCCGGCGAAGTAGCTACACCGCTGCGCGGCAGACCAGGCTTTTTCCTTGTGGATCACTGACTCCCATCCGGTGTATGCGCGCTGAGGCTGTTGTCACAGCCCTCGACCCGCAGGTCGGCACGGTAGCCACGTGGCTGCTCGCGGACGCAGGGAGCTCCGGCGGGCGGAGCGTCTCGGTAAAAGTTCACCCACTGGCCGGAGTTGTTGTAGTACGAACTGACATTGTCGTTGACCACGATTCCGTCGCTGAACGCATCTCCGGCGTAATTCAGGCTGCCCAAGCTGTACGCCTTGAAGCCGCCGGTGAAGTAGTAGCCCTCCCACACGCAGACCGAGCCGTCGGGACACGCCTCGAAAGGAGTCTCAGCGGCCGCCGCGGACGATTCCTGCGGCTTCTCAGGTGCCGGTGACGTCATGCCTGGAGATGTCGGCTGGGTTCCAAGAGAAGTGTCCCCGGCAGGCGGAGCCGCCGAGGGCGGCGGGGCTGTCGAGGTCGGCGGAGCTGTCGGGTTGGCACCCGACGCGCTGCAGCCGCGGACGACTCCGGCAGCGACAAGGGCGGTGATCAGCGCCGCGATCGCCCCGATCCACTTGTGCCCCAGCTCGAACCAGCCCGTCCGTCCCGATGGCTTTCCCGGCTCGGTCATGTGACTTCCCCCTCCTCAAATGTCGCCGGTCCCACCGTCGGTGAAGGTGGATATCGATGAACCGTCGCACTCGGCCGTTGTCCGAATAGACGTCGACATTTGCTGTCATGAAAGTACGACGATCAACGCCGGTGCGTATCCGTGTGAACACGCACGCCGTCTCCGTGCGAGCACGGAGGCGGTCCCGTCCTCGCATCCGGAGGGCCGCACTATCCGTGCCAGCACGGTTCACGATCGAACCAAGATGAGGAATCGTGGTCTCTGGTGCGCGGTACACGCAACCCGGTCCGGCAGGCCGGGCAAGCATTGTGGAGAGCACGAAAAGTCGGGGGAGGGACCTTGGGTCGCACAGCGGCGGTGCTGGTCGCCACAGCTACCGTTCTTCTCGTAACGGGGGTCGTCGCGTCGGTCGACTGGTCGACGGCGGCGATCCATGATCCGGCGCGTGCGCTCACGTTGGGACCACTCGAAGCGTTCGTCGCCGACCGCAGCGGCCTTCTCCCTGCCTTCGACAGGATCGAGCTGATCACATTCCTGGTCGCGGGCGTGGCGAGTGTCGTGTCCGGTGCCGTTGTCTGGCGATTTCGACCCGACGCCCTCACCGGCCGGCTCATCGTGCTCGCCGGACTGCTCTGGCTCGCGTCCGGGATCCGCCGCTCGAGTGATCCTCAGTTGTTCACCGCGGGAGTGGTTCTCACCCATACGGCGTTGCCATTGGCGATACAGGTCGCGCTCGGCTATCCGACAGGACGCCTTCGCCGTCGATGGGAAAAATGGTATATCGCCGGATGTTGGCTTGTCGCCACCTTCGGTATCGCCTCCGAGTGGCTGTTCTTCGATCCGCTGTCGACCAGCGCCGTCCATCCGTCCACCTCACACAATCTCCTGCTGATACGGCACATTCCCGCGCTCGCCGTATCCATACAGCTGACTGTCGGAATAGTGACTTCGGCGATGGCGGTGGCTCTCATCTGGGTCTTGGTGTCCCGCTGGCGCTCGGGAACACAGCCGTACCGGGCGGAATTCGCCCCTGTCGCCATCGGCGCGCTGTTCGCGTTCGTCGTCTTCGCCGCGGGTCTGCTCATGGCCACGCACATCCACCTCCCTGGGCCACAGAACAGTTGGATGCTGAGCCTGCGGAATCCGACGATGGCGCTGCTCCCGGTCGTGGTGGCTTTCGTCGTAAGTCGTTATCACTTCGCGCGGGCCGCGATCAGATCCGCGATGATCGAGATCGGCGCCGCTCCGATTTCCGATGGGTTCGTCGACGCCCTCCGCCGCGCCTTGCGTGATCCCAGCCTGGTGCTGTGGACGTACTCGGAGAAGACCGATTGTTACCTCGACGACGATGGAGTCCCGAAACGGCTGTCGCACGTACCGCCTTCCAGAGGTGTGACGACCCTGGAGAGCAACGGCGTTCCCGTCGGCGCGGTGGTCTACGACGAGTCTTTGTCGGCTCACCCCGAGTTACTCGCCGCGGTGCACAGCGCCGCCACCCTGGCACTCGAGCATGAGCGTCTGCGCAACGAGCTCCAGGCGCGGCTGATCGAGGTCAAGCGTTCCAGGGAACGGATCGTCACCGCAGGCGACATCCAACGACGACGACTCGAGCGAGACCTGCACGACGGCGCCCAGCAACATCTCATCACCGCGAGAATTCACCTGAGCCGCGCGAAACAGGCGTCCGACAACCCACACGTGCGCGAGCTCGTCGAGCATGGTGCGGCCGAGCTGCGTACCGCGCTGACCGAGTTGCGCAATCTGGCCAGGGGCGTGTACCCGGCGGCCCTTACCGACGGTGGCCTGCCGGCCGCACTGACCTCGCTCGCCGAGCGAACCCCGCTTCCCGTCGAGATCGACGACGCCACTGGGACACGGCCTCCTGCCCGGATCGAACTGGCCGCGTACTTCATCGCCGCCGAAGCCGTGACCAACGCCTGTAAGCACGCTGAAGCCAGTCACGTGGAGATCCGACTGCGGCATGACGACGCGGCCCTTCGGCTGGACGTGCGCGACGACGGGCGCGGCGGCGCCGCGCTGACCACAGGCGGCGGGCTGAGCGGGCTATCGGACCGGGCGATCGCACTCGGCGGGACCCTCACCGTGGACAGCCCGATCGGCGGCGGCACCACGCTTACGGCCGTGCTGCCACTTGCCGACGGCGACCATCGTTTCCTCGAACCCCGACACGATCGGCCCAACGACCGCTAATGGTCTGGATCGTTGATTCGCGGCTGATGTTCGTGCACGGTCGAGAGTGCCCTCGGACAGGGACACTAGGCCCCGGTTGCCTTCAGGTACGTCAGGACCGCCAGCACCCGTCGATGATCATCGGGCTCGGGCCGCAGACCGAGCTTGTCGAAGATCGCCGAGATATGCGTCTCGACGGTCCGCCTGCCGAGGCCGAGCTGGGCCCCGATCGCCTGGTTGGATTTACCTTCTGCCATCAGGGCGAGCACTCCACGCTCGCGGTCGGTGAGCTCGTCCAACGGCCGCCGGCCACGGTGCGGCCTTTCGATCAGCCGGGTTACCAGGCTCGGGTCTATGGCGGTACCGCCTGCCGCGACCGTGTGCACAGCCGCGATGAACTCGTCGATGTCGGAGACCCGATCCTTGAGCAGATAACCGACTCCGGCCGCTCCGCCGGTCAAGAGTTTCATCGCGGCGTCAGTCTCGACATACTGCGACAACAGAAGCACCGCGGTCCCTGGATGGTTCGCCCGGATGGTGACGGCGGCCTCGATTCCCTCCACCTCATGCGACGGGGGCATCCGGATGTCGACCACCGCGAGGTCAGGCCGATGATGTTCCACGACACGCAACAGTGCGGCCGCGTCGCCAACCTCTCCGACGACCTGGACACCCTGGTCCCGCAACACACGGACGATTCCCTCACGAATCAAAACGGAATCCTCGGCCAACACGACACGCAGCATCGTCAAGCTTCCCCACTCGCTTCGGTGTCTCGGCTTACACCGGATCCCAGGACGTCACCAGCCAACGAACGCATCCTTCAAGGCCGCGCGACACCATGGTAGTGAGAGGCAGAGCCCTTCGGCCGTATTGATCGGGGATGTCTCCCACCCCGGCAGGGCGGCGACCGGGATCTGGGTCGCCGGGCACCGCGAGGCTCTCGCCCGAGTACGCGCGTTCAAGAAGGCGGCAGCCAAGGCTCCGGCGAAGTAGCTACTTCTTTCCGGCTCCCGGCCACGGTCCCGGCGTCTCGGCGGGCAGTTCGGCCTGCTCGACCTCGGTGCGGAACAGCCGGAAGCCGCGTGCCTGGTAGTTCTTGAGCGCGGCCGGGCCATCGGTGGTGCAGGTGTGGACCGTGACGCGGCGCGTCGGCGTTTTGCCCGGCCAGCGCTCCGCGAGCGCCCACGCCTCCCGCAGCGCGACGGTGAGCAGATGCCCTCCGAGCCCCTTGCCGACGAAGGACGACATCAGGCCGAAGTACGCGAGTTCCACTTCGCCCTCGACAGTGCCGTCGAGCTCGAAGTAGCCGCACGGCGTCCCCTGCGCGTACGCCACCCAGGTCTCGACGCCCGGCCTGTCCAGCCACTCGATCCACTGGTCCCACGACCAGCCGAGCCGGTCGATCCAGAACCAGTCGCCGCCGACGGCGGTGTAGAGGTAGCGGTTCAGCTCCGGGCTGACCAGCTCGGCACGGGTGACCGTCACCGGGACGGCAGGCGGCTTCGCCGCGCTCGAATCGTCCGGCGAGGTCTGTTCGAGGTGCCAGGTCGTGATCTCCATGCGGCGATCATTTCAGCCAGACCCGCAGCGGCCCCAGAGCCGTGTAACCGTTCCGGAGGGCCGCGTCGAGATCTTCGCCGCGTTCGTAGCCCGTGATCGGCAAACCGGGGAAGCTCGCCGCGACGGCCGAGGTCGCGCCGCGCCAGGCCGCGTCCAGGTCGCCTTGAGTGTCCAAATTGGACAGTCCGGCGAAGCCACCGTCGCGATTGGCCGTCACCTCGGCGACCCCGTTCGACCACACGGCGACGGACGGATCGTCGAACCGGTCGCCGACTCTGACCCAGCCCGGTTCGAGCGGCACGTCCGCCACCCGCGCTATCCACGTGGCCTCGAAGAGCACCTCGAAACCTTCGCGCGCGAGATCGAGGCAGCCGAAGCTGTCCTTCACCGCGCAGCCCGGCGAGGTGTCGATCCCGTCCAGTAGCTCCGCCGCCGTCGCGTCCAGGGCCAGGGTCACCGCGTCGGGGTACAGCGGCGGCGTCCGGATCGGCGACTTCCAGACGCGGGCGGTGAAGGTGCCCGTCCGGCACACCACGTCGCACCAGCGGGCGTTGACGCGCGCGGCGTCGGCTACACCCGGGCGAACCACAGCACGTCCGGTTCCCCTTGCGGCACCGGGATCTTCAGCTCCCGCACCTCACCGAACCGGGCCCGCAACCGCTTCGCGAAGGACGGCACCGACTCGGCGCTCCACACCGCGAGCACGCCGCCCGGCCGCAACCGCGTGGTGAGCAGGTCGAGCCCGTCTTCGGAATACAGCTTCGCGTTGCCGTCGGTGACCGTCCACTCAGGACCGTTGTCGATGTCGAGGCACAGCGCGTCGAACCGCTCTTCCGTCCGGCGCAACCACTTCACCAGGTCGGCCTCGACCACGGTGACCCGTTCGTCGGACAGGGCGTCGTCGTGGACGTCCTTGAGCGGGCCCTCGCGATTCCAGCCGATCACGGCGGGCTCACGCTCGACGACCACGATCTCGCCGACGCCAGGGTGGTCCAGCGCGGCGCGCAGCGAATAGCCGACGCCGAGGCCGCCGATCAGCATCCGCGCCTTGCCCGGCACCAGATCGGCCGCCACCGAGACGAGCAACCGTTCGGATTCACCGTTACGGGTGTCCATCAGGAAGACGCCGTTGGCGATGACCTCGAAATCGTTGCCCGCCCGGCGGAGCACCAATTCGCCGCTCTTCCCGGCCACCTTGTCGAGTACGTCGGTCATCCGGGCAGCCTATCGGCGACGGTCACAGCAAGCCCGCCAATTTGTACAACACCAGGCTGCCCGCGACGGCGACGTTGAGGCTCGCGCCGGTGCCCACCATCGGGATTTCGACGACGGTGTCGAGAAGGTCGAGCGCGTCCGACGGAATCCCCTGCTGTTCATGGCCGAGCACGGCGATCGTCCGGCCGCGCGCGGGCGGGAGATCGGCGAGGCGCACGGATTCGTCGGCGAGTTCGACGCCGACGATCGCCGTGCCCGCCGCCTTCTCCCGCATCAGCCAGCCGGGTGGATCGTGCACCCAGTGCACACAAGCCGGACGCCGCAACGTGTTCCCGCGGCGCAGCGCCTCCGGCACCCAGGGAAACCTCGGCACGGCAAGGCAAGCGCCCACGGCGTCGCAGGTCCGCAGCAGGGTGCCGAGATTCGCGCCGTGCAGCGGCCACAGCGGTGCCGCGACGAGATGACCCCAGCAGGAATGGGATTTCCTTCTTCTGGCCGCACGCAGCTCCGCGGGCGTGCGGACCCGGATCGACGGGCTCACCGGAGGTGAGGCGTCGCGCCTCCAAGGATTTCGAGGATCATGCCGACACTGTAGCGGGATCACTCCGACGCTCCTAACCTTGAAACGTCGGAGGTGATTCTCATGCAGGCGACCGTCGGAGACGAAATCCACGTGCACGGACGCACGGTGGGCTCGGCCGAACAGCGCGGCGAGATCCTCGAGGTACGCGGCGAACACGGTGCTCCGCCGTATCTCGTCCGGTTCGCGGACGGACACGAAGGGCTGGTCTTCCCCGGCCCCGACTGCGAAGTCCAGACGCGCGCCGAGTAGCCGTCACTCGGCCATGGCGGGCTGCTTCACGCGGCTCCGCCAGCCCGCCACGACCACGACCGCACCGAGCGCGGTCAGCACCGCCGCGATCTCGGGCAGCAGGAGCGGCCCGCCGCCGCTGAGCACCGCTCCCCCGACCAGGCCGGAGAGGCCGACGCCGAGGTAGATCGCGGACGCGTTGAGCGAGAGGACGAGCCCGGCGTTCTGCTTGGACAGCTCGATCAGCCGGTGCTGGATCGGCGGGTTCACCGACCAGGTGGCCAGGCCCCAGAGGAAGAGGACGACGGCCGCGCCCGCGACGGTGGTCGCCACCAGCGGCAGCATCGCGAGCACCACGGTGATCCCGCCGAACACGATCAGCAGCGGCCCCCTGGCGCCCCAGCGGTCGGTCACGCGGCCGCCGAGGATGTTGCCGAGCGCGCCGCCCGCGCCGTAGACGAACAGCAGCAGGCTGACCGTCGTGCCGTGGATACCCGCGGTGGCCGACAGGACCGGCGAGATGAACGTGTAGACGGAGAACGCGGCGAGGCAGCCGAGCACGGTCGCGCCGAGCATGGCGAGTACACGCGGGTCCTTGGCGACGGTGAACCGCTCGGCCAGCCGGACCGGTGGCGGCGCCGGGACGGCGGGCAAGACCAGCCGGACGGCGAAGGCGCCGATAAGCGAGAAGGCCGCGACGAGCGCGAAGACGGCCTGGTAGCCGACGCTCTGTGAAAGGACACTGCCGAGCGGGACTCCCAAGATCGTCGCGACGGTGAGCCCGCCGAAGACGAGCGCGACCGCGCGGCCCCGGCGTTCCGGCGAGGTGAGTTCGGCGGCGACGGCGCTCGCGGCCGGTGTGAAGACCGCCGCGCCGATCGCGGTGACGACCCGCGCGAGGAGCAGGGTCACGTAGCCGGGCGCGAGGGCGGCGAGGGCGTTGCCGACAGCGGTGACGACGAGCGCGGCGACCAGGAGTGTCCGGCGTTCCCAGCGGCCCGTGACCGCGGCGAACAGTGGCGAGCCGACCGCGTACGCGATGGCGAAGGCGGTGACCAGCTGAGCGGCGGCCGTCTCGGAGACCGCGAGTTCGCCGGTCAGCGCCGGCAGCAGCCCGGCGACGACGTAGCCGCTGGTGCCGACCGCGAAGGTGCCGAGCGCCAGCACCGCGGTCCTGGGTGGTGCGAAATTCATGACTCCCCAGCTCCAGACCCCACAGATCGCGTTTAGCCCGCGAAACGCAGGTCGGCGCCGGATCGCGGTTAGCCCGCGAAAGGCGATCTGAGGGGTCATTGTTCGATGGTTGTCGTAGTTCGATGGTGACCGTACTACGAACTCGCGGGAAGTTCGAGGGGCGTCGTACTATGGACGGATGGCCGCGACGCAGCAGTACGTCTATCCCGATCAGGACGAGATCCAGATCGAGGCCGTCCTCGCCGCGCTCGCGGACCCGGTCAGGCTCGACATGGTCCGCCAGCTGGCAGAGCCGGGCACCGAGATCTCGTGCAGCGGTTTCGACGTCGCCGTGACCAAGTCCACACTCACCCATCACCTGCGCACGCTGCGCGAAGCGGGCATCATCATGGGCCGCCAGCAGGGCACCGCCCGCTACAACTCCTTGCGCCGCAACGATCTCGACGAGCTCTTCCCCGGCCTGCTCCAGGGCGTGCTCGCCGCCCGCCGCTGAGGGTGGTCAGCCTCACCCGAAACCGGGATGACAAACGGCCCCTCGATCCGTTGAACTGGACGCAGGACAGCTCGTCGACGCTGGGGCCGAACGCGCTGTCTTCTTTTGTGCCCGAGACCTAAATCGATTCAGCTCCCCATCCGCGACGCTGGGCGAGTAATCGTTTACTCACGTACGACCCTCGAAGGGAGAGCCGTGCCCGTCGCGCTGCTCGCGCTCGCCATCGGTGCCTTCGGCATCGGGACCACCGAATTCGTCATGATGGGCGTGCTGCCCGAAGCCGCCGCCGACTTCGGCGTGTCGATCCCGTCCGCCGGTTACCTCATCTCCGGCTACGCCCTGGGCGTCGTGGTCGGCGCCCCGCTGCTCACCGCCGCCGCCGTCCGGCTGCCACGCAAGACGATGCTGCTGGCGATGATGGGGCTGTTCACGCTCGGCAACACCCTCTTCGCGCTCTCGCCGAACCAGGAGTTCGGTGTCGCCTTCCGCTTCCTCGCCGGCCTGCCGCACGGCGCGTTCTTCGGCGCCGGCGCGGTCGTCGCGTCCAGCCTGGCCAAGCCGGGTGAGCGCGCGAAGGCCGTCTCGATGATGTTCATGGGCCTGACCCTGGCCAACGTCGTCGGCGTGCCGCTGGGAACGCTGCTCGGCCAGAAGGTCGGCTGGCGCGCGACCTTCGGCGTCGTCGCCGTGATCGGCCTGCTCGCCATGGCCGCGATCGCGAAACTGGTCCCCCACCAGGGCAAGCCGGTCGAGCCGTCGCTGCGCGGCGAACTCGGCGCCTTCCGCCGTCCGCAGGTGTGGCTCGCGCTCGCGATCGTCACGTTCGGCCTCGGCGGCGTGTTCGCCTGCCTGTCCTACATCGCGCCGATGCTGACCGACGTCACCGGCTACTCGCCGTCGAACGTCACCCTGCTGCTCTCGCTCGCCGGGGTCGGCATGACGATCGGCAACATCCTCGGCGGCAGGCTCGCCGACAAGGCGCTGATGCCGAGCCTCTACGTGTCGCTGATCGGCCTCGCCTCGGTGCTGGCGATCTTCACCTTCACCGCGAACGGCAAGGTCGGCGCGGCGGTGACGATCTTCTTCGTCGGCCTCGCCGGGTTCATGATCGGCCCGATGATGCAGGCCAGGATCATGGAGAAGGCGGGCGGGACGCCGTCGCTGGTCTCCGCGGCCGTGCAGTCGGCGTTCAACATCGCGAACTCGATCGGCGCCTACCTGGGCGGCCTGGTGATCGCGGGCGGCTTCGGCCTGGTCGCGCCGAACTGGGTCGGTGCGTCGCTGGCCGTCCTGGGGCTCTCGCTGGCCGTGGTGTCCGGCGGTATGGATCGCCGCGAAGCACGCCTGGCGCCCGCGATGGCCTCTTAGGACAGGGGCCCGCCGGTGATCGTGAACGCGATGAACAGGATCAGCACCGACAGCGCGCCGTAGGTCAGGACGTCGACCGGTTTGCCCCGGATCGCCAGCAACCCGGCCTTCGCTTCGGGCAGCGCCGCCCGGAGCAGGCCGGCGAGCAGCAACGCGCCGCCGATCAGCGCGGCACCCTGCCGCCAGTGGTACTGGCCGATCCGCAGGGCGGCGACGGCCACCACCAGCATCACCAGCAGAAACGGCAGGTGATGGAGCAGTGCCCCACGGTCACGCCGCTGTCCGGCCACCGCCATCAGTCCTCGTCCTTCGGGGTCTCGCCGGCAAATCGGTTCACGCCGTCAGTATCCCGGGTGAGTGATCGGGCAGCAGGTCAGGGCGTCTTCCGGGCTGTCAATAGCGGCAAAACCCACATGCAGGGTGCACAGGAGCGCGGATACGGTCAAAATGTGACCGTGGCACAACCGACGACTCAGTTGAACGCGACCGAGCAGGACACCCTGGTCAAACAGATCGGCCTCGCCCTGCTGCGGGCCGCTCCGCGTGATTGGCGGAAGGTGACCGCCGAGTACCGAGCCGTCGGCAGGTACCACGAGATGACCGGCGAGATCATCACCGAGGACGGCACCTCGCACGAATGGGTCGCGACGCACGACATCGCGACGCTGTTCGGCAGGCTCCGTGCCGGGATGTATCGCGACGGCCGCGGCACCTGGTTCAACGCCCGTTACCAGCTCGACCACCCGTCCAGCTACAACCTCGAGTACAACCGCGACGAGCCGCAGTGGCGCCTCGCGCCGCCTCCGCAGGCGCTGTCCGACGAGCTGCGCATGTTCCCCCGCTCCGAGGAGAACGTGCCCGAATGGCTGATCCGGCGCATGTCCGGCCTCGGCCCCGAGCAGCCCGGACCGCATTTCCGCATCGCCCGCATCTTCGACACCATCGGCCCGGCCGGGCGTCCGGTGATCAACCGGCCCGACCTGGAGATCGAGGAGCAGGACAGGCTGCTCGACTACCTCGACCACGCGCCGCTGGTGGTCACCGAACGCGGCTACGACATCGACAGGCTCGCCCAGACGCCCGAGGCCACCGTCCCGGTCGCCTTCCACAGCGACGGGCAGTGGATCTGGCCCGCGGCCGTGAACTTCTACCTGCGCGAGTACGGCGTCTCGCCGGAGCTCGACCTGATCGACCACGTCCGGCAGAACGACTTCACGCTGCCCGAGGTCGACGGCCCGACGCTGCAGGCCGCGGCGGGGTACCTCACCCGGGGGAATCAGCCGCCGCAGCAGCGCCCCGGCGGTCCGGGTGCACCCAACGGCGTTCCGCAGGGCCCGCCTCCGCAGGGCCCGCCGCAGAACGGACCGGCGCCGTCGCAGCAGGCAGGCCCCGGGCAGCCCGGTCCCGGTGGTCCGGGGCCGAACCAGCCCGCCGCCCAGCCGCCCGTCCCGCCGCCGCACCAGCAGCAGGGCCCGGATCCGGCCGCGGTGGCCGCCGCGGCCGCGGCACCGGTCGCCGCGGCGGCGGCCGTCCCCGCCGCCGAATCCACCGTCCCGGATCAGGCCGAGCAGGCCCAGCGGTACGAGGACGACTACGACACCCAGGACTACCAGGCGCAGGACTTCCACGAGGCCGCCGCCGAGCAGCAGTACGAAGAGGGCTACGAAGACCCGTACGCGTCCGAACAGGACACCTACGCGGACGAGGCCCGTCAGGACACCGAGCCCGAGCCGGAACCGCAGATCGCCGACCCGGAGGCGACGACGTACGCCCGGGCTCCGCAGCAGCCTCCTCACCAGGAGGAGCAGGACGCGTACGCCCGGCAGGAAGAAGAGCAGCCGTACGCGCCTCCGGAGGAGGAGACGACCACCGGCTACACGCCGGTCGAGCAGGCCGACGCCGGTCCTGAGCTGCCTCTCCTGACGCACGACGCGGAGCCGAACGTCGCTCCGCCGCCGTCGGACTCCGAGGTCACGCAGGTCGACGCCCCACCGCAGGAGCGGGGGACCTTTGCTACCACCCCCGTGCCACACCCGGAGCCGGAGCGGGAGCCGCGGCGCGAGGAAGCGCCGCAGCGCCGCGCCGAGCACCCCGTGCCGGTGCTGAACGAGCTGCAGGCGAGGTTCGACGACCTCGACGTGCCCGAAGACGTCTACCGCATCGGCGCCCCCACCGAGCACGGCTGGAGCGTCGAACAGGTCGACGGTGGCGGCTGGCGGGTCGGCTGGTACGACGGGAAGCTGACCAACCCGGCGGTGTTCGGCGACGCCGAGGACGCGGCCGCGTTCATGCTCGGCAAGGTCCTGCTGAACCCGAACGGCGCTCCGCCTCCCGAGGAGCCGCCCGCCGCCGAAGAGCAGCCTGCCGAGGAGCCGGCTCCGGCGCCGCCCGTGCTGGCGACGCTGTCCCCGGAGGTCGCGACCGGTTCGCATCCGGTGCCGCCCCGGGAGGCGATCCCGGCACAGGAACAGACCGCGTTCACGACGGCCGAGGAGCTGCTCGGGGACGATTTGGACGACGAGCCCGCCCCCGCTCCGGTCCCGCCCGCGCCCCCGTCGCGGCCGAACCCGGTGCTGGCGAGCCCGCCGCCCGCGCCGCCGCGGCGTGAGCCGCCGGTGACGCCGCCTCCGCCGCCGCCGATGCGGCGCGAGGAACCGGCCCGCCCGCCGGTCGCGGCGAACGCCGGTGCTCCCGACGCCAAGCAGAACTGGCCGATCTCGCCGCTCAACGGCGAGCCGCCGCTGACGCTGTTCCGCGGCAAGGAGCTGCGTGAGCTGCCCGCCGGCAGCGAACTGGACCGCTTCGGCGGCCCGAACGGCAACCTGACCTACGCGGCCGGGACACCGTTCGAGGAGCGCTCGCTCGTGCCGGAGTGGGTGAACCGGCCATACCACGTGTACCGCGTGCAGCGCCCGCTCGAAGCCCTCGCCGGTGTCGCGATCCCGTGGTTCAACCAGCCGGGTGGCGGGTCGGCGTACCTGCTGCCCGCGTCCATCGAGGAGTTGCTCGCCGAGGGCGACCTCATCGAACTGGACCCGGGCGAACCGCCGATCGACTAGGTCCCTCGAACGCCATGAACGGGCCGTTCCTTGCGAACGGCCCGTTCATCGCGTCCGGGGTCAGTGGATGACGAGGCCGTGCGCGGCGGCGTAGGCGATCGCGGTCTCGGTGTCCACGTGGACACCGGAGAGGTCGGCCTGCACGAGGCCGTTGGCGTCGAGCCGCGCGCCGCGCAGATCCGCGCCCCCGAGTTTCGCGCCCGCCAGCCGCGCGCCGGTGAGATCCGCACCGCGCAGGTCGGCGCCGGTCAGGTCCGCTTCCAGCAGGTTCGCCTCGCGCAGCCGCACGCCACCCAGGTCCACTTTGGACAGACGGGCCTTGCTGAGCGAGACCAGCGAGAGATCGCAATCGGTGAAGGCGATCTTCTGGAACCGGCAGTCCACAAAGGACGATCCGAGCATCGAGCAGGAGCTCCATCGCGTGCTCGCCAGCACGCTGCGGTCGAAGGTGCACGAGCGGAACGCCGACGCCTCGTGGCGCGAGCTCTCGAAGTCCGTCTTGGTGAAGTCGCACTGGTCGAAGGTGCAGCCTTGAGTGCGCAGCCCGCGCAGGTCGGCTTCGGTGAAATCACAGCCGACGAAACTGCGTTTTTCCCACCATTGCCCGGAAAGTACGGCTTCTCGGTAGTCCTCGGCAGTCTCGATCACCCGTCCAGGATCGCATACCCGCTCACGTCCAGGTGATCCCGCCGAACAAGTCCCGCAGCCTCGCCGCCCGGCGCTCGGACGACGCGGCGACCCAGCCGATCCGCCCGAGCAGATGGGCGCGGAAGTCCGGATGACCGGCCCGGTTCTGCTCCTCCGGGCCGGTGCGGGCGCAGTTGTGCAGCAGCGCGCGCAGGGCGTCGTAGTCGGCACGCGTCGCGGCGGGCGCGCTGTTGACCACCAGGCCCGCGACGCGCTGCCGCTGGTGCGCGCCGGCGATCGACGTCTTGTCGTCCCGCAGCCGGAAACCCTCGCCGGTCACGATCCGCCGGACCCCGGGCAGCAACCGGTGCAGCGGCAGGGAATCCCCGGAGAACGCCAGATCGTCGGCGTACCGCGTGTACGTCGCGCCCAGTGCGCGCGCGAGCCCGTCGAGCCGCCGGTCCAGATGGTGCGTGACCGCGTTCGCGACCGACGGCGAGGACGGCGCGCCCTGCGGCAGATGCGTGGCCGCCAGGTTGTTCAGCAGTCGCACGCGCGCCGCATCCCTCCGCCCCGCGGGCACGGTGGAGAGGACGTCCGGTGGAACGGCCGTGGTGAGCACGCCCGCCAGCGCTTCCGCCACCGGGGACGGATAGCCGGCGAGTGCGAGCAGAGCCGAGATCCGGCGTGCGGAAACCGCGGGGAAGAACCCTTCGAGGTCCATCCTGACCACGGTCTCCCGGCCCGCGTGCGGCGCGGCACACGACATCGGCGAACGTCCGCGCCGGAAGCCGTGCGCGGCCTCGTGCACCGGCAGCGCGTCGACGACGTGCCGCACGATCCGGCGCTGCAGTTCGGCGAGCCGCGGTTTCGGCCGCTCGATGAGCCGCACGCCGCCCGAAGCGGTCGGGATCCAGCGGTAGGTGTAATGCCGGACCGGCTCGGCCGCACGCCTGTTCCAGCCCTTCGCGTCGGCGAACCACGAGAGTTCGCCGGGGGTCAGGTCGAGCGCGGCGGCGCACTCGTCGAACGTCGCCCAGCGGGCCACCTGGAATCGCCAGACCGGCGGCAGGGGTTCGAGGAGCGACGCGGAGGTGACTCTTTCTCCTGTCATCCGCGCGGACTCGCACGCGAAGCATGCCGCGCTCGCGCGGGGCGCCTTGTCTCGCTGACTTCGTACTCCCCGGGGTTGCCCCGGAGTGGGTGGCGATCCACCGGCTCACCTCCGCGTCGCTATCGCCACCCTACCGACTTCAGCGGCTGGGGATGATCTCCGTGCCGGAGACGTAGCGCATGGCCTCGACGAACTTCGGGTCGTTCATCCGGCGCTCCATCTCCGAATGATCGAGGTCGGCCAGCCGGGTCTGGATCCACCACAGGTTGCCGAACGGGTCGCGGACCCGGCCGACGCGGTCGCCGAAGAAGAGTTCGGTCTGCCTCGTCACCTCTTCGGCGCCGGCCTCGATCGCCCGGCGCTGCGTCTCCACGCTGTCCTCGACGTAGAGCCGCAGATACGCCGGGGTGTCGACCCAGTCGTCACGCGAGTCGAACAGCATGACGACCGAGTCGCCGATCCGGACCTCCGCGTGCCCGATCTTCCCGCCCTCGACGTACACCGGCTCGCCGATCGGCTCGGCGTCGAAAACCCGCTTGAGGAAGTCGATCACGCTCGCGGTGTCGCGCGAGATGATCCACGGGGTGACCGAGTGGTAGCCGTCGGGAATCGGGTTGGTCATCGGAGTTCTCCTCAGTCGTCGTATGCGATGAGAAGAACGCTAGAGCCCGTATAGGACAGATCGTGACCTAATGCGATTTCAGCAGGAAAGGCGGCTTCGACTCCTGCCACTCCGGCATGTCCAGCGAGTTGAGCACCTCGACGATCCGCTTCTCCTCGTACCGGAAATGCGTCTCCATGATCGCGGTGAGCCCGTCCAGTTCCCGTTGGACGTCGAGGATCTCGTCCTGACTCGACCCGGGGCCGACCCCGGCGACCAGCTCTTCGAGCCGTTCGATGATCCCGGTCATGACCTCGTGGTCGTGCGCGAGCTCTTCGAGCGATGGCCGCAGTTCGGGGAATTTGTCCGCCAGCACAAGGAAAGCGCCGCCGTCCTCACCGGTGTGATGCCTGGTCAGCGCGGAGCAGAAGGTGAGGCAATGTGCCCGGAGATCGCGCAGCCGCTCGGCACGCCCCTCCGCGACCGACCCGAGGTCGTCGTGCAGCAAGGCCAGCTCTTTACGCAACCAGTTGTGAACCTGAACGAGTTGATTTCCGAACGCCGTCAACCGGCCGTTCGTCCGAGAAGGGGTTTCCATGATTTCCCATGGTCCGGCGCCTCCATGCCCGCGACGGTCTCTTTGCCGGGTGCACTGCGACGCTGGCGAAACTTCAGCACAGCCTCCGGGTGATCGTCAAGAGGGTTCAGTGGAAGTCGCGGGACTTGGCGGTGATCCGCAACGGCAGATGCCGGATCTGTTCGGCGAGGACGTTCACCACGTCACCGGTGCGCTCGACCACGCCTCGGACCAGCAGCGCGGGGCTGCCGCGGGCGACCCGGTGATAGCGCTGCCACACGCCCATCGTGCAGATGACGTTGATCATCCCCGTCTCGTCTTCGAGGTTCACGAAGGTGACACCGCCCGCGGTCGCCGGCCGCTGGCGATGGGTCACGGCGCCCCCGGTCAGCACCTCGGTGCCGTGCGGGATCTCGCGCAGGCCCGCCGCGGTGACGACGCCGAGTTCGTCGAGGTGCTCCCGGACGAACTGGGTCGGGAAGCTGTCCGGTGAGACCCCGGTGGCCCAGACGTCCGCGGCCGCGATGTCGATCTCGTCCATTCCCGGCAACATCGGCGCCTTGGCCCCGGTGATGAGCCCCGGCAGTTTCTCCGGGCTTTCGTCGGCGACCGCGCCCGCCGCCCAGAGCGCGCTTCGCCTGCTCTCGCCGAAACAACCGAACGCCCCGGCCGCGGCCAGCGCCTCGACCTGCGGTTTGGTCAGCCGCACCCGCCGGGCGACCTCCGCCAGATCCGCGAACGGGCCGTCGCGTTCCCGCTCCTCGACGATCTTCCGTGCCAGGTTCTCGCCGATCATCCGCACGGTGGCCAGTCCGCCCCGCACGGCGAGCAGTTCTCCCCCGTCCGGCAAGGGTTCCAGCGTCGCGTGCGGAAGGCTCGCGTTGATGTCCGGGCCCAGCACGCGCACTCCGTGCCGCCGCGCGTCGGCGACCAGCGACTGCGGCGAGTAGAACCCCATCGGTTGCGCGCGCAGCAAACCCGCCAGGAACGCGTCCGGGTGGTAGTACTTGAAGTACGAGCTCGCGAACACCAGCAGGGCGAAACTCAGCGCATGACTCTCCGGGAAGCCGAAATTCGCGAAGGCCTTGAGCTTGCCGAAGATCTTCTCCGCCAGCTCCTCCTCGACGTCGTTCTTCGCGGCGCCTTCGAGGAAACGCCGTTTGAGCCTTTCCATCTTGTGTTCGGAGCGTTTGGCGCCCATGGCGTGCCGCAGCTGATCCGCCTCCGCCGGGGTGAAGTCGGCGATATCCAGGGCGATCTGCATCATCTGTTCCTGGAACAACGGGACACCGAGCGTCTTCCCCAGCGCGTTGGCCAGTTTCGGATGGTCGAAATCCCATTTCTCCTGGCCGTTCTTGCGCCGGATGTAGGGATGCACCGAACCACCCTGGATCGGGCCGGGCCGGATGAGCGCCACCTCGACCGCCAGATCGTAGAACGTCTTGGGGTGCAAGCGAGGCAGCGTGGCCAGCTGCGCGCGGCTCTCCACTTGGAAGACACCGATCGCGTCGGCGCGGCAGAGCATTTCGTAGATGTTCTGATCCTTGAGATCCAATTCGGAGATGTCGACCTCTTCCCCTTTGTGGTCACGAACCAGATCGATCATATAGTGCAGGGCCGACAACATTCCGAGCCCGAGCAGGTCGAATTTGACCAGTCCGGCGGCGGCGCAGTCGTCCTTCTCCCACTGCACGACACTGCGATTCTCCATCCGGGCCCATTCGATCGGGACCACCTCGCTCACCGGCTGTTCGCAGATCACCATGCCGCCGGAATGGATGCCCAGATGCCGAGGGAAGTCTTCGAGCGCGCAAGCCAGCTCCACGACCTCCTCCGGGATGTCGTGATCGTGATCCTTCTCCGTGGCCCGCAACGCGCCCCAACGGTCGATCTGCTTGCTCCACGCGTCCTGCTGGCCGGGTGTGTACCCCAGCGCGCGTGCCGCGTCCCGGACCGCGGACCGCGCCCGGTAGGTGATCACGTTCGCCACCTGCGCGGTGTTCAGCCGCCCGTATTTCCGGTAGACGTACTGGATCGCCTCCTCGCGGCGATCGGATTCGATGTCGAGGTCGATGTCCGGGTAACCGTCGCGTTCCGGGGCGAGGAACCGTTCGAAGAGCAGGCCGTAGCGCACGGCGTCGACCTTGGTGATGCCGAGCGCGTAACAGACCGCCGAGTTCGCGGCCGACCCCCGGCCTTGGCAGAGGATGTCGTTGTCCCGGCAGAACTTCACGATGTCCCAGACGATCAGGAAGTAGCCGGGGAAGCCCAGTTCTTCGATGATCTCCAGTTCGTGCTCGATCAGCTTCCGGGCTTTTTCGCGGTATTCGGCGTCTTTGTTCTTCTCGTGTTCCTTCGCACCCTCGTAAGTGAGCTCCCGGAGGTAGGAAGCCTCGGTGTGGCCCTCCGGCACAGCGAACGGCGGCAGCTTCGGCTCGATGTGGTGGAGTTCGAACGCGCACTCCCGCCCGAGCAGCGCCGCCCGCTGCACGGCGCCCGGATACCGCGCGAAGATCTCGGCCATCTCCTCCCCCGACCGCAGGAACGCCGTCCCCGCGGCGGGCAGCCAGCCCTCCATGTCCTCCAGGCCCCGCCGGGCGCGGATGGCGCTGAGCGCGTCGGCGAGCGGGGCCCGCTCCGGCCGGGCGTAGTGCGCGGCCGTGGTCGCCACCGTCGGCAACCCGAACTCGTCGGCCATCTCGCTCAGCAGGTCGTTGTGCGTGCTGTCCAAGGGAAGGCTGTGATCGATGAGTTCGACGTAGACGTTTTCCCTGCCGAAGCAGTCGATGAGTTCCTTCAGCCGCACGACGGCCGCCGCGGGGCCTTCGGTGACGAGCGCCTTGCGCACCGCGCCCTTGCGGCAGCCGGTGAGCACGACACACTTCCCGCGCACCTCTTCGGCGACCGCGCGCAGGTCGTAGACCGGCCGGCCCTTCTCCGCCCTTTCCTTCGGGGACAACGACCGCCTGTCGAAGCCGTGCAGCTGTCCGGCGGTGATCGCCCGGTTCAGGCTCAAATAGCCGTCCTTCTGTTTGGCCAGCAAGAGCAGGTGCTCACCCTCGGGATCGGTGAACCCGTTCTGCGGGCCGGACAGGCCGAAACTGAGCTCCGTGCCGAAGACGGTGTGCACGCCCAGCTCCCTCGCCGCCTCGGCGAAACGCACCACGCCGTACATGCCGTCGTGATCGGTGAGCGCGATCGCGTCCAGGCCCAGCCGCGCGGCTTCCTCCACCAGTTCCTCGGGATGGCTCGCCCCGTCGAGGAAGCTGAAGTTCGAATGACAGTGCAGTTCGGCGTACGGCACCCGGCACGCGGTGGCGCCGTCGTCGTCGCCGATCAGCCCGGTCAGGTCCGCGGGCCGCTGGTATCCCTGCCGCTTGGCACTCCACGCGGGGCTGTCACCGCCGTCGCCGGGCGGCACCTCGCCCGCGAGCTCGCGGGCGAGGTCCTTCCACGGCCGCGGAGGATTGTTCCAGCCCATCGGTCACCGGTTCTCGGTCGAGCTTCTCGGCGCGGGGACGAACACTTCCGCGCGCGGGACGCACGCCGCCCAAGCCGTGTCCAACTCGGCGCGTTGGACCGGGATGGCCGGCTCCTCCAGCCATCGCCGCACCAGCCGCGTGTACTCCTCGTCCATGTTCAGTCGTACTTCCCTTCCAGTGTCCACATCGGATTCTTGTGGTGCTCGAAGCGGAGCAGCACCGCTTCCTCGGCGTCCTGCCCGTCGGCCAGCAGCACCTGCAACCGCATCCGGGTCGCCGACCGGGCGTGCCCCGCCCCGGCACGGACACCGACGAACCACGGCCCCGCCCAAGCGAGGACCTCGCGAGGCTCACCTCCCTCGAAGCTCACGAGGTACGGCGCGGCGGTGACCCGGCGCCGTGCGGTGATCTCCACGACGCGCCCGTTCTCGTCCAGCACCTGGGCGGGCACCGGCCGGGCGAACACCGTCGCCGGGGAGGGCGACGGGAGCCTCCCGGCCCAGTTCGCGTCCGCCTGCGCCGTTTTCTCCCGCCTGTCGCCCCACGGCACCAGCCGGGCGCGCTCGGCGGGGCCGTGCCCACCGTCGAGCATCGCGGTGAAGACGCTCTCCGGCCCGAGCAGCCCCTGCACCCGCACCAGGGCGCGGCCCGCCCGCTCACCGGACAGGTCTTCGTCCTCGGTGGACGGCCGCAGCACGCCCGTCGCGCCCGCCTGCCACAACCCGAGCTGCAGCGACCGGCCTTCGACCGTCTCCTCCGGCTCCAGCCGCAGCCGGACGACCCCGGAATGGGGGCGGTCCTTGGCTTTCAGCCAGCCTTCGAACTGCCAGCGCACCCTGTCCGCGACGCCGAGCGGGGTCAGCGGCTCGGCACAACGCCACACCCGGCCGAGTTGTTCGCCGGTCTCGGTGGTGGCGTAGATGCCGAGCCGGGTGCAGGCCAGCCCGTACGCGGCGAGCCCGGCATGGAAGCGCTCGCCGAGGCCTTTCGCCACGAACGCGGCGGCGTCGACCCGGTCGATCGGCGGGTCGAACGCCTTCGCGAGCGAGAGCTCCGGCGGCGGACGGCGGCGCGACGGCGGCCGTTCGGACCGCCCTCGTGCCAGCCGATGCGCGAGCACGCCCTCCATGCCGAAGCGCGCGGAGACATCGCTTTCGCCGAGCGCCGCGAAGGCCCCCAGCGTGTGCAGACCGAGCTGCTTGAGCAAGGTGACCAGCTCGGCGCGGCCCGCTTCGGGCTGGTCGAGTTCGCGGATGGGCAGCGGGGCAAGGAATTCCGCCGTCCCACCCGGTTCGACCAGCGTCGACCGGCGGGCGGCGAGCGTCGCGGCGAACAGGCCGTCGGCCACGCCGACCTGGCTCTCCACTCCCGCCGCCACCGACACCTCGTCCACCAGTCTTTCGAGGAGGCCGTGCTCGCCGCCGAAGTAGCCGGCCGCGCCGTCGACCGGGACGGCGACGATCCCCGGGCGCACCACCTCGACACCGACGGCCAGCTCTTCCACCGCCCGTGCGACGGATTCGAAGAGCCGGGCGTCGCGACCTTCGTCCTCGCCGAAGACCGCCAGCTCCGGGCAACAGGACTGGGCCTCGCGCCGCCGCATCCCACGGCGGACGCCGTAGCCCCTGGCCACCGCGGTGCAGGCGACTACCCGGTTCGCCGAGAAGACCGCGGCCGGACGGCCGACGGGTTCGCCCGCGACGGCCGCGGCGGCGACCGCGGGCCAGTCCGGGCACCACAGCACCAGCATGCGGACCGGCGGGTTCATGCCGTCCCCCACTTGGTCGTGGGGAACTCGGCCCGCTCGACCTCGCCCTGGCCGGGAAAGCGCAGCAGGGCCGACATCGGCCGGGCCGCCGCACCCCGGCCGCCCGCCAGTACCTCCACCTTACGAGCGCGCAGATAGCCCGCGCCACCGCCGGTGAAACCCGTCCAGCGCGAACGGCGGCAGCTCAGCTCGACCTCCGCACCGGGCCAGGAACCCAGCGAAAGCAGCACCGACCCACGATGGCGCGCGCGGGCGGACAGCCTCCTCGCCACCTCGGGCCGGGCGAGCCCCGGACCGACGACCACGAGATCGAAACCGTCGAGCAAGGCCGCGGTCACCGCCGGGAACTCGGCACCGGGGCGGGGGACCAGCGCCAGCCTGCCCACCTCGACCCCGAGCTCCGCGGCGGCGACCACCCCGAGCGCGGGCAGGCCGACCGCGACCGCCCACGCACCGCCGGCGGTCGCGGCGGCCAGCAGAGTGAGCATCAGTGACGTGGACCCCAGCACCGAAACGGTGCTCCCGCGCCGGAGCCCCGCGGCGGGCAGCAGACCGGACAACGCCGGGGACACCGGGAGCACCCTTCCCGTCGTCCTCGCGTGTTCGGCCGCGGAAGCCACGCCACTGGCCGTGCTCACTCCCGGCAAGGCCGCCAGCCTCGCCAACGGCAAGGCCCGTGCCTCGACCACCTCCGCTGTCACCGGACCTCGCCTCCCCACGACACCTAGACCGTCCTTTGTGGACGGCACCGGCGTGCCACGGGGAAGGCGGCACTTCGAACGCTTGTTCGATACCTCCAGTAGACCGGGTGGCGCAGCGGTTGTCAAGCGAGCCGGAACGATCACCGGACCTGTCACGTCCGAGACCGGGGGTCTTCCCGTCAGGAAAGGAAACCGCAGTGGACGACGCTTGGCCCGAGACGGTGAACGGCTGGGAACTCGCCAGGGAGGGCCATATCGAGAACTACCGCAAACGCCTGGCCAACCGGGTCACGGTCACCGCGATCTGGGAGAACGGGACCGGGCGGGGCCAGGTGGACGCCCGCACCGAGCCGCTGGGCGGCGGCCGGACCCTGACCAGCAGCCGCAAGGACTTCCGGGACAAGGACGCGTTCTGGACCGCCGCGACGTGCGTACTGGAGATGGCCGCGAACCTGCCGTCGCTGGACTGGCACACGAGCCCGGCGCCCACGGCGCTGGCCGGGACCGTGGCGGGCATGGTCGAGGCGGAGCCCGGCACCAGCGGCTACCCGGAGGCCGAACTGACGTTCACGTTGACCGACGGGCAGACCGTGACGCTGTGCATGACCGACGAACAGGCCTTCGACCTGAGCAACAGCATCTACCGGCTCGATCACCACGTCTGGTCCGAAGAACGCGAAGACGAGGAAGAAGAAGACGAGGGCGACGACTACGACGATGTCGATTCCGTCGACGAAGAAGAGACCCCGGACGTCAGCGAGGTCCAGTCCGGCCCGGACACCGGGCACGACCTGGTCACGGTGCTGGAGGAAAGGTTCGGAGTCACCGAGGACAACCTGCTGGCGCACGTCGACTGGTCCGCGCTCATCGTGGTGGGTGAACCCGCGGTGAGCTCCCTCGTCGACCGGGGTGACGAGCTGACCGCCGCGGTCGCTCCACGGTGGTATCCGGTCGTGGCGGACCGGCCCGGCGAGCGCTGGGTCGTCCTGAAGCGCACCGGCCTGCGCTACCACGGGGAATGAAGCCTCGTGAGTGGCGAGGACGGTTAGAACCGTCCCCGCCACTCACGAGACCCGGCCAACCTCAGACCGCGCGGGGAAGCGGCTCCGGGTGATACCGCCGGAAGGCGGACGCGGCGGTGCCCTGCTCACCGTGCAGCCAGTCGTAGAGGAAGCGGAACTCCGGGCCGAACCGGTTCGCCTCGGCGTTCAGGCGTTCCGGTGACGTCGATGGCCAGCGTCCGGTTTCGACGCGGTCCCGCAGCACACGCAACGCCGTCAGTTCTTCCGCGGCGGTGTGCTGGCAGTGCCCGCCCCGGTTCACGAACAGTTGCCGGATCCGGCCGGGATCGACGCGGTCGCCGTAGGTCCGCTCGTGTTCGGGGGCGACACCGTCGCCGATCGGGTGCAGCGTGACGACGGGCTGACGACCACGTCCCGTCGGCGTCCCGGCACGGGCGAGCCAGCGGGCGGCGGCCTTGTCGGCCTGGACCCGGGGCGCTCCGGCGAGCGCGGCCAAGTCGGCGTCGAGGCTCAGGCCCGCGTCACGGTAGGCCTGGTGCACGAGGCCGCGTTCACTGGACCGGGCGAGCAGGCCGCGGTAGTCCACCCCGGTGTTCCCGGTCGGATTCCCGCCGGCCTGCGCCTCCAGATCGGCCCGGTGCGCACCCCAGGCCAGCTGGTCGTAGACCGCCTGGACGAACTCCGTCTGCTGCCGGACCTGCGCCGCCACGTCGGTGGAACGGGGACGATGCGCCGTCGACCAGCCGGGGACGTCGGCGAACGCGTTGGCGAGAGCGAGCCGCGCCCGTCCTTCGGGTGATTCCAGCGCCTTCGCGAGCACCTGACGGGCTTTCGCGAGATTCGCCCCAGGGTCGGCGATGCGGACGATCTCCAGTTCGGGCGCCAGCAGCGTCCGGACCGTGAACCCCAGATCGAGCGTCTGGCCGAACAACGCGGAACCGCCCGCGACGGGACCGCACATCGCCAGCGCGCCGTCGATCCGATGCGGGAGCCGCTCGGACAGCAGGACCGCGTTGAGCCCGCCGCCGGAAGCTCCCCAGGTGAGCACCTGGTCCGGACGGCCGACCGTGCGGTCGAACCAGGACAGCAGTGCCGTCTGATCGTGGACGGCTTCGCGGGCCGAGAAGCCGTTCGGCTTGCTGTAGAGCGACGCGGCCAACGCGTACCCCTCGCCGAGGAGAACGGGTTTCGCCTCCGCCCGGTTGGCGAGTTCGATCTCCTCGGGAACGTAGCCCGGCGGATAGATCCCGTGGTTGTACAGCAACAACTTGCCGTTCCAGTTCGACGGCACCTCGACCCGGTACCGGGCACCCTCGATCACTCCGGTGTGCACACGGACGTCGTCCGTGCCGATGGCGGGCGCACCGGTGACGATCAGCGCGGCGGCCAGGATTCCTGTCAATGTCATGGCGGAAATGCTGACAGCGCGCGACGTCGCGGGAATCCGTCGAGACGCGGCTTCTCGCCTACGCTTCCGGGCGTACGAGCTCTTCCGCCAGCTCGACGACGATGCCCGCCGGGCCGCGGACGTAACAGAGCCGGTAACTGTCCTCGTACCGCACCAGCTCGCCGACGAGCGTGGCCCCGTGCGGCCGTAACCGCTCGAGGGTGGCTTCGATGTCCTCGACCGAGAACACGAAATGGCTGATACCGGGCGTGTTCATCGGCGCGCGCGGATCGCCTTCCGGCCCCTCCGGAGTGTGGTACTTGATCAGCTCCACTCCTCCGTGACCGTCCGGCGGCCGCAGCACCGCGATATCCGTCCGCACCCCGTTCAACCCGGTGATGCGATCGACCGTGTCTCCTTGGAGCGACGCCTCGCCTTCCAATTCGAGACCCAGCGCGACGAAGAAGGCCTTGGCCGCCTCGAGATCGTGGACGACGGCGCCGATGTGTTCCAGCTTCATGATCGCTCCCTTCAGGCGCTCTGCCGGGCGATGAGCTCTTCGACGGCGGTGGGCAGCGTTTCCTCGAAGTCGATGAGCTTGACCCAGGTCGGGGTCATGACGATGCGGACCATGCTCTTGTAGAGCGCTTTCACGTTCTCCTCCCACTCGGCCCGCTGCTCCGGCGTCATCTCGTAGGTGCCGCTCCACTGCATGTACTCGTCGGGGATGCCGTCGACGTGGTCCAGCTCGACGGTGCCGCGGAGAAGCAGGATCTTCGGCGGATGCGATTCGGTGTCGATCGTCAGCGCGACCGCCGGGTTGCGGCGCAGCGACGCCAGCTTCGGGGCGTTCGTCGAGGTGCACATGACGATCTCCGTGCCGTTCCAGTGGATGCCGATCGGGATCGCCCGCGGCGTGCCGTCGACCGCGGTGTAGGCCAGCCGGGCCAGGTCACGGGCCAGGAGCTCCTGGCTGAGCGGGCGGTTCAGGATCTCGTCGATCGTGTTCTGCTGCATGTCCCTCTCCTCGGGTCGCCGTCTTCGCGGACACCCCAGGGACGCCGCTGCTCGCCGCACTTCGACATCCCGAAATGTGACCTGCATCACTTCGCCTTTAGCGGGCTAAACGCGATCCGGTTGTCGAAAACGCGCCTGGCCAGGCGTCGCTCTCATGAGACACAAGAGAGAGGACGCTCATGGCAAAGGAATCCGAGGTCCGCTTCGAGGGCTTCCTGCCCACCACACCCGCCGACACCTGGGCCGCGATCACCACCGCCAGCGGCGGCTGGCTCTGGCCGATCCAGTACGAACCCCGCGACGGCGGCGCCGAGTCCGGCCTCACCCCCAACGGCGGCATGGTGACCGTCTGGAAGCCGTCGCGGCGCTTCGTCACGTACGCGGAAGACGAGACCGGCTGGTTCAACACGCTCGAATACGTCCTCGAACCGAAGGACGGGGGCACGTACCTGCGTTACGAGCACACCACCGTCCTCGACGACTGGGACGTCGAATACGACGCGTGCGAGCAGCACACGGCGTTCTACTGCCACTCGCTGGGCGAATACCTGACGCATTTCAACCGACGTCAGGCGAAGTACTTCAAGGCCGATGCGCCCGAAGCGTCGAAGGCCCCGGAGGCGTTCGAGACCGTGAGGGCGGCTCTAGGCGCGAAGGCCGTGGGCGACCGTGTGTACCTCGAAGTCGCCGGCGTCGAGGGCGTCGTCGACTACCTGACGCCGGCCTTCATCGGTGTCCGGACCGAAGACGCGCTGTACCGCTTCTACGGCCGGAACGTCTGGGGCTGGCCGGTGGGCATCGGGCACCACCTGTTCGCCGAAGACGCCGACGCGGACGAAGCCGAGAAGGCGTGGACAGCCTGGCTCAACGGCTTGTACGCCTAGCGGGGCAGGTTCTTCACGAGCTCGGCGCCCACGGATTTCGCCACTTCAGCGGACTCCGCGGGCGGGATCGGCGAGTTCGTGAAGAACCCTTTGTCCCAGCCCTTGTAGGTGACGAGGACGACGTACACGCCCTGGATGACCCGCAGCTCGGCGCCGCTGAAAGCGCTGTCGGTGCCGAGGGAGACGAGGACCGCCTTCTCGCCGATGCCCTGCACCTGCTGCTGGCGCTCGGACGGCGCGGCCGACCCGGTGGACGACTCGGCCGCACGCTTCTCGGCGTCCGGGCCCTCGTGGCGATACACCATGACCTGGAGGGCGCGGTCGTGGACGTTGTCGCTCTCCGGCGGCAGCCAGGAACAGCCCTGCTGCTTGGTGACGATGTCGCCCGCTTTGATCTCGTTGTCGCGGACACCCTGGAAGCTGGTGGTGAACGTCTTGTTCAGCAGCTCCGGGGAGACGGCGCACTCGGCGGGCGGCTGCTGCGAGACCGGCGCCTTGCCGACCGAGGAGTAGTACTCCGACCCGAAGATCGCGCCGGGGATGCCCAGGCCGAGAAGGACCACGACGCCCACGATCAGGCCGACGATCAGCCCGGTCTTTTTCTTCTTGGGCGGCTGCCCGTAGCCGGGAGGGCCGTAGCCGGGCGGCGGACCGTATCCGGGACCGGCGGGCGGGCCGTAACCCGGCTGCTGCCCGTAGCCTCCCTGCCCGGGTGGCGGACCGTAACCCGACCCCTGGCCGTACCCCTGCGGCGGCTGGTGCACCGATCCTCCCCTGGCGATTCGTACGTCCGCGTCGCGTTTAGCCCGCTAAAGGCGACACGCGCCCGGACCTGCGTTTCGCGGGCTAAACGCGATCCGGGGCCAGCATGGCACGAACCCCCGCGGCCGGGCACCGGGAGCACCCGCGGGCACCCCCGGATCGCGATTAGGGGGCTAAACGCAGGTCCGCGCGCGGATCGCGTTTAGCCCGCTAAACGCAGGTCGGGTCAGTGGGCGAAGTGGCGCGTACCGGTCAGGTACAGGGTGACCCCGGCGGCCTCGGCGGCAGCGATGACCTCGGCGTCGCGGATCGAGCCGCCCGGCTGGACGACGGCGCGGACGCCGGCCTCCAGCAGGACCTCGAGCCCGTCCGGGAACGGGAAGAAGGCGTCCGAAGCGGCGACGGAACCCTTCGCCCGGTCGCCCGCCCGCGAAACCGCGAGCCGCGAGGAGTCGACCCGGTTGACCTGGCCCATGCCGACGCCGACGGTCGCGCCGTCGTTCGCCAGCAGGATCGCGTTCGACTTCACCGCGCGCAGCGAACGCCACGCGAACTCGAGGTCGGCCAGCGTCCGCTCGTCGGCGGGCGCGCCGGTGGCCAGCGTCCAGTTCGCCGGGTCGTCGCCCTCGGCGGCGATCGTGTCGACGGTCTGCACCAGCATGCCGCCCGAGATCGGCCGAAACTCGATCGGATCCGGCGACGTGATCGCGGGCAGCTTCAGCAGTCGCACGTTCTTCTTGCGCTGCAGGATCTCGAGCGCCTCGGCGTCGAAGTCCGGCGCCAGCACGACCTCGGTGAACACCTCGGAGATCTGCTCGGCGGCCTCGCGGCTCACCGGCCGGTTGGTCGCGATCACCCCGCCGTAGGCCGAGACCGGGTCGCACGCGTGCGCCTTCCGGTGCGCCTCGGCGATGTCCTCGCCGACCGCGATCCCGCACGGGTTGGCGTGCTTGATGATCGCGACGGCTGGGGCCTCGAAGTCGTACGCGGCACGGCGCGCGGCGTCGGTGTCGACGTAGTTGTTGTACGACATGGCCTTGCCGTGCAGCTGTTCCGCGTGCGCGAGGCCGGGCCGCCAGTGCTTGTACAGCGCGGCCTTCTGGTGCGGGTTCTCGCCGTAGCGCAGCACGTCGCCGCGCTCCCACGAAGCACCGGTGAAGTCCGGGAAACCGGAGTCGTCCGCGGGCGCGTAGACGTTGGCGAACCAGGCGGCGACGGCGGTGTCGTACGCCGCCGTGTGCGCGTAGGCCTGCGCGGCGAGCCGCTTGCGGTCGGCCAGCTCGAAACCGCCTGCCGCGACGCGCTCCAGCACCCACTCGTAGCGGGACGGGTCGACCACGACGGCGACACTGTTGTGGTTCTTCGCCGCGGCACGCACCATCGCCGGGCCGCCGATGTCGATGTTCTCGACACAGTCTTCCGGGCTCGCACCCGAGGCGACGGTCTGCGTGAACGGGTACAGGTTGACCACGAGCAGGTCGAACGGCGCGATGTCGAGCTGCTTGAGCTGCTCGACGTGCTCCGGGCGGTCACGGTCGGCGAGCAGGCCGGCGTGCACGCGCGGGTGCAGCGTCTTGACCCGGCCGTCGAGCGACTCGGGGAACCCGGTGACCTCTTCGACCGGCGTCACCGGCACCCCGGCGTTCGCGATGACCTTCGCCGTGCCGCCGGTCGACACGATCTCGACACCCGCCGCGTGCAGCCCGGTGGCGAGTTCGAGCAGGCCGGCCTTGTCCGAGACGCCGATCAGCGCGCGCCGGACGGGACGCTGTCCCTGTGCGGTACTCACGAAAACCTCACCTTTCGTCCCTCGACCGAGCACCCGCTCCGGCCGAGTTTCTCGATCGTTTCCACCAGGAGCCTGCGTTCCACGGCCTTGATCCGCTCGTGCAGGACGTTTTCGTCGTCGTCGGGCTCCACGATCACCGGCTCCTGCGCGATGATCGGCCCGGTGTCGACCCCGGCGTCGACGAAATGGACCGTCGACCCGGTGACCTTGACGGCCATCGCCAGCGCGTCGGCCACGGCGTGCGCGCCGGGGAACGACGGCAGCAACGCCGGATGGGTGTTGATCACGCGGCCGGGGAACCGCGCGAGGAATTCGGCGCCGAGGATCTTCATGAACCCGGCGGAGACGACCAGGTCCGGCTGGTAGGCGGCGACGGCTTCGGTGATCGCCTTGTCCCACGCCGCGCGGTCCGGGTGATCGGCCATCCGCACGGTGAACGACGGCACTCCGGCGCGTTCGGCCCGGGTCAGCGCCTCGACCCCGGTGCGGTCCGCGCCGACGGCGACCACCTTCGCCGGGAAGTTCGGCTTTTCGACGGCGTCGAGCACGGCTTGCAGCAGCGTGCCGGAACCGGACGCGAGGACGACGAGCTTCACCGGAGTGGGCAGGTCCAACCGACTAGCCAGAACGGGCTCCTTGCCACGGCGGTACGCACTCGGGCGTACGGCGCTTCACCTGGTCGCGACAACCCTAACGGTCGTCGTCGGGGGCGCTTTCGTCGCCGGACCCGTCGGTGGACTCGGTCACAGCGTCATCGGCGTCATCGGCGACATCGTCCTGCTCGGGCTCGGCTTCGGGCTCCGGTTCCGCCGGGACCTCGTCGGCGTCCTCGCCCAGCTCTCGGGCGAGTTCCGCTTCGGCCTCTTCGTCTTCGAGCGCTTCTGCCTCGGGTTCCTCGACCGGTTCGACTTCTTCTTCGACTTCAGCGATGTCTTCGACCTCGGGTTCACCCGGCGGTTCGGGGGCCTCGTGCGGTCCGGCGAAGAACGCGACGAACCCGCCGGGCACGACGATCCAGCAGAAGGCGATCACGGACGCGACCCCGACCGGCACGCTGACCGGGTCGAACGGCCCGTCGCCGAGCCTGCCGCCGGAGACGGTCCCGAGGACGACGCACCCGAACGCGACCAGCGCGCCCGCGACGGCGATCGCCCGCATGCGCAGCATCGGATCCTCGTCGATCGCGCGGATCCGCCAGCCGACCAGCGCACCGACCAGCGCGGGCAGGAGCAGCAACGCCGGCCACCAGACAGCGTGATGCGACGGGATCCCCGCCAGCACCGGCACTCCGGGCAGCTTCCCTTCCTGGTAGCCGAACATCCCGACGGTCAGCGAGCCGACCGAGAAACCGGGCCCGGTGGTGAACGACAGCGCGGCGACGACCGCGTTCGGCAGGTAGGCCACGGAGAGCACGAACAGGCCGAAGCTCGCGCCGAAGCCCGGCTCGAACAGGCTGTCCACAGTGGACCAGGAGAGCGCGGTGGCCGCGGTGAACACCACGGCGCCGCAGGCGATGAACGCGGCGAGGCCGAGCGCGCCCGCCCGCAGGCCGTGGACGGCCACCGGGTCGAACCGGTCCCGCACCACGGCCGGGAGCCCGCAGACCTTGGCGAGTCCCGCGATGGCGGCGAGACCGGCGAGAAGGCCCGGCACGCAGAAAGCGGTCAGCGGATTCACTTCGATCGGCGACCCACCGGCCAGCAGGGCGATCAGCACACCGAACAGCGCGTGCGCCCCGGCGATCACCGTCACCACCGGGACCGCGTCCGCCGGGGTCCGGCCGCCGACGCGGCGGGTGGCGCGCGCGGCCGCCCTCGCCACGAGCCAGCCGACGGCGAGCGTCGGCAGCAGCGGCAGCACGCCGAGCGGATGACCGCCGAGTTCGAGTTCCACCTGCCACGAGGCGAGCCAGCCGGGGCCGGCGGCGAGCAGGGAGCCGGTGGCGGAGAACCGGGACCGGTCGGCGGCGAACGAGACCACCGCGAGCACGAACGCGACGGCGGAATAGGAGAACAGCAGGGGCGCGCAGGCGGCGGCGAGCAACACACGAACCCGCTTCGCCCTGGAGACCTCCAGCTCGGGGACGAGGTCGCTCACCGGCTCTTCGCCCGGCGGGCGTTCGTCGCGGGTGAGCAGCTTCATGAACCGCACCATGACATCCGGACTGGGCCGTCCGGGTGAGGCACGCCGCCGCCGGCCGGGGCACGTGGCCCAACCCACCCGGTCGGGTACCCCGGAAAAGAAAAACACCCGCTGTGACACGGAGAGTCACAGCGGGTGTTTTCGCGTTCGGAAGGTCAGCTCTGCTGGCCGAAACCACCGGGCGGCGTGCCCGGGTTCTGGCCCGACTCCGACGACGAGGACGGCGGCTGCTGGAAGAACTGGCCCTGCTGCGGCGCGTACGTCGTGGCCTGCTGGCCCGGCGGCTGCGTCACCGGCGGCTGGAACCCGCCCGGCTGCGAGAACGGACCGGACTGCTCACCCGGCTGCTGCCCCTGCTGGCCCGCGGCGGGGAACGGCTGGACCTGCGTGGCGGCCGGACCCTGCTGCCCCTGCTGGCCGAACGGACCCTGCGGGCCCTGCTGCGGGAACTGCTGGCTGTACGGGGCCTGCGGCGCCTGCTGCTGCGGCTTCGCGGCGGGCAGCTTGATGACGTCGTGCTCGAACAGCAGCGCGGCGACCGCGACCAGCATCTGCAGGATGCCGAGGATCAGCACCACGGTGAGGATGCCCGGGACCGAGACGTCCTCACGGCCGCTTCCGTAGCCGATGACCAGGTCCAGTGCCCCGAAGGCGCCGATGACGCTGAACAGCGCGGCGAACGGCAGCGTCTTCGGGCCGCGCGGCAGCGCGTGCAAGGCCGCGAGCAGACCGCTGACCAGGAGGAAGACCGAGACCTGCCCGGCGGCGTCGGCCTCGTCGGAGAAGCCGATGAAGAACTGCACCAGCCCGAGGACGGTGACGGCGAGCGCGAGCAGCAACGCCAGGTTCAGCGGGGCGGCCGGTGACGGCGCCTGCTGCTGAGGAAAGGCCCCGAGGCGGGGTTGGGGTGTTGCTGGCCGCCACCCTGCTGGGGGTAGCCGGGCCCACCGCTGGGATAGGACATCCGAATGCTCTCCTGTCGTTCGACCGGCACCCCGGGGCGCGCGGGACTCCCGGGACAAACGAGGCGGCTGTGATGCTCGAACGCTAGCGCACACGCGGACACCCCACGCCTCGGGCTCTGAGACGTCTGTACACCCGATGAGGTTCCCGGCGGAACCCCTTCCCGACCGCCGGATCGCGTTTAGCCCGCTAAACGCGATCCGGGGCGCAAAGGGGCGGGCCGGGCACCAGAGTGGTGCCCGGCCCGCCGGGGAAAGCTCAGTCTCCGGAGATCAGAGGCTGTTGTACAGCTCGCGCGCCAGGACGGCGGTCTCGCTCGGGTCTTCCCGACCTTGACGCCGGCGGCCTCGAGGGCCTCCTTCTTCGCGGCGGCCGTGCCGGAGGAGCCGGAGACGATGGCGCCGGCGTGGCCCATGGTCTTGCCCTCGGGCGCGGTGAAGCCCGCGACGTAGCCGACGACCGGCTTCGTCACGTTGTCCTTGATGTAGGCCGCGGCCCGCTCTTCGGCGTCGCCGCCGATCTCGCCGATCATCACGATGACCTTGGTCTCGGGGTCGGCCTCGAACGCCTCGAGGGCGTCGATGTGCGTCGTGCCGATGACCGGGTCGCCGCCGATGCCTACACCGGTCGAGAAACCGATGTCACGCAGCTCGTACATCATCTGGTAGGTCAGCGTGCCCGACTTCGACACGAGACCGATCGGGCCCGCGCCGGTGATGTCGGCCGGGATGATGCCGGCGTTCGACTTGCCGGGGCTGATCACGCCGGGGCAGTTCGGCCCGATGATGCGGGTCTTGTTGCCGGTCGCGACCGCGTGCGCCCAGAAGTAGGCCGAGTCGTGCACCGGGATGCCCTCGGTGATCACCACGGCGAGCGGGATCTCGGCGTCGATCGCCTCGATGACCGCGTCCTTGGCGAACTTCGGCGGCACGAAGATGACCGAAACGTCGGCGCCGGTCTCCTTGATGGCCTCCTCGACCGTGCCGAACACGGTGAGGTCCTTGCCCTCGATGGAGACGGTCTGACCGGCCTTGCGGGCGTTGACGCCACCCACGATGTTCGTGCCGGACTTCAGCATCTTGGTCGCGTGCTTCATGCCCTCGGAGCCGGTGAGCCCCTGGACGATGACCTTGCTGTTCTCGTTGATGAAGATCGACATCTCACGCACCTGCCGCGGCGAGCTCGGCGGCCTTGTCGGCCGCGTTGTCCATTGTGTCCACCACGGTGACCAGCGGGTGGTTCGCGTCGGCCAGGATCTGACGTCCCTCGACGACGTTGTTGCCGTCCAGCCGCACGACGAGCGGCTTGGTGGCCTCGTCGCCCAGGATCTTCAGCGCCTCGACGATGCCGTTCGCGACCGCGTCGCAAGCGGTGATGCCGCCGAAGACGTTGACGAAGACGCTCTTCACGTCGGTGTCGTTGAGGATGACGTCCAGACCGGCCGCCATGACCTCGGCCGAAGCGCCGCCGCCGATGTCGAGGAAGTTGGCGGGCTTGACGCCGCCGTGCTTCTCGCCCGCGTAGGCCACGACGTCCAGCGTGGACATCACGAGGCCCGCGCCGTTGCCGATGATGCCGACCTCGCCGTCGAGCTTGACGTAGTTGAGGTCCTTGGCCTTGGCCTTCGCCTCGAGCGGGTTCTCCGCGTCCTTGTCGACCAGGGCCTCGTGGCCCGGCTGACGGAACGAGGCGTTCTCGTCGAGGGTGACCTTGCCGTCGAGGGCGATGATCTTGTCCTGCGGGTCGCGGACCAGCGGGTTGACCTCGACCAGGGTCGCGTCCTCGGAGACGAAGGTCTCCCAGAGCTTCACGACGACGTCGGCGGCCTCGTCGACGACCTTCTCCGGGAACTTGCCCGCGGTCAGGATCTCGACGGCCTTCGCCTTGTCGACACCGGCGATCGCGTCGACCGGGATCTTCGCGAGCGCTTCGGGACGCTCGACGGCCAGCTGCTCGATCTCCACGCCACCTTCGGCCGAAGCCATCGCGAGGAAGGTGCGGTTCGCACGGTCCAGCAGGAAGGAGAAGTAGTACTCCTCGGCGATGTCCGAGGCTTCGGCCACCAGCACGCGACGCGTGATGTGGCCCTTGATGTCGAGACCGAGGATCGCCTCGGCCTTCTCGGCGGCCTCATCCGGCGTCTGGGCCAGCTTGACGCCGCCGGCCTTGCCGCGGCCGCCGGTCTTGACCTGCGCCTTGATGACGACCTGGTTGCCGATCTTCTCGGCGGTGGCCTTGGCTTCTTCGGGGGTGTTTGCCACGGCACCCGGCAGAACCGGTACTCCGTGGGCGGCGAAGAGATCCCTCGCCTGGTATTCGTAGAGGTCCACTACTCCAGTCTCCTGACGACACGCCACTGTGGTGGTCCGTTGCCGGACCGCGCTGTCGGACCAGTCGAGGTTAGCGACCTGCGCAGAAGCAGGGGACTCCGCACCTGGTGAAGTCGGTCACCGTACGCGGTCAGACGGTGTTTCCACGGTGTGAGACCGCACACCGGAGACCCAGTTCGCCGCGTCTTCCTGGCTTTCGAAGGCGTTGTCGAACCCGCTCGGGCCGTTACCGACCGCGAAGAGGAGAACGCCGGGGAGCGTTTCGGCGAGCCCTTCCGGTTCGCTCGCGCCACGCAGGACACCGAGGATGTCCGGATCCTCCTGTTCGACCGTCCTGACGAGTTGTTCGACGGTGTCGAGACGGCCGGCGTAGACGACCTCGACGCCGTCGTCGCGCAGCAACCTGCCGAGCGCGACCGCCGAACCTTCCTCGACACCGAACTCGGCCAGCACGACACGAAGGAGATGCCGTGTCATCCGGCCCGCCGTGAACCCGCGACGGCCATCCCGGCCGCGACGAGGGTGACGACGGCTCCGCCCAAGGCGAGCCAGAACCCGGCCCCGGCCGACGAGCCGTCGTACTCCGAGCCGACGAGCGGCAGTTCCGCCGCGCGCAGGCCGAGCACCAGCGCCGCCCCGGCCAAGGCGGACGCCGCGGCGACCGGCCGTGAGCGCGGGACGAGCGCGTACAGGCCGAGGACGACCGCCAGCGCGCCGAGCAGCCCCCACGACGCGGAGCCGAAGTTCGACCACAGACCCGGAGCGGTGTAGCCGGGCGCACCGAACACCGGCGTGCCGAACGCGGCGATCGCCAGCACCGCCGCCGCGACAACCGGGGTGAGCAAGGTCCCGCTCACGCGCGTTTCGTCCGTTTCTTCATCGGAGTCGTCGCGTTCCACGACACCGGTGATCACCGCGGCGAGCGCGGCCAGGGCCGCCAGCACGAGCGCGATGAACGTCCAGGTGACACCGGAGCCCGCCGAGTAGCCGGCCTTGTCCGGCAACGGCACCGGGAGGTCGACACCGAACAGTGCCGGGTCCACCGCCTTGTCCTCGGTCACGGACAGGGCCGCGCTCAGCACCGCCGCGCCCGCGAGGACGACGCCCGCCCACGCGGCCGCGACGACTCCCCTGGCGAACGCCGAGAGCCGCGGCACGAAAACGAACAGCGCGGGCACGGCGAGCACGACGGCGGCACCGAGCAGCAACCAGCGCGCCGGTGTCTCGGGAACCGGCGTCGGACCGTTGGCCTTCAGCACCGGGGCCAGCGCGCCCGCGGCCGCGGCACCGGCGGCCAGCAGCGCCAGGCCTCCGGTGGCCAGCCGCCACCAGAACAGCCCGGGCAGCCTGGCTTCGCCCGCCAGGTCACCGGTGACGGCATCGTCCGCTTCCGCGACGTCGAACCGGGTGAAGGCCAGTCCGGCCAGCGCCAGACCGGCGATGGTCACCACCACCGAACCCGGCGCGACCGAAAGCCGGTCCACGACCAGACCCGCGACCATCGGCGGGACACCGACCGTGAGCGCCGCCAGCCCCGCACCCGCGAATCCGCCCTTGCCGACCCCGGCCGATGGCGAGCTCACGGCGACGAGCACCGTCAGCGGAAGCAAAGCCGCGAGCAACAGGTAGCCGGCCATCGCGACCGTCGGGCCTTCGAAGGCGTTCTTGGCCAGGAGGTACGCGTTGCCCGAACCGAACGGCGCGAGCAGCAGACCCGCCCCGCCCGCCACACCGAGCACGGGCCCCAGCAGCCGCCAGCGGCGCCGCCCGTCGAGCTCACCCGCCAGTTCCGCCTCGTCACGGGCGGTCCCGGCGGCGAAGGCCCCGGCCGCGAGGGTGAGCAGGTGCCCGGCCACCAGCGGCCACAGCCCCGGCCCGGCCGGCGGCGACGCGAGCAGCCTGTCGGCGAGGAACAGCTCCGGACGCGCGGCCAGGGAACCGTCCGCGAGCAGCTGCAGATCCAGCAGCAGCCGTCCGGGTGCGAGCGCGGTGAGCCCGAGCACCAGGCCCGCCGTGAGCCCCGGACGTCCGGCGACCAGTGCGTAGAGCACGGCCGCCGCGGGCGCCAAGGCCAGCACGACCAGCAAGGGAGCGGCGGTGAACCCGGGCGAGCCACCTTGGACGACGGGCATCAGCGCGCCGGCGGCCAGCGCGACCGAACCAGCCGTCACCAGCCCCGCCGACAGCAGGAGCGCTCGCGGGCGGGCGCCCGGTTCGCTCCGGAGAAGTTCGGCGGACGCGGTCCCGGGGTCGGCTTGCCCGGTGGATTCGCCACCAGGGTGCCGTGAGCGCGAAGTCATCGACGGCGACGCTAGCAAGCCGGGTCCGACCGGGCCCGCCAGCAGGGCGACTCGGTCTTCACGGACGCGGTCTTAACGGACGCGCGGCGGCCTCGGCGCCTGCGAGCGCAGCCGACGACGCTCCAGGACTCGACCAGCGTGAACCCGCCTGGCCGAAGGCGGCCTATCGCCGTGACCGGCGACACCAGACGAGACCCAGCCCGGGTAAGGACCCTTCAACACCGCCGGGCAACAGGTTATTTCCCTCGTTTGCCCCCTTCCCGGCCCTTCGGTACCCCCGAACGGCCGCTCGAACCTGTAACGCAAGTCACACGGTTGTGAGTAAACCTGGCTTAACTTTGGGTAATCCTTACTGGACAACGGCCAGATCTCCGTCGCCCGATCGGCCGAGAGCGCCGTCAGATCTTGCTGACCTGGGTGCCGCTTCGTTACTGTCCCGGGGTCCCCATTACAGTCAGATCACGAATGAGAGCACCGAACGAACCACCCCCGAGGTCGTTCACCGGGTTCCCCCGCCCGGGCTCTTGATCCGACTCCCCGAACACGGAAGGCCCCGTCTTGGCTTCACACCGCTCCCCCGGCGGCCAAGCTCCTTCCCCGGCGCTCGAGAACGCACTCGATGGTGCGGTCGTTCGCGTCCGGGGCTCGCACCGCCTGTCGCCCCCGTCTTCGGCCCTTCGTGGCCGTGTCGTGGTCGCAGCCGTCGCTGCCGGCGCCTTCGCGGCCGCCGCTGCCGGGCAGACCCTGAAGTCCGTTTCGGAATCCTCCGACGCCGCCGTCACCCCGCTGGCCAGCACCCAGGACGCGAGCGCCTCGTTCGCCCTCGGTGGCGGAGCCGGTGGTGGCGCACCCGAACTGCTGCCGACGAGCCAGTCGACGAACGCCTCCGCCGAGGCCCAGAAGCTCTCGGACAACAACAGCATCACCCAGGCCCGTGTGAAGCGTGAGGCCGAAGCGGCCCGCAAGGCCGAAGAAGAGGCCAAGCGGCCCAAGACCTGCATGCCGACCAAGGGCACCTTCACCTCGGGCTTCGGCGCCCGGTGGGGCACGAGCCACCTCGGCATCGACCTCGCGGCCCCGATCGGCACGCCGATCGTCGCGGCCTCCGACGGCACGGTCATCGAAGCCGGCCCGGCCAGCGGTTTCGGCCTCTGGGTCAAGGTCCAGCTCGCCGACGGCACCGTCCACGTCTACGGCCACATGAACTCGTTCTCCGTCCGCGAAGGCCAGAAGGTCAAGTGCGGCGAGGAGATCGCCGAGGTCGGCAACCGCGGCCAGAGCACCGGCCCGCACCTGCACTTCGAGGTGTGGCAGAACGGCACGAAGAAGATCGACCCGCGCCCGTGGCTCGCCGCCCGTGGCGTGAGCGTCGGCTGATCGAGCCCCGCTCTTCCCCGTATCACCACTCATCACCACACCGGTGATCCCGTCTGTGACGAGGGCGCGCCGGGCAATGACGCTCAGGCGCGCCTTCTGGACCTCCGCTTCCCCCTTCGAGGGCATCACGAAGCGTCGTAGATCCGCTGGCGCGGAGCCCGTGTGGTCTTCCGGGCCCTCAAAGCGCTCAGGCGACGCCGTCCGGCAGCTTCCGGACGAAGTACCCCACGGCGACCTGCCAGACCGTGCAGAGACCGGCCGGGCGCCGTTCGATCGGCCGCCATCCGGCGAAAAGTCTTCGAGAGGGATTCCGGTACCCGGCTGATCGCGGCCCGAACAGCCATCGCCGCGCGTGCCCGCATACGACACACCGTCCGGCCCCGTCCGGTTCGTGCGTCCGCAGTAACGCGCGCCAGGCCGCGACCAGCCTGAGCACTTCCGGCGGCTCCGGACCCCGATCCGGACCCGCCCCTTTTTCAACACCCCGCAGGTACTCGAGTACCCCACTCGAGAGAACCCCAAACAAGACCCCGTCCACACCGTGTGCCCCCTCCCTCTGATCGGGGCACACCGGCTCGTCCAGCTTACCCCAGCGCATCGAACTCGTGTTCGATGGCACAGGTATACGGGAAGGGTCCGACAGTTTTCGGACGCGAGGAAGAAACCGCAGGCCGGGGCTAGAGTTTGACCATCGGGACGCTGCCGATCAGCATCAGCCGGACCTTGCCGGCGGCACCGAAATCGATCGTCGCCGTGGCACGCGGGCCCGCGCCGTCGCAGGCGACGACCGTGCCGAGCCCGTACTTGTCGTGGCTGACCCTGTCGCCGACGTCGAGCTTGAGCGCGACGGTGTCCTTCCAGCCCTTGCCGAACGGACTCGTGCTCGCCGCCCTCGACGACGAGCCGCCGCCACCGCCCCGGCTGCCCCAGGTCGTCGCGGCCCGCGGCGATCCGCCCGACGAACCGAAGCCACCGGAAGAGGGGGAAGGCGCGAGCCTGCGCCAATCCACCAGGTCGGCGGGAAGCTCGTCGAGGAACCGCGAAGCCGGGTTCATCTGCGGCTGGCCCCAGGCCGAGCGCACCATCGAACGGGAGACGTACAGCCTCTTCCTCGCCCGCGTGATCGCGACGTAGGCGAGACGTCGCTCTTCGGCCAGCTCCGTGGGGTCACCGAGCGCACGCATATGCGGGAAGATCCCGTCTTCCCAGCCCGTTCCGAAGACGACCGGGTACTCCAGGCCCTTCGCGGTGTGCACGGTCATCAACGTGACCACGCCCGCGTCGTGCCCTTCGCCGTCATCGCCGCCGTCGGGCGACGGGACCGAATCCGCGTCGGCCACCAGGGAGACCCGCTCCAGGAACGCGGGCAGCGAGCCCGGCTCCGGCACACCCGGCTCGGCCTCCGGCAGTTCGCCCTCCGGACCGGCGACCTCGGCGGTGAATTCGGTGAACTCCCGCGCGACGGTGACGAGTTCCGTCAGGTTCTCCACCCGCGACGCGTCCTGCGGGTCGTCGGACTCCTCGAGTTCCGTCCGATAACCGGTGCGCTCCAGGACCGCTTCGAGGATGTCGGCGACTTCCGCGCCGCTCTCGACGACCTCGCCGAGCTCGTCCATCAGCTCGACGAAACCGGTGATCGCCTTGGCGGAGCGCGGGTTCAGCAACGGCACCTCGCCGTTGACCGCGCCGCGCAACGCCTGCGCGAACGAGATGCGCTCGCGCTCGGCGTACGTCGCGATGACGGCTTCGGCACGGTCTCCGATGCCGCGTTTGGGGACGTTGAGGATGCGGCGCAGGCTGACCGTGTCCTCCGGGTTCGCCAGCACCCTCAGGTACGCGAGCATGTCGCGGACCTCGCGCCGCTCGTAGAACCGCACCCCGCCGACGACCTTGTACGGCAGGCCGAGGCGGATGAAGATCTCTTCGAAGACACGGGACTGGTTGTTGGTGCGGTAGAAGACGGCGACGTCGGAGTAGTCCGCTTCGCCCTTGTCCGCCAGCGCGTCGATCTCGCCCGCGACGAACGCCGCTTCGTCGTGCTCGTTGTCCGCGACGTAGCCGACGATCTTCTCGCCGTCCCCCGAATCGGTCCACAGCCGCTTCGCGCGCCTGTTCGGGTTTCGCGCGATGACCGCGTTCGCCGCGTTCAGGATCGTCTGGGTGGAGCGGTAGTTCTGTTCCAGCAGCACGGTCCGCGCGTTCGGGAAGTCGCGTTCGAATTCCTCGATGTTGCGGATCGTCGCGCCGCGGAAGGCGTAGATCGACTGGTCCGCGTCACCCACGACGCACAGCTCGGCCGGCTCGATCCCGGCCTCGTTCGCCTCGGTGCCGACCAGTTCGCGGACCAGCGTGTACTGCGCGTGGTTCGTGTCCTGGTACTCGTCGACCAGCACGTGCCGGAAGCGCCGCCGGTAGTACTCCGCGACGTCCGGATACGTCTGCAGGAGTTCGACCGTCCGCATGATGAGGTCGTCGAAGTCGAACGCGTTGGCCTGGTTCAACCGCCGCTGGTACTCGACGTACACCTCGGCGACGCGGCGTTCGAGGTCGTTGCCCGCGTCGGCGACCGCCGTCTCCGGATCGATCAATTCGTTCTTGAGGTTCGAGATGTGCACGGCCAGCGTGCGCGCCGCGTACTTCTTCGGGTCGATGTCGAGATCACGGGCGACGAGGGTGATGAGCCGCTTCGTGTCGTCCGAGTCGTAGATCGAGAAACTCGACGACATCTCCAGCGTTTTGGCCTCACGGCGCAGGATCCGCACGCACATGGAGTGGAACGTCGACACCCACATGGCGTTCGCGCGGCGGCCGACGAGGTCGCTCACCCGCTCCCGCATCTCCGCGGCCGCCTTGTTGGTGAACGTGATCGCCATGATCTGGCCGGGGTGCACGTCCCGTTCGGCCAGCAGGTACGCGATCCGGCGGGTCAGCACCCGGGTCTTGCCCGAACCCGCGCCCGCGACGACCAGCAGCGGCGAGCCCGCGTGGGTCACGGCCTCGCGCTGCGCCGGGTTCAGGTCGTCGAGCAGGTCCGAGTGCCGGGGCTTGGCCGGACCGTCCGCTGGGAGATCGAAGAGGGTGTTCATCGCCGGTCCACGCTACAGCGCCGGGCGTAGCCGGTGTTGCCGCCTGCCGTCCGACGCGCGGGCGGTGTTCGCGGCAGAGGATCGGATGCCATGGACACCAACGGAATTCCCTCCAGGCTCAGGGCCGCCGACGCCGACCGGGAGCGGGTCGCCACCCGCATCCAGGCCGCCGGCGGTGAAGGCCGTCTCACTCTCGAAGAGGTGGAAGACCGGCTGAGCGCCGTGTATTCCGCCAAGTACACGGACGACCTCGCCGCGCTCACCTCGGATCTGCCGAAACCCGCCCCGAAGCGGCGTCCGGTCGTCTTCGGCCATCCGGCGGTGCGGATCCACCTCGCGGTCGCCGTCGTGCTTTCGGTGCTGCTGATCGCCCGCTGGGCGAGCTCCGGGGTGCCGTTCTTCTGGCCGGCGATGCCGATGTTCTGGCTGGCCATGAGCGTCCTCGTGCACGCCCGCGTCCGCGGAGCGCGGCGCCGCTTCAAGCCGGAGGACGGCGTCGCTGTGGCATAATGACCGGCATGCGGCACCACGCGACGCGATTTTTTTACGGGACCCGGACTCCGGCTCCCGTGATCGCATAGTGCCGAAATGCCATCACCGAAGCCCCGGAGTCCACGGACCCCGGGGCTTTACGCTGTTCCGGGGGCCAGCATGGGAATCCGGACCGAAGAAAGGTCCCGATGAACACCACACAGAAGCCGGACGCCGAAGAACCCACCGCCACGGCCGAAGAGATCGGTGAGCTCCGCAAGGAGATCGACTTCCTCGACGGCGAGATCCTGCGGCTGGTCAAACGCCGCGTCGAAGTCTCCAAGACGATCGGTGCGGCCAGGATGGCCGCGGGCGGCACCAGGATCGTCTACAACCGCGAGATGGACGTGCTCGCGCGCTACCGCGAACTCGGCCCGGAGGGGCGGCAGCTGGCGATGGCCCTGCTCAACCTGGGGCGCGGCAGGCTGGGGCGGTAAGCGGTAGCAAAGGTCCCCTGCTCCCGCGGCGGACCCGGATCGCAGTAGCAAAGGTCCCTTGCTCCCCCACGCCGCCTCCGGATCGCGTTTAGCCCGCTAAACGCGATCCGGCCACGTCACGATCCAGCGGCGTGAGGCGGAACTCAGGGTGTTCCCCGAGCCACGACGGCTCGGGACCAGGCAAACTGGACACATGATTAACCTCATCGCCGTGATCATCGCGATCGCCGGTGTCCTGGCGGCATTGGGCCATGTCGGTTACCTCGCCATGCTGAACAGCGCGGCGGGTAAGCGCGCGGGCGGCACTCCCGTCGCCCAGTACGTCAAGACGCGCTGGCCGATCGCGGCCGGTACCACCGCGGCCTCGCTTTTCGCCTGGCTGCTCACGAGTGGGGGAACGACGCTCGACGTCATCGCGATTCTGCTTGCAGCGGGTAGCGGAATCACCGCCACGAAAGCCCTGCAATCGACCCAGCAGAAGTACCGCAGCGGCAACTGAGCGACGCCACCAGCGCCGATAGCACAGCGTTACGTCACCGGGGCCCGTTCGGCCGCACCCGACCGAGTGAAACATCTGCAACTTGCAGAGTGGGTGAAGACTTGCGGGTGTCGAACTTTTAGTGTGGACCTCGTGAGGACCCTTGCGTCTGGGTCGGGCGATGCCCGCATGGCGCGCGGGGGCGACGGCCCCGCGCGCCCCCAGTCGTATGCGCGTGCATTTGCTCACGAGAGTGCCCGGGAGTCTGCAAGCGAGGGATCCCGTGAAACCGCTGCTCCGTTCGGCTTAACCGGTGTCACATCGCCGTCAGGGCAGGCCCGTCAGGGGGTCGCTCGGACATGAACGGCTGGGCGGAACACCAGGGACGCAACGGCACCACACAGACAGGTCGTCACCGGGCGGGCGGCGCCGAGAGCTGGACACCGCCGGTGCCGCCGAGGCGGCAACGCCCGACCGGGCACGGGCATCACGCGCACCGCGAGTTCGCCCCGCCCTCCACCGGTTCCCTTCCTTTGCCGCCACCGCGGAACAGGAGGGCGCCGAGCCCCGGCTACGCCCCATCGAGCGGCCACCTGCCGCTCCCCCAGCCCGCTCGCGAGATACCCGTAGAGCACCCAGCACGCCCTGCCCGCGTCGAGGTCTCGTTGACCGAACCCGCCTTGTCCCCCGTCGAGGAGCGGCGCGCCAAGGCCGTCCAGCGCACGAAGGTGACGCTGACCGCCCCTTCCCCCCGCCGCCCCGAGCCCGCGGAGATCGACGACAGCGACGTCCGTGTCTACGTCGCCCCGCCCGTCGACGGCCTGAGCACCTTCGACCTCGGCTCGGTGCCCGCCTCGGTGACCCCGCCCAAGACCTGGCGCAAGGCCGCCTGGTTCGCGGCGGCGGCGTCCGCGCTGGTCGTGGTCGGCCTGCTCTTCGCCGGTTCGTTCCTGGTCGGCAAGCCGCTCCCGGAGCAGCAGAGCCAAGGCGGCTGGCCCGGATACCGCGGCGGAAGCCCGCTGACCCAGGACGGTCTCGCCGGCCATCCGGCCACCCCGCCGCAGGGCGGTGCGGCGGGCAACCCGTCCGAATCCGAGACCGATTCCTCCACCAGGGACGACCGCAGTTCCAGCAATTCCGGCACCTCGTCGGACAGTGACAGCACCGGGACCGGCTCGTCGCAGCCCGACTCGGGCGGCCCGGTCACGTCCGGCCCCGCGCCGTCGTCGAGCCACCGGCCGCAGAAGCCGCCGGTCGTGCCCGCCGACCGCACCACGACGACCTCCCCCTGGTACGCGCAGCAGCCGGACGCGCAGGCGATGGGCGACAACACCGAGATCTTCCTCAACTCCGTCACCACCGACCCCCAAGAGGCGTCCTCGGTGACCTCCGGCAGCCTGGGTGAACAAGGTGCTCAGGGCCTTCGTGAGCGCTACGCCGACGTCGCCTACTTCGAGGTGAAGAAGGTCAGCATCGACCAGCGCCGGGGCGTCACGGTCAACACCGTCGAAGTCACCCACAAAGACGGCACGAAGACCATGGAGCAGCGCACGTTCACCTTCGGTGACGACGAGAAGATCATCGACGACGGCATGTAGGGCACCACGCACGTGCAAGTGTCCAGTTCCTCTGCACGTGCGGTGCGTTGAGCGGTCATCCCTGGTCCGGGTGGGTGACCTAAGCTGCCGTTCGTCGTATCGCGACGGCATTCCGGCGATAGAGCCTGGCCGTGCACCGTCCGCACAGGGTTACCTGACGACTGCAGGGTCCGCACCGTTCAGAAGACGGCCGCGCGGACCAAAGGCATCGGCCGAACGGCCCAGTGCCTGCCCCGGACCAGAGCGAGGAATTTCGTGCTTGATCGACAGCGCATACGGCGTGAGGACGCCGTACGTGTCGAGGACGTCATCCCGGAAGAGATCCTGAACGACACCCGCGTCGACCGCGAGTATCTCGAGCAGGTCTTCCGCGAGCCGCAGAAGTTCGTACCCGCGCGCACCCGTGAAGAGCCCGCGCCGCGGCCCGAGCCGGAGGAAGACGAGCCGGAAAGCCGCACCGCCCGGCGGGCCAAACTGGCCGGGCTGGTCGCCGCCGGACTGCTGGTCGCGGGCGCCGTCGTCACCGCGGGCGTGCTCGCGGGCACCGAGCGGGAGGGCACGGTGCCGGGCGCCGCCGCACCCGAGACGATGAGCGGAGCCGCCGCGCTCGGCGGGCTCGCCGTCCCGGACTCCACCGAGCCGCAGCGGAAGCAGGAGACGCCGACGACGTCGGACACCAGCACGAAGGCCCAGCCTTCTTCGGGCACCGGTTCGGGCTCGCTCCCCCGGCAGAGTTCCTCGTCCGGCGGCACCGCTTCGCAGCCGGTCTCCAAACCGGCCGCGGTCAGCACGGTCGAGGACAAGATCGACGCGGTCCGGAAGTTCTACCAGACCGTCGACGCCGATCCCGGCGGCGCGATGTCGCTGATCACGCCGGTGCTGGCCGAATCCGAAGCGGGCAGGCTGATCGAGGCCTGGAGCGCGATGGACGCCATCCAGATCCAGGACATCCGCGAACAGGCCGACGGCACCATCCTCGCCGTGGTGACCATGCGCAACCCGGAGGGCGGCCTGCTCCGGGTCACCCAGGTACTGGAATTCGCCGACGAGACGACCGGCCTGATCACCGACGCGCGGCTGCTGTCCGCGCAGCACATGTGACGGACACCCCGCGTGTAACAGCCCTCCACCCAGGGCGATCAGAGTGTGCCGCGTGTGTGTGCGCAGAGTGAGCGCCTAGCCTTGTCACGAGTCGGTCTCGGAAAAGCCGGCACACAGACCACTACATGTGCATACGCTCCAACGCTGTGGCGTGCTGAAGGCCGCACCGCGTGCGCGGACGACTCCGCGACGTGAAGACGGAGCCCAAAGGGAGGTCGCGTGAGCGACGAGGGTCGCCTGGTCGCCGGTCGATATCGCATCGCCGGGCGGATCGGCACGGGCGCGATGGGGGCCGTGTGGCAAGCGCACGACGAGGTACTCGGCCGCACGGTGGCGATCAAGCAATTGCTGCTGCAACCAGGTCTTGAGGCTCACGACGCCGAAGACGCCCGCCAGCGCACGATGCGCGAAGGACGGATCGCCGCGAGACTGCACCACCCGAACGCCATCTCGGTGTTCGACGTCGTCACCGACGACAACGGCCAGCCGTGCCTGATCATGGAGTACCTGAACTCCACGAGCCTCGCCCAGGTGCTGCAGGAGGAGCGGACGCTGCCGCCGACGGAGGTCGCGCGGATCGGCGCGCAGGTCGCGGCGGCGCTGACCGAGGCGCACGCGGTCGGCATCGTGCACCGCGACATCAAGCCCGGCAACATCCTGCTGGCGCCCAACGGCACCGTGAAGATCACCGACTTCGGCATCTCGCGGGCCAAGGACGACGTCACGGTCACGAAAACCGGGATGATCGCCGGAACCCCCGCCTATCTGGCGCCCGAGGTGGCCATCGGCGGCGACCCCGGCCCGGAGTCGGACGTCTTCTCGCTCGGCTCGACGCTCTACGCCGCTTGCGAAGGCCAGCCGCCGTTCGGCCTCAGCGAGAACACGCTGAGCCTCCTGCACGCGGTCGCGGCCGGGCAGATCATCCCGCCGCGCCAGTCCGGCCCGCTCGCCAGCGTGCTGGCCGTGCTGCTGCACCCGGAGGTGCGGCACCGGCCCACCGCCGAAGAGTGCGAAGAGCTTCTCGCCGCCGTCGCGCGGGGTGAAACGCCGCTGGGCGGCCCCGCCGACGACACCGTGCTCGCCGCGCCCATCGCGGGTGCGCTCGTCGGCGGCGGCGTGACCCAGGCGCTCGACAGCGAGGCCGCCGGGCACTCGGGTTCGCTCCTCGACGATCAGGCCGCGGCCGGTTCGTACTACGACGACGAGGACGACTACCACCAGCCGCCCGCGTCGGGATACCCGGAAGACGACTACGACGGGTACGACAACTACGACGAGACGGCGTTGCTGGCCGAACGCGGCCACCCCGGCGGCGGCCCCGCGCCGACGCGCGCCGTCCCGATCCCCGCGGGCGACTACGACGACGATCCCTACGACGACGACTACGACGACCCGCCCCGCCGCCGCCCACCCGCGCGCAGACCAGCCCGGTGGACGAGGACGACGAGAAGCCGGGCGCGTGGAAGAAGCCCGCGATCATCGGCGGGGTCGTGGTCGTGGCGCTGGCCGCGCTGGGCTTCTGGCTGCTGACCCCGAACAACCCGGAGACGCCCGCGCAGGTGGGGAACTCGTCTCCGAAGCCGACTCCTTCGGCGACGTCTTCGGCTCCGGAGACGACGGAAACGCCGACGGAGACGCAGTCGGCCGAGCCGCCCAAGGAGACGACTTCGTCGAAGAAGACGTCGACCAAGGCGAGCCAGACGGATGAGCCGGATCGGCCGACCAGCTCGAAGCAGACACCGACCAAAACGACGCCGACGAAGACAACGACCCCGACCACACCGACGACTCCGACCAACACGGAGACACCGACATCGACCCCGGCTGGCACATGATCCGAGGCTGCAATTGAGTTCTGAAGGTTCCATCGTCGGTGGCCGATACCGCCTGGACCAGCCCATCGGGCGGGGCCGGGCGGGCATCGTGTGGCTGGCGTTCGACACCCGTCTGCTGCGCACGGTCGCGATGAAGCGCATGTATCTGCCCGTCGGCCTGCCGCCGGACCGGGCGGAGCAGGCGAAGGCCGTCGTCGTCCAAGAGGGCAAGGACGCGGCCAAGTTCGAGCACGCCACCGCCATCAAGGTGTACGACGTGCTGCCCGACGGGCCGGACGTGTGGCTGGTGATGGAGTACATCCCGTCCCGCGGGATGGCGACCTTCCTCGCCGAGCACGGCAGGCTGACCGCGGAACAGGCCGCCGGGCTGGGCATCGTGCTCGGCCGCGCGCTGGCCGCGATGCACGAGGCCGGGGTGGTGCACCGGACGGTCGAGCCGGGCACGGTCCTGCTGGCCGACGACGGCGGCGTGAAGCTCACCGACATCGGCATCACCGGTGGCGGCGCGAGCCCCGCGTACCGGGCGCCCGAGGTGGCGCGCGGTGAACCGGCGACTTCGGCGTCCGACGTGTTCTCGCTGGGCGCGACGCTGTACACGGCCGTCGAGGGGGTGCCGCCGTTCGGTGAGGACGGCGAGTCCTCGGAACGGCCGCCGCAGACCGCCGGGCCGCTGGCCGGCGCGCTGCGCAAGATGCTGCGGGCGGAGCCGGACGCGCGGCCGACGATGGCCGACACGGTGCGCTCCCTGAACGCGATCACCGAGGGGCGGCAGACGGCGTTCATCCCGCCGACCGCCCCCGCGATGCCGACGGTCCCGGCCTCGATGCCGATCCCGACGCAGCAGCCGATGCAGCAGCCGGTTCCGCAGTTCCCCCAGCACCAGCCGCAGCAGTATCAGCCGCCGCAGCCGCAGTACGCGCCGCCGACGCAGCAGTACGCTCCCGCCGCGCCGGCGGCCGCGAAATCGCCGGACACCCGGAAGTGGCTGATCACGGCGGGCGCCGTGATCGCCGCGATCCTCATCGGTGTGCTGTTCGCCGAGCTGTTCCTGATCTAGAGCCGCTCGAGGACCAGCGTCGCCAGTTCGACGGGGCGGCTGAGGTACGGGCTGTGGCTCGCCCGCCAGGTCACCGTCGTCTCGCAGCGGTCAGCGAAGTGGGCGACCATTTCCGGGACGAGCGCCCGGTCTTCGGTGCAGGTGATGTACGTGGTCGGGGTGTCCTTCCACGCCGCCCCTTCCGGCGACTCGTCGAAGATCGTGACGGGCTCGGGACGCAGCAGGGCCATGGCGCGCTCGGCGACGGCGTCCGTGCAGTCGGCGTACATGGCCTCGCGGACGGCGGCGAGGTCGAGATGGGTCCAGCCTTCGTCGTCGAAGATCAAGGGCAGCTGCTGGGGTTCGCGGCCGGTTTCCTCTCTGGTCCGCTCGATCCAGTACTGCGCGGTTTCACCCGGCTCGCTGACGATCGCGGCCAGGTAGATCAGGTGCGCCGCGCCCTGGAGGCCGCTGGCGGTCAGGCCGCCGAAGGAGTGCCCGAGCACGACCGGTGGCTCGGCCGCCTTGTCGACGATTTCCTGGACGGTCCGGGTGGTTTCGGCGATCGGGCGCGCGCCGAGGTCGGGGACGGTGACTTCGACGCCTTCCCGGCGCAGGCGTCCGACGACGTCGTCGAAATGGGCGGGCTGGTGCCAAGAGCCGTGCAGGACGATCAGGGGACGCACGGAAGTCCTTTCGCCGGCGGGAATGTGGCTTCCCTGCCAGGTTGTCGACCGCCGGCGCGGCTGATCAAGCTCAGCCGGTTTTCGTGCCCACTCGGCCAGTCCCGCTTACCTGTCCGGCCCCTTCGCGGATCGCGCCGAGGAACCGGCGCACCGCGGGGTGTTCCCTGGCGTGCGCGGCGACGGCGGCGTGGATGGACCGCACCGGATCCGGGCGGCGGACCTTGCGGATGGCGACGCCGGGATGCGGCGCGCCGAGGCCGAGTTCCGGGATCAGCGCGACACCGAGCCCGGCGGCCACGAACCCTTGTGCCGTCTGGTAATCCTCGGATTCGACGACATGGTTCGGGGCGAATCCGGCCGCGCCGCAGGCGTCGAGCAGGATGTCGCGGCAGGCGCCCGGAAGGCCGTCGACGCCGACCCACGGATCTTCCGCGAGCTCGCCGAGATCGAGCACGCGTTTGCGGGCGAGCCGGTGGTTCTTCGGCAGGATCGCGCGGTACGGGTCGTCGAGGAGGTGGATGTACTCGACGCCTTTGATCCGGGGAGTGCTGCTGGGGAGCACGATCATCGCGACGTCGGCCTTGCCCGACTCGATCTCGGGCAACGAATCGTCGGGCTCGACCAGTTTCAGGTCGAGGCGGACGCCAGGGAAGTCGCGGCGCAGCGCGGCGACGGCCAAAGGCACCAGCGAGGCGCCGGCCGTGGCGAAATAGCGGATCGCGAGCCTGCCCGTGCGGCCTTCCTTGAGTTCGGTGAGCGCGGCTTCGGCCTTGGCGAGCTGTGTGCTCAGCGTTTCCGCGTGTTCGGACAGCAGCGAACCGGCGGGCGTCGGGCGCACGCCGCGGCCGACGCGTTCGAGCAGTTCGACGCCGGCTTCCCTTTCCAGGGTGGACAATTGCTGGCTGATCGCGGAAGGTGTGTAGCCGAGATTCCGGGCGGCGGCGGTGATCGAACCACTGCTGATCACGGCTCGGAGGACCTGCATGCGGCGGACGTCCAGCATGCCCCGATCGTACAGTTCTTCTTAAGGCTCCCTGCAGTTATTTTCGCTTGTCCTTATGCGTCGGCCCCGCGAAGCTGGGCCAGGCACTTAAGGAGGACTGGGGTGGGCGAGACGAAGACCCTGCTGCGGATCGGCGCGCTGGCGCTCATGTGGGGATCGAGTTTCTTCTGGATCAAACTGGGGCTCGGCGCGTTCACGCCGGTGCAGCTGGTGCTGGCGCGGGTGGCGCTCGGCGCGGCGGTGCTGATCGGGCTCTGCTATCTCGGCCGGGACAGGCTGCCGTCGGGACGGCGGATCTGGGGACACCTGGCCGTCGCGGCGTTCTTCCACAACGCGTTGCCGTTCCTGCTGTTCGCGTGGGGTGAGCTGACCGTCGATTCGGGGATCACCGGCGTGCTGAACTCGACGACGCCGCTGTGGGTGCTGCTGGCCGCTCCGATGATGGGCGCGCGGACGAAGATGACCGCGGTGCGGGTCACCGGGCTCGTCGTCGGGCTCGCGGGAATCCTCCTGATCTTCGCGCCCTGGGAGGCCTCCGGCCTGCTGAGCTGGGGCGCGCTGGCGTGCCTCGCGGCGGCGGCGAGCTACGGTTTCGCGTTCGTCTACGAGGGCAAGTACCTCACCGGCACCGGCGACTCGCCGATGTCGCTGGCCGGCGGGCAGATGCTGCTGGCGACCGGGTTCCTGGTGCTCGCGATGCCGATGGGCGGTTTCGAACCGGTGCACCTGAGCGCCGGCGCGGTCATCGCGGTGGTGATCCTCGGGATCGGGTCGACCGGGATCGCGTTCGCGCTGAACTACCAGCTCCTCGCGAGCGAGGGTGCCGTGGCGGCGTCGATCGTCGGCTACCTGCTGCCGGTGGTCTCGGTGCTGCTCGGCGCGGTGTTCCTGGGCGAGCCGCTGAACCTGCGGGTGATCGCCGGGATGGTCGTCGTGCTGGGCGGGGTCGCGCTGACCCGGCTCCGCCCGAGGGAGCAAGGGACCTTTGCTACCACTCCGCAGGTCGAGCGCCCTTTGGCCGCCGCCGATAAGGTCGCGCCATGACGGACACGACGACGCTGTGGCGTCCCACCGGCCCCGTCGAGCTCGACCTCGTCCGCGAGTCGGGCTGGCGCGAGTGGCCGCCGAGACTGCCGGAGCAGCCGATCTTCTACCCCGTGCTGAACGAGGACTACGCGATCAAGATCGCCCGTGACTGGAACGTGCGCCACAGCGGCGCGGGCTTCGTGACGCGGTTCGAGGTCGAGACCGCGTTCGTCGAGCGGTACCCCGTCCAGCAGGCGGGCGGGAAGACGATCCTGGAGCTCTGGGTCCCGGCCGAGGACCTCGCCGAGTTCAACACGCACATCGTGGGGAAGATCGAGGTCACCCACGAATTCCGCTGACCTGCGTTTCGCGGGCTAATCGCGATGCGGTGGGGCCTGGGGGCTCGCCGGATCGCGTTTAGCCCGCTAAACGCAGGTCAGGGCGTCAGGGTGCCAGGGCCGCGAGGGTGAGCATGGCGGCGAGAACGATCTCGACCCAGAAGTAGAGCCAGCTCGGATAGAACCGCTCGGGTCGTTCCGCGAACCGCGCGACCAGCCGCCCGAAGGCCATCCCGCCGAGCGCGACGGCCACCGCGATCGCGACGCCCCGCTGTATCCCGCCGACGTCGAAAGCCGCGAACCCGAGCAGCGCCGCGACAGCCACCCCGAAGCCGCCGTAGACGGCCCGCACCTCGGTCCGCGCCGTCGCCGACTCCAGCGAGATGCCGAACGGCCGGATCAGCCGCTTCGGCGCGGCGAGCCCGAGCAGCCCCATGCCCAGGAAGAACACGGCCACCAGGCCGAGGAGAACAGGCGCCACCTAGACGAGACGCCGGTCGGAAGCCCAGCGGGAAAGCTCGTACCGGTTCGAAAGCTGTGTCTTCCGCAGAACGCTCGACACATGGGTCTCGACGGTCTTCACCGAGATGAACAGCTCCGACGCGATCTCCTTGTACGCGTACCCGCGCGCGAGCAGCCGCAGCACGTCACGCTCGCGCGGGGTGAGCAGGTCGAGATCCGGGTCGCTGATCGGCGCGGAACCCGGCCGGTCGGCGAAGGCGTCGAGCACGAACCCGGCCAGCCGCGGTGAGAACACCGCGTCCCCGTCCGAGACCCGCACGACCGCGCGCACGAGCTCTTTCGACGAGATCGTCTTCGTGACATACCCCCGCGCCCCCGCGCGGATCACGGCGATCACGTCCTCCGCGGCGTCGGAGACCGACAGCGCGAGGAACACGACGTCCGGCAGTTCCGGCCGGACCCGGCGCAGCACCTCGGCGCCACCGCCGTCCGGCATGTGCACGTCGAGCAGCACAACCTGCGGTTTGGTCCGGGCGATACCCGCGACCGCCTCGGCCACCGAGCCCGCCTCACCGACCACGCGGACGTCGTCGGTGATCGAGTCCAGTTCGGTGCGCACGCCCGCGCGGAAGAGCGCGTGGTCGTCGACGAGGAAGACCTTGACCGGCTCCCGCGTCTGCTGGTTCTCCGTCACGATGCTCCCTCGCTCGCCCTGTCCCGTGAGCATAGCGACCTCACGCCGCGCCCTTCCCCGCCTTGACCGGCATCTCCAGCTGAACCTCGGTTCCTTCACCCGGTGCGGTACGCAGTTTCAGCTTCCCGCCGTGCCGCTCCATCCGCCCCCGGATGGAATCGGCGAGCCCGTGCCGATCGCTCGGCACGACGTCGGGGTCGAACCCCTTGCCCCGGTCGCGCACGAAAACCGTCACCGCGGTCGGCTCGACTTCGGCGTACACGCTGACCTCGTCGACACCTGCGTGCTTGGCTGCGTTGACGATCGCTTCGCGCGCCGCCTGGACCAACGCGGTCAGCGGCTCGTTCAGCGTCGCCTCCCCCACGACGACCTGCTGCACCGAGATCGCGAACGCGTCCTCGACCTCGCCGCACGCGGCCGCGAGCACCTCGGACAGCTGACCGCCGACGGCCTCTTCCTCGGTCTTCTTGCTCTTGCCGTACCCCGACGGCCCGTACAGCCAGCCACGCAGCTCACGTTCCTGGCCGCGCGCGAGCCTGGCGACCTCGCGCGGCGATTCGGCCTGCTTCTGGATCAACGCGAGGGTCTGGAGGACCGAGTCGTGCAGATGCGCGGCGATCTCGGCGCGTTCGTCGGTGCGGATGCGGGCGGTGCGCTCGTCGGACAGGTCGCGGACCAGGCGCAGCCAGAACGGGACGGTCAGCACGGCGACGCCGAACAGCGTCGCGATCACGGCGACCAGCGCGAACTTGACCTGGTCGATGCTGCCGCTCTCCAGGACGACGACGCCGATGCCGGTCATCACCAGCGCGACCCCGGCGACCACGCGGATCGCGGCCGACCAGCCCCCGCCGCCGAGGAATGCCGTGGCCACCCCGCCCTTGGCACTGATGCGCCAACGCCGCCGCTGCGACTCGTCGGCCTCGCGCCAGACGACGGCCGCACCGATCATCGCCAGCGCCAGCGGGATCGCGACCCAGCCGCTGATCAGGCCGGTCAGCGTGCCGCTGGCGACGGCGAGGCCGACACCCAGCGCCATGAGCCCGAAGGCCTGCTGCTTCTCCTTCGGCGCGGATTTCTCCGGCTCGACCTCGCCGGATTGCTGCTGGACGAACACCCAGAGCAGGCCGTACGCGAGCAGACCCGCGCCGTTCAGGGCGGCCAGCAACGCGAACGCGGTCCGGACCCAGAGCACCTTGACGCCGAGGTGGTCGGCGAGGCCGCCGGCGACACCCGCGATGGCACGGCCGGAACGGCGGCGATACATCTTGGGCGGCTCGAACGGTGCCGGGGACAGGCTGCCGGGAACGGGCACCGGAGGGCGCTCGATGATCGTCGGCTTCACCTGCTCGGCGAGGTCGTTGGGGGCGGATTCCTGCACGTTCTCCATGGTCACATGGAGTGGAGTACTGATCCATCGGGGAAACCCCTGACTCTTCCCGCTGGGGGAAACCTCAGGGGAGTTCCCGGATGTGGTGAGGGCCCGCCGGGGCGCATTCTTTGTGGCATGAGTGGGAGTGAGACACACGTTCCGAAGCGCGGCCCCGCGGCCGGCTTCGAGGAGACCGTCAAGGATTTCTGGCGGAGCAGGCCGGTCCGCCCGGTGGCGGGCCGCAAATTCGCCGGTGTCGCCGCGGGCATCGGCTACCGGTACGGCATCGACCCGACCGTGGTCCGTGTCGCGCTGGTCGCCGCGACGGTGTTCGGCGGGTTCGGCGTCTTCGTCTATCTGCTGGGCTGGCTGTTCCTGCCGCAGGAGGGCGACCCCGTTTCCGCGTTCGAGGGCCTGATCGGCCGGGGGCGCGCGTCGAGTTCGCCCGCGTTCGCGGTGATGCTGCTGATCCTGCTGTTCCCCGGTCTCACCTGGACCTTGAGCGGCGGCTGGATGACCGACGGCACCGGGCTGATCGGTTTCGCGCTGATGGCCGTCGCGCTGTACCTGCTGCACCGCAACCGCGGTCAGTTCAACCGGCCGTCGATGCCCACCCCGGCTCAGCCCGCCGCCGCGTTCTCGATGGCGTCGGCCGCTTCCACCTCGACGACGACCGAGGGCGGCTGGGACCCGCTCGCGGCCGACCCGTCCGCTTGGGATCTGCCGAACGCTTCGCCGTCCGGCGGGCTGCCGCCGCAGACTCCTCCGCCACCTCCTGCGCCGCCTGCGCCCCGCGGTCGTAAGTCGAAGATCGGTGTCGCGACCTTCGGGATCGCCGTACTGGTCGCCGGGGTCGGCACCGTCCTGGGGCTGGACGGCGAGGCGTGGTTCACCCCGCAACACGTCGTCGGACTCACCTTGGGGGTGATCGGCATCGGCCTGGTGGCCGGTTCGTTCGTGCGGGGCGGTCGCGGGCTGATCGGGCTCGCGGTGCCGCTGGCGATCGTCGGGATGGCGCTGACCACGGTGCCGTTCGAGAACTTCTCCGTGAAGGGTGGCGTCGGCGATCTGAAGGCGACGCCCGTCCAGGTGTCCGAGGTGCTGCCGGAGTACCACCGTTCGGCGGGGGACATCGATATCGACCTGACCAAGTTGCCGGCGGGCGCTTCGGTGTCCACGAAGGTCACCAACGGCGCGGGCAGCTCGACCGTGCTCGTCCCGGCCGGAGCCGAAGTGAAGGTCTCCTGCGAGACGGGTGCGGGCGACATCGACTGCCTCGGCCAGTCCCGCTCGGGGGTCGGCGAGGAGGTCGTCGACTTCACGTCGCCGGGCACCAACGGACAGAAGATCACCGTGAAGGTCGAGAACGGTGTCGGGAACGTGGAGGTGCGTCGTGGCTGAGTACGACTACGACAACGCGCAGACCCAGTCGGCTCAGCCCGCGAAGCGCGGGGTGGACGCCATCACCCTGTTCGTCGGGATCGCGACGCTGCTGGTGTCGGCTTACGTCCTGTCGGACGGCTCCTCGTGGCTCCCGCAGTTCGACTTCCGGTGGGTCATGGCGGGCGGGGCGATCTTCGTCGGTGTCCTGCTGCTCGCCGCTTCGCTGCGCAAGAGCCGCCGCTAGCGGCGCCGCTGACGCTCCACCCCACTCCGAAGGCCCCGGCCCCTCGCCGGGGCCTTCGCCTTGCTCCGCCCCCGGTGCCGACCTGCGTTTAGCCCCCTAATCGCGATCCGGGGCCGCCGAGGTGCCCGCGCCCGCCGACCTGCGTTTAGCGGGCTAAACGCGATCCGGGCGGCAGCGGGTGCCTGCGGCCCCAGAACGCAGTTAGCGGGCTAAACGCGATCCGGTCGCCTGGGTGCCCCCAGGGCCGGCAGATCGCGATTAGCCCGCTAAACGCAGGTCGGGACGGGAGCGGTCACTCCCACTCGATGGTGCCCGGCGGCTTGGACGTGACGTCCAGGACCACCCGGTTCACCTCGGCGACCTCGTTCGTGATGCGGGTCGAGATCCGCTCCAGCACCTCGTACGGCAGACGCGTCCAGTCCGCGGTCATCGCGTCCTCGGACGACACCGGACGCAGCACGATCGGGTGCCCGTAGGTCCGCCCGTCGCCCTGGACGCCGACGCTGCGGACGTCGGCCAGCAGCACCACCGGGCACTGCCAGATCTCGCCGTCCAGCCCGGCCGCGGTGAGCTCCTCCCGCGCGATGGCGTCCGCCGCGCGCAACGTTTCGAGCCGCTCGGCGTCGACTGCGCCGATGATCCGGATGCCGAGCCCCGGCCCCGGGAACGGCTGCCGCTGCACGATGGTCTCCGGCAGCCCGAGCTCCAGCCCGACGCGCCGCACCTCGTCCTTGAACAGCAGGCGCAGCGGCTCGACGAGCTCGAACTGCAGATCGTCGGGCAACCCGCCGACGTTGTGGTGGCTCTTGATGTTCGCCGCGCCCTCGCCGCCGCCGGACTCGACGACGTCCGGGTACAGCGTGCCCTGGACCAGGAACTTGTAGTCGCCCTCGGCCTTGAGGTCGCGCTCGGCCTGTTCGAACACGCGGATGAACTCGCGGCCGATGATCTTGCGCTTCTCTTCGGGGTCGGTGACCCCGGCCAGCGCGTCGAGGAACCGGTCGCGCGCGTCGACGGTCACCAGGTTGACCCCGGTGGCGGCGACGAAGTCGCGTTCGACCTGGGTGCGCTCGCCCGAGCGCAGCAGGCCGTGGTCGACGAACACGCAGGTCAGCCGGTCGCCGATGGCCCGCTGGACCAGCGCGGCGGCCACGGCGGAGTCGACACCGCCGGAGAGCCCGCAGATCGCCCGGCCGTCGCCGACCTGCTCGGCGATGCGCTTGACCTGGTCGTCGACGATGGACGACGTCGTCCACTGCGGCTTGATGCCCGCGATGTCGTGCAGGAAGCGGCGGAGCACCTCCTGGCCGTGCGGCGAGTGGTGCACCTCGGGGTGGTACTGGACGCCGGCGAAGCGGCGCTCGACGTCTTCGAATCCGGCGACGGCGGCGCCGTCACTCGAAGCGGTCACGGTGGCGCCCTCGGGGCCTTGGTGACGCTGTCGTTGTGGCTCATCCAGGCGGGCTGGCTGCTCGGGAGGCCGGCGTGCAGGACGCCGCCTTCACCGGCGACGCGGACCTCGGTGCGGCCGAACTCGCGGATCCCGGTCGGCTCGACGGTGCCGCCGAGGGCCTGCGCGAGCACCTGGTGGCCGTAGCAGATCCCGAGGATCGGCACGCCCGCGTCGACCAGCCCGGGGGCGAGGGCCGGCGCGTTCTCCGCGTACACGCTGGAAGGGCCACCGGAAAGGATGATCGCGGCGGGGTTCTTGGCGAGGATGTCCTCGGCGGTGGCGGTGTGCGGCACGACCTCGGAGTAGACCTGCGCCTCACGCACCCGGCGCGCGATCAGTTGCGCGTACTGCGCCCCGAAGTCCACGACGAGTACCGGACCGGTGGGACTGGGCACCTGAAACCTCCAGATCAGAGCAGTACGCTTCCCCACCATCGTCCCAGGTGGGCCCGGTCACCCCGCCGCCAACCCCCTCGCGATTCAGGACAGCGGATGACCGCGAGGCGGCCTACCGTCGGCGGACATGGGCATCGACTGGAGCAAGGAACTCTCCGAGCAGCTCGACTGGCACTGGACGAACCACCTGCGCCCTCGGCTGGAGACCCTCACCGACGACGAATACTTCTGGGAACCCGTCGAGGATTGCTGGACGGTACGGCCGGGCGAGAACGGCGAGGTCACGATCGACTGGGCGTATCCGGAGCCGTCCCCGCCGCCGGTGACGACGATCGCCTGGCGCCTCGCGCACATCATCGTCGGCGTCTTCGGGATGCGGACCGCGTCGCATTTCGGCGGCCCGCCCGCCGACTACCTGACATTCCCCTACGCGGCCTCCGCCAAAGAAGCGCTGAAGCAGCTCGACGACGCCTACGCGGGCTGGCGTGACGGCGTCCGCGCCCTCACCGCCGCAGATCTCGAACGCCCCTGCGGCGAGGCCGAGGGCCCGTACGCGGAGTACCCCTTCGCGGCCCTCGTCCTGCATATCAACCGGGAGGCCATCCACCACGGCGCTGAGATCCTCCTGCTGCGCGACCTCCACCGATCGCGTTTAGCGGGCTAAACGCGACGCGCCCATACTGAGGCCAGCCGAGGAAAGGATCCGTCTTGCGAGCGACTCTCATCTACGGCGCCGGTGACGTACGCGTCGAGACCGTCCCGGACCCGAAGCTGAGCGAGCCGACCGACGCCCTTCTCCGCGTCGTCCGCTCCTGCATCTGCGGCAGCGACCTCTGGCCGTACGGCAGCATGCCCGCACGCGACCGCGGCGTCCGGATCGGCCACGAGTTCCTCGGCGTCATCGAGGCCGTCGGCTCCGACGTCACCACGCTCAAGACGGGAGACCTCGTCGTCGCCCCCTTCGTGTACTCCGACAACACCTGCCAGTTCTGCCGCGAAGGCCTCCACACCTCCTGCCTTCACGGCGGCAACTGGGGCGCGAAGGGCGTCGACGCCGGCCAGGGCGAGGCCGTCCGCGTCCCCCAGGCCGACGGCACGCTCGTAAAGGTGCCGCACACCGAGGACGACGCCCTGCTCGCCTCGTATCTCACGCTCTCCGACGTGTTCTCGACCGGCCACCACGCCGCGGTCAAGGCAGGCGTCAACGAGCGCACCACCGTCACCGTCGTCGGCGACGGCGCCGTCGGTCTCTCCGCGGTTCTCGCGGCGAAGCGCCTCGGAGCCGAGCGCGTCATCCTGATGGGACGGCACCGCACCCGCACGGACCTCGGCCGCGAGTTCGGCGCGACCGACATCGTCGCCGAGCGCGGCGATGAAGGCATCGAGAAGGTGCGAGAGCTGACAAACGGCGAAGGCACGCACACGGTCCTCGAATGCGTCGGCACGAAGCCCGCCTTCGAGATGGGCATCGGCGCGGTCCGTCCTGGCGGCACGGTCAGCCGTGTCGGCGTGCCGCAGTACGCCGAAGGCCCGATCGGCCCGTCGCTCTTTCGTCGCAACATCACCGTCACCGGCGGAGTGGCTCCTGCCCGCCACTACATCCCCGAACTGCTCGAAGACGTGGTCGAGGGCAAGTACCAGCCGGGCAAGGTCTTCGACCGGACCATCGGGCTCGAAGAGGTTCCCGACGGCTACCGCGCGATGGCGGACCGCGAAGCGCTCAAGGTGCTCGTCGAACCCTGACTGGAATACCTTGTCACCCATGGACATGATCACCCCGGAGCCGCGCCCCGCCTGGATCGCCGGACGCCCCGAGCAGGGCACTTCGACGCTCACCGTGCACCACCCTTTCGACGGAAGCGAAGTGGCCACCGTCGCGATACCCGGCCCTGATCAGGTCGAGCGGGCGGTGAGCGCGGCGGTGAGCGTCGCGAAGGAGTTCCGGCGTTCCTCGGCGCACAGCCGCGCCGCGGCGCTCGACCACGTTTCGCGGGTCATCGCCGGCCGGGCCGAGGAGATCGCCGAGGTCATCACCGCCGAGAACGGCAAGCCGCTCAAGTGGGCCGAAGCCGAGGTGCGGCGCGCGGTGTCGGTGTTCCGGATCGCCGCCGAGGAGGCCCGCCGGTTCAGCGGTGATCTGCAGCGGCTGGACACCGACCCGGCGGGCGAAGGCAGGCTGGCGCTCACCCGCCGCATCCCGCGCGGCCCGGTGCTGGGGATCGCGCCGTTCAACTTCCCGCTGAACCTGGTGGCGCACAAGGTCGCGCCGTCGCTCGCGGTCGGCGCGCCGATCATCGTGAAGCCCGCGCCGCGGACACCGCTGGCCGCGCTGATCCTCGGCGAGATCCTGGCCGAGACCGATCTGCCGGAGGGCGCGTTCTCGGTGCTGCCGCTCGGTAATGAGGAGACGTCGGCGCTGGTCGCGGATCCCCGGCTGCCGGTCGTGTCGTTCACCGGTTCGGGCCCGGTCGGCTGGTCGATCGCGGATGCCGCGCCGCGCAAGCATGTCGTGCTCGAACTCGGGGGCAACGCGGCCGCCGTCGTGCTCCGTGACTGGCCGGACCCCGAGGGAGCGGCGGAGCGGATCGCGACCTTCGGCAACTACCAGGCCGGGCAGTCCTGTATCGCCGTGCAACGCGTGATCGTCGAACGCGAGGTCGCCGAGGAATTCGTGCCCGCCTTGGTGGAAGCCGTGAAGGCCCAGCGGACCGGCGACCCGTACGACAAGAACACCGATGTGGGCCCGGTCGTCGACGAGGCCGCCGCGGAGCGGATCGTGGCCTGGATCGACGAAGCCGTCGCCGCGGGCGCGAAGATCCTCACCGGCGGCAAGCGTGACGGCGCCACGGTGGAGCCGACCGTGCTCACCGACGTCCCACCGTCCACAAAGGCCTGGGCCGAGGAGATCTTCGGCCCGGTGCTCGCGGTGTCCATTGTGGATGGTGTCGACGAGGCCTTCGCGTCGGTCAACGAATCCGCCTACGGCTTGCAGGCCGGAGTGTTCACCCGCGACGTCCATCTCGCCTTCTACGCGTCGACGGAGCTGGAGGTCGGCGGCGTGATCATCGGCGATGTCCCGTCCTACCGCGCGGACCAGATGCCGTACGGCGGCGTCAAGGGATCGGGCGTCGGCCGGGAAGGCGTGCTCGCCGCGATGCACGACCTCACCGAGGAACGGGTCACCGTCTTCACCGGCATCGATCTCTAATCCGGAGTGACGGCCTGCGCGAACCCGAAGACCTTGTCCGGGTCGTAGGTTTTGGCCACCTGCTTGAGGCGGGTGGCATTGCCGCCGTAGTACGCCGTCATCCAGTCGGGCAGGGCGGGGTCGATGTAGTTGACGTAGCCCCCGCCCAGCCCGAGACCCGTCACCACTTCCGCGACGGAATCCGTTGCCACGGAAAGGTTACGCGTATCGGCCTGACTGTAGATCTGCACGCTGCCGATCGCCTTCCGGTGCCAGAACGCGGTGGCGTCCGGCGCGACGTCGGCGACGGCGCCGCCGAGACCGTCGACCAGGAGATCCATCCCGCGCCTGCCCTTGAGCACGGACGTCAGCTTCGCGGGGTCCGCCGGTTCTTCGAGTATTCGTGACGAGGCCACAAAGGACTGTCGGCTTTCGCTGCCGGAGAAGTACTTCATCGCACCGAGGTAGTCGAGCTGCTTGACGGAACGCGTCGCACCGGGGAATCCGTCCAGCAACTTGCCCAAGGAAGCGGAATCGCCGACGTAGCAACCGGAGATGCGCGCGCCGACCGGCGATCCACCGGACAGCACGACATTCGCCCACAACTCGGGCGGAGCTTCGGGAAGCCATCGCTGCCACTCGGCGAGCACGTCGTCCGCGCTGCCCACCGGAAAGCGCAGCGAGAACACCGAAACGGCCGAAGGCGCCGGATCGGTGCGAAAGGTGAACGAGGTGACGACACCGAAGTTGCCGCCTCCCCCACCGCGCAACGCCCAGAACAGCTCGGGCTCGGACTCCGCCGACGCCGTCCGCAGCTTCCCGTCCGCCGTCACGACTCGCGCGGACACCAGGTGATCACAGGTGAGGCCGTATTTTCGGGCGAGGACACCGATTCCACCGCCGAGGGTCAGCCCGGCGATCCCGACACTGGGACAGGAACCAGCGGGCAGGCAACGACCTGCCGCGCCGAGCGTCGCGTAGACGTTCTTCAATTTCGCACCCGCGCCGATCACGACCTGTTCACCTTGGACGTCCACTGAGGACATTCCGCCGAGGTCAATCATCAAGCCGCCATCGGGAACCGAGTAGCCGGCGTAGCTGTGCCCACCACTGCGCGCGGCGATGGGAACTCGTCTCGCGGCAGCGGAAACGGCAGCCTGCACGTCTTCGGGCTTGGCGCATTTCGCGATCGCGGCGGGCTTGAGCCCGTCGAAGGCCGGGTTGAACACGCGTTTGGCGCTGTCGTAGCCGGAATCCCCCGGCAAGAGCAGGGAAACCTTGTTCCGCAACGCCGCCCAGTCCGGCGGCCCGGACGGCGGCGTGACGCCGGTGCTCGGCGGCAACGAAGTTCCCGGCGCGGAGCTGGGCGCCTGGGCCGGAGGCGCGGCGGAACACGCCGTCGCGGCCACCCCGGCCGCCGTCGCACCGGCGAGTTTGAGGAAGTTCCTTCGCCCCAGCTTCATGTCCGTTAGACGCCCGTGGGGCGGGCAGGTTGCGACGCTACGCCCGAAGGTGTGCGCTCACCGGCACGACCAGCGGGGTACCGGACACCGGATCCTCCATGACCTTCGCCGACAGGCCGAAGATCTCGTCGAGGAGCGGCTCGGTGAGGACCTCCGCGGGCGGGCCCTGCGCGACGATCCGGCCGTCGCGCATCGCCACCAGCTTGTCCGCGTACCTGGCGGCGAGGTTCAGGTCGTGCAGCACCATCACCACGGTGGTCCCGCGATCCTTGTGCAGCCGGTAGACCAGGTCCAGGACGTCGATCTGGTGCGCGAGGTCGAGGTAGGTGATCGGCTCGTCCAGCAGGAGCAGCCCGGTCTCCTGGGCCAGCGTCATCGAGATCCACGCCCGCTGACGCTGCCCGCCGGAAAGCTGGTCGACGACCCGGCCCGCGAACTCGTCCATCCCGGTCAGCCGCAGCGCCCGTTCGATCGCCTCGTCATCGGAGGAGGACCACTGCCGGTACCAGCTCTGGTGCGGATGCCGCCCGCGCCGGACCAGATCGGAGACGGTCAGCCCTTCGGGGGCGGACGGCGTCTGCGGCAACAGGCCGATGATCTTGGCGACCTCGCGGGTCGGCAGCTTGTCGATCCGCTCGCCGTCCAGCAGTACCGCGCCCTCGCGTGGCTTGAGCAACCGCGCCAGCGCCCGCAGCAGGGTGGATTTGCCACAGCCGTTGGGGCCGATGATCGCGGTGACGGTCCCGTCGAGGACGTCGAGGTCGAGCCCGGTCACGACGGGCTTTTCGCCGTAACCGAGTTCCAGTTCCCGGGCACGCAGTCTGGCATTCACGCGCGCTCCTCCTTACGGCTGCGGACGAACAGGAAGATCAGGTACGGCGCGCCGAGGATCGCCGTCAGCACGCCGACCGGGAGCCCGGACAGGACCGGGGTCACCCGCACCACGAAGTCCGCGCCGACGGTCAGCAGCGCGCCGAGGAGCATCGATCCGAACAGCGGCGGCTGCGCCGAGCGGACCAGCCTCAAGGCGATCTGCGGGGTGGCCAGCGCGACGAAGGTGATCGGGCCCGCGGCCGCGGTGGCGACGGCGGCCAAGGCCGCTCCGAGCAGCAGCAAGGTCGCCCGGGCGGCGTCGACCCGGATACCGAGGCCGCGCGCGGTGTCGTCGCCGAACTGCAGCCCGCCGATGGTGTGCCCGGCGATCAGTGTGACCGGGGCGAGCACGGCCAGTGCGAGCAGGACCGGGGCGACCGATTCCCAGCCGACGTCGGCGAGGCTGCCCACGATCCACGTCGTCGCGCGCGCGGCGTTGTCGACGTCTCCGATGGTCAGCATCCAGTACACGAGGTTGTAGCCGACGGCCGAAAGCGCGATACCGATCAGCACGAGCCGGTAGCCGTCGATCCCGCGCCGCCAGGAAAGCGCGTACAGCAGGATTCCCGCGATCACCCCGCCCGCCAGCCCGGCGAGCGGGACGCCCAGCGTGCTCGCCAGGCCGCTGACCTGGCCGCCGGTGCCGCCGGCGACGATCACGCCGACCGCGCCGACGCCCGCGCCCCAGGTGATCCCGAGGATGTCCGGGCTGGCCAGCGGGTTCCGGGCGATGGTCTGGAACAGCGCGCCCGAAAGACCGAGTGCGGCGCCGACGCCGATCGCGGTCAGCGTGCGCGGCATCCGCAGGTCGAAGATGATCCCGCGTTCCCGCGCGGTGCCGCCGCCGAACAGTGTCTTCAGGACGTCGCCGAGGCCGATGTGGGAGGTGCCGATGCCGATGTTCAGCGCCGCGACCAGCACCAGCGCGACCGCCGCGAGGATCGCGACGGCGAGCGTCCTCGGCCGGACCGTCCAGGCAGCCGGGCCGAACGAGATCACCTTGGGAGCCGTCATATCCGTGCCAGGCCCTTCTTGCGGACGAGGTGGACGAACACCGGCACGCCGAGCACCGCCAGCATGATGCCGACCTCCAGGCTGTCCGAGGCGACGACGCGGCCGAGGAGGTCCGCGGCGAGCAGCAGGATCGCGCCGAGCACGGCCGAGAACGGCACCAGCCAGCGGTAGTCGGGTCCGCTGATCGCCCGCGCGAAATGCGGGACGAGCAGGCCGAGGAACGCGATCGGCCCGCAGGCGGCGACGGCGGCTCCGGTCAGCAGCGTGATCGCCGCGACCCCGAGCAACCGCGTCCGGCCGACCCGCCGTCCGAGCGCGACGGCCACGTCCTCACCGAGCGCGAGCGTGTTCATCCCCGGGGTGTTGATCACCGCGAGGAGCAGGCCGGCCGCCACGAAGGGGGCGATCTGGCCGATCATCGCGGGGTCGCGGCCCGCGATCGAACCCACATGCCAGAAGCGATAGGTCTCCATCCCGCGGTCGTCGCCGAGCACGATCGCGGAGATGATGCCGTTGAGCAGGGCGCTCACCGCGGCTCCGGCCAGCGCCAGCGTCACCGGGGTGGCGCCGCGGCCGCCGACGGCGCCGAGCAGGAACACCACGGCGCTCGCGACGAGGGCACCCGCGAAGCCGAACCAGATGAACGCGTAGAGGTCGTCGATGCCCAGCACGACGACGGCGAGCACCACCGCGAACGCCGCGCCCTGGGTGACGCCGAGCAGACCGGGGTCCGCGAGCGGGTTCCGGGTGTGGCCCTGCATGAGCGCCCCGGCCGCGCCGAGCGCGAGTCCCGCCAGGACACCGAGCAGCGTGCGCGGCACCCGCAACGAACGGACGATCAGGTGATCCGGCACACCCGTGGGATGGAAGATCGCGTCCCAGACGACACCCAAAGGAATCGAACGCGCACCGAGGGCGACACTCGCGACGCAGATCACAGCCAGAAGGGTGACGAGCAGAGCTCCCGCTGTCGCCTTTCCAACACGAACTTCCACTGTGGACATCCGCCATCCTATGCTCCGGTTAGGAAAGCCTAACCGCAGAGAAAGAGTGACCCATGACCCCACCCCGGCGCGCAATCGTCGCCTTCGTCGTGACAGCCTGCCTGGCACTCTCCGCATGCGGTGGCGGAGCACAGGAATCCGCCTCCACCGGCACCGCCCAAAGTGGATTCCCGCGCACCGTCGAGCACGTGATGGGCTCGACCACGATCGACAAGCAGCCCGCCACCGTCGCGGCGCTCGACTCCAGCTACGTCGACGCGGCGCTCGCGCTCGAGGCGAAGGTCGTGGCGTACACCAAATATCGCAACTACGACAAGCTGCCGGACTACCTGGGCGACGACCGCAAGTACGCGGAGGGCGCCAAGGAGATCGGCGCGCTCGAAAGCCCGGACATCGAGAAGCTGTACGACATCAAGCCGGATCTGATCGTTTCGGCGAAGGTGCGCCACGAGAAGTTCTACGCGGAGTTCAGCAAGGTCGCACCCACGGTGTTCAGCCAGACCACCGGCGCCACCTGGAAGGACAACATCCGCATGCTCGGCAAGGCGCTGGGCAAGGAAGCCTTGGCGGAGCAGAAGATCAAGGCCTACGAGGAGCGCGCCCGCAAGGTCGGCGAGGCGATCAAGGCCAAACTCGGCAAGCCCGCGACCGTCTCCGTGGTCCGCTTCATCGAAGGAGAACCCACGGTGCGGCTCTACAGCAGCGCGTCGTTCCCCGGCACCGTGATGGCCGACGCCGGGCTCCAGCGCCCCGCCGGCCAGCCGGACAACAAGGCGAAGATCTCCAACGACCTGAGCCAGGAAGAGATCGGGAAGCTCGACGCCGAGGCGATCTTCGTCGCCAGCTACACCGATGAGACCAAGCAGGCCGAGAACCCGAAGACGAAGTTCGAAACGAACCCGCTTTGGGGAACCCTCAAGGGCAAGAAGATCGACGTCAACGACACCACCTGGTTCACCTCGGTGAGCCTGCAGGGCGCGAACGCCATGCTCGACGACCTCGCGAAGCAGTTCGGCGTGGACTCGTTCCGCGCTTAGTCCTTTGTGGACCGCGCCGTCACAGCCACCGCGGCAGTGGTGGCGCGGTACCGTCCAAAGTGGATCCATCGCTGCGGCCGGTGATCCACGCCAGGACGTCGCCCGGGGAGCCGGTCAGCGTGACCGGCTCTCCGGTGCCCATCCGCCATTCGTGCCGGGCCCCGTCGGAGCCGACGGCGATCAGCAGGACGGAGGGCAGCTCGCCGCCGTACATGCCGATGGCGTTGCCGACGACGATCTCGAACTCGTCGCCGAGCAAGTCGGCGACGCGGGCCCAGTCGTAGCCGAGATCGAGATCCGCCAAGTGGATGGCGGTTTCGGAGAGCCTGAGCCACAGCACGAACTCCGCCGGGATCTCCCGCCCCTGCCGGGCACGCACCCGGGCCTGCCATGCCTCGTCCGGCAGATCCGACGCGACCTCGACGAACCGTGCCGCGGCGGCGACGACGTCTTCGGCGATCTCCTCGGCGGACCGGTACGCGCCCTTCTCGATGTCGTCGTCCCTGGCCGCCTCACCGGCGTACATCGGCGTCTCGACACCCGATTTCGCCCAGGTGAGCAGGTTGACCAGGCCGTCGGCGTTGCGCGCGAGATGGGACAGCAGATGCGCCCGCGTCCAGCCGGGCAATCCGCTGGGGGCGCGCACGGCCTCCTCGTCGAGCCCGCGCGCCAGCCGCGCCCATTCCTCGTGCAGGGCGCGGACGCGGTTCAGCAGGACGTGTGCGCGTTCGGAGGCTGTCACGTCCTCGAATTTACCCGTCAGGCGAAGCCTGTCCGTTGAGGGCGGCGGCGGGGCGGGGTCCGGGCTAGCGCCGAAGCGCCGCCGGCGCGTCGGCCGGAACCGCGGGATTCTTCGGCGCGATCGGTTCGAGCCGCGCGTACGGCGAGTCCTGCGCCGGCCTGCTGTCCTGCTCGCCCTTGTTCGGCCAGAACGAGAAGGCCCGCTCAGCCTGTGCGGTGATGGTCAGCGAGGGGTTCACCCCGAGGTTGGCCGTGATCGCCGAACCATCCACAATGGACAGACCTGGGTAGTTGAAGACCCGGTGGTACGGGTCGATCACACCGTTGTCGGCGGCCGTGCCGATCGGAGCGCCGCCGATGAAGTGCGCCGTGAGCGGGATGTCGAAGATCTCGCCCCAGGTGCCGCCCGCCATCCCGCCGATACGCTCGGCGGTGCGGAGGTTGGCCTCGTGCCCGGCGGGGATGAAGCTGGGGTTCGGCTCGCCGTGGCCCTGTTTGGACGTGTACTTGCGGCGGCCGAAGAGCCCGCGCTTGGTGTACGTGGTGATCGAGTTGTCGAGGCTCTGCATCACCAGCAGGATCACCGTGCGCTCGCTCCAGCGGTAGCCGTTGAGCAGCTTCACGGTCTGGACCGGGTGCTTGACCATGAAGTTCACGGCCTGGCGCCAGCGCGGGACCGCCGAGTCGCCTTCGGTGGCGATGGTCTGGAGCAGACTCATCGCGTTGCTGCCCTTGCCGTAGCGGACGGGCTCGATATGCGTGTTGTCGTCGGGGTGGATCGACGACGTGATCGCGACGCCGCGGCTGAAGTTCCGCTCCTCGTCGACCGAGGTGCGGGCGGCGCCGATGATGGCCTCGGAGTTGGTACGGGTCAGCTCGCCGAGACGCGGCGAGAGCTTCGGCAGCTTGGCGGTGTCGCGCATGCTGTGGAGCAGGTTCTGCGTGCCCCACGTGCCGGCGGCGAGCACCACCTGCGCGGCGGTGAGCTTGTGCCGGAACTTGCGCGAGGTGGTCCCGGTCTTCCTGATGCTCACCTCGTACCCACCTGCGTTTAGCGGGCTAATCGCGCTCACGGTGGTGAGGGGGATGACCTTCGCGCCGTCCTTCTCCGCGAGGTAGAGGTAGTTCTTGACCAGCGTGTTCTTGGCGCCGACGCGGCAGCCGGTCATACAGGCACCGCATTCGGTGCAGCCGGTGCGCGCCGGACCCGCGCCGCCGAAGTACGGGTCCTCGGCGCGCTCCCCCGGCTTGCCGAAGTACACGCCGACGGGCGTCGGGTGGTACGACTCCGGTACGCCCATGTCCGCGGCGACGCCCTTCATGACGACGTCGGACGGCGTGACGCTGGGGTTGGTGACCACGCCCAGCATCCGGCTGGCCTGGTCGTAATGCGGGCCGAGCTCGGCCTCCCAGTCGGTGATGTGGGACCACTGCGGGTCCACGTAGAACGGCTTCAGCGGGCGGTACAGCGTGTTCGCGTAGACCAGCGAGCCGCCGCCGACACCCGCGCCGGCGAGCACCATGACGTCCTTGAGCATGTGGATGCGCTGGATGCCGTAGCAGCCGACCTGCGGCGCCCAGACGTAGCGGCGAAGGTCCCAGGACGTCTTCGCGAACTCGTCGTCGGCGAAGCGGCGCCCCGCCTCGATGACGGCGACGCGGTAGCCCTTCTCGGTCAGGCGGAGGGCGGCGACACTGCCGCCGAACCCGGAGCCGACGACGATCACGTCGTAGTCGAAGTCGTCTTCAGTGGTGGTGTTACTCGCAGTCACACCCTCGACTGTAACCCCGGCCACCCCTTCTGACCAGAGGTAAGTTACTCGCCGGTTACCTTCCACTCGGATGGTGCATGCTCGGACTCGTGATCGACGATTTCGCGAAGGAATACCTGCACAGTGACCTGCGAGAGATCCGTGAAGCGATGCTCCGGAAGCTCGACGGGCTTTCCGAGTACGACGTCCGGCGTCCGCTGACCTCGACGGGGACCAACCTTCTCGGCCTGGTCAAGCACCTGGCGGCATGGGAGGCCCGCTACTTCGGCGAGGTCTTCGATCGGCCGTTTCCCGGTGTCGTCCCCGAGCGCGGGACCGACTTGTGGGCGACCGAGGCGGAAAGCCGCGAGGAGATCATCAGCTACTACCGGCGCGTCTGGGAGCACTCCGACGCGACCATCGCCGCACTTGCTCTCGACTCGCCCGGACGCGTGCCGTGGTGGCCGAGGCCCGACGTGATGCTGTTCAACATCCTGGTCCACATGCTCACCGAAACCAGCCGGCACGCCGGGCACGCCGACATCCTGCGAGAGCACCTGGACGGCTCGGTCGACCTTGCCCCCGCCAAGGACCCCGCCTTCTGGGAATCCCGCCGCGCCGAAATCGACCGCGCCGCCAAGGCGGCCTCAGAGCGCCTTTAGCAGGCTAAACGCGAAACTGATGGGGCACGTGAGGCCGATGGGGCACGTGAGCACAAACCGGCCCGGATCGCGTTTAGCGGGCTAAACGCGATCCGGGCCGGGAAGCGAGCGTCAGCGGCGAACGGTCAGGCCGACCCGCTGGAACTCCTTCAGGTCCGAGTAGCCCGTCTTCGCCATCGCGCGGCGAAGCGCGCCGAAGAGGTTCACGACACCCTCGGCGTCCGAGGACGGCCCGAACAGCAGCGTCTTCAGGTCGACGGCGTAGTCCGGCCCCAGCGCCACGCGCGAACGCGGCAGCGACGGGTGCGCGGCCGCCGACGTCCAGTACAGCCCCTGCCCCGGCGCCTCGGAGGCGGCGGCCAGCGGCGCGCCCAGCATGACCGCGTCGGCACCGCAGGCGATGGCCTTCGCGATGTCGCCGGACGTGCTCATCCCGCCGTCGGCGAGCACGTGGACGTACCGGCCGCCGGTCTCGTCGAGGTAGTCACGCCGCGCGGCCGCGGCGTCGACGATCGCGGTCGCCATCGGCGTCCCGATCCCGAGCACGCTGTCGGTGCTCGTCACACCGCGGCTGGCCCCGTGCCCGACGATCACGCCGGCGGCGCCGGTGCGCATCAGGTGCATCGCCGTGCGGTAGTCGCTGACGCCGCCCGCGATCACCGGGACGTCGAGCCTGCCGATGAAGTCCTTCAGGTCCAGCGGCTCGGCGTCGCGCTGGACGTGCTCGGCCGAGATGATCGTGCCCTGCACGACGAGGATCTCGACGCCGGCCGCGAGCAGATCCGGCGTGAGCTCGGCGGCGTGCTGCGGGCTGACCCGCGCGGCCACGGTGACCCCGGACTCGCGGACGGTCTTGATCGCCTCGGTCAGCAGGTCCAGCCGGATCGGGGCGGAGTGCAGCTCCTGCAGCTCACGCACGATCGCGGTCGGGTCTTCGGTGTCCTCGGCCGCCCGGACGAGGCGGAAGATCGCGTCCTCGACGTTCGGGTGCCGCGCCCACAGCCCTTCGGCGTTGAGGACGCCCAGCCCGCCGAGCTCGCCGACGGCCACCGCGGTTCCCGGCGACACGATCGCGTCGGTGGGGTGGGTGACCAGCGGCAGCTCGAACCGGTACGCGTCGATCTGCCAGGCGGTGGACACGACCGAAGACGACCGGGTGCGCCGCGACGGCACGATCTCCACGTCATCGAGGTCATACGCCCGCCGCGCGGTGCGGCCCATGCCGATCTCGACCAGATCCCGCACGTCAAGTCCCTTCTCACCGACGACCGTTACACCCCATTGTCGCTAGGCCGCGTGGGTGACCTGCGCACGGGGCACCCGAACCGGGCCGGAAGTCACACCAGCCCCATCAGCCACACCCGTTTCGCGTTTAGCCCGCTAAAGGCGCTCCGGTCAGAAGGAGACCTTCTCCACGGAGTCGGTCCGGAGGACGGATTCCTGCGAGAAGGCCTTCTTGTAGTCGGTCCGGATCTCCTCGATCTCGCGGTTCGCGTCGCGATCGCTGAACGGGTAAACGACGACGATCACCTTCGACTTCTCCCGCGAGATCACCCCGTCCGAACCGCGCCACTGGCCGCGCCCGGTCAGCTCGGTGAACCCGTCCGGGAACCTCGGCGTGACGGCCTTGTCGGTGAACGCGGTGAACTCGGCATCGGTCAGCTCCCCGCCGCCCGGCTTCGTCGTCCCGAAGTACAGCTCGGTGCGCTTCCACAGCTCACCCGGCGACGCCTGGAGAGCGGCGGCCTCGGGTGCGGAAGGCGCGGCGGAAGCGGTGGGGACGGCGGAAGCCGCCACCCCGCCGCCGAGCCCGAGGGCGGCGGCGGCGAAGACGGCGAGCGCGGTCCGGCGCGACGTGAAAGACATCGGGTTCCTCCCAGGAGACTTGATCAGCGGGCCAAGTCTCCCGGGAACGGAACCGGGTGGGTAAGTGTCCTAAGGGGCGGACTAACGGGTGGTGTAGTTCGGTGCCTCGACGGTCATCGTGATGTCGTGCGGGTGGCTCTCCTTGAGCCCGGCCGCGGTGATCCGTACCAGCTGCGCCTCCTGCAGCTCGGGGATCGTCGACGCGCCCGCGTAACCCATCCCCGACCGCAGCCCGCCCACCAGCTGGTGGACGACGTTCGCGAGCGGCCCGCGGAACGGGATCCGCCCCTCGATGCCCTCGGGGACCAGCTTGTCCTCGCTCAGCACGTCGTCCTGGGCGTAACGGTCCTTCGAGTAGGACTTCGCCTGGCCGCGCGACTGCATGGCGCCCAGCGAGCCCATCCCGCGGTAGGTCTTGAACTGCTTGCCGTTGACCAGGATCAGGTCGCCGGGCGATTCGGCGGTGCCCGCGAGCAGGCTGCCCAGCATCACGGTGGACGCGCCGGACGCGATCGCCTTCGCGATGTCACCCGAATACTGGATGCCGCCGTCGCCGATCACCGGGATCCCCGCCGGGCGCGCCGCCTGGTCGGCCTCGTAGATCGCCGAGATCTGCGGCACGCCGACTCCGGCGACGATGCGGGTGGTGCAGATGGAACCGGGGCCGACACCGACCTTGATCCCGTCCGCGCCCGCGTCCACCAGCGCCTGCGCGCCGGCCCGGGTCGCGACGTTGCCGCCGACGATGTCGACGGTGTCGCCCAGTTCCTTCTTCAGCAGCGCGACGGTCTCGACGACGGCGCGGGAATGCCCGTGCGCGGTGTCGACCATCAGCACGTCCACGCCGGCGTCGGCCAGCGCCATCGCGCGCTTGTGCCCGTCCGGGCCGACGCCGACGGCGGCACCGACGATCAGACGGCCGTTGGTGTCCTTGGAGGCGTTGGGGTACTGCTCGGTCTTGACGAAGTCCTTGACCGTGATCAGCCCGCGCAGCTTGCCGGCGCCGTCGACGATCGGCAGCTTCTCGATCTTGTGGCGGCGCAGCAGCCCGAGCGCGGCCTCCGCGGTGACGCCGACCTGCGCGGCGACCAGCGGCGGCTTCGTCATCACCTCGTGCACCGGGCGGGTGTGGTCGACCTCGAACCGCATGTCGCGGTTGGTGATGATGCCCACCAGCGTCCCGGCGGCGTCCGTGACGGGCACGCCGGAGATCCGGAACCGCGCGCACAGGGCGTCGACCTCGGCGAGGGTGTCCTCGGGCGAGCACGTGACCGGGTCGGTCACCATGCCCGCTTCGGAGCGCTTCACGACCTCGACGGCGGCGGCCTGGTCGTCGATCGGGAGGTTGCGCTGGAGCACGCCCATCCCGCCCTGACGCGCCATCGCGATGGCCATCCGGCCCTCGGTGACCGTGTCCATGGCGGCGGAGACCAGCGGGATGTTCAGGGTGACGTTGCGCGAGAGCCGGGTGCGGGTGCTGACCGCACTGGGCACCACGTCGGACTCGGCCGGCAGCAGCAGCACGTCGTCGAAGGTCAGCCCGAGCATGGCGAACTTGCTCGGGACGGGGGCGGTGACGCTGTCGCTGGTCATAGCAGGCGAAGGGCCTTCCTAGCGGTGATGGAAAGAAGCCGCCGTGGCTGGTGGCATCGTGGCGGGGGCCTGCCCCTCATGATATCCGGGCCGGGCGGCCGCCCGGCCCGGGTGGGCGCCCGGTAGCGTGCAGGCGTGCCGCAAGATGCGTTGCCCCCAGACCCGTTCGCGGATGACCCGGACGACCCGGCCCGCGCGTTCATCGACGACGCCGACCGGCTCGACGAGCCGATCAGCGACGAAGAGCGCACCGAGCTGCTGGCCGACCTCTCCGATCTCGCCGTCTACCAGGCGCTTCTCGAGCCGCGTGGAGTACGCGGGATCGTGGTCGACTGCGGTGAATGCGACGAACCCCACTATCACGACTGGCATCTGCTGCGCGCCAGTCTCGAGCAGCTGCTCGCCGACGGTCGCATGCGGCCGCACGAGCCCGCGTTCGACCCGAACCCCGGTGACTACGTGAGCTGGGACTACTGCCGCGGCTTCGCGGACGGTGTCACGGCCAACGAAAGCGCCTACTGATCGCGTTTAGCCCGCTAAACGCGATTTGAGCCAGACAGCGAAAGGGCCTGGTGAGAGTGATCTCACCAGGCCCTTTCGGCGTTCCGGGGTGTTACGGCGTCTCGACCGCGCCCGCGGGAGCCTGCGCTCCGGCACCCGGCGACGGCTCGTTCCGCGAGCCGCCCGGGTCGTTGCCCGAGGCAGGCGGCGTGGTCGACGTCGTGGGCGGCGGGGGCTCGCTGGTCGTGGTCGGCGGAGTCGGCGAGGGAGTCGTGGTGCCCGGCAGAGTCGTGCCGGGGTTGCCGCCTCCCGGCAGCGATGTCGGCGGAGCCGTCGGCTGCGGAGTGGGCTGCGGGGTGGTCGCGACCGGAGTCTGCGACGGCGACTGCTGATCCGGGGGCAGCGGCTGCTGACCGGGATTCTGCAGCTGAGCGCTCAACTGGCGGTGCTGTTCGAGCAGCTGATCGCGATTTTCCTCGTCGGTCACCTGGCTCAGCGCGGCCTGAGCCTCGTCGAGCGCCTTGCGGGCGTCGTCGAGGCGCCCACCGGCGAGCGCGAGGTTGGCCTTCTCGAGATCGAGTTTGGCCGCGGCGGCGGCCTCGACCGATCGGGCGTGGTCGGCGTAAAGCACCTTGGTCAGGCCCCAGAGAGTGTCACCAGGCTGCGCGTCCTTCGCGGCGAGACCGGTACCGGCGAAGGCGATGGCCAGGACGGCCGCGGCGGCGGCCACCGGGACCAGCAGCCGGCGTCTTCCCCCGTGTTTGCGGGCGAGCGCGGCGGTCTTCACGGTGACGACGGCGGTGTCGACGTCGACGAGTTCCGCGAGCGGCTCGCTGTCGATGTCACGACGCCAGGCCAGCAGCAGGGCGTTGAGCTCTTGATCCCCGAGGTCGTCGGCCATCTTCGGATCCGAGCCACCGAGGGCGTCGAGCAGCGCGTCGTCGGCCTGGACGGCCGACAGATCCGCGGCGAACTCGGCTTCCGAGGGCGTCAGCCCTCTTTCGAAAGCCGTCAGTTCACGATCGGTCCCAGGGGAGAACCGACGGTCGCGATCGGTCACTCAGATCACCTCCTCAGCGGCCAGAACCTTACGTAGGCGCGCGAGGGCGCGATGCTGGGCCACCCGGACGGCGCCGGGGGTGGACCCCACGGCCTCCGCCGTCTCTTCGGCGGACAATCCCACGACAACCCGCAGGACCACGATCTCACGCTGTTTGTCGGGGAGGACGCGCAGCAGCTGCGACATGCGCTCGTTCAGCTCGCCTTGGAGAGCACGCTGCTCGGGACCGACGCCGCCCTCGACCTCGTCGGGGACTTCGGCGACCGGTTCGGCGCGGTTGCGGGCCGCGGCGCGATGCGCGTCGGCCACCTTGTGCTGGGCGATCCCGTAGACGAAGGCCAGGAACGGGCGGCCCTGATCACGGTACGAAGGCAATGCCGTGAGCACCGCGAGACACACCTCCTGAGCAACGTCGTCTGCGGAAGCGAACGAACGCTCCTGCCTGCCAACCCGAGCGCGGCAGTACCGCACTACCAAAGGACGGATGGCCGCCAGCAACCGCTCGACCGCTTGAGGATCACCCTCAACAGCAGCGGCGACCGGCTCATCCAGTCCGTCCCCCACATTGGCCATCGCAGACAACAGTCCCAGTGTTACGTATAGGCGTGCAAAGAGTCCGGCGTGTGACTTCGGAGACCACTACCGGTGACAGCTACCGTACCGCCCGGGTCCGTCACCTTCACTGACGGCCGTCATCGGCGCGCCGCCTCTCCGGCGAGCGCGCTGAACCCGGGTCTTCCTGGTTCCCTTCGCTCGTAGTCGAACTTTCAACGAGCCGGAACACAGTGGGGTACGACGGTCCGCCCAGAGGCGGACTCGCTCGGGCAAGAGTGCCTGAGCGTCGAACATAAATGCGCGAAGCGTGACAGGGAACACAGGTACGGGCCAGGGGTACTCCCCCGGCCCGTTCGTCACCCGTTGTGCAATCTGACCGATGAAATCAGGAAAGCGTTGTCAGGAAACAAGTCCACGGCGGAATCCGTGGGCGACCGCCTGTGCGCGGTCCCGAACGCCGAGCTTGCGGAACAAGCGGCGCGCGTGGGTCTTCACGGTGTCTTCGGACAGGTACAGCTCGCGGCCGATCTGTCCGTTGCTCTTGCCCTGGCTCATCCCGCGAAGCACCTGGAGCTCGCGCTCGGTGAGCTGGACACCGGGGTCGGACGGCTGGCGCGGCGCCGGCACCGAGGTGCTGGCGAGCGTGTGCGCCAGTGCGGCGACCAGCTCGGGACGCGAGGCGTCCCAGCGCAGGTAGCCGCGCGCGCCGCCGGCGATCGCGGCGGCGATGCTGCCCGCGTCGTCCGGGGCGCCGAACACGATCACGTTCGCTTGGGGGTTCGCAGAGACGAGCCGCCGGGTGGCTTCGACGCCAGTCGGGACAGCGCGCTGGGTTCCGACCAGCACGACGTCGACCGGCTGACGGGAGTACCGGGCCAGCAGCTCGTCACCGTGCGCTACGCAGTCGATGCGACTGACCCCTGGGACCGCGGACATCACTCGAGTGAGCCCTTCGCGGACACTGCGTCGGTCGTCGCAGATCAAGACCGTCGTCACGGGGTTTCCTTCCTGCAGCCGGGTGACATTCCACTTCCCCTATCGGACGCTTTAGCCCGAACCTTGACACGATCCGGTGGCTTTTTTTGAAAGTTCTTAGCCCGGTTGCCGGAATGGGCCCTCCAACAGGCTAGACGCCCTCAGAGGGGGACCCACGGAGATTCCCGTGCGAGCCACCTCCCGCAAGGATCCGCATGCCGTAACACTGCGTGCAACAGTTCGGCACTTCTGAATCGATACTCATCGGCGTGTCCTGCCCCGAAGTCCGCCTCGAGCAGGTATGCCACCCACAGAAGTGAATTGAATTCGTATTTCTCGGCGGTTTCGCGCGCGCTCTCTACCAGCGCTTTCGCCCGGTCCCGCTCAGCGGGACCGGCATTCGCGATCGTCACGGCGAGTACAAGCCGTGATTTGACGACATGCCGGCAAGCGCCTCTGGTGCGCGCGGTTTCCAACGCCATTTCCGCGGGCGCGACGGCCGCCTCGGAAATGTTACCCGCCAGTTCGATTTCCGCGCCCACCCAACCGGCCCTGGTCCGGGTCCGCCAGTTGCCGGAGTGCACGCTCGCACGGGCGAGCAACCGCCGGGCGGCGGTCAGCCTGCCGCGCCCGAGATTGTCCGCCGCGAGCCCCAGGAGGGCGTCCGCCCGCGCGCCCTCGGCGTCCAGACCGTCGGGGTCGGGCTCGCCCAGCGGCTCCGAGATCACCGACGAGAGCGCCTCACCGTCGAGGACGAGCGCCGCCGCGTGCCCACCCAGCTGCCGCCGATGCGACGCCAGCGTGCTCGCGGCCAGCGACGCGAACACCGGGCCACCGTTCACGCGCAACCCGTTCAGCAGCGTGGCCGCAGCCGCGTACCGGCCGCGGGCGCCGAGCCCGATCGCGGCCAGCAACCGCCCGCGCGGCGACGCGGGCACCGCGAACGGGTTCGGCGGCGGCAAGCCGTCGCCGAACGCGGCGGACCGCAAGGACAATTCCATGCGTCCTTTCTATCGCCTCGCACCGACAAGAACGTGCTCGATCCGGTCGGCGGCGGTCGTCAGTTCGCCGAGCAGTTCGATCTTGTCCGGGAGGGTGGCGGGATCCCAGCCGGGACCGCACGCGAACAGCCTGCTGCGCTGACGGCCGCGGGACACCCTGGCGAACAGGCGCGGGTCCGCGGTCGCGCGCCGCCCCGACCACAGGACGACCGCCGCCGGGACGCTGCGCCGGACGGTCACCGCGAGCACCTCGGCCGGCAGGGACGCCCCGAACAGCTGGGCGCCGATCCGGCGTCCCGCCAGCGCCGCGGCGAGCGCGTACATCGGCAGGTTGTCGCGCTCGTCCGGGACGCAGGTCAGCAGGACAGGGCGTTGGTTACGCGGCTCGCGGAGCACCGGCGTCGCGCGGACGAGGGCGGCGTACACGCATTCGGCGAGCAGGTACTCGACCTCCGCACCGGCGCTCACGCCGCGCCAGCGCGCGCCGAGCGCGGTCAGGACCGGGGACACGACACCGGTCCAGGCCGGCAGGACGCCGAGTTCGCGGATCGTGTCGGCGAGCATGCGCTGGACCGCGCCGAAATCCATCGCCAGCGCGGCCGTGCTCAACCGCCTGGCGAGGCGGGACGGGACGTCGTGATCCTCGGCGGCCGGCGCGGCGGCCTGCTCCGCCACTTGGACGACGGCGGATTCCGGAGGCTCCGTCGCCGTCCTGGGCATCTGCTCGAGCGCGTACTTCGCGGCTTCGGCCGTCGAGGCGCCGCGAAGGAGCGCGCGCTGCATCAGTTCGAGACGGCCGATGTCGGAGCTTCCGTAGCGACGGTGACGGCCGTTGGTGTGGCGGCTCGGCCCTACGCCGTATCTGCGGTCCCAGGTGCGCAGGGTGGACGGTGCGACCCCGAGCCGGCGAGCGACGGAGGCCACCGGCAGGGTGGGTTCTTCACTGCTGGTCCGAGATCCCACTCGACCCAATATCCAGGCAGGCCGGGACAGGGGCAACCGGAGCGGAAAGTAGGGCTCACACATCCGGGGGATGCCTAACGGCTGAATCGTCTTGAATCTCTTGAACAAGTATTGGCGCGCTTCTAACGTTACCGCCGTTGCACCGAATGGAGTATCCGCAGCGCAGCAGAGCAGGTAAACGCTTCGACCGGATGACGGAGGCGGTCAGGATGGCGGACACACGCAGGCTCCCGGGGCCCAACGCGGATGTATGGGACTGGCAGCTCGAAGGGTCGTGCCGAGGCATGGACAGCGCGTCCTTCTTTCACCCTGACGGCGAGCGCGGGCCGGCCAGAGCCCGTCGCGAGGCGCGGGCCAAAGCCGTGTGCCTGGCCTGCCCGGTACTGGCGATGTGCCGGAACCACGCACTCGCCGTGCACGAGCCGTACGGGATCTGGGGCGGGCTGTCGGAATCGGAACGCGAGCACATCATCAAGGCTGACAAACGCCAATTGAGCATGTCGAACGGCTGATCCGGCCGAGTCGGCAACGCGGAAGGGCGGCATCCGGGTGGGGTGCCGCCCTTCCGCGTCCCCGGGCACCGGATCGCGTTTAGCCCGCGAAACGCAGGTCAGCGGGCCCAGGCGCCCGGATCGCGATTAGCCCGCGAAACGCAGGTGGGCGAGGGTGGCCGGTCAGATCGCGATTAGCCCGCGAAAGTCGCTCTGCCTGCGGTCCCGTGGCCGGATCGCGTTTAGCGGGCTAAACGCGATCCGGGCGTGGGAGGGGCAGGACAGCAAAACGGGGCGGCACTCCGACTGGAGTACCGCCCCGCTTCAGGGGTGGAACTAGTGCGCGTGGCCGTGACCGGCCGCGGCGGGCTCCTCCTCGACCGGCTTCTCGACGACGGAGCTCTCCGTCGTGAGCACGAGCCGGGCGATGGAAGCGGCGTTCGCCACCGCGGACCGGGTCACCTTGACCGGGTCGACGATGCCGGCGGCCAGCAGGTCGGTGAGCTCACCGGTGGCGGCGTTGAAGCCGTGCCCCCAGTTCTGCTCCTGGACCTTGTTCACGATGACCGCACCCTCGTGGCCCGCGTTGGTCGCGATCCAGAACAGCGGGGCGGACAGCGCGTCGCGAACGATGCGCACACCGGTCGCTTCGTCGCCTTCGAGGCCGAGGGAGCCGTCGAGCTCCTTGACCGCGTGCACGAGCGCCGAGCCACCGCCGGGCAGGATGCCCTCTTCGACGGCCGCCTTGGTCGAAGCCACGGCGTCCTCGATGCGGTGCTTGCGCTCGTTCAGCTCGGTCTCGGTGGCCGCGCCGACCTTGATCACCGCGACACCGCCGCCGAGCTTCGCCAGCCGCTCCTGCAGCTTTTCGCGGTCCCAGTCGGAGTCGGTGTTCTCGATCTCCTTGCGGATCTGCGCGACGCGGCCCGCGATGTCGTCCTTGGTGCCGGCACCGTCGACGAGCGTGGTGTCGTCTTTGGTGACGACGATCCGGCGGGCGTTGCCCAGCTGGGCCAGCGTGGTCTCGGACAGCTTGTGCCCGATCTCGGCCGAGATGACCTCGCCGCCGGTGACGACCGCGAGGTCGTCCAGGAACGCCTTGCGGCGGTCACCGAAGAACGGCGCCTTGACCGCGACGGCGGTGATCGTCTTGCGCAGCGAGTTCACCACGAGGGTGGACAGCGCTTCGCCGTCGACGTCCTCGGCGATGATCAGCAGCGGCTTCTTGGCCTCGACGACCTTCTCCAGCACCGGGAGCAGGTCGGCCAGCGCCGAGATCTTCTCGCGGACGAGCAGGATGTAGGCGTCCTCGAGGATCGCCTTCTGCTCCTCCGGGTTGGTCGCGAAGTGCGCCGACAGGAAACCCTTGTCGAACTGGACACCCTCGGTGATCACGAGCTCGGTCGCCAGCGTGGACGACTCCTCGATCGTGATGACACCGTCTTCGCCGACCCGCTCGACGGCCTCGCCGAGCAGGGCGCCGATGGCCGCGTCACGCGAGGTGACGGTGCCGACCTGGGCGATGTTGTCGCGGCCCTTGACCGGGGTCGCCTTCTCCTTCAGCACCGCGATGACCTTCTCCGCGGCGGCCTCGATGCCACGGCCGACGGCGGTCGGGTTGGCACCGGCGGCGACGTTGCGCAGGCCGACCTTCACCAGCGACTGCGCGAGCACGGTCGCGGTCGTGGTGCCGTCACCGGCGACGTCGTTGGTCTTGGTGGCGACGCTCTTGGCGAGCTGGGCGCCGAGGTTCTCGAACGGGTCGTCGAGCTCGATCTCGCGAGCGACGGTGACGCCGTCGAGGGTGATGGTCGGGCCACCGAACTTCTTGTCGAGCACGACGTGGCGACCGCGCGGGCCGAGGGTGACCTTGACCGCGTCGGCGAGCTTGTTCACCCCGCGCTCGAGCGCGCGACGAGCGTCCTCGTCGAAACTGATCTGCTTGGGCATGGCCTGTTCCGCTTACCTTCCAGTTCTAAAGCTCGGAAAACACGAACGCCCCGTTCCCCGGCAATGCGGGGCCCGGGGCGTCATGCGCTGAGAGCGGACGTCAGTTGATGACGGCCAGCACGTCGCGAGCGGAAAGGATCAAGTAGTCCTCACCGTTGTACTTCACTTCGGTGCCGCCGTACTTGGAGTAGATGACGACGTCGCCGACGGAAACGTCGAGCGGGACGCGGTTGCCCTTGTCGTCGATGCGGCCCGGGCCCACGGCCAGAACCTTGCCCTCCTGGGGCTTCTCCTTGGCGGTGTCGGGGATGACGAGGCCGGAAGCGGTCGTCTCCTCGGCCTCACTCGTCTGGACAACGATCTTGTCCTCGAGCGGCTTGATGTTCACGCTCACCGGGTTGACCTCCACGGTCGTCGAAAGCGTTGGCAGGATTAGTTACGGCTCCTACCACCCCCGCCGTCGCGGGTGCCGGGGCGTGTTCGGGCCGTGCAATTAGCACTCTAGCCATGTGAGTGCCAGCTTCGCAAGGAGGGTCCGCTCACCTCGTCCCCGAGCGCTTGACCGGCCGTTTTCGCGTCCCGGCGGGCAAGGGGGTGCCGCGCCCCGAGCGTCGGCTGCACGCGCACGCCGTCGACCGGGACGACGACCTGAAGATCGGAGTCAAGTCCACGCCGATCCTGTTCGGCCGCCAAGACCGGCCTGTCGAGTTCCACGTCGCCGTCATGGCCGCAGGCGTGCTTGTTCCGTCCACCAGAGCAGGCCTCACCGCGCGCCGGGAGCGTCCGGGCGAACAAGCACGTCGGCCTGGTGGCGGAGCGCGTTTAGCCCGCTAAACGCAGGTCGGCGAGGTCGGTCACCAGGGCATCGGGGTCGAGGGCGGCGAGGGCCCTGCGCTTCGCGGGCGTCTTCGCGAGGGCGATCGAAGCGACACCGGCGGCGCGAGCGGCCAGGACGTCCGCGGCCGAGTCACCGACCATGACGCACTGCCCCGGCGACGTGCCGAGCGCCTTCACCGCGGCGTCGAGGAGCGCCGGCTGTGGTTTCAGGCGCGCCGGGTCGCTCGTCGTCCGCGCGCTGATCCCGCGAACGAACTCGGCCAGGTCGTGCAGGCCCAGGAAGGACCGGATCGCGTCGACGGAGTTGTTGCTGACGATCGTCACCGTGAACCCCTGCGCACGCCAGTCACGGAGCACGTCCGCCACACCGGGCGACGGCGAGATCTGCGCGACGGCCTCCCCTTCGAAGCGGCTGAGCTGCCGCTCGACGACGCGCGCGGCGTTCGGACCGCACGAGGCCGCGTACCGGAGCACGTCGAACGGATCGGCCGTGGAGATCAACTCGGGCTCGACGAGGCGTTTCAGCCTGTCGGCCACCTCGCTCGCCGGAAGCCTGGCGAACACGTCGCACACCGGCCCGTCGAAGTCGAGGAAGACATGGTCCTTCTCCTGCAGAAGCTCCTTCACCCCACCCATGCCCCCCACCTTGCCACCGACCTGCGTTTAGCCCCCTAATCGCGATCTGGAGGGACCTTACGGACGAAGCCGGTTTCTGGTTAGGTTCCGACCATTGGGGTCGGTCCTGTTCGAGCAGACCTAGTCATCTGGGGGTATACGCCCATGCCGCGTCCCTTCCGTCCCGTTACCCGGCGCCGATCCAAACGGACCGCCGGGCTCGCGATCCTCAGCCTCGCCGCCGGCCTCCTCGCCGCGGTCCCCGCCGAAGCCACCCCCGCGGACCAGCAGCGTCAGCGGGACTTCGCGGCCGCCGCGCAAGAATTCGGCGTCCCCGAGAACGTCCTCCTCGGCGTCTCCTTCCTGGAGTCACGCTGGGATTTCAACGCCGGCACCCCGAGCACGTCCGCCGGCTACGGCCCGATGCACCTGACCGACCTGCGCGAAGCGGGCACGGGCACGCATCACGACGAAGGCGAGGAGGACCCGCGCGGCGACGACGCCCGCCCGGCGAAACTCCCGGTGACGCCGGCGCCGAAGCCTCCCCCGCCCGGCCTCCAGACCATCGACGAGGCTGCCTCGCTGATCGGCCAGGACGTCGCGACACTGCGCACGAACACCACCCAGAACATCCGCGGCGGCGCCGCCCTGCTGGCGAAGTACCAGCGCGAAACCGGCGATTGGAGGGCCGCGGTCGCGCGCTACAGCGGCGCGAAGGACGCCGAGGGAGCGCAGTCCTTCGCCGACGAAGTCTTCGACACCATCTCGAAGGGCGTCAGCCGCAGGACCGACGATGGTCAGAACGTCACCCTCGCCGCGTCGCCGGTGAGCCCGGCGCGCACCCAGGCGGAAGCCCCGAGGACCGAGTGCCCGAAGAAGGTCTCGTGCCTTTCGGTGCCGGCGCCGTACCAGGAGCTGCCGAACAACGACTACGGCAACCACGACAAGGCGGACCGGCCGAAGAGCCAAAAGGTCGAATACATCATCATCCACGACACCGAGGGCTACTGGGACACGGCGATGGACCTTGTCACCGACCCGACGTACGTGAGCTGGCACTACACGATCCGCTCCTCGGACGGTCAGATCGCGCAGCACGTGCCGACGAAGGACGTCGCCTGGCACGCGGGCAACTGGTACGTCAACGCGAAGTCCGTCGGCATCGAGCACGAGGGCTTCGCCGCGAAGGGCACTTGGTACACGGAGGCGATGTACCGCACCTCCGCGAAGCTCGTCGCCTACCTCGCGCGGAAGTACGACATCCCGCTCGACCGCGCACACATCCTCGGCCACGACAACGTCCCCGGCACGATCCCCTCGACCATCCGGGGCATGCACTGGGATCCGGGCCCGTACTGGGACTGGGCGCACTACTTCGAGTTGATGGGCGCGCCGCTGTCCGGCTTCGGCCGTCCCGGCTCGCCACTGGTGACCATCACCCCGGACTTCGCCACGAACCAGCCCGCATTCACCGGTTGCGAAACCGCCGGAAAGCCTTGCCCGGCAAGGGGTTCCGGTTCGGTCGTGCTGCGCAGCGAGCCGAGCGACACCGCGCCGCTGCTCAAGGACATCGGCCTGCGCCCGGACGGTTCGGCGAGCACGATGGCCGTTTCCGACATCGGCAGCCGCGCGGAGACCGGCCAGCGTTACGTGGTCGCCGAGCGGCGTGACGGCTGGACGGCGATCTGGTACCTCGGCCAGAAGGGCTGGTTCCGCGACCAGCGCACGACGAGCCCCGCGTTCGGTCTGGTGGTCACGCCGAAGCCCGGCCTGGCGACCGTGCCGGTGTTCGGCCGCGCGTATCCCGAAGCCGAGGCCTATCCGGCGAACGTGCCGGTGCAGCAGGTGATCCCGCTGCCGTACACGTTCTCGGCCGGGCAGCGGTACTCGGTCGGCAACGTCCTCGGTTCCGAGTACTACTCGGCGACGACGTTCGACCCGGCGAACCACGTGGTCGTCAAGGGCAAGACGAAGTACGTGCAGATCCAGTTCGGACACCGCGTCGCCTTCGTGAAGGCGGACGACGTCCGGATCCTGCCCGCGCTCTGAAGCCGTCCCCGGGGTCAGGAGTCCAGTGCGACCTTGACCCCGGGGGCGTGCTCGGTGTTCCGCCGCGTCTTCGACCAGCCGTTGCGGCCGCGCACCAGCCGGAACAGCGCCCGCCACGACGTGATGTAGAACGTGTAGATGTACAGCGCGTAGGCGAAACCCATCCCGAGTCCACGTAGGACATTGCGGCTCTTCAGGCATTTGTACTGGTAGATCGGGCCCCACACGATGAACGGCAGCAGCCCGAAAGAGCCGTAGATCGCGAACAGGATCCACGCGCCGTCGTCGGCGAACCAGGTCCACACCTGCGCCGGATCGCCCGCGGTGCTGAAGAGCAGCAGGATGAACGGGATCGGGTACAGCAGCGAGCCGAGCAGCTGCATCCACGGCTGCGCGAGGTAGTACATCATCTCGGCCGCGCCCAGCGTGCTCACATGCGGCGAATCCCAGATCCGCCGGAGATACCGCGAACACTGCATCGTGCCCTGGCCCCAGCGCGTGCGCTGCACCAGGAACCGCCGCAGGCTGTACAGCCCTTCCTGCTTCACATGGGAATCCGGGGTGTAGCCGGTCCGCCAGCCCGCGGTCAGCAGGTGCACGCCGAGTTCGAAGTCCTCCAGCAGCGAACCCCGCCACGGCTGTTCGTCCGGCCCGGCGATGGAGTCCAATGCGGACAGTCGCGTGAACTGACCGTTGCCGCCCATGGAGATCGTGCCGGTGAAGCCGCGCGAGGTCTGGATGGCCGCGATGGCCGTACGGAACTCGAGATCCTGCATCTGGGCCAGCTTCAACCCGAAGGCACGGGAGAACCAGTTCTTCCCCGGCGGACGGGTGCCGGCGTTGCCCATCCAGACGTCGAGTTGCACGGCGCCGATCGTCTCGTCGCCGAAGAGATGGTCCGCGGCGCACACCTCGAGGCAGTTCTCCGCCGGCCGTCCGTCCGCGTCGACGACCACGACGACCACGTCGTCACGGCTCGCGTCCGGGCCCATCCAGTCGTTGAGCGCCTGATAGGCGGCGTTGAGCGCGTCGCCCTTGCCCGTCCTCGCTTCCGGACGGCGCCGGGGAACCAGGTGCAGATACGGGTCGTAACCGCCGTTGCGCCGCCAGATCGACTTGACCACGCGCGCCGTGCGGTCCTCGGAATCGTCGTCGACGACCCAGACGTGCGCGTGCCGGAACGTCGAACGCAGGTACCGCACGGTTTCCCGGATGACGGTCTGTTCGTCCCGGCACGGCACGAAGAAGTGCCAGGTGAAGTCGCCCGCGTCGCCTACGGGCGCGGGTTTGCGCCGCAGGTACGGCACGACGATCACGACCACGTACACGATGAACGCCACGCTCATGGTGAGCGCGAAGGCCTGCGTGATCGCCAGAAGGATCTTGATCGAGCCGCCGCCCATCAGGCGGCCACGCGTTCGGCGCGGGGCTTGCGGGTGCTCAGCCAGACGAACAGCACGAGGGCGATCGCGCCGCCGAGGACGCTGACCATCGAACCGAGCAGGGTGTGACCCCAGTAATAGCCTTCGTCGATACCCATCACGTTCACGAGACCGACGATGGCCAAAACCCTCATCTGATTGACAAGAATGACGACGATCGCGGAAATGAGTAACGAAGTGAAGAGCCGCTTCGCATTTCCCGGACGGAAATACAACATGACGGCGGTCACCAGCAGCAGTGGCAGCAACATGAATGCCGACGAGCATTCCGGGGTCATTCTTAACCCGAGTGGAGTATCGCCCGACAACCCAAAGTAGACAGTCTCGCGTTCACCGGCGACGAAGACACCCGATGTGGTGATGACCCTCAGTATCAGGCCGGAGAGCTGGACTTCGAAAACCCGGTACAGGCGTTCGGCCAGCACCAGGCCGACCGCGACGGCGAGCACCGCCAGCACCGCCATACGCAGCGGAAACCGGCTGGAACTCGGCAAGGGAGCGCTCGCAACGGCCACGGTGACCCTCTCAGGAAAGACGCAGCAGACGACGGGGATCCGGCGCAGCGGACAGGAACTCGCCGACGAGAGTAAGTCAGCGGGAACCGGCCCTTTCGACCGGGGTTCGCATTTCCAACGTGATCATGGGCCCTTTCGGCACGATCGTGGAAAAACTGACTAGGCCGAAAGAGTGAACCCTTCGTCGACCTGCGGAAAATGTTCGCAAGACCACCTGATCCGGTGATCCTCGCAGTTTTCTGTTCAATTTAAGAAACACTCGGCGATAGACGATCCGCGAGCCGAGTCAGGCCAGCTGAGGATTCGTCCGCAACGGTTGTGCCCTCGTGCCGACCGCAGATGAGAGAAACCCCCACGAATCAATTCGGAGGACCAGTTGAAGAACACGCACCTCTTGCGACGAGGCGGAGTACTCGCCGCTGTGGTGGCGAGCGTGGCTCTCGCCGGTGCGGTGCCCGCCTCGGCGGCCCCCGGCGACGGCTCCGCGTATGGCGTCAAGGTCGATGTGAAGCTCCTCGGCCTCGACGCGGTGAAGGCCGGGCCGCTCGCCGAGGCGAAGACCTCCGGGCCGACCGCCAACAGCCTCGCGAAGGTCAACCTCACCGGTGTGCTGACCGCGGGCGCGATCAACACCGAAGCCAAGCGCGACGACAACTCCGGTGCCGTGACCGCCAAGGCCAGCACCGCCGATGTCGGCTTGCCGCTGCTGAAGAACGCCCTCGGCGACGTCGGCGTCAAGGTCGTCGAAGCCACCTGCACCGCGACCCAGAAGGGTGTGCAGGGCGCGACGAACCTGGTCGGCGCGAACCTGGGCAGCGCGGGCGCGGTCGACGCGACGCCGGCCCCGAACACGCAGATCAAGGTCGGCCTCGGCACGGTCAACGTCGCGACGATCATCCTGAACGAGCAGATCAAGAACCCGGACGGCAGCCTCACGGTCAACGCCATCCACGTGAAGCTGCTCGGTGACGCCCTCACCCCGCTCGGCTCGGGCGACGTGATCGTCTCGTCGGCGACCTGCGGTCCGGCCGGTCTGCCCGTGCCGCTCGCTTCGGGCGCGGGGCTGTGGATCGGTCTCGGCCTGCTCGGTGCCGTCGCCATCCCGGTCGGCATCCGCGTGGTCCGCAACCGGCGTCCGGCGACCACCGCCTGACCTGGGTGAAGTGAGGTCGAAATGTACAAGTTGCCTGGCGCCGGAGTCGGCGTCGCCGGTGGCGGGGTGGGTGCCCTCGCCGCCACCGGGGCCGATGTCGGCTGGTGGCTGGCCGTCGGCGTGATCCTGCTGGTTCTCGGAACCATCGCGGTCATCGCGGGCTACCGCCGCACGAAACGGCTCGGCGAGATGGGGAGCTGACCCTCCCCCGGACGGAACGGCCGCCGGCGTGGGCCCCTCGCGCGCCGGCGGCCACCACCCGCGTTTTGCGGGACACTCGAAACGTGGATGAGGAGTGCGAACGCGTGGATGTGATGTTGCTGGCCGGGACGCGGCCGGAGGCGGTCAAGCTCGCGCCGCTGGCGCTGGCACTGGCGGAACACCCGCACCTGCGGCCCTTCGTCGTCCACAGTGGACAACATCAGGGCATGGTCGAGCAGGCGCTGATCCCGTTCGGCCTGCCGGTCGACGCCTGGCTCGACATTCCGCCGAGGACCACCGGTACCCAGGCGGAACTGGTCTCCGGCCTGCTTCCCGCGCTCGACGAGGTGCTGCGCCGGGTCGCCCCGGCCGCGATCGTCGTCCAGGGTGACACGACGACGGCACTCGCGGGCGCGCTCGCCGCGTTCTGGCAGGGCGTCCCGGTCGTGCATCTGGAAGCGGGACTGCGCACACACGACCTCGCCGCACCGTTCCCCGAAGAGGGCACGCGGCAGATGATCTCGCGTATCGCCGCCCTGCATCTCGCGCCGACGACGGGCGCCGCGGCCGCGCTGCGCACGGAAGGTGTTCCGCGCCAACGGATCGCCGTCACCGGCAACACCGTCGTCGACGCCGTGATCGCGATCGCCGAGCGCGATCTCCCCGCACGGGACACCGCGCTCGCCTTGCTGGAGATGGAAATCGCCGAGGCGGGTGAGCGGCTCGTCCTCGTGACGTCGCACCGTCGCGAGTCCTGGGGCGAACCGTTGGGCCGCACACTCGCGGCCATCGAGCTGATCGTCGCGGAACACAGCGACGTCCAGGTGCTGTTCCCGGTGCATCCCAATCCGGCCGTGCGGGACCAGGTGACGACCGCGCTCGGCGGGACGCCGCGGGTGACGATCACCGAGCCGCTCGAATATCCCGATCTCGTACGCGCGCTGCGGCTCGCCGAGCTCGTCCTGACCGATTCCGGTGGCATCCAAGAGGAAGCGCCGACCTTCGGCACCCCCGTCCTGGTGCTTCGCGACGTCACCGAACGACGTGAAGCCGTCGAAGCCGGCTGCGCCTGGCTGGTCGGGACGGACACCGGCCTCATCGCCGACACCGCGGCGAAGATCCTGCGTGGCGACCTTCACCCGACGCACGCCGGAAACCCTTACGGAGACGGCAATGCCGCCGCCTTGTCGGTGGCGGCGCTGGAGGAGCTGCTCAACCTCGCACCGGCGCCGCGCACCGCCGCCGAATCCCGCTAGATCGAGACGATCTGCACCGGCAGGGCCGGATTGGCGGAGAAGTCGAGCGAGGCCCGTGGGCGTCCGGCGGCGACCACGTGCGCGCCGAGCGCGGCGATCATCGCGCCGTTGTCCGTGCACAGCCGCGGCCGCGGGACCCGCAGGGTGATCCCGGCCTCGGCGCAACGCTCGGCGGCGAGTTCGGACAGTCGCGAATTCGCCGCCACGCCACCGGAGATCACCAGCGTGTCCACGCCGTGTTCCTTGGCCGCGCGGATCGCCTTCATGGTGAGGACGTCGGCGACGGCCTCCTGGAACGACGCGGCGACGTCGTCGACGGGGATGTCCTCGCCGCGGCGCTCCGCGGCTTCGACCCAGCGCGCGACCGCGGTTTTCAAACCGGAGAAGGAGAAATCGAACTTGGCGTCACGCGGTCCGGTCATCCCCCTGGGGAACGCGATGGCGGCACCGTCACCGTTCTTGGCGGCCTTGTCGATGGGCGGGCCGCCGGGATACGGCAGCCCGAGGACGCGGGCGACCTTGTCGTAGGCCTCGCCCGCGGCGTCGTCCACAGTGGACCCAAGCTCGGTGATCTCGGACGCGATGTCGTCCACCAGCAGCAATTGCGTATGCCCGCCCGAGACGAGCAGGGCGAGGCAGCGCTCGGGCAACGGGCCGTGCTGGAGCGTGTCGACGGCGATGTGCCCGGCCAGGTGGTTGACCCCGTAGAGCGGGATGTCGAGCGCGGCGGCGTACGCCTTGGCGGCAGCGACGCCGACGAGCAGCGCGCCGGCGAGACCGGGTCCGGCCGTGACCGCGATGGCGTCCACATCGGACAGTTTCAGGCCTGCCTTGTCGAAGGCGCGTTCGACCGTCGGGACCATCGCCTCCAGGTGCGCGCGGCTGGCGACCTCGGGCACGACGCCGCCGAAGCGAGCGTGCTGATCGACACTGGAGGCGACCTCGTCGGCGAGGAGCTCGACCGTGTTGTCGTCGTGCAGGCGGACGAGGCCGACGCCGGTCTCGTCGCACGAACTCTCGATGCCCATGATGATGCGCGGCATTAGCCCGCCACCTCGTCTCGGACCTGGGTCCGCGGGCGGACCATCGTGTAGGCGTCGGCGCCGGAAGGCTGGTAGTAGCGCTTCCGGAGGCCGACACGTTCGAAACCGTGCCGCTCGTAGAGCGTGATCGCCGCGTCGTTGTCGGTGCGGACTTCGAGGAAGACCGGTGCGGCGAGCTCGTCCGCGCGGTCGAGGAGCGCCTTGAGGAGGACGGTGCCGATGCCCTTGCGCTGGTGGCCGGGATCGACGCCGATCGTGTGGATGCTCGCCTCGTAGTCGCCGCGGCGGCCGACGACGGCGAGCCCGGCGTAACCGATCACCTCGTCGCTTTCCTCCGGACGGGCGACGAGATAGTGGCCGCCCGCGTCGAGTTCCGCGTGGAAGGCGTAGGCGGTCCACGGCGAATCGCCGGGGAAGAGGATCTTCTCTATCTCGACACAGCGGGGATGTCCTTGCGGCGTAAGGGTTCCAGCCTCACGGCGTGGTCACCTTCTTGCGCGCGGCCGGCTCGACGGCGTCGGGGCGGCGGAGGTAGAGGGGGGTGAGCGGGGCGGGCTCGCTGTTGAAGTCCTTGTGGGCGGCCTTGACCAGCCCGATGGGTGACGGGAAGCGCGGCTCGATCGGCTGGACGCCGAGGGCGTCCGCGTAGAGGAGGGCGCCGTCGCCCGCCGCGACCTTGAGAGTGGTCTGGAGGTCCGCGGGCCGCTCGACGTGGGGGCCGTCGGTGCGGGAGCCGTCGGCGGCGTACGCGGCCCAGTAGACCTCGCGGCGCCTCGCGTCGGTGAGGACGAGGAAGGGCGCTTCGCCGGGGGCGACGTCGGCGGCGATGGCGTCGAGACTGCAGACCGGGTAGGCGGGGATGCCGAGGGCGTGGGCGAGCGACGCGGCGGTGGCCATGCCGGCGCGAAGGCCGGTGAAGGGGCCGGGGCCGACGCCGCAGACGATGGCGTCGAGGTCGCGAAGCGTGACGCCCGCGGCCTTGACGGCTTCGAGGGCGTGCGGCGTGATCAGCTCGCCGTGGGCGCGCGGGTCGACCGTGACGCGGTCGCCGCGCGACTCCAGGACGTCGCCGTCCAGGGCGACGAGGCCCGCGGTGACCGCCGGGGTCGAGGTGTCGATGGCCAGTACCAGCACGGTTACCCAGCCTACGACCAGCGCCCCGGAGCGCGTTTAGCGGGCTAAACGCGATCAGGTGACGCGGCCGCTCCTACCGGGCCAGATCGCGTTTAGCCCGCTAAACGCGATCCGGTGGGCCTCCACCTTCCGGACCCACAGATCGCGATTAGGGGGCTAAACGCAGGTCGGCGGGGGTGTGTGAAGCAGGTCGCAGGGCGCGGGCGGGCGGCGACGGTACGGTTCGGAAGCGGGGTTCCTTGGCTCCAAGTGCCCCGGCAGGCGGAGTCGAGCAGGAGGTCACACGTGCCCGATCGGTTGTTCCCCACGCTGGCGAGCGGCTCCGACAAGGAGGCGCTCCGCTTCGGCGACACCTCCCTCACCTACGTCGACGTCGCGGCCATCGCCGGCACACTCGCCCGCGACCTGCCGGGCGGCCGCGTCGCCGTCTGGGCGACGCCCTCGGCGCACACCAGCGTCGCCGTGATCGCCGCCCTGCTCGCGGGCGTCCCCGCCATCCCGCTCAACCCGAAGATCGGCGAGCGCGAGCTCGCGCACATCCTCACCGACAGCGAACCCGTCCTCGTCCTCGCCGAACCGGGCGCCGACCTGCCCGCCGATCTCGACGGCGTGCCGCGGCGCGACATCTTTCTCGAAGGCGCACCGGTTGATCTCCCCGCGGAACCGGACGCCGAGGCCCCGGCGCTGATCGTCTACACCTCCGGCACCACCGGCCCGCCCAAGGGCGTCGTCCTCCCCCGGCGCGCGATCGCCACCACTCTCGACGCGCTCGAGGACGCATGGGAGTGGACCGCCGACGACGTCCTGGTCCACGGTCTCCCGCTGTTCCACGTGCACGGCCTGATCCTCGGCATTCTCGGGCCGCTCCGGCGCGGCGGCTCGGTGCGGCATCTCGGTCGCTTCTCCACCGAAGGCGTCACACGCGAACTCGCCACCGGCGCGACGATGATGTTCGGCGTCCCGACGATGTATCACCGCATCGCGAGCGAAGTCGGCGAAGATCCGTCGCTCGCCGAAGCGCTCAGCAACGCCCGGCTGCTCGTCTCCGGATCGGCCGCGCTGCCCGTGCACGACCACCAGCGCATCACCGCGGCGACCGGCAGGCGCGTGATCGAGCGCTACGGGATGACCGAGACCCTCATGAACACCAGCATCCGCGCCGACGGCGAGCACGTTCCCGGCACAGTCGGTGTCCCGCTGCGCGGCGTCGATCTGCGCCTCGTCGACGAATCGGGCGCGCCTGTCGAGGAGGTCGAGACCGTCGGCGAGATCCAGGTCCGCGGCCCGAACCTGTTCACCGAGTACCTCAACCGCCCGAAGCCACCGAAGCCGCCTTCGACGACGGCTGGTTCCGGACCGGCGACATGGCGACCCGCGACGCGGCCGGGTACGTGAAGATCGTCGGCCGGAAGGCGACGGATCTGATCAAGAGCGGCGGCTACAAGATCGGCGCCGGCGAGATCGAGAACGCGCTCATGGAGCATCCCGGCGTCGCGGAGGTCGCGGTGACCGGCGAGCCCGACGACGACCTCGGCGAGCGCATCGTGGCCTGGGTGGTGCCCGACGGGGAACGCCCGGCGGAGTCGGAGCTCGCCGACCACGTCTCCCGCCTGTTGTCGCCGCACAAACGGCCTCGCGTCGTCCGCTATCTGGAAGCGTTGCCGCGCAACGACATGGGCAAGGTCATGAAGCGGGCGCTCTGATGAGCAGGCCCTCGGCGCGGTCTGTCATCAAGGAGATCGCGACCGGTTTCGAAGAGCTGGACGTCCCGCGTTCCGAGGAGCCGGACGACGGGCCGATCGGCTGGCCGGGCTATCGCTCGGCACGCGAGGCCGCCGAGGAACGGACCGGCGAGAGCGAGTCCGTGCTCTGTGGGACCGCCAGGATCGGTGAGGTCGAGGCGATGGTGATCGCTTTCGAGTTCGCCTTCCTGGGCGGTTCGATCGGTCAGCGGACCGGTGATCGCGTCGAGGCGGCGTTCGCGCGGGCCGTCGAGTCCCGGATGCCGGTGGTTTCGCTGATCGCGACCGGCGGCAGCCGCATGCAGCACGGGATGCGGGCGCTTTCGCAGTTGCAGCGCATCGCGCGGGCAGCGGCCGGGGCCCGGTCGGTGCCGCAGATCTCGGTGCTGCGGGATCCGACCACGGGTGGTGGCTGGGCGACGCTCGGTGCAAGCGCCGACGTAATCCTCGCGCTGCCCGGAGCGCAGGTCGGCTTCGCCGGTTCTCGCGTGCGGCCCGCTGGCGCGTCCGCGGAGGCGTACACGGCCGAGGCGAAACTGGCGTGGGGCCAGGTCGATCAGATCGTGACGCCTGCCGAGCTCCCTTCGACGCTGGAACGGTGGCTGCGCCTACTGGCTTCGTCGACGACGGAAGCCGCCGAACCCCCGGAGCGCTCGGGTCCACAGACCTGCCCGACAGCGGATGGGATGCGGTCCAGGCTGCGCGCTCTGCTGAGCGACCGAGGGCTGCGGAATACCTCGACTCGTATTTCGACTGGCGTGAGGAGCTCTCAGGCGACAGGTGCGGCGGAGTCGACTCAGGTGTCTTGTGCGGCTTCGGCTGGCGAGGCGGCCGAGCGATCGCGTACGCGGCGCAGTGCGGAACGCCGACGCTGCCCGCGGGGTTTCGCACTGCGGCTCGTCTGGTGCGGCTCGCGTCGAGGCTCGGGGTCCCGGTGCTCACCCTCGTCGACACTCCCGGAGCGTCAAACGACGAGGCGGCCGAGCGGACCGGTGCGGGCGCGGCCATCGCGGAGTTGTTCGAGGCGGTCGCGAGCGCGGCCGTGCCGATCACGACGCTGGTGATCGGGGAGGGCGGTTCCGGGGGCGCGCTCGCGTTCGCGGCGCCAGGGTCGACCTGGGTGACGCCCAACGCGTACTTCTCGGTGACGTCGCCGGAAGCGGCCGCGGCGATCCTCAAGCTGCCCGCGGACGAGGTCCCCGCTCTCGCGGATCGGCTGCGGCTACGCCCCCAAGACCTGGTCGACCTGGGGATCGCGCGCTCCGTCGTGAAGCCCGCGGATCGCGTTTAGCCCGCGAAACGCAGGTCGCACCGCACAATCGCGATTAGGGGGCTAAACGCACGTCGGGCGGCCAGATCGCGATTAGCCCGCTAAACGCAGGTCGGGCGTGCGGGCCGCCCAAGTGCCGTGCGGCTCCAGGGTGACCTCGCGGACATCGTCTTCGCGGCGCTCCAGGCGGACGACGAGGTAGTCGTCCGACAGGCGCTCGGCGGCTCCCTCGCCCCATTCGACGACCAGCGCCGATCGCTCCAGTTCGGTGTCGAGGTCCAGGTCGTCCAGCTGCGAGAGATCCCCGCCGAGCCGGTACGCGTCGACGTGCACCAGCGCGACCCCCGCCGCGCCCGCCGGATGCACCCGGGCCAGCACGAACGTCGGCGAGCTGACCCGCCCGCCGACGCCGAGACCGTCCGCGATCCCGCGGGTCAGTGTCGTCTTGCCCGCCCCGAGCGGCCCGGAGAGCAGCACCAGATCGCCCGCGCGCAGCGAACGTCCCAGCTCGCGCCCGAAATCCATCGTCGATTCGGGGGTCGGGAAAGCGAAATTCATCAGCGTTGCCACCACCAGGTCCGCCGTTCGGAAGTCTCACCATCGGTGCCCGTGCACCGTTGCACCAGGTCGATCAGGTGGCTGTTCACCAGTTCGGGTTGTTCCAGCTGCACCATGTGTCCCGCGCCGCGCACGCGCACCAGCTCCGCGTCGGGCAGCTCCGCCGCGATCCGCTCGGCGTGCGCGATCGGCGTGAACCGGTCGGAATCCCCGCCGACGACCAGCACGTGCGCGTGCTTCAACCCGGCGAGCGCGGCGTACCGGTTGTGGCTGCCGAGCGTGTCGACGAAGTTCACGAGCCCACGTACCGGCGTCACTTCGAGCATTTCCAGCATGAAGTCGACGAGCCGCGGCGACACGTCCCGGCTGCCGAAAGCCAGCCTGCGCACGGCTTGCCGGGTCAGCTGCCCGCCCGCCGCCCGCACGAATTCGACGAGCCCCGGCTGCCAACCGGCCAGTCCGCCGACGCCGCGCGTGAGCGGGTTGTACTTCGAGAGCAGTGATCTCGGTAGCCCCGAGCGCCGACCTCGCCTGCCGCGGTCGCGATGAACGCGACGCCGCAAACACGGTCGTCGAACAGTTCGGGATGCTCCGCGGCGAGCTCCATGATCACCATGCCGCCCATCGAGTGCCCCATGAGCACGATGGGCCCCTCCGGCACCACCGAACGCAGGACCATGTCGAGGTCGCGCGCCAGCTGCTCGATGGTGCTGGTCTCGGCGGTCGCGGCGCCGGATTGCCCGTGCCCGCGATGGTCGTAGTAGACCTGACGCACCCGCGGCAGCTTCAGCGAAGCGAGGTCTCGCCGCTGAAAGTGCCAGCAGCGCTTCGACAACGCGAAACCGTGCACACCGACGACGGTCAGCTCCGGTTCTCCCCCATCGGCCGGATCGATCTCCTCGACCGCGAGCGGCGTACCGTCCTCCGCCGCCACTGTCGACGTCCGATCCGGTGCGAGGTCCCCCAACGGCTCGTCCACGAACGGATCCTCACTCTGCCGCCGCTGCTGTGCGGCGACGGCGATCGCGGCGGCGGTGCCGGTGGCCACCGCCCCGACCCCGCCGACGATGGCCAGCAGTCTTCGTGAAGGTGTCACGAGCCTGCCTCCAGATACGTTCGGCGGATTCGCGGCCGGTACATCGAAGTCACGATCTCGTAGTCGATCGTCCCCAGCTTGTCGGCCCATTCCCGGGCTGTCGGCTCGCCGGACGCGCCTCGGCCGAAGAGGATCACTTCGCTGCCGACGGCCGGTTCTTCGTCGCCGCAGTCGACGATCAGCTGGTCCATACAGACCCGGCCGACGACCGGCCGCCGCTTCCCGGCGAGCCAGACGTCCATGCGGCCGGACAGCGACCGCGGCACGCCGTCGGCGTATCCGACCGGGACCAGGGCGAGCGTGGTGTCGCGCTCGGCCGTCCAGCTGTGGCCGTACGAGACCGATTCGCCGGATGGGATCCGCTTCGTGAGCACGACCGACGATTTGAAGGTCATCGCCGGGCACAGATCGTCGTCGGTGGGCACTGGGTTCAGCCCGTAGATCGCGATCCCGGGGCGCACGAGGTCGAAATGCAGGTCGGGCCTGGTCAGCACGGCGGCGGAGTTCGCGATATGCCGCATCGGGTTCAGGCCGGCGGCGCGGGCGATGTCGTAGGCCTCGTCGAACCGCTTCGCCTGCGCGTCGATGGAGGGATGGCCGGGCTCGTCGGCGCACGCGAGGTGCGACCAGATCGCGACGACCTCGATGAGCGGCTTCGCGGCCGCCGCGGCCTTGACCAGGGCCGGCCATTCCGCAGGTGGGCAGCCGTTTCGGGACAGCCCGGTGTCGATCTTGAGGTGAACCCTGCAGATCGCGTTTAGCCCGCTAAAGTCGCGTGCCCGCCGCGCGCCGTCGGCCACACGGGCCAGCTCGTCCAGGGAGCTCACGGCGACGTCGATGTCTTCGGCGACAGCGGGCGCGAAGTCGGCTTCGGGGGTGTCGAGCCAGCTGAAGAGCCGGGCGCCGATCCCGGCCCGGCGCAGCGCGAGCGCTTCGCCGAGGGAACAGGTGCCCAGCCAGGTGGCCCCGCCCTCGACGGCGGCCCGGGCGACCTCGAGGGCTCCGTGCCCGTAGCCGTCGGCCTTGACCACGGCCATCGTCTGGGCCGAGGGGGCGCGGGAAGCGAGCAGGGCGACGTTGTGCCGGATGGCGGACAGGTCGATGACGACCTCGGCACGTGGGAAACTGGCGGTCATAACGACCACCAGTTTCCCACGAACCGGCTCAGGACAGGCGCGCCCCGTCGGTGGCGGAGAACACGTGCAGCTCGTCGGGACGGATCCGCAGGTGCAGGGTGTCGCCCATGGTCGGCGGTGTGCGCGGGTCCACCCGGGTGACGACGTTCGACTTCGAGCCCTCGGCGTCGGTCTCGGCGAGCTTGCCGTAGACGTACGCGTCCGAGCCGAGTTCCTCGACGAGGTCCACCTTGATCGGCAGGGTGCCGTCTTCGCTGGTCGTCACCTCGAGCGACTCGGGACGGAAGCCGAGGGTGACCGTGTCGCCATCGGCCTTGGCGAGGATCTCGCGAGTCAGCGGCACCCGGGCGCCGCCCAGCTCAGCACCGTCTTCGGTGAGCTTCGCGGTGACGAGGTTCATCGCGGGCGAGCCGATGAAACCGGCGACGAAAGCGTTTGCGGGCTTGTCGTACAGGGCGCGCGGGGTGTCGCACTGCTGCAGGAGACCGTCCGAGAGAACGGCGACCCGGTCGCCCATCGTCATGGCCTCGACCTGGTCGTGCGTGACGTACACGGTGGTGACGCCGAGGCGGCGCTGCAGCGCGGCGATCTGCGTACGGGTGGAGACACGCAGCTTCGCGTCGAGGTTCGACAGCGGCTCGTCCATGAGGAAGACCTGCGGCTCGCGCACGATGGCGCGGCCCATGGCGACGCGCTGGCGCTGACCACCGGAGAGCGCCTTCGGCTTGCGGTCGAGGTACTGCTCGATGTCGAGCAGCTTGGCCGCGTCGAGCACCTTCTGCTTGATCTCCGAAGCCGGGCGGCCCGCGATCTTCAGCGCGAAGCCCATGTTCTGGCCCACGGTCATATGCGGGTACAGCGCGTAGTTCTGGAACACCATCGCGATGTCGCGGGCGCGGGGCGGCAGCTGCGTGACGTCGCGGTCGCCGATCCAGACGGCGCCTTCGTCGATGTCTTCGAGCCCGGCGAGCATCCGCAGGCTGGTGGACTTGCCACAGCCGGACGGCCCGACCAGCACGAGGAACTCGCCATCGGCGATCTCGAGGTCGAGTGCGTCCACGGCGGGCCGCTCGGAGCCCGCGTAGCGCCGGGTCGCCTTGTCGTAGGTGATCGTGGCCATCGGTTCAGTCCTCTTTCGGTTTCGCGGAAATGCCGTGCCCGAGTTCGCGGGCTTCGAGATGCCGTTGCCGGATCCGGCGCCCTTCGGCGCTGTCCGCTTCGGTCGGTTCGAGTGGGGTGTAGCCGTGCTGTTCCTGCCAGCGGGGAGGTTCCGTGCTGGAAGCGAGGGCCCAGGCCGCCTGCCGCGCGGCGCCGACCGCGACGTACTCGGCGACCTCGGGGACGACGACGGGCACGCCGAACACGATCGGCGCGACCGCGCGGACAGCGGCCGACTGCGCGCCACCACCGATCAGGAGGACGCGGCGGACTTCGAGCCCCTGCTCACGCAGGGCGTCGAGACCGGCGGCGAGGCCGCACAGCATGCCTTCGACGGCGGCGCGGGCAAGGTTTTCGGGCGTCATGTTCGCGCGGGTGAGGCCGAAGAGCGTGCCCCTAGCGTCCGGGAGGTTCGGCGTCCGTTCGCCGTCGAGATACGGCAGGAAGGTGAGGCCGCCGGAACCGCGTGTGGCGGCGAGCGCCAGCTTGTCGAACTCAGCGAGTTCGACGCCGAGCATCGCGGACGTGGCCGTCAGCACGCGGGCCGCGTTCAGGGTGCAGGCCAGTGGGAGGAAACGGCCGGTGGCGTCGGCGAATCCCGCGACGATTCCGGAGGGGTCGGCACTCGCGGTCTCGGAGACGCCGAAGACGGTGCCGCTGGTGCCGAGCGAGACCACGACGTCGCCAGGGGCGAGTTCGAGACCGAGGGCGGCGGCCATGTTGTCGCCGGTCCCGGCCGAGACCAGGATCCCGTCCGGCGTGCGGCCCGCGGCTTCGGCGGGGCCGATGACCTTGGGCAGCTCAGGAGTGCGGCCGCCGAAGGCGTGCGCGAGGAGGTCTTGGCGGTATTCGCCGGTGGCGGGCGAGAAGTACCCGGTACCGGAAGCGTCGCCGCGGTCGGTGACCGGCTCAGCGCCGTCGCCCAGCAACCGCCAGGTCAGCCAGTCGTGCGGGAGCAGGACGCGGGCGACGCGATCGGCCAGTTCGGGTTCGTTCTCCGCCATCCAGCGCAGCTTCGTGACGGTGAAGCTGGCGACCGGAAGGGAGCCGACGGATTTCGCCCAGTTTTCGGCGCCGAGTTCGGCGCCAAGGTCTTCGGCCGCCTTCGCGGAGCGGGTGTCGTTCCACAGCAAGGCGGGCCGGACGACCTCACCGTCCTCGTCGAGGGCGACCATGCCGTGCTGCTGACCACCGATCCCGATGGCGCCGACGCCGTCGAGCAGGCCGTCTGTCGCCTCGCGGAACGCGTCCCACCACGCGGCGGGAGCGACCTCGGTGCCGTCAGGATGCGAAGCGCGGCCGGTGCGGACGATCTCGCCGGTGTTCGCGTCGCAGACGACGATCTTCGTCGACTGGGTCGACGAGTCGATTCCGGCGACCAGGTCAGAACTCATATTCCGGCCCCTCCGGTGCGCACTCGACCTGCTCGATCGCGGTCCCTGCGGTCAGCGCGGCCTCGATCTCCTCGGTCGGTGTCTCTTCGTCGGTGATCAGGAGGTCGTAGTCGCCGATGTCGCCGTACGCGTAGGTGGCGGTGCGGCCGAACTTGGAGTTGTCGACGACCAGGACGTTGCGATCGGCGGTGCGGAGCGCGGCCTTCTTGAGCTCGGCGTAGTCCTGGACCGGGTGGAACAGGCGGCCGACCGCGACCGCGGCGACCGAGACGAACGCGATGTCGGCGTGCGTGCGGTCGAGGAACGCGACGACGTCCGGGCCGGCGCACGAGTCGAACTCGTGGTGGTAGCGCCCGCCCGCCAGGACGACCTCGACGCTCTTGGCGAGCCCGAGGATGCGGGCGGCTTCGAGCGAGTTGGTGATGACGGTGAGGTCGTCGACCTGGCCGAGGCGGCGGACGAGCGGGAAGAGCGTCGTCGAGTCGTCGACGAAGACGGTCTGGCCGGAGTGGACGTGCGCCGCGGCGGCCTCGCCGAGCGCGTCCTTGGTGGCCTGGTTGAAGGTGTCGCGGAAGCGGGCGGCCGACTCCATGGTCGTCGCGGGATAGGCCTCGACCTTGCCGCGGAGTTTGCGGAGGAGACGGCGGTCGGCGAGATCGTCGAGGTCGCGGTGCATCGTCATCAGGCTGACGCCGAAGCGGGTGGTGAGGTCGTCGATGCGGACCTCGCCGGTGGCGATGACGTGGTCGAGGATCTCCTGGCGTCGCTGCTCGACTGCGGCGTCCGAGGGCCTGGTCTTAGACATGGGCGACACCGTTCACGACCCGGACCATCGCGGTCTCGGCGGGGTGGGTGTCGGCGCTCACACCTGCTTCTTACCAGATGATTCGCCCGGAGTTAACACGTAACTCGATAACTCCCGCATTTTTTCCCACTCCCGCCGCCTGCCCCGCCGACCTGCGTTTAGCCCCCTAACTGCGCTCTGATGGCACCCGCCTGCAGAACGTGGGCATCTGAGGGCACCCGCCCGCAGAGCGCGGTTAGGGGGCTAAACGCAGGTCGGCGCCCTGGTCAGGAGGTCAGGGAGCGGACGGACCGGAGGGCATCGGGGATCGCGCCGAGGATGCCGGAGGCCGAGGTGGGGGCGCCGTCGGCGGCGAGCGAGCCGGCGAGCGAGTGGACGTGCGCGGCCGCCCCGGCCGCCAGCCACGGATCGAGCCCGGACGCGAGCAACGCGCCGACCAGACCGGACAGCACGTCCCCCGAACCCGCCGTCGCGAGCCACGACCCCCGCGGCGTGTTCACCAGCGCGCGCCCGTCCGGCGCCGCGACCACCGTGCAGTGCCCCTTCAGGAGCACGACGGCGTCGTACTTCCGCGCGGCCGACCGCGCCGCCGCGACCCGGTCCGCCCCCGGCGGCGCCCCCATCAGCCGCTCGAACTCCCCCGCGTGCGGAGTCAGCACGAGCGGCGTCTCCGGGTCACGCGCGTCGAGCACGTCGGGCGACCGCGCGATGATCGTCGTCGCGTCGGCGTCCGCGCACACCGGCACGCCGCGGCCGAGCACGAACCGCAGCACGTCCCGCCCTTCGTGCCCAGTGCCGATCCCCGGCCCGACGACCCACGCCTGCACCCGGCCCGCGTCGGTCACCGAACCCGTCGCGATGATCTCGGGCCACTGCCCGCGAACCACGTCCGCCGCATGACCGGCGTAGCGCACCAGCCCGGACGTCGCCCGCACCGCCGCGCCGGCCGCGAGCACGGCCGCCCCCGGATACGTCGCCGACCCGGCGGCGACCCCGACCACGCCCTGGCTGTACTTGTCGTCGTCCGGACCGGGCACCGGCCAAGCGGCGGCGACGTCCGCCGTATCGAGTCGTTGCAGATCGGGCTCGGTGAGCCGCAGTCCGATGTCCACCAGGGACACCTCGCCGCAGGACGCGGGCGCGAGGGCGTGCACCGGCTTGAGCGCGCCGAAGGTGACCGTCCGGTCGGCCACGACCGCCGGACCGTCGACGGCACCGGTGTCCGGATCCACCCCGCTCGGCAGATCGACGGCCAGCACCGGCGAGCTCACGTGCTCCAGCAGCGCGGCCGCGTCCGGCCGCAGAGGCCCACGCGCCGAGATTCCGACGATTCCGTCGACGACGAGGTCGGCCCGCTTGATCCACTGTGGACCGTCCTCAAGGGACACGACCTTGCCACCAGATCGCTTCAGCGCGGCCAAACCCGGGCCGTGCGCGCGTTCGGGTTTCAGCAGGATCGCCGAGACGGCCACATTGCGGCGACGCAGGAACGCGCCGGCCCACAAGGCGTCACCGCCGTTGTTCCCCGACCCGACGAGCAGCGTCACCCGCCGCCCGGACACCGAACCCGTGTGCTCGGCCAGCATTTGGGCCGCGTGCACGGCGAGCCCGAAAGCCGCGCGCCGCATGAGTTCGCCGTCGGGAGTGACGGCGAGCAACCGGTCCTCCGCCGCGCGAATCCGTTCCGTGGTCCAGATTCCCTGCACGACGCCTCCGGTCTCTATTCGACGGTGACCGACTTCGCCAGGTTACGCGGCTTGTCGACGTCGTACCCGCGCGTGCGGGCGATCTCGGCGGCCAGCACCTGCAGCGGAACCGTGGAGACCAGCGGCTGCAGCAGGGTCGGGACGGCCGGGATCTCGATCAGCTCGTCGGCGAAGGGGCGGACGGTCTCGTCGCCCTCCTCCGCGATCACGATCGTGCGGGCACCGCGCGCCTGGATCTCGCTGATGTTCGACACCAGCTTCGAGTGCAGCACCGCGCGCCCCTTGGGCGACGGCATCACCACCACGACGGGCAGGCCTTCTTCGATCAGGGCGATCGGGCCGTGCTTGAGCTCGCCGGCGGCGAAGCCCTCGGCGTGCATGTACGCCAGTTCCTTGAGCTTCAGCGCGCCTTCGAGGGCGACCGGGAAACCGACGTGACGGCCGAGGAACAGCACGGCCTTCGAGTCGGCGATCCGGCGGCCGAGGTCGCGGACCTGGTCCACAGTGGACAGGACCTTCTGCACCGCGGCGGGCATGGCCTCGAGTTCGGCGAACTCGCGGGCCACCTCGTCCGGGTACTTGGTGCCGCGGGCCTGCGCGAGCGCCAGGCCGACCAGGTAGTTGGCCGCGATCTGCGCGAGGAACGCCTTGGTCGAGGCGACCCCGATCTCCGGACCGGCGTGCGTGTAGAGGACGGCGTCGGACTCACGCGGGATCTGCGCGCCGTTGGTGTTGCAGACGGCCAGCACGCGGGCCTTCTGCTCACGTGCGTGACGGACGGCTTCGAGCGTGTCCGCGGTCTCGCCCGACTGGGAGACGGCGACGACCAGCGTCGCGCGGTCCAGCACCGGGTCGCGGTAGCGGAACTCGCTGGCCAGCTCGACCTCGACCGGGAGGCGGCACCAGTGCTCGATCGCGTACTTGGCGACGAGGCCCGAGTGGTACGCGGAACCACAGGCGACGACGAAGACCTTGTCGACGTCGCGCAGGTCCTGGTCGGAGATGCGTTGCTCGTCGAGGATGATCCGGCCGCCGTCGAAGTGGCCGCGCAGCGTGTTCGCCAGCGCCTCCGGCTGCTCCTCGATCTCCTTGAGCATGAAGTACTCGTGGCCGCCCTTTTCCGCGGCCGAGAGGTCCCAGTCGACGGTGAACGGCTTGGCCTGGGCGGCGTCGCCGTGGAAGTCGGTGACCTCGTAGCCGTCGCGGGTGATCACGACGAGCTGGTCCTGGCCGAGCTCGACCGCCTCGCGCGTGTGCTCGATGAACGCGGCGACGTCGGAAGCGACGAAGTGCTCACCCTCGCCGACGCCGACGACCAGCGGCGACGAACGGCGGGCGGCGACGACGGTGTCCGGCTGGTCGGCGATGGTCACGACCAGCGTGAACGCGCCCTCGAGACGGCGGCAGACCGCGGCGACGCTGGCCGCGAAGTCGCCCTTCGTGTCGCCCTCGGTGTACGCGCGGGCGATCAGGTGCGCGGCGGTCTCGGAGTCGGTGTCGCTCGCCATCTCGACGCCTTCGGCCTCGAGCTCGGCGCGCAGGGCGGCGAAGTTCTCGATGATGCCGTTGTGCACGACGGCGACGCGCTGGGAGGCGTCGCGGTGCGGGTGCGAGTTGCGGTCGACCGGGGCGCCGTGGGTGGCCCAGCGGGTGTGGCCCATCCCGGCGGTGCCGGTGAAGGCGTCCCTGCCGACGGTGTCGAGCTGGGTCTCCAGGTTGGCCAGGCGGCCCGCTTTACGCTCGACGTTCAGCGCGCCGGCGCCGTCGAGGACCGCGACGCCTGCCGAGTCATAGCCGCGGTACTCCATCCTGCGCAGGCCGCCGATGACGACGTCCAGGGCGGGGCGGTGTCCGACGTATCCCACGATTCCACACACGGCCACCAGCCTAACGACGGGAATCCGGCCTTCTCGCCCGGGCGCCCGCACCTGCGTTTAGCGGGCTAAACGCGACGCGTGGGGCGGCGCGCGGGCCGGACGGGGGTGCGGGCAGTAAGGTCACGAACATGGCCAGCAAGCCCAAGCAGCTGCTCGCGGAGCTGTCCCACCCAGGTCCGCACGACGTTCTGCGCGGCAACCTCGCCCTGGTCGGACTGCCCGGTGTCGTGTTCACGCCCCGATCCGGGCTCGGACTGCCCGCGATCGCCTTCGGGCACGGCTGGCTGCAGCCGACCGGGAGCTACCGGCACCTGCTCCGGCACCTCGCGAGCTGGGGCATCGTCGCGGCGGCTCCGGCCACCCAGCGCGGGCCGCTGCCTTCGCACCGGCTGCTGGCCGGCGACCTGCTCACCACGCTCGAGCTGATCACGACGGTCCGCCTCGGACCGGACGGCATCAGCGTCGACCCGGCGAAGCTCGGCCTGGCCGGGCATTCGACCGGCGGCGGTTCGGCGGTGCTGGCCGCCGCGCAGGCGGCCGAGAACGACGAGCGGCCCGAGATCCGCGCCGTCGCGACCATCACCCCCGCTCAGACGTTGCCGCCGGCGACGGTGTCGGCCCGGTCGGTGACCGTGCCCGGACTGCATCTCGCGGCGAGCGAAGACCTGGTCGCGCCGCCGGTCGGCCATGCCGAGGCCATCGCGGACGCGTGGGGCGGGCCGGTGCAGCTGCGGAAGCTCGGGAAGTCGTCGCATCTCGGCGTCACCGAAGGCAGGCACTGGAGCCAGCTGCTGCTGCACGGGAAGCCGCACCGCGGGACCCAGCAGCTGGCGCGGGCGCTGTTCACCGCGTTCTTCCTCACGCACCTGACGGGGACGACGAAGTACCAGCCGCTGCTGGACGCCGACGTCAAACGCGCCCCCATCGAGCTCCAAGACGGCGTCCCGGAGCGCGTTTAGCCCGCTAAACGCGCTCCGGTGCCGGGGCGGTCAGTCGACCATCCACGAGTTGTTCGAGAAGTCGTCGTCGTCGAAGCCCTTGTCGTCACGGGCATGACGACCACGACGACGCGCGGGTGTGCCAGGAGCCTCAGGCGCCGCCGCAGCCGGAGCGGGCGTCGGCGCCGCGGGCGGGACGTCCACCGTCGACGGCATCCCGGGCACCCCGGGGGCGACCGGCAGAGGCGGCGGAGGCGGTGCCGGCCGAGACGCGTCAGGACGCGCACCGAACTCGGCGAACCTGGCGTCCGGCTTGTCGTCGTCCTCGATGTCGAAGCCGATCGTGTGGCTGCGGTCGGCGGTCGTCTTGCCGGTCAGCCAGCCGCCCGCCTCCTTGCTCCGCTTCCCCAGCTCCTGCATGTGAGCGGCGTACTTGTCGTGGATGGCGGCGTCCTTCTGCATGGTCTCCACCGCCTGGGCCTTGGCGTCGGCGAGATGCCGCTCCCGCAGCCCGCGCTGCTCCAACTGCTCCGTGATGGCGGCGTCCTGCCTGGACATGGCGGCCGCCAGCCGGTCAACAGCGCTCATCGGTCCTCCCTCGTTCCCCGGTCAGGCGATCATCGTTCGTAACTGATCGAACGGTCGCCACCCTCGTCGTCGAGCGATCCGCTGATCCGGCCGCCCGCACCACTGGTCTCGAAAATGCCACCCTCGACGCGGTACTGGCTCGACCCGCGCTGCGTGTCACCCCCGCCACCACCGGCCGCGCCGCCCATGGCGCCCATGCCACCCATCATGCCGCCCATTCCGGCGGGCGAGCTTCCGGCACCGGCACCAGCGCCGGCGGGCGCCGGGTCCATCCCGCCGGGGGCCATTCCGAGGCCGCCTTCGACCCCGGCCGGCTGCGCGCCGCCCCCGGACTGCATGCCCGCTTCCAGCGAACCGGCCTCGTTCAGCGAACCCGCGGAACCACCCTCGATGGGGCTCCCGAGGGCGCCTTCGAAGCTGCCTCCGCCTCCGCCGCCACTGGCGGCCGGCACGGTGCCATCGCCACCGGCACCGCCACCGGAAGCACCACCGGCGGCTTCGGCGCCCGCAGCCACTCCAGCGGTCCCTTCGGCACCGACACCGACCTCGACGCCGCCCGGGGCACTGAAGCCACTGCCGCCGCCTCCACCGGGCGCCATCCCGCCCTCGGCCGGGGCGGGCATCGTGCGAATGTCATCGGTCTTGCCGGGCTGCGGGTTGCCGGGATTCCGGTCGTCGAGACCGTTCTTGAGGTCGTCGCCGGGCTTGAGCTCCTTCTTCTCACCCTTTTCGTCGAGGGTGTAGGTGGTCGGCTCGCCCTTGCCGTCGTCGACGGTCACCACGGTCGGGCCGTTCGGACCGTCCGGCTGCTCGGCGGTGATCTTGAGGTTGCCGTCCTGGATGTGGATCTTGCCGTCCGGGCCGGGCCGGTAGACGCCGTCGGGGCCGGGCTCGCCTTCCTTGACCGTGCCCTTCGGCCCGAACTCGCCGTCCTTGCCGTCCTTGCCCTCTTCGCCGGGCTTGCCGTCCTCGCCCTTCGGGTCGTCGAAGTCGAGCTTGTAGTCCTTCTCGTTGCCCTTGCCGTCGTCGACCTTGATGTCCATTTTGCCGTCTTTATCCGGCTCGGTCATCTCGATCTTGTTGTCGCCCTTTTGGACGGTCATGGTGTCCTGACCGTCCATGCCGTCCTTGATCGCCTCACCCGTCGCGGGGTCGATCGGGTACGGCTTGCCGGTCTCGGGGTCGATCTCCAGCGGCTTTCCGGTGACCGGGTTCGTGCCCTCGGCGGGCTTCTCCTCCGGCTTCGGCGTCTCGGGGACCTCCGCGGCCGGCGGCGTGCTGGCACCGCCACCACTTCCGCTGCCACCGCCGCTCCCGCTGCCACTCCCGCCGCCGGTGCCTCCACCGGTGCCCCACCGGTGTCACCGCCGCCACCCTTGTCCTTGCCGTCGTCGGGGGGCGTCGTCTTCTCGGACCCGGGCGCGGGGAACGGGTTCGTGTAGTCCTCCATGAACCGCGAAAGCTCGTGGTACTGCGTGTTGATCGTCTCGGTCGCGTTCTTGCAGAGCTTCTTGAAGTTCTCGTACCGCTCACCGAACTCGGTGGCGAAAGAGCCTTCAGCCACTGCTTCGCGGCCCCGATCGCGTAGTCCTTGTTCTCGTCGTTCAGCTTGCAGTCGTCGTCGCGCAGCCGTTCGGCGAGGTTGTTGCCCGGACACGCGGAGTCCAGCCAGACCGCGACGTCCATGAGCTTCTCTTTGGAGTCGACCTTGCCGTTCGCGATTTCGACGACCTGCTTCGCCGTGTACAGCGGCGCCGTGGCGACTTTGTCGACACGCAGCTTCAGCGTTTCGTCGACCTTCAGCTTGAGCGCGCTGTAGATCTTGTCGATGGTCGAAGGCACCAGCTTGATGGCGCCTTCCATCTGCGCGATGAGTTCCTTCGCGTCGGGCTGGATCCGCTGCTCGTACTTGACCTTCGCGGCCGTCGCGCCCTCGCCCTTCCAATCGTGGAAGAGCGTGGTCAACGCCGAGGTCGCGTCCCGCTGGGTCTGTTCGACGATCTTCTTGGCGTCGGCGAGGTCTTCGACCTCGTCGAACATCTTCTGGAAATTGATCTCGCGGTTCTCGTGGAACCGGTCCCAGATGTCGGTCTTGTAGCTGATTTCGCCCGACTTCTCCGGCATCTTGTTCCAGACCTGCTCGGCCCAGTCGGAGAAGAAGTCCAGCGCCGGCTTTCCGAGGTCGAGCACCTGGTCGGATTTGGTGGTGGCGCCCCCGGCGGCGGGCCGGGACATGGCGTCGAGGTCCTTGTCGGCCTGCTTCGTTTCGGCCGCCTGCTTCTTGTCCCCGGCCGCGTTCGAGTCACGTTCGGCGACGGCCTTCTTGTAGGCCTCTTCCCGGTTGCCGAACGGCAACAGCAAGGCGTCTTTGGTGCCCTGCGTGACGTACGGGTCGTTCAGGATTTCCCTGATCTGTGCGGGCGTCGGTTCACTCATTACTGGGCTCCCGCCTTGTTGGCAGCCGCGGCGTTCGCCTGGTCGGATGAGGTGTAGCGGGTCGACGCGGTGCTGACCCCGCCGGCGAGCTGGGTGAGCTGGCCCGCGTAACCCTTCATCGCGTCGGAAATGGCGAGAATCCCGGTGGCGTAGCCCTTTTGGTAGTCCTTGTGGACCCGGCCGAAGTTCTCGGGCCCGACCTGGGTCGGCCCCACCTTGCCCGCCTCGGACGTCGTTTTCTCAGCCGCGCGCTCCAACGACGTCGACGCCGTGAGCATCGCCTCTGAATCGGCTTTGTAGCCCCCGTCCGGCATGACCGGTGCCCCCTTCGTCCCGCTGTATCCGCCTCGTTGTCCTACCTACGACGCACGCCGACGGCATCAGGTGCCGTCGCATATGCACACAGAATGTACCCACCGGTCATCGAGACCGCAGGAACATTCACACCTTTGCTAACTCAAACGATTTCGTCGCAAGAAGCCTGGTAGACCGCGTTTTCGCGGTTTCGCGCCCGCCTCGACCGCCTCGGCGAGCACGGTCGCCGCGCCCCGGATGTCGACCAGGCGATCCAGCTCGTCGAGATCGATGTCGATACCGAACTCCACCTCGACCGTCGCCAGGAGCCGGACGCGGCGCCGGGAGTCGACACCCATCTCGGCGAAGGGCGTGTTCTCGTCGATGGTCTCCGGATCGACGTCGAAGGTCTCGCAGACGAGGGCCTTGATCTCGTCGACGTACTCGCTCCCGTCAGCTGCCATGGGTGGATTCTGTCCCATCCGCCGTCCAGTACCGCGTTCTGGCCGCGGAACGCGCGACCTTGCCGCTGGAGGTCCGCGGCAGACCGCCCGGTTTCACCAGTAGGAAGGCGCGAAGCCGCACGTCGTGCCGCTCCGCGACGGCTCGGGTGGCGGCCCGCGCGACCTCGGGCTCGTCGAAATCGGAGGCCTTCCTGGCGCGCTCGGCGACCACGACGACACCCTCGCCTTCGTCTCCGTCGACCGAGAACGCGGCGACCCGTTCGGGCCCGAGCAGGGGATGTGCGGCGGCGACCGTCTCCTCGATGTCGTGGGGGCTGTGGTTACGACCGTCGATGATGATCAGGTCCTTGATGCGGCCGGTCACCGACAGCCTGCCGTCGCGGATCGTGCCCAGGTCGCCGGTGCGGAGCCAGCCGCCCTCGCCGTCGAGTTCGGCGTCGAACACCTCGGCGGTCAAGTCCGGACGCCGCCAATACCCGGCCGCCACGTTGGGCCCCTTGACCCAGATCTCGCCCACTTCGCCTTTAGCGGGCAAAACGCGATCCGGCGTGGGGACGACGCGGACCCGCTGCCCCCTCGGCCAGCCGATCTCGACGACTTCCCGGCCGTCCACTTCGGTCACCACCGGGCCGTCGGAGTCGCCGCTGGCGACGTAGACCGTCGCCTCGGCCAGACCGTAGGACGGCCGGAACGCGCCACGCGGGAAGCCGTGGGGTTCGTAAGCGGCGAGGAACTCCCGGACGGTCGCCGCCCGGACCGGTTCACTGCCGCTGAGCGCGATCGACACCGTCGAGAGGTCGTACTCGGCGCGCTTCGACTCGGGTACGGCCTCGGTCACCAGGTCGTACGCGAAGTTCGGGGCAGCCGTGAGCGTGTTCGGATAGGACGACATCAGCAACAGCCAGCGCTCCGGCCGCCGGATGAACTCCAGCGGCGCGATGAACACCGTCCGGCCGCCCGAGTGCATGGTCCCCGCGAGCAGTTGCGCCAGCCCCATGTCGTGGAAGAACGGGATCCAGCCGACGCAGGTGGTGCGCTCGTCGACGTCGTAGGCCTCGCAGATCTGCCAGCAGGCGGCCGACAGCGCCCGATGCGTGATGATCACACCGGCGGGTGATCGCGTCGTGCCCGAGGTGTACTGCAGGTAGGCGGGGTCTTCGGGGGAAACCGGCGATGGCGGCGACTGGTCCGCCGGATCCGGCGGCAGCGTGTCGACGGCGATGATCTCGCGAGGCGCCGGAACAGGCTCGGTCCCGGCGAACTCCGTCAGCCGCCCGACCAGGGCTTCCGATGTGAGCCAGATGTCGGCGTCGCAGTCGTTGAGGACCCCGACCAGCCGTTCGCGGTGCGCGCGGACGTCCGGAGCGGACAGCGGCACCGCGACGGCCCCGGCGTACAGCGCGCCGAAGAACGCGACGACGTAAGAGAGGTCCTGCCGCGCCGTGATCGCGACGCGGTCTCCCGGCTGGATCACCTCACGCAGCTTCGCCGCGACAGCCCGGACGTGCACGAGCAGCTCCGCCCAGGTCAGCGTGTCCTCGACGGGTTCGTGCCGGTTCGAGCAATCGAGGTGCGTGTACGCCGGGCGTTCGACCTCGGCGCGCTCCAGCAGCCGCCGCACGAGCGGGGTCCGCAGGACTTCTTCGGGCACTTCTGGGAGCACTGGCACATCCTCCGGCCGCGGCATGGGCATCATACGAATGTGGACGATTTCTTCGTGCTGGACGATCCGGCGGATCGCGTCAAGGCCCTGCGCGACCGCGAACTCAGCTCGAACCCGGGCGGCGCCGCGGCCGAGACCCCGAACCTCCTGCTGATGGACGGCGCGGACCACCGGCGGCTGCGCGCGGTCGTCAAGGAGGTCATCGCCCTGGTGGAGCCGCTTCCGGACGCCGTGCTCGCCGACCTCCGGATCGCGTTTAGCCCGCTAAAGTCGCTCCGGCGGTTCGATCTGGTGGCCGACTTCGCCAGGCCCGCGGCGGCCAGGGTGACGGAGGCGGTGCTCGGCACGGTCGAGCCACTCGGCGAGAAGCTGCTGACGAACCTTTCCGAGACCGCCGCGAACCTCGACGTCTGGTCGGGCGGGCCCGCCGGAGCCGACACCGCCGCGCTCAGGGTCGCGATGTTCTTCCTCAAGGCGACGGCCGTCGAAGGCGGCGGGCTGGCACTGCTCCGCGAAGCACACGAAGCGGGCCGGATCACCGAGGACGAGCTGATGATCACGCCGGTGATGCTCGCCCACGCGGCGTACGAGAACTCCATGAACTTCCTCGCCCTCGCCGGCCTCGAACTCCTACGCCGCCCCGACGTTCTCGACGACGTACGCGGCCTGATCCACGAAATCGCCCCGACCCGTTTCGCCGCCCGCCGCGTGATCGCGCCGTTCTCCTTGGCGGGCAAGGACTTCACGACCGGCGACAAACTGGCCATCCCGCTCGGCCCCGACGCCGAGCTCGCCTTCGGCCTCGGCCGGCACACCTGCCCCGGCTCGCGGGTCGCGGTCGCCGAGGGCGAAGTCGCGCTTCGCGCCCTCGCCGAGATCCTGACTCCCGGCCATGTCGCCGAAGACGTGCGGTACAAGACGCACGCCGTCTTCCACGGCGTCGAGCGGGCCATCGTCGCGCTGCGAACCTGACCGCTCAGGTCGCCAGCCAGTCGGTGTTGGCGAAATCGTCGTCGTCGCCCCGCGCGGCCGCCGCCCGCCGGTGCCGCCCTGCCGGACGCTCCTCCGGAGCGGGCGCCGGAGGCGGCGGGGGTGTCGGCGCAGGAACAGACGGAGCGGGCGGGCGGTACGCGATCGGCGGCTCCTCCGCCGTCCGATACCCGGCCCGGCGCTCGTTCTCGGCCTCGTCCTCTTCGAACCCGAAGTCGCCGTCGTCCTCGACCTTCTCGCTCAGCGTCGACTCGGTCTCCCAGCCGCCGGCGGCCTCCGCGCGCCGCTTCTGCTCGCTTCGCGCCGTCAAGGCCGCGGCCGTCTCCTGCTTGAGCTGGTCGCCCGCGGTCCGGGTCTCCTCGATCGCCTTGGCCGCGCGGTTGTCGACCAGGTACATCCGGTCACCGTTCTCGCGCTCCAGCCCGGCCAGCTTGTGCCGGAGTGTGGCGAGATCCTCCTCAGGATTCACTGACCCCTCCCTAGCGGAAGCCGATGACGCCGTCGTCGTCGAGCGAGCCGCTGATCCGGCTGCCCGTCGTCGTCGCGGTGTCGAAGAGGCCGCCGTCGACCCGGTATCCGCTGGACGTGCGCTGCTGGTCTTCACCGGACCCTTGCCCGCCTCCGGCCGCACCGCCGCCCATCATGCCCATGCCACCCATCATCCCCGCACTGGCCGCGGCCGGATCCTGGGCGCCCCCTCCCGGCGCGGAGCCGAGCCCGGACGACGTCGTGGTCGAGGCTCCGCCGCCGCCGGTTCCGGCCGGATCCGACGCCTCGCCGAGACCGTTGTCCCCACCGGCGAACGGATCGCTCAGCGACTGTGCCGTCGTCGCTTCCGGATCACTTTCCGCCACCACCGGTTCGGCCTGAGCGGGCGCGGAAGCGGGCGCTCCACCACCTGTCCCGCCGGACGTGGTGTCGCGCGGAGGAATCCCCTGCTCGGCCTGCTGACGCGCCGCCTCTTCGACAGGCTGCGCCGCGGCGTGCCGTCCGGCCGCCTGCGGTGTGGCGTCCGGGCTCGCGTGACGGCCGCCTGCGGATTCGTCCTCACCCAAGGTGTACTTCGACGGCTGCCCCGAACCGTCGTCGACGGTCACCAGCGTCGGCCCGTCGGGACCGTTCGGCCGTTCGGCGGTGATCTTGAGGCCGCCGTCCTCGATGTGGATCTTGCCGTCGGGGCCCGGAGTCGCCGGTGGACGCGAGGACGGCTGCTGGTCCGGTCGATAGCCGCCCGCCTGCTCCGGCGTGGCCTTGCCGTCGCCGAAGTCGAGGTCGTAGTCCTTGGCCTGCCCCGTGCCGTCCTGGACGGAGATGCCCATCTTCCCGTCGGCATCGGGTTCGGCCATGGAGATCTTGCGATCGCCCTGCTCGACCGTCACCGGCTCTGGGCGCACGGTGTCCTTGATCGCCTCACCAGTGCGGGGGTCGATCGGATACGGCTCGCCGGTGGCCGGGTCGACGTCGAGCGGCTTGTCCGTGACCGGGTTCTTCTCCTGGCTCGGAACTTCGGGCTTTTCCGGCTCCGGGAGCACGGTGTTGCTCGGCGTCATGCGCCCAGCGCCGCCACCACCGGCCGACGGGCCGCCGCCACCACCGCTCGCGGGCGGGCCGCCACCGCCCTTCTCGACGGGCGGCTTTTCGACCGGCTTCTCGCCGCCCGTTTCCGGGGTCTTGCCCAGATCCGCGAACGGATTCTCGACCACCTGGCCGAGCGAGTCGAAGTACGCCTTCCACGCGCCGTTGATCGCGTCGCGAGTGTTCTTGCACACCAGCTGGAAGTTCTCGATGTGCTTGCCGAACCAGCCGAGGAAGACGTTCTTCAGCCAGGCCACCGCCTGAGGTTTGAGGACCTCGTCGATGGTGCTCTGGTCGATGTCGCCGGCGTCGTCGTTGAACGCGTCCTTGGCTTCGATGCTCAGGAACTTGATGCAGTGGATGATGTCGTTCTGGCTGCACGAGCCGTCGGCGATGCGGATGATGCGCTCGATGTCCTGCGCCGTCGCACCGTCGATGTTGTCGGTGAACCACTTCTGCAGCCACTCGACCTTCTCGCGGCAGAACTTGCCCACCGAGGCGTTGGTCCGCAGAAGCCCGTCGCCCGCGGCCTTGAACGCCTCGGCGACCAGGCCGGTCTTGTCCGAATAGGCCTTCTGATAGGCACGCGCCTGCTCGGCCGCGGCGCCTTCCCAGGTGCCGAGCGAGTTCCCCAGCTTCCCGGAGACGTCCTGCGCGGACCCGGTGACGGCCGTGCCGACCGCGGTGAGCTCCTCCGCGCTCGTCTTGAAGAGGTTGAACGGGATGTTGTCCTGTTCGTGGTACAGCCGCTGAAGCTCGGCGAGGGAGATCGCCGCTCCGCCACCCGCCAATCCCAGCGCGCGGACGTAGAGCGGGTGGAAGATCTCGTAGACCTTGAACCCCGACAGGCCGGGGACCATGATGTCGTTCGAATTCGCGCAGCCCGGATCGGTTTCGGTGGCGCGCCCGGCGATCTCCTGGGTCTTCGCCGCGTCCTTGTTGAGCGCGTCGCGATCACCCTGCCGCCCAGCGGCCTGGTTCGCGTCGTACTTCTCGTGCGCGGTCTTGTAAGCCTTCTGGACGTCTTCGAGGTAGGCGTCGTTGGAGCCGATGTCGCTTTCGGTGATCCAGTCACCGTTCATCGACTTGATGTAGTCCCGGAAGCCGTTCCGTTCGGCTTCGCTGGCGAACCCGCAGCTTTCCGGCGTCTCGTCCTCGATGTAGTCGATGTAGTTGAGGGCGAGCTCGCGTTTGGTGTCGCGATCGATGTTCGGGTCGTTGAGGATCTTCTCGACTTCGGCCCGGCTGGGAATGTCGTGTCCGGTGTCGCCACCGACGTCCGCGAGAGGCATCAGTGCTTCCTCATCTCGGCGGCGTTGGAGTCCTCATTGGACTGGTACAGGTCCTTGGACGCCGCGAGCTTGCGGCCGAACTCGTCCGAAGCCGCGAGATAGCTGCGCGCGCATTTCGCCAGGCGCTGGATGCTCGCGGAGTACCCGCTGAAGTTGTCCCCGTGCGCCGGGCCGAAACTCCCGGCGTTCAGGTTGATCTGCTCGACCGCCCCGATCGGCCCTTCGCAAGCCTGCTTGGGCACGTCCTGCAGGACCTTTGCCGCCTCGTTCAGCTGCGCTGGATCGACCTTGTGCCCTTTACCGGCCACCGTCACCCTCCCCTAGGTATCCGCATACGGAATGTACCGGGCCGGTAACCGCAGCGCAGCGACTTGGGGAGATCGTGAGAGGGGTTACGAGGCGGAGGAGACGACTCCCGCGAGCCTGTCCGCGGCCGCTTGTGCGGTGTCGTGCGCGGGGGCCTCGACCATGACGCGGACCAGCTGCTCGGTGCCCGAGGGGCGCAGCAGGACACGGCCTTCTTCGCCGAGCTCGGCTTCGACGGCGCCGACGGCGTCACGGACCGCGGCCGAGACGGCGACCGCCGCCTTGTCCGCCACCGGGACGTTCACCAGCACCTGCGGCAGGCGGTTCATGACGGCGGCGAGGTCGGCGAGCGACTTGCCGGTGGACGCCATGCGGCTCATCACGCGCAGCGCGGTGAGGAGGCCGTCGCCGGTGGTCGCGTAGGCGGGAAGGACGACGTGACCCGACTGCTCGCCGCCGAGCGCGAACCCGCTCGCGCGGAGCTCTTCGAGGACGTAGCGGTCGCCGACGGCGGTGGTGACGAGGTCGATGCCGTGCGCGCGCATCGCCAGGTGCAGGCCGAGGTTGCTCATCACGGTCGCGACCAGGGTGTTCTTGGTCAGCTCACCGGTCTCGGCGAGGGCGAGGGCGAGGACGGCCATGATCTGGTCGCCGTCGACGAGTTCACCCGCGGCGTCGACCGCGACACAGCGGTCGGCGTCACCGTCGTGCGCGATCCCGAGGTCGGCGCCGTGCTCGACGACGGCCGCGCGCAACGCGTCCGGGTGATTCGACCCACAGTGTTCGTTGATGTTCACGCCGTCCGGGTCGGCGTGGATCGCGATGACCTCGGCGCCGGCCTTGCGGTAGACCTCGGGGGCGGCGAAGGAGGACGCGCCGTTGGCGCAGTCGACGACGACGCGCAGGCCTTCGAGCGGGTGCGGGGTGGCCGACAGCAGGTGCTGGACGTAGCGGTCACCCGCGTCGGGGACGTCCTTCACCCGGCCGACGCCGATCCCGGTCGGGCGGGTGACGGGGGTGGCGAGACCGGCTTCGATCTCGTCTTCGATCCCGTCGGGGAGTTTGTGACCGCCCGCCGCGAAGAGCTTGATGCCGTTGTCGGGCATGGGGTTGTGGGAGGCGGAGATCATCACGCCGAGATCCGCTTCGAGCGCGCCGACCAGGTACGCGACGGCGGGCGTCGGGAGGACGCCGAGGCGGAGCACGTCGGCGCCGGCGGAGGTGAGGCCCGCCACGACGGCGGCCTCGAGCATCTCGCCGCTGGCGCGCGGGTCACGGCCGACGATCGCGACCGGGCGGTGCGAGCGGTCGTGGGCGGCGAGGACGCGGGCGGCGCTGGCGGCGAGCGAGAGCGCCAGCTCCGGGGTCAGCTCCTCGTTGGCGAGGCCACGTACGCCGTCGGTACCGAATAGACGAGCCATCTGTCGACCTCCTTGAAAAACCACCACGACAACCTAGCCAGTGCCCCTGCCTCCCCTCCCGCACCCCCGTTCGCCTTTAGCGGGCTAAACGCGACGCGCGCGACTTTAGCGGGCTAAACGCGACACGCGTGGGGCACGTGTGGCGGGTGTGACAGGTGGGACTGGGGGCGAAGCGGGGCCCGAAGGACCCCGGAAACACGGAAGCGCCCATCCGAGAGACGGATGGGCGCTTCCGCGGGTTGCGCCAGAGGCGCGATCAGCGCTTGCTGTACTGCGGAGCCTTACGGGCCTTCTTGAGGCCGTACTTCTTCCGCTCCGTGGCGCGGGCGTCACGGGTCAGGAAGCCGGCCTTCTTCAGGGCCGGGCGGTCGTCGGCGTCGACCTCGACGAGCGCACGGGCGATCGCGAGACGGAGCGCGCCGGCCTGGCCCGAGATCCCGCCACCGTGCAGGTTGGCGAAGATGTCGAACGAGTCGGGCTTGTCGACCGTCACCAGCGGCTCACGGATGAGCTGCTGGTGCACCTTGTTCGGGAAGTACTCTTCGAGCGTGCGGCCGTTGAGCTTGAACTCACCGGTACCGGGAACGACGCGGACCCGGACGACGGCTTCCTTGCGGCGGCCGACGGTCTGGGCGTTGCCACCGGCGGCGCGCGAAGGACGCGGGGTGGCGGGGGTTTCACTGGTCGCGACGGCGTCACCGACCGCGGGGGTCTCGACAGCCTCGACGGCCTCGGTCTCGGTGCTGGTCACAGACTGTTCCTCACTCACTTCGCGACCTGCGCGATCTTGGAGATCTCGCGCGCCTGCGGCTGCTGCGCGGCGTGCGGGTGCTCGGCGCCGGCGTAGACCTTGAGCTTCTTCGCCTGGGCGCGGCCGAGCTTGTTCTTCGGGAGCATGCCCTTGACGACCTTCTCGAGCAGGTGCTCGGGCTTGGTGTCGAGCAGCTCGCCGAAGGAGCGCTTACGCAGACCACCGGGGTAACCGCTGTGCCGGTACGCGAACTTCTGCTCGCGCTTGTTACCGGTGAGCGCGACCTTCTCGGCGTTGACGATGATGACGAAGTCACCGGTGTCCACGTGCGGGGCGTAGGTCGGCTTGTGCTTGCCGCGCAGCAGCGTGGCGACCTCGGTCGCGAGCCGGCCGAGCACGACATCCTCGGCGTCGATCACGTGCCAGGCACGAGTGACGTCGCCGGGCTTGGGGCTGTACGTGGGCAAGGGTCTACCTCGTCGTCAACATTGCGTGTGGGTTCTGTGCGGGCCTAGCGCTTACGCGCCGCAGCGCACAACGACATATGAAGATACCCCCACGCCCGACCCTACTGCGAAGCGGGGGTCGGTCCGGGGTCCCATACTAGGACCGGCGCCCGGCGGGCGCCCCGCAACTGTACCTCGCCGGTGTGGCGGAACCGCCCACGGCATCATCCTTCGCGGGAGAGGATGAGACGATCCGGACGCGCACCGCGCGCGGGGACTCGATCAGGGGAACGGCGATGAACAAACGTCCAACGACCATCTTGTGCGTGCTGAGCGCCGTGCTGGCGCTGACCACCGCCTGCGGCCAGGGGCGCGCGGGCACGGCCGTGCCGAAGGGCGACGACGCGGCGACCTACGTCGGCACGAAGTTCGAAACGGCGATGAACAAGCTGCAGGACACCATCGGCGACCAGCGCGACGTCACCAGCGAGTCGGGCGCCTACTTCCGCTTCGACGAGAAGTACATCCGCAGCACGATCTCCTCGGCCCGCACCGGTTCACCGGAAGGCCGGGTCAGCCGTCAGCGCTCGCAGAAGAACCCGGACGACAGCATCGACTGGTACACCCCGGGTGACGGGACCGTCGAGTACGTGTACCTCGGCCCCGTCTACAAGAGTCTCGCCCCGACCCCGTGGGTTTCGATGCCGAAGTCCGAAGCCGGGCTGACCATCCCGTGCGCGTGGGTCGGCATCATCACCGCCTGCAAGATGGCGGATGCGATCGCCGTGTCCTACAACGCGGACAAGAAGATCGTGAAGAGCGCCAAAAGTCTTCCGGAGAACCGGATCGAGCTGACCGCCGACATCCCGTTCGGGAAGTTCATGGAGCGGCGGGTGGAGATCCTGCCGACGTCGATCAGCAGCGCGGTCACGGCCGAGATGAAGAAGGCCCCGGTGCGGACCACCGTCTCCCTCAACCCGGACGGGACGCTGAGCCAGATCGTGATGGAGGCCAAGATCGAGGGCGGCGGGCACAAGATCGAGCTGCGCTACGACTTCCGCTTCACCGGCAAGGCGAGCGCGCAGGACCTGCCGAAGCTGCCGGACGCCTCGCAGATCACCGTGCTGCCGGACAAGGCGGCCAAGGACGACTTCAACCGCCGCTTCAACGAGCTGAAGGGTGTCTGAGGCATGACCGAACAGCAGCCACAGCAACCACAACAGCCGCAGCAGTGGTGGCAGCCACCGGCGAATCCCGGGAACCAGCAGCAAGGCTGGCAGCAGGAGAGCCAAGCCACCGGGCCGCATGCCGGCCAGTGGCAGCAGAACGACGCGGGCGCGAACACCGGCTCCTACACCGGGCAATGGCAGCAGCAGCCCGGCGTCACCGGTTCTTTTTCCGGTCCCTGGCAGCAAAGCGGCCCTCCGGCGCCGGGCACGGGATGGCAGCAACCGCAGCAGCAGCCCCTGCCACAGCAGCAGGATTGGCAGGCGCAGCAACAAAGTCCGGCCACTCCCCCGCCGGTGCAGTACGGCGGAGGGTTCCAGCCCGCCCAGCAGGCACCGTCGTCTCAGTACGGCGGGCTCGGTGCCTTCGGGGCGGAGCCCGCGAAGAAGTCCAAGGGCTCCAAGAAGACCTTGATGATCGGCGGGATCGCGGCGGCCGTCGTGGTCGCGGGCGGCGTCGGGGCCTGGCTGCTCGGCGCGTTCGCCGGTGACACCCTCGATCAGAAGTCGGTCCAGGACGGTGTCGTCCGCGTGCTCAACGAGCACTACGGGGAACCGGACGTGAAGAACGTGAGCTGTCCTTCCGGCCAGCCGGTGGAGAACGGCACCACGTTCGACTGCTCGATCGACCTTTCGGGACAGCAGAAGAAAGTCACCGTCCGGGTGCTGAACACCACCCCGGAATTCGAGGTCGGCGCGCCACACTGACCAGGCACGGACACGGAAGAGCCGCGACGGTGAGCGTCGCGGCTTTTCCTTTGACACAAACGAAACGGCGGGCTCGGCATCCGAAGATGCCTGCCCGCCGTTGCTCGTTCGGAGCCGGAAGACTCAGAACAGGCCGGTGACGCCCTGTTCCGTGGCCTGGTAGCCGTCGGCCAGCTGCGGCAGCACGCCGGCGACCTGCGCGAGCAGCTGCTTGAGCTCCTCGAACTTGTTGTCCCACTCCTGCTGAGCGGCCATGTACGCGACCTTCGCGTCACCGTCCCAGGTGTTGACCAGCGGGGACAGGTCGCTCTTCAGCTGCCCGAAGAGGGACTCCAGCTCGCCACCGGTGCTCTTGCAGTCGTCGGCCGCCGCGTGGATCGTGGCGTAATCGACCTTCATCTCGCCCATAAGTTCCTCCAGTAATCAGAAAAAGTCTTGGTTTTGGTGCGGTGTAGCCGAATCAGCCGAGGACGCCGAAGCCCTGGTTGACCGACTTGATGAGCTCCTGCTGCTGCTGCTCGGTCGCGTTGTACTTCGAACCGGCCTGCTCGAGCAGGTCACCGATGTTCTGGAGGGCCTGGTTGAGCCCACGGCCCGCCGAGTCGAAGCGCGTCATCACGTTGTTGAACGCGAGCGCCGCGTCGCCGGTCCAGCCCGCGCGGGTGGCCTCGATGTTGTCGCGAAGCTTGCTCAGGTTCTGGTCCATCGAAACGCGGACCTCGGTCACGCGCTTCTCGGCCTCGGTGAACTGCTCAACTGTCCCGGTAAATCCGCCAGCCATGGGAGCTACCCCCTTCGTTCGTGGTTTATCCGTACTTGGTGAAGTTCGTTTGGTACGGACCTACGACGGAGACACTGCCACGTCTGGTTCCCTCTTGTCGCTCGTTGGTTTCAAGTAGTTGCTTGCGTTAACGCTCCCGGCGGGAACCGAACGCGAGAACCCGGGCAGCGCGCTGCGAATCGCGCCAGGAAAAGGGCTTTCACCACGCGATTTAGCAAACGCACAGGGGTCGGTCAATCGCCTCGGCTCATGATTCGCGACTGCGAAAAGTCCTCGTCGTCGTCACCCACACGTGGCCGTCTGGACACGGGTTCCGGCCGAAGGGGAACCAAATCCGCCGCCGAGGGCAACGCGGGAACCGGAAGACCGGTGCTCGCGCGGAACCGTTTCGCGGCGTTCCGGACGACGGCGGGAGTCGGCGCGGTCTCGCCGCCCGCGAGCCGTCCCTTGCCGAATTGCTTCGCCAGTTCGGCGTTCTCGCCCCGGCGGCGTTCATAGCGCGCCTTGGCCGTACGGGCGACCTGCCGGGCGTAGGTGACCGCGTCGCGTCCTGTGCGCGCGAAGTGCTCGGCGGCGGTCTCGGGTTCGGGTGGCATGAGGCCTCCCCCTTCAGTTGACGACCACCATCGTTTTGACGACCTGCTCGCAGGCCGCGCTCACCCGCTGTTCGTGCGGTGAGCCGGTGCCGTACTGGCAACCGATGTGGACGCGGATCTTTCCCTGGGCGACGACGTACCAGTCGACGCGGGCACTCGGTTTGGTCTCGCGGTAGTAGATGACGGACTTGCCGGCGTACTGCGCGGCGCCGTTGAAGCCGCTGTACTTGTCCGGTTCCAGCCGGGCCAGGCCGCCGAGTTCGTCGACGAGCTTCTGTCTGTCGGCCGTCGCGTCGTAGTCCATCACGTTCTCCTGGGCGACCACGAGGTCGTCGCCGGTGAGGGAGTCGCTCGGATGGATCACCACCTGACGCTTGGCGACGCGGTCGTCGGTCTGCGTCCAGTCCAGCGGCGCGATGAAGCGGTAGTCGTACTGGGCGAGCGTCCGGCCTTCCGGCTCGGCCTCCCCGCTGGTGACCGCGAAGAGGATGCCACCGGCGATCGCCGCCACGGCCACCACGGCCGCGGCGATGATCCAGGGCGTCTTCTTGCTCTTCCCGCCGCGCTCGGCGGGTTTGGTCTCACGGGCGGGCTCACCCGGCCGCCACGGCGGCGGGTGCGCGACCCCCTGCTGGCCCATCGGCGGCGACGGCGGCCCCTGCGGCCGCGTCGCGTTTAGCGGGCTAAACGCGCTCTGCGGCGGCGGGCCGGGAGGAAACGGGGGACGCGGGGCATCGGGACGCCGGTCGGCGGGGGCGGGCGCGGGGGCACCGCCGACCCGGGAGACCGCGGAGCCCGCCAGGGAACCCGTCCGGTCCGGGTCGATCAGCACGGCACGCAGGGCGCCGCGGGCGACCACGGTCTCCGGCTGGTCCAGCGTGGTGGGGACGACCCCGGTCCGCTCGTGCACCAGCCGGGACACCATCGGGATCCGGCTCGACCCGCCCACGAGGAAGATCGCCGTCAGCTGCTTCGGCCGCAGCCCGGAATCGCCGATCGCGGCCACGGTCAGCTCGACCGCGCGCCCGAGCGGGCCCGCGATCAGCCGCTCGAGATCCTCCCGGGTCACATGCGCGTCGGCGAACGGCGGCGGCATCGGGACGTCGGTGTACGCGTGCCGCGACAGCGTCTCCTTCGCGCCGCGCACGTCCTGCCGCAGCACGCGGCGACGTCGCCTGTCCGTGAGCTCACGGCCCTCGACGAGCTTCCGCCATTCCGGCGGATCGGCGGCCGACACCAGCGAACCCACGTGCTCCAGGAGCGCCTGATCGACGTCCGCTCCCCCGAAGCTCGGATCCCCCCGGGTGGCCAGCACCTGGAACCCGGCGCGTTTAGCGGGCGAACTGCGATCCGCCGGGCTGCCGGGCATGCGCTGCACCACGGAGACGTCGACGGTGCCCCCGCCGAGGTCGAGGACCGCCAGCGCGTCGCCGGGGCGGCCGCTGAACTCGACGGTGCGTTCGGAGTTGAGATCGGCCGGGGCGAACGTCGCCGCGTGGTACACCGCCGCGGCGACCGGCTCCGGCACCAGCGCGACCTGACGCGCGAGCCCGCTCGCCGCCTGCCGGAGCAGCCGGGTGCGGGTCGCGCCCCAATCCGCGGGATGGGTCAGGACGAGCAGCTCGACCTCGGCGTCACCGGCGAGCCGTCGCGCCTCGGTCACCGCGCGTTTCAGCACGGCGTGGACGACGTCGGTCACGCGCAGGACGTTGTCGCCCAGCAGCAGGTCGCCTTCGTCGATCCGGCGCTTCGGGTTCGGCTCGTAGCGCGACGGATCGACCGCCGCCTGCCGTTCCGCCTCCTGGCCGACGAACAGCGTCCCGTCCGGCGCGGCGTAGACCGCCGACGACATCAAGGGCTGCCCGTCCACCACGACGACCTGCGGCTCGCGGCCGTTGATCGAAGCGACTACGCAGGTGCTCGATGTCCCGAAGTCCACCGCAACCCGCACTGTCACAAGCCACTCCCGCAGATCGTCGTCGTCACCCCGAGCCCGGCCGGTACCTCACCTGGTTCCGCGGGAGGTCAGTCCGGCTGGATCCACGAGACCTGCATGAGCTGCTTGCCGTGCTTCCGGGTCACGAGGTTTCCTCGACCCGGCGGCATCTGGCTCGGCTTCACGTTGGCGACGAGGTTGCCCTCGTCCCGCGAGCCGTTCATGACCATACCGGGCGCCGCGATCTCCCTGAGCTTGCCGAGGATCGGGTCGAACATCGCCCGGCTCGCGCCACCACTGCGGCGGACGACGACGATGTGCAGACCGACGTCCTTCGCCTGCGCGAGGAACTCGGCGAGCGGCTTCAGCGGGTTGCTCGTCTGCGTGGCGACCAGGTCGTAGTCGTCGACGATGATGAACAGCTCCGGACCGGTCCACCAGGACCGGGTCTTCAGCTGCTCCTGCGTCACGTCCGGACCGGGGAGCCGCCGGGTCATCGACCCGTGGACGTCCTTGACCATGCTGTCGAGCTGCGCGGCGGACACCGCGTAGCCGAGCAGCTGGTCTCCGCCGACGAAGCCGAGCATCGTGCGGCGGTAGTCGACGAGGATGATGACCGCTTCCTGCGTCGTGTACCGCTCGGTGATACCCCGGGTGATCTGGCGCAGCAGGTTCGTCTTGCCCGACTCGCCGTCCGCGAACGCGTAGAAGTGCGAATCGGCCGCGAAGTCGAGGTAGATCGGCTGGAGGTCTTCCTCGTTGACACCGATCGGCACCAGCTTCGTGTTGCGCTTGGAGTCGATGGCCAGGACCTCGTCGTAGGTGACCATCTCCGGCAGCAGGCGGACCTGCGGCGCCGGGCGGCCCTTCCACGCGGCCTTGATCTTCGCCACCGCGTCGGCGACACCGGCGGCGACGTCGTCCGGGTTGCTCGATCCGTCGATCCGCGGCAGACCGGTCAGCAGGTGCAGCTTGTCCCTGGTGAGACCGCGGCCGGGGCGGCCGGCCGGGACGTTCACCGCGACCCGGCGGTCGATGTCCGACTCGCTCGGGTCACCGAGGCGGAGCTCGAACCGGGTACCGATCATGTCCTTGATCGCCGGGCGGATGTCCGCCCACCGGTTCGCGGCGATGATGACGTGCACACCGTAGGAAAGACCCTGGGTGGCGAGCTTGGTGATCGAGGTCTCCAGCTCGTCGAAGTCGTCCCGCAGGGCCTTCCAGTTGTCGACGATCAGGAAGGCGTCGCCGAAGGCGTCTTCCTCGGGCTTGATCTCGCCCCGCCGCTTGCGGTTGCGGAACTCGTTCATCGAGTCGATGCCCATGGCACCGAACCGGCCTTCCCGCTCGGTGAGCAGGGTGGTCAGTTCGGCGACGATCCGGCGGGCCTTGTCCGGCTCGCGCCGGGCGACGGCGACCCCACCGACGTGCGGCAGGCCCTGGAGACCGGCCAACGTACCGCCACCGAGGTCGAGCGCGTAGAACTGCGCTTCCTCGGGGGTGTGGGTCAGCGCCATCGACATGATCAGCGTCCGGAGCATGGTCGACTTGCCCGACTGCGGGCCGCCGACGATCACACCGTGCCCGGCGCCACCGGAGAAGTCGGCCCACAACAGGTCACGACGCTGCTCGTACGGGCGGTCGACGATGCCCATCGGCACCTGCAGCCGTCCGTTGCCGAAGAACCCGACCGGGGAAAGACCGCGGTCATCGGTGGGGTTCAGGTTCGGCAGCAGGGTGTCGAGCGAGTTCGGCTCCTTGAGCGGCGGAAGCCACACCTCGTGCGCGGGCGGGCCCTGGCCGATCAGCCGGGACACGATCACGTCGAGCTCACTGGGCTCGACGGCCTCTTCCGACTTCGCCTCCTCGACGGGCGCGGCCTCGATCTGCTGCGGCTCCGGTTCCTTCGGCAGTTCGACGAAGTCCGGGACGAACAGCTGCGGGCGCTTGTCGGCGCGGACCACGGTCGCGACCGGACCGGCCGCCTTGATGCCCGCGGGCCGGTACGGGCCCGAGACGTAGGAGGCCTTGAAGCGGACCAGCGTCGACGTGTCGTACTTGAGGTAACCGCCACCCGGCACGGACGGCAGCTCGAACGCGTCGGGCACGCCGATCGCGGCACGGGATTCCGCGGCGGAGAACGTCTTCAGACCGATGCGGTAGGAAAGGTGCGAGTCGAGACCGCGCAGCTTTCCCTCTTCCAGGCGCTGCGACGCGAGGAGCATGTGCATCTGCAGTGACCGGCCCAGACGGCCGATGGCGACGAACAGGTCGATGAAGTCCGGCTTCGCGGCCAGCAGCTCGGAGAACTCGTCACAGACGATGAAGAGCGCGGGCAGCGGGTCGAGGTCGGCGCCGTTCTCGCGGGCCTTCTCGTACTCCCAGACGTTCTTGAAGTTACCGCCGTTCTTCAGCGCCTCCTGGCGCCTGTTCATCTCGCCGGCGAGCGCGTCCTTCATGCGGTCGACCAGCGTGACCTCGTCCGCGAGGTTGGTGATGACCGCGGAGACGTGCGGCGCGGAGTCCAGACCGAGGAACGTCGCACCACCCTTGAAGTCGACGAGGACGAAGTTCAGCGTGCTCGACGAATGCGTGGCGAGCATGCCCAGCACCAGCGTGCGGAGGAACTCCGACTTACCGGAACCGGTCGCCCCGATGCACAGGCCGTGCGGGCCCATGCCCTCCATCGCGGCTTCCTTGATGTCCAGCTCGACCGGCTGGCCGTACTCGCCGACGCCGAACGGGACGCGGTAGCGGTCTCGCACCGGGCGCGGCCGCCAGGCCTGCTGGACGTCGAAGGTCATCGGGTCGCCGGGGATGCCCAGCAGTTCGAGCAGACCGGGGTTGGACAGCAGCGGCTCTTCCTCGGCGGCGTCCTGCGCGGCGGTGCCGACGCGGTACGGGGCGAGGAGGCGGGCCAGCGCTTCGGCCTCGACCACGCTGAGCGTGTCCGGACGGCCGAACCACTCGACGCCGCCGGCGCTGCGCGCGCCGAGCCGGTCCTCCTCGACGACCAGCCGCAGACCACGACGGGCCGCGAGGTTGCCGATGGAGTCGGAAAGGTCGATCAGGGTGACGCCGACCAGACCCTCTTCGAGGATGATCTGCTCTTCGCGGGTGACCTCGGCGTCGTCGACGATGATGACGACGTGCGGCTGGTCCGGTGCCGGTGTCGCGTTGCGGGAGAACCGCTGGCGGTCACGGAGTTCCTCGTCGAGCCACTGCTCGATCTGCGCGAGCGAGCCCGCCATCATCCGCAGCTGGCCGATACCGTCGGCGAGCGCCGGGTGCTGGGCGTGCGGCAGCCACTTCGCCCACTCCCACTCCTCCTTGGCGCGGCCGGCCGTGGCGACCGCGATGAGGACGTCGTCGGGGCTGTGGAAGGTGACCAGCTGGGCCAGCATCGCCCGGGTGAGGCCGCGGGTGAGGCCGCGGTCGCCCTGCATGCTGACCGCGGCGAACCCGCGGAGGGTGATCTGGGTCGGGAGGTCCGGGACGATCGAGTGCGCGCGGACGAACCGGCGCAGCGCGAGCGTGGCGATCGGCTCCAGTTCGTCGACCGGGCCGGTCTGCGGCGGCACGAGCCGCGTCGCGAGACGGTGCGAGCTGCGGCCGACACGGAGGTGGAGGAAGTCCTGGTCGTTCTGGCGGCGTTCCCACATGCGGCGGCTCGCGGCCAGCGACCACAGGGTCTGCGGGTCGGGGTGGACCCATTCGAGAGCGGCGCGCTGGTCGACCATGGCCTCGCGGGCCCTGTCACGCATCTGGCCGAGGTAGCGCAGGTAGTCCTTGCGGTCCTCGTCCATCTCGGCCTTTTTGGCGCCGCCGCCCTTGCCCGCGCCGCCGGCCATCATGCCGACGGTGCTGAGCACCATCATGCCGCCCATCATCATCATCATGGGATTGCGTCCACCCGTGGTGAACATGAAGACCATCATCCCGATCGAGGCGACGATCATCACCGCGGGAAGCAGCTTCATGACGATGTTGCCCGGGATGGTGCGGGGCACCTCAGGCGGCGGTTCGAGATGCACCTCGCCGCCCGGCGGCCGCGGCGCCGCCAGGCGCGGTGACTTCTTGAACTGCAGCGTGCTCATCGAAGGACCCCTCTTCAAACTCGACGATGGCGGCCACCGTTGGTGCGCGTACGGGTGCGCGAGACAACCTATCGAACGTGGCCGGTGAAATCCGGACAACGCCGAGAACGGCCCCGACCGGGACCATACGCATGTCGGGAGTGTAGGGCTCCGGCCGCGCCGACGTGCGTTTAGCGGCCTAACTGCGATCCGGCCGCCCCGACGCCCGACGTGCGTTTAGCCCCCTAATCGCGATCCGGCGGTCTGGGGGCACCCAGGTGCCCGGGGCTCGGGCGCGTCACGTTTAGCCCGCTAAAGTCGACGCGCCGGCAGCCGGTGAGCGGGGCTCGGAGGTCGCCTCTCCTACTTTTGCCGGTCTTTTTCCGACAGTCGATGATGTGGGCACCCGGGTTCGGTATAGGTTCCCCCGGGAGCAGACTCTCAGGGCAGGGGGAAGGCAGTGGCAACGGGCACGACGGTATTCAGCAGGGTGACGGTGGTCGCGCCACGCACCCGGATCGACGTGGCTTTGCCGGCTGACGTCGCGGTGGCGGACCTGCTGCCCATGCTGTTGGAGATGGCGAAGGAGGCGACGCCGGACGGCGGCGCCCGCCACGGCGGCTGGGCACTGGCGAAGCTGGGCGACGCGCCACTCGACCCGAGCCGGACCCTCGCGTCCCTCGGTGTCGTCGACGGCGAGCTGCTTCAGCTGCGCAAGCGCAACGAGAACCCGCCGCCCCCGCTGTACGACGACGTCGTCGACGCGATCGCCGAGTCTTCCCCGGACAGCTTCCGGCCGTGGACCAAGGAGACGGCGCGCCGCTTCGGGCACATCGCGGGCGGCTTGGCGCTGTTCTTCGCGGCCCTCGCGCTCTTCACCAGTGGCTCTTTCTACGGCGGCAACGCACTCGCCGCCGCGATCGCCGGCGGTGTCGGCGCCATCGCGTGTGTCGCGATCGGCGCGACCCTGGCCAAGGCCTACAAGGCCGAGGCGACCGGTGTGCTGATCGCCGCGGCGGGCGGTCTGCCGCTGGCGTTCGTCAGCGGGTTCTACATCGTGCCGGGGCTGTCCCTGTGGGCGAACCTGCTGCTCGCGAGCGCTCTCGTGATCATCGTGGCGGCGGTCTGCATCCTGGTCATCGGGCACGGGATCACCACCTTCATCGCGGCCGCGACGACGGCCACGATCTCGGCGCTGACGTTCCTGGCCGCGACGCTCATCGACACCCCGATCGCCGGTGTCGCCGCCGGCGCCACCGCGTTCTCGCTGGCCTGCATCTCGATCCTGCCCCGCGCGACGATCAAGCTCGCGGCCCTCCCGACGCCGCACGTTCCCGGCAGCGCCGAAGAGCTCAAGGAAGACTCGGGCTTCCCGGACTACCGCGCCATCGAACGCCGCACCGCGGTCGCCCACGAGTACATGACCGGTCTGCTGACCGGTTGCGGCGCGGCCACGGCGCTGTTCGCGATCATCGCCTCGACGTCGCCGACGATCTTCGGCCCGATCCTCGGCGTGATCGCCACGCTGGTCCTGCTCCTCAGGGCGCGGGCGTACGCGAACGGCGCGCAGGCCATCGCCCTGCTGACCACCGGCATGGTGTCCGGCGCGGGCATCCTGCTCGGCTGGATGTGGTCGGCGAGCCCGCTGAACCGCGTTCTGTTCGTGTTCGGCGCGCTGCTGCTGATCGGCGCCGGCGCGCTCGTGGTCGGCGTGATCTTCCCGAACCAGCGCTTCTCGCCGCCGCTGCGGCGGACCGTGGAGATCTTCGAGGCCGTCTTCATCGCGACGGTGCTGCCGCTCGCTCTCGGCGTCATGGATCTCTACACGACGCTGCGCCACCTCAACTTCAAGTGACGACCCGATCGGATGATGCTCTGATGGCCGTAGCGCGGAAGTCCAGGGGGACGCGCGTCCGCCACCTCGGCCTCGCCGGACGTACCGGAACGGTGCTGCTGGCGGCCGGTATCGGTGTTCTCTCGCCGGCGTCGGTGGCGCTTCCCGCGTGGGCGCAGCAAAGCAGCGTCGCGCCGGACGCCGGCGGCTACTACGCGACCCCGCCGCCGGTGGACAAGTCCAAGAAGCCGACCGACGAAGGCAAGCCGGACAAGACCTACGAGAAGAAGACCGAGTGCGTCCAGCGCAGCAAGCTCGGCGGCGACCAGGTCGACATCAAGAACCGGCCATGGGGTCAGCAGTATCTGCAGATCGAACGGGTGCATCAGCTGATGCGCGGCGCCACCGGTTCTGTCGGCGCGAACGTCAAGGTCGCGGTGATCGACACCGGCGTCTACCCGCACCCATACTTCAAGAATCCCGTCGAGGCGGGTGGTGACTACGTCGCGACTCCCGGCGGCGGCAAGGGGCCCGGGCTCGAAGACTGCGACGGCCACGGCACCGAAGTGGCGGGAATCATCGCCGCGAACCCGCCCGACGCGAGCGTCGGATTCCGAGGGGTCGCGCCGGACGCCACGATCATGTCGATCCGTCAGTCCAGCCAGAACTACGAGGAAGCGGAGAAGAAGCCTGAGCCGCCGCCTTCGCCGCCGTCTTCCAACTCGGCTCCGCCTCCTTCGTCGAACAATCCTGGTTCTCAGCTGCCGCCGTCCTCCGGGAACGGCACTGGCGGCGGCGCGGCGGACGGAACGGCGCCGGGGCAGGACAAGGGCGGACGGCAGCAGGAACAGGGCAAGACCGCGGGCACGCTGAAGACGCTCGCGCAGGCCGTGGTCCGGGCCGTCGACAAGGGCGCCAACGTGATCAACATGTCGGTCGACAACTGCCGCCCGGCCACCGGAAGCATCACCGAGGGCGAGCAGCAGCTTCAGGCGGCGGTGAACTACGCCGTCGATCACGACGTGGTCGTCGTCGCGGCGGCGGGCAACGTCGGCGACAAATGCCCGCAGAACGATCAGCCGGACCCCAAGTCCCCCAAGATGATCGTCACGCCGCCGTGGTTCGCCGACGATGTCCTTTCGGTCGCGGCGATCGACGACACCGGCGGCGTGGCGGAGTTCAGCGTCCACGGTCCGTGGGTGAGTGTCGCCGCCCGGGGACCAAGATCATTTCGCTGGACCCGGCCGAGGGATCCAGCAGCCTGGCCAACCTGACCATCGAGGGCAACGGGCAGCCCGGCGAAATCCAGGGGACGAGCTTCGCCGCCCCGTATGTCGCCGGTGTGGCCGCTCTGGTGCGCGCGAAGTTCCCGGGACTGAAGGCTCGTGACGTGATGACCCGGATCAAGGAGACGGCACAGCACCCCGCGGCGCCGGGCGGACGGGACAACTTCGTCGGTTTCGGCGTCATCGACCCGATCGCGGCGCTGACGGCGATCGTGCCGTCGGAGGCGGACAAGGCCAAGCCGGTCCAACTGCCCGCGAACCTGCCGCCCGCGAACGACCGTGACCCCGCCCCCATGATCGTCGCGCTCGCCGGAACCGGCGGGGGCCTGGTGGCGCTGCTCGTCACGCTGTTCGTGGTGCACTCGGTCCGCCGCAACCGGCCGACCGCCTCACCAGGCCGCAAAACCCCGTAGCACTTGCGTTTAGCGGGCTAAACGCGATCCGGGCTCGCCTCAGAGCCGCCCAGATCGCGTTTAGCCCGCTAAAGTCGCTCGGCCCCCTGGGGCTCTACTTGGCTGGCTTGGGCTTCGGAGCGGGCTTCGGCGGGGTCTCGTCCTCGCCGATCACGGGCGGGACGACCTGGCCGGGCTCACCGACCACATCGGACGGCTTCGAGGCGGGCCGCGTCTTGGACTGGTGAGCCGTCTGGCCACCACCGCCCATACCGCCCATCCCCATCATGGGCGCCATCCCCATCGGCATCATCGCCGAGCCGGCCCCGGCGACACCCGATCCATGAGCCGGAGCGGCCTGGACGGGCGCGACCTCCGGGATCAGCGCCTGCCCTTGCTCGATCAGCGGTTCCTGCGATCCGGTCTGCCTGCCTTCGGCCGCGGACGGCGACGTCGATTGGTCGTCGGACGCGGCATCGGAATCGGCCTCGGCGGTGGCCTTCTCCTGGACCGGTGCACCCGGCGCCTCGGAATCGTCGTGAAGCTTGAATTCGTCCTGCGGGTACCGGTGAGTGATCTCGATACTCCGCGAGCCGGCGTCAGGATCGTCGACGCCGTCACAGAACCGCGCGAAGCCCTCGAGGACGTTGCGAGCGGCTTCGAAGAGCGCCTTCGCCGACTCCTGCGCCTCCTCCAGCTGGGTTCGCGCCCGCCGGACACCGCCGACCGGCAGCATCGCGGTCTCGGAGGTCAGTTCCGCCGTGTCGACGAGAACCTCGACGAGGTCGGTCAGGATGCGACGGATCGACAGCACCAGTTCGTCGAGCGAACTCGCCAGCGTCGTGAGGGCGTCTTCGACGTCAGAGCCCGCGGCGTGGATGTCCACGATGTACGCGACGAACGCGTCGGCGTCCTTGCCGGACCACCCCGCGTCGAGGCGCCCGAGGTCCTCGGACAGCTCCTTCGAAACGTTGCCCGCGGTCTTCGCCGCTTTCCGGAGGAGATCCGCCTCGTTCTTCAAGTCCTCCCAGCGCCCCACCAACGGGGTCAGGTAGGTCTCGACCGGATCGATCAGCCCCAGATGGCCGGACAGCTCCGAGACGAAGGCGAGATGCGGTGCCGCGGCCTCGACCAGCTCCTCTCCGCCCGAGCCCGTCGCGTTTAGCGGGCTAAACGCGCTCGGGGGCGGCTCCGGTGCGGCCGGGCGGGCGGCCGCCATCGGGTGCGGGATGGAATCCGTCGGGTTCTCCGATTCGGCGATCATGCGGTTCAGAGCTCCACGGCGCGCTTGATCATCTGCGCTGCCTCGTCGTCGTGCCCGGCATGCCGCGCGGTCACGGTGTGCAGGGCCTCGGACGCCGACCTCAGCGCGGCCGCGCCCTCCACGAGCTGACGCTGGATGGCCTCGGCCGCACGCCGATAAGACGCACCGAGGCCCAATTCCTCCCCCAGCGTGCCGTGGGACTCGACGGTGACGCCCTCACCGGTCACCTCCGCGGCCGCCAGGTCGAGCTCTCCGGCGGCCGCGTCCACCCGCTTCGCATAGTCACCGACGACGCTGCCGTCGATCTTCAGGCCGGCCACTGCACCCTCCACTCACCCGATACCGCTCGGGCGTTGAGACGCTCGCGCCGTCCGGTGGGTTCCCGTGATCAGTTACCCGCCGGAGCCTGCTGCGACTGCGTGGCGACCGAACCGGCCCTGTCGTCGATCGGCACCGTGTCGAAGGTCCGGAGCACGTCCTGCGTGTTCAGCGAAGCACCGGTGGGCAGGATCCTGACGATGGCCTCGGGCGCCGGAACGCGCTTGTTCAGCCCGATCGAATCCGCCGTCACGGCGTCGGGGACGCCGTAACGGATCCCGCGATCGGAGATCAGCTGGATCGGCCCCTTGTCGAAGGTCTCCTTGCCGGTCGCCGACTGGACGACGGCCGCGAAACCGGGCTCCATGTAGAAGCTGTTGATCGGCGCGCCGACCGGACCGGGGGTACCGATCTTGACGCCGGGCGCGGATCCGTCGGCGTTCCTGCCCTTCGGCAGCTTGTCGTCGACGAACACCGCCGTGTGCCCGTCCCGGCCGGCGCCCTCGCCCGTGATGGACCAGCTCAAGCAGGAGACCCGGGAACCCTGGGTCGCGTTGAGCACCGTCGGCACGGTCTGCGGGTAGGCGTCGAGCTCGACGACCTGGGAGACACGCGTGAGGTTGCGGATCTTGCCCAGCGGCACGGACATGACCGAAGTGCTGCCGTCGTTCTTCCCGGTCTGCACGATGTCGGCGACCGCGGGGGAAATGGCCTGGATTCCTTCCTTCGTGATGAGGTAGAAGTCCTTCCGCCCTTCGGCCTGCTCCGTCGAGAAGACGTCGCCGACCTTCATGCCCTCGATCTCGTAGTTGGGGCTCTCGCCCTTGCCCGGGACCTCCGGGAGCTTCAGCTCCGGCACCTCGGGGATCGCGTCCAGCAGGCCCTGGGAGATACCGCGCGGCTGATCGGACAGCTTCAGCGCGGAACGGACGGCGCTCGCGTCGGGCTTGATCTCGGCCTTGACGGCGTTCGCGTTCCGGGCGTTGGGATCCGGCGTCTGCCGGTAGATCAGGTACTCGCGGCCGTTGGCGCCCTTGGCCAGCAACGCCTCGTTCTGGCCGAGTTCACGGTTGCCGAGCTGCTTCACGCCCGCGTAGACGGTCGTCTCCGTCTTCGAGAGATCCGGCTGGGGCACCGTCGGGTCGTACATGACCTCGTCGCAGACGCCCCAATCCGGGGAGACGCGCTGGGTGTCCGTCGGCATCAGCTGCGGGCCGTTCGGAATGCCCATGAGCTGGCCGCGGGGAATGTTCTTCAGCTGTTCATCCGAAACGACTGTGGGGTTCTTCACTTCGGAGGCCTGCGCGGGCCCGGAAGGCTTGCTCCCCGCCTGCTGCGCCCCTTGTTTCGACTGCGCGATGATCAGCAGCCGCGCGGAGGCGAGGTTGAAGGTCGGGATCAGTTTCTTCGGGTTCCCGGCGACGACGTACACCGTTCCGGACTGTTCGCCGATGACGATGTTGCCCGCGTCCGGCACGGAGGGCTTCGGGCTCAGCAGGCCCCAGATGACGAAGACCAGGACGCCCAGCGCGGCCAGCACGACACCCACGATGGTGGCCCGCGTGTGTGTGCGCATCGGGTCGTGGAGCATGACGGCGTCGCGACGGACCAGCGCGGATTGCATCCGTCGCAGAACGAACTGATAAGCCTGAACTTGAGACTTAGTAGTCGGTGTTGATGGCATTCTCGACCTACAGTCCTCCCCGTCGCGGTACGGTTCCGCAGGATAGCCGTACGGGGACCGTCTGGTGTGGGGTTTCTACCAACTCCAGCTAGTGTCAAGTTCCTCGGGACCGGCTTTCCGGGTACGCAGCAAGCACGAGGGGAAGAGAAAGCGCGGATGTCCGTCACCACTCCTCCACGTCCGCCCGGCCCTCCGGGGTCTCAACCTCCTGGTCGTCCGCCGGGGCCGCCGCCAAGGCCCGGCAGACCGGGTGGTCCGGGCGGCCCGGCCGGAGGCCCGGGAGGTCCCGGTGTTCCTCGCGGTCCCGGGGGCCCAGGCGGCCCTGGAGGTCCTGGCGGACCGCAGGGTCCTGGCGGCCCCGGTGGCCCGGGAGGCCCCAAGGGACCCGGTGGCCCCGGCGGACCTGGTGGTCCGGGGGGTCCCGGTGGGCCAGGCGGCCCGGGCGGTCCTCCGTCCGGCGGCCCCGGCCCGCAGTCCGGTCCCCCGCCCGCTCCGGCGGCACGGATCGCCGCTCCCGCGCGGCGCCGGACCGGTGGGATCAACCTCGGCCCGCTCCCCGTGGCGAACCTGGTCGTGCTCGAACTCGGGCTCGCCATCGGCCTCGTCCTGCTCGCGATCGACATGAAGCTGAAGTACGTCGCGATCGGCGTGCTCGGATTCGCGATCATCATCGCGTTCCTGCGCTGGGGTGGCCGCTGGTTCACCCAATGGGCTGGACTCACGATGCGGTACATGTTCCGTTCACACGATCGTGTGGCGAATCCGCTTCCGCCGAGCAGCATCGAGTCGCTCGCCGCCGAAGAGGACGCCGTCACCGGCCCGGACGACGCCCGCGTGAACCTGCTTCGCCTCGCCGTTCCCGATCTCGTCGTCGCGCACGGCGTTGATCACGAACGCCAGCAGGTCGGCATCGCATGGAACGACGGGACGTGGACCGCCGTCCTGCTCGTCGAGCCCGCGCCCGCGCTGATCACCCAGGCAGGTGGAGCGCCGAGCCTGCCGCTGTCCGCGCTCGCGCCGTGCCTCGAAGACCGCGGTGTGGTCCTCGACTCGATCCAGATGATCTGGCACTGCTACCCGGGCAGCGCCGCGCTTCCGTCGGACTCGCCCGCCCTCAGCTCCTACATGGAGGTGCTCGGCCCGCTTCCCGCGGCCGCGCGGCGTACGACTTGGGTCGCCATCCGGCTCGATCCGCGCCGGTGCCCGGCCGCCATCCGCGAACGTGGCGGCGGTGTCGTCGGTGCGCATCGCGCGCTGATCGGCGCGCTTTCGCGGGTGCGCAACGCCCTGGAGTCGCAGGGCGTGCCGACCCGCCCGCTCGACCCGGACGAGCTGCTGCGGTCCAGCATTTCGGCCGCGGAACTGACCGCGGTCGCCGGTTCGCAGGGGAAGGTCGGCCTGCAGGAACGCTGGACCGGCGTCACCGCGGCCGGCATCGGGCACGCGAGCTACGCGATCACCAGCTGGCCGAAGGGCAAGATCAGCGGCAGCCTGAACGCGTTGACCAGCGTCCGCGCGCTGTCGGCGACGGTCGCGATGTCGATCTCGCCGTCCGCGGACGAGGGCAAGATCGGCCTGCGCGGAATCGTTCGCCTGAGCGCGCGTAACCCGCGTGAACTGGACGCGGCCGACCAGCGGCTGCAGGGCGTCTCGGACCGGCTGGGTGTGACGCTGACGCCGCTGCGCGGCCTGCAGATCTCCGGGTTCTCCGCGACTTTGCCGATCGGAGGCACGGCATGAGCACCCGTATGCGTGACGCAGGCCAGAGCGCCGGTGTCGCCCCGGAATTCACCGTCGATCCGGCGATGCTCGACGCGATCAGTCCGTCGGGTGACCGCGGCGGGATCGTCCTCGGCTCCGGACTCAAGGGTGAGCCGCTGACGATCTCCGCGCTGCGCTCGGCACCGACCCGGATCGTGCTGGTCGGTGGGCTGTACCTGGCTCGCCAGGTGGCGCTGCGGGCGATGGCGGTCGGGGCGTGGGTCGTCGTGGCGACCGGACGTCCGGCCGCGTGGCAGGTGCTCCCCCAGGCCGCGGGGAACCAGCCCAACGGCAGGCCTTCGCCGCTGGTACAGATCCGGCGGCTGTCACCGGTGGACCTCCCGCGGCCGTCCGAGGACGCGCCGCTGCTGGTGGTGACCGACGGCGGCCCGACACCGCAGGACCTGTTCCCGCCGCGGTCGCCGTGGCAGACGACGGTCTACGTGCTGCCGTACCTGCACCCGCAGGCCGGGGCGACCGCGAACGCGGCCGACCTGGTTCTGATGCAGCGGCTCCCGCCGGGCCAGGCCGAACTGGCCGCCCGCATCTGGCGGCTCCCGCCCCAGATGATGAAGCAGCTCACGACGTTGAAGGACGACCAGGTCGTCGCCCTAGGCCGCAACCTGTGGCGTCCTCTGCGCCTGGTCACCACAGCGAAAGAGCAGCAGATCCTGGGCCCAGTCCGCCGAGGCGACTAACCCCGGCCCGCGTCGACTTTAGCGGGCTAATCGCGCTCCCCGGGGCACTGTCCACAACGGACAGTGCCCCCTTTCGCGTCCGGCCGCGTCGCGTTTAGCCCCCTAAACGCGATCCGCGCGGTGAGGTTTGTCAGTCAAGGGGCAATCGCGCTGCCTGTGGATAAGCCGGGTGTTGTGGATAACCCGCCCTGAAATGGCAGTGATTGCCTCGGGCTGTCGGTCTTGTCGGTCACCGTGTCGATATGACCAAACCCTTCGATTCATCCCATCTCCCCGACGTCTTCCGCGGGTCGGAAGCGCGCAAGGCCGGTCTCATCACGGCCAGCCAGCTGCGCGGGTCGAGCGTCCGGCGGCTGTTTCAGGACGTCTACACACGTGCCGGCGTCGAGGTCACACATGAGCTGCGATGCCGAGGCGCCGCACTGCTGGCACCTCCGGAAGCAGTCTTGACCGGGCGTTCGGCGGCGACCGTTCACGGTGTCGAGCTGGCCAAACCCAACGACCCCGTCGAGATGATCGTCCCGGAGAAGAATCGCTTCGGCCCGGTCGTCGGTATCAAGGTTCGGCGGACAGAGGTCAAACCCGAAGAATCGAGACCCTGGAATGGAATTCGCATCGCACGGAAACGTCGAATAGCGTTGGATCTCCTGCTTCGGCTTTCTCCGCGCAAATCCAGCTGGACGCGACGGCTCCGTATCGGCGTCCCGGATCTGGACCAGTTCATGAGGGCCAACAACCTGACCGATCTGCACCTCAATGGCGAGTTCTACGGTCGCCGCAATAGAGGGATCCGCTTGGCCAGGCATGCTTTACGCCTGTCCGACCCTCGTGCGGAGTCACATCCGGAATCGGAACTTCGCATCGTGCTGGCGGCCGGCGGCATCACGGCGACGCCTCAGGTCGAGGTCAAATCGCGAACCGGCCGTTTCCTCGCTCGTCTTGACCTCGCCGACGAGAAGTTCCGGGTCGCCATCGAGTACGACGGCCGATGGCACAACACACCGAAGGAACAAGCCTATGACCGGAAGCGCCGAAGACGCGTGGAGGCCGAGGGATGGCGATTCGTCGTCGTCACCGCCGAAGACCTGGCGAACGACCTCAGAGACGTCGTCGAGGCCGTCTGGCGGGCCCGCCGCGGCGCGTTTAGCCCGCTAAAGGCGCCGCGTCCGGATCAGGAGGGGGTGCGCATGGCGCGCGTTTGATCAGCACGCGCGGCGAGTTCGGCATCTGGCGGGTAGTCGACGGCCATCAACGTGAGGCCGTGCGCGGGAGCGACGGCGCTGTCGCGCGTCCGGCTCTCCAAAACGTCACCCGGCCAGCCCAGCGGACGTCGGCCGTCACCGACCAAGAGCAGTGCCCCCACCAGACTGCGCACCATCGAGTGGCAGAACGCGTCGGCGGAGACCTCGGCCTCGACCGCGTGCGGCCCGGTCCGCCGCCACTCAAGCCGCTGCAGCTCGCGAATGGTCGTCCCGCCTTCACGCTGTTTGCAGAAGGCCGCGAAGTCCTGGAGTCCCAAGAGAGACGCCGAAGCCTCGTTCATCGCGTCAACCGACAGAGGACGGCCCCAGGCCAGAGTGTCGTGACGGCGCAATGGATCCACGCCCCACGGCGCGTCCGAAACACGGTAAAGGTAGTGACGCCGCACGGCCGAGAACCGCGCGTCGAACCCAGGGGCCGCCACCCGGGCATCCAGCACCCGCACGTCACCCGGCAGATACCGATTCCAGCGGTGCCGCATCCGCCCCAGGTCAGGGATACCCCGCTCGTCCAGTTCCAGGCGGCCGGATCGCGTTTTGCCCGCTAAAGGCGACACGTCGACGTGGACCACCTGGCCGGCCGCGTGCACACCGGCATCGGTGCGGCCTGCGACGACGACGGACTTCGGGACCGAAGCCCCCGGAGGCTGCTTCGCGAGCGCCTCTTCGAGGACTCCCTGCACCGTGCGCCGTCCAGGCTGCCGCGCCCAGCCGGAGAAATCGGTGCCGTCGTAGGAGACGTCCAGACGCAGACGAACGAGCCCGCCCTCCGCAGTGGGAGTGGCGGGCTCGTCCGGGGTGTTCGGTGCCGTCAGGACGTCAGTCCTTCTTGCTGTCCGCGTCCGCGGCGGGGGCCTCAGCGGCCTCGTCGGCGGCGGGAGCCTCGGTGGCCTCCGGAGCCTCGGTGGCGGCCGTGTCGGCAGCCTCAGTGGCCTCGGTGGTCTCCTCGGCGGCCGGGGCGGCAGCCTTCGGCTCGTCCTTGGCGAACTTCGTCTTGCGCGCGGCCTCGGCCTCGGCGGTGACGGTCTTCTCGGCCACCAGCTCGATGACGGCCATGGGGGCATTGTCGCCCTTGCGCGCCATCGTCTTGGTGATCCGGGTGTAACCACCCGGACGCTCCGCGAAGAACGGACCGATCTCGGCGATCAGCTTGTGCACGACATCCTTGTCGCGCACGATGCGCTGGATCTGACGACGGTTGTGCAGGTCGCCCCGCTTCGCCTTCGTGATCAGCTTCTCGGCCAGCGGGCGCACCCGCCGGGCCTTCGCCTCGGTCGTCGTGATCTTGCCGTGCTCGAACAGCTGGGTGGCCAGGTTGGCCAGGATCAGCCGTTCGTGCGCGGGCGACCCGCCGAGACGGGGTCCCTTTGTGGGGGTGGGCATCGGTTCTCCTCGTTCAGCTCACAGCTGGAGGCCGGCGCTCCCCCACCCGACCGGTGAGGGAGCCGTAGCTGGCCTTACAGCTGCTCCGTCTCTGCGTAGTCCTGGCCATCGTCGTGGCCGTTGTCCGAAATTCCGTCCGTGATGCTGTCGACGCCCTCGGACCAGCCTTCACCGTCGTAGCTGGCCGCGGCCGCGGTCGGGTCGAACCCGGGCGGGCTGTCTTTCAGCGCGAGGCCGAGACCGACGAGCTTGAGCTTGACCTCGTCGATCGACTTCGCACCGAAGTTGCGGATGTCCAGCAGGTCGGCCTCGCTGCGCGAGACCAGTTCGCCGACGGTGTGGATGCCCTCGCGCTTGAGGCAGTTGTACGACCGGACGGTGAGGTCCAGGTCCTCGATCGGCATCGCGTAGGCGGCGATGGTGTCCGCCTCCTGCGGCGACGGGCCGATCTCGATGCCTTCGGCGTCGACGTTCAGCTCGCGCGCGAGACCGAACAGCTCCACCAGCGTCTTACCGGCCGACGCGACAGCGTCCCGCGGCGTGATCGACGGCTTCGTCTCCACGTCCAGGATCAGCTTGTCGAAGTCGGTGCGCTGCTCGACACGGGTCGCCTCGACCTTGTAGGTCACCTTCAGCACCGGGGAGTAGATGGAGTCGACCGGGATCCGGCCGATCTCCGCGCCCGCCTGCTTGTTCTGCAGGGCCGGAACGTAACCGCGGCCGCGCTCGACGACGAGCTCGATCTCGAGCTTGCCCTTGCCGTTCAGCGACGCGATGTGCAGATCCGGGTTGTGCACGGTGACACCGGCCGGGGGCACGATGTCGGCGGCGGTGACCTCACCGGGGCCCTGCTTGCGCAGGTACATGGTGACCGGCTCGTCCTCTTCCGAGGAGACCACGAGCTCCTTGAGGTTCAGGATGATGTCGGTGACGTCTTCCTTCACCCCGGGAACGGTGGTGAACTCGTGCAGCACGCCGTCGATGCGGATGCTCGTCACGGCCGCGCCCGGAATGGACGACAGCAGCGTGCGCCGCAGCGAGTTGCCGAGCGTGTAGCCGAAGCCGGGCTCCAGCGGTTCGATGGTGAACCGGGAGCGGGTCTCGTTGACCGTCTCTTCGCCGAGAGCCGGTCGCTGGGAAATCAGCATCTTTCCTAATTCCTTTCCAAACGGCGCCCGCCATATGACACCGAAAGGGATGGCGAAGCGGCGGCGCACTCCGGGCGCCGCCGCCCGTGCCCACATCGGGCCGGGGAAACCCCGGCCCGATGGTGGATCACTTCGAGTAGAGCTCGACGATCAGCTGTTCCTGGACCGGAACATCGATCTGAGCGCGCTCCGGGAGCTGGTGGACCAGCACACGGAGGTTGGACGGAACGACCTGGAGCCACGCGGGAACGGGACGCTCGCCGAACGACTCCTTGGCCGCGACGAAGGGCAGCATCGCGAACGACTTCGGCCGCACGTCGATGATGTCCCACTTCGTGACCTGGTAGGACGGGACGTTGACCTTGACGCCGTTGACCAGGAAGTGGCCGTGGCTCACCAGCTGACGCGCCTGACGGCGGGTGCGGGCGATGCCGGCGCGGTAGATCACGTTGTCCAGACGGGACTCGAGGATCTGCAGCAGGTTCTCACCGGTCTTACCCGGACGCCGGACGGCTTCCTTGTAGTACCGGACGAACTGACGCTCGAGAACGCCGTAGGTGTAGCGAGCCTTCTGCTTCTCCTGCGACTGCAGGAGGTACTCGGACTCCTTGATGCGCCCGCGGCCGTGCTGGCCCGGCGGGTAGGGGCGACGCTCGAAAGCCTGGTCGCCGCCGATGAGGTCAACCTTGAGGCGACGCGAAATACGCGTCGCGGGGCCGGTGTAACGAGCCATTTCTTCTTACTCCTCCCCGTTCCTCAGACCCGGCGCCGCTTGGGCGGGCGGCAGCCGTTGTGAGGCTGCGGGGTCACGTCCTGGATGGTGCCGACCTCGAGGCCGGCCGCCTGCAGCGAGCGGATCGCCGTCTCGCGACCCGAACCCGGGCCCTTCACGAAGACGTCGACCTTCTTCATGCCGTGCTCGGCGGCCTTGCGGGCGGCGTTCTCGGCGGCCATCTGCGCGGCGAACGGGGTGGACTTACGCGAGCCCTTGAAGCCCACGTGACCACTCGACGCCCACGCGATCACGGCACCGGTCGGGTCCGTGATCGAGACGATGGTGTTGTTGAAGGTGCTCTTGATGTGCGCGTGACCGTGCGCGACATTCTTCTTTTCCTTACGGCGGACCTTCTTGGCCCCCGCCGCAGTACGAGACTTCGGTGGCATGTTCTGAGGGTTCTCCTGTTAGCGCGCGTTCTCTTGGTGAGCGGCGACCGCTTCGGCCTGTCCGCGCCGGATGATCGAACCGGCGTCGGTGTACAGGTTGCGGAGCGCCATCGGGCGGGCGTAAAGCGCCTTGGGCGAGACACAAGCCGAGCCGCGGCGGTGGACGCCGCCCATACGCACGACCTTCTTGCCCTGGACGCTCACTTCTTGCCAGCCTTCTTCTTGCCGGCGACCGTCTTCTTCGGACCCTTACGGGTGCGGGCGTTCGTCTTGGTGCGCTGACCACGGACGGGAAGTCCGCGACGCCAGCGAAGGCCCTCGTAGCACCCGATCTCGATCTTCCGACGGATGTCGGCGTTCACCTCACGGCGAAGGTCACCCTCGACCTTGAAGTTCTCCTCGATATAGACCCGCAGCTTGGCGAGGTCGTCATCGCTCAGATCCTTGACGCGAGTGTCCGCGTTGAGCTCGGCAGCCGCGATGAGCTGCTTCGAGCGGGTACGGCCGATGCCGTAGATGTAGGTCAGCGCGATCTCCAACCGCTTTTCGCGGGGGAGGTCTACGCCAGCGAGTCGTGCCATTGGCGTTGATGCTCCTTCATAGAATTCATCTCCAGGTCTGCTCCCCGTCCGGTCCCGGGACCGACTCGCCTGTCGTGCCCTCGGCTTGCGCTTCGGGTGTCCCGGCCCCGGCCTGAAGTCCGGGGGTGAACCGGGCCGTTCGCACGGCCCGGCAGGTGCGGGGAGATTGTGTAGCCGTCAATCCACTCTGTACGAGTGCGAGTGATCAGCCCTGCCGCTGCTTGTGCCGCAGGTTCTCGCAGATCACCATGATCCGGCCGTGACGGCGGATCACCTTGCACTTGTCGCAGATCTTCTTGACGCTCGGCTGAACCTTCACGTCTCCTGCTCTCCTGCTTGTGCTAACTCGTCGTGATCACTTGTAGCGGTAGACGATGCGACCACGAGACAAGTCGTAGGGCGAGAGCTCCACGACAACCCTGTCCTCGGGCAGGATGCGGATGTAGTGCTGCCGCATCTTGCCGCTGATGTGTGCAAGGACCTTGTGGCCGTTCTCCAACTCGACGCGGAACATCGCGTTGGGGAGCGGCTCGACTACGCGGCCTTCGACCTCGATGGCCCCGTCTTTCTTGCCCATGTCCTCCGCATTTCCTGTCGCTACGCTGTGTTATCAGTCAGAGCTTGAGTGCTTGGCTGGGTGGTGCATCGGCACACTCCTACCCGGGTCCAATGTCCGTTCGCGAGAATTCACGAGCGCGCAGGATCCGGGCGCGATGAGTACACCGACTTGACAGTGTACGCAACCCGTGTCGTGAGCCCCAAACGGGGGGTGACTGTGTTAGGTGACCCCTGAGCCCGCCGGATGCGACCTCTCCATCGTACGCCTGCGCCGACCTGCGTTTAGCGGGCTAATCGCGCTCCGACGGTGCCGGGACCTGGCGCGCTCAGCGGCCGAGGTGTACCCGATGGGGGCAACGGGCGGGGCGTCTCAGCGGCGGGCCCGGACGCTGCGCCGACCAGCGATCCCACCTGCGTTTAGCGGGCTAATCGCGTTCCCGAGGCGGACTTGCGTTTCGCGGGCTAATCGCGCTCTGGGGAGCCAGATCGCCTTTAGCGGGCTAAACGCGATCCGGGGGCCCACCTGCGTTTCGCGGGCTAAACGCGCTCTACAGGGCGAAGGGGCAGGTCAGGCGTCTTCGGGGGCGGTCAGCACCCAAGGGCCGTCATCGGTGATGGCGACCGTGTGCTCCCAGTGCGAGGCCCGCGAGCCGTCCGCGGTCACGACGGTCCACCCGTCCTCGAGCTCGACGGTCTCCCCGCCGCCACCGGTCAGCATGGGCTCGATCGCGAGCGCCATCCCGGTCTTGAGCCGCGGCCCCTTGCCCGGTTTGCCCAGGTTCGGCAGGAACGGGTCCATATGCATCTGGCGCCCGATCCCGTGACCGCCGTACTCGACGATCATCCCGTACTCGATGCCGTCTTCCCGGCCGGCCTTCTCGGCGGCGGTCTGCACCGCGTGCGAGATATCCGTGAGCCTGCCACCGGACGACACCGCGGCGATCCCCGCCCACATCGCCGCCTCCGTGGCAGCCGAGAGCGCGAGATCCGCCTTCGACACCTCACCGATCGCGAGGGTGACCGCGGAGTCGCCGTGCCAGCCGTCGAGGATGGCGCCACAATCCACGGAGATGATGTCGCCGTCGTTCAGGACCTGCGTCTTCGACGGGATGCCGTGGACGATCTGCTCGTTCACCGAAGCGCAGATCGACGCCGGGAAGCCGTGGTAGCCCTTGAACGAGGGCACCGCGCCGGCGTCGCGGATCGTCTGCTCGGCGAGCTCGTCGAGATCGGCCGTGGTCACCCCCGGCTTGGCGATCTCGCGCACCGCGGTGAGGGTGCGCCAGACGACCAATCCGGCGGCCCGCATCGCCTGGAGCTCGCCAGGGGTCTTGATTTCGATCATGCGCCCACGACGAAGCCGTTGCAGTACACGCAGTCCTCCGAGATTCACGTGCGGTCGCGCAGCGCTTCCAGCACGCGGGCGGAGATCTCGTCGACCGAGCCGACGCCGTCGACCGTGACCAGGATGTCCGCGTAGTACTCGAGCAGCGGAGCCGTCTCGGACACGTAGATCTGCTGGCGACGCCGGATGACCTCTTCGGTGTCGTCCGAGCGGCCGCGGGACAGCAGCCGCTCGACGACGACGTCTTCCGAAACCTGGAGCTGGATGACCGCGTTGAGCTTGGTGTCGACCTCGCCGAGGATCTCGCCGAGGACGTCGGCCTGCTTCGTGTTCCGGGGGAACCCGTCGAGCAGGAAACCGACCTTGGCGTCGGGTTCGGCGAGGCGCTCACGCACCATCTCGTTCGTGACCGAGTCGGGCACGAGTTCGCCGGAGTCCAGGTAGCGCTTGGCTTCCTGGCCCAGCGGCGTCTGCTCGCCCACGTGGGCGCGGAACAGGTCGCCGGTCGAGATGTGCGGGATCCGGAGCTTCTCCGACAGTGCTACCGCCTGAGTACCTTTGCCCGCGCCAGGAGGGCCAACGAGAACCAGGCGCGTCACTTCAAGAACCCTTCGTAGTTACGTTGCATCAGCTGGCTTTCGATCTGCTTCACGGTGTCGAGACCGACACCGACCATGATCAGCACAGCCGTGCCACCGAACGGGAAGTTCTGGTTGTTCCCGCTGCCGGTGACGGACAGGAAGAAGTTCGGAAGGATCGCGATGATGCCCAGGTACAGCGAGCCCGGCAAGGTGATCCGGCCGAGGACGTAGCTGAGGTACTCCGCGGTGGGGCGACCCGGTCGGATACCCGGGATGAAGCCACCGAACTTCTTCATTTCTTCCGCACGCTCGTCCACGTTGAACGTGATCGTGATGTAGAAGTACGTGAAGAAGATGATCAACGCGAAGTACAGCAGGACGTGCGCCCAGCTGGACTGGTTGACGATGTAGTTCTGGATGAAGACCTGCCAGCCCGCGTTGCTGTTGGCGTCGCCGACGAGGCGGCTGATCAGGTCCGGCAGGTAGAGCAGCGATGAGGCGAAGATGACCGGGATGACACCGGCCTGGTTCACCTTGATCGGCAGGTACGTCGAGGTCCCGCCGTACATGCGGCGGCCGATCATGCGCTTGGCGTACTGCACCGGGATCCGGCGCTGGCCCTGCTCGACGAAGATGACGCTGGCGATGATCACCAGGCCGAACACGCAGATCAGAGCGAAGACGACGCCACCCGCGCTGCTGAGGATGTTGCCACCCTCGATCGGGATCCGGGCCGCGATGTTCAGGAAGATGAGGACGGACATGCCGTTGCCGACGCCGCGCTCGGTGATCAGCTCACCCAGCCACATCATGACGGCGGTACCGGCGGTCATCGTGATGACGATGATGGCCAGCGTGTAGACGCTGTTGTCCGGGATGATCGCGGTGTCGCACTGCGGGAAGAGCTGCTTGCGGTCGGCGAGTGCCACCACACCGGTCGCCTGCAGGACCGCGAGGGCGATCGTCAGGTACCGGGTGTACTGGGTCAGCTTGCCCTGGCCGGCCTGGCCTTCCTTCTTCAGTTCCTCGAATCGCGGGATGACCACGGTGAGGAGCTGGACGATGATGCTCGCCGTGATGTACGGCATGATGCCGGTCGAGAACAGCGACAGCTGCAGCAGTGCACCGCCACTGAACAGGTTCAGCAGCTGATAGACGCCCTCCTGCGACCCGGTCTCCGTACATTGCTGCACGGCGGAATACGAGATGCCCGGGGCCGGAATGGTGGCACCGATTCGGTAGACCGCGACGATGGCTAGCGTGAACAGGATCTTCTTACGTAGATCCGGCGTCGCTAGAGCCGAGCGGAAGGCGCTGAGCACGCGGGGAACCTCCTCGGCGTCGTCGGCTGTCTTACCGACGATCGGCTTGGCCGGCCTGGGGCCGGCGGGAACACACAGCTTTCTGGCACAAGCCAGGAACGCTTCGGGGCACACTCGTCCCGAAGCGTGCCGCCGACTCTAACAGCTTCACAGGGCGTGTCCGCAGTGCGTGTGGGTTTTCCGGACGAAGGTTGGTCCGCGGGGTTGATCGACTTGTGCTTCTCGCTCCGGAACCTTGACAGATCGCCTTACCTGTCCCAGCTTTCCGGGCCCTGCCGGATCGCGTTCAGCCCGCTAAACGCACTGTGATCAGGAGCTCGAAGTGGCCAAGGCGCCGGCCATGCCGAGGAGCACCACACCGGTGCCGCGGTCCACGTTGCGAGTCGCCCGGCGGGACAGCCGGAGCGTCTTCACGAGCGCGCCCGCGCCGATGTAGGTCGCACCCGCGACGAACTCGGCTAGCAGGTAGACGGCGCCGAGGATCGCGATCTGGGCGGAAAAGGAGCCGTGAGCTGCGTCGATGAACTGAGGCACGAACGCGGTGAAGATGAGGATCGCCTTCGGATTCGTGATCGCGACGACGAATTCCTTCCTCGCGATCCGTAGCGCCGGCACGGATTCGGCGACCGGCGGCGACTGGACCAGCGTGGTGCGCCCGGCGCGGAACGTCGACCACAGCAGACGTCCACCGAGCCAGAGCAGGTAGGCGACACCCGCCCACTTGATCACCGTGAGTGCAAGCTCGGATGCCGCGAGGAGCTGTCCGAGACCTGCCGCGACAGCCGCGATGAGCACCGTGAATGCAGCCAATCGGCCTAACAGCCCCGCTAGCCCCTTCCAGGCCCCTTGCGTCATTCCGTGGTGCAGGCCGAGCAGATTGTTCGCCCCTGGCGTAAACGCCACGAGCACCGCCGCTCCGAAAAAGACCGCCACCCAAGTCATCGGCCACCTCCTACCCCACCGTATCGGCGACCGCGAGCGCGTTTAGCGGGCTAATCGCGCTCCTTCGCACCGGGATCCGGCGGCGGCGCGAAGGCTGAATAGTCCGGGGGCTCCGGCGGGAGCACGGTGATGGAGATGCCGTCCTTCGGTGTGGGCATTTCCGCGAGGGCCGAGTCTCCGCTCACTGGGACAGCGTCGTCCTGGACGCGGTGGCTCATGACCGCCGCACCCACCGCGGCGACGACCGCAGCGAGCAGTGCCCACATCCCCGCTTCGAGTGTCAGGACCACCTTGACGTCATCTCCCAGCTGACGCCCGGCGCTCAGCGTGGCGATGGTGCTGACGACACCGGTTAGGAACACCGCCGCGATGGTGGTGAGCCACCTGTCCATCGCGCCCGGGCGTCCGGCGGCTCGCGCGCTGACGATCGCTGCGGCCAGCAAGAGAGCCGCGGCGACCAGGAGCGGGATACCGAGCGGAGACGACGAAGTGGTGAAAGCAGGTTCGTTGGTCTGTAACGCCGTCGTGTCCCACGCGCTTTGCACGAACACCATCAGGAGCTGTTCGCTGGTGTCGAAGGCGAACCGATGCTCGGTCTTGAAGAGCGGGAAGAAGCAGCCTACGAGGGCCAGGACTAGAGCCAGCGATGCCAATCCCGCGGCGACCAGTCTGCGGGGCTCGAGCCGGCCAGGCCGCGCCGGCTCGCCTACGGGATCCATGGGGCCGGAAACCGATACGACCATCGGCGGAGCGTCCGGCTGCTGCTGAACGGGCTGCGGATCCTGCCCTGGAGGTATGGCCACCTCACGATCCTTCCAGCTCGGACACCCCTCCGCCACGCCCGCGACCGCTGCGGCCGACTTGCGTTTAGCCCCCTAATCGCGATCCGGGCGGCGGGCATCTGGGCGACCGTCAGAGCGCGTTTAGCCCGCGAAACGCAGGTCGGTGCCGGGGCGGCGGCCCACGACCCAGATCGCGATTAGGGGGCTAAACGCAGGTCGGCGGGAGGGGCGGGCGAAACGGGCCAGATCGCGTTTAGCCCGCGAAACGCAGGTCGGAGGCGCCGGAGGGAGCGCAAGCGAAAGGCCCGCCTGGCGGAGCCTGGCGGGCCTTTCGGTGAAGCGAGCGAAGAAAGCTCAGAGCGTGGTGGCGGAGCCACCGGCAGCGGAGAGCTTCTCCTTGGCGGAGCCGGAGAAAGCGTCGGCGGTGACGTCCAGCTTGACGCCGTTCACGTCGCCGTTGCCGAGCACCTTCACGAGCTTGCCCTTGCGGACGAGACCGTTCGCGACGAGCTCCTCGGCGCCGACCTTGCCACCCTCCGGGAAGACGCGGGCGATGTCGCCCACGTTCACCGGCTGGTACTCGGTACGGAACCGGTTCTTGAAGCCGCGAAGCTTCGGGAGCCGCATGTGGATGGGCATCTGCCCACCCTCGAAACCGGCGGGCACGTTCTTCCGGGCCTTGGTGCCCTTGGTACCGCGACCGGCGGTCTTGCCCTTCGAGCCCTCACCACGGCCGACGCGGATCTTGTCGCGCTTCGCGCCCGGAGCCGGACGAAGGTGGTGGATCTTGATGGCAGTCATGCCTTGACCTCCTCGACCTCCACCAGGTGGCGGACGGTGTGGATAAGGCCGCGCACCTCGGGAGTGTCATCACGCACGACGCTCTGGCGGATCTTGCGCAGCCCGAGGGTGCGCAGCGACTCGCGGTGAGCGTGCTTCGTGCCGATCTTGCTCTTGACCTGGGTCACCTTGAGCTGAGTCATGTCAGACCCCCTGACCCGCGCGCTGACGCAGCATGCGAGCCGGAGCGACGTCCTCGAGCGGGAGACCGCGGCGGGCCGCGACCTCTTCGGGACGCTGCAGGCCCTTCAGGGCCGCCACGGTCGCGTGCACGATGTTGATCGCGTTGTCGGAGCCGAGCGACTTCGACAGCACGTCGTGGACACCCGCGCACTCCAGCACCGCGCGCACCGGGCCACCGGCGATGACACCGGTACCGGCCGAGGCCGGACGGAGCAGCACGACACCGGCGGCTTCCTCACCCTGGATGGGGTGGGGGATGGTGCCGGCGACGCGGGGAACGCGGAAGAAGTTCTTCTTCGCTTCCTCGACGCCCTTGGCGATGGCCGCGGGAACTTCCTTGGCCTTGCCGTAGCCGACGCCGACCTGACCGTCGCCGTCACCGACGACCACCAGGGCGGTGAAGCTGAAGCGACGACCACCCTTGACGACCTTGGCGACGCGGTTGATCGTCACGACCTTCTCGAGGTGCGGGGTCTTTTCCTGGCCGGCCCCGCCACGGCCGCTGTCGCGCCGGTCCCGGCGGTCGCGACGGTCATTGCGGTCGTTGCCGCCCTGCCCGCCGGGTCCACCCTGGCCGCCGCCGAATTGCCGTGTACGTCCCGGCATCAGGCTTTCCTTCCATTCACGAGCATCTGCTGCATCAGAACTCCAACCCCGCCTCACGCGCGGCGTCGGCGAGCGCCGCGATGCGGCCGTGGTAGGCGTTGCCACCACGGTCGAACACCACGGTCGAGACACCGGCGTTCTTGGCGCGGGCGGCGACGAGTTCCCCGACCTTGGCGGCCTTGGCCTTCTTGTCGCCTTCCAGCGCGCGGACGTCCGCCTCGAGGGTGGACGCCGACGCCAGGGTCTTGCCGGCGAGGTCGTCGATCAGCTGCACGGCGATGTGCCGCGACGAACGCTTGACGACCAGGCGCGGACGCTGGTCCGTGCCGTTGATCTTCTTGCGAAGGCGGAAGTGCCGACGGGCCTTCGCGACGCGGCGGCGGGTCGAGATGTCCTTGCCGACCGGCTTGCGCTTCGTAGTCGTGTCGCTCATGATCACTTACCCGTCTTTCCGACCTTGCGGCGGATCTTCTCACCCTCGTAGCGCAGGCCCTTGCCCTTGTACGGGTCCGGGCGGCGCAGCTTGCGGATGACCGCGGCGATCTGGCCGACCTTCTGCTTGTCGATGCCCGAGACCGAGAACCGGGTGGGGGTCTCGACCTTGAAGGTGATGCCTTCCGGCGCCTCGATCTTCACCGGGTGGCTGTAGCCGAGGGCGAACTCGAGGTCCGAGCCCTTGGCCTGCACGCGGTAACCGACACCGTGGATCTCGAGCTTCTTCTCGTAGCCCTCGGTCACACCGACGACGAGGTTGTTGACCAGCGTCCGGGTGAGACCGTGCAGGGCACGGCTGGTGCGCTCCTCGTCGGGCCGCTTGACCTCGAGCGTGCCGTTTTCGGCCTGCTCGACGGTGATGGGCTCGGCGATGGTGTGCTCGAGGGTGCCCTTGGGCCCCTCGACCTTGATCTGCTGACCGTCGATGGTCACCTTGACCCCGGAGGGGACGGCGACCGGCAGCTTTCCAATGCGTGACATGTCTGTGCCCCCTTCCTTACCAGACGTAGGCGAGGACTTCGCCGCCCACGCTGTTTCGCTTGGCCTGACGGTCGGTCTGGAGGCCGGACGACGTCGAGATGATCGCGACGCCGAGGCCACCGAGAACCGACGGCAGTTCGGTCGATTTTGCGTAGACCCGCAGACCGGGCTTGGACACGCGGCGAAGGCCGGCGATGCTGCGCTCACGGTTGGGGCCGTACTTCAGCTCCACGACGAGGTTCTTGTGCTTCTCGCCCGGCTCGTCGCGGTAGCCCGAGATGTAACCCTCGCGCTTGAGGATCTCGGCGATGTTCGCCTTGATCTTCGAGTGGGGAAGCACGACCTCGTCGTGGTACGCCGAGTTCGCGTTACGCAGACGGGTCAAGAAGTCTGCGATGGGGTCGGTCATCGTCATGGTGACCTGTCAACCTTTCTCGCCCTGGTTCCCTGCACTCACTGCAGGGCCTGTGGCGAAGTGGGAGTTAAAAAAGACTCTTACCAGCTGGACTTGCGGACGCCGGGCAGCTCGCCCGCGTGTGCCATCTCGCGAAGGCAGATCCGGCAGAGCCCGAACTTGCGGAACACCGAGTGCGGGCGACCGCACCGCTGGCAGCGCGTGTAACCGCGAACCTTGAACTTCGGCGTCTTCGCGGCCTTGTGGACCAGTGCTTTCTTGGCCATCGACTCAGTTCTCCTTGAACGGGAAGCCGAGCTTGCGAAGCAGCGCGCGGCCCTCGTCGTCGGTGTTGGCGGTGGTGACGACAGTGACGTCCATACCGCGCGGGCGGTCGATGGCGTCCGGGTCGATCTCGTGGAACATGGACTGCTCGTTGAGACCGAACGTGTAGTTGCCGTTGCCGTCGAACTGCTTCGGCGAAAGCCCGCGGAAGTCACGGATACGCGGCAGCGCGATGGTCAGCAGCCGGTCGAGGAACTCCCACATGCGGTCGTTGCGCAGCGTGACGCGCGCACCGATCGGCTGGCCCTCACGCAGCTTGAACTGCGCGATGGACTTGCGAGCCTTGCGAACCTCGGGCTTCTGCCCGGTGATCGCGGCCAGGTCGCGGATGGCGCCTTCGATCAGCTTGCTGTCACGGGCGGCGTCTCCGACACCCATGTTCACGACGACCTTGACGACGCCCGGGATCTGGTGGACGTTCTCGAAGGAGAACTCCTCCTGGAGCTGTCCCTTGATCTCCTCGCGGTACCGCACCTTGAGGCGCGGGGCGATCTTCTCTGCGGTGGTCATGATCAGATGTCCTTACCGTTCCGGCGCGAGACCCGGACCTTCTTGCCGTCCTCGCCGATGCGGTAGCCCACCCGGGTCGGCTTGCCGTCGGAGTCGACGACCATCACGTTCGAGACGTGGATGGGCGCCTCCTGCGTGACGATGCCGCCGGACTGCGCGCCGCGCTGGGTCTGGGAGATCCGCGTGTGCTTCTTGATCCGGTTGACGCCCTCGACCAGCACGCGCTCGCGCTCGGGGTAGGCCTGGATGACCTTGCCCTTGGCACCCTTGTCCTTGCCGGCGATGACGACGACCGTGTCGCCCTTCTTCACCTTCATGCTCTACAACACCTCCGGCGCGAGCGAAATGATCTTCATGAACTTTCGGTCGCGCAGCTCGCGGCCGACCGGCCCGAAGATGCGGGTGCCGCGGGGCTCATTGTCGTTCTTGATGAGCACAGCAGCGTTCTCGTCGAAGCGGATGTAAGAACCGTCCGGACGACGGCGCTCCTTGCGCGTGCGAACGATGACGGCCTTGACGACGTCACCCTTCTTCACGCCGGCGGCCGGCATGGCGTCCTTCACGGTGGCGACGATGATGTCGCCGATGCCCGCGTAGCGCCGCCCGAGCCACCGAGAACGCGGATGCAAAGGATCTCCTTCGCGCCCGTGTTGTCGGCAACCCGAAGCCGCGACTCCTGCTGGATCACGTCTACTCCTGTATGTCGCGCTGGTTCTCGCGTTCTGCCGCGAGCCTTGCGGAACTAAGGGACTCAGAGAGCCCTACTTACTTGGCCTTCTCCACGATCTGCACCAGACGCCAGCGCTTGGTCGCCGACAGCGGGCGGGTCTCCATCAGGGTGACCCGGTCGCCGACGCCCGCCTCGTTGTTCTCGTCGTGCACCTTGACCTTGCTGGTGCTGCGGAGAACCTTGGCGTAACGACGGTGCTTCTTGCGGTCTTCGAGCTCGACCACGATCGTCTTGTTCATCTTGTCCGAGACGACGTAACCCTCACGGACCTTGCGGTCGTTGCGGGGGCCGCCTCAGCGTTGGGCTGCTCGCTCATGCGGCACCTTCACTCTCGGCGTCAGGGGAAACGGACAGGCCGAGTTCACGCTCGCGCATGACCGTGTAGATCCGCGCGATGTCCGTGCGGACGGTGCGCAGACGGCGGTTGTTGTCGAGCTGTCCGGTCGCCATCTGGAAGCGGAGGTTGAAGAGCTCCTCCTTGTATTCCTTCAGACGCAGAACGAGCTCTTCCGCGGTGAGCTCACGCAGCTCCGATGCCTGGGCGGCACCTGCCTTCGCCATCAGAACTCACCACCTTCACGGGTCACGATGCGGCACTTCATGGGCAGCTTGTGGATCGCGCGACGGAGCGCCTCACGGGCGGTCTCCTCGTTCGGGAACGAGATCTCGAACATCACGCGGCCCGGCTTCACGTTGGCGATCCACCACTCGGGCGAACCCTTACCGGAACCCATGCGGGTTTCCGCCGGCTTCTTGGTCAGCGGGCGGTCCGGGTAGATGGTCGTCCACACCTTGCCGCCACGCTTGATGTGACGCGTCATGGCGATACGAGCGGACTCGATCTGCCGGTTGGTCACGTAGCTGTGCTCAAGCGCCTGGATGCCGTACTCGCCGAAGTTCACCTTCGTACCGCCCTTGGCGGCACCGTGGCGCTTCGGGGAGTGCTGCTTCCGGTGCTTGACCCTGCGCGGGATGAGCACGTGTCAGCCCTCCGTCTTTTCTGCAGTCTCAGCAGCCGGGGCCTCGGTGGCGGTGCCACCCTTGGGGGCGTCGTCGCTCTTCGCGGCGGCGGCCGCCCGGCCGGCTTCGGTCGAGGTCGGCGTCGTGCCCGACGAGCCGGAACGGCGCGGTCGGGACGGGCGGTCACCACGGTCACGGCGCGGGGCGCGCTCGGCGGCCGCGGCGGCGTCACGCGCCTCCTTGGCCTTGAGGCCACCCACGAGCTCGCCCTTGTAGATCCACACCTTCACGCCGATGCGACCGAACGTCGTCTTGGCCTCGAAGAAGCCGTAGTCGATGTCGGCGCGCAGCGTGTGCAGCGGGACGCGGCCATCGCGGTAGTGCTCGGAGCGGGACATCTCGGCACCGCCGAGACGACCGCCGCACTGCACGCGGATGCCCTTGACCTGCGGCGAACGCATGGAGGTCTGGATCGCCTTGCGCATCGCGCGGCGGAACGCCACACGGTTGCTCAGCTGCTCCGCGACACCCTGGGCGACGAGCTGGGCGTCGGCCTCGGGGTTCTTGACCTCGAGGATGTTCAGCTGGACCTGCTTGGCGGTCAGCTTCTCCAGCGCGCCGCGGATGCGGTCGGCCTCCGCGCCGCGACGGCCGATGACGATGCCCGGCCGGGCGGTGTGGATGTCGACGCGGACCCGGTCACGGGTGCGCTCGATCTCGACCTTGGAGATCCCGGCGCGCTCCATGCCCGTGGACAGCAGCTTCCGGATCTTGACGTCCTCGGCCACGTACTCCGCGTACTGCTTGTCGGCGTACCAACGCGACTTCCAGTCCGTGGTGATACCCAGGCGGAAGCCGTGCGGGTTGATCTTCTGGCCCACTACCGGCCACCTGCCTTCTTCTTGCCCTGTGCCTTCTTGGCCTCGGCCTTGGGACGCGACTCCACCTCGACGGTGATGTGGCTGGTCCGCTTGCGGATCCGGTACGCGCGGCCCTGGGCCCGCGGACGGATGCGCTTGAGGGTCGGGCCCTCGTCGGCGTAGGCGTTCTTGACCCAGAGGGTGTCCGGGTCGAGATCGAGGTTGTTCTCGGCGTTGGCCACGGCGCTGGCGAGCACCTTCGCGACCGGCTCGCTTGCCGCCTGCGGGGCGAACTGGAGCACGGCCAAGGCGTCGGCGGCGCTACGTCCCTTGATCAGCTCGATCACCCGGCGCACCTTGGTAGGCGAGTCCCGGACGAAGCGAGCCCGCGCGTAAGCCGTCGGCAAAGCCTCGGCCACGTCGTTCTGGGCGTTCATCGCTAGATTCCTTGTTCTCTCGTGCCCGCTCAGCGGCGGCGCGACTTGCGGTCGTCCTTGATGTGGCCCTTGAAGGTCCGAGTCGGCGCGAATTCGCCCAACTTGTGACCCACCATCGCCTCGGTGACGAACACCGGGACGTGCTTGCGGCCGTCGTGCACCGCGATCGTGTGACCCAGGAAATCCGGGATGATCGTGGAGCGACGCGACCACGTCTTGATCACGGTCTTCTTGCCCGACTCGTTGAGAGCGTCCACCTTCTTGAGCAGGTGGTCGTCCACGAAGGGGCCCTTTTTGAGGCTACGTGGCATGTTCTTCTACCTCCCTGCTCAGCGCTTCTTGCCGGTACGCCGGCGGCGGACGATCATGGCGTCGGAAGCCTTGCGGCGGCGGGTGCGGCCTTCGGGCTTACCGTTCGGGTTCACCGGGTGGCGACCACCGGAGGTCTTACCCTCACCACCACCGTGCGGGTGGTCGACCGGGTTCATGACGACACCACGGACGGTGGGACGCTTGCCGCGCCAGCGGTTACGGCCCGCCTTGCCCCAGTTGATGTTCGAGTGCTCGGAGTTGCCGACCTCGCCGATGGTGGCGCGGTTGCGCACGTCGACGTTGCGGATCTCGCCCGACGGGAGACGAAGCTGGGCGTACGGCCCGTCCTTCGCCACCAGCTGCACCTTGGCACCGGCGGACCGCGCCATCTTCGCGCCGCCACCGGGGCGGAGCTCGATCGCGTGGATCACGGTGCCGACCGGGATGTTGCGCAGCGGCAGGTTGTTACCCGGCTTGATGTCGGCACGGGGGCCGTTCTCGACCGTGTCACCCTGCTTGAGCTTCTCCGGGGCGATGATGTAGCGCTTCTCGCCGTCGGCGTAGTGCAGGAGCGCGATACGAGCGGACCGGTTGGGGTCGTACTCGATGTGCGCGACCTTGGCGGGAACGCCGTCCTTGTCGTTCCGGCGGAAGTCGATCAGCCGGTACGCGCGCTTGTGGCCACCGCCCTTGTGCCGGGTGGTGATCTTGCCGCTGGAGTTACGGCCGCCGGACTTGCTCAGCGGACGCAGCAGCGACTTCTCCGGGGTGGACCGAGTGATCTCGGCGAAGTCGGAGACGCTGGAACCGCGACGACCCGGGGTCGTCGGCTTGTACTTGCGGATGCCCATGTGTCAGCTCAGTCCTTTACGCGGTGGGTCCGCCGAAGATCTCGATCGGCTTGCTCTCAGCCGAAAGAGTCACGATGGCGCGCTTGGTGTCCTTGCGCTTGCCGAAGCCGGCGCGAGTCCGCTTACGCTTGCCCTGGCGGTTGGCCGTGTTGACGCTGACCACCTTGACGCCGAACACCTTCTCGACCGCGATCTTGATCTGGGTCTTGTTGGCGTCCGGGCGGACGATGAACGTGTACTTGTGGTCCTCGAGCAGCCCGTAGGACTTCTCGGAGATCACCGGCGCGAGCAAGATGTCGCGGGGATCGGGGATGGCGATCGCACTCACTGCTCGTCACTCCCTTCAACCTCGCTCGACCGAGCCGAAGCCTTCGCGCCCTTGCCCCGGACGGGGCCGGCGACGAACACGTCGTAAGCGGCCTTGGTGAACACCACGTCGTCGTTGACCAACACGTCGTAGGTGTTGAGCTGGTCGGGCGTGATGATGTGGACCTCGGCCAGGTTGCGCACGGAGTTCCAGCTCAGCTCGTCGTCGCGGTGCAGCACCACGAGAACGCGCTTGGCCTGGGTCACCGCGGCGATGGCGGCCTTGGCGGACTTGGTGGACGGCTTCTCGCCGGTCACCAGTTCGGTGATGACGTGCAGCTGTCCGGCACGGGCCCGGTCGGAGAGGGCGCCACGCAGGGCGGCGGCCTTCATCTTCTTCGGGGTCCGCTGGGTGTAGTCGCGCGGCGTGGGGCCGTGGACGACACCACCGCCGACGAACTGCGGCGCACGGGTCGAACCCTGGCGGGCGCGGCCGGTGCCCTTCTGGCGGTACGGCTTCTTGCCACCACCGCGGACTTCACCGCGGGTCTTGGTGTCATGCGTGCCCTGGCGAGCGGCGGCCAGCTGGGCCACCACGACCTGGTGCATGAGGGGCACGTTGGCCTGCACGTCGAAGATCTCCGAGGGGAGCTCGACCGTGCCGTCGGCTTTACCGGCCGGGGTCTTCAGCTCGACGCTGGTCATGTTCAGTTACCACCCTTCGCGGCGCTGCGAACGAACAGCAGGCCGCCCTTGGGACCGGGCACGGCGCCCTTGATCAGCAGCAGGCCGTCCTCGGCACGCACCGCGTGCACGGTCAGGTTCTGCGTGGTGACCCGGTCGTTGCCCATCCGGCCCGCCATGCGCAGGCCCTTGAAGACGCGGCCCGGGGTGGCGCAGCCACCGATCGAGCCGGGCTTGCGGTGCACGGCCTGGGCACCGTGGCTCGCGCCCTGGCCCTTGAAGCCGTGACGCTTCATGACACCGGCGTAGCCCTTGCCCTTGCTGGTACCGGTCACGTCGACCTCGATACCGGCCTCGAACACCTCGGCGGTGATCTCCTGGCCGACCTCGTAGGTCTCGGCGTCGGTGGTACGCAGCTCCGCAAGGTAACGACGCGGGGTCACGCTCGCCTTGTCGAAGTGGCCGGTGCGCGGCTTGTTCACGCGACGCGGGTCGACCGCGCCGAAAGCCAGCTGCACGGCCTTGTAGCCGTCGTTCTCCTGGGTCCGAACCTGGGTGACCACGTTCGGCCCGGCCTGCACGACGGTCACCGGGACGACCCGGTTGTTCTCGTCGAAGACCTGGGTCATGCCGAGCTTGGTGCCCAGGATGCCCTTCACTTGCCTGTCAGACATGAGTCTCTTACTCTCCGCCGCTCGCCAGCCGCTGCTACTGGATGTTGACGTCGACGCTCGCCGGCAGGTCGATGCGCATGAGCGCGTCGACCGTCTTCGGCGTCGGGTCGAGGATGTCGATCAGACGCTTGTGCGTGCGCATCTCGAAGTGCTCGCGCGAGTCCTTGTACTTGTGCGGCGAGCGGATGACGCAGTAAACGTTCTTCTCGGTGGGCAGCGGCACCGGCCCGACAACACGGGCGCCGGTACGCGTGACCGTCTCGACGATCTTGCGTGCCGAGGTGTCGATCGCCTCGTGGTCGTAGGCCTTGAGCCGGATGCGGATCTTCTGTCCCGCCATGGTGGCTGCTCGTTCCTTGTCGTCTCGTGCCGCTTTTGTCTTTTCAAACCTCAGCCTGGCTGAGGTTTTCCCAGTTCAACGGCCCTGTCCCCGGTCCACGCGGTCGGGCGTGTCGTGCCCGACGCACAGACGGATCCCGCGGGATCTTCGTCTTGCCTGGTCTTCCTCAACGTGAGGAGGCATCGAGCCGGCGGAAAAGCTTGGATCGCCGTCTCAAACGCCCTTGCCCGCTAGCCTCACCCGAAGGAAGTGCTCCGCGGACCGTGGCCGCTCATACCAGGGCGGCCGGAACCTGTCTTCCGAAGGAAGTACGAGTTCGGCCGCCCCAGGACGAGCAACCTGAATAGTGTCGCACACGTGATTTGACGCCCCTAACCCGGGGGTGTATTACCCCCGGGCGGGGCGTCTAAATCACTTGATGATCTTGGTGACCTGGCCGGCGCCGACGGTCCGACCACCCTCGCGGATGGCGAAACGCAGACCCTCGTCCATGGCGACCGGCTGGATCAGCACGACGCTGATGTCCGTGTTGTCGCCCGGCATGACCATCTCGACACCCTCCTTGAGGGTGACGACGCCGGTCACGTCCGTGGTACGGAAGTAGAACTGCGGGCGGTAGTTGTTGAAGAACGGGGTGTGACGGCCACCCTCGTCCTTCGACAGGATGTAGACCGAGCCCTCGAACTCCGTGTGCGGGGTGGTGGTGCCCGGCTTCACGACGACCTGGCCGCGCTCGACGTCCTCGCGCTTGATACCGCGCACCAGCAGACCGACGTTGTCGCCCGCCTCGCCGGTGTCCAGCAGCTTGCGGAACATCTCGACACCGGTGACGGTGGTCTTGGTCGACTTCTCCTTGATGCCGACGATCTCGACCTCTTCGTTCACGTTGACGCGGCCGCGCTCGATGCGACCGGTCACGACCGTGCCACGGCCGGTGATGGTGAAGACGTCCTCGATCGGCATGAGGAACGGCTTGTCGAGCTCGCGGACCGGGTCCGGCACGTTCTCGTCGACGGCTTCCATCAGCTCGAGAACGCTCTCGCCCCACTTGGCGTCGCCCTCGAGGGCCTTCAGGCCGGAGACCTTGATGACCGGAGCGTCGTCACCCGGGAAGTCCTGGGAGGACAGCAGCTCGCGGACCTCGAGCTCGACGAGCTCCAGGATCTCCTCGTCGTCGACCATGTCGGCCTTGTTCAGCGCGACCACGATGTAGGGCACGCCGACCTGCTTCGCGAGCAGCACGTGCTCACGGGTCTGCGGCATCGGGCCGTCGGTCGCCGCGACCACGAGGATCGCGCCGTCCATCTGCGCCGCACCGGTGATCATGTTCTTGATGTAGTCCGCGTGACCGGGGGCGTCCACGTGAGCGTAGTGACGCTTCTCGGTCTGGTACTCGACGTGCGAGATGTTGATCGTGATACCGCGCTGCTTCTCTTCCGGCGCGTTGTCGATCTGGTCGAACGCCGAAGCGGTGTTCAGCTCGGGGTACTTGTCGTGCAGAACCTTGGTGATCGCCGCGGTCAGAGTGGTCTTACCGTGGTCGACGTGACCGATGGTCCCGATGTTGACGTGCGGCTTGGTCCGCTCGAATTTCGCCTTCGCCACTGGAATGTCCTCCTGGACTGTTTTGCTTACTCACCGGCCAACGTGGCTGTCGGACGGGGATTCGTTTCTTGACGGATGCTGCGGACGTTCAGGAGTGTTCCTTATGCCCGCGAGCGGACGGGAACTACTCCCCCGTCGCCTTCGCGATGATTTCCTTCGCGACGTTCGCGGGAACCTCGGCGTAGGAGTCGAACACCATGGAGTAGTTGGCACGTCCCTGCGTACGCGAACGCAGGTCGCCGACGTAACCGAACATCTCCGACAGCGGGACCAGTGCCTTGACGACACGGGTACCGGCGCGCTCCTCCATGGCCTGGATCTGGCCACGGCGGGAGTTGAGGTCGCCGATCACATCGCCCATGTAGTCCTCGGGCGTGGTGACCTCGACGGCCATCAGCGGCTCGAGGATGACCGGACCGGCCTTCTTCGCGGCTTCCTTCATCGCCATGGAGCCGGCGATCTTGAAGGCCATTTCCGAAGAGTCGACCTCGTGGTACGCGCCGTCCAACAAGGTGAACTTCAACCCGACGAGCGGGTAGCCGGCCAGCACGCCGTACTGCATGGCGTCCTGCGCGCCCGCGTCGACCGACGGGATGTACTCCCGCGGCACGCGGCCACCGGTGACCTTGTTGTCGAACTCGTAGAGGGCACCGTCGGTGGACTCGAGCGGCTCGAGCTTGACGATGACCTTCGCGAACTGACCGGAACCACCGGTCTGCTTCTTGTGCACGTAGTCGAGCTTCTCGACCGTCTTGCGCACCGTCTCGCGGTAGGCGACCTGCGGCTTACCGATGTTCGCCTCGACCTTGTAGTCGGACTTCATGCGGTTGACCAGCACCTCGAGGTGCAGCTCGCCCATACCGGCGATGATCGTCTGGCCGGTGTCCTCGTCCAGGTTGACCTGGAACGTCGGGTCCTCTTCGGCCAGCTTCTGGATCGCCAGGGACAGCTTCTCCTGGTCGGCCTTGGTCTTCGGCTCGATCGCGACGCGGATGACCGGCGCCGGGAACGTCATCGACTCGAGGACGACCGGGTTCTGCGGGTCGGCGAGGGTGTCACCGGTGGTGGTGTCCTTCAGGCCGATGACCGCGTAGATGTGGCCGGCCTGGGCCTCGTCGACCGGGTTCTCCTTGTTGGAGTGCATCTGGAAGAGCTTCCCGATGCGCTCCTTGCGCTCCTTGGTGGCGTTGATCAGCTGCGCGCCGGAAGCGACCTTGCCCGAGTACACCCGGATGTAGGTCAGCTTGCCGAAGAACGGGTGCGCGGCGATCTTGAACGCCAGAGCGGAGAACGGCTCCTCGGTCGACGGCTTCCGGGTGACCGGGGTCTCGCCGTCGGGCAGCGTGCCCTCGACGGCCGGGACGTCCAGCGGCGACGGAAGGTAGTCGATGACCGCGTCGAGCATGGGCTGGACGCCCTTGTTCTTGAACGCGGAACCGGTGAGCACCGGGTACGCCTCGCGGGCGACGGTGAGCTTCCGGATACCGGCCTTGATCTCGGCCTCGGTCAGCTCCTCGCCCTCGAGGAACTTCTCCATCAGCGCGTCGTCGGTCTCCGCGACGCTCTCGACGAGCTTCTCGCGGTACTCGGCGGCCTTGTCGGCCAGCTCCGCGGGGATGTCCTCGACCGAGTAGTCCTCGCCCTTCTGGACCTCGCCGCGCCAGGTCAGCGCCTTCATGCGGACCAGGTCGATGACGCCTTCGAACTCGTTCTCGGCGCCGATCGGCAGCTGGATGACCAGCGGGCGGGCGCCGAGGCGCTCCTCGATGGTGCGGACGGTGAAGTAGAAGTCCGCGCCGAGCTTGTCCATCTTGTTGACGAAGCAGATACGAGGAACCTCGTACTTGTCCGCCTGACGCCAGACCTGCTCGGACTGCGGCTCGACACCTTCCTTGCCGTCGAAGACGGCGACGGCACCGTCGAGCACCCGCAGCGAACGCTCCACCTCGACGGTGAAGTCGACGTGACCCGGGGTGTCGATGATGTTGATCTGGTGGTCGGCCCAGAAGGTGGTGGTGGCAGCCGAGGTGATGGTGATACCCCGCTTCTGCTCCTCCTCCATCCAGTCCATCGTCGCGGCACCGTCGTGCACCTCGCCGATCTTGTAGTTGATCCCGGTGTAGAACAGGATCCGCTCGGTGGTGGTGGTCTTACCGGCGTCGATGTGGGCCATGATGCCGATGTTGCGGACCTGGTTCAGGTCGGTCAGCACTTCACGTGCCACGAGAGTGTTCCCCTGTCTCAAAATTGGGGCCCGGCAAGGCTTTGATCGGCAGCCGGGCGGATATCACCAGCGGTAGTGCGCGAAGGCCTTGTTGGACTCGGCCATCTTGTGCGTGTCCTCACGCCGCTTCACGCTGGCGCCGAGGCCGTTGCTCGCGTCGAGGAGCTCGTTCTGCAGACGCTCGATCATGGTCTTCTCGCGACGAGCCTGCGAGAAGGAGACCAGCCAACGGAGCGCGAGGGTCGTCGAGCGGCCCGGCTTGACCTCGATCGGCACCTGGTAGGTGGCACCACCGACGCGGCGGCTCTTCACCTCGATGGTGGGCTTCACGTTGTCGAGGGCGCGCTTCAGCGTGACGACCGGGTCGGTGCCGGTCTTCTCGCGAGCGCCTTCGAGGGCGCCGTAGACGATGCGCTCGGCCAGGGACCGCTTGCCGTCCTTCAGCACCTTGTTCACCAGCTGGGTGACCAGCGGGGATGCGTAGACGGGGTCAGAGATCAGCGGCCGCTTCGGGGCCGGACCCTTGCGGGGCATTAGCTCTTCTCCTTCTTCGCGCCGTACCGGCTGCGCGCCTGCTTACGGTTCTTGACACCCTGGGTGTCGAGCGAACCGCGGATGATCTTGTAGCGGACACCCGGCAGGTCCTTCACACGACCACCGCGCACGAGCACCATCGAGTGCTCCTGCAGGTTGTGGCCTTCACCGGGAATGTAGGCGGTGACCTCGATGCCGCTGGTCAGCTTCACACGAGCGACCTTGCGAAGCGCCGAGTTCGGCTTCTTGGGGTTGTGGTGTACACGCGAGTGCACACGCCACGCCGCTGCGGGCTCCCCTTGAGGGCCGCGGTCTTCTGCTTGGCAGCCTTGTCCTGGCGGCCCTTACGGACCAGCTGCTGGATCGTGGGCAATGGACCAGCTTTCTGTTCGCGATCTTGCTACTACGTGTTGTCTCCGGCCCCCGCGGTCGGGCGTGTCGGCCCGCGTCACGGTCTTGCGACCGGTAACTTCCCGTAGGGATTTTCCGTCGGATCCCGCGTGGGCGAAGCCTTCGGACCGGATGCCTGAGCACCCCGTCCGTGCCGCACGGCACACGGGACGGCCCGACGCCTGCCGGGCACGGTCTCCAAAGATACCCGGCCACTTCCGGACCGGCCAAATCGGGGGGTCGATAACTATATCGTGCCGGGCGGCACGCCGCGGCCACCCTGATGGAACGGCGTTTCGGCCGCTTTCATTCCTCTTCGGGCTTGGCGTGATCGGCCCGGCCCGGGTGCGGGTCCCGGGAAAGATCGATCAACGGATGCACGGGAGCCCCCTCCGGCGCCGCGTGACTCCCCCGCCTGGGTTCCTCGGTGCTTTCCTGCTGCTCGGCGTCCACGACGCCTCCCCTCGTTCGTACTGATACCGCCCTGCTCGGCGGTCCACGCTACCTATTCCCCTATCGGGTGAGCCGGATGGATCCGATAACCACCCCGTCGCGTCGAACCGGTGAATGAGTCACGATGAGACTGGTCACAGCGTCGGCCCGGCCGTCGCACCGCACTATGGGGAGGCTCCATGTCCGCCGAGTTCGAGCAGCTGGTCGCGCAGTTCGACAAGTTCCAGTCCCAGCTCCAGAACGTCGACGATCGGCTGGCGAATATCGGCGGTATGCAGGACGAGCTCAGCCGGATCGAGGCGACGGCGTCCTCTTCGGACCGTTCGGTGACCGTGACCGCCGGGCCCGGCGGCGCGATCATGGACGTCAAATTCACCGAAGACGCCCTTCGCCAGCGTCCGGACGCCCTTTCGGCGGCGCTGATGTCGACCATCCAGCAGGCCGTGGCCGAATCGGCCCGTAAGCAGGCCACCATCGTCGAAGGACATATGGGCGACGACCTCAACCTGGTGGACCAGGTGCTGGAGACCCAGGCCGAGCTGTTCGGCACCTCCGTCGAGGAGATGCGGGCGCGGATGGAGGAGGAGTCGCCTGCGCAGCCGGCGGCCGAGCAGCAGGCCGACGACTACTCCGAGCGTTCCGTCCTCAAGTCCGCGGACGAGCCGCAGCGGCCCCAGCCTCCGCTGCCCCCGGCGTCGGGCGGCTCCGACGGCGACCGCTTCCTGAAGAACCTCTTCGACGACGACCACTGACCCACGCCCGGATCGCGTTTAGCGGGCTAAACGCGATCCGGCGGTATCCGGAACCGCGAGCGGCGCCCCGGGGTCCAAGGCGCCGATCACGACGAGCCGCATCGGAAGGTGCGCGAAGGGAGGGACCGCCGATGGCCGGAGGGCATGAGGTGGTGATCAGCGCTCTGCGCACCTACTCGGGCAAGCTCGGGCAGGACGTCCAGATCCCGAACGAGGTCGGGCGGCTGGTGCAGCAGTCCGACGTCGGCGACGAATCCTGGGGAGTCGTCGGCCTGTTCGTGAAGAACGAGTACACGTCGATGCTCACCGATCTGCAGGATCTGCTGATCGAGATGTCCGCGGGGCTGACCGCGGCTTCGGAGAAGCTCGGCAACGCCGCCACCGCCTACGAGCGGAACGAAGACGACAACGTCAAGGCGCTCAACGAAATCCTCAAGCTGCTGGAGCAGCCGGCGCAATCGAGGACACCGAAGATGGGGCCGGCCAAGTAGCGAGGGGGACTGATCGTGGCCGATCAGAAGATCACCGGCGAACACACCAAGATCCAGATCAACGACTACAACCCGGACACCATCCGCACGGACAAGATGCTGACCTCGCTGCCCGGTCCGATCGGCAGTGGCTTCAGCACCTTCGACACCGTCAAGAAGGCGACCGCGGACGGGTTCCAGGCGAGCGACATCGGGACCATCGCGGCCAGCGGCGCCGGCTTCGTCAGCTCGTGCATGGGCGTGGCGGATATCGCCAGCGACCCGATCGGCTGGCTGGTCGGCCAGGGCCTCAGCTTCCTGATGAACGTGTGCCAGCCGATCCAGGACGCCATCCACATGGTGAGCGGCGACGGTCCGGCGTTGTCGAACGCGGCGGGCAACTTCAACAACATCGGTGTCTACCTGCAGAACTACAGCAAGAAGTTCGGTGAAGACGCGGAGACGTCGCTGTCCCAGTGGACCGGTGACGCGGCGAACGCGGCGGGCGAGAAGCTGGCGAAGTTCGCGCAGGGCATCGACGGGATCGCCGCGCAGGCGGGCGACATCGCCCAGCTGCTGCAGATCTCCAGCATGGTCATGACGGTGATCGAGGAGTTCATCAAGGCGATCCTCACCGAGTTCATCACCTGGCTGATCATGATCTGGATCCCGGCGCTGGCCGCGGCCGTCCCGACCTGCGGCGGTTCGACGGCGACGGCGGGCGGGCTGACGGCCACCCGCGCGGTCTCCACGACGTCGAAGGTGCAGAAGTTCCTGAACAAGCTCCGCCAGCTGCTCGACAAGATCAAGCAGTTCCTGGGCAAGCTCAAGGAGTTCTTCGGCAAGTGGAAGGGCAACTACAAGGAGCTGATGGCCCACAACAAGTCCACCGCGCAGCTGGCGGCGGGTCCGGGCGCGTCCGCGTGGGGCAAGTTCGCCTCGAAGGACGGCGCGATGGGCGGCAGGCTCGCGGACGGCTTCGGCGAGCGGATGACGTCGGCCACGAAGAAGGCCGCGCTGAACACCGTCGGGCTCGGCAAGGCCACGAATCCGGACGGCAGCTGGAAGACGCCTGAGACGGGCCGCGAGAAGGGCGAGGTCGCGGCGGGTGTCGCCGGGAAGGCGGGCACGTACACGTCGGGCGGGATCAAGGCGGGCCAGTACGGTTCCGTGGGTGACGACGAACAGACGCCCGAGGAAGCCTCCGACAACCTGGACTTCTGAGCCGTGACCGCGTGGATCATCGCCATCGTCGCGGTGGCGTTGCCGATCGTGCTGGCCGTCTGGTGGATCCTCGCCGGGGCGGCGAAGAAACGCGGGCTGGCCACGTTGGCGCGGGAACGGGGCTGGGACTTCTACAGCGGTGCCCGGCTCGGTGCCCCCGGCGGGCGGCACGAGCAGCCGGCGACGGGCCGCGCGCCCGCCCCGCTGCGGCGGGCCGGCGAGTCGATCGACCAGGCGGTGGTGGGCACGCACCGGGGGAAGGCCTTCGGCGTCTACCGGTATCACCAGCCGGGCGCCGGGTTCCGTCAGGACGGCACCCGCGAGTCCGGTTCGCTGCGGACGGTCGTGCACGTCGAGGTCGGCGCGGCCATGCCGGATTGCACGCTCTCGATCAGCGGGTCCGAAGTGGACTGCTCCAATCCCGCGTTCGTCCCGCGCCCCGAGGTCCGGGACTGGCTGACGGCGAACGCGGGCCGGTGCCGCGAGTTCCACACGTCCGGGCGGACGGTGGCGGTGGTGCCGAAGGTCCTGCCGAGCGGGAAGCAGCTCCTGCGCACCTTGGACTACCTGGCCGACGTCGCCGACCGGGCCCCGCTCACCGCCACCCCGCCGGATCGCGTTTAGCCCGCTAAACGCAGGTCAGGCGTCCCGCCGCCCGGATCGCGTTTCGCGGGCTAAACGCGATCCGGGACTTCCAGGGACTTCGCGAAGTAGTGGTGGGCGAAGGGTTCGTCGTTGAAGGGCTCGACCTCGTCGTAGCCGAGGCGCGCGTACAGGGCCCTGGCCTCGACCAGGTCGCGCCGGGTGTCGAGGCGGATCAACGAGGCGCCGAGGCCGCGGGCGACGTCTTCGGCGGCGGCCACGAGCAGGGCGGCACCGCCGTTGCCGCGTTCGGACTTCCGCAGGAAGACGCGGGTGAGCTCGGTGATGTCCGGCGAGGCGACCCGCAGCCCGGCGCACCCGGCGAGCACCCCGTCGCGCCGCGCGAGGAGGAAGGCGCCGGTCGGCGGGGCCAGATCACGGCTGTGGTGCTCCAGGAGCAAGCCGTCGAGCTCCTCTTCGGTGACCTGGCGCTCGTAGAAGCGGGACGCGATTTCGTCGAGGTACTCGCGCAGCAGCAGGGCGGCGTCCGGGTGATCGACGGGGGTGACTTCGAAGCTCCAGGTCATGGCTACATTCTGCCGACCTTGGCCACCGGTTTTCCCTGCCCCGCCGGATCGCGTTTAGCCCGCTAAACGCAGGTCAGGAGGGGGCAAGGCGGCCGGCGCAGGTCGCGACCTCGCCGGGGGCGGACTTCTCCGAGGTGACGACGGCGCCGCCCACGGCCACCCGGCATTCGACGGCGCCCTCGCCCTGCCCCATGAGCTGGACGGTCGGCGGGGTGCCGGTGTTCTTCCACGTGAGCTCCTTGCGCCACGGCAGCGTCACCTGCAGCTCCTGATGCACGAGCCCCAGGCCGTTGGAGTCGTAGACCACGGTCGCGGTCCCCGTCCCGGCGAGCTCGTACGCGATCCGCCAGTCGTTCGACGCCGGCCGCGCCTGGCTGAGCGTCCGCGTGATCGTGCGGTCCGGTCCGCGTGACGGCGCGGCCTCGGTCGGTTCGCCGACCACGGCCACGGTCTCGGCCCGCGGTTCCTCACCGCCGTTGAGCAGCACCACACAGGTCGCGAGGGCGGCCACCACGATCCCCGCGATGGCGATGCGCCCGATCAGTTGTCTGTCTGCCATCGGTCCTCCTCACCGTAGGCGGCGGCGCGGCCCGTGAGCCGCGCCGCCACGAAGTCAGGACGGCAGCAGCCGGCCGGGGACGCCGTTGAGCGACTGGATCAGGCCCAGCACCGGGACGCCGAGCGGCGCGAACGTCCAGATGTTGTTGAGGTCGCTCGTGTCGGGTTCGTCGACGACCACGACATCGTTCGGCGCGGCGAGCGCCGGGGCGGCCGAGCCGAGCACGACGAGGCCGGCGAGCGCGGCGCCGGTGACCGCGCGGACGAAGCTCTTCTTCATGGGATTCTCCTTTACTGGTAACGGTTTTACGAAATGGGCGTGATGATCCCGTAGATCGGGGCGAGGAGGTCGGTGGGCACGGGGGCGGTCGGTCCGAGCAGGCCGCCGAGGTCGAGGCCGGGGATCAGCCAGACCGCGGGGCCGCCGCCATCGGCGGGCAGACCCGGCAGCGGGTCGGCCGAGGCGACCCCTCCGGCGAGTCCGGACAGCGCGCCCGCGACAGCGAGCGGAAGCAGCACACGGGCCGCGATTCGCTTCATTTCTTCTCCCATTCTTTCGTTGAAATCACCGCAGTACCGAGCTGATCGGCACGATCGTGCCGTCGGGGATCCATTGCCCCGCGTAGTTCCGGTCGGCGATCATCCCGACGGCGTGCGGTTCGCCCGGGTACATCGGCATGGCGTTGACCTGTGCCGCCGCGAAGATCTGGACGTCGCCGTTGATCGACCTCCACTGATCGCCCAGCCAGCTCCGGAACCCGCCGAGCGTGGGGCTTTCGCCACCGAAGGCATTGCCCGCGGCGACGGCGAAGCTGACGGCGACCTGCTCGCGCGGGTCGAACCTCAGTGGCACCGAGGAGCTCGCGACGGAGTTCACGATCGGCCCGTTCAGCAGCCAAGGCGCCAGGTACAGGCCGTACTGGTGGGTCGGCTTGAGCCGCTGGGACTCGGCCGCGCGGGTCATCGCCGTGTAGCCGCCCGCCCAGCCGGACACGACGAGCAGCGCGGTATTCGGCCCAGCCTCGGCCTGCACCGGCAGACCGGATCGCGCGGCGGTGTCGCGGACCAGCTTCGCGGCGGCCGCACTACGCGGGGAGGTGTCTTCGACGAGGGTGAGCGCGGAAGGCTTGCGCCCGGCGAGGAATTCGACGAGTTTGACGAGAGAACCACTGTCCTCGCCGGAAAGCGCGTCCGCGGGGCAGGAAGTGAGGGCTTCGCGACGGTCGGCGATCAAGCCGCCCAGGGCGGCCGAAGCGCATTCGGGCGCGTCCGCGTCCTCGATGGCGAGGCCCGGCTCCTCCCCCGCGTCGACCTCGATCTTCGTCTGCTCCCCACCACGGCTGATGATCAGGTCGCTGCGGCCTTTCGGCAGGTCGACCTCGGCCCAGGTGCCCTCGGCGCCGGGCCGCACGATGGCCTTGCCGACCAGGCCGCCTTCGATTCCAGCGGACAGGTCTTCTCCCGCGCTCGCGGGGAAATGGACGAGGTTCTTGCCGGGCCGCTGCGGGCTCACCAGCACGGGGAACCGCTGCTCGCCGAGGGCGGCATCGGCGAGCAGCGCGACACCGGGGATCGGAAGTTTGGGCGGCTCGGGAATGGCCGCGAGTGCGCTCCAGGCGACGAAACCGGCGGCCACGGCGGCGGCGCCGAACCGATAAGCACGCGTGGATTCCTTGTCCAGGTGGAAGAAACCGGCGATGACGGTGGCGACGATCGGCAGAAGCGCGATCACCAGCAACGTGAGACCGAAGAGCGTGCCGTAGATCCGGCGGTCGAAACCCAGCCCGGAGGAGAACAGCTGGACCGCGCCCGCGACGACGAGAAGTCCGCCCAGTGTCAGGGAAAGCGGGCCGAGCCGGAAGTTCGTCTGCCGCCATTTCTCCGCAGGAACCCAGATGGAGAGGACGGTGACACCGAACCACAAAGCGGCGGCCGCGACATAGACGGTGTCGATGGCGAATTCGACGCCTGTCCGCCCGAGCGAGGTTTCGAGCACCACCAACGCGGCGAGCGCGAGGGAGGCCCAGCGGCCTGCCGACGGCCACCGGATCAGGACGGGAATCGCCAGTGCCAGCACGAGATGCACGATCAGCGCGATGACATTGACGTCGGTCGCGAAGGCGGAAACCGCGGCGAGCACGGCGGAAACCCCACCGAGTGCGGCGATGGTGAACCGGAGGCGGCTGGGCAGCTCACCCACCAACGGACGCAGAATCCCGGTGCCCGCGAGGAAAGCGGTCGCCAGCAGAAGCCCGAGCCGGAGCAGGACGAGGGCGAGGTCGACGCCGGCCGAACCCGAGCTCGCCGGTATGACGTGGTGATCCATGGGGACCTTCTCCGAGCAGATCGGCGGAGCCGTGGGTGGCGGAGTGTGCCCGCCACCCACGACCTTCCGCGCCGAACAGGGTTACTTGAGATCCGCGTCCGCCACGACGAACAGTTCGGAGTGCGGCTTGGCGTTGCCGAACGACCCGTGCGGCCAGGTCTTCCGGTTGAAGTTGATCCCGACCTGCCCGGTGAACTCGTCCCGGAAGTTCTGGTCGACCGCGACCTTCCCGTCCTCGCCGAGGTTCAGCAGGTTGACCTTGTGGTCACCGTCCAAACCGGACCGCGCGACGAAGTAGTTCGACACCGCGAGGTGCCGCGGCTTGTCGGTTTCGTGGTAGTACCCGTCGTCACCGAGCACGAAGTTGTCGTACGCGCCCCAGTGCGGGCCGCCACCGGGCGTGCCCGGGTTGATCGGCGCCGCGCCGACGACGGTCGGCAGGTCGCCGCCACCGCCCTGCTGGGACTTCTCCTTCGTATCGATCCGGCCCTTGATGTTCTCGACCTTGTCGCCGGCGGCGACCAGCTTCTGGATGTCGAGGACGTACACGCCGCCGGTGGTGCCGGGGTCGTCCGGGCCGAGCGCACCCTTGGAGCGGCCGGTGATCGCGCGATAGAGGTATTTGTCGTCGGGGCTGGTCTGGATCCAGCCACCGTTCGACCCGCCACCGTTGGAGTCGTTGTTCGGATGGATCGCCTTGTTCGCCGCGCCGTCGTCGAACACCTGGATCCAGTGCGGCTCCTTCGCGGTGATGTCCGGCGTGTAGAACACCGCACCGCCCTGCATGGTCTGCGCGAACGCACCCTTGTGCCCCGGCAGGTTGGTCACCGTGGTCTCCATGACCGCGCGGCTTTCCGCGTGCAGCGGGTCCGCGGGATCGGCCCTCGGGCCGTCCGGCAGGTACGAGACCGCCTTGAGCTTCGGCTTGTTGCGGTCGGAGATGTCCCAGGTGCGGACGGTCGGGCGTCGCAGGTACGGCGACGGCTGCTTCACTGGGTCGAGGATGATGTTCCGCGGCTCGGCGTAGTCACTGGTGACCAGGGTGTTGAGGTCCTCGCGTGCCTGGATGCCGTGCGGGTTGGCGCAGGTGGGCTTGTCCAGCTGCGGGAGGTTGTCGCACAGCTTCTTGTTGTCGCCCTGCGGTGTGGCGGCCGGTGACTCGGAGAGCACCTGCGCGTTCTGGTCGAAGCGGACGACCTCACCGGGGCTGCCGGCGAAACCGTTGCCCACCACGGTGGAACCGTTGGCGTAGGTGTGCGGGCCGGGCACGACCGGGCCGCCCATGTACGTGCCGTACGCCGTGCCGTCCTTGAGCACCCAGTACGCGTCCGGCACGGAACCGCCGAGGGTCTGGGTCGGGAGGCTGACGCCCTTGAGCTTCAGCTGCGGCAACGCGGAGACGTCGAAGGCGTACGTCGCGGCGGCGAACAGCGCGCCCGCGTAGATCGTGTCGCCCTTGTGCCACACGTACTGCATGTGGTGCGGCTCGTTCTCGACGAGCGGGCCGACGGTGGCGGTGTTGACGACCTTGCCGTAGGTCGGCGAACCCTGCGTCGCGTCGATCACGGCGAGGAAGTCCGGACCGGGCAACGCGTTCTTGATCTTGTTCAGGCCGCCGCCGAGCGAACCCGGCAGATTCTTGACGTCCTTGACCAGGGTGTCGGCGATGTTCTCGTCACCGGCCCAGACCAGCAGCCACTTCTTGCGCTTGCCGTCCGCGCTCCGGGACGCCGCGACGTCCTTGGCCACCAGATGGTTCTGGACCCAGTACTCCTTGCCGTCGGCCGCCTTCTTCGCGTCCTTGACGACCTGGACATCGGCGTACGCACTCGTCGACGAGCCGGTATAGGTCACCGTTCCCGCGGCGAGGGCGGCCGCCAAGGCGCCTATCACCACTTTTCGCCACTTGGGCGAGTTGGATAGCATTCTTTCTCCCTGTTTTCGCTACCGAAGCGCCAGACAATCGGCACACCTCTCCCCTATTTCGCGCAGGCTTCACCGCACGGATCGAAGGGGAAAGCAATCAACCGCCGGTTCGCCGAGGGAACCGTTGCGGCACAGCGGAAAACGTCAGCGCACAAGGAACGGACGCATCCGTTCGGATACGCGAATCCGCCTGCGTCGCGACAAACCCGGAATAGGTCAGGAATCCATACACAGCGCGCTTGCTTGCTGCCGCAAGTCAACGTGCCGGCGCCACACCAAGGCGACTGGGGATTGCATGGGCGAAATACTCGTGTGAACCCGCCGGAGTGTCAATCTCGTGATCAAAGAATGGGACATGCCACGGCAGGGTGAATTTCCCACGATGCGGATGGGCCATTGGACCGAATGGGTGGCGGTTTTCCGAGCAGTGGGAATTAGACCACTTGGCGGCGCTACCGCAGGTCACAACGGACCAGTAACCCGCCAGCGACCCTCGCGGCAGCGTTATGAGTTCGTTACTCAATCCCGGGAACTCCGGTGCCGCGATGCCTTCGGACACGAAGTCGCCATGGGAGCTTTCGCGCCGCGCCGACCTGCGCTTCCCCGCCCCGGATCGCGTTTAGGGGGCGAAACGCAGGTCGGCGCCGGATCGCGATTAGGGGGCTAAACGCAGGTCGGAGGCGGGGCCGCAGAGGGCCTGGTGCTTGAAGGTCGCCAGGGCGTCGTCGATGAGGTGCGTGGTCCCTTCGGCATCCGGCTTGCGCCATCGCACGACGTTCATCGCCGCGGAGAACTGCCGCCCGCCGTCGGCACTGGACCACGCCATCGTCATCGCTCCCCAGACCGTGCCGTCGTGCCCCCAGAAGACGCCGTGCCCCGGGATCTCGGTGCTGTACAGGCCGAGCCCGTAGTCGATCAGCCGCCCGTCCTGCGCGATGACCGGGACCAGCCGCTGCATCTCCGCCAGCGACGACGGGCTGACGATCTCCCCGCTCAGCAGTTTGCCGTAGAAGCGGTTGAGATCCTCGACGGTCGAGACCAGCCCGGCCCCGGCCATCACCCAGGACATGTCGTAGACGCTGTAGTCGCGCGGCGGATCGATCGCGCCGAACAGCGCCTCGTACATCCGCGAGTGCGGCTCCTCGATCCGCGGACCGGCGGGAAAGCCGGTGTTCGCGAGACCCGCCGGTTCGATGATGGCGCGCGAGATGTGCTCCTCCATCGGGACGCCGGTCAAGTGCTCCAGCAGTTCGCCCAGGAGCAGGTAGTTCGTGTTGGAGTAGACCCCGGGGGTGCTGCCCGGCTCGCCGGTGGCGGGCGCGCCGACACCGATCGCGATCAGCTCGGCCGGGCGGAACTCCTGAAAGCGGTTGTCGTCGAGGCTTTCGGGGGCGAGCTTCTGGAGCGAAGGGAACGCGTAGGGCAGGTATTCGGCGAGGCCACTCGTGTGGTTGAGCAGCATGCGGATCGTGATCGCCCGGCCCCGTTCACCGGGGACCAGCCGCGGCAGGAAGTCGCCGATCGGCGCGTCGAGGCCGAGCCGCCCCGCCTCGACCTGACGCAGAACCGCGGCCGAGACGAAGGTCTTGGTGACACTGCCGACGCGCTGCCGCATCCCGGCCTCGACGGGGCGACCGGTTTCGAGGTCGGCGACTCCCGCGGCGCCGCGCCAGCTCCGCGCACCCGCCCGCACCTCGGCGAACACCCCGGGTACGCCCGCCCGATGGACATCGTCCAAAGCGGACCGCAGGTTCTTGGTGGCCGAGTTCTCTTCTGTCACAAGGGATTCCATATCGGCCATCCTTTCGACCGGCAGTCCCGGGATCGCCCGCCATCCGTCGCGCATCCAGGCGGATACCGCACCGATCGTCGGCGGCCGGATCGCGATTAGGGGGCTAAACGCAGGTCGGGCCGGGCAAAAGAGAAGCCCCCGGTCTGGGATGGACCGGGGGCTTTCTCGGGGTGGGTTTTACTCGGCGGGCCGGCGACGGCGGCGGGCGCCGAAGACCAGAACCGCTCCGAGCCCCAGCGCGGAGAGCGCGAGCGCGCCGAGCCAGATGACGTCGGCACCGGTGCTGGCCAGCCCTGTGCCACCTTGGCCGCCGCCGTTGCCCTGGCCGGCGGGCGCGGTCGTCGGCGCCGGGGTTTCGGCTTTGCCGCAGTCCGCGGGTTGTGTGGGGACGGTGGGCGCGGCCGCCTCGCCAGGCTCCGCCTCCACCCGCAACTGCCACGGTTTGTCCTCCGGCCCGACGACATGGATCGGCCTCGGGTTCTCGTACTGGATCCGCCATCCCCGCGGCGTCAGGAGGTACAGCTTGTACTCGGGCCCCGGCACCACCTTGCGGAACTCGAAGCGGCCTTCGGCGTCGGTCGTCCGCTCACCGATGACAGGGCACTTCCCGTCGGAGACGAGCACGACCTTGACCCCGCTCACGCCCTTCGGATCACCCTGACCGGCGAGGTGAACCACGTCGCCGACGACGGTGGCCAAGGCCCCGGGCACGGCCGCCTGGTCGCCGGCTTGCGCGTGGCCGTCGTTATCGACGTCGCGGTAACCGAAGTCGCAGCTCACCGTGACCAGGCCGCGGTTGAGAGTGGCGTCCGGCACCTTCTCGGACACGTCGATCGTGCGAGTCTCCCCGGGGGCGATCGTCACCCCGTTTCCGAGGTATCCGAGGTCGCCCCAACCCGCGCCGCCCTTCAACGCGTAGTCGGCTCCGAACCGGTCACAGCCGGAGACGATGCCCGTCAGCGGGATCGAACCGGAGTTGGTCAGGGTCACGGTGACATGCGCGAGATCGCCGGGCTTGTAGCTGTCCTGGGTGAACGCCATCGACGCTTTCAACGCACCGTTCAGCGGCGGCGCTCCGCGGATGAGCAGGTCCTTCGAGTCCGGCCCGATCCGCACGATCTCGAACGGGAAGTGCCAGCCCTTGAGTTCTTCGCCACCGAGGTGGTACTTGGCGGCAGGGACATCACCGAAGTCGATCTTCCCGGCCGCGTCACTTGTGGCCTCGTACTTGGCGGAGCCGTTGAAGTACCTGAGGGTCAGGGTGATTCCGGACAGCTGCTCGCCGTCGTCGGCTCGACCGTTGCCGTTCTTGTCGCCGAACACGGTGCCTGCCGCGTTCCCGGAGACCTTGACGATGCCGACGGACTCCTGGAATTCCCCGCCCCCTCCCCCGCTGCCGTCTTGCACGTAGCCGCGGACGACCGCCTTGGGCGAGGTGAGATCTTGGATCTGCCCAGCGACCTTGACCTCGTAGGTCTCTCCTGGCTGGAGCGTCTTACCGGACCTGATGCGTTCCAGCTCTCCCCACCCGGGATCGACCGGGACCGACAGGTCGGTCGGATCGCTGATGAACTGGAAGACCTTGAGATTCATCGCGGGAGCGGTGCCCGTGTTCTTGAGCTTGAAGGTGAACGTGACGTTCTCGTCGGTCCGGAATTCGCTCTTGTCGAAGACGACTGACGACACGAGCTGTGGCCGCTCGGCCTGCTGCTTCGGCGCCGCCGGGGGCGCGCTTTCCGCAACCGACGAACCAGGCGGCGCGCTGGAACTCGCCGGTGCTTCGGATGTCGACGGCGCACTCGACGCCGGTGACGACGGTGCCGGATCCGCTCCGGCGGGCGCGGCGAAGACGCCGGTCAAAGCCGCCGCGACAGCGAAGGTCGCGAGATAGACAGCCCCAGTACGTGAGCCGGATCTACCACTTGGCGATTTGTTCACGCAGAGTCACCCCTGATTACCAGATGGAAATGCGCATAGCCCCCGAATCGCGTAGAACCGGATCACCCTAGCCGGATTCGTCAGGAGCCAGTACCCATTTCGGGTGACTCGGAAAACGGGAAGGGCCCCCGCCGGATCGGCGAGGGCCCTTCTCGTGGATTTCGCTTCGGTCAGCGGAAGTCGCGGCCGAAGTCGTAGTCGTCCAGCGGCACCGCGGCGCCCGGCGTGGAGCCGAACACGTCCGGGGTGTAGTAGCCGTCGTCGTAGGACGGGATCGCGTAAGCGGCGACCCGCGCCTCCTCGGTCGGCTGCACCTGGATGTTGCGGTACTTGTTGATCCCGGTACCGGCCGGGATCAGCTTACCGATAATCACGTTCTCCTTGAGGCCCACGAGCTTGTCCGAGCGGCCGTTGATGGCCGCGTCGGTCAGGACCCGCGTGGTCTCCTGGAACGAGGCCGCCGACAGCCACGAGTCCGTGGTCAGCGAGGCCTTCGTGATCCCCATCAGCACCGGGCGACCCGAGGCCGGCTCGCCGCCTTCGGCGACCGACGCGCGGTTCTTCGCCTCGAACTTGGTCCGCTCGGGCAGCTCGCCCGGCAGGAAGTCCGTGGCACCGGAGTCGATGATCGTCACGCGGCGCAGCATCTGCCGCACGATGACCTCGATGTGCTTGTCGTGGATCGACACACCCTGCGCCCGATACACCTTCTGGACCTCGTCCACCAGGTGCATCTGCGCCTCGCGCGGCCCCATGACCCGCAGGACCTCGTGCGGGTCCGGCGTGCCTTCGAGCAGCTGCTGGCCGACCGCGACACGGTCACCGTCGCCCAGCGGGCCGTTCGGGGTGTTCGCGAGCCGCTGACGCTTGGACAGCTTGTCGAAGACGATCTCTTCGCTGCCGTCGTCCGGGATCAGCGTGATCTTCCAGAACCGCTCGCTCTCCTCGATGCGCACGCGGCCATCGACGTCGGCGATCGGCGCCTTGCCCTTCGGGACCCGGGCCTCGAACAGCTCCTGGACACGGGGCAGACCGGTCGTGATGTCGTCACCGGCGACACCACCCTGGTGGAACGTACGCATCGTCAGCTGCGTACCCGGCTCACCGATCGACTGGGCCGCGACGATACCCACGGCCTCGCCGACGTCGACGAGCTGACCGGTCGCCATGGACCGGCCGTAGCAGGTGGCGCAGATACCGACGGCCGACTCGCAGGTCAGCACCGAACGCACCTTGACCTTGGAGATCCCGCTCGAGATGAGCTTGTCGATCGCCGGGTCACCGATGTCGTCACCGGCGTTGAGCACGACGTTGCCCTTGGCGTCGACCGCGTCGGTCGCCAGGTTCCGCGCGTACACGCTGGTCTCGACGTGCTGGTCGCGCAGGACCTTGCCGTCGCCGATGTCCTCGCCGATCGGCATGTTGATACCGCGGGTGGTGCCACAGTCGATCTCGCGGACGATGACGTCCTGCGACACGTCCACCAGACGACGGGTCAGGTAACCCGAGTCGGCGGTACGGAGCGCCGTGTCCGCCAGACCCTTACGGGCACCGTGCGTCGCGATGAAGTACTCCGCCACCGACAGGCCTTCACGGAAGTTGGCCTTGATCGGACGCGGGATGTACTCACCCTTCGGGTTCGACACCAGACCACGCATACCGGCCAGCGACCGGACCTGCGTCATGTTGCCCGCCGCGCCCGACTTCACGATCATCGCGATCGGGTTGTCGTCCGGCAGCGCCGTCTCCATGATCTTGTGGACCTCTTCGGTGGCCTGCGTCCACACCTTGACGAGCTCGTTGTTGCGCTCGGCGTGCGACAGCTGACCACGCTGGTACCGCTTCTCGACCTGGTCGGCCTTGCCTTCGTACTCGTCCAGAATGGCCTTCTTGCCTGCCGGGACGAGCACGTCGGAGATCGCGACCGTGACACCCGAACGGGTCGCCCAGTAGAAACCGGCGTCCTTCAGGCGGTCCAGGGTCTGCGCGACCTGGGTCATCGAGTAGCGCTCGGCGAGGTCGTTCACGATCGCGGCCTGACGCTTCTTCGGCATCGGCTCGTTGATGAACGGGTAGTCCGCCGGCAGCAGCTCGTTGAACAGCACGCGGCCCAGGGTGGTCTCGGCCAGCCACGCCTTGCCCGGCTCCCAGCCGTTCTCCGCGAGCCTCGCCTCGTCGGCCTTGGCGGGCTGACGGTCGGTGACGCGGATCTTGATCGGGGCGTGCAGGCTCAGCGCCTTGCGGTCGTACGCCATGATCGCCTCGGCGGGCGACGAGTACGCGTTGCCCGCGCCGTCGGCGTTCTCGTTCAACCGGGTCAGGTGGAACAGACCGGTCACCATGTCCAGACGCGGCATGGCGAGCGGACGACCCGACGCCGGCGAAAGGATGTTGTTCGCCGACAGCATCAGGATGCGGGCCTCGGCCTGCGCCTCCGCGGACAGCGGGAGGTGCACGGCCATCTGGTCACCGTCGAAGTCCGCGTTGAACGCTTCACAGACCAGCGGGTGCAGCTGGATGGCCTTGCCTTCGACCAGCTGCGGCTCGAAAGCCTGGATACCGAGGCGGTGCAGGGTCGGCGCACGGTTCAGCATCACCGGGTGGCCGGTGATGACCTCTTCGAGCACGTCCCACACCTGCGGACGCGACCGCTCCACCATCCGCTTGGCGGACTTGATGTTCTGCGCGTGGTTCAGGTCGACCAGCCGCTTCATGACGAACGGCTTGAACAGCTCGAGCGCCATGTCCTTCGGCAGACCGCACTGGTGCAGCTTCAGCTGCGGACCGACGATGATGACCGAACGGCCCGAGTAGTCGACACGCTTGCCGAGCAGGTTCTGACGGAACCGGCCCTGCTTGCCCTTGAGCAGGTCGGACAGCGACTTCAGCGGGCGGTTACCGGGACCGGTCACCGGGCGGCCGCGGCGGCCGTTGTCGAACAGCGCGTCGACGGCCTCCTGTAGCATCCGCTTCTCGTTGTTCACGATGATCTCGGGCGCGCCGAGGTCGATCAGCCGCTTCAACCGGTTGTTCCGGTTGATGACCCGGCGGTAGAGGTCGTTCAGGTCGGAGGTGGCGAAGCGGCCACCGTCGAGCTGGACCATCGGGCGCAGGTCCGGCGGGATCACCGGGACGGCGTCGAGCACCATGCCGCGCGGGTCGTTGCCGGTGGCCTGGAAGGCCGCGACGACCTTGAGCCGCTTCAGCGCGCGGAGCTTCTTCTGCCCCTTGCCGTTGCGGATGGTGTCGCGCAGGCTCTCGGCCTCCGCGGCGACGTCGAACTCGGTGGCCAGCTTCTGGATGGCCTCCGCGCCCATGCCGCCGGTGAAGTACTCGCCGTAGCGGTCGACGAGCTCGCGGTAGAGCAGCTCGTCGGCGATCAGCTGACGGGTGTCGAGCTTGGTGAAGGTCGTCCAGACCTCCTCGAGACGGTCCAGCTCGCGACCGGCGCGGTCACGCAGCTGACGCATCTCGCGCTCGCCGCCTTCCTTGACCTTGCGGCGGACGTCGGACTTGGCGCCCTCCGCCTCCAGCTCGGCCAGGTCGGCTTCCAGCTTCTGCGCCCGTGCCTCGATGTCCGCGTCGCGCTTGGTCTCGAGGTTCTTGCGCTCGACGCCGATCTCGTTCTCGAGGGTCGGCAGGTCGTTGTGCCGCAGCTCGGTGTTCACACCGGTGATCACGTAGGCCGCGAAGTAGATGATCTTCTCGAGGTCCTTCGGCGCCAGGTCGAGCAGGTAGCCCAGGCGGGAGGGAACACCCTTGAAGTACCAGATGTGGGTGACGGGAGCGGCCAGCTCGATGTGGCCCATCCGCTCACGGCGCACCTTGGCGCGGGTGACCTCGACGCCACAGCGCTCGCAGATGATGCCCTTGAAGCGGACCCGCTTGTACTTACCGCAGTAGCACTCCCAGTCCCGGGTCGGGCCGAAGATCTTCTCGCAGAAGAGGCCGTCCTTCTCGGGCTTGAGCGTCCGGTAGTTGATGGTCTCCGGCTTCTTCACCTCGCCGAAGGACCACTGACGAATGTCGTCGGCGGTGGCGAGGCCGATGCGGAGCTCATCGAAGAAGTTGACGTCCAGCACGTCTTTACATCCCCTTGGGGTTGATGCGACTAGAGGAGTTGGCGAGCGGAGGCGGGAGCCCACGGGAGGCAGGCTCCCGCCTCATCGCGGGTCAGTGCACGACGTCGTCCACCGAGGGCGACTCGTTGCGGGACAGGTTGATGCCGAGGTTGGCCGCGGCACGCTCGAGGTCCTCGTCGTCGGAGTCGCGCATCTCGATCGCGGCGCCGTCGCTGGACAGCACCTCGACGTTGAGGCAGAGCGACTGGAGCTCCTTCAGGAGCACCTTGAACGACTCGGGGATACCCGGCTCGGGGATGTTCTCCCCCTTGACGATGGCCTCGTACACCTTGACGCGGCCGACCACGTCGTCCGACTTGATCGTCAGGAGCTCCTGCAGGGTGTATGCGGCGCCGTACGCCTGCATCGCCCAGCACTCCATCTCGCCGAACCGCTGGCCACCGAACTGCGCCTTACCACCCAGCGGCTGCTGCGTGATCATCGAGTACGGACCGGTGGACCGGGCGTGGATCTTGTCGTCGACCAGGTGGTGCAGCTTCAGGATGTACATGTAGCCGACGGAGACCGGGTACGGGTACGGCTCGCCGGAGCGGCCGTCCAGCAGCGTGGCCTTGCCGTTCTGCTTGACCATGCGCTCGCCGTCGCGGTTCGGCTTGGTCGCGCCGAGCAGCCCGGTGAGCTCCTCTTCCTTCGCACCGTCGAACACCGGGGTCGCGGTGTTCGTGCCGGGGTCGACGTCGTAGAGCTCCTCGTTGAGGTTCTTCGCCCAGTCGGGCTGCCCTTCGATCTTCCACCCCTGCGACGCCAGCCAGCCCAGGTGAAGCTCCAGGACCTGGCCGATGTTCATACGACGCGGGACACCGTGGGTGTTCAGGATGATGTCGACGGGCGTGCCGTCCTCCATGAACGGCATGTCCTCGGCGGGGAGGATCTTGCCGATGACACCCTTGTTCCCGTGGCGGCCGGCGAGCTTGTCGCCCGGCTGGATCTTCCGCTTCTGGGCCACGTAGACGCGGACCAGTTCGTTGACGCCCGGGGGCAGCTCGTCGTCGTCCTCGCGCGAGAACACGCGGATGCCGATGACCTTGCCGGTCTCGCCGTGCGGCACCTTCAGCGAGGTGTCGCGGACCTCGCGGGCCTTCTCGCCGAAGATCGCGCGGAGCAGGCGCTCCTCCGGGGTCAGCTCGGTCTCGCCCTTGGGCGTGACCTTGCCGACCAGGATGTCGCCGTCGCGGACCTCGGCACCGATGCGGATGATGCCGCGCTCGTCGAGGTCGGCGAGGACCTCCTCGGAGACGTTCGGGATGTCCCGGGTGATCTCCTCGGCGCCCAGCTTGGTGTCGCGGGCGTCGATCTCGTGCTCCTCGATGTGGATCGACGTGAGCACGTCGTCCTGCACCAGGCGCTCGGAGAGGATGATCGCGTCCTCGTAGTTGTGGCCCTCCCACGGCATGACCGCGACGAGCAGGTTCTTGCCGAGCGCCATCTCACCGTTCTCGGTGGACGGGCCGTCGGCGATGACCTGACCCTGCTCGACCCGGTCGCCCTCGTTGACGATCGGGCGGTGGTTGAAGCAGGTGCCGTGGTTCGAGCGACGGAACTTGTACAGTCCGTAGCTCTTCCGCGTGCCGTCGTCGTGCATGATCGTGATCAGGTCGGCGGAGAGCTCCTCGACCACACCGGCCTGCTCGGCGACGAGCACGTCACCGGCGTCCACCGCGGCACGCAGCTCCACGCCGGTGCCGACCAGCGGGGCCGAGTTGCGCAGCAGCGGAACGGCCTGACGCTGCATGTTCGCGCCCATGAGCGCGCGGTTCGCGTCGTCGTGCTCGAGGAACGGGATCATCGCCGTCGCGACCGAGACCATCTGCCGCGGCGAGACGTCCATGTAGTCCACGTCCAGCGGGTCGATCAGCTCGACCTCGCCGCCCTTCTTACGGACCAGGACGCGATCTTCGACGAAGGTGCCGTCGTCCGAGATCGGCGCGTTCGCCTGCGCCTTCACGTAGCGGTCTTCCTCGTCCGCGGTGAGGTAGTCGACCTGGTCGGTGACGCGGCCCTCGACGACCTTGCGGTACGGGGTCTCGATGAAACCGAACGGGTTGACCCGCGCGTACGAGCAGAGCGAACCGATCAGGCCGATGTTCGGGCCTTCCGGCGTCTCGATCGGGCACATGCGGCCGTAGTGCGACGGGTGGACGTCACGGACCTCCATGCCGGCGCGCTCACGCGACAGACCACCCGGGCCGAGGGCGGACAGACGACGCTTGTGCGTCAGCCCCGACAGCGGGTTGTTCTGGTCCATGAACTGCGACAGCTGCGAAGTACCGAAGAACTCCTTGATCGCCGCCACGACGGGACGGATGTTGATCAGGGTCTGCGGCGTGATCGCCTCGACGTCCTGGGTGGTCATCCGCTCGCGGACGACGCGCTCCATCCGGGACAGACCCACGCGGATCTGGTTCTGGATGAGCTCGCCGACGGTGCGGAGACGACGGTTGCCGAAGTGGTCGATGTCGTCGGTCTCGACCGGGATGACCTGGTCGCCGACGGTCGCCTTGTCCTCGCCCGCGTGCAGGCGGACCAGGTACTCGATCGTCGAGACGATGTCCTCTTCGGTCAGCGTCCCGGTGTCGTACGGCGTGGTCAGGCCGAGCTTCTTGTTCAGCTTGTACCGGCCGACCTTGGCCAGGTCGTAGCGCTTCGGCTTGAAGAACAGGTTCTCCAGCAGCGTCTGCGCGCTCTCCTTGGTGGGCGGTTCGCCCGGGCGCAGCTTGCGGTAGATGTCGAGCAGCGCCTCGTCGGTGCCGGCGGTGTGGTCCTTCTCGAGGGTGGCGAGCAGCGTCTCGGAGAAGGAGAAACGCTCGCGGATCGCCTCGGTGGTCCAGCCGAGCGCCTTCAGCAGCACGGTGACCGGCTGGCGGCGCTTGCGGTCGATGCGGACGCCGACGGTGTCGCGCTTGTCGACGTCGAACTCGAGCCAGGCACCCCGGCTCGGGATGACGCGGACGTTGAAGACGTCCTTGTCGGTGGTCTTGTCGACGCTGGTGTCGAAGTACACACCCGGCGAACGGACCAGCTGGGACACGACGACACGCTCGGTGCCGTTGATGACGAAGGTGCCCTTGTCGGTCATCACCGGGAAGTCGCCCATGAAGACCGTCTGGCTCTTGATCTCGCCGGTGTTGTTGTTCACGAACTCGGCGGTCACGAACAGCGGGGCCGCGTACGTCATGTCCTTGTCCTTGCACTCCTCGACGGAGGCCTTGACCTCGTCGAAGCGCGGGTCGGAGAAGGACAGCGACATGGATCCGGAGAAGTCTTCGATCGGCGAGATCTCGTTGAGGACCTCTTCCAGGCCGCCGACCGGGTTTTCTTCACCTTCTTCGACGCGGCGTTCGAACCACGCCTCGTCGCCGGTGAACCATTCAAAGGACCTGATCTGCACGTCGAGCAGGTTCGGGGTGCTGAGCGGCTCGCGAATCTTTGCGAAGGAGACCCGCTTGGGGGCTCCCGGGATTCCCGTGGACTCCGAGCGAGATACAGCCGAGGTGGTCGCAGCAGTGGCCTGGTTCGCGGGAGAGACTGCCAAGATGCGTCCTTCCGGGGACAATGAGCGGTGAGCAGCCGCATCAGCAACAGCTGATGCGGTCTGTCAAGGGTGCCGTGTGCCCACTATCCTAACTACCGGCTCCGGGCAGCCTGAAAGAGGGCAGCGCAAAGAAGCAGTCTAGCCCGAACGTCGCGGTCTGTCCAGGGGGCGCTCCCGATGGGGCCCAGCCTGCATCGCAACGTCTTCAGGTATGCCTCTCCTCGGCCTCCCCGGCCCGTCCCTCCCGCAAGGGCACCGCCGGTTCTCACCGTTGCCAGTAAGCGTGACCCCACAGGGGCTCTGAGTCAAGATGCCGCGCGGTGGTCCCGCCGGTTGGCGCAGCGTCGAAGAAGCTCCGCGCCGGGCGCCTCACAGGACGATCATCCTGGTTACCGCCCGGTACCCGCAGGTGACGGCGTTGGGGCGCCGACCTGCGTTTAGCGGGCTAAACGCGATCCGGCCGGCGGGGTTGCCGGGCGGGTCACCGGGTCGGGCCAGGGGGCCGGCGAGGCGCTCCGGGCGAACTTGTCCGGTGTGACCGTTGTGGCCGGTGGGCCTTCTGGTGCGGCGCACAGGCAGGGCGACGCACTTGCGTTTAGCGGGCTAAACGCGATCCGGCCGTCGCTGCCAGACTGGGCGGCGTGAACGAAACGTGGGAGCAGGACGCCAGTGCCGAGATGCCCCCGGTCTTCTTGAGGCCGGAAGCCGAGCTGCGGCTGGCCGCGGAGCGGAGCCCCCTCCTCCGCGAGGTCCGCGGCTACGTCGCCGGGTCGGGCGACAGCGACCCGCTGATCCCGCGGTGGGCGGAGGTGTCCGGGCTGGTCCGCGTCGTCGACGGCAAGCACGTGCCCGTCGAGGAGAACGCGACGCTCGTCGACGACCCTCTCCGGCTCTGGCAGCGGCTGTACTCGACGATCGGCGAGGCCGAGCCTCTGCCACTCGGACTGGTCGCGTCGATCTCACTCACGCTCTACCGGTCAGGTCCGGTCGCTGTGCCGGTTGAGCTCCTTTTCGAGGCCGTCGAACTCGGGCAGGCACCGGACGAGTCGATGCGGTACGCGACAAGCGTCGCGCTGGACCTGTTGGAACGGCTCGGCGCGCTCGAGAAGGGCACCGCGGACCCGGCCGGGCTCGCGCTGATCGCCGATATCGCCGGGAAACCCGATCCCTCCCCGTTCCTCCTCAGCCTCACCCCGATCGCCGTCTGGGCGATCAACAGGGAGCTCCGAGAGGCCGGAATGGACGCACCGGTCATCGGCGAAGCCGCGGGCGAGAGTCTCGGCGAGCTGAGCCCCCGGCTCGTCCACTCCGCACCGGAGATCATCGACGCGGAGCTGAAGGCCTGGGTCCGGCACCGATCACCCTCAGACGCGGCAGCGGAGGCGAGCGAGTTCCTTCGCACGGCGCGGCTTCCCGAAGAACGACTGTTCGCCTTGATCGCGCTCGGGGAGACCGGCGAGATCGGCCTCGAGACCGCCGTGGGCGTCCGAGCCGAAGGCGGTCTGGTCGGCGCGGCCGCCGCGATGTGGCTGGCCGAACGTGGAGCGGTCGACCGGGAAACGGTCACCCGCGACGAGGTCGTCGTCGGGATGGCCGACCATTACGCGGCGATGCACGCGCTCGGCGCGTTCGTCCATCAGCTCGCCGACATGGACGACCGCTTCGACATCGTGGAGCTGTTGACGTCCTCCGGCCACCCGGACCGGCTCGAACTCCTCAACGTCGTCGGCGCGGACCACCCGGACCCGAAGATGGCCAAGAAGGCGCGGACGGCGAGTTTCAAGCTCCGGTCGAGCGGCGGCGGGCGACCCCCTGGTCAGCGCGCCGACGCGTGACGATTAGCCCGCTAAACGCAGGTCAGCGGGGCGGGAGCCGGAAAGCCGTGAAGGCCTCCTTGAGGGATTCTGGGTCCCTCAAGGAGGCCTTCACGGAACGGGACGCGCGCCGCGTCGTCGGATCGCGTTTAGCGGGCTAAACGCGATCCGGCCGGGCCGGGGTCACTTCGAGGGGGCTGGGGAGGCCGGGGGTGAAGCGGGGGCCGAGGAAGCGGCCGGGTTCGGCGGAGCGGCGTAGGTGTTCATCGCCGTGATCTTCCACTTGTCGCCCTGCAGCTCCGCGTTCAAGTGCAGCTGCGCGCTCCCGGCGGTGGTCTTGTTCGTGTCGGCCCGCGTCGAGCTCTGGTCGACGAACACCATCACGTCGGCCCGGTCGCCTTCCAGCCGGATGACGGCGCTGCGGGTGACCTTGCAGGTCACGACCATCTTCTGCTGCGGGGCCAGCCGTTTGACCTCGCCCATGAGCAGGTTGTACTTCGCCCGCACGTCGTCGTTGACCAGCAGATCGGCCGCCGCGGACTCGGTCTTCGCGATGTTGTTGTAGTCGTAGGAGAACAGCGCCTCGGTCGCCTTCGCGACCTGGTCCTTGACCTGCGCGGTCTTCGCGACGTCCAGCAGCGCCGTGTTGTTCGTCGAGCTGGACACCTCGTCGGCCTGGATCTTGAAGAGCACCGCGGTCGCGGCCAGCAGCAATCCCACGACGACCAGCGCGCCCGCCAGGATCAGCTGCTTCGAGCCCGGCTTCTTCTCGGTCTCCGAAGAGTCCGAAGACTCCTCAGTCTCATCGGAGTCGACCTCGGCTTCGGCCTCTTCGAGGTCGTCCGGCTTCTCCTCGGCGACCGCGCGGGCCTTCGCGCGCGGGGTCGGCTTCGCGACGACCTCTTCTTCGGGAGCTTCGGGGCTTCAGGCTCTTCAGAAGTCTCGACAGCGTCTTCCTCAGCGACCTCGACAGGCTCGGCAGGCGCAGGAACCGGAGCCGGCCGCGGCGACGGACGGCGGACCGGCGCCGGCTTCGCCACCGGCGTCTCGTCGACCTCGACCTCCGAGGTGGGCGCCTCGGGAGAAGAAGCGGGAGCGGGAGACGCACCGGGCCGTCGCAGACCGGCCACCCGGGGGCGGCGCACCGGCGGAGTGCTGCGAGGGGGCTGGCGACGGGAGGGGGCACTACGTGGCTCCGTTCTAGGTGACGCTCTTACTGACCGGCCGCGACGAGGGGCACGTTGTCGATCCCGGACAGCTTCCACTCATCGCCGACCCGGGTCATCGAGACCTCCAGGCGCAACGCCTTCGAGCTCGCCTTGTCGCCCTGGGTGACCTGCGTGGAGATGGCGGCGAGGAAGCTCGCCTTGCCCTCGTGGTCGTCGAGTTCCTCGACCGCGATGTCCTGGATGGTGGTCACGACCTTGGTCTTCGCGTCGCCGAGCGCCTTGCGGTAGGTCGGCTCCAGCTGGGCCAGCTGCTGGCTCATCTTCTCGTCGGAGACGGCCTTCTGCTTGCTGAAGAACTCGTCGAGCTTCTCGAAGTCGACCTCGGTGTACGCCTTGATCGCGGTGCCGCCCGCCTTGACCACGTCGTCCCGCGAGCGCGCCAGGTCGGCGTTGTCGTCCGACGCGGCCACGGCCCACATGACACCGAAGATCGCCGCGGCGAGGAAGGCGGCCAGCGCGAACGCCGCCGCCCCCAGGACCAGGGTCCGCGATCGAGAAGAACTCATGACACTCCAGGGTAGGGATACGGTCTCGGGCTCAGCCGGGCAGGCCCAGCAGCGTGCCGAGGGTGGGCAGGCTGACCCCGGGGCTCTGCAGGACGCTCGGCATGCCCTGTGCCGCGCGCAGGCTGGCCAGCTCCTCGGCCGAGCGGCCGGCGTTCGCCGCGACGTCGCCTTCCGACGGGATCTGCGGGACCCCGTTGTACGGCGCGTTCTGCGAACCGCGCACGTTGATCGGGCTGCCCTTCGGCTCGGCGCAGTACGCGTTGTCCTTGGGCGGACGCGGCGTCGTGTCGGTGCCTTCGCGGTACTTGTCGAGGCCGAGGTAGCCCTTGGTGCACGACGGCGGGTTGAACAGGTTGAGCGCGAGGCCGAGGTGCGCGGTGCCGTCGTTGGCGACGGTGTTGGCACCCGCAGCCAGCATCGGGTACGTCACCAGGCCCTGTTCGAGCCCGTCGAGCCGGGTCACCAGCAGATTCGACGTCGTGAGCAGGTTCGCCGTCAGCGCGCCCAGCCCCGGTCCGGATTCGGCGAGCACCTCGCTGATCTGGGTCGCCACCTGCGGGGTGATCCCGATCAGCTTCCGGATGTCGGCGTCGGAGTTCTTCAGCGTGCCCGAGAGCTTGTTGAGGTCCGCGCTGAACGACTTCATGGAGCTCGACATGTCGTTCTGGGTTTCGAGGACCTGCCCGCCCTTTTCCAGCAGCTGGATCGTCTGCGGCAGGTACTCCTGCGCGGTCGTGGTGAAGCTCCGCGCGGTGTCGAGTAGCCGCTGCAGGTCCGGGCCGGTGCCGTTGAAGGCGTTGTACGACTCGTCGACGACCTTGCGCAGCGAGTCGGTCGGCACCGAGGCCGCGAGGCTGTCGAGGTCGCCGATGAGCTGCTCGGTCGGCACCGGCGTCTTGACCTTGTCGGCTGGAATGACCGAACCAGCGTTCAGGAACGGTCCCTTGTCGCTCTTGGGCTTCAGGTCGACGAACTGTTCGCCGACCGCCGACCGGTTCGCGACGACGGCGTCGAGATCGGCGGGCACCTGCGGGGCGTCCGGCGAGATGTTGAGGTCGGCTTCCAGCCCGGTCTTGGTCAGGCGCAGCTCACCGACCCGCCCGATGTTGAAGCCGCGGTACGTGACCTCGGCGTTCTGGAAGATGCCGCCCGACTGCTTGAGCTGCAGTTTCACCGTGTAGCCCTCGTCGCCGAAGACCTGGCCGAGCCCGGCGAACCGGATCAGCGCGTACACGATGGCGACCACGGAGATGATCGCGAACGCGACCAGCTGGATCTTCGTCCTACGGACCAGCATCAGCCGGCACCTCCCGACAGCACACCGAAGATACCGGCGGGTCCGGTCTGTTGCGGCTGCCCGCCACCCTGCGGCGCGCTCGCCTGGCCCGCCTGAGTGCCGCCCACGCTGTCCGGGATCGGCAGCGGCGGGTTCTCGCCCGGCCCCTCGGTGCCCCCGGTCAGCCCCGGCACCGGGACGACGTCCTTGAGCGGGTTCTCGCGGCTGCGGCCGAGGTTCTTGAGGATCTCGTTCAGGTTCAGGTCGATCTTCGCGAACAGGTTGAAGTAGTCGCCCTTGACGCCGTCGTAGGCGGCGTCGCTGAACGGGAAGGTCAACAGGATCTCCAGCGCTTTCGGCAGATCCGAGCCCGCTTCGCCGAGCTTCTGCAGCGTCGGCTGCAGTGCCTTGAGGTCGGCGACGAGGTCTTCCTTGCTCTTGTTCACCGTGTCGACGGCGACACCGGAAAGGTGGTTGAGCGCGTTCAGCATCGTCACCAGCTGGCCGCGCTGCTGCTCCAGCACGCCGAGGCCGGGGCCGAGGTTGTCGACCGCGCCGACCAGCTTGTCCTTCTGGCCGTTCAGCGTGAGCGAGAGCCGGTTCAGCCCGTCGAGCGCCCGCGTGATGTTCGCGGACTGCTTGTCGAGGTTCGTGACGAGCTCGTTGGTGTTGTTCAGCAGCGCCTTGAGCTCCGGCGAGCGGCCGGTGGTGGCGTTGTTGAGTTCCTTGGTGATGGTGTTGAGCTGTTCCACCCCACCACCGTTGAGCAGCAGCGAAAGCGCGCCGAGCAGCTCCTCGACCTCGACGCTGCGGTTCGTGCGGGCCAGCGGGATCACCGCGTTGTCGGCGAGCTTTCCCTGCCCGTCGGGGGCGCGGCCAGCTCGACGTACTTCTCGCCGAGGAGGCTCGACTGCTTGACGTTGGCGAGCGCGTTCGCCGGCAGCTTCACGTCGCCGTTGACCCGGAGGGTGACTTCGGCGTTCCAGCCGTCCGGGGTCAGGCCGATCGCTTCGACCCGGCCGATGGCGACCTCGTTGACCTTCACCCCGGCCTGCGGGGTCAGGTCGAGGACGTCGCGGAACTGCACCTTGACGGTGTACGGGTGGTCGCCGAGTTCGGCGCCGCCGGGCAGCGGGACGTCGTAGATCCCGCTGAACCCGCAGCCGCTCAACGTCAGCGCCGCGACGGTCCCGGAGGCGAGGAGAGCGATCTTCTTCATCATTTCGCCGCCGTTCCGTAGAGCTGACCGGCGATCGGCAGCGGCAGCGGCGGCAACTGGCCCGCCTGCGACGACTGGATCACCTGCGCGATGGACGGCAACGGCACCAGCCCGTCGACCAGTCCGGCGACCCCCTTGCACGCGTCGCCCAGCGCGTCGAGCGCCTCCGGGGTCTGCTTGAGCAGGTTGCACACCATCACCAGCGGCGGCTGCGTGAGCTCGTTGAGGTTGGCCCGCGCGTCGAGCGTGCCCGACGAGGCGTTGTAGGTGTTGACCAGGTTCCCGAGGCCGACCGGGGCGACGTCGAGGATCTCGGCGAGCGCGCCGCGCTGGTCGACGAGCACCTTGGTCACGCTGGCCAGCTTGTCCACATTGGACTTGAGCCGGTCGCGGTTCTTCTCGATGAACGCCTGCACCGCGGTGAGCGTGTCCGACAGCTGCTTCACCGTGGCCGAGAGGTTCTCCCGCTCCCCCGCGAGGAATCCGCTGACGTCGGCGAGCTGCCGCTCGAAGTCGCGGACCTGCTTGTCGCTGTTCACCAGCGTCTGTGAGAAGGAGCCGAGGTTCTCGACGGTCTTGAACAGGTCGTCCTTGTTGCCCGACAACGTGCCCGCCGCCTGGCCGAGCTTCGTGATCGTGTCGTGCAGCGCCTGCCCGTTGCCGTCGAAGTTCTTCGCGGCGGTGTCGAGCAGGTTCGACAGCGAACCGTTCTTGTTGGCGCCGTTGGGCCCGAGCGACTTGCTGACCCGGGACAGGCTGGCGGCGAGCTCGTCGACCTCCAGCGGCACCTCGGTGCGGTCGAGGCCGATGACGGCGCCGTCGGCGATCCGCGGGCCGCCCTTGTAGGCCGGGGCGAGCTGCACGTAGCGGTCGCTGACCAGCGACGGCGACACGATGATCGCCTTCGCGTCCGCGGGCACCGCCACCGAACGGTCGTATTCGAGTTCGACGCGGACCTGGTTGCCCATCGGCTGGATCTTGGTGATCGTGCCCATGTCCACGCCGAGCATGCGGACACTGTTGCCCTCGTAGAGGCCGACCGTGCCGGCGAAATACGCGGTCACGTGGTTGCGGCCCGCGTCCTTGAGGGTCCACCACAGCGCGCCGGCGACGACCAGCGCGAGCACGATCGCGATGGTGAAACCGCGTGCGAGGCCTGCTCCGAGACGGGTACTCATTTGTCGTAGCACCCCTTCTCGTTGATCGGGCCGAACGACGGCAGGACCAGCCCGCAGATGTAGTTGTCGAACCAGCGGCCGTTGCCGATCGTGTTCGTGAACACCCGGATGAACGGCGCGAACCGCGCGATGCCCTGGCCGAGGGCGTCCTGGTTGCGCTGCAGCATCGAGGTCAGCTGGTCGAGCTGGGCGAGCACCGGGTCAAGCTGCGCGTCGTTGTCGTCGACCAGGCCCTTGAGCTGGGTGGCGAGGTTGCGCGAGCCGTCCAGCAGCGCGGAGATCGCTTCCTTGCGCTTGGCCACCTCGCCGAGCAGCTTGTTGCCGTCGGCCAGGAGCTTCTGGAACTCGGCGTCACGGTCGACGAGCGTCTGCGAGACCTGCCGAGTGTTCGAGAGCAGGCTCGACAGCTGCGAGTCACGTTTGGCGATGGTGTCCGAGAGGCGGGAAAGGCCGGTCAGCGCGCCCTTCACGTCGGCCGGGGTGTCGGCGAAGGTCTCCGTGATGACGTCGAAGCTCTTCGCCAGCTGCGTCGTGTCGATGTCGTCGACGGTCTGCGAAAGGCCGCGGAAGGCGTCGAGCACGTCGAACGGCGACGCCGTCCGCTCACGCGGGATGGTCGAGCTCGGGTCGAGCGTGCGCTGCCCCTGCGGGTCGAGCGCCAGGTACTTCTGGCCGAGGACGGTCTTGATCTTGATCGCCGCGCTGGTCTTGTCGCCGAGCCAGGCGTCCTTGACCTTGAACGAGATCCGGACCTTGTCGCCGTCGAGCTTGATCTCCGAGACCTTGCCGACCTTCACGCCGGCGACCCGGACGTCGTTGTCCTCCTGCAGGCCCGAAGCCTCGCTGAAGTCCGCGCTGTAGGTGGTCCCGCCGCCGATCACGGGCAGGTCGTCGGAGTTGAGCGCGGCGATGAAACCGAGCAGCAGCACCGAGATACCGACCAGCGCGATCGGGATCGGATTGCGTTTCTGGAACGACTTCATGCCGTGCACCTCGCCCGGTTCACCGGCAGCAGCGGCAGGTTGATCGGCTCGTTGATCAGCGGAGGCAGGGCGACGGCTCCCGTCATCTCACAGGCGAAGAAGTTGAACCAGGAGCCATAGTCGGCGGTGCGGGTCAGCGCCGTCACCTTCTGCGGCAGGAACTGGATGAAATGCTCGACGATCGGCTGGCTGTCGTTGAGGTTCTTCGACAGCGTGCCGAGCGCGGCGATGTCCTGTTTGAGCGGCTCACGGGCCTCGCCGAGGAGACCGGAGGTCGTCTTGGCGAGGGTGCCGAGCGAGTCGATGGCGTCGCCGATCGGCTCGCGGTCCGCGGCCAGCCCGGAGACCAGCTGCTGCAGCTTGACGATCAGGTCGTTCAGCTGCGGCGTGTGCGCGTTGACCGTGTCGAGCACCGAGTTCAGGTTGTCGATGACCTCGCCGATCACCTTGTCCTTGTCGGAGATCGTGGTGGCCAGCGACGCGGTGTGCTTCAACAGGCTTTCGACCGTGCCGCCCTCGCCCTGCAGGACCTGGATGACCTCGTAGGACAGCTTGTTGATGTCGTCCGGGTTGAGCGCGGTGAACAGCGGCTTGAACCCGTTGAACAACTGGGTCAGGTCGAGCGCGGGCGTGGTCCGCTCCAGCGGGATGTTCCCGCCGGGCTCCAGCGTCTTGCCGGAGGTGTCGGTGCCCTGCCCGAGCGAGAGGTAACGCTGGCCGACCAGGTTCCGGAACTTGATCTGCGCGGTCACCCCGGCGGGCAGCTTGCGGCCGGAGTCCACCTCGAACTCGATCTCGGCCTGGCGCCGGTCGACGATGCGGACCTCCTTGACCTGCCCGACCCGGACGCCGGCGATGCGGACGTCGTCGTTGGGCAGCACGAGGGTCGCGTCACTGAACCGCGCCTTGTAGGCGTTGGTGCTGGTGGTGTTCACGTTGGCGATGCTGATCCCGAGGATGGTCGTGAACAGCACGGTGACCACGATGAAGGCGCCGAGTTTGATCAGCGGAGCGAGCAATCCCCTCATTTGACGTGCACCTCCGCCCCTCGGTAAAGCGGGCCGACGAGCAGCGAGCCCCAGCCGGGCACGTCCGAGGCGGTCATGCCGACCTGCGGGGCGACCAGCTGCGCGAGGAAGTCCGATTCGGACGCGCTGTAGGACGGGCTACCGCCGGGCGCTCCCCCGCCGTTGTAGCCGCCGTAGTTCGCGAAGCCGTTCGACGGCGAAAGACCGTCGTTCGCCGAGCGTGCCGGCGGTTTGACCGTGCTGCCGTCCTTGATCGGGCCGTCCGGCGGGTACTGGGGGAACGGGTCCGGGAACTGCTTCAGGTCGTAGCAGCGCGGACCGCGTTTGTCCTCGAACCGCGGCTCGTCCTTGCCCGGCAGGTACGGCCCTCGGTTGACGGTGACCTCGATGGTCGCGTGCAGACCGGGCCGGTCGGTGCCCTTGCCGAGGGCCTTGTCGATCTTCGGCAGGTTGTCCGCCATCTGCCCGATCACGCACGGATACTCCGGCGCGTACTTCGCGAGCAGCTCCGCCGTCGGGCGGGCCGTGTCGGCGAGGCGGATCAGGTTGTCGGCGTTGTTCTGCAGGAACGTCTGCAGGTCCACCGAAGCCTGGGTGACGCTGCCGTAGAGGTTCGCCAGGTTCATCTTCTGGTCCACCACGGTGCGGGTGGTGGTGCTCAGGTTGTCCAAGGTCTGCACCAGGTCCGGGGCCACGGCGTTGAGGTTGTCCGAGAACTTCGCGAGCTCTTTGAGGTTCTGCTGGAGCTTCGGCTCGTGCGGGTTCAGTTCCCCGACGTAGCTGCCGAGCTGCGCGAGGGTCTGGCCGAGCTGGTCACCGCGGCCGTTGAGCGCGGTGGAGATCGCCGAAAGCGTGCTCGACAGCTTCTGCGGCTGGACGGCCTGCAGGACCGGCATCAGATGGGCGAAGGCCTGCTCCAGCTCGACCGCGCCGGACGTGCGGTCCTGGGTGATCACGTCCCCTTCCGCGATCGTCTTCTCCGAAGGCGCGTCCGGGATCTCGAGGGAAACGAACCGCTCACCGAACAACGTCTTCGGCAGGAATCGCGCCGAAACGTTCTGGGGGATCAGTTTCGCCGACTCCGGATTCAGCGCGAGCGTGAGTTCGGCGCCGTCCGGGGTCGCGTTGATCTCCTTGACCGAGCCCACGATGAGCCCGCGGACCTTCACGTCGGACTGCTTCAGCAACTGGTTCCCGATGTTGCCCGACTGCAGTTTCACGCTGACGACGGGGGTGAACGCCCGTTGGTACAGCGCGATGCTCAGCGCCACCCCGCCGATGAGCACGGCGACCAGAAGCAGGCCCAGCAGCCTGCGCCGGATTGTCGCGATCATCCTGCGATCCTCACCGTGACGTCGGTTCCCCAGATCGCGAAACCGATGAAGAAGTTCATGATGGACACCGTGACGATGCTCAGCCGGACCGCTTTACCGACGGCCACGCCGACACCGGCGGGGCCACCGGAGGCCCGGTAACCGAAATAGCAATGGGACAGGATGATCAAGACGCTGAACAACAGCACCTTGATGAACGAATACAACACATCCTGTGGTGGTAGGAACAGGTCGAAATAATGGTCGTAGGTACCCGCTGACTGGTTGTAGATGTAGATAACGACCAACCGGGACGCGAGATACGAACTCAGCAGGCCGATGACGTACAGCGGGATGACCGCGACGAAACCGGCGATGATCCGCGTGGTCACCAGGTACGGCAGGCTCGGCACGCCCATGACCTCGAGCGCGTCGATCTCCTCCGAGATCCGCATCGCGCCGAGCTGGGCGGTGAACCCGGCGCCGACGGTCGCCGAAAGCGCGAGCCCGGCGACCAGCGGGGCGATCTCGCGGGTGTTGAAGAACGCGGTCAGGAAGCCGGTGAAGGCAGAGGTGCCGATCGAGTTCAGCGCCGAGTAGCCCTGGAGACCGACAAGGACACCGGTGAACAGCGTCAGGCCGACCATCACGCCGACCGTGCCGCCGATGACCGCGAGCGAGCCGGAGCCGAAGCTCACTTCGGCCAGCAGTCGCAGAACTTCTTTCATGTAGCGGCGAAGCGTCCTCGGCGTCCACAGCAACGCGCGGCCGTAGAACGACATCTGGTCGCCGAGGTTGTCCAGAGTCTGCAATGGACGGTTGGCAACCCCCTTGGCGCGTGTAAGGAAGGTCATGCGTCAGTCCAGCTTTCCGGGCACGATCTGCAGGTAGATCAGCGTGATCACGAAGTTCACCACGAACAGCATGAGGAACGTGATGACGACCGACTGGTTCACCGCGTCGCCGACGCCCTTCGGGCCGCCGGACGGGTTCAGTCCCCGGTACGAGGCGACGACCGCGGCGATGAAGCCGAAGATCAGCGCCTTCAGCTCGCCGACCCAGAGGTCCGGCAGCTGGGCCAGCGCGGAGAAGCTCGCCAGGTACGCGCCCGGCGTCCCGCCCTGGAGGACGACGTTGAAGAAGTAACCGCCGAGCACGCCGATGACGCTGACCATGCCGTTCAGCAGGAGCGCCACCAGCATCATCGCGAGCACGCGCGGCACGATCAGCCGCTGCACCGCGGAGACGCCGAGCACCTCCATGGCGTCGATCTCTTCCCGGATGGTCCGCGCGCCGATGTCCGCGCAGACCGCGCTACCGCCGGCGCCCGCGACCAGCAGCGCCGTGACCAGCGGGCTGGCCTGCTGCACGGTGGCGAGCACCGACCCGGCGCCCGTGTAGGACTGGGCGCCGAGCTGGCGGGCGAGCGATCCGAACTGCAGCGAGATGACTGCGCCGAACGGGATCGCGACGAGCGCCGTCGGCAGGATCGTGACGCTCGCGATGAACCAGGCCTGCTGGATGAACTCCCGCAGCTGGAACGGGCGCTGGAAAATGCCACGAACGATGTCGAGGCCGAGAGCGAACAGGTTCCCGGTCTCGCGCACCATGCCGATCCCGGGAATCTTCGCCGATGAAGCGGAAGAGCTCACGCGCCACCTGACCCCGGATCTTGTGGCCGCAGGCGGTGGTTGCCCGCTCTCCCGGGGTGCGGGATGTGGGCGACCTGGTCGTCGGGCAGCTGGCCCTGGTGGTGGTTCGGGATGGAGCTCTCGGCGGGCGCCGACCGGTGGCCGGCGGCCGCGAGGCGCTGCGGGCGGACGCCGTAGCGCTGCTGTTCCTCCGGGGAGAGCGACTCGATGATGCTCTGCTGCGCCTCCGGCGGGAGACCGTGCAGGATCTGCATGACGCGGTCCTTGCGGCGGACAGCGCCCATCCGGGTCGGCACGCCGGGCGTCGGCTGCATCTGCGGCGGCACCCCGCTGACGTCCTCGACACCGCCCGCGTGGTGGCCGGCCTCGAACATCGCGCGCTCCGCGGCGAGCTGGGCCGAGTCCTTCTCCTCGCTCATCCCGATGGGGCCGTCCATCTTGCCGTTGAGGAACTGTTTGACGACCGGCTCCTCGCTGGTCAGCAGCACCTCGCGCGGGCCGAACATGACCAGTTCCTTGCGGAAGAGCATGCCCAGGTTGTCCGGGACGGTGCGGGCGAGGTTGATGTTGTGCGTGACGATCAGGAACGTCGCGTCGATCTGCGCGTTGACGTCCAGGAAGAGCTGGGAGATGTAGGTGGTGCGGACCGGGTCGAGACCGGAGTCCGGCTCGTCGACCAGGATGATCTGCGGGTCAAGCACCAGCGCGCGGGCGAGACCGGCGCGTTTGCGCATACCGCCGGAGATCTCGCCGGGCAGCTTCTTGTCGGCGCCGTTGAGACCGGTCATCTCGAGCTTCTCGAGCACGATCCGGCGGACCTCGGTCTCCGACTTCTTCGTGTGCTCCCGCAGGGGGAAGGCCACGTTGTCGTAGAGGTTCATCGAGCCGAACAGCGCGCCGTCCTGGAAAAGGACGCCGAAGAGCTTGCGCACCTCGTAGAGCTGGTGTTCGGAGCACGTCACGATGTCGACGCCGTTGATCATGCAGCGGCCCTTGTCGGGCTTGAGCAGACCGATCATCGACTTCAAGAAGACGGACTTACCGGTTCCGGACGGTCCGAGCATCGCCGAGACCTCGCCCGGAGGCAGGGTCAGCGTGACGTCCCGCCAGATGGCCTGCTTACCGAAGGACTTGGAAAGACCTTCGATGACCACCTCGGCACCCATCGCACCTCCAGGAGCTGTTCCGCGTCGTCGCGCACTGCCTTCCCGTGCCACTGGCCCGAGAGGACGCATGCGTTCGCGCAGCGATACCCGCGTCAACCAGGTGCAACGAGCTGAGTGCGAACAGGTTACTCACCAGTTTTCTTTTCTGGCCAGACCCGCGGGTAACTTTTCGCGCAGCCCGCCGCCTGCCCGTGCACCGCTTGCAGCACCGTAGTGCACGTCACTCCCGCGCGCAGATCCACGACCTGCCCCTGCCCAGGCCGGATCGCGATTAGGGGGCTAAACGCAGGTCAGGGCCCCCGCCGCCCTCCGCCCGCACAGATCGCCTTTCGCGGGCTAAACGCGATCCGGCGCCCTGATGCTTAGCGTGGCTACGCGTCGCGATCAGGGGCTAAACGCAGGTCGGGGCGTCGACAGCAAAGGGGCGGGCATCCGTGTGGATGCCCGCCCCTTCGACGGTGCTGCGGTAGGCGCTGACGCGCCCGAGATCACTTGATGGCGATCTTGGCGCCCGCGGCCTCGAGCTTCTCCTTGGCGGCCTCGGCGGCCTCCTTGTCGACCTTCTCCAGGAGGGCCTTGGGAGCGGCCTCGACCAGCTCCTTGGCCTCCTTCAGGCCCAGACCGGAGACGACCTCACGGACGACCTTGATGACCTGGATCTTCTTGTCACCGGCGGACTCGAGGACGACGTCGAACTCGTCCTGCTCCTCGGCGGCCGCGGCGGGGGCGGCACCCGGGGCGGCGGCGACGACGGCAGCCGGGGCGGCCGCGGTCACGTCGAAGGTGGTCTCGAATTCCTTCACGAACTCGGACAGCTCAAGAAGGGTGAGCTCCTTGAAGGCGTCGATCAGCTCGGCGGTGCTCAGCTTCGCCATGGTGGCTTTCCTCTCTGAAACGAACTAAAAGTTCGGGGGTGGGGGTGTTCAGCTCTCGGCGGGTGCTTCGGCTGCTTCGGTACCGGCGTTGCGCTGCTTCTCCTCCAGCGCGGCAGCCAGGCGGGCGACCTGGGACGCCGGCGCCTGGAACAGCGCGGCGGCCTGGGACAGCTTCGCCTTGAACGCGCCCGCCGCCTTGGCGAGCAGGACCTCACGGCTGTCGAGATCGGCGATCTGGTTGATCTCGTCCACGGACAGCGTCTTGCCGTCCATGTAGCCGCCCTTGATCACAAGCGCGTTGTTGTCCTTCGCGAAGTCGCGAAGCGCCTTCGCGGCGTCAACAGCTTCACCTTCGACGAAGGCGATCGCGGTCGGGCCGACGAACAGGTCCTCGAGACCCTCGATTCCGGCGTCCGTGGCGGCACGCTGGACAAGGGTGTTCTTCGCGACCCGGTACTTGGCATTGGTGCCGAGAGCGCGGCGCAGCTGGGACAGCTGGGACACGGAGAGGCCGGTGTACTGGGTAACGACTGTGGCCGAGCTGGTGCGGAAGCGCTCCGCGATCTCGGCGACGGCCGCCTCCTTGTCGGGCTTCGCCATGGTCGCCTCCTCTCTTGGCTAGTGGTCCACTGGCCTTGAGAGCCCTGAAACGACGAAACGCCCCAGCGCAGACAGGCGCGGGGCGTCAGGGCACACGACGGAGTGCGTCGCGAGCGAGCCTCGTTCCTCCTGCGCGGGTCGCCCGCCCTAGCGGGGCCTTCGTTCTCCAGGTCAGATGACCGGGAGAAGACCAGCGGTCTTCGGTAGAACCTTGACAAGAATACGCGAGCCTCTCCGGCCCTTCGCACGGGCCCCCCAGATCGCGTTTAGCGGGCTAAACGCGACCGGCGGAGTGCGCCGACGGCCTCGCGAGGCATCATGGTGACGTGGCGGAGCAGCGTGATGACGGAAAGCCGGGCAGCGAGCCCGGCACGGACATCGAGCCCAAGGCGGGGGGTCAGCCCGCGCCCCGGCTGGATGAGGAGCAACTGCGCCAGTTCCAGCAGTTTCAGCAGTTCCAGGACTATCTGAAGTTCACCGAGGCACAGCAGCAGGGCCTCGTGCCGTCACAGCCCACGCAGCCCGTGACCCAGCACTACGGAGGACAGCCTCCGGCGCCTCCGGGACCGCCGCCCGGGCAACTCGTGCCGGCTCCCCGGCCGCGCATGCCGCGCTGGCTGCGGCGTCTGGGCGGGAAACTCCTCGCCTGGATCATCGTGATCTTGCTGATCTGCATCGGCGCGACCATCGCCTACCGGCAGATCTTCCCCAGCGACGCCGGGGAGGACACGGCGACGTTCGTGCAGGGTGGCGGCGGCAAGCACCACACCAACCGAGTGCTCGCAAGTAGCCCGTGGGAGGCCGTGCGGGCCATCTACGACACGATCGGCAAGCCGTACCCACGGGACGTCCGGATCGAAACGGTATGCCTTGCGATGACCGAACAAGCGCAGGCCCAGTTCGCCCGCGACCTCGGCTATCCGGACTGCGCGACCGCCGTCCCGGCGCTGAACGCCAAGGTCACCGACATCACTCCGTACATCTACGCGGTGCGCCCGATGTCGAGCGTGGTCCCGCGGCAGAACCTGACCATCCACTCGTGCTGGTACACCATCCGCGGTGGCCCCATGCTGGGCAGCTTCACCCTGCAGGAAGTCGAGATGGGCCAGTGGCTGATCACCGGACACGCGAACTCTCCCGACCCCTGCCCCGCGCCGCCCGCCGGCAACTGACCTGCGCGTCTTCACCCTCGGATCGCGTTTAGGGGGCTAAACGCAGGTCGGCCGCCGGATCGCGTTTAGCCTGCGAAAGGCGACCCGGCCCGCCGGGATCGCGATTAGCCCGCGAAACGCAGGTGCGAGCGCCAGGTCGCGTTTAGCCCGCGAAACGCAGGTCGCGTCAGAGGTCGTGCGACGTCAGGAAGCCGGTCAGCGCGGAGCCGAAGGCGGGGTGCATGACGGCGGCCATGTGATCGCCGGGCACGCGGACGAGGCGGGCGCCGGCGATGGCGGCGGCCAGGCGTTCGGGCTCCGCGGCCAGCGGGTCGGTGTCCCCGGCGAGGATCAGGGTCGGCACGGCGATCGCCGTCAGGTCCAGTTTCGGATTCGCCGTCCCGCGCGCGACGGCCGCCAGCGCGATCCGGTCCGCCCGCAACGCGTCGGCCAGCGCCCGGAAAGGCGCCGAAGACGGCGGAAGCGTCGAAGGGTCCGAAGCGAGCAGCGCCTCGCTGATCGCCTCAGGCGTGACGACGCGGGTGTCGACGCCGCCGAAGTCGACGATCCCCGAACCGACCCCGCCGATCGCGAGACACCGGATCCGCGGGTCGGCGGCCACCGCGCCGAGCGCGATCATCGCGCCCATCGAGTAGCCGACCATCGACACCTCGTCGAGGTCCAGCGCGTCGAGCAGCGCCGACACGTCGCGCACCATCGCGTCATCGCCGTAGCTCGCCTCGTCGTGCGGTTTCGCCGACCGACCGTGGCCGCGCGCGTCCAGGCTGATCACGGTCAGCCCCGCGTCCTGGAGGGTGTCGACGACGCCGGGAGCGATCCAGTTGGCGTTCGTGTCCGCGGCGAAGCCGTGCTGCAGCAGTACCGGGCGCCCACGGCCTTCCCAAACGGTGTAACTCAGCTGAAGCCCGTCGAACGACGCGAAGGTAGGCATGCTCTCCAGCAAACACGAAAAGGGGCGGCCCCGCCGTAGCGGGACCGCCCCCTTCTCAGTGATGTCTAACTCAGACTCACGCGTCCTCGGAGAGGAGGTTGCGGGTGCGGGCCGGGTCGACCGGGACACCCGGGCCCATCGTCGTGGAGATCGTGACCTTCTTCAGGTAGCGACCCTTCGCCGACGACGGCTTGGCGCGCAGGATCTCGTCCAGCGCGGCCGCGTAGTTCTCCACCAGCTTCTCGGTGTCGAACGAGGCCTTGCCGATGACGAAGTGCAGGTTGGCCTGCTTGTCCACGCGGAAGTTGATCTTACCGCCCTTGATGTCCGAGACGGCCTTCGCGACCGCGGGGGTCACGGTGCCGGTCTTCGGGTTCGGCATCAGGCCACGCGGGCCGAGGATGCGGGCGATACGGCCGACCTTCGCCATCTGGTCCGGCGTCGCGATCGCGGCGTCGAACTCGAGCCAGCCACCCTGGATGCGCTCGATCAGTTCGTCGGTGCCGACCACGTCCGCGCCGGCGGCCTCGGCCTCGGCGGCCTTGTCACCAACGGCGAAAACAATGACGCGGGCGGTCTTACCGGTGCCGTGCGGCAGGTTCACGGTGCCGCGGACCATCTGGTCGGCCTTCCGAGGGTCGACACCGAGGCGCATGGCGACCTCGACGGTGGCGTCCATCTTCTTGGAAGAGGTCTCCTTGGCCAGCTTCGCGGCCTCGAGCGGGGCGTAGAGCCGCTCGCGGTCCACCAGCTCAAGAGCCTGACGGTAGGCCTTGCTGTGCTTGGGCATTGCTTCTGTCCTTAACTCTTCAACGGATCAGTGTGGTGTTGGAGCCAGCACTGGCTCTCCCACGGTGGTGCTGGGTGGAACTCAGTCGACGACCGTGATGCCCATCGAGCGGGCGGTGCCGGCGATGATCTTCGCGGCCTGGTCGATGTCGTGCGCGTTCAGGTCGGATTCCTTGGTCTTCGCGATGTCGCGGACCTGGTCCCAGGTGACCTTGGCGACCTTGGTCTTGTGCGGCTCGCCGGAGCCCTTCTCCACGCCCGCGGCCTTCAGCAGCAGCTTCGCGGCCGGCGGCGTCTTGAGCTTGAAGTCGAACGTGCGGTCTTCGTACACGGAGATCTCGACCGGGACGACGTCCCCGCGCTGCGACTCGGTCGCGGCGTTGTAGGCCTTGCAGAACTCCATGATGTTGACGCCGTGCTGACCCAGCGCGGGGCCGACCGGCGGCGCGGGGTTGGCCGCACCCGCCTTGATCTGCAGCTTGATGATCGCCGCAAGCTTCTTCTTCTTGGGTGGCATTTCGTTTGTTCCTTCTTACTGACTTGAGTCCCCCGCACACCTGCCAGTACGCGGGGACTGCCGGCCGTCTGGCGGCCGTCAGATCTTGGAGACCTGGTTGAACGACAGCTCGACCGGGGTCTCCCGGCCGAAGATCGACACCAGGACCTTCAGCTTCTGTCCGTCCACGTTGACCTCGGAGATCGTCGCGGGCAGCGTCGCGAACGGGCCGTCCATGACGGTGACCGACTCGCCGACCTCGAAGTCCACCTCGACCGCGGGGGCACCCAGCTGCGACTCGGCGGAAGCGGCCTCGCCCTTGCCGGGCTTGGCGGGGGCGGCCGTCTCGACCTTGGGCGCGAGGAACTTGAGCACCTCGTCCACGGTCAGCGGCGACGGACGCGACGTGGCGCCGACGAACCCGGTGACACCCGGCGTGTTGCGCACCGCGCTCCACGAGGCGTCGTTCAGGTCCATGCGGACCAGGATGTAGCCGGGCAGCACCTTGCGCTGCACCTGCTTGCGCTGGCCGTTCTTGATCTCGGTGACCTCTTCGGTCGGGACCTCGATCTGGAAGATGTAGTCCTCGACGTCCAGCGTCTGGGTCCGGGTCTCGAGGTTGGTCTTCACCTTGTTCTCGTAGCCCGCGTACGAGTGCACGACGTACCACTCACCGGGAGCGGCGTTGAGTTCCGCGCGCAGCTTGGCGACCGGGTCGACGTCCTCGTCGGCCTCGGGCTCGGCGGCGGTGTCGTCGGTCTCGACGGACGCCTCGTCGGCCTCCGCGACATCTCCGGCTTCGTCGACCTCGTCGCCTGCGGCGGGCACCTCGACGGAGTCCAGGTGCTCGGACTGCTCGTCGCCGAGTGCCGCGTGCACCTGCTCGTCGGAAAGCTCGGTCAGCTCATGACCGGCTGCTGTGCCGTTCTCGGAGGTCACGTTCCGTCCTCTCAGTTGATCGGTTGCCGTGGCGCAGGCCACCGTGCGGTGCCCTCAGGCACCGCGAACGGCTGCCTCAGCTGCCGAAGACGGCACCGACGACCTCTTTGAAGGCCAGGTCGAGGCCGCTCACCAGCGCCACCATGAACACCACGAAGACCAGCACCACCGCGGTGTAGGTGACCATCTGCTTGCGGTTCGGCCAGATGACCTTGCGCAGCTCGGCCCAGACCTCACGGATGAAGCGCATGAGCCGGGCGAAGATCGACGCCTGCTTCGGCTTGCGGTCGCGCTTCGGGGTCGCCGTGCCTTTGGCGTCCTTGGACTTCTCGGTCTTGTCCCCGGCCTTCGCCTTGCCGGCGGGGCGGGTCTTGTCGTCCGACTTGGCGTCGGCCTTACCGGACGGGCGCGCGGACGCACGGCGCTCACGCCGGGCAGCGGCGGTCACCGGGCGGGACTGCTCGTCGGGCTTCTGCCCGGCGCCGTCCTGCGCCTTCTCACCGCTGGCGTCGCTGTCGCTCACGACCACTCCTCCGCCTTCACCAGTTCGCTTACGCAGGGGTGACAGGACTTGAACCTGCAACCTGCGGTTTTGGAGACCGCTGCTCTGCCAATTGAGCTACACCCCTTTGGAACCCCGATGCTCTGGAGCTCCCGAGGACGCATTCCATCGTCCCCACCGCCGTGGCGGGGATGACCGTAGTGCGTTCCGAGACCAGAAGTCTACGGCAACCCCGAACAGCTTCGCAACCGCGCCCCTCAAAGCGGCGCGGAGCAGCCTTCCGCGGGGAAACTCCCCCACGGCCGACCCCATGATCGTGCCACGATGTCGCCATGAGCGCTCCCGCACCCTCGTCTTCCCCCGCCGCCCGCGTTTCGGCCCGGATCGGCGGCATCACGCCGTCGGCCACGCTGGCCGTCGACGCGAAGGCCCGGGAGCTCAAGGCGCAGGGTCGTCCGGTGATCGGGTTCGGCGCGGGGCAGCCGGACTTCCCCACCCCGGCCAACGTGCTCGAAGCCGCCGAAGCGGCGGTCCGGGACAAGGCCAATCACGGCTACACCGCCGCGGGCGGGCTGCCGGAGCTGCGCGAGGCGATCGCGGCGAAGACCCTCCGCGATTCTGGGTTCGAGGTCGACCCCGGCCGCGTCCTGGTGACCAACGGCGGCAAGCAGGCGGTCTACTCGGCGTTCGCGACGCTGCTCGACCCCGGCGACGAGGTGCTGCTGCCCGCGCCGTACTGGACGACGTACCCGGAGTCGATCGCCCTCGCCGGCGGTGTCCCGGTGCAGGTCACGGCGGACGAGACGACGGGCTACCTGGTCACCGTCGAGCAGCTCGAAGCCGCCAGGACGCCGCGCACGAAGGTGCTTCTGTTCGTGTCGCCGTCGAACCCGACCGGCGCGGTGTACCCGCGCGAGCAGGTCGAGGCGATCGGTCGCTGGGCGCACGAAAACGGCCTCTGGGTGATCACCGACGAGATCTACGAGCACCTGGTCTACGACGGTGCCGAAGCGCCCTCGATGCCCGTCCTGGTCCCGGAACTCGCCGACCGGACGATCGTCCTCAACGGCGTCGCGAAGACGTACTCGATGACCGGCTGGCGGGTGGGCTGGCTGCTCGGCCCGCAGGACGTGGTCAAGGCGGCGACGGCGTACCAGTCCCACTTGTGCGGCAACGTTTCCAACGTCGCGCAGCGCGCCGCGCTGGCGGCGGTGAGCGGTCCGCTCGACGCCGTTTTCGCCATGCGTGAGGCGTTCGACGCCCGGCGGAAGAAGGCACTTTCCCTGCTTTCCGGGATCCCGGGAGTCGAAACTCCGGTGCCACTCGGCGCTTTTTACCTCTATCCGTCGGTGAAGGCCTTGCTGGGCAAGGAGATCCGTGGCGAGCGTCCGGCCGACACGGTGGCGCTGGCGGATCTGATCCTGCGCGAGGCCGAGGTCGCCGTGGTGCCCGGCGAGGCGTTCGGGACGCCGGGATACTTCCGGATTTCCTATGCGCTGGACGAAAACGATCTCGCCGAAGGGATCACCCGGATGGGCCGTCTGCTCGCGGAAGCACGGTGACCGCGGTGCGCTTGGGAATCGCGCTTCCGCAATACGGTCCCCTCGCGTCGATGGACGCCGTGACCGGTTTCGCCGCGGCCGCCGAGGAGCTCGGGTACGAGTCCTTGTGGGTCGGGGACCGGGTGCTGGCGCCGGTCTCGCCGTCGGATTTCTACCCCGGCGGCACACCGGAACGGCCGTATCCGCCCGAATTCGTCACCTTCGCCGATCCGCTGATCCTGCTGACGGTGGCCGCGAGCGTCACGAACAAGGTCCGGCTGGGCACGAGCACGCTCACCGGAACGGTGTATCCGGCCGTCGTGCTCGCCCGGATGCTCACTTCACTGGATCAGGTGAGTGGTGGCCGTCTGGACGTCGGGCTCGGCATCGGCTGGCTTCGCGACGAGTACACGGCGACAGGCACGCCCTGGAAGGGGCGCGGCGGACAGCTGGAGGAGCTTCTCGACGTCCTTGGGAAGTTCTGGACCGGCGACCTGCTCGAGCACGAAGGCGACCGCTGGCGGATCCCGGCGGCGAAGGTGGGGCTCCGACCGGTGCAGCGCCCGCATCCGCCAGTGCTGCTCGGCGGGCTGTCGCCGGTCGCGCTGGATCGTGTCGGCCGCCGCGCGGACGGCTGGCTTCCGGCGGGTCTTCCCGCGCCGTATCTGGCGAAGCTCTGGCAAACCGTGGAGGCCGCGGCCGAGAAGGCGGGCCGCGACCCCGGCGCGCTGCGGCGGGTGCTGCGGATCAATCCGAAGCCGGGGACGGACCTCAAGGACGTCGCGGCGCAGCTGGAGGCGGCCGCCGAAACCGGGATCGCCGAAGCCTTCGTCGACCCGCACTATCTCGCGCGGGACGTCACGCACGCGCTCGACCTCGCCGCGGAACTGCGCGACCTCGTTCCGAAGACCTGAAGGCCCTCCCCGTTCACCGGGAAGGGCCTTCAGTGAGGGTCAGGATTCGCCGTCGGCGAGCTGGACGAGCGCGTGGGCCTTCGCGGCGTACTTCCAGTTGCCGAGGTCCCGGATGGTCTTGATCTTGAGTTCGGCGAGGAGTTCGTCGTGCTTCTTGGTCAGACCTTCGAGAGCGGACGGCGGGGCGTCCAGCAGCTCGCTGATGCCCTTGTCCTCCCACGCCTTGTCCACCAGCTTGTTCAAGTTCAGGCTCACGGTTTTCGCCTTTCCTCGGGGCAGGTACGCGCACCACCCTGAACGTGATCCACGTCTCAGGCAACCGGAGATCACCCGTTCACGCTCAGTTCACCGACGGTCGGCCCGATGACAAAGGTGACCCAGGTCGCGTACAACGAACGGGTGACGCAGCGAAGAACGGGCGGCGGCTGCCTCTTCCTGGTGATCGTGCTGTCCGTCCTGGGGATCGCTTATCACCTTTGGGAGCGTGGAACGGCGGTGACACCGGCGGGGGTCACCACTTCGGACGGTGCGGGCCGGTACGTGGCCCTGGGCGATTCCTACACGGCCTCGCCGGGCACCGGGCGGCCGGTGGGCGCGCCGGCGGGCTGCGACCGCTCGGACAACAACTACCCGAGCCTGCTCGCCGCGAAGCTGCGTCCGGCCGAGTTCGTCGACGTCAGCTGCGGCGGCGCCACGACCGAGCACCTCACCGGCGAGCAGAAGACGCGGGACGGCACGAACGCCCCGCAGCTCGACGCCGTCGATGGCGACACGACGCTGGTGACCGTCGGGATCGGTGGGAACGACGTGGGCTTCGCCGGCTTCGCGAGCCAGTGCGCGACGCAGATACAGACCGCTTCGCCCTGCAAGACCCAGCTGACCGCGGGCGGGCGCGACCAGCTCGCCGAGCGGATCACCGCCGCGGCGGACCGGCTCGGCGGAATCCTGGACCAGATCCGCGCGAAGGCCCCTTCGGCGCGCATCGTGGTCGTGGGATACCCGACGGTGCTTCCGGACGACGACGCCGGTTGCTGGCCCGTCCTGCCGGTCGGAGCGGGGGACGTGGCCTACTTCCGCGACTCGCTGAAACGCCTCAACACGGCCTTGCAGGACACGGCGAAGGCGCACGAAGCGGGCTTCGCCGACATGTCGACCGCGAGCAAAGGGCGGGACATGTGCAGTGCCGCGAACCGGCGATGGGTCGAGGGCCCCACGCCCTTGGTGCCCGCGGCGCCCCTGCACCCGAACGCCCGAGGCGGGCAGGGAATGGCGGAGGTCCTGGAGAAGCTGCTCAAGCTCGCGTAGAGCAAGGGACCTTTGCTACCACTTACTTAGGCAGGCTAAGCGAGCGATAGCAAAGGTCCCTTGCTCCCCCGTGAGGTCAGGTGCGGACGACCGCCTGCGCCTTGCCCAGGACGGCCTTGCCCTCGAACTTGGCGGTGATGTCGACGCGGGCGGTGCCGTCGTCGTTGACCACGGCGACCTTCCCGGTGAACTCGATCGTCGCCGCGCCCTCGTTCGGCACGACCACGGGGCGCGTGAAGCGCGCGAAGTAGTCGACGAGGCGGCCGGGGTCGCCGAGCCAGTCGGTGACGAGCCGCGCCCCGAGCGCCATGGTCAGCATCCCGTGCGCGATGACGTCGGGAAGGCCGACCTCCTTGGCGAAGGCCTCGTTCCAGTGGATGGGGTTGAAGTCCAGCGACGCGCCGGCGTAGCGCACCAGCTGGTCGCGGGTGACATCGATGGTCAGCGGCGTCAGTTCTTCCCCGACGGTGAACGTGCTCACGCGTCCTCCCCTCGGACCACGAGCTGGGCGTTCGTGGTGGCGATCAGGCCGCCGTCGGCGCCGGCGATCTCGGCGCGCAGGTTGATGAAGTCGTTCCCGGCGCGGGCCATGATGTTGTCGATATGCGTGGTGAGCGACAGCACGTCGCCCGCGTGCACCGGCCGCGTGTAGGTGAACCGCTGGTCGCCGTGGACCATCCGCGAATAGTCGAGGCCCAGCTCGGGGTCCGAGACGATCGCGTTGATCGAGGCGAGGTTGATGATCGTCAGGAACGTCGGCGGCGCGATGACGTCGGGATAGCCGGCCGCCTTCGCCGCTTCGGTGTCGCGGTAGAGCGGGTTCGTGTCGCCGAGCGCGTCGGCGAACTCCCGGATCTTCTCGCGACTCACTTCATAGGTACTGGTCGGCGGGTACACCCGCCCGGTGAACGACTGGTCCAAGGCCACCCGAGCAGGCTACCGAACCCGGAAAATACCGAAGCCGCCCTGGTGACCAGGACGGCTTCGGTAAGACAGGTAGAACCGCTAGACGCTCAGCGGGTCTCTTTGTGAGTCCGGTGCGTACCGCAGTTCGGGCAGAACTTCTTCATCTCCAGGCGATCCGGGTTGTTGCGCCGGTTCTTCTTGGTGATGTAGTTGCGGTGCTTGCACTCCTCACACGCGAGCGTGATCTTCGGTCGCACGTCAGTGGCAGCCACAGCATTTCCTTCTCTACTAGGCCTGGGACACCCAGGGTTACCGCGTAGCGGTGGCCGGACTTGAACCGGCGACACAGCGATTATGAGCCGCTTGCTCTGCCAACTGAGCTACACCGCCCTTACATGAACCAGGCCGCGACACGCTTGCGTGACGCGGCTGAGGTCGCGAGCCCCTTTACGGAATCGAACCGTAGACCTTTTCCTTACCATGGAAACGCTCTGCCGACTGAGCTAAAGGGGCCTTGCCTCTCGCGAGGACTTGGAAAGATTAGCAAGTCCTCGCCGGCGCCTGAAACAGGGGGTACGTTACCGCAAAACCTCAGGTCAGCAGGGTCAGGACGGTCTCGGAGTGTCGTCCGGGCGAACGCGCCGTGCGGGCCTGCAGCCACGCCTCCAGGCGGTCCTCCGGCAGCGGCCGCGAGATGAGGTAGCCCTGAGCCACGTCACATCCCATCGCCTCGAGCTGATCCCGCGCGACGTCCTCCTCGACCCCTCCGCCACGACCGTGAGGCCGAGCGAGTGACCCAGCTCGACGATGGAGCGCACGACGGCGAGGTCGCCGAGGTCGGTGCCCATGCCGAGGACGAAGCTCTTGTCGATCTTGACCTGGTCGACCGGGAGCTGCCGCAGGTACGCCAGCGACGAGTAGCCGGTGCCGAAGTCGTCGACGGCGAGCACGATGCCCAGCGAGTGCAGCTCCCGCAGGATCGGCAGCGCCTTCTGCGGGTCGGACATCACACCGGACTCGGTCAGCTCGAAGGTGAGCAGCTCGGGCGGGATGCCGAAGCGGTCGAGCTCGCGCGCGACCTTCGTCGGGAAGTCCTCGTCGGCCAGGTTCCGCACCGACAGGTTCACCGCGGCGGAGATGCGCAGGCCCTCGTCGAGCCACTTGCGCACGCGCTTCAACGACTCTTCGAGCACGAACGACGTCAGGACGCCGATGAGGCCGGCGGCTTCGATCGCCGGGACGAACTCGTCCGGGCCGAGCCTGCCGAACTCCGGGTGCACCCAGCGCACCAGCGCCTCGACACCCTGGATCTGCCGGTTCGGCAAGGTGATCTTCGGCTGGTAGTGGACGCTCAGCTGGCCTTCTTCCAGCGACTGCCGGAACTGCGTGACCATCTGGAACCGGCGCATGAAGATCTGGCCCATGCTGGCCATGTAGCCGCGGACCTCTTCGCCGCCCTTGGTCGCGCGGACGGCGACGTCGGCGCGCTGCAGCAGCCCGTCGACGTCGACCTGGTCGTCGTCTTCCGCCGACGAGGTGGCGTAGCCGATCATCGCGTTGGCTTCGACGGAGAGCCGGTCCACCGGGTACGGGGCGACGAGTTCCGCGCGGAGCAGTTCCGCGGCGGCCTGGGCGCGTTCCGGGGCGCAGCCGACGAGAAGCGCCGCGAAGGAAGCGCCTTCGAGCCTGGCGAGCGGGACGTCGGGGCCGAGCGCGTCACGGATCCGGCGGCCCGCGGCGATGACCATCCGGTCCGCCCAGACGTAGCCGAGGGCGTCGCTGACGGTGGAGAAGACGTCCAGATCGACCCGGAGCACGACCGCGTCGACCTGTTCCCGCAACGGTTCCTTGGCGACCTGGCGGAAGCCCGGCCGGTTGAGCAGACCGGTCAGCGGGTCGTGGTACGCGTCGTGACGCAGGGTCGCGAGCAGGCGCCGGTTGTCCAGCGACGTCGCGAGGTGGCTGGCCATCGTGCCGAGCAGCTGGACGTCGTACTTGCCGAACCCGCGCCAGCGGCTCAGCCTGTCGTGCGCTTCGACGACGCCGAGGAGCTGGTTCGCGCTGCGCAACGGGACGACCAGCGCCTCCTGCGCGCCGCGGTCGAGCAACGCGGAGCGGACGTCGGGATTGGCTTCGGTGATCCGGAAGTGGCGGACGTGCGCGCCGGGCAGGCGCAGCAGCGGGTCGTCGGCGGCCGGGTCGACCGGCGGCAGTTCGTCGCCCGCGACGACCATCCGCATGGTGTCCTTCGGCTCCAGTCGAAGTCTCAGGACGACGCGGCCGGCGGCGAGCTGGTCCTTGATGCGTTCGGCGATGGTCGCCCACTCGCGGACGTCCACGCCGCCGACGAGTTCGTCCGCGCGCCCGGCGGGCCTTGCGGCGGCCTGCTGACCGGAGCGCGCGACCATCAGGCTGACGTCGGACAACGCTTCCATGTCGCGTTGCTCGCGCAGCAGATCCGAGTACGCCCAGTACAGCGCGGTGAGCCCGAGGAAGACGGCCAGCACGAGCGGCCAGGCCTTCGGCGTCCCGGAAATGACCAAATATCCGGAAAGACCGACCGAGGCGTTGACGAAACCGACGACGAGGATGCGGCCGGTCAGCCGGATCGCGGTGCTGACCCGCATGCGGCGGCGCAGCACGCGGACGGCGGCGAGCGCGAGCAGCGTGCTGACCAGCGGCGCGGTCAAAGTCCCCGCCAGCGCGGCGATCCAGGTCATGTCGTGGGCGCCGGAGGCCTGTTTCACCAGTCCTGCCACGGCGAACGCGCCGGTGATCTCCAGCAGGAACGCGCCGGCGTTGTAGAGGACGCGGCCCGCGACCTTGCGGGCCAGCAGCGTTCCGATCCCCGCCGCGAGATGCGCGGCGAGCACGACTTCGAAAGGAGCGACGAAGAATCCGATGACCAGCGGAATCTCGGTGAACGAGATCGTCCACGAGATGCCGCTGCGGACGTCGACGTTGATGCCGAGCTGTTCGGCGAGCAGGAACGCGAGGGCGAGGATCGGCCCGATCCACAGCAGATCGTCCGAGGCCTCGAAGTCCAGCCAAAGGCTGACCGCGGCCGCGGCGGCGATGCCCATGGTGAGTACCGCGAAGGTGTAAACGCGGAACCGTCGCTCGTCGGTACGAGCCTCCGTAACGGCGCCTCCCTTGCCCGCTGTCGCCTGTGCGGCGCTCCCGGGCCTGCCGTTCGTGTCCGGCATCCGACCTTCCTTCCCGGCTGCCCAACCGGTCTTGTCCTACCGCGACCTCGGGGACGAGGGCAATACAGTACCCCGGAGGGCGTACCCAAGTCCCATTCGAGACAGTATGAGATCACCCCAGGGTTAACAATGGGCGCGTCGCGCTGACCTGCGTGGACCAAGGGGTGAAATGGGAGCGTTATTCGCGTTCCTTCCGACTACCGGAAGTCACCTGGCGCCACGCTCCGGCCAATCTCGTGAAGTTCCCGGCGGACCGGTGAGTAGGGGCTTGAATAGCCCTATGAATAGCCACGCCATCGCCGCCGGGCATGCCGAGCGGCTCGCCACCGTGGACGCCCTGCTCCCCGAAATGCCTGCACTGGAGCCTGCCGAGGGCTCCGTGTCACTCTCCGCGACAGCGGGCGACTCGGCCGCCGCCGGATTGTCGGTACGGACCGAAGCGGGCCCCGATTCTGTTGACTCTCCGTGGCGGGCCCTCGTCGAGCATCGCCTCGAAGCCCGCCTCACCGGCCCCAGCCCGGAAGCGGCCCTCGACGCATTACTCACCCGATGGGATGAACATCTGAAGACCGTGGCCCCACCTGGGGATGTCGAGACGGCGGCGACCGTGGTGCGGCCCAGCCGGGACTCCCCCGGCTCGGCCGAATTACTGCGTCGCGGCTTCGCGCCGGTGCTGGTGATCGCGGTCCGCCCGGCCGACCGGCTCGCCGTGACCGGACCGCCCGCCACTCCCGGCGTGCACATCCGGCCCGCCGAAGTGGATGATCTCGAAACCGCCGTCGGACTGGAACTGGAATTGCAGCGTTATGACGCGCAGTTCGGTTCTGTCACTTTGCGCGAGGGCGCGGAGGAAACGATCACGGCGGACCTGTCGAAAGAGCTGGGCCGGGAAAATCCGACGTTGTGGATCGCCGAGCTGTACGGCCGTCCGCTGGGCATGGTGCGGGTGCAGTTCCCCGGCGACACGGCGTGGATCCGCGGCCGGGTCGCGGCCGAGAAGGTCGGCTACCTGTCGTCGCTGGCGGTGGCGGAACAGGCTCGTTCGAGCGGGGTGGGGACCGCGCTCGCCGCGCACGCGCACCAGGTCTTCGACGAATGCGGCACCGACGCCGTGCTGCTGCACCACGCGCTGGCCAATCCGCGCTCGACACCGTTCTGGTACGCGCAGGGCTACCGGCCGCTCTGGACGTACTGGCGGCGGCGACCGGCCGTCCCGTGATCCGGATAGGCTCGTTTCGTGACGAGGGACGATGACGCGGCCCCGGTGGCGCCGACCGGGGTCGACACCGAGAAGCCGTCCGCGGCGAGGATCTACGACTGGTTCCTCGGCGGGACACACAACTGGGCGGTCGATCGAGAGTTCGCCCGGGCACTGGAAAAGCAGTGGCGCTGGGTCAAACCGGGCGCGCGGCACAACCGCGAGTTCATGAACCGCGTCGTGCGCGCGGCGCTGGACGCCGGCATCCGGCAGTTCATCGATCTGGGCTCCGGTGTCCCGACAGCCGGGAACGTGCACGAGATCGTGCAAGAGGAACTGGAGCCCGGCGATACGGCGAAGGTCGTGTACGTCGACTACGAGCCGGTGGCGGTGGCGCACGCGGAGCTGATCCTCGAACGCCACGAGGCGACCGACTGGGCGGGGATCGTCCAGGCGGACATGCGGCGACCGAAGGACGTCCTGCGGCATCCGGAGACGCTGCGGCTGATCGATTTCGACCAGCCGGTGTGCCTGATGATGATGGCCGTCCTGCATTTCGCCGGGCCGCACGACGATCCGCCCGCACTGGTCGCGACGTACCGGAACGCGCTCGCGCCGGGCAGCTGGCTGGGGCTGTCGCATATGAGCTTCGGCGGCCAGACCGGCAAGGACGCCGACGGGCTGCACTGGATGGTCGAGCAGTACCGGAAGACGAGCAATCCGGTGTGGATGCGGGACCGCGAAGAGATCGAGCCGCTCTTCGGTGACTGGCCGCTGCTGGAGCCCGGCGTCGTCCACCTTCCGGACTGGCGGCCCGTGCGGGAGCTGCGGCGGGACGAAGAAGGCGCCCGGCCGTTCGCCTGGTGCGGCGTCTCGGTCCACCCCTGACCTCCGACCTCTCGCCGGTGCGCGTCGCGTTTAGCGGGCTAAAGGCGACGCGCACCGCGCAGAGGTCGGATGAGTAGGTGATCGCTGACGGCGAACGCGCGGAGGAAACAAACGGGTCGATCGGAGAGTTGAGCTAGACAGACTCAACTAACCGAGGAGTGCACAGATGACCGACAACCGCCTCCTGCCCGTCCTCCCGCTCGATGACGACGTCGTGCTGCCGGGCATGATCGTCCCGCTCGACCTCGCCGACACGGAGACGCGCGCCGCGGTGGAGTCCGCCCAGGCCAACACGCCTGCCCAGGCTTCCTTCCCGGGGATCCGGTCCAGCGCCGCCACCAAGGCCGAGGTGCTGATCGTCCCCCGCGTCCACGGCGAGTACGCCGAGCTCGGCACCATCGCGACCGTCGAGCGCATCGGGCGGGTGCCCGGCGGCAAGACCGCGGTGCTGTTGCGCGGCACCCGCCGCGCCGTCGTCGGCCGCATCGCCGACGGCCCCGGCGCCGCCCGCTGGGTCCACGCCGAGGTCGCGACCGAGACCACCGACGACAACTCCGCGAAGCTCGCGTCCGAGTACAAGAGCGTCGTCCTCGCGATCCTCCAGCAGCGTGGCGGCTGGCAGATGATCGACGCGGTCCAGGAGGTCAAGGACCCGTCCGCGCTCGCCGACCTCGCGGGCAACTCGTCGTACCTGAACACCGAGCAGAAGCTCGAACTGCTCACCGCGCTCGACGTTTCGGCACGGCTCGAAAAGGCCCTCGAATGGAGCCGCGAGCAGCTGGCCGAACTCGAGGTCACCGACACCATCCGCAAGGACGTCCAGGAGGGCATGGAGAAGCAGCAGAAGGAGTTCCTGCTGCGCCGCCAGCTCGAAGCGATCCGCAAGGAGCTGGGCGAACTCGACGGCACGGCCAACGACGACGACTACCGCGCCCGCGTCGAGGCCGCCGAGCTGCCGGACGCGGTCAAGAAGGCCGCACTGTCCGAAGTGGACAAACTGGAGCGCACCTCCGACCAGTCCCCCGAGGGCGGCTGGATCCGCACGTGGCTGGACACGGTCCTCGAACTGCCGTGGAACGAGCGCACCACCGACGTCCACGACATCGCCGCCGCGCGCGACATCCTCGACGCCGACCACGCCGGTCTCGACGACGTGAAGGAACGCATCATCGAGTACCTGGCCGTGCGCAAACGTCGCGCGGAGTCGGGCCTCGGCCCCGTCGGCGGGCGCCGTTCGGGCGCGGTGCTGGCGCTCGCCGGCCCTCCCGGGGTCGGCAAGACGTCGCTCGGCGAGTCCGTGGCGAAGGCGATGGGCCGCAAGTTCGTCCGCGTCGCGCTCGGTGGCATCCGCGACGAGGCGGAGATCCGCGGTCACCGCCGCACCTACGTCGGCGCGCTGCCCGGCCGGATCGTCCGCGCCATCAAGGAAGCGGGCTCGATGAATCCGGTCGTGCTGCTCGACGAGATCGACAAGGTCGGCGCCGACTACCGCGGCGACCCGACGGCCGCACTGCTGGAGGTGCTGGACCCGGAGCAGAACCACACCTTCCGCGACCACTACCTCGAGGTCGAGCTCGACCTGTCCGACGTCGTGTTCCTCGCGACGGCGAACGCGCTCGAAACCATCCCCGGCCCGCTGCTGGACCGGATGGAGCTGGTCACCCTCGACGGCTACACCGAGCACGAGAAGGTCACCATCGCCCGCGACCACCTGCTCCCCCGCGAGCTGGAGCGCGCCGGTCTCGGCAAGGACGACGTCACGCTGACCGACGGCGCGTTCAGCCGCATCGCCGCCGAGTACACGCGGGAAGCCGGGGTGCGCAACGCGAACCGGACCATCGCGAAGGTTCTGCGGAAGGTGGCGACCAAGGTCGCGCTGGACGAGGTCGCGCTGCCGCTGACGATCGACGCCGACGGGCTGGAGACCTACCTCGGCCGCCCACGGCACCTGCCGGAGTCCTCGCTGCCCGCGTCGACCCAGCGCACGTCGACCCCGGGCGTGGCCACCGGGCTGGCGGTGACCGGTGCCGGCGGTGACGTCCTCTACATCGAGGCGTCGCTGGCGGATCCGGAGTCCGGCTCCACCGGGCTGTCGCTGACCGGTCAGCTGGGTGACGTGATGAAGGAGTCGGTGCAGATCGCGTTGTCGTACCTGCGTTCGCGCGGCGCGGAGCTGGAACTCCCGGTCGGCGATCTGAAGGACCGCGGCATCCACGTGCACGTCCCGGCGGGCGCGGTGCCCAAGGACGGGCCGAGCGCCGGTATCACGATGACGACCGCCCTCGCGTCCTTGCTTTCGGGTCGGGTCGTGAAGTCGGACGTCGCGATGACCGGTGAGGTGTCGCTGACCGGGCGCGTGCTGCCGATCGGCGGGGTCAAGCAGAAGCTGCTGGCCGCGCACCGGGCCGGGATGAAGACGGTGATCATCCCGCAGCGCAACGAGCCCGATCTGGACGACGTCCCGGCCGAAGTGCTGGCACAGCTGGACGTCCACGCCGTGGCGAACGTCCGCGACGTGCTGGACATCGCGCTGGCCCCGGCGACGGCTCCGGTCGCCCAAGCGGCGTAACGGCGCGAGGCCGAAGCCCCGGATCTCTTCGCGGGATCCGGGGCTTTCGGCTTCCGAGATCCGGACGAACCCGGACATTGACTCGCCTTAAACTCCCTATCACGTTTTGATAACGTACATTGCGTGCCACCCAGCCGGGGTGCGTGATCCTTGAGAGGGCAAGGTCATGAGTCAAGGAATTCTTTCCCCGTTGCGGCCGAGGCGCAGGTGCGTTTCGGCCGGTCAGATCGTCTGTCTGAGCATTCTCACCGGATTCACCGCGGCGCTGACCTTCGCCGGCACCAGCTCCACGATCGCCGCCGGGATCGCCATCGCCCTGTTCGGCGCCGTTCTCCGCCAACCCGCGCCCGCCAAGGCACTCCGATGAACACGGAAGCGGAGTTCATGGCGCGGCTGCGCGAACTCCGTGACCGAAGCGGCCTCAGCATCCGCGCGCTGGCTGCCGCGACCGGCTGGTCCCGCAGCACCTTGGCCGACCTGCTGGCCCGGAACAGCTTGCCCAGCAACGAAAACCAGATGCGAGTCCTGTTACGCGCCCTGCTCCGGACGGTCCCCGACGAGCTCGGGGTCGACGAGTATCTCGCCGACTGGCGTCACCTGATCGGACGTCGCCACCACCGCAATGGCGGATGCGCGCCGCTCGACCGGATACTCGTCGCGCTGGAAATCGCCGCACAGCGCGGCGGCGCCGAAGCGCCGGGCCTTCGCAAAGCGAAAGAAATCGTTCAGCACGAAGGTTCCCTACGAAAGTTCCCTCCTCGCGGTGAATACGCCGCGAATTCACCTGGATGTCCCGTTCCGCCCGTACTCTCCGACCCGCTCCATCCCGCACCACCACATCAGCGGATGTCTCGGAGGCACGAGTGAAGCGACGGAATTTCCTGCGCGCGGCCGTGGTCGGCGCCAGCGTCACGGCGTTCGGAAACAGGCTCTCGGGAGCGGCTCTCGCCGCGCCCGCCCAGAACGGACCCAGCCCGTACGGCGCCCTCCAGGCGGCCGACGCGAACGGGATCCAGCTGCCGGCGGGATTCACCAGCCGCGTCATCGCGAGGTCCGGCCAGCAGGTCGCGAACACCGGGTACACCTGGCACAGCGCCCCGGACGGCGGCGCGGTGTTCGCCGACGGCAGCGGCTGGATCTACGTGTCGAACTCGGAGATCACCCCCGGCGGCGGCGCGAGCGCGGTCAAATTCGACGCGAGCGGGAACATCACCGGCGCCCACCGCATCCTGGCGAACACGCGCCAGAACTGCGCGGGCGGCAAGACTCCTTGGAACACCTGGCTTTCCTGTGAAGAGACCGATCTCGGTTTCGTCTACGAATGCCAGCCGAACGGCCCGGCCACGGCCGCCGTCCAGCGGCCCGCGATGGGGAAGTTCAAGCACGAGGCCGCGGCGGCCGACCCGGTACGCAAGGTCGTCTACCTGACCGAAGACACCTCGGACGGCTGCTTCTACCGCTTCGTCCCGACGACCTGGGGCAACCTCTCCGCCGGGACGTTGCAGGTGCTCAAGGCGGGCACGGCGACCTCGGGCAGCTTCACCTGGGCGAACGTTCCCGACCCCGACGGCTCCCCCACCGCCACCCGCAACCAGGTGTCCGGCGCGAAGCGGTTCAACGGTGGCGAAGGACTGCACTACGCCAACGACACCGCATGGTTCACCACCAAGGGCGACAACCGCGTCTGGCAGCTCAACCTGACGAACAGTACCTACGAGCTGGCCTACGACGACTCGCTGGTCAGCCCCGGCTCGGCCCCGCTGACCGGCGTCGACAACGTCACCGGGACCTCGTCGGGCGACCTGTACGTCGCCGAAGACGGCGGCAACATGGAGATCTGCATCATCACGCCGAACGACATCGTGGCCCCCTTCCTGCGGATCAACGGCCAGAGCTCGTCGGAGATCTGCGGCCCCGCCTTCACCCCGGCGGGCAACCGGCTGTACTTCTCTTCCCAGCGTGGCACCTCCGGTTCGTCCTCGGGCGGGATCACCTACGAGGTGACCGGCCCCTTCCGCTCCTGAGCTCCTGCTGGTGAACCCACGTCCGCTATCGCGGTGGCAGGGCGCCCTGCCACCGCGATAGCGAGGCCTTCGACCAGGGCACATCTCAGCTCCCCCAACAGGCTCTAAGACCGGCGTGCGGGGCGCCCGACCCAGGCGCCCCGCACGGCTCAGGCGTCGATACGGGACTTCTCACGGAGACGGCTCACCACGAAGAGGGTCAGGGCGACAGCGACGGCGGCGATCACGAAGTACTGGAAGAACCCGGCGTATTCCTCGACCAGATGCCAGCTCTCCCCGAGGCCATAGCCCGCCAGGACGAACACCGTGTTCCAGATCAGGCTGCCCAGCGTGGTCAGGGCCAGGAAGCGCCAGAACGGCATGCGCTCGATTCCGGCTGGCAGGGAGATGAGACTGCGGAAGATCGGCACCATCCTGCCGAAGAACACCGCCTTGGTGCCGTGCTTCTGGAACCAGGCTTCGGTCTTGTCGAAGTCGGACGCCTTGACCAGCGGGATCTTCGCCATCCAGCGGCGTGTGCGGTCGCGGCCCAGCAACAGGCCGAGGTAGTACACGATGATCGCGCCCGCCACCGAGCCGAACGTCGTCCACACCAGCGCTTCCATCAGCGTGAACGTGCCCTGACTGGCGGAGAACCCGGCGAGCGGGAGGACCAGTTCGCTGGGGATCGGCGGGAAGAGGTTGTCCAGGCCGACGATGATCGCGGCGCCCGGACCACCCAGCGCGTCCATCAGTGACACCGCCCAGCCGGCGAGTCCTCCCATCGGTTCACTGGCGGTTTGGGCGAGAAGGAGGTTCATGGCGGCCTTTCGTGGTCGTCTGCGGATGTCAACGAACGTACGAATCGCCCGGGTTCCGCACACTGGGGTGAAGCGGCACAAATCACTGCGGTAAACCGCAGTACCGATCTTCGGCTACCCCGCTAACCTGGCGTTATGCCCGTTCCGGCAGCGATGCGCCGCTATCTGCGCAAAGCACTCCGCGCCACACTCGGTCTGGCGATCGGCGCCATGACCGCTGTCGCGGAGTTCTTCTACGTGCTCTTCGGCGGAATCGCGCTCGCGGTCCCCGCGCTGCGGCAGCCCGTCTTCGCCGGTGCGCGCGCACTGTCCGAAGTGGAACGGCGACGACTGGAGAAGTACTTCGGCGAAGAGAACGCCACGAACTACACCGATCGCCGCGCGATGGCCTATCTCGTCCCGCGGTGCGTCATCGGCCTGCTCTGTGCCGCGATTTTCGTCCTGATCCTGCTGGGCGCCGCTTCCGGCCTGATCATCGCCGCTCAGCTTGTCGAGGGTCAGTCGCCCGGAGGAGGAGCACCGGCAGACTGGTACGACCCGCTCACCACCGTCCTCTTCGGCGGGTTACTCGTATTCCTTTCCGTGCAAGGGCTCATCGGAGCCGCGACGCTGGACGCCAGGCTGGCGAAGCGCTTTTTCGGTCCCAGCAAAAGCGAAAAGTTGCGCCGGCGGCTCTCCGAACTCACGACCAGCCGGGCCGAAGTGGTCGAGGCGGTCAACGGTGAGCGCCGCCGGATCGAACGTGACCTGCACGACGGCGTCCAGCAGCGGCTCGTCGCGCTGGGGATGCTGCTCGGCCGGGCGCGTCGCGCGAGCGACCCGGAGCACGCGGCGGATCTGCTCCGGCAAGCACACGAGGAATCACAGCGCGCCCTGGTGGACCTGCGAGAGGTCTCGTGGCGGGTGTATCCGATCGCGCTGGACGCGGACGGGCTGCATCCCGCGTTGGAGGCGCTCGCGGAACGCTCGGGTATCCCGGTCCACCTGCGGGTCGACCTGCCGGAACGGCCACCGCCGTCGATCGAGACCGTCATCTACTTCGTCGCTTCCGAGGCGGTCACCAATACGATCAAGCACGCCGCGGCGACGCGGATCGACATCGAGGTGGAGCGGGACGGGGACAAGGTGCGGGTGCGGATCACCGATGACGGAACGGGCGGGGCGCGCGAGTCGGGCGGCGGGCTTTCCGGCCTCGCGATGCGCGTCGCGGCGGCCGACGGAAAGTTCACTGTGGACAGTCCACTGGGCGGTCCGACAGTGGTGACCGCGGTGCTGCCATGCGGGTGATCCTCGCGGAGGACTCGACCCTTCTGCGCGAGGGGCTGGTCCGGCTGCTGGTCGAAGAAGGACACGAGGTCGTGGCGTCGGTCGGCGACGGCGAAGCGCTCCTCTCGACGACGGCCGCACACAGGCCGGACGTGATCGTCACGGACGTCCGTATGCCGCCGACCCACACCGACGAGGGCCTCCGCGCGGCGCTCGAGATCCGGAAACGCTGGCCGGAGATCGGGGTGCTGGTGCTCTCGCAGTACGTCGAGAAGCGCTACGCCGCGGACCTGATCACCGGCGACGGCGAACGCGTCGGTTATCTCCTGAAGGACAGGGTCGCCCAAGTGGGCGAATTCCTGGACGCGCTCGACCGGATCGCCGCGGGTGGTGCGGCGTTCGATCCGGAGGTCGTCCGGCGGTTGCTCGCCCGGACCACGCATACCGATCCGCTCGCGAAACTGACCGTCCGCGAACGTGAAGTACTGGAGAAAATGGCGCAGGGCCACACGAACCCCGGGATCGCCGAGTCGTTGTTCATCTCGCTGAGCGCTGTCGAGAAGCACGTGAACGCCATTTTCGACAAGCTCGGGCTGGCCAGCACCGCCGGCTACAGCCGTCGAGTCCTGGCCATCCTTCGCTATCTCGGGTCCTGACCCCCGAGTTGACAGGCAAGCGACGGCTTGCCTATAACTGGGTCGTGGACGGCGACCTGTTCAAGGCGATCGGCGACGCGACGCGACGCACCATCCTGGACGAGCTGACCGAAAAGGACGGTCAGACCCTGTTCGAGATCTGCGGCAGGCTGACCATGAAACATGGCTTGACCTCGTCGCGGCAGGCCATTTCGCAGCATCTCGCGATGCTCGAACAAGCGGGCCTGGTGCGTACTCGGCGACAGGGCCGCTACAAGTTCCACCACATCGACACGAGCCCATTGCGGTCGATCGTCGAGCGGTGGCCCATCGACCGAGAGGAACCGAACCCGTGATCCGGATCAACATCACCAGCGTCTTCGTCGACGACCAGGCCAAGGCCCTCGACTTCTACACCGAAAAACTGGGGTTCATCAAGAAACACGACGTGCCCACCGGAGACGCCCGCTGGCTCACCGTGGTCTCCCCGGCGAATCCCGACGGCGTCGAACTGCTGCTGGAACCGGACGGACACCCCGCGGCGAAGCCGTTCAAGAAGGCACTCGCCGGCGACGGCATCCCGTTCACGCAGTTCGCCGTGGACGACGTGTACGCCGAGGTCGAGCGACTCAAGGGGCTCGGCGTCGAGTTCACCCAGGACCCCGTCGACATGGGGCCCGTGGTCACCGCCGTCTTCGACGACACCTGCGGCAACCTGATCCAGCTCGCCACGATGAAGTAGACCCGGCGAAACAGGGCGGGGCCTGGTCCACCGTGGACCAGGCCCCGCCCGAAGATTTACTGCTGCACCCACTCCACGAGTTCCACGGGCACACCGTTCGGGTCGGTGACCATGAAGAGACGCTCTCCCCAAGGCTCTTCCCGCAGCGGCAGCGTGATCTCGACACCTTCGTCGCGAAGGCGCTTCTCCTCGGCCTCGAGGTTCTCGACCGTGAAGGCCACGATCACGCCGGACGCGCGCCGCTGCCGCAGGTTCTCCGGCAAGACCTCGATACCCGCCTGAAGCAGGACGATGGTCACCTTCGCGGTTTCGTGCCCGAGGGAGACGAAACCCTCCGCGGCCATCTGCTCGGTGAAGCCGAAGTGCTCGGTGAAGAAGCGACTGGACGCGGCGACGTCGTCGACGGTCAACGAGACGGTGGAGGCAAGGACGTTCATGGGCTATCCCCTTCGGTCGGCGATGAGTTTTCGGACGAGCTGAGCGGTCAGTACGACCGGCGGCGCGGCACGCCGGTCGAGCGGCGCACCGGCATCGAGCGGCCGGGGAACGGCTGCTGATGACGGCGGTCGTTCCGGCGGACCTGGGCGCGATTGGTGCCTTCGTTGCCTTGGGGGATTCGAGCGGTCAAGGAGCCTCGTCTCTCGCGATCGGTAGTACGGACGTAAGTTTACATCCGACCTACTGGAAGTCAAGGATATTTTTACGACGGTGGTAAACTTCGCTCATGACCAGCGCGGATGTGGGCCTTCGGGAGCTCAAGAAGCAGGAGACGCGGCAGCTGATCTCCGACCAGGCGACGCTTCTCTTCATCGAGAAGGGCTTCGAGGAGACGACGATCGCCGAGATCGCGGCCGCGGCGAGAGTCGCGAAGAAGACCGTCACCAACTACTTCGCGCGCAAAGAGGATCTGGCGCTCGACCAGCACGAGGAGTTCACGAACGGGCTGGCGAACGCCGTCCGCGACCGGAAGCCGGGTGAGTCGGCGCTGGCCGCGCTACGGCGTACCTTCCTGAACGCGGTGGCGGAGCACTCCCCCGTGATCGGCTTCACCGGGCCGGTCTTCGCGAAGATGGTGCTGGAAAGCCCGACACTGACCGCACGACTGCGTGAACTGCACGAACTGCGCGAAGCAGCACTCGCCGAACTGCTCGCGGCCGAGACCGGGGCCGACGCGGACGACGTCACCCCGGTCATGGCGGCCGCCGAACTCAACGCGATCGACCGCGTCCTCTTTCGCGAGGTCCTCCGACGTTCCCACGCCGGTGAGAGCAACGACGAGATCGCCGAAGCGCTGACAAAGGCGACCAAGCGGGCTTTCGAGCTGCTGGAGCCCGCCTTCGGCGGCTACGCGATCCGCGAATAGCCCTGGGTTTTGTCGGGGGTAACCGCTAGGTTTCGCTCCATGTCTGAGGGGACCTTGCTCGACGTCGTCTACTGCGAAGGCTGGGACCCGGCCGCCCGCGCACTGATCGGAAGGTTCTCCCCCGGTATCGCGCGGGAACGCGATGCTGCCGGAGAGCAGTACGCCGTCGCGCTGGTGCGTCCCGACACGGAAGAGCCGCTGGTGTTGCTCGAAATCGCGTGGAAGCACCACTTCGCCCGCTCCGCGCACTTCGACGAGCGGAGCAGGCGCCGCGGTTTGTTCGAGTTTCGCGTGCTCGAAGACGGTGCGCTGTTCCTCGTGAAGGTCGAGCAGTGGACCTACCATTTCGACGACCAGGAGGAGTTCGACGAGCAGAACGCCTGCCGGGTCGAGCTGTCCTTCGGCCCCGACGGTGACGGCTGGGTGAACAAGGCTCCTCGCGGCTACGGCGGCGGTTCCAGCAGCGGCCGCGTGCGAAAGCCGTTGTCCGAGCTGAGGATGCCGAAGCCCGCCTTCGGCGACTGGGAGCCCTTCACGAATCTCAAGCAGCTGACCCTCCGGACGCCGGACACCCCGGTCACCGATCCACTGCTTCCGGTCGAAGAACGTCCTTGGCGGCCCTCCGTTCCCTTGCGCCCCTTCGGAATCGACGAGATGTTCACGGCGGGAACACGCTTTTCCCTGAGCGGTGGCCATGGCGTCGCCGAGATCGAGCTTCGGGACGCCGGGAAACTCCGCATGCCCAGCGGCAGGCTCGTCGCGGCGGACCCGGCCTTCCTGGATTCGGACGCCGCGCACTTCACGGTCACCGTGCCTCCCGGCGAGTACCGGGTAGCGGTCTCGGTGATCCGGTTCGTCGACGAACCGGATCACGAACGGGTCGTGGCGGCCAAACTCGTCGTCGCCGACATCCCCGTCGCCACCTGGGAAGCGGCGCTCTGGCCCGGGCAGAACGCGCTTTTCCTCGGTGACGGGGAGTTCTACGGCTACGGCGTGGACAGCGGCACAGGCTGTTTCACCGACGCCGACGCCCTCCCCGAGGAGATGGACGACGAACTCCTGGAGAAGTTCGAGGAGGTGGACCCGCATATCGACGTCACCCCGGACGGAGCCGACGGCAACATCATCGCGTTCACCACCGGCTGGGGAGACGGCAGCTATCCGACCTGGATCGGCCGGGCGGCCGACGGCACGCCGGTCTGTTTCGCCACCGACATGCTGATCCTGAACCGTGCCCGGATTCTCACAGCCTGAGCGGGGATCATGACGGCATGACCTTCACCGCAGAAGAGATCGCGTACCTGCGCTCGCAACCGTTGGCCCGCTTCGCGACCCTGTCGGAAGACGGTGAACAGCCCGACGTCGTCCCGCTGGCGTTCGAGTTCGACGGAACGCATTTCTGGGTGGGCGGCGCGGGCGCGTCGGTCCTCGCGACCCGGAAGTTCCGCAATATCCGAGCGGGGCAACGCAAAGTCGCCTTGCTCGTGGACGACCTCGTCTCACTCGACCCGTTCATCGCCCGCGGTGTCCGGATCTACGGCGAAGCCGCCGACCCGATCGAACGGATGGGAATCGTCGGCCCGGGCATCTATTCGCGCGTGACGCCGAAGGTGTCGTGGAGCTGGAACATGGCGGGCGAACCCGTGGGCGAGGCGTGGTATCCGTCGAGGCGCGCTGTTCACGGCGACACGTAGAACTCGCGGAGGACGACGGATCCGTGGGCGGGCTGCCCGCTCGCCGGTCCATTCTTGTCGGTGGCCGGCGGTACTGTCGGATCCATGCGGGAGCTGATCGTCACCGAGAACTGCACGATCGACGGCGTGATCGAACTGGCGGGCGACTGGTTCAGCCCGGGCGACACCGATCCGGATGTGGACCAGTCGGACGTCCTGGCCACGCTCCGGGAACAACGTGAGAACGCCGACGCGTTCCTGCTCGGGCGCGTCACCTTCGAAGACATGCGCGGGTACTGGCCGCACCAAACCGAAGACACGACAGGTATTTCCGCTTACCTCAACTCAGTGAACAAGTACGTGGTCTCGAGCACGCTCACGGAGCCGGAGTGGGAGAACACCACGGTGCTCTCCGGTGAGCTGCGCTCGGAGATCGAGAATCTGAAGGCCGCCGAGGGCAAGGACATCGTGACCACCGGCAGCATCTCGCTGGTGCGATCGCTCATCGCCGAGGGTCTCGTCGACGAGTACCGGTTGTTCGTCTATCCCGTCGTGGTCGGTGAGGGGCGTCGGCTGTTCGAGGGCGCCACCGGTGTTCCGAAGCTTCGCCTGGTGGAGGAGAAGGCGTTCGCATCGGGAATCGTTCTGCTGCGCTACCGCGCGGCGCCGAACTGACGCTTCACCGGGTCGTGCGGCGGGAATTCCCTGCTCACCCGCCGCTCGGTAGGGTTCGTGCTCCGGTTCGGCGACGGGAGAACGACGGAGGTGGCGCGCATGGTCGACGCGTCGAAGTTCACGGCCGAGGTGTTCCGTCGCGCGTCGGAACGGCCCGAGGTCCAGCCGAGGCTGGCTCGGGCGGCGACCTGCGTCCGGGAAGGCAAGTTCACTTGGGAGGAGGTCGCCACCGGGAATTGCGAGCACCCGCTCGCGCAGGCGCTGTTCGCGCCCAGGGCCCAGGAGAAGCTGTGGCCCCTGCTGGCCGAGGTCGCCGCGGAGCTCGAGTCGGACCCTCCGCCGGCCGAACCCCGGCGCGCGCGACGAGCACCGACGACGGACGACGACTTCAGCGAGTACACCTACCTCGAAGACCTGGCCGAACCGGATACGCGTCCCGCGTGGCCGCAACGGCGGGGTCGCGGCCGGTGAGCGCCCGCCGGCGGAAAACGGGATGAGGAGCGCACGGCCTCGCGCGTAGCGTCGGCGACCGTGATCAGTGAGACGGAGACAGGAGACGACGCTTCGGACGGCTGGTTCCCCGAGAGCGTGGCCGCGGACTACGACGAGCCGGGCGGAGCGAACGCGCCCGAAGTGGTGACGCCCGCGGTGGACGTCCTCGAAGACCTGGCCGACGGTCCGGTGCTCGAGTTCGCCGTCGGGACCGGGCGGATCGCGATCCCGCTGGCCGCTCGCGGCGTGCCGGTGAGCGGCATCGAACTGAGCCGGGCGATGGCCACGCGGATCGCGGGCAAACCGGGCGGTGAAGCGGTCGGCGTCACGATCGGAGACATGACGGAAACGCGGGTGGACGGCGAGTTTTCGTTGGTCTATCTGGTGTTCAACACGATCGGCAACGTGACCACCCAGGACGGGCAGGTCGACGTCTTCCGCAACGCGGCGGCGCATTTGCGCCCCGGTGGGCTGTTCCTCGTCGAGGTGGGCCTGCCGGATCTGCGCCGCCTGCCGCCCGGACAGGACATCGTCCCGTTCGCGATGGGGCCCAGCTACGTCGGATTCGACCAGTACAACGTGGTCACGCAGGAGTTCACGTCGAACCACGTCACCGTGACATCGGATGGTCAGGGGCGGTTCCGCCGCATCCCCTTCCGGTATGTCTGGCCTGCCGAACTGGACCTCATGGCGCGTATCGCCGGCATGCGCCTGAAGTACCGCTGGGCCGACTGGGACCGCTCGGAGTTCACCGCCGGGAGCACGAAGCACGTGTCGGTCTGGGAGCGCGGTTCGTGACGATGACGGCCGCGCTGACGACGAGCGGAGGCAGTGCCCACAGCGCCGTCGTGAGGTAGCCGTCCCGGGCGGGGAGCAACGCGCCCTCCGGGGTGACGGCGGCGAGCAGGAGACCGGCGAGAGCACTGCCCGCGGCCATCCCGATGCTGCGGGCGATCTGGTTGATCGAGAGCACGCTGGCCGTTTCCCCTTGTGGCACACCGGCCAGAACGAGCTTGGGCATCACCGCGAAGACCCCTCCGACGGCGAAACCGAGCAGGGCGATCGCGACGAGGACGAGAAGGAACGACCGGTTGCCGACGGCGAACAGCAGTGCGCTCACCACGGCGATCACGACCGAGAACGCGTACGTCCATCGTTCGGTGAGGCGCGCGACGAGCCGCGGAATCACTTTTCCCGCAACGAATCCGAGGAGAGAGAAGGGGATCAGCGCCGCACCCGCGGCGACGCCGGGAAGCGCGAAGCCGTAGTGGGCGCCGGCGGGAGTCTGCACGTAACGGGTGAACAAGCTGAACAGCAAGTACAAACCCGCGCCGGCGACGAGAATCGCCAGGTTCGCGCGAAGAATGGCACTTCGGCCGAGCAACCGGAGATTCACCAGCGGCGCCGTCGTACGCAGTTCGATGAACGCCCACCCGACCAGGACCGCGACGGAGCCGGTGAGAACTCCGACGCCCAGCCACGCGGTCGTCCATATCGAGGGCTCGGCGATGACCAGGAGGACACCGAGCGTGCCGAGAGCGAGAAGCAGCGTGCCGGGAACGTCGATCCGAGGAAGCTCGCCGGGCGCTTCGGCCGGCAGGAAACGCCAGGCGACGACCAGCGCGACAGCGGACAGGAGGAAGCCGAATCCGTACGCGACCCGCAGTCCCGCGAGCTGGTCGAGAAGGCTGACCACCGGATAGCCGACGCCGATGCCGACCGTCGACGCGACCGAAAGGGCGGCGATCGTCGATGTCGCGCGCTCGGGCGGCAGATGTGCGCGGGCGACGCTCATCAACAGCGCCCCGGCCGCGACCCCGAGCCCTTGCAGGCCGCGTCCGATCAACAGCGCCGCGTACGGAAGCGGGAGCACCGTCAGCAACCCACCCGCCATGACCAGGGCCAGGGTGATCAGGATCGTGGCGCGGCGGTACGGGCCGCTGCCGAGCCTGCCCAGCACCGGGCCCGCAATCGCGCCGCTGAACAGCGTCACCGTCAAGGTCCACTGCGCGGCGTCCAGCGAGACGTGCATACCCGTGGCGACCGGGGTGATCAGGGGCGCCCCGACGCTGCCGATCACCGCGCCCGCCAACGCCGTGCACACCAGCGCGGGGCTCAGCCGCTCGTCGTGCCGAACAGGGACACTCATCGGTTCGTCTCGGTGGTGATGTGCGTGAACAGCCCAGGCCGGATCCGGGTACGGACCCCCTCGGCCCACGCGGCGTCGACCTGCTCCACGTCCATCGCGGCGCCCGTGTTCAGCAACATCCCGAAGGCGAGGAAGGTCTTCACGGTCACCGGGTCGAGCCCGGTGCCGTCCTCGGCCGTGCCCCACATCCGCGCGAAACAGGACCGCACCGCGTCCCGCACCTCCGGGTCGCCACACGCGGCGAAGCCCTGAAGCTGCAACAACAACCCGGTCCGGTCGGCCAGCAGGTCGAAGTACTGCGCACCCATCGCCGAGAGCGCGTCCAGGCCGGTCTTCCCGTCGCCCGCGTCCCGCATCGCGGCACTGAGCCGCTCGAACGCGGCCTCGACCAGCTCCAGGAACAGGGCCTTCTTCGTCCCGAACATCCGGAAGACGTACGCCTGCGTGATCCCCGCCGTCTTCGCGATCGCCTCCGTCGACGCCCCGTGCAGCCCATGTTCCGCGAACTCCTTCGCGGCGATGGCGAGCACCTGGGCACGTCGTTCGGGTCCGCTCATTCGTCCGGCCATACCCTCAAAGTTACTGGTTACTAACCACTAACCAAAGGTGTCGCGCGCAACAAACAAAGCGGCCCCGTGACTGGGTCACGGGGCCGCTTTGGTGTGGCGAGTGAGGGATTCGAACCCCCGAAGGCAGTGCCGTCTGATTTACAGAGAGATCCCCTCATTGCCTCTGAGCTGCGCTTTCGTCGATTCGAAGTGCAACTTTGACGCACATTTGGCACAGACACGGGCGTCGAGGTTCTACCCCGACCTACGTCCAGCCGCCTCACACGGTTACATCTTGAACACCGACGTAACAAGGTGTGATGTTGGCCCGACATCGTGCTTACGATGCCGACACTGAGGAGAGGGCACCTTGGGCTCAGTAGAAGCGGTAGCAGCCGCGAGCGGCGGAGAGTGGGAGTTCTACAGAGACGAGCGCGGCATACCCGTAGTCAAGCTAGAGATCCACAACGGCGGCGACACCCCTCACGAGCGAGCCATGGTGCTTGCCGAGGTCGGCGATCTCCTGCGCGCCGCCGTACGCGGCGACCTGAAGCCTTACCTTGATATTGCTCACATCGTGAGGAACCCATTGATCTACGAGCTTCGCTGGAAGCTTGGCGACGAGTACACGCCGACGAAGCTGTGGCGACTGTACTTTGGCTGGCACAGCAACCGCGGGCCGCTCCGCATCGCACTCAAGTTCGGCTCGAAACCGCACGGGGAAGTCGGGCTGATCGTACAAAACGGCCACATCGATGAGGCCAGCGCACGCTACAAGCTATGGCTCAAGCGACCCCAACCAGGTAGTATAACCTAGAGTTGATAAGGAGGGTGGCACATGCGCGACGACATCGATGATCTGTTAGGCATTGATCTTTCAGACCCCGTACAACGGCTGGCTACCGACCTGGTGGAGTCCGATCGCCAACTCCTGCGTCGACTTGTCGCGCTGCGCAACGAGAAGAAGCTCACGCAGAAGGACATAGCCAACACCATGGGCGTGACACAACCAGCCGTAGCAGCGCTTGAACGGGCTGACGCCGACCCGAAGCTATCCACCATTCGCCGGTACGCACTGGCGATCGGAGCCCTGATCCGCCACTCCGTCACCGATGTTTCATCCCACTCACCTGGCTTGACTGTTAGTCCTTCGCTTCCCGCCACCGGAACAAGCGACCGCAAGACAAGCCTGAAGACCAACGTCCGATCTCGGTTTGTGCAGGTCAGCCGGTGAACATCGTCGTTCAACTCGCCGATTACGCACAAGGTCAGCCCGGACAGAAGGTCAATGCTCTTGGCATGGGGTGGACAAGAACGGGCACCCCCCTGGGGATCCACTCGTTAATCCTGCTCATTGAGGCAGACGAAAACGAAAGGGGAATGACAGTTCCCCTATACATTCGCCTAGTGGATGAGTCTGGAACTTCAGTTACCGACCAAAGCGGGACGAAACTTGACGTTGAAGCCGAATTTCATATCGGCGAGTCCGCAGATGAAGGCGAAATACTAGGAGTGGTACCTGTAGTGCTTAGCCTTGCCGCTGGTCTACCACTCGAACCCGGCTTCTACAAATGGGAAGTAACATCGCCTAGCTTCCCGGATGAGAAGTGGACCCGCGCATTCAAAGTCGTTTCGAATCCCGAAGAGGCAGCGCCTTCCTCTACGTTCAGCGCCACACTAAAGGTCAAGGGCGACTGAGCCGCTGTCTATTACTCCGGCGCGTACACCTACCGAGTAGCCGCATTAGACGGAACCCGACCGGCAAGGAATGCCTTCACCTGGTCCGCTGCAACTGCGTAGCACAGCGCATTGGTCCCTGGAACCGTTCGAGCGCTGTGCGGGCTGATGATGGCGCCAGTGCATGACCACAGGGGGTGATCCTCCGGGAGCGGCTCCGGCTCCGTGACATCGAGGGCCGCCCGCAGTCGCCCTGCTTGCAGCTCCGCCACGAGAGCATCGGTATCGACGATTTTGCCGCGCCCAGCGTTGACCAGGAGCGCACCGTCGTCCATGGCCGCAAGAAAGCTCTTGTCGACCAGGTTGAGCGTGGCTTCATTGAGCGGCGCGGTGATCACAACGACCTGGTGCCCGCCGATGAGTGCCGGCAGTTCCGCAGCCCCATGGATTCCATCACGTGCCGTGCTGGCAACCAGCGTCGAGCTCGCACCGAAGGCATCCAGGAGCCGCGCAGTCGCCATGCCGATACTGCCTGCGCCGACGATCAGAACTCGCTTGCCTCGAAGCGTGTCGGCATCGAATCGCCGGTGCGCCCATGTGTACTCGTCCTGGTAGCGGACAAGAGCGGGCCACTGACGAAGTTGAGCCAGCACCGCCGACAGGATCCACTCGGAGACTGGCCCTGCATGTGCCCCACGCGCACCTGCCAGCACTACACCGTCCGGCACCTCATTGACCCACTCGTCGGTCCCGGCCGCCGTGATCTGAACCATCCTCAAGTGCGGCATCTGCGCCATCAGGGCCATGGGACGGTTCGTGCCCCGGTACGGCGGAACGAAGACATTCGCCCTCCTCTGCACCTCGTCTAGCTGCTTGGTGGTCGGGTCATACCCCACCACCTCGACGCCATCAATCTGACCGAACAGCTCGTGAGCTACAAGGTCATCCGTTTCGGTGCTAACCAGGATCGTGGTCTTGTCTGCCATCACTTGGGCGCATCCTCGTTCAGAATCGTGGAAACTAAGTCGCGGGCCTGATCTTGCAACGGCCTGCTAGAAGCCGAGTTATCGATCACCACGTGAGGCACTGGCGGCCGCAGTTCCAGGTCAATACCTGCCACGTAGGTGTCCCAATTCGCCAGTTTCGCGGCGTCTCGCGCCGCACCACGATGCCTGACATAGGTGTGCATTGTGCTGGCATCGCAGTAGACCCAGACAAAGCTAGGAACCGCTCCCAAATCCTTGCATGTCGCCTGAATCCGACTCACCCACGCGGGATCTGAGAACTCGCGGATGAATGGGGCAGTGACGATAACGCTGTTTCCACACTGAACGTTCTCCGTCATAGTGGCAATGAGCGCTTCATACTCGCGGGGGCGAATCTTGTCGACGTAAACGTCCGACTCACGATCATTCGGCGAAAGGCCCTGCATCTCTAGAGCGACTTCGACGACAGAACGAGTCGTCGTGTCCTTGTCGAGCATTGCCCAGCCCGTCTCCCGCGCGAGCACGCGGCCAAGCTCCGTCTTGCCACTTCCGGCGAAACCCCCCACAAACACAACCTGAGTCGCCGACGCCTTGGGACGCGCAGCCTCCGTGACATGTGGCGCATGCACGACGCGACCAGCCCGTGGCTTACTCACGACCAGCCCCTCTCGGATCAGCACATCCATGGCTTCAGTGATTGTGAACGGGCTGACCTGCCACTCTTCGGCCAGTTCCCTTGTCGACGGCAGCGACTGACCATCCCGCAGTCGCCCCGCCTCAATGTCGTTCCTGATGTGGCGCGCAACCTGCTGATGCAGGGACTCGGACCGTTGAGCCTTCGGGCGTGGCCGGGACATTTGGGGCTCCCAACTAAGCGGAGCAACCAGTCAGATGACTGGCTGACAGGTCAGACCATACCAGATGACTGGAACAGTTTTCCCAGGTAAGCCGCCTAGTCGTTACTCCATTCGAGTCAACCAGTTGACTGGTTTACAAATCAGTTGTTAGGTTTCGTGGTGTTCGAGTTCACACACCACGAAGGAGACCCGATGAGGTCGGCACACATCTCCCGCCGTCAGGCCGAAGCATCGTTTGACGGCCTGGAGTACGACGTTTCCGCTGTTCAGGCCTCTGCGCCGAGGGCGTGGGACTTCCAGGACTACACCGATGAGGAGCGCGAAGTTGACGCGCTGATTGCGTCGGTTGACGCGGAACTGGCGGCGGCGACGGTTGCGGCGGACGTCCGAGTGACGCACTCGTTCACCGACGTTCGCCGGGCAACCCGGTCCGAGCGTCGCAGTGGCCGCACCGTGCTGCGTGCGCTGCCGTTGCTGCTGGACGCCGCCGAGGCCACGCCGTCTGAGGGCGAGGCCGCGTGATGGCCGCTCGCCTGCTGATCAGCCCCGACGCGGCGGCCCACTCCGCCAAGAACGCGCCGACCGCGCCGGGTGTCCCCAACCAGCCAGCAAGTGACTCGAAGGGAAATCCGATGGTAGAGGAGCAGTTCGCCGTCTACCTCCGGCAGACGCGTGAACGCGCTGTGCGGCAGATGCAGGCCGCGCAGGACGTCATGGGTGAGTGGCTGGACCTGGTCCGCCAGTGCACCGAAACCCGGCTCGACAGCTTCGAAGCCGAGGACGTCACCGCCGATCCCGCCTACCGCGAGGCCCTGCGGCTCTACGCCCGCGTGGCCGCTTCGGTCGGCTGGTTCGCCCACCGCGCCCCCGCGATTGAAGCGGGTGAGGGCGAATGAGCCGCCAGTACCCGTGGACGCTGCGGGAGGTTCCGTGGTCGGACTTGCAGGAGTTCACTCGCGGCACGTGTGACGGTCTGCCGCTGCTGTCCTGGGGTATCGCCCCGACGGACAAGCTCGCGACCCGGCGCCAGTTGCGGGCGATGGGGTTGCGTCCGGGCGGCCAGGACCCGGTGGCCGTTCTGTACTTCCGGTGCGCCCGTGCCGGGAAGAAGGTCCACGCCGACCTGTTCCTGATCGACGGAGCGAAGCCCGTCCGGCCGATGACCCCGGCCCGTCAGGCCGCGCTGGACAAGGCGATGGCCGCGCGCCGCACCTGCCGCCAGTGCGGGGAGACCGGGTGGGCCGAGCTGCCCAAGGCCGACCGCACGTGTGAGGCGTGCCGGTACCGGGCCGGGCTCGAACCCGATTCCTACCTCCACGACTACGTGGCCGGAACCCCGGTCCTCGCCCCCCACGAGCTCGCCGAGGCTCACCGCGGCTTCTCCCCCGCCGAGCTCGCGCCGGTGATCCCGATCCGTTCCGCACGGCCCGGCCGTGCCGAGTTCCCGAAGGTGGTGGCCTGAATGACCACGCAAACCCTCATGATCCTGGGCGGCCTGGCGCTGGTGGGTGTGTTCAGCGTGTGGCGTGCCGGACGGAAGTCCGCCACCAAGGCACAGAAGGGCGTGCGGGAGGTGACCCGCATGACCGGCAACACGATCCGGCTCATCCTGGCCACCGCCGTCATCGCGTTCGTGCAGTGGCTGGTGGTCGTGAAGATCGGCAACACCACCGCCACCTGGATCGCGCTCATCGTCCCGGCCCTGTTCGCCGCCGCCACGATCGTGCGGCTCATGGCCATCACCGAGGTCGTCACCACCACGCGGGGAGGTCGTCACTGATGGCACGCAAGAAGACCGAGGGCGAACAGATCGGCGACCGCGTGGTCCACACGCTCCTCTCCGGCATGCGCCCCAAAGACCGTCAGGCCGTCCTGGGCGAGCTGACGACCGAGGAGCGGCAGGAAGTCCTGGAGTCCGAGTTGGACGGCCGCATCGCGCAGTGGGACCAGACGCACGAGACGAAGTGGGGGGAGAGCTGATGACCACCACCACCGCCATCGCCACCGCGCAGGACGCGCGGCACCAGCCGCTCACCGAGGCGGACAAGCTCCGGCAGGATGCCGAGTCGGCCGCGCAGGTTCGCCGTCTGGCCAACCACCCCGACGTCATCGCGCTGCGGGTGGAGAAGGTGCGCACTCAGATTGACGTGCTGTTGTGGGTCGGGATCTTCCTGGGTCTCGCGTTCACGATGGTCAACGTCCAGGCTTTCGCCGCCTCCGGGTCGGCCCCGTGGTCGCTGGGCTGGCTGTCCGCGTGGCTGCTGGACCCGATGGTGTCGCTCGTGCTGGTGGCCGTGCTGCGGGCGGAGCAGATCACCGCCCGCTACCAGGTCCAGACCGGGAAGTGGGCGCACCGGACGAAGTGGTTCGCGTTCCTGGCCACCTACGTGATGAACACCTGGAAGTCCTGGGTTCACCTCGACGTGGCAGGGGTCGCGCTGCACTCCGTCCCGCCGGTGCTGGTGTTCCTCGCCGCCGAAACCGCCCCCGTCCTGCGGGACAAGCTCACTGAAGCCGTCATGAAGGCCGCTGGACACGCCTTCACCGGCGAGGCGAATACGGAGGAGACCGCCCCGGCCGCCGAGGCCACCCCCGCCGACACCCCGGACGCCGAGGAGCCGGTGCCCACGCCGGCACTCTCCCCCGCCACGGCTCCGCGACGCACCACCCGCAAGGCCAAGGCTCCCGCCAAGCAGAGCCGGAAGCTGCGCGGCGACTACCTCGCCGAGGCACGCGCCGCCTGGGCGCCCGGCATCGAGATCACCCCCGCATGGGTCCGCGAGGTCTGCCCCGAGGTCTCGCGCGGTACCTCGAAGAACGTCGCCGACGACCTGATCGCCGAAACCCGCACCGCGCCCACCGTCCTGCCGGTGAGCGTCGCGAACACCACCCCGACGGACACGGAGGAGGCCGCCTGATGTCCACCACCGCCGACCACACCCCCGCATCCGAGCCCGAGAGGGACGCCATGGTGAACACGCCCAACCCGACACCCGACACCGCCTCTGACGAACGGCCGGACGGCCGTGTCGTGAACGGCAACGTGGTGGAGTTCAAGCCGGGCACCGCCCGCACCGCCGAGGAGATCCCGACACCCCGCGACACCACCGCCGTGGTCCCCTCGAACGTCCTCGACGCAGAGATCGTGGACGAGTCCGAGCCCGCCGCGAAGGTGGACCCGCCGGAGGTCAAAAAGTCCTGGTGGGAGACCGTGTCCGACGCCAAGGCCCGGCCGCTCGTCGCGTCCTGGCTGCTCTCGGCCGAGGAGTTCAAATCCCGCGCGAAGTTCCTCGTGCAGCTCGCCGGGCACCAGACCGCGTTCCACGCGCTGCGGGTGCCCGTGTACGTCCCGAGCGCGCTGCTGAAGGCTCCGGGCGCGTTGTGCCGGGGCGCCGTTCGTGTACACCGCTGGGTGTTCGACGCGGAGTCGAAGCCGGTGCGCATGGACGCCCGTGACCGGGCCGACGTGAACGAGTACATGAGGCTGCGCGAGGCACGGAACGAGACCGTTCGCCGCCGGTCTGCGCCCGTGATGGTCGGTGTCCTGACCCTCATCGCCATCGTCTATCTCGCGATCACCTACGTCACCCCGTTCTGGAACTGGACCATCCTCATCACCGCCATGACGTTGGTGGGCTGGTTCGGGGCACCGAAGGACAAGCCCGTCGCCGGGCGCGCCGTCGACTCCGCGAAGGCGCCGAAGCTCACGTCGGCGATGATCGAAGACGCGCTAGGCGCGCTGGGTATCGCGGGGATCAACCAGGCCATCGCGAAGGGCCGGGGCATCGGGTTCCCGTCGCCGATCGTGCGCGACGGCCCCGGCTGGCGCGCGGATATCGACCTGCCGCCGGGCGTCACGGCCGGGGATGTCATCGACCGCCGCGAACGGCTCTCCTCCGGGCTGCGCCGTCAGCTTGGGTGTGTCTGGCCCGAGGGTGACCCGACCATCCACGAAGGCCGTCTGATCATCTGGGTCGGGGACAAGGACATGTCCACCACCAAGCAGGCCCCGTGGCCGCTCGCCAAGGCCGGGGCGACGGTGGACCTGTTCAAGCCTCAGCCGTTCGGCACGGACCAGCGCGGCCGGTGGGTGCCCATCACGATGATGTTCGCCTCCGGCGCCATCGGCGCCATCCCCCGCATGGGCAAAACCGTTTCCCTGCGCGAAATCCTGCTCATCGCCGCACTCGACCCGCGCTCGGTGCTCTACGCCTACGACCTCAAGGGCACCGGCGACCTGTCCGCGTTGTCGCAGGTCTGCCACGGCTACGGAGTCGGCGACGACCCCGAAGACATCGAGCGCATGGTTGTGGAGATGCGGGAACTCCGCGAAGAACTCCGCCGCCGCGCCAAGGTGATCCGGAACCTGCCCGAGAACGTGTGCCCGGACAACAAGGTCACCCCGGCTCTGGCGTCCCGCAAGGACCTGGGATTGGCGCCCATCATCATCGGCGTGGACGAGTGCCAGGTGTGGTTCGAGCACCCCGAGCACGGCGACGAACTCCGGGAGATCTGCACTGACCTGGTGAAACGTGGTCCCGCACTGGGTATCGGGCTGTTCCTCGCCACCCAGCGGCCGGACGCGAAGGCCATCCCGACCGACATTTCGGCGAACCTGTCCATCCGGTACTGCCTGAAAGTCATGGGACAGACCGAAAACGACATGGTCCTCGGCACCAGTCAGTACAAGAACGGCATTCGCGCGACCACGTTTGCCTGGTCTGACAAGGGAATCGGCTACCTGCGCGGTGAGGGCAGCGACGCGCAGATCACCCGGTCCGTGTACCAAGACGGGCCGACCGCCAAGCGCATCGCCGCCGGTGCCCGCAAACAGCGCGAAGCCCTGGGCAACATCACCGGCTACGCCGCCGGGGAAGAGGTCGACCTGGACACCGCGCGTCTGGACACGCTCGCCGACGTCCTCGGCGTGTTCGAAAAGGGCGAGGAGAAGCTCTGGTCGGACGTGATCGTGTCCCGGCTCGCCGAACTCCGGCCCTCGACCTACGGCAAGTGGAACCCCGCCGCGCTCGCCACCGCGCTCAAGCCGGACGGGGTGAAGCCCGGACAGGTGTGGGCCACCGACCCCGAAACCGGCAAGGGCAGCAACCGCAACGGCTACACCCGCGACGCCCTCACCAAGGCCAAGAGTAACCGAGCGTGACAGAAATCTAGGGCTAGGGGCGCGCCGCGTCCTAGACCGGAGCGCCCCTAGACCTAGACCCCCACTCTAGAACACCGCGACTTTCTGACCAGGACTCTAGGGACCTAGACCACCCCCGCGCGGACCTGCGGAAACCCGCGAAAACCCCGGCTAGCCGCCATCGCCACCGGCTCTAGCCCTGGTCGAGCACTGCCCAAAACAGGCACACACAGTCACCGACGTAAGGACTCCGTTTTGACCACGCACACCACCGGCCGCGCCTTCGCCGCCGCCGTCCCGCTCGCCCTCGCCGCGCTGTTCGTCACCGGCTGCGAGGTCCCGGCCGCCACCGGAACCCCCAGCGGCACCGACTCCACCACCGCCACTCGGCAACTCTCCAAGCTCGCCGTGAAGCCCGCCGACACCGGCGCCCACTACAACCGCGACGACTGGCCCCACTGGGACTCCGTCGGCAAGGGCTGCAACCGCCGCGAAGACACCCTCAAGACCCAAGGGCGCAACGTCACCACCGGCAAGGGCTGCAAGGTCCTCAGTGGAGAGTGGACCAGCCGCTACGACGGCGTGAAGGTCACCGACCCCGAAACCGTCGACATCGACCACATGGTGCCGCTCGCCGAGGCCGCCCGCTCGCACACCCGCGACTGGACCGAGGCACAGCGGACCCGCTACGCCAACGACCCGGCCGTCCTGGTCGCCGTAACCGCGAAGTCCAACCGCGCCAAGGGCGACCAGGACCCTGCGAAGTGGCTTCCCGCCAAAGACAAGTGCGGCTATGTCGCGCACTGGGTGCAGGTGAAGACCGCCTACCGCATGAGCGTCGACAAGGCCGAGCACGACGCCATCGCCGCCATCCTCAAGCGCTGCTGACCAACCCCTGACCTAACCGCCCTGACTGTCCACTGTGGAAGGTACTTCGATGGACACGGCACACCCGCTCACCGATCCCGAACGCCAGTTCCTCGGCTGTCTCATGTGGCTGTCCGCCGACCAAGCCCGGCGCCTGCTCACCGGAATGCGCGCCGACGACCTGGCCGACCCCATGGCAGCGTTCGTGCTTCAACTGGCCATCGAACTCATCGCCGACGACCACCCACCGGCACCGGTCGCCCTGTTCGTCCACGCCGTCCGCACCGGACGCGCCACCGGCGAACACCGACAGCACCGGCTCGGCGGGTGGCTACGCGAGACCTACAGCGACGTCACACCCGCCCTCGCCGGATGGCTCAAAACCGTGGTCCTCGAGAACGCCTGGCGACGCGCTCTCACCACCCACGCACAGCGCCTCATCCAAGCCGCGGAATCGAGCCCCGCCGAGATCGTGCGGGACCTCGCAGATGACACCGCCGCCGAGGAGCTGTGGACCCGCTACCGGGATGCCCTCGGCAGGAATGCCGGCATTCCCAGTCTCGACGCCCACCGAGGAAAGGCCGCCTGATGACCGTGCCCGCGCTGCGGGTGGTGTCGCCTCCCCGTGAGCCGACCGCCACGTCCGCCGATGGCGCCGAAGTCCTGGACCAGATCGGAGAGTTCGTGTCCCGCTTCAACGTCTTCCCCTCGCCACACTGCGCGCCGATGCTCGCGCTCTGGTACGCCCACACCCACGCCGCCGAGCACTTCTACATCACCCCGCGACTGATCCTGTCGTCTGCCGAGCCCGGTAGCGGGAAGACCCGCGTTCTGGAGGTCGCGCAGTACCTCGTGGCCTCGCCAGAGATGACGTTGTCTGCCTCCCCGGCCGCGCTGTTCCGACTCGTATCCGCCGCGCCGATCACGATCCTGTTCGATGAGGTGGACGCCATCTTCAACCCGAAGAACACCGGCAACACCGAGGACCTGCGCGCACTGCTCAACGCCGGATACAAGCGGTCGGCCACGATCCCGCGCTGTGTCGGCGACGCCAAGGCCATGGCCGTGCAGCGGTTCAAGGTCTACGCCCCCGCCGCTTTGGCAGGAATCGCCGGGCACATGCCGGACACCATCACCACCCGCGCCATCACTGTCCACATGCGCCGCCGCGCACCGGGCGAAACTGTCGAGCCCTTCAAGACCCGCCGTGTCGAGACCGAGGCCGAACCACTGCGGGACCGGCTCGCCGACTGGGTCCACAGCGTCGCCGCACAGGTCGGCGAGGCCGAACCCGAGATGCCCGAAGGTGTCACCGACCGCTCCGCCGAGATCTGGGAACCCCTGCTGGCCCTCGCCGACGCCGCCGGAGGCGAATGGCCGGAGAAAGCCCGCGAAGCCTGCAAGCACTTCGTCACCGCCAACAACCACCGCGCGGGCAGCGTCGGAACCCGCTTGCTCGCCGACCTGCGGACCGTCTTCACCGCGCACCAGGCCGAACGCCTGCCCACCACGACCATCCTCGAAGCCCTCCACGCCATGGAAGAGGCTCCGTGGGCCGACTACTACGGCAAGCCGTTCGACGCCCGCCACCTGTCCAAGGAACTCGGCCGGTACGGGGTGGAAGTCCACGCGTTCAAGCACAACGGCACCACCGCCAAGGGCTACCGCACCACCGGCGAGACCGGCCTCGCCGACGCCTGGACCCGCTACCTCCCGCCACCCGAAACCGGGGATTCCCGGTAACTGCGGTAACCCCGGTAACCGTGCAGGTCAGACGGTTACCGAGCCGAAATCGCTGCGGTAACTGCGGTAACCGGGTTACCGAGGTTACCGAGCCGAAAATCCCTCGGTAACCGTCTGACCAGCGAAGTTACCGAGGTTACCGAAGTTACCGACAACACCCGCTCAAGCCGCCAAGGAGACCGCCATGCACGTCGCGCACGCCACCAGCACGCACCGCCGCGCGAGGAGAAGCCGCCACCATGGCCACCACGAACTGGCTCACAGTCGCCGAATTCTGCGCCGAAATGAAGATCTCACGCCGGACATTCCAGCAATGGCGCGCCACCGGGCGCGGACCTAGCTGTCTGAAACTGCCGAACGGTGATCTCCGTATCCGCCGTTCCGAGTACGAACGCTTTCTGGACATGTGCGAGGAGGCTGCTGCCTGATGGCGACCACACATGACGTCCGAATCTGGACGCTCTACAAGTACGAGGGCAAGCGGAAGACGACGTACCGAGCCCGCTGGGTAGTTGCCGGTGAAAAGTTCGGCGAGAGCTTCGACACGCTCGCTCTCGCCGACAGTTTCCGATCCAAACTCCTCACTGCCGCCCGTGAGGGAGAGGCGTTCGACACTGAGAGCGGGCTGCCGGTCTCGATGCTTCGCGCGACCGAGGTCAAGTCTTGGTTTGTGTTCGCTTGTGAGTACGCGGACATGAAGTGGCCGGAGTCGTCACCCAAGTACCGCGCGTCTCTCGCAGAGTCCTTGATGACCATCACGGTTCCCATGCTCAAAGGGAAACCGCCGTGCGACCCCAAGAACCTGCGAAAGGCCCTCAAGACAGCCTTCAACCTGAACACACGGAACGCGCCCCAAACCGACGAAGTCCGACAGGCTCTCTCATTCGCCGCGAAGTCGAGCCGCAACGTCGGCGAGCTAGCGAACGCGGACACGCTGCGCGCTGTTCTACGCGCCTTGGATCTCAAGCTGGACGGAAAGAAGGCAGCGACCAACACCGTGCGACTTCGCCGCGTCGCCCTCGGAAACGCCATCGAGTACGCAATGTCGCCCGAACAGAAGCTTCTGACGGCGAATCCGGTTGAGGACGTGAAGATGAAGAAGCGAAAGTTCGTCGTCCACGAGGTCGACCCGAAGTCCGTCGTAAACCCGATTCAGGGGCGAATGCTGCTCGAAGCAGTCGGCACGATCGGCAAGCAGGGTCCGCCCCTGGTCGCGTTCTACGGGCTGATGTACTACGCCGCTCTCCGTCCGGAGGAGGTAGCGAACCTGAACAAGACTGATCTGTCGCTGCCCAAGGAAGGATGGGGAGATCTTCTCCTTAGGAGGGCGCGCCCGGAGATCGGGCAGGAATGGACCGACTCCGGCGAGGCATCCGAAGAGGGGCCGCTCAAGCACCGGGCCGAAGAGGAGGAGCGGACGGTGCCGTGCCCGCCTCAACTCACCGCGCTACTCCACGAGCACCTACGCCGGTTCGGAACCGCGCCGGACGGCAGGCTGTTCCGAGGAGCCCGCGACGGCGGCCGGGTCGGTAGCTCGGTCTACGGCCGGGTGTGGGCGACGGCACGTGAACGAGTCTTCACCGCCGAGGTGGCCGCTGGGCCGCTCGGAAAACGTCCCTATGACCTCCGCCACGCTGCGGTGTCCACGTGGCTCAACGGCGGCGTGGAGCCCACCCGGGTGGCCAAGTGGGCCGGACACAGTCTCTCCGTGCTGCTAAGGGTCTACGCCAAGTGTCTCGACGGCGGTGAGCAGGCCGCCCGAGACCGCGTGACCAGGGCTCTGGGTGGCGAGTAGGCCCGGGCAAACTTTGGCGCGTATTTGGCGCGGCCACCCGCTAGCAGCCGCGCCGAGCTGCACACAACTGCACATAACAAGATCGGCCCCCTGTCCTGGTTTCCCAGGTCAGGGGGCCGATCTTGCTGGTGTGGCGAGTGAGGGATTCGAACCCCCGAAGGCAGTGCCGTCTGATTTACAGTCAGATCCCTTTGGCCGCTCGGGCAACTCGCCGTGGCCGGGTGTCCCCGGCCGAGACGAAAGAATACCCAATGCCGTGGCGGGCCGGTCAACCGGGTTCCGCAGGGCTAGGGTGGAAGCTCCTGACAAGCGAGTACGAGGTGTGAGAACACGTGGCGGATCCCTCTTTCGACGTGGTGAGCAAGGTCGATCGCCAGGAGGTGGACAACGCCCTGAACCAGGCCAGCAAGGAACTCGGTACGCGGTTCGACTTCCGGGGTACCGGGACCAAGATCGACTGGTCCGGTGAAGAGGCGATCGCGATCGAGTCCGAGACCGAGGAGCGGGCGCTGGCGGCGGTCGAGGTGTTCAAGGAGAAGCTGATCAAACGCGGCATCTCCCTGAAGGCCTTCGAGGCGGGCGAGCCGGCGTTGTCCGGCAAGATCTACAAGATCGGCGGCAAGATCCTGCAGGGGATCGCGTCGGACAAGGCGAAGCAGATAGCCAAGTTCATCCGTGACGAAGGCCCCAAGGGCGTCCAGGCGCAGATCCAGGGCGACCAGCTTCGGGTGTCCGGCAAGAAGAAGGACCAGCTGCAGGACGTGATCGCCTTGCTGAAGGGCAAGGACTTCGAGATCGCGCTGCAGTTCACGAACTACCGCTGAGCACGGCGACGGCGAGGCCACCTTCCGCGGAAGGTGGCCTTCGTCATGTCTACGACGCGGTGACCGTCCAGGTCCCGTCGCCTTCCACCGACACGAAGGCCGGACCGGACACGGGCACGCTGCCCTTGTAGTCGCCGAGCTGGTTCACGGGGAGCTCCGAGTAGTCGCCACTGTGCACCCACACCGCGGTGCGGCCGCTGTTCTTGGTGGTGATGGCGACCGATGAGACGCCATCGGGCGCGGCGAAGACCGCTTCGCTCTTGCCGGACAGGGCCTTGCCCGGCGTGAGGACGGGCAAACCGCTTTCGTCGGTGATGGTCAGCGTCCAGGCGGCGTTGGCCTTGACGGTGAACGTCTTCGCCTGACGGCCGGGCATGTCGTTGATCCACTGCGTGCCCTTGTATGGGCCGACGTCGTTGACGATCAGCTCGTTCTCGGTGTTGACCGCGACGTGCCCGGAACACTTCGGACAGTCGAAGGTCACGAAGCCGATGCGCGACGGCCAGGCCATGGGGACCGACGCGTTCCCCTTCCCCGAGTGCTTCTCCTCCGGCTGCGGACCGGGCTTCGGGGTGGTGGTCGGCGTGGGAATCGTCGTCGGCGAGCGCAACCCGTCCGGGGCGGCCGCCCGCGGGACGACGCGACCGAGAGCCGGCGGCGAGCAGGCCATCAGGCCTGCGGTCAGCAGCACGGCACTCGCGGCCGCGCACAAGCGCCTGATCACGTGTTTCCCCCTAGTCGAACCCGTCATCCGATCTTCGTCGGTCGATAGCCCAGCGTTACCGGATCACTCGGCCGAGCGATTCAGGCCACTCGGACGTGGGTTTCCGTCGCAACGCCTCCTCGGGAGTCCGAAAGGGACAAAAGCCCGTGTTGTAATCCGGCGATCGCGTTCGAGGAAGGTCACGATGAAACGCCGTTTCAGCTCCGCACTCGCCTTCGCGCTGTCACTCACGGTGATCGCGTCCCTGTTCACGTCCGCGCAGGCCGCGGAGCGCCAACAGCTCGTGCCCGGCTACGGCTCGTACCCGCGGCTCATCCGCCTGGAGCATTCCTCGATCGGCCGCGGCCGCATCCTCGCGTCGCTGACCAGCGAAGACGCGAGCGGCAAGTTCACCCCGATCATGGAGAGCACCGACGAGGGCCAGACCTTCCACAAGATCGGCGAGGTCCGCGACCGCGACGGTCGCCGCGGCATGTGCTGCGGAACGCTGTACGAACTGCCGCAGCGGGTCGGCAGGCTTCGCGCGGGCACCCTGCTGTGGGCCGCGAGCTACCGGCAGGATGCCGGTCCGCAGCGGCGGATCGGCATCAGGATCTGGTACAGCCGCGACGCCGGCCGCTCGTGGGCCTTCCTGTCCGAGGCCGCCCGCTCGCACAACCACGACGGCATCTGGGAGCCGGAGTTCGTCGTCGACGCGGGCGGCACGCTCTGGCTGCACTACGCCGACGAGACCGAGGCTCCCCAGTTCGCGCAGGTGATGAACCGGGTCGCCTCCACCGACGGGGTGAACTGGGGCACCAAGCAGCGCACGATGGCAATCCCACCGCATCGGGTGCGGCCCGGGATGCCGATCATCCGCCGCCTCCCCGACGGCCGGTACTACCTGGCCTACGAGATCTGCAACTACCGCGACCGCTACTGCGACCCGTACTTCAAGATCTCCTCCGACGGCGCCAACTGGGGTGATCCCCTCGACCCCGGCACCCGCGTCACCACCGCCAGCGGCAACTACTTCCAGCACGCGCAGACGATCACGCTGTTCCCCGGCGGCCCGAACGGCGTGCGGCTGGTGATGGTCGGGCAGATCTACACGAACGCCGCCGGGGTCCCGCAGCCCAAGAACGGCCAGGTCCTGCTGGCCAACGACAACTTCGGCGCCGGGCATTGGTACGAACTGCCCGCGCCGGTGCACATCGTCGGGATCCACAACAACTTCTGCCCCAACTACAGCTCGACGCTGCTGCCGGTCGACGGCGGCAAGAACGTGTTGCAGATCTCCACCGAGTACAACCTCGGCTGCAAGGCGTACTTCGCGAAGGGCCCGGCGTTCTGAGCCACCCGGTAGTGTGAGATCCCGAGCGATCGGCTACGAAGCGGGGGCATCGCATGAAGGGCATCGTGCTGGCGGGGGGCAGTGGGACGCGTCTGCATCCCATCACCCAGGCGATATCGAAACAGCTGCTACCGGTCTACGACAAACCGATGATCTACTACCCGATCTCGGTGCTGATGTTCGCCGGGATCCGCGAGATCCTGATCATCTCGACCCCCGTCGACCTGCCGCATTTCCGGCGGCTGCTCGGTGACGGCAGCCAGTTCGGGCTCAGCTTCAGCTACGCCGAGCAGGCCGCCCCGAACGGGCTGGCCGAGGCGTTCGTCATCGGCGCGGACTTCGTCGGCGACGACGACGTCGCGCTCGTGCTCGGCGACAACATCTTCTACGGCCAGGGATTCTCCAGCAGGCTGCAGGCCGCGGCCACCGCGCTCGACGGCTGCGTGCTGTTCGGCTACCCGGTGAAGGATCCGCAGCGGTACGGCGTCGGCGAGATCGACGCCGACGGCAAGCTCCTCTCCATCGAGGAGAAACCCGAGAAGCCGAAGTCGAACAAGGCCATCACCGGCCTGTACTTCTACGACAACCAGGTCGTCGAGATCGCCCGTGACCTCAAGCCCTCCCCGCGCGGCGAGCTGGAGATCACGGACGTCAACCTCACCTACCTGCGGCAGGACCGCGCGACGCTGATCGACCTCGGCCGCGGGTTCGCCTGGCTCGACACCGGAACGCACGACTCGCTGCTGGAGGCGGGCCAGTTCGTGCAGGTCCTCGAGCACCGGACGGGTGTCCGGATCGCCTGTCTCGAAGAAGTCGCGCTGCGTATGGGCTTCATCGACGCGGAGCAGTGCTTCGCGCTCGGGGCGAAGCTGGCGAAGTCCGGCTACGGCGAATATCTGATGAACGTCGCGCGCACCCAGGGTGCTACCGGCTGAACAGGTGTTCCCGCAGGGTGTCGCCGGTGTAGTCGCTCCGGAAGACACCACGTTCCTGTAGCTGTGGGATGACGTCGTCGACGAACGCGTCCAGCCCGCCCGGGGTCAGATGCGGCACCAGCACGAAGCCGTCGGCGGCGTCGCCCTGGACGTATTCGTCGATCGATTCCGCGACCTGCCGGGCGGTGCCGACGAACTGCTGGCGCGCGGTCACCTCGATGACCAGTTCGCGGATCGAGAGCTTCTTCTCCTCCGCGATCGCCCGCCATTTCGCGGCCACGGCCAGCGGATCCTTCTCGTGCCGGACGCGGCCCCAGGTCAGTGGTTCGGCGTCGGGATCCGGGTCGATCTCGGGGAGCGGGCCGTCGGCGTCGTAGGCGGAGAGGTCGCGGCTCCAGACCTGTTCGAGGAACTGGATCGCGGTCGCCGGACGGACCTGTTGATAGCGGATCTCGCGGGCCTGCTCGTGCGCGTCCTCCTCGGTGTCGCCGAGGACGAAGGTCGCGGCGGGCATGATCAGCAGCTCTCCGGGCTCGCGGCCGTACGCGGGCAGCCGTCGCTTGACGTCGGCGAAGAACTCCTTGCCGCTCTCCAGCGAACCGTGGCGGCTGAAGATGACGTCGGCGGTCTTGGCGGCGAACTCCCTGCCCTCGTCGGAATCCCCGGCCTGGATGACGATCGGCTGCCCCTGCGGGGTCCTCGGGACGGTGAACGCGCCGTGGATGTCGAACTGCGGTCCACTGTGGACAAATCGGCCGATGCCGCGGGCGAAGACGCCGTTCTCCTTGTCCCCCACGAGCGCGTCGGGCGCCCAGCTGTCCCAGAGTTCACGCACGGTGGCGAGGAATTCCTCGGCGCGGCGATAGCGGTCCTCGCGTTTCAGGAAGCCGCCGCGGCGGAAGTTCTGGCCCGTCCACGCGTCCGGTGACGTGACGACGTTCCACGCGGCGCGGCCACCGGAGAGGTGGTCGATGCTCGCGACCTGCCGCGCGACCTCGTACGGCTCGTTGAAGGTGGACGACAGCGTGCCCGCGAGGCCGAGGCGGGTGGTGACCGCCGACAGCGCGGCCAGCACGGTGGTGGTGTTCGGCCGCCCGACGACGTCGGAGTCGAGGATCTTGCCCGCGTGTTCGCGCAGGCGCAGGCCTTCGGCGAGGAACAGGAAGTCGAACTTGCCCCGCTCGGCCGTGCGCGCGAGATGCTCGAAGGACGAAAAGTCGATTTGGCTACCCGAACGCGGGTCGCTCCACACGGTCGTGTTGTTGACGCCGGGGAAATGGGCGGCGAGTTTGACCTGTTTGGGCATCTGTCACGCCTCCGCGTACTGGTTGGCGGCGACCCCGAGACCGAGATGGTCGCGCAGGGTGGCGCCGGTGTAGGCCTGCCGGAACGCGCCCGCGGCCTGGAGCGCGGGCACGGTCTCGGCGGTGAAGAGCGCCAGGTCGTCGGGCAGGACCGCGGGCCTGAGGTGGAAGCCGTCGAGGCCGTTGGATGCCGCGAGGCGGGGCAGCTCGGTGGCGAGGCCGGCGGGAGTTCCGGTGAAACTCGGGCCCGGCGGGAAGGGCGCGTAAGCCTCCAGCGCCCGGCGACGCTCGATGGCGGCCTGCTCGGTCTCGGCGAGCACGATCGACAGGCCGGCGAGGAGTTTCGCGTCCGGGAAGCGCTCGCGGGCGCCGCGGATCTCGTCGGCCAGGACGACGTCGGCGCCGTGCGCGTACGGCGAGTCGCCGTACACCGCGACGACGGGGTGGCCTTGCGGCGGACGCGGCGTGATCGAAGGTCCCTTGATGCTGAAAAAGCGACCTTCGAAGTCGACGTAGTGCAGCTTCTCGCGATCGATGAAGCGGCCGGTCGGCTCGTCGCGGATGATCGCGCCGTCCTCCCAGCTGTCCCAGAGGCGGGCGATGACGTCGACGACCTCGGCGTTCTCCGCTTCGGCGTCCACCTCGGACGGCAGGGTGCGCCTGCCGAAGTGCGCGACCTCGGCTTCGGTGCGCGAAGGCACCGCGAGGACACCTGCGCGGCCGCGGCTCGCGAAGTCGAGCGACGCGACGGCCGTCGAGATGTGGAACGGCTCGGTGTGGGTGGTGGTGACCGTGGGGATGAGGCCGATTCCGCTGGTCACGGGGGCTATGGCGGCGAAGGTCAGCAACGCGTCGAGGCGCCCTCGGACGACCTCCTCGCCTCCGGGCTGGAGCGCGAGGGTGTCGTCGAGGGTGACGAAGTCGAGCGAAGCCGCTTCGGCGAGCTTCGCGTGGGCGAGGTAGTGGGCGGCGGTGAACAACGCGGACGGGCGGACGTCGGAGACCCGCCAGGCGGCCGGATGCTGCCCGGCCCCGTCGAGCGCGACCCCGAGGTGCAACTGCTGTGCGGAACCCATGCCCGGGGAACTCGCGCCCTCGTCCCCCGATTCCCGCTCTCACGAGGTGAGATCCCCGGGCCGACCTGCGTTTAGCGGGCTAATCGCGATCTGGAGGCGGACCTGCGTTTCGCGGGCTAAACGCGATCTGGCGGCAGAGCGCAGTTAGCGGGCTAAACGCGATCCGGCTGGTCAGTAGGGGCGGCGGGCCATGTCTTCCAGGCGCCGGATGCGTTCGGCCATGGGCGGGTGGGTCGAGAAGAGCTTCGAGAGGCCTTCGCCGGGGCGGAACGGGTTCGCGATCATGAGGTGCGACTGCGAGACCAGCTTCGGCTCCGGCACGAGCGGCGCCGCGCGCGTCCCCCTGTCGAGCTTCCGCAGGGCGGACGCCAGGCCGAGCGGGTCGCCGGTGAGTTCCGCGCCCGACGCGTCGGCTTGGAACTCCCGCGAGCGGCTCACCCCGAGCTTCACCACGGCGGCCGCGATCGGCCCGATCAGCACCAGGAGCAGCCCGACCAGCGGACTGTCGCCGTCCTCGCGGTTGTTGCCGCCGAAAACGCTGGTGAACATCGCGATGTTGGCGATCACGCTGATCACGCTCGCCAGCGCGCCCGCGACGCACGAGATCAGGATGTCGCGGTTGTAGACGTGGGACAGCTCGTGCCCGAGCACCGCCCGCAGTTCGCGCTCGTCGAGCAGATCGAGGATGCCGGTGGTGCAGCACACCGCCGCGTGCCGGGGGCTGCGGCCGGTGGCGAAGGCGTTCGGGGCCACGGTGGGGCTGACATAGAGCCGCGGCATCGGTTGCCGCGCCGTGGTCGCCAGCTCCCGCACGATCCGGTACATCGCCGGCTGCTCGGCCTCGGAGACCGGCCGCGCGCGCATGGCCCGCAGCGCCAGCTTGTCGGAGTTGAAGTAGGCGTACGCGTTGACGCCGAGCGCCACCACCAGGCCGATGACCAGCGCGCCCCGCCCGAAGAAGCCGCTGATCCCGACGATGAGCGCGGACAGCAGGCCGAGCAGGACGACGGTCTTCAGCCCGTTCTGGTGCTTGTGCACGGCGTCCTGCTCCTTCCTTCTCAGGGGTGGGGGTTACTCATCGGAAACAACGCGATCGGGGGACGCGAAGTTCCTTCGCGTGCTCGGATCGCGGGTTATCGTCGAAGCTCGGAACGATCATCGGGAGGCGCCTGTGCGAGGACCCGAGCTGAGCCGCCGAGCCCTGCTCACGCTGGCCGCGGCCGGTGCCTCCGCGGTGGCGTTCCCGCCGGCGGCCAGAGCCGAGAAAGTGCTCCTCGTCGAGGTCGGGGGCGCCCCGGAGGCGGTCGCGGTGAATTCCGTCACCGGCTTCGCCTACCTGTCGGACCCGTCCACCGGCACGATCGTCGTCCTCGACTCGCGGTCCGGCACGGTCGGTGACGTGATCCCGGTCGGCGGCGAGCCCGCCGGGCTGGCCGTGGACACGGTGACCAACCGGGTCTTCGTGGCGAACCCGCCCGCCGGGACCGTCCTCGTCCTGGACGGGCGGACCAACGACGTCGTCAGCGTGGTGCCCGCCGGCCCCGGCGCGTCCGGTGTCGACGTCGACGAGCACGCGAACCGCATCTACGCGGTCAGTGACCTCACCGGGACGCTCGCCGTCATCGACGGCGTGGGCTGCCGCCTGCTGGACCTGGTCCCGGGACCGACCCGGGGGTTGTCGTCGACGGCGGTCGACAGCGGACGCAAGCTCGCGTACTGCACCAGCACGGCCACCGACTCGCTGGAGATCTTCGACATCGGCGCGGGCCGGTTCGCCGGTGGGATCCCGGTCGGCAAGTCGCCGACCGGCGTCGCCGTGCACAGCGCGTCCGGCACGGTGTTCGTCGCGAATTCGGCCATCCACCATCTGTCCATCGTGGACACGGGCACGCGCAAGGAGAAGGCGACCGTGCTGCTGCGCTCGGAGTCTTCGGCGCTCGCGGTCCATGAAGGATCGAACACCGTCTACGCCAACGGCGGACCCAACGGCATCGCCAGGATCGACGGCAGGACGAGCCTGCTCACCGGCGACCTCTCACTCGGCGTGAACCCCGGCGCGGTCGCGATCGACCAGCGCACCAGGACGGTGTACGTGACGGATCCCTTACGCGGCAGGGTTTCTCTGATCAGGGACTTCTGACGCCGAAACGGGCATGATGGCGGGGTGAGCGAGTACGCATTGCGCGGCGGGCTGCAACCCGATGTTTCGGCGGTCACCGCCGTACTGACCCATCACGGCGTCGAAGGGCCGGACGGGCAGGCGCCCGGCGAGGCGCTGGTCTTCGCCGTGTCCGGCGGGATCGGGGCCGGCTACATCCTGTGGGACTTCGCGCACGAGACGATGTCGACGATCGTGTTCGGCTTCCGCGCGCGGTGGCAGTATCCGCAGGAATGGCTCAAGTCCACAGTGGACCGACTGGGGCTCGCCGTCGACATCCACACCACCGGTGGCAAACGCGCCGCCGCGAAACGCCTCTCCGCGAATCTCGAAGCGGGACGGCCGTCGATCGTCCTCCCCGACCGCGAGTCACTCGGCTACTGGCGGCTGCCACCGGAGCTGTCCGGCGGTGGCGGCCACTTCGTCGTCGCGTACGGCGAGGAAGACGGCCGGGTGCTGGTCGACGACCGGAACCTCGCCCGCTCACGGTCGACCGGAAGACGTTCGACGCCGCGCGTGGCCGCGTCGGCTCGTACAAGAACCTGCTCGCCACGATCGAGCCCGGCGACGTCCCCGACTGGCGGGCGGCCGTACGCGACGGGCTGACGGACTGCGCGCGGAATCTCTCGGCGCCGTCGAAATCGTTCTCGCTGCCAGCCTGGGGCGCTGGGCGAAGGCGATGACCGACGAACGTGACCCCAAGGGCTGGCCGCGCGCGTTCGGGGAGCGGCGCGGGCTCGTCGGAGCGCTGTTCACCGTGTGGGAGAACGTCACCCCGGCCGGGATGGAGGGCGGGCATCTGCGCGGACTGTTCGCCGACGCGCTCACCGAGGCCGCCGTCCTGCTCGAACTCCCGGCGCTGGCCGAACAGGCGTCGACCTGGCGCGGGATCGCCGAGCGCTGGGCGGAGCTGGCCGAGGCGGCCGTCCCGGTGTCGATCGCCGAATTCGCCTGGATGCGCGGACTGGTCAGCGCGGTTTCGGCGGGGGTCCGCGAAGGCGACGCGGGACAAGACGCCGCTGCGGCCGCCGGTGACGAGATGTGGAAACTGCGCGAGCACTACAACGACGAAACGCCGTTCACCGACGCCGAAGCACGTGACCTTTTCCGCACGATGGGCACCATGATCCGCGACATCCACAGCGCCGAGACGGCCGCGATCCGCGAGCTCTCCGAAGCCCTGATGGAGTGAACCGGGCCGGTGTCCGTTGCGCCGCGCGGCCGGAACACCACGCGATCATTCAAGATCCACTTCGTGCACGCACATCCGCTGGGGACGACCAGTGCGCGTCCCGCTCCCGAGATCCACCTCCACCGCCATCGCCTGCGTGTCGCCGACCTCGACCATCTCGGATACGTCGGGAATGTGCGGTTGCTCGACTATTTCCAGGAAGCCCAGGTCGCGATGCTCGATCCGCGGCGCGAACACCTTTTCCAGGCCAAGGGACCGGCGTATCTCATCGCGAAGCACAACGTCAGCTACCTGCGCAGGCTGACCTTCCGTGACAACCCGGTCGAGGTGGAGACCGTGGTCGGCCGGATCGGGACCTGCGACGTCGTGGTGAACAGCAGGCTGCGCGACGAACGGGCCGTCTACGCGCGCTGCCGCACCATCTGGATCGCGTGCGTCCTGCCCGAAGGCAGCACGCGAAGACTCGGCGACGAGGAACGCGAGCGGTTGACGCGGTTCAGCGGGGCGATCGACGAGAGCTCCTGAATCAGTTTTTAACCGTTTATGCTCCATTTCCCCCATCGCCGGGGAACGGCTGGGCCGTTCAGCGGCTGATCATCGCACTTTTCGGCCGGTACCTTCGAAAGACCTCTCCCCTGCAGAGCTCTCCGGAGGTATTTCATGCCACGGTCGAAGTCTGTCCGCTTTCTCGCGCCCTTGGTCGGCGCGATGCTACTGACGAGCGGGGTGGCCGTCGCCGCCCCGGCCGCCGAAGATCCCCAGTTCATCCGCCTGGCCAGCAGGACCTTCGATCCGCTCAGCCAGCGGACGGCCGCGAGCCAGGACTGGAAGGGCGCCTACCTGCTCCAGGTCCGGAGCGCGCTGACCGACGAACAGCGCGGGCGATTGCGTTCACTCGGCGTGCGGATCGGGACCTACATTCCCGATTTCGCCTACGTGGTCCGGCTGAAGCCGGAAAACCGCGAATCGGTCGCGAAATTGAATTTCGTCCGGTGGCTCGGCGAATACCGGGCGGACGACAAGGTGGAGATCTCACTGGCCGCGACGGGCGGTTACCTCGTGACGCTGGTCGAATCGGACGCGCGGGACCAGCGCGCGGTGGCCGAGCGGATCCTGCGCCTCGGCGGCGGCATCGAGGCGATCTCGCAGAGCGGGCAGCACATCGTGGCGAAGCTCGGCCCCGGCCAGGCCGCCACCGTGGCGCAGGGGGCCGAGGTGCTCGCGGTCGGCGCGATCACCGCGCCCGAGACCGACATGGCCAACGCCAGGGAGAGCAGCGGCGCGAACTACGTCGAAAGTGTCGGCGGCTATCGCGGCCAGGGCGTGCGCGGCGAGGTGATGGACGGTGGACTGCGCGTCACGCACCAGGAGTTCAAGGCGCGGCCGACGGTGATGCACGGGTCGAACTCCACCAGCACCAGCCACGGGACGTCCACGTACGGCCAGATCTTCGCGTCGGGTGTGAGCGCTGCACGGCGGGGGCTGCTGCCCGAGGCTCAGGGGATCTTCGCCACCTACAACAAGCCGGACCGCTACGCCCACACCAAGGAGCTGGTCGACCCGGCGGGCAGGTACCGCGCGGTGTTCCAGAGCAACAGCTGGGGCGGCGGGCTGACCACGGCCTACAACTCGGTCTCCGCCGAGCTCGACAAGATCGTCTTCGACCACGACCTGCTGATCTGCCAGTCGCAGAGCAACGCGGGCACCCAGCAGTCGCGGCCGCAGGCCTGGTCGAAGAACGTGCTCTCGGTCGGCGGGCAGTACCACTACGACACGCTGGGCCGCACCGACGACAAGTGGAACGGCGGCGCCAGCATCGGCCCGGCCGCCGACGGGCGGATCAAACCGGAACTGTCGAACTACTACGACCGGATCGACACCACGTCGTCCGGCAGTGACACCTCGTACACGGCGTCGTTCGGCGGCACGAGCGGCGCGACCCCGATCACCTGCGGAAACGCCGGGCTGCTGTTCCAGATGTGGGCCGACGGCGTGTTCGACGGCGGCCCCGGAAAGGGCCGCGACGTCTTCACGAGCCGCCCGCACGCCTCGACCGCGAAGGCGCTGCTGATCAACGGTGCCGACCAGTTCGCGTTCAGCGGCACCTCGCACGACATGACCCGGACGCATCAGGGCTGGGGCACCGCGAACGTGCGGTACCTGCACGAACAGGCCAAGGCGAACGGCTGGAAACTGCCGGTGCTGGTGAACGAGACCGATCTGCTGGGCACCGGGCAGTCGAAGAAGTACACGGTCGCGGTGAACGGGACCAAACAGTTCAAGGCCACGCTGGCCTACACCGACCCGGCGGGCTCGCCGAGCGCGACGGTCGCCAGGGTCAACGACCTGACCCTGAAGGTCACCGCGCCGAACGGGACCGTCTACTACGGCAACAACGGGCTGAAGGCGGGCAACTTCTCGACCGCGGGCGGGTCGCCGAACACCGTCGACACGGTGGAGAACGTCATCCTCGAGAGGCCGGCCGCCGGTACTTGGACGGTGGAGGTCGTGGCGACGCAGGTGAACGCCGACGGTCACCCGGAGACGTCGGCGACCGATGCGGACTACGCGCTGGTGGTCTCCTGACGGCTTGACGGCCGGATCGCGTTTAGCCCGCTAAACGCGATCCGGGCGCGGCGGCTCGGCGACCAGGTGTCGCGAAAGCCACTTTCGGGACATCAGACGTCGCGAAAGTGGCTTTCGCGACGTCTGCGGGGGCCTGGCGGGTCGCGTTTAGTCGGCTAAACGCGATCCGGGCGGGGGCCTGGCGGGTCGCGTTTAGCGGGCGGAACGCGATCGGCCGGGAGTTGCCCGCGTCCGGATGGCGGAGACGCCTGCGCCGATGGCCGAGACGCCAGGTTTCGGTTGTGAGACGGAAGCGTGAGACCCCTGGAAGGCATGTAACGAGGCGACCCGAGGTGCCGACGTCTGGGATACGTGACGCGAGCCAAGGAGCCTCTCGATGACCACCTGCCGACTCTGCGGCTCGGCCCATCTCGCCAGTGTCGTCGACCTCGGGGCGACGCCGCCGTGCGAACGTTTCCTGACCGCGGAACAGCTCGCGGAGCCGGAGCCGACGTACCCCCTCCACCTGCGGGTCTGCACCGAATGCTGGCTGGCCCAGATCCCTCCGCTGATCACCCCGGAAGAGACTTTCACCGAATACGCGTATTTCTCGTCGTATTCCGCCTCCTGGGTCGAACACGCCAAGACGTTCGTCGACGGCGCCGTCGAGCGGCTGGGGCTCGACGAGTCCTCGTTCGTCGTCGAGGTCGCCAGCAACGACGGCTATCTCCTCAAACACGTTGTGGCACAGCAGATCCGTTGTCTCGGCGTGGAACCTTCGGTGAACGTGGGCCAAGCCGCGCGTGACGCCGGGGTGCCGACGAAGACCGCCTTCCTCGGCCCCGAAACCGGACGCGACGTCCGCGAGGAGCACGGCCCCGCCGACCTCGTCGTGGCGAACAACGTCTACGCGCACATTCCGGACATCATCGGGTTCACGCACGGGCTCCGCGCCCTGGTCGCCGATGACGGCTGGGTCAGCATCGAGGTCCAGCACCTGCTGACGCTGATCCAGGAGAACCAGTACGACACGATCTATCACGAGCACTTCCAGTACTACACGGTGGAATCCGCGCGCCGGGCGCTCGCGCAGGGCGGATTGTCCGTTGTGGACGTCGAGCTCCTGCCCACGCACGGCGGTTCGATCCGGTTGTGGGCGCGCCCGGACGCCGTCGCCGGTGAGCCGAGCGAGCGGATGACGCGGGTCCTCGACGCCGAAAAGGCGGCCGGGCTGCACGAAATGTCCGGCTACACCGAATTCTCCGAGCGGGTCACCAAGGTCCGGCTCGAGCTGAACAAGTTCCTCACCGACGCCGCGCTCGAAGGCAAGACCGTCGTCGGTTACGGCGCCCCGGGCAAGGGCAACACGCTGCTGAACCACTGCGGCATCCGCCCGGACGTCTTGCGGTACACCGTCGACCGCAACCCGTACAAGCACGGCCGGTTCACCCCCGGCACCCGGATCCCGATCCTGCCGCCGGAGCGCATCGAAGCGGACCGGCCCGACTACGTGCTCGTCCTTCCGTGGAATCTCCGGAAGGAACTGACCGCCCAATTGTCCTTTGTGGACGAATGGGGCGGGAAGCTGGTCTTCCCCATCCCGCACCTGGAAATCGTCGAGGTGAAGTCGTGAAGGTAGTCCTCTTCTGCGGCGGCTACGGCATGCGGATGCGCAACGGTGACGCGTCCGACGTGCCGAAGCCGATGGCCATGGTCGGCCCCAGACCCCTGATCTGGCACGTGATGCGGTACTACGCGCATTTCGGGCACACCGAGTTCATCCTCTGTCTCGGCTACGGCGCGCACCACATCAAGGAGTTCTTCCTCAACTACCAGGAGACCACCTCCAACGATTTCGTCCTGCGCCGCGGCAAGGCCGAGCTGCTGTCGACCGACATCGCGGACTGGTCGATCACCTTCGTGCAGACCGGGCTCGAATCGGCCATCGGCGAGCGGCTGCGCCGGGTGCGCCCGTATCTCGAGGGCGACGAGATGTTCCTCGCCAACTACGCCGACGTCCTCACCGACGCGCCCTTGCCGGACATGATCGAGCGGTTCACCGAATCCGACGCCGGCGCGTCGATGATGGTCGTGCCGCCGCAGTCGTCGTTCCACTGCGTCGAGATGGGCGAGGACGGCCGCATCGGCGCGCTGACCCCGGTCAGCGAGATGCCGCTGTGGGAGAACGGCGGATACTTCGTGCTGCGCCAGGAGATCTTCGACCACATCCCGAGGGCGGCGACCTGGTGGCCGACGGCTGCGGCGAGCTCGCCAAGCGCGGCAAGCTGCTCGCGTACCCGTACCGCGGGTTCTGGAAGCCGACCGACACCGTCAAGGAACGCGTCCAGCTGGACGACGCGTACGCGCACGGAGACCGTCCGTGGGCCCGCTGGGAACGCGAAGCGGCGAGCTCGGCGTGATCGAGCTCGGCACCGGCGGCGTCCAGCGGATCGTCGCGCTCGGCGCGCACTGTGACGACATCGCCATCGGCGCGGGCGGCACCCTGCTGACGATCTGCGCCGCCAACCCGGGTGTCCGGGTGGACGCGCTCGTGCTTTCCGGCGGCGGCACCGAGCGGGAGACCGAGGAACGCGCCGCGCTCGCGGCCTTCTGCCCCGGCGCCGACGTCGAGGTCACCGTGCTCAAACTGCCCGACGGCCGGTTCCCCGCGCATTGGGAAGAGGCCAAGAACGGGCTGGAGGAGCTGCGCCGCCGCACCGACCCGGACCTCGTGCTCTCCCCGCGCACGGCCGACGCGCACCAGGACCACCGCGGCCTGGCGAAGCTGGTGCCGACCGTGTTCCGCACCCATCTCCAGCTGGAGTACGAGATCGCGAAATGGGACGGCGACCTCGGCAAACCCACCGCGTACGTGCCGCTTTCGCCCGAGCGCGCCGAGGAGAAGGTCCGCCTGCTGCAGGAGCATTACGCCTCTCAGCGGCACCGGCCTTGGTACGACCGGGAAGCCTTCCTCGGCCTCGCCCGCATTCGCGGTATCGAATGCGGGCAGCGCTATGCCGAGGCCTTCGACCTCAAGAAACTGACGCTCGACCTCACTCCGAAAGGCTGAAAGCCATGCGTGTGCTGCTGACCGGGCACAAGGGTTACCTGGGCACGGTGATGGCCCCGGTGCTGGCCGCCGAAGGCCACGAGGTGATCGGCCTCGACTCCGGTCTCTACGACACCTGCGTGCTCGGCCCGAAGCCCGAAGACCCCGAGGGTTTCGAGGTCGACCTCCGTGACGTCACGGCCGAGCACGTGGCCGGCGTGGACGCGGTGATCCATCTCGGGGCGCTGTCCAACGACCCGCTCGGTTCGCTGGCGCCGGAGCTGACCTACGACATCAACCACCACGCTTCGGTCAAGCTCGCGAAGCTGGCGAAGGACGCCGGGGTCAAGCGGTACCTCTACGCCTCCACGTGCTCGGTGTACGGCGCTTCGGGCGGCGACGGCCTGGTCGACGAGGACGCGCCGCTGCGCCCGGTGACGCCGTACGCCGAGTCGAAGGTGCGGGTGGAGGACGACGTCCAGGAGCTCGCCGACGCCGACTTCAGCCCGGTGTACATGCGGAACGCGACCGCGTTCGGGTTCTCGCCCCGGCTGCGCGGCGACATCGTGCTCAACAACCTGACCGCGCACGCGCACCTCTCCGGCGAGGTGCTGGTGCTCTCCGACGGCACGCCGTGGCGGCCGCTGGTGCACGCCAAGGACATCGCGCGGGCCTTCGCCGCGGCGCTGGTGGCACCGAAGGAAGCCGTGCACGGCAAGGCGTTCAACATCGGCACCGAACGCAACAACGTGACCGTCGCCGAGATCGCCGAAGAGGTCGTCGAGGCCGTCCCCGGCTCGACGCTGCGGATCACCGGCGAGGCGGGCGCGGACCCGCGTTCGTACCGGGTCGACTTCTCCCGGTTCCGCGCGGCGATCCCCGGCTTCGACTGCGACTGGTCGGTCAAGGACGGCGCGCTCGAACTGATCGAGGCCTACAAGACGCACGGCCTCACCGAACACGGCTTCCAGCGCCTGTTCACGCGGCTCGCGCGGCTGCAGGACCGGACCGCGGCCGGCGAACTCGACGACACCCTCCGGCGTCGCTGATGTCGAACAGGGATCTGGACACGGGCGCCGACCTGCGAAAGCTGGTCGAGCGCCTGTATCCGCTGTGCCGCAGCATCACCGGCGACGGCGTCCGCCGCACGCTGGAGATCGTCGGCGAGCACGTCCCGCTGGAGATCCACGAGGTCCCCACCGGCACCCGGGTACTGGACTGGACGGTGCCGCAGGAATGGAACATCCGCGACGCGTACATCAAGGACGCCACCGGCCGCCGCGTGGTCGACTTCCAGGAGTCGAACCTGCATGTCGTCGGCTACAGCGTCCCGGTGTCGCGGAAGATGCCGCTCAGCGAGCTGCGCGAGCACCTGCACACCCTGCCCGATCAGCCGTCCTGGGTGCCGTACCGGACCAGCTACTACTCGCCGACCTGGGGTTTCTGCCTGGCGCAGGAAACACTCGACGCGATGCCGGACGGCGAGTACGAAGTGCACATCGACTCCACGCTCGCCGACGGGAGCCTCACCTACGCCGAGCACGTCGTGCCGGGCGAGGTCACCGACGAGGTGATCATCTCCTGCCACACCTGCCATCCGTCGCTGGCGAACGACAACGTCGCCGGGATCGCGATCGCCGCCGCCTTCGCACAGACACTGGAGAAGCCGCACTACACGTACCGGTTCCTCTTCATGCCGGGCACGATCGGCGCCATCACCTGGCTCGCGCGCAACAACGACCGCGTCGGCCGGATCAAGGCCGGGCTCGTGCTGGCGTGCGCGGGCGACCCGGGATCGTTGACCTACAAGCGAAGCCGCCGGGGCGACGCCGAAATCGACCGCGTGCTCGCGTACGTCCTGGCCGACCGCGCGCACAAGATCGTGGACTTCTCGCCGTACGGCTACGACGAGCGCCAGTTCTGCTCGCCCGGCTTCAACCTCGGCGTCGGCTCGCTGACGAGGACGCCGTACGCGGGCTATCCCGAGTACCACACTTCGGCCGACAACCTCGATTTCGTGTCCACGGAGGCCATGGAGGAAACCCTTCAGACCTTGAAGGACACCTTCGCCGTCCTCGACCGCAACCGCAGCTACGTCAACCTCAGCCCCTACGGCGAGCCGCAGCTCGGCAAGCGCGGGCTGTACGACTCGCTCGGCGGCCGAAGCGACGCCAAACAAGCCCAGATGGCCATGCTCTGGGTGCTCAACCTCTCGGACGGCGAGCACAGCCTGCTCGACGTCGCCGAGCGGTCCGGGCTGCCGTTCGATTCCGTCGTCGCCGCCGCTCGGGCGCTGCACGACGCCGGATTGCTCAAGGACTGAAGATGCGATCACTTCTGCGTTCCCAAGCCGTCCGGGCCATGGCCGGGCGGCTCAGCTGGGGCCTCGGCGACCAGGCCGTTTCCAGTATCACCAACTTCGTGGTCGGGCTGTTCGTGGCGCGTTCGCTCGGCACGTTCGCCTTCGGCATGTTCAGCCTCGCCTGGGTCAGCTACGGCGTGGTGCTCAACCTTTCGCGCGGGCTGACGACGGATCCGCTGATGGTGCGGTTCTCCGGGGTGCCCACCGAGACCTGGCGGACGGCGACCGCCAAGGCGACCGGGACGGCGCTCTCCGCGGGTGTCGCCGCCGGTGCCGTCAGTGTGGGCGCGGGTCTCGTGGTGGGTGGCCCCATCGGCGGCGCGTTCGTCGCGCTCGGCGTGGTCATCCCGACGCTGCTGCTGCAGGACGCGTGGCGGTTCACCTTCTTCGCCGCGGGGCACGGGAAGAAGGCGTTCGTCAACGACGTCGTCTGGGGCATCGCGCTGATCCCGGCGCTCTTCATCGCGCACCAGTGGTTCGACACGGTCGTCGCGTTCATCCTGGCGTGGGGCCTGTCCGGGGCGGTCGCCGCCGGATACGGCTGCCTGCAGGCGGGGGTCCGGCCGGATCCTCGCGGCACGCTCGACTGGCTCAAGCACCACCGCGACCTCGGCACCCGCTACCTGATCGAAAACGTCAGCAACAGCGGCTCGACGCAGCTGCGGATGTACGGGCTCGGCGCGATCGCCGGGCTCGCGAGCGTCGGCGCGGTCCGCGGCGCCGAGCTGCTCCTCGGACCGTTCTTCGCTCTTCTGATGGGACTTTCCCTGGTCACGGTGGCGGAAGGCGCGCGGGTGCTCCAACGGGCCCCGCATCGCCTCCGCCATTTCTGCGCCGTGCTCGGCGCGGGCCAGGCGGCCGCGGCCCTGCTCTGGGGTCTCGCCTTGCTTCTGGTACCCCACGACGCCGGCCGGTTCGTCCTCGGCGACGTGTGGGATCCCGCCTCCGAACTGATCCTCCCGGTGACCATCGGTATCGCCGCGGCGGGATTCAACACGGGGGCGGCCGCCGGATTGCGTGCGCTCGGCGCTGCGAAAAGGAGCCTTCGCGCCCAGCTGATCAACTCGGCCGGCTACGTCGGTTTCGGGCTCATAGGCGCCTTCTTGGCCGGGGCGTCCGGATCCGCTTGGGGGGTCGCGTTGGCGATCACCAGCGGGTCGGCGGTGTGGTGGCTTCAGCTCCATGCCGCTCTCAAAGCGCATCTGACTTCGGAGAAGGAAGAAATGAGGACGTCATGAGCACCGCTCCTCGGCTGAGCATCGGGCTCCCGGTCTACAACGGCGAGGACTACCTCGCCGAATCGCTGGACGCACTCCTCGGCCAAAGCTACGAGAACTTCGAGCTGATCATCTCGGACAACGCGTCCTTGGACCGCACCGAAGAGATCAGCCGCGAGTACGCGAAGCAGGATTCGCGCGTCCGCTATGTCCGCCAGCCGGTGAACATCGGCTGCGCGCCCAACCACAACTACTGTGTCGACGTCGCCCGCGGCGAACTGTTCAAATGGGCGTCCGACGACGACCTTTACGCGCGTGACCTGCTGGAACGCTGTATCGAGGCACTCGACGAGCATCCCGAGTTCGTCCTCTCGCATTCGTGGACGGCGATGATCGACGAGAAGGCCGTCGTCACGCAGGCACTGGAGTACCCGCTCAACACGGTCTCGCCGCACGCCGCGGAACGCTTCCGCAGCACGCTGTTCGCCCCCGGCGGGGACGACGACGGCGCGGTCGTCCGCACCGAGGTGCTGCGCCGCGTCGCGCCGCTGGACAGCTACCACCACGCGGACCGCACGATCATCTCGGAACTGGCCCTGCACGGCCCGTTCCACCAGGTGCCCGACTGGCTGTACTTCCGGCGCGACCACCCCGGCCGCTCCGAACACGAGCACCCGACCGTGCGCAGGCGGGCCGCCAACCTCGACCCGAAACGGGCCGACAAGCTGCGCCACCCGATGGTCCGGCTGCTCGGCGAATACGTACTCGGCTACGTCAAGGCGATCCGCAACGCGCCGATCTCCGGCGCGGAGAAGCGCGAATGCTTCCGCTACCTGCGGCAATGGATGCTGAACCGGGCGGGGAACCCGGCCATGGGACGGATGCCCGTCCAGGCCGAGGCCGAAGTGGGCCCCCGTGAAGTGTCCGTGGCCTCGGTCGTCGCCGGCCAGGAGGGACGAGTCCCTTGACCTCGCCCGTGAGAATCGGGCTGTTCGGGCTCCTCGGATCAGGGAACCTCGGCAACGACGGGTCCTTCGAGGCGGTTCTCGGGTATTTGCGCGCGGAGCATCCGGGCGCCGCGCTCAGCGTGATGTGCGGCGGCCCGGAAGTCGTCGCGTCGCGCCACGGACTCGAAACGACCGCGTTGAACTGGTACGAGGGCGAGTACCGAACGGCATCGGGACCGCTGTCCATCGCCATGAAGGGCTTCGGGAAACTCGTCGACATCTTCCGCACGGCCGCGTGGGTGCGGCGCCAAGACGTGGTGATCGTGCCGGGAATGGGTGTCCTCGAATCCACTCTTCCCTTGCGTCCCTGGGGTTTCCCGTACGCGCTACTGCTGCTTTCGGTATCCGGCCGTCTGGTTGGCACCAAGGTGGCGCTGGTGAGCGTCGGCGCCAGCGTGAGCACGCACCGGGTCACCCGGTCCGTGATCGGGTGGGCCGCGCGGCTCGCGGCGTTCCGGTCCTACCGGGACGAGCCGTCACGTGAAGCGATGCGCACAATGGGCGTCGACGTCACGAACGACCGCGTGTACCCCGATCTCGCCTTCGCCCTCCGCGCGCCTTCGGAACCGGTGCTGCCCCGGTCCGTCGGGGTCGGGGTGATGGCGTACCACGGCGGGAACGACGACCGGCACCGAGCCGCCGAGATCTACGAGTCCTATGTGGACAAGATGACCCGGTTCGTGGCTCGTCTGGTCGCCGACGGCCGCCCGGTGCGGCTGTTCATCGGCGACCGGGCGGACGCGCAGGTCGTCGACGAGATCATGCGGGAACTGGAATCCCCGCTGATCGCCGCCGCCGACACGGCCACTTTGGACGAGGTGATGCGGGCGATGTCGGCGGTCGAGACCGTCGTCGCCACCCGGTACCACAACGTCCTGTGCGCGCTGAAGCTGGCGAAACCGACGTTGTCCATCGGGTACGCCGGCAAGAACGAAGTGCTCATGACCACGCTGGGACTCGGCGAGTTCTGCCAGTCCGCCAAGGAGATCGACTTCGACGCGCTGGTGCGCCAGTTCGCCGAACTCGAGTCCAGGGCGGGTGAGCTGACCGAGATCGTCGCGAAACGAGGCGCGGAGCAGACGCGGTTGCTGGACGAACAGTTCGCCGCGCTGTCCGCCGCCTTCCTGCCGATGGGAGTCCGATGAAGGTGATCCCGGTGCCCGCCATCGCGGGCGCGTACCTGTTCGAGCCGACCCCGCACGCCGACGAACGCGGCTTCTTCAGCCGCACCTTCGACGCCGACGTCGTCCGGTCGGCCGGGATCGACCCGAACGGGTTCCTCCAGGACAGTGTTTCCCGCTCCCGCAAGGGAGTGCTGCGCGGGATGCACCTTCGTTCGGGGCTCGGCGAGGCGAAGCTGGTCCGGTGCTCGTGGGGCGCCGTCTTCGACGTCGTCGTCGACCTGAGGCCGGATTCGCCGACGTACCTCGCCAAGGAGACGTTCGAACTGTCCGGGGAGACGCAGGTTTCGCTGTACATCCCGGCCGGGTGCGCGCACGGGTTCCAGGCGCTCACCGAGTACGCCGACGTCTCCTACCGGATCGACCGCGCGCACGACCCGGCGGAGGACGTCGCGATCGCCTACGACGACCCGGAACTGGCGATCCTGTGGCCACTTCCGGTGGCGCTCATGTCGGAGCGGGATCGATCCGCGCTCCCGCTTTCCGCCGTACTACAGAACACGAGGTGAGAGCATGACCCGTCAGCTTCCCAAGTCCATGCGGGCCAACGAGCGCCTCCACGCCATGATCCCCGGCGGGGCGCACACCTACGCCAAGGGCGACGACCAGTATCCGGAGAATCTGGCACCGGTCATCTCGCACGGGCTCGGCGCGCACGTCTGGGACGTCGACGGGAACGAATACATCGAGTACGGCTCGGGGCTGCGCGCGGTCAGCCTCGGGCACGTGCACCCGAGGGTGACCGAAGCCGCCCACCGCGAGATCGACCGGGGCGCCAACTTCGCCCGTCCGTCCATTGTGGAGGAACGGGCGGCGACGAAGTTCCTCGAAACCGTGCCGACCGCCGAGATGGTCAAGTTCGCCAAGAACGGCTCGGACGCCACCACGGCCGCGGTCAAACTCGCCAGGGCGGCCACCGGCAGGCCGCTGGTGGCGATCTGCCGCGACCACGCGTTCTTCTCCATCGACGACTGGTTCATCGGCACCACCGCGATGTCTTCGGGCATCCCGGACGCGATCACGGATCTCACCGTGTCGTTCCCGTACGGCGACCTCCCGGCGGTGGAGCGGCTGCTGCGGGACAACGCTGGCCGGATCGCCTGCCTGATCCTGGAGGCGTCGACCCAGCTCGAACCGCCCGCCGGCTACCTCGTCGGCCTGCGGGAACTCGCCGACCGGTACGGCTGTGTGCTGATCTTCGACGAGATGATCACCGGTTTCCGCTGGTCGGAGGCGGGCGCGCAGGGGCTCTACGGGGTCACGCCGGATCTCTCGACGTTCGGCAAGGCGCTCGGCAACGGGTTCGCCGTCTCGGCGCTGGCGGGCAAACGGGAACTGATGGAACTCGGCGGGCTGCGCACCGGCGAGGACCGCGTCTTCCTGCTGTCCACCACGCACGGCGCCGAGACGCATTCGCTGGCCGCCGCGATCGCGGTCATGGAGACCTACACCGAAGAAGGCATCGCCGCGCGGCTGCACGCGCTCGGCGACCGGCTCGCCGCCGGGGTCCGCGAAGTCGCGGCCTCGGCCGGGGTCGGGGAACACGTCGTCGTGCGCGGCCGGGCGAGCAACCTCGTCTTCGCCACGCTCGACGCCGGCAAGAAACCGTCGCAGGACTACCGGACGTTGTTCCTGCGGCAACTGGTCACGGGCGGGGTCCTCGGGCCGTCGTTCGTGGTCAGCAGCGCGTTGTCCGAAGAAGACATCGACCGGACGGTCGAAGTGGTCTCGCAGGCCTGCCTCGTGTACCGCAAAGCGCTCGACGCGGATGATCCGGCGCCGTGGCTGGGTGGCCGTCCGGTGAAGCCGGTATTTCGGAGAAGGGTATGAGCCCAGGGATCGTATATCGCTCGACCGGCACGCGCGTGTTCTGCGCCGCGTTGTCCGTATTACTGCTCCAGGTCGCCGTTGAGAACACAGCGGTGGCGTCCGAAGAGCCGGCTCGAGGGGTGTGCGGCACGACCGTCGGCGTCCCTTCCGCCCCGGAAGGCGCCCAGGTCGTCGATCCAGGCACCGATCTGACCGACAGGACCCGGTTCAGCCCGCCGGGGACCACGTTCTGGCTGTCACCGGGCGAGCACACGCTGAGTTCCGACCAGTTCGGCCAGGTGATGCCGAAGGACGGCAACGTCTACCTCGGCGCGCCCGGCGCCGTGCTCAACGGACGCGGGATCAACCGCGCGGCCTTCACCACGCCGGCCAAGGACGTGGTGATCCGCGGGCTGACCATCCGCGGTTTCGTCGCCGAACGCGACCAGGGCGTGGTCAACCACGATTCGGGCGAACGCTGGACCATCGAAGGCAACGTCATCGAGGACAACGACGGCGCCGCGATGATGACCGGCTCCGGCCAGCGGGTGATCGGGAACTGCCTGCGGAACAACGGGCAGTACGGCATCAACGCCTATCGCTTCGGCGGCGGGCTGACCGGCCTGGTGATCGAGGGCAACGAGATCACCGGGAACAACACCGGCGACTGGGAGACGAAGGTCCCGGGCTGCGGTTGCAGCGGCGGGGCGAAGTTCTGGGCCGTGAACGGCGCCGACGTCACCGGGAACTGGGTCCACCACAACCACGGTGTCGGGCTCTGGGCCGACACGAACAACAACGACTTCCTCATCCAGGACAACCTGATCGAGGACAACGCGTCCGAGGGCCTGTTCTACGAGATCTCCTACAACCTGGAGCTGATCGGGAACACCTTCAACCGGAACGCGCTGGTGCAGGGCCGGAAACGGGCCGCCAAGGGCGACAACTTCCCGGTCGCGGCGGTGTACCTCAGCGAATCGGGCGGCGAGCCGAGGCTGCCCGCCCGGACCAGCCGGATCGACATCCGGGGCAACATGTTCTCCGACAACTGGTCGGGGATCACGTTGTGGGAGAACGCCGACCGGTTCTGCAACAGCCCGGCCAACACCTCCACGCTCTCCTGTACGGCGCTGGTCTCCCCGACTTCCGCCTGCTCCGATCCGGGTATCGCGACCGAGCCGCTGTACGGCGACTGCCGGTGGAAGACACAGCGCGTTTCGGTGCACGAGAACACCTTCGAATTCGACTCGGCGATGGAAGGCTGTCTCGGCCTGTGCGGGCGGATGGCGGTGCTCTCGAACTACGGGACCTTCCCGGCCTGGTCGCCGTACCGAGGCTCCGTGATCTCGGAGGCGATCACCTTCCGGCAGGAGAACCGGTGGTACGACAACCAGTACTACGGGCCGTGGACGTTCGTCGCCCACGACACCTCACGGCGGCTGACCGCGGCGCAATGGCAGGCGGCGCCCTATCTGCAGGACACCTGCAGCGGCTTCGGAGAGACGGTGACCTGCTGAAGGTTCACCTGTAAGTGTCCATCTGGGACGGTCCATACTGGCTTACCGTTTTCAGTATGCCGACGTTCCTCGTAATGGTGCTGCTGCTCGTGACAGGAGTCGTCCCGGCCTCGGCGGCTCCTGTCGCGGCCTGCGCTGCGGGACCGGTGAGCCCGGGGAAACCGGACGGCGCCGTGGTCGTCTCCCCGGGAACGGACCTTTCCGCGAAGACCCGCGAACTCCCCGCCGGCACGACGTTCTGGCTGACCGACGGCAAGCACACGCTGGGCCCGGACGAGTTCGGGCAGATCATCCCCAAGGACGGCAACGCCTACCTCGGCGCCCCCGGTGCCGTACTGGACGGTGGCGGCGTCAACCGCTACGCGTTCACCCAGCAGGCGCGCGACGTCGTCATCCGCGGCCTCACGATCCGCGGTTTCGCGGCGCCGCGCGATCAAGGCGTGGTCAATCACGACTCGGGGGAACACTGGACCATCGAAGGCAACACGATCGAGGACAACCGCGGCGCCGCGATGATGGCGGGACCGCGTCAGGAGATCCTCCGGAACTGCCTGCGGAACAACGGTCAGTACGGCATCAACGCGTACCGGGCGGGCGACGGGATCACCGGGCTGCTCGTCGAGGGCAACGAGATCACCGGCAACAACACCGACGACTGGGAAACGAAGGAACCCGGCTGCGGCTGCAGCGGCGGCGCGAAATTCTGGGCGGTGAACGGCGCCGACATCCGCGGCAACTGGGTGCATCACAACCACGGCGCCGGACTGTGGGCGGACACGAACAACAACGACTTCCTCATCGAGGACAACCTGATCGAGGACAACGCGGCGGAGGCGTTGTTCTACGAGATCTCCTACAACGTCGTGGTCCGCGGGAACACCTTCCGACGGAACACCCTCGTGCAGGGCCGGGCCTTCGCTGACCGCGGGGACGATTTCCCGGTCGGGACGGTGTACATCTCGGAATCCGGCGGCGAGCCGAGGGTGCCGGCCCGGACTTCGCTGGTGGAGATCACCGACAACGTCTTCGAGGACAACTGGTCCGGGATCACCCTGTGGGAGAACGCGGACCGCTTCTGCAACAGCCCGGCGAACACGTCGTCCGGCTCTTGCACGCTCCTCGTCCCTTCGGTCTCTTCGTGTTCGGCGCCCGGGATCGCGTCGCGTCCGCTTTACGACGACTGCCGGTGGAAGACGCAGCGGGTTTCGATCCACGGCAACCAGTTCTCCCACGGGTCTTCCTGCTCGGGATACTGCGGGCGGATGGCGCTTTTGGCGAACTTCGGGACTTATCCGGAGTGGTCGCCTTATCGGGGGTCTTCCGTTTCGGACGCTGTCACTTTCCGGCAGGAGAACCGGTGGTACGACAACGCTTATTCGGGTGAGTGGCGGTTCGTCGTTCATGACACTTCGCGGACTGTGGGGGTTTCGGGGTGGCAGGGGGCTCCTTACTTGCAGGATGCTTGTAGTTCTTTTGGGGATGGCGGGTGTTGAGCGGCCCGCCTGGCGCGAGCGTGGAGGATTTGGGACGTTCAACGTCCTAAATCCTCCACGCTCGCAAAGAAATTTTCGTGACCGGACCATTCACGCACCCTGAAGAGCAAAACTGTCGGTGGTCGGCCGCATGGTGATCGGGTGCTACGAGGAACCTGGTCGACCGACCCCATGCTCACCCAAGGCCCGATGGTGGTCCGCTCGGCCGCGCTCGAGGCCGCCGGCGTGCCGGGCCGGACCATTTCACGCCGATGTGCTTCCGGCGGCCCTTGGCAACGCCTGCTGCCGCGAATCGTTCTGCTTCACAACGGAAACCCCACGGACGAGCAGCGACTCCAGGCGTCGCTGCTCCATGGCCGCGAAGGCGCGGTCCTGACCGGTCTCTGGGCGCTCCGCCGTCATGGCTTGGAGAGGCCTCCGCCGCCACAGGACGTACATATCCTGGTGCCCGCCGCTCGCAGGATCGCCACGACGGGGTTCGTGCACGTCGAACGGACCCGGCACCTGCCGCGCCCCCACCTCCGCGGCGACCTCCCCGTCGCCCCCGTCCCCCGAGCAGTCATCGACGCCGCCCGAAAACTCACCGCCGAAGACGAGATCCAGGCGATGATGGCCGAGTCCGTCCAACGCCGCTTCTGCACCACCGAAATGCTCACCCACGAACTGGACCAAGCAGGTCGAACCGGAACCGCACTACCGAGAAGGGCCCTGACCCCGCTCCTCGGCGGAGCGAGATCCGTCGCCGAAGCCGACGCTTGGCGGCTCTGGCGAAGATCCGGCCTCCCGCCGGGCCGCTGGAACGTCCCGATCTTCGACGCGAACGACAACTACATCGCCACCCCGGACTTCTGGTGCGACGAGTGCGCCTTCGCTTGGGAGATCGATTCCTGCCGTCACCACGCCGGCCTCGACGGTCATCGCGCCACCGTCGCACGCAATGCGCGTTATGTCGCCGCGGGGATCGTCGTGCTCCAGACGTTGCCGTCTCGCCTGCGTACGGAGCCGGCGCAGGTCGAGCGTGAGCTGAAGGCCGCGTTCCGGACGGCGCGGGCCCGGCCGCGGCCGGATGTCAGGCGGGCCGCGTGAGCCGGTCCACCGCCCACCCCACCACCGGAACCACCGCGACAGCGACCCCGAACCCTCCGAAGGTGTCCGTCGGATAGTGCGCCCCCAGCGCCACCTCAGCCCAACCCATCGCGAGCCCCGCGAACGCGACCAGCCCCACCAGCACCAGAGCCCCACCGACGGGTCCGAGCCCCCGCACGTCGATCACCAGCAACCCCACGACGGCCGCGACGGTCACCGCGAAGGCCGTGTGCCCACTCGGATACGAAAGGAACTCACCATGGATCAGCCTGCCGACCAGGGGTTTCAGTCCGGTGGTCAGCGCCACCGTCACGCCGCTCGCCGCCACCGTGAGGATCGCGATCCGCGGCCGCCGGTGCCGCAGGCACAGCCAGCCGAACAGGGCGATCACCACGACCGCGCCCACCGGTTCGCCCGCGAAGTCGATGGCGGTCGCCAGGTACCAGAGCGGGCCTTCGACGCGGTCGACGACGGGGAGCACGAGGGCGTCCAGTCCGGCGGTGTGCGAGCTACCGGCGTAGCGCACGCCGAGCACGAGGGCGACGACGAAGCCGAAGGTGCCCAGGGTCCAGAGCGGGATTCGCGCCCGCGGCGGGATCGCGGGCGGTCCGGTGATCACGCGTCGATCGCGGCCTGGTAGCCGCCGATGAGCCGTTCGAGGCCGACCTTCGGCGTGAACTCCTGCTCGTACACCAGCCTGGCCGCCCAGCCCATCTCCTGGTTCCGTTCGGCGTCGCCGACGATCTCCCGCAAGCGAGCAGCGAGGGACTCGGCGTCGCCGGGGTCGTGCAGCAGGCCGGTGACGCCGTCCTCGACGAGCTCGCGGAAGGCGCCGTGGGCGGCGGCGACGGTGGGGACGCCGGCGGCCATCGCCTCGACGACGACCAGCCCGAACGCCTCCAGCCATTCGGACGGGGCGATGACGGCGTTCGAGCGGACGATCAGGTCTTGACACTCCACTTTGGACTGAAGGCCGACGTAGCGGACGTCGTCCCGGCCGTGGGCCCAGCGCGCGACCCCGTCCTGCATCGGGCCGGTGCCGGCGATCACCAGCGGCGGCAGCGGACCGCCCGCCGCGACGAGCAGGTCCCAGGCCTTCATCAGCAGGCCGATGCCCTTTTCCTCGGTGATCCGGCCGAGGAACAGCAGGTGCTCCCCCGCGCCCTTGCGCGTCTTGCCCGGGTCGGTGACGTAGTTGTACTTCACCGCGAGCCGGTCGGCGGGCATCCCGGCGGCGATCAGGATCTCGCGTTGCGCCCGCGAGATGCAGAAGAACTTCGACACCCCGGACCACCAGCGCTTGCGGTTCAGCACCATGCTCGCCGCCATCGGCACGGTGGCGAGCCCCGAACCGCGGTAGCACCCGTGCCGCACCGCCGGGATCGGTTTGCGCCCCACACAGTCGGTGCAGATGTAGCCCTCGCGATAGAGCGTGCCGGGCGGGCAGATCAGGGTGTAGTTGTGCACGGTCGCGACCGTCGGCACCCCGGCGTCCGCGCACGCGGCCAGGACGGACGGCGAAAGCAGCGGGAACGTGTTGTGGATGTGGACGACGTCCGGCCGGTCGTCGGCGAGGCGCCGGGCCAGTTCCGCGCGCACCGCCCGGTTCCAGGGCACCTGCAGCGGGACGACGGCCTTGCGTGGCAACGACATTTCCGCGATGTCGTCGCTGCGCCGCTCGAACAGGTCCACCTCGTGCCCGGCCTCGGCGAGCAGCGCGGTCTCCTGGTCGACGACGTTGTTCTCGCCGCTCGGCTGCTCGGATCGGTACCGGTTGTGGATCACGAGGACCTTCACGCGGGCTCCTTGATCTCTGTGGTGAACCCGCCACCGCGATCGACGTCGGCAGGGCGCCGCCTGGACGACCGCCTCACGGTGGCGAGCGAGGCGCCCTGCCACCGCGATAGCGGGGCCTTCGGCCGGGGCGGGTTCACGCGTGTGGTCACTCTTCGCCGTCCATCTTCAGCTCCGCCGACCATCCTTGACGAATTCGGGTTGCTCGGCGGGCGCACGTACCAGCAGCGACGCGGCCAGCGCCAGGTGCAGCAGGTACGGCGACGCGTCGCCGAGGCCCGCCTCGGTGTAGGAGGCGGAAAGACAGTAGGTGATCAGGAAGATCGCGCAGGCCCTGGCCGGCGACGGCGGGCGCAGCACCGCGACCACGATCAGCACGAGCAGGAACGCGGCCACGATCGCGATCCCGACATAGCCCTGCTCGTGGTAGACGGCGAGCCAGCTGCTGTCGATCGGGAGCCCGTCGTAGGACTTGTCCGTCAGTCCGACGCCGAACAGGTACTCGAGCGTCGTCCGCGGCGCGTCGAGCAGCGCGTCCCACACCTTCGCGCGGCCGGTGAGGCTGGAGAAGTTCTCCTCGGACTGGCCCCGCAGGAACCAGGTCTGCAGCAGCCCGCTCAGCGCCACCGCGCAGAACACCCCGACCAGGACCAGCCCGGTGAACACCTTGCGCGCGCGGGCACTGGACATCCACTGCGACATCAGCGCCACCACGGTCCCGGCCACCAGGCCGAGCATCGCGGTGCGGGTGTGGGTCAGCAGCAGGATCGCGAACGACGGCACGATGACCACCAGCGCGTTCCGCCGCTCCAGTTTCCCGCCGAGCCACAGCAGCACCGTGAGGCCGATGACGATGGCCGCGTACTGGCCGACCTGCGGCGGCGTCAGCGGCCACAGCGTGCCGGTGAGCCGTCCGCCGTATTCGAACGGCAGCGCGTTGCCCGGGCCCAGCGCGAGCCCGATCACCACCGTCACCAGCACCACGCCGTAGGCCCGGATATGGGTGCGGACGAGGTCGAGGCCGCCGTTCCACCAGCGGGTCAGCAACCACAGCGTGCTGATGAACAGCGCGAACCGGAAGCAGCGGAACAGCGCGCCGAAGCCGCCTTCCAGGTTCAGGCTCGCGACCACGCTCAGCACCAGCAGCACCGTGAGCAGGAAGAGATAGGCGCTCGGCCTGATCTTCAGCCTGGCGTTCAGCGCGAGCGCGATCACGAACGCGGCGCCCAGCGCGCCCATCGTGATCAGCTGGCTGACCGACCTCGGCAGCGGGATGACCGTCTTCGCCCCTGTCGAGCCCAGCGTGTTGATGATCAGCAACGTCCAGGCGATGGAGACCGCCTTGGGGGTGCTGCGGATCGCCGCCGGACGGACCGCGGATTCGAGCATGTCAGCCACCTCCCGCACGGGTCAGTTTGCTGCCCTGGTCCTGTTTGTAGGGCGCGCCCTGCCATTCGCCGAAGCCCAGCACTCGGCTCGGCTCGAAGGCGACGAAGTTCCACGGCCCGGAGTAGACGTTGTCGTAGAGCCGGTTGCCCTGGTGGAACGTGATCGCCTGCTGGACGACCTCGCCCTTGTACGGCGACCACTCCGGGTACGTGCCGAAGTTCGCGAGCATCGCCATGCGCGCGCAGCTCTCCTCGCAGCCGGCGACGGCCGGGTCGAGCACGAACCGGTTGTGGTGGATCTCGACGCGCTGGGTCTTCCACCGGCAGTCGGCGTTCAGGCCACCCGCCGCGATCGCCGGCTGCGCGCATTTCGCCTGCTCCGGAACCAGCCGCGTGCAGGAGCCGGACGACGTGTTGGCCGGGCTGTTGCAGAAGCGGTCGGAGTTCTCCCACAGGGTGACGCCGTTCCAGTTGTTCTCGAACGTGTTCCCGGAGATCTCCAGTTTGTCCGTCCGCGCCTTCACCCTCGGCTCGCCGCCGGATTCGGACACGTAGATCGACGCCACCGGGAAGCTGTCGCCGCGGTCGATGTAGCGCTTGCCGTCCACCCAGTTGTTGCGGCGGATGGTGTTCCCGGCGATGACGGCGTTGTAGCTGGTCTCGTACATCAGCGCCGAGCCGTCGTTGTTCTCGATGACGTTCGCCTCGATGCGGAAGTCGTTGTTGTTCGTGTCGGCCCACAAGCCGACGCCGCGGTTGTCGTGCACCCAGTTGCCGGTGACGTCGGCGCCGTCGACCGACCAGAACTTGATCCCGCCGGAGCAGCCGCAGCCGTCGATCTTGGCTTCCCAGTCCCCGGTGTTGTTGCCGGAGATCTCGTTGCCCTCGACGACGAGGCCGGTGATCTTGTTGTTCTGGGCGTAGGCGTTCATCCCGTACTGCCCGTTGCGCCGCAGGCAGTTCCCTCGCACCTGCTGCCGCGCGCCCGCCATCAGCGCCGCGCCGTCGTTGTCCTGGACGGTGCTGTGCTCGATGACCCAGCCGTCGGCCGAATCGTGGTTGACCACGCCTTCGTCGTGCGGCGCGGCGAAACCCTGGACGGTCAGGTTACGGATCTTGACGTCGGCGGCGTCGCCGGAGAAGGCGTACTGGTTGATCTTGCGGCCGTCGAGGACCGCCTTCGGACCGCCGATGTAGACGTTGCCCGGCTTCGGGTTGACCTGGTCGTAGCGGTCGTCGCCGAGTCTGTGCGTACCCGGTGCCAGCCAGAACGTGGTCTCGGCCGGGTTCGAGCGGGTCTTCGTGGCGAGGTCGCCCGGCACCGCGGGATCGATCTTCACCGCACCCGGCGGCGCTTCGGCCGGGCCCTCCGGCAGCTTGTCGCACACCTGCGCGACGGAGCCGGACGGCGCCTTGGCCGGATCCGGTCCCGGTTCCTCGGCCGGGGTGGTGCAGGCGGTGAGCGTCAACGAGCCGAGCAGCACCAGAAGCGCTGCCCGGCGGAGGCGGTGCGGTCGTGCGATCACAATGGTGGATCCTCGTTACCTGATTCGAAGGTGAGCACGCTGGTGAACGCGGCTCCGGTTCCGCTGCCGAGCAGGGTCCACGCGGGCTCGCGGCGGCCGAACCCGGCCGAGTACCAGCCCATCGGAGGCGAGGTTTCGCCGCGATGCGCCGACCAGGTGAGCTCCGGTGGGAGCTCGAACGAAGCCGTCCTGTCCTGGCCGTCGACCGTCCACGACAGGACGGCCTTGCTCCCGGTCAAGGCGACTTCGACAGCCGGTCCGAGATGGAACGCGAGACGGCAGTGCTGTGCCTCGCCGCCGCGGACCTCGTCGAGAATCCTGAGCTCGGTGCCATCGAGCTCCACCGAACGCTGGTGCACGGACGGCGCGTAGCCGTCGTGTTCCGCGCTCCAGCGCGACGGCGTTCCCGCCGCGATCACGGTGGTGACCGCGTGTTTCGTCCACAGGAACGGCCCGCCGGAGACGGACTGGTCGGTGCGGGAGAGTTCGAGCGTGTTGTGCCCGGCCGTGGACCGGAAGTACGACCGCCATTCCGGTTCGCCGTGGTAGCAGTAGGTCCCCGGGTCGGCGAGGATGTCGACGCCGTCGTGCCGGACCTCCACCGAGAGCGCGTCCGCGTGCGCGTGGGCGGCGATCGACAGGAAGCCGTGCGGGCCGCCGTCGCACCGGCACCAGATCCCGCCGTCGCGCAGGATGGTCATCCCGGCGTCGGCGAAGTCGTCCCGCCGCCGCACCGGACGCCGCGCGTCGACCTGGATGTCCTTGGCCAGCGCGGAGAAGAGCTGGGTGCGGACGTCCCCGTCCGGCGTCTCCGGCCACCAGTCCAACCGTCCGAAAAGGACTGCCCCGGTGCCGATCAGCGAAGCCCAGCGGCTGGTCTCGTCACCGTCGACGATCAGCCCGAAGCCGTCGTCGGCGTCACCCTGCCGCGGCGGCCGCAGCCGATTGTCCACAATGGACGCGAGCGCGTCGGTCATCCGGAGCAGCACGAGCCAGGTCGACTCGGGCGCCGCGACACCGGCGGCCTTCGCTTCCAGCGCCCCGGCGAGGCCCAGTTCCAGGACGAGGCCGTGGTACTCGGTGGCGAGCTCCCGGTTGAGGCCGGAGTCGAAGGTGTTGTGCCGCAACATCTTGTCCAGCGACGCGAGCGCCGAATCCCGCCACCGGCCGGACTCGGGGAACCAGGCGAACGCGCAGGCCGCGGCGAGCTGCCCCGCGTCCTCGGCGATCACGTGGTTGTTCGCCGAGGAACCCCGGCTCGGGAACGCCGCCAGCCAGCGCTGGTGGTGCCAGATCTGGTTGAGCGCCACGGGGTTGTCCTCGAACAGCGCCGGTGCCTGCGCCCATCCGCCGAGCAGGCGCCGGACCCACACCCACGACAGCAGCCGGATACCGAGTTCGATCCCGCTGACCCAGTGCACCCCGCGCATCGGCGGGTTGGCCGCCCACCACGAGTTCAGGTGCACGGCCACGCGTTCGGCGTACCGGTCCTCGCCGGTCAGGGCATACGCGGCGGCCAGCACGGTGAGATGCTGGTGCCGCGACGGCTCCCAGATCTGCTTGATGTCGCCGACGGTCTCCTCGCTCCGGTACGGGATGTCGAAGGAGTACACATCGGACGGTGCGCGGCGCCCGGTCTTCGGGTCGTACGACCAGTCCGGATCGGCGAGGTCGTCCCGCTCGACGCCGAAGTACTCGGCGCGCCCGTCCATCAGCCGGTCGGCGGTGACGAGCAGATCCTTGACCGCCTCGCCCGAGACACCGGCGAGGACGTCCTCACCGGGCACCGTCGCGAACCCGCGGTCCGGCAGCCAAGCCGCCTTCTCCCCCGCGACCCCGCGCCACTGGCGTTTGCGCACGACGTCGGTGACCCGGCCCGCGATCTCGGCGGGCCCCATCCTCGACAGTCTTCGCAGGTACCAGGACGGATCCATCAGCCGAGACCTTCCTTGGCGTTGATCCGCACCACGGAACCGGTTTCGAGACTGCGGCCGACCGCGAGCGTGGCCAGCGTCGTCGAAACGAGCGACTCGACAGACACCGGCATCGACACGCCGGTCGTCAGCGCGTTGACGAACGCTTCGAGCTCGGCGGCCTGCCCCTTGTCCCGGCCCTTGGGGATGCGGGAGCTCGCCCATTTCTTGCGGCCGAACACCGACGCGCGCGCGAAGTCGTCGAACTTCAGCACCTTGCCGTCGGCGGTGACGTCGATCGTCTCCTTGGGGAACGCCGGCGAACCGCTGGTGGTGTACGCGATCGACGCCGTCGAGCCGTCCGGGTAGCGCAGCAGGATCTGCAGGTCCTGGTGGCCGGGGGTCGCGGTGGCGTAGACGGAGACCGGGTCGGAGCCGAGCAGCCAGCTGACCGTGTCGATGAAGTGGCCGCCCTCGCCCGCGAACCGCGAACCCTCGCTGTCGGCCTGGTTGTACCAGCTGTTCGCGTCGAGTTGGCCGGCGTTGACCAGGTACCGCACGGAGGCCGGGCCGATCCGCGGTCCGAAGTGGAGCATCGACTCGTTCAGCAGCGGGGCGAACCGGCGGTTGAACCCGACCTGGAGCCGGTCGTTGCCGGATTCCTCGATCGCGCCGAGCACGATCTCCAGTTCCTTCTCCGACAGCGCGAGCGGCTTCTCCACGAAGACGGCCTTGCCCGCGAGCAGCGCGCGCCTGGTCAGCTCGGCGTGCGAGCTGTGCCTGGTCACGATGAACACGGCGTCGACGGAGGAGTCTTCGAGCATCGTGTCGAGGTCGGTGGTGGCGCGGGCGAAGCCGAACTTGCGTTTGGCGTTCGCGCCCGAGAGCGCGGAGGTGGTGACGACCTCGGTGAGATCGACGCCCTCCATCTCGGCGAGATGCGGCAGGAGCATCGAAGACGCGTAGTTGCCCGCGCCGACGAACGCGACCCGCAAGCCGCCGCCCTTGGGCACCGCCCGCACCGACGCGGTCTTCGGCAGGGTGACCGCGGAGACCTGTTCGGTGGCCGCGACGGCGCGCTTCTCGTACTCGAACAGCACCGCGACGGCCTTGAGCTCGCCCTCGTTGAGCTTCCGGTACGTCTCCACGGCGTCGGAGAAGGCCGAGACGTGCGAGATCAGCGGCTCGACGTCGAGACGGCCGCTGCCCATCAGGTCGACGACGCATTCGAGGTTGCGGCGCTCGGTCCAGCGGACCTGGCCGATCGGGTAGTCGCGGCCTTCGAGTTCGTACTCCGGGTCATAACGGCCGGGGCCGTACGAGCGGGAGAACCGGACGTCGAGTTCCTTTTCGTAGTAGGCGTTCCACGGCAGGTTCAGCGAGCACTTGCCGATGTCGATCACGCGGCCGCGGTCTCGGGCGAGCTTCGCGGCGAGCTCCACCGGCTCGTTCGTGCTGCCGCCCGCGGCGAGGTACACCTGGTCGACGCCGTGCCCGGAGCTGATCTCCGCGACCGCGGTGTCGACGACGCCGGACGCCGGGTCACCGCATTTCAGGGCACCGAGCTGTTCGGCGAGCGCGCAGCGGGCCGGGTCCGGGTCGACGCCGACCACGCGGACCCCGGAGGCGACCAGCAGCTGCACGACCAGCTGGCCGATCAGGCCGAGCCCGATGACCAGCGCGATGTCGCCGATCTGCGGTTCGCCCTGGCGGACCCCCTGCATCGCGATCGAACCGACCGTGCCGAACGCGGCGTGCCGCGGGTCGACGCCGTCCGGCACCTTGGTGTAGAGGTTCTTGGGCACCCAGTTCAGTTCCGCGTGCAGCGCGTGCTCGTTCCCCGCGCACGCCACGTAGTCCCCGACGGCGACGTCGTCGATGCCCGCGCCGACCTCCTCGACCACGCCGCACAGCGAGTACCCCAGCGGCGTGTACGAGTCGAGTTTGTTCATCGCCTTGCGGTAGGTGGCGCCCAGCCCGTTCGTGGCGACGCTCTGCATCACCTTCGCGACCTGATCCGGCCGGGCCTTCGCCTTGCCCACCAGCGAAAGGCTCGCCTCGGACACCTTCATCATCTCGGTGCCGGTGGAGATCAGCGAATAGGCGGTGCGGACCAGCACACCCCCCGGTTTGCACGCGGGTACTTCGACGTCGAGGAGCGCCAGCTCCCCGCTCTTGTAGTTCTGCACTACCTGCTTCACGTCGCTCCTCAGCGATCAGGGGGTCCGGGCCGAAACGGCGCCGCGGTACCAGTACTCGAGGGTCAAGATGTGCCAGAGATGCTTGGACCGGTCCTGCTGCCCGGACGCGTCTTCGTCGACGAGCCTCTGCAGGGCCTCACGACGGAGGAACCCGGCCTTCACCAATTCACCTTCGTTCGTCACCTCGCGCACCAGAGGCGCGAGGTCGCGGCTCATCCAAGCCCGCAGCGGCGCGCTGAACAGCCCCTTCGGCCGATGCACGATCTCGGCGGGGAGGATGGACAGCGCCGCTTCCTTGAGCGCCATCTTCCCTTGGCGCTTCACGATCTTCTTGTCGCCGGGGATCCGGAACGCGGCCTTCACGACCTCGATGTCGACGAACGGCGTCCGCACCTCGGTGGAGGCGGCCATACTGGACCGGTCGGTGTAGGCGAGGTTGAGCCCGGGCAGGAAGAGCCGGGAATCGGCGAGGCACATGCGGTTCACGAAATCCGACAACGCGTTGTCGTGATAGGTGTCCGCGTGCTCGGTGATCACGTCGTCGACGGCGCCCGCGAGGTCCGGGTTCAGCAGCCCGGCGAGTTCGGCCTGGTCGTACATCGTGTAGCTGCGCCGGAACGCGGTCTCCTCGGGCAGTTCCGCGAACGAGAGGAACCGCTTGGCGAACCGGACCGACCGGAAGCCGCGTTTCGAGGTCGCCACCGGCAGTCTGTCCACAAGGGACTCGACGGGTCGCCGCACGAGCCCGGGAACCCGCTGGTACCGCACGGCGATCTTGTTCGCGAGGTGCTTGCGGTATCCGGCGAACAGCTCGTCGGCGCCCATCCCCGAGAGCATCACCTTGACCCCGGCCTCCCGGGCGGCGGTGCAGATCAGGTAGCTGTTGATCGCCGCCGGATCGCCGATCGGCTCGTCGAGGTGATACGTCATCCGCGGCAGCAGGTCGAGCACCTGCGGCGCGATCTCGATCTCGTGCAGGTCGACGCCGAACTTCGCGGCGACCTTCTTCGCGTACATCAGGTCGTCCGGCATCGCCTCGAATTTCGCGTCCTCGGCCCGGAAACCGATGGTGTACGCGGAGATCCCCGGCCGCTCGCGCGCGGCGAGCGCGGTCAGGTAGCTGGAGTCGAGCCCGCCGGAAAGGAACGTCGCGACTGGCACGTCGGCGATCAGGTGCTTGCGCGTGGAGTCCTCGATGACGGCGTTGAGGTCGAACTCGCCTTCATAGGCCGCGCCCTCTTCGGCGACCTGACGCAGCGACCAGAAGGTGCCACGCTCGACGTCGCCGTTCGGCCGGAACCGCGCCCAGCTGCCCGGCGGCAGCTTCTCGGCCTCGCGGAACGCGCATCGGCCGTCCGGGACCCAGTAGTAGAGCAGGGAAGCGACCAGCGCGGTGTCGTCGACGGTCAGCGAACCGCCCAGCTCGGCGGCCAGCGCCTTCAGCTCCGACGCGAACGCGACGCCCTTGCCGCGGCGCACCAGGAACAGCGGTTTGATGCCCAGCTGGTCACGGACCAGCACCAGCTCGCCGGAACGCTCGTCGAAGACGCCGAACGCGAACATGCCGCGCAGCCGGTGCAGGCCATCGGTGCCCCACTTCCGCCAGGCTTCCAGCAAGACCTCGGTGTCGGACGTGCCACGGAAGCGCACGCCGGCGGCTTCGAGTTCCTTCCGCAGCTCCGGCGCGTTGTACAGCTCGCCGTTGTAGGTCAGCGCGAGCCCGTCCTTGACCATCGGCTGCGCGCCGGTCTCGGTCAGGTCGACGATCGACAGGCGCCGGTGTCCTAAGTGGACTTCCCCGTGGTCGTACCTGCCGGAACCGTCCGGGCCCCGGTGCGCGAGTGTCTTGGTGAGCCGATCGGTGAGCGGTCCCCCGTCCGGCCAGAAGTAGGCCCCTGCGATGCCGCACATCTACTTTCGCTCCCTAAAGCGCTTCGGCGTTATCCGGTGACACAGGCTTGAATCGTTTGGTCGGCTGATCGCTGTTGTCGTCGGCGCGTTTGTACGGGGTCGGATGCCGTCGCCCGTTCTTCTTCTCCCGGGGGAACATCTCGACCGGCTTCACCGGCGGGGCCGGGCGCTCCGGCACGGCACCGGCGCGGCCGCGCAACGCGGTGTGCAGGCCGTCCCACAGCGTCCCGTCGGTGTGGTCGCGCGGATCCGGGTCCACCACGACGACGCCGATGATCGGGATCCGCCGGTCCGCCAGCTGACGGGCGACGGTGTGCAGCCATTCGGTGTTGGCGTGCCCGGCGCGCACGACGAGGATCGTCTCCGTGCCGAGGAATTCGAGGTCGGTCCACGCCGTTCCGGGCTCGATCGAGCCGACGCCGATGCGCCGTTCCCTCGCGGCCATCGGGGCGTCCCCGCGGTCCAGCACCTGGACGGGGCCGTCGCCCGCCAGCTCGCGGAGGTTCGCCTTCGGCAGGTCGTCGACGAGCGAGACCGGCCCCTTCTCGGCCAGCTCGCGCGCCATGTCGACGGCGAGCGCGGCGGTGACCTGGCGGGCACCGAGGTCGAGCATCGACACCGAGCCGCCCTCTTGCCGGGCCGCGCGGACGAGGGTCGCCGCGACCCGCTGCCGCCGGGTCACCGCCCGGGACCGCCGCAGGAAACGCGGCGGCTTGGGCAGCTGCGCGATCACCGAGGCGCCGAGGTGCCGCGAGATCTCGCGGCGCAGGACCGGCCGGTCCTTCACCACGCTCGTGACGGCCGCGAGCCCCAGCCCGGCGAGCAACCCCAGCGCGAAGCCGATCCCGGCGTCGGTGGCGAGGGTCTTGAGCAGCGAATGCGGCAGGATCCGCGGCGCGTCCACGATCTGCGTCCCGGCGGCGACCTTCGGCGTGCCGATGCCCGCCTCCTGCGCGCGGCCGTCGTAGTCGGAGATCTTGGACGTCAGCTCCGCGCGGCGCGAGTACAGCCGCTCCAGCTGCGCGGGGTTGGCGTTGCGGCCTTTGGCCTCTTCGGTGACGATCGACGCTTCGATCGGGGTGAGCTCGTTCTGGGCCTGGTTGCGCTGGTCGAGCAGGGCCTTCTGCTGCGCCGCCGCGGCCGCCTGGTTGCGGCCGATGTACTCGGTGATGAAGGCGTCCGAGATCGCCTGCGCGCGGGCCAGCGCCTCGTCCTTGGTCTTGCCCTTGACCGTCAGCTGGAGCACGTTGTTCGTCAGGCCGAGCCCCTCGTACTCCTTGAGGAACTCCTCCGGCGGCTGCGTGCTGTTCAGTTTCTTGAGCGCCTCGCCCGCGGTCTTCGTCGTCTGGAGCACGGCGACGTCGGTCCGCATCAGCGTCCCGCTGTCGGTCGGCGAGTCGTCGGGGTGGATCACGAGGATCTGCGCGACCGCGGTGGGCGGCGACGGCAGGAGCATCGCGACCAGCCCGCCGGCGATCAGCCCCAGCAGGGCGGTGGCCACCCACAGCCGTCGTCGTCTCCGTACCGAGACGACCAGCCGCTGCAGGTCGATGAGCGGCTCGGATTTCGCTTTTTCGGCGCTGGTCACGCGGTACCTGCCAGTGCTTCGTGGTCGGACGGGGTGGACGTGCCGGGCCGGGTGCGGGTCGGCCGGACCGGCCGGATCAGCACGGTGCCCACCATGGCGAGACCGGCGTCGGCGACGGCTTCGGCGATCCCGACCAGCTCCCACGCGGACCGGGAACCGAGGCTCGTCACGACGAGGACCCCGTCCGCGTCGGTGTCCGCGACGACGGGCCGCGCCGGGGACACCGTCACGACGGTGAACCACCGCCCGGCGAGCGCGGCGAGCCGTTCGGCCGCGGCCTGCCCGGCGCGATCGCCGTCGGCGGCGACCACGAGCAGCCGCCGGTGCGGCAGCCGGGAGACCAGGCGCCGGTACAGGACGTCGGAGTCGATCTCGTCGGCGAAGACGTCGACCCGCGGGACGTTCCACGGCCTGTCGTCGCGGAGGAGCTTCGCCCGCAAGGTGGTCGCGGCGGGCGGCCGCTCCACGGCGTCGAAGGTGGCCAGCACCGGGCCGCCGATCGCCGCGGCGATCTCCTCCTCGTCCCGCAGCCGCCGGTCGGTGCGGGCGGTGAAGAGGTGACCGAACAGGCCGATGAGGAAGAACAGCGCCGCACCGCCGAGGGCGAGCTGCGGAAGCGTGGGCGCCGCCGCCGAGGACGGCAGCTCGGCCGAGCCGAGGACGACCATGTTGCCGAGGCCGCTGGCGGTGTCGGCCGCGTTCAAACTCGACATCGCCGACTCGATCGACGAACGCAGGCCCTGCAGTTCGGTGCGGAGCTGGACGCTCTCGACGGTCGTCTTGCCGTCGTTGACCTTCGCGGAGAGTTCGCTGATGCGCTGGTTCGTCTGCTGGACCTGCTGGCGCAGCGTCTCGCGGCGTTCCTGCGCCAGCTGGACCGCCGCGTCGCCGGAACCGGCGATGATCTGCGTCGAGTACTTCACGAACTCGCTCGCGAGCTGATCGGCCATCCGCTGCGTCTGTTCGGCGGTGTCACCGGTGGCCTCGATGGTGATGACATTGCCCTGTGCGACCGACGTGGCCACCTTCTCCCGCAGCTCGGCGCCGGTCATCCCGTCGCCCAGCCCGGCGGCGGCCCGGTCGAGCACGACCGAACTGGTCGCCACCTCGGCCTGGGTGAGCAGCTCGTCCGCCTCGCGCGGGCCCTGCAGCAGCACGCTGGACGTCGTGATGTAGCCGGGCGAAAGGATCACCGAAGATCCCGCGCCGACCAGGGCGCCGAGGACGGCGAGGGCCACCAAGGTCCGCCATCGCCCGCGCAAGACCTGTCCGAGCATGGACAGGCGCACCGTGTCGTCAGTCAAAGCCGGGGTCTCCCATCGGTGCGTGCGGGTGCAGCATCAATCCCGTCGGAGCGACCGCGATGTTGGTTACAGGATTGCCCGAGTCTTGTTCAAAACGCGATCGGGAAGCCGATCACCGGACCGCGGCCGCATAGGCCGCGAGCAGGGCTTTCTGCGAGTTCTCCCACGAGAGCGGGCCGGCCACGCGCGCCCGTCCCAGCTCACCCATCTCGGCCCGCTGTTCCGGCGAGTCGAGCAGATGCGCGATCAGCTTCGCGAACTCCGGCTCGTCGTTCGCCGGCGCGTACAGCGCGGCCTCGCCCGCCGAAACGCGGGCCTCCCGCAGTTCGAAGGAGACGATCGGACGGCTCATCGCCATGTACTCCATGATCTTGTTCATGGTCGACACGTCGTTGAGCGGGTTCAGCGGATCCGGCGAAAGGCAGACGTCGGCCGAGGACAGGTAGCGCAGCAGGTCCTCGTCGGAGATCCGGCCGGTGAACTCGACCTGGTCGCCGAGCTTCAGCTCCTTGGACAACGCCACCATGGCGTCGAAGGCGTCACCGGAACCGATGAACACGGCGTGCCAGTCGGTGCGGCCCACCTCGTCACGCAGCGAAGCGAGCGCGCGCAACGCGTAGTCGACGCCGTCCTGCGGGCCCATCACACCGAGGTACGCGAGCAGATGCGGCTTGCCCTTCTTCAGTTCGGGCTCGGGCGGCACGCTGTGGAACCGCTCGACCACGGGCGCGCTGCGCACGACGAAGACGTCGTCCGGCGATTTGCCACCGCGTTTCACGGCGACGTCCTTGTAGCTCTCGTTGGTCGCGATGACGACGTCGACCGTCTTGTACGTGCGGCGCTCCAGCGCGCAGACCGCGCGGTACAGGAAGTCCTCCCCGCGGTCGAAGCGCGAGAGGTACAGCTCGGGGCAGAGGTCGTGCTGGTCGAAGATGAACTTCGCGCCCTGGCGTTTGAGGTACAACGCGACCAGGAACAGCAGATCCGGCGGGTTGCAGGCGTGCACCACGTCGACCCGGCCGACCTTGCGCGCGAGCCGGAGCGTGTGCCACAGCGCGGAGCCGTACTCCTGGACGTACCCGGCCGGGCCACCGGTGGCGGCCTTCAGCGGGTACCGCAGGATGTGGACGCCGTCGATGGTGACCTCGGCTTCGGTGTCCCGTTTCGTCCCTTGTGGACAGATGACGTGGACTTCCCAGCCGGCGCCCGTGAGGGTCTGGCACTCCTGCCAGACACGGCGATCGAAGGGGACGGAAAGGTTCTCGACGAGGATGAGAGCTTTACCAGGCAAGACCGACATATCCCTCTTCAGCCCGGCGCTCGGCGGCGTCGGGTACGCGGACGAGATCGATGATGGTGTGGCCGCCACCGGCCGGGAGCGCCGCGAGGACCTCCGGGTCGGCACAGCCGATGAGGCAGACGTCGGCGTGGTCGACGACCTCGCCGATGGAGCCGGCCAGCAGCTGGCCGAGATGCGGCAGCCTGCCCTCGATGTACTCGCGGTTCGCGCCCATCAGCCGCGAAAGGCTGACGTTGGCGTCGTAGATGCGGAGGTCGTAACCCTTGCCGAGCAGCCGCTCCGCGAGCTCGACGAGCGGGCTCTCGCGGAGGTCGTCGGTGCCGGGCTTGAACGAAAGGCCGAACAGGCCGATCTTGCGTTTCCCGGTGCGCGCGACGAGGTCGAAGGCGCGCTGGAGGTGTTCGTCGTTGGAGGGCAGCACGTGCGAGAGGATCGGGACGGCGACGTCCGCGCGGTGCGCGGCGTAGACCAGGCCGCGCAGATCCTTGGGGAGGCACGAGCCGCCGAAGGCGAACCCGGGGCGGAGGTAGGCGGGGCTGATGTTGAGCTTGCGGTCGGCGAGGAAGACGTCGATCACCTGGTGCGAGTCGAGCCCCAGCGCGCGGCAGATGGCGCCGAGCTCGTTCGCGAAGCCGATCTTGAGCCCGTGGAAGGAGTTGTCGGCGTACTTCGTCATCTCGGCGACCGGGATCGCGACGCGGAAGACCTCGCCGGGAAGCCCTTCGTACAGCGCCGCGACGACGTCGCCGCTGGCCGGGTCGAGCTCGCCGATGACGGTCTTGGGCGGGTCGAAGAAGTCCTTGACACTGCTTCCCTCGCGCAGGAACTCGGGGTTCACCGCGACCCCGAAATCCACGCCGGCGGTGCGGCCGGACGACTTCTCGAGGATGGGGACGAGCAGATCCAGGCAGGTGCCGGGGAGCATGGTGCTGCGGAAGACGACGGTGTGCCGTTCGGTCTTGTCTCGGAGCGCTTCGCCGATCTCCTCGGCGACGCGCTCCAGGAACGCCGTCGACAGGCTGCCGTTCGGCGCGGACGGGGTACCGACACAGATCAGGGAGACTTCGCTGTCCGCGATCGCCTGTCTTACGTCGGTGGTCGCTCTCAGCTTGCCTTCGGCGACCACTTCCGCGGTCAGTTCGCCGATCCGCTCCTCGACCACCGGCGCCTTGCCGCTGGAGACGAGTTCGATCTTCACCGGGTTCACGTCGACCCCGACGACCTCGTGCCCGCGTCCGGCCAGGCACGCCGCCGACACGCAACCGACGTAACCGAGCCCGAAGACACTGATCTTCATGACGAATTCCTCCAGCCGCATTCCGCTGCCCGTTGGTCGGCGGTGGGACCGGGTTCGTTACCGGTGTCCGTCGTTCGCCTGCTTTTGGCGGAATGCCTGTGCGGCAAGGGAATTACTCATCGTTCGAGGAGTGCGAAACGCTACAGGGAGCGCGTAAGAATTTCGTCTCGATCTCCCGTACACGCCAGAGGCGCCTTCTCGGTTGCCTTCCGGTGACGCCGGAATGTTCCGTACTGGTCAATCGGGCGAAGCGACTCTTAGGTTTACGTCGTCAACGACGAGCACCTGGGGGACAACCGATGCGAAGAACCCTGCCCGGAAAGCGGCTGCGCACCATCGGCGTACTGACGTCGGCCTTCACCCTCGCCGGAGCGATCACCGCGATACCCGCGTACGCCGATCCCGGCCCGAACCTCAAGATCACGGCGGCCGTGGCGGACGGGCGCTGGCTGCGGGACGACACCATTCCGATCGATCTGACGATCACCAACATCGGCGACGCCACGGCGACCGAGGTCATGGCCGAGGGAAGCACCTACTCCGGTCCGTATTACGGCTTCGACCTGGACACCTGGGGAGAGCTGAGCAGCAACGGGCCGGGCGCCTCCTTCCAGCCGGGCGAAAGCCGGTCCTATCGCGTGACCGGCCGGATCTGGGGCGCGGAAGCGGGCAATCCCGTGGTGAGACTCGAGGTGAGGGCCCCGGTCGACACCGACCGCACGGACAACACCTTCGATGTCACGGTGAACGTGATCCCACCGGAGACCACCGAACGGGTCGCAGGCCAGGCTTACGGAGACAAGAACCGCGACGGCGTCTTCTCCCCGGGAGAGGAACTGGCGGGGATCAAGGCCCTGGTGGGTGGCCCTGGAATGCCGAACGAACTGTCGGTGCTCACGGACGCCGCGGGCCGGTTCTCCTTCGACGCCGTCCCGGTCGGCGCCACCCGGATCTTGTACTTCCGCGACGTCCCCGACGGCTGGCTGCTGCCGGAAAGCACCATGATGCGCCTGGACGGCAGCGGCAAGTACCAAGATCTGAGCCTCCGCGGCCAGCAGCCGCTCAGCCAGGCACTTCAAGCGACGATCGCGCTCGACAAAACGAGCTATGCGCCCGGCGAGACGGCCAAGGCGACGGTCACGCTCACGAACAGTGGCGCGCACCCGCTCTCCGGCCTCTTCGTGACCTGCAGCGACGACGGCACCGGAACGGCACTGAAGATCCCGCAGGAACAGTGGGGCGCGTTCGGCTCCCCGCAGGCGGGCGCACTGGCCCCGGGGCAGCGACTGGTGCTCCCCCTGACCGCCCCGGTGCCCGAGAAGGCCCTCTACTACGGCGGCACGTCCCTCTACTGCTTCTTCGACGGCAAGACCTACCTATCCGGTCCGCAGGTGTCCGTCACGGCCAAGGTGCCCGGCAAGCGCGCCGATGCCCGCGGACTGGCCTGGGTCGACAAGAACAACAACTACCGGCCGGACGACGGTGAAGGTCTCGCCAACCTGACCGCCACTTTGTCCACAAAGGACAACAAGCTGGTTTCGCTCGCCAGGACCGACGCCACGGGTCACGTGACCTTCCCCGGCGTCGCCGTCGGCGAATACGTCTTCCGCGTGACGGGTCCATGGAAGGCGGTCCACAGCTCGACCATCCAGCACGTCGCGCCGCCGTACGGCGGGGACTGGTGGGTGCAGATGGAGCCGCGCTGAGTCTCGTGAGTGGTAAGGACGGTTCTAACCGTCCTTACCACTCACGAGGTTTTCGTCAGCCCTGAACGAACTTCGCCGCCAGGCCCTCTCCCACGGAAGTCGCCTTCCCGTGGTTCTCGATGGGCGAGACCTTCGAGTTCTTGAAGCAGATGTACGTGACGCCCGAGTCGACGCCGCCGTTCTTCGGGTCCGGGTTGATGCCCAGCGCCTTCGCGGTCGCGTAGGACGCCTCGCCGATGATGTCCTTCGGTCCGGTGTCGCCGATGACGGTGTACAGCACCTTGTTGTTGTAGATCACCGCGCACGAGCCGGCGCCCTTGAGGCCGGCCTTCTCGAAGTTCCACGTGCTGCTGATGCTCGGCACGACGATGTAGGGCGTCTCGTCGGCGACCAATGCCTTGCCGTCCGAGCGCGGGTACGCGGTGCCGTCCTGGAACCACGGGTCGGTGTTCTTGTTGCACCGCGCGGTCGGCTGCCCGTCGCAGTCGACGTCCATGTCGGCCTTCCAGAACACGGCGCTTCCCGCGTCGCAGACCGCGATGGTCCGGCCGGTCTCCTCGTCGGTCTTGTACTTGCCGTTCGAGACCTGTTTGCAGCTGGTGGTCTTCGCGAGCAGCTGCTGCGCGGTCGGGCCCGCCTGTACCGAAGCCGCGGCGGTCGCCGCAGGGGCCAGTCCGGCGGCCACCACCATCGCCGAGAACAGGAGCAGTTTCCGCATACCGAGCACCCCTTAGTTAATAAAGCTTCTTTATCGAGGGTGCTCAGAATGCCTTCGCCGCGGTTTCAGCTCAAGGGTTATTTTCCCACCACACAAAGAAAACCGGTCAAAAGCGGGCAAGCCTGGCGACCCGCGCCATCACCCGTCCCGCTCGACGGTACAGGCCCTCCCGCTCACCGAGCACGCCGTCGAGCCACTCCTGGTCGACATCGTGCCGGACCTCGATGCGCGGCCGCAGCCAGCCGTCACGCGACGCCGCGCCACCTTCGGTCGTGTAGACCCTGGTCGCCCCGGAACGCCGGAGCCTGCTGAGCACCCGCCGGTCGTAGGCGCCGAACGGCGGCGCGTACGCGCGCACGGGCTTCCCGCTCAACTCCGCGAGCAGCTTCGGCGCGATTTCGAGTTCGCGCCGGGCGTGCCTGCCGTCGAGCCGCCGCCAGTCGCGGTGCTCCCAGCCGTGCGAACCGATCGACATCCCCGCCTCGACCAGCTCGCGAAGGCCGTCCGCATCAAGGAAACCCCGCTGCCCGATCCGGCCCGCGAGCGGGAAGAACTCGGCCGTGAGATCGCGCTCCACCAGTCTGGGGAGCGCGATCTCGACGTCCGAGACGTTGCCGTCGTCGAAGGTGAGCCCGACGTCCTCGCGTCCGGCCACCGAGTCGAGCACCCGCTCGAACTGCTCGACGGTCACCCATGTTTCGTTTTCGCCTGGATCCAGCGCGCGCACGGGTTTGCCCACGCCGCCAATCGCCAGGATCACCATCCGCGCCTCATTCGGGACCGACTCTGTTTCCCGATTAATCGCATTGGCGAATGGAGTAGTTACATGATCCCGCAAGGTGTCCACTAATGGATTACTTGCGGATCTCCAGGGTGCAGCACTTCGGGCCGCCGCCCGCCTTCCGCAGCTCGGAGATGTCCAGGAAGACGACCTCGTAGCCGCGTTCGGTCAGCCGCGCCGCCAATCCGGTCGCCTCGACCGGCAGGACGACGTTGCGGCCGTCGGACACCCCGTTCAGGCCGAAGCACTCCGCGTCGGCCCGGTCCGCGATTACCGCGTCGGGGAACATCCGCTCCAGCACCTTCCGCGACCCGGCCGAGAAGGCCTCCGGGTAGTAGGCGATCTGGGCGGACGTGGTGTCGGTCGCCTCGGCGAGCACGAACAGCGCGGTGTCGAGGTGGTAGTAGCTCGGGTCGATCAGCCGCAGCGAGACGACCGGGACACCGAGGACCTCCTGCGCTTCGGCGTGCGCGGCCGGGTCGGTGCGGAAGCCGGTGCCGGCGAGCAGGACCTTGCCGGTCCAGGCGAAGTCGCCTTCGGCCTCGTTGATCTTCTCGGGCATGGTGATGTCGCGGTGGCCGTGCTCGACGAACCAGCGGCGGAAGTGCTCGGCCTCGGCGGTGCGCTGCGGGGCGCGGAACCGCGAGCCGAGCACCCGGCCGTCGACGACGGTGCCGGAGTTCGCGGCGAACACCATGTCGGGCAGGCCGGGCTGGGCGTCGATCTCCTCGACGGTGTGGCCGAGGCGTCGGTAGGTGTCGCGGAGTTCGGTCCATTGCGCCATCGCGGTGTCGACGCTGACCGGGACCGACGGGTCCATCCACGGGTTGATGACGTAGTCCACCGCGAAGTACCGCGGCGGGCACATGAGGTAGCGGCGCGTCGTGGGTACACGGGGCTGCTGCTCCAGTTCCGGCATACCCGAAGGGTAAGGGTTACCTAATTCCGCAATCAATCGCTGTTCGCTGCGCATATACCTGCTAAACATTGCGTGTGAACACCATCGACCAGCGAATCGTTTCATGCCTGATGGCCAACGCGAGATCCAGCTACGCCGACATCGGCAAAGTCGTCGGCCTGTCCGCGCCCGCGGTGAAACGCCGGGTCGACCGGCTGCTGGAGACCGGGGTGCTGCGCGGGTTCACCGCGGTCGTCGACCCCGAGGCGCTGGGCTGGGGCACCGAGGCGTTCGTCGAGATGACCTGCAACGGCAACATCACCCCGGCCCGGATCCGCGCCCGGCTGGAACCGTTGCCCGAGGTCGTCGCGGCCTACACGGTGTCCGGCGCGGCCGACGCGATCGTCCATCTGCGCGCTTCGGACATCCATCACCTGGAGACCGCGCTGGAACGGCTGCGCGGGCTGGAGATCGTCGACCGCACGGTGTCCACCGTCGTCCTGTCCAGGCTTCTCGAGCGCCCGCCGACGCCCGAAGCGTGACACCCTCGACCGCGTGACCGATCAGATCCACTCCAGCCATGACGGCGGCGTCGCCGTGCTCACCATCGACGCGCCCGCGACCCGCAACGCACTGACCCTCGACCTGTCCGCGCAGCTGGCCGAGGCCGTCTCGCGCGCCGAAGCCGACGAGAGCGTCCACGCCTTGGTCGTCACGGGCGCGCCACCGGCGTTCTGCGCGGGCGCCGACCTGGACACGCTCGCCCGCGCCAACGAGGACGGGCTCCGCGCGATCTATGACGGTTTTCTCTCGGTGGCGCGGTGTTCCCTGCCGACGATCGCCGCAGTCGGCGGGGCCGCCGTGGGCGCCGGACTGAACCTCGCGCTCGCCGCGGACGTCCGCATCGTGGGACCGAAGGCGAAGTTCGTGGCCAGATTTCTCGATCTCGGCATCCATCCCGGCGGCGGGATGACGTGGATGATCCAGCGGCTCGTCGGACCACAGAAGGCCGCGGCGATGACACTCTTCGGCGAGATCGTCGGCGCCGAAGCCGCTGTCGAATGCGGGCTCGCGCTCCGGCTCGTCGAGGGCGATCTGGTCGAGGCCGCCCGTGAACTGGCGAAACCCGCCGTCGACGCTCCGCGAGACGTCCTTCTGGCGACGAAGCGCACGCTCCGGCACACCGCGGCACTGACCGACCATTCGGCCGCCGTGGACGCCGAGATCGAGCCTCAGGTGGCGTCACTCACCGCACCCGCCTTCGCCGAGCGGTTGGCCAGGTTGCGGGCTTCACTGTCCAACTGCTGATCGGTCCTCGACCGGACTTGACTACGCTGTAAGGAGATACGGCTCACAATCGAGCCGCATCGCTGACCGTTACCATCGGTAACAGATAAACCGGATAATCCCCGCTCAGCGACGAGCTCAGGACACTCGAGAAGTAGGTCAGGCCCGTTTTTACGGCAACCTGGGAAGTGTGCCGAGGACTAACCTCGGGACATGGCACCTGTGACCTGGCCGACATCGCCGGGCGAGGCACGCCGATCTCCGGCACGGCCGGGGACGACGCACGTCGGGAGAGAGGGAATCCCTGACCTATGAGCACGAGTGCGAACGGCAACGGCTCCTTGTCGGCCGTCAGGCCCACCGAGGTCGCCAAGCTGGACCGGGTGGTCATCCGGTTCGCCGGTGACTCCGGTGACGGCATGCAGCTGACGGGTGACAGGTTCACCTCGGAAGCGGCGGCCTTCGGCAACGACCTGTCGACCATGCCGAACTTCCCCGCGGAGATCCGCGCGCCACAGGGCACCATCCCGGGCGTCTCGAGCTTCCAGGTGCACTTCGCCGACTACGACATCCTGACCCCGGGCGACCGGCCGGACGTCCTGGTCGCGATGAACCCCGCCGCCCTGAAGGCGAACCTCGCCGATGTCCCGTCCGGCGGGACGATCATCCTCAATACGGACGAGTTCTCGAAGCGGAACCTGGTCAAGGTCGGCTTCGAGAACGATCCTCTCGACGACGACACCCTTTCGGCCTATCAAGTCCACCGGGTCGCCATGTCGACGTTGACCAGAGGCGCGCTCGAAGAAACCGGGCTGTCCAAAAAGGACGCCGAACGCGCCAAGAACATGTTCGCGCTCGGCCTGCTCTCCTGGATGTACCACCGGCCGACCGAAGGCACGGAACGCTTCCTGCGCGAGAAGTTCGCGAAGAAGGCCGACATCGCCGAGGCCAACATCCTGGCCTTCCGCGCCGGCTGGAACTACGGCGAGACGACGGAGTCGTTCGCGACGACGTACGAGGTCGCGCCCGCGAAGCTGAACCAGGGCACGTACCGCCAGATCACCGGGAACACCGCGCTCGCGTACGGGCTGGTCGCCGCCGGGCAGCAGTCCGGCCTGCAGATCCTGCTGGGCACGTACCCGATCACCCCGGCTTCGGACATCCTCCACGAGCTGTCCAAGCACAAGAACTACGGCATCCTCACCTTCCAGGCCGAGGACGAGATCGCCGGCATCGGCGCGGCGCTCGGCGCCTCCTACGGCGGTGCGCTGGGCGTCACCTCGACGTCCGGGCCCGGTGTCGCGCTGAAATCCGAGGCCATCGGCCTCGCGGTGATGACCGAACTGCCGCTGGTCGTCGTCGACGTCCAGCGCGGCGGCCCGTCGACCGGCCTGCCGACCAAGACCGAGCAGGCCGACCTGCTGCAGGCGATGTTCGGCCGCAACGGCGAATCCCCGGTGCCGATCGTCGCGCCGCTGTCCCCTGCGGACTGCTTCGACGCGGCGCTGGAGGCCACCCGGATCGCGCTGAAGTACCGCACGCCGGTGTTCCTGCTCTCGGACGGCGCGATCGCGAACGGCTCCGAGCCGTGGCTGATCCCGGACGTCGAGGATCTGCCGGATCTGCGCGTGGAATTCGCCACCGAGCCGAATGCCGAGGACGGTTCCGGGGAATTCTGGCCGTATGTACGCGACCCCGAGACCCTCGCCCGCCAGTGGGCGCTGCCGGGCGCCGCCGGTCTGCAGCACCGCATCGGCGGGCTGGAGAAGGCCGACAAGACCGGCCACATCTCCTACGACCCGGACAACCACGACAAGATGGTCCGGCTGCGCCAGGCCAAGATCGACGGCGTCGACGTCCCGGACCTCGTCGTCGACGATCCGAGCGGCGGCAAGGCACGGGTGCTGGCGCTCGGCTGGGGCTCGTCCTACGGGCCGATCGGCGCCGCGTGCCGCCGCGTCCGCAAGGACGGCATGCCGATCGCGCAGGCGCATCTGCGCCATCTCAACCCGTTCCCCGGCAACCTCGGCGACGTACTCCGTTCGTACGACACCGTCGTCGTCCCGGAAATGAACCTCGGCCAGCTTTCGATGCTGTTGAGGGCCAAGTACCTCGTCGACGTGAAGTCGTACACGAAGGTCGCCGGGCTGCCCTTCAAGGCCGAAGAGCTGCAAGGCGTCTTCACGGAGATCATCACCAGTACGGAGGGGGCGAAGTGACCGCGATCGACCTGGGGATCCCCACCCTCGGCGGCTTGGACCTTGTGCCGACCGAGACCGAACCGCAGAAGGCGAAGGACTACAAGTCGGACCAGGAGGTCCGCTGGTGTCCCGGCTGCGGTGACTACGTCGTGCTCAACGCCGTGCAGTCGTTCCTGCCGACGCTCGGCCTCAAGCGCGAGAACATCGTGTTCATCTCGGGGATCGGGTGCTCGTCCCGGTTCCCGTACTACCTGAACACCTACGGCATGCACTCGATCCACGGCCGGGCGCCGTCGATCGCGACCGGGCTCGCGACCGCGCGCCCCGATCTGTCGGTGTGGGTCGTCACCGGTGACGGCGACGCGCTGTCCATCGGCGGCAACCACCTGATCCACGCGTTGCGGCGCAACGTGAACATCAAGATCCTGCTGTTCAACAACCGGATCTACGGCCTCACCAAGGGCCAGTACTCGCCGACGTCCGGGCCGGGCATGGTCACCAAGTCCACCCCGATGGGCTCGGTCGACACCCCGTTCAACCCGCTTTCGCTGGCGATCGGCGCCGAAGCGTCGTTCGTGGGCCGCGCGCTCGACTCGGACCGCAAGGGCCTGACCGAGGTGCTGGAAGCCGCCGCGAAGCACCGCGGGTCGGCGCTGGTGGAGATCTACCAGAACTGCCCGATCTTCAACGACGGCGCCTTCGACGTCCTCAAGGACAAGGACGAGGCCGCGACCCGGCTCATCCCGCTGAAGGCGGGCGAGCCGATCAAGTTCGGGCCGCAGGGCGAATACGGGGTCACGCGGAGCGGCTGGGCCGGCCTGGAGGTCGGGAAGGTCGCGAACATCGGCGAGGAGAACCTCGTCGTGCACGATCCGGCGCTCGAGGACACGTCGTACGCGTTCGCGCTTTCGCGGATCGGCGACCAGAACCTGAACCACGTGCCGACCGGCATCCTGCGGCAGGTCGAGCGGCCCACCTACGACGACCAGGCGCGTGCCCAGGTCGCGGAGGCGCAGGCGGCCCGCAAGCCGGATCTGCAGGGCCTCCTACGAGGCAAAGACACCTGGACCGTCGTGTAGCTGGTCACCAGTACATGAAGGCCCCCTTCCTTGCGCCTGGCGCAAGGAAGGGGGCCTTCATGTACTTCAGGTGAGGGGACGGAAGCCAACCCGCTCCGCGTCGGCGGCGGTGCGGAACCAGACCTCCGCGACCATCTTCGGGAACTGCTGCGAATCCTCCGTGCAGTACCGCAGAGCGGTCACGCTGGCCTTGACCGCGAAGTCGTCGGCCGGACGGCCACCACCCGGCCGCGGCATCGCCGAACCGGGACCGAACGGGCCGGGAGGGACGGATTCGGCCACCGGAGCGGACACCTGCCGCGCGGGCGGCGGCTCCGGCGCCGGCATCGCGTCGCCCGGCTGGACGGCGGGCTCGAACAGTGAACCGCTCTGCCCACCGGACAGCTCCGGCTCACGACGTTCGATCGCCCGCATCGACGGCTGGATCGGCTGCGGCGGCTCGAAACCACCGCGGACCGCGCCCCGCGGCGTGCGCTTGGGCAGCACCTGAGTGGCTTCGGCGGGCGTCTCGGGCTCCGAGTCGGGGAGACCGGCCTTCGCTTCTTCGTCCGACCCGAAGGCGTACGCGGGCGGATCGTGGAGCTCCTCTTCCCGCTCGAACCAGTTGGTCTCGACGGGCGCCTGTTCCGTCTCCACGCGCGACGCGGGGCTGAACAGCGACACCGGCTCCGGCTGCGTCTCGGCGCCTTCGGGGTCCAGCTGCATCTCCAGGCGGGACCGATACGGCCCTTCGCCCGGCAACGACGGCTGGGGCTCGGGTTCCGGATCCGGCTCGACGTCCAGCGTCGACGCGGGCTGGAGGTACTCGGTCGCCGCGGCGGCGTACGGGTTCTCCGGCTCGGGCTGGGGCTCGGGTTCCGGCTCCGGCAAGGCCGCCGGGATGTACTGCGTCCGCTCGGCCGCGGGCTCCGGGTCGGGCTCCGGCTCCAGAACCGTGTCGGCCGCGGTGCGGTACTCGGCCTCGTACTCTTCTTCGGGTTCGAAGGTCTGCGTCGGGGCCGGGGGCTCCGGCTCCGCGACGACGTCCTCGACGGGCGCCGGCTCCTCGGCGGGTTCCGTCCACTGCTGGGCGGGCTCCTGCTCGGTGAGCGTCTCGGGATACGCGGGCTTCGGCTCCTCGGCCGCCGCGAACTCCTCGTCCAGATCGTCGTGCGACGGCTTCGTGAGGTACGCGGTCCCGCCGGCGACGGCCGCGGCACCCGCGCCGAGGCTCACCCCGGCGGGCAGCCGGGACGTCTCGGCGTGCGCGGTGGCCAGCGAACTTTCCAGCTCACGGATGCGCTTGCGCGCCGGGACCACCAGCACCAGCCAGGTGAGCAGCGCGCCGACGACGAACGCCAGCAGACTCCACAGCCAAACCTGTCCGAAAATGGACATCTAACCTGCCCTTTGTCAATGCGTTAATGCGTTCGCGCGACCAGGTAGTCGGCGACCGATTCGCAGGCGTCCCGGGCAGGCGACGCGGGCAGCGCCGCGAGCTCGGCACGCGCCCGACGAGCGTAGTCGGAAAGAGTTTCGCGTGCTCGTTCGAGTCCGGACGAGGCCCGCAGCAGGCCAAGGGCCTCGGCGACGAGCTTGTCGTCGGAGATCGGGCCGGACAGCAGCTCGACCAGGCGCGGGTCGGTGGCCGGGTCGGCCAGCGCGTACAGCATCGGAAGCGTGCGGACGCCTTCGCGCAGGTCTGTGCCCTGCGCCTTGCCGAGCTCGTCGGAAGCGGACGCGATGTCGATGACGTCGTCGGAGATCTGGAACGCCGTCCCGATGATGTCGCCGAAGCGGCGGAGCGCGTCGATGTAGTCGTCGGGCGCGCCGGACATCATCCCGCCGAACCGGCCGGAGGTGGCGATCAGCGAGCCGGTCTTCTGCGCGATGACCGTGAGGTAGTGCTCGACCGCGTCGTCGCCGTCGGCCGGGCCGACCGTCTCGCGCATCTGACCGGTGACCAGCTCGCCGAAGGTCTCGGCGATGATGCGGGCCGCGTCGGTGCCGAGGTCGGCGACCAGCCGCGAGGCGTGCGCGAACAGGAAGTCGCCGGTCAGGATGGCGATGGTGTTGTCCCAGCGGGCGTTGACGCTCTCCGCGCCGCGGCGCATCGTCGCCTCGTCCATCACGTCGTCGTGGTACAGCGTCGCGAGGTGCACCAGCTCGACGGCCGCGGCGGCGGTGACCACCTGGTCGCCCTGCTTCGGCCCGAACTGCGAGGCCAGCAGCGTGAACAGCGGACGGAAACGTTTGCCCCCCGCCTCGACCAGGTGCGAAGCGGCGTCCTCGACGGCCTTGACGTCACTGCGGACGACCTCGCGGAGCAGGGTCTCGACGTCGGCGAGACCGGTCGCGAGGGTGCGCAGGAGCTGCTCGTCGGCGATCTGGAGCCCCACGGACGCGCGCAGGTCCTCGATGGCACCACCTGGGGCAGGTGAAGACACAGACACGTCGGCTCCGCTCTCTTTGACACCGTTCGGGGTTGCTCCCAGCGTAGTGGCTACCGGCTGAGGCCTGTTGACGTGCTGTCCTGCGGAAACGGTGACGAAGATGACAGTGCTGGTCCAAACGAGCCAGCAAGGCGCTCTGAGCATCGTCGTCCATGCGACGGACGCTCCCTCGCTGTGGTCCGGGAGGTAAGGCAGCAGGGCCCTGCCACTCAACAGACAGCCAAGCAGAGGGGATCGGCTCAGCGGAACCTGTACGGCTCGTCCGCACCGTGGCGGCGATCGCGAAGGCTCCCGAACCACCCCTCGGCGGTTGATGGATAAGACCACGGCGAGTTAGGTCTACTTCCTCCCAGGACCATCCCGATCCGCCTCATGACGAAGGTCTGACCTCCGACTTCGGCGGCCTTGCCAAGGGCTGGTCGCACGAAACACAGATGCGACGACGTCTCCGTCTGCGACTATCTCACTGATGTCTGCTCCCACGGAGCGTCGCTCGAGGCGGCACGAGAAAGAGCGCCATCTCGGTGCATCAATCGGACTGGGTGGGATCAAACTCCAGCAAGGAAGCCTGCCGTTCTACGTGAACGGTCCCGAGACACCCCTCGCGCCGAAGCTCCACCCCTCGGAGCGATCGGTCGGGCGGGAACTTCGACACGCTGTTCGGCGGCCTACTCCGGCGTATCTTGATGTCGTCCACAACGGCAAAAGATCGACTACCCTGGGTCCCAATTCGAAGTCGAGACGGTGGGCATGGACCTGGTGCTGAGCAAACCAGAACATCAAGGGGCCTTCGGCCAGTCGTTCGTTCATGTCCTCGCGTCGGCGGCCGGGCTGACCGTCGCGAGAGAAGACATCGACAGCCGAGGTTTCGATCTGACGATCGGCCACAAGGGCAAACTCGGCCGACTCCGTCACCCGAACATCGAGGTGCAGGTCAAAAGTTGGTCGAAACGCATCGCTGTCGAGCAACAGGGTTACTGGAAGTACGACCTTCGAGCCCGCCACTACAACGAACTCGCTGGCACCGACTTCATGGTCCCCCGATTCCTGATACTGGTGATAGTCCCTGATGACTGGCACGACTATGTGGATCACGCTCCCTCCGCCACCGAACTCAGGCATGCCGCTTACTGGATGTCGCTGCGCGACCACCCAAGATCGAATCTCAAACCGGACAGCAAGGTTCGCGTGGACGTCCCGGTTCGGAATCTCCTCACGGTCGACTCCCTGCACGCGGTGATGAAGTCAGCCGCGACGCTGCCGGTGGGGGCCTGATGTCCTACGAGACCTCCAACGTTGAACGTCGTACTGTTGACCTCACCGCCATCGTCACTTACCTGCGCTCGACAGGCTGGCGTGAATCAGGCACTTACAGTCGCGCGATCGTTTGGACGACCATCGTCGATGAATCCGAAGTCGAACTCCTTGTTCCCGCCACCTCGGAGTTACGGGACTACGCCGAGCGCGTCGCCGACATCGTCAGGACGCTGTCTTTTGTCGAAGGGCGACCGGAACCTGAAGTTATTCGAGATCTCCACTCAACTCAGATTGACGTCTACCAGATCAGGACTGTCCCTGATGGAGTTAGCGGTACGATTCCGCTGAGTGAAGGCATGCGTGCGGTCAGAGGGGTGCACGATATCCTCTTGGCCGCCGCGACGGCCGCCGCGTCTCCAGACCGTCCCAGTGTTCTGCCCAGTCAGAAGCCGCTGGCGGCGAAGGCAGTCATCGATCAGCTCCGCCTAGGACAAACCAGTGTCGGCAGCTATGTGCTGCGAGTGGAAAGTCCGCTTGCCGACGCGAACCTAAAACCTGCCGTGTCCGCGCGTGACGTGCTCCTTTTACTCCACCAAGCGGCTTCCGCGGCTCATGACGCGGCAGCAGAAACGCACGGGGAGAACTTCATCGAGTTCGAAGAACGGATCGGAGACGGGGTCTCGGCCAATCTCTGTGAAGCACTGGTGGACATCGGTGGACAGCGGCAGAGCATGTTCGAGCTTTCCTTTTCCTGGGCCCCAGCCTCGCCAGCTGGAGCGGATACCCCACTCGTCCGCTTCAACTCTCGCACAATCTCGACCCTTAAACGCGCGGCGAAGCACCTGCGGAGGCTGCCGGTCGCCGAGGCAGTCGTGGTAATCGGACGTGTCACTCATCTGGAACGCCCTCGTCCAACAGACAAGCTCGGCAAGGTTCAATTAACCGGCACAATCCAGGCCAAAGACCAGCGCCGGGAAGAAGACCGGATCGTCATGCGACTGAATCCACAACAATACTCCTTGGCTGTGGCTACCCATGGCGACGGACGCAGCGTCCGGGTCACCGGTGCGCTCCGACACACCGGACGCCAGTACGAAATCAGTCGAATCGACCAGTTCGAGGTCCTTGCCGACTAATCGGAGAAGAATCCACATCCTGTGGTGCCAAGGGTATCGACCAGCAACGCTCGGTCCAGGTACTGGTTGCCTCGTTCACATGACGTTTCCGCAGCGAACAAACACGCATGGCAAGCGGCGCCATAGAGCCTCCCGTGCACCCGCGGGTCATGCTCCGAACAGAGCGGATCGGAACTGCAGAGTTCCGCCGCCTCGATCGCCTGATCGACAAGCTGTCCAAGCCTTTCGGTCTTACCCAAAGACACGAGCCCACCGAGCGTTCCTTCGCTGTCCGGCGCCGCCGTGTACAACAAGATCCCAGCCATAGGCGTCTGCCCATCCTCCGCGGCCGAGCGCGCGTAGATCCGCTCGCCGATTCCTGCCGCGCTGTACCCCGAGTCCAGGGCGAGCTCCCGGATGAGCGTGTGCGCGAACGTGTGCAGGAGGACATACCGCATCCCTGGCCAGCCCGCGGCGTCGACGTCTCGCTGACGACACCATGACCGATGTGCGGGCAGCAGCACGTTCCGCTCACGCTGACGCACCTCTGGCCGGGCTTCCCAGCGGGCGACACGCTCCTCATCGAACCGCAGAAAGAACCCCTCACCCCTGGTTTCCGCACAGGGAACCCAGGTTGGCTCTGACAGCGACAGTGGCGCTCGTCGCTGGTCCGGAGTGTCTTGCACCTCCCATTCCGGCGCGTCGATCCGGGTGAATCCGTAGAGCGCGGCCACCTCCCGCAATCGCGGTACCAAGACCAACCTGTTCAACCACGAGTCGGTGTTCTCTGGGACCGGCTCTCGCACTGTGGTGAAGTCGGGCTGATTCGCCGCCCGGTCGCTGGTGAGAGCATCCCACTCCGGCTGGTAGAGGTCGACGTTGTCTCCACGTCGCTCATCGCGCGGTTTGTGCCGGGCACGCTCGACGACCGCGCGCCATACCTTGTCAATGCCGTAGCGTTCGAGGTCAGGCCAGCAGTTCTGATTCGGAATGATCTGCTTGGCCACCTCCTCAGGCAATTTGGCGAGAATCTCCAGTTCCTTCCAGAACTCCGCGACCACGTGCCTGAGCGGGTCACGATCCCTGGGTACGGTGAAGGCTCTCAGCTGAGTCGGGAACCAGCTGTTGGTAGCACCGAGGACGAGAGTGCGAACTGGCTGCCCGCACTCGTCGAACTTGCCTGGAAGATGCGGGTGACGGCCTCGACAGCCCGGCAGACTGAATTCAGCCGCCTCACCGAAAGCCTCGGACATCGACCTGCGAGCGTTGCACTCGCAGGTGACGAACACGTTGGCGGCCTCGCCGGTACTACCGGATTCAGTCATCCTCAAGGAGTGCCCGGACTCGGGCTGGACACCCCGATGTGAATAGAAGTGCCAAGGGAAGTCGTCGAGGTGACCGTTCTCGCACGCCAGTACGAAGCGAGCCGGCAGAGCGGCAGGGCGTTTCTTCCCAGTGCCCCAGCACTTATGCGCATATCGAACGTGATCGGGCCGCACCGGGTCCGGTTCCAAATCGAACAGGCCACTGGTGGCTTCACCCAGCCGATTGCAGCGGGAGCATCGAAGCCAGCCAGGGAACAGGCCCACTGGCACTCCGACCTTGGTCCACTGCCCGAACGGGTCAGACGTCTCCGGCAAATACGGCGGCAACCGCAAGGCGGTGACCTGCCGGCCCAGCTTCGCCCGTACCGCGGTCAGCAAGCGCTCTTCTTGCACAACGTGAGATCGCTCGAGGTTCCAGAAATCGAGACCCAGCATCACCACGGACAGATTGGGCAGGTCCGCCATCGCGCCGGCGCCGTAGGTGTGCAGCAGCTGATTCGGCCGCATCGCCCCGACTCGGTGCGCCTGGGGTTCCGCGGTGGTCACGAATCGCTGCCTTCCGGTTCGGTTTCCGCCGCGGGTACCCGTGCGGCGAACGGTGGTGGAGTGTCCGCGCCCGCACCGCCAGGAGGTTGTAATAACAGTTGAACACCTGGCTCGACATCGCGCAGTGACCTGGGGCAGGTGGCGAGCCTCCAGCTCCCACCTGTCGGGGGTTGCAAGAGACCGACGATGTCGTCGGACCGGCCGGGCTGTTCATACGCCAATCGGCGCCCGGGGGTAAGACGCTCCCGGTTCCAGTAGGCCAGTCTTTCGTCCAACGCCTTTTCCACCCGGCGCTCGGCATCGTCATCGGTCGTGCTCCGAGATCGCTGACGGAGATATCGGGCGACGTACGCGGCGAGTTTGGACGTGCTGTCGAAGTCTTCCGCACGCCGGTTGCCGTTGTACGCGAGTTCGGACTCCCTGATCAGCGAAACCAGCACACCGGTCAAGCCGCGGTCCACCGCACGATCCGCGAACGGCGTCACCGATAGTGCTTCGACATGACGATAGACCGTCGCATGGAAGTGCTCGAAGCTCTCGTAGTGTGAAAGATCGCGGGGCCGGGCCCAGTTGTAGACGGTGAAGATGAGCCCAGGTGAACTGCGGCCGACCCGGCTGGTGGCCTGGATGTATTCGGCCGCCGATTTCGGTTGTCCGCAGACCACCATCATGCCGAGCCTGGAGACGTCGACACCCACCGCGATCATGTTCGTGGCCAGCAGGACGTCGATCGGGGTGGGGGAACCCTTGTCCTTGCTTCGAGGGAACTCGACCTCCAGCCGGTCGAGCAGTGGGCGGATTTCATCCGAGGACAGCCGGGAGGTGAGCTCCCGGATCCCGTCGTCGGATACGTATCTGGTGGCCAATCCACGCTCAGCCGCACGCTTCAGCCTGCTGCGCACGTCATCTTCGGCGATCCGCCGCATGCCACCGAGGTCACGAAGGCTGTTGAAGTAGCCGACCAAGGTCATGTACGGGTCGGTGATCTCGTTGCGACCGTATCGCTCATGCAGCTTCTGCGCCGCTCCGAGCACCGAGACATATACCCGGATCAAAGTCGACTTGATCCGGGTTCCTTGAGCGCAAATGCCGATGTAGCGACGGCCCGGTTGGCCGGACACAGCACGCTGCCTGGCGAAGAAGTTGTCATCAACAGTGAGACCCGGTGGCGGGAAGATCTCCGTTTTGCGATCGAACAGCGAACCTATTTGCCGGTCGGCACGTCGCACAGTCGCGGTCGAGGCGATCACCTTCGGCCTGACCTTGCGTCGAGTGTCCGGATTTTCCCAAGTCGCGAGCTCGTCGACGGCACATTCGTAGAGTCCGACCAGTGAGCCGAGTGGCCCGGAGATCAGGTGCAGCTCGTCCTGGATGATCAGGTCAGGTGGGCGCAACGCCGCAATACCCACGATCTGCGAAGCCGGCGCCTCCGGCAGCGGCCCGTGCCGATCCTTTTCCTCCCAGCCGTCATTGTGCCGAAGGTCCTCGGTCACGAGGCCATGTCGTTCACACCTTTGGCTGACCCTCCCGAACAGGGTCGTCGTCTCGCCCCGCCACGGCAGCTGGGCGAACTTGTCCACTGTTCCGATCAGCAACGCCGGCGGGTGCCGATAGATCTCCTCGTCCACCACCAGAACCGGCAGCCCCCTGCGTTCCTCTCGGCCAGGTCCGTCATCAGCAGCAGCGAGTGTGCCGAAAGGACAGCTGAGACCAGGGCAGGTTACGAGGGTGCGTCGATAAACGTTGTTGACCTCGATGTCGCGGCCAGGCTCAATCCGGCTGCCACACCAAGGGCAGCTGGACAGCTGATGTGGAGAGCCTTGTGCCCTGGTCACCGAACCGCGGATGTTCCGACGTTGCTTCAGCCAGTCCTCGGCCTTTTTCGTGCTGTTCGGCGTGACTCTCGCGCCGACCCACATGCCGATCCGGAACGGAGTATGGCCCCACGTTTGTTCGTCTTCCCGACGGAGGATTTCGGCCGCGCAGATCAGCGTCGTCGCGCGCTCGAACTGCTGAATGGTGAGCAGCCGAAGCGTGTATCTCATCAGCACGGCGACTCCGGCCATCGCGTTGAGCGTGCCGTACTGCGGCTGTAGCCGACGAACGGCAATGGTGAACGCGGTCAGCCCCAGGTAGGCTTCGGTCTTGCCACCACCTGTCGGGAACCACAGCAGATCCGCCACCGCGGTGTCCTCGGTCGACCGCTCCGGATGCGCAGGATCTGCCAGCGACGCCAGATTGAGCAGAATGAAGGCCAACTGGAACGGCCGCCATTCCTGCGTCGTATTTTGGTCCACGAGGGACACCGTCCGGTCGAAATCAGCGGCTTGGTCCTTGCGTCGCCTTGCAGCGACCTGGGTGTGCAACCGCTGGAGGTACATCGCACGGTTCGCGAAGCCGAACGCGCGGCGTGCGCGATCATCGGAGGCGAGGACGTCGATGCCGGCTTCGATGCGATCGGCCGCACGGCCAGCCGCGACCAAGCTTTCGCGAGCCTCTTCGAGGTAATCGCCCAAGTACTGGTCCGAGTCTCCGATCGCCGTCGCTTTGCGGTCAATCCAGGCGCGATAGCCAACGACCAACGGACGCAAGACGGCACCCAGTGATTCGGCTGACTGGCCGGCGAGCTCACTCAGTCGTTTCATCCCAAGTTCGACATCTCCGAGCTCAGGGAGATCGGGATCGGCTTCAACGGTCGGCACACCTGTGTGCGGAACCTCGTACTCGGGCGCAGTGCTGGTGCTGATCTTTGTCGCACGCATGGGGTCGCCGGGGGCGACGACGGCATGGACCGCTGTTCCGCTACCAAAGGCGAACTCGGGTGGAAGCGGTATGCCATGGCCAGGCGCCGACGCTCGGCCTGGTCCGCGGAGTCGATGTTTCTCGGCCGTTCATGCCGCGGCAGGAACACCGGTCGCGCATCCTCGCCGACAGCAGACAACTCAACCTGGAACAACCACGAAGGAACATGTCGCCGCCGCTCAGGCTGGCTCTGTTCATTTTCCAGGAACAGCGAAACCAGCCAATTTCCATCTTGCTTCCGAACTCGGCCGCGAACGACGACATCCGGTTGATCCGAACTCGGCGACATGCGGGGCAGCAGGCCCGGGGTCAGCGGTACGACGACCGAACCCCCCATTTGCTCTCGCCGCCAGACCTGCTTGCCCGCTGTCTCCTCGTGCTCGGACTTGCCACGCTCATACCGCCCCCATTTCGCGGTGACCAGCAGCTTCGTCGCCTTCCCATCGACATGGGCGGTGAAGCCCAGCGCGGATGGTGTGAGGCTGATGACGTTCGGCGCCGTCGGCTGAGGGTCCGGCTCCGCGGCGTCACCGGCGTCGACACGGGAAAAGTCGTCCTGTTGTTCGGGCTCGATCGCCACATCCTTCGGCGCCAGCCTGCCGAGGAGGTACCGGTCGATCGGGCTCTCGCCGCTGCCCAACTCTTCCTCCGGCCCGTCCAGCGGGCCTAACAGGTCATTCAGCACCAGCTGTTGCAGCTCGTCACGGATCACCCTCGCCGAAGGGACACCGAGTACCGGCTGTTCAGTCATACGACCTACCGTAGCGACGATCAGTGACATTCCAAGGGATGACTCCCGTAATACACTGTGTGAACGAGCCAGATACGCAGTGCATCGACTACGATGAACGTAGGCTTTAACCCTACGGAGGTCGTACTGATGGCTAGGACTCGGGTCAGCCTTCCGTCTGAGCTGGCGCAGCGGTCCCAGCGGGTCTTCCGGCCACGTGACCTCTCCGATCTCTACGCACACCCACGCGCCGAGATCGCGCGCTTGACCCGCTCCGGAGTCCTACATCGCGTCGCCGCCGGCTACTACGCGCTACCGCCATTGAATCGGCTTGGCGATTCCCGCTGGGTCCCTGATCTCAACGCAGTGGCGTTGGGCGTCGGACAGGCCGACTACGGGGTCTCGTCGGCCGCCCTGATGGGGACCAGCGCCGCCTACATCCACGGCGCTGTCTCGCGACGACTCGCGGTCGCAGTTCTCGCCATCCCCAAGCAACGTCCGCCAATGCCGACAGCGGACGCACGAATAGTCTTCGTGAAACGCGACGTAACCAAGCTCGACGTCGAGCGAACAGAGACCGAACTTGGCACCGGCTGGGCGACCACCATCGAGCAGACAGCCCTTGACCTGGCCACGCGCCCCACACTCGGCGGCATCGACGAGCCGAACGCATATGAAGCAATCCGCGCCTTGATGCTGCGTGCCGACTGGCCGCTTCTCGAGGACCTGGCCACGACGCAGCACCGCCCAAGAGCACTCGCCACGATCGTCGCGTTGACAGGGAGAAAGTCAGATGCTTGACCCTGCTGAACTCATCGCTACAGCGGGCGCTTTCGGCGTCGCCGAGAGCCAAGTCAAGAGAGATCACCTGATCAGTCACGCGCTGGTGGCCCTGACCCAGCTCGATCAGCCGATCGTGTTCTTCGGTGGAACCGCACTTGCCCGCACCTGGTTCCCCAACCCGTCGACCGGTGGTCGATTGTCCGAAGACATCGACCTGTATACCGCCGAGCGCAAGAAAGTGGCCGACGCTCTACAAGAGCTCCCACGGCTGCTGCGCCGGGAGTTCCCAGGCGCACGCTGGGACCCATCACCCGCCGACGTACGGGCGATCGATCCTGCTCGTTTGGTCACCCGTGACGGCCTCCAGGTGCGGATCCAGCTGCTGAACACCGCCGAACATCGAGAACTCGCGCAATGGCCGGTAGAAGTCAAGGCGCTTCAGATGCGCTACACCGACATTGCCCCAGTGTCACTACCCGTACCGACGCTGACATCGTTCGCCGCGATGAAGACCGTCGCCTGGCTTGATCGCGCGGCCGCACGGGACCTCTACGACCTCGCGGCATTGGCCCGTATCGGAGCCCTCACCTCAGCGGCGGCGGACCTTGTTCACCAGGTGACCGGCTGGAGAGTCGCACGCCACGGGTTCACTCGCCTTCCCGCGTTCGACTGGGCAGTCCAGCTTGGCCACCAGACTGGAACGCTGCCACCGGCCCAGAGCTGCCTCGACCTGGTGCGAACCAGCTACGGGGCCGCTCTGGGCTGGGCTGAAGCGAACCGGAATGAGATCGGTCAGTCGGTCCAGCGAGACCGTTGGTAATTCACCAGGTCATCTCCGAAGAGCTCCTGCGTCGAGTTGTTGATCCGGACGAGGAAGACGGGCTTCTTGTCCCCTTTCGCCTGTGTGGCGAACTGCGGCTTGGCGCCTGGAGGAACATCGATCCGCGCGACGGTACGGCCATCGAGCTTGCCCATCCGGAGATCAAGGCCGGCGGCCGCCACCTTGCCCATCCGTGCACCGATAAGTTCGGTGAGCCAGAGCTCCCACCCGTCGGGGTTCTTCTTTCCAAGCACGGTGAAGTCCTCTTCGATACCAACGATCGAACCATCGTCGGCCACTCCGATGAGCAGAGTTCCGCCATAGGCGTTCATGAAGCCGGCGATCGACTTGACAACGCCCCACTCCATGGCGTCGTCCTTTGCGCCGGTCCGCATGTTCTTCCGCCCGGTGGACTTGAACTCGACGACCTTACTCTCGCCGGCGGCGATCACCGTCCGAATGTCCTCACGAATCCGCTCCGGGTCAGTGCGCGCGTCCACAAACGGACTTTCCGAACGGTCCGCCGATCGGTTCACCGGCTTGCCCATCGCTTCCTCGATCTGCTTGAGCAGGCGCTCGAATCGAGCGTTGAAGAACGCCGGAAAGTCGTCACCACGCAACGCAACGGTGTCGATGTCGTGCGAACGGATGATCGCGTCGAGATCCGTGGCGCTGACCTTGTCGCCGCTCTGGATCCGGGCCAGATACTTGCTGGGTGCGTTGCTTCCGATCCGGTGGTTGGTCCGGGCATCGATCGCGGTCTTGTTCACGATGCTGTTCGCGATGGCGTCCGCGATGCCGTTCGCCGAGCACCAGCGCTGGGGGAAGATGTGGTGCACATCGATCGCATCATCAAGGTAGGCCTGGACGTCGATGGTCTCCCCTGTGCGGAAGTCCCGGCCACCTCGTTTCATCAGCATCGCATAGATGCCCTTGTAAGCAGCGCTGTTGCGAGTGCGCAAGGTCAGGAGCCGTTCGGCTTGAAACTGCGCCTCACGAACAGTCCTCGGCTCAGGCCCATCGTTGACTACCCAGCTGACGACATCAGGTAGGTCGTTGGCGAACCTGGTCTCGGTCGACCCGCCATACATCTCCCCGAATACACCGCACCAGTACCACTGTTGCAGTTTCTGCCGGTCACCATGCCCTTCGGCAGCGTCGCCGAGCACAACCAGAATCGCCGTCAGCGGCACGAGCTGGGTCGCATAGGGCAGATCATTCGCCCGGTAGACGTGCTCGCCATGGAGAAACCGGACAACGCGTTGAAGCGCCTTTGTGGCGTCGTCGGCCCACTTCCGGTAGTCGGCCAGTTCAAGGCGGAGCATGTCCCGGCGCTTGCACGACACCGCGGGTGCCTTGTCATCCCCGAGGCCGTCGGCGAGATGCGTCTTCCGCCGATCGAACGTCGCGAGCAGTGTCAGGATCTGCAAGAAGTCAGTCGCCTCGAAGCCACTGAGCAACCGATGAGCGGACAGCTCCTTCTTGCGCGCATCCCAATCAGCACGCACGTTGAAGTCGTCTGCCGCGTAAGTCGCGGTCAGCAGCTCGAACACGGTCAGCGACACACCACCGGTGTTGACCTTCTCAAAGACCTGACAGACCGCTTCCTTCGGCGTGGAACGGATCAACGCGATGGTCGGCACCTGGTAGTGCACGAACGCATTGATCACGGCCCCGTTGAAAGCGGTCCAAATCTTCAGGCGCTCTTCAGGCAGGCCAGGGCCATTGCCGAGGTAGGCGAGCTGCCACTCCATGGTCGCGGCGTAATCCATGATGCTGCCGAGCGGGAACATCTCGGCAGCGATTTGCGCCTCTGGCGTCGACACATCCAAGATCGTCTCGCCTCGGAAAGTTCGGATCACACCGTCTTCGGGCACGCTGACGATGGCCTCGTCCCGATCCTTCGCCGGGTCGATACAGGCCTTGATATCCGCGAAGTAACTGCGTGACACGTTGTTACGCGCGTCCTTGGTCTGCACAGGAGCGCCTGAGCGGAGCGCGAGGTACAACGACGTCATACGCTGCTGGCCGTCCAGCAACAAGAACTCAGGCTCGACCGGCGAGGCCAGCTCGACACCCTCGAGTGGCCGCGGCCGGAACCGGACGTCAGGATTGCCGGTCTGCAAGGTCATGACGGCGCCGATCGGATAGGACAGCGACACCGACGCCAGCAAGCTGGAGATGTGGTTGTCGTCCCACACCCAACCTCGCTGGAAGTCAGGGAGCTGGAGAACTCCCGCCTTGGCCTGGTCGAGCAGTTGCGCCAGCGGAACCTCGTCGCTGGTGAACTTCTTTTCCACGGAGTTCCTCCTGCTACTCAGAAGAGCGTGCCGTCGGGCTGGAACAGACCATCCAGCGACGGCTGTTGCTCGACGGCTTTCTTGGTGCGCTTCGGTTTGGCCTTCTTCTTGTCGTGCAAGCCCTGACGCACTTCTTCGGCGTAGCGCTCATGGTTGAGTTCGAGGAGCCGATCGAGGACTTCGACCTGGACGTCCGGCGCGATCGTGAACCGCTTCCCTTGCCGGGTCTGGTGGTAACCGTGTCCGAGGTCGAGGTCGTCCCAGCCGTAGGCCTCGGCAGTGGCCAGGTCGATCTCGGTGTGGATGTCTCGCAGGCGTTGGATGTCCTCGTCTGCGACAGACTCGTTGTGCACCAGGTTGTACAGCTTGGTCAGCCCGAGCTGACGGCCCAGCATGACCGACCGCCGGAACTCGTCCAGCTCCTTGCCGACCCGATCCATCCGCTCCGTCAACTCCGGCTGCGGAAACGTCTCGAAGCAATCAGACGGAGTGTACTGCAGATCCTTCTTCAACGTCGCCGAATACTTCCACGCCCAGGAAACATGCACATGCGAATTAACCAGAGAAAGAAGAGCCAGGTCATCCGATACGAGTACTACCACTTTTTCACTAAAAACTTGACCCGTCGACACAGATACGAATACACCAGTACTGCTGACACGCGCAATAGCCAAGACATGGTTGAGCCCCGCGATTGACTCGTATAGCGAAGGCGCTCGTTCAGCAAACTGCCACCAGCGCTCTCGTCGAGCCTTTCGGTTGTTGCGGTCACGACCAGGCTTGACCTTCTCTTTGACGATAGAGAAACAATCCTTATACTGACTCGCCGTCTCCATATTCCAGTCGCGAAAGTTGATCACCCATCGCGGAGCAGAACCATCGAAAGCTGAGTTGAGATCCTCGCCACCAACGTACGGAAACAGGACATCCTTATTACGAGAGTCCTTTTCGATGAGGGCGCTGGCTGCGTCCGGGGACATGGTGAAACCCCTGCCAAGTATGTTCGACCCTTGAAACGACTGCCCAGCGTTGCCGGCCAGCCGGAAAGGCTTGCCCGAAATTCTCGATTGCGGATCCAACGATGGGGTGATGGCATGTACCTGACGGCCGTCGAGCTCGATAGCCTCACCGAGTACCGTATCCCCTAACCAGATCAGGGAAACCTCGAGCGAGGCAGTGCCTGGCCACCGCTGCGACTTGATCGCGCGGTACAGGTTCCGGCCGCGAGCTACGAGCTGGTCGAGCCCAACCTCGCGTGTGGGGCCTTGAGCGATGGTGTTCGTCGCGATGATGCCGACCCGGCCACTGGATGCAATATCAACATTGCGCAGCAGGAAGTACGAGCAAAGATCAGCGCTTCCTCGCTTCCCTTGCCCGATGTGATCGACAAGGTACTCACGCACATCCCGACCGATCGCATTGGTCAACCACTGTCCACCAATGAAGGGTGGGTTGCCGACGACGGCGTCGAAGCCGCCTCGGCTCATCACCTCGGGGAATTCCAGCGGCCAATGAAGCGGCCTGATCGGCGTCGACCTCTCCCCTTGCAACCAAGAATCGACTTGTTCCCGCAGCTCCTCTTCGACTGAAGAATGCGAGACCTCTTCACTCAGTAGAAGGTCGACATCGGTCGCGACCATGTCCAACCGGCCGGCGTACAGGACCGTCTGCCCGGCAGTGGACAGAGCGGCTCCAACCACCGCATCAGCGGCGATTCGGAGCTTGCGGGTCATCCACTCCGCGTTGGCCAGCTGCTCCGCCTTCTCCGCGGCATCCCGGGCATCCTGGACAACACTCGACTCAATCTGTCTCCGCAAATCAGCCGCGTCACTGAGCACGAGATCGAGGTGCTCGTTGAGATAACGGAACAGGTTAGTGCTGTGCTCAGTTCCAGCCGAAGCATCCAGATGGAACGCGGCCACCTGACGATCCGACACAAGACCGACCAGCGAGTCCCCACACCGCAGGGAGTGGTTGAGGAAGCCGAACGGCTTGTCCTTGGCAAGAGTCACCAGCCACAAGGACAGTTTCGCCAGCTCGACGGCCATATCATCGCGATCGACGCCGTACAAGCAACGAGAAGCCACCACTCGTCGCGCGGCCAGCAGCAGCCCATCACGCTCGTCACCGGAACCGAGCAGCGAGGAGATCTCGGCGGGTACGCCGTCCCGCTCCCATGCCCGGACCACGCGTTCGGCCAGGTAGCGACAGGCCGAGACAAGGAACGCACCAGAGCCCATCGCCGGGTCGACGACGTTCAGCCGGAGTAACTCTTCGGCAGGTTTGACCCGCCAGTCAGCCGGGGCAGCACCCTGCGCTGGTCCGGGGTCGTGGCATAGCGGCGCCAGGGTGTGTTCGACGACTTCTTCCGCCAGCTTGCGCGGTGTGTAGTGCGTACCCGTCGAACGCCGGTCGCCGACCTGCGTGAACAGCACCGAGCCAGCGGGAAAGACCGTTGGCTTGCCGCGCAGGTCCGGGCGTAGCAGTCCCCAGAACGGCCGCGCCCGTTCGGCGAGCTCGTCGTTGTTGTCGAACGCGGCTCGCAAGTCGGCGAGCTGTTCGAGCGTCGGCTCCGCAGCCTGCCACTTACCGAACTGGTTCGGCGTCGCATCGCACAACGCACGGAGCGCCTCGTCATCCATACCTTCGACTTCACGCAAGGGCAGCTCGGGCTCCGCCTTACCGCGCAAGCCGACGTAAGGTTCCGTCACCTTCAAACAGGAGAACTCCAGGAGACCTTCGTAGACGTGCCCGATCTGCTCGACACCCAGCCGCGCGTAGCTGAGCGGCTCAGGAGCCTTGCCCTTGTGCTTCAACACCAGCAAGGCGTCCAGGATCTCGTGGATCACCTGATCACTGACCTCGGCCTCGGACAGCCACGGATACGTGCGCGGATTGAACAGAGATCCGCCGTATGCCGGGATTCGAAGATCCGGATGCTCACAACCGTCGTGGATCGCAGAGAACAACGCCAGCAGTCTCGGCCAAGCCGCTCGTCGGCGATCCGCGACTTCATCGCCGTACATACTGCGTTCGATCGTCAACTGCTCATGCAACGTCGAGACGGCGTAGCCCTGTGCGTAGATCGGATCGGTCACGGGAAGCAGCCGCTGTTCCTCTGCCGAAAGCACGAACACTAGCCTCATCAGCACGGTCAGCGCGCCGCGGTAGATATCCCGCTCAGGCACATCGGCGAGGACGGCGCCGCCGCTTTCCCGGTCCCGTAACGCCAGCTCAGCGACGAACAGTTCGACGGCCTGCCGAACCTGGAGCCCCAACGTCGTGGTGACATGCGTGTGCTCGTCCGCGCTGCGCGCGAAGATCCCGGCCAAACCGGCGGAAGGCGTCCCGTCCGCCAGAATCGGCGCCGGGAGCACACGGGTAGCCGCGCAAAGAGACGCGAACGCCCGCAGCAGCGCGGGTTCTTCCGACCACAGGTCGGCGTCGAACACCGCGGTGCTGGTGGTCTCACCCGGGAGTGCATGCACCAGCACCCAGAGCTGCCCGTTCGTCAGGAGCGCCAAAGGAATCCGCGTATCGCGGCAGACCTGCGCGGCGCGTTCGGACAACGCGGGCAAGCCGCGAACCGACGTGATGAGCGGCTCGCCGAAGGGCCTCCGGTAGAGGTGCATTCGGGTCGCTCCACCGACACCGAGAGCGGCGTCCGGGCGCGTCGCCCCGAACTCCGCCGCTCCGACACCGTCACTGAGCATCGCAGCCGGAAAGCCGAGCACCTCGGTCAAGACCAGGTCCTGCCATGCCGGTCCACGCAGATCAGGCAGCTCGGATACTTCGGTCCACGCCTGGCGGACACGGCGCAGAGTCTCTTTGGGAATGACGTCGAGGCCCTGTGGGAACACCGTAGTGAGCACTGGCAATGCCAGGAACGGCCCTTCGGGACGGACCAGCGAAAGCCACTCCGAATGCTGTTCGGCGATGGTGGGCGGGCGGGGCATCTTGGGCTTGGCCGTCATCACATGCCTCCCTTGATGAGCGACGCCGGCACAAGGAACTCGACGGCAGCCGGGAACCAACGGGCGACCGGATCCGCGTAGCGGCGGCGTAATGCGGTGCTCTCGTCCTCACGCTGGTCCGGGATCATCTCCAACCTGGTGATCAACGAATCATGATCGGTATGCAACTGATCGCGTTCGTCCTGGTCGAGGAGGCTGAACAGGCTGCCCTGCTGCCATTGGTCGGTCGCGTCCAGGGCCTGCCGGATCGACTGCGCCAGCTCATCGAGCACAGCGCCGATCCCGGCGACCTCTTCGTCACAACGCTTACGCAGCAACGCTTCCATACTCCGTGTCCGGTCCGCGGCCCGGCGGGAAAGTAGTTTGGCGAGCGGATCGGACAACCCCGGCCACAGCTCGGCCAACCTGCACCGGAATTCCTCGGGGACCGGCGTGCTCGACGCGGCCGCGAGCCATGACGTTATGTCCTCGGCGTTGGCCCGTCGGAGTTTGCCCTCCTCGATCAGTCCACCAGCGGCCATGACCTCTTCGTGCAGCCGAGTCCCCTCCGCACCGGTCACGACCACCCGACCATGCGCGACCACGGCAGGCATGAGCAACACGTCGCCTGGCACCACCCTGGCGGTGACCCTGCTGAGTTTGCTCGCGCCGCTCCCCCTCGCCTGTGCCCACAGTTCCGCACGGAGAAGCCGCAGACACATCTGTACCAATTGATGCCCTAGATGGAGCAGCACAACGTCGTCGTGTCCGGTGACGGCGTCCTGATCGAAGGTCACCGGCCTCTCCTTGCCGGTAAGCGGGTGGTACAGCCCGGTGTTGCGCGCGGCCGCCCACGCGCCGGGCAACTCCGGCAGCCGGAACACCGGTGCCGCGAACCCCTTTGGAGCCGTGGCCGGCTGTAAGTCACGCCGGTGTGCCAACCGGAGACCGGTCCGGACAACCTGCTCGACAGTGTCCGGTGTGAGGTCCAACTCGGTGCGGCTGCCGGCAAGTGTCTCGGTCAGTCGCTGGAGGTCACGGGCCAGGTCGCGTTCCACCTTCAAGCGCGCACGGGAGGCGCGTTTCGCGATCTCGTCGTCGACCGCCACCCATGCCGGCTCTCCCCCGAGCATCTTGCGCTCTACCTGCGCGGAGATCACGTCTCCCGCACTGCCCAAGTCCTCCCGGATGCGATCGACCTTTTCCACCGCAATTCGCAAGAAGTCCAGCTCATCTTCGAGTGATCCCTCGCTGAACGTGGTGTCCTGCCAGCCCGCGGGCACGAAATGCCGGATCTCCACCTCCGCCGCCCGCTGGCCGTGCCGATCAACCCGGCCGTTTCGCTGCTCGAGGCGATTCGGGTTCCATGGGATCTCCCAGTGCAAGACACGATGGCAATGTCGCTGGAGGTTGATACCTTCGCTCGCCGCGTCCGTCGCGATCAAGACTCGGACCGGATCCAATTCCGGCTCAGCGGTGAACCGGTTCTTGATCTCTTCACGCTTCTGCTCGTCCTGTCCGCCGTAAAGGAGCTCCAGCCGTTCGGCCGGATAGCCGGCCGAGATCAGCCTGTCCTCCAGCCAACGCTGGGTATCGCGGTATTCGGTGAACACGATGACCCGCTCTTCAGACCATTCACCGTCAGGTCGCACGATCGGGTCCAGCCAACCGAGCAATTCCCGGAATTTGGCGTCGGGCCGGTCTTGCGCGCCAAGTGCCCAGCTCTTGAGCTCGACCAGCATGGCATGCTCCTCCGACGTCAGCGGAGGAGCACAGTTCCGCGCCGCGGTGAGCGCCGCGGTCTCGGCCTCGGTGTATGCCGCGTCGTCCTCGGCGGTCTCGTCGAGTCGTTCGATCGTGGTCTGGAGGATCTGCTGACCACCGGCCTTCTGCTGGTCTCGCTCCCGGCCGTCCATGGTTTCCAAATGCGTCTCGACCGTCTCCGCCAGAGCCTTGGGCGACGAAAACATACGCCGCTTCAAGAGCGTGGTCACGAAGTCAGCAGCCGACTTGGAGGCCTTGTGGCCCAACACTGTGTCACGACGGCTCGCCGAGTAACGCCTGAGCAAGGCATGTGCGTCGCGTTCGTCCGCCGAGTAGTCGAGCTCGAGGTAGTGGATCTTCCGGCCACTGAACCGGTCGCTGCCATCCCACTTCTTCGGCAAAGACCGCTTGAGCCGACGGACCATGATCTTCGCCAGCTGCTCGTCGGTCGGCTTGACACCTCTGGCGAACCGCTGATCATCAAGCATCTCCAGCAAAGCGGTGAAAGACTCAAGGTATCCGTTGTGCGGAGTGGCCGACAGGAAGAGCCGATGCTCGCAATGCGGTGCGAGCGCGCGAATAGCCTTGGTCCGCAGGGAGTCGACGGCGTACTTGCCCCTCCCTGATGGCGCGCAGCTGTGCACCTCGTCGACCACGAGCAGGTCGAATGCCCGCGGATAGCGCGGCGACACGGGCAGCACCTCGCGCAGCAAGCGCATAGGACGGTCCCGCTTCAGCCAATCTACGCTGACGATCAGTCGCGGATAGTGCGTCCACGGGTTCACGTAGAGTCCCCGCTGCCGCCGGAGCTTCTTCAGCAGGTCCGCGTCGACGATCCGGAAGTCGAGGCCGAACTTCTCCCGCATCTCGTCACGCCACTGGAAAGTCAGCCCAGCCGGACAGACGATCATCATGGTGCGAGCCCGATGCCTTAGGAACAGTTCCTGCATGACCAGCCCGGCTTCGATCGTCTTTCCCAAGCCGACATCGTCGGCGATCAGCAGATTGGTTCTCGGCATGGAAAGCGCTCGGACAACCGGGTCGAGCTGGTAGTCCTCGATCTGGATCCCGGACCGGAAGGGCGCCTGCAACGCGGTCGTGTCGGCCGAAGCGATCGCTCCCCAGCGCACGGCGTGCAAAAAGGCCGCCAGCTCGACTGGCTCGTCGAAGCCTTGTTCAGGGCTTGGCAGCACCGCTGAGTCGTGCACCGCGGCGCCGGGTTCCAGCTCCCAGACGACTCGCAGCTCTTCGTCCCGCGTGTCGTCCTCGATGCTGGCCAGCGTGACCAGGTGCGTCGAGTGGTCGGCGAACACGTGCGGATCGCCGCTGGTGACCTCGCTACGGACGATCTCCGCCGCGATCCACTGGCGGTTTCTCACCGTGACCAGCTGCCCCGGCGCTGGAACACCGATGGTGGCTTCCCCACCCTGCGCCGCTTGAGCAGCCGACCCCACGTTGCCTCCCCTGAATCCACGACTAGGTCTCACACTTGGATACCATGCGTGACCGAACAGTCGTAGCCTGCACTGGGAGCGTTACCGAGCCGAGGGGGCAAGGTGCCAAGTCTGTCGATCGCCGCGGACTTTCTGAAGAACTACGCCAAGTTGGAGAGATCCGTCCAAACCGGTGTGCGAAACGCCCTGTCGACCTTCAATGAGCACACTCACGCCGGAATCCATCTCGAAAAGCTCCAAGGTGCGCGGGATCCGCGGATCCGCACGATCAGGATCAACGATTTCTGGCGCGGCGTGGTCCTCGCGCCCGACTCTGGCGACACCTACGTCCTCCTCGCCGTGTTGCGACACGACGAGGCGATTCGCTACGCGGTCGGCAAAGTGTTCACGGTGAACGAGGCGTTCGGCGTACTCGAAACCAGAGATCAGACCGCGCTCGAGCATTTCGAGCCAGTTCTCCGGGCTGACGCCTCCACAGCCCCCGAGCGCTTGTTCGGACACGTCAAAGACAAAGAGCTGATCAAGCTCGGTATCGATGCCCAGATCCTTCCGCTGGTCCGGGTGATGGTGTCGGACGCACACCTCGCCCCGCTGGCCAACCTGTTGCCCGAGGCGCAGTACGAAGCACTTGAAACCTTGGCAATGGGGTACACCGCGGACGAAACCTGGCAATTGCTGTGCGACCGTCGATTCAACGACAAGCCTGCCGCCGAGATCGACACAACGGATCTCGCCGCGGCTATCGAACGAATGCCGGACAAGTTCACGACCGTCTCCGGGCCGGAAGAACTCGCGGACATGCTGGCCAATCCCTTCGCGCTGTGGCGCACCTACCTGCATTTTCGCCAGGAGAACGTGGCCTACCGCTCGATGTTCTCTGGTCCGGCCTTGGTAACCGGTGGCGCCGGTACCGGCAAGACCGTGGCCCTCGTGCACCGGGCCGCGTTCCTGGCCCGGAGGTTGCACGCCGGCAACTCGACCGACATCTTGGTCACCACCTACACGAACAACCTCGCGGACGCGCTGCGGGAGCAGCTCGGACTTCTGGTCGAGGACCAGAAACTCCTGTCTCGGATTCGCGTGTCGACCGTCAACAGCGAGGCGTATCAGATCGTCCGTCGTCACGAACGCGCACACCCCAAGATCATCGACGGCTGGGAGAAGAATCGGCTCTGGCAAGCCGCGTCCCGGCACGTAGAAGACGCGGTGTCGGCGAAGTTCCTCGAGAGCGAGTGGGAACAGGTTGTCGTCGCTCAGGACCTGCCCGATCGCGGGTCGTACCTCGCCTGTGAGCGTCGCGGACGTGGCAGGCTACGTGTTCCACGCGAGACGGTATGGGCGGGCATCTCCTACTTCTTGGATCGACTGAAGGAGAAAGGTCAGCGGACACATACCCAGATCGTCGCCGACGCGACTCGAATCCTGACGACCGAGCGGCGCACTCACTACCGGCATGTCCTAGTAGACGAGGGGCAGGATCTCCACCCGAGCCAGTGGCGACTACTGCGCCAACTGGTCCCCAGCCAGCCCGACGACCTGTTCATCGTCAGTGATCCCAACCAGCGGATCTACGACAACCGCGTCTCACTGAACAGCCTCGGCATCAAGGTCCGTGGACGCAGCAAACGTCTCGTCGTCAGCTACCGGACAACTCAGGAAATCCTGGACTGGGCACGGCGAGTGCTCGACAAGACCCCGGCCACCGGCCTTGACGACGAGCCTGACGGCCTGACCGGATACCGCTCACAGCTGCATGGCCGCCGACCAAACCCACGCCGATTCCCTGACCGGAGGTCGGAGCTCACCGGGCTGACGGAACAAGTCCGGCAATGGCTGCAAGATGGCATCGAGCCGAATTCCATCGGAGTGGCCACCAGGACCCAAGCCGCAGCACAAGAGGTGCGTGAGGCCCTCAAGGACGCTGGAATCGACGAAGTACGCGTCGAAACCATGCACGGGATGAAGGGGCTCGAGTTCAGGTGCGGTGCCGTGGTCGGTGTCGATCACGACACGGTGCCGCTACCAGCAGCCGTTACGTCGGCGGACGACGATCCGGCGGCGCATGAACAGGACACCCAGAGGGAGCGCTGTCTGCTGTTCGTAGCGACGACCAGGCAGCGGGACATGCTCTATGTCTCCTACGTCGGCGAGCCGAGCCCCTTCATTCCGGATACTTGGTCTAGCGGCGGCGGATCTTGATGTCGTCCATGCAGGTCGCCTTGCCCGCGACGTCACGGTACGGATAGCCCTTGGCGTCCAGCAGTTCCATGACCTTCAGCTCGGCTTCGTCGAGCACGTCGCGCTCTTCCTCGCCCCTCAGCGTGATGCGGAACGTGAACGCGCCGAGGTGCGCGCTGTAGGTGAGCAGGCCGTCCTCGGTGAACCCGATCGCCTTATGGTCGTTCAACTCCGCGAGGAGCCGGGCGCGGGTGTCGGCGTCGGGACGGTCGAACTTGCCGTTGACGAGGACGCGATAGGTCGGCATACGTCCGAATATACAGACCTGTATCTGGATACGAATCCGAATATCCAACGGGTGCCCATGATCCACGGTCGAGTGAAACGACCGTCACGCGCGCAACGGGCGAATCCGACACGCAGATAGTGATGACAAAGGAAGAACGGCCAACCGGCTCGCTCTCCGTCACGTGAGGAGGACGTGGAATGCGCATCACCATCGCAAGCCGGGCAGGCCTTGTCGGCGCCCTGCTGCTGGCAGGTCTCAGCGCCGGGGTGACCCCGGCGGCCGCGTCGAACCCCGCGGGCGTGGCCTCACTGGGCTCCGCCGCCTTCACCAAGGGAACCTCGGCGCCGATCTCGATCGCCTCGCTCGCCGACTGCGCGGTCGAGGGACCGACGAGCAACTCTTCCGGGGTCGTGACCAGGACCGGGATCACGTTCGGTGGCGGCACCACGACGTGCACGACCACGGTCGTCGACCCCGAGAACGACGTGACCACGACGAAGTCGGAGGCCAAGGGGCAGAACTTCGAGCTGTCGGCGCTGGTCTCGTCGAGCGGGCCGCGGATCAAGATCAGGTCCTACTCGGTCAGCTGCACGGCGACCCAGACCAGCACGAACGCGAGCTGGACCTACGGCGGCGCGACCGGGCTCGGCACCTTGCCGTCGCCGGTGCCGGTCGGCTACGTCAAGCCGATCACCAAGTCCAACGGCACGCTGCTCGCCGAGGCGATCTTCAACGAACAGACCTTGCCGGGCGACGGCAGCATCGGGCTGACCATGCTGCGGATCAAGTTCGCCCCCGGCTCGAACATCACCGGGGAAGTAGTCGTCGGGCGCACGGCCTGCTCCCCCACCCCGTAAACCATCCCGCCGGGAAAGGGGCGTCCGGAACCTGCCGGGCGCCCCTTTTCCATTCTGGCTTATATAAGCTTCTGCTGATATCTTGGCGGCAGCCGAGCAGAGGAGGGCACCGATGGTCGACGTGACCAGCCAGATCGACTCCGTCCAGCGCAAACTGGGCAAGCGCGTGATCGAAGCGGGCGAGGCGGTGACGGCGACGGTCAGCCAGGTCTACGACACCGGCCTCGACGACCTCTGGGACGCCTGCACCAATCCCGACCGGATCCCGCGCTGGTTCCTGCCGGTCAGCGGCGATCTGCGCGTCGGCGGCAAGTACCAGCTCGAAGGCAACGCCGGTGGGACGATCGAGCGTTGCGACCCTCCGAAGAGCTTCGCGGCGACCTGGGAGTACGGCGGCGACGTCAGCTGGATCGAGCTCCGGCTGAGCCCCGAAGCCGACGGGCGCACCCGGTTCGAGCTCGACCACACCGCCGTGCCGAACGAGCACTGGAACCAGTTCGGGCCGGGTGCGGTGGGCATCGGCTGGGACATGATGCTGAACGGGCTCGCGCTCCACCTCGAGTCCGGCGAAGCCGCCGATCCCGAGGCGGCCATGGCCTGGATGACCAGCGAAGAAGGCGTGCGGTTCATGACGTTGAGCAACGAGGCCTGGTACCAGGCCGACGTCGCCAACGGCACGGACGCCGCCACCGCCCGCACGCGCGCCGACGCGACCTTGGCCGCCTACACCACGCCGCCGGAGAGCTGAAGGTCTTCGGCGAGTTCCGGGGCGCGAAGCAGGCCGATGAGCTCGTCGTCCGCCCGGAACACGGCGCGGGCTCCCGGCATCCCCGCCTGGCGGAGCATCGCGTGGAGGACGTCGGCGTGCGGCTGGTCGAGCAGGGTCCAGACCATCGCGCGCCGCTTCACCTCGTCCCCCAGTTCGCGCGCGGCCCACCAGCCCACGACGAGCGCGCTCACCTGGTTGACCGCGGTTTCCCGTCCCCGCGCCAATTGCGCGCGATTCAGCCCGCACACCTTGATGGTCTGCTCGCCCTTCACGGTCAGCGCGCGATAGGTCCCGATCGACAGCACCAGGAACAGGTGCTCCAGCGGATCTTCGGCGGTCGGGTCGACGAGCAGGCTGTTGCCGTCGTCATCCACCGGGAACAGGTCGCGTTTGTGGTGGCTGTTGCAGTATTCGCAAGCGAGCACGTGATTGAGCCAGTCGAAGGCGCGGCCCGGGTTCCTCGCGATCGGCTCGAAGTGGTCCACAGTGGACCCGAGGCCGTCGCCGCAGTACATGCAGTAGCCGCGGCCGGCGGCCATGACGTCCAGTCCGGCCCGCAAAGAACGCCGTACGGCACGGGAAACGCGCCAGAGTCGCCGGGCTTCTTTCGTGTCACCGGGAGGGATCCGCGCGGTCAGCTCTTCGAGATCGGCCACCACCTGCCCCGGCAGCGCGATCCGGCGGATCCCGATCACCGATCGTCGGCCTCGAACCGCCTGGCCACCTCGTCGACCCGGCTCGGCGGTGAACTGCTCAGCATGCCGCGCAGGCGTTCCCATTCCCGGACACCGTTCGCGTCCGCCCGGCCGGAAGCCACCTGGAATTCGAGCTCGGCGAGATGCTCCCGCAGTTCGACCGCCTGCGGCGAATACGGCGTGTCCAAGCCGAAAAGGTCGGACAGCACTGCGTCGTCGCCGGAGCCGAAGACGACTCGCTCGTACAGCTCCTCGGAAACCACGCGCGGCGGGACGTCCTCGTCGGGCCCCGAAAGCCGGATGAGGCCGCCCGGGTCGGCGGCCTGGCAGACGTAGGGGCTGTGCGTGGTGACGATGAACTGGATCCGCGGGAAATGCGCCTTGAACCACGACCCCATGCGTTTCTGCCACGACACGTGGAGATGCGCGTCCACCTCGTCGATGATCACGACGCCGGGGCTCTCGTGGTCGAGGCCCGCTCCGTCGAGTTGCTTGAGCAGGTCGACCACGAGCGCGGTCACCGTGCGGTAGCCGTCGCTCATCTCGCGCAGCGGGAACCGGTCGCCCCGGTATTCGACCCAGAGCCCGTCCGAATCGACGTCCCGGATCCGGTAGCCGCCGGGCAGGAGACCGTCGCCGAGGATCTCCAGCGCCTTGTCCTTCAGCTCACGTGCGCCCGCTTTTCCTTCCAGGGCACGGAGATGCTGATTGATCAGCCAGGTGACCCCCTCGGCGAGCGAGGCGTCTTCATGGAACAGGCTGGCCATCCGCGCCAGCGAGCCCGCACCGCGCATCCACGACTCGGCCTCGCCGCTGCCGCCCGCGAGCCGCCGGAACGGCCCGTACGCCGCGCAGAACGGCTGGCCAGGGGGAAGTCCGGAGATCGGGAGCAGACCGGAGTCGAGCCAGCGGACCTCGACCGGCGCCGGACCCTCCTCGCGCATCACCGAAAGCTCGATCGACCCGGACGTCTGGTCCGTCGAGATCCAGCTGCCGGCGTCCGACAACAGGCCCCACGCGACGTCCGGCGCCGCCGCGACCGCGATGGCGCGCAGGAGCGAGGTCTTGCCGGAGCCGTTGCGCCCCGCGAGGACCACCCAGCCGGGGCCGGGCAGCCGCAGGTCGACGGCGCGGGCGCCGCTGAAGCCGCGGATGTTCTCCAGCCGGACCCGCTCGATGTACATGGGGAGAGCTTACGACGGCGTGGGGGTCACCTGGGCCCCCGAAAGTGGGTCGCCATCACGAAATCCATCACAGCGAGCGCCTTGCCGACGTCCAGGTCCGAAACGACCTTCGAGCGGTCCCAGTCTTCGATCCCTCTCTCTTGTTCGGGCGTAATCCGCAGCCGGACATGCCCGCGGACGTCGAGGTTCCCGAGCGGTGAGGCGTAAAGGGCGAATTCGCGGTCGTCCTGCGTACGGAACGTGACCCCAGGGCTCTCGCCGAACGTGATCAGCTGGTGGTCTTTGTAGGTCTTGTTCGGATCAGCGTGCCACTCCCCCGGCGCGCCGCCGTTCGCGGTGGCTCCGGCCTCGATCTGCAGCCGGTGTTTCGGCTCGACGAAGTAGCACGATCCCGGCGTGGCGATCGGCGCGAAATCCGGGCCGAACGCCATCTTGATCGCGTCACGGAACACCGCGCATTCGACGTTCGGGTCGGCGGCGCCGGCAGCGATGATGTTCTCGGCGCCGGTCGGCACTTCGACCTCGACCGCCGGGTCGCAGGTCTCGCCCTTGTTGGTGGCGACCCAGTCCGCGCAGGTCCCGACCCGGGCACTGTCCTGACCGTCCGGTGGATAGACGAGGTCGCGGGGCAGTTTCGCGGCGCCCGCGGTGGCGAAGTCGCGGAGGAGTTCGCAGTCCTTGCTGCGGGTCATCCCGAGTTCGAACCTGACAGCGCGCTCGAAGCTCAAGGGCACTGTGATCGCGCAGCCGTCCAGCCTTCCCTCGCGCCGGGTCTCGACCTGGTAGCCCTTCACTCCGCCGAGATCGATCACGGCTCCATTGACCCGGGTGAGAACCAGGTGACCCGGGTCCACGTCCTCGGCGTAGATGAGGGGCTCGTAACCATCGCGGACGAGGGTGCACATCTTCCTGCCGTACTTCACCTTGGGCTCGCGCGTGACAGGACGGGGGTCGCCGCCCTTCCGGCGGTCGTAGGCGGCCTGGTCGATCAGGGCGCAGAAGTCAAGCGCCGCGATCGCCGCACCGACGGCCTCTTCGTCACGATCCGCAGGACGCGGTTGCTTCGGCTGCCATTTCGGAAACTGCGGTGGCGAAGGGGGCATACCCACGGATTCCGTACAAGACGTCAACAGGCCGAGGAGTACTGCGCCGAGAATCACTCTTCGAAACTTCATTACGCAGAGTATGCAAATTTGTCGCCTCGCCTACCAGGTGGAACGCCGTTTCCCGAGGCGCATTCACACGATCGGTTTTCACGGATAGTCACCGAGTTCATCTCGGCTATTCAGCAGGGAACGCGGCTTTATGCAGCCGGGTTCACCGGCCGGGGAACCCTGGTAATCTTCCCGGCGTCGGATTACGCAGGGTGCATCGGGGAGACGCGCCTTGTAGCCACGGGAGGGGCACATGACGACGGTGACTTCGGGGCGGCTTCGGCCATTCAGCGGGGAACGGTTCGGCGCTATGGGGGTGCATGGCCGTGCCTGAGGGGTCTCCGGTCTACCAACCCGGCTTCGACCCGGGCTCGGTCTGCAAGGCCCCGCCTACCGGCGGCTCCTATGGGACGCCTGTCGCGGAAGGCGCGGGGTTCAAGTACGACGAGGCAACCCTGCATGAGCTGGTGGCGGAGTGGCGCAACCTGGCAGTGGAGTACAAGAACGACCTGATCGACGCGAACAGGATCGCCTTTGCTCAGCCTCCAGGGCTCGAGTATGCGAGCGGCGACAACGCGTTGATAACCCGGCACTCCGGAGACGCGCTCGTCGCAGCCCTCAACCAGCGCATCGCCTACTGCGAGAACATGGCGAACAAGTACGTGACCGCGCTCGGCAGGTACGCCACCGCGGAAGAACACGCCACCACAGTCGTCAACCAACAGCCGAAAGGCATCGCCTGATGCGTCGAACAGTTCTCATAGTCGGCGCGGTCGCGCTTACGGTCTGCGCTTGCTCTCCCCCTGCTACCGATGGCACAGCTGCACCCACCAGCGGCGGAGTAAGTCCTAGCCCGTCAGCCCCGGCCACTGCGCCTCCTGAGATACCCAAGGTCGAAAGTCCCATCGACCTGGCAAGGTTCAAGCAAGCACCTTGCAGCGCCCTCACCAAACCGCAGGTCGGGGACCTCCTGGGCGCAACGCCGGATGGCCAAGCACGGGATGGCGCGGCAGGGCCTGCATGCACGTGGGTCATCCCCTCGACGACCCGGCCGTTGATCAGTGTGGTCTTCACCAATACGCAGGACAGCGGCACTGCAAAGATTTACGCGGCCAAGGGTAAATCTTATCGGCTCGTGGAGCCGCTCAAGCCCGTTGACGGCTACCCGCTGACCGCATACGGCATCACGGACGAGCGGTCCATGGGCCGATGCTCGGCGGCGTTGGGGACCAGTGACACAGAGACCATCGGCATTGCCGCGGAGCAGTCCGAGGCCAACGTCGGAAAGAAAGACCCGTGCGACGTCGCACGGGAAGCCGCGATCCGGGTGCTGGCCACCATCCGAGGGGGCAACTGATGTCGGCAGGACCGCTCACCGCCACCCAGATCTACGAACAGATCACGGGTGGCGAAGGCCCCGGATCGCTATCCGAAGCTCAGCAAAGTGCCTACAACCTGGCTTCCAGACACTCAGAGCGCTTGCAGCGGATCACGGCTCTCAGCCAGAAGACCGCCAGTGGCTGGCAGGGTGGCGCGAGCGATGCGGCTGTCGCCGCGACACGGCCACTCGTCGATGCCGCCGCGGACGACGCGATGCATGTGTCGATCGCGCAGAACTCGATCATGAGCCAGATGGGCGCGTTCGGCACGGCAAAGAACTCTGTCAAACCGGTGCCGCCCGAGCAGCCCGCACCGACTGCCGAGGACGTCAAGGCCCTGATGGGGGCGGCGGCACCTTCGGCTACTGGGACCGGGTCAAGGGGTATCAGGCCGACAGCCAGCACAACATCGACACCTTCGCGTCCTACCACTCCGCCAGCACCGCCAACGGTGATCAGCTGCCCGCCCAGTACGCGCAGCTCACCGACCCCGGCGGCAGCGTCACCCTGGACGAGGGCGGCGCAGGGAAGCCCGCGGCAAAGGGATTCGGCGACGGCTCCGACGGACGCGAGCACGGCACCGGCGAGCCCTACCGAGGACCGAGCGGACCCAGTGGACCGAGCGGACCCAGCACGCCGAGTTGGCCCAGCGGGCCAGCGCCGGACAGCGGCCCTCAGCCCGGACAAGGCCCCCAGCCTGGCCAGTACCCGGGCACGCACCATCCTGGCCATCAGCTGCCGGACGACGGGACCCGCGCGAATTCGTACACGCCGCCCCAGACGACGCCGGTCGTACCGCCGGCGGCGAACCTCGACTTCGGGCCCACCGGCAAGCCGAACCCCACCTACAACACGCCTGGCGCCTTCCCACCCGGGTACGGACCCGGGACGAGCGGGCCCGGCGTCTACGGCCCCGGAGGCAGGCCGCCAGGCGGCCCCGGCACCGCAGGCGGCCCCGGCACAACGGGCGGCCCCGGCGCGACAGGCAGGCCCGGCGGGACAGGGCAGCAGCCTGGCCTGGGTGGCCGAAGCGGTGCCGGGATGCCCGGCGAAGGCATGGGCGGCCGTGGCACGGCGGGGTCGGCTGGGGCCGCCGGTCGTGGCGGAGCGAACGGGATGCCGATGGCGCCCGGCGCCGCCCGCGGGAAGGGCGAGGAGGACAAGGAGAAGAAGGCTCCGGCGTACCTCCAGAACCCGGACCCCGACGAAACCTTCGGCGGCTACATCGAGAAGCCGATGCCGCCGGTGATCGGCGAGAAGAAGAAGTAGCACCACAGTCCCAGGGGAGGGAGGCACGTGGTGCTCGCGCGCCCGGTCGAGATCACGCTCGACACACTGTTGACCGCGTTCCGTCACGCCGGTTGCGGCGATCCGCATCTGATCTTCGCGGGCGGGCTGCGGTACATCCCGCCGTCGTCGCGAAACGGCGAAGACCGGGCGGCGTTCGAGGAGCTCGGCGGGCTCGGGTTCACCGAGGGCAAACGGCTGACCAGCGACTTCGAAGACGTCCTGCATATTCTCGACCGGCCGAACACCGAGTACTACGCGACGGTCCGCACCGAGGCGGAGCAGTACAGCGTGCTTGTCGCCGTGCGCGGGCGCGCCGCGGTCACCGCGATCTGCGAAGGAAGCCGCGTGTGGCTGAAAGGCGTGCGGACGTCCGACCGCGCGGCGGCGCTCGTGATGAACCTGCCCGAGTATCCGCCCGCGCGATTCTCCCCATTCTCCTTGCCCCAGGACGATTTCAACGGCGACGGCGGGGACGGCCTCTACGACGAGCCCGCGTCTCGAAGCCGGGAAGCACGGCAGCTGGACGAGGTCTTCGAGCAGCCCTACTTCGGTGTCGGGTTCTTCGTCGCGGCCATGCGTCCTGACGGGGGAAGACGCACGGAGGCCACGGACGGCCTGACCTATCTCGATCTCGACGCCGGAAGGGTGGCCATGCATGTGAGCGGCGCTCCCCGGAACCGGTACATCACCGTCCTCCCCGGCGAACCCGCGTTACTGGCGCAAAAGGTCGCCGCGCTGCGTGCGAGCCTCGACCACTGACTCGATCAGGCGCACCGACCGCACCGGGTCCAGCGCGATGGTGTCCATAGTGGACTGAACGTAGGGTGCGACATCGCCGGGCCGGTGCAGGAACAGGCCGGTGCCCCGATGTTTCAAGTAGACCAACGGCCGCGCAGGACCGAATTCCAGCAGAACGTAGTCGCCGCCGGAGTACGCCCCGGCGGCGAAAGGGATGACCCGGAGTTCGACGGTGGGCCGTTCGGCCAGCGCGATGAGATGCCGGAGCTGATTCGTCATCACTTGCGGCCCGCCGACCTGGCGCCGCAGCACCGCTTCGTCGATGTAAGCGACAAGCCTCTTCTGCCCCAGCACCGCGCCGGAAGCGCCAACGGCCCTCGCGTAGGAAGGTGTTCGGAGCAGCTCGGGGAGGAGCGTGGCTCCGAACGCGATGATCTTGGTGGCCTCCTTTTCGTACTGCGCAAGGGTTCTCCTCTGCAGGGCCACGTCAGCGAACCACCACGGTCCGCTGTCGCGAGCCAACGAGAGCAGTACCTCTCGACGCTCCCCCGTGACTTGATAGACGGCGAGCAGCGCGGACACCTCCTCGGCGGACGCCGCGCGCAGGCCGGTTTCGACCCGGCTGATCGTCGACTGGGACCACGCCAGTTTGTCGGCCACTTCGGTCGCGGCCAGCTTGGCGGCCTTCCGTGCGACTCGCAGTGCCTCGGCGAGGGCTCTCGCCTGGGGTGCGGGCTTCGGCTTCGGCATCGCGAGCAACCTGCCCGATGCGCGCTGGCAAGTCATTCCCCGAGCCGGGCGACCTCACGAACAGCCTCGGAGATCGCGGGGAAGTCCTTCTTCAGCAGCGCTCCGTGGTTGCTCTCGACCTTCGCGCTCACCTTGATGTTCGGGTTGCGGGCGGTCACCGCGTCGAGCCCGGCGCGGATCTGTTCCTGTTCGTCGCCCTTGCTGCCGAAGGAGGTTCCCGACGCGAGCACGTATCGCATCGGCACCTTCACCCGGTCGAGCACCGGACCCAGTTCCGCTTCCCTCGAGAGCTTGCCGAGTTCGATGTTGCTCTCCGCCTGCTGAGCGGCGGTCATCCGCGGTGTCAGGCCGGTCGGGCGCAGCAGCGGCATGACGAGGTTCAGCCGCTTGAACATCTTCCGGATCCGCTGTTCCATGGCGTCGTCCAGCCAGTCGTACGGGAAGGCGCCGTCGACGAGCACCGCGCCGATGGTCCGCTCCGGGTTCCGGGCGACCCAGTGCGCCGCGACGACCGCGCCGTAGGACCAGCCCACCACGACGGCCCGCTCCACTCCGCGCGCCGCGAGGACGGCGTCGACGTCGCGGACGGCGGCCTCCATGGAGTAGTCGGCCGAACGCTTCGACTTGCCGCGTGCCCGCTCGTCGTAGGTGATGTGGCGGAAATCCGGGCCCAGGTCGGCGAGGACCCGCCGCCAGTAGCCCTGGGTCGCGAACTGGCCGTTGAGGTACACGACCGGGATACCGGAGCCGCCGGTGTCGGTGACGGCCAGGGCGGTGTCTTCGACCGGGATCATCCCGGTCCAGGAAGAGGAAGTCATGAGGGAACTATCGAGGTCCGGCCTGACACTGCTCTGACGTCGTCCTGACACGAAAAGGCCCCCTCACGACAGCGAGGGGCCTTTCGCGAACCGGGACTACTTGAGGGCGAAACCGCCGGAGCCCGCCCAGTCGAGGGCGAATGCCGGGAGCAGCCCGAGCACCAGGGTGACGATGACGCCGAGCGTGATCGCCGTGGTGGTGAACGCGCCGGGCACGGTGACGGTCGGGCCGTCGGGCGCCGGCTCGGAGAAGTACATCAGCACGATCACCCGCAGGTAGAAGAACGCGGCGACGGCGCTGAAGATCAGGGCGACGACGACCAGCGGCGCCATCCCGTCGGACAGGGCCGCCGAGAACACCACGAACTTGCCGACGAAGCCACTGGTCAGCGGGATACCGGCCAGCGCGAGCAGCAGGAAGGTGAACACGCCCGCCAGTACCGGAGAACGTTTCGCCAAGCCCGCCCAGGCGGACAGGTGCGTCGCTTCACCGTTCGAGTCCCGCACCAGCGAGACGACACCGAACGCCGCGAGCGTGGTGAAGCCGTAGGCCAGCAGGTAGAACAGCGTGCTCGACAGGCCTTCCTCGGTCATCGCGATCGCACCCACGAGCAGGAACCCGGCGTGCGCGATGGACGAGTAGGCGATCATGCGCTTCACGTCGGTCTGCGTCAGGCCCAGCACCGCGCCGATCAGCATCGAGATGATCGCGACGGCCCAGAGCACGCCGCGCCATTCCCAGCTGGTCGACTCGAACGCCACCTGGAACACCCGCAGGATCCCGCCGAACGCGGCGACCTTGGTGCAGGCGCCCATGAACGCGGTGACCGGCGTCGGCGCGCCCTGGTAGACGTCCGGGGTCCAGGTGTGGAACGGGCCGACCGAACCCTTGAACAGGAGGCCGACCGCGAGCAGCCCGAGCCCGGCGAACAGCAGCGTGTCCGACCGGTCCGAACCGGCGGCGGCGTTGGCGATGTCGGACAGCTTCACGGAGTTCGCGTAGCCGTAGAGAAGCGCGAGACCGTAGAGGAAGAACGCCGACGAGAACGCGCCGAGCAGGAAGTACTTGACCGCCGACTCCTGCGAGAGCAGGCGGCGACGGCGGGCGAGACCGCACATCAGGTACAGCGGCAGGCTCAGCACTTCGAGCGCGATGAACATGGTGAGCAGGTCGTTGGCCGCGACGAACGCCATCATGCCGCCGAGCGCGAACAGCGTCAGCGGGAAGACCTCGGTCTGCATGCCGGTGGTGCCGACCTGCGCGCGGTCCTGGACCGTGCCCGGGCGGATACCGGCCTGCGCGACGAACGCGCCGCCCGGCTCGACCGAGCGGTCCGCGATCAGCAGCAGCGCGCCCAGCGCGAGCGCCAGCAGCGTGCCCCACAGGAACAGCGACGGCCGGTCGACGGCGATGGCGCCGCTGAAGGTCGTGACGCCGCCCTTCGGCGCGGAAGTGCTGGCGTACCAGGCGAGGAAGACACCTGCCGCCCCGATCCCGACCAGGGACAGGAAGACCTGCGAAGGCCACCGCATGTGCTTGGGCAAGAAGGCTTCGAGCAGCACGCTGACACACGCGGCCCCGAGGATGATCAGGATCGGCGTGACGGCGAAGTAGTCGATCGACGGCACCTGCACCAGTGGCGCCTGAGTCAAGAAGAGCACGGTTTACTTGCCTCCCTGCACGGACGACATCGTCGCCTGCACCGACGGGGTGATCGTGTCGAGCACCGGCTTGGGATAGAACCCGAGCGCGATGATCAGCACGACCATCGGCGCCAGGATCGCGATCTCCTTGCCGCCGAGGTCCTTGATGGCCTTGGTGGCCCCGAGTTCCGGAGCCATCGCCGTGCCGGGCCCGCCGCCGGCGCCGATCAGGGCATCACCGCGGACGGGCCCCTGCATGACGCGCTGGTAGAGCCAGAGCACGTACGCCGCGGCCAGCACCATGCCGACCGTCGCGATGATCGTGTACACCGGGTAGTCCACAAAGGACCCCAGCAGCACGAGGAACTCACTGATGAAGGAGTTCGTGCCGGGCAGGGACAAAGTGGACAGACCGGCGATGAGCAGCATCCCGCCGAGCAGCGGGGTCACCTTGGCCATGCCGCCGTAGTCGGAGATCCTGGTGGATCCGCCGCGCATCACGATCAGGCCGACGACCACGATCAGCATGCCGGTGGCGAGACTGTGGTTGAGCATGTACGACACCGAGCCGACCATCGCCTGCTCGTTGAAGGTGAAGATGCCCAGCGCGATGAAGCCGAAGTGGGCGATCGACACGTAGGCGATGAAGCGCTTCATGTCGCGTTGCCCGGCCGCGAGGATCGATCCGTAAAGGACACCCGCGACGGCGAGCACCAGCACCCAGGGCGCGAGTTCCTTGCTGGCGTCCGGGAACATCGGGAGGCAGTAGCGCAGGAACCCGAAGGTGCCGACCTTGTCCAGCACACCGACCAGCAGGACCGCGACGCCGATGGGCGCCTGTCCCGCGGCGTCCGGCAGCCAGGTGTGGAACGGCACCAGCGGGGCCTTGATCGCGAACGCGAGGAAGAACCCGAGGAACAGCCAGATCTGCGTGCCCAGCGGGGCGTCGCGGACGACCGTGACGAGGGTTTCCCAGTCGAAGCTGCCCTTGCCGAGCTTGTCCGACGCCAGCGAGTACGCCCCGATCGCCGAGGCCAGCATGATCAGGCCGCCGAGGAACGAGTACAGGAAGAACTTGACCGCCGCGTACTGCCGGTTCGCGCCGCCGTAGCCGCCGATCAGGAAGTACATCGGGATCAGCATGATCTCGAACAGCACGTAGAACAGGAAGACGTCGGTCGCGGCGAACACCGCGATGGTCAGCGCCTCCTGCACCAGGATCAGCGACAGGAACCCGCCCGCCGAGCGCCCGGCCGGGAGCTTGTCGGTGAGGCCCAGCGCGCCGACCACGATCGGCACCAGCAGGCCGATGACCGCGATCATCACCAGCGCGATGCCGTCGATGCCGAACGAGATGTGGATGCCGAAGTTCGGGATCCAGTCCATCGAGGACTTCTGCTGGATGCGGTCCCCCGAAGGCGTGTAGCTCGCCCACATCGGGATCACCAGCAGGAACGTCAGGAGCGACACCACGAGCGCGGTGAGCGTCGCCAGCCTGTCGTTCTTCTTCATCCCCGCGACGACCGCGGCGCCGACGAGCGGCAGCAGGATGGTTGCGAGTACCCAGGTCATGCGAACCTCACCAGCAGAAGTGCCGCCAGAAGCAGGAATGTGCCGCCCAGCATGGACAGTGCGTACGAGCGGACGAAGCCGGTCTGCAGGCGGCGCAGGCGCCCGGATCCGCCGCCGAGCGCGGCCGCGATCCCGTTGACGGCGCCGTCGACGCCGCGGTTGTCCACGTAGACCAGCGCCCTGGCGAGCCAGGTGCCCGGGCGGGCGACCAGCGTCTCGTTCAGGGTGTTGCCGTACAGGTCGTTGCGCGCGGCCTTGACCACGGCGGAGACCCGCTCGGGGCGTTCCACCGGAACGTCCTTACGGCCGACGAAGAGCCAAGCCGCCGCCGCGCCGAGCACCGATAGCGCCACGGTGAGGATCGGGACCAGCGCGTGCGGGATGACACTGTGGCCACCCTCCTCAAGCGGGCCGACCACCGGCGAAAGCCATTCGGCGAACCGGTCGCCGAGGGCGAAGAACGCACCGGCGCCGATCGAGCCGATCGCCAGGATGATCATCGGCCACTTCATCACCGCGGGAGACTCGTGCGGGTGGAAGTCGCGGCCGTCGCTGCTCTTGATCTCCTTCCAGCGTTCCTTGCCGAAGAAGGTCATCACCATCAGGCGGGTCATGTAGAACGCGGTGAGCCCGGCGCCGAGCAGTGCCGCGCCGCCCATCACCCAGCCGCGCCAGCCGCCCTGCGACAGCGCCGCTTCGATGATCGCGTCCTTGGTGAAGAAGCCCGAGAGCGGCGGGATGCCGATCAGCGCCAGGTAGCCCAGCGCGAAGGTCCAGAAGGTGACCGGCAGGTGCTTGCGCAGCCCGCCGAACTTCCGCATGTCGACCTCGTCGTTCATGGCGTGCATGACCGAACCGGCCCCGAGGAACAGCCCGGCCTTGAAGAAACCGTGCGCCACCAGGTGCATGATGCCGAGCGCGTAGGCGATCGGGCCGAGACCGACGGCCAGCATCATGTAACCGATCTGGCTGACCGTCGAGTACGCCAGGACCTTCTTGATGTCGTCGTAGGCGCAGCCGATGATGCACCCGATCAGCAGCGTGACCGTGCCGACGAGGGTGACGATCAGACGGCCGTCCGCGGTGGCGTTGAAGATCTCGTGCGCGCGGGCGACCAGGTAGACGCCGGCGGTGACCATCGTCGCCGCGTGGATGAGGGCCGAGACCGGGGTCGGGCCCTCCATCGCGTCGGGAAGCCAGGCCTGGAGCGGGAACTGACCGGATTTACCACAGGCGCCCAGCAGCAGCAGGATCGCGATCGCGGTGACCGCACCGGTCGGGATCTGGCCGACGGCGCCGAAGACCTCGGCGTAGCCGGTGCTCCCGACGTACTTGAACATCAGGAAGATCGCCAGCGCCAGCCCGACGTCACCGACGCGGTTCATCAGGAACGCCTTCTTCGCCGCGGTGGCCGCGGACGGGCGGTCCTGGTACCAGCCGATGAGCAGGTACGACGCGAGACCCACGCCCTCCCAGCCGAGGTACAGCGTCACGAAGCTGTTGCCCAGCACCAGGATCAGCATCGAGGCGACGAACAGGTTGAGGTACGCGAAGAACCTCGACCGGTCGCGGTCCTCGGACATGTAGCCGATCGAGTAGAAGTGGATCAGCATGCCGACGCCGGTGATCAGCAGCACGAACGTCAGCGACAGCGCGTCGATGCGAAGCCCGAAGTCGACCTGTAGCGCCGAAACCGGGATCCACGAGAACAGCTTGACGTCCGCGGTGGCCTTGGTGTCGGCCGTGAAGAACAGGATCAGGCCGTACACGAAGGACAGTGAGACGGTCGCGCTGCCGAGGAGGTGTCCCCAGCCCCTGGCCCGCTTACCCGCCAGCAAAAGAATGAGGGCGCCGAGAGCCGGGAAGGCCACCAGCAGCCACGATGATGCGGTCACTCTCGGTGCTCCCTAGTACTTCAGCAGGTTGGTGTCGTCGACCGAGGCCGAGCGCCGGGTGCGGAAGATCGCCATGATGATCGCGAGCCCCACCACGACCTCCGCGGCGGCGACGACCATCACGAAGAACGCCATCACCTGGCCGTCCAGCGACCCGTTGATCCGGGCGAACGTGACCAGGGACAGGTTCGCCGCGTTCAGCATCAGCTCGATGCACATGAACACGACGATCGCGTTGCGGCGCACCAGCACCCCGACCGCGCCGATGGCGAACAGCAGCGCGGACAGGAGCAGGTAGTACGTCGGGGTCATTCCTCGTCCCCTTCTTTCTTACCTACGAGCGCGTGGGCGTCCGGGCCTTCTTCCGATCCGGCGACCTGCTTCCGCTCGGTTTCCAGCTGGGCGGCCGAAGTCGACTCGATGATCTCCGAGAGCGACTCCCTGGCGATCGAACCGTCGGGCAGCAATGCCGGGGTGGCGACCGAGTTGGCCGTGGCGAAGACACCCGGGCCGGGCAGCGGCGAAGGCCGGTCGTGCTTGCCGGTGAACCGGTCGACGACGAGTTCCTTCTGGTTCTTCTTGCCGCCCTTGGCGTGCCGGTCGGTGAACGCGAGCACCATCGCGCCGAGCGCGGCGGTGATCAGCAGCGCCGAGGTGAGCTCGAACGGGAACAGGTACTTGGTGAAGATGAGCCGTCCCAGCCCGCCCGGGCCGCCACCGTCGAGGTTCGCCGGGTCGCGCGGCAGCGCCGGGGTGACGTTGGCCAGCGCGCGGGCGAGGCCCGCGGCGAGCAGCCCGCCGACGCCGATGCCGAGCAGGGTCGCCATGACCCGCTGCCCGCGCAGCACTTCGACGACCGAGTCGGAACTCTCCCGGCCGACCAGCATCAGCACGAACAGGAACAGCATCATGATCGCGCCGGTGTAGACGATGATCTGCGTGAAGCCGAGGAACGGCGCCTGCTGGATCATGTACAGCGCGCCGAGGCACAGCATCGTGAGGACCAGCCACAGCGCCGAGTGCACGGCGTTGCGGGAGAAGATCATGCCGAGCCCGCCGAGCAGCGCGAGCGGGCCGAGCACCCAGAACGCGATGGTCTCGCCGGTGGTGATGCCCGCCGAAACGTCCGGCGCCTGCGCGAGAAGAGCCGTGATCACTTGACCGGCTCCTTCGGCTCAGCCGGCTGCCGTGCGAGTTCCGGGCCGTTGACGTAGTAGTCCTGCTCGTTCTCGCCCAGCCGCATCGGGTGCGGCGGCTGCTCCATGCCGGGCAGGAGCGGCGCGAGGAGGTCTTCCTTGGTGTAGATCAACCGCTGCCGGTCGTCGTCGGCCAGCTCGTAGAAGTTGATCATCGTCAGGGACCGGGTCGGGCAGGCCTCGACGCACAACCCGCAGCCGATGCAGCGCAGGTAGTTGATCTGGTAGTCGGCGCCGTACCGCTCACCGGGCGAGTAGCGCGCCTCTTCGGTGTTGTCGCCGCCTTCGACGAAGATCGCGTCCGCCGGGCAGGCCCACGCGCACAGCTCGCAGCCGACGCATTTCTCCAGCCCGTCCGGATGCCGGTTGAGCTGGTGCCTGCCGTGATACCGCGGAGCCGCGGGGGCGCCCGCCTCCGGGTACTCCTCGGTGGCGACCTTCTTGAACATCATGCCGAAGGTGACACCGAAACCCTTGATGGGATCAAACATCCCCATCGCCGGCCTCCCTTCCACTGGAAACCGCCGCGGGCTTGCGTTTGGCAGCCCGGGCTTCGGCCTTCGCGAGGGCCTTCTGACGCGGGGTCTTCTCCGGGACCTGCAGGTCGAGCGGCGGCACGGGGAATCCGCCGCCGGTCACCGGGACGTAGTCGTCTTCCGGGACCTTCTTGTCCGGCAGCAGCAGGCTCAGGATGACGACGACGAGGATGAGCGCGCCGCCGCCGATGAGGATCTGCGGGGTGGACAGGCCACCCGAGTTCTTGATCGCGCGGACCGTGACGATCACGACGATCCAGACCAGGTTGACCGGCACCAGGACCTTCCAGCCCAGCCGCATGAACTGGTCGTACCGCAGCCGCGGCAGCGTGCCGCGCAGCCAGATGAAGCCGAACAGCAGGATGAACAGCTTGGCGGTGAACCAGATCAGCGGGAGCCAGCCCTGGTTCAGCGCGTGGTCCGCGCCGACGAACGGGAACTTCCAGCCGCCGAGGAACAACGTGGTCGCGAACGCCGAAACGATCACCATGTTGACGTACTCGGCGAGGAAGAACATCGCGAACTTCATCGAGCTGTACTCGGTGTGGAAACCGCCGACCAGCTCGGATTCGGCCTCGGGGAGGTCGAACGGCGCGCGGTTGGTCTCGCCGACCATGGAGATCAGGTAGATCACGAAACTCGGCAGCAGCAGGTAGAAGTACCAACCGGTCTGCTGCGAGTCGACGATCGCCGAGGTGGACATCGAGCCCGAGTAGAGGATCACGCCGACGATCGACAGACCCATCGCGATCTCGTAGGAGATCACCTGAGCCGCGCTCCGCAGGCCACCAAGCAGCGGATACGGCGAGCCGGACGACCAGCCGGCCAGCACCAGGCCGTACACGCCGATCGAGGAGCAGGCCAGGATCACCAGCACGCCGACCGGCAGGTCGACCAGCTGGAGCACGGTCCGCTCACCGAAGATCGAGACCACCGGGCCGAACGGGATCGCCGCCAGCGCGATCAGCGCCGGCACCGCGGAGATCACCGGGGCGAGGAAGTACACCTTGCGGTCGGCGGTGTCCGGGATGATCTGTTCCTTGAACGGCAGCTTGATCGCGTCCGCGAGGGATTGCAGGTAGCCGCCAGGGCCGACCCGGTTCGGGCCGGGACGGTTCTGCATCCGGCCGACGGCCTTGCGCTCCCAGACGATCAGGAAGATCGTCAGGATCGGGCCGATCAGCAGGATGACGACCGTCTTGAGCAGGACCAGCCACAACGGGTCGTCCGCCAGCAGCGCCGCCCGCTCGGCGGCGTCCGGCATCTGGCTGAGCAACGGAGTCACTTCTCACCTCGGCATTCTTCAAAGCCGCGCGACCGCGATCGCGTCGCCAGGGCACACTCTGGCGAGCCCGGCACAGCTGACGAGTCAGGGCGCCCTGCCGCCGCGATAGCGGGGCCTTCGGCCGGGGCGCGGCGTCGTGCTCGGTCGCCAAGGCTCAACAACATCGAACTCACGCCTCCACCCCGGTGAGGGTGACGGCCGAGCCGTGTCCGGCCGCGAGTGCGGCGCGGACGGCCGAGCCGTCGGAGTTGCCCGGGAGCCACACGACGCCGTCCGGCAGGTCCGCGACCTCGATCGGCAACGTGATGGAACCGCGTTCGGTGGAGACCTTGACGCTGCCGCCCAGGCCTTCGGCGGTCTTCGCCGAGAGCTTGGCGACGACCTCGCGCTGCGTGCCCTTGAGGTGCGGCTCGCCGTCCTGCAGCGAACCGTTGTCGATCAGCTGCCGCCAGGTGGCGAGGAGGGCCTTGCCGTTCCCCGCGCTCGCGGCGGCGGCCGCCACCGGCTCGAAGGCCGCGGGCTCGGTCTTGCCGGGCAGCTTGGCCAGATCGGCGGCCGAGGCGGCCGGCGTCTGGGTGAACAGGTCCGCGTCCATCTCGACGGCGAGGGTGTCGAGCACCCGGCAGTCCGGCAGGGCGCCGGTGCCTTCGAGCGTGACGGCGAACTCGCGGCGGCGGCCTTCCCAGTTCAGGTAGCTGCCCGCCTTCTCGACCGCCGGGGCGATCGGGAGGACGACGTCCGCGTGCTCGGTGACCCCGCTGTGCCGCAGTTCCAGGCTCACCACGAACTTCGCGTTCTCGAGCGCGCGGCGGGCCAGGTCGGGATCCGGCAGGTCGTCCGGGTCGACGCCGCCGACCAGGAGGCCGTCGATGTCCTGGCCCGAAGCCGCCTTGAGGATCGCGGCGGTGTCACGGCCTTCAGTGGCGGGAAGTGTGACGCCCCAAGCCTTTTCGACTTCGGCGCGTGCCTCGGCGTCGGCGATCGAGCGGCCGCCGGGCAGCAACGTCGGCGCCGCGCCCGCCGCCAGGGCACCGCGTTCACCCGCGCGACGCGGGATCCACGCGAGCCGGGCGCCGGTGCGCTCGACCAGCCGGTGCAGGGCCGAGAAGAGACCCGGCACCTCGGCGGCACGCTCGCCGACGAGGATCACCGCTCCTTCCGAGGCCAATGCCTGGTCGACGTCCTGCGCGTGCTGCGCGATGCCGTCGATCGCGGCGGCCTCGGAGCCCGGCGCGCAGGCCAGCAGTTCACCGAAGGTCTTGCGGACCGACGAGGTGGTCCACTGTCCCAAGTGGACGACGCGGGTGCGGTTCTTGCGGGCCGCCTTGCGCAGCCGCAGGAACACGATCGGCGCTTCGTCCTCCGGCTCGAACGCGACGCACAGCACCGTGCGCGCCCGCTCGATCTCGCGGAAGGTGACGCCGCTTTCCGGCGTCGTCCCGACCACGTGCGACGCGAGGAAGCCCAGCTCCTCGGCCGAGTGCGGGCGGGCCCGGAAGTCGATGTCGTTGGTGCCCAAGGCGATCCGCGCGAACTTCGAGTACGCGTAGGCGTCCTCGACGGTCAGGCGGCCACCGGTGAGCACCGCGGCGCCCTTGCCGTCGCGTGCCTTGGCGAGCCCAGCCGCGGCCGCGCGCAGCGCGTCGGTCCAGGAAGCCTCTTCGAGCACGCCGTCGGCGTTGCGGACCAGCGGACGGCGGATGCGGTCGTCGGCGGTCGAGTAACGGAACGCGAACCGGCCCTTGTCGCAGATCCACTCTTCGTTGACCTCGGGGTCGTCGCCCGCGAGCTTCCGCATGACCTTGCCGCGGCGGAAGTCGGTCCGCTCGGCGCAGCCGGACGAGCAGTGCTCGCACACACTCGGCGAAGACACCAGGTCGAACGGCCGCGAACGGAACCGGTACGCGGCCGACGTCAGCGCGCCGACCGGGCAGATCTGGATGACGTTGCCGGAGAAGTACGACTGGAACGGCTGGCCCGACGTCGTCCGGGAAGCCAGGTCCAGCACGTCCGCGGTCTCGGCGGTGCCGATCTGCTGGTGGGCGCCGCGCTCCAGCAGCTCGATGAACGGGTCACCGGCGATCTCACGGGAGAACCGGGTGCAGCGCTGGCAGAGCACGCAACGCTCGCGGTCCAGCAGCACCTGCGAGGAGATCGGCAGCGGCTTCGGGAACGTCCGCTTCGTGTCGACGAAACGGGAGTCCGCGCGGCCGTGCGCGAGCGCCTGGTTCTGCAACGGGCATTCGCCGCCCTTGTCGCAGATCGGGCAGTCCAGCGGGTGGTTGATGAGCAGCAGCTCCATCACACCCTGCTGGGCCTTGTCCGCGACGGCCGAGGTCAGCTGGGTCTTCACGACCATGCCGTCGGCGACCGTCATGGTGCACGAGGCCTGCGGCTTCGGCATCGGGCGGCCGCCCATTTCGACCTCGACCAGACACTGGCGGCAGGCGCCGGCCGGGTCGAGCAGCGGGTGGTCGCAGAAGCGCGGGATGACCGTGCCGAGCCGTTCGGCGGTGCGGATCAGCAGCTCGCCCTTGGGGGCGATGACCTCTTCACCGTCGATGACCAGCTTGACGTGGCCTTCGGGGACCGGAGTGTCCTCTGTGGACGTTCCCGGCTTGTCGGGTGCGATCGTCATGCCTGCCCTCCGGGAGAGCTGAAGGGGACTTTCCCCGCGTGAGATGAGGTGAAGGACGCTTTCGTCGCATGAGATGCGGGGAAAGTCCCCTTCAGCCGCTTTGAAGCCATCACGCGCTCACTCCCGCCAGCTCACGCTCGTCCTTCGGAGCCTTGTTCTTCTCACACAACGCGAGGAACTCCTCGCGGAAGTACTTGATCCCGCTCTGGATCGGCGAGACCGCGCCGTCGCCGAGTGCGCAGAACGAGCGGCCGAGGATGTTGTCGCAGACGTCGAGCAGGGTGTCGATGTCCTCCTCGGTGCCCTTGCCCTCGACCATGCGCTCCAGGATCTGCGCCAGCCAGTAGGTGCCCTCGCGGCACGGCGTGCACTTGCCGCAGGACTCGTGCTCGTAGAACTGCGTCCACTTCATCACGGCCCACGGCACGGAAACGGTCTCGTTGAAGACCTGCACGGCCGTCGTGCCCAGCATCGACCCGGCTTCCGCCGCACCCTCGAAGTCCAGCGGAACATCGAGGTGCTCCGCGGTGAACATCGGCGTGGACGAACCACCCGGCGTCCAGAACTTCAGCGGGATGCCGTCCTTCATGCCGCCCGCCATGTCCAGCAGCTCGCGCAGCGTGGTGCCGAGCGGGCATTCGTACTGGCCGGGCTTCTCGACGTGGCCGGAGATCGAGTAGATCTTCGGGCCGGGCGACTTCTCGCGGCCCATCTCGCGGAACCAGCTCGAACCGCCGTTGACGATGTACGGCGCGCTCGCGATGGTCTCGACGTTGTTCACCGTGGTCGGCGCGGCGTAGAGACCCGCGGCGGCCGGGAACGGCGGCTTGAGCCGCGGCTGGCCGCGACGGCCTTCCAGCGAGTCCAGCAGCGCCGTCTCCTCGCCGCAGATGTACGCCCCGGCGCCCGCGTGCACGGTGATGTCGAGGTCGAATCCGGAGTCGAGGATGTTCTTGCCGAGGTAGCCCGCTTCGTACGCCTCGCGCACGGCCGCGTTGAGACGGCGGATGCAGTGCAGCGCCTCGCCGCGGACGTAGATGAAGCAGTGGTGCGAGCGCATCGCGTACGAGGCGATGATGCAGCCCTCGATCAGCGAGTGCGGGTCCGCCATCATCAGCGGGATGTCCTTGCAGGTGCCCGGCTCGCCCTCGTCGGCGTTGATGACGAGGTAGTGCGGCTTGTCCTCGTTCGGCGGCATGAAGGACCACTTGATACCGGCCGGGAACCCCGCGCCGCCACGGCCGCGGAGGCCGGAGTCCTTGACCAGCTGGACGATCTGCTCGGGAGTGGCCTTGAGCGCCTTGCGGATCGCGGTGTAGCCCTCGAGGGCTTCGTAGGACTGGATCGTCCAGGAGTTGGGCGAAAGCCAGCGCTTCGTGAGGACCGGAGTGATGGGATCGGCCATTACTTCTTCTCCACTTCAGGCAGCGGAACGTCCTTCATCGCGGGCGCGGTCCAGCCTCGGTCCTGCGCGACCTGCGCTCCCCGCAGGGTTTCGACGGCCTGAGAAGGACCGTCGACGTCCGTGCGGTACTGCTGCGCGTCCTCCGGGAAGAACCCGGCGAGCTGCAGTTCGGCGCCCTTGAAGTTCGTCAGCGGCGCGCCGCGCGTCGGGGCGGGCTTCTTGCCCGCCTGCAACGCGTCGACCAGCGCGACGGCCTTTTCCTCGGTCTGGTTGTCGAAGTACTCGTAGTTGACCTGGATGACCGGGGCGAGGTCACAGGCCGCGAGGCATTCGGCGTGTTCGAGGGTGATCGAGCCGGGCTCGTTCGGCGTGCCCGCGGTCTCGTTGTGCCCCAAGGGCTTCTCTTCGGAACCGAGGTGCGTCTGGAGCTTCTTGTAGATCGCGTCGCCGCCCATGGCCGCGCACAGGGTATTCGTGCAGACGCTCACCAGGTGCTCGCCGCACGGACGGCGCTTGTACATGGTGTAGAACGTCGCGACCGCGCTGACCTCGGCGTCGGAGAGATCCAGGTTCTGCGCGCAGAAGGCGATGCCCTCCTGGCTCACGTAACCCTGCACCGACTGCACCAGGTGCAGCATCGGCAGCAGCGCCGACCGCGACTGCGGGTACCGCGCGATCAGGTTCTGCGCCTTGGCGTAGGTGTCGGCGTCGAAGATGTCTTCGAGCTTCGCGTTCTCCAGGATCCCCTCCGCCTCGGCGGGATCCGGCGCGATCGCGATCACGTCGACGTCACCACCGGCGGCGATATGGGTCTGCTCGGCCAGGCTGGTGCCGGGCTCGGGCGTGGGTGTCGTTTCGGGCTGGGTGCTCAACGGTCCACTCCCCCCATGACGGGGTCGATCGAGGCGATGGCGGCGATCACGTCCGCCACCAGGCCGCCTTCGGCCATCGCGGGCATCGACTGCAGGTTCACGAAGCTCGGTTCGCGCACGTGGACCCGCAGCGGCCTGGTGCCGCCGTCGGAGACCAGGTGCACGCCGAGTTCACCGCGCGGCGACTCCACCGACGTGTAGGTCTGGCCCGGCGGGACCTTGAAGCCCTCGGTGACCAGCTTGAAGTGATGGATCAGCGATTCCATCGACTGGCCCATGATCTTGCGGACGTGTTCGAGCGAGTTGCCCATGCCGTCGCTGCCGATCGAGAGCTGCGCAGGCCAGGCGACCTTCTTGTCCTCGACCATGACCGGGCCCGGTTCGAGCTTCTTGAGGCACTGCTTGATGATCCGCAGGCTCTGGTGCATCTCCTCGACACGCAGCAGGTAGCGCGCCCAGCAGTCCGCCTCGGTGGAGGTCGGGATGTCGAACTCGAACTCCTCGTAGCGGGAGTACGGCTCGGTCTTGCGCATGTCCCACGGGAGACCGGCGCTGCGCAGCACCGGGCCGGTGACGCCGAGCGCGAGGCACGCGTCGACCGGCAGGTACCCGACGCCCTTGAGCCGGTTGCGCCAGATCGGCTGACCGGTGAAGAGCTTGTCGTACAAGGGAAGCCGCTCGTCCATCGTCTTGACGAACGCGCTGACCACCTCGTGGTAGTCGGCGGGCATGTCCTGCGCGAGACCGCCGGGGCGGATGAACGCGTGGTTCATCCGGAGACCGGTGAGGTGCTCCAGCAGGTGCAGGACCTCTTCGCGCTCACGGAACCCGAGCGTCATCGCCGTGGTGGCACCGAGTTCCATGCCGCCGGTGGCGATGTAGACCAGGTGCGAGCCGATGCGGTTGATCTCCAGCAGCATCACGCGCAGCAGCTCGGCGCGGCGCGGGGCCTGGATGCCGAGCAGCTTCTCGACGCCGAGGCAGTACGCCATCTCGGTCGACAGCGGGGCGAGGTAGTCCATGCGCGTCACGAAGGTGACGCCCTGGGTCCACGTGCGGTACTCGCAGTTCTTCTCGATCCCGGTGTGCAGGTAGCCGATGACCGAGCGGAGCTGGGTGACGGTCTCGCCCTCCATCTCCAGCACGAGCCGGAGCACGCCGTGCGTCGACGGGTGCTGCGGGCCCATGTTGATGACCATGCGCTCGTCGTGGCGGGAGTCCTCGATGAGGTCTTCCCAGTCACCGCCGGAGACGGTGTAGACGCGGCCTTCGGTCGTGTCGCGGGAGTCGGCTTCGGGAACTTCGGTTGCTTCGTCGTGAATGCTCACGAGTACGACCTCCGCTGGTCCGGCGGCGGGATCTCCGCGCCCTTGTATTCGACCGGGATCCCGCCGAGCGGGTAGTCCTTGCGCTGGGGGTGACCGTCCCAGTCGTCCGGCATGAGGATGCGGGTCAGCGCCGGGTGGCCGTCGTAGACGATGCCGAACATGTCCCAGGCTTCCCGCTCCTGCCAGTCGGCCGTCGGGTAGACCCCGACCAGCGACGGGACATGCGGGTCTTCGATGTCGAGGGTGACTTCCAGCCGGATGCGGCGGCGGTAGGTCATCGACGTGAAGTGGTAGACCGAGTGCAGCCGCTGCGGGACGTCGACGCCGTAGTCGACACCGGAGACGGAGCTGAGCAGTTCGAAGCGGAGACCGGCGTCGTCGCGCAGCACCTTGGCGATCTCGACGAGGTGCTCGCGGGAGACGTAGAAGGTGATCTCACCGCGGTCGACCGTCGTCTGCAGGATCGCGTGCGCCGGGATCTTGTTGTCCGCCAAGGCCGCGTAGAACTCGTCGGCGAACTCGTCGAACCAGCCGCCGTACGGGCGCTCCGCCGGGGGCGGGCTGTACGCGGGGAGGCGGACGCCGCCGTAACCGGAGGTGTCACCGGTGCCGCGGACGCCGAACATGCCCTGGCGCTCTTTACCGGTGACGACCGGCTCGGCCGGGCGAACGCCCTGGGGCTCGAGACCGGCTTCGGGACGCTCGGCGCTGGACTGCTCGCCGCCCGTCTCGGGGACTTCGGGAGTGTTGTCTTCGGGCACGTCGCTCACTTCTTCGCGTACTTGATCGAGGAGGCGATCAGCTCGGTGCGCTCACCGCTGGCGGCGCGGATCGCGGCCCGGCGGGCGTTGATCGGCTCGTCCTGGATCTTGGCGTGCAGCTTCAGGATCGCGTCGAGCAGCATTTCGGGGCGCGGCGGGCAGCCGGGGAGGTACATGTCGACCGGGACGATGTGGTCGACGCCCTGCACCACGGCGTAGTTGTTGAACATGCCGCCGGACGAGGCGCAGACGCCCATCGCCAGCACCCACTTGGGCTCGGCCATCTGGTCGTAGATCTGGCGGAGCACCGGCGCCATCTTCTGCGTGACGCGGCCGGCGACGATCATCAGATCGGCCTGGCGCGGCGTCGCGCTGAAGCGCTCCATGCCGAAGCGGGCGATGTCGTAGCGGGAGCCGCCGACGGTCATCATCTCGATCGCGCAGCAGGCGAGGCCGAAGGTGGCGGGCCACATGGAGTTCTTGCGGGCCCAGTTCACCAGGCCTTCGAGGCTGGCCAGGAGGATGCCGTTGGGGAGTTTTTCTTCGAGGCCCATGCTTCTCTAGTTCCAATCCAGGCCGCCGCGACGCCATACGTAGGCGTACGCGAAACCGACCGTCGCGATGAACAGCACGATCTCCACCAGGCCGAACATGCCCAGCGCGTCCGCGGAGACCGCGAACGGGTAGAGGAAGACCATCTCGATGTCGAACAGGATGAACAGCATCGCGGTGATGTAGTACGCGACCGGCATCCGGCCGCCGCCGACGACCGGCTGCGGCGACGGTTCGATACCGCATTCGTAGGCCGCGAGCTTCGCCTTGTTGGCCCGGCTCGGGCCGACGAGCGGGCCGAGCAGCACCGAAAGCACCGCGAACGCGAGAGCGAGGACGAACAGGAGGACCAGGGGGAGGTACATGTCCAGGTTGGGCACCTTCGAGGTGTCCGCCTGGGCCAGCACGGGCAACATCAGCACGGGGTTTTCGCCATCCTTTCCGCGCCGCTGCGGTTTTCGAGTCGGGGTTCACCGCTTCCCTCGGTCGGCACCCTAAGTCACCTGGGTCACACCGCCGAGGGTTAGGCAACCCTTACGGGCCGTGCATGACGGCCCCCTTGCTTGTGAAATAGTTCACAAGCCTCCCGTCGAGGATGTGAAGCGATTCACAAAGCATGGGGCGAGTGTAGGACGTGACTCACATTCTTGTCCCTAGGCCCCGTGCTATAAGGCTGCCCTAACTTGGCCGCACGGCCAGTACGGTTACTTCCCGCGTGCGGTACCGGTGACCTGCGACGTCGTTCTCAAGATCGGCTTCAGGGGTCCGTTTGACCGCGTTTGTCCTGTGACCGATACCACTGCGCGGAGTACCCGTGACTGGTCCAGACGTGTGGAGCTGAAGGCTCCTTTCCCCTCGTCAGACGCGACGAAGGGGCCCTTCGCCGCGTCGCATGCGGTGAAGGGCCCCTTCGGCCCGGCGTTCAGCGAGGGGAGGGAGTGGCGCGCGCCAGAGCGGCGATGAGGCGGTCCACGCCGTCCCCGCCCTTGGCGTCGTAGCAACCCGAAAGTCCCTTGTAGACCAACGGAAGGATGGCGTTGATCCGCAGCCCGTACTTCGTCGCGGCGTGCATGATCTTCGGCTTCCCGATCAGCTTCGCGAACACGTTGCCGAGCCGGTAGTAGCCGCCCATCAGCTCCGCGACGGCGCGCGGGTAGCCCTCCAGCGCCCGCTCACGCGAAGGTCCTTCGCGCCGCGCCAGCGCCTGCACGACGAACTCCGACGCCAGCTGCGCGGACTCCATCGCGGCCGAGATGCCCTCGCCGTTGAACGGGCTGACCATGCCGCCCGCGTCGCCGAGCAGCAGCAGGCCGTCGCGGTAGTGCGGGGTGCGGTTGAAGCCCATCGGGAGACCGGCGCCGCCGACCTTGCCGATGGCGTTCTCCTCACGGTAGCCCCATTCCTCGGGCGTCCCGTCGAGCCACTGGCGCAGCAGCGCGCGGTAGTCGGTGCTGCGGAACGCGGCCGACGTCGACAGCATGCCGAGGCCGACGTTCACCGTGCCGTCGCCGAGCGGGAACGCCCAGCCGTAGCCGGGCAGCAGCTTCGGATCGCGCGGGTCCGAGCGGTCCCACAGCTCCAGGTGGCCCTCGATGAACGGGTCGTCGTGACGCGGGCTCTTGTAGTACTGCCGCACCGCGACACCCATCGGGCGCTTCTCGTTCTTCTGGATGCCGACGCTCAGCGCGAGCCGCGCGGAGACGCCGTCGCAGGCGAGGACCAGCGGAGCGCGATAGCTCACCGGCGTCTTTTCCGGGCCGACCTTCGCCTCGACGCCGATCACGCGGCCGGTCGGGCTGGTGATGGCGCCGGTGACGGTGGTGCGCTCGTAGAGCCGCGCGCCCGCCTTGACCGCGGTCTTCGCGAGCAGGTCGTCGAAGTCCTGGCGGGTCCGCGAAACACCGTACGGCGGGTAGCTCGTCAGGTCCGGCCAGTCCAGTTCCAGCGTGAGCTCGCCGGTGAGGATCCGCAGGCCGCGGCTGTGCACCCAGCCCGCGTCCTCGCTGGTGTCGATCCCCAGGTCGATGAGCTGCTTGACGCCACGCGGGGTCAGACCGTCGCCGCACACCTTCTCGCGCGGGAACTCGGTCTTCTCCAGCAGCAGCACGTCGACGCCCGCGCGGGCGAGGTACGTGGCGGCGGTGGAGCCGGCCGGTCCGGCACCGACGACGATGACTTCGGCGTCGTGGTCAGGGTTGCGACGGTTGGTCATGCGCGCGAGTTTACGGATGGCTTCTTCGCGCGGTGGATGGCGACGACGCCGAACGTGAGGTTCAGCCACTCCACCTCGGTCCACCCGGCGCTCGCGATGATCTCGCCCAGGGTCCGCTGATCCGGCCACGCGAGCATGGATTCGGCCAGGTAGGAGTAGGCCTCGGGGTTCGACGAGGTCCTGGCGCCGACCCAGGTGAGCAGCTTCGCGATGAACTTCCGGTGCAGGAACCGGATCGGCGGGAATGTGGGCGTCGACACCTCGCAGATCACCAGACGGCCGCCCGGTTTGACCACCCGCGCGATCTCGGTGAGCGCGGCCTTGGTGTCGACGAAGTTCCGCAGCGCGAGCGAGATGGTCACCGCGTCGAAGCTGTCGTCGGCGAACGGCAGCTTCATCGCGTCGGCGGCCACCATCGGGACGCCGCGATGCTTGCCCGCCTTGAGCATGCCGACCGAGAAGTCCGCCGCGAGGCACCACGCGCCGTTGCGCGCGTACTCGACGGTGGACACACCGGTGCCCGCCGCGAGGTCCAGCACCTTCTCGCCGCGTTTGGCGTCCAGCACCCGGCCGGTGATGGTGCGCCAGCGGCGGTCGAAGCCGAAGGTCATGAACGAATTCGCGCGGTCGTAGCCGTCCGCGACGTCGTCGAACATGGCGGCGACTTCGTGCGGATCCTTGTCAAGACTCGCTCGGGACATACCTCGAACCCTAACCCCGGAGTTCTGAGAGAGGTCACCCAAGCGGGAGCAAAGCGACGCCCCGTAGGTTCACCTGGCCCGGTGAAGCAACGCCGGGGCACGGTGCGCACCGGCCCCCGCGACCTCGCCGGCGAGGATCCTCCGCTCCAGCAACCGCAGTTCCGGCCCCGGTTCGAGGCCGAGCTGATCGACCGAGACCCGGCGCGCACGCCGGTACGCCGCCAGCGCGTCGGAGGTGCGCCCGGCTCGCCACAGAGCGTCCATCAGGAGGTACTGGGCACGCTGCCGCAAGGGGTGCCGCCGCACCAGATCGGCCAGCTCGACGGCCGCGCTCGCGTGCCGCCCCAGGTCGAGTTCCGCCTGGTAGAGCTCTTCGAGCAGGACCAGCCGGTGCTCCGAGAGACGCATCGTCTCGTCCGAAAGCAGGGGGACGTCGAGGCCTTCGTAGGGCGCGCCGTGCCAGTGCGTGAGGGCCTGCCGGATCAGCGAAGCGCGCTGTGCGGGGTCCGCGGTCTTCAGCGCCTGGCCCGCCAGCGTCTCGAAGGTCTCGACGTCGAGTTCGCCGGGATGGACCTCCAGCCGGTAGCCGCCGTTGTCGAAGACGAGCCGGTCGCCCTCGGGCAGGGCCTGCCGCAGCTTGTGGACGTGCCAGTGCAGCTTCGGCACCGCCCGCGGCTCCCACTTGCTGTCCCACAGGGCCTCGGTGAGCACGTTCACCGGGACGAAGGTGTTCGCTCGGACCAGCAGCACGCCGAGGAGCGTTCTCCGCATCCGGCCGTGCAGCGGGACCGACCCCGAACCGGAAGAGATGCTGAACGTACCCAGTACTTCGAACCTCACGTGCCGTCCTCTCGCTCGATGGCGTGAGGGGACGATGAATGCCGGTTGTACAAAGAAGATACAAAGTGATCAACTGAGTGCGGAGAGCATTCCCCGCACCGACCGCGGCCAGGCGAATTCCTCCGCGCGCGCCCGCGCCGCCGCCCGCCGGGCGTCCTCGGGGCTCTCCAGGAGACCGGTGACCGCACCCGCGAACGCGGGAGCGCGATCGTCGACGGCTTCGCCGCAGCCGGGCCGCACGATCTCCCTCAGCGCCGACGACGCCGAGACCACCACGGGCGTGCCCGAAGCGAGCGCCTCCAGCGCGGCCAGCCCGAACGTCTCGTGTGGACCGGGCGCGAGGGAGACGTCGGCGCTGGCCAGCAGCCGGGCGACGTCGCCGCGTCCGGAGAGGAAGCCGAGGAAGGTCACCGGAAGCCCGCGCGCCCGCCGTTCCAGCGCCCGCCGTCTGGGTCCGTCTCCGGCGATGACGAGCCGTACGCGGTGCCCGGCCTCGGTGAGCTCGGCGACGGTGTCCACACTGCGTTCGACGTGCTTCTCCGGCGACAAGCGTCCACAGTGGACGATCAGCGCGTCGGCGTTCCCGGTCAGCGTGTGCCGCCAGCCGTCGTCGCGCCGGGCCGGGGCGAAGGTCGTGAGGTCGACGCCGAGCGGGACGCGCCGCACGTTCGGCGCGGCGATCCGGTCGAACTCCGCGCGGGCGAACGCCGTCGTGCAGACCACCGTGTCGTACCGCCGCGCCATCCGGCGGTTCGCGACGTCCGCGACGCGCCGCGCGACGGGTTCGGGCATCAGGAACTGCTCCAGCAGCCTGTCGAGGCGCTCGTGCGAGATCACCATGCTGGGTACGCCGTTGCGCCGCGCCCAGACCCCCATGCCGCGCAGGGTGAGCCTGTCGGACACTTCGAGCCTGTCCGGCTCCAGGCGTTTCAGCACCGCGCGCACACGATGCGGATCGACCGCGCGATAGCCGCCCGTACCCGGGATTTGCGGTGCTGGAAGGGAAAACCGGCGGACTCCCGAGGGCAGTGTTTCGTCCGCGTAGCGCCGCCCGGGCACCACGAGGGTCACCTGATGGCCGCTGGCCACGTACCCGGCGCCGAGATGATGCAGCGCCGTCCGCAGCCCGCCCGAGCGTGGTCCGTAGAAGTTGGCCAGCTGGACGATGTGCATTTCTACGCCGCGCGAGCGACTTTGCCCTGGACGGCCTCGTAGTGGCCGACCAGCTCGTGGCAGACGGCGGGCCAGGTCCGGCCCAGCACGACCTTGCGCGCCTTCTCCCCAGCCTGGCCCGGAGCGCTTCGTCACGCAGGTCGTTCACCTTGTCCACCAGCGCCGTCGCGAACCCGGCGCGGTCCGCGGGCAGCAGGTAGCCGGTGCGGCCGGGCAGGACCAGATCCTTCGGCCCGCCCGCGTCCGGAGCGAGCACGGGAAGCCCGGACGCCATCGCCTCCTGGATGGCCTGGCAGAACGTCTCGTGCGGTCCTGTGTGGACGAAGACGTCGAGGCTCGCATACGCGGCGGAAAGCTCCTCGCCGTAACGGGCGCCGAGGAACGCCGCGCCCGGAATGCGTTCGCGCAGCATCGGCAACTCCGGCCCGTCCCCGACGACGACCACGCGGATGCCGTCGACCCCGGCGAGCGCGGTCAGCCTGTCGACCTCCTTCTCGGGCGCGAGCCTGCCGACGAAACCGACCAGCAGTTCGCCGTTCGGCGCCAGTTCGGCACGCAACGCGGGATCGGCGTGGGCCGGCGAGAACCGCTCGATGTCGACGCCGCGCGCCCAGCGGTGCACGCGCGGGATCCCGTGCAGTTTCAGCTGTTCCACCGAATCCGTCGACGGCGCGAGCGTGCGGTCGGCCCGCGAGTGCAGGCGGCGCACCCAGCGCCAGGCGGCGCGGGCGGCGATGCCGAAGCCGTACGCGGCGGCGAAACCGGCGATGTCGGTCTGGTACACCGCGACACACGGCACCCGCAGCCGCCTCGCCGCGGCGAGCCCTCGCGCGCCGACCACGAACGGCGACGCCAGATGCACCACGTCCGGCCCGAAATCGGCCAGCGCGGTGAGCACCGTCCTGGTCGGCACGCCGACCGGGAGGGAGTTCACGCCGGGGAAGTCGAGGGCGGGGATGCGCACGACCGGGGCGCCGAGGTACTCCACGGGACCCGGGCCCGGGGCGATGATCAGCACGTCGTGCGCGCGGTCGCGGAGGTGTTCCACGACGCGGAGCACGGAGTTGGTCACGCCGTTCACCTGGGGCAGGAAACTTTCGGTGACTATCGCGACTCGCACGCGGATCACTGTCGCATCCGGTTGTGACGGCCACGCCAACAAAAACGGAACAGACGACATGTCATCTCAAGGTCGTGTTCCGTAAACCAGGCTCGGCCACACTAGGCAGGCATGACCCTTCTGTCGTCTAGGCCGCCTCAGCCCGTCGAGCCAGGGCTGGTGTCGAGGGCCCTCGAAGTGGCCGGGCGGCTGGCCAACGACGCGACCGACGTGATCACCGCGACCGCCGGCCGGGGCGCCCAGCCCGATCCGAAGGACTCGCCCTTCGACTGGGTCACCGACACGGACCGCATCCTCGAACGGCACACCCGCCGCGTGCTGACCGCGGAGTTCCCCGGTATCCCGGTCGTCGGCGGCGAATTCGGCGCCGACCACGGTGCCGACGTCGCCGAATACCGCTGGGTGGTCGACCCGGTCGACGGCACCGCGAACTACGTCGCCGGGGTGCCGTGGTGCGCGTACAGCCTCGCCCTGATCGACGCTTCGGGCCCGGTGGTGGGCGTGGTCGCGGATCCGTACCGCGCGCAGATCTACGCCGCCGCGCGCGGCCGCGGCGCCCGGGCGAACGGCAAGCCGATCACGCTCACCGACCGGTGCGGGACCGCCGGCGCGATCGTCTGCACGGAGCTCACGCGCAAGGGTGTCTGGCCGGGGATGGGCCAGTTCATCGAACGGGCCGCCGCCGCGCACGCCGGGGTCCGGGTGCTCGGCTCGGCGGCGCTGGCGATCGCGCAGGTCGCGCTGGGGCACGCGGCCGCGGCGGTGCTGCACAGCTACCGCGAATGGGACGTCGCCGGCTCGGTCGCGCTGGCCATCGAGGCCGGGGCCGTGGTGCTGGACCGCCACGGCGAGGACACGGCCTTGCCGGTCGACGCCCTGCTGGTCGCCGCGCCCGGCGTCGCGGACGAGGTCTTGGGCTGGTGGCGGGAGTCGGTCGGCTGAGTTCCGCCCCCAAGCACGCGAGTTACGCCTCCAAGCACGCGTGTCGTCCGTTCGATCACGTGTGTCGTCCGTTCAAGCACGCGAGTTCGCCGGTTCCGCACGCCGAGCCCACGAGCCCCATCGGACGACTCGCGTGATCAGACGGACGACACACGTGATTGGACAGCGAACTCGCGTGCTTGGGGACGTAACTCGCGTGCTTGGAGGCGTAACTCGCGTGATCAGGCGGCGGACTCGGCGAGCGAGCGCCGGTAGGCCAGCCGCTGCCGCCGGATCCACCACAGCAGCGGACCGGCGATCAGCCAGGTGAAGAAGATCATGCTGCCCAGCGGCAGCAGCGTGTTCGCCGCCGACCGTCCGGCCACCCGCGCGAGTTCCGGGTCGCCGACGTCGTACTCGATGTTCACCAGCTGCCCGGCGGCCAGCCCGGACGGGTAGAGGACGCCGTTGGCGGGGCTGTGGATGATGCCGTCGGGGGTGGCGTAGTTGATGATCGTGCGGTCGAAGGCCACCGACTCGACCTGCGCCGTCGCCTGCCCCAGCTGCGCTTCGATCGCGCTGTCGTTGCGGATGGCGGCGAACAGCAGCGAGACACCGAGCACGGTGACGAGTGAGGCGACAACGAGGGCGACATACCACCCGATGCGCCTCACCCGCTCCGCTTTGGCCGTCACGCCGCGAGCGTATCGCTACCCGTCAGTGGGCGTGTCGCTCGGCGAGGAATTCGTGCGTCGCCTTGATCTGCGGGTAGGACTTCGGTGCGACCGGGGTCACAGCGGCCCGCAACGCCGCCTGCGCACCGTTCGGGCCCACGGCGGGCTTGCCCTTGGTGTACAGCCACGTCTGGAACAGGTCGTACAGCGGCTTGCCCGAGATCTTCTCCGCCAGCGCGATGAACTCCGGGATCACCGCCGACTTGGCCTTCTTCACCTGCTGCCAGGTCTGCAGGATCCGGAAGAACGTGTCGTCGCCCACGGCCTTGCGCAACGCGTGCACCGCGAGCGCGCCGCGGTCGTACACGGCCGCGTCGAACTGGTTCTCCGCGCCCGGGTCGGCGGGCAGGACCTGCCAGAACGGGTCCTCGGCCGGCACCGAGTCGTAGATGTACTGCGCGAGTTCGTCGGCGGTGCCTTCGCCGGTCTCTTCCGACCACAGGAACTCGCCGTAGGACGCGAAGCCCTCGTTCAGCCAGATCTCGCTCCACTTGCCGAGCGTGACGCTGTCGCCGAACCACTGGTGCGCCTGCTCGTGCGCGACGATCGAGGTGTTGGAGCCGGACCGGAACGCCCGGGCGCCGTACACCGGCCGCGTCTGGTTCTCCAGCGCGAAGGTGATGCCGGTGGTGACGACGCCGCCCTGCGCCTCGAACGGGTACGGCCCGAACTTCGAGGCGAGGAATTCGGTGATCTCCGGCGTCCGCTCGATGCTGGCCTTGGCCGCGCCGAGCGATTCGCCGAGGTCGGCGCCGTACGCGGTGATGAACGGCTGGCCGTCCGGCGTGGTCTGCTGGTTCACCTCGAACTTGCCGACCTCCAGTGACGTGAGGTACGTCGCCTGCGGTTTGGTGCTGCGCCAGTTCCAGCGCGTCCAGCCGGGCCGCTGCACCGTCTTGCGCACGAGCGTGCCGTTCGACAACGCGGCGACGTCGTTCGGGACCTCGACCGAGACGTCGTAGGTGGCCAGGTCCGTCGGGTGGTCGTTGGACGGGAACCACCAGGCCGCGCTCTGCGGCTCGTCGACGGCGAGCGCGCCGTCCGGGGTCTTCTTCCAGGCGGTGAAGCCGTCGATCTTCACCTTCGAAGGCGTGTCCGCGTAGGCGACGACGACCGTCGCCGTCTGGCCCTTCTTCAGCGGCGCCGACGGCGTGACGGTCAGCTCGCCGGTGCCGTCGGTCGACGTCGCGAACTTCGCGGGCCGGTTGTTCACCCGGACGCTCGACACCTTCAGGCCGAAGTCGAGGTTGAACGCCGAGAGGTCCTGCGTCGCGGTGAGCAGGATCGTCGTGGCCCCGGACAGCAGGTCGGTCGCGGGCTGATAGGTCAGCCGGAGGTCGTAGTGACCGACGTCGTAGCCGCCGTTGCCGGCGTGCGGGTAGTACGGGTCGCCGATGCCGATCGAGCCGGGCGCGGGTGCGGCGGCCGCGCTGCCGGCGAGCAGTACCGAGACGACGCCCGCGGTCAATCCGGCGAAGCCGGCGCGAGTCTTCAAGCGCATTGCGAATCCTCCCAGGATTTGTCAGCGCGCTCGAACGTAGCCACGTGCCCCTCGGGGAGACACAGCCAAAGGAAGGGTTCCTAGCCTCTGGACTGAGATCAAAATCGGCTAGACAGCCCGTACGGCCGAGGAAACCGCCGTACGGAGGCGCGCGTGCAGCTCGCGGTGGCGCGTTCGGTCCACCCGGACCTCCACCACCCGCAGCCCCGGCGCGGGCTTGAGCGCCGCGCGGAACTCGGTGAGCGTCTCGGCGACGACATGCGGCACGCGGTAGCCGGCGCACAGCGCGCCCAGATCGGCTCCGTGCGGCGTCCCGAAGACGCGCTCGAAGCCGGCGTTGTGCTCCGGCGCGCCCTGCTCCAGCAGGGAGAAGATGCCGCCGCCGTCGTCGTTGAGCACCACGATCGTCAGGTCGGGTCGCTGTTCGGCGGGTCCGGTCAGCAGGCCGCTCGCGTCGTGCAGGAACGTCAGGTCACCGAGCAGGGCGTACGAATGTCCCCTGTGGACGGTCGCGGCGCCGATCGCCGTCGAGACCATGCCGTCGATCCCGGCGACGCCGCGGTTGCGGTGCACGAGGACGTCGGGCCGCAGCCGTCCGGCGAGCGCGACGTCACGCGTCGGATTGGACGAGCCGACCACCAGCAGCGACCCTTCCGGGACCGCGTCGACGAGTTCGGTCGCCAGGCGCAGCCCGCTCGGCCACGGCTCCGCGGCCAGCGCTTCGGCCACCGCGGCCGACGCCGCCTTGTCCGCGCGCTGCCAGCTCGCCAGCCATTCCGGGTCGGCCGGTTTGGACGGTTCGTCGAACCACTGCCCGACCTGGCGGACGTTGTGCGCGGGCGCGGGCCAGTCCGAATCGGGCCGGACCAGCAGCACCTCGACGTCGGGATCGGACAGCACCCGCTGGACCTGCCGGAACACCGTCGGACGGCCGATGCACAGGACCTGCTCGGGTTTGTGCCGCGAGATGAATTCCTCGACACCGAGCAGCCACGCGCCGGACGAGATCGCCGTCGCACCCGCCATCCCGATGCCGCCGGTTTCGGAGACGACCGGCCAACCGTGCAGTTCGGCCCATTCGCTGGCCGCCTGCACGCCGGTGTCGCACGCGATGACCAGGCCGGACCGGGCCGAGGGCACCACGAACGAGGGAAGCGCGCCGAAGTCGGGGAGCTCGGTCCAGCGAGCGCCGTCGGGACGCCCTTCGAGTGACTCGTACCACTCGCCGTCATCGTCGATGTCCGGCACCAGCGGCTCGCGGAACGGGATGTTCAGGTGCACGGGCCCGCAGCGCCATTCGCCGTACGCGGCGTTCCAGGCGCGGCAGATCTGGCCGCGCCAGTACGAGTTCTGCCCGGACCGGCGCTCGGCGACGGCCAGCTCGTCGAAGTAGCGGACGGCGTTGCCGTAGAGCTGGTGCTGGTCGATGACCTGGCTCGCGCCGGCGGCCCGCATCTCGGGCGGCCGGTCGGCGGTCAGCACGATCAGCGGGACCCCCGCGCGATCGGCCTCCAGCACGGCGGGGTGGAAATTCGCCGCCGCGGTGCCCGAGGTGCACAGCACGGCCACGGGGCGGCCGGTGCGCGCGGCGATGCCGAGGGCAAGGAAGGCGGCGCCGCGTTCGTCGATGCGGACGTGCAGCTGGAGGCGTCCGGCGGCCGCCGCGTCGTACAGCGCGATCGACAGCGGGGCGTTGCGTGAGCCCGGGCAGAGGACGACGTGCGAGACGGTGTTGCGGACGAGTTCGTCGACGATGACCCTGGCCTGCGCGGTGGAAGGATTCACCGGCAGACCTCGGGTTTCACACTACGACTCACGGCCACACGTCCTATTCTCCCAAACGTGGATGACGCCCAGGTTTCCGAGCTGTTCGACCCGGCCTTGTGGACCGAGGTCGAAGGTTTCGACTTCACCGACATCACCTATCACCGCTCCTCTGAGAGCCGCTCAGGCAAACGTGTCGTACGTGTCGCGTTCGACCGTCCCGAGGTCCGCAACGCCTTCCGCCCGCACACCGTCGACGAGCTGTACCGCGCGCTCGACCACGCGCGGATGAGCTCGGACGTCGGCTGCGTCCTGCTCACCGGCAACGGCCCGTCGCCGAAGGACGGCGGCTGGGCGTTCTGCTCCGGCGGTGACCAGCGTATTCGCGGACGCTCCGGGTATCAGTACGCGGACGGGGAGACCTCCGACACGATCGATCCCGCCAGGGCCGGACGGCTGCACATTCTCGAGGTCCAACGGCTGATCAGGTTCATGCCGAAGGTGGTCATCGCCGTGGTCCCGGGGTGGGCGGCGGGCGGCGGGCACTCGCTGCACGTGGTGTGCGACCTCACGCTGGCTTCGGCCGAGCACGCGCGGTTCAAGCAGACCGACGCGGATGTCGGCTCCTTCGACGGCGGCTACGGCTCGGCGTACCTGGCCAAGCAGGTCGGGCAGAAGTTCGCGCGGGAGATCTTCTTCCTCGGCCGCGAGTACACGGCCGAGCAGATGCAGGCGATGGGCGCGGTCAACTCCGCCGTCCCGCACGCGAAGCTCGAGGCCGAGGCGCTGGACTGGGCGTGGGCGATCAACGGCAAGTCGCCGACGGCGCAGCGGATGCTCAAGTACGCGTTCAACCTCACCGACGACGGCCTGGTCGGCCAGCAGCTCTTCGCCGGCGAAACCACCCGGCTGGCGTACATGCAGGACGAGGCCGTCGAGGGCCGCGACTCGTTCCTGGAGAAGCGCTCCCCCGACTGGTCGGCGTTCCCGTACTACTACTGACCCCTTTTCGACCAGGCGAAAAGGCCTGGAGCAGGGCATTCGGCGGCTCTTAGGTTTCCCCTCGAAGTGAAACCCGACTCATTCGAGGGGAAACCACCATGAAGAAATCTCTGCGGAGAGCGGCGCTGACGCTGCCCGGCATCGTCGCGGCGGGGCTGCTCGGCGTCGGCGGGGTCGCCGGTGCGGCACCCGCGCAGGCCGACCCGATCCAGACCCTGAGCTGCAATCACGGTCACACGAACAAGGACAGCGGTGAGGGGCGGGCGAAGGAGAGGATGCGCTACCGCACCGGCCCGCACACCAGCTGCTCCGCGTACGCCTGGGTCGACAAGGGCACGCTGATCTACTACCACTGCTACACGCGCGGCGAGAACATCAACGGCACCAACTCCTGGACCTGGGGCGGATCGCCGGCACGCAGAAGCAAGGCTGGTTCTCCGACTACTACCTCAGCGACGGTGGCGCCCTGACTCCGTGCTGAGCCGGGCGTCCGTTCGGCGTTAGCCTGGCGGGATGCGCGCGGTAGGGGTGGACGGGAGTCCGGAGTCGATCGCCGAGCTGACCGCGGCACTGGCCGAGGCGCTCGACGGCGGCTCGCCCGTCCTCCCCTACTCGTCCGAGGCCCTGCGGGACGCGATGGAACCGGCCCGCCCGGCCGAGCCCGGGACGGCGGTGATCATCGCCACCTCCGGATCGACCGGCGAACCCAAGGGCGTGCTGCTGTCGGCGCCGGCGCTGACCGCGTCGGCCCACGCCACCCACAAGAGGCTCGGCGGGCCGGGACACTGGTTGCTCGCGACCCCGGCACAGTACGTCGGCGGGCTGCAGGTACTGGTCCGTTCGCTGCTGGCCGGGACGACCCCGGCCGTCCTGCACGCCGCCGGTTTCCGGCCGGACGACTTCGCCGAAGCCGCCTCGCCGCTGCTGTCCCTGGACGGCCCGCGCTACACCGCGCTCGTGCCGACTCAGCTCGGGCGGCTGCTCGACGCGGGCGGCCCGGGTCTCGCGGCGGCCCGCGCTTTCGACGCGATCATCGTCGGCGCCGCGGCGACCACCGCCGAGCTCCGCGAGCGAGCGGCCGAAGCGGGCGTGAAGATCGTGCCCGCGTACGGCATGAGCGAGACCGCGAGCGGCTGCGTCTACGACGGCGTACCGCTGGACGGAGTACACGTCGACCTCGAAGACGAGCGGGTCTGTATCACGGGTGACGTCCTCGCGCATGGCTACCGGCTGCGACCCGACCTGACGGCGGAGGCCTTCGAGGGCGGCCTGTTCCGCACTTCCGACCGTGGCCGGTGGACGGCCGACGGGCGGTTGGAGATCCTCGGGCGGATCGACGACATGATCAACACCGGCGGGGTGAAGGTGGCCGCCGCGGCGGTCGAGCGGATCTTGACCGCACAGCCCGGAATCCGGGACGCGTGCGTGGTCGGAGTACCCGACCCCGAGTGGGGCGAAGCCGTCGTCGCGCTCGTCGTCGGCGCTGGTTGCGACGTCGAATCACTGCGTGCCGCGTGCCGCGAAGAGGCCGGTGCGGCGGCCGCTCCGAAGCGGGTCGAATTCGCCGAGGAACTCCCGCTGCGGGGCCCGGGGAAGGTCGACAGGACGGCTGTCAGGAATCTCCTACGAAGGTCGTGAATTCCCCACCGATTACCGGGACGTTGTTGACACGATCATTACCCGCGGGTTTACGTCTACATATGACGCGCTGGACACGCACAGTATTGGCCTGCACCGCCGTCACGATGGGACTGGTCGCTTTGGCCGGGCCCGCGCTGGCGGACGAACCGGAGACCGCCGTTCCGAACAGCGGCACGCTCACCTGGACCCTGGAAGACGCGATCGACGACCTGAAGTAGGGCGGTTCGTCACCTGCCCGCGATACCCCGGGCAGGTGACGAGCCCCGCATACCGGCCGGTAGTGGCCAGGGCCAGAATGGCGGCATGGCGACTGCTGGTGAATGGATCGAAGGGGCGCGCCCGCGGACGCTGCCCAACGCGGTGGCGCCGGTGGTCGCCGGAGTCGGCGCGGCGGTCGCGCTCGACGGCTTCTCCTGGCCCCGCTCGATTCTCGCGTTGCTCGTCTCGCTTTCGCTGATCGTCGGCGTCAACTACGCCAACGACTACTCCGACGGCATCCGCGGCACCGACGAGAACCGCGTCGGCCCGCTGCGGCTGGTCGGCTCCGGAGTCGCGAAGCCGAAGGCCGTCCTGACGGCCGCACTCGTCGCCCTCGGGCTCGCCGGAGTCCTGGGGCTCGTGCTCGTCGCGATCAGCGGCCTGTGGTGGCTGCTGGCGATGGGCGCGGTCTGCATCCTCGGCGCCTGGTTCTACACCGGCGGCAAAAAGCCTTACGGCTACTACGGTTTCGGCGAGATCGCGGTCTTCGTCTTCTTCGGGCTGGCCGGCGTGCTGGGCACCGTGTACGTCCAAACCGGACAGCTGAGCTGGACCGCGCTGGGCTGCGCGGTCGCCGTCGGCTCGTTCTCGACCGGTGTGCTGACCGCCAACAACCTCCGCGACATCCCGACCGACATCGAGTCCGGCAAGCGCACCCTCGCCACCCGGCTCGGTGACGGCGGCACCCGCCGGCTTTACCTGGCGCTGGTCGCCGTCCCGTACGTCGTGAGCGTGCTGCTCGCCTTCGTGACGCCGTGGGCGCTGCTGGGCCTGGTGACCGCGCCGCTGCTGCTGAAGTCGGTCAAGGCCGTCGGCGGCGGCGCGCAGGGCGGGCGCTGATCCCGGCGCTGCGGGACACCGGGTTCGCGATGCTGGGGTGGGCGGTGCTGAGCGCGGTCGCGCTGGCGCTGTGAGCCTGGCGCTCTCTGGGCCTGGCGCGGTGAGGCGTCACCGGACCTTTGATGCGGGACTGTGTGGATTTCGGGTCGTTGGATGACCCGAAATCCACACAGTGGGCCCGATAGGTCCGGTCACGCGTCTTCCGCTCCGCGTCGGCGCCTTGGGGGATGAACGGGCCGTTCATTCCTTGGGTTTTTCGCTTTGGGGCACCACCTGTTGTGGCCCGGGAGCTGGGCGATCACCACATGTGGCCCAAGTGGTAGCAAAGGTCCCTTGCTCCCTTTGGTGATCCGGCACCCCCTGAGGTAGAGCGCCCAACCCGACGTCGCGAAAGTGGCTTTCGCGACACCCGCCGGGAACCCCAGCCGTCCGAAGGCCCAGACCCTCAGGCCTCCGGAGCGAGCTTCCCGCTCACCAGGAACTCCCGGTACTTCTCCAGATAAGGCGCGATGTCGATGTTCTTCTCCGCCAGCCAAGCGTCGTCGTAGTACGTGTTCGCGTACCGCTCACCGCCGTCGCACAGCAGCGTGACGACACTGCCCGCCTGTCCCTCCGACACCATCCGCGAGATCAGCGTGAACGCGCCGAAAAGGTTCGTCCCGGTCGAGCCGCCCGCCCAGTGCCCGGTCCGCTCGCGCAGCACACGGATGGCCGCCAGCGAAGCGGCGTCCGGCACCTGGAGCATCTCGTCGATCACGCCGGGCACGAACGACGGCTCGACGCGCGGCCGCCCGATGCCCTCGATCCGCGACGGCATGCCGGTGCTGTAGTCGAGCGCCCCGGTCTGCCAGGCGCCGTAGAACGACGAGTTCTCCGGGTCGACGACGGCGATCTTCGTGGTGTGCCGCTTGTAGCGCACGTAGCGGCCGAAGGTGGCGCTCGTGCCGCCGGTCCCGGCGCCGACCACGATCCACGTCGGCACGGGGTGCCGCTCGGACTGCATCTGCGCGTACACGGACTCGGCGATGTTGTTGTTCCCGCGCCAGTCCGTCGCGCGCTCGGCGTAGGTGAACTGGTCGAGGTAGTGGCCGTTGCACTCCGAAGCGAGCCGCTCGGCCTCCGGGTACATGTCCGGCGCGCGGTCGACGTAGTGGCATTCGCCGCCGTAGAACTCGATGAGCGCGATCTTCTCCGGCGAGGTGCTGCGCGGCACCACGGTGATGAACCGCAGCCCGAGCATCCGCGCGAAGTACGCCTCCGAAACCGCCGTCGAGCCGCTGGACGCCTCGACGAGCACGGTGTCCTGCCCGATCTGGCCGTTCACCAGGCCGTACAGGAACAGCGAGCGCGCGAGCCGGTGCTTGAGCGAGCCGGTCGGGTGGACGGATTCGTCCTTCAGGTACAGATCGATGCCCCACTCGGCGGGCAGCGGGAAGACGTGCAGGTGCGTGTCGGCGCTGCGGTTCGCGTCGGCCTCGATGATGCGGACGGCTTCGCGGACCCAGCTGCGGCTGTGCAGACGGCTCACGCTGCCCCGTCCGCTCGGTCGCCGCGCAGCTGGGAGCGCAGTTCGGCACGGGCGCGAGCGCGCTTTTCGTTGCGGCGGGCGAGTCCGGCGGTCACGCGCGCGTTCAGCGGGCGGAACAGCAGCAGACCCAGCGGCAGCCCCACGACCAGGCCGATCAGCAACGCGACCAGCAGCGGGACGTTGACCAGCAGCAAGCCCCCCGCGATGACCCCGACCAGGACGAACCTGGCCAGCACGTACAGCGTCAGGTCGCGGGGCAGGTGATTATCGCTCACACCGAAGCAGGCTACGCGTTGCCGTTGCGGCCCTCGTCCAGGCCCGCGTTGTTGGGCCGCCCTTCGAACCGGGTGGAGAGCACGACGGTGGTGTTCGTCCGGCCGACGCCGGGGATCCGCCGCAGCCTGCCGAGGGTCTTCTCCAGATCGTCGACGGTCGCCACCCGCACCTTGACGACGAAGGCCTCGTCACCAGCGACGGCGTAGCAGCTTTCGACCTCGTCCAGTGCCCCGAGCGCCTCCGCGACATCGTCCTCGGTCGCGGTGTCGGTGGGGTGGATGCCGACGAGCGCCGTCACCCCGAGTCCGACCGTGTTGGGGTCGACCATGGCGTGGTACCCGGTGATCACGCCGGCGGCCTCGAGTTTGCCGACCCGTTCGTGCACTGATGAAGCCGAGAGCCCGACAGACCGGCCGAGGTCGGCGTAGGTAGCCCGCCCGTTCTCCCGCAATGCCGCGATGATCTTCCGATCCACCTGGTCCACCGCTACACCTTAGGTGCCACGGCCCGATTCGTGAGATCAGGGCGCGTTTTCATACATCCGTGACAAGACCGGGGCGCCGAGGTACGCATGTCGCGGTTGTCGGTTTTGACCTTTAAGGGCTCTTTACTGTTGGACAACCGTTCGAGTACCTGACGGGTGAGATGCAACGATTGCCGCGTTGGCTACCCGGCACGACGGGCATCGGACCCGCCCCCGGTTTAGCACTGGAACCGTGAAGGAGGCGGAAAATGACCGCGACCATGGGCGGAAGGTTGCTCACCCCCGGTGAAGTGGCGGCCCTGTTCCGGGTCGACCCCAAGACCGTGACCCGCTGGGCGACCGCGGGCCGGATCGGCTCGATCCGTACTCCCGGCGGGCACCGCCGGTTCCGCGAGGCCGAGGTGAACGAGCTCCTCGCCGAGCTGACCACCGACGCCAGCGAGCCCGCTCGCAAGGTCTGACCAGGCATTTCCCCTGAAAAGGACTCCAGTGACGAAGGGCTCCAAACCGCCCTTCGTCACATTGGGGTATCCATGAGTCCCCCGCGCGCGGCAAAGAGGCTAGCCTCGTGGGACTGAGCAACGTCCTCCACGCGGAAAGGGACCGAGCATGATCTATCTGCTCGCGGCCATCGGAGCGCTCACCGTCGCCGTGGTTTTGTGGCGCGCGTTCGGGATCGAGCGTGTCGGGGTGCCCTCGTCGCGACCGACACTGGCCCCGGACGACGACCCCGACTTCCTGCGCAAGCTCGGTGAGCAGCAGCGAAAAGGTAAAGACGAAGACAAAGATTAGGGCTGGATCGGCTGGTACTGCTGGCCACCGAAGCCGTCCGCGACGGTGGCGGCCAGTTCCAGCAACGCCAGCCGGGTGTCCTCGTGCAGCCGGTCCAGCTCGATCTCGGCGCCCTCTTCCAGGTGCGGGTCGAACGGGATACGGCACACCGAACGGACACGCGCGCCGAAGTGCGCGGAAAGCTTGTCGAGATCGACCGAGCCACCCTTCGGCCGCACCGAGTTGATCACCGCGACCGACCGTTTGACCAGGTCGCCGTAGCCGTGCGCTTCCAGCCAGTCGAGCGTGGCCGACGCACTGCGCGCCCCGTCCACGGAGCCTGACGAGACCACCACCAGCGCGTCCGCGACGTCCAGGACGCCCTTCATCGCCGAGTGCATCAAACCGGTCCCGCAGTCGGTGAGCACGATGTTGTAGAAGTGCTCCAGCAGGTTGACCGTGCGCCGGTAGTCGTCTTCGGAGAACGCCTCCGAGACGGCCGGATCCTGCTCGCTGGCGAGGATCTCCAGCCTGCTCCCGCCCTGCGAGGTGTACGAACGGACGTCGCTGTACCTGGTGATCTTGTCCGCGTCCCGCAGCAGATGCCGCACGGTCGCGGTGGTCTCGATCGGGATCTTCTGCGACAGCGTCCCGCGATCCGGGTTCGCGTCGACGGCGACCACGCGATCACCGCGCAGCGAAGCGAACGTCGAGCCCAGCGTGGTCGTCGTGGTGGTCTTGCCGACGCCGCCCTTGAGGCTCAGCATCGCGATCTTGTAGCACCCGCGCAGCGGCTGGTTGATCTGCGCGATCAGTTCGCGTTTGCGCGTGTCCTTGGGGCTCTCCCCCGGATTGACGAGTTTGCCGGTGCCCACGTAAAGCGCCTTGCGCCAGCCCGACTGCGGCTTGCGCTTCTGCGGCTTCACCAGGCTCGCGGTGGCGAGTTCGTCCGGGAGCGCGTGCCTGCCCTGTGGCTGCGGGAGCCCCGGCACCGCCTGCTGCGGCGGCGGGGCGTACTGCTGCTGAGGCGGCGGCGCGTACTGGGCGGCCTGCTGCGGCGGCGCCTGCTGAGGCTGGGGCTGCAGCGGAGGCAGGTTCTGGTCGTAGGGCTGCTGATACTGCTGCCCTTGCGAAGGCTGCGGCAGCGGAGGAGCGGCCTGCTGCTGCGGGTACTGGCCCTGCTGCGGGTACTGCGGCTGGACGACCTGGGTCGGCTCGGCCTCGAAACCGCTCGCGGCCGGATGCGGCGCCGAGTCCGTCCTGTCCTCGGAGAACAACTCCGAGGGCTGGGCGCTCTCGGTCGGTTCGGGGTGGCCAGGAGCCGATTCTTCGCTGGGTCCGGTCACCGCTGAATTCCTCCTCCGCGCACGTCTTCCCCCATTACCTCAGTATTGACGGTAGCCGGGTCGCGCGCAGCGGCGACGGTCAGCCCCCGGCGTAGGAGTGCAGCCCCGACGTCACCAGGTTCACGAAGAACATGTTGAAGATCGTCGCGGAGAATCCGACGATGTTGATGATCGCGGCCCGCTTCCCCCGCCAGCCCGCGGTGGCACGGGAGTGGAGGTACGCGGCGTAGACGACCCACGCCACGAAGGCGACGGTCTCCTTGGGGTCCCAGCCCCAGAACCGGCCCCACGCCGCCTCCGCCCACACGGCGCCGCAGAGCACGCCGAAGGTGAAGATCGGGAAGGCGAAGATGGTGGTGCGGTAGGCGATGCGGTCGAGCACGTCCGCGGCGGGCAGCTTCGGGGCGAACTTGGCGAACTTCGCCGGGTTGTCGTCGTGCGCGGCGCGGAAGAGGTAAAGGACGCTGGCGACGCCGGGCACCAGGAAGACACCGGACCCGATGATCGCCGCGGACACGTGGATGATCAGCCAGTACGACTGGAGCGCGGGCTGCACCGGCGCGGCCGTCGTGTACAGCATCGTGCCGTTGACGAACATCAGGATCACGACCGGCAGCAGCAGGAAGCCGGTGAGGTGGCGGACCGGGAACTTCCGCATGATGACGAGCCAGGTCACGACGGCGATGAAGGTCGTGGCCATGCCGTATTCGTAGAGGTTGCCCCACGGCGCGCGGTGCACGGCGAACCCGCGCAGCACGATCGCGGCCAGGTGCAGCAGCGCGGCCAGCACCAGCAGCGCGGCACCCATCCGGCCGATGCGCTCGGGGCGGCCGATCTCGCGCGAAGGCTCGACGGGCGTCCCGTACGCCGGCGGCGGGCCGCCCGCGCCGACCAGTTCGCGGGAGCGCTGCATGCTGCGCTGCGCCGCCAGACGGCCCTTCGCGCCGAAGCCCTGCTCGATGAGGGCGAACATCAGCGCGAGGACGTAGATCGCCGCCGCGGTGGTGTAGGAGTAGTCGCTGTACTGGGACAGCGTCTCGTTGATCGGCATGACCTCTAGTTGCCTCTCTGCCCCTGGACCAGCTTGCCGCTGATCCGCTGGAACTCTTCGCCGTAGCCCGCCTGATCGGTGCGCGCCAGCCCGGCGACCTCGATCACGGTACCCGTCTCACCTTCGCGCGCCGGGGTCACCCGCACCCATACCCGGCGCCGTTTGACCAGCAGCGATCCCGCCAGCCCGATCAGCATCGCGACCGCGCAGACCAGCACCCAGCCCTGCACCGGATCGTGCGAGACCTGGATGGCGACCCATTCCTGGACGCCGTCGAAGCGGACCTTCGTGCCGTCGTCCAGCACGGTCTCCTGACCCTGGTCCAGGTTCTGCCGCGTGAGCTTCTTGAGCCTGCCGTCCTCGACGAGCGACTGGTCGATCTGGAAGATCGACTGCCCGCGGCCCGCGTCGAGGCCGAGGTCGCCGCGGTAGATGTCGACGGCCACGGCCGGCTTGTTCGCCTCGGGCCGCGAAGACGTCAGCACGTTGCCGTGCAGGAACGCGGTCGGGGCGAGCAGGCCGGTGATCGCGAGCTGACGGGTGCGGCGTTCGATCGGGTCGGCGATACCCGGCTGGTCGATCTTCGTCGCGCCTTCGGAGAGCTTCGTCGGCTCGTCGGCGGGGCGCCACGGCGTGATGTTGGTGCGCACGGTGCCGTCGGGGAAGGTCACCGTGAACTTCGGGGAGTAGCCGAAGTTCAGCAGGTAGACGCGGTCGCCCGCGGTGCGCAGCGGCGAGTTGACCTCGAGTCCGTACGGCTTCCACGCGCCGGTCTTCAGGTCTTCGCCCGACTGGTACTCCATGTTGGAGTGGTAGTAGTTCGCCTGGCCGTTCGCGGTGTAGCGCGCCTCGAAGTCCTTGAGGCGGATGCAGAACCCGTTGAGGTCGGTGCCGTCGACGCGCAGCCCGGCGTTGAAGGTGTCGTAGCCGAGGATGCCGGAGTTGCACCACGGGCTGCCGTCGGCTTGGACGATGACCTGGCCTTCGTAGCCGAACAGCTTGCCCAGCGCGAAGAAGATGATCAGGCCGAGCATGCCGAAGTGGAAGACGAGGTTGCCGGTCTCGCGGAGGTACCCGCGTTCGGCGGAGATGCTGCGGCTTCCGTCGGCCTCTTCGCGCTCGACGCGGCGCCAGCCCTTGAGCAGCGTGTGCGTGTCCTTCAGGACCGTCTCGGGAGTCCGGTCGGTCGTGGTGGACACGTGATGCGGCATCCGCGAGAGCTTGCGCGGCGTGAGCACGGGCTTGGCGCGCATCGCCTTCGCGTACTCGAAGCTGCGCGGCGCGAGGCAGCCGATGAGCGAGACCATCAGCAGGATGTAGATCGCCGAGAACCAGACGCTGCCGTAGACCTCGAAGAACTGCAGGCGGTCGAGCAGTTCGCCCCACCAGCCGTGCGCGGCGATGTACTCGTCGGTCTTGGCGACGTTGAGGTTCCGCTGCGGCAGCAGGGCGCCGGGCATGGCGGCGAGCGCGAGCAGGAACAGCAGCACCAGCGCGGTGCGCATCGACGTCAGTCCGCGCCAGGTGTTGCGAAGGAAGCCGAGGGCCCGCTTCAGCGGCGTCTGACGGTATTCGGTGGTGGTCACAAGGGCAGCCTGATGTCGTTCACGAGGGTGTTCCGGATCCAGCCGGTCAGGTCGCCCCACAGTCCGGTCACCAGCAGGACGCCGACGACCAGCAGCAGGACGCCGCCGAAGACCTGCACCTGACGGCCGTGGCGGCGGAGCCAGTCGGTGGCGCGGACGGCCCAGCGGGCGCCGAACGCGATGAGAAGGAACGGCAGACCGAGGCCGAGGCAGTAGACCAGGATCAGCACGTATCCGCGCGCCGCCGCCCCGCCGGTGGCGCTGGCCATCGACATGACCGCGGACAGCGTCGGCCCGATGCACGGCGTCCAGCCGAGCCCGAACACCGCGCCGAGCACCGGCGCGCCCCACAGCCCGCCGCGCGGCACGTGATGCGAGCGGAACTCGCGCTGCAGCCCGGGGATCCAGCCGAGGAAGACCAGCGCCATCGCGATGGTCAGCACGCCGCCGAGGCGCTGGAGGAGGTCCATGTTGAGCTGGACGACGTCGGCGATCCACACCAGCGTCCCCAGCGTCACCACGAAGACGACGGTGAACCCGAGCACGAACAGCGCCGCCGCGCCGACGACGGCGTAGCGACCCTTCTTGCGCCCCTCGTCGGGGCTGACCGCGGGGGCGTCCGCGCCGACCAGCGCCGCCAGGTACGCGAGGTACCCGGGCACCAGCGGCACGACGCACGGCGACGCGAAGGAGATCGTCCCGGCCAGCAGCGCGACCCCCGCCGCGAGCAGGAGCGGCCCGGAGAGCGCCAGCTCGGTAACACCGTTCACGCAAAGGAGCGTAGGCAGTGTGGTCGGAGTGAAAGCGCCGGGGCTGGCCCAACGGGACCTACGTCGCACCCGGTCAGGACCTTGGTCCCGGTGGGCTGAAAGCGTCCTTCACCGCATGCGACGCGGTGAAGGACGCTTTCGCTGCGTCAGATGCGGGGAAAGTCCCCTTCAGCCCCCGGCCCGCACAGATCGCGTTTAGCGGGCTAAACGCGATCCGGGCGGAGGACTCAGGCGGGTTCGGCGGCCAGGCGCTGGACGACGGGCAGCAGGTCCGAGGCCAGCAGTTCCCGCAGGAACACGGCCGCGACGCGGTGTTGTTTGTCCAGCACGATCGTCGACGGGATGATGTTGCGCGGATACCCCGAGAGCTGCAGCAGCGTCCGCCCCGACGGGTCGTAGATCGACGGGTACGTCAGCTTCCGGTCCCGCATGAAGTCCTGCGCCGGCGCCCGGTCGTTGTCGCGCAGGTCGATGCCGACCACCTGGACCCCGGACGCCTTGGTCTGGTCGTAGACCTTCTGCATCTCCGGCGCCTCGACGCGGCACGGCCCGCACCACTGGCCCCACAGGTTCAGCACGATGACCTTGCCGGGGAAGTCCGCGATCGAAAGCTGTTTGCCCTCGTTCATCAGATCGTCGCCGGACAGCGTCGGCGACGGCTGGCGGTCCGCGACGTCGTAGGTGATGTCGACCTTCCCGCCCGGCGAAACGAAGTTGAACGAGCCGCCGGTGACGACGGCGTCCTTGCCGGTGGTGCAGCCGGTGACGGCGAGCATCACCACCGCCATGGCCGCGAGTGCGCGCTTCATGCGCCGGTCACCTTCGGGTCGGTCGTGCCCGCGGGTTCGCTGTAGACGATCCGCACGAGTTCCTCGCCCTCGAAGACCAGGCTGGTGAGCGACGCGAGCGAGCACTGCCGGTTGCGCGGGTCGTGCCAGAGGCGCTTCGCCTCCAGGAACCGCCGCACGGTCCAGATCGGCAGCTGGTGCGAGACGCACAGCGCCTCGTGGCCCTCGGCCGCCCGCCGCGCGCGGTGGATCGCGCCGAGCATGCGGTGCGCGATCTCGACGTACGGCTCGCCCCAGGACGGCCGGAACGGGTTGACCAGCTTCGGCCAGTGCTTCGGCTCACGAAGCGCGCCATCGCCGACGGCGACCCGCTCGCCCTCGAACTGGTTGTCCGCCTCGATGAGCCGCTCGTCGGTGTCGACGTCGAGCCGGTGCGCGGCCGCGATCGGCGCGGCGGTCTCCTGCGCGCGCTGAAGCGGCGAAGCGACGACGTGCGTGATGTCGTGCGTCGCGACGGCTTCGGCGACCGTCAGCGCCTGGCGCTGTCCGCGGTCCGAGAGCTTGAAGCCGGGCAGGCGGCCGTAAAGGATCTTGTCCGGGTTGTGCACCTCGCCGTGGCGAAGCAGGTGCACGATCGTCGTCGCGCTCACGCCTGGACCGCCTCGGCGGCGGCGCGGGCGGCCACGCGAAGCGCGGACTCGACGACCTCGAACTCGGCGTCGCCCATGGCCGCGTTGACGAACCACGCCTCGTACGCGCTCGGCGGCGCGTACACGCCGTTGTCCAGCAACGCGTGGAAGAACGCCGGGAACCGCCAGGTCTCCGAAGCCTGCGCGCCCGGGTAGTTCGTCACCGGGTTCTCGCTGAAGAACACGCTGACGAGGTTGCCCGCGTACTGCACGGTGTGCGTGACACCGGCCTCGGTGAGCGACCGGTCGAACAGGTCACCGAGGCGCTTCGCGTTGGCGTCGAGGGCCGCGTACACGGCGTCGTCGGCCGCGCGCAGCGTCGCGAGCCCGGTGGCGACGGCAACGGGGTTCCCGGACAGCGTCCCCGCCTGGTACACCGGCCCGCCCGGGGCCAGCTTCGCCATCACGTCGGCACGGCCGCCGAAGGCCGCGGCCGGCAAGCCGCCGGACATCACCTTGCCGAAGGTGTACAGGTCACCGGCGACACCGTCGAGGCCGAACCAGCCCGCCTTGGACACGCGGAACCCGGTCATCACCTCGTCCATGATCAGCAGCGCGCCGTGCTCGTGCGCGATCTCCTTGAGCCCGGCGTTGAAGCCCTCGATCGGGGCGACGGCGCCCATGTTGCCGGCGGCCGCTTCGGTGATGATCGCGGCGATCGAATCCGGGTTGTCCACAAAGGACTTCCGGACCGCGTCGAGGTCGTTGTAGGGCAGGACGATCGTGTCGGCCGCCTGCGCGCCGGTGACCCCGGGCGAGGTCGGGAGGCCGAGGGTCGCGACGCCGGAGCCCGCTTCGGCGAGCAGCGCGTCGACGTGGCCGTGGTAGCAGCCCGCGAACTTGATGATCTTCGCCCGGCCGGTGAATCCCCTGGCGAGGCGGATCGCGCTCATCGTCGCCTCGGTGCCGGAGTTGACCAGGCGCACCCGCTCCACCGGCTCGACGCGGGCGATGATCTCCTCGGCGAGCTCGACCTCGCCGCGCGTCGGGGTGCCGAACGACAGCCCGTCGACAGCGGCTTCGCGCGCGGCGGAGACGACGTCCGGATGCGCGTGCCCGAGGATCATCGGCCCCCACGACGAGACCAGGTCGACGTAGCGGTTGCCGTCCGCGTCCCAGAGATACGGCCCCTCACCGCGCACCATGAACCGCGGGGTGCCGCCAACGGAGTTGAAGGCCCGCACCGGGGAATTCACCCCGCCCGGGATCGCGGCCTTCGCTCGTTCGAACCATGCCTTGGACTGATCGACTCCGGTAGTCACGTCCCCAGTCTCGCAAATCCCCGAGGACACCCGCCGCCAGGTCGTGCGGTTGCGGGCATGGCGTGACCAGGCCCACTAGGGTGGGAAGCACTCCCGCCGAAACCCTCGCGGAGGAATCCACGTGTCCACGGTGCCGTCACCACCGACCCACCACCGTCGCCTGCGCTGGCAGGCCTTGGCCGGCTTCATCGCCATGTCGGCGATCGTCGGCGTCGTGGCCGCGCTGGCCGTGGCCACCCGTTCCGAAGCGCACAACGCGCTGGTCCGTCCGTCGTGGGCGCCGCCGGGCTGGCTCTACGGTCCGACGTGGACGGCCCTGCTCCTCCTGGTCGCCGTCGCGGGCTGGTGCTACTGGCGGACCGACGGCGAGACGCGCGGCTTCGCCTTCTACGGCGTCTGCCTGCTGCTGACCCTGCTGTGGACGCCGCTGTTCTTCGCCGGCGGAGCGCACGCCCTGGCTCTGGCCGACGTCGTCGTCCTGGATTTCATGGTGCCCGTCACGATGATGGAGTTCGGGCGCCGGTCGAAGCTCGCCGCCTGGCTGCTGGTGCCGTATCTGCTGTGGCTGCTCTACTCGACCGCGGTCAACGCCGCCGTCGTCTGGCTCAACTGAGCTTCGGTTCCTTGGGCTTGCGGCCCTTCGCCCGCACGGCGAGCAGGAACTGGCGGATCGCGTCCACCACCAGGATCGCGGCCAGCACACCCAGCCCGATGGCGCCGGCGAGCGGGCCGCCGAAGTACCGCTGCGATTCGAGCGTCGTCGTTTCGCCGTAGGTGATCACGACCGGGACGACACCGGCCTTCCAGCACGCGAAAGCACCCCACACCGCGAGCGCGGCGAGGATCAGCTCGACCGCCCCCACCACGGCGCGCAGGGGTTTGTGCAGCCGGGCCGCGGGCCGGGTGTCCTCCGGTGGCCACAGATCGGCGCCGGTCGGCTGGGGAAGGTCGATCACGGTGAGCAGTTTCTCATGACTCTGTGGTGCGAGCACGCACCAAATCCCCGAGAGCCTCGCGAAGCGCGTCCGGATCCTTCGCCCAAGCGCGCACGAACACGCCGTCTTCGAGCTTCAACCCGACTTCGCCGTACTTCTTGGGGATCGTCCAGCCGCCACCGAGGACACGCGAGCCGACCGGGGCCTCGTCTTCGAGCACCTCGGCGATCCTGGCCGCCTCCAGCGTTTCCCGGCCCTGCCGATAGCCGTCCGACGTGACTTCGAGCGAGAGATACCGGCGGCGCGCGTAGACCCAGGGGACGGTGATCGCCACCAGCCCCACCGCGACCAGGATCCAGGCGAGCCAATGGACCGGGCCGCCGGTCGCCAGCTCCGCGAGCAGCCCGGCGAGAGCGAACAGCGGCGCCCACAGCAAAGCCGTCCAGCCGACGCCGGGTTCCTCGTAGCGGGGCGGCTCGGGCGTCATGGCAGCGTGCGCCCGACCTTCGGGAAATGGTCGGAGACGCTGGGCAGGTACATGAGGACCAGCGCGATCGCCACCAGCAGCGTGGACACCAGCAGGAACACGTTGAGCGAACCGCGCAGGATCAGCAGCTCCACCAGCACCAGGAAGACCGCCCCCACGGTAAGGACCGTCCTGGCCGACCGCGTTCCCTCACGGGCCTTGTACGCGAACAACGCGAACAGGACGGCGAAGGTGAGCGCACCGCCGAACAGCATCCACAGCAGGGTGTTCACGCCGGAAGCGACCTGCGCCGGATCGGCGGGCTGGCCGGGGACCGGGTTCTCCCTGATCTGCTTGAGGATCCCCTCGGTCAGTTCGTCCTTCAGCACCAGCAGGGCGATCTGCCCGGCCACCAGGACGACACCGGCGACGATCCACAGCCAGAACGAGATCGCGACCGGCTTCGGCACCGTGATCTTCGGCGGCTTCTGCCCCGGCAGGATCGGATCCGGGGACATCCCACGCTTACGGCGCTCGTCGTCCGTTTCGTCGGCTTTGCTGTCGCTCACGCGAGGCAGCCTAGTCCAGCCAAGCTGCGGCTTCGGCGGCCCAGTAGGTCAGGATCATGTCCGCGCCCGCACGGCGGATCGAGGTCAGCACCTCGAGGATCGTCTTCTCGCGGTCGAGCCAGCCGTTCGCCGCTGCGGCCTCGACCATCGCGTACTCGCCCGAGATGTTGTACGCCGCGACGGGAACGGTCGACGCCTCGGCGGCGGCCCTGACGACGTCCAGATAGGACAGCGCGGGCTTGACCATCACCATGTCGGCGCCCTCGGCGATGTCCAGCTCGATCTCGCGCAGCGCCTCACGCACGTTGCCCGGATCCTGCTGGTACGTCTTCCGGTCGCCCTTCAGCTGCGAATCGACGGCCTCGCGGAAGGGGCCGAAGAACGCGCTGGCGAACTTCGCCGAGTACGCGAGGATGCCGGTGTCGGTGCGCCCGGCGCGGTCGAGCGCGGCGCGGATGACGCCGACCTGGCCGTCCATCATGCCGCTGGGGCCGAGCAGATGCGCCCCCGCTTCCGCCTGTGCCAGACCCATTTCCGCGTACAGGCGCAGGGTCGCGTCGTTGTCGACGCCGCCGTCGGCGTCGAGGACGCCGCAATGGCCGTGGTCGGTGAATTCGTCGAGGCACGTGTCCGCCATCAGGACCGTCGCGTCGCCGAGCTCGGACCTCAGGTCGCGCAGGGCGACGTTGAGGATGCCGTTCGGGTCGATCGCGCCGGAGCCCTCGGCGTCCCGCGTCTTCGGGATGCCGAACAGCATCAGACCGCCGACACCGGCGTTGACGGCCTCGACGGCAGCCTTGCGCAGCGTGTCTCGGGTGTGCTGGACGACGCCCGGCATGCTGGCGATCGGGCGGGGCGCTTCGGCGCCCTCGGCCACGAACATCGGGAGGATCAGCTGACGTGGGCGCAGCGTCGTCTCACCGACCAGCCTGCGCATCGCCGGAGTGGTACGGAGCCTGCGGGGACGATGTTCGGGAAACACCCTCACGACGGTACTCCCGCCCGCTTGAGCGGCGGTGAACGGCCGAACCTTTCCTAAGGAACGGTAAAGAGTCACCTTTGTCCGATTCCGCCGCGGTGTGACGTGGGTTACCTTCCCCTGCATGTCGAGCTCAACGGTGACCGACCAACTGGAAGAACCGCCCGTCGGCTGGCGCGCACGGCTGCGCCAGGTCGGGCCAGGGATCATGGCCGCGGCGACCGGGGTCGGCGCGGGCGACCTCGTCGCGACGATGGTGGCCGGATCGCGCTTCGGGTACACGCTCCTGTGGGCGGTGCTCGTCGGCACGATCTTCAAACTCGCGCTGGCCGAAGCCGTCGGCCGCTGGCATCTGACCTCGGGCCGGACGATCCTGTCCGGCTGGCGGTCGCTCGGGATCTGGGCGCTGATCTACTTCGGGATCTACGCGGTGATCTGGGGCTTCGTCTACGGCGCGACCGCGATGTCCGCGTCGGGGCTGCCGCTGAACGCGCTCTTCCCCGCGCTTTCGGTGCGGTACTGGGCGATGATCTGCGGCCTGCTCGGCTTCGCGCTGGTGTGGTTCGGGCGCTACGCGATCATCGAGAAACTGATGACCGTCCTGGTCGGTGTCATGTTCGTGACCGTGGTCGGCACCGCGATCCTCGTCGTGCCGAACTTCGCCGAACTGTTCAAGGGCGCCGTCCCGACGCTGCCCGACGGCTCGCTCGTCTACGTCCTCGGCCTGGTCGGCGGCGTCGGCGGCACGATCACCATGGCGGCGTACGGCTACTGGACCCTCGCGAAGGGCTGGCGTTCGTCGAAGTGGCTGCCGATGATGCGCACCGACAACGCCGTCGGCTACGTCATGACCGGGATCTTCGTGATCGCCATGCTGATCGTCGGCGCGGAACTGCTGCTGGGCCAGAAGATCATCTCGGGCGACAAGGGCCTGCTGTTCCTCGGCGACACCCTCGCCGCGGACTACGGGCAATGGGCGCGGATCCCGTTCCTCATCGGCTTCTTCGCCGTTTCGTTCACGTCGGTGATCGGTGTCTGGCACGGCGTGAGCCTGCTGTTCGCGGACTGGTGGCGCATTCTGCGGCTGCCCAAGGACGCGACGGAAAGCGTTGAGACGTATGAGAAGAAGGCCGGCGAGCGCAGCGCCGCGTACCGCGGATACGTGCTGTGGCTGACCTTCCCGCCGATGGCGTTGCTGTTCCTGGACCAGCCGTTCCAGCTCACCGTGATCTACGGCGTGCTGGGCGCGTTGTTCATGCCGTTCCTGGCGGCGACCCTGTTGGTGCTGCTGAACACTTCGCGGGTGCCGAGGGAAGGGCGTTCGCGGTGGCTTTCGAACGGGCTGCTGGTGGTGTGCCTGGCGATGTTCGCGTACCTGGCATACACGGAGGTCGTGAAGTTCTTCAGCTGAACCACTCGTGAGTGGTAAGGACGGTTAGAACCGTCCTTACCACTCACGAGGCCTTACAGCGGAACGGACTTGCTGGTACAGCCCCCACTCCCGCAGGCCGTCACGATCAGCTGGTTCGCGCCGACCGGCAGCCTGAACACGGCACGCTTCACGCCGTCGTCGACGATCACCTGGGTCACCACCCCCTGCGGGGACACGGCGAACCGAGCGGTGAGCGCCGAGACCGGCGAACGGTCGGTCACCGTGACCGCCACTTCTCCCCGATCGACGGTGCCCCGGACGCTTTGGACCGCGCAACCGGCCGGGGTGCAGACTTCGAAGGACGTGGCGGCGGCGGCCGTACCCGGGAAGCCGAGGGCCAGCGCGCCAAGAGCGGCGGCGAGAACGAGAGATTTCATGGTCACTCCCCAGTGATTGTCGGAATCACCGAGGCTATGACCCACCGCTTCCCGCACGGCGAAGTTTCACCAAGGATCGAAAAAGCCCCCTTCCCACGCGAAACGTGAGAAGGGGGCTTTCACCGAATCAGGAGCGGCGGGCCCGCTTCGCCTTGCGAGGCGGCGGGAGCGCGCCTTCGGCACGGAGCCGGGCGGCGTGCTCGGCGAGCGCGTCGACCAGGTGCGGGACGTCGGCCTTCTCGGGCTGGACGTCGACCCGCAGCCCGAATTCCACGGCGGTCTCCGCGGTCTTCGGGCCGATGCACGCGACCAGCGTGCGGGTGTGCGGCTTGCCGGCGATGCCGACGAGGTTCCGCACGGTCGAGGACGAGGTGAAGCAGACCGCGTCGAAACCGCCGGTCTTGATCATCTCGCGGGTCTCGGCGGGCGGCGGCGCGGCCCGGACGGTGCGGTACGCGGTCACGTCGTCGATCTCCCAGCCGCGTTCGCGCAGGCCGGCCGAGAGGGTCTCGGTGGCGATGTCCGCCCGCGGCAGCAGCACCCGGTCGACCGGGTCGAGAACGTCGTCGTACGGCGGGAACTCGGCGAGGAGACCTTCCGAGGACTGCTCGCCCTCGGGGATCAGCTCGGGGATGATGCCGAACGAGCGCACCTTCGCGGCGGTCGATTCGCCGACGCAGGCGATCTTCACGCCGGAGAAGGCGCGGGCGTCGAGGCCGAACTCCTCGAACTTCTCCCACACCGCGCGGACGGCGTTGGTCGAGGTGAAGACGATCCACTGGTAGCGGCCGTCGACGAGACCCTTGACCGAACGCTCCATCTGCGCGGGGCTGCGCGGCGGCTCGACCGAGATGGTCGGGACCTCGTGCGAGGTGGCGCCGTGGCCGCGAAGCCGCTCCGCCATCTCACCGGCCTGCTCCTTGGTGCGCGGCACCAGGACCTTCCAGCCGTACAGCGCGCGCGACTCCCACCACGACAGCTTCGAGCGCTGGCCGACGGCCTGGCCGATGGTCACGATGAGCGGGCCGACGAGCTCGCCCGCCTCGTTCGCGACGGTGGCCAGCGTGGTGTCCAGGGTGCGCTGGGTGTTGATGGTGCCGTTGGAGGTCACCGCGACCGGGGTGGTCGGCGCCAGCCCGTGCTCGGTCAGCGCGGACGCGGCCTCGGCGAGGTGCGCCGACGTCGCGTGCAGCACGATCGGGCCCGGGGTGGCGGCCAGCGCGGCCCACTCGACGTCGCCACGGACGTCGACCTCGGTGTGCGTGCCACCGAGCGCGACACCGGCGTACGCCGGCACGGCCGCGCCGGGCGAGACGCCCGGGATGATGTCGAAGACGGCGCTGGTCCGGGAAACGGCCTGCACCTCGGCGACGACGGCGGGCTGGGTCAGCGGGTCACCGGCGATGAGCCGGAGCACCAGGCGTCCGGCCTTGGCCTCGTTCACCAGGTCCTTGGCGACCTCGGCGGCCTCGCCGACGGCGGGGCGCACTTCGGCGCCCTCGGCGGCGAAGGCCAGGACGCCCGAAGGGACGTCCGGATCGGTCACCACGACCTCGGCCTTGGCGAGCAGCTCCTGAGCGCGGACGGTCAGCAGACCGGCGTCACCGGGGCCCGAGCCCACGAAGGCGACACGCCCGGTGGTCTTACGCGCGGGGGTCATCTGTGCGTTCTCCTCTTGAGCGGCCGCAGTCGAGCGCGGCCCTACCTTCAACGTTCTGACTCACTGGGCGGGGCCGGACAGCGCACCGGCCCCCAGGTCGAGCAGCTCGGCGGCCAGTGTCCGGCCGAGCTGATCGGCTTCGTGCTTGTCGGCGAGCGCGGAAGCGCGCACCATGTCGACCGCGTCCCCGTCCCCTTCGACGGCGGCGGTGCCCCGCAACGAGATCCGCTCGACGACCCGCCCTTCGGCGTCCAGGTCCTCGACGATCTCAGCCAGCGCTCCGACCGGTGCGCTGCACCCGGCCTCCAGCGCCGCGAGCAACGCCCGCTCGGCGGTCGCCACGGCACGGGTGCCTTCATCGTCCACTGTGGACCCGAGCAGGTGCTCGATGTCCACGTCACCGGTCCGGCACTCCACCGCCAGCGCACCCTGCGCGGGTGCGGGCAGCATCTGGATCGGGTCGAGGGTCTCGGTGATCTCCTCCGCCCGGCCGATCCTGGCCAGTCCGGCACGCGCCAGGATGACGGCGTCCAGCTCTCCGTCGCTCACCTTGCGCATGCGGGTGTCGATATTGCCTCGGATCGGCACGATTTCCAAACCGAGACCGAGCGCGCGCAGCTGCGCGGTCCGCCGCGGCGAGCCGGTGCCGACGGTCGAGCCGGGCGGAAGCTCGCCCAGCGTCAGCCCGTCGCGGGCGATCAGCGCGTCACGCGGGTCCTCGCGGCGCGGCACGGCGGCGAGCGTGATGCCCGGCTCCGGCTTCGTCGGCAGGTCCTTGTACGAGTGCACGATGACGTCGACTTCCTCGCGCAGCAAGGCTTCGCGCAGCGCGGAAGTGAAGACGCCGACCCCGATCGTGGGGATCGGCGCGGACGACTTGTCGCCGGGGGTCGTCACGGTGACGAGCTCGACCTCGGCCCCGGTGGCACGCAGGGCGTCGGCGATGGTGCCGGTCTGCGCGAGGGCGAGTTTGCTGCCGCGCGTCCCGATACGGATGACTCTGCTCACTGGATGATCACTCGTCTTTCGGCGTTGCGGTGGGACTCGCCACGGCGGCGGGCGCCTGCGGGTCGAGGCAGAACAGCTCGCGCAGCGCGTTGGCGTAGTCGGTGTCGGCCGTCTCGGCGGCCAGCTGCTTGACCCGCACCGTCGGCGCGTGCAGCAGCTTGTCGACCACGCGGCGGACCGTGCGGCCGACCTCCTCGCGGACCCCGGGTTCGAGGTCCGGCAGGCGGTTGTCCAGCCGCAGCAGTTCGGCGTCGACCACCTCGGCCGCCCGGCGCCGCAGCGCCGTCACCGTCGGGGTGACCTCGGCGCTGCGCTGGCCGGCGAGGTACTCGCGCACCTCGTCGAGCACGATGCCGGTGGCCTTCGCGGTCTGCCGTTCGGTGGTCGGGGTGCCCGCTTCCCGCATGCGGCGCTGGATGGTTTCGAGGTCGACCACGGTGACGTCGGCCAGTGCGGCGACGTCGTGGTCGACGTCACGCGGGAGGCCGAGGTCGCAGACGACCAGCGGGCGCCCGGCACGGGCCGGGACGTGTGCGGCGGTGAAGACCGCGGCCTGCGCACCGGTGCAGCAGACGACGACGTCCGCCTCGGCGACCGCGTCCGCGATCCCGCTCATCTGGACGGCCTTCGCGGGCACGCCCTGCTCGACACTCGCGGCGGCGAGGCGGGCGGCCCTCTCCTCGGTGCGGTTGGCGATGGTGATCTCGCCGATCCCGGACTTGCGCAGCTGGGACGCGGTCAGCGCGCCCATCGAACCGGCGCCGACGATCAGCGCGTGCTTGCCCGCGATGTCCCCGGCCGCGGCGAGCGCCTCGGAGACCACCGACGCGCCCAGCTGGTCCAGCCCGGTCTCGGTGTGGACGCGTTTGCCGACGCGCAGCGTGGTCTGGATCAGCTCGTGCAGCGTGCGGCCGACGGTGCCGGCCTCCCGCGCGGTGGCGTACGAGGACCGGATCTGGCCGAGGATCTGCGTCTCGCCGACGACCATCGAGTCCAGCCCCGAGGTGACCGAGAACAGATGCTCGATCGCGGCGCCCGCGTAGTGCACGTACAGCGAGTCGTAGAGGTCCGCGGGCTCCATCCCGGCCTGGCGGGCGAGCACGTCGGAGACGTCGTTCAGGCCGCCGTGGAAGGTCTCGACGACGGCGTAGACCTCGATGCGGTTGCAGGTCGAGACGAGGATCGCCTCGCTGACGTGCTCGGCCTGCTGCAGCTCGTGGAGCACCTTGGTCACGTCGGTCGCGGGGACCGCGACGCGTTCCAGGGTGCTCAGCTCGGCACTGCGGTGCGAGAGCCCGACCGCCAACACGCTCATTTCAGCGCACCACCATTCCGTTGCCGTGGCCGTTCACGCTGCCATTGTCGGCGCCCCCGGGGCCACCGTCTGCTCCGCCGTTGCCGTTAGCGGCCAGATCGGCGCGACGAGCGACGTGGAACGACAGGATCTGCAGCTCGACCGCGAGATCGACCTTGCGAACCTCGATATGTGCCGGAACCTGCAGCACCACCGGGGCGAAATTCAGGATGCACTGCACGCCACCTGCGACGAGCCGGTCGCAGACCGACTGCGCGGCGGTGGGCGGAGTGGCGATGACACCGATCGAGATCTGCCGTTCGGCGCAGACTTTGGGGATCTCGTCGAGATGCGAGACCGGGAGGCCGCCGACCGGGACGCCGACCAGGTCGGGGTCGAGGTCGAACAGCGCCTCGACCGGGAACCCGCGGCCTGGGAACCCGCCGTAGTTGGCCAGCGCGTGCCCGAGGTTACCGATGCCGACCACGGCGACCTTGTGCTTGCGGGTCAGGCCGAGGATGCGCTCGATCTGGCTGACCAGCACCTGGACGTCGTAGCCGACGCCGCGGGTGCCGTACGAGCCGAGGTAGGACAGGTCCTTGCGCAGTTTCGCGGAGTTGACGCCCGCGGCCTGCGAGAGCTCTTCGCTGGAGATCGTCGTCGCGCCCTGCTCGGCCAGCCCGGAGAGGACACGGAGGTAGACGGCGAGGCGGGCGACGGCGGCTTCGGGGATCGACTTCGCGCGGACCGCTTCCGGTTCGGCGGTGGCCTCGACGGCGGGCATCTCCGCGGTGGGCGCGTTGTCGGCGTCCGGTGTCACCCGGGTGCGCCGGCCTCGTTGCGACACCACGCTTGTCCGCTCCCTCGTGATCCTGCTGACGACATGATCGCCCGAACCTGGAAAATCGGCTCTTGACCCGGGGCGCTGAGTCCGGTTCGATGCCGGGCGCTTTCGGTGGCGACGTATCTACGGTAGCCACTTGTGAACGCAGGCACAAAGTCACAGGTGAGGGCTGTGGTCAGTCTCTCTAGCGCGCGTTGACCGTCACCTTGTGCCAGCCCGTGGCGCCGTCCGGGACCGTTCCGGCGATCTCTTGCGTCTGCGTGTAGCCCGACTGGTCCGTGGCCCGGACGGCGATCTCGTGCTGACCAGCGGCGACGTCGACCTCGGTCCACCACATCCGCCAGGTGTCCTTCGACGTCTCCGCCGACAGGACGGCCTCTTTCCACGGCCCCTGGTCGACCCGGACCTCGACCTTCGCGACGCCGGTGTGCTGCGCCCACGCGGTCCCCGACACCACGACCTTGCCCGCGTTCACCGCCGAGCCCGGCGCGTCGATCCGCGACTGCGTCTTCACCGGCGCTTCCTTGGCCCAGCCGCGGTCGAGCCAGTACGCCTTGCGCTCCGCCCAGGTGGTGATCTCCAGCTCGGTCACCCATTTCGTGGCGGACACGTAGCCGTAGAGCCCGGGGATCACGATCCGCGCGGGGAAACCGTGCTCGATCGGGAGCGGTTCGCCGTCCATGCCGAGGGCGAGCATCGCGCCGCGCCGCGGGTCCAGGGCGGCTTCGACCGGGGTTCCGCAGGTCCAGCCGTCGACGCTGGTCGCGAACATCTGCTCGGCGCCGGGTTTCACACCCGCCTCGTTCAGCAGGTCCCGCAGGTCGATGCCGATCCAGCGGGCGTTGGAGATGTACGGGCCGCCGACCTCGTTGGAGACACAGCACAGGGTGACGTCGCGTTCGATCAGCGGCCGCGAGCGGAGATCTTCATACCGATAGGTGACTTCGCGCTCGACCATCCCGCGGATCTGCAGGCTCCAGTCCTCGGTGCGGACCTGCGGGACCACCAGCGCCGTGTCGATCCGATAGAAATCCTTCGAAGGAGTGAGATACGGCGGGGTGCCGAGCTTCGCGAAATCCGCGTCGGGCGGGATCGGCGGCGCGGTCCTCGCCGCGACGAGCCTGCCGACCGCGGCACGCGACTCTTCGGCGTTCTTCCTGGTCCCGACGATCTGGCCGGTCAGCGCGGCGACACCGGCCCCCGCCGCGACCGAAGCACCGGTGATCAGCACCTTCCGCCGGTCCGGGCCTTCGCCTTCACGCTCGTCGAAGAACACCTTCGGGCGGAAGAACGACTGCAGCCGGGTGAACACGACGAGCGCGACGACGGTGGCGATCACCGGCGCCAGCAGCGCGATCTGCCCGAGGTCGGTACGGACGAAGACCGCGGCGACGCCGGCCGCGCCGAGCACGCCGACGATCACCTGGCCCGGCAGCGGAGTGCGGCGCGAGAGCTGCCCGGCGAGCAGCGCGAACAGCACCAGCACCACGGCCAGGCCGATCTTGAGGACGAACTTGTCCCAGGTCTCCAGCGTCTGCTCGGCCCAGGCGACGACCGCGTGCGGGCTGTGGTCGATGACGAAGTTCGCGACGGCGACGAACGGCGAGGCCGTGTACCCGACGAAGCCCGCGACGAGATGCCCCACGCCGAGGGCGGCCGCCAGGGACAGGAGCCCGGTCAGCGCGGCTTGGCCGAAGGTGAGCCTGCGTTCGTCGTCCACGACTCCATCTTCGCCGGGGATATGCCCGAGGGGCGGCCGATCGCCCCTTACGAGACTGTTACGCCAGCGCCTTCCGGAGCCTGTCCTCTTCCACGCGCCAGTAGCCGTGCTCGGCGTCGTCGACGAGGATCACCGGCACGCGGTCGCCGTATTCGGCCCGCCATTCGGGGTCGCTGTCGACGTCCTGGGCCGACCAGGCGACGCCCAGTTCGCCGCAGATCCGCTCGATGTCCTGTTCCGCGACCTCGCACAGGTGGCAGCCCGTGCGGGTCATGACGGTCACGTGGTGCGCCATGACCCCATCCTTACCTGAGGCGGAGACGGCGAAGCTTCCCGGTGGCCGAATGCGGCAGCGACTCCGCGAACTCGACGGTATGCGGCACCTTGTACCCGGCCAGATGCTCGGCGCAGTGCTCGACGACCTGCTGTTCCGACAGCGAAGCGCCGGGAGCGGGGACGACGACGGCCTTCACCGCCTCACCGGTCCGCTCGTCGACGACACCGACGACGCCCGCCTCGACGACCTCGTCCAGCATCGAGATCACGTTCTCGACCTCGTGCGGGAAGACGTTGAAGCCGTTGACGATGATCAGGTCGTTGGCCCGGTCCACCAGGTGCAGGTCGCCGTCGGTGTCGAGGTAGCCGACGTCGCCGGTGCGGAACCAGCCCTCCTCGTCGGGGCCGTGCGAGCCGTCGGGCCAGTACCCGGAGAACAGGTTCGCGCCGCGGATCGACACCAGGCCGGTGCCGCCATCCTCGTCGAAGGCGTCGCCGAGGTCGTCCGGGTCCAGCGGGACCGGCTCCGCGTCGCCGTCGCTGTCGACCAGCCGGAGCTCGACGCCGGGCAGCGGCCGCCCGACCGAACCCGGCTTCGGGTAGCCGGTGACCAGGGTCGTGGTGACCACGGGCGCGCATTCGGTGAGGCCGTAGCCCTCGTAGACGTCGAGTCCGGTGGCGCCGCGGAGCGCGGTGAGGATCTTGGGATGCAGCGGCGCCGCGCCCGACGTCATCCGCCGGACGGTCGAGAGGCCCTGCCCGAGCTCCTCGGGGTCCATCGCAGCGAATTCGGCGTACATCGCGGGCACGCCGGCGATCGACGTCACCCGGTACTCGGCGCAGTCGGCCAGGGTGCGCTCGGCGAGGAAACGCTCGGACAGGATCGCCGTCGCGCCGACCGCCGTGGTCTGCAGCAGGCCCGGGCCCAGGCCGTAGACGTGGAACAACGGGATGGTGATGAGCACGCGGTCGCCGTGCACGAGCGGCGTCGGGACGATCCGGCTCAGCTGGTCGAGGTTCGCCAGCAGCGCCCGGTGCGACAGCATCACGCCACGCGGCGGTCCGGTCGTGCCGGAGGTGTACGAGATGACCGCTATGTCCTCACCGGCGCCGGACGCGTCGACCGGTTCGGCTGCTCCATCCGAAGTAACAGGCGGTGAGAGGCTTGTCACCCCGTCGGGGAGTTCCTCGGCGGGTTCGCGTTCGAGGACGAGCCGCGCGCCGCTGTGCTCCAGCAGCCCGTTCAGCTCGGCCGACGGCCCCTGGGGCGAGACCGGGACGACCACCGCGCCCGCCCGGAGCGCCCCGAACAGGGAGACGGCGAACGCGGCCGACGTCGGCAGCCGCAACGCGACCCTGTCCCCGCGCTCGATTCCCGCGTCGAGCAGGGCACGGGCCAGCCCGTTGGCGGCGTTGTCGAGTTCCGCCCAGGTCAGCGCGACCCCTCCGCCGGTCTCCTGGACGGCCACCTTGCCGGGCCACTGACGGGCGGCCTCGGCGAGCAAAGTGGGCACATTTGGATCGGCAACCTGCTCCGCGCTCAACTGCGAACCTCTTCCCTCGGTGAACGGCGTTGCCAGTTTGTCATCCCGGCCACCGTCATGGGGGTCACTCGCTTTCGTCGCAGTTCCGTAACCCCGCCACCGCTACCTACTTCGCGGTAACTACACGTATGCTGCTGGGCGTCGTCGAGTGGTGTTGATCACTCGATGGTGAGAAAGGGAGTCCGGACGTGCAGATCTTGCAGGCCCACGCGGCGGTGGGACATGCGGGCCGATCCTCCCTGTCCGGAACGGGAGGTGGACCGTGACTCTTCCCGCGCCGAACCCCGTCTCGATGCTGGCGGGCCACATCCTCCGCCGGAGTGGTTTCCCCGCGGCGCCCGCAGCCCGGCCCAAGGCCGACGAAGGCTCAGACGCCGCCGAAGCCGCGAAGGCCGAAGCGTGGGAGCTGGTCAGCGCCGCGCAGGACGGCGACACCTCCGCGTTCGGACGGCTCTACGACCGCTATGTGGACGTCGTCTACCGCTACGTCCTGTTCCGCCTCGGCGACCGGGACCTCGCCGAAGACGTCACCAGCGAGACCTTTCTCCGGGCGCTGCGCCGCATCACGTCCGTGAGCTACCAGGGGCGTGATGTCGGCGCCTGGTTCGTCACCATCGCGCGCAACATCATCCTCGACCACGTGAAGTCGAGCCGATTCCGCCTCGAAGTCGTCACAGACGAGGTCGCCGAGCCCAACGGGGCGCCGATCGGGAACGTCGGCGTGCAGGCCGTGGCGGGCCCGGAACAGCAGGCCATCAGCCGCGCCACCCGCGCCGAACTGCTGCGTTGCGTCGCCGAACTCGGCGAGGACCAGCGCGAGTGCATCGTGCTGCGGTTCATGCAGGGGCTCTCGGTCGCCGAGACCGCCGCGATCATGAAGCGCAACGAGGGCGCCATCAAGGCCCTTCAGCACCGCGCGGTACGCCGTTTGGCACAACTTCTGCCCACAGGATTGCGTTAAAGTCCCATATTTATGCCTCACCCGGCCTTGCCGTAACCCTTGGGCGTCCCCGCTCGTTTTCACTGCCAGACCGGTGTCAGGACCGGGCTGAGCAGATGGAGACTTCGCCGTGGGCGTGCCGGGATGGTTCGCGCGGGAGCGGGCGGACGGTGACCGCTTCGCCGACCTTGTCGACGGCACCGAATCCCCGGACGACGACGAGTTCGCGCACGAGCTCGCGCTCGTCGGCGGTTTGCGTGAACTCGGCGCCGGCGGCGCCCCCGACGCGGAGACCCGGCAACGCATCCGAGACGAGATCGCCGGGCGTCTCGCCGAAGCCGAAGCGGCGCCGAAGCGACGTGGTCACGCCGTCGCCAATCTCGCCGCGGCCGCCGTCGCGCTGGTGCTGGCGCTCGGCGGGATCACGCTGTTGCTGTCCAAGGACGCGTTGCCGGGCGATCCGCTCTACGGCATCAAACGAGCGGGTGAATCGGCCTCGCTCGGCCTCACCTTCGACGAGCACGACAAGGCGAAGAAGCATCTGGAGTTCGCCGCGAACCGCGTCGGCGAACTGGACGAGCTGACCAGGCAGGGCGCGCCCACCGACGCGTATTTCACCGGGCTCGCCGATTTCGAGACCGATCTCCGCGCCGGCGTCTCGCAGCTGACGGCGCTCGTCACCGATCAGGGTGGCCAGGCCCGGCTGGCCGAACTCCGCACGTGGGCGCGGAACCAGTCCGACCGGCTCGGCCTCCAGGTCGAGCAAGCGCCCGCCGAGGCGCGCGACAAGTTCTCCGCGGCCCGTGCCCTGCTCGACAAGGTCCAGGAGCGCACGACGGATCTCGGCTCGCGCCTGGTCTGCTACACGATCACCACAGGCACTTCCGACGAACTGGGCGCGGTCCCGGCCGCCGGCGACTGCGTCCGCAACCCCGACTCCCCCGACGCCGTCCTGCCGCCGGTGACGTCTTCCCCGCCGTCGTCGGCTCCGTCGGCGACGCCGACACCGACCTCGGCCCCGCCGTCGTCCGCTGTGGACACCGCGACCCCGACCGGACCGCTCGCCCCGCCGACCGGAGGCACACCGCCGCCCGTGGTGGCCACGCCGCCGCCGACCACGCGGACGGTTCCGCCGACGACCACCACGCGGCCGCCGCCGCTGGTTTCGATTCCGCCGCTCATCCCGGGACTACCGCCGATAATCATCGGCTGACTCGGTGTCACATGAGGCAGTCGCCACACCCGGGACAGCCTGGTCGGCCGCTCGCTACGCTGTGCACAGGCACCTGGGATTCCGGAGGCGGTGTGCGTGTCAGTGTGGCGGGGCAGGGATAAGAGTCAAGAGCTCGAACGGCTGGCCGAGCTCGCGGGCGAGGCGTCGGCCGAGGCCGCCATGGCGACCGCGTCCGCCGAAGCCCTCGAACCGCCCGCGCCGCCCGCTCCGCCGGACCTGACGGCGGCCGCGTTCTTCGACGTCGACAACACCATGATGATGGGCGCGTCGATCTTCTACTTCGCCCGCGGGCTGGCCGCGCGCAAGTTCTTCACGTCCGCCGATCTGGCCGGATTCGTCTGGCAGCAGGTGAAATTCCGGCTCGGCGGCCGGGAGAACAAGGAGGACATCAAAACCCACCGCGAGCGCGCACTGTCCTTTGTGGCCGGTCGCACCGTGCAGGAACTGACCGACATCAGCGAAGAGATCTACGACGAGCTGATGGCGGACAAGATCTGGTCCGGCACCAGGGCGCTCGCGCAGATGCACCTCGACGCCGGACAGCGTGTCTGGCTGGTCACCGCGACCCCGATCGAACTCGCGGCCATCATCTCGCGGCGCCTCGGCCTCACCGGCGCGCTGGGCACCGTCGCGGAGACCAAGGACGGTGTCTACACGGGCCGCCTCGTCGGCGACCTGCTGCACGGCCGCGCGAAAGCTCACGCCGTGCGGGCGCTGGCGTCACGCGAAGGGCTGAATCTCAAGCGCTGCACGGCGTATTCGGACTCGCAGAACGACGTCCCGATGCTGTCGGTCGTCGGGACCGCCGTCGCGGTGAACCCGGACGGCGGTCTTCGCGACGTCGCACGGGCGCGCGGCTGGGAGATCCGTGACTTCCGGACCGGACGCAAGGCCGCGAAGATCGGCGTGCCGTCGGTGCTCGGCGTCGGTGCCGTGGCCGGTGCCGTCGCGGCGGGCATGGCCTACCGGAAGCGCTGACCGCGTAACTCGCGTGCTTGAGGCCGTAACTCACGTGCTTGAAGCCGGAACTCGTGAGTTACGCCTTCAAGCACGCATGTGACGGCTTCGAGCACGCGAGTTACGTGTTCTAGCCCTTGAAGACGCTCTTCCGCTGCGAAAGGCGTTTGTACAGCGACTGCTGGATCGACTCCCGCACCTGGTCGGTCAGCGTGAACACGAGCATCGGGTCGTCGACGGCGTCCGCGTCGTAGGTGTCCGTGCGGATGGGCTCCCCGAACTCGATGCTCCACTTCGTCGGCAGCGGGATCGCGCCGAGCGGGCCGAGCAGCGGGAAGAACGGCGTCACCGGGAAGTACGGCAGGCCGAGCACCCGCGCGAGCAGCTTGATGTCCCCGACCTTCGGGTAGATCTCCTCCGCGCCGATGACGGACACGGGGATGATCGGCGCCCCGGTCCGCAGCGCGGCGGAGACGAAGCCACCGCGGCCGAACCGCTGCAGCTTGTACCGCGACGAGAACGGCTTCCCGATGCCTTTGAACCCTTCCGGCCAGACGCCGACGAGTTCTCCCTTGCGCAGCAGGCGTTCCGCGTCGGCGTTGCAGGCGAGCGTCTGCCCGGACTTGCGGGCGAAGGAGCCGATCAACGGGAGCTGGAACACCAGATCCGCGCCGAGGCCGCGCAGGTGCCTGCCGCCGGGGACGTGGTCGTGCACGGCGACGGCGGTCATCAGCGCGTCGAGCGGCACCGTGCCGGAGTGGTTCGACACCAGCAGCGCGCCGCCGTCGGCCGGCAGGTTCTCGACGCCGAAGGTGTCGACCCGGAACCACTTCTCGTACAGCGCGCGCAGCGGCGGCAGCAGCAGGGTCTCGGTGAGCTCGGCGTCGAAGCCGAACTCGTCGACGGTGTAGTCGCCGGTCAGCCTGTCCCGCAGGAACGCCAGCGCCGTCCTGAGCGAGTCCGGGAGGAGGTCCGCGTCGGCGGGCCGGGTCCGGGCGGGCGAGACCCGCGCCGCCCCGGGGAACTCGACGACAGGTGCGTCGGCCCGGCGTTCCTGCTCCAGATGCTCTTGAGCTTCTTCCGACTCGCGAAGATCCCGTTCCGCCTGGGCGGCCGGGTCCGGCTTCTCTCTGCCGGGGCCGTGCAACGGGATGACCTGCGCTTCAGCGCCGCTCACGTCTTCCGCCTCGCCTTCGTGAGAGTTCTCGTGTGGCCTGCTCATCGGTGCGCCGCCTGTCCGGTCGCCGCGGCCACCAGCACCTTGCCGGCGAATCCGGCGAGCTTGCCGCCGTCCACCACGGGCCGGAGCCCGCGGCCGGTGATGTAGTCGTCGAACGCTTCCCGCGTCGTCCACCGCGGGGTGTAGCCGAAGTCCTTCTTGAGCTTCGTGATGTCCACGACGCGGCCGAAGTTCAGCAGCCGGACCTGATCGGCGGAGAAGTCGACCACCCGCGCACCGCGCAGCACCTTGCCGACCGACGGCACGACGCCGCTGGGCATCGGCAGCTCGACCCGCCCGGCTCGCCGGATCGCCTGGGAAAGGGTGAGAACCCCCTCCGAGCCGACGTTGAACACGCCGGGCCGGTCGTTCAGCGTCGCCTGTTCGAAGACGGCCAGCGCGTCGGAGGCGTGAAGCAGCTGGATGCGCGCGTCGTAGCCGAAGACGGTCGGGACCACCGGCAGCGCGAAGTAGCGCGAGAGCACCGTGTCGATCTCCGGGCTGATGATGTTGGCGAACCGGAGCAGGGTCGTCGTGATGTCGGGACGACGGCGCATGAGCCCGCGGACGTACCCCTCCATCTCGACGGCGTCCTTCGCGTAGCCGCTGGCCGAGGTGGGGATGAGCTCCGAATCCTCGGTGAAGACGGCTTGGGAGCGCGCGCCCGCGCCGTAGACGGCGGCCGTCGACTTCACCACGAGCTTGCGCACGAGCGGCGAACGCTGGCAAGCCGCCAGGAGCCGCATCGTGCCGATGACGTTGACCTCTTTGATCGCCGTCCGGCGAGCCGGCCCCGCCGGATGCGCGGTGCACGAGGCGTGCACCACGGTGTCGACCTTGGCCGTGCTGATCACCTTCGCGATCAGCGGATTGCGGATGTCGGCACGGACGTACTCGGCGTGCCCCATCCGCTGCAGCACCGACTTCTGCGGAGGCGTGGTGTCGACGCCGATCACCCGCTCGAACTCCGGATTGTTGCCGAGTCTGGCGAGCAGCTTCCCGCCAAGGTCTCCCCCGACCCCGGTCACGAGCACGATGTTCGACGGCATAGGACTCCCTGCGGCTTTGGGCGGTTCTCGGACTTCGATCACGGGGTCCTGATGACCTTGAGCGCAAAATTGATCCACCGAGTGTGCGCGTACCTGCACTCATTGGAAGCATCGCGCGGCTGCCCTTGAGATGTTACCGCTCATTAGGGGTAGTCGAGTCAGCGCTTACATGCTATTAACCCGCTGCTCGCAGAGGGGATGCACGTCTCACTCGAATGGGCGGAAACCGTCCACGAAATGGGAATGGCCCGCCCAGAACCTGGGCGGGCCACTCACCGGCTGTGTCTTACTTGCCGGCCTTCCTACGCTGAACGCGCGTCCGGCGCAGCAACTTGCGGTGCTTCTTCTTCGACATGCGCTTACGGCGCTTCTTGATCACAGAGCCCATCGTGAGCGCTCCTTCCTTCGTCGTCGGTCACGCTGCCCGGCGCAGCGTCCAACGGGTGGAGCGCACAGGCACGAGCGGTCTTCCAGGGTACTCGCGCCCCGGAAGACGCCCTCGGGCGGGCACGTTGTGCTCCGCGGACCGAGCCTCAGCCCACGTCGAAGTACGCGCCCTGCAGATACTCGTGTACGGCCTTTTCGGGCACTCTGAACGACTTCCCGACGCGTACCGCGGGCAGCTCGCCCGAGTGAACGAGGCGGTAGACGGTCATCTTGGAGACCCGCATCAGCGTGGCCACCTCGGCGACCGTCAGGAACTGGACCTGGCCCACTGAAGGCAGGTCATCCTTCTTGTTCGGCGGCATGATTCACCGTGTCCTTCGACACGTGTCGCGCCACGAGGCTTCCCCACCTGTGGTATCGACACGCACGTGCTCTCCTGAGAGTAGCGGGACACGTGTGGCTAAAGCGACGCGAGTCACCGGGATGGGCCCGTATCCGGGGGCTGAAGGACGCTTTCACCGCGTCTTATGCACTGAAAGCGTCCTTCACCGCGTGTTATGCGGGGAAAGTCCCCTTCAGCCCTCGTGGGCGCGGCCCAGCTCGGTCGAGCGGTCCTTCGCGGCCTCGATGGCGGCCAGCAGCGCCGCGCGGACGCCGTGCTTCTCCAGCTCGCGGATGGCGTTGATGGTCGTCCCGGCGGGCGAGGTGACGGCTTCGCGCAGCAGCACCGGGTGTTCGTCGGACTCGGCGAGCATCTTCGCCGCCCCGACCGCCGACTGGATGATCAGCTGCCCGGCGAGCGCCCGCGGCAGGCCGAGCAGGATCCCGGCGTCGATCATGGCCTCGACCAGGTAGAAGAAGTACGCCGGACCGGAGCCGGAAAGCGCCGTGACGGCGTCCTGCTGCGATTCGGGCACCTCGACGACCTGCCCGACGTGCGAAAGCAGGTCCTTCACCACCGCGATGTGCTCGGCGGTCGCGTGCGCGCCCGCGGAGACCGCGCTCATCGCCTCTCCGACGAGCATCGGGGTGTTCGGCATGACCCGCACCACCGGGACGCCGTCGGCCAGCCTGCGCTCGTACAGGGCGGTCGGCAGGCCCGCGCACAGCGAGACCACCAGCGACCCCTTGCCGAGCAGCGGCGCGAGCTCGTCCAGTACCGGCTCGATGTCCTGCGGTTTGACCGCGACGACCAGCACGTCGGCCCGGCGGGCGGCATCGGCGACGCTGACGCCGTGCACGCCGTAGCGCTCGGTCAGCTCGGCCGCGCGCGCCGGATACCGCTCGGTGAACAGGAGGTCGTCCGGGCTGTGCCCGCCGTGCAGCAGGCCCGAGAGCAGGGCCTCCCCGATCTTCCCGGCACCCAGAACCGCGATCACGCTCATGCGCTTCAGCGTGCCAAACGGCCGTCAGGCTCCAGGCGCCGGGGCAAGCGCCAGCTGCCGCGCCTGGCAGACCAGCCTGCCCTGCGAATCGACCACGAGGGCGTCCGAGTCGAACCAGGCCTCGTGCACCGACTGGCTCTGGACGATCACGCGCAGCCAGCCCGGCGCCGGCCGGGTGCGCAGCAACGCGGTCAGCTGCACGGTGGGCGCCCAGCCGACCCGGCCGAGGTTGTAGACCACCGGCGGGTTCACGTCACTCGCGAGCAGGGCGAAGTACGGGTCCGCGAGACCGTGCCGGGGCCGGACCCACAGCCGCATCCTCGGCGGGTCGCCGATCCGGCCGTGCAGGTAGCCGACGCTCGCCGGGTCGAGCCGGACCTCGCAGCCCTTCGCGAGGTTGAACAGGCCTTCGGAGGTCTCGCCGGTCACGGGCACCGCGCCGGGCGGCGGCTCCGCGGCCATCGCCGGGACGTCGGTCCACTCCGGCCGCCGCATCGGCAGGCGTCCGGTGGTCACCCTGGCCTCGACGCAGCTGCGGCCCCGCTGCTCCAGCAGGACCCCGACGACCGAGGCGCGCCTGCCGACCTTCCGGACGTCCATGCGCAGCAGCACCGGCCCCACCGCCGGCGGGTGCAGGAACTCCGCGCTGATCGCGAGCGGCTCGGACGGCGGCTCGCCGCGTTCGTGGAGGAACGTGAGGGCGGCGCGTGCCATCAGGGCCATCAGGAAGCCGCCGTGGGGGTGTCCACCGATCGACCATTCGGTACGGAGTACCGCCGTGAACGTGCCGTCACCCAGTGATCTCGTCGCGCATGCCTCGTCGAAGGAGGTGCTCGTTTCGTCGGTCGCGCTCACCGAGCACTGACCCAGGCCACGAGCCGATCCATCGGGGTGCGGGAGATCAACAAGCGCAGCTGGTTCACGGTCGGAACTTTACGTGTACCAGCGCCTCGAGCGCAGGGAGGAATGAATCTCCGCACCTGGAGACGATCTTTGTCACTGACCGAGGTGGAGCCTCGCGAACAAGAGTGACTCCGCAAGGTCCCGCGACCGCCGCGCCGCGCTCGGCGACCGGCGGGTGTTGATCTCCAGCACGACCTGTCCGGAGAAATCGCTGCTCACGAGCTTTTCGAGCAGTTCGGCGCAGGGTTCGATGCCGCGTCCGGGCACCAGGTGCTCGTCCTTCGGGAGTCCGGTGCCGTCCGCCAGATGGACGTGCGCGAGCCCGGAACCCATCCGATCGGCGAGCGCGAGGGCGTCCATCCCGGCTGCCGCTGTATGGGACAGGTCGAGCGTGTAGTGGCGAAACCCTACGTCCGTAGGGTCGATCGACGGCCGGAACGCCGACACCCGCGACGTCCGCGAGCCACCGGGCGGGCGGACCTTGAACATGTTCTCGACCGCGATCTCGATGCCACTGGCGTCTTCGAGTTCGTCGACGAGGTCTCCGAACGCGTCGCCGTAGCGGCGCTGCCACCGGAACGGCGGATGCACGACGACCGTGCGCGCGCCGAGCTCCTGCGCGGCTTCGACCGACATCCGCAGGCGCACCACGGGATCCGGCGACCACACGCGCTGGGTGATCAGCAGCGAGGGCGAGTGGATCGACAGCACCGGCACCCCGGTGCGCCGCGACCAACGGCGCAGCGCGGAGACGTCCTGGCTGACCGGGTCGGCCCAGACCATCACCTCGACACCGTCGTAGCCGAGGTCGGCGGCCAGTTCGAACGCCGCACCCGCCCGCAACGGCCAGACGGACGCCGTCGAAAGGCCTACCGGAACCTGCTGGACCATTCCGGCATTCTTCCCGAGGCCGCTAACGGGCGACCAGCAGGAGTGCGGCCGGTGAGACCGTCACCACCAGTCCGACCAGCACCGCGAGCACCAGGGTCTGCAGATCCTCCGCCTTGCGGATCTTCCGGACGATCCACACCAGCGCGACGATCACCAGCAACGCGGCGACCAGCGCGGCGGCGGGAAGGTTCACCCACAGCCAGTTGAAGCCCAGCCACACCGCGGCACCGCCGACCACGCCGAGGGCGAGCTGACCGGCCAGCGCCAGCCACTGCTTGCCCGGCGAGACCTTCTCCGCGGGCGCCGCGGGCTCGTCGACGACGTCCTCGGCCTGGTCGTCGTAGTCGTCCTCGTACTCGTCGGCGCGGTAGCCGTAGTCGTCACGCTCGAAGTCCGGGCCGCCGTCGGGGTACGCCGGGTCGGCGAACTCGCGTTCGTACTCGTCCAGGTTGTCCTGGCGGTCACGGTCGTCGAGGGAATGCGGCGGCACGAACGGCATCGGCGCCGGGTGGCCCATGGTCGGCGGGCCCGCGTCGAACGGGTCCGGCTCGGGCTCGGGGTCCGGCTCGACGGGCGCGACCGGGGGCGGCACCGGCGGGATCCCGCCGATCTCGGTGTCCTCGGACTGCACCTTCTGCCTGCGCTTGCGCCAGCCGGCGAGCCCGGCGGGCGGTGCCGCCGGCTCGACGGGCGCCTCGGGTTCGGGCGCGGTCTCGTCGCCGACCGCGGCGAACTGCTCGGTGCTCGGCTCGGCCTTCGGCTGCGGCGGACGGGCGGCCGGACGGCGGCGCCGCGCCGGCTGGGCGGGCGGCGTCGCGAACGCGCCACTGGCCATCGGGCCCGGCTGGTCCTGGACGTCTTCCGCCGGGGCGTCGAGGCCGCCGTCGAGTCTCGCCGAGAGGCCGGAGGACGGGGGCCCGGCAGGCGGCTCGGGACGGCGGCGGACCGGCGGCACCGCGCCACGGGTCTCCTCCGGTCCCGACGGCCGCGGACGGCCGCGCGGGGGCAGCCCCTCGGAGTCCGGGGACGCTGCTGGTAGCCGGACTGCTCCTGCGGCGGCGTCGGCCGCACGAACTGACCCGACTGCTGCGGCGGACGCTGCTGGTAACCGCTCTGCTCCTGCGGCGGCGTCGGCCGCACGAACTGTCCGGATTGCTGCGGCGGACGCTGCTGATAGCCGCTCTGCTCCTGCGGCGGGCGCACCGGCGGCGTCTGCCGGGTCGGGGCGTTCGGCGGCACCGGCAGCGGCCCGGAGTCCTGCTGCGGCTGCGGGAGCGGACGCGCGCCGGAATCCTGCTGGGGGCGCGAGCGGCGCGGCGGACGGTTGGCGGGCGGCGGGGTGTCGCCGGACACCCTGTCGATGATCGCCTGCGGCGCGGTGTCGCTCACCGACGGCGCGCGCCGTCCGCGAGTGGGCTCGGGAGCCTCGTCGTCGTCGGCCGCGCGGCGTCGCCTGCGGCGCCCGCCTTCTGGCTGGGCTCCGTGCTGCGCGAGCAGCTCCGCCACGGTCTTCTGTGGCTGGCCGCTCTCTGTCTCGTCCGTCATACCGTGCTGTCCAATGCGCGCTCCAGCCGTTGTGAACCGGCACGCGACGGGGCATCGGCGGCGTCGCGCGCGCTATCCACCGTCATCCGCATTTCCGTCACCTCTTCACCGTGCCCGTTCTCCGTCGACTAAGTCCAGTCGGGCGCTGCCGCCCACAGTCTCGTCCGCACCGTTCGAATGGTCCAGCCGTCGAAGGATGACACCTTCTCGCAGCGCCCACGGACAGATCTCCAGTTCTTCCAGGGAAAGCGCCCGCATGGTGGCTTGTGCGACGAGCGCGCCGGCCACCAGCTGATGCGACCTGCTCGCGCTGACCCCCTCGAGTTGGGCCAGGTCATGGGCGGTCATCCGGGAGATGAACGCGATGAGCTGGCGCAACGCGGTGTCGGTCAGGGTACGGCGCACATGCGGCCCGCTCGCCGACGGCGCCGCTCCGGTCAGCCGGGCGAGTGACCGGAACGTCTTCGAGGTCGCCACGACACGATCGGGTTCACCCAATTTGGCGACCTTCTTCGCGAGCGGGGCGAGTTGTTCTTCGAGCCACACCGAAGTCGCGATGAGCTCCGAACGCGACGGCGGATCGTGCTGGAACCGCGTCCGCGTGGTCCGGCCCGCGCCCAGCGGCAGCGATTCGGCCAGGTCCGGTTCCTCGTCGCGGCCCATCGCGATCTCGAGCGAGCCGCCGCCGATGTCGAGCACCAGCAGCTTGCCCGCCGACCAGCCGAACCAGCGGCGCACGGCGAGGAAGGTGAGCCGGGACTCGTCGATCCCGGAAAGCACCTGGAGTTCGACTCCGGTCTGCTCCTGGACCTTCGCCAGCACCTTCGGGGCGTTCTTGGCTTCGCGGACCGCGGAGGTGGCGAACGCCATGACCTCTTCGCAGCCGAGCCGGGCCGCGGCCGCCTTCGCCGATTCGACCGCGCGTACGAGGCTGTCCGCGCCCGCGCGGCTCAGGTCGCCGTTGCGGGTGATCTGCTCGGCGAGGCGGAGGACGGCCTTTTCGGAATGCATCGGGGTCGGGTGGGCGCCACGGTGGGCGTCGACCACGAGCAGGTGGACGGTGTTGGAACCGACGTCGAGTACCCCTAGGCGCACGAGCGTCTACGGTACCCGCCCCCACGTCAGGTCACGAAACCGTAACCGTGATCTGTATCGCAGGAGGCCGGGGGCTGAAGGACGCTTTCCCCGCATGCGATGCGACGAAAGCGTCCTTCACCGCTCCATCCATGCCCTTCAGCTCACGTCTCGAACTTGTAGCCCAGGCCCCGGACGGTGACCAGGTGCCGGGGCGAGCCCGGGTCCGGCTCGATCTTCGACCGCAGCCGCTTCACGTGGACGTCGAGCGTCTTGGTGTCGCCGACGTAGTCCGCGCCCCACACCCGGTCGATCAGCTGCCCGCGGGTGAGCACGCGGCCCACGTTGCGCAGCAGGTACTCGAGCAGGTCGAACTCCTTGAGCGGCAAGGACACCTCCTGGCCGTCGACGGTCACCACATGCCGCTCGACGTCCATCCGCACCGGCCCGGCGGTGAGCACGAGCGGGGCCAGGTCGCCTTCCGAGCCCGGCTCGCCGCCGCGGCGCAGCACCGCCCGCACCCGCGCGATGAGCTCACGGGCCGAATACGGCTTGGTGACGTAGTCGTCGGCGCCCAGTTCCAGCCCGACGACCTTGTCGATCTCGCTGTCACGCGCGGTCACCATGATCACCGGTACCGCGGACCGCTGCCTCAGCTGCTTGCAGACGTCGGTGCCGCTCATACCGGGGAGCATGAGGTCGAGCAGGACGATGTCGGCGCCGTTGCGGTCGAACTCCTCGAGCGCCTGCTGCCCCGTCACGGCGACGGCGGCGGTGAAGCCCTCTTTGCGGAGCAAGAACGCGAGCGGGTCGGCGAACGACTCTTCGTCCTCGACGATGAGAACCCTCGTCACAGGTTTCCTCCATGGTCGGGGCTTTCTTGCCCTGTTGCCACGAGACGGGGTGTCCGCTCGGGGGTCTTCTCCGGCCGGGACACCGGCGGAGCCTGTTTCACGGGCGCGGCCGGTTCGGCGGGGATGTGCGCGGGGATGCGCAGGGTGAACGTCGACCCGGTGCCGGGACGGCTCCACAGGCCGACCGAACCGCCGTGGTTGGCGGCCACGTGCTTGACGATCGCCAGCCCCAGCCCGGTGCCGCCGGTCGCCCGCGACCGCGCCTTGTCCGCGCGGTAGAACCGCTCGAAGACGCGCTGCTGCTCGTCCTCGGCGATCCCGATACCGCGGTCGGTCACCGCGATCTCGACCTTGCCGTCGACCAGGCGCCTGCTGATCGACACCGGGCTGCCCGCCGGCGAGTACGCGACGGCGTTCTCCAGCAGGTTCGAAAGCGCGGTGACCATCAGCGTCCGGTCGCCCTCGATGAGCAGCCCGCTGGCCGCGTCGGTGGTGATGGTGATCTCGGCGGATTCCGCCGAAAGCGTCGTCCGGCCGAGTGCCTCGCGGACCACGGCGTCGACCTCGACGACGTTCAGGTCGGGCAGCCGCTCGGCGCCCTGCAGCCGGGACAGCGCGATCAATTCGGTGACCAGCTGGCCCAGCCGGGTCGATTCGCGGAGGATCTTGCCGCCGAAGCGGCGGACCTCCTCGGTGTCCTCCGCGGCGTCGAGGACGGCCTCGGTGAGCAGCGCGATCGCGCCCACCGGCGTCTTCAGCTCGTGGCTCACGTTCGCGACGAAGTCCCGCCGGACGGCTTCGAGCCGGATCGCCTCGGAGTGGTCGACGGCCTCGACCACGGTGAACCCGTCGCCGAGCGGGCGGACCTCGCCGAGGACGGCCTCGGGCTGACGGCCCCTCGCCTCCAGCGGGGACAGGTCGATCTCCATCGGCTCGTCGGTCTCGACCACCTGCTCGGCGGCCTTGCGGGCCCGCGGATCGGCCTGGTTGACCTTCACCAGCCCCAGCTCGTAGGCGCGCGGATTGTGCAGGACCATGTCGCCGAACTTGTTGAGGACGACGACGCCGTTGTTGCTGGACCGCACGAGGCGTTCCAGCAGTTCGGCCACGGTGGGGCCGATCGGCCGCCGCTCCTCGCGGCGGGCACGGCCCCTCGCGATCAGGAAGCCGAAAACCACACCGACGATCAGTCCGCCGACGGCCAGGGCGAGTGCAACAGGCGTGGTCACAGGGGAATCGTAAGCGCGTGGGTAGTCTTTTGGCCTAGTCCCGGCCGCGTACTCGTGATGCCTATGACACCTGGAGACACCCTGTTCGCCTGCAGGTCAGCCGCCGTTCACGTGGCCGATCCCTGGCCGAGACCTCGTGGGTGAGGCGGGTCACCCGAAACGGGGACATCGTCGCCGTGTGATGCCCGGATCCCGACTTTCGTCGTGACTATCCACAGGCGAATAGCGACGTTCCCGTCACGGTCCCCGGGGAATGTTGGAAGACTGTCGCCGTGGAACTCGTCAGTGACATCTCCCTGATTCGCGGAGAAGAAGAGCTGTTCGACCGGACGGCTCATCTGTTCGTCGCGGCGACCGACATCGCGTGCGCGGCCGACGACCTCTACACGTGGGCGCTTTCGCGGCCGTCGCTCACGCGGCAGGGCGAACGGCTCGTGCACGACAAGCGGATCCGCAAGCTGTACCGCCCCGGCGTCCTGCTGAACGAGCAGACCGCGCAGCATCTGCACCACCTGTCCGGGCTGGGCGCGCAGATCAGGATCGGCACCGAGGAGATCAACGAGACGATCCTGCTCGACGAGCGGGTCGCGATCATGGCCGGCGACGAGGGCAAGGCGGTGCGCTCCTACAGCGTCATCTCGCGGCCCGAGCTGGTGCAGGGCATCCTGTCGCTGTTCGAAACCGCCTGGCTCGCGTCCACCACCCTGGAGACGTTCGACGCGCGGTTCGCCGACATCCGGATGGAGGCACCGCAGATCCTCGAGTTCCTGACCACCGGCTGCAAGGACGAGAAGGCCGCGAAGAGCCTCGGAATGGGCGTGCGCACCTATCAGCGTCGCGTCTCGGAGCTGCTGGTCGCGCTCGGCGTGACGTCGCGCCTGCAGGTCGACGCGCGGGCACGGGAACTCGGCCTGCTGTGAAGCGCTGGGCGGGGTTGGCCGTGCTGCTCGCGCTCGCGGGCTGCACCACCACGGTCTCCGGCACCGCCCGGCCCGAACCGGAGAGCCCGCCCGCGAATCTCGCGCTGGTCGATCCCGCTCGGACCGCATCGGTCCTGAACGCGGTGAAGACGGCCGCCGAAGCGGTGTTCTCCTACGACAGCACGGCCGTGCCCGCCTACGAGAAGGCGCTCGCCGACAACGTGACGCCGGGCGCGCGCGACGAGCTGGCGAAACTGTTCGCCGAGGTCCGGAAATCGCCCGAGCCGGTCAAGCTCGTGACCAAGGTGATCGTCTCGGCGGCGATCGAGCAGACGCCGGACAAGGCGCGGGTGCTGACCATGCTCGACCAGAGCAGCACCAGGGCCGGTGCCACCAGCAAGGGCGTCGCGTCGGTGCTGCTCGCGGCCGTGCGCGAGGGTGACCGCTGGCGGATCGGCGAGGTCAAGGTGAATCCGGCGGACTCCCCGCCCGCGGCGGAGAAGCCGGGCGCGGGCGACCGGGTGTTCGCGAGGGTGCGCGATTCCGCGCGCGATGGTGCGCTGCGTGCCGCGGAAGCCCTGCTGAACGTGAATCCGGCCGACCCCGAAGGCACGTACGCCCGCTACGAGTCCGTGTCGACCGGGCAGCTGCTGACCCAGTTTCAGCAGGACAAGGCGGCGCGGCTGAACCAGATCCGGTCCGGGGGCACGAAGGCGTCGCTGGCGCCGAACCCGGCCGCCGCGGTCATGGAGGTCGTGGACGACAAGGCGAGTGTGCTGCTCTTCGCGACGTCGGACGTCACGGACGCGGCCGGGCAGGCGACGAAGCGGTACCTGCCGCTCGTCCTGCGCCTCCAGCGGCTGCCGGACGGGTGGAAGGCGGCGGGCGTCGAGTCGGTCCAGCCCCTGCCCTGAGCTGAAGGACGCTTTCCCCGCGTCTCATGCGATGAAGGGAGCTTTCACCGCGTGAGATGCGGTGAAAGCTCCCTTCAGCAATCTGGGGAGGTCAGCGGCCCTGGTTCGCCACGGCGGCCGCGGCTTCCTTGGCGGCCTCCGGGTCCAGGTAGGTCCCGCCGGCGGTGACCGGCTTGAGGTCTTCGGTCAGGTCGTAGCGCAGCGGGATACCGGTCGGGATGTTGAGCCCGGCGATCGCGTCGTCGGAGATGCCGTCAAGATGCTTCACCAGCGCGCGCAGCGAGTTCCCGTGCGCGGCGACCAGCACGGTCTTGCCCGCGCGCAGATCCGGCACGATCTCGGACTCCCAGTACGGCAGCAGCCGCGCGACGACGTCCTTGAGGCATTCGGTCAGCGGGGCGGCGTCGCCGAGGTCGGCGTAACGCGCGTCGCCCACCTGGCTGAACTCGTCGGCCGGGTCGATCGGGGGCGGCGGGGTGTCGTAGGAGCGGCGCCAGAGCATGAACTGCTCCTCGCCGAACTCGTCGAGGGTCTGCTTCTTGTTCTTGCCCTGCAGCGCGCCGTAGTGCCGCTCGTTGAGGCGCCAGTCGCGCTTCACCGGGATCCAGTGCCGGTCGGCGGCGTCGAGCGCCAGGTTGGCGGTCGAGATCGCCCGGCGCATCAGCGAGGTGTGCACGACGTCCGGCAGCAGGCCGGACTCCGCGAGGAGCTGCCCGCCCTTGCGCGCCTCCTGCTCGCCCTGCTCCGACAGCGGCACGTCCACCCAGCCGGTGAACAGGTTTTCCGCGTTCCACGTGCTCTGCCCGTGACGCAGCAGCACCAGAGTCCCAAGCTCAGCCATGGGGTTCAGCCTGCCAGAGGGAGCGGAAGCGCCGGTCAGAGGGCCGCACTCGACCTTGTTTCTACGGAGAGTGCGTTACCCGTGAGTAACACCTTCACCCGTCCAGAAGACGGGTTGCCAACAAGTCCCGATCCCCGGAAATCAGGCTGCACTCCGTTATCCCGGTTTTCGAAGTTCACTCGAACGGAGTAACCGGTAGTCTTGTGATTACAGGTGGAGATCTGACAGGTTGACTACGTCCCGCGCGGCCGGATTCCACGCACTCCCCGGCTCGACGTGGGTGACGACCGCGACTCGTCTCCCCCCTGCCGAGTCGCGGCGCCCGCCGGCCCCGTTGGCATCCCCCTCGTCACCGGGTCCACCTTGGCGGGAACTTCAGCGGGGCGGCTCGAGATCGCGACTCCCCCCTCCCTCGAGCCGTCCCGCCTGTTCATCTTCGGGGGCCGCAAAGTCCAGCGGAGGCGCGGACGGCAGATCCGAAGCGGTCGCCATCGCGGGTTCCGCCGGACGGCGCCGCTTGCGCAGCCACCACACCAGCGCGGCCGCGGGAACGCCGAAGACCAGCAGGAACGGCGCCATCGCGCCGATCGCGGTCAGGAGGCCGCCGCCGAAGGTCAGGAAAGCGTCCCAGCCGCCGGCCAGCCCGCCGAGGAAGCCGCTGCGGGACTCCTCCGCCGCCGCGACCGTCTCCGCCTTCACCTGCAACGAGATCGTCGACATGGCGACACTGCCCGCCAGGCTTTCGCGACGCTTCTGGAGTGACTCGAGTTCGGCTTCCCGGCTCGTCAGCTCGCTCTCCACCGAGGCGATCTCCGAAACCGACGTCGCCCTCGCGAGCAGCGCGCGGATGCGCTCGACGCTCGCCCGCTGGGTGGCCAGCCGCGATTCGATGTCGACCATCTGCTCGGTCACGTCCGTCGCGGTGACCTCGCGTTTCACCTGCTTCCCGAGCTTCCCGAGCTGGTCCAGCACACCGTCGAGGCGTTCGGAGGGCACGATGACGTTGACCGACGCCCGCTTCTCCTGGGTGCTCTCCTGCCCGGTGTAGCCGGCGGCGCCCTGGGTGATGACGCGCACCTGCGAGATCACGTCGGCGACGTTCGGGGCGGTGAGCTCCAGGCTCGCCGTGCGCACCAGCTTGCGGTCGGTGATCCCCGGCTGCCCCGCGGGCGCGGGGCCTTGCCCGAACCCGCGCTGTCGGTGGCTTCCTTCTTGGGCGCACCTTGGTTCGGCGCCGCTTGCTTCGTGTCGGCCGACATCGGCATCGCGGCCGACTCGCTGCTGCCGGAATCGTTCGCCGAGCAGCCCGCCAGCGCCAGCACGATGCCGGCCGCGGCGGCCCATCTCAATCCCTTGTGCATCAAAACCGTCTCCCTCCAGTGCTGCGGAAAGAGACGGAACGGACGACGGTGCCGTTGCACCGTTCGGGTCACGAGTCGGTCAAGGCTCCGGGTTCGTGCCCGTTCGAAGGCTCGACGAGATGTTTGAACGCCTGGAGGTTCGCGAGCGACTCGCCACGGGAAACGCGCCAATCCCATTCGCGTTTGATCGATTCCGCGAAGCCGAGCTCCAGCAACGTGTTGAAATCGCCGTCGGCGGCTTCCAGCACCTGCCCGAGGATCTTGTCCAATTCGGCTTCGGTGACCGTGTCCAGGCCGAACCGGCCGACCAGGTAGATATCGCCCATCGCGTCCACGGTGTAGTGCACGCCGTACAGCTTCGCGTTGCGGCGCAACAGAAAGCGGTAAACGTCCTCATGGGACTCATCAGGACGGCGGCAGACGAAGGCTTCGACGGCGAAAGCGTGGTCACCGGCGACCAGCCAGCAGTTGGTCTGCAGCTTCTTGGTGCCGGGCAACGTGACGAAATACTTTCCCTCGCCACGCCTTTCGTATTCCAGGCCCGCACTGTCCAAAGAGGACCGCAAGGTCTCGTCGAGCGTCAAACCGCCACCTCCGCGCGCTGTTCGAGGGCACGCCGGAACGCGCCGGTCGCCTGAGCGTACGTGTCCAGCAGGCGGTCCGTCGTCCGGCGCCACGAGAAGCGCCGCGCGTGGACGACGGCGTTGGCCGAAAGCTCGGCCCGCCGATCGGGCCGCAACGCGATGTTCGCGAGCGCGCCCGCCCAGTCCTTCGCGTCGTGTGAGGGCACGAGCAGCCCGGAGACACCGTGCGGGACGGCGACCGGCAGCCCGCCGACCTCGGCCGCGATCACCGGCGTCCCGCAGGCCTGCGCTTCGAGCGCGACCAGCCCGAACGACTCGTTGTAGCTCGGGACGGCGACGACGTCGGCCGCCCGGTAGACGTCGACCAGCGACTGGCCTGGCTGCGGCGGCATGAACCGGGTCTGCGCCTCGATCCCGAGGGAACCGGCCAGTTCGCGCAGGGCCTGCGGCTGCTCCAGCCCGGTCCCGGACGGACCACCGACGATCAGCACCACCAGCCGCGACGCCAGCTCCGGCCGCTCGCGCAGCATTTCGGCCGCGGCCAGCAGGAGGACGTCCGGCGCCTTCAACGGCTGGATGCGGCCCGCGAAGGCCAGCACGATCGCGTCCGTCGGGAGCCCCAGCGCCCGGCGCGAGGCGGCCTGGGAGCCGGGCGTGAAGCGGTCGAGGTCGACGCCCGGCGGGATGGCGTGCACGGCGTGCGGGTCGGCTTCGTACAGCTCGATCAGCTCACGGGCCTCGACTCTGGTGTTCGCGACCAGGCAGTCCGCCTCCTCGACCACCTGCTCCTCGCCGATCACCCGGGTGCGCGGCTCGGGGGTGTCGCCTTCGGCCAACGCGGCGTTCTTGACCTTCGCCAGGGTGTGCGCGGTGTGCACCAGCGGCACGCCCCAGCGGTCGCGGGCGAGCCAGCCCGCCTGGCCGGAAAGCCAGTAGTGCGAATGGATGAGGTCGTAGTAGCCCGGTTCGTGGAACGCCTCGGCCCGCAGCACGCCGGCGGTGAAGGCGCACAGCTGCGCGGGCAGCTCGTCGCGCCCCAGCGGCTCGAACGGCCCGGCCGGGATGTGCCGGACGAGCACGCCGGGCGCCAGTTCGGCGATCGGCGGCTGATCCGAGGACGTGGCCCGCGTGAACACCTCGACCTCGACGCCCCGGCGGGCCATCTCGGTGGCCGTCTGGCTCACGTAGACGTTCATGCCGCCGGCGTCGCCGGTACCCGGCTGCTCCAGCGGAGAAGTGTGCAACGACAGCACCGCGACGCGCCTGGGCGCGGCGTCGAACCCGTGCAGAGGGATCGTCACCTGGTCAACACTCCCGAAGTCCTACTGATCGGCGAACCCGCGCAGCAGTTCACCGAACTCGTCCGCCGCTTCGGCGAACGGCAGATGCCCCACCTCAGGTAGCCAACGCACGACGGCCCCCTGAATCTTCCCCGCCGCGTACTCCGACGCCGTCGGATCGATCACAGCGTCCGCGAGACCATGGACGATAAGTGCCGGTTTGTCCAGATCGCGAAGGACGTCCTCGCTCCCGACGTCACGCCGGAACAGCGCGGAGCGCACCGCGGGCGGCGTGGAAAGGCAGGCACCGAGCAGCGATTGGGCGAGCGTGCCGGACACCGGGGCGGCGGTCATCCGCGCGCTGAACTGCACCAACGCGGGAATCGCGACCGCCGGATCGTCCGAAAGCACCGCCGGGATGGCGTCGCGCATCGCGGGCCCGACCTTGCCGCCGGGGCGGTTCTTGCCGATTTCTGTGATAGCGCCCACAAAAACGACGCCGCCGAGCCGCGAAGAGCCGTGCACCCGGAGGTAGTCGGTGATGACCAGCCCGCCGTAGGACCAGCCGACGACGATCGCGTCCTCACCGGCGAAGTCGAGAACGGAGGCGAGATCCTCCGCCCACACCCTCGGATCGTCGTAGCCGGCGGAGGGCACTTCGGAATCCCCGTGACCTCGCAGATCCATCGCGACCAGGCGGAACCGCTCACTGAGCGCGGGATCCGCCAGCTGCGGCGCCCAGGCCCGGCCCGACTGGGCCCAGCCGTGCACGAACACGATCGGACGGGTGTTCTCGGCGCCCTCGACCCACAAACCGATCCGGGTCCCGCCGTAGCCGACTACCTCGGTCTTCATGCCCGCAGCCTATGAGGTTCCGGTATGCGTGGGGCTCGTGAGTGGCAAGGACGGTTCTAACCGTCCTTGCCACTCACGAGGCCGACCGGCTACTTGATCGCCGAAAGCGCCTTCCAGGACTTCCAGTCGTAGAACCAGTTCTTGACGTCCGATTTGGTCGGGCTGCCCAGTTTCGAACCGGTGATCTCGACCGGGTCGCCGATCATCGCCGAGTCGAAGTACTTCTTGGCGTCCGCTTCGAGCAGGTTCACGCAGCCGTGCGAGGTGTTGGCCTTGCCGATGTTCGCCGCGTTGTCCTGGTTCTCGTGGATGTACTCGCCGTTGTTCGAGATCCGGCAGGACCACTTCTTGTTGACGTTGGTGTAGCCGTAGCGCGCGTTGTCGAACCGCGCCATCGGCTCCTTCGTCATCACGATGAACGTGCCGTTGGGGGTGTTGCGCTGGACGTCGGAGTCCAGTCCGTTCGAGCAGGGGTAGCTCGCCGATTCCGATCCGCCCCGGTAGACCTTCATCACGTGGTCCGGGGTGTTGATCTTGACCACCTGGTTGCGGCCGATCTTGAACTCGGTCGTCACGTCGGCCTTGCCGTACGCGCCGCCGCCGAGCGCGACGCCGTAGAGCTTCGCCTCGACGTTGACCTTGATGTTCGCCGGCCAGTACTCCTTGGGCCGCCAGTCGACCTGCGTATCCGACAGCCAGCCCCAGGAGCCCTCGACGTCCTTGTCGGTCTTCACCTTGAGCGCCTTCTCGGCGGCCGCCTTGTCCTTCACCGGGGACGCGAACTTCACGCTGATCGGCATCGCGACGCCGACCTCGGCGTCGTCGGTCGGGTTCAGCGTGGCGCGAACCTCCTTGGCGGGCTTGACCGTGCTGAACGAGCCCTTGAACTCGGCGGGCTTGTTGTCGCTGCCCGTGGCCTTCGCGGCGTACGTGTACGTCTTGCCGTAGCCGAGGACCTCGGTGCTGGTCCAGGTGAGTCCGTCGGGGGAAAGCTCGCCCTTCACGTCCTTGCCGCTGTCCCCGGTGACCTTGACCTCGGTGAGCTTGCCGTCGGCGACCTTCACCACGACCGGCGTCACCACGGACGCGTCCTTGGCGTCGGCGGCGGGTTCGGCGGTGATCTTCGCGACCGGGGCGGCGTTCTGCTCCCCGCCGCTGCCTTCCGGCTTGGCGTTCCCGTCTTCCCCGCTGGAGCAGGCAGCGGCCAGCATGGCCGCCCCCGCGGCGAGCGCGGCCTTGAACACCGAGCGCCGTTCGATCACCGTGTACCTCCCATGAAGATCCCCGCGAGCTTCTACCCGCTCAGCGCCGGGAACCTCTCCGACGTTACCCGCGGCGACGGAACTCACCCTCGCCCCTCAGAGGGATAGACGCACGAGGGTGGCGTGGGGTTGTTCGCTCAAAGCGCGCAGTTGATGAGCAGGGGTTCAGGGTGCAGCGAAACGCCGAAGCGCGCCTCGACGCCGTCGCGCACTTCGCGCGCCAGAGCGAGAAGGTCCTCGGTCGAGGCCTTGCCCCGGTTCGTGAGCGCGAGCGTGTGCTTCGTCGACAGCGAGACACGGCCGCCGGGCCCTTCGTGCCCCTTCGCGAACCCGGCGCGCTCGATCAGCCAGGCCGCGGACAGCTTCGTGCCGCCGGGCGCCGGGTACTGCGGCACGCGCACGTCCTCGCCGACCACGTCCACGATGCCCGCCAGCACCTTCGCCAGCCGCGCCTCCCCGATGATCGGGTTGGTGAAGAACGAGCCCGCGCTCCAGGTGTCGTGGTCGTCGGCGTCCAAGACCATGCCCTTGCCGCGACGCAGCCCGAGGACCGCTTCGCGCGCTTCGGCCGCCGGGACCCGGTCACCGATCTCGACGCCGAGCGTGCGGGCGAGTTCGGCGTAGCGGATCGGGGCGGAGAGGCCGTCCTCGTTGACCTTGAAACGCACCGTGAGCACGACGCCCGCGTCGGTCCCCTTCAGGATCGACGTGCGATACCCGAAGCCGAGCTCGTCGGCGGTCAGCGTGCGGATCTCGCGGGTGGCGCGGTCGTAGAGGTCGACCGAGACCAGAGATTCGGCCACCTCGCAGCCGTACGCGCCGACGTTCTGGATCGGCGTCGCGCCGACCGAACCGGGGATCCCGGAGAGGCATTCGAGCCCGCCGATGCCCTCGGCGACCAGGCCCTCGACGAAACCGTCCCAGTTCTCACCCGCCGCGACCTCGACGAGATCTCCGTCACGTGTCCAGCCGGTGTTGTCCACCTTCAGCACCGTGCCCTCGAAACCGTCGTCGGCGACGACGAGGTTCGAGCCGCCGCCGAGCAGCAGGACCGGCTCGCCCGCTTCGTCGGCTTCGCGGACCGCGTCGACCAGGTCCTGCACGGTCTTCGCCTCGGCATAACGCCGCGCCGGACCGCCGAGACGCAACGTGGTGTGATCGGCGAGGGTGGGAGTTTCGGCAGTGCTCACGCCCGTGAACGGTACTGTCTGGCGCCATGGCCTCCCGTATCGAGCACCGCTCAGCGTTCTCCGCAGACCTCGCGACCACGTTCGACGCGGTCGCCGGCGAGGCGGCGCTGCGGGCGAGGCTGGAGCAGATCGGCGGCGACGACGCGGAACTGCTGGAGTACGTCCCGGCCGAAGACGGAGTGCGCTACAAGCTGCGTCAGGGCATCAGCTCGGACAAGCTCCCGTCGGCCGTGCGGACGCTGCACCGGGGCGACCTGATCGTCGAGCGCGAGCAGAGCTGGAAGGCGGCCGGGGACGGCTACACCGGCACCGCGACGGCGGTGGTCTCGGGCGTGCCGGGTGAGATCACCGCGAAGACGTCGCTGACCGCCGAGGGCGGGCGGACGACGCTGGTGAACAGCGGCCAGGTCAAGGTGCGGATCCCGTTCGTCGGCGGAAAGCTGGAGGGCGTGATCGCCGAACAGGTCACCAAGCTGCTGGAGCGCGAGGCGGAATTCGTCGCGAAATGGCTGGCCGAGCGCTGAAACCGGTCGGGGCACCGACACGGGGCACGACCAACCCCAACCGGCTCCGCCGCGTGGACCGGTGGCTCGCGAGCGATCCGGGAGCGACGCGGCTGCTGCGCGGCGCGGACGAACCGCTCGTGGTGGACCTCGGCTACGGCGCCTCACCGGTGACCACGGTCGAGATGGCGCGCCGGCTGCGCACGGTCCGTCGCGACGTCCGCGTGCTGGGCCTGGAGCTGGACGCCGAACGGGTCGCCGTCGCGCAATCCGCCGTCGACCGGCCGTGGCTGGACTTCCGGCGTGGCGGCTTCGAACTCGCCGGGACCCAGCCGGTGCTGGTGCGCGCGTTCAACGTCCTGCGGCAGTACGACGAAGCCGAGGTCCCGGGTGCCTGGTCGCTCATGCTGGACGCGATGGCACCGGGCGGACTGCTCGTCGAAGGCACCTGCGACGAGATCGGACGGCTGAGCACCTGGGTCGCCGTCGGGCGCGACGGGCCGCGCACGCTGACCCTGTCGGTCCATCTCGCCAGCCTGGAACGTCCGTCCACAGTGGCCGAACGGCTGCCCAAGATCCTCATCCATCGCAACGTTCCCGGCGAACGGGTCCACGAACTACTGTCCACTTTGGATACTTGTTGGGCGACGGCGGCACCGCATCAGAACTTCGGCGTCCGTGCCCGCTGGGCGCACGCCGTCCACCTGCTGACTGCCCGGGGCTGGCCGGTGCTGAACCGCCCGTCGCGGTGGCGGCTGGGTGAACTCACGGTGCCGTGGTCGTCGGTGGCCCCGGAGTAGGAATTCACCGGTCGAACCCCGCTCCGTCACCCCAAAGCGACCTGCGGTGATCACCATGGAACCGTGGAACTGCTGGAGTACGTCACCGGGCTGCTCGAGGGCACGCTCGGATCGCCCTGGCTGTGGGTGATCGTGTTCCTCGTGTCCGGGTTGGACGCGCTCCTCCCGTTCATGCCGAGCGAGACCACCGTCATCACCGTCGCCGTCCTGATCGGCACGGACTTCTCCTTGCTGGCGCTGCTCGCGCTGATCGCCGCGCTCGGGGCCTGGCTGGGCGACTGTCTCGGCTACACCGTCGGCGCCGCCGCGGGCCCGCGGGCGCTGGCCCGGCTGCAGCGCGGCCCGGACGGGGTCCGGCGCTACGAATGGGCGAAGATCCAGGTGCGGCGCAACGCGGTCCTGCTGATCCTCGCCGCCCGCTACCTGCCCGGCGGCCGCGTCGCGAGCGGGCTCGCCAACGGCAGCCTCGGCTACCCGCCACGCAAATTCATCCCGCTCGACGCCCTCGGCGCGGGCATCTGGGCGGTGTACAGCGTCCTGATCGGGCTCGTCGGCGGAGCCGCCTTCGCGGACGAACCGGAGAAGGGCCTTCTGCTGTCCTTCGCGCTCGGCCTCCTGCTGGTCGCGGCGATCGAGATCGGGCGGCGCGTCCGCGTCCGCATCCTGACCCGGCGCCACGCCGCGGCCGGGACCAGCGACAATGGTGTGCGTGTCGAACCCTGAACGTCGCTATGTGATCTCCTTCGGCTGCCCTGACCGCACCGGCATCATCGCCCGCATCTCGGGTTTCCTCGCCGAGCACGGCGGCTGGATCGTCGAAGCGGCGTACCACACGGACCCCGACACCGGCTGGTTCTTCACGCGCCAGGTCGTGCGCGCCGATTCGCTCCCGTTCGACGCCGCCGAGCTGCGTACGCGCTTCGCCGAGGTCGCGAAATCGCTTTCGGACGAGTCGAGCTGGCAGGTCAGCGACACCGGCGAGCGCCGCCGCGCGGTGATCCTCGTCTCCAAGGCCGGGCACTGCCTCTACGACCTGCTCGGCCGGGTCGCGTCCGGGGAGCTGGACGTCGACGTCGCCGCCGTCATCGGCAACCACGCCTCCCTGGGCGACATCACCCGCGCCCACGGCATCCCGTTCCACCACGTCCCGTTCCCCGCCGGCGACCCGGCCGCCAAGGCGTCCGCGTTCGCCGAAGTACGGAAACTGGTCGACGAGCACGACCCGCACGCAGTCGTCCTCGCAAGATTCATGCAGGTCCTGCCCCCGGAACTGTGCGAGGCGTGGGCCGGGCGGGCGCTCAACATCCACCACAGCTTCCTGCCGTCGTTCGTCGGCGCGCGGCCGTATCACCAGGCCCACGCGCGCGGCGTGAAACTCATCGGCGCGACCTGCCACTACGTCACCGCCGACCTCGACGCGGGCCCGATCGTCGACCAGGACGTCATCCGCGTCGACCACGGCGACTCGGTCGAGGACATGGTCCGCAAGGGCCGCGACATCGAGAAGGTGACGCTGGCGCGCGGGCTCCGGTGGCATCTGGAGGGCCGCGTGCTGGTGCACGGGAACCGGACTGTCGTGTTCTAGTGGTTCACTGTCGTTATGGGGACCTCAGAGATCAAAGTGATCGAGACGCACGAAGCGCTGCGTGAGCATCTCGGCCACCCGGCCGAGCGCACCAAGGGGAAGATCATCCCCTTCCTCGATCCGCACGCGCGCACGCTGATCGAGCACTCGCCGTTCTACCTGCTGGCGACGGCGTCGTCCGACGGGACCTGTGACGTCTCCCCGCGGGGCGACCCGGCCGGTTCGGTGAAGGTGCTCGACGACAAGACGCTGGTGCTGGCGGACAGGCCGGGCAACAAACTGCTCGACAGCCAGACCAACATCCTCGAAAACCCGCACGCCGGGCTGCTGTTCCTGGTGCCGGGGATGAACGAGACCCTGCGGATCAACGGCCGCGCGAAACTGGTCGCGGACGGGCCGTTCTTCGACGATCTCGTGGTCAAGGGGAAGCGGCCGGCGCTGGCGATCCTGGTCGAGGTCGAAGAGCTGTACATGCACTGTGCCAAGGCTTTCCTGCGGTCGTCGCTGTGGAAGCCGGAGACGTGGCCGGAGCGGTCCAGCCTGCCGACCGCGGGCCAGATCTTCCGTGACCAGATGAAGCTGGACATGTCGGCGGAGGCACTGGACGCCGCGCTGACCGAAGGCGCGCTCACGACGCAGTACTGAGCCGAAGGACGCCTTCCTCGCATGAGATGCGGGGAAAGCGTCCTTCGCTTCAGGGTCAGACGCGGACCAGCATCTTGCCGGTGTTCGCCCCGCCCAACAGGTCGAGGAACGCCTGCGGCGCGTTGCGGATACCGTCCACAATGGTCTCCGAGTACTTCAGCTGTCCGGAGGCGACGAGCGGAGCGACCTCCTGCACGAACTGCGGCTGCAGCGCGTAGTGGTCGCCGACCAGCATGCCGCGCATGGTGAACCGCTTCGCGATGATCGACGCGAGATTCCGCGGTGCCGCGGCCGGTTCGGTGTTGTTGTAGACCGAGATCATCCCGCAGATCGCCATCCGGCCGTGCAGGTTGATCGAGTCGATGGCCGCTTCGAGGTGCTCGCCGCCGACGTTGTCGAAGTACACGTCGATGCCTTCGGGCGCCGCCGCGCGGAGCTGCTCCATCACCGGGGCGTCCTTGTAGTTGAACGCCGCGTCGAAGCCCAGCTCGTCGGTCAGCCACTTGACCTTGTCGTCCGTGCCCGCGCTGCCGATGACCCGCTTCGCGCCCTTCAGCTTCGCCAACTGGCCGACGACAGACCCGACGGCGCCCGCCGCGCCGGACACGAAGACGGTGTCGCCCTCCTTGAACTCCGCGACCTCGAGCAGTCCGGCGTAGGCGGTGAGCCCGGTCATGCCGAGGACACCGAGGTACGCCGTGACCGGGGCGGCCTCCGGGTCGACCTTCACCGCGTGCTTCGCGGCGACGACGGCGTGCGAACGCCAGCCGAGGCCGTGCAGCACGATGTCACCGGGCTTGAAATCGTCCACGGTGGACTCGAGGACTTCACCGACGGCGCCGCCGTGCATGACCTTGCCGACCTCGTACGGCTCGGCGTAGGACTTCGCACTGCTCATCCGGCCGCGCATGTACGGATCCACGCTCAGCACCTGGTTGCGGACCAGGATCTGCCCCTCGCCGGGCACCGGGATCTCGACGTCGGCGATCTCGAAATTCTCCAGCGTCGGGACTCCGTGCGGACGGGAGGCGAGCCGGATCTCGGTTGCGTTCACGAGGTAACTCCAAGTCTGTTGCCGAAGCGGGGCGATCGCCCCGTATTCACGTCGGGTACAACGAGGGAACCGGGGCGACCATTCCGGTTGTGGCGAGCGCTACACGACCTCGGCGAGCTTGCCGAGCACGCCCTCGTAGATGCGCTTGAGCCCACCGGGCGCGAACGTCTTCTCGAAGAAGCCACCGATGCCGCCCGCGCCGTCCCAGGTGGTCTCGATGCGGACGAGGCTGCCGCCCGGCACCTCGCGGACGGTCCAGGTGGTGACCATGCTGGAGTTCGCGTCGGTCTCGACGAGGGTGCCTTCGGACGGCTCGGTCACCGTCGCGGCGACGTCACGCACGCGCTTCGACGTGGCCTGCAGCTTCCAGCGCGCCTTCGTGCCCGCGCCGGCGCCGCCTTCCGTGACCTCGTAGTCGCGGTAGTGCTCCGTCAGCAGCTTCGGCCGGGTTTCGGCGTAGTCCGCGACGAGCGCCCTGACCTTGTCCGCCGGCGCCTCGATGGTGCGCTCCGCGACGGCCGTGACCTTTCCCATCCCACTCCCTTTCACCCGTGTTGCAAGACAGCGTCCACGATTCCACCGCTGCTCGCAGGGGGAGCGCGCACCCCCTGCCCCGGACGCGATGAAAGGTCCCTTCCTCGCGAATTTCGCAAGGCAGGGACCTTTCATAGCGCGTGCGATGGGAGCTAAATGAGGGACTTCTCCTTCAGCCAGTCCTTCGCGACGTCTCCCGGCTTCTCGCCGTCCGAGTCGACGCGCTTGTTCAGCTCACGCAGCTGCCCGGTGTCGAGCGCCTTGCTCACCGCGTTGACGACGGCCGCGAAGTCGGCGCCGCGTTCGTCGAGGACCTTCTTGTTCACCGCGGGAACGACGTTCTCGGTCGGCACGATGGCGAGGTCGTCCTCCAGCGCCACGAACTGCGGGTCGCCGACGAGCGGGCTCACCGAGTCGACCGGGATGACGGTGACCTTGCCGGACCGCAGCTGCTCGACGCGCGGCCCCGCCTCCTGCACCGTCTGGAACGTGGCCTTCAGCTTGTAGACGTCGGTGAAGCCCTTGAAGCAGGGAAGCCGTTCCGCGCACTCCGGAGCGCCGGCGACGGTGACCTGGCCGACCTTGGCCAGATCGCTGATCTTCGCCAGCCCCTTCTCCTTGGCGAGATCGGCCTTCACGATGTAGGTGTTCTTGTTCTCCGCCGGCGAGTAGTCCAGCAGGCCGATGCCGGACGGCTCGAACAGCTTCTTGAGCTGTTCGTGCTCGCCCGCCGCGTCCTTCGCGGCCTCCTTGCCGAAGCCGGTGCTGATGGCGGCGCCCTGGTACTCCGGGACGAACTGGAGCTCGCCGGACTTCAGCGCCGGGTACATCAGCTCGCGCGAACCGAGGTTCAGCTTGCGGGTGATCGGATAACCCTTGGCCTCCAACGCGTTCGCGTACAGCTCGGCGAGGATCACGCTGTCGGTGAAGTTGAAGGAGGCGACCACGATCGGCGCCCCGCCCTTGCTCTGCGCGGCCGGGGCCGCCGCGTCGTCGCCACCCCCACAGGCGGTCATACCGAGGACGGCGGCGGCGAGCACCGCGCCCACTCGAACATTCCGTGTCCAGCGCACGTGCACACTCCTATGACTCGTTCAGAGGAATGGACAGTATCTCCGGGTCACGACAGAATCCACATTTTGAGAGTTGCACCCCTTGCGCTCCCAGAGAACGGAATCCGGCGCCCCGAACGGGGTAAGGTCGGCCGGTGCGCGCCTCCTCCGTGTTCCCCGTTCCCGCCCAGGGCGGACGGCCGCTCTTCGAGTGGCGGTGGGTGGACCGCCACCTCGACGAGATCTTCGAGCGGCTCGGTGAGCACATCACCCTGACCGCGGCGGCGCTCGCCATCGGGCTGGTGGTGTCGATCGGTGTTTCCGCGATTTCGCTGCGTCGCCGATGGTTCTACGTGATCGCGTTGGGCACGGCCGGTTCCTTGTACGTCATCCCAAGTCTCGGCGCCTTCGCCGTTCTGGTTCCCTTCACCGGCTTGACGTCCTTCACCACCGCGGTGATCCCGTTGGCGACGTACACGTTGCTGATCCTCATCCGCAACATCGTCACCGGCGTCGAACAAGTACCCAAGGAAGTCCGCGAAGCCGCGATAGGTATGGGTTTCACGCGGTCTCGCTTGCTGTGGCAGGTCGAACTCCCGCTCGCGCTGCCGGTGGTGGTCGCGGGCCTGCGGGTCGCGGCGGTGACCACGATCGGGCTCGTGACGGTGACTTCGATGCTCGGCAAGGGCGGCCTGGGGTACTTCATCCGCAACGGCATCCAGACCGCGACACCGAACCCGACGTCGATCATCGTCGGCGTCGTGCTTTCCGTGGTACTGGCCGTGGTGGTGGATCTGCTGCTGTGGCTCGGTGGGCGCGCGCTCGCGCCGTGGTCGCGGAAGGCGGCGTCGCGATGAGCATCATCGACCAGACCATCGAGTGGCTCGGCGAACCGAACCGCTGGAGCTGGACGGATCCGGCGGGTGTGCCGTACCGGACGGTCGAACATCTCCAGTTCTCCTTGCTGGCCTTGGCGATCTCGGCCGTGCTGACGATCCCGCCCGCGTTGTGGCTGGCGCACTACCGCCGCGCGCAGTTCCTCGCAACGAGCGCGGTGAACATCGGCCGCGCGATCCCCAGCTTCGGGCTCGTGATCCTGTTCTGGTTCCTGGCTTCCCGGCTCGAAGCCGACACGACGTTCTGGCCGTTGATGCTCGCGCTGGTGGCACTGGCGCTGCCGCCGTTGTTCACGAACACCTACGCGGGCGTCATCCAGCTGGAGCAGGAAACCGTCGACGCCGCGCGCGGAACCGGCTACCGGGAGTGGCAGATCATGCTGCGGCTGGAGTTGCCGCTCGCGTCGCCGGTCATCCTGGCGGGTGCCCGCGTCGCGTTCCTGCAACTGGTGGCGACGGTCGCGATCGGCGCGATCGTCAACGACGGCGGCGGGCTCGGACGGTACATTGTGGACGGTTTCGCCCTCGGCGATCCCGGCCACGGCGAGATCCTGGCGGGTGGCATCGCGGTCGTCGTCCTGGCTTTGGTGTGCGAAGGCGTTTTCGCGCTCGTCACGCGTTGGGTGACCCCGCGCGGGCTGGCGATCCAGTCCCGCGCGGAAACCCGGACCTAGTCCAAGGTCGTCAGGTCGTTGAAGTACGAATCCCGCAGCACGGCGATCAACGCGGTCACCTCGGGCCCCAGCGGCCGGTCCTCCGTGAGCGGTGGAACGAGCCCGCTCAGCCACTCGTAAGCGGCACGGAGCCGAGGCGAACCCTCCCCGTGCGCCAGGAATCGCGCCTGCGAACCCGTGATCAGCTCGCAGGCCGTGATGGCGAACATCCGCGCGCAAGCGTCACGGAGCTGGTTCCCCGCCGCCCAAGCGAACGCCTGCACGTCCTCCTGCCCGCCGGACGTGTCGACGGAACCCAACGTCGCGGGTGTGGCCAGCCGCCGCAGCGCGTGCAGCTCCCCCACCGCGCGTTTGTGCAAGGGGACCAGCCCCGCCTGCGGCCCAGGATCCATCGCGAGCTGTGCGGGAAGACCGCTGAACCGCTCGTCGAGCAACCGGTGCGTCCGCTGCACGCTCACTTCGCCGAGATGCGCCAGCGCCGCCGTCACCGCGTCCATCCGCAACCCGAGCTCGACGGCGTGGAACCCCGTGGTGGACACGAATTCACCGTCGAGGAAGGCAGGCGAGTCCGTCGGCGCCGAGCGCCGCAGGACATCGTCCAACTCGCCGTTCACCCGCGTCAGGTGAGCGATCGCGCGCGGCGCGACACGCACGGAGACCGGCGCCTGGACGACTCCCTGGCGCACGGTGGCACTGTCGAGCAAGCCGCCGATCTCGTACAGCACCGACTCCAGCACCTGATCGTCTCCCGCCGACGCCGGGCGATAGATCGCTTGCGGCGCACCGAGGACGTCGATCGCGATCGCGGCGGCCAGCGTCTGGAGGTCCACCACCTGCTGGACCTCGGTCCGCGCGAAGGCGGCGAGCGTCTCCGCCAGCGGCGAGCCCTGGATGAGGGTCGCGGCCTCCTTGAGACCTGGCTCGTACGGCTCCGCCAGCACCTCCGACGCGGGTGTCTCGACGCCGTCCACCAGCACGGTCCCGACGCCGAGGAAGGTCTGGAAGGCGTGCGCCAGCGGGATGATCTCGCCGGCACTGCCCAGGCCCGTCCGCGGTACGGCGGGGGTGAACCCCTCGTTCAGCCGGTCGACGAGGAACGTCACCAGCTCCGGGCTCGCGCCCGCCTCGGGCGCGAGCAGATCCCGCAGGCGCACCAGTAGCAGCCAGCGCACTTCCCCGGCCGACAGCCAGGGCGGGCCGCCGACGGCGCGGCCGATCAGGAGGTTCCGCTGGTGTGCGCTCGACGCGGGCGCGGCGACCCCGGCGAGGCGCCCCATCCCGGTGTTCACGCCGTAGACGGGGCGCTCGGTCAGCGCGGCGAGGACGCGGGCACGGTTCTCACCGAGGGCGGCGAGCAACGCGGCGTCGATCTCCAGGTGTCCGGCCTCGAAGGCGGAGGCCAGTGGGAAGTCCTTTGTGGACAGCCTCACTCGACGGGACGCGCGAGCCCGTCGATCACCTCGGCGCCCGGCAAGGACGCGAGGACCCGGCCCGGGATCAGCAGCTTGCCGCCGCGGATACCGCTGCCGATGACCAGTTCGGGTTCGTCGGCGACGCGCTGGTCGATCAGGATCGGCCATTCCCCGGGCAGGCCGACCGGCGTGATGCCGCCGTACTCCATTCCGGTGAGCGAGACGGCCTCGTCCATCGGGGCGAAGGAGGCCTTGCGGACGTCGAGACGGCGCTTGATCACGCCGTTCACGTCGGCGCGGGTGGTGGCGAGGATCATCGCGGCGGCGAAGCGGACCTCGCCGGCGCGTTTGCCGGCGACGACGACGCAGTTCGCGGACGCGGAAAGCGGTGAGCCGTATGCCTCGCAGAAGGCGGCGGTGTCGGCCAGCTCGGCGTCGATCTCGACGACGCCGACGGCGTCCGGATCGGGCAGGGCGGCGAGCGCCTTGGCGACGGACTCGGCGAGCAGATCCGTGCGGGTGAGGGCGGGGACGACGGTGAGGGTTCCGGCGATGGTCCAGTCAGTCACAGGCCCACCCTAATCACCAGTTGCGGCCGCCACGTTGCACCTCGATGAGCTTGGGGCGGACGTCCACGAGGTAGACCAGGACCGCGACCAGCGCGGGCAGCCACAGGATCATGCCGCCGCCGTAGAACTGGAAGAACGTCAGCACCACGGTGGACCCACCGGTGATGAGCATCCAGATGGGTTTGGTCTTCCGATCGGCGGCCGAATACGCGTCCGCACGCTGCAACAGCGCGTGCACGAACGCGAACAGCCCCGTCAGCGCGCCGCCCCAATGGATGGCGATGAGGATCCAGGTGGCAACGAACACGAACTCAGCTTACGTCAAACCGGGCGAATGACCCGGGCCCCCGGCACCGAAGCGGGTGCCGAGGGCCCTGGGATTCACGCGGACCTTTACTTCTCGGTGGTCTTCGGCGCGGTGGCCGGCTTCTTGGCGGCCGGGCTGGAGGTGGTGCGGCGCGCGGTGGCCGTGGTCTTCGGCGCGGTCTTGTTGGCGACCTTGCGCGAAGCCGAGCGGGTCTCGTGCGCGAGGTCGTCGCCGAGCTCCTCGACCTCGTCGGCGATCTCGCCGGCGACCTCGGTCACCTTGCGGGCGGTCTTCTCGCCCGCCGAGCGGGTGCCCTTGGTGACCTTGCCGAGCACGGTGTCGATGCGCTCACGGGCGTCGGTGGTCGCACCCTCGACGCGGTCCTGCGCGGTGCTGATCGCGTCTTCGAGCTGCTCGATGGCCTTCTTGACCTGCGGCTGCGCGGCGATCTTGTCCCACGCCTGCTCGCCGGACTCGGCCAGCTTGTTGTACAGCTTCAGCGCGGCCTCGGTGTACTCGTCGATGACCTTGCGCAGCTCGGCCGGGTCGAGCTTCTCGCGGAGGCCCTCGACGTCGTGCGGGAGCTCTTCGATGTTCTTGCGGGCGGTCTCGCTGCCCTCGACGACCTTCTCCTTGGCCTTCGACACGGCGTCGACGACGGCCTGGCCCGCCAGGTTGCCGGCGCCCAGCGCGGCCAGCAGCGGCGTGCGGACCTGGTCGAGGGCGGTGTGCTTGCGTTCGGTCTTGGTGGCCGTGGTCATGCTGACTCCTTGGTTTCGGTGGCTTCTGTTTTCGCCTCGGCCGCCTGCTCGGGTTTCGCGGCGGCGTTCTCGCGGCGGAACGATTCGTAGACGTCGAGCAGGACCTGCTTCTGCCGTTCGGTCAGCTCGGTGTCGGCGCGGATCGCGTCGCCGACCGGGCCACCTGTCGGCAGATCGAGGATTCCCGCTTGCACGTAGAGCGCCTCGGCCGAGATACGCAGGCCCTTGGCGATCTGCTGCAGGATCTCCGCGCTGGGTTTGCGGACCCCGCGCTCGATCTGGCTCAGGTACGGATTGGACACGCCGGCGAGTTTCGACAGCTGCCGCAAGGAGATCTTCGCGTTGCTGCGCTGCTGGCGGATGTACTCGCCGATGTCGGAAGCGATGTCCGCGACCTTCTCCATCGGTCCGCCCGATGTGGGCTGATCCCGGTCGGTGTCTGACATCGGTCACCTCCTCGCGACGTCTTCAACGCTACGCCCGAGTGCTAGCAATTGCAAGCACTCTGCTTGCAACCATCGGGTGTGTTGGTGCTCACCCCGCTACCGTGGAGGGATGTCGAACGCCACGCGGCTGCGGCGGCGCCTCGTCGAGCACCTGCTCGCCGAGGGCGTGCTGCACGACGCGCGCTGGATGACCGCGTTCCGCTCCGTGCCGAGGCACGTCTTCCTGCCGCGGTTCTTCGTCCCGGCGGCGAACGGCTGGGCCGCGGTCGAGCACGGCGACGACGAGTGGCTCAGGCGCGTCTACTCCCCCGACGTACTGGTCGTGCAGCTGGACGACGATTCCGGGCTCTGGGAACGGGCGCGCTGTCTCGGCGCGCAGCCGGGAACGCCGACGAGCTCGTCCAGCCAGCCGTCGATCATGGCGATCATGCTCGAAGAGCTCCGCGTCGCCGACGGACATCGCGTACTGGAGATCGGCACGGGCACCGGGTACAACACCGCGTTGCTGTGCCATCGGCTCGGTGCCGGGCTCGTGTACACAGTGGACATCGACCCGGAACTCGTCGACGCCGCGCGCAAACGGCTCGCGGAGATCGGGTACGTACCTTCGTGCGCGGCCGCCGACGGCGCCGAAGGCTTCCCGGCGGGAGTGCTCTACGACCGGGTGATCTGCACCTGTTCGGTCTCGTCGATCCCGCCCGCGTGGCTGGCGCAGACGATGCCCGGCGGGCTGATCCTCACCACGCTGAACCGGCCGATCGGCGGCGGGCTCGTCCGGATCGTCGCGGGCGAAGGCGCCACGGGGCATGGACGGGTGCTCGCCCGCGACGGGCGCTTCATGCCGCTGCGCGCGCACCGGTTCAAGCAGTCGAAGGTGCCGGACGGCGCCGTCACCTGGCGGCCGACGCGGCTGCCGATGGGGGTGATCACCGAGGTCCGCAGCCGGTTCGAGTTCTTCGCCGGGCTCTGCCTCCCGGGCGTGACCGCCTCACGAGACGACCAGGGCACGGCCTTGGTTCATCCGGACGGCTCATGGCTGCGCCATCGACAGGCGGGCGACGAGTTCGAAGTGGCCGAAGGCGGCCCGCGGCGGCTGTGGGAGATCGTCGAAGCCGCGTACGAAGAATGGCTCGACCTCGGCCAGCCGGGACGGGACCGATTCGGGCTCAGCCTCGACGGGGACGAGCAGGTGATCTGGCTGGATTCACCCGAGGGCCGCACGTGGCCGCTGGGCTCCTGAAAGCAGGCCTCGCACCCACTTCTCGACATGGTCGACGGCGTCGCCGACCGGGATGTGGGTGGTGTCGAACAGCTCGACCGGCGGCTCCATCGCGGACGCTTCCGCTTGCAGCCACGCGTTGAACTCCAGCATCTCCTCGACGCGCTCCTCGTCCCACTCGCGCCAGGCGGGCCGCGCGAGCAAACGCTTGCGCAACGCGTCGGGCTCGCTGACGAGCGCCAGGTAGTGGATGTCGGAGAAGAAGACGCGCTCGGGCAACCGCTCGAATTCGGGCGGCGCGACGGTGCCGCACAGCACGACCGGCCGTCCGTTCTGGTGCAGCATCGCCGCCATCCGCAACCAGGTCGAGCGGAACGCGGGATGGCCGGGGACGTCGTCGCGCAAGGCCCCGGTCCACAGCACGTCCTGCTCGACCACGAGCGCGAGATCGCCGAGCCGTCGCGCCAGGAGCGGCCCGACCGTCGACTTGCCCGCCCCGCTCGGGCCGGTCAGCGCGAACAGCGGAAGGCGCCGGAACGGCCACCGGTGCGCGCACACCGCGCACACCAGCAGCCCGCTCTCGACTCGTGGCCGTTCGGCGCGATCACCGCAGGCCGGGCAGATCTTGAGATCGAGGACCACGGTCAGTCGAAGAGGCCTTCGAGGAAGCCACCCTTACGACGCTTGTGGCCGTAGCCGTGCGGAGAGTCCGCGTACCCGCCGCGGTACCCCTTGGGCGAGTCGGCGTATCCACCCCGGTAGCCCTTCGGCGAGTCGGCGTACCCGCCGCGATGCGGCCGCGGGGAGTCCGGACGGCCGTAGTGCGGCGCCGGCGCGTGCCCACCCCCCTGATACGGCGGAGGAGGCTGGTGTCCACCGCCGCCGTAGTACGAGGTCTCGGCGTTGGTGATGGCTTCCAGCTCACCCCGGTCCAGGAAGATGCCGCGGCATCCCTGGCACTGGTCGATGTGGATACCGTTCTTGTCGACGGTCTTCATGGCGTTCTGGCACTTCGGACAAATCACGTATCAGAGATTACGCATTTTTCTCGCCCGGGGTCAGCAGGCGCACAGACAAAACGGGTGTCCCGCCGGATCCGCGTAGACCCGGAAGGTCTCCGGCGAGTCGTCGAGCAGCTTCGCGCCGATGGTCAGCGCGCGCTCGTGGGCGGCTTCCATGTCGGTGACGTCGAGGTCGACGTGGGCCTGCTGCGGGTTCTCGGCGGACGGCCACGCGGGCGGCCGGTAGTCCGGCACGCGCTGGAACGAGAACCGCGCGCCGCCCTCCGGGTTCCGCAGGGTCACCCAATGGCCGTCTTCGGCGACTTCGGCCGCCTTCCAGTCGAGCAGCTCGCGGTAGAACTCCGCCAGCGCGACCGGATCCGGGCAGTCGAGAGCCACCGCGCCGAAGGTCGGTACCGCACCCATGGTTCAGCCTCCAGAATGATCGAGTAACCAGTGAAACGAGTATGAGGGTTATCAAAGCCGATGACAACCGGTCTCGCCCGTACACTGGGCGAGGTGAACACCGACGCGTCCCTGGTGGTCGAGTTTCTGAACACGGTGAACGTCGAACGCGGCACCGACCTCCTGGACGAGCTGGAGTCCTGGCAACGTTGGGCCCGCGATCACCGGCTGCGTGCGGATACCCCCGCGGCCGCGCGCGAAACCCGGGACGCGCTGCGGGCCGCGATCGGCGACCCGCGACTCCCCCGCCTCGGCCTGCGCGCGCCGGCGGAGATCGTCCTCGGCGCCGAAGGCCCGCTCCTGGTCTCGGAAACGGTCTGCGAGGCGGTGCTGGCGGCTTCGACCCGGCTGACCGTGCTCGGCGAATGGATCCGGCTCAAGATCTGCCCGGCGGACGACTGCCTGTGGGCGTTCTACGACGAATCGCGGAACCGGTCGAGGACGTGGTGCTCGATGCGGGCCTGCGGGAACCGCGAAAAGGCGCGGGCCTGGCGCGCCCGGACCGCGGACGTCTCGACCTGACCCGCGGCCCGGACTGAGGTGCGGCCCGGGCTGAGGTGCGGCGTGGGCTGAAAGCGTCCTTCACCGCATCTCACGCGGTGAAGGACGCTTTCGTCGCGTGAGATGCGGTGAAAGCGTCCTTCAGCCCCCGCTCGACCCATGACCCGCCGGACCCGAACGACCACAACTTCTGGTGTCACCCACCCCCGAGTTACCCCCAGGGGTTGTGCACACCGTTAGGCCAAAAACGTGAAAAGCTGTGGATAACCCTGGGGATGACTCCACTTCCTGTGGACAACTCCCGGTGCGGCCTCCGGAGTGTGGTATACGCGTGGCCGCTCAGAAGAGCAGCTGCGCGACCGTGTAGATGACCAGGCCGGCGAGCGCGCCGACCACCGTGCCGTTGATCCGGATGAACTGCAGATCCCGGCCGACCTGGAGCTCGATCTTGCGTGAGGTCTCCTCGGCGTCCCAGCGCTCCACCGTGTCGGTGATGATCGTGGTGATCTCCTTGGAGTAGTGCGTGACGACGTACGCCGCCGCACCCTCCACCCAAGTGTCCACTTTGGACCGGATGTGCTCGTCGGAGACCAGCCGCTCCCCGAGCGTCTCGAGGCCCGTGCGCACGCGGCGCCGCAGCTCGCTCGACGGGTCCTCGGCGGCGTTGAGCAGCATCTCCTTCGCCGTCGCCCACGCCGAGCCGATCAGCTTCTGCACCTCGTCGTGCCCCAGCATCTGGGACTTCACCTGCTCGGCGCGCGCCATCACCTCGGGGTCGGTCTGCAGATCCTGGGCGAACTCGCCGAGGAACTTGTCCAGCGCCAGCCGCATGGGGTGGTTGACGTCGGTCTTCACCGCCCAGACGAACGACAGCACCTCGCCGTAGACCTTGTCCGCGAGCATCTCGTCGACGAATTTCGGCGACCAGCTCGGCGCCCGGTCCGACACCACGCGCAGCATCGTCGTGTGGTTGTCCCGCACCCATTCGTAGGCGCGGTCGCACATCAGGTCCACCAGCTTGTGGTGCGCCCCGTCGGCGAACACGCCTTCCAGGATCTTGCCGAGCGGCGGCCCCCACGGCTTGTCCACGATCCGCTTGACCACGGCCTGTTCCATGATCGCCTGGACGTCCTCGTCGCGGAGCACCTTGACCGCCGCCCGCACGACGGTGGCCAGCTCGGACGTCACGCGTTCGGCGTTGGCGGGCTGCGAGAGCCAGCCGCCGAGCCGCTTCGAGACCTCGACCCGGCTCAGTTTCTCGCGGACCACGGACTCGGACAGGAAGTTCGAGCCGACGAAGTCACCGAGGCTGCTGCCCAGCGCGTCCTTCTTGTTCGGGATGATCGCGGTGTGCGGGATCTTGATCCGCAGCGGATGCCGGAACAGCGCCGTCACCGCGAACCAGTCGGCGAGCGCGCCCACCATCCCGGCCTCGGCGGCCGCGCGGACGTAGCCGACCCAGGCGGGCCAGCCCGCGGCCTCGGCCCAGCTGGTCAGCAGGAAGATCACCGTCGCGCCGAGCAGGAACGACAGCGCGACCATCTTCATCTTGCGCAGGCCGCGGCGCTTCTCCTCCTCGGCGGCGGTGCCACCGGGCGGATCGGCTGGGGTCACCTTGGCGGGCGTCAGTTGCTCCACACCGCCATTGTCCGTGAGGATGGCTGATCGTGCGCGAACCTGTCCTCGTACCCCGCCTCCAGCCCTTCACGTCGACCATCTTCGCGGAGATGACGGCACTCGCCGTCCGCCACGAAGCCGTCAACCTCGGCCAGGGTTTCCCCGACACCGACGGGCCCGCCGGAATGCTCGACGCCGCCAAGAACGCGCTGTTCGGGGGTGCGAACCAGTATCCGCCGGGTCCGGGACGGCCCGAGCTGCGCGCGGCGATCGCGCGGCACCGGCTCCGCTACGGCGTCGAGTACGACCGCGACACGGAGATCCTGGTCACCGCCGGTGCCACCGAGGCCATCACGGCGTCGCTGATCGCGCTCACGCAGGCGGGTGACGAGGTGATCGTCATCGAGCCGTACTACGACTCGTACGCGGCCGCCGTCGCCATGGCGGGTGCGGAGCGGCGTGTCGTCGGCCTGGTGGAACGCGACGGCCGGTTCGCGCTGGACGTCGAGGGCCTGCGCGCCGCGGTGACCGGGCGGACCAGGGCGATCCTGATCAACTCGCCGCACAACCCGACCGGCACGGTGTTCACCCGCGCCGAGCTGGAAGCCGTCGCCGCGCTCTGCGTGGAGCACGACCTGATCGCGATCACCGACGAGGTGTACGAGCATCTGGTGTTCGACGACGCCGAGCATGTCCCGCTGGCGACCTTCCCCGGGATGCGCGACCGCACCGTGTCGATCTCCAGCGCGGGCAAGACGTTCAACTGCACCGGCTGGAAGATCGGCTGGGTCTGCGCGAGCCCCGAACTGGTCGCGGCGGTGAAAGCGGCGAAGCAGTTCATCACCTTCGTCTCGGGCGGCCCGTTCCAGCCCGCCGTCGCCCACGCGCTGGACCACGAACTGCCGTGGGCCGAGGAGCTGCGCACGAGCCTTCAGGGCAAGCGGGACCGGCTCGCGGCCGGCCTCGCGGAGGCGGGCTTCGCCGTCCGGCCGACCGCCGGGACGTACTTCGTCTGCGTCGACGTCCGCCCGCTCGGCTTCGACGACGCCGCGGAGCTGGCCTGGGAGCTCCCCGAACGGGTGGGGGTGGCGGCCGTGCCCGTAAAGGTGTTCACCGATCACCCGGAAGAGTGGAAACACCTTCTGCGCTTCGCGTTCTGCAAACGCAACGAGGTCATCGACGAAGCGGTCACCCGATTGCGCAAACTGCGGTGACCCGTCCGATGTTCACGCCCAGCCGCCCTTTTCGAGTAGCCGTCCGAGCCGGTCCAAACACCGTCTTCGGAGCCTGCCGACACTGGCCGGACTGACGCCCAGCTCCTCCGCGATCTGGGCGTAGGACAGCTCCGGCCGGTACGCGAGGAGCCGCACCAGCCTCCGCTGCGAGTCCGGCAGGCGATCGACCGCCGCCCAGAGCGCGCGGTCCCGTTCGACACGGACGATTTCGGCCTCCGGGGTCGTCTCCGTACCGGGCAGCGGACGCGGCGTTTCGCGCCTGTTCCTGGTGATCATCCGAAGCGCGCGCCGCCGCGCCGTGGTGGTCAGCCAAGCTCCAAGCTTCGCTTCGTCGCGTAGCGCGCCGGGCACGCGAAGCAGTTCCAGCCAGGCGTCCTGGCAGATGTCCTTGGCGTCGGCTTCGCTCAGCCGGTAGGTCTTCAGCACCTTGAGCACCGCCGCCGACACCGCGTTCACGTCCCACATCCCGGACCTTCCCCTCCCGGCGGCTTGCGGCCGCCACGCCGATCACCGAACGCGACTTCGACGGCACGCACCGCAGCAAGGATCCGGAAAAGGTCAGGTCACCGAGGATTTGAGTAGTTCCACCCGTCCCCGGATGGCCGCCGGGCACATACCGAGAGTGATCAACTTCGGTACTCCAGGCACCGGAGCCGGTTGCGTCGTTCCGCCTAACGGGCTGGATCGTTGGCGGCTGAGGTGAAACACTCCCCTCCGGTGCTAAAACTGGTGCAGCCCCGGGGGAACTGCGACCTGACCGGAAGAGACCCCAAGAAAGATCGAACTCACGCGGAAAACGTGGGTTTCAGGCGCGGACGGTGGTGATTGCTGTGAGTGGTCCGGCAGTCGTGCGCCGTCACGCCCCCACCTCTTGGAAGACCGGCACGCGAATTCTTTTCGCGGGCGGGCTCGCGCTCACCGGCTGGCTCCTCGGCGCCGTTTTGAGCACCCCGGCTTCGGCCGACGAACAGCCCCCCGTGACGCCGGAGACTTCCGTGGTGCAGCCCGCGGACGAAGCCGGAACCGGGAAAACGACTACTCCGAACGAGTCCACTTCGGACTCCAGCGCGACCGAGACCACGAAACCCGCCGAGCCCACCGAAACCTCGAAAGAACCCGAGGCCGCTAAGGCCACTGTGGAGAACGAAGCGGTTTCGAGCACGAGTTCCGTCGAGAAAACCGCTTCTCCGGAACCGGAAACGCAAACCGCGAAGCCGCAGGCGTCCAACGGTTTGCTGGGCGGCCTCATCGGTGGCGTGCTGAACGTGGTCACGACCACGGTCGGCGGCGTCGTCGAAACCGTCGGCGGGGTCGTCGGTGTCGTCGACAGAATCGGCGACCAGGTCGTCACGCCGATCATCACGCCGAATCCCTGCTGCACCGGCGGTCCGGCGATCCTGCCGGGCACCGGCGACATGCTCGACCCCGTCTTCGGCGGCGGCTCCGGCGAGTCGGCGGGCGGCTCGGTCACCATCGCCGTCCCGGCGAAGGCCGTCACGCCGCCCGCGCCCGCCACGCCGGACCCGCGTCCGCTCGTCCCCGCCGAGAAACCCGTTCCGGTCGCGGCGAGCCAGAACCACCGCGTCACGCTGCCCGTCCGGGTCGAGCACGACGCCAAGCCCGCTCCGGCCGCACCCGCCGAGTCCGACACGCACGCGTCCCCGGACGGCGGCGGCTCGGGCGGCGGCGGTGGCCTGCCGAGCGCACCGGTGGCCCCGGTCGCGCCCACGACGACCGTCCAGCCCGGACACGACAACACCGGCGGCGGCCGCGGGCCGCTCGCCGTGCTCGACTCCGGAATCCCCGCCACGCAGCTGAAGCTCCTCGGGACCGGCTGCGACCACGAAGGCGAGCGCACCGGCCGGGAAGCCGCGCTTCCCGCCACCTCCCCCGACTGACCTGACCGGGTCGCCGGGGAGAACCACGTCCAAACCAAGATCAACTTCTGGTTTCGACGGCTGCTGAATCCTCTGGCACAAGCCGTTTTCGCCTGCCCCTTTTTTCAGGCAACCCACTGTCTTTCCGAACGGCCGACCGCGCCCGGCCGGTTCGGATCCCGGCCCCGGCGCCGCGCTGCCCCTGCGGCGCCGGGACCAGCACCGGGTGGACTCCGGGGGCTTCTGCTCACCGCGCCGAGCAGGAGCCGGCCAAGCTCGAAGTCCGCCTGAACCGCGGGCGGTTCCCGGCACGTCGAGGGGCTGTGCCGGGTAACCGCCGCGGTGCCCGTCCCGAGGTTTCGGCCTCGGGACGGGCCGGATAGCCGGTGCGCTGGTCGTGCGGCGCCGATGCCCTCCCTGGAGCATCGGCCGCCCCGCCGGCGCACCGGCTATTTCCGTTCCCGGCCCGCGTTTCGTCCTCTGGATGCGGTACTTGCACACGCAACTACCGCATCCAGAGGACGAAACGCGGGGGTCAGGTGACCTGGACGGCGACCGGGGCGGCGACGGCAGGGGTCGCGGCCACCGAAGCCGCCGCCACGCCCAGCCGTCGCACGGCCTCGAAGAGCGTCTCGGCCGGAAGCGCGTACGGCAGCCTCAGCCAGCGCTCCAGTCCACCGTGGACACCGAACCGCGAGCCCGGCGCCACCTGCACCCCGTGCCCCGCCGCCGCGACGGCCAGCCGCGTGCTCATCGGCTCCGGCAGACGGCACCACAGCGATAGCCCGCCGGGCGGGACGGTGAACGTCCACTCCGGGCAGTACCAGTTGAGCGCCCCGGTCATCGCGTCGCGCAGGGCCAGCGCCTCCTGGCGGCGGTGCGCCAGCGCGGCCCCGCCGTCGTCGAGCAGCTCCGCGAGGACGAGCTGCTCGAACACCGGCGACCCCAGGTCGACGGCGAACCGAGCGGCGATGAGCCGCCCGATGACATCCTCGGAGGCGCGGATCCAGCCGAGCCGCAGGCCCGCCCAATGCGATTTGGACGCCGAGCCGATCGTGATGCCGAGATCGCCCAGGAACGCGCCCAGCGGCGGTGGCCCGTCCACCGGATCGCCTTCGAGGTCCAGCTCGACCAGCGTCTCGTCGATGATCGCCGGTGTCCGAGCGCGGTTCAGCGCGGCCGCGAGCCGCTCCCGGCCCGCGGCGTCCATGCGCAGGCCGGTCGGGTTCTGGAAGTCCGCGACGAAGTACGCGAGCCTCGGCGCGGACTGGCGCAGCGCGGCTTCGATCCCGACGACGTCCCATCCGGTGACCGGATCCAACGGCACCGGCACCCCGATCGCGTGCGCGGCGCCGATGGCCTCCAGCGAATTCGGGTACGTCGGCTGCTCGACCAGGACACGGTCGCCTGGCCCGGCCAGCATGCGCAGGACCTGCACGAACGCGTGATGCGCGCCGTTGGTGACCATCACCTGGTCGGCGTTGGTCGGCAGGCCGCGTTCGGTGTAGCGGCGGGCGATCCGCTCGCGCAGGATCCGCAGGCCGCGTACCTGGTAGCCGGTCTCGCCGAGGTGGTCCACCAGCGCCTTCCGCGCGGCGTCCACGGCCGGGACCAGGCCGGCGACGGCGGGCGGGCAGGCCTGGGCGAGGTCGATGAGGTCCTCGCCGGTCGGCAGGATCGCGCTCCGGCCCCGGCCGCCGGGGGCCGCGATCCACGAGCCCGCCCCTCGACGGCTGGCGACCAGGCCGTCGGCACGCAGTTTGTCCAGCGCGGCGCCGATCAGCGTGCGGCTGACGTCCAGCGCTTCGGCGAGCTCCCGTTCGGCGGGCAGTTTCGTGCCGAGCGGCAGCCTGCCGTCGAGGACCAGCAGCTCGACGGCGGCCGCCAGATCCGCGGCACCGTGTCGAGAACCACTCTGCCGCCAACTCCCCAGCAAAAGGGCCAATTTCGTCCCTGAAACGCGTCCAGTCAGCGGGATCAGCGGCTCCATAAGGCCAATTGTTCCAGATTGGCCATGGTCAAGATAGCCACTTACCCCCGATGGTGCACTCGTGGCACTCAAACTCGACCTCAAGCCTGTCGTCATCTCCCAGGACACCACCCGCCGTTCGATCCAGCTCGTCGGCGGGCTCGCCCTCTACGGCGGCAGCATGGCCATGCTGACCAGGTCGGGACTCGGCCTCGACCCGTGGGACGTGCTCCACGAAGGCCTGATGAAGATCACCGGTCTCTCGTTCGGCACGGTCACCGCGATCGCGTCGGTCCTCGTACTCCTGCTGTGGATCCCGCTGCGGCAGCGGCCCGGGATCGGGACCGCGGCCAACGTCGTGGTCATCTCGCTCACCGTCGACCTCGTGCGGATCTTCCTGCCCGAGCAGGACGTGCTCGGCTGGCAGATCTTCAACCTGGTCGCCGGCGTGGTGCTCAACGGCCTCGCCGCCGCGATCTACGTCGGCGCGCGGCTCGGCCCCGGCCCCCGCGACGGGCTGATGACCGGACTCTCGGCGCGGACCGGCAAGTCGATCCGCCTCGTCCGGACCCTCATCGAGATCACCGTGCTGGCCGCGGGCTGGCTGCTCGGCGGCACGGTCGGCGTCGGCACGGTCCTGTACGCGCTCGCCATCGGCCCGCTGACGCAGGCCTTCCTGCCTTATGTCGTCTGGCGGGAGCGCGCTCGCCCGTGATCGGCAAGGACCGCCGGTGCGCGGTCGGCGGCTTCGCGTGACTGGATGGACGACACCCGTGACGGGATGGACGACATACGTGATTGGGCGGACGGCTCGCGTCGTTGCCCCGGCCGCGAGCGTGTCGTCCATCCCGTCACGCGTGTCGTCCGTCGGATCACGCGTGTCGTCCACCAGGTCACGCGTAATCGCGGGGCACATCTCGTGCTCGGAGGCGTAACTCGCGTGCTTGAAGACCGCACTCGCGTGCTCGGAGGCGTAACTCGCGTGTGCGGGGGTTGATCAGCTGGCTTCCCGCTGCTCCAGCAGGCGCCGGACGGCGAGGTAGTCGATGCCCCGCTGCGCGAGCACGTCGGCGGCCGCGCCGGGAACGCCCGTCAGCGCGAGCAGGAGGTGCTCTCCTTCGATGCGCTTGCTGCCGACATCGATGGCTTCGCGCAGGCTCTTTTCAAGCACCTTCTTCGCCTCCGGCGTGAACGGCCGATGGCCGCGTCCGGTGCGCCGCCCACCGGTCAGCGCGCCGGGGCCGTGGGTCTGCTCGACCCGCTCGACGATGTGCTCGACGTCGATGCCGAACCCGCTCAGGGCTTCGACGTCGGCGTCGCTCATCCCGCCCCGGCGGCGGACGCGCCGGAGGTCGTCGGCCAGTTCGTCCGCCGGGCACCCCAGGGCGGCGAGGACGCCGGTGTGCCGGGAGAGGGACGTCAGCAGATGCAGCGGATCGACGTTCCCGGACGCCTCGTCAGACGCGACGCGCTGAGCCCCGACGACCGTTTCGCGCAGTTCGGGCGTGAAGCGTTCGAACATCAATGCCTCCCGTACTTCTTGTGCACCGCTTGCCTGCTGACCCCCAGCTCGGCCGCGATCTCCTGCCAGGACCAGCCGTGCACCCGCGCGCTGCGGACCTGCACGGCCTCGAGTTGTTCCAACAGCCGGCGCAAGGCGGCGACGGCGCGCAATCCCACCCGGGGATCGCGGTCACCGGCTCGCGCGGCCAGATCTGTCGCTTCGGTCATGACGTCAACCTACGTTGACATCTCGCCCATGTCAACCTCAGTTGACAGTTAGGGTCGGGGCATGGCCGAAATCGCAGTGGCGGAAAGGGACGGAGTGGGCGCGGACGGATCGACGCGCCCGACCGAGGACCACGTCGCCGTCCTCGGCAACGCCGTGGTGGTGCTGGACGGGGCGACCGCGCCGCGGCCGGATCTGCCGTCCGGCGGCTGGTACGCGAGCCTCCTCGTGCACAGCCTGTCGCGGGCGCTGAGCGCGGAACCCCAGGCCGATCTCGCGGTGTTGCTGGCCGAGTCGATCGCTGACGTCGCCCAGCGCGAAGGCCTCGAACCGGGACGTTCGCCGTCGAGCACGGTCGCGATCGCGCGCTGGACGGACGACACCGTCGACGGGCTGGTGCTCGCCGACAGCCCCATCGTCGCCTTCGGCCCTTCCGGCGCCGACCCGCTCACCGACGACAGGCTCGTCTCGCTGCGCGAAAGCGGTCAGCTCCGCACCGGCGCCGACGTCCGCGCGAAACGCAACGCGCCGGACGGCTTCTGGGTCGCCGAAGCGGAACCCAGGGCCGCCGCCGAAGCCGTCCGCCGCAGTTGGCCGCGCTCGGAGGTCGACGCCCTGCTGCTGGCCACCGACGGCGTCGCGATCGGTGTCGACGAGTACGGCCTGTTCGACTGGCCGGAGGTGCTCGCCATCAGCCGGGAGCGTGGCCCGGACGCCGTCCTCGACGCGGTGCGCACGGCCGAGAAACAGGATCCCGACGGCGAGCGCTGGCCCCGCGCGAAAAGGCACGATGACCAGCTACTGGTACTCGTCGACTTCGGGGTAGCCCCAGGGTAAAACCGGGGGCTTCCCGGATCGGAAAACCGCGTCCGCGCGAGCACGCTGGACGCATGACGTTCCCTGGGGAGAGATCGCGGGCGAGACCCTGGCTGATCGCGTCGGGCGCGGCCATCGGCTGGGCACTGTTCACCATGGTGGTGCTGCACCTGATCAGCTCACGCGATCCGGTGTTCGACACGCTGTCCAGCTACGCCTATGTCGACCGCGGCACCGGCATGCTCGGGGCCAGCGTGCTCTCCCTCTCCATCGGCTCACTCACCGCGCTCGGCGCGCTGGCCGCGGCCGGGATCCCGCTCAGCCGCACCACGAAACTGCTGTTCGTGCTGTGGTCACTCGGGCTGGCGGCGGCCGCGATCTTCCCGGCGAGCTACCCGGAGTTCCCGGATCCGGTCAGCGGCGAGATCCACCTGTACGCGTGTCTCATCGCGTTCCTCAGCCTGCCCGCCGCCGGTTTCACCCTGCGCGACAACCTGCGCGGCACCCCCGCGGCCAGGCTGATCGGCCGCCTGGCCTGGGGCAGCGCCGCCGGGCTGATCGTCTTCGGGCTCAGCTTCATCTTCGTGCGCCTGGCCGACATCCCGTTCTTCAAGACCTTGACCGACATCGCGCCGGTCGGCGTCATGCAGCGGGTTTCCCTGGTGGCACACGTGATCCTGATCGCCGGGATGCTGAAGGTCGCGTCAGCCGCGCACCGCGTCGGCGAATTCGGGGGCGTACCCGTAGAGGCCGGGCAGCCCGCCCGTGTGCAGGAAGACAACGTGCTCGTCGGGCGCGAAATGGCCTTCGGCGGCCCAGCGGATCAGCGCGGCACCCACTTTGCCGGTGTACACGGGATCGAGCGCGATTCCTTCCGTGCGGCCGAAAAGCCGCACCGCGTCCCACGTCTCGCCGGTCGGGATCCCGTAGCCGGGGCCGATCGTGCGGTCGTCGATGCGCAGACCTTCGAGTGACGGCGGCTCAGTGCCGAGCAGCACGGAGGCGGCGATGGTGAGATCGGCCAGATTGTCGAGGGCTTCGTCGACCGGATGGCTGACGCAGGCGATGTCCAGCGTCAGCCGGTCGAGGCCGGCCGTGCCGACGACGAGCCCGGCGGACGTCCCGCCGCTGGCGTGCGGAGCGACCAGCCGCGCCTCGGTGATCCCCAGCTCGGCGAGCTGCCCCTCGATCTCCTGCGCGGCCGCGACGTAGCCGAGCGCCCCGACACCGTCGGAGCCGCCGACGGGGAACGTCGCCACCTGCCGCCCCTCTGCCGCGGCCTCGGTGATCAGCCGGTCGTAAGTCCTGCCGGTCTCCTCACCGTCGCGGCAGATGTGCACGTTCGCGCCGAAGAGGTGGTCGAGGGAGACGTTGCCGGACCGCTCGTACGCGTCGCCGTCGCGAGGGACCTTCGCGGTCAGCACGAGCTCGCATCGCAACCCGAGCTTCGCGCAGGCGGCCGCGGTCTGGCGGCCATGGTTGGTCTGCAGCGCGCCGAAGGTGATCACCGTGTCGGCGCCGTTCTCGATCGCCGCGCCGAGCAGGAACTCGAGTTTGCGCAGCTTGTTGCCGCCCACGCCAAGCGGATGCACGTCGTCCCGTTTGAGCAGCAGATTCGGCAGTCCGAGTGCCTCGCCCAGCCGGGGCGCGGGATGCAGCGGCGTCGGATAGCCGCCGAGGTCGACGCGGGGGAAGCGATCGAGGTTCATGAACTTCACGTAACCACACCGAGGCTACTCGGTGGTATCGTTCGTTTGAACGAACGAGAACCTGCAGGGGGAGCCCATGACCACCTCGAAGGCGGACCTCGCGTTCACCGGCCTCGCCGAACAGGCCTCGATGCTCACCGCCGGAGCCACGACATCCGTCGAGCTCACGCGCTTGGCGCTCGAAAAGGCCGAAGCCAGCCAGCCCGTTCTCAACGCCTTCAAATGCCTTCGCGCGGAAGAAGCCCTTCGCGAGGCCGAGGCGGCCGACCGGCGGCTGGCCGACGGCGAATCCGCTCCCCTGCTCGGCGTCCCCACCGCGATCAAGGACGACCTCGACGTCACCGGCCTGCCGACAGCGTTCGGTTGCGAAGGCGATTTCTCCGTCGCGACAACGGATTCCCCGCCCGTCGCCGCGCTCCGCGAGGCGGGCGCGGTGCTCATCGGCAAGACCAACACCCCGGAACTCGGCCAATGGCCCTTCACCGAAGGCCCGGCGTTCGGCGCGACCCGCAATCCGTGGGACACCGAACGCACCCCGGGCGGTTCCTCCGGCGGCGCGGCGGCGGCCATCGCGTCGGGGGTGATCGCCGCCGCGCTGGGTTCCGACGGGGCGGGGTCGATCCGGATCCCGGCCGCGTGGACCGATCTGGTCGGGATCAAACCGCAGCGTGGCCGCGTCCCGACCGAACGCGAACTCTTCCACGGCCTGACCGTGGTCGGCCCGCTCGCGCGCACCGTCGCCGACGCGGCGCTGCTGCTCGACGTCGCCGCCGGCACCGGCACCGCGTTCCAGGCCGCCGCCCGCCGCGAGCCGGGCCGGATGCGGATCGGGTTGTCCAAGCGGATCCCTTTCACCGCGACGAAAACCAAACTCGAACCGCAGGCGCACGCGGCCGTCGTCCGGCTCGCGGAGCGGTTCGCCGAACTCGGCCACGAGATCGTCGAGATCGAACCCGACTACCGGCTGATCGGCCTCACCTTCCTGCCTCGTTCGCTCGTCGGCGTGCGCGACTGGTCCCGTCGCGTCCCGGACCAGGCTCGGCTCGACCCGCGCACACGCGCCAACGCACGGCAGGGTTCCGCACTGGCCGGGCCGGCCCTGCGGCTCGCCCGCGCCACGGAACCGTTGCTGCAACGGCAGATCGGCTCGGTGTTCGGCCGGGTGGACGTCGTGCTCACGCCCACCACCGCCACGCCGCCACCGCGGATCGGCACCTTCGACAAGCTCTCCGGCTGGCAGACCGACCAGGCCATGATCGCCGCGTGCCCCTACGCTTGGCCGTGGAACGTGCTGGGCTGGCCGGGGGTCAACGTCCCCGCCGGGCTGAGCCCGGAAGGCCTGCCGCTCGGCGGTCAGCTGCTCGGTCCCTCGCATTCCGAGGAGCGGCTGATCTCGCTGGCCGCGCAACTGGAAGAGGTCGAACGGTGGCAGGACCGCAAACCCGAGACCGCTTGGTGAACACCCGCGAGGCCATTCTCCACGCCGCCCTCAAGGTGGTCGGGGAACAAGGTGTCGGCGGGCTGACCAACCGCCGGATCGCGCGGCAGGCCGAGGTCTCGCTCGGCACGCTGACCTACCACTTCCCCAGCCAGACGGCCTTGCTGCGCGAGGCGATGCTGCTGTTCGTGGAAGAAGAGACCACGAAGCTGACCGGGTTCGTCGACGCGTACCGCGAGCAGGGCCTGAGTGTCGAGCAGGCCGCGTCGGTGGTCGAGCAGGTCATCGAGCAACTGCCGTTCGGCACCGACGAACTCGGCGCGCACGAGCTGTACCTGCAGGCCGCGCGCGACCCGGAACTCCAGGACGCGGCCGCCCGCTGTTTCGCCGCGTACGACGAACTCGCGCTGGTGATCCTGAAAACGCTCGGCGTGCCGTCGCCGGAACGGCTGACCGGTCCGGTCGTCGCGCTGATCGCCGGGTTGCAGTTGCGCAGGCTGGCCACGGGCGACGACGGCGTCGGGGTGGCGCAGTCGCTGATGATGCTCGTCCGCGGCGCGTCATGACCGGTCCGCCGATCGTCAAGGGGACGGCGGCGTGGAAGTACTTCGGCGACTTCCGGGCCGGGCTGCTGGCGGGCCAGGTGCTGGTGCTGCAGGTCGCGCATCCGGTCGTCGCGGCCGGGGTGCGGGATCATTCCGACTACGTCGAGGATCCGTGGACCCGGCTCATGCGCACGGCCGCGTCGCTGTCCATCTACATCTACGGCGGCCCGGAGGGCGCGCGGTACGAGGCGGACCGGCTGCGCGCGCTGCACCGGTCGTTCACCGGCGTCGACGGCGGGCGCCGCTACAGCGCGCTGAACCCGCACGCGTACGCCTGGGTGCACGCCACGCTCGTCATGGTTCCCGTTGACACACAACGGTTCTACGGCACCCCGATGACACCGTCCGAATTGGACGAGTACTACGCGCAGATGCGCGACGTCGGACGGCTGCTCGGCCTGCGTGAGCAGGACATGCCACCCACATGGCCCGAATTCGAGCGGTACTACGCGGAGATGATCGACGGGTTCGGCCCGAACGAAACGATTTCGACATTGTTCGAAACGATTCGGACGGTGAAGAAACCGTGGAGATGGCTGCCCGACAAACGCTGGATTCGGCTTCAGCGATGGCAGCATCGGGGGCAGATGTTCGTCATCCGCGCCACACTGCCGCCCGCACTGCGTGATCGCCTCGGTCTACAGTGGACTAGTCGTGACCAGCGCCGATTCGACCGGTTCCGTCGCGTGGTGCGCTTCCTGGGCGGCCTGGTGCCGGTGACGCTGCGTTCGTCGCTCGTGCGGAGGATCGGCAGGCTCAACGTCTGGTTCCGGGCGCATCCCCGCGCGTATCGTTTCCTCGGGGGCTGACCCCCCCACCGGAGTAAGGGACGTGGTCCCCTGTACGGGGGACCCCGATTCCCCCGCGCTGTGACGCTTTCCCGGGCCGTCGTCGTTAACTTCGGCCGGGATGGGGAATTCACCGAGGGGGCGGCGCACGGCGCCGATGGTCATCGCCCGCGTACTCGTGCTCTGCGCGCTGGCGTCCGTTCTGCTGTCCGGCACCGCGCAGGCGGACGGCGTGTCGAGCGGCGCGGACGTCCAGGTCGCGCAGACGCTCGGCACGCGGGATCTCACGGTCATCCTGCGGCGGATGGACATCGCGCCCGGACCGCTGCACGTCGACGTCGTCACGCATACCGGAAGCGCGCCGGGAACGCTGAAACTGCGCGCGTCCACCGCCGGAACGACGTTTTCCGAAACGACGGTGCCGCTGGACGGGAAACCCGGAGCCCATGCGGCGCGGCTTCAGGTCGATCAGCCGGGGCCGTGGGAACTCGGCCTGGACGACGGGACGGATACCGCCTCGATCCCGTTCATCGTTCCGGCCAGGGTCATCCCTCCGTGGGAGAAGGCCACCTTCGGCGGCTTCGTCGCCGCGGGTGTGTTCCTGGTGCTCGGCCTCGTCGTCGCGATGCGCGTCAAACGGCCGCAGCTCGCGCTGATCCCGGCGGGCGGGATGGTCGCCGCGCTAGCGGTCGCGGTCACCGGCGCGATGCTGTCGGCGTCCACTCCGCCGCCGCCCGCGCCCGGTGCGGCGCTGGATCCGACGATCGACAACATCCGGGACCCGTACGCGAACGCGCAGATGTCCACAGTGGACTTCTCGCGTCCGCCGGTGAATCTGGCCGTGCGTTCGCCGAACGCGCGGACGGGCGCTCTCGCCGAAGTGCGTCTCGCCCTCGCCGACGGCTCGACCGGCCGCCCCGTCGACGACCTACTGGTGCACGACAACGCTTTGATCCACCTCGTCGTCATCTCGCCGACGGGCAGGCTCTGGCATCTGCATCCGGTGCGCGTCGGCCCTGGTGACTACCGGGTGAAGTTCACCCCGCCCGAGGCCGGGACCTACGCCGTCGCCGCGGAACTCGCCCGGCGAGGCGGTGGCGTGCAGCTGCTCCGCACCACACTGGGTGTCGCGGCCGGAACGGACTCCCCGGCCGAACCCGTCCCCGCCGGAGCCGGAAAGCGGGTCGTGCAAGGGAATCCGGTCGACGTCGAGATCCGGCCGGGTACGCCGGCCACGATCACCGCGCGGTTCGCCCACGCGGATCTCCAACCCTGGCTGGGCATGCTCGGCCACCTCATCGTCGTCGGCCCGATCACCGGCGACCACCGGGTCGGCGCGGATGCCGCTGCCGCGCCGACCTGGGCCCATGTGCACTCGATGATCCCGCAGGCACCGGGAATGCCGGGCAAACCCGACGAAACCGTCGCCGCGTACGGTCCCGACGTCCCGTTCACGTACACCTTCGCCGCGCCTGGAAAGTACCGCGTCTGGCTGCAGGCCGAGCGCGGCTACACGGTGCTGACCGTGCCCATGCAGATCGAGGTCCCGGCGGAAGGGGCACCACAGTGAATTCCACAGTGGACGGACGCAGACCCGTCCTGCTCATCTCCGTGGTCGCCGTGCTCGCGGCGGCGATCGTGGCCTGGCTGGTGTGGCCGAGCGGCGGCGGGGAACAGACACAGCGCTCGACGCAGGGCCCGTACACGGTGCAGTTGTCGGTCGAAGATCCGCACCAGGGCGGCAATGTCTTCGCGCTGACCGTCACCGGTGCCGCGCCGGACGTCGTCACGCTCGAACCCGTGATGCCCCAGATGGGGCACGCGCTCGCGCCGTCGCCCGCGATCGCGGAGGGGCCGGGCCGGTTCCGCACCGGCGACGTCCTGCTGCCGATGTCGGGGCAATGGGAGATCACCGTTTCACTGCGCGGGCCGTCCGGCGCCACGCAGCACGTTTTTCCTTTGCTGGTCAAGTAAGAGAGGGAGGTCGGGGGTATGGATCTCACCGCGGGAGGGGCGCGGGTCGCCTCGGTGGCGCGAAGTGAACGCACCGGTCTCGTACCGGCGGGCACGGTGCTGGCCGGATCGGTGATCTTGCTGATCGGGCTGACCTGGGACATCCAGTGGCACGGCGACGTCGGCCCGGACACGTTCTTCACGATGCCGCATCTGTTCCTGTATTCGGGCAGCGCGATCTCCGGGCTCGCGAGCCTCGTGGTCGTGCTGATGACCACGGCCGCGCGCCGGGCGGGGCGGCCGGTCGACGCGCGGGTCGGCGGCCGCGCGATCAACGTCTTCGGCAAGATCTTCGCCGCGCCCGCCGGCTACCTGGTGACCGGGACGGGCGCGGCGATGTTCCTGCTGTACGGCCTGTGGGACCAGTGGTGGCACGGCCTGTACGGCTTCGACGCCGTGATCGACTCGCCGCCGCATATCGGGCTGCTGCTGTCGATCACGCTGAGCATCATCGGCACGGTGATGGTGTTCGCGGCCGCGCGGGAACACCGCTGGGGCACCGTCGGCGTGGTCGGCAGCCTCGGCGTGCTGATCGCGTTCAGCACGGTGACCGTGCTGGGGCTGCAGCAGATCGACGTCGACGGGCTCGACGTCGTCTCCGTCGGCATCGCGCTGCTTTCGGTGCTGCTGGTCTCGGCGGGCGCCGGGTTCTGGGGACGGCCGGGCGGAGCGGTCCGGGTCGCCGCGGCGCTGGCGGTGATCCAGGCGATCACCTGGTGGTTCTCACCGTGGGCCGCCGAGGCGTACGCGAGCGCCGTCGGCCTGCCGATGCGCGACTACATCGACGGCGTTCCCGCGATGCCCTCGATGATGCCGATGGCGCTGCTGCCGATCGCGGCCGTACTCGAAGCGGTGTATCTGCTTTCGCGCCGCGGCTGGTCCGCGGGCCGGGTTTCGGTGCTGGCCGGCGCGGTCGGCGGGCTCCTGGTCGGAGCGAGCATGCCGATCCAGAACGCGATCGTCTACAGCGCCGACCGGATGCCCTGGGCGGTCGTGTTCGCGACGGGCGCCGCAGGCGCGGTGGTCGGGCTGCTCGGCGGCTTCGCCGGGTGGCGGTTCGGCGGGATGCTGAGGCTGCTGGCCCCGGCGAAGGGGGAGAACGCGCATGCGTAAGACATTGCTGGCCTTGGCGGCGGCGATCGGGTTGCTGTTCGCGACCACGCCCGCGGCGAACGCCTACGAACCGGTGAACATCGTCCACACCGAACGGGTCCAGGTCGGACCGTACGGGATGACCGTCGGCTTCAGCACCTGGCCGTTGCGCGCCATGCAATCGCTGGACTCCACGTTCATCCCGGACGACGGGATCGCCGGGAAGTCGGGGACGCTCGCGTTCCTCAATCCGGAGACCGGGCGGCTGGGGCGTCCCCAGCCGCTGGCGAAGCATCCGCGGAAACTGGAGGTGTGGGGACTGGACATCCGGGCCCTGCAGACCCAGGGCTCGTGGACGTTCCGGTTCGAGATCGACGGGCCCGCGGGCAAGGGCTCGGGAGAACTCCGTGATCTGGCGGTGCTGGAACAGCCGGGGCCGCCGATGGCGGTGAGCTGGTCGATCAGCCTGATCCCGCTGATCGTCCTCGCCGTCCTGATCGCCGTCGCCTGGCGGCGTACGAAATCCCGGCTGCGGGGGAACGGGCTCGCCGCGACGGTGTGACTCGAAGTGACCGATGATCGGCTGGCTCGCGTGTCCCGATGGGCACGCGAGCCTTTCGTCATGGGCTCAAATCGAACTGTCCGGCCTTGACCGCCTTGAGAAAGGCGTTCCACTCACCGGAATCGAAGACGAAGACGGGGCTGTTGGCCAGTTTGGTGTCACGGACCCCCACCAGGCCTTCGCGCGCGAGGTTGACCTCGACACAGTTCCCCCGTTGGGCTCGCTCGCGAAGGACTTCTCCCACGCGGAGTCGTCGAACAGCGACACGGCCGTGGTCGGATCGTAATCCGCCGCCGATGGATAATCGGCCATTGGTCGTACCTCCGAACGTCGGTCGGGGGTGCGGGCCGCGACCTGCGCGAACCGTCACCGTCCCGGCTTCTCCCTGCCTCAACGGGACTATCCCGCACGGCCAAGTGGGTGATCAACTCCGCCCACCCTCGACATGAAGATTATTCCAGGAGTAGGATTAATCGCAGCGGCCGGGGCTCGGTTGTTGGTGAATCGCTCGCAGTACGTTTCACCGTTTCGGCAGGCCATCGACGGCAGATGACCGGCAGGGACGTCTGCCCCGCGGCGCATGACCACCCACCGCCGACCTCGTGGGGGAGGATCAGCGTGATCATTCAGGACACCATGCCGGCGACGGTACTCGCCGTCGGCAGGCTCATGGCCGGGACGGCGGGCGAAAGCCGCCGCTCCGCGCATCTTTTCGACTTGCACTCCGGGGGTTCGCACCCCGAGTTCCTGCACGCCCGGTGCGGCGCGGCGATGCCTTACGACCACCTGGAATGGGTCCCCGTCGGTTCGGGGATGCCTTGTGAACGTTGCCTCGGCCTAGCCGGTTCGGCCGATCAGGCGCGGCTGCCGCGTCCGAGCCGGGGGGTGTGACCGCCGTGGCCGTCCGCCTCACCACGCTGCTGTTCCGCCGTGAGGACGAACGCCTGGCCTCGGCGAAGCACCACCACCGCACCATCGGGCTGGAACTGCGTCAGCGGTTCGGGTTCAGCCTCATCCAGGCTCCGTTGCGCAAGCAGCCGCCGTGGAACTCCGAAATCGATTCGCCGGGCGCGCACCGGGACCTGATCAGGACCGGCCGGCCGCTCGAAGGTCAGTTCGAGCTGACGCCCCTGATCGGGCATCTGACCGGCCGGGCCTGACGAGGATCAGGGCTTGCGGCCCAAGCCGCCGAGCCCGCCGGTGAACGTCGGGTCGTCCGCGAACCGGTCGCTGGCACGGGAATCCGCCTCGTCGAGATGCCAGGTGGCCATCCAGTCGATCCCCGGCTCGACCATCTCCAGTCCGTCGAAGAACGAGGCGAACTCGGCGCGGGACCGCAGATGGAACGGCGCGCTGGTCTTCTTGTACAGCTCCTGGACGTTCTCCCGGTTGTCGCCTTCCTTGCGCGTGACGCCGTCCTCGGTCAGATGCGAGGACAGGAAGTACGAACCCGACGGCAGGAAATCGAGATAGCGCTGGACCATCTCGTACACGGGCTCGTCCGGGCCGAGGAAGTACAGCAGGCCCACCAGTACCAGCCCGATCGGCTGGCGCGGGTCGATCACGCCGGTCTCGAGGGCGCGTTTCCAGATGTCGGCGGGATCCCGGACGTCGCCCTGCAGGACCGCGTGCCGCCCGAGCAGCCCCTCACGTTCCAGCAGCAGCTGGGAATGCGCGACGGCGACCGGCTCGATGTCGACGTAGACGACCCGGCTGTCCGGGTTGACCGCGCTCGCGATCTGGTGGACGTTGCCGACGGTGGGCACGCCGGAACCGATGTCGAGGAACTGCGTGATCCCCTGGCGGGCCAGGTATCCCACGCCGCGGCCGAGGAAGTCGCGGCCGACGCGGGCGAACGTCTTGACCTCTGGGAACTGCTTGAGCACCTGCGAGCCGAACTCGCGGTCGATGGCCCAGTTGGCCGAACCGCCGAGGAACCAGTCGTACACCCTGGCCACGTTGGGTCGTTCGAGATCGACCCCCTCGGGGGCCACCGGGTCGATGGGGTCGTGCTGCGTCGTCATACCGTCACACCTCGTCAGGAAGCGGGTTTGCGGGCGACCCCGCCGATGGCGCAGTCAACCGCAGGCGGGCGGGGGTCGTCCAGCCGCCATGCGCCGACCGGGACCAGACCCGGTGTCACGAGGTCGAAATCCCCGAAGAAACCGAGGATCTCTTCCTTGTCGCGGAAGGACGCGGGCGTGCTCGACTGTTCGTACTGCTTCACGACGCGCTGGATCTGGGCCAGCTCGTCACCCTCCACGCCGGACATCGTGACGTGGGACAGGACGTAGAAGGAACCGGCGGGCAGCAGCCTCCGGTAACGGGCGATGACGTCGGAGAGTTCGGGGCCCGGCACGAAATGCAGGACCGCGACGGTGAGCAGGGCGACCGGTTTCGCCGGGTCGAGCACGCCTGTGTCGAAGGCGTGTTCCCAGATGTCGTCCGCGTCGCGCAGGTCGCCGCCGATCACCGCGTGCCTGGCGGGATCCCCGTTCCGCTCCAGCAGGATCCTGGCGTGCGCGACGGCGACCGGTTCGTTGTCGACGTACACGCACCGGCTGTCGCCGTCGACCTCGTCGGCGATCTCGTGGACGTTGCCGACTGTCGGCACGCCTGAACCCAGGTCGAGGAACTGGGTCACGCCGTGCTCGGCGCAATACCGGACGGCGCGGCCGAGGAAGGCCCTGTTCGCCCTGGCTGCGGTGCGCACCAGCGGGAAGGTCTTGACCAGCTGCTCGCCGAATTCCCGGTCCACGGCCCAGTTCGCGGTGCCGCCGAGCGCCCAGTCGTAGATCCGGGCGGCGTTGGGCCGCTCGAGATCCACGCCTTCGGGGAGGAACCGCGGGTCCATCTCAGGCTTGCATCTGTGTTCTGTACAGCTCGGCGAGTTCCTTGAGGAACTGCCGGGTTTCCTGGCGTTCCAGCGCGGCGCCGCGCAACCTGTCCCAAGAGTCCACGAAGATGTTGAAGTCCTTGACGTCGTCGAGGTACAGCCCGCCGGCGGAATGTTCGATGTAGACGAAATCCCGGGTGCGGTCCGGGAAACGCATGATGGTGAAGTCGTTGGGCACGGCGGCGAGCCGCGCACCGAACGGCAGCACGTGCACGTACACGCGCGGATGCTTGTCCAACGCCAGCAGATGCTCGACCTGGTCCAGCATCACCGCCGGGGCGGAACCACCGGGAGCGCGGCGCAAGGCGCCCTCGCTGATGATGAACCGGTAGTAGGGCGGCTGCTGCTGCTCGAAGACGGCCTTGCGGTCCAAGCGGTTGCGGACCAGCGAAGTGACGTCGGTGGCGCCGGCTTCGGTGAACTGCTTGAGCATGTAGTGCTCGGACTGCAACGGGCCGGGGATGCGCTCACCGTGCCAGGTGAGGATCTCCGCGGCCGCGGGTTCGAGGTCGGTGAAGGTGCGGAACCAGTGCGGCACCACGGATCGGTAGCCGGACCAGTGGCCGCGCTGCCCGGCCGCGGCGCGGGCCAGGTTCATCAACGTGTCGGCCTCGTCGCCGTTGATCCCGAACGCGTTCAGCATCGATCGCACATCCCCGAGCTTGACCCCGACGGCACCGGACTCGATCTTGTTGACCTTGCCCTGGGTGCAGCCGAGCACTTCGGCGACCTGCTGCTGTGTCATCCGCGCGGCGTTGCGGGCATGCCGGAGCTCGTTCCCGAGCTGCTTCCGGCGCGAGGTGACGGTGCTGGCCATCGCCTTGCTCTCCCGGACATAGACCAGGACCGCGGTTGCCCGCCGTCCTGCGCGCGAATACTCGAACCCACCCAGGGTACTTCACCTTGCGGGGTTCGATGATGACATTGCGCAGCGTTCCAGGAAACGCCCGAAAACACCAGTCACCTGGTACGTCACCCTGGTGGCGGAGCGATCTCGTCACATTTCGGGCACGCCGGTCGGGCATAGTGACCGAGTGGACCAATCCCCCTTCGCCGAGCAGGTCACCGATGGTGTGTTCGGGTACGTCCAACCCGACGGCTCGTGGTGGATCAACAACTGCGGCTTCGTCGCCGCGGGCGATCACACGGTGGTGATCGACACGTGTTCGACCGAACGGCGCACCAGGGCGCTGCTGGCGACGGCCGAAGCGACCGGCGGGGCGCCGGTGACCACTGTGGTCAACACGCATCACCACGGCGACCACACGAACGGCAACTACCTGGCGACCGGTGCGACGATCGTCGGGCACCGGAAGACGCGCGAGGTGATGGTCGCGACCGGGATCAACACCTATGGGAACTCGTTCACCGGGAACGACTGGGGCCATCTGGAGCTTCGGCCACCCGACGTGCTGTTCGACGACCGGCTGACCGTGCATGCCGGCGACGTCCGGCTGGAGCTGATCCACCCCGGACACGCCGCGCACACCACCAACGACGTCCTCGTCTGGCTGCCGGAGCGGCGGGTGCTGTTCGTCGGGGACCTGATCTTCAACGGCGGCAGCCCCTTCGCGCTGATGGGCTCGCCCGCCGGCTGGCGGCGGGCGCTGGACCTGGTCCGCGAACTCGAACCGGAGACGATCGTGCCGGGCCACGGCCCGATCTGCGGCCCCGAGGCGATCGACGTCGTCGACGGATACCTGGGTTTCCTGCAGAAACTCGCTTCGTACGGGAAGGCCGCCGGGTTGACTCCCCTTCAGGCCGCTCGCGAAGCGGATCTGGGGCCTTACGAGGCACTGTCCGAACAGGAACGGCTTCCGGCGAACCTGCACCGGGCTTACGCCGAACTGGACGGTCTGGAGTGGGGTGGGGCGATCGATCTGGGGGCTGCGCTGACGGACATGGTCACCTTCAACGGCGCGCCCATCCGGTGCTTCTCCTGACGCTCTCGCCCCGGCGTGTTGCGAGAGTGGCTTTCGCAACACTTCTTCAGCGCGCCGGACGTCAGGAAAGGAGCGTTCAAGACCTCCGAACGCCCCGTCCGCGGCCTTCGCACTCTCGCTCGCTTCGCCCCGCCACGTGCGTGTTCCCAATGTCGCATCAGAGACCCTCAGCGTCCCAAATGCGACATTGGGAACACGCGTCTCGCCGCAACCCCGCACGCCCCGAAGGCCCCCTTCAAGACGTCCAGCGTCCCCAAGGCCCCTTCAAAACACCCAAAATCCCGCTCGGAGCCCCCACACGCAGCCCCCACCCGTCCCTGGGGGCGACCCCGATCCCAGCGTACCGCCGCAAGTGCCGCGTCAGGCCCCGTGAGCCGAGTTGTCCACAGGCGGGCCCGGTTGTGGACAACTCCCGGTTGATCCCTTCCCGTCCCGGCGCCGTATCCCTCAACGGGGATAGGCTCGGCACGGGAATCGAAGCGGAAGGGTGCGGATGAGCAAGAAGGCGAGCATCGGGGTCACCGGCCTGGCGGTCATGGGCCGCAACCTGGCCAGGAACCTGGCGAGGCACGGGCACACGGTGGCCCTGCACAACCGCTCCGAGCAGCGGACGAAGGAACTGGTCGACCAGTTCGGCGACGAAGGCGACTTCATCCCGGCGTACTCGGCGCAGGAGTTCGTCGACGCGCTGGAGCGTCCGCGCCAGGTCGTGATCATGGTCAAGGCCGGCGCACCGACGGACGCGGTGATCGACGAGTTCGTCCCGCTCCTCGAAAAGGGCGACGTGATCGTCGACGCGGGCAACGCGCACTTCGCGGACACGCGGCGCCGCGAGGCCGCGCTGCGCGAGAAGGGCATCCACTTCGTCGGCACCGGCGTGTCCGGCGGCGAGGAGGGCGCGCTGCACGGGCCGAGCATCATGCCGGGCGGCTCCAAGGAGTCGTACCAGTCGCTCGGGCCGCTGTTCGAGGACATCTCGGCGAAGGTCGACGGCGAGCCGTGCTGCACGCATGTGGGCGCCGACGGCGCAGGGCACTTCGTGAAGATGGTGCACAACGGCATCGAGTACGCCGACATGCAGTTGATCGCCGAATCGTTCGACCTCCTGCGCGGCGCGGGCGGCTACTCCCCCGCCGAGATCGCCGAGGTCTTCCGCACCTGGAACTCGGGGCGCCTGGACTCGTACCTGATCGAGATCACCTCGCAGGTGCTGGCCCACACCGACGCCGCGTCCGGCAAACCGTTCGTCGACATCGTGGCGGACCAGGCCGAGCAGAAGGGCACCGGCCGCTGGACCGTCCAAATCGGACTGGACCTCGGCGTGCCGATCAGCGGCATCGCCGAAGCCGTCTTCGCACGCTCGCTGTCCGGTTCGTCGAGCCTGCGCGAGGCCTCCCGCGGTCTCGGCGGTCCCTCGCGCGCGCCGCTGACGGGGTCCGCTTTGGACACTTTCGCGGACGACGTCGAGCAGGCGTTGTACGCGTCGAAGGTGGTGGCGTACGCCCAGGGCTTCAACCAGATCCAGGCCGGCGGCGCCGAATACGGCTGGGACATCGACCTCGGCAAGGTCGCGTCCATCTGGCGCGGCGGCTGCATCATCCGCGCGAAGTTCCTGAACGACATCACGGCCGCGTACGCCGAAGAGCCCGCGCTGCCGACGCTGCTGACTTCGGGCGGATTCCGCAAGGCTGTCGAGGACGCCCAGGACTCCTGGCGTTCGGTGATCTCCACGGCGGTGCGGCTGGGCATCCCGACACCGGGCTTCTCGACCGCGCTGGCCTACTACGACGGTCTGCGCGCGGAGCGGCTCCCCGCCGCGCTGGTGCAGGGGCAGCGGGACTACTTCGGTGCCCACACGTACCGCCGCGTCGACCACGAGGGCTCGTTCCACACCGCCTGGGCCGCCGACGGCCGCCCGGAATCCCCCGCCTGACGGGGGCTGAAGGGGACTTTCCCCGCATCGCATGCGACGAAAGCGTCCTTCACCCCGTCTGACGAGGTGAAGGACGCTTTCAGCCCTCCCCGCGCGCCGCGACGATCTCCGCCAGCGCCCGCAGAATCACCGCCTCGGTGTTCTCCTTCGTGAGGCCGAGCCCGGTCAGCAGATCGTCGCCGAGTTCGAACAGGGCCAACAGGATGTGCTCGGTGCCGATGTAGTTGTGCCCGAGCCGCAGCGACTCCCGCATGGTCAGCTCCAGCGCCTTCTTGGCCTGCGCGCCGAACGCCATCTTCGCCGCCTCCGGCGGTTCGGCGGCGGGTTCCGGCAGCTTCGCCTCCGCGGCCTCGCGGACGGCTTCGAGAGTCACCTTCTGCGCCACGATCGCCCCGGCGGCGAGGGCCGCCGGTTCGGAGAGCAGCCCGAGGACCAGATGCGCGGGCTCGATCTGCGGGCTCTTCGCCGAGACAGCGGCATCGCGCGCCGCGACGACGACTTGCCGCGCCCGATCCGTGTAGCGGCTGAACACCTTCACCAGGTCTTCCAGCGACGAGCCGCTGGAGTCGACAAAGCGCTTCTGCGCCGCCTGCTTGGACACCCCCATGTTCTTGCCGATTTCGGTCCAGGACGCGCCGGACCGCCGCGCCTGGTCGACGAAGTGGCCGATCAGGTGGTCGGCCACTTCGCCGAGGTGCTCGCCGAGGAAGACCGCGTCGGACAGCTGGCCGAGCACGTCGCCGTCGGGATGCTGCTGCTTGATGTGGGAGATGAGGTCGTCGAGCCGGACTGGATTCGTCATGCCGTCAACTTTAGGTTGACGACCATGAATCGTCAACCCCGGGTTGACGCTACGGTCGCCTTGAGGTCGAAGCCGTTGGCCTCCAGCGTCTCGAACCGCGGCGCCGGATCCGCGGCGAACAGCCGTCGCGCGGCGATGTGGTCCGGTGGCCGGTTCACCGATTCGACCCCGGCGAGCACGCCGTCGCGGAACGACAGCACCGAGAACTTCCCGCCCTCCCGGTCCCCGGTCACGACGGTCTTCTCCGCCCCGGTCAGGATCCCGGCGATCTGCAGTTTCGCGCCGAGCTGGTCGGTCCAGAACCACGGCAGGCTGTCGTAGGGCGCGGGTTCGCCGGCGATCACCGCCGCCACCGCCCGCGCCTGGTCGACGGCGTTCTGCACCGACTCGAGCCGAGTCGCCGTTCCCGCTTGGACACACGGGAAGTTCGCGCAGTCCCCGACCGCCGAGATCTTCGGGTCGCTCGTGCGCAGATGCTCGTCGACGACGACACCGTTCGCCACCGCCAGCCCCGCCCTTCGGCGAGCCGTGTCCGCGGCTCCACCCCGACCCCGACCAGCACCAGGTCGGCGGGCAGCAGGCTGCCGTCGCTCAGTTCCACCTCGGCCACCCGGCCCTCGCCGCGCAGGGCGGCGACGCCCTTGCCGAGCAGGATCGTGTGGCCTGCTCCTTCGTGCAGAGCGGCGAAATACGCCGAGACCTCCGGAGTCGCGACACGGGCCATCAGCCTGTCCTGCGCCTCGACGATCGTCACGGGCCGCCCGGCGTGCGCGGCGAACTCCAGCCCGATGAACCCGCCCCCGACCACGACCACGTTTTCCGCGCTCTCCAGCGCGGCACGCAGGACATCGGCCTCGTCCTTGGTGCGCAAGGTGAACACACCGTCCAAAGTGGACCCGGGTACCGGAAGCACCCGGTTGACCGAGCCCGTCGCCAGCACCAGATGGTCGTACTCGTGAGCGCTCCCGTCCTCGAGCACCACCTTCGCCCCGTCGCGATCCACCGACGCGACGCGGCCCGGGACCAGCTCGATGTTCTTCTCCGCGAAGAAATCCTCGGGCCGCAACCGCAGCTGGGCGTCGCCGGCGGTCCCGGCGAGATAGCCCTTCGACAACGGAGGCCGTTGGTACGGCAGGCCGGGTTCGTCACCGATCAGCACCACCCGCCCGCCGAACCCCTTGTCCCGCAGCGAGGTCGCCACTCCGAACCCGCTCTGCCCGGCCCCTACGACGAGGACGGTCTCCATCGGCGCTCCTTCCGTTGTGCCCGATCCCCATTCAACACAGCTCCGGCCTTTTCGACACGTGATCCTGACGCGGCGCTACGGTCATGCCCATGAGCCGTCCCGAGGTCCACCCGGTGGACGCCCGCCCGCCGCTGCCGAAACTGACGCTGCTCGGCCTGCAGCACATGACGATCATGTACGCGGGCTCCGTGGCCGTCCCGCTCGTCGTGGGCAGCGCGCTGAAACTGGACGCGGCGACGATCGCGTTGCTGGTCAACGCGGATCTGCTGGTCGCGGGCATCGCGACGCTGATACAGGCGGTCGGGATCGGGCGGATCTTCGGCATCCGGCTGCCGGTGGTGGCGGGCGCGACGTTCACCGTGGTCAACCCGATGATCATGATCGCGTCCCAGTACGGCATGCAGGCCGTCTACGGCGCGATGATCGCGTCGGGGGTGTTCGGCCTGCTCATCGCGAAGCCGTTCGCGAAGATGATCCGCTTCTTCCCGCCGCTGGTTTCGGGCACGCTGCTCATGGTCATCGGCATCTCGCTCATCGGGCCGGGCGTCGGCCTGATCGCCGGCCACGACACCGGTTCGCCGGATTACGCGAAACCAGCCAACATCGCGCTGGCGTTCGGCGTGATCGCGGTGATCGTCCTGTTCACCCGGGTGCTGCGCGGGTTCGCGAGCCAGATCGGCCCGCTGCTGGCGCTGCTGATCGGCCTGGTCGCGGCGATCCCGATGGGCTTGGTGAGCTTCAAGGGCATCGCCGACGCCGAGTGGTTCGGCCTCGCGTCGCCGTTCCACTTCGGCCCGCCGACCTTTCCGATCGCGGCCGTGCTCTCGATGTGCGTCGTGATGCTGGTGACCTACACCGAATCCACCGCGGACCTGGTCGCCGTCGGCGAGATCACCGGACGGCCGGCGACGGACTCCGACCTCGCCCGCGGTCTCGCCACCGACGGCCTCTCGGCCATCCTCGGCGGTGCGATGAACTCGTTCCCGGACACGGCTTTCGCGCAGAACGTCGGCCTTGTGCAGATGACCGGGGTGCGCAGCCGGTGGGTGGTCGCGATGGCGGGCAGCCTGCTCGTGCTGATGGGCCTGGTTCCGAAGGTCGGCGCCTTCGTCGCCGCCGTTCCGGAGCCGGTGATCGGCGCGGTCGCGGTGGTCATGTTCGCGATGGTCGCCGCGGTCGGCGTGCAGAACCTGAAGAAGGTGGAGTTCTCCGGCAACCACAACACCTTCATCGTCGCGGTGTCGGTCGGGGTCGGCCTGCTGCCCGCGTTCGCCACGAACCAGTTCGGGAACTCGATCTTCTTCCAGCATTTCCCGGCGTGGCTGCAGACCATCTGCGGCAGCCCGATCACGGTCGCCGCGATCGTCGCCTTCACCCTCAACCTGCTGTTCAACCACCTCGGCAAACGCCGGGAGCCGGACCTACTGCGAGCGCCTTAACAGAAGAGCCACTTCGGCCACAGGTTGCACTCTTCGGTCGGCGTCGTCGAGGGCGGCGGCGGGGTCGGGTTGGGCGGCTGCGGAACGACCGTGGACCCGGTGGTCCGCGGTGGATCGGCGGGCCCGTTCGACGACGTCGGCGTGGCCGGGTCCGGGGAGTCGGACGTCTGCACCGCCGAACTCGACGTGCGGCGGCTGGACGTCGTCCTGCTGGGTCGCGTCGAGGTCCCGCCATCACCGGTTTCGACCGTCTCGGTGGACGGGACGGCCGAAGTCGCGTCGGCGCCCCCGTTTTCCGAAGGCCGCTTCGGCATCTCGATGACGCTGATCGGGTTCGGCGCCGCATTCTGTTCGGGATCCGAATCGAACCCGACGAGAACGGCGGCCGCGCCGCAGGCGACGACCACGGCGATCACCACCGCGATAACTCTCCAGCGTGACTTTGCCCGTGACTCCTCGTGGTCGTCCCAGCCCTCGCGAATAAGCAGGTCGGCGACCGAGACGTCGTCGTCATCCACCAGCTGAAACCTTTCACACCGGGAACGAGCGAAGAGTAGTTTTACCGCAACTCACCGCCGAATGGGTGAAGTTAACCAAAAATTATTCACCCGATGGAACACGCCAGCGTAGGGCAGTCACACAGCGTGTATTCATATGCTTCCGCGCATATCAGCGGTGACCCGCCTTCGGCTCGCGTATACAGCGCCCTCCGCGGGTGGTGTAATCGACGGTGCCAGCACCGGAAGAGGGGGTTCGGACGGATCATGGAGGCTGACGCCCTCGCCGTGCCCGGGGCCGGGAATTCCGGTCGTCCGGCAGGCGCGCCGCTCGGGAACGAGCCGCTCGGCGATCTCGGCCTCGCGGGCGACCACGCCGCCATCTGGTCGTACGACTTCGAGGCGGAGACCCTGTCCTGGCTGCCAGGACTGGAGAACCTGCTGGGCGGAGGCACGCTGACCGAAGCCGAGATCGAGTCCAGGCTCGCCGATCTGGTGGCCCCACTGACCTCCGGCACCCGCACTTCGCCGCCTTGGCGCGAGTTCGAACTAGAGCAGTCGTTCCGGAATCCGGCGGGCGAGATCCGCTGGGTCCGCCTGCGCGCCCGCACCATCGGCGACGACAGCGGCTCTTCGGGGCTGCTCGGCATCGCCACCGACGTGACCGACGTCCGCGAGAACCGGCAGGCCCTCGAAGATCTCACTGACCGTTACCGGCTTTTGGTGGAACTCAGCCCCGACGCGGTCTGTGTCCACGAAGCCGGCGTCGTCACCTACGTGAACCGGGCCGCCCTCACCGCGCTCGGTGCGTCCTCGACCGCGGAGCTGATCGGGCGGCCGATCATGGACTTCGTCGCCGACGAGTCGCTTCCGGCCCTGCTGGACCGGATCGCGTCGCTGCACCGCCAGGGCGCGTCGACCGTTCCCGCCGACACCGTCATGCTCCGCCTCGACGGTACGAAGTACCTGGTCCAGAGCATCTCGGTACGCACGACCTGGGAAGGCAGGCCCGCGTTCCAGGTCATCATGCGCGACATCAGCGCGCAGAAGGCCGCCGAAGCGACGCTGCGCTACCAGGCCGCGCTGATCAGCCATGTCAGCGACGCGATCATCGCGACCAGCGGCAGCGGCGTGGTGACCAGCTGGAACCCCGCCGCCGAGAACGTCTACGGCTGGACAGCGGGCGAGGCGATCGGCGGCACGGTGAGCGATCTCGTCGGCGCCGCGCTCGACCCGGAAACGGTGCTGCGCAGAGGCGGTGTCATGCAGACGACCCACCGCCACCGCAACGGCTCGACCTTGGCCATCCGCATCTCGGCCGCGGAAATGAACGACGGTTTCGTCCTGGTCTGCGCCGACGAAACGGCTCGCCGACGAGCCGAACAGCACTACAGCACGGTGGTCGCGTCGCTCGACGAAGGCGTGGTCGTGATCGGCCCCGGCGGGCTCATCGAATCGGCCAACCCCGCGGCGTGCCGGATCATCGGCGTCGGCCACGACGACCTCATCGGTGTCCCGTGCGTGACGCTGGAGCTGTACGACGAACAGGGCCGCATCCCGCCCGCCCGGATGCCGTCGGTGGTGACCCGGCGCACCGGGGCCACGCTGACCGGCCTCGTGCTGCGGCTGAGGAGGCCGGCGGGCGACGACGTCTGGATTTCGCTGACCTCGCGGCTGCTGACCCCGGAAGACCCGTCGGTCCAGGCGGTGGTCGCCTCGTTCACCGACATCACCGAACGCCGCGCCATCGGCGAGCGGCTCGCCCACGAGGCGACGCACGACCCGCTCACCGAACTCGCGAACCGGACGCTGGTGCTGGACAGTCTCGCCGAAGCATTGTCCGGCGCGGGCCGCGCCGAGCTGACCACGCTGCTGTTCATCGATCTCGACAAGTTCAAGGTGATCAACGATTCCCTCGGGCATTCCGTCGGCGACAAGGTGCTCCGCATCGCGGGCGAGCGGCTGCGCCGCGGCATCGGCGAGAACGATCTCGTCGGCAGGCTCGGCGGCGACGAATTCGTCGTCGTCACCGCGGAGATCACCGAACCGGACGAGATCAAGGCGCTGGCGGAACATCTGCGCGAAGCACTGACCGAGCCGATCACCGTCAACGGCAGGCAGCTGCACATCGACGCCAGCATCGGCATCGTCACCGCCGCCAACGACGACACCCGGACCGCCGAAGATCTGCTGCGGGACGCGGATGTCGCCATGTACCAAGCGAAAACGCTCGGCCGCGCGCGCTACGAGTTCTTCGACGTCGAGCTGCGCGAGCGGATGCAGCGGCGGCTGCGCATGGAGCAGGACCTGCGCGACGCCCTGCAGAACGAGGAACTCTGGACGGCGTACCAGCCGGTCGTGGACATCGAATCCGGCGAGATGGTCGCGGTGGAGGCGTTGCTGCGCTGGAAACATCCCGCGCACGGCACGATCTCGCCCGCCGAGTTCATCCCGCTGGCCGAGGAAAGCGATCTGATCAACCTGATCGGCAAGTACGTCCTGCGCACGACCACCCGCGAGATCGCCAGGCGGCGCGAGCAGCTCGGCATCGACCTCAACCTCAAGGTGAACCTCTCGGCCCGGCAGCTGGACGATCCGCATCTGGTGGCCGGGGTGCAGGACGCGCTGAAGACCACCGGGCTCCCGCCGCACGCGCTGACCCTCGAAGTCACCGAGAGCGCGCTGATGCGGGACCAGGCCGCGGCCGCCGAAGTCCTGACGTCGCTGCGCGATCTCGGTGTCTCCTTGGCGATCGACGATTTCGGCACCGGCTACTCGTCGCTCGCCCAGCTGCAACGGCTCCCGTTGGATACGCTCAAGATCGACCGCACCTTCGTCACCGGCATCGCGGAATCGCGTGACGCGGCCGCGATCGTCAAGAGCATCATCGCGATGGCGCACGCCGTCGACCTGATCGTCGTCGCCGAAGGTGTCGAAGACGAAGAGCAGCTCGCGATTCTCCGTGAGCTGCACTGTGACCAGGCGCAGGGCTTCCACCTCGGTCGCCCCGCGCCGCCGGACGAACTTTTCGGAGCAGCTGGATGAGTGTCGAGATCAAAGCCGGAGAAGACCGCTACGACATCGTCGTGGACGGGAAACCCGCCGGGTTCCTGGAAACCCGCACGCGTACCGACGCGATCCTGTTCCTGCACACCGAGATCTCGGACGACTTCGCGGGCCAGGGCCTGGCGGGCAAGCTCGTGACCGCCGCGCTCGACGACGTCCGGTCGCAGGGCAGGTCCGTCCTGCCCTACTGCCCGTACGTGCGTTCCTTCATCGCGAAGCACCGTGAGTACGAGGACCTCGTGCCCGAGGACAAGCGCGCCGAATTCGAGCTTTGAGCCCTCATCCCGGGTAGATCGTCAGCAGTTTCGCGAGCTCGTCCTCGGTGAGGACGACGTCCAGCTCGCGCAGTGTCGCGTCGAGCCGCTCGGGCGGGATCGTGGTGGTCTCCTTGGTCCCGTCCGGGCGTTCGACGGTGAACTCTTCGCCGACCAGTTTGCGGCTGAGCCCTTCCTCCAGGCGCATGACCACCAGCTGCCCGGTGAACGGCGACCGCGGATGTGTCGACGTGTAGTGGTGGTAGACCTCGTAGTCGATCCGGTGCATCGGCGTGAGCGTGAAGGCGTGCAGGTCGGTCCAGTCTTCGCCCTCCTTCTTCTGCAGGCGCCACCAGTCGCCGTCGGCGACGAGCCGGTGCGGCCAGCCCGCCTGATCCACCACCGCGCCGTCGACCAAGGGCATCGGCACCAGCATCCCGGCGCCGAAGCCGACGTCGACCAGGTGCTGGACGCCGTCCGCCTCGACCGCGAGCGTCATATGCGTGTACGGCCCGTTCTTCTGCGGCTGCACGCGGGCGACCAGGCGGCGCACGGGGTAGCCGAGCTGCTCGGCGGCCGCGGCGAAAAGGCTTCCGTGCTCGTAACAGTAGCCACCGCGATGACGGCCGACGAGTTTTCCGATCACGTCTTCGAGGGCGATTCCCTTGTGCTGCCCCAAAACCACGTCGACGTTCTCGAACGGGACGGCGAGGACGTGCGCCTTCGCCAGCTCTCGCAACGCGGCGGCGGAGGGCGTCTCGCGCTTCTGACCGATCCGGCCGAGGTACGCGTCGAGGTCGAGGGTGCCGACGGTCCATTCGTCGACCTGCTCAGGTGCGATTGTCATGCCCCGAGATTGACACCTCCACCTAACTCGAAGTCAAGGCCGGCCAACTGGTAACTGGCAACGGCCACCGACTTTCGTCACTTCCACGGACGAGTGACGATTGGCCACCCTTCCGGAGTGAGCCGGTGAAACACACCGGCCTGGAAGGAGAAAGCAGATGAGGACTCGTACCCTCGTCGCCGGTCTGCTGACCGGCGCGGCCGCCGTGCTCGGGTTGGCGATGCCTGCTGCCGCCGCCGAACCGCCCTCGGGCGTACAGCCGCTGATCGTGGGCGGTGTGGACGCGACCGAAACCTACAGCTTCATGGCGTCCATGCAGACCAAGAGCGGCGACCACAACTGTGGCGCGTCCCTGATCAGCCCGGAGTGGCTGGTGACCGCCGCGCACTGCGTCGAGGGTGAGCAGCCGTCGAACTGGCAGTACCGCATCAACACCACCGACCACACCAAGGGCGGCGAGGTCGCCGAGGTGGACAAGTTCGTGGTCCACGAGAAGTACGACGGCTCCGGCCCGTACGACATCGCCCTGGTGCACCTGACCAAGCCGGCGGAGGCGGCGCCGATCGAGATCGGCCAGTCGCCGGCGGCGGGCACCGACGTGCGGGAGATCGGCTGGGGGCTGACCTGCCCCACGCGCGGCTGCGGTGAGGCGCCGGTGGTGCTCCAGCAGCTCGACACCAAGATCGCCGAAGACTCCGGATGCTCCGGCTCCGGCGCGTACGACGCGCAGAGCGAGCTCTGCATGGACAACCAGGGTGGCAAGGCGAGCGCCTGCTACGGCGACTCGGGCGGCCCCGCCGTGGTCAAGAACGGCGACAAGTGGACGCTGGTCGGCGCCACCAGCCGCGGTCAGACCGCCAGCTGCCCGGAAATGCCGGGCATCTACACCGACGTGACCGCGTTCACCGACTGGATCAAGCAGCAGACCGGCAAGTAGACACCGTCAGTGCGCGGTGGCGCCCGATACTCCTGCGATATCGGACGCCGCCGCGCACTGCTGTGTAATCGGCCTCAGGCATGAAAAAACCGCCTCGATGCTGATCGAGGCGGTTCGTTGAGCGGTGGCCAGGGCCGGGGTCGAACCGGCGACCTTCCGCTTTTCAGGCGGACGCTCGTACCAACTGAGCTACCTGGCCGGGAACGCCGGCGAGGAGCCGAACGATCTTGCGACCCTGACGGGACTCGAACCCGCGACCTTCGCCGTGACAGGGCGACGCGCTAACCAACTGCGCCACAGGGCCTTGCATACTGCTTTGTAACTGTACTGCGTACTCCCAACGGGATTCGAACCCGCGTTGCCGCCTTGAAAGGGCGGAGTCCTAGGCCGCTGGACGATGGGAGCCCGGTTCGGTTTCGGCGAACCGACCGACCCGCGCTCTCCGGTGTCCCCGGGAGCGAACATAACTATAGGACACCCCCATTTCCGCTCCCGCACAGGGGGTCCTCTAGTTGTTCACAGGGCTGGGACCTGCGAGAACGCGGCGAGTTCAGGATATCAGGACCAAGGCGTCCTCGAGGGCTCCGAGGCGCCGCCGAAGCTCCTCCCGCTCGTCGCCCGTGAGAGTGACGGCGAGGAGCTCGGCCACGCGCCGATCGGTCAGGTCCTCCGCGTGCCGCCACCGCTGCCGCAGATCGCCCTTCGCCTCCGCCGCGGCGATCAGCCGGTCGGCGGCCTCCTCGGACCACGCGGTGCGCAGGAGGCGGGCGCGGCCGCCTTCCGGATCCGCGACGACCGCCTCGGGCACCGTCAGGCCCACCGCGCGAAGGGCGGCGAAGTGGAGGCCGCCACGAAACTCGCGGAAGACCATGAGCGCGAACGCCAGCCTTTCGACGTCGTCCACCGGACGTCCGGCGAGTTGCCAGCCGGCGAACAACGCGAGACCGCTCGCGTCCGCGGCGTCCACGAGACGGAACAGCAGCTCCGCCGGACGGCCGGGCTCGCCGGCACCCGAAAGGTTGACGCGTGCCCAGTTGGCCAATGACCGCGAGTAGGCGCGGACCGCGGAGGCCGCGTCGAACGCCGCTGTCGCGGACGGGAGGGCGTACTCGAAGAGCCAAGACGGGAAGATCCCGAACAGCTCCGCGACCACCTTCGGCGGCGGGTCGCCCAGGACGGCGGACCGGCCGCGCAGGTACAGCGTCCGCGGTGACAGCCCCACCTCCGCCTCGACCGCGGCGAGCTCCGGAGAGGTCATGAACTTCCCGCCCAGCACCTGCACCGGACCCCGGATCTCCCGCGCCACCGCGATCGCCGCTTCGTCGGCCATGTCGCCACACCTTCCCGCCCGTTGTTTGATAACAGTGTTACACAACCGGCGGACGGGCGTCGAGGACAAAACGAAGGCCCGGCTGCGCGGCACACCCCGCGCGACCGGGCCTTCGTGAACGAACGAACTCAGCGCTGAACGGGCGCCTGCCCGTCCTCGTCCAGCGTCAACCCCAGCATGTCCAGCAACTGGACGCAGTCATCGACGCCCAGCGCCCCGTTGGCCACCGCCAGCCGGGCGCGCCGCACCTGATCGTCGGACACGCGCTGAGCGTCCCCCTGACCCGTGCGCTGCGCCGGCAGACCACCGGCCAACGTCGTCGAGCTTCCCCCATCGGCACCTTCGTACCGAAGGAGGAACTGTCGCACTTCCACAGACCCACCCATGGTTCCTCCAGACGGCCAACGAACAGCTTGGCCGCGAGGCTAGCCAGAGCCGGCCGCGACACACAGCCCCCGGAGAGTGAACCTGTCGCCACGCTCCGCACAACGCAGAGCGATCACGCGCACACCCGCGCCACATGAACCACAGGCGAACCAGAGGTGGCGCCCCGACCGGAATTCTGCCCGCGCCCACTCGCCCTTCTCAGGAAACCGTGCAACAATCGATTTGCTGACACACCCCCGGTCAGCGCCTGTGGAGATCCCCTCCGACCCCCGCGTTCCTCCCCCTGGCGCGGGGTCGCTCCGTTTTCTGGGGGCCACCCCCAGACCCCAGGTTCCTTCAGGTGGCGGTTGGCAGCCCATGCCCGGTCCCGTTGATTTTTCCTCTTCCGGTTGCGGTTCGTGATCACGGGAAAAGGATTTCCTGTCGGCGTTGGGCCGTTCGAGACAAGAAAATCGGTGTGTCGTGGCTCACTGTGGTTGGTTTGCCGAGACCGAACCGTTATCGTGGCCCGGTGCCCCTTCCTTCCCTGAGCCGTCGTAGCGGCAGCCGCACGAACCTGAAGCCGGTCAACCCCGGTCGTCACCGCAACTCCCCCACCAAGGAGGCCGAAGCGGTCGTCGAAGACACGGAGCTCACCAGCTACCTTCGTGCCCTCGCCCCGGAGAACGACCCGGAAAGCACCGGCACCGGCAAGCGTTTCGGCGAAGCGCAGGTCTTCCAGCTGCGGATGAACCTCATCGCCTGCGAACAGCTCAAGGACGCCGCCGCCGAGCGCAACCTGTCGCCGCAGGCGCTGGCGCAGGAATGGATCCTCGAGCGCCTTTCGTGGGAGTCGCAGGCCAACTCGGCCCAGCAGCGCCGCCACGAAGAGGCCCACACCGACGAATTCCGCTTCGACGCCAACGCGTGGGATCAGCCCGTTCCGCGCTGACTCTCACCCCGGAACGGAACAGCACAACAGAAGAAGCTTGAGCAGCAAAGGGAAAAGCCCCCGGCGAGATCGCCGGGGGCTTTTCCGATCAGTCTGAGCAACGCCTGAAGGGCGGACTCAGATCGCGCGGACCTTCTGGGCCTGCGGGCCCTTCTGGCCCTGACCGACCTCGAACTCCACTCGCTGGTTCTCCTCGAGCGTGCGGAAACCGCGCCCCTCGATCTCCGAGTAGTGAACGAAGACGTCGCCCTCGCCGCCATCCTGCGCGATGAAGCCGAAGCCCTTCTCCGCGTTGAACCACTTCACAGTGCCTTGCGCCACCGCTTTACTCCTCGTTGCACATCCGCTTCGAGTGCCTCCGAAGCGACACCCAGACCGTCCCGGGCGGTTCCAACGAGTCGAGCGAAGAGCGCGTCACCGGCTCATGGCTCGCGTCAGAAGTTCCGCGAGTGTGAAGCCACGAACACGCAAAACGACGGCCTGATGGCAGCGTACCGGGATCTGGCCATATTTGAAGCCCGTGATCGGACTCTGGGCACCCCCAAGTACCAAGGTCACCGGAACGTCGTATACCGATCCGGCTTCTGTCGGACCCCCTCGCTAGCCTGTCGCCGCACGCCGACCTCAGGTCATCGCCGGACACGGACCGAAGTCGGCCATGCCCCGATCGTGAACTACGATCCACCCGATTGTGACTCGCATCACTCTCGGTGGGATCAACTTACGGGGCTGTCCGGACGTCATGGTCGGTGTACAGGGGAGCAAAGGGGAAGCTTTGAGGTTCACGGAAACCGCGCGCCGCCGGGCGGCGATCGCGGCACTGGGGTTGGTGGCCGTTCTGACGCTGGGGGCGTGCAGCAGCGAGCCGACCGTGTCGGCCAGCGGGCCGGACGGCGGCGGGCCGGTCAGCAGCGACACCGGCGGCAAGGCGCCCGCGCCCGCCAAGCTGACGTACGAGCCCGCCGCGGGCGCGCAGGACGTCGCGCCCGGGCAGCCCATCAAGGTCAGCGTCGCCGACGGCACGCTCGACCAGGTCGTGCTGACCAATCCGGACGGCAAGCAGGTCGCGGGGCAGCCGTCCGAGGACAAGAAGAGCTGGTCCACCACCGAGCAGCTCGGCTACGGCAAGTCCTACACGTGGTCCGGCAAGGCCACCGGCACCGACGGCAAGCCCGTCGACATCGGCGGCGCCTTCACCACGGTCAAGCCGCGCAAGCAGGTGGGCGCGAACATCAACGTCTTCGACGGGCAGACCTACGGCGTCGCCATGCCGATCACGCTGACGTTCCCGAGCAAGGTCACCGACAAGGCCTCCGTCGAGAAGGCGCTGTCGGTCGAGACCACGCCCAAGACCGAGGGTTCCTGGGCCTGGGTCCACGACGACACCTCGGTGCACTGGCGGCCGAAGGCGTACTGGCAGCCCGGCACCACGGTGAAGTTCAACGCCAAGATCTACGGCGTCAAGATCGGCGAAGGCGTGTACGGCAAGGAAGACCGCTCGGCGAGCTTCACGATCGGCCGCTCGCAGATCGTCAAGGGCAACACCCAGACCCACCGGCTCGTGGTGATCCGCGACGGGCAGCAGATCGCGGACTACCCGGCCAGCTACGGCCTCGACGCCGACCCGGGCCGCGTCACGCCGAGCGGCACGCACGTGGTGATGTCCAAGCACGACACGTATTCGATGACCAACGAACGCTACGACTACGAGAACATCGTCGTGCCGTCCGCGGTGCGGTTCTCGACCAACGGCGAGTTCATCCACGGCTACGCGCCTTCGATCTGGGCGCAGGGCAAGAAGAACATCTCGCACGGCTGCGTGAACCTGGCGCCGGCGAACGCCAAGGCGTACATGGACGGCGCCCTGGTCGGGGATCCCGTCGAGATCGAGGGCAGCACGGTGAAGATCAACCGGGCGCGCGACTACAGCGACTGGACCTACTCCTGGGACGAGTGGACGAAGCTGTCCGCCCTCGCGAGCTGAAGTACTTCCATGGAACCGGGCGGCCGGAGACCTTCGCGGTCTCCGGCCGTTCGTGCTTCGGAATCCGCGAAAACTCGATGCAACCGAGGATCGGGCGGGACGCATGTCTAACGACGTAAGGCGCCGCGGCCAATGAGCGGCGCCCGGATCGAGGAGACTCTCTTGCGTACTCGTATCGCTCTCACTCTCGGCGCGCTGCTGCTGGCGGGCGGCGCCGCCTTCGCGACCACGTCGCTGGCGTCGGCCGATCAGAGCGCGCCGTCGCCGACGGCCACCCAGGCGCCCCAGCCGCCGGTCAAGGCGCCCACCACCACGCGGCCGGCGGAACCGCCCCGGGCCACCACCGCCCCGCCGCGTCCGGAGCCCGCCCCGCGGACGACCGGCCCCGCCGTCGTGAAGCCGGGCGAGCACCGCGTGCCCAAGGCCGTTCCCGCCGGGCCGACCGGGGATCTGCACCTCCCCGCCATCGTCGAAGGAGCCGGTAACTAGGTGTCGTCGAGCCGCTCGTCGAAGACCGGGACGGGCTCGCCGTGGGACGGCGAGTTCGCCCGGTACTTCGACGAGCGCGCGCACAACCTGCGTGCCACCGCGTACCTCCTGTGCGGGGACTGGCATCAGGCCGAGGACATCACCCAGGCCGCGCTGCTGAAGCTGTACCTGGCTTGGCCGAGGCTCTCCCGGCACGACGCGCTCGACGGCTACGCGCGCAAGATCGTGCTGCGGACGTTCCTGTCCGAGCATCGGCGCGTCTGGCGCAAACGCGAGAAGCTCACGGACGCTCTTCCCGACGTCCCGAGCGAAGCGAACGGCACGGAACAGGAGATGCTGGTCAGGCATGCCCTGTCCGGCATCGCCCCGAAGCAGCGCGCCGTGCTGGTGTTGCGCTACTTCGAAGATCTCAGCGTCGACGAGACGGCCGCGGCGCTGGGCTGCAGCACCGGGAACGTGAAGAGCCAGAGCGCGCGGGGGCTGGCGACCCTGCGCAAGCGGCTCGGACCGCATTTCAGCGAACTGGCCTTGAGCGGAGCGCACGAAGATGGGAGGTGAGGAGATGGACGAGGACATCAAAGGCGTGCTTTCGCACGGCGCGAGCGGTCCCCCGCTGGGTATCCGGGCGGCGGACATCATCGAGCGGGGTGGCCGGATCCGGCGACGACGCAAACGGCTGGCCGTGGCGGGGAGTTCGCTGGCGACGATCGGGGTGATCGTGTTCGGCGCGATCGCCGTCGGCGGCCGCGGCGGTGAGGGGCCCGCGCCGGTCCAGCCCGCGGGCCCTGGCCTGTCGACCATCGCCCCTTCCCCGGTCTCGCCCGCGCCGTCGGAGTCGACCCCTCGGCCGGAGGTCACTCCCGAGGCGCCGCCTGCGGCCTCCTCGGCCCCGGCGACTCATCAGCCGCGTTCGACGCCGAAGACCGTCACGCCCGGCCGCACGACGACCACCGTCCCCCGCGCGCGCCCATCCCGACGAAGCAGCCGAGCGAGCCCCCGACGACGGCCTCGACTCGCTGATCCCCCGTCCGGAACGTCCGATTCCCGAAGTGTGACCCAAAGTAATCGGAAATTCTCCGACATCGGCTTCACCTGGTGGTTCGTCACCGTCTTGGGGGAACGGCGCTCTCACGACCGATCCGAAACGCTGAACACGGACGTTTGAACCCCTACGGTCGAGGGAACAAACCCTCGACGATGGGTAAGTAAACGGGTGGGTCGGGAGGTCAAACCCATGGCCGAAGAGGCGCTGAGCGCGTCATATCAGGAAAAAGGGGAACCGGCGGAGGCCCCACCTGAACAGATCAGAAAGGCCGTCGCCGGAGCGGCGATGGGTAACTGCATCGAGTGGTACGACTTCGGTGTTTTCGGCTTCATGCCGGCCATTCTGGGGCAAGTCTTCTTCAACGCGTCGAGCACTTCCGAAGGCGCTCTGGCGACCTTCGCGGTCTTGGCGATCACGTTCATCGTCCGGCCGTTCGGCAGCTTCGTGTTCGGTCCGCTGGGGGACAAGATCGGGCGCCAGAAGGTTCTCGCGCTGACGATCATCCTGATGTCCGGGTCGACGTTCATCATCGGCCTGTTGCCGTCCTACGCGACGATCGGCCCCGCCGCGGCGGTCCTGCTGATCCTGTTGCGCACCATCCAAGGTTTCTCGGCGGGCGGTGAGTACGGCGGCGCGGCGACGTTCATCGCGGAGTACGCGCCCGCCCGGCGCCGTGGTTTCTGGGGCAGCTGGCTGGAGTTCGGCACGCTCGTCGGTTTCGCGATGGGCGCCGGCTTCGTCACGATCTTCACCGTCGTGCTCGGCGACGAGGCCATGCGCGAATGGGGCTGGCGCCTGCCGTTCCTGATCGCGGGCCCGCTCGGCATCGTCGGTCTCTACCTGCGGAACAAGCTGGAGGACACTCCGCTGTTCCAGGAGATCGAGAAGAAGGACCAGGTCGAGAAGTCGCCGCTGAAGGCGCTGCTCAAGAAGCACTGGACGTCGATCCTGCACCTCATCGGCATCGTGGTGATGCTGAACGTCGCCGACTACATCGTGATCACGTACCTGGAGACCTATCTCAAGGACGTGGTCGGCTTCAGCGGGCACGCGCCGTTGCTGATCATCCTGGCGACCATCGCGCTGATGCTGATCTTGATCGTGCCGATCGGCATGCTGTCCGACCGGATCGGGCGAAAACCCATCCTGATCGCGAGCTGTGCGAGCTTCCTGGTGCTCCCGATCCCGGCGTTCTCGCTGATGGGCGCGGCCGCGGACGACCAGAACGGCTGGCAGCTCACGCTCGGCGTGCTGATGATCGCGGTGCCGCTGGTGCTGATCCTGGCCGTGCTGGCCGCGACGCTGCCGGCGATGTTCCCGACGCAGGAACGCTACGGCGGCTTCTCCATCGGGTACAGCGTTTCGACCGCGGCCTTCGGTGGCACGGCGTCGTACATCATCGGCAGCCTGGTGACCTCGACCGGCGACAACCTGTGGCCCGCGTACTACCTGATGGGCGCGGCGGCGATCGCGGCCATCCCGATCCTGCTGCTGCCCGAAACGGCCGGGGTGTCGCTGCGCGGCATCGTGAACTCGCGGATCGCGCGGCGCCGGAAACCGGAAACGGCCACTCCCGGCGGCGCTTCGGAGCTACCGGCGAGTTAACGTCTTTCCATGAGCCGTATCTCGCAGCCGTGGCCGCCGGTCGAAGTCGAACCGGCGACCGTCCACCCGGAAGCCCCCAAGCAGGGCAGCCACCTCGGCATCCACTTCGGTGAGTGTTTCGGGTGCGGCGACGAGATCGAGGCCGGGCTCCACCTGCATTCGACGGTGGGCGAAGGGACGACGGTGTACTCCAAGTTCACCGTCACCTCCGCCCACCAGGGTGCGCCCGGCCTCGCCCATGGCGGACTGCTGGCCTGCGCCTTCGACGAGGCGCTCGGCGCGACCGTCGGCAACCTGCTGCGCCGCCCCGCCGTCACCGGGAAACTGGAGACGGACTTCCTCCGGCCGGTCCCGGTGGGCTCGACCCTCTACATCGCCACGAAACTGGACGGCATCGCCGGCCGGAAGATCTACGTGAGCGCCGACGGCCGGCTCGACGCCGAAGACGGCCCCGTCGCGGTGCGCGCGCGGGCGTTGTTCGTGCGGGTCGAGTTCGAGCACTTCAGCACCCACGGGGATCCCGAGGCGCTGCAGAAGCTCGCCGCCGCGCACGAGAAGGCCCAGCGCGCCCGCGAGTGGGACATCAACCCCTGAGCATTTAGTCCTCTGAATGCGTGGCTAGGTGAGGGTTCGCGGTCGGATCGCGTTCGCCTTGTCGACGAGTTCGACCCGCTGGTCGACCGATCCGGCCAACCGCGCCAACGTGCGGTAGCAGCGTTCGAGCCCGAACCGCAGGTCTCGTTCGTCCAGGGCACAGCCCAGGACCTTCGCGCCCGGTGTCGGCTGGTTCTGCGAGTTCAGCCAGCCGTACGCCGCTTCGAGGACCTCCGCCGACAACCGAGTGCGGCGTTCGGCGTCGAGCTGCAGGCGCTCCAACCGCGTCGAGGCGTCGACGAGATCCCGCTCGGACACCATCACCGGATCCTTGCCGCCGCCGTTGATCCTGGTCTTGATCTTGATCGCGGCCACCTGCGCGGCGACGTGATGCGACGACGACGCCGGGACGGCCTCCAGCACCTCGATCGCGCTGGCCCTGGCGCCTTGCGCGAGGTACACGCGAGCGAGCCCGAAGGCCGCGCTGACGTACGACCGATCCGTTCGCCACACCAGCTCGTAGTAGCGCGCGGCGCCGAAGTAGTCCCCGACGCCCTCCGCGCTGACGGCCAAGGCCAGCTTCGGCGCGATCTCCCCGGGAAGATCGTCGTACACCGCTTCGAACGCGACTTGCGCGACGCGGGACCGCCCGCCCGCGAGCTCGATCAGGCCTCGGTACCAGTCGATCCGCCAGTCGTGCGGGAAACCGGCCTTGATCGCGAGGTACTGCGCGGCCTGCAGCTGCCGCTGCGCCTCGACCAGCTCACCGAGCTCGATCCGGGCGCGGACGATGCGCAGCCGGACCTCGATGGACTCGCGCGGCGCCCCGGCCAGCGACTCGATCGCACCCGCGGGATCGAGCGCGACCGTCGACGCGAGCACGCCCGCCGCCGGATCGTCCGTGTCGACCTGCGGGATCGGCAGCCCGGCGACCACCTCGCCCGGGTCGGGCAGCGGCACGCTCCCGCCGTGTTCCGGGACGACCATGTCGACGCCGAACGTGCGGGTCTCCGGCCCGAAGACGGTCGACGCGCCAGGGCGCGGTTTCCCGGTGCCCAGCGCCATGATCTCGCGGAGCACGCCGGTCAGCTGGTCCGCCATCTCCTCGGCCGCGATGAACCGGCGGTCCGGGTCGGTGTGCGTCGCGCGCTTCAGGAAGCGGTAGTACGAACCGAAGAGCGCGAACAGCGGCACGACGTCCGGACCAGGCAGGGTCGTCTTGTACTTGGTGGTGTAGCCGGAGAATTCGAAGCTGAGCACGGCGAGCGTCCGGCCGACCGTGTACAGGTCCGACGCCACCGAAGCGCCGTGCGTCGCCAGCTCGGGCGCGCTGTAGCCGGTGGTGAAGAACAGCGGGCTCTCGTAGTCGTCGACGCGGCGGACCGCGCCGAGGTCGATCAGCTTGAGCTGTTCGTGCGTCTGGATGACGTTGTCGGGCTTGAGGTCGCAGTACAGCAGGTTCTGGCCGTGCAGGTAGCCCATGGCGGGCAGGATCTCGAGCCCGTAGGCGATCACCTGGCCGATCGGCAGCGGCTCCGGGCGCTTCGTCTCGCGGTGGTGCGCGAGCGCGAGCTGACGCAGCGACTGGCCGCCGACGTACTCCATGACGATGTAGCCGACCGAGTTGCCGGTGTCGCCGTCCGGATGCTGCACGAAGTTGTGGATCTTGACGATGTTGGGGTGCTCGACCTCGGCGAGGAAGCGCTGCTCGTTGGCGGCGGCCGCCATCGCGGTGGCGTCGCCGGTGTCGATCAGGCCCTTGAGCACCACCCAGCGGTCGCTGACGTTGTGGTCCTGCGCGAGGTAGATCCAGCCGAGGCCGCCGTACGCGAGCGCGCCGAGCACCTCGTACTGGCCGCCGACGATCTCGTTCGGCCGCAGCTTCGGGACGAAGGAGAACGGGTTGCCGCACTTCTCGCACTTGCCCTCGGGCGAGCCGGGCTTGCCGTCCTTGCCGCGGCCGACCTTGGCGCTGCAGCTGCCGCAGAAGCGTTTCTCCTCGGACACCATCGGGTTCTCGAGGACGGCGGACGCCGGGTCGCGGTACGGCACCTGCGGGACGTCGACGAGCCCGGCGCCGAGACGGCCGCGGCGCGACGTGCGGGACGACGTCCGGCGCGCGGTGCCGGGGAACGAACCCGTTCCGGTCCCGGTTCCGGTGCCGCGGCTGCCCGACCCGGTGCCGGTGCCCGTGCCGCGGCTTTCGCTGGAACGTTCGGGAGGACGCTTTCCGTGCCCGGGTCCGGCAACGGCCCCGGGCCGCTGTCGACGCGCGGCGTCGGCGGCATGATGCTCTGCGTCTCCGGCGCCGGCGAAGCGAGCACGCTGGTCGGCTGCGGCGCGTCGGCGGGCGCCTGCCACGCGGGGCGGACGACCTGGGCCTGCGGGCTCACCGGGGCCATGTCGCCCGGCGGGCGTGTCGGGTCCTCGGCGCCGGGGATCGGCCGCTGCTGGCCGCGCGGCGGAGTCTGCGGACGCTGGACGGGCGCGTGGTAGACCGTGCGCTCGGCGTCCTTCTCCGGCTTGGGTTCGGCGAGATCGAGCCTGCCGGAAATGGACGGTTCGGGCGTTTCCCAGCGGACCGGCGCCGGCGGTGTCCAGGAGGCGGACTCCGCCTCACGGTCCGGCGTGGCGTCGTCCGGCGCTGCGTGCCGAGGACGGCGCGGCTCTTCCGACACTGGTACCTCCCGAAATCCCCGCGACCACGTCTCCCCAGAGTCTATGCCTGGGAGCGCAGCTCCTCCGTTGAGGGCGGTGGCGGGGGCATGGATGGATTAGAGGTGAGCGGCCGGGTCGTGCCCGCGCCGGGTCGAACCCGCTACGGTGCGATGGAGAACCGATTCAGCAGGTGATGAGGGGGAGGGACCGGTGCCTGCGTCATTTTCGATGTCGATGGCCCAGCTCGACGTCGTACTCGAGGATCTCGGGCTCGGCAGATTCGTGCTGCCCTTCGAGATCCCGACCGTCGGAACCACCATCACCGAACGCGAGCGGCACTGCGAAGAGATCTGGGCCGGGCTGGCCGACCGGGGCTTCGCCCGCGGCCGCGAACTCCTGCGCGACTACGAACAGTCCCTCCGACTCTGGGCGACCGGGGATTTCGTCGTCACCATGGAGGCGCACGAGGTCGAGCAGGATGCCGAATACCTCTATCGAGGCGCGTGGAACAGCCGCCTCGGCATCGTGAGCGAGCAGCGCGGCTTCGACATCCTCTTCGAGCCGGTCTACCCCGAACAGGTCGTCGCGACCCTGCTCGGATATCTGCCGTCGCTGCAGCCGTTCCCCGGCCGGGTGACGACGTCCAGCACACTCCCCCGGCCAAACGACCGGACGACCCCTTCGACGAAGACCCGGACAACCTCCGCCTGGGCGCGGCCGCCCGCTTCTTCGAACACCCGCTCGCGCGACTGGGCACGATCAGCCTCACCCTGCGCGACGACCGGGGCAAACCGCAGCAGAAGAGCGTCCAGTGGTTCGACAGCCTTCAGGGCCGCTTCATGCTCACCACCGACCGCTTCCCCGACGGCGAAGTCCGCCGCACGTTCACCCCGACGAGTGGCTCTCACCTGGCACGATGGGTCCACGACCTGGTCGAAGCCGCCCGCGTCGGCAGCGCGTGATCCTCGCCGGAAGGCGGCCTTCGGGGTCGTTTCCGCTGATATCGTGATCTGACGAGCGCTACGAGTAACCGGGACTTGGTACAGGGGAGAGACCATGACGGACGGCACCGGCGGACCGCCGGGCAACTTCTCGGACATTCTGGGCGACTTCTCGGCGCAGGCCGATGCGATGGTGACCGCTGCGAAAGAGGGGCGGTTCGCGGTCAGCGAGGAGGCTGGGGAAGCCCTGAAGAGGGCGATCTCCGACTACATCACTGACTGGTCGAACCACCAAGTCCAGTTCCAACGTCTTACGGAAAAGCCGAAGCTGGGCACTGGCCCCTTCGCACAGCAAGTCGGTCAGCACGCGACTCTCGTAGCAGACGGCGACGAGCTATCCGCCAAGACTCAACTCGACGCACTACGGGATGTTCTCAACCGCGCGGAAGAAGCGATCAACTTGGCCAAGTCCAAGTACATGCAACGAGACAACGCCAACGCCGACCAGCTGAAATCTCTCCAAAAGGACTGACAAAGACCGACATGATCACAAAATCACGGACCTTGCTCGTCGTCTCTTTGTCGACCATTCTCGCCGTCGGGCTTTCCTCGTGCTCAACAGAGAAACCCGGTAACGCGACGCCCGCGCCGACGCAGTCCAACTCGACATCGGCGCCCAACAGCGGGGCCCCTGCTGATGTTTTCAAGGAGTTGAAAGCCTGCGACCTGCTGGAACCGACGACTACAGCCAAAGGCTTCGCTTCACCTGTTGAAGAGACCTATGAGAGCGACAACGGGTGTGGAGCGCGGAAACAGGGGTTTGGCTTCGTGAGCCTCTACCTCGTTCCCGAGGCCGGGATCGACCAACTGTCTCCTGGGCAGGGAACCAAAATCCCGACGAAGGTCGGCGAACGCGAAGCCGTCGAGATACCGGGTGATGCAGGGAAGCAGGCCTGCACGGTGGCGATCGCCGTCACACCGAATGCCCGGTTGACGGCTTCGACTGGTTTGAACAAGGGAACCAACGAGGAAGCCTGCGCGCTGTCCAGGGAAATCGCGGTCGCCGCTGAGCCCAAGCTTCCCAAGGTGAGCTGATGCCCCTTCGCCCGCACCGAGGTTCTCGGATCGCGCCGATCGCGGTACTCGCGATCGCGGCCAGTGCCTGTTCGTCCGAGCTTCAAGGCGACGCCTTGCCTCAGGCTCCGACGATCAGGGCCAGCACTCAGCCGACCGATGTGTTCAAGGATCTCAGTGCCTGCGGTCTGCTGGAGCCGACGACCGCGGTCAAGGGGTTCGAGCCTCCGAAGGTGGAGACCTACGAGAGTGACAACGGATGTGGGACCGCGAAACGGGGCTACGCCTCCGTCAGCATCTACCTCGTTCCCGAGGCCGGGATCGACCAACTGTCGCCAGGTCAAGGAACCAAAGTTCCCTCGAATTTGAACGGTCGCGACGCGGTTGAAATCCCGGGTGACGCGGGAACCGACGCGTGCACGGTCGCTGTCGCCGTCGGCCCCAACGCACGAATGACGGCGTCAACCACTCTGGAACGGAACGGAACCAACGAGGAAGCCTGCGCTCTCTCCCGCGAGATCGCAGAAGCCGCTGAACCGAAACTGCCTAGAAGCAACTGACGACGGAACGGGAGGGACCATGGTCAACGTCGGGCAAGACGACTTCGACAGCAAGTTCTCCGCGCTGGGTAACCCCGGCCGGACGTACGAGGCCAAGCGGTACTCCGACACGTACAACGAGACCAACGCTGGCCCCGGCGGGAACTCCCTGACCGCGAGGCTGACCGCTGAAGCGAAGGCTGGGCAGTACTCGGCCGATCAGGCCGCGGCGCTCACGCAAGGCCAGCAGTTCCGTACTGGACTCAACCCGTCTGAGCAGCGCTATGAAGCCGTTCCGCACGGCGAGCTGAAGAACATGATCACGCAAGATCTCGACCCGCAGGACGTCGACCGGCAGGGTGAGCTCTGGAACAACCAGGGCAACTCGCTGAACAACTTCAGCAACGCCGTCCGCGACGCGATCGGCAAAGAGGGCGAGCACTGGCAGGGCGACGGCGCCAAATCGGTCACCGACTTCTTCACCAACATCAGCAAGTGGGCCGACACCGCGGGCGACGGCGCGTATCTCGCGTCCAACCGGTTCTCCCAGTCCGCCGCGGCGGCCACCACCGCGAAGAACTCGATGCCCGAAGAGGTCCCCTTCGACCGCAACGCCGAGTACAAGAACGCCCTCAACCAGCTCGCGACGGGGAATCTCGCCGGCGCGGTGGACACGGTGGGCAACATCTCGGCCAAGCAGGAGCAGTCGTTCCAGGCGCATCAGCAGGCCGCGCAGGTGATGCACAACTACGACCAGTCGCTCTTCGACGTCAATTCCAAGCAGCCCACTTTCGCCCCGCCGCCGGAGATGGGCGAGTCGACGACGGCGTCCGGGTTCTCGGGTGGTACCGAGCCCAGGGGGTTCAGCGGCGGGCCGGGGCCTGGGCCCAACAGTGGTCCAGGGCCAGGGATGCCGGGTGGTCCGAGCGGGCCCACGCCGGGGCCCGGGATCACGACCGGTGGCGGGCACACCGGCGTGCCGGGGCCGAATCAGCCGGTCAGCGGGCCGCCGGGGTCGTTCCGGCCGGGTCCGGGGCCAGGGCTGGCGGCGATGAACGGGCCTGGGCCCACCGGGCTCGGCCGGCTGGGCAGCGAGCAGTATCGCGGCAAGCCCGGCCGGACGACGAGCGGGCCGGGCGGCAGTGCGGCGAACCGGTTGACCAGTGGCGGCTTCGGGCGCAACGGCGGGTCGGGCAACGTCGCCGAGCGGCTCGCGGGCGGCAAGGTTTCGGCCGGTGACGCCGAGAAGCTCGCGGGCAAGGGCGGCGGGTCCGGGGCGGGCAAGCTGCCGGAGGAGCGGGTCACCCGGGGTGGCGCGGCCGCGGCGGGCAAGAGCGGCGGCGGCCACGGGCCGATGGGGGCCGGCGCGCCCGGTGGCAAGGGGCAGAAGGAAGAGGACAAGGAAAAGAAGGCCCCGAGCTACCTGCAGGAGGAAGACGCCGACGTGTTGTTCGGCGGCTACGACGGCGAGACGAAGCCGGTGCCGCCGGTGATCGGCGACAAGGCCCCGTAAGACGAAGCGGGCCGTTCGGGAGCGAATCCCGAACGGCCCGTTCTCATTTGTACTGTGGCGAGGGCGGCGTCCCGCCTTCGAGTTTGTTCCCGATCCATTTCGCGTAGCTCGCCTGCCACGCGCCCCCGCGCACGCTCTCCAGCACGGCGTTCACGTACCGCACCATGTCCTCGTTCTCCTTCGGGATCCCGATGCCGTAGTTCTCCTCGGTGAACCGGTCCCCCACGATCTTCAGTGTCGGGTCCTGCGCGAGCATCCCGGCGAGGATGACGTCGTCCGTCGACACGGCCTCGACCTGCTTCTGCTGCAACATCACCAGGCAGTCCGACCAGTTGTCCACCGAGACCGGCACCGGCTTCGACGGATCCGCGGCGATCTTCGTGAGCGAGGTCGACGTCTTGGTCGCGCACACCCGGCGCCCGGCGAGGTCCGACAGCTGGGCGACCTTCGAGCCGGATTCGACCAGGATCCGTTGTCCCGCCTGGTAATAGGCGGTCGAGAAGTTGACCTTCTTCAGCCGGCTGCAGGTGATGCTGTAGGTCCGCACCACGATGTCGACCTGCTTCTTCTCGAGCACTTCTTCCCGGAGTTTCGACGGGATCGCCCGGAACTGCACGCGGCCTTCCGCGCTGCCGAAGATCGCCTTCGCGATCTCGTTGACCATGTCGATGTCGAAACCTTCGAGCTGGCCCGACGTCGGATTCCGGAAGCCGAACAGGAACGTCGTCTGGTCGACGCCCGCGACGAGCTTGCCGTTCTCCTTGATCTTCGCCATCGTCGAGCCGCTGGTGATCGACGTTCCGTTGGTCGGCCGCAGGCTGGCCAACGGGTTGCAGCTCGTGTCGGTCGTTCCGCCACCGCCGGTGTTGTCGGCGCCGCCGACGTTCGCGGGCAGCGGCGGCGCGACGTCGCCGACGGGCGCCGGGTCGACCGGTGCCCCCGCGCTGCCACAAGCCGTCGCCAGCACCAACACCGCGCCGAGCACGGCCGTTCGCAGACCGTTCCGCATCACCGGTACTCCCTCAGCCGTTCACGGATTCCCAAGGCCGACCCCGCCGCCGCCAGCACCGCCAGCACCGCGATACCGGGCGCGAGCAGGGTCAGCGCGCGATCGGCGCCGCGGGTGTCGTCGAGGAATTCCTGTCGTCCCACGTTGATCGCGGCCACCAGGTTCTCGTCGAGCCGCAGGAACGCCCCGGCCGCGCCGTCCTTCTTGTCGTCGCGGATGGCGGTGGCGACGGCGTCCTGGTAAAAGCCGTCTTCGTCCTGCCGCCGGACCTCGCCGTGCGCCTTGAACCACGCCGACGCCGCCTGGATGGCCGCGTCCACCTTCTCCGCGGCCGCGCCGCCGGCCGCGAGTCCGCGCGCCTCACCCAGCAGACCGCCTTGGCCGTCCGTCCCGCCGAGTTGCGCGGCGAGATCGCCGAAGTTCTTTTCGTACGCCGCGCCGTCGCCGCGGGCGACGAGGGTCAGCGTTTCGTCGGCGCGCGCCTGCAGCGCCGCGATCCTGGCCCGGACGAGCACGTCCACCTGGTGCGAGCCGTCTTCCTCACCGCTGCTCACGAGGGTGCTCTGCACGATCAGCGCGACCGCGCCCCACAGCAGGGCGACCACCACCGACGCGGTCGCGACGACGAGCCCGACATTCAGCAACCGGTTGGTCTTCCGCGTCAGGTGCACCTGCGTGACGATCAGCGCGGCGAGCAGTGCGAGCACCAAAGCCGTTGACAGCCAAGGGAAACCGGTCGCGTCGTCCTGTTCGGCGGCGAGCCGGTCGGTGTCGGTCCGGTAGAGATCCTGTGCGGCGGGAAGGATTTTCGCCCGCATCAGCTCCGATGCCTCGCGCAGATACGAGGCACCGACGGGATAACCCAGCCGGTTGTTGACGCGTGCCGTCTCGATCAGTCCCGTGTAGACGGGGATCTCACGGCCGAGGATGTTGATCTGTTCGGCCGCCTTGCCGGCGCCGGACGAGTCGGACGCCGCCTTCGCCAGTGCCGCCCCGGCCTCCGCGATGTCGCGTTCGTACCGCTGGCGCATCGGGAGCGGCTCGGTGCCGATGGAGAGGAACGAACTGGCCGCTGTCGCGTCTGCGTCCGAAAGCGCGCGATAGACCTGTTGCGCGGCGGCGGCCAGCGGTTCGCGGTGGTCGATCAGGCCGTTGATCGTGTCCTTCTTGTCCTGCGCCGCCAGCGTCCCGAACAGCCCCGCGACCAGCGACAGCAGGACGAGCCCGATCGCGATCACCGACAGCCTGCCCGGCGTGGTCGCCGCGGACCGGACGATCGCGCGGATCCCGTTCCCCGGCAGCTCGAGCAGCCCGGCGATCCCGCCGCGGCCTTCCGGCGCGGGGGGTGGCGCGGGGCTCCCCGGCCGGGTCACAGTGCTCGTCATCGCCGATCCTCCCCATTGGCTCCATCCGCACAGAAGGTATCCGAGTCGGGATCAGCGCAGCCAGTGACACCGGCGTGTGTCATCGGCACGTGATCTCCGGGCAGGTTCAGAGCCCTTTTTCCAGGCCGTACCGCACGGCCTCCGCACGATTGCGCACACCGATCTTGGCGAAGGCGTGGTTGATGTGGCTTTTCACGGTCGCCTCGCCGCTGAACAGCTCGGCGGCGATTTCCGGATTGGACAGCCCCCGCGTGATGAGGCCGAGCACTTCGGCTTCGCGGGTGGTGAGTCCGTCGGGCAGTTCGACCTTGGCCCGCGTCACCGATCGCGCGTCGAGCGCGGCGGCGAGCCTGTCGGAGACTTCCGCGGCGAAGATCGCCTGCCCGTTGGCGGCCGAGCGGACGGCCGCCCCGATCTCGGCGCGTCCGGCGTCCTTGGTCAGGTAGCCGCGGGCTCCGGCACGCACCGCGTCGGCGATCGAAGAGTCGTCCGCGTATGTCGTGAGGACGACGACCGCGACCTCCGGGTGATCGCGTTTGAGCAGCCTGGTCGCGGCCACCCCGTCCAGGACGGGCATGCGCAGGTCCATCAGCACGACGTCGGCCGCGGTGTGGCGGAGCAGGTCGAGCGCCTGCCGTCCGTCGCCCGCGGCGCCGGCGACCTCGATCCCGTCGAGTAGCCCGAGCAGCGCGACGAGCCCTTCGCGCATGACCTGCTGGTCATCGACCACGACCACCCGGATCACGCCCGCACCACCGCCTCCACCGTCCAGCGCCCGTCACCCGGGCCCGCGGTCAGCGTGCCACCGGCGAGCGCGAGCCGTTCCCTCATCCCGGTGAGTCCGAACCCGCCGGTGTCCTCCGATCGGACGGTCTCGCCGAGTTCGTTCCACACTCGCAGGCGGACCTCCTCCTCGGTGAAGTGGAGCCGGAGCGACACCGGCCGCCCGGCGGCGTGTTTGGCCGCGTTGGTCAACGCCTCCCGGGCGACGCCGACCAGCGAGACCACCGCGGCGGACGGCAGCGGCCGCTGCTCCCCCACCACTTCGAAGGTCGCCCCGCCGTGGTGCGCGGCGGCCAGCTGCCGCAGGGCTTCGGCAGGCGACGGGACGTCATTGCGCAGGGCGGCGGCCGCGTCCCGTGCCTCGGCGAGCCCGTCCGCCGCCAACCGCCGTGACAACCGGACCCTGCCGAGCGCACCGTCCACATCGGACTTCTCGGCGAGCAGCGCCTCGGCGACCTCCAGGTGGACTCCCAGCGCTCCCAGCGAATGCGCGAGTACGTCGTGGATCTCCCTGGCGATCCTGGTGCGCTCGTCGAGCGCCGCCGCCCGCGCGTGTTCGGTCTGCGCCAGCTTGGTCTGCGCCAGCAACTCCGCCGCCTGCACCGCCTGCACCTCGTACTGCCGCCGGTTCAAGCCCAGCAGCATCAGCACGAGCAGCACGCCGACATTGCCGAACACCAGCGGTTCGGCCGCGCCCGCGACCAGGCCGGTGACCGCCGCGAGGCTCGCGTCGAGCCCCACCACCCCCACGATGGCGGCCACCGACGGCTCGGTCAGGGTGGCGAACCGGCTGACCGTGACCACCGCCAGCACGATGGCGGAGGAGTCCTCCGCCCAGCCGAGCGCGATCGACGGCGCGACACTCGCCACCGCGAGCAGCACGGTCGCCACCCGGGGGAAACGCGGGGAAGCCGCCACGAAACCCAGCCAGCAGGCTCCGCTGACGCCGTACGCCGTCCAGATCCACGGATCGGACTCGCTCGCGGTCAGCAGCACGACCACGACCGCGGCCGTGCCGAGCGCCTGGACAACCAGCCAGCTCGGCGCGATCGTGTCCGGCAGGAGCGGCTTCTCCCGCTTCCCCATCTCCCCCCTCAGTGATCGCTCGGACGCGTGATCATCTCGACCAGGACGACGACACCCACGGACGTTAGGCACGCCGAGGGGTGGAGCGGGACCACCGGCGGGTTGAGGAGGGGATGGAACTCAAGCTCGGACGGCGGGCGCGACGGAATGCGGCAGGACCTCGCCGTCGGCGGGCCGTTCGACGAACACCTCGACGTCGTCGCCGAACCGGTACGGCCTGGCCAGCAGGAATCCGCCGAAATGCCGCCTCATCCTGGACATCTCCGCGCGGACGGTGACGGTGCGCCCGGCGTCGCCGAACAGGTCGAGCGACAGTTCCGAGGCCGACCGCCCTCACGATGGCGCGCGAGGACGTACAGCATCTCCGCGTGCCGCGGGCTCAGCCGATGCGACCAGGTGCCGGCCGCGCCCGAGACTCGCAGCGTGCTTTCCCGCGAAGACCTCAGATCGAGCACGACCCGGGTCGGTGGCGCGTCCTCCTCCTCGGTGAGCCGGACGAGCCAGCCTCCGGGCAGCGGCTCCAGCAGGCAGTTCCCGTACGTCGGCAGCCAGGTGCGGCCGGGGGTCGCGTCGTTCGGCAGCGCGATCCGGCCGACCGGGACGAGTCCCGCCGAGGCCGCGATCCAGCCGTGCGGGTCGGTGATGACCGCCCGGCCCTTCACCTTGGCGAGCAGGGGTGTGGCCAGCCCGCGCAACCGTTCGAGATCCGAGAGATGCGTGGTGCGCAGATGCGCTTCGGCGAGCTTCGCGACCGCGTCGACCAGGGCGAGGGTGGACGGATGCACGGTGGAGGCCGGTCCCGAGAGGTCGACGGCGCCGAGCAGCCTGCCGGTCCTCGGGTCGTGCAGTGGCGCGGCGGCGCAGGTCCAGTCGTGCTGGTTGCTGACGTAGTGCTCGGCCGAATAGACCTGCACCGGATGCCTGGCGACCAGCGCCGTCCCGATGGCGTTGGTGCCCGCGGCGGGCTCGTGCCAGTCGGCCCCTTCGACGAAACCGAGCCCGTCGGCGCGACGGCGGACCGCGGTGCTGCCGTCGCGCCAGAGCACCCGGCCGTCGGCGTCGACGACGACCATGATGTGCGCGGCCTGCTCGGCGAGGCCGATCAGGCCGCCGCGAAGGGCGGGGAGAACGGTGGCGAGGCCGCTGTCGCGGCGCCGGGATTCCAGCTGTTCCGGAGCGAGCGGAGACGTCGGCGAGCCGCGGTCCGGGTCCAGGCCCAGCTGCCGCATGCGCTGCCAGGAGGCGCCGATGACCGCACGTGGCCGCCCGGGGAGCGCGGTCCCGGCGAGCGCGGCCTCGCGCACTTCGGCGAGGGCACGCGCGTGCCGCCGCGGATCCGCACCGACCGGCAGCGCCGCCTCGAGCTGCACCTGGCCCACTCCTTCTGCTCTGTTCAGGCCAGTGTGCCCGGGCGTCCCGGGGAGCGGAAGGTCTCTGTGACCTGGGCGAGGTCTACCCGGGGAAGGGGGCGTCGGCCAGGCGGGACGCGGAAAAGGCACCCGTCGGTTTCCGGCCGAGCAGCAGGCCGGTCCTGGTGGCCTCGGCCATCACGGCGCGGACGTCGACGCACCACGGGCCATCGGGCTTCAATTCGACGAAAGCGCTCTCTCCGGGCTTGAGCACGAAATGCGGCTGGCCGTCCAGCGCGATGGAGCCGCCGGCGGCGGCGAGATCGACGCGGACCCCGGCGTGCAGCACGCTCCAGCCGCGTACGCCCACCTCACGGACCTCGCCGGGCGCGATCGGCGCCTGCACGACGTACGGCGTCTCGTCGACCGGCCCGAGCGAGACCGCGACACCGTCCACAGTGGACTTCGGGCTGGGGCACAGCCGCCCGGGGATGCTCGACAGCCCGACCCCGTCCGGAACCGCGAACGTGCAGTACAGCTCGGTCAGCGACGCGGGATCCCACCGGCTCTCCGAGCACACGCTGACGTCGATCAGCGCGATCTCACGGCGGGCCTTCGTGACGACCTCGAGCACGGTGGCGCGGTTCGTGACCAGGTCCGTGTCCACCTGATGGGTGGCCACCAGCCCGGCGGCGAGCCCGGCGACGGTGGACTCGTCGGCGCCCCCTGCGGGGAGCATCAGCAGCGGGACGTCACCACAGGCGGCCGCCGCGGCCCGCATCATGCTCTCGTTGCCCAGGCAGATGAGCACGCTCGCACCCGCGTCCACCATCCGGCGGACGGTGCCGATGATCTTGCCCGCGTCGGTCCACACCATCACGCGGCCGACGCCGGCCACCCTCAGTGCCGAACGCAGGCTCTGGATGTCACGCTCCGAAGCGGGGTTCGCCACGATCCCCGCAACCGCTTCGCCCACATGTCCTCCGCTGCCGCGCCAAGTCCCTACTAGGAAACGACGTCCGGGCCACGAAAGAAAGAGTTGCACGAGGTTGCATCACAAAGTCACCGTGGCTCCGGCGGGCGAAGGCGACCAGCAGGGCGAGTTCGAGGACCAGCAGGATCCGTTCGGCCAGGCCGCTCACCGCACCGGCGTCGCCCAGGAACGTCGACACGAAGACCACCAGCGCCGCCAGCGTGGCGCAGGACGACCGCCGGGCCGCACCGAGGACCAGCCCTGCCGTCGGCAACGCGGCGAAAGCGGCGAGCGCCACATACCGATGGATCGCGCCGTGCCAGGTCAGCGGCTGGTCCATCGGCTCCTGGGGGAACACCGCGAGCACGCACAACCCGATGCCGAACACGGAGACGAGCCTGGCCGCCCACACCGCCCCGGACAGCCGGACGCCTGCCGCGACGGCCAGCGCGCCGAAACCGGTGGCGAGCATCGCGACCCCGACGAGCCGCGCGCCCTGGCCGACGTGGACGTACTCGCTGAAGGTGGTGGCGAGCGGATCGACCGCCCCGGCGCTGACGATCTCGACGTAGATCGCGATGGCCACCCCCGCGGCCAGCCACGCGAACGCGGACAGCCGGAGCAACCCCCTGATGTCGTTCATGCGACGAGCCTGGCCGCGCGCGGCCGTCCGGCACATCCCTCCCGGGCGAGCAGTCCGCCTCACCCCGTGGGGGGCTCCTGGTGTCCCCCTGGAGGGGATGTGCCCGGTCCGCGGCGTCGTTAGCGTCGAGCCATGGACTCGTACGGCGCCTCCGTGGGGTGGGCGCTCCTCACCGGCCGCGACGCCGATCTCGAACCGCCGTCCGCCTGGTGGCGCGGGCCGGTCTGGGTCAAGGCCCTCCTCGCCGGGTCCGCGCTCGCGGTGCTGGCGGGCCTGACCTACGGAACGTGGGCGCGTTACCTCGGCGGCAGCAGCGCGCCGCTGGTCTTCTTCCTGCTGCTCCTGCAGATCGTGCCGCCGTTGCTGGTCGTCAAGCGCCCGCTGACCGCCGTCCGGGTGGCGGCGGCGGGCATGGTCGCCGCGATCGTCGCGGTCCTCTTCCCCGCCGACCACACGCCGTTCGGCCCGCACCTGTCGGACTGGCCGTTGCAGATCCATGTCCTGCCGTATCTCCCGGTACTCGCGATGACGCTCGCCCGCGCGAAACCCGGGCAGGGCAGGGGGATCTCGGCCATCGCCGTGACGCTGGCCGTCGCGGTCGGCATCGCCCAGCTCCCGCGCGCGGGCACGAAGACCTTGGTGTGGTCGCTGATCGTGGTGGCCGCGACCATCGCGGCCGGATACGGGATGCAGCAACGCCGCCGGGCGCTGGAGCAGGCCGACGCGGCCGAGCGCACGACGGTCGAGGAGCGGGCCAAACGGGCCACGTTGCAGGAACGCGCGCAGATCGCCAGGGAACTGCACGACATCATCGGCCATCACCTCTCGCTGATCGCGCTGCGGACCGACAGCGCCCGCTATCGCGTCCCGGACGTGTCCGAGGCGGCGGAGGAGGAGTTCCGTGCCATCGGGGTCGCGGCGAGGGAAGCGCTCGACGAGGCCCGGCGGCTGGTCGGCGTGCTGCGTGACACGGACGCCGAACCCGAACACGAGCCGCAGCCGGGCCTCGCGGAGGTGCCGGCGCTGATCGACGGCTGCCGGGCCTCCGGTATCGAGATCCGCGCGGAGATCGACGGCGGGGACGACGTTCCCGCCCTGATCGAACTGGCCGCGTACCGGATCCTGCAGGAGGCGCTGAGCAACGCGGCGCGGCACAGCCCGGGAGCGGACGTGGACGTCGAGGTGCGGCGGACACCGGACGGGCTCACGCTCCTCGTCGAAAACGGGGCGCCGTCAAGGCTCGCGGCGCCCACGGCGGGCGACGGCACCGGCCTTGCCGGGATCGCCGAACGCGTTACGCTGATCGGCGGCACCTATGCGGCCGGGCCGCGGCCGGACGGCGGTTTCCGCGTGGCCGTCAGGCTGGATCTCCCGGGGGTGGGTGACGCGTGACGTCCGTCTTCATCGTCGACGACCAGGCCCTGGTGCGAGAAAGCTTCGCCGGCTTGCTGAACGCGCAGCCGGGGCTGGACGTGGTGGGCCAAGCCGGTGACGGGATCGCGGCGCTCGCCGGTATTTCCGCCTTGGCGACGCCACCGGACGTCGTCCTGATGGACATCCGGATGCCGGTCATGGACGGCCTCGAAGCGACGAGGCGGTTGCTCGAAGGCGAAGGCGAAGGCGCGAAGCCGAAGGTGATCGTCTTGACGACGTTCCATCTGGACGATTACGTCTACGAGGCGCTGCGGGCGGGCGCGAGCGGATTCCTGTTGAAGGACGCGCCGTCCGCCGAGCTGATCAAGGCCATCGAAGTGGTTTCCGCCGGTGATGCGCTGCTCTCCCCCGCGGTCACGAAGCGGCTCATCGCGAACTTCGTGGCCGCCGCACCGGTTCCGCGGCCGTCCCCGGCGCGGTTCGACGTGCTCACCGAACGCGAGCGGGAAGTGCTGCGGTTGATCGCGAAAGGGCGGTCTAATCCGGAGATCGCCGCGGATCTGGTGCTCTCGGCACAGACCGTGAAGACGTATGTGGGCCGGATACTGGCGAAACTCGGGGTGCGGGACCGCGCCCAGGCGATCGTGCTCGCGTACGAGGCGGGACTCGTCTCCCCGGCCTGAGAGTCACCAGGAAAGCGGCCGGGGCTTCCGCTCGGCGGGCGAACTGCCCGTCAGCACGCGGACGCCGAGCGGGACGAGCACCAGGCCGAGGGCCACCGCGGTGACGATGCTCAGGAACTCGCTTTCCTTCAGGACTCCCATCCAGAGGGTGCACGGCCAGAGGAACAGCAGCGCCCGCCCGGTGCCGAAGGTGCCGGCCCGGAACGCCCCGATGGCCAGCAGCAGTCCCCCGGCGTATTGGCCGACCGACGCGGTGACCGGGATCCGCCACAACCCGTAGGACAGGTCGACGTAGTCGTCCATGACGAGCCTCGTCGCCTGGTCCAGGCCGAGCTTGTCGACGAGCTCGAAGGCCGTCAGCTCGACGCCTGCGAAGTAGACCCGCGCGAACAAACCGAGCGCGAGTAGCAGGAATCCCCAGACCGCCAACGCCGGTGCCTTCGCCGCGACGATCTTCGCCAGCATCAGGAAAGCCGGTAACAGGAGGATCGCTCCGAGCAGGAAGACCGAGTACGCGGCCGTCACGAAGGCGGGGTTCGCGGCATACGCGGCCAGCTGCCCAGGCGCCGCGAAGGGCTGCTGGTCGAACCATGCGACCTGCTCCGGCGTGAAGTCCTTGAGCACCAGATGCCGCAGCAGCATTCCCGCGAACCAGACGAGCGGGGCGAGAATCAGTGCCACTCCGCCGATCCATCGGCCTGTTCCACCGTTCATGGTGGAATCGTCGCCGGGACGGGCGACACGGGGCAGCGCACGAAAGTCAGGCGGAGGCGTCGACTTTCGTCAGGATCGGGGGCGGGCAGGCACCGCACTCATGTGCTTGAAGGCGTAACTCGTGTGATCGCCCGAAGCCGTCCCGGAAAAGCAGCAGGGCCGCCTCCCCGAGGGGATGACGGCCCTGCTTGGAAAACCTGGATCAGATCACGGTGACCGAGGTGGCCTGCGGACCCTTCGCGCCCTGCCCGATCTCGAACTCCACGCGGGCGTTCTCCTCGAGGGTACGGAAGCCGTTGCCCTTGATCTCGCTGTAGTGCACGAAGACGTCGCCGCCGCCGTTGTCGGGAGTGATGAAGCCGAACCCCTTCTCGGAGTTGAACCACTTCACAGTGCCCTGAGTCATAAAATCTCCATATGCAACACAAACAAACAGGAAGCCACGTCGGCAGCCCGGGTCATGACCAGACGGTTTGCTTCCCCGGAAACACGAGGAGACACTACGCCCGCTGAGTTCTGCGAGCGTGAACCAACACGAACACAAAAATCGAGACCTGGTGCAGTAAAGCACACCTCACGCAGGCCGACAAGCGCCATCACCCGGGTGTGCGCCGACGCACTGTACCTCTCCGGCCGGAGCGGTCACCGGCCGGGCTATTCCCCGCTGGCCGCGCGCAACGGCGCCTCGTTGCCGAACGGCGAACGGCGCAACGCCTCCCGGTTCGTGGCCACGACGGCGATGTCGTGGGTCTCCGCGTCCGCGCTGAACAGCACCGGCACCACGCCGGAAACGGACTTGTCCTGTGGCTTCGCTTCGTCAGCCATGTTTTCTCCCAGTGTCAACACAACGCTCTACGTACGTACTGCGTGCCAACAACCACACCGGCCATTGCCCCGGTCCATATCGGACTCTCGGTGTTGCCGCGATTGTGCCACGGCCGACCGACAAAATCCGGTGTCCGCGACCGAAAGTCGGCCGAGTCGTCACCTCGCTCCCACCCTTCGGGGCAGGTGAAGACGGCACCACAAGGGTTTCTGTGTATCCCCTGAGAAAACGTACCGCCCGGTAATGGGCGTGGCGGCCCCTACTGGCCGCCCTGTTGCGGCCTCGACGCGCCCAGCAGAGTCGTCAGCCGGATGTCCGGCGTCACCACGTCCGGATCCGTGCGGATGTCGATCACACAAGGCCGTTGCCGCACCAGCGCGCTGGCGATGATCGGCTCCAGCTCTTCCCGATCGTCCACGGTGTACCCGGCGGCGCCGAGGCCGCGCGCCCACGACGCGAAGTCGGTGATGGGGACGGTGACCCCCGAGAGCCGCCCGTGTTTGCGCGCCTGGTGCACGGCGAGCGGGCCGTGCACTCCGTTCTGGAACACCAGAACGGTCACCGGGACGCGGTAGCGGACGGCGGTCTCGATCTCCTGCCCGGTCATGAGCGCGCCGCCGTCGCCCGCCATCGCGATCACCGTCCGGCGTGGTTCGGCGAGTTTCGCCGCGACCGCCGCGGGGACCGCGTAGCCCATGGCCGCGTTGCTCGGCCCGAGCTGGCTGCGCGGCGCGGTGAAACACCAGTAGCGGTGCATGAACTGGGCGAAGTTGCCCGCGTCGCTGGTCACGATCGCGTCTTCGGGCGCGAGTTTGCGCACCGCGCGGATGACGTCGGCGGGGTGGACCCGGGTGGCGCCGCTGGTGTCGGGCGGCGTCATGAAGGTGTGCACCGCGGCGTTCGCGGCCGACGCGCGCCGCTGCCTCGGCGAGGCGACATTGCGCAGTTCACGCAGGAAGGGCTCGACCTCGGAGTCGACCCGGAAGGTCAGCCCGCCGCGGCGGGCGGGCTCGATCCCGGTGCCGACCAGCACCAGCGTCTGCGACGGCGTCGGGTAGCGGAAGGACTGGGTGGTGACCTCGTCGAGCTGCGTGCCCAGCGCGAGCACGAGATCCGCGCGCTCCAGCGCGTCGAGCTGCCGCGCGGGGATGCCGATGCCGAGATGGCCGGCGTAGCGCGCGTGGTTCTCGGGGAAGGCGTCCTGGCGGCGGAACGCGTTGTACACCGGCAGCGCGAGCTCGTCGGCGACGGCGATCAGCTCGTCGCGCGCCGCGCGGGCCCGGCCGCCGACGATCACCACCGGGTAGCGGGCCTCGTCGACCAGCTGCGCGACGGCCTCGGCGGTCCGGCCGAGCGCGCCGGTGGCGGGCGGCCGCACGGCGGCGACCGGTTTCGCCGAATCGAACGGGACACCCCAGAAGTCGGCGGGGACGGCCACGACGGTGGGTCCGGGCCGACCCTCCCGGCAGCGGGTCAGCGCCTCGACCAGCAGGCCGGGGACCTCGTCGGGGGATTCCGCGCGGCCGGTCCACTTCGAGATCGGCTCGAACATCGCGGTCAGGTCGGCGGTGGGCAGCTCACTCGTCGGGCCGGGATCCTGCGGCGGGTTCTCCAGGAGGACGACCATCGGGCTCTCGTCCTGGTACGCCGTGGACACGCCGATCGCGAGGTTCGCCGCGCTCGGGCCGCGGCCCGCCAGCAGCACCGCGGGGTGCTCGGTCAGCTTGCCTTCGGCCTCGGCCATGAAGGCGGCGCCCGAGTCGTGTCTCGCCGACACGAAGGTGATCGAGCGCTCGCGTTGCAGCGCGTCGAGCAGATCCAGGAAGGACTCACCCACCACCGCGTACACGCGGTGGATCTGCGCCTCGGTCAGGATCCGCACGGCCGTCTGGGCGACGGACGCTCCCGGTTGGTATCTAATGAGAAGAGCTTAGGCGGGCGGTGATCGGTGCCGTCAAGCGATCTTCCGATTCCGGCAACCCCGGAGCGGCGGAATGTCCGATATTCGGAACGTGTTCGAGCAAGGGAGCACGAAAACGTGACCTCAGCCACCGCCGGACGTGAAACTGTTTTCACTTACGGGGCGCCGGCCTTGAAGTACGGCACCGGGTCGAGCGATGAGATCGGCTACGACCTCACCCAGTACGGCGCGCGCCGCGTACTCGTCCTGACCGACGCGGGCGTCGCCGCGACGGGCTGGCCACAACGGATCGCCGAAGGCATCGAGAGCTATGGCATCGAAGCCGTCGTCTTCGACGGCGTGCACGTCGAGCCGACCGACGTCAGCATGCGGAAGGCCGTCGACTTCGCCCGCGGGCAGGGCGAGTGGGACGCCTTCGTCGCCGTCGGTGGCGGGTCGGCCATCGACACCGCCAAGGCGGTGAACCTGTTGACCAGCAACGACGGCGACCTGATGGATTACGTCAACGCGCCGGTCGGCGGCGGCCGCGCCCCTGGCTCGCCGCTGAAACCGCTGGTCGCGGTGCCGACCACGACCGGGACGGGCTCGGAGAGCACCACGGTCTGCGTGCTGGACGTGTTGTCACTGCGTGTGAAGAGCGGCATCAGCCATCTCCGGATGCGCCCGAGCCTCGCCGTGGTCGACCCGAGGCTGACGGTCTCGCAACCGCCCGAGGTGACCGCCGCCAGCGGGATGGACATCCTTTGCCACGCCGCGGAAAGCTACACGGCCAAGCCGTACACCGAGTTCGACCGGAAGCGCCCGGAGGACCGCGTTCCTTACTGTGGCTCGAATCCGCTGGCCGACATGTTCGCCGAGCAGTCGCTGCGGCTGTTGTCGTGGGCACTGCCCGCGGCCGTGCGGGACGGCTCGGACATGAAGGCGCGCGAGGCGATGGCGCTCGCGGCGACGTTCGCCGGGCTCGGCTTCGGCAACGCCGGGGTGCACATCCCGCACGCCAACGCGTATCCGATCGCCGGGCAGGTGCGGGAGTTCCATCCGTCCGGGTATCCGGGCGACGAAGCGATGGTGCCGCACGGGATGGCCGTCTCGCTGACGGCGCCGGCGGCGTTCCGGTTCACCTTCGACGCCGCGCCCGACCGGCACATCCGGGTGGCGCGGCTGCTCGCGCCGGACTACGAATGGCCGGGCGATCTGCGGGATCACCTGCCCGCGGTGCTCGGGCAGATCATGCGGGAGATCGGGATCCCCAACGGGATCGGCGCCGTCGGCTACTCCGAGTCCGATGTGGACTCGCTGGTTTCCGGCACGGTGAAACAACAACGGCTGCTGGCGACGGCACCGCGCGAGGCGTCGGAGGCGGACCTCGCCGTCATCCTGCGGGAGTCGGTGACGCTGTGGTGACCGCCGAGTATCCGCACTGGCAGACGGTTCCGTTGCGGTGGAAGGACAACGACGTCTACGGGCACGTCAACAACGTCGTCCACTATTCGGTGATGGACACCGTGATCAACACCTGGTTGATCGAACGCGGCGGCCTCGACATCGAGACCGGTGAGGTCATCGGGTTGTGTGTGGAATCGCAGTGCAAGTACCACGCTTCGGTGTCGTTCCCCGGAGAACTCGAGGTCGGCCTGCGGGTGGGCCATCTCGGCCGGTCCAGCGTCCGCTACGAGGTCGGGATGTACTCGAAGGAGACTGTGATCGCGGAAGGGCACTTCGTGCACGTCTTCGTCGACAGGACGTCTCGACGTCCAGTTCCTGTCGAAGGCCTCCTTCGTGCGGCCCTCGACGAGCTGAAGGGGACTTTCGCCGCATAAGACGCGGTGAAGGACGCTTTCGTCGCATCGCATGCGGTGAAAGCGTCCTTCAGCTCCTTTGGACCGGAGGCGCACTGGGCTGGGGTAGCCGCGGCGACCAGGCGTGCATGAGCTGGGCGTAGCGCGTGGACCGGTCCATGAGTTCGAGGTGGCTGCCCAGTGCGGTCTCCTTGCCGTCCATCACCAGGACCCGGTCCGCGCGCAACGCCGACGACAGCCGGTGCGCGATCACCACCAGCACCCCGCCCCGCTCGGCGAACGCCCGTTCCGCGCGGGCTTCGGCGGGCGGGTCGAGGTGCGACGTCGCCTCGTCGAGGATGACGACGCCCGCTTCGCTCGCGTAGACGCGCGCGAGCGCGATCAGCTGTGCCTCGCCGGCGGACAGCGTGCCGTGCCCGATCTCGCCGTCGAGCCCGCCCAGCCGCGTGACCAGCGGTTCCGCGCCGACGGCCGCCACCGCCGCCAGGAGTTCGCGGTCCATCGCCGTCTGCGCGAACAGGCCGACGTTGTCCCGCACGGTCCCGGCGAAGACGTACGCCTCCTGCGGGATCAGCGCGATCATCCGGTGCCGCAGCGCCGCCGGGACCTCCCGGACCGGCACTCCGCCGAGCAGCACCCGACCGCCTTGCGGTGCGAGCATGCCGGTCAGGAGCCCGGCCAAGGTCGACTTGCCGATCCCGCTCGGTCCCACGACCGCGAGCCGCTCGCCGGGCCGCAGGTGCAGGTCGAGTCCGCGCACCACCGGCTGCGCGGCCACGCCCCAGCTGAAGGTCAGGTCGCGCACGTAGATCGCGGTCCCGTCGGGTTCGGCCGTGCCGTCGGCTTCCGGCTCCGCCTCGGCCGTCTCGGCGAGCCGCCGCAGCGCGACGATCAGCCGCAGCACCACGGTGCTCGCGGTCGCGGCCAGCCCCCGCAACGCCGGCTGCATCGTCGTCGCCAGGTAGACGAGCGCGCCCAGCGCGGCACCGGCGGTGAGCACCCCGGCCTCGACCATGCCCGGCGCCACCAGCAACGCCAGGAGCAGCGGCACGAAACCACCGGTCGCGATCACCACCGTCCTGGCCGCCCCGGACCGCGCCACCCGCACGGCCGCCTTGGCCTGCGTTTCGATGGCGTCGTAGAGCTCCAGCGCCGCCAGGGGTTCCGCGCCGCACGCGACGATGTCACGCATCCCGGACAGCGACGCGCCCGCGACCTCGGCGGTCCGCTCGTCGGCCAGCGCGAGCGCGCGCTGACGCCGCGCCAGCGACGGGAGCAGGCAGGCGAACACGAGAACCGAGACCACCACCGGGATCGCCACGATCAGGGCGAGCGAACCGGCGACGGTGAACAACCCGGCGAGCGCCGCCACCGTCGTCACGATCATCCCGCGCGCCTGCACCAGCAGCCCGGCCGTGGCGTCGCGCACCACCTCGACGTGCTGGGTGATGCGGGCGACGCCACTGGCGTCCGGCTGATTGCGCGGTGGCGCCGGATCGTGCAGGACCCCGCGTACGACGGCGGTCACCAGCGCGTCGCGCAACGGCTCGACGACCTTGCCGAGCTGATGCCACACCAGCCGCGAACCGAACGCGCCGATCACCGCGACCAGCCCGAAGACCGCGAGCCAACGCAGTCCGGTGCCTGGCCGATCCGCGGCAAACCCCTCGTCAACCGCGAGTTCGACCAGGCGACCGGACAAGAACGCGGGCGCGCTCTCCAGCACGGAGCAGGCCAGCAGGACCAGCCCGCCGCGCCACTGCCCGGCCAGCGCCGAGCGATAGAGCCCCCAGACGCTCATTGCGCGCCCTCGGTGAAGACAGCTCGATAAGCCGGATTCCGCCACAGCCCGGCATGCGCGCCGACCGCCCGGACGCGGCCGTCTTCCAGCCACACCACCGTGTCCGCCCGCGACGCGGTGGCGGCGCGATGCGTCACCACCACCCTGGTCCGGCCGGGGAGCGTGCGTTCGATCGCCTCCTCGACGGCGGCTTCGGTGACCGTGTCGAGGCTGGCGGTGGCGTCGTCGAGGATGAGCACCCGCGGCGCGTGCGCGATCGCGCGGGCCAGGCCGATCCGCTGCGCCTCCCCGCCGGAGAGCGGTGTCTCCCTGAGCGGCGTCCGGTAGCCGTCCGGCAGCCGGACGATCAGATCGTCGACCTGCGCGGATCGGCAGGCGGCGCGCACGGCGGCCTCGCCCGCCCACGAGCCGTAGCCGACGGCGTCCCCGATCGTCGCGCCGAGCAGCGCGGGCCGTTCGAAGGCGAACCCGACCACCGCGCGGAGTTCGTACGGCCGCAGCTTCTCCAGCGGACGGCCGTCGAGCGTCGCCGTCCCCTCGTCCGGCGACAGGAGTCCACCGAGGACGTTGACCAGCGCGGACTTCCCCGAGCCGGACCGCCCGACGACCGCGGTGAACCGGCCGCCCCGCACGAGCAGGTCGACGTCGCGCAACGCGCCTTCGACGGTGACGCCGCGCAGTTCGAGCGTGCCCCGCCCGGGGACGACGCCGAGTTCGCCCGGTTCGGGGACGGGCGACTCCAGCACCTCGGTGATCCGCCGCGCACACGACCGAGCGCGGGAAAGCGTGGTGAGCAAGGGAATCTGCGTGATGAGCCCCATGCCGAGCGCGACGTAGCCGAGGGCCGCGAGGACCTGGCCGACGGTCAGCCTGCCTTCCAGCACACCGAAACCGGCGGCGGCGAGCACCGCGAGTTCGACCGCGGGCAGCAGCAGACCGGAACGCCACACCATCCGCGCCTGCGTGCGCCACATCCCGCGGCCGGCGAGGCTCAGTTTCGGCAGGGGCCGCAGGACACGGTCGGCTTCGCGATCGGCGGTGCCCGACGCGGCGATCGTGCGGAGCCCGGCGACGGCGTCGACCATCCTCGCCGCGAGTTCGCCGGAAACCTCTTGATAGGTGAGGACGTCGTCGGCGGTGTTCTTCAGATGGGTGCGCGCGAGCATCAGGCCGAACGGGATGCTGCCGAGGAAGACGAGCGCGAGCCGCCAGTCCATCAGCGCGAGCAGCACGACGGCCCCGCCGGAGATGAGGGTGGTCGACCCGAGCTGGACGACGACCGAGGCGACCAGTCCCGCGCCGGTGCAGTCGCCGGTGAGCCTGCTGATCGCGTCACCGTCGGCGAAGGTCGATCCGGTGCCGAGCGCGAGATAGCGGTCGGCGAGTTTCCGGCGCAGCCAGGCCGTGGCGGACGCGGTCATCCGGGCGGTGAGGATGCCGCCGATCAGGCCGACGGCGATCTCGGTGACGCCGAGGACGATCAGCCAGGAGACCTCGGGCAGGCTGGGCCGCCCGGCGACCACGGCGTCGACCGCGGCGGCGAGCGCGCCGGGCAGGAGCAGCCCCGCCGCCGTCCCGGCGAGCGCGCTGAAGATCAGCGCGATCAGGCGGGGGCGATCCAGCGCGGTCACCTTGACCAGCAACCGATCGGCGGAACCCGCCATCCCACTCCTTAGTCTCGGGTCGGAGGCGAGGGCCCCCTTCCCCTCGTCTCACGCGGTGAAGGGCGCTTTACCCGCATCGCATGCGGTGAAGGGCCCCTTCAGCCACTCCTCAACACCGTGATCCCAACGAGATGAACCGGAAGGCAAAATGAAGACGCGGGAGCGGCGCACTTGGCCTGTGCCGCTCCCGCGCCTTCAGTGATCAGCCGTGACTCAGTGGCAGGTCAGCAGGCTGACGGTGCTGTTCGCGCAGGAGGCCAGCAGGCTGAGGTTGCTCGCGCCGCCGTGGCTGCCACCGCCGCCGCCTTCGAGAACCTCGGGGGCTTCCAGGGCCTGCAGGTCGAGAACCAGTTCCATGGTGTTCCCTTTCACTAGTTACCTCTTGGTCCGCCGTCCTCATCGGACGGCAGTTCGGGAGGACAGGAAGGGCAGCGCGGCCTTCCCGTCCAGGGTGGCGGCCAAGGCGAGCAGGACGCCCGCGCCGCCGGTGACGACGTCCATCGACAGCCGCAGCAGCTGGTTGCCGGGGAACGCCAGGCCGCCCTTGTACGGCACCGCGTACCAGGCGAGCCGGGAAAGATGCAGGTCGATGGCGTCGCGGACACGCTGGTCCGGTTCGGCGCCCATGGCGAGCGCGGTCATCAGCCCGCCCCTGCCGAACAACAGCCCGGGGTGGATGACGAACTCGCCTCGGCACGCTTCACGCAGGCCGGGAAGGCTCTTCAACGCCTTCGCGTCCGGGCGGTGCTTCGCCAGCTCTTCGGCGACCATGAGGATCCCGGCGCTGCCGACACCCGCGTACGGCAACGTCCGGGTCTCGCCGTCGCGGACCTGCAGCGAACCGTCGTCGGACTCGACGCATTCCTCGATGTCACGCTCCAGCGCCTGGTCGGCGAAGGACAGCCAGCCTTCTTCACGGGTGCGCTCGAACAGTCGCACGAACAGCAGCGCCGGACCGGACCAGCCGTTGAGCAGCCCGGCGCGGCCGAAGTCGCCGGGCGGGTCGGCGATCTCGAGCGCTTCGGCGAGCCGGACGGCGGTGGCGAGCGCCTGCCTGCCGAACTCGTTGTCCTTGCGGGCCACCGCGAAGTGCAGCTGAGTGAGCCCGATGCCGGACAGGCCGCCTTCCAGGCCGTGGTCGGTGGTCTGCTCGACCAGCCTCGCCGACGCCGCCAAGAGTTTGGTGGCCTCTTCCCGGTATCCGAGTTCTTCGAGGACGTACGCGATCCCGTACGAGCCGTCGTAGAACCCCGGCCGTCCCGGCGGATCGCGGCGGATCGAGTCCAGCAGCCAGCGCTCGTGGGCGGGATGCCGATGACCGGCGCCGTGCAGGGCGTGGAGGACGCCGGCCGCGCCGTAGCCGAAGCACGCGCCGCCGACGCGGAACTGTTCGATGTCGCCGGGGAAGAGCCGGTCGGTGCGCTCGGGGGTCGCGCTGGCGAGGATCGCCTCGGTGATCTGCTTGCGGACCAGCGCCCAGTCGGGTCGGTCCTGGTCCAGCTCCGTGGTGCTCGTGAGCGGCGGCATGTTCCGGGGCGCGAGCTCCGCGACGATCGAGTCGGCGTAGCCCTCCGGGACGTCGAAGCGCTGCTGGACGAAGTCCGCGAGACCGCGCAGCTTCGCCGGGGCGAGTTCGAGGAGCGTCGTGAGCGGAAGGAAGATCCACAGCTTGAGGACGGCGAGCGCGTACTCGTCGACCTCGAACCCGTTCCGGTCCCTCGGGGCACGGAAGCCGGGCGCGCCGAGCGCGGGCCGCGTGCCGCTTTCGATGTCGGCGGCCATCTCGAAGTCGATCAGGGAGACGGTGTCGTCGTCCCCGTCGACCAGGATGTTCAGCGAGTGCAGGTCGCCGAAGACGATGCCGCGGCCGTGCACCTCGCCGAGGGTCGCCTCCACCCGCCGGACCAGCGCCAGCGCGCGTTCGGTGTACGCGGCGATGTCGGCCTCGGTGGTGTCGCGCCTGGTGAGCGGGTAGTTGCGGGCGAGCCAGTTGCCGAGCGAGACGCCCGGCATGTACTCCATCGCCAGGAAGTGGTGCTCCCAGACGGTGAAGCGGTCGTAGGCGGCGGGGATGCCGTCGATGCCCTTCAGTCGCTCCAGCACCTCGTGCTCACGGCGGAGGCGTTCGACGGCGTCGACCTCGTCGCGGTCCAGGCCGGCGAACGGCCGGGCCTCCTTGAGGACCACTCGTTCGCCGTCGGACTTCCGGTCGGCGAGGTACACGCCGCCGCCGTTCGAGAAGTGCAGCGAACTTTTCACCTGATAGGGGAACTGCTCCGCGCTGCCGCTCTTGCGAGCTGCGAGATGAGGGGCGAGGAACTCCGGAATCGTCACCCAGTCGGGTACGGAGAAGGTCGGTTCGCGCTTGTCCGGGACCAGCGTGCCGTCCGGTTTGCGGACCGCGAGAACCCGCTTGCCGTCGAGTTCGACCCATTGCTCGGCGAATCCGCCGTAGCGGACGTAGAGCGGCCCGGCACCATACCGAAGATCACTGAGAATGTACGCCCCTGGTTCGCCGTCGAGCTTCGCCGACAACGCGACGAGAACACGTTCGAGCTCGTTGTTGTCAGCTGGATAAAGAGTCAGTAACTTACCGCTTCCGTCACGCGGGGCATATTTGGAATTCCTGGCGAGCAGGGTCGTCCGCGAACGCAGATGCTTGTAGGACACGGCGTGCTCGACACAATGCTCGTGCACCTTCACGAGCACCCGCTCGGCGTTGCCCAAACCTGCCGACACGTGGATTTTCCAGCCCTGCAAGGGAAGGTTTCGAGCAACAGGGTGCAACAACCGCCACACTCCACGCACTCCGGTGCGCCAGCCGTCCCCGGGGGCGGGCAGCAGGGAGGCGAAATCGTCGGCGGCGTCCCCCGTTTCCCGCTGTTCATCGAAGAACAGTGGATCGGCGAAGCAATACGCTTCGTACCGGACGTCCATCGAACAGCCCCTCCTTGGCACCAATCGGATGGGCCATGTGCACCATCGCGATGCAGAATATTCCACCTGCCGGACCCCGAACGGCCAATCCGCCATATCGGGGGTTCGGATGGGCTGTTCAGGGTCGTGAATTCGAAATCTACCGAATGGTAGGGGTACCCAGCGTGAGATCAACTCGGATTCCAACCACCCGGTCGGTGTGTAACAGGAACGCACCGGCGTCGTAATCCCAGGTCGAAGCGCGGAAAACAATATTGCGCGACGGAATTGACAGAGCGCCAACCGGCCGCGCTTCGTGATCTATTCACCCGAGGTCTGGACCACTGCCCCGGCCCGTGGCGCCCGCCACGCGGCCCACCGGTCGCCCGTCGGCGGTGATCCGCCCGGAGGTACGTTGTCGCCGGTGGAGCGGGTAAGGAGGCCGACGTGATCACAGGGTTCGCGGTGACCGTCGCGATCTGCGCGACGCTGGTCGCGGTGTGGAGTTTCGTCCAGGCGGCACGCAAGAAGCTGCCGGACAACGCGCTGCTCGCCGGCCTCGCCGTACTCGAGGTGCTCCTGGTGGCCCAGCTCGTGATCGGCGTGGTCCTGCTGATCGGCGGCGGCCGCCCCGGCAGCATGGCCACCTATCTCGCCTACCTGATCGGCTGCCTGGTCGTGCTCCCGCTCGGGACGTTCTGGGCGCTGGCCGAGCGCACCCGGGCGAGCACCGCGATCCTCGGGATCGCCTGTCTCGCCATCCCGGTGATGGTGCTGCGGCTGCACGAGGTGTGGGCGGGCGCCAGTGCCTGAAGAAACCGAGGAGAAGACGGTGGACACCGCGACGGACAAGGCCTCCGGCCCGGGACGGATCCTGGTCGCCGTGTACGCGATCTTCGCGCTGGCGGCGACCTCACGCGCCGCCGTGCAGATCAGCACCAAATTCCACGAAGCCCCGCTGGCCTACGCCCTGTCCGCGTTCGCGGCCGTCGTCTACCTGCTGGCCACCGTGGCACTGGCCCGCCGCGGCGCGGGCTGGTGGCGGATCGCGCTGATCGCCTGCGGCGTCGAACTGCTCGGCGTGCTGACCGTCGGCACGTTCAGTCTCTTCGACCGCGAGGCCTTCCCGCACGCCACCGTGTGGTCGGTCTACGGACAGGGCTACCTCTTCATCCCGCTGGTGCTGCCGGTGATCGGGCTCTTCTGGTTGCGTAGGGCAAAGCCGTAGCGGAGAGCGTTGGGCTCGTGAGTGGCAAGGACGGTTAGAACCGTCCTTGCCACTCACGAGTCGAAACAGCCCTTTTCGTTGAGCGGGCCGAAGGTGGGCAGGACCAGCCCGCACAGGTAGCCGTCGATCCAGCGCCCGTTGCCCGCGACGTTGGTGAGCACCCGGATCGCCGGCGCGAACGCGGCGATCCCCTTCGCCAGCGAATCCTGATTGCGCTGGAGCATCGACGTCAGCCGGTCGAGTTGTTCGAGCACCGGGCCCAGTTGCCCGTCGTTGTCGGCGATGATGCCGTCGAGCGCGGTCGCGAGCCGTTTCGAGCCGTCGAGAAGCTCCTTGATCGCCTGCTGCCGGGTGGAGATCGCGCGCAGCAGCGCGTTGCCGTCCTGGATCAGCCGCTGGGCCTCGGTGTCGCGGTCGGCGAGGGTCTGCGAGACCTGCCGCGTGTTCGCGACGAGCGTTCGGAGCTGCCGGTCTCGGGAGGCGATGGTGCCGGAGAGTTTCGTGATCCCGTCGAGCGCGGAGCGGACGTCGGCCGGAGTATCGGCGAAAGTCGCGGAAATCGTGTCGAAGCTTTTCGCCAGTTGGCCGACGTCGATGGCGTCGACGGTTTTCGACAAATCCCGAAACGCTTCAAGGACGTCATACGGCGCGGTGGTCCGCCTCAGCGGGATCGGGTCTCCTGGATCGAGGATCGCTTCGCCGCGCGGATCGAGCGCCAAGTACTTCTGCCCCAGGACGTTCTTGATCTGGATGGACGCGCTCGTGGCGTCGCCGACCCAAGCGTCCTTCACCCGGAAGGAGACGAGCACGCGATCGCCTTCGAGGTCGATCTCGGACACCTTGCCGACCTTCACCCCGGCGATCCGGACGTCGTTGTCGGCGCGCAGTCCGCCCGCGTCGGAGAATTCGGCGGAATACGTGGTTCCGCCGCCGATCACCGGCAGGGCATCGGCGTTGAGCGCCGCCGCCATGCCGAGGGCCATCGTGGTGAGCCCGGCGAGCGCCACCTTGACCGGATCCGCCGCGCCGAAGGACCTCATCGCCTCACCTCGCAGGTCACGAGCGGCAAAGCTTAGGGGGCCTCCTTGCCCATCGCCAGGCGAAACGTTGCACCGATCGGGTGGCAACGTCCGTCCATTGTGGACTCTAAGAGGCGTCGAGCCGGACTTCGTAGTGAAGCGTCTTGTACTTCTTCATCCGGTGGAAAAGCGGCACGAGGAAGCCGTGCAGGAGCCGATGTTTCCTCGCCAGGAGGGCGGCCGCGTGCCGCGCCTCGGCACCGTCGAGCAGGCGGACCCGCGCGGTCACGGGCGCTCCGGTCGGGACGCCGCGGAACGTCGACGGGGCGATCTCGACCCGCGGATCGTTGCGCATCCGCTTGGCCTTCCACGCCGCGTCATACGTCCGGATGTACGCGTGATCGCCTTCGACGGCGATGTTGATCGGCGTCCCGACGGCCGTCCCGTCCCGTTTGAAGGTCTTCAGCAGGATCGTCTTCTGGTCGGTGAACCTGGTGAGCTGCGTAGTCATGCCCCTGGGACGAAGCCGCCGCGCGAAACGTGACCGCTACCGCCAGAGCTCGTTCGCGGTCCCCCGCGCGACATGCTCCTCGTAGACCTCGACCTTCCGGCTGATCAGGTCCAGGCAATCGGCCAGCTCGGCGATCCGGTCGCGGACGGTGTTCTGGTGGTCCCGCAGCAGTTCGAGCCGCTTCTCCTCGTTTCCCGGCCCTTGGCGAACGAGTTCGGCGAATTCGCGGATGACGGCGAGCGGCATTCCGGACGCCCGGAACTTCGTGCAGTTCAGCAGCCATTCGACGTCGTGTTCGCTGTACACGCGGCGCCCGTTCGCGTCCCGTTTCACCGGCGCCGCGAGCAGCCCTTCCTTCTCGTAGAAGCGCAGCGCGTGGACGCTGAGGCCGGTCCGCTCGGTGACCTGGCCGATCGCGAGTTCCGTCACCGGACCGACGATAGCGCCTTGACCTAGAGGACCCTCTAGCTCTTAGCGTCCGCCTCATGACCACCGCACAACACAAGATCGGCTCCGGCTTCGGCGCGCGCAGCACCGCCGGTGAAGTACTCGACGGCCTCGACCTCTCCGGAAAGCTCGCCCTCGTCACCGGCGGATATTCGGGGCTGGGCCTGGAAACCACGCGGGCGCTGGCGAACGCCGGCGCGCACGTGGTTGTCCCCGCGCGCCGCCCGGCCGACGCCGGGGCCGCCCTCGCCGGGATCTCCGGCACCGAGGTCGCCGAGCTCGACCTCGCCGACCTGGCGAGCGTCGAGGCCTTCGCCCGCCGCTTCCTCGGCACCGGCCGCCCGATCGACGTCCTGATCGCGGGCGCCGGGATCATGGCCGCGCCGGAACGGCGGGTCGGCCCCGGCTGGGAGTCGCATTTCGCGATCTGCCATCTCGGTCACCACGCCCTGGTGAACCGGCTTTGGCCCGCGCTGAAGGCCGGCGGCGCCCGCGTCGTCACGGTGGCCTCCGCCGGTCATCACTCGTCGCCGATGCGCTGGGACGACGTCCAGTTCGAGCGCGGCTACGACCGCTGGCTCGCCTACGGCCAGGCAAAGACGGCGAACGTGCTGTTCGCGGTACACCTGGACAAGCTCGGCGCCGAACACGGCGTCCGCGCGTTCAGCCTGCATCCGGGCGCCATCCTCACTCCCCTGCAGCGGCATCTGCGCCGGGAGGAGATGGTCGAGCGCGGCTGGATCGACGAGCACGGGAACCAGGCCGACCCGGACTTCAAATCGCCGGAGCAGGGCGCGGCCACCCAGGTCTGGGCGGCGACGTCGCCCCGGCTCGACGGGATGGGCGGGCTCTACTGCGAGGACTGCGACATCGCCGAGATCGCCGCCGAAGAGGGCGAGTGGGTCGGCGTGCGCCCGTACGCGATCGACCCCGGTGAGGCCGAGCGGCTCTGGGAGTACTCCGCCGGCCTCACCGGGGTCTCGATCGGCTAGTTCCAGAACTTGATCTCCGGGTTCTCCGCCACCGGCCCGTCGAGCAGGGGCTGATACCCGCCGCGCAGGTTCGCGTCGAAGAACGCGGAGACGTATGCCCTGGTCAGCAGCATTCCGCGCTCGCCACCGAGCAGGCCGGGCTTGCCCAGGCCGAGCTGTTCACCGAGGACACCGACGTCGGTGAAGGACGCGTGCCCTGCCGTCGCGACGCTGATCCAGCGCTTCCAGCCGGTGAGGTTCGGCCAGCTGCCCGCCCAGGTCGTGTCGGGCCCGGCCGGGGTGTACTCGCTTTCGCGGCCGAGCAGCAGGAACGGCCGGTCGATCCCGGACGCGGGGATCGGCGACCACAGCCTGCCGTCCAGGTCGGCGCCCGCCCGGATCCGCCGGTCGCCGACCATCGCGGCCGGCGTGCTGTACCCGCCGATGGAATGCCCGGCCATCCCGATCCGCGTCCGGTCGATGAGCCGGGACCAGCGCGACGACGGCTTGGTCAGGGTGTCGAGGACGAAGGAGACGTCCGCGGAGCGGATCGGCGGGAGCAGCGTGGAGTCGGACCCGCAGGCGGCGCATCCGGTGACGTGCCCGTCGGGGAAGGCGGTGCCGTGGGACTCGTGGTTGTGGCCGATCAGCGCGACCACGAAACCCTTGCTCGCCAGCTCTTCCGCCAGCCCGGTGAGCGTGGTGCGCGGTTTGCCGAATCCCGGGGACAGGACGACGAGCGCGTGCTTCCCCGGCAACGGCGGGGCGTCGACCCTGGCGCTGGTCCGGAGCCCGGAGAGCAGCCCGGGGTCGACGTCGGGGAGGCCCGATTCGGTCAGGAACGCCTTGGCCTCGGCCTCGGTGAGGTACGGCCGTTTCGGGCCGAACGGCACCAGCGCGGGGTAGAACATCGACACCATCAGCTCGCGCGGCCCGGACGGCACCCACGGGTCCTGGCGCGACGAGTCGGTCAGATGCAGATCGGTGGAGCCGACGGGATGCGAGCCGGTCGGCGGCGGCAACTTCAGCCGTGGGGCCGCCGCGGCCGGGCTCGCCAAGGACACCAGGCCGGCGAGGGCGACCAGCGCGACGAGAAGCCTTCTCATGAGGATTCCGTTTCTGTCGGGGATCTTCCTGCGTCCAGCCTCGGGCCCGGTGCCGTATTCGCGCGTCTGCCGCAGGTCGTATCCCGATGTCTGCCGCGAGAGGGATCCGCGACGCCCCGATCCGGGATTACGCTCGGCCGGTGCTCTCCTTCCTCAGGAACCATCCGAAGGCCGTGGACATCGGGCTGACCGCGCTCATCGGACTGTCCACTGTGGTCGCGAGCGACGATCCGGAGGGCTTCGACTGGTGGCTGACCTCCTTGGTGTCCTTGGCTTCCCTGCTCGTCCGGCACCGCACTCCCGTGATCACCTTCGTGACCGGTGCCACCGTCTCTCTCCTGCATCTGGTCATGGGCAACGATCTCCGCCCGGTCGACGTCGTGGCGCTGATCGGCCTCTTCTCCGTGGCGGCCTGGGGATCTCGGCGGCTTTCGTTCACCCTGCTGGCGGCGAGTCTGCTGGTCACCGGCGCGTGGATGATCCACGCCGCCGAATCGAATTCGCGGGAACCGGCTCCGGTACCGCCGCGGATCATCATCATCGATCCGCTGGCGCCTCCCGGGCCCAAGGACGATCAGGTGCAGGACTGGGGTGGTTTTCCCGCCATCGGGTTGTCGCTGGCGGTGGTGTGGCTGGCCGGGCTGAACACGCGGCAGCGCCGGATCCGCCTTTCGGTGCTGGAACAGCGGGCCGCCGACCTCGAACGCGAGCGCGACACCCAGGCCGCGCTGGCCGTGGCCGCCGAACGCGGGCGGATCAGCCGCGAACTGCACGACGTCGTCGCGCACGCGCTTTCCGTGGTGGTGTTGCAGGCGCAGGGCGCCCAAGCCGAGCTGGAGCGACGGCCGGAACGAACGCGGGAGGCGCTGGACGCGATCGTCGGCACCGGGCGGACCGCGTTGAGCGAAATCCGGCGGCTGCTCGGCGCGCTCGGCCAGGACGAGCCGGATTGGGAGCCCCAGCCCGGCGCCGAACGCCTGCCACGGCTGGCCGCCGACGTCCGTTCCGCCGGCACACCGGTCGAGTTCCGGGTCGAAGGCGAACCCCGAACGCTTCCGTCCACAGTGGACCTCGCGGCGTACCGGATCGTGCAGGAAGCGCTGACGAACGTGCTGAAACACGCCGGTCCGGCGGCGTCGGTGACTATCGTGATGCGGTATGAGCCCGAGACGCTGGAGATCGAAGTGACCGACGACGGCACCGCGGCCGAAGTGCCGTCCGGCTCCGGGCACGGCCTCGAAGGCATGCGGGAACGGGTGAACGTACTGGGCGGCACCTTCGACGCGGGACCGCGTCCGGGACGCGGTTTCGCCGTCCGCGCGACCCTGCCGTCATGACGATCCGGGTGGTGATCGCCGACGACCAGTCGCTCGTGCGCACCGGCCTGCGGATGATCCTGGACAACGCGGACGACATCGACGTCGTCGGCGAGGCGGGCGACGGCGCGGAGGCCGTCGCGCTGGTGGCGGAACTCGATCCGGACGTCGTGCTCATGGACATCCGGATGCCCGAGATGGACGGCGTCGAGGCCACCGCCGCGATCGCCGCGGCCCATCGGGCCCGCGTCCTGGTGCTGACCACGTTCGATCTGGACGAGTACGTCTACGCCGCGCTCCAGGCCGGGGCCAGCGGCTTCCTGCTGAAGGACGCGCTGGCGCCGGATCTGCTCTCCGGCGTCCGGGTGGTCGCGTCCGGCGAGGCCACCCTGGCGCCCACCGTCACCCGGCGGCTGCTCGACCGCGTCGTCACCGGCCTGCCCGCGGCGCCGCCGGACGACCGGCTCGCCCTGCTCACCGGGCGCGAACACGAGGTGCTGCAGCACCTGGCCCGTGGCCTGTCCAACGCCGAGATCGCCGAGCTGCTGTTCCTCTCACCCGGGACGGTGAAGACGCACGTCGGCCGCATCCTCACGAAACTCGGCCTCCGCGACCGCGTCCAGGCGGTCGTCTTCGCCTACGAATCGGGGATGATCAGCCGCTGATCGCGGCGGGCGTACGCCAGTGCTTGCCGCGCCGGGGCCGCCGGTGCTGCCCACGCCCGCCGAGGTCGCCGAGCGCGTAAGGAGGCCGTGCGGCGAACTCTTCGGCCGTGATACCCATCCGCACCAGGTACTTGATCTCGCCGCGCACCACTTCGGTGTCCCGCAGCCTGCCTTCCTCGCGGAAGCCGAGGCCGCCGTGCAGCGAGAGCGACGCGAGGTTGCCGCCGTACACGGTGACCTCGCATTTGCGGAAGCCGCGCTGCCCGAACATATGCGCCAGCAGGACGGTGATGGCGTCCGTGGCGTAGCCGCAGCGCTGGTGGCGCGGGGCGATCCCGATGCCGTAGCCGAACCGGCCGGTCGCCGGGTCGGCACCGATGGTGCAGACCGAGCCGACCAGCATCCGGCCGCGCACCGTCTCGATGCCGAAGTGGATGTCGTCGCCCGCGGACCCCGAGCGGTGCGAAGCCCAATGCCGGTGCCCGCCGCCGATCAGCGGCGTCGCCTCGCGGGCCATGTCACGGTCGAAGCCCATCAGGACCCGGCGGTCCCGGAGGCCGACCTCGCGCAACCGCACCTTCCGCCCGACCTGCTCGGGCTCCAGGGCGGAGCGGCTCACCGTGTCCGGCCGCACGGGTGCTCACGAACGATCACAAGCATGCTTCGACGATATCGGAGCCGAAACGCCCGAAGGCCCCCACCCGGTACGGATGGAGGCCTTCGGCGTGAGAGAAAGTCAGATGGCGACGACGCGCTGGGCCTGCGGGCCCTTCTGACCTTGGCCGATCTCGAACTCGACGCGCTGCCCCTCGTCCAGGGACTTGAAGCCGGTGCCCTGAATCTCCGAGTAGTGCACGAAAACGTCCGGTCCGCCGTCGTCCTGAGCGATGAAGCCGAAGCCCTTTTCGCCGTTGAACCACTTAACGCTGCCCTGAGCCATACTTTTTTACCTGCTCTTCATAGCGAGTCTGAGCCCATTCGATGCCCCGATCTCGCCGTCCATTGTCGCAGGTCTTGCCCGTTCGCACACGCTGCCGTCCCAAACCGGGTCATTTCCCCAGGTCAACATCAACCTTGGCGAGTCGGCCGGATCGTCAGATCGCCGATTTCGACGTCTTCGGGCTGCTCGATCGCGAAGGCGATCGCCCTGGCGACCGCCGCTGGGTCGATCCCGAGTTCGGCGTGACCGGAGAGCGCGGTGCGGACGTAGCCCGGTGAGATCGACGTCGTCCGCAGGGCGCCGTCGGTGCTCTCCTGCCGGAGGCCCTCCATCAGGGTGCGGACCGCGTTCTTGGTGCCGGCGTACACCGCCTGGGTGGGGACGATCCGCAGGCCCGCCGTCGAAACGACGGTGACGAAATGACCGCTGCCCTGCCTCCGGAACACCGGCAGGGCGGCGGCGATCCCGTGCAGGACCCCCTTGAGGTTGACGTCGACCATCGCGGACCAGCCGTCGACGTCGAGATCGGCGAGCGCGCCGAGCTCGGCGACACCGGCGTTGCCCACGAAGACGTCCAGGCGGCCGAAGCGCTCGACGGCGACGTCGACCAGGGTCTCGAGGTCGCCGGGGTCGGTGACGTCCACCCGCGTGGCGGCCGCCTGCCCGCCGTCCGCCTCGATCTCGGCGACCAGCTCGGCCAGCCGATCGGCACGGCGGGCGCCCAGGACGACCGGCGCGCCGAGCGAGGCGAGAAGCCGGGCGGTCGCCGCGCCGATTCCGCTACTGGCGCCGGTGATCGCGACGACCTTGCCGGAAAGGGTCATGACCATCCTCCGTCTAGAGTGGACACATGTCCGGTTACCCCGACCAGCTTAGCGGACACATGTCCGCTTCTGCCGAGAGCGGCCCTCGCCGCGCGGATGCCCAGCGCAACCGCGAACGGATCCTCCAAGCGGCGCGCGCCCTCGTGCACGAGCCGGGGGAACTGAAGCTCAACGCCGTCGCGAAGGCCTGCGGCATCGGGCAGGGCACGCTCTACCGGCACTTCCCGACCCGCGAGGACCTCCTCGCCGAGGTTTATCGGCGCGACGTGGAGGATCTGGTCGCCGCCGCTCCGCTGCTGTTGGCCGAGCACCGGCCGCTGGACGCCCTGGCCGCGTGGTTCGACCGGGTGGCCGCGTACGCGAGGGTGAAACGCGACGTGTTCGCGGCCGTCGAGGCGGCGACGTGGCGCGACCTCGCCGCCCACAGCCTCGGCCCGATCGGCGAAGCGCTGGAGCTGCTGCTGGCCGCCGGCCGCTCGGACGGCAGCGTCCGAGCCGACGCCGAAGCCAGGGACGTGATCGTGCTCATCGGCTGGCTGTCGCGGCTGGACGACGCCGAACTCGACGCGCGCGGGCCGCGGCTGCTGTCGATCCTCGTCGACGGTCTCCGGGCCCAGGCTTGAGGCGGCACGGACGTCGCACTCAGAGTTCGCCCGCCCGCTCGTACAACTTCCGCACCGGCTCGGTGAAGGCGGCGCCGCTCAGGTCCGTGGTCACGCCGTCCTCGGTCATCGTCCCCCGGCTCGTGACGCTGAAGAGCGTGCCCTTGCCACTGGCGGGATCGAAGTTCCGCAGCCACGGGCCGCCGCTGGAGCCGCCCGCCAGATCGCAGTCCGTGTTCCACGTCGTGGTCACCGAATTCGCCTCGCGTGTGGCGGGCCGGACGCAGGAGAACAACGCCTCGCCGCCGGCCGCCCGCGAAACGGGATAGCCGAGGATCGTCGTATCCACAGGGGACGGTAGCTCGGCGAACGAGATGTCCTGGGTGCCCGCGACGTCCTCGACGTGGTGGCCGCCGACCGGGTCCAGCGCGATCACCGCGTCGTCGTCCGACCCGCTCGTCGGTCCCGAGTACGTGCTGGACCAGGCGAAGGACCGCGCCGGGAACACCCCGTGCGGCGCGGCGCCGTGATCGTAGCCCGGGACGAACACGACGTTGACGATCTTGATCGGCCGGTCGAACCGGTCCAGTCCGCCGTTCACGCAGTGCCCGGCGGTGAACGCGACATCCTTGCTGGAGCTGGGAACCACCGTCGCCGTGCAGGATCCGTCGACGCCGGACTCGGCGGTGAAGAACAACCTCCCGACACCCGGCGGGACCGGCCCTTCCCAGACGCGGCCGATCTTCTCGGCGGGCGGCAGGTCCTCGTCGCCCACCCATTGCCGCATCCGCTCCGGTGTCCAATGGGCCAGGGCCGCCGCCCGGTCGGCCTCGCTCACGACGGTGACGACCCGGTCGTCAGCCGTGGCAGGAGCGGCGACGGCCACCGTCGCGGCACCGAAGGCGGCCGACAGGGCGACGATCCGGCGAACTGCGTGCTTCAAGTCCATACGAGGTGGACGTTCCGGCCGCCGGGGAGGTTGTTCACTCACCCGTGTGCGTCGGGCTCCGAGCCGATCCGATAGGACACGGGCCTGCCTTCCTCGTCCCGCACCTCGACCGGCTTGCCGTCGGCGTCCACGATCTTGCCGTCGACGATCTTGTCGCCGTTTTCGAGGCGGGAGAAGGCTTTCAGATCGGAATAGTCGATCACCCTGGTCGCCGTCGCGAACACCGACGGATCGCCGCCCGCCTTGGCGGGCTTCAGGTGATTGAACAACAGGTTCAGCACGACGGCCGTGAGCGCGGCGGAGCTGATCCCCGAGTGGAAGATCGTGCCGACCCACGCCGGGAAGTGGTGGTAGAACTCCGGCGCCGCGATCGGGATCATGCCCATCCCGACCGACGCCGCGACGATCACCAGGTTCATGTTCCCGTTGTAGTCCACTTTGGACAGTGTCTTGATACCGGACGCCGCGACCGTGCCGAACAGCACGAGGCCGGCACCGCCCAGCACCGGGTACGGAATCGCGGCCACCACGCGGCCGAGCACCGGGAGCATGCCGAGGATCAGCAGGATCACGCCGCCCGCGGTCACCACGAACCGGCTCCTGATCCCGGTGATCGCGACGAGGCCGACGTTCTGCGCGAACGCGCTCTGCATGAACCCGTTGAACACCGGCGCGATCGCCGAGGACGCCATGTCGGCGCGCAGCCCGTCGCCGATCCGGCGTTTGCCGACCCGCGTGTCGACGATCTCCCCCACCGCGAGGATGTCGGCCGTGGTCTCGGTGAGGGTCACCAGCACGACGATGAACATCGACACGATCGCGGCGACGTCGAAGGTCGGCATGCCGAAGGCGAACGGGGTCGGTACCGCGAAGATCGGGCCGTCCCAGACCTGGGAGAAATCGGCCTTGCCCAGTACGGCGGCCAAGACGGTGCCCACCACGATCGACAGGAGGATCGAGAGCCGGGAGATCGCCGGCACGGCGACCTTGCTGAGCAGCAGCACGATCGCCAGCGTCATCGCGGCCAGCCCGACGTTGGAGACCGAACCGAACTCCGGCGACTTGGTGTTGTTGCCCATCGCCCACTGGGCCGCGACCGGCATCAGGCTGAGCCCGATCACCGTGATGACCGTCCCGGTGACGACCGGCGGGAAGTACTTCACCAGCCGCGAGAACACCGGCGTGACGAGCAGGCCGAGCGCCGCCGACGCGATCACCGAGCCGAAGACGGCGGGCAGTCCGCCGTCCGCGACGATCGCGGTCATCGTCGCCACGCCGGCGAAGGAAGTGCCCTGGACCAGCGGCAATTTGGAGCCGAAGAAGGGGATCCCGAACGACTGCAGGATCGTCGCCAGCCCGCCGATGAACAGGCACGACGCGACGAGCAGCCCGATCTCCGCCGTCGAAACGCCCGCGGCGCCGCCGATGATCAAGGGTGGCGCGATGATCCCGCCGTACATCGTCAGGACGTGCTGGATGCCGTAAGTGAAACTCTTGCCGATCCCGAGCCGTTCGTCCTCGGGCCTGCCGCTCGCGGCCGTTTCGGCCTGCGTCCTCTTCACCATGGATCCGCCTCTCGGTAGAAGCGAGCGATGCCGGGCAATTTCAATCTGCGGAGGTTAACTTCCGCATGGCAGAACTTGCAAGACCCTGCCCCTACGGGTCGACCTCCCGGCGCGCGGGCAAAGATCCTTTCCCGCACGGGGAACGGGAGCGCGGCGCTGGTAGAAATCGCCTTGCCCAGTCGGCGAGGATCCCGAGGCAGGAAGACGGCACATATGGCGAATCCGCTGGTCGCTGAACGTGAGGACTCCACCAAGGGGCACTCCGGCGTTCCGCTGCTGGAATCGGCGAACGACCTCAAAGAAGGCATCGAGAAGGGCGACTGGGCCGCCGTCGCGATGGGTGCCGTCGGGACGGCTCTCGACGCGCTGTCGATGGCCATGGATCCGTTCGGGTCGATCCTCGCCGCGGGCGTCGGCTGGCTGCTCGAACACGTCGGCCCGCTCTCCGACGCGCTCGACGCCCTGACCGGCGACGCCGACCAGATCAAGGCCCAGGCCGAGACCTGGGCCAATATCGCCAAGGAACTCGGCGCCGTCGGCACGGAGCTGACCGAGCTGGTCAAGGCCGACCTGCAGACCTGGGCGGGCGACGCCGCGGACCGTTATCGCGAGCGCTCGGCGGACACCGTCAACGTCCTCACGGCCGCGCAGAAGGGCTGCGAAGGCGCCTCCAGCGGGGTCAAGACCGCGGGCGAGGTCGTCGCCGCCGTCCGCACCCTCGTCCGCGACATCATCGCCGAACTCGTCGGCCACCTCATCAGCTGGGCGCTGCAGGTGCTGTTCACCCTCGGCATCGGGCTGACCTGGGTGGTGCCGCAGGTGGTGACCGCGGTCGCCAAGACCGCCGCGAAGATCGCCGACATCACCACCAAACTCGTCAAGGCGCTCAAGGGCCTGATGCCGCTGCTCAAACGGGCCGACTCGCTCTTCGACGACGCGGCCAAGGCCCTGCGCAAGCTGAAGGGCGGGAAGGTCGACGCCCCGCCGCCGCCCAAGACCAAGGGCGGCAACGATCGCGGGCTCGACACCAAGAAGGACAAGGACCCCGACGAAGGCACCTCCAGCTCCAGCGCCGACGGCAAACCCGACAACGGCAACAACGGCGGCGGAGGCGGCAACTCCAGCGACAAGAGCACCAACACCAAGAGCGACAACGACCAGACGAACAGCAGCGGCACCGGCGGCGGGGGCACCCGGGACCGGGGCGGAAACAACGACACCACCAAGAAGGACGGCAACGGCGACCGCTCGACGTCTTCGGATTCCAAGAACTACTGCGGTGACCCCGTCGACGTCGCGACCGATGAGGTCGTCATGAAACAGGTCGACGTGACGTTGCCCGGCGACGCCGCGGAGCTGGAGCTCTCCCGCACGCATCTGTCGTCCTACACCGCGGGCCGCTGGTTCGGTCCTTCTTGGACGTCCACAATGGACCAAAGGCTGGCGTTCGCGGGTGACCGGGTGCTGTTCTACGCCGAAGACGGCATGGTGCTCACCTATCCCGTTCCGGCGGGCACACCGGTGCTTCCGGTGCAGGGGCCGCGGCATCGGCTGCGCCGCGCGGCGGACGGCTACCGGCTGTCGATGGGCGATCGCGAACTACGCTTCGCCGGGGCGGGCCGGATCCTGCCGCTCGTGGCCATCGAGCAGAACGGCGGACGCACGGAGTTCGCGTACGCGGCCGACGGCACACCCGTGGGGCTTCGCCGTGACGACGGCGTCGAACTCGCGATCGGCACCGCGAACGGGCGGATCGTCGCGCTCGGCGCTCCGGGACAGCCTCCGCTCGTGCGCTTCTCCTACAACCGGCACGGCCAGCTCAGCACCGTCACGGACTACGCCGGCCGCCCGATGACCCTCGACTACGACTTCGGGCACCGGCTCGTCGGCTGGAAGGACCGCACGGGCACCTGGTACCGCTACGTCTACGACGACGCCGGGCGCTGCGTCCGCGCCGTGGGCGCGAGCGGCTACTACAACGCGACGTTCGCCTACGAGCCCGGCACGACCCGGCACACCGACGCCGTCGGCCACACGTGGACGTACCGACTCAACGACGCCAAGCAGCTGATCGAACGGATCGATCCGCTGGGCAACTCGCAGCGCTACAGCTGGAACCGGCGCGACGAGCTTCTGTCCACAGTGGACGAGCTCGGCCGCGAGACCGGTTACGAGTACGGCGAAGACGGCCAACTGGTGGCCGTCCACCGTCCCGGCGGGGACACGGTGTCGCTGGCGCACACCGAGGGCGCCGTCCGGCTGTCGGCGGGAGACGTCCAGCGGACGGTCCCCGCGTTCGACCCGGCCACCACCCTCACCGGCACCGGGCTGCCGGTGGAGATCCCGGACGCGCCCGACCCGCTGACCGACGCCCCCGTGACGGATCGCCCCGGCGACCGCGATCTGTTCGGCCGCCCGCGGCTCGCGTACACGGCCTCCGGTGGCGCGGCGAAGCTCGGCTGGACGGCCGACGGCCGCCGCGCGTGGCGGCTCGGCCCGGACGGCGGTCGCGAGACGTGGGTGCACGACGCGGAAGGCCACGTCGTCGAGCACCGCGACGCGACCGGTGCCGCGCGGCGCCGCAAGTACGGCCCGTTCGGCCTCGTGCTGGAGGAGACCGACGCGGCGGGCGCGCGCACGCTGTTCACCTACGACGGCGAACTGCGGCTCACCTCGGTGACGAATCCGAACGGTCTCACCTGGCGCTACGTCCGCGACGCCGCGGGACGGCTCGTCGAAGAGACCGACTACGACGGCCGCCGGATCGGCTACACCTACGACGCCGCCGGGCAACTGCTTCGCATGACCAGCGGTACGGGCGACGCGACCGAGTACTTCTACGACGTTCAGGGCAACGTCGTGGCGCGGCGCACCCCGGACGACGTCACGCGGTACGAATACGACGCGCTCGGCAGGATGACCGTCGCCGAGAACATCGAGTCGCGGGTCGAGATGGTGCACGACGACGGGGACCAGGTCGTCGTCGACACGATCAACGGGCTCGGGGTGTGCTGGCGGCACGAGGGCGACACGCTCCTGCGCCGGACTTCGTCCGGTGTGGACAGTGAATGGCGGTTCACGGAATCAGGACTGCCGCGCTCGCTGCGGATCGCGGGGCACGACATCGAGTTCGGCTACGACGACGCCGAACGCGAGATCACGCGCAGCGTCGACGGCACCGTGGTGCTCCGGCGGCGTTTCGACGCGGAAGACCGGCTCGCCGAAGAGGAGATCGCGGGCGTCGGGACGCGCGTGTACGGCTACCGCCCGGACGGCAGGCTCGCCGCCGTCGACGACGCGATCAGGCCGTGGCGGCTCGCCTTCGACACCGCGGGCCGGGTCAGCGAGGCGCACGGACCCGCCGGGGTCGAGCGGTTCACCCACGACGCGGCGGGCAACCTCACCCTCGACGAAGGCGTCTACGACTCCGACGAGCGAGGGCGCGTCACCGCCGACCGATCCTGCGCCTACGAATGGGACCACCTCGACCGGCTGCGTTCCGTGCGCACACCCGACGGCGCGCTGTGGACCTACCACTACGACCCGCTCGGGCGGCGGTTCGCCAAACGCCGCTGGCTGATCGACGAGGACGGCGAGGCCGAACTCACGCACGACGTCCGCTTCCTGTGGAGCGGGATGAACGTGGTCGAGCGCATGGACTACAACCCGGCCGACGAGTCCTACCGGCTCTTCACCTGGGAACGCTACGACGACGACCGCCCCGTCGTGCAGATCGAGCGCACCGGCGATGACGTGTCGTTCCGCGCCGTGATCACGTCGCCGGCGGGCACGCCGACCGAGATGCTCGACGACCGCGGCACGCTGGTGTGGCAGGACCGCAGCAGTTTCTGGGGTGTGCCGCTGCCCGGTGCGGACACCGCGTCGATGCCGCTGGCCTTCCCCGGCCAGCACCGCGACGAGGAGACCGGGCTGCACTACAACGTTTTCCGGTACTACGACCCGCGGACGTCGCGCTACCTCAGCCAGGATCCGCTCGGTCTCGCTGCCGCGCCGAACCCGGTCGGCTACGTCGATCAGCCGCTGCTCATCGGCGACCCGCTCGGCCTCGTCCCGCCTTGCGGGCGGAGCGGTCCGGGCAGGCAGACGCGGCCGCAGCCGGTCGGCGGCAGGGGGCAACCGCTGCCGCCGCGAAGGAGCCCGAGGGGGCACTACAAGCGCGTCGACAAGATGACGAGAGAAGAGTTCGAGGCGTTCAAGCCGGAACTCGAACAGATCCTGAAGGCCGACAAGCACTACTTCTGGTCAGGCGGGCACAAGCGGCGCAAGACCGACGGGTCCGAGGAGTACCTCGGCCCGGTCATGGATACGGCCGAGCAGATCGCGAAGAAGGACGGCGGCAATACGCTCGAAGGAATCCTCAAGGACCACGGCATCCGGATGCCCGGTTGGATCAACGACCCCAACGACCCGAACAAGGCACTCGTCCAGGAGAAATGGGACTTCGTCTCCGAGACCTTCGCCAAGAACTCCACCAAGGACACGCACGTGGTCTTCCCCGGCTGGCCGGGGAAGGGTTTCGACACCTTCCCGTACCGCCGTGAGGACAACGTGTTCAAGGTGACCGAGTACCCGCGGCTGCAGGAAATGGGCGTCGACATCACCAAGCACAACTCCATCACCGGCCACAAGCGTCCGTACCGGGACACCTGACGTTGCCCCTGACGGAGCGCTTTGGTATACCAAAGGGAGCTCGTCGAGAAAGGTGCTCCCGTGTTGATCCGTGACGTCCGCCCCTGGGGTGGACAGCGCAGCGACGTCGAAGTGGCCGATGGCCGGATCACCGCGGTGCGGCCGCACGATCCCGCCGCCGCGACGGCGCCGGACACCGTCGACGGCCGAGGGCGGCTGCTGTTCCCGTCGTTCAGCGACGTGCACGTCCACCTGGACTCGACGCGGATCGGGCTGCCGTTCCGGCCGCACACCGGCGCGCCCGGCGTGTGGGCGATGATGCTGAACGACCGCGAGAACTGGCGAAACGCCGAAGTCCCGCTGCCCGAACGCGTCGCCGGGACACTGGAGCGGATGATCGCCAACGGCACCACCCGCGTGCGCACCTACGCGCAGGTGGACGTCGATTGCCGGCTCGAGAAGCTCGACGCCGTCCTCGCCGCGAAGGAGCGCTTCGCCAAGCACGCGGACGTCGAGATCATGGCGTTCCCGCAGGCCGGGATCCTGCGCGAACCCGGCACCGTGGACGTGCTGGAGGCGTCGCTGCGCTCGGGCGCCACGGTCGTCGGCGGGATCGACCCGTGCTCGCTGGACAAGGACCCCAAGGGGCATCTCGACGTCGTGTTCGGGCTCGCCGAGAAGTACGGCGTCGAGGTCGACATCCACCTGCACGAACCCGGCCACCTCGGCGTGTTCTCCACCGATCTGGTGATCGAACGCGTCCGAGCGCTGGACATGCGCGGCAAGGTCACCCTGTCGCACGCGTACGAACTGGGCTCGATCTCGGAATCGGTGAGCCGTCGCCTGATCGACACGTTCGCGGAACTGGACATCGCGATGGCGACCGTCGCGCCGTCGACCGACGGACAGCTGTCGCTCGCGGACCTCACGACCGCGGGCGTGCGCGTCGGCCTCGGCGAGGACGGGCAGCGGGACTACTGGAGCCCGTACGGCAACTGCGACCTGCTCGACCGCACCTGGCAGCTCGCCTTCACGAACGGCTTCCGCCGCGACGACCTGATCGAGATGGCGCTGGCCGTCGCCACGATGGGCGGCGCGTCGATCATGAGCCACGACGTGCCGCGGCTGGCCGGCATCGCCGACCGCCCGGGGGTGGCCGTCGGCGACCGCGCCGACCTCGTGCTGGTGGACGGCGAGACCCCGACGAGCGCGGTGATGGACCGCGGCAAGGACCGCACGGTGCTGCACGACGGCGTCGTCGTGGCGGACGGGCTTTCGGTGGTGGGTTAAAGCGTTGGCGCGCGATCGCGGCCGCTGCTACCTTGCCGGGGGCCGTGCGAGCGAACGAGGAGGTGGTACCCGTGGACATTTCGACATGGGTGCTCCCCTCAGGGGTCACGGTCGGGCGATAGGTCGTCCGGGAGCGCCGTCTCACGAGCACTCCCGAAAGGCACGACCATGCGTTTCACTTCCGAGAAGCACCTCGAAAACGGTGTCCTCGAACGCGAATTCCTCCTCGGCGAGATCCCCGGCATCCTGTGGACGCCGGATTCCGCGACACCGGTCCCGCTGATCCTGATGGGCCACCCCGGCGGCCTCGGCACCATGCACCCGCGGCTCGTGGCCAGGGCCCTGGGTTGCGCGGCGGAGGGCTACGCCGCGGCCACCATCGAACTCCCCGGAGCCGGTGACCGGCCACGTTTCCCCGTCGTCGACGAGGCCCGCGCCGATCTGCTGCGCGTGCTGAAGGCCGGGGAGCCGGTCACCGACGACATCGTCGACCGGCTCGTCCTCCCGCTGGTCGAAACGGCGGTCCCGGAATGGCGGACCACCCTCGACGCGCTCCTCGCACTGCCCGAAATCGGCGGCCCGGTCGGGCTTTCGGGTGGGGTGATCGCGATCGGCACCCGGCTGGCGGTGGTCGAGCCACGCGTCGAAGCCGCCGTGCTGTTCGCCGGGAGTTATGTTCCGCGCAGCATCCTCGAAGAGGCCCGGCAGGTCACCATCCCGCTGCATGTCCTGCTGCAGTGGGACGACGAAGGAAACGACCGGCAGCAGGCGCTGGATCTGTTCGACGCCTTCGGCTCCCGGGAGAAGACGTTGCACGCCAACATGGGCGGGCACACGGGTGTCCCGTGGTTCGCGGGGGAAGCCGCGGGCCGGTTCCTCGCCCGGCACCTGACGTGATGTTCGGGGCCGCGGCGGTACGAACCGTGCCGCCGCGGCCCCGGCACGGGTGCGCCGCCCGTATCCTGGTCTGTTCCGCACGAGGCGGACCCGCGAACCGCGGCGATCACCGGAGTGCGGAGTGGACGAACAAGCCCGAGACATCCTGTGCGGTCTGACGGCGAACCCGGCGTTGCCCGGCCGCCTGCGCGCACTCCTGCCCGCCCGGCCCGCGGCATCGCCACCCGACACGATCTGGGCCGACGTCGACCCGGACGTCGCGCGGGCGGCTGATCCCGCCACCTCTCCGGACGAGGTGGTCGCGCTGCTGGACCACGACCACGCGGTGGTCCGGTGGACACTCGCCGGTCGTCCGGATCTGGCCGGCGAGATCCACGGACGGCTGGCCGCCGATCGCATCCCCGGAGTCCGTGCGGACCTCGCCGCCAATCCTGTCGTGGTGTCGGCGTCGATCCTGCGCGGGCTGGCGAACGACGAGGACGCGGACGTTCGGCGGAGCGTGGCGCACAACCCGTCCGTCCCGCTGGACGTGCTCGTACACCTGGCCGAGACGATCCGGATCGGGCCGAACCTGTTGCCCCGCGTCATGTCGGCGACGGACGACGAGCTGCGTCTTCTCACGGCATCGTCGTCCGCGCGGGTCCGCATGCTGGCCGCCCAGCGCACCGCACTGCCCGCGGACGTCTTCGAACTGCTCGTGGCGGACGACGACATCCGTGTCGCCAAAGGAATCGCGCCGCATCCCGCGCTGTCGGCCGACCGGCTGCGGGCGCTCGCCGCGCGCCACGGGCCGGGCCTGTTCCGCAGGCTCGCCACGAACCCCAACTGCGATCCGGAGCTGCTGCACCGGATGGCCCGCGACGCCACCGCACGCCGGACCTACCGCGCCGTCGCCGAACACCCGAACACCCGCGGGGAAACCTTGCTGATCTGTCTCGCGGACGATGTCGCGCGACGGTGGGCCGCGGCGCACCCGAACCTGCCTGCCGACGTCCTGCTCGGACTCGTGGAAGACCCGGGCCTGGCCGGATACGCGGCCGCCAACCCGTCACTCCCCGTCGAGGTGATGGAGCGGCTGATCGCTGCTCACGGCCCGGTCACCCATGCCGGGCGTGGCCGTCGTCCCCTTCGAGCCGAGCGAAAACGATGACGTTGTCACGGTACGAGCGCGCTGTCCGGTCGAAGGAGCCGCCGCAGGTGATGAGCCGTAGTTCCGGGCCGGCGGTGCGGCCGTAGACCTCCTTGGTGGGGAAGCGATCTTTGGGTGCGTGAACCGTCCGCGTCTCCTTTCATGACCGGCATCACGAGTCGAAGGATTCTGCCCCTTCGAGAGCCCGGCCATGGCACGGACCGGGCGGGGCGGCGCCCGGCCCGTGCGTTGGCGTCAGGCCAACCGGACCTGGAAGACGGCGACCCGGGCGTCATGCCCGTCCACTCGCATGTCCACCGTCTTGGTGTCGATGAACTGCTCCTGGACGACGCCGTTGCCCGCCAGCCAGTTGATGCGGTCGATCCCGGTGCCGAAGCACCGGCGCTCCGCGTCCAGGCTGGTGGCCTTGTAGTAGTTCGGGTTGTTGGTGTCCGCGGTCCAGAAGACCAGGCGCCCGACGTTGTGGTGCGCGAGCACGCGACTGGCGTGGAGTCTCTTGTGCTCGTTCCACTCGTCGCGCAGGTCGGCACGCTGGTCGCCGTTGTACGCGTTCGCGATGTAGTGCGAGTTGATCAGCGCGAATTGGAGCGTCGGGTGGCTCTGGTGACGCACCACGACCTCGTTGATCCAGCGCGGCGGGGTCACCCCGGTGATGCCGCCGTGCACATACGTGGTCTTCGCGCTCGCCACCTCCCACGGCTGTGGGATCGAGATCGGGACCCGGAACGACGTGTTGTGCCGCAGGAACGCGTTGTTGTACAGGGGCCCGAAGTAATGGTCGATCATCGCGGGCTCACCGGTGTCGCCCTCGTTGATCTCCTGCCAGCCGACCAGCGGCCGCACCAGGGAGTCACAGTTGCGGACGGCGTCGATCGCGGCCTCGCGTGCCCCGAGGTTGTCGCGGCCGATGTTGGCGGTGACGATCGGCAGCCGGATCCATCCCGTCGCGGCGGAAGCCGTACCGGTACCGGCGGCCATGAGGCCGAGCGCGGCACCACCACCGAGAGCGAGCGCCTTACGTCTGTTGAGCATTCCGGACACAGAAGATTCCCTTCTCGCGCTGTCACAGCGGGACACAGCCCGTGAAAGTGTCACAGAACGCGGTGCGGTTGTGACCCCTTTGCGCCAAAACTGCCGCTTGCCGGTCAGTGCTCCGAACTTGTGAACGCCCGCGTTGCCGCCGATCGCGGCCATGACCACGACAAGTACCGCGAGCCTTCCTCGACCTGGTCTGCGGCATCATCTGGTGCCGGCCCGGTCAGGCCGCGATGGCCGGATAGGGACTCTTCATAGCGCCGAAGTAGGCCTCGGGCGCTCCCTCCAGGTGCTCGGGCAGTTCGTCCATGAAGGCGCGCAGCAGCGGGGTCGTGTTGTGCCGATCGAGGTCCTCCTGCGAACGCCAGGTCTCATAGAGGAAGAACCGGCCGTCTTCTTGCTCGTGGAGGTGGTACTGAAGGTTGCCCGCGTGCCCTCGCGACGGCTCGACGAGGTCCAACAGGAGGCTCCTGAGCTCGTCGGTGTGCCCGGGCTTGGGGGTCAGGAAGCCGTAGAGGGAAACGGGCGCCGGCGCGGTCGAAATAGTCGTCATGCAAGCGACGTTAAGAGCTGACATCAATGTCAGCTTCAAGCCGCTGCGGTATGAGATGGGTCATATGAAGATCGGGGAGCTGTCCCGCGAAACAGGCGTTGCCGTACGGCTTCTCCGCTACTACGAGGCCCAAGGGCTGCTCACCTCCCGCCGCAGCGAAGGCGGCCACCGCCAATACGATCCCGAGGCCCCCGCCGCCGTGACCCGAATCCGAACGCTGCTCGCCGCCGGGCTCCCTACCAAGGTCATCCGCGAGCTCATGCCCTGCTTCGTCGGTGACGGGACCCAACTCCAGGCCTGCGTTTTCGACCACCTCAGAACCCAGTACGCCGAGCTGGACTCCCGCATAGCGGACCTCACCCGAGCCCGCACGGCTCTGGGAGACATCCTCCAAGCCTCCACCCGAGCGGTCATCCACAGCTGACCACGTATTTCGGCGCAGCAAGGGCAAACGGAGACGAAAGAGTGGGCCGCCTGGGGCTCGAACCCAGAACCTACGGATTAAAGCGCAGTGCCGCGAGGTGTCGGATTTCGACCATCCGCGCAGGTCAACACGGACATCACAGCCGAACCAGGTGTCAGGCCCTATCAGGTCGTGCCGGGCTCTACGTCAGCAACGGAGCCCAATCGGAGACGGCGTGCTCCCCCATCGCCCACTCTTTCAACACTAAAGTCGGCTACCGAGGAGCTTCGCCAGATCGCCCGTTACGTGGAGAACCGAGGCACCATTCGCCTGGGTCGATCCTCACCGGCCGCGGACGGCCAGCCCTGCCGTTCACAGCATGTCCGTGTCCGTGCTCCCGTCTTGTGCTGCCTCGGACACGTCATCCCCATCGAGACTATTGCGTCTCGCGGCCTTGCCTGCAGACAATTGAGCGCCATGCTGTGCTCGGGTCCGATCAGAGACCGGATGGCTCGCTTAACTTCGGACGCTACAGCCTGCCGCCGAGAAGTCGCGCCAGCGAGGCGTACCCGGGGATATTGGCAGCCATTGGACTACCGGCCAACGTCAAGTGCGCGATCCGGACCCCACCGTGGCTCCGCTTCACGGTTACGACCAGGGTGTCGAGGTCCTCGTTCCGGCACCACATCGCCGCTTCCCCGGCGTCCGCCAGCGGCTGGGCCTGCCCCTCACCCCGACAGTCCCGCTCGGCAACGGCGAGCGCGCTCTCCGGCGCCGCCTCACCCTTGATGGCGGTCACCATCAAGCTACCGACACCCGACCCATCATCAACACGACTGAACTCGCAACCATAGGCGATGCTCCGCTGTCCCTCCACCGGCTTCTCCTCAACCGACCGGTAGGCGGCCTTCGACTCCAGGGCACTTCGAAGCTCATCGGCGCCAAGGAAGCCGCAAGCCGAGGAAACCACTTCCGGCGAAACCACCGGAGCCCAGCTCGGAGAGGGAGCCGAGACCGAACCGACCGGATTCGCCACCACGCTCCCCGCACCGATCGAACATGAGCAGCACAACATCACCGGCAACAGCCAAAGTCCGCGCAAGCGTTTCAAACTAGACCCATCATCAATCATCTCAACAGCCAAATATTTAATTTTCACTCAGCGGCGATCGATACTAATGATCATCTAAGCTGACCGCCTTCATAAGCTGAACATCGGCCGACCAACCATCAGGGCGTGACGACGGTTGCACCCATTGAAACCCCGACCTCGCCCACTTTTCCCTAGCGCGAGCTACTCCAGCGGGGGTTGCATCCTCGTATCCAAATTCAGTTCCACAGCAGTCGCAAATATCATAGCTGGGCGTCTTCCCATCCTCCCCCCACGGAGGGTCAATCTGCATAAGGCCGCAGACTCGACAGTACATGTGGCTTTCATTGAGCATTGAAGTAGTCCAAATTTGTCGGATAACCATGAGTCGCCGGGTTCGGTATAAAATACGTACGAGGTACACCCGACGGATCCATTACGCCGAACTCATTCGTTCTCGGATTGAAACGAACAACATCTCCATTTTGTCGGGTTCGTTTCAAAACATTCGCGTCTGCACTATTCAGAAAAGCCGTTGCCGCCTCCACATACTCCTTCGCATTGTTGAGATTCGGAAACTCCGACTTATGCTTCTGCCAGTGCCCGAAAGCGTTCTCTACAGACGTTTTATTCGACTTGGAACTCCAGCAGTTGGTGTTGTGCACAAGGACGGGCGTCTCACCCACCAAGACGTGGTAGGTGTGCAGACTGTCGATAGTGAGGTTATAGACGCGCTGGCGCTGGGCCTCCCATCGGTCGACCTTGACCACGGTAACGACCGCTCCAGCTTCCGTCCGGAGGTTATCACCGGCCTTGAGGTCGGTCGCGTCGACCCAGGACGCGCGACCTGGCGACCAGAACGGGTGCTCATCGGTCGCGATGACAGCGCCGATTCGATCCCCAACTGGCCCGTCAACGTCGACGGTCAGCCTAACCAGGTTCTTTTGACCTTCGCCTACGATGGTCGCGATTACTGGTTGTGACTCGGTGCGGCCGGTTTCGGGGTCCGTAGCCACGACCTCGTCACCGACCTTGACCTCTTCAATCGGCTTCGTCACCCCGCCGGCGAGCAGCACCAGAGTTCCCGCTACGAAACTGTTCGGCGTGGCACATTCACCCGCGGGTGAACCAGTGTCACCAGCCCCCTTGTTTCCACGATTGCCGCCACCGACCATCCCGGCAAGCTCGGCAAGCAGATCCCTGCCAAGCTGCTGAACTCCCGCAGCCTGCTGACACTCGTCATAGTTGTCCACACAATAGGTGGCCGCGATTACCTTCGCACCTTCAAGGTCGTTCTCCGTTTCAGGCGCACTCAGATATTTCCACGCCTTATCGCAACCCATTTCACCAAAGCAAGCACTTACCCCTGGCTCCACATTGAGCGGGTGCACCCAATAGTCCATGGATGCAGCCGGGTTTCTAATGACCTTTTCAAACTCGGCCATCAGCTCACTACGTTTCTGCGAGCTGGGCGCGTTCTTCTTAGTCCAATTTTCCCGAGCCTTCTTCTTTGACTTACCGCCACCTCGCTTTACATCCATTTGATCCAACTGACCGGGGGTGTACTCGCCGTGGAGGTGGTTTCCAACGTTGGGATCGATGCCGCAGTCGCCGCGCCAGCCGACGCAGTAGCCGGGCGAGTCCTCCGGTGCGAGACCGGAGGGGTCGCTCAGTGCGATCGGGTTGTTGTTGGCGTAGTTGTAGCCGTTGATCTGCTGGGGGTGCTCGGATCCATGATCGGGTCGAGGGAGATGAATCGGCCGAGGTCGGCGTCGTAGCTGCGGGCTCCGAGCGTTGTCAACCCGGTGGAGGCGTCGATCGTGCCGCCGACGAAGCCGCGCTCACCAGGCATACCGGCGCTCGGACCACGCTCGGCTCCGAACGGGGTCTGTCGGCGTTGCTTGACCGTGAGGTCGCTGGCATTGATCGCGACCTGTGTGGTGCCTTGGTGGTCGCCGGCGAGCCAGGTCAGGGCACCGCTCTTGCGCATCGCGATGGTCAGACCACCGTGGCTGTAGTACCTGGTCGTGGTCGCGTTGCCGCTCGCTTTGTCGAGGCGGACCTCCTGCGACCCGAGGTAGAGGGTGGTGCCGGTCGGGTCGCGGCGGATGAGGCGGCTGCCGTCGGCGTCGTAGAGAAAGGTCGTGTCGGCAGTTCCGTCGGTGACCTTCTCGAGCCTGTTCTCGACGTTCCAGTCGAGGTTCTGCTGCCCGGACGTGCCGGGGCGGGTTTTGGTGTTGCCGAGTTCGTCGTAGGTGTACTGGGCTGTTTTGGTGCCCGCCGGTCCTTCGGAGGTGACCGCGTTCAGCAAGTGCGGTTTCGGCGTGCCAGGTGCGGAGTAGCTGTACTTACGGGTGATATCGCCGCCGGCGACGTGCTGAGTGTCGCCGATCCGATTCCCGGATTTGTCGTAGGAATAGGACTGCCAGTACGGGGCGGGGCCACCGAGGCCGGTGACTGTGGGTGCCGCGCCGCAGTCGGTGTTGGCGGGTGTCCAGGCTTCGGTGAGGCGTTGGAGATAGTCGTAGCCGAAGCATTGTTTGTCCGCGGGCTGCCCGATCGGGGCGTTGGAGATCGAGGTGATGTTGCCTGCGGGGTTGTAGTAGTAGCGTGTGTCGGCCTGCATCGGCTGCGGCACTTCAGCGTCGACGATGGTGCGGTCCAGGCGACGGGTGTTGGTGTCGTAGTAGAAGGACAGCCAGGCGCGTTTCCCGTTGGTGGCGGTGCTGCTCGAGCCACCGAGGTGGAGGCGTTGCGGTTCGCCGTAGCGGGTGTATTCGGTTTCAGATACGTAGGTCTGGAAGTCGTCGTCAACGCCGCCATCGGCGGTGAGGACGTTGTTCAGTTCGTCCTGGGTATAGGCAACTGTCTCGGAAGAGAGGTCACCAGCCTTCGGATATCCGACCGCGCCGAGGCTGCCGTCTTCCTTGTACGCCAGCGAGGTCTGGTAGGTGCCGGCCAGCTTCGGCCCCTCGATCGGTGGGATGACAACCGATTGATTCAAAGGCTGGTATAGAGGGTCGTAGTTGATGACTTTGTTGACGTAGGCGTTGCCGTCGACCCAGCGTGTGGACGACGCGAGCTGCCCGATGCCCTTGTACGCGGTGTCGTAGGTCCACTCGCTGAGTTTGGTTCCGCCGAGGGTGTCTTTGAAGACGCCGGTCTTGCGGCCGAGTTTGTCGTAGCGGAACGCGAGTGTGACGTTGCGGGCGTCGGTGCTCGAGATCTGCTGGTTCAGCTTGTTGTACTGATAGGTGGTGGCGCCACGGTCAGGATCGTCCGTGCGGATGAGGGAGCCGTGGATGTCGTAGGTGTAGGACCAGCGGTTACCACTGGAGTCGGTGAGTGCGGCGAGCTTGTCCGAGTTGGTGTAGTCGTACTTGGTTTCGTCGTAGGCATCGGTCGGCTGTGCGCCGTGGTGCTGCCGGAGAGCGCGTGTGCGGCCGCGGGCGTCGGTGATCGTGGTGGTCGCGCTGCCGCCTTCCGGCGGTGTGACGCTGACCGAGTCGCCGTTATAGGTGGTGCGGGTAATCCATTCTGTGGTTCCGCCTCGGTAGGTGGCGGCGATCGCGCGCCCGGCGCCGTCGAAGTCGGTGACGGTCAGACCGGGGACTTCGGTGTCGCTGGCCACCCAGAGGGAGGTGTCGACGGGTTGGTCGTTGTAGTACGGCTGTGTCGTCTTGTAGGCGCGCCCTTGTGAGTCGTAGCGTGTATCGACTAGCAGCCTGCCACCACCCGGCGCGGGCGTCTGGACCTGCCGGGTCCGGTAGAGACCGTCGAGGATGGTGGTCGAGGTGACGTAGTTGCTCTTGGGGCCGAACCGCATCGACGTGATCGAGCTCGGCGCGTTGTTCCGGACGTCGTAGGCGAAGCGTGCGCTGGGTTCGGTGGGATAGTCCGCTCGAGGGCGGTTGGGCTGCCAGACTTCGGCTTTACGGCCGAGCGCGTCGTAGCTGATCTCCATGACCCGGTTGTTGGGGTCGGTGATCGTCCGCGCGGATCCCCACGCCGGTTCGTAGACGGTCGTTGTCTTGTGCCCCAGAGCGTTGGCGGTGACAAGCTGGGTGACCGGACCACCGGTGGCCGGCGTGTAACTGGACGTGGCGGTGTTGCCGTCAGCGTCGGTGATTTCGATCGCGCGCCCGTGGATGTCGCGTTTGGTCTTCGCGACGGTACGGTAGACCGGCGTGAATCCGTTGTATCCGTCGACCTCTTCAGCCAGCGTGACGTCACCCACCGTGGGTGGTACGCCGGGTGCGAGCGTGTCGTAGGAGGACCGGACGTCGGAGATGGTGTCCCGCGGGTAGACCGGCAGGAACCCGCAGACCGTCGAGAGGGTCTCGACCCGTGACGGGAAGTTCAGCAACCATCGGTCGGTGTTCTGGGCGTAGGTCGTGCTTGTGCAGCGCTCGTCCCCGGTGACGTTGAGGTCGCCGTGGTCGTTGACCTTGGTCGGCAGGCCGTTGGGGTCGTAGTCCGTGGTGGTTTTGGTGGTCCGCCAGCCACCTGCCGCCAGCGCCGTGAAGGAGCGCTGCGTTCCGGCACGGACGATATAGGCCTTGTACGTCCCGCGTGTCGCGGTCGGGCCTTGCCAGCTGGGTTCGGCGATCGTCTTGCCAACGACCGCGCCGCCTTCACCGTTCTTGGTGAGGCTTTCCAGCTCTAGCCCCTGGAGCCAGTCCTCGTCGACGTGGGATCCGCCTTCGCTGTCCGGGATGCTGACCGATCGTGTGCCGTTGTTGGGGAGTTTGTCGCCGTGCATGCCGCGGAAGTAGCGGGTTTCGCTGTAGCTCGTCGGTCCGCTGGGGTTGTCGGGTTTCCCTGTGCGGACGATGACTTTGCCGAAGCCGCGGAACTCGTTCCAGGTCTTGTCCTTCTCGGGCGCGAACTCGGAGGTGGTGTAGTGCCACGCCGCGCCTTCCGGGTAGTCGTAGTTGGTGACCTGTTCGGAGCTGGTGCTCATCCAGTCGGACTGGACGACGGATCCGACGACGTACTTGTGGAAGTAGTCGGTGCGTTCGGCGAAGTCCCGTTTGGTCCACGTGACAGGGAAGCAGCGTTTGGTGTTGGTTTCCGGCTTGTCCGGTAAGGACGTGGCGGAACAGTCGGCGGGCGCGTAGTTGATCGTGGTGACACCGCCGGCTTCGGAGACGATGGCCGAGAGCCGGTAGCGGTTAAGATGGCCGACGCCGTCATCCTTCACGACGCGGTTCGGCAGCTTCTTGCCTTCGAAGGTGACCTTCGGCAGCGTGATGGGCGTGCCGACGTGACCGGTGTGCGTGATGGACTTGAGCCAGAGAGCGGCTTGGTTGCCGTCGTCCGGGTTCGGGAACTGCTGCTCGAGGGTCCAGCTGTCGACGTCGATGTAGCCGGTGCCCGCGCGTACCTGGGTGGTGATCTTCGCGAGGCGTTTGGTCGACCAGAACGTCGGGCTGTAGTGATCCTTGCAGGTAGGACCGTCACAACGATCGGCCAGGGCGACATCGGGGAAGTTCTCGGTCTTGTCGAGGGTGCACACGCTGCCGGGAACGCACCGCTCCTCGGTCACGAAGGTCACCTTCCCCGTAGCGGGAGCGGGATCACCTTCACGCAGGCCGTACTGGATCTCCTTCAGCGTGCCACCACGGACATAGGAGACCGCGGTGTCTTTGACGTTCTGCCCATAGTTGTTGGTCTCGATGTCGTAGCTGTAGAGGATCAGGTTCCCGTGCCGGTCGACGACCTTGTCGAGGTTCCAGCGATAGGCCTGTGTGCAGGCGGAGTTGTCGAACTTGTTGTCCGCCGCGTGGCAGGGTTCACCGACGTCGTCGCCGTAGACGGGCACGGTCCAGGTCGACTTCGACACCGCGGCCGACCCGAAGAAGTACTGAGTCCCGTCGACCGTGGTGATCTTCCAGTACTCGCCGTCACGAGCACCATTGGACGCACCGGTGAGGCGCTCGATGCGGGAGCCGTTGTCGCTCTTCTGCCGCCACACCTTCTTGTCGGTGTCATGGATGAGCATGCCGCCGGATCCGTTGTAGACGGCGGTGGCGTTGTCGCTCTTCCAGCAGAGGTCGCCGACCTTGGGCGGGGTGGTTCCGCCTTCTTTGTCGTCCTGGCAGCTGCCGTAGGTGCGTTCGACGAAACCGGGGTGCAGGTCCCAGCCGTCGCCGACCCACGAGGCCTGGTTGTTGGTGGCGCTCGTGCGTCCATCCACCGTCGAGGAGTTGTAAGACAACGCCAAGTTGGGTTGCAAGTCCCCCGGTGCAGGCGGCACGCGCAGCGGATACGACCAAGTGAAGTCGCCGGTCTGCTTCGACACATCCCACGTCGCTGTTGGCGAGAGGGAGGTCGCGCTGCTGGTACCTACGCCGTCGGGCGTGGTGGAACCAGCGGGCTGGTTCCCGGTGAGCGCGGCCAGGCTCGCTTCGTCGAGGTTCCGTCCCTGCATGGTCTGCTTCGCCACCGGAGTCGACTTGACTTCCGGTGAGGCGACGCTCCAGCCGTTGGCGGCGCTCGCGATCTGCGTGGTGCTGACGCCGGTCACGACCAGCGAGCAGATCAGCGCGACGGTGATGGTTCTCGACGTGCGGCGTGTGGACGGTTTGTGTCGCATCAGTTCTCCAGGCTGGACGCGGCGAGGCCCTCCCCTGCGCGGGGTTACCTCGTGTGCGGTGGACAATTCGCGGTTTGGGCTGGAGATCTAGCCGCCACCGACTGCCGATGGACGTACTTCACCGGGCGCCAGCTCCGCACTGCCCGTAGCTACGAAGACGGGTTCGACGTGGGGGATGTCGGCGAGGACGTAGCCAAGGAATCGGTCCTTGGGCAGGCCTTCGCAGTTGTCGTCGTCGCTGGTCATCGACTCGGTCCCGCTGCTGCCACATCGGTAGAGAGGTTTCGCGGCGGGGTCGTCGGGTTTCTGTGTCCAGAGATGGCCGATCGATTCGATGACGGTTTTGCCCTCACAGGCGCTGTCGAGGGAGACGAACAGGTCCGTGTCGTTCACGCACGCGGTCAAAGGTTGTGTCCCGGTCTGCGGGAGCAGTGACAGATAGCCGTGCCGGAACTCGGCGTAGTACCCGGGCCGGGCCGCTTGTGTGGTGCCGAGGTGGTCGTAGGCGGCGTTGTTGTAGTACCGCACGAGCGGCGCGTAGGCGAGGGTGTACCCGAGGAGTGATTCCTGGGTCGCTCCCCCACAGTCGGCCTGGCGGCTGTCGAAATGCCCGGCCGACGAGGTGCACCGGTAGACCGGGATCGTGGAAATGTTGGTCGGTTGCTGGGTGTAGACGGACCCGATCTCACCGAGCTTGGTCTTACCCTCACAGGCGGCGTCGGCCGAGGTGAAGTAGTCCGCACCGGATTGGCAGGAGTGCAGCACACGTGTGTTGGGCTGTGCGCCGTCGATCAGCATGCCCAGGCTTTCCTCGAACCGGAAACCGGCCGCGGGCGCGGCACTCGTGCTCGCGGTTCGCTTGCGTCCCGCACTATCGACGTAGCTGCCCAGCTGGCCGCCGTCGGGTGCGGGGAAGCTGCCGTAGGTTTTGATCGTTGCGTCGGAGGCCATGCCGTAGTGGGCGTAGACCTCGTCGATCATGCCAGGGAAGAACTCGGCTGCCTTGCCGTTGGTCTTGCCGCGGCCGATAGCGAAGGATCCGTTCGCCTGCCAGAGCACGACACCGTCCTTCTTGCCCGCGAACTGCCCATCGACATAGAGCCGAAGCTGGTGAGCCGCCTGGTCGTAGATCCCGGCGAGGTGTGTCCACCGGTTCACGACCGCGGGGTCGAACGAGCTGACGTAGGAGACCGGTGACGCGTCAACGTCCTGTGCGGTCGCGCCGAACGTCCACCGCCCGGCCTCGGGCCGGTACTGGAGGGTGAAACCGCTCATCCGCGCACCGTCCTGTGACAGCACGGTCGCGACCTGATCGGTACGGGAGAGGTTGGCCCAGGCGGACACGGTGAAGCTGTCCTGCATGGCCAATCCCCGCTCAGGCGCAGTGGCCTGCCCGTCAGTGCCGTTCAGCTTGAGCGCGGTACCGCTCACACCTGGCGCGAAGGACGCGCCGCCGGTCGGGACGACGGCGTTACCGCGCCAGCTGTAGTCCTTACCTGTGCCGTTGTCGAACCGCCAGGCCCCGCCGTCACCCCGGGGGGTGTCGTCGTGCACCTTGCGCACTTCGGCGTCGGTGAGTGCTCGCGAGAAGACCCGCGTGTCGTCGATTCCTTGCGGGAAGAAGCCCGCGTTCCCGCCGTTCCACCACGCTCTGCCGATCGAGAAGACACCGGCCGACGGAATCACCGTGACTCCCACCTGGACCGCGCTTTGCACCCCATCGACGTACAGCTTCAGCTGCCGGAACTGAGCGTCATACACCACGGCCAGGTGCGTCCACTGATACGCCTGCGGAGCCTGGCCGGCCCACAGCGCGACACTCGGGGGTTGTCCTTGTCCTCGCTGGGGACGACGACACGCCACTTCTTCGCGCCCCCGTCGTATTGGACCTGGAACGCGCTGACCCGAGCACCGTCCTGCCCGAACACCGAGTAGAAGCCGCCGTCGGTCTTCGTCAGCTGAACCCAGGCCGCGGCCGAGAAGCTCTTCGCCGTATCCAGCACCGGCCCAGTGGTCTGCGCGTAGCCGGTGGCCCCGTCCAGACGCAACCCCGGCGTGTTCAGCCCACCGCCCCACCCGGCGCCGTTCTTCAACGCCACGGTCGATCCACGACCGCTCGCGTCCATGGCCACCTGGCCGGCGTTCTCGTCGAACCGCCAGTGCCCCGCGTCCGCGACCGGCAACGTGGCGGTACCACCGTCAGCAGCGGGATACGACTTGTACAGGCTCGACACCCGCTCTTTGTCCAGAGCAGTCGTGTAGAGGCGGGCATCGTCGACCTTGCCGGTCCAGAACTGGCTCGGCTTGTCCGCGGTCAGGCCACGGCCGATCTGGGCGGCTCCGGAGGCCTGCCAACGTCCGTTCAGAGTGCCGTCGCCCACGCGCTTTCCGTTGACATACAGCCAGATCTTCTTGGTTTGGCGGTCATAGGTGCCGGCCAGATGCACCCAGGAATTGATCTCCGCGGGGAACGCCGACACCGCAGCTCTCGCGATCGTGGTGTCCGTGTCGGTCTCCGCCATTTCGAACACCCACCTGCCGCAGGCGTTGGGATTGTCGAAGACTTCGTCGAAGCAAGTCGCGTTCATCTCATCGGCGACATGCCCGAGCCGGAACTTGCTGGTCCGCTCGCCATCGATGCTCAAAGCCGTGAGCTTGGAGACGATGTCGGACTTGCGGTCCATGTAGACCCACGCCGACGCGCTGAAGCTCTCATCGGTTCGCAGGTCGACGCCGGTGGTTCCGATGGCGCCGGTCTTGCCGTCGAACTGGACCGCGTTCCCGACCCGGCCGGGCGCGAACTGTGTCCCAGGTTCGAGCGTTCCGGTGCGGGCACCGGTGGAGTCGGCGACTTTGGTTCCGCTGGATTCGTCGAGCTGCCAGTTGTGCACCAAGGTGAGGTCCTGGCCGGACATGGTGCGGATCTCGTCGGTGAACAGGGTGCGGCTGTAGACCTTGACGTCGTCGACCGTGCCCCCGAAGTGGTCCAGCCAGTTGCCTGCCCACTTCCCGCGGCCGATGTCGAACTCGGTGGTCGCGTTCCACCTCGCGGTGAACGACGCGGTCCCCGACAGGGTGCCGTTCACATACAGCTGCATCTCGCCGGTGTTGCTGTCGTAGTTCGCGGCGAGATGTGTCCAGACACCGGTCTGCACCGGCTGCGCCGAGCGCGCTCGAGCAACCGCGGTAGGTGCGGTGTTGTCGGGGCCGTGCATCGCGAAGGCCCATCGGTCATCGGCGGTGCCGGTGTAGCCGATGTTGAACGCGGACACGTTCTGCCCGCTCTGGCTCACCACAGCACCCCAGCCTGGGGTCTTGGTGGTCAGCTTGACCCACGCGGCGACGGAGAAGCTCATGCTGCTGTCGATCGGCGCGGGAGCACTGACGTGGTCGTCGACGCCGTCCAGGTTCACCGCGAGATCGGTCTGGTCCGGGTAGCTGGTCTGCCCGGCGACCCACTGGGCACCGTTCTTCGCGGTGCCGTGCTTCGCCATGCCCGAGGTGTCCTGGGCGTCGCCGTCGAGTTTCCAGGTGGCGGCGGTGACGTTGTTCTGGGCGACGATGCCCTGGATCTCCGCGACGTCGAGCGTGCGGCTGTAGGCCCGGACCTCGTCGATGCCACCGGACCAGTACCCGAGCGGGGTTCCGTACTTCCCGCGCCCGATCGCGAAGGGACCAGCGGCGTGCCACGGTGTCGCCGGAGCCGGGACGCTCGCGACCTGCTTCCCGTTGACCACAAGGGTGAGTGTCTTGGCGGTCGCGTTGTACACACCGGCCAGGTGCGTCCACGGCTCGGTCTGCACCGTGTTCGCCCCGGACCTGGCCTCTGCCGCCGTGCCACCGGTGGCGTCACCGGGATTCATCCCGAAGACCCAGGAGCCGTTGTTCTGTTTCAGGTAGAAGCCACTCACCGCCATGCCGTCCTGGGAGACGGCGGTCATGTCCCCGAGTTTGTCTGGCCTCACCCACGCGGTGATCGCAAAGTTCTGATCGGTCCGCACCACCGGCCCGGACGTGGCCGCGAAGCCCTTGACTCCGTCGAAGGTGGCCGCGCCGTTGACCGCTCCCTGGGGAGCGAACCTGGCACCGGGCTGCAGGACGGCCATCTCACCGCCCGAGGCGGCGTTGCGCGCGGTCGTTCCGTCCGCGTCGTCGAGGTTCCAGTAGCCCGCGGTGACGTTGTCCCGCGTAACCGCGGACTTCACTTCCGCATCGGTCAGCACCCGGTCATACGTGCGGATCTCGTCCACCGCGCCGGCCAGATAGTCCGCCCCGGCACTGCTGACGATCGCCCGCCCGACCGCGAACTCGTGAGTCGCCGGCCAGGGGTTCGTCCACGGCGCACTGCCCTGGAGATCGCCGTTGACATACAACCGGATCTGCTGGGCTCCGGAGTCGTAGACACCGGCGAGATGAGTCCACGTGTTCGTCTGCGCAGCACTGATCGAGGACACCGTGGTCGGAGTCGACGCAGGGTCGTTCCCGGGCCGGAACTCCAACGCCCAGCGATCGGTCGCGGTGCCGGTGTGCCCGAGCTTCACCATCGCCGTCGTCGACGCGTTCTGACTCAGCAACGTAGACCAGCCTGGCTTCTTCTCCGCGAGATTGACCCAACCCGAAAAGGAGAAACTCGGGTACGTGCTCGCCGAGACCGGCGCCGTCACGTAATCGTCGACACCATCCAGCTTGAGACCCGAACCAGTACTCCCCGGAACGTAGACGGGGCCGCCGTGCAACGTCGCGTCCCGGAAGCCAAGCGTCGCGGTGTCCTTCGTGTTGCCTTCCAGGGACCATTGCGCCAACGGGCCGTTACCCGCCCGCACATAGAAATGGTGCACCTGCGTCGGGCTGGGATTCCCGGCACGGTCGACACTCTGCACGAACAGATCCCGCGGCCCGTCACCAGGCGGGGTCAACTTCACATACGCCTTACCACCCAGGGCGACCGCATCGACCTTCGTCGTGGGCGGATCCGTCCAGCCATAAAGGTAGTGATCGACGTCCGCGACCGTGGTGGTCGGATCGCTGGCGTCGAACTCGAACACGTCCGGCACGCCGACACCACCGTGCCAAGCGTTATCCGCCTTGTAGAGCGGCGCAGTCACAGTCGGCTTGATACCGATACCCGTCCTGTCGACGATGAACGGGCCCGGCCCATTCCGGAAGTCACCACCGTCCGCGGAATCGTGCCCCCACACCGTCCACGTGACACGCTGCCCGTTACGCGTCGTCAGATCGACATCGGTGCTGTGGTAGGCACCCGACGCTTGATAAATCACCGGAGCGCGCTGGTCCGGAGCGCCACCATAAATGTTCCAGACCGGGCGGAGCTGATCATTGGCATCCGGATCGGACAACCTGCTCAACAGCCTGATCGACTTGCCCCCGACATACGGCACACCGTCACACCATCGGCACGGCGCGGGCAGCGGCGGATCGGTCTTCATGTCATACGGCGGGTTCGGCTTCGTGTTGTAGCGGATCTCCAGTTTCGTGTCGGGCACGGAATACCTGCGCCAGGCATCGGAGTCCGTTTCCGACTCCGCCTGCATGTAATAGGTGGTGGGCCCGCTGGGATTGTAGTAGCCGCCGACTCCGAATGTGATCGCCTTGTAACCCTCACAAGGCGAGTTGTCGTTCGCCGGCACCAAGGTCGTGCCGATATCCCGCCCGCCGGGCTGGTTATTCCAGGTCAGATTCGACGATATATTACTCTGCGCAACGAAGAGCTTGTGATTCTTGAAGCTACAACTCGGCCGGTGCACCATGACCGTGTTGAACTTCACCGACGACACCTCTTTCCCGACAAGGAAAGACGTGTCGAACTGGAAGTACGTGCGCGCCAGGTCAATGGTGTTGCATTCCGCGAAAGTACATTTTCCGACTTTCGCCCACGCGTCCCCATCCACTGCGCCGTTGATATACGACTGATTCGGGTGACCACGGAAAACCTTCGCCCACATGCTCTGCCCCGGCGACCGCATATCCGGGTCGACCACCACCGGGTACCGCGTACCAGGATCCGCCAGCATCGCTGCATTCGGCGTCAACGTCATCGCGGACCGGTCGACCTTGACCTCGACCGGCGTGCTCGTGCTCTCGCGCCCCCTGGCGTCCCACATCGTGGCCGCCGGCGCGACGAAAACCTTCCGCCCATCGCCATCGACAGCCTGAACCCGGCCGGCTCCATCCGACGTGAGCTGCACGCCCTCTGTCTCGAGCGCGAGCTTGATGGACGAGAGCTCTGGGTTGCGTCCCGCCTCCCGCGTCTTGACCACGAAACGCTGGTTATAGCCTTCCGCCTCTGCCTGCATTTCCAGGTCAACCCCGGGCAACACCTCCCGGTACCGGGCCGTGTTTCCGTCAAGCTCTGGCTTCGGCAAACTGCCAGGCCACCGCAACGCGAGACGCTTGCCCTCACGTGAGAACTGAACCAGCGGTCCCTCGCCACCGGCGGAGAACACCACATCCGCCACAGCCGCTTTCGCCCTGATCGCGCCGCCCGGCACGGGCGTCAGCGCCGTGTCGATGGGCACCCAACCGTCGCCCTTGCGGACCCGTACAGGCTGCGGCGACAACTGCGCGGTCAACGTCCCGTCAGGGTTCGCCAGCACCTTCTTCGCCTCAGCGGTCTGGTCCGCCACCCCGACCGGTGTGCCCTGCAACCGGGCCGCCGCGAACGCGCTGGCGGCATCCGGCGCCTCCGCGACAGGAACGACCGGAGTCGGCAGCGAACTCTTCGGCGAACTCGCCGTCACCACGACGACGCCGGCGAGCATCAGGAACACCATGGGTAACGCGCGCAGCCTGAAACCACGCGTCACTGACGGACGCACCATTGAAAGGACCCCCTCGGCCCGGTCAGCACGCGTCCCCCGACGCCACGCGACCCACAAAGTCATCGTGACTCTTCACGATCACTATCGAGTGAAGGAAGACTCCAACAGAGTGAACGATCATGACATGGCCCAGACCAATTCGCGGCAACACTGCAAGCAAACCTCGGTTCCGGCACCCGTCATCCCGGCAAATTGTTGGCTTTTTTCCAACTCAGCGCTTTAATCGTTGTTCGCCATTTACACCGTTGGCAGTAACCGCAGGCGAGTTCCGGCTCTAACTCGCCCCGCCTGGAACGCACGCCGTCGTACCCCGGAATTCGACGACTCCGCCGCGAGGCGGACCGAGACACGTCAGTTCGACTCCGAACGCGCAGCGATCTGACACATGCTGGAGCAGAATCTCCGAAAGCCACACACGACAGCCACGATGGCCTGCTGCCCAGCGCCTTGGTGTATTACCTCGACACAACGACGTCGGTCCTGGCTTCTCTGCGTTCACCCAGCGCACAGGCTTCCCGGTTCCGCCCAGCGCCTCGGCCCCGTACGAGTTCTGGCTCGGGCAGGTCAAGCAGCCGCATGCGCCCTACCGTCGGCCGCGGCGACCACCGCGAAGCTCTGACCAGCAACTCCACCGCCTGCCGAGGGAGGATAGCGGGAGCGCGGGCGACCAGCGTGCCCGTTGCGAAGGCGGTGGTCTCCATGGGCGCGGAAACAGGCGTGTTCAAGCGCTGCGGCTGCCGGGACCTCACTGGCAGAGCCCTGAACAGCCGGTGTCCGCGTCTGCGGGACCGAGGACATGGGAGCTGGTATTTCCGGGTCGAGATGCCGTCTCATCCCGATGGTCGACGGCGGCAGCTACGCCGCGGCGGGTTCCCATCCCGGTGCGCTGCGCGCCAGGCACGTGACTACCTGCGCGCTCCGCACGCCCACGCCCTCGCACCCGCGACGATCAGCACCGCTCACTGGCTGCAGCTCTGGCTGGACACCCGGATCGGCCCCGAGAGCTCGACCCTGCGGTCTTACCGCCAGCGCATCCGCTTCTCCCTCATCCCCTACCTCGGCGGAACCCTTCTCAAGGAACCGACCAACGCCAATATCCAGGCGATGTTCCTCGCCCTCATCCGCACCCACGGCGCCGCCGGCAACCCCTTAACCCCTGGCACCCTGCAACGCATCCACGCCACGCTCCGCGCCGCGCCGCCCTCAACGCAGCCGTCCGCCGCGGCCTCATCGACCACAACCCCGCCCGCTAGTTCGAACTCCCAGCACACCGACGCCCGCACGCCGTCGTCTGGACACCACCACGCATCGCACAATGGCAAGCGACCGGAGAACGACCCGCCGTCGCCGTCTGGACCGCCCAGCAAACCGCGGTCTTCCTGCGCAGCGTTCGCGACCACCGGCTCTACCCGCTCTTCCACCTCGTCGCGCTGCTCGGCCTCCACCGCGGCGAAGTCGCAAGGCTGATGTGGAGCGACATCGACCTGGACGCCGGCTACCTCACCGTGTCCCACCAAGCCCGCCAAGTCGGGTCCGAAGTCATCCTCGGCAAACCCAAGAGCGAAGCCAGCAACCGAGTCATCGCGCTCGACCACAACACCGTCACCGTCCTGCGCCGCCACCGCGCCCAGGCCCGCACACCTCTCCGCAGTCAACCCGTCGGCTACCTCTTCCCCAACGGATGGGGCGAACCGGTCCGCCCCGACTCCATCACCCACCTCTTCCGCACCCTCAATGACCAAGCCGGACTACCACCCATCCGGCTCCACGACCTCCGGCACGGCGCGGCGAGCCTGTCCCTCGCCGCCGGAAACGACCTCAAAACCGTCCAAGACCTCCTCGGCCACGCCAGCATCGTGCTCACTGCCGACACCTACACCAGCGTCCTACCCACCCTCGCCCGCCAATCCGCCGAAGCCACCGCACGCCTCGTCCTCGACGCCGCCCGCACCACCGCCGCCCGCCTCCGCCCCAAACGACGACCCCACCGGACCACGGGACGCCGTCCAATCACCGCCGGCAGACGAGCCGCCGCCCACGCCGCATAGCCAGACCCAAGAGCACGCCAGCAAGTACAGCCGTCAACGAGAGGGAGCGAGCCGGGGCTGAAGCACGCCCGCATCCGTCCAGGCCACCACGAAGGCGAGCCAAACGCAGGCCCGAGCACTCAGCGAGCCCAGCCAAGATCACGCCGACGACCGTATGATCCACAAACAAGAACATCCTCGCTGATCAGCGAGGATGTCGAGGTGGTGGGCCGCCTGGGGCTCGAACCCAGAACCTACGGATTAAAAGTCCGCAGCTCTACCAATTGAGCTAACGGCCCGTGCGGCCGAGTCTAGTAGACCGCCGTCGGCCACCAGGATGCCGGGGCCGACGCCGGAGCGCCACGGAATTGTCGGGGGTCTCTGCCATGGTCGTGGGCATGGACACGATCCCCGACGAGAACTACGCGGCGAGCTGGGAGGGCGACCGTCCGGAGCCTCCGCGTGTGGCGAGCGAGCGCGAGATCCTGACATCGACGCTCGATTGGCATCGCCGCACCTTCGAGCTGAAGTGCCAGGGGCTGACGCCGGAGCAGATGGCCATGCGGCCGATCGAGCCTTCGGGTTTGTCGCTGCACGGGCTGCTCAGGCACCTCACGGGCGTCGAGCGCTGGTGGTTCCGCCTGCAGTTCGCGGGCGAGGACGTCCCGTTGCTCTATTACTCCGACGAGTGGCCCGAGCAGGATTTCGAAGACACCGGTGGTGACGTCGAGGTCGCGTGGGCGGCTTGGCGTGCGGAGTGCGCGCGGTCGCGGGAGATCGTGGCGGCCGCGTCGCTCGACGACACGGGCAAGTCTCGCCGCGACGGGGAGCCGTTCTCGTTGCGCTGGTTGCTGACGCATCACATCGCCGAGTACGCGCGCCACGCCGGGCATGCCGACCTGCTGCGCGAGCGCATCGACGGGAGGACAGGCCACTGAGACCTTGAAATGCGATGCTGGGCCGATGAACGCCGATCCCGATTCCGGCCTCCTGTCCCCGGTCCGCGCCGGCACGCCCGCCGAGGCGGCGACGGGTGATCTCGCCTGGTTGCGTGCCCTGTTGGACACGGAGGCGGCGCTCGCCAGGGCGCAGGCCAGTACCGGGCTGATCCCGCAGGCCGCCGCGGCGGCGATCACCGAGGCGGCCGCCTCCGTGGAGATCGACGTGGTCGCGTTGGCGAGGGGGGCTCGCGAGACGGCGAACCCGGTCGTGGGGCTGATCAAGGAGCTGACCGAGGCCGCCGGGACGGAGTACGTCCATCGCGGCTCCACCAGCCAGGACATCTTCGACACCGCGATGATGCTGGTCGCCGCGCGGACACGGGCGCTCATCGCCGCGGATCTCGAGTCGACGGCGGCGGCGCTGGCGGATCTCGCCCGCGCGCATCGCGACACGGTCATGGCCGGGCGCACCCTCACCGCTCACGCGGTGCCGACCACGTTCGGGCTCAAGGCGGCGGGCTGGCGTCAGCTCACGCTCGAAGCGCTCGACAGGCTGAACCGGGTCGTTCTGCCGGTCTCGCTCGGGGGCGCCGCGGGCACGAGGGCCGCGTACGCCGAGTACGCGCGCCTCGCCGACCTGCCCGAGGGCTATCCGCAACGCCTCCAAACAGCCTTCGCCGAGGAGACCGGGCTCGCCGAGACCACGCTCCCCTGGCACACCCTCCGCACACCGACGGCCGACCTCGCGGCAGCGCTCTCCTTCACCGCCGCCGCGCTCGGGAAGATCGCGGTCGACGTCCAGTTCCTGACCCGGACCGAGGTCGGGGAGGTCGCCGAGCCGGCGGGTGAGGGCCGTGGCGGGTCCTCGGCGATGCCGCACAAACGCAATCCGGTGCTCGCGACGCTGATCCGGTCGGCGGCGCTCCAGGTGCCGGTGCTGGCCACCGGCGTCACCCAGGCCATGGTCTCCGAGGACGAACGGTCCGCGGGCGCGTGGCACGCCGAGTGGCAGTTGCTGCGCGAGTGCCTGCGCCTGACCGGCGGCGCCGCGCACACGGCGGCCGAGCTCGCCCGGGGGCTGGTCGTCGAAGGCGAGCGCATGCGCGAGAACCTCGGCCTCACGCACGGCCAGATCGTCTCCGAGCGGCTTTCGACCGTGCTCGCCCCGCTGCTCGGCAAGACGCGGGCCAAGGAGGTTCTCGGGCACGCGTCCAAGCTCGCCCTCGAAGAGAACAAGAGCCTCGGCGAGGTTCTTTCCGGCCTGCCGGAGATAACCGGAGTGCTCCCCGCCGATTCCCTGGCCGACCTGCTGGATCCGGCACGCTACACCGGCTCGGCCGGGGTGCTCGTCGACGCCGCGCTGGAGGCCCGCGAAGAAAATCCGAAAACTCCTTGAACCGGTCCCGGACCGGCTCCGTGTAGGGGTACAAGCTCACCGCGCCAAGCCGCGGAACCCCTACGAACAAGGAGAAATCCCATGCTTCGCAAGCGTTTCGTCGTCGCAGCGGCGTCCGCGGCCGTGGGCCTGGTGGCGCTGTCGGCCTGCTCCGGCGGCACCGAGGCGGCGGCCCCCGCCGTCGCTCCCGCCGCGGCGGTGGCCGGGGCGGGCGGGAACGCCCCCGCGGCCAAGGGTGAGACCAAGGTGGCCGTGGCCGAAGCCGGGGATCTCGGCCAGGTCCTCGTCGACAAGGACGGCTTCACCTTGTACCGCTTCGACAAGGACAGCGCGAAGCCGCCGAAGTCCAATTGCGACGGTGACTGCGCGAAGGCCTGGCCGCCGGTGCTGGCCGAGGGCGACGTCCAGATCGAAGGCGTGGATCAGGCCCTGGTCGGCGAGGTGACCCGCGCCGACGGACGCAAGCAGGTCACCGTCGGCGGCTGGGCTCTTTACCGCTACGCCAAGGACGCCAAGGCAGGCGAAGCGAAGGGGCAGGGTGTCGGCAGCACCTGGTACGCCGCGAACGCCAAGGGCGGCAAGGCGGGCCAGGCGGCGAAGGAGGCTCCGGCCGAACAGAAAGACGGTGCCACGAAGCTCGTCGCGAGCAACGTCGACGGCATCGGACCGGCCATTGTGGACCAGGACGGCTTCACCCTGTACATGTTCACCAAGGACAAGAAGAACAAGCAGCCGACCTGCAACGGTGACTGCGCGAAGGCCTGGCCGCCGGTGCTCGCCGAGGGCGACGTCCAGCTCGAAGGCATCGACGCGAAGCTGCTCGGCAAGGTGAAGCGCGCGGACGGCACCATGCAGGTCACCGTCGGCGGATGGGCCGTTTACCGCTACGCCAAGGACGCGAACGCCGGCGAGGCCAACGGTCACGGGGTCGGCGGCACCTGGTTCGTCATCGAGCCCGCGGGCTGCAAGAGCACCGCGCCGGTGAAGGACAAGGCCGCCCAGAGCGGGAACGCCGCCCCCAAGAAGGAGGAAGACGCTCCCGCCCAGGATTCCGGCTACTGAGTCCTAGTGGGCGAGGCCCGGCGGTCGCTCATCCCGAGCGACGGTCGGGCCTTTTTCATGCTTCGGCCGGGCGACCGTGGCGCTGTCGGCCCGCCGGTCCGACACCACGGTCTCCTCGTCGTCCTCCGGCAGCAGCACCTTGTGCCGCGCGGGCAGGAACGCGATCACCAGCCCGAGCGCGGCGAGGCCGAGGTGCAGCCAGTTGTCCGGCCCGTTGAGGTTGAACGGGTTCCCGGCCTGTGAGACCGGGTTCGTCGAAACGGTCCCCGCGATCATGAGACCCCAGACGAACAGCGCCCCGAAGGCGGCGAACGTCAGGAACCCGAAGACCCGGGACCGGCCCGACCCGAAGGTCAGCAGCAGACCGATCGCGCCCAGCACGACGAAGCCGAGGTTGTAGAGGGGGTTCACCGAGAATCCGAGCACGGTGGCGTCGCTGCGGCCGGCGAAATCGGCGAACCCGGTCCTGGTGAAGCCCACGATCCCGAACACCAGGAAGGCCAGGCTCGCCAGCCCGGCGAGGACCTGGGCGGGCTGCAGTCCCGCCGTCCGGATTCGAGCGCGTTGTGCACGTGCCATTGCTCCGCCTCCCAGCGTTGGCGACCTGAATTCACGCTGGGCCCCGGATACCCCGGTGCCCTTCCGGCCAAACGACGGTGGCCGAACGGCCTAACCGTGAACACGAACGGGTGACGCGGCCAACAGGTCATGTGGGCAAGGTGAGCGGAGTCTTCATCCTGGTGGGGCTGTGCCTGGGCGCCATCCTCGCGATGGTCCTGATCCCGCCGTCGCGGCCCGGTCCGGCGGCGGTCGCGGACGCGGCGCCGGGGACCGGGGCGCCGGCCGTCGAAGCCGAGCCGGAGGAGCCGGTCGTATCCCCGGCCGCCTCGTCCTCCGCGGCGCCGGATCCGCCGCCGAAGTCCGTCGACGCCCAGGCCCTCGCGGACCTCGTCCCCGGCGGGCAGGTGAGCGTGGTCGTCTACGACCGCACCGCCAAGAAGAACACCGTTTCCCTCAAGCCGGAACGGTCCTACACCTCGGCGTCGCTCGTGAAGCTGCTCATCGCGCTGGAAGCGCTTCAGGCGGGCGCACCGCCGAGCACCGTGCAGAGGATGCTCTCGGTCAGCGACGACGACATCGCCAGCAGGCTGTGGACGGTCCACGGCGGTCCCCGCATCGTCACCCGCTGGGCGGCCAAGATCGGCCTGGGCGGCACGCGTCCGCCTGAGGATCCCGGCCGCTGGGGCGACACCCGGATCACCGCCGCGGACGTCGCGAAGATCTACCGCTACCTGCTGGAGCAGGCGGGCGAGGGGACACGCACGACGATCATGCGCGCGTTGAGCGGCGCGACGGAGAGCGGTTCCGACGGGGTGCGGCAGTACTTCGGCATCCCGGACGCCGTCGGTTCGCTCCCCTGGTCGATCAAACAGGGCTGGGCGTGCTGCCGCGGCTCGCGGATCCTGCACAGCTCGGGCGCGGTCGGCGAAGACGACCGCCACATCGTCGTCGTCCTGACCTCGCAGCCGACGTCGACCACGTACGCCGGTGCGGGCCGGCGGGTGACGGAGGTGGTCAAGGCGCTGCTCCCCGCTATTGACGACATGTAAACAAGGTGGGACAGTGGCCGTACGCCGCTCTTCGGGAGGTCGCCATGAGCACCGAAGCCCGCCTGCCCGCCGTGACCCCGCTCGGCCCGGATTCCGTGGCCTGGCGAGTGGTCGGCGACCGGAGACTGCTGCTCGGCGCGGGGACGGCGTTGCTGCTGCAGGTCGCGCATCCCGTCGTCGGCGCGGGCGTCCACGACCATTCGAACTACACCGAAGATCCGTGGGGCCGCCTCGACCGGACCATCGATTCCTTGCTGAGCCAGGTTTTCGGCGGCCAGGCGGCGATCGCGGAGGCCGAGCGGCTCCGCGAGATGCACAAGGCGATCAAGGGCGTCGACCAGCACGGCGAGCGCTATCACGCGTTGAACCCCGAGGCTTACTGGTGGGTGCACGGCTCGACGTTCTGGACGACCGTCCGCATGCACGAGGTCTTCGTCCATCCGTTGTCCGGCGCGGAAAAGCGCCGGTTCTACGCGGAATGGCGACGCCTCGGCCTGCTGCTCGGCCTCCGCGAGCACCACATGCCGGAGGACCTCGAAGGATTCGAGGCCTATTTCGACGACGTCGTCGCGAACCGGCTCGAAGACAACCGAACGGTCCGGGAACTGCTCCACTCGATCACCATGCGCGACACGCCACCGCCGCCGTGGTGGTTCTTGCCGGAGGCCCTGTGGCGCCCCGTCCGTCCCGCGGGCGGGAACGTGCTGACCCTGTGCGCGATCGGCTTGCTTCCGCAGGCTCTCCGCGACCGCTTGAGTCTCAAGTGGACGGACGCCGACGAACGCCGCCTCCGGCGCCTCGGAGCGGTCACACGGGCGGCCGGGAAACGGGTTCCCGACCGGATCCGCTTGTACCCCAAGGCTTATCGAGCCAAGTTACTCGACGACATCCACTAGCGCGCCCTTGGCGCCGGTGTTGGGCAGGGCCATGGCGTGACCCCGCCGTTGGTGATGATCTTCTTGTCCTGCGGCGCGCACGGCGGCACGGTCCGCGCGCCGATCCACGCCAGCACGTCGGGCACCTGCGCCTTGAAGGTGTTCATGTTGTGCCCGGCGTCCGGGATCCGCCACGACGAGAGCGTCGCGGGCGCGCGGACGGCCGCCTGGATCTGGTCGATCGAGAAGCTCTCGAAGCTTTCCTTGTCCCCCGCGATCGCGAGGATGTCGACGGGCGACGGATGCTTCTGCAGGTTCACCGTGACCGTGTTCGCGTCGGCGATGTCCTGCCTGCCCTTGAACAGGTTCTCCGTCTCCGCGTCCACCGAAGCCTTGTAGTAGCCGCTGACGCTCGCCGCCTGGCCGTACCACTGCGGATGCCGGGTCACCAGGTTCATCGCGCAGTACCCGCCCGACGACCAGCCCGCCATCGTCCACGCCTTCCGCTGCGGGTTGGCGCCGAGTTTCTCGATCGCCCAGTCGCGGATGTCGGCGGTCAGGTAGGTGTCGTTGGCGGTCCCGTTGACCTCGTCGATGCATTCGGTGTCGTGGCCGACCTTCGGTTTCCCGGTCGGGTCCGGGATGATCACCAGGGTCGGCGGGAGCACGTGCTTCGCGATGGCCGCGTCGAGCCTGGCGGGCAGTTCGTAGGGACCGGTGACCACCTCGGGCCCGGACGGGTAGTTCGGGATCCATTCGATGACCGGGAACTTGAGCGACCGGAACGCGGGATCGTAGTACTGGGGCGGGAAGTACACCGAGACGTCGCGGGTGAGGCCGGTGCGCTTGCCGGTCACCGTCATGTGCACGACGGATCCCTTGCCCTCCTTGGCCCGCATCGCCCCGGCGTCACGCAGTTTGTCGAGGTCCGAACCGTTCTGCCCGGCGACGGCGTCGACACTCTCCCCCGAGTACACGCCGGTGCCGAACAGGGCGCCGACCGTCGGGAAGAACCCGCCGATCATGTTCCCGCCCATCCCGGTGCTGACCACGACCAGCACCACCGCGACGAGGATCGTGGTGCTACGGCCGAGAACCTTGCGGCGCCAGCGTTCCCAGAGGAACGGGACGGCGATGATCGCGAGCAGCGTCAGCACCAGGACGATGACGAGGTTCAGCGTCGAATCGAGCCGGATGGCACTCAGTCCCAGTCCCATGGCGATCGTGTCCCTCTCCGGCCGCGGCACGCCCCCGCACCGCATTTCCCACATCCGGATCAAGAGACGTGCGACCACCGGAAAGTGTTGTCCAGGGTGACGCGTGTCACCCTGGACAAACCGTGTTCCGGACTGCTCAGTCCGTCAGAGCGGTGCGCAGCACCCCGATCGCCTGCGAGATGGCGGCTTCCGCGGCGTGCGTTTCGCGCAACGTGTTGAGCATGACGAAGTCGTGGACGATGCCCTGGTATCGCACGGCCGTCACCGGCACTCCGGCCTGACGCAGCTTCGCGGCGTACGCCTCACCTTCGTCGCGCAGCACGTCGGCTTCCGCGGTGATCACCAGCGCGGGCGGGAGACCGGCCAGCTCGTCGAGGCTCGCCCGCAGCGGCGACGCGGTGATCTCCGCGCGCTGCGCCGGATCGGTCGTGTACTGGTCCCAGAACCACTTCATGCCGTCGAGGGCGAGGAAGTAGCCCTCGGCGAACCGCCGGTAGGACTCGGTTTCGAAGCTCGCGTCGGTGACCGGGTAGAAGAGCACCTGCTGCCGGAAGGTGACGTCGCCGCGCTGTTTGGCGAGCAAGGTGAGCGCGGCGGTCATGTTCCCGCCGACGGAGTCTCCGGCGATCGCGATCTTCGTGGCGTCGAGCCCGTTTTCGGCGCCGTGCTCGGCGACCCACTTCGCCACCGCGTAGTTCTGCTCGATGGCGACCGGGTACCGCGCCTCCGGTGAGCGGTCGTACTCGGGGAAGACGACGGCGGCGCCCGCGCCGACCGCGAGCTCGCGGACCAGGCGCTCGTGGGTGTGGAAGTTCCCGAAGACCCAGCCGGCGCCGTGGATGTAGACGATCACGGGCAGCGGCCCGGCCACGCCCTGGGGCCGCACGATGCGGACCTCGACGCCGTCCACGTGCGTGGTTTCGACGTCCGCGGCGGGCAACTCGACGTCGCCGCCCTGGACCTCGTCGACGGCCTTGCGTCCTTCCTCCGGCGGCAGCTGGAAGAGGAACGGCGGCGTGGCGGTGGCCTCGACGAAGGCCTGCGCGGCCGGTTCGAGGGCCAGGTTGTGCGGGTTGGCGGTCATTTCTGCCTCCTGGGTTCCGAAGTCGATGCGACCAAGGTAGCTCGCAACTTAGTTGTGCACAACTTAAATGTGCTCAAGGAGATTTAGCCCACTCAAGTGGCGATCCGCGGCATGATCGGCGCACCATGGGGACGAGGAGGACCGATGCCCACGGACAACACCGGGTCGCTGTGCCTGGACGATCAACTGTGCTTCGGGCTCTACGCGGCATCGCGGGCCGTGACCGCGCTTTATCGCGTGGTGCTCGACGATCTGGGCCTGACCTATCCGCAGTATCTGGTGATGCTCGCGCTCTGGGAGGAGGACGAGCGGCTGGTCAAGGAGCTCGGCACCGTGCTGAACCTCGACTCCGGCACGCTGTCGCCGCTGCTCAAGCGGCTGGAGAAGTCCGGACTGGTCCAGCGCGTCCGGCAGGCCGACGACGAGCGGTCCGTGCGCATCAGCCTGACCGGGGACGGCGCCGGGCTCAGGGAGCGCGCGAGCGGGATCCCGAAGATCATCGGCGACGCGATGGGGCTCGACGCGGCCGGTCTCGCCCGCACCCGCGCGGAGCTCGATCGCTTGACCGAATCCGTCAACGCCTACCGCGAGGCCTACGTCCCGGCCGGTTAGCATGGGATTTCCGGCGCGGACAAAGGGATGACGATGATCGATCACGACGCGGCGCTCAAGGCCGTCGAGAACAGCTTGGACCGGCCGTCCGCGGCCCGCGTCTACGACTACTTCATCGGCGGCGACACGCATTACGCCATCGACCGCAACTTCGCCGAGAAGGTGCGCGAGCGCCTGCCGCTGATGGGCGACTACTGCAAGACCAGCAGGCAGTTCCTCGGCCGCGCCGTGCGGCACTGCGCGGAACAGGGCATCAGGCAGTTCGTCGACATCGGCTCCGGGCTGCCGACGGCGGGCAACGTGCACGAGGTCGCCGACGAGGCGCGGCCACAGGAGGACACGCACGTCCTCTACATCGACAACGAGCCGATCGCGCTCGCGCATTCGACGCTGCTGCTCGCCGACACCGCCGACCCGGACCGCCACCACGCGATCGCGGCAGATCTCTTCGACCCCGAGGACCTCTGGGAACGGGTGATGGACTCCGGGATCATCGACGTCCGCGAGCCGATCGCGCTGGTGGTCAACGCGGTCATGCACTTCATCAAGGACGAGCAGGACCCGGACGGGCTGCTGGACTTCTACCGCGACCGGCTCGCGCCGGGTTCGCTGCTGGTGCTTTCGCAGATGACCAACGAGAACCCGGCCAACGAGGAGGAACGGCAGGCGCTGCTGGACATCCTCGAGTACTACGAGACCACGACGAACCCCGGTTTCCTGCGCACCATGGACGAGTTCCGGCGCTTCTTCGGCGGCTGGCCGCTGCTGGAGCCGGGCCTGGTCTACGCGCCGGCGTGGCACCCGGACGAGAAGACGATCTTCGCCGCTTCGCCTTCGGAGTCCCGCGTCATCGGCGGGATCGCCCGCAAGCCTTAGCTTTCCCGAAGTACATGAAGGCCCCCTTCCTTGCGCCTAGGTACAGGAAGGGGGCCTTCATGTACTTGTGACGCGCGTCGCCTTGCAGTGCAACTAGGTGCATATGAAACTGGGTGCATGGCATTGGAGCACGCGATCCTCGTTTCGCTGTCCGAGCGGTCCGGCTCGGGCTACGAGCTCACGCGTCGCTTCGAGAAGTCCATCGGACTGTGGTGGAGCGCCACCCACCAGCAGATCTACCGCGTCCTCAAGCGGATGGAGGACGCGGGCTGGGTCACCGTCGACCAGGTCGCGCAGTCCGGGAAGCCCGACAAGAAGGTGTACACCGTCGGCGACGCCGGGCGGACCGAACTGGCCCGCTGGCTCGCCGAACCCGATCCGTCGGCCACCGCCAGGGAGCTTGCCGTGAAGATCCGCGGCGCGGCGCTCGGCGATCCGGCCGCCGTCGCCGCCGAGGTCACCCGGCATCGCGACGCGCACGCGGCACAGCTCGACGCGTACCTGCTGATCGAGAAGCGCGACTTCCCCGACCCGAGCGTCCTCAGTGGACAGTCGTTGCACCAGTTCCTCGTGCTGCGCGGAGGAATCCGAACCGAACAGGGCCACGTCGAGTGGCTCGAGGAAGTCCTCCAGGCATTCCACCACGATGCGTAAGGACCAGCGATGAGCCCGTACCCGAACCTGCTGTCCCCTCTCGATCTCGGCTTCACCACCCTGCGTAACAGGGTGATCATGGGCTCGATGCACACCGGCCTCGAAGACAAGGAAGCGCATTTCCCGCAACTGGCCGAGTACTACGCCGAACGCGCCCGCGGCGGCGTCGGGCTGATCGTCACCGGCGGCTTCGCGCCGAACCGGACCGGCTGGCTCCTGCCGCTGGCGTCGAAGCTCTCGACCCGCGCGGAAGCCAAGGCGCACAAGCAACTCACGGATCCGGTGCACGAGGCGGGCGGCAAGATCGCGCTGCAGATCCTGCACGCCGGCCGGTATTCCTACCACCCGCTGAGCGTTTCCGCGTCGGGTATCAAGGCGCCGATCAATCCCTTCAAACCGCGGGCCCTTTCCGGGTACGGCGTGCTGCGCCAGATCCGCGCGTTCGCCGATTGTGCCTTCCTGGCCAAGGAAGCGGGCTACGACGGCGTCGAGATCATGGGCTCCGAGGGCTACTTCATCAACCAGTTCCTCGCCGAGCGGACGAACAAACGCACCGACAAATGGGGTGGCAGCGCGGAGAACCGGCGCCGGATCGCCGTCGAGATCGTGCGCCGCACGCGGGAAGCGGTCGGCGAGGACTTCGTCATCATCTATCGACTGTCCATGTTGGACCTCGTCGAGGGCGGGCAAAGCTGGGAAGACGTCGTCGCGCTGGCCAAGGAGGTCGAAGAGGCGGGCGCGACGATCATCAACACCGGTATCGGCTGGCACGAGGCGCGGGTGCCGACGATCGTGACGTCCGTGCCGCGCGCGGCGTTCACCTGGGTGACGGGCAAGCTCAAACCGCATGTCGGGATCCCGGTGGTCACGTCGAACCGGATCAACATGCCCGAGGTCGCCGAGGAAGCGCTGGCGAGCGGCGACGCGGACCTGGTGTCGATGGCGCGGCCGTTCCTCGCCGACCCGGAATGGATCCGGAAGGCCGAGACCGGGCGCGAGGACGAGATCAACACCTGCATCGCGTGCAACCAGGCCTGCCTCGACCACGCCTTCAAGCGGAAGCTGGTGTCCTGCATGGTGAATCCGCGCGCGGGCCACGAGACGACGCTGACGCTTTCGCCCACCCGCAAGACCAAACGCGTCGCCGTCGTCGGCGCGGGGCCTGCCGGGCTCGCGGCCGCGACCGGGCTCGCCGAACGCGGGCACACGGTCGAACTCTTCGAAGCCGACGACGAGATCGGCGGCCAGTTCGGGATCGCGCGCAAGATCCCGGGCAAGGAGGAGTTCGCGGAGACCATCCGGTACTACGCGCGGCGGCTGGAGGTCACCGGCGTCAAGGTGCGCCTCGGCACCCGCGTCGCCGCCGCCGACCTGATCGGCGCCGGGTTCGACGAGGTCGTGCTGGCCACCGGCGTGACCCCTCGGGTGCCGTCGCTCCCCGGGATCGACCACCCCAAGGTTCTGTCCTATGTGGACGTCGTCCGGCACGGGAAACCGGTGGGCGGCAAGGTCGCGGTGATCGGCGCGGGCGGGATCGGCGTGGACGTCAGCGAATTCCTGACGCACACCACCTCCCCCGCGCTCGATCTGGACGCGTGGATGGCCGAATGGGGCGTCACCGATCCCGAGCGGGCCGCGGGCGGGCTGACCGAGCGGAAGGTCGAGCCGTCACCGCGGCAGGTCTTCCTGCTGCAGCGCAAGAAGTCCGGGATCGGCGCGGGGCTGGGCAAGACCAGCGGCTGGGTCCACCGTGCCGCGCTGAAGGCCAAACGCGTCGAGCAGCTCACCGGCGTCGCCTACGACCGGATCGACGACGACGGGCTGCACATCACCGTCGGTGACAAGCCGCGCGTGCTCGACGTGGACACCGTGGTCGTCTGCGCGGGACAGGAGCCGGTGCGCGACCTCGTCGACGACCTGCGCGCGGCCGGGCTGCCGGTGCATCTGATCGGCGGCGCCGACGTCGCGGCCGAACTGGACGCCAAACGGGCCATCGATCAGGGAACCCGCCTGGCCGCCGTTCTCTGACGAGTGGCCTCGTAGATGGCAGGATGAGCCTTGTGCGGGACGTATGCGTGATCGGGCTCGGGTTGATCGGTGGTTCGCTGCTGCGCGCGGCGCATTCGATCGGCCGCACCACGTTCGGGGCGACGACCTCCGAAGCTGACGCGGACGCCGCCAGCAGAGCGGGTTTCGACGTCACCACGCAGGTCGAAGCGGCGCTGAGCAAGGCGGCGGAGCGGGACGCGATGATCGTGCTCGCGGTGCCGCTGCCCGCGGTCGAGGAGGTGCTCCGGACCGTTTCGCGGGTCGCCGGGCACTGCGTCCTCACCGACGTGACCAGCGTGAAGGGCCCGGTGCTCGACTCGGTCCGGCGCCGCGCGCCGTACGCGAAGTTCGTCGGCGGGCATCCGATGGCCGGGACGGCGAACTCCGGCTGGAAGGCGAGCAATCCGGCGTTGTTCGGCGGCGCGGCGTGGGTGCTGGGCGTCGAACACGACACCGATCTGACGGCGTGGGCGGAGGTCGCCCAGCTCGTACTGGACGTCGGCGCGCACGTCGTGCCGCTGCCCGCGGACTCGCACGACGAGACGGTCGCGCGGATCTCGCATCTGCCGCATATCTTCGCGGCCATCCTGGCCACGATCGGCGCGCAGGGCGGGCCGCTGGCGATGTCGCTGGCCGCCGGGTCCTATACGGACGGCACGCGGGTGGCCGGATCGAGCCCGGCGCTGGTGCGGGCGATGACCGAGGGCAACCGGGACGCGCTGCTGCCGATCGTCGACGAGGCGCTCGGGCGGCTGGGCGCGGCGCGGGGCTCGCTGGCGTCGACGGGCGGTCTCGCTGTGACGGTCAACGCGGGCCACGAGGGCGCGCAAGCGTTTGCGGCCAGTAAGGACGCGGAACGCGCCGGGGTGCGGGTCAGCCTGACCGCCCCGGACGCGCGCGACGGCCTGATCGCGCTCGGCGAGCGCGGCGGCCGGATCACGGCCATCGAGGGCGACACCGCGATCGGCGAGGTCTCCTGACGCGTTTCGTCCTCTGAATGCGGTCCTTGCACACGCAAGTACCGCGTTCAGAGGACGAAACGCGGGAGATGGTTACTGGCCCTGCGGCGGGTTCTGGGGCTGGGGGTTGTCGGGGGTGTCGTCGAACTTGTTGATGAACCCCTTCGCCTTCTCGACACCCGAGTCGATCTGGGAGTCGTGACCGGAGAACTTCGACTTGGCGAAGTCGGCCGCCTTGTCCAGGCCGCCCTCGATCTTGTCGTTGTGCTCGCGGAGAGCGTCGGTGGCCTTGTTCTTCAATTCATCGAAGTTGATGCCCATGGCCACATCGTCACACAAGGACCGGCGAACACGCCTCGGCGATCACCCGTCGTGGGGACGCTCAGAACGGCCGGTCGCCCGTGATGGCGACGCGTTCGGCCACCCGCGCGTACGGGTGGTAGTCGTTGACGGCGTAATGCTGGGTGGCGCGGTTGTCCCAGAAGGCCACCGAACCCGGCCGCCAGGCGAAGCGCACCTGGAACTCCGGGATATGCGCCCGGCTGAACAGGTACCGCAGGAGCCTGTCGCTCTCGTCGCGGTCGATGCCGACGATATGCGTCGTGAAGGCCTGGTTCACGAAGAGGGTGCGGCGGCCGGTTTCCGGATGCGTGCGGACGACGGGGTGCTCGACCGGCGGGAACGCGTCTTGGTGACGCAGCAGGAGCTCCGGGTCGGAGAAGCGGTCGAAGCCGGGGATGAAGTCGTGCACCGCGGTCAACCCGTCGACGCGCTCGCGGATGTCGTCGGGCAGGTTGTCGTAGGCGGCGGCCATGTCGGCCCACATCGTGTCGCCGCCCACCGGCGGGACCTCGATCAGCCGCAGGACCGAGCCGAGCGCCGGCGCGGGCCGGAACGTGACGTCCACGTGCCAGATGTTCTCGAACGCGGGCATGGTCGCGGACCGGGCGAACCGCGTGGTGTCCTCGGTGTCGCCCTTCGGGATGAACGGGTTCGTCTCCAGTTCGCCCCAGTTGGCGGCGAACGCGCGCTGGTGCGCCGAAGTGATGTCCTGGTCGCGGAAGAACAGCACCTTCCACTCCAGCAGCGCGCGGTTCAGCTCGGCGTGGAGCTCCGGCGTCAGCGGCCGGGCGAGGTCGACGCCGCCGATCTCGGCGCCGATCACCCTTCCCAGCGGGCGTAGCGAGAAGAGCTCGTACGGGCGTTCCTCGACACCTTCCGGCAGGCGCCGCAGCAGGCGCGGCCCTTCGAGGATCCCGCCGTCGGGGACGGTCGCGGGACGGAGACGGACACGGTCGGGCAGTTCGATGGACATGCTGGGCTCCAAGGGTTTCCGATTTCCGGGTAGGACGGAACCGGCCACCTTTCACAGGCGGCCTTCGCGGGAAATACGGCTACGCGGGCGGAGAACCCAAACGTCCACGGCGCAGGAGCAGTGCGGCGACGCCTTCACCCAGCGAACGGTGCGGCGCGGACTCCCAAGTGACGGACACGACCCCATGGTGGGCGCGATTTGGCGCGCGGTCAACAGCGTCCATGCGACGGGACGATCACCGTCTCCGCTCGGACGGGAAGCTGCCCGACCACGTGTTCCGATGCTCGCGGGGCCGCAGCGCTTCGGCCAGCACCCACTGCGAATGCGTCGTGCCGCCCCGGCCCACCGGACCGAGCTGGAAGGTGACCCAGCCGACCCAGTGCCCCGTCGTCGTCGCCCGCCACATCCCCAGCAGCCCGGGGACGGTGGCGGTCAGATCCAGGCCGTCGGGCAGGCGGGTCTTCACCGCGCCGACGGGGTACACCAGCTTGAGATCGACCCAAACGGGCTGGTTGGGCCGGACCATGTGCAGGTGACGCGGCCCCGGCGGCAGCGTGTCACCAGTGTCGAGCATGCGTCGATTATGCGTGAAAACTCGAACATTAGTTCGAGATGATGCTCACCCATCCCCCGTCCGGGTGGGTAGGTCAGGCGCGGCGGTGATACGGCAGAAACCGCCGGACCAGCCGCAGCGGCGCGCGTTCGACGAGGTCGGGGCCGCGCACGGCGTCGAAGGCGGCGCCGATCTGGTCGACGACGCCGGACAGCTGCTCGTTGTCGGGCATCGGCATCTCTTCCGGGTCCCGTTCGTCGCGGACGGCGGCCGCGAGTTCGGCGAGGGCCGCCGTCAGGAGCGCGATGTCGGCCTTGCCGGGGGCGGGGGCACCGCGCCCGAGGGTGACGCCGACCTCGGTGACGGCGTCGGCGACGCGTTCGAGCCCGGCGATCACCGGCCACCAGGCGACGGCCTGCCGTCCGGCGGCGGAGGGTTCGACGACGACCTGCTGGAACGCGGTCCGCAGGTCGGCCAGCGCGCGGTAGGCGCGGCGACGGGCGCGTGAGCGGTCCAACCGGGCCTCGCCGGACGGCGCGAGCACGAGTCCTTTGTCGACGTACTTCACCAGGCTGTCGAGGCTGTCGGCGAGCCGTCCGCCGACCTGTGGCCGTCGGCTGCCCGGCCAGAGCAGGTAGCCGAAGATCAGGACGATCGCGCAGCCGAGCACGGTGTCGACGAGCCTGGCGAGCACGACGTTCCAGCTTCCGGTGCTGGCGAGGTCCATCTGCAGGATGATCAGCGGTGTCACGAAGGCGCTGAGGATGCCGTAGTTGCGGACCTTGCCGACCGCGACGCCGCCCGCGAAGACGGCGATCAGCAGGACCAGCAGCCAGCCCTCGCCGCCCGCGGCGAGCACGGCCGCGCCGATGCCCACGCCGATCACCGTGCCGATGCCGCGCAGCACGGCGCGGCCGAAGACCGAGCCGAAGTCCGGTTTGAGGACGATGCCGACGGTGAGCGTGATCCAGTAGGACCGTTCGAACGGGACGAGCAGCGCGACGACTTCGGCGATCGCGACGCACAACGTGAGGCGGAGCGCGGCGAACCAGGTGAGCGGGCCGGAAACGAGCGAACCCGCCCAGCCGCGAAGGCGTTTGTGCCACGGCTGGACATCGCGCCGTTTCCGGTTGTCGCCCTTGCCTATCCGGGCGAGGCCGGCGTAGAGCGCGGCGAGGACCGGGTCGGCGTCTTCGGGCGCTTCGGGAGGCTCCGGTAGTTCCTGGTTCGCGAGGACGGCGGCCGAGGTCGCGATGAAGTGGTCGATCACGTCGTCCGGGGCGTGGCGGCCGGCGTTGACCATCGCGACCGACGCCTCGACGGCGGGGGTGCTGGCCGAGAGCAGGTTGAGCAGCTGGCGATAGGTGGCGTCGCGGCCGGACAGCCAGGACCGGGCGGTGAGCAGCCGGTCGTACGCGGTGTTCATCGCGGTCGTGAGCTGGTGCCGCGCGACACGTGAGGTGGCTTCGTCGGTCGCGGAGAGCATCGCGGCGAGCTCGACGTAGACGTGCGCGACGGCGCCGCGTTCGGGGCTGGTGGCGCGGAAGGTCCAGGTGGCGAGCGCGATCAGCAGGCTCCAGGCGGCGCCGGCGCAGAAGTAGCCGAGGAGGACTTCGACGCGCAGCCCGGTGACGTGCTGGCCGGTGCCGAGCACGCAGAAGACGAACATCTGCAACCCTGCGACCGACGCGTTGCTGCCCGCCGCGCTGATCAGCGCGGACACCGCGGCGACCCCGACGACGACCGGGATGGACGCGGCGGGGATGCCGCCGGTGATCAGCCCGGCGAAGTAGCCGAGGGCGGCGGCCGCGGTGGCTCCGCCGAGCCGCCGCGCGCGGTAGCGATACGGGCCGGCGGATTCGGAAAGGACGGTGGGCAGGGCGCCGGTGGAGACGAGCGCGCCGACGCCGATGTCTCCCAGTGCGTAGCCGACGGCGAGCGGGACGGCGAGGGCGAGGACGGCGCGGGCGACCATGTTCCACGGAATGGGAACCGGTGTGCTGCGGAGCAGCTGCACCAGCCAATGTGGTGCGGCGATCTCGCGGCGCGGCGTGCTCACGCCTCCATCTTTGCTTATCCGTGGCGTTCGGAGCGGTTATCGTCGCCACATGGGCAAGACGTACTCCTTCGAGGTCAACCGGACGAGCAGCGCCTCGCCCGCCTCTCTGTTCGCGCTGGAGGCCGACGGTTCCCGGTGGTCGGAATGGGCGAAGCCGGTGGTGTTCCACTCGCGCTGGGCGCGGGAACCGGACGCGGACGGCGTGGGCGCGGTGCGGGCCGTCGGCCTGTGGCCGGTGTACCTCCATGAAGAGACGCTGGAGTACGAACAGGACCGGAAGCACGTCTACGGCTTCGCGGGTCTCGCGCTGCTGAAGGACTATCGCGCCGAAGTCTCGTTCACGCCGAACGCTTCCGGCGGCACGGATCTGCGATGGACCGGCCGGTTCACCGAGCCGCTGCCCGGCACCGGCGCCGCCGTCCGCACGGCGCTGCGCACCGTGATCTCGATCCTGGCCACCCGCCTGGTGAAACACGCGGAACGCGCCTGACCCCACCCCCCGCCCTTCCCAAGGGGGGCGACCCCGAGTCCAGTCTACCGGCGCTGGGCGACGGGAACGGGCGCTCGGCGGAGTTGTCCACAGAGGGCGTTGGTTGTGGACAACTCCTGTGGGTAGCCGAAGGACGCCACGGCCACATTGGACGCGGTGAGGGACGCCTTCGCCGCGTGCGACGCGGCGAAGGGAGCTTTCGCCACATTGGACGCGGTGAAAGTCCCCTTCAGCCCGCGCCGAGACACAGGAAGGGACGCCGCAGCGGATCGGCGGCGGTCGCTTCCGCGAGCGCCAAAGCGGGCGCGGTCCCCAGCGCCAGCCGCCGATGCAGATCGGCCATCGCGGCGGCGGCCGCCTTGTCGCCGACCCGCGCGATCGCGCCGATGACCGTTCGCGAGCCGCTGGCGAGCAACGTCCCGGCGAAGCCGAGCGCCTCCTCGCCGGGCCGGATATGGCTCATCGCGAGTTCGCACGCGGCCAGCACCACCCGTTCCGGCGGCTTCGCGAGCCGGGCGGTTTCGTGCGCGTACAACGGGCCGTCGACCAGCTCCAGCCGCGAGAACAACGCGTTCGCCGGTTCGTGCGCGCCGTGCGCGACCAGGTGCGCCATTCCGGAACCGTCCAAAGCGGACAGGACGGCATCGCTGGTCGCGTCCTTCCCGTCGACCAGCCGCGCCTGCGGGTACACGGCCCGCAGGTTCCGCACCTCACCCACCGAACCCGGCACCCCCGGCCCGCCGGCGAGCAGCACCGGCCCGGAGTTCCGCCGCCCGGACGCGGTCACCCAGGCGGTCGCCGACGGCGCGATCGACACCGGGTGTCCGTGCAGTGAAGGCAAAGCGCCCCAAGGCAACGCGTACAGCGAACCGATCGGCACGATGATCAGCTCGCGGTTCTCCAGCGTCTTCGCCAGCGACGCGGAGATCAGCCGGTCCAGTTTGTCCGCCCGGCGCCGCGCGGAACCGGTGACGACCTCGACCAGCGGCGCGGGCAGGTTGTCCGGGGCGAGGGCGTCCAGATCCGCGTGCAGCTGCCGCGCGGTCTCGACGATCTCCCCGAGCGGCCCCAGCTTCAGGAGCCGGAACCGGCCGCGGTCGACGACCACCGCGTACAAGGTGTCGCGATACCCCATCAGGCTGACCAGCACGCGATCGCCGAGCCGCTCGACCACCTCTTCGGGTGCCGAGACGGGCCGCGGGCGACCCCACTGGCTGGTGTACCACCCGAGCCGCGTCGCCTCCCGCTGCAAGCGGTCGTAGCGCTCCTCGAGCTTCCCGACCGGTTCACCGGACAGCCGCCGCGCCTGGATCGTCCCCTGCACGTGCCGCATTTCGTTGATGTGCCGGGCGAGCGCGGGATCCTCGATGACCGGGAGCGGCTCGTAGCGGTACACCTGCGCGCGCGTGCGTTCCAGCCACGCGAACAGGCTCTTCGCCCCGGCGCCGCTGCGCCTGGCCTTCTTGAGCACCAGCGTCAGCGCGAGTTTGCCCAGCTCTTCGCCGTGCGCCGCCGTCCCGCAGACGAGGTCGAGCCCGCCCATGCGGTCGCGGATCTGCCCGAGTTCGGCCAGCCCGGCCCGCGCCTGCGCGAGCGCCGAACGCGGCCGGTGGGACGCCACGGCGAGTTCGGCCCGGCACAACCGCAGCTGCATCCGGTGGTCGATCGGCGTGGTCTGCCGCGGTTTCGGCACCTGCGCCAGCAGTGCTTGGGCGGCGGCCGTCTCCCCCGACGGATCAGCAGCCGCACCGCGAACATCCGCGCCGCGCCCGCTTCGTCGCGCAGACCCAGGCCCGCCAACCGGATGGCGAGTTCGGCCAGTCGCTCCGGCAGTTTCGCGGGCGGCTTCTTCTCCCTGTCCGCCAAGACCTTCACCGCGTCCGCGCGAAGCCTGGTCAGTTCGGCGATCTCCGCCCATCGGCCGTTGCCACGCCGCAGGAAACTCCGTCGCGCGGAAGTCGCGAGCTTCTTCGCGAGAACGTGGTCGCCCTCCAGGATGGCCGCCCCGGCCCGCGCGACCTCGGCTTCGGCGACGAGATGATGCGCGCCGTTGCCGCGGAGTTCGGGGATCGCCTCGTCGAGATGCCGCGCCGCCTCCTCGGCGAGCCCGGCGGTGAGCAGGGCCTTCGCCTGATCGAGCCGGACCAGCGGCAGCGAACCAGGACCGTCGGTGACGAAGATCGAGGCTGCTTGCTCGTAGTGCCGGAGCGCTTCGGGGATGTCACCGAGCAACTGGGCGTGATCACCCAGGTTGTGCCGGATCTTCCCTTCCAGCATCCGGTGCCCGTGTTCGACGGCGAGATCGAGTGCGTCGGCGAGGTCCCGGTGCGCGTCGGCGGGATTGGTCTTCTGCAGCTGAAGCCAGGCCCGGTTCATCAAGGTCTTGGTCACCAGGAGACTGTGTCTGTCCGCCTCGGCGACGAGCTGGGGGATCACCGCGTTGTAGAGCGCGAGCGATTCGTCGAGCCGCCCCACGCGCATCATCACCAGCGCGCGCTGCAATACGACGATGAAACCCAGTTCCCGCCGGGCTTCACCGCTCGGCAGCCGAAGCCGCGTCCGCTCCGCCTCGTCCAGCCGGACGAAACCGTCCTCTTGGGACGTGATCTCCGCTTCCGCCGCCGCGAGGCTGACCAGGATCCGGACCCGGATCTCCAGCCGTTCGGGACTGTCCGCGTCCACCCGCCCGAGCCGGGACAACCCGCTCTGAAGCAACCTGATCGCCGCGCCGGGCCCGTGGTCGGAAGCCGCGGCCCTGGCCCGGCGATGCAGATCGGCCGCCGATTCGACTACGGCGTCGACGACGGAAGGCTGCGCGGGCACACGCACTATGGGAGCACACCCACGCCGCATAACGGAACAGCCGTCCGGTTACAGCACCACTGTCGGGGTCACGACCGTCCGGCGACAGGTCACGTCGCCGAGGTGGATCACGATCTGGGTGGTGCCCTGGGGGACGTTGTCCAGCACGAACCGGCCTCCTTCGTCGGCGGTGGTGGAACTCGTGCCGTGCTCGGCGACGCGAACCTCCACTCCGTACTCGCCGGCGGGCACGAGCCAGCCGTCGATCCGGTGCTTCTTGCCGATCTTGGTGAGGTTGATCATCACGGTCAGGTCGCTGACGGTGAAGGTGATCGTGCCGGTGTCGTTGCCACGGACGCCCGCGGTGGCGTCCATCCGTTCCCAGCGGGCGACCTCGACGTCGAGGTTTTCGAGCGCGAGCGCGAACTGAACCCGCTGCACCAGGTCTCCCGGTGGCGGGTCCAGTTCGTCCATGAAGCGCCCGATATCGGCGAGCAAGGCCTCATCGCCCGGGGAGGTCATCTCCCCCGGCGTCCCGAGGTCGTTCATCGGCTTCCCCCTTCGTGGGCCAGCAGGTCGCGCATCGATTCGAGGCAACGGCCCCTGGTCGGGCCGACACTTCCGCGCGGCATACGGAGTGCTTCGGCGACCAGTTGGTATTCGGCCCGCCCGGCGAGCACGGTCAGCCGAAGGAGCTGCTGACAGCGGTGCGGCAGGCGGAGGAAGGCGCGCCAGACCCGGCGATCCCGGTCGGCGCGGACGGCTTCCTCTTCGGGGGCCGGATGGGTGCTCTCCATGCTTTCGGCCAGCTCGTCGGTCAGCGGGACGGGCTGAGCGCGGCGGCCGAAGGGATGCTGGGCTTCGCGCCTGGTGGTGGTGATCAACCAGGCGGCGAGCGCTTTGGGGTCACGGAGTTTTTCGAGCTGGCTGAAGAGCGCGAGCCACACCGTTTGGACCACGTCCTCGGCGGTCAGGCGGTCGAGCCCGTTCGCGCGCGCGACATGCCACACGAGCGGGGTCAGCTCGTGCACAAGTCTGTCCATCGCCTGGCGGTCACCGGCCCGCGCCGCGCGCATGCAGGCGGCATGCAGGTCGGCACCGGTCAGTCCTTCCCATGGCGGGTCTACCTCGGTCGTTTGCACGTCGGTCACCGTATCTGCCCCACTTCGGACGTGTCTTCGTGTCGGCGCTGGCAGTATCGCGGGCCCTTCGGGGAGAAGGAGCGTGCAAGAGGCTCTGGGATACATCAAGTCACTAACTTTTTTGTCGAGTTTTCGGTGGTCCCCCTCGGTGCGGGTGGAGGACAAAGGCACCGGCCGGCGCGAGTAGGTGTGGACTGCGCACCGGCCGGCCCTTTTTCCCTCCCCCGGGCCCGCTCCCCAACGGGCCCGCGTCCGGGCGTCCCCTCCCCCGAAGGAGCACCCGGAGGTGATGCCCGGCGGCCCCCTCGGCCTCCGGACATCACCTGTCTGTGTTCATTCAGTTCGACGGCGGGTTGGTGCCGTACGGGTCCCAGTTGCCGTCCGGGCTGGTGCCGGGACGGGGCGGGACCGGCGCCGTGATCGGCTTCGGCTTCGGGGTCGTCTCTTCGAGGTCTTCGGTGGCCGTGGCCTCGTCGTCGACGGGCGCGGTGTTGGTCTCGGTCGTCATCGGGTGTCCCTCATTTCCTCGACTGCTCCATAGGACGCAACGAGGCTGCCACCAGATACACGCAGAGCCAGCTTTTTCATGGAAATTTCTTAATCTGTGGCAAGCGAGTGACCTGATCAGCGCTTTTACGCCGAAAAGGTGTCGCTGAGTAGCCGGCGGCTCACGTCCGCGAGTTGTCCCGCCCAGCGCCGGTAGCCCTCGGGGCCGGGGTGGAAGCAGTCCTCGGCGAAGGTCGCGGGGTCCAGCATCGCGGCGGGCATCGGGACGTGGACGACGCCGGGCAGCAGTGCCAGCCGGGCGGCCGCGGCGTCGAGGACGGCCGACCGCGCGCCGAGGACGTCCCGCAGCGGACGCGGCAACGAGGGGAACCGGCCCATCGGCGGCACGCCCGCCAGCACCACCGGGACCCGTCCCACGCGACGTCGCAGTGCGACGATCAGGTCGAGCAGGTCACGCCGGTAGCGCGTGGCGGAATGCAGTTCGATCGTGTCGTTGACGCCGAGCGCGATCACGACGAGGTCGGCGGGTTCGAGCAGCGGCAGCAGGTCTTCGCGCACCACGCGGGCGTTGGCGCCGGTCCGGCCGAGCGCCTGCCAGGCGACCGCGCGGCCGCCTCGCGCGAGTTCGTCCGCGAGCCGTCCGGTCAGCGCCTCGGCGTGCGTCGCCGCGCCGACCCCGTCCACAGTGGACTCGCCGAGCACAGCGAGCCGCACCGGGTCGCCGTCGCCGGCCACCAGGCCGGTCACCGGGTCCGCGGCACCGGGCAGCCTGGGCGTCGTACGGCGCACCCGGACGGCTTGCGCGAGAAGGATCGGGGCGAGCACCACCGCACGGCTGATCACCTCGCGACTCTACTTCCGCGTTTCGTCCTCTGAACGCGATCGTTGCGCACGCAACAACCGCATCGAGAGGACGAAACGCGGGGAGTCAGCCGTGGGCGATCGAGACGGTCTGGCGGACGAGCGAGTCGTCCGCGGCCGCGCGGAGCAGGTAGTCGGCGACGTCGGCGCGGTTGATGCTGTAGCTCCCGCGGACGTTGCCGTCGGTGCGGGCGGCGATCTCGCCGGTGTGCGGCCCGTTCAGCAGACGCGGCGGACGCACGATCGTCCAGTCGAGGTCGCTCGCGCGCACGATCCGCTCGGCGGCGATCATGTCCGTGAACGCGTGCCGGAGGATCCTGCCCAGGATCGGCTTGACGACGTTCCTGGTGAAGAAGGCGTCGCCGTCGACGAACGGGCCGCTGGCGCTCACCAGCAGCAGCCGCCGGACACCCGCCGAGCCGAGCGCGGCGACGGCGGCATGGGCCCCGTCGGTGACGATGGTCGTCGGGTTGCGGTCGCGGGAGCCGAGGGCGGAGATCACCGCGTCGCGCCCGGCCACCGCCTCGGCCAGCGCGCCGTGTTCGGACAGCTGCGCGACGACCACCTCCAGCAGGTCGCCTTCGGCCTCCAGCCTGGACGGGTCGCGGACGACCGCCGTGACGTGGTGTCCCGCGGCCAGCGCCTGCTTGACGACTTCGGACCCCACCCCGCCCGTGGCACCGAGAACAGTGAGCTTCATGGTCACGCCTTCCTGGGTTAGTGAACACTCACCCACTATGGTGAGTGTTCACTGACCACTTGTCGAGCGAACGCTGAGAAGCCCTCAGGAGCGAACATGGGAAGCCGCGAGGAGATCGTCGCCGCGGCGGCGAAGGTGATGCGCGAGCAGGGCTACGCGCATGCCACGACGAAGGCCATCGCGCAGGCGGCCGGCTACTCCGAGGCGTTGCTGTACAAGCACTTCAAGGACAAGACCGAGATCTTCACGAGCGTGCTCACCGAGCGGCTGCCCGCGCTCGGGACGACCTTGGACGAGCTGATGAAGACAGCGGCGGACACCCCGCTCGCGGCGAACCTCGCCCGGCTGGCGCGGATCACGCTGTCGTTCTACCTGGAGAGCTTCCCGATCGCGGTGTCGCTGTTCTCTTCACGGGAGCTGCTCGCGACCCACCGGGAACGGGTCATGAGCAGGGACCGCGGGCCGGACGTCCCGCTCGTACGCGTCGCCGAGTACCTGAGGGAAGAGGCCCGGCTCGGCAGGATCCGCGAGGACGCGGATCTGGACGCGTCGGCGTCGCTGCTGCTCGGGGCGTGTTTCCAGTACGCGTTCCTGGCGTCCTTCGAGGACCGCGAACCGTCCGCGAAGGAGCTGGACGAGTGGGCGGAACGGCTGGCGGGCACGCTCTTGGTCGCGGTGGCCTCGTGAGCGCGCACCAGCTGCCCGGCCGATGTCGCGAAAGCCGTCGGCGCACGACCTCTGACCGGCGCACGACCCCGCCTGGGCCTCGTGAGTGTTCAGGACGGTTAGAACCGTCCTGAACACTCACGAGGCCCGAGGGCTCACTTGCCCTTTTCGGCCCGCATCTCGTGCCACTTCGCGTACATGTCGTTGAGCTCCTTGATCATGAAGCTCAGGAAGTCGCGCATCTCGGCGACGCGTTCACCCGCTGGGGTGTCCTGTCCCAGCGCCGAGACGCCCTCGTCGGCCGCGTCGCGCCACATGGTGATCATGCGGTCGCGTTTCATGAAGGTGGCGTACCAAAGGTCGTCGAAGAGCCGGTAGTGGTCGCGGCGTGAGCCGGGCTCGCGTTCCTTGGCGACCAGCCCGATCTGTTCCAGGTACCGCACGGCCCCCGAGATCGCGGCGGGGCTCACCGACAGCTGGTCGGCCAGCTCGGCCGCGGTGAGACGGCCGGCGTCGGTGGTCATCAACGCGGCGAACACCCTGGCGGGCATCCGCTGCATCCCGATCTGGGAAAGCGTGAGGCCCAGGTGCTCCACGTAACGGCGGACGGCGTCCTCGTCTCTCTGGGTGCTCGAAGCACTCTCAGGCGTCGTCGTCATGAGCACATCCTCTCTTACCTCCCCCAGAGTGATCACACCATCCATACGTTTTCTTAACTTCACAACTTCATGAAATCACTGTACCTTCAGCTTCATGGAAAACGCCATCTCCATCTCCGGCCTCCACAAATCCTTCGGCCGGACCAAGGCTTTGGACGGCCTTGACCTGCGGGTACCCGTTGGGGAGGTGCACGGCTTCCTCGGCCCGAACGGCGCGGGGAAGTCGACCACCGTCCGGGTCCTGCTCGGTCTGCTCCACGCGGACTCGGGCGACGTCCGCCTGCTCGGCGGCGACCCCTGGAAGGACGCGGCGAGCCTGCACCGGCGCCTCGCCTACGTCCCCGGCGACGTGAACCTCTGGCCCAACCTCTCCGGCGGCGAGGTGATCGATCTGCTGGGGCGGCTGCGGGGCGGGCTCGACCAGCGCCGCCGCAAGGACCTCGTCGAACGCTTCGACCTCGACCCCAAGAAGAAGGGGCGCACCTACTCCAAGGGCAACCGGCAGAAGGTCGCGATCGTGGCCGCGCTGGCCTCGCGCGTGGACCTGCTGATCCTCGACGAGCCGACCTCCGGCCTCGACCCGCTGATGGAGGCCACCTTCCAGTACGCGATCCAGGAGGAGCGCGAGCAGGGCCGCACGGTGCTGCTGTCGAGCCACATCCTGGCCGAGGTCGAGGCGCTCTGCGACAAGGTCAGCATCATCCGCAACGGGCACACCGTCGAGACCGGCACGCTGGCCGAGCTCCGGCACCTCACCAGGACGTCGATCTCGGCCGAGCTCGCCGGCCCGCCGAACGGGCTGACCAAGCTGGAGAACATCCACGATCTCAAGATCGAGGGCAACCGGGTCCGCTTCGACGTCGAAACCCGCTCCCTCGACGACGCCCTGCGCCAGCTCACCCAGGTCGGCGTCCGCAGCCTGACCAGCCAGCCGCCGACGCTGGAGGAGCTGTTCCTCCGTCACTACACCACCGAAGCGAGCGCGAAATGACCGCGACGCTCGACCGTCCCCTCGTCGCCGGACCGGCGCACGGGCTGGTCGGCACCTGGCACCTGACCAGGCTGGCGCTGCGGCGGGACCGGATCGTCCTGCCGATCTGGATCGTCCTGCTCGGGATCATGCCCTCGACGTCGTCGGGGACGTTCGAAACGTTGTACCCGACGGCCGCCGAACGGGCCGGGCTCACCGCGAGCATGGGCGCGAACCCGTCCCTTTCGCTGATCTACGGCCCGGCCTTCGACCTCTCGACCGCGGGCGGGTTCACCGCGTGGCGGCTCGGCGGCTTCCTCGCCCTGGTCGTCGCGCTGATGGCGGTCTTCACCGTCACCCGGCACACCAGGGCCGAGGAGGACTCGGGCCGCGCGGAGCTGCTGGCCTCCGCGGTGGTCGGCCGGTACGCCCTGCTGACCTCGGGTGTGCTGGTGTCCGCCGGGGCGAGTGTCCTCATCGGACTCGTCGAGACCGGGCTGATGATCGGCGCGAAGCTGCCCGCCGGAGGCTCGCTCGCGTTCGGCGCCGCCACCGCGGTGACCGGGCTGGTCTTCACGGCGGTCGCGGCGGTCGCCGTGCAGGTGGCCGAGTACTCGCGGACGGCCAACGGGATCGGCGCCACCGCCGTCGGGGTCGCGTTCCTGGTGCGCGCGGTCGGCGACTCGACCTCGGACGCGGCCTGGGTCTCGTGGCTGTCGCCGCTCGGCTGGGCGCAGCAGGTGCGGCCGTTCGCCGGCGAGCGGTGGTGGGTCTTCCTGCTTCCGCTGGCCGCGACGGTGGCCGTCGGCGCGATCGGTTACGCGCTCCTTCCGCGCCGCGACGTCGGCACCGGCATCATCCCGCCGCGTCCCGGGCCCGCCGAAGCGGCGGCGTCCCTGCGTAGCCCGTTCGCGTTGGCGTGGCGGCTGCACCGGGGCCCGTTGATCGGCTGGCTGATCGGCACGGCGGTCTGTGCCGCGGTGTTCGGCTCGGTGGCGAGCGGGATCGGTGACGTCGTCGGGGAAAGCCGGCAGGCGAAGGAGATCTTCACCCGGCTGGGCGGCACGGACGCGCTGATCGACGCCTTCATGGCGGCGATGGCCGGCCTGTTCGCCATGATCATCGCCCTCTACGGCGTACAGGCCGCGCTGCGGCTGCGCGCCGAGGAGACCGCGGTGCGGGTCGAGCCGCTGCTCGCGACGAGCGTGGGCAGGCTGCGGCTGCTGGGGAGCCATCTCGTGTTCGCGTTCGGCGGCACGGCGCTGATGATGGTCGTCAGCGGTGTCCTTTTGGGACTGTCGAACGGGATGCGCGCCGGCGGTGTCGGCGGCGCGATCGGGGACATGGTGGTCGCGTCGCTGGCGCAGCTTCCGGCGGTGTGGGTGATCACCGGCCTCGCCGTGACGCTCTTCGGCCTGACGCCGAAGTTCACGACGGCGGCGTGGGCGATCGCCGGGCTGGCGTTGCTGCTCAGCCTGTTCGGCCCGGTGCTGGACCTGCCGCAGGCGATCGTGGACGCCTCACCGTTCTCGCATGTTCCGAAACTGCCCGCCGCGGAGTTCACCGCGACACCGCTGGTCTGGCTGACCGGGATCGCCGTGGTCGCGCTCGTGGCCGGGCTCATGGGCTGGCGGCGTCGCGACGTCGGCTAGCCACAGGGGAAACCGTGAAGGCCGCCCGACGGGGAGGGCGGCCTTCACGGTACTTGCCGTACTCCGCCGTCCGGCGCGACGACCAGTTTTACGACCGGCACGCCGCCTCCGCACGGTCACGCAGGTGCCGACCCAGCACAACTCCAGCGACACCCGGGTGACTTCAGGTGGGACGTCGAGGGAGATCCCCTCCGACAGGGCGATGGCCGGGCACGCCTTCTCACCGGGACCGCACGCGGTCGAAGCGGTGAGCAGGAGCAGGAAAACGGGTAGCCGCCGCATACCGGGCAGACGAGGCGAAGGTCGCCCTGATTGCATCAGTCGCTTCGGAATCCCGTGGTCGTCGACGGCGGCAACGTCGTCGAGGTGGGCGAAGGGGTCACGGTCCTGGTCACCGTGCGCGGCGCCGGCGTGCTGGTGCGCGTGACGACGAGCGGCTCCGGGGTGCTCCCCGGCACGGTCACCGTGACCGGCCCGACCGAACGGGAGGTCGAGGTCGGGGACGGGGTGGTGCCGACTTCGTAGACGCGGTGCTGCGGCTCGCGGGCGGCCACCAAGAGCGCGGCCACGAGGAGCCCGGTCGCGAGGCCCGCGATGGCCGCGACCGCGACGGAACCCTGGCTCGACATCCGGCACCCCCTCGCCATGCGAAGCGCAGGTACGGGGACTACTCGCGTTGATCTTACGTTTTGTTACGCAACGTGCGCAATCCGTCGACAATGATCCGCACCAGATGCCGTTCTTCGAGTGAATACCGTTCGGCGGCGAGGCAACCGGCGATCAGGGCGCGCAGGTCGTCGCCGTCGATGTCCTCGCGGACGGCGCCCGCGGTCTGTGCCCGCGTCAGCAGCGCCTGCGTCGCCGAGCGGAACTCGTCGCCCGCGCTCGCCTTGAAACCCAGCCCGGTCGTTTCGGCGAGCGCGTCGCAGAGGGCCCGGTTGCGGGACGCCTGCTGGACGACGCGTTTGAAGAAGTCGAAGAACGCTTCACCGGGATCTTCGGCGGTCAGCAGCTCGCGGGCCTCGCGCGCGAACTGTTCGAGACGGTCCACGACGACGGCCTGAAACAGCGCTTCCTTGCTGGGGAAATGCCGGTAGACGGTGCCCGCGCCGACCCCGGCGATACGGGCGATCTCGTCGAGGGGACGGCGAGGCCGTCGACGGCGAAGGCCTCTTCGGCGGCCGCGAGCACCTTCGCTCGGTTGCGGCGCGCGTCGGCGCGCAGCACGGGCTTGTCCACTGTTCCCCCTCCTCAACCGGGTCCGGCGTTCCGATTCAACGCCGCCGGCGACGGAGGCATTCCTCAGTGCACCGCGGTCTGCGTCCCGTCCGGCGTGAGCAGCCCCTGGACCGTGGTGAAGAGGTACTCCCAGACACCCGGGATCAGCACCACCGCGGCGATCGCGAACACCGGGAAGATCAGCCGGTTCTCCACCTTCTTGCCGGTGCGGAACCGCAGCGGCTTCGGCGGCCGGATCTCGTACCAGGTCTCGCCCGCGATCGGGATCGGGAACAGGAACGGGCAGCCGGACTCGGTCAGCGCGTCGCCGAGGCAGTGCACGAAACACCCGGCCGCGACGGCGATGCCGAGCCAGCCGGAGATCTCCGCGAGCTGCGCCGCCTTGTCCGGCGGGGCGGTCCACACCCACCAGCCGACGGCGGCGCCGCTGACCGGCAGGAGCCAGTCGCCGAGCGCGCCTTCCGCGAGCAGCAGGCCGAGGACGACCACGCCGAACACGGCCCAAGGCCCGCCCTCGGCGGTACCCCAGGAGGTCAGGAAACCGAGACCGACGGCGAACAGGACGGTGTGCGAAAGATGGCGGTGCTTACCGGTGACCTTCTCGTCGCGGGGTCCCTTGGTCAGCGCGTAGAGAGCCGCGGAAACACGGCGAAGCAGCCATGAGATCGCGCCGGTGAACCAGCCGAGCAGCTTCGACGCGCGAGCGCCCGGGTGGTCGAGGTCGGGCAGGAGGGCGAAACCCGCCGTGGTGGCGGCGAAGACGACCGCCTGGTGCACCGTGCCCGCCCCGACGGCGGGCGCGAGCGCGAGGCCCGCGCACCACCCCGTCAGGGCATGCGTCCGCCCCATCATCTTGCTGCCCCCAGGTGTCGCGGATCACGAGCCCACGACCGTAGCGGGGGATCAGGCGGGGGCTCCTCCGACACGCTGAGGTGCTCGGCGACGCCGGTGAGCTCGATCACGCGGCTCACCTGCGGACTGGGCACCAGTTCGAGCTCGACCGCCTTCTCGGCGGCCTGGCGCTGCGCCTGGAGCACCACGTTCAGCGCCGAGGAGTCGAAGAAGGTCACGCCGGTCAGGTCGGCGACCACCCGGCCCGACGGTTTGTCCGTGATCAGGGCCCCGAGGGTCTCCTGAAGCTGCGGGCTCGTCAGCAGGTCTAGCTCACCGGTGACCACCACACGCGGTTCAGACGCGTCGGCGTCCAGCGTGATGCTGAAACCGGGCGGCGTGGTGTTCTGGTCCGCTGCGGGCATGCACATTCTCCTCATCAGGTGAGAACCGACGCTCAGCGCCGGAACGCGCCTGTGGTCTCAAGCGACGGCCGCGCCCAGTCCGGACACGGACGCACGCTCTTCTTCGGCGGGTAGGCGTGGCTGTCCCCGCAACGACAGTCCCAACCCTAACCCAGTACGGACGGGGCGCCACGATCGCCGTCGTGCGCGTCGCCGACCGGTGCCCGGGGCGCGCTCAATGTGCCGTCAAGGCCTTGCGCCCGGCGCGGCGTTCGCGGAGGAACAGCTCGCGGCGCTCGATCTCGCCAAGGCCACCCCAGATGCCGTACGGCTCCTGCACCGCCAGCGCGTGCTTGCGGCACTGCGCCAGCACGGGGCAGGTGTGGCAGATCGCCTTGGCCCGCGATTCGCGCCGCTCACGGGCGGAACCGCGTTCGTTGTCCGTGTGGAAGAACAAGCTGCTGTCCGCGCCTCGGCACGACCCACGGAGCTGCCAGTCCCACTCTTCCGCCACCACGTTCGGCAGCCGGCTCACGTCAGCCATGTCGGTCCCCGCCTTCCAAGGAGATCGTTTGTCGCCGGTTACATGCCCGCCCCTGCACGGCTCAAACGTGGGTTTGGTTTGCTCACACCCAGGGCATTGAATCCAACGCCGGGCGCGTTGCGCCTCCTTTGAGGGTGGCGGCGGGGGCATCGGTGGAGGATCGGCAGCGCAGCTCGAGAGAGGAACAAACGTGGTGGACAACACCCCGCCCGGCGGGGAGGGCGCTCAACTCATCGAGGTACGCACGGCCGCGGTACCGCACGTGGTACCGACCCTCCGGACGATCGTCGCGGATATCGCGATGCGCCAGGACTTCGACCTGGACGCCGTCGAAGATCTCCGGATGGCGGTGGACGAGGCCTGCTCCATGCTGCTCCCCTCGGCCGCCGACGGTCATCTGACCTGCGTTTTCTCGTGGAAGGACGGGCGGATCGAGGTGACCGTCTCGGTGCTTTCGGACTCCCCGGAACCCGACGACGAGACCGGTCTGTCCTGGCAGCTGCTCACCGCGCTCGCGACGTCCGCGCGGCGGAGTGTCACCCCGGCCGACGGCGGCTACCTGTCCAGGGTGGAACTCATCCGGGAGAGCGAGGCGGCCCGGCCGTGACCGAACCCGTCGAGCAAGACGGCGCGGATGTCCCGGCCCTGTTCGAGCGCATGTGCGCGCTGCCCCCGAACGCCCCCGAACGCGAGGCGCTGCGGGACGAGCTGGTGCGCGCGCACCTCGAACTCGCGCGCAATCTGGCGCGCAAGTTCCGCAACCGGGACGAGTCGATGGAGGATCTGGTCCAGATCGCGACGATCGGGCTGATCCACGCCGTCGACCGGTTCGACCCCGGCCAGGGCAGCGACTTCCTGGCCTTCGCGGTCCCCACCATCTCCGGCGAGCTGCGGCACCACTTCCGCGACAACAGCTGGTCGGTCCGGGTGCCGCGGCGGCTCAAGGAGCTGAACGCGAACATCTCGGCCGCGCGCGAGGAGCTGACCGTCCGGCTCTCCCGCGCGCCGAAACCCAGTGAGATCGCCACGCATCTCGGCGTCCCGATCGACGAGGTCTACGAGGGCCTTCGCGCCGGTCAGGGCCGGTACGGGGCCTCGCTGGACAACCTGCTGGAGAACTCGGCGCACACCCGCTTCGGCGAGGCGGACGCCAATCTGAGCCAGGCGGAGCTGCGCGAGGCGCTGCGGCCGATGCTGGAACGGCTGCCCGACCGCGAGCGCAAGATCGTCGCGCTGCGGTTCGGGTCCGGGATGAGCCAGTCGGATATCGCGCGCCGTGTCGGCGTTTCCCAGATGCAGGTGTCAAGGCTGCTGGCCGCCACGCTCAAGAAACTGCGCGAAGGATTGACCGAGACGGAACTCACGGACGGAGCCTGATTCGACCTCGGCCCTTGTGGGTATCAGGGAGGCGAACAGCGGATCTGGGAGTCTCTCGTGAGGGGAGGTGCGGAACCATGACGATGTCCAAGACGCGATCGGAGGGCTCGTTGCCGGTGGTCTCCCTGCCCCTTCCGGTCGATGTGACTGCCCCCGCCGTCGCGCGGCAGGCCGTGCGGGCGACCCTGGGGAGCCTCGGCCTCGACGGCCCGGCTGTCGACGACGTCCTCTTGGCCACCTCCGAGCTGGTCACGAACGCCTTCGAGCACGGCGAGAAGCCGGACAGGCTCGAAGTCGAATACTCCGGCGGAAGGCTCACCCTGCGGGTCTTCGACTCCGGGACGAACCGGCCGAAGCTGAAGGAGCCGTCGCCGATGGCGGCGCGCAGCCGCGGTCTTCAGCTGGTGCACGCGTTGTCCGACGACTGGGGACACGAGCTCTGCTCGGGCGGGAAGTACGTCTGGGCCGTGTTCAGTCTTGCCCGAGCCGACGCTTCAGCTTGAGCGCGGCGTCCGTCTCGGCGATGCGCTCCCGGAGCGGTTTCCGCTCCAAGGCTTCGACGGCGGCGACCAGCACCTCCCTGAGCGGGTACGGCAGTTCGGCTTCCAGCTGCGCGGCCGCGGCGCTGGTCGCCGCCCATTCCGCTTCGAGTGTCGGCATCAGACGGAGCGTCTTCTCGGTCAGCGAGACGATCCTCTGCCGGGCGTCGGTGCCCGGCCGCAGCGAGACGAGGTCCTGCCGCGCCATCTGCGCGATGGTCTGACTGGCCGCGGAATGGGTGACGCCGACTTCGGCGGCGAGGTCGCGGATGGGCAGCGGCCCGTGCTCGACGATCGCGCGGACGAACGGGGTGAACCGCGGGCGGTAGTCCCCCAGCCCGATGTCCTCGAAGAACGCGGAGACGTCCGCTTCGGTCACGTCGAGGACGTGCCTGAGCAAAGTGCCCATCCCTCGTTCGCGCGGCGGCCTCCCCACCAGCGGATCATAACGACATAATCCTCGGATGACGCCCGAAGAGCTGCTGACGACCACCCGGACCGTCCGCAAACGACTGGACCTGACCCGGCCGGTGCCTCTCGAACTGGTCAAACACGCCCTGCAGGTCGCGCTGCAGGCGCCGAGCGGGTCGAACACGCAGCGCTGGCACTGGCTCGTGATCACCGATCCCGGGCAGCGGGCCGAGCTCGGGAAGCTCTACCAGCGGGCTTGCCGCGAGTACCTGGATTCCCCTCGGGCGGCGGGGAAGCTGTTCGCGGACGACCCGGAGCGGTCGAAGGTGCAGAAGCGCGTCGGCTCCAGCGTCGAGTACCTGGCCGACAAGATGGGCGAAGTGCCCGTGCACGTCATCCCGTGCCTGGAGACGAACAGCGCGGAACTGCCGGCCGGGAACCAGGCCGGACTGTGGGGGAACTTGCTGCCGGCGGTGTGGAGCTACATGCTCGCGGCGCGGGCGGTCACGCTCGGCACGGCGTGGACGACGCTGCACCTCGCGTACGAGAAGGAGGCCGCGGAGATCCTCGGCCTGCCGGAGAACGTGCACCAGGCCGCGCTCATCCCGACCGCGTTCTACACCGGCGACACCTTCAAGCCCGCCGCGCGTCAGCCGCTCGAAGACGTCATGCGGCTGGATCGCTGGTGAGGTAGGACTCCAAGCGGTCCGCGAGTTCCTTGGGGTGGCTCAACGGCACGGCGTGGCAGCCGTCGATCTCGTCGGGCGCGAAACCGAGCCTGTCCTGGACGACCCGGCGTTGGAACTCAGGCGTGAAGAAGCGGTCTTCGCGCGCGATGAGCGCCTTCGTCGGGACGTCCGGCCACTTGTCCAGCGGCCACGGCTGTCCCCATTCGGCGCTGACCTGGTTCCGGGCGTGCGAACCCGCCTCCGCGACGATGTCCGCGGGGACGCCGCCGTAGAACTGCTCTTCTTCGCTGAGGCTTTCGTCGGATTTGAAACCCGTGTTACCCCACCAGTCCCCCGGCGACTCGCCCGGCTTCGGGACCATCGGCGTCAGCATCACGAGCAGCCGCGGCGAGAGCTTCTCGGCCACCAGCGGCGCGGTGAAACCGCCGTAGGAATGGCCCAGCACCACCAGGTCCTCGCGGTCGCCGATCGCGTTCACGACGGCGTCGACGTGTTCTCCGAAGCCCGCCTTCTCGTCGTCGATCGGCAGGTTCACCGCGACGACGTCGTGCCCGCGGCCGGTCAGCTCCGCCTCGAGGAGGTGGAAGTCCCAGGCGCTGCCGCCACCGCCGTGGATCAGTACGAAGGTCGCCATCGCCCCAGCCAACCCGATTCCGGGCGGATCAGCAACGACCGAGCATGTCGCTGAGCGCGCTCTTCTCCGCGGTCGTGATCGTGAGGCCGTAGTAGTGCTTCACGGTGATCCAGTCGGTGGCGTAGGTGCACCAGAACGACACGAGCGGCGGCTTCCACTGATCCGGCGCCTTGTCGCTCTTCTCCTGGTTGACGTTGTCGGTGACGGCGAACAGCTGCGGCCGGGTCAGGTCGTTCGCGAACTGGCGCCGCTTCTCGTCGGTCCACGACTTCGCGCCGCTGACCCAGCTTTGGGCGAGCGGCACCATGTGGTCGATGTCGATGTCGGTCGGCTTCGTCCAGGTCTCGCCGTCGTAGACGCTCGTCCAGCTACCGGAGGTCGGGGCGCAGTCGGAACCGGCCTTGACGTCCTTGCCGTCGCGTTTGAGCACGAACTCGCGGGTGTTGCAGTTGTTCCCCTGGTTGTCCCAGTGCGGGTACTTCTTGCGGTCGTAGCCGTCCATCGAACCGCGCGGGGCGACGGTGAGTTCGTCCAGCTGCTTGCGCGCGTCGGCCGCGCTGGCCGGGTTCGCGGGCTTCGGCTGCAGCGCGTCGCCCTTGCCGCTCACGAACCAGAACACCGCGAGCACGACGGCGGCGAGGGTGATCAGCAGGAGCAACCGCTGAGCAGTGGTCATCTGGCTGGTACGCGTGGCCACCGCGCGGTTCCTCTCGACGGGGATTGGGGAGCGCCAAGTATCGCCGCGGCGGGCGCGGAAACCGGGTGCGACACGGCGATGACACCCGGTAGTTGTTGTCACATCGGGGCCCTGAGCAGCGACTACCCCAGGGACGCTGCCGGAAGGAGCGGGCTTGTGGGCGCCGAAAAACGTAAGTGGAACACCAGGGTCGACGACTATCTGAACCGGAAGGCCGCGGAGCGCGGGCACGTGATCGCCATGGCGCGTATGGGATCCACCGCGCTGGAGCGTGGTGATCTCGACGAGGCCGAGACGTGGTTCCGCAAGGCCGCCGAGGGCGGGGACAGGGTCGCGATGGGCAACCTGGCGCGTCTGCTGAACGAGCGCGGCGTACCGGAACAGGCCGAACGCTGGTACCGCGAAGCCGCGACCGCCGGTGATTCGCATGCCATGTCGCATCTGGGAAATGTCTGTGCGCGCCGAGGCGATCGGGAGGCGGCGGAGGACTGGTGGCGCCGCGCCGCCGCCGAGGGCCGCGTCGAGGCGATGGCGGAACTCGCGCGGTCCCGGCACCGAAGCGGCGATCTCGAAGAGGCCGAGTACTGGGCGGGCGCGGCCGCCGAAGCGGGCAGCGTCGAAGGCATGATCACGCTCGGCGCGGTGCTGTGCGACACCGGCCGGACGGCCGAAGCGGATCCCTGGTGGCGCAAGGCGAGCGAAGAGGCCGACGCGGCGTCGCTGATCAAACTCGGCCACCAGGCCCAGCAGCGGGGCGACCTCGCGCGCGCCGAAAGCTGCTTTCACGCGGCCGCGGCCGCCGGTGCCCCCGACGCCGCCGTCCGCCTCGGCCTGGTGCTGCACCGCCGCGGCGAACTCGACGCCGCCGAACGCTGGTATCTCAAGGCCGCCAAACGGGGCGACGCCGCCGCGATGACGAACCTGGGTGTGCTGGCCAACGACCGGAACGATCCCGGCGAGGCCACCGCCTGGTACCGGAAGGCCGCGGAGCTCGGCAGTGTTCCCGCGTACACCAACCTCGGCAGGCTGGCCGCCGACCACGGGAACTTCCAGGAGGCCGAACACTGGTTCCGCGCGGCCGCCGACACCGGCGACCAGGCGGGGCTGAAGGATCTGGAGGAGCTGTACCGCAACCGCCAGCGGTACTAGGCCGTGTCCTGCAAGGCTTGTTCGCGGTCTTCGCGCCCAGGTGCTCCCTGACGGCACGGCCGGGCTCGGCCGAGTACGACCCGGTACGAGGCCGACCCGCCCGCACCGCCAGGAACCACCTGGATCACGAAGCCCATCGAACAGCCTTACAGGACACGGCCTAGGCCTTCCAGTTCCGCATCGCCGCGAACCCCTCGCGCAGCCGCTGGAGCTTGCGGCTGCGGTACGGGTCCTCGCCGTCGTCGAGCCGCCACCGCTCCTCGACGCCGGCGCGGAACACCGCGAGCCCCTCGAAACCGAGGCCCGCGGTGAAGTCCGCGATGTTCACGTCGACCCGGCCGGAACCGTCGAGATCCAGCCGTAGCAACCATTCCGCGAGTTCCTTGGGCTCCGGCGGCGAGTCCGCGCAGGCCTCCGCGTACAACGCGAGCGCGCCCTGCACCTCGGAGCCGAGCGCGCCGAAGGAGTCTTCGACGAAGTCCAGCGCCTCCACCACCAGCTCGATGACGCGGCACAGCAGCGGCCCGTCCATGAGTTCCCTGGCGGTGGCGAGCACCTCGCGCACCTTCTCGGTGTACGCGACCGTGCCCTGGAAGCCGACGAAACCGCGCAACCGCAACGTTCCCTCGACGTGCCGGCGCAACGCGCCGAGGTCTTCGCGACCGGCCTTGAGCGAGAGTTTGCGGAACAGGACCGGGTCCTCGTTCGCGTGCCCGACGAGCAGTTCGATCAGCTCGTCGCGGTCCAGCGTCTCGACGTACCCGCGGATGTCGGCCGCGCCGCCGTCCGCCACTCCTTCGAGGACCAGCAGCCCGACGGCCACGCAATGCTTGCAGAAGAAGCCGTCCGCCGCGTGCGGGCAGGAGCACTCGCCGACCAGCTCGCCGTCGACGTTGCGCAACCGGACCGTGTACCGGTCGGTGCCGCTGACCACCGCCGTCACCCCGCCCGCGACGTCGTCCAGCGTCTCGACCGACTCCAGGTACTTGGCTCCGCGCGCGAAGGAGACGTCGCCTGCCTGCCTGCGGAGTTCGTCCTCGCTGAACCACGTCACCGGCCTATTCTGCGCCTCGCGCCGGAGGACCGAGGAACAACCCACCGCTCGCGTCGAGGACCTGCCCGGTCACCCACCGGGCGTCGTCGGAGACGAGGAACGCGACGACGTCCGCGATGTCCTCCGCGGTACCGAGCCTCCGGTGCGCGGTGAGGCTCGCGATCGCGGTTGTCAACTCGGGCGTGAAGATCTGGCCGTTGTCCGCGGTCCTGGTGGCGCCCGGCGCGACGACGTTGACCGTGATGCCGCGGGGTCCGAGCTGGTGGGCGAGGGTGCGGCTCATCGTTTCGAGCGCTCCCTTGGTCATCGCGAAGGACGTTTGTGCCGGGTTGGCCATCCTGGTGGCGACCGACGAGACGTTGACGATGCGGCCGCCGTCGTTCAGCGGCGCCCGCTGGATGAGGAAGTACGGCGCCTTCACGTTCACCGCCATCAGGTGGTCGAAGCTTTCGGGCGTGTCGGTCTCGATCGGCCCACGCGGCGCGGCGGCCGCGTTGTTGACCAGGATGTCCAGGCTGTCGATGCCCTCCAGGGCTTTGTCGACTCCCTCCATGGTCGACAAGTCGCCCTTGGCGCTGTCATGCCTTCGGACTTCGATGCCGTCCTTCTCCAACCTGCGCGCGATCGCCGCCCCGATCCCCCGCGACGCCCCGGTCACCAATGCCGTCTTCATGCGCACCCCAGATGTTAGTGACTAACACTTTGATAGTGTCTACCACGTGAGCCTCCGAGACCGCCAACGCGCCGAAACCCGCCTCGCGGTCCAGACTCACGCCATCCGCCTCTTCACCGACCGCGGCTACGACGCGACCACCGTCGCCGACGTCGCCGCGGCCGCCGGCGTCTCGGCGATGACGGTCTACCGGCACTTCCCGACGAAGGAGGACCTGGTCCTCTACGACGAATACGACCCCGTGACCGCTTCGGCCGTCGCTGCCGCGCCTCCTGGCCCCTTGCCCGCGCGGATCGGACACGCGCTCTCGGAGACGGCCGCTCACGGGTCCTCATCGGAGAAGGCGTTCCTGCTGGCGCGGCTGCGGCTGATGATCTCGGTCCCGGCGCTGCGGGCGCGGCATCTGGACAGCCAGTACGCGACGGCCGATGCGATCGTGGGCGCCCTCGACTGCTCACCCAAGGAGGAGTTTCGGGTGCGGGCTACGGCTATGGCGTGCCTTGGGGCGGCGCATGTGGCGCTGCTTCGGTGGGCGGAGACGGATGGGGAGGCGGATCTGGCGGGTTTGATCCGCGAGGCGCTGACCAGCGCTTTTGGGACTTGATCTTAAGTGTAGTGCTCTCGATGGTAATCGAGATGATCCTTATCAATGTGGTGATCTACATGCTGGCGAAGCTCGCTTACCACCTCGCCATGCACGACCACCTTCATATCCTCACTAATCACCATGGCCCCATAATCAAACAGCACATGGCAATTAGGGCATAGACAAAGGACGTTCGAGTAGACATCTGGACCATTATGCGGACGCCCAAGGCCGCGAATATGAGCTCCTTCAGAATAGGCTTTGTCGCCAATTCTCAGTCGAACCCCACAAGTTTGACACACGTCGTTATGCACTTGCTTCACATAGTTGACCACCTGAGTGGACCTAATCAAGCGCTGGACCTTGGCCGCCACTCGGACAGGAGCGTCGTTGCCTGCGGGAATCGGCAGCAACGCCTGAGTTTGTGGCTCAACAGCCACCACGGCCTCGGCCACCAGCTTGATCATGCGAAACTGGCAAACCGTGAAGCCATCCGCGCCAGCCTGAAGCCACACCTCGGCAACCCGGTAGAGGCCGTCATAGCGAAGACCTGAATCTGGCGCATAGGAGTTTTTCTTGTCAGCCCCACGAATTACCCGAACAGGCTCACCAGTCACACTGCTTTTCACCAAGGCAGCGTTTCCACTGGCCTTGAAACTTTGATCTTCAATTTGCTTGCCCGACGGACCACGTCCACCATGGCCGGTATAGATGATTTCGTCACCAAAGTCTTTGTCGTCCGAGTACCCGCCAGAGACAACGATCGACTTCGCCCCAGTTTCGCCAGTTCCAGAAATACCAGCCTGCAGCTGCCTGTGGACTCCGCGATCGAAAGCGTCTCGCCTGTTGACGAAGGTGGTCCCCTCAGGGATACCAGGGATCTCCCCGAATCCTTCTCCGCCGACAGCTAGCCGGTGAGTTTCGACGTTCCTAAACTCGAACCCGAGACGCCCCAGGCAGGCAACTAGCTTTTCTTCTGCCGCCCCAAAATCAGCCGCACCAAGCTCCGCACCGACCGTCGAGCGGTGCGCGGACACCACGAGCGCCTTCGCGTCGTAGTCCGCCCCCTCGTGCATCACTACGTAGCGAGATGCACGCGTCACACCCTGCAGACGCCTGAAGCGCTCGGCGCCGACGTTGTCGTGCTCAGCGATCGCCGCAAGCACCGCTTCTCGAGAGATGTCTTTCAAGCCCACAACAAGACGCTAGGCCAACTTGCGGCAGCGCAACACCCTCAACCAGACGAACATCAACTTTGTCTTCGCCTCGCGACTACACGCTCTCGCCACAGGTCCACGCCCGCTACTTGAAGAACGAGATCGATAAATAGCATTGCGCTACGTTGACTCATCAGCCATAGTTAGAGCACTCGACCAATCCCAGGAGCAGTCATGATGAACATGAACGAGCGAAAGGCGCAGCGCCGGCATTCGACCGTCGCGCCCATCGCCGCATGTCCGTCGCCCTGCTCCTGGCGACGTTCATGCCGGGCTGACCAGCGGATTCTGGTCGACAAGGGCTCCCCATCATGACGCCATAGCGCGTGTGATGCCAGGGAGCCGCCCATCGGGAAACCGATCCGGGCGGCTTCTCTTTTGCTGCGCAAAAAGCAATTCCCTATCGGCGAGCTTGGGAAGCGGAACGGCCTCCAAAACCGTATCCAGGGGGTTCGACTCCTCCCGCCGGTGCTCGACGCTGCCTAGTCAGTGCGAACGTTGATAACAGAAGACTTTTCCCAAAGCTTGTCCCCGTCGCCGAAAGAGGCAGCCAGGACGAGCGCCGGTGGAGGCGTGCACTCGTCTCCACCTCGCCCCTGTAGCTCAGGTGGACAGAGCGCCGCACTACGAATGCGGAGGTCCCAGGTTCAAGTCCTGGCAGGGGTACTGGTCGGCGTATCGGAGGGGGATACGCCGGTCGACGGATGCGAGGGGCACTGGCGACCCCGCCTGATTTGGGATCAGGAGTCACCGCGTTCGACTCGCGGGCGTCCGACGAGACAGTGCGGCAAGGAGGATTGGCCGAGCCTGGTAAGGCAACCGTCCCGAAAACGGTAGTCGGCGTGAGAGCGTCGCGCAGGTTCGAATCCTGCATCCTCCGCAAGCCCTCGTGGTCCAACGGATACGACGCCGGCGTCCGAAGCCGGGAACGCAGGTTCGACTCCTGCCGAGGGCACGATGACCTGCACTTGGCCCACTTCACGACGGTCGTGCGGCGGCTTGCAAAGCCGTTGGACTCCGGGTTCGACTCCCGGGTGGGTCTCCGCCGCAGAGTGACCACCTCGCGACACAGTTGCGTAGGTGGCAACAGAGTTCCACCGCCGCAAGCTCCTGCGCTACATTCGGACGTACGTTCGATTGGGGGTAGCTAGGTGTCTTTGAAGGAGCTCACGAGTCGCGACGCGGTGCTCAAGGCAGTACATCAGTGCGATGTCATCGACCCAGGAGCGCTCGGAGCCGGGTTCACTCGTGCCTTCGTCCTCGAACTCGACGGCAAGTACTACCACGCCGAGAGAGTCGCCAGTCTCGCATACACCGTTCAGTACCCAGACCGCGACGAACTCCCCGTCTCCGATCTCACCGGAGAAGCCGCAGCACGCCGCCTCAGTCGGCTTGGCTTCGCAAGCTCCACAACGGCCCGGTTATGGCCTCCACTACTGGGGGCGGAGTACCCCAACCGAACCGCCATCCGGAACACCTTTGGTGGCAACGGGGTCGCCGGGATCACCACGTTTCTTGGCGACAGTGTCCTCAACATCTTCTCTGACGAAGAGGGTCCATACGCCGACGAACCACCAGACGCAGTAAACCCCTTTGAGTACCGCGGCGAGGGGCGCGCTGGCCATCAGAAGCTGTTACGGGGGAACAAGGCACTCGACAGCGCTCGCAAGAATCGCGAGGCGGTGCGGTATTGGTACCGACCGGCCGGCGGCACCTTCAAGTTCACCACGTGGGTGGCAATCCTTAGCCGAGCGCAGGTGTGGTCACCTGACGACAACAAGCAACTCCGCCTCGAGTACGCGTTCCAGGTGATGGCAGTCCCCGGTCCCAAGCTAGACACTTGGCCGGCTCAGGTACGAAAGCTCATCGACAGCGGAGACATCAAGGACACACCTCCGCCGCAGCCGCCAGACAAGAACGCCACAAGCGGTCAGCGCAAGAAGACCTACCAGGACTACCTTCGCCTTATCGACAAGCCATCAAACGCTGGTCGCGGTGGACGTAAGCCGACTAAGGGAAGCCGGAATCTCTATCCTCGCAGCCGCAGCGTGCGAGATGCGGTGCTCATCCGCGCGGACGGCGACTGCGAGAACGACAAGTGCACAGGCATGCCCTTCGACACCGCACCTGGTGGCGAGTCCATCCTCGAAGTGGACCACGTCGACGATCTCGCACTCAACGGGCTTGATCACCCATCCGTCATGATCGCGCTGTGTCCTAACTGCCATGCGGCAAAAACCCGCGGGGGTAACCGCGCGGCCATCAAGCGCTATTTCCGCGCCAGGGCTGCCGAACTCCACCGTAAGGCCAACCAGTAACACTCCACACAGGACAGACAAAAAGGCCCTCCCGCGAACGGGAGGGCCTTAGTGCTGTCTCAACCAGACGTGCGCCCGAAGGGATTCGAACCCCTGACCTTCTGATCCGTAGTCAGATGCTCTATCCAGCTGAGCTACGGGCGCTTGTTCAGTTATCAATCTAGCACCTGCCGGAACAGGCACCAGCGGAGGCTCCGGGATTTGAACCCGGGAGGGGGGTTACCCCCAACCGCATTAGCAGTGCGGCGCCATAGACCAGACTAGGCGAAGCCTCCCAGGCCCAACGACCACTGCTCAAATAGGTTACACACCCCCTGGCCCCCCTCGGAAGGCACCCCCCTTAGACGCGTTGCAACGCTCTGAGCAGGCCGGATGGGCGTCCGCCGAGGCCTTCGGCTTCGAAGACGGCGACGCCGACTCGGGGAGATCGCGGGCCGCGGGGTAGGCGAGGTAGCGCGGGACCCAGCGCGGCTGGAACTTCGCGTTGAAGCGGTAGAGGGTCTCGATCTGGATCCAGCGTGAGAAGAATCGCAGTGTCCGGGCGGACAGGCGGGCGACGGGGCCGGCGCCGATGCGCTGGCCTTGTTCCAGCACCGCCCGGAAGGCGGCGAAGTTCAGGGAGACGTGCCGGGCGGGGGTCGTCAGGAGAAGTTCGGAGATCATCAGTTCGTTGACGCCGTTGTCGGCGGTCCGGTCGCGGCGCATGACGTCCAGCGACAGGCCCTTCTCGCCCCAGGGCACGAACTGGAGGACACCGCGCACCCGGCCGTCGTGTTCGGCGGTCACCAGGACCGAGCCCGGGTCGCCCATGCGGCCGAGGGCCATCGAGAAGCCGCGTTCCGTATCCGTGCCGCGCCAGGTGGCGGCTAGCGCGCGGAGTTCCTCCAACTCAGCCAAGGGCAGGTCTTCGGCTTTTCGGATGCGTGCGGTGTAGCCGGCGCGCTTCGTGCGTGAGACGGCTTGGCGGACTCCGCGCATGACGCGGCCTTCGAGGGTGAAGGTGTCGGTGTCGACGACGGCTTCGTCGCCGATCTCCAGCACTTCGAGCCCGAAGCGCGCCCAGACGGTCGCGCCCAGTTCCGAGCAGCCCATGGTCGCCGGGGTCCAGGCGTACCGGCGGCAGACGTCCAGGTACTCCTCGATCGCGCCTGGCCACGCTTCCGGGTCACCGAGGGGGTCCGCCGAGCACAGCGCGACCCCGGCGATCACCCGATAGGTCACCGCGGCCTTCCCCGACTTCGAGAAGACCACGAACTTGTCCCGGCGCAGCGCGAAGTACCCGAGCGAGTCCCGCTCCCCCAGCAGGCCCCTGAGCCGCTCGACCTCGTCGTCGGTCAGCTCCGGCGCGGGTTCGGCCGAGCGGAGCAGGAAGTACGCCGCCAGCAGCACCGCGCCGATCCCGAACAGCAGGCCGACCGCGGCCGAAAGGTCTTCCAGCCACAGCGCGGGGAACGTCACCGGGCCGCTTACGCCGACCAGGGCCAGCGTCGACTGCGCCAGGCGGTCGCCGATACTCCAGGAGCCGAGCGCGACCGACAGCAGCGCGAAGTTGATCGCGACCCCGGCCACCGTCAGTTGCAGGAAGACCCGGATCGCGCGCCACCGGCCGGTCACCGGATCGGGCAGCGCGATGAAGTGCCGTCGCGTCGCGATCAGGGCGATCAGCAGCGAGAGCGACACGAGCCCCGCGCCGAGGGTGTGCCGCAGCCCGAGGTGCGACACCGTCAGCAGCGTCGCGGCGGCGACCGCCAGCTGCCAGGCCCGGCGCTTCCGCCGTTTGAGACCGGTGGCGAGCAGCATCAGCAGCACGCCGGTGACCAGCGCGACCGTGGCCGCGCCGACCGTGGCCTCGTGCGGCAGTTCCAGCCAGGTGGCGACGCGTCCGCGCAGGGTGCGCCCGGCCGGGACCAGCACCGAGATCAGGGTCAGCAGCCCGGCCAGCCGCGTCACCCAGGTGATCACCGCCACCGAAGTGGCGCCCGCCACCCGCCAAGCACCTGCCAAAACCCGCCCCTGTCAGCTCCTTGCCAGCTCCACGAACGGTACAAGGGCGTCGGGGTTCAGCAGGGCATCCCGGCTGACGGCGCGGTCAGGTGAAACCCCCGAAAGGATCTTCTTGACCGGGACCTCGCATTTCTTGCCGTTGAGCGTGCGGGGTACCTCGCTCACCTGGACGAACCGGTCGGGCACGTGCCGCGGCGAGAGGGCTCCGCGCAGCTCCTTGCGCAAGGCGGGTTCGACCTCGTCGAGCGACGCGCCCTCCGCCAGCACGAGGAAGCACAGCAGCTGCCCGTCCTCGTTGCCCGCCGCCGACGTGTCGATCACCAGCGAGTCCGCGACCTGGTCGAACGACTCGACGACCCGGTAGAACTCGGCCGTGCCCATCCGGACGCCGCCGCGGTTGAGCGTCGAGTCGCTGCGTCCGTAGATGACGGCGGAGCCGCGGCCGGTGATCCGGATCCAGTCGCCGTGCCGCCAGATCCCCGGGTACATCTCGAAGTACGCCTCGCGCAGCCGCGAGCCGTCCGGGTCGTTCCAGAAGAACACCGGCATCGACGGCATCGGCTCGGTGATCACCAGTTCGCCGACCGTCTCCACCACCGGTTTCCCGTCCTCGTCGAAGGCGGCGACGGCGGCGCCGAGCGCGCGGACCGAGAGTTCGCCCAGCCAGACCGGGACGTCCGGGGCCGCCGCGACGAACGCCGCGCACAGATCCGTGCCACCGGACACCGAGCAGATCTGGACGCGTTTACCCACCTCGTCGACGATCCACCGGAAGCCCTCGACGCTCAGCGGCGCGCCGGTGGATCCCAAGGCGCGCAACGCCGTCAGGTCGAACCGTTCGGCCGGTTTGATCCCGGCCTTCAGGCAGCTCTGGATGAAGGGCGCCGACGTGCCGAAGTACGTGACGCGGTGCTGCTCGGCCAGATGCCAGAGCACGTTGAGGTCCGGGCTGCCGGGGCTGCCGTCGAAGAGCACGATCGTGGTGCCGGTCAGCAGGCCGGAGATGAGGAAGTTCCACATCATCCAGCCGGTGGTGGTGAACCAGAAGAACCGATCGCCCGGGCCCAGATCGCTTTGCAGGGCAAGGGCTTTGAGGTGTTCGAGGGTGATCCCGCCGTGCCCGTGGACGATACCCTTCGGCAGGCCGGTGGTCCCCGAGGAGTACAGGACCCACAGCGGGTGGGCGAAGTCGACGGGCTCGAAGGCCAGCTCCGCGCCGTTGTTGCCGGCGAGCAGCTCGTCCCAGTCGAGGGTGCCGTCGAGGCGGCCGCCGGCGTAGTCGATGAGCACGGTCGCTTCGAGCGTGGAGATCTCGTCGCGCAACGAGTTCACCGTCGACCGGCTGTCGAACCACCGTCCATTGTAGACGTAGCCGTTGACCGCGATGAGCACCTTCGGCTCGATCTGCGCGAAGCGGTCGGTGATCGCGCGGACACCGAAGTCCGGCGAGCACGACGACCAGATGGCGCCGAGGCTCGCGGTGGCCAGGAAGGCGATCAGCGTCTGCGGGCAGTTCGGCGCCAGCGCGACGACCCTGTCCCCTTTGGACACTCCGAGCTTGCGCAGCCCTTCCCGCGCGGAGGCGACGGCGGAACGCAACGCGCCATAGGTCAGCTGCGACGAGAGACCGTCCTCGCGGTGGAAGATCACGGCGATCTCGTCGTCGGCCTTCGCGGCGCCCGCGACACCCGGCATGAGCGAGTGCTCGGCGTAGTTCAGCGTGCCGCCCGCGAACCACCGGGCGTTCGGCATCTCGCCGGCGAGCACTTCACCGGGCTGGTCGTGCCAGCGCACGCCGAGGAACTCCGCGACGGCGGACCAGAACTCCGGCCCCTGCCGCACGGAGAACTCCCACAACGCGTTGTAGTCGTCGGCCTCCACGCCGCGTTCGGTGCGCAGCCACTGGCGGAACGCGTCGATCTTGGTGTCGGGCAGGCGGCTCGGCTCAGGGCGCCAGAGCACTTCTGGGGCGTCGGCGGTGTGCGTCACCCCGCGATGTTAACCCTCGTTAACCTGCTTGGCGAGCCCCCGTGAACAGCTCGTACGCCATCGACTTCAGCCGTGACGCGTCGAGCGGGGTGACGGTCAGCCACCCTCGGTCGCGCCGGAGCCCGTAGCGGCCGTCCGGGGTGTCCACCCAGGTCAACGTACCTTCTCCGCGCACCCAGCGGCCTTCCCAGGACTTCCTGACCGCGCCGAGCCGCCCGCTGCCGATCCGCTGCGTCGCGATCCGCACCATGACGATGACCTCGGGTTCCCGCAGGCCGGCGTCGCGCAGGACGTCGGAGAACGCGGGCTGCCCGCCGCGTTCCCCCGCCTCGCAAGCGGCCGTGTAGTCGTCGACGCGCAGGTTGACCGAGAGGCCGCGCCCCTGGTCGCACGGCGGCAACGCCTGCAGCAGGGTCGCGGCGACGAGCGGTTCCCGCAGCGCCGCCAGCTCGACGTCGGTGCCCGAGACGCCGATCACGACCGCGCCGCGATCGGACACGCAGCCGACCGCCCGGTACTCCGGGTCGCCGTCGAGCCGCAGGTCGAGCGTGAGTTCGCTGTTCGCGACGGTGTGCAGCAGCCCGACCAGTTCGGGCGCGGGGGCGTCCACCGTGCCGAGGCCGCGTTCCGACAGCGTCGCACTCGCCGTGGCCACCAGCTCCGCGCGGAACTCCGGTGTCCGCCCGACGTGCGGGACCGCCAGCACGGCGGGCAGCTCGTCGCGTCCGTACGCCGACCAGAGCAGGAACAGCTCGCCGACGTGCAACCGGATCCAGTCCATCAGCGCCCGCTCCTCGGATCCTCGCCGATGACCGGCGGGGTGACGTGCCCGCTGAGACCCCACACGTCGGAATCCTCGACGAGGTAGTCCGGCGCCTTGTGGTCCTCTTCGCCCTGCCGTCCCTGCGTGGGCGCCATCCCCATCGGCATGCCGCCGAAACCGCCCATTCCGGCGGCCGCGGCGCGAGTCCCGGCCGGTTGGCCGAGCTGTCCCGACGGCCCGAAGCCACCGGCCGCGGCGCCGGACCGGCCGCCTTGCCCGAGCTGCTCCTGGGTTCCGCCGACGGTGCCGGGTGGCGGTGGCACGTAGGCGCCGCTGCCCGCGCCCGGTGCGCGCGGCGCCTCGACCGGCTCCCGGACCTGGATCGGGGATGTGTCGTCGACACCGCTGCTGTGTGTCGAGTCGTCCGGCGGCGGGACCGGCTCCGGCTTCGGATCGGGTTTCGGATCCGGCTTCGGTTCTTCGGGTGTCTCAAGGATCTTCGGCTGCTTGCCGTACGACGTGAAGCTGGGAACGTTTTCGTAGACCTCGCCGGAGCTGAACTGCATCCGCGTCATCACGTCGGCGGCCTGACGGTGCAGATCCTGCGAACTCTCGTCGGTGGGTTCGGCGACGATCCGCCCCGCTTCGGCGAATCCGGATTCCGACGGTGCCGAGGTCGACATGGCCTGCGTCGAATCGGAGACCGGGATCGGACGGCGCTTCGGCGGCTCGGGCAGCTTGGGGCGCGGCATGTACCCCGGTGGCTCGGGCATCGTGCGGCGCGCGGTGTCGGCGATGTCCGCCTGACGGCGCACGCAGTTCGCGACGTTCTCCGCCCGCCAGCCCGTCTCGCCCGCCCAGTCGACGAGCTTGACCGCGGCGTCACGGGCCCTGTCCGCGCCCTCGCCCGTCCAGCCGTCGGCGGTGGCCGCGAGGGCCGCCCTGAGCTCGGTACCGACCCGGTCGAGGAAGGCGCTGATCTTCGTCCACTGCGCGGCGACGGCTTCGGCGCTCGCGAGGTCCAGCTCGTTGTGGACCATCGCGTAGAGCTCTCGATGCGAGTAGCTCATCCAGTCGATGTCGGCGGTGAGGTTTTCGGGGACCGGCTGCGGTTCGGGCTCCCGCGGCGGCCACGGCATGGGCAGGATGCGCATCAGAGCTCGTCCTTCCGCTCGTGGCCGACGATGTCCTCCATGTCGAACCGGCGGGCGACCCGTTCGAGCTGCTCCTGCCCCTCCTCGTCCGCGGCGACGTACATCTTCCGCGCCGCCATCACGGTGAGCTGGAAGTCCTTGAGGACCTTCGCGAAATCCTTGAGAACGGGCACGGCCGCCTCGGTCCCCTTGTTCGCGGCGCCCTGGAAGCGATCGCTCATGGTGTGACCGATGAAGTTGTCGCCCAGCTTCAACGGCGCGTTGAACTCCGTCGAGTCCTTGATCAGCGCGTTGAGCTCATGACGCGCCTTGAGCAGGGCGTCGACGAGCTTCTTGGCGGCGTCTTCGGAGACCTTGACGGCCCCCTTCTTGGCATCGGTCTTGGAGTCCCGGATCTGACCCGCCACCGGAGCCAGCGCCGGAGCCGAAGCTCCGAACGCGGCTTGTGGCGTCACGGGCACCTTGGGTGACTGTGCCATTCGACCCTCCCCTGTCACATCTTGAGGGGAATGCTAGCGCGAATGGGGTCAGCGCAGGTGGGCGTCGAACCAATTCAACGTGCGCTGCCAGGCCTCCGCGGCGGCGTCCGGGTCGGCGTCGAAGCGGTGATTGGCGCCCGGGTAGTGGACGACGTTCGTCGCAACGCTCGCCGTCGCCGCCGCGTCACGCAGCTGCTCGACCGCGGCGCCTCCGGCCGCGTCGCCCGCGTCGCCGTACATGCCGAGCCAGGGGCTGGTGAGCCGTCCCGCAATCTCGACGAGGACCGGCAGCCCGGTGACGCCCTGCCCGCCGACGCTGACCGCCGCGCCCAGCCTGCGGTTCGACGCCACGACCAGCGCGGCCGTCCCGCCGAGGTCGAACCCGACGACACCGACGAGATCCGCTTGGACACCGCGCTCCGCGAGCCAGGAGAGCGTCGCGTCGGTGGCTTCGAGGAGGTCCTGCTGCGTGAGGTTGTCCCGGTCGAGATGCGGGGTGACGGTGAGCCAGCCTTCGCCGGCGAGACCGGCCAGGAGCAGGCCCAGACCCTCTTCGACCTCTTCGGCCTCCTCGTGCAGCACCACGAGTCCGCCGCGGACGACACCATCCGGTTCGGCGAAGGTCAGGCGCAGCGTGTGGCCGTCGGCGTGCTGGTGTTCCACGGTGGTCGTCAGGGTCATTCCTCCATCAGACCACTCTTAGGTAAATATTCGGAGCTTGCGCTCGCGCGGGAGGATACGGTGTCGGAGCCGTCCCCCAGACGTAGGAGCGCCGAAGATGTCACCTGTTTCGCCGCGTGCGGATCTCGAATCGTTGCCGAAGTACGTCCCTGGCCGGACAATCCAGGGCGCGATCAAGCTGGCGAGCAACGAGGTCCCCGGTGGCCCGCTGCCGAGTGTGGCGCAGGCCATAGCCGAGACGGCGCAGGGCATCAACCGGTACCCGGACATCACGGCTTCCGCGCTCGTCGAGCGGCTGGCCCGCGAGCTGAACGAGTCCACCGACCGGATCGCCATCGGCTGCGGTTCGGTTTCCCTTTGCCAGCAGATGATCCAGGCCCTGTGCGGCCCGGGCGACGAGGTCGTCTTCCCGTGGCGCTCGTTCGAGGCGTACCCGATCGTCACGCAGGTGGCGAACGCCGTGAGCGTGAAGGTGCCGCTCACGGCCGGGCACGGGCTGGACCTCGACGCGATGCTGGCCGCGATCACACCGAAGACGCGGCTGGTCTTCGTGTGCAACCCCAACAACCCGACCGGGACGGTCGTGCGGCGCGCGGAACTCGAGCGTTTCCTCGACGCCGTGCCCTCGGGTGTGCTCGTCGTGCTCGACGAGGCGTACAAGGAGTTCGTGACCGACGCCGAGGTGCCGGACGGCGTCGAACTCGCGCGCGGCAGGGACAACGTCGCGGTGCTTCGGACGTTCTCGAAGGCGTACGGCCTCGCCGGCCTTCGCGTGGGTTACGCGGTGGCGCCGGAAGCGATCACCGTCGCGCTCAAGCAGGTCTACGTCGCGTTCTCGGTGAACATGATCGCCCAGGCGGCGGCCATCGCTTCCCTCGACGCGGCCGACGAACTGCTGGAACGCTGCAAGGAGATCGTCTCGGAACGCACCCGCGTCCGGGACGCGTTGGTGGCCAAGGGTTACGAGGTGCCGGAGACGCAGGCGAACTTCGTCTGGCTGCCGCTGGGCGAGCGGACCACCGAGTTCGCGGAGCACGCCCTGGAGCGCAAGCTGATCGTGCGTCCCTTCGCGGGCGAAGGCGCGCGAGTGACCATCGGGACTCCCGAGGAGAACGACCTCTTCCTCGAAGCGGCCGGGGACTTCCCCCGCTGACAGGCTTGGCGGCGGCCCGCACTTCGTGGACGGAGTGCGGGCCGTTTCCTATTTCAGGAGCAGCTGCACCATCGCGGCGACACCGACGACGACGATCACGCCGCGCAGCACCTTCGGCGAGAGCTTGCGGCCGATCTTCGCGCCGAGCTGGCCGCCGATCGTCGACCCGACCGCGAGCAGCGCGACCACGGGCCAGCTGACCGGCGCGATGAAGGCGTAGATCGTGCCCGCGACGATGTTCACGACGGCGGAAAGGGCGTTCTTGACGCCGTTGAGCCGCTGCAACGACTCCGACATCAGCATCCCCATCACGGCCACCATCATCACGCCCTGCGCGGCCGTGAAGTATCCGCCGTAGATGCCGATCAGGAAGATCAAGAACAACAGGAGCGGCCCGATCTTGTGGACCTTCCCGTTCTCCTCGCGGCGCTTCGCGACCCAGGCGGCCACTCGCGGCTGGACGATCACGAGCACCACCGCGAGCCCGACGAGCGCGGGCACGACGGTCTCGAAAGCGTCCTTCGGCAGGGAGAGCAGCAGGATCGTCCCGCAGATCGCGCCGAAGAACGACGCCACGGCGAGTTTGACGACCTGGGGCCAGTAGCCCTTGAGCTCCTCCCGGTAGCCGATCGCCCCGCTGACCGTGCCGGGAGCGAGGCCGATCGCGTTGGAGGTCGTCGCCGTCAGCGGCGAGTAGCCGAGCGCGACCAGGACCGGGAACGTCACCAGCGTGCCCGATCCGACGACCGTGTTGATGGTGCCCGCCCAGAGCCCCGCGATGAAGATCACGACCGCGTGCCACCACGTCATAAAGCACTCACGTCCGCACCCTAAGCACCGTTACCTCCTTTCGCGCCGCGGATGTGTCTAGTCGAACATTCAACGAGCCCGTTATGTCTCGTTCGGCCGGAAGACACAGAACTCGTTGCCTTCCGGGTCTGCGAGGACGTCCCACTCGATTTCGCTGTCTCCGGCCCGGACGAGCCTCGCCCCGGCGGCGACCAGCTCGGCCGTCGAGCCGAAGACGTCGATGTGCATACGGTTCTTCACGGTCTTCTTCTCGGCCACCGGGTTGACCCAGATCAGCGGGCCGCGACCGGCCGGATCCTCAATCGCGACCGGCCACTCCGCCGGCCTCTCGTCCCGGTGGCGGCGGACGTAGCCCATCGCGGCGCACCACCAGTCCGCGAGGGCCTGGTGATCGTTCGCGTCGAGGCAGATGTCCTTGAACACCGCCGCCATTTCAGTTCTCCTCCGGCAGATGGGCCGCGGTGATCTCCGTGGCGACCGTCCAGCCGAGCGTCAGGTACAACTCGCGCCCCTCCTCCGTCGCGACCAGGACCGCTCGCTCCGCCCCGGCGGCGACCGCCACCTCGTCGAGCCTGCGCATGACGAACCGGCCGAGCCCTCGCCGCCGGTGCTCGGGCTCCGTCACCACCTGATCGATCACCGCCGTGCCGCCGGCTATCGCGACCCGGCCGGTGGCCGCGCGCGAACCGTCGGGCGCGCGCACCACGACATCGGTGACGACGCCGTCGCCGACCAGCTCCGCCCGGTACGGCTCCGGCGCGGCCATGACGGGCCGCACCGCGATCGGGGCGCTCATCAGGTACTCCGGCGGGCCGACCTCCCACTCGGGCGGCACCGTCTTCGCCACTTCCTCACGTGAACCGCTCACCTTCAACCACGTTCCGGGCTCGGACAGCGAACGCGCCCGGCTCGCGACCGATCCGGTGCCGGCCAGCACATAGCGCACGCGGTGCCCGGGGCGCCCGACGTCGAGCCGGTAACCGTCCGGCTCGGCGACGGGGACACCGACGCCGCGGGAGAGCGCCCAGCCGTGCACCCATGCCTTGATCAGCCCTGCCACCCCAGTCATCGTCAGAGGATGACATCCCGCACCGACAATTCCGGGCGTCCCGCCGGGCCTGCGAGGATGGGGCCGTGGCCGACGACGAGCGCGAACAGGTGTGGAGTGCGACCGTCGATCATCTGCGCACGATGATCGACTCGGGCAGGCTCCCCGCCGGGTCGAGACTGCCCGCCGAACGGGCGCTCTGCGAGCAGCTCGGGATCAGCCGCGGTTCGCTGCGGCAGGCGTTGCGGGTGCTGGACTCCATCGGGTACGTGCAGGTGCGGCCGGGTTCGGGCACCTACGTCCGCGAGAACCTCGCCGAACAGCCGCTGCGCGGTTGGTTCTCCGAACACGAGCAGCTGGTCGAAAAGCTCTTCGACCTGCGGACCACCGTCGAGCCGACACTGGCCGAGCGGCTCGCGCTCGACCACACGCCGCGCGTGCTCGCCCGGCTGGAAAGCACCGTCGACGAGATGGACCAGGCCGCCGCCGACGGCGACATGCTGCGCGTGATCGCGGCCGACGCCGAATTCCACCGGGTGATCGCGGGCAACGCCGGGAACGACGACGTCACCGATCTGCTGCGTTCGGTGCTCTCGCTGGTCGGCGAGGAGCGGCGGGCGGCGTTGCGGCTTCCGGGGCAGATCCGCAAGGCCGTCGACGAACATCGCGCGATCCTCGAAGCGATCCGCCGGTCCGACGCGGCGGCCGCGCGGGAGATCACCTTGCGGCATCTGCTCGACGCCAAGACCTACGTCCACGACTACACGACCGGGGATTGACGCTTTCTTGATGGCGCGATCGCCCTCGCGCGAGTATTGTTTTCAGAAGTTTGTGAAACTTCTGACGGGGGTGTGCGGTGGAGAAGGTCCGGTTCACCGAAGAGAAGGCGACGATGCTCGCCACGCTGTACGGCCGGGCGCTCGACGCCCGCGGCGAGCGGCCGATCCTCGGCGACAAGGCCGCGGACGAGGCCGTCAAGCAGATCGACTACGACTTCGCCTCGCTCGGCGTGAACGCCGACATGGGGCTGACCGTCGCGCTGCGGGCCAAGCCGATGGACGACTGGGCCGCGTCGTTCCTCCGGGCGCATCCGGACGCGACCGTCGTCCAGCTCGGCTGCGGGATGGACAGCCGCGTGTACCGCGTCGACCCGCCGCCCACGGTGCGGTGGTTCGACGTCGACTACCCCGAGGTCGTCGACCTGCGCGCCCGGATCTACCCCGAACGGGACGGATACCGGACCATCGGCTCGTCCGTGACGGACTTCGGCTGGCTCGACGAGATCCCGTCGGACAAACCCGGTCTCGTGATCGCGGAGGGGCTGACGATGTACCTGCGGCCGTCCGAAGGCGAGGAATTGCTGCGGCGGCTGATCGCGCATTTCCCGCAGGGCGGCGAAATGGTCTTCGACATCTTCAGCAGGCTGGGGATCAAACTGCAGAAGTTGAATCCCGTGGTCCGCAAAGCCAACGCGACGCTGTACTGGGGCATCGACGAGATCTCCGAATTGGAACGGCTCGGGCTGACGCTGTTGTCGAAGCTCGACTCGACGGACTACGCGACGCCTGAGGTGAAGGACCGGCTTTCCGGGTCGATGCGGGCGCAGTTGTGGTTCGCGGGACTGTTCCCGGCGTTCAAGAAGATGGGGCGGATCCTGCGGTTCCGGTTCTGAAGGCCTCACGGCTCGTGAGTGGCAAGGACGGTTAGAACCGTCCTTGCCACTCACGAGGCGTTCAGCGCGACTCCAGCACCCGCTCCACGAACCGGTGCAGCTTCTCCTCCAGCCGGAAGACGCGTTCTTCGAGCGACAGCGTTTCCGCCGGCTGCGGCACGTCCGACTTCAGTTCACCGCGGATGTACTGGCTGCACGCCAGATTCGCGCACGCGTAGATGCCGAGCGTGTTGCCCTCGCGGCCGAGTTTCCCGGCGCGGCGGCCGGAGAACAGCGCGATGTCGGAAAGCGGATGTGTCGTCGTGCACAGGCCGCACATGTTGCTGAGCAGCACACGGCCCTTCGGCCGGGGCGCGGCGCGGAGGGACAACCCGACGGTTTCCCCGCGGTACGGCAGCACGAGATACGCCCTCGCGGCGGCCTTCGGATCGCGCCAGCCGAGGAATTCCCTTTTCTCCCAAGGGATCTCTTCGGGCCGGGCGGGCAGCGTGACCCCCTTGGCCTCGCCTCGGGTGCAGTTCACGAAGGACGCCCTGATCTCGTCCTGGCCCAGCGGTTCCATACCCGCACGGTAACCACCGCGCCCGGGAACTGGCGAACCGTTTTCCGCCGGAGGTCATACGATCACCGGGTGCGCGGGAAGACGATGTCGAGCCGGTTCCGGCTGGTGCTCAGGACCAGTCTCGGCTTCGCCGCGCTCGGCGTCGGGTCCAGTGTGTGCGGCGCCGGTGTGGTGGCGTTGCTGCTGCTCCTGCAGGGCCTCCCGAGCGAGGTCGGCGACCGCGGCTGGATCCTCGGCGTCACCGCGGCCGGGATCGTCGCGCTGTCGCTGATCGTCGGCACCTTGTGGACGGCGTGGCTGCAGCGGCGCACGGCGGTCTGGTTCGTTTTCGGCCGCCCGCCGACGAAGGCCGAGGCCGCGCGGGCGCTCCGGCTCCCGGTCGACATGGGGATCGTGAGCGGGACGCTCTGGCTGATCGGCACGATCGTGCTCGGGTCACTCGCGCGGGTGCTCGGGTCCTGGATGGACGCGCTCGGGATGGCGCTGGTCATCGGGCTCGGCGGGCTGACCACGGTCGGCCTCACCTATCTCGCCGCCGAATGGGTGGCCCGGCCGGTGATGACGATCGCGCTCAAGGTGACCCCGCCGAAGGGGAGGCTCAAGGTCACCGTGCTGACCAGGGTGGTCGTCACCTGGTCGCTGGCGAGCGGCGTCCCGTTCCTCGGCGTGCTGCTGGTGGCCACGCCGCCGGATCTCGGCCAGGGCGACCACGTCGCGAGCCTGATCATGATCTCGGTGATCGGGCTGGGCGTCGGCGCGATCGGGACGGCGCTGCTCGCGAAGGCCGTCGCGACCCCGCTGCACCGTCTGCGGAGAGCGCTCGACGAGATCGCCCGCGGCAACAAGGAGGTCGTGGTCGAGGTCGACGACTCCAGCGAGATCGGCCTGCTGCAGACGTCGGTCAACGACCTCGCCGCCGGGCTGCGCGAGCAGGAACGGATGCGGGACCTCTTCGGCAGGCACGTCGGCGACGAGGTCGCCCGGCACGCGCTCGAGTACGGCGCCTCCCTTTCGGGTGACGTGCGCGAGGTGACGGCGCTGTTCGTCGACGTCGTCGATTCGACGGCCTTGGCGAGCCGCACCCCGCCCGAAGACCTGGTGAAGATGCTCAACCGGTTCTTCACCAGCGTGGTGCACGCGGTCGGGGCCAGGGGCGGGCTGGTCAACAAGTTCCAGGGCGACGCCGCGCTCTGCGTCTTCGGCGCCCCGACCCGGCTCGCGGACGCGCCGACGGCCGCGCTTTCGGCCGCGCGGGCGATCCGGGACGCCGTCCAGGAGACCGGCGAGCTCGACCTCGGCATCGGGGTCGCGAGCGGCCGGGTCTTCGCCGGTCAGCTGGGCACCAGCAGCCGGTTCGAGTACACCGTCATCGGCGACGCGGTGAACGAGGCCGCGCGCCTGACCGAGTACGCGAAAGCCGCCGACGGCCGGATCCTGGCGAGCGAAGCGGTGCTCAAAGCGGCCTTGGAGAGCGAGCGCTCGCACTGGGAGCCGTACGCGGAGCTGGAGCTGCGCGGGCGTCAGGAACCGACGCACGCCTGGGCGGCGCTCAGCCAGGAATGACGTCCGGCCAGCGCAGCACCGTCGAACCCCAGGTCAGCCCGGCCCGAAGGCCCCCATCACGACGCGGTGCCCCGGCTGGAGCGCCCCGTCCTTGGCCGCGTCGGCCAGGGCGATCGGGATCGACGCGGCGCTCGTGTTGCCCACCTTCTCGATGTTCGAATACATCACGTCCTCCGCGAGCCCGAGCTGCTTCGCGCAGGTCTGCAGGATGCGGATGTTCGCCTGGTGCCCGATGAACCGGTCGACGTCCCCGATCATCCAGCCCGCGGAATCCAGTACCGCGCGCGCCGACTGGACCATCCGGGCGCAGGCGTGGCGGAAGACGGTCTGGCCCTGCATCACCAGATAGTGGTCACGCGGGTCGTCCGAACGGCGGTTCTTCGCGCCTCCCGCCTCGACCCAGAGCAGTTCGGCGAGTTCGCCTTCGCTGTGCAGGTCGAACGGGCCGAGGGCGCCGAGTTCGCCGGGGTCGCCCGCGCGCAGCAGGACGGCGCCCGCGCCGTCGCCGAAGATCGGCACCGTGCCGCGGTCTTCCGGGTCGATGAGCGAGGTGAAGACGTCGGCGCCGATCACCAGCACCCGCTGCGCGATCCCGGCGGCGATCAGCCCGGCGCCGGTGGCGAGCCCGTAGACGAACCCGCTGCACACGGCGTTGACGTCGAAGGCGGCGACACCGTTCAGCCCGAGCTTCGTCGCGACCTGCGGCGCGCTGGCCGGGCACAGCTGGTCCGCCGTCGACGTCGCGAGCACGACCGCGTCCGCCTCGGTCTCCCCGGCCGAGGCCAGCGCCCTCCGCCCCGCCTCGACGGCGAGATCCACAGTGGACGTCCCGGGATCGACGACCCGGCGCTCGGCGATGCCGGTGCGCGAGCGGATCCACTCATCGGAGGTGTCCAGCCGCTGGGCGATCTCCTCGTTGCCCACCACGCGCGGAGGCAGCCAAGAGCCGAGACCGGCGAGAACGGCCGCCTGAGATGAGGGCACCAAGAAATCCTTTCGCGGGGGAAATGAGAGGTCTGCCATTCACTTGTAAGCGCTACCATTCAGTAGACCCGTCAGTTGTGTTCCGGGTCACAATTCAAAGAATTCTCACTTTCGCGGCGGCGTGACCCACGCCGCGTGGCGCCACGATCGGAGAACGGGCGCCGGGCGGAGCCGTCCGGATAGCCTGACCTGGTGCACACACCCGACCTCGACCGCCTTGACGTCGCCATCCTCGCCTGCCTGCAGTCCGACGCCCGCACGATCGCCGAGCACATCGGCGCGAAGGTGGGCCTGTCGGCGGCGGCCGTGCAGCGGCGGATCAAGCGGCTGCGCGAGGCCGGGGTGATCGAACGCGAGGTCGCGGTGCTGTCGCCGGCGGCGCTCGGGCTGTCGATGACGTTCGTGGTGATGGTCGAGATGGAACGGGAGAACCTCGCGGTGCTCGACGGGTTCCGCCGTCAGGTGCTCGCGGACGACAACGTCCAGCAGTGCTACTACGTCACCGGCAACGCGGACTTCGTGCTCGTGGTGACCTGCCGGGACATGGCGGATTTCGAGACGTTCACGCGGCGGATGTTCTTCGACAACCCGAACGTGCGGCACTTCACGACGTCGGTGGCGATGGACCGGGTCAAGACCGGGCTGTCCCTGCCGCTGGAGCCCTGAGGGGGCTGAAGGACGCTTTCCCCGCGTCTCATGCGACGAAAGCGTCCTTCACCGCATCGCATGCGACGAAAGCGTCCTTCAGCCCCCCGATCCAAAGAGGACTGTCCGCCGTCACCACGGGTATCGGCCCGAACGCAAGGGGTCTGTGCCCGGCGTTACACCACTATGGACATATGCAGCCGATAGCGTGAACGTGGCGACAGTCGCGTCATCCGGCCCGTGTCCGGCCATCTCCTCCCCGAGACGAAAAGTTCGCGCCGCGCGAACCACGAGAGCACTGAGGAGTGGCCGTGCACACCGACGCAATTCACCAGAGCCAGTTCGTTCTGCTGAACAACAGCAGCACGCCCGTTCTCTCCCGCCTGTCCTTCCACGCCGGCGAACCGTTCGCGGTCACCGTGTCGTTCCGGACCGAGCGCGGCCGGTGGGTCGAGTGGACCTTCGCGCGTGAGCTGCTCGTCACCGGTCTCACCGACCCCGCCGGGCTCGGCGACGTCCGCGTCCGCCCCGACCTCTCCGAGGACGAGGCGATGCTGACGCTCGAAATCGAGTCACCCGACGGCTATGCGTCGTTCGAGCTGGAGCGCGAGGACGTGGAGACGTTCCTCGAGTCCACTTACGAGCTGGTCCCGCTCGGCTCCGAGAGCGAGCACTTCGACGTCGAAGCGCTGATCGAGGAGATCAGCAACGTCTGAAAACTTTCCCGCGGCACGAAAACGAAGGGCGGCCCGAGTGCGCTGGAGGCACTCGGTCCGCCCTTCGTCCTTTTCAGGATCAGCCGAGGACCAGGGAGGTCCCGGTCGCGGACAACGCCGGCCGGACCGGGAAGAAGTAGGTCACCGAGCTGTTCCCGCCGGACAACATGCCCTGGGCCTGGTTGCCCGCGATGAACGAGCCGCCGGAGTCGCCCGCCTGCGAGCGGACGTTGGTGGCGGTCATGCCGTAGACCGTGCCCTCGGCGTAGCGGACGGTCTGGTTCTTGGCGCCGACGGTGCCGCAGGTCCAGCCGGTGGTCGAACCCGACTTGCAGACCGAAGCACCGGTGGCGGCCTCGCTCGAACCGCTCACCCGGGTGCCGTTGTTGATGACCCCGCGCGGCGTCCAGTTGCTGTTGACCCGGACGTGGCCGTAGTCGTTACCGGGGAAGCTCGCGCGGGCGAACGAGCCCATCGAGACCCGGTTGTAACCGGTCACCGTGCCCGGGCCGCAGTGCCCGGCGGTGAGGAAGCCGCCGTTGACCGAGAAGCCGATCGAGCACCGCGAAGAGCTGTTGATGTAGTAGGCGTCCCCACCGCGGACGTCGTATTTCAGGGTCGGCACCGAAGTGGTCTCGACCACCGCGACGGCGGCCTTGTCCACCTTGGCCTTCTCCAGGTACGAGTCGACGACGCCGCTCTTGCCCGGCAGGACGTTCACCGTCACCCGGTTGGTTTTGGTGTCCACGCCCCAGCCGGTGATCGCGCCGTCCGCCGCGCGTTCACTCGCGTTCAGTCTGTCCACAGTGGAGTCGAGCTGGGCGGCCGAGAAGCGGACCAGTTCGGCTTCCGCGCCACTGGCGAGCACCTGGCCGAGTTTCGCCGCGTCCGTGACACCGACGCGGAGCTTGCCGGTGGCCTCGTTGTAGCTCGCGCCGCCGAAGCTGCCGGCGAGCGCCGAGGCGAGTGCCTGTTCGAGCGTGCCGGCGGCGGTCTCGCTCTGGATCCGGGCGAGTGCCTGGCCGGCGGTCAGGCCGAGGTCCCGTTGCAGGGCGGGGACCATCTCGGCGTTGAGCAGGGTGTCCGAAGATGCTGAGGTCGCTGCCGCGGGGTACCCGTGACGAGCGCGCCGGTGGCCAGTGCTGCCGTGGCGGCCACACCGAGGAGCTTCGTGATCTTCATGCTTCTCCCTCGTCATCACGCACGGCTCCGGTTCGCCATGCGATAGCCCTCCCCTGACGGGTGAGGGTTCTGGACTCCGGGGAAGCCCGCAATCCGGGTCGGCGCGGGATAGGTATACCCATTCTTCGGCAGCCGAATCCCCTGCTCCACGGGCGGCCACCTAGAGCAGGCACCCGGACGGACACGTCCGTAAGTAGGGTTTCGAGCAAATACCTTGCGTAGTCATTGCCACCCCCTGAACGTGGGATGAATCGCCGAATCGGGTTGGTGGCCGACGTTTCGGGTGTCCGGTGATTTTCCAACCGATGATCCGTCAGGCAACCGGTGACGCTGCGTCCGCGAACGGCCTCAGGGGGTGCCCGGGGTGTCCGTGTTGGGTGGTTTACGACCCGGTAGGCAGTGCTTAGGCTCCGCAGGACAACGCACAAGATCGTGTCGGGCTCAGCGGGAACTCCCCACCGAGGAGCGCATGATGTGGCTTGCCACCCCTCGCCCGACCTCGGTTTCGGTCCGCGCCGGATCGACGGCATTAGTGGGCCGCGACGTCGAGGTCTCGGCGATCGTGAAGATCCTGCTGCGCCGTCCCGCCGCCGTGCTGATCGAAGGCGAACCCGGGATGGGCCGCAGCAGGCTGCTCGAAGAGCTGGCCGGACGCCGCGAGTTCGCGGCCGCCCGCGTGCTTTCGGGTGCCTGCCAGCCGATGCGCGAACCGTTCCCGTTCGGGCCGCTGCTCGAAGCGCTGCGGTCGGCGGGCGACCGGCCGCTCGGGCCGCTCAGCCCGGTGGCCGGGGTGCTGAGACCCTTGCTGCCCGAACTGGCGGAAAGCCTTCCGCCCCAACCGGAACCGCTCGCCGACCCGTGCGCCGAACGCCACCGCCAGTTCCGCGCCGTCCGTGAACTCCTGATCGCCTGCGGGCCCACGCTCGTCCTGATCGACGACCTCCAGTGGGCCGACGAAGGCACCCGTGACCTCTTGCGTTTCCTCGCCGCCGCGATGCCCGCCGAGCTCGCCGTCGTCGCGGCCTACCGGACCGGTTCCCCGTCCGGGCACGGTGCGGGGATCCCGTTCCGCACCCCGCCGAACGTCCAGACCGCCCGCGTGACGCTGGGCCCGCTCGATCTCGACGCCGTCGGGAAGCTCGCGGAGGAACTGCTGGACCTGCCGAGGGTTTCCGCGTCGTTCACCGCGAAGCTCCACGAAAGCACCGCCGGGATCCCGTTCGTGGTCGAGGAGACCCTGCGGGCATTGCGGGACGCGGCGGGGCGGCTGCCGATCGGTGAAGTGCTGGGCGACCGGCTGCTGGAAAGCCTCGAAGTCCCGATCTCCCTGCGCGAGGCCATCACCGAACGGCTCGACGCGCTGCCCGGCCCCGCCGTCCGGCTCGCCCGCGCCGCGGCGGTGCTCGCCGTCCCGTCCGAACCGGCGGTGATCGGCGAACTCGCCTGCCTCGACGGCGACGACCTCCGCACCGCCCTTTTGTCCACTTTGGATGGCGGTGTCCTCGGCGAACTCGGCGGCGACCGCTACGGTTTTCGGCATCCCTTGGCCCGCAAGGCCGTTTACGACACGATCAGCGGTCCGGAACGGACTCTGCTGCATTCGCGCGCCATCAAGGTGCTCGCCGAGCAGCCCGCCCCGCCGCTGACCCTGCTGGCGAACCATTCGCGTGCGGCGGGACGGACCGGGCAATGGCGCCACTACGCCGAAGCCGCCGCCGACGAGGCCATCGCCCGCGGCGACACCTCACGCGCCATCGACCTGCTCCAGTCCGTGCTGGCCGAGGCGGGGCTCGGCGAGGACGACATCGCCCGGCTGGCCACGAAACTCAGCCAGGTCGCGCTGCGCGGGTTCCGCCCGGACGTCATCGAGACACTGGAACGGATCCTCGAAGACCTCACCGAACTGCGGCCGAGCGTGCGCGGGACGATCCGCCTCAGCCTCGGGATGCTGCTGGTCCGCACGATCGGGCGGCTCGGCCGCGGCCGGGTCGAGGTGGAGAAGGCCATCACCGAACTGGTCGACGAGCCGGAGCTGGCCGCACGCGGGATCAACCTGCTCGCCCAGCCGATCGACGGGCTGACCCCCTTGTCCTGGCACGAGGTCTGGATGGATCGTGCCCGCGAGGTCTTCGACCGGATCGAAGACCCGGAGCTGCGGCTCGCCCTGCTCGGCGACCGGATCTCCACCCAGGCGCATATCGGCGACGGCTCGGCCTGGACCGAGTTCACCGAACTGGCCGAACAGGGCGGCGTAGCAGATGGGGTCGCCGAACGGGTCCAGCTGGCGCGGCTGTGGTGCAACCTCGCCGACGCGCAGTCCTGGGCAGGCCATCTGACCAGGGCGGAAAAGCTGGTCACGGAAGGGATCCGCCGCGCGACCGACGCCGGCGCGCTCTACGCCGCCGGCCTCGCGCAGGGCACCAGGGTCCGGCTCGACTGGGTGCGCGGCGACTGGTCCGGGCTCGCGGAGGCCACCGAGCAGCTCCGCGACGGCTACCCCGACCTCGGCCCGATCGTCATGGAATGCTCGCTCGTCCTCGGCGGGCTGGCCGCCGTACGCGGGGAATTCGCCGCCGCGCAACGACATCTGGCCGCGGCGAGCGTGCACGCCCCGGAACACGGGCCCATCCCGGTCGTCCTGTCGGCGGCGGGTGTGCTGATCCGGGTGCTCCTCGCCACGGACGACGTCGACGGGGCGTGCGCGGCGGCCGACAACGCCGTCGCGGCGGCCCGGCGCAAGGGCGTCTGGGTGTGGGCGGCGGCGCTGGTCCCCGCCGCGGCCGAGGCCTACACGCGCGCCGGACGCTGGTCGGAGGCGGACGCCGTGGTGGAGGAATTCGCCCGCGGGATCGACGGCAAGGATTCGCCGGTCTCCCGGGTCGCGCTGCTCGCCGGCCGGGCGATCCTGCTCGACGCCCGCGGCAAACATCCCGCCGCGGCAACGGTTTTCGACGAGGCCGCGGCCGGTTACGAAGCCCTGCCGATGCCGTATCAGGCCATCGGCGCCCGCGAGCGGGCGGCGCTGTGCCGCCTGACCGCCGGCCGCCTCGACGCGGGCCGTCTCACCGCGGGCGACCGCAAGGCGATCGAGGAGCTCGCGGCGGCCGCGGAGGCCTACGAGCGGCTCGGCGCGACCAGGGACGCCGGCCGCTGCCGCCATCTGCTGCGGGAACACGGCGCGTGGGCGCCCTCTCAGCGCGGGCGGCGTGGCTACGGACAGGAGCTCTCGCCCCGTGAACTGGAGGTCGCGCGGATGCTTTCCGACGGCCGGACGAACCGGGAGATAGCGGACGGATTGTTCCTTTCCCCGCGTACCGTGGAACAGCACGTCGCCAAGGTCCTGCGGAAACTCGGGGCCCGTTCGCGGACGGACGTGGCCCGCCGGATGACGAATTACGCGCCGGCGGCGGCCGACCGGTAACGTCCCGGTGAACGGCCGTTATTCCTTTAGGGGCAAGAAAAGTGCCCGATCGGGCATGGTGATCCATTCCATCGGGTTCAGCGGTGTACGTATGGTTTCGTAGGTTCATGCGCTGTGCTAGTTTGTTTTGGTCATTAACAAAGTCGGGGCCCGACCCCGTGAGGGAGTAGCGCAGAAGCATGGCTGAGCGAGCCGATTTCGCGCTGGGGACGGTCGAGGCGACAGTGGTCGGGCGGGCGCTTGGCGTCGATGCCCGCTTGTTTCCCTTGCGCGTCCAGAACACTTCGATCGACCCGGAGCGCTACGCCGCGATCGTCCGGAAGGTCTATACCGATCTCGAACAGCGCCGCCTGTCGGTCAACGGCGAGCTGAACCAGGCCGTCCGCACCGCGTTCGCGCTGCTGGCGAACCACCGGATCACCGTTTCGATCAACGGTATCGACGGCCTCGGCCAGGACATCGCCGTCCTCGCCCTCACCGACGGCAGGCAGGCGCTCGGCATCACGCAGGCCCACGGCGAAGACCTCCTGCAGTTCGCGCTCTTCTCCGACGAAGAGCTGGTCGAGGTCCTCTCCGGCGTGCTGCCGCGGATGCGCCCCGCGTCGACCGGCCGCCGCACGATCGTGCAGAAGGAGGAGCGCGCCGTCTCCGCGATGACCGCGCGCCGCCAGGCCGAAGCCGAGTTCGACGAGGAGGAGACCGACGCGTTCGGCAACCTCCAGTTCACCGGCGTCGTCCGCGCCCGGCCGGAAGCGCCGTCGCCGCGCAACGACGAGAGCGACGTCGAGGTCTTGGAGAAGGTGCTGTCCGGGCCCCGCCTCGGCGGCGGGTACATCATCGTGAGCGGGATCGGCCGCCGCGGCGAACGGCTCCGGTCCACACCGTTGAGCTGGCTCGACACCGAAGACGGCCGGTACCTGGTCTGGACCGAGACCGACGAAGCCTCCGGTGCCGTGATCGGTCACTACGACCCGGCGAGCCAGTCGGGCGTGGCGAATTCGATCCGGGACGCCATCGCGGACATCTACTGACCCTTCCCGAATCCGGCGAGAGGACCCTCCGTTGACCGAGGAAGCACAAGAAGCGCAGCCGTTGATGGCGGCACGCAAGGTGGCGTTCGCGAGCGCGCGGCTGAAGGACATGGCCAAGCAGGGCGGCTTCGCCGTCGACGAGACCACCGGCAAAGAGATGATCCGTTCGCTCCAAGGAGTGATCGACAGCCTTGAAGAGCGCTGGAGCGCGCTGACGAAGCTGCAGAAGTCGCCGGCGATGAGCTCCACCGCGACCGCCCGCTGGGTTTCCGAGCACATGCACGGCACCGCGACCGACGCGCAGGGCCTGCTCACCCAGCTCCAGGCCGCCCGTGCCGAGTTCCCGACCTACATCGAGGCGATCGAACTCGCCCAGCGGAACTACCGGGAACGCGACACCCAGAACCAGCGCGACCTGAAGCAGATCGACACCGAGATCTGAAGGAGAGACCCGTGACCGAATCCGAGGAGAAGACGGCGAAGGTCTCCGACCCGAACTCGCCCGACTACGACAAGCTCGACCCGCACTACGACCCGACGGCCGACTCGTCGTCCGATTACTACGTCGGGCCGCTGGCGGACGAGGCCGCCTCCGGTGACGAGATCCGGGCCGGGGCCTCTGCCGGGACGGACGCCATCTTCAACATCCTCGGCTGGGGGAACACGCCGCTCGTCCTCGTGAAGGACCAGTTCACGCAGAAGATGTACGAGGCGCAGCTGGAGAAGGCGCGCGAAGGTCTCGACAAGAACCTGGACCTCCGCAAACCCGGCGAGCCGCCGTCCACGGTCTGGGCGAACGCCACCCACGAGCAGATGCAGACCGCGATCGCGGACAACGCGGATCCGGCCGCGGTGGGCGAGACCTCCGAAGAGTGGATCCGGGCGGGCAACGACCTGGCCTCGCATCAGCGCAACCTGGCGAAGGCGATCAGCGCGAGCACGGCCAACTGGGAGGGCGAGGGCGGCGACGCGGCCCGCGAGCACCTCGCCGGTGTCGGCAAATGGCTCGGCTCGACCGCGAACGGCGCGACACTGGCCGGGCGGCAGCAGCAGATCCACTCGCAGACGCTCAACGAGACGCAGAAGCTGATGGCGGCGAACCCGCCGGTGGCGTTCAACGTGCAGGAGGCCAACGCCAACCTGCAGAAGATCACCGACCCGTATGTGTACATGGCGCAGCTCGGCAAGGATCTCACCACCTTCAAGAAGCAGCAGGACGCGCGGGACCAGGCCGCGAAGGTGATGACCGAATTCGACACCACGGTCGGCGCGGCGATCGCCACCCCGGCGTTCCCCGCCCCGCCGAAGCTGGCGACGGCGACCAGGCAGCTGCAAGGGAGCCCCGCCGGTGGTGGCGCGGGTTCGCCCGCCGGCACGCTTCGCGACCGGATGGCACCCGAAGGCGCCGACGGCACCCCGTTCACCGCGGCCTCGGACCGTACGCGCCCGGACGGCCTCGTCGCTTCGATGGACGGGACGCCGCAGGGCGGGACCGGCGGCCCCGGCGGTGTGTCGCCGTTCAGCTCGCCGAACGGCGGACCGGGCGGCGGTCCCGGTGGTGGACCGGGTGGCGGTCCGGGCGGCTTCCCCGGCGGTGGCGGTCCCGGCGGCCCGGGCTCCAGCCCGGCCATGCCCAACATGCCCACCATCCCGAACGGGCCGACCGGCGGCGAGACCTACAAACCCGCCGCGTCTTCGGGCCCCAACCTCCCGAACATGCCCAAGATCGACGACAGCACGCGCACCACGGGCTACACGCCCCCGTCCGTTTCGCCGCCGCCGTTCACCCCGCCGAACATGCCGCCGATCCCGGAGAGCGGCGGACCGCGGCCCGGCAACGGCCTTCCGTTCACGCCACCGAGCCTCCCCATCCCGAACGGGCCCAACAGCGGCGGGCCGAGGCCGGTCATGCCGAACATCCCGCCGATCCCGCGGCCCGGCGGTATCGGTGAGCGGCTCACCGGCCCCTCGTTCCCCGACGGCAACTCGTACAAGGGCACTCCGTACAACGCGCCCAAACTCGGCATGCCGAACATCCCCGGCGGTGGCGGTACCGGCGGGACCAGTGGCTTCGGCGGCGGCACCGGTGCGGGTGGCGCCGGCGGTGCGGGCGGTGGCGGTCTCGGCGGCGCCGGACGGGCGACCGGCTCGCTCGGCATGGGCGGCGCCGTCGGCGCGGGCGCGATGGACGCCGAGGCGGCCGCGGCCCGTGCGGCGGGCTCCGGCGGCAAGCCGGGCACCCCCGGCGGCATGGGCCCGATGGGCGGCATGGCCCCCGGCGCGGGCAAGGGGCAGGGCCAGGAGGACAAGGAGCACAAGGTCGCCGACTACGTCGAATCCGACGACCCGTCCTTCTTCGCCGCCGACGAGGTCGTGGCGCCGCCGGTGATCGGCGACTGGAAGAACAAGGACTGGAAGTGACGGCTTCGTTCGAGGTCGATCCGGACGACCTGACCGCGCACGCGAGCCATCTCGAAGGGCTCGTGGACCGGCTGAACACGGCGCACGCCGCGACCGGTTCGGCGATGTCGTCGGACGCGTACGGCCTGCTGTGCGCGTTCCTGCCGCCGATCGTCAACCCGGCGGGCGAACGCGCGGCGGAGACGATCAAGGCGGCCGTGGAAGGGATCCAGTCGACGGCCGACAACGTCCGCACCGCGGCCAAGTCCTATGTAGACGGTGACAAGACCAACGCGGAACCGTTCAAGGCGGACTTCCCGGCCTTGGACATCGGAGGAAAGCAGTGACCGGCGCGAACGAACTCGGCGAGCTCATGCTGGACCCGGACGAGGCCCAGCGCAAAATGGAGCGATGGGCCGCGGGGCTGGAAGAGAAGGCCCAGCGTTACGCGGCCGCCCAGGAGCGGACGGAGCAGCTCCGGCTGACCGCGTCCAGCTCCGACGGCGCCGTGAAGATCACCGTCGGGGCGGACGGCGGCGTGACGGACATCGAGTTCGGGAACAAGGCCAGGACGTACCCGCTGGAGGAACTGTCGCGGGCCATCCTGCAGACCATGCACCAGGCGCAGGCCGGGATCGCGGGCCAGGTCGCCGAGGTCATGCAGGAATCGCTCGGCGACGAGGACCAGGAGACCAGGGCGCTGATGATCGGCACCCTGCGCAGCCGCTTCCCCGAGATCGAGGAGGAAGAGCCACCTGCTCCGCCGCCCGCACCGCCGGCGTCCGCGACCGACGCTCCGCCTCCGCCGCAGGCCCCTCGCGAACGGCGTCACGAAGCGCCGGACGACGAGGAGAACTCGCCCTGGTAACCCCTCGTGAGTGGTAAGGACGGTTCTAACCGTCCTTACCACTCACGAGGCGTCAGGCGGCCGCGAGCGAGACGACGCGGTTCCGCCCGCTGTTCTTCGCCTGGTAGAGCGCGGAATCGGCGACGTGCAGCAGCCGTTCCAGCACGGTCCCGCCCGACGGGTACACCGCGACGCCGATCGACACCGAAAGCCCGCGCACGACCCGGGGCCCTGAAGCGGTCGCGACCTCGACCTCGATCGCCATCACCGCGCGGCGGACGCGCTCGGCCACGGGGAGCACCTCGCTCTCCGTCGCGCCGGGAAGCAGCACGACGAACTCCTCACCGCCGAAGCGGCCGACGGAGTCGTAGTCGCGTACGTGCTCGGAGATCGTCTTCGCGACGACCTTGAGCACGACGTCGCCCGCGAGATGCCCGTAGACGTCGTTGACCTGCTTGAAATGGTCGAGGTCGAGCATCAGCACGCCGAGTTTGCGTTTCGCCCTCGCCGCCGACGAAAGCTCGCGTTCGCTCAGCGCGTGCCACGCGTGCGCGTTCAGGACGCCGGTCTTGCGGTCGATGCTCGCCGCGATCTCCAGCTGCCGCACCAGCACGCTGCGGTGCAGCACCAGCACCGGGAGCAGCACGAACGGGACGAGCGCGGGCGCGTGCACGATGCCGAGCGCCGTCGAGGTGCCGAGCACCAGGGTGGTGACTTCCAGCAGGTTGTCGTCGCCGGTGCCGAACAGCGACCGCAGGGACCTGGCCCCGGTGTGCAGGTAGACCGAGAGCGCCACGATGAACGCGTTGGCCACGGTGAACACGGCCGCCGCCTCGACGATCTTCAGCGAGCCGGCGAACCCCGCGGGCAGCCCGTTCCAGCCGGAGACGATGGCCCCCGCGGCCAGGCAGGAGATCACGATCGCCGCCGCGCAGTACACGACGCGGTAGGCCGGGCGGTGGCTCATCCCCCGCCACACCCGGAGCCAAAGATGCAGGTAGATGAGCAATCCGAGGGCGAGCGCGAGCCCGGACGGCAGGACGAGCACCCCCGCGAACGTCCACACCGAAGTCATGTTGATATGCGGCCGGTCGCACAGCGTGCGGCGCAACCGTTCCACCGAACGCGAAAGCTCGGCCTGCAGGACGGCGAGGCCGAGCAGTGATCCAAATCGGACGAATTCCGTAGTCTCGTAGTTCGATCGGAGCAAGGCGATTACCGCGGCCGCCGCCGCGAGGCCTTCCACCACAAGGAAAACCGCGGGCACACCGCGTGGTCCGGACCATAATTCCCAGCGTCGGACCCTGGCTCTCAGACGTGTACCGGCCCCTTCTCCGGCGAGTTCCACATCCCCCATAATCATCGTCACCGGTCCCCCTTCCGTACACATTTCAATGTATCCGAGGTAGTACTGAGGGTGGCTCGAGTCATTTCCGGAACACACAGATGGAGCAGTGGGAGGGAGGACCATCATGAACGGTCGCGAGGACTGATCCCACCAATTCAGCCGGTTCGGCTCCCGGCCGGGAGCCATACATCGGGGCCGGTGGCGATGGCGCGTTTCCACGCCATCGCCATCGGTCCCGCCGAGACGACGGCCACCGTCGCGGCCACCCCGACGGCCACGAACGGACCGGTCAGCTGGGCGAGGCCGCCCGCGAGCATGATCCCGATTCCTTGCACGGTCACCAAACTCGTCGAGGTCAGCCCCATCACCTGCGCCCGGACGCCGTCCGGCACCGCGCGGGCCATCAACGCGACCGCCTGCAGGTGGTACGGCGCCGCGAAGGCCCCGCTGAGCGCGATCAGCGCGAGGCAGACGGGTAACGGAGGGCGAAAGAAGACAAAGACCAGAGGAACGACGGATGCGATGGCGAGAATGCCGACGATTCGCGTTTTCCGTCGCGCCGGAACCCATTTCGTGAAGATCCACGAACCTATTACCGAGCCGATCGGATCGGCCGCGAGAATAAGACCGACCGCGAAACTGCCCGCCCCCAGCCCGACGGCGAGCGGTGCCGCGAGCCCTTCCGGCGCGATGGCGAACCCGGCGAGCATCTTCAACCCGAAGAGCACCCGGATTCCCTTGCCCTGCCACAGTTCTCTGGCGCCTTCGCCACTGAAAGCCCGCGCCACACGGCTTTTCACCGAAGATTCCGTGGCGGCGGGCCTTCGGCGACGCACGCCGATGGACACGAGCAACGCCGAGACCACAAAGGTCACCGCGTCGATCACCAGGCCCCAGTAGGGCGTCACGAGCCCGATCACCAGTCCGCCACCGCCGAATCCGGCCAGCTGTGCCGTTTGGATGGTGATCGTCCGGACCGCGAGCCCGGCGATGTACCGGTCGCCTTCGAGGACGTCCGGGAGCAACGCGAGCTGCGCCGCCCGGAACGGGCCGCCCGCCGTCGTCAGGATCACCAGCAGCCCGGCCAGCACCGGCAACGGCACCCCCGGGACGGCCATCAGCGCCGCGATCGCCGCGCGCAGCAGATCGCAGACGATCATCACCGTCCGTCGCGGATACCGGTCCGCCAATCCGGCGAACAGGGTGCCGCCGATCAGCGTCGGCAGATACGTCAGGCCGTAGGTGAGCCCGGTCAGCCCCGCCGACGTCGTTCTTTCCCAGACCAGCACCGACAACGCGACCCTGGCCAGCTGGTCACCGGCCTGCGAAAGCGCCTCGGCCGCCCACAACGCACGGAACTCGCCGACCGCGAAAGCGGCTTTGAACGCGGTGCTCCGAGCGGGATCCCCCTTCTCCATGAGCCCCTCCCCTTGGCTCACGGTAGTCGATCACTTCCGCTGTGTCAGCGGCCATCCGGCCCACGACGACCGTCAGTGTCCACTATGGACACTGACGACACTGTGGATCGACCGGCTCGCGTGCTCCACCGCGGCCAGCGCGAACGCCCGGACGAGCGGATGCGGCCGGGTCCCGTCGCCGGCGAGTTCCGGCTGGAACAGCGTCGCCAGGAAGAACGGGTGCTCCGGAAGTTCCGCGATCCGCGCGTCGCCATCGTCGTCGAATCCACTGAAGACCACCCCGTTCGCCGCCAAGGTGTCCAGGTGCCGGGCGTCGAGACCGTACGAACAGTGGTATCGCTCGACGGAACGCGCCGCTCCGAGAACCCGTGCGGCCAGGGTGTCCGGCGTGAGGTGGACGGCGCCCTCGTGCCCGACGAGCGAACAGGCGAGCGGGACGATCAACCGCTCGGCCGAATCCGGCTCGTTCTCCGCGTGCCCGATCCCGCCGAGACCGCAGACGTTCCGCGCGAACTCCAGCAGCGCGTGCTGGAAACCGGCGCACGTGCCGAGGAACGGGATGCCGTTCTCACGCGCGGCACGCACGGTCTCGACCGCACCGGATTCGGAGCGATAAGGACTGCCGGGCACCAGCCAGACGGCGTCGAAACCGGTGAGGTCCCCGGCGGCGTCCGTCGGGATCCAATAGGCGTCGAGTTCGAGGCCGTCGCGTTCGGCGAGCCGCTCGAAGAGCGTCGGGATGCGGACATGGGAGCGGACGCCGTCCGATCGGTCGCCGACCAGGGCGACCCGGGCTGTCTGTGTCATGCGGCCATCCTGACCCGCGAACCGAGTTCAGCGCCAACGATGATCCCTGCTGCTCCCATAAGCGATACTGATGGGCATGGAGACCCATCTGCTCCGCACCTTCGTGGCGGTGGCCCGCGGCGGCTCGTTCTCGCAAGCGGCTCGCGACCTCGGCTACACGCAATCCGCGATCTCCCAGCACATCGCCGCGCTCGAACACGACCTCGGCACCGAGCTGCTCACCCGGCGTCCTGTCGCCCCGACCCGGGCCGGGGAACGTCTCCTCGAACACGCCGGTCCGCTGCTGACCCGGCTCGACGCCGCCCGAGCGGACCTCGCCCGGCTCACCGCGGCCCCCACCGGACGGGTCGTCCTCGGGCTCACCCCGCTGTCGCTCACCGCCGAAGTCGCCACCGCCGCGCGTCGTGGCACCGAATTGCGTGTCCTGGGCCGTGAAGACGTCCTGACGGAGGTCGCGACGGGATCACTCGACCTCGGCCTCGTCGACGGCATGACCGCGCCGAGCGATCCGCTCCCGCTGCCGGACGTCGGCCCGCTCACCACCACCGTCGTCGGTGAACGCCCGCTCGCGGTCGCGGTACCCGACGGCCATCCGATGGCGGGGCGGACGGTCCGGCTCGCCGAACTCGCCGACGCGGCGTGGATCGACGCGCCGGATACGGCGATTCCCTTGGCACGCTTGAGAAAGTTCGCCTCGACCGACGGATTCCGCGGCCGGCTGCGCTATACCGGGACCGACGTCCGCGGGCTGCTCGGCCTGGTCGCCGCCGGTCAGGGGCTGGCCCTGCTCCCGGCAGACGTGATCACCGGCGTGAGCGCGCTTTCCCTGTCCTCACCGCGGGTGGTGCACCGCACCGAACTCGTGCACGGCGATCCCGGCGAGGGCTCCGCGCTGGCCGCCACACTGACCGGTCAGCGGCCGTAACTCACCATTCCCTGCGCCATCTCCATCGCCAGGGAACTCGCCACGACGGGGTCCATCATGTTCCGGATGTCCTGCGTGACCTTTTCGCGCGAGCCGAGGTCGGCACGCGGCTGCTCCGGCGGCCTGGTCTCGGCGGGCGGGAGGGCGACGACCCGTTCCTTGGCGGGCTTCTTCTTCGTCGCGGGCGCTTGCTCCTTCACGGTGACCGGGACATAAACGGTCACCGGGGCGGCCTGCGGCGCGGGCGCCGCGACCGGCGGGGCCGCCTGCTGGGTCACCACGGCGGGCGACGGCTGCTCGGGCAAGGCGGTGTCGTCGACCGGCTGGAAGGTGAAGGTGCCGGCGAACCAGCCGATCGCGAGCAGCGCCACCCCCGCTCCGCCGACCAGCCAGGACCGGGCGCGGCGATGGATGACGACGGCCTTGGGGCGCAGATCCTTGTCCACCACCGGTTCGCAGACCGGGGGCCGCACCGGCATCGGCTCGGGCTCGGGTTCGTTCTCCGGGCTGCGCCGCCGTTTCGGCAGGCTCGCGGCGATGATCCCGGTCCGGTCCAGCAACTCCGCCGTCTCGACGGAGAGCGCGGCATCGGTCGGCGTACGGCGCTGGGCGGCGCGCGGCATGGGGACCTCCGGAAGGGGAATCACGAACTTGAGCATTGTGGTGCATTTCCGACGCCGCCGTAAGTAACGCACCCCGATCGAGTTATCCCGAGCCGTCCGGACCACGGAGGGTTACTCCGTTCAGTGGCTTCCGGTTTCTCAGAGATTCCGCATTCCCCAGCGCCCCAACAGCGCCAGCGGCCGCTGGTAAAAGGAGCCGAGCACGCGGGGAATCGCGTCGATGGCGTACGCGTCCGGACCGATCAGGATCCGCGCCGTCCCCCGTTCGATACCACGGACGATGGTCTGCGCGGCCTTCTCCGGCGTCGTCCTCGCGATCTTTTCGAAGCCCTCGGCGGCTTTGTCGATGTCCCGCTCGACGCCGCCCCGCGCGTCACGGGCGATATTCGTCTTGATACCACCGGGATGCACGCAGCTGACCTTGACCGGATGCCGGGCGATCAGCATTTCCTGCCGCAGCGCCTCGGTGAACCCGCGCACCGCGAATTTCGCGGCGTTGTAAGCGCTCTGTGTGGGCACGCCGATGAAACCGAACACACTCGAAAGGTTGACGATGTGCCCGTCACCCGAAGCGATCACCTGGGGCAGAAACGCTTTCGTGCCGTTGACCACACCACCGAGATTGATCCCCATCAGCCAGTCGTAGTCGTCCCAGGTCATTTCCTCGACCGTGGCGCCGAGCGCGACCCCGGCGTTGTTCACCACGACGTTGGCACCACCGAAATCGACGGCGACCTCCTCGGCGTGCGCGAGAACGGCGTCACGGTCGGCGACGTCGAGCTCGTACGCCTTCGCGGTCGCGCCCGCCTTCTCGCATTCCGCGACGGTGCCCGCCGCACGGACGACGTCGACGTCGGAGAGCGCCAGCCGGGCGCCCCGCCCCGCCAGCTCGATCGCGAGCGCCCTGCCGATTCCCGAGCCCGCGCCCGTGATCACCACGACCTTGTCCGTGAACGACTTCATACCCGCTCCCAACCCACTCGACTGTTACCGGAGGTAACACATACTACGGCTGTGAGCTTGCTGTGCGTTGATCGATTCGGGCTGTGTTCGCCCCCCGCTTATGGTGATCTGTAACCGACGGCCGTGGACGAGCGAAAGGAAGGCGATGCGCCGCGCCCTGTTGCTCGTGCTCTGTGTCGTTCTGTCCGGTTGCTCCGCCGTGCCGGAGCCCGCGCCGGCCGAAGACGGCGCCGCCGCGACGGTGGCGGCCACCCCTTCGGCACCGCGGACCAATCCCGCGATCGGCGCGCTCTTCCTGGACGGAACGCATTTCTGCACGGCCAGCGTCGTCCACAGCGCTCCTGGAGACCTCCTGCTCACGGCGGCGCATTGCCTGCACGACGGCGAAGGCGGCGAGTACGCGACGGGGATCTCGTTCGCGCCCGGCTACCACGACGGTATCGCGCCGTACGGCTACTGGGAGGTCTCGGATCCGCAGGTTCCCGACGGCTGGGCCGATTCCTCCGATCCCGACCTGGACGTCGGGTTCGCGACCGCCCGTCAGACCGGCAACCCCAAGACCCTCGAAAGCGTCACGGGCGCCAACACCCTGCTGACCGGTGGCGGTTTCGCCCACCCGATCACCCTGACCGGGTATCCCGACGAACGGGAGGCGCCGGTCGTCTGCCACGGCACCAGCGCGCAGGCCGACACCTATCAGATGCGCGTCGCGTGCCCCGGCTTCACGACCGGGACCAGCGGCGGGCCGTGGGTCGTCGACCCCGACCCGAAGACCGAACTCGGCACCGTCGTCGGCGTGATCGGCGGCTACCTGTACGGCGGGGACGATCCGGACACGTCGTACAGCAGTTACTTCGACACCGACGTCGCCACCTTGTACCGGAAGATGGACGCACGGGGATGATCTCCCCATGAGCATCCACGACGTCCCGATCACCGGTGAACCGATCCGCCTCGGCCAGTTCCTCAAACTGGCCAACCTGGCCGAAGACGGATCGCACGCCAAAGACCTCCTCGACGCCGAAGAGGTCACGGTCAACGGCGAGGTCGAGGTCCGGCGCGGCCGCCAGCTGACGAACGGCGACGTCGTGGAGGTCGGCGGCGAAGGCGGCCGCGTCGTCCTGGGCTAGCGGGCTGAAGGGGACTTTCCCCGCATGCGATGCGAGGAAAGCGCCCTTCACCGCGTCTTATGCGGGGAAAGTCCCCTTCAGCGGCCCTGCAACGGCGCCAGGCGCAACGCCCTCGCGAGTTCTTCGAGTTCGCGGTGCACCGGCTCGTTCAGCGGGACACCCAGCGCCTGGCACTGTTCGAGGTACTGCGCCTCGCGCCAGCCCGGATAGCGGACCGGGGTGCCGCCCTCCCAGCCGAGCAGGCTGCCGAACAACGCGCTCGCGGCCTTGTAGAACCCGTCGGCGCTGCGCAGCGTCGTCGGCGCGATGGCCATCACCATCAGTCCGGTGTCGTGATCGTGGTCGCCGACGCCCGCCAGCACCCCGGCGAAGATCTCCACCAGCAGGGCGAAGCCGGCGATGGCGGCACTGCCGGCGCCGTCGACGTCCCCGAGCGTGTCCAGATCGAGGACGAATTCGGGGTACGCGCCGGCGGGGGCGGCCATACCGAGCGGGTTCGCGGCCGTCCCGCGCTCCCCGCCCGCCGCCATGACGAGCCCGATCATGGTGTGCGGCAACGCCCTCGCGGCATGGTGCCCGGCGCGGCCGAACGGCCCGACGCCGCGCACCGACATGAGCCCGACGCCGTACCGGCCGGCCCGGGACACCGCCCGGTCCATCGCGTCGCCGACGGCCCACAGGCCCGGCGCGCGGCGGTAGTCGATCAGGGCGGCGGCGCCGCGGTCGGCGATCATCAGCGGTTCGGCCCTCGGCCGCACCGTCCCGTCGGCCAGCATCGGCAGATGCAGCCGGGTCAGTTCGGCGACACCGGATTCCGGCGTTCCGGTGAGATCGCCGTGGCACAACGCCTCGGCGGCCATCCTGGCCCGCGACCACGGCAGGTCGTGCGCGGTGAAGATCTCGGTGACCAGGTCGATCAGGGCGTCGATCGGGACGCGTTGCCAGACCTGTTCCGGTATCGGGGAGGGTTCGGCCGGTTCGGGGATCGGCTCGACGGGCGCACGGCGAAGAGAGCGAGGTCTGAGGGGCACTCCGCCGAGGGTGCCCAAACGCGTTTTTCGGCGTCAACGAACCAGGGCAGCTTCTAACCGACTGTGTGATCGGAGCACTCGGAAACGTCGGTGGGCGGACGTACGATCGGGGCATGTGCCGCAACATCACCACGCTGCGAGGCCTGGAACCGGCGGCGACGCCGGACGAGATCGAGGCCGCCGCCCGCCAGTACGTCCGCAAGGTGTCCGGGGTGCAGAGCCTGTCCGACGCCACCCGCGAGCCGTTCGAGGCCGCCGTCGCCGAGATCACCGAGATCACCCGGCGAGTGCTGTCCGAGCTGCCGCCACGCCGTCAGCCGCCGGCGACGGTGCCGCCGCTGCGCCGTCCCGAGGTCCAGGCACGAATCGCGGCGAAGGCCGCGAAGAGCCAGGCTTCCTGAGCCCCGGCGGTTACGGTTAGCGGGTGACATACCCGCAAGACCCCTACGGTCAGCAGCAGCCCTACGGCCAGCAACCTCCGTACGGGCAGCCGTACCAGCAACCGGGTTACGGATACGGCCCGGCGATGCCGCCACAGGAACAAGGTCTGGCGATCGCGGCGCTGGTCGTGTCGATCGCCAGTCTCGTGGCGTGCAGCGGGCTGCCGTCGATCGCCGGCGTCATCATGGGGCACATCGCGCACTCCAAGGCCAAACGCGGGGAAGCGGGCGGCCAGGGAATGGCGCTCGCGGCGATCATCATCGGCTATCTCGGCGTCGCGGTCATCGTGCTGATCCTGATCGGCGTCATCTTCGTGGGCATCCTGACCGACTGGGACTTCGACTAGATCCGAAGCGTTTCACCAAAGCCCCGTCGGATACCCTCGACAGCGGTAGCGTGTCCGAGCGGCCGAAGGAACATGTCTTGAAAACATGCGAGGGCTCTGTCCTCCGTGGGTTCGAATCCCACCGCTACCGCCACTCTTGAAAACGAAAGCGCCCCAGGTCCAGCCGACCTGGGGCGCTTCGCGTCACGCGGGCACGAGCGCCCAGACGGTCTCGTCGCTACGGCCGCCCTGGAACGGCCGCTGCTCCAGGAGCGAAGCCGTGCCGTTGTTGATCTGCCGCACCGCCAGCTTGCTCGCCCGGTTCACCAGCCCGTAGCGCATGTCGGCGCTCCGCAACAGCTTCCACTGCTGGTTGGTGGCCGAGCCGCAGTGCGTTTGTTCGAACTGCGCGCCCTCGGCGGTGCTGCCGGAGACCGGCCGCAGGCACTGACCGCTCCGCTCGTTGGAGATCCTCCAGTACCCGCCGCCCGCGTCGGTGAGCCGCCACTTCTGGCCGTTGTCGTTCTGCCTGGCCACGTTGGTGATCTTCGCGCCCGCCGACGACGAGCCGTCCACGACCGCCGCGCTGTTGCCGTTGGTGGCGACGGTCAAGTAGTACTTCTTGCCCGCCTTCGGACCGGGATCGGCGACGGGGTTCAGAGTCCACTGCTGGTTCGCCGCTCCGGTGTAGGGCCGCTGGACCAGAGGCGCCGGGTAAGCGCCGCCGTCGGTGATCGCGTAACCCGTCAGGTAGTTGAAGATCGCCACCTTGCCGTTGCCGAGCGGCTGGAACGCCCACCGCATGCCGTTCTGGCCGTTGCAGTTGTACTGCAGGATCGGCGTTCCCGGCGCCGTCCCGCTCTGGGCGCTGTCGGCGCACAGCTGACTGTTCGCGTTGACCAGCTGAAGACCGGTGTTGTAGCCCAGGATCCACTTCTGGCTCATCGCGTCGGTCCGCGGCCGGTGGCTGAGGTTGACCAGGCCGCCGGTCGACGAGCCCACGACGTCGATCGCGTTACCGCTCGCGCCGGTGATGACGTAGGTCTTCCCGCCCCTGGCGTGGCCGTCGTCGTTGTCGGGGTGTCCTTCTTGATCAGGAAGGCGCTGTTCGCGACGTTCCAGTGCGTGGCGAGCCAGCTGCCCGGCGTGGGGTTCGTGCTGAAGTAGTCGTCGTTGCCGCAGTCCAGCAGCCGGTCGAAGTCGCGTTCCGTGCAGTCGAAGGACTGGGTGTCGCCGTAACACATCAGATCCCATTCCTGGGAGCAGTGCCCGCCGCCCTGGTAGTGCGGGGCACCCGGCAGGACCGCGCCGAGCATGTGGCCCAGTTCGTGGGCGGCCGCGTTGACCCCCCAGCAGGGGACGGCGATCTCCGTGTAATGCCTGCCGTTGTTGAAGGCGTTGGCGGGACCGGGCTGGTCGTCGCTGTCGCCCCAGGTGCCCGCGCAGGTGTGCGGGTTGTCGGAGAACAGCATGTAGTCGCGGTTCGCGTCGAAGAAACCGGCCTGGATGGCGCGGTCGCGGATCGCGCCGGACTGGTATGTGCCGTCGGGCACCACGAGGTTCGCGACGGCGACCTGGCAGCCCGCGCCCGCGGCCGTCACGTAGCGGAGATGCCTGCTGCCGCCGGTCGCCGCGGCGCTGTCGTTGAACGAATCGTCGATCCCGGACGCGTAGGCGCGCAGGGACGGCACGACGGTCGCGTACCGGTCGGGCTGGCCGGCTTCACGGACGTACACCAGCTCGACACGTTTGCCGGAGACTCCGTCGCCCTCGCAGATCACCGGGTTGGCGGCGATCAGCGCTTGAGCGACGGCTGGAGCGAGCGGGGCCGGGTCCACACCGGAGGCGACCGCTTCTCCGGTGAGCAGGCCACAGACGAGACCGATGGTCACGAGCAGGCAGGCTGATCGCCGTTTCGCCTTGGACAAGGGCTCTTCCTTTCGCGGTGGAGGAACGCGACAAGGACGCTAGAGATCGGATGTATAGCCGCACCAGGCAGAAGGACCGGCAGACTCCCGCTACCCTTCCGGCATGCCCAAGTACCTGCTGCTCAAGCACTACCGCGGCGCTCCGGCAGCGGTGAACGACATCCCGATGGAGCAATGGGCGCCGGAGGAGATCACGGCGCATATCGACTACATGAGGGACTTCGCGAACCGGCTAGTGAAGACCGGCGAGTTCGTCGGAGAGCAGGCTCTCGCTCCCGAAGGCACCTTCGTGCGGTACGACGGCGAGGGCAAACCGCCGGTCACCGACGGCCCCTTCGCCGAGACCAAGGACCTCATCGCCGGTTTCATGATCATCGACGTCGACAGCTACGAGCGAGCGCTCGAACTGGCGGGTGAACTGTCGGCCGCCCCGGGAGCGGGCGGGAAGCCGATCCACGAATGGCTCGAACTGCGTCCGCTGTGGGGCGAGCCGCTCGTCACCACGGAGTGACCGCCGAGCTGGACGAGGCCCTGCTCCGGAGCCTCACGCCGAACGTCCTCGGGATCCTCGTCCGCCGCGGAGCCGACTTCGCGTCGGCCGAGGACGCCGTCCAGGAGGCGCTGATCGAGGCCGTCCGCGTCTGGCCCGATGGACGGCCGAACGATCCGAAGGGCTGGCTCGTCACCGTCGCGTGGCGCAAGTTCCTCGGCATGGCACGGTCCGATGCCGCCCGCCGCCGTCGCGAGGACCTCGTCGACGACGAGCCGGCGCCGGGTCCCGCGCCCGCGGTGGACGACACGCTGCAGCTCTACTTCCTGTGCGCCCACCCGTCGCTGACGCCGGCTTCGGCGGTCGCGCTCACCCTGCGCGCCGTCGGCGGGCTCACCACCCGTCAGATCGCCCAGGCGTACCTGGTGCCCGAGGCGACGATGGCGCAGCGCATCAGCCGCGCCAAGCGCACCGTCTCCGGAGTGCGTTTCGACCAGGCGGGCGACGTCGCCACCGTGCTCCGCGTGCTCTACCTCGTGTTCAACGAGGGCTACTCGGGCGACGTCGACCTCGCCGCCGAGGCCATCCGGCTCACCCGGCGGCTCTTCGCCTCGATCGACCATCCCGAGGTCGCCGGGCTGCTCGCCCTCATGCTGCTCCACCACGCCCGGCGCGCCGCGCGGACGGCGGCCGACGGCGAGCTGGTGCCCCTCGCCGAACAGGACCGCGGCGCCTGGGACACGCGCCTGATCGCCGAGGGCGTCGAGATCCTCCAAGCCGCGCTGGCCCGCGACCGGCTGGGCGAATTCCAGGCACAGGCCGCCATCGCGGCGCTCCACGCCGACGCGCCCACCGCCGGAGAGACCGACTGGGTGCAGATCGTCGAGTGGTACGACGAACTCACGCGGCTGACCGGCAGCCCGGTCGTCCGGCTCAACCGCGCGGTCGCCGTCGGCGAGGCGGACGGACCGCGCGCGGGGCTGGCCGCGCTCGCGGAACTGGACGATTCGCTGCCGAGGTACGCCGCGGTGGCGGCGTACCTGCACGAGCGCGACGGTGATCCGGTGACCGCGGCAAGGCTGTACGACGAGGCCGCAGACAAGGCGTCCGACCAGGCCGAACGCGCGCACCTGACGCGTCAGGCGGCGAGGCTCAGGAAGTGATCGGCGGCAGCCGCGGCAGGCCGTCGATCTCCGACAGGTGATCCAGCACGCGCCCGAAAGCCTGCCCCAGCACGCGCTGCTCCTCGGGAGTCAGCAGGTCGATCAGATGTTCCCGGACCCCTTCGACATGCGTCGGCGCCGCGCCCTCCAGCAGCTGTGCGCCGCTCCCGGTCATCTCCGCGACGACACCGCGCTTGTCCGCCGGGTCGCGGGTGCGGCGGATGAGGCCGTCGGCCTCCAGCCGGACCATCTGATGCGAAAGCCTGCTCTTGGTCGAGCCGAGCATGCTCGCCAGCTCCGTCATCCGCATCCGCCTGTCGGGCTGGAGCGAAAGGCAGACCAAGACCTCGTAGTCGGCGAGGGTGACGTCGTGACGCTCGGAGAGTTCGCGATGGAGGCGCTGCCGCAGCCGCATGGTGGCGACGATGTACGAGCGCCAGGCGACCATCTCGGACTCGGACAGCCAGCGCACTTCCTTCTGCTCCACCGCCATCCACGCAGAGTAGAGCGTTGATCGCGCAAGGCGCATACCCACCGGTCACTTTTCGGCCCCTGAAAAATCCGGCGGAACATTCGCCCGAAGGAGGGTTACGAAAAGGTTGAGACTCGGCGCGAAAAGGCGCATTCTGCTTGTCAGCGGATGGTCGGGCAAGTACCGGGCGGACCGTAGGATGGCCGCCGGACCTGCTCCCCAGCCGGGAAGGGTCAGGTGGTGGTATGGCGGGTGATTCTCGCGGTTGACCGCCTGCTGTGTCCCCGCGACCGGAACGGAAAGGACCGGGTCGGTCGCGACTGTGAACAGCGACGAGCGCGGGCATCTCGGATGCGCTCGACAATTCTGGCGCATTCGGCGTCACTCCGGCCTGTTTCGGGTTCGCGGCCTCTTCGACCGCCTCGGCAGCGCAGGACGCCGGCCCGGTGATCGCGGCCAACCGGCGATCGGAACAAGACAACCTCGGTAGTCCTGGGTGCGGCCGCACTGCGCGGCCGCACCCAGGCATATCCGGGGTCTTCCGGCTACGCTTCCCCCGTGCGATTCGACGAAGGCGCGGGCCTGGACACCTCCGAGGTCGAGGACCTGCGAGGCGGCGGTGGCGGTATCGGCGGCCGGGTGGCACTCGGCGGCGGCGGGCTCGGCGTGGTCGGCCTCGTCATCTACTTCCTCTTCTCCCAGTTCGGCGGCGTGAGCCTGAACCCGTCGTCAGGCGGGATCGGCAGCCTCGGCGGCGTGGGCTCCGGGCAGCAGATGGACAACACGTCGCTGTCGCAGGAGTGCAAGACCGGCGCGGACGCGAACCGGAACCACGACTGCGCGATCGTCGCCATCATCAACTCGATCCAGGACTACTGGGGCCAGGAGTTCCAGCGGTCCGGGTCGACCTACCGCAAGGCCGTCACGAACTTCTTCAACGGCGGCGTGAACACGGCCTGCGGCAACGCGACCTCCGACGTCGGGCCGTTCTACTGCCCCGGCGACTCCGAGGTCTACATCGATCTCGGCTTCTTCAACGAACTCCGCACCCGGTTCGGCGCGCAGGGCGGGCCGTTCGCGGAGGCGTACGTGCTGGCCCACGAATACGGCCACCACGTGCAGAACCTCACCGGAGTGTCCAAAAAGGGAACCGGGAGCGGGCCGACGTCGGGTTCGGTGCGGCTCGAACTCCAGGCCGACTGCTACGCCGGTGTCTGGGCGAACCACGCCACGACCACGCCGACCGAGTCCGGGCGGCCGCTGATCAGCGAGATCAGCCAGGAGGACGTCAACTCCGCGTTGGACACCGCTTCGCGGATCGGTGACGACTACATCCAGTCGAAGCTCGGCGGGGGCCGGGTCGACGAGTCGAAGTTCAGCCACGGCACTTCGGCGCAGCGGAAGAAGTGGTTCACCACCGGCTTCCAGACCGGGCAGCCGGCGCGGTGCGACACCTTCGCGACCAACAACCTGGGCTGAAAAACTCGTGAGTGGCAAGGACGGTTAGAACCGTCCTTGCCACTCACGAGGCTTCTTGAGGATCAGGCGGCGACGTGGTGGTCGTCGGCCTGGACGGAAGCCGTCATGCTCCGCTGCTGAGACCGCTCAGTCGCGCGAAGGGCCTTCGCCTTCGCGGCCGAGCTGCCCGAGACACCGTTGATGTTCGCGGTGCTGGTCGCGTACACGCCCAGCGCCCAGGCGACGGCGTCGGAGTTGCGTTCGAGCGCGACGCGGTCGACGTTGCCGAGGTTGTCGCACGCCTGGTGGTAGCACTTGTCGTAAGGAACGTCGGCGCTACCGCCCCACTTGGCCGCCTGCGCCGCGGTCTTCACGCCTTCGGCACCGGTGAACAGGCCACCGGCCGGGATGCCGACCGCGATGAACCGGCCGTAGTCGGAGCGGCCGGTGAAGTCCGTGCCCTCGACCGGGACACCCTTGCCGAGCTGCAGGTAGTCGACCAGGGTCTTCTCCAGCTGGGCCGAACCGTACGGGCCCGCACCCGCGCCGACACCGTCGGAGTTGTCACCGTCGTAGGCGAAGTACGCCGCGTTCGGCGAGCCGATCATGTCGTAGTTGTAGTAGAGCGCGATGTCGAGCTGCTGCTCGAAGCTCAGCGAGTTGACGTAGTGGGTCGAGCCGACGAGACCGAACTCCTCGGCGCTCCACCAGCCGAAGCGGACGGCGTTGTTGGCCTTGGGCTTGCTGCCCAGCTGCAGCGCGGTCTCCAGCAGCGCGGCGGAGCCGGTGCCGTTGTCGTTGATGCCGGGGCCCTCGGTGACGCTGTCGAGGTGGGCGCCGAGCATCACGACGTTGTCCTTGCGACCGGTCTTGGTCTCGGCGAGGACGTTGTAGCTGGTCCGCGCCTCCTGGAAGGCACGCAGGTCGAGGGTGACCGAGGCGCCGGCCTTGGCGGCGAGCGCCTGGCCGTCGGCCTGGGTGATGCCGCCGGTCGGGATCTTGGCCGCGGACGGGTCGCCCAGGGTGCCGTTGACCGGGCCAGGAACGTTGTTGTAGACGATCGCGCCGAGGGCGCCCGCCTCGGCGGCCGTCGCCTGCTTCTGCGCGAAGGAGCAGCCACCGCGCTGGATCAGCGCGATCTTGCCGGCGACCCCGCCGGCGTAGTCGGCCGCTTCACAGCCGCTGGTGTCGTCCACCGGGACCACGGCGAGCGGGGCGGTGATTCCACCGTCCGGCGTCGACGGGCTGTAGGACATGATGATGATCGGGACGTCGGCGCCCGCGACCGTCAGCTTCTCCGCGAGGGTTTCCGCGTAGGTGAAGGGGAACTCCTGCCGCGTGACCGTGAAGCCCGCCTGCTCCAGCTTCGTGGCGACGTACTCCGCGGACCGCTTGTGGCCCTCGGTGCTGGCCGCGCGGCGGCCACCGGTCGCGTCCGAGATCCGCTGGAACGCGATCAGGTGCCGGTTGACGTTGTTCACGTCGACCTTGTTGACGAGCTGCTTGGCCAGCGCGGGGCCGTCGAGCCCGGTCGTCGCCGTCGCAGCGGGAGCCATTCCGACCGTGAGCGCGGCGGTGGCCATCACCACGATCGAGGGAACGATGCTTCTTCGCGAATATGACATGGGCGTCACCTTTGTGTGGTTTACGCCACAGGTCAACCGACGTTCGGCGGACTTTACGACACCGGGATAGGGTCGTTTGTATGTATGCGATCACCATCCGTGAGCCCGGCGAACCCGACGTTCTCGAATGGACCGAGGTCCCCGATCCCGTTGCCGGTGAAGGCGAAGTCGTCATCGAGGTCGCCGCGAGCGCCGTCAACCGCGCTGACCTGCTGCAACGCCAGGGAAACTATCCTCCTCCGCCGGGTGCCAGCGAAATCCTCGGACTCGAATGTTCGGGCACGATCGCCGAAATCGGCGAAGGCGTCGAAGGATGGCGAATCGGTGACGAAGTTTGTGCTTTGCTCGCCGGTGGAGGCTACGGGGAAAAGGTCGCCGTGCCCGCCGGACAACTGCTTCCTCTTCCCGCCGAAGTCGAATTGCTCGCGGCCGCCGGACTGCCCGAAGTCGCGTGCACGGTTTGGGCGAATGTGGTGATGCACGCCGGCCTGTCCGAGGGTGACGTCCTGCTCGTCCACGGCGGCGCGGGCGGGATCGGCACGCACGCGATCCAGGTCGCCAAGGCGCTCGGCGCGACGGTCGCGGTGACCGCGGGTTCGGAAGAACGGCTGGAGAGCTGCCGCCAGCTCGGCGCCGACCTCGCGATCAACTACCGGGAGCAGGATTTCGTCGAGGTACTGCGCGCCGAAACCGGCGGCGCGAACGTCATCCTCGACAACATGGGCGCCAAGTACCTCGGCCGCAACATCGACGCGCTGGCCATGGACGGCAGGCTGGTGATCATCGGCATGCAGGGCGGCGTCAAGGGTGAGCTGAACATCGGCAAGCTGATGGGCAAACGCGCCAGCGTGTTCGGCGCGGGCCTGCGCTCGCGGCCGCTGGAGCAGAAGGCGGCGATCGTCGCCGACGTCCGCGAGCGGCTGTGGCCGTTGGTGGAGCAGGGTTCGGTGCAGCCGATCGTCGGCCAGGTCGTCCCGATGGCCGAAGCCGCTTCGGCGCACCGCGCGCTCGAAGAAGGCACGGTTTTCGGCAAGGTTCTGCTGGCGGCGAAGTCTTAGCGGATCTCTTCCAGCACGCGGACGAGCTGATTGACCTCGAAGACGTTCGAGTAATGCGCGAGGCCGATGCGGACGGCGCCGCCGACTTCGGCGGCGCCGAGCGACCCGAAGACACCGCTCGTGCCGTCGTCGGCGAAGGCGCAGAGCCCCTGGGACGCCAGGTATTCGGCGACCTCGGGCGCCTTCTTGCCCGCGACGGCGAACGCGAGCGCGGGGATCCTGCGCATGGCGTCGCCGATGACCATGACGTGCCGCAGCGAACGCAGCTCCGTGGACAGCTGCGCCAGAAGTCCCGCGTGGTACGACTTCGCCGAGCCCAGCGACGTCACCAGCTTCTCGCGCCGGGAGCCCAGCGCGGCGTCGTCCAGACCGGCCAGATAGTCGATCGACGCGATCAGCCCGGCCAGCAACGGGTACGCGTGCGGCCCCAGCTCCATCCGGGCCGGACCGCGCGCGGCCGGGTCGAGCGAGACCGACGGCAGCCGTTCGAGCAGTTCGGGGTCACGGAAGACCAGCGCCCCCACCGACGGCCCGCCCCAGGCCTGCGCCGAAACGACCATCACGTCGGCGCCGAGCGCGTTGAGGTCCAGCGGCACGAACGGCGCCGCGTACGTCGCGTCGACGACGACCAGCGCGCCGACGCGTTTGGCGAACTCGATCACCGTCGGGACGTCGGGCCGGGTGCCGACCGAACCGGACGCCAGCGTGACCGCGACGGCCTTCGTGCGCGCGGAGACGAGGTTCTCGTACTGCCAGGCGGGCAGCTCACAGGTCTCGATGTCGATCTCGCCCCAGCGCACGACCGCGCCGACGCGTTTCGCCGCGCGGCGCCACGGCGCGAGGTTGGCCTCCTCGTCGAGCCGGGAGACGACGACCTCGTCACCGATCGTCCAGCGATCGGCCATCGCGTCGACGAGACGGCGGATGAGATCGGGCGCGTTGGGTCCGAGCACGACTCCGGCCGGGTCGGCGCCGACCAGGTCGGCGACCGCCCGGCGAGCGGCCGTGACAATGCTTTCCGCGCGCTGGGAGGCCGGAAACGCTCCACCCGGCCCGGACACCGGAGCGCGCATGGCCGTGGATACGGCCGAAGCGACCTGTTCAGGTACGAGCATTCCGGCGGCGCCGTCGAAGTGAATCCAGCCGTCACCCAGCGCGGGAAACAACCCACGGATACGAGCGACGTCGAACGCCATGGGGACACCGTACGGACGTGCGGTTTGGCGCTTTACCCGGGGTTGGCTGCCCGACCACGGGGCGCGACGATTCCCGCTACGCTCGGAGACGGCGCCGAAAACCACACTGCGCTTCGCGCCCGACGTAGGCCAGGATGGAGCACATGACCGACCCAGTTTCCCGCGAATCGACCACCCCCGGTGACGGCGGCGGAGACTCCCCACACCATGTGGTGGTCGTCGGTCCCGACGGCACCCCGGTCGGCACCGCACGCATCGCCGCCCCCGGCTCCGACTCCGGCGAGGAGGGGCAGGAGGAGTCGCTCGGCGACCTCGTCGAGGAACCCGCCAAGGTGATGCGCATCGGCACGATGATCAAACAGCTGCTGGAGGAGGTCCGCGCCGCGCCGCTGGACGACGCCAGCCGCACCCGCGTGCGCGAGATCCACCAGACCTCGATCCGTGAGCTGGAGCAGGCGCTCGCGCCCGAGCTACAGGACGAGCTGGAGCGGCTCGTGCGGCCGTTCACCGAGAACTCGACGCCCTCCGATGCCGAACTGCGGATCGCGCAGGCGCAGCTCGTCGGCTGGCTGGAAGGGCTGTTCAGCGGCATCCAGACCGCGCTGTTCGCGCAGCAGATGGCCGCGCGGGTGCAGCTGGAGCAGATGCGGCGGGGGCTGCCGGCCGGTCCTTCCGCGGGCGGCGCCGCTCTGGGCGGGCACGCGGCCGGTGGCGAGTCGCACGGACCTGGTCAGTACCTCTAGCGCAGCGGACTGAAGAACGTCCGCAGGTCGTCGATGAGCAGATCCGGCACCTCCAGCCCCGGGAAGTGACCGCCTCGGTCCGGAGTGGACCAGTGCACGATGTTGTCAGTGCGCTCGGCGAGGTGCCGGATCGGGAGCCCGGTGTCCTTCGGGAACACGGCCACCCCGGTGGGCACTGTGGACCGCGACGGCTCTTCGCCCCAAGCCGGGCCCAGCGCGGCGTAGATCCGCGAAGACGAGTTCGCCGTGCCGGTGAGCCAGTAGAGCATCACGCTGGTGAGCAGGTCGTCACGATCGATCGCGTCCTCCGGGACGTCACGCGAGTCCGAATAGGACTTGAACTTCTCCACGAGCCAGCCGAGCTGCCCGGCCGGCGAGTCGGTGAGCCCGTAGGCAAGCGTTTGCGGCTTGGTCGCCTGGATCATCGCGTAGCCCAGCTCGCCGGTCTGGAACTCCCGCCCGCGCGCCAGCGCCGCCTCACCCCGCGCGAGCTCCTCACCGGAGAGCCCCTCGAGATCGGCCTCGGATTCCGGGACCGCGTGCGGCAGCATCGTCAGATGCGCGCCGATCACCCGCTCCGGGGACCGGACGCCCACCTCGCGCGACACGATCGCGCCCCAGTCACCGCCGTGCAGCCCGAACCGCTCGTACCCGAGCCGCGACATCAGCACTCCCCAGGCATCGGCGATCCGGCCGGTGCCCCAGTCCGCTTCGGTCGTCGGCCCGGAGAAACCGAACCCCGGCAACGACGGGACGACGACGTGAAACGCGTCCCGCGGGTCTCCGCCGTACGCACGCGGGTCCGAAAGGGGCCCGGCGACGTCGAGGAATTCCACAATGGACCCCGGCCAGCCGTGCGTGAGCACCAACGGGATCGCGTCCGGCTCCGGTGACCGCGCGTGCAGGAAGTGGACGTTCGCGCCGTCGATGTTCGTCAGGAAACCGGGAAAACCGTTGAGGCGTTCCTCGTGGGCGCGCCAGTCGTAGCGGAGCCGCCAGTATTCGGCGAGCTCCTGGAGGTAGCCGAGCGGCGTCCCGAGGCCCCAGCCGACGCCGTCGATCTCGTCCGGCCAACGCGTGTTCGCCAGCCGGGCGGCGAGGTCGTCGAGGTCGCGTTGAGGGACGGCGATCGTGAACGGCGTGATTTCGTCGGTCATGAAGGCGACGGTAGGGAGGATCGAGGACAGTGGCGGTCCTCGACGGGGCTACAAACGATGTTCCCGAGGAACCCAATCCGACATCAGATCCGCGACATCCCCGACGCGATCTTCTTCGGTCTCCCGGCCCTGCTCACGGAGGAACAGGATCGTGTCGAGCAGTTCCTGGTACAGCGCTTCTCGCGAGACACCCCGCTCGAGCTCCGCGGCGAGGAGGGGCCGGATCTCGAAGATGGTCAGACCCGCGGCGACGAGCTCCAGAAGACGGGCCCGGAAATCCGCACTGACCCGCATGCCCTCATCCTCCCGGCAGCTGGGCACGCAGACGGTCGAGCCAGCGGTCGATGGTGTCCTCGTACCGGCCGGGATCGTTCCGGCGCTGTGCCTCGCCGACGGACTCGTCGAGCGCCGAACGGATCCGCGCGGCGTGCTCGGGCAGCGCGAAGACCTCCTGGAAGTAGCCCTCGCGCATCTGGACGTCCGCGACCAGCTGATAGTCGCGCGCCGCGTCGGGAACGACGAGGCCGTACGCCCAGCCGGGAGTGGCGCCGGGCCCGCGTGCGGTGACGACGATGACCGTCGGGCGGACGGCCTTGACGACGTCCGTGGGCGAGGCGCCGTGCGCGATGGCCTCGTCGTTCAGTCCGATGTAGTCGATCGACTTCCAGCCGCTGTAGTACGGGATCGCCCCCGCGTCGGAGACCGCCAGGCTCCGTGCCGCCTCCGGCACCTGGGCGTTCGCGAGACCCTTGCCGATGGCGACGTGGGCGCGCTGCAGGTCGGGCCCGTAGTTGGCGATCACCGGCAGATCCGTCGACTGGGCACCGGTGACGGCGACCCAGCCGACCGCCACCGCGCCGGACACCGCGGCGATCCACCGGCGGCCGAGGTGCGCCATGGCCAGCCCCGCGCCGAGACAGAGCACGGGGAAGGCGTGGAAGGCGAAGCGGTGGATGTAGTCCATGGTCGGCCCGGAAACCGCGTAGGTCATGCCGGTCAGCAGGACGACCGAGGAAAGCACCAGGCCCGCTCCCCTGCTCGCCTTCCGGAACAGCAGGAAGGCGGTCAGCGCCAGCAGCGGGAGAACGAGCCAGGCGGTGGTCTCCAGCCAGACCGATCCGGCGTCGAGGTTGCCGAACTTGACGTAGAAGGTGTTCGGGAACAGATGCCCGAAGTACGTCCACCGCCAGACGAAGTAGCCGCCGCCGAGGACGAGGACCGCGGCGGCGAGCGCCCAGGTCCGCCGTCGCCCGCGCCCGAGCCACAGCCAGATCAGGAAGGCGGGGAAGGTCGCGAGGACACCTTCAGGCCGGATCATCCCGGCGAGCAGCAGCAAGAGCGGCGGCTCCCAGTCACGCACCGTGCGGCCCTGGACGAGGTCCACGCCGACGATGGCGGCGCGCAGCACGACCGCGGCGAACGCGATGGTCTCCAGGCCGGCGGTGACGTGGAAGTAGGTCGGCACGAACAGCAGCAGCGCGCCGCCCGCCACGAGCGCGCCGAGAACGCCCGCCGCGCGATGCCCGGCGCGGACCAGCATCACCAGGATCAAGCCGCCCAGTACGACGGACGTCACCTTGGCGACGGTCTCCAACGGCAGACCGGCGAGGGCGAACGGGACGTGCCAGAGCATCCAGAGGAAGTTCGTGAAGCCCTCGATCGGGTCTTCCCCCACGTTCCACACCGGACCGTGGCCGTCCGCCATGTTCCCCGAGTACCGGAAGGTGATGAAGGCGTCGTCGATGGTGAAGAACCACGCCGCCCAGCACCCGGCGAGGAAGAGCGCGCCGAAACCGAGCAAGACGGCGAGAAGCCCTCGACGCGGTTTCCGTTCGGGGACGGCGTCGGCCTCGCTTCGCTCCGCCGTGGTCGTCATTCCGCCATCCTCGTCTTCTCCAGCCGATCCAGTACCCGGTCGACTCCTCGCCCGTCCACAAGAGCCATCGAAGTCCCGGAAAGACCGTTACGCGTCGCCGGGTCCGACAGCAACCCCCTGAGCGTCTCGACGGCTCGGCCATCGAGTGCGTCCGCGCTCCCCAGCCCGGCCGCCAGCCCGAGATCGAGTGCCGCGCGATATCCCGCGTCCTGGTTCTCCACGAGCCGGACGACGGCGGTGGGCACCCCGAGGCAGCACAGTTCGAGCAGCGTCACCCCCGCCGCGCTGATCGCCACGTCCGTTTCCACCAGCAGATCGAGCAGGCCCGGCCCCGGCGGCGCGATCCGGAACTCCTGACCGGACAGCGGTTCGGGCACGGTCGGCTCACCACGTACGAGCACGTCGGCTTCGAACGGCTCCCGAGTGTCGCGAAGGGCCCGTAAGAGCGCGCTAACCGTTTCGGCCCATTCCGCGCCGCCTCCCAGCACGACGGTGACCCGCGGCCGGTCTCCGCCTGGGCCTTGGGACCGCTTTTCCCGCGCCTGGACGACGGCTTCCCTCAGCGGCGCGTAGCGCGCGCCGCGCAGCAACTCCCCTGAGCCGTCCTCAGGACGCGGCATCGGCTCGAAGGCGCAGTCGACGACGAGGTCCGCCGCGCGCCTGCCGAAGACGTCGTCCTCGATGGACACCAGCAGCGCGCCCGCGGCGTTGACCTCCTCACGCAGTTCGCCGAGGCCGTAGTGATCGACGACCACCGCGTCGAAGCCCTCGAAGAGCGCGGACGGCACCACCGGGACCGAGAGCTCGCCGAACCGGGCGGCCAGCCATTCGGCGTTGTCCACCCGGCCCGCGAACACGACCTCCCAGCCGCGCGCGACGGCGCGTTCGGCATAGGCGACCATGCGCGAGACGTGGCCGGCGCCGATCGACGGCGAGGCATCGGCACGAAGCAGCAGCCGGGTCACCTGGCCACCTTCTTCTGCTCGACGTGCGCGTTGAGCTTCACCAGCTCTGGCCGGGACCGCAGCACCGCGACCACCTCGCGCCAGTCGCCGACACGGTCGCCCAGCTCGGCGACGATCGCTTCGATGACCGACCAGTCCTCGACGGTGTCCAAGGTCACGCGCAGGTCGTCGGCGGGCGGGCTGACGACGATCCCGGCGCACGAGTACCGCTCCGGGTTCGCGTAGACGCCGGAAGTGACGTGCTCGCGATCGGCGCCCCGGGCCGTCTCGATCTGTTCGGCGAGCACTCCGGCGCGCACGAGCTCGGCGTCGAAACCGCGCGGCAGGGTCCGCACGAGCACGGTGCTCAGATAGTCCAGCGACGGCTGCGCACGCCACTGCGCCACGAGCTGACCGATGAGGCGGGGATCCAGCAGCGGACAGTCCGCGGTGAGCCGCACGACGGCGTCGGCCGGGTACGACTCGACAGCGACCGCGAAACGCGCGAGGACGTCGTCGAGCGGCCCTCTGGCGACCAGGGCACCGTGCCGGGCGGCCTCCTCGGCCACCGCGTCGTCGTCGGCCTCCGTCGAGGTCGCGACCACCACGTCGTCGATCCCCGGCGAAGCCGCGGCGGCACGGACCACCCAGCCGAGGACGCTCCGGCCCGCCAACGGGCGGAGCACCTTGCCAGGGAGCCGGGTGGACGACGCGCGTGCCTGGATGACGGCGTTGACCACGTGGGCCCCGGGGTCTGGATCCATGGGTGACATGATGTCCTGCGGCAACAGCACCGAAACGCGGAGGTCGACGATGTCCGAGCTGGATGGCTCCAGCATCCTGCTCACCGGCGGGACCGGTTCGTTCGGCAAGGCGTTCATCACCTACGCCCTGGCCGAGCTGAACCCGCGACGGCTGGTCGTGCTCTCCCGCGACGAGCTCAAGCAGTACGAAGCGCGGCAGCAGTTCGACAACGACCCGCGGCTGCGCTGGTTCATCGGCGACATCCGGGAACGCCGCCGCCTCGAGCGCGCCATGCACGGCGTCGACTATGTCGTGCACGCCGCCGCGCTCAAGCAGGTCGACACGGGTGAGTACAACCCGTTCGAGTTCGTGCAGACCAACGTCGTCGGCTCGCAGCACGTCATCGAGGCCGCCATCGACACCGGTGTGAAGAAGGTCGTCGCGCTGTCGACGGACAAGGCGTCCAGCCCGATCAACCTCTACGGCGCCACGAAACTGTGCGCCGACCGGATGTTCATCAGCGCGAACCACTACGCCGCGACGCATCCGACCAGGTTCTCCGTGGTCCGCTACGGCAACGTGATGGGTTCGCGCGGCAGCGTGATCCCGTTCTTCCGCGCGCTCGCGGCCAAGGGCGAGTCGCTGCCGATCACGCACAAGGAGATGACCCGGTTCTGGATCACGCTCCCGCAGGCCGTGCAGTTCGTGATCGATTCCTTCGACCAGATGAACGGCGGCGAGCTGTACGTGCCGCGGATCCCGAGCATGCGGCTGGTCGATCTCGCGCAGGCGATCGCGCCCGGTTCGCCGATGCACGAGGTCGGCATCCGCCCCGGCGAGAAGCTGCACGAAGAGATGATTGCCCCCGACGACGCCCGCCGGACCGTGCGCCTGAGCGACCGGTACGTCGTCCAGCCGCATATCGCGGGCTGGGGCTACGAACCGCCGACCGGCGGCGAGGCCGTGCCGGAGAACTTCGCCTACCGCTCGGACACCAACGACCTGTGGCTCGACGCGGACGAGCTGCGCGACCTGGTCGAGCAGTATGGCTGACTTCCTGCCCTACGGCCGCCAGTCCGTTTCGGAAGAGGACATCGCCGCCGTCACCGAGGTGCTGCGCGGCGACTGGCTGACCACCGGCCCCGCCGTCACGCGGTTCGAAGAAGACCTCGCCGAGCACACCGGTGGCACGCCCGCGGTGGCCGTGACATCGGGCACGGCCGCGTTGCACGTCGCGTACGCGGCGGCCGGGGTCGGCCCTGGCGACGAGGTCGTCACCTCACCGATGACGTTCGTCGCCACCGCCGCGACGGCCGCGCTGCTCGGCGGCAAGGTCGTGTTCGCCGATGTCGAGGCGGACACCGGCAACCTCGACCCGGCGGCGGCTTCGGCGGCCGTCACCGCGCGCACCAAGGTCGTCGCGGCCGTGGACTACGCCGGCCACCCCGCCGAACTGGACGAGCTCGGCCGGATCGCGCACGACAACGACGCGCTGCTGCTGGAGGACGCCGCGCATTCCGTCGGTGGAAGCTGGCAGGGCAGGCCGGTCGGCTCGCTCGCCGACCTCACGACGTTCTCCTTCTTCCCCACCAAGAACCTCACCACGGCCGAAGGCGGCGCGGTGGTCGCCGGCTCGGACGAGCTGCTGGCGCGTGCGAGGGGTTTCCGCAATCACGGTCTGGTGCGCGACAAGGCGGCCCAGCGGTATCCGGACGAAGGCGCGTGGCACCAGGAGGTGCACGAGTTCGGCCTCAACTACCGGTTGCCGGATGTGTTGTGCGCCTTGGGAAGCAGCCAGCTGCGCAGGCTCGCCGAGTTCAAGAAGCGGCGTGCGGAGATCCACGCGCGCTACACTTCCGCACTGTCCTCTTTGGACGGAGTGCTGACGCCTGCCGTGCGCGAAGGCGCGGATCCGGTGTGGCACCTGTACCCGCTGCGAGTCCTCGAAGGACGCCGCCGCGAGCTGTTCGATCACTTGCGTGCCAAGGGAATCGGCGTACAGGTCAACTACATCCCCGCATACTGGCATCCGGTGTTCGAAGACCTCGGTTACCGGCGCGGGATGTGCCCGAACGCGGAGCTGTACTACAGCCAGGAGCTTTCGCTGCCGCTGTTCCCGGCGCTGACCGACGCCGACGTGGACCGCGTCATCGACGAGGTCCACGGCTTCTTCGGCTAAGGACGGCTAGGCCCGAACGTGTCTTAGCTACGTCCCACCGGTGCACGGGTGGCGGTTTCGCGTGACTGGACGGACGACACACGTGTTGGAATGGACGACACACGTGACCGGGAGGACGACTCGCGCCATAGCCCCGGCCGCGAGCGTGTCGTCCATCCAGTCACGCGTGTCGTCCGTCAGATCACGCGTGGCGTCCATCGGGTCACGTGAAATCGCCGGGCGAGCACGAGTCGCGGTGGGGCTAGATCAGGGCCCAGGTGAGCGCGGTGCCCTTCGGGACATCCGAGGAGAAAGTGCGGCCGAGCACGTTCACGATCTCGGCGGGGGCCAGCCCACCGGCCGGCCTGATCGAGCGGACGTTCTCCCGCGTCACGGTGTCCCCCGCGCGCACGTCTTCGACGACGTAGAGGGAACGCCGTAGCCGCAGGCCTTCCTTCTCGCTCTCGCGAGGCCCGATCACCGCCGCGCCCAGCGCCTCCCAAGCACGATGCGATTCGGTGACCAGCGCCGCCAGTTCGGCGGGCTCCAGGGAGAACTCCGAGTCGACACCGCCATCGCTCCTGGCCAGCGTCACGTGCTTCTCGATGGCGACGGCGCCGAGCGCGACGGCCGCGAGCGGGGCGCCGATGCCGGGCGTGTGGTCGGACAGGCCGACGAGCGTCCCGGTCACGCCCGCCAGGACGGGCAGGCCACGCAGGTTGCTCTCGGCGGGCGATGCCGGGTAGCTGGCGGTGCAGCCGAGCACGATCAGCTGGTCGTTGCCCGCCTCGCGCGCGGTCCGGACGGCCGCGTCGATCTCGGCGACACTGGCCATCCCGGTCGAGATGATCAGCGGCTTGCCGGTCTTCGCGCACAGTTCGATCAGCGGCAGGTCGACGATCTCCGACGACGCGATCTTGTACGCGGGCGCGTCCAGCGACTCCAGCAGCTCGACGGCGGTGGGATCGAACGGGCTGGAGAAGATCTCCAGGCCACGAGCGCGGGCGCGTTCGAACAGCGGCTCGTGCCATTCCCACGGCGTGTGGGCGCGCTCGTAAAGCTTGTAGAGATTCTCGCCGCCCCACAGCGAATGCGAGTCGCTGACCCGGAAAGCGGGGGCGTCCACGTCGATCGTGATCGTGTCCGGCCGGTAGGTCTGCAGTTTGACCGCCTGCGCGCCGGTTTCGGCGATCGCGTCGACGATCTCCAGTGCCCTGGCGAGCTCGCCGTTGTGGTTACCGGACATTTCGGCGATGACGAACGGCGGATGCCCGGCCCCGATGCGGTGCGCGCCGATCCGGACTTCCTGTGCTGACATGGACGAAACGCCTCCCTGACGACGGTCTGGTCAGGACACAGTCTTACGCAGCTTCCGGAAACCGTCGACGGCAGGCGCGGTCTCGGCGTATCCGGCCCTGTCGAAGAGCGCGGCCGACGCCGCGTTGTCCCGGTGCACGGCCGCGACCACCGCCCGCACCCGGTGACCGGCGGTGAAGGCGCGCTCGCCCTCCGCCAGCACCGAAGCGGACAATCCGCGGCCCCGGCTTTCCGGCGCGAGGGTGATGCTGACCTCCCAGACGCCCTCGTCCTCGCGGTCGAACCGGACGGTGCCGACCGGGATCCCGTCGAGTTCGACGACGTACAGCACCCTGTCCGGCGACGCCAGCACTCCACGCAGCCACGCGGAATGCTCGTCGAGCGTGATCACGCCGGTCGAACGGGACGCCTGACGCGTACGAGGATCGTTCCGCCAGGCGAGCAGCAACCCGGCGTCGGCCTCCGTGGCCTCACGAGCCAGCACGGGTCACTGCGTCTGTTCGATGGTGTCGCGCTGGCGGTCCTCGATCCGGCGCAGCCGGTCCTCGTACCGGGCGATCCCGGCGAGCCGGACGCGGATCTGGGCGTGCTGGCGCTGGATCTCCTGGATCAGGCTGCGCGCCTCGGCCAGCTCGGGCTTGTCCGCGTGCACCGGCAGCGACAGCGACTCGCGCAGATCCTCCAGCTGGGCCTCCTGGGCCGCGACGCTCGGGATCAGGCGGTCCAGCTCGGCGCGGGTCCAGCGCAAGTCGCCGCGGGCGTGCTCGAGGCCGCTCTCGGCGCCGTCGAGCCGCCGGCGGTGGTCCGCGGTGGCGTGTTCGAGGTCGTTGACGCGCCCGTTGAGGTCGCGAAGCCGCTCGTCGATCCGGAAGTCGATGAGCCGGGCGATCCGGCCGATCACGCCGCTGCGGAGTTTCTGCACTGCCATGGGGTGGTCCTTCTCGGGATGGGCTGGCTGGGAGTTCAGCGCAGGAGTTCGGTTTCGCCGGTCTTCGTCCACGAGTCCAGCAGCCTGCCCTCGGCGGCGATGCGGTGCTCGGGTCCGACGATGCAGGAGTCGCCCGCGGCGTGCTCCCAGTGGGTCTGGGCCGGGTCGTCGATGAACGAGAACCCGGACAGGACCAGCGTGGCGTGCGGGAACGACGTGCGCGCGATCCAGGCGGCCAGCGTCCCGGTGGTCGACCACAGGCCCTCTTCGCGGCTCGGCAGCCCGAGCGCGTCGGACAGCGGCAGGACGACCTCGCGGTTCGGCACCGGCACGTAGCCGAGGTCGCCGGGCCACCAGCCAGGGATGTCTTCGGGTTCCCAGTGCATCCGGCCCGGCTCGACCAGCAGGTAGAGCCGCTTGCGGTAGTCACGGAAGACGTGCTTGGTGGCGCGGACGGCGCGGTTGAACACCACGACGTGCACCCGGCTGCCGACCGCCTCGGGGCCGCCCGGCTCGTCGACGACGAAGCCGTTGACGCGGATCACGAGGTCACACGCGTCGATGGCCTTCGCCCGCCGAGGGTCCGGCGGAAGCGGCTGATTCCCGACCACGGCCACCGAACGGGGCTCCGGCCGGTCGGCGTATGCGGCGAGCAGATTGACCATCAGGCTCGCGTCGCCGAGTGCAGCAGTCATGAGGGCAGAAAGTACCAGCACACGCACCGCGTTCGGGTTCGAATCCGACGGTAGCGTTCCGTGGTCGGGACGGGGCGCCCCAGGCATCATCGGCCCCATCGGTACCCTCGTTCCCGTGCATGCCACCAGCACGGTTCACGCCGCCGACGGTGCTGCGCCGACCTCGGTTCCGCCGATTTCGGACAGCAAGACCTTTTCGCGCGCGTTCGCCGATATCAAGACCGGTTTCGCCGCCAAAGAGCTGTGGGGACACCTCGGCTGGCAGGACATCAAGCAGCGCTATCGCCGCTCGGTGATCGGCCCGTTCTGGATCACCATCAGCCAGGGTGTCATCGCGCTGGGCCTGGGCCTGCTGTACTCGCAGTTGTTCCACATGCCGACGGCGACCTTCCTGCCCTACATCAGCACCGGGTTCATCATCTGGGGCTTCATCAGCGGCTGCCTGTCCGAGGGCATGGAGACGTTCATCTCCAACGAGGGGCTGATCAAACAGCTCCCGGCGCCGCTGTCGGTCTACGTGCTGCGCACGGTGTGGCGTCAGACCCTGATGCTGATGCACAACCTGATCGTCTACGTGATCGTGGTCGCGATCTTCTTCACCGCGCTCAACCACCCGTACTCACTGAACACCGGCAACTGCGATCCGGGCTTCTCCGGCATCTGCCACCCCGGCATCGGCTGGTACTCGCTCACCGCGATCCCCGGCTTCTTCATGCTCGCGCTGAACGCCGGCTGGGTCACCCTGCTGCTGGGCATCATCTCGACCCGCTACCGCGACATCCCGCAGGTGATCAGCTCGATCATCCAGCTGCTGTTCTACATGACGCCGATCGTGTGGCCGGTCGACCAGCTGATGGCGGGCGGTGCCCGGGTCGACACCTCATGGGCGTTGCCGTTCGTCCACGGCAACCCGTTGTTCCACTTCATCCAGATCGTGCGCGCACCACTGATCGGTCAGGAAGTCAGCATCAACAGCTGGTACGTGGTGCTCGGCTTCACCGTCGTCGGCTGGATCCTCGCGCTGGTCGCGATGCGCAATTACCGTTCCCGCGTCTCTTATTGGGTGTGACAGATGGTCAGCATTGATGTGCACAACGCCTACGTCGACTTCCCCATCTTCGACGCGAAGACCCGCTCCATGAAGAAGAAGGTGCTGGGCAAGGTCGGCGGCAAGATCGGCACCGAGACCAAGGTGCCGATCATCGAAGCCCTCCACGACGTGACGCTCCAGCTGAAGGAAGGCGACCGCGTAGGCCTCGTCGGCCACAACGGCGCCGGGAAGTCGACGCTGCTGCGGCTGCTTTCGGGTATCTACGAGCCCACCCGCGGTTCGGCGAAGATCTCCGGCAAGATCGCGCCGGTCTTCGACCTCGGCATCGGCATGGACCCGGAGATCTCCGGACTGGAGAACATCATCATCCGCGGCCTGTTCCTCGGGATGACCGCGAAGCAGATGGAAGCCCGCGTCGACGACATCGCGGAGTTCACCGAACTCGGCGACTACCTGCAGATGCCGCTGCGGACGTACTCGACCGGTATGCGGGTGCGCCTGGCGCTGGGCGTGGTCACCTCGATCGACCCGGAGATCCTGATCCTCGACGAGGGCATCGGCGCGGTCGACGCGGCGTTCCTCAACAAGGCCAAGGACAGGCTGAAGGCGCTGGTGAAGCGCTCGGGCATCCTGGTGTTCGCCAGCCACTCGGACGAGTTCCTCTTCGAGCTCTGCGACTCCGCCATCTGGATGGACGAGGGGCACGTCAAGCAGCGCGGTTCGCTGCGCGACGTTCTCACCGGCTACAAGGGGCGCGACCCGTTCGAGAACATGAGCAAGGAGACGCTGGAGCGGTTCGGCATCGAGCCGGAGCCGGTGGCGACGACGAACGGCGGCCAAGGATGACCAGCGAGACCCGGCAGTTACCCGAAGGCGCCGTCGTCGGCGTGGTCGTCACGCGCCACCGACGGGAACTGCTCGCGGACTCGCTCAAGGTGATCGCCGCGCAGACCCGGCCGGTCGACCACCTCGTCGTGGTCGACAACGGGCCGGACAAGTCGGCGCGGGACATCGTCGAGAACTACCCGCTTCCCTTCACGTACCTGCCTTCGCACCGCAACCTCGGCGGCGCGGGCGGGTTCGCGCTCGGCATGCTGCACGCGCTTTCCCTTGGCGCGGACTGGATCTGGCTGGCCGACGACGACGGCCGTCCCGCCGACGAGAACGTCCTCGCGATCCTGCTGGACGAGGCCGAGAAGCGGGATCTGGCCGAGATCTCCCCGGTGGTGTCCAACATCGAGGCGCCGGACAAGCTCGCGTTCCCGTTGCGGCGCGGGCTGACCTGGAAGCGTTCGTCGTCGGAGCTGGGCGTCGACTTCCTGCCGGGGATCGCCTCGCTGATGAACGGCGCGTTGTTCCGGGCGTCTACTTTGGACGTCGTCGGCGTGCCGGATCTGCGGCTGTTCTTCCGCGGCGACGAGGTCGAACTGCACCGGCGCCTGGTGCGCTCCGGGCTGCCGTTCGGCACCTCGCTCAAGACCGCGTACCTGCACCCGGACGGTTCGGACGAATTCAAGCCGATGCTGGGCGGCCGGTTCCACGCGCAGGACCCGGAGAACGAGGTCAAGCGCTACTACACCTACCGCAACCGCGGGTATCTGCTGTCCCAGCCGGGCATGCGCAAGATCGGCGCGCTCGAAGTGCTGCGGTTCGGCCTGTACTTCGTCGGTGTGAAGCGGGATCCGAAGGCCTTCCTGCAGTGGCTCAAGCTGGTTCGCCAGGGCCGCAAGGAGAAGTTCTACCGCTACTGAGCTCCACGAAAAGAGGCCCCTCGCTCGCGCGAGGGGCCTCTTTTCTGTCCGTCTCACCAAACCACGTCGGCTCACGAACGTGTCGCGAAAGTGGCTTTCGCGACACACGTCCGTCTACTCGCCGATGACCGGCGGCGCGGTGCGCATGTCGGTCCCGAAGACCTCGTCGGGGTCGCCCTCGACGAGGTACGTCGGACGCTGGTGCTCGGTGTCCTCGTCCCCGTCCGCCTGCTGACCGCGGCCGCCCATACCGCCGGCCATCCCCGGACCGCCGCGGCCGGCGGCGCCACCGCCGAGGCCGCCCATACCGCGGCCGGCGGCCGCTTCGGCGGCGCCGATACCGCCAGGGCGGGCCGCGCCGGACGCGGAACCCGAACCGGGCGTGGAGCCACCGCCGCTACCGGGGCCGAACCCGCTTCCGCCGCCACCGCGACCGGTCCGGCTGTTGTAGTCCGAGTCGCCCATGCCGCCCATCATGGGCGGCGCCATCGGCATCGGGCTGATCGGCATCGCGGTGTTGTTGTTGGGGCCGGGCGTGGTGATCGGCGCCGGGCCGTTCTGGAAGCCGGACGGCGTCGTACCCGACGGGAGGCTCCCGGATCCCGTGGTGCTGCCCGGACCGGGCAGGTTGGAGCCGTAGCCGCCACCGCCGCCTCCGCCACCACCGCTGCCCCCGCCACCACTGCCGGGCGGGATGTAGGTGTTGCCGGGGTTGTTGGAGCCGGGCGTGTTCGAGCCGGGCGGAACCTGGTACGGCTGCGGCTTGCCCGGATCGTCGATACCGCCACCGCCGCCCGCGCCGAACTTCGGCGGCTCGGCGAACACCGGCTGCTTCGACGCGGCCTCGTACAAGGACTTGTCGTAGCTGTTCATGGCGGAGGCCGCCTGAGTGTGGGCCTCCTGGCTGTCCTTCTGCTTCTGGATGGACTTGTCGATGTTGTCGCCGAGGTTGAACGGGTTCGACGTCATCCACCCCCGACCTCTTCCTTCCAGCTGAAGGGGATCGGTTTGGGCATCGTGTTCTTCACGGTGGAAGCCGCGGTGCCCTGGTCGTAGATCGTTTCGGAGGCGAGCTTCGCGTTCTGGGAGTTCGTCTCCGACCACTTGCTGAGGCTCTTGAAATAGCCCTGCGCGTTGCCCGCCGCGTCACCTTCCCAGGTGCCCTGCGAGGCGGTGACGGCCTGGTCCATCGTCCTCGAGAAGGTGTCGAAGGCCTTGTGGATCTCGTGGTACGCGGTCGAGACCTCGGAGACCTGTTCGACGCTCAGGTTGCTGTTGACGAACTGTTCGAGCTTCTCGTGGTCGTAGCCGAGGTAGTCGCCGTTCGGCGGCTCGAGCCCCTCGACGTACTTGACGTCCTTGTTCTTCGTCAGCTCGTCGACGGTCTTGTTGCCGACGTCTTCGGACTGCTGCTGAGCCCTGCCCTGGGCGATCAACCGCTGGAAGATGCCGAACGGCCCGTCGCCGCCCTCGCCGCTCGCCTTGTCCCGGTAGTACTGGTCCCGGGCTTGGGGCGAGAGACCGGCGACGTACTCCTGCTCGGTCATCTGAGCCTTGTTGCTGGTCATCCTGGTCCCCCTAGCCCTTCGGAAGCTTCGGTTCGACGATGTCGGCGATCTTCTCCGCCATCCCGCACGACTTCTCCGGATCCGTGCTGACGACCACGAGGTCGACCCGCGCCGAGGCGCTGATTTCGAGCGCCATCAGACAGCTGCTGGGAGGTTTCGGAACGAGCACGGCCTTGCGTCCGTTGACGTTGCCGGTGGTCTTGCCGTTCCCGCCGTCGACGACACTGTCGACACCCTGCTTGTCACGAACCCCGAGGCTGAGGGTGACGCTGTCGGCCGCCGTCTGGGAGTCCTTGGTGAACTCGCAGACGCGGGCACCGCCGACGTTCTCGGGGACGGGTGGCTCGAAAGTGCCGAACGACGCGAGATCGGCGGCGCCGACGAGCGAACACGGATCGATCGACGCGGGGTCGGCACCACCGGTGGCCGTCGTCGGGGCGCTGGACTCGCCGCCTTGCGCGGGCGACGACGGCGCCGCGGAGGGAGTACCCGGCTTTTCGGTGGAACAGGCCGCGAGCACGAACGCGGCCGCGGTCAGCGGTACGAGGAGCAGCTTCTTCATTCCGCCTCAGTTCTTGAGCCGATCGAGCGCCTCGACCGTTTCGTGTTCTTTCTTCTCGTACTGGCCCGAGGCGCGCAACAGCGCTTCTTCGGTATCCAGGACCACCTGTTTGAACTGACCGAGCACCGCGCTCGCCGAATTGGCCGCCTGAGCGGCACCCTTGTGGTCGTGAGCGGCGACGGCCCTGCCGTACGGGTGGTCGCCGAGTTGCGGTGCTTGAGAAAGATGGACTGTCTTGCCTTCCAGGCTGTTGAGCTCTTTCGTCATGTCGCGCACCGCTTTGAGAAGCGGCTTGACACCTTCGGCGGTGATCTTGAAGCCGCCGCTCTTGGCGGCCGAGACCAGCTTCTGGGTCTCCGCGCTCACCTTGGCGATCGCGGCCGCGTTCAGGCCGCCCATCGCGACGTAGTTGGCCGCCGCGCCCATGGCGGAACCGATCGAGAAGTCCGGTGCCGCCTGTCCGCCGTCCGCTTCGAAAGCCATCGCCCGCCCCACTGCCTCGTCTGCTCGCCCGTGCGTATCGCCCGGCAGTCTACTAGCCGGGCACTCAGCGCGACGGTGATTCACCGATCGCCGAAGATCTCCGAAACTGTGACGAAACGGGCGTCACCCTGGTTCCCCGTGTTTCAGAACTGCCCTTCGAGCTGGGCATACAGCTGCTGCGCGATCCTCGCGTTGTCGGCGGGAGCGTAGGTCAGCCAGCTTTGCCCGTCGGCCGCCTGGCGCGAAGTCATCATGAAGCGGCCGGCTTCGGTGTCGAACCACGCCAGCGGCGGGAAGACCTGGCCGCCGCGGATGTACACGCTGAACTGGCCCACCCGTGTCTTCGGCTTCTCGAAGATCCGCTCCACCTGCCGCTGCTGCGGATTCGACCCGTGCGACCGCGGCCCGCTGACCTTGGCGAAGGGGTCGTACGCGTCGTCGTTCCGAGGACGCTTCGGTGCGCTCGCCGGCTTCGCGATGGTGACCGACTGCCCGGGGCCCGCCGGGGTGAGCGGCAGCAGGTCGACGATCGACGCGACGATCGCGGTCGGCCTGGTCTCCTCGAACACGAGCAGGTTCTCGTCCTGGCGTACGACGACCGCGAATTGCCCGTTCGTCGCCGCCCGCGCGAACAGCTGCTTGTCCTTGTCCATCTGCGCGACCGCCCAGACGGCGAGCTGCGGGTTGGCGAACGTGGCGATCGCGAGTTCGACGTCGGCGTCGAGCCTGCCGCCGCGCATCAGGCCGCGGCCTTCGAGATCGCGGAAGACGGCCTCGCGCACCATCGCGCGCTGATCGGTCGTCGTGCCGATGTGCGGGATCTCGAACGGGACGGGCGCCGGCCCGAACCGGCCGTGTTCGAGCAGGATGTCCACCGCCGCCAGCGACAACGAGAACGAATGCGGCATCGCCATTTCCCCCGCGGGTGTCTTGTCCGTCGGGATGAACGTAGTCCACGCGCCCGATACGCCCGCAGCGAACCCGCTTGCCCGGCCGTGATCAAGGCTGGTGCCATGGATCCATGGCAGACCAGAAACCCGCGCTCGTCCTCCATCTCGCCACCGGCGGGGAGCCGCTGCTCTTCGCGCTCACGGCGGAAGAAACCGAACGGCTGACCAAGGATCTCTCGCATTTCGTCCGCACCGGTTCGGTGCAGACGATCCAGACGAGGGACGACTCCGAGGTGGCGATCAACTTCTCCCACGTCGCCGCCGCCTACATCGACGACCTGAACCGCAAGACGCGGGTGTTCGGCCTCCACTAGTCCCGGGAAAAGAGCTCCAGCAGCCCCGTCTTGATCTCCGGGCGGCTGGCGGCGACCAGCAGGAAGGTGGCTTCCCGGACGAGCCGCTGGGGGTGTCGTCCGGCGAGTACCGACGTGCTGCCGTTGGCCGCGACCAGCGCGCCCGCGGCCCGGAAGGCGAGCTCCGCGCCCGCCGCCCTGGCCGCGGGCAGCGACGGCGGATCGGCGAGCGCCGCGTCGAGCCTGCCGCGGACGGCGTCGATCTCGGCCCGGATCCCGGCGGCGACGCCGTCCTTCCCGAGCTCCTCGATGAGCCGCGCGGCGCGGGCGGCGAGGCCGAGGGGCGCGCAGCCGTTGAGCCGGGAGGCGAAGGTGTTGCCGGCGACGAAGTCCGCGTGCGGGATCTTCCCGTAGACGCGCTCGTCGGGCAGGAAGTAGCGGGTGAAGCCGAGGTGCACGGTGGCCGTGCCCTGCGCCGCGACGAGGTCGAGCGGCCGGACCTCCAGCCGCTCCCCCGCCACCGGGTCGATGATCGCGCTGACGACGGTGTCGCCGTCGCGGGCGCAGAGCTGGAGCAGATCGATGACGCCCCAGCCGCTGACGAACGGGGCCTCGCCGTCGAGCAGGTAGCCGCCCTCGACGCGTTCCGCGCGCAGCCTGGGCGGGGTCGGGATCACCGCGGCGAACGCGGCACCGGCCTTGAGTTCCCCGCTGACCAGCCGCGGGAGGTAGCGGTCACGCAGTTCGGCGTTGTCGGCCGTCGTGAGTGCCGCGACCAGGCCGTGGTGCTGGATCCAGGTGAACATCGTGCTCAGGCAGCCGCCCGCGAGCGTCTCCAGGACCTGGACGATCGTCGGGAGGTCGGCGCCCGGGCCACCGGCTTCCTTGGGCGCCGCGAGGCCGTAGAACCCTTCGGCGGCGAGAGCGTCGAAGTGGCTTGAGGGGACTTCGCCCTTGAGGTCGACATCCGCGGCCGCGGGGAAGAGGAGATCGTCGGCGAGGGCTTTGGCTCGGGTGACCAGATCCGTCATGCAAGTAAGGCTACCCTAACTTTGCTGAAGGACGCTTTCACCGCGTCTAATGCGGCGAAAGGGCCCTTCACCGCGTCTTATGCGGTGAAGGGCCCTTTCAGCCCACGCCAGTGCTTACAGCTCGTAAAGCCGCTTCCAGTTGTCCCGCGAGGTCAGCTCGGGCATGGCGCGCTTGTACTGCTCCTGCACCGCCGCGCCTTCCTTACGGAGCCGCTGGATCACCTTCGCGCCCCGGCGCGCCAGGTCGAACATCTTCGCGCGGTCGTACGAGCGGACCCGCACGCCCTCCTGCGAAGCGTCGGTGACGACGGCGGTGTCGAAGGTCGCGACGTGCCACCAGTGGGCCTCGTCGATCGGGATCGCGCCGAGCGAGTGGCGGCTGCGGCCGAGCACCCGGTCGAGGATCCGCTTGATCAGCACCAGGCGCTGCATGCTGGGCCGCGGCGCGCTGTTGATGATGCCGATGTCGTTCGACGCGATACCCGGGACGTCGGTGGCCTTGTGCCGCTTGGTCTCGGGGTACTCGTCGCGGATCCGGCGGATCTCCTTCATCGCGGCGACGCCGCCGTCACGCAGGACCTCCGGCCCCTCGAGGAAGTCCTCGACGGCCTTGATCAGCGTGGCGGACAGGCCGTACTGCATGCCGAGCAGGTACCGGACCAGCTGCGCGATGAGCACACGCGAGAGCAGGTTCAGGTTGAACGGCGAGTGCAGCGCGGCGGTGATGATCGAGTTCCGCAGGTTGAAGTAGCGGTGCCACTCGTCCCAGTCCTTCCAGTGGAAGTCGGCGTGCCAGACGCCGGCGCCCGGAAGGGTGACCGTGGGGAAGCCGTGCGCGCGGGCGCGGTAGCTGTACTCCGCGTCGTCCCACTGGAAGAAGAACGGCAGCGGGTAACCCGTGGCCTTGACGACCTCGTACGGGATCAGGCAAGACCACCAGCCGTTGTACCCGGCGTCGAGGCGGCGCTCCTGGCGGTTCGGCTTGAGGGTCTCCTCGTCGACGCCGAGCAGGTCGGCGGTCGAGAGCGAGTGCTGCACCGGCTGGCCGGGCTCCAGCGTGTTCAGCCGGGCGTATTCGGCGCCGACGTGCAGCTGGTTCGGGTGCAGCAGGTTCAGCATCTGCCCGCCGACGATGACCGGGTTGACCGTGCGGTTGGAGAACGCGGTCATCCGGATCACCAGATCCGGCTCCAGCAGCACGTCGTCGTCCATGAACAGGACGTTCGCGTGCTCGGTCTCGGTGTGCCCGGCGACCTCGTAGAGGCCGCGGGTGAACCCGCCGGCACCGCCGAGGTTCGGCTGCTTGATGTAGTGCAGCTTGTCGCCGAGGTCCTTGGCGACCTGCTCGAAGCCGTCACGCGACTCGACGAGGTCGGTGCCCTGGTCGGCGACGTAGATCGCGTCGAGCGTCTCCAGCGAGGAGACGTCGGCGGCGAGCGCCTGCAGGTTCGACAGGCAGTCGTCGGCGCGGTTCATCGTGCAGATGGTCACCGCGGTCGGGCGGATCTTCTCCGGCGCTTCGACCGTCCAGCGGACCTTCTCGACACGCAGCGACTGGCCGCCCTCGGTCTCGATGTCGAGCCAGAGCGCGCCGCCGTCGTAGAACTTGTCGAGCTTCGCGGTGAGCGTCACCTTCTGCTGCTTCGCGCCCGCGACGATCTCGGCGGCGACGACACGCGAGTCGCCCTCGATGTCGGAGGCGCCGACGGACAGCTGGCCGTCACCGGTGACGACGGCCTCGACCTGGACCTCGGTCACGTCGGTCCAGCGCTGCCAGTAGCTGGCGGGGAACCGGCCGAAGTACGTGTTGCCGGACACCTTCGACGCGGGCTCGATGGAGATGCCCCCGCGCTCGCGCACGGCGGTACCCCATTCGAGTTCGGCGTAGAGGTCCTTGCTGACGATGGGGGCCGGGCCGGCGTAGAGCCCGCGCTGCGCGGTGAGACGGCCCTGCGGGGTGCGTTCCGCGAAGCGGGTGTCGTCGACAGTGCTCACCATGGCGCTCGGGGCCTCTCCGGTGACGGCGGCTTTACCGGGCATGAATCCTCAGTTCTCCTCTGTGCTGGTGGCGGTGGCGCGGGGCTCACGGAAGACGACCCACTTGAGCATGACGAAGTTGATCACGGTCGCGGTTGCCTGCGAGACGACCCAGCCGAAGGTGGCCTTCCAGGCCGACTCCGGCAGGACGTGCAGCATCGTGCGGTTGACGCCGACGGCCACGAGGAACGTGACGGCGTACAAGAGCACGAAGCTACCGATCTGACGCGCGCCCTCCTGACGTCCACCGGCGAAGGTGAACTTGCGGTTCAGGAAGAAGGCGGTCGTGGTGCCCACGATGAAGCTGAGCGCGCGAGCGATGTCCACCCACGGCGTCGCGTCCATTCCGAGGGCACGAAGCCCCTGGTAGACGCCGAAATCGACCAGGGCGCAGAAGCCGCCGATGAGGCCGAAGCGGATGAGCTGCCCGAGCAGCCCAGGGGAGGACGGCGCTGCTGCCGTCACGCCGGCTTTCGGGTCGGTCGCCACCACTGCTCTACCTCATAAACTGCTGGGGCTGATGCGCAAAGTGTAGAAGCGAGCACTTCAGGGTCACGTTCCGGGCAGTGTTCGGCGTGGTTACCCTGGTCGGCGTGACCCAAGCACCCAAGACACAGCGTCAGTCGCTCATGGGCTGGGCAAGGACGTCGCCGACCATCGCGGACGTCCTGAGCACCCCCGACGTGGAAGCCATCGCCAAGGCGGTGACGCAGGCCGGGGAACGCGGGGTCATCGCGCGTGGTCTCGGCCGCTCGTACGGCGACCCGGCGCAGAACGCGGGCGGGCTGGTCGTGGACATGACCGCGCTGGACCGCATCCACTCGATCGACCCGGATTCCGGCATCGTCGACCTCGACGCCGGGGTCAGCCTCGACAAGCTGATGCGCGAGGGCCTGCCGTACGGCCTGTGGGTCCCGGTGCTGCCGGGTACACGCCAGGTGACCATCGGCGGCGCGATCGCCAACGACATCCACGGCAAGAACCACCACTCGGCGGGCAGCTTCGGCAACCACGTGGTGTCGATGGACCTGGTCACCGCCGACGGGCAGGTGCGCACGATCACGCCGGACGGCCCCGACGCGGAGCTGTTCTGGGCGACCGTGGCCGGCATCGGCCTGACGGGCATCGTCGTCCGCGCCAAGATCCGGATGACCAAGACGGAGACGGCCTACTTCAAGGCCGACATCCAGCGCACCGCGAACCTCGACGAGACGCTGGCGCTGGTCACCGACGGCTCCGAGGACAACTACACGTACTCCTCCGGCTGGTTCGACTCGATCTCCCGTGGCGCGAAGCTCGGCCGCGCGGCCTTCCAGCGCGGCTCGCTCGCGAAGCTGGACGAACTGCCGCCCAAGCTGCGGGCCGACCCGCTCAAGTTCAACCCGGGCACCCTGGCGACCCTGCCGGACGTGTTCCCGAACGGGCTGGCGAACAAGCTGTCGTTCTCCGCGATCGGCGAGCTGTACTACCGCAAGACCGCGAAGAACGCGCGCGACCAGATCCAGAGCCTGACCGCCTTCTATCACCCGCTGGACCTCTTCGGCGAGTGGAACCGGGCGTACGGCTCCAAGGGTTTCCTGCAGTACCAGTTCAGCACGCCGCTGAACGCGCACGAGCCGCTGCGCCGGATCATCCAGAAGGTCGCGGACTCCGGGCACGTGTCGTTCCTCAACGTGTTCAAGCAGATGGGCGAGGGCAACCCGGCACCGCTGTCGTTCCCGCACCCCGGCTGGATGGTCTGCCTCGACTTCCCGATCAAGGACGGGCTGAGCCGGTTCTGCCAGGAACTCGACGAAGACGTGCTCGCGCTCGGCGGCCGTCTGTACACGGCGAAGGACTCGCGCACCTCCGCGGAGAACTTCGCGAAGATGTACCCGCGGCTCGAGGAATGGCGCAAGGTCCGCGCTTCCGTTGACCCCGAAGGCGTTTTCGCCTCTGACATGTCCCGAAGGTTGGAACTGTGATCGACGCTGTGGGCAACCCCCAGTCCCTGCTGCTGCTCGGCGGCACCTCCGACATCGCGCTCGCGATCGCGGAGAAGTACCTGTCCGAGCGGCCCCTCCGGGTCGTGCTGGCCGGGCGCCAGTCGCCGCGGCTCGACGCGGCCGCTCAGCGCCTGAAGGACAAGGGCGCCGAAGTGTCGACGGTCGACTTCGACGCCAAGGCCCTCGACACCCACCCCGCCGTGCTGGACAAGGCCTTCGAAGGTGGCGACATCGACGTCACCGTCGTGGCGTTCGGCCTGCTCGGCGACCAGGAAGAGCTGTGGCAGGACCACGCGAAGGCCGTCGAGGCGGCGACCGTGAACTACACGGCCGCGGTGTCCGTCGGGGTCGCGCTCTCGAACAAGCTCAAGACGCAGGGGCACGGCAAGGTCATCGCGCTGTCCTCGGTCGCCGGTGAGCGGGTCCGCCGGTCGAACTTCGTCTACGGCTCCTCCAAGGCCGGCTTCGACGGCTTCTACCTGGGCCTCGGCGAGGCACTGGCGGAGTTCGGCGTGCAGATCACCGTCGTCCGCTCCGGCCAGGTCCGGACCAAGATGACCGAAGGCATGAAGGACGCCCCGCTGACGGTGGACGTCGAGCAGGTCGCCGAGACCGCGGTCGCCGCCTCGCGCGCCGGCAAAGAACTGGTGTGGTCGCCCGCGCCGTTCCGGCTGGTCATGTCGGCCCTGCGGCATATCCCCCGGCCGATCTTCCGGAAGCTGCCGATCTAGCCTCACAGCGCTGAAGGGCGCTTTCACCGCATGCGACGCGGTGAAAGCGCCCTTCGCCGCGTGAGACGAGGGGAAAGTCCCCTTCAGCCCGTCAGCGGGCCGGGAGCAGGTACAGGCTCTGCGTGCCCATCCACGGCGAGTGGATCGTCCAGGACGCCAGCGCGTTCGCGGGCGGGGCCTTGCTGGTGGTGGCCAGCACCAGATCCGGGGTCGCGGGCGGGACGCTGTGGTCGAAGAACCGGAAGTTCGCCGCCAGCAGCGCCTTCCCCAGATCACTGCTGCGGTTCTTCGTCTCGATGATCGCCGGATCGACGGAGCCGCGGTCGGAGAACTGGTCGACGATGTCGCACTCGCAGGAGTAGGCGAGCGCGCCGACCTCGCCCGCGCTCTCCACCTTGCGTCCCTTCGTCAATTCGCCCAGCTGTGAGCCGATCGCGCGGTATTCGTCCGACGCGGCGTGGTTGCTGGTGATGGGCGCGAACCGGCGCGGCAGTTCGGGAGCCGCGTAGGCGACGGCGCCCGTCAGCAGAAAGGCACCCGCGAGGATCCCCGTTCCGAGCCGGGCCCGGCCGGGCACCGCGCTGGCCGCAGCGGCGAGGAAGACCGTCGCGCCGATGATGCTGGGCGCGTAGTACCAGTGGTACGGCGGAACGTTCAGCCAGCAGTAGGCCAGATAATGCGCCGCGCCGGCGATGGCGAGGGTCGCGAACGGCAGCAGCCGCTTCGCCCGCTCCGAGCCGCGCCGGAAGTGGACTGTCCACAGTAGACCGGCGAGCGCGCCGATCACGAGCGGCAGGAAGGAAAGTGTCGCCGCCACCGGGAAGTTGCGCCAGTACAGCAGCGGGCCGTTGGTGAAACTGAACGGCCCCCACGACCGCTGCATGATCTTGATGACCAGGGTGTCCGGCACCGCCGACCCCAGCACCAGCCAGCTGAACACGAACCACGGCAGCATCACCGCGAGCGCGGCGAACGTCATCCGCCAGATGCCCGCCCAGAATTCGCGGCGGCCGAGGAACAGGACGAACGCGATCAGCAGCAGATCGATCCGGATCAGCGCGATCAGGCCGATCACCGCGCCCGCGGCGGCGGGCCGCCGTTCGTGCAGGAACACCATCGACCAGACGACGGCCGTCGCGCCGAGGGCGACTTCGAGGCCGACCGACGACAGCAGCAGCGGGTTCACCAGCAGCAGGCCCAGCGCCAGCGGGGCGAACCAGCCCGGGAGACCGGTCGCGGCGCCGATCCGGCGGAGACCGAGGATGAGCGCCACCTGGCTCGCGACGAAGACGATCCCGGCGGCGAAGACGGCGTCTCGCACGATGAAGGTGACGAGCGCCAGCACGAGGACGTTCAGCGGCGACGTCGCGGTGTTGGCGGTGCCTTCTTCGATCAGGCCCCAATGGCCGTGGAAGGCGAGGTTCTTCGCGTACGAGAGCGTGATGTACGTGTCGTCGATCAAATGCCCGCTGACCAGCACGAACACCAGGGCCGACGCCACCGCCGCCCCGGCCGGGAGCACCCAGGGACGGGTAAGGACGGCGGCTCCCGGCAGCGCACCGGAAGCCTGGGGCAGATCAGCGGAGGCGCTTCGCATCACGAACACCGTACACGGCGGCGTGATGATTCCGTTATCTACCCGCCGTGGCGCTGGTCACGCCAGCCGGGGCCTTCACGGAAGTCGCGATCCATGCCATGGCCGCCCGGACCACGGTGTTCACGGGAGAAACCGGGCCGGTCGCCGTCGCGGGAGGCCAGGCCGACGGCGGTGCCGATGATCCCGCCGCCGAGGACGAAGCCGAGGACGCCGACCGCGACCAGCTGCGTCGCTCGATGGCCGGCGAAGCGGCGGAAACCGCCCTTCGCGGGCGGAGCCTGCTGCGCCGGAACCCAGCCCGGCGGCGGACCCGCCGGAGCGGCGGCCGGGGTCTCGGCGGGTTTCCCGTCGGCTGGCTGCTCGACCGTCTTGTCCTCGTCTTCGGACGGCCGCTGCTGGTCACTCATCTTTCGCTCCTCAGGCTGATGGGGGCGGGCTGTGTGCCCGCCCCCATCACCGAGGATGCGTGCGCTTCCTATGGATGCGCTGTGCGTGAGCTGTCGAATCAGAGATAGAACGACAGGAACAGCGTGATCACCCAGCTCGCGCCGAGCACCTGGAGCACGCGGTCCTTGAGCGCGATCTCCTCCGGCTCGCCCGCGTTGCCGCCGTCGACGTCGACGGCGTAGCGCAGGACGGCCACCACGAACGGGACCATCGAGACGACCGCCCAGACCGAGTCGTGCTCGACCTGGCGGATCTCGAACGCCCACAGGCAGTACGACATGATCAGGATCGCCGCGGACGTCGCCCAGACGAACCGCAGGTAGCTCGCCGAGTACTTCTTGAGCGAAGACCGGATCTTCGCCCCGGTGCGCTCGAAGAGCATGATCTCGGCGTAGCGCTTGCCCGCCACCATGAACAGCGAGCCGAACGCGGTGACCAGCAGGAACCACTGCGAAAGCGCGATACCCGCGGCCACACCACCGGCGATCGACCGCATCAGGAAGCCCGAGCCGACGATGGCCAGATCGACCACCGGCTGGTGCTTGAGCCCGAAGCAGTAGCCGAGCTGGACGGCCTCGTAGACCGCCAGCACGACCGCGAGCTGCCAGCTGGCGAAGAACGAGATGCCGAGGCCGGCGGCGAAGAACACGCCCGCCGCGACGAACGCCACCGGCACCGGCACGATCCCGGCCGCGATCGGCCGGTTCCGCTTGGTCGGATGCGCCCGGTCGGCCTCGACGTCGATCGCGTCGTTGATGAGATAGACCGAGGAGGCCACCAGCGAGAACGCCGCGAAGGCGATCAGCGCGGCGATCAGCAGGCCGGTCCGGTCCGTCGACTTCGAAAAGGCGAAGAACGGTGCGGCGAACACCAGCACGTTCTTCACCCACTGGCGCGGGCGTGCCGTCTTGATGATGCCGCCGACGAGACCGCCGGCGACCTTCTTCGGTTCGGCGGCCTCGGCCACGGGTTCTACGTCGTCAGGCTTGGAATCGGCCTTCTCGGTCGTTTCACTCATCGTCGCTTCAGCTTCCTACGTATCAAGCCGCCGACTACGCCCCCAAGGGCCGCTCCGGCCAGAACGTCGGTCGGGTAGTGGACGCCGAGCACGAGCCGGGAGGCCAGCATCGGCGGTACCAGGGCCGGGACCAGGTTACGCCCGGTCAATCCGGAGTAGAGCACCGCCGCCGCCGTAGTGGAGGTCGCGTGCGAGGACGGGAAGCTCAGCTTGCTCGGCGTGGAGACCAGGACCTCGACGCTCGGGTGGTCCGGCCGCGGCCGCCTGACCACGCGTTTCACCGCGATGGACGCGGCGTGCGCGCCGACGACGCCCGCCGCCGCGACCAGCCAGTCCTTGCGGCGCTTCTTGTCGACAGCGGCCCCGACGAGCCCCAGCGCGAACCAGCCCGCGCTGTGCTCGCCGAAGTGCGAAAGACCCCGTGCCGCCTTCACCGTGACGTCGCTCTTCAGGACGCCCTGTGCCTTGGCCAGGACGGCGACTTCACCCGTGGGAGTGCCCTTCTCAAGCATCGAGGGACCCGTCGAGAGGCGCGCCATCGGTCAGGTGCGGCGCGATCTTGTTGTCGAACGCGGTCAGCGCCGAGCCGATGGCCATGTGCATGTCGAGGTACTTGTAGGTACCGAGACGGCCACCGAACAGCACGTTCTTGTCCTTGGCCTCGGCCTTCGCCAGCTCGCGGTAGGCCTCGAGCTTCTCGCGGTTCTCCGGGGTGTTGATCGGGTAGTACGGCTCGTCCTCCTCGCCGGCGAACCGGGAGTACTCACGGAAGACGACCGACTTGTCGTTCGGGTAGTGCTTGCGCTCCGGGTGGAAGTGCCGGAACTCGATGATCCGGGTGTAGGGCACTTCTTCGTCGTTGTAGTTGACCACCGAGGTGCCCTGGAAGTCGCCCGTCTCGACGACCTCGGATTCGAAGTCCACGGTGCGCCAGGTGAAGCGGCCCGCGGAGTAGCCGAAGTAGCGGTCCAGCGGCCCGGTGTAGACGGTCGGGGTGCCTGCCGGGATGTGCTCGCGGACGTCGAAGTAGTCGACGTTCAGCCGCACCTCGATGTTCTCGTGCTCCGCCATCTTCTCGAGCCACGCGGTGTAGCCGTTGACCGGCAGACCCTCGTAGGTGTCGTTGAAGTAGCGGTTGTCGAAGGTGTAGCGGACCGGGAGCCGGGTGATGATGTCGGCGCCGAGGTTCTTCGGGTCGTTCTCCCACTGCTTGGCCGTGTAGCCGCGGATGAACGCCTCGTACAGCGGGCGGCCGACCAGCGAGATCGCCTTCTCTTCGAGGTTCTGCGCGTTCGCGGTCTCGAACTCCGACGCCTGCTTGGCGATCAGCTCGCGGGCCTCGTCGGGCGTGTGCGACTTGCCGAAGAACTGGTTGATCAGGCCCAGGTTCATCGGGAAGGAGTAGACCTGGTCCTTGACCTTGGCGAAGACCCGGTGCTGGTAGCCGGTGAACTCGGTGAAGCGGTTGACGTACTCCCACACACGCTTGTTGGAGGTGTGGAACAGGTGCGCACCGTAGCGGTGCACCTCGATCCCGGTTTCGGGCTCGGCCTCGGAGTAGGCGTTGCCACCGATGTGGTGACGCCGCTCCAGCACGAGGACCTTCTTGCCGAGCTCGGCCGCGGCCCGTTCGGCGACGGTCAGCCCGAAGAATCCGGAGCCGACCACGATGAGGTCGTAGCCGGTGAAATCGGCTTCAGTAATCTTGTCGGGGTTCGTGTGCGCGCTCACGGGCGTCGAGGGTACGCACGTCGACTCCGTGCCCTGCACCGAGCACCGGTTTTCACCTTCGACAGACACATTTAGGAAGCAGTGCCTACTCCGGACACCTTCTGGTCGTACTTCGGTGCGACCGTCACCTACCTGGCCGTCCTGGCGGTCCCCGGCGGGATCGTCGGCCGGGCCGCGGGCCTGCGTGGCTGGGCCCTGGCGGGCCTGGCCCCGCTGCTGTCCTACACGGTAACCGGACTGGCCGGTCCGTGGCTGGCACTCGCGGGCGTGTCGTACAACCCCCTGACCGTGGCGGGCGTCACGGCCGTCCTCGCCGGGCTCGGCTTCGGCCTCCGCAAGCTGGGCCGGGCACGCGGCTGGATCAAGCCAGGCGCCGACGAGCCGCCGACGAAGTGGCACCCGCGCGCGCACTACGCCGTCGCGGCCTGCGTCGCGCTGGCCGTCGGCATCTCGATCCTCGTGGTGCTCTCGGCGCGCGGCGGCACGACGGCGGTGTTCCAGCGCTGGGACACCGTGTTCCACGCGAACGGCATCCGCTACATCGCCGAGACCGGCGACGGCTCGCTGACCGGCATGGGCACCATCAACTGGTACCCGGACGGCTCGTTCTACCCGAACGCGTATCACCTGGTCGGCTCGCTCGTGTACTCGATCTCGGGCACGACGATCCCGGTCACGCTGAACGCCATCACCATGCCGGTCGCCGGGATCTTCGCGCTGTCGATGGTCGCCCTGATCCGCCAGCTCGGCGGGCGGGCGGTGTTCGCGGGCTGCACGGCGCTGGTGGCCGCGGCGGCCACCACCGGTGCGTACGAGTCGGTGTCCAGCGGGCTGCTGCCGTTCGCGCTGGGGATCGTGCTGACGCCGCTGGCCGTGGTCGCGCTGGCCCGCTTCCTCGCGCGGCCCGGCCTCGACACCGGCTACGTGCTCGCGCTGACCGCGGTCGGCCTGCTGGCGGCGCATTCGTCGGCCCTGTTCGGGGCGCTGCTGTTCGCGTTCCCGCTGGTGGTGCAGCGCTGGTACCGCGCGCTGCGGCACAAGCCGCTCGACGGGGTGCCCGAGGGCCGCGCCGGCTGGCGGGTCATCGGCGGCGACGTCGTCAAGATGGTGCCGGTGATGGCGGGGAGCGCGCTGCTCGCGGCGCCGCACATCCTCGGCGCCCTGAAATTCACCTCGGGTTCATACCCTTATTACGCGTGGGGCTCGGATCTGCCGGTGCTGAAGTCGCTGGGACTCCTGGTGACCTTCCGGCAGGTGCTGAGCGCCCCGCAGGTGTGGCTGACGGTGCTGCTGGTGATCGGCGTGCTGGGCCTGTTCCGGCTCGGGCGGATGCGCTGGGTGGGCCTTTCGGCGATCGGCTTCTCGGCGCTGTTCGTGCTGGTCGCCTCGTTCGGCGCCGAACCGTGGGTGATCTCGCTGTCGCGGCCCTGGTGGAACGACCGGTACCGCCTGATGGCGCTCGCCGCGATCCCGCTGTGTCTGCTCGCCGGGCACGGGATGGCGGAGCTGCAGCGCTGGTTCGCGAAGTGGGCGAGCGGACGGTCGTGGGTCAAGAGCCGTCCCGCGCTGCCCGCCCGGCTGGGGCTGGCGACCGCCGTGTTCGTCGTGGCCGCGTCGGCTGTGCTGACCAAGGGTTTCTACACCGAGTCGAACGCGCACGCGGTGTCGTTCCTGTACTACAACGGGCCCGAGGGCGAGGTCACGCCGCCGGTCAGCGCCGACGAGCTGGCCGCGATGGACGAGCTGACCAAGATGAACATCGGACCGGACGAGAAGGTGCTCAACGAGCGCTTCGACGGAACGGCCTGGCTGTACGCGATCACCGGCATCCATCCGGTCGCCGGGCACTACGACCCGGGCGTGCCGCCGCCGGACGCGAAGTACCTGGCGCTGCACTTCCGCGACTACGACACCGACCCCGAGGTCCGGGCCGCGGTGCGGCGGCTGAACATCAAGCACGTGCTGATCGGGAGCACGCCGATCAAGATCGGCGAACCGCCTGCGCCGGGGCTGCGGGATCTGGACGGGCTGGACTTCCTGCGGAAGGACTTCTCCAACGCGGGTGCCTCGATCTACACGCTGACGCGCTGACGGCCTCGTGAGTGGCAAGGACGGTTAGAACCGTCCTTGCCACTCACGAGATAAAAGGCTCGCGTGGTCGCGGACTGCCCCTGCCGCGACCACGCGAGCCTTCGTCCCCCATTCACCCCCGGGGTGACCCATGAGGGGTAGCCGTCGTCGGCCACACCCACTCGCTGTACTTGTCTGTCAGACGACTACTGGGCGGAACCGGTTTACCCGGCTCGCCAACGTCACCCGATCGGCCTAAGAACTCCTGCCTTGGAGTACCGGGAGTACGTCACTCACGACCGCTTCGAGGGTCGACTCGCGGCCGACGTAGTAGTCGCCGGACCGCGGCCAATGCGTGACGATGTCGGTGAACCCGAGTTCACCGGCCCGGCCGGCGGCGTCGGTGAACGCGCCCACGCTGTCGAGGGAGAAGACCGGCGCCGAGTCGAGGCTCAGGAACCGCTGCACGCTCGCCTTGTCCCGGCCCACGACGTCGAGCCGCTCGTCGAAGGTCTTCACGAGTTCCGCGACGCCCTTCCACCACTCGTCCTGGGTGTCCGCTTTGACGCCGGTGGTGGCCCAGCCCGCGCCGAACCGCGCGGCGAGCGTCATCGTGCGGGGGCCGTTCGCGGCCACCAGGAACGGCAGCCGCGGCCGCTGCACGCAACCCGGCAGGTTCCGCGCGCCCTTGGCCCGGTAGTACTCGCCCTCGAAGTCGAAGCCGTCGGTCATCAAGAGCCCGTCGAGCGCTTCGACGAACTCGGCGAAGCGGTCCGTGCGCTGCTTGACCGACAGTTCGGGGCCGTCGAGCACGGCGGCGTCGTAGTGGGTGTCCGGGACACCCGCCCCACGCCGAGGATGAAGCGGCCGTCGGAGATGTCGTCGAGGGTGGTCAGCTCGCGGGTGAACGGCACGGGATGCCGCGCGACCGGCGAAGCCACGAAGGTCCCGAGTCTGATCCGCGACGTCACCATCGCGGCCGCCGTCAACGTTGGCATCGCACTGAACCACGGGCCGTCGACGAGAGTCCGCCAGCCGAGGTGGTCGTACGTCCAAGCGTGGTCGAAGCCGTATTCCTCGGCGGCCCGCCATTTCGGCTCGGCCGCCCACCAACGATCTTCCGGAAGGATCACGATGCCTACGCGCACACCGGCAAGGTAGCGGTGCCCGCCGACACTTCGCCCGATGGGCGGATCTTCGGGGACAATGTGCCGGTGGAAAAGCCCCTCTTGATCGCATCCGACGTCGACGGCACCCTGCTCGGCCCGCTGGAGGTCCTGTCCGAACGCACGATCGACGCCGTCCGGCGCGTCGCCGAGGACGGTGTCCCGTTCGTGCTGGCCAGCGGCCGGCCGCCGCGCTGGATCGCCCCGATCGCGAACCCGCTGGGCCTGACCGGATACGCGGTCTGCGCGAACGGCGCGGTGCTGTACGAGATCGGGACGGACCGGATCGTGGCGGTCCACGGCCTGCTGGAACCGACGCTGCTGCACGACACCGTAAGTGCTCTTGATCACGCCCTGCCCGGCTGCCGGTTCGCCGCGGAACGGGTCGGCGAGTCGGCGCTCGACCCGGAGATGCGCAATTTCGTGATCGAGCCGGACTACCACAATCCGTGGGGCAACCACGAGGGCACGGAGGCGCCGCGGGCCGAGGTGCTCGGGCATCCGGCGATCAAACTGCTGATCAGCAGGCGCGGGATGAGCTCGGACGAGATGGCGCGGGCGGCGCGAGAGGTGCTCGACGATTCGGTCGACATCACCTATTCGACCAACACCGGCCTGATCGAGGTCGCCGCGCACGGCATCACGAAGGCGACCGGGCTGGCCGAGGTCGCCGAGCGCCTGGGCGTGCCCGCCGAGCGGGTGATCGCGTTCGGGGACATGCCCAACGACGTCGAGATGCTGGGCTGGGCCGGGCACGGCGTCGCGATGGCCAACGGGCATCGCTACGTCCTCGACGTCGCCGACGAGGTGACGGGGCCGAACTCCGAGGACGGCGTCGCGCAGGTGCTGGAGCGCTGGTTCTAAGGCGACCGGCAAGTCCGTGAAGGCCTCCTTGAGGGACTCTGGGTCCCTCAAGGAGGCCTTCACGGACCAGGGGCTAGCGGCCTTCGCGGTCGAGCTTCGCGGCCTCTTCCGGCGTCGGCGCGGTGCCGCCGAGGTGCGCGGGCAGCCACCAGCGCTCGTCGTCGGAGACCGGCTTCTCCGGATAGTCGGCCTGGACGCGGTCCACGAGCGCGGACATCCGCACGCGAAGGTCCTTCGAAAGGACTTCGGCGTCTTCGTCGGCCTTCGGATGCATCGGCTCGCCGACCAGGATCGAGATCGGGACGTGGCGTTTGGTGAGGTCCTTCGGGCGGCCCTTGGTCCACAACCGCTGCGTGCCCCACAGCGCCATCGGCACGACCGGGACACCCGCCTCGGCGGCCATCCGGACGGCGCCGGACTTGATGTCCTTCACGGTGAACGAACGGCTGATCGTCGCTTCGGGGAACACTCCGACCACTTCCCCGGCCTTCAGGCGCTCGACGGCTTCCCGGTACGACGCGAGACCGGCGCCGCGATCGACGGAGATGTGGTGCATGCCGCGCATGAGCGGCCCGGCGATGCGGTTGCTGAAGATCTCCTTCTTCGCCATGAACCTGACCAGGCGTTTCGCCGGCTGCGCGCCCAGCCCGCAGAAGATGAAGTCGAGATAGCTCACGTGGTTGCAGGCGATGACCGCCCCGCCCGACGACGGGATGTGCTCGGTCCCCTCCACCCGGATGCGGTTGTCCAGCACCCGGAACATCAACTTCGCCGCCATGATGACGGGCGGGTAAACGAGCTCAGCCATTCGTTCAGGTTACGCTACCGTAGGGTAACCAACCTACGGTCGCGTAGGTCACATCACTCCGAGCGCTCCTGACGCGCGAAGGTCACCACCGCCAGGACGACGCCGAGCAGCGTGCAGAACAGCGCGATCACCTGGTGTTTGACGTTCTCCAGCCCGTCGCCCAGCGCCGCCAGCACGAACTGACCGGCGGCGACGGCGAACAGGAAACCCAGCACGACCCCAGCGCGGTGCGCCGGGTCTTCCAGCCACGCCAGGCGATCAGTGCCCATATCGGCAGCAGCGCGAAGAAACCCAGCGGGGCCAGCAGTTTCGTCACGGTCGAAACGATCGGGACGCGGTATTCCTGCGCCTCCGGGGCGAAGCCGGCCGACTGGTCGAAGCTGCCGAGGTAGGGCGGCCGCGCGGTGAGCAGATCGCCGGCCGCGCGGTCCAGGATCTCGACGGTGCGGAAGGGATGCGTCGCGAAGTACTCGACCACGTTGCGCCTGCTGATCTGTTCGCGGTACTTCGGGTACTCGGGGTCCAGTGTCGCGGGTTTCGGATGCCACCAGCCGTTGCCCGCGTACTGGCCGAACGAGGCGGGCAGCCCCAAGGCTTCGAGGTCGGCTCCGGTGTCGTGCCGACCGTCCACAATGGTCAAGAAGATCGTGTTGAACATGTTGATCTCACGCGAATCGTCGCCCGGCCGCGCGGCGAGAGAGCCGTCGGGCAGCTTCGCGGGCTCGACGGTCTGCTGCGCGTAGGCCGTTCCCCCGGCGAGCGCGCCGATGACGAACACCACGGGAAGCCAGCGCTTCAGGCCGTGGACGCCCGCCGGACGGACGAGCAGCGCGGCGAGCGCGAGCAGCGGCAGGATCATCAGCGTCTGGACCTTGGCGTTGACCGCGATCACGCCGCCGAACAGCAGCACGGCCAAGCCCGCGTAGCGCCACCAGCCGGGCCTCGCGGACACCAGGAGGCCGCCGACGGCGAGCAGGAGGCCGAGGAACGCGGCACCTTCGCCCAGCACGGACGCGAAGTAGCCGAAGAACGCGGAGTCCGCGACGACGAGCAGCAGCCCCACGGCCGCGAAGCCGCGGACACGGCGCGAGTACGGCAGCCCGACGACGATCAACGCGACCGCCGCGGCGGCGAGAACGCTGGTCAGCACGCCGAGAACCACCAGGCTGAGCGTCGATTCGAGGCCGAGCGCTCCGCCGATCGACCGCGCGATCCGCGCGAACCAGCTCTGCGTCAGGAGATAGGTGGCGTCGCATTCGCCCGCCGGGGCGGTGTAGGCGAGGTGGACGAAGCCCTCCGGTTTGCCCTTCCACGGGATGCCCGCGCCGCACAGCACGCGGAAACCGTCACCGTTGTCGGCCATCGCGACCGGCCTCGGCACCAGGAAGCGGACCAGGAGCACGGTGAGCGCGGCGGCGAACACACCGACGCCGAACAGGCGCGAGGATGCTTCGAGCGCTGCCGGTCTGCTGGGGGAAACGACACTCACGCAGGGCACGGTACGTGGCGGAAATCGGGTGAGCGGTCGAGGGCCGCCCTGACCACCCGCTCGACGTCCGCCCGCAGGAACACGGCGATCCACGACGAAGTTCCTTCACGCGCGAAGGTCGCGACGCGGTACCTCGCCGCGTACGCCGGGTCGATCACGCAGGATTGCTTCGCCGAATAGCCGCTGTCAGTGATGACGGCGATCGTCGGATGCCGCCGGGAGACGACGGCCTCACCCACTTCCTCCGTCTGGCCCCGGACGCCGACGATGAGCAGCTGCGTCCCGGCGTGATACGACAGCACGCCGGGCGCCGACGTGCTCACGACCGAACCGGGCGGCAGGTAGGCGTCGAGCCAGCGGCCGATCTCCTCCATCTGCGCGCCGTGGTCGTGCCAGGCCCGCACCCGGCCCAGCATGTCCGGGCTGAACACCGACACCAGCACCGCGAGCCCGGACAACGTCACCGCGGCGGCGGGCATCAGCCGTTGGATCGGCGGCCGCGGCCGGGGGCTCGGCTTCGCGGACGCGACGAGCACGCCGTAGACGGACACCGCCGCCACCGACAGCAGCGGCGGGATCGGCGCCAGTAATCGCCAGGCCGGCGCGGCGTCGCCGCCGAAGAAGACCACGAAACCGGTGAGCCCGACGGCGGTGGCGAGCATCAGCCAGGTCAGCGACCTGGCCTCGGCCTCGTGCGGGGTCCGGCCGGTGCGGCGCAGCGACAGCGCCACCACCGAGATCAGGCCGAGCAGCAGGAATCCTTGGTGGACCACCGAGAAACCCGACAGGTACTGCCAGCCGCGGCCGATCGGGGACTGGACGTCGAGGTCGAAGGGGATGACGACCGAGGTCGGCAGGACGTGCTCGTAGTAGGTCACGCGCCAGGCCGTCCACGGCGCGGCGAAGACGAGCCCGCCGAGCAGCCAGCCCACCGGCGACCACCAGGTGTACCGGCCGCGCAGCGCCGCGACGACCAGCCAGCAGCCCACCAGCACCGCGAGCAGGAGCCCCGCCGGGCGCGTCATCGTCGCGAAGGCCACGAGCACGCCCGCCACCACCGGGCGCCGGGCCGCGAGCGCGGCGAAGACGCCGAACACGAGCAGCACGAACAAGGGCGTCTCGGTACCGGAGCCGCCGTACGCGGCGAGGCCCCCGGCTCCGGCGACGAGCACCGCCGCGGCCACCCCGTACGCGGGCCGCGGCTCGCCTACGGCCCGCGCGACCACCCGGTTCACCGTCACGTACGCGAGCAGGACGGCACCGAGCGTGGCGAGAATGCCGAGCACGACCGCGGAGGCCTCGATATCGGCCCCGAAAGCGGCCTTCGGCAAGGCGATCACGATCATCCAGAGGAAATTCGTGTACCCCTCGATCCGCTCACCGGTGTTGAACACCGGCCCATTGCCGTCGGCGATGTTCTGCGCGTAACGGAAGGTGATGTACGCGTCTTCCGCGATGGTCGAAAACACCAGCTGGTGCGCCAGTGAGAAACCGAGGGTCAGCAGCAGCGCAGCGGCGCGCCAGCGCTTGTCGGCGCCGATCTTGGACCAGGCCACCAGCACGAAGAGCGCGACCGCGGACCAGGCGACGACAAGCGCGACCACCACCTGATCCCCACCCTCCCGGGCCGAGCCGCTCCCCTGACCAAAAGACTACGGTCAAGTATCGATCACCGCGGCAAGGTGTTTCTTTCGGCGCAGTCAATTGACACGAATGGGCGAGCGACGTGTGCGCGGAGTAAACGGGATCGCGGAGTTTTCCCCGGCGGGATGTGACTCCTTCGGGTATCGGTCCCCGGTGGTTAATCTGGCTTCCCATTCCGTTCCGCACCTCGGGGTTCTGTGCGGATTCCCCACCCGAGGTAGCCCGTGCCCACCCACACCTCCCTGCTCGCCGACGTCCTGACGGTGGGCGTCGCGTTGCTCGTCATCGGCCTTCCCGGTCTGCTCACCGGCCTCGCCGCCGGCCTGCGCGGCTGGGTGCTCGCGGGGATGACGCCTTTGCTGAGCTACGCCATCGGCGGGCTCGCGGGGCCGTGGGCGGCCGCGCTCGGACTGCCGTTCAATCCCGTGACGTACGCGGTCGCCACGGTGTTGTTCGCCGGTGTCGCGTTCGGCCTGCGGCGGCTCACGCTGCGCCGGTGGCCGCCCGCGCCGGAAGAACCGCTGTGGGGACGGTCCGGGCACCTCGCCGTCGGGGCGTGCCTGCTGCTCGCGGCCGCCGTCGGGATGTACGCGGTGGTGCGCGGGATGGGCCGTCTGGACGCCATCCCGCAGGGGTTCGATGCGGTGTATCACGCGAACGGCGTCCGGCAGATCGCCGAGACCGGGGACGGCAGCCTGTTCGGCACCGGCGAGGTGAACTGGTACGGCGACGCGGCCCCGGTGTTCTACCCCAACGCGTATCACCTGCTCGCGTCCGTGATGTACCTGCTCAGCCCGGCGACCATCCCGCTCGCCCTGGACGTGAACACCGCGCTGCTGCCCGCACTGTTGGCGTTGTCGCTGGTCACGATGGTGCGCGTGTTCCGTGGGCGCGCGGTGTTCGCGGGCGCCGCCGCCCTCGTCTCCATCGCGCCGGTGATGGGCCTGTACGAATCGATGAGCAGGGGACCTTTGCTCCCGTTCCTGCTCGGCCTCGCGCTGACCCCGCTGGCCGCCGTCGCGGTGAAGCGGTACCTCGACCGGCCCGCCCCCGACACCGGCTTCGTGCTGCTGGTGAGCGCCGTCGGACTGCTGTGCGTGCACTCGTCGGCGTTGTTCGGCGCGATCCTGTTCGCGGGCCCGCTCCTGCTGCAGCGTTGGGTCGCGCCCGGGGAACGGTGGCGGCGGATCGGCCGGGACCTGCGTGCGCTGGCGATCGTCGGCGTCGTCGCGATCCTGGTGGCGTGGCTGCAATTGTTCGGCGCGATCGGGCTCGCGAGCGGCGAGGTGCCCTACCGCAGCTGGCCGGTCGAATGGCGGGCGACGACGGCGCTCGGCGCGCTGCTGGGCTTCCAGCACCACGAGCCGTATCCGCAGATCTGGCTTTCCGTGGCGTTGTTGCTGGGCTTCATCTTCTTCTCGCGCGCGGGCGCGCTGCGCTGGATCGGTGTCACGGCGTTGCTCACCGGGCTCGCCTACATCGCGGTGACGTCGTCCGAGCACCCGCTCGTGCTGGCGCTGTCCCGGCCGTGGTGGAACGACCCGTACCGGTTCATGTCGATGGCGGCGATCCCGCTGTCGATCATCGCCGCGCATGGCCTCGCCGAGACGCAGGCGTGGCTCCGGGACAACGTCGCGCACCGGAAGGTGCCCGCGTTTGCCGTCGCGGTGGTGGTGTTCGGCGCGTTCGCCTTCCTCAGCAACGGTTTCTACGCGCCGTCCAATGCGGACAAGGTCGCGCCCGGCTACGCGAACACGCCCGGCGTCGACCAGCACAAGCTGCCGGTGAGCCCGGACGAGGTCGTCGCGATGGAGAAGCTCGCCGAGTTCGCGAAACCCGGCGAGCGCGCGCTGAACGACCGACTGGACGGGACGGTGTGGACGTACGCGCTCTCCGGCGTCCGCACGACTTCCGGGCATTTCGACGAGACGCTGTCGCCTTCGGACGCGCGGTTGCTGGAGTGGCACTTCCGCGAGTATCCGTCGAACCCCCAGGTGCGGGCGGCGGTGGCGCGGCTGAACGTGCGGTGGGTGATCCTCGGGCAGTACGGCTACCCGACCGGTGCCCCGCGTCAGGCAGGCCTACGCGATCTGGACGGGCTGAACTTCGTGACCGAGGTGTACCGGAACTCCGACGCCGTCATCTACCGGCTGAACCGCATTTAGCGGACTAAACGCGGCGTGAGTTCGTGAGTGAGTGGACGGCACACGTGATCCGACGGACGACACGCGTGATTGGACGGACGACACGCTCGCGGCCGGGTCCCCACGCGAGTCGTCCTCCCAATCACGTGTGTCGTCCACTCAGTCACGTGTGTCGTCCGTCCGATCACGCGAACCCGGCGCGAGCCTGAACCGCATTCAGAGGACTAAACGCGGGAGGTGACGAGGCGGGCCGAGAGGGCGGCGCCGCCGGCGGTGATCAGGTCGGCGACGGTGAACATCACCCGCGAGGCGATGGCGAACGCCGTCGCCTGCACGACGGTGAGGCCCGAGGCGGTGAGCACGGCGACCTGCGCGACCTCGCGGACGCCGACCCCGCTGGGCAGGATGAACGCGAACGTCCCGACGGTCATCGCGACCGCCATCGCGCCGACGCACAGCACGAAGCCGCTGAACCCGGGCGTGCCGACGGAGTTCGCCAGCAGCCACAGGTGCACACCCTGCAGCGCCCAGGCGGCCGTCGACGAGCCGAAGACCTTCCCGACGACCGACCAGCTCAGCCGGTGGTCCAGCGGCGGGCGGCGCAGGATCCGCAGCACCAGCGACGTGCCCCAGGTGAGCACGCGCGGGTGCAGCATCGCCAGGCCCACCGGGATGAGCACGAACAGCCACAGCGCCCGCGGGCTGTTGCTGAACACGGCGGGCGCGGCGAGCAGCGAGACGACCAGCGCGGACACCACGCCGACGCCGAGCTGGATCAGCGAGCCGGTGAAGATCCGGGCCCTGGCGAGCCCGGCCTTGCGGCCCAGCTCCATCTGCAGCAGGTACGCCCACACCGAACCCGGCACGTACTTGCCGAGCGAGCCGACGAGGCAGATCTGCGCGCCGCGGGCGTAGCCGATGGGCTTGCCGAGGTCGTCGACCATGACCTGCCAGCCGTAGGTCGACACCATGATCGCGGCGATGAGCGCGAGCAGGCTCAAGGTGGAGGATTCCCACGCGACCTCGGACAAGGTCCGCCAGAATTCACCCCAATTGGTGACGAGTGTCTTCGCCGCGAAACCGACGACCAGCAGGATGGCGACCCAGCGGACGACGTCGAGGATCTTCGCCTTCGTGGATTTCGGCTCTTTTACAGTTACCGAAGTGTCCTCTTCGGGCGTTTCGACCGTCGTCACTGAACCTCCTCTGCTGTTACCTCGTCACCGCAGGTCAGGCCTGTACGGTCACCAAGCGGCTGAACTCGGTCAGCAGATCGTAGCCGTCCCAAATCGCGGAGAACGTCAGGGCCGAGCCGAAGGGAACGACACGGTCGACGCCACGCCCCGCCAATTCCGTCACGAATTCCGTCAATTCTTCTTTGGTGAAGCCGAATTGACCGACGGTTTGATCTTTGCGGAGCACGATCGGGACGAGGTCGGAAAGCGTGTCGACCCGCGCGTTGGCGAAGGTGCCCGCGCCGAGCCACTCGCGCGGCAGGACGGCGGGGTCGGCCAGCTCCAGCGTCGCGATGCCGTTGCCCTGGAACTCGATGCCGTTGACCAGCCCGTCGACTGCCGCGCCGTACGCCGACACCCGCTTCTGCACGGCCATGGCGGGCTCCGTGACGTGCCGTTTCGTCGCCAGGACCTCGGCGAGCAGCTTTCGGAACTCCTGCCCGGCTTCGCGAGCGCCATCTTCTTCGCCGACCCAGAACACCGCGCGTGGCGACGAGCAGGCGGCCTGGTCGAACCAGTACGAGTCGTTGTAGAAGCCCTCGGCGGCACCGCGGCGCTCGGCCTCGGAAGCGTTCTGCCAGCCGCGCACCGACGCGACCGCGAACGACGACCGATCCGGGAAGGTCAGGTCGCGCGCGTGCGGGGCGAGCGGGTACTTGCGCAACGCGGCGACCGAGGCGTCGCCGCCCCAGATCACCCGCAGATCAGCGGCGACCGACAGCGCGCCGCTGATCGCGTCACTGCGGTCGTAGGTGACCATGCGCTGCGTCGCGGTGATCGCGGCGGCAGTGTCGGCGTCCACTTCGGACAGTGCGGCGTTCAGCGCCTCCAGCACGGTCTCGGCGGCACCGGCCGAACGCGAGGAGACGCGGACGACGTTGTGGTTGCCCGCCAGCGCCGAAAGCGCCCACGAGTACACGAAGATCGTGTCGACGTTGGCAGGCGGCACGTGGAAGACCAGCCCGCGCGGAAAGCGCAGCGCGTCGCCGGATATCTCCAAAGTGGACAGTGCCTTGGCGATCTCTCCCTTGCGCAGAAAGAAACCGAGCGACGCCAGCTCCGGGAAACGGCGGGCCGTCGCGGGCGCGAGCAGCTTGCGCGCGAACTTCGTCAGGAACTCGACGACGCGCGGGTCGCCGACGCGAAGCCGCCCACCGACGGGCTCGGCCCGCAACTCCTCGACCAGCGAGGAGACCTCGATCGCGTCGCCGAGCGGAAAACGCTGGTTCAGGCTCATGCCGCCGCTCCCTGGAAGGTGTCCGAGCAACCGCGGGCCTCGGCCTTGGGCAGTCTGCCCATGACCGAGAAGTGCTTGCCCGGCCAGTCGCCGTCGTCGATCCCGTTGTAGACGCCGAGGTCCTCGGTGAGCAGGACGTGGCCGGGATACGACCGCGGCAGCGTGCTGACGACCTCGATCACGCCGGGCTCGCCGACCGGCTGCTCTTCCCAGGTCTCGGGGTTCCGGATCACCACGTCGGCGAAATCGGGGCAGTACAACGAGTTCCCGGACGGTCCTTCGAGGAACACGGTGCCGATCTGCTCGATCATCCCGTAGTAGTTGTGGATCCGGGTGAGCCCGGTGTCCTCTTTGAAGCGACGGCGGAATTCGGTGTTGTCCACCGCCCGGTCGATCAGCTTCTTCCAGCCGCCGGAGTGGATCAGGATCCCGTTCGAGAGATCCAGCTTGTGCTCGCGGGCGACCTCGTACAGGTACTGCCACACCATGAAGGTGAAGCCGAAGATCAGGAACGGCTTGTCGCCGTACGTCGCCAGGAACGTCTTGACCGCCTCGACGTCCGGCTGGTCGTTCTCGTCGAGCACGTAGGTGTGCTTGCGGCCGAAGTTCGCCATGCCCAGCACGCCCGCGCCGCGCGCGGAGAACGAGCGGCGGTTCTTGATGATGCCGATGGTGTCGACCATCAGCATCGGCAGGCGCTCGCCACCGAGGACTTCCTGCAGCGTGGCGCCGAGCTGCTTGGTCTGGGCGCCGGCGGCGTCCTTGTCCAGGTAGATCCGGGACGCGCCCGCGCCGGTGGTGCCCGAGGAGGTCAGCGTCTTGAAGATCTCGGACTCGGGGATGCTGCGCAGGTCGTGCGTCTTGAACATCCGCACTGGCAGCCACGGCAGATCCGCGATGGACGCGAACTCCGCGCCCTGCGCGATGCCGAGCGACGAAAGGATGCGCTCGTAGCCCTCGGAGTTCTCACGGTGGTGCGCGGTCAGTTCGGCGAGCTGCGGAAGCAAGTGCTTCTCGCGCTCGGCCTGGGACAACGTAAAGACGCTCATACCTGGGCCTCCAGCGACCGGTAGTCGATCTTGCCGCTGGCCAGCAGCGGCACGGTGTCGATGGGGCGGACGTCGAACCCGCTCGTGTGCAGGTGCAGCCGCTCGGACAACGCCTTCGCGGCGTCCTTGCAGATGTCCTTGTCGGCGCCCTCGGCGAACAGGACGACCTTGTCCCCGGCCGGGACGGCGGCCACGACGTCGATCCCCACCGATGCCGAACGCACGGCGTGCTCGAGATCATCCAGGCTGACGCGGTTGCCGAAGACCTTGCCGATCCGCTTGAGGCGGCCGGTGATGTAGAGGAAGCCGTCCTCGTCGAGGTACCCGAGGTCGCCGGTGGCCAGCACGCCGCCGTATTCGTCGCCCGCGGCCAGCCCGGCCTCGTCCTCGGCGTAGCCCATCATCACGTTGGGCCCGCGGTAGACGACCTCGCCGACGATCTTCGGATGCGTGGTCTCGGAACCGTCCTCGCGACGGATCGCGAAAGAGCCGCCGGGCAGCGCGGGCCCGGCCGAACCGAGCTTCTCGGCGAGCCGTTCCGCCGGGACGGTGGTCATCCGCGGGGCGGCCTCGGTCTGCCCGTACATGACGAACATCCGCCCGCCGACCTCGCGGATCTTGTCGTTGAACTGGGCGACGAGCTCGTCACGCAGCTTGCCACCCGCCTGGGTGAGCGTGCGCAGCGTCGGGTACTTCGCCGGGTCGAACTTCAGGCGCCGCAGCATCTCGTAGTGGTACGGGACGCCCGCGAGCGAGGTGACCTTGTGCTCGTTGACCGCGTCCCAGAACCCGCGCCCGAGCACGCCGGAGGGCTCGATGACCACGGTCGCGCCGCGGACGAGGTGCGAGTTCAGCACGGACAGGCCGTAGCTGTAGTGCAGCGGGAGGCTGGTCGGCGCGATCTCGTGGCGGTCGATGCCGAGCACTTCGGCGATCGCGTCGGCGTTCGCGTACATCGCGCCGCGGGAGAGGCGGACCAGCTTCGGGTTGCCGGTGGAACCGCTGGTCGGCAGCAGGACCGCGAGATGCGGATGCGGCTCGACACCTTCGGCGGACTCACGGACCCAGTGGCCGTCGGAGACGCCGTACCCCTCGGGGCGGGCGCGTCCGGCGCGGACAGCACGGCGGCCGGGCGGAAACGCTCGATGAGCCCCGCCAGGACGTCGGCGTCCAGCGCCGGGTCGATCAGCGCGATCGCGCGGCCAGCCTCGAACGCGCCGAGGTAGTTCAGGACGCTGGAGAGGTCCACCGACATCCGCGCGAACAGCGCGCCCGGCGGCAGCAGCGACAACGCGGCACCCACGCGGGTGACCTCGGTGTCGAGTTCCTCGCCCTCGAGCGTCCTGCCGCTCGTGACGTCGATCAGTCGCGCACCCACACCCAGAAGGGTCATTAGAGAACCAAGCCTCCGTCGATGCCCAGCACCTGCCCGGTGATGAACGAAGCGTCATCACTGACGAGGAACCGGATCGCGTTCGCCACGTCTTCGGGCGTGCCGAGCCGCCCGAGCGGGGTCTTGCCGATGTTCTCGGCCTTGGCGTCTTCGGTCAGGCCGGAGGTCAGGTCGGTGTCGATGACGCCGGGCGCCACCGCGTTGACCCGGATCCCGGACCGGCCGAGCTCCTTCGCGGCCGAACGCGCGATGTTCGCCACCGCCGCCTTCGAGGCCGCGTACACCGTCTGACCGGCGCTTCCGTGCTCGCCGACGATCGAGGCCAGCACCACGATCGATCCGGTCTTCTTCCGCATCATCGCCCTGGCCGCGGCCTGGACGGTGTGCAGCGTGCCGGCGACGTTCGTGCTCAGCGTGGTGTCGACCAGTTCCTCGCGGATCATGCCGAGGAGCGCGTCCTCCATGATCCCGGCGTTGGCGACCACGATGTCGAGCTTGCCGTGCTCCTTGGCCACGCCGCGGACCAGCGTCGACACGGCCTTGGCGTCGGTGACGTCCAGGGCGAGCCCGCTCGCGGCCCCCGCCGCGGCCGCCGCTTCCTTGGCCTTGGCCTCGTCGCGGCCGGTCAGCACGACGGTGGCGCCCGCCTCGGCGAGCGCCCGCGCGGTGGCCAGCCCGATCCCCCGGGTACCCCCGGTGACCAGGGCGACCCGGCCTTCCAGCATCACTTGTTCTGGAGGTCGGTCACCATGTCGACGGCGACCTTGAAGCTGGACATGTCGATCACCTGGTCGGTGTCGAATTCCACATCGAACTCGTCCTCGATGGCCGCGACGAGCGCCATGTGACCGACCGAGTCCCACGCTTCGATGTCGCGGTACTTCAGGTTTTCGACGTCGACCTCGCCATCGAGGTCCAGCGCCTCGACGAAGACCTCACGCAGCTTGCCGGCGACTTCCGCCATGTCTGACTCCTAGTGCTCGTCGCGTGGACGGGCGTCCCACGCCTTCACCAAGGTAGAGAGGTCGCCGGGCAGCCGGTCGGCCAGCCCGTCCTCAGGGAGACCGGCCTTACCCTTCAGCCACGGTCCCAGCGCCTCGATGGCGGCCTCGTCCAGGCCGCGGCGGGACAACCCCACCGTATTGACGCCGGTCACCCGCGCGGGGTTGCCGACGGCGATGGTGAACGCGCCCACCTCCTTGCGGACCGCCGAGCTCATCCCGACCATCGCGCCGGGGCCGATGACGACCCGCTGGTGCAGGATCGCGCCCATGCCCAGGTTCGCCCCGGACCAGATGTGGCAGTGGCCGCCGGTGATGACGTTCGAGGCGACCGTGACCGCGTCCTCGACCAGGCAGTCGTGCGCGATGTGGGAGCCGCGGAGGAAGTAGCCGCCGTCGCCGATGGTGGTCGTGCGCCAGGTGCCCTGGTGGACGCTGACGTACTCGCGGATCCGGTTCCGGCTGCCGATCACGACGCCGTGGCCGTCGTGATCGGGATCACCGTTCGGCGCGGATTCCCAGGCGGCGGGGTGCTCGCGGCCCCGGTCCTCGCCCGGGGTCCCGATGGTCACGTGCGGGCCGATCCAGTTGCCGTCCCCGATCCGGGCGGGGCCGACGATGACCGTGAACGGTCCGATGACGTTGTCGTCGCCGAGCTCGACACCCTCGCCGATGACTGCTGTCGGGTGGATGCGGTTCACCACGTGAAGATCCGTTCGTTGTGGCTGGAGGCAGCCTGGGGTAATGGGCGCTTCGGCGGTCCCGGTAACGTGTGGCCCGCGCCAGAGGGGGCGGCCGGGCGCAGAACCGGCGGCTCACTGTACCGGACGCACCAGAACGCCCAGTCGAGAGAGACTTGCAGATGATCCCCATTACCGTGGTCGACGTCCGTGACGCGGAGGACCTCGTCGTCGAGGTGCTGCGATCCGGCGCCATCGCACAGGGACCGATGGTCAAGCGCTTCGAGGACGCGTTCGCGAGCGTTTCCGGCACGAAGCACGCGATCGCCGTCAACAACGGCACCACCGCGCTGGTCGCCGCCATCCAGGCGCTCGACCTGAAGCCGGGCGACGAGGTCGTCACCTCGCCGTTCACCTTCGTGGCGACGCTGAACGCGATCCTGGAGGCCGGCGCGACCGTCCGCTTCGCCGACATCCGGCGCGACGACTTCGCGATCGACCCGGACGCCGTCGCCGCCGCGATCACCGACCGCACCAAGGTCCTCATGCCCGTGCACCTCTACGGGCAGACCGCGGACATGGGCAAGCTCGCGCCGCTGGCCGCCGAGCACGGCCTCAAGATCATCGAAGACTCGGCGCAGGCCGTGGGCGCGTCGTTCCAGGGCAAGCCGTCGGGATCCTTCGGGATCGGCTGCTTCTCCTTGTACGCCACCAAGAACGTGACCACCGCCGAGGGCGGCGTGATCACCACGGACGACGACAAGCTGGCCGACAGCCTGCGGGTGCTGCGCAACCAGGGCATGCGCGCCCGGTACCAGTACGAGGTCGCCGGGCACAACTACCGGATGACCGACCTGCACGCCGCCGTCGGCATCCCGCAGCTGGAGAAGCTGGACCAGCTCACCGCCGCCCGCCAGGCCAACGCGAAGCGCCTTTCCGAAGGCCTCGCCGGCACCCCGGGTCTCGACATCCCGCAGGTCCTGCCCGGCCGCGAACACGTGTGGCACCAGTACACCGTGCTGGTCGGCCCGCACGCCTTCCTCTCGCGTGACGAGCTCGCCGCCGCGCTCACCGAGCGAGGCATCGGCAACGGGATCTACTACCCGAAGATCGTCTTCGACTACGACTGCTACCGGAACAACCCGCTGATCCCCGACGCGAAGGTCGAGGACTTCCCGGTGGCCGCTTCCGTCGCCGCGCAGGCGCTGTCCCTGCCGGTGCACCCGCACCTTTCCGAGTCCGACCTGGACACCATCATCGAAACGGTTCGCGAGGTACTCGGCGCATGACCACGCACAAGATCGCCCTCATCGGCACCGGGAACATGGGCTCGCTGCACGCCCGTGTGCTCGCCGCGAACGAGCGCGTGGACCTCGTCCGCGTGATCGACCCGCGCGAAGAGGCGGGCCGCAAGGTCGCCGAACGCTACGAAACCCAGTGGACGCCCGAAATCGGCTCACTGTCCGATGTGGACGCCGTCGTGCTCGCTTCGGCCACCGAGGCGCATTACGAGCTGGCGCAGGAGATCCTGGGCCAGGGCAAGCCGATGCTGGTCGAGAAGCCGGTGTGCAACAGCCTCGAATTCTCCCAGGAGATCGTCGGGCTCTCGGCGAAGAAGGACATCCCGCTGATGTGCGGGCTCCTGGAGCGCTACAACCCGGCCGTGATGACCGCGCGGGCGCTGGTCAACGAGCCGATCCACCTGATGGCCCGCCGCCACGGCCCGTACGCGCCGCGCATCAAGACCGGTGTCGCGTGGGACCTCCTGGTGCACGACGTCGACCTGGCGATCCAGTTCTTCGGCGGCGCGACCCCGCAGCGGGTCGCCTCCGGCGCCGGCTACTTCCACCCGAGCTCGGTCGAAGGCGCCGAGGACACCATCGAGACGGTGCTGTCGTTCGAGTCCGGGCTCGCCACGGTTTCGGCGTCCCGGCTCGGCCAGCGCAAGGTCCGCTCGCTGTGGGTGTCCGAGCTGGACCGCATGATCGAGATCGACCTGCTCCGCCGCGACGTCACCATCTACCGGCACGTCTCGCACGACTCGGTCACCGAGGACGGCCTCGGCTACCGGCAGCAGACCGTCATCGAGATCCCCGAACTGGTCACCGCGCGCGAGCCGCTCGCGACGCAGCTGGACCGGTTCGTCGACCTGCTCGAAGGCAAGGTCGACGCCGACGTCGAGCGGGACCTGATCCTGCCTTCGCACGCCGTCGTCGACCAGGTGCTGACGCAGGCCGCGGCCTGATCACTTGGTGAGGCGCTGACCCTTCGCGTCGTACGCGACGAGAGGGGTCAGCACGTACGGCGACTCCACCTGGGCCCCGTCGAACCAGAAGATGACGACCGACGGGTCCTCGCTCCAGGGGATCACCTTGGCCTCGACCGGTTTCCCGCGGACGGTGCTGGTGACCCGCACCGCCGGACCGGAGAAGTAGCCGAACACCGGCACGAACGTGCCCCGGATCAGATCGCCGCCGTCCACGGCGTGGAAGCCGAACGACCGGTCGGATCCCTTGAACTCGTTGGCGGCCATGAGCGCCTCGTACTCGCCCGCGCTGTTCCGGTACGCGACCTGCAGACCGAACCGGACGTCCGGCATCGACGGCTCGTCGATCTCGGACGCGTAGATCACCAGCTCACGGCCACCTTCGCCCTTCAAGCCGAGCGGGATCACGTCACCGAGCGGCGACACTGAAGGAGCCTCGATGATCGACGGGCTCGCCGGAGCCGGGGCGGGCGCGACAGGCGCGCTCGCGGCGGGCGGAAGCGGCTGACGAGCGGGCTCCCTCAGCGCGACCGCGCCGACGATGACCAGCACCGTCACCACGGTGGCGGCGATCCCGCCCGCGCCGGTCGCGAGACGGCGGCGACGGCGGATACGCCGTCCCTTGGTCATGATCGCGCCGAGGTCGGGCTCGGCGAACCCCTCGGCGGGCGGTTCCCGCAAAGCCGAACGCAGCGTCTCGAGGTCGGTCATCGGCCCAGCCCCCCGATCAGTTCCGTTCCGTCCTCCGCGGTGATCCGCAGCTTGGTCAGGGCACGGGAATTGGTGCTCTTCACGGTGCCGACCGAGACACCCAACTCGCCCGCCACATCGGATTCCTTCAAGTCGAAGAAATGCCTGAGCACCACGACGGCTCTCTCCCGGTCTGTGAGCGTACGCAACGCGTCAAGCAGCCATTTCCGCTGGACGACGGCACCGGCGACGTCCATACCGCTCGGCTGCTCGGGGATGTCCTCCGTGGCGTTTTCGCGGATCGGCCGCCGCCAGCCGTCGATGACGTGGTTGACCAGGACCTGCCGCGCGTAGGCGTACGCGTCCTTGCGGCGTACCCGCGACCAGGCCGCGTACGTCTTGGCGAGCGCCGTCTGGGTGGCGTCCTCGGCCTGATGACGGTCGCTGGTGAGCAGGTAGGCCGCATGCTGAAGACGAGTCGCCGAGTTCCGCACGAACTCGACGAACTCGTCATCGCCGCGAGCCACCCTGGTCCTCATCTCCGTTCGACGGTTGACCACCTGAAAGGTTGCCTCGGCCGTCAACGAAAAGAAGGCTACCTCGGTCCCAGATGCCTCAAGACATCGTCTTTGGGCTCGACCGCGAAGCCGGAGCTGAGCCCGATCGGACCGGTGAGCCCGCCCTCGGCCTTGAACCGGATCTTGCCGTCGTCGCCGCGCGCGAAGCCCGCACCGAGCTTCGCCCCGACTCCGACCGACACCTCGGGTTTGACCTTGGTCAGCAACGGCCCCAGGTCCGCCTCGTGTTCCGGGCCCGAGATCTTCGCTCCCAGCAGCGCGGAGGCCTCGAACTCCGGGATCAGCATCTTCGAGAACTTCAGTTCGAGCTTCCCGTCGACACCGACGCTGTATTCGCCGCCGGCGGTCCCGTCCGGGAGGTACCAGGTGCCCTGCGCATAGAACCGATGGCCTTCGATCGAGAAGATCTTCCCCTTGCCATCGAAACCTTCGACCTTCAGTTCGGTGCTGTCCGGGGTGATCGCGTCGTTGAACGCCTTGACGACGGGTTCGAGGTACTTCATGGCCATCTTGCAGCCGTCGTTGCACCAGGACGGGGCGACGATGTCGTAGCCGCCCCACGGCGGCGGCGCCTGCTTCTTCAGGCTCACCGGTTTGACGGTCGGGACCGAGGTCGCCGTCACCGGGCGGACCGTCGGGGCCACCGTGGCGGCGCGGACGGGCTGGATCGCGGGTTCTGGCTCCGGCTCTGCCGCGGGTTCTGGCTCCGGCTTGGGCTCTGGCTTGGGCTCAGGCTCTGGCTTGGGCTCGCGGCGGTTCGGGTTGTCGTCGGCTCGGTCGTCGTCTTCGGCCTTGTCGCGGTCCTTGCGGTCCTTCTTTTCGTCGCGCTTCTTATGGTCGTCGCGGTCTTTCTTGTCGTCCTTCTTGTCGTCCCGTTTGTCGTCCTTCTTGTCTCGGTCCTTCTTGTCGGGTTTCTTGTCGCGCTTGTCGTCCTTGTCGCGATCCTTTTCGTCGCGCTTGTCGTCCTTCTTGCCGCGGTCCTTCTTGTCGCGCTTGTCGTCGTCCTTGTCACGATCCTTGTGGTCGTCCTTCTTCCTTTCCTCCTTGTCGTCGTCGCGATCCTTCTTCTCGTCCTTCCGGGGCTTCTTGTCGTCCTTGTCCGGCCGGACGTGGGTGACCCGCTTCTTCGCCGGCGCCTTCTTCTCCTGCTTCTGAGGCGCGGGGCGAAACTCCACCCTGCCCTCCGACTTCTTGCCGCCGCCGTCCGGCGTGCAACCGCCACCGGTACTCGCGAGCTTCGTGCATGGATCGGCTGTCGCCGTGCCCGCGGCCACCAGGCCGAAGAAGACCGTGAACGCGGCACCTGTCAGTACCTGTCCCACGACTCGGGGTGCGTTTCCCGTCATGCCAACCGTCCTTTCAGCTGGTTGGAGCACCCCACGCTGACAGGAACCGGTTCATCGCCGGTTCAAGGACGATTCATTCCGGACCGGAGATTCAGTTCTTCCGGCGAGTGAACCGGAGCGCGACGACGATCCCCGCCACGACCACGGCCACCGCGAGGACGATCCACACCCAGGCCGGCACCAGGTCCTCGGGGGTGGTCTCGGCGGCCTGCGGTGCCGGGTCGGCGCTACTCGCCGGGGCCGGGGCCTGGCTGCTCGGCCGGCTCTGGCTGCTCGGGGCCGGTGCCGGGGCGCTGAGGTTGAACTTCACCGAGCCGCTCGCGGCGTGCGTGTCCTCGAAGGTCACCTTGTAGCGGAGGGTGTACTCGCCCGCGGGCCCGACGGCCTGGACCGGCGCCGTGACGACCGATCCGTCGACCTCCGCGCGGCCGACCGTCCACGACGCGTTCTCAGGGCCGGTGATCTGGATCGGGTTGTCGTCGGCGAGGGTGACCGGGCCCGAGAAGGTCAGCTTGATCTGCGTCGGCGGCGTCGCGAGCGAAGCGCCTCTCGCCGGGTCACTGCTCTTCAGCTCCGAGTGGGCCAGCGCCGGGGACGCGGCACCCAGCAGGGCCAACCCGGTGACCAGCAACGACGCGCCGAACCGCTTGAACCTCATCTGACACCCTTCTCACCCGGGGAAGTCCCCGTCCGAGCCTAGTAGTCGGGTCGGGAGAGGGGGTGGTTCCCGGTCGTGAGCGGGGAGGATTTCGGACGTTCAGTGTCCGGAATCCTCCCCACTCGCCGGAATGACCAAGATCAGGGGCGCTGCGCGTGGCGGGTGGTCAGCGCTTCGAGGTCGAGAGTGAGCGGAGCACCGTCGAAGTCGAGGCTGACCTTGCCGGTGTGCTCGCCGAAGTTCTCGTACTCGCCGTCGATCAGGCGGTAGGTGGTCATGCTCGCCGGTTCTTCGAGGTCGACGATCCAGTAGTGCTCGATGCCGACTTCGGCGTACTCGGAGAACTTGGTGACCCGGTCGGTGCGGACGGTTCCCTCTGAGAGCACCTCGACGACCAGCCGCACGTCCTGGGCCGCGTAACGTGCCGGGTTCTCTTCCACGAGTTCGGTCGCCGCGACGAGGACATCCGGGACCCGGACCGTCAACGGCAGCTCCGTGACGACGAATTCGGCTTCCGAGAGAGCCATGAGCGACTCGGGCAGTTGCTCGTTGAGCAGGTATCCCAGGCGGGTGACCGCAAGCTGATGGAACGACATCGGCCTGGGGGTCACGACCAGCACTCCTTCGACGACTTCCGCGCGGTGGTCCGGGTCTTCCGGCAACGCGGTCCAGTCGTCGAGCGTCAGGAGGCGGTGAGGCCAGTGCACGACACTCATCGAACTCCTCCTTCGCCGGTGATCACCAGACCATCTTCCCACGGTTGTCCCGAGAACGTAGCACCACGGAAAGTAGTGAATCATTACGGTGAGGAGTTGCGTTGCGGCAGGCCGTTCACCTTGCTGCCCGATCGCGATCCCACCATTTCCGCTGGTCAGCTAGATTTCGAGGATGAGAAGAACCTGGGGCTTGCCTGTTCATCGCCGTCGGTGAACTCGCGCAGATCATCGGCACGTCGGCCGAGGTCCGGGGAGCAGGACTTCACGAGGGCGATCGTGGTCGTCGGCAAGCGAAGCGATCGCGAAACTGCTCTGACCCAGAAATCGCCTGGCTGATCGCCCACCACCTCGGCTACGTTCCCGACGTGCACAGATCGAGGGGAATCCTCACCACCACATGCCTGTTGTTCGCCGTCGCGGCCTGTTCCGGTGGCGCCGCGACCGAGCCGACGCCGACCTCGACGGCACCACCGTCGTCATCGAGCAAACCGGCCGCCAGCACGGCACCCAGCACCACGCCACCACCGGCGCCCCTCGCCAAGATCACGGCGGCCTGCCCTGTGCTGAGCCCGACCGAGTTCCTTCAAGTGATCGGGAAATCGGACGATCTGGTCGCCAACGAAGGCGAAGCCGAACGGGTCGGCGCCGGCAAGGCCTATCGGTGCGCCTTCGAGGATCCCAAGGGAAAGTACGGGAAATCGGCCGAACTCTTCGTCGCGGCGATCCCCGGAAATCAGCCGCCTCGCACCACGATCGACAAGCTCGCGAAGGAATGCAAGCAACCGGTCACCCAGCTGCCCGGTATCGGCGAGCAGGCCTTGTGGTGCACCATCCCCACCGACGGGCCGGACCTCAACGTCCTGGTGACCGCGGGGAAGCGTAGCCATGGCGAAACACGGGTCGCGACGCTGTACATGTACGAAACCAGAACCGACGTCTACTCGTCGTTGGCGAAGCTGATGGCCGACCGGCTCTGATTACTCCGTGAAATCGCCCGCCGGGGCGCCCCAAGACCCAGGGGTGTCCCCGCGTTCCTCGGCCAGCGCCCGCCGCCGCGCGTTCTCGCCGCGCACCCGCTCCACTTCGGACTGGATGTACTCGTCGTCGTACTTCTGGAACACCCGGGCCGGGTTGCCCGCCACCAGGCTGCGCGGCGGGACGTCCTTGGCGACCACGGAATTCGGCTGCACGGTGGCGAAATCGCCGATCGTGACCCCGGCCATGATCACCACGAGGCCGCCGATGAAGCAGCCTTTGCCGATTTTCACGGGTTTGCGTTCGATGAGGTCGCTGCCGGAGTGGTTCTGCAGCGTCATGTTCGCGAGCCAGCTGGAATGCGTGAAGATCAGCGTATTCAGCCCGATGCTGGTGTGCTCGCCGATCTCCAGCCCGCCGCTCGCGTCGAGCGCCGCGCCTTCGCCGATCCAGCAGTGTTCGCCGATCTTCAGGTTCTCCGGGCTGATGATCTTGACGCGTTCGCGGACCCTGGTCGATTCCGGCAGCCCGTAGAACCGAGCTCGCTCGGCGTCGTTCATGTACTGCGAAACGAGTTCGGTCAGGATCTGCGGGCGCAGCCGGTTGCTGCGCTCGTCATCGAAGAACATCGGCCTCGGTCACCAGTTTCTCGAAGGTACGCAGGTGTTCTTCGGCGACGACGTCGAGGCCGAAGTTGGCCCGCACCATCGCGCTTTCCCGCTGTGCCACCAATGCCCGCTTCTCCGGGTCGTCGAGCAGTTCGATGACGGTGTTCGCCACCGCCTCGCTGTCGTCCGGGCGCACCAGCAGGATGTTCTCGCCGTTGCGCAGCTCGATACCCGGGTAGTTGTCCTCGGTGACCGACGCGATGGTCGCGGTGCCCGAGAGCATCGCCTCCAGCGACGCGGTGCCGCAGCCGCCGTTGAGGTCGTGCGTGACGATGTCGGCCGCCGCGAAATACGAGGGCACATCGGCCTTCGGCACGGCTCCGGTGACGATGATGGCGTCCGCGACCCCGAGTTCTTCCGCCCGCTTAAGGAAGACGTCGTGATACACGCGGCCGACGACGACCACCTTCACGCCGGGGTGCTTGTCCAAAATGGACGGCAGTGCCTCGACGAGCGGGAGCCGGTTGCGCAGCGGGATCACGTGCCCGAGCGAGACGATCACCGGACCGTCGCCCAGGTTGTGCTCCGCCCGGACATCCTTCGTCAGCGGCTTCTCGAAGTTCCCGGTGTCGACGGCGATCGGGAAGTAGTCCGAGTTCGCGTCGCTCGTGCCGTAGCGCTCGACGCAGTAGTCGACGCCGAGCTTGTCGAGGATGACGTACCGCGGCTTGAGATAGCGCAGGATCGGGTTCACCAGCACGGTGTCCAGGAACCGGAAGACGCCGCCGTACAGCTTGTTGTCGCTGATCAGCAGCGTGTGGATGGTCAGCAGCATCGGCAGCTTGTGCCGCCGCGCGTACCGCCCGGCCAGCCACGACAGGTCGAAGAACTGCCCGTGCAAGTGGATCGCGTCGGGCTTGAACTCGTCCAGCAGCTTCCGCAGCCGTCGCCAGTTCCCCGGCCGCAGCGAGGCGAAGCTCATGTCGAAGTCGATCGACAGGCCCAGCTGCGGCATCTTCACTGCGGGCAGGCGGACGACACGGTAGCCGTCCTTCGTCTCGTCCGCCGGGGCGTCGGCGTACGCGGCGGTGATCGCGAGCACCTCGTGCCCGCGCGCCGCGTACTGCTCGGCCAGGGAAGCCGCCATGTGCGCGCTTCCGCCCACCCTCGGCGGGAAGAAGTTGTTCACCACGGCGATACGCATGGGGCGGCTCTCCCCTGGCCCGGCGGTCATCCCTCCGAAGCCTTCACCAGTTCGTACATGCCCTCTTCCACGGAGATCTTCGGCTCCCAGCCGAGGATCTCGCGGGCACGGGTGATGTCGGCGGCACGCCGCGAAACCAGCACGTCGCGCTCGTTGAACAGCGGCTCGACGTTCACGCCGACGGCGTCGATGAGGATCTTCGCCAGTGTCGCGATGGAGGTGTCGATACCGGTGCCGATGTTGATCGGCAGGTTCGCCTTCTCCGATTCCAGCGCCGCGACGACGGCGCGGGCCAGGTCGGTGACGTGCACGAAGTCCATCGACTGGTCGCCGCGGCCGTCGATGATCGGCGGCTGACCGGCGCGCAGGCGCTGGATGAAGTGGTTGATCACCGACGTGTAGTAGGCCTCGATCTTCTGGCCGGGGCCGTACACGTTGAAGAACCGCAGCGCGTTCCAGGACAGGCCCTTGGTGCGCTCGTAGAAGCCGAGCATGTCCTCGCCCGCGCGCTTCGAGATGCAGTACGGCGTGAGCGGCTTGAGCTCGTCGTCCTCGTGCATCGGCAGCCGCTTCGGGTCGCCGTAGACGGACGCGGTCGAGGCGAACACGAGCCGCTCGACGCCCTCGTCCGCCGCGGCGGCGAAGACGTTGTGGTTGCCGACCATGTTGATGTCGATGGACTCGTGCGGGTCCGCGACCGACTTGTTGATCGACACGGTGGCGAAGTGGATGACGTGGGTGCAGCCGCGCATGGCCTCGCGCACGGCGCCGCCGTAGCGCACGTCCTTCTCGACCAGTTCGACCTTGCCGGTGGCGACGAACTCGTTGATCCGGGCGCGGTCACCACGCGTCATGTTGTCGAAGACGCGGACGGTGTAGCCGCCTTCGATCAGCATCGGGATGACGTGCGCGGCGATGAAACCGCCGCCCCCGGTGAAGAGGACCTTCTTGTCGGGCATTTCTCTCCTAGCTCGGCAGTGCGGCGCTGACGGTCCCGATGACCCGGTCGACCTGGGCATCGGTGAGGTTGGCGTGCATCGGGATGGCGAGATGACGGGCGAAGAGGTCCGCCGAAACCGGCAATGTCTGCTTCTTGCCGTAGATGGGCTGGAGATGCGAGGCGTAGGTGCCGAAGTTGCACTGCACACCCTGCTCGCGGATCCGCAGCGCGAGCGCGTCGCGGTCGATCTCCGGGGCCACGGTGAGGATGTAGGCCTGCCACGGGTGCTCGCGGTCCGGAAGTTCGACCGGGACGTCGAGACCGGGCAGGTTTTCGAAGGCCTCGTGGTAGCGCTTGGCCACCGAACGGCGGGCCGAGAGCAGGTCCGGGAGGCGGTCCAACTGGACGTTCATGATCGCGGCCTGCACGTCCGAGAGCCGGAAGTTGTAGCCCAGCTCGTGGAACTCCGGGATCGGCAGCGCGCCGGAACCCTCGCGGGTGATGGCGGGCTCGATGCCGTAGGTGTGCAGCTTGCGCGCGTGCGCGATGAGGTCTTCGCGGTCCGAGACCAGCGCGCCGCCTTCGCCCGCGGTGATGCCCTTGCGGCCGTGGAAGGAGAACGCGGCGAGGTCGGCGAGGCTGCCGGCCGGGCGGTTCTTGTACGTCGCGCCCGCGGCGCAGGCGGCGTCCTCGAACAGCCATAGGCCGTGCTTGTCGGCGATGGCGCGGTACTCGTCGAAGTCACCGGGCTGCCCGGCGACGTCGACGGCGAGGATGCCGACCGTGCGCGGGGTGATCAGCGCTTCGATCGACGCCGGGTCGGCGCTCCAGACGTCCGGGCGGATGTCGGCGAACACCGGTGTCGCGCCCGCCTGGAGCACGGCGTGGCCGGTGGCGGGGAACGTGTAGTCGCCGACGATGACCTCATCGCCGGGCTTCACGCCGAGCACACGCAGCCCGAGGAAGAGTGCCGAGCCACAGTTGCTGGTGGTCAGGGCGTGCGCGGTGCCGACGGTCTTCGCGAAGCGTTCCTCGAAACGGCGGCACGCGGGACCGGCTCCGGCCAGCCAGCCGGACCGGAACACCTCCGCCACCGCGGCGAGCTCTTCGTCGCCGACGGTCGGCTGACCCAGAACGACGGGTTCGTGCTCAGACATACCTCTCCCATTGCGTGGGGACCCGGCGAAGTGTATAGACGCCATTCGGCCGATCTCGGGCGGGCTGGATCCGCCCAGGTAAACGACGTCCTAGTCTTTAGCTCATGCGATTCTGCGTTCTGGGGGCGACGGAGGTGCGCCGTGAGGACGGCACCACCGTTCCGATCGGCGGGCCCAGGGTGCGGACGCTGTTCGCGTTGCTCGCGCTGGAGGCGGGCCGGGTCGTCCCGGCGGAGCGGCTCATCGACGGTCTCTACGGCGAACAACCACCCGATGGTGTGGCGAACGCGCTGCAATCGCAGGTCTCGCGGCTGCGTGGCGCGCTGAAGGAGCTCGCGCCCGTCGAGTTCAGCCCGGCGGGCTACCGCCTCGTCGTCGACCGCGACGACGTCGACGTCCACCGGTTCGAAAGGCTCGCCGCCGAAGGCCGACGCGCTCTCTCGGTGGGAGACGCCACGAAGGCCGCCGAGCTGCTTCGTGACGCTCTCGGCCTCTGGCGTGGTCCGGCGTTCGCGGACATCACCGACGCGCCGTTCCGCGATCCGCAGGTCACGAGGCTGAACGAGCTGAAGACGTCGGCGATCGAAGACCGGGCCGAGGCCGAACTCAAGCTCGGGAGACACGAAGACGTCCTCGCCGAGCTCCGCGAGGTCATCGACGAGCAGCCGCTGCGGGAACGGCCCCGCGCGCTGCTGATCCGCGCCCTGCACGCCGCCGGCCGTCAGGCCGACGCGCTCACCGCGTTCGAGGACGCCCGCCGGGTACTGGCCGACGAGCTCGGCGCCGACCCCGGCCCCGATCTCGCCGCCGCGCATCTGGCCGTGCTGCGGGGTGAGACGCCGCCCGCCAAGACGACCGCGCCGCTTCCCGCGCAGCTCACCAGCTTCATCGGCCGAGAAGGCGACCTCCGGCACGTGCTCGGGCAGCTGGACCGCTCGCGGCTGGTGACGCTGACCGGCCCCGGCGGGACGGGGAAGACCCGGCTGGCCATCGAGGCCGCGGCCGCGATGGACCTTCCGGCGGTCTTCGTCGAGCTCGCGCCGTACACCGAAGACGACGACGTCGCCCACGCCGTGCTGACCGCCCTCGGCCTGCGGACGGTCCCGCTCGGGGCGGTCACCGCGCCGGTGGAGAACGCGCCGCTGGAGCGGCTGATCGACGCGCTGGCCGATCGGGCGGTGCTGCTGGTGCTCGACAACTGCGAGCATCTGGTCGAGGCCGCCGCGAAGCTGACCGCCCGGCTGCTCGGCGCGGCCCCCGCCTTGCGGGTGCTCGCCACCAGCCGCGAACCGCTGGGTATCACCGGCGAGATCGTCTCCCCCGTGCCGCGGCTCGCCGTGCCGCCGCCGGGCACGCCGCCCGCCCGGTCGCTGGACTTCGCCGCCATCCGGCTGTTCGCCGACCGCGCGCGGGCGGGCGATCCGGGTTTCGCCGTGGACGACACCACCGCGGGCGACGTCCAGCGGGTCTGCGCCGCGCTCGACGGGTTGCCGCTGGCCATCGAGCTCGCCGCGGCGCGTGTGCGGACGCTGCCGATCGGCGAGATCGCGGCCAGGCTGGACGACCGGTTCGGCCTGCTCTCGCGGGGCAGCCGGGCCGCCGAGAGCAGGCATCGCACCCTGCGCGGCGTCGTCGAGTGGAGCTGGGATCTGCTCGACGAGGACGAGCGCCTGCTGGGCAGGCGGCTGACGGTCTTCGCGGGCGGCACGACCTTGGCCGACGCCGAGGCGGTGTGCGCCGTGCCGGACACCGCGGAACTGCTTCCGTCCCTTGTGGACAGATCACTCGTCGAACGCGGCGGCGACCGGTACCGGATGCTCGAAACGATCCGGGCCTTCTTCGCCGGGAAGCTCACCGAAGCGGGCGAAACCGAGCAGCTGCGGCGAAGGCACGCCGAGCATTTCGTCGCTCTGGCCGAGGAAGCGGATCCCATGCTGCGCACCGGCGACCAGCTGCGCTGGCTCGACCGCCTCGACGCCGCCTACGACGATCTCCTCGCCGCGTTGCGCTGGGCCGCGGAGTGCGACATGCGGATCGCGCTCCGGCTTTCGGCTTCGCTGGTGATGTACTGGTGGATGCGCGGTCGCCGGTTCGAGGGCTCGACACTGTGCTTGGAAGTGGTCAAACGGCTCGGGGAGCGGGCGCCGGACGGGCTCGAAGAGGAGCACCAGCTCTGCGTGCTCACCGCCGCCGCGGGGCTGCGGGGCCACGAGGCGCTCGACCGGCACCTGCCGCTGGTCGAAGGCCTCATGCTGAGCCTCGTCAAGGCACCCCGGAATCCGGCGCTGCTGCTGTTGATGGGTGTCGTGACCGGCCCTCCCGGTGACGACGACGCGCTGATCGAACGCAGCCGGGCGCTGCTGTCGAACAGCGATGCCTGGGGGCTCGCCCTCGCGCCGACCGGCTACGGCCTCCGCGCGCTGATGCAGGGCGACCTCGACACGGCGGAGGAATTCCTGCGTGAGGGGGCGCAGGAATTCCGCTCCCTCGGGGAGCGCTGGGGCCTTTCCATGGCCCTCGACCATCTGTCACAGATCCTGATCTGGACGAACCGGCAGGCCGAAGCCCTCGAAACGATGAACGAGGCCCTGCGGCTGATGCGGGAGCTCGGCGCGTCCGACGACAACGCGGACCTGCTGTGCCGTCGCGGTGGCAGCAAGCTGCTCCACGGCGACGCGGCGGGCGCGCGGGCGGATTTCGAACTCGCCATCGAGATCGCGCGCCGCGCCGGGATGCCCGAAAGCCGGGCCGCCGGGTATGTCGGGCTGTCGTTCCTCGCCCGGCACGAGGGCGATCTGGCGGCGGCACGCGCGTTGAGCGAACGCGCGCTCGCGGAGTGTTCCGGTGGTTCCTTCGCGGCCGAAGGGGTGCGCGCCGGTGCGCAGATCTCCCTCGGCTGGGTCCTGGCCGCCGAGGGCGACGTCGACGGGGCCGAGGAACTGCACCGCCTGGCGCTGGGGTCGGCGGACAGCTGGCACGACAGCACCACCGTGGCCTGCGCCGTCGAAGGCCTCGCCGGTGTCGCGCTGCTGCGGGGCGACGCCGAGCGGGCGGCGGTTCTGATCGGGGCGGCGGTGACCATCCGGGGCACCTCGTTCGCCGTCGATCTGGACGCCGCCCTGCTCAGGACGACCGTGCGGGAGCGGCTCGGCGACGACTTCGACCGGGCCTATCGCCGTGGGCTCCGCGTGCGCGGGGCCGCTCAGCTTGCCGGGAAGGTCTAAGCGCGGGTCAGTTGCGTTCCCTGCGGCGCGAACCGCCCGACCGCGTCGGCCAGCAGACGCTGGTCGAGCTCGCTGTCCTGGACCGCGACGTACAGCGGTGCCGCGTTGACCGGGACGGCGCCGAGCCGGGTCATCCCGGGGCCGACCGGGTCGATGGTGAGCCGGGTGACGTCACGCCACGGCACGACGGTCCGCTCGATCCGGACGCCCACCGCGTCCAGTTCGAAGAGCACCCACTGCTGGTCGTGCAGCGACTTCACGTAGCCGATGGCCGCGCAGCCGACGGCGATCGCGACGATCCGCAGCGCGCCGGGCCCTTCGATCGCGCCGACCAGGGCGATGAACCCGAGGACGACCACGACCATTCCGGTCAGCTTCGCGGCACCGACGAGGCCCGCGTTCGGTTTGTGCACCCGGAACCGCACGTTGCGCATCAGGTGTTGGGTGAGCATCCCGCCGCCGACCGCGGCGGCCAGCCCGAGCATCGTCACCACCAGCGAAACCGGCGAGAAGTCCGCGAAGACGTTGTAGCCGGCGACCAGCGCGACGAACCCGCCGACGACGGTCAGCATCAGCGCGAGCTTGCCTTTGCGCACGTCCTGCTCGCGGCGCTGGAGGGAGGCCTGGTCGGGTGCGGCGAGGAAGCCGCCGTCGATGTTCCTCATCGGGCGTCACGCTGCGCTTCGGCGGCCGCGCGGCGCTCACGCTGACGGCGGTCGAGGACGTACAGCAGCGCGCCGGCGCCGGCGCTCACGACGGCGTAGAGCAGGTCCTGCAGGCCGTCCTCCGGGTAGCCGGTGGAGAACTCGACCATCGCCAGCGCGACGAAGAGGACGCTGATGACGGCCCCGCCGATGATGTACACCTTGTTGCTGAGCATGGTTTCCCTCGCTTGTCGTTGCCTTGGTGGAACCACTCTCGCGCGGGGCACATGACATTCGGATGACACGGCCGTCAGCCGTCGGTGCGTGGCCGGTCAGCGGTCGCGGAGACCCTCCGGACATGACTTACGCAGCTGGATCTCCCGAAGACTTCCTCGCCGTGCGGCATCTGACGGTGCGCGGCTCGCAGGCCGAGATCGGCCGGGCGCTCGGCGCCGAAGTGAAGGCGCGCTCGGACTGGTCGCCGTCGCCGCTCGACCCGCTCGTGGCCAGGGCTCGGCGCGCCTGGTTCGCGCGGAACTGGCCCCAGTACGCCGGACGCCTGGCCGGGTTCGCCGAAGCCTGCGGGCTCCCGGCCGACGCGGCGGTCTCCTTCGACGACGCGAGCGCGCTGCCCGCCGGATCGGGGTGTTCGGCGTTGTGGACGGGGAGCACGCTCGGCCGGAACTACGACTTCTTCACCATGAGCTGGACCCAGCTGGGCGCGGTGCTGGCCGGGGAGGAGCCCGTGGACGACGGGACCGTGCCGATGGCGTCCCGGCCGTATGTCCTCACGACGATCCCCGACGACGGCATCGCCTCGACGTCCCTCACGATGTCCACAATGGACGGTGGGACGGAGGGGGTCAACGAGGCGGGGCTCGTCGTCGCCCTGCTGATGGCCGAGGTCGAGACGGCCATGCCGCTGGAGCACGGTCCGCAGGCGGGCCTCTCGGTGCTGCAGGTGTGCCGGTATCTGCTCGACACCTGCGAAACCGTCGACGAGGCCAAGGAAGCGCTGATGCTCGCCAAGCAGTACGCGCACGGCGCGCCCTGCCACTACATCGTCGCCGACGCCTCCGGCCGCGGCTTCGTGTACGAACGCGGAGCGCACGACGTCGAGTACTTCGTCGAGGTCGCCGACGGGCCGCTGTGCGTGACGAATCATCTGCTGCACCGGCACTCGGACATCGACGCGCTACCGGAGGACACGCCGGAGACCATGCGCACCTACGAACGGCTTCGCACCGTCACCAAGGAAGCCGGCGCCGGGCCGCGCGCCGCGCTCGACGCGGTGTCCTTCGCCGTCGAGCCCGGCGCACCGTGGCGGACGTTGTGGCGCAGCGTCCTCGACCCGGCGGCCCGCACCCTCAGCACGCGGTTCTACCTGGGTGACGGAGAGAACGGGACCGCGCGGCACTCGGCCGAACTCACCTTCGGGGTATCGCGGTGACCATCGGCAAGGGCCGCAAGATCGGCACCGTCGCGGTCTGCGTACTGGCGCAGCTGCTGATCGCGATCGACCTGACCGTGCTGCATCTGGTGCTGCCGTCGCTTTCGGAGCAGATGCACCCGTCGACGACGGAACTGCTGTGGATCGCCGACGCGTACGGTTTCGCGCTCGCCGGGCTGCTGATCACGATGGGGAACATCGGCGACCGCGTCGGCCGGAAGAAGCTGCTGCTGATCGGGGCGTCGCTGTTCGGGGTCGCCTCGGTGATCACGGCGTACGCGCCGACGGCGGAACTCCTGATCGCCGCCCGCGCGCTGCTCGGGGTCGCCGCCGCGACGCTGATGCCGTCCACCCTGTCGATCGTGCGGAACGTGTTCACCGGCAAGGAACGCGCGGCCGTGATCGGGGTTTCGAGCGGGCTGACGATCCTCGGGTTCGGCATGGGTCCGCTCGTCGGCGGTTTCCTGCTCGACCATTTCTGGTGGGGTTCGGTGTTCCTGGTCAACGTGCCCGTGGTGGTGGTCATGGTGATCGCGGGCGCGCTGATCCTGCCCGAATCGAAGAACCCCGCCCCTGGCCGGATCGACGTCCTCAGCGTGCTGTCGTCGATCGTCGGCATGGTCGGGATCGTCTACACGATCAAGGAAGTCGCGTACAAGGGCTGGGGACACTGGGACATCGCGGTCGCCGCGGTGCTCGGGCTCGGCTGCCTGCTGGCGTTCGTCCTGCGGCAGCCGCGGCTGGCCGAACCGCTGATGGATCTGAAGCTGTTCGCGCGGCGGGCGTTCTCGGCGACCGTCGGCACCACGATCGTGGCGATGTTCGCGCAGCTCGCGGTGTCGCTGATGTTCGCGCAGTACCTGCAGCTGGTGGCGGGCTGGTCGCCGCTGAAGTCGGGGCTCGCCGGGCTGCCCGGGATGGGCGGCGCGGTCCTCGGCGGGGTGCTCGCGCCCGTGGGGATCAAGCTCTTCGGTCGCGCGGTCACCATCGGGCTGGGCTGCGCGCTGTCCGCGGTCGGGTTCGCGTTGTATTCGGGGATCGGCGTGACGATCGTGTACACGGACCTACTCGCGGCGATGATCGTCTTCGGGGTGGGGCTGGCGCTGATCCTGACCGTCGCGACGGACACGGTGCTCGGCGTCGTGCCGAAGGCCAGGGCGGGCGCGGCGTCGGCGATCTCCGAGACGGCGACCGAACTCGGTGGGGCGCTGGGGATCGCCGTCCTCGGCAGCGTGCTCGGCGCGCTGTACCGGAGCGAGCTCGTCATCCCGCCGGGCGTGCCGCCGGAAGCGATCTCGGACACCCTCGGCGGCGCCGTCCAGGTCGCGGCGCAGCTGCCGCCCGAGCAGGGCGCCTTGGTCCTGACCAGCGCCAAACTGGCGTTCGTCGACGGGCTGCAGGTGACGATGCTGTGCTCGGCGGGGTTGATGGCGGTGCTGGCGGTGAGCGTCCTGTTCACCTTGCGCGGGGTGCCGAAGGTCCTCGAAGACCCCGAAGACGAGCCTGCCCCCGTTCCGCTTCCCGTGGGCTGAAAGCGTCCTTCACCGCATGGGACGCAGCGAAGGACGCTTTCGTCGCATGAGATGCGGGGAAAGCGTCCTTCAGCGCCCGCTCGTCAACGGGGCCCGGCGAGCGGGACCGCCCGCCGGTCACCGGACCGCACCATGGCCAGCAAGGGTTTCGCGGCCACCGCGAGCAGCCGGGCCGCGAAGGTGCGGCCGTTGCGGCGTGCGATGTCCGGGCCGAAGGCGTCCATCAGCGCGACGAGCCCGGGCAGCGGCCGCACGAACAGCGTCACTTCGGTGATCAGCCCGTCTTCGCCGAGTTTCAGCACCGCCGCCTCTTCGATCTCTTCGTCGCCGATGCGGGCGGCGTAGACGACGACCCGCGTCGCCCCGTCGCCCGTGTCGGTGTGGAACCGAATGTCGCGCAGATGCGCGTAGGCGACTTCCAGCAGTGGCCTGAGTTCCGCGTGCCCGCTGAACCGGACCCGGCTGGTCAGCGGCGAACGCACCACGGCGTCCGGCGCGAAGACGCTCAGCGCGAGGTCCACGTCCCGGGTCTCGAGGGCGCGGCGGTACCGCTCGGTGGTTTCGATGCTCATCGGTCCTCCTGGATCAGGTTCCCCAGCCCGCGCCACAACAGATCCGTCGTGAGCGCGACGACTTGTTCCCGCGGGATGTCGCGGTTGTCCCACCACCAGGTGGCGATGGCGTTCAGCGCGCTCTTCGCCGCTTCGGCGAGCGCTTCGTTCGCGCGGTCACGCGGCAGGTCCGCGGTCAGCGCCAGGCCGGGGACCTGGGCGAACACCTCGGTCAGCTGCGCGGTCGACCTGGCCTGGCCGCGCCGGTGCACCTCGGCGACGCCTTCGTCGGACGGCGTCTCGGCGAAGATCATCCGCCAGCCGCGTTCGTTCGCCTCCATCCAGGCGAAGATCGCCGCCACCCTGGCGCGCAGCAGCCCCTCGGCGGTGTCCGACGGCGGCAGCTCCGCCCATCCGGCCAGCAGACTGTCCACTTCGGACTCCAGCAGACCGGCGTACAGCGCCGCCTTGGAAGGGAAATGGTCGTAGAGCACCGGCGTGCTGATCCCCGCGGCCGTCGCGACCTCGCGCATCCCCGCCGCGTCGTATCCCGACGCGGCGAACACCCGCGCCGCCGCGGCCAGGATCCGCTCCCGGCGTTCTTCCCTGCTCAACCGCTTACCTGACATCGGTCAGGTACGCTACCACCTAACCTGACAGCTGTCAGGTAGCGCTCCGGGTAACCTGGTCGATCGTGCGCACAGTCGTAGTCATCGGGGGCGGGATCGTCGGGCTCGCCACCGCCTGGGAGCTGACCAAACGAGGCCTGGACGTCACGGTGCTCGAAAAGGAGGAGCGCTGGGCGGCCCACCAGACCGGGCACAACTCGAACGTCGTGCACGCGGGGCTCTACTACAAGCCGGGTTCCTTCAAGGCCAGGATGTCGACCGCCGGTAACCGGTCCATTGTGGACTTCGCCCGGCAGTACGGGGTGCCGGTCGAGGTCTGCGGCAAACTGGTCGTCGCCACCTCCGACGCCGAGCTTCCGGCGCTCAAGGTGCTCGCCGAACGCGCGGAGGCCAACGGGGTCCCGGCCAAGCTGATCACCCCGAGCGAAGCCCGCGAGTACGAGCCCGAGGTCTCCTGCGTCGCGGCGTTGCGCGTGGAGTCCACCGGCATCATCGACTTCCCCGGCGTCTGCGCCGCGCTGGTGCGGCTGCTCGACGAATCCGACGCCGACCTGCGGCTCGGCACGCCCGCGCTGGGGATCCGCCCCGGCCGCACCGGCGGCGTCGAGGTGGCGACCGGCGACGACGTGATCCACGCGGACGCCCTCGTCAACTGCGCCGGCCTGCACGCGGACCGGGTCGCCCGGCTCGCCGGGCTCACCCCGAGCGCGCGGATCGTGCCGTTCCGCGGCGAGTACTACGAGCTGAAACCGGAACGCCGCCATCTGGTGCGGGGCCTGATCTACCCGGTCCCCGACGCGTCGCTGCCGTTCCTCGGCGTGCACCTGACCCGCATGCTCGACGGCAGTGTGCACGCCGGCCCCAACGCCGTGCTCGCCCTGCGGCGCGAGGGCTACACCTGGCGCGACGTCTCCGCGAAAGACCTCGCCGAAGTCGCCCGCTTCCCCGGCGTCTGGCGGCTCGCGCGCAAGTACGCGTTCCCGACCGGGCTCGACGAGGTCCGCCGGTCGTTCTCCCGCCGCCGCTTCGCCGAAAGCCTCGCGCGGCTCGTGCCCGCCGTCACCGAGGACGACATCGTGCGGCACGGCTCCGGCGTCCGGGCACAGGCGCTGCGCCCGGACGGCGCCCTCGTCGACGACTTCCTGATCGAGACGGCGCCGAACCAGGTGCACGTCCTGAACGCGCCCTCACCGGCGGCGACCAGCGCGCTGGAGATCGCGAAGCACATCGCCGACGAGGTGAGCGCTTAGGAGGAAGGCGGCAGGTTCGCGCTCAACAGCGGGACCGCGGCCTTGATCACGTCGCACGCCTTCGCGGGGTCGTCGAGGTTGCCCGCGATGATCGCCACCGTCGACGTCGCGGTGATCGCGACCCCCGCCGCGCACAGCTTGCTGCCCGACTCGGTGTAGATCTTCCACTTGCGGCCGGCGGAGTCGAAGTCCTGTGGTTGCCCCTGCGAGATCAGCGTCGGCGTTTCGTCCATCGCCTTCGTCGTGTAGAACCACAGGTCGAGCGCCTTCTCGCCCTTCTCGCCGTCCGTGTCGGCCCATTCGCAGCCGAACTGGTTCGGGTCGGCGCTGGACTTCATCGGCTCACCCGTGGGTCCGAGCCGCAGCTGGGCGGTCTGCTCGGGCTTGAGCATGGCGCACGGGTCGGTGCTCACCAGCGGCCCGCCCGGCTCGGCGGGCTTCTGCCCGGGCGGGGCGGTGATCTGCGGATTCTGCTCCCCACCCGGCAGCTTCGACGCCACGGCCGGGGCCGCCGCCTTGGCGAGGTCGCACGCGTTGCCCTCGGTGTGGTCGTGGCTCTCGCTGGCGATCTCCACGAACGAGTCCGGCGTGATCTCCGTGCTCAGCGAGCAGTAGGTCGGCCCGAGGATGGTGGCGTACCGAGTCCAGGTGAAGCCGCCGATGCCGAACTTCTCGCCGGGCAGGGCGCCGTTCATGTACTCGTTCAAGGACAGGTCCTTGCTCAGCGAGATCTCGAGGTTCGACGCCTTGCTCGCGTCCTCCAGCTTGCGGAACCGGCAGACCGCGGGGACCTTCTGCTCGGGTTTGGCGGCGCGCTCTTCCCCCGGATACGTGACTCCCAGCGCCTTCGCGTATTCCTCCGAGAGCATGGTGCACGGCTCGGCCTTCGTGACGACCGGTCCCTGTCCGGGCACCGGCGAGGCCGTTCCGGCGATCGTCGACGTGCAGCCGCCGAGCGCCAGCACCGCCAGCCCGATCGCGAGCGAGTTCCGAAACCGCATGCGTCCCCTCCTCATCGGCTCGCACACTACTTGTGCGCGGCCGCCGTTCACGAACCGGCGGGCAGCGCGGCGCTCACCGTCGGCAGCGCGGCCCGCAGCAGGTCACAGGCTTTCGCCCCGTCGTCCCAGTGGCCGCTGGAGACCTTCACGGTGGACGTCGCGCTCATCGGCAGCGCGGCCGTGCAGTACTTCGTGGCGGCGTCGGACCGGACCGTCCACTTGCGACCCCCGAGGTCGGTCTCCTCGGGGGTGCCTTCGAGCCCGGCGACGTCGGCGACGGCCGTCGACACGAAGAGCGTCACGTCCAGCGGACGCTGCCCCTTGTCGCCGTCGGAGTCCTTCCACTGGCAGCCCTTGTCCTCGGGATTGGCCAGATTGGCCGGATCGACCGGGGTGCCAGGGGCGATGGCCAGCTTTGCGGCTTCGTCGGGCTTCAGCAGCGTGCACGGGTCGACCTGCAGCAACGGCCCGGACGGCTCGGGTTTCTTCTGCCCCGGCGGCGCGACGATCTTCGGGTTCGGCTCGCCGCCAGGCAGCCTCGACGCGATCGCGGGGGCCGCGGCGAGCGCGAGATCGCAGGCCGTCGCCTCGGGCGCGCCCGTCTGGGTCTCGCTGCCGAGCTCGACGAACGAGGACGGCCCGAGCTCGGTGCTGAGCGAGCAGGCCGTCGGGCCGAGCGGGGACGCGTAGCGCGTCCAGGTGAAGCCGCCGATGCCGTACTTCTCACCGGGCTGGGCACCGGCGTAGAAGTCGTTCAGCGGGATGTCGACGCTCTGCGTGATCGAAAGGGACACCCCGCGCGGCGAATCGTCGCGTTCGGACAGCAGGCACATCGGCGGGACCAGCTGGGCTTTGTTGCCCTTGGTCTCGACACCCGGCAGCTTGAGCGCCAGCGCGTCGGCGTGTTCCGGGGTGAGCAACGAGCACGGCGCCGCCTTGGTGAGCACCGGCCCCTGGCCGGGCACCGGCGACGCCGTACCCGAGATCGTCTCGGAACACCCGCCGAGCAGGAGGACCACCGCGAAGAGCGCGGTGATCGGCGTGCGACGGCGGTTCATTCGGGTCCCTCCTCGGTGCGGACCCTACTTCGATGCCGGCGTGAGCACCTCGGTTCCACCGAGGAAGGGACGAAGCGCCTCCGGCACCCGGACCGATCCGTCTTCGAGCTGGTGGTTCTCCAGGATCGCGACGATCCACCTGGTGGTGGCGAGCGTGCCGTTCAGCGTGGCGACGGTCTGCGGGCGGCCGTCGTCGTCGCGGTAGCGGATGCCGAGGCGGCGCGCCTGGAACGTCGTGCAGTTCGACGTCGAGGTCAGCTCGCGGTAGGTCTCCTGCGACGGCACCCACGCCTCGCAGTCGAACTTCCGGTACGCGGAGGTGCCGAGGTCGCCGGTGGCGGTGTCGATCACCCGGTACGGGACCTCGATCTTGGCGAGCATCTGCTCTTCCCAGTCCAGCAGGCGAGCGTGCTCGGCCTCGGCGTCCTCGGGACGCGTGTAGACGAACATCTCGACCTTGTCGAACTGGTGCACGCGGATGATGCCGCGGGTGTCCTTGCCGTACGAACCGGCCTCGCGGCGGTAGCAGGAAGACCAGCCCGCGTACCGCTTCGCGCCCTTGCCGAGGTCGAGGATCTCGTCGGCGTGGTAGCCGGCGAGCGGGACCTCGGAGGTGCCGACGAGGTACAGGTCGTCGTCGCGCAGCCGGTAGACCTCCGACGAGTGCGCGCCGAGGAACCCGGTGCCCGCCATGATCTCCGGCCGCACCAGCGTCGGCGTGATCATCGGGGTGAAGCCGTTCGCGGTCGCCTGCGCGATCGCCATGTTCAGCAGGCCGAGCTGAAGCTGGGCACCGACCCCGGTGAGGAAGTAGAACCGCGAACCCGAGACCTTCGCGCCGCGCTCCATGTCGAGCGCGCCGAGACCCTCGCAGAGTTCGAGGTGGTCCTTCGGCTCGAAGTCGAACTTCTTCGGCTCGCCGACGTGCTTGAGCACGACGTAGTCGTCCTCGCCGCCTTCGGGCGCGTCGGGATGGACGAGGTTCGGCACCAGGCGATGCAGCTGCTCGAACTCCTCCGAGGCCTCGGTCTGCTCGACCTCGGCGGTCTTGACCTGGGCGGCGAGCTCCTTCGCCTTGGCGAGGAGCTCGGCCCGCTCGTCGCCCTGCGCCTTCGGGATGAGCTTGCCCAGCGACTTCTGCTCGGCGCGCAGCTTGTCGGCGGCGGCGATGGAGGACCGGCGGCGGGAGTCGAGGGAGAGCAGCTTGTCGACCACTCCTTCGTCCTCGCCACGGGCGCGCTGCGAAGCGCGCACGACGTCCGGTTCATCGCGCAGAGTCCTGGGGTCAATCACGAGTGCTGAGGGTAGTCCGTGCGAGTCGCACAAAATGTGCGGGTCCGCGCGGATAACCCGACAGTCTGATCGTTGCCGCCCGTTTCGGCCGCTCCCCATACTGAGATCTCCCTGCTGCGGACGGAGAAACCCGATGACCGATGCGGACCTGCTGGCGCGGCACAAGGCGGTACTGCCGTCGTGGCTGGCGCTCTACTACGACGAGCCGATCGAGATCGTGCACGCGCAGGACCGCCGGGTCATCGACTCGACCGGGCGCACCTACCTGGACTTCTTCGCGGGCATCCTGACCAACTCGATGGGCTACGACGTCTCGGCGATCAGCGACGCCGTGCGCAAGCAGCTCGACACCGGCATCCTGCACACGTCGACGCTGTACCTGATCCGCTCCCAGGTCGAGCTGGCCGAGCGCATCGCGAAGCTTTCCGGCATCCCCGACGCGAAGGTGTTCTTCACCAACTCCGGGACCGAGGCCAACGACACCGCGCTCATGCTCGCCACCCAGTACCGGCGCAGCAACCAGGTGCTGGCGATGCGGAACTCGTACCACGGACGGTCTTTCGCGACGGTCGGCATCACGGGCAACCGCGGCTGGTCGGCGTCGTCGCTCAGCCCGGTGAAGGTGAGCTACGTGCACGGCGGCTACCGGTACCGCAGCCCGTTCCGGGCGCTTTCGGACACCGAGTACATCGACGCGTGCGTCGCGGACCTCGTCGACGTGCTGGAGACGGGCACTTCGGGCGACGTCGCCTGCATGATCGCCGAGCCGATCCAGGGCGTCGGCGGCTTCAGCTCACCGCCGGACGGCCTGTTCAAGGCGATGAAGGAGGTCCTCGACCAGTACGGGATCCTGTTCATCTCCGACGAGGTCCAGACCGGCTGGGGACGGACCGGGGAACACTACTGGGGGATCCAGGCGCACGACGTCGTCCCCGACGCGATGACCTTCGCGAAGGGCCTCGGCAACGGACTCGCCATCGGCGGGCTCGTGGCGCGCGGCGACCTCGTCGACTGCCTGACCGCGAACTCGATCTCGACCTTCGGCGGCAACCCGGTCGCCATGGCGGGCGCGGCCGCGGTGCTCGACCACATCGCCGAGGGCGACCTGCAGGCCAACGCGCTCGCCCGCGGCAACGAACTGCTCGACGGCCTGCGCGCGGCCGGGAACCCGCTGATCGGGGACGTGCGCGGCAAGGGCCTGATGATCGGCGTCGAGCTGGTCGAACCGGGCGGGATGACGCCGAATCCGGGCGCCGCGGCGCGGATGATGGAGGAGACCAAGGCGCGGGGGCTGCTGATCGGCAAGGGCGGGCTGCACGGCAACGTGCTGCGGATCGCGCCGCCGATGACGCTGACCGCCGAAGAGGCCGCGGAGGGTCTGGGCGTCATCGTGGACGCGTTGGCTGCCATCTCCTGAGCTGGTAACTGGGTCTCGTGAGTGGCAAGGACGGTTCTAACCGTCCTTGCCACTCACGAGGATCATGAGCGGGCGAAGCGCGCGATGACCTCGCCCAGCCGCCCGCCGGCGTCTTCCTGCAGGAAGTGCCCGGCGCCGGTGATCGTCGGATGCTCCAGTTCGCGGGCGCCGCGCATCGAGGCCCGCAGTTCGAGGCCCCACGGCGCGGTGATCGGGTCTCCGTCGGAGAACGAGACCAGGAACGGCTTGTCCAGTTCGGACAGCACCTTCAGCGCGGCCCGGTTGGCGGCCGACGCCGGATCTTCCGGGGTGAGCGGCACCAGCGACGGCATCGCGCGCGGCGCGGCCTTGTACATCTCGTTCGGGAAGGGCGCGTCGTAGGCGGCGCGGACCTCCTCGGGCAGCTTGGTCTGACAGCCCGATTGGACGAACCGCCCGATGTCGATGACCTGGGCGTTCTCCATGGCGTCGCGGAACTTGTGCCACAGCTCGGGCATGTCGGTGTCGCCGGTGGGGAGGCCGGTGTTGGCCGCGACGACCCTGGCGAAACGGTCGGGGTTCTCGGCGACCAGCCGCAGGCCGATCAGGCCGCCCCAGTCCTGGCCGACCAGGGTGACGTCGGTCAGGTCGAGGACGTCGAAGGCGAACGCGCGCATCCACTCGACGTGCCGCTGGTAGGTGTGGTCGACCATGTCGCCGGGTTTGTCGGATCGGCCGAAGCCGACCAGGTCGGGCGCGATGGCGCGCAGCCCGGCGTCGGCGAGCACCGGGATGACCTTGCGGTAGAGGTAGGACCAGGTCGGCTCGCCGTGCAGCAGGAGAACGGGCGGCCCGTCTTCGGGTCCGGCTTCCACGTATCCCACTCTGATCACGCCGCCGTGAAGGTCGACGAGCTCCGCGTAGCGCGGCTCGAAGTCGAAATCGGGCAGGTCCGAGAACCGGTCGTCCGGTGTCCTTAAAAGGCGCACGACTCCCACGTTAGTGGGAATCGTGCGCCTTTGCGGTTTCAGCGGGTCAAGAAGTCACGAGATGGCGACGGCCACGATCAGGCCGAGGGCCAGGTGCGCGGCCGCGACGACGACGCTGGCCGGGGCGAACTTCTCGCTCTCGATGGTCGAGCGGATGTCGATGCGGGTCGCCCACTCCAGCAGCCGGACGGCGAGCACCTGCACGATGACGCCGAGCAGGCCGTAGACCAGCGAGGTGATGAGGCCCTCGGTCAGGTCGCTGGCGGAGTTCGCGATCGCCACGACGATGATGAACGCCATCGACAGCAGGCCCGACGCGGTGACGATGACCGCGTTCGGCAGGCCACGGGTGACCAGCTGGGACAGCTTGCCGGGCGTGGTCCAGTCGATCGCCCAGAACCCGGCGAACATCATCAGCAGGCCGACGACGCCGTACAGCAGGATCGCGCCGATCCCTCGCACGAGGTCGGAGCCGAACGTGTCGGACAGCGCAAGGGTGGTGGTCACAGGGGTTCTCCAGAAGTCAGGAAATGTCAGGTTTGTGCGGTTGCTTCTATCACGACTCGATGATGCGGTGCGGGACGAACGCCGCACCGTCGTCCGTGACGAGTCCCGCGGTCTCGCGGATACCGAGACCGGCGGCCTGGTCCCCGACGATCCACGCGCCGAGCGCGGGCCGGTAACCCTGGAACTCCGGGAGCGGGTCGAACGCCTGGTAGACGTAGCCTTCCGCGCCGTAGACCCCGTCGGTCTGCGTCTCGTAGCCGGTGGCGACGATCTGCACGTTCGCGCCCTCGCGGCCGAGTTTCGGCTTGCGGACGTACTCGGTCAGCAGGCCGGGGTCGTCGGCGAAGGCGGGCAGCAGGTTCGGATGCCCCGGGTAGTTCTCCCACAGGATCGCGAGCAGCGTCTTGTTGGAGAGGATCATCTTCCACAGCGGCTCGACCCACAGCGTGCGCGGCATGGTCTCCACGGCGAAGCGGCCGAACTCCTCGTCGACCACCCATTCCCACGGGTAGAGCTTCACCACGGTCGCCATCTGCGCCTCTTCGAGGTCGACGAACCGTTTCAGCACCGGGTCCCAGCCGATCTCCTCGATCGACAGGCCGACGGTGTCGAGCCCGGCCTCGGCCGCGGTCTCCTGCAGGTACGCCGTCGTCACGTGGTCCTCACCGGACGGGTCGGCCGAAGACCAGGTGAAGTGCAGCTCGTTCGAGGGCAGCTTGTCGGCGAGTTCGCCCCAGCGCTCGACGAGCTTCTCGTGGATCGAGTTCCACTGGTCGTCGTCGGGGAAGACCGCGGTCTTCCAGTGCCACTGCAGCACCGCGGCCTCGAGCAGCGAGGTCGGGGTGTCGGCGTTGTACTCGAGCAGCTTCGCCGGGCTCTTGCCGTCGTAGCGCAGGTCGAACCGGCCGTAGACGTGCGGATCCTGCCGCTTCCACGACTCCGCGATATGCGGCCAGACCCACTCCGGGATGCCGAAGCGGTGGTACTGCTCGGTGGTGATCACGTTGTCGACCGCTTCGAGGCACATCGAGTGCAGCAGTTCGACGTCCGCCTCGACCGACAGGATCTCGTCCATGTCGAAGACGTAGTGGACCGACTCGTCCCAGTACGGCCGGGATTTGCCGGAGCCGTCGCGCGCGGGCGTGCCGAAGACCAGCCCCTGCTCTTCGACGATGTTCTGCCAGTCCCGCCGGGGCGGCTTGGAATCCCGGTACACCTACGAGCCCCCGCTCTTACCGCTGCCGCCGCTCTTGCCGCTGATGCCGAACCCGCCGCGCTGGACGGACTTGCCCGACTTCGTGCTGATGTTCGCGCCCGACGGCGCGGTGTACGAGCCGCCGGACACACGCTGCCCGATCGCCCCGGTGCCGCCGTAGTTGTAGCGGTAGCTGTTGTAGCCGCCGCCACCACCGATCGGGATGAAGAAGAAGCCACCGGAGTGGTAGCCGCCGTGCGACGTCACGTACCGCTCGTCGCAGTTGTCGTCCTGGTCGACGATCCCGTCCTTGGTGGTGCAGACGGCCGTCACGTTCTCCGGCTTCGCGACCGTGTAGAACGTCGCGACCAGCCCGACCAGGCCGACGGTCACCCCGGTACCGATCAGGATCTTCTTCTTGGTCGAAGACTTCTTCTCGGCGGCGCGAGCGGCCTCGGCCGCCATCGCCTCCTGGCGCTGCTGCTCCGCCAGCGCCTGCTGGCGTGCCCGCTGCTCGGCCAGCGACGGCTGCCGCGCCTGCGTGCTGCTGTCCTGGAAGCGCATCGAACCGCGCTTGGGCGGCTCCTGAGGCGCTTGTGCCCCCTGGTTGTCATCCTGCGTCATCGAAGCTCCGTAATCGCCCGCCGGCCCGAACTCGTGTCCAACACTAACCACCCGGTACGCGCACCTTACGTGCGGCGCGGGCATCATGGAGTGGATGTCTCAACAGGCCGAGCGGTTCCGTGATCCGCGAAACGCGCTGAGCACCCTGCGCACCCGGCTTCTCATGGCCGGCGTGTTCGTGGGCGCGATCATCGCGCTTTCGCTGAGTGTGGCGTTTTCGTGGAACGTGGGCCCGGAGGGCGGTGCGGGCGGCGGCGCCCCCAAACTGTCGCCCGCCGCGGCCGAGGCGTTCCAGTCTCCTCCTGGCACCTGTCTGACCTGGAACAATCCGGACGCCACCGACGCGCGGCGGGTGCCGTGCGCGGAGTCGCACCTGTTCGAGGTCACCAGCATCGTCGACATCGGCGCGCAGTACCCGCCGGGCGTGCCGAGCCCGAACCTGGAGCAGTGGCAGGAGATCTCCCGCTCGCGTTGCACGATCGACGTCAAGCCGTACCTCGGGCGCAACCTCGACCCGTACGGCAAGCTGAGCATGAACCTGCTCCGGCCGACGCCCGCGCAGTGGGCCGACGGCGACCGGCAGCTGCGGTGCGGGCTGCAATGGGCGGGCCAGGGCGGCAAGCTGCAGCCGACCAAGGGGCCCGCCAAGGAGCAGAACCAGTCCGCGGTGTGGGAGCCGGGCACCTGCCTCGCGCTGCTCAACAACAGCTTCGGCGACCCGATCGACTGCGCGCAGGCGCATTCGTACGAGATCTTCGCGACGCTCGACCTCAAGACGAAGTTCAAGGACGGCTACCCCTCGCAGGAGCAGCAGAACACCTGGCTGGACACCGAATGCTCGACGGCCTCGCAGGAGTACACCGGCAACGCGGATCTCGCGGCGAAGAAGCTCATCATCAGCTGGGACGTCCGCGAGCAGGAGAGCTGGGACGCCGGGTCGACGCTGGTGAACTGCAAGGTCGCGGCGGTCCTGCCGGATAACAAGGGGCTGGCTCCGGTCACCGGGAGCGTCAAGGTCGGCACCGGCGAGTCCCCGCCGCCGTCGTCTTCCTCGCCCCGAAGACCGGAGGGTGATCGCGTGCCCGTCGAGATGACGCAGCAGCGCTTCGAAGAGCTGGTGTCGGAGGCGCTGGACGAACTCCCGCCCGAATTCGCGGACGCCATGGACAACGTCGTGGTGCTCGTGGAGGAGTTCAACGAGGAGTCGCCCACGATCCTCGGGCTCTATCACGGGGTCGCGCTGACCGAGCGGACCCATGAGTACGGAGGGGTGCTGCCCGACCGGATCTCGATCTACCGGCGCCCGCTGTTGCAGATGTGCGACACCGAGGAGGACGTCGTCGAGGAGGTGCTGATCACGGTGGTCCACGAGGTCGGCCACCATTTCGGCATCGACGACGAGCGCTTGCACGAACTCGGCTGGGGCTGAGCCGCCGGGCGAGTGATAGCAAAGGTCCCTCGCTCCCCCGGCGACGGATTCCGCGTCGGAGGAGGCATGGTCGGTGATTTTTGTGCGTGGAGCACCAAGGGTTCTCCGGATTCTTAACTGGGTGTAACAACCCCGCCACTTTGGGCGACAGCCCCGCTAAACTTTTCGACACGTTGTCGTCGGCCGGCGCCGGCGAATGCCTGGGGAGGCGGTGCATGGCCGAGTCGACGGTGCGCAGGACGAGCGACCGGCGGTTGCGCTGGCTGCTCGCGTCCAGCGCGGCGTCGAACCTCGGCGACGGCATCGGCAAGGTCGCGTTCCCGCTGCTCGCGGTCACCCTGACCAGGGATCCGCTGCTCATCGCCGGTCTTTCGGCGACCCAGTTCCTGCCGTGGCTGCTGTTCGCGCTCCCGGCGGGCGCGCTGCTCGACCGGGTCGACCGGCGGCGGGCGATGATCCTCGCGAACAGCGTCCGCGCGGTGGTCGTCGGAGGGACGGCCGCGCTGGTCGCCGTGGGCGGCGTGACGATCTGGATGGTCTACGCCGCCGCTCTGCTCATCGGGTTCGCGGAGGTGGTCGCCGACAGCGCCGCAAACGTGCTCATCCCGGCGGTCGTCGGCGACGGTTCGCTCGACGGCGCGAACAGCAAGCTCCAGGCCACCGAAATCGTCGGCCAGACCTTCCTCGGCGGGCCGGTCGGCAGCGCCACCTTCGCGCTCTTCGCGACCTTCCCGTTCTTGCTCAACTCGGTGGGCTTCGCGATCGCGGCGGTCGTGTTGATCGGCCTCGCCGGCAGCTACCGGCCGCGAGCCGCCGAGCGCGCCACCACCGACCTCCGCACCGAGCTGGCGGAGGGTTTCCGCTGGCTGAAGCGGAGCCGGCTCGTGCTGCGCCTGGTCATCCTCGCCGGGGCGATCAGCCTGGTCAGCGAACTCGCGCAGGCGCAGCTGGTGCTGTACGCGATCGAACACCTGCGTCTCAGCGAAGCGGCCTTCGGGCTCTTCGCGTTCGTCGGCGGCATCGGCGGCCTACTGGGCGCGGCCGTCGCCCCGCGGCTGGTGAAGGCGTCCAGCCGTCGCGCGGTGCTCCTCGGGGGCACCGCCTGCTGCGGAGCGGCGTTCACCGGCATGGGCCTGACGAGTTCGCCGGTGGCGGGGGCGGCACTGTTCGGCCTGTTCGCGGCGGCCGTCGTCGCGGTGAACATCGTGCTCGGAACGGCACGGCACACCCTCGTCCCCGGCGACCTGCTCGGCCGGGTGCTGGGTGTGTGGCGCACCGTCGTCTGGGGAGCGATCCCGATCGGCGCCCTGCTCGGCGGCGTCCTCACCCACGCCCTCGGTTCCCCGGCCCGGACGTTCCTCACGTCCGGGCTTCTGCTGTTCGGCGTAGCCGGTTTCGCGTTCGTCTCGTCACGGCCCGGCGCCTTCGATGACGAATCGGCCACGGAGGAGCGGGTTCTCCACCAAGACCGGTGAAAACCAAGGTCTTTGGTGCTGAAATATCCCATCACCGCCACGGGTGACGGGGAGGTCCGCGATGCAGCAGACACTGGTGCCGGAGGCCGGCGTGGGGACGACAGAACCTTCCAGACGCCCGCAGGTGCTCACCGCGGTCGCCGGCTTCGTGATCGGCGGCGGCGTGATCGGCATGCTCTGGGCACTCTCGGGCGTCAACGCGGGGGCGCTCGAAGACGCGCAGGCGGCGTGCTCCGCGCTGGCCAGGGTCGGCACGATCCCCGACACCACCGACTCCGCACCCGGCGAGCGGACGGTGGCCGTCCTGGCGCCCGAGGTCCTGCATCGGATGACGGCCGCCCGCGAACTCTCCGCCGCGGCGGCCGCCGCCAACGACACCTACCGGCCGCTGGCCGAACACATCGACGGCGTCAGCCGGATGGTGTTCAGCCTGCACTTCAACCAGATCTCGGGGCAGCGGCACCTCGCGCAGGCCGAACAGCTCTGCACGCAGCTCTAGCCCACCGAACGCCCTCGTGAGTGGCAAGGACGGTTAGAACCGTCCTCGCCACTCACGAGGGACTCGGCTCTAGCCTTTGTGGACGGTCTTCACGGTCAGCTGGTTGCCGGGGATCTTCCCGGCGCACCCGAGACCCTGCACCGGCACGAAATTCGACGCCGTCTCCTGCGGCAGGTACACGCGCAGGCCCCTGGTCTCGGTGGGCTTGCAGACCGCCTCGTCGTAGTTGCGGACGTTCACGAAACCGACGTCGGCGATCGCGCTCTCCCCGTTGGCGAGCTGCACGGGGCCGCCCTTGGCGCCGTCGCGGTACGCGGCCTCGCCGACCTGGTGACCGTCGGCGCCCGTCACGTAGGAGACGCCGGGGAAGCCCTGGACGGTGCACGAGTGCCCGCTCGAGTTGGTGATGACGAGCTTCCGGTACACCGTGCCCGCGGCGGCGTCGCTGTCCTTGATGGACAGTTTGACGTCGCCCGCCTTGCAGAGCCCGTCGTTCTTCGACGCCTGCGCGGGCGGCTGGACGGGCTGCGGAGCCGGCGTCGAAGCCGAAGAAGTCGCGCTGGGCGCCACGGAGGTGTCCGGAGCCGAGCTCGACGGTGACGCGGACGTGTTCTGCGCGACGGGCGCGCTCCCCGCACCGCACGCGCTGAGCAGCAGGAGCCCGGCGGTACCCGCGACGAGACCGCCGATGGAGATCCACTTCGAACGAACCATGGTCATTCGCCTCCCTGTATCCGGGTGACCCACCGTCCAGTAGACGTGTCGTCCGCCGACGAGGTTGCGCTCGACCGGTTAATTCCCCACAAGGTGTTAATCGATCTTGTGTGCTGTGTTCCCCGGCGGGAGCGGAGGCAAACGGGCTGAAAGGAGCCATACCCACATGAGACGCGGTGAAGGGCGCTTTCCCCGCATGACATGCGGCGAAAGCGTCCTTCAGCCCCCGTGGAGCCCGGCCCGGGTCAGGGTTCGACGGGGTGGTCCGCCCAGGTGAGACAGGTCCAGCCGTCGGGGGTCCCGACGAGTTCGACGACGCCGGTGTTGGGGATGAGGCCCTGGTTGGCGATCTCGGCGGTCACGTTCCCGGCGAGCCATTCGCCGCCCAGCCGGATCGCGCCGCCGTGGCTGACCAGCACCACGGTCCCGTCGGGGTCGGCCTGCTCGTGCTTGGCGCGCAGCCGGGCGACCGCGTCGAGCAGCCGGGCGCGGACCTGCGCGCCGGTCTCGCCGCCGGGGATCGGCGGGTCGAGCTCGCCGAGCGTCCATCGGCGCACGACACTCATGTAGGTGGTGACCGAATCCTTGTCCGTCTTGCCTTCGAGGTCGCCCGCGGCGACCTCGTGCACGCCGTCGAGGACCTGGACGTCGAAGCCGAGCTTGGCGGCCAGCGGCGCCGCGGTCTGCTGGGCGCGGACCGCCTGCGACGCGTAGATCGCGACGATCGGCTCGCCGTCCAGCCGCGTCGCGAGGTCCCGTGCCTGCTCTCGGCCCAGCTCGGTGAGCGGCGGACCCGGGAGCGCGGTGTCGAGCGCGCCGCGCACGTTGCCCTCGGTCTGGCCGTGGCGGACGAGGAGAAGTTTCACGCCTGTGCTCCCTTCCGTACCGACTGGACCCAGTCGATCGCGTCGGTGAAATCCTCGTTGGCGGCGCCCGGCTCGATCTCGGTCGTGCCGTTGTCCGCGCGCGGGTGGGAGCCGAGGAACCGCACGTTGCGGCACCGGCGGCGCAACGCGGCCAGCGCGTCGCCGATCCGGGGCTCGGCCACGTGCCCCTCGAAGTCGATGAAGAAGCGGTACTCGCCGAAGTTGTTCCTGGTCGGGCGGGCGTCCAGCTTGGTCAGGTTGATCCCGCGGACCGCCAGTTCGGTGAGCAGCTCCGCCAGGGCACCGGTCCGGTTCGTGGCGGCGGCGACGATCGACGTGCGGTCTGCCCCGGTCGGCTCCGGCAGCTCGCCGGGAGCACGCACCAGGATGAAGCGGGTCTTGGCGTCGCGGACGTCGGCGACCTCGGTCGCCCGCACCTCCAGCGGGTAGTGCTCGACCGCGACCGGCGCGGTGACGGCCGCGTCGAACTCGCCATCGGCCACCGCGACCGCGGCCGCCGCCGTGGACGACGTCGCGACCGGATGCGCCCCGGGAAGGTTCGCCTCGACCCAGTGGCGGACCTGGGCGAGCGCGTGCGGATGGCTCGCGACGGTGCGGATCTCGGTGGTCCCCGGCCGGGTCAGCACGCTGAAGTGGACGGGCAGCAGCACCTCCGCCACCGCGACCAGCGGCTCGGCCTCGCTCAGGCTGTCGAGGGTGGCGGTGACCGCGCCCTCCACCGAGTTCTCGATCGGGACACAGGCCGCGCCGGCCGCGCCCGAGCGCACCGCGGCCAGTGCCGCCGGGATGGTCTCCGCGGGGATCAGCTCCTCGCCGGAGGCGAGCCGGCGCGCGGCCTGTTCGGTGAAGGTTCCCTGGGGGCCGAAGTAGGCGATCCGTGACACCCCGCCAGATTACGCACGGCGCGGGTGGCGACTTTCACTCGGACAGCCGGTACGCGCACCGGTTACGCCGGGTGGCTTTTTTTGCCATGCTTAGGGCGTGACCGCCGAACCGGGCACGCACACCGGCCACGAGGATGTCGGCTCCTCTTTCTCTCCCGTGCCGGACCATCCCACTCCGGAGCTGGTGCTGTGCGCCGTCGATGACCTGCTCGCCCAAGCCTGGACGACCGTCGCGGACACCGTGGACGGCCGGGTCTTCGTGCACCGCGGATCCGTGCTCGACGTCGTCGCGCAGGCCGTCGTCAGCCCCGCGAACTCCTATGGCTGGATGCGGGGCGGTATCGACGCCGTCTATGCCCGCGCGTACCCCGGCGTCGAGCAGAACGTCCGCAGCGCCGTCCTCGCCTACCACGGCGGCGAGCTGCCGATCGGCGAAGCGGTGATCGTGCCGACCGGCGAGGCGGAGCCCGCCTGGCTGATCAGCGCGCCGACGATGCGGGAACCCGGCGAACGCCTCCCGCGCGACACCGTGCACCCGTATCTGGCCGCCCGCGCGGTGTTCCAGCAGTGGCGCGACGGCAGCCTCGACCAGGGCCGCGTCCGTGATCTCGTGCACACGATCGCGATGCCGGGGCTCGGTACCGGCGTCGGCGGCGTCGCCCCCGCGACCTGCGCCCGGCAGGTGGCCGCGGCCTGGGACGAGGTCTTCACGCCCGGCCGTCCCCGTAACGGACGGTAGCGCTCCGAAGCGGGCTACATCACATCGCAGCGCGTTCACGAGCCGTAAGCCCTACCGTTAAAGCGGCTTCATCCGGTTCGAGGCACGTTCACCCGCCGAGAACTCGTCAACACGGTTTTGTACGGCGCCAGCGCAGGCGACGGGCGAGGAGTGTGCGATGCCGCGGGTCCGTGAGCTCAGTCCCTACGTCGAGCTGCACCGTGAGCAGTGGCGAGAGCTGCGCAGGTCGACTCCCCTGCCGCTGACCGCCGCGGAACTGCTGCGGTTGCGCGGTCTCGGTGAACAGGTCGACCTCGCCGAGGTCGCGGAGGTCTACCTCCCGCTCTCCCGGCTGATCAATCTCCAGGTCGCCGCCCGGCAACGGTTGTACGAAGCCACCACCACCTTCCTCGGCGAAGACAGCCGGGGCACCAAGGTGCCGTACATCATCGGGATCGCCGGAAGCGTCGCCGTCGGCAAGTCGACCACCGCGCGCATCCTGCGCACGCTGCTCGCGCGCTGGCCGGATCACCCCCGGGTCGACCTGGTCACCACCGACGGGTTCCTCTACCCGCGGGCGGAGCTCGTCCGGCGCGGCATCATGCACCGCAAGGGTTTCCCGGAAAGCTACGACCGCCGGGCGCTGCTGCGGTTCGTCACCGAGGTGAAGTCCGGGGCCGAGCGGGTCGCCGCGCCGGTGTACTCGCACCTCGCCTACGACATCCTTCCCGACGAGGAACAGGTCGTTCAGCGGCCCGACATCCTGATCCTCGAAGGGCTGAACGTCCTCCAGCCCGGCCCGCGGCTCACCGTCTCCGATCTGTTCGACTTCTCGATCTACGTGGACGCGCCGACGAGCGACATCGAACGCTGGTACATCGAGCGGTTCCTCAAGCTGCGGCACACCGCTTTCGCGGACCCCGCGTCGCACTTCCACCACTTCGCCGGCCTTCCGGACGACGAGGCCCGTGCCGAGGCGCGTCACCTGTGGCGCACGATCAACGAGCCGAACCTGATGGAGAACATCAAGCCGACGCGGCCGCGGGCGACCCTCGTGCTCCGCAAGGACGCCGACCACACGATCAACCGGGTCCGGCTGCGCAAGCTCTGAGCGGGCACACCGCGTGACCGGGCGCCCGCCGATCCTCTACGCACAGCGAGCGTTCAGGACGCCGCCCGAGATCCTTCGATCACGCGGCCGAATTCCGGCCGTTCCCTCACAAGCAGCAGCCTTCGCACCACCGGCGAGCCCGTGAGGCCCGCCGGTCGCGCACCGCTGTCACCGGGCGGCTTTCCTCGGCCGATCGGCCGATCCACGCTCAGTACGTGTAACCGGTTGGCCGATACCGGCTACAGCCCCCCACAGCGACCCTTGTGTCAGGGGAACAAGAGGTCTCGAACAGACCTTGAGCAGGGAGGAGGCTCACGATGTTCTCGATCATCCTGACCTGGGTCGGCTCGATTCTCGGACTCGCACTCCTGGTGGCCATGGCCGCCGGCGCCTTCGTCGTCGACTTCGACGACGCCCGCGGGGACCGTCGCCGAAAGAAGCCGCAAGTCACCGAGACCAAGGGCACTCCCGCGGCCCCGCTGGGCTGAGCCTCCCGCGCTCAGAGCTCGCCGAGCGCCTTCCGATAGTCGTCGACGTCGTAATCCATCTCGTGTTCGCCCGCCTCGGCGAGCTGGGCGGACAGCGCATCGATGAGGCGGTCGAAGATCTCCTCACGTTCCTGCCCGGTCTCGCTCAGCCGCCGCACGGCCTGCCAGACCTCGGCGGGCTCGTCGTCCCAGAGCTGGTCGACGATCGTGGTCTTGAGCGCGAGCCGCATCCTGGGCTCGCCGTCGAAGGTCTCCTCGGCCAGCGCCTCGTGGTACTCGGGGTGCTCGCCGATGACCAGCAGGCGGCGCTGTTCGGGGTCGGCGGGCTCGAGTTCCAGCTCCTCGTCGCCGATCTCCGCGTAGACCGTCGGGACGGCGAACATCCGGCGCGCGAGGGCCTCCGCCAGCTCCGCCGGGTCTTCGATCCCTTCCGAGCCGTCGAAGTACACGTCGAGCGCGGAGTCCTCGTCCTGCGCGAACTCCTCCAGGAACTCCGTCGCGCTCTCCAGCAGCGCCACCCGCGCGGCCTCGGGGAGCCCGGCGCGGTCGGCGGCCCAGGTGACCCAGCCGAGCAGAGCGGGCTCCAGCGCGTCCTCGTAGGCCTCGTCGATCTCGAACTCGCCGTCCAGCAGCGATTCCAGGAACCTGGCGAGCTTCTCGGGCCCGACCCGCAGCGGGCTGCCCGGCTCGGTCTCACAGCCGTAATCGACGAGCAGGCGCGCGTAGAACCGCGTCGCGTCCGTGTCCTCCACGAGTCCGGAGCCGATGAAGTCGGCGACGACCTCTTCGCGGACCTGCTCGGGCCATTCGGAGATCTCGGGCGACGGTTCGGGTGCGGGAAGCGCCCGGATCCAGGCCAGCGCGAGCGCGTGGAACCGTGCGTAGTCCTCGCTGACGTCGGGTTCTTCGACGACGTCCGTCGCGGCGAGGCCGTCCGCGAGCAGCTGGTGGGCGCGCTCGGGCAGGACCCGCTCCAGCGTCACCAGCTCCGGGTCGTCGGCGGCCTGCTGGCGCATCTCGGCCAGCACGTCCTGCGGTTTGTCGACCACGACGACGTCGCGGATCCGGCCGCCCTCGGTGAAGTCGACCAGCGCGAGCAGGCCGTGCTCGGCATCGCCGCGGGAGAACACGCAGAGCAGGGAGGACTCGTCACCGAAGACGTCGCCGGTCCGCCAGCAGTCCCCCACGGTCACCGCGGCGAGGTCCCCTGCCCACTCCGGCTCCGGGATCCCGCGGCCCAGCACGGTGTTCAGCGCCGCGGCGGCCGCCTCGCGCTCCTCCTCGGTCTCGGCGAAGACCCGCAAGCCGGCGAGCAGCGCGGCCGCGGCGGGGGTGATCTTCCGCTCGGCGAACGCGATGAGCTCCAGGCCCAGCGGCGTCTCGTCCTCCTCGACCTCGATCTCCCACCACTGGCCGAGCACCTCGGAGGTCAGCAGCTCGACGTCGAGCACCTCGGGCTCGGCGCCGAGGGTCGAGAAGTCCCGGAGGACGTCCTTGAAGAGGCCCGTCACACTCGGGGTGGAGGGCTGGGCTGCCTTCTTGCGGGCACGGCTCACCGGACTCATGGCGACATGTTTTCACGCGGACCCGATCGGGCTCGTCGCGGTGGTCCCGGGCGCGGAACACAGGTCCCGTCCGCGGGGAGGACGCGGGCGGACACCGGTTCGGAACCACCGCGACTTCGCCTACTTCGCCGGGTTTCCTCGGTTCACTCCGAATAACGACCGGTGGCGGGCGCGGTTACGGTTTTGGGAATGGCGATTCTCGCCGCCTTGACCTCGGCGATCAGCCGCGTCTTGCGTTTGTGTATTTCCACCAATGTGCCGAGGTACGAGCTGAATTCTTCAGCCATACCGGCCTTTTTGTGCACCGTGCGCAGTTTGCGCAGTTGCCGGGCCGCCTCGCGGTATGAGTTCGGATCCTTCCGCGTGATCAATTCTTCGACATGGTCCCGATACACGGGAATGGTTTCGGCCGGGTGGGCGACGGAACGCGCGTCCGCGAGTTCGACCCGCACCGGCAACGAGGCCTCGAACCGCACCGCCGCCCGCCATGCCTCGTCGGCGCGATCCTCGCCGAGCAACGCGCGGACGAGTTCGTCGGCGGCTTGAGTGCTTCCGGCGGCGAGTTCACGCAGCCGGGCCAGCGCGGTTTTCCGCTGCGCGACCCAGCAGCCCGCTTCCAGCGACTCCGCACGCAGGGCGAGATACGTCGCAGCCGTGGGACTCGCGTCGAAGTCCTTACGCGACAAGGGTTCCTTTTCGGGCGGAGGCGCTTCTTCCTTCTTGTCGTGCGTGAGGGCCCGCGCCGCGTGCGCGATGGCCTCGCTGTGGCGTCCCGCCGCGCGCAGGACGCGCACGATCTTGAGACTGACGTCCACCCGCGGCGGTTTGGCGGCGAGGATCGCGACGAGCGCGTCGACGTCGCCGGACACCTCCGCCAGCTCCTCGCGCAGCCGCTCGGCGGTCTCTAGTTTCGCACCGGACGGCTGCTCCGCCAGCACCTTGTCCACAGTGGACTGTATTCGGGCTATTCCCTTTTCTCCCAAGGCGGAAGCGAAATCGGCCAGCTCGATGACCGGCCAGCCGGGGCCGTCGAACTCGACTTCGAGGATCCAGGCGGCCAGGCTTTCGGGATCCGGTGGGCGGGCCACGCAGGCCCGCGCGTACAGCTCGACGGCCCGGTCCAGCCGGTCCGCGACCTCGCCCGAGGTGTCGTCGATCTGCTCCAGCATCTCGCTGATGTCGTCCACGGTCCGGCGGGCGAGCGGCGCGAGATCGGCCCGGCTCCCGGCATCGAGAAGCCGCTGAAGCGTGTCCAGGACGGAACCGACCTTCGCCGCGTACTCGACGTTGCCCGCCAGCACGGCGGTGTCGAGGAGGCGGTGCGCCTCGGCGACGTCACTCCCCTGGGTGACGAAACGGTTCTCCAGCGCCTGTCGTAACACAGGGTCACGCTCGGCCTGGGCGTGCAGCAGGTCCGCCAGCGTTTCCGCGTCCAAAGTACGCAGGTAGGGGCGCAGATCCGTCGGGGAACTCACCCGGACAAGTCTGCCCGACCGCCTCGCCGACTCGTGTGGGCCAACAGCGTGCTCTTTTCGGCGTAATCGCTCACCAGGTGTGACCAGGTCAGCGGCACCGCGTCGAGCCGCGAAGGGCAGCGGATGATCGGGATCGGGAGCCGCCTGGCGAGCTGCATGACGATCGCCATCACCACCACCGCGAGCAGCGAAATCGCCGCGGCGGCGGCGAGGGCTCCGCTCAGCACGCGGCGTCCGCCGTCGATCGCGAGCTGCGCCGAGTGCTCGATCTGGCGCGCGGCGAGATCGCCGAGGGTCCGGCCGACGACGCCGGCCGCGACCCGCCACGCGTCCTGGCCGACGGGCGGCGGGGTGGCCGCGCTCAACGCGGTTTCGACCGCGCCGAACCGGCTCCAGTCCACGCTCTCGACGAGATCGCGATAAGTCCGGCGGCTACTTTCCGTCAGCTTTCCGGCGACGGCGTCGAGCCTGGACCGATAGGCGCCCACGGCCGCGGCATAGTCGCGCCGCCCTTCGTCGTCGATCCCGGCGACCGCGAGGGAATCGCTGCGGTCCATGCCTTCGACGGCGGCGAGCAGCTCGACGGCGATCGTCTGCTGATAGCCGACTTCGGCGTCCGGCGCGGCCCGCGCGACCTCGCGCAGAGAGGAAAGCGAGGTGTCGATGCGGTCGGCGTACGCGGTGTACGTGGCGGAGCGGCTGCCCGGCGCCCGCAGCGCGACCGCCCGCTCCCGCTGCAACGACGCGATCCCCCGGCTCGCCTCGGCCAGGATGATCGCCCCGCTCTCGGCGTCGTCGCGGTCCTGGATGGCCTGCTGGACGAGGAAACCGCCGATGAACAACGCGACGAGCACCAAGGCCGCGCTCGGCACGAACGCGATGGAGAGCATGCGAGAGCGAAGGCTTCGCTGGTACGTCAAGGCTTTCCTTCCGGATCGATTCCCCGACGGCCAGCGACGCTATGCAATTTGCAAATTGCACGTCAACGCTCGTCCGCCATACGGCCGTTAGCGCACCGTGACGATCTGGTAGGCACGGCACGTGACTCTCGACGACCTCAACCAGCGCCTCCGCGACTTCGCCGCGGCACGGGCCTGGGAACCGTTCCACACCCCGAAGAACCTGGTCATGGCGCTGTCCGGCGAAGTCGGTGAGCTGACTTCGCTGTTCCAGTGGCTGACCCCGGAGGAATCGGCGAAGTGGCGCTCAGACCCCGAGCTGGCGCACAACGTCGTCGACGAGATCGCCGACGTCACGCTGTATCTCCTCCAGCTGGCGAACAGCCTCGGGGTGGACCTGATCGAGGCGGCCAACGCCAAGATCGATCGGAACGAGCACCGGTTCCCGGCGCCCGACGTCAAGCCCTGACGGCGATCTGCCAGCCGCCGAGCAGGCCGCCGACGCCCAGCACGCCCACGAAAATGCCCGCGGCGAGCCCCGCGCCGCCGAACAACGCGACCACCGTGATGAACATGAGCAGCAGCCCGAACCCCATGAGGGCCCGGCCGCCCCACAACATCACCGACGGCGTGGACGGCACTGGCGGTCGGTACCCGTGCGGAACAGGTGGCTGCGCGTAAGGCACGAAGGCGGCGGTCCGCTGTTCGGTGGCGTAGACCGGCCGGTGCGCCGGAGCCGCGGGAGCCGGGATCGGCGGCGGCACGGGGATCGGCGCGGGAGCTGGCGCCTGCCGCGGAGCGAGGCCCAGCACTTCACGCGCCTCGGCGACTTCGAGCACCTTCGCGCCGAGTTCGCCCGCCCTGGCGATCCGTGGCTCCGCAGCGGGCACTCCGGAGCCCACGGCCAGATGGGTCACCGACGCGGTGAGCTTCTTCGCGAGCTGAAGGCCCGCGTCGAGCACGGCGGCACGCAGATCGTCCTCCGCCAGCCCGTCGCCGAGAACGAGGACGCGGCGACGGGTGCCGGACGAGGTCCCCGTGGCTCGGAGTCCGTGCAGCGTTTCGGGCACCCGCAAAGCCGCCGCGACGGCCCGCAGATCCCGTTCTTCCTCGGCCGTGATGACGCCGTCGCTTTCGGCGAGCTCACGCATCGCCTTGACGAAGCCGGTGTGCACGCGGTGCAGGTCGGCGTCCGTCATCCCCGCCGCCGAGGCCGCCGCGCCGAGGGCCCTCGCCTCGGCGTCCGAAATATGCCGGTCCGCCAAGGCGTTCCCGAGCAATTCGACGTAGGCGTCCTGCACCGAGCCAGTGGCTCCGAACGCGGCCTCGGGTACCCGGTCGACGAAGTCCGCCATCCAGGTGCCACCGCTCGGCACCATCACCCGACGAGGCGACAGGCGTGCGGCGGGCGCGAACCGCGGCAGTTCCGGGAACACCGGCCGGTCCGCGAACCTGAGACCGTGCGTGTTCACCAGAGTGGTCACGATCCTGGCGCATACGTAGGCGTCGGCGAGCGCCGTGTGCGCCGCGAACTCGCCGACACCGATCGCCTCGGCCACCGTGGCCAGGCGATAGTTCGGCAACCGCAGCGCGCGTCGCGCCGCGGCCAGCGTGCACACGCCCGGCATCGCCGGGATCCGCGCGCCCAGCCTGCCGGACTCCCCGTCGAGGAATCGCGCCTCGAAGGGCAGGTTGTGCCCGACCAGGACACTGCCCTGGCAGACATCGAGGAAGTCGCCCAGCACCTCGCCGAGGTAGGGAGCGCCGTCGAGCTCACGGCGGGTGATCCGGTGCACGTGGGCGGGGCCGGGATCCACGCCGGGGCCCGGATTGACCAGCGTCGAAAACTCGCGCAGGACCGTGCCGTCCGCCCGGACGCGCACGGCCGCGACCTCGACCACGTGCCCTGGGTGCAGGCCGGTGGTCTCGAAGTCGATGGCGGTGAATTCGGTCGTCCCCACGGCGAACCGGCCGTCTGGAATCAACGCGAGATTTTCGACTGTCGCCGCCATTTCGTTTCCTTTTCTCGAAGCGTCTACGGGTGGATCGTGACGTCGCCGTCCGCGTAACAGCCGAATGCCGACGGTGACCCGTTCGTGGCCGCTTCGTGACGGAAAACCGGGGCTTGTAACGACATTCATCGGGTGAACGACAAAAACCGGCGAAGCTCACCCGTAGCGAGAATTCCGAGGACGCCCATGCACACCGGTCCCTCCCGCGACAAGCGGATGCCCCGCTGGATGATGATCGTCCTCGCCGCTTTTTCGGTCCTTTTCGTGCTCGGTGCCGTCTTCGGGAAAACCCCTCAGCCGCAACAGGAACAGCCGGTCGCGGCGAAGAGCGCCGACCGATCCACGTCGAGTACGCCGACGTCCTCGCCCGCCGCTCCGAGCGCGGACCGGGTCACCGAGGTCGTGGACGCCGGCACGATCAAGGTGACCGGTCCCGGTGGCGAAAAAGTCGTTCGGATCCTCGGTTTGACCACCCCGCCGACCACCAACGGATGCTTCGCCACGGAAACCGTGTCGTGGGCAAAGAACACACTGGACGGCCAAGAGGTCGTCATTCGATCCGTTTCCGATGAAGCCGGTGTCGCCTTGGCATCGGTGGGCCTGGTGAACGGTGGCGACTACGCCACCACCGCGCTCAAAGCGGGATACGCGAAATTCGCGAGCAGGGCGGTCGAGAAGTCCGTCGGTACCGCGCTGCAGGCCGCCGAAGACACCGCGCGAGCGGCGGGGAACGGGCTCTGGGGGCCGCCCTGCTTCGGCAAGATCGACACCCCGCCGACCTCCGTCGCGCCACCTCAGCAGCCGGTCGCGCCGCCGGTCACCCGGGCCGAACCCACCACGAAGAAGTCCACCCCTCCGCCCGCGGCGGCCGAGCCGGATCCGCCCAAGACGGTCTCCTATGCGAACTGCGACGCCGTGCGGGCGGCCGGGGCGGCGCCGCTGTACGCGGGCCAGCCCGGCTACAGCCGCAAACTCGACCGGGACGGCGACGGCGTCGCCTGCGAGCCGAAGAGGTAGTCCCGGCGCCCGGTTAGCCGCCTTTCGGGTCTTGTGGGGCGTTCGTTCGGCGGAAACACTGTGCCGACGTCCCTGGAGGTGGCCCTTGTCGCGTTCGGCTCGCACCGTGTTCCTGGCCCTGATGCTGTCACTGAGCGCGGTCGCCGCGCCGGCGTACGCGGCGCCACCGCCGTCGTCGCCGCATCGCGATCCCGGCAACGGGCCGGAGCGCAACGAGGTGGCCGCGACCGACCCGCCGATGAGCGTCGCGCGGGCCGCGGCGGGCGAGAACGCCGCGGGTGACCATTCGGGCTATCCGCGCAAGACGAAGCTGCGGGTGTATCCGGAGAACACGGCCGACAAGTCGATCAAACTCGGGCTCGCGCCGTACCACTCGATCGCGCCGAAGCTGAACGCGCTGCAGGCGCGCAGCGACCGGATCTCGGTCGAGATCGCCGGGCAGTCCGGGCTCGGCCGCGACCTCTACCTGGTGACGCTGACCGCGCCGGAGAGCCGGTCCGAGACGAGGCGGCAGGACGCCTGGCGGTCGCTGATCGAGAACGACCCGGCGCGGGCCGCGCGCGACCCGTTCCTGCGCCACGGCTACAAGGCGCCGGTGTGGATCAACAACAACATCCACGGCAACGAATGGGAAGGCACCGACGGCGCGCTCCGCGTCATCGAGAAGCTGGCGACGTCGAACGATCCCAAGACCGTCGAGCTGCTGAAACGGAACCGCTTCTACTTCAACGTCACGGCCAACCCGGACGGTCGCGTCGCCGGCACGCGGCAGACGTCGCAGGGTTTCGACCCCAACCGCGACTTCGTCACCGCGTCGCAGCCGGAAGTGAAGGCCATGCGCGGGATCGCGATCGACAAGCAGCCGCTGATGATGCTGGACGAACACGGCTACGTGGAGAACACGCTCATCGAGCCGACCACGCCGCCGCACGGCCAGAACTACGACTTCGACCTCTACATCAAGCACGGCTACGCCAACGGGCTCGGCATGGAGCAGGCGGTCAAGGCACTCGGGCGCCCCGAGACGGCGAAGCCGGAAATCCCGTTCCGCGACTACGAACCCGGCAGCTGGGACGGCTGGGCGCCGATCTACACCGCCCAGTACGCGATGTACCACGGCGCGGTGTCCTTCACGATCGAGATCCCGATGCGGGTGAACAACGCGGACTACGAGAACCAGCCGGTGGCCGAACTCCAGCGGCGCGCGGTGATCAACACCGAGGTCGTCGAGGCCACCATCGGCAGCACGCTGAACTACGTCGACCGCAACCGCGGTGAGCTCATCGCGAACCAGATCGAGATGTTCCGCCGAGGCACGGCCGGTGAAGCGCAGCGTGAGATCCCCGACGGGTTCGTGCCCGGCTTCGGGCCGGAAGACCGCTACCGCACGGAGTTCCCGCGCGCGTACGTCATCCCCGCCGGAGCCGACCAGCGTTCGGCCGTCGCCGCGTCCCGTCTCGTCGATCACCTGGTCGCCAACGACGTCCGCGTGCGGCAGGCCGATCGCCCGTTCTCGCTGGCCGGACGCCGCTACCCGGCCGGTTCGTACCTGGTCGACATGCACCAGCCGAAACGCGGCCTGGCGAACGTGATGCTGGAGCAGGGCAGCGACATCTCGGCGAAGGTGCCGGTCATGTACGACATCTCCGGCTGGAGCCACCGCCTGCTGTGGGGCGCGTCGGTCGACATCGTGAAACAGGGCAGGCTCGACGTCCGCGCGCACGACGTCGTCGCGGCGTCACCCACCGGTGGCATCGACGCCGCGCCCGGCCGGGATCTCGCGCTCAAGCTGGTCGACGCCAAGGACGTCGGCGCGGTCAACGACCTGCTGAACCGAGGCCTCGCCCTCGGCCGCACGGACGACGGCACGATCGTCGTTCCGGCGTCGGCCCGCCCGGCCGCCGCCGAGGTGGCGGACCGTTACGGAGTCCGGTTCACCGAGGCGAGTGGGACGGCGGCCCCGTTGAGCCGCAAGACGATCGCGGCCGCCGTCGGGGCGGACGAGCTGAAGGCGCTGCGCGACATGGGCTTCGACGTGCGACCGGTGTCGGCGGCGGTGCTCAACGCGGGCTTCGACTGGTCCCGGGTGGACCTGCTGTTCGTCTCTTCGGGACTGAAGTACACCGATCTCGCCCCGGCCGCGAAGGACGCTTTGCGCGCCTTCCTCGCTCGCGGCGGCGTGGTCACCCGCGGTGCCACGGGCGCGCGGTTCAACACCGACGCGGGACTTCTCGAAGCACGTCCGGTCGCGGGCTGGGAGGACGGGAACGGCGTCGTTTCGGTCGTCAACGGAGCCGGCCCGGTGGGTACCGGCGCGCTGCCGGACTCGTTCGTCTACGGGCCGTTCTGGTTCACCGATCTCGGCTCCTCGGTCAGTGTCGAGCAGCGCTACGCGAGCGGGAATCCCCTGGTCGCGGGGCATTGGCGGACCCGGGACGACGGCACGGGCGGGCCACTGCAGGCGGCGGGCCAGGCCGCCGTCGTGTCCGGGACCACGGGACTCGGCGGGCGGGCGGTGCTGTTCGGCACCGAACCGCTGTTCCGCGATCACCCGAAGGGCTTGTACTCGCAGGTGGCCAAGGCGATTTACTGGGCGGCCGCGAAGTAACGTGGGGGTATGCCGATCCAGGTGCTGCTCATCGACGACCACGAGGTGGTGAGGCGCGGTCTGCGTGACCTCCTCACCGACGAGCCCGACATCGAGGTCGTCGCCGAGGCGAGCGGGGTCGACGAGGCCCTCGCGGTGGCGATGCACGTCGAGCCGGACGTCGCCGTGGTCGACGTGCGGCTCGGCGACGGCGACGGCATCGCGCTCTGCCGCGAGCTGCGTTCGAAGCCGAACCCGCCGCAGTGCCTGATGCTGACCGCGTTCGACGACGAGGAGGCCATGGTCGGCGCGATCATGGCCGGCGCGGCCGGGTACCTGCTGAAACAGGTCCGCGGCCAGGACGTCGTCAACGCGGTCCGCGAGGTCGCGGCGGGCCGGTCGCTGCTCGACCCGTTGTCGACGGCGCGGGTGCTCGACAAGCTGCGGCATCCGCCCGAGGACGAACTCGGGTCCCTCACCGAACGCGAGCGCGAGGTGCTGGACCTGATCGGGCAGGGCATGTCCAACCGCGAGATCGCGGAGCGCCTGTTCCTCGCCGAGAAGACGGTGAAGAACTACGTGACGTCCGTGCTCGCGAAGCTGGGCATGCAGCGCCGCACGCAGGCCGCGGCGTGGATCGCGCGCCGGGACAGGTAGTGCGCGAAAAAGGCACCCCCCCCCGTCGTTTTGGGCGAAGGTCCCGGTCGATCCCGAGTTCGACCAGTGGCTCACGGTCCGGTTCTCCCACCGCGTCCTGGTCGTCGTCCGCACCGTCACCACCCTGACGCGGCTGCTCGACGTCGTGTCGCTGCTGAAGGACGATCCGCGGGTCCAGATCGTGTTCACCCACAACGAGCGCGAACCGGCGATCCTGTCCTCCGGGGTCGGTGAGTTCCTCGCCTCGCTGGACGCGAAGGTCATCTCCTGGGAGCAGGCCGTCGAAACCCGGTTCGACCTGGCGATCGCCGCCAGTGAGAACGACGAACTCCACCGGGTGAAAGCGCCGGTCCTGCTCGTTCCGCACGGCATCGGACATCAGAAGCACTACCCGCACCAGACGGTCATCTCCGGGCTGAACCCGGCACGGCTGGTCCGGGACGGCCAGGTCGTCCCCAGCCGGATCGGCCTTTCGCACAGCAACCAGCTGCGGTATATCCGGCAGCACTCTCCCCAAGCCGAACCGCACGCCGTCGTGGTGGGCGACCCCTGTCACGACCGGATGCTCGCCAGTCTCAATCGCGCGGCCCGCTACCGGCGCCTGCTCGACGTCCGTGACCGCAAGCACGTCGTGCTGGCCTCCACGTGGGGGCCCGATTCCCTGCTGGGTACCGATCCGGGCCTGCCCGCACGGCTGCTCACCGAACTCCCCGTCGACGAGTACAAGTTCAGCCTCATCGTGCATCCGGGCGCTTGGGCCGCGCACAGTCCTTGGCAGATCCGCGCGTGGCTGTCACGGGCGCTGCGAGCGGGGCTCGCCGTGATCCCGCCCCAACGCGGCTGGCAGGCGGCCGTCGTTTCCGCGGATTGCCTGATCTCGGACGGCGGCTCCATCGCGCTGTACGCCGCCGCCGCGAAGATCCCGGTGCTGATCGGCAGCCGGGAACCCGCCACCGTGGTGCCGGATTCCCCGCTCGCGGAGCTACTGGCCCGAGCCCCGCGGCTCGATCAGGAGCGTGATCTGCGCGAGCAGGTCGACCAGGCGTGCACCGCCGGGCCGCTCACCGAAATCGCGGCACGAGCGGTCGAGTTCTCCGGCAAGTGCGCGGAGCTGCTCCGCCCCGTCCTCTACGAACTGATGCGGCTCGCGGAGCCGGACACCCGCGCGGTCTTCCTCCCCGTTCCCGATCCGGTGCCGGACGTCACGGAGCCCGCGACGTTCTCGGTCGAGGTCCGGCGGCACGCGGATCATCTGGTGGTCTCCCGGTTCCCCACCGAACAGGCCGGGCGGTCCGGCTCCCCGACCGCCATGTCGTCGCCCACGAAGAACTGTCCACTTTGGACGAGCTCGAAGGTGCGGCCGTGGTCTACTGCGAGTTCACCGGCGAGGACGCCGATTTCGACGGCTGGGCAAGGGAAATAACCCGTCGCCGTCCCGACGCCGGGCTCATCGCCGGGATCGGCGCGGACCGGTGCCTGCTCTGGAGCGCCGGGGGACCGGTCGTCGAACTCGTCACGCGAGGGGAGCCGCTGCCCGCGATTTCCGCCTATTACTGGCGCCGGAACCGAAATCTCCCGGCGGCCGGGTCGTTCCGCGTGCGAGAGGGCCGGAGCACCCGGAACGTCGTCGCCTCGGTGCTCACCGGATGACCGGCGCCTCGGTATAGATCTTGGCGTGCACCGCGCCGGCACGCGGGTGCTTGACCGCTTGCAGCCGCTGCCAGACGCCGGACCAATAATCGCGAGCCTTGTCGAAGTCTCCGCTGGACCAAGCGGCGTCCCCGAGCGCCTCGGCGATCTCCAGGTCGTACTGATCGCTCCCCGTCGGAGCCACCATGCGCCACACTTCCGGCACCAGGTCGAGCGCCTGCCGCGCGGCTTCCGCCGTACCCGATCGGCTCAGTGCCTTCGCCCGCACCAGCCAAACCTGGGCGAGGTCGCGTTTGTTCGCGGGGTCCGTGTTCGACTCCGCTTCTTCCAGCAGCTGGAACGCGCCGGCGAGGTCGCCGAGCAGCACCTGGACGTTGGCGAGCATCCTCGCGTGCAGCCCTTGCCCTCGGAAGGGAAGCCCGCCGAGTGTCCGGCTGATCTTCAGCGCCTCGAAGAAGCACGCCGACGCCTCGGTGTACTGGCCTCGTTCCCGATGGAAGAGCCCGCGGAACTCCCAGAGCGACGCCCGCAGCTGCCGATTCGTTTCGGTCTCGGGTGACTCGAGCCGTTGCAGCAGCCCACCCAGCTTGCCGAACTCCTTCTCCGCCCGCGGGAACTCCTGAAGCAACGAGTACAGCCGTGCCTGCTGCGCGATGGCCCTCAACTGGAGCGGGACATCGGCGAGGGCTTCCGCGCTCTTGATTCCCTGCTCGTTGATCTCCGCGAGTTCGCGCAGGTGTCCCCGGTGCAAACCGACGATTTCCAGGGCACCGCAGATCTGCGTCAGCTCGCGATGGAGCCCGGCGTCGTGGGCCGGTTTCGCCAGCGCGCGGTAGACCGGGATTTCGGCGACCAGCAGGTCGATGGCGTCCTGTCCGGGAGCCAGCGCCAAGGGCTCGGTGTCCGCGGGAAGTGTCTGGTCGTACAGCCTCAGCCGCCTGTCGCCCATCTTCCAGTGATCCGCCTGCACCGCCCGGGTGCGGTGGAATCGCACGAGCCGCGGGAATCCTTCGCCGTCCGGCCCGAGACCCGCGCGGGTGAGCGCCTGCTTCGCTTGTTTGGTCAGCCGAAGCCGCTTGCCGGGCTCCTCGGTCACGAAGAAGACGGACTGGAGATGCACCAATCCGTCGAGGACTTCGAAGGGTTCACAACCGGCGACGGCGGCAGCCGCCTCGTGGGTGAAGCTCGGCCCCGGAATTCCGCTCAGCGCCCGGCAAAGATCCCGTTCCCGCCGCGGAAGCCCGGCGAGGACCCGGTCGAAGGCGGCGCTCACGGGGCCGAGGGCACGCCCGCTGCTCAGCTCCTTCGCGAGGAGCTTGAGCGGTTGGGCCGCCAAGGCCGCCCGCTGTCTCGCGGCGATGGCGGCGGCGACCACCGTCGCCGGAAAACGGTCACATTCGGCGAGGACGTCGAGCGCACCTTGGGGATCGGCGGCGAGCAGGCCGGTCCCCGCGATCGCTTCGAAGAGCATCCGATCCGCTCCCTCTTCGAGCCTGCTGAGGGGAACGTGCCGGGGATACTGGGTGACGAGCTCGTCGGACGGCCCTTCCGTCAACGCGAGCACCAGGCTCATCGGCGCCGGGGGCACCAGGGCCTGGAGATCGCGGACGTTCTCGACCGAGTCGAAGACCAGAAGCAGGCGCAACGGGCCGAGGATGTCGTTGTACTGGGTCTTCAGCTCGCCGGCACCCGGCGTGATGAGCTTCGGCTCCACGCCCAACGCCTGGAGTACGGCCTCACGGACCTGGCTGATCCTCAAGGGCGCGCCCGGGCCATCGCGATGGTCCGCGAGGTCGATCAGCAGCGCGCCATCGGGATACGCCCCGCCGGAGCGCATCCCGTAGTGCTCGGCGAGCGTCGTCTTGCCGACTCCGGACGGACCCGAGAGCACCACGACGCCCGTGCCGCCCAGCTGTCCCTGAGCGCCGACGCGGTCGAACAGGTTCGGTGACCGGGGCACGATCCGCGGCCGATCGTGACTCATCGCGAGCATGCTTCCGACCAGCTCGCGCAATTCCCCCGCCACGGCGGGATCCTCCGCGGCCAGGCGACGCACGGCGGCCTCCAGCGCGGCCGGGTCGGAACGCAGGCGTTTCTCGTCCTGCCGCCCCGACAGCTTCTTCCAGAGGTACTCGGCGACCTTGCCCCCACTGGTGAACACCAGCGCGACGGTCTGTTTGACGAGCTCCGCCTGAAACGGATCGGTCACCTGTAAACCCCCTCACAGCTGTATCCGACACGCTAGCAGCGCGGATCATGCGCGTCACTCACCGTGAACCCGCTCAGGGGTGCACGGTGTCGCGCTGGTCCGGGATGACCGTGCCGTCGTCGCGCAGCACCGGACCATGCGTGCCGTCGGCGTATTCGTACGCCGTCGTCGAGCAGGGGTAGGTGCGGTTCAAGGCCGGGAAGGGCTCGATGAACATCGGGTTCACCGCCCATTTCCCGTCCGCGTCGTCGTAGGCGCGGCACATGAGCTCGTCCTTGTTGCGGTTGAGCGTGACACGGACTCCGGTGGCGTCGCGCAGCATCGTGACGTCGGTGGTCGCGTCGCCGCCGGCGAGCACCTGCCGCTTGCCCGCCGGTGCCGGTTCCATCGCCTTCGCGCCGCGGATCCCGAGGATGCGTTCGTTGATGTAGCACCGTTTGCCGTCGATGTAGGTCATGATCTCGTCGGCGCCGTCGGCGTGCCCGCCGCAGCCTTCGAGGTGCCCGTTGATCCGGCCGTCCGTGGTCTGCGAGTAGATCCCGAGCGTGCGGCTCGGCGGGATGCCGACGGCGGAACCCCAGACGTCCGCGAATTCCTTGGGCGAGGCGGAAACGACCCAGGTCGAGAAGCCCGCCTTGTCCAGTGTCGCGATCAGGTCCTTGATCTCGGGGTAGTACCGGATCCACGCGACCTGGGTGCTCGAACCGACCTTCTGGGTCGCGCCGATCGGCGCCAGCAGCGCCGCGGCCCTGGCCTGCCGGGCGATCGCGCGGACCTCGTCCGGGCGGTATCCGGCGTTGATCTGCGCGACCCAGGCGTAGGCCGCCTCCATGTAGCGCAGGTTGTACCCCGCGAAGACCTCTTCGCCGGTGGTCGTCTTCGCGCTCTTCCGCACCGAGAGGAGTTCGTCGGCGCAAGCGATGTTCTTGCTGGTCGGCAGCGGTTTCCCGGCCGGGGTGGCGGTGCCGCACGCCTTGCTCAGCGCGTTCGCGCCGGCGTCGGTCATGTAGCGGCTGGTCGTGCGCCAGTCCTTGTCGCGCGGCTGGAGGACCTTGTCGTGCCTGATCATCCAGAAGACGGTCTGATCGGAGATGTCGTTCTTGATGACCGTGTTGTCCCAATCGAACACCGCGATGGGCCGCTCGCCGCGCTTCGTACCGCAGATGACCTGCTGGATCTTCGCCGCGTTGTCGCCGTACCAGTGGTCGGCCAACCGCAGCTGCGGGCACCTCGACCCGGTCGAAGCGGTGGCTGTGCCGGGCAAGGCCACCGGTACGACCGCCACGGCGGCGGCCAGGGCCACGGCTCGCAGGAACCTCGGCATGTCATCTCCCCACATGGTGTTCGGCAGGCCGGGGAGATCCTTTCATTTCCCGGCGAGGGTGACGACCTGCCGGTTGTGGAAGTAGTCGTCCTCACGCAGCACGGTGACGCTGCCGGGTGAACCGCGGAAGTCGACGTACCCGGCCGATGCGAGCGGCATCCGGATCCATGCGGCGATCACGAAGGTGAGCGCGCCACCGTGCGTGACGACGATCTGGTGTTCGCAACGGCTTTCGAGGATCGACTCTATGGCCGAGTAGACCCGCGCCGCCATCGCTCCTTTCGTTTCGGCGCCGGGGATTCCTTCGTCGTGCCCCAGGCGCTCGCCCACGGCGGGAGGCGGGACGAACCGGCTCTCCAGCCACGCCTGCGGTTTGCCGCCCGCTTCCCCGTACGACTTCTCGCGCAGCCGGCGGTCGAGTACCGGGGTCACGCCGAGCCGCTCGCCGATCAGTTCCGCGGTCCGCGCGGTGCGGCGCAGATCCGAGGCGTAGAGCTCCACCTCGTCCGGCACCTTCGCGCGCAGCGAATCGGCGACGGCGGCGGCCGCGCGTTCGCCCTCCGGTGTGAGTTCGGAGTCGTACCACCCGCCCACCAGACGATCGACGTGGTGCGTGGCCTCCGGATGCGTGACGACGTAGACGGTGCGCATCCGGATAATCTATTGAGAGGTAAGGCAAACGTGGCGTGCGGCATGCCGAGGCCCGCCTGCGGGACCTGACATGCCCCTCACAACTGCCCACAAAGGACACCAACTCGCCATTTGCGTCCGATTTGGGCGCTTTGCGCGGGCGTCGTGAGTGGTAATGATCGTTCTAACCCTCTTTGTCACTCACGACCTCCGCGAGAACCGGACATCTTGACATTAACCGGACGTGTAATCGGCGCACGTTGTCTCTTGTGGACACTTTGTGCCGAGTAAGCCCGCAAGTCGGGTCCGGAACCCTGCTGTCTAGGCCGGTAACTCATCCCGAAGTCTGGCGAAGACGGCCTGCGCGACAGGGGTTCGATCACGCCACCTTTGCCTTACCCCTCTCTAAACGCGCGTCAGTTTCGCGAAGGCGACGACGTTGTCGAGGTAGTTGCCGGTCGAGGAGTCGAAGTCCCCGCCACAGGTGATCAGGCGCAGTTCGGGCCCGGCCGTGTCGCCGTAAACCTTCTCCGTGGGGAAGGACGCTTTCGGATGCCGCTCGACGGCGTACACGGTGAACACCGCGGTGATCCCGTCCGCGCGGTGGACGAGGGCTTCGTCGCCGGCCTTCAGTTCCTTGAGCCGGACGAAGACGCCGGGCACCTTCTTGTAGTCGACGTGCCCCGCGAGGACGGCGGGCCCGACCTCGCCCGGTGCCGGGCCGCCGGTGAACCAGCCGGTGGTGATCGCGTCGTGCGGCACCTGCAGGGTGCCGTCACCGGCGAGGCCGAGGTCGACGATCTCGCCGGTGCGGACCCCGATCGCCGGGATCTCGAGCCTCGCCGGTTTCGCGGGCGCGAGCGGGGGCGCTTCCACGACCGAAGACACCGTGGAAGGCGGTGCCGGCGAGGCGACCCGGCCCGGCGGAGGGACGGCGCACGCGGTCAGCGCGGCCGCGAGCACCACCCCGATGAGCGTGCCGACGACCAGCGGGAACGGCCACCGGCGCCAAGAAGGCCGGATCATCGCTCCGCACGCCGCCGGAGGACCAGGGACGCGCCCGCGGCCGACACGGTCAGCAAGGCCGTGCCGGTCAGCGCGACCGCGGCGACCTCCAGGAACCCGCCGTTGGTCTCGACGGCGTCCCCACCGCCGGTCGCGACACCACCGACGGGTTTGACCTTCACCTGGCCGGATTTCGCGGGCTCGCCGAACCGGGTTTCGCAGGCGTACCCGTCGTGGTCACCGTCGAGCTTGTGCGGGTCTCGCGGGTTCTTCTTGAGCTCGGCCTGCGCGGCGGCCTGCGAGGGGAAATCGGCGCAATCCTTGTCGGCGAATCGCGGCGCGGGAGTGGGCGTGATCGTTTTACTCGACGGCGGCGTTCCCCGCTTGGGCAGCTTTTCGCAAGCGATTCCGTCTTTGTCGTCGTCCAGGTGATGCGGGTCGGATCGATCTTTGTCGAGTACGGCCTGAGCGTCTTCCTGATACTGGAAGTCACGACAGTTCAGATCGGCGACCGCGGGCGCTTCGGCCAGCGCGAACGCGACGGAAACGGGGCCGAACAAGGAGAATCCGGCAAGGAGGACAGCCGTGCCGAGGGCGCGACGAACCGAGGACATAGGGAGTCCTTTCGCTGGGAATCCGCGCTCGGGGCGCGTTCGATGCACTTACAGTCGCGCTCCGGCCCCAGCTGTTACGGATTAATCGGAAAACTCGAACCGTTAATTTCACACGGTTCAGTCGAGCGGAACGTCGAAAGCGACCAAAGTCCCCAGGCTCGGGGAAGAATTGATCGAAAAGCGCCCGCCCGACGTCGTCGCGCGTTCGGCGAGATGACGGAGACCGCGTTTCGCGACCCCCTGCGGGACACCGGATCCGTTGTCCCGCACGCGGAGTTTGACGCCTTCCGCGTCGCGGCTGAGCGTCACGCGGGTCTCGCTCGCCCCGGAGTGTCTGACCACATTGGACAGTGCCTCGCGCAGCGCGGCGCGGATGTGATCCGCCTGTTCTGCGGGGATGTCGGCGAGTTCTCCCGACAGTTCGAGGGTCGGCGGGTAGCCGAGCAGCTCGCCGGCGATGCGCACCTCGCCCCGCGCGGATTCGGCGAGGTCGGTGGCGATGGCGGTCTGGTTCGCGGGTTCCGGGCTGCGCAGGGCGCGCACGGTGCCGCGGATCTCTTCGATGGTCTGGTCGAGCTGGTCGATCGCCTCGGACAGCCGCGCGCCGTCGGCCTGGGCGAAGCGTTTCCGCATGTTCTTGCGGACGCGGTCGAGCTGCATCCCGGCGCCGTAGAGGCGCTGCACGATGACGTCGTGCAGTTCGCGCGCGATGCGTTCACGCTCCTGGTAGAGGGTCACGCGGTGCCGGGCGTTGGCGCCCTCCGCCAGCGCGAGCACCACACCCGCCTGCGCGGCGAACGCGGTGAGCACCTCGACCGTGCTGGCGGAGAACGGTTCCCCGCCGTGGCGGCGGTACACGGTGAGCGCGCCGAGGACCCGCCCGCCCGCGCCGAACGCCGAAGCGGCGAACGGCCCGAAGCCCTGGAGTTCCGGCGGTACGAACGGCGCCGTGCGGGGATCGACGGTGAAGTCCTCGCTGACCACCGGCTTCCCGCCGCGGGCGACCTGGCCCGCCGCGGAATCCGCGGAGAAGGCCAGCCCTCGGAGGCCTTGGGTGTTCGCCCCGTGCGCGGCCTCGGCGACCACCTGGCCGTCGTCCGCGCGCACCATGACGAGACCGAGGTCGGCCTCGGCCAGTTCGACGGCGCGGGCGACCACGGTCTCCAGCACATCACCCGGATCGTCACCGGACAGGGCGGTGCCGGTGATCTCGGTGGCGGCGGACAGTGCGCGCGCGGCAAGCGTGGGATCCATGAGCGCTATCGACATTAGTCGGCCCCGGCCAGTGCGCGCGCTGTGACGCGGCCCTCCCGCACCTCCAGGATCACGTCCGCTTCCTCGGCTTCGGCGGCGTGGTGCGTGACGTGGACGACGGTCTTCCCGGCGAGCGCCTCGCCGAGCCGTTCGCGGACGACGCGCGCGGTCGGTTCGTCGAGGTGGGCGGTGGGCTCGTCGAGCAGGACGAGATCGGCCCGCTCGGCGCCGAGCACGGCCCGCGCCAACGCGACCCGCTGCGCCTGCCCGCCCGAAAGGCCGGCGCCGGCGCTGTCGAGCATCGTGGTGAGCTCGACATCCTCGAGAACGGCCTCGTACAACGCTTTTCGCAGGTCGGCCTCCGACGCCGTCGGTTTGGCGAGGCGCAGGTTCTCGGCGACCGTGGTCGAGACGAGCATCGGCTCCTGCGGCGCCCAGGTGACGTTCTCGGGAACGGTGACGTCACCCTTGCTCGGTTTGAGGAAGCCGAGCAGGGCCGCGACGAGCGTCGACTTCCCGGCGCCGCTCGGGCCGACGACGGCGACGTGCGTCCCGGGCGCGATGTCGAGGTCGACGCCGGTGAGGACCGGGTGCTCGGTGCCGGGCCAGCCGAGGTCGGCGTTCCGGATCCGCACCCCGCCGGTGCCAGGAACGACGCTTTCCTGGCGAAGGACGGCCCGTTCATCGCACGCGGCGAGGCGCAGGCGAGCCTGGCGCAGGGTGTCCCAGTGCTGCGCGGCCGGAGGAAGAAGGGAGAGGACCTCCGCCAGCGCGAGCGGCACCAGGGCGGCCACGGGCGCGAGCACCGGGTTCAGCGCGCCGGCGGCGACGGCGCTCACGGCGAACCCGGTGCTCACGACGGTGGCGGCCCCCGTCGCCAGGATGATCAGGGCGTCGGCCGCACCCGCGCCGAAGGCCTGCCGCCGCGCTTCGGCGGTCAGCGCGGCGTCGGTCGTGGCGATTCGGCGACGTCGCTCTTTGTCGACCCCGTACGCGATCAGTTCGGCGGCGGCTTCGAACAGGCTCAGCACCTGCGCCGAAACCGAACGACGTCCGGCGGCCAGCGCACTGGTCGCACGGCGTTCCGCCCGGAGCGCGAGCAGCGGCGCGAACGCGCTCACCAGCACGGCCGCCGCCAGCGCGACCCCGGCTGCGGGCAGCACCGCGGCCTGGACCGCGACCGCGCCGATGGCCACCAACGCGACCACCACCAGCGGAGTGATCACTCGCGGGAGCAGGTCACGCACGGTGTCGGTGTCGCCGACAAGCCGCCGCTGCTCTTCACCCGCCCGAAGCGCCCGCGCCGGCCCGAGCCGCACCAGCGACTCCCACAGCCGGACGCGCAGCCTTCCGGCGATCCGGAACGCGGCGTCGTGCGTGACCAGCCGTTCGAGGTAACGCAGCCCCGCCCGGCCGAGGCCGAACGTCCGCACTCCGACGATCATCACGGTCAACGTCAGGATCGGCGGCTGTTGCGACGCCTTGGCGATCAGCCAGCCCGAAAGCGCGGTCAGCGCGACCCCGCCGAGCAACGCGGCGGCGCCCAGCAACGCGCCGCCGAAGAATCTGGCGGGCAGCAGTTCGCGCCAAGGCAACGGCCGGACTTCCCGGGTTTCCTCGGTGGTCCCGGCTTCAGCCCCATTCGCGGTCGATATATCGACACCGGAACCGCGTTCGTGGGCGGCGATGATCGCGGCGGCACCGTTGTCGACGGCTCCGCGGACAGCGGCCATGACGCGCGCGGCGTTGACCTCGTCGAGGTGGGCGGTGGGTTCGTCGAGCAGCAGCAGCCACGCGCCCGACCGGACCCGCACCAGGGCCCGCGCCACCGCGACGCGCTGCCGTTGTCCCTGCGACAGCTTCGCAACCGGCCGATCGGCCAGTCCGGTCAGCCCGAGTTCGCCGAGGATGTCCTCCGCAGCGACCTCGTCGCGGACCGTGCCTCCGCCGAACACCGGCGACTGCGGCACCCAGGCGACGTTCTCGCGCCACCTCGCCGGATCGGCGCCGGCGAGGTCGGTGCCGCCGACGGTGATCGTCCCGTCGTGGGCTTGCACAAAACCGAGCAGGGCGGCGAGCGTCGTCGACTTGCCGCCGCCGCTGGGCGCGCGCAACCAGGTGATCTCGCCGGGCCGGACGCTGAACGTCTCGCCGTCGGGCGCGAATCCGCCGCGCCTGGCGACGCGGAGGCCCCCGACGTGCACCTCGCCCTTGGCCGGTGTCTCGGAACCGTTGGGCGGCAAGGGTTCCGCGAGCACGTCCGCGACCCGGCGCACGGCCTCGACGCCGTCTTCGCTGGCGTGGAACGCGGCGCCGACCGCGCGCAGTGGCTGGTAGCACTCCGGGACGAGGATCAGCACGCCGAGCCCGATGGCCAGCGACAGTTCGCCGGAGACGAGCCGGACGCCGATGACGACCGCGACCAGCGCGACCGAGAGCGTCGCGATCAGTTCGAGCGCGAACGCCGACGCGAAGGCGACCTTCAACGTCTTGAGCGTGGTGCGGCGATGGCGTTCGGAGATCTTCCGGACCGTCTCGGCCTGTGCCCCGGCGCGGCGGAACGCGCTGAGGATCGGCAGCGCGCGAACGAGTTCGAGCAGATGTCCCGACAGCCGTTGTTCGGCGTCGGCGGCTTCGGCGACCCGTTCGGCGGTGTGCTTGCCGATCAGGATGGCGAACAGCGGCACCAGCGGCACGGTGATCGCGACGAGCACGGCCGAGGGCCAGTCGGCGAACAGGATCGCGACCCCGGCGGCGAGCGGCACGATCGCGGCGGTCACCAGGGCCGGGAGGTACTGGGTGAAATAGGCGTCGAGCGCGTCGAGTCCCTTGGTGGTCAACGACGTCAGCTCGCCGTGGCCGCGGCGCGCGATCCATTCCGGGCCGAGTTTCAAGGCGTGGTCGAGGGCTTTGGCGCGCAGCTCCTCCTTCGCGCGGGCCGCGGCGCGGACGGAGACGATCCGCACCGCCCAGCCGGTCAACGCGCGCCCTGCGACGAGCGCGAGCAGCACGGCCAGCTGGGCGGTGCGGTCCCCCGGTGTTCCGCGGACGACCGCGGAGAGGACGTCGGCCAGCAGGAACGCCTGTCCCACCAGCAGGATCGCGTTGACGAAGGAGAGGATTCCGCTGAGGATCAACGCCCGGCGCGCCGCACTCGAAAGTGGAGCCAGCGCGCCGAGCGGACCCTTTCCCGGTCGCGCTGGGTCCATTGTGGACTCCGTGGCGGAAAGGGTGTCGCGGCCGGGAAGTTCGGTCATGGTGCGTGCACCGGTGGGATGTGCCGGGTGCCGATGCGCTTGCGGAACACCCAGTACGTCCAGCCCTGGTAGATCAGGACGGCCGGGGCGCCGAACAGCGCGACCCAGGTCATCACGGTCAGGGTGTACGGGCTCGATGCCTCACCGGCGATCGTCAGCGTGTTGGCGGCGTCCAAAGTGGACGGAAGGACGTTCGGGTACAACGCGACGAAGATCGCGACGGCGGACGCCGCGATGACCCCGCCGAGCGCGGCGAACGCCTGGCCTTCGCGGCCCATGCGGATCCGGAACCACGCGACGACGGCCGCGACGACCGCGAGGCCGATGAGGAGCAGTGTCCACAGGTCGCCTGAGCGCAACTGCACGACGATGAGGAACGCGAGCAGCGGCAGGAGCGCGACCGGGAGCAGGCGGGTGGCGAGGTTCCGTGCGCGATGCCGGAGGTCGCCTTCGGTCTTGAGGGCGAGGAACGCGGCACCGTGGACCAGCGAGAACCCGACGACGGCGATCGCGCCGAGCAGCGTTTCGAGGCTGAGGGCGGCGAACGGGCCGCCCACCCGGTTGCCGTCGGCGTCGAGCGGGAGACCGAGGACGGTGGTGGCGAGGAGCAGGCCGACGCCGAACGGCGGGATCCACGAACCGATGCCGATGACGCGGTCCCAGTTGCGGCGCCAGCGATCGGAGTCGACCTTGCCGCGATACTCGAACGCGACGCCGCGGCCGATGAGCGCGAGCAGGATCACCAGGAGCGGGAGGTACGCGGCCGAGAACAGCGACGCGTACCAGCCGGGGAACGCGGCGAACATCGCGCCGCCGGCGACGATCAGCCAGACCTCGTTGCCGTCCCAGACCGGGCCGATCGTGTTGACCATGACGCGGCGCTCGGTGTTGTCCTTCGCGAGGACCGGCATGAGCATGCCGACGCCGAAGTCGAACCCTTCGAGGAAGAGGTAGCCGAGCCAGAACAGGGCGATGACGCAGAACCAGATCGTTTCGAGGGTCATCGGATGCTCACTTTCCTGGACCTGGGCCTGGGCTCGGGCGTGGGCCTGGGCTCTGGCCTGGGCTCTGGCTCTGGCGCGGGCCTGGGCTCGGACGTGGGCCGAAGGACGCTTTCACCGCATGCGACGCGGCGAAGGGAGCCTTCGGTGCGTGCGATGCGGCGAAGGGCCCCTTCAGCCCGCCGTCCGGTCGCCTGTCCCGACGCTTGCCCGGCCCCCACCGCGCGACATGTCGCGAAAGCCACTTTCGGGACATCCAGCGTCGCGAAAGTGGCTTTCGCGACGCTCCCCGTCCCCCGCGAGCCGCCCCTCGAACCCCGGTCGCCCTGAGTTATCCACAACCGCTCAAGTTGTCCACAGATCGGCTGTGGGTAACCCGCCTGAGCGATACCCCCGATACGCTGGGTGCGGGGCCGTCCCCCGGGAAGGGCGGGGGCTGGGTACGTGAGGTCAAGAGGCGATCAGTAGGCGAAGGCCAGCGCGTCGTCATCGCCGTCACCGCCTTCCGAGTCGCTGTTCTTGCTGGTCGATGCCGGTTTCTTGGGTGGCATGACGGCGTCGACGCCGCCGCGGACGTACTTGCGCATCAGGTAGACCTCGACGACGCCGAGCACCGCGTAGACGGTCGTCAGGGCGATCAGCGACGTCCACACCTCGCCTGTGGACAACTTCGAGACGGCCTGTGCCGTGAACATCCACACCCCGTCGACACCGGTCGGGTTCGGCACCACCACGAACGGCTGACGGCCCATCTCGGTGAAGATCCAGCCGGCGCTGTTGCCGATGAACGGCGTCGCGATCCCGCCGAGCACGAGCCACGGGAACCAGCGTTGCCCGGGGATCCGTCCGCGCCGCGTCAGCCACAGCGCGAGCAGCCCGATCCCGGCCGAGATCGCGCCGAAGCCGATCATCGCGCGGAAGCCCCAGTAGGTCACCGGCAGGCTGGGCACGTAGTCGATCGGCTTGCCCGCGAGCGAGCCGAGCTGCGGGTCGTCCGGGTAGTTCGTGCCGTATTTCGCCTGGTACTCGGTCACCAGATTCTCGACACCCTTGACCTCGGTCGAGAAGTCGTTGTGCGCCAAGAAGGACAGCAGCGCAGGCACACTGAACGTCTTGACGTCCTCGCAGTTCGCGTTCCGGACGTCCCCGATCGCGAGGATCGAGAAGCTCGCCGGTTTCTCCGTGTGGCACAACGCTTCCGCCGACGCCATCTTCATGGGCTGCTGCTCGAACATCAGCTTGCCCTGGAAGTCGCCGGTGATCGCCAGCACCGCGAACGCCACCACACCGGTCCAGCCGCCGAGACGCAACGACGAACGCCACACCGCGCGGTGCTCGTCGTCCTCCGAACGTTTGCGCCACAGCTGCCAGCCGGCCACACCGACCAGGAACGCCGCCGCCACCGAGAAGGCACCCGCCAGCGTGTGCGGGATCGCGGCCAGCGCGGTGTTGTTCGTCAGCACCGCCCAGATCGAGTTCATCGTCGGCTTCCCGTCGACGAACTCGACCCCGACCGGATGCTGCATCCACGAGTTCGCAGCCAGGATGAAGTACGCGGACGCCACCGTCGCCAGCGAATACGCCCACGCGCACGCCAGGTGGACCTTCTTCGGCAGCTTGTCCCAGCCGAAGATCCACAGCCCCAGGAAGGTCGACTCGACGAAGAACGCGACGAGCCCTTCCATCGCCAGCGGCGCGCCGAACACGTCACCGACGAACCGCGAGTACGCGCTCCAGTTCATCCCGAACTGGAACTCCTGCACGATGCCGGTGACCACACCCATCGCGAAGTTGACCAGCAGGAGTTTCCCCCAGAACTTGGTCATCTTCAGATAGCGCACATCACCCGTGCGGACCCACGCCGTCTGCATCCCGGCGACCAGGACCGAAAGCCCGATGGTCAGCGGGACCATCAGGAAGTGATAGACGGTGGTTATGCCGAACTGCCACCTAGCGAGATCGAGAACCTCCACGCCTCAAGCCTGCTCAACGCCCGATGAGCCCGCCAGTTCAAGTGGTCCCGATCTCGCCGGGACGTAGGTCCCGCGCCCGGCTCAGCCGAGGGCGGCGAGCGCGAGCCGCGCCTCGTCGGCGACCTGCCGTCGCAGGCCCGTGTCCCCCAGTGTCAGCACGTGGGCCAGCGCCAACGCGTATGCCGTGTCGAAAGCGTCCTCGACCGCGACGGCGATATCGGGCTGGACGCCGACGCCTTCCCAGTTGGTCCCCGTGACCGGATTCACGGCCCGTCCACCCGGGACGGTGACATCCAGATGGGTGTCCACTTTGTACTGCTTCCGCGGATTCGCGCCGCCGCCGGTGACCGCGCCCACCGTCTTCGCCCGCCCCAGTTGCTGCAGCGAGTAGCTCAGGTCCTCGGCACCGGAGAACGTCGTCGGCCCGGTCAGCACCCACACCGGCTTGTCCGCTCCGAACTTGCGGCCCGGTACGTACGGCTGCGTCCAGAACTGGTTGGTCACGTCGCCGTCGCGCAGATAGATGCTGTTGAAGTGCACGGGCTCGTCGACCAGGTAGCTGATCAGCAACGCGACCGCGGACGGGTCGCCGCCCCGGTTCTCCCGCACGTCGACGAGCAGCGCGTCGGTGGTCGCGAGCAGCGTCATCGCCGCGGAGAGCGCCTCGCCGGCGACGTCCGGCCCGTAGAACAGCTTGGTCTCCAGGTAGCCGACGTTCCCGGCCAGCCGCCGCGCCGACGCGATGCCGTGACAGTTCAGCCCCGCCTCACGCCGGTACTCCTCGGGATCGAACGACTCCCCGTCCACCTCGGGCAGCGGGTCGACGTGGTACCGCAACCGCAGATGCTTGTCCCCGTTCACCGACTGCAGGTCTTCGGTGACCGCGACGGCGAACGCCTGATCGTCGAGCCCCGCGTACGCGCCGTCACCCAGCCTCGCCCGTAGGAACACCGTCAGTTTCTCGGCGACGTCGGGGAACACGTAATGCTCCTGCAGGCGCCTGCACACGTCTTCGATCCGCGCTCTCTCGTCCATGCCCGGCGACGCTACCAGCGAAGCCTGAAAAAAGAATTCGGTTTACCGAAAACTCAATTCCGCCGCACCAAGGAATACAATTCGCCCGCACATGCCGACCGATTCGGAAAAGCCATCAGCTTGCCTTTCTCCGAATCGCCCCTTTATCGTTGCAGTGAAAGGGGTGGAGAACCATCATGGCTAGCTCGATGTTGGCGCTGATCAGCGCATTCGGCCTGGTACTCGCCGTGGAACTGCCGGACAAGACCCTCGTCGCCACCTTGGTTCTCACCACTCGTTTCCGCGCATGGCCGGTATTCGTCGGTGTCACCGCCGCATTCGCCGTGCAATCCGCGATCGCCGCCACGTTCGGCAGTGTGCTCACTTTGTTGCCGGAGGCGCTGGTGACCGCGATCGTCGCCGGAATGTTCGGCATCGGCGCGTACATGCTTCTTCGCGAAGGGTTCAGTCCCGCGAAGGACGGCGGAGAGGACGCCTCGCGTTCCGGCCCCGGCCCCGCGACCTTCCTCCGCTCCGCGCTGACGTCGTTCGGTGTGCTGTTCGCCGCAGAGTGGGGCGACGCGTCCCAGCTCGCGACGGCCAGCCTCACGACTCGCTTCGGCAACCCGTTCGCGGTCGGCCTCGGCTCCTTCGTCGCGCTTGTCGCCGTCGCCGGTCTGGCCGTCTTCATCGGCGCGAAGGTGCGCAGCCGGATCCGCCCCAAGCTCATCCAGCGCGTGGCCGGCTTCGTCTTCGCCGGCTTCTCGTTGTTCGCGCTGGCCCAGCTCGCGTTCTGACCGCACGGGGTCTTCACAGGTTCGCCGGGTAACCTTTCGGGAACGAAAAGGTGAACACCCGCCCCGACGTGCCTGGAGAAACCGGTCGTGACCTCGCCGAAGACACTCGCCGTTTCCCCTGTGCACGGCAGGCTCGCGGTATTCGGCATGGCCGTCGCCGTCGCCATCTCGATCGACCTGCACTTGAGGCTGTCCAGCCAGGTCAGCCCTATCTGGCAGACGCTGTCCGAGTACGTCTACGGCTACCTCTCGCCCGGTTCGACGGCGGCCCCGCTGTTCGGCGCGATGTGCCTGGCGCTGGGGTTCGGTTCGCTCGCCCTGCTCGGCGGGATCGCGAAGGCGCACCGCAAGGGCTACGAGTCCGTTCTCGTCCTGCTCGGCGTGTGGTGTGCCGGCCTGTTCGTCCTCGCGCTCGTCCCCGTCGACCCCGAGGGCCAGGCCCGGTCGCTGGCGGGCCAGGTCCACAACTACGCCGCGCTGGCGGCCTTCCTCGCGCTTCCCGCCGCCGCCTGGGTGCTGACCCGGCCCGGCCGCGCACGCTGCCCGTGGGAGCCGCGGCGCACGACGATCCGGCGGCTTTCGGTGGCCAGCTTCGCCGCGGTGGTGATCGTGCTCGGCGGCTTCGTCTGGACGATGCTCACCGGGCCGTCGCACCAGGAGGTCACGCTCGGCCTGTTCGAGCGGCTGCTCTTCGCGGTCGACCTCACGCTGCTGGCGACCATGGTGCGCCCGCTGCTCAGCCACCGCTGAAAGCTGTCGGCGGAGCCGAGATGACCAGGCAGCGCCCTGCCGACGTCGATCGCCGACGCGGGTTACCCCAATGACACTGAAGCGCTACTCGGGCTGTTTCAGCACCTCGGCCAGCCGGACGGCGGCCGCCACCACCGCCGGCCCCACCACGGAGGCGTCCAGCGGTTCGAGGGACACGACGCCGACGCTGGCCTTCAACCCCGGCACACCGCGCACGGGCGCGGCGACCCCGGAGGCGCCCGCCTCCAGCTCACCCGACGAGGTGACCCAGCCTTCGCCGCCGCCGGGGCGCAGCGTCATCGCCTTGCCCGCCGCGCCGGCGGACAGCGGATGCCGGGTGCCAACGCGGTAGGCGACGTGGAAGCTCGTCCACGACGGTTCGACGACCGCGACGGCCTGTGCCTGATCCCCCTGCGCGACCGACAGATGCGCTGTCGCGCCGACCTTCTCCGCCAGCTCGCGCAGCACCGGCCGCGCGGCCTCGCGCAGCTGCGGGAGGACCTGCCCGGCGAGCCGGAGCAGGCCGACCCCCAGCCGCACCTTGTTGCCGTCGCGCCACACCAGGCCGCGTTCGGACAGCGGGACGAGCAGCCGGTAGACGGCGGCCCGGCTCGCGCCGATGGCGACGGCGAGTTCGGAGATCGTCGCCGCCTCGCCACCGGCGTCCGCGACCGCTTGGAGCAGTGCGAGCCCTCTGTCCAGGGTCAGCGACCCTTCACGAGTCACAAGAGCCCGAGTTCCCCGAGGTCGGCGACCGGCTCGTCGAACGAGGCCGCCGCGTAGGACGCGAAGAGCCCGCGGACCGCCTTCGCGGCCGGCTCCGACATCCCCTTGGCCTCGGCGGCCAGCGCGGCGCCGTCGGTCGATTCGAGGGCGGCGCGCACGTCGCCGCCCGAAAGGCAGCGCGCGGACGCCACGATCAGGTTCAGGAACCCGTGGTGGGTGAAACCGCTCGACTCCTCGGTGTGCCGGACGGCGCGGTGCAGGCTGTTCGTCGCCTTGAACGACGCCCCGGTCGAGCCGCTGACCACGGCGAGGAAGTCGGCGACCTCGTCGACGCTGGGGAAGTTCTCGCCCGCCTTGCCGCCGCAGCGGATCTTCGGCCAGCTGCCGTGCTCGATCACCTTCCGCACGCCGTCCAGCCAGCCGACGCCGCGCCGCGGCTCGACCACGCGGATGACGTCCTCGGGCACGAACTCGGAGACCCGCTCCAGCCAGACCTCGTCGACGTCCGACGGCGCCGGCATCTCCACCATGCGCAGGCTGAGGATCTCGCTGCGCGATTCGACGATCGAGATCGCCTTCGGGACCCCGCCGAGACCGGTGTCGATGATCAGCGACAGCGGCAGCGGTTCCTTGGGTTTGATCTTGATGAGTTCGGTGATGAGCTCGGGCAGCCGCGACGCCTGGCACAGGAACACACCGAGGACGCCGGAGTGTTCACCGGCCCTCGACGCGAAGTGCGCACGCAGCGCTTCGGGCATGGACGCCTCGCCGGGCGGGAACAACGCCGAGTCGTCGACGAGCCGCGCGAACAGGGGAGGGATTCCTCGGGGGCCGGGTGGCGTGAGTTCCACAGCGCTTGACACGACTGACACGCTAGTAGCGTACGACATCAGGACAAAATCGTTCGCACAACGGACACGTTCCGGGGAGATTCCGATGCCTTACTACCGGCAGGTAGGCGAGATCCCGCACAAGCGCCACACGGCGTTCCGCAAGCCCGACGGGGGCCTGTACGCCGAGGAACTGATGGGTGTCGAGGGCTTCTCGGCGGACTCGGCGCTGCTCTATCACCGCGGCCTGCCCACCGCGATCGTCGACGCCGTCGCGATCGAGGACGAGCGCGGCCCCATCACCCCGAACCACCCGCTCAAACCCCGCGCCTTCAAGACCCACGACCTCAAGTTCGGCGACGCCGACGCGGTCACCGACCGGCGACGGCTGTTCGGCAACGCCGACGTCACCATCGGCTTCGTCCACGCGACCAAGCCTTCTCCGCTGTACCGCAACGCGGCGGGCGACGAGCTGTTCTACGTCCAGGGCGGCGGCGCGACCGTCGAGACGATCTACGGCTCGCTGGAGGTCGGCGACGGCGACTACCTCGTCATCCCGACGTCGTGCACCTATCGGGTGCTCCCGCACGGTGACGACGGGGTCAAGCTGCTGACCATCGAGGCGCGCGGCCACATCGGCCCGCCGAAGCGGTACCTGTCGGCGAAGGGTCAGTTCCTGGAGCACTCGCCGTACTGCGAACGCGACATCCGCGGGCCGTCGGAGCCGCTGGTCGTCGACGGCACCGACGTCGAGGTCCTCGTGCGGCACCGCGCGGGGCTGACGCGCTACACCTACGCGACCCACCCGTTCGACGTCGTCGGCTGGGACGGCTGCCTGTACCCGTGGGTGTTCAACATCGACGACTTCGAGCCCATCACCGGCCGCGTGCACCAGCCGCCGCCCGTGCACCAGACGTTCGAGGGGCCGAACTTCGTGGTCTGCTCGTTCTGCCCGCGCAAGGTCGACTACCACCCCGAGTCGATCCCGGTGCCGTACAACCACGCGAACGTCGACTCGGACGAGCTGATGTTCTACGTCCGCGGGAACTACGAGGCGCGCAAGGGCTCCGGCATCGAGGTCGGCTCGCTTTCGCTGCACCCGTCCGGCTTCACGCACGGGCCGCAGCCCGGGGCGGCGGAGGCGTCGATCGGGGCGCAGTTCTTCGACGAGACCGCGGTCATGGTGGACACCTTCGCGCCGCTGGACCTCGGCGAAGCGGCCGACGCTTCGGAAGACCACGGCTACGCGTGGACGTGGTCCGGCCGCGGTCCCGGCGCCTGAATTCCCGCGTCGCGGCCATGGCGGGATAAGTACCGCCATGGCCGCAACGGTTCGGCAACGCCAAGCCTGGCAAGGCGAAACCTCCGGATAATCGGTGTCCCCACCGGCGGAGGTTCTCCATGGTCGTGAATCCTCAGCAGTCCCGCGGCGGCCGCAAGGTCCTGGCGTTCGTGGCCGCGGCGGTGGTCGCCATCGGTCTGATCATCGGTTTGCGCGCGCTCACGAGCGACTCCGGCGAGGAGGCCGTGGAAGCGAAGTGCACGACGGGCGACGCGGTCAAGCTGCAGGTGTCCTCGTCGCCGGAAAAGGCGGGCGTGGTCGCCGAGATCGCCAAGGGGTACAGCGGCCGCACGGTGGCCGGACGCTGCGTCGACGTGCTCGTGCAGTCGAAATCGTCCGGCACCGCGATGCAGGCGCTGTCCCGCGGCTGGAACGAGGCGGTGGACGGCCCGCGGCCGGACGTCTGGACGCCCGCCGCGTCCGGCTGGGTGAACCTGTTGCGCCAGAACCTCACCGGCTCCGATCACCCCGCGCTGGTGCCCGAGGGCGAACCGGAATCGGTCGCGAACGCGCCGCTGGTCGTCGCCATGCCGAAGCCGATGGCCGAGGCGCTCGGCTGGCCCGGCAAGGGCATCGGCTGGAAGGATCTCGCCGCGCTGGCCACCGATCCGCAGGGCTGGGCGAAGTACGGCCATCCGGAATGGGGGAGGTTCCGGCTGGGCAAGACGAATCCGAACATCTCGACCTCCGGTCTGAACGCCACCATCGGCGCCTATTACGCGGCGACGGGCACCTCTTCGGACCTCACCGCGAACGCGCTCGCGAAACCCGAAGCGCGGACGTTCGTGCAGAACGTCGAGCAGGCCATCGTCCACTACGGCGACAACACGCTGACCTTCCTGACGAACCTGCAGAAGGCCGACGACCGCGGCGCCGCGATGTCCTACATCTCGGCGGTGACGGTCGAAGAGAACTCGCTCGTCGGCTACAACCAGGGCAATCCCACGAACGATCCGGCGAAACGCGGTCAGCACGCGCCGCCGAAGGTGCCCCTGGTCGGGATCTACCCGAACGACGGCACGCTCAACTCCGACCACCCGTTCACCGTGCTGAACTGGGCCGACGACGTCCACAAGCAGGTCGCGGCGGACTTCCTCGCGCATCTGCGCGGCGCCGAGGCGCAGCAGAAGTTCAGCGACATCGGTTTCCGCACGTTCGACGGGAAACCGGGGTCTCAGACCACGAAGGAGAACGGCGCCGAGCCGGATTCGAAGCTCAACCTGATCCGCCCGCCGAGCCCGCCGGTGCTGACCGAGGTGCTGAAGTCGTGGAAGGACCTGCGGAAGAAGGCGAACGTGCTGCTGGTCGTCGACGTCTCCGGTTCGATGGGCGACGGCGTCAGCGGGACCGGGAAGAACAAGATGGATCTCGCGAAACAGGCCGCCGTGGCGTCGCTGCCGCAGTTCGGCGACGCCGACAAGGTCGGGTTGTGGATGTTCTCGACGAAGCTGGACGGCGACAAGGACTACGTCGAGCTCCGGCCGGTGTCGCCGATCGGCGGCGAGCCGGGCAGGCAGGAGCTGGCGTCGCGGCTGAACGGGCTGACCCCGCAGAACGGGACGGGGCTCTATGACTCGTCCCTCGCGGCCTACGAATTCATGAAACAGCGGCTGGATCCGGACGCGATCAACGCGGTCGTCGTGCTCACCGACGGCCGGAACGAGGATCCGGGCGGAATCGATCTGCCGAACCTCGTCGGGCGGTTGCGAGCCGAGGGCGGTGGCGAGGCGGTGCGGCTGTTCACCATCGCGTACGGCTCGGACGCGGATCTGGGCGTGCTCAAGGAGATCGCCGAGACCACCCAGGGCGTCGGGTACGACTCGTCCAAACCGGACTCGATCGACCAGGTCTTCACCGCCGTCATCTCGAATTTCTGAGATCATCGGATATGCGCTTCGTCCGTGAGCTGGCCGAACCGTGGGGACTGCTCCTCGCGGCGACGTCGGCGGGTGCGGCCTGGGCGGTGCAGCTGCCGGTGCTCGCCGCGCTCGGCGTCGGCGTGACCGTGCTCGCCGCCCGCGCCGGGGTCGCCGCCGCCACCCGCCCGAAACCGTTGCCGGAGGCCGAAGAACGGCCGCTTCCCGACGTCGAGCCCGGCTCCCCCGAGGCGGGCTGGGTGCGGCGCGCGGAAGCCGCTGCGGACGGCTTCCGGTCGATCTCCGCGTCGCTCGACGCCGGTCCGCTCGCGGATCGGGTGGCCGCCATGGAACCGGTGGTGCGGGAAACCGTCGACACCCTCCGGCGGCTGGCCGCCCGCACGTCCGCCACCGGGAAGGCGCTGGCGCGCGTGGACCCGGTCGCGGTGTCGGCCGAGAAAGCCCGGCTGCGCAAGGAATTGAAAACCGCCGACGACGACATCCGCGGCGACCTGAACCAGTCGCTCGAATCGGTGCAGGCACAGGAAGACGTACACGCGCGGCTGTCGAGCGCGCAGCGGAAACTGCTGGCACAGCTGCGATCCGGAGCGCTCGGCCTCGACGGACTGGTCGCCAGGGCGGCCGAACTCTCGGCCGCCACCGGCGATTCGCTGCTCGACACCACGACGATCGGCGAGCTGAGCGAGCAGTTGGAAGGGATCCGGCGGGGTGTCGTGGAGACCGAGGAGGCGACGCGGCGCTCGCTCGGCTGACCCGTCACCGCCCGAACTTGACCTGCCCGAACACCGCGTGCCCCGGCACTCCCGCCTTCGCGACCTTCCCCGCCGACGGCACGCCGAGCACCCACAGCCGTCCGGTGGCGGCGATGTTCGCGGCCAGCGACGGATCCGAACCGCCCGCCTGCACGGTGACCTCGCGGCCGTCGGGCAACACGGTCCGGCCTTTCACGGTGACCATGCCGAAGAGGTTGATCGACGCCGGCCCGGACACGACGGCGAGTTCGGTCCAGCGCGGCTCGGGCAGCTTCCTGAGCAGCACCAGCGCGACGACGGCGAGCCCGAGCGCACCCGCCGCGCAGGCGGACCCGAGCAACGGCGTGTACTCCACCACGACACCGTCCCGCCGCGGGTAGTCCGCCGCCGTCCAGAAGGCGAACGCGCTCATGACGAGCAGCATCACGACACTGAGGAAGTAGTACGCCGAAAGCAGTCGCCGCTGCTCCGCGAGCATCCGGGCCGGCGACACCGGCTCCGCGGCGAACGGGGCCGAGCCCTTCACCGGGGCGTCGCGGAGGGCACCACGACGCGGGATGACGACCCCGGGCAGCACGACGAACGGGCCGAGCACCCAGAGCCGCCGTTGGGCGGCGAGTTGCGCCCGGAGCGGGGCGGGAAGCCGCACGACGAGCCATCGTCCGTCCAGCGGCACACTCACCCGTGAACCGGCGACGACGGCGCCGTCCAGCCCGTTCACCAGGCGGAACGGCTTGTCGGTGAGCTTCCGCATCGACGAGGATCCGGCAAGGGCGGAGTAGCCGAAGACGATCGAAGCCGGTGTCATGAAGACGAGGAGGGCCGACGGCGCGGCGATCCCGTGTCCCCCGGTCACCGCGAGCACGGCGCCCAGGACCACGAGCAGCCCGGTCGCGACGACCATCGTCCCGGTGGTCACGGTGTTGCGGTCGAGAAGGGGTGCCAGGACCGGCATGTTCTTCGCCGGAATCCCTTCGGGTGGTTCGAGCACCCGGATTCTGTGGTCTTCCACCAGGTGAACGTATCGGTACGCGGTGAGACGTGATCCAGGCTACTTCCACTCGGCGGCCAGATCAGGTTAGGCTCACCTAACTAGGAGGTGAGCCGTGACCACACCGACGTCCATCCGCCGCCCGCCGGCGCCGAACCCCGCGGAACGTGCGAAGACGATCGCCACCCGCAACGGGCCGGCGACGCTCATGCCGACCGCCGAGCAGCGTGACCTGCCAGGACAGTGCGGCCGTGTCATCCCCGAGCTGCACCACGTGCACACGAGCGGCAGCGTCAGCATCCTGCTGCCGGACGAGCACCACCTGGTGAAACGCGCGCACGAGGCACAGCGCGGCGAGCTCGCGGTGATGGTCGAACTGACCGATCAGGCGCCGGTCGACCTGCGGGAACCCATCCGCGGGCTGCTGTGGATCACGGGCTGGCTCCGCCCGCTTTCCGAGGTTTCGGCACGGGCCCGCGCGGTCTCCATCGCCGAAACCCGGCCGGACGAGCGGCTGCTGGACGTCGGGCACGGCCTGACGCTGCTGAGGCTGACCCCGGCATCGCTGGTGCTCGCCGACGCCGAGGGCACGCACTCGCTCCGGCCGCATATGTTCAGCGCCGCGCCGCCGGACCCCTTCCACGACTACGAGGCCGCGTGGCTGCGGCATCTGGAGACCGACCACGCCGACGTCGTCCAGCAGCTCGCCAAGCACGTCCCCGCCGAACTGCGCGGCGGCTGGATCCGGCCGCTGGGGCTGGACCGCTACGGCCTGCGGCTGCGCGTCGAGGCCGACTCCGGCGATCACGACGTCCGGCTCGCGTTCTCGCGTCCGGTCGAAGGGCCGCAGCAGCTGAGCGGCGAGATCCGCCGTCTCGTCGGCTGCCCGTACTTTCCGCAGGGTTAGGCGAGTTCCGCCGGGAAGCCGCCCTTGGCGATCGGGCCCCACGATTCGATGGTGACGCGGATGATGCTTTTGCCTTGCTTCACCATCGCTTCGCGGTATTCGTCCCAGTCGGGATGCTCGCCGGAGATCGCGCGGAAGTAGTCGACCAGTGGCTCGACCGAGTCGGGGAGATCGAGCACCTCGGCGGTGCCGTTCAGCTGGACCCACCGGTCGTTCCACTCGTCGGAGAGGACACAGGCGGACACCTTCGGCTCTCGCCGGATGTTGACCACCTTCGCGCGCTTCGGATAGGTGGAGATGACCAGCCGGCCTTCGGCGTCGACACCGCAGGTCACCGGGGAGAGCTGAGGTCCGCCGTCGGCCTTGGTGGTCATCAGGATGGCGCGGTGGCGGGTGGACAGAAAGTCGACGAGCGCGGCCCGGTCGACGGTTTCGTTGGTCGCGATGCTCCTTGGCATGACTCGAAGGTAGCTCGCCGACGATCACCGGGCAGGGGCTGAAGGGAACCATGCCCGCATGCGACGCGGTGAAAGCGCCCTTCACCGCGTGACATGAGGTGAAAGCGTCCTTCAGCCCCCGGAAAGCCACAAGGTAGCGTGCGGCCGATGAGCTGGCTGCGTCCCGAACGCCCGGCGCTGCCGGAATTCGTGGAGGATCCGGCGCGCCGCCGCGCGATCGTCATCGAACTGGTCGTCGTCTTCGGCATCACCCTCGGCCTGTCCGGGCTGCGCAGCCTGCTGTCCCTTGTGGACTCGCTGCTGCAGCCGGTGCCGCTGGCGCAGCAACAGGCCCAGCTGAACGTTCCCCAGGCCACCCTGAGCCTGGTCGACCTGCTCAAACAGCTCCTGAGCGCCGGCCAGCTGGTCGGCTGGGGCGCGCTCGGGCTGTACCTGTTGTGGCGCGGCGGGATGAAGCTGGCGGAGATCGGCCTCGACAAGCGGCGCCCCGGCCGCGACGTCGTCCACGGGCTCCTGCTCGCCGCGGTGATCGGGATCCCGGGGCTGGGGCTGTACTTCCTCTCCTACGGCCTCGGGTTCAGCCTGTCGGTGCAACCGTCCACTTTGGGCGAGACGTGGTGGCGTCCGATCACGCTGACGTTGTCGGCCTTCGGGAACGCGTTCGCCGAAGAGGTGCTCGTCGTCGCGTACCTGCTGACCCGGCTGCGGCAGCTCGGCTGGCGCGAGAACACCTCGCTGGTCGCGTCTTCGGTGCTTCGCGGGTCGTATCACCTGTATCAGGGATTCGGCGGTTTCGTCGGCAACGTCGTGATGGGCCTGGTGTTCGGCAGGCTGTGGCAGAAGACGAACCGGCTGTGGCCGCTGATCGCCGCGCACACCGCGCTGGATTTCGTTTCCTTCGTCGGATACGCGCTGCTCAAAGGGCGAGTTTCCTGGCTTCCCTAGTTACTGTGAACCAGTGATTGACGAGACGACTCCACCCCGAGTTGACAGCGAAGTCGGCCCCCTGCGTGCGGTGCTGCTGCACAGGCCCGGCAACGAGCTCAAAAGGCTCACGCCTCGCAACAACGACCAGCTCCTGTTCGATTCCATCCCTTGGGTGGATCGCGCGCAGGAGGAGCACGACGCGTTCGCCGAGGTGCTGCGCGGCCGCGGTGTCGAGGTGCTGCTGCTGGCCGACGCGCTGCGCACGGCGCTCTCGGACACCCGTGCCCACGCGGCAGGCGTGCACGCGGCCGTCGACGAGCGGCGGCTCGGGCCCGACCTGGCCGATTCGCTCCGTTCCCACCTTTCGAGCGTGGCTCCGGCGACGCTGGCCGAGGTCCTGATGGCGGGTATGACCTTCGAGGAGCTGCCCGCCGCCGAGGGCGCCTCATTGGTCCGGCTGATGAACCATCCGAACGACTTCGCCGTCGACCCGCTGCCGAACCTGCTGTTCACGCGTGACTCGTCGGCGTGGATCGGCGACCGGGTGGCGGTCTCCTCGCTCACCATGCCCGCGCGCGTCCGCGAGACCGCGGTGCTGGACCTCATCTACGCCTACCACCCCTGGTTCCGCCACGCCGCCCGCGCGTACGGCGCGCATTCGGCGCCGATCGAGGGCGGCGACGTCATGCTGCTCTCGCCGGGCGTCCTCGCCATCGGCGTCGGCGAGCGGACCACCGCGGCGGGCGCGGAATCCCTCGCCCGGTCGGTGTTCGCCGACGGGATCGCGCACACCGTGCTCGCCGTCCCGATCCAGCAGACCCGCGCGACCATGCATCTCGACACCGTCTGCACGATGGTCGCGGCCGACGCCGTCGTCATGTATCCGCTTTCCCGTGATTCCTTGACCGCTTTCACCATGCGGCCGACCGACGACGGTTCCGTGAAGGTGGAAGGCCCTGCCCCATTCCTCACCGCGGCCGCCGAAGCGATGGGAATCGATCGGCTCCGGGTCATCGACACCGGCCTCGATCCGGTCACCGCCGAACGCGAGCAATGGGACGACGGGAACAACACCCTCGCCCTCGCGCCGGGCGTGGTCGTCGGATACGAGCGTAATGTGGAAACCAACGCGCGCCTGGCGGAAGCCGGTATCGAGGTACTCGCCATCACCGGCTCCGAGCTGGGCTCCGGCCGCGGCGGCCCCCGCTGCATGTCGTGCCCGATCCGCCGCGAAAGCATCTGAAACAGAAATTAAGTAAGCCTTCCCTAATTGATTTCAATTGATTAGGGAAGGCTTACTTAATTGAGGAGAGCCTATTGTCGGTAATGGTAACCTAATAGGGGGTAGATCACCAGGGAAAAGTGGAAATCGAATAGGGACGGGCGTATCGTCGAATACATGGCCCTCACCAAGAAGAAGCAACCGCGCTCGAAGTTCTACGAACTGCTGCAGGCGCAGATCCACAACGAGTTCAACGCCTCCCAGCAGTACATCGCGCTGGCGGTCTGGTTCGACGCCGAGGACCTTCCGCAGCTCGCGAAGCACTTCTACAAGCAGTCCGTCGAGGAGCGGAACCACGCGATGGCGCTCGTCCAGTACATGCTGGACACCGACCACCACGTGGAGATCCCCGGCACCGGCGACGTGCGCAACGACTTCTCCGACGTCCGTGAGCTCATCGAGCTCGCGCTGCAGCAGGAGAAGGACGTGGCGACCGACATCCAGCAGCTGGCCAAGGCCGCCCGCGCCGAAGAGGACTACATCGGCGAGCAGTTCACGCAGTGGTTCCTCAAGGAGCAGGTCGAGGAGATCTCCCAGATGTCCACCCTGCTCAACATCGTCAAACGTGCCGACGGCAACCTGTTCGAGGTGGAGAACCACCTGCACCGCGAGTCCGTCGGTGACGGCGGCGCCGACTCGGGGATGCCCCCGGTCGCGGGCGGCGCGCTCTGAGCCTGTTGGCGGAGCTGAAGATGTACCCGGAAAAGCGACGAAACGCGTGAACCCGCCTCGGCCGAAGGCCCCGCTATCGCGGTGGCAGGACGCCGTATCCACCGTCGTGAGATGAATGACCAGGCAGCGTCCTGCCGACGTCGATCGCGGACGCGGGTTCACCAACAGACACTGACCACCGCTCCCACCACGGGAAAACCCGGGCTCTCCCCCTTGGAGAAGCCCGGGTTTTCTTCGTTCGTCAGCTGAACTGACAGTTCTGGTTGATGCTGGTCAGCAGGATGCCGACGGCCGATCCGTCGTCGGCCACGGAGATCCGGTACGCGCTCACCGCGCTGACCGGCGCGACGTAGGCACCGCCGTCCTTGGTGCTGCCGGGATAGGCGGCGAGGATGTCCGCCTCGGTCGAGCCGACGCCGATCCCCTCCGGGGTGTGCACCGTGCCCGCCGGGTTGATGACGGTGATCCCGTCGCTCTCGGTCAGCGACACCGACGTCGGCCCCGGAACGGCGGCCCCCTCCGCGCGGCCGTACGTGCAGGTGCCCCGGACCTCTTTCGCCCGCAGCGGACCGGCGGTGGCCTCCGCCTCGGATTCGCTCATCCCGAGCCGGAGCTTGCCGAAGCCGGCGGCGGTCAGCAGCGGACCCGACGTCACCTTGCCCTGCGTGGGCGGCTTCGTGGCGGGGGTGCTCTTCGGCGGCTTGACCGGCCCATCGGAGGCGGTCGACTGCGGTGGCACGGTCGTCTGGTGCGGTGGTTCCACCGGCGCGGAGGCGGGCGGCGCCGAACTTCCCGGCCCCGGCTGCGCCAGGCTCGACGACGCCGCGCCCATCGTGAGCTGGTCCCCGCCGGGGAAGGCGGCGCCGTTGTCCTTGTCGTGGATCGTGAAGACGGTGAGCCCGCCGCCCAGCATGACCACCGCGGCGGCCATCCCGCTCGTCGTCTGCATCAGCTGACGGCGGCGACGGCGACGTCGGGCGCCCGCGACGATCGTCTCGGGATTGAGCGTGGATCCCACGGCCAGCCGCTCGTCAGAGAACAGGTCACGCAACCTCTGCTGCACGTCCTCCTCGGACATGTTCATCCCGCTTCCCTCCCTTCGTCCTTGGGCTCGGACAACGCCAGCTTCGTCCGCAGCGACGCGATCGCCTTGCTCGCCTGGCTTTTGACGGTGCCCTGGCTGACACCGAGCGAATCCGCGATCTCCGCTTCGGACAGCCCTTCGTAGTAACGCAGGACCATCACCGCTCGTTGCCTCGGCGGCAACGCGCGTAACGCCTGCCACAGCGGCTCGTGCTCGAACGGATCGGCCGGACTGTACGGCCGGACGTCCGGCAGGTCGGCGACGAGGCTCTCGCGTTTGGTCCGGCGCCAGCGGCTGATATGCGCGTTGGCCATCGAACGGCGGATGTAGGCCATCGGGTCGCCGGTCTTGTGCTGGACGTACGACCAGCGGGAACCGATCTTCTCCAGGACGGTCTGGACCAGGTCGGCGGCGTCGTGCGGATTCCCGGTGAGGGCGTGCCCGTACCTCAGCAACCCCGGCAGGCTGGCCCGCACGAAGTCGCCGAAGTCGATGAGCTCACCAGGCACGTCGCTCCTCCGGCTCTCGCCGGCCCCCCAGACGTCCGTCCCCGGTATGACCGTCGCGGCAGCGGTCACCGTATCGCCTCCTCCCGGGGTCACCCGGCCAGGTCTGCCTGGCTCACCTCTCCCGAAACGCATGACCGCCCCCACAGGTTGTCTCTTGCCGCGAATCAATCCGAGAGACGCTCGCCTCGCCGAGGAGTTGCCTGCCTCAACGTTGCGACACGGACTCGGGAATTCTGAACGAACCGTCCCCCTGAACAGGGAATTCGTGTACGGCCACCACGGCGTTACGGGGTATCGGCCCGTACACGTGGGGGAACTGGATACCGGCCGGATGCGGCGGGTCCCCGTCCTCCCAGACGACGGGCGCGCCGACGAGCGCCGGGTCGATCTCCAGCAGCACCAGATCGGTGCGGCCGGGGAACACGGCGTTGGCCGGGATATGCGCGGTTCCCGGGTCCGAGCAGTGGATGAAGCCGTCGGATTCGAGCGACGCGGCGGTGTAGACGCCGCCGGCGGGCACCGCCGCCCACTCGTCCTTGCCGCAGATATGGAGGATCACGCCGCCCATCCTCGCGCATTTCGTCCTCTGGATGCGGGCTCCGCGTCCAGAGGACGAAACGCGAGGAAAGGGGTCAGCGGATGGTGAGCTGGCGGCCGATGAGGCCGTCGCGCGAGCGGCGCTCGGCGGCGTTGAGCGGCTCGGTGTCGAGGGACTTCAGCGCGGCCTCGAGCCGGGCGCCGAGCTGATCCTTCGCGTCGGCCCACTCGCGGGCGTGGGCCTCAGGGTCGAGGTCCCACACCGGGACGAGCAGCCCGTGCGCGCGGAACGAACCGGCGTAGCGGGAGCCCTCGCCGAGGCCGAGCTCACCGGCCGCGGACAGCCGCGCAAGCGCTTGCAGCAGCAGGTTCTCCGGCTCCGGGCGGACCCAGCGCAGGTGCGCCTTCTCGCCGGCGAGCACCCAGTACGCGCCCGCACCGAGGCGTTCGGTCGGCATGATCGCCGCGTTCGCGCGCTCGAGGGACAGCGCGACGTCTCCGCTCGCGTCGGCGTCCTCGGGCAGCCACCAGGCGAAGTCGTTGTAGAGCGTCACGTCGAGTTCGACGTTCGTGTCGAGCAGGTCCTGCAGGCGGGCCTTCTCGTCGGCGGCGGGCGGCGTCGTGGTGTCCGGCACGGACAGCACGTCACCCTCCTTGGCCTCCAGCACCCACTGGAGCGCGCGCCCGAGGTCGCGGCTGATGTCGGAGGACCGGGTCTGCACCTGCATCCCGATGTAGCGCTCGCCGTCGGACCGGACGAACGCGGCCGCCGCCATCGGCAGCACCGTGCCGAGGGTGACCTTTTCGCCGGAGCCCAGCGTGAGCGCCGCCGTCGCCGACGGGACGAACTCGCGCAGCGCGATCAGCTCGGTCTCCGCCGCGAGCCCCTCGAAGGGCTGGCCGACGAAGACGTCGCGCACCTTCGGCTTGCGGTCCGAGGTCGTCTTGGGACCCTTCTTGCGCGAACCCTTGCCCACGTCAGCCTCCTCAAAGCTCGGTTCGAAACGCTATCGCGGGAAGACACCGGCCTCGTAAGGCCCCCGGGGTTGGTGACCGAGACGGCGCGGACGACACCCGGCGGGCCACCGGATCGACCGGATCGGCGGGTTTCAGCGGCCATCCGGGTACCACGGAAACGCGACTGAAAACGGTTGTCATCATCCGGACGATCTAACCGCGGGTGATCAGCCTGCCGTTTTCCCCACACCGCACCGAATACTCGATCACGGCGCCATCCGGCGCCGTAGTGCGGAGAAGGGATCACAGATGAGCACCTCGAAGCGCCGGGCCGCGCTGGCCGCGTTGCCCGTGGCACTCGGCCTGATGCTGGCCGGGCCCGCGGTGGGCACGGCTTCGGCCGCGCCGCAGTCCGACAGAGCCGACCAGGCGCGACATTGCCTGCTGCTGTGCGTCGGCCATCACCACGGGCACCACCATCACGGGTTGCACCTGCACCTGGGGCTTTGGCTGCATCTGTAGCTCCCTGCCGCGCCGGGGCGGCCACCCCGGCGCGGGTTACAGTCGGCGAGTGTTCGACCTCGCCGACCCGGCCTTCCTCGCGAATCCGTACCCGTCCTTCGCCGACCTCCGCGAACGCGGCGAAGTCCACCGGCACGACGGCCTCGGCATCGCCGTGGCGGTGTCGCACGCGGCGTCGGCCGCCGTCCTGCGGCATCGCGGGCTCGGCCGGATCTGGCAGGACGCGCTGCCGGTGGAGCGGTTCGCGTCGTTCAACCTCCTGCACCGCAACTCGCTGCTGGAGAACGAGCCGCCCGCCCACACGCGGTTGCGGCGGGTGATCGCGGGCGCGTTCGGGCGCGGGCACGTCCAGCGGCTGCGGCCGATGGTCGCCGAACTCGCGGACGGCATGGTCGACGGCCTCGCCGCCGAGATCGCCGAAACCGGCTCGGCCGATCTGCTGGCGCACCTCGCGCAGCCGCTGCCGGTCGCGGTCATCGCGGAACTGCTGGGCGTCCCGGTCGACAAGGGGCCGAGCATGGTCTCGTGGTCGAACCACATCGTGAAGATGTACGAGTACGGGCTCGCCGAGGAGAAGCGCGACGCCGCCGAAGCCGCGGCCGCGGAGTTCGTCGACTACCTGCGTGATGTCGCGAAGCAGCGCGCGAATTCCCCTGGCGAAGACATCATCAGCGACCTTCTGCGCAGTGAGCTCACCGAAGACGAACTGGTCGCGACCGCGGTGCTGCTCCTGATGGCCGGGCACGAGGCGACGGTGAACGTGATCGGGAACGGCGTCAACGCGCTGCTGACCCACCGCGACCAGTGGGAACGGCTGGTGGCCTCCCCGGATCTCCTGGACCCGTGCGTCGAGGAGCTGATCCGCTTCGACGCGCCGCTGCAGCTCTTCGAGCGCACGGCGACCACCGACGTCGAGATCGCCGGTTTCCGCGTCGCCGAGGGCGAGAAGATCGGTGCCCTCCTCGGCGCCGCCGCACGGGACCCGAAGGTGTTCGACCGGCCGGACACCCTCGACATCGGCCGCACGCCGAACGCGCACCTCGGCTTCGGCATGGGCATCCACTACTGCGTCGGCGCCCCGCTCGCGCGGGTGGAGATCGCGGCCGCGCTGAGCTCCCTGGCCTCGAAGCTGCCGGGGCTGGAGCTCGCCGAGACCCCGGAGCGGCGGCCGGAGTTCGTGATCCGGGGCCTGCGCTCACTCCGGGTGACCACGCGCTGAAAAGCCTCGTGAGTGGTAAGGACGGTTAGAACCGTCCTTACCACTCACGAGGTCGGTTGCGTCAGCGCACGGAGGAAGCGGGGCGTTCGCGCCGATCCGGCTCCGGTGCCCCCTCCACCTTCAGCACGCGAAGCAGCCGAAGGCGGTTCTCCGCGACAGGAGCGAGCAGCCCGGACATGCGCTTCACGAGCAGCGCGGTCACCACCGCCAGCCCGGCCGCGGCCAGGTCGGTCAGCGCGACCAGCACGACCCCGTCGGCCAGCGCCTGGACGCCGTCACGGAACCGCCAGACGATGACCAGCGTGAGCAGCAGCCAGTTGAGCACCCAGACGCCCCACCAGACCAGTACGAGCCGCGACGGCTTCGGCCGGGTTTCCCGCGTCCGGCGCAGGACGGCGTGTTCGAGTTCGGCGACGACCGGCAGCGCCATGACCAGGTTCACCACCGGCGCCAGCACGAACGCCAGCACATACCGTTGCCGCCTGGGTGGCGCCTCGCCGGAGACGTCCGCGGCGGCGTGCCTGGCGACGAGCAGCCACCACACGGCGAGCCCCGACGGCAGCAGCGAAAGGATCGTCGTGAGCAGGCCGGCGGTGATCACGAAGGTGTCGGAGACCGAGACGACGGACGTCGACAGCGCGGAGTCGCGGCTCTGCACCAGCAGGACGTAGCGCCAGATCTCCGCGGCCGAGGCGATGACGGCGAGCCCGGCGAAGGTCCACAGCACCGGCAGCAGGCTGCGCGTGATCACCCGCAGCCGCTCCCCCGCGGTGACCTCGCCGGACGCCGTCCCGGGGACGGCGGTCGGACGGCGCCACACCAGATTCGGGAAGCCCCACCTCGGTGGGACCGGGTAGGACGGCGGACCGGAATAGCGCTCGGCCACGGGCTTGCCACGCTGCGGCAACGCGCCTGGAGGCGGCGAAGCGACCCAGCGGACGCGATGGCGTACCGGCTGCCGTATCGGCGCGGGGCGCACCGGCGGCATCGGTGCTCGCGGCGGGTAGTGGCCTGGCTGCACGGTTACAGCACTTCGGGCTCGACGCCGGGATGGTCGCCGACCATCGGGCGCCCCTCCTGCTTCCAGGAACCCATCCCGCCGGCGACGTTCACCGCGTCCCAGCCGCTCGCGTTGAGCCACGCGGCGGCGCGCGCGGACCGGCCGCCGCTGCGGCAGATCACGTAGACCGGCTGGTCGTCGGGCAGGTCGTCGAGTTCGCCGACGCGCGCGGGCAGTTCACCCATCGGGATGTGCTTGGCGCCAGGGGCGTGCCCGGCGGCCCACTCGTCGTCCTCGCGGACGTCGAGCAGCGCGACGCCCTCCTTCGGCAGATCACGGACGGCGACGGTCGGGATGTCAGCAGGGCTCACCACCCTGCCATCCTCGCATCCCGTCCCGTTGCGCGCGCGTGAAGAGGCACTCAGTGCCGGACGGCTTTCTCGGCACCGGCGCCGGTGAGCGAACGGACCTCCATCTCGGCGTACTTCTTTTGGTTGTGTTCCTTGGACAGCACGGTGCCGAGCCAGCCGAGGAAGAACGCGACCGGGATCGAGACGATGCCGGGGTTGTCCAGCGGGAACCAGTGGAAGTCGACGCCCTGGATCATCGAGGCGCTCTTCCCGGTCTTCGGGTCGACGGGCTTGCCCGAGACCGCCGGGGAGAACACGATCAGCACGATGCACACCGCGAGGCCGCCGTAGATGCTCCACAAGGCGCCTTGGGTGTTGAATCGCTTCCAGAACAGCGAGTAGAGGATCGTCGGCAGGTTCGCCGACGCCGCCACCGCGAACGCGAGCGCCACCAGGAACGCCACGTTCTGGTTCTTCGCGAGGATCCCGCCGACGATCGCGACCGCCCCGATCACCAGTGCGGTGATCCGCGCGACGCGGACCTCGCTGTCCGCGTCGGTCTTCCCCTTCTTGAGCACGTTGGCGTAGACGTCGTGCGCGAACGACGCCGACGCGGTGATCGTCAGTCCCGCGACCACGGCGAGGATCGTCGCGAACGCCACCGCCGCGATGAACCCGAGCAGGATCGGGCCGCCGAGTTCGAGTGCCAGCAGCGGGGCCGCCGAGTTGGTCGTGCCCGGCGCCTTCGCGATCACGTCCGGGCCGACGAGCGCGCCCGCGCCGTAGCCGAGCACCAGCGTGAACAGGTAGAAGATGCCGATCAGCGCGATCGCCCACACCACCGAACGGCGCGCGTCCTTCGCGGTCGGCACCGTGTAGAAGCGCATGAGCACGTGCGGCAGGCCCGCGGTGCCGAGCACCAGCGCGATACCCAGCGAGAGGAAGTCGAGCTTCGTCGTGCCGGTCTTTCCGTACTGCTTGCCCGGGCCGAGCAGCGCTTCCCCGGTCTGGCCGCCCTTGTCGACGGCTGCCTGGAACAGGCTGGACAGGTTGAAGCCGTACTTCCCGAGCACCCACAACGTCATCGCGAACGTGCCCGCGATGAGCAGGACGGCCTTGATGATCTGGACCCAGGTGGTGCCCTTCATCCCGCCGATCAGCACGTACAGGATCATGATCACGCCGACGACGGCGATCACCAGGTCCTGGCCGAGGTTCCCCTCGATGCCGAGCAGCAGGTTCACCAGACCGCCCGCACCCGCCATCTGCGCCAGCAGGTAGAAGAACGAGACGGCGAGCGTGGAGATCGCGGCCGCCGCGCGGACCGGGCGCTGTTTCATCCGGAACGCCAGCACGTCGCCCATGGTGAACTTGCCGGTGTTGCGCAGCAGTTCCGCGACCAGCAGCAACGCCACCAGCCACGCGACGAGGAATCCGATCGAGTAGAGGAAACCGTCGTAGCCGTTGATCGCGATCGCGCCGGCGATACCCAGGAACGACGCCGCGGAAAGATAGTCGCCCGAGATCGCGATCCCGTTCTGCGGACCGGTGAACGCGCGGCCTGCGGCGTAGTAGTCGGACGCGGTCTTCGTATTCCGGCTCGCCCGGAAAACGATCACGAGGGTGATCGCGACGAAGATCGCGAAAATGGTGATGTTGAGCGCCGGATTGCTCCCCTGCACGCCCGCGGCCAGCGTAGTCACCGTTCGGTCCCTTCGACCTCGTGCCGGATCTTGTCGGCGAGCGGATCGAGCTTCCGGTTCGCGTACCGGACATAAAGGCCGGTGATCACGAAGGTGGACACGAACTGCAGCAGGCCGAAGACCAGGCCGACGGTGATGTTGCCGAAGAGCTTGGTGCTCATGAACTCGGTCGCGTAGTCGGCGAGGAGCACGTACAGCAGATACCAGAGGAGGAACAGGGCGGACACCGGGAAAACGAATACCCGCAGCCGTCGTCGCAGCTCAGCGAATTCCGGGCTCGCCTGCACCTTTTCCCAGTCGGATTCCGGTTCGGACCCGAGGCCTTGATCGGTATCGCTCACGTCGGACCTCCCACCTGCCGCGACCATTCGATGACTTCGTTGTCACGAAAGATCATGCCCCTCATAGGGCGCCAGAGGAGCAATCCATTTGAGTGAACGGTACGACTCTGCGTAGAGAGGCGCGACTCGAAAGGGTGAATTTACTTCCGGTGACGGCCTTTACCGGTGGTCCGGGTCTTCTCTTCGGCCTGTCCGAAGCGGGCGACCGCACGATCACGCATGAACCCGAGCGGATCGGGCGCGTGCAGCCGCAGCATCACGCCGTGGACGTCGTCCGGCCGCCCGTATCCGGTCGCGCGGCTCACCACGTAGGTGGTCAGGAAGGCGGCCGGGACGGTGATCAGCGCGGGCTGGTTCGAGAACCACGGCGCCCAGCCGCCGGTGTACTTGCTGACGATGTTGACCACCAGCGCGGTCAGCACGAGTCCGCCGCCGACGAGCATCCCGGCCAGCGCGCCGGGCCAGCTGAGCTTGCGCCACCAGACCCCGAGCAGCAGCAGCGGGCTGAACGTCGACGCCGCCAGCGCGAACGACATCCCGACCGAAAGCGACAGATCCTCCGACGGCAGCAGCACCGCCAGCGCGAACGGGATCAGCGCCACGATCGCCGTCGCCACCCGGAAATCGCGGACGCGGCCGGGCAGGACGTCGGTGGACACGACCCCGGCGACACTCACCAGCAGCCCGGACGAGCTCGACAGGAACGCCGCGAAGGCCCCGGCCGCGGTCACCGCGCCCAGGATCTGCCCCCAGAGTCCGGGGAGGACCGCGGAGGGCAACAGCAGCACGGCGGCGTCGGTCTTCCCGGTCACCAGCAGTTCCGGGACGTACATCCGCGACAGCGCGCCCAGCAGCGTCGGGAACAGGTAGAACAGGCCGAGCAGCAACAGGACGTGCACCGTCGTGCGGCGCGCGGCCTTGCCGTCGGGGTTGGTGTAGAAGCGGACCAGGACGTGCGGCAGGCCCATGGTGCCGAGGAAGGTCGCGAGGATCAGCGAATAGACCTGCAGCAGATCGGTGAGACCGCCCGACCCCGGCCGGAGCCAGTCGCTGTTGGAGGCGGGCGCTTCACTGACCACCGGGACCGGCGTTCCCGCGGTGAACTTCAGCGTCGTGCCCTTGGCGACCTTGTGCCCGGCCTCCGGCGCCCACACCGCGAAACCGTTGGCGCGTGCGCCTTCCACCTGACCGTAGGCCTCGAGCACGGTCACCGAGGTGACCTTCAGTGTGACGTCGGCCTGCACCGAAACCGTGGTGTTCTCGGGGAACGTCGGCGGAGCGGGCTGTCCCAGCGGGCGTGCGCTGCCCGGCCCGCCGGAGCCGAGGAACACGATGCACAGGATGAACGCCGGCACCGCGATGGAGAACAGCTTCAGCCAGTACTGGAAGGCCTGGACGACGGTGATGGCGCGCATCCCGCCCGCGATCACGTTGAAGCCGACCACGAAGGTGACCAGGAGCGCTCCGGCCCACACCGGCACCGGCAGGATGGTCGTCAGGGTCAGGCCCGCGCCCTGCAGCTGCGGGACCATGTAGAGGATCCCGATGAACACCACGAACGCCGTCGAGACCCGGCGCAGCATCGTCGAACCCAGCCGCATCTCGACGAAGTCCGGCAGCGTGTACGCGCCGGACCGCCGCAGCGGCGCGGCGACGAACAGCATCAGCGCGAGATAGCCCGCGGTGAAACCGATCGGGAACCACAGCGCGTCGGCGCCGTCCTTGAGCACGATGCCGGCGACGCCCATGAACGACGCGGCGGACAGGTACTCACCGGAGATCGCGGCGGCGTTGCGCCGGGAGCGCACGGTGCGCCGGGCGACGAGGAAGTCGTGCGTGCTGACGGCCGACCTCGAGGAGCGGTGTCCCAGATAGAAGGTCAGGACCGCTACCAGCACGATGCCGGCGATGGCCCAAAAGTTCAGCTGCACTGTGTCATTTAATCGCGCGCTGACGGAAACGCGCTGCCAGGGCGCGGCGAAAGCAGGTCGGGCATGGAGGCATCAAGGCGCCCTGCCACCGCGTTTCCGTGGCCTTCGGCCACAAGAGGGCGCGCGATCATGGGTCCTCCTCTATGTGCAGCTCCGCAATCAGTTCTCGATCATGTCGACGAAGTCGCGTTCATGACGTTCGGCGAGCCGGTTGTACCAGAGGCCGATGCCGAACAGGAACGGAAAAGGCGCCACACCGAGGATCAACCAGGGCAACGGAATGCCCACGACGACCACTCGCCCGAAGGACGGGATCAGATAGAAGAGCACCGGAAGTGAACACAGCGTGACCATCACCAGCAGCGCCAGCCAGGAGGCCGTCCTCAGCTGGATCTTCACCAGATCCTTGACCAGGAGCTTGCCCCAGCTGGTCTGTTCTTCGAGTTCGACCCTGGCCCGCAGGGTGCTGGTGGCCTGCCGCGGATCGGCGAGGATCACCCGCTGCCGCTTGGGTTTCGCGTGATGTTCGGGTTTGGCCTGTTCGTGTTTCGGGCCGGACGGCGCGCCCGGAACGGGCTCGACGGCGGCCCCCTCGGGCGCCGCCGGTTTCCTGCCCTTGCCCAGCGTCGGGTCCGGCTCGCGGACGCCGTTGACGCGGCGGTAGTAGTCGTCGGTCACGTCGACCGGTTGGCGCCGACCAGCCTGTCCTTCAGTGCGCGCGTGTGGCGGCGGCTCACCGGCAGCACCTTCTCCTCGTTACCGATCACGACCTGATAGCCGCCCTGGCCCATGCGCAGTTCGGTGATCAGCGGCAGCGAGACCAGGAACGACCGGTGGATGCGGACGAAACCCGCCTTCTCCCAGCGTTCTTCGAGCTGGGCGAGCGGGATGCGGACCAGGTGGCTGCCGTCGTTGGTGAACAGCCGGGCGTAGTCGCCCTGCGCCTCGACCCAGCGGACCGAAGACCGCGGGATGAGCTTCGTGGTGCCTGCCAGTTCGACCGGGATGACCTCGTCGTCGTTCTTGACCTGCCCCAGGCCGCCTTCCTGGCCGAACTGCGGCGCGGCGTTGGCGGCGAGTTTGTCGATCACGCGGGTGATCGCGCGGTCGAGCCGATCCTGCTGGTACGGCTTGAGCACGTAGTCGAGCGCGCCGAGGTCGAAGGCGTTGACCGCCTCTTCCGCGTGCCCCGTCACGAAGACCAGCGCGGGCGACGGGCGCAGCGCGGCGAACACCCGGGACATCTCCATCCCGGACAGCCCGGGCATGTCGATGTCGGCGAACACCGCGTCCACGATCGGCAGGCCGCGGGCCTTGCGATCGGCCAGCCTCGGATCGTCGGCGGACAGCAGGCGCAGCGCCTCCGAAGCGTCGATCGCCGGGTAGACCAGGGCGACGTGCGGGCTGTTCCGGAGACAATGGACGAGTTCGTCTAGCCCTTTGGGCTCATCGTCCACCGCCAGGACGATGAGCTTCCGGGTGTCATCGTGAGCACTCACAGTGAGACGCATCCTGCCCATTGCCGGGTTCCTTGTCCAGCCCGCTTCACGAAAGTCGAACGAAAGGACGGCACCGGCACCCCCGCGCCTGGGGTGGCCGGTGCCGTCATCTTTTCCGGTGACACGAACCGCCTCGCCGTGCCACATCTATCCCTTCACGGAGTGAAGGTGAACCAGTTGACGCTCACGAAATCGGCGGGCTGGCCGCTGGTGAAGGTCAGGTAGACGTCGTGTTTCCCGGTGACGCCGCTGATGTTCGCGGGGATGGTGCGCCAGCTCTGCCAGCCGCCGGTGTTCGCGACGGCGAAGCTCCCGACGGGCGGGTTGGACCGGCTGTCGAGCCGGACTTCGACGAGACCGCTCACGCCTCCCGCCGCCCCGGACGCGACGCGCGCCTGGAACTGTCTGCCGGTCTGTGTCCCGAAGTCGACGTTCGGATACAACGCCCAGTCACCGTTGCCCGCCGGGCCGATGCTCTGCCCGCCGCCGGTGTCGGACGTGGCCTGTTTGGCGATGCCGGCCGCCTGGCCGTACGACTCCGCCTGGATCGTGCCGTACGCGCTGCCGCCGGGGCTTCCCGTGCCACCACCGCGGGTCAGGACGGTGACGTAGTCGACGAGCATCGGATGCCCCGGCACGATCCCCGGCCCCGGCGTCGTGGTGCCGGAGTTGTTGTTCGGGAACGCGCCGCCGATGGCGACGTTCAGCAGCACGAAGTAGCCCGCGTGGTTCGTCATGTTGGCCCAGGTCGTGGCGTCGACCTGGTTCTGGTTGACCGAGTGGAACTGCTGCCCGTCCACCAGCCAGCGGAACACGTTGGGGCTGACGCTCGTGTCCCATTCGAAGGTGTAGGTGTGGAACGCGCTCTGGCAGCTCGCGCCGGGACACGTGCGGCTGCCGACCAGTCCGGTGGTCTCGTTGCACGGGCCACCAGGGTTGACGCCGCAGTGCAGCACGCCCCAGACCGTGTTGATCCCGTTGACGTTCTCCATGATGTCGAACTCGCCGACGGCGGGCCAGTTCCAGTAGTTGCCGCGATACGGCGAGCCCAGCGCCCAGAACGCGGGCCAGTAGCCGAGTGCCGCGGCGCCGGTGACGTTCGGCATCTGGATCCGGCCTTCGATCCGCAGCGCGCCGCCCGCAGGCGGTTTGAAGTTCGTGCGCTGCGTTTCGATCCGCGCCGAGGTCCAGTTGCCCGCACCGTCGCGCAACGGCGTGATCCGCAGGTTCCCGGAACCGTCCTGGGCGAGGTTGGCGGGGTTCGCCGTGTAGTTCTGGATCTCGCCGGTGCCCCAGTTGGCCGGGCCGCCGGGGTAGGAGTGACCGGTGTCGATGATCCAGTTCGCGCTCGACGGGAGCGAGCCCGCGGCGCCGGTGAAATCGTCGGTGAACACGGTGGTCCAGCCGGCCGGTGGCGGCGGGACGGCGGCGGACACGGGCAGGGCCAGGGGGACGGTGAGCAAGGCCGCGCAGGTCAGCGCGATCTTCCAGCGGGAACGATTAACGGACATCGGACCTCCTCGTCAACACTGTCGAGGTTTGTTGCCGTTCACAACAAAGCGGTATGTCCGATATGAGACCTGGTCTGAACCACTTACGCCTACCACCGTTCGGGTGAACCATCCCGGGCCCGAACGCGAAAACGGCCCGATCCGCGAGGACCGGGCCGTTCCGCTGGGCTCAGAGACCGAAGCGGCTCCAGGCGGCCTTCGACTGCACGGCGTCCAGCAACGCGCTCGCCGCGGCGGGGGCACCGATGCCGAGCCGCGCCAGCAGCGGCTTCTTGGGTTCGGCGATCGAGATCTCGGCGTCCGGGTACCGATCGGTGATCACCTGGCGAAGGCTTCCGACGCCGTCGATCAGGCCGAGCTCGACCGCGCGGGCGCCCAGCCAGACGTCACCGGTGAACAGGTCTTCGGAGCCGGACAGCCGGTCGCCCCGGCGCTCGGTGACCCAGTCGACGAACAGCTCGTGGAGCTGGCCGTGCATCTTCTTCAGCCACTCGACGTCTTCCGGCTTCTCCGGGCTGAACGGGTCGAGCCTCGACTTGTTCGCCCCCGCGGTGTGCAGCCGCCGCTCGATCCCGAACCGCTCCAGCAGGCCGGTGAACCCGAACCCGCCGCTGATCACGCCGATGGAGCCGACCATCGACGTCCGGTGCGCGTAGATCTCGTCGCCCGCGCAGGCCAGCCAGTAGCCACCGGACGCGGCGACGTCCTCGGCGAAGGCCAGGACGGGCACCTTCTTCTCGTCGGCGAGCTGGCGGATCCGCTCGGCGACCAGGCCGGACTGCGTCGGCGCCCCGCCCGGGGAGTTGATCTGCAGCGCGACGGCCTTCAGCCGCTCGTGGCCGAACGCGCGGGTCAGCGCCGATTCGACGGCGGCGAGGTTGATCGACCCCCTGGCCAGCGGTGACGGGGTCGGCGTGATCACCCCGTGCAGCTTCACCACGGCGACGACGTCCTTGCGTTCACCCCGATCGCCGATCATCGGGAGACGGGAGGTCAGCTTGTCCGCAACGCTCATACCGCCAGGTTACCGACGTTCACGACGGCAGCACGCCGCTGCGCGAACCGCTCACCCCGCTGGCCTCGTTCGGTCCGCCCTGGGGCGGGACGGTGGCGCTGTCGGCGGAGAAGTCCGGCAGATTCGGCCGCACGCCGGGCATGAACTTCGGCACCCGCAAGGTCACCTTCATGCCGGCGCCGGGCGCCGTCTCGACCATGAGCGCGTAGTCGCGGCCGAACACCTGCTGCATCCGCTGGTTGATGTTGCCGAGGCCGACGTGCGCGCCCGTGCGGTGCTGGCTGCGGAGGTCCGCGAGCTTGGCGGGCTCCATGCCGATGCCGTCGTCCTCGACGCTGATCAGCGCTTCGGCGCCGTAGTCCTCCGCGATCACCGTGACGCAGCCGCCGGACGGCTTCGACGCGAGGCCGTGTTTGACGGCGTTCTCCACCAGCGGCTGGATGATCAGGAACGGCACGACCACCGAGAGCACCTCGGGCGCGATCTTCATCCGCACTTCGAGCCGTCCGCCGAAGCGGGCGTTCTCGATGGTCAGGTACCGGTCGATGTTGCGCAGCTCCTCGGCGAGCGAGGTGAACATGCCCGACGTCCGGAACGAGTAGCGCGTGAAGTCCGCGAAGTCCTGAAGCAGCTCTCGCGCCTCCTCCGGGTCTGTCCGGATCAGCGACGAAATGGTGTTGAGCGCGTTGTAGACGAAGTGCGGCGAGATCTGCGCGCGCAACGCCTTGATCTCCGCCTGCTGGAGCTGGTTCTTCGATTCGTCCAGGCGCGCCAGCTCGAACTGGGTGCAGACGAACTGCGCGACCGCGTCGGCCATCTGCACCAGCCGCCCGCGGGTGCGCCCGACGACCAGCAGCGCGGCCTCGGTCTCGCCCTCGACGATCAGCGGCACGATCACCGCCGTCCGCATCCGGCAGGTGCCGCGGTGGTTGCACGGCATCTTGTCGTGCGCGACGACCTCGCGGCGGTGCTTGCGGATCGCGTTGCCGATGGCGTCGACGAGGTCGACGTAGTGGTCGTTGGCCTCGCCGTCCCAGGACAGCAGCGTGCCTTCGCTGTCGGTGATGCCGACGGCGACACAGTCGAGCATCTCCAGCAGCTGGCTGGTGATCTTGTCGGCGACCTGCTCGTCGAGACCCTCGCGGAGATCCGGTGTCGCCTTCGACATCCGGTGGACGGCCTGCAGCACCGCGTTCTCCACGATGCTCGCGGGACGCCTCAGCTTGATCAGCAGGACGACGACGAGGATCGCGAGCAACAGCGCGACACCCCAAGGGATGATCTGCGCGATTTCGAGCCCGGACACGGCGTCCATGCTCTGCGCTCGACCAACCGGGTGCAAGGCCTGCTCCCCACTTTCCGTTGAGTTGTGACAACTGAGGGTGGGGCCGACCCTACCCAAGACCCGGGCGTTGCCCCCATGGTCACTCCCCGTCGCACGGGAAAGACTGTGCGCAGGCAATCGTTTCCGGGGGAGGAACACAATGCGCGGATCGGGGAAACTCGCGGCGGGGGTGCTGGCGGGGGTCCTGCTGGGGAGCGGGACGGCGGCCGCGGCCGATGACCCGGTGCGCGCGGCTGTCGGCGAGCTGGTCGGCGAAGGGGGTTTCCCGGGAGCGGTCGTCCAGGTCCGGGACGGTGGGGCGGTCTCGCGCTTCGGCGCCGGATACGCGAACCAGGCCACGCGCGAAACCGCGGGGCCGCACCACCGGTTCCGGATCGCCAGCAACACCAAGGCGTTCGTCGCCACCGTGGTCCTGCAACTGGCGGGCGAAGGCGCGCTGTCGCTCGACGATCCGATCGAGCGGCGGCTGCCCGGTGTCGTACGAGGGCCGGGCTACGCGCCGGAAAAGATCACGGTGCGCATGCTGCTGAACCACACCTCCGGCGTGCACGACCCGCTGGATCCGCATTTCTTCGACCCGTACCTCGTCCAGGGGAACCGGGCGCACGTCATCACGCCGTCGGAGGTGATCCGGCGGTCTCTCGCCGACCGGCCATCGTTCCCGCCAGGCGGCGGCGTGAAGTATTCGAACACCGGATATCTGTTGCTGGGCAAGGTGATCGAGAAGATCACGCACAACGACGTCCGCGAGGAGATCCAGCGGCGGATCCTCGATCCGCTCGACCTCGGCCGGACGTATTTCCCGCTGTGGTCGCCGTTCCTGCGAGGTCCGCATCTGCACGGGTACGACATGCGCGGGCAGGACATGACCGTGTTCAGCCCTTCGTACGACTGGACCGCGGGAGCGATGGTGTCGACCGTCGACGAACTCGCGACGTTCCATCGCGCGTTGCTGGCAGGACGGCTCTTGGAACCCGCGCAACAGGCCGAACTCAAGCGGCTGGTGCCGTATAGCGAACTGGGCGCGTACGGCGCCGGCGTCGAGACGCTCAACCTGCCTTGCTCCGGTGGCCCGAAGACGGTTTGGGGCAACACCGGCGCGGGGCCGGGGTTCTACAGCGTCTCGATGAGCACCGAGGACGGCGCGAAGCAGATCGTGCTGGCGCTCAACGTGTACGACCTCGCCGCGGACGTGCACGGCGGGCAGCGGGTGCCGAAGCCGCCGATGCCCGCGGTGCTGGCCGCCCTCTGCTGACCGGTCACTTGAGCAGGCGCGACATCCGCCGGTCCGCGAGGGGTTTCCCGCCGGTCTGGCAGGTCGGGCAGTACTGGAACGACTTGTCCGCGAACGAGATCTCGCGGATCGTGTCGCCGCAGACCGGACACGGCAGCCCGGTGCGGGCGTGCACCCGCAACCCGGACCGCTTCTCACCCTTGAGCCGGGCCGCGGACTGGCCGACCGAACGCGTCACGGCGCTGGTCAGCACCTCGCGGATCGCCTCGGAGAGCCCGTCGAGCGCCGCCTCGGACAGCTTTCCGGTGGTGGCGTACGGGGAAAGCTTCGCCATGTGCATGATCTCGTCGGAGTAGGCGTTGCCGATCCCGGCGATCAGCGACTGGTCGGTCAGCGCCGTCTTCAACCGTTCGGTGCGCCCGGCGAACAACTTCTCGAGCTGCGTGCGGTCCAGCGAAAGCGCGTCCGGCCCGAGCCGCGCGATACTCGCGACCTCCTTCTCCGGGTCCCGCACGATCCAGACCGCCAAGCCCTTCTTCGTGCCGGCCTCGGTGAGATCGAAGCCCGGCCCGGCGGCCGCGTCGAGATGGACGCGCAGCGAGATGGGCCCCTTGCCGGGTTTGAGCGGCGTCGGCGACAACGCGTCGGACCAGCGCAGCCAGCCCGCCCTCGCCAGGTGGACGACCAGATGGAGATCCCCGGCGACGAGATCCAGATGTTTGCCGAACCGGCCTGCCCCGGTGACCTCGCGGCCGTGCAGCTCGGTCCAGGGCGGGGTCGCCGTCTTCAGCACGCTGAGGGACGACACGTCGACGCGGAAGACCGTCTTGCCCACCGCGTGTTCACGCAGGTGGTGAGCGAGCGCTTCGACCTCGGGTAACTCGGGCATGGCCCCAGTCTCGCGCGTTCAGGCCGCCGCGACTACTCCACCGGGTGCAACGGGCCGTCGAAATCCGGCAGCGAGTGCTTCTGGATGGTCTTGGTGATCTTCGAGACCTCGCCGCGCACGGTGAACATGCCGCGGATGGTGCCCACCCAGCGCTCGGACGGCCGGTCGCCCGCCAGATCGCCCTCGGTCTCGGCGACCACGGTCCACGGACGGCGAAGGATCCACCGCAGCGGGAAGAACAGCGCGATCAGCAAGAGCGCCAGCGGAACCCACGACGGGATCATGACGTCGGCGGGGGTCCACATGATGAGCACGATCGCGAGCAGCGCCGTCACGGCGATCATCGCGATACCCGGGCCGTAGCTGCCGGCCACATCGTGCTCGAAATCGTCCGCTGTCGCGGGAGCACGCCATTCCATCTGGGCTCGGACCACCCAGTCACGGCCGTCCTCGCCGTGCACCAGCCGGTTCATTCAGTCGCCTCCCGCGCGGCCGCTCGCTCGTCGTGAGCGAGCTCCACCGTACCGTGACGGGAGCCGGATTCGCGAGAGTTCGAAGGCGATATGCCCGCTCGGGCGTTATGGGCACGTCGGGTAGTCGACACCCGGTTCCGGATAGTGGGAAGTCGGTTTGACCGGGCTCGGCTCGTCCGCCGAGGTGTCGCCGGACGATGTCCCCGTCGTGCTTTCGGGGGTACCGGTCTCCGTCGAAGAGGACCCTTCCGGGTAAGTCGTCGACTCCGGCGTGGTCGACTGCTCGGTCGAGTCCCGTGAAGTCGTCGTGGTCGGGCTCAGCGACTCCTCGGTGGGCCTGAACGATTCCTCCGGCGGGATGTCGTCCCGCTTCGAAGTGGTCTGGTTGCTGCCGGTGCCGGGATCCGGGACCTCGTTACGCGGCGAGGTCTCCTCCTGCGTCGGATTCTGCTCGTCCGGCGGCGGCGCGACGTCTCCGCCGCCCAGTTCCTTCCGCGGCGTGCCCACCCCGGGCAGGCTCGGCATGTCGGACACCCCGAGCTCGGCGCCGGGGCCTCGTCCGGTGACGGCGGGCTGGGCGGCGCCCTTGCCGTGCAGCTGGTCCTGCGCGATCCGCTGCGGCGGCAGCTCCACCGGCCGGCCCTGGGCGGGCGGCGCGACCTGTGCCGGCAGCAACGCCAGCTCCGGCAGCCCACCCCCGGACAGACCGACCGTGTGGGTGACGTCGGTGCCGAACACGGCCGGACCGGCGACGATCCCGACCGCACCGGCGGCGGCCGTCGACGCCACCGCGAGACCGACCTTCACCTTGGATCCGAGCAGAAGTCCCTTGACCGACGCGGCGAGCCCGGACAACGCCCCGCTCGCGTGGGCGCCGGCGGCCGCGGGCACCAGCAGCGCCACCACACCGGCGTGCGCGCGCAGCGAAGAACAGACGTCACGCAGCTCGTCGTGAGTGGCCCGGCACGACTGGCAGGCGATCAAGTGGGTCTTGATGCGGCGGGCCTCGGCCCCGGTCACGCTGCCCGCGGTGAACCCGCCCAGCTTCTCCACCACCGCACGGCACGAATCAGGCCCGCGGCTCACCGACAGATGCGCCTGCAGATACGCCGCCCGCAGCCCCTGCCGCGCCCGGCGGGCCAGCGCCGCCGTCGCGTTCGCGCTCAACCCGAAATGCGGCGCGACCATCGACGGCTGCTCGCCTTCGACCTCCGTCTGCCACAACACCGAACGCCAGCGCTCCGGCAAACTCGTGAAAGCGGTCGTGATCAGCGAATGTTCGGCCGTCCGGGCATGCGTGTCCGCACCGGCCCCGGCCCGGAAGGTCAGCTCGTCGTCGCTCACCGGCACGTCACGGCGCGCGCCGTGCCACTCCCACGAGACCCGGCGAGCCACCGTCAGCAGATAGGCCCGGACGTAGTCACGCGGCCCGGCGCCCCGGCGCAACGCCTGAAGCACCCGGAAGAAGGTCTCGGCGGTGATGTCCTCCGCCTCCGACCGATCGGCGGCCAGACTGCGGGCCAATCGCCGCACGGCGGCGGCGTGAAGTTCGAAAAGCTCCCCGAAGGCAGCGTCCTCCCCGTCACGGAGACGCTGGAGCAATGCCTGCTCGTCGGATTCCGAGGCCGCCTGAAGCGGCACCGTGCCCTGCTCGGTCATCCGGCCAGGCACCTCCTCCCCGAAGGACTCACCATTCGGTCGAATGGGGACACCATACGGAGGTATGCAGCCGTCGTCACCCCTTGTACGCCAGGTGTGACACCGAAGCACCTGTAGGGGTGGGTCGAAACCGCTACAGACGGTCGGTGTATGGTTGTTCCACTGCTTCAAACGAGTGCCGGAGCAGAGCAAGACATGCGGATGTAGCGCAGCTGGTAGCGCATCACCTTGCCAAGGTGAGGGTCGCGGGTTCGAATCCCGTCATCCGCTCGCAAGTGGGCGCAGTGTGTCCAGGGAACGCCTGGACCATGGCTTGCTCACCATAATTCCCGGGGGCCCGAGCCCCCAGAACCCCGCGTTCCTTGTGACTCCCGTTGGCGAGTCGGTTCTGGGGCGCGTTGGTCTTTTCGGTTACTAAGTGCTACAGGTTCGGTGAGCGGAGTCACACGACCGTAGTAATTCGGATTTGTGCATATGTCGACGCGCTGACAGAGCCCGCCACCTGGGCGTTCGGTACTTTGTGGACCGGATCTTCTAGGTGGGGAAACATTGATGAGCGAGAGCGGCACCGTCGCGACCATGGAAGCCGAGCGGAAGACGCCCGAGCCCGGCACACCCGCGAAACGAACTCTGCGCGAAAAGGTCCCCTTCTGGGCCCTTTGGGCATTGACCGCCGTACCGATCCTGCTCTCGATCAGCGAGGTCGTCCGGGCGCCGAAGATCAACCACGCGGACTTCTGGGTCGTCCTCGGCCTGGTCGCCGACAAGAACGGCGAACTCGACGTCCCCCAGCTGTTCCACCTCTACCACGAGCACCCGATCGTGCTGGTCGGCCTCGTCTTCTGGCTCGACGCGAAACTGTTCGCCGGAACCCAGCCGCCGCTCGGCTTCCTCAGCGTCGTCCTCGCGGCAGGAATGTTCGCCGCCTTGTGGAGCATGCTGCCCCGCACCCTCACCGGCCTGCGCCGCGCCGGCGTCGTCGCCGGACTCTCCGGACTGGTCTTTTCCGCGGGCACGGTCGAATACTTCGGCGACGGCATGATGGGCGTCCAGTGGCTCCTCGGACTCGCCCCCGCCGTCATCGCGATCGCCTTCGCACACCACGGCAAGCTCGTCCCGGCCTTCCTTTTCGCCTTCATGGGCAGCCTCGGCCACGGCGTGGCGTTCCCGGTGTGGATCGTCCTCGCGCTCGTCCTCTGGCTCCGCGGCGAAAGCCGCGTCAAGACCGCGCTGCCGCTCGGACTCGGGCTGGTCGTCTTCATCCTGTGGCGCGTCGCGCCGTGGCCGCCGAGCTACGAGAAGCCGAACGTCGTCGGCGCCGACACCTACCTCGGCGCGATGACCAGCACCATCGGCCAGTCCTGGGCCACCAAATCCCCGGATCTCGCGTTCCTCGCGGGCGCGCTGACCGTCGGCCTCTTCGGTGTCCTCGCCGCGACAGCCGTGAAGCAGCGGCTCGCTGCCAAGACCGAGAACTTCACCGACACGGCCGACGGCCCGGCCCCGGTCGCCGCCGTCGCCGGCTGGTTCGGGCTCGCCGCCCAAGTGACACTGAACGGCGCGATGATCGGCGTCAGCCGAGGCGGCTACAACGCCACCGAGGGCATGTCGTCCCGCTACGTCGGCATCGGACTCCTCGGCGTCTGCGCGGTACTCGTACTGCTCGTGACCCGCGGCCCCCGGGCACTGCGCCTCAAGGCGATCCCGCTGGCGCTGGTGATGGCGCTCTGCGTCTACGCGATCGGGAACACCTCCGCCGGCGCGACCCGCTGGCGGTACGCGTATCAGCCCGTCCTCGCGGTGGCGATGCACGTCGAGGCCAAAACGGTGATGAGCAAGATGTACGCCTACCCCGATCTGCTCGAGCAGGAACGGGCGATGGGCATCTACCCGTTCACTCCCGATTTCACCCTGGGCTGCGGCGCGGGCGGGCCGGAACTCGGAACGACCGTCGACCTCGCCAAGGCCGTCGAACTCAAGGGCCCCGGCTACGGCCCCAAGGACACCGCGGGCGCCGTGGACGCCGTGACCGTCACCGGCGACACGCAGATCGACGGCTGGGCGCTCATCGGCGGACAGCAGGCCCAATGCATCCTGATCACGGACGGCGCGGGCAAGGTCGTGGGCGGCGGCACGGTCGGCCTCCCCCGCGACGACATCTCACAGTTCCTGAAGGGCACCGGCCGCTCCGGCTGGCAGGCCGTCGCGGCCCCCGAGGTCAAGGACGCGGTCGTGCTCGCTTACCGCGACGGCATCTATCACCGCATCACCACGATGAAGGACGCCGGAAAAGGCTAGAGCGCGGGCGTTTTGAAGGGGTCGTGCTCCGACAGGAGCTTGTCGACGCGGGCCTGGTCGACTCTGCTGACGACGGTGTTCTCGTCCTGCCGGTCACGGATGCACTTGGCGAGCGTGAACGCCGAAGTGGTCAGGAAGAGCATGCCGAGGGCGAGGAAGCCGCGGACCCAGCCGTCGACCGGCAGGTACCAAATGCCGATGACGACCGCGAGCAGCGCCAGGCCGAACGAGAGGGCGGCCTGGACGAAGAACGCGACGGTGGTGGGCGGCGCTGCGGAGGTTTTCGTCATGCGTACCACGGTCGCGCCGGCGGCCCCCGGTGTCTTGAGTACTGCTACTCAAGAACGATTGCGATTCAGACGGCGAGGCGGATCCTGGACGTCCAGGCCGATCAAATCCGGCCGCTTCTCAAGAGAGCCCCAGTCCAGAACCTCACGGAGCTTCCGAGTCAGATTTTCCGCATCCACCTGCGCTTCACTCAGGTTCACTTCGACGGGCGCCGAGATCTCAAGAATCTCCGCATCCTCAGCGGAGAATTCCAGCGTGAGCACCATTTCGGAGAGTCGCACACTGCGCAGGCAGCCGTATACGGTCAAACCTCGCTCAGTCGAAACGTTGTAGGAATCCATCCCCGCCCGGATTTCCTGCTCATCCGGTTCATACGTGGATCGCTGAAATGAGAACGATCTCGGGGCACCGGACTCGTCCACCCCGGCAACGCCTACTTCAAGGGTCTCTTCGTCCTCGTAGTCCTCGAAGAACCCGACCTCAGCAGCGGTCAATTTCATTGTCAATGATTCCGTCTTCCTGCCCTGCTTGGCGAACTGCGTCGCAGCGGGCAAACACCACGACGGCCCTCGCTCAGATCTCGTAGCCGTCCATCACGGTCGGCGCGACCGGGGACAGGTGCTCGTCGCCGCGTTCGGTGACCAGGCCGCGGGCCATCCGGTACACCTTGAACTCGTTGTCGTGCTCGGGATCCTGGTCGTCCCAGACGTGCAGGAGGCCGTACGAGCCGGGCGCGAGGTCGCCGACGCGGGTGAAGAGGTCCACCAGCTCGGGCGCGATCGCCGTGCCGTGTTTGTCCATGCCGCCCAGGTGCAGCACCGGCACCCCAGCCGTCCAGCGGAGGTCGAGCAGGTCGCCGTCGCCGAAGTCGCGGACGGCACGGTGCACCCGCTCGACGATGCGCTCCAGCAGCGCGGCGTCGTCGTCACCGGAAGGGCTCGCTTGGATGGTCACCCACCCGTGGTATTCGAACACCCGCCTGAGTTTAGGCAGGTCCGCCCACCATGGCGGCCGGTGCCCCGTTACGCCGCAGCGCGTTCTTGAAAACCTGTTCGCCGTGCTTTTCGAAGGCGGGCACGAGCTTCTCGCCGTAGACGCACAGCGTCCGTTCCCACGGGTGCCCGAGCGTGCCGAAGCGGAAGTCGTTCGCCAGGAACATGTGGTAGTCGGTGCGCGGGAACACCGGGACCGGCCACGGGTCGAGCGCGGCGTGCCGATGCGGGTAGAAGCGGTACGACTGATGCTGCCAGTGCAGCACCCAGACCCACTCGTCCTCGGCGACGCAGTCCTTCAGCGCCGAGAGGGCGACGCGGGCGACGTCGTTCTGCTCGACGGCGTACGGGCCGACGCGGAATTCGGCGGACGCGCGGTCGAGGCCGCCGGGCGCGAGATCCCACGCGACGGACGGGGCGGGCTCGCGGAAACCCGGCCAGGCGTGCGCGTAGGTGCTCGGCCAGAACGCGAGCTTGTCGTAGACCCAGTACCAGGCGGGCTCATCTGCGACCCTGGAGATGGCTTCCCAAGCGTTGTTCACGAGCGACCCTCGGTGGTTCGGCCGATTAAGACTGGGAAAGCTTCGTGTTCAGGGCCCAAGTTGTCCAGCTCGTGGGCATTCTCCGCGAAACTGTCACCTGATCAGGTGTCTTGCGCCGCCGCCCGAACCGTGAGAATGACGGTGCGTGAACGGCGAGCCCACCGAACGCGGGCTCGCCGTCGATCGATCATGCGGCCGCCTCCCAAAGGCTCATGAAGGCCGAAGCCTCACTCCGCACCCACGGCCGCACCTTGTCGCGATCACGCGGCGACAACGCGAACTCCTTCGACCGCCGGACGTCGACGACCAGCGGGCGCCCGCCCGGCCGCAACTCGTCCATGGTCTGCTCGAGCAGCCACAGCACCATCTGCGCCGCGTCCCGGCTCAACGGCTCCTCCTTGAAATAGAGCCAGGTCACGTAGACGGGGCCATCGCCCTTGCGCAGGCCGAGATGCGGATTGATACCCACTTCGAGCGAGCCGAGCCGCCATCGCGACCGGCCGACCTCGGCCAGCCGCAGGTCGCGCCGCCCGACGTAGCGCAGCCAGCCGTTGGCGATCTCGGTGTAGTGCGGCCGCGTGCGCTCGTCCGCGTTCTCGACCAGCGCCCGCAGTACCTCGCGATCCCGCCCGGAGATCCGTCCGGCACGGATCGCGTTCGCGGCGCGGAGGTAGAAGTTGAACCCGCCCCGGGCCGGGTCCTCGTACTGACGGCGCCACCGCCGGACGAACGAGGAACGCGAGGGACCCGAGCTCGTGCTGTACCCCACGAACGTGGGCAGGGTGATGTAGGCCATCCGTGTCTGCCTTTCGCCGCTGTTCCTGCTGTACAACGACCATTTTAGAACACATGTACGACAGAAAACGGGGCTTTACGGGTGACGCGGGGAAGGCGGCCAAGGTCCTTCCAGCAGCTCCGCCGACTCCTCGAGGATCGGCACCTCGCAGACGTCCCTCGGGGTGAGGTCGGTCGGGATCCAGTGCTCGAGCATCGCCGACCAGCGCGCGATCCCGCGCAACGCCTGGGGCGACCCGAGCAGCTCGCCGACCTCGCTGACCAGGGCACCGCCGGCCGCGGGCGAGAGCCTCCCTTGGACCATCGCGGTGAGCCAGCCGTGGATCAGCAGCCAGCGGGCGGCCGTCGGATCGGCGGGCAGTTCGAGCCCGAGCTCGTCGACGACCTGGCCGAAAGCCTTGTCGACGGCTTCTTCGGCTGTGGATTCGAGCCCGGCGAGCAACGGGAGGGACGGCGTGTCCAGCCCCGCGACGATCGCGTCCAGACCGGCCTCGACCAGGTGGGAGGTGCGGACGTCACGTCCGGCGAGCCTGCCGATGGCCAGCTCGCGCAACGCGCCGCGACACGCGTCGATTTCCGTCACCCGGCACTTCCCACGCCCGCCACCGTACCGCTGAAGGGGACTTTCACCTCGTCTCACGCGGTGAAGGGCGCTTTTACCGCGTGACATGCGAGGAAAGGCGCCTTCACCTCGCGCCAGATCAGTGCTGGACCAGGTCGTGAGTGGACGCAAGAATGAGGAAAGACCACATCAACCACCCATAAGGGTGCATGCAACACTGGCTGCCCACACCCGGCGGCAGGGGGCTGAATGAGCTGGCAAGACGAGCTTCGACTGCTGGACGTCGAGCTGGCCGCGGGTCGTATCGGGCACGCCGAGCACCGCCGGAAGCGCGACGAGCTACTGGCGGAGGCCTCCGGCGGGACGATGCCGTCGCCGGTGCCCTCGCCGCTGCGGCGCCCCGGCGGGACGTGGCACAGCACCAATCCCGCCGCGCGCCCCGTCGAGCCGCCCACGGTCACGGTCCCGCAGCCCCAGCCATACCAACAGACCCAGCCGGTGCACACGCCGCCGGTCGAGCAGAAGGCCGCCATCCCGCAGATCGCGGACCACAAGACCACCGCGCCTTCGCCCGCCGACATCAATCCGACGGTCTATCTGCGCGCCGAGCCGCCGCCGGTCAAGAGCAGGCCGCCGGCGCCCGAGCCGAACCGGCCGCTTCCGCCGCTGGCCCCCGAGCCCGGCCCGCGCCACTACGCGCCCGCGGAGGACTACGCGACCGTCGGCAAACGCAAGCCGACCTGGCTGTTCATCGGCGCGGGCGTGCTGGTCGTGCTGGCATTGATCATCGGCGGGACGTTGTGGCTGGGCTCGTCGCAGCCCTCGAATGTCGCCGAGCAGCCGAGCGTGGCCCAGCCGCCGGGCGATCTCACGCCGTCGGGCAAGCCCGACAGTGCCCAGACGCCGTTGGAAGACCGGCTGCCCGCGCTGCCGGGGACACCGTCGAAGGACAACTCGACGATGTCGGTCGCGAAGGGCGTCGAGCTCAACTTCTACTCGAAGGCCGCGGGCGACTACCTCGCGTCGAAGAATGTCGCGTCTGTCACCTACAAGGGTTCGAACGAGGGTACGAACAGTTACCTCGTCCTGGTGATCCCGGCGAACGACGCGAAGGACGCGGCCGCGATCGTCAAGTACTTCCGGGAGAACTCGATCAACGCCGGGCTGCGCGAGCAGCGCGTCGGCGACCGGCTCGCCCTCGTCGGCGCGAACAAGAACGGCCAGCTCAGCGGGATCGGCTACGTCTCCGGGACGATGGCGGTCACGACTTGGGTCTCGCAGCCGCTCGGCGGCGACCCGCAGGCGCTCGACACCCGTCTGGAGCAGACGCTGACCTCGTTGGACACCGTTCTGCCGGCGAGCTGAGAAGCGCAGGTCGCGGGGAGATCACGATTCGACCCGCGAGGGCGCATCGACTCCGGGCAGTGCAGAATGTGCGAGGTCACCGCAGTGGTGGTATCGCGACGGCCGGGAGCATTCCTCCCGCCGGAAATTCGGATAAGGGGGCCGGTGGTGTCCTGGCAGGAAGAGCTGCGCAATCTGGACGAAGAGCTCGCATCTGGACGGCTCTCCGCGGACGATTACCGGCTCCGCCGTGACCAGGTGCTGTCCTCGGCGGTCGCGTATGGCGACCCCGCCCAGCAACCGGTCCAGCAGCCCGGTCAGCAGCCGCAGCAGCCTTTCCAGCAGCAGCAGCCGCCGCCCGCTCCGCAACAGCAGCAGGCGCCGCAGCAGCAGCCCGGCCAGCCCAGCGCCGACTCGACGCAGATCATCGCGCCGGTGAACCAGCCGCAGGGCGGTGAGGGCGAGCGCACGCAGGTCGTCCCGAACTGGCAGCAACAGCAGCAGGCGGATCCGAACCGCACCCAGGTCGTGCCGCCGGTGGCGTCGCCGCCGGGCGGTTTCCCGCAGCAGGGCCAGGCGTCCCCGGCCGGTGGCTTCCCCCAGCAGGGCCAGGCCTCGCCCGCGGGCGGCTTCGCGCAGCAGCACCAGGGCTATCAGCAGCAACAGCCGCAGCAGCAGGGCTGGACCGACAACGACGCCAGCCCGCCGTGGGGTGGCTCGGACTTCCCGCCGATCTCGCCGGTCGGCAGCACGGAATGGGTCAAGCAGGGCCCCGAGCTGTTCGAGGACAAGCCCAAGGGCAAGGGCGGCAAGATCGCGATCATCGCGATCGTCGCCGTCCTGGTGCTCGCCGGTCTGGGCGTCGGTGGCTACTTCGCGTTCAAGGGCGGCGGCGACACCCCGCCGGACCCGACGGCCGCGCCGCAGTCGTCCCAGGCGCAGCCCGCCCCGCCGTCGTCGACCAAGCCGAAGACGCCCGAAGAGCTGCTCTTCGAGAAGATCCCGGAGCAGTCCGGTGAAGAGGACGCGAAGAGCGGCGCGATCCCCGCGGCCCAGCTCGCCGAGATCGCCGGGCTGGAGAAGGGCGAGGCTGATCTGGTCATCGCCGCCGGCGTGAAGCAGGTCGCGTACCGCGGCTCGCAGAAGCAGCCGGACGAGACCGGCCCGCAGCCGGCGAAGATCTCGGTCACCGTCATCCCGCTGACCAGCCCCGGCGCCGCCGGTGACCTGGTCAAGCAGCTGCGCCAGTACCAGACGAGCAACGGGTTCGTGCAGATCACCGAGCCGCTGCCGGGCATGCCGCCGAAGCTGAACTTCCAGAAGAAGATCGACGGCGACAAGGGCACCTACCGGGGCACGTGGATCAGCGGCAACAACATCGTGCGCGTCGACATCCTGCAGAACCCGCTCGGCGGGGAAGAGGGCGAGAAGGCGTTGAGCGGCACGTACCAGCGTGCGGTGAAGAAGACGCTGGAAAACTACTCCGTCACCAGCTGATCCATGCCCGCGGAGACGGCACGGCTGCTCACCACCCTGCTCTCCCTGGCCGAGGACACCGGTTCGCTGTCCGACGAGCTGCACTTCGCCGGCTGGGACGCCGCCGAGCGCGTCCCGCTCGACCACGGCGCCGCGAACGTCCTCCGGGCGCTCGTGCTGCCGAAGGCGGCGAAGGTCCTGGAGGTCGGCGCCGGTTTCGGTGGCCTGACCAGGTATTTGGGCGAGGTCTCGGCGACGGTGCACGCCGTCGAGGCCGACCCGGTCCGTGCCGCCGCGGTGCGGGCCCGCACCCGTGACCTCGGCACGGTCTCGGTGCATGACCGGCCGCCGTCCGACGGCTACGACCTCGTCGTGATCCAGCAGCCGTACGCGACGCGGGGTTCGCTGGAGTCGGTTCGCGAGCGGTTGTCGCCGATGGGCGCCGTCGTGGTTCTGACGTCTTCTCGCGCAGTAACCGGGACGCTCGCGGCGGCCGGCCTCGAAGTCCAGCGTGAGCTGCTCTGTTCTCCTGGGCACGAGGTCGCCCGCGCGGTACGGAGCGAGCGGATCGACAGCGAACTGCCGCGGCTGGCCGCGGCGATCACCGGTGGTCCCGCGAACGGGCTCGCCCTGCTCTGCGGCCCCGGCGCCGCCGCGCTCTGGCCCGCGTTCCGGCTCGCGACCTACTTCAACACCGCCGAGCGCGCCGCGTTCGCGTGTACGCGCGCCGACGTCGTGCGCACCGGGGAGGGTGCCGAAGTCCGCCGCGTGCCGCTGGTGCCGTCGCCGCCGGTGGCCGGGATCTCGGTCGGACCGTGCACGGACAAGGTGTACGACGCCCCGACGATGGTCGAAGTCCTGCTCGACGAGCCGGAGCGGGTCGCGGAGCTGCTCACCGGCTGGCGGGATCTCGTCCGTGCGGAGGCCGCGCGCGGGGTCGAGGCGCTGTGGGATCTGGTGCCGCACAACGTCCTCGTCGACGGTGCGGTGCTGCGCCCGATCGACCTCGAGTGGCGGCACGAGGGTGCCGGGGTGCCCGAAGTGATCGAGCGCGGGGTGCTGGTGCTCGCCGACAAGCTCACCGACGCGGGCTGGTCCGCGGCGGCGGGTGACGGCTCGATGCGCGATCTGGCGGGCTGGCTCGGCGTGCTGATCGGTCTCCATCCCTCCTTTGTGGACGGTGCGCTGGAGCGAGAGGTGGCCTTCTCCACGATCGGCTCGTGCGGCACCGCGCACGGCACGGACGAGGTACGCGCGGCGATCGCCGGGATTTGGCGAAAGCGCCTGGCGCGAACTGTCCACGAGTACCGTTCAACGAAGGTCGGCGCCGGTGTGGCGGCGAACGAAGACGAGGTAGCGAAGCGATGACGAGCCTGCATACCGCCGGCGTTCTCACCCCGGACCGGCCGGTCGGGCACCTGTTCGAGCTCCGGGGCTGGACGACCGGGATCAGCCGGATCGGCGAGATGTCCGTGACCATCGCGGACGTCGAGGCGAACCTGTATCCCGAGCCGTGCCCGGGCGCGCCCGAAGGCACCTTCGGCTGGCGTGCCGTCCCGGCCACCTTCGTGCCCGCGGGCGTTCAGGACGTCGTCGTCACCGGTCCGGACGAGCAGGTGCTGAACCAGGCGACCGTCCACGTCGGAACGCTGCCGGGTGAAGAACCGCTGTGGCTGGGTGAACTCGAAGCACCGAAGCAGGGCAAGGTCACCGAAGGTCACGTCGTCTACGTGACGGGATGGGCGCTGCTGCAGGGGCGGGCACCCAACCTGATCGAGGTCATGGTCGAGGGCGGCGGCACGGTCAGCGCGCGCACCCGGCTGCCGCGCAAGGACGTGCCCAAGGAGTTCCCCGGCTTCGACGACGCCGCCGTGAGCGGCTTCGAGGCCTGGGTGCCCATCGACCTCCCGTACGGCGAAGAGCGGACGCTGTCGCTTCGCGTCCGGTACCGCACCGAAGGCGTCGGCGAGGTCGTGTCGGCGAAGCGCACCTTCACGCTTCGCAACCCCGTCGCGGACCTGGACGACGCCGAACTCGCCGATGAACTGGCGGGCGACACCGCCCGCGCGATGGCACGGGTGAACATCCCGACCGACCCGAAGCACGTGCTGGTGTTCACGCACAGCCTCGGCGTCGGCGGCGGGCAGCTGTGGCTGCAGGAACTGCTGAGCCGGATGGTGACCGACCACGGGTGGCAGGTCAGCCTGGTCAGTGAGACCGACGGCCCGCTGCGCGCGGACTGCCACGAACTCGGCATCCCCGTGCACGTCACCACGCATTACCGGAACCAGACGGTGCCCGCATATGAAGGACATGTCGCCGAGCTGGCGCGCTTCGCGAAGTGCTCCGGAGCGGGCGTCGCACTCGTCAACACTCTCGGCGGCTTCGTCGGCGCCGACGCGGCGAAGCGTGCCGGGATGCCGACGGCGTGGGTCATCCACGAAAGCTTCTCGCTGCCCGCGTTCGCCTACCAGAACTGGGGCCCGGTGAAACCGCCCGCCGCGGTCTGGCAGCGCTGGGAAAGCACCCTCGCCGAGGTCGACAAGCTGCTGTTCGTCGCGGACGCGACACGTGAGATGTTCCTGCCGTACAGCAAGCCGGAACGCTGCCGGACGGTCCGCTACGGCACGCCCATGCACAAGTTCGGCGGCCGGACGCGGTCGGAGACCCGGCACCAGGCGCGCAACATGCTCGGCTACTCGCCGGACGACATCGTGCTGGTCAACATCGGCATCGCGGAATCCCGCAAGGGGCAGGCCCCGCTGATCTCGGCGATGGAGCGGATCCACAAGATCCACCCCGAGGCGAAGCTGTCCATCGTCGGCCTGCACCCGTCGCCGTACGGGCTCGCGATGGAGGAATCGGTCAAGCGCGCGGGGCTGGAGAAGTCGGTCAGCCTGGTGCCGATCCAGCCGGATCCGCTGCGCTGGCTGCAGGCCGCGGACATCTTCGTGAACAGCTCCGACATCGAGTCGCTGCCGCGCTCGATCCTCGAAGCCGTCTGCTGTGGCGTCCCGGTCGCGGCGACCGACGTGTTCGGCGCGCGGGAGATGATCGTCGACGGCGAGACGGGCTGGCTGTTCGAGACCAACGACGTCGACGCGCTGACGGCGGCGCTGCTGCGCGCGCTGGGCACGTCGGCCACGCGCCGCCGCGAGATGGCCAAGGCCGCGTACGAGAAGCTGCTGCCGTGGCTCGACCCGGCGGGCTACGCGCGCGAGTACTCCGAAATCCTGACCGAACTGAGTGGGGGCGTTCATGTCTGACACCGACATTCCCGGCCGTGTCCAGGCCGAGCTGACCCGGCTCCGGGCCGAGCGGCAGGTTTTCACCGCCGAGCAGGACCGGCTGAAGGCGAAGCTGGCCGAAACCGAGCACGAACTGCGCGAGGCCACCGCCGCCGCGCCGGACGAAGGCGAGTCCGCCGCGTTGAACCAGAAGCTGGCCTCGCAGCAGGAAGAGCTCGACGTCGCGAAGGCGCGCCTTCAGGCGCTGGAGGCCGAGGTCCTGCTCGCCCACCAGCAGCGTGACTCGCTGCGCGCGGAGCTGAAGACCTGCCGCGAGGAGCGGGACAAGCTGCGGCTCGCGCTGCTCGACGCCGAGCTCGTGGTGTCGGCGGGTGTCGTCGACGCGGACATCCTGCCCGGCGGCGAACCGTCGGCCGACCGGCAGCGGCTGCTCAACGCCGAACGGCTCGCCGCCGAGATGGCCAGGGAACTCGACGCCACGCGCCGCACCGTCAGCTGGCGGGTCACCGCTCCGCTGCGCGTCGTGCGGAAGAAGATGGACCGGCCGTGACCGAACTCTGCTTCGTCTCCGCCGAGGGCGGTTCCGCCTTCATGGAGGAGCTCCTGGAGGTGGTCGCCGACGCCGTGCGCACCGCCGGTGGCAAGGCCAGGACCGCGATCGGCACGTACCCCGAGGCCGACAGCGACACCGTGTACGTCGTCGTCCCCCACGAGTACTTCGTGACCATCCCGGACGCCGACTTCCCGACCGCCGCGCAGTGCCGCCGCACCATCGGGTTCTGCGTCGAGCACCCCGGAACGGCGACCTTCGAACGCAACGCCGAACTGCTGTCCATCCTGGGCGGCGCCGTCGACATCAACACCGATTCGACCGCCGAGCTGCGGCGGCGCGGGATCGGCGTCGAGCATTTCCAGCTCGGCTACAGCCCGCTGTGGGATCTGTGGGGCGGAGACCTCGACAGCCCGCGCGACCTCGACGTCACCTATCTCGGCACGGCCGAACGGCGTCGTTCGGTGCTGCTCGGCTCGTACGCGCGGGACCTCGCCGGCCTGCGGACGCGGCTGCTGACCCCGCCGCACGAGCCGATGACCGCCGCCCGCGTCGACTTCCTGCCCGGCAAGGCGAAGTTCGAGCACCTCGCGCGGTCGCGGTTCCTGCTGAACCTGCACCGCGAGCGGAAGCAGACCCTGGAGTGGGTGCGCACGCTCGAAGCGATGACCAACGGCTGCGTGGTGGTCAGCGAGACGTCCGTGGACGTCGAACCGCTGGTCCCCGGCGAGCACCTGGTCCTCGCGCGGCCGGAGGCGCTGGGCTCGGTCGTCGCCGCGCTCGCCGACGAGCCGGAACGGGAACGGCATCTGCGTTCGGCCGCCTACGGTTTCGTGAAGTCGCTGGACATGACGGCGTCCGCGCGGCGGCTGATCGAGCTGGCGTCCTCGCTGGGCTCGGCGCCCGCCGCGGACATCGCCCCGGCGCGGGCGCTGGCGACGAGCCTGCGGAACCCGGAGGACGCGCTGGCGATCGACACCCCGTCGTTCGACGCGCGGTTCGCGGGCGACCGGTCCGCCGCCGGACCGGCTTCGGCACGCGGGACGGCGTTGTCGGCACGGATCGCGCAGCGCACGGCGGGGGCCCGGCGGGTCGCCACGCGTAGCTGGGAGCCGGCCGCGGCTTCGACGGCGGGCACCGCCGACGTCGACGTGCTGATCGTGCGCCGGACCGGCGAGGTCGACCCGGACGATCTCGCGAACGACCTGCTCACGGGCAGCGTGACCCCGCGGAAGGTGCTGGTCGGCGAGGACGGCGTGCACCCGTGGCCGCGCCCACGCCCGTACGACGTCCTGCTCCACGACACCCCGCTCGGCCGCGGGCTCACCCGGAACTCGCTGTTGGAGCGTTCGACGGCGTCGTGGCTGCTGGTGCTCGACGGCGGGATGCGGGCTTCGGAATTCCTGCTGGAGCGGCTGCTGGCCGTTTCGGAGGGTGCCGACGTCGTGCACTGCCCGGTCGCGGACCCGGTGGACGGCCTGGTCGGTGCTCTGCCGCCGGAGGAGCGGCGCCTGCGGACGCTGCCGTATCTCGGCAGCGGCTATCTGGTGCGGCGGTCGCTGGTCGACGAGTTCGGCGGGTGGAACACCGAGGTGCTGTTCGAAGGCCTGGAGGATCACCTGTTCTGGCGGCGGGTGGCCGCGGCGGCCCGGCCGACGACGCTGGTGCAGCAGGTGCTGCTGCGGCGGCTGCGTCCGGATCCGGACTCGCGGCCGATGGACCTCGATCCGCATCGGGTGTGGGCGGCCGTCGGCGCTCTGTAGCCAGGTAGTGGGCGTGGCGTTGGTCCGAAAGTGTGAGTTGGGCCGTGTCGGTGAACGTCCTCCCCCGGTGACGCGCCTTATGGGCAGAGCATCTGACGAGTTCGGATGCCGGCCGAGAAGGAGCAGCCATGGCCTGGGAAATAGCCCTGGTCGCCGCGCTGGCCGTCGTGTTCGTCATACGGCTCGCGCTTCAGCTGAGGCGCAGTTGACCCGATCTTGCGCACCCCGCGGCGCATGAAGGAGATGAACGGGGCTTTCCTCGCGGAGCACTCGAGGGAAGCCCCGTTCACCCCATCGCGATCCGCGGTATCCGCAGCTGCGGGATCCGCCGTCGCGCGGACGGGACCGGGGTGAGCGGCGGCCCGTCCTCACGCAAACGCTTCTTCAAGTGGATCGTCTTGTAGCCGGTGCTCAGATACCCCTCGTTCTTCAGTTTCGCCATCTCGGCGTTGACCGACGCGGGCGAGGCACCGATCGCCGAGGCGATGTCCGCGTGGTTCAGCCCCACGTCGATCACGACACCGCCTTCACCGGGAACCCCGTAGAGCGCCTGCATCCTGGTCAGGAACGCGGTCAGCCTGCTCCGGACCTTGGCGGTCGCGAACCCCAGCGCGACGTTCCGCAGGCGCAGCCGGACGGCCAGGTCCGCGGTGATCAGGGCCATCACCTCGTGATCGTCGTCGAGAAGGCCGTGAAAGGCGTTCCGCGGGATCTCCAGCACGCGGACCGGTTTCGTGGCGATGTAGGAGAGATGGCTCGGCCGTCCGGCCAGGCAGTCTTCGACGCCGAGCACGTCACCGGCACCGAGCAGGTCCACGATCATCGGCGGCGAGCCGCCTTGCGCCGCGCGCAGCGCCTTCACGAAGCCGGACCGCGGGATCAGCACCGGGGGCGCCGGGTCGCCCTGGTGGAGCAGTGTCGTGCCCGCCGCGTGATCGACGTGTTTGCCGAGGTCGAGCAGCCGGCGGCGCTGCCGTTCGGTGACCGCGGCCAGGAAGTCCCCGCTCATCAGCCGACCACCGCCGCGACCGGCCCGATGACCTTCTTGGCCGGCAGCGACCGGGTGAGGATCGCGGCGAGAAGGACGCCCGCGGTGACCACCAGAAGCGGGTCAGGTGTCTTTGCCGTCAATAGTGACTCCCAGTGAGAGAAAAAGGTGAATCGATTTCTTGCCCGGCCGGGTGAGAATCACGTCCGGTAGGTGAAATCCGCCTTGCCGTTCAGCCGGAGACTAATGCTCAGAGCCATTGCGACAAAGCAACACCGAGCGAGCAGAACCCGTCCAGGGAGCGATTTCGCGACGGAAAGTGACCGTTGTTCCGTTCGGCGTCCGGCGAAAAGATCACGCACCGTGCACGATCACCGGGGCGAAATCCCGCGCGATACTTCTGGACTCACGAGGAAATCAGGATTAGCCGTACCCCTGTCTGATTTCGAGTAAGCGACCGGAACCCCCGCCGGACTCCTGGTGGACACGGAGAAGAGGCACGAGTGGCGGTTATGCACGTGCAGATGCACGTCCCAACCAAGAGCCTGCGACGAGCCCGCCAGGCAGCGAATTAACGGAGTGTCAGCGATATGTCGCACTTGACGACTCCGCGTCACCGGCGGAGGTTTTTCGGCAATCTCAGCATTTTGGGGGAACTTCACCCCGGCGAGGGCTGACCAGACCCGATTCGTAGGCGAGCACCACCAGCTGTGCCCGGTCGCGCGCCCCGATCTTGGTCATGATGCGGCTGACGTGCGTGCGCGCGGTGGCCGTCGAGATCACCAGATGCGCCGCGATCTCGTCGTTCGACATCCCGCCGGCCACCAGGCCGAGGACCTCGCGTTCGCGATCGGTGATCTCGCGGACGGCACTCACGTCGATGCGGCGGTTCTCCGGGCGGTCGACGAACTCCGCGATCAGCCGCCGGGTCACGGTCGGCGCCAGCAGCGCCTCGCCCGCGGCCACCACCTTCAACGCCCGCAGCAGCTCCACCGGATCGGTGTCCTTCAGCAGGAACCCGCTCGCGCCGGCGCGCAACGCCTCGTAGACGTACTCGTCGACGTCGAAAGTGGTCAGTACCAGGACCTTCACCCCGGCCAGCTCGGGATTCGCGGTGATCCGCCGCGTCGCTTCGAGCCCGTCGACCCCGGGCATCCGGATGTCCATCACGACGATGTCCGGCCGGTGCTCGACGGCGGCCGCGACCGCCTGCTCGCCGTCGCCCGCCTCGGCACAGACCTCGAAGCCGTCTTCGGTCTCCAGCAGCACCCGGAAACCGGCGCGGACCAGCACCTGGTCGTCGGCGAGAACCACCCGGATCGTCATTCTTCCCCCTTGATGGGCAGGTCCACGCGAACCTGGAAGCCGCCGTTCACCACCGACGTCGTGAGCGCGCCGCCCAATGCGGCCGCCCGTTCGGACATCCCGCGCAGCCCGTGCCCTGGCGCGGGTTCGACGGCGCCATGGCCATCGTCGCGGACGAGCAGCGTCAGCGCACCGGTTTTCCGCTCGAACCTGACGTCGACACCCCGCGCCTGGTTCGCGTGGCGGACCACGTTCGTCAGCGACTCCTGCAGGATCCGGTACGCGGCGCCGTCCACCGGGGCGGGCAGCTCCCCCGGCTCGCCGTCGACGCGGACCTCCAGCCCGGCCGCGCGGGCGTGCTCGAACAGCTCGTCGGCCTGGGCGAGGCTCGGCGCGGGCGCCTTGTCCTCCCCGGACCGCAGCACGGCCAACGTCGCGCGAAGGTCCTTCAACGCCGAAGCGCTCGCTTCCTTGATGTTCAGCAACGCCTCTTTCGCCTGCTCAGGACGTCTGTCGGCGACGTGCGCGGCGACGCCCGCCTGGACGTTGATCATCGCGAGGCTGTGCGCCACGACGTCGTGCACCTCGCGGGCGATGGTGAGCCGCTCCTGCTCGGCCATGCGGTGCCGGTGCTCGTCGGCCTGCTCGCGGCGGGCCCGCGCGGCGGCCATCCCGTTGCGCACCGCCGTCCCGATCCCGACGACCGCGATCACCCAGACCAGCCCCAGACCGGCCCGCAGATCGAAACCCGCCAGCCCGTGCCGGGCGAACAACGCGATCCCCGAGGCCGCCAAGAGCGCACCGCCGGCGCCACCGGCGACGATCGGCCCGCGGATCTTGGTGAGCAGGAAGAGCGCGATGGTCGGCAGCACGATCGCCGGACCGCCCGGGTTGCCGGAGGTGTAGTAGCCGAGCGTCAGCGCGGAGGTGAGCAGGAAGATCGTCATCGGGAAGCGGTGGACGATCAGCAGCGGCACCGCGATGGCGACCAGCCACAGCACCCCGGACGAGGTCAGCTGCGGTCCGCCCGGCTGCCAGCGCGAGGCGCCGCTCGTCGCGCCGAGCACGAATCCCAGCGGCAGCACCACGCGCAGCACGCGGCCCACCCAGAGACTCCACGGATAACGTTCCTTCAGCAGCACAGGACGAAAGCTACCCGGGGCGGGGGCGGATCGCGTCCGTTGAAAAGCGGCTTCCCGGCTACGCCGCGTGCGGTAGCCGCCGCAGGACCGAGGTCATCATCAGCACCCCGCCGGCTACCTGCACGGCGAGCACCGCCGCGTGATCGGCGGATCCCATGGTGAGTGCGCTGAACAGACCCCACGCCCCGGTGCCCGCCATCGCCCCGGCACCGGTCCACACCAGCACCAGCCGCGGCCAGAACCGCCCGCGCGAAACGTTCGCCAGCGCGAGTGCGGCGAGGACGGCGAGCGCCGCGATCACGAGGTCCTGGCCACGAGCGGCGATGCCGCCGGGGCCGAACGCCCAGATCGAGTGGCCGGCCGCGCAGACGAGCGCGGCGACGATACCGAGCACTCCCGCCACACCGATGGTCCCCGGCTTCACGGTGCCGGTGACGACGAACCACCAGCGGTCACGGGCGTAGAGCACGAACGCGGTCAGCAGCAGGATGCCCTGCCAGGCGAATCCGCCGTAGACGACGGCCCAGACCCAGTTCTCCAGCGGCAGTTCGGCCAGTCGCGCGGTCGACAGGTCGGCGACGATCACCGGGAGGTCCAGCACGATCGGCGCGAGCAGCCCGGTGCCGATCCAGATCGGGAACAGGACGAGCGGCGCGGGGATCCGGCGGCCCCAGGAGTAGGTGAACGCCAGCGCGAGGATCACCGCGACGACGTCCATCCCGCCGGTGACCAGGTTCGCGAACATCATCAGGTCGGAGTCCACAAAGGACGGATCGCGGAGGCCGAGGCTTCCTCCGGTGACCCAGGACGCCTTCAACGTCAGGTACGGGAGCGTGCCGAGGATCGCCGCGTAGCAGACGATCAGGCGGGCGCTGGAGATCTTGGGTGGAGCCATCGCAACGGTCATGCATCCAGCGTCGGCGTTCCCGCCGCGGAAAGGCTCCCTCGCGAGCCTGGTCCGCCTCCCCCTTCAGAAGGAGCTGGGCAGTTTCGCCGCGGTCTCTTCGTCCGCCGGGGTCAGCGTCGCCAGGGAGATCTCGGAACGCCGCCCGAGGTACAGGTACGAGAATTCGAACCGCAGCAGGCCGGCGTCCGGGTGCAGGTAGCGCTTGAGCACGATCCGTTCGGTGGAGACGTCGTGTTCCTTCCACATCCGCTCGAAGAGGTCGGACTCCTGCCGCAGCCGCTTGACCAGGTTCTTCCACGCCGGTTCGGCGATGTGTTCCGCCATCGCGGCGCGGAAACCGGCGACCACCCGGGGCAGGTTGAGCTCCCAGTCCGGGAGCCTGCGGCGCCACTCGGGATTGGTCAGGCACTGGATCAGCGTGTTGCGCTCCTCGAACGGGATGTCGTCGAGGCCGCCCATCAGCCAGTCGTAAGCGCGGTTGTAGGCGAGGATGTCGCACCGCGCGTTGCGCACGCAGACCGGGAACGGCTCCAGTTTGCCCATCATCCGATGGATGTTCTGGCTGAGGAGCTTGCAGTCCTTCTCCAGCGGCGGTTCGGGCGCGCCGGCGAGGGTGAACAGGTGCGTGTGCTCGTGCGGGTCGAGCCGCAGGGTGCGGGAGATCGCGTCGAGCACCTGCTCGGACGCGTTGATGTCGCGGCCTTGTTCGAGCCACGTGTACCAGGTGACCCCGACCCCGGCCAGCTGCGCGACCTCCTCGCGGCGCAGCCCCGGCGTGCGGCGCCTGCCGCTGATCGGCAGGCCGACCTGGTCGGGGGTGATGCGCTCGCGACGGCTGCGGAGGAAGGCGGCCAGTTCGTGCCGTCGCACCTCGGCCACTCGCGAATCGGCGGTCATGGTCACCTCATCAGGTTCGCAAAGCTCGAAGCCGGTTACCAGGTAGTGGTGGTACCAGGATAAACACACTCCTGGTACCAGGTTCGCGATCGGCTGATCGTGGTACTCATGACTTCGACGCAAGTTCCGGCGACGCCCGCGCGCGTCACCGCCGGACCGGCCCTGACCTCGGCGGGCCTGGTCACCGTGCTGCTGGGGGCGGCACTTCCGCTCATCGACTTCTTCATCGTCAACATCGCCCTGCCCGCGATCGGTTCGGATCTCCGTACCTCTTCGGCCACCTTGGAACTGGTGGTCGCGGCCTACGGGATCGCCTACGCCGTCCTGCTCGTCGTCGGCGGACGGCTCGGCGACGCCTTCGGCCGCCGCAAGCTGTTCCTGATCGGGCTGGCGGCGTTCACGTTCACCTCCCTGCTCTGCGGGATCGCACCGACGGCGTTGACGCTGGTGCTGGCACGGGCCGCGCAGGGGGCGGCCGCCGCGCTGATGCTGCCGCAGGTGCTGTCGATCATCCAGGCGACGACGACCGGCGAACGCCGCTCCAAGGCACTGGGTCTCTACGGCGCGACGGCGGGGCTTTCGATGGTGTTAGGCCAGTTCCTCGGCGGGGCGCTGGTCGCCGCGGATCTGTGGGGTACCGGCTGGCGGCCGATCTTCCTGGTCAACGTGCCCGTCGGCATCGCCGGCCTGGTGGTCGCGCGGCGGCTGATCCCGGAGAGCCGCTCGCGGAACCCGATCGGCATCGACCGCCCCGGCACGGTCTTCCTGGCGATCGCGCTGGTGTCGCTGCTGCTCCCGCTGGCGGAGGGACCGGTGCTGGGCTGGCCACTGTGGACGATCGTGCTGCTCGTGGTGTTCCCGTTCGCCGCGGCCGGATTCGTCCACGTCGAGCGCCGGATGGAACGCCGGGGCGGTGTCCCGCTGCTGCCGCCGTCGGTGATGCGGATGCCGAGTGTGCGCCAAGGCCTGCTGGTCGGGGTGCCGTTCTTCATCGGGTTCAGCGCGTTCATGTTCGTGTTCGCGGTGACGCTGCAGGACGGCCTGCACCTGGGGCCGTTCGGTTCCGGCCTGGTGACGGCGCCGCTTTCGCTCGCGTTCTTCGCGATGTGCCTGGTCAGCAGCCGTCTGGCGACGCGGTTCGGCCAGCGGGTGGTGGCCGCCGGTCTCTCGGTGCAGCTGCTCGGGCTGCTGGTGCTGATCGGCACCGTGCTGCTGGAATGGCCTGATCTCGGAGTGCTCGACTTCGCGCCGGGGATGCTGCTGTGCGGTCTCGGCCAGGGGTTGGCGATGACGACGGTGTTCCGGATCGTCCTGTCGAAGGTGCCGCCGGAGATCGCCGGCGTCGGCAGCGGGATGCTGACGACGTCGCAGCAGGCAGCGATGGCATTGGGCGTGGCGACGCTGGGGACGTTGTTCGCGTCCGCCGGTGCCGGGCCGCTCGGCATGAAGGGCGCGTTCGTGCTGGTCATCGGCATTCAGGCGGTGCTGACGGTCGGCGTGATCACGGTGGCGCGACGGCTGCCGGATCCGCGAACCTGAGAAAGTTCGGTTTCACCCGTCGGAGTTCAGGCTCCCCGAGCGACGATGGGGATGTGACGGAACCACGGGTGCAACGGGACCCGGCCTTCGCGCTGCTTTCGCTGTACGAGGCGGCGTTGCCGGAGGTCTACGGGTACCTGCTGTCCCGGTGCGGTGATCGCACCCTCGCCGAGGAACTGACGTCGGAGACGTTCCTCGGCGCGGTGAGGGCCTGTCGCAAGGAGCTCGCACCGCCGGTGAGCACCGGGTGGCTGATCGGCGTCGCCCGGCACAAGCTCGCCGATCACTGGCGGCGCAAGGAACGTGAGGAACGCGGGCTGCGACTCGTCCACGAGGAGGACTACACCGATCCGTGGGACGAACGGCTGGACGCCCTTCTGGCGCGCGAGGTGCTCGCGTCGCTCGGGGCACATCACCAAGCCGCGTTGACGCTTCGCTACGTCGACGGCCTCCCGGTACCGGAGGTCGCCGATCATCTCGAACGCACGGTGCACGCCACAGAGGCGTTGCTCGTGCGGGCCCGCGCCGCGTTCCGGCGTGCTTACCAGGAGAAGGAGGGTCGCGATGCCTGATCCGTTCGATGCGCTTCGCGCGCCCTCGCAGCCTGTCGAGCCTGACCCGCTCTTCGCCGCCGAACTGCGCGACAACCTTCGTCGCGCCGTCCTGAACGGAGCCGAGATGACCGAAACACTCACCACCGAAGCCGAAGTCCGCTCTTTGACGCCGTACCTCGTGGTGACGGACGCCCGCGCCGCGCTCGACTTCTATGTCGAGGTGTTCGGGGCGCGGCGGCGGTCCGATCCGATCGTGATGGAGGACGGCCGCGTCGGGCACGCCGAACTGGCCATCGGGGACAGCGTGCTGATGTTCGCCGAGGAGTTCCCCGAACTGGGCATCGTCGTTGCGCCCGCCGGTGGCCCGCTGATCCGGGTCGAGGTCGCGGACGCGCACGCTTCGGCCGCACGGGCCGTGGAACGGGGCGCTGAGCTGCGACGTCCCGTCGCGGACGAAGGCCACGGGCTGAGCGGGGAGATCAAGGACCCGTACGGCCAGCGGTGGCTTGTCGCGCAAGCGGCGCCCCGGCCGGCTTCCGGCGCTGCGCCGATCCGGCATGGCGAAGCGGGCTACTTCACCTTCCAGGTCCCGGACGACGAACGCGCGAAGGCGTTCTACGGCGCCGTTCTGGGCTGGCAGTTCTCGCCGGGACGGGTCGAAGGAGGTTGGGGGGTCGAAGGTTCCGGCCTGCAGGGCGGACTCTGGGGTGGCCCGGGACGGCAGGTGGGCTGGAAGGTCATGTACGCCGTCGACGATCTCGCCGCCGCCCTCGACCGCGTCCGGGCACAGGGCGGCCAGGCAGGCGAAACCGAACAGCAGCCCTACGGCCTGAGTGCCGAGTGCGTGGACAACCAGGGCATCGAATTCTGGCTCTGGGAACAGCCGCGCCCTTGACCTCGTGAGTGGCAAGGACGGTTCTAACCGTCCTTGCCACTCACGAGGCTTGGGGAGCGTCAGCGGCCGGCGGCGTAGCCCTGCATGCCGCGCGCGTTGGCCGCGGCGCGGAGCACGCCGCCGGATCGCGACACGGCCGAAAGTCGCCCGAGCGCCCAAGGTCCCGCGTCGACGACGGCGTGTCCGCGCGCGGCAAGGGCGTCCATTGTGGACTGACCGAGCCGTGACTCGACCACCAGTTCCCGCGGCGTCCACGAACGCGGATAGAACGAGCTCGGGAACGCGGTGGTGTGCCACGCCGGCGAGTCGATCGACTCCTGCAGGTTCAGCCCGCCGAGCGTGTGCGCCAGCCAGAAACACAGCTGCCACTGGTCCTGCTGGTCGCCACCCGGGGTCCCGAACGCGAGCACCGGCTCGCCGTCACGCAGGCCCATCGACGGCGAAAGCGTGATCCGCGGCCGCTTGCGCGGCGCCAGCGAGTTCGGCAGTCCCTGCTCCAGCCAGAACATCTGCCCGCGCGAGTCGAGGCAGAAACCGAGTTCCGGGATCGTCGGGCTCGACTGCAACCAGCCACCTGACGGCGTCACCGAGATCATGTTCCCGGCCGCGTCGACGACGTCGATGTGCACGGTGTCGCCGCGGGTCTCGCCCAGCGGCCCGACCGTGGGCTCTCCCGTCGCACCGGAACCGGATTCCAGTCCGCGCAGCCTTTCGAGGATCGCGGGCAGCCGTGGCGACGGGCCGCCGGGCCGCAGTTCGGCGGACGCTTCGTCGGTGATCAAGGCCCGGCGGGCGTCCGCGTACTCGCGGGAGATCAGCAGATCGATCGGCACGTCGGGTGAGTCGCCGTACCACGCCTCACGATCCGCGAACGCCAGCTTCGCCGCCTCGACGGCCAGATGCACCGTCCGTTCCGTCGGGATTCCGTCCACATAGGACAGCTCGTCGCGCAGACCGTCCAGCAACCGCGCCTGCTGCAGCAGCGCCGGACCTTGTGTCCAGGCGCCCATCTTCACCAGGCCCCAGTCGCCGAAGTCGACCTGCAGCGCGTCCTCGTACGTCGCCTCCCAGCCCGCGATGTCCTCGCCGGTGAGGAGACCGGCGTGATCGCGGCCGGAGTCGTCACGGAAAGCCTTGCGGCTGAACGCCTCGATCGCTTCGGCGACGAAGCCTTGCGACCACGCGCGGCGTCCGGCGTCGATCTGCTCCTCGCGGCCGCTGACCGACTCGGCCTCGGCGAGCAGCCGCTCCCACGTGTCCGCGAGCGCCGGATTGCGGTGCAAGCCTTCGACGGGCTTGCCGTTCCGCATCCAGAGCGCCGCCGACGTCGGCCAATGTTCGGTGAACAGGTCCTGGACCGCGCGGATGGTGTCACCGACCCGGCTGACCAGCGGAATCCCGTTACGCGCATAGGAAATCGCGTAGCCGAGGACATCGCGCAGCGACTTGGTGCCGTGATCCCGCAGGAGCAGCAGCCAGCCGTCCCACGCGCCCGGAACGGTCGCGGGGAGCAAACCGCTGCCGGGGATCAGATCGAGCCCCAGATCCGCGAAGTGTTCGGGCGTCGCCGCCGCGGGCGAGACTCCCTGACCCGCGAGGACTCTCGGAGTCCGATCCGCCGCGGTGACGAAGATGCCGGGGACCTGCCCCGCCGGACCGCACAGATGCGGCTCGGCGATCTGCAGGACGAACCCGGCCGCCACCGCCGCGTCGAAGGCGTTGCCGCCGCTTTCGAGCACCGCCATCCCGGTGGCCGAGGCCAGCCAGTGCGTCGATGCCACCATGCCGTGGGTGCCGGCCAGTTCCGGCCTGGTCGTGAACACGACGGTGATACTACGCTTTGCTAACTACTTTTTCAGTCCCAGTAGTTGAAGAGGACTTCGCCGAGATTGTCGGGCCGCCAATACCTGACCTCGCGATCGTTCACCCAGGGCGGCACGGTGAGGTCGATCGGCGCTTCAAGCTCCGCCCGCGTGAACAACCGGTGCCCGGGAAGTAGCTCTCGCAGAACCGCCAGCAAACCCGGCTCGTCGACGAAGGTCATCGATCCCCAGCCGACAGGTGCTTCGGCGATTCCGAAGATCTCGCACCTTCGGCCGTCCCACTCTTGCGACCACAGCACCGCGGCGGTCCGGTGCGGATAGGCGATCTCGGCCTGCACGAAGTTCCCCGACTCCGGGTACGACCGGAACCGGCTGATCCGGCCACGCGTTCGCCGGGCCGCCTCGTAACAGACCTTCCGGAACTCCTTCTCCTCCAACACCCACCGAAACTATCCCCGCGTGGGCACCGGAGCGTCATAGTTTTCCAGCGTCGCCGCGTTCGCCGCCCGTGAGGTGATCCACGTGAACACCTTGGTCATCGGCCGCGAGCCCAGCACGCGGTACAGGAAGTTCCGATAGCCGACCATGAACCGCGTCTTCGGCGCGAGGAACGTGCCGATGCCGGCCGCCTGCTTCTGCGAGATCTTCACCGGACCACGCAGTTTCTCTTCATAGCGCGCGAAAGCGACCTCGTGGTCTCCGTGCGCGGCGGCGAGCTCCCCCGCCAGGATGTACGCGCCCATCATCGCGAGCCCGGTGCCCGAACCGCCGGGGCCGGCGCACCAGGCCGCGTCACCGAGCAGCACGACCCGGCCCCGCGACCACTTGTCGAGGTGGATCTGGCTGAGCGAATCGAAGTACAGCGTGTCGGCGGCGCCAAGGCCCTCCAGCAGCGCCGGGATCTCCCAGCCGAAGTCGGCGTAGCGCTCGGCGAGGACCTTCTTCTGCGCCTCGACGTCGCGCCGCCGCACCTCCAGCGACTCCGACGCGAAGACGAAACTGACATTGAGAGCGGAGCGATCGCGGCCGCTGGCGACCATGACCGTCCGGCCGGGAACGCTGCAGATCTGGCCGAGATGGTCGAGGTCGAGGTGGTTGGGCGCGCTGAACCCCGCGGTGTGGAAGCCGAGGTCGGTGCGGAACAGCTCTTCCTCGCCGAACGTCAGCCGCCGCACACCCGAATGCAGCCCGTCCGCGCCGACGACCAGGTCGAATCTGCGCGGGGCGCCGTGGGCGAAGGTGACGTCGACGCCGTCCGAAAGCTCGTCCAGCCCGGTGATCCAGTCGCCGAAGACGTACTCGGTGCTGTCTTTCGTGTGGTCGTAGAGGATGCGCGTCAGGTCTCCGCGCTCGATCTCGACTTCGCCGCTGAAGAAGACCGACGGCATCTGGGCGACCTTCTTGCCTCGCGGATCGACGATGACCTGCGCGCCCATCGCGGTTTCCTTCGCGCGGATGTCTTCGAGGATTCCCATGCGCTTCAGCAGCGTCATCTGCTCGCCGCGGAAGTCGACCGCGCTGCCGCCTTCGCGCAGGGCCGGGGCGCGTTCGACGACGGTCGGCGCGAAACCGCGCTTCCGCAGCCAGAAGGCGAGGGCCGGACCCGCGATACCGGCGCCGGAGATCAGAACGGTGGTCGTCATGGCTGCTCCCAGGGGTTCGTGGTGATGGGAACGACCGTACGGCAGATTTGAACGCTTGGTCAAGCCGCTTGGTTAAACCAAATGGATAAACCGCGTGGTCTAGGATCTCGGGCATGGGCAATCGCGAGGACCTGATGGCGGGCGCCATCCAGTGTTTGAAGGAAAAAGGCTGGTCACGCACCACGGTGCGGGATATCGCGACGGCGGCGGGGGTCAGCCACGCGGCCATCGGCTACCACTTCGGCTCACGTGAAGCCCTGTTGCTGACGGCGTTCTCGCAGGCGATGGACGACTGGGGCAGGGAGATCCAGGTCGAGATGCGGGGCGCTGTCGACCCCGACGCCTCACCGTCCGAGCAGTACGCGGCGTCCTGGCGCGCGATGATCGACTCGTACGGGCGGAACCGGCAGCTGTGGATCGCCTCGATCGAGGCGTTCGTGCAGTCCGAGCATCACCCTGAGCTGCGGAAACAGCTCGCCGCCGCGCAGCGCGAGGGCCGCCGGGGGATGGCGGCGGGCATCCTCGGGATCGACGAGGACACCCTCACCGAGGCGGACGAACGCCGGATCGGCGCGGTCGCCACGGCTCTGAACTCGGGCGTGATGCTGCAGCACATGCTCGACCCGGAGAACGGTCCGACGGCCGAGGAGGTCGTGGACGGGCTGCTGAAGCTCGTCTCCCTGGTGTCATGAAGGGACCTTTCCTTGCAAATTTCGCAAGGAAAGGTCCCCTTCATCGCACCCGCGGGAGGCAGGTGGGTCAGGAGACGGCGACCTTCCGCCGCAGCGCCGCCCGCGGCCGCCCGACGCCCTGCCACGACAGGCCGGCGTCCAGGATCCGGTGCGGGTCGAGAAGGTTGCGCGTGTCGACGACCGCGTCGCCGTCCATCTGCTCGGCCATGTAGGTCCAGTCGAGCCGTTTGAACTCGTCCCATTCCGTCAGCACGACGACGGCGTCGGCGGCCTTCGCGACCTGGTACGGGTCGTCGACCACGGTCATGCCGTCGATATGCCCGCCGACAGCGGGGTCGTAGGCGGTCAGTTCCGCGCCGAGCGCGCCCAGCACGGACGCGACCGCGAGGGCGGGCGAGTCGCGCAGGTCGTTCGTCCCGGCTTTGAACGCCAGCCCGAGGACCCCGATCCGCGAACCGGCCAGAGTGCCGCCGACCGCGCCGGCGATCTTCGCGACGATCCGGTCCCGCTGCGCGATGTTCTCCTCGATCGCCGAGGTGAGCAGCGTGAAGTCGTACTGCACGGACTCGGCGACCTTCACCAGCGCGCTGGTGTCCTTCGGCAGGCACGAGCCGCCCCAGCCGGGGCCGGGTTTGAGGAACGAGCGGCCGATGCGCCGGTCGTAGCCCATACCTTCGGTGACCAGGTCGATGTCGGCGCCGAGGCGTTCGCACAGTTCGGCGATCGAGTTCACATAGGACAGTTTCATCGCGAGGAAGCAGTTCGCCGCGTACTTCACCAGTTCCGCGCTGGCCGCGTCGGCGACGACGACCGGGGCGGCGAGGTCGGCGTAGAGCTCGCCGACCCAGCGGGCGGCCGCGACGTCGTCCGAACCGACGACGATCCGGTCGGGGCCGAGGAAGTCCTCGACCGCGGTGCCCTCACGCAGGAATTCCGGATTCGACACCACCGGCACGTCGGTGCGGCCGAGCATCGCCTGGATGCGCTTCGACGTCCCCACCGGAACGGTCGATTTGGTGACGAGCGCGCAGCCCGGCGGGATGACGTCGCCGATCTCGGCGGTCACGGCCTCGACGGCCCGCAGGTCCGCCGAGCCGCCCGCACCCATCGGCGTTGGCACACAAAGGAAAACGGCCTCCGCGTCGCGAACGGCGTCGCGCGCGCCGACCACGAACTCGAGTCTTCCGCTGGTCAGCCCCCTCGACACCAGCTCGGACAATCCCGGCTCCAGGATGTCCACCCGTCCGGCGGAAAGCCTTGCGACCTTCGCCTGGTCGACATCGACGCAAGTGACTCGATGCCCCAGGCCGGCCAGGCAGGCCCCCGTGGTCAATCCGACGTAACCGGTCCCCACCACCACGATCCGAGCAGCGCTCATGCTGCTGAAGGTGACAGCCGGAGTTGACCTCCGAGCGAACGGAATGCTTCAGGCCCGAATACTCCTCACGACATGCTTCGCACCGGAGTGAGCCATCCCACCTGGGCCCGATGCGAACGAGCGTTAACCTATGAACGGTTGCCGACGAAAGGGAGAACATGCAGATCACCGACACCGCGGCGCTCGTCACGGGTGGCGCGTCCGGGCTCGGCGGCGCGACCGCGAAGGCGCTCGCCGCGAAGGGTGCGCGGGTCTTCGCGCTGGACCTCGCCGGTGCCATCGCGAACGCCGAGCAGGTCGAGAACGTCACCTACGTCGAGGCCGATGTCACCGACCCGGAGCAGGTACGCGCCGCCGTCGCGACCGCGGCCGAGTCCGGGGTGCCGCTGCGGACCGTGGTGAACTGCGCCGGGATCGGGCCGTCCGCTCGGATCCTTTCGAAGAAGGGCCCGCACGACCTCGCCCTGTACGCGAAGGTCGTCCAGATCAACCTGATCGGCTCCTTCAACGTGCTGACGCTGGCCTCCGAGGCCATCGCCAAGACCGAGCCGCTGGCCGACAACGCGCGCGGCGTCATCATCAACACCGCGTCGGTCGCCGCCTTCGACGGCCAGATCGGGCAGGTCGCGTACTCGTCGTCCAAGGGCGGCATCGTCGGGATGACCCTGCCCGCCGCGCGCGACCTCGCGTCGCACGGGATCCGCGTGCTGACCATCGCGCCGGGCATCGTCGACACCCCGATGCTGGCGACGGTGAGCGAGGAGTTCCGTGCTTCGCTGGCCGAGGGTGTGCCGTTCCCGAAGCGGCTCGCGCGGCCGGACGAATACGCGCAGCTCGCGCTGTCGCTGATCGACCACGACTACCTGAACGGCGAGGTCATCCGGATGGACGGCTCGCTGCGCATGGCCCCTCGTTGATCCGAAGGGGACTTTCCTCGCGTGAGACGCGGGGAAAGTCCCCTTCAGCTCCCCTCAGCCGCGCTTCAGCCGGACGTCCAGGCTGATGCCCGAAGTCGAGATCTCACCCGTCCGGAACGCCGTTTCGGCGACCAGCCCGCCGAAGTCGACCGGCGTGTAAGCCCGCCGCCGCAGCCCGGTGAGCGCCTGCCGCACCCCGAGAGCGGCCAGCTTGCCGAGCTTCATGCTCTCGACCTCGCGCACGATGTCCCCTCGGTCGAGTCCCGGTTCATGTCCTGCACCACGGCCGTGCCGCCCGGGCGCAGCACGCGGTACATCTCGTCGAGTGCCTTCACCGGCCACACGAAGTTCTTGAACGCCGCCTGGCAGACGACGAAGTCGAACGACTCGTCGTCGAACGGCATGGCCGCGACATCGCCCTCACGGAACGAGACCTCGACGCCTTGCGCCCGCGCGTACTCGCTCGCGATCTCCACGAACGTCGGCGCGACGTCGAGGCCGGTGACGGAGAATCCGAGCCGCGCGAGTTCGACGGCGAAGTAGCCGGGGCCGATGGCGACCTCGAGGATCTTCGCGCCTTCCGGCAGGTCCGCGGTGAGTTCGCGCGCCTGCTGCCGCCAGTGTTCGATCTGCGGTCCGGTGCCGCGCTGCCGGGCGTAGTTCCGCGCCAGCGCGCCGCCCATCTCCGGCAAGATCTTGAACCGTTTCCTGTCCTTGATGTTCGACATGTCTCTCCAGGTTGTTCGCCCGGAGCCCGGTTATCCTCGAAGTGCCGTCTCGTGGCCGGGTTCCGGTTGCGGGATCGTCGCCCCGGCGGGGTGCTGCAACACCTCGCCGGGGCTCTTTCAACTGCGGGTACTCCCCCTTTCCGCCACCAGGGCCCGCCACTGCGCGAGCCCCGGCATCGAGCCGGAAGTCAGTTCCCCGAGGATCGAGCGGACCCATTCGGCCTCGGCGACCCGGATCGCCAGGTGGTACTCGGTTTCGAGCAGTACCAAGCGCGGAATCTCCTCGATCAGCCGGGCCAGCTCGGCTCGCGTCGAGGCGATGTCCTCGTCCAGCGCCGCCAGGCGGGTGCGGAACAGGGCGATCACCTCGTCCGGGCCGAGCCACCCCATCACCGACAGCCCGGCGACGAACTTCGGCTCCTCCGGCGCGAGCCCGGCGAGGAGCTCACGCAGCCAGTCGAGCATTTCGTCACGGCCGGCGTCGGTGATCCGGTACACCGTGCGCTCGGGGCGGGCGCCGTCGCGTCCGCTCTCGGCGGCCTCGATGAGGCCGTGTTTTCGCAGGTTGCCGACGACCGTGTAGAAGGAACCCCATTTGATCCCCATGTCGCGGTCCTTGCCGCGGCTCTTCAGCACCGACGCCATTTCGTACGGATGCATCGGGCGCTCGTTCAGCGTGGACAGGATCGCCAGCGCCAGCAGATTCCCGACCTTGCGCCGCTTCACCGCGCCTCCTCGTAGACGAGTACTCGTCAACGAGTATCCACAGGGGCGCGAATGATCGCAAGCCCGGCGAGAGCCGGGATCAGAGGTCGTTCATGTACGGCACGGACGTCTGCGCGTGGTCGGTCATCCAGTTCCGCAGCGCGTGTGTGGCCAGGACGTCGTCCTCGTTGTAGCGCAGCAGGCGCTCCCGCTGGGCGTCGTCGGGGACCCCGCCGTCCATGCCGACGGCGTCGCGGTACCACCTCATCGACGCCTCGCCGCCCGCTTCCGGATCGCGCCACGCGAACCCGGCGACCGGGGCGATGACCTTGAGCCCCTTGCCGTGCGAGCACAGGAACTGGTCGGTGACGCTGCGGAAGAGATCGATCCATTCCTCGGAGTCCACAAAGGACGCGATCTCGGCCTTCTTGGGGACACCGGGATATTCGCCGAACCGGCTGGCGGAGCCGAAGAGCCAGCGGTTCTCGGCGAGCGCGTTGTAGCAATAGGCGCGGAAGGTCAGGCCCGCGGCGAGCGTGCGCTCGCGGACTTCGGTGAACCAGGCCCAGAACTCGGCGAAGGACCGGGCCTCGTCCGCGGTCGGCAGCGGCTCCCAGGTCGCGAACGCCCGGTAGCCCTGCTCCATCCCGATGTCGGCGCCGGTCAGCAGCGAACCCCACAGGTACGCGCCGGAATCACCGAAGCTCTCCATGTCGACGTCGACCTCGACGTCACCGCGCGGGACCTCGACGCGGTCGACCTTGCGCACCATCGTGAGATCGGCGAGCCAGGCACGCGCCAGGATGATCGAATCGGCGAAGGTGCCGCCGGTCCAGTTCATCGGCGGGGGCTCGTCGGCCGGGTCGAGCGCGGCCAGCTTGTCCACTGTGGACACCCCGGCGCGGCGCAGCTCCATCGCGTCTTCGCCGCGGACGACCAGGCTGACGTCGCGGGTTTCGGTGAGCACCACCTCGCACGTCGGCCACCAAGGACAGCGTCGGCATTCGAGGACGCGAGAGGGTTCCGCGAGCGGCTCGTCCCCATGGGCGGCGGCGTTCGCGATGGCGAGCCTGTCGGCGAAGCGGCTCTGGTACTCCGTCAGCGCGCTTCGGCCGCCCGGCCAGGTGGCCGCGGACAGGTCGTGCCAGACGACGACGTCCGCGTCGAGCCCGATGACGCCGCCGATGGCGCGGTGTCCTTCGTGCTTCCCGAGCGCTTCGAGCATCCGGTAGAGGTGCGCGAGCCGCATCTGGTCCCGCGGCTGCGAGCGGACCTTTCGCGCCGGGTCGGGCAGCCGGTTCGCCGGGTCGAGGTCGGTCATCACCGTGGTCGGCGCACCCGCGCCGCGATCGGTGATGCGGTGCCGCACGACCAGCACCGGCACGTAGCCGTCGCCGGTGTGGACCAGGAGCTCGGAGCCGCCACGCCGATGACCGGCGCGATCGACCGGGAGCAGCGCGCCCCAGATGTAGCGCGCTTCGGCGGCGAAGGCCTCTTCGGTGAGCTGCACGCGCTCGGCGGCCGGGAGGTCTCGGGGATCTTGACCCAGGTCGCGTCGGGGCCGGTCGCGTCCATGAGCCGCTGCACGATCGCGTCGCGATGCGCCGACGCGTCGGCGATCCGCTGCTGCGCGGCGGGGTCGGGCGGGGCGAGCGGGACCTCGCGCATCGCCGGATCGTGTTCCAGGTGCACGCGACGCCGGCAGCGGCTCACCGCTCCCGCGTCCAGTAGCACCTCGTTACTCACGGACAACACTCTAGAAGGCCACCGGCAAGCCGACATGCCCGCCACATCGGCGACCAGTAAGTTCGACTGTGACACAGCGTGGGAGGTGCCATGGCGCGCAAGGCCAAAGCCGTCGACGGCGAAGGCAGGTTTACCCCGAAGAAGGCGAAGAACGCCGTCGCGGTGGCCAAAGTGGTCGGACCGGCCGTACTGCCGGTGATCGCGCCGTACGCCGTTCGGGCGGCGGGTGCCGCACGAGAGCTATACGACCGTTATCAAGCGAAGAAGCTCGGCGTCGCCGTCGACCAGCTCGGCGAGTTCAGCGGGCGCGGTGCCGCGCTGCACGCGCGGATCGCGGGGCTGACGCAGGGGCTCGCGGAGCTGAAGAAATCCGCGAAGGCGACAGACTCCGACGTGGCCTTCGCGAAGGACACCCAGGGGACGCTGGAGCAGCTTTCGGCGACCGTTCGCGCTTCGGAGCGGATGCCCGCCGCGCGGCGGAAGGCGGCGCATCGGGCGGTGGCCGGGGAGCTGGACCAGCTGGAGGGGAAGCTGCTGCACCGGCTGGGGATCTGAGCGAGCTGAAGGGAGCTTTCCCCGCATGTCATGCGAGGAAAGCTCCCTTCGCCGCGTGTGATGCGGGGAAAGTCCCCTTCAGCCCCCGCTAGGAGATGAAACCCTTCTTCTTCATCCATTCGTAGGCGACCTCGCCCTGATCACGGCCGTCGACGTCGACCTGCTTGCACAGCTCGATCATCTGCTCGTTGTCCAGCGCCGCGGCGATGGTCTCCAGCGGCCCGCGGATCTCCGGGTGCTGGTTCAGGAACTCGGTCCTCAGCGTCGGCACGGCGTTGTACTGCGGGAACGCCTTCTTGTCGTCTTCGAGCACGCGAAGGTTCAGCCCGGCGATCCGGCCGTCGGTCGTGAAGATCTCGCCGATCGGGCAGGTCCCGCTCGCCACGGCCGAGTAGATCGTCCCGATGCCGAAGTTCTTGATCACCGGGTTCTGGAACCCGTACGCCCGCACGGCGGCGGGGAAACCGTCCTGGCGGCTGGTGAACTCGGTTTCCAGGCAGAACACGTTCTGGTCCGGCTTCCGCTTCAGGAACGCCGCCAGGTCCGACGTCGTCTTGAGGTTGTTCGCCGCGCCGTAGGCCTCGGTGACCGCGAAGGCGTACTGGTCGTTGAGCGGCGAGTAGTTCAGCCAGGTGACGCCGAACTTCGCCTCGTCGGCCGCCTTCGTGGCTTCGTACTGGGCCTGTTCCCCGCCGGGGACGGGAAGTTCGTTGCCCTGGTAGTTGATCCAGCCGGTGCCGGTGTACTCCCAGGTGACGTCGGTCTGGCCGGCGAGCAGCGCCTGCCGTGACGAGTTCGAACCCTTGATGTCGGTCAGGTCGACGACGTCCGCGCCCGCCGCGGAAAGCGCCATCTCGGCCATGTAGCCCAGGATGATGTTCTCGGTGAAGTCCTTCGAGCCCACTGTCACCTTGACGCCCTTGAGCGACTCGATGGGCTTGATGGAACCGGGTTCGATCTTGTACGGCAGCGCGGTGTTGACCTCGAGCCCGCACGCGGAAAGCGTGCCGCACAACAGGATCGCGCCGAGGATCGCTTTGAGTCGCATGTCAGCGCAGTCCCTTCGGTCCGAAGAACTGTTCCGCCACCGCGCCGAGCCAGTCCACCAGCAGTGCCAGCGCGACGGCGAGCACCGAGCCGGTGATCAGCACCTTCGTCAGGTTGAGCTTGTAGCCGGTGTCGATCAGCAGGCCGAAGCCACCGGCGTTGACGAACATGCCGAAGGTCGCCGTGCCGACGGCCAGCACCAGCGAGGTCCGCAGGCCGGCCAGGATCAGCGGGATGGCCAACGGGAACTCGACCCGCCACAGCACCCCGGAGGCCGACATGCCGATCCCGCGGCCCGCGTCGATCAGTGACGGATCGACCTGTTGCAGGCCGACCATCGTGTTCCGCAGCACCGGAAGCAGCGAGTAGAACGCCAGCGGCAGCGCGGCGACCCACAGCCCGCCGGTGGCGCCGGTGACGATGAACCACAGCACCAGCACGCCCAGCGCGGGCGCCGCCTGGCCGATGTTCGCGACCGCCAGGAAGACCGGCGCCGCCCATTTCGCCCACGGCCGCGTCACGAGCACGCCGAGCGGCACCGCGACGGCGACCACGATCGCGGTGACCACGACGGTCATCGCCAGGTGGTCGCGCAGCGCGGCGAACAGCCCGGCGGCGTTGAGGGTCTCCTTCTCCGTCGCGGTCAGGTCACTGCTGAACACCCAGATCAACACCCCGGCGACGATCAGCAGCACCGCGGCGGGCTGGGCGAACAGCCGGACCCGTTCGGCGCTTCTCGACGAGGATTCGGTGGAAAAGCCGGTATCGACGGTGGCCGTCATGCGGTCACACCTTCCGCCGGGCTGTCGTCGGAGTGCTCCTCGCGCAGCTGCTGGATCGTCGAGATGACTGTGTCGAGCTCGATCGTGCCGGCGTATTCGCCGCGCGCGCCGGTCACCGGGACGCTGCCGCCCTCGGCGAGCATGGCTTCGAGCGCGTCCTGCAGGGTCGACTGGAGGCTGACGTAGTCGCGCAGCGGTTTGCCCGCGGTGGACAGCGACGTCGCCTTGGTCAGCTCGCGGACGTGCACCCACCGCATCGGACGGCGCCGCTGATCGAGCACCAGCACGAAATGCTTGCGCTGCTGCGTGAGCTTCTCGCGCACCTCGGACGGCGACTCGCTCACCGTCGCGGTGAGCGCGTCCTGCTTCAGCTCGACGTCGCGGACCCGCAGCAGCGTCAGCTGCTTCAGCGAGGCACCGGCGCCGACGAAACCGGCGACCGTGTCGTCGGCCGGGTTCGCGAGGATCGCGTCCGGGGTGTCGTACTGCAGGATCCGCGACTGGTTGCCCAGCACCGCGATCTTGTCGCCGAGCTTCACGGCCTCGTCGAAGTCGTGGGTGACGAAGACGATCGTCTTCTTCAGCTCGGTCTGGAGCCGCAGCAGTTCGTCCTGCAGGTTGCCGCGGGTGATCGGGTCGACCGCGCCGAACGGCTCGTCCATCAGCAGCACCGGCGGGTCGGCCGCGAGCGCCCGCGCGACGCCGACACGCTGCTGCTGCCCACCGGACAGCTGACGCGGGAACCGGTCGCGGAAATCGGCCGGGTCCAGCCCGACCAGGTCCATCATCTCCTCGACCCGGTCGTTGACCTTCTTCTTGTCCCAGCCGAGCAGCCCCGGCACCACCGCGATGTTCTGCGCGACGGTGAAATGCGGGAAGAGCCCGGCCTGCTGGATCGCGTAGCCGATGCGACGGCGCAGCGTGTCGACATCGAGCTTCAGCGCGTCGTCGCCGCCGATGGTGATACGGCCCGACGTCGGCTCGATCAGCCGGTTGATCATGCGCATGGTCGTGGTCTTGCCACAGCCGGACGGGCCGACGAAGACCACGATCTTGCCCGCGGGCACCACCATCGAGAAGTCGTCGACGGCCGGCTCCCGGGTCCCGGGGTAGCGCTTCGTGACGTTCTCCAGCTCGATCTCGACGCCGGATACGGTTTCGGACTCAGCCACGGACACCCCTAGAGACGGTCAAACGGTTGATCAGTACGTAAACGGCGTCGAGGACCAGCGCCAGGACGACCACGCCGAGCGTCCCGGTCAACGCCTGGTTGAGGGAGTTCGTGCTCCCCGCGTTGGTGAGGCCGGAGAAGACCTCCGAGCCGAGGCCCGGGCCTTTCGCGTAGGCCGCGATGACCGCGATACCCATGAGCATCTGCGTCGCGACCCGCATCCCGGCGAGGATCGCCGGCCAGGCGAGCCGCAGCTCCACCCTGGTCAGCACGCCGAACCGGCTCATGCCGATGCCGCGCGCCGCGTCACTGACCGCCGGATCGACGCCGCTCAGCCCGACGATCGTGTTCCGCACGATCGGCAGCAGCGCGTAGAGCACGAGCGCGATGACGGTGGTGTTCGCGCCGAGGCCGAACACCGGGATGAGCAGCCCGAGGAGGGCGAAGGAGGGGACGGTGAGGATCGTGCTCGCCAGCGCCGTGGCCACGGCCGACCCGATCGGGCTGCGGTAGACGGCGACGCCGATCACCACGCCGAGGACGGCGGCCAGGATCGTGCACTGCACGACCGCGCTGACATGGAGGAGCCCTTGGAGGGCGAGTCTGTCCCACCGATCCGAGATGTACTCGAAGAGGTTCATCGCGTGCTGGTTCTCCCGCCGCCTCTGGGTGAGACTCCTCACCCATTCGGAGTAGCTGTATCGGGAGCCTGACTACCCAAAACGCTCGCGGTCAAACCCCTGTTTACCGCCTTTTATCCCGCCAACCTGCCCGATCCGGCCCGATCGGGCAAACGCACGCGCCGTCTTTCACGCTGCTCAGCAGCCGGGAGGACGTCGACCACTCGGCTGGGCGTCGAATACTCTTCACCCGTGAGTAAAGGCAGCCATCACCGAAGCGCGTTACGCGTTGTGCGTGGTGGCTTGCTCGGCGTGAGTTCCGCGGCGCTGGCCGTGACCGCTCACATGATCGGGGACGGCGACCTCCCCGATACGGCGATGACGTTGTTGCTCACCGTGCTGATCGGCTGGAACGCCGCCGCGCTCGCCGCGAAGGCCCGCGGACCGCTGGCCACCATCGTCGACCTCGGCGCCGGTCAGGTCGTGATGCACCTCGTGCTCAGTTCGCTGAGCAGTCACCAGCCACACACCGAGCCCGCCCCGATCTCGGGCGGCCTCGCGATGACCGTCGCGCACGTCGTCGCCACCCTGATCACCGCGTTGCTGCTGGCCAAGGCCGACGGCCTGCTGCTCGGCGTCCTCTCCTGCCTGCGCGCGCTGGTCCCCTTCATCCTCAACGCGCTCCCGGTGCCCGCCGCGGTGGCGTCGCCGGTGCTCGCCCGTCCGGCGGGCCCCGGCCACCTCGTCCGCGTGGACCTCCGCCGCGTCCACGGCAGGCGCGGCCCGCCGCTGTTCTCCTGAACCCACGACATCCCCCGTAATCCGGCGAGGCCCCCGAGCCCGCCGTCCCAGTCACGTTCAGGAGTTTTCGTGTCCAAGCACGTCTTCAAGCGCGCCGGTTTCCTGGCCGCCGCCGTCGGTATCGCCGGCCTGCTGTCCGCCGGGGTCGCCTCGGCCCACGTCACCGCCAACGTCTACGGCCCCCAGCCCGCGAAGGGCGGCTACGGGTCGATCTTCTTCCGCGTCCCCAACGAGGAGAAGGACGCCGGCACGGTCAAGGTCGAGATCACCGTCAAGCCCGAGTACGCGCTCACCTCCGTGCGCGCCAAACCGCTTCCCGGCTGGAAGGCCGAGGTCGTCAAGGCCAAGCTGCCCGCCCCGGTGACCACCGACTCCGGCACGCAGATCACCGAGGCCGTCACCAAGGTCTCCTGGACCGCCGAGCCCGGTAACAAGATCGCCGCCGGGTCGACCGAGTTCCAGGAGTTCCAGATCAGCGCGGGCAAGTTCCCGGCCAACGTCGACACGATCGAGTTCCCCGCCACCCAGACCTACGAGAACGGCAAGGTCGTCGAGTGGAACCAGCCGACCCCGGCCTCCGGTGAGGAGCCCGAGCACCCCGCGCCGACGGTGAAGCTCGCCGAGAAGAGCGCCGACGGACACGGTGGCGGCCACGGCACGGACACCAAGGCCACGGCCGAGGAGTCGCACGCCGCGTCTTCGTCGTCCGACAACACCGCCCGCTGGCTCGGCGGCGCGGGCCTGGTCGTCGGCGCGCTCGGCCTCGGCGTCGGCGCGGGTGCCACCCTGCGCGCCCGCCGCGCCACCGCCGTCTCCGGCAAGAGCGACACCGAAGGAAAGTAAATGCGTAAAGCGATCGTCGCGCTGGCGATCACCGGGGTGGCGTGGCTCGCCACGGCCACCCCGGCGCTGGCGCACAACGTCCTGATCTCCTCCGACCCGGCGAAGGGCGCGTCGCTCGCCGCCGGGCCCGCGAAGATCACGCTCACGTTCGACCAGTACGTCCAGAACGCGAACGTCAACCAGATCGCGGTCATCGGACCGGGCGGCGGCCAGTGGGCCGAAGGCCAGGTCGAGGTCCGCGACAGCGTCGTGACCGTGCCGCTGCGGCCGCTCGGCCCGGCGGGCGAGTACAAGATCGGCTACCGGATCCTGTCCGCGGACGGGCACGCCGTGACCGGTGAGGTGCCGTTCACCCTCACCGCGGCGGGCACCGGAACCCCGGCGAGCGCCGATGCCGCGCGCAGCAACGCGGGCCAGGCCGAGACCACCCCGGCGACCGGCGGCGAAGGCTCCTCCGGCGTGCCGATCTGGGTGTGGATCGCGGGCGCCGTCGTGCTGCTCGCCGTCGGACTGACCGTCGCGCTGCGCACCGGCGCCGGTGACAAGGAGAAGAGCGGCTCATGACCCAGGCCGAGACCACCTCGCGCGCCCGCGTCGCCGTCCTGTTCTGCGTGGTGACGGCGGGGATCGTCGGCGCCCTGATCGGGGTCGCGCTGACGGCGACCGCCCCCGTGCCCGGGGTCGCGCAGGTCAGCGAGGTGGTCTCGGTCTCGATCCCGATCGTTCGGGTACTGCTGGACATCTCGGCGGTCGCGACGATCGGGCTGGCGCTGCTTTCGGTACTGGTCGGCTACGACCGGCCGAAGCTCTCCGAGCCGATCATGCGGATCGCGCGGCCCGCGAGCGTCGCGGCCGCGCTGATCTGGGCGACCACCGCGCTCGTCGCGCTGATCCTGCAGACCGCCGAATACCGGCCGGGCTCCAGCACGCTGTCGATGTCGGACGTCGGGAGCTACATCGCCGACGTCGGCGCCGGGAAGGCGCTGCTGATCGTCGCGGTCTTGGCCCTGCTGCACGCCGGGCTCGGGATCCTCGCGCTGAAACACGGCGAGAAGGTGCCCGCCGAGGTCCGCGTCGGGCTGGGGCTGTTCGCGCTGCTCCCGCTGCCGGTCACCGGTCACGCGTCGAACTGGAACTACCACGACTACACGATGATCTCGATGGAACTGCACGTCATGAGCGCCGTCGCCTGGACCGGCGGACTCGGCGCGATGGCGGTGCTGCTCGTCGGGAACCGGACACTCCTGGCGCACGCGCTGCCGCGGTTCTCCAAACTGGCGACGCTGTGCCTGATCCTCGGCGCGGCGACCGGGCTGTTCAACGGGCTGATCGAGATCTCGCTCAACCCGTCGCTCGGCTTCTGGGAAGGCGTCTTCACCACGCCGTACGGGCAACTGGTGCTGTTGAAGCTGCTGTGCACCGGCGTGATCGCGGGCCTCGGCGCGTACACGCGCTGGAAGCTGATGCCGCAGATCGTCCGGCACAACCGCACCGCGCTGGCCGCGTGGGCGACGCTGGAGCTGACGGTGATGGGGCTCGCGTTCGGCTTCGCCGTCGTCCTCACGCGAGCCCCGGTCGTCCCGACGTCTTAGGCCTTCTTGTCCAGCGAGACGATCATCAACGTCTCGGTCGACTCGGGTTCGAAGCGCACCTCGGCGATCCCGGACAGCTCTTCGTTGACGCTCACCCGGCCGTCGTGATTCCAGACGACGAGGTCGTCGCCTTCACGGCAGAAGTTCCACTGGTGCAGCCCGAAGTAGTTCTCGCGCTCGCCCTCGTTCACGTTGAGCATCAGCACGACGGCGTGGCCCGGCTTGACGACCTCGAGCATCTGACGGGTGCCGAGCACCGGGTCGTACACGTGGTCCAGCGCGTTCTGGCAGTACACCAGGTCGAAGTGGTTCACCGGGAACACCTCGGAGAGCTTCTCCACCTCGGCGTCCTGGGTGGCCACCAAGGGAGTCAGCTCCAGCTCGGCGAGGAGGTCGTTGTACCGGTCGGCGAGCGGGTCGACCGGGGTGATCTCCACCGTGCGGCCGGGCCACACCTTGCCGACACAGGTCAGCGGCCCGGCGCCGACGTCGAGGATGCGCACCGTCGATCTCTCCGGCGCGAACGATTCGAGGTTGCGCGTCAGATGCGGCTGGTTCCGCAGGTCCGAGTCCGGGCTGGTCCGCCATTCGTAGTCGTTGAACCCTCCACCGGCGAACGCCTCGGGACCACCGGAGAGCCAGATCCTCCAGTGGTCCAGCTCGTTCGACAGTCCTTCTTGCCAGCGGGTCTTGCCTGCTGTGCTCATCGTTCCTTCTTTCACTCGTTAGAAGCCTTGCGCCCCATGTCGGCCACAATCTACCGACCGTCGAGCTGTGACAGTGTTTGCTCCATCCGGCCGCATTTGGGCGATTTCGCTGTCCTCCCCCGAGCTCCACCGGGATGCTCTACGCGTTCGCTGGGGTTAACCCGAAGAGGGGATGGTTGATGGGCGGCCCGTTGCCGGGTGAAAGCGAAGTCAGCACGCCACAGGTACCGCGGCAGCGATCGGCGGTCAGGCTCACCAGGCAGGTGAGTTCGGGCCCGCGCCAGCTCCCGCCCGCGCCCGCGCATTTCACCAACCGCGCCGCCGAACTCGCGCTGCTGGAGAAGCTGCTGGCCCAGCACGACACCGACGGGCCGGCCGTGCAGCTGATCAGCGGCCAGGGCGGGATCGGGAAGACCGCGCTGGCCACCGCGTGGGCCCGGCACCTCGGCGATCGGTTCCCGGACGGGCACCTGTGGGCGGATCTCGGCGGGTTCAGCACCAACGGGCCACTCTCGGCGAACGAAGCGCTCGGCCGGTTCCTCCGCGCGCTGGGCGTTCCACCGGAGGGGCTGCCCTCGGACGTCGAGGAGCTCACGGCCCTTTACCGCACGACGACCGCCGAACGGCCGTTGCTCGTGCTGCTCGACAACGCCGGATCGACCGAACAGGTGCTGCCGCTGCTGCCCGCCGGTGAGGGAAGCCTCGTGATCGTGACTTCGCGACGCCGAATGGGCAGGCTCCAGACCGAACATCGCGCGCGGCTGGTCGAGCTGGCCCCGTTCGGTTCCGCGCACAGCGCCGAACTGCTCGGCCGCGCGGTCGGCGCGGAGCGGGTCGGCGCCGAAGCCGCGCGGGCGCGGGACATCGCCGAGCTGTGCGGCGGCCTGCCGATCGCCCTCACCACGGTCAGCGCCAAGCTGGCCGGACGGCCGAAGATGTCGCTGGAGAAGATCGCCACCGAACTGGGGAAGGAATATCGTCGACTGGCCACGCTGTCGACGAAAGAGGCGCAATCGGTGGAAGCCAGCTTCAACCTCTCCTACGACGAGCTCCCCTCCGACGCGGCCGCGCTGTACGCGGCACTCGGGCTCCACCCCGGCCCTGATTTCGGGGTCGGCGTGGCGGCCGCGTCGATCGCCGTCCGCGAGGAGGTCGCCGAAGACCTGCTGGACCAGCTCGTCGACGTCGGACTGCTGATCGACCGCGGTGACGACCGGTACACCTTCCACGACCTCGCGCGGCTGCACGCCAAGGAGAAGACGGCGGGCAACGAGTACGACCGCGACATCGCGGTGCGCCGCATGCTCGAGTGGTACCTCTTCACCGCCTCGAAGACCACCGTCATGACGGTCCCCGACCAGGACCCGATCCCGTACCGCTACGAGTACCGGCCACCGTCCCCGATGTCGTTCGAGTCTTCCGACGAAGAACTCGCCTGGCTGGAACTCGAACGCGAGAACCTCATCGCCGCCGTCAAGACCGCCGAAACCTGGCAGCTGCCCGAACTGGGCTGGCAGCTCGCCGCCGCGATGTGGCCGCTCTTCCTGCTGCGCAAGCACTATCCGGACTTCCTGGAGGTGAGCCAGGCCGGTGTGCGCTGCGCGCGGGCTTGGGGCAACGCCTCCGCGGAAGCCCTGATGCACAACCGCGCCGGCGCCGCCTGCCGCGGCACCGGCCGGTTCGACGAGGCCGTCTCGCATTACGAGGCGGGACGCGAAACGGCGCGGAAGGCAGGCAACGAGGTCGTCGAGATCCGGTCGGTGGAAGGCCTCGGCCTGGTCGCGCTGGCACAGGGCAGGCTGGACGACGCGGTGCGGTGGTTCACCGAAGATCATCGCCTGAGCGAAGGCCAGGACCGCACGCACGACGTCGGGCTCGCGCTGATCAACCTCGGCTCGACCCAGCTCAAGGCCGGACGGGCCGAACCGGCGATCGAGCATCTCACCCGCGCTCGCGAGGTGCTGGCCGCCGACCCCTACAACGTGGCCCGCGCCCGGACCGATCTCGGCCGCGCCCTCACCGCGACCGGGAATCTCGCGGCCGCGCGGACCGAACTCGAAGCGTCGCTGAGCACCATGGAGGCCAGCGGGTCGAGGTTCGAGGTGGCCAGGGCCCTGTCCGCGTTCGGCGAGGTCGCCGAGGCGGAAGGGAACACCGACGAGGCGAAGCGGTACTACGACCGGGCGTTGCCCATCCTCGTCGGCCTCGGCCGGCCGGAGGCTGACGCTCTGCGCACACGGCTGGAACGGCTGTGACCCCACGGCACCGATCGGTACTCAGCGACCGAGTGAACGCGCCGACCTGAATGACTCAGCGTAGCTGCAAGTTGCACATTTGGGGGAGCATTGGGCCGGGAGAAGTGATTAGCCCGGGCGAATTCGTCACCGTTTGATCGACGAATTCGGACAAGCGACGAACGGTCATTCGCCATCGGCGAATGCACGTGCAGATGCCTTTCCCGGGTGAGTCAGCGATACCGGTTCCAGCGGGCGCCGGTGCGTCCGTTCCGGAGATCGTTCAATCGTTTTCGCAGCTCATCCCGCACGCTGGGATGACTCCGGAGAATGGGGAGAACACTCGTCGTGAGCTTCAGTTCACGGATCGCGCGCAGTACCGAGAACCCGGACCACGTGGTCACGTCGAATCCGTACCGCTGCGCGAACACGCGATAGCGGGCCGGTGGATCACCGAACCGTTCATGGCCGACGGCGAGCGGCGTCAGATCCCATTCCGGCGGCCCGACACAGGACGAATCGAAATCGCACAGCACCGGCCCGTCCGGTCCGGGGATCACGTTCCCGGTGTGCGCGTCGCCGTGGACGAGGCCCCTGGGCAGGGGGAAGTCGAGGTCCGCGAGCGCGGCTTCGACCTCGGCGCAGCGTTCGAGCAGGAACCGCCGGTCGCCCTCGTCCAGCTCCTCCGCGTCCGAAACCCGGGCACGGACCGCGGCGAACGGCGCCCATTCGGCGAGTCCCGCGGGCGGCGGGAGCGCGTGGACCTGGCGCAGCAGCGCGGCGAGGTCGGCCGACTTCGCCTTCCGTCCGGTCTCGGGCACCATCCACCAGACCGTGACGAGATGTTCGCCCACCGGCAACGGCTGGTCGAAGCCCGGAACGAGGCGGATGGCCGGCACCGAGTGCCGTTCGAAATGCCGCGCGACCCGCACGACCGTGCCGACCCGATGCCGCAGGCGGGTGGAGCCGACGATCCGGACGACGAACGGCGCGCTCGCCAGCTCGTAGACGGCGTTGTTGGTGAACCTCAGCAGGCGGGCGCCTTCGGGGTCCACGCCCAGCAGATCGCACGTCCGCCCGAGGGCGTCGCGCAGGATCGCGGGCGTGAACCGGCCGCCCGGACCGGTCGGCTCAGGCGGCGTAGAAGGAGTTGAGGCGATCGGCGAGGTCACGGGCGTCGGCGTTGTTCCGGCGGCGTTCCGCCTCGACCTGCAGTGGCCGCATCCGGTCCTTCACCCGCTCCGACTTGATGCCCTCGGCACAGTCGACGGCCTTCGAGCCCACCTTGGCGCCATGATCGAGATCGCCTTCGAGCAGGTGGTTCGTGGCCAGCGCGCTGAGCATGAACGTCTTGCTGCGGGCCATGTCGTCGGTGTAGGACTCGACGGCCTTGGTCAGCGCCGGGATCGCGTACTTGGTGTGCTCGGCGTTCTTCGCGGCGAGCACGGTGTGCACGGTGCCGATCATGGCGTAGACATCGGTCTCGGTGAAGAACTTGACCCAGGATTCGGCCTCGGCCAGGTTGGCGCGGGCGAACTCGTCCTTGCTCCGGCCGAGCAGCTTCACGGCCTGTTCCTCGTTGCCCATCATCGCGTAGGCCCAGGCCTCGTTGGCGCAGAGCACGGCGACCGCCAGCTCGGAGCCCGATTCCTGGGCGGCGATCTGGCCGAGCTGGAACAGTTTCAGCGCGTCGTTGGGCGCGTCCTGGTGCAGGTAGACGCGGCCCATCCGGTAGAGGACGTTGGCGACCAGCGGGTGGTTGTCGCCCTGTTTGGCCAGGTCCAGCGCGTTCGCGAAATGTCCGCGCGCGGAATCCATGAGGCCGGTGTCGAAGGAGGTCCAGCCCGCCAGGCTGTGCAGGTCGGCGAGGGCGACGTACAGGCGGTTCTTGACCATCTCGGTGCCGTTGGACTCGAGCATCTGCTGCCCCCAGGACAGCTGCGCGACCACGGCGTCGCGGCAGAAACCGCCGCCGTACTGGTAGTCGAGGGACCGGAGCGCTCTGGTCGCGGCTTCCACCTGGCGGACGTCGGTCATCCCGATCCGCCCGGGGGCGGGCGTCTTCGCGGGGCCCGCCGACCACGTACCCGATTCCGGACCGAACACCGCCGCACCCATCGTGACCTGGGCGGCGTGCGCGAGGAACCTCCGTCGCTTCACGGACTCGTCCTCCTCCGCCTGCTGGCCGTCGGCAGCACCGACGACCTTTATCGCTGTCGCCTCGTCATAGGCGAGACCCATGTATCCCCTGGGGACACCAAGGCCGTCAGCGATGCGGGTGAGCACGTCGTACGCCATCACCTGGCGACCCTTGAGGATCTCGGACACCTCGGACTGCGACTGGCCGGTCATCGCGGCGATCTGACGCTGCGAAACACCGTGCTTGCGCAACAGCCGGTACACGGAGGAAATCTCCCGTGTGGCCAGTGCGGCTCGCATCTCCGGCTGCTCCCAGGCATCCGGTGGCACGGGGTGACTCTGGCGACCCGAACCGCTTGCAGCGTCCGAGCCGGCGACAGCGCCGCCACCGATACTGGCGTCCATTGCGCCCCCTCACAGTTCCGTTGGGGTCGAGAAACAGCGTAGGCACACCTATTCAACCGTGCGAAACACCGGATCGCCCGTCGTGATCGGCCCGGCAGAAGTCGTTTGACCGCTTACCGTGAAACCTCGTCCGGTCACCGCTATGACGGCGGTTCGACCTTCTATCGCACTCGGTTTCACATCACTGTAGTTGTCAGATCTCCGTGACCGACCGGCCACCGGCCGCGATCACAGAGAGCTACCAAGTCTCCGAACCCCCTAAAGGTGCGGACACGCGGATACGAAGACGACGTGGAACGAGAGAGCGGAGAAGAGCCAGTGGAGTTCGTGGACTCGATCGCAACAGGCTCCATCACCGCGGGACGGCCCGGTATGGCCACGCGCCACCTGCGTGCGGCCGGCCCCGCCGGTCAGCAGACGGTCGCGGTGGCCCCCGGCGCGAACCGTCCGGTCTCCCCTTCCGCCCCGGTCGACCCCCGTACCGCGAGTGTGCGCCGTTACGAAGGCGGACAGCTGGTCTGGCGGGTGCAGTGCGGCGATCTCATCAGCCGTGAACGCGCCGTCACCGTGTTCGTCGAAGACAACCAGGTGGTTCTCGTCTCGCCGCCAGGAGAGACCGCGCGCCTGACGTCCGGCCAGCTCGGACAGCTCAGGGCAGCGCTCAACGAAGCCGCCAAAATGGCGGAAAGGTAACGGTGAGTTCTCCGTGGATCAGGTCCTAGGGCAAGTTCTCCGCAACGCGGTTTGGGAACGCCTCGACATGCTCTCCGATCTCGCGAACCGGGCCGACGCGCAGTCGCTCGTATCGGTCGCCCGCTCGGAGCTCCCCCGGCTCGCCGAAGGCTGGCGCGCGATGCTTCAGGCGCACGAGCCCGACGAGCGTGGGGACTGCCCCACCTGCTCGACCCGCTGGCACAAGTGCAAGGCCCCCTGTTCGGTATGGCAGGTCGCGCACGAGCACCTGGTCGCCGGCGGCCTCGCCCCCCAGCAGATCGCGGCCACCCAGGACCACCGGCGCGAAAGCCGCCGCCGCGTCCCGGGGCAGAGCCGTGGCGCGAGCCCGGCCGAAACCACCGGCAGGCACGCGCTGGTCAACCCGCGTCGTGCCGCCATCGGTGGCGTGCACGCTTGAGAAGCCGGCGAGTGAACGGCGGTCCGAGCAGCCCCCTCGGCAACCACGCCACGATCTCGCCTTCGCCGGCGGCGGTTCGCGCGTACCCCCGAACGCGACGAGCCGCTCTCGGTAATCACTCCGGTCCCCACCGCGATTAATCGAAAATTATCGGCAGAACACCTAGCGAAGGCAGTAATCGGTCGCTAGGTTGATGATCACAAACGCAGCGCGATACCTGCCCCGGAGCGCGCTGTCATCCCCCGAACCCCGCGGGCCGGTGCCGTTGCACTCCCCTCCCCCGACCGGCACCGGTCCGCGGTCTCCAAACTTCTAACTGACGCCTTTCACCCGCGTGACCAGCACCGCGGCGATGACGGTGGACAGCGCCGAAGCCGCGAAGAGGCTCGGATATCCGCCCAGGTAGGCCAAGATCGGCGCGGTCAGCATCGGCGCCACCACCTGCGGCAGCGAGTTCGCGATGTTGATGACCCCGAGGTCCTTCGCCCGGTCCTGCGCGGTGGGCAGCACCTGCGTGAGCATCGCCAGCGCGACGGCCATGTACGCGCCGAAACCGACTCCCAGCAGCGGTGACGCCGCGAGCGCGGCCGTCCAGTTCTGCCAGACGACCAGCAGCAGGGCGGCGACGGCCATCACCGCCGACGCCGCGAGGACGTACGGCTTCCGGCGTCCCGTCTTGTCGGAGAAGTGCCCGGCGATGAGCGCGCCGACGATGAGCGCCGCGCCGTAGAGACCCATCATGATCAGCAGTCCGGTGTCCGGATCTTCGTAGTGCACCGCGTCCTTGAGGAAGAACAGCAGGTACAGCGTCCCGAAGGCGTTGCCGAGGTTGATCATGAAGTGGCAGCCCCACGCCCAGGCGAAATCCGGATGCCTGCGCGGGGAGATCCACAGATTCGCGAGCACGTCCCGGACGCGCGCGGACGGCCGGAACGCGACCGGCAGCCGCGCGTCCGGCGTGCGCAGGACGAACGCCGCCGCGCCCGCCAGCACGACGGCCGCGCACACCGCGTATCCCAGCGGGAGCCCGGCGAGGTCGAGCATCACCACGACCACCACCGCGCCGAGCACGGTCCCGAGCATCTGGGCGATGCCGACCAGGCCGCCGACCTGAGCGCGCTGGGGTACGGGCACCCGGTCGGCGATGGCCGACACCAGCATCGCGAGCATCCCGTTCAGTCCCGCCTGGACGAGGCACCAGCCGAGCACCATGACCGCGACGTTCGGGGCGAACGCGAGGACGAGCAGTCCGGCGGCGGCGACCGCCGCACCGGCCGTCGTCCACGGATGCCGGCGGCCCCTGGCGGAGCAGGTCCGGTCGGACAGCAGGCCGACGGCCGGGTTGGCGATCAGCGCGACGACCGCGCCGATGCCGGTGACCAGGCTGAACACGGCTTCCTTGTTGGCGGCGTCCAGCAGTTCGGCCTGCTTCGGCAGGAGGACCTGGATGGGCGCGTAGACCCCCAGCCAGAGCGCGATGTTCGCGAAGAACAGCAGGCTCATCCACCCCGCGCGGACCCTGGCGACCGGCTCGGCGAGCGCCTCGGGCAGCTCCCGGACCTCACTCATGGCGGATCAATTTCCGGTACCAGCCGAAGGAGTCCTTCGGTGTGCGCTTCAGGGTTTCGTAGTCGATGTGCACCAGACCGAAGCGCGGCTGGTAGCCCTTCGACCATTCGAAGTTGTCCATCAGCGACCAGACGAAGTACCCGCGGATGTCGACGCCGGCGTCCATCGCTTCGCGCACCGCGACGAGGTGACTGTCGAGGAAGTCGATGCGTTCCTGGTCGTGGACGTGGCCGTCTTCGGCGACGACGTCGTCGAAGCTGCAACCGTTTTCGGTGATGTAGACGGGCGGGAGGTGCTCGCGGTAGCGCTCGTGGAAACCGACGAGCAGCTCGCGCAGCCCGTGCGGGACGATCGGCGAATCGTTGGTGGTCGTGGGATACCCCTCGATCGCGCGAAGCTCGAAGGGAAGCGGATTGCCTTCGCCGGGCGCGGCGACGCCCTGCGGCTCGTAGTAATTCACCCCGTAGAAGTCGAGGGGCTGCGCGATGGTCGGCAGATCGTCGGCGAAACCCGCCGGGAGATGCGGGACGACTTGTTCGGGATAACGGCCGAGCAGCACCGGATCCGCGTAGGTGCGATTGATGAGGGCGTCGATCCATTCGCCCGCGGCCTTGTCTTCCGGCGAATCGGTGGCGGGCCAGATCGGCGAATGGTTGTTGGCCGTGCCGACGCTGCGGGCCCCGGCCGCGCGGAGCGCTTGGACCGCGAGACCGTGCGCGAGATTCTGATAGTGCGCGGTGGGCAGGGCGTCGAGCAGGAGTGTCTTGCCGGGCGCGTACTCGCCGATCGCGTAGCCGAAGATCGACATGACCATGGGCTCGTTGAGCGGGATCCACATTTTCACCCGATCGGAGAACCGCTCGCCCACGATGGCGGCGTACTCGGCGAAGCGTTCGGCGGTATCACGGGAAAGCCAGCCGCCCTTGTCTTCGAGCGCTTGCGGGAGGTCCCAATGGAAGAGCGTCCCGGTCGGCGCGATACCGGCGGCGCAGACCTCGTCGAGCAATTCGTCATAGAAGGCAAGGCCTTCGGCGTTGGGCTTGCCTTCGCCGTCGGGCTGGATCCTGGGCCAGGCGAAGGACATGCGGTAGGCGCCGACACCGAGTTCGGCCATCAGCGCGACGTCCTCGGAGTAGCGGTGGAAGTGATCGGCCGCTACCTTGGCGTGCTCAGCCCGCGCGATCTTTCCCTCCGTTTCGGTGAACGTGTCCCAAATGGACTGTCCTCGGCCGCCTTCCCCGGTCGCCCCCTCGATCTGGAAGGCGGAGGTCGATACACCCCACAGGAATTCGGACGGGAAGGTCGGATTCTCCACCGGCGACGCACCTTTCCTCTTCAGACTCGGCCGAACATGAAAAGTTCTCAGATACTATGCCTTCACTCGACCGGGGGGAACCCTGTCGGCACGATAAAGTCGCAGATCAGCGAAGGAGGAGCCCGAGTGTCCGACATCCAGGCCGCGAAACCGCAAGCGGAGACGACTCCGCTCCGGCGGCAGCCCGTTCAGCAGCGCAGCGCCAAGCGGGTGGAGCAGATGCTCGACGCCAGCGCCCAGCTGATCGACGAACTCGGCTACGACGCGTTGACGACCACGCTGATCGCGAAGCGCGCCGGGGTGGCCGTCGGTTCGCTGTACCAGTTCTTCCCCGACAAGCGGGCCGTGGTGCAGGCGCTGACGCAGCGGAACCTCGAACGGTTCGTCGCCTCGGTGTCGGAAACCCTGAACGAACTCGCGCCCGAGCACTGGTGGGACGTCGTGGACTCGATCCTCGACATCTACCTCGACATGCACCGCGAGGTCCCCGGCTTCTCGAAGGTCCACTTCGGTGACGTCGTGGACCGGCAGCTCCTCGACGAGACGCGCGACAACAACGCGGTCATCGTCGACGCGCTCACCGACGTGCTCGCCGCGCGGATCCAGTCGCCGCCGGACGACATCCGGTTCGCGCTGACGATCGCGAACGAGACCGCCGACGCGCTGCTGAAGCTGGCTTTCCGCCGAGACCCGCGCGGGGACGAGCGGATCGTGGCGGAGGCGAAGTCGGTCGTGAAGGGCTACTTGGCGAGCAAGTTCGGCGAGGCTTGAGTTTCTTGGGGTTCCGGCTTCTCTTGGGGTTCCCAATGTCGCATTCGAGTCGCTGAGCGTCCCTGATGCGACATTGGGGACCCTCAGGCGGGCCCGCCTTGGTGCCGAAGGACGCTTTCCCCGCGTCCGATGCGGGGAAGGACGCCTTCGGCCCACGTTAGTCCACTGTGGACTCCCCGGCGCGCTGTCCGGACGTCCTGAAGGGCACCTTTGAGACGCTCAACGTCCCGAAGGAGGCCTTCGCGTCGCCGGTGGATCCCCTTGCTCCATTCGTGTCCACCGGCGCCCGAACCCAACGCCTCACCAGTCACACGACTCCCAGGAACCCCGCTCACACTGGCCCTGACCTGCCCATACCCACTTGTCCACATAAGTTGTCCACACCCACCCACAGTTGTGGACAACCTCGCCCCTCACTCCTCCGAACCCCGTCCCCCGTCGCCCCCTCCCGATACGCTGGTGCAGGGCGCGCCCCCCAGGGATGGGTGGGGGGTGGGGTTGCGCGGTCAGCCGAAGTTTTGGGATTCGCCGCGGTAGGTGGGGACGGCCCGGTCGACGCGGTCGCCGACGACGACGTGGTAGTGCGTGAAGCGTTCGGCGAGTTCGCCGGCCTTCGCGTGCCGTAGCCAGACGCGGTCGCCGAGCCGCAGGTGGCGGGCCGCTTCGCCGGAGACGGGGGTCTGGACTTCGCCGGCGCCTTCGAATCCGAGCAGCGAGAGACCTTCTGGCAGGTAGGGCGTCGGAAGCCGCGAAGACTCCGCGGGGCCCGAAGCGATGTAGCCGCCGGAGAAGAGCGTCGCGACCTTCGGGGCGGGGCGCCGGACGACGGGTAGCGCGAACATGGCGGCCGGGCGCGGCGAGAAGTGCGCGTAGCCGTCGAAGAGCGTCGGCCCGATCAAGCCCGAGCCCGCCGCGATTTCGGTCACGGCCGCTTCGGCGCCGGTCGATTCGACGCTGCCGCTGCCGCCGCCGTTGACGAACTCCAGATCCGCCAGCGCCCGGACGGCGCGAACCGCGGCCGCGCGGCGCTTCGCGATTTCCACAATGGACTTTCGCTGCATCCAGCCGATGACGGAGTTCTTCGCCCCGCTGCCGGCCGCGTCGCCCAGCCCGGCGATCTGCCCTTCGTACGCCATCATCCCCACGAGCCGGAAACCCTTGCGGGACAGGATGGTCCGCGCCAGATCCGCGGCCTGCCGCGGGCTGAACACCGGTGAGCGCCGGGTGCCGATGTGCACGCCGGGCAGCGGACGCCACGAAGCGTCGAGTTCCAGACAGACCCGGATTTCCGGATGCCCCTGCCCCAGCGCGGCATCGACGAGATCGAGATGTTCGGGCGAGTCGACCATGATCGAGATCGCCGCCCGCGCCCGGTCGTTCGCCGCCAGCCGCCGCAGCGCGCCGTGATCGGCGGTCGGGTACGCCACCACGATGTCCTCGGACGTCCCCTGCTCGACATGCCAGACGGCTTCGGCGAGCGAGTAACACATGAGGCCTTCGAAACCCGGCCTCGCGAGGACCCGTTCGAGCAGATACCGGCAGCGCACGGATTTGCTGACCACGCGGATCGGTTTGCCGTTGGCCCGCCGCAGCAGGTCGGCGCCGTTCGCGTCGAACGCATCCAAGTCGACAATCGCGAACGGAGGATCCAGGTCCTTCGTCGCCAAGTCGTACACCGTCGCACTGGTCACCCGAACTAAGGTACGACAGAAGGGCTTGAAACGCGAATACTATTCACTTACTGTTTCGGCACTCGGGCCTCTCAGAAGCGGACTTCACGAAACGGTGGGCGCATGACTCGGTGGACCAACTGGGCGGGAACCGCGGCGGCTTCACCCCTGCGCGTGCACCGGCCGCGCGGCACGGAGGAGATCGCCGAGGCGATCGGGCGGTCCGCCGCGGACGGACGCCGCCTGCGCCCGCTGGGCAGCGGTCACTCCTTCACCGCGATCGCCGCCGCGAACTCGGACGCCATGGACCTGACCGGCTGGACAGGGATCGCGTCCGCCGACGTCGCGAAAGGCCTGGTCACGGTCCGTTCGGGGACCACGCTCAAACAGCTCAACACCGAACTCGACGCGCTGGGCCTCGCCATGACCAACCTCGGCGACATCGACGCGCAGACCGTCGCGGGCGCGATCTCCACCGGCACCCACGGCACCGGAGCCCGGCTCGGCGGCATCGCCACCCAGATCGCCGCGCTCGAACTCGTGCTCGCCGACGGCACCGTGGTCACCTGTTCGGCGGACGAACGCCCCGACCTCTTCGCCGCCGCGCGAGTCGGGCTCGGCGCGCTCGGCGTCATCAGCACGGTCACCCTGCAGTGTGAACCGTCGTTTCTGCTCTCCGCCCAGGAGCGACCGGAACCACTCGAACAGGTCCTCGAAGGCTTCGACCGGTTCGCCGACGAGAACGACCACTTCGAGTTCTACTGGTTCCCCTACGGCAAGAACGCACTGGTCAAGCGCAACAACCGGCTTCCGGCGGGCAGCGAACACCGGCCGCTGAGCAAGCTGAAGGAGTTCGTCGACTACGAGGTCACGGAGAACCTCGCGTTCGGCGGGCTGTGCCGTCTCGGCCGCGCGGTGCCGAAACTCGTGCAGCCGCTCGGCCGGTTCGCCTCGAACATCCTCTCCGCCCGCGAGTACAGCGACACGTCGCATCGCGTCTTCGTGACCCATCGCGGCGTGCGTTTCGTCGAGTCGGAGTTCGCGATCCCGCGCGAAGCGCTGCACGACGTCTTCTCCGAACTCCGCGCGTTCGTCCCGAAGCTGGAGAACCCGGTCGCGTTCCCGGTCGAGGTACGCGTCGCCGCCGCGGACGACATCTGGCTGTCGACCGCGAACGGCCGCGACTCGGCCTACATCGCGATCCACCAGTTCGTCGGCATGCCCTACCGCGAGTACTTCGCCGGATTCGCGTCGATCGTCGGCGAGGTCGGCGGCCGCCCGCACTGGGGCAAGATGCACGACCTCGACGCCGCGACGCTGCGCTCGCGGTACCCGCGTTTCGACGACTTCCTGCGGGTCCGCAAGGAGGTGGACCCGGCCGGGCTCTTCGCGAACACCTACCTCGACCGGGTCCTCGGCACTGCCTAAGCGGTTTCGAACAAGGCGCTGACCGACTCGCCGTTGTGGATCCGGCGCATCGCCTCCGCCAGCGCGGGCGCGATCGAAAGGACCCGCAGCTTCGGGCTCTGCTCCTCCGGCGGGATGGGCACCGTGTTCGTGCAGACGACCTCCAGCACGTCGGGCTGGCTGCCGATCCGCTCGAGCGCTCCGCTGGAGAAGAGGCCGTGCGTGCAGGCGACGCGGATCGAGCGCGGCTTCAGTTCCCGGAGCTTGCCGAGCAGTTCGATCACCGTGCTGCCCTTGGCGATCTCGTCGTCGAGGACGATCACGTCGCGGCCGGTGATCTCGCCGATCACCGAGCTGATCTCGACCCTGTCGTCGGCGAAGCGCTGCTTCGCGCCCGCCGCGACCTGAACGCCGAGCAGCCGGGCGAAATGCGCGGCCTCCTTGGCGTTGCCGAGATCCGGCGAGACGACGGTGGTCGCGGACAGGTCGTACTGGCGGAAATGCTTCGCCAGTTCCTGCAACGCGTGCAGGTGATCGACCGGGACGCTGAAGAACCCGTGCACCTGCGGCGAATGCAGGGTCATCGCGAGGACGCGATCGGCGCCCGCGGTCGCCATCAGGTCGGCGACGAGACGGCCGCCGATCGAGATCCGCGGCGCGTCCTTCTTGTCCGAGCGGGCGTACGAATAATGCGGCATGACGACGGTGATCCGCTTCGCCGAAGCGCCCCGCGCGGCGTCCAGCATCAGCAGCAGTTCGACGAGATGTTCCTGTACCGGCCGCACCAGCGGCTGGATCAGGAAGACGTCGCGCTCGCGGCAGTTCGCTTCGAGCTGGACTTCGAGACAGTCGTTGGCGAACCGCTGCACCTTCACCGGATGCAGGGGAACACCGAGATGGGCGCAGATCTCTTCGGCGAGCTCGGGATGGGCGCTGCCACTGAAGACCGCGATGTCCTCGCGCAAGGACCTTCTCCGTTCATTCAAAAGACGGATTACGTCCACACACTAAGGTTTCACAGAGCGGAAAAGGCCTGAGAGATAGCAGTATCACCCGAGATGGCTTCGAGGACGCGTCCCGCGGTCGACGGGGTGTCGAGCAGCGCGACGAGGATCGCGGCGACGTCCTGCCGCGGAATGGGCCCGCGGCCGGTGGACTCGGCGATCAGGATCTTGCCGGTGCCCTCGTCGTTGGTGAGCTGTCCCGGCCGCAGGATCGTCCATTCGAGATCGCGGGCACGCAGATCGTCTTCGGCCGCCTTCTTGGCCTTGAGGTAGATCCGGAAATCGTCCGGGACGTCCGCGGTCTCCCATTTGTCCGCCCCATGGAGCCGACCTGGACATGCCGGCGCACACCCGCCTGTTCGGCTGCGGCCGCGAAGAGTTCCGCGGCCGCTCTGTCCACAGTGTCCTTGCGGGCCGTCCCGCTGCCCGGCCCGGCGCCCGCCGCGAAGATGGCGGCGTCGGCGCCGTCGAGCACCTTGGCGACGGCGTCCACATCGGACTTTTCCAGGTCGAGGACGACCGCTTCGGCACCGGCCGCTTCGAGATCGGCGACGTGATCGGGGTTGCGCACGATCCCCACCGCCTGATCACCGCGTGCGGAGAGCAGTTTCTCCAGCTTCAGCGCGATTTGTCCGTGTCCACCCGCAATGACGACTCGCATGGACCCGACGGTAGCGCGTTCAGTCGACTTCGGCAGGAAGCTCGGTCTCGCGCAGAAGCTGGTCGTAGACGATCTCGTTGACCAGGCGCGAGACCGGGTCCTCGTCGAGGATCATGCGCTCGCCGTGGCCCTCGAGGTCGAGGTCGGTCACCGCGTTGGGGTCGGCGGTGACGATGCCGAGCCCGTAGGCGCGGGCACGCGGCAGGCAGTTGCCGACGTAGTCCTCCGTCAGTACGGCAGGCGATGGGAGAACCATCGCGGCCTCGCCGTAACGTGCGAACGGAACCGCGGAGGCCATCGCGGTGCGCCAGTGCCGGGCGACCGCGAGGACGCCGATGATCTCGGCGGCCGGCGCGGGTGCGGTCGCGGCCAGCTCTGGCCATGTCCAGGTGTCGACGGTGGCGCGATCGACGACGGGACCCATGCCCATCGCGATGCGCTCCGCGTGCACGTCGGTACGGAGCCGGGCGACCACGCAGATCTTGCGGCCGAGCACGGTGGTCTCCGGCAAGACGATGCCGTTCCAGCCGAGCAGGGCCGCCGCCTTGCGCGAAAGCTCCCCGACGCTCGCGGGCAGTTCGATCGGCGGCACCACCCGGCTCGGCAGTGACCGGCTGCGCTTCGCGCCACCGGCGACCGTCGAGCTCTCCATATTCGGTGTAGCCGCCACGTTCCGCCTCCTTCGAACCTGGTTTCCCTAGGGCTCGTCATCCCGTGCCACCTCGGTGGAAGCGGCACATGACCTGTCTAACAGGGCGGGGAGGCGGCGGCGCCGGACAACGGGAGTGGCTGCGATCGGCGGCGCCTTGTCATCGGTGACCGGTCGGTAGGCGGTCATTCGACTTCAGTCCGACCGTGCCGCCAACCGAGTGAGAGGGAGGTAAGTGGTGTTACCCGGCGTCTCCGAACGGTCACTGGCCTCAACCGTGGGCGTTAGGCCATTCGGCCCAATGCATACTCATTCCACTTTGGACTTTCGCAGGTCCGGTCACGAAATCGTCGCGGTACGAAGGAGTTCTTCGACGCCCGGCGTCCGCCACTCGTCCAGCACCACGATTTGCCTGTCCGCAAGGAACCAGATCCGCTGAGTCACCTGCGCCTCGCCGCTTCCGCCCGTCTGTCCACGAGGAACACACTGGATCGTCCACTCCTCGTAGGTCGCCGTCGCGCCGCCGACCGGTGCGGTGGCGGAAACCGTCCGCACCGCGTCACCCTCTTGGCGGAGGTCCTTCCGTCCGGCGGCGTTGCAGGCCCGGCCGCCCGCGCTGCGCCGATAGAACTCACCGGGCCGGTACGGCGGCTGTTCGGCGGACTGCTGGGTGTTGTCCGTCAGCAGGACGTATTTGCAGTTGAAGTACTTCTTGGGATCCGGGCAGCCCGGCGCGACGAGCACCTTCTCCAGCCCCTGCGAGACCACGGACCAGTCCTGTGGCAGCTGCAGCGTGAGCGCGCCGGCCGAAACCTCGGTGCCTCCCTGCGCGGGCGGGGCGGACGATGTCCCCTTCAGCGGTTTTCCGCCGGTCACGCCCTCGACGAGCTGGGGGTTCAGGAGACCGGTCAGCTTGTCGTACGGCAGCGTGTAGTCCTGGACTCCGCAGGCGGTGGCGAAGCCGAGGAGGTTGAGGTCGACGGTGACCTCGACGGCCGCCGGGGCGAACGCGAGCCACACTTTCGGCTCTTCGGTGAGGTCGGCCGTCTTGAGCGGCCGGTACGGGAAGGTGCTGCTGAGCGCACCGCACTGCTGCTTGTCGGGCCAGAGCAGTTCGGCGAGGGTCCGCAGCCCGTCGTCGGTGAACTTCCCGGGGGCGAACAGCTCGGCGGGAGTGAGTGCCTTGCCCTCTTTCAGGTCGATGGTCACCGCGGCACGACCGTTTCCCCAGGTCGAATGCGGTTTGTTCTCGAGATCGTGCGTGTAGCGCACGGAGAGGTACCGCTCGTTCTGCGAACGGATGTCGGCCTTCGTGAGGAGCTTGTACGGGCCGCGTTCCGGCTCCAGCTTGGCGGCGCCGGGGCCGGTTTTGCGATTCCAGGCGTCGATCGGCGCCATCAGCGCTTCGTTGACCCGCTTGAGCCAGGCTTGATCGGGCGAACCGGTCACCTCCGGCCGGTCCCCGGTGTAGGCGAGGGTCGTGCCGGGCACCGTCCCGGACTCGGTCTTCATGGCGACTTTGAGCGCGACGGCCTGTTGCGTGGTCGGCGGTGACGGCGGCGGAGTGCTCGCGTCGGAGAAGACGACCACCGAACCGACCACGGCGGCCGTCGCCGCGACGAGCCCGGCGGTGATCTTCAGCCCGGCCGCGATCCCGCCCGCGGAGGCGGCCGTCGCACCCGTTCCGGCGGCGGCGACCCCCGGTGCCGCCGCGGTACCGGCGCTGAGCAGGACCAACGGCGTCGCCGCGACGAGCACACCCGCCGCCTTCGCCAGCCGTGCCCAGCCCTTGCGTTCCCATTCGTCGCCGTACCCCGCGCGGGCGACGCGTTCCAGTTCGCTGACGAACACGAGCGCGTCGACCGGTCGTTTCGACGGGTCCTTCGCCATCCCCAGCGCGACGATCTCGTGCACCGGCTGGGGGACTTCGCCGAACGGGATGGGCGCGTGTTCGTGCAGCGTGCGCAGCACTTCGGTCTGCTCGGCCTCATACGGCCGGTGCCCGGCGACGCACTGGAAGAACACGCAGGTCGCGGCATAGACGTCGGTCGCGGGGGTGGCCTGCCCGCCGGACCACTGCTCGGGCGCCATGTACGCGGGTGTGCCGACGGACGGGCCGCGTTCACCCGCCAGGACGGCCGTGCCGAAGTCGACCAGCTTGCTTTCACCGGTGTCGGCGACGAGGACGTTGGCCGGTTTGTAGTCCCGGTGGACGACGTTGGCGGAGTGCGCCGCGGCCAGCCCGAGCAGCGATCCCTTCAGGACCGCGAGGGCGGCTTCGGGTTCGAGGGCGCCTTCGGCCTGGAGCACGGAACGCAGGGAAACGCCGTTGATCGCCTCCATGACGATCGCCGCGCCCTGCGGCGTCTCGAAGAACTCGTACAGCTTCACGACGTGCGGGCTCGACACCCGGTGCAGCGCCAGCGCCTCCTGGCGGAACGCGTCGAGGTAGGCGGGCTCGGCGGCGAAGCGGGAGAAGAGGTATTTGATCGCGACGACGTGGCCGGTGTTGTCCTGGCGCGCGAGCACCACTCGGCCGAACGTGCCCGTGCCCAGCTGCTCCAGCTCCGTGAAGCCGGGCAGTCTCCACTCGTCGCTTAGTTCCACTTCGCCTCTTCCAAAATCTTGTCGAGGCCTGGAGTGTTCCACTCGTCCACGATCACGAGCTGCGTTTTCGGCAGGAACCAGACCCGCTGGGTGACGCTACCGCCGCCAGAACACGTGAGGCGCCACTCTTCGTAGGCCGCCTTCTTCGGCCCGATCGAACGGAGCTCCTTCAGTTGGAGGACAGGCGACCCCTGGGTCTCCCCTGGTGCGCCGAGGGCGTGACATGGGCGCGGACCGGTGGACCGGTTGTAGGGCTTGCCCGGTTCATACGCCGGCGTGGCCGGATCGACCCGGGAGTTGTCGCTGAAGACGACGCCCGCGCAGTAGAACGGCTGCGTGCACTGGTCGGCGGTCACCAGGTAGCGCTCGATGGGTTCACCGGCGAGCAGCCGCCAGTTTTCCGGCGTCGTGATGGTGAAGGCGCCGATGTTGTCCTCTTTGGTCTTTTTGCCCTGCGTGCCGCCGAGCAGGTGCGCGACCGCGGGACTCAGCAGGCCGCGCAGCCGTTCGTAGGGGACGGTGACGGTCGTCGGATTGCAGACCATCGGGTACCCGAGCGCGAAGGCGGCGACGTGGAACTCCATCCCGTTCGCCGCGGGCGCCGCCTGCACGATCGCCCCGTCCTGGGTGTACCGGTCCGACATCGCCCCGGCGGGAAGGTGCTCCGGTTCCGACGGCGGCGTGGCGAGGCACTCGCCCGGTTTCGCCGAGGCGTACATCCGGTCCTCCACCATCCGCATCCGCTCGGCGTTGCCGTCGACGTTGTCGAACAGGCCCGCGGTCGGGATGACGTCGCCGTCGGACAGGTCGATCACGAGGGTCCGGACGACGTAGGCGCCGCGGTTCCCGAGCTGGACCGTTTCGACCGAACGTTCGTAGACGACCGAGATCAGCTTGTCGTCCTGGCGCAGGACCTCGGCGGTGGTGGACATATGCGGGATGTCGCCGTCGGGTTCCTTCTCCGGCGGGCTGCCCGGCGGCCAGACGCTCGTGAGCCAGCCGTCGATCGGCGCCATCAGCGCCTTGTTGACCCGCTCCTCCACCGCTTTGTCCTTCAGCCCGCTGATCCGGACGTACTTCCCGTTGAAGTCGAAGCCGTCGAGTTTCTCGGTGCGGGTGAGGACGTCGACCTTCATCGCGGCGACGGTGGTCGTCCGTGGCGGCGCTTCGTCGTCGCTGTTCGTGTCGACCACCACGACCGTCCCGACGGCGACCGCGGTGGCGGCGGCCACCGCGGCGGTGATCTTGAGGCCGAGCGCGATCCCGCCGCCGGCGGTGACCGCTCCGCCCGCGACGACCGGTGCGGCGGCGGTCCCGGCGCCGAGCAGGGCCAGCGGGGACAGGGCGACCAGGACGCCGGCGCCCTTGGCGAGCCAGTGCCAGCCGTTGCGCTCCCAATCCTCGCCGTACGCCTTCCTGGCACACGCCTCCAGCTCGGCGACGAACTCGGCCGCGCCCGACGGCCGGTGGGCGACGTCCTTCGCCATCCCGCGCGCGATGAGGTCGCGGACCGGTTCGGGCACCTCGCCGAACGGGATCGGGGCGTATTCGTGCAGCGTGCGGAGCACTTCGGTCTGCTCCGCCTCGTACGGCCGGTGTCCGGCGACGCATTGGAAGAACACGCAGGTCGCGGCGTAGACGTCGGTCGCCGGGGTGGCGATGCCGCCCGCCCACTGCTCGGGCGCCATGTACGCGGGGGTGCCGGCGGCGACCCCGGTCTGCCCGGCGAGCACGGCGATGCCGAAGTCGACGAGTTTGCTCTTCCCCTCGCGGGTGACCAGGACGTTGGCCGGTTTGTAGTCGCGGTGGACGGTGCCCGCGGCATGCGCGCCGGCGAGACCAAGCAAGGAGCCCTTGAGGATGGCCAGCGCGGCTTCGGGTTCGAGCTTCTCCTGGCGGCCGAGGATCTCTTTCAGGGAGATTCCGTGAACGGCTTCCATGATGATCGCGGCCCCTTGCGGGGTCTCCACGAACTGGTGCAGACGGGCGATATGAGGGCCCGAAACGCGGCTCAGGATCTGCGCCTCGTGGCGGAATTCGGCCAGGCGCTGTGGGTCTGCCGCGAACCTCGCGTACAGGTATTTGATGGCCACGACCTGGGCGGATTCATCGTGACGGGCCAGCACGACCCGCCCGAATCCGCCTTCGCCCAGCGACCCCAGCTCGGTGAAACCCGGCAAGGCCCAGTCGTCCACAGATTCCTCCGCGATTCCCGATCGTGTCCCCTTGGAGGTGAGCTGCGCCGCAGCGGTTCCCCGCCTTCCGGGTTTAGGGTTACCCGTCGGTCACTTAGCCCGTAGCGATGGAGGAACGATGCGTTCGCCGAAGGATTTCTTCGCCCCGCTCGCGGTGGGGGCGCCGGAACCGCTCCGCCAGATCCCCGTGCCTCCTTCGCGGATGATCCACTTCTTCGACCCCAGCAACGAGAAGATGGCCGCCAAGGTCCCGGACATCGCCAAGAAGGTCGACGTCCTGCTCGGCAACCTTGAAGACGCCGTGCGCGCCGACCGCAAGGAGGCCGCGCGGAACGGGCTCGTCTCCATCGCGAAGTCGACCGACTTCGGCAAGACGCAGCTGTGGACGCGCGTCAACAGCCTCGACTCGCCGTGGGTGCTCGACGACCTGATCACGCTGGTCACCGAGATCGGCGACAAACTCGACGTGATCATGGTGCCGAAGGTCGAAGGCGCACAGGACATCCACTACGTCGACAGGCTGCTCGCGCAGCTCGAAGCGCGTGCCGGGCTGACGAAGCCGCTGCTGGTGCACGCGATCCTGGAGACCGCCAGCGGCGTCGCGAACGTCGAGGAGATCGCCGGCGCGAGCCCGCGGATGCAGGGCATCTCGCTCGGCCCGGCCGACCTCGCCGCGAGCCGTCGGATGAAGACCACCCGCGTGGGTGGCGGGCACCCCGGTTACCTCGTGCGCACGGACCCGACCGGCGAGGACCTGAACGAGGGACGCACGACCTATCAGCAGGACCTGTGGCACTACACCGTCGCGCGGATGGTCGACGCCTGCGCGGCGAACGGGATCCTGCCGTACTACGGGCCGTTCGGCGACATCCGCGACGTCGTGGCCTGCGAAGACCAGTTCCGCAACGCGTTCCTGCTCGGCTGCGTGGGCGCCTGGAGCCTGCACCCGGTGCAGATCGACATCGCCAAGAAGGTGTTCTCGCCTGCGCCGGAGGACGTCGCCTGGGCACGGCGTGTGATCGCCGAGATGGGTGATGGCACCGGTGCGGTGATGATCGACGGCAAGATGCAGGACGACGCCTCGGTGAAGCAGTGCCGGGTGGTCGCCGAACTCGCGGACGCCCTCGCCGCCGACGATCCTGAACTCGCCGCCGCCTACGACGCGGCCACGAAGGAGGCTTCCGCATGAACCCCCGTCGTTCCGTTCTCTACATGCCCGGCGCGAACGAAAGAGCGCTGGAAAAGGCCAAGACGCTGGACGCGGACGGCCTCATCCTCGACCTCGAAGACGCCGTCGCGCCCGACGCGAAGGAAGCCGCACGTGAACGCGTTTGCGCCGCGGCTTCGTCGAAGGAGTACGGCTCGCGCGAAGTGACCATTCGCGTCAACGGCCTCGACACCGAATGGCACGACGCCGACCTCCGTGCCGCCGCGCAGGCGGGCCCGGCCGCGATCGTGGTGCCGAAGGTGAACTCCGCCGCCGAAGTGCACAACATCGAGCGCGCGCTGGAGCTCGGCGGCGCGCCGGACCACACGAAGATCTGGGCGATGGTCGAAACCCCGGTCGCGATGCTGCACGCCGAGGAGATCGCCGCGGCGTCCGAACGGCTGACCGTGCTGGTCATGGGCACGAACGACCTGGCGAAGGAACTGCACGCCGAGTTCGTCCCTGGCCGCGCTCCGCTGCTGGGCGGGCTTTCCCTCGCGCTGCTGGCCGCGCGCGCGACCGGCAAGGCGATCCTCGACGGCGTCTACAACGACGTGAAGGACCTCGAAGGCTTCGAGGCGGAATGCGTGCAGGGGCGGCAGTTCGGCTTCGACGGCAAGACGCTGATCCACCCGGCGCAGCTGGAGCCGTGCAACCGGATCTTCGCGCCGTCGGAGGAGGAGATCACGCGGTCGCGCAAGATCATCGCGGCGTTCGAGGAGGCGCAGGCGGCCGGGCAGGGCGTCGTGACCGTGGACGGGCGGATGATCGAAAACCTGCACGTGGACAACGCGCGGCGGATCCTGGCGCTGGCCGAGGCGATCGGCGGCTGAAGGGCGCCATACCCGCATGAGATGCGGTGAAGGGCCCTTTGACCGCGTCGTATGCGGGGAAAGCGTCCTTCAGCTCACGCTGAGCTGGTCGACGAGAGCTTGCCGGTCGGCAAAGCAACTCCTGTCGCGACTTGCACGAACCGGCGAATCGTCATCTTTTCCAGACGATTGCCTAAGCTGTGTGCATGACCTACCAGCAGCTGACGTCGATCGAGATCGAGGGGTTCACTTCGATCCGTTCGGCGCGTGTCGAACTGGGTGCGATGAACGTGCTCATAGGCGCGAACGGCGCGGGTAAGAGCAACTTCGTCCAGGCCTTCGAGCTGTTGGGCAGGATCAGCGAAGATCTGCTGAACCTGTTCGTGGGACGCAACGGCGGCGCGTCGGCGCTGATCAACGACGCCGCCGACACTTTGCGGATCAGTCTCAAACTGGAGGCACCGCCAAACAGCTACCAGGCCCACCTGGCGGCGGCCCCCGGCGAAGAACTGATCTTCGATGAAGAAGTGATTTCGTACCACGACCCCGGACATGAACAACCTTGGACGAGATCGATCGGACGCGGGCACCGGGAAAGCCGCCTCAACGACGTCGCCGAGGAACGTGGAAGCAACTCAGTGGCTTCGCACATCACCGAGTTGCTTCAGGGCTGCCGCGTCTACCACTTCCACGACACCAGCGTCGACGCACCGGTGAAACGCCTTTCCCCGACCGCGGACAACTTGGCCCTGCGCGCGGACGCGGGCAACATTGCCGCAGTCCTGCTGCGGCTCCGAGACAGCGAAGACCGGGCGGAGAAGGTCGCTTATCGCCGGATCGTCGGCGCGATCCGGCTGGTTGCCCCGTTCTTTCGTGACTTCGTCCTCCAGCCGGACAGCACCGACCGCATTCTGCTTCGCTGGCATCGACAGGGTTCGGACACGATCTTCTCGGCGAACCAGATGTCCGACGGAACGTTGCGCTTCGTCTGTCTGGCCACGCTGCTGCTCCAGCCGGAACTGCCCGCGCTCGTCGTGCTCGACGAACCCGAACTCGGCCTGCATCCGTTCGCCATCGTTCAGCTCGCGGATATGCTTCGGGTCTCCTCCACACGCAGTCAGGTCTTGATCGCGACCCAGTCGGTGACCTTGATGAACCAATTCTCCGCAGAGGATCTGATCATCGTCGAACAGCGAAACGGCGATTCGATCTTCACCCGGCCGAACCAGCACGCTCTGGCGAACTGGCTCGACGAATACTCACTGGGCGAACTCTGGGAGAAGAACATCATCGGCGGGCAGCCGGGATCGCTGGGCAGCGTCCTCGATGCCTGACCAGAAGCGTCTGCACCTGTTGGTGGAAGGCCAGACCGAGGCGACCGTCGTCCGTGATCTGCTCTCCGGGCATCTTCAGAATCAAGGCTGGTCCGTGACCTATTCAACCGTCCGCACCCAAACGTCGTCCGTGACCCACCGCGGCGGTGTTTCGTCTTGGGCGAAACTGCATCGCGAGATCAAAGAGCTACTCTCCAGCCCGCGTCTCACCGTACTGACGACGTTGTTCGACTACTACGGATTCCCCACTGACGCGCCAGGGATGACGACACGCCCGATGAGGACCGCCACTGACAAGGTCGAGCACGTCGAGCGCGAGCTTCAGGAGGCCGTCGGCGACTACCGATTCGTTCCACATCTCGTTCTCCACGAACTGGAGTCCTGGGTGTTCGCCGCCGGACCGCAGCTCGCGTTACTTCTCGACGATCCGGCCCTGGGCGAGCGGATAGCACAGGACTGCGCCGAGGCCGGTGGGCCGGAGCTCGTCAACGACGACCCGAAGAACGCGCCTTCGAAGCGCCTCGCCCGCTACCACCCCGGCTACAAGAAGACGCTCGAAGGCCCGTTGGCGATCGAAAGTCTGGGCGTCGAAGGTCTGAAAGGCCAGTGCCCGCATTTTGCCGCCTGGCTACACGCGCTCGGGAGCCGAGCAAAGCGGTAGCCAGGCAAAACCGCAAATCTTCTAGCCCCCCCCGCTCTTTTTCGGGGTTGTTCAAGAGCCGGGGGTCCGTAACCAGCGGCGCGGCACCGGCGACCTTGGCGAGGACATTCGCGAGTTGCACCAGTCCGAGCCGGGTTTCTTCGAGCCTTGCTCGAAGCTCACCGATCTGCTCCCAGGCGTTCTCGTGATCCACTTTCGACACGTTGTCCGGCCGTTTGTCCTCCCAGGCCAAGAGGCGCGGGTGCCACGAAGCGAGCAACGGCCGTAGCGAAAGATTGAGTACCGTGAGCGCGAGTGTCCCGAAGGTCAGCTCTCCGGCGCGGTCCGCGGGTGATACGGCCGGGCCGTAACGGCGCAGAATGTCCCTCGTCGTCCCGAACAGGCTGTAAACACTGGTCAGGGCCTCCCGGACCAAACCCTCACCGGGCCGTAGTTCGACGTAGGTGATCCTCGTCGCCAGCTCGACGTAGAGCTCCCAAGCGGCTTCGGCCTCCGCCCGTTGCGGTGCCCATGTCCCGCCGAATTCGCCGACGAACGGCAACTTCAGCTTGACACTCACTTCTCGTGGCCTCGTTGCCCGGCGGAACCTTCGTATCACCGAACACCTCCGGCAGTGGCGAGCAAGGACGTAGCGTTCGCGAGCTCGGCGAGACGACGAGCCACATCGCGCAGAAGAACCTGCAGATCGGCCAGTTCAGCGCGAAAGCGATCCTTGTGTTCCCACGCTTGCTCATGGTCGAACACGGTGACCCCGGCCGGCCGCCGATCCTGGTGCTCGACGTACATCCGATGCCAATAGGCGAGGAACGGCCGGATCCCCTTGTTCAGCAGGTTGATCACCAGATGGTGCACGGAATCCTCCGTCGCCTCCGACGCAGGCCGGTGGTCGGCCAGCGCCCGGCGCGCCGTGGCGAACACGCTGTAGAGACTGTCCAGGACCTCGGAGAGCAGGCCCTCGTCGGGCCTCAGCTCGACAGACGTGATCCGGCTGGCCAGCTCGACATGCAGCTCCCACGCGAGTGCGCGGTCCGTCTCTTCGTGCCTGCTCATGGTGGCATTCTAGGGCGCTACGGTGGCTGAGCCGTCGTCTGCCAGAGGGGGAAGAATGCCGGAGCCGGATTGGGACGTCTTCATCAGCTACGACCGGGACGACGACGGCGTCGTCGGCCGAATCGTCGAAGCCCTGACCTCTGCGGGCCTTCGGGTATTCCGGGACACGACGCTTCGGCCGTTCACACCGATATCACCCGATGTGATGGACGCACTGTTCCGCACACGCGTCGTTCTCGTCTACTACAGCGCCAGCTACCCGACGCGCATGGCCTGTCAGCAGGAGCTCGCGACGGCCTACCTCGCCGCTCAAGCGGAAGGAGATCCCACCGCGAGAATTCTGGTCGTCAATCCCGAAGACACCTACACACACATCGAGCCTGTCCACCTGCGTGACGCACTGGCAGCGGGCAGGCCAGTGACCCGGGCGGCGCTGGAGCAACTCGCAGAGACGGTGAGGATCAGAGCCGAAACCATCACTGTGCCGCTCGGCCGATTCGTCCGCGCTCAACCGCCATGGCTGACTCCCTCCCAGCACTACCCACCAGAGCGCTTCACCGGCCGATGGCACGATCTCCTCCGTCTGCATTCCGCGCTCCATCCGATGGTCGGCAGGCTCACGGGTCCGGTTCGGGCCCCCGTCACGGTCCTTTACGGCATCGCGGGAATCGGAAAGACCGCGCTGGCCGCCGCCTATGTCCGGCATTTCGGTTCGGCGTTTCCCCGAGGAGTCGCCTGGTCGGACGGGAAGAACGCGGTACGCCTCGCTGACGGCGCTGGCTTGTGGGTGATCGACAACGTGGCCGGTGATCCGGACAGGATCCGCGCGCTGCTGCCCAGTGACCCTGACGTTCCCTGTCTGCTTATCACCCGCGATCCGCGGCTTGTCACCTTGGGCACCGGGCTTGAGCTCCTGGACCTGGGCGACCACGACATCCAGGTGCCCGCTGCACTCCGCGTCGCGGCAAGTGGCGCGACCGACCTCCTGCTCTGGCTCGCCGCAAGCATGACGGCCGGATTCGACAGCGCGCGTGGGGCGGTGAACTCACTGCACCGTGGAACGTCGCAGCTCATTCAGCCGACGATCAAACGCCTCCGGCCCGAACTCGAACAGCTGACCGGCGCCGAATGGACGGCGCTTCGGGTCTTCGCCGCGGCCGCGCCGACCTTCGTGTCCCCTTTGCTGGTCGCCGATGTTCTCGCAGCAGACCTCGGAACGACGCGCGAAGACGAGTTCAGGACGGCGCAAGCAGCCGTGACAGGTCTCGTCTCCAAAGGCCTGCTTCGCAACTCCCCGCACGGTGAAAGCTTTGAGCTGCCCCAGGCCTTCGTCCTCACCGTTCGCGCCGTCGACAGCGACCCGACGGAAGCGGAGCGAGTGCGCGCCCAAACTCTCCGTGTCATCAGGAAACACGCTCCGGCCGAGCGGCAGGTGATCTTGACGCGTCCGCTGCGCGATGACCTGAACGTGGCCGAACGAGATGCCGCCCATCGGGTACTGAACGAACTGACCACTCGTGTTCCCTTCCAGCCGCTCGCGGACGACCACGGCCTGCTGCGAGATGCCTTGACCTCATTGCACGAGTTGTTCAAGAGAACCCGCAGTATTCGCGATGCCATGCCGTCACAGGCCTTACGGGACTCCACAACGACAAGACCGGGGCTGCGGACCGTCACCAACCGCCTGCTGGAGGAAATCCTGCGACCACTGCTGTCCAGGTGGCATCCGGCGCTCGACGAGCACTTCGACCTCCGCCCCGGCAACGTGGGCAGAAGGACACACGAACGAGCTTGGGAACACCACGACCAGCTCCGGGCGGAGCTCGAGCACCTCCGCCCGGAGCTTCAGGAAGTCGCCGAGGAACTTGCGTTGATCAGTGGCTCACCAAAGCCACGACCCACCTGACCTGCGCGACACCCAAGCCCACGCATTTCGTCCTCTGAATGCGGTAGTTGCGCGTGCAAGGACCGCATTCAGAGGACGAAACGCGGGTCAGGGCCAGGGGCGCGGAGTGGGGCGAAGGGTTTCGTAGGCGGCAGCGGCGCGAAGGACGTCGAGGTCGGCGAAGCGGCGGCCGCTGATTTGCAGGCCGATGGGCTGGTCGTCGCCGGTGTAGCCGCAGTTGATCGAGACCGCGGGCTGGCCGGACATGTTGTACGGCACGGTGAAGGCGATGTGCTCGAACGGGCGGCGCGGGTCGTTGGTCGGCGAGGGCCAGTCGGCGGGCGGGGCCGAGACCGGGCAGGTCGGTGACAGGACGACGTCGAAACGTTCGGTCGCGCGCAGGGTCGCGACGGCGATGGCGTCGATCTGCGCGAAGCCGCGATAGGCGTCGACACCGCTGACATCGGCGCCGCCGGCGGCCCAGTCGGCGATGTACGGCAGGACCTTCGCGCGGCGCTCCTCGGGCAGGGCCGCCATGTCCGACCAGGCACGGACGCGCCAGAACGTGTCGAGTCCGTCGAGCATTTCGCGGCGCAGGAACGGCGAGACCTCTTCCACCACCGCACCGGCGCTTTCGAACAGCCGCGCGGCCTCGGTGACCGCCGCGAGGATGTCGGACGAGACCGGCAGCCCGACGCCGGGGTCGAGGTGCAGCCCGATCCGCAGGCCCTTGACCTCGCAAGACAGCGACGTCCAGTCCACAGAGGACGCAGGCAGCGAGAGATGATCGCGACCGTCCACACCGGACAGAACGCTCATCAGCAGCGCGGTGTCGGCGACGGTCCGCGTCATCGGCCCGGCGACGCGGCCCAGGAACGGCGGATCCACCGGCACCCGGCCGAAGCTCGGCTTCAGCCCGACGAGGCCGCACCAGCCGGCGGGCAGCCGGATCGAGCCGCCGATGTCGGTGCCGACGTGCAGCGGGCCGTAGCCCGCGGCGGCCGCCGAACCGGCACCGGCGCTGGAGCCGCCGGGTGTGCGGGTGGTGTCCCACGGATTCCGTGACGCGGTGTGGAAACTCGACAGCCCGGACGTCAGCATCCCGTAGTCCGGCATGGTCGTCTTGCCCAGGAGGACCCCACCGGACTCGCGCACGCGAGCGCCCGCCGGGGCGTCTTCGGGCGCGGGAGTCAGCGAGGTGGCGGCCGTGCCGAGCGGGACCGGAGTGCCGCGCGTCGCGATGTTCTCCTTGAGCGTCAACGGAACACCGTCGATCGGGCCGAGCGGTTCGCCCGCGTGCCAGCGGCTTTCGGACGCCTTCGCGTCTTCGCGCGCACCGCTCGGGTCGTACGCGTAGAGCGCGTGCAGCTCAGGCTCGCGTGCTTCGATACGCGCGAGGACCGCTTCGGTGACTTCGACCGGCGACACGGTCCCAGCGCGGTACTGGGCGATCAGTTCGACGGCGGTCAGGTCGGGCAACTCCGGCACGGCAGGAACTCCTTACGTCGCGGGCGGTTCGAAGCGGCCGTCGACCGCGGTCCAGCCGCCGTCCACCGCCAGCACGGAGCCGGTGACGAACGACGACGCGTCCGACGCCAGGTACACGACGGCGCCCGCGAGTTCGTCGGGGCGCGCCCAGCGGCCGAGCGCGCCCTTGGTCGCGTACGCGTCGTACCAGGCCGGATTCGCCTTGATCTGCGCTGTCAGCGGCGTTTCGACGACGCCGGGCGCGATCGCGTTGACCCGCACCCCGGCCGGGCCGAACTCCGCCGCGGCCGTGCGGAACAGCTGCACCAGACCGGCTTTCGTCGCCGCGTACGGCCCTTGGCCCGGCTCGACGGTGGTGCCGCGGATCGACGAGAACCCGACGATGCTCCCCCGCCCGCGTTCGACCATCCCGGCGCCGAACGCGCGCACGACCTCGAAGGTCGCGCCGAGGTTCAGCGCGATCACCCGGTCGAATTCCTCGCGCGTGTACTCCAGCAGCCGTTTGCGCACGTTGGTGGCGGCGGTCAGCACGACGACGTCGATCTCGCCGAGCTCCTCCGCCGCCCGCGCGGCCGCGCCTTCGGAGAGCAGGTCGATCTCGTACGCCTCGCCCACGCCGGTTTCCTTGGCGGCGGCGACATCGCGGTCCGCGACGATCACCTCGGCGCCGTGCGCGGCCAGCGCCTTCGCCGATTCGCGGCCGATCCCGCTGCCACCGCCGAGGACGACGGCTCGCTTCCCGTCGAGCCGGAACAGGTTTTCGTACGTCACGGGCGCAGCACCGCCATCCTCGTCACGGTCAGTTCTTCGACCGCGAACCGCGGCCCTTCCCGCCCGATCCCGGAGTCCTTCACGCCGCCGTACGGCATGGTGTCGGACCGGAAACCGGGCACCTCGTTGACCACCACTCCGCCGACTTCGAGCTCGTCGAGCGCGCGGAACGCCGTCTTCAACGACGTGCTGAACACCGAAGCGTGCAGCCCGTAGCGCGACGCGTTGACCGCGTCGAACGCATCGTCCACAGAGGACACGGTGCGGATACAGACCACGGGGCCGAAGATCTCCTCGTCCCAGCATTCGACGCCGTCGGGCACGTCGAGCAGCACGGCCGGCCGGATCACCGTTCCGTCGACACCGCCCCCGACCAGCCGCGCACCGGCCGAAGTCGCTTTGTCGACCCATTCCTGAACGCGCCGCGTGGATCCCGGGTCGATCAGCGCCGAGACCCGCGTCTTCTCGTCGCGGGGATCACCGGTGACGACCTCGCCGAGCCGCGCGAGCACCCGTTCGGTGAATTCCTCGGCGACGGCGTCGACGACCAGCACCCGTTGCACCGAAATGCACGCCTGCCCGGACGCGTAGAACCCGCCGCGCAGCACGGCGTCCGCGGCCACGTCGAGATCGGCGTCCTCCGCGACCACGAGAGCCGCGTTGGATCCGAGCTCCAGCAACGTCTTCGTGGGCGCGGCGTCACGAGCGATCCGGTGCCCGACCAGCGCGGATCCGGTGAACGACACCGCGCCGACCCGCCGGTCCGTGACCAGCGCCGAGCCGACGGCCGCGTCGCCGGTGACCAGCTGGACCATCGCGGGCAGGTCGGTCAGCGAGCGCACCAGATGCACGAGCCACAACGTCGCCAGCGGCGTCTGCGGCGCGGGTTTCACCACCACCGGGCAGCCCGCGGCGATGGCGGGCGCGATCTTGTGCGACGCCAGGAGCAGCGGATAGTTGAACCCGGCGATACCGACCACCACACCGATCGGCTTGCGCTTCCAGAACCCGACCAGCCCGTCGCCGGACGGCAGCAGATCGAGCGGGACGGTCTCGCCGTGCAGCCGCGAGACCTCTTCGGCGGCGGCCTGCCAGGTGACGATCGTGCGCGCGACTTCGACGCGGCAGTCGACCAGCGGCTTGCCGGTTTCCAGCACGAGAAGCTGCTCGAATTCGGAACGCCGGGCCTCCAGCGCCGCAGCGACGTCGTTCAGGAGCGAACGCCGGGTTCGCGACGGCAAGGCCGCGACCTGCTTGAACACCGCGACGGCCTCGTCGATCGCCCGCGTGGCCAGCTCCGGCGTCCCGACCGCGGCCCGGCCGATCTCGCTCCCGTCGTACGGGAACACGACCGGCACGGAGTCCACAGTGGACACCCAGCCGTCTCCGATCGGCAGTCCCTCTGGATACTCAGCCATCGTCCCCTCCCCGCAACCGCGCCAGCTCGGCCCGCAGATTCGGCGCGGCCGCCAGCAGTTCCCTGGTGTACTCGTGTTCCGGCGCGTCGTAGACCTGGTCGACGGCGCCGATCTCGACGATCTCCCCGCGCCGCATCACCGCGACCCGGTCGCAGACGTGCCGCACCACGCCGAGGTCGTGCGAGACGAAGATCAGCGTCAGCGAGTACAGCTCGACCAGCGACGCGAGCAGGTCGAGGATCTGCTTCCGCACCGAGACGTCGAGTGCGCTCACCGGTTCGTCCGCGATGAGGACGCTCGGATTCGGCGCGAGCGCCCTGGCGATCGAGATGCGTTGCCGTTGCCCGCCGGAGAACTGGTGCGGATACCGTCCTGCGGCATCCGAAGGCAGGCCGACGGCTTTCAGCAGCTCCGAGACCCGCGCGGGATCCCGGCGGCCCAACGGTTCGGAGATGATGTCGCGCACCCGCATCCGCGGGTCGAGCGAACCCATCGGATCCTGGAAGACGATCTGCAGTTCCGACCGCAGAAAACCGAGTTTGCGCTCCGGCAGCGTGTCGATCCGTTTGCCCTGGAACGAGACGCTGCCCGCCGTCGGCTTGTCCAGCGCGGCCAGCAGTCTGACCAAAGTGGACTTTCCCGAGCCCGACTCACCCACGATGCCGAAGCGCTGACCTGCTTCGACGTCGAAAGAGACACCGCGCAAGGCGTGCACATCGCGACGCGTGTAGCGGCGCTCCAGGTCCCGTACGGAGATCATCATCGGCTCGCCTCCAGATCCGAAGCGGCCAGGAGCTTCTTCGTGTACTCGTGCTGTGGCGCGGTGAGCACTTCGCGGGTGGTGCCCGCTTCGACGATCTCGCCGTCCAGCATCACCAGCACCCGCTCGCACACCGATGCCACGACGGCGAGATCGTGCGTGATGAACAGCAGCGCGCTTTCTCGCTGCCGGACGCCGTCGAGGATCAGTTCCAGGATCTGCGCCTGCACGGTGACGTCGAGCGCCGTCGTCGGCTCGTCGCAGATCAGCAGCTTCGGGTCGTTGGCCAGCGCGATCGCGAGGACGACGCGTTGCCGCTGCCCGCCGGACAGTTGATGCGGATACGCGCGAGCGACGCCGGGCAGCCCGACGGAAGCCAGCAAAGCCTCGGGATCCTTCCCGCCGTTGCGATGGATCCGCATCGGCTCGGCCACCTGCGCACCGACCCGCATCGCCGGGTTCAACGCGGTCATCGGCTCCTGGAACACCATCGACATCTCGTTGCCGCGCAACCGCGACAGCTCCTTCTCCGGCGCGCCCAGCAGCTCGCGGCCGTCGAGTTTCACCGATCCGGACGCGGCGAGCTCTTCGGGCAGCAGCCCCATGATCGACAACGCCGTCAACGACTTCCCGGAACCCGACTCGCCGATCAGCCCGACGCGCTCACCGCGCGCGATGCCGAACGAGACGTCGCGGACCAGCCCGGAGATGCCGAGACCATGGACTTCGAGGGTCATAGCCGCGCCGCCAATCGGGGGTCGAGACGATCGCGGAGGCCGTCACCGAGCAGGTTGAAGCCGAGGACGGCGATGGCGATCGCGACGCCGGGCACGAGCGCGAGCCGCGGGTGCAGCGTCAGGAACATCTGGGATTCCTGGAGCATCCGGCCCCACGACGGCGTCGGTGGCCGCGTGCCGAACCCGAGGAACGACAGCGCCGCTTCCGCGAGCACGGCGATCGCGAACGACACCGACGCCTGCACGATCAACAGCCCGGAGATGTTCGGCAGGACGTGCCTCGCCGCGATGTTCAGCCGTGACCGGCCCGCCGACCGCGCGGCCAGCACGAATTCGCTGCTCATCACCTGCAACGTGCCCGAACGCGCGATCCGCGCGAAGGACGGGATGGTCGCGATGCCGATCGCCACCATAGCGGTCAGCGTGTCCGCCCCGAACACCGCGCCGAACATGATCGCCAGCAGCAACGCGGGGAACGCGAGCACGAGATCGTTGACCCGCATGACGAACTCGCCGAGCCACCGCGACGACATCCCGGCGAGGATCCCGAGCGGCGTCCCGATCACCGCGGCGATCCCGACCGCGACCACGCCGACGTACAGCGTGGTCCGCGCGCCGACCATGAGCTGGCTGAGCACGTCGCGGCCGAAGCTGTCGGTGCCGAGCGGGTTCGAGCCGCTGAAGTCGTGCAGGCGGTTGGCCGCGTCGACCTTCACCGGATCGAACGGCGTCCACACGAACGAAAGCAGCGCGGCGACGACGATCAACGCGACCAGGACGCCACCGACGACGAGAGTGCGGCTACGCATCAGGAACCCCGCAATCTCGGGTCGAGCACCGTGTAGAGGACGTCGACCACGAAGTTCACCAGCAGCACGCCGACCACCAGGACCAGCACGATCCCCTGCACGGACAAGAGATCCCGCGACGCCACCGAGTCCAGCAGCATGCTGCCCAAACCGGGCAGGACGAACACGCGCTCGACGACGACCGCGCCGATCAGGAGCGTCGACAGCTGCAGCCCGAGCACCGTCACCACCGGCACGGCGGCGTTGCGCAGACCATGGCGGAACAGCGCTTGGAACGGCCGAAGCCCCTTGGAGCGCGCCGTGCGCAGGTAGTCCTGACCGAGCGTGTCGAGCACGGCGGACCGGACATAGCGCGTGAGCACCGCGCCCTGCACGAGCCCCAGCGACAGCGCGGGCAGCACGAGACCGCGGAGGAATTCGCCGGGATCCTGCACCGGCGGTGTCCAGCCGCCGGAGGGCAGCCAGCGCAGCTGCACCGCGAAGATCTGCACCAGGATGATGCCGGCGAGGAACGCTGGGATCGCCACGCCGATCTGCGACAGCCCGGAAAGCGCGGTGCCGTCGGCCTTCCGGTGCCGCACCGCGGCGAACGTCCCGGCCGGGATCGCGATCAGCAACGCCACCAGCATCCCGGCCCCGACCAGCCACAACGTCACGCCGAGCCGGTCGGTCAGCGCGGGCCCGATCTCCTCGCGAGTGACGTACGAGCGGCCGAAGTCGCCTTGGAGGACGCCGCCCATCCAGTCGAAGTACTGCGTCACGAGCGGCCTGTCGATGCCGAATTCGGCGCGGGTCTTCGCGACCAGCTCCGGTGTCGCGTTGACGCCGAGCGCGACCTGCGCCGGATCACCCGGCAGCACGGCCATGAACAGGAACACCACGATGGACGCGACCAGCACACTGGCCACCAGGATCGCCACGCGGCGCACGATCTTGACCGTCATCGCGGCGCCAATCCCGTGAGATCGAAGGACTCGCTGACCTGGTTGCGGACGAACCCGGTCACCTTGCTCTTCGCCACGATCACGTTGGGGAACAGGAAAAGCCAGTCCGCGGCGGCGTCTTCGGACAGCCGCCGCGCGACCTGGCGCATCGCGTCGATCTGCTCCTGGGGCGTTCCGGAGTCGGCCTTCGCCAGGTTCTGCTGGACGGGCTTGCCGTCGTAACCCCAGTAGTACTTCGGCCTGCCGAACGTCACGATGTCGCGCGCCTCGACGTGCTGGATGATCGACAGGTCGTAGTCGCGGTCGGTGAAGACCTGCTTGAGCCACACCGCCGGGAAGTCCAGCGGCTCGATCGTCACCGTGACCCCGACGTCCGCCAGTTGCGAGGACACCACCTGCGCGGCCGACACCGCGTACGGCAGGTTCGGGATCCGGAGGCGCAGCGTCGGATGGGGCTGTCCCGCTTCGGCGAGCAGCGCTTTCGCCTTCGCGGGATCGAACGGGTACGCGTTCGACAGGTCCTCGTACCAGGGATCCGTCGGCGGGACCATGCTGCCGATGAGCGTGCCGCGGCCGGCCCATGCCGTGTCCAGCAGCGCTTTCCGGTCGATGGCGTACGACAGCGCTTTTCTCACCCGGACGTCGTTCAGCGGCGGGCGCGCGTTGTTGAACGCGAGTGTGACCTCGCTGTTGGTCGTGCCTTCGACGACGGTGAACCGGTCGTCGCTCTGGAACTGCGGGATCGAATCCGGCACGGTGATCGCGGAGATGACGTCGATCCCGTTGCTGAGCAAGGCGTTGTTGAGCGCCGTCGGATCCTTGATGTACTTGAGGACCACGGTCGAATAGGCCGGTTTCCGACCCCAGTACGCGGGATTCTCCTTGAGCACGATGGAGTCGCCACGACGCCGCGAGGACACCGTGTACGGCCCCGTGCCGACCGGTTTGTTCGCCAGATCCGCGACCCCGGTCGGGCTGAACATCGCGCCGAGGCGGCTGGTGAGGCTGAACAGCCAGCCGTTGCTGGGTTTCGTGAGCACGACCCGCGCGTGATCCGGCGCCACCACGTCGACCCGGTCGACGACGTCCATTGTGGACTTGATCGACACGGTCCAGTCCGTCTTCACGCGCATCAGCGAGAACTTGACATCCTCGGCGGTGAACGGCGCCCCGTTGCTGAACTTCGCGTTCTTCCGGAGCTTGAAGTCGTAGGTTTTGCGGTCTTCCGAGATCGTCCACGATTCGGCCAGCAGCGGCACGATCTTCGCGTTCGCGTCGAGCTTCACCAGGCCCTCGTAGACGTTGTAGAGCAAGGCCTGCGGGATGGCGGCGCCGTCCGTGCGGGTGAAGTCGAAGTTCGCGGGTTCGGCGGTGTAGCCGATGGCGAGCGTGCCGGGATCCTTGGCGACCGTGGCACTCGAACCGGCGGAGCAGCCGGACGCCACCAGCAGCAACGCCCACACTGCCGCGTGAATCCGGGCTTTCATCCTGCCCCCTGACCGGTAGACTGGTCTGACCAGTAAACCAGACGAGACGGCAGGGTCAAGATGGAATTCGAGCCGGTCGCCCCTGTCCGCGCGTACCAGCGTGTCGTCGAACAGATCGAGGAAGCCGTGTTCAGCGGCCGGATCAAACCGGGCGACCGGCTGCCGAGCGAACGCGAGCTGATGGTCCAGTTCGACGTCGGCCGCTCGACCGTGCGCGAGGCGCTGCGCGTGCTGCAAGCGGCGGAGATGATCCGCTCACGGCCCGGAGATCCGCGCGGACCCGAGGTGCTGGCCGCCTCCCCCGCCGCGTTGCACCGGTCGATGCACCGGCTCGCGCGGGCCGACCATCTCGGGTTGTCCGAACTCCTGCAGTTCCGCATGGTGCTCGACGGTTCCGCACATCTGCTCGCCGCGCAGCTCAGGACGGACGACCATCTCGCCGAGCTGGACGCCGCGCTGGAGGCGATGCGCGCCGGCGTCTCGAAGGGATTCGCGGAGTTCTCCCACGCGGACGTCGCGTTCCACGAGGCGATCGCCCGTGCGACGGGGAATCCGCTGCTGGTGATCAGCGGCGAGGTCGTCCGCGGCGTCGTACTGGAACTCATCGAGGACAAACTGGAGCACGCCGACGACCGGACGGCGCTGATGCGCAACTGGCTGACGCATCACGAAGAGGTGCTCGGCGCGATCCGGGACTCCGACGGCGAACGCGCTTCGCGGCTGGCGAAGCAGGCGCTCTACGACAACTACGCCGAGTACGTCCCTGAAGAGCAACGACGTCTCTTACTGCCGCTGCTCGCTTGACCCGCCTTTACACTCACTCAGGTGGGGGATATCAACCAACCTTCGACCACCCGGCAAGGCGTCGGTCTCGCGCTGTCCGGCGGCGGCTACCGCGCGATGTTGTTCCACACCGGGGCCCTGTGGCGGCTCAACGAACTCGGCTGGCTGTCGAAGATCTCGACGTTCTCCAGCGTTTCGGGCGGCTCGATCGCGGCCGGCGTGCTCGCGCACGCTTGGGCCGATCTGAGCTTCGAAAACGGTGTCGCGGTCAACTTCTCCGACAAGGTCGTCGCACCGATCCGGAACCTGGCCCGTAAACGGCTCGACATCCCGGTCACCTTGCTCGCCATGGCCGTTCCGTGGCGGAGCGCCGGCGAGGAACTCGCGCGGGTGTACGCGAAACACCTGTTCGGCGACTGCTGCCTGAAGGACATCGACCCCGACGGCCCGCAGTTCGTCTTCACCGCGACGAACCTGCAGGACGGCGCGCTGTGGTGGTTCTTCCGGCAGAACGGCCCGCACGGGAACATCCCGCTCGCGACCGCGGTGGCCGCGTCTTCGGCGTTCCCGCCGATGCTTTCGCCCGTGGTGATCCAGGATCCGCATTCCGACGAGCGGAAACGCAAGATCGTGCTGAGCGACGCCGGCGTCTACGACAACCTCGGCCTGGACCCGGTCGAAGGGCACGCGACGGTGCTGGTGAGCGACGCGGGCAAGCGGATGAAGGTCACGCCGAAGGTCAGCCGCGACTGGGGACGGCAGCTGCTGCGCGTGCTCGACGTGATCGACAACCAGGTGCGCGAACTGCGGCGGGGCGCGCTGCTGAAGTCCTATGTGGAGAAGGATTTCACGGGCGCCTACTGGGGGTCTTACGTCGATCTCGCGAACTTCCAGCTCGAAGATTCGCTGGACGCGCCCGCCGAGCTCACGCACGGGCTGGCGGAAACCCCGACGCGGCTGACGAAACTGCCGGAAGTGCTGCAGGAGCGGTTGATCAACTGGGGTTACGCGGCCTGTGACGCGGGGATGCGGAAGTGGGTCGACACCGAAGCGGCGGCTCCGGGCGGGTTCCCGTTCCCGGGTGCCGGGGTGGGCTGAAAGCGTCCTTCACCGCGTCAGATGCGACGAAAGCGTCCTTCACCGCGTCGGATGCGGTGAAGGACGCTTTCAGCTCACCCGACCAGATTCGCGTAAACGATGATGTTGTCCTTGTAGCTGTGCTCTTCCTGGTCGAAGACACCGCCACAGGTGATCAACCGCAGCTGTGGCTTGTCCGTGTTGCCGTAGACCGCTTCCTCGGGGAACTGGTCCTTGGGCACCTGGTCCTTCTTCTCGACCACGAACTTCAGGTTCTTGCCGTCGCTGCGCTCGACGAGCACCTCGTCGCCCGGGTCGACGTCCTTGAGCTTGTAGAAGATGCCCGGCTGCTTGTTGCCGTCGACGTGGCCGAGCAGGATCGACGGGCCGACGTCGCCCGGCACCGGCGAAAGCCGGTACCACGCGGCCTGCATCGGGTTCTTCGCCGACGGGACGGACATCTTGCCGTCCTTGCCGACCGCGACCGTGACCAGACTCGATTCCGCGCCGATCTTGGGGATCTTCACGTTCGTCGGACGGGTCCCGTTGTACGGCTTCACGACCGGCGGAGCCGATTCCGACGGCGCCGCGGCGGCGGGCGGGGCAGGTTCGTCGGTGCCGCATCCCGTCAGCGCGAGGGAAAGCACAAGGGCGGCCGCGACCACGCGGCCGCCCTGCGTCAGGAGCTTCATCGGATCAGGCCGCGGTGGCGCCGAAACCGGTCTCGATGCCGCCCTTGGGCTTCAGCTTGACCTGCTTCGCCGGCTTGGTGCCCGGCGCGGTCGCGCCGCCGCCGACGGCGCCCTCGATCTCGATGTCACCCTTGCCCGGCTTGCCGTCGCAGGTCCAGGTGAAGGTGCTCGAGGTGCCCTTGAAACCGGGCTTGGCCTCGACGATGTAGATCCACAGGTAGGCGTCGCCACCGTCCTGGAACGAGTCGACGATGGTGAAGTCCGGCGCGGTGACGTCCGCGGGCTCCGAACCGCACAGGATCGCCAGCGCGCCCTCGTTGCCCTCGACGTAGCCGGCGCCGACGTTCAGCTCCGGCTTCGGCGGGGTGGTGGTGGTCGGCTTCTCCGAGGTGGAGGTCGACGGCTTGCCCGAGGTCGGCTTGCCGCTGGTCGAGGTCGGGGTGCTGCTCTCGGACGACGGCGGAACCGACGTCACCTTGCCGCCCGACCACGAGGGCGGGTTGCTGACCTGGCCGCCGGACCACGAAGGCGAGGGCGCCGTGGTGGGCGCCTCGCTCGTCGGTGCGGGAGGCGTGGTCGTCGTTTCGGTCTGCGCCGCCGCGACCGGCGTCACGGCCAGCGAGATGACGGCGCCGGCCAGCACCGCGCCCGCGAGGCGGCCCAACGTCTTCTTCAAAATGATCTCCCAGTGAAAAGCATCGCAACGCACGGTGACAGCCACCCTGCGACCACCCGGGGAAGATTCCCACGTATGGGTGACAGCGCGATCCTGCCGGAAAACCGCGGCCGGACGTAGTGAATAGGCAGTGACAAAAGCCACCGCGAAACCGGGTAACACCGGGATGCGCCTGCCCGATACAAGGGCCTGAAAGTCGCTCCGCCAAGGGGAAAACTCGCGGCGACGAAGGAATGTTAACACCCGCACGGCCCGAATGGTTGCCCTGCGGAAGCATTTTTCCCCGGCTTGCCGAACGCCACGGAAATGCCGGTTTTTCTGGCCGGAGCCACCTCGCACAGTGACTTCGCCACCGGCTCATTCACACGTTCGGATTACAAAACGGTGAAGTATTGACCTTTTATGAGCGGATACCGGTGCCGGGCAACCTGAAGGTCACGATCAGAACACCAGGAACAGTGCCACGGCGAAGGACAGCACGCCGAAGAGGCCGCCGACGAACAGCCAGGGCTTCGGCGACGTCCGCTTCCGCAGCGTCCGGCCGCCGCCCACCCCCGCGATCAGGAGGCCGAGGCCGAACCCGATCCCGGGGATGAAGGTGGCGAGTGTCCGGTTCTCCGCGTCGCAGGCCCAGACCCCGTCACTCGGGCAGGGCGTCGCCGCGAGTTCGGCCAGCAGGCCCGCCGCGACGATCGCGAGGAAGCCCAGCACCAGGAGCCAGAACAGGCCCCACAGCCATTGCCCGAGCCGCCGAGGCGGTTTCGTCTCGTCCACGTGCCCAAGCTAGCCGAGCGCGGAGGCCAGATCCGTCCAGAGATCTTCCGGATCTTCGAGCCCGACGCTGAACCGGACGAGCCCGGCGGGCACATGGGCGTCGCCCGCCATCCAGGCCCGCCGCTCGACCAGGCTCTCCACCCCGCCGAGGCTGGTGGCGGCGCGGATCAGCCGCAGCGACCCGATGACCTTGTCCGCGGTCTCGGCGTCCGGGAGCTCGAACGCGATCATCATGCCGGAGCCGGGATACCGCACCCGGGTGATCGCGGGGTGGTCCAGCAGCCGCGCCGCCAGCAGCTTCGCTGTACGGGTCTGCTCGGCCAGCCGCACCGGCAGGGTCCGCAGCCCGCGCAGGGCCAGCCACGCTTCGAGCGCTCCCGGCGTCGCCCCGAGCCTGGTGCGCGCGTCGCGCAGGCCCTTCGCGACGCCTTCGTCGGCCGCGATGGTGAGGCCGAGCAGAAGGTCGCTGTGGCCGCCGATGAGTTTCGTCGCGCTGTGCACGACGATGTCGGCGCCGAGGTCCAGCGGCCGCTGCCCGAGCGGGGTGGCGAACGTGTTGTCCACCGCGACCAGGCCGTTCGCGGCGGCGGCGATCGTCTCGATGTCGATGACGTCGAGCGTCGGGTTGGTCGGCGATTCGAGCCAGAGCAGATCCGCGTCCGCGGCCGCGACCCAGGCGGCCGTGTCCTCCGGCTCGATCTCGGTCACCACCAGGCGGCCGGTGCCGTGCGCGTGCGCGAGCAGGCCGCGCGACCCCGCGTACGAGAACGTCGGGACACAGACCTTCGCCCCGACCGGCAGGGTGTCGACGACCGCGCTGAGCGTCGCGATCCCCGACGCGAACGCGGTGGCGTGCCCGCCTTCGAGCGCGCCGATCGCGGCTTCGAGGGCCTCCCAGGTCGGGGTGCCGTCCTGTCGCGAGTACGCGCGGTCAGCGCCGGCGTCGAAGGTGCTCGCCGCGACGATCGGCACGTTCAGCGGCTCGCCGGGCCTTCCGGGCGTCCGGCGGCGATGGCGAGGGTGCGGGGTGACCAGTCGTTCGTGTCCACCCCGCCACCGTAAACCGTGCCCTCGCTAGTGGGCGTACACCTCGAATTCGTAGAGGGAGTAGCCGTACTTCGTCCCGCGCTGGACACCCGCCATCCGGACATGACGGCCGTCCACCGCCTCGAAGGCGACGTTGTCCGTTCCGCCGTTTCCGTCCACTATGGACGCCGCGTCCCGCCAGTTCGTCCCATCGGACGAGACCTGCACCTTGTACGCCTTCCCGTACGCCGATTCCCACTGCAGGACCACCCTGGACACGCGCTGCACCGAGCCGAGGTCCACGGTGATCGACTGGTTGTCACTCCAGTCGCTGGCCCAGCGCGTCGACAGGTTCACGTCGATCGCGTTGGACGGCGGCGAGTTGTACCAGCCGGTCTCGTGGCTGCTCGCGCTCACCGATCGGCCTGTGGCGAGGTTGGCGATGTTGTCGCCGCGTTTCGCCGGGAACTCCACTACCTGCTGGAAGGTCGGCCGGTTCTGGGTGCTGATCTTGTCCTGCGTGATGCCGCCGAGGGCGCGGTGGATGATCGTGTCGGCGCACCACTGGTCGCCCGCGGCGCAGTCGCCGTCACCGGGATAGACGGTGTTCGCGGGCTGCGCGGCCGCCTGGGTCAGCGAGTCGAGCAGCACCTGACGGCAGGTGTTGACGTCGCCGCCACCGCAGTACTTCACGGCGAGCGGGCCTGCCACGTTCTGTCCGAGGACCGAACGGATGTCCTTGTGCACATAGCCCCACCAGCCCGACTGGTACGACGAACCGGCGTGCCCCTGGCCGACGTGCTTGCCGGGAACCTCGTTCTGCCAGCCGGAAGGTGATTCGTTGATCTTCAGCACCCCGACCATGGCACCGTAGGCGGCGTCACCCATTCCGGGTTTGAACTGCGCGTTGACCAGCAGCGGCCACCAGGCGTCCATGATGCGGATCGCGTCGGCGTTGGCGTAGGCCTTGCTGCCCGGCGAGGTCTCCGAGCGCAGACCGCCCGCGGCGAGCCAGGTCTTGAGCTTCGCCACCGCGTCCGCGGCAGGTCCGGTCACCGGCGCCTTGTCGATCACCTTGAACAGTTCCGGCAGCACCTTCTCGGCGCGAAGGTCGGCCAGCGCCGCCTCCTCCATGGCCTGCGTGAGGTTCACCCGCGTCACCTTGGTGCCGCTGGAGACCATCTTCTTGACCCGCGCGTCGATCAGATCGCCGCGGTGCACGGAACTCTTGTCCGCGCCGCTGGCCGCGTAACCCTTGGCCTGCGCGTTGTTCCAACTGATGTAGTAGTCCTGGTTGATCGACTGCGGATGCTGCGAAGACGGCGTGTAGTTCGCGAGGTTGCCGTCGGGATTCCAGCCCTGCCAGTCGAATCCGGCGTCGGCCTTCACCGGCATGGCCGGGTCGACGTTCGGATTGCGGACGGGATTCGAGCCGGAGTTGAAGTAGGCGACGTCACGCGAGTCGGCGTAGAACCAGTTGTAGGTCTGGTTGACGTCGGCCGCCGCGGCCTGGAAGTCCTGCGCGGACTTGATCGCGTCCGGGTCGTTGAACTTCTGGAAGCCGATGATCGTGTCGATCTCGTGCTGGAACGTCGACCGCAGCGACGCGTACGCCACCGGTTTGCCGCCGACCAGCGCCCGGCTCGTCACCGGCCCGTACTTGGTGCGGAAGCTGCGCAGCGTGTACGAACCTTCGGCCGTCCCGTCGGCGACCGTGGGCTTCCACGCGTTCTTGCGTTCGACGATCTCGAACGGCAGGCACTGGCCGCGGAACCGGTAGAAGTTGGAGTTCTTCGTCGGCGCGGAGCCGTTCTGCTCGCACAGTTCGACGGCGTAGGTGTCGATGATGTCCTGCGACGCCGAGGTCGCGCTCCACGAATAGTCCTTGCCGCGGCCGAGCAGCACGTACATGCTGATGCCCGCGAACGAGGCGCCGCGCGCACTGATGCCGGGACCCTGGAGTTCTTGCAGCATCAGCAGTTGCGGCGCGAAGTAGCCGGCCTGCGGGCCGAAGACGGCGACGGGGTGACCGCTCGCGGTCTTGGCACCGGAGACGACCAGCGCGTTGGACATGCCGTGCTTTTCCGACAGCAGGTTCCCCGGCAGGACACCGTCGTCGAAGATGCCGCGGACGGCCTTCTGGTCCTCGGGCGCGGGAACGTCCACCTTGGCGGGCGTCGCCGTCCCGGCGGAACCGGTCGGGTCGAAGACCAGCTGCTGCCCGGTGACCGAACCCTTGTCGGGCATCGCCGCGCCCTGCGGGTTCGACGGCGCCCTGCCGTAGTCGAACGTCTGTCCATTGTGGAGGGTCTTGACGGTCTCGGGATCGTCCTCGGACCGCAGGCTCTTCCAGACCTTGTCGCCTTGTTCGAGGCCGTACTTCTCCTGCATCGCCATCTTCGCGATGGCGTTCTGCACCTCGCCGCCACCGCCGGCGCCGAACTGCGCCCCGACGACGGCCGCGAGGACGACGAGGTCGGTGAGTTTGAACGGCTCGATGGTCCCGGCGTTCGTGATCGCGTCGACGTGCCCGGTGAGCACGTACTCACCGGGGAAGTAGCGGCCGCTGTGCGCGTCGGAGATGTACTTGTTGACACCCTGGACGTAGGCCTCGGCGTCGGCCTTGCCCTGCGCGCCGCGCGGGCCACTGGCCGCGGCGTTGTCGATCTGCTTCTGCAGTTCCTGTTCGGTGTACGGCGCCGAGGCGAAGAAGCTCTGCTCGAGTTCGCGGTTGCCCTGCGCGCCGCCGGCGTACGAGGTCAGCTGGCCGCGGCCGACGCGGCGCATGATGTCCATCAGCCACAGGCGGTCCTGCGCGGCGGCGTATCCGGCGCCGTACATCGTGCCCGGCCGCGTCGTGCCGACGATCCGGGGCACACCGGTCGCCTTGTCGCGGGTGATCGTCACGTCCGAACGCGGTTTGATCGTGCTCTCGACCTGCCCGGACGGCACGCCGAACGAGGCGTCGTTGAAGAACTGGTTGATCTTGTCGGTGGTCAGTGTCTTGTAGCCGTCGGCGAGCGAGGCGTACTTGCCGAGCTGATCGGCCGAATGCGCGGGCCGGGTGCCGAACGCCTTGTGCGCCAGGATCTCGGCGAGCGTGGCGTTCCCCTTGGTGCCGGGCGGGAGGATGTCACCGCACTGGCCGCCGCAGTAATCGTCGAGCGCGGCCGCCACCACCGAGTTCTGTGGCGCCTCCACGGCGTTCGCCTGCAAAGCCGGAACGGTGCCCGCCACCAGCGTCAACCCCGCCAGCGTCGTCAAGACCCGTATGCCTCGTCGCATGAAAGACCTCCGTCGTCGGAGAGTGACGAGGCGCACACTACCCACGGGTATCCAAATTTGTGAAGACTATTCGCGTTCTTGCCACCGTTCGGCGGAACACTCGCCCTGCGGAGCCAGGACCTGCAGAGGTAGCTTGTGGGCATGTCTTTGGAGAAGCCCCAGATCGACCGCCCGGAGGGCCCCGCACCGTCCGACCTGGAGAAGTCCGACATCACCGTCGGCGAGGGCCAGGAGGCGAAGGCCGGCGACACCGTCTCGGTGCACTACGTCGGTGTCTCGCACTCGACCGGCGACCAGTTCGACGCCTCGTGGGACCGCGGCGAACCGCTGCGCTTCGGCCTCGGCGCCGGTCAGGTCATCCCCGGCTGGGACCAGGGCGTGGCCGGGATGAAGGTCGGCGGCCGCCGCAAGCTGGTCATCCCGCCGCATCTGGCCTACGGCGAACGTGGCGCCGGCGGCGTCATCAAGCCGAACGAGACCTTGATCTTCGTCGTCGACCTCATCGGCGTGAACTGATCTGATTCACCCGGCCCGGCGGATGTTCTCCGCCGGGCCTTTTTCGGGTCTACGGTGCTGTGATGAGCGTCGACGTGCGCACCGAGATCGTCATCGACGCGCCTCGTGACGAGGTCGCGGCCTACGCGGCCGATCCGTCGAAGGCGCCGAGCTGGTACGCGAACATCAAGTCGGTGGAGTGGGAAACGCCACCACCGCTGGCCGTGGGCTCGAAGATCGCCTTCGTGGCCGAGTTCCTCGGCCGCCGCCTCGCCTACACCTACGAGGTCACCGACTTCGTACCCGGCGAACGCCTGACCATGCGGACGGCCCAAGGCCCGTTCCCCATGGAAACGACCTACACGTGGACGACCGAGGGCTCCAGAACCCGCATGACCCTCCGCAACCGAGGCACCCCCGCCGGCTTCACCAAACTCGCCGCACCCCTCCTGGCCGCCAAAATGCGCAAGGCCAACACCACCGACCTACACACCCTAAAAACCCACCTGGACCAGCACTAACACCCAGGCCAGGGCCGCCAGGCCCTAGGCCAAGCCCCGTCCCAAGCCAACCACCCTGCCAACCGCCGCCGACCGCACCGTGGGGGGTCCGGGGGGCTCGTCCCCCCGGGTACTGACGACCGACGACCTCACGAAAGAGGCCCCCGTCGCGTAGCGAAGGGGGCCTCGAACAAGAGTGGGCGAGGAGGGAGTTGAACCCTCACGTCCTTTCGGACACACGGACCTGAACCGTGCGCGTCTGCCATTCCGCCACTCGCCCGAGTGCTTCGTTCTCTGACAGCTCGCAAAGCGTAGCAGGCGGATTTCACGGGTTTCACCGGGGGCCGTGTCCGACTGGCCGTACCCGGATAGGATCGACGGGGAAGCACACGTGTGAGGAGGGTTGCCCGGTGGGCCGCGTCGAACGGTTTGACAGACGGCTCGAGAACCTCGTGGGCAATACCTTCGCGCGCATGTTCGGTGGCAACGTCGTCACGCAGGAAGTGGCGGTGGCGCTTGAGCGCGAGAGCGAGGAGAACGTTCGTGAGCTGGCCGGTGGTCGACAGCTCGCTCCCAATCACTACATCGTGTCGTTGGGGCAGGCTGATCACGAACGTATGGCCGGAGACGAGCGTCGGGTCACCTCGGTGCTGGCGGAGGCGGTCAAGGAACACCTCGCCGAGCACGGATGGGACACCTATGGTGACGTCGTAGTTTCGCTCGAGCGCAACGAGGCGCTGCATACTGGACAGTTCAAGACCCGTTCGTCCGTCGATCCCGACGTCAAGCCCCACGGCGCCGAAGGTTCGTCACGGTCGGCACGACCCAGCAACGCAGGAGACCCAGCAATGAGCCAGCCCCCCGGCTACGGCCAATACGACCAGGGTGACCCGTACGGCCAGCAGGGCCAGTACGGCTACGGACAGCAGGCTGGCCAGCAGCAGCCCGGGTACGACCAGGGTTATGGCGGCCAGCAGCAGGGCGGCTACGACCAGGGTTACGGCGGCGGCGCACAGCAGCCCGGTTACGACCAGTACGGCGGCCAGCAGCAAGGCGGCTACGACCAGGGCTATGGCGGCGCGCAGCAGCCTGGATACGACCAGTACGGCGGCCAGCAGCAGGGCGGCTACGACCAGGGTTACGGCGGCGGCGCACAGCAGCCCGGCTATGACCAGTACGGCGGCCAGCAGCAAGGCGGCTACGACCAAGGTTATGGCGGCGGCGCACAGCAGCCGGGTTACGACCAGTACGGCGGCCAGCAGCAGGGCGGCTACGACCAGTACGGCGGCGGCCAGCAGCAGTACGGCCAGCCCGCCGCGGATCCGTACGCGCAGGGTGGCGGCTACGGCGGCCAGCCGGCGGCGGGCCGTGCGCTCACCGCGAGCCTCCAGCTGGACGACGGCTCGAACCGCTCGTACTCGCTCAAGCAGGGCGGGAACGTCGTGGGCCGCGGCCAGGACGCCGACTTCCGGCTCCCGGACACCGGTGTCTCCCGCCGTCACCTGGAGATCACCTGGGACGGCCAGAGCGCGACGCTCGCGGACATCGGTTCGACGAACGGCACCACCGTCAACGGCACCCCGGTGCAGACGTGGCAGCTGGCCGACGGCGATGTGATCCGCGTGGGCCACTCGTCTCTCGTGTTCCGTACGCAGGGCTGACCGGCGGCGTCCGGAGGGGGTATCGCAGAATTGCGGTGCGGGACCTGTGGTGGATCGGCACCGCGGGTCGTACGCGGAGAGCAAGACCGTTCGGAGCCGACCATCCCGGACGGCACGGGCTCTCCGCGGCGTACAGGAGAAACGGGAGCGGACACAACAAGTGCCAGAGCTGGTCGTTCAACTCACCAGGGTGGGCTTTCTCGTGCTGCTCTGGCTCTTCGTGTTCGCCGCGTTACGTGTCGTCCGTTCGGATCTGTACGCGGCCTCCGGGCTGCGAGTGGCCGTCCCGACGTTCGGCCGCAAGAAGAAGGAAAACAAGAAGCCGCGCGGCGGGAAGTCGCCGCAGCAGCTGCTCGTGACCCATGGTGCGCTGGCGGGAACCAGGATCGCCTTGGACGGCAGGCCGATCCTGATCGGCCGCGCCGACGACTCGACTCTGGTGCTGGACGACGACTACGCGTCGACCCGGCACGCCCGGATCGCCCTGCGCGGGGAGGATTGGTACGTGGAAGATCTGGGTTCGACGAACGGGACGTACCTCGACCGGGCTAAGGTCACGGCACCCCTCCGGGTCCCGCTCGGAGTCCCCATCCGGATCGGCAAAACGGTGATCGAGCTTCGCCCATGACTCTCGTCCTCCGCTACGCGGCTCGCAGCGACCGGGGCCTGGTGCGTTCCAGCAACCAGGACTCCGTGTACGCAGGTCCCCGCCTGCTCGCCCTCGCCGACGGCATGGGTGGGCACGCCGCGGGTGAGGTGGCCAGCAAGGTCGTCATCGCCTCCCTCGCGCCCCTCGACGACGACGATCCCAGCGACGATCTTCTCGCTCAGCTGCGTGAGGCCGTCCAGAACGGCAACGCCGCCATCGCCGAGCTCGTCCAGCAGGACCCGGACCTCGACGGGATGGGCACGACCCTGACCGCCGTGCTGTTCGCCGGTTCGCGGATGGGTGTCGTGCACGTCGGCGACTCGCGGGCGTATCTGATGCGCGGCGGTCAGTTCTCGCAGATCACGCGGGACGACAGCTTCGTCAACGAACTTCTCGAACAGGGCCGGATCACGCCGGAAGAGGCGGCGGTGCACCCGCAGCGGTCGCTGCTGCTGAAGGCGCTGACCGGGCACGAGGTCGAGCCGAGCCTGACCGTGCGCGAGGCCCGCGCCGGCGACCGGTACCTGATCTGCTCGGACGGCCTGTCCGGCATGGTCAGCGACGAAACGCTGTCCGAGGCGATCCAGATCCCGGATCCGCAGGCCTGCGCGGACCGGATGATCGAGCTGGCGCTCAAGGGCGGCGGCACCGACAACGTCACGGTGATCATCGCCGACGTCGTCGACGTCGACTTCGGTGAGGACGCGCCCATCGTGGGCGGCGCCGCCGGGGACGGCAGCGACGAATTCCACCAGGGCGACTCCCCCGCCGCCCGCGCCCGTGCGCTGACCCAGCCCGCGCCGCAGCCGCGGCCGGAGGTCCAGCCCCAACAGGAGGACCCGAAGGTCAAGCGCCGGAGGCGATTTCGCTGGCTGGCGGGAGCGGTGGTCGTCCTGATCGTGCTGGCCGCGGCGGCGATCGCCACGCGGTATTTCGTGCTGAGCCAGTACTACGTCGGCGAGGGGCCCGGCGAGGAGGTCGTGATCTACCGCGGCGTCCCCGGCAGCATCCTCGGCATCGACCTGCACGCCTACGAGCAGGGCTCGTGCCCCCTGGCGGACTGTGCACCGACAAGCTCCTGGTGCCCGCGCTGCAGGAGGACGCGCGGATCGCGGTGAAGAACGGCGTCAAGAAGGACAACCTCGACGACGCCCGCAAGTACATCGACGACTTCCTGCGGCCGCACAAGCAGCTGGCCGACTGCAAACCCGCCGCCAGCTCGACTTCCACGCCTCCCGCGTCGTCGCCGCCCCCGGCGTCGTCGGCATCCCCTTCGACCCCCGCCTCGCCGAGTTCGGCGAACCAGCCTGCGGGGAGGGACTGCTCGACGCCGGCACCGGCAGCACCAGGGGGCGGTAATTGATGAGCACGCCGCTCGCCGATCCGGCTTCGGCCCAGTTCGCCACGAACCCTCCGCGCGAGCTGCCCAAGCGGCGCGGGACCGAACTCGTCCTCCTGGCGTTCGCGACCTTCATCGTCACGGTCGCGCTCGTGCTGGTGGAGGCGAACCAGGAGCAGGAGCTCACCAGCTCGATCATCTGGCTGGGGCTTTCGTACCTCGCGGTGCTGACGGCGGCGCATCTGGCGGTCCGCCGCTGGGCGCCGTACGCGGATCCGGTGATCCTGCCGTGTGTCGCGCTGCTGAACGGTCTCGGCCTGGTGATGATCCACCGGATCGACCTGGCGCTCGCGGAACGCGCGGTGCAGCAGGGCAAGGAGTACACGCCGGACGTCACCAAGCAGGTGCTGTTCACGGCGATCTCGCTGGTGCTGTTCGTGGTGGTGCTGGTCGTGATCAGCGACCACCGCACGCTGACCCGCTACGGCTACACCTGCGGCCTGGTCGGCATCGTGGCGCTCGCGCTGCCCGCGGTGCTGCCGTCGAGCCTTTCCGAGGTCAACGGCGCGAAGGTCTGGATCAAGCTGCCGTTCTTCTCGATCCAGCCCGGCGAGTTCGCGAAGATCCTGCTGATGATCTTCTTCGCTTCGTTCCTGGTGACGAAACGGGACCTGTTCATGGTCGCGGGCAAGAAGATCGTCGGCGTCGAGCTGCCGCGTGCCCGTGACCTCGGCCCGATCCTGATCGCGGCCGCGGCCTGCCTCGGCGTGCTGGTGTTCGAGAAGGACCTCGGGACGTCGCTGCTGTTCTTCGGCGTCACGCTGATGATGTTGTACGTCGCGACCGAGCGGATCATCTGGGTGGTGCTGGGCGTCGGTTTCTTCGCCGCCGGCGCGATCATCGCCTACAACCTGTTCACGCACGTCCAGCAGCGTGTCCGCAACTGGATCGACCCGCTCGCCACCTACGACGACGCGGGCGGCGGCTACCAGGTCGCGCAGGGGCTGTTCGGGCTCGGCACCGGCGGGGTCGGCGGCACCGGCCTCGGCGCCGGGCGGCCGGACATGGTCCCCGAGGCCAAGACGGACTTCATCACCACCGCGATCGGCGAGGAACTGGGCTTCATCGGCCTCGCCGCGATGCTGATGCTGTACCTGATCCTGGCGACGCGCGGGATGCGCAGCGCCCTCGCGGTCCGCGACACCTTCGGCAAACTCCTCGGCGGCGGCCTCTCGTTCGCCATGGTCATGCAGATCTTCGTCGTCGTCGGCGGCGTCACGAACCTGATCCCGAACACCGGGATCACCGCCCCGTTCCTCTCGCGCGGTGGTTCTTCCCTGCTCGCGAACTACATCCTGGTGGCCCTCCTGCTCCGAATCTCCGACGCCGCCCGCAAACCCGCGGCGCGGCCGAAGCCGCAACTCGGGCCGTCGTTGCCACCGCTCGCCGAAGCCCACACGGTGATGGTGCAGCGGCCGTCCGCGAACGGTGAGGGGAGCGCCTCGTGAACACCCCGCTCCGCAAGGTCGGTATCGCCATGCTCGTCATGGTGGTGCTCCTGCTCGCCAACGCCACCTACATCCAGGTGGTCAAGGCCGACGACTACCGCACGGACTCGCGCAACCTGCGGGTGCTCTACGACGAGTACTCCCGCCAGCGCGGCCTGATCGTGACGCCGGACGGCACGGCGCTCGCGAAGGTCGAACCGTCGAACGACAAGTACAAGTTCATCCGGACCTACGCCGACGGCCCGATGTACGCGCCGGTCACCGGCTACTACTCGATCAACTACGGCTCGGGCGGCCTGGAGCGGTCCGAGGACGAAGTGCTCAACGGTTCGGACCCGCGGCTGTTCGTGCGGCGCCTGTCGGACATGGTCACCGGCCGCGACCCGCGCGGCGGGAACGTGCGGCTGACGATCAACCCGGCCGTGCAGAAGGCCGCGTACGACCTGATGACGCAGAAGGGGTACACCGGCTCGGTGGTGGCGATCGAGCCGAAGACGGGGCGCATCCTGGCCATGGTGTCGACGCCGTCGTACGACCCGAACAAGCTCGCCTCGCACGTCGGCAAGGAGCAGATCGCGGCCTGGGGCCAGTGGCGCGACGACCCGAAGAAGCCGATGCTGAACCGCGCGATCTCGGAGACCTACCCGCCGGGTTCGACGGCCAAGCTGCTGGTGACCGCGGCCGCGCTCGAGAACGGCAAGACGGCGGACATGCCGGTCAACACCGCGCCGAACGTGAAGCTCCCCGGCACGCAGACGACGCTGGAGAACTACGGCGGCGCGGCCTGCAAGGGCAGCACGCTGAAGGAAGCGCTGCGGTACTCCTGCAACGTGCCGTTCGCCGAGCTCGCCGGCGAACTCGGCAAGGACAAGCTGAACGCGACGGCGAAGAACTTCGGCGTCGGCGAGGATCTGGCCGTGCCGATGCGGGTCGCGGCTTCCTCCCTCGGGCCCCTCGAGTCGAAGGCGGCGCTGTTCCAGAGCGCCATCGGGCAGCGCGACGTGCGGCTGACCCCGATCCAGGACGCCCTGCTTTCGGCGACCATCGCCAACAACGGGATGGCGATGAAACCGCAGCTGGTGCAGGCGCTGCTGGCGCCGAACCTGTCGACCATCGAGGACTACAAGCCGACCGAGCTGACCGGTGACGCCGCGATGTCCAGCGCGAACGCCGCGATCCTGCGCGACATGATGCTGGCGTCGGAAGAGAACACGAAGGGCGCGGGCAAACGAGGCGACATCCAGATCGCCTCCAAGACCGGCACCGCCGAGCACGGCAACGACCCGAAGAACACCCCGCCGCACGCCTGGTACACCGGGTTCGCGCCGGCGATGGACCCGAAGATCGCCGTCTCGGTGATCGTCGAATCCGGGGGTAACCGCGGGCTCGAAGCGACCGGTGGCACCGTGGCCGCGGAGATCGGCCGCGCCGCCGTCAACGCCATGCTCGGGGGTGGATAGCGGATGCTGTCCTCGGGTCAGCTGCTGGCCGACCGGTACAAGCTGACGAACCGGATCGCCGTCGGCGGGATGGGCGAGGTCTGGCAGGCCAGTGACACGCGGCTGGACCGGACGGTCGCGGTCAAGATCCTCAAGGCGGAGCTGTCCGGGGACGCCGAATTCCTGCACCGGTTCCGGACCGAGGCGCGGATGACCGCGTCGCTGAACCACCCCGGCATCGCCGCGGTGCACGACTACGGCGAGACGGTCGCGGACGAGCTGTCGATCGCGTATCTGGTGATGGAGCTGGTCGAAGGCGATCCGCTGGCCGCGATCATCACCCGCGAAGGACGGCTGAACGCCGAGCGCACCCTGGACATCCTGGAGCAGGCCGGTAACGCGCTGCAGGCCGCGCACGAAACCGGTCTTGTGCACCGCGACGTCAAACCGGGCAACATCATGGTGACCCCGGCCGGCCAGGTGAAGATCACCGACTTCGGTGTCGCGAAGGCCGCCGACGCCGCCCCGGTCACCAGGTCCGGCATGGTGATGGGCACCGCCCACTACATCGCCCCCGAGCAGGCGCTCGGGCACAACGCCGAACCCGCGAGCGACGTCTACTCGCTGGCGGTGTGCGGCTACGAATGCCTCACCGGGCACCGGCCGTTCCTATCGGAGAACGCGGTGACGGTCGCGATGATGCATATCCGCGACCTCCCGCCGCCGCTGCCGCCGGACGTGCCGCCGGGCGCCCGCGCGGTGATCGAAGCGACCCTGATCAAGGATCCGCGTCAGCGGTACAACAGCGGCGGCGAGTTCGCGGCCGCCGTGGCCGCGGTCCGCGCGGGCCTGCCCCTGCCGACCCCGTCGGGACTGGTCAACGTGGCGTACTCCGCGGGGCAGCCCGTGATGCAGCCCGGCCCGCATTCCCCGCCGAACCCGATGGCGGCGGTGGGACCCGCGTCGCATCCGGCGATGCACCCGGTGACCGGGCCGCCACCGATGGCGGTCCGCCGTCTGCCCGGCAGACGGCCACAATGGGGCTGGTGGCTGCTGCTCGCGGTGATCCTGATCGCAGTACTGGTGGCAGGAGCCTTCCTCATCGTGAGACTGGTCGGTTCGGGCAACGGACCGCAGTCGGGCGGCGTGGAAACGAGTGAACACGCGCCGGCTCCGGGTAAGAAGTCCGAAGGTCCTCCGCCGACATCCGCCTACCCCGCGGCACCGGCGGAGGGCGGCACCGAGGAGCCGGCCGGACAGGCGAATCCAGGAATGATGAGCAGCAAACCTTGGACGGAATGGAACGGCACGCAGAGATGAGCACACCAAGACTGCTCAGCAACCGCTACGAGCTGGGCGAGACGCTCGGCTACGGAGGCATGTCCGAGGTCCACCACGGCCACGACGTGCGCCTGGGCCGGGAGGTGGCGATCAAGATCCTGCGTGCCGACCTGGCGCGGGATCCCCAGTTCCAAGAACGTTTCCGTCGCGAGGCACAGAACGCGGCGGCACTGAACCACCCGGCGATCGTCGCCGTCTACGACACCGGCGAGACGAACACCGAGTTCGGCCCGCTGCCCTACATCGTGATGGAGTACGTCGAAGGACGGACTCTGCGCGACATCGTGAAGACCGAAGGCCCGATGTCGCAGAAGCGGGCCATGGAGGTCATGGCCGACGTCTGCGCGGCACTCGACTTCTCACACCGGCACGGCATCGTGCACCGCGACGTCAAACCGGCCAACGTGATGATCACGAAGAACGGCGCCGTCAAGGTGATGGACTTCGGCATCGCGCGCGCCATGCACGACGGGCAGTCCGCGATGACGCAGACCGCCGCGGTGATCGGCACGGCGCAGTATCTCTCGCCGGAGCAGGCCCGCGGTGAGTCCGTCGACGCGCGTTCCGACGTCTACGCCGCCGGCTGCGTGCTGTACGAACTCATCACCGGCGAGCCGCCCTTCACCGGCGACTCGCCCGTGGCGGTGGCGTACCAGCACGTCCGGGAAGACCCGAACCCGCCGTCGTCGGTGAACCCGGCCGTGGCGCCCGAGCTCGACGCCGTCGTGCTCAAGGCGCTCGCGAAGGGCCCGGCGAACCGCTATCAGTCGTCCGCGGAGATGCGTTCGGACCTGGTCCGGACGCTGTCCGGTCAGCGGCCGGCCGCGCCGATGGTGATGTCGGAGGACGAGCGCACCCAGGTCATGGACTCCGACCGCCGGGTGCCGCCGCGCTACGACCAGTACGAGGACGAAGACGAAGACCCGGCCGCGAAGAAGAAGCGCCGGGCCTGGCTCATCGCCGGTCTCGTGGTCTCGCTGGCCGCCGTGGTGCTGCTGATCATGTGGCTGATGGGCGCGTTCCAGGGCGCCGGTGCGGAGAGCAAGGCGATCCCGAAGGTGGTCGGGCAGTCCGAGGTCTCGGCGAAGGACACCCTGCGTGGCGCGGGGTTCAACTCACTCGACACCAAGAAGATCACCTGCACCGGTGAGTCCGTGAACGGCCAGCCCTCGTGCGACGAGAACCAGATCGACAAGGTCATCTCGATCAGCCCAGGCGAGGGGCAGGTGACGCCGACCTCGGACAAGATCACGCTGACCGTCGGTGCGAAGCCCGGCAAGGTCAAGACTCCGGACCTCAAGGGCAAGACCGTTGCCGAGGCCACGGCCGCGCTGACCGAGGCCGGTCTGAAGCTCGGTGCGACCACCGAGGAAGAGACCGAGGACACGAACCAGGCCGGCAAGGTCATGTCGCAGAACCCGAGTTCGCAGGCCGAGGTGGATCAGGGTTCCAAGGTCGACATCACGGTCGGCAAGTCCAAGGAACTGAAGACGGTCCCGAACTACAAGGGCAAGACTCAGGCCGAGGCCGAAGCCGGGCTGAAGGCGGCCGGGTTCACCCCCCAGGTCACCACCGTGGACTCCGACCAGCCCAAGGGCACCGTGATCGACCAGACCCCGAACGGCGGCAAGCTGGCCGTCGGCAGCGTGGTCAAGCTGTCGGTGTCGAACGGCAACCAGGAGACCTTCGACATGCCGAACCTGAAGGGCATGACCGAAGAACAGGCCACGCGGCAGCTGCAGCAGCTGGGCTGGAACGGTCAGCTGGACACGCAGGCCGACAAGAGCGGTGACAAGGACCTGGCGGGCAAGGTCAGCAAGACCAACCCGCAGGCCGGTTCGAAGATCGCGAAGAACGCGCCGATCACGCTGTTCATCGTGGAAGGTGACGAGACGCCGACGTCGTCGAGCTCGCGGCTCTTCCCGCCTCCGTGATCCAGCGCTGAGGTGAAAGGGCCCCGCACGGTTTCGTGCGGGGCCCTTTTCATGTCAGCTTCTCGAGCAGTCCCTGATAGGCCTGCGTGATCCGTCCGGCGCTGGTCCGCACCACGACCGCCTTCGGCCGCGAAGCGATGAGCGCCACGAGCCGGTCGTACATCTCCGCCAGCCGTTCGGGCCCGTCCAGCATCTCGTGCGCCTCGACGTGTTCGGGCTCGGCCGCCGCGCGTGTGCGTTCGGCGAACCGCCGGAGCATGTTGTCCTTGGTGTCGAGAAGGACGATCTCGTGGAACTCCACACCTGTCTCCGCGGCGAGCGTTTCGAGGCGTTCGAGGAGCTCGGCGCGGCCGAGGAATTGCGGGACGATCACGTCGTGGCCCGCGAGCAGATGGGTGCGAGCGGCGCTCACAGCGAGGTCGCGGGCGAGCGTTCCGGCTTTCGCGGCGTCGTCGCGCCAGGCGCCGAGGAGGCCGCGAAGCCGGTCGATGTCGAGGTTCAACGTCAGCGGATGGTCTTCGGCGTACAGCCGGGCGAGGGTCGACTTCCCGCAGGCGGGCGGGCCGTTGAGCACGATGAGCCGCGGCATCAGGCGTTGCGCCGGAGCAGATAACCGACGGCCGTGGCGCTCAGCAGCAAGGCGGCCACCGCCGCCACGACGGCCACCACGAACGGGCCGGTCAGTGGTTGCTGCGAGGTCAAGGCGCGCAGCAACGGGTTGGCCAGCGGCAGCCACTTCACCAGCAGCACCGCCGCGAGGGCGAAGATCGCGGCCAGGACGGACCAGCCGACGCGCGGGACCAGCAGCCGCGAACAGGGCAGGCCGATCGCGATCCCGAACAGCGCGCACAGCGCGTGCGCAGCCGTCCCGAGGGCGAGCGCGCCGATCGGGAAGCCGCCTGAACGCAGGCCTGACCACAGCACCGTCACGAGGATCAGCACGGCCGCGCAGCCGAAGACGGCCAGCGTGGCTCCGCCGAGGACCGACCGCCAGCGTCGCGCGTGGCTGAAGGTCACCAGCCGCTGGACCGGGTCTTCGACGTCGAGCATCGCGATGGTCAGCCAGCACGAGACCACCAGGAGCGAGCCCGCGCTGATCCCGTACTGCGGCAGCAGCGGCGACTTCGGATCCGTGTAGAGCACGGTGTTCACCGCGAGGTAGGCGAGGATCGCCGGCAGGTAGCGCTGGGAGTGGCCGAGCAGCGCGAGGTAGTAGCGGGTCATGGCGAGCACGGCGCCACCTCCCGGACCGAGAAGCCGCGGTTGAGCGCGCGGAGCAGGACCGCGTCGGCGTGCCCGGCTTCGACCGTCAGGACGACTTTCCCGTCCTCGGCGACGGCCTGGGTCACGCCTGGTTCCGAAGACCAATCGCCGCTGGGACCGTGCAGGACGATCCTTGTCGCGCTCTCGGTTTTCGTGGTCGTTTCGACGCGGGTCAGCAGGCCGTCGTCGATCCGGTAGACGTCGTCGGCGTGGGCGTGCACGACGGAGGCCCGGTGGTCGGTGAAGACCACGCTCGCGCCCCGTTCCTTGGTCTCGGCGACGAGTTCGCCGAGCACGGTGTGCGCTTCGACGTCGAGACCGGACCAGGGCTCGTCGAGGATCAGCAGCTCCGGCTCGGCGAGGACGGCCTGGGCGAGGCCGACCTTCTGGGCGTTGCCCTTCGACAGGGTCCGCAAGGGCGCGTCCGGGCCGCCGACCAGCACCAGCCGGTCCAGCAGGGGATCGATCGCCGACAAGTCGACATGGCCGTCGATGCGGGCCATATGCCGCAGGTACGCCCTGGCACTCATCCGCTGTCCCGCGGGAAAGCGGTCCGGCACGTAGCCGACGCGCGGGCCGCCCACGACGGTTCCCGAAGTCTCGCGGGAGAGTGCCGCGAGGATCCTGAGCAGCGTCGACTTCCCCGAGCCGTTCGAGCCGAGGACGCCGATCACGCGCCCCGCCGGGACGTCGAGGTCGACGTCGGCGAGCACGGGTTCGCCGCGGCCGTAGCGCTTACCGACTCCTTCGAGCCGGATCAGCGAGGTCACGCAGCAGCGGCCTTCTGCAGCGCGCGGGTCGCCTGTTCGAGTTCGTTGACGGTGGCGTCGGGGACCGGATGCCCGGCGGAGGCCATCCAGTTCGCCAGCATCCGGTGACCGCCCTGGGTGAGCACGGACTCGGGGTGGAACTGGACGCCTTCGAGCGGCAGCTCGCGGTGCCGCATGCCCATCACGACACCGGACTCGGTACGGCCTGTGATCTCGAACACGGCCTCGTCGATGGTTTCGGGCAAAACGGTCAGCGAGTGGTACCGCGTGGCGGTGAATTCCGCGGGGAGCCCGGCGAGCACACCGTCGCCCGAATGGTGGACTTGACTGGTCTTGCCGTGCAGCAGTTCCGGGGCGCGGTCGACGGTGGCACCGAAGACGACGCCGAGGGCCTGGTGACCGAGACAGACGCCGAGCATCGGGATGCGCTCTTCGGCGCATTTGCGGATGACATCCATGCTCTGACCAGCGCGTTCCGGGGTTCCGGGGCCGGGAGAGACGAGGACCGCGTCGAACTCGCCGAGCTTGTCGATGTCCACCACGTCGTTACGCCAGACGGTGCAGTCGGCGCCGAGCTGGGCCAGGTACTGGACCAGGTTGTAGACAAAACTGTCGTAGTTGTCGACGACGAGCACGCGCATGAAGCCAGCTTAGCGGCTCCCACCAGGTGGACCGTACGCCAGATCACAATGATTGTTAGGGCTGCCTAACTTACCGTGGTAGGAGTGAGCCGTTCTCTTCGTGTAGCCATCGTGGGTGCCGGTCCGGCCGGCATCTACGCCGCCGACATCCTCGACAAGTCCGACGCCGACGTGACGATCGACCTGTTCGAGCGCATGCCGGCGCCGTTCGGGCTGATCCGGTACGGCGTCGCGCCCGACCACCCCCGGATCAAGGGCATCGTCACCGCCCTGCACAAGGTGCTCGACAAGCCGAACATCCGGCTGCTGGGCAACGTCGACTACGGGACCGACCTGAAGCTCGACGACCTGCGCCAGTTCTACGACGCGGTGATCTTCTCCACCGGCGCCATGGCCGACCGCGCGCTCGACATCCCCGGGATCGACCTCGACGGCAGCTACGGCGCCGCGGACTTCGTCTCCTGGTACGACGGGCACCCGGACGTGCCGCGCACCTGGCCGCTGAACGCGACCTCGGTCGCGGTGCTCGGCGTCGGAAACGTGGCGCTCGACGTGGCGCGGATCCTCGCGAAGACCGCCGACGAGCTGCTCAGCACCGACATCCCGGACAACGTCTACCAGGGCTTGAAGGCCAGCCCGGTCACCGACGTGCACGTGTTCGGCCGCCGCGGCCCGGCTCAGGCGAAGTTCACGCCGCTGGAGCTGCGGGAGCTGGACCACTCGCCGAACGTCGAGGTCATCGTCTACCCCGAGGACATCGAGTTCGACGAGGGCAGCATCGCCGCGCTGCGGGCGTCGAAGCAGATCGACATGGTCGTGAAGACGCTGCAGGAATGGGCGATCCGCGACCAGGGCGACCGGCCGAAGCGGCTGCACCTGCACTTCCTGCACTCGCCGTGCGAGATCGTCGGCGAGGACGGCAAGGTGACCGGCCTGCGGACCGAGCGCACCGAACTGACCGGTGACGGCAACGTGCGCGGCACCGGCGAGTTCCACGACTGGGACGTCCAGGCCGTCTACCGCGCGGTGGGCTACCTGTCGTCGCATCTGCCGGAGATCCCGTTCGACCACACCACCGGGACCGTGCCGAACCAGGCGGGCCGGGTGCTGGACATCGACGAGGACCAGGTGCCGGGCGTCTACGTGACCGGCTGGATCAAACGCGGCCCGGTCGGCCTCATCGGCCACACCAAGGGCGACGCGGCCGAAACCATCGCGAGCCTGCTGGCCGACGCCGACAACCTCACGGCCCCGGCCGTCGAGGACCCCGACGCGATCCTCGGCTTCCTGACCGAACGCGGCGTTCCCTTCACCACCTGGGAGGGCTGGGGCAAGCTCGACGCCCACGAGAAGTCGCTGGGCGTCCCGCACGGCCGGGAACGCGTCAAGGTCGTGGAACGCGAAGAGATGACCCGCATCTCGCGAGGCTGATTTCGTTCTGTGAAGGCCTCCTTGAGGGACCCAGAGTCCCTCAAGGAGGCCTTCACGGCGTTCCCAGGTAAGCGAGGACCGCGAGCACCCGGCGGTTCGTGTCGTCCGAGGCGACGATGCCGAGCTTCGCGAAGATGTTCGCGGTGTGCTTCCCGACCGCCCCCTCGCTGAAGTGCAGCCGCGAAGCGATGGCGGCGTTGGAGCAGCCTTCGGCCATCAGTCCGAGCACCTCGCGTTCGCGCGGGGTCAGCGCGGACAGCGGGTCGGATGCGTTGCCCGCCACCAGTTTCGCGATCACCTCGGGGTCCATCGCGGTGCCGCCGCCCGTGACCCGCCGCACCGCGTCGATGAACTGGTCCGCGTTGAACACCCTGTCCTTCAACAGGTAGCCGATCGCGCCGGCCCCGTCGGCGAGGAGTTCCCGCGCGTAGAGCTGCTCGACATGTTGTGACAGAACGAGAATCGGCAATCCGGGGATATCACGCCGGACGGCCAGCGCGACCTGGAGACCTTCGTCGGTGAGCGTCGGCGGCATCCGGACGTCGACCACCGAAACGTCGGGCCGATGCGAACGCAGCGCCCGCTCCAGTTCCGGCCCGGTGCCCACCGCCTCGACCACGTCGAATCCGTGCGCGGTCAGCAAATGCGTCAGGCCGTCTCGGAGGAGGTACTGGTCCTCGGCGACGACGCATCGGGGTCGAGCTGGCACGGGATCTCCATGATCGCCTTCGTCGGCCCGCCGGGCGGGCTGGTCAGAGCAAAAGTACCGTCGAAGGCGCCGAGCCTGCGTTCGATCCCGCGAATCCCGCTCCCCCGGGCCGCGTTCGCGCCGCCCTTGCCGTCGTCGGTCACCTCGATCCGCAGCAGACCGTCGTCGTAGCCCAGCTCGACCGACACTCGCCGTGCCTCACCGTGCTTCGCGGCGTTGCCCAGCAACTCGCTGACCGCGAAGTACGCGCACGCCTCCGCGGGTTGCTCCAGCCGAGGCAAGGTGCCGTTCACCGAAGCCCGCAGTGGGCTGTCGAGCGCCATCGCGCGCACGGCGTCACCGAGCCCACGCTCCGACAACACCGGCGGGTGAATCCCGCGCACCAGCAGCCGCAACTCGGTCAGCGTTTCTGACGACGTCTGCCGCAGCTCGGCGGCCAGCCGTTTCGCCGCGGCCGGGTCGCTGTCGATCAGCGCTTCGACCGCGCCCAGCTTCATACCCATCGCGACCAGCCGCGACTGGACCCCGTCGTGCAGGTCTCGCTCGATGCGCCGCAGCTCGGCGGCCTGCGCGACCGACGCGTCGGTCCGCGTCTGCTTCAGCCGTTCGACACGCTGCCCCAGCCGCGAAGCCTCTGTCGGCCCGAGAAGCAGCTTCGCGAAACGCGCTCCCAGACGGGCGAGCCACGGCGCTGCGGCCAGCCCGGCGACGAACGCCGCCACGGCGACAGGAGTCAGTGCGAGCGCTTGCCCGAACGGCCGCCGGACCCACAGCGCCACCACGCCCCAGATACCGCCGACCACCAGCGCCGCCGTCGGCACCGCCAGCAGCCCCAGCACCACGGAGTTGGCCATCGCGCCGGCCAGATCACGCCAGGTCGCGCGGTCACGCAACGCCCAGCGCAAACGCGCCAGCCGCGCCGGCCACCACGGCGTGTCGTACAGCTGCCGTCCGTGCCGGTACATCCCGTCCGCACGCGGCACGGGGAACGGCGGCTCCGGCAGATACGGGCGATCGATCCGCACGCCGGTCCAGTTCTTGGCCTCGCGGCGCAGGGTGTCGGTCACCGAACGACCGGCGACGACCATCGTCGGGAACAGCGGCGACGGCCAGACCAGGGTGAGCAGCGTCGGGATCGCCATCCCGAGCTGTGCGACCGAAAGCGCGAACAGGGCCAGCTGGAACCCCAGCGCCTTCAGCCTCGTCTTGATCCAACCGTCCCCGGTGCGAGCCGGGCGGGGCCCGAGCCACCAACGCGTCCATTTCCCGTACAGCCGCAGCGCGCGCGGCCCGGCCAGCAGAACGGCGGGCATCAGCAGCAGGCCCGCGAGCGGATTCCACAGCTGCCAGCCGAGGTCGCGGCCGGTCGCCGGATCGTCGGAGATCCATTCGAACCGTTTGGTCCACCGGATGAACCACGACCGTTTGAACAGGCTGTTCCCGTCGCGATACCAGCCGTCGCGCTCGCGTTCCGGTTCGGGCGGCGCCGGCCGATAGGGCGATTCGACCTCGACACCGCACCAGCGTCCGGCCAGGCGACGGGTGAGCGCGGCACGCGGACGCGTCCCTTCGAGCGCGAGAGTGTAGGCGAAGACCAGGCCGACACAGAGCAGGCAGAAACCCACCAGTTCGAGCAGCAGGTCCAGCCAGCTCACCAGTGCCAAACCCGCGAGCACGAAGCCCCGGCGCACTGAGGTGAGGTAGGTGCGGATCATGCGACGAAGTCTTCCCCACCGCCCCGGCCCGGCACAGTGACCACAGGCCCCCGATCAGGGTGGGTCCAGCCCCACCCCAGCTGTGGGTTCAGCGCCATTCTGGCCAAGTCCGTTGCGCCATAACGTTTTTCGCATGCCACTCATCGAAGTCACCAACCTCCGCAAGACGTACGGGGAGCACGTCGCGGTCGACGACGTTTCGTTCCACGTGGAACAGGGCGAGATCTTCGGGATCCTCGGGACCAACGGCGCGGGCAAGACCACCACGGTCGAATGCCTCCAGGGACTGCGCACACCGGACTCCGGCACCATGTCGGTCCTCGGCCTCGACCCGGGCAAGGACCACGCCGCGCTGCGGCAGCGCCTCGGCTCGCAGCTCCAGGAGAGCCGCCTGCCGGACAAGATCAAGGTCCACGAGGCGCTCGACCTCTACGCCTCCTTCTACGCGAACCCCGCCGACACCGGTGACCTGCTCGCGAAGCTCGGTCTCACCGGGCAGCGGGACAAGTACTTCGGCAAGCTTTCCGGCGGCCAGAAGCAGCGCGTCTCGATCGCGCTCGCGCTGGTCGGCCGCCCCGAGGTCGCCGTCCTCGACGAGCTGACCACCGGACTGGACCCGCACGCCCGCCGCGACACCTGGAAGCTCGTCGAGGCCGTGCGCGACACGGGCGTCACCGTCCTGCTCGTCACGCATTTCATGGACGAGGCCGAACGCCTTTGCGACCGCCTCGCGATCTTCGACGCCGGACGCGTGGCCGCCTCCGGCACCCCGGCCGAACTCCGCGACCGCGCCGGTAAATCCACTTTGGACGAAGCCTTCGTGACCCTGACCGGCCGCGACTGAGCCAGGAGACGACAAATGAACACACTCGCCAAGATCACCCTCACCGAAACGAAACTCGCCCTCCGGACGCCCGGCTTCGTCATCGGCGGGCTCGTCCTGCCGACGGCCATCACGGCCGTCCTCGGCGCCATACCCGCCATTCGCGCGGAGAGCGGAACAACGACGGGCATGCGCTTCCTCGACGCCTGGGTGCCGTCGATGGTCGTGCTCACCATCGCCATGATGGGCCTGCAAGCGATCCCCGGGATCATCGCTTCGTACCGCGAACAGGGCATCCTCCGCCGCTTCGCCACCACTCCGGTGCACCCGGCCCAACTGCTGGTGGCGCAGCTGATCATCAACGTCACCGTGACCATCGGCGGGGTCGGCATCCTCCTCGTGACGGCGGGCGTCGTCTTCGACGTCCCCACCCCTCGTCACCCGCTCGGTTTCCTGCTGACGTTCGTCCTCGGCACGACCGCGATCTTCGGCCTCGGGCTGATCGCCGCCTCGGTCGCCAAGACCAGCCGCGCGGCGGGCGGGATCGCGCTGATCGCCTACCTCCCGGTCATGTTCCTCGGCGGCGTCTGGCTGCCACGTCCGCTGCTCCCGGCGGCCATCCGCGACATCGGCGCGTACATCCCGCCGGGCGTCAAAGCCCTCGAAGACGCCTGGACCGGCACCGGCGCGCAACCGCTGCAACTCGCCGTGTTGGCGGCTTTCGCGGTGGGCAGTTGTGTCGTGGCGGCGAAGCTTTTTCGCTGGGAGTGACGACGGCTTCCGCCAAAGTGGTGATGATGATCGTTTTCTCTTGTGGCTCGGGCCGCGGGTGGGTAGTCAGGTAGACGGCCCATGTTCACCGTGTCTCTCTCGGAGGTTCGATGTCTCTGGATGTATCGCCCGCGCTGCTGGAGAAGGCCGAGCGCGGGGAGGTCTCCGACGCCGAATTCGTCGCCTGTGTCCGGGAGTCCCTGCCCTATGCCTGGACCGTGATCACCGGCGTCATCGCGGAGGCCGAGGGCGCGGCCGACGGGTTCGCCGACAACGAGACGCCGCCGCCGAGCGAGGCCGAACGCGGCCAGCTGCTGCGGGCGCTGGCCTCGGACTCCATCCGCGGCGGGCTGGAACGGCACTTCGGGGTGAAGCTGGCGTTCCAGAACTGCCACCGCGTCGCCGCGTTCAAGCCGTCCCAAGTGGACAGTGACCGCTACCGCGCGTTCATCTCGGTGCGCGGCCAGCTGCTGAACCAGAGCCCCGAACTCCGCGACTGCTAACCCCGTCGCAACGCGGGTAGCACCTCTTCCCCGATCCGCGCGATGTTCTCGAGCGTTCCCTCCGGCGTACCGGACGCTTCCACCATCATGATCACGTGGGAGACCCCGGTACGCCGGATGCTCGTCCCCAGCCTGTCGACGCAGTACTCCACTCCGCCGATCGGGTGCATCTCGCACAGCCGGTCGGTATAGGACACCGGGTCCTTGCCCAGGCCCCGTTTGCCGTCGAGGTACACGTGCCCGGCGAAGCCCTCCTTCAGGGAACCGGGCAACGCGGACCGCACGACGTCCAGCGCGTCGTCCCCGACCTGGCACATCACCGTCGATACATGTTCGGCGGCGGAATCCCCGTACGCGGCAAGGGTTTCGATTTTGCCGTCGTCGTCGGTGTGCAGGCCGAGCAGCATCGGCAGCCCCCGGTCGGCGGCGAGCCGCACGGCACGCGAGCCGGCGTCGCCGCAAGCCACCACCAGACGCGGGTCGTGCTCCGGCCGCGGCACCATCGGCACCTCACGGAACCGGAAGTGCTCCCCGTCGGCCGAGACCGTCTTCGACGTCATCGCCGCGAGCATCAGGTCGAGGCTCTCCTCGAACCCTGTTTCGTAGCGGGAAGCGCCGGTGCCGAAGACCTCCAGGTCCTGCCAGGGCCCACCGCGCCCGACGCCGATCCGCAGCCGCCCGCCGGACACGGCGTCGAGCAGCGACCACTGTTCGGCGAGCGCCACCGGATGCGCGACGGACAGCACGCTCACCGCGGTGCCGACGGTGATCCGCTCGGTGCGGCCGAGCACGTGCGCGGCGAGGGTGATCGCGGACGGGCAGACGCCGTACGGCATGAAGTGATGCTCGGCGAACCACACGTCGTCGAATCCGGCCCGCTCCGCGGCGATGGCGGCGTCGACCGACCGGCGCAGCACATCGGCGTCCTCCTGCCCGGGAAACCGCCCGGAGACGAGGAAGACGCCGAACCGCGCGGCTACTGGACGCTCACTTCGTTGAACCAGAGCCGCGGCTCCAGCCACGGGAAGACGACGAACATCAGCAGCGCCACGATCCCGAGCGCCAGCACGACCGCCGTCGCCAGCTTCACCGCGAAGGGGCCCGGCAGCTTGCGCCAGATCCAGCCGTACATCAGCGCGCCTCCGAGATCTTGGGCAGGAGTTCGGCGTAGGAGCCGACCTGGTTCTTCGGCACCTGCTGAGCCAGCACCGCGTGGATGATGAGCCGTTCCTTCGCCGAGAACTTCGGGTGGCACGTCGTCAACGTGAGCAGCGAGACCTGGTCGGCCTTCGGCAGGATCTCCGGGTCCTTGTACGGCACCGGGTTCACCGTGTCGCCCTTGGTCGGGAACACGATACGGCGGCCGTTGGTCTCACCGTAGGCACCGCCGTCGGGGGCGTTCGGGTTGCGCAGTGTCCCGACGTTCTTGCACTTCGGCTGCGCGCCCTTGCCCTCCGCCCAGCCTTCGACCTCGTCCTTGTACGGCAGCACCTTGTAGATGTAGAAGTCGGTCTGCGTCTCGATGATGATCTGGTCGCACGAGCTGAGGTTGTCCAGATCGTTGAACGGCGCGCCCTTGCCGACCCGGTGGCCGGCGATGGCGAAGTTGCCCGGTTCGCCCGGCAGCGCCGTGCCCTTGTAGTGACCGGGGCCGACTTCGAGCGCCGCCTCGGTGGTGCCTTCCTGGATGGTGAAGTTGAAGTCGGCACCGAACACCGGGATGTGGATCCTGGCGAACGCCTTCCCGTCGACCAGGTCCGGGTGCAGCTGCCGGTCCTTGCCCCACTCGCCGTCCAGCTCGGAACTGGCCTCGGACTGTTTGCCCGCGGAGAAGAGGTCCGTCACGTAGACCTCGTAGACCATGAACAGCAGCACCACCAGGCCGGCGGTGATGAGGAGCTCGCCGACGGTCCGGATGGCGACGCCGCCCTTGCCCAGCTCACGGGGCGGCGGACGTTCCTCGGTCGCGGTGCCGCCCCCGACCGGTTCGAAGACGACCGTCTCTTCGGTCGACCCCGGCGGCGGCATGGGACGACGGCGCGGTGGTGGCGCGTCGCTCCGGCGGCGCGGCGGAGGTCCGTCGTACGCCCTGCCGCCGTCCTGCGGCCGCCGTCGAGGCGCCTCTCCGGAGGCACGACGGGGCGGAATTGCGTCCTCCGGCCTACGCCGGGGGGCCGGACGGCCTCCGCCGGGGGGTCGTTCGGAGTACCGCCGTCGGTCCCCGCCCGGCTCTTCCCGCTCAGCCACGCAAAGCTCCTCAGTCTCGAACCCAACCGCTGCCGAACCGTGTGTGACACCATTGTCACAGTGCGGGAAATCGACCGGTCCCGGACGGTGCCCAGCGGCGCTCGTTTACGTTAACGTGTGCACGTGGCGCTGGTTGCGCACCCGAAAGCGGGTCATCGCCACCAGGGAAGCCGAACAGTACGCGAGGAACACGATGCCGAAGTCCAAGGTCCGCAAGAAGACGGCGTACACCCCGCCGACCGATCGCCGCACGCCGGTGAAGGTCAAGGCCGCGGGCCCGTCGAACCTGTTCTACAAGATCGTGATGTTCGGCCTCATGTTGATCGGCCTGATGTGGCTGGTCGTCAACTACATCGCGGGCGACAAGATCCCCTTCATGGCGGATCTGGGCAACACGAACTTCGCCATCGGTTTCGTGCTGATGATCGCCGGGTTGCTCATGACGATGCGGTGGCGGTGAGCATTACCCCGGATGGCGGCTTGACGCCGAATTACACCGGTGTGACTCATCCCCAGTGTGGATAACCCCTGTGGATAACTACCCCACCTCGTGGGCGCCGCAGCGCAACGTTGTGGTAGTGGCCTGGGTGATCACCCTGTTGCTGCTGGCAGGCGTGCTGTGGCTGGCCATCGGCGGCGACGTCGGCGGCACCGTGCTGACCGGGGTCGCAATGCTGTCCGTGGGCGCGCTCGCGCTGCACGGCACCCTGCTCCGTCCCCGGCTGGCGGCCGGCCCCGGTGGACTCCTGGCCAGGACCGTGAGCGGTGCGCACCGCTACTCCTGGACCGAAGCCCGGCTCCGGCTGCGCACCACGCGGCGGCTCGGCCGGGACAGTGTGACCCTGGAGGTCGAATCCGGCGATCACCTGCTGGTGTTCGGCCGGATCGACCTCGGTGAGGACCCCCGCGACGTGCTGGACGTCCTCACCGCCCTCAAAGGTCAGGCGTTGTCGTAGTAGTGGGGTAAGGCGAACGTGGCGTGTTCTCGGGCGAGTCGATGACGGGCCCCGCCTGCGACTACTCCGGGTAACAGGCGTACGAGGGCACACCCCGGCTGGTGGCGAGCTCGCAGGTCGCGGAAATCGTCTGCGAGTCCTTCCAGACGACGAGCCCGATCATCGCCACCACGACGATCGCGATCCCGCCGAGCTGCCATTTCAGCCGGTTCTTGTCCGGCGCGTACAGCAGCGCGAAGGTGGCCAGGAGCCCCGCGACGAACCCACCCGCGTGCCCGAGGATCGAGATCCCCGGCACCTGGAAGGTGATGAAGACGTTCAGGCCGAGGATCACCAGCAGCCACGTCGGATTGAGCCGCAGCTTGATGACGATGACCGTGTACGCGCCGATGAGCCCGAAGATGGCGCCGGACGCGCCGACCACCGGGACGGCGTCGAGATCGCTGAAGACCAGGTTCGCGGCCGAGCCACCGAGCAGGGAGACGAAGTAGAGCACCGTGAACGGGACGCGGCCGAGCGCGGTCTCCAGCGGGCGGCCGACGAACCACAGCGAGAACGCGTTGCTCGCGATGTGCAGCAGGCCGTACTGCAGGAAGCCCGAGGTGAGGATCCGCCACCATTCGTCGCCGGCCAGCGTCGCGGGATTCCACAGCTGCCCGTACTGGAACAGCTCGGAGAAGTTGTTGTTCGCGAGGCTGCCGGACTGGACGACCGTGACGAGGAAGATGAGGACGTTGAGCGCCAGGAGGACCGGCGTCACGACAGCCGTCCGAACGGGCTGGGCGCCCGCGAGCGTGCGCGAGCCGTAGCCGGCGTCGCGGTACTGCTTCTGCTGGGCGCGATCCTGCTGACGGCCGGCCTGGACACAGTCCGTGCATTGGAAGCCCACGGCGGCTTCGCGCAGGCAATCCGGGCAGGCCGGACGCTCGCAGCGTGAACAGCTCAGCCCGGTCGGCCGGTTCGGGTGCCACCAGCAGCCGGGCATGGCGGCCTGCTGGTACTGGGGATTCGGTGGTTGGCTCACGATGCCACCAACCTACCGAAATCCCCAGTGACAGGCTCTGCGATCAGCGGCTGATGCTGACCTTTTCGATGACGATGTCCTGCAGCGGACGGTCGGCCGGACCGGTCGCCGTGCGGCCGATCGCGTCGACGACGTCGCGGGAAGCCTGGTCCGCGACCTCGCCGAAGATGGTGTGCTTGAAGTTCAGGTGCGTCGTCGGCGCGACGGTGATGAAGAACTGCGAGCCGTTGGTGCCGGGTCCGGCGTTGGCCATGGCCAGCAGGTACGGCTTGGAGAACTGGAGCTCCGGGTGGAACTCGTCGCCGAACTTGTAGCCGGGGCCGCCGCGGCCGGTGCCGGTCGGGTCGCCGCCCTGCAGCATGAAGCCGTCGATGACGCGGTGGAAGATCGACCCGTCGTAGAACGGGCCCGAGTTCGTGCCCTGCGCGTTGGGCTGGGTGTACTCCTTGCTGCCCTCGGCGAGCCCGACGAAGTTCGCGACCGTCTTCGGCGCGTGGTCGGGGAACAGGTTCAGGTTGATGTCACCCTGGTTGGTGTGCAGAGTGGCCTTCAGCGCGCCACCAATGAGGGATCCCTTGCTTTCAGTCACGAGCTTCATCGTGCCATCTGCGGCAAGATCTGGGGAAAAGGGGCACGATAGGTTACAAGCAACGAAGCAGAATCAAAACGATTGATGAGGTGAAGGCCATGACCCGGGCCGCAGATTCGGTGAGCGAGTCGGCGAAGGCCGGCGCGCTCGGCCTGCGCAAACGTGCTGTCGAGGCGGGTAAGGAAGCCACCGCCCACGCCGTAGAGGTAGCCGAGCAGAAGCTCTCCGAGAGCGCCGGTGAGATCGCTAAGACCAGCCGTCGCGCGCGCAAGAAGCTCGCGAAGAAGACGGAACTGACCCGCAAGGAGCTCAAGCGGAGCTCGAAGGCGGCTCGTAAGGAGGCGCTGGCCAGGATTTCCGAGATGCGGAAGCCGGGCCGCAAGGCACGCAAGGCCGCCATCCAGGCCGCGAAGTCCGCCGGTGAGTCCAAGCGCCGGGGCAAGAAGGACTTCAAGGCGGCGAAGAAGGACTTCAAGGCCGCGCTCGTCGAGGCGAAGACCGCCGCGAAGGGGACGCGCAAGCGTCGTCGCTGGCCGTGGGTGATCGGTATCGCGGTCGTCGGCGCCGGTGCCGCCTACGCCCTGCGTTCCAAGCAGGAGCCGCCGGTCGCGCCCGCGCCGCCGAAGGCTCCGCCCGCTCCTCCCGCCAAGCCCGCCGCTCCGGCCGCGGCCGCTCCGAAGCCGGCGCAGCCCGCTCCGGCGAAGCCCGCCGCTTCCGGTCCCGCTCCGGCGAAGCCGACGGCTCCGAAGAACGGGCACCAGGCTTCGAACGCGAGCTCCGCCGACAAGAAGAACTGACGCCTCACCCTCTTCTGCTTGTCGCGAAGGGCCGCCCAGGACCACTTCTCCGGTCCCGGGCGGCCCTTTCACGTCCTGGTGAGTTCGTAGCCCGCTTCTTCGACGGCGGCACGGACTTCAGCCACGTCGAGATTCCGGTCGCTGGTCACGGTGACCGTGCCGTTCTCGACGTCCACCGCCACCGCGGTGACCCCGGCGAGGGTTTCGATCTCCTCGGTGACGAATCCCGCGCAGTGCCCGCAGACCATTCCGCTCACGGCGTAGGTGCGCTCGCTCATGCCGTCGCCGTTTCGCCGGGCAGGGTGCGGGTGAGCGTGTGTCCCCGGCGCATCCGGCCGTCCGGGGTGAACTCGCCGAAGAAGTACACCTCCATCGTGAGGTCCCTCTTGCGATTCGTCACGTACAAGGTGCTCCGGGCGGCGATGCGGTCCCCGCCCGCCACCGCTTCGTGCACCTCCCATCGCGCGGTGGGCCGGTTCTTGCGGACCGGCCGGGTATGCGCGATGAGCTTGTCCCGGTCCATCGGGTGCCCGTCGGCGATCTGCACGATGTCCGGCGTGTGATAGCGGTCGACGATCGCGCCCGCGTCCTCGTCGCTGTTCACCAGTTCTTCGTGGAAGGCCGTGTGGAAATCCGCGATGAACTTCTTCGGGTCTGCGCCGTGGAAGGGTTCCATGATTGCTCCCAGCCTCACGAACGATCTCTTACAAGCTGTAAGATATCCACCGCCCATCAATTCTGACAAGGTGTAAGAGATGCCTCGATCCTCGGCGCGGAACCAGCGCTCCGACGCACAGCGCAGCAGGGCTTCGATCCTGGACGCGGCGCTCCAGACCCTCGGCGCGGATCCCGACGCGGGCGTCGAAGCCATCGCCACCACCGCGGGCGTGACCCGGCAGACGGTCTACGCCCATTTCCCTTCACGAGGGGAACTTCTGGCCGCGGTACTCGACCGCATCACCGAAGAGGCTGTCGCCGCGATGGACGCCGCGGACCTCGACGAGGGCCCGGCCGCCGAGGCACTGGTGCGGTTGATCGAGGCCGGACGTCGCACGTCCGGGCGATACCCCGCCCTGCTCCGGAAGATCACTTCCCTGCCGGTGAGCCCGGAGGCCGACCAGCGGCGCCATTCACCGGTCGCCGAGCGGCTCGAGCGCGTCATCCGGCGGGGCAAGGCGACGGGCGAGTTCGATGATCGGCTGCCGACGGGCTGGCTGGTGGCGGTCACCGTGAAACTCGGTCACGCGTCCGGCGAAGAGGTCGACTCCGGCCGGATGTCCGAGGGCGAAGCGGCGGACGCGCTGCGCACGAGCCTGCTCCGAGTGCTCGGCGCGACACCGTGAACATGACGAAGGGGCGCCTCTCCACCTCCCGTGAACGGGAAGCGGATCGACGCCCCTTCGGCGCGTTTACGTCAGCGCGCGATCAGACAGCCGCAGCGTGCTTGTCGATCAGCTGGCCGAGGCGGGGCAGGGCCTCCTCGACGTTCTTCTTGCCGTTCGGGCGCAGCTTCGAGTACACCTTCTTGATGCTGTCGCGGCTGCTCTTCTCGGCGCGCGAGTCGGTGACCGACAGGAGCGCGTCCGAGGCCTCGTCGCCACGGCCGGCCAGGTAGGCGCCGAAGTCGTTGCCACCCTTGGCCTTGAAGTCGCCGTAGAACGGCTCGAGGGCGACGGTGAAGTCGTCGAGCAGGGTGTCGACGGCGGCGGGGATGATGCCCGGCTTGATCTTCTTGACGGCGGCGAAGCCGGTCTTCACGACGGCACCCGAAACGCCGCCCTTGTCCGAGACCTCGGCGTCGACGAGGCCTTCGAAGTCGCTCACGACCGCCGGGCGACGGCTGGAGTCGAGCAAGATTTCCTTGAGGGTGTCAGCCACGAAACCTGTCCTTTTGTCTTATGGGGAGAAATGATCTTTTGTGCCGCCGAGCCACACCGCAAGGCGGCCTCCGCCGGATCTGGCGTCGCGCTGGTCCCGCGAAACCTCGCGCGTGCGGCACAGGGTAGTACAAGATCAACTTCACTCTGACGTGTGGATACCACTACCTAGAGCTTCAGCTCACCGATAGCCTCCTTCGCCACCGTACGTGCCTTGATGCTCTGCTTCTGGTTGGTGGTCACGACTACCGCGTTCCCGCCCTTCGCGACGGCGTAAACGGCGCCTTCGCCGGAGGGTTGGTAGCCGCCCTTCCAGCCCGCCGGTTCGTCGGCGGGGTTGGAGGTGTCGATGGGCGCCGCCTGATCCACGATCGCCTTGGCCACGGCAGGCTCCCCGACGTACACGCGCACGGTGAGCTGCAGTTTCCCGCTGAGCGCGTAGAAGAAACAGGCCGGATGCGGCTGATCGGCCGAGGTCTTGACCTTGGAGACCTTCTGCCCGTTGGCCTCCGAGACGAACTCGTTGCCCAGATACGGGCACGGCCCCTTGCCGGTGGGTTCCGGGGCGGGCGGGATGCTGGGCGCCGGGGTGTTCGACGGCGCGGGCGAACTCGCCGCGGGCGGCGGCTGTTCCGTCGGCCCGCAGGCCGCCAGCAGCGGCACGACGAGCGGCAAGATCAGAAGACGTCGCATAGTGGCGTCCAGTGAAGCAGATCGCCGTTCGTGCGACGATGGCCGTGCGCGAGGAGTCTTCGGGAGGCGTCAGTGCTCAGCAAGGAGCAGTACCTGGGTGCGGTGGCAGAGCGCATCCAGCGCAGCGGGGGCAGGCTGAACACGGTCCAGATCGGCCCGAGCGCCGCCGTCGTGGGCCTGTTCACCGAGTCCGTGATGATGTCGACGATGAACTACTGCGTGGTCGCCGCGGCGATCCCGGAGGTGACGGCACCCGCGTTGTACGACTTCACCCGGCTGGCGACGCAGCACGCGCGCGCGAACGTGATGGGCACGGTCGGCTGGACGGCCGCCTCGGTGGTCATCGCCGGGCTGATCGGTGACCGGGTGTACCCGGACGCCGCGCAGGCCGCGTCGGCGAAATCCGGTAACCAGTTCGGCGGCGAGACGCGCATGGTGGCCGTCGACGTGTCGGCGGCGCAGATGTACGCGTTCGTCGGCGGGAAGCTGTGGGGCGCGGCGGTCCAGGGTTCGGTCAACGCGAAGCTGACGTTCTGTTTCCCGCAGCCGGCCGAGGTCTATCAGCAGGTGCAGTGGGCGCAGTCGCAGGGCCAGCAGCCGCCGATGCCGCCAGGACCGCCCGGTCCGCCTCCCGGCCAGCAGCAGCCACCGCCCGGCTGGCAACCGCAGCAGCCGCAGTATCCGGTCGGGCCGCCGCCCGCGCAGGGTCCGCCGCCGGGCCAGCATCCGCCGCACTATCCGCCGCCCGCGCCCGGCTATCCGCCGCAGCGCCCGCCGGGGTACTGATGGATCGCACGCTGCGCGGCTGGCCTTCGTTCCCCGAAGAACTTCCGGAGTTCGACACCGAGGCCACTCCCGCGACCCCGCGCGAGCTCTTCCTGGAGTGGCTCGACGAGGCGGGGGAACACGTCCTGGCGCCGCACGCCGTCACGCTGTCCACAGTGGACGCCGACGGGGTGCCGGACGCGCGGGTCGTGATCCTCAAGGACGTCGACGGGGACACCTGGGCGGTCGCGACGAGCTCCGAAAGCCCGAAAGGTGTTCAGCTGGCGAAGAATCCGTTCGCCGCGCTGACGTTCTTCTGGCCGGGACGAGGCCGTCAGGTCCGGATGCGCGGCCCGGTCTCGGTCGCCGATCCGGAGGTGTCCGCGGCCGATTTCACCTCCCGGCCACCGGCGTCCCGGGTGGAGGCGTTCATCGGCAGGCAGTCCCAGGTGCTCGAAGATCCGGCCGACCTCGACCGCGCGGCCGCGGAAGCGGAGCGATGGGTCGAGGAGAATCCCGGTGTGGCACCGGAAACCTGGACCCGCTACCTGGTGACGCCGTCCGAAGTGGAGTTCTGGCAGGCGAGCCACGACCGCCGGCACCGGCGGCTCCGCTACCGGCGCGCGGACGGGACCTGGCACAAAGAACGTCTCTGGCCGTAAACGGTAACTGGGAACGACGATCGTCGGGTTGTCGTGGATGATTCACTTCGGCGACGGTGAACGACACCTTGTCCCCAGATCGTTCGGAGGCGAAATGTCCACACGCCGTCGCATCGGGGGCGCCTTGGCCGCCACAGGGCTCGCCCTGCTGGCCGTCACGACGCCCGTCGCGAACGCCCAGACCGGCGACCCGGCGAGAGGGCTGTACTCGGTGGAGGGGGCGTCCACTCCCGACAAACGCACCGAGGTCGCCCGCACCGGTGTCGACGTCGCGGGTTCGCGCGGCGGCGCGCTGACCGTCGTCGCCACGCCGGGACAGGCCGCGGCCCTGCGCGCGAACGGGTTCGGCCTGAAGCCGCTCGGCGACTTCGACAGCATGCTGAAACAACGGAGCGATCGGGCGGGCACCGCGGCCGTCGCGGGCGACTTCCCGCCGGGCGACGAGGCGTACCACACCTACGCCGAAACGACCGCGGAGCTGCAGAAGGCCGCGAAGGACCACAGCGACATCGCGACGCTGTCGAGCGTCGGCAAGTCCTACGAAGGCCGCGAGCTGAACCTGCTGAAGATCAGCGACAACGCGGGCACGGACGAGAACGAGCCCGAGGTCCTCTTCACCTGCAACCAGCACGCGCGCGAACATCTCACCACCGAGATGTGCCTGCGGATCGTGCAGCGGTTCACCAGCGGGTACGCGAGCGACCCCGCCATCAAGAAGATGGTCGACGAGCACGAGATCTACGTGATCCCGAACGTCAACCCGGACGGCTCCGAGTACGACATCACCGGCGGCGAGTACCAGGGCTGGCGCAAGACGCGGAAGCCCGTGCCGGGCAGCAGCGCGGTCGGCACCGACCCGAACCGCAACTGGGACTACAAGTGGAACTGCTGCGGCGGGTCGAGCAACAGCCCGTCCGCCGAGGACTACCACGGTCCGTCGGCGTTCTCCGAGCCCGAGACCAAGGCGGTCGCGGCGTTCGTCGACTCGCGCGTGGTCGGCGGCGCGCAGCAGATCAAGACGCATATCGACTTCCACACCTTCTCGGAACTGGTGCTCTGGCCGTACGGCTACACCAAGGCGGACACCGACACGGGTCTGAGCGAAGAGGAAGCGAAGCGCTTCGCCGACGTCGGCAAGCAGATGGCCGCCACCAACGGCTACACGCCGGAGCAGTCCAGCGATCTGTACGTCACCGACGGCGACGTCAACGACTGGGCGTGGGGCAAGCACAAGATCCTCAGCTACACCTTCGAGATGTACCCGAAGGACGGCGGGATCGACGGCTTCTACCCGCCCGCTTCGGTGATCCCGGAGCAGACCGCCCGCAACGACAAGGCGGTCGACATCCTGATCAACGAGGCGAAAGCCTGAGATCGGCCACTCGCGACGCCCGGCTCTTCGGCGAATCCAAGCTGAAGCTCCGGGCGTCGCCCAGCTGGTCACGGACGAATTCCTCGGTCCTCGCGATCGTCTCGCGCAACGCGGCGTCCTCGTCGCCGAAGAATTTGTGGACGATCTTCCCGGCCTCGGTGTCGAACTCCCACAAGCCGGCGATGCGGCCCCTGTCGACGATGACGTGACTAGGCGGATCCGCCTGCCCGCCCAGCGTCTCCCCCGCCCGGCCTCCGGGCACCGGTCGTTCGACGTCGGTGTCGGCGAGCAGCCGCGACATCTCGCGGTGCAGGAGATGGATGCCGTCGATTCCCGCGAGCAGCGTGTACGACGGCTCGGACGGCACGGTGAACGCGGCGAACTCGTCCGCGAGTTCCTTGGGCATCAAGAGATCGGTGCCGTCGAGCGGCACGAGCTCCAGCTCTGCCGCGATCTTCTTCGCGCTCGCCGCGGTGAAACCGGAGAACCAGCGGAAATGCTTGAGCGACGCCGGAGCCGCCCACGAGAAGTACCGCCGGGCGAGCCCGGTCCGCGCGGTGTCCATATCGGACAGTCCGCCGCGCGGGGACGGCGTCCAGCGGACATAGCCGTAACGCTGCTGATCCAGCCTGCCGTCGACCGGGACCCGGCGGATGTCGCCGCGCGCCTGGAGCAGGCCGAGCGCGAGCGGCAACGTCGTGGTGGTGCCGCGTTTCCGGCCCGCCTCTCCGAGGTTGCGCACCGCGCCTTGGGCGGCGTCCTTGATCGCGGGCGGGCCGAGCGGCTCGTCCGACGCGTCGAGCAGGTCGGTGACGGTGACGCACAGCTGCTCGATCTCGGCCTGGGTGACGCCGAGGTACTTCTCCGCGGCCGCGAGCTCGCCGGCGGGCGCCCCGGCCCCGACGGTCAGGCCGAGTTCGAAATCCGCCGACGGCAGGACGTAAGTGCAGCCGCGCGCCGAAGGCAGCTCATGGATGGCCAGCCGGGCGACGTCCGCGTCGACGGTCTCGCGATCGAGACGGGCTCTGGCGAACAGCCCGAGATAGGGCGCCGACCCGCCGACCGAGCGCATCCAGCCGGTCCGTTCCAGCACCTCGGCCGCCGATACCCCGTGCAGCGATCCGTCGAGACCCTGCCGATGTGCCCACCACGCGCGCAGCTTGTCGGTCGCCATGACTCCACGGTATGGGCATCCGGTGACACCCCGCAGCCTGGCACGATGGACGGATGCTGGTCGAGCTGGCCATCGGCGACGCGTACGGGGGCTCCTTCGAGCACGCGTACCCGAGCTTCGTCGCGGAGCACAACAACCTGACCGGCTACGTGCCGCATCACGGGCAGCCCGGTGCCCCGGCCGGCCGCTACACCGACGACACGCAGATGACGATCGCGATCGCCGAGGTGCTCGTCTCGGGCCTGCGGTGGACGCCGCTGCTGCTCGCCGAGCAGTTCGTGCGGGCGTATCACCGCGATCCGCACGACGGCTACGCACCGAGTTTCCATCAGCTGCTCAGCGAGGTCCGCGACGGCGAAGAGCTGCTGCGACGGCTCCGGCCGCAGAGCGACAAGAGCGGCGCCGCCATGCGCGCCGGGCCGATCGGGGTCCTGCCGACCGTCGACGACGTGCTCTATCACGCGAAACTGCAGGCCAGGATCACGCACGACACCCCGGCCGGGATCGCCGCGGCGCAGGCGGCCGCGCTGGCCGTGCACTACTGCCACCATCGGGTGGGGCCGCTTTCCGAAATCGCGAGGTGGATCGAAGGGATCCTTCCCGAGGATGTCGGGCACGGCGGCTGGGCGCTGCCGTGGTCGGGCAAGGTCGGGCCACAGGGCTGGATGAGCGTGCGCGCCGCGCTGACCACCCTCGCGAACGGCCGGAGCCTGAGCGGGATGCTCCACTCCGCCGTCGCGCTCACCGGCGACGTCGACACCGTCGCGACGATCGCGCTGGCCGCCGCCTCACGCTCGCCCGAGGTGGCGCAGGATCTGCCGCCGGTGCTGTGGCGCGACCTGGAGAACGGCGAGTTCGGCCGCGATCATCTGGCGAGGCTCGACGAGCGGCTGCTGCACATCTGACGTACCCGGGATCCACACGACGCGGACGTGCGCGTGCGCCCGGTTCGGCAGACTGAGCCGGTGAGGTGGCTGATCAGAAGTGGAGCCGTCGCCGCTTGGCTCGCGGTGAGCACGCTGCTCGTCGTCGGCACGGCGAACCTCGAACCCGGACACGGGGAGCGCCCGGTCGACGCGTTCGGGTTCGCCGTCGTCGCGTTCGCTTGTCTCGCGCTGACCACCGTCCGGCGGACACCGGTGACGGCTGCGGTGGCGGAAGCGTTTGCGCTCCTGCTCTACCTGGGGTTCGGCTATCCCGACGGTCCCGTGCTGTTCGCCGGTCTCGTGCCGTTGTTCGCGCTCGGGCTCCTGCGTCCCCGACGGCTCGCGTACGCCGTCGCGGCCGGTATGGCGGCGACGGTCGTCGGCACGAACGTGGCCACCGGCGGGGCAGGCGTCCTCGATCTGGTCTTCGTCGGCTGGGCCGGCGTCGCGGTCTTCGCGGCCGACGCGCTTCGAGGACGCCGTGAGCGGACCGCGGCCGCCGAACGGGCGGAACGTGATCGCGTCCTCGGCGAGCGGCTGCGTATCGCGCAGGACCTGCACGACAGCGTCGGCCACGCGATGGCGGTGATCAACGTCCAGTCGGGGATGGCCCGGCACGTCATCGACGATCACCCGGAAGTGGCGAAGGAAGCGCTCGAAATCGTCCGCACGGTCAGCGGCACGATCCTCGACGAACTGAACGCCATGGTGCGGCTGCTGCGCGACGACTCCGCGCCGCTCGGACCGGCGCCGGGGGTCGCGGACATTCCGGAGCTGGTCGCTTCGGCGAATCACGCGGGCTTGGCCGTCACGCTGGACCTCGACGCTCCCGGGATCGATCAGCCGGTCGGCGGCGCGGTGTACCGGATCGTCCAGGAGTCGCTCACGAACGCCGCGAAACACGGCGCGTCACCCGTCGGTGTGACGGTGCGGAGGGACGAGGACGGTCTGCGGCTCGACGTGCTCAACGAGGTCGACGAGCCGGGTCCGGACGTTCCCGGCGCCGGGATCAGGGGAATGGGTGAACGAGCCAGGTCGACCGGCGGCACACTGACGGCGGGCCGCGAGGACGGGAGGTTCCGGGTGAGCGCGCGATGGCCGTGATCAGGGTGGTACTCGCCGACGATCAGCTCCTGGTGCGATCCGGGTTCGCGGCGCTGCTCCGGGTGGAACCCGGGATCACCGTGGTGGGGGAGGCGGACGACGGCGAGGCGGCGGTGGCCGTCGTCGCGGAAACCGTGCCCGACGTGGTACTGATGGACGTCCGGATGCCCGGCCTCGACGGTATCGAGGCCACCCGCCGCATCGTGGCGGACGAACGGCTGTCCGGCGTGCGCGTCCTCATGCTGACCACGTTCGACCTGGACGAATACGTTTTCGACGCCTTGCGCGCGGGCGCCAGCGGGTTCCTGCTCAAGCACACCGCTCCCGCCGATCTCCTCCAAGCCGTCCGGGTGGTCGCCGCGGGCGACGCGCTCCTCTCGCCGAGCGTCACCCGGCGCCTGATCGCGGAATTCACCGCGCGGCCGTCGCCTTCGCTACCCCGTGCGGAGGGTTCGCCGTTCACCGAGCGGGAGCACGAAGTCGTCCAGCGGGTCGCGCAGGGCATGTCGAACGAGGAGATCGCGCGGGAGTTCTTCATCAGCGCGGCGACGGTACGGACGCATGTGAGCCGCGCGATGAGCAAGGTACACGCCCGCGATCGCGCGCAGCTGGTGGTGTTCGCGTACCGGACCGGGATGGTGCGCGCCTGACGTAGCCGTCGATCTCCACAGCGGCACGACGACGCGACCCTGGCCCGCGAGCGACGCTTTCGCCATGAAATCCATCGTGAAAGCCGCGCTGCTCACCGCGCTCCTCACCTTGCCGGGAACCACGACGGCCGTCGCCTCGGAACGACCTGCCCGCTGCGCCGAACAACGCTTTTCGGTACAGGTGAACGGCGAACACCAGACCATCGCGGGCGAACTCTGCGCCCGAGGGAAAGCCACCACACTGCAGATCCTGCTGCACGGCGGGACCTACGACCGCTCGTATTGGGACTGGCCGTACCAGCCACGTCGATACTCCTATGTGGACAGTGCCACTCGCGCGGGCTACGCGACGCTCAACCTCGACAGGCTCGGATACGGCCGCAGCAGCCGCCCGGATCCGGAGACCCTCGACTTCGCCGCCGGCGGCGAGGCCGTCCATCAGGTAGTCCGGCAGCTGCGCCCGCGCTTCCGTACCATCGTCCTCAATGGACATTCGATGGGCGGCCTCGTCGCGGAAAGAGCCGCCGAGCGGGGCGGCGTCGACGCCGTGATCGTCAGCGGCATCCCCCGCGACCGGCCCGGCGCCCGTGCCGCGACCGCGTCCCCGTTCCATCCCGCCGAACTGGACCCGAAGTTCGCCGGAAAGCCTTGGGCCCGCGGCTATTTCACGACACGTCCCGGCACTCGCGCCCAGACCTTCCATCACCCCGGCACCTACGACCCGGCGATCATTCCCGTCGAAGAGGCCCTCAAGGACACGCTCGCGTCGGCGGAACTCCGTTCGGTGGGGCCGGACGCGGCGAACCGGTCGGCGCCGAAGGTCCCGACGGCGTACGTACTGGGCGAACACGACACCCTCGTCTGCGGAAGCGGCGACTGCGGCGCCGACGAGATCGTGCGGGGCAGCGGTCATTCGATCAACACCAGCCTCGCCGCACGGAGCTTCTACCGGTGGACCTTCACCTGGCTGGCTCGAAAGTTAGGGTAACCTAACCTAGACTGGCCGTATGGATTCCTTGACGCCGGTTCGCGAGGCCGCCGACCATTTCGGGCTGGCGATCTCGACCCTGCACTACTGGGAGCGCCGCGGGCTCATCACCGCCCGCCGCCGCTCGGGACAGCGGTACTACGACGACGATCAGCTGTATCGCATCGCGCTGATCAAGCATTGGCGGCGGATCGGCGGGCTGGGCCTGGCCAGGATCACCGAACTGCTCGCCGAACAGCACCGCTGGCGGGAAGTGGTGACGGGACAGCTCGCCGAGATCGAACGGGAGCGTGCGCGGCTCGACACCGCGCACGACTACCTGGTCGAACTGCTCACCTGCCGCCGTGAGGGGAACCTTGAGGACTGCCCTTGGTTCCGCGACCGGGTCGACCTGCCCGCCCACGCGGCGGCGAGCTGAGCCCGGGCATCGCCACCGCCGCGACCACCGCGGCCGCCGCGAGGCAGGCGGCGGAGGCGAGGAACGCGGCGGTGTAGCCGTGCACCAGCGCCTCCCCTTTCGGCAGGCCGGACGGCGAATTCGCGGTCACGGCCGCCGCGAGCGCGGTCAACGCGGCGAGCCCGAGGGCGCCGCTGGTCTGCCGGACCGTGTTCAGCAGCCCGGCGGCCAGTCCGTTCTGGCGTTCCGGCACCCCGCTGGTGGCGGCCACGGTGATCGGGGTGAAGGCCGCCGCGGTCCCGAATCCGAAGACCATTCCCGGCACCAGCACGGAGACGACGTAGGAAGCGTGCGCACCGGCCAGCGCCGCGATCCCGGCGAAACCCGCCGCGCCGACCGCGCAGTACAACGCCGCCGCGCGCCGGGGCCCGATCCGCACCGACAACCCGCCCGCCGACCGCGCGCCGGCGAACATCGCCACCCCCACCGGCAGGTAGGCCAATCCGGCCCGCATCGGCGAATAGCCGTGAACGTCCTGCAGGTACAGCGAAAGCAGGATCGGGCTGGCGAGGAAACCCAGCCCCAGCAAGAAGATCACCACGTTCCCGCTGCTGACCGAGCGCAGCCGGAAGATCCCGAGCGCGATCAGCGGTTCGTCCGCCCACCTGTGCTGGTGCACCAGGAAGACGGCGAGCAGGACGAGCCCGCCCGACAGCGGAAGCAGCACGGCCCCGCTTCCCCAGCCCGCGGACGACGAACGCATCACCGCGTAGACCACGCCCACGAGCCCCGCCGCCGACAACACCGCGCCGGGCACGTCCAGCCTGCGGCGAGGACGGCTCCGGTCCCGGAGCGGCAGCACCGCTCCGGCGACGAGGACGGCCACCACACCGATCGGGACGCTGACGAAGAACACCCAGCGCCAGCCCGCCCACTGGGTCAGCAGGCCGCCGATCACCGGTCCCGCCGCGGCACCGGCCGCGCCCACCGCGCTCCAGGTGCCCAAGGCCCGCGCGCGGCGGGCGGGTTCGGTGAACGTCGTGGTCAGCAAGGACAACGTCGCCGGCATCAGCAGCGCGCCGCCGAACCCTTGCACCGTGCGGGCGACGAGCAGCGTCTCCGGGGAACCGGCGAGGCCGGCGGCGAGCCGCGCGACGGTGAACAGGCTCAGCCCGAGCACGAAGATCCGCCGGACCCCGAATTCGTCGCACAACCGGCCGCCCAGCAACAGGAAGCCGGCGAAGGCGAGCGTGTACGCGTTCACCACCCAGGTCAGCGCGCTGTCGGAGAAACCGAGCCCGAACCGGATCGCGGGCAGGGCGACGGAAACGATCGTCGCGTCGAGGATGACCACGAAGGAGCCGGCGCAGGCCAACCCGAGCACGATGCCTTCACGTCTCATACCGTCACCCTCCGCTCCGGCGGCGGATGATCTTCCGCCGCCGGGCCAGCGTGCCCGCTGAAGCGCGCTTGAGGGCAAGCCGGTCGCTACCAGGAAGGCCGGTACCGCAGGCCTTGCTCGTAGTACTGGTCCTCGGATTCGGGCTGCTCGTCCTGCGCGGGCCCGGCCGGTTCCTCCGAACGGTCTTTGAGCACCACGTTTTCGTCCCCGGCCGTCGTCCGGCGCGGCGCCGCCGGCGTGACGGTTTCCCCGGTCTCCTGGAACGAAGGGGTGAACCCGAGGCGCCAGCGGAGCCGGTCCGTGATGTATCCGGCGTTGCCGATCGGCGCCATCAGCTCCGCGCTGCGTTTCGCGGATCCTTGCTGCGCTTCCTGATAGGTCCGCATGACGGTGTCCGCGATCTCGGCGGGCGACATCCGCGACGCGGCTTCGCCCAGCCGAAGCCGCGTCATCACACCGTCGGTGTTGACCGAAACGGAAACGGCACCGTCCGGTGAGGACGCGTCCACCGAGAGGGCGGCCAGCGCCTCGAGCATCGCTTGCCGGTCGTTACCCGGCTTCTTGGGTGCCGGTTTGTCAGCCACGATCCTCCGTCAGTCGACCGGGAGCGGCGACAGCTCCCGCGGCGGTTCCTGGAACTTGCCGTCGTTCGAGATGTCGACGTTCTTGTCCCGGACCCGCTTTTCCGTTCCCTTGTCGGTGTTCTCCGTTTCGAAGTTGCCGGGGTCGAAGGTCTCGCCCGGGCTGACGTCCGGCGGTTCGGGGATGATCGGCAGGTTGTTGATCTCCGTGTTGATCTTCGAGATCAGGGATTCCGACGCGCGGAACATGGCTTCACGGATGTTGACCACACCGTCGTGGAAGCTGTTGTAGATCATTTCGGGGCTGTCCCCGACGATGTCGGCCTGCACGGTGGCCGCCGTGGCGAGCCCGGCCCCGGCCGCCGCGCCGGCGACCTGCACACCGTTCGCGGTGGTGAAGAACGTGGCCGCGGTGAGGCCTGCCGGTGGTGCGGCCGCCACGAGCAGAGCGGTGACAGCGGCGGCGAAGGTCGCGGCCAGCGCCTTCTGCAGGGCGGATTCGTCCTGCCGTTCCTTGTCGTCCCGGTACTTTTCCGCGGCGGTCAGGAAGGAAGCGGCGAGAGTACTCAGGTCGGCCCGAGCGGTCGCGATGGCGTCCCGCGCGGCCACGATGTCGGCTTCCAGCACGGTGAGTTTGGTGCCGACGCGGGCATAGGTGTTCACGAGACCTTGGATGTAGCTCTTGGCGGTCTCGGCGCCTTCACCGCGCCACTTGAGCAGCAGGACCAAGGACCGGTCGAGCGGCGCTTTCGTGTCCTGGAAGGCGTTCCAGAGGCCTTCGTAGGCCTCGATCATGGTCTGCAGGCTGTTCTCGCCGACGAGCTCCGCCTCGGAGAACTCGATGAAGAAGTCGCGGACCTCTTCCTTCAGACCGCCGCTCAAATCCACGTCGCTACCGAAGAACGGCGGGTAGAGGAGGTCCAATGCCGTGTAGGCCTTTTCGGCCCCCGCGGTGAGGTCGTGGGAGATGCCCTCGAGGAGTTTGCTGTGGTCGCCGAATTCGGAGTCGCTCTCCTCGTCCAGCGCGTTGAAGTACCCGTCCACGCCGCTACCCCTGGTTCCCGTACGCAGCGCGGTTCATTCGCTGCTTGTTGTCCTCGTCCACCGATTCGTAGAGTTCGGCGACCCGTTCCAGGGCCCGCGACGCGTCCTGCGTGCTGCGGTGCAGCTTCGCGAGCATCTTCTCGACGGCCTGGCGGTGCTCCTCGTACGCCGCCGAAACCCCGCGCATGCCCAGGGTTTTCCCGAACGCGGTGTCCGGCGCGAAAAGGCCGGGCATGAAGCCACCCGTGAGCGGGTCGGGAGCGGGGACGTCCTGCCCACGCACCCCGGTGTGCGCGGTACTGACGATATCCGCGGCATTCTGCAGTTCCTTGCTCGACAACCTGAGATCGTCGAGGTCGGTTTCGAAACTGACCATGTTCACCTCGCTGTCCGGATTCCACCCCCATGTAAGCAGCGTTGACTTGGCTGAGCGCACGACTTTGTCATCCGCGTACGGTGACGAACGTCACCGCTCAGACGCAGACCCAGCAGTAGAGACGGTCGCCCCTGGTCGTGGCGGTGCGGGCCAGTTCCGCGAAGTCGGTGAGCACGGTCGCGAGGTCGGCGGGGTCGGCCCCGCCACCGAACTCCTCGGTCCGCGACCAGGGCTCGGCCACCTCACGCAAGCGCGCCTCGTCGGCGTCGGACAGCGCGGCGGCCAGCTCATCGGTCAGCGCGACGACCAGCCGCGTGCCGCCGCCGGCCATCGCGACGGGGGCGATGTCGCGTTCGATGATGGCGTCGTAACCGACGCCGGTGAGCAGGGATTCCAGCGTGCCCAGCTGCACGAACGGGTCCACGCCTTTGAGCTGGACGGTCGGCAGGGACGCCTCGGCGGGACCGCCGACGAGGTCGATGGTGGCGGCCGCGGCGTCGTCGTCCGGCGCGGCGAAGTAGTCGAAGAGGACACCCATCCGCGCATTCTGCCCGGAACCGAAAAGGCCACCCGGAGCGCGGGTGGCCTTCGTGGATCCCTGAGTGGAGCTGAGGGGAATCGAACCCCTGACCCCTGCCTTGCAAAGGCAGTGCTCTACCAATTGAGCTACAGCCCCGGGTCGCAGGCGATCATGATAACCGCCCGCGCCGAAATCAGTTGTTGCGGGACGCGTCCGCGGCCTTGGCCGGGGCGCTTCCGTTGGTGGAAGCGGCTCCCAGCGGACGCTCGGTGGGAGCGGTGGCCTCACGCCAGAGGTCGGCCTCGGCCTTGGCGGCCTTGTTGCGCTTGATCACGAACAGCACGCCGCCCGCGATGACCGCGAGTGCCAACAGCTTCTTCATCAGAAGCCCCCTCTTTCCGCCGAGTTGCTCCGCTTACCCACCGATGCTACTGCACGCGGTTCCCCGGACGCCCGCTGCCCGACGTTCCACGTGGAACCGAGGGCCGGGCAACGAAAAAGCCGACCCGCGAGAATCGCGAACCGGCTTTCGGAGTGGGCCCACCAGGACTTGAACCTGGGACCTCTTCGTTATCAGCGAAGCGCTCTAACCGCCTGAGCTATGGGCCCGAACGAGGAGAAGATTACAGGACGTCTTTCGACGTCCTGCAACCGGGTCACTCTCGTTCGGAAAGGGTCACTTCCAGGCCTCCGGCGAGGTCGGCGGAGACGTTGTAGATGAAGGCGCTGACGGTGGCCAGCGCCGAGATCAGCACGATGTTGATGGCGCCGAGGATGGCCGCGATCCCGAAGACGCGGCCGGCGCTGATCAGCGGGTCGGCCGGTGCGTCGGCGCCTTCGCCGCCGACGAGCGACGAGTAGGTCCCGTTGAGTTTGTCCCAGACACCCATGCCGTCGAGGACGGTGTACAGGACGCCGACGGCGACGAGCCACACGAAGAACAGCGCGACGCCGAGGACGAGGGACAGTTTCAGCACCGACCAGGGGTCGAAGCGTTTGATCTGCAGGCTGGCGCGACGCGGCCCGCGGCCGGGGCGGCGGAGCGCGGTGGGGGCGGCACGGGTGCGGGAGGCCGACGGGATGGCGGAGGGGGCGGGGTCGCCCTCTCCGCTGTCGCCGAAAAGCCTCTTCGCGGCTGTACCGCTGACCCCGTGATAGTCGGTCACGGTGGTCGTGTCCCGCTTCGGGTCCGAGTGGGCCACGTCTTCGGTGGCGACCGAAGACACCGAGACCGTCTGCTCGCTGGAGCCTTCGGGTTCCCCGGCGCCGCTGTCGCGCTGCCAAGGCGGGCTCGACGAACCCGCCTGCGCGCCGCCTGCTTCGGGCTTCTCGGATGGTGTCACGAGGTGTCAGTCCTTACCCAGTACGTGGGGCGTCGTCTACTCCTGCTCCGACGCCGGGGTTTCTTCTCCTTCAGTACTACCTGCAGTGGCGACGTCTGAGGGCTCGTCCGCGTTGCGTGCGACCGCGAGAAGAGTTGTTCCTTCGTCGAGATTCATCAGCCGCACTCCCTTCGTCTGCCTGCCGGCCTTGCGCACCTGTCCGGCCGAAGTCCGGATCACCCCGCCGCTGGAGGTGATCGCGTAGAGCTCGTCTTCGGCGTCGACGATGACCGCGCCCACCAGCCTGCCACGTTTCTGGTCGTACTGAATGGTGAGCACACCCTTGCCGCCGCGGCCCTGCACCGGGTAGTCCTCGGTCGGGGTGCGCTTGGCGTAGCCGCCGCCGGTGGCGACGAGGAGGAACTTGTCCGGCTGGACGACGTTGATGCCGAGCAGCTCGTCGCCGTCGTTGAACCGCATGCCCAGCACACCGGACGTCGCGCGGCCCATCGGGCGCAGGGCCTCGTCGGTGGCGTGGAAGCGGATCGACTGGCCTTCCGCGGACACGAGGAGCAGGTCGTCCTCGGCGGCCGCGAGGACCGCGCCGACCAGCTCGTCGCCTTCGCGCAGGTTGACGGCGATGAGGCCGCCGGCGCGGTTGGAGTCGAAGTCGGTGAGCTTGGTCTTCTTCACCAGGCCGCGGCGGGTCGCGAGCACGAGGTAAGGGGCGACCTCGTAGTTCGGGATCTCGATGACCTGGGCGATCTGCTCGTCGGGCTGGAAGGCGAGCAGGTTCGCGACGTGCTGGCCGCGCGCGTTGCGGTTGGCCTCGGGCAGGTCGTACGCCTTCGCCCGGTACACGCGGCCCTTGTTCGTGAAGAACAGGATCCAGTCGTGCGTCGAGCAGACGAAGAAGTGCTGGACGATGTCGTCCTGTTTGAGCGTCGCGCCCTGGACGCCCTTGCCGCCGCGTTTCTGCGAGCGGTACAGATCGGTTTTCGTTCGCTTGGCGTAACCCGTGCGGGTGATCGTGACGACCACGTCCTCGACCGCGATGAGGTCTTCGACCGACACCTCGCCGTCGAACGGGATGATCTTGGTGCGCCGGTCGTCGCCGTACTTGTCGACGATCTCCTGGAGCTCCTCGGCGATGATGGTGCGCTGCCGCTCGGGCTTTTCGAGGATGTCCTTGAGGTCGGCGATCTCGAGTTCGATCTCGGCCAGGGTGTCGATGATCCGCTGCCGCTCCAGTGCCGCGAGGCGGCGAAGCTGCATGTCGAGGATCGCGGTGGCCTGGATCTCGTCGACGTCGAGCAGGCTCATCAGCGCGGGGCGGGCCTCCTCGGCCGAGGGCGAGCGCCGGATGAGGGCGATGACCTCGTCGAGCATGTCCAGCGCCTTGACCAGACCGCGCAGGATGTGGGCGCGTTCCTCGGCCTTGCGCAGCCGGAAGCGGGTCCGGCGGACGATGACGTCGATCTGGTGCTTCACGTAGTGCCGGATCATCTGGTCGAGCCGCAGCGTGCGGGGCACGCCGTCGACCAGGGCCAGCATGTTGACACCGAAGTTCTGCTGCAGCTGGGTGTGCTTGTACAGGTTGTTCAGCACGACCTTCGCGACCGCGTCACGTTTGATCGTGACGACGATCCGCATCCCGCTGCGGCTGTTGGACTCGTCGGCGATGTCGGAGATGCCGGTGAGCTTGCCGTCGCGGACCAGGTTCGCGATGTTCTCGACCAGGTTGTCCGGGTTCACCTGGTACGGCAGCTCGGACACGACCAGGATCGTGCGGCCCTTGGCGTCCTCTTCGACCTCGACGACCGCGCGCATGCGCACGGAACCGCGGCCGGTGCGGTACGCGTCCTCGATCCCGGAGTTGCCGAGGATCATCGCCTTGGTCGGGAAGTCCGGCCCCTTGATGCGGACCAGCAGCGCGGCGAGCAGCTCGTCGTCGGTGGCGTCGTAGTTCTCCAGCGCCCATTTGACGCCGTCGGCCACCTCGCGCAGGTTGTGCGGCGGGATGTTGGTCGCCATCCCGACCGCGATCCCGGAACCACCGTTGACCAGCAGGTTCGGGAACCGCGACGGCAGGACGTCGGGTTCCTGGGTGCGGCCGTCGTAGTTGTCGGAGAAGTCGACGGTCTCTTCTTCGATGTCCTGCAGCATGTGCATCGCGAGATGCGCCAGCCGGGACTCGGTGTACCGCATGGCGGCGGCGGGGTCGTTGCCCGACGAACCGAAGTTGCCCTGGCCGTCGATCAGCGGGTACCGCAGCGACCACGGCTGCGCGAGCCGCACCAGCGCGTCGTAGATCGCGGAGTCACCGTGCGGGTGGTAGTTGCCCATCACGTCGCCGACGACGCGGGAGCACTTGTTGTACCCGCGGTCGGGGCGGAAGCCGGAGTCGAACATCGAGTACAGCACGCGGCGGTGCACCGGCTTGAGGCCGTCGCGCACGTCCGGCAGCGCCCGCGACACGATGACGCTCATCGCGTAGTCGATGTAGGAGCGCTGCATCTCCTGCTGGATGTCGACCGGTTCGATCCGGTCGTGGTCCGGAGCCGGCGGCAAGGTTTCCGTCATGAGGTCCTTCTCGTGGGAGCAGTCCTAAGGGGACAAAGAGCGGGACGTCGCTAGACGTCGAGGAAGCGCACATCCTTGGCGTTACGCGTGATGAAGGAGCGGCGGGCTTCGACGTCCTCGCCCATCAGGACGGAGAACAGGTCGTCGGCCTGCGCGGCGTCGTCCAGGGTGACCTGGCCGAGCAGCCGGTTCGCCGGGTCCATCGTGGTCTCCCACAGCTCTTCGGCGTTCATCTCGCCGAGACCCTTGTAGCGCTGGATCGCGTCGTCCTTCGGCAGCTTCCGGCCGGCCTCGACACCCGCCTGGATGACGGCGTCGCGTTCCCTGTCGGAGTACGCGTATTCCGGGTCCTGCCGCGGCCACTTGATCTTGTACAGCGGCGGGCGCGAGAGGAACACGTGCCCGTGCTCGATCAGCGGGGGCATGAACCGGAACAGGAAGGTGAGCAGCAGCGTGGTGATGTGCTGGCCGTCGACGTCGGCGTCGGCCATCAGCACGATCTTGTGGTAGCGCAGCTTCTCGATGTCGAACTCTTCGTGGATACCGGTGCCGAGCGCGGTGATCAGCGACTGGACCTCGGTGTTCTTGAGGACGCGGTCGATACGGGCCTTCTCGACGTTGATGATCTTGCCCCGGATCGGCAGGATCGCCTGGTACATCGAGTCGCGGCCTTCCTTGGCCGAACCGCCGGCCGAGTCACCCTCGACGATGTAGAGCTCGCATTCCGACGGATTGGTCGAGCGGCAGTCCTTGAGCTTGCCGGGCAGCCCGCCGATCTCCAGCGCGCCCTTGCGGCGGACCAGGTCGCGCGCCTTGCGGGCGGCCATCCGCGCCTGCGCCGAGGAGATCGACTTGTTGATGATCGTCTTCGCCTCGGTGGGGTTGCGCTCGAACCAGTCGGCCAGCCATTCGTTCGAGGTCTGCTGCACGAACGTCTTGGCCTCGCTGTTGCCCAGCTTGGTCTTGGTCTGGCCTTCGAACTGCGGCTCGGAGAGCTTGATCGAGACGATCGCGGCGAGACCCTCGCGCACGTCGTCACCGGAGAGGTTGGCGTCCTTCTCCTTGAGCAGCTTCTTCTCGCGCGCGTACGCGTTGACGACGCGGGTGAGCGCGGCACGGAAGCCCTCTTCGTGCGTGCCACCCTCGTGCGTGTTGATCGTGTTGGCGAAGGTGTACACCGACGGCGTGAAGCCGTTGTTCCACTGCATGGCGACCTCGACCTCGAGGCCGGTGCCCTTGGCCTCGAAGGAGATCACGGACGCGTGGATCGGGTCCTTGCTGCCGTTGATGTGCTTGACGAAGTCTTCGAGACCGCCCGGGTAGCAGTAGGTCTTCTCCTTGACCCTCGCCGCCTGGCCGGAAGCGTCCGCTTCGGTCTCTTCGTCGGCGACGCGCTCGTCGCGCAGCGAAAGGGTCAGGCCCTTGTTGAGGAAGGCCATCTCCTGGAGACGCCGGGAGATCGTCTCGAAGTTGTACGTCGTCGTCTCGAAGATGTCGCCGTCGGCCCAGAAGGTGATCGTGGTGCCGGTCTCGGTCGCCGGGCCGAGGTCCTGCAGCTCGCCGGGGATCTGGTCGGTGTACTCCTGGCGCCAGCTGCGGCCGCCGTACTTGACCTCGGCGGTGAGCCTCGTCGAGAGCGCGTTCACCACGGAGACACCGACGCCGTGCAGACCGCCGGAGACCGCGTAGGAGTCGCTGTCGAACTTGCCGCCCGCGTGGAGCACGGTGAGCACGACCTCCAGGGTCGGCTTCTGCTCCTTGGGGTGCATGTCGACCGGGATGCCGCGGCCGTCGTCGACGACGCGCACCCCGCCGTCGGCCAGCAAGGTAACCTCGACCTTGGTGGCGTAGCCCGCCATCGCCTCGTCGACGGAGTTGTCGACCACCTCTTGGACGAGGTGGTGGAGGCCGCGTTCACCGGTGGAACCGATGTACATACCGGGACGCTTGCGGACGGCTTCGAGCCCTTCGAGCACCGTGATCGACGACGCGTTGTACTCGCTCTTGTTCTCGGTCACAGGCGTTGTTTCTCCTCGTCTCGCTCGAGCAGACGCTCGCTCATCACCAGTGTACTTGGCCGCGTTCGCAGACATGCGGCAAGGACACCCCTGATTTGCTCACAGACGCGCTAATTCGCTCAAAGAAGAGTCTTGACGTTCGCGAAGCACTCTGGGCGCGTTCTCGGCGCTTTAATGGGCACTGTCGCGGCGAAGCGCAACTCGGATCAGCCGTACGTGTCACGCGGGCCGCGCCCCGGGACGTGCCGCGGCCCTTTCCGCCAGCTCGGCGCCGTCGGCCCCTGGATCCGCATCTTCTTCACCACGCCGTTTCCGACGCCTTTGGCGATCTTCGCCAGCAGCTGTCCTTGAAGCAGGCGAAGCTGCGTCGCCCACGCTGTCGAACTCGCGCGCACGGTCAGCTCGCCGTCCTTCAAGGCCACCGGCTGAGCGTGTTCGGCGACCTCTTCACCCACCAGGCGTGCCCAGTGGCCGAAGACCTGACCGTTCGCCAGCCGCGTGTTCCAGCCGCGGTCGACGGCGATCCGGGAGGCGAGCCTGCCGAGCGGTTGCGGATCGCGCGCGTCGGCACCCGGCCCTGACCAGCGACGACGTCGCGGGCTTTGGCCTGCCGAAGCGGCTCCCCCACCGTTGATACGGCCACGGCGCACGCCCGGTTCAACGCCGCGGGCCTTCGCTTTGGCCTTCGCGGCGTCCAGAGCCGCCCGCGCGAGGTCACGACCCGTAGTCGGTTCTTTGCTCGCGGTATCGGTTGAGCCGTTCGATACCGCGGGGCGATCACTCCCCGTATCGAACAGGGCTCCCTCACTCGGGTTACCACCCGCGTGAGGGGTGTCAAGCCGCTTATCAGGCCCCTTGGTCACGCGGGGCGATAACGCGTTCACGGTGTTATCCACACTGTCCACAGGTTTGTCCCCAGATCGGTGGGCAACTGCTGTGGCGCCGATCACCCGGGGTGTCCGCTGCACCCGGTCACCCTCGGTTGATCTCACCATCCGCCACGAGGAAGCGGTGTCCGGCCAGTTCGGCGGGCACGTCCTCGTCCACGGCGGCGGTCACCAGCACCTGCTCGGCGCCTGCCGCCACCTCCGCCAGCCGGGCCCGGCGACGCCGGTCCAGCTCGGCGAACACATCATCCAGCAGAAGCACCGGTTCCCCGGCCTCGCCACGCAGGAGCTCGTAGCTTCCCAGACGCAACGCGAGGGCGAACGACCAGGACTCCCCATGGCTCGCGTAGCCCTTCGCCGGCGCTTCGCCGAGGATGAGATCGAGCTCGTCCCGGTGCGGGCCGACCATGCTCACCCCGCGTTCCAGCTCCAGGTTCCGCGACCGTTTCAGTGCCTCGACCAGCACTTCTTTGAGGACAGCTTGGTCGGCGCGAGGACCGTCCGGAGTGCCGTAGCCCTCCGGCATCGCTTCGCCCAGGCTCGACTTGTACGCGATCTTCGCCGGTCTCGAATCGGGCGCGACCCCCATGTACGCGGAGGCCGCGTACGGCGCGAGGTCGGCGATCAGGTTGAGCCGGGCCGCCAGCAACGCGGCTCCTGCCACCGACAAGTGGTCGTCCCAGACATCGAGCGTCGACAACGCGTACGGGTCTTCGCGCCCCGTACGCCGCTTGCCCGCCGTCTTGAGCAGCGCGTTCCGCTGTTTCAGCACCTTCTCGTAGTCGGCGCGGACCCCGGCGTACCGGGGAGCGCGCAGCACGAGGAGTTCGTCCATGAAACGACGGCGTTCCCCGGGATCCCCGCGCACGAGTGCCAGGTCCTCCGGGGAGAACAGCACCGTGCGCAGGATCCCGAGCACGTCACGGGGCTTGCCGACCGCGCCGCGGTTGACCCGCGCGCGGTTCGCCTTGCCGGGCGTGATCTCCAGCTCGACCGTCAGCTCGCGGTCCTCGTTGACCACCGCGACCCTGATCAGCGCGCGTTCGCAGCCGTGCCGCACCAACGGCGCGTCGGTCGCGACGCGGTGCGAGCCCAGGGTCGCGATGTAGCCGATCGCCTCGAGGAGGTTCGTCTTGCCGCGGCCGTTCTGTCCGACGAGGACGGTCGGGCCGGGTTCGAGCGCGAGATCGGCTTGTGGCCAGGACCGGAAGTCGGTGACCTGCAGATGTCTTAAGTACAACCCGTTTGCCTAGTCGCCGGCCTTTTTGACCGAGTGCCCGCCGAACTGGTTGCGCAACGCGGCGACGGCCCGCATGGCGGCCGAGTCCTCCTGGCGCGAGGCGAACCGCGCGAACAGCGCGGCCGAGATGACCGGCGCCGGGACCGCGTTGTTGATCGCCTCTTCGAGCGTCCACCGGCCTTCGCCGGAATCCTCGACGTAGCCCTCGAGGTCGTCCAGCTCCGGGTCCTCGTCGAGCGCGCGGACCAGCAGGTCGAGCAGCCACGAGCGGACGACGGTCCCCCGCTGCCAGCCCTTGATCACCGCGGGCACGTTCTCGACGACCTTCGCGGCTTCGAGCAGCTCGAAACCTTCGGCGAAGGCCTGCATCATGCCGTACTCGATGCCGTTGTGGATCATCTTCGCGTAGTGACCGGAGCCGACGGCGCCGGCGTGCGAGAAGCCCTCGTCACGCGGCCCCTCGGGACGAAGCGCGTCGAAGATCGGCATGGCCTTCTCGACGTCCGAAGCCGCGCCGCCGACCATCAGGCCGTAGCCGTTGTCCTTGCCCCACACGCCACCGGAAACCCCGCAGTCGAGGTAACCGATCTTCTTCGTCGCGAGCAGATCCGCGTTGATCCGGTCGTCGGTGTACTTCGAGTTGCCGCCGTCGATCACGAGGTCGCCCTCGGACAGCAGGTTGCCGAGCTCCGCGACGGTCTGCCGGGTCGGTTCGCCGGCGGGCACCATGATCCAGACGATCCGGGGACCGTCCAGTTTGGACACCATGTCCTCGAGTGAGGTGGAGTCGGTGACGTCGGGGTTGCGGTCGTAGCCGACCACCTCGTGACCGGCCGCGCGCAGCCGCTCACGCATGTTGAACCCCATTTTGCCGAGGCCGATGAGTCCCAGCTGAGCCATGAAGATCCCCTTTGGTGCGAACAGAAGTGGCGGCCGGTCAGCCCGGGAGGCGGACCGGCATCAGGAGGTACAGGTAGCCGGGGACGACGTTGCCCTCCTCGTCGGCGGGCTTGATCAGCGCCGGCCGGTTCGGGGTGGTGAACGTCAGTTCCGCCCGGTTCGCGTTCAGCGCGCCGAGCCCGTCGACGAGGTAACCCGGGTTGAACGCGATGGTCACCGGCTCGCCCTCGTAGTCGACCTGAAGCTCTTCTTCGGCCGAGCCCTCGTCGTCGCCGCCGGCGGAGAGCCGCAGCGAACCGTCGTTGAACTCCAGCCGCACCTGGGTGCCACGCTCGGCGACCAGCGAAACACGCTTGATGGACTCGGCGAGCGCGGAGACCTCGATGACCGCGCGCGACGTGTGCTGCGCCGGCAGCAGCTGCCGGTACGGCGGGAACTCCGCGTCGAGGAGGCGGGTCGTGGTGTAGCGACCGGAACCGGAGAGACCGAGGAGCCCTTCGCCGCTGGCGAGCGCGAGCCGGATCTTGGCACCGCTGGCGCCGAGCGTCTTCGCGGCCTCGGCGAGCGTGCGCGCCGGGACGAGCACCGCGGCGTCGGACAGGCCCTCGGCCGGCTCCCAGGTGAACTCGCGCATCGCGAGGCGGAAGCGGTCGGTGGCGACCAGGGTCAGCGAGGAGCCGGAGATCTCCAGCCGCATCCCGGTCAGCATCGGGAGGGTGTCGTCCTTGCCCGCGGCGACGACGACCTGGGTGACGGCCTGGCCGAACGCGTCACCGGTGAGTTCACCGGCGAAGGCGGGCTGGGACGGGAGCTGCGGGTAGTCCTCGACCGGCATGGTCGGCAAGGAGAAGCGCGCGGAACCGCAGGTGATGGTCGCGCGGGCGCCGTCGACGGAGATCTCGACCGGCTGCGCGGGCAGTGACTTGGTGATGTCGGCCAGCAGACGGCCGGAGACCAGGAGGCGGCCGCCGTCGGCGATGGTGGCCGGGACACCGACCGTGGCGGAGACCTCGTAGTCGAATCCGGAGACGGTGAGGGCGTCACTCGTCCCGTCGGATCCCGCATCGAGCAGGACACCGCCCAGAACCGGGACCGGAGGCCGCGACGGGAGGCTTCTCGCCACCCACGCGACGGCGTCGGCCAGCCCGTCACGCTCGACGCGGATCTTCATGCGCGCTTCCTTTCGACAGCCGAGCCCCTGACGGCTCGAAAGCTCAACGGGTCACCTCGGCCGGAGAGCGCGATGGCCAGGTGCCTCGCAGGTGTGTTCGGTCCGTGCGAGGACGCGAACGCACGTCGACACGCAGACCAGGTGCAGGGACCCACGTTAGGCCGTCCCCGGGGTCCGCGTCACCTCGGCCTCCCCTTGCTTTTGTCGACAAGACGACACGGCTCACCGGCTGTCCCCAGATTCGTCCTTCGCCTGTTTTTGTTTTGTTCTCTTCTAGAGAAGAAGAAAAGACAGCAGTAGTAATAGGTGTTGTGGATTGTGTGGACAAGGCTCGTTCGCGCAGGTCCGGGCGCCTGGAGGGCTGTGGACTCCGGGTGTGTACGGACGGTGGACAGCTCGGGGCGTCCGTGGATGGATTCGGGCGGCGCTCGATCTGTCCACAGTCATCCACAGTTGTCCCCACGGTTATCCCCAGTCTCGCACCGGTTTGTACCCAGGGTTGTGGGCGCCGTTCGTGACCGGAATCGCTCGGGAGAGTGATCCATGCAGCCTGCATCACCCTTGTGCACAAGATGTGGGCAACCTGGGGACAGCATGTGGATCTTGGTGTGGAAATGCTGTGGATTGCCTGTGAGTGCGATGTGGACGGAAACCTCGTCGCCGCAGCTCTCCGACCCGGCGAAGTTGTGCACAAGCTACCCACAGCATGTGGATTCCTTTGTACACAAGGAAAAACGCGAAGCACCCCGAGAGCCGCTTCGCCTCCTTCGCCCGCTCCGCGGCCCACACCCGCTTCGGCCCTATGTGGACACAAAGAAGGGCTCCCACCTACCGGCGAGAGCCCCGAAACCCTTGTCGGCCAAGGGATTGATGCTCAGACGACCCAGCGGTCTCCCGGAAGCGCGCCAGCGCGACGGGAGACTTCACCGTCGAGCGCCCTCTTTCGGGCCGAAGGCCCACGAAAACGCGATGAAGGGGCGCCCTCCGCTCTCAACCTGAGTTGGAAGCGGAACGACGCCCCTTCGGCGCGCTTTTCGTCAGCGCTCGACAGAGAACACAGTCAGCGCTCGACAGAGAACACAGTCAGCGCTCGACAGAGAACACAGTCAGCGCTCGACAGAGAACACAGTCAGCGCTCGACAGAGAACACAGTCAGCGCTCGACAGAGAACACAGTCAGCGCTCGACAGAGAACACAGTCAGCGCTCGACAGATATCACTGCCTTGCGCGCTGCTTGATCCGTGAGGTGAGTTCCTGGACCTGGTCGTAGATGCGCCGTCGTTCGGCCATCTCCTTGCGGATCTTCTTGTCCGCGTGCATGACGGTCGTGTGGTCGCGGCCGCCGAAGGTCTGCCCGATCTTCGGCAGCGACATGTCGGTCAGTTCGCGGCAGAGGTACATCGCGATCTGGCGCGCGGTCGCGAGCGCCTTCGTCTTGCCGGGGCCGCAGAGGTCGTCGAGGGTCACGTCGAAGAACTCCGATGTGACGCCCATGATGGTCGGCGCGGTGATCTCCGGTGCGTGCGAATCCGGGATGAGGTCCCGGAGCACGATCTCGGCGAGCGCGACGTCGACGGGCTGCTGGTTCAGCGACGCGAAGGCGGTGACGCGGATGAGCGCGCCTTCGAGTTCCCGGATGTTCGCCTCGACGCGCGAGGCGATGAACTCCAGGACCTCGCCGGGAACCGCGAGCCGGTCCTGCGCCGCCTTCTTGCGAAGGATCGCGATACGGGTTTCGAGTTCCGGCGGCTGGATGTCGGTGATGAGACCCCACTCGAACCGCGTGCGCAGCCGGTCTTCCAGCGTTTCGAGGCGCTTCGGCGGGCGGTCGGAGGAGACGACGATCTGCTTGTTCGCGTTGTGGAGGGTGTTGAAGGTGTGGAAGAACTCTTCCTGCGTACCTTCCTTGCCTTCCAGGAACTGGATGTCGTCGACGAGCAGGATGTCGATGTCGCGGTAGCGGCGCTGGAACGCGACCTTGCGGTCGTCCCGCAGCGAGTTGATGAAGTCGTTGGTGAACTCTTCGGTCGACACGTACCGCACGCGCATCCCGGGGAACAGCCGCTGGGCGTAGTGCCCGACAGCGTGCAGCAGGTGGGTCTTCCCGAGCCCGGACTCCCCCCAGATGAACAGCGGGTTGTACGCGCGTGCCGGTGCTTCGGCGACGGCGACCGCGGCCGCGTGCGCGAAGCGGTTCGACGCACCGATGACGAAGGTGTCGAACGTGTACTTCTCGTTGAGCTTCGTCTTCGACGTCTGCGGCTGCGCCGGCGCGGTGTAGGGCTGGCCCGCGATCGGCTGACCGGAGAACGTCGGCCAGATCTCGGTCACGGCGGCGAGGGCCTCGCCCTCTTCGTCGACTTCTTCATCGCTGTCATCGCCATCGTTGAGGCTGTTGTCCACCGGCTGCTGCCTCGGCGGCCTCGGCTTGGGGGGCTCGGGCCGGGGCCTGGTCGGGGACAGCATGCCGTCACCCTCGGGCAGCGGAGGAGTACCCGGCACCGGGCCGGACCCGTTTTCCACCCGGCTGGGTGACGTCGGTTCGTAGCGAGGGCCCGGCGACGGCGGAGGCATCGAAGTGTGGGGCTCGGTGCTGTCGACCTTCACCGCGAGCGAGACCGCGCGGCCGAGCCGGCGCGAAAGGGCTTCGGTGATCGCGCCGCGCAGGGCGCGTTCGATCGCTTCCTTGGCGAAGTCGCTGGGGGCGGCGAGCAGCGCGGTGCCGTCGAGCAGGCCGATCGGCCGGGTCACCCGCATCCAGGCGCGCTGCTGCGGGGAGAGGGTGCCATCGGACAGCTCGCGCACGACCTGCTCCCAGATGACGCCAAGATTGTGCTGGTGATCGGACACCTGCCTGACTCCCCTCCCCTCGTCGGTGCGCTGCGGCGAGATCACTCAGCGGCCCGAACGCCGGGTCGAGCGTCATCATGGCCCGGTCGGCTCATGCGCACAGCAAATATCCACATAGTTGTCCACAGCTGTGCACTAATGTACGGCGACCCGCGGTGACGCCACCTGCGGGATCGTCGTATGCCGACGGGACGCCTCCACATCCCCAAGGACACCCGGGCGCCTGCACCGTTCCACCTCGGCGAAAACCCGGGAGGGGCACGCTAACAAGCCCCGCTCGTTGCCACAAGGCGTCCTCGCGCGCAAGCATTTCACGGTGTACGGCGTGTTGCCATTCGATGCCCTCGCGTCGTCGGTGATCACTCTCCACGTACGGTCGCGGTCCGTGGTCGAGGGGGTGCCTGCCGGGCCCGGGCGGTGGGTGCGTACCCTCGTAAGGTCTCCCGTATACAGCGGGGGCGTTTCGCGTGCCCACGTTGTCGTCGCTCGACGTGACGAGGCCACACGTTGGTAGGAGACACCAGAGACTGCCGTGCGTCAGCACGACACGCCCGGAACGGGTCGAACCGTTCCAGGCGGCCGAGAAACAGGAGAAGTTAGTCGTGAGCAAGGGTAAGCGCACCTTCCAGCCGAACAACCGCCGCCGCGCCCGGGTCCACGGATTCCGGCTGCGCATGCGGACCCGCGCCGGCCGGGCCATCCTGGCGGCTCGTCGTCGCAAGGGCCGCGGCGCGCTGTCCGCCTGATCCGGCCGTCGTCGAGGGACGTCGTGCTGCCGGCCGCCGCGAGATTGCGGCGCAGTGAGGACTTCCGTGCCGTGATGCGGCGTGGGGCCAAGGCAGGCAGGCGCCGCCTCGTCGTCCATGCGTTGACCACGGACCCGCCCGATGCCGCCGAAGCGGCGCGGGCGGGTTTTGTGGTGAGCAAGGCCGTGGGCAATTCGGTGGTCCGCCACCGGGTCACCCGCCGATTGAGGCATCTCGTTTCCGCCAGGATCGGAACACTGCCGCCGGGCAGCTCGTTGGTGATACGGGCACTACCTCCGGCCGCGGACGCGTCCAGCGCGGAACTCGGCTCGGACCTCGACGCGTCGTTGCGGCGTCTCGGGCTGTCCCGCCAGACGCGACCCCCCGACCACGGATCAGCGGTGTAACGGCATGCGAGCCACCGAGAACGACACCACCGAAGAAGCCCGTCCCGGCCCGGTGGCATGGGTGCTGCTCCTGCCCATCAAGCTGTATCGCAAGGCGATCTCGCCCTTCCTTCCTCCGGCGTGCCGGTTCTACCCGAGCTGTAGCGCGTACGCCGTCGAGGCACTGACCCGGCATGGCGCCGGCCGCGGCACTTATCTCGCGGTCCGGCGTCTGCTGCGCTGTGGCCCGTGGACCATGCCCGGCCGCGATCCGGTACCCGAGACGTTCTCGTGGCGCCACCGCCGACCTGAAACACCGATCGAGGAGTAGCTCAGTGCTCGACTTCATCTACTACCCCGTGTCCTTCATCTTGTGGTGTTGGCACAAGGTCTTCGGGCTCGTGTTCGGTGAGGCGAACGCGGTCTCCTGGATCCTCGCGATCATCTTCTTGACGTTCACGGTCCGCGGCATCATGTTCAAGCCGTTCGTGAACCAGGTCCGGTCGATGAAGAAAATGCAGGACTTCGCGCCGGAAATGAAGAAGATCCAGAAGAAGTACGCGAACGACCGGCAGCGCCAGGCGATGGAGATGCAGAAGCTCCAGAAGGAGCACGGCGTCAACCCGCTGGGCAGCTGCCTGCCGATGCTGCTTCAGATCCCGGTCTTCATCGGTCTGAACCACGTCCTGCGGATGTTCACCATCAACCCGTACGGCGGCCCGAAGACCGAGAACTACTTCTTCGACCAGGCCGGCGTCGAGTCCTACGTTCACGCGAAGCTGTTCGGCACCAACCTCGGTGACGCGATCTACACCGGCGTCGACATGGTCAGCGGCGGCAACGCGGCGACCGGCTTCCACTGGGGCGTCGCCCCGGTCGCGATCCCGCTGATGATCGTCGCCAGCATCGCCACGCACCTCACCGCGCGTCACTCGGTCCAGCGCCAGAACCCCGAGTCGGCCACCCCGCAGACCGCGATGATGAACAAGCTGACGATGTACATCTTCCCGCTCGGTGTCCTCATCTTCGGTGCGCTGTTCCCGGTCGGCCTTCTCTTCTACTGGCTCGCCAACAACGGCTGGACCCTGATGCAGCAGCGGCTCGTCTACACGAAGATCGACAAGGAAGAAGAGGCCCGCAAGGCCGCCGAGAAGGAGAAGCGCTCCAACCTCGGCCCGAAGCCCGGTCAGAAGCCGACCGCGCCGCGCCCCGGCCAGAAGCCGGTCCAGCAGAAGAAGAACAAGCAGTCCTCCGGTGGTCAGGTCAAGAAGGCGGGCTCCCCGCACGGCTTCGCCCAGACCGGTTCGTCCGCCGCGGAGAAGAAGGACGCCAACGACGCAACAGCCGAGCCGTCGACGAACGGCTCGAAGGAGAACGGTGCGGACGTGCCCGGTCTCATCTCGGACTCGACTAAGAAATCGGGCCGGAAGCGTCGCTGACGCCGATCCGGTTCGGAGAGGAGACCAGTAATGGCGGAGACGATCGACACGATCGACGCCGAGGAGAACAGCGCGGCCGAGGTTGAGGGCGCCGCTGAAGAGACCGCTCGCAAGGGAGGTGTCGACGACGACGTCCTCGTGAAGGAGGGCGACATCGCCGGTGACTACCTCGAGCGGCTGCTCGACCTTTTGGACTACGACGGCGACATCGACCTCGATGTCGAAGCGGGCCGCGCGATCGTCAGCATCGACGGCGGCGAGGACCTCGAGAAGCTCGTCGGTCCCCGCGGCACCGTGCTGGAGGCGCTGCAGGAGCTGACGCGGCTGGCGGTGCAGCAGGAGACCGGTTCGCGAAGCAGGCTGATGTTGGACATCGCGGGCTGGCGCGCCGACCGTCGCGAGGAGCTCCGCGAGCTCGGCCGCTCGACCGCCGAGACGGTCGTCTCGTCCGGCGAGCGTGTCCGGCTGCAGCCGATGAGCCCGTTCGAGCGGAAGGTCGTGCACGACGCGGTCGCCGCCGTCGATGGGGTCAAGAGCGAGAGCGAAGGAGAGGACCCGAAGCGCCGGGTCGTCATCTTCCCCGCCTGACGGTTACTCGAAAGAAGCGGCCCGCCGGTCATCCGGCGGGCCGCTTCTTTGTGTCCGGGGTGAATTACACGCGTGGCGTTTCACGTGAAACGGGGGAAGGCGAGTGGAGTTGTCCACAACTTCGGACTGTCTCCCCGCTTTGCGCTCGGCGTCATGGACAATCAGTGGAGCGCGTTTCACGTGAAACGGCGTCGAGGGTTGAGGAGCGAGAGTGGGCTTGGACGGGGTCGCCGCATCGGTACGGACCGCGGCGTCGGGAGTATTCGGAGACCGCGTCGAGCAAGCCGCCGGCTACGTCGAACTCCTGGAGCGGCATGGCGTCGAGCGCGGGCTCATCGGCCCCCGCGAGGTCGACCGGTTGTGGGAGCGGCACGTCCTCAACTCCGCCGTGATCGGCGAGCGGATCCCGGACGGCGCCCGGGTGGTCGACGTCGGCTCGGGCGCGGGGCTTCCGGGTGTACCGCTCGCGATCAGCCGACCGGACCTCGATATCGTTCTGCTCGAACCGATGGCTCGCCGGGTCGACTGGCTGGCCGAGGTTGCCGAGAAGCTGGAACTCCCCATCACCGTTGTCCGCGGGCGCGCGGAGGAGCGGCAGGTACGTGAGGAGCTCGGTGGCGCGGATGTCGTCACCGCCCGGGCGGTCGCTCCCTTGGCCCGGCTCGCGAACTGGTGCCTCCCCCTCGTGCGTTCCCAAGGTGCTCTGGTCGCCCTCAAAGGAGCGAGCGCTGGAGAGGAAATCGAACGCGATCGCGCCGCCGTCCGGAAGGCCGGCGGCGGCGAGCCGGAAGTCTTCGAGTGCGGTACCAAGGTGCTCGAGATCCCGAGCACGGTCGTCGTGATCCACCGTCTGCCCCGAAACCGTCTCGACAGCGCGGCAGGCGCAGCTAGACCGGTTCCACGTGAAACAACGCAGAACGACTCTCACGTCCACTACAGAGGAGGCTCGAGACCGGTGACTCCCCCGCCGTCCGACCCTGCGAGCGCCGGCCAGGAACTCGGCTGGACGCCCATCGCCGAAGAAGCCGTCCGCGCCGCCAGCGTGCTGCACCCCAAGGAGGGTGCACTCCCCCGGCCGAACCGTCGGCGAGTGCTGACGGTCGCCAACCAGAAGGGCGGCGTCGGCAAGACGACGAGCACGGTGAACCTCGCCGCCGCCCTCGCCGTCCACGGGCTCAAGACGCTCGTGATCGACCTGGACCCTCAGGGCAACGCGAGCACCGCGCTCGACATCGACCACCGATCCGGCACGCCGTCGATCTACGAGGTGCTGATCGGTGAGGTGTCGCTGGCCGAGGCGGCGGCGCAGAGCGAGCAGTCGCCCAACCTCTACTGCGTCCCCGCGACCATCGACCTCGCCGGCGCCGAGATCGAACTCGTCTCCATGGCGTCCCGCGAGATGCGGCTCAAGGAGGCGCTCTCGTCCGAGATCCTCGACGAGATCGGCGTCGACTACGTCTTCATCGACTGCCCGCCGTCGCTCGGTCTGCTGACCGTCAACGCGATGGTCGCCGCGCAGGAGGTGCTGATCCCGATCCAGTGTGAGTACTACGCGCTCGAAGGTCTGGGGCAGCTGCTGAGCAACATCGAACTCGTTCAGGCGCACCTGAACCGCGAACTTAGTGTCTCCACGATTCTGCTCACCATGTACGACGGCCGGACGAAGCTGGCCGATCAGGTGACGAACGAGGTCCGAAACCACTTCGGGGACACTGTTCTCAAGACGGTGATCCCGCGCAGTGTGAAGGTCTCCGAGGCGCCCGGGTACGGGCAGACCGTCCTCGCTTACGACCCGGGTTCGCGGGGTGCGATGAGCTACGTGGACGCGGCGAAGGAGATCGCCCAGCGCGGAGTGGAGATGAAGGAAAGGAGCGGTACGGCATGAGCGAGCGCAGAGGAGGGCTCGGGCGCGGGCTCGCCGCCCTGATCCCCACCGGCCCTCCGCCGGGTTCGGCGGCTCCCGTCGAGAACGGTTCCCCTGCCCCGTCCGCTCCCGCGAGCAAGCCCGCGGGGCCGGACGACAAGGGCTGGTTCGCGGCCAACGGCGCGGCCGGTTCGCACGGCGGAACGGTCGCCGGCGCGGTCTACCGCGAGGTGCCGGTCAGCCAGATCAAGCCGAACCCGAAGCAGCCGCGGCAGGTCTTCGACGAGGACGCGCTCAACGAGCTGGAGCACTCGATCCGCGAGTTCGGGCTCATGCAGCCCATCGTGGTCCGGGAGCTCGGCAACGACGAGTACGAACTCGTCATGGGCGAGCGGCGGCTGCGTGCCTCCCAGCTGGCGGAGCTGGAGGCGATCCCGGCGATCGTCCGCCAGACCGCCGACGAGGCGATGCTGCGCGACGCGCTGCTCGAGAACATCCACCGCGTTCAGCTCAACCCGCTCGAAGAGGCGGCCGCGTATCAGCAGCTGCTCGACGAATTCGCGGTCACGCACGAGGAACTGGCGAGCCGGATCGGGCGTAGCCGCCCGGTCATCACGAACACGATCCGCTTGCTCAAACTCCCCCTCGCGGTCCAGCGACGGGTCGCGGCCGGGGTGCTTTCGGCGGGCCACGCGCGGGCGCTGCTGTCTCTCGAAGACGCCGAGAGTCAGGAAGAGCTGGCCGCGCGGATCGTCGCGGAGGGTATGTCGGTCCGCGCGACCGAAGAAGCCGTGACGCTCAAGAAGAGCGAAAAGCCGGCCAAGCCGAAGCCCGCTCCCCGCAAGCCGATCCAGGCACCCGGTCTCCAGGAACTGGCGAACCGGCTTTCGGACCGGTTCGACACTCGCGTGAAGGTCGACTTGGGTCGCCGCAAGGGGCGGATCACCCTCGAATTCGGCTCGGTTGACGATCTTGAACGCATCGTGGCGCTCATGGATCAAAATCAGGCAAATCAGACACCGAAAATCGATTAGGGATCACCCCGGGTCGTTTTGTCACGGTGACGATAGCTCGCTGCTGATGATTCTGTGACGCTGAGTGCTTGAACTGGGGGCAAGCGTGAAGGGGTTCTTCGGCGGTCGAAATCCGCGCGCGGTGGTCTTCGACTGCGACGGATTGCTGTTCGCGCGGCGCGGGCTCCCCTTCGGAGCAGACGAGAAGGCGTTGGTGATCGGCAAGTCGCTCCCGGCCGCCGCCGACGCGATGGCGGCTGCGGCCGGCGAACCGGATGCCGGCGCCGAGATCGCGGACGAGTTGCTGAGGTTGGTGACCGAGGTCGTCACCGCGAAAGCGGAGGCGATGCCCGGCGCGCGTGAATTGGTCGAACTGACCGCCGCGGCCGTACCGGTCGCCGTCGCGAGCAACTCGCCCCGGGCGCTCCTGGACGCCGCACTCGTTCGCGGCGGCCTGGCGGAAATGTTTCCCGTGAAACTGGCCGCCGACGAGGTGACCGCGCCGAAGCCGGATCCAGAGATGTACTTGACCGCTTGTGGTCTCTTGAACGTCGAGCCTGCCGACGCGCTGGCGTTCGAAGACTCCATGACGGGCCTTGGCGTGCCCGTCATCGGGGTACCGACGTTGAAGCATCAGGACTTCCCCGCCGATGTCGTGATCGGCTCGCTGCGCGACGAAGAGCTGTTGTCCTGGGTACGCGGATGGTCTCGGCGATGACCGGACTCCCCTTCGTCCGGTTCCAAAGCCCGACTCGGGATCTCGTCAAGGGGCTCGCCCGCGCCGGACGCCTCACTGTCGAGCAGGAAGCGTTCCGCCGGACGAACAACGACTGGTTAGACACGAAGCTCAATCCCGGGCCGAGACGTGGTTCAAGGCGACCGCTCGCGTCTTCATCGAGCGAGTCGACGGCTACCTGTCTGCTCGGCGAATCCAGGGCAGGTCGTCGTCGTGGCCCGGAAACAGAAAGGGGACTCGCCCGCAGTGGGCAAGTCCCCTTCGCCGGGTCTGGTTCAGCTCTTGCGGGAAATCGCCCGTCCGACGAGGTCGGCGAAGACCGAGCCGAGGGTGGCGCCGGCCGCCTCGATCGCCACCGGCACGATCGAGGTCTCGGTGAGACCCGGTGAGGGGTTCACCGCGAGGAAGTGGACCGTGCCGTCTTCGGTGATCACCGCGTCGGTGCGGGAGATGTCGCGAAGCCCGAGTTGCCGGTGCACGGCGACGGCCAGTTCGCCCACTGCCTTGGCGGCGTCGTCGGGAATCCGCGCGGGGGTAAAGAAGTCGGTCAGCCCGGCGGTGTAGCGGGCGGTGTAGTCGTATACGCCGCTCTCCGGCACGATTTCGACCGCGGGCAAGGCCTCGGGTCCCTCTTCGCCTTCGATGACCGTGACGGCCACCTCGACGCCGGAAACGAACTTCTCGGCGAGGACGGTGTCGCCGTAGGCGAAGCAGCCGACCATCGCGCCGGGCATTTCCGCGGCGTCCTTGACGACCTGGGCGCCCAGCGCCGATCCTCCCTGGTCGGGCTTCAGGATCATGGGCAGCCCGAGTGTGTCGACCATCGAGTCCAGCACGGCTTGCGCGCCGAGCTCGCGGAAGGTGCTGTGCGGCAGCACTACCCAGTCCGGCGTGGTGAAGCCCGCGTCGGCGACGAGCGCTTTGGCCGTCGGCTTGTCCCACGCGCGTCGGCAGCCTCGCGAGCTGGTGCCGACGTAAGGCACGTCGAGCATCTCCAGCACCGTCTGCACCGCACCGTTCTCCCCTTCACCTCCGTGTAGGGCGACGATGGCCGCGTCGGGCCGCTGGGTGCGTAGACGTTCGAGCAGACCCGCGTCGGTGTCCCACTCCTCGACGATGAGGCCTTCCGCCCGCAACGCGACCGAGAGCCGGCGTCCGGAGCGGAGAGAGACATCGCGTTCGTGGGACAGGCCGCCTGCGAGTACGGCAACGGTGCGGTCGACCACCGAGACTCCTTTGTGCTTGGGGACGTCCGGTCGATCAGACCGTGTCCGGAGAGGGGTTCTGCGGCCCCGAGATCGAGCGTGGGCTCGCGTTACCGAAGGTACGCGCCAGGTCCATTTCGGACTCGAGCACCGCGGCGAGCCGCCGGACGCCTTCGCGGATCCGTTCGGGCGTCGGGTAGCAGTAGGAAAGACGAAGCTGTCTGCTGCCGAAACCGTCGGCGTAGAAACCGGTTCCGGAGGCGTACGCGACCCGGGCCGTGACGGCCCTCGGCAGCATCGCCTTCGTGTCCACGCCTTCGGGGACGGTCATCCAGACGTAGAAACCGCCGTCGGGTTTGGTCCAGCTGCAGCCGGCGGGCATGTGCTGTTCGAGCGCGGACAGGATCGCGTCCCGGCGCTCACGGTAGTTTTCGCGGAAGGTCTTGATCTGGCCCATCCAGTCGTGAGTCGAGAGGTATCGCGACACGATCAACTGGTTAAGCGTCGGCGGACAAAGCGTCGCAGACTCGGCCGCGAGTACGAGCTTCTCCCGGACCGCGTGGGGTGCGAGCACCCAGCCGACCCGCAGACCGGAGGCGAAGGTCTTCGAAAAAGAGCCCAAGTACACGACATTGTCGGGGTCGATCGAGCGGAGCGCCGGGTACGTCTGGCCGCTGAATCCCAGCAGACCGTACGGGTTGTCCTCGACGATGAGGATGTCGTTCTCGCGGCAGATCTCCACGATCTCCGCGCGCCGCTCGACGGCCAGCGTGACGCCGCCGGGGTTGTGGAAGTTGGGGATCGTGTAGAGGAATTTGACCCGGCGGCCCGCTTTCCGCGTCTCCGCGAGCGCGGCGCGCAGCCCCTCGGGGACGAGGCCGTGGTCGTCCATCGCGACGTGGACGACGTCCGCCTGGTACGCGGCGAAAGAGCCGAGCGCGCCGACGTACGAGGGACCTTCGGCGATGATGACGTCGCCAGGATCGCAGAACAGCCGGGTCACCATGTCGAGCCCCATCTGGGAGCCGACCGTCACGACGACGTCGTCCGGGTGGGCCTTGATCCCTTCGAGGGCCATGATTTCGCAGATCTGCTCGCGCAGGGCGGGGACGCCGTGCGCGGAGCCGTACTGGAGCGCGACCAGGCCGTCCTCGGCGATGAGCTCGCCGACCTGCGTGGACAGCGTGTCCAACGGGAGCGCGGCGAGGTTCGGCATTCCGCCGGCGAGCGATACCACTTCGGGGCGACTGGCCACCGCGAACAAGGCCCTGATCTCGGAAGCAGTCATCCCGGCCGTACGCGCGGCGTAGCGGTCGAGGTGAGGGTCGAGGTTGTGGCGGCCGGGCTCCGGCCGGACAGGGCGGTTCTCGGTCATCAGGCGCTTCACCCGGCTTCGAAGTGGACATAGTCGCTACCGACTGGTAGTTCCATCGAGTGTAACCACCCTCCCTCTAGGGGCCCTGGCCTTCCGGTGTTCATCACATCGGCCTATCCTCGGTCAGGAACCCTTCGGTGAGCCCTGCTCGGGACAAGGCTGCGTCGGGTGTCGTCATTCAGGGAGGTTTGTCTGTGTCGCGTCGCGTCGTGGGCGTAACCCTGGACAACCTCGAGCATCTGCCGAAGAGCTGCCGCCGCTGCGTGTACTGGGAGCTGGCGCCGCATCTGAAGGCGCAGGCCGAGGAATACGGCGCGACCGAGGTCGAAAAGGAAGCTTGGGTCTCCAGCGTGCTGCTGGAGTGGGGTTCCTGCGGCCGGATCGTCTACAGCGACACCCTGCCCGTCGGTTTCGTGCTCTACGCGCCGCCGAACGCCGTGCCGCGCTCGCTGGCCTTCCCGACTTCGCCTCCCGGCCCGGACGCGGTACTGCTGACCGCCTTCCAGGTCCTCCCCGAATTCCAAGGTGGCGGACTCGGCCGCATGCTGGTGCAGGCCGTCGCGAAGGATCTGACCAAACGCGGTGTCCGCGCGATCGAAGCGTTCGGGGACGCCAAACCCGACGAGACCGATCCGGACGGCGGGCACAGCTGTGTGCTGCCCGCCGCGTTCCTGCAGAGCGTCGGGTTCAAGACCGTGCGGCCGCATCCGCGGTGGCCGCGGCTGCGGCTGGAACTGCGGTCGGCTATTTCGTGGAAGGAAGACGTGGAGGCGGCCCTCGAACGGCTGCTCGGCCAGGTCTCCATCACGACGGCCGAGCCGAGCCTCGGCCGCGCCTGACCCTCTCCGCCCGCGCCGTTTAGCAGAGTTTTCGAGCGCGCGCAGCAGCCATCCCCCGGCCTGGGGACAGCTGTGGGTAACCCGCCGAGTTATCCACAGATCGCTGATAGGAGCGGTGGAAAATCTGTGGATGGGTAGGCTGGACCTGGGGACGCCCCCCGGGAAGGGCGGGGGCTGCGCGCCGGGTGGATCTAGGGGTGGCGTGGTCGGCCGAGGGGGCACACAACCGGTTGTGCCGAGGGCGTCGGCAGAGGGATGTGCGCCCGCGTGCGGGTGTGGAGGACTGGCTACTCCGCTTTGGCGAGTTCGTGGGCCAGGACGTCCGCGAAGGTGAACGTGCCGGTCGGCTGGTCCCCTTCGCCGAGGAGGTACAGGCGCTTCACGGCGACCAGGATGCCTTCGGCGACGACGTCGCGGAAAGCCGGGTCCGCCAGTTTGCGGCTGTCTTCCGGGTTGGTCAGGTAGCCGATCTCGATCCGCACCGCCGGGCAGCGGGTGCGGGTGAAGATCTCCCAGGTCTTGTAGTGCGTGCGGCAGTCGAGCATGCCGGTGCGCGCGGCCAGCTCACGCTGGATGAAGCCCGCCAGCAGCTCGCCGACGGTCGACGTGGTGCCGTTGCCGGTGCCGAAGTGGAAGCTCGCGACCCCCTGCGCCTTGGGCGAGGAGTTCTTGTCGTTGTGCAGCGAAAGGAACAGGTCGGCGCCCGCCTCGTTCGCGAACTTCGCCCGGTCGCCCTCGCTCGGGCTCTGGTTCGGGCCGCGCGAGATCAGCGCCTCCATACCGGTGGCCTGCATCCGGCCTTCGAGCCGCCGCGCCAGGTCCCAGGCGATGTCCGCCTCGCGCAGACCGCCGGCGACGACGCCGAGGTCCTCGCCGCCGTGGCCGGGGTCGATCACGATGCGCTTGCCGCGCAGCCGGGGGCCCGCCTGCCGCACCTGCTCCTGCTCACGCAGGAAAACGGGACGGCCGCCGCGGGCACGCGGCGACGAGAGCCGGTGCAGCTCACGGATCGTGGCCGGGCCGCACATACCGTCGGCGACCAGGCGCATGTCGCGCTGGAAGGTCTTGAGCGCGCGTTCGGTCTGCGGGCCGAAGTGCCCGTCGGGGCGGCCTGCGTCGAAACCGAGTTCGGTCAGCCGCTCCTGGAGCGCGAAGACGTCGTCACCCTGCATGGGGGCGGAGAACATGTAGGTCAGCGGGCGGCTGCCCAGATGGAAGCCCGCGCCGCGAAGCGCCTGGTAGGTCGCCGGACCCACCAGACCGTCGGTGATGAGCCCACGGCGCTGCTGGAACGCTCGAACGGCGTGTTCCATCGCCGTGTCGAAGACCTCGTACTCCCCGGATTCGGTCACCGGCGGGAGCAGCTCCATCGCCGCCAGCGTGGACCTGATCTCGGCGACGTCCGGTCCGGCGTCACCGCGGCGGAGTACCCGCATGCACTCCTCGCTCTTCCCTTTGGGGCACCGATCGAGCTCGATGCACGACTATGAAAACCCTGCGGGGCGAACCCCGGTGCTCTATTGTGCCCTGTGAACTCTCGGTGAGCGCGGAGGCCCGGTCGGTGCGTCAAGTCGCCGTTCGTGGAACTCGTCCAGGCGTTCCCGTAACAGGGAGTTTTACCCATTCCGGGGAACGACGAAACCCGGAGCCTGGGCAGGCCCCGGGTTTCGGCAGGTGAAACGCGAGATCAGAGGACGTCGGCGAGGTCCGAGAGCAGCGCGGCCTTCGGCTTGGCGCCGACGATCTGCTTCACCGGCTTGCCGCCCTGGAACAGGATCAGCGTCGGAATCGACATCACCTGGTAGTCACGCGCAGTGTTCGGGTTGGCATCGATGTCGAGCTTCGCGATGGTCAGCTTCTCGCCGTTCTCCGCCGCGATCTCCTCGAGCACCGGGGCGACCATCTTGCACGGACCGCACCAGGTCGCCCAGAAGTCGACCAGGACGGGCTTCTCGCTCGTCAGCACGTCGTCGACGAACGTCTTGTCGGTCACCGTCACGGTGTTGGCCATGGTGTCTCCTTCTGGGTGGTGAACGGGCTGGGAAAGTCAGTTGGTGGTGGCGCCGTAGCCGCCGCCGACCAGCTCAGGAGTCTCTTGGGCGGTCTCGACACCGGCGTGCTCCGCCAGCCATCGTTCTGCATCGATGGCGGCCGCGCAGCCCGAGCCGGCGGCGGTGATCGCCTGCCGGTACGTGCGGTCGACCAGGTCGCCCGCCGCGAAGACACCGGGAAGGTTCGTGTACGAGGTCCGGCCCTTGGTGAGCACGTAGCCGTCCTCGTCGAGGTCCACCTGGCCGCGCACCAGTTCGCTGCGCGGGTCGTGCCCGATCGCCACGAAGAACCCGGTCACGTCGAGCTTGGACTCCTCGCCGGTCACCGTGTCCTTGAGCTTCAGGCCCTCGACCTTGCCTTCACCCTCGACTCCGGTGATCTGCTTGTTGAGCGCCCACTTGATCTTCTCGTTCTCGCGGGCGCGCTCCAGCATGATCTTGGAGGCGCGGAACTCCTCGCGGCGGTGGACGATCGTGACGGACTTCGCGAACTTCGTCAGGAAGGTCGCCTCCTCCATCGCGGAGTCACCGCCGCCCGCGACCACGATGTCGTGGTCGCGGAAGAAGAAGCCGTCGCAGGTGGCGCAGGCCGAAACACCGCGGCCGAGCAGTTCCTGCTCGCCGGGCACGTTCAGATAGCGGGCGGCGGCACCCATCGAGAGCACGACCGCGCGGGCCGCGTAGCGCTTGCCGTTCGCGACGACGTACTTGACGTCACCAGTCAGCTCGACGGACTCGACATCTTCCTGGCGCAGGTCGGCGCCGAAACGCTTCGCCTGCTCCCGCATCTCTTCCATGAGGTCGGGACCCTGGATGCCTTCGCGGAAGCCGGGGAAGTTCTCGACCTCCGTCGTCGTCATCAGCGCACCGCCGAACTGAGTGCCCTCGAACACCAGCGGTTCGAGCTGCGCTCGTGCCGCGTAGACAGCGGCGGTGTATCCCGCAGGACCCGATCCCACAATGATCAGGTTCCTGATCTCCTCGGCAGCCACCCGTGACCTCCGCTCGTAGTGACCTGTTCACCAGGCTCAACACGATCGTAAGGGCCGGTGTTCCCGGGGTGACCGGCGCTACTTTCTCCCGCCTTGCGGCACGGAGGAGATCCGACCTCTAGCGCCGCTAGAAAACCTAGCGTGGTAGCAAAGGTCCCTCGCTCCCCCTGAAATGGGGCTGGTGGGGAGCGAGGGACCAGTGAGGTTTGGGCCGGTTACTTGGCTCCGATGATTTTGTCGAAGAGGACCGCCGGGTTGCCGGGGCCGCAGTCGGCACCGAAGGCGACGATGCGGAACTGGGCGAGTTTGCCCGTGGTGTAGATCACCATCACGCCGTCCTTGCCCGCGACGTTCACCGGCCGGATGCCCTCCGGCCGTACGTCGGCGTCCATTCCGGCCGCGGTGACGCAGGCGTCGAGGCGCTCTTCGGTCTTCAGCGAGCCGAAGTCGCGGACGCCGATCGCCTTGCCGACGAGGGCTTCGGCGCCGCCGCCGTCTCCGCCGACCGAAGGTCCGGGAACCGAGGCCGAGGGCGCGGGCTGGGCGATTCCGCCCGAATCCGGCTCCCGCGTGGTCGGGACGACGATTGCCACGGCGGCGATGGCCGCCGCCGCCACGGTCGCTATCCCGGCGCCCCAGCCGATCCGCTTGTTCCGCCGCCGCCGTGCGGCCGCGAGGTCCACCACCGGGGCGACCTGCTCCTGCTGCCTTTCAGGTGCGCCTTGAAACGCAGGCGTCGCCCGCATTTCGGCGGCCAGCGCGGCGTCGATCCGTGCCGCGTACTCCGCAGGCATCGGTGCGACCGGCTCGTTCGCGAGTTCCGCGAGGTCGGCCGTGGTCGCTTCCAGTGCTTCGATGATCGCCAGTGCTTCGGGGTCGGCGTTCACCAACGGCCACAGTTCGGCCGCCTCACGCTCGTCCAGCACACCTGCGTGCAGGTCGGCGAGCACATCGACAGACCACGGCGGACCGACGGTCCCACCGATCCCCCTGCTCTCGTCTGTCATCGTCCCTCCCCGTCACCCGGCGTGCCCTGAGGACGCCTGGCACCCCGTTGCGGGGTAGCGCGCTCTCGTTTGCTTTCGTGAGTTGGGACGTTCGCAATAGCATCGGGGTTCCGTAGATGTCCGAGAACCTTCGCGAGCTTTCCGCGACCTCGGGCACACCGGCTCTTGACCGTGCCCTCGGCGATGCCGAGCATCTTCGCCGTCTCGGCGACGGAGTATCCCTCGACATCGACCAACACGATCGGGGCACGTTGCTCTTCGGGGAGCTGGTCGAGGGCTTCCTTGACGACCAGGCTCGTCTCGCGCTCGGACATCGAGTCGCGCGGCGAGGCGGGTTCGTTGAACTGCCCGGTCTCGGGCAGCGGAACGGTCGGTCTGGCCTTGCCCCGCCGGATGCGGTCGAGGCACGCGTTCACGACGATGCGGTGCAACCACGTCGTGACCTGCGATTCCGCCCTGAAGTTGCCCGCCGCTCGGAACGCGGAGATGAAGGCGTCCTGCAGGGCGTCCGCGGCTTCTTCCGGATCCCGCAAGGTGCGCAGGGCCACCGCCCACATGCGGTCTCGATGTCGCTGGACCAGTTCACTGAACGCGTGCGGGTCTCCAGCGGCGTGTGCCGCTATGAGATCCGCGTCCGTGGGAGCTGCAGCTGTCACCCGTGAGAGCCTACTGACCCGGTGTCTGAGGTCACCCCGCAGGCAGGAAGGTCAGCTCTTTGAGTTCGGTGATGAACTTGCCTTTGTCATCTTCACCCAGCTGAGTGATCCAGATGATGAAGTACTGACCCTGCTGAGGCTGCTGCAAGGCGACGGTCGACTCGCCCGCCGCGAGGTCCCCGCTCCCGACGACCTTCGTCTCGTCGAGCTTCGGGTTCTTCTTGTCGGCGGAGCGGATCTCGACCTTCGAACCGGCACTCGCCGCGTCGATCTTCACCTGGCTGAGATTGATCGGGTCCTTGAAGGTCACGACCAGCCCGACGCCGTCCTTGAGCACCGGGAACTGCTCGTCGTACTGGTCGGTCTTCCACGAGGTGACCGCGTCGCCGTCGGTGGCGTTCCTGGCTTTGCCGGGGCTGTCGCCCTTGCTGCCCGGGTTGTAGACGGCCACGGCCGACGGTTTCACCGCGGCACCCACCGCGGGGGCCGGCGGCTTCTGCGCGGGCGGCGGCTGCTGCTCGCCCGAGGGCGGCACGACCTGCGAGGACGACGCGGCGACGTTCATCTTCGGACCGCTGGACTTCGACTCACCCTGGAACAGGTTGATCAGCATCATCCCGCCCCAGGCGAGGATGACCACGGTCGCGACGACCAGCACGGTCACGCCGAACGCCAGCTTCTTGCGCCGCGCGACGTCCTTGACCGGTTTCTTCGTCGTCCACACCGTGCCGTCCGATTCGGCGACGGCCTCTTCCTCGCCGACGGCCTTGATCAGCTGGGTGCGTTCTTCGGCTTCGGCGACCTGGTCCAGCACGCGCAGGATGGCCGCGCTGGTGCGGATGCCGCCGTGGCCACCGTCCTCGATGGTGCGGACGGCGAGCGACGACAGCTCGACCGGGACCGTCGGGACCAGTGAACGCGGCGGGATGACGCGCCCGGTCGGCGCGTGCGGCGCCGCCGGGATCGCGGCCGGGCCGCCGGGAAGGGCCCAACGGCCGGTCAGCAGCAGGTACAGGACGGCGCCGAGTGCTTTGACGTCGTCGCGAAGGGTCGCTTCGGGCAGCGGGCCGGGGAAGGCGAGCTTCAGCGCGCCGTCCGGGGTGAGCCGCAGGCGCTGCGGGTGGTCGAGGCCGAGGACGAGACCGTTCTGATGGGCGTGGTCGACGGCTTCCGCCAGTGCCTGCACCATCCGGGCCGCCGCGGCGGGCGCCACCGGGCGCTGCGCCACGAGGTCGACCAGGTCGCTGCCCTTGGTCCATTCCGCCACGACGACACCGAGCAGACCTTCGCTCGAGGTGACGCCGCTGCCGAGACTGAGCACGTCGAGGACGCGCGCGACCCCGCCGTGGCCGAATTTCGACGCGTGCGCGGCGCGTTCCAGCGTCCGGCGCGCGAGCCGGGCGGCCTCCGCGTCCGCGGGGTCGCCGACCAGCAGCGTCAGCGCCACGTCCCGCTTCAGCTGCCCGTCGCGGGCGCGCCAAAGATGCGCGGCTGCCCGCTCGTCCACCCCGAACTGTGCGAGCAGGCGATACCGGCCGTCACCGACGACCCGGCCAGGGGCCAGCGACCCGCCTTGGGCCCGGATGCCCACCTGGCTCGCCTCCCCTGCCTGTTCGCTCCGTCTCGTATCCACCGCACTCTCCCGCGTAGCTCCCGCCCCGAGGGTACCCAGAATACGACCCGTGAACGCGCGTCATCCGTACGTGAATCGTTATCCGCGCTTGATCAACCGGGTGATCCTCGCCGTGGCGGGCTTCAATTCCTCGACCTTCAAGGCGATGAGCACGCCGAACGACACCGCGATCCCGACCACCGTCTGCAGGAGAAGTTTCACCCAGGCATGGAAAGTAGGCCCGAACGAGTCAGGAACGATCTGCCCGGCGAGCCACGCCGCGCCGACCCCGAGCACACTCGCGACGACCGTGAAGAGGATCACCCCGAGAACGCGCTTGCTCCGGAGGTTCCCGAGGGTCACCCACAGCCACACCTGGCCGAGGATCGCGCCGACGACGAACGTGAGGCCGTTGACCATCATCACGCCGAGCACGATGTTGTCCGGCGACAGCAACGCGGGGCACAGGTACAGCAGCGGCACCTTGACCACGGTCATCACGATCATGATCAGCACCGGCGTCCGCGCGTCCTTCATCGCGTAGAACACCCGCATCTGAAGCATGACCAGCGCGTACGGCAGCAGCGCGAACGCGGAGATGGCCAGCGCCTCGCCCATCCGCGACGCGTCCTCGACCGTGCCCTTGCCCAGGGTGAACAGGGCGATACCGACCGAACCACCGACCACGGTCATCACCGCGGAGATCGGCACGAGCATCACCGTCGAGATCCGCGACGCGTAGGAGAGGTCGCCGATCAGCTTCTTGTGGTCGCCGTCGGCGGCCGCGCGGCTCATCCGCGGCATGATCGCGGTCAGCAGCGACACACCGATGACGCCGTACGGCAGCTGGAAGAGCAGCCACGCGTTGCTGTACGCGGTCACACCGCCCTGCGAACCGCTGGTCAGCACGCGGGTGGTGATCGTGTAGCCGACCTGGCTGACCGCGACGTAGCCGACGGTCCACAGCGCGAGCCCGCCGAATTCCTTCATGCGCTTGTCGATGCCCCAGCGCCATTTGAACTTGAACCCGGACCGCAGCAGCGGCGGGATCAGCAGCACCGACTGCGCCACGATGCCCGAGGTCACGCCGATGCCCAGGGTCAGCAGCTTCGGGTCGGTGATCGACACCGGATCGGTGGAGATGTTCCCGGGCATGATCCACACGACGAGGATCGTGAAGATCACGACGAGGTTGTTGATCACCGGCGCCCACGCCGTCGGGCCGAAGATGTTCTTCGCGTTCAGCACCGCCGAGAGCAGCGCGAACACACCGTAGAAGAAGATCTGCGGCAGCAGCAGGTACGCGAACGCGGTGACCAGCTCGGGATTCGCCTGGCCCTTGTCGTCGACGTAGAGCTTGGTGATCAGCGGCGCGGCGAACACGGCGATCGTCGTCCCGACGACGAGCAGCGTGCCCGCCACCGTGACCAGTCGCTGGGTGTAGGCCTCGCCGCCGTCCTTGTCGTCCTGCGACCGCACGAGCAGCGGGACCACGAGGCTGGACAGCACCCCGCCCATCAGCAGTTCGAAGATGATGTTCGGCATGGTGTTGGCGACGTTGAACGAGTCGTTCTCCACCTGGGCGCCGATGGCCGCGACCAGCAGCAGCTTCCACGCGAAACCGGTGATGCGGCTGATGAGCGACGCGATCGCCATCCGGCCGCTGGACTTCGCGATCGACGGCGCCTTCGCCGGGGCGGCGACGTCCTGTTCGCCGGTGTCCCCCGGCCGCGGTTTGACCAGCGGCGCGTCCTTGATCGCCGGCATGACCTGCGTGGCGAGCTGGTCGTACGGGCGGAGGACGTCGGGGTCGGCGACCGGCCAGCGCGAACCCATCGGGACGCCGGGGGTGCGCGGGATGAACCGCGTCGCGTCGGCTTCGTCGCGCCGGTCGACCTGCCACGGGCGGACCGGTGGCGGCTGGCGGCGCCCGCGATGCGGCGGGGGCGGTGTCTGATTGAGGGCCTGCGGAGGCTGGGGTGCCGCCGGACGGCGCGGTGCCTGGCTCTGCGACGGCTGCGGCAGCGGCGGCCCCTGCGGAGGCGGCACCGGCTGACGGCGGGTCGGCGGAGGCGGCGTCCCCTGCCCAGGGGGCATTTTCCGCGGCGGCGGGTTCTGGGGTGGCCTCAGCCGGCGCGTCTCGTCGTCGGGGCGGCCCGCCACCCGCTGGCGGCGGCCGTCCGGCGGCGGCTGCTGGGGTGGCGGCGGCACGGCTCGCCGCGGCCGCTCACCGCGTTCGGGCGGGGGCTGCTGCGGGGGCGGCTGGCGACGCTCCGGACGGCGCGCCGGTCCGTCGGTGCGGCGGGGCGGTGGCGGAGTACCTTCGCGCCGGGGACGGCCTGCACGCTCGGGCGGTACACCCGGCTCTCTTTCCAACGCGTGCCCAATCCTCGGTGCTCGGCTACGTGATGCCCGGCGGCATCGTTCGACCCAGGGTAATCGGGAACGGCCGGAAACACTTAAACCTGTGCGTCCTCGGTCACACGTGGGGCGGTTTCGTTCGTCCGATCGGCCCGTGAGTCCTTGATCCTCCGGTAGATCCGCCGGGACGACAGGAGCAGCAGCGCACCCGCCGCGGTGATGGTGATGATGATGGTGATCGCGCCGTACTCCGTGGAGGTCAGCTCGAACCGCGCGTCGGAACCGAGCGGGGTCCCGTCGGGCGTGGTCAGCGCCACGTCGACGCTGAACCGGCCCGCTCGCAGCGCCTCCACCGGGAGCAGCTGGTTGATGGCGCCGTTCGCCGGGACGGTGCGCTCCGGGACCGCTTCGGTGGGGCGCAGGCCCACGTTGTTCTTGAGCACGGTGCGGACGTTGATGCCGACCGGAAGGCCGTTGGTGATGTAGGCGGGCAGGGGCGACGCGCCGGAGGCCAGCGCGATCGTCTGCTTCGGCCGCTCCACGGTGACCTGGCTGCGGATCGCTTCGAGGTCGCCGCGGGCGTTGCCGGTGACGATCGCGGCGTCCGCGCCACGCCACGAGGTGGACGCGGCCCGGATGAGGGCGAACCGGACCGGGGCGATCACGTCGGCCGGATTCACTCGTTTGGTGGCATCCATCGTCATCGCCGACGAAAGGCCCAGCGTCTCGTTGTCGATCTGGGACATCTTCGCGGTGACCTCACCGCTGGTCGCGGCCGTCAGATCCTGCGGGTCGTAGTTGACCGACGCCGTCCCGGACGGGCTGTCACCGAGCAGATCGGGCAACGGCGCCGGCTTGATCAGACCGGCGGTGTAGAAGTCGCCCATCCGCTCCAGGAACGTGGTGAGTTCGGTGCCGCTCGCGGCCCAGTGCCGCGGCGGCGCGATCAGCAGGCGCGAACGCGACGGCCCCTCGGGCTGGCCGCCGAGCCCCGCCCGGAAGGCGATGGCGCCGAGCCCGTTCTGGGTGGATCCCGAGCCGTTCAGCGCGGACGAGATCAGCGCGTCGATCGGCTGCGCGCGCAGCTCCGTTCCCTCGATCGACACCCCGCCCGAAAGCGGCGAGCCGGACTGGAGCTTGCCCGAATCGGTCAGCAAGGTCTTGACGCCGGCTTTGCCGATCGCTTCGACGGTCTGCGAGTCGAGGGCGCCGCCTGGCCAGAGCACGCCGTCTTGCGGCTGGATGCCGAGCAGGTTCTTGATCGTCCCCGCGCCGCCCAGCGCGCTCGCCAGGAGCGCGGTGTCGGTGGCGTCGCCCGCGCGGACCTTCGTCAGCGCGGTGAGGTCGGCGTCGGCGAACGGGAGGGTGACCACGCACCGGCCCGCGACCAGTGCCTTCAGCCTGCCGAGCCAGTTCTTCGCGGTCTCGACGCCCTTGCCGGGAGCGCCGCCCGCGACCTGGTAGCCGCGGGTCATCCCGTCGACGGTCGCGACCAGGTCGGGGTCGATGGCCAGGCACAACGACGACGAGACCTTCGTGTCGGCCTCGGCCGCCCGCGCCGCCTCGACCAGCGAGTCGAGCCGTCCGCCGGCGGCCAGTTCGACGGCGAGCCGTTCGTCCGCCAGGGTCAGCGGGCCGCCGAGCGGGGACGAGACGACGTGCACGGTGCTGTTCGCGATCGGCCACAGCAGGCTCGTGGACGGTGCCGAAGGCGGACGGGTCGCGGGGGGTTTGCCGGGGACGCCGAGCACCGGCATCAGCAGGGTGACCGCCGCCAGCCGTTCCGGACCGCCGAAGTCCGGGGTGCCGTTGACGTTGACCAGCAGCGGGTACACGCCGGGCCTCGGGAACTGCAGCTTCGACGACTGGCCGAGCGGCACGGACAGGTTCAGCGCGGCGCTCTGCCCCGGCTCAAGCTCGTCCGGTTCGAGGTCGACGAACTCCGTCGCCGCGAGGTCCTTGAACTTGTCACCGGCGAGGACGTCGCCGATCTGCTGTTCGTTCTGCAGCCTGGTGCCCAGCTGCAGCCGGACGCCCAGCTTGCTGATCCGCCGGTCGCCGATGTTGGTGACGCGGCCGGTGACCGTCAGCGAGGCCGAGGTCGTGGTGATCACGCGGGGGTTCAGCTGGTCGAGGTCCACGCGCAGCCGGGGCTGGTCCTGGGCCTGCGCGACCGCGACGGGCAACGCGGTGAAGACCAGGAACAGGATCGACAGGACAGTGGCGGCAAGCCGCTTCACTCAGGTGCTCCCTCGGCGGTGTGCTGTTGCTGCGCGAAGAGTTCTTTGGCCTTCCGGACCAGCTTGCGCTCGTCGGAGTAGGCGAGTTTGGTCTCCAGGTCGGCGAGCGGTACCCAGGCGACCTCGGTCACCTCGACATCCTCGTCCGAAAGTTCGCCGCCGGTGGATTCCAGGATGAAATGGTGCACCGTCTTGTGCACGCGCCGTCGCTCGGCCACGAACCAGTAGTCGATGGTGCCGAGGGGCTGCAGGACGCGCGCGGAGATGCCGGTCTCTTCCTTCACCTCGCGCACCGCGGTCTGCTCCACCGTTTCACCGTCCTCGATGTGGCCCTTCGGCAGCGACCACAGCAGTCTGCCGTGCCGGTCGAGCCGCCCGATCAGCGCGGCGTTCGCCCGTTCGGCGTCGACGACGAGTCCACCGGCCGAGGTTTCGTCGACCGTGGTCAGCCGCCGCCCCCGCCTGCGCCTCCGCCGGCGGCCCGGCTTCGAAGCGCCGGAGCGGCCGGCTGATCCAGACATGCTGCGATGCTAGAGCAAACGGCGGTACGGGTACGCTGGCTCACCGTGCCCGTGTTGGGCCCGGCCGTAGTAAGTACATCCAAATCGTGGTGGGATTGTCGTGAACAAGGTGGTCGCCGGGCAGGCGATTGCGGGGAAGAGCACTGCGATGCAGAACGCTGTGACAGAGCTGATGCGCATCTCCCCGCTCGCGGACGAGCTCGCGAAGCTCTTCGCGAAGGCGGGGCACAGCCTGTACCTGGTCGGCGGCAGCGTCCGCGACATGATGCTGCGCAGGCTGTCGAGCGACCTCGACTTCACCACCGACGCCCGGCCGGACCAGGTGCTCAAGATCGTCAGCGCCTGGGGCGACGCGGTGTGGGACGTCGGCATCGCGTTCGGCACCGTCGGCGTGACCAAACAGGGCATGACCCTGGAGATCACCACGTTCCGCGCCGACAGCTACGACCGCGTCGGCCGCAATCCCGAGGTCACCTTCGGCGACAGCATCGAGGGCGACCTGCTGCGCCGCGACTTCACGGTCAACGCGATGGCGATCGACCTGGCGAACAAGACCTTCGTCGATCCGCACGGCGGCCTCCAGGCGCTGCAGGACAAGGTGCTCGACACGCCCGCCACCCCGCAGGAGTCCTTCGCCGACGACCCGCTGCGCATGCTGCGGGCCGCGCGGTTCTCCGCGCAGCTCGGGTTCACCGCGGCGCCGCGCGTGGTCGACGCGATGTCGTCGATGGCCGAGGAGATCGACCGGATCACCGCCGAGCGCGTCCAGGCCGAGCTGTCGAAGCTGCTGCTCGCGGACGATCCCCGTCCCGGGATCGAGCTGCTGGTGGACACCCGTCTCGCCGATCGCGTGCTCCCCGAGGTGCCGGGGATGCGGCTGGCGATCGACGAGCACCACCAGCACAAGGACGTCTACCAGCACTCGCTGACCGTGCTCGCGCAGGCGATCGACCTGGAGAAGTCGCACGAACCGACCTCCGAGCCGGATCTGATCCTGCGGCTCGCGGCGCTCCTGCACGACGTCGGCAAGCCCGCGACGCGCGAGTTCCAGCCCGGTGGCGGCGTGAGCTTCCACCACCACGAGGTCGTCGGCGCGAAGATGGCCCGCAAACGTTTGCGGGCGCTGAAGTTCTCGAAGGAGATCGTCCAGGACGTCAGCCAGCTCGTGTTCCTGCACCTGCGGTTCCACGGCTACGGCAAGGGCGAATGGACGGATTCGGCGGTGCGGCGCTACGTCACCGACGCCGGCGACCTGCTGCCCCGCCTGCACAAGCTGGTGCGCGCCGACTGCACCACGCGCAACCGCAAGAAGGCGGCCGCGCTGCAGGCGACCTACGACGACCTCGAGCGACGGATCGCCGCGATCCAGGCGCAGGAGGACCTCGACCGGGTCCGGCCGGACCTCAACGGCGAGGAGATCATGCGCATCCTCGACCTCAAGCCGGGGCCGGACGTCGGCAAGGCGTGGAAGCACCTGAAGGAACTGCGGCTCGACCGCGGCCCGCTGGAGCACGACGAGGCGGTGGCCGAATTGAAGAAGTGGGCCGCCGAGAACGGCATAGGCTGAGATAAACCCCCTTGGTCTCTGGATCCACGCGGCGTAACCCGAGATACTCCTGCCGGTGCTCCGGGCAGGGGGAAAATCCATGGCGAAGCGGCCGCCCAGTTTCCTGGTGACTTTGCTGCGCCGTGGCGCGCCCGCGCTGGCGACGGCGACGAGCGAGCTGTCGGACGAGGTCGGCGACCCGACACCGATGCGCGCGCTGCGGCGGATCCAGCAGATGTCCGGCCCCATCGACACGGCCCATCGCGACAACCTGCTGCTCAGGGCAGCCCGCTACGTCGCCCTCGTCCCGCTGGTCTACCGGCTCTTCGCGGTGCCCGGCGCGTTCGGCGTCTACGTCTCCACCCACGGCATGATCGGGATCGGCCCGGTCGGGCTGGTGGCGCTCGGCTCGGTCGGGCTGTCGCTCTACGGGATCCGGTGGATGCTGCGTTCGGCGCCGTTCCGCCCGCAGCACGCCGCCCGGCTGCTGGCGATCGACCTCGTGTTCACCCTGCTCGCGCCGTTGGCCGTCGGTGCGCTGGTGCCGGCTTCGGTCTTCACCGAGGCGATGGCGGTGCCCGGCAAGCACCTGCTCGGCGAGGTCGCGCTGCTGGCGCTGGCGCTGGGCATGCCCGCCGCCGCGGCGCTCGCCGTCGTCAGCTTCCCGGTGCGGATGCTGGCGTCGGTGTTCGGCACCGGTCACGCCGCGCCCGGCGACGCGATGGCCACCTTCCCGGCGATCCTCGGTGTCCTTTTCACCGCGAGCGGTGCCCTCGTCCTGATCGGGCTCGGCACCCGGCTGGCCCTCGCGTACGGCATCCGCAACGGCCGGATCGCCGAACGCGCCCGCCAGCATCGGATGCTGCACGACTCCGTGTTGCAGACCCTCGAAGCGATCGCGCTGGCCAACAAGGGCGATCCGGCCGCGCGGCTCGCGGAGGTGCAGCGGCTGGCGCGGGCGCAATCGATGGAGCTGCGGCGGACGATCGAGAACGAGGCGTCGGAACGGTCTGAGGCCGGTTCGCGGCCGCTGGGCGAGAAGCTCGCGTCGCTGGCGGCGGAGATGGCGCGGGACGGGCTGCGCGCCCAGCTCGTGATCGCCGAGCTCGACGACGACACGCTTTCCGAGGTCCGGCAGATCGCCATCCGCGACGCCGTCCGCGAGTCGCTGCGCAACACCCTCAAACACGCGGGGACGGACAAGGTCGTGGTGCGGGTCGAGGAGCAGGAAGGCGGCGTCGCGGTGATCACGCGCGATCACGGCGCCGGGTTCAGCCTCGACACCCGGCCCGCCGGTTTCGGGATCAGCGAGTCCATCACCGCCCGCCTGAACGAGGTCGGCGGGACCGCGAGGGTGGAGTCGGCTCCGGGCAATGGCACCAGAGTCACCCTTTGGGTGCCTTTCTGACGGTAAACAGGAGAACATGAAGAAATCGGACGTCCTGGCCGAAGCGCTCACCGCGTACCGCGACGGTGACCGGGCCCAGGCAGCGGACCTCGCCGAGCGGGCCGGATCCACGCTCGGCATCGAACTGCACCGGTACCTGACCGAGGGTGGCGGTGGTGCCGTCTACGACCGGCCCGCCGCGTTCACCGCGTTCATCCGTGGCGGTGGCAACGTCAAGCTCTACCGGCAGCTCAGCGCCATGCTCGCCCGGCGCTACGGCAGCGTCGGTTCCCTGCTCGACCTCGGTTGCGGAGACGGTCTCGCCGTCGTCCCGGCGCTCGAACAGGCGGACCGGCAGCCCGGCCGGATCGATCTGGTCGAGCCGTCCAGCGCGCTGCTCGCGGAAACGCGCAAGCACCTCGACGGCACCCGTGGTCTGCACACGTGGGAGGCCACCGCGCAGGAGTTCCTCGGCCGCGACGACGACCAGCAGTGGCAGCTGACGCAGTCGACCTTCGCGCTCCAGTCGATCCCGACCGGGGAACGCACCGAGGTCCTGCGGGCACTCCGGCCCCGTACGTCGTGTCTGGTGCTGGCCGAATTCGACGTGCCCGAATACGACGAAGACTCCGCCGAGTACCTGCTTTCCCTGGTCACGCGCTACGAACGCGGGATCGCGGAGTACGGCAAGGAGGCGCCGCTGGTGGCGCAGGGGTTCCTGCTGCCGGTCCTGCTCGGCCTGGTCGAACCCGGGACGGGCCGGACGAACTGGGAACAGCCCGCCACCGATTGGGCTTCGCAGCTGAAGGAAGCGGGCTTCACCGGCATCCGGATCGAGCCGCTCGCGGACTACTGGTGGTCGCCCGCGGTGCTGATCACCGCGTCCTGAGTTTGGCTACGTTGGGTGCATGGGGATCCTGCTTTCCGCGCTCGAACTCGCCATCGTCGAGGACGGCCGCGCGGCCACCGAAGTACTCGCGTCGACAGCCACCGTCACCACGAAACTGGAGGAACTGGGGTATCACCGCGTCTGGATCGCGGAGCACCACGGCTCGCCCGCCATCGCCACGGCTTCGCCGCCGGTGCTGGCCGCGCATCTGGCGGCGGTGACGTCGTCGATCCGGGTCGGCTCCGGCGGGGTGATGGCACCGAACCACGCCCCGCTGGCGGTCGCCGAGCAGTTCGCGACGCTTTCGGCGCTGCACCCCGGCCGGATCGACCTCGGCGTCGGGCGTGGGCCCGGCACCTTCGACGAGAAGATCGTCCGCGCGTTGCGGCGGGGCGCCGATCCGGCGACGGACGAGGACTACCGCGCCGACGTCGCCGAGCTGCTGCGGCATCTGGCCGGGGAGACCGGGATCCGGGTGCTGCCCGGCGAGGTGCCGACGCCGGAGCCGTGGCTGCTGTGCTCCAGCGCGGCCGGCGCCCTGCTCGCCGCCGAGCTCGGCCTACCGATCGCGGTCGCGCACCACATCCGTCCGCAGAACACCGCCGAGGTGCTGCGGGCGTATCGCGAGAACTTCAAGCCGTCCCAGTGGCGCGAAGAGCCGTACGTGATCCTCTGCGTCGAGACCATCTGCGCGGACACAGACGCCGAAGCGGCCTACGTCGCCGGGCCGTGCGCGGTGATCAAGTCGTACCTGCTGAACGGCGAGGGCGGCGACCTCGCCTTCCCGACCAGGGAGCAGGCCGCCACGCACGAGTTCACCCCGGAATCGAAGGAGCTGATCGCTCAGTTCACCGCCGCGCAGGCGCACGGCGGACCGGCGAAGGTGGTGCGGTCGCTGAAGGATCTCGCTGCGGCCACCGGTGCCGACGAGCTGATGCTGACGGCACCGGTGTACGACGCGGCCGCGCGGGCCCGCTCCTACGAGCTGGTCGCGAAGGCGTTCTGACGCCCTGCATTTAGTCCTCTGAATGCGGTAGTTGCGTGTGCAAGGACCGCATCCAGAGGACTAAATGCGGGAAAGCGCGCCGGATTCGAGATGCTGGGCGATCGGCCGCGGCAGCACGTAGGCCACCGCCCCGCCCGGCGTCCCGTTCCACGGCGCGGTGATGCCGGTGACCACGCGCAGCGGCCGCAGGACGCGGTAGAGCCGCCGCTCGCGTTCGCGGTCCGCGGCCAGCGACGTCTCGATGAACCGCGCCGATTCGGCGTGCACGAGGTTGCCGGTCTCGTTCCCGAACCGCTGCACCGTGGTGCCCGCCGGGAGGACGACGATCCGCTTGCGCCGGAAGAAGTTCAGCGGCGGCTCGCCTCGCAGCGGCAGGATCGGCCAGTCGGCCGGGTTGTCGGCCTCCTCGCTCGCGCCCGCCGCGGCCCGTGCCGGATACAGCAGCAGGGTGCCGAGGAAGAACCGCGCAGCCTCTTCGAGTTTGGCGAACGCCACCGGCTCGTCGGTCGGCGGACGGGACACTTCCCAGCCGCTTTCGGTGCGGCGCAAGGTCCACAGCCCCGGCTCCGGGACCGCGTTCGCGCCGATCCGGTAGGCCGTCGGCGCCACGCCGTGCTCGGCCAGCCGCTGGTAGAGGACGTCCAGCACCTCGACGGCCCGGATGTCGCGGGCGGGCTCGCCGTCGCGTTCGACCCGGGTGCGGGCGCTCTCGTCCGGCAGGTCCGCGGCGGTCTGCGGCGGCCGCGGCTTGCCGACGATGTCCGCCTCGGCGGTCGCCCGCACCAGCTCGCCGACCAGCGGCGGCCGGAAACCGGCGGCCCGGATGTGCTCGATCAGCTCGGGCTCCGGCGGCACCCCGTATTTCCGCAGGTAGTGCGGGACGGCGGCGGGCCAGATCCAGACGCCGTCGGTGTGGAAGGCGTTCGGCACGTCCGGCGGGCCGTTCGGGGTGAAGATGTCGGGCTGCGGACCCGGTCTGGTCAACGCCACCGGCGAGCGGAAGAGGTAGTCCAGGACGCCGCGCATCATGTCCGGCGGCACCGGCGGCCGGTTGACGACCGGACGTTCGCCCTCGTTGTGGGCGTCGACGACCTGCGCGTGCCGGAACACGACGTCCAGCGGCAGCCCCGCCTTGGCCGAAAGCCAGGCCGGGACGTGCTTCTGGTCGCGCGGGAAGATCGCGAGCTCGGTCGCGTACGCGCGCGGAGACGGCTTACCGCCTTCGTTCGGCGCTAGCCGCCACGTCGGCTCCTGATCGGCGTCGAAGTCGAAGTCGAAGTGCGACTCCGCGTCGAGCGTGAACGTGCCCTGGAACCAGGTGCCGGTCTCGGGCTGATGCATCGCCGCGCGCAGCCGCGCGAACAGCGAGCCGAGCTCCGGCGGGGCCGCGACCGACACCGACACCGGGCCGTTGCCCTCGTCGCCGACCGAGCGGACCTCGAGTTCGGAGTAGTCGCCGACCTGCCGGAACTGGGCACCGACCCGCTGCCAGCCGGGCGGCAGCACCCGCAGCAGGGTCCGGCCGATGGCGCGCAGCAGCGCGGCCTGGTCACCCGTACCCGCCTGAAGCCGGGATTCCGGCGTCTCGACAAAGTCGTGCCTGGTCTGCCACAAGGCCGTCAGCCGTGTCGGCGCGGCGGTGGTCGAGAAGTCCGTCAGGCCCAGCTCTGCCGCGCGGGCCGCGTCCTCGCCCGCCCAGCGCAACGTCAGGTCGCCGCCGCCGGTGCTCGGCGCGATCTGGAAATGCTCGTCGTCGAACCGGCCGTACGACTGCAGGCTGAAGGTCGCGCCCGCCTCGCCGTTCAGCACGACCCTGGCCGGACGGCCGTTCCAGTCGCGGTCGAAGCCCTCGGGCGCCGCTTCCCCCGGCGGCGCGATGAGCAGTAACGTGCCGTCTTCGGTCGACCGCTGGGCCGCGAAGACGGTGTCCCCCCAGACGGCGTACAGGCCATCCGGCCGCTCCGCCGCTTGAACCCGGTAACGCACTATGTGTCCCCTCCCCAAGTACCCCAAACCGGAGGTAAATCTAGTGGGCCGGATAGCGGGCGTACCACCGGTCGTCACCCGGTGCGCTCCCGCCGAACTCCGCGAGCGCGTCGTCCGCCAGCCGTCCGATCACCTCGGCCAGTTCCAGCTTCTCGAGCCAGTCCGTCCGCAGGGCCTGCTCGCCGTACATCGCGCCGACGAGGTTTCCGCAGATCGACCCCGTCGAGTCGCTGTCGCCGCTGTGGTTCACCGACGCGAGCAGCGCGGTGTTCGCGTCCGTGGTGGTCAGTGCGACGTAGACCGACATCGAAAGCGCGGTTTCGCCGATGTTCCCCTGGCCGAGTGTTTCGAGCTTCTCCGGCGTCGGAGCACCTTCGCGGGCCAGGGCGAGTGCCTGGTCCAGCGCGACGCTCTGCTCCTCGTGCCCCCGGTACTTCTCCAGCTCGGCACGGGCGGTCGCGACGGCGTCGAGCAGCGGTTTCCCGAGCAGCAGCTCGCGCACGATCACCGCGAAGGCACCCGACGAGAGATACCCGCTCGGGTGACCGTGCGTCAGCGCCGCGCTCTCGGCGCCGAGCCGGAACACCTCGGCGAGGTCGTCCGACCACAGCGCGACCGGTGCCGCGCGCATGATCCCGCCGCAGCCCTTCGAGTTGTTCACCGGCTTGTCCATGCCGACGCGCACGCCCGTCCTGCCGTACGCCTCCAGCTCGCCGAAGCAGGTGAGCCCGGGCGCGCGACGGCTGAACAGCTCGCGGTTCGTGATCAGCCAGCCGTCCGGTTCCGCGCTCGTGTCCTTCGGGCCGCGTGCCCGCTCCCACGGAATGCCCTGGGTGTGCAGCCAGCGCTGGTAGGCCAGCTGGAGCGACTGCTCTACGGGGGTGGTAGCAAAGGTCCCTTGCTCCCGGCGGGCGGCGGCATGGGCCCTGACCAGGCCTTCGAGGGTGAAGAGCGTCATCTGGGTGTCGTCGGTGATCCGCCCGACGCCGCCGTACGCGGGGATGAGGTCGGTGATCCCGGCGGGGCCGGCGATCTCGCGGATGCGGTCGATCGAGTCGAACTCGGTCTTCGCGCCGAGCGCGTCGCCGATCGCCCCGGCGAGCAGGCTGCCGCGCAGCCGCGACCTGGTCGCCGGATGTTGAAGCCACTCGCGCATTGGTCTACTGATCTCCTCGTGGATACCGTTTCGCGTCCCAGCGCCGCCGCTCTTCGGGCTCGCGGGGCAGGCCGAAGCGGTTGAAGTAGTAATAGGCGTCGCCCGCCAGATTGTCGATGACGCCGAGTCCGGAGTACGCGGCGAGCCAGGCCTCCGGGAGACCGGGCACGGTGAGCCTCGCGCCCACCATGGCTCCAGTGAGCGCCGCGGTCACCGAGCCGCCGCGGGCGGCCAGCGCCAGCGCTGCTTCGGCGTCGTACCCGCGCTTGGCGGCGGCGAACAGGGCCCGGCCGAGCACCGAAAGCGGCGTCCTGCCGTCCCCGATGCTGTCGAACTGCTCGACGTCATCACCGCCGACGTCGTTCCGGAGGTCGAGCACGGTTTTGACCAGCTCGCCGACCTCGCCGCTGTACTCGTCGAAGCCTTCGAGGAAGTTCGCGACCGCCAGCTCGCCGTCCCGGGCCGCGAGCTGGGCGCGGAACACGTTCACCAGCAGTTCGGCGCCGTGGACGACCTCGTGCCCGGCGGCGGAACCGACCAGTTCGCGGACCACCTTCATCGCGTAGAAGGTGCTGTCGGCGGGACCCTGCACGCCACCGGTCACCGTCGCGGCGAGCGCGGTCGCCAGCATCGCCGAGAACTCGGCGGGCGCGGGTCCGGCGTTCGCGGTGGCCTTGGCGACCCAGCCGTCCGGCCGTCCGCCCGCGGGCAGCGAGGCCGGGATCTCGGGTTTGTCCGGCGTGGGATCCAGGCCGCGGATCACCGATTCGGTGTGGAACAGCAGCTGCCGGGTCAGGCCGCCGAGCGGCAGGCCGTCGGCGGGATCGGCGCCCGAGCCGAGTGCGTCGCCGAGCGCGAAGCCGACGTACGCGCCGAGAAGCCGCGGGTACGCGAAGCTGCCGACGGGGAGCGTCGGGTCGTAGAACTTCCCGAACGTCCAGGCGCTCGGACGCGGCTCGCCGTTGTCGTAGTAGTGCGTGACCAGCCCGTTGGTGAACAGGTCTTCGGGCAGTTCGGGCAGCGGACGGCCGTCGTACTTCGCCCGGGAGCGCTCGAACGACAGCGTCGAGGCCTGCGTGAAGCGAGTGAGCTCTTCGCTGCTCAGGGGGTAGCCGTTGTCCCGCGCCTGGTCGACGAGGCTCCGCAGGTTCGCGACGGCCGCGGTGTCGTACTCCCCGCTGAAGTAGGCGGGACGCCCGACGGACTCGGGGCGCTCGGTCCCGGCCGGGAGGTCGAGGTCGGCGACCTGCCGCAGCGTCTCCGGGTAGACGTTGAACGTCTCCGGGCGGCCGGGGTTGACCAGCAGGCCGAGGCCCGGGGTGTCCTTGCCCCGGCGCAACAGCACGCGGGGCTGGATCCGCTGCCACACCGTGTACTCGGACGGGACCTGGGCCTCGGAGGTGTAGACGACGAAACGCACGCCCGCGTCACCGAAGTCGCGGACCTGCAGGTGGCCGTCCTTCGCCGGGGCCAGCACGTCGAGGTCGAGCATCCAGTGGACGAACTCCTCCGGCGTGATCCACTCGACGCGGAGGTAGCCGAGGAGCGTCTCGACGGGGCTTTCCGGCGCCGGGCGGCCGGCGAAACGCGGCCCGGGCCGGTGCTCCGGGTTCGCGCGGACCGCGCCGGTCGGCTCGCCGAAGAGCGTGTGCTGCTCCCAGCGCAGGATCGCCGCCTTCGGCACGGGCAAGCCGGGGACGGCGGCCGGGTCGAACTCGGGATCGACGACTTCCGTCCACCGGGTGAACGCTTCAGTGTCGTCGCCCGCCGCCGAAACGGCCATCAGCTCCAGGTCGAGGCGGATTTCGCCACCGTCGTCCGGGACGAAGGCGACCGGGCTGGGGAACAGCCCGGTGCCGGGGTCGGTGCCGTCGAGCCAGCCGACGGTGTTGTAGGTGACGTTCCAGCCGTCGGTCGCGCGCACGACGTACTCGCGGCGGACCCGCAACGCGCCGGTCCCCTCCCCGCCCTGGTCCGTCAGCCATTCCTCGACGCGGCTGACGGCTTCCTCTTCGTTCATCATCCCCATTTCGTTCACCAGCGGGGATACCGCTGGGACCAGCCGTCGACCTCGTGCAGCGCCGAGTGGCGGTCGAAGTGCCAGAACGCGTCCGTGGCGATGTTCTCCAGCAGGTACCGCAGTTCCAGTTGCTCGACCCACTTCTGCGGCAGCCCCGGGATACCGGTGCGGGCGCCGAGCAGCGCGCCGGCGATGGCGCCGGTGATCGCGCTGCGGCCCGAGTGGTTGACCGCCCGCAGCAGCGCCTGCTCCGGGTAGTTCTCGAAGCCGGACAGCGCCGCGAACGCGCGGCCCAGCACGGAAAGCGTGCCCTTGCCGTCGCCGATCAGCTCCGGGACCCGCAGATCGGGCAGGCCGTGTTTGCCGAAGAACGGCACCGATTCCGCGACCATCGCCTTGAGATCCGCCCAGACCGGGCCCCGCTGGTGCGGGTTCTGGTCGCTGAAGATCTCGCGGGAGGTGTTCCAGACCGGGTAGCTGAACGCCTCCGAGGTCAGCGCCGGTTCGAACAGCCAGGTCAGGTAGGTCGCCGCCTCGACGTCGACCTCACCCGGATGCGTGACCGCGACGAGGTCGCGCACCGCCTGCCGGACGCCGCCGCTCATCGCGCTCCCCGGCCCGGCCGCGGTCATCGCCGCCGGCAGCGCCGCGACCAGCGCGTCCGGTCCGCTCATCGGCATCGCCGTCGGCGAGACGGTCGCCAGCGCGTGGTAGGCGTTCAGCTCGGCGTCGTCGGGGGTGCGGCGGACGCGGAGTTCCGGCACCTTCACGAGCCAGCCGTCGGCGTTGTCCAGCGGCGCGCCCTGGGTGTGCAGCCAGCGCATCAGCGAGTTGCGGGCGACCGTGCCGAGCGCCTTTTCGGCGTCGCGGTTCTCCGGCTGCTCGCGATGCGGGCTGCGGATCACGGCCTCGGTGTAGAACAGCAGCCGCTGGGTGAGCGGCCCGACGCGACCGGGCAGGTCGAAGGCGACCGTCAGGTCCGAGACGCCCTCGGGGCCGTAGGTGTTGTGGATCTCGTCGAGCCGCATCCGGTCGACAGCCGCGCCGAGGGCCTCGCCGAGCGCGAAGCCCACATACGCGCCCGTGACGCGCTGCCAGCCGTAGCGCGAGCTGGAGCGGTCTCGGTCGAAGTACTTGCCGAAGGTGTCCAGACGCGGCTGGATCTGGCCTTCGTTGTCGTAGCCCGGCGCCAGCCCGTTCGCCCGAAGGTCGTTCGGACGGGAGCGGGGCGGCTCCGGCTGCTTGAGCCGGGCCAGCCAAGACTGGCCGAGGATGGTCTTCTGGCATTCCTCGGCGCTCAGCTCGAAACCACGACGGCGTGCCCGCTCGGCCGCCGCCAGTGGCGGTTTCACCGGCTCGGCCAGGCCCATCTTCGCGGCGGTTTCGGCGGCGAAGGTCTCCAGTTCCGGATCCGCTTCCGGGCAGCGTTCGTTGACGTCGACCCCCGCGCCCCGGCGGGGGAACCGCTGCGCGGTCTCGGCGAGTTCGGCGCCGCTGACGTCCTCGAACGTCGCGGGACCGCCGTTGATCACGAGGTTCGGCGGACTCTCGTACCCGGCCAGGGTGGCGATGTCGACCTTCCAGTACCCGTGTTCGCGGGACGGGAGGTTCCTGGTCGAGCTGAACACCCGCAGCTCGGCGCGCTCCTCGTTGAAGTAGAACCGCTCCGTCTTGCCCGACGCCAGGTCGAGCGGGACGTAGACCTCGCAGCGCAGCAGCCCGATGAGCAGCTGTTCCCTGGTCAGCCAGCCGACGCTGGCGAACGACAGCAGCGTTTCGAGCTTGTTCTCCGGCTTCGGGTAACCACGGCGGACCGGACCGGCCTTGTACTCGGGTTCTCCCGTTCCTCCCCGGTCTGCACGCCTTCCGCGTTGACCTTGACCCAGCCCGCGACGACGGCAGGCGGGACGCCGAGGTCACCGAGACCGGCCTTGGCGTACTCGGGGTCGACGACCTCGCGCCAGGCCTCCTGGCCGGGGAACGCGACCGGGACGCTGAGCCCGCCGGGCTGCGGATGCGCCTGGCGCAGCTCGCCGTCGGGCTCGCGCACGATCACCGACGGCGGCGGGAAGATCTCCTTCTCGGCGTGACCCTCGTCGAGGAAGGCGATCGTGTTGTAGGGGACCGACCAGCCCTCAGGGATGCGCAGGACCTTCTCGTGGTTCACGCGCAGGCCGGCGCCGCCCGGTTCGGACACGTCCGGACCGTGGACCGCGCGCAGCCACTCTTCGACCTTGGCTACCGCTTCCGCCGATTCCACCTACTCGATCCTCTCCAGGCTGCCGTCGGACACGTGCTCGGCGATGGTCCTCGGGAGCACGTAGGCCACCGCCCCACCAGGCATGTTCGCCCAAGGGACGGTGACACCGATGATCACGTGGAGCGGGCGTCGCAGCCGGTAGGTCCCACCGACACGCTCCCGTTCCAGCGGCAGGGACGTCGTGGCGAACCGTACCCCTCCGTGGTGAACCAGATTGCCGGTTTCCTCGCCGAACCGCAGTACGACCGTACCGGCGACCATCCGGCTCACGCGCTTGTTGCGGAGCAAGGTGAGGGGAGGCTCACCCGGTGCCGCGTGCACCGGCCAGTCGGCGAGTTCCTTCGCCGTCTCCAGTGGCGTCTCGTGTCCGGCGGTCATCCGCGCCGGATGCAGCAGAACCGCGCCGAGGAGCTGATGCGACGCGTCTTCGAGCTTGTCGAAATACTTCGGCGAGACCGCGGCGCCGCCCGAGTAGGCCGCGACCTCCCAGCCCTTCTCGGTGAAGTTGAGGCACCAGGCGCCGTCCGCGCGGTCGCCGATGCGGTACGCCTCCGGCCAGACGGCGTGCTCGCCGAGCCTGCTGACCAGCACGACCAGGAGTTCTTCGTCGGTCAGGTCCGGATTCGGCGACGTCTCCAGCTCCGCGGCGATGTCGCCCTCGGTCTTCTTGACGTCGGAGCGGCCCGGTCTCGGTCTCGGCTTCCCGAGCAGGTCCGCTTCCGCGGTCCGCCGCACCAGATGTTCGACGTACGGCGGCTGGAACCGCTGGCCGCGGATGTGCTCGACCAGCTCCTGCTCCGGCGGGATCCCGTATTTCCGCAGGTAGTGCGGCACGGACGCGTGCCAGATCCAGGTGCCGTCGGTGTGGTAGCTCTCCGGGACGTCGCCGTCGGCCTCCGGATCGAAGATGTCCTTGCCGAGCCCGCTGCCGGACAGGATCGCCGGTTCCCGTTCGAGGTACTGCGCGATCAGCGGCGCTTCGGACTCGTCGAGCTCCGGCCGGTCCACCACCGGCGGTTCGCCCTCGGTGTACGCGTCGACGATCCGGGCGTGCCGGAACTCGACGCGCAACGGAAGCTGCGCGCGCAGCCGCCACCAGTCCGGGACGTGCTCGTCCTCGCGCGGGAACGCGGCCAGCTCGTCCGGGTACGCCGAAGCCGGCGGTGCCTCGGTCCACGACGGCTCGTCGTCGAGGGTGAAGTCGAAGTCGAAGGTGCCGTCGGGTTTCAGCGTGAACCGCGACTGGAGCCACGTCCCCCGGCCGGTCGTGTACATCCCGGTGCGGAGCCTGCCGAAGAGCTCGTTCAGCTCGGGCGCGGGCACGAGGTTGTGGCCCTCGAGTTCGGTGTGCTCCCCGGCCTGCCGGAAATCGGCGACCGCGGCGTGGGCGGGGTCGGTGATGCCCGCCAGGATGAGCCTGCCGATCTGGACCAGGAGCGCGCGCTGTTGTTCCGGAGTGAGTTGTTCCACGTGAATCATCGCGCCCGGTTCGGCCGGCTGAGCGGGCTCATTCCGAGTCCCCTTCCTCCGGTGGTTCGTATTCGGGGAACCGCGGCTCCGCCCGGAAGGACGGCGGTTCACCGGCGGCGCGGCGGGCCAGCTCGTCCTCCCACATCTTGAAGGTGCGCTTGCGCAGCGACTGGATTAACGCCACTTCCTGTGGCTGCATGTCGCGTTCTTCTCGCCGAGCCTGGTCGTAGAGGCCGTCGATGGTGTCGTAAAGCGCGAAGACCGCACCCTCGCCTTTGAGGTAGCGCGAGCGGGCGTACTCGGTCTCCTGCACGAACTTCTGCTCGGGAACCTTGCTGATGTCCGAGCTGGCCATCGCGCGAAGGACTTCACGGACGTGGCTCGGGTCTTCCTCGAATTCACCGGTGCGCAGATTGAGGAGATACCCGGTGAGGCCGCCGTCCGGCGTCGCGTCGACCCGGTAGGTCTGCGCGTAGTAGGTGAAGTAGGCCGGCGTCTCGATCACGTGCTCTCCTCCGGGGGCTTCGGCAGCCCCTGCTTCAGCCCGTCCATGAACTTCACCCGCACCTGGTTGATCAGCGCGGCTTCCAGCTGCGCCTGCAACTCGGTCAGCCTGCCCTGGCTTTTCGCGTCCTCGCCCGCCGAGTCGGGGATGTTCTCGTCCATCGCCCGGTTGTACGTCGGGAAGTCCCGGCGGACCTCGTAGAGGGCGTGCTCGAAGACGGCGACGTCGTCGATGCTCTTCAGATGCAGCCGCAGTTCGGCGACGTGCCCGTTCGGGAGCCGGACGTTCATCTGCAGGTCGCGGTAACCACTCGCCTGCGGGTTCGCGAACCGGTCCTCGAACTTGACGATCTTGAGGTCGTCCCGCTTCATGATCTTGTCCAGCGCCTGGTAGGCGTCCGCGACGGTGTTGAACTGGATCTTCGCGCCGACGAGGTCGACCAGCCGGGAGGCGTCACCGCCGTACTTGGCGATCTTAGCCAGCGCCCGGCTTTCCGTCTTGGGTTCGGTCCGGGCGCCGGGGATGTCGTTCTCCCCGGCAAGCTCGGCGACGATTCGGTTGAGATGCCCCTGGTTTTCGGCCCAGGCGGCTTCTTCCCTGGCGAGGAATTCCTTGATCTTGGCGATGTTCCCGACGTGCTCTTCGGGGAACCCGGCGTGGACCCGGTGCTGCAGCGGCGCATTGGCGGCCACCGCGGCCGCCGCGTCGGCGATCTCCCGCTGCTCCGGGGTCAGTGGCGTCTCGCCCGGCCCCGCCTGTTCGACGCGGTCGATCAGCTGGTTGTCGTTCTCGCCCGCCTCCGTGACCGCGTCGTGCAGCATCGGGATCGCGTCCGGATGCTGGAGCAGGCTGCCGATGGTCTTCGGATTGTGCAGCAGGGAGTCGACGAGGTACCGGTTGTCCGGATCCAGCATCAGGTCGACGAGCTTCTGCTGACCAGGAAGGTGGTCGCGGATGAAGTCGCTCAGCGGCCCGAGGTCGTGCTGGACACCATCGTCGGTCGTGATCCGGACACGATCCCTGGTGTCGTCGAGTCCGGCGAGCGCCGCCTCGAACTCCGGGGTGGCGAGCAGCCGGTCGGCATTGGCGCGCGTCTCGGGATCGACGTGCGCGGGGGGTTCCGGCAACGACTGGGACGCCATGCCGTAGCCCGCGTCGCGCGGCGGCGTGACGATGGGGCGGCCGTCCGGCCCGATCCGCGACGGCTGCACGTCGGGCGCGTCTTCCCTGGCGAACGCGATCCGCGGGTCCACCGCCGGCTGATCCGGCCGCGCGAACGCGATCCGCGGGTCGACGGGCCGCGTCGACGAGGTCTCCGTCTGCGTGGTGTGGCCGTCGGTGTGCTGCGCGGCCGGGCCCTCCGGGACACCGACGTGCATCAGCTTCACGCCCAGCGGCGGATGCGGCAGGTTCATCAGCGCGCCCGACTGCGGGTCGAGGAACGCGACGCCGTCACGCGTGTTCGCCACCATGGCGACGTGGCCGCGCTCGACGCCGTTCTCGTCGAGGTACTTCACCGCGACCACCGCGTGGTGATCGGTCGGCATGCCGCGCATCTCGCGGATGACGGTGTCGTAGTCGGCTCGGTCGGAGAACTGCCCGCCGAACCGCCCTTCGACGTGCTCCAGCGTGCCGCGGCTGTCCATCTCGTGCACGAGCAGCGGGCCGGCGGTCGAGTCGATGCCGTTCAGGCGATCCATGTACGCGCCCGGCGTGCGGGTGCAGTTGGAGCGGTAACCGTTCGCCAGCGCGTCGGGGTCGTTGAAGCGCGGGTTGACCTCGCCGAGCCGCGGATGCCGGTCGGCGATGTACGCGGCCTGCTGCTCGGGGCTCGCCGAACCGGCGTGGATCGCCGGCTCGCTCGGCGGGTTGGTCGCGACCGCCATCGACGAGTAGTCCCGCTCCGGGGCGGGCAGCTCGATCGTGTTGTCGGTGACGGGCTGCTCGCCGTACTCGGGTCCCTTGTCGGCGTCCGCGACCTTGTGGTCCGCCGGGTTCTCCGTGGTGACGTGCGGGGTCTGCGGCTCGTCGAAGCCACCGAGGCGCGCCATCGACTGCGCCTGGGCGAGGCGAGCGAGCTCCGGCGCCTCCGCGGCGTGCCGGGCCCGCCGCTCGTCCATTTTCTGCTTGGCGGTCTCGGGGTCGAGGTAGCGCGGGTCGCCGGGAGTGACCTCTTCGGCGTGGATGACCCACTTCGGCCGGTCGACCAGCGGCGGAGTCTTGAACTCCTTGCTGTGCACGTAAAGCTGCGTGGCCGGCTTGTTGATGGCCTCGTTCTCGCCGGGGTTCTCGGCGAGCGACGAGACGTCCTTGCCCGTCTTCGAGACGATGTGGATCTCGACGTCCTGGCCGAACTTCGACTTCGTGTCCGGCGACGTCTTGATGGTGGAGCTGGTCATCGTCGGCTCGGGCACGGTCTGGCCGGGCTCGTAATGCGCCGCCATGATCGCGGCGGCCTGCATGTCGCCCTTGGTGTCGATGCCGCGGATGGCCTCGCCGTGGAAGTCCGGCAGCTCGTTGAGCGCGCCGACGATCGCCCGGGTGCTGCGCTGGGCGTTCTCGAAGTCGGGGTGCGACTCACCCTTGCGGTTCGCTTCGTTGATCGCGTAGGCGTGCTCGCGCGAGTACGAGTAGATCGCTTCGGCCGCTTCGGGCGAGACGCGGTCCTTCAGCGGGCTCGCTTCGAGACGCTTCAGCGCCTTTTCGCGGGCCTGCTCGGCGAGTTCGGCGCTGTCGTAGCGATCACGGAGGCTCTTGTGATCCTCAGGCGTGCCACGGAAGTTCTCGTCGCCGAGGTAGCTCTCGTCGATTCGGGCCGGCGTTTCCTCCGGACCCTTGAGCCGCTCGGCGATGTCGAGTTCGGTCTTGGGCGCCTGCTCCTGGGCCGGGCTTTCGGTATGCGTGCGCTCCGGCGCTTCCGGCGTGTGCGGAGCGTCGCCGCCGCCCATCGGCATCGCCTTGATCGACGTCGGATCGTCGGGCAGCGTCGCGAGCCGCCCGGTCATCGGGTCGGCGAAGACCACGCCGTGCGGCGTGTTCACCGCGGCGACGATGCGCGTCTCGATCCGGTCCTTGGACCGCGGTGAGCCTTCCGGCGCGTTCGGATCGGCGGCGGCGTGATGCTCGAACGCCACCGCGGTCCGCGCGCCGACCGGTCGTTCGCCCAGCTCACGGGCGATGTCGGCGAAGCCGTTCCGATCCGACCACTGCCCGCCGAGCCGGTCGCTCACGTGCTGCAGCGGCGAACCACCCGTCGACTGCCCGGCGACGGCGTCGCCACCGTCCATCCGGTTCTCGAACGCGACCAGCGCCTCGGCCGAGTTCGTCTGATAGCCGTCCTTCCACGATTCGGGCGCGTAGTAGTTGCGGGTGTTGGCCTCGCCGATCGCGGGGAGCTCGTCCATGACCAGCCGGACCTGCTGGTGCGGCGTCTCGGTCGAACCGGCGTGGATGACCGGCGTCCCGCCCTCTTCGAGCGGTTTCGCCAGCTCGGACCAGCCGCCGTCGGGGGCGTGCTCTCTCGGCGGCTTCGGGGTCTCCCGGACCGGCGCGTCCGTGGCGTCGACCCAGCCGCCCTTGCCGTCGGCCAGCTTGGTTTCGAGCCCGCCGAGGCCCTGGTTCTGGAACAGCTCCGGGTGATCGCGGCGCAGCTGGGCTTCCTGGTCGGCGGCTTCCTGCGCCAGCCGCTCCTGCACGGCGTTGTTGTAGTCGCGCCGTTCGGCGACCTTCTGGTGGACCTCGTCCGGGCTCAGGTGGCCGTCTTCACCGGCGACGACCTCTTCGCATTCGACGATCCACTTCGGCAGGTCGTTCGGCGAACCGTCGTCCAGCCGCTTCTTGTAGTCCGGGTGTTCGGGATGCCCCGGGCCCATCTTGACGTCGGTGACACGCAGCTGCGTCGCCGACTTCATCAGCACTTCGCGTTCGTCCTTTTTGGACGCGAGGTCTTCGATGTGGCGTCCGGTCTTCGACTGGATGCGCATCTCGACTTCGCCGGGGAAGTTGCTGCGCGGATGCTCGGGCGTGACCCGCGACGTGCTCAGCATCTGCGGGTCGACCATGACCTGGCCCTTGGTGTGCGCATCGAGGAAGGCACGGATCGCGCTCTCGTTGCCGCCGAAGTTCACCCGCCGCGAAACGAGCCCCTCGTAGGCGGGCATCTCGTTGAGGCCGGAGGTGATCGCCTCGATATGCGGACGGAGCGCGTCCAGCTCCGGGCCGCCGTGGCGCTGGGCGTGCGTGATCCGCTCGGCCATGTCGGTGCGCGTGTAGCTGTGCACCGCGTAGGCGCCCTGATCCGACATTTCCTTGACGCGCGGATCTTCGTGGGCGTCGCGTTTGGCGAGACCTTCGCGGCGGACCTGTTCGCTCCGCGCTTCCCCGGTGTCCTTGTCGAAACCTCGTTTGTCGATCTGCGTCTCGGCGAGCGCGCGATAGGCGGCCGGATCGTCCGTGTGGAAGTCCGGGTCGGTCAGGTACGGCTCGTCGACAGTGGTCTTGTCGGTGCTGTCGGTGCTGTCGGTCTTGTCGTCGGGCGTGACGTCCTGGGGCGCCTCGGTGTCGTGCGGAGCGTCGGGGTCCTTGGGGGTCTCGACGTTCTTCGGCGTCTCGGCGTCCTTGGGGACTTCGGTGTCCTTCGGCGCCTGAGTGTCCTTCGGCGTCTCGATGTCCTTGGGCGGGTTCCCGCCGCGGTCCTGGGGCACCTGCTGCGGCGCGTGCTCCACCGGCCGCACCGGTGGCTGCTGCTGCGGCGGACGCTGGGGACCCGCGTTCCCGTCGTGGCCGGGGCGCGGGGCCGGGACCTGCGGCGGACGTTGCGGACCACCGAACCGCGGCGGCTCGGCTCCGGGCGGCATCGGCCGGCCGGGCTGCTGTCCGGGACGGCCCGGCTGCCCGGGGTGGTGACCGGGCGGAGGCGGCGGCATGGGGCCGCGGTTGCCGGGGAACGGACCGTTGCCCGGATGCGGGGGCCGCGGCGGATATCCCGCCGGGCCGCGGTTGCCAGGAGGCGGACCGGGCGGAGGTGTCTGCGGGCGCGGCGGAACCCCGCCGTTCGGACCAGGACCGGGACCAGGCCTGCCCTGATACCCCTGGGGCGGCCGCGGCGGACCGGGCGGCTGTGGCGGTTGCTGCGGACCCTGAGGACGCTGACGCTGCGGAGGCCCACCCTGGCCAGGGTGCGGGGGCGGCGGCTGCGGCCCGGTCGGACGCGTCCCCATCGGGCCGGGCTGCCCCTGCTGTCCTCGATGCGGCATCGGTCCGCCGCCACCACCAGGAGGAGGCGGCGGAGGCGCGAAACCACCGGGAGGCGGCGGCTGCGTCGGCTGCTGGCCCTGGAAGGGCATCGGCGCGGGCGGCTGGTCGAACCGCGGCTGCTGCGGTCCGCCGTTCCCGGCGAGGCCCGCGGCCTGGACGCTGTCGTTCGGCCGGGCGGGCCGGGACGGATCGTGTCCGCCGGGCGGGAAGCCGCCTGGCGTGGGCCCATTGCCGGGCGGGTTGCCGCCGGGCGCCATGCCGTAGCCACCCGACGGAGCGGACGAGCCCGAGTTCGACGCCATGCCGTAGCCACCGGAACTCGACGGCGCGCCCGAGGAAGCGGCGGGCGGCATCGCGCTGGATTGCGACGGACTCGGCGAAGGGCTGTGCGACGGACTCGGCGCCGGACTGGACGCCGGTCCTTGTGACGGGCCGGCCGCCGGCGTTTGTGCCGGAGCGCTCGCCGGTGTCTGGGCAGGGTTCGCCGCCGGGGCTTGCGACTGGGCGGCGGGTGCCTGCTGCTGATTCCCCGCCGCGGCCTGCTGCTGCTGTTGTTGTTGCTGACCGGATCCGTTGTCCGCGGCCGGTGCGTTCTGGTGGGTCTGCGCCGCACGCTGACCGTCACCGGTGTTCGCCGGGGCGTCCGCCGGACGTTCCGGAGCCTGCGTCGAGGACTGGCTGACCCGGTCGCCGTCGGCCGCCCGCTGCGGCTGCGGATCGGCACTCCGCGGCGAAGCGTCACTGTCCGAAGTGGACCGTGGCGCCGGATCCGACGAAGAGTCCGACCGCGAGGACGAACCCGAATCCGACGAAGAACCCGAGTCCGACGAAGAGTCCGACCGCGAGGACGAACCCGAATCCGACGAAGAACCCGAGTCCGACGAAGAGTCCGACCGCGAGGACGAACCCGAATCCGACGAAGAACCCGAGTCCGATGAAGAGTCCGACCGCGTAGCGGAACCCGAGTCCGAAGAACCCGAGTCCGATGAAGAGTCCGACCGCGTAGCGGAACCCGAGTCCGAAGAACCCGGCGTGCGCGAAGGCGTCCCCGAATCCCCGGTATCCACATCCGGCGTCGAAGGCCCGTCGCCCGCCGAAGGGCCGGGCGTGTTCGCGGCCTTGATGTCGCCGATCTGGCTCTTGGCCCCGTCGACACCGCCGCCGACCGCCCCGCCGGACGCGCCCATCAGGACGTCCTTGGCCGAAAGCTTGTCCAGGTCGCCGGTGACGGCGGCCTGCCCGACCGTGCTGGCGACCCCTTCGGCCGCGCCGCGGACGGCACCGCGCGCCGCGCTGTCAACGATCTGGCCGCCGACGCTGTCCGAAAGCCCCTTGGTGGCGCCCTTGCCGATACTGCTGCTGCCCGCGCCCACCACGCCGTCGACGGCACCGCTGATCGCGGAATCCTTGGTCTTGCTGAAATCCCAGCTGTCGCGGTCGCCCTTGGCCATCTGCAGGCCCTGGATCCCCGCGTCCATGGCGAGGTTCATCGCCGTGTTCTGCAGGACTTCCTTGCCGATCTTCTTCAGGCCCTCCTTGAGCAGCTTCTCGAGGAGTTCCTTCGCGACCTTCTTGAAGCCTTCCTGCGCGAGCTTCTGCATCAGCTGGCGGAAGATCATCTGGACGGTCATGCGGGTGGCGATCTGCGCCGGTGCGATCCCGGCCGTCGAACCGCCGAACGTCACCGCCGCGGCCGCGATCATCGCGACGATCTGCGCGGCCAGGATCACCAGCGAGATGATGATCATGTACTTCGTGTACTCGACGTCCAGCGCGGTCGCGTTGCACGAGTCGCCGAGCGCCTTCGAAGAATCGGCGAGCGACTTGAAGTACGCCTCGTCGCCCTCGACGAACTTCTTCCAGGCCTCGGCGAACTTCTCCGCGCCCTGGCCGCTCCAGCCGCCGAGGACCTCGGTGGCGCCCTTGGTCGCGGTGTCGGCGATCGGCTGGATCGCCTTCGAGGCGTTGTGCCAGGCGTCGCGCAGTTCGCGGAGCTTGTCCTCGTCGCCTTCGGGCCAGCTTTCCCCGACGACGATCGGCAAGAGCCACTTGACCGCGTCGGGCATCTCCATACCCACGGCGCTAGACCTTCTTGTCCAGCGTCGACTTGATCTCTTCCTCGGCGTTCGTGAACGCGGTCATCGACCGTTCGACGTTGTGCTGCATGCCCCGCAGCGCCTCGACGATGTTCGCGAACCCCTCGGACGAGCCCTGCGCGCCCGGCTCGTAGTCCTTCGCGAACTCCTTGCCCGCGTCGTCGTTGCCCCAGCACTGGCCGAGCGAGTTCATCGCGGCCAGCAGTTCCTTGCCCGCCTCGTCCAGCTGGTCCGCGGCGATCCCCAGTTTGGCCGCGGCCGACTTCACCGCGTCCGGATCCGCGGTGAATCCGCCGCCGCCCCCACCGTTCGGCATCAGACCCCCCTGGTCAGCCAGCTCGAAGGCGGCTCTTCCTCATCGTCGTCCTGCTGGCGCACCCGTTTCGGAACCGGTTTCGGCGTCGGCGGTGCCGGCGGAGCAGGCGGTGGCGGAGGAGGCGGGGCGTCGTCCTTGATCATCAGCGGGGCGTCGAAGTCTTCGTCGGACTTCGCCGGTGCCTCTTCCTCCTCGGCCGCGAGGAAGTCCGGGATCGCCGGCATCAGCCCTTGGAGCGAAGGCGCGCCTTCGATGAGGTCCGACAGATCCGGCAGCCCTTCGGTGATCGGGGCCATCAGCTCGGCGACCTGCTGCTTGACCTGCAGCGATCCCTGACGGACCAGGGTCAGCACGGTATTGGCCAGCTGCGCGGGGTTGGTGCGCTCGAAGGCGTTCGGCTGGATCTCGAGTTTGGCGAGGGTGCCGGTCGCGTCGATGGTGGCGCGGACGAGGCCGTCCTGCGAGACCACCGTCGCCGATGTCTGCGAAGCGGCTTCCTGCGCGTCCCGTAGCTGGGCCGTCTGGCGCTCGAACTGTTCGAGCAGCGTGTCGACCTGGTCCTTCATGGCGGCATTACGCGCTTCGAGGCGTGCGCTGTCGTCGCCGGCCGTCGTCACTTGAGCCCCCGCTAGTGCTGGATCCCGGGCATACGCCACCCGGTGTCGGTAAGCGTCACCCTAATGCCAACGCCCGCCCCATATCACCGGATCTGGCGTTTTCGCCCGGCGAGCAGATGACCGGCGGCTCCCGCCAGGTAGAGCACGGTCGCCGTGAGGAGCAGCCCCGGCGAGCGGCCGTCGGCCGGGATCACCGTCGCGGCCAGCGAGACCGCGACGACCTGGGTGATGTTGAAAAGCGTGTCGTAGAGCGCGAAGACCCGGCCCCTCGCTTCGTCGGCGACGTCGAGCTGCACCGAGGAATCGACGCAGAGTTTCAGCACCTGCCCGGCCCCGGTCACCAGGAACGCCGCGAGCAACGCGGTGGGGATCGCCATCGGCAGCCCGAGCGCCGACTGCGCGACCGCCGCCAGCACCAGCGCCCCCACCACGACGCGGACCCTGCCGAACCGCTTGATCAGCCGGGCGGTCAGCAGTCCGGCGACGAGGATCCCGGCACCGGCGAACGCCGCCATCTGCCCCAGCCCCGTCATTCCGGCGGCGAAATGGTTGCGCATCAGCAGGACGGTCACCAGCAGCGAGATGCCGTACGACGCGCGATGGGCGAACAGCGCGACGAACCCGGCCGTGACGCTGGGCGTGCGCCAGGCCGCCTTCGCGCCGTCGGCCAGGCCTCGGGCGACGGCGAGGGCCGGGTTCGACGGCTCGTCGACCGTCGACGGCCCGAGCAGCCCGCGCGTGAATCCGGCGGCGAGGACGGCGGCGCCGATCCCGCCCAGCGCGGCGACGGCGGTGACCGAGGCGGAACCGGCGTCGTCCGCGCCGGTCAGCGCCCGGAGGCCGATCGCGCAGCCGCCCCCGACGACGGCGAGCACCGAACCCCAAGTGGCCGCGAAGGCGTTCGCGGCCACCACGGACTTCTCTTCGACGACATGCGGAAGCGACGCGGACAGCCCCGAGCCGATGAACCGCGAGACGCCTTCGGACGCCAGCGCCAGGGAGAACAGCCCGATCCCGGCCGCGCCCGTGCCCACGGCGACGGCCGTCGCGAGGATGGTGGCCGACCGCAGGAGGCTCGCGAAGATCAAGACCTTCCGGCGGTCCCAGCGGTCGAGGAGCGCGCCCGCGAACGGGCCGACGATCGAGTACGGCAGCAGCAACGCGGCGAACCCGCCGGCCATGGCGAGCGCGTCGGCGGCGCGTTCGGGGTTGAAGAGGACGGCACCGGCCAGCCCGGCCTGGTACATGCCGTTGCCCCAGTGCGCGGAGAATCGCGTGAACAGTAGTCGGAGGAAGTCACGGTCGCGGACGAACGCCCTGGTGGGCGCCGTGGCGGTGGTCGTCACGGGAGCAGCCTATTAAAGGTGGCCGATGCGCTTTGAGGTCGCCTCTCGGCGGCTATGCGCAGTGTGGCTCCAGCCGGACGGTATTCCACAAAGGCGGTTCTTCAGTGAGCCCGGGGGACACGGAAAGCGCACCGACCGTTGTGTCCAACGGTGCTCGTGATGCTGTTGTTCCCAGAGCCGGACGATTTGTCTCCGCTCGAAGTGGGATCATGGCGGACGTGCCAGCGGACGCCGAGGTCGAACCGGGAACGCTCCTGGTCGCCGCCCCCACGATGTTCGATCCCAACTTCCGGCGAACCGTCGTGTTCGTCATCGATCACCGGGACGAGGGAACGCTCGGCGTCGTGCTCAACCGGCCGAGTGACGTGCCGGTGTACGACGTGCTCCCGAACTGGGGCGGGCACGTCGCCGAGCCGCAGTCGGTGTTCGTCGGCGGACCGGTCGAGAAGAAGACCGCGTTGTGCCTGGCCGCGCTGCGGACCGGCGAGACGGCGTCGAGCGTGCCCGGCGTGATCGCCGTCCGCGGCCCGGTCGCGCTGGTCGACCTCGACACCGATCCCGAGATCCTGGTGCCGAAGGTCCGCGGAGTGCGGGTCTTCGCCGGCTACGCGGGCTGGGATTCCGGCCAGCTGGCGAACGAGATCGAACGCGACGACTGGGTGATCGTCCCGGCGTTGCCCAGCGACGTCCTCGCTTCGCCGCACCACGACCTCTGGGGCCAGGTGCTACGGCGTCAGGGCATTCCGCTGGCGCTGCTGGCCACCCATCCGGGAGACCTGCAGCGTAATTAGGCGGTGGCGGTGTCGGCCTTCTTGAAGACGCCGCAGGTGCCGCAGGCGCAGCCACTGCAGCCGGCGGGCCGCTCCGGTTCGGGCTCCGGCACCGTCGCGGCGGCGCGGTTGCCGAGCACTCCCCCGGCCGCGACCAGGGCGATCAGCCCGACCACGCCCACGAACGAGGCGAGCAGCAGCCCGAAGGTCGTCGGCATGACCAGCGCGGCGATCCCCGCGAGCACGGCGATCACGCCGCCCGCCAGCGTCGGGACCCCGGCGACCTTGTTGCCGAGCCGGAAGGCGTCTTCGCTGCGCATCGTGGCGGCGGTGCGCACGCCGGCGCCGCGGTCACGCGGCAGCTTCTCACGCAGGCCGAGGAACCCACCCCAGCCGACGAGGACACCCAGCACGATCGGGACCAGCGCTATGACGAACACTCCACGAGGATAAGCGTGACGTCCCGGCAACCTGCCGGATACCCTGATCGACTGTGCTACAGGCCATGTCACGCCGTGCTCTCACTCTCGCCCTGATCGGGGCCGTCCCCCTCACCCTGATGGCCGCACCGGCCGCCGAAGCGGGTCACCGTCCGCTTCGCCTGATCGGGGAACAGATCGTCCCGAACGCCCTGCCCTACGAAGGCACCGTCGTCGGCGGCCTGTCCAGCATCGACTACGACCCCCGCACCGGCGAGTACGCGCTGATCTGCGACGACCGCTCCGCCCTCAACCCGGCACGCTTCTACACCGCGAAGTTCTCCCTCGACGCCAAGGGCCTCGGCCCGGTGACCTTCACCGGCACCAAGCCGCTCCTGCGTCCCGACGGCACGCCGTATCCGCCGCTCGCGAAGAACGACCCCGCGCAGCCGCCGAACATGCAGACCATCGACCCCGAAGAGCTGCGCGTCGACCCCTGGACCGGCCAGTACGTCTGGTCGCAAGAGGGCGAGCGGTCGGCCGCGGCCAGGATCGACCCGTCGATCCGCGAGGCGGGACGCGACGGCTCCTACGTCCGTGACCTGCCGATTCCCGCCAACGAGAAGATGGCCGAGACGGCGGGGCCGCGGCAGAACCTCGCCCTCGAAGGCCTCACCTTCGCGGGCTTCGGGTCGCTGGTCGCCAGCTCGGTCGAGGGCCCGCTGCTCCAGGACGGCCCGGAGGCGAACACCACGTCGGGCGCCCTTTCGCGGATCACCGTGCAGTCGCGGTTCGGGCCGGTCCTCGCGCAGTACGCGTACCCGCAGGAGAAGGTCTTCGCGTCGCCGAACCCGCCCGGCGCGTTCGCGACCACCGGCATCTCGTCGCTGCTGGCCGTCGACCAGGCCGATCCGACCCGCTACCTGGTGATGGAGCGGTCGTTCGTCACCGGCGTCGGCAACAAGATCCGCATCTACGAGATCGACACCAAGGGCGCCACGAACATCCTGAAGACGCCCTCGCTGGCCGACGCGAAGAAGGTCAAGCCGGTCAAGAAGCGGCTGCTCGCGGACCTCGCGGACTTCGAACTGTCCACGGTGGACAACGTCGAGGGCATGACCTGGGGCCCGCGCCTCCCGAACGGGGAGCGCAGCCTGGTCCTGGTCAGCGACAACAACTTCTCCGCGACCCAGGTGACCCAGTTCATCGCTCTGGCGGTCCCCTCGGAACGCCTTTGACCTGGGCGTTAAACTGGACCCATGAACACGGCTCGGCTGCTCCTTAGCCTGCCGCGCTGAACTCGGTCCAACGGCCGGGACCAGCGCGGCGACCCTCATGCCCTCCGGGCTGAGGGGTCGAGTTGTTTCTGGAGTGGCTTGACGTGGATGAGCACGGAGGATTTCGGCGATGAACCAGGCGAGCGAAGGCGCCGACGCGGCCCCTCAGCACCGCTATACCGCGGAGCTGGCGGGCCAGATCGAGCAGCGTTGGCAGGACTACTGGTCCGACCACGGCACCTACCACGCACCGAACCCGGTGGGCCCGCTCGCGGACGAGAGCGGTGAGGTCCCGTCGGACAAGCTGTTCGTCCAGGACATGTTCCCGTACCCGTCGGGCTCCGGCCTGCACGTCGGGCACCCGCTGGGCTTCATCGCGACCGACGTCTTCGCGCGGTACCACCGCATGATCGGCCGCAACGTGCTGCACACGATGGGCTTCGACGCCTTCGGCCTGCCCGCCGAGCAGTACGCGGTGCAGACCGGGCAGCACCCGCGCAAGACGACCGAAGAGAACATGGAGACCTACCTGCGCCAGATCCGGCGCCTGGGGCTGGGGCACGACGAGCGTCGCCGGATTTCGACGATCGACCCGGACTACTACAAGTGGACCCAGTGGATCTTCCTGCAGATCTTCAACTCCTGGTACGACGAGAAGGCGGGCAAGGCCCGGCCGATCGTCGAGCTGGAGACCGAGTACGCCCAGGACAAGCGCCGGACGCCCGACGGCCGCAACTGGTGCGAGCTGACCCGCGCCGAGCAGCTGGAGATCATCGACACGCACCGGCTGGTCTATTTCTCCGAGGCGCCGGTGAACTGGTGCCCCGGCCTGGGCACGGTGCTGTCGAACGAAGAGGTCACCGCCGACGGCCGCAGTGAACGCGGCAACTTCCCGGTGTTCCGGCGCAATCTGCGGCAGTGGATGATGCGGATCACCGCCTACGCCGATCGCCTGGTCGACGACCTGGACCTGCTGGACTGGCCGGAGAAGGTCAAGTCCATGCAGCGCAACTGGATCGGCCGTTCGCACGGCGCGCGGGTCTCGTTCGCGTCCGGCGACAAGAAGATCGAGGTCTTCACCACCCGGCCGGACACCCTGTTCGGCGCCACGTACCTGGTGGTCGCGCCCGAGCACCCGCTGGTCGACGAATTGACCGCCGCCACGTGGCCGGAAGGCGTCGACGCCGGCTGGACCGGCGACGCCGCCACCCCGGCCGAAGCCATCGCCGAATACCGCGCCGCCGCTTCGCGTAAGTCCGAATTGGACCGCCAGGAGAACAAGGAGAAGACCGGCGTCTTCACCGGCTCCTACGCGGTGAATCCGGCCGACGGCAAGGAGATCCCGGTCTTCGTCGCCGACTACGTCCTGATGGGCTACGGCACGGGCGCGATCATGGCCGTCCCCGGCCAGGACACCCGCGACTGGGAGTTCGCCGAGAAATTCGGCCTGGAGATCATCCGCACGGTTCAGCCGACGGAAGGGTTCGACGGCAAGGCGTTCACCGGCGACGGACCGGCGATCAACTCGGGCTTCCTGGACGGCATGGGCGTCGACGAGGCCAAGAAGACGATGATCGGCTGGCTGGAGGAGAACGAGCACGGCCGCGGCACCGTCCAGTACAAGCTGCGCGACTGGCTGTTCTCGCGCCAGCGCTACTGGGGCGAGCCGTTCCCGGTGGTCTACGACGAGGACGGCCACGTCCACGCGCTGCCGGAAAGCATGCTGCCGGTCGAGCTGCCCGAGGTCGCCGACTACTCGCCGGTGACGTTCGACCCGGAGGACAAGGACAGCACGCCGTCCTCGCCGCTGGCCCGCGCCACCGACTGGGTCGAGGTCGAGCTGGATCTGGGCGAGGGCAAGAAGACCTACCGCCGCGACATCAACACCATGCCGAACTGGGCGGGTTCCTGCTGGTACCAGCTGCGGTACCTGGACCCGACCAACCAGGACGTGTTCGTCGCGCCGGAGAACGAGGCGTACTGGGTCGGGCCGCGGCCCGCCGAACACGGCGTCGACGACCCCGGCGGCACGGATCTGTACGTCGGCGGAGTCGAGCACGCCGTGCTGCACCTGCTGTACTCGCGGTTCTGGCACAAGGTGCTGTTCGACCTGGGCCACGTGTCGTCCAGGGAGCCGTACCGGAAGCTGTTCAACCAGGGCTACGTGCAGGCGTACGCGTACACCGATGCCCGCGGTGTGCACGTCCAGGCCGACCAGGTCGTGGAGCGGGACGGCAAGTTCTTCTTCGGCGAAGAAGAGGTCAAGCAGGAATACGGCAAAATGGGCAAGAGCCTGAAGAATGTCGTGACGCCTGACCAGATGGCCGCCGACTACGGCGCCGACACCTTCCGTTTCTACGAGATGTCGATGGGCCCGCTGGACGTCTCGCGGCCGTGGGCGACCAAGGACGTCGTCGGCGCGCAGCGGTTCCTGCAGCGCCTGTGGCGCCTGGTCGTCAACGAGGAGACCGGCGAGCTGCGTGTGTCCACAGTGGACGCCACGGACGCCGATCGCAAGCAGCTGCACAAGGTGATCGCCGGGGTCCGCGAGGACTACGCGGAACTGCGGTTCAACACGGCGGGCGCGAAGCTGATCGAGCTGAACAACCACGTCACCAAGGTCTACGGCGGCGCCGAGGCGACTCCGCGCGAGCTGGTGGAGCCCCTGGTGCTGATGCTGGCGCCGCTGGCCCCGCACCTGGCCGAGGAGCTGTGGAAGCGCCTGGGCCACGCGGATTCCCTGGTGCACGGGCCGTTCCCGGTCGTCGACGAGAAGTACCTGGTCGAGGACTCCGTGGAGTATCCGATCCAGGTCAACGGCAAGGTGCGTTCCCGCGTCACCGTGCCCGCCGACGCGGGCAAGGACGCCGTGCAGGCGGCCGCGCTGGCCGACGAGAAGGTCGCCGCGCTGGTCGGCGACGGCACCCCGCGCAAGGTGATCGTCGTGCCGGGACGGTTGGTCAACATCGTGCTGTAGCGCCGTGGCCGATTTGCGCCAGCGTCGAGGGTCATGAGGCGATTCGATGGAGTTGTTCAAGGACAACGAAATCGAACGGAGAACACCGCATGACCCTCGACGGCAAGGTGGCTTTGGTGACCGGCGGCAGCCGCGGGATCGGTGCCGCCACGGCGATCCGGCTCGCCGAGGACGGCGCCGACATCGCGCTCACCTATCAGAACAACGCCGAACTCGCGGCCGGCGTCGTGGACAAGATCAAGGCCCTCGGTCGCCGCGCGCTGGCGATCCAGGCCGACAGCGCCGACGCCGCGGCCGTGGTCTCCGCGGTCGACACGGCGGTCGCCGAATTCGGCAGGCTCGACGTGCTGGTCAACAACGGGGGCGTCGGCTTCGTCGGCCCGCTCGACCAGACGAGCCTGGAGGACATCGACCGCGTGCTCGCGGTCAACGTCCGTGGTGTCTACGTGGCCACCCAGGCCGCGGCCCGGCACCTCGGCGACGGCGGACGCGTGATCACCATCGGCAGCTGCGTCTCGGACCGCGTTCCCGGCCCCGGGATGTCGCTGTACGCGGTGAGCAAGACCGCGCTGCTGGGCATGACCAAGGGCCTCGCCAGGGAACTGGGGCCGCGCGGCATCACCGTGAACATCGTCCACCCCGGCCCGACCGACACCGACATGAACCCGGCCGACGGCCCCTACGCCGCCGACCAGAGGAGCCTGACGGCGTTCGACCGCTACGGTTCGCCGTCGGAGGTCGCCGCCACCGTGTCGTTCCTGGCCCGGCCGGAAAGCAAGTACGTGACCGGCTCGACCGTCTCGGTCGACGGCGGGCACGCGGCGTAGCTACTCGGTGGACAGGCCGATCTCGCGCGCGAGATCGGCCAGCATCGCGTCGAAGAGGACGTCCGGTTTCGAGAACGGGATCGGATAGTTGCCGAAGACCTCGAGCGTGACGTGCCCGTAGAGCCGGGCCCAGAACTGGATCATCAGGTACGTCACGCCGAGGTCGAGCTTTTCGAGCGGGAACGTCGCCCCGGACTCCTTCAGCACGGCGAGCAGTTCTTCTTGGAAGGACGTGAGATCGTCGCGCAGCTCGGCCGGGACCACGTCGTTCGACGGCGTCACCAGATCGTGCATCGCGAGCACCCGGCCCGCCGCCGCGAGGAAGATCCGCCCGAACGGCTCACCCAGCCTGCTCAACGTGTCGTCGCCCGCGGGTGAGGCGAAGACCAGCGTGAACTCCTTGGTGTGCGCGAGCGCCCAGCGCCGAAATCCCTTGCAGATCGCGAAAAGCTGCAGCGCGCCCTCGTCCGGCAGCTGCGCGATGTCCTCGGCGAGCCCGGCCGCCAGATCCGCGACGACGTCCGCGCGAAGATGCTCGACCAGATCGTCGCGGGAACCGTAGTAGCGGTACAACGCCGGCGCCGTGATGCCGAGCTCGCGCGCGATCGCCCGCAGGGTCACGGCCTCCGGCCCCTGCTCGACCAGGAGCGCCCGCGCCGTCCGGCGGATGTCCTGATCGGTCGCGGCCCGCTCGCGACCCCTGCGGCCGGTGTTGGTCATCCGCGCATTCTAGGTGGTCAGTACGGGATCGGCGGCAAATGGACCACTCCGGAGTGGGCTGGCTTCCGCGACGGCAACTCGTAGCGTTCCAGCTTGATGAAACGCGTACTTCTGCTGGTCGTGCCCGCCTTGCTCGGCGCGGCTTGCCTGCCTCGATCCGGCCCCGCCGACACCGCCGCCCCTCCTCCGCCACAACGCTTCCTGCTGAAGGAGACCCCCAGCGCCGAACCACCCGCGACCTTCCAGGGCGGATTCGTCCACAACGCGTGCGCGGTCCTCACCTCCGAGGTCCTGGCCGGCGCTGGGATGGAGTTGAAGGACGGTGTCCTCCAGGGCGGCGATCGCCTGAGCACCACCGACGGAGACCGCCCGGAGCTCGCCGGAACGGGCTCGTGGGTGAGTACCTGCGGTGGCAGCGTCAGCGTGTCCGGCGCACCGGAGCTGCCCGGCACGAGCGTGAACCTGAACGTCCTGCACTCGCGCTTTTCGCTGCGGATGGATTGGCGGGACGCTGTCCTGAAGGTCGGTACTCGCCGAGGGACCGACGACATCAGGGTGAGCCTCCAGACTGACTACAACATCCTGGAACTCGGCATTTCCGGCTTCACGAAGCTCCCCGACCCCGAAGCCACCTTGGCCAAGCTGCTCGACGGCATCCGCCGCAACGTCGCCCAAGGGCCGCGGTCCATGCCCGTGCGGAGCTATCCCGCGCCTTACGACCTCGTCGCCGACCCTTGCTCCGCCTTCCCGGCGGAGGTCTTCACCACGATCACCGCACGGCCGACCGACGGTCTGCAGCGGGATCTGTTCAGTTTGAGCGAAAACCCCGGCTCGAAGTACAACACGATCGAAATGCGCTGCGATCGTGCCGGTCAGGTGGACCTTTCGGAGGGAATCGCGCCGAACGTCTCCGTGAGCCAGACCGTGCTGTCCGTGCCGGACCCGGCCGCCGCCATCGCCGCCGTTCGCGAGCAGTGCGCTCTCGAACGCGGCGAGGCCTTGTCCCGCCCGATCAGCGAGGCCAGTTGCGGTCACTTCGGCGCCGACGGCGGCCAGGTCCTGTTCCCGAGCGGGCGCTCGATGGTGCGGATCAGTCTCATCGCCGCGAAAACCGATCCGGCCACCACCCGCGAAAACCTGGCCAAAGGCGCGGAGGCCGTCTATGCGCGGCTTACGCCCTCCCCTTGAGGTTCTTCAGGACTTCGGAGGCCACATCGCGGCCGAGGGCGCAGCCGTCCTTGCCCTGCTGAGCCGCCTTGTCGCCAAGGGAAAGGGAGACCGAGTAGGCGAGTTGATCGGAGACTCCGACCACGACGGCGCAGCCGTTGTCGTCCTGGATGTTTGTGTAGCCGATCGCCGGATAACCGTCGATGGGTTCGAGTTCGACCCAGCGAGCCGCATTCGGTTTCACGTTCTTGTAGGGGAGGCTGATTCCCTGATCGGATTTGGTCTGGTAACTGATCGTGAATCCTGCGCCGCTGCCGGATGCGGAGCTCCACCTACAGGCTGCGCCGAGTGCGTCGGTGCTGGGCTTGCCAGGGCTCGGTTCGCCGATGAAAGTTTCGAGTTGCTGAGGAGTCAGTGCGCTGTCACAGGGGCTTCCGTCGAGGACCTTGGCCGGCAGTGGGTTCTGGACAGCGGGTGCTCCGTTGTTCGGGACACCCGCGCTTGATGACGAGGCAGATGCGCCTGGTGTCGGCGTTCCTGGATTGGTGCGGTCGCCGTCGCAAGCCGACAGGAGCAGGGTGCCGGTGGCCACCAACGCGAAGGCGGCCAGCTGGTGTCGTGAGGTCAATCGATTGTCCCGCTTTTCTTGGTCGCGTCGGCTGCTTGCCGGTCGGCTTCCTCGGTCAGTCCCAGTGCTTTTTCCAGTCGGAGGATGAGTTCCGTGAAGTACTTCTCCTGGAATCGTAGATGCCCTTCATAGAATCGCCCGGTTTCGTTGACACCGTTCGGGCCGTTTACCGCGTGCCTGCTTGCTGGTTCATCGCCTGGTGGCGCGACCTGCGACAACTTTCTTGCAGCTTCGAACTGCTCACGGATGAAGTCGCGTTGGACTTGGCATTTCTTGAGCAAGCCCCGCATCTCGTCGCCGCTCATGGTGAAGCCCTGGCCACCGGCCGGTGCCGCTCCACCGCCCACGACGTCGTCACTGTTCCGGAACCAGACGTCCCCGAAGAACGAAGTCATCGAAATCCCCTTACTTCAGTCCGTGCAGGGTCGCGTAGAGGACGTCAACGAGGACATCCCGGCGCCCCGGTTCGAAGCTGACCAGCGGTTCGCCGTCCTCGCCGGGCAGCACGTAGGTGAGGACGCGTCCGGCATTTGCGGTGTCGACCACGGTCAGCGGAGTGCTCCTGGTGCCGTTGTTGGCCGCGTAGAGCTGGTGCACGCCGGTTCGTTTCGCCGCCATCAGCTCTCGCGCCGAAGGCAACGGGTCGTATTCGGGCTCTTCGGTCGGGTCCTCTAGATCGTACGAATCCTCGTAGACCGGCTGCCCCGAGAAGCGGGATTTCGGGATCTTGACCGGGTCGATCCGGGCCGCTTCGACCGGGGGCAACATGTCGACCAGCGATTCGGCGCCGTAACCGGGGTCGATGACGTCGATACGGACCTTCTCGTCCTGGCGGATCACCCGGACCGCGTCCTGGCCGGACGCCGACACGAGGATGTTCCCGGTCTCGTCCGACTCGATGTCGCCGAGCCAGGCGGTGAACCGGAGCGGGCCGGTGGCCAGCACGCGGAGGAGGTCGCGGAACTCCCTGGTCAGGGCGCCTCCGGAGGCCAGCTTCAGCTCGGTGAGGGTGTCGAGCACGGCGTCGTCGAGCTTCTTCTTGGTGTCCTCGGCGAGCCACAGGTGGTCCGGGCCGAGCACCGCGGGCGGAGTGCCGAGGCGCTCCCATTCCCACGCGGTGAGCAGGACGGTCTTCGGCAGATACAAAGGTGCTTCGAACACGATCAGAGCCCGATCACCGGCGGGACCGGCTTTGTCTCAGTGCCGCCGAAGACGCTGTCAGGGTCGGCTTCCTGCAGGTAAGAAGCGCGCTTGTGTTCCTCGTCTTCGCCGCCTTTGCCCTTGCCCGCACCGGCGCCCATCGGGCCCATCCCCGGTGCGCCAGGCCTGCCCGCGCCCCCGGCGGGACCACCGGGCATCCCGGGGCGGGCCACCTGGCCGGGCTGACCGGGAGGCATCGCCCCGCTGCCGCGACCGGGTCCAGGCGCCGAGCCGCTTCCCGGGCCGCCGGACGAGCCCGAGCCGGGCCCGAAACCGCCGCCTACACCAGGCCCGAAGCCCGGCCCGAAACCACTTCCGCCACCACCAGGGCCGAAGTTGGTACCGCCGCCGGTGCCGGGGCCGAAGGACGGCGGCTGGTAACCCGGATACGACGATGGCTGCGGAGGCGTGTATCCCGCCGCCCGCGTGCCGTCGTCGTACTGACCAGGGCGGAAGCCCGGATCGGAGGGCTGCGGGCTTGGGACCTCATACGGCCGTTGGTTCGGTGTTTCGGGACCGCCAGGCGGAGGCCCCGACGGTGGTGGCGGCGGCTGGACCCCGCCCGGAGGCGGCCGATACCCGTCGCCACCGGAATCCGAGCGCCCGTCGAACCCGCGCACTTTGCCGCCGTCGCCAGGACCGGGCCGGCTGTCGTCGACCTTGAAATCGCCGCCGTCGAACGCGCCGAGCTGCCCGTAGTCGATGGTTCGGCCGGCGTTGTTCGAGGTGGACTGCTCGTTGTAGGCGTGGTAGCGCTCGAGATTCGCCTGCGCTTTTTGGTTGTACTGGTTGACCTTGTCTTCGGTGTCGGTGTCCCACGGCGTCACGTCGTCGTAGGTGCCCGTGGTCGGCGGGTCGGCGGCGACTTCGCGGTTCAGCGAGTTCTTCAGCGACACGAACTGATCCAGCTGCGTCTGCGTCAGCCCCGAATTGCGCTCCAGGCTCGATGACGCCGACGTGGAGGAGTCGGCGAGCGGCTGAAGCTTCGCCCGCGCGGCGTCCGCCGCTCCACCGGTCCAGGCGGTCTCCAACGCCGCCATCACGTCGCGGGTCCCGTCGTGCAGCTGGGTCTGGTTCCGCGCTTGCTCACCACCGACCCTGCGCGCCTCTTCCAGCGAGCCGGTGCCAGGGCCGTTCACGACGGCTTCGAGCAGCTGCTTGGGCGTCAGACCGCCTTGATCGACCCCGCCGGAGCCGTCACTCGCGTTCGAGGCGACGATGCCGCCGACGATCGCGCCGACCGGCCCGCCCACGGCGAAACCGGCCACCGCACCGGCACCGGTCTTGCCGAGCAGGCCGGTGGCCGCCGCCCACACGTCCCCGAACAAACCCATCGAAGCCCTCCCCGGCCCAATCGGTCGATGTCGTGCGCTCACGCACAATACCGCGCCGATCACACCTGGTAGGCGGGTTTCAGCCGAGAAGGCGAGCTTGGAGCCTGGTGAGCGGCCGGAGGGCCAGGAAGATCGGAACGGCCATCCCGGCCGCGATGAGGAAGTGCACGATCCACGCTCCCGCCAGCGTCGGCCCGCCCCACGTGCCCTCGGGATCGCTCCCCGTCCAGAAGAGCCCATAGGTCGCGATACGCCCGACGAGATAGAACAGCAGCAAGGCGAGCAGAAACGCGACCGCGCTCGGACCGAAGGCCGCTACGAACCGCGGCCGTGACCCGCTTTCCTGCCCGAGCCAGCGCCGCGCCAGTCCACGCTGGACCTTCGCGCCACCGAGGTACCCCGGAAGCACGAGAAGCGCATAGACGGCGCGTTTCCAGTCCGAAATCGTCATACCTAGCACGCTAGGGGCCACTGACCTGCGAGAACATCGGGTAAGCCGTCGGATCCGGTAGGGAAAACCGGAGTTCTCTGTGGTGATCCACACGACCGGGGTGCGGATGTCCGCCAAACGTTCCCCGATGTCAGACGCGTATGCCACACTCGGTCGCCGAATGGCTACGACGTGAACAGGGGAGGTTCGCGTGTCGAACCCTGAGCAGCTCTTCGCTGATTTCGAGGCCAAACTGGCCGACGCCCAGCGGAAGGCGAATCAGATGCGCACCGAGATCGAAAGCGTCTCGGTGTCCGAACGCAGCAAGGACGGCCAGATCTCGGTCAAGGTCAACCACGCGGGGAACCTGGTGGGCCTGGAGATCGGCCCGTCCGTACGGGACAACCCCGCGCTCGCGCAGGAGATCCTCCGCGTCGTCCAGAGCGCGCAGAGCAAGCTCGCGGGCGCGATGCAGACCGGCGTGCCGTCCATCGCGGGCACCGAAACGATGAACGAACTGGTCAACCAGCTGCACAACGAGTACCCCGAACCCGAACCGACGGGTTACGTCGAGGGCGGTCACCAGGAGGCGGACGAGGACGACCGCTTCGTCGCCGAAGACGAACTCGACGCGCCTCCGCCCCCTCCCGCCCCGAAGCCGCCCGCACCCCCGGCCCCGCCCGCGCCGCCGCGTGCCGCGCGCCGGCAGCAGACGGACCACGAGGACGACTACTTCACCGGCGGCGACTTCCTGCGCTGAGCGGGTTCTTGAGGGAGGGAAAGAATGGGGCAGCCACAAGGTAAGCAGGGCTTCAACGTCGATCCGGTGAGGATCGACGAGCACGCCAAGCAGGTCGAGAAAACTCTGGAGCTGCTTCAGACCGCGTTGAGCGCCGACCAGACGAGCCGGATCAAGTCAGAGGACTTCGGTCTGATCGGCGACCTCGTGCAACTCGACGCCTGGTGCAACACCGCCGCAGACAAGGCGGTCGAAGCTCTCAAGGCCGCTGTCGATGCCGGAAACCACCATGTGGACACGGTCCGAGCGTGGGCTCAGGCGCGCCGCGTCGACGATGAATCCGCCCAGGATCTGGTCAATCGTGCGGGGCAGGTGAAGCATGGCTGAGCCGGGCTCGAACCAGATCATCCAGGACGCCACGAAGGAAACGGACTCCGAGAAGTACGTCGTCGACAGCGCCCTGGAGGGTGCGGGCGCGATTCAGGACACCATCGGCGGCATCGAGAAGCTCGTCCACGGCGACTGGACGGAAGGCCTGCTCAGTCTGGGTAGTGCGGGCGTCGACATCGGCATGATCGCCGCCGGCGGCAACCCGTTCGAATCTCTCTTGAGCTGGGGGTTCGGCTGGGTCATCGAGCATGTCGACTTTCTGAAGGAACCGCTCGACTATGTCACCGGTGATCAGGACGCGCTGGATCTCGAAGCGCAGAAGTGGACCACCATCAGCAAAGACGTCCAGAAGATGGCGGAGGAACTCACGGACGAGGTCCGTAAGAACACCATGGACTGGACCGGTCAGGTGGCGGACCGGTACCGCGAGTACGTCCAGGAACAGCTGGACACCTATCGTGCGCTTTCCGACGCCGCGAGCAACGCGGGTGCGGTCGTGGAGATCTGCAAGACGATCCTCGACGTCGTCCGCACACTCATCCGCGACCTCATCACCGATACCCTCGCCAAGATCATCTTCATTCTGCTCAGGTACCCACCGCCCGGCTATCCCGGAGCCCTTGCCGGTGAAGGTGTTCCATTCGCCGTGAAGCAGGCGCGTAAGGCGATGGGGCAGGTTCAGCGCCTGATGAAGGCCTTTTCGAATGCCAAGAGCATTCTCAAGCTCCTGGGCGAGGCGCTGGAATCCATCGCGAAGGGATTCGGCAAGTACGCGAAGGGCGTCGGGCAGGGGCTCAGCCACATGGCCAAGGAAGTCGTCCCAGACCTCGGTGGCGCGGCGATCAAGGAAGCCGTGAAAGGCGTTCTCGACGTCGGTGTCGGCAGTGACAACAACCAGAGCGACCTGGATAGGCAGCGTGACAAGACGAACACCACCATCGAGCCCAAGGACAGTGGAGTGGTCGGCAGCAGTGGCGGAAGGACGGCTGCTTCGTCGGTACGCAAGGCCGGCGTCGAGCCGGTATTCGATCAGCCTGGCGAGCAGCGGATCTCCGGTTCGTTGTAATGAAGAAGGCAAGCCGGACGAAGGCGACCGGCGCGGGTGTACTCGCCACGGCAGTGGCGGTCGCACTGGTGATCGGGCCTTTGCTCTTCTTCGTCTGCCTGACGATGTTCCGCTTGGCGGGGACGCCGGAGAACAACACGGGACAGACGGCGGTCGACGACGCTTCGGCGGTGATCAAGACCTGCGATCGCCGAGGTCCCGTTTCCTCTGAGGGCTTCGGCTACTTCTGGGAGTGTGATGCCGAGGTCACGGTGAACGGCCATTCGCTCGGCGTCGTCGAATTCGATCCCGACGAACTGACACCGGTCGATGGGACGAATGTGGTCGGCGTTCAGCGGAGTGGCGATCACTGGCAACGCGACGTCGCTCATCCCTATCGCCTGCTGCATGTGGCCGGGCTCGTGATCCTGGCGGCCGACTTCCTCGCAGTACTGGCTGCCCTGATTCCGCTGCTCGTCTCCGTCTTGTGGGTGTTCGCCCGCCTTCGGCGTCGAAAAGCACCCGAAACCGTTGCCTCGTGGGAAGAGGGGCAGCAGGTCATCGTCCGGCTCAAGGCACCTCCGAAGCCGAAGCGTCGCTCTCCCGCCGGAGCCACCGTGCTGGGCTTCAGCGGTCTCTTCTCACTGTTGATCGGCGTGTGGATGTTCTACATCCACGGGCGCCTGAGCGGCGATCTTTGGGGATTCGCCGCGGCTCTGTCGATCGTGCTGCTCGGAATCGGATTCACGGCGGCTGCGGCTTGGTGGGCTTTCGCGCCGGATAAACCCGGCGATGTACGGACGATCGAACTCACGGAAGCGGGGATCAGGCAGCAGGGCGATTCGTCGGAACCGTTGGTGTTGCCGTGGAAGGATTTGCGCTCTGTCGTGTTCGACGAACGCGGGCGCCCGGGATGGATCAGTGTCCACCTGGCCCTGGCCGGCGAGGCGTCGAGGGAGAAGCTTCTCGAGGAGTACAGACGGCCCTCGAAACACGGTGTCCTCCTGACTCCGGAAATCGAGTTGGAGGAGGCGGAGTCGGCGTCGGAAGCGATCGAAGGTTTTTGCCCTGGCCTGGTGCATTGGCGCTCGCGCGAACTTTCGCGCAGTGGTTTCGGGCCCGGCGGAAGTTCCGGGTCGCGCCTGGTGAGATGGAAGGATGGGGTATCCGCCACGCAGAGAGTGGAAGCCTCGCCGGCGGACGAGCCGGTCAGGATCCGGTCAGGCCGGATGCCAGGAGCGAGAATCCTCGGTTTCGCGGGGCTCTACGCGCTGATCGTCTTGTTGTTCGTCCTTCGTCAATCCGCTGATTCCGTGCCTGTCTGGCTGTCGCCTGTAGTCGTGCTCGCGACTGTGGTCTGTGGCGTCGTTCTCCACAAAACTCGATTCAGGGGAACGTCCGGCTTTCTCGAGGTGGACGAAGATTCTCTGACCTGGTTCGAGCGCGACACGCCCCCAAGACATGTCGTGCCGCGCGAAATTCCACCGGTCGATGTCCTTCTCTCGAGTCTCCAGGAGATCCGGTTCGAGCGTGTTCCATCGGAGCACGGCCGGAGGTACGTCAGGGTTTCGGTTCGCACCGATGGTGTCCGGTCGGTTCTCGCGGAAAAGATCACGGCAGCCGCCGCGGCACGTCTGAAAGAGACACTGAAAGCAAGATCCGCCTTCGCAGGCGACGTGGCGCTCGACCAGTCAACGGGAACACCGGTCTGACCGAGGCGCCCGTGGAAGCCGGGGCGCCGCCGGCGCCGATCACTCGGGGGGCTACGTGATCGACGCCGGCGACCCGATGCCCTCTTCCCGGCGAAAGCCGGGATCGGGGCAACGTCACCGCTTGGACGCGGCAACGCATCTCAAGAGCGGGCGTGATCGCCGAAGTGACGTCCGGGGGAAGGTTATCCCCGAAAGAGTGACGGCGTTCCGCTGCTCGCCTGATTGTCGCACTACGCGCCGAGAAAGTTACAAAGTTCTTCACATCTTCGCCTGGAGAAGGGTGTCGACCGGACAACCGCTGGTCATGGCATGGTCTCTTCCATGACTTCTCAGGTGCTGGTCATCGGGTCCGCCAATGCCGATCTCGTCGTCCCGGTCGATCGGCGACCTGGTGGTGGCGAAACCGTACTCGGTGGCGACACGATCTTGTCGCCGGGTGGCAAGGGCGCCAACACCGCGGTCGCCGCGGCCAGGCTCGGGGCGGACGTCGCGTTGCTCGGCGCGGTCGGCGACGACCCGTACGGCGAGTTGCTCAAGCGGTCGCTCGCCGAGTCCGGGGTGGACACGGGCTCGCTGCGCACGAGTGAGCGCCCGACGGGGATCGCGTACATCACGGTCACGCCGGACGGCGAGAACTCGATCCTCGTCTCGCCCGGCGCCAATTCCGTCTTGCGGCCCGAGGACGTCGACCTCGACGGCGCCGAGATCGTGGTGTTGTCGCTGGAGATCCCGCTCGAAACCGTCGAGCACGCGGTCGCGAAAGCCGTTGAGCGCCACGTGAAGACGCTGCTGAACCTGTCGCCTGCCGCCGAGCTTTCCGCGAAGACGCTTCAGGGGCTCGACGTCCTTCTGGTCAACGAGCACGAGGCCGCCTTCCTGCTCGGCGGCGAGGCGGATTTCCCCAAGCTGCTCGACCTCGGTCCGAAGGCCGCCGTCGTGACGCTCGGCGCGAAGGGGGCTGCGGTGGTCACAGCGGATGGGGTGACGGAGGTGCCGTCGCCGAAGGTCGAGGCTGTCGACACGACGGGCGCCGGTGACGCTTTCGCGGGGGCGCTCGCGACTTCGCTCGCGAAGGGTGAGGAGCTGGCCGATGCGGCGCGCAAGGCGGTGAAGGTGGCGGCGATCACGGTGACCCGCCAAGGCGCGCAGCCTTCCTATCCGACGGCGTCCGAACTGGAATGATGTCCTCTTCTGTGTTCTGCTGGTGGCTATGAGCCAGGTCACGCCGCCTATGAGATATGGTCTAGACCATGCCGTCTGAGTCACTGTCCGGGGTCGCCGTCAGTCCCGGCCGCGCGAGCGGTCCTGTCGTCCGGGTCGCCGAGCCGCTCGGTGAACCCGCGAGCACACCGGCACCGGCCGATCCCGCCGCCGAGGCCGCCCGGATCGCCCCGGCCGCGCAGATCGTGGCCGGCAGGCTCGAGAAGCTCGCCGAGACGGCCACCGGCGAGGCCGCGACGATCCTCATCACCACCGCGGCGATGGCGGCCGACCCGGCGCTCGTCTCCTCGGCGGAGCAACTCGTCAAAGACCAGAACCTGCCCGCACCGCGTGCGGTACATCAGGCGGCGGGGAAGTTCGCCGACGCGCTCGCGGCCGCCGGCGGTTACATGGCCGAGCGGGCCCGCGACGTCCTCGACGTGCGCGACAGGCTCATCGCCGAACTGCTCGGCATCGCGCCTCCTGGCGTCCCCGACCTGTCGTCGCCGAGCGTGCTCGTCGCCCGCGACCTCGCGCCCGCCGACACCGCCGGCCTCGACCCGGACAAGGTGCTGGCGCTTGTCACCGAAGAGGGCGGCCCCACCAGCCACACCGCGATCCTCGCCCGCGCGCTCGGGATTCCCGCCGTCGTCGCGGTCCGCGGCATCCTCGCGCTCGACGCGCAAGCGCTTGCGGTGGACGGTGACACCGGCGTCGTCGAGGTCGCGGACCCGAACGCCGAAGTCGTCGCGGCCGCCAAGACCGGCGCGATCGAGTGGGACGGCACCGGCGCGACCTCCGACGGGCACCGGGTGAAGGTGCTCGGCAACGTCGGGTCCGCCACCGACGCCCAGACCGCCGCCGAGGCGGGTGCGGAAGGTGTCGGCCTCTTCCGCACCGAGTTCTGCTACCTCGACGCCTCCTCCGAGCCGAGCGTCGAAGAGCAGCGCAAGGCCTACACCGCCGTGCTCACGCCGTTCCGCGGCAAGCCGGTCATCGTCCGCACCCTCGACGCGGGCGCGGACAAACCCCTCGCGTTCCTGGAGCCCGAGGACGAGCCCAACCCGGCGCTCGGCGTACGCGGCCTTCGTGTCGCCTTCGACCGTCCCGAGATCCTCGACCGCCAGCTCGAGGCCATCGCGGGTGCCGCGCAGGACTCCGGCGCCGAGGTTTCGGTGATGGCCCCGATGGTCGCCACCGCCGCCGAGGCCGCCTGGTTCGCCGAGCGCGCCCGCGCCGCCGGAATCGCCCGTGCGGGCGTGATGATCGAGATCCCGGCCGCCGCGCTGACCGCCCGCGAGATCCTCGACGCGGTCGACTTCGTCTCCGTCGGCACCAACGACCTCGCGCAGTACACCTTCGCCGCGGATCGCCAGCTCGGCGCCGTCGCCAAGCTCAACGACCCGTGGCAGCCCGGCCTGCTGCGCCTGCTCAAGATCATCGGCCAGGCCGCGAAGGACACCGGCAAGCCCGCCGGGGTCTGCGGTGAGGCCGCCGCCGACCCGAGGCTCGCGCTGGTGCTGGCCGGGCTCGGCCTGACCAGCCTTTCGATGAACGCGCCCGCCGTGCGCGCGGTCGGCGCGAGCCTGGCGGCCACGACGCTGGCCGAATGCGAGGCGCTGGCCGACGCCGCGTTGGCCACGTCGGACCCGGTCGCCGCCCGGCAGGCCGCGAATTCTGTCGCGCGCTGACGAAAACCCGCCGAAGGGGCACCGTTTCGCACACACCTCACGTGAGTGCGAAGGTGCCCCTTCATCGTGTTTTCGTGGGGCCTTCGGCCCCGAAAGAGGGCGCGCGACGTGAAGTCTCCGTCGGGCGCGGGGCGCCCTTTGGGAGACGCCAAGCGGTAGCAAAGGTCCCCCGCTCCCCGAAAAGGATCGGGGGGCATGTCGAAATCCGGTCGACCGCTTCGACGCCTAGGTGAAGACACCGAAGCGACGAAAGGACGCCGACCATGACGACCACCATGACCCCGACGCGGGCGGGACGCCGGGAATGGGTCGGGCTGGCCGTGCTGGCCCTGCCCACCTTCCTGGTCTCCCTCGACGTGTTCGTGCTGATCCTCGCGCTGCCGAAGCTCAGCCAGAGCCTCGGCGCCGACAGCACCCAGCAGCTGTGGATCATGGACGTCTACGGCTTCATGATCGCCGGGTTCATGGTCACCATGGGCACCCTCGGCGACCGCATCGGCCGCCGGAAACTGCTGCTCATCGGCGCCACGGCGTTCGGGCTGGCCTCCGTGCTCGCCGCGTTCTCGACCAGCGCGCTGATGCTCATCGCCGCCCGCGCGATCCTCGGGATCGCGGGTGCGACGCTGGCGCCGTCGACGCTCGCCCTCATCAGCAACCTGTTCTCCGACAGCCGTCAGCGCTCCCTCGCGATCGGCATCTGGGCGGGCTGTTTCACCGTCGGCGCGATCGTGGGTCCGATGGTCGGCGGCGTGCTGCTGGAGCACTACTGGTGGGGTTCGGTGTTCCTGCTCGGTGTCCCCGCGATGGTCCTGCTGCTCGTGGTCGGCCCGAAGCTCCTGCCCGAGTACCGCAACGAGAACGCCGGCCGCCTCGACCTCGCGAGCGTCGCGCTTTCGCTGGTCACGATCCTGCCCACGGTCTACGGCATCAAGGAGCTCGCCCGCGAGGGTGTGCACGTGGTCCCGGCGGCCTCGCTCCTGATCGGTCTCGGCTTCGGCGCGGTGTTCGTGCGGCGCCAGCGGACCCTGCGGGACCCGCTGATCGACCTGACGCTGTTCCGCGGCCGTGCGTTCTCGACGGCGTTGGGCGGGATGTGCGCGTTTTCGATGCTCGGCGGGACGACCATGCTGTTCGTCGCGCAGTTCTTCCAGATCGTGCTGGAGCTTTCCCCGATCGGCGCCGCGCTGGCGCTGCTGCCCGGGATGCTGGCTTCGACCGTCAGCTTCCTGGCCGCCCCGATCCTCGCCCGTCGCGTCCGCCCCGCGACGTTGATCGCCACCGGGCTGGCCGGTGCGATCGCGGGGTTCCTGCTGCTGACGCAGGTCGAGGCGAGCGCCGGTCCGGTGATCCCGTCGATCGCGTTCGCCATCACCTGCCTGTGCGGCGGCCCGCTGATCACCCTGGGCACGGATCTGGTCGTCGGCTCCGTGCCGCCGGAGAAGGCCGGTTCGGCGGCCTCGCTTTCGCAGACCGGCAACGAATTCGGCTACGCGCTGGGCATCGCGACCGTCGGGACGCTGGGCAACGCGGTCACCCGGTCCCGGCTCGCCGACGCCGTCCCCGCGCACGACGCGTTCGCCAGCGGGATGCACGCGGTGTCCGGGCTGGCCGCGCTGGTGCTGGCCGCGGTCGCGTACTTCGTGGTCCGGCACCTGCGCCACATCTAGCCGAAGAAACCCCGCCGCGGGTACTTGATGATCAGCGACCCCCCGTGCACGCGCCCGGTGATGACGAACCGGGGCGTGCCGGGGCGGCCGTTCGAGCGGGTCCGGTCGTCGAGGTTGCCGAACTTGATGTCGGTGATCGAGTTGGTGTCGACGGCGCCGTCCTCGGGGATGGTGATCTCCACCGGCCCCCATTTGGCCTGCAGTTCGATATGCACCACCGGATACCGGATCTCGGCCTGGGAGAAGTCCAGTTTCGTGGCGCCGTACTTGTTCCGGATCACCATCGACTCGGGGACGAGCCAGTTCCCGTTGCGCTGCAACGCCGAGTACTTGCCGTTGAGTTCCATGACACCGGACGTCGAGGCGTAGGCGGGCTGCTGAGGCGGAGCCCACGGGTTCTGCTGCTGCCGGGGCACCATCCCGGCTTCGGGATGCACCAGGCCGGGCAGATCCGTGAGCACCGCGTTCAGCTCACCGCGGGTCTTGGAGGCGAGGGCGCGGTCGGTCCGCTCGGTGAACTCGTCGAGGTTCAGCATCCCGAGGCCGATCGCCTTCTGCAGGACCTCGACGACGTGCTCGCGCTCCGCGTCGGAGACCCTGATGTCCCGTCCGGTCAACGGCTTGGTTTCGGTCGCCGGCTGCTCTTCCTCGCCCATGCTGGGAATGGTAGAACCGATTCTCACGCGCGAGATCGGGGAAATACCCTGAACAGACCCGCATTTCTCCCCTGTGCCGCCTTGCTGGCGGCTGCCCTGCTGACCGGCTGCACCGTCGAAGCAGACCCGCCGCAGGCCGTTCCGCCGCCGACATCACCGCCGCTGTCGAAACTCGAAGGCATTCCGGTGGACTACGCGGGGTTCCGCCTGGTCATGACGACTTCGCCGCCGTCGATGCTCGATCCCGCCACCGGCGCCACCACCCCGCTGCCCGGTGCTCCGGCCGGTGACCGGGTCAACGACGTCATCCGGGTCGGCAAGTTCCCGGTCGTGCTGTCGGCCGCCCGCTGCGGTCCGTCGTGCCTGGAGCCGTCCGAGGTACTCGTCTACGGCGACCCCAAGAACCAGCCGTGGAAACTCGGCAAGGCCCGTAGTGTCGCCCCGGCCGCCGACGAAAGCGGCGTCTGGCTGATCCGCGACGACGGCAACGACCTGTGCCGCCTCCAATACGTCTCCTTGCTCGGTGCCGAGCGCGGACGCGGGCGGCCGGCGAGCTGCACGATGGCGGTGCGCCAGGAGGTGCCGAAGGGGCTGCTGATCACGGTGAACACCGGGACGGCCACCGCCGAGGACGTGCTGATCGACCCTGCCACCGGCCGCGCCGTCCGCCAGTTCCCCCGCGTCCTCGCGATCACCAAGGATCGGATGCTGCTCGCCGAACTGACCGAATTCTCCGTGCTCGACCTGCGGAACGACCAGCGCACGCCGGTCCGGTGGCCGGTGTCCAACGGCAAACCGGGCCAGGTGGTGCCGAGCCGCGACGGATACAAGGTCGCCGTGCTGTTCGGCGACCCCGCCTGGGCGGGGACGGCGACGCAGACGGCCGACGTCTGGGTGCTCGCCCTCGACACGCTGACCTGGACACACGCGCCCGCGATGCCGATCGCGACCGAGCTCAAACGGGTCGCGATCGAATGGACCGAAAGCGACGACCTGGTGATCGCGACCGACGTCGTCGCGGCCTGGCACCTCGACCGGCCACGCTGGACGGTCGTCAAGACCCCGCTGCCCGCCGAGCGGAACCAGCGGGTGGTGGCGATCGGCCAGGGCTGACTATTCCTCGTCCAGCCCGTGTTCGATGGCGTACCGGGCGAGTTCGACGCGGTTGTGCAGCTGGAGTTTGCGCAGCGTCGACTGGACGTGGTTCTCCACCGTCCGATGCGAGAGCACGAGTTTCTCGGCGATCTGCCGCGCCGTCATCCCCTTCGCGACCAGGCGCAGGACGTCGGTCTCGCGTTCGGTCAGCCGCGGCGGCGCGGGCCCGTCGTCAGGCGCGTCGGCCATCCGGCGGTACTCGCCGAGGACGAGCCCGGCGAGCCCGGCGGTGAACACCGGGTCGCCCGCCGCGGTCCGCTTGACCGCGTCCACCAGTTCGCTCGCCGAAGCCGATTTCACCAGGTATCCCGACGCCCCGGCCTTGACCGCCTCGAGGACGTCGCTGTGCTCGCCGCTCGCGGACAGCACGAGCACCTTCGTCGACGGCAGTTCCGCGGTGATCTCGCGGGTGGCGTCGACGCCCGACGTCTCGCCGAGGTTGAGGTCCATCAGCACGACGTCCGGCCGGACCGTGCGCGCGATCCGCACCGCGGCGGGCGCGTCCGGCGCGGTGGCCTTCACGTCGAACCCGTGCTCGGCCAGGTCGCGCGCGACGCCGTCCCGCCACATCGGATGGTCGTCGACCACCATCACCGAGACCTGAGGCGCTTCGGTCATCGCTTCCCCCTCGCCGCCACTGGAACCTTGACTTCCCATTCCGTGCCCTGGCCGGGCGCGGTGTCCAGGGCGACGCTTCCGCCCAGATCCCGCACGCGGCCCTTGATGGACTCCGCGATACCTAGATGTCCCTCGGCCGCCGCGCGTTCCAAGACACCGGGCGCGATCCCCGGGCCGTCGTCGCGGACGCTGACCACGACCTCGGTGCCGAGGTCCTCCAACAGCACCCAGGCGTGCGCGTCGTCGCCCGCGTGCTTCTCGACGTTCGACAGCGCCTCGCGCGCCACGGCCACCAGCTCCGCGGTCACGTGTTCGGGCAGCTGGACCTCGCCTGCGGGCGTCGAAACCTGCACGGACGGCGTCGCGAGCAGCTGCAGCGCGGACCGGAGGTCGGTGGTCCCGTTTTCGCTCGAATGCGTCGGCTCGGTGGTGACCAGCGCCCGCAGCGCGATCTCCTGCTCGCCGGCCAGCTTCGCCAGTTCGGCGGCCTCCCCGCCGAATTCGGCGCCGCGTTTGCGCACCCGCGCGAGCACCTGGAGGACGCTGTCGTGGATCGAGCGGGCGAGCCGCTCCCGTTCGGCCGTCGCGGCCTCCATGCGCAACGCCCTGGTCAGCGCGTCGGCCGACCGGCGGGCCATGGTCGCGGCGAGCCCGATCACGAACCCGCTCGCGGTCAGCAGGAAGCCGTCCCGCGCGACGTCGACGTCGAACCGCCAGCGCACCAGCCCGGTGACCACCGAGACCACCAGCCCGGCGAGCACCCCGCCGAGCGCGCCGAACCGCGTCCCGGCGGCCGCGGGCGGGACCGCCGCCCACACCGTCGTGATGAGCGGGGTGTTGGCGTCGAACTGCGCGGTGGTCAGGATCCACGCCGAGGTGAACATGAGGACGACGGTCAGCGCGAGATCGACGCCGACCAGCCACGGCCAGCGGCTCGACGGCCGCGCGTAGAACACGCTGCTCAGCACCGTCCACAGCGTCATCACGCCGAACGACGTCCACGCGAGCCACTTATTCGCGTAGCCGTCGTAATGGACGATGAACGAGCCGAGCGCGAAGAGCAGCGTCGTCACGCGAAGCACGATCACCCCGCGCCACAGCGGAGTGGCCGGGTCCCGCGTGCCGAGCGCCGAAACGGCGCGCCAGAGCGGGGGCTCGGTCATGACTTGGCTTCGGCCTCTTCCCCGGGGTCGTTCGGCTGGGCCGCCTGATCCCGCAGGACGTCGATCTCGGCCGGATCGGGATCCTGTTCGTGCAGCAGGGACCGGATACCCGCGTTGAGCACCGCGAGCAACGGCACCGACAGCAGCGCGCCGGCGATCCCGGCGGCGACGAGACCGGCGGTGATCGCGAGCACCACGGCCAGCGGGTGCAGCTTCACCGCGCGGCCGAGCAGGATCGGCTGCAGCACGTGGCTCTCCAGCTGCATGACACCGATGACGATGGCCAGCACGATCAGCGCGCCGACGACGCCCTTCGTCACCAGCGCGATCAGCACGGCGACGGCGCCCGCGATCACCGCGCCGATGATCGGGATGAAGGCGCCGAGGAACACCAGCGTCGCCAGCGGGATCACCAGCGGCACGCCGACGATCGCCAGGCCGATGCCGATACCGACGGCGTCGACCACGGCCACCGCCGCCGTCGCGCGCACGTAGCTGACCAGCGACGCGAAGCCCCGCCGCCCCGCGACGTCGACCCGGTTCCGCACGCGGCCCGGCACGCCGCGCACGAGGAACTTCCAGATCTGGTCGCCGCCGGAGAGGAAGAAGATGAGGATGAACAGCGTCAGGATGAAACCGGTGACGATCTCGCCGACCGTGCCCGCCGTGGTGAGCGCGGTGGTGGTGATCGACGCCTGATTGTTCTGCAGGAAGCTGATCGCCTGGTTGATGAACTCCTGGATCTGCTCCTGGCGCAGGTGCAGCGGCCCGTCGATGAGCCAGACCTTGATCTGGTTGAGGCTCTCCGTCAGCTGCTTCTGCAGTTCCGGCAGGCCGGAGGAGAACTGCGCGACGACGAACGTCAGCAGCCCGCCGAGCACCGCGAGGCCCGCGATCAGCACTATCCCGGCCGCCAGCCCGCGCGGGAACCTCAACGCCGTCAGCTTGGAGACCGCCGGTGCGAGCAGCGCGGCGAGCAGCAGCGCGATCGACAACGGGATCACGACCACCGACAGATAGCCGATGAGGAACACGATGACGTAGAGCGCGGCGATCACCACGATGAACCGCCACGACAACGCCGCGCCGATCCGCAGGCCGCGGGGCACGAGGTTGGTGACGTCTTCGGTGGACTCCGAAAGGAACGGGTTCGCCGGGTCGAATTCCGGCTGTTTGCGCTGGGGCTCGCTCACGGGCACACCGTATCGGTCCGAGGCGACGTTTCTTGAACATTCCGGGCAACGCGCGAGAGGCGAATTCGCCCGATGCGACGCTTGACACATCGCCGGTGGATCGACTCCGGAGTAACCGGGCTCCGCCAGCCTTGATCACCGATCGTGATTTCGGGTTACACCGTGTGTTCTTCACACGATCGTGCCATCAAGGCCTTTCAAACTCGCGCAAGCCTTCCGCACTTTGCTTACCTCGGTCCCGCAACGACGAATCGAAGCGACAGGAGACCGAGTGACGAACGCGGCGAAGAACGAGAGGCGTGGCGCTGTGCGCTTCGGCCGTCTCGCTTCGCGTGCGCTGTTCGTGCTCGGTGGTGCCGTCGCCGGTTCCGCCGCGGCGTGGGCCGTTTCCGGCGCTTCCGCTTCCGCGGACATCGCCCCGGTGGTCTCCGCGCCCGAAACGAGCGTCACTCCGGTCACCGACGCCACCTCGGCGGGTTTGACCGACGTCTCCCACGGCGCGTCGAAGTTCGCGGGTGACGTCGCCGGCGCGATGTGCGGCGACAGCCAGCAGGACGCCACCACGTGGTCCATGCCGGGCGAGAACGGGTCCGCTCCCGCGAAGCACCACTGCGGCGACCTCCGCGCCGACCGGCACGAGGTCTCCACCCGCGTCAGCGACGCGGTCACCGACTTCGCCGACAACTCGGTGGTCACCCCGGTCAAGCGGACCCTCGGCGCCGTCGAGCACATCGTGCGCAAGCCGCAGGACACCCGCCAGGTGCTGGACGAGACCTTCGCCCCGTCGCCCGACTTCGGCCGCGACGTCTGGGACCTCCTCGACCCGAAGGGGCACGGCGACCTCGTCCCGGAACTCCCGGTCGGCGGAAGCCCGGTCGACCCGGAGTCCCCGCTGGACACCATCGGCGCGGGTGAGCAGGTCACCGACTTCGCGCAGCTGGCGACGACGCAGTTCCCCGCTGCTTCCGAGACCGTCCTCCCGATGCCGGCCTTCGCGCAGTCGCACGATGCCTTCGATCAGGTCGAGGACGCTCCGGCGCGTGACGGTCACCGTGGTGACTTCCCGCGTCCGATCACCCCGGCGCCGCTTCCCGCCGCGCCTTCCTTCCCGACTGTCCCCGGCGGCTCTGCCCCCGGTGGTCACCTCGACGGCATGACCCACGGCGTTCCCGCCTGGGTCGCCGCCGCCGTCGAGCGTTCCCTGACCGGCTACGCGCTGGCAGGCACGCGGTACATGCCGCTCACCCCGGGCTCGCAGCCCGGCGTCACTCCCGACTGAACACCTCCCTCCGCGGGGTAGCCGACGCGCCTCACGCCTCCCGATTCCGGGCTTGGCTTCGCGTCCGCTCCTGATCCCCGCGAAACGGCGGTGCGCTTTCGTGCGCCCGCAATCCGCTCCACCCCCCTCTGGTGCTTCTTCGAGAGCACCTCCTCGAACCCGAAAGGGAACCCGAAATGAAGGAGAAAAACCCCATGCAATCCTGGGCAAAGCGCGGACTCCAGACCGCGTTGGTCACGGGTGGGTTGTTGATGCTGGGCACCGGCATCGCCTCGGCTGACGAACAGGTCAACCCCGACACCCCGGCCTCCCCGCTCGACGCGAACGTCACCGTTCCGGTCGAGATCGACAACAACGCCGTTGGCACGCCCCTCGGCCAGGCCGACCTCCCCGGCTACAAGGGTGAGATCAGCACCAAGGCCGTCACCAAGCCCGTCTCGGACGCGCTGGACTCGGCTTCGTCGCCCGGCGGCAGCACCGACGGCATCGGTGGAGGGCTCCCCAGCCTCTCCGGCAAGAACGCCGCCGTCCCGGCGCCGCTGGCCGCCAAGGACTCGGCCCGCCAGATCACCGGCGGCCCGACCGGCGGTGGGTTCACCACCACGGACGACATCCTCAAGGGCAACAAGGTCGTCGGTGACGTCGTCGTCCCGATCCAGATCGTCGACAACGCCATCGGCGTGATCGGCGACGCCGAGGTCGAGGGCGGCACGCACGACCAGACCTGGTCGCACAACCAGGACGTCGAGACCACCGGTGAGGGCTCCAGCCTCGCCGGGAACGTCGTGTCCCTCGACTGGGCGCTGCCCGTGCAGATCGCCGGCAACGGCGGCGGGCTCGCCGGCGGCACCGGCCGCGTGGTCGGCGGTTCCGCCAGCCAGAGCACCACCGAGACCGGCAACATCACCACCGACGGCGAGGGCTCCGCCCTGTCCGGCAACGTGCTGGCCGGTCAGTTCGCCACCCCGGTCCAGGTCACCGGCAACGCCGCCTCCTGGATCATCGGCAACGCCAACAGCTCCGGCTACGAGGCCGAGACCGAGGCCACCTCCGGCGGCTGGGTCGTGACCGACGGTGACGAGTCCGCCCTCGGCGGCAACGTCGGCGCGGTGCCGATCGCCCTCCCGGTGAAGGTGAACGACAACGCGGCCGCCGCGTGGGGTTCGCTCGCGAACTCCAACAGCAGCTCGTCGGCCGACGCCACCGCCGGTGACACCACCCCCGGCTGGAGCAACGTCCCCAGCTACGTGCAGACCTCCGGCGAGGACTCGGCCGTCGCGGGTAACGCGATCGTGCCGCAGACCGCGGACGTCGCGAACGTCGGCGGCGTGGCCGCCAGCTGGATCGGCCTCGCGAACACCGGCACCGACGGCGGGACCAGCCAGTCCAGCACCGTCGACGCCGGTGGGTTCATCAGCAGCGAGGGCGAAGGCTCCGCCGGCGGCGGCAACATCGTCGACCCGGCCGTGGCCGCTCCCGTCGAGGTGACCTGCATCGCGGGCACCTACATCGGCAGCGCGAACGTCGCCTCCTGCGAGAACACCGTCGACGCGAACGCCGGGAACGGCACCCACACCACGGGTGACGACTCCACCCTGGCGGGCAACGTCGTCAACACCCAGGCCGCGCTGGCCCCCGAGGTGTTCGGCGTCGCCGGCTCGCACATCGGACAGGCGACCGCCGAGGCGTCCGAGACGAAGACCGTGACCGCGGGTGCGTACGACGGCACCACCGGCAACGACTCGTCCGGCTCGGGCAACATCGTCCAGGTCCCGGCCGCGGTTCCGGCCGAGGTCTTCGGCGTCGGTGGCTCGTTCATCGGTCAGAGCACCGCTTCGGCCGAGGAGACCAAGGTCGTCTCCGGTGGCGGCGGCGGGAACACCGCCGACGACAACGGCTTCCTCAGCTCCAACCTGGGCACCGTGCCGGTTTCGCTGCCGGTGCAGGCGTTCGGGATCGGTGGCGCGTTCATCGGCCAGGGCCACGGCGGCGCCGACGGTGACACCACCTCCAACGCGGGCGGCGACGTCCACGCGACCGGTGACGGTGGCGCGGGCTCGGGCAACCTGGTCTACGGCCCGGTCTCCCTGCCGGTCCAGGCGCACAACTTCGCCGCGGTGCTCGGCGGCATCGCCTCGGGCAAGGGCACGAACCTCACCGACTCCAACGCGGGCGGCGACGCCACGGCGAACGGTGAAGAAGGCGCGCTGGCGGGCAACATCGTCCAGACGCCGATCGGCGGCACGGGCCAGCTGACCGGGCACGGCATCGCCGGCGCGGGCATCGCCGAGGGCGAGAGCGTCAGCGACGTCCTTTCGGAGGCGGGTGGCGACGCCACCACCACCGGTGACGAGGGCGCGGTTTCGGGCAACATCGTCGGCGTACAGGCGCTGCCGATCGTGCCGATCACCCACGACGCGGTCGCGGCCGCCGGCCTGGCCGACGCCGAAGGCGCCAACACCGTCGACGCCCTTTCGGGTGGCGACGTGGAGACCTCGGGTCTCGACGGATCGCTCTCGGGCAACATCCTCGACATCCCGGCCGCGGTCGACCCCGAGGTGTTCGGCAACGCCGTCGCGGTGGCCGGTGCCGTGTCCGAGACCGAAGCCGACAGCATGATCACCGGCCAGGCCGGTGGCGACAGCATCACCGACGGCAGCGGATCGGCCCTCTCGGGCTTCAACTTCCACCACCCGCTGGTGTTCGTGGTCCCGCTGAACGAGTTCGAGATCCCGATCCTGGCGATCGCGGACGAGAACTCGACCGACTCCACCGTGATCAACGAGGAGGAGTTCACCCGCGCCTTCACCGACACGGTCGGTTCGGAGATGCCGATCGACGCGCTGCCCGCGCTGCCGTTCGGTGCCCCCGCGGTGCCGTCGCTGAACGGTGCCGGCGCCCTGCCGACCACCCCGGCGATCGGTGGCGCCCGCGCCGACGGTCCCCAGGTGGCGACCCTCCCGGTGCAGGTGGCCGGCCTGACCGCGCTCAAGCAGCTGCAGACCATCCCGGCGCAGCTGCCGAAGTCGGACCTGCCCGAGCTGCCCGGCACCCCGGCCCTGCCCGGTGTCCCGGCCCTGCCGAACACCCCGGGGCTGCCCGGTGACGCCGCTCGTGCGGACGCCCCCAAGGTCGCGCAGCTGCCGACCCTGCCGGCGCTGACCAAGGGCCTGCCCACCACGGGCAAGCTGCCGGTTCAGCTGCCGACCGCGGGCAACCTGCCCACCGCCGGCAACCTGCCTGCCGCCGGCAACCTGCCTGCCGCGGGCGAGCTGCCGGTGCAGCTGCCCACCACGGGCACCCTGCCCGCGGTGAACAGCACCCCGGCGATGCCGACCGCGCAGGTCCCGGCTCTGGCGGGCGTCGACTCGTCGCCGCTGAGCATGTTCCAGCGTTTCATCGGCACCCTGACCGGCAAGAAGTTCCACACCATGTGAACCTGCCAGTCGGCCAGCGCCACTGAATGAACCGAAGCGGGCCCGGGAGACACTCCCGGGCCCGCTTTGTGTGCTGTTCAGGGAGGGGCTGAAGGGGACTTTCACCGCATGACACGCGGTGAAAGCGCCCTTCACCGCGTTACATGCGGTGAAAGTCCCCTTCAGCCCCTTGGGGTGAAGAGCGCGTCCTGCGCGGCGCCCATCGCGGTCAGCACCGCGCCTTCCAGCACCGCGCCCCCGCCCACGGTCCCCGCCCGAACCTCGGTGCGCAGCGGCGAGATCTCCGAGAGCCGGCGGCTCACCCGTGCCGCCAGCGCGTCGCCACCGGCCCGCCCGATCTCGCCGCCGAGGACGAGACAGCCCGGGTCCAGCACCGCGGTGACCGCGGCGGCGCCGATCGCGATCCGCTCCGCGACGATCTCCAGGAAATCCTCGGCCTTCGCGTCGATCGCGTAGCCGACAGCCGCTTCCGCCGCCGCGGCGTCGTCGGTCCTCGAAGCCGGGATGCCGTGCTCACGGGCCAGTTCGCAGAGCGCGGCGCTGCCCGCCAGCGTGTGGAAGCCGCCGTCGCAGTCGGTCGCCGTCGGCAACCGCCCGGGGCCCAGCATCGGCAGGAACCCGATCTCCCCCGCACCGCCCGACGCGCCCCGCCGCAGCGAACCGTCGAGGACGACGGCCGCGCCGACCCCGAAGCCCAGCCACAGCAGGACGAACGTGTCCCGGTCGCGGGCGGCGCCGAGCCGCTGTTCGGCGGCGGCCGCGAGGTTGACCTCGTTCTCCAGCAGCACCGGGACCCCCAGCCGCCGCCGGAGTTCGTCGACGAGTTTCCCGTGCCACGCGGGCAATCCCCCGGCGTGCCGCAGTCCGCCGGTCGCCGGGTCGACCAGACCGGGGGCGCCGACGGCGATCGTGTGCAGCGCGGTCGCGCCCGCTTCGGCGGTGGTGGTCTTCAACAGGGCGATCGCCCGCTCCACGGCCTCGTCGGTGTCGACGTCCGGGTCGAACGGCAGCGACGCTTCCGCCCGGGGCCGGCCCAGCAGGTCCGCGACCGAAACGGCCATGCCGTGGGTGCGGACGTCGAGCCCAGCGAGGTACGCGCGTTCGGCGACGATGCCGTACAGCTTCGCGTTCGGGCCGCGGCGGTCCGCGCCCGCTTCGCCGACGATCTCGATCAGCCCGGCGTCCTGCAGGCGTTCGACGAGGTCCGCCACCGTCGGCCGGGAAAGCCCGGTCAACGTCTTGAGCTGGGCGGCCGTCAGCGAACCCTCGCGGTGGAGCAGGTCGAGGGCGAGGCGGTCGTTGATGGCGCGCGCCGTGCTCGGGGAGGCGGACGGCGTCCGGATGACACTCACCGGCAGATCCTCCCAGAATTAATTATCAGGTTCCCTTCCTGATAGTTTACGCTGACGCCGTCGAGTCGTCTCATGGACCTTGGGGGCCCAGTGACCAACACAGTGGAAACCGTCGGCGGGCCGACGCGGCGGGTGCGGCAGGCGCGGGTCGCCATCGCCGCCGTCTTCGCCGTGCACGGCGCGGTGACCGGCAGTTTCGCCACCCGGATCCCGTGGATCCAGGAACACGCGGGGATCAGCGCGGGCCAGCTCGGCCTCGCGCTCGCCTTCCCTGCGATCGGTGCCTCGCTCACCATGCCGCTCGCCGCGCGGATCGGGCACAGGCTCGGCGGCAGGCTGGGGCTCCGGCTGCTGCTCGCGTACTGGACGCTGGCGCTGATCCTCCCGTCCCTGGCCGGAAACCTCTTCACGCTGTGTCTCGCGCTGTTCGTCATGGGGACCGCGGCGGGCACCTCCGACGTGCTGATGAACGCACTCGGCGTCGACGTCGAGGAGAAGATGGGCAAGTCGGTCATGTCGGGGTTGCACGGCATGTGGACCACGGGCGCGCTCGTCGGTTCCGCCGCCGGCACGCTCGCCGCGCACGCCGGCTTGGACGCCCGGATCCACTTCGTGATCGCGTCGGCCGTGCTCACCGTCGCCGGCGCACTCATCTGCCAGGGGGTTTTCGACGTCCGGAGCGCACCCGACGAGCACCCGCCGCCGAGGTTCGCGCTGCCGCCGAAGTCGGCCGTGATCATCGGTGCCGTCGCGTTCTGCGCCGTCTTCGCCGAGGGGGCGAGCCTCGACTGGTCCGCCGTCTACCTGCGTGACGTCCTCGGCACCTCGCCGGGGATCGCGGCCGCGTCGACCACCGCGTTCACCTGCACGATGGCGGTCGCGCGGCTCTCGGGCGACGCGCTGGTGCGGCGCTTCGGCTCGGTCAAGACCGTCCGCGCGGGCGGGGTGTTCGCGACCGCGGGCGGCCTGCTGGTCGTCTTCGCCGTCCATCCGGTGATGGCGATGGCCGGTTTCGCCTTGATCGGACTCGGTGTCTCCGTCGTCGTGCCGCTCGCCTTCGCGGCGGCCGGACGCAGCGGGCCGACGCCGAGCCAGTCGATCGCGGGCGTCGCGACCATCACCTATTCGTCGGGTCTCGTCGCGCCGTCGCTCATCGGCGGGATCGCCGACCTGACGTCGCTGACGGTGTCCTTCGCGGTGGTCACGCTGCTCGCGCTCGGCCTGGTCGCGGGCGCCGGTGTACTGCGATCCCGCTAGCCGAACTGGAGGGAACGCTTGGCGAGGCCGTGCCAGTAGCCGTCGATCACGGTCTCGCCTTTGCCCTCCGAAGAGCTCGCGCCGAGCGAAACGAACAGCGGCGCGAAGTGCTCGATCCTGGGGTGCGCGATCGCCGCGGCGGGGGCCTTGCGCTGGAAGTCCAGCAACGCGTCGAGGTCGCCCTCGCGCAGGGTTTCCGCACCCCAGTGGTCGAATTCGCTCGACCACGACGGCGGGGCTCCATCGGTGCCGTCGGTCTCGCGCATCGCGCTCAGGTTGTGGGTGAAGAAGCCGCTGCCGATGATCAGCACGCCTTCGTCGCGCAGCGGCGCGAGCTTGCGCCCGAGGTCGAACAGTTCCCGGGGGTCCAGCGAGGGCATCGACACCTGCAGCACCGGGATGTCGGCGTCCGGGTACATCTCCACGAGCGGGACGTACGCGCCGTGATCAAGGCCGCGGTCGGGTGCGTCGTGGACCGGTGTCTGGGCCGAGCGCAGGAGTTTGCGCACCTTGCCCGCCAGCTCGGGAGCGCCGGGCGCGGCGTATTTCACCTGGTAGTAGCGATCCGGGAAGCCCCAGAAGTCGTAGACCAGCGGCACCGTGGTGGTGGCGCCGAGGGTCAGCGGCGCCTCTTCCCAGTGCGCCGAGACGACGAGGATCGCCTTCGGCTTCTCGAGGTCCGCCGACCAGCCGGCGAGCTGGCTGGTCCAGGTGGCGTCGTCGGCGAGCGGCGGCGCGCCGTGGCTGAGGTAGAGCACCGGCGTCATGTCAGCTCCAGGTGTTTGAACTTTCAACTACCAGGATAGACGACGTCGGCCGCCTCCGCCTTATTCCCGGGCGAGGTTCGCCGCCATGCGTTCCAGTACGTCGACCGTCGTCCGGTACTCGTCTTCGCTGATGCCTTCGGTCACTCGGGATCGGAACTCGCCGATCTTGGCCTTGAGCCGGAGGTGTGCCGCGCGGCCTGCTTCGGTCAGGCCGTCCTCGTTGATCCAGCCGCGAAGGCGCAGGTCGGCGACGGTTTCCCGGAGATCTCCGAAGGGCTTCAGTGCCTCGTCGGGCGACGCTCCCGTGTTCAGGACCTGCCAGTGGCGGCGGGTCAGGGATTCGGCGGCGAGGAGGTGGTCCAGTGAAGATTCGAGGGCCTGGTGAAGGTGGGCGAACCAGAATCCGATGGGCTTCATGGATACTCCTCATGAGGACGACAACTACATGTAAAAATACATGCACTTGATGAGGACGGGCAATGACGGACGCCGTGGCCGACGTGGAACGCGCGATGATCGCCATCCGGCGAAGCCAGGCGAGGCGATCACTGTCGAAACTCGCCCGCGACCGCGCCGAAACGATGCCGGACCAGGCGATCCAGGGGCTCCTCGACGCCGTCGAAGCGGCCGAGGAGAGCGGCGAACCGGGCACCGTCACCAGCCTCGCGGCGGCGTTGACCATCGACCAGCCGCGGGCGAGCCGTCTGGTCGCCCGCGCGGTCGAGAGCGGTTTCCTCCGGCGTGAAGCCGATCAGCGCGACGGCCGCCGCGCCGTCCTCGTGCTCACCGAGACCGGGCGCGCCGAAGTGGCGCGGATGCACGAATTCCGCCGCTCGGTGTTCGCCGAGGCGATGGCGGACTGGCCGGACGGCGACCGTCGCGAATTCGCGCGGCTGCTGACGGCGTTCGTCCGGAACTACGGGGCGCTCGGCGTGAAGTAGTTGACCAGGTTGCCGTCGGGGTCGCGGAACAGCAGCGACCGGTTCCCCCACGGCATCGTGGTCGGCTCCTGCACGATCTCGGCCAGGTCCGCGAGGCGCTCGTATTCGCGGTCGACGTCCTCGACTCGGAATTCGAGGATCGCGGTCCGGTTCGATTCGGGCACGGCTGCGCCCGCGCCGAACAACGTCATCGTCTCGGCGCTGCCGATCGCCAAGGTGCACGACGGGCCGACGAGTTCGGCGAACTGCTCGGAGCGCCACCGCGCGTCGAGGCCGGTCGCCTTCTCGTAGAACCCGGCGAGGCGGGCGACGTCGTGGGTGATCACACGGACGGAAACGAACTGCATGGCTGGTCCTTTCGGGGTGCCGGAAAGCGGGACACCCGCCACGCTAGGAGCGATACCGGGCAGAATCCGCCCGGTATTCTCCGGCTTGTGACCAGGCCCATCGCCCGTGTGCTCGCGCTGCTGGAGATCCTCCAGAGCGGCGGGACACGCACCGTCGCGGAGCTCGCCGGGCGGCTCGACGTGGACGAGCGCACCGTCCGCCGCTACGCCGAACACCTCGTCGACCTGGACATCCCGGTGCGCTCGGTACGCGGCCGGTACGGCGGCTACCGGCTGGCCCCCGGCTACCGGATGCCGCCGCTGATGCTGACCGACGAGGAGGCCTTGGCCGTTCTGCTCGGCCTGGTCGCGGGGCGGCGTGCGGGGCTGATCACCACGTCGGTCGCGGCCGTCGAGAGCGCGGTCGCGAAGGTCCGGCGGGTGCTTCCCGAGGCGCTGGGACGCCGGTTGGACGCGCTGCTGGAGACCGCGGACTTCACCGCTCCCGCCCGCAAGGCCTTGTCGGCCGAGGCCGAAGTGCTGCTCACCGTCGCGGAGGCGGCGCGGGACCGGCGTCCCGTCGGGCTCGCGTATCTCGCCGGTCACGGCGGGGCGAGCGAACGCGTCGTCCATCCGTACGGCGTGGTGGCGCACTCCGGACGGTGGTACTTGACCGGCTTCGATTCGGCCAGCGGTGAGGTACGCACCTTCCGCGTCGACCGGATCAAGTCGGCCGAGACCCGAGCCGGGACCTTCGAGGCTCCGGATGGTTTCGATCCGGCCGAGCGAGTGCTGACCGCGCTGGCCGAGACGCCGTACCGGTACGACGTTTCCGTGCGGATCGAGGCGACGCCCGAGGAGATCCGCGCCGTCTTCCCTCCGTCGGTGGCCACCCTCGAAGCCGACGGTGATCGGGTGCGTGTCCGCATCCGAGCGCAGCGGCTGGACTGGATCCCGCCGCTGCTCGCCGCGCTCGACCGGCCGTTCGTCATCGAACGGCCGGCCGAACTTCGAGACCTGGTCGGCGCGCTGGCGGCCCGGCTGGCCGAGCGGGCGCGCTGACCGGCCCGCTCACTTACCGCAGAACACCGTCCGGACGAGCTTGTTCAGCGCCGCCGGGAACGCCTTCGCCGCGTTCGCGTCGTCCCCGGCGGTGATCGACGCCGTCAGCGTCTTGCTGCCGTCCGGCGTGCTGTACATCAGCGATCCGTAGCCGTTGAGGCCACCGTTGTGGTTGAGGACGACACCGACACAACCCGGGCCCAAGTCCTGCGAGAACTGCCCGAGACCGTAGAAGCCGTAGAGGCTTTCGCTGCCGGGGTGCGTCACGCGCATCTCGGCCAGCAGCCAGGCCGGGAGGAGTTTTCCGCTCTGCAGTGCGGAAAAGTACGTCTGGAGGTCCTTGGTCGTCGAGATCATGTCACCGGCGCTGGAGATCCAGGTCGGGTTCTGGTGGGTCACGTCGATCGTCTTCCACTGGCCTGCGTCTTCGTAGCGGTAGTAGGCGTGGGCGTACGGCTTGGGCATCCCGGCCCACGACCCCGGCGACAAGGTGTCACGCAGCTTGAGCGGCCGCAGGATCCGCTGGTCCAGCTCGTCGGCGAAGGGACGGCCGGTGAGCTTCTCGACCAGCAGCCTGGCCACCACGGAGTTGGTGTTGGAGTAGCTCCAGCGCGCTCCCGGCTCGAAGACCGCGGGCTTGGACACGGCAAGGCGCACCAGCTCTTCCGGCTGGTAGGTGTGGAACCTCTTGTCCACCCATTCCTTGCCTGTCCACGGGATTCCCGGCGTGACCGTCCCGTCCGGGTTGTACTCGCCGGTGTGGTTGAACAGCCCGCTGGTGTGCTGCAGCAGCATCCGCACGGTGATCCGGGAGTCCAGCCCCAACTCGGGAAGGAACTTCGCCACCGGCGTGTCGAGCCCGATCCGGCCTTCGGCCACCAGCTGCAGGAGCAGGGTCGCGGTGAAGTTCTTCGTCGTGCTGCCGAGGCGGAAGTGGCCGTTCGTCGGCGGCTTCGCGGTCCCGCCCAGCTCGCGCACCCCGACGCTGCCGGTCCATTCGCCCCGCTCGTCACGGACTCGCAGCTGCATCCCGGCGAAGCCCGCGTCGACGAACTCCTGGGCCGCCTGCCGCAGCTCCGGGCGATCCTGGCCGGCGGAGGCGACGGGAGCGGTCACGCCCGCCAGCAGTGCGGCGGCCAACGCGGTGAGGCCGAGGCGGCGGAAGGTCTTCAGTGTCTTCGTCATGGCGACAACATTCGCGGGCCGCGCTGACACGGGACGGTCACGGCGCTGACACGCGGGCTCCGATGCCGTCGAGGAGGAAGTCGAGGCCGATCCGGAAGGTCTCGTCGGCGTCCAGGTGGACGGCGTCGCGGACGACCGTGGCCAGCGCGGGCAGCTTGCCGGAGGCGAACGACCGCGTCAGATAGGGCCCGAGCGTGGCCTGCCACCGCTGCTCGTCCATCCCGGTGGCCCGTTCGGCGCGGCGCTCGGCGATCTCCCGGCGTACCGCGCCGATCGTGTACGCGTTGACCGCCGAGACCACCGGCATCGCGGAGTCCACGCCGACGTCGCCCAGCGCCGCCATCACGGCCTCGGAGGTGGCCAGCGCGTGTGGCCCCAGCTGGGGCCTGCCGCCCAGGAGGTCGGCGAGCCACTCGTGCCGGTGAACGGCGTGGCGCATGGCGTCGGCGAGCGACCGCAGCACCTCCCGCCAGCCGTCCCCGGACGGCCGGATCTCGGCGTGGGCGGCGTCGACCATCAGGTCGAGCAGCTCCTCTTTGCTCTCGATGTAGCCGTACAGCCGCATCGGGCCGACGTCCAGCGCGGTGGCGATCTTGCGCAGGGACACCGCGTCCAGGCCGTCCGCGTCGGCGAGCCGGATCGCCGCGCGCACGATCAGCTCCCGGCTCAGCGGGGCCAATGCGGGCCGATCCGGCGGCTCCGGCCGCTCCCACACCACCATGGCGGTGACAATACATCGCATCGCTCGATACAGTGTATCGACCAATACGCTGTATCGAGAGGTGTGGATCATGACCATCGCCATCGTCGGAGCGGGCCTCGGCGGCCTGGCTCTCGCCCGTGTCCTGCACGTCCACGGCATCGAGTCGGTCGTCTACGAACGGGAATCGTCGCGCGACGCCCGCGGGCAGGGCGGCATGCTCGACATCCACGCCGACACCGGGCAGCGGGCGCTGCGCGAAGCGGGCCTGATCGACAGTTTTACCGAGATCGCCCGCGGCGAGGGCCAGGACATGCGGCTACTGGAACCGGACGGCACTCTGCTGCTGCATGAGGACACGCCGGACGACGCGCCGTTCGAGCGGCCCGAGGTCGACCGGGCCGACCTGCGCGACCTGCTGCTGGATTCGCTCCCCGGGCACACGGTGCGCTGGGGGCACGCTTTCGAAACCGCCGGAGACGGCGTCCTGCGCTTCGACGGTGGGCGCGGCTCGACGTACGACCTGCTGGTCGGTGCCGACGGCGCCAACTCCCGCGTCCGAGCCCTGCTCACCGACGCCCGCCCGGCGCATCTCGGCCACAACCTGGTCGATCTCCGTATCCCCGACATCGATCGCACCCATCCCGACCTCGCGGCGATGGTCGGGCGCGGCACCTACTGGGTGCTCGGCGACGGGAAATCCCTCGCGGCGCAGCGCAACGGCGACGGCACCGTTCGCGTCGGCCTCAGCTTCTACGACACCGCCGAGGACTGGTTCTCCGCCAGCGGGATGCCGCTCGACGACCCGGCCGCCGCCCGGACCTGGCTGATCGACCGGCTCGACGGCTGGGACGCACGGTTCACCGCGCTGATCGCGGCCTGCGACGACGTGATCGTGCCGCGGCCGGTCACCGCCCTCCCGGCCGGTCTGACCTGGCCGTCGAGGCCGGACGTCACCCTGCTCGGCGATGCCGCGCACCTGATGCCGGCGGTGGGCGAAGGCGCCAACATGGCCCTGCTCGACGGCGCCCTGCTCGGTCTCGCGCTGGCCGCACGGCCGGACGACTTCCCCGCCGCAGTCAAGGAGTACGAACGCGAGATGTTCGACCGCGCCGGCGCCGCCGCCCGGATGTCCGAGCAGGTCCACGAGCTCCTGACCGCCCCGGACGCCTCCCGGAAAATGCTCGCCTTCTTCCAGCCGGGCTGACGCTAAAGTGGCTATGAACGAAAACCCATTTCGTTCACTGCCCACAGGAGTCGAGATGCCGAGCCCGTTCAGCGCCGAGGACCGCGCCAGGATCACCGAGCGGCTCCTGGACGCCGGACGTGCCCTGTTCGCCGCACAGGGCCTGCGCAAGACGTCTCTGGACGACCTCGTGACCCCCGCCGGGATCGCCAAAAGCAGCTTTTACGCCTTCTTCGACTCCAAGGAGGCGCTGTACCTGGAGCTTATGCTGCGGCAGGCTCCTGAGCTGCACGAACAGCTGGCGGCGGTGGTGAACGAGGCCGAAAACGCGCGCGCCGTCCTCGGCGGTTTCCTGCGTGCCACGGTGCGGATCCTGGAGGAGAACCCGCTCTACCGCCGGCTGATCACCCATCCCGAGGAGATGCGGGCGGTGGCCCGGCGGATGGGTCCCGACGAGATGGCCAGGGCCGAGCAGGTGCTGCCGCTGCCCGGATTCCTGGCGGCGGCCAGACGCAAGGGGCAGCTCGTCGATGCCGACGACGACGAGCTGACCGGGGTACTCCAGGCCGTGTTGCTGCTGCCGATGCACCGGCAGGACATCGGCGAGCGGCGCTACCCCGCCGTACTCGACCGGCTCATCGACATCGTGGCGGCGGGACTGATCAAGGAGTGACCATGCGCGAAGGTGTACTGGCAGGTGGCGCCCCGTATTTCGAGTTCGGGACGGGAAGCCCGCTCGTGGTCTTCCGTACGGTGCTGCCCGACTCGGCCAACCCCACCGGCGTCGCCAGATGGGCGGAGCTGCGGTCACTCAAACCGCTGGCCGCGCGGTTCACCGTGCTGACGGTCGGCCGCCGTCCGGGGCTCGAGCCCGGCGTCACCATGGCCGACCTCGCCGCCCACCACGCCGAAGAGCTACAGGAGCGCTTCGGCCGCCCTGTCGATGTGCTGGGCGTGTCCACGGCCGGCTGCCTGGCACTGCAGTTCGCCGCCGACCATCCCGGCCTGGTGCGGCGGCTCGTGGTCGGAGCCGCCGGTGTCCGCCTCGGCACGCTCGGCCGCCGTGTCCAACGCGAATACGCGGATCGGCTGGCCGCCGGACGGCACCGGGCCGCGGCCATGGCGCTGGCGCCCACCGTCGCGGACTCCCTGCCAGGGCAGGTTTTGCTGGCCGGTCTGCTGGCGCTGACCTCCGGCCGCCCGGCGGACCCGAGCGGCATGGTGGCCATGCTGCGGGCCGAGGACGCCTTCGACATCGAAGACCGGCTCGGCGAGATCGCCGCGCCCACCTTGATGATCGCCGGTTCGCACGACGCGCTCTACCCGCTCGAACTCGCCGAGCGGGTGGCCGACAAGACACGCCGCGGCGACCTCAAGGTCTACCCGGGACGTCGGCACCACACCGTGATGAGCGACCGCCGCTTCACCAAAGACGTCTTCGAGTTCCTGCTCTAGTCGTGTGACAGGTCGACGAAGCGGCTGTAGTGCAGCTGGTGCGCGACGGTGATCGTCGCCGTCGGCCCGGCACGGTGCTTCGCGATGATCAGGTCCGCCTCGCCGGCCCGCGGGTCGTCCCGCTCCCAGGCGTCGGGGCGGTTGACCAGGATGACGAGGTCGGCGTCCTGCTCCAGCGAGCCGGACTCACGGAGGTCGGACAGCATCGGGCGTTTGTCGGTCCGCTGCTCGGGACCACGGTTCAGCTGGCTGATCGCGATCACCGGGACCTCGATCTCCTTCGCCAGCAGCTTCATCTGCCGCGAGAACTCCGAGACCTCCTGCTGCCGCGACTCGACGCGCTTGCCCGAGGTCATCAGCTGGAGATAGTCGAGGACGACGAGTTTGAGGTCGTTGCGCTGCTTGAGCCGCCGGGCCTTCGCGCGGATCTCCATCATCGTCATGTTCGGCGAATCGTCGACGAACAGCGGCGCCTCGGAGACCTCGCTCATCCGGCGCGCGAGCCGCGTCCAGTCGTCGTCGGACATCTTGCCACCGCGCATATCCGCCAGGCGGATCCGAGCTTCGGCCGAGAGCATGCGCATGACGATCTCGGTCCTGCTCATTTCCAGCGAGAAGATGACGCTGGTCAGACCGTGTTTGATGGACGCCGAACGCGCGAAATCCAATCCCAAGGTCGATTTTCCGACACCGGGACGTGCCGCGACGATGATCATCTGGCCGGGGTGCAGGCCGTTGGTCAGATCGTCGAAGTCGGCGAACCCGGTCGGGATGCCCTGCGACTGCCCGCCGCGCGACGCGATCGCGTCGATCTCGTCCATGGTCGGCTGGAGCAGCTCTTCCAGCGCGACGTAGTCCTCGCTGGTGCGCCGCTCGGTGACGTCGTAGATCGCGGCCTGCGCACGGTCGACGACCTCGTCGATGTTCGCGCCGTCGGCCGCGGCCGCGCCGTAGCCGTACTGCACGATCCGCGTGCCCGCCTCGACCAGGCGCCGCAGCACCGCCTTCTCGGAGACGATCTCGGCGTAGTACCCGGCGTTCGCCGCCGTCGGCACCGTCGCGATCAGGGTGTGCAGATACGGGGCGCCGCCGACGCGGCCCAGCTCGCCGCGGCGTTCCAGCTCGGCGGAGACGGTGATCGGGTCGGCGGGTTCGCCTCGGCCGTAGAGATCGAGGATGACGTCGTAGATCGCTTGGTGCGCGGGACGGTAGAAGTCGTCGGGGCCGAGGGCTTCGATGACGTCGGCGACGGCGTCCTTCGACAGCAGCATTCCGCCGAGCACGGATTGCTCGGCCGCGATGTCCTGCGGAGGCTGGCGGTCGTATTCGCCGCCACGCGGACCGGGGTCGCCGGGACCCGGGTCGGACTCCGCGTACATCGGATTGCGGTCGTCGGTCAGCGCCACCGCTGCTGCCACCTCCTCAAGACATCGAACACGCGTTCGATTATGCCAGAATTTTCCCCGGTCGATCCGCCCGCGCCCGTCCGCCCCTCCCGCGGCTCCGGGCTCTCCCCTGTCATCCCCACTTCGGCCGGACGGCCACCACGGTGTGTACCGGCCCGGCGGGCACGCTAGGCCCCCCGAAAGGACGAGCGCAATTTCGCCTGGGGACCGCCCTGTGGATAACCTGGGGATGACTGCGGGCATCCCTTCACAGGTGGCCGAAACCCTGTGTACAACTTGTGGGCAACGCTGGGATGGTCTGACAAAAGCGCTGGTCAGGGCCTGTGGAGACACTGTGGAGAACTTAATTCACCGCACGACGGCGTGTCGGGCAAAACTCGTCGTTCGGCGTGTCGCACGCGGGCGCACAGGGGTGCCCTGTGGATGAATGCTACGGAGGGTAGAGGGGTGACCCGCCGGGCTGAACGGGCCGGAATTCAGGACGCGAACAACCTGCCCTGTGCGCTCCGTAGTCGTTCTCCGAGAACCTGCTGGTCGGCGGGTGTGAAGGCGATCCTCGGCTCGCCACTCCCCGGTACCTCTTCGGTCAGCCACCGGCCCTCGGTCGTATCGATGTAGTTCACCGGGCGTTCGATCCGCTGCCGCGCGCCGCTCCGGCCGCGGGCCGCGACATAGAGGCTTCCACTCCCCAAACGGCGTAACGCGAGGATGCGGCGAAGCTCGTCGGCCTCCTGGCTTCCGGTGCTCTGCCGTCCGCTGCGAAGCACCTCGAAACCCTCGTCCTGCGCCGTCGACGACGAGCGCGGAGCCTCGACCTGACTCTTCGGGACGGCGATCGGACGGCCGCGTCCGGGCGCGAGCTTCGGGATCTGGTCGAGGAACTCGGTGAGCAGCTCTTCGGGCCGTGCGGAAGCCAGCGCGACACCGTCGTGCTCGCTGTGCCGGGCGAGCACGAAACCCTCGCCGCCGGCGCTCCCCGCGAGCAGGCTGAAGCTCAGCGCCTTGCCCTCGAACCCGCCGTCGACCCAGCCGTAGTACTCCAGCGACGGCCTGGCGATCGCTTCGAGCGTCGCCTTGAACCCGGGATGCAGGCCTCGCGCGCCGAAGAGGCCCTGGCTCGCCAGCTCCTCGTTGGTCCGCTCGTCCTCGGCCCGCTGCGCGTCCTCGTCGTACCAGGTCGGGGTTTCCGACAGGATCGTGTGCGGTTCGCCGCCTCGGCGGCGGATCAGCGTGATGAGGGTGCCGGTCGTGATCGTGACCTGTTTGTCCAGCACCGGAACTGCCCCCTAGTCGTTCTGTTCGTCCAGCCCGGAACAAGACAAGCCGGGCGCGCCCCAATCTTGGCACGCGCCCGGCCCGCTCGTGACGACTAGTCCTTCATCGGTGAACCCGCGACCGCGATCGACGCGGGTTCACTCCTGTGGCCGCATCCCGCCATCGCCCGGCTCACTCGCCGATCACCGGCGGTGCGGTGAGTTCGTCGGTTCCGAAGATCTCGTTGGGGTCGTCGCCGACGAGGAACTTGGAGCTGCGCTCCTCGTCTTCGCCGCCCTTCCCCCTGGCGCCACCGGCTCCCATACCGCCCATGCCGCCCATCATTCCGCCCGCGCCGCGGCCCGCTCCGGAACCGGCGCCACCGGCACCGCCGCCCATACCGGCGCCACCCATCGCGCCCGCGTTGCCGGGCAGGGCCGCGCCACTGCCGCCGCCGGGCCCGAAGCCACCACCGGGACCGAATCCGCCGTCCGGGCCGAAGCCGCCCGCACCAGGGATGTCGGTGCCACCGAAGCCGGCGCCACCGCCACCGCCGCCACCTGGGCCGAAGCCACCGGCGCCGGGGATCTTCGGCGGGGTGTAGCCGGACGCGTTCGTCCCGTCGTCCCAGGACGGCGGCTTGTAGTTGCTGCCGGGGATGTTCGGGTTGTACTGCCCGCCGGGGAGGTTCGACCCCGGGAGATTCGATCCGGGCAGGTTCGACCCGGGCAGATTGCTGCCCGGCAGGTTCGAGCCCGGTGTGTTGACGCCGGGGATGTTCGGAGCGGGGACGTTCGGCATCCCGCCGGGCGGCATCGAACCGGGCGGCGTCGAGATGCCCGGCATGCCGTTGTTCCCGTTCCGGTCGCCCTGACCGCCGCCGTCCTTGTCCTTGCCGTCTTTGTCCTTGCCGCCGCCGTTGACGTCGACGTTGGTGTTCTGCCCCTCCATCTTGTTGTAGGTGGGCAGCTTCTTGCCGTTCTCGGAACTGGCCTTGAAGTACTCGTTGAACGCGTCGACGTTCGCTTGACCCTTTTGGTTGTAGTCCCGGATCGCGCGGTCGGTGTCGGTGGTCCACGGGGTGATGGAGTTGAGCAGGTTGTTCTTCGGCGGATCCTTCGGGACCTGCTGCACCTTCGCCTTCACCGTGGTGAAGGCGGTGTTCTGCTCACCGAGGTACTTGTCGGAGTCCACCAGCTTCTTGCCGGAGTCCTCCATCCACGTCCGCAGCGGATGTGCGCCCGACTGCTGCGCGGCTTCGGCGCTCTTGCCGGTCCAGGCGGCGTCCATCTCCTTCGACAGGTTGTCGATGGTGGTCAGCCTGTCCTGGTAGCCGGCCTTGAGCCGGGTCGCCGCGGCCTGGCCCTCCTGGATCGACCCGGTACCCGGACCGGTGACGATCTTCTCCCAGATGTGGTAGCAGTCGATCTTGCGATCGCCGCCGGACGCTTCGAAGTCGCCGGATTTCGTGGTCGCCAGGTTGTAGGCCGAATACCCGGCGATGATCGGCAGCAGGAACACGCGTCAGCCCTCCTTCAACGTCTCGATCATCGCTTCCCCCACTTTGAGCGCGACCGGGCACGGATCGCTCGCGCCGGGTCCGTTGTCGTACTGCACCAGGATGTTCACCGACAGCTGGTCGGTGACGCCGACGAAAAGACCGCACTTGCCGTTCTTGCGGTGGTCGAGCGACGCGGCGTACACCGCCGGGTAGCCGGCGACCTCGGTCGGCTCGAAGTACTCGTTGTTGGCCTTCGTGTCGTAGACGTCGCTCAGGCCGTTCTTGTTCGCGAGCACCGGGCTGATCTCGATCTGGTTCAGCTTGTCGTCGGCGGCGAAGATCGAGCAGCCGGGCCCGGCGCTCGTGGTCCGGCGCTCGCCTTCGCCGAGACCGAGCTCGGTCCGCTTCGCCGCGGAAAGCGCGGAGCAGGCGTCGCTCTCGATCGACGAGGTCTTCAACGGGTTCGACACCTTGGGCGCGGAGCCGGACGAGCCGCTCGACGCGCTGGGGGCACCGGCCCCGGTCGTGTAGGACGGCTCCGAAGAGGCGGTGCCGTTCTTGGTGCCGGAACAGCCTGCGGCGACCAGCGCGCCCGCGGCCAGGAGGAGAACGAGGGAACGTCGCATCACACGGCCTTGTGCTTGTTGAGCGAAGCCTGCGTTTCGGCCTCGTTCGTGGCGATCTTCTGCTTGGCGGCGGTCAGCTGGTCGATGTAGTTCTTGACGTAGTCCTGCATCTTCTGGTTCTGCTCCAGGAACGCCTTGCCCGACGGGTTGGCCAGCTTCTCCCAGTCGCCGCTCGCGAACTCCTTGCCGGGCGCCTTGACGTTCGCCATCAGGTTCGCGTCGGCGTAGTCCTTCTTGAGCTCGGCCTGCAGGTCCGTCCACTTCTTGATGATGCCGTCGATCTTGTCCTTGTCGAAGGTGAACCCGCCGCCACCCCCGCCCGACGCCGGCTTGTCCGGGTTGGCGGGTGCGGACACCGAGACCTTCTCCTGCCGGTTCTGCTCGGCGTTGCTGTCGTAAGCCATGCGTCCAGATCTCCCCGTGCCTCGACGTCGAGTCTCGATAATGCCTTGATCCCCAGTCAAGCTTAAGACGTGGCCCGAAGGGGTGGGGTTCCCCGTAAAACAAAGGGCGGGACACCTCCGGAATGGAGACGTCCCGCCCTGTGCCGAAGCGGTGTTACTTGGCCTTGACCTCGAGCCGCACGTCGACGCGGACGTCGGGGTGCAGACGGGCGCCGACCGAGTGCTTGCCCACGGTCTTGATGTGGTCCTTCAGCTCGATGACGCGCTTGTCGAGCAGCGGGCCACCCGCGGCCTTGATCGCGTCCACGATCTCGGCGGTGGTGATCGAACCGAAGAGCTTCTTCGAGCCCTCGGCCGCCTTGCCGCTCAGCTGGATGGCGCCGAGGCCCTCCAGAGTCGCCTTGATCTCCTTGGCGTGGTCGAGGTCGCGGATGCGACGGCTCTCCTGCGCCCGCTTGATCGTGCGCACGTTCTTCTCCGCGCCCTTGGTGGCCACGATGGCGTAGCCGCGGGGGAGCAGGTAGTTGCGTGCGTAGCCGTCCTTGACCTCGACGATGTCGCCGGGCCCACCGAGGTTGGCGACGTCGGTGGTGAGAATGATCTTCGCCATTGACGTGCCTCCTTAGCGAGCGGTCGAGGTGTAGGGCAGCAGCGCCATTTCGCGGGAGTTCTTGACCGCGATGGCGATGTCACGCTGGTGCTGGCTGCAGTTGCCGGTCACGCGACGGGCACGGATCTTCCCGCGGTCGGAGATGTACTTCCGAAGCAGGTTGGTGTCCTTGTAGTCGATGTTCTCCGGGCGGCCCTTCTTCTCGGCCTTGCAGAACACGCAGACCTTCTTCTTGGGCTTGCGGATGGGTGGCTTGGCCACGGTATTTCTCCTGGATTTCTACGTAGTGGTTGTCTCGCGGCGTCTCGCGGAGCTTTCGCCCGCGGTGGATCGCCTGATCAGAAGGGCGGCTCGTCGGAGAAACCGCCGCCACCGCCGCCACCGGCGGGCGGGGCGGAACCCCACGGGTCGTCGGCGGGCGGGGCGCTCTGGCCACCGCCACCACCACCGAAGCCGCCGCCACCGCCACCGGTGCCACGGCTGACCTTGTTCACCTTGGCGGTGGCGTAGCGCAGCGACGGGCCGATCTCATCGACCTCGAGCTCGACGACCGTGCGCTTCTCGCCTTCCTTGGTCTCGAAAGACCGCTGCTTGAGGCGCCCCTGCACGACGACTCGCGCGCCACGCGTCAGCGACTCGGCGACGTTCTCGGCCGCCTGACGCCAGATGTTGCAGCGCAGGAACAGGGCCTCGCCGTCCTTCCACTCACCGGACTGACGGTCCAGCGTGCGCGGGGTGGACGCGACGGTGAAGTTCGCGACCGCCGCACCGGAAGGGGTGAAGCGAAGCTCCGGGTCGGACGTGAGGTTGCCGATCACCGTGATGACGGTGTCTCCAGCCATCGGGAAAGTCCTTCGGCTCAGGCCTTGGCGGCGGCGGTCGCGGCGCGCTTGATCTCGCGGCGCATGACCTTGGTGCGGAGCACGGTCTCCTGCAGCGAGAGCTGACGGTCCAGCTCCTTGACCGCTTCCGAAGTCGAGTTCAGGTCGAGGAGCGCGTAGATGCCCTCGGCGTGCTTCTTGATCTCGTAGGACAGCCGGCGACGGCCCCAGACGTCGACCTTCTCGACGCTTCCGCCCGAAGTGCGGATCACGTTGAGGAAGTTGTCCAGGGTCGGGGCCACCGTACGCTCGTCGAGCGTGGGGTCCAGGATGACCATTACCTCGTAATGGCGTGACACAACCACTCACCTCCTATGGGCTCGCGGCCACGGACTGTCCGTGGCAGGAGGGTTTGTCCAGGTAAGCGTACCTGGCGGTGCCGACGCTCCCGCTCCCGGCCCTGGAGAGCGGCGAAGGGGACTTTCCCCGCATGCGATGCGACGAAAGTCCCCTTCACCACGTCTTATGCGGGGATGGTCCCCTTCGGCCCCCGGCGGTCAGGAGACGCGGCGCAGGACCCAGGTGCGGACCAGCGCGGCGGTCACCCCGGCGAGCACGAGCACCGCGAGCAGCATCGGCAGCTGGACGTCGCCGCCGGGCATGCCGTCGGTCGCGAGCGCTTCGGCGTTGCCCGCGTTGCGGACGTCGGGACCCTGCCCGGCCTGGCCGTCGGTGCCGTACTGCGGGGCACCCTCGCCGGGGAGCGGGCTGTTGGCCGGGTAGCGCACGCCCGGCGCCACCGCGACACCCGGCTGCGCGACCGGCAGGTTGCCGTAGTCGCGCGGCGGGGCGTAGCCGGTGCCGTTGCTGCCGCCGGGCAGCAGGCTCGGCGAGCACGGGAGACCGTTGGTGCCGCCGCCGTTGCCGCCCTGCTGCGGGGCGGTGGTGCCCGGCGTCGGCAGGGTGGGCGCGACGTAGTTCGTGGCGACCGTGGTCAGGCCACAGCTGCCGGCGACCTTGTGCTCGATGGAGTTCAGCGTCTTCTCGGGGTTGAGGCCGAGTCCCCAGGACTTGGTGTCCTTGACCGCCTGGCGCACGGCCGCGCCGATCGCCTTGCCCTCGATCGAGCCGCCCGCGGCGTTCGGGACCGTGCCGAGGTCGATCCTGTTGACCTTCGCGATGTCGTTCGCGGCGACGTCGTACAGGGCCAGCGTGCCCGCTTCCCGCGCGCCCGCCCGCACCAGCTCCTTGACCGAGGTGCCGGTGATCGCGACGGTGTCGCCCATCCCGCCGTTCACGGTGCCGCTGCACGCGTTCGCCAGTGTGGTGGCCGCCGAGGCCGTCCCCGCCGACAGGAGCGCGCCACCGGTGACCATGGTCGCGAGTGCGGTGACGGTGAGCGCCTTGCGGGTGGTCTGCCAGATGGTGGTCTTCCGCACGGGCGCGATCCTCCGGGTCGGTGGGGGCGTGAAGCAGTGCATGAGGAATCACTGCAACGGGGATAACGAGGGAGTGACCAGAAAGATACTAGGCGGTAGGACTAACTTGTAGCGGCCATTCGGCGGAGGACCCAGGTGCGGACGAGGCCCGCACTGACTCCGGAGAGTGCCAAAACGGCGATCAGCAGCGGCAATTTCCCGTCCTGAGTGAATCCGTCGCTCACGCTCGGTAGCGCTTCGGCCTGTCCCGCGTTCTGGACGTCCGGGTTCCCCGCCTGGTTTTCGGCCGCGATGCCGAACTGCGGCGTGTAACCCGGGATCTGACCGCCGTACCGGAGGCCGGGCGACGGGCTGAAGAGACCGGCCGTCGCCATCGGGATGGAGCTGTAGTCGCGCATCGGCGCGTAGCCCGTGCTGATCCCCCACGGCAGGCCGCCGAAGTTCGGGGTGAAGGTGCCGGGCAGGAGCGGGCTGTTCGCCGCCGGGATACCGCCAGCCGGTGCGCCGCCCTGCGCGGGAGCGCCCGGCCCGCCGGTCTGCGGTCCGCCGCTGCCGGGCGTTCCGGGAGCGGGTTTCCCGGGCTGGGGCTGGGTTCCGGGGGCGGGCTGGCCGCCGCCGGTCAAGGCCTGGGTGGTGCCCGCGACCGCGCCGTTCAACGCTTCCGCGGCGGGTGCGCCGACGACCGGGACCGGCGCGACGACGGTGTTCACCACGGTCACCGTCACCTTGCAGACCGTGCCGAGCAGCGCGTTGATCGTGCCCGTGAGCACGCCGGACACCGGTCCGGCTTGGCCGAGGTTGAGCGGGATGCCGAGCAACGGGGTCTTGCCGAGGATCGTGTCGCCGGTCTTCGCGGTCACCGAGCCGCCACAGGTGGCGGTCTTGGTCTCCGCGGCGGCGGCCGTGCCGGGCATGGCGAGGGCGGCCGAACCCGCGAGAATGAAGGCCGACGCACCCAGGGCGGTCGCCCTCCGTGTCCGTTCGCGCATGCCTTCGACTCCTCCGTCGTCGGGGTCACCTACCCGGATAACGACGCTAATGGAGACAAGTAACGCCCGCTCACTCGAAGAGGTCAGGCATTCGAGTGGAAGCGGGCGTCACTTACGGTGAAGATCAGGCGGGCTTACCCCGCAGCCAAGCGCGGACCAGAGCCGCGGCGACGACGGCCAGCGCCAGCACCGCGAGCAGCAGCGGCAGCTTGGCCGGGGCGACCGGCGCCTCGACGGCCTGCGCGTTCCCGGTGTCCTTCTCGTCGACGGTGGGCGGCGGCACCTCGCCGGGGATGATCTCGGTGATCACCGGCGCCTGGACGAAGCTGCCGGGGAGCAGCGCCGCGTTGCTGATCAGGCCGGCGATCGAGTCGCCGCCGATGCCGGTGGAAGAACCCGGGGCGGTTTCGACCGGGAGCTCGCTGCCCGGGCCGCCGGGCTGGCCAGGACCCGGCTTCGGGGGCTCGGGCTTGGGCGGTTCGGGCTTCGGCGGTTTGGGGATCTCCGGGACTCCCGGAACCTCCTCGACGACGCCCTGGGTCAGGTTCCCGACCGCGTTCACCGCGCCCTGTGCCGGCGTGCAGACGCCGTTCGCGACGAGGTCGCCTGCCGCGTTGTCGGTGAGGCCGGTCGTCTTGACCAGATCGCCGACCGGCAGCGAGAGCAGGGGCTTCCGGCCTTCGGCGGTCTTGGCCTGCGAATCGAGACCGACCGTCAGCACCTCGTTCGAACCGACCGGCGCACCCAGGTCGGCGGTGAGGCCGTTGCCGGACTTCCCGTTCTGCAGGGTCGATCCGCATTCGCCGGAAAGGGTCGGGCTCGGTTCCTCGGCGGCCGTCGCGGTCATCGGGAACGCTAGTCCGGCCGTGACCGAAAGCGCGAATCCCCAAGCCGTGATCCGCCCGGCAGTCTTCCCCATCGAGTTCGTCCTCCGCCCCTCAAAGACCCAACGCGGTTTAACGGAACGCGCTCACGCTACCCCACGAGCGTGACCATCCGGTCCGCGACGGCGAAAAACCCGCGAGGGTAAGTTGCCAGCATGAAAATCGGTGCCCATGTCCGCGACGACGATCCCCTTTCCGCGGTCGCCGAACGCGAGGCCGAGGTCCTCCAGTTCTTCCTTTCCGACCCGCAGGGCTGGAAGGCTCCCAAACCCCACCCGCACGGTGAGGCGATCAAGGAATCGCCGGTCGAGGTGTTCATCCACTCGCCGTACCTGATCAATGTGGCGTCGCTGAACAACCGCATCCGCATCCCGTCGCGGAAGAACGTCACACAGCACGCGAACGGCGCCGCCGAAATCGGCGCGAAAGGGCTCGTCGTGCACGGCGGCCACGTCGGTTCCGGGGAAGACGTCGAAGAAGGTCTCGTCAACTGGCGCAAGCTTTTCGAGCGGGAACAGGAAAAGGGCGGCTTCGCCGTGCCGATCCTGATCGAGAACACCGCCGGCGGCGACAACGCGATGACCCGCGACCTCGACACGATCGCCCGGCTCTGGGACAAGGTCGGCGAATTCGGCGCGGGTTTCTGTTTCGACACCTGCCACGCGTACGCGGCGGGCTGGGACCTGACCGAGGCGGTCAAGAAGGTCAAGGCCATCACCGGCCGGATCGACCTGGTGCACCTCAACAACTCACGTGACGAGTTCGGTTCCACCCGGGACCGGCACGCCAACGTGGTCGGCGGCGACGGCACGATCGACCCCGAGGTGCTGGCCGCGGTCGCGGCCGAAGCGGGCGCGCCCGTGGTCGTCGAGACCCCGGCCGAAGGGCAGGCCGCGGACATCGCCTACGTCCGGGAGCGCGTCGCGTCCGCCTAGTGCTACCCCGGCGGGAGATCGTTCCCTCTCCAGCGGGAGGGCCGGGCACGCCGATCGAGGAAGGCTCGGTTCCAGCCGGGACACACCCGGTTTCTGGAGGGAAGCCATGAAGATCAAGGCCAAGGTCGCCGCCGTCGCGGTGCTCGCCGTCGCCGCGGGAACGCTGGGGGCGACACAGGCGACGGCGGCGCAGGCCCCGTCGTCCGGCTCGGTCGTCCTCGGGTCGGCGGGCGGTCCGCTGACGTTTCCGGGCTACGAAGGCGATCCGGTCCGGTTCGACTTCGCCGCCTTCGGCGATCCCGGGAAGTCGTCCGGCCGGTTCCACGTGAATCATCTGACCAAGGACGGAAAGCCCTTCGCCGATTTCGAGGGCAAGGTCGACTGCGTCTCGCGGGAAGGCGACATCGCGGTCCTGACCGGCGTGATCGAACGCGCCGACATCCCCGGGCTCCCGGTGAACCTGGTCGGGCGCCGGGTCGGCTTCTCGGTGCGGGACGTGCCGGGCGGTCACGACCGGATCGGCTGGAGCTGGGCCGTCGGGGGCTTCGATCAGGACACGCTGCGCTGCACGGCCCCGATCCCGTTCTTCGAAACGAGCACGGGCGGCTACCTCGTGCGGTGAATCGGCTTGACCCTCTCGCCACGGGAGGGTCGAGTCTTGGCCGCATGAAGAATCGGACCGTGTACCGGGCGGAGGACGGCGAGCACGTCGGCTACGTCGTCCCCGCGCCGGAAACCCGTTGGCAGGCACTGACCGTTTTCGGCTACCCGCTCGGCGGGCCCGCCGCCTTCGACGACTCCGTCGCGCTGCTGGAGGCCGAGGGGCTGGCCATCCTCGCCGAGCGCTGGTCGGTCCGGCACGGCGAGGACTGGTTCACCTGCAGGCTGGTCGAAACCTCGCCGGAAGCCGTCGTCGTGCGGATCGAGGACTTCGGGGCCGAGGACTTCGGCAAGCACATCAGGCTCGAACGTCCTGGACCTGAGGTGCTGAAGCGTGCTTGACCGCGTGTAGGTCGGGGGCGCCGTCGAGGAATCCGCCGATCGGATCGTCGTCCCCGGCGAGGCGGACCGGGTCTTTGCGTGGCTGGAAGATGTCGCGGATCACCAGCGCGCAAAGGCCCAGCACCGCCAGGTCGCGGACCACGACGGCGCCGAGGAACCAGTCCTGGGGAAGGCCTTTGTTGTCGACGCCGAGGTAGTACATCATCCGCGGCGCCCAGACCAGCGCGTCGAGGATCATCCAGCCGAGCAGCAGCCGCCAGCGCGGGATCGCGAGCACCGCCAGCGGAACGAGCCACAGCGAGTACTGGGGGCTCCACACCTTGTTGGTCAGCAGGAACGCGGCCACCACGAGGAAGGCGAGCTGGCCGAGCCGCGGACGGCGCGGCGCCTTCAGCGCGACGTAGCCGATGCCGGCGCAGGCGGCGAGGAACAGCACCGCGACGACGGCGTTGAGCACGACCGGTGTCTCGCCCGTGGCGAGCTTCCCGTCGAAACCGGCCCAGCCGGACAGATGGGAGATCACGTTGTAGAGCGAGTCCGGATCCATGGGGCGTGCCGTGTTGAGCCGGAAGAACTCCCACCAGCCGGTCGGTGCGACGAGCGCGAACGGGACGTTGACCACCACGAACGTCGTCACGGCCAGCCCGGCGGTGAGCGCCCACTTCTTGACCTTGCCCGCGCGCAGGCAGAGGAAGAACAACGGAATGAGCAGGAGCAGCGGATACAGCTTCGCCGCCGCGCCGAGGCCGAGCAGGAGCCCCGCGACGTCGGGCCATCGCCGGGACCAGGCGAGCAGCGCGAGGGCGGTGAACGCGGTCGCGATGGCGTCGAAGTTGGTGAAGACGTGCACCAGCACCAGCGGCGAGATCGCGACCAGCGCGGCGTCCCACGGACGGCGTTTCAGCGATCGGCCGGTGGCCCACACCGTGACGAGCCAGGCCAGCGCGAGCCACAGTGCCGAGATGTTGAAGTACACGGCCACCGGGAGCGCGCTGGGCAGCCAGCCCGCTTCCGCGACCGAGAGCCAGGCTTCGGTGAGCTTCGCGTTGATCCACTGGAACAGGCCGGTCGCCACCGGGTACTCCATGTACCGGGTGGTCTCCTTCGCCGTTCCCTCGTTTTCGGTCCACGAGGTCACGTACGGGAAGGTGTCCGGATCGTTCAGCCGCTCGGAGCTGTAGAGCGGGACGATGTCCGAGTAGCACATCGCGACGAACGGGCGGCCAGCCCGCCAGTCGAGCTGGTGGGCGCCGGAGTCGTCGGTGTACTGCTGGATGCACGACGCCTTGCCGAACCACGAGAGCACCAGCGCGAGGCAGGCCAGCAGCAGCCCGACCCGCTGCGGTGACCAGAACCAGTGCCGCCCGACGGCCGCGTGCTCGCCGAGCGGGCCGCCGATCGGCCGGGTGGCCGCGGCCACGAGCGGCTCGTTCCAGCTCGGGATGACCCGCTCGCCGGGGGTGAGGGAGAGCGGAGCCTCGGGCTGGGTCGTCTGGTCGGACACGTGGCGGATGTTAGCGCCTGACCGGGTGACCGCCCGGTGATGTCGCCGCTCGGCTCCGTGGACGACACGCGTGACCAGCCGGACGACACGCGTGATTAAACGGACGACACACGTGATCGGCCGGACGGCGCGAGTGTCCGCCGTCAGGTGATGTCGCCGCTTTCGTAGAACCCGGTCGGCGATCTACTGGTGTCCGCAGGCCCACTTCCAGGTGGCGTCCCCGTATGCCTTCGCCGCGGTATCGGGGTCTTTGCCGCGAGCCGGCATCGCTGTCCGGTCGGCCATTTCAGGTGTCAGAACGGTGCGGGCGAGTCCGCTGATCGCGAGCGCGGACCCCGCGCTGCAGAAATTTTTCGCCGCCTCGAACATCTCGTCATAGGTGCGTGGGGAGTTCGGTACGAACCCCGCGCTCTTCATCGCGGTCGTCCATTCGGCCTTGGGGTCGGGAGGGGACACGGCAGTGCTGCATCCGGGCAGCAGAACCCCGCAGGTCACGGTGATGATCGCGATGATCGTCCTGGCGCGCAACTGACTCCCCTTGCTGCCGAATGTCGATGCAAGGTCGTCACGGGAGCCTCGTCCGTTACAAGCGAGTTCCTAGGTGATGTCGCCGCTTTCGTAGAACCCGGCCAGCACCTCCGCCGCCGCGCCGAACGCGACGACGTCGTCGCCCATCTCGTCGAGATCCACCTGGATCCGTTGCCAGTGCGGCAAAGGCAGGAGCTCCCGCAGCCGCGCGGCGACGGTGTCGCGGTACACCTCGGGTTCCGCGCGCACCGAACGTCCGGTCAGCACGACCCGTTCGAGGTCGAGGACCTGGACGAGGTCGGCGAGCCCGATCGCCAGCAGCCCGGCCGCCTCCTCCGTGGTCGCCGCCGCGTTGTGCAGCACCTCGACGCAGCCGCGGCGGCCGCACGCGCAGCGCGGTCCGTCGAAGGCGAGCGTGGTGTGCCCGAATTCGCCCGCGTTGGTGCGCGGCCCGCGGTACAGCCTGCCGTCGATCAGCAGGCCGACGCCGATCCCGGTGCCGACGAGCACGACGGCGGTCGCGGCCTGGTCGCCCTCCGGCCAGTGCTGGGCGAAGGCGGCGGCGTTGGTGTTCTTGTCGAGCCGCACGGGCAGCCCGGTGCGTTTCGCCAGCAGGTCGCGCAGGGGCACGTCGTGCCAGCCCGGCATGTTCGTGGCGTCCCGGACCACTCCTTCGTGGTGATCGAGCGGGCCGACGCTGCCGACGCCGAGCCCGAGGACATGCTCGACGCCGCCGAGCAGCGCTTCGGCCGCTTCGCCGAGCGCGGAAACGGCCTGGCCGGGGGTGAATCCCGGCGTCAGCGGGCCGCCACGCGACGCGATGATCTTCCCGGTCAGGTCGGTCATGACCACCCGGAAGGAGTCCCGGTCGAGCTGGGCGCCGAGCGCGTGGCGGGCGTCCGCGCGGACGCGCAGCAGGGTGCGCGGCTTGCCGACACCCGACGCGGGCTGGCGTTCTTCGTCCAGCAGGCCGGCTTCGAGCAGTTCGGGGACGATCTTCGAGACGGCCTGCTGGGTGAGCCGGGTGCGTTCGGCGAGTTCGACGCGGCTGAGGCCGCCCGCGCGCAGGATATGCGTGAGCAGCAGTGTCCGATTGTGCTGGCGCAGGCCGCGCAGATTGACCCCGGTCTCCGGCATAGCGCGCATCCTGCCATGACTGGCCGATTACGCAACACTGTTGTTTAATGGGGTCATGGCTGACTTGCGAGTGGGGATCTTCGGATACGGCACCGGCGGGCGCGTCTTCCACGCGCCGCTGGTCGACGCGACACCGGGGCTGACCCCGGCCGCCGTCGTCACCTCGAACCCGGACCGGGTCGCGCAGGCACGCGCCGACTATCCGGCCGCCGACGTGCTGCCGGACGCGGACGCGTTGTTCGCGAAGGCGGGCGAGCTGGACCTGGTGGTCGTCAGCACGCCGAACCGCACGCACGTCCCGCTCGCACTCCGGGCGATCGAGGCGGGCCTGCCCGTCGTCGTCGACAAGCCCTTCGCGCCGACGGCGGCCGAAGCGTCGAAGGTCGTCGAAGCCGCGAAGGCCAAGGGCGTCGGGCTGACGGTGTTCCAGAACCGCCGGTTCGACTCGGACTTCCTCACCGTCCGGAAGGTCCTCGACGAGGGCCGCCTCGGCGACGTCTTCCGCTTCGAGTCGCGCTACGACCGCTGGGTGCCGAAGCCGCGGGACAACTGGCGCGAGTTCGGTGACCCCGCCGAGGCCGGCGGGCTCCTCTACGACCTCGGCGCGCATATCGTCGACCAGGCGCTGCAGCTGTTCGGCCCGGTCTCCGAGGTCTACGCGGAGGTCGACAGGCGCCGCGCCGGGGTGTCGGTCGACGACGACGCCTTCGTCGCACTCCAGCACACCAACGGCGTGCGTTCGCACCTGTGGGCGTCCGCGCTCGCGGGCACCCGGAACCCGCGATTCCGCGTGCTCGGCGACAAGGCGACCTTCACGAAGTACGGCCTCGACGTCCAGGAGCCGCAGATCAAGGAGGGGCTGCGGCCCGGCGACCCCGGCTGGGGTGTCGAACCGTCGTCGGACGCCGGCGTGCTCGGCGTGAACGACGACGTCGAGACCGTGCCCACCGAGGTCGGCCGGTACGAGGACTTCTACGCGCAGGTGCGCGACGCGCTGCTCGGCAAGGGCGGCTTCCCGGTCGATCCCGCCTCCGCCGTCGAGACGCTCCGGGTCATCGAAGCCGCCCACCTCGCGGGTGCCGAACGGCGCGTCGTCACCCTCCAGCCCAGGGGCTGAAGGGGACTTTCACCGCATCAGATGCAGCGAAAGGGCCCTTCACCGCATGTCACGCGGTGAAGGGCCCTTTCAGCTACTCGGTATCGCCTCTGCCGCCCCGGCCGGGACCCCCGTTGCCGCCCTCTTCGTTGTTCTCACTGGACGTAGGCGGGTTCTTCGAGCTGGAAGGCGGGTCCTCTTCGTTCCGCGAAGACGAAGGCCCGGTCGACGGGCCGGTCGACGGCGTGCCGGTCTCGGTCGAGCCCTCGTCCTCGTCCGGCGGGGTCTGCGTCGACGGGACGGTGTTGCTGTCGTCTCCGCCGATGATCTTGACCTTGTCGAAGCGCTCCCCCGGTTTCCCGTTCAGGTACAGGGAAAGGAACTTCTGCCAGATCGGCCCGGCGATCGTCGACCCGAAGATCGACTTGCCGTTCTTGCCCTTCAGCGCCTTGTCGCCGTCGCCGCCGACCCACACCGCGGCCGAGATCGACGGCGTGTAGCCGACCATCCAGGTCTGCGAGTTGGCGTCCTTCGCCGACGCGGGCTCGCCCGGCCGGTAGGTGTGCTGCTGGGTCCCGGTCTTGCCGGCGCACTCGTGGTTGTTGGGGCACTTGAGCTTCGAGAACGGGATGACACCCTTGAGCGATTCGGTGACGTTGCCGGCGATCTGCTTGCTCTTGTCGGCGTCGTCGGCGAACGCGGGCTTCGCCTCTTCCGGGGCCGAGTACGCGGCCTCGTCCTGCGAGTTGGTCACCTTGACGACGAAGTGCTTGTCCCGCCGCTGGCCCTCGCCCGCGAAGGTGGCGTACGCGGCGGCCATGTCCTCCGGGGTGACGGCCGTCTTGCCACCGCCGAGCGCGATGTTGTTGTCGGCGAACAGTTCGGAGACACCCTCGGGCGCGGGTTTGATCCCGGCGTCCTTGGCGGCCTGTGCCACCGGCCCGGGTTTGGTCACGTTCACGACCATGTCGTAGAACACCGTGTTCGCGGAGCGCTGCATCGCTTCGGACACCGTGCACTGCGCCGAACACGAGCTGCCGGGACCGGCGTTCCGGATCGTCTGCTTCCCGAACTGCCGGTTGTTGGAGCCGTCGAACGTCGAATTGATGCCGCCCTTGCCGAGCTGCATGTACGCGGTGAGGTCGAACGGCTTCATCGACGATCCGGGGTTCTGCGGTGTGTTCGCCCAGTCACGGCCCTTTTGGTCCTTGCCGTTGGGCCCCTTCACGATGGACGGGCCACCGTAGTACGCCTTCACGCCGCCGGTCTTGGGGTCGATCGCGACGAGCGCGTTGAGCAGGTTCTCGTCGGTCTGGCCCTTCATCCCCTCGGCCACCGCCTGCTCGGCCGCGGCCTGCGCCTTCGGGTCGATGGTCGTGTAGACCTTGTAGCCGCCCCGGTAGTAGACGTCGTCGGTGATGCCGTTCGCGGCGAGCTCCTCCTTGACCTTGTCGCGGATGAACGGGTTGACCACCCCGGCCTGCTGCTTGTCCTCCTGCGGGATCGGCGTCGGGAACTGCAGGTTCGCGCGGTCGGCGGCGGAGAGGAAACCGTTCTGCACCATCCGGTTCAGCGCGACGGTCCAGCGTTCGTTGGCGACCTTCGGGTTCTCCGAGCGGCCCGGCTGCTGGATGAGGCCCGCGAGGAGCGCCGCCTCGGACGCGTTCAGCTCGCCGGCGGGCTTGCCGAAGAACGCCTGCGCGGCCGACTCGATCCCGTACGCGCCGCGCCCGAAGTAGATGATGTTCAGGTACGCCGTGATGATGTCCTTCTTCTCGTACGTCTGGTTCATCTTGAAGGACTTGGCGAGTTCGGTCCATTTACGGGCGAGCGACGACTCGTCGTCCCCGCTGGCGACCTTGATGTACTGCTGGGAGATGGTCGAACCACCGCCCTTGCCCGCGGTCACCTGGTTGTAGACCGCGCGCAGGATGCCGCCGATGTCGAAGCCGGAGTTCGTCTCGAAGGAGGCGTCCTCGGTGGCGATCACGGCCTTCTTGACGATGTCCGGGATCTGCTCCGGCGTCAGGATCTGCCGGTTGCCGCCCTTGGGGACGTCCTTGCCCATCTCGGTGTTGTCGGCGTAGTAGTACGTCACCGCCTGGCCCTGCGTGGCCGCGACGGACTGCGGCGACGGCACGTCGACGGCGAAGTAGGTGATCACGAACGCGATCGCCGGGATGACGACGAACAGGCAGAACAGCGCGAGCAGCACCCGCCGGATGCGTCTCCACCGGCGCTTCTTGCGCTGGGCCGGGGTGAGGATCGGCTTCCCGTTCTCGTCGGTCTCCGGGCCGTACTGCTCGTCGTCGTACGGCTCTTCGTACCCGCGATCGGTGGTGCCGTTGTGCTCGTGATGGGTGATGAGGTCCGGCTCGTGCTGCGGCGCGACCGGCGGCCGCTGCGGACGGCGCGGGGGCGGCTGCTGCTGGGACGGACCCTGGCGCTGCCACGGTGCCTGACCGGGCCCCTGCGGCCCGGGACCCTGGCGCTGCCCGTACCCCGGGGGCGGACCGGCGGGGCGACGGGGCGGTCCGGCCGGGCGTTGCGGACGACGGGCGGGGTCAGGGTCCTGACCTGGCCATCCGCCGTGGGGATCGTCGTTCACTGGGACGTCCTCCGAACCTTCCGTGGGTGAGCGCGGTCCTGCGGTCGCAGGTCTCCTTCTACTTAAGACGTATCGGATCGGTTCAGGTTCACCGGTGCCACGAAAAAAGGTGTGCCGGGCACCCGCCCGGCACACCTTTCATCACGTGCTCAGCCCGATCGTCACGGATCTTCGCCGTTCGGGAACAACGGATCCGAAGTCCCCGGCCCCGGCCTCGTCCAGCTCGGCTTCGTGGGCTTGGTGGGTTTCGTCGGTTCCGTCTCCGTCGGCTCGGTGGGAGTCGTCGGTGTCGGGGTGGTCGACGGCGTCTCGGGGGTGGTGGTGGTCGGTGGCGGCTTCTGCGCCGTCGTCGTCGGCACCGAGCGCGCGTCCTTGCCGATCGGCTTGACCTGGTCGAACTTCTCCGACGGCTTGCCGGTCATGTACCGGGACATGAAGTCTTCCCAGATCGGACCGGCGATGGTGCGGCCGTAGACCGGTTTGTTGTTCTTGTCGTGCAGCGGCTTGTTGCCGTCGCCGCCGACCCAGACCGCGGTCGAGATGCTGGGCGTGTAGCCCACCATCCAGGTCTGCGCGTTGCGATCGCGATAGCTCGCCGGGTCGCTGTCCTTGAAGTCGTACTGCTGCGTCCCGGTCTTGCCCGCGCATTCGTGCCCCTTCGGGCACTTGAGCTTCGAGTACGGGATGACCTCTTCGAGCGCGTCAGTGACGTTGCCGGCGATCTGCTTGCTCTTGGCGGCGTCGTCGCTGAAGGCGGGAGCGCCCTTGGGAGCCGTCTCGTCGAACTCGACCTCGTCCTGGGAGTTGGTCAGCTTCGCGACGAAGTGCTGCTTCTGCCGGACACCTTCACCGGCGAAGGTGGCGAAGCCGGCCGCCATGTCTTCCGCGGTGGTGACCGTGCCACCACCGCCGAGCGCGATGTTGATGTCGGGGCTCAGCTTCGCCTTGCCGCCGTCGGCCTCCACCATCACGCCGGCTTCCTTCGCGGCCTTCGCCACCGGGTCGATCTTCGTCTCGTTGCGGACCATGTCGTAGAACACGGTGTTCGCGGAGACCTTCATCGCCTCGGCGACCGTGCACTGCGGCCCGCAGTTGGAGCTCTCGCCCGCGTTCCGGATCGTGCGGCCGTCGAACTTCCGGTTGTTGGAGCCGTCGAAGGTCTCGCCGAGACCCTTGCCCATCTTGAGGAAGGCGGTCAGGTCGAAGGCCTTGAACGCCGAACCGGGGTTGTGCGGCACGTTCGCCCAGTCGATGGCCTGGACGTCCTGCCCCTGTTCGTTCTTCTTCCAGTCCGGGCCGCCCCAGTACGCGACCACGCCGCCGGTCTTGGGATCGACCGCGACCAGCGCGTTCAGGATGTTCTCGTCCGTCTGGCCCTTCATCCCCTCGGCGACGGACTCCTCGGCCATCTTCTGCGCCTTGGGGTCGATCGTCGTGGTGATCTTGTAGCCGCCCTGGTGCAGCCGGTCCTGGTCGTAGCCGCGGGCTTCGAGTTCGTCGATCACCCGGTTGCGGATGTGCAGGCTCAGCGTCCCGGCGTCGTCGGCCTTTGCCTGCGCCTTCGGGATCGGCTTCGGGAACTGGGCGGTGGCGCGCGCACCCGGTTCGAGCCACTTGTTCGCCACCATCTGGTCCATCACGAAGTTCCAGCGCCGCTGCGCGTACGGCTCGTTCTCCGACCGGCTCGGGCCCTGGATCAGGCCGGCGAGCAGGGCCGCCTCGGACGCGTTGAGTTCCTTGGCGGGCTTCTTGAAGTAGGCCTGCGCGGCCGCTTCGATGCCGTTCGCCCCGCGACCGAAGTAGATGGTGTTGAGGTAGGCGGTGATGATCTCCTCTTTGGACATCTGGTTGTTCATCTTGAAGGATTTCGCCAGCTCGGTCCATTTACGGGTGAGCGTCGGCGCCTCGTTGGCCGTGGCCTTCTTGATGTACTGCTGGGAGATCGTCGAACCGCCGCCCTGGCCGCCGGTGACGTTGTTGTAGACCGCGCGCAGGATGCCGCCGACGTCGAAACCGGAGTTGGTCTCGAACGACGAGTCCTCGGCCGCGTACACGGCCTTCTTGACCACTTCCGGGACCTCGCCGGGCTGCAGCAGGTACCGGCTTCCGCCGCTGGCGGGTGCGATCTTGCCCATCGGGCTGCCGTCGGCGTACATCAGCGTGATCGGCTGGCTCTGCAGGCTCGCGACGCTTTCCTGCGACGGGACGTCCACCAGGAAGTAGGTGATGACGAACGCGATCGCGGGCACCACGACGAACAGGCCGAACATCGCGTAGAGGACTCGGCGGATGATCCGCCAGCGGCGCTTCTTGCGCTGCTTCGGCGTCAGGACCTTCTTCTTGCCGTCTTCGCCCTCGGCGGGCTCGTCTTCGTAGGTGTCTTCGCCCTCGGCGCCGAGCGCGGTGCTTTCGTGACGATCGTCATAGCGATCGTCGTACGGGTCGTAGCCGTACGGGTCTTCGGTGCCGTTGTGCGCGTGATGCGTGATGAGCTCCGGCTCTCGCTCGTACGGCTCCGGCTCGACCGGCCGGACCATCGCGGTCGCCTGGTCGGCGGGGGCCGGAGGACGGCGGTTGCCGGGCGGGGGCGGCGGCGGACGGTGTCCGGTGGCGCCCTGCCGGGCACGCTGGTCACCGGGCGGACGCCCACCGGGCGGCGGGGGTCCCTGCCTGCGCGGGGGCATGCCGTTGGCACGGCGCGGGGCCGCGGGACGGCGCGGTTCGTTGTCGGAGGGCCACTCCGGGCCGCCGGCGTCGCCGCCCGGCCACTGCGGATCGGAAGAACGCTGGGGCGAGGCCGAGCGGGGGGTGCCGTTCGGGGGTGTCCGGCGCTGGGGGCGGCGCGGCGGTTCTTCGCTCGGCCAGCCGGGTTCGTCTTCGCCCGGCCATTGGGCACGGCGAGGTGCATCAGGCTCCTGGCCAGGCCAGGAGCGATTGCGGTCGTCGTTCACGAATGGGCCTCCCAGACCGGCGCTTCGGGGGACGCCGCTCTGTGGTCAACTGCGTTTTCGATACCTGTCACTGACCCGCTGTCCTCTGCGACCGGGTCCGTGGCCGGGTGGTCCCCGGTTCTCCTGTTCCGAGGACGTAGGAGCGCACCAGGTGGTTCCAGTGACAGCTCCCGCAGACCTCGACCTCGTAGACGGTGAACTCCGCGAAGAGCCCGTCCATCCGCACCAGTTCTTCCGGCGTCTTGGCCGATCCGGCGGCGTGCTTGAGCTCGTCGCCGTACACCCAGGACACCAGGGTCAGTTCCTCCCGATGGCAGACCGGGCAGTCCCGCTCGCCTGGTCGGCCGTGGAATTTCGCGGCGCGCAGGAGGTACGGACCCGCGTCGCAGACGTCGTATGTGCCGACCCGTCCGGAGTGGACGCCCTTGAGCAGCGCGCGCCGCTGTAAGGCGTAGTCCACGACCTGCCGCTGGTTTCGCACGCCAACAGAGTACGGGCTCTTGCTGTGTGGTCCACGCCCCGTTGTCGGGGAGACGGTCCGCGCATGGTCGGACACGCCGACGATTCGATAACTCTCCGGTGAATTTCGTCCCGATCCGCCGGGGCTCGATCGGGTTAGCTACGCCACTTCGATGTATCGGCGCGATATAGTGGGCCGGTAGGTTGACCGAGCCGGTCACGGTGGCCAACGCGACCGGTCGCGGTTTGTTCCCGGAAGGGGGTGCGGTGTGCTCGAGCTCGCGATCTTGGGGCTGCTGCACGAGACCCCCATGCACGGTTACGTGCTGCGCAAACGTTTGCACGAGACGCTCGGGATGTTCCGGACGTTCTCGTACGGCTCGCTGTACCCGACCTTGCGCCGGTTGCTGCGCGCCGGTTACCTCGTCGAGGAGCTCGAAGAGGTGGAAGACCGGGCGTGGGCACGGCGGGGCAAGCGCGTGTACAAGCTCACCGCCGAGGGCAAGGAACGGTTCGCCGAACTGCTCGGCGACGCCGGGCCGCAGACGTGGGACGACGAAGGCTTCGGCGTCCACCTGGCGTTCTTTTCGAGGACACCGGCCGACGTCAGGATGCGAATCCTGGAAGGCCGCCGTCGTCGGGTCGAGGAACGCCGAGAAGGACTTCGGACGGCAATGGCGCGGGCCGAGGAGAAGATCGACCGCTACACCCGTGAGCTGCACCGGCTCGGGCTGGAGTCCAGTGAGCGGGAGGTGCGCTGGCTCAACGAGCTGATCGCGCACGAACAGGCCGAGCAGCGCGGACCGGAGACCTGAGGCGCTCTCCGAGCGCGCTGCGCATTACCTACAACTGTTGGACTAATGAAGGAGAAACCGGCATGGGCGAGAACCGCCGCGTTCGGGTGGCCATCGTGGGCGTCGGCAACTGTGCGGCCTCACTGGTCCAGGGCGTTCAGTACTACCGCGACGCGGATGCCGGCACCCGCGTGCCCGGGTTGATGCACGTCGTGTTCGGCGAGTACCACGTCCGCGACATCGAGTTCGTCGCCGCGTTCGACGTGGACGCCAAGAAGGTCAGCCGCGACCTGTCCGAGGCGATCTTCGCCAGCGAGAACAACACCATCAAGATCGCCGACGTGCCGCCGCTGGGTGTCACCGTGCAGCGCGGTCACACCTACGACGGTCTCGGCCGCTTCTACCGCGAGACCATCGAGGAGTCCGACGAGACCCCGGTCGACGTCGTCGCCGCGCTGCGCGAGGCCGAGGTCGACGTGCTCGTTTCCTACCTGCCGGTGGGCTCCGAAGAGGCCGACAAGTTCTACGCGCAGGCGTGCATCGACGCCGGTGTGGCGTTCGTCAACGCGCTGCCGGTGTTCATCGCCTCCGACCCCGAGTGGGCGGAGAAGTTCCGTGCGGCCGGCGTCCCGATCGTCGGTGACGACATCAAGTCCCAGGTCGGCGCCACCATCACGCACCGCGTGCTGGCGAAGCTGTTCGAGGACCGCGGCGTCCAGCTCGACCGGACGATGCAGCTCAACGTGGGCGGGAACATGGACTTCCTGAACATGAAGGAGCTGGAGCGGCTCGAGTCGAAGAAGATCTCGAAGACCCAGTCGGTCACTTCGCAGGTCGACCGCGAGCTCGGCAAGGGCAACGTCCACATCGGGCCGTCCGACTACGTGCAGTGGCTCGACGACCGCAAGTGGGCGTACGTCCGGCTCGAAGGCCGCGCCTTCGGCGACGTGCCGCTGAACCTGGAGTACAAGCTCGAGGTGTGGGACTCGCCGAACTCGGCGGGCATCATCATCGACGCCGTACGCGCCGCGAAGATCGCGAAGGACCGCGGCATCGGCGGCCCGATCCTCTCGGCTTCCTCGTACTTCATGAAGTCGCCGCCGGAGCAGTACGACGACGCCACCGCCCGTGACGCGGTGGAGAAGTTCATCGCCGGCGAGGCGTGACCGTTCTCTGACGTGGGCTGAAGGCTCCCTTCACCGCATTAGACGCGGTGAAGGGAGCCTTCAGCATTTTCCGACTTTCCGACGGTCTCGGCTCAGAACCGGCGATGTCACGTGACTGACCGGACGGCACGCGTGATCCAATGGACGACACGCGTGACTGGAGGGACGACACGACCGCGGCCGGGGTTCCGCCGCGAGTCGTCCGCCCGATCACGTGTGTCGTCCCTCCAGTCACGCGTGTCGTCCGGTCAGTCACGCGACACCGCCACCTGCGCACTGGCAGTAGGTACCTGGACACCTTTGCGCCTAAGCGTTCTCGCCACTCACGAGACCTGGCCGACTCGACGCCGATGCCCGTGGGCTCAAGTGTGCTAAAGGCTCCCTTCACCGCATTAGACGCGGTGAAGGGAGCTTTCGTCGCATCACATGCGGTGAAGGACGCTTTCAGCCCTCTTTGAGCAGCGCCGCCGGCAGGTCCGTGATCACCGGGACCACCGTCGTCTGCTCCAGCACCGCCGGATCCGGCGGGAAATGCGGATTCGGCACCGCGTACACCGTCATCCCCGCGGCCAGCGCCGCGCGCAGCCCGTTCGTGGTGTCCTCCACGGCCGCGCAGTTCTTCGGCTCCGCGCCCAGCAGCTCGGCCGCCTTCAGATACACATCGGGCGCCGGCTTCCCCGCGCCGACCTGCTCCGACGAGACCGCCGTCGGCACCGGCAGCCGCGTGATGTCGAGGAAGGCCTTGATCAGCAGCGGCGGCGACGAGCTCGCGATCGCCACCGGCCAGTGCTTCGCGACCTCGCGGACGACGCCGGGCGCGCCCGGGATGATCGGCGGCTTCTCCGCGTACCGCCGCGCCATCCGGTCGATCACCACCTGCGCGACGTCCGCGGGCCGCAGCTGGACGCCGAGGTCGTGCGCCAGATAGGCGGCCCATTCCGGGGTGCTCATCCCCTGCATGGCCCTGGTCGATTCCTCCCGCCAGGTGCCGTGGAACTCGTGGACGACCGCCCGGCGGACCTCGTCCCACATCGTTTCCGAATCCACCAGGACACCGTCGAGATCGAAGATCACCGCTTCCACACCGTCAACCCTAGGCGCTGGAAACCTGTGCGGCAGATTACTTAGCCATGCTCAGTAATTTTAGTTAGCATGGCTAAGTGACCACGAAAGTCGCCGATCTCGCCCACCGGCTCCGCCCGCTGGTGTTCCGGCTGTACTACCTCGTCCGCCGGGAGACACCGCAGGTGCAGCTCACCCTCACGCAGGGATCGGTGCTGTCGGAGCTGCTCAACGGCGGTCCGCGCCGGATGAGCACGCTCGCCGAACTGGAACGGGTCCGGATGCCGACGATGACCGACGTCGTCCGCCGTCTCGAACGGCTGGGCCTGGTCAGCCGCCGCCGCGATCCCGCCGACGGCCGGGCCGTGCTCGTCGAGGTCACCGAGGTCGGGCAGCGCTTCCATCGCCGGTTGATCGTCGCGAGGGAGGAGTTCTTCCGCGAACGGCTCCTCGAACTCGACGAGACCGACCGCGCCGCGATCGAAGCCGCGCTCCCCGCCCTCACCAGGTTGCTGCACGAAGAAAAGAAGGAGGAACTGATCCTCGATGAGCGCTGAGCCGCACTCGAGCCTGTTGGACGCCGTCAAGGGACAGCCCAAACAGGTCTGGATCACCGCGTTCGCCGCGGTCATCGCGTTCATGGGCATCGGGCTGGTCGACCCGATCCTGCTGTCGATCGCGGAAGGCCTGAAGGCGACGCCGTCCGAAGTGACGCTGCTGTTCTCCAGCTACCTCGGCGTCCAGGCGGTCGCCATGCTGGTGACCGGCGCGATGAGCGCCCGGTTCGGGGCCAAGCGGACCGTGGTCGTCGGGCTGACGCTGGTCGTCGTCGCCACCGCGCTGTGCGCCGCGTCCGGGTCGATCGAGCAGCTCATCGGGCTGCGCGCGATCTGGGGCCTCGGCAACGCCTTCTTCATCGCGACCGCGCTTTCGGTGATCGTCGGCGCCGCGACCGGCGGCCAGGCAGGCGCGATCCTGCTGTACGAAGCCGCGCTCGGGGTCGGTCTCGCGGTCGGCCCGCTGCTGGGTGCCCTGCTCGGCAGCATCTCGTGGCGCGGCCCGTTCCTCGGCACTTCGCTGCTGATGCTGTGCGGTCTCGTGCTGTGCTCGATCTTCCTGACCGCCGACGCGAAGGAGAAGCGGCCGAAGATCCGCCTGCTCGACCCGTTCCGCGCGCTGAAACACGGCGGGTTGCTGCGCACTTCGATCGGTTCCGCGCTGTACACGGCCGCGTTCTTCGTGGTGCTGGCCTGGTCGCCGTTCGTGCTGGAGTGGAGCGCCGTCGCCGTCGGCCTCATCTTCTGCGGCTGGGGCCTTTCGGTCGCCGTCGCGGGTGTGGTGCTGGCGCCGAAGCTGGCCGCGAAGCTCGGCGAGCGGCACGCGACCGTGGTCGCCGTCTTCGGTTACGCCGTCCTGCTGCTGGTCATGGCGATCCCGAGCAAGCCCGTGCTGGTGGTCGGCATCATCCTGTCCGGTCTGGTGTCCGGCCTGCTCAACACGCTCTTCACCGGTACGGCGATGTCGATCAGCGGCGCACCGCGCCCGGTCGCGAGCGCCGGGTACAACTTCTGCCGCTGGCTCGGCGGCGCGGTCGCCGCGACCGTCGTCGGTCACCTGGCCGAGTGGTTCGGCGCCAAGCAGGCGCCGTTCGTGATCGCCGCGATCCTGTGCGTGCTGGCCGGCGCCCTGCTGACGATCCGCGAGAAGTCCGCCGATCCGCACACGATTCCGGCCGAGGCCGTCCTCGTGGGCGAGGAGATGTAAAGCGGAACAAAGGGTGAACACCGGACCAACGAGGGGTTTCCTCTCGTCGGTCCGGTGCCTTAGCGTCGACCTCCCGAACTGCAGATGCGAGGTCCGCGTGAAATTCCTTCCGTTGCTGGCCGGCCACTCACCAAGCCGGGCGTCAGTGACCTGTACCTACCGCTGTGGCGACGCGTGCTTCCACGACGCGCCGAACACCTCGGACAACCCCACCTTCGCCGACGTGCTCGGCGCGGTGAGCCGCCGTGGCGCGTTGAAGGCGACCGCCGTCGTCGCGCTGGCCGCAGGCACCCCGCTCGCGCTCGCCGCGCCCGCGTCCGCCGCGCCCGAGGGACGGCCGAAACCGCCACCCGGCACGGACTACGAGCGGGTTCAGCCGAACACGCTCGACGCCGTCGTGGTGCCCGAGGGCTACGAGCAGGGCATCGTCATCCGCTGGGGTGACGCGGTGCTGCCCGGCGCGCCGGAATTCGACTTCGACCACCAGACCGCCGAGGCGCAGGCGAAGCAGTTCGGCTACAACTGCGACTTCGCCGCGCTGTTGCCGCTCGACCACTGGGGACTCTCTTCGCTCCTGGTCACCAACCACGAGTACACCTCGGAAGAGTTCATGTTCCGCGGTTACGACAAGGACAACCCGACCGAGGAACAGGTCAAGATCGCGTGGGCGGCCCACGGGCTGACCGTCGTCCAGGTGTCGCGCGGACGCGACACCGGGCACCTGCGGCCGAAGATGTCCCGCTACAACCGGCGGATCACGCTGCACACGCCGTTCAAGGTGACGGGTCCGGCGGCGGGCAGCGACCTGCTCAAGACCGCCGCCGACCCGACCGGCACGGTGGTGCTGGGCACGATGAACAACTGCGCGGGCGGCGTCACGCCGTGGGGCACGATCCTGTCCGGCGAGGAGAACATCAACCAGTACTTCGGGAACGCCGAAACGGTGGCCGACCCCGTGAAGCGCAAGCGCTACGCGCGCTACGGCATCAAGGGCACCGCGACCACCCGTAAGTGGGAGAGGTTCGACGCGCGCTGGGACATCGCCAGGGAACCGAACGAGGCCCACCGCTTCGGCTGGGTGATCGAGCTGGACCCGCACGATCCCGACAGCACCCCGGTCAAGCACACGCATCTGGGCCGGTTCAAGCACGAGACGGCGAACATCCGCGTCGCCAAGGACGGCCGCGTGGTCGCCTACTCCGGCGACGACGAGCGTTTCGAGTACATCTACAAGTTCATCTCGAAGGGCCGGATGAAACCGGGGAACAGCACGCACGCCCGGCGGCACAACATGACCCTGCTCGACGACGGCACGCTCTACGTCGGCCGGTTCACCGGCGACAGCCCGCCCGCGGAGATCGACGGCACTGGGAAACTGCCCAGCGACGGCGAATTCGACGGCGGCGGCGAATGGATCCCGCTGGCGTCCGGGAACAAGTCCTTTGTGGACGGAATGACCGCCGAAGAGGTCTACGTCTTCACCCGCGAGGCGGCCGATCGGGTGGGCGCCACCAAGATGGACCGTCCCGAGGACATCCAGGCCCATCCGTACACCGGCCGGATCTACTGCGCGCTGAGCAACAACGTCGAGCGCGGAAACCCCGGCAAGGAAGGCGCCACCGAGCCCAACCCGCGGCTGAACAACAAGCACGGCCAGGTCCTGGAGCTCGAAGAACGGCGCGGGGACGCGCTCGCGCTGACGTTCAGCTGGCGGCTCTTCCTGGTGTGCGGCGATCCGGCCTCGCCGGACACCTATTTCGCCGGTTTCCCCAAGGACCAGGTCTCGCCGATCTCCAGCCCGGACAACGTGGCCTTCGACCGGCACGGCAACCTCTGGATCTCCACCGACTCGGCGGGTGCCCTCGGCATCAACGACGGCCTCTACTCGGTGCCGCTGGAGGGTCGCAACCGCGGCGAGCTGAAGCTGTTCCTCACCGTGCCCCGCGGCGCGGAGACCTGCGGGCCGATCGTCGAGCGGAAGATCGTCACGGTCTGTGTCCAGCATCCGGGTGAAGTGGACGGCGCGAACGCCGACAAACCGGCCTCCCATTGGCCGGACGGCGGGGAAACCCAGCCCCGTCCCTCGGTGGTGGCGGTGTGGAAACCCGGCAGGCATGGCCTGGCGGATATCGGTTCCTAGTCGAAAAGCAACGATCTAGCAGTACTTTTGGTCGATGGCGCGCTGCCTGGCTCGGCAGCGCGCCATCGCTCGTTCGCGCGCTGTTCATCTTCTGGCCAGAGCTGGATCGTTTTGGTCGCTTACCGTCACGACGTTCCCCCGACTGGACTACGTGTACCCACCGCGACCATGGAGGCCCTGTGTCCTTCGAGCCTCAGCGGCTCCTGCCGTTGATCACCTCCCACCCCGGTGGCCGCTCCGCGGTCACCTGCGAGTACCGCTGCGGCAACGCGTGCGCCCACCCCGAGCCGAACACGTCGGACAACGAGTACTTCGGCGACGTCGTCAAGAACATGCTGTCCCGCCGTGGCGCGCTGAAGGCCGGCGCCGTGATGGCCGCCGCCGCGGGCGGTTTCGCCGCGCTGTCCGGCACGGCCGCCGCCGAAACCCCGGCTGACGTCTCCGCCGCGGGCCACGGCAAGCCGGGCCGCCCCGGGCGTCCGGTGCCCGGCACCGACTTCGAAGCGGTGCCGCCGAACACCCTCGACGCGATCACCATCCCCGAGGGTTACGAGCAGCGCGTCGTCATCCGCTGGGGCGACGCCGTCGAGTGGGGCGCGCCGAAGTTCGACTTCCACAAGCAGACCGCGGCCGCGCAGGCGAAGCAGTTCGGCTACAACTGCGACTTCGTCGGCCTGATCCCGCAGGATCCGCTGGGCATCCGCAACCTGCTGGTGGTGAACCACGAGTACACCACCGAGGTCCACATGTTCCCGGCCGACCAGTACGACCCGAAGAACCCGACCGAGGAGCAGGTCAAGATCGCGTGGGCGGCGCACGGCCTTTCGGTCGTCCAGGCCTTCCGCGACCCGATCGGCGGTGCCCTGCGTGTGACGCCGAGCCCGTTCAACCGCCGCATCACGCTGAACACCGCCTTCGAGGTGCGTGGCCCGGCCGCCGGTTCGAAGTACCTCCAGACCTCCGCGGACCCGACCGGCCGCAAGGTCTTCGGCACGCAGAACAACTGCGCCGGCGGCGTGACCCCTTGGGGCACCGTGCTTTCCGGCGAGGAGAACGTCAACCAGTACTTCGCCAACGCGGCCAAGGTCACCGACCCCGTCGCGGCGGCACGCCTGAAGCGGTACGGCTTCTCCGGCACCGAAAGCACCCGTAAGTGGGAGCGGTTCGACAAGCGCTGGGACCTCGCGCAGGAGCCCAACGAGGCCAACCGGTTCGGCTGGGTCGTCGAAATCGACCCGAACGACCCGAACTCGACGCCGATCAAGCACACCGCGCTCGGCCGGTTCAAGCACGAGGCCGCGAACATCAAGATCACCAAGGACGGCCGCGTCGCCGTCTACTCCGGTGACGACGAGCGCTTCGAATACATCTACAAGTTCGTCTCCAAGGGCAAGTACAAGCCGGGCAAGAGCGCGCACGCGCGCCGCCACAACTCGGCGCTGCTCGACGACGGCACCCTGTACGTCGCCCGGTTCACCGGCGACAGCCCGGCTTCCGAGATCGACGGCACCGGGAAGCTCCCGGCGGACGGCGAATTCGACGGCGTCGGCGAGTGGATCCCGCTGGCCGCCGGCAACAAGTCCTTTGTGGACGGTTTCACCGCCGAAGAGGTCTACGTCTTCACCCGCGAGGCGGCCGACAAGGTCCAGCCGACCAAGATGGACCGGCCCGAGGACATCGAGCCGAACCCGGTCAACGGCCGGATCTACGCCGCGCTGACCAACAACAGCCAGCGTGGCCCCGCCGGCAAGGCGAACGTCGACGAGGCGAACCCGCGGCCGAACAACCGCAACGGTCACGTCCTCGAATGGGAAGAGGACCGAGGCGACGCCGCGTCGACGAAGTTCTCGTGGCGGCTCCTGCTGGTCTGTGGTGACCCGAAGACGGCGGACACCTACTTCGGCGGTTTCCCGAAGGAGCAGGTCAGCCCGATCTCCTGCCCGGACAACGTCGCGTTCGACCGGCACGGCAACCTGTGGATCTCCACCGACGGCAACGCGCTGGGCGCGCACGACGGCCTGTTCTCGGTGCCGGTCGACGGTCCGGAACGCGGGCACGTCAAGCAGTTCCTGTCGGTCCCGGTCGGCGCGGAATGCTGTGGCCCGGTGGTGACCGATCACCTGGTGCTCGTCGCCGTGCAGCACCCGGGTGAGGACGCGGACAGCTCCGCGAACCCGACGTCGCACTGGCCGGACGGCGGCACTTCGCAGCCGCGGCCGTCGATCGTTTCGGTGTGGAAGAAGGGCCGCTGGGGCCAGGTCGGCCGCATCGGCGTCAAGTAGTGGCCTCCGGCGCCCCGATCACTCTCGGCGAGACTTGTTCCGCCTGATCGGGGCGCCGGACGACACCGTTCGGTGATGACGGAAGCCGGTCGCGCTCATTAGCTTCAGCCCTGTGAAAAGGGCACTGGTGTTCATGACGGCAGGCGCGCTCGTCTTCGGCTTCGTCCCTTCCTACGCGCAGGCGACGACGGTCCCGTCCGGCTGCGCCGGCGGCGCCGCGCCGAATCCGAGCGTCGAGCAGGGCAGCCCGCCCGCCGGGTACACGTTCAGCCCGGCCGCCCCGGTGCCGCCCGGCACGCCGAGGAGTAAACAGCCCCGGCTGTCGACGGCGAGTGGCTACCAGCCCGACGGCGGCCGGTACGCCCTCATCGCGACCCCGGACAAGATGGTCAGCACCGCCTACGCGGCACTGAAGTTCGTGCCCGGTGCCGTCTACACCCTGACCGACTGGACCGGCACGAACCTCCAGCGCACGGACGCCGTCCAGGAGACTGGGCTCCGGTTCTACGACGGGTCCGGCAAGGTCGTCCTGGAGAACAAGCTCAAGGTCACGCACGCCGTCGAAAGCGACGGCGCGCTGGCGCGGCAGGACTTCCCGCCGTCCATCGCGCCGCCGTCGGCGGGCTCCGTGAAGTTCTTCGCCGCCACCGACCGCAACTGGGTCATGTGGGACTGCGTCCACCTGCAGGTCGCCTCGTTCTCGGCCAAGGCCGAGGTGCGGGATCCGGCGAGCGGCGCCTGGGGCGCCACGGCCACCCTCGAGGCGGGCACCACCGCGAACTACCGGTTCACCGTCACCAACGACGGCACCACGACGCTGACCGACATCAAGGTCGAAGACCCGTATTGCGACGGGAAACCAGCGCCGATCGCGACCCTCGACAGCGGCAAGTCCGCGACCGTCACCTGTGACCACAAGAACGTCACCGAAGCCGACAACGGCCACGTCAGCACCGTGACCGTCTCCAGCGGCACCCTGCCGAAGAAGACCGCGACGACGACCATCAAGGTCACCCCGCCGCCCGCGATCGACGAGATCGGCGAGCTCGTCTGGGACGACGTCGACCGGAACGGCCTCCAGGACGCCGGGGAGCCGGGCGTTCAGGGCGTGAAGGTGACATTGAAGGACGCCTCGGGCAAGGCGCTCGGGACGATCACCACGGACGCCGGTGGGAAGTATCGCTTCACCAAGCTGAAGGACGGCATCTACCAGGTCTGCTTCGACATCGCCGGGCTTCCGTACACCTACACGGCGAAGGACGCGGGCGACGACGCGAAGGATTCGGACGCCGACCCGGCGACCGGCTGCACCGCGACCACCACCGTCGGCCCTCGCAAACGCGTGGACCTGACGCTCGCGGCAGGGCTGAACGCGCCGACGAGCAGGCTGGGCGACTTCGTGTGGCTGGACAAGGACAAGGACGGTCTCCAAAGCCGCGACGAGCTCGGCGTCCCGGACGTGAAAGTGACCTTGAAGGACGCTTCCGGCAAAGAGGTCGGCTCCACCGTGACCGCCCCAGACGGGCGCTACGCCTTCGAGCGCCTGGCCCCGGGCTCGTACCAGGTGTGCTTCGACGTCGGCTCGCGCCGGCTGACCCGCTCCGGCGCCGCGTCCCACAACGGCACCGACTCCGCGGCGGACCCCGCGACCGGCTGCACCCCGGTCGCCTCCCCTGGCTCCCCGGAAGACCTGACCAGGGACGCCGGCCTGCTCGACCCGTGATCGCCGAGTTACGCCTTCAAGCACGCGAGTTACGCCTCCAATCACGCGAGTCGCGTCTTGCCCGCGAACTGTCGGTGGGTGCCGCTAACGTCGCCGACCGTGACCTCACATCTCGACGCCACCCGCGAGTCCTACGACACCGTCGCCGAGGACTACGCGACCCGTGTCGGACGGCTCTTCGACCAGGAGCCGATCAGCCGCGCGATGCTGGCCGCCTTCGCCGAACAGGTGCGCGGCCCGGTCGCCGATGTCGGCTGCGGTCCCGGCCACGTCACCGCCCACCTGGCGTCGCTCGGCCTCGACGTCACGGGTGTCGACTTGTCGCCGAAAATGATCGAGGTGGCCCGTCGCCGGTATCCTGACCAGCGGTTTTCCGTCGGTTCGATGACCGCCCTCGACCTCCCGGACGGCGAGCTGGGCGGCCTCGTCGCCTGGTGGTCGATCTTCCACCTGCCACCGGACGTGCTCCCCGAGGTGTTCGCGGAGTTCCGCCGCACGCTCGCGCCCGGCGGGCGTCTGCTCGTCGGATTCCACGTCGGTGACGAGCGCCTGAGCCCGGAAACGGCGTACGGCCACCCGGTCAGCTACGACGCCTACCTGCTGGATCCCGGCGTGGTCGCCGTCCTGCTGGGCGACGCCGGCTTCGAGGTGACCGCGCGGCTGACCATGGAAGGGAGGAAATGGCCACAGGCCTGTCTGTCCGCCCGCGCGGTTTGACGCGCGGGCCGCGGACCTGATCTCCTGCGCACGCAACCGAGCCGGGCGGGGTCATGACGCAGACGAACACGACCACGGGTGAGAACACGCCCGACTGGCCTTCGCGTACCTGGTTCCGCCGGCCGTCGACCTGGACGTGGTTCGGGTTCGGCCTGGTGCTGATGGTCTACGCCGACCTGGCGTGGCGGCGTCGTTGGATGAGCGACGACGGGTTGATCGTGCTTCGGACGGTCCGTCAGATCCTCGCCGGCAACGGGCCGGTGTTCAACATCGGCGAACGCGTCGAGACGAACACGAGTCCTTTGTGGACGGCGGCGCTGACCGTGCTCGGGCTGCTCCCCGGAGTGCCGCTGGAGTGGATCTCCGTGGTCACCGGGCTGGTCTTCTCGGTCGCCGGGCTGTTCTTCGGCCTGGACGGTGCCCGGCGGCTCTATCAGCCGCTCGCGTTCCACGGGCTCGCGCCAGCCGGGGCACTGGTGGTCTGCGCGCTGCCGCCGTTCCGCGACTTCGCGACGTCCGGGCTGGAGACCGGCCTGATCACGCTGTGGCTGGGCGGCACCTGGTGGCTGCTCGTCCGCCGGGCGTCCACAATGGACGATCTGCGCACCTGGCCGGTCGCCGTGGTCGCCGGGCTCGGGCCGTTGGTGCGGCCAGACCTCGCGCTGTTCAGCGCGGTCGCACTGGTGGCACTGCTCGTGCTGGTGCGGCCGGGAGGTCGTCGTGGGCTGGGCCTGCTGGCCGTGGCGGGCGCGCTCCCGTTGGCGTATCAGGTCTTCCGCATGGGCTACTACGGTCTGCTCACGCCGAACACCGCCCTGGTCAAGGAAGCGTCGGAGGCGAACTGGGCCCGCGGCTGGGCCTATCTGACCGACCTCGTCCAGCCGTACTGGCTGTGGCTCCCGCTGCTGGTGCTCGCCGTCGCGGCCGTCACGGTTTCGTCCACTGTGGACAAGACGTTCGTGGTGCTCACCGCGGTCCCGCTCGCCGGGGCGGTGCTGCTCGCGGGGTACGTGATCCGCGTCGGCGGGGATTTCATGCACGGCCGCATGCTGCTCCCGGCGCTGTTCTGCCTGCTGTTGCCCGTGCTGGCGCTGCCGGTGACGAGGCTGACCGTGGCGTTCCTGGTCGTCGTCGGGATCTGGGCGTTCGTGGCCGCCGCATCGCTTCGTCCGGCGTCGTCGGCTTCTCCGCGCGCGGTCGGCGTCACGGACGAGCGGTCGTTCTGGTCGCGGTCGACCGGGCACGAACACCCGGTCCTGGCCGACGACTACGCCGACCATCCGTTGATGCCGTCGGCGCTGGACGCCGTCCACGGCGTGGCCGGCCCGGCGGTGCTGGTCCAGGACTACGCGACCAGACGCTGGTACGCGTACCCGACGGACCGGCCGTACGTGACCGTCGCGGCGGACAGCATGGGCGCACTCGGCCTGCTGATCCCGCTCGACATGCGGCTGCGCGACGGTTACGGCCTCGCGAACCCGTTCGCCGCGCATTCGGCGTCGCTCCCCAACGGCCGTCCCGGGCACCAGAAATGGCTGCCGCCGGTGTGGGAGCTGGCGAATTCGGCGCGGCTCCCGATCGCCGAGGGCGGCCCGGCCCGCGCCGAGGACGTCGCCGCCGCCCGAGCCGCGCTCGACTGCCCGGACCTCGTGGCGATCGACGCTTCGGTGCGAGACCCGCTGACCGCCGGCCGCTTCGCGGAGAACTTCGCCGGGTCGTTCACGCGCGGCTCCGTGCGGTTCCCGCGGGTGGCGACCCCTCCCGTCGTGTGCGCCCCCTGATCACGCGTGTGCGCCCTCCAATCACGCGAGTTACGCCTTCAAGCACGCGAGATCGCCTTCCAAGCACGCGAGACACGCTTTCGATCACGCGAGACCGCCGTACTAGCGTGGCGGGCATGGCTGATCTCCCCCAGGCTCTCGTCACCGGCGCCACCCGCGGCATCGGTGCCGCGGTCGCCCGCGCGCTCGCTCCGACCCACCGGCTGCTGCTCGGCGGTCGCGACGCCGACGCGCTCGGCGAACTGGCGGGCACGCTGCCCGACGCGCGGCCGTGGCCGATCGACCTGACCGACGACGAGGCACTGGAAACGGCGACGGCCGAATTCGGCGAACTGGACGTGCTGGTGCACTCGGCGGGCGTGGCGCGGCTCGGCACGGTCGAGACCGCGACCGACGCCGACTGGCGGGCAAACTTCGAGGTCAACGTGCTCGCGGTCGTCACGCTGACCCGGCGGCTCCTGCCCGCGCTGCGTGTTTCGAAGGGGCACGTCGTCGTGATCAACTCGGGTGCCGGGCAGAACGCCCGCCCGGGCTGGGGCCCGTACGCCGCGAGCAAATTCGCCGTCCGCGCCTTCGCCGACTCCCTGCGGGAGGAGGAGTCCGCGCTTCGGGTGACGTCGATCTACCCCGGCCGCACGGACACCGAAATGCAGCAGGCGATCGTCGCCGACGAGGGCCGCGCGTACGAGCCGGAACGCTTCCTGCGCCCCGAATCCGTCGCGGCCGCCGTCCTCTCCGCAGTTTCGGCGACCGGTGACGCGCACCCGACCGAGGTGATCCTGAGGCCGCGAGGGCTGGTCTGACGCGTTTCGCGCCAGGGCAGGCGAGTCAAGCGCGAAGGCGTGCCGAGGTGTCGGCGACTTCGGCCTGCACCTGGGCGCGGTCCACCCGCAGGGATTCGCCGTCGCCGACGACCTGCTCGCCCGCCACCCACACGTCGCGTACGCGGCGTGAGCCCGCGGCCCACACCAGGTTCGAGAGCAGCTGCACGTCCGGCACGTCGAGGCCGGCCGCGAAGGCCGGGTCGTCGAGGTCGACGTGCACCATGTCCGCCCACCGGCCGGTTTCCAGCGCGCCGATGTCGGTCCGGCCCAGCGCGTCCGCGCCGCCGCGGGTGCCGAGCAGGAACGCGTCGGCCGCGGTCAGCACGGTCGAGTCGCCGGTCGCGAGCCGCGCGAACATCGCCGAGAGCTGCAGTTCCTCCCACAGGTCGATGTCGTCGTTCGACGCCGGACCGTCCGTGCCGAGCCCGATGGCGACGCCCGCCTTGCGAAGTTCCGTCACGCGCGCGATGCCCGAAGCGAGCTTCGCGTTCGAGCCCGGGCAGTGCGCCATCCCGACCCCGCGCGCGGCGAACAGCGCGATGTCCTCGTCGGACAGGTGGATGGCGTGCGCGGCCAGCGTCCGGCCCCGCAGCATCCCGACCTTCTCCAGCAGCGTGGGCACCGAGCCGTGCGCTTCACGCTGCTTGACGTCTTCGAGCGCCGCCTCGGCCACGTGGATCTGCACCAGCGCGCCCCGCTCGGCCGCGGATTCCGCGGTCGCCCGCAGCGCCTCCTCGTTCAGCATGTACGCCGAGTGCGGCCCGTAGCCGACCTCGATCCGCTCGCCCGGCCCGAACCGGAGGCCGTCCGTGTCGATCCAGCGTTCGATGCTCTTCAGCATCGCGCGCCAATCCATCCCGGGCAGTTCCATGATCGGCGGGCCCAGCACCACGCGGCCACCGGTGGTGAGCACCGCGTCTGCGAGCTGCTCGCCTTCGAAGTACATCTCCGCGCTGGTCGTGACACCGTGCCGCAGCATCTCGACCGAGCCCAGCAGCATGCCGGTGCGGATGTCGGCGGGCTTCAGCTTCGCTTCGGTGGGCCAGATGATCTCGGTCAGCCACGGCAGCAGCGGCAGGTCGCCGCCCATCCCGCGCAGCAGCGTCATCGGGCTGTGCGCGTGCGCGTTGACCAGACCGGGCAGGAGGATGCCGCTCAACCGGGTGACGGGAGCGGACGTTTCGGGTGCCTCGGACGCAGGACCGACATGGGTGATCCGCCCCGCCTCGTCCACGTCGACCACGGCGTCACGCAGCAACGAGCAGGCGGGGTCGGCGGGGAGAACGACGGGAGCGTGGAAACGGCGTTGCATGAACCGAGCTTACGGTTAGTCCACCACTCCGCTCCGCCACGCCCACGCCGCGATCTCCACCCGGTTCCGCGCGCCGACCTTTCCCTGCACCGACGCCAGATGCGTCTTCACCGTCGACAGCGACAGGAACAGCTCGGCCCCGATCTCCGTGTTCGTCAGCCCCTTCGCGGCCGCCTTCACGACGTCCAGCTCCCGCGCGGTCAACGGCTCCGAAGGCGGGCTGACGTCGCGTTTCACCGCGCCGCCGTCGAAATGCTTCAGCAGCCGGACGGTGATCTGCGGCGAGACCAGCGCGTCCCCGCGCGCGGCCGCGCGTACGGCTTCGATCAGCAGCGCGGGCCCGGCGTCCTTCAGCAGGAACCCGCTCGCGCCGTTCCGCAGCGCGGTGTGCACGTACTCGTCGAGGTCGAACGTCGTGACCACCACCACCTTCAGCGGATCGGTGACGTCCGGGCCCGCCAGCTGCTTGGTGACTTCGAGCCCGTCGATCCCGGGCATGCGGATGTCCAGCAGGCAGACGTCCGGCCGCAGTTCGCGCGCCTTCGCGACCGCCGAGACCCCGTCCGCCACGTCGGCGACCACCTCGATGTCGTCCTGCGCGTCCAGGATCATCCGGAAGCCGATCCGCACCATGTCCTGGTCGTCGGCGATCAATACCCGGATCACTCTTCTCCTTCAAGTGGTAGCCACGCTTCGACGCGCCATCCGCCGCCCGGCGCCCGCCCGGCGGAAAGCCGGCCGTGCAGCAGGGCGACCCGTTCGCGCATGCCGATCAGACCGTAGCCGCCCGACCCACCGGCCGGACGCCGCTGGGGCTCGCGTCCGTCATCGGTCACCTGGAGGTGCAGTTCGTTCCCGGTCACCTCGGCGATGACCAGCGCCTCCTTCGCGCCCGACGCGTGCTTGCCGACGTTCGTCAACGACTCCTGCACCAGCCGCAACGCCGACCGCCCGACCTCGTGCGGCACGTTCGACGGCAGTTCGAGCTTCATCGACGTCTTCACGCCGTGGTTCGACCGTTCGATCAGCGTGCGCAGGTCGGCGGCGAGATCGGTGGTGGCCTGTTCGCTGAACTCGCTGCTCCCGGCCGGTGCGTCGCCGCGCATGCTCCGCACGAGCCGCCGCATCGCCGCCAGCGCCTCCACCCCGGCGTCCTCGATCCGGCCCATCGCCTCGACCGCGACCTGCGGGTTCTTCTCGCCCATCATCTTCGCCGCCTGCGCCTGCACGACGATCCCGGTGACGTGGTGGGCGACGACGTCGTGCAGCTCCCGCGCCAGCGCCATCCGCTCCGACGTCTGGGCGTCACTGATCGCCGACTGGATGACCTGCGTGCGTTCCGAATCCCGCGAACGCAACGCCAGGCCGACCGCCACCGAGATGCCGAGCAGCAGCACCGCGGCCACGGCGAGGCCCGCGATGTCGTCCGGGTCGGTCATCAGCGTGGGTGTCGGCCGTTTGGTGTTGAGGACGCAGGCCACGGCGACCACCGTGGACAGCCCGGCGATCCGGGGCAGGGCCTTGCTCAGCCCGACCGCCCGGACCAGGGTGACGACCAGCCCCATCCCCGCGACGATCTGCGTCCCCGGCACCCCGCCGGGCGTCGGGTAGTCGTAGCGAAGCCGGAGGAACGGCGTCACCAGCGCTGAAAGCAGCATGACCGCGGTGAGCGCGACCATCGCGTCGGCAGGCCGTCGCGGCGCGGCGACCGCGATGATCGCCGCGACGATCGAGCAGACCAGGATCGGGAAGCCGTGTGCCCCGCTGGAGTAGGTGAAACCGAATTCCAGGATCAGCGCGATGCCCAGCATGCCGATGAGCGGCCATTGGCCCATCACCAGCTTGTTGAGCTTCTGCAGCTGCTGAAGCTTCTTGTCGCGTTTCGGATCCGGCGTGCGGTCGCGCCCGGGGATCGCGAAGACCAGCGTGCCGCCCAGCAGGATGCCGCCGAACAGCATCGCCTGCGCCATGGTGCCGTTCGACTCGCTGCCGGAGTAGTACCGGCCGGACACCGCGGTCAAGGTGGCCAGCACCAGACCGGAGATCACGGCGAAGGCGACCCCCGGCCGCGCCCGGCGCGCGGCGTAGAACAGGACCTCGACCCCCGCCACCACCTCGGTGATGGACAGATGCGCGAGCACGCTCGAGTAGGTCGGGATGTCGAAGTACCGGACGACCAGCGTGTACGCCACCAGCACGACCGAGGCCGCGACGGCGGCGACGGCGGCCCGCTTCCGCGCCCAGAGCGCGCAGAACACCATCGCGAAGATGCCGGGGAACAGCAGGAGATCGATGCCGCGCGGGCCCGTGTCGTCGAAAGCCGCGTCGGTCACGAAGACCAGGTCGAACGCGAGCGCGGCCAGCAGGACGACGGCGGGCATGCCGATACGTCGCGCGAGCGCACTCACCCGCGCGGTGAACTTGTTCTGGGCCGGACCTGCTGTCACACCGTGACGGTAGAGGATCGGCCGCCGTCCGCACCTTGGCCGACCGGCCCGAGCCGGGTCGGCCGATCGGCCGATGCGCGGGTGATCAGCACTGGCCGTCTGCCCGAAGTGGACACAGGTGGTTCACCGCGAAGCTCTTCCCCGAAGCGGAACACAAGTGACTGACTAGGGAGAATCACGGTGGTAGATCCACAGTGGACAGGGCAGCCGGTGCTTTCGGGCCGCGGGCTGGTGAAGCGGTACGGCACACAGCACGCGCTGGCCGGGATCGACATCGACATCCAGGCGGGTGACGCGGTCGCCATCGTCGGGCCCTCCGGCTCGGGCAAGACCTCCCTGCTGCACGTGCTCGCCGGGATCCTCCGCGCCGACTCCGGGCAGATCTTCCTGGCGGGCCAGCGCGTCGACCAGCTCAACGAGCGCAAGCGCAGCGAACTGCGGCGCACCGAGTTCGGTTTCGTGTTCCAGTCCGGGATGCTCGTCGCCGAACTGAGCGCCGAGGAGAACGTCGCGCTGCCGTCGCTGCTGGGTGGCAAGGGCCGCAAGGAATCCATCGAAGCCGGCCGCGAATGGCTGGCGAAGCTCGGCCTCGCGGGCAAGGAGAAGCGCCGCCCCGGCGAGCTGTCCGGCGGTGAGGCGCAACGCGTCGCGATCGCCCGCGCGCTGACGCACCGGCCGAAGGTGATCTTCGCCGACGAGCCGACCGGCGCGCTCGACACCCGCACCGGCCGCGCCACCATGGACGCGCTGCTCGCCGCGGCCGCCGACAGCGGTGCCGCGGTGATCGTGGTGACCCACGACCGCGAGCTCGCCGAAGCCATGCCGCGCACCGTCTCCATCCGGGACGGCCTGATCGCGACGAGGCTGGCCGCCTGATGAACAGCTTCCAGCTGGCCATGCGGGTGCTCCGGGTCGACCGCCGGACCCGCACTTCGGCCATCCTCACCGCGGTCGGGGTCGCCGTCGCGACCAGTCTGGTGCTCCTGCTCGCCTCACTTCCCGGTGCCACGCAGGCCCGTTCGCAACGGGCGATCTGGCAGGACATCGGCAGCTACTACTCCCAATCCGGGGAGAGCCAGCGTCCGGCGCCGCTGCTGATGGCGGCGAACAAGGACTTCTCGGGCGACCGCGAGATCATCCGCGTCGACATCGCCCTGACCGGCACCTCACCGATGCTCAGCCTTCCGCCCGGCATCCCGAGGTTGCCCGGCCCGGGCGAGTCGATCGTCTCCCCCGAACTCGGGAAACTGATCCAGTCCGCGCCGCAGGCACAGCTCGGTGACCGGTTCGGCAAACTCGTCGACGCGCTCGGCCCCGAATCCCTGATGTACCCGGAGCAGCTGGTCGCCGTCGTCGGCCACACCCCGGAGTCGATGCCGCAGACGGCGCTCGCTGCGGACGGCTTCCCCAACAAGCAGGCGAAGCCCGACCCGCTGCTCGAACTGCTCGCCTGGGTCGGCGTGATCGTCCTGCTCGTGCCGAGCCTCGTGCTCGTCGCGTCTTCGGCCAGGCTCACCGCTGCCCGGCGTGAGCTGCGGATGGCCGCGCTCCGGCTGGCCGGGGCCACTCCGGGCCAGGTGACGAAGATCGTCGCCGCCGAGACGGCCTTGTCCGCCACCGTCGGCGCGCTGCTCGGCATCCTCGTGGCGCCCGCGCTGCAAGGGCTCTCGACGTTCGTCCCGTGGGGCGGCGGAACCTGGCTCGCGTCGGACTTCAGCCTGTCGATCGGCTCGACCATCGCGGTCGCCGTGGCGATCCCGCTGCTGGTCGTCCTCGCCGGGGTCCTCGGCATCCGCCGCGTGCTGAAGACGCCGCTGTTCGCGGCCTCGGCACACGCTCGCAAACCGCTGCACTGGTGGCGGCTTCTCGCGGTCCCCGTGGCCGGTGCCTTCTTCCTCTTCGCGGTCACCCAGGACAACGCCAGCCTGCCGATGGTGATGCTCGGCCTGTTCCTGCTGGTCGGCTCGGCCGCGATCGTCGGACCGTGGGTCACCTCGGCGGTCGGCGGCACGTTCGTCCGGATCTGGCGCAAACCGGCGTCGCTGCTGGCCGGACGCAGGCTCCGCGACGACCCGAAGAGCGCCTACCGCGCCACCGCGGGTGTCGTGCTCGCCGTCTTCACCGGCTCGATGGCGCTCACCCTGCTGCCCTCGTTCGAGTCGATGGCGGGCGGGGGCCGGACCTTCAAGGACAACGTCCTCTACGCCCAGGCCGACGCGAGCCAGGCGAAGCAGGTCGCCGACCAGACCAACGCGTCCCTGGCCCGCTACGGCGTCACCGAGAAGGCCGTCTCGGTCGGGCAGGTCTACCTGTCCACCGGCGAACCGGGCACCCGCTCGCAGAATTTGAACCGGGCCTTCGTGATGACCTGCGAGGACGCCTCGAAACTCCTGCGGGTGAACCTCGGCGGCTCCTGCCAGCCTGGGCCCGCGATCTACAGCAGGTACGCCATCAACCCGGCGGAGTACCGCGTGCTGGCGGAGTACGACAAGGCCGGTCCGCAGCTGGATCCGAAGGCTCCGGTGCACCTCTTCCCGCAGGGTGACGAGGACACGTCCAGCACGATCGTCATCGACCCGGCACTGGTGCCCGCGGGTGTCACGCCGGAGCGCTTCGACGTGATCGTGCCGACGACCCCGGAGAACGCCGAGGTCGTGCGGACCGCGCTGGTCGGCGCGGCCCCCGGCCAGGAGGTCGGCAGCCGCGGCCTGCACCTGATCGGCCAGCAGCAGGAGCTCGGCGACCTGCGCCGGGTCACCGTGATCGGCCTGATCGCCGCCGGCGTGCTCGCCGGCTGCAGCGCGGCCGTGGCGACCGCGGGTTCGGTGATGGACCGCCGCCGCACCTTCGGGGCGCTCATCGCGGCCGGGACACCGGTCCGGGTGCTGGCGAGGGCGCTGCGGATGGAAGCGGCCCTGCCCGCGATGGTGGCCACCATCGGCGCGGGGGTGGTCGGGATCGGGGTCGGCATGGGGCTCTACAGCCTGGTCGAGAAGGAAGGTGTCGTGCTGAGCCCCTGGCTGCTGGCGCCCGTGGTGCTGGGAATCGGGGTGGCGTTGCTCGGGGCGTCGGTCTCGACCCCGGCGCTCAAGCGGGTGCAGTCGGAGCCCCTGGCCGACGAGTAGGAAAAAGATTCGCCCGAATGGCGTCATGGCGCCTGGGCGGGCAGGTCTCGTGGGTGGAGTCGGTGGTGATCCACCCACGGGCCGGGTGCCCGGTCGTCTCTCTGTCGGGGGAGGGACGAACGGGCACCGGGGACGCGCAGGGGGCGTTCCAAGGCGCGGGGGTGTGAAGAAAGGGCCGGTCAGGGACGTGGGGACGTCCTGACCGGCCCTTTCCGTGCGCGCTAGACCCGCTCGAAGATCAGGTCGTGCGAGATCCGGCCCTCGACGTCGGCGCGGTTCTCGAATTTCGTGATCGGCCGCCACTCCGGACGCGGCGCCCAGCCGCCGGGCTCGTCCGCGTGACGGTTGCGCAGGAGCGGCTCGGCCGAGCAGACCTCCATCATCTGCTCGGCGTAGTTCTCCCAGTCGGTCGCCATGTGGAAGGTCCCGCCCGGCGCGAGCCGCGAAGCGACCAGAGCGACGAACTCGGGCTGCACGATCCGCCGCTTGTGGTGCCGCTTCTTCGGCCACGGGTCCGGGAAGAACAGCCGGACGCCGGACAGCGAGCCCGGCTCCACGTGCGAGGTCAGCAGCACGACGGCGTCACCGTGCATCAGCCGCAGGTTCTTCACCCCGAGCTTCTCGGCGCGCAGCATCAGCTGGCCGAGCCCCGGGTCGTACACCTCGACCGCGACATAGTTGAGTTCCGGCGCGGCGGCGGCGAGCTGGGACGTGGTCTCGCCCATACCCGAACCGATCTCCACCATCACCGGCGCCCGCCTGCCGAACCAGTCGTCGAAGTCCACCGGTCCTTCGGGCAGTTCGCCGACGGTGCGGCCGAGCGACGGCCAGAGTTCGGTCCAGGCTCGCTGCTGCCCGACGGTCATCCGGCCGCCGCGTTTGACATAGCTGACCACGCTGCGCATCCGTGGCTGGTCCTCGTTTTCCACCAGCCCATTAAACGCGGCGGTTACCGGACGGCTTCGAACTCCCCCAGCCGCGAGCGCAGCCCCGCGAATCCGCCGACCGCGATCGGCGACGGTGTCGTACCGGAATGCGCGGGCAGGACGTCGATCCAGCCGTCGTGGCGGCTGGTGTTCAGCACCGTGGTCGGGATCGAATGCCCGGACGCGCCGCGTTCGGAAGGCATGAACTCCCAGTAACCGGATTCTCCGTCCGCGGCCCACGGAACGAATTCCCAGCCGGGTCGCCTGCCGAGCAGGCCGGCGATGCGATCTTCGATGCGGAAACCGAGCTCCCGCGATTCGAGCCGTCCTTCCACGATGGCGCGAAGCCACCAAGGCGCGGGAATTTCGCCGTGCATTCCGCTCGACGCGCGGTACAACGCGACGACGAGATCTTCGGGGGCGCGATGCACCCAGGCGCGGCGGATATCCGACGGCCGGGTCGCGGACGCCACCGTGCGGGGCAGTTCGATCGCCTGTGACCATTCGAGGTCGAGCATGGGCTCGAGGCGGGGCTGCATACTTTCCGTGCGGGCTTGCGGGATCATGCGTTCTACTCCCTGACCGGAATCCACCGTCAAGGATCACCTCCGGGGCCGAGAGCCGAAAAATAGGCTCATCCCGAGCATCGCCCGGTCAGGAACAGTATGTCCGCTCCCTGTGAGAGAAGCCACAGGCTCTTAACGTGGACTTAACTCCTTTGGCCGCGGTAAAAGCTCACGCATCCCTTCGATGGGTGATCATCAGCCCGGCCGCATAAACAATCACGCAGATGCCGCCGAAATAAGCCAAATAGCCCCACGGTCCCAACGGTGGTTCGAGTTTCAGCATCGAAACCGTCAGATCCGGTCCCGAAAACTGATTCGCCGCGAAGAACGGCATCCACTGGTAGATGTCGTCGCCGACTTTCGGGATCAGCACGACGAGTCCCTCGAGCACCTGCGTCCAGGCCAGCGCGAACCCGAGCGCGAACGCGGGGCTGCGGAACAGCAGCCCGAGGCCCACCCCGAGCAGACCGGTCAGGAAGAAGGTCAGGCCCTGGCCCGCCACCGCGCGCCAGTCGGCGCCCGAAGCCAGGCCCAGGTCGGCGGCCGGTTTGATCAGATACGCGACGGCCCACGAGCCGAAACCCACCAGCAGCCCGATCAGCCCCGAGAACACCCCGACGACGGCGCCCTTCGCCAGCAAGGCGGGCACGCGCGAGGGCACCGCCTGGAAGGTGAGCTTCATCGTGCCCCAGTTGAACTCCGTCGCCGCCGCGAGGATCGCGAGCACCAGCACCACGGTGCGGCCGAGTGCGCTGGCGACCTGTGTCGAGTTCACGCCTGTCTGGCCCTCCAGCGGCACGAAGCCGAAGAAGAGCGCGGTGTAGGCGAGCGCGACCACGACCGCGATGGCCGCGCACCACCAGGGTGCGCGGGTGCTCAGCAGTTTGATCCGCTCCGCGCGGAGCATGTTCGCCGCGGTCATCCGACGACCTCCGGTACCTGGCCGGCGCCGTACTCGACGGCTTCGGCGGTGAGTTGCATGTATGCCTGTTCGAGCGAGCCGGCGAGCGGCTTCAGCTCGTGGAGGGTCGCCCCCGCGGCGAACGCGAGCTCGCCGATGGTGTCGCTGTCCATTTCGGACACGACGAGCGCGCCGTCCTCCTCGCGGAATTCGGCGCCCTTCTCGGTCAGTGCCGTCCGCAGCTCGGGCAGATGCGGGCTGCGGACCCGCACGCCGAGGCCCTTCGCGCGGCCGACGAAGTCTTCCATCGTGCCCTGGTAGATCAGCTTCCCCCGCCCGATCACGACGAGGTCCTGCGCGGTCTGCGCCATCTCCGGCAGCAGGTGGCTGGACACGAACACGGTGCGCCCCTCGGCGGCGAGCGCGTGCATCAGCTTCCTGATCCAGACGATGCCCTCGGGGTCGAGCCCGTTCACCGGCTCGTCGAACAGCAGCACCCGGGGGTCGCCCAGCAGCGCGGTGGCGATCCCGAGCCGCTGCGACATCCCGAGCGAGAACTGCCCGGCCCGTTTGCGGGCGACCGGCTCCAGCCCGACGAGCCGGAGCACCTCGTCGACGCGCTTGTCCGGGAGGCCGTTGGTCGCGGCGACCCACCGGAGGTGTTCGCGCGCGGTGCGGCCGGGATGCCGCCAGGTGGCGTCGATCATGCCGCCGACCGTCCGAAGTGGATCATGCAGCTCGCGATAGGCGTGGCCGTCGATCGTCACCGTGCCAGACGTCGGGTTGTCGAGCCCGAGCATCATCCGCATGGTGGTGGATTTCCCCGCCCCGTTGGGGCCGAGGAAGCCGGTCACCCGGCCCGCTTCGGCGGTGAAGGAAAGATCGTCGACGGCGAGCTTGTCGCCGTAGCGTTTCGTGAGTCCGGTGGCTTCGATCATCAGCCCTCCCTCCAGGTGGATTCCGACATTACGCGGGAAAGGACCGGGCTGCCCCCCGATAAGGCGGCCCGGTCCTTGTTCCCCTTTTTCTCCCCGGCCGGACGTCTCGCTCCCCCGAGTGAGGCGTCCGGCTTTCTCCCCTGTGGAAGTTCCTTACGCGTCGCGCTTGTCCGCGACGACCAGCGAGATGACCAGCAGCACCAGCGCGAAACCGGCGAAGTAGGCCAGCGAGCCGGCTTGGCTCAGCGGCGCGTTCGCCGCGGCGGGACCCGAACCGGTGAGGAACCGGTCGGCGACGTGGAACGGCATCCAGTCGTAGATGTCCTTGCCGATCTTCGGGATGAGCTGGATCAGGTTCTCGACCGCGAGGGTGTAGATCAGCAGCAGCGAGATGGCGCCGGCGCTCTGCCGGATCAGGATGCCGACGGCGACCGCGATCACCGAGGCGAGGGCGAACACGAGGCCGACCCCGGCGACGCTGATCCACTCCGCGGTGGTGTTCAGCGTGAGGTCCTCCGGCCGCATGATCGTGGCGAGGGCCCAGGCACCGAACGCGGCGATCTCGCCGATCACGAGCGAGAGCGTCGCGACGACGCCGGTCTTCGCGAGCAGCGCGGCGCGGCGGTTCGGCACGGCCTGGAAGGTGGTGCGGATGGTGCCGAAGCGGTATTCGGTGGTCACCGAAAGCGCGGCGAGCACCATGACCACGGTCATCCCGAAGACGTAGCCGAACTGGGACATGCCGACGTCGGTGAACTCACCCGACGGCGCGGCCCCGGCGAAGATGGCGGCGAAGCCGATCACGACCGCGAGGGTGATCAGCGCGCACCACCAGGGTGAGCGGGTGGTGAACAGCTTGATGCGTTCCACGGCGAGCAGAGTCATGGCTTTTCTTTCCTCGAAGAAGAGTGGCGGCTACTGGGCGGCGGAGACCACTTCGGCGGCTTCTGCTTCGAGACCCGTGTGGTACTCGACCGAATCGCCGGTGATCTGCATGAAGGCCTGCTCCAGGGAGCCGGTCTGCGGGCTGAGCTCGTGCAACACGATCTGGTTGGCCGCGGCGATCTCGCCGATCTTTTCACTGTCCAAACCGGACACCACGAGCGCTCGGTCGGCGTCGGTGACCTGAGCGCTCGCCTGCGTCAGCGCGGCGCGCAGCGCGGGCAGCTGCGGCGACCGGACCTTGACCGTGTTCTCGGCGGCCCGCGCCACGAAGTCCTCTGTGGAGGACTGGGAGATCAGCTTCCCCTTGCCGATCACGACCAGGTGGCTCGCGGTCAGCGCCATCTCCGAAAGCAGGTGCGAGGAAACGAATACCGTGCGGCCTTCGTCGGCCAGCCGGTGCATGAACTTCCGGATCCAGAGGATGCCTTCGGGGTCGAGGCCGTTGACGGGCTCGTCGAAGAGCAGGACCTCCGGGTCGCCCAGCAGGGCCGCCGCGATCCCCAGCCGCTGCGACATACCGAGGGAGAATCCGCCGGCGCGCTTCCCGGCGACGCTGGTGAGCCCGACGATCTCGAGCACCTCGTCGACCCGGCTCTCCGCGATCTTGTTGGACTTCGCCATCCACCGCAGATGCGCCCGCGCCGACCGGTTGGGGTGCACCCACTTGGCGTCCAGCAGCGCGCCGACGGTCCGCAGCGGGTCCTTCAGCTCGCGGTAGAGCTTGCCGCCGATGCGCACCTGGCCCGAGGTCGGGTTGTCCAGGCCGAGGATCATCCGCATGGTCGTCGACTTGCCCGCCCCGTTGGGGCCGAGGAACCCGGTGACCTCACCCGCCGCGACGGAGAAGGACAGGTCGTTCACCGCCAGTGTCTTGCCGTACCGCTTGGTGAGGCCCGCTGCCTCGATCATGTCTGCTCCCCTCGGCGACTGCGAGAACAATCGTCGTCCATGTGGGTGGCCGAGCGCGTCATCCTGAGGTGCCAACCTGATACCCGACCTGAGACGTAGCTTGCCGTCTTCCGGCGGCGTACGCGATCGGTGATACCCCTGAGAGTGACCCTGATTCGCCAGGGTTAATGAACCGTGGTTCAATAATGACATGGCGAGGCCCCGAAGCATCACCGACGAACGGCTGCTGGCCGCGGCGGGAACCGTGATCGGCATGGTCGGCCCGGGTTTCACGCTGGCCCAGGTGGCGGCCGAGGCGGGTGTCGCGGTCGGCACCGTGGCCCAGCGGTTCGGCTCGAAGAACGGTCTCCTGCTGGCGGTGAGCCGGTCGAACACGCGGTCCGTCGTGGGACGGATGCGGGAATGCGGCGAGCTGGCCGATCCGGTGGAAGCGCTGCGGGCGGCGGTCGTCGTGGTCTACGAGGGCCTCGGCGACGCGGAGACCGCGGCGAACCATCTCGGGCAGCTGGGGGTGGACATCGGCGATCCGGAGCTGCGCGCCCTGCTCGGCGAGCATTTCACCGCCGTGGAAGCGGAACTGCGAAGGCTGATGCGCGTCGCGACGCGTGACCTGCCGGGCGCGCCGGGTGTCGTCCGCGCCGCGCGAGTGTTGCTGGGGGTGGCGAACGGGGCCGCGCTGGACTGGTCGATCCGGCCGAAGGGCCGGATCACCGAACGGATGGGGCAAGACGTGGACGCGGTGCTCACCGCGTGGAAGGGAGTGTCCTGAATGGATCGGAAAGTGGCCGTGGTCGCGGGGGCGACGCGAGGATGTGGCCGGGCGATCGCGGTGGAACTGGGCAGGCTCGGCTGGACGGTGTTCGTCACCGGCCGTACGACCCGGGACCACCAGTCGCCGATGAAGCGGTCGGAGACGATCGAAGACACCGCGGAACTCGTCGACGCGGCGGGCGGCTGGGGGATCCCGGTCCGGACCGATTTCACCAAGGTGTCCGATGTGGACGCCCTGCGGGCGCGGATCGAGTCCGAAGTGGACGGACGGCTCGACCTGCTGGTCGACGACGTCTGGGGCGGCGACCAGTACGCGGACTTCGAGGGGGCGTACTGGAACTCCAGCCTCGACGACGCGCTCACGCTGGTGCACAACGCGATCGACACGCATCTGATCGCGCTGCACCGTCTGCTCCCGCTCGTCGTGCGGCAGGAAGGCGGCCTCGTTCTCGAGGTCACCGACGGCGACCACGACGAATACGTCGGCGCGGGGATCCCGTACTTCCTCGCGAAATGCGGGATCCGCGCGATCGGCCGGGCGCTCGGCGCCGAACTGAAGAAGTACGGCTGCGTCGGCATGACCGTCACGCCGGGCTTCTTGCGCTCGGAAGCGATGCTCGACCACTTCGGGGTCACCGAAGAGACGTGGCGGGACGCGGTCGGCAAGTCCGCGCCGGTCGATTTCGCCATCTCGGAGACCCCGTCGCTGCTCGGGCGTGGTGTCGCGAAGCTGGCGACCGACCCGGAGGTCTCGCGGTTCGCGGGCAAGACGCTCGCGTCGTGGACGCTCATGAACGAATACGGCCTGACCGACGTCGACGGCTCACGTCCCGACTTCGGCAAGTGGATGGCCGAAGTCCGGGACGCGGGCAAGGACGCGGAGACGGCGGATCACTCGCTGTACCGCTGAGACACCGGCCCAGAGCCTCGTGAGTGGCGAGGACGGTTAGAACCGTCCTCGCCACTCACGAGGCGTGCTGCGACCTCCGCCGGCCGGGGAGCTACTTCTTCCCGGCCAGCACGTCCAGGTAGTGCTGGTTGAACATGACGCCGAGGACGTTGCCGAACGGGTCGACGACGGCCGCGGTCACGAAACCCGGCCCGCGTTCGATGATCGGCTCGTACTCCTTCGCGCCCTTCTCCAGCAGCTGCGCGAAGGCGTCCTCGACGTTGTCGACGGCCCAGTTCGCGATGGCCCCGCCGGGTCCGGGCTGGGCCAGCGGCGGCCGGAAATCCCGCGGACCAGGCCGAACTCGTGCTGGTAGTCGCCGATCCGGAACTCGGCGTACGCCGGCGTCCCGTCGGGACCGTTGCGGACGAAGTACGGCTCGATCCCGAAGAGGCCGGAGTACCACTCGATCGCGGCGGCCATGTCGTCGGCGTAGAACGTGGTGGTGGTGAGACCTCGCAGCATTTCCTTCTCCTCAGGTAGTGGCTCTGAAGACAAGGATCCGCCGCAAAGTGCTCACCGAATGACCACTTTTCCGAAGAGGGTCTCGTGAGTGGCAAAGACGGTTAGAACCGTCCTTGCCACTCACGAGGCTCAGGTGACCCCGGGACGCGCCAGCCCGGTCTCGTAGGCGAGCACCACGGCCTGCACCCGGTCACGCAGATCCAGCTTCGACAGGATCCGCCCGACGTGCGTCTTCACCGTCGCCTCGGACAGGAACAGCGTCTCGGCGATCTCCAGGTTCGAGAGGCCCTTCGCGATCAGCACGAGCACCTCCCGCTCCCGTTCGGTGAGCACGTCCAGCTCGGCCGCGTCGCGCATCGGCTTCCCGCCGCCGCCGACGAACCGGTCGAGCAGCCGCCGGGTCACCGACGGCGAGACCACGGCGTCGCCCGAAGCGACCGCCCGCAGCGCCGAGACCAGGTGATCCGGCTGCGTGTCCTTCAGCAGGAAGCCGCTGGCCCCGCCCTGCAACGCCGAGTAGACGTACTCGTCCAGGTCGAACGTCGTCATCACGAGCACCCGGGCGGTCCCGGCCTCGACGATCCGCTTCGTCGCCTCGACACCGTCCAGCACCGGCATCCGGACGTCCATCAGCACGACGTCCGGCCGCAGTTCCTCCGCGAGGCGGATGGCCTGCGCGCCGTCGCCGGCCTCGCCGACGACATCGATGTCGGCCTGCGCGCCCAGGACCATCCGGAACCCGACGCGCATCAATTCCTGGTCGTCGACGACCACCACCCGTATCACGTCGCCAACCTAACCGGGAGCCTCGCGTGCACCTGCCACCCTCCACCGGGAGCGGGGCCGACCTCCAGCGTGCCGCCGAAGACGTTCGCCCGTTCCCTCATTCCGATCAATCCGTTCCCACCGGGGACGGTGAGCTTGCGGGGCGGCGCGGGGTGCGCCGCCGTCTTCGCCGCCGCGGGCACCAGCTGTTTCGCACGGCCGGCGCCGTCGTCGGTGACCTTGACGTCGATCACGTCGGCCTCGCGGCGCACCACCACCTCGGCCTGTGCGCCCTGACCGGCGTGTTTCAGCGTGTTCGTGAGCGATTCCTGCACGATCCGGTACACGCCGAGGGAGACACCGGCGGGCAGCCCGGCCAGCGCGTCCGGCCCGATCGCCAGCGTCACCGGCACTCCCGCCTGGCGGATCCGGTCCGCGAGGTCGGTCAGCGCGCTGGCGTCCGGCTGCGGCACGCGCGGCTCGTCGTCACCGTCGCTGCGGAGCACGTCCAGCAGTCGCCGCAGCTCGGCGAGCGCGCCGCGGCCGGTCTCCGAAATCGTCTGCAAGGCCCGTTTCGCCATTTCGGGGTTCCCGTCGACCGCGTAGGACGCGCCGTCGGCCTGCACGACCATCACGCTCACCGCGTGCGCGACGACGTCGTGCAGCTCACGCGCGATACGTCCGCGTTCCTCGCCGACGGCGATCCTGGTCGCCTGGTCCCGTTCCGTCTCAAGTAGATGCAACCTGGCTTCCACCTCCTCGTGATAGGCGCGCCTCGCGCCGGCGAACTCGCCGAGCGTCCAGCACAGTGCGCTGGAGAAGACGCCGATGATCGCCAGGACCCACACGTCCTCCGGCGGGTCGGCCCACAGCTGGATCCCCGAAGTGACCAGCGTCGCCACCAGATACAGCAGCCCCTGTTTGCGCCCGACGTAGACCAGCACCGAGTAGATGCTGATCATCACCGCGAACGCGCTGGCGGCGCCCAGCTCCAGCGCGCCGTGCGGGATGCCGATCAGCAGCACCAGATACGCCGACCACAGCGTCGCCTTCCGCCGGAAGACCAGCGGGGCGACCATCGCCATGTCCAGCGGCACCGTCACGTACCAGGGCGGCATCGGGACTTCCGGGGTTTCGGTCGCCGCCACGTAGATCAGCAGGTCGGTCAGCAGCAGGAAGACGGCGATGAGACTGTCCCCCGCCATGGGGTGGGCACGCATCCAGAGGCTCAACCGTCGCACCTGGTAACACTATGTCGGCCGGTGCCGCTCGCGCGTCGGTCGCCGGTACCACCTTCGGTGCGACCCGAGGATGAGCGGCATGGCACGATTCCCCTCGGCGTGCTCGACGAACTGGGAGGGGTGGGCGCCGTGACCTCAGCGACGGAGCAGGGCCGTCTGGCCGGCCCGCTGTCGATGTCGGTGGCGAATCTCTGTCATCGCCTCCAGCCCCAGGTGTCCGCGCGGACCGCGGCGGGTTTCGCCGAAGTGCTGCGCAGGCTGGGCGGACCGCTGCAGGTCGCCGTCGCGGGCCGGATCAAATCGGGGAAGTCCACCCTGGTCAACGCCCTGATCGGCCGCCGGGTCGCGCCGACCGACGTCGGCGAGTGCACCCGGCTGGTCACCCGGTTCCAGTACGGCACGGTCGACCGTGTCGAGATCGTCTTCAACGACGGCCGCAAGCAGGTGCTGCCGTTTTCCGCCGACGGGATGATCCCGGCCGAGCTGGGCATCGACATCGACCAGGTCTCGCATATCGAGGCGTACCTCACCAACGCGGTCCTGCAGGGCATGACCGTCATCGACACCCCGGGCCTCGGCTCGCTCGACGCCGCTTCGGTGTCGCGGACCGAGGAGCTGCTGGGCGCGGCCAAGCACCGCAAGCCCGACGATGACGAAGAGGAGGAAGAAGGCTCCGACGAGCTGGACGACACCTCCCGCAACGCCGTCGCGGGCGCCGAGGCCGTGCTCTACGTGGTCACGCAGGGCGTGCGCGCCGACGATCAGCAGGCGCTCGCCGCGTTCACCGCCGCGACCGCGAGCCGTGAGGCGGGGCCGGTCAACGCGATCGCGGTGCTCAACAAGGCGGACACCATCGCGCCGGAGTCGGTCGAAGGCTCGGGCGGCGACGTGTGGAAGGCCGCGACTCTGCTGTCGGAGAAGCAGGCCGCGACGCTGAAGCCTCGTGTCGCGGACGTGCTGCCGGTGATCGGGCTGATCGCGGAGTCGGCCGAGTCCGGCGGGTTCACCTCCCCCGACGCCGAGGCGCTGCGCCAGCTGGCCGAGATGGACGACGACATCCTCGAGACCATGCTGATCTCGGCGGACATCTTCACCAGCTGGGAATGCGACGTCGCGGCGGGCACCCGGCTGCGGCTGCTGGAGAAACTGGACCTCTTCGGCGTCCGGTACGCCGTCGAGGCGATCCGCAAGGAGCCCGAGATCACCGCGGGCTCGCTGCGGCGGAAGCTGCTCGACGCCTCCGGGCTCGAAGCCGTCCGTCAGCGGCTGAGCATCGTCTTCGCCGCCCGCGCCGACGGCATCAAGGCCGCCGCCGCCCTGGCATCGGTCACCGCGCTGGCCCACGCGTCCGGCGACCCGGCAGAGCGGCAGCGCGTCCACGACGCGATCGAGGTCCTGCTCGCCAAGCCCGAGGCGCATCAGCTGCGGCTGCTCGAAGCGCTCACACTGGTCGCGTCGGGCGCGGTCGACATGCCCGAGGACCTGTCCGAGGAGGTCCTGCGGGTCGGCAGCAATGCCGACATCGGCGCCCAGCTCGGAAAGCCAGGCGCTCCCCGTGCCGATCTCGCCGCCCACGCCCTGGAGCGCGCCGGCTGGTGGCGCTCCTTCGCGTCCTTCGGCGCCACCCCCGCCCAGAGCCGCGTCGCGCACGTCGTGCACCGGGCGTACTTCCTCATCTGGCAGCAGATCCGCGAGTGACCTCCCGCGGGAGCTGAAGGACGCTTTCCCCGCATGCGACGCGGTGAAAGCGTCCTTCGCCGCGTCGCATGCGGTGAAGGGCCCCTTCAGCCCCTCGGATTGATAAACCGAGCGCTCGGTCTAATAATGGGCGCATGGAAACGATCGTCGACGAGCCCCAGTGGCTGCGCACGGCCTCTTGGATCGGCTGCCCGCTGGCGGGCGCCGCGCTCGGCTGGTTCCTCCAGTCGATCTCGGGCTGGGTGGCGTCCCTGAGCTGGGTTCCGTTCAAGGGCCCGTTCCAGCTCGTCTCGGACATCCCCCAGCCGTGGGGCACGGTCGTCGGGATCGGCGTCGGCCTGGTCCTCGGGCTGCTCTTCGCCGCGGTCTGGGCGCACGAGCGGCTGATCGTCAAGGTGACGCCGGCCCGCATCACGCTCACCACCAAGGGCCACAGCCGCGCGTACGAAGCCGAGCTGGAGGCCGTCTTCTTCGACGGCAAGGAGCTCGTCCTGCTCGCCGCCGACGGCCGGGAGCTGGCGCGGCAGAAGGGCGACGTCGACCGCAAGGCCGTCGCCAAGGCCTTCCTCGAGTACGGCTATCCGTGGCAAGACGAGCCGCCGGCGGTGAAATGAGGACGGTCGACCCGGCGAAACACGAGGCCAAACGCCGCGCCATCCTCGACGCCGCCGCCGGTTGCTTCGCGATGAAGGGCTTCGAGAAGACCACGACGGCGGAGATCTGCCGCGCGGCGGGGATCAGCACCGGCAGCCTGTTCCACTACTTCCCGAACAAACGCGCGGTGTTCGTCGGCATCTTCGAGCAGGACGCCGACGAGACCACGGCCCTGCTCGCGGCCGCCGAAGAGATCGAGGATCCGGGGGAAGCGATCCTCCAGGTCGTCACCCACATGTCGGAACAGCTTCTGCACCCTGTCATCGCGAAGCTCGTCCTGGAGGTCGCCGCGCAGTGCTCCCGCGACCCCGATCTGGCCAGGCTCATCCAGGGCAACGACCGCGCGCTGCGCGACGGTCTCGTCGGCCTGGTGACGCGGGCGGTGGACGCGGGCCGGATCGATCCCGGTTTCGAGCCGAAGACGGTGGCCAGCTGGCTCGTCGCGATGGTCGACGCGCCGCTTTCCCGCGTGATTCTGGAGCCGGACCTCGATCCGGCGGCGGAACTCGCGGTGATGAAGGAGCTGATCACCAGATTCCTTCGTCCCGTTCCGGCGATTCCGCCCCCGGCGGCCGGGCGGGTGGCCGACACTGGTGAAATCTCCCCGGGCTGATCGGTAGGCCCGGGACATCAGTTACGGGGGTCGAATCGGTGGGTGCCTGGCTGCGCAAGAAGGCGGTCGACGAGGAAAATCCGGACGATGTGCCGACCGGCCAGATCTCGGCGGCGATCATCGCCGAAGCGGACGGCGAGACTTCGCGATCCGAGGGAACCGCGGAGGTCGAAGCCGCGTCGAAGACCGATGTGGAGTCCACGACCACGGGTCCGGCCGACCTCGAACAGGCTCTCGCCGACAGGCAGGCGCTGATCCAGATGTGCCTGTACGCCCTCGATCGCGCTCGCAGCGGCGGCGTCGTCGAGCGGCTCGAACACGGTCTCGCCGCGATCGGTGTCCGTGCCCTTCGGCCGGACGGCGAGCGGTTCGACCCCGCCGTGCACGAGGCGGGCGGCGCGGTCGCGACCGAGGATCCGGCGCTCGAAGGGCTCGTCGCGGAGACCGAGGTCGTCGGGTTCGCCGATCACGACCGGGTGCTGCGCGCGCCGATCGTCATCGTCTACGCGAAGAAGGCACAGTGACCGCTCCGAGCGCGGCGGCCAATCTGCCCGCGGTCGTGAAGAGCACCCGCGAACAGCTGCTCACGGTCGTCCGCGAAGCCGATCCCCAGGCCGCGAAATGGGTCGAGGACATCCGGAAGGCGCGGCCGAAGAAGCCGTCGGTCGTGGTGGTCGGCGAGACCAACCGCGGCAAGAGCTCGCTGGTGAACGCGCTGCTGTCCATGCCGGGACTGTCCCCTGTGGACGCCGACGTCGCCACGGCGACGTATCTCGTCTTCGAACACGCCGAGCAGTGGTCCGCGCAGGCCTGCTATCCGGGCCAGCTGGCGCCGGTGCCGATCAACCTGAACGAACTGATCCACTGGGTCTCGGCCGCGCACGAACTGCCGGAAGGGCAGATCCCGCCGCGGTACGTCGAGGTCTCCGGCCCGGTCCCGCTCCTCGAACGAGTGTCCATTGTGGATACCCCGGGCGTCGGTGGGCTCGATTCGATGCACGGCGAGCTGGCGAAGGAGGCCGCCGCGGGCGCCACCGCGCTGCTGTTCGTCGTCGACTCCTCCTCGCCGTTCACCGCGCAGGAACTGCAATTCCTGCACGACATGGGCGAACGCGTCGAGACCGTGCTGTTCGCGCTGACCAAGACCGACCAGTTCCGCGGCTGGCGCGAGGTGCTCGAAGCCGACCGGCGGCTGCTCGCCGAGCACGCGCCCCGGTTCGCCGACGCGGTGTTCCACCCGGTGTCCGCGCGGATGTTCGAGACGGCGGCCAAGGCCCCGAACGAGCAGATGGCCATGATGCTGCGCGAGAAGGCGGGTATCGCCGCGCTGCAGGGCGCGTTGCAGGAGATGCTGGTCGGCCGTTCGGCGATGCTGGGCGAGGCCAACACCCTGCGCGCGTTGTCGAGCGCGCTCGGCGAACTCAAGGCGAAGCTGCAGGCGGAAAGCCGCGCGCTGTCCGCCGGTGAGGCCGAGGCCGAGCAGCTGCGCCAGCGCCGCGACGATCTGACCACCGAGCGCCGCTCGTCGACCCGCGGCTGGCAGCTGAAACTGCGCGCGGAGATCCAGCGCACTCGCGTCGAGGTCGGGCACGAGACCAGCAGGCAGATGCGCGACGCGTCGACCCATTTCCGGCAGCGGATCGACGGCGCGAAACGCGACGAGCTCGCCGCGCTGCCCCAGCAGGTCGACATCGCGCTGCAGACCACGTCGCAGCGGATCTCGATGCTGCTCTCGCAGCGGCTCAACCAGGTCACCAACGTCGCGCTCGCGGAGCTGTTCTCGGCCGAAGAGCTCGACATCATCCGCGGCCAGTTCGCCAGGGCGGGCGGCCCGCCGGTCGTGCTGCGCCCGCCGGACAAGAAGCCGCCGACGGCCGAAGACAAACTGCTCATCTTCATGGGCGTTTCCGGTGGGCTCGGCGCGGGGAAGGTCGCCGCGCTGCCGCTGGCGGGCGTCGCGATCCTGAACCCGGTGATCCTGCCGGCCACGATCGTCATCGGGCTCGGTGCCGGCTGGTGGATGGCGCGGACCCGCAAACACGCGTCGGACAAGCAGCATATGAAGCAATGGCTGGTCGAGGCGATCGCCGACGCGCGGTCCACGTTGGACCAGCTCGTCGCGGAGCAGCTGATCGAAGCCGAACAGCAGCTTTCGATGGCGCTCGACGAAGCCCTCGGCCGCCGCATCGACGCGATCGAGGCGGAGCTGAAGGAAGTCGACAAGACGATCAAGATGGGCGCGCAGGAACGGGCGAAGAAGATCTCGGTCGTCGCGAAGCGCCTGAAGGACGTCTCGGACGGGCGTGACCGCGCTGAGGCACTGCTCGGTCGCATTCGGTCACTGCGCGATGCCTGACCAGGTGGTCCTGTTGTGGACCGGAACCGAACCGGCTTACGGTGAGTCTTAAGCTTCGACACACCAGCAGGTCAACGAGGGGGTTATCCCATGTGGGTCGACGAGAGCGGCGGCACGGACACCGAGTCGGGCTCCACCGAAGCGGTCACCGTCCACGTTGACGGCGAGGAGTACCAGGCCGAGCTCAACTACGACCTCGACAAGGACGGCGTGAACGACGCCGCCGTCATCCAGCACGAGGACGGCACCGGCCAGGCGTTCGTCGACAGCGACGGCGACGGCGAAGCCGATCAGTACGCCGTGCTCGACGAGAACGGCAAGGTCGTCCAGGAAGCCGTCTACGACGAGGCGTCCGGTTCCTGGGTCGAAGCGGGTGGCAGCGGCAGCGACGACGGTTCCGACGCGGGCACCAGCGGCACCATGCACGCCGACATGCCCAGCGGCGATGTCGAGGTCGGCCCGCCGACCGTCGACACGAACAACGACGGGACCCCGGACACCGCCATCGTCCACACCGAGGACGGCCGCACGATCGCCTTCACCGACAAGGACGGCGACGGCAGCGCCGACATCGCGGTGGAGACCGACGCCTCCGGCAACTCCAAGACCTACGAGCACACCGGCCCCGGCCAGTGGACCGAGGTCGGCAGCGGCCTGGTCAGCAACGACATCGACTCGGCCTTCACAAGCGCTCCGGCGGCCGACGGCAACACGGCAGCCGACCCGCGGGCGACGCCGCGTGGGGTGGCGAGGGCACCGAAACACTCGAAGGAGTGGCGAAGATCGATTCCGCCACCGGTCAGTGGATCAGCCCGAACTAAACCCTGAAATGGCCTGGACCAATACAAGAATGGTTTAGTCCATTTTATAGGTGATAAATGTAATCCTGGTCACAGAGCGACCCGGCACGAGACCTCGTGCCGGGTTTTCTCATGTCCGATTCGCCCGAGGGCTGTGCCATCGATCACCGGAAGAATTTCTGCGTATGGCCCATTCCGGTGATACTGAATCGATTCCCTTATCGTTCTTGTGAGAGAACCGACAGGTCAGCTCTCGGTTACCTGCCGGTCATCCGGCTACTCTCGGGGAATCCCAAAACCTGCACGCCGGTCTTCCCGCCGGTGTGCGAAGCCATTCGGTCGCCGGCATCGAAGCCCGCATCGGAACAGCGTCGTTCCCGGTGTGGGCTTCTGCCGTCGGAAGTCAGGAGTAGAGATGACCGCAGTCGCCATCCCCGGACTGGAAAATGCGCCGACGACGCACAGTGGCGTGCTGTCCTGGGTCCGAGAGGTCGCCGAACTGACCACTCCGGACCGCGTGGTGTGGGTCGACGGGTCCGACGAAGAGGCCGCCCGGATCAACGCCGAACTGGTCTCCGCCGGCACGTTCGTGCAGCTCGACGCGAAGCCCAACTCGTTCTGGGCGGCTTCCGACCCGAATGACGTCGCCCGCGTCGAAGAGCGCACCTTCATCTGTTCGGAGAACGAAGAGGACGCCGGTCCCACCAACAACTGGATGGACCCGGCCGAGATGAAGGCCACGATGACCGAGCTGTACCGCGGGTGCATGCGCGGTCGCACGATGTACGTCATCCCCTTCTGCATGGGCCCCCTCGGCGCCGAAGACCCCAAGCTCGGCATCGAGATCACCGACTTCGCCTACGTCGTCGCCTCCATGCGCGTGATGACCCGCGCCGGCAAGGCCGCGCTGGACAAGTTCGTCACCGAGGACGGCACCGAGCGCGAGTTCGTCCCGGCCCTGCACTCCGTCGGCGCGCCGCTGGAGCCGGGCCAGGAGGACGTCTCCTGGCCGTGCAACACCACCAAGTACATCTCGCACTTCCCCGAGTCCCGCGAGATCTGGAGCTACGGCTCCGGCTACGGCGGCAATTCGCTGCTGGGCAAGAAGTGCTACTCGCTGCGCATCGGCTCGGTCATCGCCCGCGACGAGGGCTGGCTGGCCGAGCACATGCTGATCCTCAAGCTGATCTCGCCCGAGGACAAGGTCCACTACGTCGCGGCGGCGTTCCCGAGCGCCTGCGGCAAGACCAACCTCGCCATGCTGCAGCCGACCATCCCCGGCTGGCGCGCCGAGACCCTCGGTGACGACATCGCGTGGATGCGGTTCGGCGAGGACGGCCGCCTGTACGCGGTGAACCCCGAGTTCGGCTTCTTCGGCGTCGCGCCGGGCACCGACTGGCACACCAACCCCAACGCGATGCGCACCATCGAAAAGGGCAACACGGTCTACACGAACGTCGCGCTCACCGACGACGGCGACGTCTGGTGGGAGGGCATGGGCGAAAAGCCCGAGCACGCCACCTCCTGGAAGAAGCAGGACTGGACGCCGGAGTCGGAAGAGAAGGCCGCGCACCCGAACTCGCGCTACTGCACCCCGATGTCGCAGTGCCCGATCCTCGCGCCGGAGTGGGACGACCCGCAGGGCGTGCCGATCTCGGCGATCCTGTTCGGCGGCCGCCGCAAGACCACGGTCCCGCTGGTGAACGAGGCCCGCGACTGGCAGCACGGCGTGTTCATGGGCGCCACCATGTCGTCGGAGACCACCGCGGCCGCCGCCGGCGCGGTCGGCAACGTGCGCCGCGACCCGATGGCCATGCTGCCGTTCCTCGGCTACCACGCCGGTGACTACTTCAAGCACTGGCTGGACCTCGGCAAGAACGCCGACGCGAACAAGCTGCCGAAGATCTTCTACGTCAACTGGTTCCGCCGTGGCGACGACGGCCGTTTCCTGTGGCCGGGCTTCGGCGAGAACTCGCGCATCCTGAAGTGGGTCATCGACCGCGTCGAGGGCAAGGGCAACGCGAACGAGACCCCGGTCGGCTTCGTGCCGAACGCCGAGGACCTCGACACCGAGGGCCTCAAGGAGCCGCTGGCCGACATCCAGGCCGCGCTGGACGTCTCCGCCGAAGAGTGGCGCCAGGAACTGCCGCTCATCGAGGAGTGGTTCGAGAAGATCGGCGACAAGGTCCCGTCGTCGCTGCGTGACGAGCTGGACGCGCTGAAGCAGCGCCTCGGCTGATCGCCCGAACGCCGGAGAAGGCCTCATCCTCGGAGTCATTCCCGAGGATGAGGCCTTCTTCTTTCCCGCTCGGTACCGTGGCCGCATGGTCAAATTCGGCGTCAACATGGTCGTCCCGGCGAGCCGTGCCGCGTGGGTCGAAAAGTGCCGCAAGGCCGAGGACCTCGGCTTCGACGTGATCGGCGCGGCCGACCATCTCGGCATGGCACCGCCGTTCCCGGCCCTCGTGCTCGCCGCCGAGGTGACGAACCGCCCGCGGCTCAACACTTTCGTCATCAACACCGCCTTCTACAACCCGGTGCTGCTGGCCCGCGACGTCACCGGCACGGACCAGTTCACCGAAGGCAGGCTGGAGCTCGGTCTGGGGGCCGGTTACGTGAAGGCCGAATTCGAAGCGGCGGGAATGGAGTTCCCGCGTGCGGGCAAACGCGTGGACCATCTCGAAAACACCATCAAAGTGCTGAAAAGGCTCTATTCCGACGAAGACCACAAACCGCCGACGGTGCAGAAACCGGGCCCGCCGTTGATGATCGCCGGCCGTGGCGACAGGCTCCTCAGCCTCGCCGCCGAACACGCCGACATCATCGGCTTCACCGGCACGGCGGCCGTTCCCGACGGGGGCGCGCTCGCCGTCGACGACGCGGCCGGAATCGAAGAGCGGGTGGACTTCGTCCGCGGGAAACTGAACGGCCGCACCGTCGAATTCAATATCCTCTCGCATTTCGTCGCCGTGGTCGAAGACCGGCGAGAAGGGTTGGAGAGCCTGCGGGAACTGCTCGACGGCAAGCTCACCGTCGAACAGCTCGCCGAATTGCCGACGGCTCTCGTCGGCACCCACGAGGAGATCGCCGAGCAGATCCTGGCGCATCGCGAGCGTTTCGGGTTCAGCTATTTCACCGTGCTGGAGCACAACATGGACGCGCTCGCGCCGGTGATCGAATCCTTGCGCGGCCGATGATCGACGTACGCGGGCTCGGCGTCCAGGCCGGGGAGCACTGGTTGTTCGACGGCCTCGATTTCGAGGTGGAGGCGGGCGAATGCGCGGTCATCGTCGGCCCCAACGGAGTCGGGAAATCGACCCTGTTGCGGTGCCTGTACGGCACGCAGGCCCCGCAGCGCGGCCGCGTCGTCGTCGCGGGCGGGAAACCCGACGAACGCGATGTTTCCTTCCGCCGCAAGGTTTCTGTCCTGTTCGACGACTCCGATTTCTTCGCCGAGCTGACCCCGCTCCAGCATCTCGAACTGCTGGAGGGCTCGTTCGGTGCCGAACTCGGCGATTTCGACGCGCTCCTCGCGGACGCGGGGCTCGCCGAGCGGGCGAAGGTCACCGCGGGCAAGTTCTCGGCCGGGCAACGCCGCAGGCTGTTGCTCCTCGGCGCGACGGCGCGGCCGCACGACGTCCTGCTGCTCGACGAGCCGGAGCGGGCGCTCGACGTCGCGGGGAAGGAATGGCTGACGTCGTTGATCAAGCGTTCGACCGATGCCGGGGCGGCCGTCGTCGTGGCCACGCACCATCCCCCGCTGCTCGAAGCGGCCGATTCCACGCTCGAGTTGTGGTGACGACGAAGGCGCCCACGCACGTCCCGGGACGTCAGCGATTCGGCGGACTGCTCAACGGCGACTACCAGACCTTCTTGGCCCTGTTCGGTTTCGGTGCGTTGTTCACCGCGTTCCAGAACCTGCCGAAGCTCCGCGATTTCCTTTTCGGACAGTCCGTTGTGGACTTTCCGGGGGTCTTCGGGCTGCTGGTCGTGCTGTGCGCGATGTTCTGGCGCGGCCTGCTGCGCCGCGGCTTCGTCTGGGCCGAACCGGCGGCGCTGACGTGGATGGACTTCGCCCGCGTCGACAGGCGCCGTGTCGTGGTCAAGCGGATGTGGACGCTCTGGGCGGGGCTCGTCCTGGTGGTCGGCTACACCGGAGCGCTGGTCACCGCGATCGGCGGCGGCTCGGGGGACGTGTGGATCGCGGTGTCGGCGCTGACCGCCTCCGGTGCGATCCTGGCCGCCGTCACCGCGCGGCGGACGGCGATCCGCGGGGAAACGCTCGCGCCGGTCTTGCTCGCGCTCGCCGGGCTGGCGTTCGCGGCCGCCGGCCTTGGCCCGGTCGCGGTCGAGGTGCTGGCCGTCGCGCTGTTCGTGGTGGCGGTCGCGGTGGCTTTCGGTGGCGAACCGATGTCCGGGGCCGGCCGCCAGGAACTCGTCGACGGCTGGAACGCGCGGCTGCTGCGGGCGATGGCCGCGGTCTTCATGGATCCCATGCTGCTGATCCCGGAGTCGAAGCCGGTGCCGTGGCTGTCGCTGCGGCGTCCGACGACGCCGCGGCTCGCGTGGGCCGGGGTGCTCGGCCGGGCACGCTACGCGGCGGCGAGTGTGGTGATCGCGTGCCTGGTCGGCGTCGCGCATCTGGCCTTCCCGGCGCTCCCCGCGGCGGCGCTGTTCGCGCTCGGCGCGTACGCGGCGCTCGTGCCGTTCGTCGGCGGGCTCGGCGAGCTGTGGCGCAACCCCGGCCGCAGGCGGTGGCTCGGCGCGTCCGACTGGGAATTGCGGCTGGTCAACGGCCTGGTGATCGCTCTGCTCGGTCTCGTTTGGGGGATCCTGCTCGGCCTGGTGACGCTGCTCCTCGGGGTGGTCCCGGCCTGGCCGGTGTGGCTCGCGATCCCGCTCGCGGTCTTCGCGGCGATGCGGACGGCGACCCGGCCGCCGATGAACTACGACGTCAGTGGCGGCGCGGCCGGGCTGCAGGCCTTGCGCGGCGTCGACGTGCTCGTCGCCGGAGCCGTCTTGCTCAGCGTGATCGCCTGAGGTCACCCGTTCCCGCGTTCGGATCATTCGGATACTCCGAACGCGGGTTACCCTCGATGCGACGAAAGGAGCACGAGTGGGCGGCGGGCACGCACCGGGAAAGGGACGGCGGGCGACCAGCGAGTTCCCCGCGGGCTGGACCGACGAGCAGATCATCGCGGTGATCAAGGACGTCGCGAACGATCCGAGCGAACCCCGCCTCAGACTGCACAACGGCCGCTGGCGCTGCGCGGGCGAACGGTACGGCGTGCACCTGATCGTGCTGGTCGAGGACAACGGCCACGTCAAGACGGGCTATCCGGTGGCGGGCCCCGGCGTGGTCCGCAATCCCGACACCGCCGCCGACCCGGCGAACCCGACGGTCGCCGACCTCGCCGCCGGACGGATCAGCTTCTTCGGCGACAGCCTGCTCGACCAGATCGGCGACCGGATCGCGCCGGACGTCCTGGCCTTCTACCGCACCTTGCACTGGTCGGGTGAGTGGGAAGAGCTGGCGGACGTCCTCGTCGCGCACGCGCTGAACGAGAACCTGCGCCTCGGGGTGGACGAGTACGCCACCCTGGAAAGCCTGCTGAACAGCTTCGACCTGCCGATCGACGGCTTCCTCTACCTGAACGACCGGGCGCACGCCCTGGCCGCTCTGCGCCCTTAACTCGCTTCCGCGACCTCTTCGGCGCCGCACTCGGCGGCCGAACGCAGCGCGTCCAGCGGCAGCGCGACGGCGTCCGCGATCGCCATCACCGTGAAGAAGGCGGGCGTCGGGATCCGCCCGGTCTCGATCTTCCGGAGCGTCTCCACCGAGATCCCGGCCTCCGCCGCGACCTCGACCATGCTCCGCGACGACGCCGCGCGCGCGTCCCGGAGCGCCAGCCCCAGCCGCTCGCCGCGTTCGCGTTCTTCGTCCGTCAACGGCACTCGCACCATGGGCCCAATACTAATACCGGTCCGGCCGCGGTCGAAGCCCGGAGCGCCACCTGGAACCCCAGCGGCACCGCCAGTCACAGCTTCGCGACGAGATGGCGTGGCTGTCGGCCTGACCCTCACGTGTCCGGTTCTCGCTGGGGTCGTGAGCGGTAAAGAGCGTTAGAACGACCATTCCCACTCACGACGGCCACGCGAAGTCCTCAATTGGGCATTAGCCCTGGTGACTCTTGTGGACGATTCCGCGTGACCCGATGGACGACGCGCGTACCGGTCCGCCCGCGAGCGCGTGTCGTCCCTCCAGTCACGTGTGTCGTCCGTCCGATCACCCGTGCCGTCCACCCAGTCACGCGAGTTCCGCCTCCAATCACGCGAGTCGCGGCCCCAAGCACGTGAGTTACGGCCTCACGCACGCGACTTCCGTGCCGGCGACAGAGTCGTCCCCACCGAGTTACCCCCAGCCTGTGGACAACTCTGTGCACAGGTCCGTGGACAACCCAAAGAAAGGGCCCCGCCGAGCCGAAACTCGACGGGGCCACAATCCCTAGTGGCTTCAGGCGCCCGCGGGCACCGGAAGTGGGAGTCCGGGGAGGCTCTGGTCGTTCGGCACCTTGCCGTCGACGAGGAAGTCCTCCACGACCTTGTCCACACCCGCGTTGCCGCCGGCGTAGATACCGTGGTCGCCTTCACCGGTCACCGTGATCATCCGCGAACCGGCGAACGCGCGGTGCGCACGGGTCGCGCCCTCGATCGGGGTCGCCGGGTCGTTCACCGACTGGACGATCAGCACCGGCGGGACGCCGCGGCCGTCGAGCTTCGGCAGGTCGACCGGCTTGTTCTTCCAGAAGATGCACGGCTGGATCAGCCAGCCCGCGCCGAGCAGCGGCAGATCGCGGTCGATCAGCTTCTGCGACTGCCGGATCACGCTGTTCCGGTTGCCGTACCACGGGCCCTCGTTGCAGGGGATGGTCCAGAAGCTGGCGTTGTAGGAGTCGCCGTCGGTCGGGACGAACAGCGGCTGCGGGCCGATGACGCCGTCACCGTCGACGGTCTCGGCCTTGACCTTCTTCGCGGCCGAGGTCTTCTGCTGCTGCGTCGAGGTGCCCTCGGTCAGCGTCTTCAGGTTGACCAGGTAGTCGGCCAGCGCCGGGAAGTTGCGCTTCGAGTAGAGGTACCCCGCGATGGTCGAGTCGAGGGCGTTGGCCGAAACCGGGACGCCGTCCACCTCGACCGGGTTCTGCGTCAGCGCGAAGCGGACCTTCTCGTACGTCTGGCGCGCGGCTTCACCGGTCTTGCCGAAGCCGTAGACCTTGTCGTACTTGCCCATCCACGGCAGGAAGTCCTGACGCCAGCGGCGCTCGAAGCCGAGCGGCTGCCCGTCGAACGAGTTCTGCCAGGTGGTGGTGAACTCGGTCGAGGAGTCGAGCAGGAAGCGGCCGGTCCGGGTGGGGAACTGCTGCGCGTAGTGCGCCCCCATCCAGGTGCCCGCCGAGTAACCGACCCAGTTGATCTTGTCGCGGCCCAGGAGGACGCGCAGCAGGTCGATGTCGCGGATGGTCTGTGCGGTGTTGATGAGCGGGCCCAGCTCGCCGGACTTCACCTGGCAGGAGTCCGCCGCGTACTTGGTGGCGTCCAGGATCAGGTTGAGGTTCGCCCGGCTGCGGTCGCGCGGGTCCAGGTCGGAGCCGGTGCCGATCGCGTTGCCGCAGGTGATGTTGGTGCTCTTGCCGGTGCCGCGCGGGTCGAGACCGATGATCTCCTGATTCGCGCGGAGCTTCGTCTGGTTACGCAGGCGGGCCGGGAAGTTACGGCCCGGAGCGCCGGGGCCGCCCGGGTTCGTGATGACGCTGGCCGTCGCTTTGCCGCTGGTGGCGGCGAGGCGGCTGACGGCGATCGTCAGGTCGATGGCCTCGTTCGTCTTGTACCAGTTACGCGGCGCGCGGTAGGTCGCACACTCGATGTTCTCGGCCCCCGGAGGCGGCGCGGACGGCAGCTCACTGGCGGTGCACTTGTGCCAGTCCAGCTTCTGGTCCGCGTACTTCGCCGGAATGTTGGTGGAGTTCAGCGGCTGCTGCCCGGCAGCCTCCGGCCCTGCGAACGCAGGCGTGAACCCGGCCAGCATGGTGCCGGCGACAGCCGGGATCACCACCGCATAGCGGAGTTTCTTCATCCGATGCCCCTTTGGTCTTGCGTGCGAAGTTCCTGTTCGCGACTGCGGGCTATTGATATCCGGCGGGGACTCCGACGGCAACCGCCCTTCGTCGTATGGGGCGTCGCTGATCAAATCGATATCGGGCACGCGTGACCCGGGTGGGTGAGAGGTTCTAGGGTCATCGGGACCATCCGGGGGTACGGGAATGTTAGGTGAGGTCCGATGGCGTCAGGTAAGGCAGACGGGAAGGTGAGGGGCTTTCAGTTCAGCCCCTGGAACCTCCTGTTGATCATCCCGTTGCTGGTGCTGATCACGTCTTTGTTCAATTCTGACGGTCCCCGGCTGTTCGGGATGCCGTTCTTCTACTGGTTCCAGTTCGTGTTCGTGGTGGTCGGTGTCCTGTGCACCTGGATCGTCTACGTGATGACCAAGGACAAGCCGACCAGTGACCGTCCCGACCGGCTGTCCGTGGACGAGCTCGACGAGGGGGACGTCAAGTGACCAACATCCAATGGCCCGAGCTGATCATCTTCACGATCCTCTTCGCGGTGGTCACCGTGCTCGGCTTCGTCGCGTCGCGCTGGAAGGCCGGTAACACCCTCGACCACCTGGACGAATGGGGTCTCGGCGGCCGCAAGTTCGGCTCGTGGATCACCTGGTTCCTGCTCGGCGGTGACCTCTACACGGCTTACACGTTCGTGGCCGTCCCCGCGCTGATGTTCAGTGCCGGCGCGATGGGCCTGTTCGCGCTGCCGTACACGATCATCGTCTACCCGATCGTGTTGATGCCGGCGCTGCGCATGTGGTCGGTCTCGCGCGTTCGCGGCTACGTCACGCCCGCCGACTTCGTCCGCGGCCGGTTCGGTTCGCCGACGCTGGCGCTGCTGATCGCGATCACCGGCATCGTCGCGACGATGCCGTACATCGCGCTGCAGCTCGTCGGCCTCGAAGCGGTGCTGCGGACCATGGGCATCAACGGCTCCGGCATCGTCGGGCACCTGCCGCTGCTGGTCGCCTTCATCATCCTGGCGGTCTACACCTACCAGTCAGGTCTCCGCGCGCCCGCGCTGATCGCGTTCGTCAAGGACATCCTGATCTACCTCGTGATCATCGTCGCGATCATCTACCTGCCCTCGAAGCTCGGCGGCTGGTCGGAGATCTTCGACGCGGCCGACGCGAAGTTCGACAAGACGCAGTCTCCGGCGGACGGCATCCTGCTCAACGCGAACAACCAGTTGCAGTACGCCACGCTGGCGCTCGGTTCGGCGCTCGCGCTGTTCCTGTACCCGCACTCGCTCACCAGCGTGCTCGCCTCGCGCGGCCGCAGCGTGATCAAGCGGAACATGGTCGCGCTCCCGGCGTACTCGCTGGTGCTGGGTCTGCTGGCCCTGCTCGGCTACGTCGCGATCAGCGCGTCGGTCTCCCCGATCACCAACAACGCGACCGGCAAGCCCGACACGAACACCGTCGTCCCGGTGCTGTTCGACACGCAGTTCTCGTCGTGGTTCGCCGGGATCGCGTTCGCCGCGATCGGGATCGGCGCGCTGGTGCCCGCGGCGATCATGTCGATCGCGGCGGCCAACCTGTGGACCCGCAACATCTACAAGGAGTACATCAAGAAGAACGCGACGCCGGGCGAGGAAGCGAAGCAGGCCAAGCTCGCTTCGCTGATCGTGAAGTTCGGCGCGGTGGCGTTCATCCTGTTCATCGACCCGCAGTTCTCGATCGACCTGCAGCTCATCGGCGGTGTGCTGATCCTGCAGACGCTGCCGGCGGTGGCGATCTCGCTCTACACGCGGTGGTTCCACCGCTGGGGCCTGATCGCCGGCTGGGTGGTCGGTATCGGGTGGGGCCTGATCATGCTCTACAACATCCCGAACCCGGCGACCGGAAAGGCGCACTTCGGTGGCTCGGCGCTGAAGCTCGGGGACCTGTCGATCTTCGGCTGGCACCCGCTCAGCGGCTCGCAGCTGCAGATCTACGTCGGGTTCGTGGCGCTGATCGCGAACCTGCTGGTGGCCGTGATCTTCACGGTGATCGCGCGGCAGCTGAAGGTCTTCAACGGCACGGACGACACCGAGGCCGAGGACTACCACGCCGACGAGCACGACAAGGATCTCCGGGAAATCGGCGTCCACTGAGTCAGCTGTGAGAAGGGGCCGCGTCCTGCCGGGACGCGGCCCTTTTCGTCGCGGCGTTCGCGGCGAGATAGAGCACGAGCCCGTTCAGCAGGTGCCAGAGGAAATGCGTCCCGGCGGGGAAGCTCCCGCAGACCGTGTGGTCGGCCGTGCGGAACGAAAGGGACACCCCGAAAACGCCCGCGGTGAGCGCGAACCTGCGGCGGTCTTCACCCTTGAGAATGACCGCGAAGATCACGAGCCCGATCAGCGTCGAGAGGTACAGCCCGCCGCCCAATGACGCGACGACGGCGGTGAAGGCGAGGAACACGGGGATGCCGAGCCAGGACAGCCCGCGGCGGACGCCGAAGAAGAGATGCGGGAACACGGCGGCGTAGTACAGGACGAACACCAGGATGAAGCCGGTGTCGGCGGCCGCGGACCAGCGCGTGGCGAGCAGGTGGAAGGCCGTGCTGCCGAGGAAGACCAGTCCGATGAGGACGGCGAAGACGCGGCCCTTCGGCTGCCGCCAGACGGCGATCGCCGCGATCAGGAACGCGAGATTGCTGAGACTGTTGAGCGGCTCGCCCCAGAGACCGGGAGCGAGGCGTTCGCAGTAGCCGTCGACGTACGCCGTCCAGTTCATTCCCCCAGCCAACCGTGCCCGCGTGAACTGGGGGTGTCTTCGCTCGCGCTTTCGCAGCACGCCGCGCGCCCACTCGCCGTATCTCCGAGTCCTGAAGGGGCCCTTTGAGACGCTCGATGTCCCGAAGGCCCCCTTTGAGACATCCACCCGAGTTGTCCACACCCACCCGCCGTTGTGGACAACTCGGCCCCCGTCACCGCCGGAACCCACCCCGCGTCACCCCCTCCCGATACGCTGGTGCGGGGCGCGCCCCCCTGGGAGCGGTGGGGGGTGGGGTACGCGCGGCGAGGCGAAAAAGCGCTGCTCAAGGGGGCGTGGAGCAGGACGCCAGGCGTCGGCTGAGGAAGCGGCGTTGCGGCTCCGAGCAGGGCAGCGCGAGCGCTCGCCGGTAGTGGTCCGCGGCTCGCCCGGCGTCGCCGGCCCGCAGCCACAGCGCACCGAGGACGGCGGGCAGCAGGGTGTAATCCGGCAGGTCGGCCTCGACGGCTTCGAGTTCGGCGATCCCGGCCGCCGCGCCGTCCACCATCGAAAGCGCGATCGCGCGATTCAGCCGCGCCACCGGCGAAGGCCGCAGCGCCAGCAGGTCGTCGTACAGGCCGACGATCCGGCGCCAGTCCGGCGGCGAGGCCGTGCTGTGGCACAGCGCGATCGCCGCTTCGACGTGATACGCCGACATCTCCGGCCCGGTGCACGCCCGCTCGAACAGCCGTGTCCCTTCGGCGATCATCGCGTGATCCCAGCGGCCGCGGTCCTGCTCGTCGAGCAGCAGCAGATCACCGTCCCGGTCGACCCGCGCGGGCAGCCTGCTCGCCTGCAACAGCATCAGCGCGACCAGCGCCCGCACCCTCGGCAAATCCGTCTTCGGCTCGGCCAGCAGCAGCCGCCCCAGCCGGATCGCCTCGCCGCACAGCTCGCCGCGCACCGCGACCTCGCCGGTCGTCGCGTCGTAGCCCTCGTTGAACAGCAGATAGAGCACGGCCAGCACACTGTCCACCCGGGACTCCAGCGCGTCCGGCCCCGGCAGGGTGAGCGGTTTCCCCGATTCCCGCAGCCATTTCTTGGCCCGCACGAGCCGCTGCGCCACCGTCGGCGGTTTCGTCAGCAGGGCCGCCGCGATCTCGTTCACCCCGAGCCCGCCGACGGTCTTCAGCGTCAGCGCCACCTGCGAGACCTTCGGCAGCGCGGGATGACAGCACAGCAGCATCAACACGAGTTCGTCGTCCGTGCGCCGGTCGGTTTCGTGGCCGTTCAGCTCCACGAGCCGCGGCAGCAGCGCGCGCAACGTCTGTTCGCGCCGGACGACGTCCATCGCCCGGTTCCGCGCGGCCCGGAACAGCCAGCCGCGCGGATTGTCCGGCACCCCGCTCTGCGGCCAGGTGCGCAGCGCCTGTTCCAGCGCGTCGGCGACGGCCTCCTCGGCCAGGTCCAGGCGTTCGGGGCCGAGCGCCCTGGCCAGCGTGGCGACGATCCGCCCGGCACTGTGCCGGAACAGGTGCTCCACCACGCCGGCCGGGCGGCTCATGACGGCGTCACTCCTCGCAGCCGCGTTCGCCGACCTTGCGCACCTCGATCGGCCCGAACTTCAGATGCGGATGCGTCGCGAAGATCTTCTCCGCCTGGTCGAGGTCCACGGCCTCGATCACCTGGTAGCCGCCGACGATCTCGGTGGCCTCGGTGTGCGGCCCGTCGGTCGCGCCGACCTCGCCGCCGGTGCCGCGCAGCACCCGGCCGCCACGCGACAACCCGCCGCCGCCGACGAACCGGTCTTCCTTCGTGCGTTCGTCCGCCCAGGCGATGTAGCTCTCGAGCACGCGTTGTGCTTCGTCGGGGCCGAGGTGGTCATGCGAGTCCGACTGGGACCGCAGGAAACCGACGTAGTTGGGCATGGTGTCCTCCTTGGGAATCGACGGCTCCTAGACGAACGAGCCCTCGGCGAATCGACACCGCGCGTCAATATCGGAAGAGGCGGTCGTGCAGTTCACGCTGCCGCGCGAACCAGGCACCCAGCCTGGTCCGGCGCCGCCGGCGTTTCAACACCTGCCGCACTTCGCGCACACAGGGCTCGTCGGGCGCGAAGGACTTCCCGGTCAGGAGGACGGCGTAGTGGCCGTCCGGGCAGCGACCGGAAACGGAGATCATGCCCGGCGTCAGGTCGTCGACGAACTCGATCGAGCCGACCCCGACCACGGAGCGCCGATCGCAGACGGGGCAGTAGACGACGAACACGTCACAGCTCCAGCCGCCAGGTCTGCCCGGTCAGCTCGTAACCGAAGCCCGTGATCGTCTCTTCGCTCACCAGCTGGAAACCGGCCTTCTGATAGATCGCCCGCGCCGCCTCCAGCAGGGAGACCGTCCAGAGCTCCATCGCCGGGTAACCGGACGCCCTCGCGAACTCGACGCATTCGCTGACCAGGCGTTTCCCGACACCCCGTCCTCGTGCGGCCGGTTCGAGGAGCAACATCCGCAACTTCGCGTTGACGCCGTCCTCGGCGGGCATGCAGAAGATGCTGCCGACGCGCTCCCCGTCGAGTTCGGCGATCCAGCCCGCTTGACGCGGGTCGCCGCGCCTGTCGACGTACTCCGCGACGACACGGGCGACGAGTGCTTCGAAGCGTTCGTCCCAGCCGTACTCGCGGGAGTAGAGGGCGCCGTGACGGTGGACCACCCAGCCGAAGTCACCCGGCCGGGGCGGGCGCAGGACCAGCGTGGGATCCGCGGCGCGTTCGCCGACCAGCGAGGTGATCGTGTCCATGGCACCGAGCAGCCGTCGCTGCTCGTCGTCACCGAACCGGCCGAGCAGCGAGCCGATCCGGCCCACCGACCGTTCGTCGAGCACGGCGAAGGCCTTGCGGCCGTTCTCGGTCAGGCGCACGATCTGACGGCGGGCGTCCTCGTCGCTGCGTTCGCGGATGAGCAGGCCGCGCCCCTCGAGCCTCGCGAGCAGCCTGCTGGCGTAACCGGCGTCGAGGTCGAGACGTTTGCGCAGGTCGGTGACCTGGGTCTGCTCCTGCTGCGCGAGTTCGAAGATGACCCTGGCTTCGCTCAGGGAGTATTCGGCGTCGGCCGGTCCTTCGTCGAGGACGCCGATCACGCCGGTGTACAGGCGGTTGAAGGCCCGGACGGTCGCCACCCGGTCTGCGGATCGATTCATTTGACCACCTCAACAAATTCATTGACGAGGTCAAGTGTTACTCCGCGAAGCGGTGAAGGCAAGAAATCTTTCGGAGCCGGACATATGGAAACCCCGTGATGCTGCCAGGTCGGGGGTCCGCCAGCATCACGGGGTCGTAGTGGGTATCGACGCCGCGTTCCGCGGCGTTACACCTCACGCACTATGTGTCGTAGGTCACTCGAACGGGCGACACCTACAACGGTTGTTGTCGGGTCAGCGCATGTGCGTGTGACGCGCCTGGGAGATAGCGATGAGCTCCTGACGAACGGTCGCGGTGGCCGCGGTGTCGATCGCCCGGTTCAGCGCCCGGCGAGTGCGAGCCTCGGCGCGACGGGCACGGAGCTTGGCGGCGATGTTGTTCATCGGTTTTTGTCATCCCCTTGGGAGTAGGTCTTGCGTCTTCGTGGCTGTGCTCCTAGTATGCACCCTTTTTCACAAGGATGCCAACGATTATCCGGTGACTTGGCACACCTGCCGATGAATCATCGGCAACATGGGCGCAAAACCGGAGAGATTTGGTGGCGCCGGTCACTTCTTGGTAACGCTGAAGGCGCGACGAAGCGGCGGTAGGGTTCTCTACCACTTTCTAGGATCTACGCGATAAAGCCTGAGAGAGGCTTAGTCCCGGCCGAGCAGGTAGTGGCCGAAGTGCGGGACGGTGAAGGCGATGTGCCCGCGCTCGGCGGAGTACACCAGGCCCTTCTTCATCAGGCTGTCCCGCGCCGGTGACAACGACGAAGGCTTCCGCCCCAGGTAGACGGCCACATCGGCGGTCCCGGCGGACTCGTCCCGGCCCTGTGTCAGCTCCGCCATCGCGAGCAGGTACTCGCGTTCCGCGGGCGTCGCGCGTTCGTAGCGGGAGCCGAAGAAGCCGACCGCGAGTTCCGATTCGGCCTCCGGGGCCGCGACCTGGACGTCCTTCACGGTGATGGGGTCCGCCGGCGCGGCGTCCCAGGCGGCCTTGCCGTAGGCCTGGATGAAGTACGGATAGCCGCCGGACGCGTCGAACAGGGCGTCCAGCGCCTCCGGCTCGATGCCCGCGTCTTCGCGCTCGATCGGCGCCATCACCGCGAGGTCGGCGTCTTCGCGCTCCAGCCTGTCGATGCGTGCGTAGCGGAAGAGGCGTTCCGAGTACGACTTCGACGCCGAAAGGACGGCGGGCACGTGCGGCAGTCCCGCGCCGACCACGACCAGCGGCGCCCCGGATTGCGAGAGCTCGTGGCAGGCGGCGCAAAGCGCGGAAACGTCCTCCGGCAGCAGATCCTGGATCTCGTCGATCAGCAGCGCGACCCCGGTGCCGACGTCGGCCGCCAGCTCCGCGACCTCGGTGAACAGTTCGACCAGGTCGATCTCGATGTCGCCGGAATCGGCGCGGCCCTGCGCGGCGGGTACGTCGATGCCGGGCTGCCAGCGGTCACGAAGCTTCGCGTCCGGTTTGTTGGCGCGCAGCGCGAACGCCTTGAGCACGGCGAGTACCTGCTCGACCCGGTCCGGCGCGCGGTGGCGCACGGCGAGATCGCGGATCGCACGGTGCAACGCGGCCGAGAGCGGCCGCCTCAGTTCGGTGTCCGGGCGGGCCTCGATCTTGCCCGCGCCCCAGCCGTGCTTGATGGCCCTCGAGCGCAGCTCGCCCAGCAACACGGTCTTCCCCACGCCACGCAGGCCGGTCAGCATCAGGCTGCGTTCGGGTCTCCCCCGCGCGACCCGTTCGAGCACGACCTCGAAGGCCTGGAGCTCGCGGACGCGACCTGCCAGCTCGGGTGGCCGTTGACCGGCACCCGGCGCGAAGGGGTTGCGGATGGGATCCACTCTCACACGCTATCGGCGTTTCTAGCGTGGACCCGATATTCCGCCATAGAGGGATAGGCGTGTCGCGGCGGGTTACTCCGAGTGGACGGGTCTGCAGCCCCGTCCCTCGTTCTTACTCGCTCAGGTTGCGTTCCGCGTAGATCTTCATCGCGTCACGGATGTATTCCGCGGTGCCCGGGCCGTACTTCTCGTCGTACTGCCCGTAGCGCGGGTCGTCGACGTACAGCTGCCCGAGACCGGCGAAGTAGCCCTTCGAGACGGCTCGTACCGCCGGCCGGAGCCATTCGTGCAGCCGATGCGTGATCGCCTGGGCCTCGTCACCGTCGGCGGGAAGGCCCTGCGCGCGGGCCTCGCCGAACGCGGCCGCGATGTCCTTCTGTTCCTGCTGGTGCGCCTTCTTGTCTTCGGCGCTCAGCGACTTCCACCACCGGTCACCCTGCTTGTAGGCGTCGGCGCCCCAGCGTTCGGTGACCTCCTTCTCGTACTTCGTGTGGTCGAAGCCGTCGAACACTTCCGTTGCCATCAGTTGTTCACCTCTTTCCGTCTTCTTCAAGGTCGTTTTGACCGATTCGATCTGCCGTCCGAGCCGCTGTCGCTCCTGCTCCAGCCACTTCAGGTGGGTGCGTAGCGCCGCTGTCGTGTCCTGCTCCCCTTCGAGGACTTCGCCGATCGCGGGCAGGCTCAGCCCGAGTTCGCGAAGCAGCAGGATCCGTTGCAGCCGCACCAGCGCGTCCTGGTCGTAGTAGCGGTATCCGTTGCTCCCCACCCGGCTCGGTTCGAGCAGCCCGATGTCGCCGTAGTGGCGCAGCGTGCGGCTCGTGGTCCCGGCCGAGCGGGCGATGTCCTGGATCGACCACTCCGTCTCGTTCGGCATGTCCACGAAGGTAGAGGTTGACGTTGCGTCAAAGTCAATCGAAGTTCACCCGACCGTGGCATGGTTCACGAATGAAGACATTCGCGCTGGTCATGGCCGCTGCGCTGACCTTGACGACGGCCGGGGTCGCCGACGCGCAGCCGCGTCGCGCCTTCGACATCCAGGCTCACCGCGGCGGGCTGGGCCTCACGGTCGAGAGCACGCTCGCGTCCTTCGGCAAGGCGATGGAGCTGGGGGTGACCACGCTCGAACTCGACATCCAGATCACCAAGGACGGCCGCGAGGTGATCACCCACGACCGCAAGACGACACCCGCGAAGTGTCGTGACACCGCGCCCGCGACGCCCGGCGACCCGGCGTACCCGTACGTCGGCAAGTACGTGAAGGACCTGACGTTCGCGCAGGTCCGCACGCTCGACTGCGGCTCGATCCGACAGCCCGCCCACCCCGGCCAGACGCTCTCCCCTGGCGCCAAGATGCCGACGCTCGCCGAGCTCTTCCAGCTCGCCAGGGACCACCGCGCCTGGGGCCTCAAGTTCAACATCGAGACCAAGGTCGAGGCCGCCGCGCCGCACGAGACGGCGCCGCGTGAGCAGTTCGTCCAGCGGGCGGTGCGCGAAATCGTGCGCGGCGGGTTCGCGCGCAACGTCACGATCCAGAGCTTCGACTGGGGCGCCCTGATGCGGTTCCGCGAGGTCGCCCCGTGGCTCCCGACGGTCGCGCTGACCCAGCCCGAGTTCCTGCAGGTGGGGCAGCCGGGCAAGTCGCCGTGGCTCGGCGGGCTCGACATCGACGACTTCGGCGGCAGCCCCGTCCGCGCGGTGAAGTCCTTCGGCGCCGTCGCGCTCTCGCCGGTGCACGGCAACCCGCAGGGCGGCAAGGTCGGCGACCCCGACTATCGGCCGTTCACCACGAAGGCGCTGGTCACCGAGGCGCACCGGGCGGGCCTCAAGGTCGTGCCGTGGACGATCGACGACCCGGCGACCATGCACAAGCTCATCGACGACGGCGTCGACGGCATCATCACCGACTACCCGGACCGGCTGCGGCAGGTCGCGGCCGAGCGCGGCTTCAAGCTGCCGAAGGCGTATCGGGCGCGCTAGCGAAATCTAGTTCTATCTAGTGTCAGAGAAATATTCCGGGATACACCGTTAGCGCGGTTCGGCGCGGTGGCGGGCGGGAAGACTGGGGATAGGTTTGTTTCCCGGGTCCGGATCCAGAAAGGTTTACGACCGTGATTCTCCGTCGCGTCGCACGTCCGCTCCTCGCCGCGATCTTCATCTCCGGCGGGATCGGCGCGCTGAGGGACACCCAGGGGCACGCCAAAGCCGTGGAGCCGTTCCTCACCGAGTCCTTCGACAAGCTGGAGGGCGTGGTGCCGGAATCGGTGCCGCGCGACCCCGCCACCCTCGTCCGGATCGACGCCGCGGTGAAGGTCGGCGCCGGGGTCGCGCTCGCCGCGGGCAAGGCGCCGCGCCTGGCCTCGCTGCTGCTGCTCGGCAGCCTGGTCCCGACGACGCTGGCCGCGCACCGGTTCTGGGAGATCAAGGAACCGGCCGAGCGTCAGCAGCAGCAGATCCAGTTCATCAAGAACGCCGGCCTCGCCGGTGGCCTGCTGCTGGCCGCCGCCGACACCGCGGGCAAGCCGTCGCTCGGTTGGCGCGCCAAGCGAGCCGCCTCCAAGACGGAGAAGCGCGCCGAGAAGCTGGCGAAGAAGGCCGAGAAGGCCATCACGAAGTAAACGCCCGCGTTTAGTCCTCTGGATGCGAGACGCATCCAGAGGACTAAACGCGTGGGGTCATGAGGTGAAGGCCTCGATGTCCTCCGCCTCGACGACGGTGCGCACCTCGACCTCGATCTCCTCGAACAGCGCCGCGTAGGTCTCCGCGAACGCGACAGCCTCGGCCAGATCCTTGGCGTTGATCAGCGCGAACCCGCCGATGACCTCCTTGGCCTCGGTGAACGGGCCGTCGGTCGCGGTGATCTTGCCGCCGCGGCCTTTGCGGACCTTCGCGCCGCGCTCGGAGGGGTGCACGCCCTCCGCCGTGATGAGGATGCCCTTCTCGAACGAGTCCTCGATGAAGGCGCCCATCTTCTCGATGAATTCCTTGCTGGGGTTCCAGGCCTCCGGGGCGCTCTCGTCCAGCCGGTGCATCATCAGAAACCGCATCGCTGCTCCTCAGTGTCTTGGCGGGGCTGTTTCTACCCCGCCTTCACCGACGCGTCGAGCGGCTCGACGGCGGTTCGACATTTCGACACGAAAGTTTTCCGGTGCCCTGTGCTTGGCGGGGCGGCACGCGTGATCCGACGGACGACACGCAGCGGTATCACGCATGAGACGAGCGAGAAGCACGCGACGTCAGCGGCTCGCGACCTTCTTGTACTGGGCCGTCGCCAGCGGGGCGAAGATCGCGATGATGGCGATGCAGCACAGGATCGCGTACAGCGACGCGTGCTCGGCCGGCCAGCCCGTCGGGGGCGCGCCGAAGCGGTTCCCGAAGAGGTCACGGGCCGAGTTGATCACCGCGGTGAACGGGTTCCAGTCGGCGATGGCCTTCAGCACGCCCGGCAGCTTGTCCGCCGGGACGAACGCCGTCGAGATGAAGCTCAACGGGAACATCCACATCAGCCCGGCGCTCTGCGCCACCTCGACGCTGCGCGCGACGAGCCCGATCCACGCGCCGACCCAGGACAGCGCCCAGGCGAACATCAGCATCACCAGATAGCCGAGTACGGCGTCGAGGAAGCTGCCGCGGATCCGCCAGCCGACCAGCAGCCCGCACAGCGACATGACGACCAGCGCGACCACGCTGATCACCAGGTCGGACGTCGTGCGGCCGAAGATCACCGCGAGCCGCGAGATCGGCAGCGAACGGAACCTGTCGATGATGCCCTTCTGCAGGTCGTTCGCGAAGCCGATCACGGTGAACGCCGAGTTGAACGCGACCGTCTGCGCGAAGATGCCGGCGATCAGGAACTCGCGGTACGCGAGCCCGCCCGCCTCGCCACCGATCGCGTCTCCGAAGACATACGCGAAGAGCAGCACGAACATGATCGGTTGCAGCGTCGCCGCCATCAGCCAGTCCGGGTTGCGCTGGACGTTCTTCAGGTTCCGCCAGGTGATCACGCCACCGTCGGAAAAGGCCTTCGCGACCGCGCTCACTTTTTCTCCCCCTCGTCCGTGGCGTGCCCTGTCAGCGAAAGGAAGACGTCGTCGAGCGTCGGCCGGTGCAGCGCGACGTCCTGGACGGCGACGCCGTGGCCGTCCAGCCGCCGCAGTGCCTCGATCAGCGCCTTCGGCCCGCCCTCGACCAGGACGTCGACCTTGCGGGTGTGCTCGTCGACCGACGGGGTGCCCGAGCCGACCTCGGTCAGCACCTGGGTGGTCATGGCGAGATCGCTCGCGTTCGCCACGACGAGCTCCAGCCGCTCGCCGCCGATCTCCTGCTTGAGCTCGTCGGCGGTGCCGCGCGCGATGACCTTCCCCTTGTCGATCACGACGATCGAGTCGGCGAGCTGATCGGCCTCCTCCAGGTACTGCGTGGTCAGCAGCACGGTGGTGCCGTCGGCGACGAGTTCCTTGATGACCTCCCAGGTGTCGATCCGGCCGCGCGGGTCGAGCCCGGTGGTCGGTTCGTCGAGGATCACCACGGTCGGCTCGGCGACCAGCGCGCCCGCGAGGTCGAGCCGCCGCCGCATACCGCCGGAGTACGTCTTGGCGGGGCGATCCGCCGCGTCCTCCAGCCGGAACCGGGCGAGCAGCTCACGCGCCCGCGATTTCGCCGCGGCCTTCTTGCTCCCGTACAGCCTGCCGACCATGTACAGGTTCTCGAAGCCGGTGAGGTTCTCGTCCACGGCGGCGTACTGGCCGGACAACCCGATCGCCCGCCGGACGGCGTCGGGGTGGGCCAGCACGTCGTGCCCGGCCACCTCCGCCTCGCCCGAATCGGGGCGGAGCAGCGTGGTCAGGATGCGGACCGTCGTCGTCTTCCCGGCACCGTTCGGCCCCAGGAGGCCCAGCACCTTGCCCGTCGGGATCGACAGGTCGACCCCGTCGAGCGCCCGGGTGGACCCGTAGGTTTTGACCAGCGCTTTCGCCTGAACTGCGAACATGCGCACACGCTAGACCCGGGCACCGACAAAGACACCCGGGTTTTTCCCCGATCCGCTGCGGGCGAACGCTACTTTTCGAGAATCGCGGTGACGCCCTGGCCGCCCGCGGCGCAGATCGAGATGAGTCCGCGGCCGGATCCCTTCTCGTTCAACAGTTTCGCGAGGGTGGCGACGATACGGCCGCCGGTCGCGGCGAACGGGTGCCCGGCCGCCAGCGACGAGCCGTTGACGTTCAGCTTCGCCCGATCGATGGAACCGAGCGGTTCGTCGAGACCCAGCTTCGACTTCGCGAACTGCGGGTCCTCCCACGCCTTGAGGGTGGCGAGCACCTGCGACGCGAAGGCCTCGTGGATCTCGTAGAAGTCGAAGTCCTGCAGGGTGAGCCCGGCGCGCGTGAGCATCTGCGGGACGGCGTACGCGGGCGCCATCAGGAGGCCTTCGTCGCCGTGGACGTAATCGACGGCCGCGGTCTGCGAGAACGTGAGGTACGCCAGCACCGGCAGCTTGCGTGCCTTCGCCCACTGCTCGGTCGCGAGCAGGACCGTCGACGCGCCGTCGGACAGCGGCGTCGAGTTGCCCGCGGTCATCGTGCCGTCAGGGCCACCGAAGGCGGGCTTCAGCTTCGCGAGCTTCTCGACGCTTGAATCCGGCCGCAGGTTCTGGTCGCGCGCCAGCTTCAGGTATGGCGTGACCAGGTCGTCGAAGAAGCCCTTGTCGTACGCGGCGCCGAGCCGCTGGTGGCTGGTGGCGGCGAGCTCGTCCTGCGCCTCGCGCGTGATCTCCCAGACCTTCGCGGTCAGCGCGGCGTGCTCGCCCATGGACAGGCCGGTGCGCGGCTCGGAGTTGCGCGGGATCTCGGGGACGATGTGCCCGGGGCGCAGCTTCGCGGCGAGCTTCAGCCGCTCCGGCAGCGTCTTCGCGGCGTTGAGCTGCACGAGGATCTGGCGCAGGTCGTCGTTGACCGCCAGCGGCGCGTCGGACGTGGTGTCGACGCCGCCCGCGATGGCCGAGTCGATCTGGCCGAGGGCGATCTTGTTGGCGACGTTGATGATCGCCTGGAGGCCGGTGCCGCAGGCCATCTGCACGTCGGAGGCCGGGGTGGCGGGGTTCAGCCTGCTGCCGAGGACGCTTTCGCGGGCGAGGTTGAAGTCGCGGGCGTGCTTGAGCACCGCACCGGCGGCGACCTCGCCGATCACCTCGTCCTGCAGGGAGAAGCGGCTGACCAGGCCGTCGAGGGCGGCCGTGAACATGTCCTGGTTCGACGCTTTCGCGTACGGGCCGTTCGAGCGGGCGAAGGGGATCCGGTTGCCGCCGATGATCGCGACCTTGCGCACGGGTGCCGTCCTTTTCGTGGCCATTTTTTCCACTCCTCCGTAGGCTCTCTCACACTGTAACCTACTAGCGAGTAGGTTAGAATGCGACGTGACGCAAACTGCACGGGAGGCACGTAATGGCTGACAGGTACCAGCAGTTCACGAAGAGCCCGGTGGGGAAATTCGTGGTGCCGAAGCTCGGCCTGCCGAACCCCGCGACGCTCCGCCGGTACAAGCCCGGCCAGCCCGCTCTCGAGGGTCCCGCACTTCTGGGTGCCGCGCCGGGCGGTCGCCTCGAAAAGGTGATCGAGGCGCAGCTGCACCGCGCGGGGATCGAGGTCATCTCGACCGCGACGGACAGGCACGCCGCGCTCGTCTTCGACGCGACAGGCGTGAAGGACCCGAAGCAGCTTCGCGAGGTCTACAACTTCTTCCACCCGGTGATCCGGAGCGTCGGGCCGTCGGGCCGCGTCGTCGTCCTCGGGACGCCGCCGGAGCTGGCCGAAGGCAACGAGCGGATCGCTCAGCGCGCGCTCGAAGGCTTCGTCCGTTCCGTCGGTAAGGAACTGAAGCGCGGCGCGACCGCTCAGCTCGTGTACGTGGCCGAAGGCGCCGAAGAGGCCACTGAGTCCACGCTCCGATTCCTGCTGTCGTCGAAGTCCGCCTTCGTCGACGCCCAGGTCATCCGCGTCGGCACCGAGACCAAGACCGCCTCCGCGCCGTCCGACTGGACGAAGCCGCTGGACGGCAAGGTCGCCCTGGTCACCGGCGCTTCCCGCGGGATCGGCGCCGCCATCGCCGAGGTGCTGGGCCGCGACGGCGCCCACGTCGTCGCGCTCGACATCCCCGCACAGGGCGCGGACCTGTCGAAGGTGGCCAACAAGGTCGGCGGCTCGGCGCTGCAGCTGGACATCACCGCCGCCGACGCGCCCGAGAAGCTCGCCGAGTACCTCGTCACCCGCCACGGCGGCGTCGACATCGTCGTGCACAACGCGGGCATCACCCGCGACAAGACGCTCGGCAACATGACCGAAGGCGGCTGGGACTCGGTCATCGCGGTCAACCTCGCCTCGCAGCTCGCGGTGAACGAGAAACTGCTGTCCGACAAGGTGCTGCGCGAGAACGGCCGCATCATCGGCGTCTCCTCCATCGCCGGCATCGCGGGCAACGTCGGCCAGACCAACTACGCCACCAGCAAGGCGGGCGTCATCGGCATGGTGAACGTCGGCGCGCCGAAGCTCGCCGAGTACGGGGGCACGATCAACGCCGTCGCGCCCGGCTTCATCGAGACCAAGATGACCGCCGCCGTGCCGCTGTTCATCCGCGAGGCCGGGCGGCGGCTGTCCAGCCTCGGCCAGGGCGGGCTGCCGGTCGACGTCGCCGAGACGATCGCCTGGTACGCAAACCCGGCTTCGGCTGCGGTCAACGGCAACGTGGTCCGCGTCTGCGGCCAGGCACTGCTGGGGGCGTGAACATGGCGGTCAAGGAACTTCACGAGTCGCCGAGCCTGTCTTCGTTGTACCCCAAGGCGTTGCTCGGCTCGCTGCGCAAGAGCGGCGGGAACACGCTGCCGTCGACCGAGTTCGTCCGCGAGGGCGTCGTCGTCGACCCGGCGCACCTCGCCGCGTACAACCAGGTGTGCGGATTCCGGCTGGACGACGTGCTCCCGGCGACGTATCCGCATATCCTCGCCTTCCCGCTGCAGATGGCGTTGATGACCGAGGACGACTTCCCGTTCCCGTTGCTGGGCATGGTGCACGTCGCCAACCGGATCACCCAGCACCGGCAGCTGCGGCTCGACGAGTCGTTCACCCTGCGCGTGCGCGCCGAGGACCTGCGCCCGCACGACAAGGGCAGGCAGTTCGACGTGATCAGCGAACTGCTCGTGAACGACAGTCCTGTGTGGACGGACGTCAGCACGTACCTGCGCCGCGGCGGCGGCAGCGGCGAAAAGACCTCACGCGGTCAGCTCTCGCAGCCTTCGCCCACCGCGATCTGGCACGTGCCCGGCGACATCGGCCGCCGCTACGCCGAGGTCTCCGGCGACCGCAACCCCATTCACCTGCACCCGATCACCGCGAAGGCGTTCGGGTTCCCGTCCGCGATCGCGCACGGCATGTGGACGAAGGCGCACGCGCTCGCGGCGTTCGAAGGCAGGCTTCCGGAGGCGTTCACCGTCGACGTCAAGTTCAAGCAGCCGGTCCTGCTGCCCGCCAAGGCCGCTTTCACCACCTGGAGTGAAGGCGACGGCTGGGCGTTCGAGCTGTGGAACGCGCGCAAGCCGAAGCCGCACCTGGAGGGCTCAGTCGTCGCTCTCTGACGGCTTCCAGATCTCGCCCTCGACCAGGTCGTTGAACCCGAGCCAGACCAGGTTCATCAGCCACGAGGCGAGTACGCCGTCGGAGACGTCGGGGTGGTCGAGCGCCCAGTCGGCCAGCGACTCGGCCGCCCCGACCAGCGCGGCGGACAGCCCGGCGCCGGAGAACTCGGCCTGCTCGCCGAGGCCCTTGCGGGTGCCGGCGGAGACGACCAGCGCGGCGACCAGTTCGATCGCGCGGGTGCGCATGTCGGTGATCTCCGCGGCGAAGGCGCCGCCGACGGTCATGGCCTGGCGGTGCAGCACCGTCCAGGACTCGCGATAGTCGGCGACGAAGCGGTAGAACGCGCGCAAGCCGTGCCAAAGCTGCATGTCGGGCGGCAGATCGGGTTTGATCCCGTCCTGCACCGCCTCCAGCAGGCGAGTGGCTTCGCGGCGGATGCACGCGCCGAAGAGATCTTCCTTGGACCCGAGGTAGGTGTAGATCATCGGCTTGGACACGCCGGCGACCTCGGAGATCTCGTCCATCGACGCGGAGTGATAGCCGTAGCGCGAGAACACCGAGACCGCCGCGTCCAGGATCTGGCGTTCCCGCACCGCTCTCGGCAGCCGTTTGGCGCGTTCGGCGGGACGCGGCACTTCCTCGGACACTCAGGACCTCCCATTAGTTCGCGTAAGACGCTACCGGGCTACCACCGGCAAGGGTGATTTCGGCACGCTTGCCCGCTTACCTACTGGCGGGTAGCCTTACGCTTGGGTAGGCGGACTGGAGGGAAGATGACCGAGATCGTGGGGCTGACCGGCCGCGCGCTGGTCGACGCGCTGGAACGGATCGAGCCCGATTCGGCCGAAGCGCACTCTCTCGACGTCAACGAGGTCGCGGGCGCCATCGACCCGAAGGACCTCGGCAAGGACGACGTTCGGCGGCTGCTCACCGCGCTGGGACGGCTCGCCGAGTCCGCGCCCGCGTTCGACCTTCGCAAGGTCGATCCGGTCCGGTTCGCGAACCTCGTCGCCCGCGCCTCCCGCGCGCAACTCGAGAGCGTCGTCGCCGAACGGTCGCTCCGCGAGCGGGTGCTGCGCGAGATCTTCGACCGCATGGGCGCCCACATCCGGCAGGACCGCGCGAAGTCTCTGCACGCCGTCGTGCACTGGCGGCTCTCCGGCGGCACCGGCGACGGCGGATACGACCGCTACGAGACGGTGATCTCGCACGGCGAGTGCACGGTCGACCGGGACATGAGGGAGAAGCCGAGGGTGACGATCACGATCGCGCCCGTCGATTTCTTCCGGCTCATCACCCATCAGGCGACGCCGGCTGTGCTATTCGTCACCGGAAAGATCAAAGTAAAAGGTGACCTGGCGTTCGCGGCCGGTCTCATCGGTTTCTTCGACCTTCCGAAACCGTCCTGAACCCGGCCGAGCAGATACACTTCCGTGCCGTGCCCCGAAATTCCCCGAACCGGCGCTGGCGGGACAAGGTACGCCTTTCCCGTCCGTTGAGGCTGCACAAGACGCGCACCGGTGGCGAGCACGTCGTCAACGCGTTCGCGGAGAAGCTCGAACTCGCCAAACTGAGCCCCGAGCAGTTCACGCAGGTGCTGGAAACCCTGCACATGCTGGGCGAAACCGGCGCGGGTATCGAGCTGAGCTCACTGGAGACCGAGGTGCTCGTCGACGTCGTTCAACGGGCGTCACGCGAGCAGCTCAAGGCGATCGCCGATCACCCGGAACTGCGTTCGGCGTTCCTCGACGAGATTTTCCGCAGAATGTCGGATCATTTCGTTCCCGAACGCGCACGGCATGTGGACTTCGTCGTCGCGTGGCGTTTCACCGATGGTGACGGAGAAGACGGTTTCGATCGTTTTCAAACGGTCATCGAAGACGGCGTCTGCGTTTCGAGCACGGATCTCGCGCGTACTCCCGACACCACCATCACCCTTTCCGTCGACGACTTCATCCGGATGGCGACCGGCAACGCGGCGGTGGCGGCGATGTTCGTGACGGGCAAGGTGAAGGTGAAGGGCGAGTACGCGCCGGCCGTGCGGTTCAGCGGGTACTTCGACATCCCGAAGCCGAGCGTGGGCTGAAAGCGTCCTTCACCGCATGCGACGCGGCGAAGGACGCTTTCGCCGCGTCGCATGCGGTGAAGGACGCTTTCAGCCCTCGACGATGCGGCCCTCGATCACCGGCGGCTGCTTCTTGGCGGCCTCGGCGGGCGGCGTGTCCACGACGACCTCGCTGTCCACCACCATCACCGGCCCGCGGGCCCGGTTCGCGAACTTGACCGCCCGGCGCGCCATCCGCTTCTGCCACACCTTGCGCGCGACGCTCCGCGTCGGCGGCAGGATGAACAGCAGGCCGATGACGTCGCTGACGAAACCGGGCAGCAGGATCAGCAGGCCGCCGAGCCCGATCAGCATCCCGTCGGTGAGTTCCTTCTCCGCGTCGGCGGGGCGGCCGAGCCGCGCGGACTCGGCGAACGCCCGGAAGGCGCGGCCGCCTTCACGGCGCGCGAGCCAGGAACCGACGAACGCGCCGGCGAAGAGCAGCGCGATCGTGCCGAGCACGCCAACGGCCGAGCCCACCGCCCACACGGCGGCGATCTCGGCGACGACATAGAGCAGGAACGCGACAGCCATACCTGGACAACGTACGGCTTGCCCGTTTTGCTCCCAACCCCGGTCAGCCGATCCGGCGAAGGAACTCCTCCGCCTCGCGTGGCCCGGTCAGCACGATCCGCCGCGCGTGCGCCCCCTGCTCCGCCAGCCGCCGCACCGTCCGCTCCCGGTGGTGCTTCGGCCAGCGCCAGACGTAGGAGTAGAACTCCAGATCCAGCCTTTCGGGGCAGCCGGGCGCCTGGTTGTCCCGACCGTATTCGCGCAGGCAGCGCGTCAGCACCCGCCGGAGGCAGACGCGGCGCGGGTAGTCGAGGAAGACGATCGTGTCCGCTCTCGGGAGGCGAAGATGCATCGACGCCCCGTAGTTCCCGTCGATCACCCAGGCGTCGGACGCGATGACCTCCTGTTGCGCGGCGTGGAACTCGGCGTCCGGCGCCGGTGTCCAGCCCGGCCGCCAATAGAGTCGGTCGAGATGGGTGACGGGCAGGCCGAGCGCGGCGCCGAGCCGTCGCGAGAACGTCGACTTCCCGGCGCCGCTGCAGCCGACGACCATGACGCGCCGCATGGTCAGGCCTCGTCGAGGTACGCGGCAGCCTGCAGAGTGAACAGCTCGGCGTAGCCCGCCTCTGCCGCCATCAGCTCGTCGTGTGTCCCGTATTCGGCGACCTTTCCGTGTTCCAGCAACAAGATCCGCTCCGCCTGCCGCACGGTGGAGAACCGGTGCGAGATGTACAGCGTCGTGCGCCCCTCCGAAAGCTCCCGCAGCCGGGAGAAGAGGTCGTGTTCGGCCTGGGCGTCCAGCGCGGAGGTCGGTTCGTCGAGGATCAGGATCGGCGCTTCCCGCAGGAACGCCCTGGCCAGCGCGATCTTCTGCCATTCGCCGCCGGACAGGCTGACACCCTGGTCGAACCAGCGCCCGAGCGGGCTGTCGTACCCGTTCGGCAGCCGCTCGATCCGCTCGTCGGCACCGGCGCGTTTCGCGGACGACTCGATCCGTTCGCGGTCGACGAGGTGCGTCAGGTCGCCGAGCCCGATGTTCTCGGCGGCGGTGCCCTGGTAGGTCACGTAGTCCTGGAACATCGCGCTGATCCGCCGCCGCAGTTCCACCGGGTCGTATTCGCGGATGTCGACGCCGTCGAGCAGGATCCGTCCGCCCGTCGGGTCGTACAGCCGGCACAGCAGTTTGAACAGCGTCGACTTCCCGGCTCCGTTACGGCCGACGACGGCGACCGTCTCACCCGGCCGGATCTCGAAGCTCACGCCGTCGAGGGCGGGGTCGGCCGCTCCTGGATAGGTGAAGGACACTTCTTCGAACCGGATGTGTCCCTCCACAGTGGACGGAAGCGGCCGCGGCTCCGCCGGCGCGACGATCTCCGGTTTCGTCCCGAGGAAGCGATACAGCGTGTCGAGGTAGAGATTGTTCTCGTACATCCCGGAAAACGCGGTGAACAGGCCCTGGACGGACGTCTGCACCGACGCCGCGGCCGCCGTGTACAGCGCGAGGTCGCCGAGGGTGAGCCTGCCGCCGACGGCCTCCAGCGCGATGTACAACGCGATCGCGGAACCGGCGGCCGTGCTGAGCAGGCCCCAGGATGTCGAACTGACACTGCGCTTGCGGGTCAGTGTCCGCTGACGGTCGTAGAAGACCTGGCCGAGCCGCTGGAACCGGTCGACGAAGTACGGGCCGAGCCCGAAGAGCTTGGTCTCCTTGGCGTAGGTGTCCGTGGTGACCAAGGAGTTCAGGTAGTCCATCCGCCGTTTCAGCGGCGACATCATCACCGTCAGCCAGAACGCGCGGGCGCCGTACTTCGACTGCGAGATGAACGCGGGGATCGGCGCCACGAGAGCGACGAGCGCGAGCAGCGGGCTGATCGAGACCAGCAGCGCGATCATGCTGCCGAACGTGATCACCGTCCGGATCAGGCCCAACGCCGAGTTCATCATCGACAGCGGCCGGGTCGGCGCCTCCTGTGAGGCCTGGCGCAACATGTCGTAGGACGCGGAACCCTCGAAGTACGAGAGATGAAGCGCGCTCGCGTGGTCCATCACCTGGTGGCGGATGGTCAGCGTCATCCGTTCCTGCAGCAGGGACTGGCCGTAGGTGGTCAGCGCCTGCGAAACCGCGGTGAGCACGAGGATGCCGAACTGGAAGAGGGCGACACCGACGATCGCGCTCTTCGTCCCGTGCCCCTGGATCGCCGCGACGACCGAGTCGATCAGCAGCTTCGCGATGTACGCGGTCGCCGTTGGGAGGAGGCCGGAAAGCAGCGTCACCAGGGTGATCACGATGGTCAGGACCGGGCTTGCCTGCCAGGTCAGCTTCGCGACCTTCGGCAGGCCGCGGACCGTGCCCGCGACGTTGACCCACATTCGGTTGAGCCGGGACTTCAGGTCTTTCGGGACGGCTTCGGGTTCGGGCTCCGGGATGTCGACCGGGCCGGTCAGCCCGCTGTCGGGCACCGTCGACGGCGGGCGACGGCGCCTGCCGCCGCGCGCCATGAACAGCTCGATGCCGCCTCCCCCACCGGGCGGGCCGATCACGCGGCCGCCAAGGCGCCGTTGAGGAACACGTCGACGAGCTCCATCGTGGTGGGTTCGTCACCGGTCTCGCTGAACCGGATCCGGCCGCTGAACAGCAGCGACAGGAAGAGCGCCGCGGACTGCGACGGCGGCAGGCGGAGCCGGTCCTTCTCCGGTTCGAACAGCTCGGCCATGGCGTCGCGCATCGCGCTCATCGACTCCTTGCGCCGGTCTCGGCGGTCGCTGTGATCACCGTGGCGATGCTCCGGCCGCCTGCCGGAGCCGTGCATGACCGCCATGAGCGCGCCCATGCGCTGGAGGTGCGCGCTGAGCGCGTCGGCCGCCTCGATGAGCCTGTCGTCGAGGGGCTGGTCGAGGTCGATGACCGCGATCGCGTCCAACACCTGATCGGGCTTCAGCGCTTCGGCGAAGCAGGTGGCGAACAGTTCGTCCTTGTCCTTGAACACGCGGAAGACCGTGCCCTCGCCGATACCCGCGGCGCGCGCGATCTGGCTCGACGTGACTCCGGCACCGTGCTCCACCAGCAAGGGCAGCACGGACTGGACGATCATCCGGCGCCGCTCGTCGGCACTCATCCCCGGCGCTCTCCGCCGGGCGGTGGTCTCTGTCATGCCACCAGTGTGCGGAGTGAGCGCTCACTCCGTCAACCGAATATGGCTGAAGTCCGTGAGGGCCTCCTTCCCTACCTTGAGAGTAGGGAAGGAGGCCCTCACGGACTTTGGCTCAGTAGGTGATCGCGACCGCGGGGTCGGCCAGCAAGGCGCCGACGTCGGCCAGGAACTCCGAGCCCTGCTGCCCGTCGACCACACGGTGGTCGAAGCTCAGCGAAAGCTGGAGCACCTTGCGCACCTTGATCTCGCCGTCGACCACCCACGGAGTGTCCTTGATCGCGCCGAGGCACAGGATCGCGGACTCGCCGGGGTTGATGATCGGCGTACCGGTGTCGACGCCGAAGACGCCCACGTTGGTGATGGTGATCGTGCCGCCGAGCATGGCCGCCGGGGTGGTCTTGCCCTCGCGGGCGACGTCGGTCAGCTCGGTGAGCGCGATCGCGAGTTCCTTGAGGGACATCGAATCCGCGTCGCGGACCTTGGGCACGACGAGCCCGCGCGGGGTGGCCGCGGCGATCCCGAGGTGCACGTAGTCCTTGTAGACGATCTCCTGTGCCGCCTCGTCCCACACCGCGTTGACGTCCGGAGTGCGCTTGGCCGCCAGGCAGACGGCCTTCGCCGCGAAGGTCAGCGGGGTGACCTTGACCCCGGCGAACTCGCGCGACTTCTTCAGCTTCTCCCGGAATTCCATCATCGGCGTGACGTCGATGGTCAGGAACTCGGTGACATGCGGGGCGGTGTAGGCGCTCTGCACCATCGCGGCGGCGGTGGCCTTGCGGACGCCCTTGATCGGGACCCGGCGTTCCCGCGTCGCGGGGTCGTAGCCACTGTCCACAGTGGACGCGGCGGGGGCCGATCCGTTGGCGGCCGCCTGCACGTCGTCACGGGTGATGACGCCGCCCTCGGCGGTGCCGGTGAGCGCGTGCAGGTCGACGCCGAGGTCCTTGGCGAGCTTGCGCACCGGCGGCTTCGCCAGCGGCACGTACCCACCCTTCGGCTTTGAAGGCACAGCAGCCACAGCAGGCTCGGGCGCCACAGCCACCGGCGCCGCGGCGGGAGCGGCCGGAGCCGCGCCCTTGCGCGCCCGCCGCTGCGTGACGACGGCCTTGGAGCCGTAGCCGACCAGCGGCTTCATCTCCTCTTCCGCCGGCTCCTCCGCCGCGGGCGCGGTGGTGGGGGCCGGGGCCGCCTTGCCGCCGGGATCGACGTCGATGGTGAGGATCGGCGCGCCGACCTCCACCGTCTGGCCCGGCTCGACGAGCAGTTCGGTGATCACGCCCGCCCACGGGATGGGCAGTTCGACGGCGGCCTTCGCGGTCTCGACCTCGACGACGATCTGATTCACCGTCACGGTGTCACCCGGCTTGACCTGCCAGGCGATGATGTCGGCCTCGGTCAGCCCCTCCGCCGTGTCGGCCAGGGGGAATTGTTTGTACTCGGGCATTTCAGCGATTTCCCCCTTACCAGGCGAGCGAACGGTCGACGGTGTGCAGCACGCGGTCCAGGTCGGGGAGGTAGTGCTCCTCGAGCTTGGCCGGCGGGTACGGCGTGTCGAATCCGGTCACCCGCAGCACGGGGGCTTCCAGCGAGTAGAAGCATTCCTGCTGCACGCGCGCGGCGATCTCCGAGGTCAGCGACGATTCCGACGGCGCCTCGCTCAGCGCGATGAGCCGTCCGGTCTTGCGCACCGACTCGAACACCGGCTCCAGGTCGAGCGGGGACAGCGTCCGCAGGTCGATGACCTCCAGGGACTTGCCCTCGTCCTCGGCGGCGGCCGCCGCGTCGAGCGCGACCTTCACCGACGGGCCGTACGCGACGACCGTGGCCGTCGTGCCTTCGCGGACGACGCGGGACTTGAACAGCTCGTCCGGCGTGGCCTCGGTGTCGACCTCGGACTTCATCGCGCCCGAGTGGTACAGCTTCTTCGGCTCGAAGAACAGGATCGGGTCGTCGGATTTGATCGCCTGCTGGATACCCCAGTAGGCGTCGACGGCGTTCGAAACCGAAACGACCTTGAGGCCGGGGATGTGCGCGAACAGCGACTCCGGCGACTCCGAGTGGTGCTCGACCGCGCCGATGCCGCCACCGAACGGCACCCGGATCACGATGGGCATCTTGATCTTGCCCTGCGTCCGGTAGTGCAGCTTGGCGACCTGGCTGGAGATCTGGTCGAAGCCGGGGAAGATGAAGCCTTCGAACTGGATTTCGCACACCGGGCGGAAACCGCGGACGGCGAGGCCGACCGCGGTGCCGATAATGCCCGACTCCGCGAGCGGCGTGTCCAGCACGCGCTGCTCGCCGAAGTCCTTCTGCAGGCCGTCGGTGATGCGGAAGACGCCGCCGAGCTTGCCGACGTCCTCACCCATGATCAGGACCTTCGGGTCCTCTTCCATGGCGCGACGGAGCCCGAGGTTGAGGGCCTTGCCGATGGTGAGTTTCTGGAGATCGGTCATTTCAGTGCTCACCCGCCCCGACGAAACCGTCCAAGTAGGACAGGAACTCTTCACGCTGCGCGTCCAGCAGCGGCGTGGACTCCGCGTACACGTTGGAGAAGATCCGGTCCGGTGGCGGTTCGGGCATGTTGAAGCAGTAGTCGCGCAGCTCGGCCGCGAACGCGTCCGAATCGGCCTGCACCTGGTCGAAGAACGCCTGGTCGGCGCCGCCACCGCGGGCGAGGTACGCCCGGACGCGCTCGATCGGGTCCTTCAGCTTCCACTCCTCCAGCTCGTCGGAGAGCCGGTAGCGGGTGGGGTCGTCGGTGGTGGTGTGCGCGTCCATCCGGTAGGTGAACGCCTCGATCAGCACCGGGCCGTTGCCATGGCGGCACTCCTCCAGCGCCCAGCGGGAGACCGCGAGGCAGGCGAGGACGTCGTTGCCGTCCACGCGGATGCCGGGGAAGCCGTAGCCGCGGGCGCGCTGGTACAGCGGCAGGCGCGACTGGCGTTCGGTGGGCTCCGAGATCGCCCACTGGTTGTTCTGGCAGAAGAACACGAGCGGCGCGTCGTAGACGGCGGCCCAGACGAAGCCTTCGTGCACGTCGCCCTGCGAAGTTGCTCCGTCACCGAAGTAGCAGATGGTCGCTTCGCTGTCGTCGTCGCCGACCTTGCCTTCGAACTTCTGGCCCATCGCGTAACCGGCGGCGTTGAGCACCTGGTTGCCGATCACGATGGTGTACGGGTGGAAGCCGTGGGCCTTGTAGTCCCAACCGCTGTGGTCGGTGCAGCGGAAGATGCCGAGCACCTCTTTGAGGTCGACGCCGCGGGTGTACGCGACACCGTGCTCGCGGTAGCTGGGGAACGCCATGTCCCCCTTCCGCAGCGCGCGGCCGGAGCCGATCTGCGCGGCCTCCTGCCCGAGCAGCGGCACCCAGATGCCGAGCTGGCCCTGGCGCTGCATCGCGTTGGCCTCGCGGTCCGCGCGGCGGACCAGGACCATGTCGCGGTACAGGCCCTTGAGGGCCTCGGCGTCGATGTCGTCGACGTAGCGGTCGAATTGCGGCGAGGCGACTCGTTCGCCTTCGGGGGTGAGCAGCTGAGTCAGCTCAGCGCCACCTTCGCTCGTTGCTCGCAAACCGGCGATCACCTGTTCGGGGGAAGGCTGCGCCGCTACGGCGGCCGGGCCATCTCCAGGTTCCGGGTGCGTCCAGTGTTCGGACGGCATGCGCTGCTCTCCTTGATGTCGGCGCCTCTGGCGGCCACTTGTGGCGGCCACAGTGACTGCGCCGGCGGGGACCAGCGCGTCGGATCTGAAGCGCTGGGTCACCGTCGGCGTTGACGGTTCGTGCGCACATCCTGGCATGCCGGACGCCGTTTTGGTCAGTGGCGGATGCTGATTTGTTGCTGAGAAAGGGTGTCTGATCAGGGAAAATGCTAGGAAGCCCGAGTGTGGGGCCGCCGAAAGTAGGGAATTCACCCGCGGGCCGACCAGCGGACGACTCGTCCGGACGGGTGTCCTGCCCGGCTTGATCGATGACGATCCGTGCCCGCCGCTGTGATCCGTCCCACTCCCCGGCACCCGTGGCAGGATGGCGGACGTGGAGCAGAAATCCGTACGCGAAACCGTGGTTTCGAACTGGACGAACGACGTCCTTCCCAGCCTGTCCGGCCTGGTGGCGATCCCCGCCTTGTCGCCGGCGTTCGACCCCGAGTGGGCGAAGACCGGCCATCTCGCCGCCGCCGTCGAGCACGTCCGCTCCTGGATCGCCGCACGGGAGATCCCCGGCGCGACGCTCGAGGTCGTGGAGCTCGAAGGCCGCAGCCCGCTGCTGGTCGTCGACATCCCGGCGACGTCCGAAGCCGCCGAAAAGGGCACCGTGCTGATGTACGGGCACCTCGACAAGCAGCCCCCGGTCGGTGGCTGGTCCGAGGGGCTCGACCCGTGGACGCCGGTGATCCGCGACGGTCGGCTGTACGGCCGCGGCGCGGTCGACGACGGCTACTCCGGCTACGCGGCGACGACGGCGATCGAGGCCGTGCGCGCCGCCGGTGGCGAGCACTCGCGCGCGGTCGTGCTGCTGGAGACCGGTGAGGAATCCGGCAGTCCGGATCTGCCCGCCTACGTCGAGCACCTGAAGGAGAAGCTCGGCACGGTCTCCCTGGTCGTCTGCCTCGATGCGGGCGGCACCGACTACAAGCGGCTGTGGCTGACCACCAGCCTGCGCGGAATGCTGCACGTCAACGTCACCGTGAAGGTGCTCGAGTCCGCGCAGCACTCCGGCATGGCCAGCGGCATCGTGGCGAGTTCGTTCCGTGTCCTGCGTGCCCTGATCGACCGGATCGAGAACGCCGAGACCGGCGAGATCAAGCTCGCCGAGCTGAGCGTCGACATCCCGGAGAACCGCGTCGAGGACGCCCGCGGCGTCGTCGAGATCGCGCCCGGCGCGGCGAAGACGCTCTTCCCGGTGGTCGGCCGGACGGTCTCCGACGACGATCTGGAGCTGCTGCTCAACAACTCGTGGCGGCCGACGCTGTCGGTGATCGGCGCGGAGGGCTTCCCGCTCCCGGCCGACGCGGGCAACGTGCTGCGCTCCAGCACCACGCTCACCCTGAGCTTCCGCCTCCCGCCGACCGCCGACGCGAAGGCCGCGATGGAGGCGGTCCGCCGTGTCCTCACCACCGACGTGCCGTACGACGCTTCGGTCGAACTCGGCGACTTCCAGGCCGAAAACGGCTGGAACGCGCCGGACACCGCGCCGTGGCTCGACGACGCCCTGCACCACGTGAGCGGCGAGGTCTTCGGCGCGCCGCACAAGAGCTTCGGCATGGGCGGATCGATCCCGTTCATGGGGCTGCTCGGCGAGAAGTACCCGGAGGCGCAGTTCGTGGTCACCGGCGCCTGCGGGCCGGACTCGAACATCCACGTGCCGGACGAGTGGCTGAACATCGACTTCGCGCAGCGGGTCACCGAAGCGGTCGCGCACATCCTGGACGCGCACGCCCGGAGCTGACGGAGAGCATCGGGTCTCGTGAGTGGTAAGGACGGTTCTAACCGTCCTTACCACTCACGAGAACTTGTTCAGCGCCGCGGCGAGTTCCGTCAGCTGCGGCGTGAAGCGCTGGTACGAGAACGGCGTCTCGTTGTTCCACGGGATCAGCTTCCCGGCCTTCACCGCGGGCAGCTGGGTCCAGGTCGGCACGCCGCCGAGCCCGTCCGGGCCGAGCGAGAGCGAACCGCCGCGGCTGTCGTACATGATCACGTCCGCCGGGTACTTGCCGATGTTCTCCCAGCTGATCTGCTGGTAGTAACCGCCCTGGCTCTCGTCCGGCGCCTCCGGCGTGACGAAGTCCAGCCCCTTGCTCTGGTAGTGCTTCGAGGTCGCGAACTTCGGCGCGTTCGAGACGTACACGGCGTCCTTCTGCGCGGACACCAGCAGGATCTTCAGCCCGGCGGCCTTCTTCGCCGCTTCGGCGAGGGCGGCGTCGGCCTTCTCGTACTCCTCCTTCGCAGCACGGATCGCCGGAGTCTCGGTGTCGGCGCCGAGCGCCTTCGCGAGCGCGATGAACTTCGCGATCCCCTCGGGCATCGCGAGCCCCTGCAGCCGGACCCCGACACTCGGCGCGGCCTTGTCGATCTTCTCCGTCTGCGTGTCCGGGATGTACCACATCTGGTCCTTCAGGTACATCACGCTGACCAGCAGCTGCGGGTTCAGCGAGACGAACTTGTCGAAGTTGAACTCGTTGTAGACGTTCCCGAGCGAGGTCACCGCGTTCAGGTCGACGCCGCCCGCTTGCGGGTCCGGCTTGCCGTCGGCGAACTTCGACGGGCCGAAGATCCCGATCGATTTCACGCCGAGGTCCCACAGCGCCGCCGCCGCGGTCACCTGCGCGACGATCCGCGTCGGCCGTTCGCCTTCGAGCTTGCGGCCGCGGTCGTCGGTGAACGACCAGGTCGCGCCCGCTCCCTGCGTGGGCGTCTCGTCCTGGTAGCCACAGGCGGTCAGGAGGCCGGTGGCGCCGAGCGCCGCGGAGCCGGCGAGAAAGCCGCGTCGGGAGAGGTGCATGGAGATCTTCTTTCGCCGTCGAACCGGATTTCGTGGTTAGGCTAGCCTTCGCTTACTCTGAAGGCCATGGTCCAGGTCACGGAGCGCGTCAGATCACCCCGGACCAGCGTTTCCGTGAGAACGCTGGTCCTCGTGGGGTCTTTGACAGCGCTCGTCGCGGTCATCCTGCTGTCGATCGGCTTCGGCTCGAACCGCCTCTCGCTCGGCGAAGTGCTGCATGCCCTCTTCGCCTACGACGGCGGCTACAACGACGTCGTCGTCCGCGACGATCGCCTGCCCCGCACGGTCCTCGGCGTCCTGGTCGGGATGGCGCTCGCGCTGGCGGGCTCGCTCATGCAGGCGATCACCCGCAACCCGGTCGCGGAGCCCGGCCTGCTCGGCATCAACCACGGCGCCGCGGTCGCGATCGTGCTCGGCTCGACACTGTTTTCGGTGACTTCGCCCGGCGAGTACGTCTGGTTCGCCTTCGCCGGGGCGCTCGCGGGAACCGCGCTGGTCTCGGTGATCGGCGGGACCCGCGGCGCGACGAGCCCGCTGCGGCTGGTGCTGGCCGGCGTCGCGATCCAGGCGGTGTTCGTCGGGATCAACCAGGGCATGCAGATGGTCAACACGCACAACCTGCAGGCCATGCGGTTCTGGCTGGTCGGCTCGCTGGTCAACCGGAACGCCGACCAGCTGTCCGTGCTGCTGCCGTTCTTCGCCGCGGGCGTGGTGATCGCGATCGTGCTGGCCCGCGCGCTGAACGCGCTGGCGCTGGGCGAGGACACGGCCCGCGGTCTCGGCGCGAATCCGGCGCTCGTCCGCGTCGCCGGGATGGTCGCCGTCGGCCTGCTGTCGGCGTCGGCGACCGCGGCCTGCGGGCCGATCGCCTTCGTCGGCCTGATGATCCCGCACGTCGTCCGGACGCTGATCGGCCAGGACGAGCGCTGGGTGATGCTGATTTCGGCGCTGCTCGGGCCGGTTCTGCTGCTCGGCTGCGACGTCCTCGGCCGCCTGCTCGGCTCGCCCGGGGAGATCCAGGTCGGCGTGATGACCGACGTCGTCGGCGGGATCGCGTTCGTCATCGTGGCCCGCAGGCTGAAGGCGGTGCGCCGATGACCGCCCTCGTCCGTCGTGAGTCCGTTTTGGACAGACGATCACTGGTCGTCGTCGCCGCGCTGGCCCTGGTGGTCCTTGCGCTCGTCGTGCTCTCGGTCGGCACGGGCGACTACGAGATGAGCCCCGGCGAAGTGCTCGCGACCCTGGCGGGCCAAGGGACGAAGGCGCAGTACCTGGTGGTGATGGGGCGGCTTCCGCGGGCGCTGGTCGCGATCCTCGTCGGTACCGCGCTGGCGCTGGCGGGGGCGGTGTTCCAGACGATCACCCGCAATCCGCTCGGCAGCCCGGACGTCATCGGCTTCACCACCGGTTCGGCGACCGGCGGCATCGTGGGCCTGTTGCTCATCGGTTCCGGCCCTGGCGTCGTCTCGCTCGGCGCGCTGGCCGGTGGGCTGCTGACCGCGCTGGTCGTGATGGCGCTGTGCGCGCCGCACGGACTGCTGAGTTCGCGGCTGGTGCTGCTCGGGATCGCGGTCAGCGCGGTGCTGGTCGGCGTGAACTCGTATCTGCTGGTGAAGGCGAACCTCGAAGCCGCCTCGCAGGCCGTCGGCTGGCTGGTCGGCGACCTCGCCGGGCGCGACTGGAGCTACTTCGTTCCGCTGGCGGTCGCGGTGGCGGTGTTCGCCCCGATCGTGTTCGTGAACGGCCGTGCGCTGCGCATGCTGGAGATGGGCGACGACACCGCCACCGGCATCGGCGTCGACGTCCGCCGCGTGCGGCTGACCCTGGTGCTGGTCGCGGTCGCGCTGGTCGCCGCGGCCACCGCCGCGACCGGGCCGCTGCCGTTCATCGCCCTCGCCGCGCCCCAGCTCGCGCGCCGGATGACGCGTCTGCCGGGGCCCAACCTGGCGGCTTCGGCCTTCGTCGGCGCGGCGCTGGTGGTCGCGGCGGACTACCTCGGCCAGCGGCTGCTGGAGTCCTCGCTGCTGCCAGCGGGTGTCGTGGCGGCGGCCCTCGGCGGCGCGTACCTGCTCTGGCTGTTGCTCCGGCGCAGGGCCTAGGTCAGCCGGGTCAGCTGCACCGAGACGTCCAAAGTGGACTGACCACCGCCGGTGAAGATGCCCTTGAGCGGCGGCACGTCGGCGTAGTCGCGGCCGTACGCGACCCAGACGTGCCGCGGCCCGACCGGGATCGCGTTCGTCGGGTCGTAGGCCCACCAGCCGCCGGTCCAGACGTCGACCCAGGCATGGCTTTCGCCTTCGACCGTCTCGCCGAGCTTCGCCTCCGGTTTCGTGTGCAGATACCCGGAGACGTAGCGCGCCGGGACGCCGATCGCGCGCAGCATCACCAGCGTCACATGCGCGAAGTCCTGGCAGACCCCTTCGCGCGCACGCCACGCGTCGGTCGCCGTGCTGTGCACGCCGGTCGTCCCCGGCTGGTACTTCAGCTGCTGGTTGACCCATTCGCAGACCGCGAGCACGGCCTCCGCCGGTTCGAGCCCCTTCCGCAGTTCGCGCGCGACCTTCGAGAGCTCCGGATCGCGGGGCGTGTACGGCGTCGGCGTCAGGTACTCGGTGCGGTGGTCGACGACGGTGTCGCCGCGCAGGTCCTTCCAAGTCGCCGAGCGGACGGGTTCGCCTTCGTCGGCCGTCTCGACCACCGACGTCGCGAGCACGGTGAACTCCGTGTGCGGCGCGTGAAGGTCGAACGAGGTCACGACGGTGCCCCAGTAATCCGTGTACCGGTACGCACGGGTCGCCGGCGTCGTCTCGACCCGGTTCACGACCGTGGTCTGCCGCCGGTCGGAGCGCGGGGTCAGGCGCGCCTCGTTGTACGACTGCGTGGCCGGGGTCGCGTACCGGTAACCGGTCCGGTGGGCCACCCGAAGCTGCCAGGTCACAGCGAAACCTCCGCACCGCTCCAGGCCACCCAAGGTGACGAATGGAAGTACTGCACCGAAACCGCGTCGCCGATGTCCTTGATCGAGGTCTGCAGGGCGCCGAGCCGCTTCGGCAGGTCCTCCAGCAGATCCGACGGCCGCAGGAACTCCAGCTCGCTGCGCGCTCGGCCGAGCTGCCGCAGCGCCTCGGACTTCTCGTTGGCACGCGAGTTGACACCGGGGTCGAGCCGCTCCAGGCATTCCTCGGCCTGCCGCAGCGCGTGGAACACCGAACGCGGGAAGAGCGTGTCGCGCAACAGGAACTGCACGACCCGGCCGGCGTCGAGCGCGCCGCGATAGGTCCGCAGGTACGTGTCCTGCGCGCCCGCCGAACGGAGCACGGTGATCCAGCCGGGTGACGACGCGCTGTCCTGGACCCGCGAGAGCAGCAGCCGCACCACCATGTCCGCGCGTTCGACCGAGCGGCCGAGCACCATGAACAGCCAGCCGTCGTCGCGGCTCATGGTCGAATCGGCGAGCCCGGCGAACATCGCCGCGCGTTCCTCCACGAACGAGAGGAACGCGTGCGGCCCGGCGCGACGCGCGTACCGCTGCCTGTCGGGCACCGCGTTCCACGTCGCGTTCAGGCATTCCCACAGCTCGGTCGAGACGACCTCGCGCGCGCCGCGCGTGTTCTCGCGGGCGGAGTTGATCGAACCGACGATCGACGCCGGATTGTCCTTGGCGTAGGCGACCAGTTCGGTCAGCTTCCACACGTCGAGGGTGTCCATGCCCTCGGGGTGATGCCGAGGACGGCGAGCAGCTGGCGGCTCGCGTGGTCCGGGTCGACGCTCGCGTCTTCGAGCAGCTGATGCACGGAGACGTTGAGGATCCGGGAGGTGTCATCGGCGCGTTCGACGTACCGGCCGATCCAGTACAGCGATTCCGCGTTGCGGGCGAGCACATCAACCTCCCTTATGCCTGTTGCTGCTGTTGTTGCTGGGTCGTGGTCAGCTCGGGTCCCTGTTCGGCGACCAGACCGTCCACTTGGGACAGTGCGCCCAGCGCGGGCCGCTCCAGCTCCCGTTCCGCCGTCGAGGATCGCGGCGCCAGCACCCAGGTGTCCTTGGAGCCGCCGCCCTGCGACGAGTTGACGACCAGGCTGCCCTCCGGGAGCGCGACCCGGGTCAGCCCGCCCGGCAGGACGAAGATCTCCTTGCCGTCGTTGACCGCGAACGGCCGGAGGTCGACGTGCCGCGGCGCCAGCCTGTCGTCCACTTTGGACGGAACGGTGGACAGCTGGACCACCGGCTGCGCGATCCAGCCGCGTTTGTTCGCCCGGACCTTCCGTTTCAAAGCGGCCAGCTCCGCCTGCGTCGCCTCCGGGCCGAACACGATGCCGTACCCGCCCGAACCTTCGACCGGTTTGACCACCAGCTCGTCCATATGCCGCATGACGTGGTCGAACTCGTCCGGCAGCCAGCACCGGAAGGTGTCCACGTTGGGCAGCAGCGGCTTCTCGTTGAGGTAGTACTTCACCATCTCGGGCACGTAGGTGTACACGAGCTTGTCGTCACCGACGCCGTTGCCGACCGCGTTCGCGATCACCACGTTGCCCGCGCGCGCCGCGTTCAGGATCCCGGCCACGCCGAGCACGGAATCCGGCCGGTAGTGCACCGGATCGAGGAATTCGTCGTCGATCCGCCGGTAGATGACGTCGACCTGCCGCTCACCCTCGGTGGTGCGCAGGTAGACGACGTTGTCCCGGCAGAACATGTCGCGACCCTCGACCAGCTCGACCCCCATCAGCCGGGCCAGCAGCGAATGCTCGAAGTACGCGGAGTTGTGCACGCCGGGCGTGAGCACGACGACCATCGGGTCGGCGACGTTCGCCGCGGCCGCCGCCCGCAGCGCGCGCAGCAGATGCGAGGCGTAATCGCCGACCGGGCGCACCCGGTGCTGGGCGAACAGATCCGGGAACACGCGCGCCATCGTGCGGCGGTTCTCCATCACGTACGACACGCCGGACGGGTTGCGGAGGTTGTCCTCCAGCACCCGGAAGGTGCCCTCCTCGTCGCGCACCAGGTCCACACCGGACACATGGATGCGGACGCCGTTGGGCGGGTTGATCCCGAACGCCTCGCGCTGGAAGTGCTCGCACGAGGTGATCAGCCGTCGCGGGAGGACGCCGTCACGCAGGATCTGCCGATCGCCGTACACGTCGGCGAGGAAGGCTTCGAGCGCACGGACCCGTTGCGCCACACCACGTTCGAGTTTGCCCCATTCGGCGGTGGTGATCACGCGCGGCACCAGGTCCAGCGGGAACGGGCGTTCCTGGCCGGACAGCGAGAACGTGATGCCCTGGTCCACCATGGCCCGGTCGATCGCCGCCGACCGGGACGAGAGGTCTCCCGACGTCAGCGCGGAGATCGATTCGTACAGTGCCCGGTACGGCTGCCGGACCGTGCCGTCGGCGGTGAACATCTCGTCGTACGCGCCCGCGTGCGGCCGGGACGGCGAGAGATACCCGTCGAACTGCGCCCCGGGTTTCGCCGCGCGCCTCGCCGACGTCGTCGTCCGCGGGCGGCGACCCGCAGGTGGGAGCCGGGGCGCCGAGTTGTTGTTCATGGTCGCCATACTCGCTCACCCTGCCATGCCGGCGCGATACGCGATTCGGAGGCTTGTTGAGTTGATCAGGACGATGCTAGTGTCGTTAATTATTTTCGCCGACCTCGGGGAGGGGGTTGGTTCTATTCGACATGTCGTCGGTGGTCAGTGAATCAACGATCGGATGGTTCTCTCCGATCGGTTGTCGAACCTGTCATACCTGTCGATTCGGAGGGGATGTTGAAGAATTTTCTCAAGGCGTTCGTCGTGGCTGGAGCCGCCGCGGCGACCATTGTCTTTCCGAGCGTCGCGGTCGCCCAATCATCGGGTGACGACGTGGCGGTAATGGATGGCTCACGCGGTTGTGACTACGACCGACCGGCCTGTGTGACTCTGCGAAATGACTTTGTCCGCCACGGCTACAAGGTCTCCGACATCTTCTATACGCCCCCGGATGCCACCTGTCCGGGAGGCTGCAATTACTACGGCTACTGGTTCAGGTTCTGGCGGTAGTCGTGTCGAGGGCGTGGCCGCCCGACCGGGCGGCCACGCCCTTTGCCGTGATCGGGGACACACGCGGGTTGTGACAGAACGGTGCTTCGTTACTCGGCCGATCAGTGGCAGGATGCGAAAACTCGATTGGTAACCGTTACTAGGAGTGACACCGTGGCGCGTCGAACCATACGCAGAGCGCTCGCCGTGCTTCCCGTCCTGGCTTTGGCCGTGACCACGGCAGGCTGTGCGGAGAAGGTCAACACCGGATCGAACACCGAGGCCGGAGGGCAGATCACGCTGGTGGAAGCCGGCAAGTTGACCACTTGCACGCACCTCCCATACGCGCCGTTCCAGTTCACGCAAGGGGACAAGACCGTCGGCTTCGACGTCGAGCTCGTCGATCTGATCCTTCCGCTGGTAGGCGCCTCGGAGCAGAAGATCTTCGACACGCCGTTCGAAGGCATCAAGTCCGGTGAGTCACTGAACATCGGTAAGTGCGACGTGGCGGCGGCCGCGATGTCGATCACTCCTGAACGCCAGGCCGTGATGGACTTCTCCGCGCCGTACTTCAACGCCAAGCAAGCCCTCCTGGTGAAGAAGGGTTCCGGGCTGGACAGCCTGGAGAAGCTGCGTGGCAAGAAGCTGGGTGTCCAGCAGGGCACGACGGGCGAAACGTACGCCAATGAGAACAAGGCGAAGTTCGGCTACGAGGTCGTGCAGTTCGAGGACCTCGCGCTGGAGCAGACGGCCGTGAAGACCGGGCAGGTCGAAGCCGGCATCAACGACGACGTCGTGCTGCTGGACTTCCTCAAGGCCAACCCGGACGTGGAGGTCACCGCGACCTTCGACACGGGCGACAACTACGGCATCGCCGTCAAGAAGGGCAACGGCGCGCTGCTGGCCAAGGTGAACGAGGCGCTCACGAAGGCCAAGGCCGACGGCACGTATGAGCGCATCTACGAGAAGTGGTTCGGCAAGAAACCGACTTCCTGATCAGTCGCTTGAGGGGCGGCCACCGACGGTGGCCGCCCCTTACCGCATGTCAGCCACTCGACTGGAGAAACCCGCATCATGGCTATTTCCAAGCGCAAACGGCGTCAGCGCATCCAGCTGGCCCAGTATGCGCTACTGGTGATCGTCGTCACCGTGCTCGCCCTGGTGGCGGACTGGTCCACCATCAATCGCGCGTTCCTGAATGTGGACGCGGCGTCGGCGCAGTTCCCCGGCATCATCACCACTTCGCTGAAGAACACCATCATCTACACGGCGCTCGGCTTCGCCGTCGGCCTGGGGCTGGGCCTCGTGCTGGCCTTGATGAAGCTGTCTTCGGTGCCGCCCTATCGGTGGATCGCGACGATCTACATCGAATTCTTCCGCGGAATTCCCGCGCTGCTCGTCTTCATCGCCCTTGGATTCGGTGTACCGCTGGCCTTCGGGCTGGTTTTCGACATCTACTCGACCGCGGCGCTGGCACTGGGCTCGGTCGGTGCGGCCTACATGGCCGAAACGATCAGGGCGGGTATCCAGGCGGTGCCGCCCGGCCAGGTCGAGGCCGCGCGTTCGCTGGGTATGAGTGAGGGCCGGGCGATGATCACCATCGTCATTCCGCAGGCGTTCCGAATCATCCTCCCGCCGCTGACGAACGAGCTGATCCTCCTCACCAAGGATTCGTCGCTGATCTATCTGCTCGGCGTGGCCCGGGACGAATACGAGCTGACCAAATGGGGTCGTGAAGGACTCAACGCCACCGGGTCCATGACGCCGATCCTGCTGGCAGGCTTGTGCTACTTGATCATCACCCTCCCGCTGGGCTATCTCTCCAGGTACCTGGAGCGTCGTGCCGGCAGGAAGTCCGACCGCGGCCTGGAGGTCGAAGCGTGAGCCCCGTAGTCGAGCTGTCAGGCTTGCACAAGGCATTCGGGAACCTCGAAGTGCTCAAGGGCATCGACCTGGAGGTCCAGCGCGGCCAGGTCGTGTGCATCATCGGCCCGTCGGGTTCCGGCAAGTCGACGTTGCTGCGCTGCGTCAACCTCCTCGAGGAACCGCAGCAGGGCAAGATCGTGGTCAACGGCAGCGAGATCACCGATCCGGACGTCGACATCGACGGCGCCCGCACGAAGATCGGCATGGTCTTCCAGTCGTTCAACCTCTTCTCGCACCTGAGCGTGCTGGAAAACCTCACCGTCGCCCAGCGCAAGGTGCTGAAGCGAGGCAAGGAAGAGTCGGAGCGCGTCGCGCGGGAGAACCTCGCGAAGGTCGGGCTGGCGGAGAAGGAGTCTTCGCTGCCGACTCAGCTTTCCGGCGGGCAGCAGCAGCGCGTCGCGATCGCGAGGGCGCTTTCGATGGATCCCGACGTCATGCTGTTCGACGAACCGACGTCGGCGCTGGACCCGGAACTGGTCGGCGACGTCCTCGCGGTCATGCGGCAACTCGCGCAGGAGGGCATGACGATGCTCGTCGTCACGCACGAGATGCAGTTCGCCCGCGAGGTGGCCGACATCGTGCTGTTCATGGACGGCGGCGTGGTCGTCGAGCAGGGCTCGCCCGACCAGGTGATCGGGGACCCGCAGGAGGAGCGCACGAAGACGTTCCTCTCGCGGGTCCTGAACCCGAACCACCAGGGCTAACGTCCTCGTAGCTGCGACTCCAGCTGGACGACCTTCGCGACGATTTCGTGCGGCCCGGCGCCCATGAGGCTCACCCAGCCCTTGGCGTCCGGGCCGAACACGACACGGCCGTGTTCGGTGTCCATCCAGCCCGGCGGCCTTTCGACGCGTTTCCGGTTGCCGCCACCGTCACGGATGGCGACGTAAAGCCGCCCGAAGAAGGTGTGCGGCGACCGGATCCACTGGAGGATCTTCTTCGCGTCGCGGATGCTCGGGCCGCTGCCGGTGAGCATTTCGCCCTTCATCAGGACTTGAAGGTCGGCTTCCGAACAGTTCAAGGACGGCGTGCGCGCGGCGGGAGCCTCGGGGAGCAGGCCGGTGAATTCCTGCGCCAGCGTGTCCGGCCGCGTCGGCGTCAGATAGACAACCTTGTCGACCAGGACGACGTTGACTGCTTCCCGGCCACTACCCGCGGCGCGAACGGTCCGTTCACGCCCCTCGGACTTCACCCACGAGTAGTACTCCACCGCCGGCCGTTGCAGGAACCGCAGTGTGTCGAGGAATTCGTCGTCGATCCGGCCGCGCCTGAGCAGCCCTTGTCTGTCCAATTCGGACTGCGCGGTGGCGGCGAGCTCGCGACGCTCCTCGGGCAGGTACCACTGCGCGCCGCGGACGAGCGTCGGATGGATGTCACCGAGATTGTGTTGGTCCAGCAGGGTTTCGTAGGTCTGGAGCGTCAGTTCGACGGGTTTCTGCAGCACGGTTACGCGCCGATCACCGGCGGAACCGGCTTGTTTCCGTCGTAGCCGCCGAAGAGGGAATCGCCGTCCTCTTCCTGCAGCGTGATCTTGCGCTGGTGCTCCTCGTCCTCGCCACCCTTGCCTTTGCCCGCGCCGGCGCCCATTCCGCCGCCGCCCATGCCCGGCGCGCCGGGACGTCCCGCCGCCGCGGGGCCGCCCGCCGGTGTGCCGCGCATCGCGCCTTCACCGGGCATGGCGGCGCCGACGCCGCGACCGGGCCCCATGCTCCCCGGTCCACCCGTCGACCCACCTGGCCCGAAACCGCCGCCGGGCCCGAAACCGCCGCTGAATCCACCCGACCCCGGGCCGAATCCGCTGCCGCCACCGGGTCCACCGGTGCCCGGTCCTCCCGGCCCGAAGTTGGGCGGCGGGAAGTTGCCCGGGCGCCCCTGCACCTTGTCGTCCGTCCTGGACAGGTCGGTCTGGTCGTTCGGCCGCGGAGACGGCAGCGGCCGTGGCATCTGCGGCACCCTCGGCGGCTGCGGAACCTGCGGTGGCCGCGGCGCCTGATACCCCTCGGCCCCCGGAGGCGCGCTGTACGAACTCGGCCCGCCGGTGTACCCACCGGGACCACTGTGCCGCCCGGAATCGCCGGGCCCGCCGCTGAACCCGCTGACCTTGGTCTGACCGGGATCGATCGGATCCGGCGTGATCGGCGCGGCCGAAACGTTCGGATCGTGCGCGGCCGGATAGGCCGGCGCGAGCGACTGCTGCCGCGGCTGAGTGCTCTGGTAGTACGGCTCGTAGATCTCGACGTTGTGCTTGGTGTCCGCGTCGAACTTCGCCGCCGCGATCTCGTCGTCACTCGCGCCGATGGACAAGACGTCTTCGGGCCCGCTGTCCCCCGCACGCTCCTGCTCGACCGGGCGGACATTGCCGCGCGTGTAATGGAAAGAAGCGTTCTGGTCGAACATCGACTGGCGGGCGCGGTCCATGTTCTCGCCCGCGAGCTTGGAAGTCGCGATGAGCGGGGCCAGGCCGGCTGTTCCGCTGTCGGCGGCCTTGCCCTTCCAGAACGTGCTGAGCGCGGTCTGGCTGTTCTCCATCGCCTTGCTGAAGTTTTCGTGGAACACCATCAACTTGTGCGAGGCAACCTGCGCCTTGTCGAGAGTTTCCGTCGTGGAGGGATTGGCGTTGAGCTTGGTGAAGATCTCCCAACCGCTATAAGTCATGGCCTAAGCTCCCTTGAGCTTCTTGATCGCCGCGGCAGCGACCTTGGTGGCCAAACCACAGGGATCTGACAACATGGGGTTTCCAGTGGCCAGGAGCGGTGTGACCGTATAGGTAAGGTCGTCACGCACACCTACTGCAAGTACACACCGCCCCTTCCCCTCTCCGCCGTTGTCGTAAATGACGCCCGGATACCCCTCGATCGAGTCGATCGGCTTGAAAGTGGAGAGTCCGCCCTGTGCGTGTTTTGCGTAGAGGCTGCTCAGCCCATCCTTGTTGCCAGGCAGAAGGCCCGCGGTCACGCTGCTTGGTCCTGCTTCGAAGATCCAGCCACAGCTCTTCCCGAAAGTCCCGTCGTCGACCTCTGTCTTCTCGACCTTTCCGCCGAGTTCCTCGATCTGAGCGGTGGCTACCGTGCTACACGGGTCCGATTCGGCTTGAGCGGTATTCAGGATCGGGTTAGTCACGGCAGGAGCGCCGTTCGACGGCAGTCGAGCAGAGGTAGGTGCAGTCGGGGCGGCCGAGGTTGCGTTGCCCGTCTTGGGGTCGCTGCATCCGCCTACCAGCAGCAAGCCGCTCACTGCGGCTACGGACACGAACTTCCTGGTGTGAAGCATCAGTCGGCCTTCCCGATCTGGCGGAGCGCGTCTATGGCTGCTTGATCCTGGTTCTGATAAGCAGTCCGGATTTGCCTCAAAGTGTCCAGGTACGAGTTCGTGTAGTCCCACGCCCCCTGCATGAATGCCTGGTAGGAACTTCCCGAGTTGTTCGCAGCGACCGTGTATCCCTCGCTGCCGACTTCATGGCCCGGTGGCTGGATTTGATTCAGTACGTCGGCCTCTCGACGCGCCTTGCGGAAGTCGCTCTCGAGACAGTCTTCAAGAGACTTGATCACGGCGTCCATAGCGGCAGGGTCGAACTCCCAGCCGCCGTTCGCCGAGGCGGCCGCGAAGTCGGCCTTCGCTTGCCCGCTGCCCAGTTCGCTGTAGTTCGGTGGCGGTGGCGGCGCTGCAGCGGCACCCTGGATCAACCCGGAGCCTTGTGGTGGCGCCTGCGGCCCCGGCCCGTTTATCTGGTCGTAGACCCCCTGAGGGCCGCGTCCCGGTCCAGTCATCGACGTGCCTCCCCGCACGGGCCGCGATGGGGCGCGACCTACCCGTAGTTCCCTACTGACTCCAACCGGTGACGATAGCAGCAGGTAAACCGTTGATCAGCCACTTCGAGGAAGATCACCATCGAAAGGTGGGCGGCCTGGTGTGGTTTGTCCTGATCGACGGTTTCGCATGGTCAGGACTTATTGAGGTGTGAGGTCGTCCCGAGTGTCGGCCGCGCGCGGGCAACGACCCTTCCTTCGCCATCGTTGTCGTAGATGACGCCGGGTGGCCTTCGATCGAGTCGGTCGGCCTGAAGACTGCTCAAGCCACCTTTGTTGCCGCGTAGGAGACCGGCGGTCAGCACTGAAGCCGCCGCGACAACGAGCAAATGCCCTTGTTTATGTCGTGCCTCCCCGCACGGGCCGCGAAGGCCGCGACCTACCCGTTGTCCACCACTGACTCCGGTGAGTGACCGTAGCAGCGAACCCGGAAACCGGCGGCGAATCCGGTCAAGATCACCAAGGCGAACCCGAACGGCCTGGTCCGGAAGCCGAGGCGGCCGTTCTGCCGTCGCGATCCCGTGGCAGGTTGCGGTCTACTTTCCCGGGCCACTTGCGAATCCCGTGCGTGATCGGCTTCGCTGGGGGCCGGGAAACGACGGGGGAGGGAAGCGAAACGATGCCGGGTTTTCGGCGCAACAACGGGCCGCGCGATCCGGGGGAAGGTGACCAGAACGGCGACACGTCCCTGCCGCCGCTCGACCCGTTCGACCCGAACCCCGACAAGCGGTACGAGGTGCCGGCGTCCGAGCTGATGAAACCGGGGACGACGGGGTTGCTCCGGTGGCGTCGTCAGGCGACCAACGCGCCGATCGTGCAGGTCGAGGACGCGTACATCACCGGGACGCTCGATCTGCGCGCCGCCGACATCAAGTATCTGTTCCGCTTCGAGCGGTGCCGGTTCGAGCATCCGCCGGACGTCCGCGAGGCGCATCTGCTCGGGCTCGTGTTCCGCAAATGCTGGCTGCCCGGGCTCAAGGCGCGCAATCTCCGCACCCGCAACGACGTCCGCCTCATCCGCAGTGTCGTGCACGTCGACGCCGAGCACGAGATCGAGGAGACCACGGTCCAGCGCGGCGACGATCGCGAGCGCGGGATGCCGAACGCGGCGGTCAACCTCACCGACGCGGTCATCGAGGGTTCGGTCGTGCTGACCCGCACGGTGATCACTCATCCTCGCGGCAAGGCGATCCAGGCCGACCGGGTCAACATCGTCGGCGCGCTGCTGGCGTATCGGTTGGTGGCCAACGGAGAAGTCCGCATCCCGGGTATGCGCGCCGGCGGTAACGTCAACTTCTCCGGCGCGACGCTGAACAACCGGGACGGCTTCGCGCTCAACGGGAACGGGATCCACATCGGCGGCAGCCTGTTGTGCGAGGTGGACAACTATGGGCCCGCCGCGCAGCGGAAACGCTTCTCCGCCAGTGGGATCATGTACCTGCCGAGCGCCACTGTGGACAGTGACATCATCTTCCGCGAGGCCAAGCTCTCGGTGAACCAGTCCGGGCCGATCGTCGTCGACGCGTGGAAGTCGAACGATCCGTACATCGATCCGCGGCCGGCGTTGGTCGCGGATCGTTCGACGGTCAACGGAAACCTCGAGCTGAGCGACGGCATGCAGGCCACCGGGACGCTGCGGATGGTCAACGCCCGCATCGGCGGTTCATTGCGGCTGGCGGGCGCCGAGGTCCAGGTCGTCCGCGGGCAGAGTATTCCCTACTACGACCGCGCGATCCATCTCGACGGGACCACCATCGGCGGCGATCTCGAGGCGACGAGCCTGCGGGTGCCGTCCGGGCAGCTGCGCATGGCCGACATCACCGTCGGCGGCAACGTGCTGGCGTGGAACTCGATGTTCCTGCACCCGCGCCGCGACGTCTTTTCCGCGCGGCGCGCGAAGGTCGCGGGCAACTTCCAGCTCACGGACGCGACCGTCCAGGGCACTTTGCGGTTGCAGGGCGCCGAGATCGGCGGAAGCGTCAACCTCTTCGGCACGAGCCTGACCGAGCCCGGCGCGCGCACGCGGACCAGCTACTCGCTGGACGTCCGCACCGCGCGGATCGGCCGGGATCTGATCCTGACGGAGAACAAGGAACGTCCGTTCGTCGCGCAGGGCGGGGTCAACCTCGACGGCGCGCAGGTCGCGCGACGCGTCGACTTCCGCGGTGCGCGGCTCGGTTCCCTGCCACAGCACGGGATCGCGCTCGACGGCAGTGACGTGTCGGCCGACGAATTCCTGCTCACGCCCGCGGTTCCACCGGACGGCCGGATCGTGCTGCGCCGGGCGCATTGCGGGACGCTGGGTGACAACGAGGCGTTCTGGGCGTCGGCGACGGGGATCGAGCTGGAGGATTTCCGGTACGACGCGCTGCAGGAGGACATCGCGCTCGACGACGACCGCGCGATCGACCATCGCATCGTGTTGCTGCGCAAGGCGATGGACGGTTACCGGCCCGGCCCCTACGACCAGCTGGCGGCGACGCTGCGCGCGTCCGGTAATGAAGAGCACGCCTCCACGGTGCTGCTGAAGAAGCAGCAATTCCGGTACGAGGCGCTTGCGAAGGGCTTCAAGTTCTTCGGGCCCGGCGTGCACGTGTGGAGCTGGCTGCAGCGGTCGATGGTCGGCTACGGCTTCCGTCCGGTGCGGGCGCTCGGCTGGCTGTTGACGCTGCTCGTGCTGGGGAGCCTGTGGTTCGGGTTCGGGGTCGACGATTGCGTCACCAAGCCCAATCTCACGGTGAGCGGGCCGCGCTGCCTGGTCAACCAGGACGACACCGGGCTGCAGTGGAACCCCGTGCTGTACACGATCGACCTGCTGGTCCCGATCGTCGACTTCGGCAACAAGTCGCGCTGGTACATGCACGGCATGGACAACTGGGTCGCGGCCGGGTTCACCGCGTCGGGCTGGGTGCTGGCGACGACGGTCGCGGCCGGGATCAGCCGTATGCTCCGCCGCGACAACTGAGGGTATTTCACATACCCTCAGTACGGAGGTATGTCATGACGGAGCCAAGCGCCACCGGCAAGATCGCGATCGCCGCCCCGCCCGAGAAGGTGTATGCCCTGGTCAGCGACCCGGGAGCACTCGCGGACATGGCCGAGGAATACGAGGGACACCGCTGGGTCGGTGCCGCGGGGGCCGCCGTCGGCGCCAAGTTCCGTGGCCGGAACCGTCACGGGATCCGTCGCTGGAGCACGCTCTCGACGATCACGGACGCCGACGAGGGCAAGCGGTTCGCGTTCGAGGTGACCACCTTCGCCGGCCTTCCCGTCGCGCGCTGGCAATACGACATCGAGGCCTCGGGCGACGGCTGTGTGGCGATCGAGAGCACGTGGGACCGGCGTCCGGGCTGGCTGCGAGGGCCGACGTCGCTGTTCACCGGGGTCTGGAAACGGGACGATGCCAACCGGGCGAACATCGCCGCGACGCTGGCCCGGCTGAAGGCCGCCGCCGAAACCCGCGTTTAGTCCTCTGAACGCGCGGGCGAGGCCGGGTCATTCCACGAACCGCGACCAGAACTCGACGTGCCGCGGCCCGCCCTCCGGCGGCGGCCCCAGTGGCTGGCCGCAGAAGTCGTGTTGCAGGTATCCCCGCAGGTCGTAGCCGTAATAGACGATGTCGGTCTGATACACCGACAGCACCGGATATCCCGTGCTCCCGGCGATCCCGGGCAGATATCGGTGCCCGCAGACGGGCACCAGCTGCGGGGCGTGCGCCAGATGCGATCGGGCCCGCGAAAGCGCGTCGGCGAGGTCGATCGGGCGCAGGCCCCAGTCCGGCAGCCAGAAGCCGTTGTGTTCGACGTCGTAAAGCACCCCGTCGACCGGCCAGTCCAGGCGTTTTCGCAGCTGGCCGGGGTTGCCGCAGCGCCAGTCCGGCCAGCGGTCGCCGATCGGCACCCCGGCGGACAGGAATGTCCGGTGGTCGGCGGCGAACCGGAAGCCGAAGCGGGCTTCGACGTCGTCGAGCTCGGCCTCGCTCAACCCGGGACGCACGGGTTCGGCCAAGCTCGCCTGGAGGTCGTGTGCCTCCTCGATGGTGAAGGCGTGCTCAACAGTGGACATGTGTTCGAGCCTAAATTGCGCAACGCGAAGGCGCCTTCCCTTTTAACACCACTCCCTCATCACCCACATGAGGCTCCTCCCCTGGGGTGAGCTCGCCCTCTCAACGCCTGGACCTCGGAACAGCACGGCCGAGCGTGTAGTTCACTCATGTCGTGACTTCCCCACGAACGCAGTCCCGCGTACGGGCACCCGAGCTCGACGGCGACGTGTGGCTCAACACCGGCGGCGAGCGGATCACGCTCGCCGGGCTGCGCGGCCGCGTCGTCCTGCTGGACTTCTGGACCAGCGGCTGCATCAACTGCCTGCACGTGCTGGACGAGCTGCGCCCGCTGGAGGCCGAGTTCGCCGACGTCCTGGTGACCATCGGCGTGCATTCGCCGAAGTTCCTGCACGAGGGCGAGGCGGCCGCGATCGAGGCCGCCGTGCGGCGTTACGAGGTGCACCACCCGGTCCTCAACGACCCGAAGATGGCCACCTGGTCGCAGTACGCGGTCAAGGCGTGGCCGACGCTGGTCGTCGTCGACCCCGAGGGTTACGTCGTGCACGTCGCCGCCGGTGAGGGGCACGCCGAGGCGCTGCGCCGGGTGATCGCCGATCTCGTCGCGACCCACGAGGCCAAGGGCACGCTGCGCCGCGGCGGCAGCCCGTATGTGCCGGCGGAAGAGCAGCGCACCGAGCTGCGGTTCCCGAGCAAGGCCGTCACCACCGCCGAAGGCCGCATCCTGGTCGCCGACACCGGCAACCACTCCATCGTCGAGTTCGCGTCCGACGGCGAGACGATCATCCGCCGGTTCGGCAGCGGCGAACGCGGCGCGCAGGACGGGCCTTTCGACCTGGCGAGCTTCACCGAGCCGTCCGGAATCACCCTGTTGCCGTACGAGGTCGCCGAGCGCGCGGGCTATCACGCCGTCGTCGCCGACACGGCCGGGCACCGGCTGCGCGGGATCGACCTGATCACCGGCGAGGTCTCCACGGTCGCCGGTACCGGCCGCCAGTGGCGCGACGGCGTCGACACCGGCAAGGCGCTCGACATCGACCTCACCAGCCCCTGGGACGTTGCCTGGTGGGGCCCCGCGGGCGGCGTCGTGGTCGCCATGGCGGGCAACCACACGCTGAGCGTGTTCGAGCCGGTCTCGGGCACCATCCGCCGCTTCGCGGGCACAACCGTCGAGGGCCTGCGTGACGGCGACGTCCACGAAGCGTTCTTCGCGCAGACGTCCGGTCTGACGCCCCACGGGCAGAAGCTGTGGCTGGCGGACGCGGAGACGTCGGCGCTGCGCTGGATCGAGCCCGAGGGCGAGACGTTCACCGTGCACACCGCGGTCGGCGTCGACCTGTTCTCTTTCGGCCACGTCGACGGACCCGCCGACAAGGCGCTCCTGCAGCACCCGCTCGGCCTCGCCGTGCTTCCCGGCGACACCATCGCGATCGCCGACACCTACAACGGCGCCATCCGCCGCTACGATCCGCTCACTCGCCAGGTGACCACGCTCGCGACCGGGCTCGCGGAGCCGTCCGGTCTGCTGGTGCACGACGGCGAACTGCTGGCCGTCGAGTCGGCGGGCGGCCGGATCGGGCCGGTGCCGCTCGGGGAGCAGGCCGTGGCAGGCGACGCGCACGCGGTCCGCCGTCCGCCGACCGTGCTGGCGCCGGGTGAGCTGGAGTTCTCCGTCGTCTTCACCCCGCCGCCCGGGGAGAAGCTCGACGACCGGTTCGGCCCGTCGACGCGGCTGGAGATCAGCGCGTCGCCGCCGGAACTGCTCGCCGACGGCGCCGGGGTGGGCACGGACCTGTTCCGCAAGCTCCGCTTCGCCGAGGGCGTCACCGGAGGGGTGCTGCAGGTCGTCGCGCAGGCCGCGAGCTGTGACGACGGTGGCGAGCATCCCGCTTGCCGCATCACCCGGCAGGACTGGGGTGTGCCGGTGCGGTTCGAAAACGGCGGAGAAAGCGTGCTGAGCCTGGTCATGGCGGGCGACCCGGGTAAGTAGAGTCGTACTCGTGTCAGATCGGCCGAAACTCGAGATTCAGATGCTGCAGGACAGGGTGCTCGTGAAGCTGTCCCCCGAGGACGGCGAGCGCCGAAGTTCCGGCGGCATCGTCATCCCCGCCACCGCGCAAGTGGCGCGGCGGCTCGCGTGGGGTGATGTACTGGGCGTGGGCAACAGTGTGCGGAACGTCAAGACCGGTGACCGCGTGCTGTTCAACCCGGACGACCAGCACGAGGTCGAGATCCAGGGCGAGGGGCACCTGGTGATGCGGGAACGCGACATCCACGCCGTGGCGACCGAACGGACCGAACACGGCACGGGGTTGTACCTGTAACTCGAGCCACGGGAGGGGCGGTGAGGGGCGGTGCGCGAAGACCATGACGAACCGGGCGCCGACCTGTTCACCGAAGACCTCCTCTCGGCACCCGAAACCGACGAGGGCCTGGTAGACGAGCTCTTCGAGGGCGACAGGGTGGTGCATCCACCGCCGACGCCCGCATCGAAGTTCCGCAAGGGGCTCGGCAAGGTCCTCATGGCCACCGGTGTGCTCATGGGCCTGTTCGTGCTCCTGTACGCGGTCGATCTGATCGTCAGCGCCGGGGACGTCCCGCGCGGCGTCACGGTCGTGGGGATCGACGTCGGCGGTCTCACGCACAAGGAGGCCGAATCGAAGCTTCGCCGTGAGCTGGAGCCGCGGCTGATCGAACCGGTCCGGGTACGGGCGGGAGACGTCCGCACGGTGCTGTACCCGACGTCGTCCGGTCTCGGCCTGGACTGGCCACAGACGCTGGGCCGCGCCGGGCATCAGCCACTGAGCCCGTACACGCGGCTGATGTCGTTCTTCACCAGCCGCGAGGTCGGCGTCGTCACCTGGACCGACGCGCCGAAGCTCGAAAAGGCCGTCTCGGACCTCGCCGCCACGAAGCTGAACCGCCCGCCGGTCGAAGGGAACATCACCTTCCAGCCGGTCGCGGGCACCGACGGCGGTGTCGTCCCGGCCGCGGTCGAGCCACGGAACGGGCAGACCCTCGCCGACGTCAAGGAGGCGGTCACCGCGGTCACCGACGGCTGGCTGAGCGACGACGGTGTCGAGCTGAAGGTGAACGTCTCGCCGGTGAAGGCGACTTCGCCCGGTGTGCACGCGGCGCTCGTCAAGATCGTCGTCCCCGCCGTCGCGAAGCCGCTGATCATCCGCGGCGAAGGCAAGGACGCGACGCTGAAACCGGACGCGATCGCGGGTTCCTTCCAGTTCGCCGCGCGCGACGACGGCAACCTCGAAGTGCGTATCGACCAGGGCAAACTGCGGGCGGTGGCGCAGCCGCAGCTCAAGGAGACCGAGACCGACGGGGCGGACGCGCAGATCGTCTTCGTCGGCGACCGGCCGGCGGTCCAGCCGTCGAAGGACGCGCGGAAGGTCAACTGGGATCTCACGTTCTCCTCGCTGACCACGACGCTCGCCAAGAGCGAAGAGCGTGAGCTGAAAGCGGTTTACGACGCCAGCAGCCCGGCCGTCAGCACCGAGGCGGCGAACGTCCTCGGCATCAACGAGGTCATCGGCGAGTTCACCACGTCGGGGTTGAGCGGGCCGGCGATGACGAACGTGCAGGCGCTGGCCGCCAGGGTCTCCGGTGCCATCGTGAAGCCGAACGAGCGATTCAGCCTCGGCGCGCGGTCCGGGCCGAGGACGGCGGAGGCGGGCTACGTGCCCGCCCCGGTGAACGAGGACGGCACCGGGCCGGTCGTGGTCGGCGGCGGTGTCTCGCAGCTCGCGACGACGCTCTACAACGCCGCGTACCTGGCGGGCCTCGCCGACGGCGGTCATCTCGAACACGACAACTACCTGGACCGGTATCCGGTCGCCCGTGACGCCAAGGCGATCAACACCGACGGATCGCCGGTCGATCTGCAGATCGTCAACGACGCCCCGACCGGGATCGCGATCCAGGTGATCCCCGCCAACGGCTCGGTGACGGTGCGGATCTGGGGGACCAAACGGTTTTCGGTGCAGAGCGTCGGCGGTGAGCGGCACTCCTACGTCCCCCAGCCGGTGCAGATGGGCTCGGGCCCAGGCTGCGTGCCGGATCCCGGCGCCGCCGGGTTCAGCACCTCGGACACCCGCGTGCTCGTCGACGTCGTCACCGGTACGGAGGTCCGCCGGGAGACCCGCAACGCCACCTACTCGCCGAGGACGGCGATCATCTGCGCCTGAGCTTCACCGCAGCACCATGCAGCCCCGCGCTTCGAAGTCCGCGAGCCACGAAGGCTCGCGCAATTCCTTGTTCCACCGCAGATCCAGCTTGTCCAATTTGGACAGCCGGGTGATGGACTCCGGTAGCGAGGTGAGCCGGTTCTCCCGCAGGTCGAGCTGACGCAGCTCGCTCAGGTCCCCGATGGAGGACGGCAAGGAAGTCAGCAGATTCTTCCGCAGATGCAGTTCGCGTAACGCGGAAAGCGTCCCCATCGATTCCGGAATCCCGGTCAACCCGTTGCCGTACAAGCGGAATTCGCGCAGCGAGGTCAGCCCGGAGAGATCGTCCGGAAGAGTGGAGATGCGATTGTCCGTGCACCCCAGGTACTTCAGCCGTCCGAGCGAACACAGCGCGGCGGGGAACTCGGTCAACCGGTTGTCGCTCACGTAGAGGTACTCCGTCAGCCCGGAAAGCTCGCCGAGTTCGTCCGGCAGGACGGAAAGTTCGTTGTGCCCCAGATCCAGCGTATGCAGATTCCGCAACGCGCCGATCGAGGGCGAGACGGCGGTCAGCCGGTTGGTGGCGAGATTCAGCACGCGGAGCCCGGAAAGCGACCACAGCTCGTCGGGGACGGACGTCAGCCGGTTGTCGTAAAGATCCAGGTACTCCAGCGTCGGCGGGAGGGAGATGCCGGACAGGGAGGTCAGCCCCTGGCCACCGAGTTCGAGTCGAGTGGTCACAGGGGCCGACCTTAGTGGTCACCATCGGAAGTCCTCCGGGGGTCTCGACGGCCCAGCTTCCCGCTGGACGCACGGCCGCGAGGCCCGAGTACAACCCGGTACGAGGACCTCACGGCCGCACGCCCGGCGGAAACCTGGATCCGCCGAATACCCCCGAAAGACTTCCGATGGCAACCACTTAGTCCTCGGTCAGGTCGCGGCGCGATGCCCGCCCTTGACCTTGGCGTAGATCGCGGCCGCGGCGATGACGCCGACGATGGCCGCGCCGACCTGGAAGGCGTGCCGGATCCAGTCGATGCCCGCGGTGTCACGGACGCCGAACACGCCGGCCAGCCAGTTGCCGATGAACGCGGCGATGATGCCGACGACGATCGTCAGCCACATCGGGATCTTCTGATCGCCGGGCGCGATCATCCGGCCGATGACGCCGAGGATCAGCCCGACCACGATCGTGGTGATGATGCCCCAAAGGCCACCCAACATGGTTCCTCCTTCGCTGGAGAATCGAGTGAACCCACGGTGACACCGAAACCGGCTCGTCGCGCCTCAAGACCCCTTACCGGGTGACACCTCGGCGTCCGTAGAGGTTCGCGGCCAGCGTGACCCCGATACCGGCGATGACGATCTGGGTGATGAGTTCGAGCCAGTCGAAACCCTTCGTGTCCGCGTAACCGAGCCCGCGGGCGATCGCGGTGCCGATGAAGGCGGCGACGATACCGACGACGATGGTCAGCCAGATCGGGATGGACTGCTTGCCGGGGGCGAAGAACCTGCCGAGCACCCCGAGGACCAAACCGACCACGATCGCCGTGATGATGCCGGTGACTGCCATTGAGACTCCTTTGCCGAGCTCTCCGCCGACGGGCGGACTCAGCACGGAAATTCCCCCGGCAATCCCCTCGAAACCACGAAGAGCCCCCTCCGGGCCGGAGAGGGCTCTTCGTCACGAAACCGTTTAGAACGCGGCTTCGGGGATCTCCATGAGGCTGTTGTCCGCGGCCTCGACGATCGCGCGGCGCGACGTCAGCTCCGGCAGCACGCTCTTCGCGAAGAACGACGCCACGGCGAGCTTGCCCTCGTAGAACGGGACGTCCTTCGCCGACGCGCCCGCGTCGAGCTTGCCGATGGCGACCTCGGCGTGCTTGATGAGCTGCCAGCCGATGAGCAGGTCGCCGACCGACATCAGCAGGCGGACCGTGTGCTGGCCGACCTTGTTGATGTTCTGCGGGTCTTCCTGCGACGAGGTCAGGTAGCCGATCAGCGAGCCGAGCATGCCCTGGGTGTCCTCGAGCGCCTGCTTGAGCAGCCCGCGCTCGTTCTTGAGCCGCCCGTTGCCGATCTCCGACTCGATGGTCTTCGTGATCTCGCCGGCGACGTAGGCCAGCGAAGCGCCCTTGTCGCGGACGATCTTGCGGAAGAAGAAGTCCAGCGACTGGATGGCCGTGGTGCCTTCGTACAGCGAGTCGATCTTCGCGTCACGGATGTACTGCTCGATCGGGTAGTCCTGCAGGAAGCCGGACCCGCCGAGGGTCTGCAGCGACTGCACGAGCTGCTCGGTCGCGCGCTCGGAGCCGACGCCCTTGACGATCGGCAGCAGCAGGTCGTTGACGCCGTGCGCGATCTTCTGCGAAGCCTCGTCGCCCTCGCCGGTCCACACCTGGTCCTGGAAGGTCGCGGTGTAGAGGTACACCGCGCGCAGGCCCTCGGCGTACGCCTTCTGCAGCATCAGCGAGCGGCGGACGTCCGGGTGGTGGGTGATGGTGACGCGCGGCGCCGCCTTGTTCAGCATGTTCGGCAGGTCGGCGCCCTGGACGCGCTCCTTGGCGTACTCGAGCGCGTTGAGGTAGCCGGTCGACAGCGTCGCGATGGCCTTCGTGCCGACCATCATGCGGGCGTACTCGATGACCTGGAACATCTGCGCGATGCCGTCGTGCACCTCGCCGAGCAGCCAGCCCTTGGCGGGGGTGCCGTGCTGGCCGAAGGTCAGCTCGCAGGTGGTGGAGGCCTTGATGCCCATCTTGTGCTCGACGTTGGTGACGAAGGCGCCGTTGCGCTCGCCCAGCTCACCGGTCTCGCCGTCGAAGTGGAACTTCGGCACGAGGAAGAGCGAAAGGCCCTTGGTGCCGGGCTTGGTCTCGATCCCGGGGCCCTCGGGGCGGGCCAGCACCAGGTGCATGATGTTCTCGACCATGTCGTTCTCGGCCGAGGTGATGAACCGCTTCACGCCGTCGATGTGCCAGGAGCCGTCCTCCTGCTTGACGGCCTTGGCGCGGCCGGCGCCGACGTCGGAACCGGCGTCGGGCTCGGTGAGCACCATGGTGGCGCCCCAGCCGCGGTCGATCATGATCTGCGCCCAGCGCTTCTGCTCGTCGGTGCCGTTCTTGTCGACGATGCCGGCGAAGTTCGGGCCCGCCATGTACATGAACAGCGGCGCGTTGGCACCGAGGATCAGCTCGGCCGCGGCCCACTGCACGGTCGGGGGCAGGCCGAAGCCGCCCAGCTCGTTCGGCAGGCCCAGCCGCCACCATTCGCCGTCCATCAGCGCTTGGTAGCTCTTCTTGAACGACTCGGGGATCTTCACCGAGAAGGTCTTCGGGTCGTACACCGGCGGGTTGCGGTCCGCGTCGGCGTACGAGTCGGCGAGGGGACCGGAAGCGAGCTTGTTGAGCTCGGTCAGCACGCCGCGGGCGGTCTCCTCGTCGGATTCCGCGAGGACGCCCTTGCCGAGGCGGTCCTGCACGCCGAGGACCTCGAAGAGGTTGAACTCCAGGTCTCGGACGTTGCTCTTGTAGTGGCCCATTTCGTCACTCCAATGTGTTCGGCTCCCCGGCCGGGCACACGTCCCTACTCGCCGGTAACATCAGGATATTACCTGTGGGTAACCGGCGGCAAGTGAATGGCCACTGTTGTGATGTGTAAATCAGCAATCCGGGGGGTCTCAGCGGGGTGACGGGGCGACAGAAGTGGCCGCCTGCGGCTCGGCGGGGGTGTGCGCGTCGTCGGGATTCGCGACCAGGATGCCGGAGCGGAACGCGATCGTCACCGCGTGTGTGCGGTCGCGTGCCGAAAGCTTGCGCAGGATGCTCTTGACGTGCGTCCGCACGGTTTCCACGGACAGGAACAGGATCTTCGCGATCCCGGAGTTCTCCAGCCCCTCGGCCACCAGTTGCAGGACCTGGTACTCGCGGCGCGACAGCGGCATCAGGCCGCGCGCGGTCGCCGGCTTGGGGGCGTCGCCCGGCTTCGGGAGCACGGGCTGGCGCTTCGGCCGCGCCGTCAGCGCCGCCAGCGTCGGGTCGATGTAGCGGCGGTCGCTGTGCGCGCGCCGGATCGCCTCGGCCAGGTGCCGCCCGTCGGTCGCCCGCGGCACGATCGCGTGCACGCCGGCGGCGATCGCCGCGGCGAGGTACTGCTGGGTGCGATTCGTGTCTCTGATCATCGTGATGATGACCAGCGCCGGGTCGCCGCCGCTGAGCAGCCGGGACAGGTGGCAGTTCGGGTCGAGCGCCGAATCCAGCACGATGACGTCCGGTTTGAGCTGTTCGCACAGCTGCAGCGCGGCATGATGGCTCGCCGCGTGGCCGAGCCACTGCAGCCCCGGCGTGCGGTGGACCAGCGAGCTCAATCCCTCGCAGAAGATCGGGATCGGATCGACGGCGGCCACGCCGAGTCCGCGGCCGCCTGGCGACAGTCCGCCAGGCCTGCCGGCCTGCGTTCGGTTCGGCTCGATGCTTCGCATCACGGACCCCTCCGTTTTCGTGCCCGCCATCTCCGAACGAGAGGACTCGGAAGTCCATTCGGTGACCACTGCCCCCCGGCGTGGTCACCCTCGTCAACCGGTCCCCCCTGCGGGACCGGACAGAGATGACACCTCGTAACTATTACGAGTCGGCAGACCGGGGCACGTGACGCGATATCCCCCTCATAGATGTATCGCCTCGTCGCAGCAAACTCTGCGTATCAGCTGGTTGTGGAACTCTTGCTCGAATGAGCGCGACGGCGGGAGATCCTGACCCGTTCGCTACTCAGAGTGGACTTCGGCACGAAGACGCCCGAACTCGTCCCCGAGCGCCGCGGGCGTCCAATGCGCGTTCAGCCCGCTCGGATTCGGCAGCACCCAGACCCGCGCTCCGCCGATCTCGGTGTCTTGCGGGCCGATCTTCGCCTTCGGCAGGCCGAACGCCGTCCGATAGGCCGTGATCCCGACCACCGCGAGCCAGCGTGGCCGGAATTCGGCGACCCTCGCCGTCAGCAGACGGCCGCCTTCCCGGAATTCGTCCGGTGTCAGCTCGTCGGCCCGCGCCGTCGTCCGCGCGACGACGTTCGTGATGCCCAGGCCGAGGCCGAGCAGTTCGTCCTGTTCGCCGGGGTCGAGCAGGCGCGGCGTGAAGCCGCCGCGGTACAGCGCCGGCCAGAACCGGTTCCCCGGCCGGGCGAAGTGCAGGCCGAGGGCGCCCGAGTAGAGGCCGGGGTTGATCCCGCAGAACAGCACGTCCAGATCGGGCGCGATGACGTCGTCGATGGTCTTGCCGTAGGCGGCGGCCAGCTCGTCCTTGGTCGGTTTCGTCCTCACCGGGCCAGTTTCCGGCACGCTGGCGGGTATGGATCAGGGGGCGTTCACGGCGGACGGCTGTTCGGTGGAGGTGTACCGGCTGCTGCCGCCTGGCGACGAGCCGGAGATCGTGCACGCGGCGGTCCCGGCGGGCGCCTCGATCCTGGAGCTCGGCTGCGGCGCCGGGCGGATCACGCACGCGTTGCTGGAGCTCGGGCATCCGGTGGTCGCGGTGGACGATTCGCCGGAGATGCTCGCCCACGTCCGCGCCGAGACGGTGTGCTCGAAGATCGAGCGGTTGCGGCTCGGCCGGGTCTTCGACGTGGTGCTGCTCGGCAGCCACCTGATCAACACCGCCGCCGCGGCCGATCGGGCGGCCTTCCTGGCCACCGCCCGCGCGCATGTCGCGCCCGGCGGGCGAGTGCTCGTCGAATGGCATCCGCCCGAGTGGTTCGCCTCGGTCCGGAACGGCCAAGGCGGCGAACTCGGCGAGGTCGACGTCCGGCTCGGCCAGGTCGTCCGTGACGGTGACCTGCTGTCGGCCGTCGTGCGGTACTCGGCGGGCGTCCGGTGGTGGAGCCAGGCGTTCACCTGCCGCCGACTCGACTCGAAGGCCCTCGACGCCGCCCTGACCAGCGCGGGCCTGGTCTTCGACCGCTGGTGCACCGAGGACCGGACGTGGTTCTCGGCGCACCCCGAGTGACCTGCGACACCCACTTTCGTCTCAAGGGGTGGTCAACTCAGCACGATATGCGTACTGTTTGTGATCTCGCCCACAAGGTCGTCTTCGAGGAGGCGTTTTGCAGCTCTCGCTCATCCTCGGCCTGGTCGCGCTGATCTTCGTGGTGGCCACCGTGCTGGTGATCGCGGAAGACCGGCGGGCCGCGCGGCGCGCGGCCCAGCGGCGGCAGGCGAGGCTAGCGGATCTGGGCGAGGTCGACCCGCTCGCGGCGCGGAAGCTGAAGCTCGACCGTTGAGGGAACGGGCTTCCGCACGAGGCTGAGCAGCAGGGCCCCGGCGATCCAGCCGAGCATCGCGCCGCCGGTGTTGTTGAGCAGGTCGTCGACGTCGAAGATCCGGTAGACGTAGGGCGCGGTGCCGAAGTTCGCGGTCAGCTGCGTGATCTCGATCAGCAGCGAAGCGGCGAGGCCGATCAGCGTCGTGCCGGCGAGGCCGCGCTTCCAGAGCGTCCTGGCGAAGAAACCGAGCGGGACGAACAGCAGCACGTTCATGGTGGCCTGCTGGAAGGTCTGGGTGGTGAACCAGTCCGCCATCGGCAGCCCGTGCTTGAGCAGTTCGGTGTGGATGTCGGCGACCCACTGGAACGGGTGCAGCTGCACGGTCTGGCTCAGCCGTTTGACGCCGGGGCCGGGCAACGGCAGGAAGGTCACCGCCAGCGTCATGGTCGCGTAGAGCAGCACGGCGGCCATGGTCAGGACGGGACGAAGCCGCACTCGGCCGTGCCGCGCGTGCAGCACGATCAGCTGCGGGATCAGCACCGTCGCCCAGAGCGCGAAGAAGCCGATCAAGCCGTACTGCAGGGCGGTGACCTGTGCGTTCGTCATGACCACGACGTTATGGATCACCAGGGGGCCGCCACTTCGGTCGAAGGGCCGCGGTGGCCGGGGCCGGATCGGCCGAGTGGCCGACCCCGATCTTGGCCGATCGGCGATATTCGTTCCGCGATCCACCGGCCGACGTGGGATTCTGCCTGGATGCTGATCGTTCGACGGCTCGTCCCCGCGGACCTCGACGTCTTCCGTGAAGTCCGCCTCCGTGCCCTGACGGACACCCCCGAGAACTACGGCTCGATCGCCGCGGCGGAAAGCGCGCAATCCGACGAGGAGTGGCTCGCGAAGCTGGCCGGGGACGTCTGGTTCGCCGCCTTCGACGACGGACGTCCGGTGGGTCTCGTCGCCGGGCGGGCTCGGGACGACGGCTGGATCCTCTACTCGATGTGGGTCGCGCCCGAAGCCCGGGGCCGGGGGCTGGGCACCAGGCTGATGGGCGAGGTGCGGTCGGCCGCCGAGGACGACGGCGCGCGCGAGGTGTGGCTGCACGTCGCGGAGGACAACGACCGGGCGCGGCGGCTGTACCTGAAGCTCGGGTTCATCGCGACGGGTGAACTGGAGCCGATGCCGAACGACGTCACCCGGCGGCGTGAACGGCTTTACTTACCTGTTACCGCCGGTAGCAGTAAATAGCCTAACCTCGCGGGATGGACAACGTCGTCTTCGACCGCGCGGGCAAAGGCGAGCCCTTGGTGCTGATCCACGGGGTCGGTCATCGCCGTCAGGCCTGGTCGCCCGTGCTCGGCCTGCTCACCCCGCACCGGGACGTCATCGCCGTCGACCTGCCCGGATTCGGCGAATCGGCGCCGCACTCCGGCGGTTACGGCGTCGAAGCCGCCGTCGAGATGTTCAGGAAGCTCTTCGACGACCTCGGCCTCGGCAAACCGCATGTCGCGGGCAACTCGCTCGGCGGGCTGCTCTCGCTCGCGCTCGGGGAAGCCGGTCTCGTCCGCAGCGTGACGGCGTTGTCCCCGGCCGGACTGTGGACGCCGCGGCAGCAGCGATACGCGCTGAGCATGTTGCGCACCCATCGCCTGCTCGCCGAGCGGATCCCCGAACGCACCGCGCGGCGGCTCGCCGCGACCCCGGCGGGCCGGTCGGTGCTCACCGGGATGATCGTCGGCCGCCCGGACCGGCTCACCACGCAGGTCGTCATGGAGGACATCCGCGCGCTCGCCGGCTGCCCCGGCTTCCGGCCGACGCTGGAGCAGGCCCGCGGCGGTTTCCGGTTCGACGGTGTCGTCCGTGACGTGCCGGTGACCATCGCGTGGGCGGAACGCGACCGCATCCTCGCCCGCCCGAAGGCCGCCGAGCTGCGCCGGATCGCGCCGGAGGCCGAGCTGCTGGTGCTGCGCGGATGCGGGCATGTGCCGATGAACGACGAGCCCGAACTGGTCGCCCGGGTGCTGCTCGACGGCAGCTCACGCGCCATGTGACGGTTGCCTATCGTCCTCCTTTTTCCTCTGGTGAAGGTCAAACCCGCAAGGCAGACTGCTCCGCCGTGCGCCCAACAACGAAGCTCTCCACCCGGATGGCCGTCGTCGCCGCGACCGCGCTGACCGCGTTGGCCGTCGTCGCCGCGCCCGCGTCCGCCGCGCCGTCGACCACCGACGTCCGGCTGATCACGTTCAACGACCTGCACGGAAACCTCGAACCGCCGTCCGGTTCGAGCGGCCGTGTCACGCTGCCCGACGGCAAGACCGTCAACGCGGGCGGCGCCGCTTATCTCGCGACGCACCTGAAGAAGCTTCGCGGCGAAGCGCGTAACTCGGTCGTCCTATCGGCCGGTGACAGCATCGGCGCGTCGCCGGTGATCTCGGCTCTGTTCCACGACGAGCCGACGGTCGAGCTGCTGAACCAGCTCGATGTCGAAGCCTCCGTGGTGGGCAACCACGAATTCGACGAGGGCCTCAAGGAACTCCGCCGGATGCAGCATGGCGGCTGCCACCCCACCGACGGCTGCCAGTTCCGCGAGTCCTTCAAGGGCGCGAACTTCCCCTTCCTCGGGTCCAATGTGTACTACGAGAACGGTGTCCCGGCGTTGCTGCCGTTCAGCATCGAGGTCTCCGGTGGCGTCCCGATCGGCGTCATCGGCGCGACACTGAAGGATCTGCCGCAGGTCGTCACCCCGGAGGCGATCAAGGGCCTCAAGTTCGGCGACGAGGTCGAGGCCATCGACCGCACGGCCAAGCTGCTCGACATGTTCGGCGTCAAGGCGCAGGTCGTGCTGCTGCACCAAGGCGACAACTCCGAGACCGCCGGCCCGGACGAGTGCAAGGTCAAACCGGGCGCCGCGACCGCGATCGCGCGGCAGGTGACGTCCAAAGTGGACGCCATCTTCACCGGGCACAGCCACCAGCAGTACAACTGCGTGATCGACGATCCCGCGGGCGCGCCGCGTCCGGTGATCCAAGGCGCGTCGTTCGGCCGTCTGCTTTCGGTCGTCGACCTGAAGATCGACCGCCGGACCCGCGACGTCGTCCGCGGCGAGACCAAGGCGCACAACCAGATCGTCACCCGCGACGTCGCGCCGGACGCCGACGTGGTGAAGCTGATCGAGGAGGCCAAGACCAAGGCCGCGCCGATCGCGAACAAGGCCGTCGGCACCATCACCGCGGACCTGGTCGCCAAGGGCGCGGCCTCCGGCGAGTCCCCGCTGGGCGACGTCATCGCCGACGCCCAGCTCGAAGCGACGAAGTCGAACGGCGCGCAGATCGCGATGACGAACCCGGGCGGGATCCGCACGGACTTCACCTTCCTGTCCTCGCCCGCCGGCGAGGGCGACGGCGTCGTGACCTACGGCGAGGCGTTCGCCGTGCAGCCGTTCGCGAACATCATGCAGACGATCACGCTCACCGGGGCGGACCTGAAGAACGTGCTCGAACAGCAATGGCAGGCCAACGGGGTCGTGCGGATCCTGCAGATCTCGAAGTCGCTGAAGTACTCCTATTCGGCGTCGGCGGCCCAGGGTTCGCGCGTCTCGAACCTGACGCTCGACGGGGCGCCGATCGACCCGGCGGCGTCGTACCGCGTTTCGGTGAACAACTTCCTCGCCGCCGGCGGGGACGGCTTCACCGAGTTCACGAAGGGGACCAACCTGTCGGGTGGTCCGGTGGACCTGGACGCGCTGATCGCGTACTTCGGCGCGCACCCGGGCATCGCACCGCCGCCCGCGGACCGGATCACCGCCCTGCCGTAACCCCTCAAGCGCGTGCCATGAAAGGTCCGTTCCTCGCAAAATTTGCGAGGAACGGACCTTTCCTCGCGTTCGCGGGGTGGTTTTGTCAGTGACCCAGGGCACAATGTCGGCCATGACGACCTGGGAAGAAGTCGTGGCTCTGGCGGGCAGGTTGCCGGAGGTCGAGGAGTCCACGTCGTACCGCACGCCGTCGCTCAAGGTCGCGGGCAAGAGCTTCGCCCGGCTGCGCACCGAGGCCGAGGGCGGGTTGATGCTGCTGTGCGAGCACGCGGAGAAGGAGGCCCTGCTGGCCTCCGGAGACCCCGCGTACTTCACCACGCCGCATTACGACGGCTACGGCGCGATCCTCGTCGACCTCGAGAAGGTGGAGAAGGCGCAGTTGAGCGAGCTCATCGAGGACGCCTGGCGGATGAAGGCGCCCGCCAGACTCACGAAAGGACTGAGCGACTAGCGGAGTTCCCCTTCGAGCAGGCTCATCAGGTATTCGTCGTGCCACTGGCCGTTCTGGCCGCGGAACGACTGCCGATGCCTGCCGTCCACCTGGAACCCGAGCTTCTTGTAGACGTGGATCGCGGCCTCGTTCTCGACCACGACCCACAGCGCGATCATGTGCAGCCGCATCATGTCGAAGCCGTAGCGGCAGAGCGTGCGCATGGCGTCGGTGCCGTAGCCGCCGCCCCAGTGGTCCTTCTCGCCGAGGTAGATGTCGAGTTCCGCGCGGCCCTGCTCCGGGGTGGCGTCGCGCAGCGTGCAAGTGCCGATCAAGGTGCCGACGGCGAGACTCTCGATCGCGAAGTTCACCTGGCTGAAGCTGTTGGGCTTCCGCCGGGTGAAGCGTTCGCGGATCTGGGCGAGGGATTCCGGGTGGTCCGCGGGCATCCAGCGCGTGACCTCCGGGTCGTTGTGCCAGCGCCACAGCGTGTCCGCGTCCTCGGGTTCCAGCGGGCGCAAGCGGATCAGTTCACCGGTCAGCATCGTCCATCCCAGGATCGGTATCGGACTTTCCAGACTATTGGGCGACACCCGCGAGCAGCCACCGCTTAACGGGGACTTCCAGCAGCACCCTGGCGCCGAACGGGGCGATCTCCTCACCGGCCGCCCAGCCGTCGTACTTCGCCGCCAGCGCCGCGAGAACGTCTTCGCGCAGGGTTCCTCGATGGACGCGAGCCACGCCTTCGGCGACAGCGGGAGCGTCGCCGTCCTCGAGCGCGAGGCTGACACGCGGATCGTTGCCGACGTTGCGCACCTTGACGTTCCGCTCGCCGCTGCCGATCCAGAAGACGTCGTCGAGATACACGAACCACACCGGCGTGACGTGCGGCGAACCGTCCGCGCGGAGCGTGCAGAACCAGGCGTTGCGCTCCCGCGCGAGACGTTCGATAAGCGATTGATCACGTTTCACCTGGTCAGCCTGCCCGAAAGCTAGGGTCCCGGGCGTATGAAGGTCCACCAGTACTGCTACTTCGCCTTGAAGAGCGAAACCGTGTCCGCCGGGGAGATCACCGCGCGGCTCGGCATGGAGCCCGACGAGGTCCTGGTACTGGGTTCGCGGTCCGCCGAGAACCGGTTGCCGCGGATGCACGCCTGGAAGGTGACGCATCGCGGCTCGGAACCGGTCGACGACCAGATCGAGAGCGTGATCGGCAGGCTCGCCCCGGTCCGCCCGGAAATCCGGCGGCTGGTGGACGAAGGCGCGAGCGCGGTGCTGCAGGTGGTGCGCTACTTCCATCACCGTGACGGCGGCGAGGAATTCGGCTGGCACCTCTCGCCCGCCGTGATCGCGTTCCTCACCGAAGCGGCCGCCGCGCTCGACGTCGACGAGTACGACCTCAGCGAATGACCTTCCGCCGGTCCGGTGCGCGACGGGAACGCCGGAGATGGTGGGATGGTGCCCCACAGCCGGACAACCCCGTTGGGAGCCCAGCATGTCGAGCGAGAACTGGCCGCTGAGTCAGGATCCCGAGTCGCCGGTGATCATCTCCCGGTCGCTGGTGGAGGACCCGTCGAACCTCGCGTTCGTCGTACTGGACGACGACGGCGACTGGTTCATCAGCGACGGCAACGAGTTCTCCGAGAACATGGAGGAGAACAAGGACGCGTTCGGCGCGCTGCCCCTGCGGGAGGCGGTGGAGCTCATCCCGGAGATCGCCGCGCTGGCCGGCCTCCCCACCGGCATGGCCGCCGACTGGGATCCGGAACGGCGCACCTGGCTGCTGAGCTCGGTCGCCGACTCGGACGACGACGAGGAAGACCTCCTGGTCCGCGCCGCCCGCCTCGCCGCGTGGACGCATCCCGGCTCGCCGCTGGAAGAAGTCCAGGTGAGCACCGAACTCGCCGAGATCTCGACCGACCCCGCCGCCCCGGCGCGCGCCGTCCGCCAGGTCGTCCGCGAGGCCGACGGAAGCTGGCTGCTCGTCGGCTTCCAGGTCCCGGAGAGCGAGGACTTCGAGGTCGAAGCCCTCGAGATGGAACACGCCGTCACGCTGTACCCGGACGTCGCGCTGGTGCTGAGCGCCGCGCCCGGCCAGGTGTACGACCGGCCGAGCGCCGACGCCCCTTGGGAACTCGTCGAAGGCTGACGCTCAGCCGCGGCCGAAGTCGCAGTACATGACGTGCAACCCGATGCGCCCCAGTGCCGGGTGCTCGAACGCGCCGGGCACCGTTCCGACGATCTCGAACCCGAGCCGCTCGTAGATCCTGATCCCGGCCGCGTTCGACTCGGCGACCGCGTTGAACTGCATACCGGCGAAACCCTGCGCCCTGGCCCAATCCAGGGCATCCGCGCACAGCGCACCACCGATGCCCTTGCCGCGAACGTCGTTGTCCACCATGAAGCTGGCCGTCGCCACATGGGATCCGGGCCCGCCCCGGTTCGGGCCCATCTTGGCCGTGCCCAGCACCCGGCCGCTCTCGACCGCGACCACCGTCCGGCCCGGCGGCGCCTCGACCCAGGTGCCGTGGGCGTCGTCCTCGGTAAGGTTCGGGTCGTAGGTGTACGTGTCCGCCGCCCGCACGACTTCGCGCACGATGGGCCAGACCTGCGCCCAGTCGGCTTCGGTGAACTCCCGGATTTCCATACCTGGCACGGTAAATCAAAACCCTGCCCGGTGGTTCCGGCGCCACCGCCAGGCGAAGCCGGAAAGCAGGAGCAGGCCGGCGCCGGTCAGCGTCGCGCCGATCCAGAGCCGTGTCGAGCCGGATTCCCGCTCGACACGGATCCCCGGCGGCAATCCGGCCGCGATCCCGTCGACCTTGGCCTGGACCGAACGATGGTCGAAGACGCTCAGCTCACCGTCTTCCGCCAACGTGGCCAGCCAGCGGCGAACCTCGTCGTTCTGCTCGCGGGAGAAACCGGGGAATTCGAGCGAGGCGTCCCGCAGCACGCCCGGCCCCATGCACCTCAGCGGTTCCCCTGTGGACGAGTCGAGATACTGGCCTGTCGCCCCGCATTCGTCACCCGCCTTGGCGAAAACCACGGTGTACGGCCCCGGGGTGCCACCCGTGTTCAAGCCCACGATGAGGAAGATCCCGCCGACCAGGAGAAGCGGAAGGATCAGCGATCCGGCCAGCACGGTCAGCAAGGCCGCGGCCGTACTGTCGCTCGACATTCTCCGCACGGTGCAGAAGGTAACCGCTGGGCCGGGGACGAGTCCCCGGCCAGGTCGTGTTCACTGGAGGCGTGCATGGCGCTAAGGCGACCGGCGGAAGCCCGGACCCGGTTACAGCTCGCGTGTGCGCTGTGCCGACACCGCCTCGGCAATTGGCCCAAGCGCGGCCGGCCGCTGAGCCGTCGCGCCGTCGCTTTCGCATGGCAGGTGTGTTCGACGGCGAGCATGATCTCGGCCGGCGTTCCAGGGAATTGGCCCGCCATGAACTCGGCGGCGGATCGAGTTGAACCGCTTGCCGACAGAGGTCGTCGAGCAGAGAGGAACCGTATGGACACGGCGGAAGCCTGTCGGCTCGCGCGACGGTCGAGGTGTGATTGCACGACCTGCTTCTACTGTGATCGTCAGATCGACGGACGGCATGAGCATGATCACTTCCCCGTCCCAAGGTCGCACGCGGAACCGACGTGGTGACTGCTTGTCTTGACTGCCATGACCTCAAGGACCGATATACCCTCGAACGAGGTTGGCCACCAGACGGCTATGTTTTCGCCCTCAAAGGACTCCTGCAGGAGCTGTTCAGTTCTCTCGAAGAAGGGTCTTCGGGGCCTAGCCTCGCCGAACGGCTTCTGGACCACCCGTCCTTGAGCGACGAGGCCGTACTCGCGCGATGGAGCGAAATGCCGCCGTTGAGTCGCGTCCTTTACGGGAAAATGCGCAGTGCGCATGAAGAGGGCCTGTTCCGGCAGCGCTGTAATGGCGAGGAAGTCTTAGGCCTATCCGCCTTGGCCGCTGCAGTGAAACTTGGCTGGCGCGATCGATCTGTCACACAAGACGCTCTCTGAAGCCAGCCTGGACCAAGCGGTCGTAAGCCTCCGCCACTCCGCTCGGAATGTCCTGCCGGACAGCGAAACCACGCTCGGCGTAGACGGCGATCCGTTGCGTATCACCGACAAGCATGTTGATCACCCGATCCACATCGCCGATGCTCTCGACGTAGTCGTCCAGCGGCAACGGCCGGGAAGCGCACACGACGTCCACCTCGGGCCATAGCTTCTTGCAGGTCGCATGAGCACGCCGCTGTTGATACGGCCGGGAGATGAGAACGACCGACCCGACCTCGAGGCCGCGAGACTCCAGCAGCTTCCGGGTGAGCGTGATGTTGTCCCCGGTGTTCCGAGCCTCGGGCTCGACCAAGATCGCGTCATCCGGCACGCCCAACGCAAGCGCGTGTTCGCGGTAGTGCACCGCCTCGCCGCGCGGGAAGCGTCCGACGGTGGTCGGCGCGTTGGCGCCGGTGAAGACGACGAGCGGGACCATCCCGGTGTGGAACAGTTCCGCGGCACAGGTGGCGACGCCGAGGTCGTGGCTGCCGAGTCCGATCCCGACGTCGGCGGGCCGGAGTTCGTGCCGCATGTCGTGGTAGTCCCAGAGCGTCTGGACGTCGTGGCGGAGGTCATCCGGCAAGGTCATAGGACTCCAAAGCGAAAGCCCCAGGTCCACAGTGGACATCCACTGACCTGGGGCTTTCGCATGAGAGCGGATGACGGGAATCGAACCCGCGTATTCAGCTTGGGAAGCTGATGTTCTACCATTGAACTACATCCGCAGTGCTCGGCCAGCATACATGGTCCGGATCTCCCCTTGCCAAGACCCCGCCCCAAGACCGGGCCGACCTTGACGCCGCAGCCGAAAGTGACAACACTTGTTGTCTACCTCGGAGGTGATCCGGATGGGCGAGCGGCTGCCTGACCCCGAACTGTTCCGTCAAGGCGGGTTCCGGGTCGCGTCGAGGCTGTTCATCGACGGCGACATCAGGGGTGACGAGCGCCAGGTGGCCCGGCTGCGGCAGTTCGCGCAGCGCGAGGATCCGGCGGCCGACGTGTTGGTGCCGTTGCTGCGCACGAGCCGGCCCGAGTTCGAACAGGCGCTGCGGCAAGGCATCGACAGCGTCGAGAGCCCGCCGGAAGAGCTCGAAGCCTTCTTCCGCAACGTGGAGGCGACGCCGTACTGGGTCGACCCGGACCGCCTTGACAGCGGCGCGCGGGCGATCACGCGTGCCGGGTTGCTCGGCCTGTTCCCGCTCGGCGACGTCTCGTTGATGGGCGGCTATCTCGCTTCGCGCGCCACGAAGTCGCTCGTCGGCACCGGCGAGATCGAGTACAAGGCCGCACGACGCCTCGTCGAGACGGCGACGTGGTGGATCCACGTGACGACGCCGGGCGCGCTGGTGCCCGGCGGTCGCGGGTACGAGTCCGCGTTGCGCGTGCGGATCGTGCACGCCCACGTCCGCGCGGCCATGAACCGCCGCAAGGACTGGGATTACGCCGCTTGGGACAGGCCGGTCAACCAGGTCCAGACCGCGGGCACGCTCCTGCTCTTCTCCCTCGTCTACGTCTTCGGCACCCAGCTGCTCGGGCTCCGCTACAGCGCCCGCGAACGCGCCGACATCCTGCACCTTTGGCGATATGTCGGCTGGCTCATGGGCGTCGACGAGGAGCTCCTGCCCGCCGGCGAGGACGACGCCTGGCGTCTGCTGTGGCTGCTCGCGACCACCGAGTTCATTCCCGACGACGATTCCAAGCGGCTCGCCGCGGCGCTCATGAAGGCCCACGCCGGGGTCGGCGACGGCCGCGGCGCGCTCGGCAAGGTGCTCGCGCACGTGTCGGTCGCGGGGCACGGGGCGATCAGCAGGCTCCTGCTCGGCAAGACCAACGCCGACTTCCTCGAACTGCCCGACGATCCGATCGCCCAGGCGGCCGTGGTCGCGGCGGCCGGGGTCAACTTCGCCGCCGAGACGGTCCGGCGGGTGGTGCCCGGCGCGACGGCGCTCCAGGAGCTGATCGGGGCGGCCGGCCGCCGCCACTATCTCCGGCAGGTCACCAAGGTGTTCGGGCTCGACCCGACCTACGGCAGGCACATGAAGGCCGCTTGACTACGCTGATCGCGTGCTCCTCAGCGACCGTGACCTCCGTAAAGAGCTCGACGCCGGCCGTCTCGGCGTCGACCCGTTCGACCCGACGATGGTCCAGCCGTCGAGCATCGACGTGCGACTCGACCGCTTCTTCCGCGTGTTCGACAACAGCAAGTACACGCATATCGACCCGCAGCTGCAGCAGGACGAGCTGACGTCGCTGGTCGAGAAGGAGGGCGAAGACCCCTTCGTCCTCCACCCCGGCGAGTTCGTCCTCGGCTCCACGTTCGAGACCGTCACGCTCGCCGACGACCTCGCCGGCCGCCTGGAGGGCAAGTCCTCCCTCGGCCGCCTCGGCCTGCTGACGCACTCCACCGCGGGCTTCATCGACCCCGGCTTCTCGGGCCACATCACCCTCGAGCTGTCGAACGTGGCGAACCTGCCGATCACGCTCTGGCCGGGGATGAAGATCGGCCAGCTCTGCATCTTCCGCCTGTCCAGCGCGGCGGAGTTCCCGTACGGCTCGAACGAGGCCGGTTCGCGTTACCAGGGGCAGCGGGGGCCGACCCCGAGCCGCGCGTACAAGAACTTCCACCGCGTCGACACCTGGCGCTAAGAAGCCACTGGCGCTTCCCAGTCGATCCGGTGCCGCCACATGAAGGCGTTCGGATCCTCGTCCGGCGGGTTCTTGAACGCCCGCGTGAGGAAGAAGTCCCGGATCACCCGCCCGACGGGTCCGGCCGCCTTGTCGTCGCCGTTGCGCTTGCCGCGTTCGACGACGGCCTCGACGCGCTCGCGCCGCAGTCCTTCGTAGACGGCGAGCGCCTTCGGGATCGAGGGCACGTCGCGCAGGCATCGCGCCAGCGTGACGGCGTCCTCGATGGCCATCGCGGCGCCTTGCCCGGCCGCCGGTGAGGTCGCGTGCGCGGCGTCGCCGATGATGACCATCCGGTCCGTCCGCCACGTCGGCACGCTCGGGAAGTCGTACGTCGCCCACGGCCGGTAGATCTCCCGCGTCGCGCGCACGATCTCGACGGCCGGGGTGCGGTCCACCGCCAGCTGCCGGATCAGGTCCTCTCGCCAGGTGGCCGTCACGGCGGGGTCGGCCGGAGACGGCTCACGCTTCCGGGGGACGTTCGCGAACCACCAGACGCCACCGTCCGGGTGGACGATGTGAGCGAAGAACAGCCGCTTGCCGAACGTCATGTGCATGACGCCGGGTTCGTCGTCCAGGCGCAGGCCTTCGGCCAGCCCGCCCGTGTTCAGCAGCGGCACGTAGCGCGGTGATGGCGCCCGCGGATCGATGATCGTCCGCACCCGCGAGCGGAGCCCGTCCGCGCCGATCAGCAGGTCGCCCTCGGCCGACGAGCCGTCCTCGAAGGTCGCGAGGACGCCGTCGCCGGTCTCGCGCGCGTCGGCCAAACGTTTGCCGTAGCGGATCTCGATGCCGCGTCTGACGGCTTCGTCGCGTAGGGCGATGTACAGATCGGAGCGGAGCACGGTCTGGCTCACGGTGCCGTCCTCCAGCTCCCCGCCGAGCGCGAGATCCGCCAGCTCGCGCCCGTTCCCCAGGTGCATCTTGATCCGCGGGGTGTCGAAGCCCAAGCCCTTGACCAGGCCTTTCAGTCCCAACGGCCCCAACGCGTCGAGGCCGTTCACCGCGAGGGTCAGGAACGCGCCGACCCCTTCCGCGGTCCGGTCGTACGCCTCGTGGATCACCGGCTCGTGGCCCGTTTCGTGCAGTGCGATCGCCGTGATCGTGCCCGCGATACCCCCGCCGGCGATCAGTGCCTTCGCCATGTCGTTCACCCCATCGAATCTCTTAGAAACTAATTCGTTCTATCGAACTAAAGACTCCGCTAAGCTGGCCGCTGTGTCAAGCGAGCGAGCGGAACTGGTCGAGCGGGTCCTCAGCGGGTCGCGTGCGCTGTCGACGGAGACGGTCATGTTCCACACGGCCATCGCCGAGCTGAGCGGCCTTTCGGCCGTCGAAAGCAAGGTGACCGACTACCTCGCCCGCTTCGGGCCGCAGACGCCGAAGGCCCTTTCGCAGCTCTCGGGGCTCGCGCCGGCATCGATCACGGCGCTCATCGACAGGCTCGAAGGCAAGGGGATCGTCGCCCGGAAGCCGCATCCCGAAGACCGGCGGAAGGTCCTCATCGAGATCGACGCGGCGAGGATGGCCTCCGCCGCGCCGTTGTGGGACCACCTGGTGAAGTCGGTCCGCGAGACCTGCGAGAACTACACGGACGGCGAGCTGGAGACCGTGATCCGGTTCCTCGCCGACGCGACGGCGATCACGCACGACTCCACGGGCCGCCTCAGCCGCTGACCGGTATTACTACTTTCGGGGGTATTGCCGTAACCAGTTCGTGATAGTTTTCGGCCCCGTGTCCCCCAATAGAACGCGAAGCCGGTTACTGCTTGTCACGCTCAGTGTCCTGCTGGGCGGGGTGATCGCCAGCGCGAGCTACCTGATGGTGACCGATCGGTTCCAGGGCACCGCGCTGAGCAATCTCTCACTCAGCGTCCCCGACACCAAGGGCAGACCCGGCGACGCCCTCGCGAAACCGCCCGCCTACTTCGGCCAGACGTCTTCCCCGGCGCCGGAGGGCTCCGCACCCGGTTCGGCCGCTCCGACGTCGTCTTCGGCGGCTCCCACGTCGTCCTCCGCTCCGCCCAGCTCGTCCTCCGCCCCGGCCGAGCCGCCCGCTCAGCCTTCCGAGGCCCCCAAGCCCACTCCGAGCAAGGCCCCGGAACCGCCCCGCTCGCAGGACAGCTCGCTCGCCGGGCAGGTCATCGACCTCGTCAACGCCGAGCGCGCCGACGCGGGCTGCTCGCCGGTGAGCAACGAGTCGCATCTCGCCGCTGCCGCGCAGGGCCACAGCGACGACATGTCCGCGCGGAACTACTTCTCGCACACCACGCCGGAAGGCGTCACGTTCGACCAGCGCATCCGCGCCGCCGGCTACGACAAGCCCGGCGCCGAGAACATCGCCAAGGGGCAGTCGAGCGCCGCCAAGGTGATGGACGCCTGGATGAACTCCGAGGGCCACCGCGCGAACATCCTCAACTGCAAGCTGAAGAAGATCGGCGTCGGCGTCAACATCAAGGGCATGTACTGGACGCAGAACTTCGGCTACTGATCCTTGGCCCAGCGTTCGGCGATGTCGCCGTAGCGGGCCAGCACGGCCGCGCGCAGTTCGGCGTCCGTGCGCGGGACCGGTTCGATGAACACCTCGGTGACGTCGCCGAACGTCCGGGTCAGCTCGGTCGCCATCCGCACGCAGGCGCGTTCGACCTCCGCGGCGCCGAGTGAATCGTCGAAGTCGACGCGGGCACAGACGAGCACCTGATCGGTGCCCATCAACATGGTCTGGAGGTCGACGACGGCCTCGATCTCCGGCGCGTTCCGCAGGTGGTCCCGCACCCCGCGCACCAGCTTGGGGTCCGCCTGCCTGCCGATCAGCAGGCCGCGGTTGGTCCGGCCGAGCATGTAGGCGACCAGCGCCAGCAGGACACCGATCGCGATCGACGCCGCGCCGTCCCAGATATGCGATCCGGTGAGCTGGTGCAGCCCGATCCCGGCGAACGCGAGCAGCAGGCCGATCAGCGCGGCCGAGTCTTCGAACAGGACGGTCTTCGGCGCCGGGTCGTCGATCATCCGCAGATACACCGAGACCTTCTGGCCCGAGTCGGCGGCGTCGCGGCGCACCTGCCGGACGGCCTGGAACCAGGAGACGGATTCGAGGGCGAACGCGATCGCGAGGACGACGTAGCCGACGATCGGATCGGTCTGTTCGGTCTCCTCGCCGAAGACCGTCGAAAAGCCTTCGTAGAGCGCGAACATCGCGCCGGAGGCGAAGATCGACACCGCCGCGAGCAGCGACCAGAAGTACCGCTCCTTGCCGTAGCCGAAGGGATGGACGCGGTCGGCGGGCCGGTCCGAACGTTTCAGCGCGGTCAGCAGGAGGACCTCGGTGATCGTGTCGGCCACCGAGTGCGCGGCTTCCGACAGCATCGCGCCGGAGCCGGTGATGAGCCCGGCGATCAGTTTCAGCACGGCGATGGCGAGGTTGACCCCACCCGCCAGCACCACGGTCAGGGTGCTTTCGTCACCGGATTCTTCACTCACCTCGCGTAGCGTAGTGCGGGTGCGCCGATCTCACAGGCGACGCAATCCCTGCAGGACGCGTTCCATCAAGGCGAGTGCCGGATGACCGTCGAATTCAGCCTGCGTTTCATGAACGGTGACCAAACCGAGTTCGGCCATATCACCCAAAAGGACCTTTGCAACGCCGAGTGGAACGCATAAGGACGCGGCTACTTCGGCGACGGAAGTGGGACGACGGCACAGCGATCTCACGGAATGGAATTCGACGCTGAATCCCGGCGCCGTCCACGGTGCGTCGTGCCGGACGGAAATCATCGCTTCGATCGCGAAGTTCCGCTTGGACTGGGTGCGTCCGCCCGTGCGGACGTACGGGCGGACGCGCGTGCGTTTCCGTTCCTGGCGCGGCGGTCGCCGGGCGGCCGGGATGCTGGGGATGGTCGCTTCCTGTGCCATCCTGGCGAAGGCCGCGGACGAGGGGACCCTGGCGGGCGGGCGAACGGTCGGCGATCCCGGTGTGGCGAGCCGGTGCTCTCTTGCCGAGCGGAGTTCGTGACGGTTGCCCATTGATTCCTCGCCCCTTTTTTCCGGATCCGCTGCAGCCTATCGCCACGGTGTACCGCCGAACGGGTAATGGAACGAAATGGCCCGCGCCTGGATAAAACAAGAGGGGACATTCTCTCGCATTATGTGCGAGAGAATGTCCCCTCCGGATGTGACGTTCTACTTGTCTTCCTCGGGCAGCGGGGTTCCGGTGGCCGTTTCGTCGGTCGGCACGTCGGCCTTTCCGTCGAGTTCGGCGTCCGAGACGGCGTCCAAAGAGGGCGCTCCCGCCGGGACCAGCTGCGGCTCCGGCTTCCGCTTGACCGCGGTCAGCAGTAGCTGGGCGACGTCGACGATCTCGACCTTCTCGCTCGCCTGGCCGTCGCTCTGACGCGCGGTGAGGCCGTCGTTGAGCATCACCTTGCAGAACGGGCAGCCGGTCGCGATCTTCGACGGCGCGGTGCCGAGCGCCTCGTCCACCCGCTCGACGTTGATCCGCTTGCCGATCTTCTCTTCCATCCACATCCGCGCGCCGCCCGCGCCGCAGCACATCGAGCGGTCGCCGTGCCGCGGCATCTCGCGCAGTGTCGCGCCGGTGGCCCCGACGAGCTCACGGGGAGCGTCGTAGACCTTGTTGTGGCGGCCCAGGTAGCACGGGTCGTGGTAGGTGACGTCCTCGGCGACCGGGGCCACCGGGGTCAGGTGCTTCTCCCGCACCAGGCGGTTGAGCAGCTGCGTGTGGTGCACGACGTCGAACTGGCCGCCCAGCTCCGGGTACTCGTTCGCGAGGGTGTTGAAACAGTGGGCACAGGTGACGACCACCTTGCGCGCCTTGCGTTCACGGCCCTCGAACACCGAGTTCAGGATCTCGACGTTCTGCTGCGCCAGCATCTGGAACAGGAACTCGTTGCCCGCACGGCGGGCCGGGTCACCGGTGCAGGACTCCTCCGAGCCGAGCACGGTGTACTTGACGCCCGCGATGTGCAGCAGCTCCGCGACGGCGCGCGTGGTCTTCTTCGCGCGGTCCTCGAACGCGCCGGCACAGCCGACCCAGAAGAGGTACTCGGTGTCGCCGAGGTCGCCGTCGAACACCGGCACCTCGAAGTCCAGGTCCTCGGTCCAGGCGAGCCGGTCCTTGGCGTTCTGGCCCCACGGGTTGCCCTTGTTCTCCAGGTTCTTGAACATCCCGTTGAGCTCGCTGGGGAACGCGGATTCGATCATCACCTGGTAGCGGCGCATGTCGACGATGTGGTCGACGTGCTCGATGTCCACCGGGCACTGCTCGACGCACGCGCCGCAGGAGGTGCAGGACCACAGCACCTCGGGGTCGATGACGCCACCATCGTCACCGACGAGCGCCTTCTGCGACTCCGCGATCGCGAGGACGTCGATACCCGCGTACATGTTGTCGCCGGACAGACCGACCTCATCGCCGGCCATGTCACGCTTGCCGCCCGCGAGCAGGTACGGCGCCTTCGCGTAGGCGTGGTCGCGAAGCTGCGTGATGACGAGCTTCGGCGAAAGCGGCTTGCCGGTGTTCCACGCGGGGCACTGCGACTGGCAGCGGCCGCATTCGGTGCAGGTGGAGAAGTCCAGCCAGCCCTTCCAGCTGAAGTCCTCGATCTTGCCGACGCCGAAGGTGTCCTCGTCCGGGTCCGCCTCTTCGAGGTCGAGCACCTTGCCGTTGCTCATCATCGGCTTGAGCGCGCCCAGCGCGACGCCGCCGTCGGCCTCGCGCTTGAAGTAGATGTTGAAGAAGGCGCTGAAGCGGTGCCAGGCGATGCCCATGGTCATCGTGCGCGCGATGACGATCAGCCAGATCGTGGCGCTCATCAGCTTGACGAAGGCGAACACCGAGACCAGGTCCGGGCTGGCGGGCAGCAGCTCACCGATCGGATGCGAGACGAACGCGGCCCAGATCGGGGTTTCGTGCACGTTCAGCGCGGACTTCGCGGCGCGGACGCCGATGATGCCGATGCCCTCGATGAGCACGACGGCCTCGATGAAGTACGCCCACTTGAAGTTCGAGCCCTGGAACCGGGACTGCCGGTCGGCGCGGCGCGGGTGGTTCTTCTGCCGGACCCAGATCAGCACCAGGATGCCGACGATGGTGCCGACCCCGAGCAGCTCCATGAGCAGCTGGAACAGCGACCAGTCGTCGAGGATGGGCCAGCCCCAGGTCGGGACGAAGACCTCGCCGTACGCCTCGAACAGCGCGAGCGACCCGATCAGGAAGCCCCACATGACCAGCCAGTGCGCCGGGCCGACGCTTTTGACCTTGTTCATCCTGGTGTGCGCGGCGAATTCCTTGATCAGGGTCTTCATCCGCGGGATGAACGGGCCGTTGCGGGTCGAGTCCGGCTGACCGAGGCGGATCACCCGCACGAAGCGGGCGATGGTCGCGAAGAACATTCCCCAGGCGACGACGCCGAGCAGGACCGCGATCCCGCCGAGCGTCAGCTGTACAGCGCCCATCGTCGGGTGCCTTTCGTCCGAGTGAAGCGTGTGGTGGTGGGGGCAGAGTAATGCTTCTTACTGATGGGTAACCCACTGACCGCGCCCAAGTCCCACCGATGTGGTGTACGCCTCTCTTGGTTTTAAGACGATCGTCCAGGTAGTTTTTGTGACATGGGTGCGTACCTTCTCCTCGCTTTGGCCATCGCCGCAGAGGTATCCGCGACGGTGTCGTTGAAACTTTCCGAAGGTTTCAGCAAGGTGGGCCCGTCGATCGTCGTGGTCGCCGGGTACGCCGTCGCGTTCGTCGCGCTCGCGTATGTGCTGAAAGCGGGCGTGCCGGTGAGCGTCGCGTACGCGATCTGGGCCGCGGCCGGGGTCGCGCTGGTGGCGGCCGTCGGGATGGTGTTCTTCAAGGAGCCGGTCAACCTCTCCGTGATCGCCGGTCTGGTACTGGTGGTCGGCGGTGTCGTGTTGATCGAGGCGGGAGGCGCGCACTAAGTGAAGATCCAGGTCGACGGCCGCAAGGCCAGGGGCGAGAAGCGCCGCGAGGAGATCATCGCGGCCGCGTTGCGCGTGATCGAACGGGACGGCGTCGCCGGCGTCACCCATCGGACGGTCGCCGCCGAGGCGGGCGTGCCGACGGCGTCGACGACCTATCACTTCTCCAGCCTCGACGATCTGCTGGTCGCCACCCTCATCTCGTGCGCGAGGGATATGGCGACCGAGGTCTACTGGATGATCGACCGCGCCCGCTCGCGCGGCAGCCGCGGCGCGGAAGAGGTCGCCGGGCTGCTCGCGGAGGCGCTGGGCCCGCGCCGCGGGCGGACGATGGCGGAGTACGAGCTGTACCTGCTGGCCGCGCGCAAACCGGAGCTGCGGCCCGCCGCCCGGCGCTGGCTGGACGTGCTCACCTCGATGGTCCGGCACGACGACGAGGTCGCGTTCCGGGTGTTCCTCGCCGGGATCGACGGCCTGCTGATCCAGGGCCTCATCGACGACGAGCCGCCGTCCGCCGAGGAGCTGCGGCCGGTGGTGGACTACCTGCTGAAACCTCATTGACCTGCTGGGTAGCGTTCGGATCATGAGGACTGTCGGCGCTTACGAACTGGACGACGACCTGGCACGGGTGGACCTCGACGTGGTGTGGAAGTACCTGTCCACCAGCGTCTACTGGGGCAAGTGGCGAGACCGCGAGCAGGTCGAGAAGGTCTTCAGGAACGCTTGGCGCGTCGTGGGCGCGTACGAGACTTCGAGCGGTCGTCTGGTCGGCTTCGCGAGGGCATTCTCCGACACCATCGGCAGTGCCTATCTCGCGGACGTCTTCGTCGTCGACGAGGCGCGCGGCGCCGGGCTCGGCAAGGAACTGGTCCGGGAGATGATCGACAACGGGCCGGGCGCGGAGTTCCGGTGGATGCTGCACACCGCCGACGCGCACGGGCTGTACCGGCAGTTCGGCTTCGGGGATCCGCCGGAAGGGCAGTACATGGAGCGGGGCCGGGCGAACGGGCAGGCCTAGGGAGGGCTGAAGGGGCCTTTCCCCGCATGAGACGTGGCGAAAGCGTCCTTCACCGCGTGTCATGCGGGGAAAGCGTCCTTCAGCCCTTGTTCTCGTGCAGGGCCGTGAGCGACGCCCGGGCGATGGCGTGGCCGAAGAGGTTGAAGCCGAGGAACGCCGGCGTCGCGTCTTCGCCGACGTCCAGCTTTTCGACGTCGACAGCGTGCACCGTGAAGATGTACCGGTGCGGCCCGTGTCCGGGCGGCGGGGCCGCGCCGAGGAACTGCCTCACGCCACCGTCCCCCTTCAGGGTGACGGCACCTTCCGGCAGGCCGGTGCCCGCTTCGTCGCCTGCGTTCGCGGCCAGCGCGGTCACCGACGCGGGGATGTCGAACACCGCCCAGTGCCAGAATCCGCTCGCCGTCGGGGCGTCGGGGTCGTAACAGGTCACGGCGAAACTCTTGGTCTCCGCGGGGAAACCCTCCCAGGACAGCTGCGGGGAACGGTCCTCGCCACCCGCGCCGAAGATCCCGGAAAGCTGGGGTTTCGGCAGGAAGCCGCCTTCCTCGATGTCGGTGCTGCTCAGGGTGAAGGCAGGCAGATCGGGCAGGAAGTCGTACGGATCGGGTGCCTGCGGCATGCGTCCTCCTGGTCGTTGAACAGATGACGGAGCCAGGTTATGACCCCGAGGCCCCGGGCGCGGGTTCAGGGACGAATCCGGGGGTTACCCCTATGTCCAACCCGCCGCGCTGCCCTTAGCGTCGAGCTACACGAAAACCTGCTCTGGAGGGACTCAAGACCATGGCGCGCCCACTCCTCGCGATCGGAGGCATCGCGTTGATCGGCGTCGGTGTCCTCACCGGCCTCGGCTGGTGGTGGCCGTCCGACGCGGAGGCCACCTCGGAGGTCACCCAGCCGATCCGCAGCGTGCGGATCGACAACGACGAGGGCGGGGTCAAGATCCGCGCCGGCGAGGGGCCGGTCCGGGTCCACCAGGAGTTCGAGTACCGCTGGAACAAGCCGGGCGACTCGTTCCGCGTGGAAGGCGACACGCTGGTCCTCGCCGGATGCGGCACCACTTGCGAGGTCCGCTACGACGTGGTTGTCCCCGCGGGCATCCCGGTCTCCGGCAAGCTGGACTCGGGGGCGCTCGACATCGCCGGAGTGTCCACTGTGGACGTCATGGTCGATTCCGGCGCCGTTTCCGTTGCGGACGTGCCGGGCACGGTGAAGGTGCGGTCCGACGCCGGCCGCGTCGAGTTGGCGAACATCGGCCAGGCCGTCACCGTGCAGGCGGCTTCCGGTGCCATCAAGGGGGAACGGCTCGGCGGCAACGTCGAGGCGCGCACCGACAGCGGTCGCATCGAACTCGAACTCCTCAAGGGCGCCGACGTCACCGCGCGGACCGACAGCGGTTCGGTCGAGGTCACCGTCCCGCCCGGCGAGTACAACGTCACCGGCGACTCCGGCAGCGGCCACCGCGACATCGACGTGAATCAGTCCGGTTCGGCCCAGCACAAGCTCGATCTCAACACCGACAGCGGAAGCGTCAAGGTCAAAGCGGCCTGACCGACTTTATCGGGGGAATACTTTCTCATGGGGAACAAGGAGAAGCGCGTCCTCGGCGCGCTCGCTCTCGGCGCGCTGACCGCCTTCGGGATCGTCGGCTGCACAGGGGAAGACCAGCAGAAGCTGAGTGACGGCGCGCCCGTCACCGAGCAGATCACCGCGATCCGGGTGGACGTCCCGGTCGGCGCGGTCGTGCTCCGGGTCGAGGACGGCGCGCCCGTCTCACTGCGCCGCGAAGTGACGTACACCGGCAAGAATCCCGGAAAGACGTACAGCGTCGAGAACGGCACGCTGGTCCTCGGCGGCTGTCAGCAGTGCGGCGTGGATTACGACGTCGTGGTGCCGCGCGAGCTGGCGATCTCCGGGTCCATCGGCACCGGCAAGATCACCCTCGCCCGCGCCGCCTCGGTCGATTTGAAGGGCGACGTCGGCGACTTCAAGGTGATGAACACGTCCGGTCCGGTCAACCTGCGCACCGGCACCGGCGACATCGAGGTCGGTCTCGCGAAGCCGGGCGCGGTCACGGCGAACGCGGAGGTCGGCAAGGTCCTCGTCACCGTTCCCGACGGCGCGTACCAGGTCCGCGCGAAGGCGGAGGTCGGCAAGGTCGAGACCGGCGGCGTCCGGCAGGACCAGGCTTCGGCGAACGTCCTGGACCTCCAGTCCGGCACCGGTTCGATCACGGTGAAGCCCGCATGAAGGCTCTCGCCACCGTCGCCGCGTTGACCCTGCTGCCGCTCACCGCGCTGCCTGCGTCCGCCGCGTCCGGGATCGACTGGAAGCCGTGCGCGACCGAGTACGCGCCGACGCTGGAATGCGCGAACCTCCGGGTGAGCGGTGGTTTTTCGATCGCGCTGGCGAAGCTGCCCGCGACCGATCCCGCCCGCCGCGTCGGTTCGCTGCTGACGAATCCGGGCGGTCCCGGTGGCGCCGGGGTCACCGTGCTCAAGTACGGCGGCCGCGGTTTCGCGCTGGACAAGCCGGAAATGGCCGAGGTGCGGCAGCGGTTCGACGTCATCGGCTTCGATCCGCGCGGCGTCGGCGAAAGCACGCCCGCGATCGCCTGCGGGCCGGATCTGCACGATCCGGCGATCAGCCGCTTTCCGCGAAGCCGTGCCGATTACGACCAGCTGCTCGCGCACAACCGCGCCTCGGGCGAGGAATGCCTGAAGCGGACCGGGCCCAAACTGTCCTCTGTGGACACTTGGCACGCCGCGGACGACATCGAAGCGATCCGGGGCGCTCTCGGCGAGCCGAAGGTGAACTGGCTCGGCGTCTCCTACGGTTCCGAACTCGGCGCCGTGTACGCGGAGAAGTACCCGAACCGCATCCGGACGATGGTGCTCGACGGCGCCGTCGACCACTCGCGGCCGACCAGGCAGGCGGTCCTCGAAGAGGCCATCGCGACCGAAAGCGCGCTCAAGGACTTCGCGAAGTGGTGCACGACGTCGGCCGACTGCGTGCTTCGCGGCAAGGATGTCCTCGCCGCCTATGACGCGCTGATGCGGACGCCCGGCGGTGTGCCGTCGAAGCAGCTCGGCCGGAAGGTGACCGCCGAGGAGATGGCGGCCGGCGTCTACGGCGGCCTCATCCTGCCCGCGTTCTGGCCGGACCTGGCGAAGGGGATCGAGGCCGCGGCAGCGGGCGACGCCGACGGGTTGCTGCCGTACTCGCAGCTGGATCCGTCCTACGGCGCATATCGCGCGATCGGCTGTCACGACTTCGGCTCGCCGTTCACCTCCTACGCCGACATGAGGGCGATGCAGGGACTGGTGAAGACGCTCTCGCCGCACGGCTGGCGGTACTCGGAGTTCTGGGACATGGCGAGCGGGTGCGCGGGCTGGCCGGTGCCGCCGGCGTACCTGCCGCGGCCGCAGAAGGTGACCGGCGCCGCGCCGATCCTCGTGGTCGGCGGCGAACACGATCCGGCGACGCCGCTCGTTTGGGCGAAGGGGCTCACGAGGAACATCGAGAACTCGACGTTGCTCGTCGACGCCGGGTACGGGCACACGGGGCTGCTGAACTCGGCCTGCGTGCGCACCCAAGAGGTGAAGTACCTGGTGATCGGCGTCACACCCGCTCCGGGCACGGTCTGCCGGTAGTCCGGGAACAAGGCGACCGCGCCGCTCGTTGAGCCGGATACAAGGTTGAGTGAGGGTGACTCAAGTCCGGCTTGACGGAAGCCCCACCATCCCGATACAACTTGCGTTGAGCCCACTCAAGGTGGGCGAGAACGTGCAGGTCACGAACTAGCAGGAGGATCACACCATGGCGCGAGCGGTCGGCATCGACCTCGGCACGACCAACTCGGTCGTCGCTGTCCTTGAGGGCGGCGAGCCGACGGTCATCGCCAACTCGGAAGGTTCACGCACCACCCCGTCCATCGTCGCCTTCGCCAAGAACGGCGAAGTGCTGACCGGTCAGCCGGCGAAGAACCAGGCCGTGACGAACGTCGACCGGACCATCCGGTCGGTCAAGCGGCACATCGGTACCGACTGGAAGACCGAGATCGACGGCAAGGCCTACACCTCGCAGGAGATCAGCGCCCGCGTGCTGATGAAGCTCAAGCGCGACGCCGAGGCGTACCTGGGCGAGACCATCACCGACGCGGTCATCACCGTCCCCGCGTACTTCGAGGACGCGCAGCGGCAGGCCACGAAGGAGGCCGGGCAGATCGCCGGCCTGAACGTGCTCCGCATCGTCAACGAGCCCACCGCGGCGGCGCTGGCGTACGGCCTCGACAAGGGCGAGAAGGAACAGACCATCCTGGTCTTCGACCTCGGTGGCGGTACGTTCGACGTCTCGCTGCTGGAGATCGGCGAGGGTGTCGTCGAGGTCCGCGCGACCTCCGGTGACAACCACCTCGGCGGTGACGACTGGGACGAGCGCATCGTCACCTGGCTGGTCGACAAGTTCAAGTCCTCCAACGGGATCGACCTCACCAAGGACAAGATGGCGCTCCAGCGCATCCGTGAGGCCGCCGAGAAGGCGAAGATCGAGCTCTCCAGTTCGAACTCGGCCAGCATCAACCTGCCGTACATCACCGTGGACGCGGACAAGAACCCGCTGTTCCTCGACGAGCAGCTTTCCCGCGCCGAGTTCCAGAAGATCACCTCGGACCTGCTCGAGCGCACCCGCAAGCCGTTCAACAACGTCATCCGTGACGCGGGTGTCGCCGTCGGCGACATCGACCACGTCGTCCTCGTGGGTGGTTCCACCCGCATGCCGGCCGTGTCCGAGCTGGTCAAGGAGCTGACCGGCGGCCGCGAGCCGAACAAGGGCGTCAACCCGGACGAGGTCGTCGCCGTCGGCGCGGCGCTGCAGGCCGGTGTGCTCAAGGGTGAGGTCAAGGACGTCCTGCTGCTCGACGTGACCCCGCTTTCGCTGGGCATCGAGACCAAGGGCGGCGTGTTCACCAAGCTCATCGAGCGCAACACCACGATCCCGACCAAGCGTTCGGAGATCTTCTCCACCGCGGACGACAACCAGCCGTCGGTGCAGATCCAGGTGTTCCAGGGTGAGCGCGAGATCGCGGCGCACAACAAGAAGCTCGGCATGTTCGAGCTGACCGGTCTCCCGCCCGCCCCGCGTGGCGTGCCGCAGATCGAGGTCACCTTCGACATCGACGCCAACGGCATCGTGCACGTCCTCGCGAAGGACCTCGGCACGAACAAGGAGCAGTCGATGACGATCACCGGTGGCTCCGCGCTGCCGAAGGACGACATCGAGCGCATGGTCAAGGACGCCGAGGCGCACGCCGAGGAGGACAAGCAGCGCCGCGAGGAGGCGGAGACCCGCAACCAGGCGGAGACGCTCGTCTACCAGACCGAGAAGTTCGTCAAGGACAACGAGGACAAGCTGCCCGACGAGCTCAAGGGCAAGGTGAAGTCCGCGATCGACGAGGCCAACGAGGCGCTCAAGGGCACCGACTCGGCGAAGATCCGCGAGTCCATCGAGAAGCTGAACACCGCTTCGCAGGAGCTGGGCACCGCGCTCTACGCCAACGCCACCCCGGGCGCCGAAGGCGCCGCCGGTGAAGGCGCCGCCGGTGCGGCGGGCGCGGGCACCGGTTCGCAGGCCAAGGCGGACGACGTCGTCGACGCCGAGATCGTCGAAGAGGACGAGAAGGACAAGAAGTGACGGGACGCTACGACGAAACCGAGGGCCGGGGCCCGGAGGAACCGGTGGTCGTGCGGGACCGTAGGCGGATCGACCCGCTGACCGGCGAGATCCGCCCGGCCGCCCCGGCCGCCGAACCCCAGGACGGCCCTAAGCACGCCGCCCCGGCCGAAGAGGCCACCGAGCCGGAGCCCGCGGCACACGCGGGCCCCGGCCTCGGGGAGTCCCTTGTGGACGATTCGGTGTCGGTGGCCACCGGCCTGGAGAAGGAGCTGGCGGAACGCACCGCCGACCTCCAGCGCCTCCAGGCGGAGTACGCCAACTACCGCAAGCGGGTCGATCGCGACCGCGAGCAGGTCGTCGTCGGCGCGAAGGCGTCGGTCGTCGGAGACCTGCTCCCGCTGCTCGACGACCTCGAGCGCGCGGAGCAGCACGGCGATCTGACCGGTGCCTTCAAGGCGGTCGGCGAGAAGCTGGTCGGCAGCCTGCAGCGGTCGGGCCTCGAACCGTTCGGCACCGAGGGCGAGCCCTTCGACCCGAGCGTGCACGAGGCGGTGCAGCACAGCACGTCGCCGGACGTCACCGGGCCGACGGTCACCATGGTCATGCGCCGCGGTTACCGCTTCGGCGAGCGTGTGCTGCGCCCGGCGATGGTCGGGGTCACCGACCACGAGCCGGGCGGCGACGCCCCGGTGGACCCGCCGGTGGGCGGCGAGCTGCCGCTCGAGGGCGAACTTTTCGATGAGAACAACCGCTGATCGGCGATACGGCGTGAAAGGAGGAGACGTTCGGTGAGTGCACGGGAATGGATCGGTAAGGACTTCTACCGTGAACTGGGCGTCTCCTCCGACGCCACCGCGGACGAGATCAAGAAGGCGTACCGCAAGCTCGCCAAGGAGAACCACCCCGACGCCAACGCGGGCAACGCGGAGGCCGAGAAGAAGTTCAAGGCGGTCTCCGAGGCGTACGGCGTGCTGTCCGACACGTCCAAGCGCAAGGAGTACGACGAGGCTCGCCGCCTCTTCGGCTCCGGCGGTCCCGGTGGCTTCGGCTTCCCGGGCGGTGGTGGCGGCGGCGGTTTCGACGTCGGCGACATCTTCGGCCAGGCGGGTCAGCAGCAGGGCGGCTTCGGCGGTCTCGGCGACATCCTCGGCGGGCTGTTCGGCCGCCGCGGCGCCGCGGCCGGTGCCACGGCGAACCGGCCGCAACGCGGCGCGGACGTGGAGACCGACGTCCGGATCGATTTCGCCGAGGCGGTCAAGGGCGCGACCCTGCCGCTGCGGCTGTCGAGCCCGGCGACCTGTTCCACCTGCGGTGGCAACGGCGCGAAACCGGGGACTTCCCGAGGACGTGCGCGACCTGCCAGGGCAGCGGGCTGGTCAGCCGCAGCCAGGGCGCGTTCGCGTTCTCCGAGCCGTGCCGTGACTGCCGCGGCCGCGGGAAGATCATCGACGACCCGTGCCCGGAATGCGCGGGCGAGGGCGTCAGCACCCGCACCCGCACCCTGACCGTGCGGATCCCGCCGGGCGTCGCCGACGACCAGCGAATCCGGCTGGCGGGCCAGGGCGAACCGGGCCGTGGCGGGGCGCAGCCGGGCGATCTGTACGTCCGGGTGCACGTCGCTCCGCACACGTTGTTCGGGCGCAAGGACCTCGACCTGACGATCACCGTGCCGGTGTCCTTCGCGGAGCTGGCCCTCGGCGGCACGATCACCGTGCCGACGCTCGAGGGCAAGGTCTCGCTGAAGGTGCCGCAAGGTACGGCGAGCGGTCGCGTGCTTCGCGTGCGCGGCAAGGGAATCGCGAAGCGTGACGGCTCGCAGGGCGATCTGCTGGTCACCTTGCAGGCGGCCATTCCGGCCAAACTGGACGACAAGGCCCGTGAAGCGCTGGAGGCCTACGCGGAGGCCATGGCCGGCCACGACCCGCGACCGGAGATCACCGAACTTCTCGAAGGCAGGTGAGCACGATGTTCGGCGGGTTGCCGCACGGTGCGGACGAGGACACGCCGGTGTTCGTCATTTCGGTGGCGGCGCAGCTGTCCGGCCTGCACGCGCAGACCCTGCGGTCCTACGACCGCCAGGGTCTCGTGTCGCCGGGCCGGACCTCCGGCGGTGGACGGCGTTACTCGATGCGGGACATCGCGTTGCTGCGCGAAGTGCAGCGACTGTCCCAAGAGGACGGTGTCAACCTCGCAGGCATCAAGCGGATCATCGAGCTGGAGAACCAGGTCGACGCGCTCCGCGCGCGCATCGCCGAGCTGACCGAAGAGCTCACGGCGGCGTACCTCACCGCCGAACAGACGGCCGCGGCCGTGCACGCCTCGTACCGCAAGGATCTCGTTCCCCTGCGGCAGCAGACGGCACTCGTGGTCTGGAAGCCCAAAAAACGCACCTAGTCTCGCGTGCTCGAACGCGTCACTCGCGTGCTTGAAGACGTCACAAGCGTGCTTGAGGCCGTAACTCACGAGTTACGGCCTCAAGCACGTGAGTTACGCCTTCAAGCACGCGAAGTACGGCTTCGGTGCGTCACTGGCCGGGCACCAGGGTCCGGATCTGCTGGACCTCGCCGGTGCGCGAGTCCTGGATCCGCTGCGCCAGCGCCTTCGACTCGGGGTTCTTCCCGTCCTTCAGCTCGGTCCTCGCCAGCGCGACCCCGTTGTGCTGGTGCGCGACGAAGATGTCCGCGAAGTCGAGGCTGAACTCCGCACCATCCTTTTTGGACAGTGCTTCGAGCAGTCCCTTGTCGGTGAGCCCGTCGCCGCCGTGATGGTGGTGCGCGTGCGGATCGGCCGAACCCGTCTCGGGTTTGCCCCAGGCCTTGAGCCAGTTCCGCATGTCGGTGGTCTCGGTCTGCTGCGTCGCCTCGATCGCGGCCGCGAGATCCTTGAGCTCCTGTTTCTGCGCCTGCTTGGTCTTGACCAGCTTGACGATCTCCACGCCCTGATTGTTGTGGGCGATCATCATCTGCAGGAACATCACGTCGGCGTCGTTGTACTCCGCGGACGCCCCGGCCGACTGGGGGACGGGGGAGAGCGGGGCGCCCGCGGTACCTGGTGAGCCGTCGCCGGCCCCGCAGCCCGCGAGGGCCACGAGACCGGCGACGAGAACGAGGGCCAGCTTCACTGCCGGGTCCACAGCGCGGGGGTGTTCGGCGGTTCCCAGCCCTGGATCGCCGTATGCGCCATCTGGCACCGGTAGGTGACGCCGCCGTAGGTCACCGTGCTGCCGACCGTGTACGCCGTCCCGGCCGCCCAGGTGCCGCCGGTGGGCGGGTTGGCGGTGCTGGTCGGCGGGTTCGAGGTCGTGGGCGGGTTGCTGGTGGTCGGCGGGTTGCTCGTGGTGGGCGGGTTGCCACCGCCGATCTGCAGGTCGATGCAGCTGTAGAAGGCCATCGGCGTATCCGCGATGTTCCACACGGCGAGCACCTTCTGGCGACCGCTGAAGCCGTTGAGGCTCACCGTGTGCGACGTCGGGTCCTTCGGCGCGGAGTTGTTCCCGCTGATGTCGGCGATCTTGGTGCCGCCGATGTAGTACTCGTAGTTCGTGGTGCGGTGGTAGGCGGTGAACTTCCAGTTGAAGGTCACGCTGTTGCCGACCGACGCGGCGGGCCACGGCTTCGACTCGTCGTTGAGCTCGGCGAACTGGGGAAGCCCGCCGTTGCAGCTGCGGAGGCCCTTGGGGCCTTCGACGCTCTGGGGTTCGTAGACGATGCTGCCGCAGCCGGACACCTTGCCTTGGGCGCAGTTCGCCTGGCGGCTGGGCGGGGACAGCACGTAGCCGTGGGCGCTGGCCACCTGCGGGACTGCCACGATGGCGATCGGGGCGAGGATCGCACCGGCGGCGGCTGCCACGAGCTTGCGTTTGACGGTCATGCCGGCTCCTGGGGGATGGAACGACGGTGTTCCCGTGAAGGGGAGCAATGTGGTCTAGACCATAAATCCGCCGGTGACCGCGGTCAATGATTCACTGACCTACTGCTGCGTCGAGCCCAGGTGGAACAGCCGATCGGCCTAATACGAACGAAGCATCGGCTCAGTCCAGGGTGAAGGGGTCGTACTTGATCCGCGCCAGATCCGTGCCCGCGGCGAGCAGTTTCGCGATCGTCGCCCTGATCATCGACGGCGACCCGGCGACGTACACGTCGCGCTCCTGCCAAGCACCGCGCTGCGTGACCGCCGTGGCCAGCGTGCCGCGGTCGCCGCCGGCGATGGTGCCTTCCTCGGTCACCGGGGTCACCGTCAGCCAAGGGCAGGTGACGGTCAGCCCGCGGAGCTCGTCGAGGGCGTAGAGGTCCTCGGGGCGACGGCCGCCGAAGAACAGGTGGACCGGCGGATTGTTCTTCCAGCGCGACATGTCGTCGAGCAGGGCGAGCAGCGGCGCGACGCCGGTGCCGCCGCCGATCATCAGCAGCGGACGGCTTTCCGTGTGGTGCACCGAAAGCGCGCCCAGCGACGGGCCGAGGCGCCAGACGTCGCCGCGCCGGGTGTGGTGGACGATCGCGCGCGAGACCCACCCTCCGCGCACGGCGTGCACATGGAACTCCATCGTCCCGTCGTCGTGCGGCGCGGTGGCGGGCGAGAAGTACCGCCACATCCGCGGCCGCTGCGGCACTTCGACGCTGACGTAACCGCCGGCCCGGTACGGGAGCGGCTGATCGGTGCGCACCTTGATCACGGCGACGTCGCGGGTGGCGAGCCGGTGCTCGACGACGGTCGCCTTCCACCACGCGGGCCCGATCTCCTTGCCCGCGGCCTCGCGCATGGTCTTCGAAATGACGCCGTACGCGGTCACCCAGGCGTCTTCCACCTCGGGAGTCCAGTCGTCCTTCAAGAACCTTTTCAACGCGGCGATCAGCGCGACACCGACGGCGTCGTAATGACGGCCGAGGACGTCGAACTTCCGGTGGTCCCGGCCCAGCTGGCCGAGGAACGTGACCAGTTCGTCGGGCCGGTCCACCATCTGGACGACGTAGACCAGTGCGCGCAGCAAACGATTTCGCTGCGTGGCCATGTTTATCGGGAACAACGCCCTGGCGTCCGGCGAAACGGAGAAGAGCACGCCGTAGAAGTACTGGGACAGCGCCTCGGCTTTCGTTTCGACGGCGGCGAAACTCTCCCTGATGAGCTTGGCCATCTCGACGGTCTTGTCCGCCGACGGTGTTTCGATCAAGGGCGGGACGGGGATCGGTGAAGATCTCGAAGGACTCGGCGGATGCTCGTCCTTCACTGTTTCGGCAGTCATGGGTGAACGATTTTCTCCAGTTGGATCGGGCATATTCTCCAGACCCGATGTCATCGTGCTCGTGTTCCCCCGCGGGTTCCCGACTGTATGCCCGAAAGTCGCGAAAGGATCCAAGAATGGTTGTTTCCCGCTCGAACGGAGCAAACGATATACGCGCCGTCAACACGGTCTGGCACTAAGTAAAGGTGATCAAGCAGGTGGGTTTTCCCTTGCTCACCAGTGGTTTTCGCCACGCCGGAGGCAAAGCGTGATCCGCCGATCGGGTGGGTTTTTCTGCGTGATTACGGGGTCACGTAACGGTATGCGCCGCGCGACTGATCACCATTGTGGAATCGAATTCGCTAGTCGATGGTGAAGGGGTCGTACGCGATCTGGTCGAGCGCGCTGCCCGCGACCAGCATCCGGGACACCGTCGCCCGGATCATCGCGGGCGAACCGGCGACGAGGATCCGGTGTCCCGGCCAGGATCCTTGCTGCGTAACGGCTTCCGCGAGGGTGCCCTGCACGCAGCCGGGAGCTTCCTCACCGTGCTCGACCACCGGGGTCACGGTGAGCCACGGGTTCGTGGCCGCCAGGGCGCGCAACTCGTCGAGGTCGTAGAGGTCCTCACGCGACGGTCCGCCGTAGAACAACTGGACCTTCGGGTTCTCGCCCCACTGCGCGAGGTCGTCCAGGATGGCGCGCAGCGGCGCGATCCCGGTGCCGCCCGCGATCATCAGGACGCCGCGGCCGTCGGTCCGGTCGACCGAAAGCCTGCCGAGCGGCGGTCCGAGCCGCCAGACGTCGCCGGGCTGCGTGTGGCTCACGATGGCGCGCGACACCCAGCCGCCGTCGACCGCCCGCACGTGGAACTCGATGCCGCCGTCCTCGCGCGGCGCGTTCGCCGGCGAAAGGTAGCGCCAGAGCCTCGGCCGCTGCGGTACTTCGACGCTCATGTACTGGCCGGGCTGGTACGGCACCGGGAATTCGGGCTGGACGCGGACCAGGGCGAGATCCCAGGTGAGCCGCCGGTGTTCGAGGACGGTCGCCGACCACGACGCCGGGTTGACGTCGGCCGCGGCGGCCTCCTGCATCGCGCGGGCGACGATGGTGAACGCCTCCGCCCAGGCCCGTTCGACCTCGGGTGTCCAGTCCGGACCGAGGTGGTTCTTGAGCGAGGCGAGCAACGCGGTGCCGACGGCCTCGTAGTGCCGCGGGATGACGCCGAACTTGCGGTGGTCGCGGCCGAGCTGGGTCAGGAACGGGACGAGATCGTCCGGCCGGTCGACCATCTGCACGATGTGCACCAGCGCGCGGACCAGCCTGCCGCGCTGGACCTCCATGTTGATCGGGAAGAAGTCGCGGGTGGCGGGCGCGAGGGTGAACAGCATCCCGTAGAAGAACTGCGAGATCTCCGGGATGAAGGGTTCCGACTTCGCCCAGGTGTCCCGGATGAGCCGCACCATCGCGGTGACCGCGGGCGGGGCTTCACGCGGCGCCGAAGACCGCGGGACCGGGCTGACCGCGTCGGCCGTCACGGGCTGGGAGTCGCTGATCGGGAAGCGCATACCGGAAGACAGTTCCCCAGGTTCACGAACGAGGGTCCACTGGAGAAGAATTCACGGATCATTCACCTCTCCGGTCAGTGGCTGTCGGCCGGTCGGCTGAGTTCCGGCTCGTTCGCGAGACTAGCCGCCGAGAGACCTTTTGCCTGCATCGTTGCTCCGGACGGGTGTACTCGAAACCGGTCCGCAGTGGGCGATCTCACGAGGTAAATAGTTGTCTTACGCAAGTGTCGCCGAATAAAGTTGTACTGTACAAGTAGCCGGGAGGGACCGATGAGCTCCGCGGAAGACGCCAAGGTCGAGCTGATGCGTGAGTTGAAGGCCGCCTCCCAGCTGCAGCACGCCTGGATAATGCAGGCGTGGCAGGACGACCCCGGTCTGCATCCGGCGGCCGCGATGCTGCTGTCGGATCTGGCGAAGCACGGCGAGGCGCGCCCTTCCGAATTGGCCAAACGACGCTTTGTGGACCTTTCGGTCGTAAGCCGTCAAATCTCCCAGCTGTCCGCGGCGGGCATGGTCGACCGCCGTCCCGCACCCGAGGACGGGCGCGCGTCGATCATCAGCATCTCCGAGCGGGGGCGCGCGGAGCTGGGGCGGCGGCGGGCCGGATATCTGGAGTTCATGGAGCGCGCGCTCGGCGGCTGGGACGACGAGAAGGTGCTCGAACTGACCACGCGCCTGGCGGAGATGAACGCCGATGTCCGTGCCGCCCTGTCCGTCCGGACATGCGACGTTTGACGTCGGCCGTTCCTACCCGCCGGTCTTGACTGAACGGACCTTTCGCGGCGCTGTGACGCCGGTAGCGTCGTATCAGTGCGTAACCGGGTCGCATTACTGGTCGCCTTGGGAATCGACAACTTCGGCTCGGGACTTTTCCTCCCGCTCGGGCTGGTCTTCGTCGTCCGTGTGGTGGGTCTCCCCCTCGCCCAGGCGGGGGGTGCGGTCACTCTCGGTGCGCTGGCCGGGTTGCTCGTCCCCGCGTTCGCCGGTCGGCTCGTCGACCTGATCGGCCCGCGGACGGTGATGATCTGCGCCCACGTCCTGCAGGCCGCCGGAGTGAGCGCTTTCCTGCTGGCCGGCGGGTTCGCCGGGGTCGTCGCGGCGTCCGTGATGCTCGCGGCCGGGCAGCAGCTGTTCTACAGCTCGCAGTTCTCGCTCATCGCCGACGTCGCGGGCGAAGGACCGAAGGACCGGCCGTTCGCCGAAGCCGCGATGGTCCGCTCCGCGGGCTTCGGGCTGGGCGGGCTCGCGGCGGCCGGGCTGCTGGTGTGGATCGGGCGTGACGGCCTCTACGTCGCCGTGATGCTGGACGTCGCGACCTTCGTCATCGCCGCGGCCATCCTCTCGACGCTCGTCACCCCCGCCCCGCGGCACCTGCCCCGGTGCTCCGGGTCCGCGCGGGTCTGGCGGAACCGTCCGTACCTGGCGCTCATCGTGTTCAGCGGCCTCTTCGCGCTCACGATGGACTTCTTCCTCATCGGGATGCCGGTGTACGTCTTCAACGCGTTGCAGGGACCCCGATGGCTTCCCGGCGCGATCATCGCGCTGCTCACCGTCGTCACCAGTCTGGGTGGAGTCGTCGGCTTGCGGCTCACCCGGAAGCTGACCCGGATCGCCGCGATGCGCGCGGGTTCGGCGTTGTTCGCGGTGTGGTGCCTTGCCTGCCTGGTGGTGGTGTTCGTGCCGAAGGTGTTCCAGCCGGTTTACCTGCTCGGCGCGACCCTCGTGCTGGCCGCGGGCGATCTCGCGTTCGGCCCGCGGTCCGGGGCGCTGGCCGAAGCGGCGGCGCCACCGGAGGCGCGGGGCCGGTATCTGGCGGCCTTCCAATACGCGTTCACGCTCGCCGCGGTGATCGCTCCGGCCGTCGTCGCGCTGTTCTCCGTGGCAGTCTGGATCCCGTGGGTGCTCGTGGCCGCGTGCGCCTGTACGGCCGTCGTCGGCCTCGGCCGGGTGGGGCCGCGCCTGCCCGCCGAGGCCGTCTCCCCGACCGGGAGCTGAAATTTTCAGAGTTGAGCGGAACAGACTCAACTTTCCTGACGTTGTACCTGTCGACAGATCTTCGCAAGACCTAGTACGAGGTGAGGGATGGACGCTTTCAACCCGACCACGAAGACCCAGCAGGCGATCTCGTCGGCGGCGCAGGCGGCCACCATGGCGGGGAACCCGCACGTGGCGGCCGCACACCTGCTCGGCGCCCTGCTGGCGCAGGGTGAGGGGCTCACCGCACCGCTGCTGACCGCGGTCGGGGCCGATCCGGCGCAGGTGCACAAGGAGCTGGAGCCGCTGATCGCGGCGCTGCCGTCGGCGACCGGCGCCACCGTGTCGAGCCCGCAGTTCGACACGAACGCGGTCAAGGCGCTGACGCACGCGCAGAAGCTCGCGACCGAACTCGGCGACGAGTACGTCTCGACGGAGCACCTCCTCGTCGGCCTCGCCACCGAAGGCGGGCCGGTCGCCGAGCTGCTCAAACGGCACGGCGCCACCCCGGACGCGCTGCGCGAGGCGTTCGCCAAGGTGCGCGGCTCCGCGCGGATCACCAGCGCGGATCCCGAAAGCACGTTCAAGGCACTGGAGAAGTACGGCGTCGACCTGACCGAGCGCGCCCGTGCCGGCGAGCTGGACCCGGTGATCGGCCGCGACACCGAGATCCGCCGCGTGGTGCAGGTGCTCTCGCGCCGCACCAAGAACAACCCGGTGCTGATCGGCGAACCCGGCGTCGGCAAGACGGCCATCGTCGAAGGGCTCGCCCAGCGTATCGTCGCCGGTGACGTGCCGGAGTCGCTGCGCGGCAAGCGCGTGGTGGCGCTGGACCTCGGCTCGATGGTCGCGGGCGCCAAGTTCCGCGGCGAGTTCGAAGAGCGGCTGAAGGCCGTGCTCAAGGAGATCACCGACTCCGCGGGCGAGGTCGTCACCTTCATCGACGAGCTGCACACCATCGTCGGCGCCGGCGCGACCGGTGAAGGCGCGATGGACGCGGGCAACATGATCAAGCCGATGCTCGCCCGCGGCGAGCTGCGGATGGTCGGCGCGACCACACTCGACGAGTACCGCCAGCACATCGAGAAGGACGCCGCGCTGGAGCGGCGCTTCCAGCAGGTGCTGGTCGGCGAACCGTCCCCCGAGGACACCATCGCCATCCTGCGCGGGCTCAAGGAGCGCTACGAGGTGCACCACGGTGTGCGCATCACCGACGCCGCGCTGGTCGCCGCCGCGACGCTGTCCGACCGCTACATCACCGCCCGGTTCCTGCCGGACAAGGCGATCGACCTGGTCGACGAGGCCGCCTCGAAGCTCCGCATGGAGATCGACTCGCGACCCGTCGAGATCGACGAGGTCGAGCGCGCCGTGCGGCGGATGGAGATCGAAGAGATGGCGTTGTCCAAAGAGGACGATGCCGCGTCAAAGGAGCGCCTCGCCGCGCTGCGCTCGGAACTGGCCGAAAAGCGGGAAACGCTGACCGCGCTGACCGCGCGCTGGCAGAACGAGAAGGGCTCGATCGAACGCGTCCGCGAACTCAAGGAGCAGCTGGAGCAGCTGCGCGGCGAGTCCGAACGCGCCGAACGCGACGGCGACCTCGGCAAGGCCGCCGAGCTCCGCTACGGCCGGATTCCCGCGCTGGAGAAGGAGTTCCAGGCCGCGACCGAGGCGAACGAGGTCAGCCAGCAGAACGTGATGCTCAAGGAGGAGGTCAGCGCGGACGACGTCGCCGACGTGGTCAGCGCGTGGACCGGTATCCCGGCCGGGCGGCTGCTGGAAGGCGAGACGGGCAAGCTGCTCCGGATGGAGGAGGAGCTCGGCAAGCGGGTCGTCGGGCAGAAGGAGGCCGTGCAGGTCGTCTCGGACGCGGTGCGCCGCACCCGGGCCGGCGTCGCCGACCCCGACCGGCCGACCGGTTCGTTCCTGTTCCTCGGCCCGACCGGCGTCGGCAAGACCGAGCTGGCGAAGGCGCTGGCCGAGTTCCTGTTCGACGACGAGCGCGCGATGCTGCGGATCGACATGAGCGAGTACGCCGAGAAGCACTCGGTGGCGCGTCTGGTCGGTGCGCCTCCCGGCTATGTCGGCTACGACCAGGGCGGTCAGCTGACCGAGTCGGTGCGCAGGCGCCCGTATTCGGTGGTGCTGCTGGACGAGGTCGAGAAGGCGCATCCGGACGTGTTCGACGTGCTCCTCCAGGTGCTCGACGACGGACGGCTCACCGACGGCCAGGGCCGCACGGTCGACTTCCGCAACACGATCCTGGTGCTGACGTCGAACCTCGGCTCGCAGGCCATCGCCGACCCGGCGCTCGACGAGCGTCAGCGCAACGACGCGGTGATGTCGGTGGTGCAGCGTCAGTTCAAACCGGAGTTCCTGAACCGGTTGGACGACATCGTGGTCTTCCACGCGCTGGGCACCGACGAGCTGACGTCCATTGTGGACATCCAGATCGAGCGGCTCGCCGCGCGGCTTTCGCGGCGTCGCCTGACGCTGGACGTCACCGACGGGGCCCGCGAGTGGCTCGCGCTGAACGGCTTCGACCCGATCTACGGCGCGCGGCCGCTGCGGCGGCTCGTGCAGTCGGCGATCGGCGACAAGCTGGCGAAACAGCTGCTCGCCGGTGAGATCCGGGACGGCGACACGGTCCGGGTGGACATCCCGGCCCAGGAGGCGTCGGAGGCCCTGACGGTCACCCGGGTGGACTGACGCCTCGTGAGTGGCGAGGACGGTTAGAACCGTCCTCGCCACTCACGAGCCTTGGGGCCCGAACGAGATCCGGCGACCATGCGTGCCCAGCCGGACGACACGCGTGATCGGACGGACGGCACGCGTGACTGGGCGGACGCCACGTGAGTCGTCCGCCTGATCACGCGTGTCGTCCGTCTGATCACGCGCGATCGCCAGACCGCAGGCACCTGGGCGAGACCCGGTTCCCTTGCTGGGTAAAGCAAAGCCGCCGGTGACCCGCCTGGGACCGGCGGCCGATGATGTCGCGAAAGCCACTTTCGGGACATCAGACGTCGCGAAAGTGGCTTTCGCGACATGCTCGCCGGCGCCCCGTTCCCGACATTGGCGACACGGCGATTTGTCGACCTTTCCTTCGTCTTTCGTGGTCTTTCCCGGGCCCCGCACCGAAAGGGGCGCGCGACACGGCGCCCGGCGATCACATCCGGTGAGGGCAGGGGGATACCCTGACCGTCGTGGGTATTCCGGCGTGGATCTGGTTCGTCATCGCCGCCGTCGCCTTGGTGGCGGGGCTGGCGCTGCTCGCGGCCGACCGGGCGAAGGAGGGCTCGCGCAATCGCGAGCGCATGCGCTGGGCCGAGCTGCGCGGCTGGCAGTTCGTCGAAGAGGACGAGCGGCTGCCGCGGCAGTGGTCCAACGGCGCGATCGGCTACTTCGGCGCGCAGCTGGCGGTCAACGTCGTCGCCGGGTCCACCTTCACCTCCGACGGGCGGCGCCCCGTCTTCATCTTCGACATCGAGACCGAGGGCCAGATCCCGGCGGTTGTGGTCGCCGTGCGCTGCAACCGCGTGCACGAAGTGCCGCTGGAGATGTGGCTGTCCAGCGTGCCGTTCCAGCGCCAGGACATGCCCGAGATGCTGGGCCCGATCGGTCAGCGCTACGCCTTCGCGGACGACTCCGAGGGTGCCCGCAAGGTGATCACGCAGGAACTCGTCGACGCGGCGGACTCGCTCGGCGGCGACGTCGGCGTGGCCTGGCTGGAGAACGAGTGGGTGCTCGCGAGCGTCGCCCCGAACGCCGGGCCGTCGCGGCTCGAGCGGCTGCTGCGCGACCTCGGCGAGATCGCCGACATCGTGGACCCGTTCGACGAGGAGTACGACAACGCCCCGACCCCGGGCCGCCACTGGCAGGCCGAGGCCGCGGACGACATCGAGCCCCAAGCTTAAGAGGGCTTGATTTCCAGCGGGAGCGCTCCGGCGGTGTAGCCGGTGTGCGCCGGCTGACCGAGCAGCGTCAGGTCGAGCGTCCCGGACTGCGTCACCCGCGCCGGATCGGTGGTGGGCAGGACCCCGCGCACGGACGACGTCGTGGCGCCGTGGACGGACGCGACCTCGCCGATGCCGAGGTCGCCGCTGATCGTGTGCGATCCGGAGCCGGTGAGCCCGCCGCCGTGCTGCGCCAGATCCACGGTCTGCCCGGTGGTCACGAGCCCGGTCCCCGGGCCGACGGTGCCGCCGAAGGCGTGGTCTTGGCCGAAGGCGGTGCCCGAGCCGACGTCGAGCGGGAGAACACCCTTGAAGCGGCCGTTGCCGTGCTGCGTCGACGTCGTCCCCACGGCCGCGAGCTCGCCGATGTCGACCGCGTGCCCGGACGACCGCCCGGCCTCCAGGACGCCGCCGAGGTCACCGGAGAACCCGCCGTCGAGCCGGACGGCCCTGTCGAGTGCTCCGCCTGCCCGCTGGTCGGTCTCGTTGATCACGCCGACCCCGGGCAGCGGGCGGACGGCGTGGTAGGTCCCCTCGGACGCGCGGAGAGCGCGGTCGTCCTGGGAGGCGAAGGTCGGGACGCCGGTTCGCGGGTCGAGCGCGACCTCGGTCAGCCGTGCACCGGTCCGCTCGAGTTCGGTCTCGTTCCCGGCGACGACGCTGCCGTAGCGGTCGACCTTCACGGCTTCCCGCTGGCCTTGTTTGAGGGTCTCGGTGGTCTTCGCCGCGCCGAGCGCGCCGACCTTGTCCGGGCGGGCCGAGACACTCTCGCGGGTCTCGACGGTCTCGCTCACCGAACGGCGAACATCCGCGACGGCTTTCGCGTCGCCGAGGTCCTTGCCGAAGACGTTCCGTTCGGTGTTGTTCAAGAAACCGCGAAAGACGGACGTGTCACCTTCGGTGGTGAAGCCGGCCCCGCGGTCGAGGCTGCCTTCGCGCTGGTGGTCGAGGGGCAGTGGGATCGACGGGTCGGTCTGGGTGGCGATCGCGGTGGCCGGGCCGGCGAGCAACAACGCCAGCGGCGCCGCGCCGACCGCGACTTTGGGCAGGTAGCTCGGCTTTCGCCTGCTGTGCTTCCCCATGGGGGCGGACGATACTTCCCGACCAGCGCGGTTGCACGTCAAATCCCCACGGTGGGTGACCCCCACACCTGGCTCAGCCGAGCGTCTTCCCGGAATCCGACCGAGGAGTAGGTTCGGCGACATGACACAGACCGCCCTGATCACCGGTGCCACCGCCGGCATCGGTGCGCAGTTCGCGCGCCGCCTCGCCGCCGAGGGGTACGACCTCGTGCTCGTCGCCCGCGACGTCGACCGGCTGGAGGGTTTCGCGGCGGAACTGATCGAGGCGCACGGAGTCGGCGTCGTCGTCCTGCCCGCCGATCTGTCCGAAGTGGACGGACGCGCGGCGATCGAGGCCCGCCTGGAAGGCGAGCCGGTGGACCTGCTGGTGAACAACGCGGGCTTCGGCCTCAACGGCGATTTCTGGACCATCCCGCCGGACGCGCTGCAGCGTCAGCTCGACGTCAACGTCACGGCCGTCCTGCGGCTGACCCGCGCCGCGCTGCCGGGCATGATCGACCGCGGCGAGGGCGCGATCATCAACGTCAGCTCGGTCGCCGGCTTCTTCAGCGGCCGCGGCTCGACGTACACCGCCAGCAAGAACTGGGTCACCTCGTTCACCGAGGGCATCGCCGCCTCGCTGCCGAAGAACATCCGCATGATGGCGCTGTGCCCCGGGTTCACCACCACGGAGTTCCACGAGCGGGCGGGACTGGACAAGCCCGGGCCGAAGGCGTTCTGGCTCGGCGTCGAACAGGTGGTGGACGAGGCGCTCGCGGATCTGCGCCGCGGCAAGGTGATCTCGGTGCCGAGCCTGCAGTACAAGGCGCTCGTCGCGGTCGGCGGGTTGTTGCCGAGGGCTGTGCTGCGCAAACTCGGCGGCGGTTTCGGCGGCAAGGGCCGCACCTAATCGTCATCCGTGGTTTCGATGGACCGCACACCTTCGGTCGTGGCGAGCACGGTCGGGGCGGCGGCGTGATCGGGGCCGGTGAGGTCGAGTGAGACCGTCACTTCGCCGTCGTGGTCGCCGGTGATCCGCAAGGACGTGATCGACCAGCGATGGCTGGTGCACAGCGCCAGCAGATCGCGCAGGACACCCTGTCCGTCGACGTAGCTCACGCGCAGCCTGGTCGTGCCCGTGCCGCCCGGAAGATGCTCGGTCAGCCAGGTGAACCCGAGTACCACCACGAAGTGCATGGCCGTCACCACGACCGCCAGCAGCAGCAGACCGGCCCCCGCCGCCATGCCGATGGCCGCGGTCTCCCAGACCGCGGCGGCCGTGGTGAGCCCCCGGATCGCGCCCTGCCTGGTGATGATCAGCCCGGCGCCGAGGAAACCGACACCGGAGACGATCTGCGCCGCGATCCGGGATGGGTCGAGGACCACCTGCCCGGTCGCGAGGATGTCGCCGAAACCGTACTTACTGACCAAAAGGATCAGCGCGGACGCCGTGCCCACGATCGTCTGGGTCCGCAGCCCGGCGCTCTTGCCCCTGATCTGCCGCTCCAGCCCGATCGCCGCCGAAAGCGCGAACGCCGTCGTCAGCTCGCCGATCTGGAGCCAGCCCTGTCCGTTGGAGAGCATCACCCCACAGTGCCATCCGGCACCACGAGGGTTCGAGCCCGCGCCGGGCGGGTACGCGTGGATCATGAGGTCATCACTTCTCGTCGTCGCGGTCGCGCTGACGCTGGCCGCTTGTTCCACCGAGGAACCGCCGGCGCCCGCGGCTCCTGGACCGGAAGCCCAGCCGGTGAGGGCGATCCAAGCCGCGGCGGCCGCCGTGCCCGGCGGGCGGGTCTTCGACGTCGAGCCCGCGAACGACGGCTGGGAGATCAAGGTCGCGTCGCAAGGGCAGGAACACAAGATCCGCGTGAGCCCCGACGGTGGTCAGGTGCTCGGTGACCGGCAGACCGCGAAGCCGAGCGACGACCTGGCGAAGATCGAACAGGCGGCCGTCGACGCGGTCAAGGCGCTGCAGACCGCGCAGCAACGGCAGCCGGGTGAGCTCGACGAGATGGAGATCGACCGCGCCACGGACGGTGCCCTCGTCTGGCAGGTCGGGCTGCGTGACGGCAAGGGGATCGAGCACGACCTCGACGTGGACGCCAAGACCGGGGCGGTCAGGTAGGGCCCGCCCTACCAAGGAGACGCACGCTCGCCCCAGGGTGCTTCCGACCTGGGATTCCTAGGGTTTTCACCATGAACCCTGGGTGGAACGGAGACGCGGTCCGGCTCGACGGCGTCCGCAAGGAATACGGCAAGGGCGTCGTCGCACTGGACGGGGTGACGCTCGCGTTCCCGCGCGGCGGCTTCACCGCCGTGATGGGCCCTTCGGGCTCGGGCAAGAGCACCTTCCTGCACTGCGCGGCCGGGCTGGACCGGCCGACGTCGGGGTCCGTCGTGCTCGACGGGCAGGAGCTGGCCGGGATGAGCGAGACGAAGCTGACGAAGCTTCGCCGCGACCGGGTGGGCTTCATCTTCCAGGCCTTCAACCTGCTTCCGGCGCTGACCGTCGAGCAGAACGTCACGCTCCCGCAGCAGCTCGCCGGTGCCAAGCCGGATCGCCGCGTCGTCGAGGAGATGCTGGCCCGCGTCGGGCTTTCCGGCCGCCGCAAGCACCTTCCCGGTGAACTGTCCGGCGGGCAGGCGCAGCGCGTGGCGATCGCGCGGGCGCTGGTCACCCGGCCCGCGGTGGTCTTCGCCGACGAGCCGACCGGCGCGCTCGACACCCGCACCGCCGCCGAAGTCCTGGAGCTGCTTCGCGCTTCGGTCCGCACGACCGGCCAGACGGTGATCATGGTGACCCACGATCCGATGGCCGCCTCGTACGCGGACCGCGTCATCTTCCTCGCCGACGGCCGGATCGCGGACGAACTGCACGCGCCGACCGCCGACGTCGTCGCCGAACGCATGACCCACCTGGGTGCCTGGGGCAGCCCGGCCAGGGCGGGTGCGTGATGCTGCGACTCGCCTTCCGGACCTTGCGCCTGCGCAAGGGCGGTTTCATCGGCACCTTCATCGCGGTCTTCTTCGGCGCGCTGATCGTCGCCTCCTGCGGCGGCCTGATGGAGACGGGGATCCGCAGCAACGCGGAACCGCAACGGCTCGCGGCCGCCCCGATCCTCGTCACCGGCGGCCAGACCTTCGACCTGCCCAAGAAGGACCCGGCCACCCTGGAGCCGGACGACAAGCGCAAGTTCGAGGACGCTCGGCTTCCCGAGCGTGTCCGGCTCGACAGCGGTCTGGTCTCCCGGCTGCGGTCCGTCCCCGGCGTCTCGGATGTTGTCGGCGAAGTGAGCTTCCCGCTCGCGGCGGGCGGGAAGCCCGCGCTCGGCCACGCTTGGGACTCCGCCGTCCTGACTCCGTACGCGCTGGTCGCGGGGGCCGCACCCGTCGCGGGCGAGGTCGTCGTCGAGTCCTCGTCGGGGGCCAAGCCCGGCGACGTCGTGGAGGTTGCCGCGCGCGGAAAGGCCGAGGCGTTCCGCGTCGCCGGAGTGGCCGGTGCGCCGCGCTCGATCACGCAGGCCGCCGTGTTCTTCTCCGCCGCCGACGCCGCCCGCCTCTCCGGGCGCCCCGGCAAGGCCGACGTCATCGGCGTCTTCACCGACCCGGGCGCCGACATCGAAGCGGTGCAGGCGAAGGTCGCCGAGGCCGCGACCGGGGCGAACGTCCTGACCGGTATCGACCGCGGTGTCGCGGAGTTCCCCGAGGCCGATACGAGCGGCACCAACCTGATCGTCATCGCCGCGGTGTCCGGTGGGCTTTCGGTGATGGTCGCGATGTTCGTCGTCGCCAGCACGCTGAGCCTGTCCACCCAGCAGCGGTCCCGTGAACTCGCGCTGATGCGGGCGATCGGCACGACCCCGCGTCAGCTGCGGCGCATGGTGCTGGGTGAAGCGCTGGCCGTCGGCCTGCTCGCCACCGCGCTCGCCGCGCTGCTGGGACCGATCCTCGGCGAGTGGCTGTTCGGGCAACTGGTCGAAAACGGTGTGGTGCCCCCGGTTCTGCGGTTCTACCAGGGCTGGCTGCCCGCCGTCGTCGGCGCGGGCGCCGCGATGCTGGCGGTGTTCATCGCCGCCTTCGTCGCGGGCCGCCGCGCCGGGAAGATCCGGCCGACCGAGGCGCTCGCCGAGGCCGCGGTCACCCGCCGCTGGCTGACCCCGACGCGCTTCATCGTCGCCGCGCTCTGCTTCGGCGGCGGCACCGCGCTGGCCATCGTGACCGTCGCGGTGATGACCGGACCGATCGCGGCCAGCACCGCCGGCCCCGCGGTGATCCTCTGGGCCATCGGCGTCGCGATGATCACGCCCGGTGTCGCCAAGGTGATGACGGCGATCCTGCAGTGGCCGATGCGCCTGCTCGGCGGCATCGACGCCCGGCTCGCCGTGCTCAACACCCGCGCCGGCATCGTCCGGGCGGCGGGCGCGGTCACCCCGATCATGCTCGCCGTCGGCATCGCGACCGCGAACATCTACCTGCAGACCACCCAGCAGGAGCTGGCGAACCAGGCCTTCACCGAAGACGTCCGGGCGGACGCCGTGATCGGTTCCGCGGCGGGAGGGCTGTCCCCGGACCTCGTCCAGCGGATCCAGGCCGTGCCCGGCGTCGCCGGTGCTTCCGAGTACGTCACCAGCAGCGTGTTCCTCGAGAACCCGTACGACTCCTCAGACGAGGGACGGCCGGCGATCGGCCTCACCGCCTCCGGCGCCTCCGCCACGACCGACACCAAGGTGACCCAGGGCGACTTGACGGCCTTGACCGGCCGGACCGTCGCGCTCCCCGAGGTCTTCGCGAAGGATTTCGGCCGCGGCATCGGCGACACGCTCAGCCTGCGGCTCGGCGACGGCACCCCCGTCGACGTCAAGGTCGTCGCGGTGACCAGCCAGCGCCCCGGCTTCGAAAGTCTCCTGCTCCCGGCCGGGCTCCTGGCCCCGCACACGACCGCCGGGCTGGCGCCGCAGATGCTGGTCCGCGCCGCTCCGGACGTCGATCCGGCGGTGCTCACCGAGCGGCTCCGCGAGGCGACGGCCGGTCTGCCGGTGACCGTCGGCGACCGGGCGGCGCTCGTCGCGGCACACGACAAGGACCAGGCCGTCGGCGCGTGGGTGAACTACCTGCTGGTCGGGATGATCATCGCCTACACGGTGATTTCGGTCGCCAACACGCTCGTGATGGCGACCGTGCGGCGGCGCCGCGAGTTCGGCCTCCAGCGGCTCACCGGTTCGACCAGGGCGCAGGTGCTGCGGATGGCCGGTTTCGAAGGCGGGCTCGTCGCGCTGGTCGGGATCGTGCTCGGCACCGTCGTCTCGGCGGGCGCGATCGTCCCGTTCTGCCTGGTGGCGGCCGATTCACTGCTGCCGATGGGCTCGCCGCTGATCTACCTGACCATCATCGGGCTCGCCGCGGCCCTCGCGCTGGCGGCGACCCTGGTCCCGGCCTGGGCGGCGACCCGCGGCCAGGCCGTCGACGCGGCGACGTCCGGCAATGACTAGAGCTACCTTCGAAGCGCCCGGCGGGCCGTGTGTAAGACTCTCGGCCGTGGCGTACCCCGGTGTTGATCAAGCGGCGAAACTCGAACTGGCGAGACTGGTCGGCGAACTCGCCGTCGTGCACGGCAAGGTGACCTTGTCCTCGGGCAAGGAAGCCGACTATTACATCGACCTCCGGCGGGCGACGCTGCATCACGCGGCCGCGCCGCTCATCGGGAAGCTGCTCCGGCAGCTCACCCACGACTGGGACTACGTCGCCGCCGGCGGCCTGACCCTCGGCGCGGACCCGGTGGCGCTGGCGATGCTGCACTCCGCGGCGACCGACGGCGTCGTGCTCGACGCGTTCGTCGTCCGCAAGGCCGTCAAGGAACACGGCATGCAGCGCCGGATCGAAGGCGTCGAGGTGCTGGGGCAGCGCGTGCTGGCCGTCGAGGACACCTCGACCACCGGCGGCAGCGTCCTCACCGCCGTCGAGGCCCTCCGCGAGGCCGGGGCGAACGTGGTCGGTGTCGCGACGGTCGTCGACAGGGACACCGGAGCGCGCGAGGCCATCGAGAAGGAAGGCCTCGAATACCGTTACATTCTGAACAAGGACGATCTCGGTCTGTCCTGAGTAAAGCCTCCCGAACGGGGCATCCTCTGTGCGAACGGAGGATGCCCCGTTTTTTCGTGAGCGTTTCTCAATAAGAGAGGGGTAACGTCCCTGGTAGGGGTGTGAAAGGGGGCTTGAGGTGGCGGGTTTCCTGGCGAACGTGACAGTCGCGGTGCATATTTTCGCGCTGTTGTTCATAGGATTCGGCGGTTTCCTGGCGTGGCGGTGGCCGAAGGTGATCTTCGTGCATGTGTTCTTCGCCGCATGGGGTGTGCTCGTCAACGTCTTCCCCTGGCCCTGCCCGCTGACGGCGGCGGAGAACTACTTCCGGCACCAGCAGGGCCTCGGCGACCTGCCCGGCGGCTTCAACGCCTACTACCTCTACGACACCGTGTTCCCGCGCTCTTCGCTGCCGGTGGTCGTCGTGATCGCGATGGCGACGGTGATCATCTCCTACATCGGCGCGTACCAGCGCTGGCGTCACCGCCACCACGACGGGGACGCACCGGCGCACCGCGTCAGCATGGGCTGAGTGGTCACCATCGGAAGTCCTCCGAGGGGCTCGACGGCCCAGCTTCCCGCTGGGCGCACGGCCGCGAGGCTCGAGTACAACCCGGTACGAGGACCTCGCGGCCGCACGCCCGGCGGAAACCTGGATCCGCCGAATACCCCCGAAGGACTTCCGATGGCGACCACTGGGTGACAATCACCGGGTGACTGAGCAAGAGGCCGGGCCCACCGAATGGGTGGCGCGGGAAGAGGTCGGCGTCGGCCCGTGGGAGGGCGAGTGGCCCGCGGACGAGCGCTACGACCCGGAACTCCTGGCCAACGGCGACCGCCGCAACGTCGTCGACCCGTACCGCTACTGGCGGCGCGAGGCCATCGTGTCCGATGTGGACAGCCGTCGGCATCCGTTCCACGTGGCGATCGAGAACTTCCAGCACGATCACAACATCGGCACCGTGGTCCGGACGGCGAACGCGTTCGCCGCGGCGGCGGTGCACATCGTCGGGCGGCGCCGCTGGAACCGGCGCGGTGCCATGGTGACCGACCGCTACCAGCATCTTCTCCACCACGAGGACGTCAGCGGGCTGCTGACCTTCGCCGCGACGGAAGGGCTCGCCGTGGTCGCCGTCGACAACACGCCCGGTTCGCAGCCCGTCGAGACCGCCGAACTGCCGCGCGAGTGTGTCCTGCTGTTCGGCCAGGAGGGGCCCGGGTTGTCGGCCGAGGCGCAGAAGACGGCGTCACTGGTCGTTTCGATCGCGCAGTTCGGCACCACCCGCTCGATCAACGCCGGCGTCGCCGCCGGGATCGTCATGCACGCCTGGATCCGGCAGCACGCCGACCTCGCCCAAGCCTGGTAGCCGGGGGCTGAAGGACGCTTTCCCCGCATAAGACGTGGCAAAAGCGTCCTTCACCGCGTGAGATGCGGGGAAAGTCCCCTTCAGCCCTCGGCTAGACGGGCGCCAGCTCCACCGGGATCCCGTTCAGCACGGCGTTCCCCGACGGGACGTCGAGCAGGGTCTCGTCGGCGACCAGGTTCGAGTTGACCCCGGCGTGCGCGGCGGCGACCTTCGTCCGCGTTCCGTCGAGGTCGTGCCCCCAGCCGTGCGGCATGCTCACCACGCCGGGCCGGACGTCGGCCGTGACCTCCACCGGTGCTTCGAGCTTGCCCGCCCGCGAAGTCACCGACGCGAGCCCGCCGTCGGTCAGCCCGAGCCGGGAGGCGTCGTCCGGGTGCACCTGGACGGTGCACCGGTTCCCGCCGCGCACCAGCGGCGTCAGGTTGTGCATCCACGAGTTGTTCGAGCTCAGATGCCGCCGCCCGATCAGCAGCAGCCCGCCGTCGGGCGCCTTGTCCAGCTCCGCGCGCAGCCGCGGCACGTCCTTCGTGATCGCGTCCGGGGCCAGCTCGACCTTCCCGCTCGCGGTGGCGAGCGCCTCGGGCAGCCGGGGTTTCAGCGCGCCGAGGTCGATGCCGTGCGGGGCCGCTTCGAGGTCGGCAAGGCTCAGCCCGTACGGTCCGCCGCGCAGCATCAGGTCGATCATCCGCGCCGGGCCGGTGCGGCCTTCGGCGAGCGAGAGGTCGACGCCGGTGCGCCGCGCCGTTTCGCCCGCGACCATCGTGTCGAAGGCGGCGACGTCGACGTCCGGGCCTTGGCCCGCGGCGATCCCGGCCAGCCGCAGCAGGGTCACCCATTCCTGCGGCATGTCCGTTTCGAGTGTCTGCGGTGTCCAGTTCGCGACGTTGCGCACGGCGAGCGCGTACAGCGCGACGTCGTAATGCGGCCGTTCCAGCGGCGACGGCCCGGGCAGGATGACGTCGGCGTGCCGCGTGGTCTCGTTGAGGTACACGTCGAGGGAGACCATGAAGTCCAGCTGCCGCAACGCTTCCGTGAGCCGCGCGGAGTTCGGCGTGCTCAGCGCCGGGTTGCCGCTGATGGTCACCAGCGCCCGCACCTGGCCCTCGCCGGGGGTCTCGATCTCGTCCGCGAGCGTGGCCACCGGCAGTTCGCCGAGCACCTCGGGATATCCGCGCACCCGGCTCGTCCAGCGGCCGCTGGTGAACGGCGAGGATCGGCGCGGCCGCCACAGGGCGGGCAGCGGGAACATCACGCCGCCCTCGCGATCGAGGTTGCCGGTGAGCGTGTTGACGACGTCGACCAGCCAGCTCGCGATGGTGCCGTACCCCTGGGTCGTGGTGCCCATCCGGCCGTACACCGCGGCGCGTCCGGCGTCCGCGAGGTCGAGCGCGATGCGGCGGATCTCGGCGGCGTCGATCCCGGTCGTGGGCGCGACCGCCTCCGGCGTGAACGGCTCCGCGAGCGCGCGGACCTCGTCGACGCCGGCGACGTGCTCGCCGGGACGGACGCGGTTCTCCGCGAACAGGACGTTGACCAGCGCGAACAGGAACAACGCGTCGGTGCCGGGCCGGATCGCGTGGTGCTCGTCGGCGAGCTGCGCGGTCCGGGTGCGGCGCGGATCGAGGACGACGATCTTGCCGCCGCGCTTCTGTATCCCGCGCAGCCGCCCGCGAGTGTCGGCCGCCGTCATCAGGCTTCCGTTGGACACCAACGGGTTCGCGCCCAGGATGAGCAGGTGCTCGGTGCGGTCGAGGTCGGCGACGGGGATGGCCTGCGGGTCGCCGAAAAGATAGCCGGAGGAGAAGTGCTTCGGCATCTGGTCGACCGTGGTCGCGGTGTAGAAGTTCCTGGTGCCCAAGGCTTTGAAGAACACACGGCCGTAGAGCACCAGTGCCGCGTTGTGCACCGTCGGGTTGCCGGAGTAGACGGCGACCGCGTTCTTGCCGTGCTCGTCGATGATCGGCCGGAGCCGCCGGTCGATTTCGGCGAACGCCTCGTCCCAGGTGACCTCGACCAACTCGCCGTCCCGTTTGACCAAGGGCGCGGTGAGCCTGTCCGGGTCGTGGTGCAGCGCGCCGAGCGAAGCACCCTTCGGGCAGATGTAGCCCTTCGAAAAGACGTCCTCGCTGTCGCCTCGAACCCGGGTGACCAGGCTCTTCTCGTCGATCGTCACCTCCAGGCCGCAGGTGGCTTCGCAGAGCGGGCAGGTCACGTGCGCCGTGGTCATGAAGCACCTCGCGGGTTCGGGAGTCCTCCCAACATACTGAGCGGTATGTCAGCGGGCAAGGGATGATGGCGCGATGACTGCTCTCGCCGACCGGGCCGCGACCGCCGAGCGCGCGATCCGCGACCGGCATCTGCGCCGGGTGTGGGGGCTGCCGGGGACCGTGCTGGGCCGCAGCGGCTGGCCGCCCTCGACGGGGCAGCGCGTCCACTGGCACTGGAACTACTGGTGGCAGGCACATCTGCTGGACACCCTCGTCGACGCCCAGTTGCGAAAGCCGTCACCGGAACGGCTGAAGCTGATCGACCGGTTCGTGGTGTCCGTGCGGCTGCGCAATTTCGGCAAGTGGATCAACGACTACTACGACGACATCGCCTGGCTCGGTCTCGCGCTGCAACGCGCGGGGCATCTCGGGCTGGACGTCCGCGGCGGGTTGGAGGCGATCAGTTCGCGGCTGCGCGAAGGCTGGACCGACGACGCGGGCGGCGGGATCTGGTGGCGCGTCGGCGACGACTTCAAGAACGCGCCCGCGAACGGCCCGGCGGCGATCTTCCATGCCAGGGAAGGCTCGACGCAGCACGCTCGTGGATTGACCGACTGGATGACCGAACGGCTCGTCGACCCGGAATCCGGGCTGGTATGGGATGGCCTGCGCGTCGGCAGCGGCGAACTGGTGAAGCATATTTTCACGTACTGCCAAGGGGTTTACCTCGGCGCCTGCCTCGAACTGTCCGAAATGGACAGAGTGGAGCACACGATCCACGCGGTCGCGGAACACGTCGCGCCGAACGGGGTGATCCGCGGGCAGGAAGGCGGCGACGGTGGCCTCTTCGGTGGGATCCTGGCCCGGTACCTGGCGCTCGCGGCGCCGCTGCTGCCGAGCGGGGTGGCACGCGACCTGGTCATCCGGTCGGCGGACGCGTGCTGGTCGGGTGCCACCGAGACGCCGCACGGGCCGCTCTTCAGCGCCGACTGGGCTACTCCGGCACCTTCGCTGCCCCTCGCCGCCGACGCTCCCGAACGCGACCTGTCCGTCCAGGTGAGCGCGTGGATGCTGCTCGAAGCCGCGGCCACCCTGGAACACCCGCCCCGCGATTAGGTGACCAGGCTGAAGGCGGAACTCGCGTGCTTAAAGGCGGAACTCGCGTGCTTGGAGGCGTAACTCACGTGCTCAAACGCGTGAACGCTCGAACCGCTCACTGAACGCGGGTCACCAGACGTCGCCGGCCCGCCAATCGCAGGTGATCTCCCCGTCCAGATCCAGCGTGACCCCCACCGGCAGCACGTGGATGGACCCGTCGTCCTCCTTCGTCGCCTCGACGCCCGAAGGCGTCATGGCCGACGAAGTCCCACGCCACAGCAGCCAGCCCCGCGACGCGTAGAACTCCAGCGCCTCGTCGGACGCCGAAAGCGCCCCGAGGTCGTACGCCTTCCTCAAGACGCGCTCGAGCGCGTCCATCATCGCGGCGCCGTGCCCGCGCCGCCGGTGATCCGACCGGACGGCGACCGCCTCGATATAACCCGTGCGGAGGACCCGTCCGTCGTGCACGAGCCGCCGCTGGACCAGTGACGCGTGCCCGATCAGCTCGCCTGCCTCCCAGACGAGCGTGTGCATGCCGCCGAGGGCGTTCTCCCAGTCGCGGTCGCTGAAATCGCCGTCGAAAGCGTCGTCCAGCAGAGCGCGTGCCGACGTCAGCACGCCTGCTTCGAGGTCGGCGGTGTGCACGGTCCACAGGTCGGTCATTCCGCCATCATCACCCGGCGGCGGGCTTCTCACCAGCGAGTTGTGATTCAGCAGCCGCACGACTGCCGATGGATGAAGCGCGGTGCGAGCCGTACGGATTCGGGCCGTCGCTCAGGGTCGGTGATCCGGGCCAGCAGGAGTTCGACGGCCTTGCGCCCGATCTCCTCGATCGGCTGCGCCATCGTGGTGACCGCCGGGGTCACCTGCCCGGCCCACTCCATGTCGCCGTAGCCGACGATCGCGAGGTCGCGTCCGATCCGGATGCCGAGCCGGTGCGCCTCGTACTGGACGCCGATCATCATCGCCTCGCTCGCCACCACGAGCGCGGTCGGCGACGGCCAGCTGTCGAGCAGTTTCGCGGTCGCGGCGGCCGCCCCGCCGGGGGTCGACCGCCCGCAGGCGACCAGCTGCGACGTCCACCGGAGGCCGGAGCGGCCGAGGCCGAGCCGGTAGCCCAGCGCCCGCTCCTCGTAGGTGGTCACGTCCTCTTCGCCGGAGATGAAGCCGATCTTGCGGTGCCGCAGCCCCGCGAGGTGCCGCACGAGCGCGCACACGGCCTGGATGTTCTCGGAGCCGACCTGGTCGACGTCGTTGCGGCCGGCCATCCGGTCGACGAGCACGGTCGGCACGCCCATCCGGACCAGCCCGTTGATCACCGCTTCGTCGCCGGCGGCCGGGACGAGCAGGACACCGTCGACGCGGTCCGCCCGGAGCGCGCGGATGACCGCGGCTTCTTCGGCGACGCTGTCGCCGGTGTCGGCGAGGGTGATTTCGCAGCCGTGACGGCGCGCGGCGCGGCGGATGGCGCGGACGAGTTCACCCGAATACGGGTTCGCGTGCATCGCCATGGCCACCCCGAACCGGTGGGTGACAGGGGTGTCCTCCCACAGGGGTAACGCCGGGGACAATGCGGTCATCGCTCCACGCCTTCATCCGAGCTTGAATGACGGTAACGGCTGACGGAGCGTCGCTCGGCGGCGAGACCGGAAAGTCTCCCAACAATCATCAATGTGAGTGAACGAGAGCGCATCCGCAGGACGCGCGATGGCGGAGCGTAGGCGGAATCCGCATCGTCTGGGCCTTGCGTGCGGGATCGTTGATGCGGGCCAGCAACAGGCGCACCGCCTGTGTGCCTATCTCCTCGATCGGCTGGGCCATCGTGGTCAGCGGCGGATCGACCAGATCGGCCCATTCGACGTCGTCGTAGACCACCACCGGCAGGTCGACGCCCGCGCGCAGGCCGCGGCGCCGCAGCTCGTGCAGCACCCCGACCATCATGGTGTCGTTGGCGACCACGAGCGCCGTCGGCGGTTCCGGCAGCGCGAGCAGCGTGCTCAGCGCGAGCGCCCCACCGGCCTGCGAGGACTGCCCGCACGCGACCAGGTCCTCCGACCAGGTCAAACCCGAGCGTCCGAGCCCCAGGCGATAGCCGAGGATCCGCTCCTCGCTGGTGCTCAGCCCGGCCGTGCCGCTGATCATGCCGATCCGCTGATGTCCGAGCGACGCCAGATGCGCCGTCAGCGCCGACGTCGATTGGATGTTCTCCGCGCCGACCTGGTCGACGTCGGTGCGCGTGGAGAGCCGGTCGATGAGCACGGTCGGGACGTCGAGCGAGACGAGTTCGCCGATCACCGAACCGTCGCCCGGCGACGGCGTGATCAGCAGCCCGTCGACCCGGCGCGAACGCAGCGTCCGCACGGTCTCACGTTCGGTGTCGACGGTGTCGTGCGTGTCCGCGAGCAAGACCGTGTAGCCGGCCAGCGCGGCTTCGCGTTCGATCGCCTGGATCAAGACGGCGAAGTACGGGTTCGCGATCAGGGAGATCGCGACGCCGATCGACCTCGTCCCGCCGGTCACCAGCGAGCGGGCGATGGCGTCGCCGGTGTAGCCGGTCTGCTCGATGGCGCGCAGCACCGCCAGCTTGGTGTCCTCGGCCACCGCCCTCGTCCCGTTGACCACGTGGGACACGGTGGTGATCGAGACTCCCGCCAGCTCGGCGATGTCGCGTTGGGTGGGACGGGACGAGCGAGACGGCGGCATCAACGTTCCTCGGTGAAGTCAGCTGGCAAGCGTTTGCGCAAACGCTTGCGACTGAGCATAACCCTGTCTACCTTCCGGTCCATCACGGACAGCCTTGAATCGGAGGGCATCCCCTATGAGACAGCGCAGTCTCGCCGCGCTCGCGATGGTCGCCGCACTCGCGGTGACCTCGGCCGGGTGCACCGTCGAACGCCACTGGGGTGGCGGATCGAACGCGGGCGGCGGTGGCAAGGCCAAGGTCGGCCTGGTCACCAAAACCGACACCAATCCCTACTTCGTGGAGCTGAGAGCGGCCGCCAAGGCCGCCGCCGAGGCGAACGGCGCGGAGTTCAGCGCGCTCGCCGGCCAGTTCGACGGTGACAACGACGGCCAGGTCCGGGCCATCGAGAACCTCATGCAGCAGGGTGCGAACACCATCCTGATCACGCCGAGTTCCTCGACCGGCGTCCTCGACGCCATCGACCGCGCCCGCAAGGCCGGGGTGCTGGTCATCGCGCTCGACACGGCGACCGAACCGGACACCGCCGTCGACGCCACCTTCGCCACGGACAACTTCGAGGCTGGACGTCAGCAAGGCGCCTACGTGAAGGCGGCCTTGAACGGCAAGCAGCCGAAGCTGTTCATGGTGGACGGCACCGCAGGGTCCACAGTGGACACCCAGCGGCACACCGGGTTCCTCAAGGGCATCGGGCTCACCGACGCGTCGCCGGAGATCAAGGGCAAGACGCCCGCGAACGGCGACCAGAGCCTCGCGCAGCAGGGTGTGGAGAACCTGCTGCAGCGCACCACCGACATCAACGCCGTCTACACGATGAACGAGCCGATGGGCCGTGGCACGTACGCCGCGCTCCAGGCCCGCGGTCTGGTGAACCAGATCGTGATGGGCTCGATCGACGGTGGCTGCGAAGGCGTCAAGAACGTGCGCGACGGCCAGTACGCCGCGACGGTCATGCAGTTCCCCAAGAAGATGGCCGAGCAGGGCGTCCTCGCCGCCGTCGAATACGCCAAGACCGGGCAGAAGCCGAGCGGGTTCGTGAACACCGGTTCCGCGGTGATCACGGACAAGCCGATCCCCGGCGTGGAGAGCCAGGACACCAAGTGGGGCCTCGAGAACTGCTGGGGGACGAAGTGACTACCGCAACCCTCAAGAACAACGAGCGCCCGTCGATCGGTGAGTTCTTCCTGCGCGCGCCGGCGGTCGGGCCCGCGCTGGCCCTGCTCGTCGCGATCGTGGTGTTCTCGCTGTCGACGGACACCTTCCTCGACCTCGACAACCTTTCCCTTGTGGTGCAACAGTCCCTGGTGATCGGCACGCTCGCCCTCGGGCAGACGCTGATCATCCTGACCGCGGGGATCGACCTGGCCAACGCGGCCGCGATGGTGCTCGCGACGCTGATCATGGCGAAGCTCGTGGTCGGCGGCGTGTCCGGGATCTGGGCGCTGCTGCTGGGAATCGTGGCGACGGTGGTGATCGGGATGGTCACCGGTTCACTGGTCACCCGGATCAAACTGCCGCCGTTCATCGTCACGCTCGGCCTGCTCACCGTGCTCACCGCGGCCGCGAAACTGTTCGCGAGCGGGCAGGCCGTGCCGGTCGCCGACGAACTGCTCAAATGGCTCGGCACCCGCCGGTACCTGTTCGGCGGCATCCCGATCACCTACGGCATGACGCTGGCTTTGCTGATGTACCTGGGGCTTTGGTACGCGCTCACGCGGACGCCGTGGGGCAAGCACGTCTACGCGGTCGGCAACGCGCCGGAATCCGCGCGGCTGTCCGGGATCAAGGTCAACCGCACCATCCTTTCGGTGTACATCGTCGCCGGGGTGATCGTCGGGATCGCCGCCTGGCAGGCGCTCGGCCGCGTGCCGAACGCCGACCCGAACGCCTTCCAGCTCGGCAACCTCGACTCCATCACCGCGGTGGTGCTCGGCGGCGCGAGCCTGTTCGGCGGCCGGGGCTCGGTACTCGGCACGATGATGGGCGCGCTGGTCGTCGCGGTCCTGCGGTCCGGGCTGACCCAGCTCGGGGTGGACGCGCTCTACCAGGACGTCGCCACCGGCGCCCTGCTCATCGGCGCGGTCTGCGTCGACCGGTTCGCGAGGAGGCAGCAGTCATGACGACGCCCACGTTGTCCGCTCACGGACTGGTCAAACGCTACGGGCGGGTCACCGCCATCGACGGCGCCGACTTCGAACTGTTCCCCGGTGAAGTGCTCGCCGTCGTCGGCGACAACGGCGCCGGGAAGTCGAGCCTCATCAAAGCCCTTTCGGGCGCGGTGATCTCGGACTCCGGTGAGATCAAAGTGGACGGTCAGACCGTCCACTTCAAATCCCCTTTGGACGCCCGGCACTACGGGATCGAGACGGTGTACCAGGATCTCGCCGTCGCCCCCGCGCTCGACATCGCTTCGAACATGTTCCTGGGCCGGGAAAAGCGGCGCACGGACCTGTTCGGACAGCTGTTCCGGAAGCTGGACACCGCCACGATGCGGGCCGACGCGCAGCGGATCCTCGACGAGCTCGGCATCAACATCAAATCCATCACGCAGCCGGTGGAGACGTTGTCCGGCGGGCAGCGCCAAGGTGTCGCGGTCGCGCGGGCGGCGGCCTTCGGCACCAAGGCGGTGATCATGGACGAACCCACCGCCGCGCTCGGCGTCGCCGAGTCCGGCAAGGTGCTCGACCTGATCAACCGCATCCGCGAACGTGGCCTGCCGGTGGTGCTGATCAGCCACAACATGCCGCATGTGTTCGACATCGCCGACCGTATCCACGTGCACCGCCTCGGCAAGCGGGTCGCGGTCGTCTCGCCGAAGACGCACACTATGAACCAGGTCGTCGGCCTGCTCACGGGTGCGCTGAAGATCGGCGAGAACGGCGAGGTCGAAGAGGTGGCGTCGGCCGTCCACACGGGACTGTAGTGGTGAGAGTGCTGCTGGCGGGCCTGTGCACCGTCGACCAGATTCAGCGCGTCGCCGAGATCCCGGCGCCGGGCGAGAAGGTGCGTTCGCTGTCGATGGACGTCGCCGCCGGGGGGCCGGCGACGAACGCGGCGGTGACCGTGGCCGCGCTCGGCGCCGGGGCGAAGTTGCTGACGGTCGCCGGCGCGCACCCGCTGGCGGCGCTCGCCCGTGCCGACCTCGAAGCGCACGGCGTCGGCCTGGTCGACCTCGATCCCGAACGCCCCGATCCGCCCGCGATCAGCGCCATCGTCGTCCGCGACTCCGACGGGGAACGCACCGTCGTCTCGCGCAACGCCCACGCTTCCTCGCGTTTCGTCCTCTCGATGCGGTCCTTGCACGCGCAACTACCGCGTTCAGAGGACGAAATGCCCGGGTGCGTGCTGCTCGACGGGCACCATCCGGAGGTGGCGCTGGAGGTCGCGCGCTGGGCACGGGAGCGGAAGGTGCCCGTGGTGCTCGACGCAGGGAGCTGGAAGCCGGTCTTCCCCGAACTCCTCCCGCTCGTCGACATCGCCGCTTGCTCTTCGCTGTATCGCGGGGACGATCCGCGCGAGCACGGCGTGCCGGTGGTCATCACCACCGCCGGGCCCGAGCCGGTCCGCTGGTCGACGGCGGACGGATCCGGTGCAGTCCCCGTCCCCGTCACCCGGGCGCGTGACACGCTGGGCGCGGGCGACGTCTGGCACGGAGCTTTCGCGTACGCGGTCGCCAGGGGCACAGGGGATGTCCCGGGCTGGATCGGGTTCGCCAACGAGGTGGCCGCCGAACGGGTGCGGCATGAAGGACCGAGGTCGTGGACGGCCGCGGTCGCGAAGATGGGAGAAGGACAGCCATGAGTGCCATGCCTCCGGTGTTCGAGGACCTGTTGAGCAGGGCTCAGACGCTGGCGAAGCCGGGACAGCGCAGTGTGCTCGGCATCGTCGGCGCCCCCGCGTCCGGCAAGACGACACTGGCCTGGGGCCTGGCGAAGGCGCTGGGCACGAGGGCGGCCGTGGTCGGGATGGACGGGTTCCACCTGGCGCAGGTCGAACTGCAGCGGCTCGGGCGGGTGGAGCGCAAGGGCGCGCCGGACACCTTCGACGCCGCCGGGTACGTGCACCTGCTACGCAGGCTCGCCGAAGGCCGCGAGACGGTCTACGCGCCCGAGTTCCGCCGGGAGATCGAAGAGCCGATCGCCGGTGCCGTCGCGGTCACGCCGGACGTCCCGCTGGTCATCACCGAGGGCAACTACCTGCTCATGCAGGACGACCCGTGGAGTGGCGTGAAGCCGATCCTCGCCGAGTCGTGGTTCCTCGCGCCGGACGAACCCGAGCGCATCGAGCGGCTCGTTTCGCGGCACCGCCGCTACGGCCGTTCGCTGGTCGAAGCGCGTCGCCGCGCGCTCGGCTCCGACCAGCGCAACGCCGATCTGATCGCGTCCACCAGCGGCCGGGCCGACCTGGTCCTCGAGAACTTGCCGCTGGTTAACTTCGCCATATGAGTGGTGTTCTCGTCGTCACCGGCGGAAGCAAGGGCATCGGCGCGGCGGTCTGCGAACTGGCCGCCGCGCGCGGTTACGACGTCGTCGTCAACTACGCGGGTGACGCCGAAGCGGCCGAAGACGTCGCTTCGCGCGTCCGGAAGCACGGCGTCCAGGCGATCACCCAGCGCGGTGACGTCGCGTCCGAAACCGATGTGGTGGCCCTGTTCGACGCCGCCGTCGCGCTCGGCCCGCTCGCCGGGCTGGTCGCGAACGCGGCCATCACCGGCAACACCCCAGGCCGCTTCGACGAATACGAGGTCGACGTCGTCCGCCGCGTGGTCGACGTCAACGTCACGGGAGTCTTCCTGTGCGTCCGCGAGGGCATCCGCCGGATGTCCACCCGGTACGGCGGCGCGGGCGGCGCGATCGTGACGCTGTCCTCCACCGCCGCGCGGACCGGTTCGCCCGGTGAGTGGGTCCATTACGCGGGTACCAAGGCCGCGGTGGAAACGATGACCTACGGCGTCGCGCAAGAAGTGGCGAAAGAATCCATTCGGGTCAACGCGGTCGCGCCGGGCATGATCCACACCGGATTGCACGCCGCGGCGGGGATGCCCGACCGCATGGACCGGATCGCCCCCACCATCCCGATGGGACGGGCGGGTGAACCCGGCGAAGTCGCGGAAGCCGTGCTGTGGCTGCTTTCCCCGGCGGCGTCGTACACCACCGGGACGGTGCTGACCGTCGGCGGAGGGCGTTGACACCCGGGGCCACGGACCGGTCACGGGGTGATATCGGGTCCGCGTGCGGTTCAGCCACTTTTTAACACTGTTTCCCGGCGGATATCACGATTCATGTGGGAAGTCGGCGGATCACCTCGTGGCCCGAGGCGCCTGTGTCACCCTGGTGGCGCCCCCAAGCTTCTTGATCAGGACGGTCATCCCCGATGTCCAAGCTCATGTCTGTGCACCACCTGGCACTCACCGTGACCGATGTGGACCGGAGCGTGCCCTGGTACGCCCGTGTGCTCGAACTCGAGGAGTTCACGCGTCGCGAAGACCCGGAGACGGGACTGCGGAAGGTCGTGCTCAGGTCGCCGAGCGAAGGTTTCGCCGTGGTGCTCGTCGAGCACCAGGACACCGAGCGGCCGCGGTTCGACGAACGGCGGACAGGTCTGGACCACGTGGCGTTCAAGGTGTCTTCGCGGTCGGAGCTGGCCGAATGGGAAGCGCGGCTCTCGGAATACGGCGTCGTCTACTCGCCGTCGAAGGGATCGCGGACCTTGGAAGGCTCGTCGGTCATCGTGTTCCGCGACCCCGACGGGATCCAGCTGGAGATCTGGGCCGACCCCGAGGTTTAGGTCGTGCTCTGTTCGGGCTCTTCGGCGGGACGCCGCATCTCCTGGCGATAGCGGAGCACACCGTAGGCCGTGCCCACCACGAAGAACGCGACACTGATCCACAAGGCCGCGGTCTTGACCCACGGCAGCTGGTCCAGCAGGCCGGCGCCGTAGTAGCCGAGCAGCACCAAGGTCGGCACCCAGAGCAGCCCGCCGAGCGCGGTCGCGAGGGCGAACCGGCGCGGATCCATCCGCGCGGTCCCCGCGATGAGCGGCGCCAGCGTGCGGATCCACGGGATCCAGCGCGCGGCGACGATGGCGAAGAAGCCCTTGCGATCGAGGAACGCCCTGGCGCGGTCGAGGTTGTGCCGGTTCAGCACCTTGCCGCCGCGGCGGGCGATCAGTTTCGTGCCCGTGGTCCGGCCGATGTAATAGCCCACCTGGTTGCCGAGGATCGCGACGAGCAGCGCGGCGGCCGAGAGCAGCCACGCGTTCAGGTCGGAGCCGTGCTGCGCGAGGACGACTCCGGCCGCGAACAGCAGGGAGTCGCCGGGCAGGAACAGCCCGATGATCAGCGCGCACTCCACGAAGATGAAGCTCAGCACGATCACCCAGACGAGCACCGGCCCGGCGGTGTCGAGCCAGCTCACCCCGATGCTTGCGGCCTCGGTGTACACCTCACTCACGACGCGAGCCTACGTGTACTTCGCGAACCGCACTTCACCGAACGGTGGAATCGGGGTGTCAACGGTCCGGTCACCTGCGGCGAGAGTGGTGATTCGGGGCAGAGCCGACCTGTCTCGGCCGCCTGCTGCCGGGTGGTTTCGCGTGACTGGAGGGACGTCACGCGTGATCAGACGGACGACTCTCGGCGAAATCCGGGCATGAGCGTGTCGTCCCTCCAGTCACGCGTGTCGTCCGTCTGATCACGCGTGACGTCCGGCCGGCCATGCCAGGAACGGGCCGTTCCTCGCGAAATTCGCAAGGAACGGCCCGTTCATGGCGCTTGCGCCTAGTGTTCGACGAGTTCGTCGAGCGCCTGGTCGTAGCTGAGCCGGACATCGTGTTCGGCCTGGTCACCGCCCAGCAGCTCCACCCGGCTCGTCGCCGGCGGGTAGCCGCTGGCGATCACCGTGTAGGTCCCGGCGGGCAGGTCGCTGACCGTGTAGTTGCCCTCCGCGTCGGTCCTCGCCACGGCGGCGACGCCACCCGAGGAATCGAGCACGGTGATCCGCGCGTCCGGCACCACCCGGTCCCCGTCGGTGCGGGCGACCCCGCTCAGCAGGATCGTGCTGACCAGTTCGACGTCGTGGCGCAGCATCCCGGAGCCGGTGGCGGTCAGCGTCGCCGCGACCGGCCGGAACCAGCGGCCGCTGGCGACGATCGTGTACCGCCCGCCCACGATGCCGGTGAACGAGTAGACGCCGTTCTCGTTCGTGTGCGTCCTGGCCACCTGGTTGCCGTTGTGGTCGATCAGGGTCAGCGCCGCCCCCGCGACGTTGGTGGCGTCGTCCCGGCGGACGTGCCCGCTGATCTGTGCGGATCCCGCCCGATAGGCGCCGTTCCCGTTGGTCATCGCGTGCTTGCCCGGCTCGACGGGCGCGGTCACCACGGTCTTCTCGGAAGCCGTTTCGGCAGGCGCGTCTTCTTCTTCGAGGAGTGCTTCGCCGCCTTCGAGAGCCGAGGCCGCCGAAGGAGTCGAGCCGCCGAGCAGCGGGATCTCCTTCATGAACATCAGCACCAGCGTCGCCAGCAGCGCGACCGCGCCCGCCACGTAGAACACCGTGGTGATCGACTCGGTGAAGCCGATCAGCACCGGGGTCTTGATGGCCTCGGGCAGGCTCGCGATACCGCTCGTGTTCGACTGGATGTCGCCCAGAGCCGCGGCGCCGGGTCCGGTGGGCGCGTTGCCGCCGAACGCCTTGGTGATGTTGCCCGGCAGGACGTTGAACAGGATCGTCAGGAACACCGCGACACCCGCGGTGCCACCGATCTGCCGGAAGAACGTCGCCGACGCGGTCGAGACGCCCATGTCGCTGCGCGGGCCCGCGTTCTGCACCGCGATGATCAGCGTCTGCATGCAGGCACCGAGGCCGAGACCGATGATCGCGGCCGCGACCAGCGGGTGCCACAGCGCGCTGTTGTACTCGACCTGCGCGAAGAAGAACGCGCCCGCCGCGATCAGCAGCGTGCCGACGACCGGGAACACCTTGTAGCGGCCGGTCTTGCTGGTGATCTGGCCCGAGATGATCGAACCGCTCATGATGCCCGCCATCAGCGGGATCATCAGCAGGCCCGATTCGGTCGGCGAGAACTCCTGAACCACCTGCATGTACTGCGGGATCATCATGATCGCGCCGAACATCGCGACACCGACGATGATGCCGCCGACGATCGCGACCGTGAAGGTCGAGTTCTTGAACAGCCGCAACGGGATCAGCGCCGCGTCCTTCATCAGCTTCTCGATGAAGATGAAGGCGACCACGCCGATACCGCCGATGACGTAGCAGATGATCGCGTTCTGCGAGCCCCAGCCCCACTTGTTGCCCTGCTCGGCGACGATCAGGAACGGCACCACGGCGACGACGAGCGCGAGCCCGCCCCACCAGTCGATCTTGTGATCGTGGCGCTGGTGCGGCACGTTGAGCACGCGGGCCACCACGAACAGCGCGACGATCGCGATCGGCACGTTGATCAGGAACACCCAGCGCCAGCCGGCGATGTCGTAGCCGAAGACGCTGCCGAGCTTGTCGAAGTCGGCGAAGAAGCCGCCGAGCACCGGGCCGAGCACGGTGGAGATACCGAACACGGCGAGGAAGTAGCCCTGGTAGCGGGCGCGTTCCCGCGGCGGCACGATGTCGCCCATGATCGTCATCGCCAGCGACATCAGACCGCCGGCGCCGAGGCCCTGGATCGCGCGGAACGCGGCCAGCTCGTACATGGACGTCGCGAACGCCGAAGCGATCGAGCCGACCAGGAAGATCGAGATCGCCGCGATGTAGAACGGCTTGCGCCCGTAGATGTCGGACAGCTTGCCGTAGATCGGCGTGACGATCGTCGAGGTGATCAGGTAGGCCGTGGTGATCCAGGCCTGCAGGTCGAACCCGTTGAGGTCGTTGGCGATCCGGACGATCGAGGTGCCCACGATCGTCTGGTCGAGCGCGGCGAGGAACATGCCCGACATCAGGCCGATCAGGATCGTGACGATCTGACGGTGACTGAGCCGGGGACCATCTTCGTGGATGGCTGGCGGACTTTCTACGGTGGAACTCATTGCTTCAGGCCCCCTTGGCCTTCGACGCCGACGCGGGGTCGGCGAACGGTGGAGATGTTTTTTCGAGGTCGTCGTTCAGCCGGTGGAACAGCGAGTTGAGGGTTTTCCGGTCGTCGTCGGACCAGTCGCCGAGCACCTCGGCGAGCCACTGGTTCCGCTGCTTGCGGTTCTCCTCGAACACCCGGTGCCCTTCGGCGGTCGGTGCGAGCAGGCAGGCGCGGCCGTCTTCGGGGTCGGCCAGGCGTTCGACCAGTCCGTGCTGGACGAGGGAGCTCGACTGCCTGCTGATGGTCGAGATCTCGGAGTGCAGGAACTCGGCGAGTTTGCTGGTCCGCTGGGGGCCGACGTGGATGAGGCAGAAGAGGATCGCGTACGCGGCCCGCTCGATGCCGTCCGGCCCCTGCTTGGACACCTGGGACTTGGCCCGGTTGACCAGGCGAACGAGCCGCACGAGCTCGTGCCCGAGGGTGTCGGCCAGATCGAGGTCGGACTTCGACCTGGTGCCGGGTGTCGTGGGTGTCATGGTGGTCTCTCTCGCCGGTTGCTTGGTCACTGCAACTAGTTGTCTAGAGCAAGGATGTTCCTCTCAAAGGAGGTTCGCAAGAAGAAAGTGACGTTGTGTGTCCGATGACACTTTAGTTGCCGCATGCAAGCACATTTATTCGTGCATGTTTGTCCGGTTCGCCCTGAGCTGCACTTTTGCTTTGATGGAGTCATGACCGACTCCGCGCTCTACGCGATCCTCGCCGCCCGAAACTTCGGCACCCTCGCCACCATCAAACGGGACGGGCGGCCCCAGCTGTCGACCGTCAACTACCTGTACGACGCGGACGCCGGCGCGATCCTGATCTCGATCACCGCGCCCAGGGCCAAGACCAAGAACCTCCAGCGCGACCCGCGGGCGACGTTCCATGTTTCGACCGAGAGCGGCGACGGCTACGTCGTCGTCGAGGGGCCGGCGGTGCTCACGCCGACCGCCGCTTCGCGTGACGACGCGACCGTCGACGCGCTCGTGGACCACTACCGGCGGGCGCGGGGCGAGCATCCGGACTGGGACGAGTTCCGCGACGCCATGGTCGCCGACCAGCGGGTGTTGCTGACCATCCCGATCGAGCGCGTCTACGGGATCCAGATGTAGATCTCCCGCGTTTCGTCCTCTGAACGCGGTCCTTGCGCGTGCAACTACCGCATCCAGAGGACGAAACGCGTCAGCGGGCGATCCGGGCCTTGATCTCGTCGATCCGGTCGAGCAGGGGGCTCGCGTCGTCCCGGCCGAGCGCGGCACGCAGGTAGAGGCCGTCGCCCACCAGGATGACCAGTTCGGCGGTCAGCGGGTCGTCGACGTGCTCGCTGATCAGGTCGTGGACCTTCTGGTTGTAGACCTGCACGACCTCGGAGACCCGTGGCTCGTTGAGCATGATCCGGAGCGTCGCCATGGTCGTGCGGTGCAGTGCCTTGCGCTCGGTGACGTCGGTGATCGCCGTCCGCAGGTACCAGGAGACGACGCCTTCGGGCGCCTTCTGTGCCTCTTTGAGATCCGCCTCCGACAACGTGGCGAGACGTTCCATCAGGCCCTCGACCAGGGCTTCCTTGGAGCCGAAGTGGTAGAGAAGGCCGCCCTTCGACACCCCGGCGTGCGCGGCGACGGCGTCGAGGGTGACCCCGCCGGGGCCTTGCTCGATGAGGATCTCCTCGTACGAATCGAGGATGCGTTCCTTCGCGGTGGGCTTCGCCATATCAGTTGACTATACCGTCTGGACGGTTTACCTTCGACCGAGGCGGTAACTGTACCGTCCAGACGGTTTAGCTAAAGGAGAGTGCGCCATGGCGGGGCGCAAGCAGTGGTGGGCGTTGGCGGTACTGGTGCTTCCGGTGCTGCTGATCAGCGTGGACATGACGGTGCTCGGGTTCGCGCTGCCGTTCCTGTCCGAGGATCTGGCGCCCACCGGTGCGGAGCAGTTGTGGATCGTCGACATCTACTCGTTCATGCTGGCGGGCCTGCTGGTCCTGATGGGCACGCTCGGCGACCGCATCGGCCGTCGCAAGCTGCTGCTCATGGGTGCCGCGGCGTTCGGCGCCGCGTCGGTGCTCGCGGCCTTCTCGACCAGCGCGTTCATGCTGATCATCGCCAGGGCGCTGCTCGGCGTCGGTGGCGCGACGCTGATGCCGTCGACGCTGTCGCTGATCCGCAGTATCTTCGTCGACCCCAAGCAGCGCCGGATCGCGATCGCGGTGTGGAGCGCCGGGTTCTCCGGCGGGATGGCGCTCGGGCCGGTGCTCGGCGGCTGGCTGCTGGAGCACTTCTGGTGGGGCTCGGTGTTCCTCATCAACGTCCCGGTGATGCTGGTGCTGCTGGTCGTCGGACCGTTCGTGCTGCCGGAGGCGCGTGACCCGAAGCCGGGCCGCTTCGATCCGCTGTCCGCGCTGCTGTCGCTGGCCGCGATGCTGCCGGTGGTCTACGGCATCAAGCTGGTCGCCGAACACGGCTTCACGCTGAAGGCCGCGGTCAGCGTCCTGATCGGGCTCGGGCTCGGCGTCGTGTTCGTCCGCAGGCAGAACCGCCTCGACGAGCCGATGCTCGACCTGAAGCTGTTCTCGAACCGGGCCTTCAGCGGCTCCGTCGTGACGAACATGCTCGGCGTGTTCGCCATGGTCGGCCTGCTGTTCCTGGTGCCGCAGTACCTGCAGCTGGTGCTCGGGCTGAGCCCGGTCGTCGCCGCGCTGTGGATGCTGCCTGCCACGGTCGCCGGTGTCGCGGGCGCGCTCCTCGCGGCTTGGCTCGCGAAGCGGATCCGGGTTTCCCTGCTGGTCAGCGGCGGTCTCCTGGTCGCGGCGGTCGGCTTCCTCGCCTTGACCCAGGTGTCGTCCGGCGGCGGGCTCGCGTACGTCGTGGTGGCGTTCACGCTGCTCGGGGGCGGTGTCGCCCTGTCGGAAACGCTGACGAACGACCTGGTCATCTCGGCCGCTCCGGCCGAACGGGCCGGCGCCGCTTCGGCGATCTCCGAGACCGGGTTCGAGCTGGGTGGCGCGCTCGGCACGGCCATCCTCGGCAGTGTCGCGACCGCGGTCTACCGGTCCGGTCTGCCGGAGGGGACGGCCGAGTCCGCCAGGGACACGCTCGGTGGCGCGGTCGCGACCGCGCAGCAGCTCGACCCCGCCGCGGGACGGGCGCTCCTGGAATCGGCCCGCGAGGCCTTCACTCAGGGGATGCACGTCACCGCATGGGCGGGCGTGGCCGTGCTCGTCTATACAGGTGTTCAAGCCTTCGTTCTGCTAGATCGGAAAAAAAATTCCGCAGTGCGGAGCTAATCCGGCCTACGATGAAGGTATGAACAACCACGCCCTGGTCACCCGTCTCCGCGAGCAGCTCGGCGACGCCGCGGTGCTCACCGACACCGACGTCACGGACGCCTACTCGCGCGACATGATGCCGCTGGCCGCCAGTGGCAAGCCGCTCGCGGTGGTCCTGCCGTCCGACGTGGAAGGTGTGCAGGCCGTGGTCAAGGCCTGCGCGGAATTCGAGGTGCCGATCGTGCCCCGCGGCGCCGGCAGTGGTCTGTCCGGCGCCGCGAACGCGATCGACGGCTGTGTCGTGCTGGTGCTGACGAAGCTCGACAAGATCGTCGAGATCGACGAAGGCAACCGTCTCGCCGTCGTGCAGCCCGGCGTGGTGAACCTCGACTTCCGCAACGCGGTGGAGAAGCACGGCCTGTTCTATCCGCCGGACCCGTCGAGCTACGACTGGTGCACCATCGGCGGGAACCTGTCCACCAACGCCGGCGGGCTGTGCTGCGTGAAGTACGGCGTCACCACGGATTCCGTGCTGGGACTGGAAGTCGTGCTCGCCGACGGTTCCGTGCTGAAGACCGGGCGCCGCACGGTGAAGGGCGTCGCGGGCTACGACCTCGCGCGGCTCTTCGTTGGCAGTGAGGGCACGCTCGGCGTGATCACGCAGGCGACTGTCGCGCTGAAACCGTTGCCGCAACTGCCCGCCACGCTCGTCGCGGCCTTCAACAGCACGGAGGCCGCGGGCGAGGCCGTCGCACGGGTCGTGCGTGAAGGCCTGGTGCCGTCGCTGATGGAGATCATGGACGCGACGTCGATCAAGGCCGCCGAGGCCTACCTCAAGACCGACCTCGGCACGAGCTCGGACTGCAAAGCCTTGCTGCTCGCGCAATCCGACTCCGGCGGCGAGGTCGCCCGCCGGGAACTCGCCGCGCTGGAACAGATCTGCGTCGACTGCGGCGCGGATCTGGCCTATGCCACCGAGGATCTCGAAGAGGGCAAGATGCTGCTGCAGGCGCGGCGGGTCGTGCTCACCGCGCTGGAGATGTACGGCGTCTGGCTGACCGACGACGTCTGCGTGCCGCGCACGCGCATCGCCGAGCTGATCGCCGGCTGCGAGCGGATCAGCGAAGAGGTGGGGCTGCGGATCGCCGTCGTCGGCCACGCCGGTGACGGCAACATGCACCCGACGATCGTCTACGCGCCCGATTCCGAGGAGGAGTTCGCCCGCGCACGAGTCGCCTTCGACGCGATTCTCGACGTGGCGCTGTCGCTGGGCGGGACGGTCACCGGCGAGCACGGTATCGGCCGGATCAAACGCGAGTGGCTGGAGAAGGAGATCGGCGAGGTCGGCATCCGCGTGCACCGGCAGATCAAGCAGGCGCTGGACCCGGGGAACCTCTTCAACCCGGGTTCGATGTTCTCCCTCTGAAACCCTCGTGAGTGGTAAGGACGGTTAGAACCGTCCTTACCACTCACGAGGCGGGAAGCGGGTCAGTCGCGGACGCGCGGGATCTGCTGCGTCGCGTCCATGTCCGCGGCCGGGGCGGAAGCGGCTTCGTGCTTCTTCTCGCGGCGCGCCTTCAGGTACTCGATCACGATCGGCACCACCGAAACCAGCACGATCAGGATGAAGATCGCGTCCACGTTGTCGCGGATGAACGCGACCCCGCCGAGCAGGTGGCCGAGCGCGGTGATCCCGGCGGCCCACAGGATGCCGCCGATGACGGTGTAGACGAAGTACTTCTTCGGGTCCATCTTGCCGATGCCGGCGATCCAGGTGATGAACGTCCGCACGAACGGCACGAACCGCGCCAGCACGACCGCCTTCGGCCCGTGCTTCTCCAGGAAGGCGTGGGTCTGGTCCACGTACTTCTGGTTGAAGAACTTCGAATCCGGCTTGCGGAACAGCCACGGGCCGATCTTCCAGCCGAGGCCGTAACCGACCGCGTTGCCGATCAGCGCGGCGACCGTGACCAGCACGCACACCAGCCACAGCGGCGCGTCGATCGAACCGTTCGCGATGAACAGGCCCGCGGTGAACAGGAGTGAGTCACCGGGCAGCACCGGGAAGATGCTGCTCTCGATGAAGATGATCAGGCAGAGCACGGTGATGACCGGAACGGTCAGCCCGCTCAGCAGGTGCTGCGGGTCCAGCCACTCCGGCAGGAGGCCCATCGTCGTCACGTTGTTCTGCGCCAGGATCACACCAAAACGGTACAGGGTGACGCAGAGTGCCTAGGCGCCGTCCGGTGAGTCTGTTCGCGGTCTTCGCGCCCAGGTGGTTCCTGACGGCACGGGCGGTCCAGCCGGGTACGACCCCGGTACGAGGCCGAACCGCCCGCACCGTCAGGAACAACCTGGATCACGAAGCCCATCGAACAGACTCACCGGACGGCGCCTGACTCGGCGGGAGACCGCGCTCAGATCAGCGTGAGCAGCCCGATCACCGAACCGGCGGCGAGCCCGAGCAGCACGGCCAGCAGCAACACCCAGTACGCGGGCAGCGGCGGACTGGCAGGCGGAGGCGGCGTCGGGCGCTCCGCCAGCCTGGCCGTTTCCGCGTCCTCCAGTGCGACGCGCTCTCGTTCGAGCGAGTCCGCCCCGGCCCCGGACAGCAGGCCGTACTGCAGCGGCAGTTCGTGTTCTCCTGCGGAACCGGGATTACTCTCGGTGTCCTTTTCGACCGGTTTGCCGGTGGTCGTCTCGGAGAGCCGCTCCGCCGAAGGGGCGAAGACGGCCTGAGCGCGCAGGGCGTCGGCCAGGAGTTTTTCCGGGTCCTTCGGCTCGCTCATCCGGACTCCTTTCGCCGCTACCCGTCGCTGACCGATACACCGCCTTCGATGGCGCTGCTCAATGTAGCCGCAACGTCGTCTTTGACCCACTCGCCCTGACGAAGCACCTTGACCGGCCGCAGGTCGCGGTCGAGCACGACGACGTCGGCCGCGAGCCCGGCCCGCAGCGAGCCGGTCCGGTCGGCGATGCCGAGCAGTTCGGCGGGGCGCCCGGAGGTCGCGCGGACTGCGTCGAGCAGGTCGATACCCGCGCCGCGCACGAGGTTGCGGAAGGCCGCGTCCATGGTCAGCGTGCTGCCCGCGAGCGAACCGTTCCCGGCAAGGGTGGCGACGCCGTCGCGGACGTCGACCTCGAGGCGGCCGAGGATGTAGCTGCCGTCGGCGGCGTCGGTGGCCGACATGGCGTCGGTGATGAGCACCGTCCGGCCCTTGCCCGCGTGGTGCGCGGCAAGCCGCAGCACGGTCGGGTGCACGTGGACGAGGTCGCAGATCAGCTCGACGGTGATGCGCTCGTCGTCGAGGAGGGCGCCGATCGGGCCCGGCTCGCGGTGGTGGAGCGGCCGCATGGCGTTGAAGAGGTGGGTCGCGACCGAGGCGCCCGCGTCGATCGCGGGGATGATCTGGTCCTCGACGCCGTCGGTGTGCCCGATGGCGGCGATGACCCCCGATTCGGCCAGTTGCCGGACGGCCTTGATCCCGCCGTGCAGTTCGGGGGCGAGGGTGACCATCCGGATGTCGCCGCGGCCCGCGCCGAGCAGCGCGTTGACCGTCGCCGTGTCCGGCTCGATCAGCGTCGCCGGGTCGTGCGCGCCGCACCGCGCTTTCGAGATGAAGGGTCCTTCAAGGTGAATTCCGGCAAGTTCACCCTCTTGGACCAGCTCACGCAGGGCCGCGATCTGGTCCCTGAGCACCGGGATGGGGTCCGAGACCAGACTGCCGAGCATGGTCGTGGTCCCGTGCCGCCGGTGCGCGCGGACCGCGCGGAGCAGCTCCTCGGGGTTCGCGCTGGAGAACGATCCGCCCCCGCCGCCATGGCAGTGGGTGTCGACGAACCCGGGCACGACCAGGTGCCCGTCGACGTCGACGCGATCGATGTCCGGGGGTGTCCCGGAACCGACTTGGACGATCTTGCCGGCGGCGATAGCCAGCCAGCCGTCGTCGAGTACACGGTCCGGGGCGACGACCCGGCCGCCCACGATCACGAAATCTCCGGCGCCTCTCACGCCCCCCAGCATATATTGGTCTGGACCAAGCATGGCGGCACAACCCAGCGGTCGAGATGAAGGCCGGGCATCAGTTCGGTGACTGCATCGCTTTCTGCAGTGCTTCGAGCGCCCGGCTGGCGGTTGACTTAACGGTACCTTTCGAAATCCCGGCGGCCTCCGAGATTTCGGCCTCACTCAGCCCACCGTAGTAACGGAGGACGAGAACCTCGCGCTGGCGAGGGGGCAGTTTGGACAAAGCGCTCACAACGGCCTGATGTTCACTCGACAGCATGGCGAGGCTTTCCGCCGAACGCGCGTTGACGGCGTGCGGCGCGACATACTCGCGCGCGGTCTTGCGGCGGCGCAGCACGCTGCGTGAGCCGTTGACCACGGCGGTGCGCAGGTATCCGACGGCCGCGGCGGCGTCGCGCAGGCGCCCCCAGTTGCGGTGCAGCCCGGTGAAGGCCTCCTGGACGACGTCCTCGGCGGTCGCCGGTTCGTCCACGAGCAGGATGGCCAGCCGCACGAGCCGCATCCGGTGCTGGCGATAGAGATCCTCAAGGGTCAGCGGTGCCGCAGGCGGCGGTGGCGTGACCGGTCCGTCCATGGTGCGCAGATGGCCGAGGGTCGCCTCGACACTGCGTTCCGCATTGCCCTCGAGCATGTACCCCTACCTGTTCATTTACCCCTTTGAAGCACAACCTGTGCGTGGCGCTCGATCAGCGTATCGGGTGGGGCGACGGTCCTGCCTGATCGGATCCTGAGAAGCTGGGGGGCGTCTGTCGGAACGACCTTGGAGATGTCGATGGCCTGGTTCCTGGTGGAGATCACGTACGTGCAGGAGAAGCTGGCGGACGTGCGTCCCCGGCACCGGAAGTTCCTCTCCGACCTCGCCGACCAGGGCGTCGTCGCGCTCGGCGGCCCGCTGGGCGACGGCTCCGGCGGCATCTCGATGTACCAGGCGGCCGACGAGGCGGCGCTGCTCGACATCATCGACCAGGACCCGTACCACCTCGAAGGTGTCGTGGCGAAGCGGACGGTGCGCGAGTTCAAGCCGGTGATCGGCGCCTGGATCCCGAAGGAAGCCTGACGGGTCAGAGGTCGAGGGTGACCGGCTCGCGTTCGACACAGACCCGGACGCGGTCGCCGGTCACCGTCGGCAGTTCGCACGTCCCGCAGAACCCCTGGCGGCACGAATACGCGATGCCTGGCACGGTCTCGCGCAGGACGTCGAGCGTCGTCCGGTCGGCGGGCACGTCCAGTGTCACGCCGCTGCGCGCGAGTTCGACGCGGAACGGCTTGCCGCCGACGATCGGTGGCGTCGAGAACCGTTCGAAGAACACCGGCCCCGAACCGCGCAGCGCCGCGTCCGTCCGGACGCCCACGATCATCGGAACCGGGCCGCAGCAGTAGATCGGCGCGCCCTCCGGTGCCCCTTCGAGCAATTCCGCGCCTGAGGCGGGGATCCCGTAGTCCGTGTCCGGCCGGATCCAGACTCGATCGCCGAATTCGGACAATTCTTCCAGGAACGGCATCGAAGCCTCGTCTCGACCGGTGTAGACCAGTCGCCAGTCCGCGCCGGAAGCGGCAGCCTGCCGCACCATCGGCAGGATCGGCGTGATCCCGATACCGCCCGCTATGAACAGATACGCCGGGCTCGCGACGAACGGGAACGCGTTGCGCGGGCCGCGCCCGGTGATCCGCGCGCCCTTCTTCAACGCGTGCATCGCCGTCGATCCCTCACCGAGCAACCGGACTCCGACGCGGTAGGCCGAGCGGTCGTCCGGATCGCCGCACAGGGAGTACTGCCGGACCAGGCCCGGCCGCGGCGAGAGATCGATGTGCGCGCCGGGCCGCCACCGCGGCAGCGGCTCGCCGCGTTCGTGCACCAGCCGAAGGACGGCGACGCCGTCCGCCTGGGCGCGGAGGTCGTCGACGACCAGCGGGAGGTCACGGTCGACGGCGACCACAGGCGGACGGCGACGGCCGCTCACCCCGCTGAGCCTGCGGTACAGCGCGACGACACCGGTCAGCGAAGCCATCGCGCGGTCGGTGCGCCCGCTGCCGTCGAGCCGCAGTGGCCTCGGCGGTGGTTTCATCGGGGTTCGTCGGCGGCCAACGCGGCCGGCGAACTCGCGAGATACGCGACGGCCTGATCGGTGTTGCCGGTTTCGGCGGGGTGGTAGGACTTCCGGAAATACGGCCGGATCTCGCGCCGCAATTGCCTGCCCGACGGCAGCAAACCGAGCTTCGCGACGCGCAGATAGGTCCGGAAACTCGTCTTGCCCGGCCGGGTCGGGTCGTTCTTCATGAGGAACCTGGTGCCCCGCAAGAAGACCCACGCGAGTACCGGCGTCACCACGAGCATGCTGCGCACGCGGCGCGTGTAGCGGCCGTCGAGGTGCATGAACAGATCGAAGGCGACCGAGCGATGCTCGACCTCTTCGGCGCCGTGCCAGCGCAAGAGATCCAGCATCGTCGGATCGGCGCCCGCCTTGTCGAGCGCTTCGGCGTCGAGGATCCACTGGCCGAGGAACGCCGTGTAGTGCTCGATGGCCGCGATGATGGCGAGTCGTTCGATCAGCCATTCTTCGCGCCGTTTGGCGGAAAGGTCGCGGTCGCCGAGCAGACGGCGGAACATCCACTCCATCTGCGCGATGTACGGGCGGACGTCGACGCCCGCGGCTTCGAGGTGTTCGGCGGCGCCGTCGTGCGCCTCGGCGTGCATGGCCTCCTGGCCGATGAAGCCGAGGACGTCCTCCTTGAGCCGCTCGTCGCGGATCAGCGGCACGGCCTGCTTGAACACCTCGACGAACCAGCGTTCGCCCTCCGGCAACGCGAGATGCAGCACGTTGATCGTGTGCGTCGCCTGCGGTTCGCCGGGGATCCAGTGCATCGGCAACGACGTCCAGTCGAACTCGACGTCACGCGCGTGCAGGACGATCTGCTCGTGGTCGGTCACGACGACCTCCCGCTGAGTTCGTAGTCGCTCGCGTCGACCTTGCGGGTTTCGAGCCAATAGCGCCAGGTGAAGCCGGGCCAGATCGTGCGGTTGACGCCCTTCGCGTCGAGATACCAGCTCTTGCAACCGCCCTGGGTCCACACGCCCTTGACGAGCTTGTCCTGGATCTCGCGCTGGAACTTCTCCTGCACACCCGGGCGGACGTCGAGCGCGGCGGCGCCCCGCGAATCGGCGAGCTTGATCGCGTCGACGACGTAGCGGGCCTGCGATTCGATCATGAAGACCACGGAGTTGTGGCCCAGCGCGGTGTTCGGCCCGAGGAGGAAGAACAGGTTGGGGAAACCGGCGACGCTGATGCCCTTGTGCGTGTGCATCCCCTCGGTCGCCCATTCCTTGGCGAGGTCGCGGCCGTCGATCCCGGTGATGTCCAGGTACTCCAAGGCATCCGTGACCTTGAAACCGGTGCCGTAGATGATCGCGTCGACCTCGTGCTCGACGCCGTTCCCGTCGACGACGCCGTGCGCCTTGACCTCGCGCACGCCGGCGGTGTTGACGTCCACATTGGACCGATTGATCGCCGGGTAGTAGTCGTTGGAGATCAGCACCCGCTTGCAGCCCATGGTGTAGTCCGGGGTGACCTTCTTGCGCAGCTTCGGATCCTTGATGGCCTTGGCGATATGGCGTTTCGCGATCACCTCGCCGGCCTTCATGATCGCGGGATGCCCGTTGAAGCCGACGGCGCGCACTTCGAGGAACCAGTACAGCGCGTTGCGGTAAAGCCGTTGCACACCGGGGATCCGGCGGAACGCGGTCTTGGCCCAGCCGGGCATCGCGTGGTCGGGCTTCGGCATGATCCACGGCGGCGTGCGCTGGAACAGCGTGAGCTCGTCGACCTCGGGGGCGATCTGAGGCACGAACTGGATCGCGCTCGCGCCGGTGCCGACCACGGCGACCTTCTTGCCGCGCAGGTCGTACTCGTGGTTCCACTGCGCGGAATGCCAGGTCTGGCCCTTGAACTTCTCGATTCCGGGCAGCTCGGGCACCTGCGGGATGTGCAGGCCGCCGACACCGGAGACCAGGAACTGGGCTTCGAACTCACCCGATTTGGTATGCACGTGCCAGCGGCGCTCGGTGTCGTCCCAGGTCGCGCCGGTGAGCTCGACGCCGAACCGGATCTTGCGCCGCAGCCGGTACTTGTCGGTGACGTCCTTGAGGTACTGGAAGATCTCGGGGGCGGGCGAGAACGACCGCGACCAGTCCGGGTTCTGCTCGTACGAGAACGAGTACATGTGGGACTGCACGTCGCAGGCGCAGCCGGGGTACGAGTTGTCGCGCCACGTACCGCCGACTTCGTCCGCCTTCTCCAGGATCACGTAATCGGTGATCCCGGCCTTTTCGAGCTGGATGGCCTGGCCGAGCCCGGAGAATCCGGTGCCCACGATCACGACCTTGAATCGCTCGGTCATCTGCGCCCTCCACGTCGAGGCTTTCCTGCGCAGATGACGTTACCTCAAGTAACAGTTACTTGCTAGTACTACCTACCCGTCAGTACGTGCCGCCGAGCTTCGTGTGGTCCCAGCTCACGATCTTGGTCGGCCGGAAGATCAGCCCGATCCGCTTCGGGGCCTGCTTGCCGATGAACCCGGAGAGCTCGTCGGGCACCGGGTCCCCGGGCTTCGCGCCCGCGTACCGCTGCATGAGGTTGATCCCCATCTGGGTGACCGCGGCCGTATCGGTGACGACCTCGACATCGGCTTCGAGAGAGACCCCGCGCAGCTTCTCGTAGCTGTCGCCGTCCTCGATGAGCACGGTGGCGCGGGGGTCTCGCTCCAGGTTCTTCGCCTTCTGGGAGGTGCCGTAGGTCCAGGTCGCGACGCCGGACTCGTGCGGGTAGTACCAGAGGGGCGCCAGATGCGGACGGCCGTTCGGGCCGATCGTCGCGACGTTGATGACCTTCTGCTCGTCGAGGTAGGCGGCGAGTTCGTCAGGTGACATGCGGATCTGGTCGCGACGGGACATGCGTCAGCCCTTTCGTGTGGCGGCCCGGCCTGCCTGGCCGGTCACTGAAGATTCGTACGCCCCGCGCTCCTTGATGTCCATGAGCGCGGCGGCGTCGGCCTTCTTGATCCGGCCCTTCGCGCCGATCTCGATGATCGGCGGCAGGAAGGCGCGGATCAGCTTCAGGCCGCCGACCCAGCGGGGCACGTGCACGGTGCGGGCGCGTTTGTTGACCCCGGCCTGGAGGTGGTCGAGCGCGACCGACAGCGGGTACGTCTTGCCGAGCAGGCCGGGCATGCCGGCGCGGAGCTTGCCGAAGACCGGGTGCTGGTCGGCGCTCTCGACGAGGTCGGTGCGGATCCAGGTGGGGTGCGCGACGCCGACCTTCACGCCGAGGTGGGCGACTTCGGCGCGGAAGCTGTTGCAGAACGCCTCGACGCCCGCCTTCGCGGCGGCGTAGTTCGCCATGCCGGGCGCGTGGGTGATCGCGGCCAGTGAGGAGATGGCCAGCAGGTAGCCCTTGCGGTCGATGACATGCGGAAGGGTGACGCGGAAGGTGCGCCAGACGCCGAGGAGGTCGACCTCGATGACCTTCTCGAAGGCGGCCGGATCCACCGACCGGACGAAACCGGAGGTCGCGATGCCGGCGTTCGCGATGACGATGTCGATCCCGCCGAAATGCTCGACGACGCCCGCGGTGGCGCGTTCGAGGTCGTCCCAGCTGGTGACGTCGGCTTCCCAGGCGTGCGCGCTGGGGCCGATCTTGTCGGCGACCGCCTGCTGTTCCTTGGCTTCGATGCCGACCAGGGCGACCTTCGCGCCCTGCGCGGCCAGGCGCTCGGCGAGTCCCGCGCCGATGCCCCTCGCGGCGCCGGTGATCAGGACGACCTTGCCGTTCACGCTGTTCTTGGCCACGTTGCCTCCTCGTCCGAGCCCTAAGGCTTTCGGACGGTACCTCAACCTACCCGGAGTAAGCTACCCGCAAGTAGGTGGGCTGAAAGGGGCCTTCACCGCATGCGACGCGGTGAAGGGCCCTTTCGGTGCATGAGACGCGGGGAAAGTCTCCTTCAGCTCCCGGCGGCGCTGAGGGCGTCGATTTCGTCGGAGGTCAGGGCGAGGTCGGCGGCGGGCAGGAGGTCGTTCAGCTGCTCGACCGAACGGGCGCTCGCGATGGGCGCGGTGACGGTCGGCTGAGCGAACAGCCACGCGAGTGAAACGGCGGCGACCGGAACGCCGCGGGAGGCCGCGACCTCGTCGAGCGCCGCGAGCACTCGCTCGCCCCGTTCGTCCAAATAGGACGATGCGCGGGCGGCGCGCGGGCTGTCCCCGAGGTCGTCCTTCGAACGGTACTTCCCGGCGAGGAAACCCTTGGCCAGCGAGAAATACGGCAGGACGGCCAGCCCTTCCCGCTCGACCGTCGGCGCCAGTTCCCGCTCGTAGTCCCGCTCGACGAGGTTGTAGTGCGGTTGCAGCGCGACGAACTTCGCCAATCCTTCACGGTCCGAAATGGACAGTGCTTCGCCCAGCCGTTCGGCGGAGTAGTTCGACGCCGCGACGTAGCGCACCTTGCCCGCGCGTACGAGCGCGTCGAAGGCGCGCAGTGTCTCCTCGATCGGGGTGTCCGGATCGTCGATATGCGCGTAGTAGAGGTCGATGTGATCGGTCCGCAGCCGTCGCAGCGAGTCTTCGGCCGCCGCCGCGATGTTCGCCGCCGACAGGCCCTTGCGTTGCTCCCACATGCCGGTCTTGGTCGCGATGACGACGTCGTCACGGCGGCCGCGCTTCGCCAGCCACTCGCCGATGATCGTCTCGGAGCCACCCTGGGAGTACAGGTCGGCGGTGTCGATGAAGTTGCCGCCCGCCGCCGTGTAGGCGTCGAGGACGGCGAAGGACTGGTCCTGGTCCGCGGTCCAGCCGAAGACGTTGCCGCCGAGATTGATCCCCCGGACGTCGAGGTCGGTGTTCCCGAGTTTCGCCATGGTTCGAACATAAGGGAAGACATCGCCCGCCCGGGGCGTTGCCTCGGAACATGGGAATCGAACTCGGCAGGATCGGCATCTGGCAGCACGAATCCGTCTTCACCCCGGAGATCGCCCGTGAGCTGGAGCAGCTCGGCTACGGCGCGATCTGGCTCGGTGGCTCACCGGACGGCGACCTCGTGAAGGCGGAGGAGCTGCTCGACGCGACGAAGACGATCAAGGTCGCCACCGGCATCGTCAACATCTGGAAGGACGACGCGGCCACGGTCGCCGAGTCGTACAAGCGCATCGAAGCGAAGCACCCTGGCCGCTTCCTGCTCGGGATCGGTGCCGGGCACCGCGAGCACACCGCCGAATTCAAGAAGCCGTACGCGGCGCTGGTCGAGTACCTCGACGCCCTCGACGCCGCCGGGGTGCCCGTCGAAGGCCGCGTTCTCGCCGCTCTCGGCCCGAAGGTGATCAAACTCGCAGGAGACCGCACAGCGGGAGCCCACCCGTACCTGATGACGCCCGAACACACCCGTCAGGCACGCGAGATCCTCGGCGACGGACCGCTGCTCGCGCCCGAGCAGAAGGTCGTCCTCGAAGCCGATCCGGCGAAGGCCCGCGAGATCGGGCGGCCGAGCGTCAAGTTCTACCTCGGCCTCGTCAACTACACGAACTCCCTGCGGAAACTCGGTTTCACCGACGAAGACCTGGCAGGCGAGGGCAGCGACAAGCTGATCGACGCGCTGGCGGTCCACGGCGACGCCGAAACCGTCGCCCGCGGCGTCACCGCGCATATCGAAGCCGGGGCGGACCACGTCAACATCCAGGTACTGAACCAAGACCCCCTGCCGGTCTACCGGGCGCTCGCCGCGATCCTCCTCTGACGCGACGGCTGTAGGCACCTCCCGGCCGACCTCGTACGATGCGGCCGAGAGGTGCACCAGCCTGCTTCGAGGAGGAGTAAACGATGCCCATCGCCACCCCCGAGGTCTACGCGGAGATGCTCGACCGGGCGAAGGCGAACGAATTCGCCTACCCGGCCATCAACGTGACCTCGTCGGAGACCCTGAACGCCGCCATCCGCGGGTTCGCCGAGGCGGAGAGCGACGGGATCATCCAGTTCTCCACCGGCGGCGCGGAGTTCGCGTCCGGCCAGAAGGTCAAGGACATGGTGACCGGTTCGGTCGCGCTCGCCGAGTTCGCCCAGGTCGTCGCCGCCAAGTACGACGTGAACGTCGCGCTGCACACCGACCACTGCCCGAAGGACAAGCTCGACGGCTTCGTCCGCCCGCTGATCGAGATCTCGGCCGAGCGGGTCAAGAACGGCCAGCACCCGCTGTTCCAGAGCCACATGTGGGACGGCTCCGCGATCGACCTCGACGAGAACCTCGAGATCGCGCAGGAGCTGCTCGCCAAGGCCGCGGCCGCGAACATCATCCTCGAGGTCGAGATCGGCGTCGTCGGCGGCGAGGAAGACGGCGTCGAAGCCGAGATCAACGAGAAGCTGTACACCGCCGAGGGCGACTTCCTGAAGACGATCGACGCGCTCGGCTCCGGCGAGAACGGCCGCTACCTGCTGGCCGCGACCTTCGGCAACGTGCACGGCGTGTACAAGCCCGGCAACGTGAAGCTGCGCCCGGACGTGCTCAAGGGCGGCCAGGAGGCGGCGGCGAAGAAGCTCGGCCTCCCGGCGGGTTCGAAGCCGTTCGAGCTGGTCTTCCACGGTGGTTCCGGCTCGCTGCCGGAGGAGATCCGCGAGGCGGTGTCGTACGGCGTCGTGAAGATGAACGTCGACACCGACACGCAGTACGCCTTCACCCGGCCCATCGCGGACCACTTCTTCAAGAACTACGACGGCGTCCTGAAGATCGACGGCGAGGTCGGCAACAAGAAGGTCTACGACCCGCGTAGCTACCTGAAGGCCGCCGAGGCCGGCATGGCCGCGCGCATCGTCGAGGCCGCTCAGTCGCTGGGCTCCGCCGGCAAGAAGCTCTGACCAGTAGTCCTCTAGATGTGTACTCGGAGTCTCGGGCCGGGTGCGTGCGCGGCGCTTCGAGCCGGGTGGTGAAGGGAGCTTTCGCCGCATGACATGCGGCGAAAGTCCCCTTCGGCCCGTCCGCCGGAACGCAAAGCCCAAGCGCTGCGTCACGCTCGACCAAGTTCAGCGTTCTGCCGGTCGAGGTTCCGTGAAACGTCGGCCCGGCTCTCCGGCCAGCCGACTACGTGAAGGCCCCCTTCACTGCGCTAGACGCAGTGAAGGGGGCCTTCACGTAGTTACAGCCTTAGGCGGCCGGGAGTGTCGTCTTCTCGCGGCGCTTCTCCAGCCACGAGTTCACCGCTCGCGTCCCCGGCCCGGCGGCCGCCCACAGCACGCCGACCCCGGCCAGGCAGACCGCGGCCGTCCAGTACGCCACCGGCGGTGCCGACTCGGTCTGCGCGTCGCCGAGGATCCACGGCCGGAACTGCGACTGCACCCACAGCATCCCGTAGCCGAACGCGGTCACCAGCAGCGCGCCCGCGCCCGCGGTCAGCATCGGGTGCCCCCGGCCGATGCGGAACGCCAGGTCGACCGCGAGCCCGACGGCCAGCAGGTAGAACGGCACGACCGACACCGGGAAGCCCATCCCGAGCAGCAGCGGCCACATCACCAGCCGGTACGCGAGGTACCCGGCGGCGACCGTCGTGCCCGCCCAGCGGAAGCCGGTGGTGTGCCGCGCCAGCGCGAAGATCAGCGCCATCACGCCGATACCCCACAGCGGGTACACCCAGTCGTCGATCGGCATCGTGAAGTACTCGACGGCCACCCGGTCGACCGGATGCCCGATCTGGTTGGCGGCGAAGTTCAGCAGCTCGGGCTCGGCCTCGGGCGTGCCGCGCTCCCAGGCGCGCAGGCCGAGGATGCCGTACTCCTGCTGACCGTTCGGGAAGAACGTGTTCTCCAGGAAGAACGCCCACAGTCCGATCAGGACACCGGTGCGCAGGCGGCCGGGTTTGGCGTACTTGAGCCAGCCCATGATCACGCCGGCCTGCATGATGCCCGTTCCGATGTAGAGCATCATGTGCGACGGGCTCCACGCGGTCAGGTCGAGACCGTTGACGCGGTGGTTGATGACGTCCAGCGGCGCGGCGATGAGGAACACCACGAGCCCGATCTGCATCAGCCGCAGCGAACGCCGGTCGGCACCCATGCCGGTGTAGCTGTGGATCGCCACCAGCACCATGATGATCACCGTGCCGACGGTGTTGATCAGGTGCGGCGGGGCGAGGTCGTCGCGCAGCCACATGAAATGCCACGACATGTCCCAGGACGAGCCCACCAGTTTGAAGGCGAACGCGGCCAGCCACATCGAGTAGCAGAAGTTCAGCACCCAGTCCGGCGTCGCCTGTCCCGGCGCGCCGCGGTGCCAATGGAGCTTGAAGAACAGCCTCGTCTTCGCGATCGGGCTGCGGGGGATGACACCCGGCGAAAGGTCCCCGGTCACTTCTGTCGCCTTTGTCATGCGGGCCATCTTCCCTGCTCCAGATCACGGGATGGGCATTTGGGGTCGAAAATCGGGGTTCACCCGTAGGGGTGGTGGATTTGCGATCGGCGTGCGAAGCAGGGCAAGGTGTGCCGCCATGATGCCGAAACGACTCGTCGCGGCGGTCCTCGTCGCCGCTCTGGTGCTGGCCGGTGGGGGCATTCTCGGGAGCCTGTTCTTCTAGTCACACGCGGTCGGCACAATGGCCCGTATGACGAACCTCCTCGGCCCCCAGCCGACGCATCTCCCCGAGCACACCGCCGCGCAGGCCGCGCTGGACGCAGGGACCGATCCGGCCGCCGTCGCCGCCGAGCACCCCGACTACAGCGAGGCGTGGGCCGCCCTCGCCGAGAAGGCGCTCGACGCGGGCGAGACCGTCGCCGCGTACGCGTACGCCCGCACCGGTTACCACCGCGGCCTCGACCAGCTTCGCCGCGCGGGCTGGAAGGGACACGGGCCGGTGCCGTGGTCGCACCGCCCGAACCAGGGTTTCCTGCGTTCCCTCGCCGTCCTCGGCAAGGCCGCCGGCAAGATCGGCGAGACCGAGGAGTACGACCGCTGCAAGACCTTCCTCGCCGACTCGGACCCCGCCGCCGCGGAAGCCACCGGCCTCAAGTGACCTCGTGAGTGGTGAGGACGGTTAGAACCGTCCTCACCACTCACGAGACTCGACCGGCGATGTCACGTGACCGACCGGACGACACGCGTGATCCGGCGGACGACACGCGTGATCCGGCGGACGACACGCGTGGCTGGAGGAACGACACGACCGCGGCCGGGTTCCGCCGGGAGCCGTCTGTCTGATCACGTGTGTCGTCCATCCAGACACGCGCGTCGTCCGGTCAGTCACGCGAGCCCGCCGCTCGTGCAGGTACCTAAGCCACCCTTGGCTCTAACCGTCCTTACCACTCACGAGCCCTAGAACAGGCCGCAGTTCCCCACGGCAGGCAGCCCCGCGAAGCGTCCCTCAAGCCAGGCGAAAGCCTCCGGGAACGCCCGGATCGCCCCGCCGACGTGCGTCGGAACCAGCGAAGTCGAGAACTGCACCTTCGCGCCCTTTGCGCACCACGAGCGCGCCATGGTCCGCCCCTGCGCGTAGGGGACGATGTCGTCGAGGGCACTGTGGACGACCAGCGTCGGCGCGCCCGGCTTGCGCGCACCGATGAGCTGCTCACCGACTCGCGTCTTGTACGGCTCTTCGCCGAGGTACGCGGTCAGCGGCCTGCCGTCCTTGGTCAGGTCCTTCGACTGGGTGAACGCGTGCGCGAAGATCGCGTCTCCGGTGCACTCCTGCTTGACCTTCTCGAACGCTTCGGCGCCCTTCGCGTTCAGCAGCGACGGGATGTTCAGCTCCGGGTACGCCGCGTCCATGCTGACCAGCGTGAATCCGAGGAACCCGAAGGCGTAGTGCCCGTCGATGTTCTTGCCGACCTCGGCCAGATCGGCCGGGACAGCGCCCGCGTACGAGCCCTTCAGCTTGAGCTCGGGCGCGTACGACGGCTGGAGTTCGGCGGCCGACGCCGACGCGCCGCCGCCCTGCGAGTAGCCCGCGGTCGCGACCGGGCCGTTGTCCGGCAGGTTCGCTTCGGGCAGGCGCTGCGCCGCGCGGATCGAGTCGAGGACGGCGTTGCCCTCGGCGACGCGGTTGACGTACGTGTGGACGCCGGGAGTGCCGAGGCCTTCGTAGTCGGTGACGACGACGCCGTAGCCGCGAAGCAGCAGCCCGGCGATGAAGGGACCTTCGTACTCCATGCCCGCCGCGAGGGCTTTCGACGGCGCGCACTGGTCGCCGACGCCCTGCGTCCCGGCCGCGTAGCCGATGACCGGCCGTTCGCCCGCGCCGGTCCACGCCTTCTTCGGGGTGAGCACGGTGCCGGTCACGGCGTTGGCCCGGCCGTGGGTGTCGGTGCTGCGGTACATGATGCGCTGGACGTCCGCGTCGGCCTTGATGAGTTTCACGGGATCGACGTAGAAGGTGGACGGCTCGTGCCGGATGATGTCGCCGGGAGCACCCGCGGGCAGTGGCGACGGGGGATCGTAGAAGGACGGGGCGGCGCCGGCCTGTGGTGCCCCGAAGGTCAGCAGGGCCGCGATGGTGGCCGCTGAGACGGCGGCGGGCACACCGCGCCGGGATCCTGGACGCATGCTTGCTCCTCGTTGAGCACAAACATTTTCGACAGACGTGTCGAAAAAGAGAGTCAGTGAGGTGGCGCACAATGTCAAGCCCGTCGCCGCGAGGGAGACCCCGCAAACTCCCGATCGGCGAGCAACGCGCACGGGTGCTGGGTTCGGCGGCAGGCGTCTTCGCGGTGCACGGCGCGCAGGCCGCGACGATCGAGCAGATCGCCCGGCGCGCGGGCGTGTCCCGCCAGGCCGTCTACGAGCAGTTCGGCGATCGCACGACGTTGTTCGCTCAGGTCGTCGCGGATATCGAGGAACGCGCCTTCGAGGCGATCGGCGCGCCCGCCCTCGACCTCTCGCAGCCCGAGCTCCGGTCCTGGGCCCGCGCCAACTACGCCAACATGTTCGCCTTCGTCGCGGCGAATCCCGACGCGTTCCCCGTCTTGCGTGAAGCGGAGCGCATGGGCGACCCCGCCCTCACCCGGCTCCGGGAACGGCTGGCGGCCGTCTACACCGAGGCGAGCCGTCAGCGCTGGGCACGCCACGGCGTCGACTCCGGCCGCGCGGACAAGGCGCTGGTCACGCTGTTCTTCGCGATGACCGAGGCACTCGTCCAGGCGAGCTGGGACGGTGAGCCGCCCGACGCGGACGCGCTCATCGACCTGCTCACCGAATTCACCGTCGGCGGCGTCGTCCGGCTCCGGACCGCGGCCGCCGACGTGATGGAAAGACTGCGTTAGGCCGCGACGGCCTCCAAAGCGACTTCGGCGACCGCCGCCAGATCCGGTGACGAGACCACCCGGTTGCGGCCGTTGCGTTTCGCCGCGTAGACCGACGCGTCCGCCGAGGCCATGACCTCGTCGATCGTGCGGCCGTCGAGCGGGAACGTCGCGACGCCGACCGACGCCGTCCGCTGCTCGATGACCACGGCGTTGCCCTCGTTGTCCTGGGTTTTGATGACCATTTCGCTGATCCGCTGCCGGATCCGCTCGGCGACCGCGACGGACTCCTGCTTCGAAGACGCGGTCAGGAGCACGACGAACTCCTCACCGCCGAAGCGGCCGGCGAGGTCCTGCGCGCGGGTTTCGGCCTTGACCAGCGCCGCGACGCCCTTGAGCACGTCGTCGCCCGCCAGGTGGCCGTAGGTGTCGTTGATGCTCTTGAAGTGGTCGAGGTCGATCATCAGCGCGCCGAACTGGCCGTTCTCGCGCTCGGCGCGGGCGACCTCGCGGACGGCGCCCTGCTGCCAGGTCGTGGCGTTGAGCAGCTGGGTCTTCTGGTCGGTGGTGGCGAGCTCTTCCAGCTGCTTGATCAGCACCGAACGTTGCAGCAGGTACAGCGGCAGGAAGACGAGCAGCACCAGCACCGGCTGATGCGGCAGGACGGCGAGCACGAGCGCGCCGATGCAGACCGTCGAGGCTTCGAGGATGTTGTCGTCCCAAGAGCCGAGGAGCGTCTGGACGGTCGCCTTCTTGGGTGCCGCGAAGTACAGGCCGGTGCCGGTGAAGACGGCGTTCATCAGGAAGAAGGCGAGGCTCGCGGCGCAGATCGACGTCACCGACGCCGTGTCGGCGCCGACGAGCTGCACAGTCGCCCAGGCGGCGAACGCGGTCAGCGTCATCGATGTGGCGTTCGCCACAGTTCGGTGGGGGTTGACCGTGCGAAGGCCCGCCCAGCTGCGGTATCCGAGGTGAAGATAGATCACGGTTACGAGAAGCGCGGTCAATTGCGGCGGGAGCAGGATCGCGCCCGGCAGCACCCAGACCGAGGTCATGTTGATATGCGGGGTCACGCTCATACTGCGGCGCTGGCGCTCGATCCGGCGGGTCGCCTCGGTGTGCGCGATGGCGAGCCCGGCGAGCAGGAAACACAGCAGGACCTGCGAAGACGTGATGGCGATGGATGCGGCGAAGACCCCCGTCAGTGCCAGCATCGTCGCGACGGACAGCCCGGTGTAGGCGATCCAGTGCTTAGGCCTCTTCCACAGCTCCCACGCGCCTACCGTGAGAGCCGAACGATGTCCAGCGCGTTCCTCCGATGTGATCATCTTTCCCCCTGACTCTTGCGTCATTCTCCGAAACCCCCTACTTACGGACAGCTTCTACCGACTTGCGGGCTGTCGACAAGCTCCCTAGGTGTGTACTTTTCTCTGAGAGGTCGAGGGAAAGGTGCCAGCGATGGCCGGTAGGGATCAGTGAACTGGGGCGCGCGCCAGACGTCCGCGCGATCGGGCCGGCGCGTGGAACACCTCAATGTTCTGCGCGTGCGGCGTCTTTTTCCTGCCACCGTTCCGGGTCGCGGCTGAGGGTCCGGAACCAGCTCAACGCGAGCGGGACGGTCAGCACCAATCCCGCAAGCCCGAAGACGCCGACCGTCGACTGAGGGCCGACCTGGTCCGCCAGGATGCCGCCGATCAGGGGACTCACGCCCATCGTCGTGGTCAATCCGGTGTTCGACAGCCCCATCACCTGTGCCCGGCTCTCGTCCGGCACGGCCAGCGTCAGCGACGCGGTGGCCTGCATCAGCGCCACCGTGCCGAAGCCGCCGCAGAGCACGAACAACACGATCGACGCCCACGGCCCCGGCTGCAGGAAGCACAGCAGCAGCGGGATCGCCGTCAGCGCCGAAAGCGGCCCGATCAGTTTCGGTCTGACGTGCGACGGCACCCAGCGCGAGTAGATGAAGGCCCCGATCACACTGCCGATCGGGTCGGCGGCCAGCAGCAGGCCGATGATCTCGGGGCCGCCGCCCGACGACGCGACGTAGGGCGCCGCGATGCCCTCGTACACCGGCAGCAGGCCCATCAGCCAGGTGAACAGCAGCAATGAGCGCAGCCCGGAGCTGGCGAAGACGATCTTCCCGCCCGAGCCGATCGACGCGAAGAACGACTTGCGCTTCTCGCCGGACGCCGCGGCCGGACGCGACTTCAGCCCGAACCGGACGAACAGCGCCGAGATCACGAAGGTGACCGCGTCCAGCGCGAGGGCGATATGGGGTTCGAGCGCGGTCAGCAGGAGACCGCCGCCGGCGAATCCCGCCAGCTGCGCCGATTGGACGGTCATGCTGCGGATCGCCATACCGACGACGAACCGATCGCCCTCGAGGATCTGCGGCAGCAGGGCCAGCTGGGCCGCCTTGAACGGCGGGTTCAGCAGCGAGACGCCGCCGACGAGGACGCACAGGACCCAGAACGGCAGGACCGGCACCGCGACCAGCGCGATCAGCAGGGCCCGTAAGAGGTCGACGACCACCATCACGGTCCGCCGGGGGAACCGGTCCGCGAACCCGGTGAGGAAGATGCCGCCGAGCAGCGAAGGGGCGTAGGTCAGCGCGTAGGTGAGACCGGTCAGGGTCGCGGAGCGGGTTTCGGTGAAGACGAGGACGGACAGGGCGACCCTGGCGAGTTGATCACCGAAGATCGAAAACAGCTCGGCGAACCAGAGCGAACGGAACTCGGCTACACCGAACACCTCTCGGTAAGTGACCCGTCCGGCCGAAGCCATGTTGCCCCCAATAGGGTCCTTATTACGCGACAAACTCGTGACCGAGAGTAACGCGGTCACGAGCTCGTCACGAAGCGTCATTCGTTCACGTAAGTGTCTCCTGACTGTTGGTGATTGGCTAGGTTCTTTCGCCGGGTTTCTGGAGTTGGAGATCTTTTTCGTGGACGAACGGCCGTCCGCGAAGGTGTCCCGGTGACCGGTATCGCGGTCCCGGCCAGCACTTTTGGGTTGTTTCGGGCATTTCGCCGGGAAAAGCGGACCGGACGGCGTCACCCGGGGCGGGGATGCCGCACCGCGACGGCGGTCATCGCGCCGCCTCGGGTGCGGACGCGCTTCGACTCCGCTCCGCGACGGCCGGAACGTTCGAGGGCCGTCGGCGTCATGCGCCGAATGGATGACCGGTCCGCCATCCGGTGGAGTGAACGGCTCAGCCGTCGACGGCAAGTACCTCGCGCGCCGAAGCCGCCTTCGCCGCGTCGCGTTTGGCGACCTCTTCGCGCACGATCGGGATGACATGACGGCCGAAGTCGATCGTGTCGCCGAGCATGTCGTAGCCGCGGGCGGAGAGGATGTCGACGCCGAGGTCGTAGTAGTCGAGCAGGGCCTGTGCGACGGTTTCGGGCGTGCCGACCAGGGCGTTGGAGTTGCCCGCGCCGCCGGTCGCGGCCGCCGTCGGGGTCCACAGCGCCCGGTCGAACCGTTCACCCTCGGCGGCGATCGCGAGGAGCCGCTTCGAGCCGGTGTTCTCCGGGTTCGTGAGCGAATGCCGCCGGGTCAGCGGGCCTCCGCTCGTGCGGGCCTTGATCGCGTCGACCGTGCGATACGCCTTCTCCCAGGCGAGCTCCTCGGTCGGGGCGATGATCGGGCGGAAGGCGACCTGGATACGCGGGACGTCGGTCCGCCCGGCGGCCTTCGCCGCGGCCTTGACGGACTCGATCTGCTCGGCCGTTCGCGCGAGGGGCTCGCCCCAGAGACAGAAGATGTCCGCTTCGGCCCCGCCCGCCGCGTACGCCGCCGGAGACGAGCCGCCGAACGAGACGCCAGGGCGCGGCTGTTGCACAGGCCGGACGTCGAGGACGAAGTCGGCGAAGCGGTAGTGCTCGCCTTCGTGGTCGAAGGGCTCTTCGGACGTCCAAGCCCGCTTCACGATCTGGATGTACTCGCGCGTGCGTGAGTAGCGCGCGTCCTTGGTGAGGTAGTCGCCTTCGCGCTGCTGCTCGTGGTCGCTGCCGCCGGTGATGAAATGGACCGTGAGCTTCCCGTCCGAGAGCTGGTCCAGCGTGGCGAACGTCTTCGCCGCGAAGGTCGGGTACGAGACGTTCGGCCGGTGCGCCAGCAGGATCTGGAGCTTGTCGAGCTTCGCCGCGACGTAGGCGGCCGCCTGCGCCGGATCCGGTCCGCTGGAGCCGTACGCGAACAGCACCCGGTCCCAGCCGAAATCCTCGTGTGCCCGCGCGAGCCGCAGTGTGTAGTCCTTGTCGAAGACGCCGCCGGACCGCGGATGCGTCTCCGAACCGTCGTTGGTGCCTCCGATACCCAGGAATTCGACCGGCATCGTCCGTCCCTCTCGTCCGTGTCCCCCTGATCGACGAGTACGCGCCGGTTCCTCGCCGTGGCAACGGGTTCCGCTCCTTGAGAACCCGCACGCGGCCCGGAATCCCGGCGTAGCTTCGGCTTCGTGAGTACCGCAGACCTTCCCTACGTGCTCGCGGTGGTCGGCGCCGGTCCACGTGGGGTGGGCGTGCTCGAACGGCTCGGCGCCAACGCCGCCGAGCTCCTCGGCGGGCGGCGGCTGGTGGTGCATCTCGTCGATCCCTTTCCCGCCGGGGCGGGCCGGGTCTGGCGTTATGAGCAGTCGCCGTTGCTGCGGATGAACTCCATGCCCGAGGACGTCACCGTGTTCACCGACGACACCGTGGAGATCGACGGTCCGATCCGCCCGGGGCCTTCGCTGATCGAGTGGGCGCGGCTCGTTCGCGAGGGCGCGCTCGACGCGGAAGCCGACGAAAGCCTGCGCGCCGAACTCGAGGCGCTGCAAAGCGATCACTTCCCGACGCGACGGCTGCAGAGCGCGTATCTCACCTGGTTCCACCGCGAAGTCCGCGCCGGGCTCCCGTCCGGGATCGAGGTCGTCGAGCACCGGACCCGCGCGGTGCGGCTCGACGACGGCGATCCGCAGTCGCTCTGGCTGGAAGACCGAGCGGAACCTCTCGCCGTGGACGCGGTCCTGTTCACCGTCGGGCATCTCGACGCCGAACCGGACGAACGCGAAGCCGAACTCGCCGATTTCGCCGCCCGGCACGACCTCGCGTACTACCCGGCCGGCTACACCGCCGACGTCGACTACTCGGCGATCGGGCCGGGGGAAACCGTGCTGGTGCGCGGATTCGGCCTCGCGTTCGTCGATCTGATGCTGCTGCTGACCGAAGGCCGCGGCGGCCGGTTCGAAGAGCAGGCGTGCGGTGGGCTGAAATATCACCCGAGCGGTGCCGAACCCGTGTTGCACGTCGGTTCGCGCAGGGGGGTGCCGTATCACTCGAAGATCGGCTACCGGCTGCGCGGGAAACCCTTGCGGTTGCCCAAATTCTTCGACGCCTACGCGATCGGGAAGCTCTGCGAGGTGCCCGGCACGATCGACTTCCGCCGCGACGTCTGGCCGCTGATCTCGAAGGAGATCGCGTGGGCCTACTACAGCGAGCTGTTCACCGCCCATCCCGAGCGGGTGCGGATGGATTTCGCCGTCTTCGCCGACGCTTTCGCGGACTCCCCGCCCGGCGAGCTCGACGCGCTGGTGGCGCGGGCGGTTCCGGCGCCGGACGATCGGCTGGATCTCGGCAGGCTCGACCGGCCGATGGCGGGCAAGGAGTTCGGCACCGCCGAGGAGTACGGCAAGGAGCTGCGCGAGTACGTCGAAGCGGACCTGAGCCGCCGGGCGGACGCCGAGTACAGCGCGGATCTGGGTGCGTTCATGGCGCTGCTTTCCGTGATGGGGCAGCTTCCGGCGCTGCTGCAGACCGGACGGCTCGACGCGGCGTCACAACTGTCCGATTTGGATGGTTGGTTTCTCGGCTTCTTCTCCTACTTCGCCAGCGGGCCGCCGCCGCGACGGCTCGAAGAACTGCTCGCGCTCCAAGAAGCCGGCCTCGTTTCCTTCTTGGGCGCCGAAATGCGTGTGTCGGCGGACGAGGAGCGCCGGGCCTTCGTCGCCTCCGGTGCGAGCTTCCCCGGCGAGACCGAGGCGCGGACCCTTGTCGAGGCGCGACTGCCCGAGCCGAGCGTCACCAGGGCGTCCGATGCCCTTTTGCGACAGTTGCGGGACAGCGGCGCGCTCGGCGAGGAAGCCGTCATCGACCCGGTCACCGGCGAGAGGCTGCTCGCCGGCCGGATCCACACCCGCGTCTCCGACGGCCGGATGCTCGACGGCACGGGCCGCCCGCATCCGCGCCGGTTCGCGCTCGGGCCGCATACGTCGGCGCGTTCGGCCGGCGCGTTCACCCGGCCGCGGACCAACGCGCTCCCGTTCCGGCAGAACGACATCGTCGCGCGGGAGATCCTGAAACTGGCAAGAACGGCGTAACTCGCGTGCCTGGAGCCGTAACTCGTGTGCTTGGAGGCGTAACTCGTGTGTGCGCCGTCTGAGCACGCGAGTTACGTCTCCAAGCACGTGAGATCCGCTTCCAGGCACGCGAGATCCGCCTTCGATCACGCGTGGGCGGCGAAGTCCGCCAGCCGACGGACGACCTCCGACGGCGCCGGCATGGCGGCGATCTCGTGGCGGGCCCTGGCCGCCACCTCGCGCACGCGGGCGTCGTCGAGGAGGGACTTGGCCCTCTCCTCGACGGCGTCCGCGGTCACCTCGTCCCCGGTCAGCGCCCGGCCGGCGTTGGCCGTCTCCAGCGTTTCGGCGTTGACGAACTGGTCCGCGCCCTGCGGCAGCACCAGCTGCGGCAGGCCCGCCGAAAGCGCGCCCAGCACGGTCCCGGTTCCGCCGTGGTGCACCACCAGGTCCGCTCGCGGAAGGACTTCGGACTGCGGCACGAAGCCGGTCACGTGGACGTTCGGCGGCAGGTCGTCGAATTCGCCGGGGTCACCAGGGCCGCGGGCGACCAGGACGTCCACCGGCAGCCGCGTGAGGCCGTCGATCGCGGCGCGCAGCACGCCAGTGGCGCCGAAGGCGACGGTGCCCAGCGTCAGGTAGACGAGCGGCCGGTCGCGTCCGTCGAGCCACGACGGCACCGCGCCGGGCTCGTTCCACGGCACCGGCCGGAGCCGGAAGACCGTCGGCAGCGCGGTGACCTCCGTGTCACGCACGAGGTCCGGCCACACGTCGATCGCGGCGTCGCCCAGCATCAGGTTCGCGGGCGGTTGCCCGTCCCATAGCGGGGCGAACCGGTCCGCGGCGGCGGCCATCAGTTCGGCGGGCATCGAGCGGCCGATCACGTGGGACACCACCGGGATCCCGGCCCGGCGGGCGGCGGTGAACGCGCCGACGTCGCTCATCTCGTAGACGACCAGATCGGGCCGGAGCTCGGGGAGCAGCTGCGTGAGATCGGCGATCGTGGCGCGCGGCAGGATCTCGGCGAACGTGGTGAGGATGGCCTCCAGCGGATCCCCGTCGGCCGCGGCACTGGCGTCCTGGATCGAGATCCCGACCTTGTGCGCGTCGAAGCCGAGCGAGCGGACCTTGTCCAGGAACGCCGCGCCGGTCCCGAAGACCACTTCGTGCCCGGCGTCGCGGGCGGCGATCGCCAACGGCATCAACGGGTACAGGTGGCCGTAGGCCGGGCGGCATGTGAAGAGGATGCGCACCTCCCCGAAAGTACTAGCTTTCCCACACCCGCGAGGGCAGTTCCTTCCGCACGATCGGGACGACGTCGGCGGCGAAGAGCTCCAGGACGTCCCGCGCTTCCCCGGACTCCAGCCCGTCGACCGACACCGCCTGCACCTCGTGCCCGAACGACGCGTGGTAGTCGCCGATCTTGTCGATCACCTGTTCCGGGCTCCCGACGAGGGCGGAACCGTTCGCGATCTTGTCCTCCAGCGTGGTGAACTCCGACTTGTTGTGCTGATACGCGGGTGTCTTCATCAGTGCCTCGAAGTACGGCCGGTACCCGTCCAGCGCCTCCTGCGAGGTCTTGGCGACGTACAGCCCGCCCGCGCCGGAACCGACGAGCGCGTCCGCCGGATCGTGGCCGTACTCGGCCCACCGCCGCCGGTAGTGGTCGATCAGATCGGCGTATTTCTTCTTGGGGTGGAATCCGTTCGCGGTGAACAGCGGATCGCCGAACTTCGCCGCCAGCTCGGTCGATTCGGTACTCGACGCGCTCCCGTGCCAGATCCGCGGCCGCGCGTGGAACGGCCGCGGTTGCGTCGTGACGTCGGTCAACGGCGCGCGGAACTCGCCCTCCCACGTCACGCCCTCCTCCAGGAACAGGCGGCGCAGCAGGGCGAACTTCTCCGCCTGGTACTCCCACTGCCGGTCCTCTTCGAGGCCGAACAGCGGGAAGTGCCGCGGATCGTTGCCCTTCCCGATCATGAGTTCCAGCCGCCCGCCGGAAAGCTGGTCGAGCGTCGCGTAGTCCTCGGCGACGCGGACCGGGTCGAGCACGCTGATCACCGTCAAGGTGGTCAGCAGCCGGACGCGCCGGGTCCGTTCGGCCACCGCGGCCAGGATCACCGGCGGTGCCGAGGAAAGGAACGGTTCGCCGTGCCGCTCGCCGACGCCGTACGCGTCGAAGCCCAGTTCCTCGGCGAAGATCGCCTCGTCGACAACGCGTCGCAGGCGCTCGTGCTGGGTGGGTGTCGCACCGCTCGCCGGGTCGGGATGGTTGGCGACCAGGGAGAAGAGCCCGAATTTCACCGTGTCTCCAAGGGTTTCCGGCCCGGGATGGCGGCGAGGAGCTCCCGGGTGTAGTCCGCGCTCGGCCGTTCGAGGACGTCCCTCGCCGGGCCGAGTTCGACGAGTTCGCCGCCGCGCAGCACGCCGACGGTGTCCGCGATCTGCCGGACCACGGCGAGGTCGTGCGAGATGAACAGATACGTCAGGCCGAGTTCGTCCTGGAGATCGGCGAGCAGCCGCAGGATCTGCGCCTGCACCGAGACGTCCAGCGCGGACACGGGTTCGTCGGCGACGATCAGCTCCGGGCGCAACGCGAGTGCCCGCGCGATGGCCGCGCGTTGGCGTTGCCCGCCGGACAATTCGGCGGGTTTGCGCTTCAGCACCGAAGACGGCAGGGCGACCTGATCGACCAGCTCCGCCGCCCGCGCCCGGCGTTCCGCCTTCGTGCCGACGCCGAACGCCCGCAGCGGTTCGGAGATGACGTCCTCGATGCTGAACTTCGGATTCAGCGACGCGTACGGGTTCTGGTACACCAGCTGGAAGCGGCGCCGCAGCCGTCGTAGTTCCTCGCCGCGCAACGACGTGATGTCCTTACCGTCGAACTCGACGACGCCGTCGGTCGGCGCCTCCAGCCGCAGGATCATCCGCGCGGTGGTCGACTTGCCCGAACCGGACTCGCCGACCAGCGCGAGCGTCCGGCCGCGGGCGATGTCGAACGAGACGCCGTCGACGGCACGGACGGTCCCGAACGTCTTGCCGAGGCCACGGACCGACACCAGGACGTCGGTCGACGGCGGTTTCGGCTCCCGCAGCGGGGTGTCGGACAGGCTCGGCGCGGCGGCGAGCAGGTCTTGCGTGTACTTCTGGGTGGGCGCCGCGAGGATTTCGCCGGTCGTGCCTTCCTCGACGACGCTTCCCTGGGACAGCACCACGATCCGGGATGCCCGATCGGACGCGACGCCGAGGTCGTGGGTGATCAGCAGGACGGCGGTGCCCGCTTCGGCGGCGAGTTCTTCGAGGTGGTCGAGGATCTGCCGCTGCACGGTGACGTCGAGCGCGCTGGTCGGTTCGTCGGCGATGATGAGTTTCGGCCGCCCGGCGAGCGCGGCGGCGATCAGCGCGCGCTGCCGGAGCCCGCCGGACAGCTCGTGCGGATACTGCCGCGCCCGCGCTTCCGGGTCGGCGATGCCGGCCTTGCGCAGCAGTTTCACTGCCTCGGCGCCGGCGCCGCGTTTGTCGGCGAGACCGTGGATCAGCAGTACCTCCGCGACCTGATCGCCGATCCGGTGCACGGGATTGAGCGACACCGTCGGATCCTGCGGGACCAGGGCGATCTCACGGCCGCGTACCGAACGCCAGGCACGGTCGGAGAGTTTCGTGAGGTCACGGCCGTCGAAGGTGATCTCGCCGCGGTCGATCCGCCCGCCGCGCGGCAGCAGCCCGATGGCCGCGTGCGCCGTCGTGCTCTTGCCGGAGCCGGACTCGCCGACCACCGCGACGATCTGTCCCTTGTGGACAGAGAGCGAGACGCCGTCCACGGCGGGCACGGATTTGTAGGAAACCGCGAGATCGCGGATGGTCAGCAGCGCGCTCACCGCACGTCTCCTTCGATCGCTCTGGACAGCCGGTTCGCGGACAGCACCACGGCCGCGACGGTGAGCCCGGGCAAGGTCGTCATCCACCAGGCGGTGGCGAGGAAGCCACGGCCCGCCGCCACCAGCGATCCCCATTCCGGGGTCGGCGGGGTGGCGCCGTAGCCGAGGAAGCTCAGCGCGCTCACCTCCAGCACCGCCGTGCCGAAGGTGAGGGTCGCGAGCGCGAGCACCGGGCCGAGCGCGTTGGGCAGCACATGCCGTCCGAGCACCCCGGTCCAGCGCACGCCTCCCGCCCTGGCCGCCTCGACGAACACGCCATTGCGGACACGCAGCACTTCGGCGCGCATCAGCCGGGCGAACTGCGCGAGATTCGCGACCCCGACCGCGATCGCGACATTGGTCGTCCCGAAGCCGAGCGCCGTGACCAGCGCCAGCGACAGCAGAATCGACGGGATCGCCAGCAGGACGTCGACACAGCGCATGATCGCCGAGTCGAGGGCGCCGCCGCGGAACCCGGCGAGCAGGCCGAGCGCGGAACCGGCGACGAGCGCGACGACGACGGCGATCACGGTCGCCTGCAACGAAAGCGCGGCGCCGTGGACGACACGGGCGAAGATGTCGCGTCCGGTTTCGTCGGTGCCGAAGAGGTGGCCGAGCGACGGCCCCTGCATCTTCTCGGCGGGGACGCCGGCGAGCGGGTCCTGTCCGGTGAAGAGGCCGGGGGCGACCGCCGCCAGCAGCGCGAAGGCCAGGACGGCGATCGCGAGGATCAAACCCGGTTTGCGCCGGGTGCGCACGAGGACGTCAGGCATCGGTCGTCTCCCGGTGTCGGATCCGCGGGTCGAGTACGGGGTAGACCAGGTCGACCAGCAGGTTGATGACGACGAACACCAGCGCGGCGAGCACGATCACCGCCTGCACCACCGGGATGTCCTGCGCGGTGACCGCCGACGACGTCACGCGGCCGAGGCCGTCGCGGGAGAACACCGTCTCGGTGATCACCGAACCCGCGATCAGGTTTCCCGCCACCACCCCGGCGATGGTCAGCGTGGGCACCGCGGCGTTGCGCAGAAGGTGTCCGAAGTGGACTCTCGACCGGCTCGCTCCCTTCGCCAGCGCGATCTCGGCGTACGGCTCGGCGAGCTGCGTGCGGAGGCTCTTCGCCAGCACCTGCCCGATGATCGCGCCGGTCGGGATGGCGAGCGTGATCGCGGGCAGGATCAGCGACTCGAAGCCGTTCGAACCCAGCGCGGGCAACAACCTGAGCTGGAAGGAGAAGAACTGGACGAGCAGCAGCCCGACCCAGAACGGCGGAAGTGAGATCCCCAGCGGTGGCAACGCGAGCAGGAGGTTGCCCAGCCAGCGATGCCGCGTGAGGGTGCCGGCGAAGGCGATCCCGCCGCCGAACAGGATCGCGAGCACCAGCGCGAAGCCGGTCACCGCGAGCGTCGGCGGCAGGGCGGACACGACCATGTTCGTGGCGTCGTCCCCGGTGGCGATCGAGCGGCCGAAGTCGCCCTGCAACGCCGCGAGCAGCCGCTTTCCGTACTGCAGCGGCAACGGATCGTCGAGCCCGTACTCCGCCTTCGCCGCGGCCAGTTGTTCCGGCGTCACCGAAAGGCCGGCCTCGCCGCCGCCGAGCTTCGCGCTGACCGCGTCGCCCGGCAGGAGGTAGAGGATCACGAACGACACGGTGAACGCGGCCCACAGCACGAAGACCGCCTGCAGGATCCGCCGCAGCAGATACCGGGTCACGACCCGGACACCCAGGCATCGAACAGCTGAAGCCGCGACGACGCCTCGAAACCGACGCCGTGCGCGTTCGGCCCGTGCGCCAGCACCTGGGTCAGCTCGAACACCGGCGCCGAGTAGCCGTGCTCGATGATCGCGCGCTGCGCCTCCTCGGCGGCGGGCTTCCGTTTCGCCGGGTCCACAGTGGACGACTGGGCATCGAGCGGCGCGTCGACCGGATTGCCCGCGGGCAGCTTGCTGCGGTTGTTCGCCTTGGTGGAGAACAGATTGCGCAGGATGTCCGGATCCGCGCGGGTGGTGTTGTACCAGAGATACTCGTAGTTCCCGCTCTGCGTGATCTGCACGCTCTCGGCCGTCGTGCGCTGTTCGATCTGGAGGTCGAAGCCGATCTTGCGCAGCTGCTGCTGGACGAGTTCGAGCACGCTCTTGTTCTGGTTGAACACCAGGGAGAAGACGACCTTCGCGGTCAGCCGCTGGCCGTTCTTCGTGCGGATCCCGTCGGGACCGGGCAGCCAGCCCGCGCTTTCCAGCAGCGCCGTGGCGCCGGCCGGATCGTAGGCGAGCAGTGGCGACAGGTCGGTGTAGAACGGCGTCGCCGAGCCGAGAATGCTGGTCGCGGGCTTGTAGTTCGGGGTCAGCACGGTGTTCGTGACCTCGGGCCGGTTGATGCCCTTGACCACCGCCTGGCGGACCTTCTCATCGGTGAGCACGCCCTTGGTGACGTTGGCGTGCAGATTGAAGACGACGCCGGGATTCGGGCGCGTGGGCTCGGTGAAACCGTTGCCGGTGAACTGCGGTTCGTCGACCGGCTGGACGTCGGTGATGGCGTCGAGCTGCGCGGACGCGAGACTTCCGGTGCGCACACCGGGTTCCGGCACGATCTTGTAGGCGATCTTGTCGAGGTACGCCTCACCCTGGTGCTTGAAGAGCGACGAGCCCCAGCTGTAGCCCTTGCGTTTGGCGAGGACGATCTCCTGATTCTGCTTCAGGCTCTCGAAAACGAACGGCCCGGAGCCGATCAGGCCGTCGCCCTGGCAACGCTGATCGGCCGTCTTCTTGTAGGCGGCGGGTGCGAGGACGCCGAGCGACATCGTCGAGCTGGCCTGCAGGAACTGGGCGCTGGGAACGGAGAACTCGATCTTGACCGTCTTCGGATCGACGACCGTCGTTCCCTTGTACACGGCCAGATAGCCCGAGCCGAGCTGCGATTTCGGGCCGAGCGCCTTGATCGCGTCGAAGCTCGTCTTGACCGACGCGGCGTCGACGGGGCTGCCGTCGGAGAAGGTCGCGCCGTCGCGCAGGTGGAAGGTGAACGCGGTCGAATCCGCGTTGCTCTCCCATTTTTCGGCCAGCCACGGCTTGATCTCGCCGGTGGCCGGATCCTGGTCGGTCAGCGAATCCACCAGCTGGCGGCCGACGTTGAGCGAAGCGTTGGTGCCGACCTGTTGCGGGTCGACGCAGTCCGGGCTCGACGAGATCCCGAGTCGCAGCGTGCCACCGGGTTTCGGTGGCCCGGCGTCCGCGCCCGTCGCGCCACCCGCGGAGGAGCAGGCAGTGGCGACAAGTGCGGTGAGGGCGAGCAAGGACGTGGCGGCGGTACGGGACACCGGGTGGCCTCCAGCGTGGGGAAACGGGGGACGCTTTTTCTTGCGCCTACCCGAATCACGCTAATCACGCCCTTGAGGCCCGCCCATATGCTGAGCCCGGCTCCCAGTCCGCGAAACGTCCCACCTTTTCGCTTGACAGTCCCGAAAGTCCGTGAGGGCCTCCTTCCCTACCCTGAAGGTAGTGAAGGAGGCCCTCACGGATCGGCCAGGTTTCAGCAGCGGTTGAGCATGTCCGTCAGCGCGGTCTTCTCCGCGGACTTGATGCTCAGCTTGTACTTGTACTTCACCGTGGTCCACATCTTCGCGTAGGTGCACCAGTAGCCGACGGTCGGCGGCTTCCAGGCGTCCGGCGACTTGTCGCCCTTCTCCTGGTTGACGTTGTCGGTGACGGCGATCAGCTGCGGCGCGCTGAGGTCATTAGCGAACGCCTGCCGCTGCGCGGTGGTCCACGAAGACGCCCCGGTGCGCCACGCGGCGGCCAGCGGCACGACGTGGTCGATGTCCACATCGGACGCCGCGCGCCAGGTGGCCCCGTCGTACGGGCTGAACCAGCTGCCGGAGACGGCGGCGCAACTGCTGTCCTGCTGAACGTTCGTGCCGTCCCGCTTCAGCACGACCTCACGGGTGTTGCAGCTGTTGCCCTGGTCGGACCAGTGCGGGAACTTGTCGCGGCTGTACCCGGTCGACGAACCGTCCGGTTTGACGGTCAGCGCGGCGAGCTGCGTCTTGGCGGTGTCCGCCGACGGGATGCCCGGGGGTGTCGCTTCGGCGACACCCACCACGCCCGCGGAGACGATCGCCGAGACGGCGAGAACGGTGAAGGAGCGACGAACAGCAAGCACAGTTGGCATATTGCTGCCTCCGTGTCAGGTTTGGGGACCTGGTCACCATGCGGCACGGATATGACCCACGCAACACCATCGGATGACACTCTGCTGGCTATTCGTGAACGGAGGGTGTCACGTGCAGGTAGGACGGGGTGTACGCAGCCGAAAAATCTTCGGAAAGTCCAGCTGAAGGTTCTGAGCCGAACGGCCTAGTCGGTGTCCGTCGGAGCCCGTCTCCGCAAATCCGAGGCCTCCGGCCGCAAAGAGACGCGCGCGCGTGCCCTCGCCTGACCAGCGGACTTCAGTTCGGCGACACCCTCTAGTCCAGCCCGCGGACCAGCCTGAGGTCCTCGGTGTGCCGGTACCAGGTCCAGCGGCTCATGGCGCGCGGATGGGCGACGCCGTCGCTGCTCGGCCGGGTCGGGATGCAGCCGAGCTGGAACGCCCGCGCGTACTGCGTCGAAGGCCGCTTGAACAGCGTCCCTTTGGTCACCCGGACCATCAGCCCGGGGCCGCTCGTGTCCGGCTCGACCTCGATCGAGCGCGCGGGCCCTCGCAGGACGGTGTGCTCGTCGCAGTAGGCCACCCCGCGGATCATCCCGATCACCCCGCGCCCGACCAGCACACCGCCGGTGTCGTCGCGGATCAGCGGCACCGGGTCGACCTCGCCGCGCAACGCGAGCGAGAGGGCGCGCAGCGGCTCCGTCGGCAGGCTCCAGATACGGGCGACGTCGGAGTCCGGCGAGGACGGCACGAAGCCGAGCGACACGCCCGAGAGCTGTTCTTTTCGTAACAGCCGCAGCGCCACCGCCGCGAGGTCGGCGTCGGTGCCCGCGACCACCAGATGATCGTGTTCCCCCAGCAAGGGGTCGATATCCGCCTTGCCGGGGCGGCTCGGGACGTGCACCATTTCGACGTCGTCGATCTCCGGGAGTGTGGGCTCGCCCTCCGGACAGACCACCACTATTCCGCGCACCCGAAGGCCCTCCGTTACGCTCATGCACCGGCATTTACCAGCGCCAAACCACAAGTCGCCGAACACCTGGAGTGTCACATGCCGGCCATCGTGCTGATCGGGGCCCAATGGGGGGACGAGGGCAAGGGCAAGGCCACCGACCTGCTCGGCGACCGCGTCCAGTGGATCGTGCGTTACCAAGGCGGTAACAACGCGGGCCACACCGTAGTCCTTCCCGACGGGCAGAACTTCGCCCTTCACCTCATCCCGTCCGGGATCCTCACGCCGGGCGTCACCAACGTCATCGGCAACGGCGTCGTCATCGACCCGGGCGTGCTGCTCGACGAGCTCGCCGGGCTGGAAGAACGCGACGTCGACACCAGCAAACTGCTGATCTCCGCCGACGCGCATTTGATCATGCCGTACCACGTGGCGATCGATAAGGTCACCGAGCGTTACCTCGGCAGCCGCAAGATCGGCACCACCGGCCGCGGCATCGGCCCCTGCTACCAGGACAAGATCGCCCGCGTCGGCGTCCGCGTGCAGGACCTGCTCGACGAGAAGATCTTCCGGCAGAAGGTCGAATCGGCACTGGAGTTCAAGAACCAGGTGCTGGTCAAGGTCTACAACCGCAAGGCACTGGACGCGAACCAGGTCGCCGACGAGGTGCTGGCCGCCGGCGAGAAGTTCGCGCACCGCATCGCCGACACGCGCCTGCAGCTCAACCAGGCCCTCGAACGCGGCGAGACCGTGCTGCTCGAAGGCTCGCAGGGCACCCTGCTCGACGTCGACCACGGCACGTACCCGTTCGTCACGTCGTCGAACCCGACCTCCGGCGGCGCGAGCGCGGGTTCGGGCATCGGCCCCGGCAAGATCGACACCGTGCTGGGCATCCTCAAGGCCTACACCACGCGTGTCGGCTCCGGCCCGTTCCCGACCGAGCTGGACGACGAGTCCGGCGAGTACCTGCGCAAGCAGGGCGGCGAATTCGGCGTCACCACCGGACGCTCGCGGCGCACCGGCTGGTTCGACGCGGTCATCGCGCGCTACGCGGTGCGGGTCAACGGCATCACCGACTACTTCCTCACCAAGCTGGACGTGCTGTCCGGGCTGGAGAAGGTGCCGGTGTGCGTCGGCTACGAGGTCGACGGCTTCCGCACCTACGACATGCCGATGACGCAGACCGACGTGCACCACGCGCTGCCGATCTACGAAGAGCTGCCGGGCTGGTTCGAGGACATCTCGGGCTGCCGGACCTTCGAGGAGCTGCCGGCGAACGCGCGGGCCTACGTCGAGCGGCTCGAAGAGCTTTCGGGCGCACGGATCTCGGCGATCGGCGTCGGTCCGGGCCGGGAGCAGACCATCGTGCGGCACGAGTTCGTCTGACCTCGTGAGTGGCTAGGACGGTTCTAACCGTCCTAGCCACTCACGACTCAGGTGAGCGAGGTCTTCACCGGCGTCGGGTTCCGGAACAGGTCCAGCACCGGGCAGTGCTCGTCCACCTGCCGCTTCAGGTCCTCGTAGACCTCCGCTCCGGCGGGCCCGCTCAGCTCCACCGAAACGCGCACGTCCCCGAAGCCCGGCCGGGTCTCCGAGAACCCGAAGAACCCGTGAAGGTCGATGTCGCCGTCGACGGTCACCTGCACGCCTTCGAGCGGCACACCGAGCTTCGCCGCCCAGAACTGGTACGTGATCACCTGGCACGAGCCCAGCGCGGCGAGCGCGTATTCGACCGGGTTCGCCGCGGTGTCGGTGCCGCCGAGCGCGGCGGGCTCGTCGACGGCGAACGAGTGGTCGCGCACCCGCACGTCCACCCGGGTCGCGGTCCCGGGGTTCAGCGCGTTGGCGACGCTGAACGAGACGGCGGCGTTGCGCGGGTCGGCGTCGACGGCGGTCTTGGTTCCTTCGATGACATCGGTCAGCGACATCGGGTCTCTCCAGGATCGAGGTGTCGGACGCCGCCCAGGGTGGGCCAACACCGGGATCCGCGCGCATGATCCCAACTGGTGAACGGCGAAATATCCGTTCGGCGGCGCGGTTGATGGTGAACATGACCATCGGAGTGGCACTCCCGTCCGGGGACACCGCGAACGCCGTCAACATCGTCGACGAACTCCTCACACAGACCCGGCAGGCCGCCGACGCGGGCCTGACATCCGTCTGGTTCTCCCAGCAGATGGAGCACGACGCGATCACCGTCGCCGCCCTCGCGGGCCGCGCCGTCCCGGGGATCACCGTCGGGACCGGCGTGGTCCCGATCTATCCGCGGCATCCCTTCTTGATCACCGGTCTCGCGCAGACGGCGCAGGCCGCCACCGGGGGCAGGTTCGTCCTCGGTCTCGGGACCGGCGCGAAGAACTGGCTCGAACCCGCGTACGGCATCGAGTACCCGTCGCCGATCAAGCACCTTCGCGAGTACCTCACGGTCCTTCGGCAGGTGCTCGACGGTGGCGAAGTCGATTTCCACGGCGAGACGGTCCGAGCTCAGGCGAAGGGCTTCGCGGCTTCGCTGTCTGTCGCGGGGTCTTCGGACATCCCGGTGATCGTCGCGGCGATGGGACGTCAGGCGCTGCGCGTCACCGGCGAGCTCGCCGACGGCACGATCCCGTTCCTCGCCGGGCCGAAGGCGCTTTCGGAGCTGATCGTCCCGGAGATCACCAAGGCCGCCGCCGGCCGTCCGGCGCCGCGGATCATCGCCATGGTCCCGGTCGTCGTCACCGAGGATCCCGGCGCCGTCCGCGCCACCATCGACCGGCAGTACGCGTTCTTCCGCGACATCCCCTCCTATCGCGCGGTGTTCGACGCCCAGGGCGTGGATTCCGCCGGTGAGCTGGTGATCGCGGGAGACGAGGAGGCCGTCGCGGCGGAGATCCGGCGGTACTTCGACGCCGGGGCGACCGAGGTCGTCGCGACACAGAGCGGCATCCGGAGCACGGAAGAGCGGCTCCGCACTTGGCGTGTCCTCGGAGACCTCGTGAAGCGCTGACCCAGGCGTCATGAAAGGGGCGTTCAGGACATTTATCGTCCTGAACGCCCCTTTCATGTCATTCAGCGGCCCAGTGGCCTTGCTCACAACGTTCGTATTGTGCATACTCGTGCGCATAGCGAACACAGCTGGAGGTCCCCATGTCCCCTGCCGCGGCCCGTTCGTGGGTGGTCCCACTCGCCTGGACGGCGGTACTGCTCGACGGATTCGACCTGGTCGTCCTGGGCACGGTGCTGCCCGCGCTGCTCCGTGACCACGTCTGGGGCCTGACGCCCGGCACGGCGTCGGTGATCTCGACGTTCGGCCTCATCGGCATGATGATCGGCGCGATGGCGATCGGCACGATCACCGACCTCATCGGCCGTCGCAAGGCGCTGATCATCGCGGTCGCGGCCTTCTCGGCGTTCACCGCGCTCTGCGCGATCTCGCCGTCGGCGTTCGTCTTCGGCCTGCTGCGCTTCCTCGCCGGGCTCGGCCTCGGCGGCTGCCTGCCGACGGCGATCGCGCTGGTCACCGAGTACGCCCGCAAGGGGAAGGGCGGCAGCGCGACCACCACGGTGATGACCGGCTATCACGTCGGCGCGGTGCTCACGGCCCTGCTCGGCATTTGGCTGATCCAGCCGCTCGGCTGGCGTGCGATGTTCGTCGCCGGTGCGCTGCCCGCGCTCGTGCTGGTGCCGCTGATGATCAAGTACCTGCCGGAATCCGAGTCCTTCGAGCGGGCGCGGGAGACGCAGGAGAAGTCGGCGACGCAAGTGGTCGGCGGGCTGTTCCGCGGCGGGCTCCTGCGCGCCACCGTCGCGTTCTGGGTGACGTCGTTCATGGGGCTGCTGCTGGTCTACGGGCTCAACACATGGCTGCCGGAGATCATGCGCCAGGCCGGGTATCCGCTGGGCGCGGCGCTCGGGCTGCTGCTCACGTTGAACCTCGGCGGCGTCGTCGGTCTGCTCGTCGCGGGCCGGGTGGCGGACAAGGTCGGTGTCCGGCCGGCGGTGATCTTCTGGTTCCTCGGGGCGGCGGTGTTCCTGGCCCTGCTGAGCGTGAAGCTGCCTGCGGTCGGCCTGTACGTGGCTGTGTTCCTCACCGGCGGTTTCGTGTTCAGCGCGCAGGTGCTCGTGTACGCCTACATCGGCAAGACGTACCCGGATGCCATGCGCGCCACGGGAATCGGCTGGGCGGCGGGAGTGGGCCGGGTCGGCGCGATCAGCGGCCCGATCCTCGGCGGCGCGCTGCTGACCGCCGGGATTGCCTACCCGTGGGGTTTCTACGCCTTCGCCGGAGTCGGGGCGTTGGGAGCGGCCGCGGTGACCGGAGTCCGCGCCGGCCGCTCCCGGGACAACATCGCCGCTACCCCAGTTCCTTGAGTTCCTTTTCCACCGCGGCGAGTTCTTCCTCGGACCCCTGCACCTTCGGGCCCGTGAACCACTTGCGTGCCGAGGCGAACCACCACACCGCCGCACCACCGAGTACGACGAGGAAGGCGATGGGCGTGTAGTTGAAACTGTCGATGGTGACCGGTGATCCCTGCGGAAGCATGAACAGCACGAAGATGAAGCACACCCAGACGGTCGCGATGGTCCCGACGAGCTTGCCCCAGCGGCCGAGGTTCCACGGTCCTGGTTCGAAATCGTCGCCCTTGCGCACCCGCAGGAACACCGGGATCACGTAGGCCACGTAAAGGCCGACGACGGCGATCGAGGTCACCGCCGCGTAGGCGGTCGCGCTCCACAAGTACGGCAGGGCGAGCAGGAGCGCGCCGCCCGCGGCCAGCCACACCGCGTTGGTCGGCGTCTGGGTGCGCTTGTTGATGCGGTGCCAGAACTTCGATCCCGGGATCGCGCCGTCGCGGGCGAAGGCGTAGATCATCCGCGAGTTCGCGGTCACCGAAGCCATCCCGCAGAACAGCTGGGCACCGATGCAGATGAGCAGGAGGAACTTGCCGGTCGTCGCGCCGGTCGCGTCGATGAAGATCTGTGCGGGCGGCACCCCGGTCTCGGAGCCCACGGCGCCGTCGTAGTCCTGGATGGCGAAGGTGAGACCGATCAGCAGGACCCACCCGGCGACCAAGGAGACGAGGATCGAGTTGATGATGCCGCGCGGTCCGGCCTTCGCCGCGTTCTTGGTCTCCTCGGTCATATGCGCCGAGGCGTCGTAGCCGGTGAGTGTGTACTGCGCGACGAGGAGCCCCAGTAAGAAGACGTAGACCGGTGAAGCCCAGCCGGTCTTGTTCACGAACTCGCCGAAGACGAAGGACGCGTCCTGGTGCTTCTCCGGAACGATGATCAGCACCCCGACGATGACCAGCACACCCACCAGATGCCACCACACGCTGATGCTGTTCAGCAGCGCCACGATCTTGACGCCGAAGGTGTTCAGCAGGCCGTGGATCACCAGGATGATCGCCAGCAGCAGGATCGTGTTGCCCGGCGTCGCCTCGAAGCCGAACTGGAGATCGAGGAAGGCGTTGAGGAACAGTGCCGCGCCGAAGTCGATCCCCGCGGTGACGGCGATCTGCCCGATGAGGTTGAACCAGCCGGTGAACCACGACCACGCCGCGCCGTTGCGCGGGGCGAGCTTCGCGGCCCAGTAATAGAGGCCGCCCGCGGTCGGGTAGCTGGAGCAGACCTCGGCCATGCCCAGCCCGACCAGGATGACGAACAGGCCGACCAGCGGCCAGCCCCAGATCATCGCGGCGGGCCCGCCGGTCTTCATGCCGAACCCGTAGAGGGTCAGGCAGCCGGAGAGGATCGAGATGATCGTGAACGAGACGGCGAAGTTGGAGAACGTCGACATCGTGCGCCGGAGTTCCTGCGCGTAGCCGAGTTGGTGGAGCCGGGCACTGTCTTCGTCGGCGGGTTCTGCGGCCTGCTTGTCAGAGACATCCATCGGGCACCCACTTAAAAGGTATGCGGACAGACCATTGAGATCCGCCGAAATTAGGCCCGCCGACCTGCGCATGTCAAGGTCCCGTCAAGACCTCGCCCCCTCCGGACGCAAGGAACGGGCCGTTCCTTGGCGCTCGCCCGGCGCGGCGCGAGTGTCACCGTGGGTGAGGGGTGTGTGGAAATAGGGACGTTGAACGTCTCTATTTCCACACACCTGTCACGTCTCAGGCGATCTGGCCGCGGTGACCGGACCTGTCACGCGGGCACCGTGTGGGTTTCTGGTCGCCCAACGCCCCGAAATCCACACGGTCGGCGCCCTGCGGGCCGGCGTCCCGTAGGCCCGCATCGCCACACTGGACCAGCCGAACCGACGCTCTGGAAATAGATGAAGGCCCCCTTCATCGCGTCAGGCGCAATGAAGGGGCCTTCACATACTTGAGAGGCGTCAGCGCCCCTCGAACGCCTTCACGGCCTCCAGCGCGGTGTCCGGGTGGTCGGCGAAGTACCCGTCGACACCCGCCTTGAGGAACGCCTCCTGCTCGGCGAACGCGTTGCCGTACTCGGCGGGGTTCGCCGACGAACGCAGGTTCTGCGGCAGGAAGTTGTTCTCGTTGCGGAACGTGTACGGCCCGACCTTCAGCCCGGCCTTGTGCGCGTCGGCGACGAGCTTGGTCGGCTGTCCCAGCGCCCCGTTCACCACCGGGATGACCTGCGCCTTCTCCGGGCCCAGGTAGTCCGCGTACTTCGAGATCTCCTTCAGGCCCGCCGGCGTCACGAGGTCGGCGTACGTCCGCGGGTCACCCTTCGCGACGAAGTCGGCCGGAGCGCCGCTCGCCGAGGTCAGCTGCAGCAGCGGCACCCGCACCTGACGCGAGAGCTCGATCAGGTTCGACACCTCGAACGACTGGATGATCACCGGCGCCTTCGGGTGGTTGAGCCCGTTGCGCTTGATCAGCTCGACCAGCTTCGGCTCGGTCGGGTTCTTGATCGACGAGAAGTAGGTCGAGTGCTTGATCTCCGGGTACGTCCCCAGCTCGCGGCGCAGTTCGCGGCCCAGGCGGCGCGTCAGGTCGAGCACCTCCTGGTAGGTGGCGATCTGGTAGCGGCCGTCGTAGATCTTGTTGTTCGGCCGGAGCTGCGGGATCCGCTCGGTCGCGCGCAGGGTCTTCAGCTCGGCGAGCGTGAAGTCCTCGGTGAACCAGCCGGTGAACGACGTGCCGTCGATGACCTTCGTCGTCTTCCGGTTCGCGAACTCGGGGTGCTTCGCGACGTCGGTGGTTCCGCCGATCTCGTTCTCGTGCCGGGCGACGAGCTGGCCGTCCTTGGTGGGCACCAGGTCGACGTCGACCCAGTCGACGCCCTGACGGTAGGCGAGCTCATACGAGGCGAGCGTGTGCTCCGGGCGGTAGCCGGGGGCGCCGCGATGTCCGACGATCACCGGCCCATCGTGGCCCTTGGCCGACGCCGACACATCTCGGGCACCCGGCTCGGCGGCGCCGGCCAACCCGGTGACGCTGAGTACGGCGAGTCCGGACAGGGCGAGCACGCCCAGGCGCTTTCGCATGGTGGATGACCTCTTTCGCTTGAACTCGGGGTACCGCGCAACCCTTGACGCAGGAGGAGTCCGGCCGGCGAAGACGGACCGGCGGAGGCCTGACCGCCGGGTGAACGCCGGATGGAACCCACCGCTCCAGGACGGCGACGTGTTCGGGGCTCACCGGCCCGGTTACCCTGTGCGTCGTGCGCGTACTGGTAATCGGGTCCGGCGCCCGTGAGCATGCACTCGTCCTCGCGGTCGCGGAAGACCCTTCCGTCACCGCACTGGCCTGTGCCCCGGGCAACGCCGGCACCTCTTCGGTGGCCGAGCAGCTCGGCGTCGACGCGGCCGACCCCGAATCGGTCTCCGCCCTCGCCAAGCAGTGGCAGGCGGACCTGGTGGTGGTCGGTCCCGAGGTCCCGCTGGTGGCGGGGGTCGCCGACGCGGTCCGGAAGGCGGGCATCGCCTGCTTCGGCCCGTCCGCGTCCGCGGCCAGGATCGAGGGCTCGAAGGCCTTCGCGAAGGACGTCATGGCGGCCGCGAAGGTGCCGACGGCGCACTGCGAGGTCGTCGACAACCCGGCCCGCCTCGATGCCGCGCTCGGCCGTTTCGGCCCCACCTGGGTGGTCAAGGACGACGGCCTCGCCGCGGGCAAGGGCGTCGTGGTCACCACGGACGTCGACGTCGCGCGCAAACACGCCCTGATGCTGCTCGACGGCGGGCACCCGGTGCTGCTGGAGTCCTTCCTCGACGGTCCCGAGGCCTCTCTCTTCTGCTTCGTCGACGGCCGCACGGTCGTCCCGCTTCTGCCCGCGCAGGACTTCAAGCGCGTCGGCGACGGCGACGCGGGCCCGAACACCGGCGGCATGGGGGCGTACGCGCCGTTGCCGTGGGCACCGAAGAACCTGGTCGACGACGTCGTCGCCCGCATCGTCCAGCCCGTGGTCGACGAACTCGACAACCGCGGCGCCACCTTCTCCGGCCTGCTCTACGCCGGTCTCGCGCTGACCTCCGAAGGTCCGCAGGTCATCGAGTTCAACTGCCGTTTCGGCGACCCGGAGACCCAGGTCGTCCTGGCGCTCCTGCGCAGCCCGCTCGGCAAGGTCCTGCACGCGACGGCGACCGGCAAGCTCGCCGAGCTGCCGCCGCTGGACTGGGATTCCGGCGCGGCGGTCACCGTCGTGCTCGCCGCGGACGGCTACCCCGGCAAGCCGAGGACCGGTGACGTCATCACCGGCGGCGAGCTCGAAGGCGTGCTTCACGCGGGCACCCGCCGCCGTGACGACGGCGCCGTGGTCTCCTCCGGCGGCCGCGTGCTGTCGGTCGTCGGCACCGGCAAGAACCTGAAGGCCGCCCGCAAGGACGCCTACGCGACGGTCGAGAAGGTCCACCTGGCCGGCTCCCACCACCGCACCGACATCGCCCTGCTCGCCGCCAAGGGAGAGATCGCCACCCCCGTCTCGTGAATTCCGGACGGAACCATCCCGGTCCTTGGCGCGTCTAACCCGGTATTTCCTGTAAAGCTTAGGCAGCCGATACATCCGCGTTGGTAGCCTCAGGCAGGACGAACGGTCACCGTGCGCAGTGTCCAAGGGGTGGGGAATGGCAGCATCGGGCAAGGTCCAGGACCTCACGTCGGCGGTCCCGACACCACCGTCGGTGGCCGACATCAGAGTCGATCCGTCGAAGCTGCTCGAAGTGGCGAAGATCGTCGAAGAGCAGGTCGACGCGTTGCAGGACAAGCTCATGACGCGGCTCGACCAGCTGCGGATCGACGCTCCGGCCAACGACACCGTGAGCGTGCACGCGACCGACGTCTGGAACGAGCTCGTGGCCGACGGCGATCAGTCGTACGCCGCGCAGGTCCGGGCGTACGTGGCCGGTCTGCGCGGGCTGGTCAGCCAGCTCCGCACCGCGGCCAAGGAGTACAAGACCAGTGATGCGGACAAGGCCGCCGCGCTCGGGGACCGTGGTGTTCACCGGGCGTAGGCCCCGTGTGCTGGTGTCCGGCGGAGTGCTCACCCTCGCGCTGGCCGGATGCGCCACGGACACGAACGGGCAGGCGTTCCCCGACAAGCCCGCGCTGGCTTCGGCCACGCAGGGCGCCAAGGCGTCCGCGCTGCCCGCCAGGCCCGCCGAGCTGAGCCTCCAGGGTGTCGATCCGTGTGCCCTGCTCGCCGATCCACAGCTCGACCGGCTGAAGATCAACAGCAAACCGCGTGCGGCCGCGGAACCGATCGACGGCCCGACCTGTGTCTTCGACGCGGATGCCGAGCAGCCCTTCCACGGCTATTACGTCCGCACGATCACCGCGGACGTCGAAGAATGGTTCACCGGCAAGCGCCGCAAGAACAGCATGACGACGGAACCGACGGAGGTCGGCGGGTTCCCCGCCATCAGGAACCACCGTGACAGCGGGACGCCGGGCGATTGCGAAACACTCGTCGGCGTCGCTCGCGGACAGACGCTGGCGGTGCGGGCCGTCACCGTCACCGCCGGCGCGTTCACCATGCCGCAACTGTGCGAGAAATCCGCACTGGCGGCAGATTTGGCTTTGCAGACCTTGAAAGCACGCAACTAGGGAGGGCGGCGTGAACGTTTCCGACCTCGCGGGCAGGCTCCGCGATCTTCGGTTCGACGGCTACACCGACACCGGGATCGCGACCGAGATCGAGCAGTTCCGCAGCGGCGACGGCACCGGCAGCATCGGCATCGCCGTCGAAGCGCTGAAGTCCGTCGCGGGCGCGCTCGCCGACACCGACAAGACGCTGCGCGACGAGCTGGGCAAGCTCGGCGTGGAATGGCAGAGCGAAGCGGGCGGTGCCGCCGGTCAGGTGTTCACCGAGCAGGCGGGCTTCTCCCAGGACGCGAACTCGAAGGTCTCGCATTCCGCGGAGATGATCTTCGCCCAGGGCGAGGCCTTCAACCGGACCCTGCACAAGCTCCCGGACCCGGAAGTGGTCCGGAAGGGCGCCGGCGGCCTGACCGTCGGCGACGTCCTGCTGAGCCTCATCGGGTTCGAGACCGACCACGCCAAGACCGTCAGCGCCGCGAACAACGCGCGGGCGCAGGCGCAGGAGGCGTTGAACGACTACGCCAAGACGAGCGGTGAGAACCTGCTGTCGACCGACACCCTGGCCGACCCGCAGGCGATGAACCTGACCCAGACCACGACGACCGCCGGAGCGGGCGGCGGGTCCGGCCCGCTCGATCTCGCGGGCACGGCCACGGACCTGACCCCGGACGGCAGCGTCCGGCCCGCGTCGGCCGCCGTCGAGTCGAAGTACGTGCCGCCGGTCGCGCAGCCGGTCAGCAACCCAAAGGCGCCGTCCTACGACGCCCCGACTCCGGCCTACGGCGTCGCCATGGGCGGCGGAACGGCCAGGAAGACCGCCTCGGCGGCGCCCGCCGCGGGCGCGACCGCTCCCGCGGCGGCCGCCCCGACCACGCCGTCCGGCACGTCGAGGCCTGCCCCCGCGCCGGGCTCTGGCTGGGTCACGCCGAACCGGCCGTCCCCGCAGCCCGACCAGAGCAGGCCCTCGTACCCGGTCACCGGCTCGCCCACTTCGCCGCCGTTCGTCCCGCCGGGCGCGCCGACCACGCCGAACATCCCGCCGGGCCAGTCCACCGGCAGCCTGCCGCCGAGCAGCACCACGTCGGCGCAGCCGGTCGGCAAGTCCTTCGGCACCGGACCGGGTATCGACGGCGCTCTCGGCAAAGGCCCCGGCTCCAGCTCCGGTCCCGGTGTCTTCGGCAACGTCGGCGGTGGCACCGGCGGCGGCGACCAGGCGCTCGGCAAGGGCCGCTCGGTCGGCTCCGGACCGCAGGCGCCGATGGCCCCCGGCAACGAGTCCGGCCGCGGTTTCCCCGCCGTCCCGAAGATCACCGGCCCGGCCGCGGGCGATCTGGGCGCCGGTGCCGCCGCGCTCGGCGCCGGTGTCGCCGGTGGCGCGCTGAGCGGCGACAAGGAACGCGACCGCCGTCCCCGTCAGGAAGGCGGCGTGAAGCCGACCCGTCAGCTGCCGATCGGCGAGCTTCCCGAAGAGGAGGCCATGCGGCGCTCGGAGAAGATCGGCGCGAAGCAGCCGAAGCCCGAGTCGAAGTTCATGGAGCGCGCGGCCACCCAGGACGTCGAAGAGGACGCGGAACACATCAGGCGCTACGGCGTCGACGACAAGGACCTGTTCACCGACGAGCGTCTGGTGTCGCCCGACGTGATCGGTGACCACGGCAACCGGGAAGCGCGCTGAACCTGTGCCGAACGACAACGGCAGCCTGGTGCTGTCCGCACTCGAGTTCGAAATGCTCTGGGAAGCCGAAAGGCTGCCCAGCCGCCATGTCGCGCTCGACGTGCCGAGCCCCGGAACGACCCATACGGAGCGGGCGGCACTGATCGAAGAGGCCTGGGAATCCCTGCGCGCGCGAGGGCTCGCGCGGGGACACCAGGCGTCGGGCGAGCTGGTCGACATGCTGAACCTGTTCGCGCATCCGCGGCTCGCGATCGACGTCTGGGTGTGGACCGACCGCGAGATCAAGGGCCAGGCGGTCAGCGTCGGCAACCAGGCGTTGCTCGGCGTGATCGACTCCGGCCAGGTCTGGCTGATCCCCGCCCGCGAGAGCTCGCTGGCCGAGGCCGCCGTCTCGGTCGCCGGTGACCTCGGCCCCGGCGTCGGCCAGTCGATCAGCATCCCCCACGACGTCCTCGTCCAAGCCGATGCCGCGGCCCGCGGCGAAGCGAAGGCGCTGGTCACGGCTCTGGAAGACCTGGACGTGCCGCTCTGGCAGGCGCAGGAGGTGGCGGGCATGCTGCTCGGCCAGGAGGCGCGCGGCCAGTTCGGCGCCGAACGCGCGGGCCGCGACGGCCGCCCCCGGCGCGCGGACGGCGTGGTCGCCTTCTACGACACGGACGCGGGCCGGTATCTGTTCCAGGTCGCGCGCAACCGCGACGGGCGGGATTGGGCGACCATCACCCCGGCGGACAATCAACTGCTGGCGACGCGGATCCGGGAAGTCGCCGATTTCTGATTCGCCCGATTATCGGCGGGTGGAACTTGGCGTGGATACGCACACGGCCCGCTGTCGAGGTCTTACAGTATGCGCGGGAACCGTCCTGATCGTCGGCACGTCTGATCGGACGGACACAAGTTTTTCCGTGAAGGGGATGACGAACCGTGCCTGTGTACGACCCGGATTCCATGGGGATCGCCGCCGGTCAGGTGGAGAAACTCAAGGACGAGTTCGAAAAGACCAAAAAGGGCGTCACCGGGATGGATGACGAGAAGGAAAGCCCCTTCGGCGGAGTCGACGAACACGGCGACGCGCACGGCGCCGTCGGCAAGTTCAAACAAGGCGTCCACAACGAATTCGATTCGGCCGGTCAGCTGATGGAGGCCACGGCCTTCGTGCTGCGAAAGGCGGCGGGCTTGATCAAGGAGACCGAAGCGGTCCACGTGGACAACCTGAAGGTGCACGGGGACCTGTGACGACTCGCCAGGCCTGGGGGCCGAAGACCAAGGGGGCTTGAGCAGTGGCTTTGAACGGTGTCGGCGCCGGCACGCCGGACGGCTGGGACGGGCTGGTCCAGAAGGCCGAGCAGATCAGCAAGGTCAACCTCGCCGCCATTCAGAACGCCTCGAAGCAGTTCAAGACGGCCGCCGACAACGCGGGTGACCACAGCGCGGCGTTGTCCACGTCGACCGAAGCGCTGAACGGCGGCGTCTGGGCCGGACCCGCCGCGGAGGCCTTCTTCGAGTACGTCAAGTCGATCACCAAGGCCGGGAAGAACGTCGAAGAGCAGCTGGGCAAGGTCGTCGACGACCTCGATCGCGTCCACACCGATCTCGGCAACATCAAGGCCCAGGTGAAGGGCGTCTACGAAGACGCCGAAGCGGCGGTCAACACCAGGAACGCGCAGGCGGAGAAGGACAAGAACGCGGCGATCACGGCCGCCGCGCAGGCCGAGAAGGACCACAAGCCGGCGCCGAGTCCTTCGGCCGACGAGATCATCCAGAAGGCCAAGACCGACATCAACGGCATCGCCAAGGACGCCGACGGCCGGGTCAAGGGCCTGCTCGACCAGGCCAACCAGATGATCCAGAAGTCCCAAGAGCTGATGAAGAAGGACATCCAGGGCGGCTACTCCACCGTCCCGATGCCCGGCAAGGACGGCTCCGTCCCCAAACGCACCGGTGGACTTCACGCCGGCGGTGGCGGCGGTGGTGGAGGCGGCGGCGGTGGCGGTGGGGCGGCGGCCTCGGGCCGAGCGGCGGCCCGCCGTCGACGACGCCGCCGGGCAACGTCCAGCAGTGGATCCAGGAGGCCATCAAGATCCTGCAGGCCAACGGGATCCCGGTGACCGAGGCGGATATCCAGAAGATCTGGACGATCATCGAGAAGGAGTCCGGCGGTAACCCCAACGCCATCAACAACTGGGACTCCAACGCGGCGAAGGGCACGCCGTCCAAGGGGTTGATGCAGTGCATCGACCCGACCTTCAACGCGCACAAGCTTCCCGGGCACGACGACATCTACAACCCGGTCGACAACATCATCGCGGGCGTGCGGTACACGTTCTCGAGGTACGGCGGTTTCGAGGGGCACCCGGGGCTGAAGTCCATGGCCGGTGGCGGCGGGTACCAGGGTTACTAGCGGCCTCGTGAGTGGCAGGGACGGTTAGAACCGTCCCTGCCACTCACGAGCCCTGGCCCGGCCCCGGCCGCCACGCGTGACCCAATGGCCGCCACGCGTGATCCGCCGGACGCCACGCGTGATCCGATGGACGACACGTGTGACTGGATGGACGCCACGCTCGCGGCCGTATCGCGTCGCGCGCCGTCCGGCCAATCACACGTGCCGTCCCGCCAATCACGCGTGTCGTCCATTCCGTCACGGGTGTCGTCCGGCCAATCACGCGAGTCCCTCGTCGACAGGCCTTCGGCGCCTGACGCTCCCGAGCGGTCAGTAATCCTTGAGCACCAAGGCGTTCGCTGCTTCCGTGAGCGGTCGCATGGCCGCCTTCATCAGCCGATCCCGGAACGGAAGATAAGGCAGCACCCGCATCGACTGGATCTGCTTCCACTGCCGGAACCGCGTCTGGTTCTTCTGGTTCATCGACGCCAGCGCTTGGTTCTTGAGCACGAACGGCCGCATTTCCCTTTCGTACGAAGCGAAAGCGGCGCGGTGGTCAGCGGACGCGGCCAGCGAACCGGCGAGCACGTAGGCCCCGACGAGCGCCAAACTGGTGCCCTGCCCCGAAAGTGGCGAAGGACCGTAACCCGCATCGCCGACCAAAGCGACCCGCCCCTCGGTGAACCGGTCCATTCGGATCTGGGTCATGGAGTCGAAGTACAGCTCGCTCGACGCCATTTCGCGCAGCAGCCTCGGCACTTCCCAGCCCTGCCCCGCGAATCGGTCGGCGATCAGTTTTCGTTGCTGCTCAAGGTCGTGCCGGTCGAAGTCGAGTTCCGGCGACTGGAAGCCGAGCATCGCCCGCGCCTCCGTGTTCTTTCGCGCGCTGTACAGCCCGGCCAGTGTCCCCGGCATCATGTGGAAGGTCTGCCAGCGGTCGAGATCGAGGAAGTTCGGCACGGTGAACACCGTGAGATAGGTGTCCAGGTAATGCGAAAACTCTTTCTCCGCCCCGAAAACCAGCGATCGCACCGCCGAATGCTGCCCGTCCGCGCCGACGACGAGGTCGAAGTCGCGAGCCTCTCCTCGGGCGAAGGCGACCCGGACGCCGTCGGTGCGCTGCGAGATCCCGGTGATCCAGTTCCCGTAGACGTACTCGACACCCTTCTGCGCGGCCGAAGCCAAGGTGTCGGTGAGGTCGTCCCGCAGGATCTCGACGTCCTCGCTGTCGGTGAGCCCGCCGGTCAGCGTGTGGTCGGTGACCTTCACGAGGGTCTTGCCCTCGCCGTTCACGAACGACATCCCGCGCATGTCCGTCCGTAGCTCCCGGAGCCGATCGAGCACCCCCATCCGGTCGACGACGCCGAGCGCCGTACCGCGGATGTCGACCGCGTGCCCGCCGACCCGGGGCGCGGGGCCCGTTCGACGACCGTCGGCGCGAAACCGTGCCGCCGCAGCCAGTACGCCAGCGTCGTCCCGGCGATACCCGCGCCCGAAATCAGGACCTTCCGCATTTCCGCTCCCTGTGTACGGTGGTTTGAAGCACTGCGTACAACGTATGGACGGTGCGGCTCAGCCCCAGGAAAAACGGCCAAAAACCTTCGGTGCACTAGTGCGATGCGACTAGTGCACCCGCTAATGTGGAGCAAAGTGCACTATGGCAGGGAGTCGACCATGACCGATCCGCCCTACCTGCGGATCGCCGCCGAGATCCGTCGCCGGATCACGTCCGGTGAGCTTCGCGAGGGCGACAAAATCCCGTCGACCCGCCGGATCATCGCCGAGTGGGGCGTCGCGATGGCGACCGCGACGAAGGTGCTCGCCACGCTCAAGCGGGACGGCCTGGTCGTCGCCAAACCCGGCGCGGGCACGGTCGTCGCGAGCCGCACCCGGAAGGCCGCGCCGAGAACCGAGGCGGAGCTGTCACGCGAGCGAGTGGTGAAGGCGGCGATCCGGATCGCCGACGCCGAGGGCATCCGCGCGCTCTCGATGCGCCGCGTCGCCTCCGGTCTCGGCGTCGCGACGATGGCGCTTTATCGCCATGTCACCGCGAAGGAGGAGCTGATCCTCGAGATGGCGGACATGGCCCTCGGCGAGATCCGCTTCCCGCCCGAACCGCCACCCGGCTGGCGGGCCCAGCTGGAGCTGTTGGCGAGGGCGCAATGGGCCTTGTTCCGGCGGCATCCCTGGCTCGCGCAGGCGCTCTCGATCACCCGCCCGCAGCCGCTGCCGAACCTGCTCGCCCACGCGGACTGGGCGACCCGCGCGCTCGACGGCCATGGCCTCCCGGCGTCGACGATCATGTACGCGCACATCACGATCTTCAACCACGTACGCGGCATCGCCCTCAGTTTCGAGGCGGAGGCCGACACCGAATCCGGAACGGCGGTCTCGGCCGACGCCTGGCTGGCGGAGAACGAGCCGATCCTCTGGGATCTGGTCTCCGGCGGCCGTTTCCCGAACTTCGCCGGCGTCGTCTCGCGCGCCCCGTTCGACTACGACCTCGACACGCTCTTCGAGTTCGGCCTGCAACGGCTCCTCGACGGCTACGCGGTTCTCCTCGCGAAGGCGGGTTAGGTGAGGGGCAAGGCAGACGTGTCGGCGCCCGATTGATCGTAATAAGCACGGTTTCGATGGTGGGATGAAGGCTCCCTTCGCCGAGTCTCAAGCGGTGAAGGGAGCCTTCATCCCTGACTCCCGCGCTGACCATGCCACGATTGCCTTACTCCTCTAAAGAGCTGTGCCCCCCAAGCGCGCCCTCACCCGACCGGTCTACCTCGGTCCGGCGGACACGCCTTAGCCTCACGTCATGTCCTTCCCCGGCCCCGCCGCACGTTCCGACGTCCCGCCGTTCCATGTCATGGACGTCCTTTCGGCCGCGCAGGCCCGGCAGCGCAGTCACGGCGACCTGGTCCCGTTGCTCGCCGGGCAGCCGTCCGCGCCCGCCCCGCGACCGGTGCTCGAAGCCGCGCAACGGGCGCTGAAGGACCACAACCTCGGCTACACCGAGCAGCTCGGCATCCCGGAGCTGCGCGAGGCCGTCGCGGAGCACTACAACCGCACGTATCCGGTCGACGTGAGCCCGCAGGACGTCATCATGACGACCGGTTCTTCCGGCGGTTTCCTGCTTTCGTTCCTCAGCGCCTTCGAGGCGGGCGACCGTGTCGCGATGGCGCGTCCCGGCTATCCGGCCTACCGCAACCTGCTGAAGGTGCTCGGCTGCGAGGTCGTCGAGTTCGCCACCGGGGCGGGCACGAACTTCCAGCCGACCGTCGCGCTGCTCGACGAATTGGGGCCGATCAAGGGACTCATCGTGGCCAGCCCGAGCAATCCGACCGGCACGGTCCTACCGCCGGGTGAACTGGCGGCGATCAGCGGCTGGTGCGCGTCACGCGGCGTGCAGCTGATCAGCGACGAGATCTACCACGGGATCTCCTACGGCGCCGGGCTCGATTGCGCCTGGCAGTACGGCAACGAGGCGCTCGTCCTCGGCTCGTTCTCCAAGTACTTCGCCATGACCGGCTGGCGGCTCGGCTGGATGCTCGCGCCGCAGCGGCTGCATCGCGCGATCGACGTCCTGACCGGCAACTTCACCATCTGCCCGCCCGCGGTCTCCCAGCACGCCGCGGTCGCCGCGTTCACGAAGGAGGCGTACGCGGAAGCCGACGGTCACGTCGAGCGCTACCGCGCCAACCGCGACGTGCTCTTCGCCGGACTCAAGGGCATCGGCATCGACAAGCTCGCGCCGGCCGAAGGCGCCTTCTACGCCTACGCCGACGTCTCGGCGTACACGAACGACAGTCTCAGCTGGTGCCAGCGGCTCCTCGCCGACACCGGTGTCGCGATCGCTCCCGGGATCGACTTCGACCCGGTCGACGGCGGCCGGTTCGTGCGGTTCTCCTTCGCGGGGTCTCGCGAGGACATCGACGAAGGGGTCCGCAGGCTGGGCGACTGGCTCACCGGTCAGGGGGAACCCGGAAATCACCCTGAGCGTTAGGCGGAATGAAGGCGCTCGCGAGCTCCGCCTGACAACCTGGACTCACCGGGCCCGCTTGGGCACGGTGAGGCAATCGGAGGATGCCATGTTCTGGAAGATCGTCGGCGGGCTGATCCTGGCTTGGGTGGCCTTCATGGTGCTCGGATCCGTGCTCGGTTTCCTCGTGAAGGCCGTCTTTTGGATCGCCGTCATCGGCGGCGCGGTCTTCCTCGGCACGGCCGCGTACGGCGCCATCAAGGGCAAGGGCACCCCGAAGCAGCTCCGCCGCTAAGGCTTACGCGCCACCCCGCCGAGCGACGTGAAGTTCACGGGCGAAAGCGGGGTGAAGCGCGGGCCGTCCGGCCACCACAGGTGCGGGTACGTCAGCCCGGGCTCCATGAGATCGAGTCCTTCGAAGAACGACTCGATCTCGTCGCGCGTGCGGTACAGCGTGTCCAGCCCCGTGCCGTTGAAGCGCTTCTCGAGCGCTGTCGCGACGTCGGCGGATTCGGAGCCGTCGGCCGGGTTGTGCTGGTGCAGCAGCGCGACGAACGAGCCCGGGGCCAGCGCGTCGACGTAGGCGCGGACGATCTTCCGCGCCTCGTCGAGGTCCTGGATGTGGTGGACGATCGCGCACAGGACCAGCCCGACGGGCCGGTCGAAGTCCAGCCGGTGGGTGCGGGCGAGTTCCTCGACGACCTCGGCCGGTTCGGTCAGGTCCGCGGCCACCATGTGCGCGAAGTCGTTCGCCGCGAGCAGCGCGCGGCCGTGCGCCTGCACCACCGGATCCCGGTCGACGTAGACGACCTGCGCCTCGGGGTTGTACCGCTGCGCGACCTGGTGCGTGTTCTCCATGCTCGGGAAGCCGGAGCCGAGGTCGAGGAACTGGTCGATACCTTCCCGGTCGGTCAGGTAGCGCACGGTCCGCACCAGCCAGTGCCGGACCTCCTTGGCCATCGCCCGCGCGTCCGGCGAGATCTCCAGGATCTGGCGCAACGCCACCCTGTCGGCCTCGTAGTTGTCCTGGCCGCCCATGAGCGCGTCGAAGACCCTCGCGATGCTCGGCCGGTCGAAATCGACGGGCACGAACGGGCGCTGGTCCGCTGACATGGGCACCTACCGGGGTAACTCGGTTTGGGACGCGTTCAAGCGTAGGTCATCCGCTTCACCGCGCGTAAGCGGATGAGCGGTGAGGGTGAATTATTCCTCCGAAGAGCCGAAGCCGGATTTCGCCGTTGTCACGCCGACCCAGCGTTCGGCCCGCATTCCCACCGCCCGCGCACCGTCCACATTGGACTGACGATCGTCGAAGAACAGGCAGTCGCCCGGTTCGGCGCCGAGTTCGGCGAGCAGGATCCGATAGATCTTCGCGTCCGGTTTCATGCAGCCGAGGTCACCGGAGAAGAGCTTCACGCGGAACATCTTCGCCCACTCCTGCTCGCGCACCCAGCGGCCGAAGGTGGACGACGCGTTCGACAGCAGCGCGAGTGCCGCACCGGCCTCGTGCAGCCCTTCCAGCAGTTCGAGGACGTCCGGTTCGAGGTGTGTCCAGCCCTCGACGTCGATGCGGGTCAGTTCGTCGGCGAACGCCTTGTCGACAGGGACGTTCAGCGCGCGGCCGACGTTCTGCCAGTACTCGAGGTCCGAGCCGCCGGAGTCGTACCGGACCCGCTCGGCCCAGTAGTGCGGTTCGAAGTCGGCGACGTCGAGGTCGAAGGCCTTGGCCAGGCTCGGCAGCGCGTCGGTGTGCTCGCTGATGACGTCGCCGTAGTCGAAGACGAGCCAGTTCATGTTCAGCCCCCGGTCTTGATGCGTTGAAGGGTTTCTTCGATGTCCGCCGCCGAAAGGTCCCGGTGCGCCACGAAGCGGATCCGGCCCGAGCTCGGCAGCGTCAGGATCCCGAGCCCGGCCAGCCACGCCAGCCGTCCTTCGAGGTCCGGTGCGGTGACCTGCACGATGTTGGTCTCGGGAGCGTTGACCTCCCAGCCGAGCTCGGCGAACCCGGCCGCGAGCCTGGTCGCGTTCTCGTGTGTCTCGGCGAGGTCGCCGATGCGGTCCAGCGCGACCATGCAGGCCGCGGCCAGCACGCCGCCCTGGCGGACGCCGCCGCCGAGCATCTGGCGCATCCGCCGTGCCTTCTCGACGAACTCCTCGCTGCCGGCCACCACCGAGCCGACGGGCGCGCCGAGCCCCTTGGAGAAGCAGGCGGACACGGTGTCGACGCCGACCGTGAGCGCCGCGGGCGGGACCTCCAGCGCGACCGACGCGTGCCAGATGCGGGCGCCGTCGAGGTGCACGGTCAGCCCGGCTTCCTTCGCGATCGCGACCAGCTGGGCGTGCTCGTCGGGCGGGGTGACCGCGCCGCCCGCCGTGTTGTGTGTGTTCTCCAGGCACAACAGCGGGGTGCGCAGCGCGTAGTACGGCCCGCGCGGGACGCCGATCGCGGCCGAAAGCGTCTCCGGCGTCGGACGCCCCGGCCCGGCGTCGTGCTCCAGCGGCTCCGGCATGCCGCCCGCGAGCCAGGCGGCGGAACCGAGCTCGTCGGTGATGACGTGCGAGCCGCGTGGCGCGAGGAACCGGTCGCCGCGCTGGAGATGGATGCTCAGCGCGATCAGGTTCGCCATGGTCCCGGACGGGGTCCAGAGCGCGGCGGGCATGCCGAGGAGTTTCGCGGCGCGACGTTCCAGCGCGGCGACGGTCGGATCGCCGTCGAGGACGTTGTCGCCGACCTCGGCCTTCGCCATGGCCTGGCGCATGACGTCGTCCGGCCGGGTCACGGTGTCGGAGCGGAAATCGATCAGCGGAAGAGAGCGCGAGGTCACGGTACGATCACATCACATCGACGGGCCCGCGGTGAATCTCCTCCCCGGCTGGTCCGCCGCGCCCGCTCATGCAACCGTGGACGCCCCCGGTTCCGTCCTACCCACCGACGAGGCAAGAGCGGAGACAAAAACCGCGTGAACCAGCGCGACGAACAAGAGTTCGCGGAGTACTTCGCCGCGAAGCGGGACTCCGTGCGCAGGACCGCGTACATGCTCTGCGGTGACTGGCATCGTGCGGACGACCTCGCGCAGACGGCGTTCGTCGCGCTGCACCGGAGGTGGAAGAAGATCAGAGAACGGGCGGCGACCGACGCCTACGTGCGGAAGACGCTGGTCAGGGCGGCCATCGACGAGTCGAGGCGGCCGTGGCGGCGGGAGTGGCAGACCGAAGAGCTGCCCGAACCGCCGCAGGACGGCTTCGACCTCGGCGAACAGGTCGTCACCAGGGAAGACCTGCTGGCCGCGTTGCGCGAAGTGCCCCCGAAGCAGCGGGCCGTGCTGGTGCTCAGGTTCTTCGAGGGGCTGGACGTCGGTGCGGCGGCGAAGGCGCTGGGCTGCAGCGAAGGGAACATCAAGAGCCAGACCGCGCGCGGGCTGGCGAACCTCAGGCAGGTCATGGAGAAGGAGGAGGTGGCACGGGATGGACGAGAATGACCTGAAGGCGTTGTTCCGTGACGCCCCCGGCGACGCGCCGTCGCCGACCTTCGACACCGCCGACGTGGTCCGCGCCTCGAAACGCGCCACTGCCCGACGCCGAAACGGTATCGCGGTGGCCTGTAGTGCGGTGGTTTTGGTACTGGCCGGAGTGGGCATGTTCGGCGTGCTCGGCGGAGCCGACTTCGAGATGGGGACCGCGGCCAAATCCGACCAGGAAGCGGCGTCCGCGGGGCAACCCGGGGCGGCGTCCGCACGTCCTCAGGACGGGGAGTCCTCGAACTTCTCGAACCCGCCGCCTCAGCAGGGGGGCGGCGGATCAGAGAAGACCGGCCCATTGGTGGCCGAAGGCACCTACGGGTGCGACCAGGTGGACCGGGAGCTCGCCACCGCCCTCGCTGGCGAGCTCCCGGTCCCCGTGGATGTCGCCAAGTCGACGCCCGGCGACATCTGTACGACGGGAGCCAGGTCGGCGGGGTTCCAAGTGCCGGGCGGCACGGTCTCCGCGGCGGTGTACCCGGCGGGTTCGTCCGTCCCGGGGATGCCAACCGGAGCGGCCGAAGCGCGGCGGACCACCCCCAAGGGGTCGCTCGTGGTCGTGGTGAGCCTCGGTGACGGCTCCGGCAGGCCCGCGCTTCCCGAGTCCGACGTCGACAGGCTGGTCGGCGTGCTCGCCGCCCGCTACTAACCGAGCTGGCAAAATAGCCCGCCATGACCGCCGCAGCGACCACACCGAAGGGTGAGCGACGCCGTGCCGAGCTGATCGAGGCCGCCTCGTCGCTCCTGGCCGAGGGCGGTTTCGACGCCGTGCGGCACCGTGCGGTCGCCGAACGAGCCGGTCTGCCGCTCGCTTCGACGACGTACTACTTCGACTCACTGGAAGAACTCGTCACCGCCGCGGTGGAGCACCACGCGAAAGTGGAACTGGAGGACGGGCGGCAGCGTCTCGACGAGCTGGCGACCCGCAACCGCGGTGTCGAGGCCACCGTCGACCTGGTGCTGGACATGCTCCTCGGGCCGCTCCGCCCGGATCGCGAGGCTGACGCCGAAGCGGTCCTCCTGCGCTACGAACGCCTCGTCGGGACAGGGCGGCGTCCGTACCTCCGCCCTCTGATGCGGACGCTGTCCGCGCAGCTGTACGAACTGCTTCACGAGATCTTCGCGCGCTCCGGCACTCCTGTGGACGCCACCGAACTGGAGCGGCTGGTCGCCCTGGTCGACGGTGCCGTGGTCAACGCGCTGATCGAGGTCGACCCGGAGCCGAGGGCCGCCGCCGCGCGCATGCTCCAGGCGGCGCTCGCCTAGCGCCGGTTAGTCTGGCCGCGTGACGGACAAGCCCCGCATCCCCAACGTGCTCGCCGGCCGCTACGCCTCGCCTGAGCTGGTCGAACTGTGGTCCCCGGAACGCAAGGTCGTGCTGGAGCGCGAGCTCTGGCTCGCCGTGCTCCGCACGCAGGCCGACCTCGGCGTCGAGGTGCCGGACGGCGTCGTCGCCGACTACGAACGCGTCCTGGAGCAGGTCGACCTCGACTCGATCGCCGCGCGCGAGCGGGTCACCCGGCACGACGTGAAGGCCCGCATCGAGGAGTTCAACGCGCTCGCCGGGCACGAGCACGTCCACAAGGGCATGACGTCGCGGGACCTCACCGAGAACGTCGAGCAGCTGCAGGTGCTGCGTTCGCTGGAGCTGGTGCGCGGCCGCGTCGGCGCGGTGCTGGCCCGGCTCACCGCGATCGCGGTCGAGCACGCCGACACGGTGATGGCAGGCCGTTCGCACAACGTCGCCGCGCAGGCGACGACACTGGGCAAGCGGTTCGCCACCGCCGCCGACGAACTGCTGGTCGCCTTCGACCGGCTCGAAAACCTCATCGGCCGCTACCCGCTGCGCGGGATCAAGGGCCCGGTCGGCACCGCGCAGGACATGCTCGACCTGCTCGGCGACGAGTCCACTTTGGACGAACTGGAGTCCCGCGTCGCGGCCCACCTCGGCTTCGAGAACGTGTTCACCAGCGTCGGCCAGGTGTACCCGCGTTCGCTCGACTTCGACGTGCTGTCCACCGTCGTCCAGCTCGCGGCCGCCCCGTCGAGCCTCGCGAAGACGATCCGCCTGATGGCAGGCCACGAGCTGGTCACCGAGGGTTTCAAGCCGGGCCAGGTCGGCTCGTCGGCCATGCCGCACAAGATGAACACGCGTTCCTGCGAGCGGGTCAACGGGCTCGCCGTGGTGCTGCGCGGCTACCTGTCGATGATCGGCGAGCTCGCCGGCGACCAGTGGAACGAAGGCGACGTGTCCGACTCCGTCGTCCGCCGGGTCGCGCTGCCCGACGCGTTCTTCGCGCTCGACGGCCTGCTGGAGACCTTCCTCACGGTGCTGGCCGAGTTCGGCGCCTTCCCGGCGGTCATCGGACGTGAGCTCGATCGCTATCTGCCGTTCCTCGCGACCACCAAGGTGCTCATGGCCTCGGTCCGCGCGGGCGTCGGGCGTGAAACCGCTCACGAGGCGATCAAGGAGAACGCCGTCGGCGTCGCGCTCGCGATGCGGGAGCAGGGGCTCGCCGAGAACGACCTCCTCGACCGGCTCGCGGCCGACGAGCGGATCCCGCTCGACCGCGGTGAGCTGGACAAACTCCTCGCCGACCGCATCTCGTTCACCGGTGTGGCGCCGCGTCAGGTGGCCGCGATCGCGTCGCGCGTCGAGGGCATTCTGGAGCGTTTCCCGGAGGCTGTGAACTACTCGCCGGCCCCGATCCTCTGACCTGTGAGCAGCCCCACCACGGGGCGTTCACAGAGTGAGACGAAGTTACTCGATCGGGCGAAATGCCTAATCTCGATCGCTGAACCCGGAGCGCCAGGCCGCCCATGAGGCGGCCTGGCGTGTTTGTATCGCGCCTTGCGCGCCGAACCCACGGAAGAAGCGATGAGATCCACGCTGTCGAAAATCGTCGCCCTCGTCACCGCCGGAGCGGCCACCCTCGCCCTCGCCGCCTGTGGCTCCGGTGACGCGAGCACGACCGGCCAGAAGCTGCGGGTCGGCACCCTGACCGACGCGCCGCCGTCCATCTACCTGGAGAACGGCACTTTCACCGGCTACGACAACGAACTGCTGCGCGACATCGCGAAGCGCGAGGGCTTCGAGGTCGAGTTCGTCGGCACCGAGTTCGCCGGTCTGCTCGCCGCCGTCGCCACCAACAAGTTCGACATCGGCAGCTCCACGATCTCCACCACCGAGGCCCGCAAGAAGACCGTCGCGTTCAGCAACGGCTACAGCACCGGGTTCACCTCGATCATCACCAAGAAGGGCGCGGGGCTCAAGGACGTCGGCGCCTTCACCGGCAAGCGGCTCGGCGTCGTGCAGGCGTCGGTGCAGGACGATTTCGCGAGCGGCAAGGTGCCCGGCGCCAACGTCGTCCGTTTCCCGGACTACAACGCCGGTTTCGCGCAGCTGAAGGGCGGCAGCCTCGACGGCTGGGTCGTGCCGAAGGACATCGGGCAGAAGTACATCGACCAGAACCCGGACCTGCAGCTGGAGTTCGGCTACACCGTCGAGACCAAGGACACGCCGTCCGCGTTCGCCGTCCGCAAGGACAACAAGGAACTGCTGAAGAAGCTCAACGACGGCCTCGCGAAGGCCGTGGCGGACGGCACCGTCGCCCGCCTGCACGCTCGGTTCTTCAAGACCGAGCCGCTGCCCAAGGAACTCGAACAGGGCGGCCCCGGCCTGCCCGTGCAGAACCCGGGGGTCTGACCATCATGAAGAAAACCTTCCTCGCCACGCTGGCCGCGGGCCTCGTCGCCGTGCTCGCCGCGTGCGGAGGTGGCGAATCCGCCACCGAGAAGACCCTGCGCGTCGGGACGCTGAGCGACGCGCCGCCGAACATCTACGTCGAGAACGGCAACTACACCGGCTTCGACAACGAACTGCTGAAGGCCATCGCCGCCAAGCAGAACCTGAAGCTCGAGTTCGCCTCGACCGACTTCTCCTCGCTGCTGGGCCAGGTCGCGAACAACCAGTTCGACATCGGCAGCTCGGCCATCGCGCAGACCGACGAGCGCAAGAAGAACGTCGACTTCTCCAGCCCGTACAACTTCGAGGTCATGAGCATCCAGACCAAGGACGGCTCGCCGATCACCGAGGAAAAGGCCCTGGCGGGCAAGCGGGTCGCGGTCATCCAGGCGACCGTCGGCGACAAGTGGCTCACCTCGACGGTGCCCGACGCGCAGGCCGTGCGCTTCCCGGGGTACGCCCCGGCGCTGGCCGCGCTCAAGAGCGGCGCCGTCGACGCCTACATCCTCGACCAGGCGATCGCCGAGACGAACGTCAAGGAGAGCACCGACGCGAAGCTCAAGGTCGTCAAGTCCTTCACCACCGACGTGCCCCACGGCTTCGCGGTGAAGAAGGGCAACAGCGAGCTGCTCACCAAGATCAACGAGGGCCTCAAGCAGGTCATCGCCGACGGCACCTGGGTCAAGCTGCACGAGAAGTTCCTGCCGACGGCCCCGGTCCCGGACCAGTTCAAGGCGTGAGGATCACGATGAAAAGGAAGTCACTCGCCGCCGTTGTTGGTGTTCTTACTGCAGCCTCTCTCGTGACCGTGCTGGCTGCGTGCGGCGGCGGTGAAGACGCCGGCGCGAAAACCTTGCGCGTCGGCACCCTCAGCGACTCGAAACCCAACGCCTATCAGGAAAACGGCGTGTTCACCGGGTTCGACAACGAGCTGCTGAAGGCCATCGCCGCGCACCAGAACCTGAAACTCGAGTTCGTCTCCACGGAGTTCTCGGCGCTGCTCGGCCAGGTCGCCACCGGGAAGTTCGACATCGGCAGCTCGGGCATCTCGCAGACCGACGAACGCCGCAAGACCGTCGACTTCTCGGCGCCGTACAACTACCAGTCGCTCGGCATCGAGACCCGCGAGGGCGTCGCCATCACCGACGAGAATTCGTTGGCGGGTAAGCGGATCGGTGTCGTCCAGGGCACGGTGTCGGACAGCTGGCTGACCGCCAACGCGCCCACCGCGCAGGCGGTGAAGTTCCCGCAGGACGCCGCCGCCCTCGCCGCGCTGAAGTCGGGCGCGATCGACGGCGCGATCTTCGACCAGGCGACCGCCGAGGACTACGCGGCGAAGAACCCGGACGCGAAACTCAAGGTGGTCAAGGCGATCACCACGACGATCCCGCACGGCTTCGCGGTCAAGAAGGGCAACACCGAATTGGCGGGCAAGATCAACGCCGGGCTCAAGGCGGTCATCGCCGACGGGACCTGGGAAAGGGTGCACCAGCGGTTCGAGCCGAACGCGCCGGTGCCCGCGGAGTTCAAGGCCGGGCAGAAGTAAGTGGACGATTTCCTCAACACCTTCCTGAACTGGGAGTACATCTGGGAGGTCTTCCCCGACCTCCTCGGGACAGGCCTGCTGAACACGCTGATCCTGTCGGTGTTCTCGGCGCTGATCGGCACCGTGCTCGGCATGCTGCTGGCCACGATGGGCCTGTCCAGCAAGGCGTGGCTGCGCTGGCCCGCCCGGGTGTACACCGACATCTTCCGCGGTCTGCCCGCGATCCTGACCATCCTGGTGATCGGGCAGGGCGGCGGGATCCTCATCCCGTCGCTGTCGCGGAATCCGTACCCGCTGGGCATTCTGGCGCTGAGCCTGATCGCGGCCGCCTACATCGGCGAGATCTTCCGCGCCGGTATCCAGAGTGTCGAAAAAGGACAGATGGAGGCCAGCCGCGCGCTGGGCATGAGCTACACCAAGGCGATGACGCTCGTCGTCATCCCGCAGGGCGTGCGGCGCGTGCTGCCAGCGCTGGTGAACCAGTTCATCGCGCTGGTCAAGGACTCCAGCCTGGTGTACTTCCTCGGTTTCCTCGCCGAGCAGCGTGACCTGTTCCGCATCGGGCAGGACCTCGCGGCGAACACCGGCAACCTGTCGCCGCTGGTCGCCGCCGGTGCCGTCTACCTGGTGATCACCGTGCCGCTGACGCATCTGGTCAACTACATCGACAAGAAGCTGCGCACCGGGCGGAAGGTCCGCGTCGACGACGAGGGCGGCGAAACGGAACTCCTGAACGCCGGAAAGGTGCCGATGTCATGACGACCGCCGTACGTTCATCGAGCGTCGAACTCCGCGACATCCACGTCTCCTTCGGCACCCTCGAAGTGCTGAAGGGCGTGAACCTCAAGGTCGAGAAGGGCCGCACGACCTGCATCATCGGGCCGTCGGGCTCCGGCAAGTCGACGCTGCTGCGCTGCGTGAACCGCCTCCAGGAACCCGATTCGGGCGACCTGCTGCTGGGCGGCGAGAGCGTCATCTCGTCCGATCCGGACGCGTTGCGTCAGCGGGTCGGGATGGTGTTCCAGCATTTCAACCTGTTCGGGCATCGCAGCGTGCTGGACAACATCACCCTGCCGCTACGCAGTGTGCGCAAACTCGGCAAGGAGGAGGCGGCGGAGATCGCGCACGCCCGCCTCGCCGAGGTCGGCCTCGCGGACAAGGCGCCGTACCGGCCGAGCGCGCTCTCCGGCGGGCAGCAGCAGCGGGTCGCGATCGCGCGGGCGCTCGCCATGGAGCCCGAGGTCATGCTGTTCGACGAGGCGACCAGCGCGCTGGACCCGGAGCTGGTCAAGGGTGTCCTCACGCTGATGGCGGGGCTGGCCGAGCGCGGGCTGACACTGCTCGTGGTCACCCACGAGATGGGTTTCGCGCGCAGTGTCGCCGACGAGGTCGCGTTCATGGACGCCGGGAAGATCGTCGAACAGGGCGCCCCGGAGGCGATCTTCGACGCTCCGCGGAGCGAGCGCTTGCAGCGGTTCCTGTCCCAGGTGTTGTAGGGAGCCGGGGAGCAAGGGCTGCGGTGGCGTGGTGGGGCGCGTCTCGTGAGTGGTAAGGACGGTTCTAACCGTCCTTGCCACTCACGAGGCCCGACTCGTTAACCTGCGGCTATGGCGAGAGTGGCGAAGCTGGTCTATTACCCGGTCAAAGGCTGCGCGGGGACGCCGGTCGAAACGGCCGACGTCACCCCCGCGGGGCTGAGGTTCGACCGGGCTTGGATGGTCGTCTCCCCGGAGGGCGAGTTCCGCAGCCAGCGCAAGCATCCGGTGATGGCCTCGATCCGGGCCGAGGTGCTGGACGACGGCGCCCGCCTGCGGCTCGCCGCTCCCGGCGTCGAGGAGCTGCTGGTCGAGACGGTCACGGACGGGCCGAGGCAGCCCGCCGCGACGTTCACCTGGCAGGGCAAGGGCGTCCACCAGGGTGAGGAGGCCGCCGAGTGGTTCTCCGACGTCCTCGGCCTGCCGTCGGTGTTCGTCGGGCTCGCGCCGGAGCACGAACGCGTCACCAACGGCGAGATCGCCGGCACCGCGGCCTTCGCCGACGCGCACGCGATCCTGTTGACCTCCGAGTCCTCTTTGGACGGTCTGAACGAACGCATCGCGTCGCGCGGTGCCGAAGCCGTGCCGATGGACCGCTTCCGGCCCAACATCGTCGTCGCGGGCTGGCCCGAGCCGCATCGCGAGGACGACGTCCGCGCGCTCACCGCCGGTGGCGTGGAGCTGGGGTACGCCAAGGTCTGCATCCGCTGCACGGTGCCGATGGTCGACCAGGAGACCGGGAAGAAGGCCGGTCCCGAGCCGATCCGGTCGCTCGCCGACTATCGCCGCGAGCCCGAGGGCGGCGTCTCGTTCGGGATCAAGATGGCGGTGACCGGGCCTGGTCAGCTGTCCGTCGGCGACGAGGTGATCGTGCACTCCTGGGCGGGCCCCAGCCCGAGCACCGCCGCGGCCGAGCCGCCGTTCACGGCGACCGCGAGCCGTCCCGCGGAATCGGTGTAGAGCACGTTCCGGCCCGGCGGCACCGTGCCGAAGGTGTCGCCGACCAGCGCTTTCACCAGGACGTGTTCGCTGCTGACCGAGACCGTGCCCGCCAGCCCGGCCAGTTCGAGGTCGGCGGGGCTCGCGGCCAGCTGGACGTTGCCGAAGTGGTCGACCGTGAGCACTTCGGCCACCAGCTTCCCGGGGAACACCGCGACGAACGGGTCCGGCAGCCGCACGAGGTCGTCGACGCGCGGCCCGAACTCCTCGGGCGCGACGCCGAGCGCGAGATGCGCCGCCGCGGGGGCGAACACGTCACGCCCGTGGAACGTCGACGACGTCACCGGAAGGCGGTATTCCGGCGCCGCGAGTTCGTACGCGGCTATCACCCCGCTGAGTGTTTCGGCGGCGGGAATGAGGAGCCCGTTGTCCGGGCCGACGAGCATTCCGCGGCCGGTGACCACCACGACACCGCGCCGAGCGGTGCCGACACCGGGGTCCACGACGGCGAGATGGACGGACTCCGGCAGATACGGCGCGGTCTGGGCGAGCACCTCGGCGCCGGTCCTGACCTGCTGCGGAGGGATCTCGTGGCTCACGTCGATCACCCGTACGGACGGCGCGATCCGCGCGATCACGCCGTGGCACGCGGCCACGAAACCGTCGCTCAGCCCGTAGTCGGTCGTGAACGAAACGCAGTGGATCGGCATGATCAGCCATCATCCTTGATCGCTAGGGTGCAGCCGTGACGACGCTCGAATACCCGAAGATCGCCGCCGGCAAGGTCCGTGAGCTCTACGCCGTCGATGACGAGCATCTGCTGCTCGTCACTTCCGACCGGATCTCCGCCTACGACGTCGTCTTCGACACGCCCATCCCGGACAAGGGGCGGGTGCTCACCGCGATGAGCGTGTTCTGGTTCTCCCTGCTCTCCGATGTCCTCCCCAACCACCTGGTCTCCTACGAAGACGAACGCATCCCCGCCGAGGTCCGCGGCCGCGCGCTGCTGGTGCGGCGGCTGGCGATGCTGCCGTTCGAAGCCGTCGCCCGCGGCTACCTCACCGGTACCGGTCTCGCCGATTATCGCGCGCGCGGCACGGTTTGCGGTGTCGAACTTCCGCCCGGCCTGACCGAGTCGTCCCGCCTGCCCGAGCCGATCTTCACCCCCGCGACCAAGGCCGACCGCGGCTCGCACGACCAGAACATCGCCTTCTCCGACGTCGTCGGGCAACTCGGCCGCGAGCGGGCCGAGGAGGTCCGCGAGGCGACGCTGGCGGTGTACCGCCGCGGCGCGGAGTTCGCCGCCGAACGTGGCATCCTCCTCGCGGACACGAAGCTCGAATTCGGCGTCGACCGGGAAGGGAACCTCGTGCTCGCCGACGAGGTCCTGACCCCGGATTCCTCGCGCTACTGGCCCGCCGGTGGTTACTCGCCGGACAGCCCGCAGCCGTCGTTCGACAAGCAGCCGCTGCGTGACTGGCTCACCAGCCCCGCGTCCGGCTGGCACCGCCGGGACAGACCTGAGTCGCCACCCCTGCCCGAGGACATCGTCGCCGCCACGCGCGCGAGGTACATCGAGTCGTACGAACGCATCACCGGCCGGTCGCTGCAGGATTGGCCCGCCTGACCTGCGGCGTTCACTCCGTCGTCAGTCCGGCGCAAGGCAGCGCTGGCTCACTGGTGGGGTGGATGCACGTTTGCTGGTTTCCCTGTCCGGCGTGACCACCCGGACGTTGCACCGCTGTGCCGATCTCGCGGCCGAACTCGACCGGCGCAGGGTCCCCTTGTCCGTGCTCTACGCCGCTCGCACCGGCGAGGGCCCCGTGACCGAATGGGTCCGGACGCGCCGCGCGGGCGGCGACTCCGTCCTCCTGCACGGGTACGACCACCGGATCCCGCCGACGCACCGCGCCGTCTACCTGGGCAAACGCGCCGAGTTCGCGGCTCTGCCCGCGCACGAGGCACGCCTGCGCCTGATCGCGGCGAAGGCGGCGCTCGACGCCAACGGTATGGCCGTCGACGGATTCGCGCCGCCGCGCTGGATCGCGTCGGACGGCACCCTGCAGGCCCTGCGCGAGCACGGGTTCACGCTGTGCGCGGACCTGGCGTCGGTGCGGGATCTCGTGTCCGGCGACGTCCGGCGCGCCAGGGTGCAGGAGTTCGGCGGACCGTCGCACCGCACGGAGACCGTCCGGTGTTTCGCGCTGGTGCTGGCCGCCGCCAGGGCCGCGCGCCGCGGCGGGCTGGTGCGGCTCGGCATCGACGCCGCGGACCTCGCCCGGCCGGGGCTGCGGCAGGCGTTCCTCGACGCCGTCGACGTCTCACTGGAGAACCGCGCTTTCGGAACCACCTACGGCTCCCTCTCGCGAACGCGGGTTAAATTGTCGGGATGACCGACGAGGGTGGCGCACCGGCGACGCTGATGCGGCTCTGGCGCCGGTCGGAGCGCCCGACGCGCGGCAGGCCGTCCGTGCTCGACATCGACGGTGTCGTGGCGGCCGCCGTCGACCTCGCCGATCGCGAAGGCGTCGCGAACGTGACGCTGGCGAACGTGGCGAAGGAACTGGACGTCACGAAGATGTCGTTGTACCGCCACATCGGTTCGAAGGCGGAGCTGCTGGAGCTGATGGCCGACGTCGCCATCGGCGATCCGCCGGAGGTGGAGCCCACCGGCGACTGGCGAGCCGAGCTGACCTCGTTGGCCGAGGCCAACCGCGACGTGCTGATGAGCCACCCGTGGCTGGTCGAGCTGCCCCTTTCCGGCCCGCCAGCCGGTCCGCACGCGGTCGCCTGGATGGACGCGTTCCTGCGCACGCTGCGCGAAACCGGTCTCGACTGGGGCACCAAGGGCGGGATCCTGGTCCTGATCGGCGGCTATGTCCGCCTCGCCTGCGCGCAGGCACTCCAGCTCGCCGAGGGCCGGAAGGCCAGCGGGCTGAGCCAGTCGCAGGCGGAGCAGGCCTACGGCAAGGGCCTCGCCGAGCTGATCGACCCCGAACGCTTTCCCGACGCCGTGGGCTTCCTGACCTCGGGCCTCGGCGGCTCCGAACAGAACTCCGATTTCGACTTCGGTCTGGGCGTCGTCCTCGACGGCATCGCCGCGCTCGTCGACGCGAGCTGACAAGTACCTCCCCTGTCATTAGTATCCGTCGGACATTAATTAGTGTACGTTGGATACTAAAGGGGGACCATGACATCGACACCGACGGGCGAGCGCGTGCTCGCACCGGATCTGGCCAGGGGTTTCGCGCTCCTGCTCGTCGCGCTGGCGCATACCGCGAGCATCTTCCTGGGGAACACGCCTGGCGTCGATCAGACGCCGGAAGGCCTGGAGCGGCCGTACTTCGTCGTGCTGTTCGTGCTCGTCCACGCGTGCGCGCTGCCGCTGTTCGGCATGATGCTCGGCTACGGGATGGTGCAGTTCGCCGATCGGCAGGAGAGGCTGGGCATGGCCTGGCCGGAAACGCGGGGCATTCTGCTCCGCCGCCACGCGTGGCTACTCGTCTTCGGCGCCATCGACGGGGTGCTGTTCTTCTCCGGCGACGTGCTCGGCGCGTACGGCGTGATCGGCGTGGTGTTCGCCCTGCTGCTTTTGCGGCGCGGCAAGGGTTTCTATCGCATTCCGGTGCTGTACCTGGGTTTCGGCGTCTGCTATCTCGCCGTGCTGATGTACCTGGTGCTCACCGGGAACTCCGGGAGCGCGCCGGTCCCGTCCGTCGAGGACGTGTCGTCACTGGCGCCGACGTATGGCGACGCCGTGCGAGAACGGCTCGTCGAATGGCCGATGACCACGGCGGTGCTGCTGTCGTCGATCCTCTTCGTCTGGGTGGGCGCCTGGGCCGCGAAGAAACGCGTGCTGGAGGAGCCGAATCGGAAGCTGCTCCTTTTCGGCCTGTTCGGCGGTTTCGGTGTCGCGATCGCGGGCGCGCTGCCGATGGGGCTCTTCGCCGGTGACCATGTCGGCTTCGACGAGGAGACCGCCGGGCTCGTCAAGCTGATGTACGAGGGAGCGGGCCTGTTCGGCGCGATCGGCTACATCAGCCTGTTCGGGCTCGTCGGCATGGCGATCGGCAAGAAGCGCCGCGGCGTCGTGGTCACCGCGATCTCCGCGCTCGGCCAGCGCACCCTGAGCGCGTACCTGTTCCAGTCGGTGGCGTGGCTGATCCTGGCGCCGCCGTTCATGCTGGGGTTGAGCGGCAGCACGTTCGTCGCGGCCGCCTGCGGGCTCGGGGTGTGGCTGCTGACGGTCGTCGTCGCGTATGTGATGCACCGCCGGGAGTATCGGGGGCCGGCGGAGATCCTGGTGCGGAAACTCGCGTACCGGAGCCCGAAGGCCGGCGCGTAGATCCGGATCCGGCAGGTGCGAAGGCTCCTTTCGTCGCATCAGACGCGGTGAAGGGAGCCTTCAGCCCACTCGCGACAGCAAGGAAACCGTGCAGATAGGTACCAACCGGGCATTTCGCCACCGATGATCGTCCTTTATGGACAGCCGCGGCCGGTCCAGTCGCCTGATCAACCCCGGTCGCGAAAGCCACTTTCGCGACGTCCTCAGGCCGGCGCGCACCGGGCCTAAAGCTTCACCGGCGCCCCGACGTCCAGCACCTTCACCTCGGTGCCTTCCGGAGCGAGGTTCGCGAACAGGCCGTAGTGCATCTGAGGCCGCGCAAGGACGGCCTCGTGGATCGGGACGGCGAGGCGCGGCGACACCGCCCGCAGGTAGTCGACAGCCTCGCCAGCCTTGAGCCACGGGGCACCGGTGGGCAGGCCCAGGACGTCGATCTTCCGTTCCGGCACGAAGAACGAGTCGCCCGGGTGGTAGAAGGCGCCGTGGTCGACGATGTAGCCGACGTTCGGGATCACCGGGATCTCCTCGTGGATCACCGCGTGCTCCCCGCCGACGACGTCAACGCTGCTGGAGCCGATTTCGAGGGCGTCGCCGGGGTTCGCGATCTGGAACTCGGCGCCGATCTTCCCTGCCGCTTCGGCGGAACCCGGGTCGACGATCAGCCGCACGCCGGGGTTCGCCTCCAGCAGTGCGGGAAGCCTGTCCGCGTCGAGGTGGTCGAAATGCTGGTGCGTGATCAGGATGGCGTCCAGTTCGCGTTCGCCTTCGAAACCCGTCGAGAAGGTGCCGGGGTCGATCAGGATCCGCGCGCCCTCGGTCTCGAGAAGGGTGCAAGCATGTCCAAAGTGGACAATACGCATCGGTGTTCTCCTTCGCGGTAGATCGATTCCAGCCTATGCCCGCAGCAGGGCGTCGCCAAGTTCGGTGCGCCGGTACCGGACTTCTCGGCCGTGTCGCCGGGTTTCGAGCAGGCCTGCCGCGTGCATCGCGGTCAGGTGCTGCGAGACCGTCGGCGCCGAGAAGCTCAGCCGTCGTGCCAGCTCGGTGGTGCTCGCGGGTTCGTTGAGCGTTGTGAGCAAGGCGGCCTTCGTCCGGCCGAGCACTCCCGCGAGCGCGCCGGGCGGTCGTTCGGGATCCGACCAGAGTTCGGCCACGCCGCGGGCCGGATACAGCAGCGAAGGCTGCCACGGCTCCATCGTGATCACCCCGACCGAAGGCCACGCGAAGACGCCTGGGATCAGCAGCAATCCGCGCCGGTCGAGGTGGACGCGGCCGCGTTCCTTCATCTCGATCACCAGGACGTCGTCGATCAGCCGCACTCGCGGGTGGATGTCCTCCAGCACCAGCGCGATACCGCCGGCGGCAAGCCGTCGCGAGCGTTCCTCGATGTCGGCGACGAGGAACCGGCGCATCCGGGGCCAATGCGGTTCGACCAGTTCGGTCCAGGCGATCTCCATCTGGCTCGCCAGCAGATCCCTTGCCTCGGCGGGATCTTCCGGCAGCCCGCTCAGGTCGGCGTCCACTTTGGACAGCTCGTGCGCGACCTGCTCCGGCGCCGTGCGGCGGATTTCGGCGAGCTGCGCGGACGCGGTGGTCTCCGGGCCGCTCGGCGGCGGGCTGAGGAAATCGGTGATGTAGTGCCGCGCGCTCATCACCTTCGAGAAGCCGTCGATGGGCAGGTCCGGCAGTTTCGCGGCGGCCTCACGCAGCCACGGCAGATGGCTCGGATGCCCGCGCCGTCCGAGCAGGGTCTGCATCGCGCCCATGGTCTCGTCGAGCGGGGAGATGCCGAAGCGGACGCGGTTCGCGCTCTCGGCGGTCAGGACCAGCTCGATCATCGGATTAGGCTATGCCCTAATCAATGGTCCTCGCCAGCCCGTGTTCGGCAGTGTTCGTGGCATGACGTTGCTGCGTAATTCCGGGTATTGGCGCTGGTCGGCGGGGGTGCAACTGAACCGGCTGCCCGCCACGATGGCGCCACTGGCCTTCACCGTGCTGACCACCGCGACGACCGGTTCGTACCGGCTCGGCGGGGTCATGATGGCCGTGTTCGTCGCCGCCGAGATGGTCGGCGCCGTGCCGACCGGACGGCTGCTCGACCGCGTCGGCCCCGCGCGCGGTCTCGTCGTGTTGCTTCCGCTGGTCGCCGCCGGACTGTTCCTGCTGGCCGCGGTCGCTTCCGCCGGAGCTCCGGACTGGGTGCTGCTCGCGCTGGCGATCCCGCCGGGGCTGGTGGCCGGCGGGTTGAACGGCGGTTTCCGCACGCTGCTCGCCGCGACGGTGACCGATGACGAACTGCCGAGGGCCGTTTCGGTGGACGCGATGATCCTCGAAGGCGTCATCGTCGGCGGTCCGCTGCTGGTGGCGCTCCTGGCGACGTCCGGCCCGGTCGTCCCGGTTCTCGCGATGGCCGTCGTCGCCCTGCTGGCGGCGCTGCTCGTACCGCGGCGGACCGTCGTGCGAAATCCACAAAGGACGGTCGAACGGCAGTCGATCCCGGTCGCCGCCTGTGTGCCCTGGCTGGCGGGGCTGTTCACCGTCGGGCTCCTGCTGTCGACCATCGAGGTCGGGCTGCTGCCGCTCGTCCTGCGCCTCGGCGCGCCCGAATCGGCGACGGCCATCGTCATCGTGGTGCTGTGCGGCGCCAGCATCGGCGGGAGCGCGCTGTACGCGGCGCGGGGCAAGGCCGGCGATCCGCGGCTGTTCCTTGCCGGTTTCGTGCTCGGCGGGATCGTGGTTTCGGCGGGCTTCGGCTGGGCCGGGCTGCTCGGCGGGGTCGCGCTGATCGGGCTCTGCACGGGGCCGCTGATGGCCGTGTCGTCGGTCAACCTGCAGAAGCTGCTGCCGGAACGCCGCCGGTCGGAGGGGTTCTCGCTGGCCTTCACCGTGCAGGCTTCGGGCTTCGGCCTGGGCTCGCTGGCGATCGGCGTGCTGCCGGTCTGGCTGTGCCCGCTTCTCGGTGTCCTTGCGGCGCTGGTCTCCTGTGCGATGCTGGTGGCACGCCCCAGGCGAGCTATTGGCACGCCGTCAGTAACGTCGTAGCCTGGGCTTTGAGCCGAGACACGGGAGAAGTCGATGACCGCAGTCCAGCCGAAGCCGACCGCGCACAGCGTGGGGGAGACCTTCGATTCCCTCAGCCCGGCGACCGACGAGGTCGTCGGCACCTACCCGGTGCACAGCAAGGAGGACGTCCGCGCCGCCATCGCCCGCGCGAGGGACGCCGCCGAATGGTGGGCCGGGCTCGGTTACGACGGCCGCGCCGAACGCCTGCGCCGCTGGAAGGGCGTCATCACCCGCAGGCTGCCGCAGCTGTGCCAGGTCGTGCGCGACGAGACCGGGAAGCCGATCGCCGATGCGCAACTGGAGAGCGTCCTCGCCATCGAGCACATCGCGTGGGCAGGCAAGCACGCGCGCAAGATCCTCGGCAAGCAGCGCCGCGCGGCCGGGCTGATGATGTCGAACCAGGCGGCGACGGTCGAGTACCAGCCGCTCGGCGTCGTCGGCGTGATCGGCCCGTGGAACTACCCCGTGTTCACCCCGCTGGGCTCCATCGCCTACGCGCTCGCCGCCGGCAACACCGTCGTCTTCAAACCGAGCGAGTACACGCCCGGCGTCGGGAAATGGCTGGTCGACGCGTTCAACGAGGTCGTCCCGGAATGGCCGGTGCTGCAGCTGATCACCGGCTTCGGCGAGACCGGCGCCGCGCTCGTCACGGGAGGCGTCGACAAGATCGCCTTCACCGGTTCGACCGGCACGGGCAAGAAGATCATGGCCGCGGCCGCCGAGACGCTGACCCCGGTGATCATCGAGGCCGGCGGCAAGGACGCCGTCCTGGTCGACGCGGACGCCGACCTCGAGGCCGCCGCGGACGCGACCGTCTGGGGCGCGTTCTCCAACTCGGGCCAGACCTGCATCGGCGTCGAGCGCGTGTACGTCCACGAGCGTGTGCACGACGAGTTCGTCGCGAAGGTCGTCGAGAAGTCGAAGGACGTGCGGGCCGGCTCGGACGCGGCCGCGCAGTACGGCCCGGTGACGATGCCCTCGCAGCTTTCGGTGATCAAGCGCCACATCGCGGACGCCATCGAGCGCGGCGGAAAGGCGCTGGTCGGCGGCGTCGACGCGGTCGGCGACCGCTACGTCCAGCCGACGGTGCTCGTCGACGTGCCCGAGGACTCCGTGGCGGTCCAGGAGGAGACGTTCGGCCCGACCGTCACCATCGCCAAGGTCCGCGACATGGACGAGGCCGTCGAGAAGGCCAACGACACGAAGTACGGCCTCGGCTCGACGGTGTTCTCGAAGTCGCGCGGCCTCGAACTGGCCGGACGGCTGCGCACCGGCATGACGTCGATCAACGCGCCGCTTTCCTTCGCCGGTATCGCTTCGCTGCCCTTCGGTGGCGTCGGCGATTCGGGCTTCGGCCGGATCCACGGCCCGGAGGGCCTGCGCGAGTTCGCCCGGCCGAAGGCCGTCGCGCGGCAGCGGTTCACCGCGCCGATCGTGCTGACCTCGTTCTCGCGCAAGGAAAAGACGGACGCTCTCGTCGCGAAGCTGATCACCGTGCTGCACGGAAAGCGCTGAGCTGAAGGACGCTTTCCCCGCATGAGATGCGGGGAAAGCGCCCTTCACCGCGTCTGATGCGGGGAAAGCGTCCTTCAGCCGCGGCCCCGGATGAGGTCCGCGGCCTTCTCCGCGACCATGATCGTCGGCGCGTTCGTGTTCCCACGCGGCACCACGGGCATCACCGAAGCGTCCACCACGCGCAGCCCCTCCACCCCGCGCACCTTCAGCGACGGGTCGACGACGGCGTTCTCGCCCGTCCCCATCGAGCAGGTCCCGACCGGGTGGTACAGCGTCTGCGTCTTCTCGCGCACGTAGTCGGCCAGCTCCTCGTCGGTCAGGTCGTGCCGCTCCGGCAGGAACGGCTTGTCCAGATACCGCGCCAGCGGGCCGGACTTCCCGATCTCCACCAGCGCGCGCATCCCGGCGAGCATCTTCTCCATGTCCACGGATTCCGCGTAGTACGCCGGGTCGATTTCGGGTTTCCACAAGGGATTCCCCGACTTCAGCCGCAGCCGTCCCCGGCTCGCGACGTCCACGAGGGTCGCCGCCGACGTGAAGCCCGGCACCGTCGGCTCGCGCATCCCGTTGTCGTAGAACAACGTCGGCGCGACGTGGATCTGCATGTCCGGCGGCGAGACACCGTCCGCCGCGGGGAAGAACGCGCCCGCCTCACCGATGTTCGAAGCCAGCGGGCCGCGTTTGGTGAGCTGGTAGCGCACCAGGCCGCCGGGCGTCGCCGCGTCCACCAGGTCGGTGGTGCCGCGTGTCGACCAGATGATCCCGCAGGCCGGGTGGTCGTGCAGGTTGTCGCCGACACCGGGAAGCGCGGCGACGACGTCGATCCCGTGCTCCCGCAGGTGTTCCGCGGGTCCGACGCCGGAGAGCATCAGCAACTGCGGCGAGTTCACCGCGCCACCGCTCAGCAGGACCTCGGTCGACGCGCGCACGGTCGTCTCGGCGCCTTGGTCCAAATAGGACACTCCGACGGCGCGGGTGCCTTCGAAGACGACGCGGGTGGCTTGCGCGTTGGTCCGCACGGTGAGGTTCGGGCGCGACAACGCCGGCCGCAGGTACGCGTCGGCCGTCGACCAGCGGCGGCCCTTCTTGCAGGTCACCTGGTAGACGCCGGCGCCTTCCTGCGACTCCCCGTTGAAGTCGTCGGTGCGCTTGAGGCCCCACGCGACGGCGGAATCGACCCAGGCGAGCGACAGCTCGTGGGTGAAGCGGCGATCCTCGACGTTCAGCGGACCGTCGGTGCCGTGCAGCGGCCCACCGAGCCGCTGGTTCCCCTCGGCCCGTTTGAAATACGGCAGGACGTCGTCGAAGCCCCAGCCCTCGGCTCCGTGCCCGTCACGCCAGCCGTCGTAGTCCGCGCGGTTGCCGCGGATGTAGATCATCGCGTTGATCGACGAGCAGCCGCCGAGTGTCTTCCCTCGTGGCCAGTACAGCGACTGGCCGGTGTGCTTCTGCTCGACCGTCTCGTAGTTCCAGTCCCACTTCGTCTTGAACAGACCGGGGAACGCGGCGGGGATGTGGATCTCGTCGGCGTCGTCCTCGCCGCCGGCTTCGAGCAGGAGCACCCGCGCCGACGGATCCTCGCTCAGCCGGTTCGCCAGTACGCATCCCGCGCTGCCCGCGCCGACGATCACGTAGTCGAAGGAGTCCTGAACGGCCACGGTGCCTCCTGCTGCTCGCCCGGTGTTGACGCCCCGCCAATGGGCTCATCTTGGCCCAGCGCCGCGCTCCGAGCATCCCCCAGACGAAGGATCGGTGCGACCTCAGTCGGAGTCGGGTGAAAAAGAGGTCACGCAGGGGCCGCCCTCGGCGTCGTCCTCGGTCTCGATCCGGCCGGGGTTCCGGACGCCGTCGACCTCGCCCGAGAGGTGCAGGATCGTCTGCTTCGCGGTGGTCAGCACGTCGGCGTTGTCGACGGTGTACTTCGCCTCGCCGTGGATGATCTGCTGCACGCCGTCGCGGGTCGTGTCCGCCACCTTCTCGCACAGCACGGACAACGCCGCCGGGATGTCGCGCGCGTTGATCGCGTCGACGAACTTGTTCCCCGCCTCTTCCCCGGTCTTGACGTCCGGACGCGGCGACGGCTTCGTGTCGAGGCTCGGCAGCGGCTCGGGCTCGCCGCCGACCTTGGCGTCGCGCACGCACCAGCCGCCCTCGTCGGGGATCATCGCGATCCCGACGGTCTGGCCCCCGGTGGTGAACGCGGCCGAGTACTCCTGTGCCGCACGCTGGCGCGCGGGCGTGCTCAGCTGTGCGCCTTCCGAAGCGGCCATCATCTGCTCGAAGGTGTAGGACCGCTTCGAGCGGATCGGGCACCAGAGCTGGCTGACGCGACCCTCGCCGACGCCGTTCACGAACGACCGGCCCAGCTGCTCCGGCGTCGCGCGCGAGGTGATGTCGGGCTTGGCCTTGAAGAACCCCGGTGTCACGAAGCCGGTGAATGCGACACCGCCCGCGATCAGGACGAACACCAGCGCCAGCGTGATCCAGAGGCCGGTCTTCGACTTCTTCGGCGGTGCGTACTGCCCGTAGGTCATGCGGCAACCGTAGTGAAGTAGGCTCGGGCGGTACCCACGACCTGCGTGAATAAGGAGCAGCCTGCCGTGGCCCGAGTCGTCGTCGACGTCATGCCCAAGCCCGAAATCCTCGACCCGCAGGGCCAAGCCGCGCTCGGCGCGGCCGGTCGTCTCGGCTTCACCGGGATCACCGAGATCCGTCAGGGCAAGCACTTCGAGATCGAGGTCGACGACTCCGTCGACGACGCGACGCTCGAAAAGATCGCCGAAGGTTTCCTCGCGAACCCCGTCATCGAGCAGTGGACCATCAAGCGGGTGGACGCGTGAGCGCCCGCATCGGGGTCATCACCTTCCCCGGCACGCTCGACGACGGTGACGCGGCCCGCGCGGTCCGCTACGCCGACGCCGAGGCCGTGCCGCTGTGGCACGCGGACGAAGACCTCAAGGGTGTCGACGCCGTCGTCGTCCCCGGTGGCTTCTCCTACGGCGACTACCTGCGCGCCGGCGTCATCGCCCGGTTCGCGCCGGTGATGTCGTCGGTGATCGAGGCCGCCCACAAGGGCATGCCGGTGCTGGGCATCTGCAACGGCTTCCAGATCCTGTGCGAGGCCGGGTTGCTGCCGGGCGCGATGATCCGCAACGCGGGTCTGCACTTCATCTGCCGTGACCAGTGGCTGCGCGTCGAGAACAACGACACCGCGTGGACCACCCGGTACGACAAGGGCGCCGAGATCCTCATCCCGATGAAGAACATCGACGGCTGCTTCGTCGCCGAGCAGGCCACCCTCGACGAGCTGGAGGGTGAGGGCCGTGTGGTGTTCCGTTACGTCGGCGGCAACCCGAACGGCTCGCGCAACGACATCGCCGGGATCCGCAGCGAGAACGGCCGCGTCGTCGGGCTCATGCCGCATCCGGAGCACGCCATCGACGCCCTCACCGGGCCCTCCGACGACGGGCTCGGCATGTTCTACAGCGCGGTCGACGCTCTCTCTTTGGTCGCGCGCTGACGTAAACACGCCGAAGGGGCGCCGTTCCGTACGAAACTCGCGTTGAGTGCGGAGGCGCCCCTTCATCGCGTTCACGTGGGCCTTCGGCCCGAAAGAGGGCGCGCGACGTGAAGTCTCCGTCGGGCGCGGGGCGCCCTTGGGGAGACGCGTCTCCGCCTGACACCCCTCGCATTTCGTCCTCTAAATGCGTTCGCATTTAGAGGACGAAATGCGTCAGGAGGCGGCGGCCACCAGCGCCGAGTAGGGGCCTCCGGCGGCCAGCAGCTCCGCGTGCGAGCCCAGCTCGGTCACCCGGCCGCCCTCGATGACGGCGACCCGGTCGGCCGCGGCCGCCGTATGCAGCCGGTGCGCGATCGCGATCACCGTGCGCCCTTCGAGCACCGCGCTCAGCGACCGCTCCAGCTCCCGCGCCGAACCCGTGTCCAGCAGCGACGTCGCCTCGTCCAGCACCAGGGTGTGCGGGTCGGCCAGCACCACCCGCGCCAGCGCGAGCTGCTGCGCCATCGCCGCCGGGACGGCGACCGCCCCGGCCCCGACCTTCGTGTCCAGCCCGTCGGGCAGGCTCGCGACCCACTCCGAAGCCCCGACCGAGGCCAGCGCGGCCAGCAGCCGTTCGTCGGTCCAGTCCCCGGCCGGGAGCGTGAGGTTGTCCCGCAGCGTCCCCGCGAACACGTGCTGCTCCTGGGTCAGCAGCAGCACCTCGCCGCGCAGGACGTCGTCCGGCAGCGTCGACACCTCGGCGCCGCCGATCCGCACCGAGCCCGAGGTCGGCGCCGACATCCCGGCCAGCAGCCGTCCCAGCGTGGACTTGCCGGCCCCGGACGGCCCGACGATCGCCAGCCGCTCCCCGGCGGGCACCCGCAGGTCGATCCCGTGGAGCACTTCGCGGTCCGCGTTGTAGCCGAAGCGCACGTCGCGGACCTCGATGTCCTGGCCGCGCGGCGCCTCCGAAGCCACACCTGAGGACGAAGCGGGCCGTACGCCCAGCAGCCGCCGCAGTGAGACCCCCGCGACCTGCATGTCCGCGAGCCAGAACAGCGCCTCGTTCAGCGGACCCGTCATGACCTGCGAGTACAGCAGCATCGCGGTGATCGTGCCGAGCCCTTCCCAGCCGTTCGAGTAGGCGAGCAGGCCGAGCCCGAGCATCACCGGCACCGGCAGCACGTAACTGATCTCCAGCGACGGGATCCACCGCATCTGCAGCGCCCGCACCTCGCGCTCGCCCAGCATCGCCGCGTCGAGACCGTCGTGCCCGGTCCGGATCCGGCGGCCGGTCAGGTTCAGCGCCTCGGCCGTCCGCGCGCCCTCCGCTGTCTCGTGCGTGGTGGACTGCAGCTCGGACCACTTGTCCAGCATCCGCCGCATCACGTCCGGGATCCGCCGCTGGTACCAGATGTTCACCGGCACCAGCAGCGGCAGCGCGACCAGCAGGCCCAGCGCCAGGAACGGCGACGTGATCACCATCGCCACCACGGTGAACACCACCGTGACCGCGGCGATCAGGATCTCCGGCGCGCCGAAGCGCACCGCGTGGTCGATGCGGCTGACGTCGGTGGTCGCCCGGCTGAGCAGATCACCGGTGCCCGCGGCCTCGACCGTCCCGAGCGGCAGGTTCAGCGCGTTCCCGACGAACTGCTCACGGTTCTTCGCCAGGATCCGCTCGCCGAACACCCGCGCGCGCAGCCGCGCCAAACCCTTGAACCACGCCTGCGCGCCCAGCACGACCACGAACGCGATCGCCAGCCAGGTGATCGTGGCGGTCGTCGTGCCTCCGACGACCTCGTCCACCAGCGCGCCCAGCAGCTGCGGCCCGGCCAGCCCGATCGCGGTCGCGACGCAGAACAGGCCGAGCATCACGGAGAACTCGCGCTTGTTGGCCCGCGCGGTCTCCTTGATCCATCGTCGAACGTCCTTCTTGTCTGCCAGCGGCAGCTTCTTCATGCCGGTACTTTCGTATCGATGACCACATCGGCCACATGTGTCCACAAAGGACTTTGACTGAACACGACGGTGGTCTTGCCGCGCCGCAGCTTCGCGACGCGTTCGGTTATGCGGGCTTCGGTATGCGCGTCGACGGCCGAGGTCGGCTCGTCGAGCAGCAGGACGTCGGCGTCGGCCGCCAGCGCGCGGGCCAGGTTCAGCCGCTGCCGCTGACCGCCGGAAACCTCACGTCCGCGTTCGCCGATCACCTCGTCGACGCCGTGGGGCAGCGCGTCCACGATGTCCTCGGCGTCCGCCGCGTACAGCGCTTCGGTGATCTCGACGTCGCCGGGCTCGGTGGGGCTGACCTGCTCGCGCAGCACACCGGAGAACCAGATGTCCTGGTTGTGCGCGAACACGACCCGCCGCCGGAGCTCGTCGAGCGCGACCCGGTCCACGGGAACCCCGCCGACGAGGGCAGGTTCACTCGGATCGGTGAACCGCGCCATCCGTGACGCCACCGCTTCGGCGTCGGCACCGACGTCGACGACGGTCAGCTTCCCGGCTTCGACCTTGATCCCGGACGTCTCGTCGTACAGGTCCAGCGGGCCTTCCGGCAGCGGCACCGGGTGCTCCGGCTCGGCGAGCGTGCGTTCGGTGGACAGCAGTTTGCACACCTTCCGCGCCGAAACCAGCGCGGCGCTCAGCACGCCCGCGAACTCGGTCGCCGTCGTCACCGGGATCACCAGGAACACCGAGACGCCGTAGAACGTGATCAGCTCGCCGACGCCGATGGTGCCGTTGATCGCCAGCTGCGCGCCCAGCCAGGTGATGACCACCGTGACCAGGCCCGGCAACGCGACCTCCGCCGCCGAAAGCCACGCCTCGCTGCGCCCGACCTGCACACCGGCCGTGCGGACCTTCTGGCTGGAGCGGCGGAAGCGGTCGAGGAACTGCTTCTCGCCGCCGACGCCACGAAGGATCCGCAGGCCGGAGACGATGTCCGCGGCCAGCGCGTTGACCTCGGTCTTCTCCTCGCGCTGCTTCGTCTGGCGTTTCTCCAGCGGCTTCAGCAGCGGCCCGATGCCCACCACCGCGAGCGGGACACCGATCAGCGCGACCACGCCGAGCAGCGGGGACGTCGTCAGCAGCGCCGTCGCGCACACGATGAACGCGATCAGCGAACCGAAGGCCCGCCCGAGCACCTCGAAGGAGTCACCGATCGGGTTGATGTCGCTGGTGGTGATCGCCACCACGTCACCCGTGGTGGTCGTGTCCCGCAGGTTCGCGCCCAGCTTCGCCGCGTGTTCGGTGGCGAGCCGCTGTGTCACCCCGGCGCCGTGGATCCAGCAGCCGTAGGACGCGAAATGCTGCACCGTGCCCGCGATCGTCTGCGCGATCCCGAGCCCGGCGGCCGCGAGACCCCAGAGCCAGACGGAATCGCCGTCGCCGCGGCCGATCGCGTCGATACCCCGGCCGATCGCGACCGGCAGGAGGGCGATCGGCAGCGACCACAGCGCACCGCTGATCGCCGAGACGGCGAGCAGTCCCGGGCGCGCGAGCATCATCCTGACCAGGTACCGCCAGGCGGTCGGCTTGGCGGGCAGACGTAGTCGCGGAAGCGGATATGTGGCGGAAAGCACGATTGTCGACGTTAAGCGGATCACCGTCGCGGGCGCGACCGATTTATCCGTGGGCGACGGCAGGGTGAACAGACCCCTCGCCTATTCTCAAGGCCGTGGCGAACCCTGATGCGGACACCGTGACCAGCACCGTTGACACCACTCAACACGCCGAGGCGACCCCCGAGCAGACCCAGCCGTACGTCGAGCTCGGCCTCGCCGACGACGAGTACGCCCGGATCCGGGAGATCCTCGGCCGCCGTCCGACCGACGCCGAACTGGCGATGTATTCGGTGATGTGGAGCGAGCACTGCTCGTACAAGTCCTCGAAGAAGCACCTGCGCTACTTCGGTGAGACGGCCACTCCCGAGATGAAGGAAAAGATGCTCGCCGGCATCGGCGAGAACGCGGGCGTCGTCGACATCGGCGAGGGCTGGGCGGTCACCTTCAAGGTCGAGAGCCACAACCACCCGTCCTACGTGGAGCCGTACCAGGGCGCCGCGACCGGCGTCGGCGGCATCGTGCGCGACATCATGGCGATGGGCGCGCGTCCGCTCGCGGTGGCGGACGCGCTGCGCTTCGGCCCGGCGGACGCCCCGGACACCCGCCGCGTGCTGCCCGGTGTGGTCGCCGGCGTCGGCGGCTACGGCAACTGCCTCGGCCTGCCGAACATCGGCGGCGAGCTGGTGTTCGACCAGAGCTACTCCGGCAACCCGCTGGTCAACGCCCTGTGCGTCGGCGCGATGCGCGTCGAAGACCTTCACCTGGCGTTCGCCTCGGGCAAGGGCAACAAGATCATCCTGTTCGGCGCGCGCACCGGCCTCGACGGCATCGGCGGCGTGTCCGTGCTCGCCAGCGACACCTTCTCGGGTGACGAAAGCTCGGGCGGCCGCAAGAAGCTGCCCAGTGTCCAGGTCGGCGACCCCTTCACCGAGAAGGTGCTCATCGAGTGCTGTCTCGAACTGTTCGCGCAGAAGCTCGTCGTCGGCATCCAGGACCTCGGCGGCGCCGGGCTCTCCTGCGCGACGTCGGAGCTCGCCGCCGCCGGTGACGGCGGTATGCACATCTACCTCGACCGGGTTCCCTTGCGCGCCACCGGGATGACCCCTGCCGAGGTGCTCTCCAGCGAGTCGCAGGAGCGGATGTGCGCGGTCGTCTCGCCGGAGAACGTCGAGGCGTTCATGAAGGTCTGCGAGAAGTGGGACGTCATCGCCACCGACATCGGCGAGGTCACCGACGGCGAGCACCTGGTCATCACCTGGAACGACGAGGTCGTCGTCGACGTCCCGGCGCACACCGTGGCGCACCAGGGCCCGGTGTACGACCGCCCCATCCAGCGTCCGTCCACACAGGACGCCCTGCAGGCCGACACCTCGGCCAAGCTGCCCCGTCCGTCCACTTCGGACGAACTGCGCGCCGACATCCTCAAGCTCATCTCGTCGCCGAACCAGGCGTCGAAGGAATGGGTGACCTCCCAGTACGACCGTTACGTGCGCGGCAACACCGTTTCCGCGCAGCCGTCGGACTCCGGCGTCATCCGGATCGACGAGTCGACCGGCCGCGGTGTGGCCGTTTCGACGGACTGCAACAGCAAGTTCGTCTATCTCGACCCGTACGAGGGCGCGAAGCTCGCGCTGGCCGAGGCGTACCGCAACGTCGCCACCAGTGGCGCGAAGCCGGTCGCGGTCTCGGACTGCCTGAACTTCGGCGCGCCGACCGACCCGGGTGTGATGTGGCAGTTCGAGCAGGCCGTGCACGGTCTGGCCGACGGCTGTGTCGAACTCGGCATCCCGGTCACCGGCGGCAACGTCAGCTTCTTCAACCAGACCGGTGACGTGGCCATCCTGCCGACGCCGGTGGTCGGCGTGCTCGGCGTGATCGACGACGTCACCCGCCGCATCCCCACCGGGATCGGCGCCGAGGCCGGGGAAACCCTGCTGCTGCTGGGTGAAACCCACGACGAGCTCGACGGTTCCGCCTGGGCGCGTGAACTGCACGGCCACCTCGGCGGCCGTCCGCCGCGCGTGGACCTGGCGCGGGAGAAGCTGCTCGCCGACATCCTCATCGCCGGTTCCCGTGACGGCATGATCTCCGCCGCGCACGACATCTCCGACGGCGGCCTGATCCAGACGCTCGTCGAGACCGTCCTCATCGGACAGTGCGGGGCCCGCGTCTTCCTCGATTCGGAGCAGGATCCGTTCGTGCAGCTGTTCTCCGAGTCCGCGGGCCGGGTGCTGGTCGCCGTGCCGCGCACCGAGGAACTGCGGTTCACCGAGATGCTGACCGCGCGTGGCCTGCCCTGGCGCAAGACCGGCGTGGTGGACCCGGAGTCCGGCTCGCTCGAACTCCAGGGCATCACGGAGTTCACGCTGGACGAGCTCCGCGAGACCTGGGAAAAGACGCTCCCGGCACTGTTCGACTGACGCCTCGTGAGTGGCAAGGACGGTTCTAACCGTCCTTGCCACTCACGAGCCAGGAAGCGTCGAACCGGCCGGGAACTTCGCGCCCTCAAGCGACGGCAGTTCCGCGAAGGTGGCCGCGCTGAGGTCGACGGGTTTCTCCACGACGAGGTGGTCCAGCGACACCTTGCGCTCGAAGCTCGCCCTCGTGAGGTCGAGCGTCCCGTGGATGGTCACGTCCTTGAGCGAGAACTTCCCGGAAATCTGGGCGTCGGTGAGATCCAGGTAGCTCGCCATCTCGCAGCGGTCCGCGCCGAACCAGCCGATCCGCCTGCCGAGCAGTTCGAGCTTGTCGAGCCGCGCGTCGCTGAGGTTGAGCCCCAGTGTCGGCCCGGTGGTGCCGGCGTGGGGAAGGATGTCGCGGATCAGCCGCTCGGCCGCGCGCCGGACCAGCCGTTCGCGTTCGGCCTCGGCCCGATTCTCCTTGTCCCACTTGGTGTCACCGGGGAATTTCGGATGGTCGAACGGCCGCCGCAAGTAGGCGCACAACACGTCGAGCACCGTCTGCCGGTATTCCGGCCGGGTCCTGGCCAGGCCCGCTAGCGAATGCATCGCGCCGACCCGGACCTGATCGGCCTCGTTGCCCAGCAGTTCGATCGATTTCGCGAACCGCTCGTCGGAGATCCGGCTGCGCTCGATCTCGTGCCTGTCCTCTTCGGTCCGCCTTCGCCGGTCGTTGAGCCAAAGCCCGTAGAGCGCGGCGATCGCCCCGCCCGCCAGCGCGCCGGTCTTCAGCGCGTCGCCGCGGCTGGTCGCGCGATCCGTGAGCAGCCAGGCGGTGACCCCGACGAGCACCACGATCGACGACAGCAACGTCCACAGCAGCGGCGACTTGAGCAGGCGCCTCATCGGTCCTTCACCGTGAGCCGGGCACGGCCGTCCGGCAAGGTTTCGACGGACCAGTCCGCCGGGAGTTCGTGATCCCTCGCCGGTTCCACTGTCGTGTTGTACAGCGACACCGTGCCGGGCGGCTCACGGAAACTCAGATCCGCGAAGCCCTCGAACCGCGCGCGGCGCAGGTCCAGCGTGCCCTTGAACTCGGCGTCGGCGAAGACCGCGTCCTTCGCGAAGACGCTGTCCTTGAAGGACGTCTCGCCCGCGAACACCGTCCCGCGGAACTCGGTGTCCTCGGAGAACTGCACCCCGCTGAACCACGCCCGCTGCTCGAACTTGGCTCCCTCGCACCGGAAGTAGCCGATGCGCTTCTTCTCCTTGGTACCCGAGCCGGTCAGGTAGACCGGCCCGAGGAACACGCAACCGGACAGGTTGGTGCTGCTGTACAGCCCGCCGTAGCGGAGCAGGAGCTTGCCGATCTTCCGGCCGGACAGGTCGAAGTACTCCAGCACCGCTCCGGTCAGATCGAGGTCGTACCCGGGCGTGCCCTCGGAGTCCGCGGCCGGGAGAAGTTCCCCGATCAGCCGCTGCGCGGTCTGCCGTACCTGGAGTTCCTGGTCCTCTTCCGCGCTGCCCTCTTCCGGCGCGGTGTTGCCCGCCCGTTTCGCCGTGTCCTTGTATCGCGGATGGTCGAACGGCCGCCGCAGATACGAGCACAGGATGTCCAGCACGGTCTGCCGGTAGAGCTCGCGACCGCGGGCCAGCCCCGCCAGCGCGTGCAGGGCCCCCACCCGCACCTGGTCGGCGTCGTGCCCGAGCAGCTCGACGGCCTTCGCGAACCGTTCGTCCGAGATCCGGTCGCGGTCCTGGTCGGCTCGCCGCAGCTCCAGCTCCTGCCGCTGCCGCTCGACCTCCTGCCGCCGCTCCTCCACCCGGCGTCGCCTGTCGTTGAGCCACAACGCGTACAGCGCGACGATGGCGGCGCCGGCGACACCGCCGGTCTTCAACGCCTCACTGCGGCTGGTCGCCGGATCCGTCAGCAACCAGCCGCCGACCGCGAGCAACAGGACGAACGAGAGGACGAACGTCCACAGCAACGGGGAGCGGAGGAACCGCTTCATCGGACCTTGGAGACCAGAAGCGACGAGACGCACCAGGCACCGGACTGGCTCTGCGCGAACATCGTTCCCTTGGCGTCCTGTCCTTCGACCGTGCCGGTGATCTCGGCCATGACGAGGTTGGTGGTTCCCTGCGTCCGCTTGACCTCGGCCGTGGAGCCCGGCGGAAGGAAGACGTCGAGCACGGAGCCCATGCTCGCCCGGCGGTTTTCACAGGCCAGCGCGATCGCCCCTGGCCGGTCGCCCGACGAGATCTTGGCGAGGAAGTCCTGGATGACCTTCACACCCTGAGGATCGCCGGAGCTGCTGCCGCCGCTTTCGGTGCTCCGCGGGGTCCTGGTCGTGCTGGACTTCGGGCTGCTCTTCGGCGCGGAGGTCGGCGCGGGCTCGGCCGACGACGAGGGCGGCGCGGCCACGGGCTCGTCCTTGCTCAGCAGGAAGCCCGGCGCGACGAACCCGGTGACACCGAAGGCCACCAGCACGACCACGCCGATCACGATCCCGATGATCAGCCCGGTCTTGCTCTTCGGCGGCGGTGCGGGCGGGCCACCGAAGCCCTGCTGGTAGCCCTGCTGATTCGGGTCCCAGCCTTGCTGCGGCTGCTGGTACTGCTGGGTCTGGTCCCAGCCCTGCTGGGGCTGCTGCTGGTACTGCTGCGTCGGGTCCCAGCCCTGCTGCTGGCCGTACTGCTGCGGCTGACCGTATTGCTGGTTCGGGTCCCAGCCACCCTGCTGCGGCTGCTGTCCCTGGGGGTCCTGGCCGTATGGCTGGCCTGGCTGGGGTGGGTAGGTCATCGGTCTCGCCTTCCGTACTGGGGCCTGAGGCTTCAGATCAGACGACCGGCGGTCAGCGCTGGTTCCGGATCCGCCCCTGCCAGGGATTTCAAGGGGAAGGTACCCCGCGCGCGAAAACGGCTCCCGGCCGAGGCCGGGAGCCGTTTCTTCACGGAATGCGCAGCTCAGCCGTTGGCCAGTGCCTGCAGACGGTCGTAGGCGCCGTTGAAGGTGTTCTGGTCGAGCGGGCTGGAGGTGTACTGCCACACGGTGTAGTAGCCCCAGCCGTAAGGCAGCGCGCCGACGGTGGAGGCGTATCGCGCGATCCACAGCGGGACCGTGCCACCGAAGTTCTGCGACGTGCCGACACAGGTGCTCCACCAGCTCGTCGAGGTGTAGATGACGGGCCAGCGGCCGGTGCGCGCCTTGTAGCGGTCGTGGAACGCCCGGATCCACGACCCCATCGCGGATTGGCTCAGGCCGTAGCAGGTGGCGCCGTACGGGTTGTATTCCATGTCCAGCGCACCCGGCAGCGTCTTGCCGTCCTTCGACCAGCCGCCGCCGTTGTTGACGAAGAAGTCGGCCTGCGCCGCGCCGCTCGAAACGTTCGGCAGGGCGAAGTGGTACGCGCCGCGGATGAAGCCCTTGTTGTAGGAACCGTTGTACTGCTGGGCGAAGTACGGGTTCTTGTAGCTGGTGCCTTCGGTGGCCTTGGTCCACACGAAGCGCTTGCCCTGGTTCCACCAGTAGTTCCAGTCGACGTTGCCCTGGTAACTGGCCACGTCCATGCCCGCGACCGTCGCGAGCACGCCGACCTCGGGCTGCGGCTGGGCGGCCTTGGCTTTGGACTCGGGGGTGGAGGTGTCGCCTTCCACGCGCCGGATCTGCGATCCGAGCGTGTGGTCGTTCTGCTGGAGATCCTGTTCGATCGACATGATCTCGGGGGACGGGGCGGCCGACGCCTGGACCGTGCTGCTGAGCAGGAGCAGCGCGGAGCCGACGGCGATGGCGATTCTTCGGGAAGTGCGCATCACGACAATCCCTTCACGGATAACCCTCGCTGAGGACGGCGACCTTGCAGGTGGTAGCCGTCCGGGCACGATTGTTGACGACGAGTGCCGGGTTTGTCACTAACTTCCGTGAAATTGGTACTACGCGTGGGTGATTTTCATTTCCAAGTAGGACTGGTTATGTGATCTTGTAACACCCACTCGGGTGAGTGTTCAGCCGAGCGACAGCGCACGCACCCGGTCGATCGTGCCGTTGAACCAGTTCTGGTCGCCGGGAAGACTGCCCTTGTTCGAGAACTGCCAGATGGTGTGGGTCTTCCAGCTCGCGGGCAGCTCGCCGATCTCCGTGTTGTAGCGCGCGATCCACAGCGGGTTCTGCCAGAACACGTTGCTGTTGCCGGTGCAGCGCTTCCACCAGCTCGTCGACGTGTAGATCGCCGGATGCCGTCCGGTGCGGTGCAGATAGGTCGTCGCGAACGACGCCATCCACGCGACCATCTGCGCCGGCGTCTTGCCGTAACAGGTTTCGCCGTACGGGTTGTACTCGACGTCGAGCGCGCCCGGCAGGGTCTTGCCGTCGCCGGACCAGCCGCCGCCGTGGTCGACGAAGTAGTGCGCCTGCGCCGCGCCGTCCGAGATGTCGGGACGCGCGAAGTGGTAGGCGCCGCGGATCAGGCCGACGCCGTAGGAACCGTTGTACTGCTGGGGAAACCGGGGATTGACGAAGCCGGTGCCCTCGGTGGCCTTGACGTAGACGAACTTCGCGCCGGTCCTGGCTGCGCCAGGCCAGTCGACGTCGCCTTGATGACCGCTGACGTCGTGGCCGAGCGTCTGCGCCTCACCGCCGTACAGTGGCCCCACCGACACGTTGACGCCCTCGTGCAGCGCGATCTGTGAACCGGCGTAGTGCTCCTCGGCCCCGTCGTACCTGGGCCCGCTTTCTCGTGCGACGGCGGGGGTCTGCGCGAGCAGCAAAACCCCCGCCGCGAGGACGGCCCCCCAGCCTTTCGAACACACTCTGCGACTCATCACGTCGCCACGATCCCCCGGGAAAAGGGAATCAGCGACTCGAACATCACCCGAAAGAGTTGCTTTCGGGCCGAAAAAATTGGGCCGAGTGGGTTAATCGGGCCCTAACGGCGCTCGTCTGAAAGGGCTTTGTCGAGGTGCTCCGACGGGACGATCGCGGTGAGCCGGTCGTGCGGGTTGATCGTCACGGGGTGTCCGGCGAGCAGCGGGACCATGTCCCGGCCCAGCACCGCGCGGGCGTGCGGCCATTCGCGCGGGACCAGCGATTTGGCCGTGTACGCGGGCACGAGCACTTTGCCGTCGGTGTTGTGGAAGCCGATCACCGTGCGCTGCACCGGCGAAAGGGCGTAGACGAACAGCGTCGAGTCGAGGATGACGCGAGGCAGGTCGGCGGCCGGGCGGTGGTTCGTGCGCACCAGCTGGAGCAGCTGTTCGAGCTCGTTGCGCGGCTCCGGGAAACCGAGCGCCTTGGGCGAGGGACGGTAGCGATCGTTGGGGTGGAAGTCCTCGACGATCTCGCCGCCGCCGTTCACCGGGTACGCGCCGACGACCGCCCAGGAGGGCACCGGGCCGTCGGGGTCGAAGGCCTCGTCGATGACATAAAGCCAGCTGTTCGGGTTGGCCTTGGCGTTGGCGCGCATCTCCTCGGTGATCTTCGGCTTCTTCTTGCCCGCCGGGCTCGACGCCAACCGATCCGCCTCGTCCCGCTGCGCCATCGCCATCCCCACGTTCCGGGTGCCTGAAGGTTTGTTCGCGCTCACTCTACTGTTCTCCCATGGCCTCTTCGCGTACGGTCGACCCCGCTGAGTTACGAGCCGCGATCGCGGCGATTTCCCCCTGGTTGAGCGGATCCGGTCCGGATCCGGCCCGTCCCGAGCTGGCCGCGGCGGTGCGGCTGAGCCTGCGGACGCTGGCCGGGGACGCCCCGGGGAAGAGTGTCGAAGTGCGGGTGCCGCCGTTCGCGGCTGTGCAGTGTGTCGAAGGATTGCGCCATACCCGCGGGACCCCGCCGAACGTCGTCGAAACGGATCCGCGCACGTGGCTGGAACTGGCGACCGGGCTGCTCGGCTGGGCCGAGGCCGTCGAATCGGGGCGGGTCACCGCCTCCGGGAGCAGGGCCGATCTGGCCCGCTGGCTGCCGCAAGTCAAGCTGAGGTGACTACTTCACCGTCGCGCGCCTCTTTTGGCCGGAGGCCACGAAAGTTCGATGAAGGGGCGCCTTGCCTGGCAGGTGACAGGCTTGCGGAACGGCGCCCCTTCGGCGAGCTTTCGTCAGCGCGCGACAGATGTCACGGCTTACGGCCGATGCCACCCGAGATCGTCCGCTGTGCCGCGTTCAGCTCCTTGATCCGCGGGCCGTCCGGCCACCAGTCGACGCACAGCTTGACGCCGGGCTCCACCATTTCGAGGTCGTGGAACAGCTCCTCGATCTCGGCCTTGGTGCGGAAGGTGCCCGAGCCCATCGGGCTGTGGATGAAGAAGTCCTCCATCTTGCGGGCGGTCTCGGACAGCTCGTCCTCCGGGTCGGAGAAATGCGAGATCGCCACGTAGGAGCCCGACGGCAGCGCGTCGATGTACTTCTTCATGATCTTGGCGGGCTCGTCGTGCGGCCCGTTGTAGTGGTGCAGCGTGCCGAGCTGCAGCAACGCGATCGGCTGCGAGAAGTCGATGTGCCGCCGGATGTCCGGGTTCTCCATGATCCGCTCCGGCTCGAAGATGTCGTCCGAGACGAAGTGCGTGTTCTCGTTCTCCTCGAGCAGTGCGCGCCCGTGGGCGAGCACGACCGGGTCGTTGTCGACGTAGACGACCTTGATCTCGGGGTTGATCCGCTGCACCACCTGGTGCGTGTTCTCGGCCGTCGGCAAGCCGGATCCGAGGTCCAGGAACTGCGTGATGCCCGTCTGGCTGGCGAGGAACCGGCAGGCGCGGATCAGGAAGCCGCGGTTCTCGGTCGCCAGGTCCTGCGCTTCGGGGGCCGCCTGCTGGACCTTGCGCAGGACCTCCCGGTCGATCTCGTAGTTGTCCTTGCCGAGCAGGAAGGCGTCGTACACCCGGGCGATGCTGGCCCGGGTCGGGTCGACACCCACAGGCACTCGTTCCGTCCGGGTCGGGGCGTCGGGCATCTTGAACCTCACAAAACTGTGTCGGAAGTCTCGGGCTCTACGTAGAGTAGAACCACGTACGCGACCGGTAAACCGAGCCATCCCTGTCGTGTCGAGGCCCAAACGTGTACTTTCAGTAATCGGCTTGTTCTCCTGTGAGTGTCGTCGTGCGAAAGGTCCCCGGTCGATGAACGCGGTCACCCCGCCTGGCGGTGAGCAGTCCCTGGGTCCCACCGCGCGGCGGATGATCCTCGGCTCTCAGCTCCGCCGGATGCGCGAGGACGCGGGCATCACGCGCCAGGAGGCCGGCTACAGCATCCGCGGCTCGGAGTCGAAGATCAGCCGCCTCGAGCTCGGCCGCGTCGGCTTCAAGGAACGCGACGTCGCCGACCTGCTGACCATGTACGGGATGACCGATCCCGGTGAGCGGCAGCAGTTCCTCGACATGGTCAAGGAGTCGAACGAGCCGGGTTGGTGGCGCCGCTACGGCGACCTGATGCCGAGCTGGTTCAACGACCTCGTCGGGCTCGAAGAGGCCGCGGCCCGGATCCAGGTGTGGGAGCCGCTGTACGTCACGGGTCTGCTGCAGACCGAGGACTACGCGCGGGCGATCATGAGCCACGGCCGCAAGGACATGGTCAACGAGCAGGTCGACCGCCGGGTCGCGCTGCGGATGCGGCGGCAGAAGATGCTGTCGCGGCCGGACGCGCCGCGGTTGTGGCTGGTGCTCGACGAGTCGGTGCTCTACCGGCCGATCGGCGACCGCGAGGTGCTGAAGGGCCAGATCGACCATTTGCTGGAGATGATCCAGCAGCCGAACATCTCGGTACAGGTGCTCCCGTTCGACCGGAGCGGCTACTCCGCGGACAGCGCGTTCTCGCTGCTCAGGTTCGCGGAAGAGGAATTGCCGAACATCGCGTACACCGAGTATCTGACCGGCGCGCACTACATCGACAAGCGCGACGAGATCGAGCGGTACAGCCGGGCGCTGGACATGCTCGCGGTCGACGCGGAGACGCCGGACCGCAGCCGCCAGATGCTGATGAAGCGCCGCGCCGAGATCTGAGTCGATCACCGTTGTGGGGCTGGCCGCCGTTCGCGGGCCGGCCCGGGGTTTTCTTGCCAGTGCCCGAAAATCCGGCAACCAGTCGTAGTTGTTCACCCGTTGGAGACAGCGCGCGTCACCCTTTGGTGGGACGGCTGAGGACTTAAGTCATCACTGCACGCGAATTCTGCAAAAACTTCTGCACGTGCATTTACCGCTGCAGTCACACGTGCTAACTTTGGGATCACAGGCAAATGCACATGCAGATGCATCGCCCGAAGTCTTCTGTCGGGAAGGTGGGGACCATGGCTGAACAGTTCGACAACGGCATCCCGGCCGATCGTCTTACCGGCGCCCAATGGCGCAAAGCCAGCTACAGCAACGCGATCGGCAACTGCGTCGAGGTGGCGCCGCTCGCTTCCGGAGAGATCGCGATGCGCAACTCGCGCTTCCCGACCGGTCCGGCGCTGATCTACACCCAGGCCGAGATGGCCGCGTTCCTCGCGGGTGCCAAGGACGGCGAATTCGATGACGTTCTCGGGTGACACCATCACCGCGGAAATCACCGACATCGAAAGCGGCCTGCAGGAACTGATCCACCGCGGGTACCAGTTCGTGCACCCGTGCGACGCGAACGGCGAGGTCATGGCCGTGGTCGGCGTGCGAGTCCACGACAACGTGGTCGACGTGGTCCGGCTCAACGCCGAGGACGACGTCGTCGCGACCCGTATGCCCGGCACCGAGGAGGACATCCTCGAGCCCGAGGTCTGGCTGTGGCGTTCCGCCGGCGACGCGGCGACGGTGCTGACGGCACTGCTCGCGCTCCCGGACGAGCGGACACCCGGCTCGCTTCACCTCCCGGAGACCGCGGCCAAGGGCTGCTGGGTCCCGGGCCGCGGTGGCACGTCCAAATGGCTCGCTGCCGGCTGACCGGTTCCCAAGCACAGTCGACCGCCTCTGTCGAGGGGGAGCGGTCGGCTGGTCGGGGGTCGTGAGTGACGGGTCTTGACACCCGCTCGTCACTCACGGTCACAGTGGAACCCGCCCCGGCCGAAGGCCCCGCTATCGCGGTGGCAGGGTGCCCTTGTCGGCCACGCGACTGAAATGGCCGATCGCACCCTGCCGACGTCGATCGCGGACGCGGGTTCACTCAGTGTTACAGCTCGAAGCGTGTCCAGTGCCACTTCGCGCGGCGCGTTGATCTCCTGCTCACCGTTTACACTGGTGGCGGCCTGCCCTCTTTCTCCCTGGGAGCACCTCGGTGGTTTCCGACCCGTCCCTCGCCGGACAGCCCGTGACCGACCAGCCCGATCCGGAACCCCGCGAGGAATGCGGTGTCTTCGGCGTCTGGGCGCCCGGAGAAGAGGTCGCGAAGCTGACCTACTACGGGCTCTACGCACTTCAGCACCGCGGCCAGGAAGCGGCCGGCATCTCGGTCTCCGACGGTTCGCAGATCGTCGTCTTCAAGGATCTCGGCCTGGTCAGCCAGGTGTTCGACGAGCAGGTCCTGCAGTCGCTGCAGGGACATATCGCCGTCGGGCACTGCCGCTACTCGACCACCGGCGCCACCATCTGGGAGAACGCGCAGCCGATCTTCCGCACCACCGCGACCGGTAGCGGATTGTCCTTCGCGCACAACGGGAACCTCGTCAACACCGCCGAGCTGCGGGATCGCACGGTCGAGGCCGGGCTCAAACCGCACGCGGGGCTGACCGGTTCGTCCAGCGACTCCGACCTGGTGTGCGGGCTGCTCGCGGCCAACGCCGCCGACAAGGGCATCGAAGCCGCCGCGCTGGAACTGCTGCCCACCCTCAAGGGCGCGTTCTGCCTGGTCTTCGCCGACGAGTCCACCCTCTACGCCGCGCGCGACCCGCACGGCGTGCACCCGCTGGTGCTCGGCAGGCTCGAACGCGGCTGGGTGGTCGCGAGCGAGACGGCCGCGCTGGACATCTGCGGCGCGTCGTTCGTCCGCGAGGTCGAGCCCGGTGAGCTCATCGCGATCGACGCCGAGGGCCTGCGCTCCTCGCGGTTCGCGAACCCCGAGCCCAAGGGCTGTGTCTTCGAGTACGTGTACCTCGCGCGCCCCGACACCTCGATCGCCGGCCGCAGCGTGCACGCGACCCGCGTCGAGATCGGCCGCAAACTCGCCGCCGAGCACCCGGCCGACGCCGACCTGGTCATGCCGGTGCCCGAATCCGGCACCCCGGCAGCCATCGGCTACGCGCAGGGCTCCGGCATCCCGTACGGCACCGGCCTGGTGAAGAACGCCTACGTCGGCCGCACCTTCATCCAGCCGTCGCAGACCATCCGGCAGCTGGGCATCCGGCTGAAGCTGAACCCGCTGCGCGACGTCATCCGCGGCAAACGGCTCGTGGTGGTCGACGACTCCATCGTCCGCGGCAACACCCAGCGCGCGCTGGTCCGCATGCTGCGGGAGGCGGGCGCGCTGGAGGTGCACGTCCGGATCGCTTCGCCGCCGGTGCGCTGGCCGTGTTTCTACGGCATCGACTTCGCTTCGAGGGCAGAACTGGTGGCCAACGGCGTCGACCTCGACGGCATCCGCCGCTCCATCGGCGCGGACACTTTGGGCTACATCTCCCTGGACGGGCTGGTCGCGGCGTCGGAGCAGCCGAAGTCGCGGCTGTGCACCGCGTGCTTCTCCGGCGAGTACCCGATCGCGCTGCCCGAAGACGCGCTGATCGGGAAGCACCTGCTGGAGAGCCTGGACTCGGTGAATGGCGCGGCGAAGCCCGTCAGCCCTGCCGGGTACGGTGCTGAGGACGCCATCCGGCGTCCCTAGACCTCTCTTCCAGAGTTGGAGTCCGCTTCCGTGAGCGAGTCCACGAGCGCCACGTACGCCGCCGCCGGCGTCAGCATCGACGCCGGCGACAAAGCCGTCGAGCTGCTCAAACCGCACGCCGAGAGGGCCACGAGGCCCGAGGTGATGGGCGGCGTCGGCGGTTTCGCCGGGCTGTTCTCCCTGAAGCTGGACAAGTGGAAAGAGCCGGTGCTGGCCTCGTCGACCGACGGGGTCGGCACCAAGATCGCCGTCGCGCAGGCGCTCGACAAGCACGACACGGTCGGCATCGACCTGGTCGCGATGGTCGTCGACGACCTGGTCGTCACCGGCGCCGAGCCACTGTTCATGCAGGACTACATCGCCGTCGGCAAGGTCGTGCCGGAGAAGATCGCGGCGCTGGTCGGCGGGATCGCCGAGGGCTGTGTCCAGGCGGGCTGCGCGCTGCTCGGCGGCGAGACCGCGGAGCACCCCGGCCTGATGGGCGAGCACGACTACGACCTTTCGGGCACCGGCATCGGTGTCGTCGAAGCGTCGAACGTGCTCGGCCCGGAGCGGGTCCGCCCCGGTGACGTCGTCCTCGCGCTCGGTTCGTCCGGCCTGCACTCCAACGGCTACTCGCTCGCCCGGCACGTGCTGCTGGACATCGCGCGCATGCCGCTCGACGGGCACGTCGAGGAGTTCGGCCGCTCGCTGGGCGAGGAGATGCTGGAGCCCACCCGGATCTACGCGAAGGACTGCCTCGCGCTGGCCGCCGAGGCCGAGGTCCGCACGTTCGCGCACGTCACCGGCGGCGGCCTGGAGCAGAACCTCGCCCGCGTCATGCCGCGCGGCCTGGTCGCCCGGCTCGAACGCGGCACCTGGACCCCGGCGCCGGTGTTCGCGCTGATCGGTCACCGCGGCAAGGTCGAACGCGCCGAACTGGAGAAGACGTTCAACATGGGCGTCGGCATGGTCGCGATCGTCGGCCCCGACGACGTCGACCGCGCGCTCGCGATGCTGACCGCGCGGCACGTGCCGGCGTGGATCCTCGGCGACGTGCAGCCCGCCGAAGACCCGGACGGCCCGCGCGCCGTGCTGTCGGGCGATCACCCCCGCTTCTGATTTAACGATTTGGGCCCGGGTGACACACTGGGTCCGTGGCTGATGACGTGGTGATCGGCACCCGGTTCGTGATCCCGGGCGCCGAATTGAGCGAACGGTTCTCCCGGTCTTCGGGCCCGGGTGGGCAGGGCGTGAACACCACGGACTCGCGGGTCGAACTGTCCTTCGACGTGGCCGGTTCGGCGTCCGTCCCGGAGCATCTCCGGGCCCGGATGCTGGACCGGCTTTCGTCGCGCCTCGTCGACGGGGTCGTCACGATCGCCGCGTCCGAACACCGCTCCCAGCTGATGAACCGGGAAGCCGCGCGGGCGCGGCTGGTGATGCTCCTGACGGACGCGTCGGCGCCCCCGGCCGCCAAGCGGCGTCCCACCAAACCCTCACGAGGTTCGAAGGAACGCCGCCTGGCGTCGAAGAAACGCCGCGGCGAGGTCAAGAAGTCACGCCGCGGCGGCTACTCAGACGACTGACAGGTGCACGCATTCGGCCGCGGTCTCGAAGCCGACCCGGCCGTAGACGCGTTCCGCCTGCCCGGCTCCCGGCGTCAGGAACACCGACCGGCCGCCGCGCGCGTGTGCCTCACGCGTCAGGTACTCCGTCATCGCCGCGGCGATCCCGCGGCTCCGGTACTCCTCGAGCACTCCGATCCCGGCGATCTCCGTCGCGCCGTCGAGGATCGCGGTCGCGACCCCGCCGCCGACGACCTCGCCGTTCTCGTCGACCGCCATCACCGAGATGGTCTCGCCGCTCAGCTGATCCGGCGACGGATCGAGGTGCTCGTCGGGATCGGTCTCCCCGAACGCCAGGTTCTGCGCCCGGATCATCTGCCGGAGTTCGCCCTCGGTCTTCGGGGTGACCAGGCTGATCCCGGCCGGTTTCGGCTGTTCGACGACCTGCCCCGGAGCGCAGATCATCAGCGGAACCCGCCGCTCCAGCGTGTAACCGCACCGGACGAGCACGGCTTCGGCGGCCGGAACGGCCTCGGTGAGGAACTCCAGGCGCGGCGTGAGCCCGCGCTCGCGGAACGCCTCGCTGAGCGCGGCGACGTCGTCCTCGGTGGGGAGGGCGCCGTCGTCGGGGATCGCGTAGTTGAGGAAAGGGCTGCTGGATTCGAGGTAGTACGTGGCCAGGAACGGCCCGATCCGCTCGGTTTCGCGGAACTTCGCCGCGGTGAGGCGGATGTAGGACTGCAGAGCACGAATCGTCTCGGAAAGCACTGGTGGAAAGCCTTTCGGGCAGAAGAAAGAGACGCACGGGAGGATCCGCGTGCGTGGTGGAGCTGGCGTGTGCGCCGGCTAGCTCGTGCCGACGCCACCGAAGGCGTCAGGCATGAGGCATCCCTCTTTCTTGCTGCGTGGGGCTTTCGCGATCACTTTCGCACGACGGTCAACCCATTTACCTCCGCTGCGGATGCGCGATGCCCGAATACCGCTCGTCCCAGACCGACCTCGGGACCCGGAGCCGGACCGGGGCCTCGCACACCCGCCGGACCTGAGCCGGGATCGCCGCCGGCGGCCGGACGTCCAGGCGGTGCCACAGCCGTTTGCTCACCGCGGCGCCCGCCACGGCGCCCAGGGTGTTCAGCAGGATGTCGTCGGCCGAGGTCACCCGGCCCGCCTGGATCAGATATTGCGTCCCCTCCACCAGCACCGAGACGGCCAGCGCGCCCAGCGCGATCCGGCCGAGAGACCGCAGGCGGCGGAACCGCATCGGGAGCAGGGCGCCGAGCGGGCTCAGCATGAGGACGTTGCCCAGCGCCTGCCACAGATTGGCGCTGTCGTCGAGGGCGAGGCGCAGGTCGGTGCCGGGTTCGAGGTTCAGCCTGCTGCCCTGAGCGCCGGCCACCGGCATCGTGACCAGGCACAACACCAGGAAACAGGCCAGCACGAGCGTCATGTCGACAGCGGCCGTCGCCGACGCGGAGAAGAGGTCGGCTTGTCTTCGCCTCCGTCGATGCGCCGCGAGCAGCGGCCACCCGAGCAGTGCGTACGGAACCGCGGTGATCGTCAACGGGATCATCACACCGAAAGCGCGGAGCAGCTCACCCATGGCCTTCCTTTCCGGAGCGCCCAAGATCACCTTCGCATCACAAGATCGACTCGGCATGGCGGAGCGGCCGCACTAAGAGGTGATCTTTTCCGGTGGCGGAAAAGGTTTTCCCATGCTCGGAACCGTCCACAAAGGAGCCTGTGGACAAACCTGTGGACGGCCGCGAAGTAACCGGAAGAAGGTGTTACCGCACAAGGAAAAGCCTTGTGGGTGACCTGTGTACTACTTGCCGTGTCCGGCGAGTTCCCGCGCGTGTTCGAGCAGCTTCTGGAGGTGCAGCCCGCGACGTACGTCACAGGGGTGCGAGGTCGTCCCGCTGGCCGCCATCGCGGCGAAATCGTCCAGGAGCGCGGTGTACGACTCGCCCGCCGAGCCCGGCTTCCGGCCGAGGGTGCGGTAGCCGTGCTCGCCGTAGACGGCGACCTCGACGACCGTCGGCTGGATCGGCAGCCGCAGCGACAGGGTCGCCGTACTGGTCGCGCCACCCTCGTGGGCTAACAGCAGTTGCCACAGATCGTCATCGGTCCGGTTCGCCGCGAGCACGTCGGTGATCTCGCCGAGCGCCGCGTCCAGCAGATCGAGGGCATGCGGGCCGATGTCGGCGAGCGCGCCGGAATCGTGCCGCCATGCCGAGGACTGGTACTGGCCGCCGAGCAACGCACCCGAGAGCCATCGAGCCCCGCCGCCCCGCCAGCCGCCCGCTTCCTTGATGCCGTCGAGCCATTCGCGGGTCATCGGTGAGAAACGCAGGATCAGGACCACGAGCGCGGCCACGCCCGCGGCCTCCACCGCGTCCGCGAGCCTCCGCGCGCCGTCGAGATCCGCGGCGATCGGCTTCTCCAGGATCAGATGCTTGCCCGCTTCGGCCGCGCGGACCGCCAGCTCCGCCTGAACGGCGGGCGGCACGGCGAACGCGACCGCGTCCACCTGGTCGAGCAGCTCGTCGAAGCTGTCGACGGCCTGGGCGCCGTGCGTCTCGGCCAGCTCCTTCGCGGCCTCGGGACGCCTGGCCCAGACCGCGCGCAACGTCATGCCCGGGTGATCGGCGAGACCTGGCGCGTGCACCGTCTTCGCCCACGGACCGGCACCGACCAGACCCACGCGCAGCTGTCCCTGTCCCACGCTCCCGAGTCTAGGGCCCGGCGTTTAGTCCTCTGGATGCGGTCGTTGCGCGTGCAAGAACCGCATCCAGAGGACTAAACGCGAGGGAAGGTCAGGAGTAGCTGTAGAAGCCGCGGCCGGTCTTCTTGCCGAGCAGGCCGGCGTCGACCATGCGCAGCAGCAGCGGCGGCGAGGAGTACAGCGGCTCCTTGAACTCGGCGTACATCGAATCCGCGATCGCCTTGATGGTGTCCAGGCCGATCAGGTCCGACAGCCGCAGCGGGCCCATCGGGTGCGCGGTGCCGAGCTCCATGCCGCGGTCGATGTCCTCCGCGGACGCGAAACCCGACTCGATCATCCGGATCGCGGAAAGCAGGTACGGCACGAGCAGCGAGTTCACGATGAACCCGGCACGGTCCTGCGACCGGATCACCGTCTTGCTCAACGCCGTCGTCGCGTGCTCCTCGGCACGGCGGGCGGTGTCGTCGCTGGTCAGCAGCGAGGGCACCAGCTCGACGAGCGGCAGCACCGGGACCGGGTTGAAGAAGTGGATGCCGACCACCTGCTGCGGGCGGCCGGTGGCCATCCCGAGCTTCATGATCGGGATCGAGGAGGTGTTGGACGCGAACACGGCGTCCTCACGCTCGACGATCTTGTCCAGCGACCGGAACACCTCGACCTTGGCCTGCTCCTGCTCCAGGATGGCCTCGATGACGAGGTCGCGGTCGGCGAACTCGCCGATCTCGGTGGTGAAGCGGAGCCGTCCGAGCGCGGCGTCGGCGTCTTCCTGCGAGAGCTTCCCGTTCTTGACGCCGCGTTGCAGCGACTTCTCGATCCGCGCCCGCCCGGAGTCCAGCGCCGGCTGGTTCACCTCGGTGACGATCACGTCCAGCCCGGCCCGTGCGTGCACCTCGGCGATGCCCGAGCCCATGAGCCCGGCCCCGACGACACCTACTCGCGCTACGTCAGACATGGCACCTCCTCATATTTTGGGCAGCACGCGACACGCGAGGGTGGTCACCGGGGCAAGCCCGGATCCACCCTCGCGTGTCACGCGTTGCTCAGCGGCGGTATTCGTCGTACCCGTCGTACGGGTCTTCGTCGTACCGCTTGTCGTCCTCGTGCCTGTCTTCCGAGGAACTACTGGACAGCTCGCGCTGCAAAGCATCGAAGTCGGTTTCGTGCGAGCTGTACTTGAGCTCGCGCGCCACCTTCGTCTGCTTGGCCTTAGCCCGGCCGCGCCCCATGGCTCGACCCCCTCGCACAGGGGCGGGGCGGCCGGGGGAATCGGCGGCCCCGCATCGTCTCGACAATTCTTTCCTGCTGACACCGTACCGTGTCCGGGGGTTGGATGCGACGTGGCACGGTGTGCCGGTGGCGACAGTGTTCTCCGAACGCCGGTTACCGGCCGGTCGGTGGCGATAGTCGCAGGTCGGCGTGCCACGATGCTCGTGTGCCCCGTCCGTTCGCGGCTTATCTCCGCGTCTATGAGCCCCTGCTGGCGCTGGGGGATCCACCGGACGAACGCCTGCTCGAGGCCGTCGAAGCGGCCCGGCTCGATCGTTCGGCCGCGGGCGAGCGCGAGCAGGCATTGTGGCTCAAGTCACAGCATGTCGGGCGGTTGCTGCCCGCCGAACTCGCGGACGGCCGGGCCGCCCCCAGTCTCGTCACCGACGTCCTCGTCCTGGACCCCGAAGACGTACCGGAGGGTGAGCACGGCGACGCCGGTCCGGGGCCGCTGATCTGCCCGATGGAGATCCGCGCACGTTCGGCCGCGGCGTTGGTGACCTTCCTCGGCGACGCGCATCCCGCGTTGAAGAACGCGGTGCTCGACGCGGGCGGCGCCACCCTGGACACGATCCGCTCGCGGGCGAAGTCCGCTATCGGCGACTTGTCCGCCTCGGCCTCGCACACGCTCTCGACGACGTGGACCGTCCCGCTCCCGTGGTTCGTCCTGTTCGACCCCGGGATGCGCCGGGTCAAACTCGGCAAGGGGCGCGACGACCCGGAGCGCGAGGTCTCGTGGCGGGTCTCCATCGCCGACGCGCGGCATCGCGCCCGCGAGGTCGGAGACCTGCTCGAAGCGACCTTCGGTGACTCAGGGCCCGGCCGGGTGCTGCTCGAGACGCGACGCTGGCTCGACAGCTTCCATCCCGGCTCCGCGGTCGAACTCGACTACGGCGGTCTCGTGCAGCTCTTCGCCGACTCGATCCTGCAGGCCGACACGACCGCCGAAGAGGTGCACGACATCCTCGACGCGCTCCGCACCGGCAATGTCGACGAGCTGGCGGAACTGTTCGCCGACCTGCGGGACTTCTGGGGCGACCTGGCCGCGCGGGAACGCGCGAATTAACCGAAGAGGCCAGCGGTGACCCTCAGCTCGCCGACCGGTTTCCCGCCGCCGAGGACCGCGTCGCGCGCGAGGCCGACGGCTTCGTCACCCGGGTCCATGCCGAGGTGACGCAGGGTGGCGAGCAGTAGCGGCAGCCGGGCGCGGGCCGCGCCGTCGTCGATCTTCAGCGCCAGCGCCGTGCCATCCGGGAGCGCGAACGCGTGCACCCCCTCGGCGCCGCCCTTCGAGAGCAGGCCGTCGATGGTCCGCATCAGCACGGTGTCTTCGCGGCCGGTGCCCGCGACCTGCCACGGATGCGCGCGGACGGCGTCCGCGACCCGGCGTTCCGGCCCGCCCATGGCGGTGACCAGCCTGCCGAAGGAGCGGGCGAGGCCGGTGAGGGAGAACGCGAACAGCGGGGCGCCGCAGCCGTCGACGCCGACCGTCTCGATCGTTTCGCTGGTGAGGTCGGCGACGGCGGCTTGGATGACCTTCTGCAGCGGGTGGATCTCGGCCGTGTAGTCGCCGGTCGGCCAGCCGAGCTGGGCGCAGGTCGTGAGCATCGCGGCGTGTTTGCCGGAGCAGTTCATCGCGGCTCGGCGTTTCCCGGCCGACGCCACGGCCAGCATGCTCGGCTCGTGCAGCGGGAAGGCGGGCGGGCAGACCAGCGCGTCCTCGGTGAGCCCCGCGCGGGAAAGCATCGCCAGGGCGCCCTCGACATGGCCGGCTTCGCCGTTGTGCGATCCGCAGCCCAGCGCCAGTTCCTCGTCGCCGATCGTGAGGCCGGCGCGGAGCATGCCGACGGCCTGCAGAGGTTTGTTGGACGAGCGCGGGTAGACCGGCCGCTCGACGTCGCCCGCGGAGAAGCGCACCGAGCCGTCCGGGGCGGTGATCACGAGCGCGCCGCGGTGCACGCTCTCCACGAAACCGGATCGGACGACCTCGACCAGGGCCGGATTCGTCACTCGGGCCCGCCGCGTTCGGTGTCGAGCAGGTCGTCGACCGACGCCGTGCCCTTGCGATAGCGGGTCGCGATCTCGGCGTTGATCGTGTCCATCACGCCCTGCACCTCGCGGCGGTACGAAGAGACGGAGACCTCTTCGTCGGCGTACCGGTTCAGGGCGTTGACCAGCTTCTCGTCCGAGAGCTTGCTGACGTCGGAAAGGTCCGTGTCGCCGATGAGGGCCTCGGCGAACCGCCGGTGCTCGCCCGCGCGAGACGGCTCCAGCCGTTGATGCCTGCCCGACCCCGTGGCCGGGCCGATGGCGTTGTCCGCCAGGATCGCGGCCAGCCGCTCGACGACGCTGCTCTCACCGCCGGAACTCCGGCGCTCCTGCTCGGCCCGCACGATGTCGATGCGCGCGTGGAGCAGGCGCCGCAGGTACGACAGGTCGGTCTCCTCCTGCGCGGCCTCGTCACGGCGCTCGCGCAGCACGGAAAGGGTCAGCTCGCCGAGGTCGCTGAGATACCCAGGGCCGAGCACGCGGTCGATACGACGGCGACCACCGGGCCGGACTTCGATCACGCGCGTAGCTTATCGCGCTCCAGCGGAAATGTTCCGCACAAGGATCTCCGCCCCTCGCGACATCCTCCGCCGGGCCGCTGCTCTTTCGGTCCCTTCCAGAGCCCGCCCCCACCCGTCCCGGGGCGGCCCCAGGTCCAGTCTACCGGGGTGGGCGGGAAAAGTGCTGGTAGGCGGAGTTGTCCACAGGTGGGCGGAGTTGTGGACAACTTGTGGATGAGCGCCGCGAAGTACATGAAGGGGGCCTTCATCGCATCTAGCGCGGTGAAGGGACCTTCATGTACTTCAGTCGTGAGCGAAGGCCGCGAAGCGCCGAGCCGACAAGTAGTGAAGGCCTCCTTCCCTACCCTCAAGGTAGGCAAGGAGGCCTTCACGGATAGCAGAGAAGAAGCCCGCTCAGCCCCGCAGCCGCTGAGCCGCTTCCCGTCCGGGAGCCGGGGCCTCACCCGGGACCGAGTCCGGGTCGATGGTCGCCTGGACGACCCGGTCCTCGGCGCCCACCAGCAGTTCCGCGCCGGGCTGGGTCGAGCGTTTGACCAGCGCCAGCGCGATCGGGCCCAGTTCGTGGTGCTGCACCACGCTGCCGACGCGTCCCACCGTCCGCTCGCCCAGCACCACCGGATCGCCGGTTTCCGGCGTGATCTCCGGCGAGCCGTCCAGGTGCAGCAGCGCCATGTACCGCGGCGGCCGTCCGACGTTGTGGACCTTCGCGACGGTCTCCTGCCCGCGGTAGCAGCCCTTCGCCACGTGCGCGGCGGAGTCGACCCAGTTCACTTCGTGCGGGATCGTGCGCTCGTCGGTGTCGACGCCCAGCCGCGGCCGCAGCGATTCCACCCGCAGCGCGTCGAAGGTCCAGCTGCCCGCCGGTCGCGCGCCGGCGTCGGTCAGGCGCCGCCACCAGGCGGCCAGGTCGGCGCGGGGCACGGCGAGGTCGACGCTGTGCCGTCCCGGCCACGGCATCCGCCGCGCGAAACCGCCGGGGATCGCCACGACCGAGTACGGGTCCGCGCCCACGGAGACGCCCACGGAGTCCAGCACGCGGTCCGCGTCGGGGCCGAGGACGGTCAGCAGCGCCAGCTCGTCCGAGACATCGCGGATGTCCACTTTGGACCAGAACTTCATCGCTTCGAGGTAGTCGCGCAGTGTCTGCTTGCCGCCGGACGGCAGCGCGCTGGTGGCCACCGCGCCCCGGTCGCTGTCCAGCCACACGGTGCCGTCCGCGTGCGCGACGACCATGTGCGTGTCGACGCGGCCTTGGCTGTCCAGCACGAGCGCCTCGGTGCCGGTGCCCTCGGCGAGCCCGGTGACGTGCTGCGAGATCACCAAATGCAGCCAGGACAACCGTTCTTCCCCGGTCACGGCCAGGATCTCGCGGTGCGACCGGTCGATCACGACCGCGCCGCGCGCCGCGGTCCGTTGCTCGGCGAAGGGGTCACCCCAGTGCCACGGGACACCTTCCTCCGGATGCCCGTCGGGTGCCGCGATCGGTCCGGGAAGCTCGAGCAAGGGGGAGCGGTAGGGCATGAAACCCATGCTAGTGAGTACCGTGTCCCCATGCGCGTGCTTGCCTTCCTCGACGGGACCCTGGCCGACCCCGAAGCCGCCCACCTGCGGGTGGACGATCTGGGACTACTTCGCGGCGACGGCGTGTTCGAGACGATCCTCGTCGTCGACGGACGGCCCCGCGAGCTTCGCCCGCACCTCGAACGGCTGGCCCGTTCCGCGGCCATGCTCGACCTGCCGGAGCCGGACCTCGCGGTCTGGGAGCGCGCCGCGCAGACGGTCATCGACAACTGGTCCGGCCCCACCGAGATCGCGCTGAAACTGGTGTACACCAGGGGAATCGACGGCGATCCGGAGGCGAAGCCGTTCGGATTCGCGCTCGGTGTGGAGATCGACGAGAAGGTCCAGCGTGCCCGTGTCGAGGGCGTCGCGGCGATCACCCTGGAGCGCGGTATCGAGCCCGAGCTCGCCGAGCGTGCGCCGTGGCTGCTGCTGGGCGCGAAGTCGATTTCGTACGGCGTCAACATGGCGGCGTTGCGGGAGGCGGGCCGCCGTGGCGCGAGCGATGTGATTTTCACCGCCGTCGACGGTTCGGTCTTCGAAGGGCCGACTTCCACGGTCGTCCTCGCGAAGGACAGGACGCTCTACACGCCCCCGGCGACCATCGGCATCCTGCCGGGGACGACGCAGGCGGCGCTGTTCCGCGGCGCCGAGCGCGCGGGCTGGTCGGTCAAGGTCGAGCCGCTCAACGTTTCGGACCTCACCGGGGGCGAAGGGCTGTTCCTCGCGTCGTCGGTCCGCAAGCTGACCAGGGTGCACACGCTCGACGGCGTCGCGCTCACCGACTCCAGCGCGATCCACGCCGAGCTGGCCGCCGCGTACGAGAGCGAGTACGCGATCAGCTGAGCGTCGCGCGCAGCTTGGCGATGGTGCGAAGGACCTCGTCGCGGTGCTTCGCCGCCGTCATCCAGGCGGGCAGCCGGGCGACCAAGGTCATGCCGGGACGATCCCCGAGCCCGCGTTCGCGCAGCTTCGCCGCGACAAATCGTTCGAGCAGGTCGAGGTGACGTTCGTGGAACGCCCAAAGGGTGTTCCCGCCGCAGCAGTCGGCGCGTAGCCACAGTGGTTCGCGGAAGTACGGGTCGACCGGCCGGTTCCACGCGCGGTAGTCGGGTTCCGGAGGAACGCGGACAAGGGCACAGCTGGCGCAGGTCAGCCGTTCGCGGGTGACCGAGGCGCGGCCCGAGCAGCGTGGGCAGACGACGAGGATCGGCTCGTCCGTGAGGTTCTCGATCCGATCCTGGGGATCGCGGAACCGCGGGCGGTCCATCAGCCGAGCGGGCTGATGATCAGCAGGTGCGGCAGGATCTCTTCCTCGCGGTAGGCCGCGATCTTGTGGTGCCCGTCGAGGATCACCGCCGCGTCGGTGGTCTCCAGCACGACCGCGACCGGCCGGTGCCCGCTCTTGATCGCGGTCCGGTAATAGCCGACCCGGGAGACGTCGGCGGGCGGCCAGTCGGCGCTCGGGGTCAGGTAGCGGTCTTCGGCCAGCCGTTCGGGTCCGGTGACCTGGTACTCGCCGTCGGCGAAGAGCGCGAGAAGCGGGCGGAGCGTGTCGCCGAGCGGGCGCCGCATCTGGCCGGTGGCCAGCGCGATCCGCAGCGACTGCGGCAGTTCGGGTTGGGTTGGGACCGAATTCGTGTCGATGACACCCGTGCCACCGTCGACCTTTACCTGTTCCACACCCTCGTGGACGAGTGAAAGCGGAGAAGGGTTCCGGGTCTGGCCTGCGCGAGGGCCGGGAGTGACGCCTGTCTCACCACGGCCGCCACCGGGTAACCACCGGTAGTTGGATGATCCGCCAAGAACACCACCGGCAACCCGTTCGGCGGAACCTGCACGGCGCCGGTCAGCAGGCCTTCGCTCGGCAGTTCCCGCTCCGCGTATTCGTGCCCGCGGGTCAACGCGGATCCGTCGAGCCGGAGCCCGACGCGGTTGGATTCCGACGTCACCGTCCAGGTCTTCGCGAGCCCGGACGCCAGGTCCTCGAACCAGTGCGCCCGCGGGCCCGGATCGATCCGCACGACCAGTTCCGCCGGAGCCGTCGTGGGCAGCACGACGTCGGCGCCTCCGGGCACGGACGACGGGCCGAGCGGCAGGACGTCGCCCTTCTTAAGCGGTGCGGGGCCGATCTCCGAAAGGACGTCCCGCGACCGGCTGCCGAGTTCCGCGTCGACCGTGATGCCGCCGGAAACCGCCAGGTAGCACCGTAATCCGGTGGCGGGCGTGCCGATCGCCATGACCTCACCGGGCGCCAGCCACACCGGGGCGTGCGAGCCGACGGGACGCCCGTCCACTTCGACGGCGACGGTAGGGCCGGTCACCGCGACCGTGCAGGACGACGTCGCGCGCAGCCGCAGCCCGCCGAACAGGCATTCCACGCCGGCCGCGTCCTCGGTGTTGCCGACGAGCCGGTTCGCCAGTTTCAGCGCCGGGACGTCCAGCGCGCCCGACGGAGGCACGCCGAGGTGCGCGTAGCCGGGTCTGCCGAGATCCTGGACCAGCGCGAGCGGGCCGGTCTCGATCACTTCGAGTGCCCTCATCCGGCGCTCCGGAACCGCACGCGGTCGCCGGGCGACAGCAGTGCCGGCCGGTCGGCGCGGGGATCGAACAGGACGGTCCGGGTGTGGCCGATCAGCCGCCAGCCGCCGGGTGAGACGCGCGGGTACACGCCGGTGAACTCGCCCGCGATACCGACCGAACCCGGTGGCACCCGAGTGCGCGGGGCGGGCAGCCGCGGCTGCCGGAGCGGCTCGGGAAGTCCGGTCAGGTAACCGAATCCGGGCGCGAACCCGGTGAAGGCCACGGTGTAGACGGCGCCGGTGTGCAGCCGGACGACGTCCTCTGTGGACACTCCGGCGTCGCGTGCGACGAGGTCGAGATCCTCGCCGTCGTAGGTCACGTCGAGGGTGATCTCGCGGGATTCGCCTTCCGGCGGATGTTCGAGGTCGGCGTCCGCCAGCAGCTCACGGACGGCCGCGAGCGCGCCGGAGCCGGGGGTTTCCACCACGAGCAGGCTGCGGGCGCCGGGGACGAGTTCGGTGACGCCGTCCGGGCGCGCGGACGAGACCGTCGCGTGCGCCGCGATCGTTTCGGCGAGGGAAGCGCAGTCGAGCAGGGCGGCGTGCTCGCCGTAGGCACGCCACCGCATGGGAAAGAGGTCAGCCCACCACGCGACGCAGCAGCGCCGACGTGTGCGGCTGCAGTTCCTGGCCCATCATGGCGCGCTCCTCGACGTAGCCGAGTTCGCCGTTGACGATGCCGTAGAGCCGCTGCGAAGCCGTGACGTCCTTGGCCGTCGACGTGCGGACGACCGCGTCGGTGCCCAGCTCCCAGGCGGGGACCGAGGCCTTGCCACGCGGCTTGCCGTAGAAGAGCTCCACGATGCCGGTGTTGTGGGTCAGCAGCAGCTCGATCGTGTCGTCGGCCTGCGGGCGCCAGAACCCGGATTCGCGCGCGGCGGGACGGATGACCTTGCCGTCCTCGTCGAGCAGCCAGGCGCGTGCCTCGTGCGTGAGGAACGGGCGGCCGTCGTGCGCGATGGTCAGCTGCATGCCGAACCGGTACGGGCCCTCGATGGTCGGGTAGTCGACCTCGCCCTCGCCGCGCCACACACCGACGAGCGGCAGCAGTGCCAGGCAGGCGTCGTTGAGGTTCGGGCCCTCGCGCAGGTTCGCCGTGTCGCCCGGGATGGGCATGTCGTCAAACTGCGGAAGGTTCCGGTCGCGCGTGGTTTCCGCGCGCTTTTCCGCGGCCTGGATGGCCTCGTCGCCACTAGCCGTCATGGGTCAGCGCTGGTCCGCGTAAAGCCGGTAGACGACGTACACGGCGAACCAGGTGATCGCGACGCCGGCGAGCACCAGCAGGGTCGTAAACAGGATCTCCACGACACGCACCTTAGTCGCTACCTGCCCCGACAGGCCTGCCGAGGTCGCGTGGCAGTGCCCACAGGAGCTGAAGGACGCTTTCACCGCATGTGATGCGACGAAGGGGCCCTTCACCGCTGGAATCCAGGCCGGGCGCGCAGCGCCTCAGTTGAGGGCGGCGGCGGGGGCATGGATGGAGCGGTGAAGGGCCCTTTCAGCCCGTCTTAGGCGACCGAGATCGCCAGCTGGTGCACGCCCGGTCCCTGCGCGGTCACCGAGGCCTCGCCGTTGCCGGAGCGGTGCAGCGCGCGCACCGTCCAGTCACCGGGGGCCGCGTAGAAGCGGAAGTCGCCGTTGGCCGACGAGACCACCTCGCCGGTGAAGTCGCCGCCGCCGTCCAGCAACCGCACGAAGGCGCCGCCGACGGGCCCGTCCGAGCCGGTCACCTTGCCCGCCAGGACGACCTGGCCGCGGGTGTCGTAATCGGCGGGCGTGGCCTCCTGGACCGGCGCGCCGCAGCTGTCGTCTGCCATCACTTAGCTCCCAACTCGACCGGCACGCCGACGAGCGAGCCGTATTCCGTCCACGAACCGTCGTAGTTCTTCACCTGGTCGTAGCCGAGGAGCTCGTGCAGCGCGAACCACGCGATGGACGAACGCTCACCGATCCGGCAGTACGCGATCGTGGACTTCGACTCGTCGAGGCCCTCGTCGGAGTACAGCTCCTTGATCTCTTCCTCGGTCTTGAAGGTGCCGTCCTCGTTGGCGACCTTCGCCCACGGGACGTTCAGCGCGCCGGGGATGTGGCCCGGGACCTGCGACTGCTCCTGCGGCAGGTGCGCCGGGGCGAGCAGCTTGCCGGAGAACTCGTCGGGCGAGCGCACGTCGACGAAGTTGCTGGCGCCGATGGCCTGGACGACCTCGTCGCGGAACGCGCGGATCGACAGATCCTGCTCCTTGGCCTGGTACGTGGTGGCCTCGCGCTTGACCTCGTCCGCGTTCAGCTCGCGCCCGTCGAGCTCCCACTTCTTGCGGCCGCCGTCGAGCAGCTGCACGTTCTCGTGGCCGTAGAGCTTGAAGTACCAGTACGCGTACGCGGCGAACCAGTTGTTGTTGCCGCCGTAGAGGATCACGCGGTCGTCGTTCGAGATGCCCTTCTCGGACAGCAGCTTCTCGAAGCCCTCCTTGTTGACGAAGTCGCGGCGGACCCCGTCCTGCAGGTCCTTGCGCCAGTCGAACTTCACCGCACCGCGGATGTGTCCGTTGTCGTACGCGGTCGTGTCCTCGTCGACCTCGATGAACACGACACCCGGGGTGTCCAGGTTCTCCTCGGCCCACTGGGTGGTGACCAGGACGTCTTCACGGCTCATGGAGCTGACTCTCTTTCTGGGTTAGGACGCGCGAGGGCTGGGGCTGAAACGCTTGATGAGCAGGTACATCTCGCAACCGAGACAGAAGTTGAACGCCGCGTTGAGGAAGGCCGCGAACAGCGCGAACGCCGTGGCGACGAAACCGAGCGCGGTCAGGCCGGCGGCGAAACCGACGGTGCCGGCCACGGCGAACACGAACCCGACGGCCTGCGCGAACCGCAGCGGGGCGGCGTCCTCGCGTTCGGTCGTGGGGCCGAGCCGCGGCGCGACGAGGTAGCGATAGATCAGGGAGTACGGCGCCGGCTTCAGTCCGATGAAGGCACCGATCGCGAACACCACCGCCTGCGCCGCGAGCAGTGGCCACCACTGGGTGATGAGCACGACCGCGAGCACGATCGTCGTCAGGATGGCGGCGAAACGCGGACCACGGGGGTCGACGGCCGGTCCTGCGGACATGGTTCCTCCTGCGAACGAGAGGGAAAAGGTGCGTGCCGGACGGGCACGCGCAGGCTTCAGGGCGCGTTCAGCGAACCGGACACAGGCTGCTGCGAACGCGGCACAGATCCACTGCGCGGCGCTGGGTCAGCAAGGTTCGGGGCAGCCTGTTCACGGGCACGAGGGTACGCAGAGCTCCCTCAGGTTGGGAACCGTGTTCACACCTTGGGACGCTTCCCGGAATCCGGGATCAGATGGGGTTTCAGGGCTTCGAGAAGCTCCTGACCTCGGGGAACGCCGCCGACGCGGAAAACCTCCCGGCCGTCCGGCGTCAAGGCCAGCGTCGTCGGGGTCCGCAATATCGAAAGTGCCTGGGCGACTTCGGGGGTTTCGGTGACGTCCAGATCGACGTGCGTGAGGCCGTCGGTCTTGTCGGCGAGCGCCGAGAGGATAGCGCGGGTGTGGCGGCACGGCGCGCAGAACGTCGTGGAGATCTGGATCAGGGTGACGCCTTCGGGCGCGAGGGCGGCCGAGACCCGGCCGGGCAGTGTGGGCGCGCCGGGCTTGGCCGCGCGGATGCGCCCGTTGCGCGCTTGCAAAAGCGCACCGGCCGCCCCGGCGAGCACCAAGACGCCCAGCAGCACCCACACTCCGGTCATCCGCAAGTCACCCCTGAGGCTTCGCTCCGCTGAAGGCGACGTTCTTGCCTTCACCCTTGATGGTCACCGAGCCGCTGTTCACGCGCACCGACGTCGGGGTCACCGAGAACGGCATCGCGCCGGTGTCGATGGTCGCGTTGAAGTTCGGCAGCAGCGCGTCCTGCACTGCCTGGGGAACGACGGTGGTCTCCTTGTCATTCCCGAACTGCAGCCGCTTCGGCTCGAGGCGGATCTTCTGCCCGTCCAGTTCGATCATCGCGAAGCAGAAGATCTCCACCTTCTGCCCGGCGATCTGGACGTTGCCCGAAACCCGGATCCCGGCGCTGGCGGTGTCCACCGGCTCGCCGTTCTCGTTGGTCGCCGTCGGCTTCGTCTCGCCCTGGCCGCTGTCGCCGTTGCGGACGTAGTCCTCGGTGACCGGCTCGATCCTGAGGTTCTCGATCTTGTCCAGCGGCGCCTGCCGCGCGATGTCCGCGGCCTTGATCGTCACCTCGCCCTTGAGCGTGCCGATGACGATCGACTTCGTGTTGCCGGACGTCAGGTCCGAAAGCGGCGCCGTGACGTCGCTCATGTCGGCGTTGAAGTCCACGTCACGCAGCTTCGGCGGAACGGCCACGCCCTGGGCGTTGATGGTGATGTGACTGTAGTCACCGGAAAGGGCCTGGGTCAGGAACGGGAAACCGTGCACCGTGACCGCCGGATCGTTGGCCAGGTTCAGCTGTTCGCGGGTCTTCTGGGAGATCGTGTGCTCCGCGAACGCCGCCGCGCCGAAATCGGCCCCGACCAGCAGGACCACCAGCACCGCGAGGGCGATGAGCCAGCCCCGGCCACGGCGCTTTCCTCGCTTGGCGGACCGGCCGGGAGAGGGTCGGTCGTCCTGCGCCACGGGCCTGCTCACCATTACGTCGAATCTCCTTCGTCAACCTCTTTGGCCAGGTGTGATCGATCCAGCACGGGGTAGGTCCTCGGCTGTTCACCCGCTATTCTCACTAAGCACCGGCGGTCGCCACGTTCGAGGCGACCACGATCTGAAGGCGGTGCGGCGATGAGCCTGGACCTTCTGGTACTGACCGCGGAAGCAGATGCCACCACGGTGTTGCCCGCCCTGGATCTGCTGCCCCACACCGTACGCGTCCGTGCTCCGGAAGTGACCGCGCTGCTCGACGCCGGCCACCGCGACGTCATCGTCCTCGACGCCCGCACCGATCTCGCCTCCGCGAAGAGCCTCTGCCGCCTGCTCAAGGGCGCGGGTGAGGACGAGACCTCCACACCGGTCATCGCCGTCGTCGGCGAAGGCGGGCTGGTCGCGGTCAGCGCGGAATGGCGCACCGACGACATCCTCCTTCCGACGGCCGGTCCCGCCGAGGTCGACGCCCGGCTGCGGCTGGTCACCACCCGCGACGGCAGCGCCTCCCAGGTGGACGCCGAGCTCCGCGTCGGCGACCTCGTGATCGACGAGGCGACCTACACCGCGAAGCTGCGCAAGCGCACTCTCGAACTCACGTACAAGGAATTCGAACTCCTCAAGTACCTCGCGCAGCACGCCGGCCGGGTGTTCACCCGCGCCCAGCTGCTGCAGGAGGTCTGGGGTTACGACTTCTTCGGCGGCACGCGCACGGTCGACGTCCACGTCCGGCGCCTGCGCGCGAAGCTCGGGCCGGAGCACGAGCAGATGATCGGGACCGTGCGCAACGTCGGCTACAAGTTCGAGCGGCCCTCGAAGGGGACGCAGAAGCAGGCCGTCGCCCCGGACGCGAGCGTCTACGAGCCGACCGAGCTTTCTTCGCACTGAGTCCCCCTCTCTGCCTGACAAGACGTCCAGGCGGGATCCGGGTTCCCGGGTAGGGTCGATTTCATGCTCGATCTGGCTTGGACCGGTGAACCGGACACGGAAGAGATCCACGACTTCCTCCTCGCCGTGCGCGAGGCCGACGGCCGCCCGGAGGACTCCGGTTTCGACGGCGGGCGGCACCTCCTCGGTCACGTCGACGGCACGTTGGTCGCGTACGCGCACCTGGACACCGCGGGTGACTCGCACGGCAACCAGGTCGCCGAACTGTTCGTCCATCCCGCGCATCGCCGAGCCGGTCACGGCAGGGCGCTCACCAGGGCGCTCGTCGAAGAGACCGCCGGGAAGCCGCTGCGCGTCTGGGCGCACGGAGACCACCCCGCCGCCGTCCACCTCGCCGGGACCGAGGGTTTCGAACGCGCTCGCGAGCTGCTGATCCTCCACGCGGACGTCGAGACGGCCGACTGGCCGGAGCCCGTGACGCGCGAAGGGGTCACGCTGCGCACGTTCGTCCCCGGCCAGGACGAGGAGGCGATGGTGCGGGTCAACGCCCGCGCCTTCGACTGGCATCCCGAGCAGGGCGCGCTGACCGCCGACGAGGTCAGGGCGACCGAGCAGGACGCGTGGTTCGACCCCGAAGGCTTCTTCCTCGCGGAAGAGGACGGGAAGGTCATCGGCTTCCACTGGACGAAGGTCCACGACGCGGTCCCCGGCCGCTTCGGCGGCGAGCCGACAGGCGAGGTCTACGTCGTCGGCATCGACCCGGACGCACAGGGCGGAGGCCTCGGAAAGGCCCTCACGCTCGCCGGGCTGCGGTATCTCCGTGATCGCGGGCTGGGGCAAGTGATCTTGTACGTCGAAGGCGACAACGCGCCGGCACTCGCCGTGTATTCGAAGCTCGGCTTCACCCGATACGAGGTAGACGTCCAATACGCTCGGTAACGACGTTCACACGGGCGGCACTTGACCGGTCACGGAGAGCAGACGCGCAGGTCACGGGCGGGACACGGGCCACTTTCGGAGTAGTCGCGCTGCTCACATCGGCCGCCTTGTTCACTTGCCGTTCACCCTTAGACGGCCGCCTGTCCACTGTCGGTGCTTAATGTCCGGGTCCGGAAGGAACGCTCCCGTTCCACCGATCCGGCGAAAGTCTCCCAGTGGAGGAAATGCAGTGAAGATCATGCGGCCCGCGGGCGCGATCGGCATCGTGGCCACCGCCGCCCTCGTGCTCGGCGCCTGTGGATCCGACCCGGCGGCGACCAAGCCCGGCAGCACGGGTGCCGCCGCCGCTCCGAGTGGTGCGGCCAACGTCGAATGCGGCGGCAAGAGCCCGCTTTCGGCCGAGGGCTCGTCCGCGCAGAAGAACGCGATCGACATCTTCGTGCAGGCTTACGCCGCCAAGTGCTCCGGCCAGAAGGTGAACTACAACCCCAGCGGTTCGGGCGCCGGCATCAAGCAGTTCAACGCGAACCAGGTCGACTTCGCCGGTTCGGACTCGCCGCTCAAGGACGAAGAGGCCGAGAAGGCCAAGGCCCGGTGCGCCTCCGACGCGTGGAACCTCCCGCTCGTCGTCGGCCCGGTCGCGGTCGCCTACAAGCTCTCCGGGGTCGACAAGCTGACCCTGACCCCCGAGGTCACCGCCAAGATCTTCAACGGTGGCATCACCAAGTGGAACGACCCGGCCATCAAGGCGGTCAAGGGCAACGAGAGCCTGAACCTGCCGGACAAGGCCATCCAGGTCATCTCGCGCACCGACGAGTCGGGCACCACCGACAACTTCCAGAAGTACCTGAAGGTCGCGTCCAAGGGCGCCTGGACCCAGGGTGACGGCAAGAAGTTCAACGGCGGTGTCGGCAACGGCGCGGAGAAGTCCAACGGTGTCGCCAACGCCGTGAAGTCCGCCGACGGTGCCATCACCTACGTCGAGTCCGCGTTCGCGAAGGACGGCATCAGCACCGCCCTCATCGACAGCGGCTCCGGCGGTGTCGAGCTCAGCGCGGCGAACGTCGCCAAGGCCCTCGACGCGGCGAAGTTCAAGAAGGAGGGCTCGAACGACCTGGCCCTCGACCTGGACGCGATCTACGCCAGCAACGTGCCCGGCTCCTACCCGGTCATCCTCACCACCTACGAGATCGTCTGCTCGAAGTACGCGGACGCCGAGGTCGGCAAGGCCGTCAAGGCGTTCCTGAACGTCGCCGCCACCGACGGTCAGAAGCCGCTGTCGGAGAAGGGCTACGTGCCGATCCCGCAGAGCCTGCAGGACAAGGTCCTGACCGCCGTCAAGGCCATCGCCTGACCTGTCGACGACCTCTAGGTTGATCAGTAAACAGGCTGGACAGAAGTAGTCGATGAGCGATTCGTCTTCGCCCAGAACGCCCACCGGCGACCCCGGTGGGCGTTCTGGCGTCCGCGAGACCTTCACGGAGGACCCGATTTCGGAGCAATCTGCCGCGTCACCGCCCGAGCAGTCCTCGGTGCGCCTCGCGAGCCCCAATTCCAGGACGGTGCGACCCGGTGACCGCATCTTCCAGATCCTGACCACCGGAGCCGGCGTCTTCGTCGTCTCGCTGATCGGCCTGATCGGGTTGTTCCTGCTGGTGCAGGCCATCCCGGCGCTCCAGGCCGACAACGTGAACTTCCTGACCAGCCAGGTCTGGCAGACCACCCCGGACGACATGCGCTTCGGCATCATGGGTCTGCTGCTGGTCACGGTGTACTCGTCCCTGCTGGCGCTGATCATCGCGATGCCGATCTCGCTCGGGATCGCCCTCTTCCTCACGCAGTACGCGCCGAAGCGGCTGGCACGGCCCTTCGCGTACGTGATCGACCTGCTCGCCGCGGTTCCCTCGATCATCTACGGCCTGTGGGGCCTGATGGTCTTCGCGCCGGCGATCGAGCCCTTCTCGCAGTGGGTCAACGACACCTTCTCGTGGATCCCGCTCTTCGCGGCCGGCAACGTCTCGCCGGACCTGCGCGGCACCATCTTCACCGCGGGCATCGTGCTCGCCGTGATGATCCTGCCGATCATCACCTCGCTGTCCCGCGAGATCTTCGAGCGGACCCCCACCCCGCATATCGAAGGCGCGCTGGCGCTGGGCGCCACCCGCTGGGAGGTCATCCGCACCACGGTGCTGCCGTTCGGCAAGGCGGGCTACATCGGCGCCTCGATGCTCGGCCTCGGCCGCGCGCTCGGCGAGACGATCGCGCTCGCGATCATCCTGACCGGCGCGGTCGGCCGCGAGTTCACCTGGAGCCTCTTCGACGGCGGCGCCACGTTCGCCTCGAAGATCGCGGCGGACTACGCGGAACTCAACAACGAGATCTCGGCGGGCGCGTACATCGCGGCGGGTCTCGTGCTGTTCCTGCTGACGCTCGTCGTCAACTTCATCGCGCGATCCGTCATCGCCAAGAAGGGGGACTGAGCATGTCCACCACGCTCGAGAAGACCCCCGCCACCACCCCCGCCTTCCAGCAGGTCAGCCTGGCCAGGAAGGCCAAGAACGGCTTCGCCACGGCACTGATCTGGCTGTCGTTCCTGATCGCCGTCGTGCCGCTGGTGTGGCTGCTCGCCACGGTGGTCATCAACGGTGTCAAGCGGATCCCCTACAGCAACTGGTGGACCGAAGACTTCGGCTCGGTGCTGTCCGACGAGGTCGGCGGCGGCGTGGCCCACGCCGTCATCGGTTCGGTGCTGCAGGGCCTGGTCTGCGCGATCATCGCGGTGCCGATCGGCATGCTGGTCGCGATCTACCTGGTCGAATACGGCCGCGGCAAACTCGCGAAGATCACGACCTTCATGGTGGACATCCTCTCCGGTGTCCCCTCGATCGTCGCGGCGCTGTTCATCTACGCGCTGTGGATCACCACGTTCGGCCTGCCGCGCAGTGGTTTCGCCGTGTCGCTCGCCCTGGTGCTGCTGATGATCCCGGTGGTCGTGCGCTCCTCGGAGGAGATGCTGCGGATCGTCCCGGACGACCTGCGCGAGGCCTCGTACGCGCTGGGCGTGCCGAAGTGGAAGACGATCATGAAGATCGTCCTGCCGACCGCGCTGTCCGGCATCATCGGCGGCATCATGATGGCGCTCGCCCGGGTCATGGGCGAGACCGCGCCGCTGCTGGTCCTCGTGGGGTACTCCGCCTACGTGAACTGGGACATCTTCGGTGGCGAACAGGCCGCACTGCCGCTTCTGATGAACAACGAACGGGTCAGCAACCCGTTCGACGAAGGTACCGTCGCGTTCGACAGGATCTGGGGAGCGGCGCTCACCCTGGTGCTGATCATCGCGATCGTGAACCTCCTCGCCATGCTCTTTGCCCGTCTTGTCGCCCCGAAGAAGAAGTGAGCTGTTTGAGATGGCCAAACGAATCGACGTCAAAGACGTGGACATCTACTACGGCAAATTCCACGCCGTGGACGGCGTCACCCTCTCGGTGCCGCCGCGGAACGTCACCGCGTTCATCGGCCCGTCGGGCTGCGGCAAGTCGACGGTGCTGCGCACGCTGAACCGGATGCACGAGGTCATCCCCGGCGCCCGCGTCGAGGGCGAGGTGCTGCTCGACGGCGAGGACATCTACGGCGCCGGGGTCGACCCGGTGCAGGTCCGCCGCACGATCGGCATGGTGTTCCAGCGCCCCAACCCGTTCCCGACGATGTCCATCCGCGACAACGTCGTGGCCGGCCTGCGGCTCGGCGGCACGAAGGGCAAGAAGGAGCTCGACGACGTCGCCGAGCGTGCCCTGCGCGGCGCGAACCTGTGGAACGAGGTCAAGGACCGGCTGAACAAACCGGGCGGCGGCCTCTCCGGTGGTCAGCAGCAGCGGCTCTGCATCGCGCGGGCGATCGCCGTGCGGCCCGACGTGCTGCTGATGGACGAGCCGTGCTCCGCGCTCGACCCGATCTCGACGCTGGCCATCGAGGACCTGATCGGTGAGCTCAAGAAGGAGTACACGATCGTCATCGTGACCCACAACATGCAGCAGGCGGCGCGGGTCTCGGACCAGACCGCGTTCTTCAACCTGGCGGGCGTCGGCCAGCCGGGGCGCCTGGTGGAGCTGAACGACACCGAGAAGATCTTCTCGAACCCGGACGAGAAGGCGACCGAGGACTACATCTCGGGCCGCTTCGGCTGAGTCTCCCTTAGTGCGTGAAGGCCCCTTTCACCTCGGCTGAGTCGAGGTGAAAGGGGCCTTCACGCGCAAGGGGGCTGTGCCGAACCGGCGATTTCGCTCGCGTGACCGGCCGGACGACGCACGTGATCAGCCGGACGACACGCGTGACTGGCTGGACGACATACGTGACTGGACGGACGACACCCGCGGTGGCGAGGCAGGCGGCGAGACGTCCGTCCAATCACGCGTGTCGTCCGGCTGGACACAGGTGTCGTCCGTCCTGTCACGGGTGCCGGCCATTCAGTCACGTGGGACGGCACCGTGGCGCAGGGCGGGGTGTGGGCCGGGGAGACGGCGAAAGGGCCCTTCACCGCATGAGATGCGGTGAAGGGCCCCCTTCGCTACGTCCTATGCGGGGAAAGTCCCCTTCAGCCCCTACAGCTCGTCGGGTCCGTAGCCGGGCATCTTGCCGGTCACCACGAAGATCATCCGGCGCGCGACCGAGACGGCGTGGTCGGCGAAGCGCTCGTAGAAGCGGCCCAGCAGGGTGACGTCCACGGCCGCGGCGACGCCGTGGTCCCAGTTCCGGTCCATGATGACCGTGAACAGGTGCTTGTGGATCTCGTCGACCTCGTCGTCGTCCGACTCGATCGTGCGGGCGGCCTCGACGTCCTTGGACTTGATGACCTGCTCGACCTGACGGGCCAGGCTCACGCCGACCTCGCCCATCTTGGCGAAGTCCGCCTTCACCTCTTCGGGCAGTACGGGGTCCGGGTGACGGCGGCGCGCGGCCTTGGCCACGTGCAGCGCCAGATCGCCCATCCGCTCCAGGCTTTCCGCCGCGTGGATCGCGGCGAGCACGGTCCGGAGGTCGGTCGCGACGGGTGCCTGCAGGGCCAGCAGCGCGTACGCCTGCTCCTCGCATTCGGCGCGCGCGTCGTCGACCTTCGCGTCGTCGCTGATGACCTGCTCGGCGAGCCCGAGATCGACCTCGAGCAACGCCCGGGTCGCCCGCTCCATCGCGTCGGCGACCTGGAGGGACATGCTCGCTAGGTTCTCGGCGAGCTGTTCGAGTTCGACATGGTAAGCCTCACGCATGGCCCAACCCTACGGGAACAAGGGCCAAAAGCCGCATCCCAGAGTGAACCTGACATGAACCCGGACTAACGAATGATCCTCAGCCTGAGCTGCTGCTCTTCTTGGCTCCGCCGGACTTGGCCGAGCTGGTCGGGGGCGACGCCGTATCGCTCGCGGGAGGCGCCGGGGCCTTCTCTTCCAGCGGGGTGTTGTTGATCAACGCGTCGAAGACGGCCTTCGCCTTGCTCTGCAGCAACACCTCGTTGCCGCGTTTGTTCGCCTCTTCGGTGGTGGGCACGGTGAGGAACTTGACCTTGTCCGAGCCCATCCCGCGCATCGACTTCGCCAGCGTCATCATCTGGTTGATGCCGAGGTTCTCGCCGAAGGTGGCCTTGGCGAACGCGTCGATGAAGCCGCTGAGCTTGCCGGTGTCCAGGATGACGTCCTTCGACATCACCGTCTTCAGCAGCGCGCCGAGGAAGGCCTGCTGCCGTTTGATCCGGCCGTAGTCCGACGTCGGGTCGCCCTTGACGTGCCGCGCCCGGACGTAGTTCAGCGCCTGGTCGCCCGAGATCCGCGTTTCGCCCGCTTGCGGGATGATCATGCCGAGCGTGGTGTCGTCGACCGGTTTCTCGTTGTACACGGTGACGCCCTGCACGGCGTCGACCATGGATTTGAAGCCGTTGAAGTCGATCCCGACGAAGTGGTTCATCTTCATGCCGGTGATCTGCTGGATGACCTTCGTGACGCACTGCGGGCCGCCGACCGCGTAGGCGGTGTTCAGCTTCGCGATCTTCTGCGCCGGCGAGGTCTCCTCCGAGTACGACGACGTCGCCGGGTCCCACCGCTTGCATTCGGGACGGCTGATCTCGAGGTCGCGCGGGAAGGACACCATCACGACGCGCTGCCTGTCGGCGGGGACGTGCGCGATCATGACCGTGTCCGAACGGGCGCCCGGGGTGCCGTCGGCGTCGCCGACACCGTCTTCGGCGGCCGCGCCGTCACGGGTGTCGGAGCCGACCATGAGGAAGTTCTCGTCGCCGGTCTGGCCCGCGGCGTCCTGGATGTCGGACGAGTCCTCGTCGAGCGAGGCGACGGTGTTGAACTTCGCGTCGAACCAGGTCTGGGCGCCCCACGCCGAGCCGATGGAGAGGAACACGAGCGCGGCGACCACGGCGGCGGTGATCCGGCCCGCCTTGGCCGTCTGCCTGGTCTTGCGTTCCTTCTTCTCCTGCAGCCGGGTCTGCGGCGCGGATTCCTCGGCAGGGTCGGGGTCGGCGGTCGTGACCACCCGTTGCAGTGCCGTGCGGGTCTGCTCCAGCAGGGCGGCGGGGCGCAAGGCGAGCCGCTCGCGGCGTTCGCGCTTCTTGGCCTCTTCGGCCTCGAGTTCGTCGTGCGCGGCGGAGAACCGGGCGAGCGTGTGGTCGATCTTGCGCTTGATGATCGTCGCGTCGTCGATCGCTTCGAGCTCGTCGGTCATGGTGAGCCGGTCCATCTCGGACCGCGGCGGCACACCCGGCGACGGCGGGGCGGGCGCCTGCTGCACCGGCCGTTGCGCCGGACGGCGGGGACGACGCGGGGGCGGCGGTACCGCGGGCTGCTGCTGCGCGCCGGGGCTCACCACGGGCGGGCGGCGCTGTGTCGGCGCTTCTGGGCTGGGCGCGGCCTGCGGAGTGCGGCGCGGCTGGCGCGCGCGAGGCGGGCGCGGGGCCTCTTCGGGCTGCGGGTTCCGCGGCGGCATCTGGGCCCGCGGGGCGGCGGGTTTGGCCGCGCGGGGCGCGGGCGCCGGGCTTTCGACGGGGGCGGCGGGCCGAGGGCGACGAGGTGCCGGAGGTTCCGTCCGAGCGGCACGCGCTCCGGGTCTCGGAGGCTCCTCGCCCTGCCGGAGCCGACGCGGAGCGGGCGCCTCGGCGGACGGGTCGAAGATCGGGCGTTCACCCGTATGACGTGCGACGACGTCGGAAACGCTGATCCCGCCGTGGGTGTCCATCGAGCGGCGTCGAGCCCTGCGGCCGCGCTCACCGGCATTCCTGTCGGTGTTGCTGTGGCGACCGGTCCCCGGGGTGTGGTGCTCGTCGGGCACTCGGTCTCCTTTCAGGCCTGGCGTCGAAGCTCTTTCGTTATCGTACGGACACCTCAGGTTCGTGACGACAACCATCCCGGAATTTTCTTCACCCAAGGTACCGAGAAGCGCCGAACGGTCCATGCGATCGGGTGAGCGGTCGTGGTTAAAGCTGCGTTAAAAGGTTCGAAACCACTACGCAGAGTGCGACGGTCGACTGAGTGAGTGTCGGCAGGTGGCTAAGCGCCGGCGGACTCCGCCGCGTTCATCGGATGCGGAATCGTGCGCGACGATTCCCTATCCTGATAGGCTACTTTGTTTCGCCCCGCCCGTTTCGCCATATACAACAAAGCGTCGGCGCTGCGCAACTGCCGTTCCGGTTCGGCCGCGAGATCCGGCTCCGCGCGGCTTTCGTGCGCGAGCCCCACGCTGATCGTCACGGAGAGGCCGGGGCGGATGCGGCGCCACGGATGGCGCGCGACCCGGATACGGGCGGTGTCGGCGATACGCACGGCGCGGGCGGCGTCGACGTCCGGGATGACGAGCGCGAACTCCTCGCCGCCGTAGCGGGCGCAGAACGCCTCCGGCGGAAGTCCCTGTTGCAGCAGGTCGGCCACCTCGCGGAGCACTCGATCGCCCACCAGATGCCCGAACGTGTCGTTGACGTCCTTGAACAGGTCGAGGTCGACCAGCGCGATCGCGACGCCGGGCGGACCGCGGTGGTCGACGGCCGGTCCGTGCAGCCACTGGTCGAGGTAGCGGCGGTTGTAGCTGGACGTCAGCGTGTCCCGCAGGTTGCCCGCCCTGGCGAGGTCGAAGGCGGATTTGAGGTGGTGGTACGCGCGTCGCCAGTCGCCCTGCGTGGCCAATACCCCGGCGATCGACTCGTGGAGGCTGAGCAGATCGGTGGTCGGCGCGCCCGGTGGGAGCGCGGCCTCGTCGTCGGCTGCCACGCTCACCTCCGCCACGAATTGGTTTTCGTCGTATAGGAGGGATCTCTTGAGGTATGAGTACGGGCCAAAGTGAATATCGCTCAAGAGGACGACGGTTCGGCGCCATTGTCACGCACCGAAGCGTCGTTCCGTAAGGACGAAAATGGCTCGGCGTCCTTGAGCTGCGAAAACTGATCCTTCGCCCAGTAACTCACGTCAGTCACATCGTCATTCAGCAACAGTGCGTAATCATTCCAGCTCAGCCAACGCCAGTCGCCGACCTCGTCGGGATGCGGTTCCGGATCTTCGTCGACCCAGGCGACGAAGACCGGGCAGAACTCGTTCTCGACCACGCCTTCGAACGGCGGCGTGGAGTAACGGTAGGCCGGAAGGACGCACCGGAGCCCGTTCAGCCGGGACAGCCCGAGCTCGAAGGCGGCGCGGCGCCGGACGGCCTCCTCGATCGGTTCACCCGGTGCGGGGTGCCCGCAGACACTGTTGGTCCAGACCCGGGGCCACACCTTCTTGGTGGCGGCGCGGCTGGTGATCAGCAGGGCCTGGTCGCTGCTGCGCAACAGATAGCAGGAGAACGCCAGGTGCAGCCGGGTGTGCTCGTGGTGCGCGGCCAGCTTGGGCGCGGTTTCGCCGGTCGGCTCGCCGTCCTCGGTGACGTAGACGATGCGTTCGGTGTCCACTTCGGTCATGTTGTTCATCGGACCCACTGAACCAGCAGGCTCGCTGTAACCGGTACCGCGACCAGTGTTACCCCTGTTAGTGGGATGAAAGGTGCTCCACGAGCAAAGATGTGACGGCTTCGGGAGCCTCCTCCACGACCCAGTGAGAGACGTCCTCGATCATCTCGAAGCGGTACGGCCCGGTGACCCGGTTCGCGGTGTCGAGCGCGGCCGTCGAACCGAAGGCGGCGTCCTCGGTGCTCCAGATGTAGAGCGTCGGAACCTCGATCGGCCCGATCTTCCCGCCGGGACGGCCGGCGCGGTACCAGTTGAGCGCGGCGGTCAGCGCGCCCGGCTCGGAAAGGCGCTGGACGTACTCGTCGATCTTGCTCGGCGGCACCTTCCAGTCGAACATGCGGCGCAGCGCGTCGGCGTTGTTCTCGAGCATCCGGCGTTCGGTGACGCGGGTCTGGCGCCATTCGGTCATGTACGCCGAACGGAGATGCTGGTCCTCGTCGGTCTTCATGGCTTCCGCCAGTGCCGCCGGATGCGGCGTCGAAATCACCGCGAGACTGCGGAGCCTGCCGGGATGCGCATCGGCCGTCCACCACGCGACGGCGCCGCCCCAGTCGTGCCCGACGAGATCGAATTCGTTCCACCCCAAGCGATCCGCGATCGCGATGACGTCACCGACGAGATCGTCGATCCCGTAGTCGGAGGCCTGTTCCGGCCGTACGCCCGGCGAGTAGCCGCGCTGATCCGGGGCCACCGCGCGATAGCCGAGCACGCCGAGCGTCGCGACCTGGTGCTCCCATTCCACCGCGGCCTCGGGAAACCCGTGCAGCAGCAGGACGGGGCGGCCGTCCTCGGGGCCCGCCGCGATGGCGTCGAAGGAACCGGCCGCGGTGGGGATGCTCAGCTGCTCGATCACGACTGCGACTTTACGGGTCTCCGGTTTCCGGCAAGCGGCAAGGGATTGACGACCAGTGTTCGTTGATCGTCTAATGAACGCGCTGCCGATCTTCGGCCGCACTGGGGTGTCACACCGCTCGCGGGCGGAATCGGTGTCACCGCGGCGAATGTCGCGGTCGCGCAGGAGGAACCGGAACAGGTTTCGGTGCTCGGGGTCTGTGACGGCAACCCGAGCAGAGCAACATGGCCCGGTATTACACGATCACCATGCGGTGTTTCGAGGTCGACCACGACCAGTGGAAGTTCGCCTACAAGACCAGGGGAACCTGAGTCGTGAACGAAACGCTCCCGCCGCCCGGCGGGAGCGTTTTTCGTTTCAGCCGCCCGAGTGCATGTCCTCGGCCTCGGGGACGCAGTCGTCGTCCGGGTCGTCGAGCCAGCCGTGCGGCAGCGTGACCTTGCCCGGCGAACCCTGCCGCCCGCGCGGACCGGTGGCCGCGGTGGGGAACGGGGCGTCGTGGTCGAGCTTGGCGATCAGGTCGTCGAGCTGGTCCATGCTGGACAGCATCGCGAAGCCGCGCCGCAGCTCGGAACCGACCGGGAAACCCATGAAGTACCAAGCCATGTGCTTGCGGATGTCGCGCATGGCCTTGTCGTGACCGTCGTGTTCGACGAGCAGTTCCGTGTGGCGGCGCAGCACCTTCGCGACCTCGCCGAGATTCGGCGGCGTCGGCTGCGGGCGGCCGGCGAAGGCGGCCTCCAGCTCGCCGAACAGCCACGGCCTGCCCAGGCAGCCGCGGCCGACGACGACGCCGTCGCAACCGGTCTCGTCGACCATGCGCAGCGCGTCCTCGGCGGAGAAGATGTCACCGTTGCCGAGCACCGGGATGCTCGTGACGGCTTCCTTGAGCGCCGCGATCTTCGTCCAGTCGGCCTGGCCGGAATAGCGCTGCGCGGCGGTGCGAGCGTGCAGGCTGACCGCCGCCGCGCCCTCCGCCTCGGCGATACGCCCGGCGTCGAGGTACGTCAGGTGGTCGTCGTCGATGCCCACCCGGAACTTGACCGTGAACGGCACCCCCGCCTCGGCCGCGGCCTTCGCCGACTCGCGCACGATGTCGGCGAACAGCTTGCGCTTGAACGGCAACGCCGCGCCGCCGCCCTTGCGCGTCACCTTCGCCACCGGGCAGCCGAAGTTGCTGTCGATGTGGTCGGCGAGGCCCTCGCCGGTGATGATGCGGACGGCCTCGGCCATGGTCTTCGGGTCGACCCCGTAAAGCTGCATGGACCTGGGCTTTTCGTTCTCGCCGAAGGTCATCATGTGCATGGTGCCGGGGTGGCGCTCGACCACCGCGCGGGCGGTGATCATCTCGCAGACGTAGATGCCGGCGCCGTACTCCTGGCACAGCTGCCGGAACGCGACGTTGGTGATGCCCGCCATGGGAGCGAGCACGACCGGAGGATCGACCTCGTAGGGGCCGATCTTCAGGCTGGGCTTGCTCAAGGTGGCTGTCACGTCCTCCATTGTCGCCTGTGGTGTCTGTCACTCGCAGGTGGGCCGGTCTCCGTGTTGATTTCGGGATGTCGGATGTCCCGAAATCCAGACAGTGGCCCGGGTAGCTCCGCATCACCAATTTCACTCGTTGAGGGAGCGGAAGCAGCGGTGTTGCGAAGGGGGCTCGGACCGTACCGAATGCGTCGGGACAGGGTCCATAGGCTCGGCTGATGTCCGCGCTCCAGGCCTTCGCCGACGAATCGTTCAAAGAGGACGATGACGGCGGTTTCTATGTACTCGCGGCCGCGGTCTTACCCGTTGAACGGCACGCCGAGTTCCGCGAGGTCATGTTCGGCGTACGGGCCGAACGCACGGGCAAACTGCATTGGAACGTGCTGACCGACGGTCAGAAACGAGCGGTCGTCAAGCGGGTCGCCGACTTAGGGGAATTACACCTGGTGGCGGTGGGCGCTCCGGTGCCGGCGCGACGGCAGGAACGAGGCCGTGCTCTGTGCTTGCAGCGTCTGGTGATGGAGTTGCACGCGCTCGGTGTCGGCCTTTTGGTCGCTGAAGGCCGAACCGCTCAGCTCGACGCTCGTGATGTGCGCACTGTCCAACAGAGCCGCTTTTCACTGCCTCAGGGCGCCGCGTTTCGCGTTCGGCACGCTCGCGGTGTCGATGAGCCGCTGTTGTGGATCCCCGACATCGTCGCTGGTGCTGTCCGCGCGCGTCGACAAGGAATTCCCGACTACGCCGACCAGCTGGCCGAGTGCGCGATCGAGCTGGAGGTCGACACGCGTTCCTGAGCCCGGACATGCGTAAGGCCAGGGTCCCGGTATTCCCCGGGTGCACCTGGCCTTGCGACTCGTGCGACGCCCACGGCGCCGCACTCCACGTCATCCGAAACAGCTCGGACGGCACTTCAAGCGTAGCTCATGTGCCCTCATGAGCGCATATGAAAGCTCATGAGCGTTCAGCGCGCCGAATCCCGATTTCGGTAGCTTCGCCTTCATGAGCGTCCGGACCAGACTCGACGACCTCTACGCACGCCGGCTCCGCGCCCGCCTCCTCCAAGGTCCGTTGCCGCGCCACGTCGGCGTGATCATCGACGGCAACCGCCGCTGGGCCCGCGCGATGGGCTTCGAGGACGTCCGCGAGGGGCATCGTCACGGAGCTCAGCACATCGCACGGTTGATGTCGTGGTGCGAAGGCCTCGGCATCGGGCACGTGACGGTGTACCTCGCTTCGGTCGACAACCTGACGAAGCGCGCTTCGCCGGAGATGGCCTTCTTGATGCAGGTGATCGAGGACGTCGTCCGCGAGCGGCTCACCGCCCCGGGCGCGAACTGGCGCGTCGCGCCGGTGGGACGTCTCGACATGCTGCCGTCGTCGACGGCCGAAGTGCTGAAACAGGCCGAAGAGGACACTCGGGACGCGACGGGGCCTGAGCTGACCCTCGCGATCGGGTACGGAAGCCGCGAGGAGATCGTCGACGCCGTCCGCGATCTCGTGCTCGAAGGGGCGGCGGACGGCAAGTCCCTCGTGGAGATCGCGGAGTCCGTCTCCGTCGACGCGCTCGCCGCGCATCTGTACACGGTCGGCAGTCCCGATCCCGACCTGATCATCCGGACCAGCGGCGAGGTCCGGCTGTCCGGATTCCTGCTTTGGCAGGCCAAGGATTCCCGGCTGTACTTCTGCGACGTCAACTGGCCGGGCTTCCGGTACGTGGACCTCCTGAGAGCACTCCGGGTGTGGGCCAGATCGCGATGATCTTGCAGGTCGCGACCACATCGTCATCACGATTGAGTAGTGCTACGGATCCCCCGGAGCGCCTCAGGCCGCATGCTGATCGCCATGACCACCGATGGGGATGTGCTCCTCAGGCTCGCCGGGGAGATCGACGACCTTGGGGCCCGCCTCGCGCGGGTCGGCACCGAGCTGCGGACCGTCCAGTCCGCGGCGGAACCGAAGCCCGAAGAAGCGCCTGAACAGGAAGAGCAGCAGGCGGAGCAGGCCGCGGCACCGCAGGCCGAGCAGCCCTCGGGCCCGCAGCCGCAGGCCGGACAGCCGCAGCAGCCCCAGGTGCCGAACCAGGCCCAGCCGCAGCAGCCCCAGGTGCCCCAGCAGCAATACCAGCAGCCCTACCCGCACCCCCACTACCAGCAGCACGCCCAGTACCAGCGCTACCAGCAGGCCCAGTACGCGCAGTGGCACCAACAGCAGCAGTACCGCCAGCAGCCGCAGCAGCCCTACCGCCCGTATCAGCCCGCGCCGAAGGTGTCGCTCGCCGAGAGGCTGGGCAAGGAGGGCGCCGGCAGCAGGCTCCTGGCCTGGATCGGCGGCGCGGTCACGTTGCTCGGCATCGTGTTGTTCCTCGTGCTCGCGATCCAGCGTGGCTGGTTCGGCCCGATGCCGCGGGTGATCGGCGGCGCCGTGCTCGGCGCGGTGCTGGTCGGGATCGGCCTGAGGCTGCACCGCACGCCGGCGGGCCGCACGGGTGCGTTCGCGCTCGCCGCGACCGGGATCGGCGCGTTGTACCTCGACGCCATCGCCGCGACGACGATGTACGAGTACCTCCCGGCCTACGCCGGTCTCGCGATCGGGCTCCTGATCGCGGTCGGCGGGTTGCTGCTGGCCGTGCGCTGGAAGTCGTCGCTGCTCGCGACTGCCGTCGTGCTCGGCTGCGTGATCTGCGCGCCCATCATCACGCAGGGGTTCACCCCGCAGCTGGTCGCGTTCCTGCTCGTGGTCCAGGTCGCTTCGACGCCGGTGCAGCTGCGCCAGTCGTGGCCGTCGGTCGCGGTCGCGGCCGGGATCCCGCCGCTGATCGCGTCGGTCTGCAGCACCTCGTTCACCGGCGTCGGCGGCAGCGCGGCCAACACCGCCGCCGCGCTGGCCGCGGGCGGGGTCGGGCTCGTCCTCGCCTTGATCGTCACCCTCAAGCGGAGCGGGGACGCCGCCGCGCTCGCCCTGCTGGCCGTCGCCCCCGCGCCGTCGCTGCTCGCCGCGCTGTTCCTGCCGAAGACCCCTGCCGTGCTCGTCACCGCCTCGGTCGCGCTGGTGCTGCTCGCGGTGTGGGCGGCCGGGCAGTGGCTCGACGGCTGGACGGGTGAGCTCGCGGGCGCCGCCGGGCTCGTCGCGGCCCTGCAGACGACGATGACGCTGTTCGACGGCAGTGCCCGTTCGGGGATCCTCATCGGCGAAGCGGTTCTGCTGGCGCTGGTCGCGCTGTGGACGAAGAAGCACGTGGCGCTCTTCGGCGGGATGGGCTTCGCCGTCATCGGCGGCATGATCGCGCTGGTCATCGACGTCCCGCCGACGCTGTTCTTCCTGATCCGTAACCGTCCGGACGCCGACCTCGCCGCCGCGTTCCTGGTGGCCCTCGCGATCCTGGCCGCCTCGATCACGCTTCCGTGGGTCTCGCACCGGCTCGGGCTGTTCAAGGCCGCGGCGGAGAACGTGGCGCCGTGGATCCTCGCCGGGCTCTGCGGGCTCTACGGCGCGGGCGCGCTGGTGCTGTGCGGCGCGCTGCTGGTGGTTCCCGGCCGGTCGGGTTTCCTGCTCGGCCACGTGGTGATCACGGTGTCGTGGACGGTCGCGGCGCTGGTGCTGCTCATCCGCGGCATCTCGGCGGTCAACCTGCGGGTGATCGGGTTCGTGCTGGTCGGCGCCGCGGTGCTGAAGCTGGTCCTGTTCGACCTCTCCGCGCTCGACGGCCTGGCCAGGGTCGCCGCCTTCCTCATCGCCGGTCTGGTGCTGCTCGGCGCGGGGACGCGCTACGCGAAACTCGTCGCGTCTCGCTGACCGGAACGAGGAAGAAAAGCCGCGGGGCCGTGGTTGGTCGGTGCATGACCTACCAACCCGACCCGCGGCTCGCCGAGCGGGCGAAGGAGAACGTCGCCTGGCTGACCACGATCAGCCCGAAGGGACGCCCTTCGCCCCGCCCGGTGTGGTTCGTGCTCGACGGTGACGACTTCATCGTCTTCAGCCAGCCGGACACGGCGAAGACCCGGCACATCGAAGCCAACTCCGAGGTCAGCCTCCACTTCAACAGCGACGAGCACGGGGGCTCGATCCTGGTGATCGGCGGCAAGGCCGAGATCCTGCCGGACGGTCTCGCGTCGGAGCAGCCGGGTTTCCTCGCCAAGTACGAGAAGCACTACCCGGCGATCGACTACGACGTCCCGAAATTCGACCGGGAGTACAGCGTCCGGATCAGGATCCGGCCCGAACGTACGTGGGGCTTCTAGAAACCGACGGTCACGCAGGCCAGCCGGGCCCCCGCGGTCCCGGCGTGGCCCGGGTCGGTGTGCGTATGCGTTTCGTGGATCACGATCGAGTTCGCGCGCCGGTCGGTGAACGTCCAGTCCACTTTGGACACGGCGACGCCGCGGCCGGTGGCGTCGGTGGTGAGGTCGAGCCAGATCTCGTTGCGGGGGTTGGCGTAGGCCGGGTCCACCGACGGCTTCACCGGGTCTTCGACGTTCTGGTAGTGCGGGCCGGCCAGATCACCGGTGGCGCCGCACGGCTTGGTGTGCGCGTGGGCGCCGTATTCGCGGTTGGGCAGCAGGCCGGTCACGAGGACCGCGGTCGAGGTGCCGAAGGCCTTGGAGGTCAACCCGAAGACGTGCGCGCGGGCACCGGGCGGCGCCAGATCGGGTTTGTAGATGGTGAGACCGCTCTTGGCGGTGATCACGTGGACCCGGGAGCCGGGGACGGCGGTGGCCGGTCCGGCGCCGGCGGTCAGGGCCAGTGCGGCCGCGGACAGGACGAGGGCGAGTGCGGGGACGGGGCGCATGCCCCTTGCCTAGTCCGCACGAATCGGACACGCCAGGGTGGTCACTCGGTCGGGCGATCATTCTCAAACTATGGGCAGGATACGTGAGTAGCAACCCTCCGGATCGCACTTGGCTGGTCGCGGTCGCCGCCGCTCTTTGGGGCACCGACGGGCTTTTGAGGCTCCCGCTCGCCGAGGCGCTCCCGGCGGCCACGGTCGTCTTCTGGGAGCACCTGCTGGTGGTGCTCGTGCTGAGTCCCTTCATTCCCGGCGCTTTCCGCGCGCTGCGCCGCACCGGGCCACGGGAATGGCTGGCCGTGCTCGCCATCGGCGGCGGATCCTCCGCGCTCGCGACGGCGATGTTCACCGCGGCCTTCAAACTGGGCGACCCGGTGACGCCGCTGGTGCTGCAGAAGCTCCAGCCGGTGTTCGCCGTGCTCGCCGCGTATTTCGTCCTTCGTGAGCGGGTCCGCCCCGGGTACGCCTTCTTCGCCGTCCCGGCGCTGCTCGGCGCCTGGCTGCTGGCGTTCAAGGATCCGCTGAACATCCAGGTCGCCGCGGCGAAGGCGGCGCTGCTGGCGATCGGCGCGGCCGCGTTGTGGGCGGCGGGCACGGTGCTCGGGCGGATGCTCTCCACCGAACTGGCGCCGAAGGAGGTCACCACCCTGCGCTTCACCGTCGGGCTCCCGGTCGCGGCGGGCATCGTGGCGTACCAGGGCGGCCGGTTCGCGGTCGGCTGGGACAACGCGCTCGGGCTCGGCCTGCTCGCCCTGGTCCCTGGCCTGCTGGCGCTGAGCCTGTACTACCTGGGCCTGCGGTCGACCCCCGCCGCGAGGGCGACGCTGGCCGAGCTCGCGTTCCCCGTCACCGCGGCCGTGATCGGCGTATTGTGCTTGAACGCCGATTTGTCGGGTACTCAGTGGCTGGGCCTCGCCGTGGTGGTCGTGTCAGTGACGTCGCTCGGCTGGCACGAAAAGGTCAGGCGTCAACCGATGGTCTTGGAGCCGCCACATGGTCGAGCACACCGGCGAGACGAAGAACGAGCGCCTGACCCGCAACGTCAGTGAGCTCCTGCAGGAGCTGCGGGTCGCGCAGGCCGGTGTCCAGATCCTCTTCGGTTTCCTGCTCACGGTGGTGTTCACCGACGAGTTCCACAACGCGAGCGGATTCGAGAAATCCGTCCACCTGACGGCGGTCCTGCTCACGGTCTGCTCGACCGTGCTGCTGACGGCGCCCGCCGCGTGGCACCGGCTGCTGTTCCGCACCGGGAACCGTGAGCGGATCCTCACCGTCGGCAATCGTTCCGTCCTGGTCGGCCTCGGCTGCCTGGCGGCCGCCATCACCACCACCGTCGCGCTCATCGCCAAGGTCGTCTTCGGCCCGATCGCGATGACGATCTTCGGCGTGGTGTCGGGGGTGCTGTTCGTCGTCATGTGGTTCGTCGTGCCGAAGAAGATCGACCGCAACGGCGACTGATCACCGGCCGGTGCGCACCGGGGTGCTTTCGGGCAGGCCGAACGCGGCGGCCGACACCGACTTCGGGTCGTCCGGGCTCGCGCCGTCGAGCACCCGGCGGGCGCCGACCCACGAGAACATCTCCTTGACCGAACGCGAGTAGCCGGCGCCGTCTTCGGCGAACTTCCGGTCGAGCACGCGGAACCCGCCGGGAGTGCGTTCGACGCGGTAGACCATCGGCTGACGGCGGAATCCGCCGAGCGTGACGAGCCCGTCGCCGTCCCTCGTGACCTCGTCGCAGCTGGCGACCAGGCCGATCTTGACCTGGTCACCGTCCGGCCGGGTCTCGATCACCTTCTGCGTGCACACCCAGCGGACGCCCGCGTCGCGGGAGCCGGCGAGCGCGCGCAGATGCTCGTCGATCGGCGGCAGCGCCTCCCTGGCGACGGCGTCGTCCACCGTCGGCATCTCGTCCACGATCCACCAGCCTGCCGCGGCCACCACCACACCGACCCCGGCGAGCACGGGCCAGCGTTTGACGTTCCCCATGGGACGAAGCTACCGAGCGGGGCAAGTGTTCACCCGCGGTTCGGGACGCGTTGCCTCCGCGACCGTAGGTTGCGGCCGTGAACGACTCATCCAGACGGACCTTCCTGCGCGGCGCGGGCCTGCTCGGCGCCGGTGCGGCGGTCTCCGCGTTACCCGCGATAGGCGCCCCCGCGGCCTCGGCGACGTTCGGCCGCGGCCCGGACACCGAAGACGGCCGCTTCACCCTCGCGGTCCTGCCCGACACCCAGTACCTCTTCGACGCCGACCGCGGCGACCCCGCGCCGTTGGACGCCACGCTGCGGTATGTCACCGGCGGGGAGGAGAACATCGTCTTCCTGGCGCATCTCGGCGACCTCACCGAGAACGGGCAGCCGGGCGAGTTCGACCAGATCAGCCGCTCCTTCCAGCATCTCGACCGGCGCCGGTTCCCGTACAGCACCCTCGCCGGCAACCACGACATCAAGTCCTCGACCGACGACCAGCGCGGCCGCACGCCGTACCTCGACGCCTTCGGGCCGCAGCGGCAGCGCGGTTCGCGGACCTTCCGCGGCGCGAGCCCGGACGGCTACAACAGCCACCACGTCTTCCGCGCGGGCGGCCGGGAGTGGCTGCTGCTCGCGCTCGACTGGCGGCCGTCGGCGGGCGGGCTGGAGTGGGCGCGGTCGGTGCTGGCGCGGAATCCGCGGCTTCCGGCCATTCTGACCATCCATGAATTGGTATGGGCCGACGAGGCCGGGCAGGCCCAGTTCTCGGAGTTCGGGCAGAAGGTCTGGGACGAACTGGTCGCCGGGAACGACCAGATCTTCCTGACGCTCAACGGGCACTACTGGCCGCCCGGACGCATGGTGAAGCAGAACAAAGCGGGCCACGACGTCCATCTGCACATCACCAACTACCAGGACCGGTACTACGGCGGCAGCGCGATGATCCGGCTCTACCGGTTCGACCTCGCGCGCAACGTGATCGACGTCCGCACGGTCTCGCCGTGGCTGGCGGACCAGGCTCCACGGCTGAACGAGCTGCAGCGGCAGGAGATCGAACGCACCGGCCCGGCGGACTACTTCAGCCTGGAGATCGACTTCGAGTCGAGGTTCGCCGGTTTCGCGCCGGTCCCGGTGCCGCCCGCGCGGCCCGCCGAACGCCAGCTGATCCGCGGGACCGTGGCGTACTGGCGGTTCGAGGGCCGGGACGGCGCGCCCGTCGACCGTGTCCGTGACCTTTCCGGCCGGGGCAACGACCTGGTCCGGGTGACCCTGTCCGGTAGCGCGCCCGAGGCGTTGCGGTTCTCGAGCGAGTTCTCCACGCGGCAGCCGTCGAGGTCGAGCCTCCGGTTCGACGGTGGCAAGAAACCGGCTCGCGGCGGGTATCTGCGCACGGCGGACTCCGCGCCGATGAACGCGGAGACGTTCGACCGCGGCTACACCGTCGAGGCGTTCGTGAAACTGCCCGAGGATTTCAAGGACGGCAAGCATGCCTGGGCCGCGATCTTCGGCAGGCAGGGCTCGGGCGGCAAGGCGGGCAAGACCGGCGACGATCCCGGCGAGCCGTCAGCCACACTGTCCCTTTCGGACGGTGCCGCTTTCCAGTGGGCGGTTTTCCCGGTGAACCAGAACGGGATCTCCACCTGCTGGGGACACGAACTGGCGTTGCAGGAATGGATCCACGTCGCCGCGGTCAACGACGGCAGGCGGACGACGCTCTACGTCGACGGCTGCCCGGTGCTGCGGAATCCGAAGACGCCTGCCGCGGGGATCGCGAATCCCGGCGGCTCGTGGCTGATCGGTGCCTACGCCTACGACTCGATCGTCGAGCAGGCGTTCCACGGCTGGCTCGGCGACGTCCGGGTGGTGGGCAGGGCGCTGGACCCCCGCGAGTTCATGCTCGGTTGAGTGCGGTGCGGATCGTGCGCGGTAATGGTGGATATCCGTCCCCATTATCGCGCACGGTCGTTTCCGGGGAATTCCGGGGGTCTCTTGACAAGCGGTGGACAATAAAAAATCGGCGCCCGTATCAGATTCACTGATCAGTACGCCGAATGTGTTGTCAGTCTAACCGCTGTGAGGGGAACTTGTCAAATCAGGGGTACGACGAGGAATTGCGATCCGAGCGGCGATATGTGGCGTCGCTCTACGGGCGGCTGGACACCGAGCGCGTGCGCGTGAGCGAGGCTTATGCCGGTGCGCTGCGCGGAGAAGGCTTCGCGCTGTCCGACCGCGAGGTGTCCGTCGGGGCGAAGGCGCGCGAGATGGCCAGGCTGAAGATCGCCGACGAGGGTCTTTGTTTCGGCCGTTTGGACGCCCTTTCGGGAGAACGGTCGTACGTCGGCCGGATCGGTCTTTTCGACGAAGAGAACGACTACGAACCCTTGCTGCTGGATTGGCGGGCGCCGGCTTCGCGCGCGTTTTACTGCGCGACGGGCGCGTCGCCGGAAGGAATGGCCCGGCGACGCCAATTCCGCACCCTCGGGCGCGAGGTCCTCGACTTCACCGACGAGGTCTTCGGCCGTCCGGACCCGGCGGGTGAACGGGGTGACGTCGCGCTGCTGGCCGCGGTCAACGCGCCACGCGGCGAGGGGATGCGGGACATCGTCGCGACGATCCAAGCCGAGCAGGACGAGATCATCCGGCTGGACCACGCGGGGGTCGTCGTCGTGGAGGGCGGCCCCGGCACCGGGAAGACGGCGGTGGCGCTGCACCGCGTGGCGTACCTGCTGTACACGAAACGGGAACGCATGGAACGCCGCGGCGTGCTCGTGGTCGGGCCCAGCAGCGGCTTCCTCGACCACATCGGCCGGGTCCTGCCGTCGCTCGGCGAGACCAGCGCCGTCTTCGCGACCCCGGGTGACCTCGTCGCCGGTCTGCGCACCGAACGGGAGGATCCGCCGCCGGTCCAGCGGATCAAGGGTTCGCTGGCGATCCTCCACGTGCTCGCGGCGGCGGTGGCGGATCGCCAGGAGCTGCCGGCCGAACCGGAGCCGATCGAGCTCGACGACGTCACCGTGCCGTTGGACGCCGAAGTCGCGGCCGCCGCGCGCGAGGTCGCGAGGGAAAGCGGCCTGCTGCACAACGAGGCCAAGGCCGTCTTCGAGCGCACGGTGATCGCCACGCTCGCCGTGCGCGCGGTCGACCGGCTCGGCGCGGGCTGGCTGCCGCCGGACGACGAGCACACCCGCCCGGAGATGCTCGAGAACGCCCGCCGGGACCTGGAAGCCAGCGAAGAGCTCGGCGTGGTGCTCGATCGGCTCTGGCCGTCGCTGACGCCGCAGCGGCTGCTCGCCGACCTGTACGCCTCGCCGGAGCGCTTGCGGGCGGCCGGGGCGGATTCGGCGCTGTTCCGAGAGGAAGCGGACGCGTGGACGGTGTCCGACGTGCCGCTGCTGGACGAAGCCGTCGAACTGCTCGGCCGGGATCGCACCGCCGAGCGCCGGGCGGAGGAGCGGCGACGGCTGGCACGCAAGGAATACGCCGAGCGGGTGCTGGAAATCGTCGAGGTCGAAGACGACCACGACGATTACGAGTTCGCGCTCCGGCCGACGGACGTGCTGATGGCGGAGGAACTGGCGGACCGGTTCGCCGAACGCGACGAGCGGGATCTGGCCGAACGCGCCGCCGCCGACCGGGAATGGACCTATGGGCACGTCGTCGTCGACGAGGCACAGGAACTGTCCGAAATGGACTGGCGGGTGCTGATGCGGCGCTGCCCCAGCCGGTCGTTCACCGTCGTCGGGGATCTCGCGCAACGCCGGTCGCCGTCCGGCGCGCGCTCGTGGGACGAGATGCTCTCGCGGTACGTCGCGGATCGGTGGGTGTACCGGAAACTGACGGTCAACTACCGGACGCCGTCGGAGATCATGGCGGTGGCGGCGTCACTGCTGGCGAGTTTCGCACCGGACGTCGTGCCGCCGGAATCGGTGCGTTCGTGCGGGGTTCGGCCGTGGGCGCGTCGACTGTCCGAAATGGACATCGAGGGTGCCGTCGCCGAGTTCGTCCGCGAAGAGGCGGGACGCGAGGGGACGTCGGTCGTCATCGGGCCGCCGGGAGTGCCCGGCGCGATCGCGCCGTCCGCGACCAAGGGGCTGGAATACGACGCCGTCCTGGTGGTCGATCCGGAGCGGATCCTCGCGGAAGGCCCGAGCGGCGAGGCGGAACTGTACGTCGCGCTGACGCGGGCGACGCAGCGGCTCGGGGTCTTGTATCGCGGGGTGCTGCCGAAAGTCCTCCGCGGTCTTGATTCCGGGCGGCGGACTCCCGACGCTTACCTGCACTGCGTCTAGCGGGTGCCAACGTGTCGTGAGTGGCGAGGACGGTTCTAACCGTCCTTGCCACTCACGACCCAACAGCGCCTATCTGGTCAGGTTGCCCCAGGCGTATGTCTGTTTTGCGAGTTTCAGGTAGACCAAGGTCTCCGTGCTGACGACACCCGGGATGGGCCGGATGTCGTCGTTCAGCACACTCAAGAGGTGTTCGTCGTCCCGGCAGGCGACCTCGGCGAGCAGGTCGTAGCCTCCCGCGGTCAGTACGACGTAGTGGACGTCCGGCATTCCGGAGAGCTGGTCGGAGACCGCCCGCGGATCGCCTTGGACCTTGATCCCGACCATCGCCTGACGGCCGAGCCCGACGTTCGCCGGATCCGTGACCGCGACGATCTGCATCGTCTCGTCCCGCAGCAGCCGCTGGACGCGCTGCCGCACGGCGCCCTCCGACAACCCGACGGCCTTGGCCAAGGCCGTGAACGAGGCCCGCCCGTCGACTTGCAGTAGAGCGATCAGAGTGCGATCGGTATTGTCCAAACCTCTAGGTGTGCGCTGCTCCATCTGCGCGCGTGGTTCGTCACCCATGCCGTCCCTCCCTTTGTTTCGGCATGCGATTCTTGTCGCGCAGCGTATCGATAAGTGTCCAGAATGCTACCGCCGTTAAGTTGTTTGTCGTGATTCTCTTTCTCGGCGCCTTCGCGCGAAGGATTCTGTCGTTCGATAGGGCGAGTGACGAGGTTTTCGGATGACGCGTCAGCCGAGGTCGCGTTTCAGCAGGTCCTCCTCGGTTTCGCGGCGGACGAGCAGCGTCGCGGTGCCGCGGGAGACGCCGACCACCGGCGGCCTGCCGACGAGGTTGTAATTCGACGCGAGCGAGTGGTGGTATGCCCCGGTGCACGGGACGGCGAGCAGATCCCCGGGGTGGACGTCGTCGGGGAGCGAGAGCCCGTCGGCGAGGACGTCGCCGGATTCGCAGTGCCGCCCGACCACCGTCATCGGCCGCCGGGCGGCGCGGCTGCGCCTGCCGACCAGGCGCGCGGTGTACGCCGCCCCGTAGAGCGCCGGGCGCGCGTTGTCGCTCATCCCGCCGTCGACGGCGACGAAAGTGCGCGAGCCGCGTTTCACCGCGCAGACCCGGTACACGGTGATCCCCGCCGGGCCGACGATCGCGCGGCCCGGTTCGATCGTCAGCTTCGGCTGGGGGAAGCCGTGCGAGGAGCATTCGTAAGCGAGCGCGACCCGCAGACGGCGCACATAGCCGTCGATGTCGAAACCCGTGTCGCCGGGCAGATAGCGCACGGCGTGCCCGCCGCCGAGGTCCAGTTCCCGCAGGGTGACGCCGTGGCTCTCACGCAGTGCGACGAGCACGCCGATCATCTTGCGGGCGGCCAGTTCGTAGAAATCCACCCGCGACACCTGCGAACCGATGTGGCAATGCAGCCCGGCCAGGCGGAGCCCGGGCTGCGCGAGCACGGCGGACACGGCCCGCCCGAGGTTGTCGCGCACCCCCTCACGCAGCGAGAAGCCGAACTTCTGTCCTTCGGTGCCGGTGGTGATCGCCGCGTGCGTGCCCGCCGCGACGTCGGGGGTCACGCGGATCAGCACCTGCTGCGCGCCGGTGGCCAGCGCGCCGAGCTGCTCGATCTCGTCGAGCGAGTCCACCACGATGCGGCGGACGCCGTAGGACAAGGCGGCTTTGAGGTCTTCGGGGGTCTTCGCGTTGCCGTGCAGCAGGATCCGCTCGGCGGGGAAGCCGATCGACCGCGCCACCGCGATCTCGCCCGCCGAGCAGGTGTCGAGGGAAAGCCCTTCTTCGGCGACCCAGCGCAGGACCGCGCGGGTGCACAGCGCCTTGCTCGCGTACGCCACCTCGGCGTCGGGCAGTGCCTTCCGGTACGCGCGGGCGTTCTGCCGGACCTCGTCCTCGTCGAGCAGGTACGCCGGTGTCCCGAACCTCGCGGCGAGGTGGGACACCGGCGCGCCCGCGAACAGCAGTTCCCCGCCCGGCCCGAGCCGGGTGCTCCGTGGCCAGACCCCGGGTTCGAGGTGGTCGGCGGCCTCGCAGCCGAGGCTGGGCAGGAGCTCGCTGAGCGTCACGGTTACCTCCGCGTCGATCGGGTCAGTGCCTCCTCAGCACAACTCCGATCGACCCGGCCCGGCCGTCCCGGCAACGTCTCCCTGACGCTTCGCGAGGTCTCGCTGACGCCTTGTTAACGCGTGAGTAACCCCGGCCACAGTGTCAGCGGACGGGCTCCGGGACGGTGTCGAGCGCCCGCACCATGTGCACGGCCAGCGCGAACGCCGCCTCGTTGTCCAGGTCGGTGTGCTCGTTGACGATCTTCTTCACGGTGTCGACCCGGATCTCGTAACGGGAGACGGGGACGGTGTCGGCGTTCATGGTGATCCTCTATTCGGTTGTTTCGGGTTTCGTGGCGCAGGTGCAGCCCCGGCTGAAGCCGCCGGCCGCGGTCGCGGTGCAGAACCGCCGGGCGATCGCGTCGTGCGCGGACATCGGATGCGGGCAGCTCGGGCAGCGGTCGTCGGCGGCGGGTTCGGCCACGTCGCCGAGGGAACGGATGGAGGTCATCGCGCGACGGCCGGTTGAGCACGCAGCGGCGCCCCGACCTCGTGCAGATGCCGCAGGACGTACCCGTAGGACGCCGCCCAGCCGCACTGCGCGTAGTCGATGCCGTGTTTGGCGCAGAACTCCCGGACGATCACCTGCGCGTGCTTGAGGTTCGGCCGGGCCATGCTCGGGAACAGGTGGTGCTCGATCTGGTAGTTGAGGCCGCCGAGGGCGAAGTCCACGACGCGGCCACCGCGCACGTTGCGCGAGGTGAGGACCTGCTTGCGCAGGAAGTCGAGCTTGTGCCCGGCCGACAGCGTCGGCATGCCCTTGTGGTTCGGGGCGAACGAGCAGCCCATGTACACACCCCAGAGGCACTGGTGCACGGCGATGAAGACGAAGCCGACGCCGGGTGAGAGGACCACGAACACCGCTGTCAGGTACGCGGCGAGGTGGGCGAGCATCAGCGCCGATTCGAGTTTCCGCCGCTTGAACCCGCGCTGGAAGATCGCCGTCACGCTCGACACGTGCAGGTTCAGGCCTTCCAGCAACAGCAGCGGGAAGAACAGGAACGCCTGGTACTTCGCCATCCAGCGGAGGAAACCGCGCCGCTCGGCGCCCTGCGCCTTGGTGAAGATCAGCGCGGCGAGGTTGACGTCGGGATCCTCGTCCTCGTGGTTGGGGTTGGCGTGGTGGCGGGTGTGGGTCCCGATCCACCAGCCGTAGCTGAGCCCGGTCAGTCCACCGTGGACGAATCCGGTGACGTCGTTCGCCTTGCGGCCGCGGAAGATCTGCTTGTGTCCCGCGTCGTGGCCGATGAAGGACAGCTGCGTGAACATCATCGCGAAGAAGGCGGCGAGGAACAGCTGCCACCAGGAGTCGCCGAGGTGCGCGAACGCGACCCAGCCGCCCGCGAAGGCGAGCAGGTTCAAGCCGATCTTCACCGCGTAGTACTTGCGACGCCGATCGAGGAGGCCGGCGTCCTTGACCAATTTGGACAGTTCGGCGAAGTCGCTGCCCTGCCTCGTCTGGGTGGAGGTCATGGGAGATCACACCGTTCTGGTTCGTGAAAGTGGGCAATCCAGCAACGGGTTCGCAAACACCGAAGGGTCTGGTTCGGCCGAGAAAAGGCACTGGTACCACAACACGCCACGGACGCTCCGTGGTCTTCTGCCAGCGTCCCACGAGCGCGGAGCGGAAGCAATTCACCAAAGCGGCACGATCTGGCGTACAGTCGAAGACATCGAGGGAAATTTCCCCCGGTTCCGTCCGGTCGCGAGCTTCGGCCGGAGACAGGAGCACCGGCCAGACATCGATCCCTTCGCGCTCATGGTCCCGCCGGCTTCGCCGGTGAGCAGCCGCCCGCCGCGCCTCATGGCGCGCCCCGAGGCGCCCATATGGGCCAAGCCGCGATCCGTCGATGGCCACGACCTCTGACCTGTCACCGTGTCCGCGTCCACTCCGGTGGACGCGGACGCGGTCAGAAAATTTCCCGGCGCAGGCGCCATTTTTCGAGAATCGCGGCGACTTCGCCGCGCTCGCCGCCGGTCAGCGGGCGGCTCGGCGGCCGGACGTCGGCGCGGCACAAACCCAGCTGTGCCAAGGCTTCCTTCACCACGCTCACGTTGTTGGCGTTGCCGTCCGCGGCCCGCAGCTCCTCGAACGGCCGGATCCGCTCCCAGATCGCCATCGCCCCGGTGAAGTCGCCGTCCCGCAACGCACGGAACATCTCCAGCGAGAGCTCTGGCGCGACGTTCACCAGCCCTGAGGTGAACCCGATCGCGCCGACGGCGAAGTAACCCGGCGCGGACAGCTCCGCCAGCCCGGCGATCCACACGAAGCGATCGATCCCCGCGTCCCGCGCCACCGAGGCGAAGCGCACCGGATCCGGCACCGCGTACTTCACGCCGATGACGTTCTCCGCGGCGTCGGCGAGCGCTGCCAGCCGCTCACCATCGATTCGCGCGTCGCGCACGTACAGCACGACACCCAGCTCCGGGACCGCCGCCGCGATGGCGCGGTGGTACTCGACCCAGCCCTCCGCCGAGACGTACGGATGCACCGGCTGATGGATCATGACCAGGCCGGCGCCCGCGTCCCGGGCATGCCGCGCGGCGCCGATCGCCGTCCGGACGTCGTGCCCGACCCCGGCGATCACGCTCGCCCGTCCCGCCGCCGCCTTGACCGCCACTTCGAGACAGCGGCGCGCCTCGGCCTCGTCCAGCGCGTAGAACTCGCCGGTGTTCCCGTTCGGCGTCACGGCCTCGACCCCGGCGGTGACCACCCGGTCGACGAGGTGCGCGTAGGTCTCGGAATCCACGGCGCCGTCGGCGTCGAACGGGGTCACCGGGATGGCCACGACCCCGGACAGCCGCCGTTTCCGCTCGTCGAACCGGAGAGAGGAGGTCACTGGCATGTCCGATCTGATATATGATGTGACGTCTCAACGGTAGCATGACGGGACGGTTGTCCTGAGATTTGGGACACGTGGCCGGACGGGTCGTGAGTGGCCGGGTCGAGTGTGGAGGATTTGGGACGTTGAGCGTCCCGAATCCTCCGTTGATCAAGGTCATGTCGAGCGGGGAGGATTCCGGACACTGAACGTCCGAAATCCTCCCCGCTCGACCGGCCCCGGGACCTCAGCCGAAGTACGAAGCGAAGTTCTTCGAGAACTCCCAGCCGCCGAACTTGTCCCAGTTGATCGACCAGGTCATCAGCCCGCGCAGGGCCGGGAAGGTGCTGTGCGGCTGGTAGGTGCCGCAGCCGCTCCCCTTCGTCAGGCAGTCCAGCGAAGCGCGCACGTCCGCCGGGGTCGTATGCCCGTTGCCCGCCGACGGCGACGCAGGCAGGCCGATCGCGACCTGTTCCGGTTTCAGCGCGGGGAACACGTTCGCCGCGTCGCCCGCGACGGGGAAGCCGGTGAGCACCATGTCGGTCATCGCCGTGTGGAAGTCCGCGGTCCCCATCGTGTGGTACTGGCCGTCGAGTCCCATGATCGGGCCGGAGTTGTAGTCCTGGACGTGCAGCACGGTCAGCGAGTCCCGCAGCGCGTGGATCACCGGTAGGTAGGCGCCGGAGCGCGGATCGGCGCTCCCGTTCGGGCCCGGCCCGTAGAACTGGTGTCCCAGCTGGACGAAGAACGTCTCCGGCGCCATCGTCAGCACGAAGTCGTTGCCGTACTTGGCTTTCAACGTCTTCAACGCGGAGATGAGGTTGACCACCACGGGCGTCTTCGGGTTCTTGAAGTCGGTGTCGCCGGGGTCGAGGGACAGCGAGTGGCCCTCGAAGTCGATGTCGATCCCGTCCAGGCCGTACTTGTCGATGATCGCGCTCGCCGAGCTGACGAACGCGTCCCGCGCGGCGGCCGTGGTCAGCCGCACCTGCCCGTTCTGGCCGCCGACGGAGATGACGACCTTCTTGCCCTTCTCCCGCTGCGCCTTGATCCCGGCGATGAACTCCGCCTCGGATTCGACGTTCGGGCATTCCGCCGCGGGGCAGAGTCCGAACCGGAGTTCGCCCGAGGTCGTGGATGTCGGTTCGGCGAAGGCGAGGTCGATGATGTCCCAGTCGTCAGGGACGTCGGCGATCCTCGTGTAGCCGGAGCCGTTCGCGAAGCTCGCGTGCAGGTAGCCGACCAGGGCGTGGGCCGGGATCGCGGCCTGTGCCGCGGCGGGCATCAGCAGGCCCAGTAAGAGGAAAACGATGCCGACGGCGGCTTTCCGGCGCATGGGGACTCCCTCGGATGTGGTTCAGGTCACGTCAAGGATTGGACTAGACCACTGGAGGGTTTGTCAAGAAATAACCGGAACTCGTCCGGTTTTGTCGCCGCCGTACGGAGTTGTCCACACGTGAACAACCTGTGGACAACTCCGCGGAAGGTCCATTTAGGACGCTGCGGCGAGGAAGATCTCCAGCTGCTCGACGACGAACGCGTGATCGTCGGCCTGAGGCAGTCCCGAGACGCCGACGGTGCCGACCGGGCCCACGCCCTCGACGATCACCGGGAACACGCCGCCGTGCGCGGCGTACAGGTCCGGGTCGAGGCGGGAGTCCGCTTCGAACGTCGTGCCCTTCGCGCGGAACTGCTCGCCGACGAAGAACGAGCTGTGCCCGTATCGGTCGACGACGCGGCTCTTGCGGTCGATCCACGCGTCGTTGTCGGCCGAGGTGCCCGGCAACGCGGCGTGGAACAGGCGCTGTCCGCCGCGGCGCACGGAGACCGTCACCGGGAGGGCGCGGTCCCGTGCCGCCGCGAGCAGGTGGGCGCCCAGCTCCAGCGCGGTCTCGTTGTCGAACCGGCGGAAGACCAGGCGCTCCTCCTGTGCGGCCAGGACGGCCAGGGTGTCATCGCTCATGGCACCCATTAAATCAACGCTGTTGTGTAATGGCTAGCGAAGGGCGTCCAGCGCGAAGGCGGCGTACATCGCCACGCCGTTGGCCATCGCGTCCTCGTCGAAGACCACCCGGTTCGAGTGGTTCGCCTCCACCGTGGCCAGGTCGGCGTCGGGCGGGCAGGCCCCCAGGAACGCGAACGCGCCCGGCACCCGCTGCAGGACGTAGGAGAAGTCCTCCGCGCCCATCACCGGGTTCTCCATGACCTCGGAGTTGCCGGCGCCGAGGACCTCGGCCGCCAGCTCCAGCACCCGGGCCGCGACCTGGGGATCGTTCACCGTGACGGGGTAGCCGGGGAGGACCTCGGCGCTCACCTTGACGCCGTGCGCCGCGCCGACCGCCTCGCACACCCGCGGCAGTTCCTCGCGCACGAACGCCTGCGTCCGCTCGGACAGCGTGCGGATCGTGCCCTCCAGGAACGCCGTCTCCGGGATGATGTTCGTCGTCGTACCGGTCTCGATGCGGGTCACCGACACCACCGCGGGCTCGAACACGCTGACCTTGCGGGTCACCATCGTCTGCAGCGCGCCCACCATCGCGGCCGCCGCCGGCACCGGGTCGATCGCCTGGTGCGGCGCCGAGCCGTGCCCGCCCCGGCCGGTGACGGTGACGTGGAAGCTGTTCGCCGACGCCATGATCGGACCCGGCCGCGTCTGCACGACGCCGGCCGCGGCCGAGGTGAAGATGTGCAGGCCGAACGCCTTTTCGACGCGTTCGCCCGCGGCGTCCAGCACACCCTCGTGGATCATGTGGCGCGCGCCGTGCTCGCCTTCCTCGCCGGGCTGGAACATGAACACCACCGACCCGGCCAGCTCGTCGGCGTGCTCGCAGAGCAGCCGCGCGGCCGACGCCAGCATCGCGACGTGGGTGTCGTGCCCGCAGGCATGCATCGCGCCGTCGTCTTCGGAGGCGAAGCCGAGCCCGGTGTCCTCGTGCAGCGGCAGCGCGTCCATGTCGCCGCGGAGCAGGATCGCCGGGCCCGGCTTCCCGCCGCGGAGGACGGCGGTCAGCGAGGTGGTCGATTTGCCCTCGGTGATCTCCAGCGGCAGGCCATCGAGGGCGGCTTTGATCGAGGCCTGGGTCTTCGGCAAGTGGAGGCCGATCTCCGGATTCCGGTGGATCTCCCGGCGGAGCTCTACGGTTTTCGTCTGGAGGGCGCGGGCCTCGGCCAGCAATCCGGCGAAGCGCGCGTCGGGGAGGGTGGGCAGGTCGGTGGGTCCGGTCATGTCTCGATAGTGGCGCATGCGGCGCTTCGGGCGCACCGTGCGTGCGTTCCGAATGCGGGCGGAATACGGTGTGCGCATGGCGGTGCAAGAGCCGATCACGGGGTTCGCGGTGGCCGTGGTGCGGGAGGACGGTCGGTGGCGGTGCAGTTCCCTTGATCCGGGGGCGCTCGGCGAGCTCGACGCTGCGATCACCGAGCTGGGCAAACTGCGTTCGACAGGGGCCGCGTTCGGGCTGCTGGCGGTGGACGACGAGTTCTTCGTGATCGTCCGGCCGAGCCCGAGAGGCCCGTCGCTGCTGCTGTCCGACGCCGCCGCGGCGCTCGACTACGACATCGCCGCCGACGTCCTCGACGTGCTGAGAGTCGACCCGCCGGACGAGGACGACGACGCGGTCTGGCCGGAAGGCGACCTGGAGATCCTGTCCGATCTCGGACTGCCCGGGGCCGAGCTGCAGGTGATCGTCGGCGAGGTCGACCTCTATCCGGACGAACAGCTCCAGATGGTCGCGCAGCGGTGCGGGTTCGCCGCCGAGTTCACGAAGATCCTGGACGAGATCTGAGCCCCGCAGCCTCCGCCGCCGACATCGCCGCCGTCCGGGCGGCGATCGTCGCGGCGCGAGGTGCGGGCGAAGACGTGCCGATCGGTGCCGTCGTCCTGGCGCCGGACGGGACCCCGCTCGCTTCCGCGCGCAACGCCCGCGAAGAACTCGGCGACCCGACGGCGCACGCGGAGATCCTCGCGCTGCGGGCCGCGTCCGAGATCTACGGCGACGGTTGGCGGCTCGAAGGCTGCACGCTCGCGGTGACACTGGAGCCGTGCACGATGTGCGCCGGCGCCCTCGTGATGGCCCGGGTCGCGAAGGTCGTCTTCGGCGCCTGGGAGCCCAAGACCGGGGCCGTGGGGTCGCTGTGGGACGTCGTCCGCGACCGGCGGCTCAGCCACCGCGCGGAAGTCGTCGGCGGGGTGCTGGAGGCCGAATGCGCGGCCCTGCTCGAAGACTTCTTCCACGGCCAACGGGGTAACCGCACCGGGTGAAGGATGTGTCGTACCCGGCGTCACGGGTAACCCTCCGGACAGGCGGCCGCAGACGGTGGCCGCAGTCGAAGGAGGAACATCCGCCATGAGCGTTTTCGACAAGGCGAAGGACAAGGCCGAGCAGGCCATCGGCGCCGCCAAGGAGAAGCTCGGCGAGAAGACCGGCAACCAGGACCTCGCGAACTCCGGCCGGGCCGACCAGACCAAGGGCGAGGTCAAGGAGGCCGGGCACGACCTCCGCGACCGCGCGGAAGGCGGCGTGCAGGACCTCAAGGACAAGTTCAACAAGTAGTCGCGAACGCAGAAGAGCCGGTCTCCGTGGAGACCGGCTCTTCGCTGCGGTGGCGGTGGGATTTGAACCCACGGACGGGTATTAACCGTCACACGATTTCGAGTCGTGCTCCTTCGGCCGCTCGGACACGCCACCGCCGAGAACAATACCGGAGGGCCTTCCGGTGTCTTCAGGGGGTCAAGAAAGCTGCGCGGTGATCTCGTCGATCGCCGCCGTCTGGTTCTCCACGATCTCCTGTGCCAGCGCTTTCGTCTCGGCGTGCTCGCCGGAGGAGAGCACCGTCTTGGCCATCGCGACGCCGTTGCGCAGATGCTCGGCCATCAGCGGCAGCCACACCTTGTCGAATTCGGCGCCGGTCAGGTTCTGCAGCGACGCGACCTGCCCTTCGGTGATCATCCCCGGCATCGCGTGCCCGGCGTGGCCCGCCGCGGGGAGCACGGCCGCGTTCCACGACTGGAGCCAGGCGGTCATCGTCTGGACTTCGGCCGACTCGGCCTTGACGATCTTGGCCGCGGTGGCCTTCACATACTCGGAAGCCGACCGTTCCGAAGCCAGGTTCGCGACCTGGATCGACTGCTGGTGGTGCGGCACCATCTGCTGGGAGAAGGTGATGTCGGCCTGGTTGGCACCCGGTGTCGCCGGGGCGGCGCCCGTGGCCGTCGAGCAGCCCGCGAGCACCCAGGCGACCAGCACGAACAGGGCCATCGGCAGTCGCCGTCGCATCGATACCTCCGTAGTCAGGGGAAACCGGCCCCTCTCCTCCTGTGATACGGCTGTGACCTTCCGGCGGTTCAAAATCGGATTAGCCTTGGTGGACATGACGGATCCGAAGACTGTGGTGACCGGTTTCCTGCAGGCTCTCGAAGAGCTCGACATCGACCGCGCGCTGGGCTTCGTGGCGATCGACATCGTCTATCAGAACGTCCCGCTGCCCCCGGCTCGCGGCCTTTCGGCGGTGGAGAAGCAGTTGCGCACCATGGCCCGCTACGGAAGCGGGTTCGAGGCGCGCACCCACCACATCGCCGCCGACGGCCCGATCGTGCTCACCGAGCGCACCGACGTCCTGCGGCGCGGCGTGTGGGAGGCCGAGTTCTGGGTGTGCGGCACGTTCGAAGTGCGCGACGGCCGGATCGTGCTGTGGCGCGACTACTTCGACTGGACGACGTTCCTCGCGGCGAGCGCGAAGGGCGCGGGCAAGGCCGCGGTCGCCGGCGCGAAGTCGCTGATCGGCAAGTACAAGGCGCGGCAGGAACTCGTGCCCGGCAAGGACGCGAAGGCGTGATTCGCGAGTTACGTCTCCAAGCACGCGAGATACGCCTTCGAGCACGCGAGTTCCGTCTCTGAGCACGCGAGTGCGGCGAAGCGGAAATGACACACCGCCGGTGTACGGGCTCCGTCCTCCCCCGACGGGTCCCGTGCACCGGCGGTGCGCCCCCAGTTCCCCCTGCTCACCCTCCCCGGTGAGCGTCGAGAAGTCCTTCGCCCAGGTCTGCCTCGCGCAAGACGGCGTCGAGCCGTGCCCCGCCGAAATGGGCCACCGGGCGTCCGCCGCGTTTCCGGTCGCGCAGGTCGACGGCCAAGGCGATGCTCAGCAGCAGAACCAGTGCCGTACCGACGATGAGCCAGTTCATCGGACACCTCCTCCGGCGACGTGAGGGAGGATTTGTGTCCTCGCTCACGTCGCCAAAGGTAGCTCCGGAAATGCCGGGTTGTACCCGGACTTGAGGTTCATTTAAGGCAGCGGAACACCAATGGGCTATTTCCGCGGGGCTCCCGCGACATAAATGTCACCGTCGGCCACGGAGACGTCACGGGCGCTGGACGCGCCGGTCGCCAGAATGCGGGCGGGGTCACGGAAACCGGTGATCACTTCGACGCGCTGGACCGGTTTCGGCGTGGTGATCAAGGTTTCCGGCGTCCAGGCGCGGCCGTTCTCGAGCAAGAACGTTTCGATGCCCGGCTGTCCGTCTCGCGTTCCGTAAACGCGCCACGTGCCGCCATTGAGCTGTTCGATCTCACGCAATCGGAGCCCCTTCGCGACTTCGCGCACTTCCCAGTTCCGGCCGTTCCACGCGCCCGCGAAATCGCGCGGCGAGCCCGCGGCGTCGAACTGGAACCAGGTGACGAACGGTTTGCCGTCGCACTGGGTGCCGACCTGCAGGATGTAGTCCGGCGATTTGAGCCCGCCGGGGAGTTCGAGCGGGGTTTCGACGACCTTGAGATACCGCTCCTGCTCGGCGTCGTCGACCTGCGTGCCGAGGTCGCGGCCCGACGCGGAGAAGAAGCGCAGGGTGTGGACGTCGAACGACAGGTGATAGACGTTCCGGTGATAGACGTCGTGCTTGTGCTGCGACGGCCCGCCGCCCGCGAGCGTGTAGACGAAGTGGATCCGTCCGGACGACGGCAGATACCGCACCTGTCCGACGTAGATCTCGTCCATGTGGTCCGCCCGGCCCAGCGAGCCGAACGCCCACCGCTTCCCGGTCAGCTGCACGGAGTTCTTCCACGTCTTCCCGTGATCGCGGGAAACGAGGTACTTCATCGGGCGGAAGTCGGAGTTCGCCGTCGGATCCAGTTCGTTGGTGGTCTCGCGATAGAACAGGAAGAGCGTGCCGTCCACGGTCTTCACCGGCATCGGGTAGCTCGCCGAGTCACCCTCGGGGACCTCGGTGTCGGTCCAGGTGCCTTCGAGGGAGTGGGCGAGCGGCGCGCGGCTGATCACGGTCCGCGTGTTGTGCATGCCGCGGAAGATCAGCAGATGCCCGTCGCCGGCCAGCAGCATCGTCGGGTAGTTGTGCGGATCGGACTCGCCGTCGGCGATCTTCTTCGGCGCCGTCCAGACGCCGGTGCGATGGTCGTACGCCTGGACGTAGGTGTCCGCGGCCTTGCCGGACCACGAGATGAAGGTCTTGCGCGCGACCGGGTCGAAGATCCCGCCCGCGTTCGGCCGCCGGTCGGTGCGCGACGCGACCGTGCTCGCCGGGGTCATCACCTCGAACGTGGCCTTCTCCGGTGGTGCGGCGGCCGCCGGGGGAACCGGGATCACGAGACCGGCCGCGACGAGCGCGCAAAGCAGTCTGCGCATGAAAAACGCCTCCTGGTGCGTAGCAGGCGGCGGACTTCGATCGTCTCACGCGAGGATCCGATCGGGCTAGTGGTGACGAATCGTTGTCTTGACGTCTTCCTCATTTCACTTGTTCGGGGGAGTATGCCTCGACCGATCTTGCGAAAAGGGGACTCAGCGTGACCACATCCCGACGTGCTGCCCGGAGACGAGCCCTGACCGTGGCCGTCGCCTCGGGCCTGGTCGTGAGCGGCATGACCGCTCCGGCCGCGCTCGCCGCACCCAGTGCCGACGCCGTGATCGCCGAGGTCTATGGCGGTGGCGGCAACTCGGGCGCCACGCTGACCAACGACTTCGTCGAACTCGCGAACCGTGGCGCGGCGGCGGTGAGCCTCGACGGCTTCAGCGTCCAGTACGCGCCCGCGTCGGGGAACAGCTGGCAGGTCACGCCGCTGACCGGCAGCGTCGCGCCGGGTGCGCGGTACCTCATCGCGCAGGCGAAGGGTTCGGGCGGCACGGTCGCGCTGCCGGCGCCGGACGCCACCGGCTCGCTGGCCCTGTCCGCGAGCGCCGGCACCATCGCGCTCGTCCAGGGCACCTCGGCGCTGACCTGCAAGACCGCCGCCGACTGCGCGGCCGACAGCCGGATCAAGGATCTGGTGGGCTTCGGCTCCACCGCCGTCATCCGTGAGGGGGCCGCGGCACCCGCGCCGTCCAACACCGCGTCCGTCGCCAGGGGCGCGACGCTCGCGGACACCGACGACAACGCGGCCGACTTCACCTCCGGCGCGCCCACGCCGACCAACGGCAAGGGTGAGACGCCGGGCGAGACCGGCCCGCCGCCGGTCGACGCGAAGATCCACGACATCCAGGGCACCACGCGGATCTCGCCGCTCAAGGACCGGAAGGTCGCCGGGGTCACCGGCGTCGTCACCGCGATCCGGAGCTTCGGTTCGGCGCGCGGGTTCTGGATCACCGACACCGCCCCCGACGCCGACCCGCGCACCAGCGAGGGCCTGTTCGTCTTCACCGGCTCGACCACGCCCGCCGTGGCCGTCGGCGACGCGGTGACCGCCGCGGGCACCGTCCGCGAGTTCTACCCGGACGCGCCCGCGACCTCGCCGTACCAGTCGCTCACCGAGCTGACGAGTGCACAGTGGACGGTCCAGTCGAGCGGAAACGCCTTGCCCGCCCCGACCGTCGTCACGCCGGACACGGTGCCGGACACCGTCGCCCCCGCGCCGGGCGGCAGCATCGAGCCGTTGCCGCTGGAGCCCGCGAAGTACTCGCTGGACTTCTGGGAGACGCACGAGAGCGAGATCGTCAGCGTCTCCGACGCGCGCGTCGTCGGCCCGACATCGTCGTACAACGAGCTTTACGTGACCACCAAGCCTAAGCAGAACCCGAGCGTCCGCGGCGGCGCGGTGTACCTGGACTACGACCGGCTCAACACCGGCGTGCTCAAGGTCGCTTCGCTGGTCCCGTTCGCCCAGCAGCCGTTCCCGAAGGTCAACACCGGCGACGTGCTCACCGGCGAGACCTCCGGCCCGGTCGAGTACAGCAACTTCGGCGGCTACACGCTGTTCGCGACGAAGCTGGGCGCCGCCAAGGACAACGGGTTGCAGCGCGAGAGCACCCGCGCTCAGCGCAGTGGCGAGCTTTCCGTGGCGACGTACAACGTCGAGAACCTGTCCGCTTTGGACAGTGCGGAGAAGTTCGGCGAGCTGGCGAAGGCCGTCGTCGGCAACCTGGCGAAGCCGGACATCCTGAACCTGGAAGAGATCCAGGACAACAACGGGCCCACCAACGACGGCACCGTCGCCGCCGATCAGACGTTGCAGAAGTTCGTCGACGCGATCGTCGCCGCCGGTGGCCCGCGCTACGAGTGGCGCCAGATCGACCCGGAGAACGGCAAGGACGGCGGCCAGCCCGGCGGCAACATCCGCGTCGGCTTCCTGTTCAACCCTGCCCGGGTGTCCTTTGTGGACCGCGAGGGCGGCGACGCGACCACCCCGGTCGGCGTGGTCAAGGAACGCGGCAAGACCCACCTGACCGTCTCGCCCGGCCGCGTCGAGCCCGGGAACGAGGCGTGGGAAGCCAGCCGCAAACCGCTGGCCGGCGAGTTCGTCTTCAAGGGCCGCACCGTGTTCGTCATCGCGAACCACTTCAACTCCAAGGGCGGCGACCAGCCGACGCACGGCCGCAACCAGCCGCCGGTCCGGAGTTCCGAGGTGCAGCGGGCCAAGCAGGCGACCGTGCTCCGTGGCTTTATCGACAAGCTGCTCGCTTCGGACAAGAACGCGAACATCGTCGTGGCCGGCGACCTGAACGACTACCCGTTCTCGCCCGCCGTGCAGACGCTGACCGCCGGTGGCGCGCTGAAGGACCTCATCGCGTCGCTGCCCGAGAATGAGCGGTACAGCTACGTTTTCGAGGGCCAGTCGCAGGTGCTCGACCACATCCTGGCGTCGAAGGCGCCGCGCGGGCTCGACTACGACGTCGTGCACCTGAACGCCGAGTTCGCGAAGCAGGCGAGCGACCACGACCCGCAGGTTCTGCGGTTCCGGCCGAGCGCGGGCAACCCGGTCCAGGACGCGTTCTGGGACCTGGCGGACTACCTGGAGAGGGTTTTCGGCAAGCTGTAGCGAGGTACGTCCTCAAGCACGCGAGTCGTCCGTTCGATCACGTGTGTCGTCCGTCCAGTCACGAGTGCCCTCCATCGAGTACGCGTGCCTGGAGGCGTAACTCGCGTGCTTGGAGGGCGCACTCGCGTGCTTGGAGGCGTAACTCGCGTGCTTGGGGGCGTGACTCAAGGGATCAGGAGCGTTTGGCCCGCCAGCCCAGGGAAAGCACCGCCTGCACGAGTTCCTGGTAGCTCGGCTTGACCTCTTCCAGGTACTTCTCCAGGTACCCGGCCCGCGCGGTCGGCACCGGGCGCGGGTCTTCGTCCTCTGGCAGCCAAGAGAGGCCTTCGACGTTGTGCTGCGCCATCTTCCACCAGCGCGTGCACCGGTCGACGGCGCGCTGCTCGCGTTCGGCGGCGTCCGCGACGGCCTGGTGCGCCTCGGCGAGCCGGGCCTCCAGTTCGTCCGCGCGGCCGATCTCCCAGTTTCGGAGGTTCTCCGCCGAAGCGCGCGCGAGGCCGACGATCTCCTTGTACCGCATGGCCGCGGTGATGCCGTCATCCATCGAGAAGCCCTTCCGGACGCTGGAACGGGATGATCACCTCAGGGGCGCCGTGGGTGGTGCGGTCGAAGAACAGCGCGCGCCCCGGCCGCGGTGACCAGTGCACGACCTGCCCGGCGGCGAACGGCGACAGCTCGTTGCCCTGGACGTCCAACGCCGCCCAGGATCCGATGTCGTCGGTGCCGGCGAAGCCGAGCGTGTCCTTCAGCCGGGCGATGCTGCGCCACCAGCCGATGGTGTGGACGCCGTGTGTCGGGCCCTGCTTCAGCAGCACCCGCAACTGATCCAGACCGCTCTTGAGCTGTCCGGGAGCCTTCGCTTCCAGTGCGGGGATCGACGCGTCGACGCCGTACAGCAGCAGCACCTGTGCTTTGTCCAAAGAGGACAGATTCTCCGCGATATCGATTACCCGGGCGGGCAGATCGTCGACCAGGGTCGCCTCGTGGCCTTCCGAGCGCAGGCGGTCGGCCAGCTCGGCCACGGCGGGGACGGACGCTTCGATGGGGCACGAGAGCACGAACTCCACCGAGCCGTGCGGATGCTGGCGGGCCAGCGAACGCGCGGCGGAGTCCATGATGGACAGTGCTTCGGCCGTGGCCGCGCCGAGGACGGCGACGTTCCGCCCCGGTGCCTTCGGCAGCTCGACCCCGCAGGCGGCCTCGTCGACGTCGATGGACTGGCCGAGCAGCGCCCGCGGTTTGTCCGTCGGCTTGAGGTCGGTGAACGCCGGGAACTGTTCCAGCACCGGGGAATGCGCCCCGTCGAACAGCCTCGGCCGCTTGAACGACTCCGAATACCGCTCCCAGAGCCGGTGCTGCAGCTTGTTGAAGACGTCCTTGCTGCTCGCGTCCGGAACGTGGGCGAGCTGGTTCCCGTGCGCCACCCCGGAATCATGGTTGATCACCGCGTGCCACTTCGGCGCCGAGACGGCCGCGTTGTTGGTCTCGGACAGTACCCGCCGCGCCTTCGGCATGGCGATCCGCAGCGTGCACTGCTCGAACACCGCCGGTTTGCCCCAGAAGGCCTCGATCCCGGCGACGTCCTGGCTCGCCAGCACCAGGTGGATGCCCTGGGACCGGCCTCGCCGCGCGATGTCCTCCAGCAGCTGGGTCGCGGTCGCCGTCACGCCGTCGCGGCCGGCGAACAGGTACTGGAACTCGTCGATCACCGCGACGATCCGCGGCCAGTGCCCGCCGGGGTCCTGTTCGCGCAGGTCCGCGAGGTTGGTGACCTCGTGCAGTTTCGCGGCGGCGGACCGGCGGCGCAGCTCGTCGGCGAGGTAGCGCAGCAGCGCCAGGCCGAACTCGCGGTCGGTGTTGACGTTGACCCCGATGAGTTTGGCGTGCGGCAGCCAGCTGGCGTCCCGCCGCCCCGGCGCGAGCCCGGCGAACGACACGCCTTCCTTGAAGTCCAGCAGGTACAGCGCGAGCTCGTCCGGCGAGTACCGCGCCGCGAAGCTGCCGAGCAGCGAATACAGGAAGTTCGTCTTGCCGGAACCGCTCGGCCCGCCGATGAGCACGTGCGGGCTGGCGTCGCCGATGACGACCTCCACCGGCTCGCCCTCGAAGAATCCGACCGGCGCCCGCAGCTCCCGCGCCGAGCTCTCCTTGCCCAGCTCGGTGGGCAGGAGGTCGGCGAACGCGCGCGGCCCGCCCTGTTTGGCGATCAGCGCCTCGGCGATCCGCCCGGCGGCGCGGATGACCTGCCCGGACGGCATCGGCGGGTCGAGGTCGACGATCAGGTCGGGGCCGGTCATGCTGCTCGTCGCGCGCCGCTCGTCGTGCAGGCTCAGCGATTCGACCGACGTCGACAGCATGGTCGGCACGTCGATCAGGATCAGGCAGATCCCGGCCGCGAGCGCCCCGGTGGCGACCCGTTTCAGTTCGCGGGCGCGCTCCGGTTCGAGGGTTTCGCCGTTGCCGTAGAGCACCGCGACGCGGAACGGTTCGACGCGCTGGCCGCTCGCCCGCCGGATCTCCCGCAGCGACGTGTGCCCCGCCTGCATCCCGGTCGCGTGGATGCGGCGGATGTGCCCGGCCAGTTCGTCGAGGAGGTCCTCGAGCCGTCCCGGGTCGTACAGGGTGAGCGCGCTGGTGCGGCTCAGCGGGTACAGGTCGGGCAGGATCGCGGTCAGCTGCCCGACGTCCCACAGGTGGACGCGCACGGCGCCGGGTTCGAACGTGCTCAGGATCCGCATCAGCAGGTTCTGCACGATGCCGTCCACCGCGGCCCTGGTCTTCGGCGCCGACGTGATGGACAGATGCGACTCGTCGAGCAGGGGGACCGCGACGTCGAAGGTGCGCGGGACGTCCTGGCCCGGCACGGTCGCCGAGCCGACCCGCCACAGCCCGGGCGCGGTGATGCCGGGATTCCCGCCGACGCGGCCGAGCCAGTTGCCCGGCTGCTGGCTCGCGGGCCCCGGCGCGTTGTTCGCGACGAGTTCGCGCAACGCGTTCGGGCCCGCTTCCCAGTCGGCGTAGAACTGGCCGCGCACGCTGCCCAGCAGGCCGAACACCTCGTTCGCGGCGGGATGCCGCGACCATTCGGTGTACTGCTCCGAGGTGGAGTTGTTCATCCCCACCCGGACGATGTGCTGTTCCAGCTGCAGTTTGGCCAGTTCCGCCTCGGCGGCTTGGCGGGCGCCGGCGGCGGCGCCGAGGACGAGCCCGATCTGGTGCCGGACCCGTTCGAGCGCCGTGGCGACGCGATTGCGCTGTTCACTCGCTTTGCTGCCCATACCGGCTGGCCAATCTCAGAGACGGGATTGGTAACCGCTGACCAGGTCGTCAGCGGCGGAAAGGCGCGTCAGGAGGTTTTCCATTCCCTCGTCGGCCTGCGCCAGCTGCGGCGGCACCCATGGCACGGCTTGGGCCTGGGGTTCCACGATGGCGCGTCGGGACTCTTCGAGCAGGCTCCTGGCCCGCTCGGCATGGGCGCGTCCGTCGGCGAGGCCGGTTTGGACGGCCGTCAGCAGCTGGTGCAGTTCCTCGAGGTACATGTCAGAGACGGGTCGAGTACGACTCGGCCGACGAGATGCCCGCCTGGATGGTGCTCTGCATACCGGTGATGCCTTGCAGCGCTTCGGCGAGAAGCCCGTGCGCCTGGCTCACCTCGTGCTGCGTGCTGCCCTGGGTGGCCTGGGAAAGCGAAAGCTGGGCTTCTTCGAGAGACTGCGCTGCCTGCTGAAGTGCGGCGATGCTCGCGGATGCCTTCTCGTTCGCGAGCGCGATACCAGCGCGGATCTCTTCGACTCCGGCCATTTTGGCGGACTCCTTGGGACGTCGGGGGCTGGAACGACCACTATTAAACTTAGCGTGATCAACTGACTCTGTTAAGTGAAGGTCCTGCTAAGTAATCAACAAGGCCCCGGACGTCGGAACGTCCGGGGCCTTGCTGACGGCGGAGGATACAGGATTCGAACCTGCGAGGGCGTGAACCCAACACGCTTTCCAAGCGTGCGCCTTAGGCCGCTCGGCCAATCCTCCGTGGGGAACGATACCGGATGCCGTTTCGCCCCCGCGAAGGCGGGTCTGACCTGCGTTTGCCGCTTCGTGGACTCAAGCGGCCGCGGGGGTGAGAACGTCGGCCACGACGCAGGTGATGTTGTCCGGTCCGCCGCCCTCGTTGGCCAGGTCGATCAGCCTCGGGACGGTCTCGGCGGGATCTTGGAAGGCGCCGAGGACGTCCTTGATAACGGTTTCGACAACCGTTGCCGTCAACCCGTCCGAGCACAGCAGGAGACGGTCGCCGGGGGCGGCGTCGAAGGTCCAGATGTCCGCTTCGCCGCTGCCGGTGCTCAACAGCGCCTTCATCAACAGCGAGCCGCGAGGGTGCCCCTCGACCTCCGACGGGTCGATGCGTCCGTCGTCCGCGAGGGCCTGCGCGAGCGTGTGGTCGCGGGTGAAGCGCTGAAGCGTGCCGTCGCGCAGCAGGTAGCCCTTCGAGTCGCCGATGTGGGCGGCCGTGAAGTGGGAGCCGTCGAACAGCAGCATGGTCAGCGTGGTGCCCATGCCGCGCGTCTCGGGCTCCTGCTCGGCCGTCGCGGCGAGCCGGTCGTCGATGGCGCGAAGGCCGCCGGTGAGCACCTCGACCAGGTCGACGTCCGCGAGGTCGAAGCCGCGGAGGTCCGTGTCGAGCCGGGAGAGGACGCCGACCGCCTCGGCGCTGGCCACTTCGCCGTGCGGCTGCCCGCCGATGCCGTCGGCGACGGCCAGCATCCTGGCGCTGGCGTAGACCGAGTCCTGGTTGACCTGGCGGCGCCGTCCGACGTCCGAGCCGGCGGCGTACCGAAGGGTGTACCTCATGGCTCCCAGTAAAGCAGTTGTGTACTGAGTTCACAAACAAAGGGCTGGAATGGTCAGCTGTCGGTTACGATGCGGCGATGGAGGAGCAAGCCACCGTCACCGCGGCGGACATCGCGCGCATCGCCGGCGTCGGCCGCGCCGCCGTCAGCAACTGGCGTCGACGTTACGGCGATTTTCCGCCGCCCGTCGGCGGGACGGCGTCGAGCCCCCTCTTTTCCCTGTTCGCCATCGAGAGCTGGCTGCGTGAGCGGGGGAAACCGGTCGAAATCTCGCTCGGGGACCGGGTGTGGCAGCGGCTGCGGAACCTCGGCGACGATCTGGCGCTCGGCGACCGGGTCGGCCGGGTGGGGTCGTATCTGTCGCGGCGAGGTGCGTGGACCTTCTCCTCCCGCTACGACGACGCCGAACTGCTCGGACTGCTGGACCGCTTCGCCGAGGAGCGAGGAGCGCGCGAGGCCTACGAGTTCCTGTGCGAACGCTACGTCGAGGCGCACTCGCGCCAGCTGTCCGTCACGCCGGAGCCGGTGGCCGCGCTGATGTCCCGGCTCATCGGCCCCGAACCCGGTGTCGTGCTCGACCCCTCGTGCGGGCTCGGGACGCTGCTGCTGGCCTCCGGCGGGACCCGGCTGCTCGGCCAGGTCGACGATCCGGCGACCTCGTGCATCGCCGCGCATCGGCTCCTGCTCGCGGGGGCGGACATGGAGATGTACGGCGCGGATGCCCTGTCGATGGACTCCTACGAAGGCGTCCTCGCGGACGCCGTCGTCTGCGATCCGCCGTTCAACGAACGGGAATGGGGCTACGACGAACTCATCGGAGACCCGCGCTGGGAGTACGGCCAGCCGCCGCGCGGCGAACCGGAGCTGGCGTGGGTGCAGCACTGCCTCGCGCATGTGAAACCCGGCGGGCCCGTCGCGATCCGCATGCCGCCCGCCGCGGCGGGCCGTCGCACGGGGCGGAGGATCCGCGGGAACCTGTTGCGAGCCGGGGCTTTGCGTGCCGTGGTCACGGTCGGCGGCGCCGATCTCTGGCTGCTGCGGCGGCCGGAACCAGGGGAACGGCCGCCGTCGCGGCTGCTCCTGGCGACCGATCCGTCCACTGTGGAGGAATACCTGCGCGGTGCCGACGTGCCGGGAACGGTCCGGATCATCGAGCTGCTCGACGAGGAGATCGATCTTTCCCCGGCGCGCCATCAGGCGCGCGAAGAGCACGCGGGCGAAGCCTTCCTTGAGGTACGAAGGCATTTCGAGGGGATCCGGCCGGAGCTGCCGTCGCTGGTGGTTTCCGGCGAGAAGCTCTCGTACGTCACGATCGGGGAGCTGCTGAAATCCGGCGTGCTCACCGTGCCGGAATCGGTGGAGGAAGGCGATGTCGTCGCGTCGCCCGCCGTGCCCGCGTATGTCCACAGTGGAGAGACGTTCGCGGCGGAGCCGACGATGTCGAAGTACCGCACGGATCCCGAACGGCTGGACGCCGCGTTCCTCGCCGGCTGCCTGCGCGCGGCCGGGCAGCTCGCGCCGACGTCTTCGACCAGGATCGACCTCAAACGCACCCGGATCCCGCGCCTGCCGATCGAGACGCAACGCGCCCACGGGGCGGCGTTCACCCGGCTCGCCGCCTTCGAGGACGCCCTGCGCGAGGCGGCGGAATCGGGCCTGGAGCTGGTGAGGCTAGGCTTGGCGGGACTGACTGAGGGCCAGCTCAAGCCGGAGAACTAGTTGTTGATCGCGGACCGTTACGAACTCGACGAGCTCCCGCTCGGGCGAGGTGGGATGGGCGCGGTGTACGCGGGCCACGACCGGCATCTCGGCCGCCGCGTGGCGGTGAAGTTCCTCGGCCTTCCCGGCGGCCCGGACGCCGAACTCGAACAGCGCTTCATCCGCGAGGCGCGGATCCTCGCCACGCTGGAACACGCGGGCGCACCGACGTTGTACGACTTCGGCACCTACGACGAGCGGTTGTACCAGGTCATGCAGTTCATCGAGGGTGTGACCGTCGCCGACCTCGCCGCCGAGCACGGGCCGCTTCCGATGCCGTGGGCGGCCGCGATCGCCGCGCAGGCCTGCGCCGTGCTGTCCGCCGCGCACGCGCTTTCCATCTGCCACCGCGATCTCAAGCCCACCAACCTGATGCTGTGTCCCGACGGCAGCGTGAAGGTGCTCGACTTCGGGCTCGCGATGCTGCGCGAGACCGACGTCGCCCAGTTCACCCGCGCCGGGCAGATCCTCGGCACCCCCGCGTACATGGCGCCCGAGCAGATCCAGCGCGGGATCGCCGGGCCGCGCAGCGATCTGTACGCGCTGGGCTGCGTCCTGCACGAAATGCTGACCGGCAGGCAGCTGTTCACCGGCCCGACGGCGTACGCGGTGTTCGAGAAGCAGGTCAAGGAGAGCCCGGCCGAAGTGGACGGTGTCCCGGGGGACTGAACGTGCTGCTCGCCGACCTGCTGGAGAAGGACCCGGAACGGCGGCCTCGCGACGCCGACGAACTGTTCGGGCGGCTGGCCGTGTTCGCGCGGGACCTGCCGCCGCTGCCCGGATATCTCGACGAAGGCGCCAACCCGGGCCGGATGTACGCGCGGGTCGTCGGCCGCGTGCCGTGAGCTGAAAGGGACTTTCCTCGCATGCGATGCGGGGAAAGCTCCCTTCGCCGCTTCGCATGAGGTGAAGGGCCCCTTCAGCCCCTGAGACGCGATCGTGACCTGCCGATCAACAACCCGGGACGGGTGCGCTCCGTCTTTACCCATGTCAGACGGACTACGGGCAAACGGGGGTACGGGTCGTGAAGAAGTTCCTGGTGGGGGTGACCGCACTGGCCACCGCGCTGGTGCTGACCGCGTGTTCCGGAAACGCCGGGGGCAGCGCTCCCGGTGGCGGAGCCGTCGCGCAGGGCGACCCGTCGGGCGCGCCCACGACCACGTCGGCGCCGTCTTCGACCCCGGCCACGTCGTCCCAGACGCCGACACCGAGCAGCAGCAGCTCCACGCCGAAGCCGACGTCCTCGAAGCCCAAGCCGACGCCGAAACCCACGCCCAAGCCCGCCGCGAACGCCGCCGACGTGCCCTGCAAGGCCGCGCTGGCCTCACCGGGCGTGAGCGCCTGCGTGGACCTCTCCGCGCTGAAGACATGGCTGCTGCAGGACGGCAAGGTCATCTACGGCCCGGTCAAACAGCTGCCCGGCAAGAAGGGGTACGCCACGCCGACCGGTGTCTTCCACGTTTCGGCCAAGGTCAAGAACTACCACTCGAAGCAGTTCGACGCGCCGATGCCGAACTCCGTGTTCTTCCTGCCGGGCATCGCCTTCCACACGGGCAGCCTCTCGGTGTACTCGCACGGCTGCATCCACCTGTCCGCGGCGGCTTCGCAGAAGTACTTCACGACCCTGCAGAAGGGCGACGTGGTGCAGGTCGTGCCCTGATCGCTCCACCGCGTGACGATCGATTGCGGTTCGGTTGCTTTGAGATAAATGAAAGCTCCCGGCGGCAATGACTTCCCCGCTCCCGGCGACGTGCCCAGGACACGCCGGAAATGGGGAAGTGCCGATGATCTGGAACCGGGTACTCGTCGCACTGTCCGTTTCGCTCCTGCTTCTCCCCGGATGGGTGGGCGCTCCGGAAGCGACCGGAGCGCCCACTCTGCCGTCCGGCTTCGTCCTGCGTGACCAGCCGAGCGGCCAGGCCGCGTTCGACCTGACCGATTTCGCCTATCTGCCCGACGGTTCCGTGCTCAGCATCGGCAAGAGCGGCAAGGTCGCCTGGGTGCCGGTCACCGGCCCGGCCAGGACGATCGCGAACCTTCCCGTCCACGACGACGGCGACCTCGGGCTCGTCGGTCTCGCCATCGCGCCGGACTACGCCACGTCACGCCGGATCTACCTCACGTGGTCGTTCGACACGGGCGGCGGCGCGTTCACCATGCGGGTGGCGCGCTGGACGGTGACCGGCACGGACGTCCCCACCGGTCTCGCGAACGAACGGGTGCTCGTCGAGCTTCCCGGGTTCTACGACGTCCACGGCATCACCGGGCTCGTCACGGCGCCCGACGGCACGTTGTGGATCTCCATCGGCGATGCCGCCGACTTCACCAGGATGGATCCGGGCGCGTTGCGCTCGCTCGACCTCGATCAGCTCTACGGCAAGATCCTGCACGTCACTCCGGACGGAGCCGGTGTCCCCGGCAATCCGTACTACTCCGCCGCGGCCCCGGACGCCAATCGCTCCAAGGTCTTCTCCAGTGGTTACCGCAGCCCGTTCCGGTTCTCCCTCGACCCGCGGCTCGGCCTGCCCGTAGTGGGCGACGTCGGCTGGAACACCTGGGAAGAGGTGGACGTCGTGCGGCCGGGGGCGAACCACGCCTGGCCCTGCTGGGAAGGAAACGCGCCCACGCCGGGGTATTCCGGGCTGGCGGGCTGTGCCGGGGTGGTCAACACGCCGCCGATCACCGCGTACCACCACGGTTCCGGCGCCGATGAAGGCAACAGCGTCACCGCCGGGATCGTCTACAGTGGATCGTCCTATCCGGACGAATACCGGGGCGCCTTCTTCTTCGGTGACTATGTCACGCAGAAGATCTGGACGATGACGTACGACAGCCAGGGCAGGCTCGTCCGGGCACCGGAGCGGCCGCCGGAGTTCACCGGCGTCGGCGGGCCGGTCAAATTCGCGGCCGCGGCCAACGGCGACATCGTCTTCGCCGACATCCACACCGGCAACCTGCGGCGGCTCAGCTACCCGGGGACGAACGCGGAACCGGTCGCGGTGGCGACGTCGAGCACCGAGCCGTCGACGAGGACGGTGACCTTCGACGGCGGCGGTTCCTACGACTTCGACGGCGATCCGCTGACGTATCACTGGGAGTTCGGCGACGGCACGAGCCAGACCGGCGTCCGCGTGACCCACGCCTACGGCACCGAGTTCACGCGGGCGACAGCGCGGCTCACCGTCACGGACCGTCTCGGCGCCTCCGGCGGCACGGATGTCGTCGTGGTGCCGGGAAACCGTTCGCCGGAACCGGTGATGACGGATCCCGGCACTCGGACGTTCGCGGTCGGGGAACCGGTCACCGTCGAGGTGACGGCGACGGACGCGGAGGACGGCGTGCTGCCGGTCTCGTGGACCACGCTGATCCGGCATTGCCCGGAGGAGGCGACCTGCCACGCGCACCCCGGCTCGCCGGGCAGCGGACCGGCGTTCACCGTGCCCTTCACCGACCACCAGGACTCCCGCGTCGAGATCACCGCGTCGGTGACCGACAGTGCCGGGGTGACGGCGAGCAGGACGTACGTCGCCATGCCGCGTGAGCACCGGTTGACGCTGACCGGCACCGTGCCCGCGGCGTTGAGCATCCCGGCCGAGGGCGGCGTCAGCACCGCGATGGTGACCGAAGGCGCGACGTTCGAGGTCGTGGCGGAGGAGATCGCTGCGGACGGCGTCTCGACGTTCTCGAACTGGTCCGACGGGCGGACCTCGCGCACGGTGACCGTCACCGTTCCGGGGAACGACCTGACCCTGACGGCGAACTACCTCACCCCGATCGACAAGCGCTACCAGGCGGAACCCGCGCTGCGGCAACGGCTCGGCGCGCCCGTCGGGCCCGAGGTCGCCGACGGGACCGTGCGCTACCGGCCGTACGTGAACGGCAGGCTCTACTGGAGCGCCGAGACCGGCGTGAAACAGATCGAGGGCGAGATCCTCAAGAAGTACCTCGCGCTGGGCGGGCACCGGAAGTTCGGGCCGCCCGCGACCGACGAGACCGGCACCCCGGACGGCATCGGCCGCTACAACCACTTCCCGAACCGGCCCGGCACGATGCAGGCTTCGATCTACTGGACTCCGTCGACCGGCGCGCATCCGGTGTACGGGCGGATCCGGGTCAAATGGGCGGCGCTGGGCTGGGAGGCGGGCCCGCTCGGCTACCCCACGACCGACGAGCTCCCGACACCCGACGGGGTCGGCCGGTACAACCACTTCAGCAAGAAGGCGTCCATCTACTACACGGTGCCGACCGACGCGCACGCGATCTGGGGCCGCATCCGGGTCCGGTGGGAGGCGCTCGGCTGGGAGACCGGCCCGCTCGGCTACCCCACCACGGACGAGTCCGCCACGCCGGACGGTGCCGGCCGCTACAACCACTTCACCAAGGCGGGCTCGATCTACTGGACGATGGCCACCGATTCGCACGCGATCTACGGCGCGATCCGGCAGCGGTGGGCCGCGCTCGGCTGGGAGCGGTCGTACCTGCGCTACCCGGCGACGGACGAGTTCGGCATCCCCATCGGACGGCAGAGCAGCTTCCAGAGCGGCTACATCACCTGGAACCGGAGCACGGGGCAGGTGATCGACCGACGGTGGTGATCACAGTTCGATAAAGGCACTCGAAAGTGTGAAATGTCCACCTAGGCCCCTTCGATGAGACGTTCGACTGGGGAAAGGGGCCCTTGCCATGCCTTCGAGATTCCGTGCGCTCTGTCACGCCCTCGTGACGTTGCTGATAGTGACCTTGCTGGTGCCGTTGACGTCCACCTCGGCGTCCGCGGCGCCGGTGCTGCCGCCTGGCTTCGTCCTGCGTGACCAGCAGAGCGGGCAGGCTCCATACGACCTGACCGACTTCGCCTACCTGCCCGACGGCTCGATGCTGACCACCGGGAAGCAGGGCAACGTCGCCTGGGTGTCCACCACCGGGCAGACCCAGAGCATCGCCACCCTGCCGGTGCGCAGCAGCGGTGACCTCGGCCTGGTCGGCATCGCGATCGCGCCCGACTACGTCACCTCCCGCGCGATCTACACGGCCCGCGCGGTCGACGTCGCCGGCGGTGGGATCGCCCTGCGCGCCTCGCGCTGGACGGTCACCGGTACCGCCCAGCCGACCGGGCTGACCGGCGAGAAGGTGCTCATCGAGGGCGCCGCCAACACCGACATCCACGGCATCACCGGTGTCGTGGCCGCCCCCGACGGCACGGTGTGGGTCTCGACCGGCGACAGCTCCCGGTTCCAGGGCGCGGCCGACCCGTTCGCGCTCAACGTGTACGACCTCGACAAGATCTTCGGCAAGATCTTCCACATCACCGCGGACGGTGCGGGCGTTCCCGACAACCCGTACTACTCCGCGGCGAACCCGAACTCCTTGCGCTCCAAGGTGTTCGCGAGCGGCTTCCGCAGCCCGTTTCGGTTCAGCCTCGACGCCAGCACCGGCCTGCCGGTGGTCGGCGACGTCGGCTGGGGCACCTGGGAAGAGATCAACTTCGTCCAGAAGGGCGCGAATCTCGGCTGGCCCTGCTTCGAGGGCAACCAGCCCGCGGACGGCTTTTCCGCGATGCCGCAGTGCGCTTCGGCCGTGAACACCCCGCCGATGCTGGCGGTCCGCCACGGGCAGGGCGTCGACAACGGCAACAGCATCACCGCCGGCATTGTCTACAATGGAGAGTCCTACCCCGAGGAATACCGGGGCGCGTACTTCTTCGGCGACTACGCCACCCAGAAGCTCTGGACGGCCAAGTACGACACGCAGGGCCGTGTCGTCCGCCCGCAGGAGACGCCGCCGAAGTTCACCGGTATCGGTGGTCCGGTCAAGTTCCTGGCCGCGGCCAACGGCGACATCGTCTACGCCGACATCTACAGCGGTCTGCTGCGACGGCTCAGCTACACCACCGGGAACAAGGCGCCGGTCGCGGTCGCCACTTCCGAAACGAACCCCGAAACCCGCACGGTCACCTTCGACGGCAGCGGCTCGTACGACTTCGACGGCGACCAGCTGACCTACGAGTGGGACTTCGGTGACGGCACCACCGGCACCGGTGCGAAGGTCAGCCACACCTACGCGGCGGGCACCGAGAAGTTCACCGCCAAGCTCACGGTGAAGGACGGCCTTCAGGCGTCCGGAAGCACGGACATCGCCGTGGCGCCCGGGAACCATTCGCCGAAGCTGACCATGACCGACCCCGGTGAGCGCCTGTTCGCCGTCGGCGAGGAGGTCAAGGTCGGCGCGACCGTGACCGACGCCGAGGACGGCGCTCTCCCGGTCACCTGGACCACCCTGGTCCGGCACTGCCCCGAGAACGCGGTCTGCCACGCGCATCCGGACCAGAGCGGCACCGGAGCCGAGTTCGCCATGCCGTTCACCGATCACACGGACTCCAACCTGGAGTTCACCGCGACGGCGACCGACAGCGCCGGCGTCAAGGTTTCGAAGACCTACATCGCTAAGCCGCGCGAGCACCGGCTCACGCTGACCAGCAACGTCGCCGCGGCGCTGGGCATCACGCCGGAAGGCGGGGCCTCGTCGGCGATGGTGGTCGAGGGCGCGAAGGTGGAGATTCAGGCGGCCGAGGTCGCTTCGGACGGCGCGTCGACCTTCACCGGCTGGTCGAACGGCGCGACCGGGCGGCTGACCGAAATCACCATGGGCACCACGGATCTGACGATCACGGCGAACTACATCACCCCGATCGACAAGCGCTACCGCGACGAACCCGCGCTGGCGCAACGACTCGGCGCGCCGACCGCGCCCGAGGCCGTCGACGGCACGGTCCGCTTCCGCACCTACGAGCGCGGGCGGCTGTACTGGTCGAAGGACACGGGCGTGAAGCAGATCGAGGGCGAGATCCTCAAGAAGTACCTCGCCCTGGGCGGCCACAAGGAATTCGGTCCGCCCGCGACCGACGAGATGACGACGCCGGACACCATCGGCCGCTACAACGACTTCCCGGTGTGGCCCGGAAAGATGCAGTCGTCGATCTACTACACGGTGAACACGGGCGCGCATCCGGTGTTCGGCCGGATCCGCGTGAGGTGGAAGGCGTTGGGCGCGGAGGCCGGTGAGCTCGGCTACCCGACCACGGACGAGGGCATCACGCCGGACCGGATCGGCCGCTACAACCACTTCAGCAAGAACGCGTCCATCTACTACACGGTGCAGACCGACGCCAAGGCGATCTGGGGCCGGATCCGGGTCAGGTGGGAAGCGCTCGGCTGGGAGGCGGGGCCCTTGGGGTACCCGACCATGGAAGAGACGAAGACACCGGACGGGATCGGCCGGTACGTCCACTTCACCAAGGCGGGCTCGATCTACTGGACGATGCAGACCGACGCGCACGGGGTCTACGGGGCCATCCGGCAGCGTTGGGAAGCGCTCGGCTGGGAGAACTCCTACCTGAGGTACCCGACCACCGACGAGATGGCCGTCACCGGCGGGCGGCAGAACAACTTCCAGGGCGGTTACGTGTTCTGGAACGCCTCCAACGGTGCGGTGACCGACCGCCGCTGGTAAGCGGTAAACGTCCGTGAGGGCCTCCTTCCCTACCTTCGAAGTAGGGAAGGAGGCCCTCACGGCGTTAGGGGTATCAGCGCAGCAGGTCGGCAGGGGTGGTGCCGGTCGAGGTGAGCGGCAGGCCGAGCGCGACCCGTTCGGTGAGCCAGGCGCTCGGCCGGTAGCGCTGGTCGCCGGTGCTCGCGACGAGCCCGCGCAGGACCCGTAGCACGAGTTCGGCGCCCGCTTCGTCACCCCAGGTCAGGGGCCCGCGCGGGTAGCCGAGGCCGAGCCGGACGGCGGTGTCGATGTCCTCCGGCGTCGCGAGCCGTTGCCCGGCGATGAAACAGGCGGTGTTGACGATCGACGCCAGCAGCCGCTGCGCGATCGGCGCGGGGCCGTCGCGGACCACGGTCACCGGCAGGCCGGTCGCCGCGAGCGCGCCCCAGGCGGTGCGGCCGGCGGCCGGGTCGAGCGCGGGATGGACCGAAAGCGTCAGGCGTTTCCCGTAGCCACCGAGGGGATCGACGCCGACGACCCGTTCCGCCGGGAGGCCCGCCGCGAGCGCGGTGTCCACAGTGGACGAACCGATCGGGCTGACGATCAGGACCGTGTCCGGGTAGGCGTCGTGCACGACCTGGATGCCTGCCGCCGAGAGCAGCGTGCCGAGGCGTTCGTCGTCGACCCACACCGGGGTGTTCGGGGCTTCCGGCGCGGCCGGTTCCGGGTCGACCTGTTGCTGCCCGTCGACATAGCTGTAGAAGCCTTCACCGTTCTTGCGGCCGAAGAGCCCGGCGGCGACTCGGGGACGGGTCAGCCACGACGGCCGCAACCGCGGTTCGCCATGGAAGCCGCTCCAGATGCTTTCGAGCACGGCGTGCGAGACGTCGAGCCCGGTGAGGTCGAGCAGTTCGAACGGGCCGAGTTTCAGGCCGAGCACGTCACGCGCGATGCGGTCCACTTCGGACGGTTCCGCGATCCCTTCGGCGAGGATCTGCAGCGCCTCGGTGCCGAGTCCGCGTCCGGCGTGGTTGACCAGGAAACCCGGTGCGTCGCGGGCGAGGACGGGTTCGTGTCCCCAGCCGCGGACGAGCTCGGTCACGGCGGGCGGCAGCCACACGGCGGTCCGCGCGCCGGGCACGACCTCGACCAGCCGCATCAGCGGGACCGGGTTGAAGAAGTGGAGGCCGAGCAACCGGCCTGGGTCGGTCAGCGCGGCACCGATCTCGGTGACCGAAAGCGAGCTGGTGTTGGTGGCGAACACGGTGTCCGGGCCGCAGACGCGTTCCAGCTCGGCGAACAGCGCGCGTTTGATCTCCAGATCCTCGCGGACCGCCTCGACGACGAGGTCGACGCCGTCGGCGGGGGCCAGCGGACCCTCGGCGGCGATCAGCCTGCCTTTCGCGGACTCGGCCGCTTCCTCGGTGATCTTGCCCTTCGAGGCGAGCTTGCCCAGCATCGCGCCGACCTGGTCGATGGCCTCGCCGACCGCCTCGGGCCGGGCGTCGGCGAGCTCGACCTCGAGCCCCGCCGTCACGGCGAGCTGGACGATGCCCCGGCCCATCACCCCGGTTCCGATCACCCGGATCCTGCCGACCTGCTCCGCCCACTTCTCCACCGCGAGCCGCCTTTCCCTCGATGTCGTCCCGTCGTGACGCTAGCCGCCACGCCGCTATCTCGCCCGGACGGGTGATCCGTGCCCCGCTCGGCGTAAGGCCACCGAACCGGCGAGGTCTCCTCCGCGAAAACCGAGTGTTCCGCGCATCACCCCCGAAGGGAAAGCTCCCATGGCCACCGTCCCCGCCGCCGCAGCCGTCCGGACCACGCCGTTGCTCCTCGTCGCCGTTCTCTTCGGCGCGGTCGCCGCGTTCCTGGCGAGCCAGGCGCTGTGGTCGCTCACCGCCCTGGCCGTCGTGGTCGCCGCCGCCGTCCTCGCGGGCGGGGTGTGGCTGTCCGGCCGGAAGCCCGAGCCCGAACTCTAAGATCGCCATGTGACGGCGAAACGCTTGACGCGGGAGGAAAGCCGCGAGCAGACCAGGCAGCGCCTGCTCGCGGCGGCCGCAGAGCTGTTCTCCGAACGCGGGGTTAACGGCACGTCCGTCGAGCAGATCGCCGAGCGCGCCGGCTTCACGCGCGGCGCCTTCTACGGCAACTTCGAAGGCAAGCACGAGCTGGTCGTCGAGCTGCTGCGCCGCCGCACCCAGCGGGAGGCCGAGGAGGTCGCCGCGCTGCGTGAAGGCGTCGGCTCCTTCGCCGAGATGATGGATCGGCTGCGCGTCTGGAACGTCGAGCGCGCCGAACACCTCGCCGGCTGGCTGACGCTGCGCACCGAGCTGGCCCTTTACGCGCTGCGGAATCCCGACGCCCGCCCCCTCGTCGGCGAAGGCGAGAAGTCGACAAGGGCACTGCTGGAGACTTCGATCCGGACCGAGCTCGCCGCGCGGGGCGCGGAACCGCCCGCCGATCCGGCCTTCCTCGCGTTGATCGTGCACGCGCTCGAAGACGGTCTCCTGTTGCAGCGCTTCCTCAGCCCGGAGGGAACCGGCGACGAGGACGTGGTCGACGCCGTCCAGCTGCTGATGCGCTCGTGGACCGCGCTCAGCCGGTCATCTTGATCCCGGTGAACTCGGCCATCTGACGGATCCCGTGCGCGAAGAAGGCGTCCGACGGGTCGACGGAGCCGACGTATTGGCCGAACAGCTCGAAGTTGATCATCCCGAACAGCTGGGTCCAGGCCATGATCAGCCGGGAGGCCGTCTCGGGGCCCAGGTTGACCTTGAGGATTTCGGTGAGCGCGTCGAGCTGGTGAAGCAGCTCGACCGGCATCTCGCCGACCTCGGTCTCGACCCGGAGATTCGCGTCGCGCAGGACCGCGACCAGCGCGAAGGCCACCCGCCCCGCAGGGGCGACGGTGTCCTGCGGGGCCTGGTAGCCGGGGATCGGCGAACCGTAGATCAGCGCGTACTCGTGCGGATGCGCCTTCGCCCAGGCGCGGACCGCGTGCCAGATCGACTCCCATCGCTCCAGCGGCGCCTTCTTGGGGTCGTCGGCGGCCTCCGCGGCTTCTCCGACGGCGTTGTAAGCGTCGACGATCAGGGCGGTCAGCAGCTCCTCGCGGCTGGAGAAGTACCGGTAGAGCGCGGACGAGACCATCCCCAGCTCTCGCGCGACCGCGCGGAGTGAGAGGCCGAGCGCGCCGACTTCGGCGAGCTGGCGGCGGGCTTCGTCCTTGATCTCACGGGTGAGCTCGGCGCGGGCGCGTTCGCGCGCGGTCTGAGTGGCGGCCATGCTCTCACTGTAGAGCATCGCACCTAAACGAGAGCACTGCTCTTGACATGACGCACTGCTCTGGTGTTCACTGCTCTTAACAGAGAGCACTGCTCTCGCAGACTTCGAGGAGACGAGATGACCACCACCACGACCGCCATCAGCACCGGCACTGCGGCCACCACTTCCATGAGCGCCGCCGGCGCCGCCCCTGCCGCCGCGATCCGCTACGTCAAGCCGGCCAAGGCGACCAACGCGTTCAACGAGTTCGTGCTCAAGCTGACGAAGCTCGGCGTCAGCGTTCTGGGCAGCCGGGTGCTCTCGGTCCGCGGCCGCAAGAGCGGTGAACTGCGCTCTGTCCCGGTGAACCTGCTGAAGCTGGGCGGCGAGCGCTACCTGGTGGCTCCGCGCGGTGTCACGCAATGGGTGCGGAACCTGCGCGTCGCCGGTGAGGGGCAGCTCCGCGTCGGACGCCGCACCGAGACGTTCACCTACACCGAACTCGCCGACCACGAGAAGCCCGAGATCCTGCGCGCGTACCTCAAGCGGTGGAAGTTCGAGGTCGGCGTGTTCTTCGACGGTGTCGACGCGAAGGCGTCGGACGAAAAGCTGCTGGAGATCGCGCCCGGCTACCCGATCTTCAAGATCGCCTGATGCGGCTCGCTTCACGCGTGATCCGGCGGCCGACTCGCGTGCTCAGCCGGACGACACGCGTGATGGAACGGACGACACGCGTGTGGTTCCGTTCCGCCGCCGTGCCGTCCGCCCGATCACGGGTGTCGGCCCGCCCCGCACGCTTGCCGTCCGCCTGGACACGCTTGCCGTCCGGCTGATCACGGGTGCCGTCCGCTTGGACACGCGTGTCGTCCGGCTGATCACGGGAGTCGGCCGTTTCGGCGACGGGAGAGGGGGCGAGCGGCTCGCGGGTGTGGCTAGTCGTCAGAAGGGGCCCGTCGCGTGCGGCGGGCGGTGGCCGCCACCAGCACCACCCCGATCAGGAAGGCGACGAGCCCGATCAGGAACCACAGCTTCTGCCCGGTCATGAAGCTGCCGGTCAGCACGCCGGCGCCCTGCAGCACCCAGACGCCGCCGACCAGCAGGAAGACCAGCCCGATCGTGAGCGTGACCCAGCGTTTCATCCACAGCTCCCCGCCTCGACGTGTCCTGCCGGAATTCTGGCACCGGCGGGACGGGCGGGCGAACCGATCAAGCCCGGCCGGGAGGCGCGGAGCCGGTCCCGGAGCCTGGAGCGTGTCCCGAAAGCCACTTGATGTCCCGAAAGCCACTTTCAGGACATCAGATGTCGCGAAAGCCACTTTCGCGACATGAGGCCACCGGGCGTGCGGAGTCAGTTCCCCACCAGTCCGTTGCGGTAGGCGTAGACGACGGCGTGCACCCTGTCCCGCAGCCCGAGTTTCGCCAGGATCCGGGAGACGTGGGTCTTCACCGTCTCCTCGCCGACGTGCAGGCGCACGGCGATCTCCGCGTTGCTGGAGGCGTCGGCGACGAGCAGGAGGACTTCGCGTTCGCGTGAGGTGAGCCGTTCGAGCTCCGCCGGTTCGGCGGCCGCGGGTTCGATGCTGGTGGCGAAGGTCGACACCAGCCGCCGGGTCACCGTCGGGTCGATCAGCGCGTCGCCGCGCGCGGCCACCCGCATGGCCGAGACGAGCTCTTCGGGGGCGAGGCTCTTCAGCAGGAACCCGCTCGCGCCTGCCCGGAGCGCGCGGTAGACGTACTCGTCGGAGTCGTAGGTCGTCAGCACGAGGACCCGGGTGTCGTTGCCGGGCGCGGACATGATCGCCTCGGTCGCGGCCAGGCCGTCCAATTTGGGCATCCGGACGTCGAGGACGGCGACGTCCGGGCGCAGCGCGGCCGCCTGCGCGACGGCCTCGCGTCCGTCGGCCGCCTCACCGACGCATTCGAAGTCCGCCTGGGTGTCCAGCACCGCGCGCATCCCGGACCGGAACATCGCGTGGTCGTCGGCCAGCAGAACCCGGATCACTGTGCCTCCAAAGGAAAACCGACTCGAACCCGCCAGTGCCGCCCGTCGTCGAGCGGTCCGCATTCGGCCTGTCCGCCGAACAGCGCGACCCGCTGCCTGATCCCGGCGAGACCGCGTTTCGTCGATTCGGCCGACGCGTTCGGGCGGCCGATCTCGTTCGTGATGGTGAGAAGCACCTCCGTCTGCCGGTAGGCGAGGTCGATCTCGACGATCCCGCCCGCGCCGTGCCGGAGCGCGTTCGTCAGCGCCTCCTGCACGATGCGGTACAGCGCGATGTCCACCGAACCCGGGAGTTCGCGCGGCCCGCCGTGGCTGGTCAGCCGCGCGGGAAGGCCGGCGGTGCGGAGGTTGTCGAGCAGCTCGTCGAGGTTGTCCAGCCCCGGCTGCCGCTGTACGTCACCGTTCTCCTTGCCGTGCAACAGATCCAGCAGGCGCCGCAGATCGGCCATCGCGGCCCGGCTCGACGATTCGACGGCCGAGAGTGAACGCCGGACGGCGGGTTCGCCCTCCGGCAGCCCGAGCCGCGCGGCGCCGGCGTGCACGCCGATCGCGCTGACGTGGTGGGAGATCACGTCGTGCAGGTCGCGGGCGATCGTCGTGCGTTCTTCGACGACGGCACGGCGGACGGCCTCGGCTTCGTGCTGTTGCCGCTGTTCCTCGGCGCGCTGGAGATCGGCGATGTACGCGCGCCGCGCGGTCGTGTAGCGGCCGACCATCCACGGCAGCAGCCCGCTCACGCCGACGTCGATCACCAGCAGCCGCCAGTCCCGGTCGCCGCGGTCGACCGGGATGACGTTGCACGCGACGAGCCCGGCGAGCATTGCCACCAGGGCGGCCACCGCGGGTTTGGCCGAAAGCCAGGCGCCCGCGCGATAACCCGCGATCAGCACGCCGGCGTTGGTGGCCTGAAGGTAGTTGTCGTACGGGTACAGCAGCAGTGGCGCGGCGATGAGCAACGCGCCGTGCGCGGCGGAAACCCAGCCGGAATACCGGGAAGGCCCGGCGAGCGCGGCGTTGGCGAGGATGCCGCCGATCAGGACCACCCACGCCTGCCAGCCCAGCGCGAGCGGCGGACCGGCGATGAGGAACAGCCCGGCGTCGGCGATCAGGCAGACCGCCGCGACCGCGCAGGCCTGCCTCGCCAACGAACCACTGATGTCCCGCACGGGCTCAACTCTGCCCTAATTTCACTGGACAGGGGTTCCTAAGATCGAAACCCATGGGGGCAGCGAAGACGCCCGTGCTCTGGACGACCGGGGCACCGGGAACCGGGAAATCGACCACCGCCTGGGGTTTGTACACCCGCCTGAGGGAAGCGGGCGGCAGCGTCGCGTACGTCGACATCGACCAGCTCGGGCTGATCGGCCCGCCGCCCGGAGGTGGGGACGCCGCTCACGCGATCAAGGCGGCCAATCTGCTGCGGGTACTGGAAGTCCTGCGAGGCACCGCGCAGGTCGTCGTGTCCGGGGTCGTGGACCCGGCGAATCCGTACATCGAGGGCCCGGACCTCGACCTCACGCTCATCCGCCTGACGTGTGATCGCGACGAACTCCGGAGCCGCTTCCTCGGCCGCGGGTCGCCCGCTGCCGCCCTGCCCGACCTCTTCGCCGTGGCGGACGCCTACGAGCGCGCAGGTTTCGGCGAGGAGATGGACACGACCGGGCAGCGGCCCGAGGAGACCGTCGCGGCGTTGTATCACCGCTGCGTCGTGGACGCCGGAACACCGCGGCGGCCGGACCCCGTGCCTCCGCTGCCCGGGCCGGTGACCGTGGTGACCGGCCCGACGGCGGTCGGCAAGTCGACGGCCGCGTTCGGCGCGCTCCGGGATCTCTGGGAGCGCGGGATGCCCGTCGCCTACGTCGATCTCGCGCAACTCGGCTTCACGCAAAGCCCGGATCCGGCACTCCTTTCGGCTGTCTGGCAGGGCTACCGCGAGGCCGGGGCGAAGCGGCTGATCGTCGTCGCCAGGGAATTCCGCCCGGAGCACCGGCGGGTCTTCGACGAGGTCACCGTCGTGCACCTCGACGCGGACGACACCACGCTCACCGAGCGGGTCGGGCGCCGGGCGGAAGGCGAATCCGCGCTGCTGGCCGGCGACGAACTCCGCGGCGCGCCACCCGGTGTGCGTGACCGGGTGGCCGCCCGCGCGGTCGCCGAGGCGGCCAGGATGCGTGCCGCCGGCGGCGACCGCGTCGTCCTCGACACGTCCGGTCAGGACCCCGCCGAGACGGCCGCTGCCCTGCTCGCGCTCCTGGGTCAGTAGCGCCGCTGACCGTCCTGGCCCTGTCCGGGCGGCCCACCACGCTGGTTCTGCCCAGGCTTGCCGATGGTCGTCGCCGTCGCGGTGTTCCCGGTGACCTTGGCGGTCACCATCACCGTCTCGCCGGCCTTGGGCTCGCCGGTCTTCATGGTCGACGCGTCGATCGTGTAGACCTGCTTGTAGCCGTCCTTGCTGGTCAGGCTGACCGAGGTCGCGCTGATCTCGGTGATCTCCCCGGTCTGCATCCGCTCGGTGCTGTAGCCGCCTTTGCCGTCGGAGACGACGAAGTCGCCGTGCAGCGCGTCGCGCGGCATACCCCCGCCGGGGCCCATGATCACGCGGCCGCCGCCCGGGCCGCCCATCATCGTGCCCCGTTCGGCGCCGTTCGCGGCGGTCCCGGCCCAGATCGCGGCACCGCCGCCGGCGGCGATCACCACCGCCACCCCGGCCGCGATCGCGGTCTTGCGGCCCGACCAGGTCTTCTTCGGTTCGCCCGCCGGGGCGGGCGCGCCCCAGGCCGCGGGCTCACCCGCCGGTGGCTCGGCCGGTTTGGTCGGTTCGGTCATCTGGTCGCCTCCGTGTGGTCGGTTGCGGCCATCGTCGGCGCCGTCGCTGTGCGGGAGCTGTGCCGCCGGTGGGCACGCGCTGTGATTCCGCCCCGGCCGGGTGATCGTTCACAGGAAACGCACAGGCGGCGCACAGAGAAGCCTCATCGGCGCCGCCCAGGATGGCACCATGACCAGTGTGAACGTCCCTTCGTCCGGTTCCGCGAAGGCAGGCCTGCGCCGTGTCGACGGCAGCCCCGTGCGGGTGCTGGTCGTCGACGACGAGGCGACCTTGTCCGAACTCGTGTCGATGGCGCTGCGCATGGAGGGCTGGGACATCCGCACCGCCGCCGACGGCACCGAGGCGGTCCGCGTCGCGCGGGAATTCCGGCCGGACGCGGTGGTGCTGGACGTCATGCTGCCGGATATGAGCGGCCTGGAGGTGTTGCGCCGCCTGCGTTCCGAGGTGCCGAACCTGCCGGTGCTGTTCCTGACCGCCAAGGACGCGGTGGAGGACCGCATCGCCGGGCTCACCGCGGGCGGCGACGACTACGTCACCAAACCGTTCAGCCTGGAGGAGGTCGCGCTGCGGTTGCGCGCGCTGCTCCGGCGCGCGGGCGGGGTCGCCGGGCCGAGCGGGTCGACGCTCGTCGTCGGGGACCTGACCCTGGACGAGGACAGCCGCGAGGTGCACCGCGGTGGTGATCCGGTGCCGCTGACCGCGACCGAGTTCGAACTGCTGCGTTATCTCATGCGCAATCCGAAGCGTGTGCTGTCCAAGGCACAGATCCTGGACCGGGTGTGGAGCTACGACTTCGGCGGCCAGGCCAACATCGTCGAGCTGTACATTTCCTATCTCCGCAAGAAGATCGACGCCGACAGGGAACCGATGATCCACACGATGCGCGGCGCCGGGTATGTCCTCAAACCCGCGGGGTAGGCGGCCGTGGTCCCTGCGGCGACGGCTGATCGCGCAGGTCGCGGGCCTGCTCGCGCTCGTCTGCCTGGTGGTCGGCGTGGTCACCGAACTGGCGTTGCGGAGCTTCCTGATCGACCAGCTCGACGCCCGTCTCGCCGAGACCAGCGAACGTGCCAGCCGTCCGCCGCCGCCGGGGCGTCCCGGCGGGGAAAGGGTTCCCGAGGGTCTTCGCGCGTACGGGCAGAGCACCGGTTCGCTGTTCGTGAACCTGCTCCCGGACGGCCGCGTGGTCGCGGCGGTGCTGCGGTCCAGCTACGACGCGAAGGTCGCGGAGCCGTTCCCCCACGATCCCATCGGCCCGGCCCAGCTCTCCGCCCTGCTGCGGTCGACGCCGAACGACAAGCCCACCGACGTGGACCTCGGGTCGCTCGGGGAGTACCGCGTGATCGCGAAGCAGTCGGCCAACGGCGGTGTCGCGATCACCGGGCTGCCCACCAAGGACGTCACGGATACCTTGTGGAACCTCGGTTTCATCTTCGGCGGGGTCGCCATCGGCGGCATCCTGCTGGCGGGCGCGCTCGGCGCGGTGACCGTGCGGCGCACCATGAAACCCCTCGACCGCCTCGCCGCCACCGCGACCAGGGTCGCCGAACTCCCGCTGGCTCGCGGCGAGGTCGCGCTGTCCGAGCGAGTGTCCGAAGTGGACACGGATCCGCGCACCGAGGTCGGGAAGGTCGGGTTCGCGCTCAACCGCATGCTCGGCCACATCTCGGACGCGCTTTCCGCCCGGCAGGCCAGTGAAAGCCGGGTGCGCCGGTTCGTCGCGGACGCCAGCCACGAGCTGCGGACGCCGCTCGCGGCCATCCGCGGCTACGCGGAACTCACCCGGCGCTCGGGCTCCGACGTGCCGCCGGACATCGCGTTCGCGATGGGCCGCGTGGAGTCGGAATCGACCCGGATGACCGGACTGGTCGAGGATCTGCTGTTGCTCGCGCGGCTCGACTCCGGCCGTCCGGTGGTGCATCAGCCGGTGGATCTCTCCCGCCTGGTCGCGGACGCCGTCGCCGACGCGCACGTCGCCGGGCCGGAGCACAAATGGCTGCTGGAGGTACCGCCGGAGCCGATCACCGTCCTCGGTGACGCGGATCAGCTGCATCAGGTGGTGATCAACCTGCTCGGCAACGCGCGCACGCACACCCCGGCAGGCACCGAGGTCACCACCTCTCTGTCCATAGTGGACTCGACGGTGACACTGTCCATTGCCGACGGTGGGCCGGGGATCCCGCCGGCAATCCTTCCGGAGGTCTTCGAACGCTTCGCCCGCGGCGACGACTCGCGATCGCGGGCGGCGGGCAGCACCGGGCTCGGGCTCGCCATCGTCGCGGCCGTCGTCGCCGCGCACGGCGGGCGAGTCGGCGTCGCCAGCCGCCCGGGACACACGGAGTTCCGCGTCGTGCTCAGGGCCGCCACTCACTGTTAGCGCCGCAGAGGATTACGCAGGGCAGCTCGCCCTCGGTCCGCCCGGCGAGCCACGCGGCGAACGGCACCGCGGCGGCCGGTTCGACGGCGAGCCGGAACTCGTCCCAGAGCCGGTCCCGCGCGGCGAGCAGCTCCGCGTCGCCGACCAGCACGGACGTCACCCGATCCCGGAGTACGGCGAACGGGACCTCCCCGACCCTGGTCGCGCCCAACGCGGACGCGGCGACCGAGTCGATCTCCACGTCCACGGGCTCGCCCGCCTCCAGCGCCGCGTTCAGCGCCCGGCACCGCTCCGGCTCGACGCCGAACGTCGGCAACCCGGCCAGCGACGTTCCCGCGACCAGCCCGCCACCGCCGACCGCGACCAGGAACGCGTCGACGTCCGGCGCGTCCTGGACCACTTCGGCCGCCACGGTGCCCTGACCGGCGACGACGGCCGGATCGTCGTACGCGTGCAGGTACCGCGTGCCCGGCTCAGCGGCGGCTTCGATCGCCTTCGCTGCTGCCTCGGCGTACGTCGCTCCGTGGCGGATGAGCTTCGCGCCCGTGGCCTCGATCCGGGCCGTCTTCGCCTGCGGAGCCGACTCCGGCACGTACACCGTCGCGGGCAGGTTCAGCAGCGAAGCCGCCGTCGCCACGCCCAGCCCGTGGTTGCCGCCGGACGCCGTCAGCACCCGTTCCGGCAGGGGGCCGCTCACCAGCGCGTTCACCGCGCCCCGCAGTTTGAACGACCCGCTCCGCTGCAGATGCTCCAGCTTGAGGACGAGCGGCCGCCCGTCGACCTCGGCCCGCAACACCGGCGTGCGCCGCACGAACGGATGAACGGCCTCGGTGGCTTTCAGGACATCTTCCCAGGTCGGAGTGCTCATACCCCCCACTGTCCTCCATGCCGGGGCGGGAGTGACTACACTGGTCCTCGGATCCCGCGCGGCGTCCATCTTGTGAACCTCCCCAGGGCCGGAAGGCAGCAAGGATAAGCAAGCTCTGACGGGTGCGCGGGATCCGCCTTATTTTTTGGGGTGCAACCCCAAGCCCGCCCGGCGGGGCTTCGCCCCCCCCGGACCCCCACGGTTGGTCGCTGGGGTGACCGCGTGCGGGCTAGAAGATCCCGAAGACGTCTTTTGGTGGTATTGGGGACGGTAGGGCTTCCGCGTCCGTGATGGGTTTCGCTTTGCCTTGCAGGTCACGGAGGTCTTCTCCCGCGACACAGCGCGCCGGGTAGGCGGACGAGGCGGCTCGGCGGGTCAGGTCGGTGACCGGGAGTTCGACTCGTGAGGCGGCGACCACGATGTTGCCGAAGCGGCGGCCCCGGAGAACGCCCGGCTCGGCCAAGATCGCCAGGTGGGGGAACGACGTCGCGAGTGTCGCCAGGAATCGGCGGAGAAACGGCAGGTTCGGTCCGTCCGACACGTTGGCGACGTAGGTTCCGGCCGGGCGGAGGACGCGCGCGATCTCGTTCGTGAACTCGACGGTCGCGAGCCCGCCGGCCAGGATTCCGCGTTCGAAAGCGTCCACGATGACCAGGTCGGCCGAAGCGTCGTACCTGCTGGAGACGCCTTCGCGGCCGTCGCCGACACGGACCTTCAGCCCCTTCAGGCCCAGCTGCTCGCGAACGAGCGCGACGAGTTCGCCGTCGGCGTCGAACACCAGTTGCCGTGACCGCGGACGCGCCGCGGCGACGTAGCGCGGCAATGTGCAGGCCGCCCCGCCGACGTGCAGCACGTCGAGCGGGCCTTCTCCGAGGCAGTCGACGACGTCGGCGATCCGGCGGATGTAGTCGAACTCGAGATCCGTGGGGTCGTCGAGGTTGACGTGCGACTGGGCGACGCCGTCGACCGAGATCATCCAGGCGTTCGGACGGTCGGCGTCCCGCAGCAGTTCGGCGGTGCCGAAGCGGACCGGATACCTTCCGGGGGTCGGTGCCGGTCTCACCTGTCGGGCCCTCCCGGTAGTCTCGCGGCCGTGGCATTAGCGCTGTACCGAAAGTACCGTCCGGCTACCTTCGCCGAGGTCGTCGGGCAGGAGCATGTGACCGATCCGCTGCGCACCGCGCTGGCCGCCGGTCGCATCAACCACGCCTACCTCTTCTCCGGCCCGCGCGGCTGCGGAAAGACGTCCAGCGCCCGCATCATGGCGCGGTCGTTGAACTGCGCGAAGGGCCCGACGCCGGATCCGTGCGGCGAGTGCAACTCGTGCCGCAACCTCGCGCCCGAAGGCCCCGGCAGCGTCGACGTCACCGAGCTCGACGCGGCCAGCCACGGTGGTGTCGACGACGCCCGCGAGCTGCGGGACAGGGCCTTCTACGCCCCGGCCGACTCGCGCTACCGCGTCTTCATCATCGACGAGGCGCACATGGTCACCACGCAGGGCTTCAACGCCTTGCTGAAGATCGTGGAGGAGCCGCCGGAGCACCTGATCTTCATCTTCGCGACCACGGAACCGGACAAGGTGCTCCCCACCATCCGGTCGCGGACGCATCACTACCCCTTCCGGCTGATCCCGCCCAGCTCCATGCGCGAGCTGCTGGAGCGCAACGTCGCCGCCGAGGGCGCCACGGTCGAGCCCGCGGTGTATCCGCTGGTCATCCGCGCGGGCGGGGGTTCGGCGCGGGATACGCAGTCGGTGCTCGACCAGCTGCTGGCGGGGGCCGGGCCGGACGGCGTCGACTACTCGCGCGCGGTGTCGCTGCTGGGCGTCACCGACGTCGCGCTCATCGACGGCATGGTCGACGCGCTGGCCGCGGACGACGCGGCCGCCGTGTTCGGCACCGTCGAGCGGCTCGCCGAGGCGGGGCACGACCCGCGCCGGTTCGCCACCGACCTGCTCGATCGGCTGCGTGACCTGGTGATGCTCCGTTCGGTGCCGGACGCGGGTGAACGCGGTCTCGTCTCCGCGCCGGACGACGAGCTCAAGAAGATGAAGGAGCAGGCGGGCAAACTGGAGCCCGCCACGCTTTCGCGCTACGCCGACATCGTCCACAATGGACTCTTGGAGATGCGGGGCGCGACCTCGCCCCGGCTCGTGCTGGAGCTGCTGACGGCGCGGATGCTGCTGCCGTCGGTCGCCGAAGGCACCGACGCGCTGCTTGCCCGGCTCGAACGGCTGGAGCGCCGCGCCGCTTCGGCTCCGGCGCCCGCTGCCGCTGCTCCGGCGCAGGTCGCTCAAGCCGCTCCTGTGGCGCAGTCCGCGCCTGCCCCGGCCGCTCCTCCCTCGGGTGAGCCCGTCCGTGAGTTCCAGCGGCCGTCGCAACGAGCCGCCGCGCCCGCGCAGCCGCCGGCTCCGGCCGCCCAGCCCACTCCGCAGCCCGCCGCGCGACCTGAGCCGGTCGCCGAGCGGCCCGCCCCGCAACGTCCTGCCGCGACGGCACCGCCGCCCACCGCGCCCGCCCCGGTCGCGGCTTCCGGAGACACTGACGCCGACGGGATCCGCGGCAAGTGGCCGCACGTGCTCGCCGCTATCCGCAAGGTCCCGGGCGGCCGCAGCACCGAAGCGATGCTCACGCAGGCGAGCGTGGTGAGCGTCGAGGGTCGTGCCGTCACCCTCACGCACAGCGCGGAGCCGCTGGCTCGCCGGCTTTCCGAACCGCACAACGCGGAGCGGGTCGCGGCCGCGTTCAAGGAGGTCTTCGGCGGCGATTGGCAGGTGCGCTGCGTCCACGGCGCCGCGCAGGCCCGGCAGGCCGCAGCTCCGAAGGCCGCGCCGCCACCACCCGCGCCTGAGCGATCCTTCACCCGGCGGTCCGCCGAAGCGCCCAGTGCCCCTCCGGCGGCTCCCACGCCGAAGCCGGAGCCTCAGCGGCCGAAGGTGACGACGAGCGAGCCGGACATCCCGCTCCCGCCCGAGCCGGTCGAGGAGGACGAGGACCTCTACAACGAGGACGCGAGCCCCGCGCCGCCGCCTCCGCCGCTCCCGCCCGAGCAGGATCCGGAAGAGATCGCCCGGAAGCTGCTCGCCGACCACCTCAACGCCCGTCCGCTCGACGAGCGCAAGTAGTCCTCTGGATGCGGTAATTGCATGCGCAAGTACCGCATTCAGAGGACGAAACGCGGGGTCAGCGGGTCAGGGCGACCCGCCAGGCCGGGTGGTCGGTGCCGGGGATCGACGTCTTCCCGGAGCTCCCGAAGCCGAAGGCGCCGCCGGCGATGATGTGCTGCACGCTGCCGTCGCCCTTGCGGAACGAGCCAGCCGGAACGCACGCCTGCGCGCTCGGATCGCCCGGATAACGCAGGTTCAGATCGCCGCCGAACACCGTGCCGGTGCCGTACTTCGCCAGCAGCCCCTTCAGGTCCCGGCACTGCTGCTCGACCGCGGGCCGTTTCGTCGAGAGGTGCGTGGTGCACGCGTTCACCGTGCCGAATTTCGCGCACAGATAGGCACGCTGTTCCGCGCCGCCGTCCTGAGGCCCGTAATAGCCGCCTTCGCGTGCCTTCACCGCTCCGAGGTCCTGCCTGGCCAGCACCGCGATGCCGTACTCGCCGCGCCCTGACGTGCACGGATACGGGGTCGTCCGGCCGTTCTCCTTCTTGCCGACGGGCTGCCACACGACCGTGTACGCCCGGCCCGACTGCGCCTTGACGTCGGCAGCCAGCTTCGTCGTCTCCGACGAACAGGCCTCGTTCAGCGTCACGACGGCCGGGTTCACCGAGACGATCGTGCTCGCCGCCTTCGCCATCGGGTTCGTCCCGCCCTGGTTGAAGCAGTTCGCGATCCCGCTGCGGCAGAGGTTCATCTGCAACACCGGGAAATCCGTCGCCGCGACGGCGGGTGCGGCCGTGCCCAGGAGCAGAGCGGCGGCGGCGAGTACCGATTTCATGGAGCGGTCCCTTCGTCGAGTTCCCCGGTGAGCAGCGCGGTGCCGAGCCGGGTGAGGTGGTGCAGGATGGCGCTGCCGTGCCGGACGCTGGTGACGAGCCCGGCCTCGCGCAGCACGGCGGCCTGTTTGCTGGCCGTGCCGATCGAGGTGCCGAGGCATGAGGCCAGCTTGCTGGTCGTGCGCGGGACGCGCAGCGCGCCGAGGCTTTCGGCGCGGGTCCGGCCGAGGAGCGCCACCAGTTCGGGGGACACGTCCACCGGGCGGGCGCTGGTCACACTGGCGGGGTACAGCAGCACGGGCGGCAGCGCCGGATCGATGAAGGTGACCGGCGTGTTCGCGCAGAACCGGCTCGGGATCAAGGTCAGTCCCCGGCCGTCGAGATGGACGGTCCGCTGCCGGGGGTAGGCGATCTCCAGCACCTCGCCGTCCCAGCCGCGGACGCCGGGGATGCCGCGCATCATCGCCCCCGCCCCCTCGGTGGCCAGCGTGCGGACCCGCCGGGCCCGGTCGGCGGCGACGGTCTCGCGCATGCTGTGCCAGAACGGCTCGATCATCAGGTCGTACGCGTCGCGCAGCGCGCCGACGACCCCGTGGACCTCGTCGCGGTCGCCGTCGGCGAGCCGTTTCACCCAGGTCGGGGCCGGGCCGGTGAACACGGTCCGGAGATCGGCGCACAGCCGTCCGCGAGGGGTGCACGCCACCGCTTCGAGCCCGCTTTCGAAGGAGCCCGCCGACGTGGGCGGGGTCAGGAAGTCGGGAAAGTTCCCCTTCGGCGGAACGAGGGTGAACAGCGTCTTCAGCGACCGTGTCGCGCCTTCGTTCTGACGCAGGTTCAGCCGGACCCGGTGCCGCCAGGCCGACGTGCGGTCCTCCCTCAGCTGATGCGATCCGAGGACCAGCTCCCACAGCGGATCCGGTGCTTCGGCTATCCGGATCCCCTGGAGATCCTTGCGATCGAAGATCATGCGCAGAGTCATGCCTCGTCCCCCTCAAGACGGCATTTTCTTCTCCGGCGGTAACTCAAACGCGCCGGACGCGCTGAGACAAGCCGATCGGACTAATCCGGGAGGGTGGGACGGCGAACCGGCGCTGACCTGCGGGGACGCGGCCGCGTGAGACGTTTCGGAGACGCTCGGGGGCGGTGGTGTTTTCGCTGGGACGAAAAGGGGTGTCCCGCGCGCGGGCGATCGGTGACGCTTCGTGGGCAACACCCGGGGGAGGGACCCATGGCAGGAGGAGAACACGGCCGGGCCTTGGCGGAACTGCTCGAAGGGCTGAAACGGCGTAGCGGGCACAGCTACGAACGGATCGGCGCCAAGGCGCATCTGAGCCGATCGACCGTCCACCGCTACTGCAGCGGTGTCAGCGTGCCGGCCGCGTTCGGCCCGCTGGAACGGATCGCGACGGTCTGCGAGGCCGAGCGTGACGAACTGTCGAAGCTCTTCCGGCTGTGGGAACGCGCGGACGCGGCACGGGGAGAGGTCGCGTCCGCGCCTCCCGCCCCGCGTCCGGTGCCCGAGCCGAGGAGCCGGAACCGGATCGGCTGGTGGCCGTTGCTGGCCTCGCTGGTCATGGTCACCGTGGTCGGGGCGAGCGCGGTGCCCGCGGCGGAACCGGCCGCGCCGGCACTCCACGCCCCGATGTGGACCGAGTTCCCGTCCCCTGTGGACAGTGCGTTCTTCGGGGTGACGGCGAACAGCGAGACCGGGCTGATGCCGACGTTCGGCGTCGGTGCCGTCCGGCTCTGGGATTCGGAAACCCGCTGGCAGAACCTCGAACCGGACCGCGGCAGGCCGGTCTGGTCCACTTTGGACAGGCTGGTCGACGGCGCGAACCGGGCGCGGCTCCCGGTGCTGTACGTCTTCGGCGGCACCCCTGGCTGGGCGGCGCCGGGCGGACCGCCGTCGGCCTACCCGGACGGCTCCCGGGCGGCGCCGCCCGACGACCTCGCGGACTGGGACGCGTTCGTCGGGAAGGTGGTCGAGCGGTATCGCGGCCGGATCGAGTCCTACGAGCTGTGGGATATGGCCAACCACCCCAAGTACTTCACCGGTCCGGTCGAACGGCTGGTGGAGATGGTCCGGCGGGCGAGCCGGATCATCAAGGCGGGTGATCCCGGCGCGATCGTGGTCTGCCCGTCGATGGGGCACCTCACCGATCCCGCGTACCGGCGGGTGCTGGAACGGTTCGGCGAACTCCGCGGCTACGAGAGCTGCGACGCCGCCGCGGTCAAACTGCATCCGGGCAGGATGGCGGACCCGCCGGAGACCATGCTCGCCGTCGCGGACGAGATCCAGCGGAGCTTCCACCGCACCAACGGGCACGCGAACCTGTGGAGCACCGGCCCCGATTTCGACGTCCCGCTGCAGCCGCCGGTCGATCCCGCCGTCGCCGCGGACCACGCCGCCCGCTTCTTCCTGACCGGCCTCTACGCGCGCTTCAAGCGGATGTACTTCTACAACTGGGGAAGCGACCGCGTGCCGATCGTGCTCCAGCCGGCGGGCGGACCGCCGACCCGCGCCGCCGCCCACGTCGAACGGCTCGGCCGCTGGCTCGACGGCGCGAAGATCCGGTCCTGCGGCGAGGGCACGCGCGCGGGGCTGCCGGAGAACCTGTGGCGTTGCCGCTTCACGCGGAACGGCATGGAATTCCGGGTCGCGTGGGCCCCTTCGGGCACCGCGAGGCTGTCCGCGCCGGGCAGCGCGGAACGCCTCGACGGGACACGGCCGGAGATCGAGTCGGGCTCCGTCGAGGTCGACGGCAGCCCGGTGTTGCTCAAGCCTTAACCCTGTTGGCGTGTCGCGAAAGCCACTTTCAGGACATCAGACGTGGGCGGGGTCGGGGTGGGCTGAAAGCTCCCTTCGCCGCGTCTAATGCGACGAAAGGAGCCTTCAGCCCGGCGGCGAGGCTCAAGCCTCAACCCGCGAGGTAGTCCTCGATCGCCTTCGCGATGACGGCGGCGTACTGCTGACGGCCCTCTTCGCTCGCCATCGCCGCGGCTTCGGCGGCGTTGCGCATGTTCCCGCATTCGACGAGCGCGGCGGGGCGGGTCGAGAGATTGAGCCCGCCGAGGTCGGCGCGCGGGGCGAGCCCGTTCGAACCGAGGTACGTCGAGATCGGGAAGCCGCCCGCGCGGAGGCCGTCCCGCAACGCGGTCGCGAGTTTCACCGAGGGCTCACCCTGCTGGGCGTTCAGCGGCGGCGCCGAGTAGGCGACGTGGAAACCGTGCGCTCCGGCGGAATTCGAGCCGTCCGCGTGGATCGACACGACCGCGTCCGCCGCGGCGTCGTTCCCGATCGCGGCGCGCTCGTTGACGCACGGCCCGACGCCGGTGTCGTTCTGCCGGGTGAGGATGACGCGGATTCCCTTGGCCGCCAACGTCTGCGAGATCCGCTGGGAGACGTCCCAGGTGAACGCGTGCTCGGTGTAGCCGGAGTTCGTCGAGGTTCCGGTGGTGTTGCACGGTTTCGTCTTGCCCCGCCCTGCCGGGACCTGCTTGTTGATCTCGCCCGGCTTGCCGGAGTTGCCGCCGTTGTGACCGGGATCCAGCACGACGACCTTGCCGGTCTTCGGCGGCCGCGTGCTCGAAGACGGCGCGCTCGAAGGCGGAGCGCTCGTCGTGGGGCTCGGCTCCGGAAGGGTGGTGAGGACCGTGGTGGTGCCGGGCGGGGGCGGGCTCGACGGCGACGACACGGGGGTGTCCACCCCGCACGCCGTGAACAGCGTCAATCCGATCGCCACCACAAGGCCCATCCGTCGTCGCACGGCGCCCACGGTGCCACACGGGTGACGGCTAGGCTGGTAGGCGGCACGGGATTTTCCAGGAGAGGACCGATCGGATCATGGTGCAACCCGGTGGCGGCTTCGACCTGTCGCAGATCATGCAGCAGGCACAGCAGATGCAGCAGAAGCTGGTCGAGGCCCAGGAAGAGCTGGCCAACACGGAGGTGACCGGTACTTCCGGCGGCGGCCTGGTCACCGCGACCGTGTCCGGCGACAGCCAGCTCAAGTCGCTTTCCATCGACCCCAAGGTGGTCGACCCGGACGACGTCGAGACCCTGTCCGACCTGGTCGTCGCGGCGGTCCGGGACGCGTCGGCCAACGCGCAGAAGCTCACCGAGCAGAAGCTCGGCCCGCTCGCCGGCGGCCTCGGCGGCGGCATGCCGGACCTCGGCGGCTTCCCCGGGCTCGGCGGCTAGCTTGTACGAGGGTGTCGTCCAGGATCTGATCGACGAGCTCGGGCGGTTGCCCGGCGTCGGTCCCAAAAGCGCGCAACGGATCGCCTTCCACCTGCTGGCCGCCGATCCCGCGGATATCGCGCGTTTGCAGGAAGTGCTCGGCAAGGTCAAGGAAGGCGTGCAGTTCTGCGAGGTCTGCGGCAACGTCTCGGAGCAGGAGACCTGCCGGATCTGCCGCGACACCCGCCGCGACCTCACGGTCATCTGCGTGGTCGAGGAGCCGAAGGACGTGCTCGCGGTCGAGCGGACGCGCGAGTTCAAGGGCCGCTACCACGTGCTCGGCGGCGCGCTGGACCCGTTGTCCGGCATCGGGCCCGAGCAGCTGCGCATGCGTGAACTGCTCGCCAGGATCGGCGGCGCGGAGATCAGCGAGATCATCATCGCGACCGACCCGAACACCGAAGGCGAGGCGACCGCGACGTACCTCGTGCGGATGCTGCGCGACTTCCCCGGCCTGACCGTGACGCGGCTGGCGTCGGGGCTGCCGATGGGCGGTGACCTGGAGTTCGCGGACGAGCTGACGCTGGGGCGCGCCCTCTCCGGACGGCGGGCTCTCTGAGAAGTACATGAAGGCCCCTTCCTTGCGCCAGGCGCAAGGAAGGGGGCCTTCATGTACTTGGGCCGCGACACGGTCGTCGGGCTAGCCGGCGCTAGAAGGTCCCGATGCAAGGAACGGCCCGTTCATAGCGTTCAGAAGCGAGCGAGAAGCGTCAGCAGTAACCCAGCCGGGCGAGCGTGTCGACGATGATCTCCGACGGGTGGAACTTGTCGACCCAGGACTCGCCACGGCGGTTCTGGTAGGTGTCGAGGAAGTTCTGCAGCTTGTCCCCACGCATCTCGGTCAGCACGACGGTCTCGCCGAGGTGCTGCGGCGTCTCGGTGCGCTCGCGGTGCACGGCGCACGGCAGGCCGAGGTAGTAGCACTCGGCCGACAGGCCGCCCGAGTCGGTGACGACGTACTCGGCGCGCGCGACCAGCGGCAGGAACTTCAGGTACCGCATCTTCGGCTGGATGATGAAGTTCTTCTCGTCGAACAGGTTCGCCAGCCCCAGCGAGCGGATCTTCTCGCGCTCGGGCGCGCCCGCCATGTAGAGGATCGGCATCTGCTTGCTCTGCTCGCGCAGGATCTCCAGTGCCTCGCGGTACTTGTCCGCGCGCGAGACCAGCTCGAAGCGGTGCAGGGTGGCGAGGCCGAACTTCTCCGGCAGGCCCTCGACGTCGAGCGGACCGTTGATGGCCATCCGCATGGCGTCGATCGCGGTGTTCGCCTCGGTGTCGACGACGACGCCGCGGGCGTTGCGGAGGTTGTTCACCTCACGCGCACTGGGCGCGAAGTGCATGTCGACGATCTTCGCGGCGATCTTCCGGTTCAGCTCCTCCGGCAGCGGCGACATGATGCTGCCCGATCGCGCGCCCGCCTCGACGTGCCCGACCCGCGACTTGAGGATCCGCTTCCCGATGAGCGAGCCGTACGGCGTGGTGAAGGTGTCGCCGTGCACCAGCACCAGCGGCGGACGCCCGTCCTCGACCAGCGCGGCCTTCAGCTCGGCCCGGCGGCTCCACGCGGTCCGCAGCACCTGCGCGGCCCAGCCCGGCACCTGCGCGGGCGACTCCAGGTTGTGCGCCTTCTCCTTCGGCACGAGCCAGACGTCGGGCTCCGGGAGGTTCAGGTCGGCGAGAACGTCCGAGACCTCGTCGACGTGCTGCGCGGTGAACCAGATCTTCGGCCGGACCCCGCGTTCGAGGATGCCGTGGTAGACCGGCGCGATTTTGATCAGTTCCGCCGTGGTGCCGAGAATGAAGGAAATCACCGGAAGAGCCATTCTGTCGGGGTCTGCGGTGCCCGAAGGATACTGGTGGGCCGCGCAAGGTAGCCTCGCCGGGGTGAGTGCGAATTCGCTCCTCCCAGCCCTGTCCGTCGTGATCCCGGTCTACAACGAGCAGGACTGGATCGACCGCAGTGTCGGCGCGCTGATCGCGTCGGCACAGGTGGCGAACTGGCCGGTCGAGGTCGTCGTGGTCGACGACGGCAGCACCGACGGCACCGGCGCCAAGCTCGCCAAGCTGCAGGAGCTGTACGGCATCACCGTCCTCACCCAGCCGAACAGCGGCCGGTTCGAGGCCCGCCGCGCGGGGATCGCGAAGGCGTCGGGGCGGCAGATCCTGCTGCTCGACAGCCGCGTGATCGTGGACTCCGGTTCGCTCACCTTCCTCCGCGACCAGCTCGTCGACCACCCCGAGCGCACGGTGTGGAACGGTCACATCAACGTCGCGTCCGAACACAATCCGTACGCGGGATTCATGGCCGGGCTGGTCAAGATCCCGTGGCGCCGTTATTGCGCGAACCCGAGGTTGATGTCGTTCGGTATCGACGAGTTCGACGTCTTCCCGAAAGGCACCGGATTCTTTTCCGCGCCGAAGGACGTTCTCGAGGATTCGTCCAACGCGTTCGAGTCGCTCTTCGAAGACGTCCGTTTCGCCAGTGACGACACGGGAGTTCTGCGCTGGATCGCGGAACGCCACCGCATCTTCCTCGCCCCGGACTTCTCCGCGACCTACCACGGCCGCGATTCGTTCAAGAAGTTCGTCGGGCAGTCGTATTTCCGTGGCACCACGTTCGTCGATTCGTATCTCGCGTCGCCAGGGCCCGCGCGCAACGGCCTGTTCGCCGCGATGGCCGTCGGCGTGCTCGGCCTCGGCGTCGCCGCGAAGCGCCCGAAAACCGCCGTCGCGCTGGCCGCCGCGGGGTCGACGGCCGCCGGGTTCGCGGTGACGAAGTTCGGCGCGACCAAGGCCGAGGCCAAGGCCGTCGCCCAGCTCACCCCGGTCTTCGCCGCCGGTTTCGGGGCCGGGGCGCTCCGCGGCCTGTTCATGGCGCTGCGGGCCCGGCTGCGTAAATGAGCACCAAGGTGAGCAGCGAAAAACTGGCCAAGGACACCGGGAAATCCGCCGGTCGTATCGGTGTCTACCTGCTGATCGCCATCGCGCTCGGCTACGTCCTCACCGTGGTCTGGGGCCGGACGCTGTCGCCTGCCGACAACGCCGTCCTGTTCTCCTTCTGGGGCATGCTGATGGGGCTGGGCGCCGCCCTGTCCCCGCTCGAACAGGAGATCTCGCGCCAGTCCGCGCACGCCGCGCTCGAAGGCCGCAAGGCGGGCCGTCCCGCGGTGATCGCCTTCGTCACCAGCCTGGTCGCGGTCGCCGTCGCGGCGCTGTTCACGCTGATCCCGGCGGTGACCGGCAAGGTCTACGGCGGCCAGTTCGCGCTCGCCGTGATCGTGCTCGCGGGCGGGCTGTCGTTCGCCTTCCAGTTCGCCGCGCGCGGTCTGCTGATCGGCCAGGACCACGTCCGGTCCTACTCGTGGCTGATCCTGGTCGAGGCCGCGGTGCGGATCCTCGTGGTCGCCGCGCTGGTGGTCGCCGGGCTCACCCAGCTGTACTGGTTCGCCATCGCCGCCGCGACCGGCTCGTTCGCCTGGCTGCTGTTCGCCCGCGGCGCCGCCAAGCTGGTGGACCCGAAGCTCGAAGCCGACGTGCCCGCGAAGCCGGTCGTCACGAACATGCTGATGCTGCTGGCGGGCGCGGGGCTCACCGCCAGCGTCATCACCGGCTACCCGGCGCTGGTCAGCCTGCTCGCGCCCGGCGGTGACAAGGACGCGCTCGGCGTGCTCTTCCTCGCCCTGTTCGTGGCCAGGACGCCGCTGACGCTGATGGCGCCGGTCCAGGCCCTCGCGGTCCCGACCGTGGTGCGCCTGTCCAGCACCGAGGAGGGCAAGCACCGGCTGCGGAAGCTGCTTGCGCTCGGGTCGATGGGGGCATTGGCGCTCGGGGCGCTCGGCGCGCTGATCGGCTGGCTGATCGGCCCGTGGGTGGTGCGCCTGGTCTACGGCGCCAATAACGATCCCGAGGCCTGGTGGATGGCCGGGCTGGTCTGGTCGTCGGTGCTGCTGGCCGCGATGCAGCTGCTCGCCGCCGTCCTCGTCGCGCAGGCCAAGGCCACGAAGGTGCTGATCACCTGGGCCGCCGTGGTCGTCGCGACCGCGCTGGTCCTGTTGTTCTTCCCCGGCGACACGGTCGTGCGCGCCGTGGTCGGGCTCGCCGCCGGACCGACCGTCGGGCTGCTGGTCGTGATGGCGTTCGTGGTGCGCGGCACGCCCGAGCCGGGCAACGCACGACCATCCGAAACGTCTCGATAGTGTGGCCGCGCCATCGCGCGCCGCGAACGGGGTGGCGTTCCTAACGCCGAATAGGGTTGGACAGCGAATTCGATGAACGTTCTTTTGGTCTTGCTGGCGTTCTGGCTGCCGGGGCTCGTCTTCGGCGCCGCGATCAGGCTGCGCGGCTGGACCCTCGCCGCCGCGGCCCCGCTGCTCACCTTCGGCCTCGTCGCCATCGGCATCCCGATCCTCGGCCGCTTCGGCATCCGCTGGACGATGCTGAACGTCGGCCTGTGGGTGCTGCTGCTGTCCGTCGTCGGGTTCGCCCTCTCGTTCCTCGTGCTCCGCTTCACCGCGAAGCGGCACCCGGACTGGGCCGAGGACGAAGACGACGACGAGTCGAAGCGTTCCCTTCGCGATCACCTGCTGATCGGTGCCGGTGTCCTGGTCGGACTCGGCGTCGGCACGGTGACCTTCCTGCGCGGCTCGCATTCACTGGAGAACGTCCAGCAGGGCTGGGACGCCCCGTTCCACGGCAACCTGGTGCGCTGGATCGCCGAACACGGCGACGCGCGCGCGTCGACCGTCGGCACCATCGCGAACCTGCCGAACCAGCACGACTACTTCTACCCGGACACCTACCACGCGCTGCTCGCCCTGGTCTTCGGCAAGGGCGGCCTGACGATGATGCCGACGCTGAACCTGGCGGCGCTCATGGTCGTGCTGACCGTCCCGGTCGGGGTCGCGGCGATGTGCCGCGCCTGGCGGATGCCGGTCCTCGCGACCGCGGCCGCGGCGGCCGTGTCCACCTGGTTCACCGCGTTCCCGTACGACTCGCTGTGGCGCGGCCCGCTGTGGCCGTACGTCGCCGGGGTGGCGCTCGTGCCCGCGATGCTCGCGCTCGCCCGCCTGCTGCTCAAGCCGAACGGCGTCGCCGGACCGCTCGCGATCGGCGTCGGTGTCGCCGGGCTGGCCGGCCTGCACACCAGCCTGATCTTCGTGATCATGGTCTACTTCCTGCTGATCCTGCTCGCGGTGCTGTTCCGCTTCGAGAAGATCGGCTGGCGCCGCAGCGCCGCCTCGCTGGTGGCCACGATCGTGATGGCGGTCGTACTCGGCGTGCCTCAGGTCCTTCCGGCGCTCTACAACGCCGGCGGCGTGACCAGCGCGTTCTGGGCCTCGGAGACCAGCGTGTCCGGCGCGCTCGGGCAGACGATCACGTTCTCGCCGATGGCGTCGTTCCCCCAGTGGTGGATCGGCATCCCGGCGATCATCGGCGTGTTCTTCCTGGTCAAGCACCGGCGGATGCTCTGGATGGTCGGCGCGTACGTCGTGCTCGGCGGCCTGTTCGCCGCGACGATCTCGCTGGAGACCCCGCTCATCCACACCCTGACCGGCGTGTTCTACAACGACCACTGGCGCATCGGCGCGCTCGTGCCGCTGGCCGGCGCCGTCGCGTTCGGCGAGTTCGTGCACACCGCGTCGGGCAAGTTCGCCGAGAAGCTCGGCCGGCGCAAACCGAACCTGAACCCGGTCACCGCGGCCATCGCGGGCGCGCTGGTGGTCGGCCTGGTGGTCACCGTGCTGAGCCGGGGCGGCTACATCGGCCGCAACTCCGCGCGGCTCGCGATGAACTACGGCGAGGGTCCCTCGGTCAGCAAGGGCGAGGAAGAGGCCTACGCCTGGCTCGGGAAGCACGTCGTGCCGGGCGAGCGCGTGATGAACGACAAGGCCGACGGCTCGGTGTGGATGTACGCCCTCGCGGGGGTCCAGCCGGTCGAGTGGACCAACTACGGCGCCGAGTTCACCACCAAGCCCGGCTGGCTCAGCGTGTTCCTCAACGACATCAACCGCGATCCGCGGGTGCGCGAGGCGCTCACCGACCTCAAGGTGCGCTACGTGCTGGTCGGCAAGGGCAAGGTGGCCCCCAACGCGCAGTCCGCGGTGGGTCTCCAGCGGCTCGACATCACTCCGGGTTTCAAACGCGTCTTCCACAACCTCGACGCGTCGGTTTACGAAATCGAAGGTCAGCAAGGTGTGGTCGCCGACGGCGCCCCCGCCGGGTCCGACACCGCTCACGGCCAGTAAGAAGATAGAGTGATCCAGTGTCCAGTACGTCCGTGACCACCCGTCGCGTACTCATCGTGATGCCTGCCTTGAACGAGCAGGCCAGTGTCGGCGCGGTCATTTCCCAGGTCAAGCAGTCCTTGCCCGGCATGGACGTGCTGGTGGTCGACGACGGCTCGTCCGACGACACGGCCAAGCTCGCCCGCGCGGCGGGCGCGGAGGTGGCCCGTCTGGCGGTGAACCTCGGCGTCGGCGGGGCCATGCGCACCGGCTTCCGGTACGCGGCCGCCCGCGGCTACGACGTCGTCGTCCAGGTGGACGCGGACGGTCAGCACGATCCCGACGAGGTCGCCGCCCTGCTGGACGCGCTCGACGACGCCGACATCGCGATCGGCTCGCGGTTCGCGGGCAAGGGTTCGTACAAGGCGAGCGGCCCCCGGAAATACGCGATGGTCGCGCTCTCGGTCGTTTTCTCCCGGCTCGGGAAGACCAAGCTCACCGACGTGACCTCAGGGTTCAAGGCGATGGGCCCGCGCGCGATCAAACTGTTCGCCGCGTACTACCCGGCCGAATACCTCGGCGACACGGTCGAATCGCTGGTGCTGGCGATCCGCGCCGAACTGAAGATCAAGGAAATCCCGGTGATCATGCGGGAACGGGCGGGCGGGACGCCGAGCCATTCACCGGTGAAATCGGCCGTCTACCTCGGCCGCGCCGGACTCGCCCTGCTGCTGGCGCTGGTGCGCCGCCGCCCCGCCGTCGACTCGTCGGATTCGGCGTAGAAGGAGCTGATTATGGACGGCTGGCGCGTTCTCAGCATCGTCGTCGCCTGTCTGGTGCTGTTCGTCGTCCTCGAGATGATGCGGCGGCGGAAACTGCGCGAGAAGTACGCGGGTGTGTGGCTCGTCCTCGCCATCGGCGTGATGGTGCTCGCGCTCGTTCCGCAGGCCGCCGACTTCATGGCGCGGATAACCGGCGTGCAGACGCCGTCGAACTTCGTATTCCTCTTGGCCGGTGTCGTGCTGGCGCTGGTCGCTTTGCATTTGTCGACCGAGGTCGGTCACCTCGAAGAAGAGGTCCGGACCTCCGTCGAGGAGATCGCGCTGCTCCGCTGCGAACTCGCCGACGCCCAGCGTGACCTGGAAGAACGCGTCGCGGCCCTCGAAGCCAAGACCGCGGCTCCCGACAACGTCGACGGGCTCCCCGAAGTGAGCCCCGCACGCGCACGCTGATCGACGCCCTTTTCGCGGCCCCGCCGAGGTTGGGAGCCGTCCGCGTGCTCGCCGTCGACGGTCCTTCCGGCTCCGGGAAGTCCACGCTGGCCGGGAAGATCGTGGCCGAACTGGCCGGTCGCGGTGCCCGGGTGGCGCTGGTGAGCACCGACGAGTTCGCCACCTGGGACGAACCCGTTTCGTGGTGGCCGCGGCTGGAGACCGGCGTGCTGGAACCGCTGCGCGCGGGCAGGCCAGGGCGCTATCGGCGAGTGGACTGGTCCAGTGGCGGCCCGCTGCCTGGTGCAGAGGTCGAGATCCCCGTCCCCGAGGTCCTGGTGCTGGAAGGCGTTTCCAGTGGCCGCGCGCGGATGCGGCCCTCGTTGTCCCTGCTGACCTGGCTCGACGGCGGCAGCGAGGCCGAACGTCTCGACCGCGCCGCCGAGCGGGACGGCGAAGGGTCCCGGGCGGACCTGCGGCGCTGGCAGCTGTTCGAACGAGGGTGGTTCGCCGTCGATGGGACCCGGGCGGCGGCGGATCGTGTGGTCCCGTCTCGTGAGTGGTAAGGACGGTTAGAACCGTCGTTACCACTCACGAGACGGGACCGAGACGGCCGCTTCGCGTGATCGGCTGGACGGCACACGTGATCCGATGGACGACACACGTGACCGGGTGGACGACACACTCGCGAGCGGCGCCGGCCGCGAGCCGTCCGACCAGGCACGCTTGGCGTCCATCGGATCACGCGAGCCGTCCGCCGGAGCACGCTTGGCGTCCATCGGATCACGCTGGACCCGGCCCCGTATCGGTTCCCCGGGACTTTCGGCTTAGCACTCACGAGAGCGGTCCCGATACCCGCGAATGTCCTGTTTTGTCAGTGACCCATTGGTTGTAGTGGTGGACACCCATTTGAGTCAGTGACCCGGCACTCTGCGCGTTAGTGGTCCGGAATTGATTACACTCCGTCCGGAATTGCGGACACTTTGCGGTCGTATTGGCCGTCGTGTAGCGCGATCGTAACCTCGCGTGCTTAAGTGCGGGCTGAGTTCCCGCTAGTGTCGGCGGGCACACCGATCGTCCGTGGAGTTCGAGTTTCCGACCGACCGGACGGTGCCTAAACACCGAAAATCTCCTCAAGGGGTGCCAGATGCAGCAACTGCGGGTGACCCGAGCACGCCGTGTGGCCCTGATCGGGCTTGCCGGCGCACTCGCGGTCTCCATTTCCGCCTGTGCCGAATCGAAGCGTGAAGAAGGCGCAGGGGGTGGCTCGGGAGGCACCATGGTCTTCGGCGCCGCCGGTAACCCGAAGACGTTCGACCCGCTCTTCAACGACGACGGTGAGACCTTCCGCATCATCCGCCAGATGATGGACACCCTGATCATGAACAAGCCGGGGACCGCGGACCTCGAGCCCGGCCTGGCGGAGAAGTGGGAAGGCAGCAACGAAGGCAAGACCTGGACCTTCACCCTGAAGAAGGGCGTGAAGTTCCACGACGGCACCCCGTTCAACGCCGAAGCGGTCTGCTTCAACTTCAACCGCATGTTCAACATGAAGGGCGCCGCCGCCCAGAGCCAGATGATCTACTACGGCGACGTCTTCGAGGGCTTCGCCAAGAACGAGGGTGACGCCTCCGGCGCCCCGGTGTTCAAGGACTGCCAGGCCAAGGACGAGTCGACCGCCGTCCTGAACCTGAACAAGGCCAAGGGCGCCTTCCCGGCGGCCTTCACGCTGCCGTCGTTCTCGATCCAGAGCCCGGACGCGCTGAAGAAGTACAACGCCGACGCCGTCACCCAGAGCGGTGACTCGTTCTCCTACCCGGAGTACGCGCTGAAGCACCCGACCGGCACCGGCCCGTTCAAGTTCGAGAGCTGGGACCAGGCCAAGGGTGAGATCACGCTGGTCAAGGCCACCGACTCGCCGACCCAGACGGCCAAGCTCGACAAGCTGGTCTTCAAGGTCATCCCGGACGAGAACGCCCGTAAGCAGGCGCTCAAGGCCGGCGACATCCAGGGCTACGACTACCCGTCGCCCGCGGACTACGGCCTGCTGCGCAACGACGGCGAGCAGGTGCTCATCCGCCCGTCGTTCAACATCCTGTACCTGGGCATCAACCAGAAGAACAACCCGAAGCTGAAGGACCTCAAGGTCCGCCAGGCGCTGGCCTACGGTCTCAACCGCGACCAGTTCGTCAAGTCGAAGCTCCCCGAGGGCGCCGAGACCGCGTCGCAGTTCGTGCCGAAGGCGATCGACGGCTACAACGAGAACGTCACCAAGTACGACTACAACCTTCAGAAGGCGAAAGACCTGCTGAAGGAAGCCGGCGCCGAGGGCATGACCCTGAAGTTCTATTACCCGACCGAGGTCACCCGGCCGTACATGCCGAACCCGGCCGACATCTTCACCTCGCTGTCCGAGGACATGAAGGCCATGGGCATCAAGGTCGAGCCGATCGCCAAGCCGTGGAACGGTGGCTACAAGGACGACGTCCAGAAGGCGGGCAAGCACGACGTGCACCTGCTCGGCTGGACCGGTGACTACAACGACGCCGGTAACTTCGTCGGCACCTTCTTCGGTCGCGAGAAGCCGGAATTCGGCTTCACCAACGCGGAGCTCTTCTCGGCCATTTCCGCCGCGGACGCCGCGCCCGCCGGTGAGGCGCACACCAAGGCGTACCAGGAAGTGAACCAGAAGATCATGGAGTACCTGCCCGCCATCCCGATCTCCTACGGCCCCCCGGCGATCGTCGTCGGCCCGAAGGTGAAGGGTCTGGTGGCCAGCCCGCTGACCGACGAGCGCTTCTACACCGTCACGGTCAACTGATCTACCACCACTAAGCCACCAGGGGGTGGGCGCTACCGCGCCCGCCCCCTGTGGCCCATTCCCGGGCTGGCAACAAAGGAACGCACGTGCTCCGTTTTCTCGTGCGTCGGCTGCTACAAGCGATACCGACGCTCTTGATCCTGTCCATTTTGATCTTCGCCTGGCTCCGGTCCCTGCCCGGTGGCCCCGCCGGCGCCCTCCTGGGTGACAAGGCGACCCCGGAGAAGATCGCCGACCTGAACAAGCTTCTCGGCCTCGACGATCCGATCTTCGTCCAATACTTCAAGTTCCTCGGCCGGGCGATCACCGGCGACTTCGGCAACTCGCTGGTCTCCGCCCAGCCGGTCATGTCGGAGATCGGGAACTTCCTCCCCGCCACGATCGAGCTCGGTTTCTGCGCGATGCTCATCGCGGTGGGCCTCGGCATCCCGTTCGGTTACCTGTCCGCGCGGTTCCGCGGCGGTGCCGTCGACAACGTCATCATCGTGCTGAGCCTGGTCGGCGTCGCCGTGCCGGTGTTCTTCCTCGGCTACATGATGCAGGACGCGCTGGCCGCTCCGCTGGGACTTCCGTCGCAGGGCCGTCAGATGGCGGGCCTCGACGCCACCACCGTCACCGGTTTCGCGGTCTTCGACGGCATCATCACCCAGGAATGGGACGCCGCCTGGGACGCGATCACCCACCTGATCCTTCCCGCGTTCGCGCTCGCCACCATCCCGCTCGCGGTGATCGTCCGGATCACCCGCGCGTCGGTGCTGGACGTGCTGAACGAGGACTTCATCCGCACCGCCAACTCGAAGGGCCTGACCCAGCCGATCGTCCGGCGCCGTCACGTGCTCCGCAACGGGCTCCTGCCGGTGGTCACCGTCATCGGCCTGCAGACCGGCGCACTGCTCGGTGGCGCCGTGCTGACCGAGCGGGTGTTCAACTTCCGCGGCCTGGGCTTCCTGCTCGCCGAGGGCATCGAACGGCGTGACTACCCGCGTCTGCAAGCGCTGCTGCTGTTCGGCGCGCTGGTCTACGTGCTGGTGAACACGCTGGTCGACATCTCGTACGGGCTCATCGACCCGAGGGTGCGTGTCCGATGAACACATTGCTGAACAAGAAGAAGGAACCGATCGACAAGCTCGCCGCGACGTCGGCGAAGGGGCACAGCCTCGGTGGCGAGGCGGTCCGCCGCATGCTGCGGAGCCCGGTGGCGATCACCGGTGGCGTGATCACCCTGCTGTTCCTGCTGCTGGCGATCCTGGCGCCGTTCATCGCGCCGAAGGACCCGTACGAGCGGTACCTGCAGAGCGAGGTCATCCTCGGCCAGGGCATCATCCCCGGCGCGCAGGCCGGTTTCCCGCTCGGTGTCGACGACTTCGGTCGCGACTATCTTTCGCGGCTGCTGGTCGGCGCGCAGAACACGCTGCTGGTCGGTGTGCTCGCGACGATCATCGGCGTCGTGGTCGGCATGATCATCGGCGGCCTCGCCGGTGCCTTCGGCGGCTGGGTCGACACGGTGCTGATGCGCCTCGTCGACGTCATGCTGTCCGTGCCGTCGCTGCTGCTGGCGATCTCGGTCGCCGCGCTGTTCCAGAAGCCGAGCCAGTGGACCGTGATCGTGGCCGTGTCGATGGTCGGCGTGCCGATCTTCGCGCGGTTGCTGCGCGGTTCGATGCTCGCGCAGAGAAACAGCGACCACGTGCTCGCGGCGACGTCGCTCGGCGTCAAACGCGGGGCGATCGTGTTGCGGCACATGCTGCCCAACTCGCTCGGCCCGGTCATCGTGCAGGCGACGCTGACGCTGGCCACCGCGATCCTCGAGGCGGCGGCGCTGTCGTTCCTCGGTCTCGGCGACCCGGACCCGAACCGGGCGGAATGGGGCATCATGCTGAGCCGCAGCGCTCGGCAGTTCCTCGACATCCGCCCCGAGCTGGCGTACTACCCGGCCATCGCGATCATCATCGTCGCGCTCGGGTTCACGCTGCTCGGCGAGTCCCTGCGGGAAGCCCTCGATCCGAAGAACAGGCGGTGATTTTCTGATGGCACTCCTCGAAGTACGCGACCTCAAGGTCGTTTTCTCCCGGCGCGGCGAGAAGCCGTTCACCGCGGTGGACGAGGTCAGTTTCGACGTCGAACCCGGCCAGACGGTCGGTCTCGTCGGTGAGTCCGGTTGCGGCAAATCCGTGACCTCGCTGGCGATCATGCGGCTGCTCGCGAAGCGCGGCAACCAGGTCAGCGGTTCGGTTTCGTTCGAAGGCACGGATCTGCTTCGCCTGTCGGATAGGGAAATGCGGGACCGCCGTGGCCGTGACCTCGGCATGGTGTTCCAGGATCCGCTGTCCTCGCTGAACCCGGTCATCCCGATCGGGCTGCAGATCACCGAGGTGCTGGAGCGGCATCGTGGGATGTCGCGCAAGGCGGCGTCGGTGGAGGCGGCGGAACTGCTGGACAAGGTCGGCATCCCCGACCCGGCGCGGCGGCTTTCCGAGTACCCGCACCAGCTTTCCGGCGGGATGCGGCAGCGTGCGCTGATCGCGATCGCGCTGGCGTGCCGTCCCCGGCTGCTCATCGCCGACGAACCGACCACCGCGCTCGACGTGACGATCCAGGCGCAGATCCTCGCGCTGCTGCGGGAACTGGTGCAGGACACCGGGACCGCGCTGATCATGATCACGCACGACCTCGGTGTCGTCGCCGGTCTCTGCGACCAGGTCAACGTGCTCTACGGCGGCAAGATCGTCGAGCGCGCCGAGCGGCACGCGTTGTTCGCCGAGCCGCGGCATCCCTACACGCACGGCCTGCTCGCCTCGATCCCGCGTCTCGACGCGGGCCGCGGCGAGAAACTGATCCCCATCAAGGGATCCGTCGCCGACAACATCCCGTGGGACGGCGGCTGCGCGTTCGCGCCCCGCTGCCCGAACGCTCTCGGCGTGTGCCGGGAGGTTTCACCGCAGCTGACCCCGGATCGCAACGGGCTGCTGCGCTGCCACAACCCGGTGATCCCGGCCGTGGCCGCACGAGGAGGGGCCCGATGACCCACACGGTACCGCCGCAGGACGTGCTACTGGAGGTCGACGACCTCAAGGTGCACTTCCCGATCAAACGCGGCATCGTGGTCGACCGCACGGTCGGGCACGTGTTCGCCGTCGACGGCGTCGATCTGGCCATCCGCCGTGGTGAGACCTACGGCCTGGTCGGGGAATCCGGCTGCGGTAAGTCCACTTTGGGCAGGGCGATCCTCCGGCTGACCGAGCTGACCGACGGCAAGGTCGTCTTCGACGGCACCGACGTCGCCGGGCTCAAGGGCGAGGAACTGCGCAAGGCCCGCCGCCGGATGCAGATGGTGTTCCAGGACCCGATGTCCTCTTTGGACCCTCGGCAGTCGGTGGAATCCATTCTGACCGAAGGGATGAAGGCGCACGGCCTCGCCGACGACAAGGAGACGACGGCCAAGCGGCTGCGCGAACTCCTTGCCGCCGTCGGTCTTCCGGAGTCCTCGCTGCGGAAGTACCCGCACGAGTTCTCGGGCGGTCAGCGTCAGCGCATCGGCATCGCGCGGGCACTGGCGGTGGAGCCGGACCTGATCGTCGCCGACGAACCGGTGTCCGCGCTGGACGTCTCGGTGCAGGCTCAGGTGGTCAACCTCCTGGAGGATCTGCAGGAGAAGCTCGGGCTGACGTACCTGGTGATCGCGCACGACCTCGCGGTGGTGCGCCACATCTCCGACCGCATCGGCGTGATGTACCTCGGCTCGCTGGTCGAAGAGGCCGACGCCGACACGCTGTACGAGGACCCCCTGCACCCGTACACGCGGGCGCTGCTCTCGGCGATCCCCGTGCCGGACCCGACGGTGGAGGACAGCCGCGAGCAGATCCTGCTCGCCGGTGACCTGCCCTCGCCGGCGCGGCCGCCGTCCGGCTGCCGGTTCCACACGCGGTGCCCGTGGAAGCAGCAGAGCCTGTGCGACACCGACCGCCCGCAGCTGCGGGAGATCGGCGCCGGGCACCGGGTCGCGTGCCACTACGCGGAGGACATCCGCGACGGGCGGATCAAACCGCACGAGGTCAAGGCGGAACTCGTCGAGGCCGGGGAGCTGAACCCCGACGTCGGCGGACTGCCGGACGTCGGCTCGGCGGCGGAAATCCTCTAGTTCGTTCCGAACGCGCGTGAAGGCCCCCTTCCCTCGGCTCAGCCGAGGGAAGGGGGCCTTCACGCGCTTCGGCCGCATTTAGAGGAGGAAATGCGGAGGTCGTGAGTGGTAAAGACGGTTAGAACGATCATTGCCACTCACGACCTCGGTGCAAAGCGCTCAAATCGGGCATCGAACGAGTCCTGGTGTCCCTTGTGGACGGTTTAGGCGTGCCCGGCCGTGTTGCGAAAGCCACTTTCGCAACACTCAAGGTTGCGAAAGTGGCTTTCGCAACACGCGGCGCATCGGCGAGCGGACCCCGCCTGCCGCATTTAGAGGACGAAATGCGGCAGGCGCGGAAGGCCGGTTTCGGGCAGACTCGGTGTCATGCGGGTCACAGTGCTGGGTGCGACGGGGCGGACGGGGATCCATGTGGTCCGGCTCCTGCGGGGGCGGGGACATCAGGTGCGGGCGGGCCTGCGCAGCCGCCGCCGCGCCGAGCAGGTCGCCGGGCTCGGCGCCGAAACCGTGGTCGCGGACGTGACGGCCGACGCGGAAGACCTCGTCGAGGCGCTCGCAGGTTCCGAAGTGGTGATCAGCGCGATCGGCGCGCCCGATCCGGACCAGGCCTCGGTCGACCTGGTCGACCGTGACGGCGTGATCACCGCCATCCGCGCGGCGGAGAAGGCGGGGGTCTCGCGATTCGTGCAGCTTTCCGCGCAGTTCGCGGATTCGCCGGATCAGGGCGATCGCCTGGTGCGGTCGATCCTGATGGCGAAGCAGATCTCCGACAGCGTCCTGCGCCGTTCGAGCCTGAACTGGACGATCGTCCGGCCCGGCACGCTCACCGACGACCAGCCCACCGGCCACGTCAAGATCGCCGGTCACCTCGAACCGGGCCGCGTCTCCCGCGCGGACGTCGCCGCCGTCCTGGTCGCCACGCTGGAAGAACCGCTCGCCGAGAATCAGGGTTTCGACGTCATCGGTGGCGAGATCCCTATTCCGTCGGCGCTGGCGTCGTTGGGTTGAGCGCCTTCTTCCGCTCCCGCGCGGCCCGCAGGTTCGCGACGTTCCCGCAGGTGCGCACGTCGTGCCAGACGCCGCTGTTGTTGCGCGAGACGTCGTAGAAGGCCGAACGGCAGCCGTCGAGACGGCACAGTTTCAGCCGCGGCCAGATCCCCGCCTGCTGCGCGAGCAGCGTCTCCGTCCACAGCGCCGAAACGAGCCACTGCCGTCCGGTGCCGGAGGGGAACAGCCGGACGACGCCGTCGCGCAGGGCCAAATCCGCCTTGATCGGCTTGCCGAGGTCCGTGGCGTCGCCGTCCACGAGCGAAACGAACGACGCGCGAAGGTCGCGAAGCGCGCGAAGGTCGCCTGGCCCGAGTGTGATCTCGGGCGCTTCGGAGTCCCGGGCTCGTGACCATTCCGTCAGCGCCTCGGCGGCCCAAGGCCGCGCCAGGTCGGCGTCGCTCAGCAGGTCGAGGCCGTACGTCTGGATCGCCTTGGTGTTGAGGAAGTCCTGAACGAGCGCCAGCCCCGAGGGGGCGGTGCGTAACCGGTACCGGTCCGTCGCGGTCCATGACATAGGTCAAGCGTACTTGACTCTGTCGTCCCGCGTCGCCATGCTGGCGACAGAGGCAAAAGCCGAACACTTCTGTCAAGGGAGCAAGTCATGACCTCCATCGAAGGCGCCGTCGCCCTGGTCACCGGCGGGCAGCGCGGACTCGGCAAGGCGTTCGTCGCCGAACTGCTCGACCGCGGCGCCGCCAAGGTCTACGCGACCGCCAGGTCGCCGCGTGCGGACGCCGATCCGCGGATCGTCCCGCTCCCGCTCGACGTCACCGACCCGGAATCCGTCCGCGCGCTGGCGGAGAAGGCGAGCGACGCCACGATCGTCTTCAACAACGCCGGCACCTTGGGGCTCGGCTCGCTGTTGACCGAGGACGTCGACGCGCACCGCCCCGTCTTCGAGACGAACGTCTTCGGCGCACTGCGCATCGCGCAAGCGTTTGCGTCGCGGCTCAAGGACGGCGGGGCGCTGGTCAACGTGCACTCGATCCTGTCGTGGGCGGCGGGCTCAGGTTCCTACGGCGCGTCGAAGGCGGCCTTCTGGTCGCTGACCAATTCGCTCCGCATCGAGTTCGCCGAGCAGGGCACCCAGGTCGTCGGCGTGCACCTCGCCTACACCGACACCGACATGACCCAGGGCCTCGACGTCCCCAAGAACGACCCGCGCGACGTCGCCCGCCAGGTCGTCGACGGCCTCGAAAAGGGCGAGACCGAGGTGCTCACCGACGACCTCACCCGCCAGGTCAAGGCCGCGCTCTCCGGGCCGGTCGAACACCTCGGCACCAGCCGGATCGGCGCGTAGAAAACGGTTGGCGGGAGCCGTCCCGCCCGAGGTAGTTTCGCCGCCATGTGTGCTTCCGCGTTCACCAGGACCCGCCGCGCCTAGCGGCGGATCCCCGGCTTCCGGCAAGGAACCGCCGCCCGAGCGAGTCATCGCCGGGCAGGCCTCGTGCTGCCCGGCTCACCTCGAAGCCGCGGAGATCCCTTGCGCACACACCGTCCTGGCCGTCACGAACTCGGCCAGAACTTCCTCATCGACCGGAACGTCATCGAGAACCTGGTGAAGCTCGTCGACGGCACGGACGGGCCGATCATCGAATTCGGCACCGGCGACGGCGCCCTGACGCGGGCGCTGGAACGGCTCGGCAGGCCGCTGACCGGCATCGAGATCGACGACCGCCGCGCCGCCCGGCTGGCGGGCCGCGTCCGGCCGTCCACGGAGATCGTCACCGCGGACTTCCTGCGGTTCCCCTTGCCGAAGACACCCTGCGTCCTGGTCGGCAATCTGCCGTTCCACCTGACCACCGCGACCCTGCGCCACGTCCTCGCCGCTCCCGGCTGGACGGACGCCGTGTTGCTCGTGCAGTGGGAGGTGGCGCGCCGCCGGGCCGGGGTCGGTGGCGCGACCATGATGACCGCGCAGTGGTGGCCGTGGTTCGACTTCCGGCTGGCGGGCCGGGTGCCGGCGGCGGCGTTCCGGCCGAGGCCCGGCGTCGACGGCGGACTGCTCACCATGACCCGCCGCGAGCGGCCGCTCGTCGACGACGCGGATCGTCAGCGCTACCAGGACTTCGTGCGGCAGGTGTTCACCCGGCCCGGCAAGAGGGTCGTGCCCAAACGCCTCACCGCACACCAGTGGGCTGAGGCGTTTCGGCTTCGGCGAGGAAGTCCGGTTCGCGCACGCGGCGTTTCGTCGAACCGAACAGGACGCCGCCGATGACGACGGCCGCCGCGACGATCTCCACCGGCGAAGGCCGCTCGTCGAGGACCAGGAACGCCATCGACAGCCCGACCACCGGCACCAGCAGCGAGAACGGCGCGACCACGCCCGCCGGGTTGCGGCGCATCAGCGACGTCCAGATGCCGGAACCGACGATCGTGCCGAACAACACGACGTAGGCGAGGCCCCCGAGGCCGATCAGCCCGGTCGTGGTGCCCAGCGTGCTCAGCGAGTGCCCGATCTCGGCGGGACCCTCCATGACCAGCGACAGCGCGAACATCGGCAGCGGCGGCACCACGGACATCCAGAGGACGAAGTTCAGCGGGTTGTCCGGTGCCGCCTGCCGCGTGCTGAGGTTGCCGAACGCCCAGCTCAGCGCGCCGAGCAGGGTCAGGATCACCGGCAGCAGGGCGGCGTTCCCGGCCTGCTGCCAGGCGATCGTCGCCATCCCGGCGACGGCGAGCAGGATCCCGGCGAGCTGGCGTCCGGACACGCGTTCACGCAGGAAGACGGCGCCGAGCAGCACGGTGAACGGGGCCGAGGCCTGCAGCACCAGCGACGCGAGCCCGGTCGGCATGCCGGTGTCCATCGCGATGAAGAGGAACACGAACTGCCCGGTGCCGAAGCCCAGGCCGTAACCGAGCAGGTGGCGGATCTTCACCTTCGGCCACGGGACGAACAGGATCGTCGGGATCGCGATGACCGCGAAGCGCAGCCCGCCGGCGAACACGGGCGGGAACTGGCCGAGGGTGGCGTGGATGGCGAGGAAGTTGCAGCCCCAGAGGACGGCGACGAACAGGGCGAGCAGACGATCGCGGGCGGGCATGTCTTCACTCTTACGTGGCGCGACCGTTTAGGACCAGCGAGAATATTTGCAGCGATCGTTCAGTTCGGCTTCACATATGCTGGCGGTATGGACATCGGCCGGTTGCGGACCCTGCGGGAATTCGCCGATCGCGGCAGCGTGACGGCGGCCGCGAAGGCGTTGCACTGCACGCCGTCCGCGGTTTCCCAGCAGCTGCGCGCCTTGCAGAGTGACGTCGGTCTCGCGCTCACCGAACCCGCCGGACGAGGCCTGCGGCTGACCGACGCGGGCCGCGCGCTGGTCGCCCGCGCGGACGACGTGCTCGCCGCCCTCGACCGCGCGGAGTCCGAATTGGACACCTACCGCAGCGCCCCGCGCGGCCTGGTCCGGGTGGCGATCTTCCAGTCCGCCGGGCTGATGCTGCTGCCCGGGCTCCTGCACCGGACGGCGGAATTCGACGGCCTGGACGTCATCGTGCGCGACGTCGACATGACCCCGCCGGAGGTCCCCGGGCTCGTCGCGGACTACGACATCGTGGTGGCGCACCGGGACGAGCACGCGCCATCGCTCGGCTCGGACCGGCTGGAGACGCGGCATCTGCTGCGAGAACCGCTCGACGTCGCGCTCCCCGCCGGGCATCGGCTCGCGAAGCGGCGCCGCATCGAGCTGGCCGAACTGGCCGACGAGCGCTGGATCAGCGTCAACGCCGGCTTCCCGGTGGACGACATCCTCCAGTCGCTGATCATCCGCACCGGGGTGCGGCCGCAGGTGGTCCAGCGCATCAACGATTTCCGCATCACCGAACGGCTCGTCGCCGCCGGGCACGGGATCGCGCTGCTTCCCCGGTACACAATGGACACTCGGCGCGGCAGCGGTCTCGTCTGCCGCCCGCTCGCCGGGATCAAGGCGGCCCGGCACGTGGAGGCGGTCTACCGGCTCGGGGCGTCTTCGCGGCCCGCGGTGGCGAAAGTGCTCGACGCGCTCGCGGACGAGGTCGCCGCGCTCACGGGCGAGCGTGACTCTTCAGGTGGTCCAGCGCGATCTCGAGCGCGTCGGCGATCGGCGTGATGTCATGGCGCAGGTGGGCCATCAGCAGGCCGCCCTGCACACAGGTCATCGCGGCCTGCGCCAGCCTCGCCGGGTCGGCGTCCTCGGCCAGCTTTCCCTGTTCCCGCAACGATTCCAGGCCGCGCTGGAGATGTGATTCCCATTCGCGGTAGGCCTTGTCCAGCAGCGGCGCCATCTTGGGGTCGTCCCCGAGTTCGCCGGTGAGGTTGCCCAGCGGGCAGGCGATCGGCCCCTTAGGCGTGGTCTGGATGGCCAGGATCTCCCGGGCCCACTGATCGAAATCGGCCCAGTCGTGCAGCTCGAAGATGGTCGGCTGGTTGCCGAGGATGTTTTCGAGGAAGCGGGTGATGACCGCTTCGACGAGCTGATCCTTGTTCTTGAAGTAGTGGTACATCTGCGATTTCCCGGCGCCGCTCGCCGCGAGCACCTTGTCGACGCTCGTCCCGGCGACGCCGTGGACGTACATCAGCTCCGCCGCCGCGTCGACGATCGCGTCCCTCGTCATCCGCCCCTGCGGGGTCTTCGCGGGTTGACCACTCATGTACCGAATAGTACAGTCGGCCTCACTGTACCGATCAGTACAACCAAAGGAGCTGACCATGGGGGATCTCAACACCGACCTCGCCGAGCTGCGCGAATCCGTCGCGAGCCACGTTCCGGCGGAGGTCGCCGAGGTGCTCAAGGCCGACCGCGCGAAGTTCGTCGGGGTGGTCGCCGAGGCGGCCGCGAAACCGGGAACGCCGATGCCGGACCTCGTGCTGCCGGATGCCGGCGGCGATCGGGTCCGGGTCGCGGACGGGCCCGCGGTCGTGGTGTTCTACCGCGGCGCGTGGTGTCCGTACTGCAACCTGGCGCTGCGCACGTATCAGCAGGAGCTGTTGCCGGAGCTGGAGAAGCTGGGCGTGAAGCTGGTCGCGGTCAGCCCGCAGCTCCCGGACGGCTCGCTGTCCACGAAGGACCTGGAGTTCGCCGTGCTGTCCGATGTGGACAACGAGCTCGGCCGCGCGCTCGGCATCACGTTCCGGCTGGCCCCGGAGACGAAGCCGGCTTTCGACACGCTCATCGGCGACGTCGAGAAGATCAACGGGGCGGCGGAATGGGAGCTGCCGTATCCGACCGTCCTGGTCGTGGACGGCGAGGGCGTCATCCGGTACATCGATGTGCACCCGGACTACACCACACGCACCGACCCGGCCGACGTCCTGGCCGCGGTGAAAACAGCGATCACGCGTGCTTGAAGGCGTAACTCACGTGCTTAAGGCCGTAACTCGCGAGATACGCCTTCAAGCACGCGAGTTACGGCTTCGAGCACGCGAGTTACGGCAAAGCCTGAAAGCCGTGAAGGCCTCCTTCCCTACCCTCAAGGTAGTGAAGGAGGCCTTCACGGAACACGGGAAACTACCGGTGGGCCCGATTCACGGCCGACACGACGGCCCGCAGCGAAGCGGTCACGATCGACGGGTCGATCCCGATGCCCCAGTACACCCGGTCGGAGATCGCGCACTCGATGTACGACGCCGCCCGCGCGTCGTCGCCCGGCGAGAGCGTGTGCTCGCTGTAGTCCAGCAGCCGCAGGTCGAACCCGACGGTCGACAGCGCGTCGAAGAACGCCGCGATCGGGCCGTTCCCGCGGCCGGTGACCTCGTGCTCGTCGCCCTCGACCCGCACGGTCGCGGTGATGTCGTACTCGCCGTCGCCGTTGTCCCGGACGTGCTGGCGTACCAGCTCCAGCGGCGTCTTCAGCTCCAGGTATTCGGCCGAGAACGCGTTCCACATCGTGGCCGGGTCGACCTCGCCGCCCTCGGTGTCGGTGTGGCGCTGGACGACCTTCGAGAACTCGATCTGCAGGCGCCGCGGCAGGTCGAGCTGGTGCTCGGCCTTCATGATGTAGGCGACGCCGCCCTTGCCGGACTGCGAGTTCACCCGGATCACGGCCTCGTAGTTCCGGCCGATGTCCTTCGGGTCGATCGGCAGGTACGGGACCTCCCACGGGTGCTCGTCGACCGGCGTCCCGGCCTTGTCGGCGGCGGCCTTCAGCGCGTCGAGCCCCTTGTTGATCGCGTCCTGGTGGCTGCCGGAGAACGCGGTGAACACCAGGTCGCCCGCCCACGGGCTGCGTTCGTGCACCGGCAGCTGGTTGCAGTATTCGACCGTCCGCTTGATCTCGTCCATGTCGGAGAAGTCGATCTGCGGGTCGACGCCCTGGCTGTACAGGTTCATGCCCAGCGCGACGAGGTCGACGTTGCCGGTGCGCTCGCCGTTGCCGAACAGGCAGCCTTCGATCCGGTCCGCGCCGGCCTGGAAGCCCAGCTCGGCGGCGGCGATACCGGTGCCGCGGTCGTTGTGCGGGTGCAGCGACAGGATCACCGAGTCGCGGCGGTCCAGGTTGCGGTGCATCCACTCGATCGAGTCGGCGTAGACGTTCGGCGACGCCATCTCGACGGTGGCGGGCAGGTTCAGGATCACCGGCTTCTCCGGCGTCGGCTGCCAGATCTCCGTGATGGTGTTGCAGACCTCGAGCGCGTACGACAGCTCGGTGCCGGTGTAGGACTCCGGCGAGTACTGGAAGCGGAAGTCGGTGTCCGGCTGCTTCGCCGCGTAGTCGACGACCAGCTCAGCGGCCTGCGAAGCGATCTTCGTGATGCCGATGCGCTCTTCGCGGAACACGACGCGACGCTGCAGGATCGAGGTCGAGTTGTAGATGTGGACGATCGCGCGCGGCGCGCCTTCGAGCGCCTTGAAGGTGCGCTCGATCAGCTCCGGACGGCACTGGGTCAGCACCTGGATGCTGACGTCGTCCGGGATGGCGCCCTCGTCGATGATCTCGCGGACGAAGTCGAAGTCCGTCTGCGAGGCCGCCGGGAAGCCGACCTCGATCTCCTTGTAGCCCATGCGGACCAGCAGGTCGAAGAACTTGCGCTTACGCGCGGGCGACATCGGGTCGATCAGGGCCTGGTTGCCGTCGCGCAGGTCGACGGCGCACCACAGCGGCGCGGTCTCGATGCGCTTGTCCGGCCAGGTGCGGTCCGGCAGCGAGATGTCCTCGACCAGGTCGTACCAGGGGCGATAGCGATGCACGGGCATCGAAGTGCCGCGCTGGGTGTTCCACGAAGCCTGCTCGGAAGGCGCAGGACGGGTGGGCTTGCGAATGCTCATGAGGGGACGGTTCTCCTGAAGAATCGGGTGCGACGACCGGCACCACGAAGCCCCGCGACGGGGAGCCGGTCCGATCAGGCCCCGTCGCGGCAGCGAAGCAGGAGAGCTCGAGCCACGAGGCCACCTTAACCGCGCGATCTCCCGAAGGGAAACCCGGGCCGCGATCGAACCGTGACCACAGTGGCGCCCATTCGGGTTACTCACGGGTAGCAATCGGACCAGGCGGCGTGCCACACTGCCCGGCATGGGCGAGCACGCTGAAGAGAAGGAAACCGCTGATCAGGAGACCCGGCGCAAGGTCGACTGGCGAGCGGGCGGCAGCCGCGCGGCCGGCGTCCTGGCGAGCGTCGTCCGCTGGGTGGGCCTGATCTTCGCGGCCATCCTGGTGCTGCACGTCGTCTTCGTGATCGGCGAGGCGAACCCCGACAACGGCATCGTGTCGTTCGTCCGCGGCTGGGCCGACGGCCTGCTGCTGGGCTTCAAGGATCTCTTCATGCCCGAAGACGCCAAGCTGCGCGTGCTGGTCAACTACGGCATCGCCGCGATCTTCTGGATGGTCGTCACCGGGATCCTCGCCAAGATCATCCGCCGCGTGGGCGGTTCCGCCTGACTTTCGAGCATTACGCTCGAAAGATGTTCGCGCGGGCGGTGCCCTACGAGATCGTCGCGATCGGGACTTCGGCCGGCGGGGTCAAGGCGCTCATCACGGTGCTCAAGGCCTTGCCCGCGGACTTCCCGGTTCCCTTGGTCATCGTCCAGCATCTCGATCCCCGGCACGACACGGTCCTCGCCGAGATCCTCGATCGGCGGTCACGATTGCGGGTCAAGCTGGCCGAGGCCGGTGACGTGGCCGAGCCCGGCGTCGCCTATCTCGCACCGCCGGACCGGCATCTCGTGATCGCCCCCGGTGGCGGGATGGACCTGTCGAAGAGCGACAAGGTGAGATTCGTGCGGCCGTCCGCCGACCGGCTCTTCGAATCCGTCGCGGTGGCCTACGGTCCCGCGGCGCTGGTCTGCGTGCTGACCGGAACCGGACGCGACGGCTCGACGGGGGCGAGGGCGGTCTCGTCCCGTGGCGGTACCGTCATCGCGGAAGATCCGAGTACCGCGGAATTCAAAGGCATGCCACAGGCCGCGGTGAACGCCGTGGCGGTCTACTTGACGCTGCCGCTGGAGAGGATCGCGGACGCGCTTGTGGCCCTGATCGAAGGAACGAGATCGCTGTGATCGCGCATGACGGCGAAGAAGAAGACGAGCGTGAGCTGGAATCCCTGCTGACGTTCATCAACGACTCCCGCGGATTCGATTTCACCGGCTACAAGCGCACCTCGCTCGGGCGCCGGATCCGCAAGCGGATGCAGACCGTGAACTTCGAGAAGTACGCGGATTACCGCGATTTCCTGGAGAGCAACGCCGACGAGTTCCAAGAGCTCTTCAACACCATTCTGATCAATGTCACCGGCTTCTTCCGCGATCCGGCGGCATGGGACTATCTGCGGACTGTCGTCGTCCCCGGCTTGATCGACGAGGTGGGCCCGGACCAGGACATCCGGATCTGGAGCGCCGGATGTTCGAGCGGGGAGGAGGCGTACACCCTCGCGATCATCTTCGCCGAGCATCTCGGTATCGAAGCCTGCACCAAACGGGTCAAGATCTACGGCACCGATGTCGACGAGGAGGCCCTGCGCGAGGCCAGGGCGGGGGTGTATTCCCTCAAGGCATTGGAAAAGCTTCCCGACGAGGTGAAGGCGAAGTATTTCGAACCGAACGGCGCTCTGTTCGCGTTTCGCCGCGACCTCCGCCGCAGGGTGATCTTCGGCAGGCACGACATCACCCGCGACGCCCCGATCTCGCGGGTCGATCTGCTCGTCTGCCGCAACACCCTGATGTATTTCAACGTCGAAGCGCAGACGAAGATCATCGAGCGATTCCATTTCGCGCTCAACGAAGGCGGTCACCTTTTCCTCGGCAAGGCCGAGATGCTGCTCGCCGACGGTTCCCGGTTCGAGGTCACGGACATGCGCAACCGCGTGTTCCGGATCCAATCCGGTGCGGGGGCGGCGAAGCCGGCGCGATCCGATCTCATGCCCGCTTCGGAGATGGGCCGGATCAACCGGCGTCAGGTGGTCGAACTGGCCTTGGCGTCCTCGCCGGATTCGGTGCTGGTGATCGACCGTGACGGCACGATCGTGTTGATCAACGGAGCGGCGAGGCTGCAGTTCGGGCTTTCCCCGGACAAGGTCGGCACGTCGTTCGGCGAGCTGGAGATCTCCTCGCGCCCGATCGACCTCGCGACCTTGGCAGGCCGGGCCCATTCCGAGCGCCGGAGCGTCCGGGTCGACGCCGTGCGGTGGGACAAAGGCGACGGCGAGGCACGGTACTTCGACGTCATCGTCAAACCCTTGCTCACCAGTGACGGCGAGGATCTCGGCGTCGCGATCACCCTCATCGACACCACCGAGGCCACCCGGCTCCAGCAAGAGGTCAAACGGGTGCAAGAGGACCTCGCGACGGCTTACGCGGAACTCCAGTCGACCAACGCGGAACTGGAGACCGTCAACGAGGAACTCCAGTCGAGCATCGAGGAACTCGAGACGACGAACGAGGAACTCCAGTCCACCAACGAAGAACTGGAGACCACCAACGAGGAACTCCAGTCGGGCAACGAAGAACTCGAAACCATGAACGAGGAACTGCGGATCCGCACCGCGGAGCTGGACGAGGCGCGCACCTTCCTCGAAGGGGTGCTGTCCAGCGTCGCCGCCGGAGTGGTCGTGCTCGACAGCGATCTCCTGGTGCGCAGCTGGAACCGCGGCGCCGAGGACCTGTGGGGGATGCGCGCGGACGAGGTCTACCGCACGGATTTCTTCACCCTCGATTTCGGCCTGCCGACCGACGGGCTTCGCGACATGGTCGAGATCTGCAACGAGACCGGGCATCGCGCCCTCCCGGTCGAGACCGACGCGGTGGACCGGAAGGGCAGGCCCTTCACCGCCTCCGTCAGCTGTTCGCCGTTGGGCGGGCCGGGAAGTGGCGTCGTGCTGCTGATGGAGAAGCGGCGGGAATGAGGTCGCCGCCTTGGGGGAGTAGGTCTGCGACCGTCAGCCGCCTGCTCATCAGCCGTTCGGCGAGGTCGCCGATCCGCATGTTGTGCCCGCGGGCGTATCGCCGCAGCACCCGGAACGCGGCCTCGGGGCTGACTTCCAGCCTGGCCGACAGCAATCCCTTGGCCTGCTCGATGATCACCCGGCTCGACAGCGCCCCCTGCAGTTGCCGTGAGGTCGTGGTCAGCCCGGCGATCGTCCGGTGGTTGAGCATGGCGATCGTCGCGACGTCGGCGAGCGCGCTCGCGATCTTCAGATCGGCCGACGGCAACGGTTCGGTTTCCGTGGTCAGGATCGTCACCGCGCCGAGCAGGTCTTCGCGGCGGCTGAACGGGAACGCGTGCGCCGACCGGTAGCCGAGGGAAAGCGCGGCGGGAGCCAGCCTGCTCCAGCGTGAGGTCGCTTCGTCGAGGCGCACGTTGACGACCGGCTCACGGCTTGCCCGGCTGTCGACGCCCGGTCCTTCCTCGGCGACGAGCTCGCCGAGCCGTTCGTCGGTGTCCACCACGACCGGACGGTCGCCGACGGTGGTCAGGTGCACCGACGACGAGTCGATCAGCTGGGTGTAGCGATCCGCCACACAGAGCCAATAACTCGCCGGATCGAGCGCGGGGGCGAGAGTGTCCGCCAGCTCCACCAACGTGTCGGCGACCCATTTTTCGCGGTTCCGCATCGAAATCGGCCTTCCTCGGGGCAGCCAACGCTAGTCCTCTCGATGCGGTCACGGAAGCCGCGCCACTCAGCCATCCGGGTCACATCCGCGGGGCCGCGGCGGGCGTACGCTCGCCTCATGTGGGACGGCACCGGTGGCCGGTACGACCAGTCGGCTCTGCGCAAACTGGTCGACGCCGCGCGAGGACGTGCGGATCGCGCGGCGGCGGTGGCCCTGCGGCACGAAATCCTGATGGAAACGGCCAGTGAGACCATGCGTCCGTTCCACCGGAGGATGGCGGAGCTGCACCGCGCCACCGAGAGCAGGCATCGTGCCACGGCCGATCTGCACGCGAGCTACGCCGCCGCGGTGAAAAACTGGGCGGCCGAGCCCAAAGGGCGGGAGGACATCCCGCCGCCGTTCATGACCGCGGTGGCCGAGACGTCCGGCGCCCGAAGCCTCGCGGTGACCTTGTTCGACGGCCCGGAGAGCGCGGCGGCGGTCGTCGTGTCCGATCCCGTCGCGGCGAAGGCGAACGACCTGGAGTACCTCTTCGGTGAGGGGCCGTCCTGGCGGACGTCCGGCGAGCCGGGCGTCTGCGGCGGGCGAGAGCTGTCGAGCAGGTGGCCCCGGTTCGGCCCCGCCGCACGGGAAATCGGTGTCCGGGCGGTGGTTTCGGCCAGGCTGGGACCGCGCGACGCGCCGCTGGGCACTCTCACCGCGTATCGGCCCGAGCCCGAACCGGACGCCGAGGTCGCCCGTTCGACGGAGCTGGTCGCCGAAGCCCTCACCGACACCGCGTTGCATCCGAGCACGCTGCTCGACGCCGACGACGGGCTTCCCGTCCATCCGTTGTTCGGCGACGTGGACCGCCAGTGCGTGGTGCATCAGGCCACGGGAATGGTGATGACCACCCACGACTGCACCGCCCCGGACGCGCTCGCCCTCATCCGCGCGCATGCCTACACCCTGGACGAGAGCGTCTTCGAAGTCGCCAGGACCATTGTGAACCGGACGTCGACGCTCAGCTGACGCCGAGCCTTTCGTACGCCTCGACGGCGGCTTTCGGGTCGTCCGCCTGGAACTTCACGACGCGGACGGTCTCGGTCGCGCCGAGCGGCCGGGTCACCGTGATCGGCTCGCGCAGTTCGGCGATCAGGTTCGTCTCGTAGAAGTTGTCGTGGCTGAGCCAGGTTCCGTCGCGGAACTTCTGTGCCTTGCGCGGGTCGTGGCTCTCCTTCACCTGCCGCAGCGCGGCGATGTTCTCCCTCGGGATCCGCACGTCGTAGAACGAGCTGTAGCGCACCCGCACCTCGCGCGAGGAGATCACATGCGGCCGGACGACGGTGCCGGCGTAGATCCCGAACACCAGCAGCGCCGAGTACACGCCGAGGACGAGCAGCAGGACGTCGACGACGATGCCGAAGTCGATCAGCCAGAAGAGCCCGGCTTCGACGGCGCTCACCACCGCCAAGACGACGAAGATCGGCTTGCCTCCGGAGCCGTACGGCACCGCGACGGCGTCCCCGTCGATTCCGTCCGTCCGGCGGCTGCAGTACAGCCAGAGGCCGGCCATCGTGCGTGATTCGTTGCGGATCAGCGCGCGAAATGCCCCCATGTCCCCAGGTTAGCGATCGAACCCGGTCAGCAGCTTCACCGCGTCGGCGGATCCCGGGTCCTTCGGGGTGTAGATCTCCAGCCGGTGGTCGGGACTGTCGGGCTGGAGCCACACCTGGTAGTCGACGCCGAGCGTGCCGACCGTCGGATGCCGCAACCACAGGGCGCCGACGGTGCAGTCGGCGACGTCGCCGGTCGCCCAGAGCCTCGCGAATTCGTCGCTGCGCATGGTCAATTCGCCGATGAGTGCGGCGAGGCGCGCGTCGGTGGGGTAGCGACCGGCGGTCAACCGCAGATAGGCGACATGGATCGGGGCCAGTTCGGCACGGTTCCGGTGCAGCTCGCGGGTGAGCGGGTCGAGGAAGAACATCCGGGGCAGCGACGGCCGCCGTTCCGGATCCTTCGGCGCGTCGAAGTCGAGATGTTCGGCCATGAGCGAGTGCCCGCCGTGGTTCCACGCGAGCACGTCGCCGCGACGGCCGAAGACGAGCGCGGGCACGGTCTCGCCGAGGTTCTCCAGCAGCGCGAGCACCCGGGGATGCGGTTCTTCCGGGCCTGGGTCGGACATCTTCGGAAGCGAGGACCGCCGGGCGAGGTTGTGCAGGTGCGTGGTTTCGACGTCGTCGAGCCGCAGCGCGCGGGCGAGCGCGTCGAGCACCTGCTGTGAAGCGGTCTCGGCCAGGCCCTGTTCAAGCCGCGTGTAGTACCCGGCGCTCACCCCGGCGAGCTGGGCGAGCTCCTCGCGGCGCAGCCCGGGCACGCGGCGGGAGGTGCCGTAGGTGCGCAGGCCGATCTCGGCGGGAGTCACCCGGTCACGACGGCTTTTGAGGTAAACGCCGAGGCTTTCCATGCCTCCGAGCCTAAGTACTTCGCCCGCCGCGTGGGTGTACCCGCGAGGTGTACCCATGGCACGGGGATGGCTGCTCCCTCGAAGCCGGTACAGCGTCGAGGGCATGACACGACAGCACACCCGGGCCTGGTTCGGCCTACTGGTGATCCTCTGCCCGGTGTTCCTGGTCTCGATGGACGGATCGATCCTGTTCCTCGCGATGCCCAGGATCGGCCAAGCGCTCACTCCCACGGCCGATCAGGCGTTGTGGATCCTGGACGTCTACGGTTTCGCGGTCGGCTCGCTGCTGATCGCGTTCGGCGCCATCGGCGACCGGTACGGACGGCTGAAGCTGCTGATGATCGGCTCCGCCGTGTTCGGCCTCGGCTCGGCGGGCGCGGCCTTCGCGCCGAATCCGGAAACGCTCGTCTTCTTCCGCGCGCTGATGGGGCTGGCGGGTGCGACGCTGCTGCCGTCCGCGCTCGCCGTGCTGAGCGAACTCTTCCCCGATCCGCGGCGGCGGGCGCGTGCCATCGGGATCTTCGCGGCCGCGTTCGCCGCCGGTTTCGCGATCGGCCCGGTCGTCGGCGGGGTCCTGCTGGAGCGATACCCGTGGGGCTCGGTCTTCCTGGTCAACCTGCCGGTGATCGCGGTGTTCCTGGCGCTCGCGCCGGTGCTGCTGCGCGAGGTGCGGGCGACCGGGAAAGGCCGGGTCGACGTGCTGAGCGTGGCGCTCTCCGCCGCCGGCCTCCTGCTGGCGATCTACGGGATCAAGCACGCGGCCGCCGACGGTCTCTCCGTGTTCGCGGTCTCCACCGGGATCACCGGCGCCGCGCTGCTGACGTGGTTCGTCCGGCGGCAGCGAGGGCTGGAGCAGCCGCTGATCGAGTTCTCCCTGTTCCGCGACCGTGTCTTCACGGTCGCGATCGTCACCGGGCTGGTGCCGCTCGCCGCGTGGTCGGCGGCCGCGTACCTGTCGGGTATCCACCTGCAGTCCGTGCTCGGACTGCCCGTCCTGCACGCGGCGCTGCTGGCGCTGCCCGGCGCGGCCGTCCTCACGATCATGTGCGTCGTCACGCCCGCGCTGGTCGACCGCGTCGGCAAGCGGACGGCGCTGGTCGCCTGCCATTTCTCCATCGCCGCCGGGCTGGCGCTGCTGCTGATGACCGGCGTCACCGGCGGGGCGGGCTGGTACGTCGCGTCGACGGTGGTCGCCGGGATCGGCTACGGCATCTCGTTCAGCGTGGTGGCCGACACGGCCGTCGCGGCGGTGCCCTCCGAACGGGCGGGAGCCGCGGGCGCCATCGCCGAGACGAGCAACGAGATCGGCAACGCGCTGGGGATCGCGCTCATGGGCTCGCTCGCCGCGCTGGTGTTCCGCCTGACGGGCCCGGACGTCGCGCCCACCCTCGGCGAAACCCTCGATATCGCGCCTGCGGCCGCTCTTGACGCGAAGGAGGCTTTCGTCGCCGGCCTGCACACCGCCGTCGCGGTGCTCAGCCTGCTGCACGTCGGGCTAGGGGCTCTCGCTCTGCGATGGCTCCCTCACTCGGAGAAGGCGCTCGTGCCCCAGGCGTCGGCGTAGGCGAATTCAGCCAGGGGAACCCGCTCGCGCGGTGCCTTCTCGCGCTCGATCCGCCAGTCCTCTTCGAGCACCGACGGGTCCGCGGGGTGGCCGACCGCGATGGCGACCTTGGGGACGACGTCGTCGGGGAGACCGAAGAAGTCCTTCGCCGCCTCGGCGGAGAAGCCTGCCATCTGGTGCGCGATCAGGCCGAGGTCGACGGCCTGGAGCACGAGGTTCTCGCTCGCCAGCCCCAGCCCGTACTCGGCGTACGGGACGTCGCCCTTCTCGTTCGTGGTCACCATCACGCCGATCAGCAGCAGCCCGGCGCGATGGGCCCACGCGCGGTTGCCCGAGTTGAGCGTCGAGAGGATGCGGTCGAACGACGGCGTGCCCCGAAGGCCGACCAGGTAGCGGGCGGGCTGGGTGTTGCCGAACGACGGCGCCCAGCGCGCCGCTTCGAGCAGCGCGCGGAGCTGGTCTTCGGACACCGTGGCGGCCTCGTCGTAGGCGCGCGGGCTCCAGCGGTGGGCCAGGATCGACGCGATCGGGGTACTTGTGTCGGCTGGTTTGTGCACGGCTAGGGAAGATACAGCGGAGCGAAGCTCCTCGTTTGAGGGTGGCGGCGGGGGCATGGATGGATAACAAGGGGTGCTCTCCGTCACTAAAGTGAAAGGCCTCCGACTATTTCGTTGGTGTTAAGGAAGATTTACTTCCAGGAGTCCTCGAAGTGGTGGTCAGGACCACTTACGAGGGTGGCGGGCGTGCGTGACCCCGGTAGGCTTTCGCCCAAATAAGGGACGCGGGGGCTCCTCGGTGCCCACGAGGAGCACGCCCGGCCCGTCGAGGAGGTTCGGGCGTGGCCCTCGTGGTCCAGAAGTACGGCGGTTCGTCGCTGGAAAGTGCCGACCGGATCAAACGCGTCGCGGAACGCATCGTCGCCACCAAGAAGGCGGGCAACGACGTGGTCGTCGTCTGCTCCGCCATGGGCGACACGACGGACGAGCTGCTCGACCTGGCTCAGCAGGTCAACCCGGCTCCGCCGGAGCGCGAGATGGACATGCTGCTCACCGCGGGTGAGCGCATCTCCAACTCGCTGGTGGCGATGGCGATCTCGGCGCACGGCGCGGAGGCCTGGTCGTTCACCGGCTCGCAGGCCGGTGTGGTGACGACGTCGGTGCACGGCAACGCGCGGATCATCGACGTCAGCCCCAGCCGCGTGACGGAGGCCCTCGACCAGGGCTACATCGCGCTGGTGGCCGGGTTCCAGGGCGTGTCGCAGGACACCAAGGACATCACCACCCTCGGCCGCGGCGGTTCGGACACCACCGCCGTCGCGCTGGCCGCGGCGCTGAACGCCGACGTCTGCGAGATCTATTCCGATGTGGACGGTGTGTACACCGCCGACCCGCGGGTCGTCTCCGACGCCCGCAAGCTCGACACCATCGCCTACGAGGAGATGCTGGAGCTCGCCGCGAGCGGATCGAAGATCCTGCACCTGCGCTCGGTGGAGTACGCGCGCCGCTACGGCGTCCCGATCCGAGTCCGTTCTTCCTACAGTGACAAGCCGGGCACCACGGTGACCGGTTCTATCGAGGAGATCCCCGTGGAACAAGCGTTGATCACCGGTGTGGCGCACGACCGCTCCGAAGCCAAGATCACGGTGACCGGAGTGCCGGACCACGCCGGTGCCGCCGCCAGGATCTTCCGGGTGATCGCCGACGACGAGATCGACATCGACATGGTGCTGCAGAACGTGTCCAGCACCGTCTCCGGCCGCACCGACATCACCTTCACGCTGTCGAAGGCCAACGGGGCCAAGGCCGTGCAGTCGCTGGAGAAGATCAAGGACGAGATCGGCTTCGAGTCCGTCCTCTACGACGACCATGTCGGCAAGGTGTCGCTCGTCGGCGCGGGGATGCGTTCGCACCCCGGTGTCACGGCGACGTTCTGCGAGGCGCTCGCGCAGTCGGGCGTCAACATCGAAATCATCAACACCTCGGAGATCCGGATCTCGGTGCTCATCCGGGACGCGCAGCTCGACGACGCGGTGCGCGCGATCCACGAGGCGTTCGAACTCGGCGGCGACGAAGAAGCCGTCGTCTACGCGGGGAGTGGTCGCTGATGTCGGAAGGTTTGCGGGTAGGTGTGGTCGGGGCGACCGGTCAGGTCGGCGGCGTGATGCGCCGTCTGCTGGCCGAACGGGGTTTCCCGGTCGCCGAAATGCGGTACTTCGCTTCGGCGCGGTCCGCCGGTTCGAAGCTTCCTTGGCGTGACGGGGAAATCGTCATCGAGGACGCGACGACCGCGGATCCGTCCGGTTTGGACATCGCGCTGTTCTCCGCCGGTGGCTCGACCTCCAAGGCCCAGGCGGAACGGTTCGCCGCCGCCGGTGCCACGGTGATCGACAACTCGTCGGCGTGGCGGATGGACCCGGACGTCCCGCTGATCGTCAGCGAGGTCAACCCGGAGGCGGTCAAGGAGGCGCGCAAGGGGATCATCGCGAACCCCAACTGCACCACCATGGCCGCGATGCCGGTGCTCAAGCCGTTGCACGCCGAAGCCGGCCTGGTGCGGCTGGTCGCCAGCACCTACCAGGCGGTGTCCGGCAGCGGGCTCGCCGGCGTCGAGGAGCTGGAAGGCCAGCTCGCCGCCGCGGCGGCGAACGCGGGCGCCCTGACTCACGACGGCGCGGCGGTGACCTTCCCCGAGCCGAAGAAGTACGCGCGGCCCATCGCGCACAACGTCCTCCCGCTGGCCGGGTCCATTGTGGACGATGGCGAGTTCGAGACGGACGAGGAGAAGAAGTTCCGCAACGAGAGCCGCAAGATCCTGAGCATCCCGGAGCTGCTGGTCTCGTGCACCTGTGTGCGGGTGCCGGTGTTCTCGGGGCACTCGATCTCGATCAACGCCGAGTTCGCGCAGCCGCTTTCCGTCGCCCGTGCGACCGAGCTGCTGACCGGCGCGCCCGGCGTGGAGCTGTCGGACATCCCGACCCCGCTGCAGGCCGCCGGCCAGGACCCGTCGTACGTCGGCCGGCTGCGGACGGATCCGGGCGTCGACGGCGGTCGCGGCCTGGTGCTGTTCCTGTCGAACGACAACCTGCGGAAGGGCGCGGCGCTCAACGCCGTGCAGATCGCGGAACTGGTCGCCGCGAACTCCTGACCCGGCGTGCAAGGAACGGTCCTTTCCTCGCGAATTTCGCAAGGAACGGACCGTTCGTTGCGTCCGCTGGTCCTCTGACACCCGCGTTCAGGGGCAGCGCCGACCGTGTCCCAGGTGCCTTCAGACGGACGGCACGCGTGACTGCCGGGACGACGCGCGTGATCAGACGGACGACACGTGTGTCCAGGCGGACGACTCGCGGCGGAGCGGCCGCGCACGTGTGCCGTCCGTCCAGTCACGTGTGCCGTCCGTCTGATCACACGTGCCGTCCACCCAGTCACGCGACGGGGCGGCTCCTGAACGCCTCAGGGCTTAGTCGCACCCGCACAAGCCGCGTACCGCGTGGCCAGGAACTCGGCCCGAGGATCCGCGCTGTAGGACCACACCCCGCCGTCCGCCCGCGTCCCCAGCTGCCGGAACTGCTCGACGGCCTCGTCGAAGCGCCCGTTCTCCACGAGCGCCTTCGCCAGGTACGCCCGGTCTCCTCGTTTCTCCGGGTAGTCCTCGCCGTCGAGCAGCGCCAGGATCCCGTCGAGCGCGCCGGACACCCGCGGCGAACGCCACGCGGGCACGTCCTGGAACTCGGCTTCGTGCGCGGCGCGCAGCAGCAGCGGGGCCAGGTCCGGCGACTTCGCCGCGGCGGTCTCGGCGAACTCCCACATCAGCTCGTTCGAGCCGAACCACTTCTGGCACCAGTACTGCAAGGCCCGCGAGTGCGCGCCGCGATGCCGCGGGTCGCGGGCGACGAGTTCCGCCCAGACCTTCCGGTACTGGTCGTTCTCGTACTGCCGCCCCATCGCGATCGTGAGCGCGGTCACCCACGGCGTCGGGTCTTCGGGAGCCAGCTCCGCCGCCTCGTGCACGGCCTCCTCGGCCTGCTCCAGCACTCGGAAGAAGGCTGCGAACTGCTCCTGCGTGACGTGCTTCGCCTGGTGTGAACTGCGCACCTCCCAAGCCACGCTCACCAGTGAATCCGCGTTGACGAGCGCCGCGCCAGGGTCGCCGGGGCGGGCCTTCCGCCACGCCCGCAGCCACTCGTCGTCCTTCGCGGCGGCGTCACCGAGCACGCCGGTCACCTGATCGCGGCGAGCCCAGTTCCCGCGGGTCGACGCCAGCAGCGCGGCGGCCCCTTCCCACTCCCCGCGGGCGGTCGATTCCTGTACGGCGAGGATCTCCTCGTCGGTCCAGTACTCCTTGGCCGACACCTCGCCGTCGGCCGGGAGACCCCAGCGCGTGACGTCCGGGATCCTGCCCTTGAACTTGGGCTTCTCCGGCGGTAGCAGCGCGGCGAACTCTTCCGGCGTCAGCTGGTCGTTGAGTTCGTCGATGCTGACGCCGCGTCGCTTCGCCTCCTTCATCACGGCGAAGACGGCCTTGCGTTGACGGGACTTGAACAGCCAAAGCACGGAAACTCCTTAAGAACGAACAAGAGTGAGGGCCGGCCGGTAGCCGGCGGGCACTCCGGCGGCGGTCAGCAGCGCGCGCAGTGGCGCGGTGTCGGATTCGGCCGCGGTGGCCTGGTCGAGGGCGGGCGCCAGCCGGTCTTCCAGCGGCTCGTCCACGGTGAACGGCGCCGGCCCGGACCACGAAAGCGACCATCGCCCCGCGCCGACGTCGGTGAGCGCCGCGTGGACGACGACCGCCAGCCGCCGTCGGACCGAGACGGCGGCGAACTCGCGGCGGGCCCGCTGCCCGGCTCCGGCGGGCGGCGCCGCGCCGGGATCGGCCAGCTCCTCGTGCCTGCCCGCGTCGAGCAGGTCCAGCGCCATGTCCAGGGTGCGTTCGCCCAGGATCTCGGCGGCCGCTTCGGCGGCGGCGTGACGATGGCCGATGGCGACCAGCGACTGCCAGTCCGTCCGCCGTTTCGTGTGCGCCTCGTCGGAGAAGACGGTGAACAGCGCCTCGTCGAGCATCTTCTCGGCGCCGGTCAGCAGTTCGGTCGCCGGACGTTCGCCGCCGGGACGGACCGGGATCACGGTGCCCGCTTCGAGCGTCGCGACGCGGTCCCGGGTGGCCGGATGCGAGTCCCATCGCGAGGTCTCGCCCTCCGGCGGGTTCCGGCGCATCTCCTCCATCTGCTCCGCGCGGGCCGGGTCGGTGAGCAGCGCGCGGTAGCCCTCGCCGAACCGGTCCGGGAGATATCCCGCGTCCCAGCCGATCGCGGCGTAGTTGTTCATGAAGAACCGCCAGGTGACGGCCAGCGCTTCGATCTCGCGCAGGGCCGAGGTCGCCGCGTCGGTGCCCGCGAGCCGTGCCGAGACGGCGTCGGCCGCGAGCTCCTGAGCCCGGCAGACACTCATCGAGACGACGAAATACAGCTTCGCGTACTGCTTGAAGAGCCAGCCGACGAAGCGCTCGAAATAGCCGTCGCGGTCGAGGCCTTCGACCACTCGCGCGATCGACTTGCGCCCGCGATAGGTCAGGGCGGCGAAGCGGGTGTCCTTGTTGCTGTAATGCCCGAGTTCGTGCGCGAGCACGGCGCGGAACTGGTCCTGGCGCAGCCCCATGATCAGCGGCACACCGATGATCATGCGACGGCGCAGCACCCGCAGCCCGAGCCACGAGGTGCGCTCGGTGACCGCGGCGTTGACGTCCGGATCGAGGTAGATCTCGTCCGGCGGACGGGTGCCCGCCTCGGCCGCCAGCTCCCGGACCAGCGCCCAGAGCGCGGGTTGGGACTCCGGCGTCACCTGGACGCCGGGTACGTCGTCGTCGGTCACCCGCTCGACCGTGAGCAGGGTCTTGAGCAGGATCCAGCCGACCGGCACGGTGATGATGCCGAGCTTGATCGCCGCCATGACGTTGTGCTGCAAAGCCAGTACTTCGAGTGTCACGATCCCGCCGACGAACGCGAGCACCAGCAGCGGGAACCCCGCCAGCAGGACGGCAGCGAGCAGCCCACGAAAAGACTTCACTGTGAAACGGACCTTCCCCAGAGTTGGTGTACCCCCGACACCGAGCGCTCATTGTGCCCGAAGCGCCTCGCGCGGCCGATCACTTTTCGAATACGATCGAAGACTTCGCGATGAACATCACCCCGGGGCAGACATGTCGCATGTGGACTGTCCATTGTGGAGCTGGGTAATTGCCTTGTCCGGTTCGCCCGATCGGTGCATTCTCAACGGCGACAAAACGTTTTCCACGAAGGGGAAGTCATGTACACGGCGGTCGAAGGCTCGCGGGTTCCGATCCGGATGTGGGCGGACCCCGCATCGGTCGAGGACCAGGCCATGCGGCAGCTGCACAACGTCGCCAACCTGCCGTGGGTGCACGGCGTCGCGGTCATGCCCGACGTCCACTACGGCAAGGGCGCGACCGTCGGCAGCGTGATCGCGATGCGCGACGCGGTGTCCCCGGCCGCCGTCGGCGTGGACATCGGCTGCGGGATGAGCGCGGTGCGGACCTCGCTCACCGCCGCCGACCTGCCCGACGACCTGCTGAAGCTCCGCCGCCGGATCGAATCGGCCGTCCCGGTCGGGTTCGGCCTGCACAAGACCCCGGTGAACCCGGCGAAGGTGCACGGTGTCGGTGGCTGGGACGCCTTCTGGAAGTCCTTCGGCGACCTGCACCCCGGCGTCCAGGAACTGCACGACCGCGCGTCGCGCCAGATCGGGAGCCTCGGCGGCGGTAACCACTTCATCGAGGTCTGCCTCGAACAGGGCGGCGAGGACGAAGGCCGCGTATGGCTGATGCTGCACTCCGGTTCGCGCAACATCGGCAAGGAGCTCGCGGAGCGGCATATGGCCGTCGCGCGGAAGCTGCCGCACAACGCGGATCTGCCGGATCCGGACCTCGCGGTGTTCGTCGCGGGCACGCCGGAGATGCAGGCGTACCGGCGCGACCTCTTCTGGGCGCAGGACTACGCGGCGCGCAACCGCGCCACCATGGTCGCGCTCGTGAAGCAGGCGCTGAAGGACGTCGTGCCGCAGACGACGTTCGACGACGCGATCAGCTGCCATCACAACTACGTCGCCGAGGAGACCTACGACGGCGTCGACCTGCTGGTGACCCGCAAGGGCGCGATCCGCGCGGGTTCGGGTGACCTCGGGATCATCCCGGGCAGCATGGGCACCGGTTCGTACATCGTGCGCGGCCTCGGGAACGCGTCGTCCTTCCAGTCCGCGTCGCACGGGGCGGGCCGCCGGATGTCGCGGAACAAGGCCAAGAAGCTGTACACCGCCGAAGACCTCGCCGCGCAGACCGCCGGCGTGGAATGCCGCAAGGACTCCGGTGTGGTGGACGAGATCCCGGCCGCGTACAAGGACATCGAAACGGTGATCAAGGCGCAGACGGACCTCGTCGAGGTGGTCGCGCACCTCAAGCAGGTCGTCTGCGTGAAGGGCTGAAACGTGGGTGGTGCGCCGGGGAACCCGACATACCACCCACGTTTCTCGCTACCCGGACCCCGCCCCACCACGGCCCTCAACTGACAGGCTTCGCCTGGCTGGCTACATTCGACTCATGAAGAGGTTGGGAATCGCGGCGCTACTGGCGGCCGCCGGGCTCGTGCTTGCGGGCTGCAGCGAGGTCACGAACGCCGTCGATCAGACGAACAAGGCCGCGACGAAGGTCGGCGCCTGCGCCGAGGCGCTCAGCCTCGCCGACCTCAATCCGGACCCGGCGACGATCAAGGAGCGCGCCGCGGACAAGGAGAAGCGCCTGCGTGAGCTGGCGAACAGCGTCGGCGAGCAGAACGTCGCGAGCGCGCTCACCGGCATGGCCGACTCGTATCTGCAGGTGCAGAAGGAGAACATCCAGGACGCGGGCAAGGTCGCGGACTGGACCAAGCGCAACCTCGACCAGATCGAGGCCCTCCGCAAGGTCTGCGCCTAGCCGGAGCTGAAGGCCTTTCCCCGCATGACGCCACGAAAGGGCCCTTCACCGCGTCGCATGCGGTGAAGGGCCCTCTCGGCTCACTTCAGGAGGAGGAGAGCGCGGGCACCTGGGCGGGCGTCCGGGACCGGCGCCAGAACAGGCCGACCGAGGCGATCGCCAGCGCGCCCAGCGCCGACGCCGCGAACCCCCAGCCCGGGCTCGAATGGTCGATCACGAACCCGATGATCGGGCTCCCGATGGCCAGCCCGATCCGGCTGGCCGCGTCCAGCAGTCCCATCGCCTCACCGCGCACCCGCGGCGGGGCCGCCGCGCTGACCGTCTCCGTACTCGCCGCGAGCGTCGGCGCGCACAGCACGTTGCTCGGGAAGAGCACGATCGCCAGCAGCCACCACGGCTCCGAGATCAGCCCGACCGGCAGCGTCAGCACCGCGAGCAGCACCATCAGCGTGCCCTGCGAAAGCGACCGCCGGACCGCGCCGTGGATCGCCCCGCCGAGGACGGACGCGACGCACATCAGCGTGATCAACAGGCCCGACCAGGCGATGTCACCGCTCGCGCGCAGCGTCGCCAGCGCGGCGAGCTCCATGCCGACCAGGCAGAACAGCGCGCCCGCGGCGATGAACATCGCCATCACGAGCCGTCCGGTGAGCCAGCTCCGCACGGGCGGCCGCTCCCCGGTGAACACCTCGGCGTCGGCCTCGGCGCGGATCGGCGGGTTCTGCCGGTAGATCAGCGTCGCCGAAAGCGCGAAGCAGACCCCGATACCGGTGAGCGCGTAAACCGCGGGGAGCTGCGTGATCGCCATGATCCCGGCCGACGGCCCGATCATGAACGACGCCTCCACCAGGATCGTGTCCAGCGAATAGGCCGCTCGCCGCTGCTCCAGCGGCACGAGCGCGGTGAGCACCAGCCGCGCGAGCGTTCCGGCCGGCACCGACAGCACCCCCGCGGGGAGCGCGACCGCGAGCAGCACCTGATACGGCAGATGTGGCGCGCTGATCCAGAACGTCGACGAGGCGAGCCCGCAGATCGCGACGACCGGCCGCAGCCCGTAGCGGTCGACGTACCTGCCGACGAGTGGTGCCCCGATCGCGCTGCCGAGCGTGGTGGCGGCGCCGATCAGCCCGGCCGCGCCGTAGCCGCGGCCGAGATCGTTGACCACGTACAGCGTCATCGTCACGCCCATGGCCGTCATCGGGAGCCGGGCCAGGAACATCAGCAGCATCGAGCTGGGAACTCCGGGCACGGCTAACACGCGACGATACGGAGCGAGGGCCATATGACCGATGAGAACGTAACTTGGTACGCACGTGCAAGTTTTTTTCGGGGAGGCACGGGTCACCCGGTCCGGGGTGGTTTCTTGACTGATTCCAGATTAGCCGGGAGGGTGGTGGTGACTGACCGCTCACCACCACGAACCAGGAGGCACCGGCGTGACCCTGCCGACCACGAACAACGTGGGCATCCCCGTCGCGAGCGACAACGACTCCCTGACGGTAGGCGCCAACGGCCCGATCCTGCTGCAGGACCACTACCTGATCGAGAAGAACGCCCAGTTCAACCGCGAACGTGTGCCGGAGCGCGTCGTCCACGCCAAGGGCGGCGGCGCGCACGGCTTCCTCGAGGTCACGGAGGACGTCAGTCAGTTCACGAAGGCCGCGTTGTTCCAGCCCGGCGTGCGCACCGAGAGCCTGGTCCGGTTCTCGTCGGTCGCCGGCGAGAACGGCTCGCCCGACACGTGGCGCGACCCGCGCGGCTTCGCGGTGAAGTTCTACACCTCCGAAGGCAACTACGACCTCGTCGGCAACAACACCCCGGTGTTCTTCATCCGCGACCCGATCAAGTTCCCCGACTTCATCCACTCGCAGAAGCGCCGCGCCGACAACCACCTGCGCGACCACGACATCCAGTGGGACTTCTGGACGCTTCGGCCCGAGTCCGCGCACCAGGTCACCTGGCTGATGGGCGACCGCGGCATCCCGTCGAACTGGCGGGAGATGGACGGCTTCGGCTCGCACACCTACCTGTGGGAGAACGCCGGCGGCGAGAAGTTCTGGGTCAAGTACCACTTCAAGACCGACCAGGGCATCGGCTACCTGCCGCAGGCCGACGCGGACCGGATCGCGGGCGAGGACTCCGACTACTACATCCGCGACCTGTTCAAGAACATCAAGCAGGGCAACCACCCCAGCTGGACGCTGTACGTCCAGGTGATGCCGTACGCCGAGGCCGCGGACTACCGGTTCAACCCGTTCGACCTGACCAAGGTGTGGCCGAAGGGCGACTACCCGCTGATCAAGGTCGGCCGCTGGGTGCTCGACCGCAATCCGGCGAACTACTTCGCGGAGATCGAGCAGGCCGCGTTCGAGCCGTCCAACCTGGTGCCGGGGATCGGCCCGTCGCCCGACAAGATGCTGCAGGGCCGTCTGTTCGCGTACCCGGACGCGCACCGCTACCGGATCGGCGCGAACTACACGCAGCTGCCGGTCAACGCGCCGAAGTCCCCGGTGAACAGCTACTCGCGTGACGGCGCGATGCGCTACAACAACCCGGGCGACCCGGTGTACGCGCCGAACTCCTACGGCGGCCCGCACGCGAGCGCGGAGATCGCCTCCGAGACCGCTTCGGGCTACGGCGTGGAGGACGAGGTCATCCGGTCGGCGTACAAGCTCCACGCCGAGGACGACGACTTCGGCCAGCCGGGCACGCTCGTGCGCGACGTGATGGACGACGCGCAGCGTCAGCGGCTCGCGGACAACATCATCGGCCACGCTTCGAACGACGTCTCCCAGCCGGTGCTGGAGCGCGTCTTCGAGTACTGGCGGAACGTCGACAAGGACCTCGGCGACAAGGTCGCGGACGCTTTCCGCAAGTAGAGGACCTCTCTTCGAGAGGCTGCTCCCACCACCGAACGCCCCCGGTGCGCGCACCGGGGGCGTTTCCATGTCCCCACTCGCATGTGAAACCAGAAGTGGGCGTGGCGTGCGTGGGGGACAACCCGAGTGGAGCAGTGCGACACGCCTGTCCGACGGAGTGATGAAGCCAAACGATCACCGTTTACACCGGTGTGGGTGAACGAGCCGTTCCACGGTGTCGGCCGGTCACTGCTGGTCATAAATCGGCGGCGAAAGGATGATCTTCAGGGGGAAGCACAAGATTTCGACGTTAATCAATTGCGGGGGTCTTCCCCGGGAATGAATCCGGCACGTAAGGGTTAGAAATCGGTTCCAACCGGTGATCGGGTGGTGTTCGGCCGATACGGCGGGTATCGATTTACCTCGTCAGGTCCCAGAGGCCAGGAGGTAAGGAATGAAAGGCAACATTGCCCGGATGATTGCCGTGGTCGCCACCGGCAGTCTGTTGGCGGTGGCCTCGGCCGGCGCCGCGACGGCTGGTACCGATGGTGGAAAGGGTTCGTCGAACACGCAGGCGCTCGCCGCGCAGGTGCTGCAGATGCGGGACGGCCTCACCAAGGTGGCCTACGCCGGTGACGTCGCCAAGACGCGGGCGGACTTGGACAAGCTGAGCCCCGTCCTCGGTGACATCGCCACGGGCAAGCGCTACCAGATCCAGACCGAAACGCAGAAGCTCGGCGATCTGGCCCAGGGCCGGTCCGTCGAGTCCAGCAGGCTGCTGGCCGACCCGACCGCCAAGGCACGTCAGCTGCCGCCGCTGCCGGTGCCGATCCCGTCGCTCCCGGACCTTCCCGGACCGCTGAAGATCGTCAGCGACCTGGTGAAAGCCCTGCTCGCGGCCGTGACCGGCATTCTCGGCGGCCTGCTCGGCGGGCTCCCTGTCCCGCCGCTTCCGGTACCGCCTGTGCCACTCCCCACGCCCTAGGAGACCAAGGGAGTCGTCCGGTTCCGCCGTGCAGGGCGGCGGGCCACGAAATGGGGGCCGGGGCCCGAGTGGGGACATTTCTCCCCACTCGGGCTCTGGCCGTCACCGGGGCGCGAGGCCCACCCGCAGGGCTCCCGCCGCCTCGGCCGTCGCCTCGCGGAACCGCCGTCCGACGCCGAGGAAGTTGAGATACCCGTGGATCAGGTCCGGCTGGCGGCTGAGCGCCACCGGAACACCCGCTTTCCGCAATTTCTCCGCGTAAGCCTCGCCCTCGTCGCGCAACGGATCGAATCCGGCCGTCGCGATATAGGCGGGCGGTAATCCGGAAACATCGCCGTGCAACGGGGAGAGTTTCGGGTTGTACAGATCGGTGCCCTTCGGCACGTAATGTCCTTCGAACCAGGTCATATCCGAATCGGTGAGGAACAGGTCCTCCGCGAACAATTCCCGGGAGCGGCGGCGCACGGTGAAATCGGTCGCCGGATAGAACAGCAGCTGGAACGCGGGCACCCCGCCGCCGCGTTTCACCGCCTGCTGCGCGGTCACCGCCGCGAGGTTCCCGCCCGCGCTGTCGCCGCCGACGGCGATGCGCGCCGGGTCCGCGCCCAGATCCCTCGCTTTCGCGTAGGCGTACTCGAACGCCGCGATCGCGTCTTCGGTGGCGCCGGGGAACCGCGTCTCCGGCGCGAGCCGGTATTCCACCGAAAGAACCCGCACTCCCGCCTGTTTCGCCAGGTAGCGGACGCTGTTGTCGTGGGAGGCGCGGCTGCCGACCACCCAGCCGCCGCCGTGGAAGAACACGAGCAGCCCGGACGGGTCGGGCAGCCCGGCCGGTGTGTAGAGCGTTGCAGGCACGTCGCCGTCACCCGTGGGGATGAGCAGTTCCCTGGTGGCGACCGGTTCGATCGTCGGCCCGCTCACCAGATGCCTGCTGGCCAGGAGCATGCTGCGCGACTCTTCGACGCTTCCCCGCACCAGCGACGCCTTCGCCAGTTTCTGCAGGCGGAGCAGGAGCTGGGCGTCCAACGCCAGTTCCTGTCCGTCCAGGCGTAGCGGCGGCCCGGCGATGGCCCGTCTGACCGGCCTCGGGAGCCAGAACGCCAGCTGCGAAAACGCGGCCTCGGCACGGATCTGGAGCGGTATCGCCATGCTTCCTCCTGGGGGCTTCCCGCCAGGTTACTTTCGAGTAGGTATGCCGTCCAGCGGGAACGCGGCCGTTGCGGCGAACGGGTGTGACGCAGGCCTCCGTTCCAGATCCTGGTCCTCCACTTAAGTAGAGGGGTTAGCCTCGAAAGCGTGACTTCGACGAACTCGGTGCATGTCCTCGGTATCGGCGGCTCTCTGCGGGAGGGTTCGCAATCCGAGCGCGCGCTGCGGATCGCGCTCGGCGCCGCGGCCGAGGCCGGAGTCACCACGGAGCTGATCTCCGGGCCCGAACTGGTGTTGCCGTTCTACGACACCGCGCTTGCCGAGCGGCACGAGCGCGCCACCCGGCTGGTCGAAGCGATCCGCCGCGCCGACGGGATCATCGTCGTCTCGCCCGGCTACCACGGCGCGCTGTCCGGCCTGGTCAAGAACGCCCTGGACTACGTCGAAGACCTGCGCGACGACGCCCGCCCGTATCTCGACGGCCGCGCGGTCGGCCTCGCCGCCGTCGCCTATGGCTGGCAGGCCGCCGTCACCACGCTGGAGCAGCTGCGCACGATCACGCACGCGCTGCGCGGCTGGGCCACCCCTTTGGGTGGTTCGATCAACACCGCGGAGACCAAATTCGACGAAGCCGGCGGCGCCTCGGACGAGAAGAGCGTCCGCACGCTCCGCCTGATCGGAAGCCAGGTCGCCGAGTTCGCGCTGAGTCACGCTGATCACTAGTCGTTTGCTCCGGTCATCGTCCGGGTAATTCCCGGAAGTGATGCCTGCCATGGGGTGGCAAGGTTTCGCGGTTGCGGGACGTTGACACCGAAGAGACGCTCAACGGGGCGTGTCTTGAGACCAGAAGGTAGGCGAAGAATGGCTGAGGCTCTGTACACCGCTGTGGCCACCGCTCGCGGCGACGGCCGCAACGGTGAGGTCACGTCCTCCGACGGCGTCATCGACGAGTCGCTGGCGATCCCGAAGGAGATGGGCGGGCCCGGCGGGGACAAGACGAACCCCGAGCAGCTCTTCGCCGCCGGCTACTCCGCCTGTTTCCACTCCGCGCTGCAGCTCGTCGCGCGCCAGGCGAAGGTGACGCTGGACGGCTCCACCGTCACCGCCGAGGTCAGCGTGCTCAAGCAGGGCGCGGGCTTCGGTCTCGGCGTGGCGCTCAAGGTTTCGCTGCCCGGCTTGGAGCAGGCGCAGGCCGATCAGCTCGTCGAGCAGGCGCACCAGGTGTGCCCCTACTCGAACGCGACCCGCGGCAACATCGAGGTCGCGCTGTCCGCGTCGGTCTGATCCCGCACGCGGCAGGTCCCATCCCGAACCGACTGATTTCTGAAAGGAAGACCGAAAATGGGCAAGTCTCCGATCCAGAGTCCGTTGAGCGAAGCCGACAAGGAGATCACCGGTAACGCCTTGCAGGCCACGCTGGTCGATCTGGTGGACCTGTCGCTGATCGCGAAGCAGGCCCACTGGAACGTCGTCGGCGCGAACTTCCGCAGCGCGCACCTGCAGCTCGACGAGCTGGTCGCCACCGCGCGCCAGTACGTCGACGAGGTCGCCGAGCGCGCCAACGCCATCGGTGTCTCGCCGAACGGCCAGGCGAAGGCCGTCGTGGAGAGCTCCGGCCTGCCGGACTACCCGGACAACTGGCAGTCCGTCGAGTCCACGGTCGCCGCGATCGTCGGCATCCTCGCGGCGCTGATCGAACGGCTGCGCAAGCGCATCGACGAGACCGACAAGAGCGACCTGGTCACCCAGGACCTCCTCATCGAGATCACCCAGGAGCTCGAAAAGGCGCACTGGATGTGGCAGGCGCAGCAGGCCTGACCCTCCCCCTCGTGAGTGGTAAGGACGGTTAGAACCGTCCTTGCCACTCACGAAACGCTACCGTTCGACTCATGGTGCTGCACAAGGGAACCGCGCCCGATCCGGCCTCCGATCGAGCCTCCGGCCAGGACCGCAAGGCCGGAACCAACCCGCTGTACGCCGGCGCGTATCCCGCGCTCGCCGCGAACATCCGTCTCCCGCACGACAGCCTCGCCGAAGACCCGCTCCCGCCCGACACCGCGCTCCAGCTGGTGCGCGACGAGCTGATGCTCGACGGGAACGCCCGGCTCAACCTCGCCACGTTCGTCACCACGTGGATGGAGCCGCAGGCCCGCGAGCTGATGGCCGAATGCGTCGACAAGAACATGATCGACAAGGACGAGTACCCGCAGACCGCGGAACTCGAGCGCCGCTGCGTCAACATCCTCGCCGATCTGTGGCACGCGCCCGATCCCACCGCGATCATGGGCTGCTCCACCACCGGTTCGTCGGAAGCCTGCATGCTCGCCGGCATGGCGTTGAAACGCCGCTGGTCGAAACTGGGCCGCACCGGGAAGCCGAATCTGGTGATGGGCGCGAACGTTCAGGTCTGCTGGGAGAAGTTCTGCGAATACTGGGAGGTCGAGCCGCGGCTGGTGCCGATGGACGGCGACCGCTTCCACCTCACCGCCGACGAGGCGATCGCCCGCTGCGACGAGAACACGATCGGCGTCGTCGCGATCCTCGGGTCCACTTTCGACGGCAGCTACGAGCCGGTCGCCGAGATCGCCGCCGCGCTCGACGGCCTGGCGGAGCGCTCCGGCTGGGACATCCCCGTGCACGTCGACGGCGCTTCGGGCGCGATGATCGCGCCGTTCCTCGACCCCGGGCTGAGCTGGGACTTCCGCCTGCCGCGAGTGGCGTCGATCAACACCTCCGGGCACAAGTACGGGCTGGTCTATCCCGGCGTCGGCTGGGTGGTGTGGCGCGACAAGGAGGCGTTGCCGGAAGAGCTGGTCTTCACCGTCAACTACCTCGGTGGCGACATGCCGACTTTCGCGCTGAACTTCTCCCGCCCCGGCGCCGAGGTGGCCGCGCAGTACTACACGTTCGTCCGGCTGGGCCGCGAAGGTTTCCGTGCCGTGCAACAGGCTTCGCGTGACGTCGCGACCCAGCTGGCGGACGGGATCGCCGAGCTCGGCCCGTTCGAACTGCTGACGCGTGGCGATCAGCTGCCCGTGTTCGCCTTCACGACGAAGCCGGACGTCGAAGGCTTCGACGTCTTCGACGTGTCACGGCGGCTTCGCGAACGCGGTTGGCTCGTCCCGGCGTACACGTTCCCGGAGAACCGGACCGATCTCGCGGTGCTGAGGATCGTGGTGCGCAACGGTTTCACCCACGACCTCGCCGATCTGCTGCTCGCCGATCTCCGGCGCCTGCTGCCCGAGCTCGATCACGGCCCACGACCGCGGACCGCGTTCCATCACTGAGCCGGGTGCCCTGCGTCACGCCGGATTTCCCCGGGCCCTACCGGCGCGTAACGTCGTGGGGTATGGGAGTCGCCGGAGACGAACGTCGTGCGTTGAGCGAGCTTTTCGAAGAGGTCGGCCCGGACGCGCCGACCCTGTGCGCGGGCTGGAAGACGCGGGATCTCGCGGCGCATCTGCTGGTCCGCGAGCGGCGGCCCGACGCGGCGCCCGGCATCCTGGTGCCCGCGCTCGCTTCGTACACGCAGCGCGTGCAGGACTCCTACGCCGCGCGGCCGTGGTCCGAGGTCGTCGGCAAGGTCCGGTCCGGCCCCGCCTGGTACTGGCCGACGTCGATCGGCGCGCTCGACGAGCTGGCGAACAGCGCGGAGTTCCTGATCCACCACGAGGACGTCCGCCGAGGGCAGCCCGGCTGGGAACCACGCCCGGCGGACTCCGCGCGTGACGCGGCGGCGTGGAAATCGGCGAAACAGGCCTCGAAGCTGAACCTGCGGAAATCACCGGTCGGCGTGATCCTGAAGACCCCGAAGGCCGCGAAGCGCGGGTGAAGGAAGGCCCGGACACGGTGACCGTGATCGGCGCGCCGATCGAGTTGCTGCTGTTCGTCTTCGGCCGCGACGCCGCCCGGATCACCTTCGAAGGCGACGCCTACGCGGTGGACAGGCTCCGGAAGCACGACCGCGGCCTTTAGAGTTCCGGTCATGCCGATGATCAGTGTTTCGATGTTCCCCGGCCGCACGGCCGAGCAGAAGCAGGCCCTCGTGCGGGAGGTGACCGACGCCTTCGTCCGCACCTGTGGCGGCAAAGCCGAAGGCGTCTGGGTGACGATCAACGAGATTCCCGCCGAACACTGGGCGTCCGGCGGGACTCTCTTCTCCGAACGCTGACCCCGATCGCCGGGCTCAGCGGAGCCCGACGGCTCGCTGCGCGAAGAACACCTCGATCGCGGTCTGCTTGATCGTCTCGGCGATCACCAGCGACCCGTGGCCGGCGTCGAACCGGTAGAACTCGAACGGGATCTCCCGCTTCGCGAGCCTGTCGAGGTAGTTCTCGACCTGCCGGATCGGGCAGCGCGGGTCGTTGTCCCCGGCGAGCACCAGCACCGGCGCCGTCACGGCCTCGACGTAGGTGATCGGCGAGCATTCCCGGTACACCGCCGGCACCGTCTCCGGCGAGCCGCCGAACAGCGCCCTGTCGAACGACCGGAGCTGCTCCATCTCGTCCTCGTACGCGGCGACGTAGTCCGCCACCGGCACTCCGGCGATCCCCGCCGCCCAGCGCGCCGGCTGGGTGCCCAAGGCCAGCAGGCTCAGGTACCCGCCCCACGAAGCGCCGTTCACCACGCACTTCTCCGGGTCCGAGAGTCCACTTTGGACTGCCCAGTCGTGCACGGCGGCGACGTCTTCGAGCTCGGTCAGGCCAGGGCGGCCTTCGATGGCGTCGCGCCAGGCCGAGCCGTAGCCGGTCGAGCCGCGGTAGTTGACCTCGACGACGGCGAATCCGGCGTCGAGCCAGACGGCACGGTACGCGGAGAAGCGGTCCTCGTCGGCCGAATGCGGCCCGCCGTGCAAGGAGAAGATCGTCGGAAGCGGGCCCTCGGGCGCACCGGCCGGACGTGAGACCAGCGCGTGGATCTGCCCGCCGATCCCGTCGACGAACGCGTCGGTGACCGGTGCGGACTCGGGGGCACGCTCGCCGGGCGGTTCGAGGAGCACGGAGTCCGCGCCGTCCGCCGTCCGCGCGCGTACGGCCGTCGGCTGCGCGGCGCTGGACCACGAGTACTCGACGGTGCCGTCGGGGCGCACTCCCGCGCCGCCGATCCGGCCGGGTGGCGTGTCCAAAGAGGACAGTTCGCCGGTCGTGAGGTCGTAGCGGTGCAGGGAACTGCGGCCTTGGTGGAAGTGGACGACGAGCAGTGCCCGCGCGTCGGGGTACCAGCCCGCGACGACCTCGCCGGGCAGATCCAGTTCGATCTCCTGCTCGGTGTCCGCGGCGGTGTCCCAGATCAAGAGCTCTTCGCGACCGCGCCGCTCGTGCAGCACCAGCAACCGCTGATCGCCGGCGACCGGCGAGTACTCGAGCGCGCCGAGGCCTTTGCCCTCGCCGTCCCATTTGTCGGCAATGGTGGTGAAGCCGTCCGTCGACAGGACGCGGAGCGCGGGGTGTCGTGAATCACCGTGTTCCGAGTGGGAGATCGCGAGCAGCGACTCGTCGCGCGAAAGCGAGGCGATCCCGGCGTCGTCTTCGTGCTTGTAGAAGCTGGTGGTCTCGCCGTCGATATGGGCGAAGAGTTCGCTGCCGTCGTCGGTCGAGACGCCGACCGCGATCACCCGCGTGCCGATCTCGAGCCCGGCGGGGTAGCCGTCGTGGACGTCCGGCACCGCGCGCTCGGCGGCGGCGCCCGGCGCGAACGGTTCGCGGACCCAGGAGCCGAATTCGTCGCCGTCGGTGTCGTTGAACCACCAGATCCAGCGGCCGTCGGGGGACGGGGTCGCGTGCATGGTGCCGTTGGGCCGATCGGTGACGCGGCGGTGCTCACCGGTCGACCGGTCCCAGGAGTAGACCTCCCAGACGCCGCTGGCGTTGGAGACGTAGACGTTCGCGCTGGGGGCGTCGATGGCCCACTCGGGGACCGAGATGCGCGGCGCGTGGAAGCGGGCCCGCCACCTGGTCTCGGCTTCGGAGTCGTCGAACAGGCGGTCCGGGACCGCCGCGGACGGATATTCAGTGCCTGGCTGCGTGCTCACCCCTCGATCCTGCCACTGGAGAGCCGTACTGTGTGCGGGGTGCTGGAGGGAAACGCGCCGCGCGCGCGGTCCGCGCGCCAGGCGGTCGAACGGGCCGTGTTCGCGCAACCGCTGTTCGGGCCGGGGATGGGGTGCGTCGACGTCGGCTGCGGGCCGGGTTCGATCACCCTCGGTATCGACAGCGGGTACAGAAAGTCCACAGTGGACTTCTTGGTGGCGGAGGCGTGCGCGCTGCCGTTCGCCGAGGATTCCGTGGACGTGCTCTTCGCGCACGCCGTTTTCGAGCATCTGAGAGAACCGGGTGCCGCGCTGGCGGAGTTCCGGCGTGTCCTCAAACCGGGCGGCACCCTCGCACTGTCCACATCGGACTGGAGTCGGGCGCGGCTGCGGCCGAAGACGGCGAACGTCGACGCCGCCCTTCGTGGCCACTATCTGCTGTGGCGCCGCGCGGGCGGCGACCCGTTCGCCGGGCGCTCGCTGCCCGCCGCGGTCACGGCGGCCGGTTTCACCGACGTGCGAACGAAAACGCGCTACCGCACGGACACGACGTACCGTGCGCTGGCGACGTCCGTGGAGGCGCGGCTGGTGACGGCGCTGGAAACCGCGACGACCCCGGACCGCGACCAGCTGGCCTCGGCCGCCCGCTCGGCCTGGTCGTGGGCGCGTTCGGGCGACGGGGATTTCGCGCAGTGCTGGACCGAGCTGCTCGCGACGCGCTGAGCCGCCGCTCTTCGCTTCTTGCTCACCTCCGGCTTTCGGCGCCCCCAATGTGGCACGGGGGAGGTTGAGCGCCCCCAATGTGGCACTGGGGACGTTGAGTGTCCCCAATGCCACATTGGGGACACTCAACGTTCTCGAATGCGGCATTGGGAACCCTCGGTCCTCGGCGGCGCCCTTCGGTTGTCCACAGCCCCTCGCCGTTGTGGACAACCAACCCCTCTGCCCCTCTTTCGCCCGGTCCCGACACCCCTCGGCGATACGCTGGACCCGGGGTCGCCCCCCTGGGAGTGGCGGGGCTGCCGGTGGGGGCTTGGGCCTCGGTGGCTTGGTGCGGCGGGGAGCTGTGTCCTGAAGGGGGCCTTTGGGGCATCGAGCGTCTCAAAGGTGGCCTTGAAGACATGTGGCCCGTAACGCGAAAGAGCCTTGCTCACCAAAGTGAACAAGGCTCTTTCGATCCTGCGTCGGGGTGGCGGGATTCGAACCCACGACCTCCTCGACCCGAACGAGGCACGCTACCAAGCTGCGCCACACCCCGGATACTTCTTAGCGGGTCGAGGAGAAGTTTAGCGGACGGTGTTTCGGGCTTTGCGGGGGGCTGCTTTCCGGTGGTTCTCGCTGGTCGTGCCCCGTGGGACGAGGGTCAGCAGGCTCGCCTCGGGCGGGCACGCGAAGCGGGCGGGCGCGTACGGCGAGGTGCCCAGCCCGGCGGAGACGTGGAGCCACATCTGGGCGCCCCAGCGGGACGCGCCGCGGGCGCGGGTGCGGTCCAGTTCGCAGTTGGTGACGAGCGCGCCGTAGCCGGGGACGCGGAGCTGCCCGCCGTGCGTGTGGCCCGCCAGGACGAGGTCGTAACCGTCGCCGGCGAACTCGTCGAGCACGCGGGGCTCCGGCGAGTGCGTGACACCGATGCGGACGGCGGCCGCGGTGTCCACGGGGCCCGCGATGTCGGCGTAGCGGTCGCGGTGGAGGTGCGCGTCGTCCACGCCGGCGGTGAACACGTACTGGTCGGCGACCTCGATGGTGCGCCGCACGTGGGTGAGGTCGTTCCACCCGTGTTCGACGAAGGCCGCGCGGAGGTCGCGCCACGGCAGGTGCTCGCCGTGGATCCGCTTCTTCTTGCCCTTCGGCATGAGGTAGCGCGCGGGGTTCTTGGGTTTCGGCGCGTAGTAGTCGTTGCTGCCGAAGATGAACACGCCGGGCCGGTCGAGCAGGGGGCCGAGCGCGCGCAGCACGGACGGGACGGCCTGATGATGTGACAGGTTGTCACCGGTGTTGACGACGAGGTCCGGTTCGAGTTCGTCGAGCGCCGCTACCCAGCGTTGTTTGCTCACATGACCGGGCAACATGTGCAGATCGGAGATGTGGAGGATCGTGAAGGGCTTCGCCCCTGCCGCGAGGACCGGGAGCTCCGCGGTGCGAAGCGTCCACCGGCGCCTTTCGATACCGACCGCGTAACCGAGGGTCGCGGCTCCCAGGGCGACGGTTCCCACGGCCAAGCGCCGTACCGTCGCCCCCGAAGTGCTTTTGTTACTGAGCGTGCTCACAATGTCCAGTTTACGTGCTCTCCGGTGGTGATCGTTCGCCCCCATTCCGGCGATCTCGGTAAATCGCTGGAATGGCCTCTTTTCTTCACCTTCCGTGGTCGGCGCGGAGTGTCGCGATCAACCGACATGATCCCGTCGACCGCTGTTCCCCGTTAGGCCGCCGAGCGGTCACGCAAAGTTAGATTCGTGTGACTCATCGTGATTTGCGCTGGTGAACGTGGTCAGCGCCCGCCGCCCATGTACTTCGGGTCCGGAGCCGGCAGCGGCAGCGGTTCCTGGCCTTCGAGGATCTTCGACATCGCCCCGAACCAGGTCTGCGCCGGCGTCTTCCCGCCGAACATGTTTTCGCAGCCGCGAGTGGTCACGTTACCCGGGCCGAGGTAGCAGAGGCCGCCGTTTCCACCCTTCGGACGGAACACCATCGCCGCGCCCGCGAGCTGCGGGGTGGCGCCGAGATAGGTCCCCGAGCCGTTGCTCTGGGTCGTACCGGTCTTGCCCATCACCGGCCGGTTCCAGCGGGCGCCGTTCGCGGCGCCGAACGAGGTCCCGCCGGGCTGGCTGTCCCTGCTCATGCCGACCGCGAGGGTGTTCGCGAGACCTTCGGGCACCACCTGCTCGCAGGCGGCTTCCTTGACAGGCACCGGCTTTCCGTCCCGGTCGGTGACACCGGCGAGGGGGGTCGGCGGGCACCAGACGCCACCGCTCATGATCGTGGCACCGACGTTCGCCAGCTCCAGACCGCTCAGCGGGGCCGGGCCGAGCGTGAACGACGCGTTCCCGGCCCAGCCGGGCCTCGGCCCGAAGGCCTGCAGCTGGCTGGTGTTGGCGCCGGGGTTGTCGGACTTCGGATCCACGGCGCCGCCGCCGAGGTTGCTGGCCATGGTGTCGCGCATACCCAGTTTGCGCGCCATCTCCACGATCGGGCCCGTGCTCCCGACCTTCTCTTCGAGGGCCACGAACGCGGTGTTCGGCGAAGTCGCCAGCGCCTGCTGCATCGACATGGTCCCGCCCGCCGGGTTGTAGTCGCCCGCGTTGCCGAGGCAGTACCAGCGGGAGCGCAACGGCGGCCCGGTCGGGGCGCACTTGGGGCCACCGCCGGCGAACACGTGAGAGGTGTAGAAGTCGGGTACCGGAAGGGGAGAGTTGATCCCCGCGACGCCCGCTTCCAACGCCGCCGCGGCGGTGAAGACCTTGTACGCCGAGCCGGCGCCGCCGGTGTTGTAGACGCCGGAAGGCAACGCGAACGTCGTCTGTCCCTGGTCTTCGTGCAGCCCGTAGTCACGGTTCGCCGCCAGCGCCACGACTTCATGCCGCTGTTTGCCCGGCTTCACCAGGGAAAGCGTGTTCGCGACGTTGTCCTGCGTCTTCTTGACCTGGGCTTCGGCCGACATCTTGGCCTCGTGGTTCGCCCGTTCGTCCAAAGTGGTCTTGATCTGGTAGCCGCCGGTGTAGAGGTCGTCCTTCGTCATCCCGGACTTGAGGAGATAGTCCTCGACGTACTGGCAGAAGAAACCGTTCTCCGGGCCGGCGCCGGTGCAATTCGACGCGGGTTTCTGCGGGCCGCCTTCGACGACGCCGAGCGGCTCGGCCTTGAAGCGTTCGGCGTCCACTTTCGCGAGCTTCTGGTTGTCGACCATGCGGTCCAGCACCAGGTTTCGGCGTTCGGTGGCCTTCGCCGGGCTCTTCCAGGGGTCGTTGACGATCGGGTTGTTCACCAGACCGGCCAGCAACGCCGCCTGCGGCACGGTGAGCTTCTCGACGGGCGTGTTGAAGTACGCGTTCGCGGCCGCGCCGACGCCGTAGATCTCGCGCGAGAACTCGACGACGTTCAGGTAGCCGGTCAGGATCTGCATCTTGTTCAGCTTGGTTTCCAGCTGGATCGCGATCCGGGCTTCCTTCAGCTTCCGGGCGACCGACTGTTCCTGTGCGCGCTTCTGGCCCGGTTTGTCGTCCCGGTAGACGACGTTGATCAGGTAGTTCTTGACGTACTGCTGGGTCAGCGTCGACGCGCCCTGCGTGTCCCCGCCGGTGCTGTTGCTGACCGCCGCGCGCAGCGTGCCCTTCCAGTCCACCCCGTTGTGCTCGTAGAAGCGCTTGTCCTCGACCGAGATCAGCGCCCATTTCATGGCGTCGTTGATCTGGGTCTCGGCGGTCGGGATGCGGTACTGCTTGTACAGCGTCGCGATCTGCTTGCCGGTGTTGTCCGTGATCGTCGTCACCAAGGGCGGCGGGATGTCCGCCAAGTCCGAAGATGTCTTGTCGACGGTCTCGCTCGCCTGGTTCGACAGCACCCCCGCGGCGCCCGCCACCGGGAACAACATCCCCGCGACCAGCACCCCCGCGAGCACACAAAGGCCAATGAGCTTCAGCAGACCGTCCGTTTTGCGCACGCGGACCAGGGTACGCGGATGCCGTTAGCCCACCGTGACGTCACCTCGCTGTAAGTGTGGATTCGGTTACGAAATCGACCCCATGAGGTGACGGCCGGTAACGGCAGGCATTCTAGGGCTTGGCGGGGGGAACCGAGGGCCCCTACAGTCCGTCAACGTCTCACGTATGAAAAAGCCGACAGACGGGTGAGTGCGAGCGGCAGTCGCATTCGGCCGAACGGAGGCACCGGCACCGGGGAGGTGTCGGCTCAACCGACGTGAGCACACAGGGAGACACGCTCATGGGGGCAGGAGCGCAGGCTTTTCGTCCTCCCGTGGTGTGTCGAACACCAGGGTAGGGAGCTGGGGGTATGGAAACCAACCAGTCGAGCTGGCGAGTCAATGCGTCGTGCCGCGACACCGATCCGGACGGCTTGTTCGTCCGAGGGGCGGAACAGAACCGGGCCAAGGCGGTCTGCCTCGGTTGCCCGGTCAGGACGGAATGCCTCGCCGAGGCGCTCGATGGCCGGATCAACTTCGGCATCTGGGGAGGTATGACCGAACGGGAACGGCGGGCGCTGCTGCGGCGGCGGCCGGACGTTTCCAGCTGGGCGGACCTGCTTGAAGCGGCGAAGCGCAGTTTCACCGGGATCGACGAAGAGGAAGACGTGCGCGTCCGAGTCTCGTGATCAAGGTTTGGCGTGGAAGGCCCCTTCCCTGAGTCCAAGGTAGGGAAGGGGCCCTTCGCGAAAACTCAGGACTGAGTGGCCAGACGCGTGCCGATGTCGCGCAGGCCTTCGAGATCGTGCACGTCACTGGGGAGCGCGGGCACCCGCACCAGCGGGACCTCGGGATGCGCCCGCGTGAACCTGGCGAGCAGCCGCGTCTCTCGATCGGCCAGCGCGACACGGTCCGCGTGCAGGCGAAGGACGGCTTCGGCCAGCGGAGCGCTGGTCTCGCCCTTCGCGAGCTGCTCGGCGGCCGCGACGGCTTCGGCGCTGGACAGCGGGGCGAGCACCGGATGCGTCCGGTTCGCGACCAGCCCCGCCAGCGGCATGCTCTCCTCCGAAAGCCGCTCCACGAAATAGGACGCCTCGCGCAGCGCGTCCGGCTCCGGCGCGGCCACCACGAGGAACGACGTTCCGCCGGACCGCAGCAGCTCGGAGGTCTTGCGCGCGCGTTCGCGGAACCCGCCGAACATGCTGTCGAAGGCCTGCATGAACGCCGAAGCGTCCGTCAGGAGCTGGCCGCCGATGATCGTCGAGACGGCCTTCGCGAACATCGAGAACCCGGCGTTGACGACCTTGCGCAAACCCCAGCCGCCCGCCTTGGCCGGACCGGTGAGCAGCCGGATCATCCGGCCGTCGAGCGCGCTCGAAAGGCGCGTCGGCGCGTCGAGGAAGTCCAGCGCGGACCGGCTCGGCGGCGTGTCGACGATGATCAGATCCCACTCGTCGGTGGCCGCGAGCTGCCCCAGCTTCTCCATCGCCATGTACTCCTGTGTGCCGGAGAACGACGTGGAAATGGTCTGGTAGAAGGGGTTCTGCAGCAGCTGCTCGGCGCGTTCCGGGCCGGCGTGCACGCGCACCATGTCGTCGAAGGTGCGCCGCATGTCGAGCATCATCGCCCACAGCTCGCCCTTGGGCTCGAAGCCTTCGACCTGCACCTGCTTCGGGTGATTGCCCAGTTCACGCAGGCCGAGCGCCTGCGCCAGCCGCCTGGCCGGGTCGATGGTGAGCACCACCGTCTGCCGTCCGCGTTCGGCCGCGCGCAACGCGAGCGCCGCCGCGGTCGTCGTCTTGCCGACCCCGCCGGAACCGCAGCACACGATGACCCGGCTCTCCGGATCGTCGATCAGCTTGTCGACCTCCAAGACGTCCGACATCAGCGCACCCCCTGCTCGGTCAGCGCTTCGGCGAGGTCGTAGAGCGCCGCGACGTCGACCCCGTCGGTCAGATCCGGCAGTTCGAGGCCAGGCAAGTCCGCTTCGGACAGTTGCTCGCGGGCACGCTGCTCGGCCGCGACCCGCACGGCGTGCTCGACGGTCTCCTCGACCAGCGCGTCGAGGGTGCTGTCGGGCAGGTTCAGCCCGGCCGACGCGAGCCCGGCGCGGACGCGCGAGGCGTCGACGCGGCCGTCGGCGGCGGCGGTCACCGAGCGGGCGGGCAGCCGCGGCGGGCGCACCCGGTTCACCAGCACGGCGCCGGGACGCAGGTCGGCGCCGTCGAGTTCGGCGACGGCTTCGACGGTCTCCCGCACCGGCATCTCTTCCAGGAGCGTCACCAGGTGGACCGCGGTCTCACCGGAGTGCAGCAGCCGCACGACGCCGTCGGCCTGGCCGCGGATCGGGCCGGTCTTGGCGAGATCGGTCAGCGCCTTGGTGACGTCGAGGAATTTCACGACCCGGCCGGTGGGCGGCGAGTCGACGACGACGGCGTCGTAGGTGTGGCGGCCGTCCGATTCGGTGCGGCCGACGCATTCCTTGATCTTCCCGGTGAGCAGGACGTCGCGTAGACCCGGCGCGAGCGTGGTCGCGAACTCGATCGCGCCCATCCGCCGCAGCGTCCGCCCCGCGAAGCCGAGGTTGTAGAACATCTCGAAGTATTCGAGCAGCGCGGCCTCGACGTCGATGTGCAGGGCGCGCAGTTCGCCGCCGCCGGGCACGGCCGCGATGCGCTGCTCGGCGTACGGGAGCGGCTCGGTGTCGAAGAGCTGGGCGATGCCCTGGCGGCCTTCGACCTCGATCAGCAGCACCCGGCGCCCGCCCTTGGCGAGCGCGAGGCCGAGCGAGGCGGCGAGCGTGGTCTTGCCCGTCCCGCCCTTACCGGTGACGAAATGCAGCCTGGCTCTCGCGAGTTCGTCGGTCCAGCCGGCAAGGGGTGTGCTCACCGGTCCCACCCTAATTGAGCGGTCAGCTCGCCAGCATCATGACGCCGAGCGCGGCCACGACCAGTCCCGCGACGCACCAGGTCAGGACGCCGGGCAGCACCGTGAGCATCACCACACCGAGCAGCAGGAGGACGACGAAGGCCACCGCGCCGGTGATCGCGACCGTCCCCGAGCGGTCCGTGCGGTCCCGCGCCTTGGCCATCAGGACCAGCACCAGCGGCAGCCCGGCCGCGGCGAGCAGGACGGTCGCGACCACGCGCCAGGTCTCCACGGCCCCAGCCTAGTGGGGGCTGAAGGGGACTTTCCCCGCATGCGACGCGGTGAAAGCTCCCTTCACCGCGTCGCATGCGGGTATGGCGTCCTTCAGCTCCCGATGGGGGTCGCGGGCACGCAGGGGACCGGCTTCGCGTTCGCCGGGTCCAACGCGTTGAGGACGTGCCCGGCGGCGTTGCGGTCGGCGGCGACCCCGGCGTGTTCGGCCAGGTCGAGCAGGCAGCTGTCCTGCAGCACGATGTTCTTCACGTTCGGGCCGGTGCCCATTCCGCTCGTGTACGGGACGACGGCCTCGTCGTAGCGGGTCATGATGTTCGTGTAGGTCACGCCCGGCTGGAAGACGCCGTTGCCCGACCGCAGATTCGTGAGGAATTCCGAGCCGCGCAGGAACTGGCGGCACGAACCGCAGACCGGGTCGAGGATGCCGTTGAACCCGGGCGTGAGGCCCAAAGCGGCGGCCACTGCGTACAGCTGCGAGGCGCCGAACAAGGTTGTGCCGTTCCAGAGCGGGGTCAGGCTCACGTACTTGTCCACTTTGGACGCCCCGCCGAGGAACTTCACATAGTAAGAAGGCATGAGCGTGCCTTCGGAATGCCCGAGGATGTCCACCTTGGACGCGCCGGTCGCGCCGCGCACCTTGTCGATGAACGCCGAAAGCTCCTTCGCGCTCTGCTCCATCGGCAGCAGCCCGCCGGGCTGGTAGATCGGCAGCGGTTTCCCGGGGACCCCGTAGGTCAGGGAGAAGACGCAGTACCCCTGGTTCTTGAGCAGCGGGGCGAACGTCTGCCAGTTCACCGTCTGGTTGGCGCCGAGGCCGTGGGTGAGCACCACCGGATTCGGATGGGCCGCGCTCGGACGGCAGTCGAAGTCGTTCGCGCCGGGCGGCGGGCCGCCGGGGTTCGCCGCCTGCGCGGGCAGCGCCGCGGCCAGCGTCCACGGGACGGGGAGCTCCTCGTCGGCGTTCGCCGGTGAAGCGCAGATCAGGGCAAGGGCCGCGGCCAGGAAGGTGGCGGCGAGGGACTTCGTCGTCCGCATGTCGGCGTCCTATCTACTCCCGAGTAGGTGTGAAGTGAACCACATCGGCGGGAATTCGGCGAACCGGTCGCGAGAGGGTTTTCCGCATGTGTGTCGGGCGCGCTTGCCGGTTTGGCTACGCTCCCGGGCATGAGCGCCACCAAGTGGGAGTACGCGACCGTCCCCCTGTTGATCCACGCCACCAAGCAGATCCTCGACCAGTGGGGCGAGGACGGCTGGGAGCTCGTCACCGTGCTCCCGAACCCGACCGGCGAGCAGCACGTCGCCTACCTCAAACGAGCGAAGAACTGAGGGATTGAAGCCATGACCTGGAGCGATCGACTCGCCGAGCTCGGTATCGAGCTGCCAGCCGTCGCCGCCCCGCTGGCGGCCTACGTGCCCGCCGTCCGCACGGGTTCGCACGTCTACACGGCGGGGCAGCTGCCCTTCGTGAAGGGTGAGCTCGAAGCGACCGGCAAGGTCGGCGCCGAGGTCAGCCCCGAAGAGGCGAAGCAGTACGCGCGGACGTCGATCCTCAACGCCCTCGCCGCGGTCGACTCGGTCGCCGGGATCGACAACGTGGTGCGGGTGGTCAAGGTCGTCGGGTTCGTCGCGTCCGCGGAGGGTTTCACCGGCCAGCCCGCGGTGATCAACGGCGCGTCCGAGCTGCTGGGCGAGATCTTCGGCGAGGCGGGTATCCACGCCCGTTCGGCCGTCGGGGTCGCCGAGCTGCCGATCGGGGCGCCGGTCGAGATCGAACTGATCGTGGAGGTGAAGTGATGGACCCGGACATCGAACGGTCCTCGCACGAGCTCCTGCTCCGGCTGGCCGGACGGCTGCCGGACCAGCTCTTGTGGCGGTTCCGTGACTGGCTGGGCGAAGGCGCGATGGGCACGCTCGCGCGGACCCTGCCCAGGTCTTTGCTTAAGCACAGGATCGACCTGGATCAAACGGAGTATCGCCTGCTAGTCGCCGGGCTCATCCCTCACGGAGCCGACTGGCATCAGGTGAGTTCCACCCTGGGGGTAGACGACGTCACCGAGACCAGGTACACATTCACGCAGAGTGCGCCCGAATGGGTGAACTCCGTCGACTCTGTGTCCGTATTGATCCACGCAACGTTGCGGGGACGGCCGGATGTGGGTGAAGTGCGGCAAAGCTGGCGACACCTCGGTGTGGTCGGCGAGGGTGGGGCGAAACGAGTCCTCCTGGTCACGGCGACGAACGGGCTGCCGAGGCTGACCGGCGAACTGCAGCGCGTCCTGCGCGTGCTGGGTGACGAGGAGCCCGGCGTCGAGGTTCTCCCGCCGAGCATCGACCTCACCGGCTATCACCGCACCGCGCTCGCCAACTCCGAGCTGGTCTGCGTGGGCGCGGTGGACACCGGAAGTCGGCTGGTCGCCGCTTAACGCTCGCTCCACCAGGCGAGCCGGGAGGGAGCAGAGCAATGGTGGAGGTCCACGACGGCCCGCCCATGGACGGGTTCTCGGTGCCCCTGCGCCTGCACAACCTGTTACTGGCCCTGGCGGGTCGGATCGACGACAGTGCTTTGACCGAAGCGCGTGAGCTGATCGCGCGTGCGCACATCGACGAAGCGGTGGAGCTCACCACCGGCACCCTGATCGCGGGGAAGATCCCGGTGAGCTCCTCCGAACAGCGTGAACTCGCGCTCGTCCTCGAGATGAGCCGGTCGGACGCCACCCTGGCGAACGACCTGCTGGTCGTCGAGGAGGACGAGCCGGTACTCACCCACCGGTTCACCGGGGAGAACCAGCCCGAATTCGGCCTCGCCGAGGCGCTCGACCGCACCCTTCAGGTGCTGCCGGACGTCCGGTCGGTGCACGCGGTGTGGCGGAACACGCCGGCGGGCAGCGTGCCCGGCGCGCTGCCGCAGCGGGTGGTCCTGGTCGAGATCGGGCCCGAGGGCAACCCGCCCGCGGTCGCGTTCCGCGTGGACACCGCGCTTCGCCGCGCGGGTATCCGTTCGGTCGTCGAGGTCGCGGGTCCCGGCGTCGCGCGGTCCGCGTACCACCAGGCCGCGTCTTCGGCCGCGAGTCCTGTCTGGGTCACCGGGAGTACCCACTCCAGTGACTTTCGGTCCGAGCCGGTGACTCCGCCGCCCGCTCCCGCCCCGGCTCCCGAGCCGGTCAAGGAGCAGCCGAGCAGGCATGGGCTGCGGCCGGTGAGCGGCGGGAGCCACGAACCGGCCGAGCCCATCGCGCCGGTGGTGCCGATCGTGCAGCAGGCGCCCGCGGCGACGACGTCGTCCTCGTCCTCATCGGAGTCGGCACCGCCGCGCAAGTCGCGGGCGGAGACCCGCGCCGAGCGCACGGCCGACCTGACGCCGGCCGAGGTGGCGCAGCTTCGCCAGGCGCTCAAGGAGGACCCCGAAAAGGGCCGCGAGATCGCCACGGGCAAGCCGAGCATGCACGAGGTCGTCGAGCTGCCCGCTCTCGACCTCGACGACCCCAGCCTGAGCGAGCGCGACAGGGCGCTCCTGCGCGAGCTGCACGCCGAGCTCGCCGAACGGGAGCGCGCCGAAGCGGCGAAGATCCGGCTGAACGGCGCTTCGCGCAGCAGCGGCTGGTCTTCCTGACGGAGTTCCCCGCGTTTCGTCCTCTGAATGCGGTAGTTGCACGCGCAACGATCGCAACCAGAGGACGAAACGCGATGTTAGGTTGCGGGTGTGGCTGAAGAACTGACATTCGACATCCCGGTGGGGGCCGGGGTGGGCACCCGCGCCAACGCCGACGGCGAGCCCGTCACGCCCAAGGACGCGGCGACCGTGATCCTCCTCCGCGACGGCGCCGAAGGCGTCGAGGTCTTCCTCCAGCACCGGGTGAAGGGCATGCCGTTCGCGGGCGGGATGACCGTCTTCCCCGGTGGCGGCGTGGATTCCCGTGATGTCGACACCTCCGTGAGCTGGGCCGGCCCGAGCCCGCCTGGTGGGCGGAACGCTTCGGCTGCGACGAGTCGCTGGCCCGCGCCCTGGTGTGCGCGGCCGTGCGGGAGACGTTCGAGGAGTCGGGCGTGCTGCTCGCGAGCACCGGGGACACGGTCGTCACCGACACGACGCCGTACCACGACGCCCGCGCGAAGCTGGTCTCCCGCGAACTCTCGCTCGCCGCCTTCCTCGAAGCGAACGGCCTGACACTGCGCGCGGATCTCTTGCGCCCGTGGGCGAACTGGGTCACCCCGCCGCAGGAACCGCGCCGCTACGACACTTGCTTCTTCGTCGCCGTGCTGCCCGAGGGGCAGCAGGCGGACGGCGCCACCTCCGAGGCCGTCAGCTCCGGCTGGCAGCGGCCCGAAGAGGCCATCGCCGATGCCAAGGAGGGCCGCCGCATGCTCATGCCACCCACCTGGCTCACGCTCGCGGAGCTCGGCGAGTTCGACTCGTCGGCCGCGGCTCAGGCCGCCGAGCGCGAGATCTCGAAGATCATGCCGACGCTGGTGCGCGACGGCGACAAGGTCCGCGTCATCCTGGACCCGGCGTGAGCGCCCCCGAGTACGGCGTGCTGCGCCGGATCACGCCGACGACTTCCGTGCTGCTCGAGAACAATCCTTCGTCGATGACGTTGGAGGGCACCAATTCCTGGGTGCTGCGCGGCCCCGGTGCGTCCGGTTCCGTGGTCGTCGACCCCGGTCACGAGGACGTCGAGCATCTGACGCTGCTCGCGGAGACCGGCGCCGTCGAGCTGATCGTGCTGACCCACCATCACCCCGACCACGCCGAGGGCGCGCCCTGGTTCGCCGAGCGCGTCGACGCTCCCGTGCGGGCCTTCGACGAGAAGCTTTGCATCGGCGGGAAGTCCCTTGTGGACGGTGAGGTGATCGAGGCGGGTGGCGTCCGGCTGTCGGTGCTGCACACGCCCGGGCACACCGGCGACTCGATCTGCCTGGTGTCCGACGGCCAGATCCTGACCGGGGACACCATCCTCGGCCGCGGCACCACCGTGCTGCACGACCTCGGCGACTACCTGCGCTCGCTGCGGAAGCTCATCGGGCTGCCGGACGGCACCGTCGGCCTGCCGGGACACGGTCCGGAACTGCCCGATCTGGCCGCGACCGCGCGCGAATACCTGGCACACCGGGAAGAACGGCTCGACCAGGTGCGTTCGGCACTGGAGACGCTCGGCGCGGACGCCACCCCGCGCCAGGTGGTCGAGGTCGTCTACGCCGACGTCGACAAGGCTTTGTGGGCGCCCGCCGAATGGAGCGTGCGGGCGCAGTTGGACTACCTGAGGTCGGAGGACGGCGAATGAGTGACGTCGAGGTCGAGTTCTACTGGCGCCCCGGATGCGGGTTCTGCGCCGCGCTGGAACGGCCGCTGTCGAAGAGCGGCTTCAAGGTGAAGCGGGTCAACATCTGGGAAGACCCGGACGCCGCCGCTCGCGTGCGTTCGGTGGCGAACGGGAACGAGGTCGTACCGACGGTCTTCGTGGGCTCGAAGGCGATGGTGAACCCTTCGTTCGGTGAGATCGAGGCCGCCGTCAAGGCCGCCTCCGCCTGACTCCTCGTGAGTGGCAAGGACGGTTCTAACCGTCCTTGCCACTCACGAGGCGAGTGTCAGCGCGGCAGCATCGGCATCACGTAGTACGTCAGCTCCACCTCGCCCGGCTCCACCGCGCGGATGACGCAGGCCCGCATCCCGGGCTGGATGTCGAGCCGCACCCGTTCCCCGGCGAAACCCTGCAGCGCGTCCAGCAGGTAGCGCGCCTGGAACGAGGGCGACGTCCGGCCGCCGGACACCTCCGCCTTCAGCGTTTCCTCGGCCTCCCCGGTGTTCTGCTTGGCGCTGGCCAGCCTCAGGTGCGAGTCGCCGACTTCCAGCGTCAGCACCCGGCGATCGTCCGCGTAGACGCCGACGCGGCGTACGGCGGCGGCCAGCGCGTCGGCGGCGACTTCGACCGTGGTGTCCACAGTGGACGATTCGATCAGCTTCTCCGACAGGAATCCCGCGTCGAGCACGGCGGTGGTGACGGCGACGCCGGCCCAGCTCAGCCCGAACCGGGTCCCGTCGCCGTGCAGGCCGACGGTGCCACGCGCCTGCTTCGCCGTCTCGGCGAGCAAGCCGGCCGGGACCAGCGCGTCGATCGGCTCGCCTTCGGAGCGCAGCGGCAGGGTGGCCACCGCCATCCGATAGCGGTCCGACGCCGTCAGCCGCAGCTCGCGGCTGAAGCTCTGCACGCGGACACCGGTGAACATCGGCAGCGCGTCGTCCTTCGCCGCCGTGCCCGCGACCGTCCGCAACGCGGTCACGAGCGCGTGACCGTCCACTTCGGACACCTTCGGCGGCATGTCCGGGAGGTTCAGCTCACGGCTCAGCAACGGCAGCGCGTAGCGCCCGCCCTCCACCCGCACGGCCAGCCGCGAACCCTCGACGACCAGGCGCACCAGATCGTCGTCGAGCATGCGCAGCGTCTCCGCGAGGGGTCCGGCGGGGACGAGAACTTCACCATCGGTGTGGACCATGGCTTCGGCGGTCAGGCGGACGGCTCGTTCGCTGTCGTTGCCGCCGACGGTCAGCCCGTCCTTCCCGGCGCGCAGGAGCAGGCCGGAACGGGCCGACAGCAGCCGGGCGGCGGCGGAAACGGCGGACGAAAGGGGACGGGTGGCGGCGGTCAGGTCCATGCCCGCAAGCTAGCGGGCGGCACCGACAAGTTCGGGCGCTTCGGCGACCGCTCCGGCGGGCTGGGGGCGGAAGGTGCCGCGCAGCAGCCACACCACCGCGGCGAGCGCGAACCCGACCCCGCCGGCGGCGAGGAACGCCGCTTCGTGCCCGGCGTGCTCGACGAGGTAGCCGCTGATCGACTGCCCGAACGCGAGCCCGAGGGTCACCGCGGTGAGCACCCAGCCGAACGCCTCGGCCGCCGTGCCCTTCGGCGCGGCGATCTCGATGGCCGCCGAGTGCGTCGTCGACTGCGGGGTGATGAGCGCGCCCGCGGCGAGCATGGCGAGCGCGAGGCCCCAGAGCGAGCCCGGCAGCGCGAGCAGCGCCACCAGCGCGCCGAACCCGGCCAGCAGCACCGGCAGCCGCAGGCCCATCTGGCGCGGCCACGGGCGCAGGCTGTACGCCACCCCGAACGCGACGGAGCTGACCGACCAGGCCGAGAGCAGCAGACCGCCGATGGAGGTGTTCCCCGCCTCGGTCGCGGCCGCCGGGACGGCGACCTCGACGAATCCGATCACCGCGCCGAAACCCAGTGCGGCGATCGCGAGCGTGCGCATCCCGGGGCTGGCCAGCGCGCCGAGCAGTTTGCCGCCCGTCGACGGCGACGGCCCCCACGCGCGCACGGTCGGGCTCAGCGCGAACAGCGTCGCGCCCGCGATCATGGTCAGCGAGCCGGTCACGATGCCGGTGCCCGCCCACGGCGCGGCGATCAGCAGCCCCGCGAAACCGGGGCCGAGAATGAAGAAGACCTCCATGCTGATCGCCTCGTAGGAGAACGCGGCGTTCCGGGTCGGCCCGGCGGGCAGCAGCCGTGTCCACAGCGCCCGCGAAGCCGAACCGACCATCGGCTCCGTGATCCCGGTGCCGAAGGCCAGCGGGACCAGCACGAGCGTCGGGGCGTGCGCCTCGATCGCGAACACCAGCCCGGTCATCGCCAGCGCGAAGAGCACCGTGGTGGTCAGCAGCGGCCGGGTCGGCCCGAACCGGTCGATGAGCCTTCCCTGCACGACTGCGCCGACGGAGACACCCACCAGCGACCCGGCGGACACCAGCCCGGCCGCGGCGAAGGAGCCCGTCTCGCGCTGGACGTACAGCAGCGCGGAGATGCCGATCATCGCGATCGGCAGGCGGGCGAGCAGCGACGCGATCACCGCCCCGCGGGATCCGGGCGCGGTCAGCGCGGCCCGGTAGTCGGCGAGGGAGGTGCGGTGGCTCTCGGCGGAAGCGGACACAGACTGGGACACGCGTACCAGTATGAACACTTTGGTACGCGAGTACCAGATCTGTGGCGGTAAGTTTGGTCACCACCGGATCCGGGTACTACGGACCTTGAATCGCTCCGGTTCATCACGATCAGGTAACAGTCAGTCGATTCTGGGTCATTCGGGGCAACAAATCGACGCAGATGGCGTCCTTGAGAGTGAAAGAACTTGAGTTCACGGCCGATGGCCGTGGATGGTTGTACGACAAACACACAGCTTCCAGCTCCCTCCGGCGTACGGGTCGGGGCCTTGTTCCGGAGGGCGGGGAGCGCGGATCGTCGGGGGATGGTCCGCGCACAGCGAAGAGCCGGTGCGCCACGTCGGGGGTGGCGCCCGGCTCTTCGTTGTGTTTCAGCACAAGTACGTGAAGGCCCCCTTCGCTGCGTTAGACGCAGTGAAGGGGGCCTTCACGTACTCGAAATCAACGGGCGCGGCGGGCCAGGCGCTCCGGGTCCAGGATCAGCACGCTCTTGCCTTCGAGCCGCAGCCAGCCGCGGTGCGCGAAGTCGGCGAGAGCCTTGTTGACGGTCTCGCGCGAGGCGCCGACGTACTGGGCGATCTCTTCCTGCGTCAGGTCGTGCGTGACCCGCAGAAGGCCGGCCTCCTGGCTGCCGAAACGCTGCGCGAGCTGCAGCAGCGCCCGCGCCACGCGGCCGGGGACGTCGGTGAAGATCAGCTCGGCGACCATGTTGTTCGTCCGGCGCAGCCTGCGGGCGACCACACGGAGCAGCTGCTCGGCGATCTCCGGGCGGGTGGAGATCCACTGCCGCAGCGCCGGGCGGTCCATCGTCACCGCGCGGACCTCGGTCACGGTCGTCGCGCTGGACGTCCGGGGGCCGGGGTCGAAAATGGACAGCTCGCCGAACATGTCGGACGGGCCGAAGATGCCCAGCAGGTTCTCGCGGCCGTCGGGTGACTTGCGGCCGATCTTCACCTTGCCGGACTGGATGATGTAAAGCTTGTCGCCGGGTTCACCCTCGTTGAAGATGACATGCCCGCGAGGGAACTCCACGGATTCCAAGGTCTGTGCCAGCGCCTCGGCGGCTGCCGGCTCAACACCCTGGAAAATGCCCGCTCGGGCCAGGGTTTCGTCCACCTCGGGTGCCTCCTCATCGAGATACGACGTCGATCCTCGTCGGGCGGGGACCGTGTCGTCGATCACTTTTCGCGTCAGTCTAGGTCGTGCGCGCGAGATCGCTCGTCGGCACGCCGAACGCGCGCGCGGGCCGGGAACGATCTCGCTCGAACGTGGAGCCTAACTCCGCACGCGTCGCGCGCGAAGCCTGGCCGCCTTCCCGCCCAGCCTGCGCAGCCGGAAGAGCTCGAGCGCGCGCCCGATGCCGTGCCCGTAAAGGGCCCTGACCTCGTTGGGCTGAGCCTGCTCGAGGAACTCCTCGACCTCGTTCTCCTGCACCGCGACGTGCTTGAGCCTGGTCTCCACGCGTTCCATGAACAGCGCGAAGAACATGATCACCAGTGGCACCAGGATGACGAACCAGACGGTCATGCGCCCTGCCCCGGGAATTCCGAAAAGTTGTGCATTACTCCAGATCCTCGCTCATGGCGTCCTCGATCGAAGCGCCGAGGTGGTGCTCTGGCGTGTCGGCCGTCGACCGGCGGGTGCTCCCACTGGCTCGTCCGATGGCGCCCGTAGGCTATCGGGGTGCCTCCTGCCCTCACCAATGCCCCCGCGCGGGGGGCAAGGGTGAAAGCCGGCTCGCGTTGGTGAGACGCGCCAGGCGGATGAAGCGTTGCCTCGACGACGAGTTCCCCGACGCGCACTGTGAGCTCGACTTCACCACTCCGCTCGAACTGCTGGTCGCGGTCGTGCTCTCGGCACAGACCACCGACGTCCGCGTGAATCAGGTCACGCCCGCGCTCTTCGCGCGCTACCGGACCGCGGCGGACTACGCCGGCGCCGACCGCGCCGAACTCGAGGAGTACCTCCGACCGACGGGCTTCTTCCGCGCCAAGGCGAACTCGGTGCTGGGGCTGGGCGCCGCGCTGGTGGAGCGCTACGACGGCGAAGTGCCCGGCAAGCTGAAGGACCTCGTCACGCTGCCGGGGGTCGGCCGTAAGACGGCCAACGTCGTGCTCGGGGACGCCTTCGGGGTCCCCGGGATCACCGTCGACACCCATTTCGGCCGCCTGGTCCGCCGCTGGGGCTGGACCGAGGAGGAGGACCCGGTCAAGGTCGAGCACGCCGTCGGCGAGCTGATCCCGCGCAAGGAGTGGACGCTCCTCTCGCATCGGACGATCTTCCACGGACGCCGCGTCTGCCACGCCCGCAAACCGGCCTGCGGCGCCTGCCCGCTGGCGAAGATGTGCCCCTCGTACGGAACCGGCCCGACGGGCTTCGAAGAGGCCGCGAAGCTCGTCAAGGGCGAAGAGCGCGAGCACATCCTGGAACTGGCGGCCCGCCGGTGACCAGGGTCACCAAACTGGCCCTCGGGGTCGCCGTGCTGGTGGTGGCCCTGATCGTCGCGTTGCTCACGACGCGCGACGGCCAGGCTCCGGCCAAGACGTCGGGGGATCTCACGGCGGCGCGTGCGAAGGCCGCTCTAGCTCCCTGTCCGCCGCCTGGGCCGGGTGAAGTGGCGAAGCTGCGAGGTGTCGACGTCGAGTGCCTTGGCGACGGCTCCAGGGTCGACCTCGCCAAGGTGCTCTCGGGCGGTCCCGTGCTGGTCAACCTGTGGGCGTCGTGGTGCGAGCCGTGCCGCGCCGAGCTCCCGCTGCTCCAGCACTACGCCGCGCTGCCGGGCGCCGCGCGGGTGCTCCTCGTCCAGGTCGCGAGCTCCGGCGCCGACGGGCTGGCGATGCTGAGCGAACTGGGGGTCCGGCTGCCGTCCGTGTTCGACGGTGACGGACAGTCGGGGCCGGTGCGGACGGCACTAAAGGTCCCTTCCTCCCTGCCCGCGACGTACCTGGTCACGGCGGGCGGCGACGTCCGGCTCATCGAGAACCCACGCGTCTTCCTGAACACTGACCAGGTGCGCGCCGCTGTGGAAGGGACATCATGACCGGCCCCCTCGTGGACCCAGAGGCCGTTCCCGCCTGGTTGCAGCCGCTGGTCAAGATCAGCGGCGAGGTCGACGCGCGCACCTTCAGCCGGTTCAGTGTCCCGCCGGACGCGAGCTACCGGTCCGCGTCCGTCCTGATGCTCTTCGGCGAGGGCCCGCAGGGGCCCGACGTGCTGCTCCAGCGCCGCGCGGACACGCTCGGCTCGCACGCCGGTCAGGTCAGCTTCCCCGGCGGGGGCGCCGAGCCGGAGGACGGCGGACCGGTCGGCACCGCGTTGCGCGAGGCGGAGGAGGAGACCGGCGTCGAACCCTCCGGCGTGCTGCCGGTGGCGGTCTTCCCGGAGCTGTTCGTGCCGGTGTCCGCCTTCGCCGTGACACCGGTGCTCGCCTACTGGCGGACGCCGTCGCCGGTGCACGCCGTCGACCCGGGGGAGACGGCGGCGGTGGCCAGGGTGCCGGTCGCCGAGCTCACCGACCCGGCCAACCGGTTTCAGGTCACGCGCGAGGGCTACGACTGGAAGGGCCCCGCGTTCGACGTCGGGGGGATGTTCGTCTGGGGGTTCACGGGCGGCCTGCTGGCGATGACGCTGGCGCTCGGCGGCTGGGAACGGGACTGGGACCACGGCGACGTCCGGGACCTTGACGTAGCGTTGGCCGAACATCAGGCGCGGGTCGACGGGCGGCAAGTGCCGGAGAAGGAGTAGGCGCCGGTGAACTGGGTCGACGTACTGGTGATCCTGCTCGCGCTGCTGGCGGGCGTGTCCGGCGCGTTCCAGGGGGTGATCATCGCCCTCCCCTCGCTGGTCGGGGTGGTGCTCGGCGCGCTCGCGGGGATCAAGATCGCGCCGCTGATCGTGGAACTCTTCCAGCACCCGGCGGCGAAGGTCGCCTTCGCGGTGGCGACCGTGGTGTTCCTGGTCGCGCTCGGCGAGACCCTCGGGGTCTGGGCAGGTCGCAAGCTGAGGCAGAAGATCAACCCGGACAAGCTTTCCGGCGTCGACAAGACGCTGGGCGCGGTGGTGCAGGCCGCCGTGGTGTTCGTGGTCGCGTGGCTGATCGCGACACCGCTCACCGCCGTCTCGGGGGTGCCGGGGCTGGCGAAGTCGATCAACAGCTCGGTCGTGCTCGGCGGCGTCAACGACGTCATGCCCGAAGCGGCGCAAGGCTTCCCGAGCGAACTGCGCAAACTGCTGGACGCCTCCGGCTTCCCGTCCATTGTGGACCCGTTCCAGAAGCCGAACGTCGAGGACACCAGCCCGCCGGACACCGCGCTGCAGGCGAGCGCGATCGTCAAACAGGTGCACCGCAGTGTGGTGAAGATCCGAGGCAACGCGACCTCGTGTTCGCGGGCGCTGGAGGGCAGCGGATTCGTCGTCGCGCCGCAGCGGGTGATGACGAACGCGCACGTGGTCGCGGGCACCGACGAGGTCGCCATCGAGTCGACCTCGGGCAAATTCCCGGCCAGGGTCGTCTACTTCGACCCGGAGGCCGACGTGGCCGTGCTCGCGGTGCCCCGGCTGCAGGCGCCGGTGCTCCCGTTCACGCCGCGGGTGGCGCGGGCCGGCGACAACGCGATCGTGCTCGGGTACCCGCTCGACGGCCCGTACACGGCGACGCCCGCCAGAGTGCGCGGCCGGATCAACCTGCGCGGGCCGGACATCTACGAGTCCAACACCGTGCAGCGTGACGTGTTCACCGTGCGCGGGCAGGTCCGCAGCGGGAACTCGGGCGGGCCGATGATCAATCCCGATGGCGAGGTCATCGGCGTCGTGTTCGGTGCGGCCGTCGAGGATCCGGAGACCGGCTTCACGCTGACTTCGGAACAGGTGCGGCCGGTGGTGGAGACGGCTCCGGCGCTGAGCGCGAACACGTCGACCGGGCCCTGCGCCAACTAGCCTCGTGAGTGGCAAGGACGGTTAGAACCGTCTTTCCCACTCACGAGGACGAGAGGCCTTCGCGCCACGAAGCGACCGTCTCCTCCACATCGAGCGGCCGCGCCCGCAGCACCGGACCGCCCGCCGGGCGCCGGTGCTCGGCGCGGATCCGTTCGTTCAGGTCCTCGACGATCTCCCGCACCCGCGCCTCCCGGCGCACGCGAGCCAGGGTGTCCGGCAGATCGTCGAGCTCCTTCGCGATCGCCAGCGAAGGCGGCAGCAGCGCCGAAACGTCGTGCCCCTCGGCGCGGACCTTGTTCACCACCCAAGCCAGCGCGGTGTCCTTGCCGTCGGTCTTCGGCAGCGGTTTCCCCGCGCCGGGAAGGTCGTCGAACTCGCCCTTCGCCTCGGCCGCGCTGACCTGCCTGTCCACCCAGGACTCGAACGACACGCCCGTCGGTTTGCGCTCGGTCATGCCTCCAAGATACGGAAGAAGTCCAGCAGCGCGGCCGACGTGCGTTCCGGGGCCTCCAGATGCGGGAAGTGCCCGATGCCGGGCCAGCGTTCGAGACGGGCGTCCGGGGCCCAGCGGCGGGACACCGCCGCGGTTTCGGGCAGGACGCACCGGTCCTCCTCGCCGTGCAGCTGCAGCACACGGGGGGCGAAGCGGCCTTGCAGCGCTTCGCTGAACCGGCGTCCTTCGCCGCGGAACTGCGCGCGGAACGCCCATCGGTAGTACTCGAGCGCGCTGTGCGGCACGCCCGGCACGAGCATCGCCTGCCGGAACGTCCGCACGGTCTCGGCGAACTCCGCCGTGTCCGTCCATTGTGGACCGGACCAGTGGCGGAAAAGCTCCTCGACGGCGAGCGCGTCGTCCTTGACCAGCCATTTTTCCGGCGCCATCGGTACTTGGAAGCGGAACAGATGTCCCGAAGCCCGCAGCTGTCCCGGACGGCGGACGGCGCGGCGCAACGCCAGCGGATGCGCGCCGCCCAGCACGCTGACCGACGAGACCAGCCGCGGGTGCAGCGCGCCGACCGTCCACGCGAGCATGCCGCCCCAGGCATGCCCGACGAGATGCGCCTTGCGCGCGCCGAGCGACTTGATCAGGCCGCCGACGTCGCCCGCGAGGGTCCAGGCGTCGTAGCCGCGCGGGGGTTTGTCGGAGTCGCCGTAGCCGCGCAGATCCACCGCGACCGCGCGGAAACCGGCGTCGGCGAGCGCGGTCAGCTGATGGTGCCAGGCCCACCAGAACTCGGCGAACCCGTGCAGCAGCACGACCAGCGGCCCGTCGCCGAGTTCGGCGACATGCAGCCGGATGCCGTTCGCCGAGACGTCACGATGGGTCCACGGGCCGTCGATCCGGACGATCGACGGATCCGGTGTCGCCTGCACCGACTCGAAGACTTCTCAGTCGCGGTCCGCGGGCGCGTCGTCATGACGCGGCTTGAACGCGGCGGCGGTGTCCTTGAAGCTGTTGATCGTGCGCTCGGGCGCCTTGATCTTCTTCACCTTGCGATAGCCGAGGAAGCCCGCGACCGCCGTCGTGGCGAGCATCAGCCCGAACACGATCGCGAACGCCGCCCAGCGCATCAGCCACTCCGACAGCAGCTCGCCGAGGAAGAAAAAGAAGAAGAACGAGCTGTACAGCCCGACGACCAGCGCGACCAGGAAGAAGATGGCGCCCTTGAGGCCCTTCTTCGCCTCCGCGACGACCTCGGATTTGGCCAGCTCGACCTCGGCGCGGATCAGCGTCGAGACATGCTGTGTGGCATCGCCGACGAGTTTCCCGAGGGACTGCTCGCTCGCTACCACGTCGTCATCGCTCGACAGGGGGAGGTAGGGCACGGCCCCCACGCCGTCGGGGCCGGTACGTTCGTGCTTGGGGCTGCTCACACCGGTCATCGTGCCACGTGCCCCGATCACGGGCGCGGCGGACCGGCGAGTGTCGCGTTCTCAATCCTCGCGCGCGTGCACGCGGCTGCGGTGCAGCAGCATCGCGGCGGCCGAAAGCGAGGCGATGGCCGAGGCGATCAGCACCGCCGCCTTCGCCAGTTCGACGGCTTCCCCGTCGAGCGCGAGATCGGCGATCAGCAGGCTCACGGTGAACCCGACGCCGCCGAGCATCGACAGCGCGCCGATGTCCCGCCAGCCCATGCCCCGGGGTTTCTCCGCGAGCTTGAACTTCACGGCGAGCAGGCTGGCGCCGAAGATCCCGAGCAGCTTCCCACCGACCAGGCCGACCAGCACGGCCAGCGGCAACGCCGTGGTGAACACCGCGCTGAGCGATTCGCTGTCCACTTTGATCCCGGCCGCGAACAGCGCGAACAAGGGCACCGCGACCGCAGCCGACCACGGCTGCAACCGGTGTTCGAGCCGGATCGCGGGCGCGTGCTCCTCGCCCTCGTCGGCGCGGACGCGGGTGAGCAGGCCGAGCGCGACGCCGGCGATGGTGGCGTGGATACCCGCCGAATGCACCGCGATCCAGGTGATCAAGGCCAGCGGCACGTAGATCCAGGCGCTGCGGACGCGGCGGTGCTGGAGGTACGCGTACAGCGCGAGAGCGACGACGGCGATGCCCGCGGCGACGAGGTCGAACTTCGCGGTGAACAGGATCGCGATGAGCAGGATCGCGCCGAGGTCGTCGACCACCGCGAGCGAGAGCAGGAAGACGCGAGCGCTGCTGGGCAGGTTCGAGGCGGTCAGCGCGAGCACGCCCAGGGCGAAGGCGATGTCCGTGGCGACCGGGATGGCCCACGCGCGTTCGACCCCCGGCGTGCCCCAGCCGATGGACAGCGCGACCAGCGCGGGGACGACCATGCCGCCGACCGCAGCGACCACCGGCAGGATCGCCTGCTTGAACCGGGAGAGTTCACCGACCACGAGTTCGCGTTTGAGTTCGAGCCCCGCGACGAAGAAGAACAACGCGAGGAGGCCGTCTTTCGCCCAGTCGCCGATCGTCAGATTCAGGTGGAGGAATTCGGGGCCGAGCCGGAAATCGCGAATGGCGCGGTAAATGTCGTCGATGGGCGAATTGGCCCAGATGAGGGCGACCGCGGTGGCGGCGAGCAGGATCATCCCGCCGGTCGTCTCCGTGCGGAGGTAGCGGGCGAATTCGGCGACCGCTTTCGCGGGGCGGGTGGGGCCGGACAAGGCATCCTCCGGGTTTCGGCAACGACGAACACTGTTGCCGACCAGACTTCCCGGCGCACCTTGACACCATTTTAACGCCTCAAGCTGCGGAAATCTCGCGTTCATGACAGCTGCCACAGAGATCGGACGGACGTCGGTGTCCCGTCCACATGGTGGGCTTCTAGCATGTCAACTGAAAACCGACAACGATGTCTTCGATAAGGACGGCATGGTGAGTACCTCTACCGAGGTCCAGCAAGACACGAGGTTCTTCGGGCACCCACGAGGGCTGGCGAACCTCTTCGGCGTCGAGATGTGGGAGCGTTTCTCGTATTACGGGATGCTCGGGATCCTCCCCATCTACCTCTACTACGAAGTCAGTCAGGGCGGCCTCGCGCTGCCGAAGGCCTCCGCGCTCGGCATCGTCGGCGCGTACGGCGGCATGGTCTACCTGTCGGCGGTGATCGGCGCCTGGGTCGCGGACCGCGTGCTCGGCTCCGAACGGACGCTGTTCTACAGCGCGATCCTGATCATGATCGGGCATATCAGCCTCGCCGTGCTGCCGGGGCTGGCGGGGATCGGCGTCGGCCTCGTGTGCGTGGCCGTCGGCAGTGGCGGGCTGAAATCCAACGCCACGGCCATCGTCGGGACGCTGTACGCGGAGGGTGACGAGCGCCGCGACGGCGGTTTCACCATCTTCTACATGGGCGTGAACATCGGCGGTTTCGTCGGGCCGCTGCTGACCGGCCTCGCGCAGAGCGAGATCGGCTTCCACGTCGGCTTCGGGCTCGCCGCGTTCGGGATGGCGCTCGGCCTGATCCAGTACACGATCGGCCGCAAGAACCTCGGCGAGAAGGCGAGCGAGATCCCCAACCCGCTGCCCGCGTCGCAGCGGCCGCTGGTCTTCGGCGGCACCGCGGTGGGTGTCGCGGCGATCGTGCTGCTCGTGGTCTTCGGCGTGATCAACCCGGGCAACCTCGTCGACGTCGTCGTCTGGGCCGTCGCGATCATCTCGGTGATCTACTTCGTGGTGATCATCGGCAGCAAGAAGATCACCTCCGACGAACGCAGCCGGGTGTACTCGTTCATCCCGATGTTCATCGCGAGCGCCGCGTTCTTCTCGCTGTACCAGCAGCAGTTCACCGTGGTCGCGGCCTACACCGACGAGCGGCTGAACCGGACGATCTTCGGCTGGGAGATGCCGGTCGCGTGGGTCAACTCGATCAACCCGGTGTTCATCATCCTGTTCGCGCCGGTGGTCGCGGCGGTCTGGACGAAGCTCGGCTCGCGGCAGCCGTCCTCGCCGATCAAGTTCGTGCTCGGCACGGTCACCATGGGCGTGGCGTTCCTGCTGTTCCTCCCGATGGTCGGCAGTGGCAAGAACGCGAGCCCGCTGCTCGCGCTGGCCGGCATCCTGTTCGTGTTCACCATGGCGGAGCTGATGCTTTCGCCGGTCGGCCTCTCGCTGTCGACCAAACTCGCGCCGGAGGCGTTCCGGACGCAGATGGTGGCGCTGAACTTCCTGTCCATTTCGCTCGGTACGGCGATGTCCGGGAAGCTCGCCGAGTACTACACGGTCGACGACGAAGCGCCGTACTTCAGCATCGTCGGCGGTGTGGCCATCGTGGTCGGTGTGGCGCTCCTGGTGGCGACGCCGATGATCCGCAAGCTGATGAAGGGCGTTCACTGACGCTCTTCCTCCCGCGCTGACGAGCGACCCTCGGAGGTGCTGAAAGGGCCCTTCGCCGCATAGGAAGCGGTGAAGGGCCCTTTCGCTATCCGTAACTCGCGTGCTTGAAGCCGTAACTCGCGTGCTTGGAGGCGTAACTCGTGAGTTACGCCTCCAAGCACGCGAGTCGCGTCTCTGATCACGCGAGTTACGCCTTCGAGCACGTGAGACGGGGCCTAGCCGACGGTGGTCCCGAACAGCACACCGACGTAGTAGGTCACCAGCATCGTCAGCGCGCCGACACCGACGTTCCGCGCGATCGCGCGGCCGGCCCGCGCGTCGCCGAGTTTCGCGCTGATGAACCCGGTCAGCGCCAGCCCGACCACGACGGCCGCCGCGCACGCCCAGACGCGCGCCGAGGTCGACGTCCACACGATCGACAGCAACGGCAGCAGCGCGCCGACGGTGAACGCCACCAGCGAGGCCCACGCCGCCTGCCACGGACTGGTCAGATTGCCCGGATCGATGCCGAGTTCGGCCTCGGCGTGCGCCTGCAGCGCGTCCTTCGCGGTCAATTCGCGGGCGACCTCGGCGGCGAGTTCCGGCGAAAGGCCCTTCTCCTCGTAGATTTCCGCGAGTTCCCGTTCTTCGGCTTCCGGCATCTCTTTCAGTTCACGCTTTTCCAGCCGCAACTGTGCGCGTTCGGTGTCGCGCTGGGTGCTCACGGAGACGTATTCGCCGCCCGCCATCGAAAGCGCGCCCGCGACGAGCCCCGCGATTCCCGCGGTGGCGATCGTGGTGGAGTCGGTGGTCGCGCCCGCGACGCCGACCACGATGCCCGCCACCGACACGATCCCGTCGTTCGCGCCGAGGACCCCGGCGCGCAACCAGTTCAGTTTGCCGCCGAGATCCGCGTGCGGTTCGTGGGGATGCTCGGTCGATACCGTATCGGTCACCGTTTCAGTGAAACACGGAAAACGGCGGGAGGCGAGCGGAAAGCGTTTCGGTCAATTGAGGCAATCCTTATTCATTATTGCCTTACCTAAGTCGTCGGATAGATTGCCGGACATGGCAGAGGTGGTGATCCTGATCGGGTTGCAGGCGTCCGGCAAGTCGACGTTCTTCCGGCGGGTGTTCGCCGGAACGCACGTCCATCTCAGCAAGGACCACTTCCCGAACGCCAAACGACGGCAGCGCCGCCAGCTGCGGATGCTGGCCGAGGCGCTCGGAGAAGGCCGTTCGGTGGTCGTGGACAACACCAATCCGTCGCCGGAGGAGTGGACGCCGCTGATCGAGGTCGCCAGAAGGCACGGTGCGCGCGTGTCCGGATACTGGTTCCCGCCGGACCTCGAAGGCTCCCAAGAGCGCAACGCGCTGCGAAGCGCCAAAACCCGGGTGCCCGACGTCGGTCTGTATGCGACGCTCAAGCGGCTGCGGCGCCCGAGCGCCGAAGACGGTTTCGACGAGCTGTACACCGTCGGTTTCGACGGTGAAGGCGGTTTCGTCGTGGAGCGGGGGTGAACCATGGACGCGAGTGATTTCGAGGCACGGCAACGGGAACGCGAGTGGTTCCACGGGCTGACCGTGCCCCCGGGGGCCTGGACGGTGCTCCGCGTCGACGGCCGGGGCTTCTCCAAGTTCACCGAAGCGCGTTTCGAGAAACCGTTCGATCCGCGGTTCGCCGACTGCATGGCCGAGACGGCGAACGCGTTGCTGGCGGAGTTCGCTTCGCCTTACGTGTACACGGAAAGCGACGAGATCTCGCTCGTGCTCCCTCCGGCCGCCGATCTGTTCGGCCGGGGTGTGGAGAAGCTCGTGTCGATCTCCGCCGGGGTCGCGTCGGCCGCGTTCACCCACGCCGCCGGTGTGCCCGCGCACTTCGACAGCAGGGTCTGGCTCGGCACGACGACGGACGACGTCGTCGACTACTTCTCCTGGCGTCAGGCGGACGCGGCCCGCTGCGCGCTCAACGGCTGGTGTTACTGGATCCTGCGCAAGGCGGGGAAATCGGCGAGCGAGGCCGGTGCGGCTCTCGAAGGCACTGGCGTCTCCGAGAAGAACGAACTGCTCTTCGCGCACGGCGTCAATTTCGCCGAAGTCCCCGCCTGGCAGCGTCGCGGCGTCGGGCTGTACTGGGAGTCCTACGAGCGCACCGGTTTCGACCCGGTGCGAGCGGTCGAAGTCGCCGCGACCCGCCGGCGTGTTCGCGTCGATCGTGAGCTGCCCATGAAGGGCGAGTACCGGGCGTTCCTCGGTGAACTGCTTCAGCCGATCGGCTCGGGCAACCGACGCACCGAGTAGGCGAGTTCGATCGTCTCGCCGGTCGCCGGGTCGCCCAGCTCCACGCGCCAGGAGCCGGCGAACTGGTCGACGCCGTGCACCATCGGGATGGTCCCGGAGATCAGCACGGTGCCCGGGGCGTGGAGGCCGCGCTCGCGCAGCACGTCCAGCCAGTACGACGGCGGCAGCAGTTCCGCGAGTTTCCCTTGCTGGATCAGGGTTTCATCGGCCCAGGCGGACAGCGTGAGGTCGTCGAGCCGGTCCTGCACGTCGACGAGACGCCAAGCCTTGGCGGCGAGGACGTCGGGGCCGGCGTTCTTGCTCCACGCGACGCCGTGCGCTTCGAGCGCGCGGTCGGTGTGGTCGCAGGCGGCGGTCAGGAGGACGTCCTCGGGCTCGGGGCCGGTGATGACGATGGCCCATTCGGCCTCACCGGAGGTCCGCTCGTGCTGCACCGGGACCTCGTCGGTCTGGCTCGCGAGGTACGGCGCGACGGGGTAGAGCGCCGGGATCACCGAAGGCGCGGGGACGCCGAGTTCGGCCAGTTCGGCCACGTGGGCGGCGACGTCCTCCTGGCTGCGACCGGCGTATCCGGCGTTCAGCAGCGTGTGGACCTCGGTCCGCCGCTCCTGGCCGTCGGGAAGGGTGAAACGCAGCTCAGGCATCTGTCCTCCGAGATTGGGGGTTGCGCATACAGCTTGTATACAAGGAGTATATCCGCAATTCAACCCCTCCCGGCGGGGTTGCGGACCTCCTACGGACGGATGTGGACATGACCTCACCAGCCGGTGACCGGCGTTCGTTGCACAAGGCCTTCGCGGCCAGCCTCTCGGGAACAGCGCTCGAGTGGTACGACTTCGCGGCCTACTCGGTGGCGGCCGCGACGATCTTCGGGCATCTCTTCTTCCCCTCGGAAGACCAGCTCGCGAGCACGATGGCGGCGTTCTCCACCTACGCCGTCGGCTACCTCGCGCGGCCGCTCGGCGGATTCCTCTTCGGCCGCCTCGGCGACGTGCTCGGTCGCAAGCGCATCCTGGTCATGACGCTCGTGCTCACCGGCGTGGCGACGTTCCTCATCGGCGTCCTGCCCACCTACGAGACCATCGGCGGCTTCGCGGCGGTGCTGCTCGTGGCGCTGCGGTTCGCGCAGGGTGTCGGCATCGGCGGCGAATGGGGTGGCGCCGTGCTGCTGTCGAGTGAGTTCGGCGATCCGGGCAAACGGGGCTTCTGGGCGTCGGCCGCGCAGATCGGCCCGCCCGCGGGCAACCTGCTCGCCAACGGTGTCCTCGCCGTGCTGGCCGCGCTGCTCACCGAAGATCAGTTCAACAGCTGGGGCTGGCGGATCGCGTTCCTGCTGTCCGGCGCGCTCGTCGGATTCGGTCTCTGGATCCGGCTCAAGCTGGAGGAGACGCCGGTCTTCAAGCAGATCCAGGAGCGGGGCGAACGTTCGTCCGCGCCGATCTCCGAGGTCTTCCGCACCGAACGCCGCGCGCTCGTCGCGGCCGTCCTGATCCGCGTCTGTCCGGACGTGCTCTACGCGCTGTTCACCGTCTTCGTCCTCACCTACGTCACCACGCACACCGACCTTTCGCGCGGTGCCGGGCTGGCCGCGGTGATGATCGGTTCCGCGTTCCAGCTGATCCTGATGCCGCTGTTCGGTGCGCTTTCGGACCGGGTTTCGCGGCGCAAGATGTACCTGTTCGCGACCATCGCCGCCGGGATCTGGCCGTTCGTGTTCTTCCCGATGGTCAGCGGCGGCTCGTTCGCGATGCTGGCGATCGGGATCGTGCTCGCGCTGGTCATCCACGCCGCGCTCTACGGCCCGCAGGCCGCGCTCGTCACCGAGCAGTTCTCGCCGCGCCTGCGCTACACCGGCAGCTCGCTGGCGTACACGCTCGCCGGCGTGATCGGCGGGGCGCCCGCGCCGCTGCTGTTCACCGCGCTGCTGGCCGGTTTCGACACCTGGCTCGCGATCGGGGGCTACCTGCTCGTGACCGCGGTGGTGACCATCGTCGGTGTCGTGCTCGCCCGTGACCCGGACCGCGAGGAGGCGGCTGCCATGGAGCCCGTGCGATGACCTGGACTTCGATGTCCACTGTGGAGGGTCTGCCGCTGATCGGCGGGCAGGGCCGGTTCCGCACGCTCGCGACGGCGGAAGGCGGGCTGGCATACGAGATCCACTATCCGGCAGGCGTCGCTTCTCCCGTGCACAGCCACGATCACGACAGCATCGTGTACCTGGTTTCGGGTTCGCTGCGTGGCACGCTCGACGGCGAGGAAGTGACGCTCGAAGCGGGCGGGACCATCGTCCACCCGCGCGGCGTCCCGCACAGCGTCGAGGCCATTGTGGACAGTCAGTGGGTCGAGTTCAAAACGCCGCTGCCTTCGCGGCCGCCGATCGCGGAATGAAGAAACCGGGGCGGACACTGATATCCAGCGTCCGCCCCGGTCGGGAGGAAAGTCTCAGGCGTCCAGCTCGGCCAGCGCCAGCTTCGCCTTCTCCAGCTCGGCTTCGAGCTGGGCCACCTTCGCGGCCTGCAGTTCGCGGGCGGCGTTGATGACCTCGTCGATCGGGCCCGACAGGTCCGCGTGCAGCTCCTTCGCGGCGCGGGACACGGCGGCGGCCGGGATCTCCAGGCCCTTCGCGACCCACTTGGCGCCGTTCTTGAGCTCGGCCTGCCACTCGCCGTCGGCGGTGCCGGTGACCGTGAGGGTCAGCTCGACGGTGCGGGTCTTCTTCGCCGTCGTGGCGACCTTCGGACGGCCACGCTTGGGCTTGGGGGACTCCACCGCGTTTTCGTCGGTGGAGGTCTCCGGGGTTTCCGGAGTCTCGGTCTTCGCCTCGGCCGGGGCTTCGGCCGTCTCCGCCTGCGGCGTCGAGTCGACGGGCGCTTCGGTAGCCGCTTCTTCGGACACGGCGTCAGTGCGTGTCAAGGCATCCACGGTCATCGTCGGTGTCGTCTCCTTGCCCGGGTATGGGGTGGTACCCGGCACATCCTAGAACAGGCGTTCGACTGAGGCGAACCGGGGTGTGGTAGGCGTGTCGGATGCGATGAACGGGCCGTTCCTCGCGAGGAACGGCCCGTTCATGGCGCTTGAGGTGGGACTACTCCTCGGTCTTGCCGGACTTCAGGCCCGAAGAGATCAGGTCCATCACCGACGAGTCGGCCAGCGTGGTCACGTCGCCGACCTGGCGGTTCTCCGCGACGTCGCGCAGCAGGCGGCGCATGATCTTGCCCGACCGCGTCTTCGGCAGCTCCTGCACGACCAGGATCTGCCGCGGCTTCGCGATCGGCCCGATCTCCTTGGCGACGTGGTTACGGAGTTCCTGGACGGCCGCGTCGCCACCGTCCACCGCGTTGCCGCGCAGGATGACGAACGCGACGATGCCCTGCCCGGTGGTCGGGTCGGTCGCGCCGACGACGGCGGCCTCGGCGACCGTCGGGTGCGAGACCAGTGCCGACTCGACCTCGGTGGTCGAGATGCGGTGCCCGGACACGTTCATCACGTCGTCGACCCGGCCCAGCAGCCAGATGTCGCCGTCGGCGTCGTACTTCGCGCCGTCTCCGGCGAAGTAGAAGCCCTGGTCGGCGAAGCGGGACCAGTAGGTCTCGCGGAACCGCTGCTCGTCGCCCCAGATGCCGCGCAGCATGCCCGGCCACGGCTTGTCGAGCACCAGGTATCCGCCGCCGCCCTTGCCGACCTCGACACCCTGGTCGTCGACGACCTTCGCCGAGATGCCCGGCAGCGCCTTCTGCGCGGAGCCCGGCTTCGTGGCGGTGACGCCCGGCAGCGGCGAGATCATGATCCCACCGGTCTCGGTCTGCCACCAGGTGTCGACGATCGGCGCGGAGTTCGCGCCGACGTTCTCGCGGTACCAGATCCACGCCTCGGGGTTGATCGGCTCGCCGACGCTGCCCAGCACGCGCAGCGACGAGAGGTCGTACTTCTGCGGGATCTCGTTGCCCCACTTCATGAACGTGCGGATCAGCGTGGGCGCGGTGTAGTAGATGGAGACCTTGTGCTGCTGCACGATCTCCCAGTGGCGGCCCTCGTGCGGGGTGTTCGGCGTGCCTTCGTAGACGACCTGCGTCGTCCGGTTCGCCAGCGGCCCGTACACGATGTACGTGTGCCCGGTGATCCAGCCGATGTCGGCGGTGCACCAGTAGACGTCTTCGCCGGCCTTGTGGTCGAAGACGTTGTGGTGCGTGTACGCGGCCTGCGTCAGGTAACCGCCGGAGGTGTGCAGGATGCCCTTCGGCTTCCCGGTGGTGCCGGAGGTGTAGAGGATGAAGAGCGGGTGCTCGGAGTCGAACGCCTGCGGCGCGTGCTCCGCGGACTGGCCGTCGACCAGCTCGTGCCACCAGATGTCGCGGCCTTCGGTGATCGGCACCTCTTCGCCGGTGCGGCGCACGACGATGACCTTCTCGACCGATTCGGCGCCTTCGAGTGCTTCGTCGACATTGGCCTTCATCGGGGCGGCCTTGCCGCGGCGGTACTGGCCGTCGGTGGTGATGACGATCCGCGCGGCCTGGTCGTCCACCCGGGAACGCAGCGCTGTCGGGGAAAAACCACCGAAGACGACACTGTGCAGGACTCCGATGCGGGCACACGCGAGCATCGCGACGATCGCTTCGGGCACCATCGGCATCTGGATGGCGACGCGGTCACCCGCCTCGAGGCCGAGGGACTCGAGCGCGTTCGCGGCCTTGGAAACGTCTTCCTTCAACTGCGCGTAGGTGATGTCGCGGCTGTCGCCGGGCTCGCCGACCCAGTGGATGGCGACCTGGTCGCCGTGCCCCGAATCGACGTGGCGGTCCACGCAGTTGTACGCGACGTTGAGCTTGCCGCCCACGAACCACTTCGCGAACGGTGCATTGGTCCAGTCCAGTACCTGCGACCACTTCGTTTCCCAGTGCAGGCGCTCGGCCTGCTTGGCCCAGAACGCTTCCCGGTCGGCGTCGGCTTCGGCGTAGAAGTCGGCGGTGGCATTCGCTTGCGCGCTGAAAGCCTCACTCGGGGGGAAGGTCCTGCTCTCCGTGAGCAAATTGTCCAGCGCCGGCGACTGCTCGGTCATGGTGCGATGCCTCCTGTGATTCGCGTGTCTTCACGCCCGTTGGCACGCTATCGACGTTACGACGCGAAGTAAAAGGTTGCATCGTGGTTGCGCGCGGCATTCACACGCTTGAGGACAAGGCGGTGCGGACCGCCGGCCATTCTGGTCCGGTCAGCGAGTAGACGACGGTGTCGCGGATGGTTCCGTCCGGCCGGACGCGATGCGCGCGCAGCACCCCTTCCCGTTGCGCGCCGAGACGTTCGATCGCCTTCTGCGACTTGAGGTTGCGGATGTCGGTCTCCCACGAGACGCGGTTCGCGCCGAGGTCGTCGAAAGCGTGGCGCAGCAACAGGAGTTTCGACTCGCGGTTGAGTCCGGTCCGCTGCCATTCGGAACCGATCCAGGTGTAGCCGACGGAAACGATCCTGTGGCGCGCGTTCATCGCGTAGAACGACGTCGTGCCCGCGACCTCGCCGGTGCGCGCGTCGATCTGCGCCCAGGCGCGGCGGTCGGTGTCGGCGAGGATGTCTTCGACCATCGCTTCGGCAGCGGCGAGATCCCGCGGCTGCCGGAGGCTGAGCCAGGTCCAGATCGCAGGGTCGGCGCCTGCCGCGAAGAGGCCCTTGGCGTGGTCGCGGGTGAGGGGTTCGAGGCGGACGCGTTCGCCGGTCAAGGTCGCGTGGGTGTTCCAGTCGGTCACGATCATGACGTTACGACCGGCAATGGCCTTACTGGATAGCCAGTTTCGAAGCATTCGAGAAGGCCACTGAGTCGTTGCCTATGCTCGCGGGAACGATCGACGAAGGCGAGGCACCATGGCCGAAGAGCGGGAAGAGCTCACCTGGGAGTTGTTCGGCACGGCCAGCAGGGATCTGGCACAGGCCGTCGCCGACGACGGCTTCGAGCCGGACCTGATCCTGTCGATCGCGCGCGGCGGGCTGTTCGTCGCGGGCGCGCTCGGCTACGCGCTGGACGTCAAGAACCTGCACGTGATGAACGTCGAGTTCTACACCGGCGTCGACCAGCGTCTCGACCTGCCGGTGATGCTGCCGCCGGTGCCGAACGTCGTCGACCTGACCAAGAAGAAGGTCCTCGTCGCCGACGACGTCGCGGACACCGGCGCGACCCTGAAGCTGGTCCGCGACTTCTGCGCCGACCACGTCGCCGAGGTGCGCTGCGCGGTGGTCTACGAGAAGCCGCGTTCCGAGGTCAAATGCGAGTACGTCTGGAAGCACACCGACCGGTGGATCAACTTCCCGTGGTCGGTGCAGGCGCCCGTGGTGCGGCGCGTGGGTCAGGTGCTGGACGCGTGACGGATCCGCTGAAGCCGCTGCTGGACCTCGAAGGGGTCGCCGCGGCCGCGAAATCGGCTCAGGACGCGGTGTTCGCCGTCCACCGGCTGCCCGCCAACCTGCGCGGTGGCGCGGCGACGGCCGCCGAAGCCTCCGTGCGGTCGGCGCGCGCGTCGGCGGGGATCGAGGGCGCCGCGCCTGAACTGCCGGAATCCGGCGAGGTGACCGATCCGGTGCTGGCGGGCGCGCTGCGGGTCGCGGAAGCGCTGGAAGGCCTGCTCCCGACATGGCGGCGGGCGCCGCTGCAGGCGTTGGCGCGACTGCACGTTCTCGCCGCGTCGGATCTGGTGACGGACCTCGACGCGCTGGGGCGGCCGCGATCGTCCGGTGACGTCGGGCCGCGGCTGGAGCTGCTGGCGCAACTGGTCACCGGCGCGACGTCGGTGCCGGGTCCGGTGCTGACCGCCGTCGTGCACGGGGAACTGTTGGCGCTCAAGCCTTTCGGCTCCGCGGACGGTGTCGTCGCGCGGGCGGCGGCGCGGCTTTCGGCGGTGGCGACCGGGCTGGACCCGAAGGCGCTGACGGTGCCGGAGGTCGCGTACTTCCGGCGCGTCCCGAAGTACCTCGAAGCGGCTTCGTCGTTCGCGGGCGGCACTCCGGACGGCGTCCGCGCCTGGCTGCTCTTCTCGTGCGAAGCCTTCGAGGCCGGCGCTCGCGAGGCGAAGTCCATCTCCGACGCCGCCGGCTGACGTGGGCTGAAAGCGTCCTTCGCCGCATCTCACGCGACGAAAGCGTCCTTCACCGCGTCCTATGCGGTGAAGGACGCTTTCAGCCCACGTGGTGTCCGGCCATACGGGATCTTGCCAAGGTGTAGTGCGTGACCACATGGTCTAAGCGCGCCGGGCGACCTAACGTCGTCGGGCATGAGTGGTGCGTATCACAGCGATCTGGCGGGTAAGTCCGCGCTGGTCACAGGCGCCGCGGGCGGGATCGGGCTGGCCTGCGCCGAAGCGCTCGCCGAGGCCGGGGCCAAGGTCCACCTCGTCGACATCGACGACGCCGTCGAGAAGGCGGCGGCCGACGTCGACGGCATCCCGCACGTCGTCGACCTCACCGACGCCCAGGCCGTCGAGACGCTGCCCGCCGAGATCGACATCCTCGTCAACAACGCCGGTTTCCAGCACATCGCGCCGATCCACGAGTTCCCGCCGGAGACGTTCACCCGCGTCCAGTCGCTGATGGTCACCGCGCCGTTCCTGCTCATCCGCCGCGCGCTGCCGAGCATGTACGAACGCGGCTGGGGGCGCGTGGTCAACATGTCCAGCGTCCACGGCCTCCGCGCGAGCCCGTTCAAATCCGCGTACGTCACCGCGAAGCACGCGCTCGAAGGCCTCTCGAAGGTCACCGCGCTCGAAGGCGCCGAACACGGCGTGACCAGCAACTGCGTCAACCCGGGCTACGTCCGGACGCCGCTGGTCACCGGCCAGCTCCAGGCACAGGCCGAGGAACACGGGCTCGAACGCGACGCCGTCATCGAGCAGGTCCTGCTGCGGCGTTCGGCGATCAAACGGCTCATCGAACCGGCGGACGTCGCCGCGTGCGTGCTCTGGCTGTCCGGCGATCACGCCGCCCATGTCACCGGTACCTCGATCCCCCTCGACGGCGGCTGGACCGCCGCGTGAACCCCCAAGAAAGGACCTCCCCGGTGACCACCCAGAACCGCGGCTCGATCGCGAAGGTCGTCAGCGCCAGCCTGATCGGCACGACGATCGAGTGGTACGACAACTTTTTCTAAGGTGCGCTGACCAGCCATTATGTAGTTGTTGATCTTGTCAGGCCGTCGTCAGGCCGTCGCGGAGTCGGAGGCCGGTTCAGGCCGTCGACGGGGCTTGAACGTCTTGTTGGCCGCCAGTCGGGCGCGCTTGTGGCTGTTCGGCACGAGGTGGGTGTAAATGCGGAGGGTGTAGCCGGGGTCATGGTGACCAAGGTATTCGGCGACTTCCTTGATAGAGACGCCGTTGGCCAGCCAGGCCGACGCGCAATAATGCCGCAGGGCGTGCATGCCGTCACGTCGTTTGCCGTAGTCGTACCCCGCCGCGCGGACAGCGGGACCCCATACCTCGTTCGTGAAGTTCCCGCCCCGCCACACGCTTGTGGCCAGCGTGCCCCGATACTTGCCCAACTCGTCAGAGTCTTTGTTGATCAACACCCGCACCGTGACCAGATCACCGCCGGGGTGCAGCCAAGGGAGCGTGAGCGTGGCAGGCTCGAACATCTCGCAGTAGTCGTCGATCGCGTCGAGGACCCCTTCCCCGAGCGGCACCACGCGCGTTTTCCCACCCTTGGGAGGCGCGAACACGGGAACCTTCCCGATCCACCTGATTTGCCGCTCTACACGCAACTCAAGGGCGTCACGGTCGATATCGTCCGGACTGGTCCCGAACATCTCCATCTGCCGCAGAGCGCACCCGCCGCCGAGCGGAACCATGATCTGATACACGGGCGGCAGCGCGAGCTGCACCTTGTGGATCTTCGCATCAGGCCAGGGAACGATCTTCCGTTGCTCCGGTTTCGGACGCCGGACACTCTTGGCCTTGCACGGGTTCGCGCGGATCTTCTTGTCCGCCACCGCAGCCTCCAGGATGGCCGACAGCAGATCCCACAACTGTGCCCGGTAGGACGCCTCCACTCCCGCTGTCTTCTCGTCGCCCTCTTTGAGCCATTCCAGCCAGTCCCGCAATGTGTCCACTTTGGCCACAACCTCAAGCGGCTTATCCCCGAGCTTCGGATACACGCGCGCCTTCAATCGGTGCGCAACCGTCTGCATGGTCGACGCGTCCTGCGACTGCCCCTTAAGCCACTGCGCCGTGTAGACACGGAGACTGATCTTGCCCGCGTCCGGATCGATGTACTCACCCGATAGCACATCGTGTTGCATTTTGGTCAGGAACGCCTTCGCCCTTCCCAATTGCTTGTCCGGAAACGACTTCGCCCGCTCCTTGCCGTCCTCATCGTAATAGTGGACCTTGTACCGTTCTCCTTTGCCGAACAATTCCGTCTTTTCCCGCACCGGACGGCCGTTGGCATCGAAAACAAGGCGCTTGCCTTCCTTTTTCTGCCGCCACCACCGGTCTTGAACGTGACCTTTCACCGGGTAGTCCCTTTCTCTTCGAGGTTGCCGAAGCATCGGCGTCCCATAACACGACGACGAGGGACCCGGGCCGCCATGACAGAACGACCCGGATCCCCGCCGGTTAGGAGCTGGACAGCTTCGCCAGCCATGCCCTCACTTGTCCGGGCGCGTAGCGCACATGCCGCCCGACTTTCATCCACGGCGGACCCGATTCACCCTCGGACCGCCAATTTCGTAACGTCTTCTCCGGTATCCGCAGGAACGACGCCAGCTCGTCCGGCGTCCACAACGCCTCAACATCGGCCACATCCGTGCTCACCTGATCCCCCTTCCCCTCGATCAAGCAGCCCGCAGCCCGATTGCCGAAGTTTCGGGACTGTCGTCACCGGGTGGACCTTGCGCAGCGAGTAGCGCCCGGCCGTACTCGGCCCGCCAGGTGATCCGTTCGGCGATGGCGCGCATCACCAGGTGGTCCCTCGGTGGGCAGTGGGTGTCGCCGGGTTCGACCTTGCGCCAGACGAACCGATCCGCCGCCGGTTCCTCTTTCACCACCCCGATATCCGCCAGCGCCGACACCACGAACGCCTTCCGGTCCGCCTTGTGATCGGCCACCGTCTTGCCCGACCACTTCCGCGACACCAACACCCGCCGACCCGGCAGCCCGAGCGTCGTCCGACGGTGAGCGCGTCCCTTGCAGCGTCCGGGAACGGTCTTTCCGTTGGCTCCCTTGGGGTTGATGCCGTACAGCAGCCACACCGCGCACCGAGGCGAACACGGGGTCACCGACAGTTCAGCGTGAAGACGGTCGTGGTGATCCCGCTGCGCCGCAGTGTCAGCGTCGACCACCTCACCCGTCGACTTCGTCAGGTACTTGGTCAGGTAGCCGATATGACGCCCGGATTCCTCCGTGCCGCCCAAGATCCCCTTGGAGTGCACCTGACGGCCGAACGTGACCACGTGCGCCGGTTCCTCCACCGCCTCCCGAGCTTCGTCGAACGACGGCAGAGGCTCCCGCGTGTCCGGGTCCACAAACGAGCGGGAATCCATGTCCCACAACGGTTCCCGGTCCGTGTACACGATCTCGTCATGGTTGGGCCACCACACCTGATGGTAGGTAGCCTCCGTGACCATCCTGATGACTTCGTGGGAGATGGAGCCCCGGAGCGCGGTGTGCAGGTGCGGAGCCGCCCGCCGTTGGGGTTCCACGGTGGCGAAGTACTGCACATCCCAGCCGACCACGCGCCGCAGGTTCTGCCACCACCTGTCCACCAGCGCCGAGAAGTGCACCGCGTCCCGAGCCGCCCGCCGGTAGTCATACGTCGACGGGTTCACCGGCGAACCATCGGACCGCACCGGGCCGTAGGTGTCGCAGGTGAGCGTGACGAACATCGACGGCCGGAACTTCCCCGCGTACTCACGACCCACGGTGGTCTTGGCGACCTTGCGCCGAGGCAGGTTCGGCGCATCCTGCCGCCGCTTCGTGGACCGCTTCACCGGACGCTTCTCCGGAACGTCGAGAGCGGGCAGGCGCCCCGTCATCCCGGACGCCCGCAGCTCCTCGTCCACCGAGGCGACCTCTGCCCGCAGCTCCTCCGCCTCGACCTCATCCCCGGCTTCGATCGCGTCCCGGTAGTGCGCCGCCAGGTCAGCCCGGAACTCCAGTAGCTCCGTTTGCGTCTCTGACGGCCTCTCGCGGGTGATCACGGGTTCTTCGGTCATGTGCCAGCCCTCGCGGCACTGTGCCTGCCTCAGCGCCTTTGCCTTGCGAGCACAGGGAAGGCACACCGACTCCACAGTGGACCCGCACGGCACAGGCACGTAGCGGATCTCGCCGGTTTCGGTGTCTCCGACCTCCATAGTGAACGGCCGAACACACACGCCGTGCTTCTCCGCAGTGGCCTTCACGACCTCCGCTGACAGCGTCCCGCGGCTTACCCTGACCCCTACTCCATTCGGGGGTGCCGGCCGGGCGTCCGCACCCGCTTCTACCTGCGAATTCGTGATTTCGGTGGTGGTCATGCCGTCCCCCTCTCGCCGCGCCGATCTGACAGGTGCACCACCGACGCGCCACCGTTGGTGACGTAGTGCTCCAGATGCTTGACCGTCTGATCGGACACCCAGCCCGCCCGCACACGCAGCGGTTCGCGGATGCCCTCTCCCCACACGTAGCCGACACCGGCCGCCGACTCCGGAATCCGGTTCGCCCACGCCCCGCGCTCGAACGCGCCGTCACCGAGCACCATCGGAACCTGCGACTTGGACGTCACCCGCAGCGCCACCCGCCGGGGCAGCAACTCCCGCACCGGAACGGTTTCCTTCGTCGGCTCCTGCACATAGCCGCGCACCGTGAACAACAGCGCACGGCCTTGCGTGGCCAGCACTGCTACCCGCTCCACAATGGCCTCACGGGTCTTGCGGTCGGTGTAGCGGGTCAACGCGCCGATCTCGTCGAACTCCAGAAGCTCCAACGGATACTCCGTCGAGAGCGGCACCTCACGGGTGTTTCCCGCGAAGACGCGCTTACGGTTCTCCAGCTCATCGATCAGCGCGTCCAGGATCTCCAGAGCCTCCTTACCGCTCTGGCCGTAGCGGGTGAAGATCCCGCGCCCGTAGGACAATTCCATCGCTTTCGGGTCGATCCCCGACACACGCACCAGACCGGCCCGGATGGCCGGGGCAGCCGACACCAGCGGCGACCACATCACCGAGCCCTTACCGGCCCCGGTCGCGCCAGCCACCAACGTGTGCGCGCCACGACCCATCAGCGGCAGCGTCCACGGCGTGCCGTACTCCGTCGACCCCGCATAGACCGCCCGCAGATCCACCCCCGACCCGTCGGTGGGCAGCAGCTCCGGGACAGGCAGGCACGTCACCGCCGCGTCGAGCAGATCACGGCGCATGAAGTCGATGGACACCACATTGGGTTCCAGCTCCCGCACCTGACACCGCTGAACCTTGCGCGCCACCGCCAGCTCCCGCGCGACCTCATCGAAGTCTTCCGGCTTCTGGCCCGGAACCAGCCGGACCCGGACCTCATCCCACGACGGGCCGGAGCGCACGGACAGCAGTTTCGGCACTGCCACCCCGGATGCCTGCCGAGCCTTCGCGACCGCCTCACGCTTACGCCGACGTGACACCAGATTCACCGTCACATCAACGGGAATCGCGTCATCCCGGACAGTCAGGCCGCAGGCGTGCAGCCAACCGGCCAGCTTCCGACCGTAGAGCGCCCAGCGCAGCCACCACCCGCGCAGCCACCGACCGCACCACTGGTCATAGCCCACCTCGTCCAGCCGCCACCACACCAGCAGCACGACCGCCAGCACGCCCACCGTGACGACGAGCGAGATCCAGCCCAGCCAGGTGCACCAGGCCCACAAAGCCAGCAGTGCCAGGCAGGTACGCCAGCGCGTGACCAGTTGCCGAACAATCCAGCCGACCACCCGCAACAGGCCCCACAGCGCCATTCCGAGCACCGCCAGCGCGGCCAATGCCTCCAGCACACTCGCCAGGACACGGCCGACCTTGGCCAGCACCCACAGCACCACCGCCAGACCGCCGCCGACCGCAAGGGTGGTCATGATCTCCTGCGTGTTCATCGCCGACCACCCCGCAGACCAGCAGCGGGAACCACGATCGGCAGCGGCAGCATCCCCATGCACGGGGAGCACTTCTCCTCACCCGGCAGCAGCCGAGCGAACCGTTTGCATTCCGTACAGCGCGTTCGGGTGACCCCCGTTGACGCGCGCCGCGTGTCATCATTTATCTTATTCATTGTTCACTTGCTCCAGTGGACAGGCGCAGAACCGGTTTCAGTTTGCCGACCAAGGCCGGTTCTGCGTTCTTATGGGACACTTTTAGCCGCGTGAGGACGTGTTTATGTATCGCACGTCCTCACGCGCGTTTTTGTTTCTATATTGACTTTTCGTTCGGTCTATCTGAATTAGTAGCGCGAGATTCGATCCGCTCCCCACTGCGTCGAAGCCTGCCTGCCGGGTGGGCGAAGCTGAACACCCTCGGCCAGCAGGACCCGCCGAGTCTGGCCGCAGCTCATGCCATGAATGTCAGCCAGTTGCTGAATCGTGTGGCCGCCGTTGTAAGCGTTCACCAGACCCGGAGGCGCTGGCGGCAGCGGGACCTTTGGGGGGCGAAGCTTGACCTTCGCACCGAGGAGCGCCGTTCGGACCGCCCGATAGCTGAACCCGTATTGCTGAGCCAGGCCCTCGATAGTTCTCCCCTCATTCACGTAACGGTCGGCAAGCTCGACGACCACGTCAGAATCAAGCGCCATCAGCGAGTCTCCGCCTTCTCTTTCGCGATCCTCGCCGCCAGCTCCTCCGCCTTGTCTTCCTCGTGTGCGACCCAGTACCGAATCTCGTGATGATGGAAACGGTCCACATCGGACACTGCGCGGTACATCTTTGCGTTGGCCTGCCGCCATTTCAGCCACGTTGCGAGGTTCGAGCCCGGCAGCGGCCGAGTGGACGCCGCAACGTGGTGAGCATCCTTGAGCGTTTGCGGCTCATTCCTGCCCGGGGTAGTCATCACAGACCCCGTTCCTTGCGCGGCTTTCGAGCAGCGCCGCCAGTTCGTCCGCGCAATCGCGGAGTCGGCGAAGGAAGGCGGCTCGGTCCGGCCAAGTGCTCCGGTCGCCCGGGGGCCTGATCAGCAGCAGGCCAGCCGTACCCGACAGCACCAGCGCCGGGGGTGATTCCGGACTCGAACCAGTCTCCTCCACTGTCGCCTCGTCCCACCGGGAGATCACCCATGTCGGACCGAACCCCTCCCGCATACTCGTCACCTCCTGCCCTGCGTTCCCACTCCCGTGCTTGGTCTTCGAACGCTTGCGCGGCCGAGCCCACGGCGGCAACCACCCACCACGGCTGATCACGGTCACCGGCCAACGCCCGCCAGGCCTGCGCGACCGACCGCGACGCCGCCGCCATCTCCCAGGCAACCTCCGGATTCGTGCCCCGCGACCGTGCGTCCGCGTCCGACGCGTCCCGATAGGCGCGATAGGCCGTCTCCCACGCTGATACCCGCTTGTTCGGCATCACGACACCACTTCCCTGTAGAAGTCAGTGCCGTCACGCGGCCTTGGCCGAGGACTCACCCGCCGTCGACCGGGCCGCCTTCCCACCCGGGGCCGAACCCGAGCCACTCGCCGCAGCCTTGAACCCGGTCGCGCGGAACATGTAGGCCAGGTACTTGAACTCGCCCTGCCCGGTCACCTTCGGCTCAGCGGTCAACCCGTCGAGCTCCACCGGCCGCATCCCCGGCATCACCTCCGCCGTCGTCGGCACCGGCTGCACATCAGCCAGCAACGTGATTTCAAACGATGCCCGCTTCGCCTTCGCCTCACCCGGATCGGTCGCCGTGAACTTCCACTGCCGCTTACCCGTCACTTCATCGACCCTCTGCCGCACCGGCCGCCCCTGCGCCTTGTCCTCACGCGACTGGTACTCGTTGTCCGCCGACACCTCTCCCACCATCACCAGACCCATAGGGAACGCGTCGTCGTGCTCGATGCTGAACCGGATACCTTTTTCGATCGCCATGTCGTGTTGAACCTTTCCGCTTGTCGTTTCCGCCTTTACCGGCGTACCTACAACAATCGGCCAAACAGGTGTCCCGTCACGACACCATGGAGTACTCACCTGAACGCATCGCGTGCTCATGTTGTCTCATCTTGTCTTGTCTCGCGTGCTAGATTGGTCTCATGAGCACCGATACGGCCACGTCGGAGGCCCGCCCCATCGTTCTCAAAGTGCTGCTCAGGGGACGGCACTTGCAGAGCTACCGCGCGTTCTGTCGCGAGTACGACAAGGTGGCCGAGAGGGTCGACAAGAGCCTACGAGGCGGCGCCCCAGCAAGGCCCAGTTCTATCGGTGGCTATCCGGTGACATGGTCGGCCTTCCCTACGCCGACCATTGCCGCATCCTTGAAGCAATGCTCCCCGGCTGGCAGGCCGAACAACTCTTCGAGCCCCACGACGGCGGAATCGAGTTCGTACCCGAACCACCGAGTGCCACCCCGGAGCAGCCCGAGGAAACTCGCCTCGAACCCGAAGTGCGCCGCGCTCCGTACGGAAGCCAAATCGGCGAGGAATTTACTCTATCGGTTCCCCGTGCCGAATTCGGCGAAGCGAAGATCGACGTATTTTCCCTACCAAACCCCCAGCCCGGAAGTCTCCTGGATCTCAACTGGGAAACTTTTGGCCTTGGCATTGAACGACTCGGAAGCCAGATCAAGAACCTCGGAAGCCGTCTCGACGTCGATATTTGCTTCGGCATCAACGAGGCCGGATTGGTAATGGCTACCTTTCTTTCTTCCTCACGGTTCTCGCGATGCCCTATCGGATACCTTCGCTGCAACAAGGTTCGCGGCGGAATTGAACTCGATGACGCTTCCGTCTTCCCGGAATCAAAAGACCATCCCACGATCGTATTGTGCGATTTCGAAGTCAAACACTCGGACGCAATTGGTTACCTCGCAAAACAGGTCCGAGAGCGCTACCCGACGGCAGACCTCTACTTTGCGGTGTTTGGCGCCATGACCCACGGGGACGACCCCCGCGCGTACAGCTTTGACGACCTCGCGGGCGTGCAAAACCTGCGCAAGGCAGACTTCTCGGCTATCTTCATCGCTGCAACCATGAGCCCGCCCGGCATTGAACCCCCATTGGAACTGCGCTAAACCTCGAAGGTGGCCAATCAATGAAGCCCGACAGCTTGATTCCTGATCTGGCGGCAAATATCGCCAATTCAGTCAAGGCAATGATGCTCGAAATACGCCCGCGGCTTGAATACGCCGCCCTTTCAGGCAAGCGTAGTGAGCATGAAAACCTACGACACAGTGACAACTTTCTCTCAGACTTCGACCTCTGGATGCACCAACGCTACAAAGAGGAAATCGCCAAACACGTCCGTTCGTTCGTGTACGCCTCAGAGGAAGCTGATCCCGAGGTGATCGGCCCGGACCCAGACCCCGATCTGTGCGTCTTGGTTGATCCGCTGGACACGAGCGAACTTGCCGTGCGGGGCCTGTACGGCTACACCCACATCATGGTCTACTCGCGCTCGCTTGCGCGACCGATCGTTTCGGTGATCGGAGATATCTTCCATCACATTCAGCTCTACATTGGCGCGCGAGATGCACAAGGCGTGGACCGCGCGTTCATGGTTACCGCCGACTCGACGGAATACGTTCTCGATCGACCGTCCCAAGCCTCTCTGTCGCAAGCGTTGGTCACCAACTACCTCATGCGGCCAGACACACGGTTTGTCTCCCTTGCACAGCAAAGGGATTTTCTCGCTGCGCTCAGCGCGCCGTCCGCCGGGGACAAGAAGAAGGGGCGCATTGGCGTCGACTTCGGCTCGGTGAGCTTGTGTCATGTGGCCGCAGGGATGACCGATGCCACCGTCGAATTTGCCAAGGGTTTCGCCATCTGGGATCTCGCACCAGGCCACTACATACTTCACGCAGCAGGCGGGGCCGTCATCGACCTGCACGGCCGACCGATCCCTCTTGACTACGGCTTTCATTCGCTTGCCGACATTGGTGCAGCGATGGACCCGCGCCAAAAGTTCATCGCCGCCGGTAGCGCCAGCCTTGCCGACGAGATCCTGAAATCCTTGCGCGTGTAGCCCCTCTGTACCTCTCACTTCGGCAGGCGACGGCTACATGCGTTGCCTGCCGAATTTGGCTCTATGGGATCAAGGCGCCGCCGTTGGCGGCGCGCGGGTCACCACCCGTCCGGCGGGCTACGCCCAGGAGGCGACGCCGGCCTCCCGCTCCGCTCCGGCAGGCGCCGCCGGGCGAGCCCGCCGCAGGGCAGCACCCGCAGCGCGCCACCAACGACGACGGAGACCCAGGAGCAACACGGCAGGTCACCCGACCCACCCGACTGACGTGGAGTGGTCACCGGGGCTCCCTCGCCTTTCAGCGTCTAACACCGGCCCGCCCGCATCAAGGCGGGAAAGCGTGCCTTGACACGACCGAACCGGCGCTAGAGGCAGCAGGGACGAGGGGACGGGGGCAGAACAGGGACCGGCATTGGGCCAGGACACAGCGATAGCCCCGCCTCTTGTTCTGAAGCGGGGCTATCGTTTCCTGCTTTCCCACATGATCAGGTTGCTAACACCCAGCTCGAACCCGGGCATGACCGCCTGCCCGCCAGGCCGTCTACAGGCCGTCAGACGACAGGACACGGCCGGAC